>NZ_LT855380.1:0-3645000 GCF_900184295.1 Pseudomonas viridiflava
GTGTCAGTGGAACTTTGGCAGCAGTGCGTGGAGCTTTTGCGCGATGAGCTGCCTGCCCAGCAATTCAACACTTGGATCCGTCCGCTACAGGTCGAAGCCGAAGGCGACGAGTTGCGTGTCTATGCACCGAACCGCTTCGTGCTTGATTGGGTGAATGAAAAATACCTGGGCCGATTGCTCGAGCTTCTTGGCGAACACGGTCAAGGGATGGCGCCTGCGCTTTCCTTATTAATAGGAAGCAAACGCAGCTCTGCGCCGCGTGCCGCACCTAACGCACCGCTCGCCGCAGCTGCTTCGCAAGCCTTGTCTGCGAATTCGGCCAGCAGCGTTCAGGCTCCCGCCCCGGTTGCCGCGCCCGTTGCCCAGGCAGCGTCGCCCTCTCCTGCTCAGGAACTGCCAGCTCACAACGAGCCATCGCGTGACAGTTTCGATCCCATGGCCGGTGCGAGTTCTCAACAGGCACCAGCGCGCGCTGAACAACGTACCGTGCAGGTCGAAGGTGCGCTCAAGCACACCAGCTACCTGAACCGTACGTTCACGTTCGAGAATTTTGTAGAGGGTAAATCCAACCAGCTGGCGCGTGCTGCTGCCTGGCAGGTCGCAGATAATCCGAAGCACGGCTACAACCCGCTGTTCCTTTATGGCGGTGTCGGTCTGGGTAAAACGCACTTGATGCATGCTGTGGGTAACCATCTGCTCAAGAAAAACCCGAACGCCAAGGTCGTCTACCTGCATTCGGAGCGTTTCGTGGCCGACATGGTCAAGGCGCTGCAGCTCAACGCGATCAACGAGTTCAAGCGTTTCTATCGCTCGGTCGATGCGCTGCTGATCGATGACATTCAATTCTTCGCCCGCAAGGAACGTTCGCAGGAAGAGTTTTTCCACACGTTCAACGCGCTCCTTGAAGGCGGACAGCAGGTCATCCTCACCAGCGACCGTTATCCGAAAGAGATCGAAGGTCTCGAAGAGCGTCTCAAATCGCGTTTCGGCTGGGGTCTGACCGTAGCGGTCGAGCCACCCGAACTGGAAACCCGTGTGGCGATTCTCATGAAGAAGGCAGACCAGGCGAAGGTCGATCTGCCCCATGACGCTGCATTTTTCATCGCGCAACGCATTCGCTCCAACGTCCGTGAACTCGAGGGTGCGCTCAAGCGAGTCATCGCGCACTCGCACTTCATGGGACGTGACATCACGATCGAACTGATTCGTGAGTCGCTGAAAGACCTGTTGGCTCTGCAAGACAAGCTGGTGAGTGTGGATAACATTCAGCGCACCGTTGCCGAGTACTACAAGATCAAGATCTCCGACCTGTTGTCCAAGCGTCGTTCCCGCTCTGTAGCCCGTCCAAGACAGGTTGCGATGGCGTTGTCCAAAGAGCTGACCAACCACAGTCTGCCGGAAATCGGTGATGTGTTTGGCGGCCGCGACCATACAACCGTTCTGCACGCGTGCCGAAAGATCAACGAGCTCAAGGAATCCGACGCGGATATCCGCGAGGACTACAAGAACCTGCTGCGCACTCTGACTACGTGATGACGCCAGTGCAGCTTATTAAGGCAAGGGACTAGACCATGCATTTCACCATTCAACGCGAAGCCCTGTTGAAACCCCTGCAATTGGTGGCCGGCGTGGTTGAACGCCGTCAGACCTTGCCGGTGCTATCCAACGTATTGATGGTCGTCGAAGGCCAGCAGCTGTCGCTGACCGGTACCGATCTTGAAGTCGAACTGGTTGGACGCGTGCAGCTGGAAGAGCCGGCCGAGCCTGGGGAAATTACTGTCCCTGCGCGTAAGCTGATGGACATCTGCAAAAGCCTGCCCAATGACGCGTTGATCGATATCAAGGTCGACGACGCCAAGCTGGTGGTCAAGGCTGGCCGTAGCCGTTTCACCTTGTCCACGCTGCCTGCCAACGACTTCCCTACCGTGGAAGAAGGTCCGGGTTCGCTGACGTTCCAGTTGGGTCAGAGCAAGCTGCGCCGTTTGATCGAGCGCACCAGCTTCGCCATGGCTCAGCAGGACGTGCGTTATTACCTCAATGGCATGTTGCTTGAAGTCAGCGCAGGCGTACTGCGTGCTGTCGCGACCGATGGCCACCGTCTGGCAATGTGTTCGATGACTGCCGACATCGAACATGCTGACCGCCATCAGGTTATCGTGCCGCGCAAAGGTATTCTGGAAATGGCTCGTCTGCTTACCGAGCAGGACGGCATGGTCAGCATCGTACTGGGTCAGCATCACATCCGCGCAACCACAGGCGAGTTCACCTTCACCTCGAAACTGGTCGACGGTAAATTCCCTGACTACGAACGCGTGCTGCCAAAAGGTGGTGACAAGTTGGTGCTGGGCGATCGTCAGGCGCTGCGTGAAGCCTTCAGCCGTACCGCAATTCTGTCCAACGAAAAGTACCGTGGTATTCGTCTGCAACTGGCCAGCGGTCAACTCAAGATCCAGGCAAACAACCCTGAGCAGGAAGAAGCGGAAGAAGAAATCGGCGTCGAGTACAACGGTGACTCGCTGGAAATCGGTTTCAACGTCAGCTACCTGCTCGACGTTCTGGGCGTAATGACCACCGAGCAAGTGCGTCTGATTCTGTCTGACTCCAACAGCAGTGCGCTGGTGCAAGAGTCAGACAATGATGACTCGGCATATGTTGTCATGCCGATGCGTCTGTAACCATGTACAGCGCAACCTAGATGTCTCTCAGCCGCATCTCGGTCACCGGGGTGCGCAATCTGCACCCGGTGACCCTCTCCCCCTCTCCGCGTATCAATATCCTTTACGGCGCCAACGGCAGCGGCAAAACCAGCGTACTGGAAGCTATCCATCTGCTGGGCATCGCTCGTTCGTTCCGCAGCAGCCGTCTGCTTCCAGTCATCCAGTACGAGCAACCGTCTTGCACGGTCTTCGGTCAAGTCGAGCTTGCCCAAGGCGGTCATAGCAGTCTGGGTGTAGCGCGTGACAGACAAGGTGAATTCCAGATCCGCATCGATGGGCAGAATGCGCGCAGTGCTGCACAGCTTGCTGAAATTCTGCCGTTGCAGCTCATCAATCCGGACAGTTTCAGATTGCTTGAAGGCGCACCGAAGATTCGCAGACAGTTTCTGGACTGGGGAGTGTTCCACGTGGAACCTCGTTTCATGGCCACTTGGCAGAGGCTCCAGAAGGCCTTGAGGCAGCGAAACTCATGGCTCCGGCATGGTACACTTGACGCCGCTTCGCAGGCGGCATGGGACCGTGAACTGTGCTTGGCGAGTGATGAGATCGACGAGTTTCGTCGGGCATACATCAAGGCATTGAAGCCAGTCTTTGAACAAACTTTGAGCGAACTTGTTGAGCTTGAAGGATTGACCCTGAGCTACTACCGAGGATGGGACAAGGAAAAAGAGCTGAGCACAGTGCTCGCTTCTTCCCTGAATCGCGATCAGCAGATGGGCCATACACAGGCCGGACCACAACGCGCTGACTTGCGTCTTAGGTTGGGCGCACACAACGCCGCGGATATTTTGTCCCGGGGTCAGCAGAAGCTTGTGGTTTGTGCATTACGCATCGCGCAAGGACATCTGGTTAGTCAGGTCCGGCGCGGCCAGTGTATCTATCTCGTCGATGACTTGCCTTCCGAACTGGATGACAACCATCGCCGGGCGCTTTGCCGTTTGCTGGAAGAATTACGCTGCCAGGTATTTATCACCTGTGTAGACCAAGAATTTTTGAGGGAAGGCTGGCAGACGGAAACGCCAGTCGCTTTGTTCCACGTGGAACAAGGCCGTATCACCCAGACCCACGACCATCGGGAGTGATTGCATGAGCGAAAATCAAACGTACGACTCGTCCAGCATTAAAGTGCTGAAAGGACTTGATGCCGTACGCAAGCGTCCCGGAATGTATATCGGCGATACAGACGACGGTAGCGGTCTGCATCACATGGTATTCGAGGTGGTTGATAACTCGATCGACGAAGCATTGGCAGGCCATTGCGACGACATCAGTATCATCATCCATCCTGATGAATCGATCACCGTCCGCGACAACGGTCGCGGTATTCCGGTAGACGTGCACAAAGAAGAAGGCGTGTCGGCAGCCGAGGTCATCATGACCGTGCTCCACGCTGGCGGTAAGTTCGACGACAACTCGTACAAGGTGTCCGGCGGCCTGCACGGCGTGGGTGTCTCTGTAGTAAACGCCCTCTCGGAAATTCTGCTACTGACTGTGCGTCGCAGTGGGAAGATCTGGGAGCAAACCTATGTCCATGGTGTTCCACAGGAACCGATGAAGATCGTAGGCGAGAGCGATACCACGGGTACTCAGATCCACTTCAAGCCTTCTGCAGACACGTTCAAGAACATCCACTTTAGCTGGGACATCTTGGCCAAGCGGATTCGTGAACTGTCCTTCCTGAACTCTGGCGTCGGCATCATGCTGAAAGACGAGCGCAGCGGCAAGGAAGAGCTGTTCAAGTACGAAGGCGGTTTGCGTGCGTTCGTTGAATACCTGAACACCAATAAGACGCCGGTCAACGAAGTGTTCCACTTCAACGTCCAGCGTGATGACGGTGTGGGTGTCGAGATCGCGTTGCAGTGGAACGACAGCTTCAACGAAAACCTGTTGTGCTTCACCAACAACATTCCGCAGCGCGACGGTGGTACTCACCTCGTGGGCTTCCGCTCTGCGCTGACCCGTAACCTGAACAACTACATCGAGCAGGAAGGCCTGGCCAAGAAGCACAAGGTCGCCACCACCGGTGATGATGCGCGTGAAGGTCTGACAGCGATCATCTCGGTGAAAGTGCCTGATCCCAAGTTCAGCTCGCAGACCAAGGACAAGCTGGTTTCGTCCGAAGTCAAAACTGCTGTCGAGCAGGAAATGGGCAAGTACTTCTCCGACTTCCTGTTGGAAAACCCGAACGAAGCCAAGGCTGTCGTCGGCAAGATGATCGACGCTGCGCGCGCGCGTGAAGCTGCTCGCAAGGCCCGTGAGATGACCCGCCGTAAAGGTGCATTGGACATCGCCGGTCTGCCAGGCAAGCTTGCTGACTGCCAGGAAAAAGACCCTGCCCTCTCCGAACTGTACCTGGTGGAAGGGGACTCTGCTGGCGGATCAGCCAAGCAGGGGCGTAACCGTAAAACCCAGGCCATCCTGCCGCTCAAGGGCAAGATCCTGAACGTTGAAAAAGCGCGTTTCGACAAGATGATCTCTTCGCAGGAAGTGGGCACCTTGATCACTGCGCTGGGCTGTGGCATCGGCCGCGAAGAGTACAACATCGACAAGTTGCGTTATCACAACATCATCATCATGACCGATGCTGACGTCGACGGTTCTCACATCCGTACCCTGCTGCTGACCTTCTTCTTCCGTCAGTTGCCTGAGCTGATCGAGCGTGGCTACATCTACATCGCCCAGCCGCCGCTCTACAAGGTTAAGAAAGGCAAGCAGGAGCAGTACATCAAAGACGACGAGGCCATGGAAGAGTACATGACCCAGTCGGCTCTGGAAGACGCGAGCCTGCACCTCAGCGAGTCTGCTCCGGGTATCTCCGGTGAGGCGCTGCAGCGTCTGGTGAATGACTTCCGCATGGTTATGAAGACGCTCAAGCGTCTGTCGCGCCTGTACCCTCAGGAACTGACCGAGCACTTCGTCTATCTGCCTCCTGTCACGCTGGAACAGCTTTCCGACCACGCTGCCATGCAGTCCTGGCTAGACCTATTCGATGCGCGCCTGCGCACCGGTGAGAAGTCGGGTCTGGTCTACAAGGCCAGCCTGCGCGAAGACCGTGAACGTAACGTCTGGCTGCCAGAGGTCGAACTGATCTCCCATGGTCTGTCGAACTACGTCACCTTCAACCGCGACTTCTTCGGCAGCAACGACTACAAGACCGTCACTGCCCTGGGCCTGCAGATCAGCTCCTTGCTGGAAGAAGGCGCCTACGTGCAACGTGGCGAGCGCAAGAAGCAGGTTACGGAGTTCAAGGACGCCCTCGCCTGGCTCATGGCCGAAAGCACGAAGCGCCACACCATCCAGCGATACAAAGGTCTGGGCGAGATGAACCCGGATCAGCTGTGGGAAACCACCATGGACCCAAGCGTGCGCCGCATGCTCAAGGTCACCATCGAAGACGCCATTGGCGCTGATCAGATCTTCAACACCCTGATGGGTGATGCGGTCGAGCCACGCCGTGACTTCATCGAGAGCAATGCGTTGGCGGTTTCGAACCTGGATTTCTGATCCAGTCATCGATGGGCGCTTTAAGTGTCGCAAGTGGCAGATTATTGTCATGACAAAAAACGTCACTACCCCGGCTTAGCGCCGGGGTTTTTCTTTCTGGCTGAGAGCTATAGGGATGGCTGGGCGGTATCCGTCGAGTCCATTTTGTAGCGAAGCTACAAGGGTTGTTCGGAAAATCTCGTGTTGATAAAGGCAAAAAACCTGGGAGATTTAGGGGTATCTGAGACGAGGCAATTTATGGCAATCAAAACAGCATCGCCCATCAGCCCCCTAAACCACCGTTGATGGGCGGTCTATTGAGATACGCTTGCGGATTCATTAAGACAAACTGCATGCTGAGCCAGCCAGCTGTAGGCGGGGGCAAAGTTATTTGCCCTTTCGGCCGGAGTTAAAGGGTGCGGACAGAGTCATTTGTGCGATAACCTGAAATAGAAAGCCCCTGCTGATGTAATTCAGCAGGGGCTTTCTCGTTCTAGATGATCGTCTGAGCTACTGATCAGCTTGCCAGTCAGACACAAAAGACATCAGTAAGGCGATGTTTGCTCTTGTACTTCCTCAACGATTCCAGCTGATTTTATCCTGCTGAACGTCGAATTCATTGAGGCTTTATTAGTTTTGTTGCCAGGAATACGCCTGGTTCTCAGATTACCTATTACCCATTGGCTACGAATGCGGGGCCGTTGATCGTTTAACATATCAACAGATTTATGCGCAGTTTAAGCAGCAGATCGATCAGGGGTCAGTTTGGATGTCCTGAGCTTTGCGAAAGGCGAGGGCCATGATCGTGGTCGCTGCCACACGCCCAGATGGTTTTTTCGGCTCACGCTGAGCTTTGTCCCGGCGCGGATTGGGTGACTTAATTGACGGGGCGGTTTGGCCACCTGAACGGTTGGGTTTCGTCGAATCAGCCGGTGTACTTTGCGCATCTCTAGCTTGCGCAAGCAGACTGTGCGCGTCGAGAGTGGTCGATGAGCCCTGTGGGAGCAGGATCGACAGCTGAAAGTGGCTACCGCTTAGGGCCCTAATATGCGCCAAGTTATGCTCGGATAGCACCTGCTGGTGTTGATGGTGGGTTACGACTCGACGCAAGTAGAGGGATAGGCGCAGTCCCTGTCCCTGCTTCACACCGATTAGCTTGAGATAGTCTTTGTCGATGCCTACAACCGATTCGATAACGAACGGTTGCCAGCCGGCACGCTGCCAAGCATACCCGTCCAACTGACTTTTCTCCCTCGAAACGGGAGGAGCTTTCCTAGGTCGACTGGTAGTGTCGGTGCAGGGATGTTTTGGCCAGGGTGGGCCCAATTCGTCGAAGAAAACTCGGCCACCCGTGGCCGATTGATAGAAGAATACTGCACCCCCACACACCGGGCAGCTGGCGTTGGGATCGACGTAGCTGTGGTAGGTATTTGTAAGCGAAATCAACCAGCTATTCTGGATCACAGCCGCGCCAATAGCATTAGGGGATCGCCCTGTGTGTCCATCACCACCCCATCCGCAACTGCAGTTTTTTGGATGATTCCATGCATTACACATGATTCCTTCCTGTGTTTGTAATGAGGCTTTTGTCCGGTCCATCAGACTTTAGGCTATTCAATGTCAGGAAGCGACCAGCGCTTGTAGAACTCGATCACCTTTATAGTTTTGATGGCATATTGAGGTCTCCTGATAATGCCAGTACGATCACCTAGAAATCGATACGAAAAAAATCAATCGCAAAGGAACGCTTGGAAATGGCTAAAAGTGCTCATGTTATTGCCACCGATATTGACGGTTTTATGAAAAAGAAAACGTTGAATGTGTGGACATTACCCTGGGCCCAGCTTTACGAGGTTGCTTCCCGTGAGCGTATCAAGGATGCATTTCAGGACGATCTGCGGGCAGCATTGAAGGGTCATGCGCTCGAAATCACCTACGGCACAAATGCTGTCGTCATCCACCGTGACTCAAATTTCGGCCCACAGAGCTGGGGTTGAGTATAAAATCCGTCCTGCGATGCGATGCGATGCATAAGCACCTCCCCTGATGCCTATGTGATCTACCGTCATACTAGAACAACATTTCTAGGAGTGATCTTCGCTGCGATTACGCAGTAATGTCTGCATCAAGCTCGGGGAATTTGATCGAAATTATTAGCGAACATCGTGCCGAACTGTCATCTCGCTCCAAAGACCCTCTGGGCTTTTAATAAGCTCAAAACCTTCAGTGCGACACTAGTTGCGGATCATCTCCAACATTTATGGCGCACATGTTCCACGTGGAACCCTGCTTCCACCTAGAATAGCCACGGCACTTAATATGCCCCCCTCGACATCCAGAACGCATGCTTCACCATCAACCCCGGCGAAAGCCGGGGTTTTTGTTTGTACGCGTTCTGGACGGGTTACGGGGTTACAGGATCAGGCAAGCGCCACTTCAACTCTCACAAAACCGAATCCGATTCCCGAACGGATCATAAACCTCAAGCACTCTCCCCCACCCCTGCTCCACGATATCGGGACGTCCATACCCGTAACGTTTGGCCTGTAACTCATCGCGCAGCATTTCGATATTCTGCATGGGGACAAACACTGTCGAGCCAGGGCTGCTATCGCCGTGGTGCTCGGAGAGGTGAAGCCGCAAACCGTCCCTGATGATGCCCAGGTACAACGGCAGATCAGCTTCGAAGCGATGCTCGAACTCGACGCTGAAGCCTAGAAAGTCCAGGTAAAACTCACGGGCCTTGGCTTCGTCGAACATCCGCAATATCGGTATGGGGCTTTTGAAGGTAATGGCTGTGGGCTGAGGCGTTTCACGTGGCAGCAGGGCCGAGGCTGTGTTCCAGTCTTTGTAGCCCAGTTGCCGGGAAACCAGTTCCAGTGCTTCAGAGTGGGACACGTGTTGATCGTGCGCTGCCAGCGCGGTACGTAGCGCCTTGGCCAGCTGTTTGGCGTTCTCGATGGATGACATCATTTCTCCCTGAGTCGAAGCATGCTGGTGCCCGCGTTGCCAAGCCTCGACCGGTCGATAACGATGCAGTGGAGTTGGGAGTCGCAATGCTTTCACCTTTCCTTGCGGAGCGAGCGGCGGGCAGCATCGGCCTGTGTGGGATAGTACACAGGCGTCATTCGAGGCGAAAGTCGGCAACTGTTTGCAGAAACCAGGGACGCTTGGCTTTTATGAAAATCGTCATTTGAAAGGCAATAAAAAACCGACCTGAAACAGGTCGGTTTTTTTATATCACCAAAACTTATGCACGTTTTGGGGTTGTTAATGGCTTAAAGAAATAAATAGCCCGATCAATACGTTACGTGCGTTTTTTGCCGTTTCTCGAAAAAGCGTACACAGGTTATCCACAAAATCAGGCCGGGACTTTTTCGCCGCTCGATACCGGTGCAGCCGGCGAACCCAGTGCACGCTGAGTCTCTTCATTCCACGTCTGAACGCGCTCATTCAGTGCGGCGATGGCGCGGGGGCCTGTGCCTTCAGCGTACATGGGTTCGCCGATCACAACCTGTATCGTTCCAGGCTTTTTCGCCCAACCGTCTCTCGGCCAGTATTTGCCTGCGTTATGAGCTACCGGCAGTACAGGCAGATCGGCATTGACTGCCAGCGCCGTGCCGCCACGGGAGAACTTGCCGACCTGGCCATACGGCACGCGGGTGCCTTCCGGGAAGATCAGGACCCAGACTCCGTCCTTGAGGAGTTCGTCGCCCTTCTTGGCGATTGCCTTGAGCGCAGCCTTGGGGTTATCACGGTCAATCGCAATAGGACGAAGCATGGCCATGGCCCAGCCAAAGAACGGCACATAGAGCAGTTCGCGCTTGAGCACCTGGCTCAGTGGCTCGAAGTACGCCGACAGAAAGAAGGTTTCCCATGTGCTCTGATGGTTGGAGATGATCACGCACGGGGTTTTCGGGACGTTCTCGGCGCCAGTGACTTCAACCTTGATGTTGAGGAACACACGGGTCAGCCAGATAGCGCAGCGGCACCAGTAGACGTTGATGAATCGATAACGAGCCTTGAACGGCAGGAACGGTGCGATGAAAAAGCTCAAGGTGCACCACAGCAGCGAGCTGGTGCCCAGCAACAGGTAGAAGAAGAAAGTCCTGATTGCCTGCATGATCGACATAGTTACGTTTACCGTACGGGCAGGTGCCCGCTCCTTGAGCGCTGCGGACCGAACTCAGTGGTTGTTCTGCGCAACGCTGGTGTGGATAAGTTCTGCGGCAACCGCCGCCAGATCGTCAAAAACAAGAGTGCCGGTCAGCACTCCACCGGCCAGGGTCTTCTGACCTTTGCCGGTCTTCACCAGAACAGGCTGAGAATCGACGGCCAAAGCCGCCTGCAGGTCACCTTTGCTGTCGCCCACAAACCATAGACCCTTCAGGTCGGCTGCGTAATGTCGGGCGATGGTCTGCAACATGCCGGGCCGTGGCTTTCGGCAGTCGCAGCCTTCGTCTGGCCCGTGCGGGCAATAGACGATCAAACCAACCTCGCCACCCTGCTCTGCCACCAGCTCGCGCAATCGCGCGTGCATGGCGTCCAGAGTGGCCAGGTCGTAATAACCTCTGGCAATGCCGGACTGGTTGGTGGCAATCGCCACTGTCCAGCCGGCTTTGCTCAGCGCTGCGATCGCCTGGATCGAGCCGGGAATTGGAATCCACTCCTCCACCGACTTTATATAAGCGTCGGAGTCCTGGTTGATCACCCCGTCCCGATCCAGTATTAGCAGTTTCACCATGGACTCCTTGTCAGCCCAGCAGCGAGATATCGGCAACGCCGAGGAACAGGCCCCGCAGGCGGGCCAGCAACGCATAGCGGTTGGCACGTACGTTGGCGTCTTCAGCGTTGACCATCACCGCTTCGAAGAACGCATCGACCGGCTCACGCAGACTGGCCAGACGCGCCAGCGATTCGCTGTACTGACGCTCGGCGGCCATTGGCTGCACAGCGTGGTCGGCCTGCTGGATCGCCGAGTACAGCGAGAACTCGTTGGCGTTGTCGAAGTACTTCGGCTCGACGGTCTGGGCAATGTTGCCCTCAGCCTTGCTCAGCAGGTTCGATACGCGCTTGTTCACCGCTGCCAGTGCGGCCGCCTGTGGCAGTTTGCGGAAGGCTTGAACCGCCTGCACACGCTGATCGAAGTCCAGCGCAGAACCTGGCTGCAGCGCACGCACCGACAGGTACACGGCCACTTCGACGCCTTCGTCTTCGTAACGCGCACGCAGACGGTCGAAGATGAACTCCAGCACCTGCTCCGGCAGACCGGCCGACTTCACCTTGGCACCGAACTGAGTGACTGCGAATTTCACGGTCTCGATCAGGTCCAGGTCCAGCTTCTTCTCGATCAGGATGCGCAGGATACCCAGCGCTGCGCGACGCAGTGCATAGGGGTCCTTGCTGCCGGTGGGCAGCATACCGATACCGAAGATACCCACCAGCGTGTCGAGCTTGTCAGCGATGGCAACGGCGGCACCGGTCAGGGTGGTCGGCAGCTCGGCACCTGCGCCACGCGGCATGTACTGCTCGTTCAGCGCCAGAGCCACGTCTTCGGCTTCACCGTCGGCCTTGGCGTAGTAGTAACCCGCCACGCCCTGCATCTCGGGGAACTCGCCGACCATTTCGGTCGACAGGTCGCACTTGGACAGCAGACCCGCACGCGCTGCACGCTGAGCGTCGCCGCCGATGCGTGGTGCGATGTAGGCGGCCAGCTTGGAAACGCGCTCGGCCTTGTCATAGACACTGCCCAACTGAGCCTGGAACACGACGTTCTTCAGACGCTCGTTGAACGTCTCCAGCTTCTGCTTCTTGTCCTGCTTGAAGAAGAACTCGGCGTCGGTCAGGCGTGGGCGAACCACCTTCTCGTTACCGGCGATGATCTGTGCAGGGTCCTTGCTCTCGATGTTCGCGACCGTGATGAAGCGCGGCAGCAGCTTGCCGTCGGCATCCAGCAGGCAGAAGTACTTCTGGTTGTCCTGCATGGTGGTGATCAGCGCTTCCTGAGGCACTTCAAGGAAACGTTCCTCGAACGAGCACACCAGCGGCACGGGCCATTCGACCAGACCGGTCACTTCGTCCAGCAGGCCTGGCGGCACGATGGCTGTGCCTTCCTGTTGGGTGGCCAGCTCTTCGACGCGTTTGCTGATGATCTGACGACGCTCGTTGAAGTCAGCCAGTACATTGGCTGCACGCAGGTCGCTAAGGTAGCCGGCAGGCGAGGAGATGCGCACGTCTTCCGGATGATGGAAGCGGTGGCCACGCGAATGACGACCCGAGGTTTGAGCCAGGATTGTGCAATCGACGACCTGATCGCCGAACAGCATCACCAGCCACTGGGTCGGACGCACGAACTCTTCCTTGCGAGCACCCCAGCGCATGCGCTTGGCAATCGGCAGGTCATTCAGCGAGTCTTCGACGATGGTTGGCAGCAGCGACACGGTCGGCTTGCCGACGATGTTCTGGCTGTAACGCAGCTTCGGGCCGCTCTGATCGATTTCGCTCAGGTCAACGCCGCACTTCTTGGCGAAGCCCAGGGCAGCCTGTGTAGGGTTGCCATCAGCATCGAACGCCGCCTGACGTGGCGGGCCGTCCAGATTGACTGCACGATCCGGTTGCTGTGTGGACAGCTCGGTGATCAGCACAGCCAGACGACGCGGTGCGGCGTAGACCTGTTTGGCGCTGTAAGTCAGGCCAGCGCTCTGCAGGCCCTTTTCGATGCCGGCCAGAAACGCGTCGGCCAGCGAACTCAGGGTCTTGGGCGGCAGCTCTTCGGTGCCCAGTTCTACGAGAAAATCTTGAGCACTCATTGTGCAGCCTCCAGCTTAGCCAACACTTCGTCGCGCAGATCGGGCGGCGCCATCGGGAAGCCGAGTTTTGCCCGGGCTTGCAGATAAGCCTGAGCCACCGAGCGAGCCAGTGTGCGCACGCGCAGGATGTACTGCTGACGCGCAGTCACGGAAATGGCGCGACGGGCATCCAGCAGGTTGAAGGTGTGCGAGGCCTTGAGGACCATCTCGTAACCCGGCAATGGCAGCTCGAGTTCGATCAGGCGGGCCGCTTCGCTTTCGTAGAAATCGAACAGCTCGAACAGCTTGTCGACGTTGGCGTGTTCGAAGTTGTAGGTCGATTGCTCAACCTCGTTCTGATGGAACACATCGCCGTAGGTGACTTTACCGAACGGACCGTCAGCCCAGACCAGATCGTAGACCGAGTCCACGCCCTGCTGATACATGGCCAGACGTTCCAGACCATAGGTGATCTCACCGGTCACCGGATAGCATTCCAGACCGCCGACCTGCTGGAAGTAAGTGAACTGCGACACTTCCATGCCGTTGAGCCAGATTTCCCAGCCCAGACCCCAGGCACCCAGCGTCGGCGATTCCCAGTTGTCTTCGACGAAACGTACGTCGTGCACCAGCGGGTCGAGGCCGATGTGCTTGAGCGAGCCCAGGTACAGTTCCTGGAAGTTGTCCGGGTTCGGCTTCAGGATCACCTGAAACTGGTAGTAGTGCTGCAGGCGGTTGGGGTTCTCGCCATAACGGCCGTCTGTAGGACGACGGCTTGGTTGAACGTAGGCGGCATTCCAGGTTTCCGGGCCTACGGCGCGCAGAAACGTGGCGGTGTGGAAGGTGCCGGCGCCTACTTCCATATCGTAGGGCTGAAGTACCACGCAACCTTGTTCTGCCCAGTATTGCTGGAGGGCGAGGATCAAGTCTTGGAAGGTACGCACGGCTGGCGTAGGCTGGCTCACAAATTTCACCTGTGCTGGGCTGCGATTCAAAGAGCGGGAGTATACCCGATTCGGCTGCACGTCCACCCTTGGGAGCCCTATGACACGCTGCTTTTGGTGCAACGAAGACCCCCTTTACATCGCTTATCACGATCAGGAGTGGGGCGTGCCGCTGCGCGATGCGCAGAAGCTCTTCGAGTTGCTTTTGCTCGAAGGGTTCCAGGCCGGCCTTTCCTGGATCACGATTCTCAAACGCCGGGCCCGATATCGCGAGGTGCTGTTCGGTTTCGATGCCGAGCGTCTGGCGCAACTGACCGACACTGAAATCGATGCATTGATGCTTGATCCGACCATCATCCGCAATCGCCTCAAGCTCAGGGCCGTGCGCACCAACGCCATAGCCTGGCTGGCGCTGAAGGACCCGGTTGATCTGCTTTGGTCGTTTGTCGGCGGTCAGCCGAAGATCAACCATTTCAAGGACCGCAGCGAGGTGCCCGCCATCACCGTTGAAGCCGAAGCCATGAGCAAGGCACTGAAAAAAGCCGGCTTCACCTTCGTCGGTCCGACCATCTGTTATGCCTATATGCAGGCCAGTGGAATGGTCATGGACCACACCGTTGACTGTGATCGGTACGCGATCCTGAGCCGCTGACGGTACAATGCCTGCCTCAAGAATCCGGGAGTGATCTGTGGAAAAGTTCAAAGGCGCCATGATGGTCGGGGCGTTACGCCTGTTTGCCCTCCTGCCCTGGCGTGCCGTGCAGTGGGTCGGCACCGCCATCGGCTGGCTGATGTGGAAGCTTCCCAACCGTTCGCGCGAAGTGGCGCGGATCAACCTGTCCAAGTGTTTTCCCGAACTGAGCGAGCCCGAGCTTGAAAAGCTGGTGGGCAGAAGCCTCATGGACATCGGCAAGACGCTGACCGAAAGCGCCTGTGCGTGGATCTGGCCTGCTCAGAAATCCATCAATCTGGTGCGCGAGGTCGAAGGCCTCCACGTGCTCAAGGACGCGCTGGCATCCGGCAAGGGCGTGGTCGGCATCACCAGCCACCTGGGCAACTGGGAAGTGCTCAATCACTTCTACTGCAGCCAGTGCAAACCGATCATTTTCTACCGTCCGCCAAAGTTGAAGGCCGTCGATGACCTGCTGCGCAAACAGCGGGTTCAGCTGGGCAACCGCGTGGCGGCGTCCACCAAGGAAGGCATCCTCAGCGTCATCAAGGAAGTCCGTAAGGGCGGATCGGTGGGTATTCCGGCTGACCCTGAACCGGCAGAGTCCGCAGGCATCTTCGTGCCCTTCTGCGGCACCGTGGCGCTGACCAGCAAGTTCGTGCCGAACATGCTGGCAGGCGGCAAGGCCGTTGGTGTTTTCCTGCACGCCATGCGCCTGCCGGACGGCTCCGGTTACAAGGTCGTCCTGGAAGCTGCCCCTGAAGCCATGTACAGCACTGATACCGAAACCTCGGCAGCGGCCATGAGCAAAGTGGTCGAGAAGTACGTGCGCGCCTACCCGAGCCAGTACATGTGGACCATGAAGCGCTTCAAGAAGCGTCCTGAGGGTGAGAAGCGCTGGTATTGATCTGGCGCTTCAACTTCGCAGATTTGCGTGATCCGACCCACTGGGACGCGGAGCGTCCCGGGCGGCATGCCCACGCGGAGCATGGGCACGATCAGTGTTCGGAGGATAGGTGATCGTTCCTCACGCTCCAGCGTGGGAATGAAGCTTGGGACGCTCCGCGTCCCGGCGACATCTGCAGCGAAATATCTGCCAGATCAGAAAAAGCTCAACCCCACCTGAAACAGCCGCTCTACGTCGCGGATGTACTTTTTATCCACAAGGAACATGATCACCTGATCGCCGGATTCGATCACGGTGATGTCGTGGGCGATGAGCACCTCTTCGTTGCGGATGATTGCGCCAATCATGGTGCCGGTCGGCAGGTTGATGTCCTTGATGGCGCGGCCGATGACCTTGCTGGATTTCGAGTCGCCGTGGGCCACGATCTCGATGGCTTCGGCTGCACCCCGGCGCAGGGAGTGGACGCTGACGATATCACCGCGTCGCACGTGGGCCAGCAGGGTGCCGATCGTTGCCAGTTGCGGGCTTACCGCGACATCAATCTCCCCGCCCTGCACCAGATCCACATACGCCGAGTTGTTGATCAGGGTCATCACCTTGCGTGCGCCCAGCCGTTTGGCGAGCAGCGATGACATGATGTTGGCTTCGTCGTCGTTGGTCAGGGCCAGAAACAGGTCGGTATTGCCGATGTTCTCCTCGATCAGCAGATCGCGATCCGAGGAGCTGCCCTGCAGCACGACGGTGTTGTCCAGGTTCTCCGAGAGGTAACGGCAGCGTGCCGGGTTCATCTCGATGATCTTGACCTGATAGCGGCTCTCGATGGCCTCTGCCAGGCGCTCGCCGATGTTGCCGCCGCCCGCGATCACGATGCGTTTGTAGCTCTCGTCCAGACGGCGCATCTCGCCCATCACCGCACGAATGTCAGCCTTGGCGGCAACGAAGAACACTTCGTCGTCGGCTTCGATCACGGTGTCGCCCTGCGGCAGGATCGGACGGTCGCGGCGGAAAATGGCGGCGACGCGGGTTTCGACGTTTGGCATGTGCGCCTTGAGCTGGCGGAGTTGCTGACCTACCAGCGGCCCGCCGTAGTACGCCTTGACCGCGACCAGCTGAGCCTTGCCCCCGGCAAAGTCGATCACTTGCAGCGCGCCGGGGTACTCGATCAGACGCTTGATGTAATTGGTGACCACCTGCTCCGGGCTGATCAGCACGTCCACCGGAATGGCGCTGTTGTCGAACAGTTCAGAGCGCGTCAGGTACGCGGCTTCACGCACTCGGGCGATCTTGGTCGGCGTATGAAACAGCGTGTACGCGACCTGACAGGCAATCATGTTGGCTTCATCACTGCTGGTCACGGCAACCAGCATGTCGGCGTCGTCGGCCCCGGCCTGGCGCAACACGGCCGGATACGAGCCTTTGCCCTGCACGGTCCGAATGTCCAGCCGGTCGCCCAGGTTGCGCAACCGGTCACCGTCCGTGTCGACCACGGTAATGTCGTTGGCTTCGCCTGCCAAATGCTCGGCCAGCGTGCCGCCGACCTGACCTGCACCCAGGATGATGATTTTCAACCGTTCACTCCGTGGAAATTCCTGGGCACTGTTGCCCGTTGCATCTTCAAGCCCGCGTTGCGGCGATCTTGATCAGTTTGGCGTAGTAGAAACCATCATGACCGCCCTGCTGGGCCAGCAGTTGGCGACCATGCGGCTGCTTGATACCTGCCTCGCTGGCGATGTCCAGCTCCCTTGCCCCTGAGGTGCGTGCCAGAAAGGCTTCGACCACTTCGGTATTTTCCGTCGGCAATGTCGAGCAGGTCGCGTAGATCAGCATGCCGCCCACCTCAAGCGTAGGCCACAGGGCGTCGAGCAGCTCGCCTTGCAGTGTCGCGAGGGCGACGATGTCGTCTGGCTGACGCGTCAGCTTGATGTCCGGATGGCGACGAATCACGCCGGTTGCCGAACAGGGCGCGTCGAGCAGGATGCGCTGGAACGGCTTGCCGTCCCACCACTGCGCGGTTTCCCGCGCATCGGCGGCGATCAATTCGGCATCCAGACCGAGGCGGTCGAGATTCTCGCGAACACGCACCAGACGCTTGGCCTCCAGATCCACGGCGACCACGCCGCTCAACTGCGGCTGGACTTCCAGCATGTGACAGGTTTTGCCGCCCGGTGCGCAGCAGGCGTCGAGCACGCGTTGGCCGGGCGCAAGTTCCAGCAGGTCGGCGGCCAGTTGCGCGGCTTCGTCCTGAACGCTGATCCAGCCTTCGGCAAAACCGGGCAGTGAACGCACATCACAAGGCTCGGCCAGCACGATGCCGTCCTGACTGAACGTGCAGGCGCTGGCTTCAAGACCTTCTGCCTTCAACAGCTCAAGGTATTGATCGCGGCTGTGGTGGCGACGATTGACGCGCAGGATCATCGGCGGATGCGCGTTGTTGGCAGCGCAGATCGCTTCCCACTGTTCGGGCCATGCGGCTTTCAAGGCTTTCTGCAGCCAGCGCGGGTGAGCGGTGCGGACGACGGGGTCGTGTTCCAGTTCGATCAGCAGCGCCTCGCCTTCGCGCTGGGCGTTGCGCAATACCGCGTTGAGCAGACCCTTCGCCCAAGGCTTTTTCAGCTTGTCGGCACAGCCCACGGTTTCGCCAATGGCGGCGTGAGCAGGTATGCGGCTGTAGAACAGTTGATACAGGCCGACCAGCAGCAAGGCTTCGACATCAGCATCGGCAGCCTTGAACGGCTTTTGCAGCAGTTTGGCCGCGAGCGCCGACAGGCGTGGCTGCCAGCGTGCGGTGCCGAATGCCAGATCCTGAGTCAGGCCGCGATCACGCAACTCGACCTTGTCCAGTTGCGTGGGCAGCGAGCTGTTGAGCGATGCCTTGCCGCTGAGTACGGCAGCCAGAGCCTTGGCGGCGGCCAGACGCGGGTTCATTGACCGAGCGCCGTGCCAACGGCGAATTTCTCGCGTCGGCTGTTGAACAGATCCGTGAAGCTCAATGGCTTGCCGCCCGGCAGTTGCAGACGGGTCAGGCGCAGGGCGTTCTCGCCGCAGGCGACGATCAGACCGTCCTTGCTGGCGCTCAGAATCGTGCCCGGTGCGCCCTGCCCTTCAGCCAGATCGGCGGCCAGGACTTTCAGCGCTTCGCTGTTCAACGTGCTGTGACAGATCGGCCATGGATTGAATGCACGCACCAGACGCTCCAGCTCATCGGCCGGACGGGTCCAGTCGATACGCGCTTCGTCCTTGTTCAGTTTGTGGGCGTAGTTGGCCAGGCTGTCGTCCTGAACCTCGCCGATCAGCGAACCGTCTGCCAGACCGGCAATGGCTTGCAGCACCGCAGGCGGGCCAAGCTCAGCCAGACGATCATGCAGCGTGCCGCCCGTGTCCTGCGCCGTAATCGGCGTGACGGCCTTGAGCAGCATGGGGCCTGTGTCGAGACCGGCCTCCATGCGCATCACCGTCACGCCACTTTCGGCATCACCCGCCTGAACGGCGCGCTGGATAGGCGCGGCACCGCGCCAGCGTGGCAGCAGCGAAGCGTGGCTGTTGATGCAGCCCAGACGCGGGATATCCAGCACCACCTGCGGCAGGATCAGGCCGTAGGCGACCACCACCATCAGGTCCGGCTTGAGGGCCGCCAGTTCTGCCTGAGCTTCGGGGGCTCGCAGCGTCGGTGGCTGCATGACGGGCACGTTGTGCTCGAGCGCCAGCTGCTTGACCGGGCTGGGCATCAGTTTTTGTCCGCGACCGGCCGGGCGATCAGGCTGGGTGTAGACCGCAACGATCCGATGAGGGCTGTCGAGCAGGGCCTTGAGGTGTTCGGCGGCGAATTCCGGAGTGCCGGCGAAGACGATGCGCAGTGGCTCAGTCATGGACTTTCTCGTTCTGAAAAAAGAAAAAGGCCTTCGACAGGCCTTTTCGGGGTGATGACGGATCAGGCGTTGAGCTTGTGCTGCTTTTCCAGCTTCTTCTTGATCCGGTCACGCTTGAGGTTGGAGAGGTAGTCGACGAACAGCTTGCCGTTCAGGTGATCGCACTCGTGCTGAATGCAGATCGCCAACAGACCTTCAGCTACCAGTTCGTAAGGCTCGCCATCGCGGCCCAACGCCTTGACGCGAACCTTCTGCGGACGGTCGACGTTCTCGTAGAAACCGGGCACCGACAGGCAGCCTTCCTGATACTGATCCATTTCATCGGTCAGCATTTCGATTTCAGGGTTGATGAACACGCGGGGTTCGCTGCGATCTTCGCTCAGGTCCATGACGACCACACGCTTGTGGACGTTGACCTGGGTCGCTGCCAGCCCGATGCCTGGCGCTTCGTACATGGTTTCAAACATGTCGTCGACCAACTGGCGAATGCCGTCGTCTACTATCGCCACAGGTTTGGCGATGGTGCGCAGGCGCGAATCGGGAAATTCGAGGATGTTTAAAATAGCCATATACGTAAGAGCTGCACTGTTAAGGTAAAGTCAATGTCGGCTGCGGGCTCGGACGTCAAAGCGGGCAGCCCATGATGGGACTCTATTGTTCACGCGAGGCAACATGATAAAGGGATTCACCGCATGAGGAAATCACTACTCGCCTTGCTGCTGTTGACCGCCAGCGGTCTTGTCCAGGCGCAGGTGCAGCTCAGGGAAGGCCATCCGCAGAGTTATACCGTCGCCGCAGGCGATACGCTCTGGGATATCTCCGGCAAGTTTTTGCGTGAACCGTGGAAATGGCGCGAGATCTGGCGCGCCAACCCGCAGGTGCGTGACCCTGACCTGATCTATCCGGGCGACACGCTGTCGCTCTCCTACGTCGATGGTCAGCCACGCGTGACTCTGAACCGGGGCGAATCCCGCGGCACGATCAAATTGTCACCGCGTGTGCGCAGCACGCCCGTGGTCGAAGCGATCCCCAGCATCCCGTTGGGCGCCATCAATGCCTTTTTGATCAGCAACCGGATCGTCGATAACGCCGAGCAGTTCCAGCAGGCCCCTTACATTGTTGCCGGTAACGCCGAGCGTGTGCTCAGCGGCAGTGGCGACCGGGTTTACGCACGCGGCACGCTGGATCCGGCCCATACCGTTTACGGCATTTTTCGTCAGGGCAAGGTCTACACCGACCCGGATACTGACGAAGTGCTGGGCATCAACGCCGACGACATCGGCGGCGGCGAAGTCGTGGCCACCGAGGGCGATGTCTCCACCCTGATGCTTCAGCGTTCAACGCAGGAAGTGAGGCTGGGTGACCGTCTGTTTGCCAGCGAAGAGCGCGCGATCAATTCGACCTTCATGCCCAGCGCGCCGCAAACGCAGGTCGAAGGATTGATTCTGGATGTGCCACGCGGCGTGACCCAGATCGGTGTCATGGACGTGGTTACGTTGAACAGAGGACGGCGCGACGGCCTGACCGAAGGCAACGTGCTGGCGATCTACAAGACCGGCGAAAAGGTACGTGACCGGGTAACCGGCGAGTCGGTGAAAATCCCGGACGAGCGGTCGGGGCTGCTGATGGTGTTCCGCACCTACGACAAGCTTAGTTACGCCTTGGTCCTGCACGCGAACCGATCTTTGGCCATTATGGACAAGGTCCGTAACCCATAGCGCCATGTTGCAGTTTTGATACGGAATTTTCCTGAGAGGCGCTCACTTATCAAATTGTTGTCAACAGAGTTATCCACAGGTTTTGTGCGCTGCTTGAGGCGCACAATTGATCAAGGACGATCTCATGCCGCTGTTCGAAAAAGCCGTTCCGTCGCCCTCGGAGCTGGAAGCGCGTCTTCGCCTGCATCGCTTGCCAGAGGTCGGGCTGAAGCGCTTCTCCCGCCTCATTGATGCCTTCGGCAGTGCTTCAGCGGCACTCGCTGCACCGGCCAGCGCATGGCGGGCACTGGGTCTTCCTACCGCCAGCGCGGAGGCTCGCCGCGACCCGTCGGTACGCGATGGTGCAAGCGCTGCTTTGGCCTGGCTGGAGCGTCCCGGCCAGCATTTACTGATGTGGGACGACCCTGGCTACCCCGCCCTGCTGGCGCAGATCGCTGATCCGCCGCCTCTGCTGTTCATTGTTGGAGACCCTTCGATCCTTGATCGCCCGCAGCTGGGAATGGTCGGCAGTCGGCGTGCGTCCAGACCTGGGCTGGACACCGCCGCCGCGTTTGCCCGAAGTCTGGCCGGCGCCGGTTTTGTGATCACCAGCGGTCTGGCACGTGGCATCGACGGTGCCGCGCATCAGGGCGCGCTGGATGTCGGAGGCCTTACAATCGGCGTCCTGGGCACGGGACTCGAAAAACTTTATCCACAGCAGCATCGGACACTCGCCGCGCAGATGGCCGCGCAGGGCGGGGCGGTGATTTCCGAGTTTCCGTTGGACGCGGGACCGCAGCCCAGCAACTTCCCGCGGCGCAACCGGATCATCAGCGGTTTGTCTCTTGGTGTGCTGGTGGTCGAAGCCAGTGTCGCCAGCGGCTCGCTGATCACGGCACGTCTTGCGGCGGAACATGGGCGCGAGGTTTATGCGATTCCGGGCTCGATCCATCACCCGGGTGCCAAAGGCTGTCACCAGTTGATTCGGGATGGCGCGACACTGGTCGAAACGGTCGATCACATTCTGGAAGGCTTGCAGCACTGGCATGTGACCGCACCCGACACCGCTGAGTCTGCCTCGCTCCCCGTTTGCGATCATCCCCTGCTCGATTTGCTGCATGCGGCTCCTCACACCAGCGAAGGCTTGTCGGTCTCGATCGGTTGGCCGCTGCCCAAGGTGCTGGCGGCACTGACCGAGCTTGAACTCGACGGACGGATCAGCAGTGAAGCCGGACGATGGTTCGCCAGAGCGCCCTGAGGTTAAACTGCCGCCAGGATTTCGTGGAGAGATGACAATGGTCAGCAGTTGGCGTGTGCAACAAGCCGCTCGTGATATTCGAGCCGGAGCGGTCATCGCCTACCCGACCGAGGCAGTCTGGGGGCTGGGGTGCGACCCGTGGGACGAAGAGGCGGTCTATCGCCTGCTGGCAATCAAGTCACGGCCTGTGGAAAAAGGCCTGATTCTGATCGCCGACAACATTCGCCAGTTCGACTTTCTGTTCGAAGACTTTCCCGAACTGTGGCTGGACCGCATGGCCAGCACCTGGCCCGGGCCGAACACCTGGCTGGTTCCCCATCAGAATCTGTTGCCGGAGTGGATCACTGGTATTCATGAAACTGTCGCCTTGCGCGTGACGGATCACCCTACGGTGCGTGAGCTGTGTGCGCTGGTCGGTCCGTTGATCTCTACGTCCGCCAACCCTGCGGGTCGGCCTGCTGCCAAGTCGCGGCTGCGCGTTGAGCAGTATTTCCGTGGCCAGATCGATCTGGTGCTCGGCGGCAGCCTGGGCGGCCGCCGAAACCCCAGCGTGATTCGCGATATTGCGACAGCGCAGGTCGTTCGCGCAGGCTGAGCCGGGCACGAACGGCGGTACGTTTTACGGGATCAGAATGGTCGATCCCGTGGTGCGGCGGGCAGACAGCTCAATGTGCGCCTGGGCAGCATCAGCGAGCGCGTACTGCTTGATCTCGCCAACCTTGAGTTTGCCGCTGGCGAGCATGTCGAACAGTTCGTCGGCCATGGTCTGGAGGTTCTGCGCGTTGTTGGCGTAGCTGCCCAGCGTCGGGCGCGTGACGTAGAGCGAGCCTTTCTGCGAGAGAATGCCCAGGTTCACCCCGGAGACCGCTCCCGAGGCATTGCCGAAGCTCACCATCAGGCCGCGCGGTGCAACGCAATCCAGCGACGTCAGCCAAGTGTCCTTGCCCACGCCGTCGTAGACCACCGGGCATTTCTGGCCATCGGTCAGCTCCAATACCCGTTTGGCAACGTCTTCATGGCTGTAATCAATGGTTTCCCAGGCGCCCAGCGCTTTGGCGTGCGCCGCTTTCTCCGGCGTGCTGACGGTGCCGATCAGTTTTGCGCCCAGCGCCTTGGCCCATTGGCAGGCCAGCGAGCCCACGCCGCCAGCGGCTGCATGGAACAGAATGATCTCGCCCGGTTTGACCTGATACGTCTGGCGCAGCAGGTATTGAACGGTCAGTCCCTTGAGTATCACGGCGGCGGCCTGTTCGAAGCTGATCGCGTCGGGCAGCTTCACCAGATTGGCTTCCGGCAGCGCATGAACATCGCTGTAACTGCCGAGCGGTCCCGTGCCGTAGGCAACCCGGTCACCGACCGCAAAGCGCGTCACTTCATCGCCCACGGCCTCGACCACGCCAGCCCCTTCGGTGCCCAGGCCAGATGGCAATTCGGGCGCCGGGTACAGACCACTGCGGTAGTAGGTATCAATGAAGTTCAGGCCGATGGCCTTGTTGCGCACAAGCACTTCCTTCGGACCGAGCGCTTCGGGCTCGAAGTCGATGTATTCAAGTACCTCGGGTCCTCCGACGGTGCTGAACTGGATACGCTTTGCCATTGTTCTCTCCATGATGATTAAACTGACTGCAAAGCGCCTATCCAACTCCTTCCCCAGACCCTCGTCAACTGCCACGCCCGCCCGCCGATGGTATGCTACGCGCCAATTTGCCTGCGCCGCTTGTGTTCCATGGGCTCAGCCGTTTGAAGTCAGCCGTAAGGGATCGCCATGAGTACCCGTACCGAGGCCGTGAAGGCTTACCTGCTCGACCTGCAGGATCGCATCTGTACTGCGCTTGAGCAGGAAGATGGCAACGCGCACTTCGTCGAAGACGCCTGGACTCGCCCGGCAGGCGGCGGTGGCCGTACGCGTGTGATAGAAAACGGCGCGGTCATCGAGAAAGGCGGCGTGAATTTCTCCCACGTCTTTGGCAGCAACCTGCCGCCTTCGGCGAGCGCGCATCGTCCCGAATTGGCCGGACGTGGTTTCGAGGCGTTGGGTGTGTCACTTGTCATCCATCCGCACAACCCGCATGTGCCAACGTCCCACGCCAACGTACGATTTTTCATCGCCGAGAAAGAAGGCGAAGAGGCCGTCTGGTGGTTCGGTGGCGGTTTCGACCTGACGCCCTACTACGGCGTCGAAGAAGACTGCATTCACTGGCACCGGGTTGCCGAGCGGGCCTGTGCGCCGTTTGGCGAAGACGTCTACCCGCGCTACAAGGCCTGGTGCGACAGCTACTTTCACCTCAAGCACCGCGATGAACCGCGCGGGATTGGCGGTCTGTTCTTCGATGATGTGAACCAATGGGATTTCGACACCAGTTTTGCGTTCATCCGGGCGATTGGCGATGCGTTCATCAACGCCTATCTGCCGATCGTGCGTCGCCGCAAGGCCAACGCCTACACCGTGCAGCAGCGCGAATTTCAGGAATTCCGCCGTGGGCGCTATGTGGAATTCAACCTGGTGTACGACCGCGGCACATTGTTCGGTCTGCAATCAGGCGGTCGTACCGAATCGATCCTGATGTCGTTACCGCCGCAAGTGCGCTGGGGCTACGACTGGAAAGCCGCGCCGGGCAGCGAAGAGGCTCGCCTGACCGAGTACTTCCTGACGGATCGGGACTGGCTGGCGGACGAGTGATTGCACGGTGCAGTGAGTGAAAGACTGTGGAACATGCCTCTTTTTCTCTGACATAGCGGTGTCTGGCAGCAAACAGAAAATGTGGGAGGCGGCTTGCCGGCGATGCAATCTCCAGGCGCCCCTTCAGTGACTGACACGACGCCTTCGCCGGCAAGCCGCCTCCCACGTCAGATAGCGTTTCTTCAGCAGGCTGGACGTGGTTTGCCAGATCGAGCGCTGCAATACATCAACAGGAACCCCAATGGACCAGTACGTCGTCTTCGGTAATCCCATCGGCCACAGCAAGTCGCCGCTGATTCATCGTCTGTTTGCCGAGCAGACCGGGCAGGCGCTTGACTATCAGGCGTCGCTTGCACCGCTGGACGATTTCACTGCGTTTGCCCAGGCTTTTTTTCAGCAGGGACGTGGCGCCAATGTCACGGTGCCGTTCAAGGAGGAAGCCTTTCGCCTTGCCGACAGTCTGACCGAGCGTGCCCAGCGGGCAGGCGCGGTTAACACGTTGAGCAAGCTCGACGACGGCTCGGTACTGGGCGACAACACCGACGGCGCCGGTCTGGTGCGCGATCTGACCGTCAATTGCAGCGTCACTCTGCGCGGGCAGCGTATTCTGCTGCTGGGCGCGGGCGGGGCCGTTCGAGGCGCGCTGGAGCCGCTGCTTGCACAGCAGCCGCTGGCGCTGGTAATCGCCAATCGCACGGTGGAAAAAGCCGAAAGACTGGCTCAGGAATTCGCGGACCTCGGCCCGGTGTTTGCCAGCAGTTTCGACTGGCTTCAGGAGTCGGTGGACGTGATCATCAACGCCACCTCCGCCAGCCTTGCCGGTGAACTGCCGCCGATCTCGCCCAGCCTGATCGAGCCGGGCAAGACCTTCTGCTACGACATGATGTACGGCAAGGAGCCTACCGCATTCTGCCGCTGGGCCACCGAGCAGGGCGCTGCGCAGTCGGTCGATGGCCTGGGGATGCTCGTCGAACAGGCTGCCGAAGCCTTTCTGCTGTGGCGCGGTGTGCGCCCGGATTCAGCACCGGTGCTGGCTGAGTTGCGCAGGCAGTTGGCGGGCTGAGGCACGTAATGATCCCGACACGAATCGACTTCAGTCCTCAAACACAATCGGGCATTGATCAGCCCCTTCCAGCTTGTGCAGTTCCTCGATCACTTGCGGTCTTGCGTGGCGCAGCACCAGCGCCCTGCCCTGTCTGTTCAGTCGACGCGCTTCCTGATGCAGCATTTCAACGCCCGAGTAATCGATGAAGTTGATCTGTTGCGCTTCGATAACCACGCGCTGGCCCTGGGTGCGTTGCAGGCGGGTTTGCAGGTAGTGGCTGGCGCCGAAGAAGATCGAGCCACCGACCCGCAGAATGTCCTCGTCACCTTCACGCAATTGCTGTACGCGAGGTTGTGAAGTGCGTTTGAGGTAGAAGAACAGCGACGCCAGCACGCCTGCATAAATCGCGGTCTGCAGCTCCAGCAGCAAGGTGGCCAGACAAGTCAGCGCCATCACGAAGAACTCCGACCGGCTGACCCGGAACAGCGCCGCAATGCCGCGACGATCAACAAGGCCCCAGCAGATCAGCAGAATGGACGCCGCCATGCTGGGGATCGGGATGTGCGCGATCACCGAGGCCCCGACCACTGCAAACAACGCGACCCACAAAGCCGAAAACACACCGGCCAGTGGCGAGCGGGCACCGGCTTCGTAGTTGAGTGCCGCGCGGGTGAACGAGCCTGCCGACAGATAGCCCGAGAACAGCGGACCGATCATGTTCGACAGACCCTGTGCCCGAACTTCCTGGTTGGCGTTGAGCATCTGCTGCGAGCGCGTCGACAGCGAGCGGGCAATCGACAGGCTGTTGACCAGCCCGAGCATGCCGACTGCCACGGCCGTCGGCAGCAGTTTGAGGATCAACTCGGCATCCAGCGGCAGAGGGGCGAAGGGTGACAGGCTTCCGGCAAAGGCGCTGACCAGCCTGACGTGGCCGAACATTGCAGGCCACAACCAGACCAGCAGGCTGCTCGCGACCAGCGCGATCAACAGCGTGGGCCAGCGCGGCACCAGCGATTTCAGCACGATGCCCAGTGTCAGCGTCATCAGGCCCAGCGCGAGCGACACCGTGTCAACCTCGCCCCGGTGTTCCAGCAGCGCTGTGAGACTGTCGAGGGCGGTGGTCTGGCTGGGCAGGTCGATGCCCATCAGGTTAGGCATCTGCCCCAGCGCAATCACGACAGCGGCCCCCAGCGTGAATCCGATCACAACGGAGTGCGAGACGAAATTCACCAGTGCGCCAAAGCGCACCATGCCAAGCAACAACTGGAAGACCCCGGCAATGAACGTCAGCAACAGGATCAGGGTGATGTAGTCCTGACTGGCCGGAACCGCAAGCGGGCTGACGCTGGCATACAGCACGATTGAGATAGCGGCGGTCGGGCCGCAGATCAGATGCCAGGAAGAGCCCCACAGACAGGCGATGATCACCGGAACGATAGCGGCATACAGACCGTACTCGGGAGGCAATCCGGCGATCAGCGCGTAGGCGATGGATTGCGGCAGGGCCAGAATGGCACCGCTCAACCCCACCAGCGCATCACGTCCGACGCTGGCGCGGGTCTGCTGAGGAAGCCAGGCCAGAAAAGGCAGGAATTTATGGCGGTTGAGCCAGCGCATCGGTCCCTCGTGATTGGTGGGTTGCCGTCAGATTACACGTCTGTGGCTGGACCCGGTTGTACCCATATCCTGTGTTCGTTTTCAGTGCATGACTGCGGAGCCTGTGGGATGCCTCACCAGGTCTTCGACGTAGCGCTGTCGCGCAGCAAACTAGGTGGGAGCGGACCGGGCGGCGTTCCGCTTGTCCGCGAATGCAGTATTTCAGCCACCGCATATGCGTCGGATGTACTGGCCTTTCGCGGACAAGTCCGCTCCCACAAAATCCAGTTTCTTCAGTGGCTTACAGGTTGTTTGATAAGAGCGGACTTGTCCGCGAATGCAGTATTTCAGCCACTGCATATGCGTCGGATGTACCGGCCTCTTCGCGGACAAGCGGAACGCCGCCCGGTCCGCTCCTATGTTTCATAAACCGTGGACGGGTAGCAACTGCCACAACCTAATTCATCACATAGCACTTCGACGTCGCGACGTTCTGGTCCGAGCCCATGCCGGCACCTTTGAGCATGCAGATGGCATAGTGTTTCTTGTTGAGCACCGTCACCACCGGGCCGTCCTGTGCTACGTAGGAAGAGACCACGTGGGCGCCGTCATTGAGCATCTTCTCCAGCGAAACGTCGGTCGCTTCCAGCTTGGTCGGAACTTCCAGTGCGTTGCCCACCACTTTGGCCCCGGTCTCTGGCGGCCAGCCCGCTGCCGAGGCAAAAGTCGTGATCAGGACCAAAGCCAGCGGAAGCGACATCAGTAGTTTATTCATCAGTATTCTCCAGTTCAGCCGTTAGGTGCCGTACGGCTCATGAGTGTCCATGGAGTACAGCGACGACCGTATTTAGCACGTACCCGCGCACGCTGAAGAAACGTGAGGAAAACTTAATCTGTCGCTACCTGCCTTGTGACGCAGCGAAAACCCCTGCTTAAAGCTTCGCCTTCACCGCTGCCAACCCTTCCTTATCGTCGATGGTTTTCACCCCATCCAGCCATTTCTCCAGCACCGCCGGGTTGGCCTTGATCCACGCCTTGGCGGCTTGGTTATTGCTGACTTTCTTGTTCACCACATCGGCCATGATGGTGTTTTCCATGTCCAGGGTGAAGCTCAGGTTGGTCAGCAGCTTGCCCACGTTCGGGCAGGCTTCGGCGTAGCCTTTGCGGGTCAGGGTGAAGACCGAGCCGGTGTCACCGAAGTATTTCTCGCCGCCCTTGAGGTAATGCATGCCCTTGATCTGCACGTTCATAGGGTGTGGCGTCCAGCCCAGGAACACCACGAAGGACTTACGCTTCACGTTGCGATTGACCTCGGCCAGCATCGCCTGCTCGCTGGACTCCACCAGCTTCCAGCCGCCCAGATCGAACTCGTTCTTCTTGATGATTTCCTGCAACGACAGGTTGGCGGGCGCGCCGGAGCCGATGCCGTAAATCTTTTTGCTGAACTTGTCGGCGAATGTGTTCAGGTCGGCAAAGGTGTGCACACCCGCGTCCCAGACGTAGTCCGGCACTGCCAGAGTGAATTCGGTGCCTTCCAGGTTTTTCGCCAGTTGCGTGACGTCACCGGTGGCTACAAATTTGTCGTAGAAGCCCTGCTGCGCCGGCATCCAGTTGCCCAGAAACACATCCAGCTGCCCGTCTTTCAGGCCACCGTAGGCAATCGGCACCGCCAGGGTGTCGATCTTGGTCTTGTAGCCTAGGCCTTCGAGCACAACGCTGGTGATTGCGTTAGTGGCTGCGATGTCGCTCCAGCCCGGGTCTGCCATCCGCACGGTGCTGCAACTGGCATCTGCGGCGTGTACCGCAACGCTGCCCAACGTCATGACACTGACCGCCAGTGCGGTGAATAGCTTTCTCATTCGGTTTACCCCTTTTGGTTTTTTTGGTGTGGGCAGTGTCAGGGTTGTGGATAACGTGCCTTGCGCTCCAGATCGTCCAGATCAATGTGGTTGCGCATGTATTGCTGACTGGCGTCGACCAGTGGCTGGTGATCCCAACTCTTCAGCTTGCCGGTTGCCAGCGATTTGGCGACGAAGCGCCGTCTGCGCTGGCTGGCGAGCACCTGATGGTGTATCGCCGGTATGTCCCATTTGGCCCGAGCCTCGGCCAGGAAGTCGTTGAACAGTTGTTGATAGTCGGGTGACTGGCTCAGGTCCTCCAGTTCCTTCGGATCGTTCTTCACATCGAACAGCAGGCAGGGATCCTGCTCCGAATAAATGAATTTGTAGGCGCCGCGGCGGATCATCATCAGCGGGCTCGTCGTGCCTTCGGCCATGTACTCGCCAAAGACTTCATCGTGACCGGCCTTGCCTTTCAGATGCGGCATCAGGGAGCGGCCGTCCAGCGGCAGGCCTTTGTCCAGCTTGCCATTGGCCATATCGACAAAGGTCGGCAACAGGTCGGCGGTGGACACTGAGGCCTTCACGCGACGCGGTTTGAACTGGCCCGGCGCGTAAACCACCAGCGGCACACGTGCGGCCATCTCGAACCAGTGCATTTTGTACCAGAGGCCCTTCTCGCCCAGCATGTCGCCGTGATCGCCGGAGAACACGACGATGGTGTCTTCGGCCAGTCCGACTTCAGACAGCGTCTGCATCAGTTTTCCGACGTTCAGATCGATGTAGCTGCAGGCGCCGAAGTACGCACGCCGCGCATCACGAATCTTGTGCGTCGGCATGGGCTTGTCCCACAAATCGTAGACCTTGAGCAGACGTTGCGAGTGCGGGTCCAGCGCGTTCTGGTTGGCGTGCAGGGGCGGCATCGGGATCTCGACGTCGTCGTAAAGGTCCCAGAACGGTCGGGTGATGGTGTACGGATCGTGGGGGTGAGTCATCGAGACCGTCAGGCAAAACGGCGCATTACCGTCTTCGCGAACATGGTCGTACAGGTACTGCTGGGCCTTGAAGACCACTTCCTCATCGAAATCCAGCTGATTGGTGCGCACGCATGGCCCTGCCTGCAGCACTGACGACATGTTGTGGTACCAGCTCGGGCGTACGTCCGGCTCGTCCCAGTTTACGGACCAGCCGTAATCCGCCGGGTAGATGTCGCTGGTCAGGCGCTCTTCGTAGCCGTGCAACTGGTCAGGGCCGCAGAAATGCATCTTGCCGGCCAGTGCAGTCTTGTAGCCCTCGGCACGCAGGTAGTGAGCGTAGGTCGGAATGTCCGCCGGAAAGTCGGCGGCGTTGTCGTACGCACCGATCTTGCTGGGTAACTGGCCGCTGACCAGCGTGAACCGCGAGGGTGCGCACAGCGGGCTGTTGCAATACGCCGAATCGAACACAACGCCTTGAGCGGCAAGGCGGGACAGGTTCGGCATCAGAATCGGAGAGGGGGCGTAGAACGGCAACATTGGCGCGGCCATTTGATCGGCCATGATGAACAGAATATTTTTGCGCTTCATGTAATCGCGGCATCCCATAGTGAACAGTTATGCGAAAGTGCTGGTAACGAGAATGAAGGCCATAGTAGCTGTGGTAAAGCCCATATGAAGAAATACCTAGGATAAGCTGCGCTTATGTATGAATCCCTCGGTGAGCTGTCACTGGATCTGTTGCGCTCGTTCGAGGCGGCTGCCCGCTTGCGCAGCTTCACGGCAGCGGCCATCGAACTGGGCACCACGCAGCCCGCCGTCAGCCAGCAGATCAAGCGGCTTGAGGAGCAGTTGGCAACGCGGCTGTTCGACCGCATCTACCGGGGTATCGAGCTGACCGAAGCGGGCGAGGTCCTGTTCAGTCATGTGCAGACCGGCCTGCAGTCCATCGAGAGCGGTCTGGTGGCGATCACCGACCAGCGCCAGCATGAGGTGCTTCAGGTCGCCACGGATTTTGCCTTTGCTTCCTACTGGCTGATGCCCCGGCTGCACCGTTTTCACAAGCTCAACCCGGATGTGGACGTCAGCCTGGTGACCAGCGAGCGCACCCACAGCATGCTGCGCCCGGATATCGACGTCGCGGTGTTGTTTGGGGACGGGCGCTTCAAGCAGGGCGAAAGCCATTGGCTGTTCAGCGAAGAAGTGTTTCCTGTGTGCAGTCCGCAACTGACTGCGGGGCGAGCACTGCCGTTGCCCAACGATGTCTTGCGTGAGTTTCCGCTGCTGCACTTGCGCGGTGAAAGCAACAATAACTGGTTCGACTGGGGCGGCGTATTTCGGGCGCTGGACATTCCTCAGTCACCGGCACCCGGACAATTGCGTTTCGACAATTACACGCTGTTGATCCAGGCTGCGATCGGCGGTCAGGGCGTGGCCATCGGCTGGCGGCATCTGGTCGATGATCTGCTCGAGCAAGGCCTTCTGTGCCGTCCTGTCGCAGCTTCGGCAGTTTCCGGTTACGGGTATTACGTGGTGCTGCCCCAGCGTAAACGCCGCGTGCAGATCGTTCAGCAGTTTGTCGACTGGCTGGCCAGCGAGCAGGCGTTGAGCGGCGTTTCACTGGCGGGCAGACCATTACCGTCCATTGCAGTGTGATCGGATTATTTCCAGGTCAGTGAGGACCTCATGTCGGGTATTCAGGGAGTGTCTTCTAAGACTGACAAGCCTCACCCAGCCTCCTCCGCATGATGCTATGTCGAACGACAGGCAAAATCAGCGGTGTAACATTGCCCCGCCAAAACGTGACCGATTGGTCCGTTGAAGTGCAGATCAGCGAAAAGTGATCATTCATTTGCCTGAATATCAGGCATCAGATGCAGTCGCAGCTCGCGTTTTCGGGCTTGCACTGAATGCTGAGAGACCAAGACAGAGGATCATGAGAGATGCCGGATCTAATCATCGAAGGCAAGAAGCTTCACTATTCTGATCAGGGCAGCGGGCCGGTTCTTTTACTCGGACACAGCTATCTCTGGGACCGAAACATGTGGAGCGCGCAGATTGACCTTCTTGCCAGCCATTATCGTGTGATCGTGCCGGACCTTTGGGGGCATGGTGAATCCGGTGCGTTTCCTGACGAAACCCGGAACCTGAGCGATTTCGCCCGCCACGCGCTGGCGTTGCTCGACCACTTGAACATCAGACGCTGCACCATCATCGGCCTGTCAGTCGGAGGCATGTGGGGCGCAATCACTGCGCTTTCCGCGCCTGAACGTATCAACGGGCTGGTGCTGATGGACACCTATCTGGGCAATGAATCAGAGGCCATGAAAGCCTACTATTTCTCTCTGCTCGACAAGGTGGAAGCCGCAGGAGGATTTTCCGAACAGCTGCTGGACGTGGTGGTGCCGATCTTCTTCCGTCCCGGCATCGACCCGCAGTCACCTGTCTGCCAGAGACTGCGAACGGCGCTGGCCAGCATGAGCTCCGAACAATTGCGCCAGACTGTTGTGCCGGTCGGTCGCATCATTTTCGGACGCGAGGACCGGCTTGGGCTTCTGCATCAACTGGACGCCGACACCACCTTGATCATGTGCGGCGATGCCGACATTCCAAGGCCGCCAACGGAAACCCGCGAGATGGCTCGCCTGATTGGCTGCCCCTATGTGCTGGTGCCCGAGGCCGGGCATATCGCCAATCTGGAAAACCCGGAGTTTGTGTCAGGTGCCCTGATGGCGTTTCTGGCCGGGTTGCATCAGAGGACGGCTTAAAGTCTCTGCGTTTCCGACACCCCGCAGTCGGGCAGCAAACACCAAACTGTGGGAGGGGGCTTGCCCGCGATGGCGGCATGTCAGTCGCTGAGATGGCGCCTGAGAAAACCGAATCGCCGGCAAGCCGCCTCCCACAAAAACCGCGATTTTCAACAGGTTTGCGCAGGGCTTGTCGATAGCCGACTTATTCTGAGCGGCAATCCGGCAAGGCGATAATCAATTCAGCACGCCATCCAGAATCGCGTACACAATCCCTGTGCCGACGGCGATCAGCACGACATCGGTGCCAAGGCGACGCCACTCATATCCCTCGTAATGCGGTAGATATTGCAGCGAGCGACGGTCCAGTCGTTTGCCGTAACCCGGTGGCAATGGCCGGCCTTTGACGATATGAATACCCGGCGGCAACGGCTGACCACGGCCAATGACGTCACGGTGTTGCTGGAACGTCTCGCGCACCGGTCCGAAGTCCTGAGGCGGGCCACGGCGATTGTCCTGATGGGATGGCCCCGGACCTTTGCCGTTGCCGCGATTGCCCGGGCCGTCATTGTCGCGCGGGCCTTGCTGGTGGCCGCCACGGTTGTCGTCCGGGCCGTTGCCGCGCTGATCGGGCGGCGCGGCCTGGAGCAGCGGACTGGCGCTGATCATCAGGATGCCCAAGCCTGTGATGATGCGGTTTGGCAGTTTCATGGGGGTGCTCCTCAGCACTACGCGATGCAGCAAAAAGGGGTTCATGACCTGGTCATGAACCCCTCGTGTCTTACTGCATGATAGAACCGCTGCTGGCGCTTTGATTCCTCTGTACCAGAAACTTTACCCTTAGCTGACGCGGGCGTTACGTACGCCTTCGGCCAGCGCCGCGCACAAGGTCAGTACGCCATCGACGGCCTGCTCCGGCGATCCTGCGTTGGCAATCTGGTCGACCAGTGCCGAACCCACCACCACGCCGTCTGCCAGACGTGCAATGGCCGCTGCCTGTTCAGGGGTACGAATACCAAACCCGACGCTGATCGGCAGATCGGTATGACGACGCAGGCGTGCGATGGCCTCGGTCACGTGTTCAGTGGTCGCCGAACCTGCACCCGTCACACCTGCAACCGACACGTAGTAAACGAAGCCAGAACTGCGTTCCAGCACGCGCGGGAGGCGCGCGTCGTCGGTGGTCGGCGTGGTCAGACGAATGAAGTCGATGCCCGAAGCCTGTGCAGGCGTTGCCAGCTCGGCGTCGTGCTCAGGCGGCAGGTCGACGATGATCAGACCGTCTACGCCTGCTTCCTTCGCTTCAGCCACAAACGCTTCGACGCCAAAACGGTGGATCGGGTTGTAGTAACCCATCAGCACGATAGGCGTGGTCTGGTCGTCGACACGAAACTCACGAACCATCTGCAGGGTTTTCGGCAGCGTCTGACCTGCATCCAGCGCACGCAGGGTCGCCAGCTGAATGGCAACGCCGTCGGCCATCGGATCGGTGAACGGCATCCCCAGTTCGATCACGTCGGCACCGGCAGCCGGCAGGCCTTTCAGGACTTTCAGCGAGGTGTCATAGCCGGGATCGCCCGCAGTGACGAAGGTGACCAGCGCCGCACGACCTTCGGTTTTCAGCTGGGCGAAACGTTGTTCAAGGCGGCTCATACCAGCATCTCCTGAGTCTTTTCGGCAGCGGCCATGTGGCTCATGACGGTCTGCATGTCTTTGTCGCCGCGCCCGGACAGGCACACGACCATCAAGTGATCGTCGCGCAGGTTGGTGGCGCGCTTCATGGCTTCAGCCAGGGCGTGGGCGGTTTCCAGCGCCGGGATGATGCCTTCGAGCAGGCAGCACTGATGGAAAGCGTCCAGGGCTTCTTCATCGGTGATGCTGACGTATTCGACGCGCTTCACTTCATGCAGGAACGCGTGCTCCGGGCCGATGCCCGGGTAGTCCAGGCCTGCGGAAATGGAGTGTGCATCAGTGATCTGCCCATCCTTGTCCTGCAGCAGGTAAGTGCGGTTACCGTGCAGCACGCCCGGCACACCGCCGTTCAGGCTGGCCGCATGCTTGTCGGTCTCGACACCATGACCGCCCGCTTCCACACCGATGATTTCCACGCTGGCGTCATCCAGGAACGGGTGGAACAGGCCCATCGCGTTGGAACCGCCGCCAACACAGGCGACCAGACTGTCGGGCAAGCGCCCTTCCTTCTCCAGCATCTGCTCTTTGGTTTCCTTGCCGATGATGGCCTGGAAATCACGCACCATCGCCGGGTACGGGTGTGGGCCAGCCACAGTACCGATCAGGTAGAAGGTGTCGTCGACGTTGGTTACCCAGTCACGCAGAGCTTCGTTCATGGCGTCTTTCAGGGTGCCGGTGCCGGAAGTGACCGGAACGATCTCGGCACCCAGCAGCCGCATGCGGAATACGTTGGCCTGCTGGCGCTCGATGTCGGTCGCACCCATGTAGATCACGCAAGGCAGACCGAAACGTGCAGCCACGGTCGCCGTGGCAACACCGTGCATGCCGGCGCCGGTCTCAGCGATCAGACGCTTCTTGCCCATGCGCTTGGCCAGCAGCACCTGGCCGATGCAGTTGTTGATCTTGTGCGCGCCGGTGTGATTCAGCTCTTCGCGCTTGAAGTAGATCTTCGCGCCGCCACAGAACTCGGTCAGGCGTTCAGCGAAATACAGCGGGTTCGGACGGCCCACGTAATCGCGCTGGAAGTACGCCATCTCTTTGATGAATTCAGGATCGGCCTTGGCGGCTTCGTACTCGCGGTTCAGGTCGAGAACCAGCGGCATCAGGGTTTCAGCGACGTAGCGGCCGCCGAACGAGCCGAACAGGCCGTTGGCGTCAGGGCCGTTGCGCAAATTGGTCTGGGTCATGAAGTGCTCCAGTGGGTATATCGAACGAATGAGGTGAGCCGGTCTGGCAATGAGTCCACTTTAACCAGCGCACGCCCGGATGAAAACCGATAAGATCGCCACAACCTGTCAGGAAAACTCACAGATCATGAGCCGCGATCTTCCCCCGTTGAATGCCTTGCGTGCCTTTGAAAGCACTGCCCGGCTTGGCAGTGTCAGTCAGGCTGCCGAGCATCTGCACGTGACACATGGCGCCGTCAGTCGTCAGTTGAAGCTTCTTGAAGAGCACCTGGGCGTCAATCTGTTCAGTAAGGATGGACGCGGCCTGAAACTCACAGATGCGGGTATCCGGCTGCGTGACGCCAGTGGTGAAGCGTTCGACCGGCTGCGCAGTGTCTGTGCCGAGCTGAGCCAGGGCAGCGCCGATGCGCCGTTCGTGCTCGGATGTTCCGGGAGCCTGCTGGCGCGCTGGTTCATTCCACGCCTGAGTCGCTTGAATGCGGAGTTGCCGGATCTGCGCCTGCACCTGTCGGCAGGCGAGGGCGATCTGGACCCTCGCCGTCCCGGTCTGGATGCCCTGCTGGTGTTCGCCGAACCGCCCTGGCCTGCCGACATGCAGGTGTTCGAGCTGGCCAGCGAACGAATCGGCCCGGTACTGAGCCCACGCTTTGCGCGTTTCGACAGCCTGTGCAATGCGCCCGCCGAAGCGCTGCTGGACGAGTCCCTGCTGCAGACCACCTCGCGGCCGCAGGCATGGCCAAGCTGGGCGCAACACAACGGCATCGACCCGCAGTCATTGCGGTTCGGACAGGGCTTCGAGCATTTGTATTATTTGCTGGAGGCGGCCGTGGCAGGCCTTGGGATCGCGATTGCGCCCGAGCCGCTGGTGGTCGATGACCTCAGGGCCGGACGCCTGGTTGCGCCATGGGGTTTCAGCGAAACCCCGGCGCAACTGGCGTTATGGGTGCCCAGACGTATGGCCGATGGCCGCGCACAGCAGTTGGCTCAATGGTTGAAAAATGAGCTGCTGCGGTCTGAAGACCCGATCAGAAACTGATCAGTTGCCGCGCTTGCACAGCAGGTAGGCTGCCAGCAGGCCGAGGGCACCCACAGCAACGCCTGCGGTGGTCCAAGGGTGTTCCTGAGCGTAGTCACGAGTGGCCAGCGCATTTTCACGGGTCTTCTCTTTGACGTCTTCGTAGACATCGCTGAGCAGGCTGCGCGAATGGCTCAGAGCACTTTCAGCATTGGCCTTGAGGTTTTTCAGGGTTTTGCGCGACTCGTCGGAAGCATCGGCTTTCAGGCCCTCGAGCGACTTCAAGAGACTCTCGATCTCCGCTTCCATACTCTGCAACGAGGCCTTGCGAAGTGAAGTACTAGCCATGGTGTTTCTCCTGCAATGGTGAGTGGGCGTGTGATGATTCCGACTGCGGGCTCATTGGAAAGTGCGATGCCATTTTGCAAAGTCTGAACTTTTACCTGCTTTTTCCTGACAGAAGTCTGGAGCGTTGGTTTTAACGACGTGTTCAAAGACCTTCAGGAGAACTGCCATGAGTGATCATCACACGTACAAGAAAGTCGAAATCGTCGGATCGTCCACCACCACCGTTGAAGACGCTATCCAGAACGCTTTGGCCGAAGCCAGCAAAAGCATCAAGAACCTTGAATGGTTCGAAGTGACCGAAACCCGCGGCCATATCGTGGACAACAACAAGGTTGGCCACTATCAGGTCACCTTGAAAGTGGGCTTTCGCATCGAACGCAGCTGATCGTCCTTGAACCTTTCGGCTGGCCGATTGCCATAACCTGCGCTACACACTGACATGAGCCATCATGGCTCACAGGTGGGCGTAGGGATGTTCAATGGGCGCCTGTTCCGATGGCGTCTGCATTTGGCCGGACGAAAGGGGATACCCATGAAGAAGATTTTGTTGGCAGTAGGTTTGTTGAGCATCGCGGGCACCGCCCTGGCGGCAGGCAAGCCATGTGAAGAGCTGAAAAGCGAAATCGACGCCAAGCTTCAGGCCAAGGGTGTTTCTTCCTACACGCTTGAAGTGGTCGAGAAAGGCAGTGCTGCTGATCTGCAAGTGGTTGGCACCTGCGAAGGTGGCGCCAAGGAAATCGTTTATAAGCGCGGTTGATAGTCAGGCCGGCTCGATGTAAATCCAGCCCGTGCCAGACCCCGTGTTCAAGCTGTAAAAAAAAGCCCGCACCCTACGCTGAACAGTGATTCAGCGAATGGTGCGGGCTTTTTCGTGTCTGTGCAGCAAGCGTTTAGCCGTGTGCGACCTGAGCCAGGATCTCGTAGGACCGCAGACGGTCTTCATGCTCGTACATGTCGCAGGTAAAGATCAGCTCATCGGCATCGGTCTGCTCCAGCAGCACGTCCAGTTTGGCGCGGATCTTGTCCGGGCCGCCAACCATCGCCAGCCCCAGAAAGCTCGCCACCGCTTCACGTTCGTGCGGCAGCCACAGGCCGTCCATGGACTCCACCGGTGGACGCTGCATCAGACTGTGACCACGCATCAGCGCCAGAATACGCTGGTACACCGACGTCGCCAGGTATTCGGCCTTCTCGTCCGTCTCTGCGGCCGACAGCGGCACGCCCAGCATCACGTAAGGCTTGTCGAGCACTGCCGAAGGCTGGAAGTGATTGCGGTAGACGCGAATCGCTTCGTGCATGTAGCGCGGCGCGAAGTGCGAGGCGAAGGCGTAAGGCAAACCGCGCATCCCTGCCAGCTGAGCGCTGAACAGACTTGAGCCCAGCAGCCAGATCGGCACATTGGTGCCTGAACCTGGAACGGCGATCACTTTTTGATCAGGTGTACGCGGTCCCAGGTACTCCATCAGTTCGGTCACGTCATCCGGGAAGTCATCGGCACTGCCGGAACGTTCGCGGCGCAGCGCGCGGGCGGTCATCTGATCGGAACCGGGCGCACGGCCCAGGCCCAGATCGATGCGGTCCGGATACAGGCTCGCCAGGGTGCCGAACTGCTCGGCCACCACCAGTGGCGCATGGTTGGGCAGCATGATGCCGCCCGCGCCGACCCGGATGGTCGAAGTACCGCCTGCCAGATACGCCAGCAGCACCGACGTTGCCGAACTGGCGATGCCGTCCATGTTGTGGTGTTCGGCGACCCAGAAGCGGTTGTAGCCCAGTTTTTCGACGTGTTGCGCCAGATTCAGCGAGTTGCGCAGAGAGTCGGCGGGGCCTTTATCGTGGCGCACGGGCACCAGATCAAGGGTGGAAATCTTTACATCTGCCAGACGTTTCATAGGCCAGGGTAGCTCCTCGAATTGTGTTGGGTCGGCTCAAGGAGCTGCCCACGATGAAACAACAGTGCGGGCACAAGCCTGGTGTTTCAATAGATGACGCGGAAAAAAACCTACTTAAATACTAGGTCTTTAGTCGATTTGAACTTTCCGGTGCCGTCTATCCTCAGAATCCTGTCACGTGCAAAAGACTCAATCCATTCCTTCAAGGAGCGACCATGAGCATCGTCAAGAAAGCATCGGCACACTGGGCTGGTGATCTGAAAACCGGTATCGGCAGCATCTCGACTGAAACCGCAGCACTGCGCGAGCATCCATACGGCTTCAAGGCTCGTTTTGAAGGCGGCAAAGGCACCAATCCCGAAGAACTGATCGGCGCGGCCCATGCGGGTTGCTTCTCGATGGCGCTGTCGATGATTCTGGGCGACGCAGGCTTCACAGCCGACAGCATCGATACCCAGGCTGAAGTCACGCTCGACCAGGTGGAAGGCGGTTTCGCGATCACTGCTGTGCATCTGATACTGAAAGCCAAGGTGCCAGGCGCGACTCAGGAGCAGTTCAACGAGTTGACCACTAAAGCCAAAGAAGGCTGCCCGGTGTCCAAGGTGCTGAACGCCAACATCACGCTCGAAGCTACCCTGCTGAGCTGATTCGGTAGTTCGGATTTCGTGTGAGGTGGCTGGCCGACGATAGCGTTGTTCCAGTCGTTGCCAGGTTGGATGGGCTATTGATTCGCCGGCAAGCCGCCTCCCACAACAGTGTTCCTTTCGCCGGTTATGTGTTCTGGAAGAGGGTCAAGCATGAAACGTTTTGCTTTGGCAGTGGCCTGTACCCTGCTGGCTGTAAATGCTGTGGCGGCCCCGAAGTCCTGTGATGAACTCAAGGACGAAATCGAGGCGCGCATCCAGGCGAACAATGTTACGTCCTACACGCTGGAAATCGTCACCAATGACGAAGTCACGGACCAGAACATGGTCGTGGGTAGCTGCGAGAACGGCACCAAAAAAATCATTTATCAGCGCAATGATCGCTGATCAGATGCAGTGAACATTCCCCTCCTGCGCGACCGTTTTTCGCTCGGCGTCGTACAGCCACGCATCGACATCGTTGGTCAGTGACCTCACCTCGAGGACGTAGCGCTGCCCTGCAGCGAAATGCGCGTAGTCGACTTCAACGAAGCAGGTGATTTCGGTGTAGTCGTCGCCCATCAGGCCGAGACTTCCGTATCGATACTCATAGTCGTAACGCACTTGCAGCGAATGGCTGCCGGGTGTGACCTGGAAGTAGCGACCGTCATAGGTGTTCTTGCCGTCGAGCTTGTCGGCCATGACCACTTTGCCGGTGATGGTGCGCAGATCGACCCAGGCCATGTTCGGGTCAACGGCAGGCAATGGACCGGCGCAACCTGCAAGGGTTGTCAGGGCGAGAATCAGTGTCATGACGCGCATGCTGTGCTCCATTTCTGAACCGGCGGCGATGATAGTTGCGTCGGTCTTGTCTGTCCTGCATAACAGCACTGTGTTCCGACTTTAAGGCTGTGTATGCCACGACTCATTGTTTTACGCCTTTGGCAGGCTTTGCCGGTAGTGGCGGTCATGTTGCTGAGTGGCTGTTCCAGCGTGGCCTATTACGGTCAGTTGGCGCAGGGGCAATGGCAGCTGTTGCAGGCCCGCGAACCGGTTGAGGAGATCATTGCCGATCCCGGTCGCGATCCAACGCTTCGGGCACACCTGGCCCAGTCGCAAAAGGCCCGAGTCTTCGCCAGCGAACACCTGCACCTGCCGGACAACAAGAGCTATCGCCTGTATGCCGATCTGGGCCGTCCTTACGTGGTATGGAACGTGTTTGCCACAGATGAGTTCTCTCTGGATCCGGTGACCCACTGTTTTCCGATTGCCGGTTGTGTGGCTTATCGCGGCTATTACAGCCCGGGTGGCGCTCGCGGTGAAGCAGCCTTGCAGCGTCAGGCAGGCAAGGATGTGTACCTCAGTGGCGTAGAAGCGTATTCGACATTGGGCTGGTTCAACGACCCGATCCTCAGTTCGATGCTGGGCTGGGGCGATGAAAGGCTGGCCACGCTGATTTTTCACGAATTGGCGCATCAGCGTTTCTATGTGAAGGACGATACGGAATTCAACGAATCGTACGCCAGCTTCGTCGAGCAGGAAGGCACGCGTCAGTGGCGTGCTGCCCGTGGGCTGCCGCCTGAGAGCGTTTCGCAGTCCAGACGGCGCGATCAGTTCATTCAACTGGTGCTCGATACGCGTGAGCGTCTGAAAGCGCTTTATCGCCAGCCGTTGGCGCCTGACGTCATGCGCGAACGCAAGGCGGCCGAGTTCGAGCGCATGCGCCGTGACTATCGGACGTTGCGCGATGAGCAATGGGGCGGCGACAAACGCTTCGATGGCTGGATCAACAGCCCGATGAACAACGCCAAGCTGCTGCCCTTCGGGCTCTATGACCAGTGGGTGCCTGCATTCGAGGCGCTGTTCAAGCAAGTGAATGGCGACTGGGAAGCGTTCTTCCAGGCAGTGGAGAAGCTCGGTGGCTTGCCTGCCGATTCACGCAAGGCGGCTCTGCAGCGATTGATGCCGTGAGCGCGCCATGCCGCGCTGCTTCGCATCACGGCCGGACGCAGAGCGTCCTGAGCGGCGTTACCACGCTGGAGCGTGTGAACGAGCGGGGATCTTATGCACACCGATTATGCCCATGCTCCGCACTCGTCGTTGTGCACAAGGCCTCATGGAGGAATGATCGTGCCCATCGCTTCGCGTGGGCATGCTCCCGTGACGCTCCGCGTCACAAATGGCACAGACTGAGGATTCAGTGAGCCGAGCGCATGACGTGAATAACGCTGAAGCTTGGGCACACATCTGCGTCACTTCAACGCCAGTCGCGCAGTGCCGCCTTACTTGCCCACAAAGGCCTCATGCAACTCGGCCACGGTCGCAAAGTGATACGTCGGGTTTTCCGCCGTGAGTTCTTCATGGCTGCCAAACCCGTATCCCACCGCAGCAACGTCCAGCCCGTTGCGGATGCCGCCGATCAGGTCGTGTTTGCGGTCGCCGATCATCAGGGTGTGCGCCGGGTCGAGTTTTTCTTCGGCGAGCAGGTGGGCGATGAGTTCGACTTTGTCGGTGCGGGTGCCGTCCAGTTCGCTGCCGTGGATCACGATGAAGTGTCTGGCGAAATCGAAGTGCCGGGCGATTTCCCGGGCGAACTCCCACGGTTTGGACGTGGCGATGTACAGACGTCTGCCCTGCCCGCCCAAGGTTTCCAGCAGCTCGGCAATGCCGTCGAACACTTCGTTTTCATACAGCCCGGTCACACGGAAGCGCTCGCGGTAGAAGCCGACCGCCTCCCATGCACGCGCTTCGTCCATGTCGTAAAACTGCATGAACGCCTGCAACAACGGTGGGCCGATGAAGTGTTCCAGTCTGGTGATATCCGGCTCGTCGATACCCAGTTTTGCCAGCGCGAACTGGATCGAGCGGGTGATACCCAGACGCGGGTCGGTCAGCGTACCGTCGAGGTCGAAAAGAATGTTCTGGTAATGCATGGGGGCCTCGAACTGCAGATTCTTCAGCATGGCTGGTCAAAGCCTTCCGCCAGGTGCTGATCCTTGAGTTTCACGTAGTTGGTCGCGCTGTAAGGGAAGAATGCGATTTCCTTTTCGGTCAACGGCCTCACCTGTTTGACCGGGCGGCCTACATACAAAAAGCCGCTTTCCAGCACCTTGCCCGGCGGCACCAGGCTGCCCGCACCGATGATCACCTGATCTTCCACCACTGCGCCGTCCATGATGGTCGAGCCCATGCCGATCAGGATCCGATTGCCGATGGTGCAGCCGTGCAGCATGGCTTTGTGGCCGATGGTCACTTCATCGCCGATCAGCAGGGGAAAACCGTCGGGATTGAACGGCCCGGCGTGGGTGATGTGCAGCACACTGCCGTCCTGCACGCTGGTGCGCGCACCGATGCGAATGCGGTGCATGTCGCCGCGCACCACGGTCAGCGGCCAGATGGAGCTATCGGCACCGATTTCCACATCGCCGATCACCACCGCCGAATGGTCGACGAAGGCCCGTTCGCCGAGCGATGGTGTGTGGTCCTGAAACTTGCGAATGGCCACGATAGGCTCCTTCTTTGGCAGTGATAGGTGAGTGAAGCGGGTTTCGATGCTGCGGTCGGCGTCGATTGTAATTAAGATGCAGGAGTGTTTCTTCCAGCCAAGGTGCAAAACCGTGAGCGCGAACAACCCGCTTCTGCAATCGTACGACCTGCCACCCTTCTCGGCGATCCGTGCCGAGCATGTCAAACCTGCCATCGAACAGATTCTGGCGGACAACCGCGCTGCAATTGCCGACATTCTCGCCAAACAGGGATCGACACCGACCTGGGCCGGACTGGTGCTGACCATGGACGAGTTGAATGATCGTCTCGGCGCTGCCTGGAGCCCGGTCAGCCACTTGAATGCCGTGTGCAACAGCGCCGAACTGCGCGAAGCCTATGAATCCTGCCTGCCGGCATTGAGCGCCTACTCCACGGAGATGGGCCAGAACCGCGAGCTGTTCCAAGCCTATGAAGCGCTGGCCAACAGCCCGGAAGCAGCGAATTTTGACGTCGGCCAGAAGACCATTCTGGAGCAGGCGCTGCGTGACTTCCGCCTGTCCGGTATCGACCTGCCGCCCGAGCAGCAGAAACGTTATGCCGAAGTGCAGAGCAAGCTGTCGGAACTGGGCAGCCAGTTCTCCAACCAGTTGCTGGACGCCACTCAAGCCTGGACCAAGCTGGTTGCCGATGAATCCGCCCTCGCCGGCCTGACCGATTCGGCCAAGCAGCAGATGGCCGCCGCCGCCAAGGCCAAGGATCTGGACGGCTACCTGATTACCCTGGAGTTCCCGAGTTACTACGCGGTAATGACCTACGCCGAAGACCGCGCGCTGCGTGAAGAACTCTACGCGGCCTACTGCACGCGCGCGTCCGATCAAGGCCCGAATGCCGGCAAGAACGACAACGGCCCGGTCATGGAACAGATCCTCGACCTGCGTCAGGAACTGGCCCAACTGCTGGGTTACGCGAACTTCGCGGAACTGAGCCTGGCGACCAAGATGGCCGAGTCCAGCGATCAGGTGCTGAGCTTCCTGCGCGACCTGGCCAAGCGCAGCAAGCCGTTTGCCGTGCAGGATCTGGAAGAGCTCAAGGCTTACGCCGCCGAACAGGGCTGCCCGGATCTGCAAAGCTGGGACAGCGGCTTTTACAGCGAAAAACTGCGTGAGCAGCGTTACAGCGTTTCCCAGGAAGCCCTGCGTGTCTACTTCCCGATCGACAAGGTGCTGAGCGGCCTGTTTGCCATCGTTCAGCGTCTGTACGGCATTGAAATCGCCGAGCAGAAAGGCTTCGACGCCTGGCATCCGGACGTCCGTCTGTTCGAAATCAAGGAAAACGGTCAGCACGTCGGCCGCTTCTTCTTCGACCTGTACGCCCGCGCCAACAAGCGTGGCGGCGCCTGGATGGACGGCGCTCGCGACCGTCGTCGCACCGCTGAGGGCACTCTGCAGAGCCCGGTTGCCAATCTGGTCTGCAACTTCACTCCGGCAGTCGGTGGCAAGCCTGCACTGCTGACCCACGACGAAGTCACCACGCTGTTCCACGAATTCGGCCACGGCCTGCATCACCTGCTGACCCGTATCGATCACGCGGGTGTATCCGGGATCAATGGTGTGGCATGGGATGCGGTCGAGCTGCCAAGCCAGTTCATGGAAAACTGGTGCTGGGAGCCGGAAGGCCTGGCGCTGATTTCCGGTCACTACGAAACCGGTGCACCGCTGCCCCAGGACTTGCTGGAAAAGATGCTCGCTGCGCGCAACTTCCATTCCGGCCTGATGATGGTGCGTCAGCTGGAGTTCTCGCTGTTCGACTTCGAACTGCACGCCACCCACGGCGATGGCCGCAGTGTGCTGCAGGTGCTGGAGGGCATTCGTGACGAAGTGTCGGTCATGCGTCCACCGGCCTACAACCGTTTCCCGAACAGCTTCGCGCACATCTTCGCGGGCGGCTACGCAGCGGGTTACTACAGCTACAAGTGGGCTGAAGTGCTGTCGGCCGATGCGTTTTCGAAGTTCGAAGAGGACGGCGTGCTCAATGCCGAAACCGGTCGTGCTTTCCGCGAAGCCATTCTGGCCCGTGGCGGTTCACAGGCACCGATGGTGCTGTTCGTCGACTTCCGAGGACGCGAGCCGTCGATTGACGCACTCTTGCGCCACAGTGGTCTGAGTGAGGACGCGGCAGCATGACCGATACACCTGCGGTCGTTACCAAGAAGCGCTTCATCGCCGGGGCTGTCTGCCCAGCGTGCAGCGAGCCTGACAAGCTGATGATGTGGAGCGAAGACGACGTGCCGCACCGCGAGTGCGTGCACTGCGGCTATAGCGATACGCTCAACGAGCAGGGGCTTTCGGTGCCGAAAGAACTGGGCACTCGGGTCAACAAGGTGGTGGTCAAGCCGGCTGATCCAAAGGTGCAGGGCGTGCAGTTCTTTCCGAATCCGAAGTTGAAGAAGCCGGTTGATCCGAGCTGAGTGGAACGGTATCTGCCATGAACAAACGTGAAGAAAAGCGCTCATTGTTCATGGCAGGTAAACGCATCAATCGAGCTTCATTTTTATAAAAGCGTTGGCCAGTTCAATGAGGATGGCGTCATCTCGTTGATCAGTCCCCGCCTGGCCGTCTACATCAGCCGGACTTCCGACGGTGTCGAGCTTGCCAGACGAAGTGACATACGCCGCGTACTGAAGCTCGTCTTCCTTATAGAACTCTATAACGACTTCCGGGATTTTATCGTTTTCAAAATCTTCGACTGAAAGTCGAACTTCACGGCTGGCCATAGTTTTTTCTCCATGTTATCTGGTCTTGCAGCATAAAATGTATTGGATGGTGTATTTATCAGCCATCAGTCAACTCAAGAATCTTTCTTTCAAATGCCGTCGCCAAATCAATGAGCGCTTGCTCATCCTGGCCCAGACTGCCTTTTATTTTGTAATCTTCTCGGGTAACCAACGTGATCAAGGCTTTGTCTTGAAGCTCATCTTCTTCATAAAACCGGATCGCTATTTTGACGGAACCTCGCGTTTCGATATTCTCGGTAGACAGGCGAATTTCATACTTGGCCATTACCCACCTCGCTGTCAGGTAAAGGGCCAGCGTCGGATTGAATCTGGCGTCCAGTTACGCTAGTCCTCATTCAAAAGAACGTCTACTGACAAAAGTGACAGGTGGCAATATGTACGCGGCTGCCAGTCTGGTTTTCATGTATCAAGGGCTCGCCTGATCAGACGAGCCTTTGTTCCAGCACCCACTTCAAGGCACCTGGATTTCCACCCGGGAAACCTTGCCATTAAGCCCGTTGTACTTGAAGTAGTTCACGCGATAGTCGTCGGTCTCAAGCGTACGTTCAAACTCATGAACGATAACGTGCTCGGAAATACCGATGTCCCGTTTGACGTCGACCGTGGCGTAGTCGTCGTCAGTGCTGGCGTGGGGACTGTCGAAAACGGTAATCCGTGTGCCTTTTGCGATACCCGACAGCGAAAGCGATTGAGCCTCATCGTTCTCGCAACCCATTTCGGGCAGAAGCAGTGTTTGTGTACCGTTGGGGATCACGCACACCGTGTCTTGCGTCCTGTCGGCACCATGGCCTTCCCACAAGTAGATCCCGCCCTGGGTCAGCGCTTGTGTGTAGGCCAGTGTGTCGCCATTCTGATAGTTGTTGATGCCAATGAAGTTTGGCGTGACGCCACAGTTATCAGTGCGGTGCCTGAGGTAGGTCAGGTTGTTGTCGAAGGAGCCAGAGTCGAAGGTCGTGGAGGTGGCGGTGTGGAACTGATTCATCAGAAACAGCCGGTTCCAGCGCTTGCCTGTTTCCCGAGCCACTGTTCGGGTATTCAGCGGCACATCGCTCCAGCGTGTCGGGCACGAAAAGTCATGAAAAGCCAACAGACTTGTGGCCACCGCCCCCAGCGTATCCCAGCGGTTCTGTACCAGCCAGTCCTGGTCATAAAGCACTTTGACGGCTTTGTTCCCCACGGCGTAGTTGCCTTCCAGTTCCGATCGGTCTGTCAGCAGAATCAGGCGATTGTTGCTACGCGCCATTTCATCCAGCGTCGGCCACTGTTCGTTCGCGAAGTTGTCAGGATCGAATGAGTAATCGGCCAGTTCAGGAACGCTGGCGAAGACCTGCTGAAGGTCGTCGCGGGTTACGTAGCTTTCCAGGAACAGCGTGACCACTTCAGCTGGATTGGCTTTGAGGAATGGAATGAATTCATTTTTCAGATGGTTGCCCCAAGGTCCATAGCAGGCGAGGCTCTTGTGACACACGATTATTCGGTTGAAACCCTTCTGCTTGTGATCCGTGTAAAGGTCGAGCATGAAGCCCCGCACGCCATCTGATAACTGCTGGGGCATTTCCTTGAGGTTCTGGTTTATTTTTTCGTACGAATTGTGGGTCGTGACCCAGTGGTACTGATCAAATGGCTTGCTGCCGTCAGAAAGCCCGGCCGCATGGGCCTGCATGAAGGAGAGCGATAACATTGAAGCGCCTGTCAGGGCCGCTACGGAAAAAACAGTGTGCATGCCTGAAATCCTTTTCAGTGCGGATAGTGAGACTGGACGGGCTTTTCCATAAGCCGTCCGGGGACGAGTGATAACGGAATGGCGTCGGCAAGGGAAACGCTTTCCTGTTACCGGATTTGAAAACGGGCGTCGCCCATCAACTGCCCGCTGTGCCGTTTGTCAGGGTGACGGGTATTTGATGAGTGGCCATTTGCGCGGTGCTGTACTGTATATAAAAACAGTATTTCAGGCGTCAATCCATGTCCAGTTCCTCTCCGATTCGCGGCCGCGGAACCGCCACCAACCCGCACAACCGCTTTGCACCCAGTCGTTCCGTTGCCGAGGATGATGGCTGGTATCAGGAAGTGCCGATGACTCAGGGCACCACGGTCACGTTCGAGACCGCCAAGAGCATCATCACTCGCAACAGCTCTCCGGACATTCCGTTCGATCGCTCGATCAATCCTTATCGAGGCTGTGAGCATGGCTGCATCTACTGCTTCGCCAGGCCCAGCCATGCGTACTGGGACATGTCGCCGGGCCTGGATTTCGAGACGAAGCTGATCGCCAAGACCAACGCGGCGGCGTTGCTGGAACAACAGCTGTCCAAGCCCGGTTACCGCTGCGCGCCAATCACGCTGGGTGCCAATACCGATCCTTACCAACCCATCGAGCGTGAGCATAAAATCACTCGGGCCACGTTGGAGGTATTGCTGCGCTATCGTCACCCGGTCAGCATCATTACCAAAGGCTCGCTGATCCTGCGTGACCTGGATCTGCTGGCGGAAATGGCCAGGCTGCGGCTGGTGTCGGTGTTCATCAGCCTGACGACGCTGGACGACGAGCTCAAGCGCATCCTCGAGCCGAGGGCCGCAGCACCCAAGGCACGGTTGAGGGCGATCAAGGTGTTGCGTCAGGCCGGTGTGCCGGTTGGCGTGCTGTGCGCGCCGATCATTCCAATGATCAACGACAGTGAGCTGGAAGCCATGCTGAGCGAGGCGAAAGCGGCAGGTGCCTTGAGCGCAAGTTATGTGATGCTGCGTCTGCCACTTGAAGTGGCGCCCTTGTTCGACGAGTGGCTGAAGACGCATTACCCCCAGCGCGCCGATCATGTGTTGAGTCTGATCCGCCAGAGCCGGGGCGGTGCGCTGTACGACAGCCAGTTTGGCACTCGCATGCGCGGTGAAGGTCCATTTGCAGACCTGCTTGCTCAACGTTATGCGATGTCGATCAAGCGATTGGGATTGAACAGGCGTGAGAGTTTCGTGCTCGATTGCGACGCGTTTTGCCCTCCGGGCGGGCAGATGTCATTGCTGTAACGAACTTGGGACTATCGTGCAAACCCGCATTCCAGAGCGGTCGCATTCAGTTTCACTTAAGCTTGGGCGTTTAGTCTGTAACTCGGAGTGACACCAGCGGTAGCGTTCAAAGGATTTGTTCGTGAGGCCAAACAACAGGGATCACATCCGGCTCTGGTTAAGCACGCATGAGAAATCCACATCAATCCGTCAGAGAGGATGAAGACATGAGAGACATGGATAAACAGCCGTCGGCTACGTCGGCCAGCACACATAGCCACTCGGATAGCGCCGACGTAGCGTTGAAACATATCGTCGATGGCTTCGTACATTTTCGTAAGGAAGTCTTCCCCCAACAGGAAGAACTCTTCAAGAAACTGGCTACCGCGCAATCGCCGCGAGCCATGTTCATTACCTGCGCGGATTCGCGCATCGTTCCCGAGCTGATCACTCAGAGCTCGCCAGGCGACCTTTTCGTGACCCGTAACGTCGGCAACGTCGTTCCGCCGTACGGCCAGATGAACGGTGGTGTATCCACGGCTCTGGAATACGCGGTCGTTGCGCTGGGCGTACAACACATCATCGTCTGCGGTCACTCTGACTGCGGTGCCATGCGAGCGGTGCTCAATCCCGACAGCCTGGACAAGATGCCGACGGTAAAAGCCTGGCTGCGCCACGCTGAGGTTGCCCGTACCGTCGTTGAACAGAATTGCAGTTGCAGTGGCGAGCTGGAAACCATGCAGGTCCTGACTCAGGAAAACGTGATTTCCCAGTTGCATCACTTGCGCACGCACCCTTCGGTTGCAGCCAAGATGGCCAGCGGTCAGCTGTTCATTCACGGCTGGGTCTACAGCATCGAAACCAGTGAAATCCTGGCCTATGACGCTGAAAGTGACCGCTTCGTGCCGCTCGACGGCTCGGGCCCGACACCGATGGCTTCCCCGAAAGCACGCTTTTCAGCTGACTGATATCAGTCACGACTGACGGCACACCCTTCTTTAGCTGGTGGCGGCTGCGCATGGAGCGCGCCGCCAGCTTTGCCTCGTCTGAAGAATCCCGGAGAAGTGTCATGGGTGCTACAGCATTGAAATCCGTTTTACCACGGGAGCTGCTCGCTTCCGTGGTCGTGTTCCTGGTAGCCCTGCCCTTGTGCATGGGGATCGCAATCGCATCCGGCATGCCACCAGCCAAGGGTCTGATCACCGGCATCATCGGTGGTCTTGTCGTCGGCTGGCTGGCCGGCTCGCCCTTGCAGGTCAGCGGTCCGGCCGCAGGTCTGGCGGTACTGGTCTTCGAAGTGGTGCGCGAGCATGGAATGGCGATGTTGGGGCCGATTCTGCTGTTGGCAGGTCTGCTTCAGTTGCTGGCCGGTCGCTTCAAGCTCGGCTGCTGGTTCCGTGTCACGGCACCGGCCGTGGTCTACGGCATGCTCGCCGGTATCGGCATTCTGATCGTGCTGTCACAGGCCCATGTGATGTTCGACAGTGGACCGAAACCCTCCGGGCTGGATAACCTGATCGGCTTCCCGACGACGCTGGTCCAGGCCTTTGGGCCGGGATCGGGCATGCAGGCCGGTATGCTGGGCCTGGGTACCATCCTGATCATGTGGGGCTGGGACAAGATTCGCCCTGCGTCGCTGCGCTTCGTTCCAGGTGCGCTGCTGGGTGTTGGTATCGCGACCGCCATCAGCCTGTTCATGGCGCTGGACGTCAAGCGGGTCCAGGTACCTGAAAACCTCTCCGACGCCATCGACTGGCTGCGCCCTGCCGACCTGATGAACCTGGCCGATCCTGCGATCCTGATCGCGGCCATCGCCGTGGCCTTCATCGCCAGTGCCGAAACACTGCTCTCTGCCGCAGCGGTGGACCGCATGCACAGCGGCGTGCGGTCGGACTTCGATAAGGAACTGAGTGCCCAGGGCGTGGGTAACATGCTGTGCGGCCTGTTGGGTGCCCTGCCTATGACGGGTGTGATCGTGCGCAGTTCGGCCAACGTTCAGGCTGGTGCGACAACTCGCTTTTCGACGATTTTCCACGGCCTGTGGCTGCTGGCGTTCGTCCTGCTGCTGTCCAGCGTGCTGCAGAGCATTCCGGTCGCGAGCCTTGCAGGTGTGCTGGTGTACACCGGTCTGAAGCTGGTCGATCTTAAGACGTTCAAGGGGCTCGGTCGCTACGGTCGCATGCCGATGTTCACGTACGCCGCCACCGCCGGCGCGATCATCTTTACCGACCTGTTGACGGGCGTTCTGGTGGGCTTCGGTCTGACACTGGTCAAGCTGGCGCTCAAGGCGTCGCGACTGAAGATCAATCTGGTCGAGCTGCCGGGCAAGAACGAGTACGAGCTGCGTCTGGTGGGTGCTGCGACGTTCCTGAAAGTGCCGGCGCTGACTCAGGTGCTGGGCACTGTTCCGGTCGGTACCACGTTGCATGTGCCGTTGAACAACCTGTCCTACATCGATCACTCCTGTCTGGAGCTGCTTGAGGACTGGGGGCGTGCGAATGCCGCTCACGGGACGAAGCTGGTGATTGAACCTCGCGGCTTGAAGCGTCGACTCGAAGGAAGGGTGTACACCAACACGGGGATTGGCTCAGGCGCCGCCTGATTCAGTCTGCTGTTGATCGGCGCAAATATTGATCGACACAAGGGAGCCGGATGGGTCTTCGCGTAGCAGCGGAGCATCATCCGGCTCCTTCCTTTGCGGCGAAGACATGAATTCGGTGGCGAATCAGCCCGCGGAACGTTCCAGTTCCAGACCGATACCCAATTGACGTGAAAGACTCGGCCAGCGCTTCCAGGCGGCTTCGGTGTCGGGGCTGCTCAGTTTTTCGCGATAGGCTTCGACCGAGTCCAGCGCGAAATCCTCATCATCAAGCAATTGATCAACCGCGTGATGGACAGCCTCGTCCAGTTGATTGGCAAACTGTTCGCCGATCAATTGGTGAGCAATCACGCTGGCAACCGTCGTATTGGACGGAATCAGCGGCTGGCCGAAGTGCTTGATGTAAAGATCGTTTACTTCCTCGACCAGACGATGCGCCAGATAGGCCTCATCCAGCAGGCTGTCGAGTCCTTCGTGGCCCTGCATGATTTCAGGGGGTGCGGTGAAAAAGTGCTCGGCAATCTTGAGTACCGGTTTGATCTGGCCTTCGATGCCTGCCTCGATCGCCACTTCGTGAGCGGCGTCCAGCAGATCGGGGACCAGGTCGATATAAGCGGTGACAAAACGCGTCAGTGCGCCCTGTGCGTCAACTTCGGGCAGGTGGATGGCAGGATGAAGGTGCGGAAGCTGAGTTTTCAGCTGTTGCAGCAGCTGGCCTGTCTCGGCCTCGTGCTGTTGTGCTCGTTGGATCTGCTCGCGCAATGCGGCCGTGTTCATGACGGTATGGGCTCCTGAAAGCATATAACCAGGTGGGTGTTATTGATCAAAGTCATACGTTAGCTTGATTAACTAAATACCTCAGACGTTTTTGTCATAACCGATTCACATTTATATGCTTTCGCTCTAAAAACCCTCTTTTTGAGCGTTTTCGGAAGGTTCGACCGGTCACCGCGCCCGCTGTCTGGCACGGTGCACTCATCCGGCGCTGCGTTGCGTTCCTCGTGCCGTGTCTATACTCGATGTCTGAGGAAGTCGGCTTGTGGCCTCTGGTCACGGTCCTGCAGTCGGTAGCCCACTGCCTTGCCCGCGGCGTGATCCGCGTAGAACAAGAGTGTGTGGGGGGAGCCCGAAATGCGGCATCCAAGGGTCTGGATGGGCCTGCTGCTGTGGTCAGCGTTCGAGCAGACACACGCAGACTGGACGACCAACATGTCACCCGGCGCGTCAGTGGTCAGCGGAGCTGTGTTCGATCTGCACATGACCATCTTCTGGATCTGCGTGGTGATCGGCGTGGTGGTGTTTGGCGCCATGCTCTGGTCGATAGTTGCGCATCGTCGTTCCTCAGGCCAGAAGGCTGCGCATTTCCATGAAAACACCACGGTCGAGATCCTCTGGACCGTCGTCCCATTCCTGATACTGGTCGCCATGGCGATTCCGGCCACCCGCACCCTGATCAGCATGTACGACGCCAGCGAGTCGGACGTCGATATCCAGATCACCGGTTATCAGTGGAAATGGCACTACAAGTACCTGGGGCAGGACGTCGAGTTCTTCAGCAACCTCGCTACCACCACTCATCAGATCCATAACCGTGACGACAAGGGCGAGCACTACCTGCTGGAAGTGGATCAGCCTCTGGTGCTGCCCGTCGGTGAAAAGATCCGCTTTCTGGTCACTGGAGCGGACGTGATCCACTCCTGGTGGGTGCCAGCGTTTGCGGTCAAGCGTGACGCGGTCCCAGGGTTCATTCACGAAGCCTGGACGCGTATCGAAAAGCCCGGCATCTACCGAGGCCAATGCACCGAACTGTGCGGCAAGGACCACGGCTTCATGCCCATTGTGGTCGATGCCCGCTCGCCCGCCGATTATGAAAACTGGCTAGCCGAGCGCAAGCAGGAGGCCGCGAGGCTCAAGGAGCTGACCAGCAAGGACTGGACCCGCGAAGAGCTCATCGCCCAAGGCGACAAGGTCTATCACACCGTTTGCGTGGCCTGTCATCAGCCCGAAGGCCAAGGGCTGCCGCCGATGTTCCCGGCTCTCAAGGGCTCGAAGATAGCTACCGGCCCGATTGCCGATCACTTGAACATCGTCGTCAACGGCAAGCCGGGCACAGCCATGGCGGCGTTCGGCAAACAGCTGTCAGAGGTGGATATCGCCGCCGTCGTGACCTACGAGCGCAACGCCTGGGGCAACAACAAGGGCGACATGGTCACGCCCAGGGAAGTGCTGACGCTCAAGCAGGTGCAGCCATGAATGGGGTGCCGTTTCGCAGCGAAGGAGACCGTGGGAGGCGCCACCACGTCTTCGACGTAGCGCTCTCGCACAGCAAAAACCGGACTGTGGGAGGCGGCTTGCCGGCGATGAACGATGACGTGATTTTTCTGATACACCGCATTGATTTCATCGCCGGCAAGCCGCCTCCCACAAGAGCAGTGTCCATTCAGCACATTCTTTGTCTCGGGAGACCGACATGAGTGCAGTGATTGACGATCATGGCCACGCTGGCCATGAGCATGCCCACGGTCCTGCCAAGGGCCTGATGCGCTGGGTGCTGACCACCAATCACAAGGACATCGGCACGATGTACCTGTGGTTCAGTTTCACCATGTTCCTGCTGGGCGGTTCGTTCGCCATGGTGATTCGCGCCGAGCTGTTCCAGCCGGGTCTGCAGATCGTCGAGCCGGAGTTTTTCAACCAGATGACGACCATGCATGGCCTGATCATGGTCTTTGGCGCCGTGATGCCTGCCTTCGTCGGCCTGGCCAACTGGATGATCCCGTTAATGATCGGCGCGCCGGACATGGCACTGCCGCGCATGAACAACTTCAGCTTCTGGTTGCTGCCTGCGGCATTCCTGCTGTTGGTTTCAACCCTGTTCATGCCCGGCGGCGGACCCAATTTCGGCTGGACCTTCTACGCCCCGTTGTCCACGACCTATGCACCCGAAAGCGTGACTTTCTTCATTTTTGCTATTCATATGATGGGTATCAGCTCAATCATGGGGGCGATCAATGTGGTGGCGACCATTCTCAATCTGCGCGCGCCCGGCATGACACTGATGAAAATGCCGTTGTTCGTCTGGACCTGGCTGATCACCGCGTTTCTGTTGATCGCTGTGATGCCGGTGCTGGCCGGGTGCGTGACCATGATGCTGATGGACATTCATTTCGGCACCAGTTTCTTCAACGCAGCAGGCGGCGGTGATCCGGTGCTGTTCCAGCACGTGTTCTGGTTCTTCGGTCATCCCGAGGTGTACATCATGATCCTGCCTGCCTTCGGCGCAGTCAGTTCGATCATCCCGGCGTTCTCGCGCAAGCCGCTGTTCGGCTACACCTCAATGGTCTATGCAGTTGCGGCCATTGCGTTTCTGTCGTTCATAGTCTGGGCGCATCACATGTTCGTGGTCGGCGTGCCGTTGGTGGGCGAGCTGTTCTTCATGTACGCCACCATGCTGATCGCCGTGCCGACCGGCGTGAAGGTGTTCAACTGGGTCAGCACCATGTGGAAAGGGTCGCTGACGTTTGAAGCACCGATGCTGTTTGCCGTGGCGTTCGTGATTTTGTTCAGCATCGGCGGGTTTTCCGGGCTGATGCTGTCGATTGCGCCTGCGGATTTTCAGTATCAGGACACTTACTTCGTGGTGGCTCACTTTCATTACGTGCTCGTGCCCGGAGCGATCTTCGGGATCTTTGCGTCGGCGTATTACTGGCTGCCGAAGTGGACCGGGCACATGTACGACGAAACCCTGGCCAAACTGCATTTCTGGCTGTCTTTCGTGGGCATGAACCTAGCGTTCTTCCCTATGCATTTCGTCGGCCTGGCGGGCATGCCGCGCCGTATTCCGGATTACAACCTGCAGTTCGCCAATTTCAACATGCTCTCGTCGGTTGGCGCCTTCACCTTTGGCGCAACCCAGCTACTGTTTCTGTTTATCGTGATCAAAACCATCCGGGGCGGCGCACCGGCACCGGCCAAGCCCTGGGACGGCGCCGAGGGGCTGGAGTGGAGCCTGCCCTCGCCTGCGCCGTATCACACCTTCAGTACACCGCCGGACGTGAAGTGAGTTGCGCATGAACCAGACATTGCCTCTCAAACGACTCATCACCCGCCTGCTGCTGATGGCTTTGGTCATGTTCGCCTTCGGCTTCGCGCTGGTGCCGCTTTACGACGTGATGTGCAAGGCGTTTGGCATCAATGGCAAGACCGGCGATCAGTATCAGGGCACGCAAGTCATCGATGAAACGCGTCAGGTGAAAGTGCAGTTCCTGTCATCCAATTCGGCTGGCATGGTCTGGGCGTTCTATCCCCGGACGGACCAGATAGAGGTTCATCCGGGTGCAATCAACGAGATGATATTCGTGGCGCAGAACCCGACCGACCAACCGATGAAAGCCCAGGCCGTACCCAGTATCTCGCCGGGTCAGGCCGCGGCCTATTTTCACAAAACCGAGTGCTTCTGTTTCACCCAACAAGTGCTGCAACCGGGTGAGCGTATCGAGATGCCGGTGCGTTTCATCGTCGATCGCGACCTGCCCGCAGAGGTGAAGAACCTCACGCTGGCCTACACGCTGTTCGACATCACCGAGCGCCGCACGCCCGCTGTGCCAGTGGCCAAAAGGCTCGAAAGAGCGGTGGTCAAAGGAGACTGAAATGGCAACGCCCCACGAGCATTACTACGTTCCGGCCCAGAGCAAATGGCCGATCATTGCCACCGTGGCGCTGTTGATCACGATGTTCGGGCTGGGTACCTGGTTCAACGACATGAAAGCCGAGCGGCCCGATTCCAATGGTCCGTTGATCTTCTTCATCGGCGCGCTACTGGTGGCGTACATGATGTACGGCTGGTTCAGCGCAGTGGTGAAGGAAAGTCGGGCAGGTCTGTACAGCGCGCAGATGGACCGCTCGTTTCGCTGGGGCATGGCCTGGTTCATCTTCTCCGAGGTGAGCTTCTTTCTGGCGTTCTTTTTCGTACTGTTCTACGTGCGCATCTGGGTCGGACCGTGGCTGGGCGGCGAAGGGGCGAACGGGATCTCGAACATGCTCTGGCCGAACTTCCAATACACGTGGCCGATGCTCGATACGCCGGACCCGAAACTCTATCCGGCACCCAGCGGCATTGTTGATCCGTGGAAACTGCCGTTGCTCAACACCGTGCTGCTGGTCAGTTCCAGCGTGACGATCACGTTCGCCCATCATGCCCTGAAGAAAGGACACCGCTCCGCGCTGAAGCGCTGGCTGGCGCTGACCATCCTTTTGGGTTGTACCTTTCTGTTCTTTCAGGTCGAAGAGTACATCCATGCTTATCAGGAACTGGGCCTGACGCTGGGATCCGGCATCTACGGCGCGACCTTCTTCCTGCTGACCGGGTTTCACGGTGCCCACGTCACGATGGGCACGCTCATTCTGTTGGTGATGCTGATCCGCATCCTGCGCGGGCATTTCGACGCCGAGCATCAATTCGGCTTCGAAGCGGCGAGCTGGTACTGGCATTTCGTGGACGTGGTATGGGTCGGGCTGTTTGTGTTCGTGTACGTGATTTAGAGCGCCTTCCGATTGTGTACGCGGCTGGCTCTGATCGTTCCCACGCTCCGCGTCCGCTTTGTGACGCAGAGCGTCACGGGCTGCATGCCCATGCGAGCATGGACACGATCATCATCAGGGTGACGGCAGTTGCCCGCTGTAGAACCCCCAGGTGATCAGAATCAGGGTCAGCCCGGCGAGGATGACGCGCAACGCCAGAACCTTGAGCAGGCGGGTCGAGTGATTGTCGTCCCTGACCAGAAAGAACAGGCCGCTGAACAGGCTGGCCACCGTGGCAGCCAGCATTAGAACAATCGCTGCTTTGAGCATGAGAGGACTCCAGGAGCAATCACGATGATGCAGTGGAGTATAGGTCCGGCCGTCATGCCGGACCGGAGGCTGTGATGAAGCGCTTCGCACCGGGACTGTGGCCGACGCTGATCGTGTTGCTCCTGCTACCGGTTCTGATTTCTCTGGGGTTCTGGCAACTGGAACGGGGCGAACAGAAGCGTTCCATGCTCAGTCAGTTCACCGAGCGCCGCGCCGCCGCTCCCGTCAACATCGGCGAGTTGTTGTACGCCGAGGACCCCGCCTGGCGTCGTGTGCACATTCGTGGCCACTTCGATTCAGCCCATAGCGTGTTGCTGGACAACAGCATTCGCGACGGCCGTGCGGGCGTCGAGCTGCTCCAGCCCTTCATGGATCACGCCAGCGGGCTCTGGGTACTGGTCAATCGCGGCTGGCTGCCCTGGAAGGACCGACGCACGAGGCCGGTCGTCAATACGCCCAATCACGTGCAGGCGCTGGACGCGTGGGTCTACGTGCCCGCCCGTGCGCCCTTTCAACTGGAGCCTGATGCGCCACAAGGCTCCTGGCCAAGGCTGGTAAACGCAGTCTTTGCCGATCAGCTGTGGAGCCAGCTGGGACGTGAAGGTTATCCCCATGAGCTGAGGCTGGAGCCTGGCCCTATGGCTTTCCGGGTCGACTGGCCGGTGGTAGCGATCAGTCCTGAAAAGCATGTGGGCTACGCCGTGCAGTGGTTTGCGCTGTCCACCGCGCTGCTGTGCCTTTATCTGTACCGAGGCCGGGTGCTCGGTCGAACCGCGCAGGAGGACAAGCATGGGAGCCGCCATGAACCCCATCGACATGCCTGATGCAAGGCGTCGGCGCAAAGGACGTCTGCAATTGCTGTTGGTGGTGCTGATCGCCTTTGCACCCATGATTCTGGCCACCTGCATGTACGTCTTCGGGTTCTGGGTGCCCGAGAGTCGCAGTTATCACGGTTTCCTGATCGGCAATGGCCAGAGCCGCATGGACCTCGGTGTTTCGGCCGGAGAACGACGCTGGCAACTGCTGGTCAGCGCGCCCGGTCGCTGCGAGACGACGTGTCAGCAACTGGTGTATCTGGCGCGGCAGGTGCAGATCGGGCTGGGGCGGGACGCGGCTCGTGCCAGTCATGCGCTGGCCGGTGCTCAGCCGCTGGACGCCGAATACGCCGCGAAGCTGAACCGGGAATACCCGCGCCTGCTGCGTTATCCACTGGACCTGTCGCGCTACCGCACGCTCGCGCCCGACCTGCAGACGCCTTACCTGTGGATCATCGATCCGCACGGCAATCTGGTGCTGCGCTACGACGCAAACGTCAACGGCAAGGACCTGCTCGAAGACCTGCGCCGCCTGCTGAAACTCTCGAACATCGGCTGAAGGGAGATGGTCATGACCCGCCCCGGATTTCGTCTTGCGTTAATGGCTACCGTCCTTGCGCTGGTGGTCGTGATGCTTGGTGCCTACACGCGCCTGACCCACGCGGGACTGGGCTGTCCCGACTGGCCGGGCTGCTACGGCTTTATCGGCGTGCCCGGCACCGAGCGGCAGCTTGAGCATGCGCAGCTGAATTTTCCGGATACGCCCGTGGAGGCGGACAAAGGCTGGAGCGAGATGACCCATCGGTATTTCGCGGGCGGCCTGACGCTGCTCATCCTGCTGCTGGCGGCGCAGGCCTGGAGGCACCGGCATCTGGCGGGGCATCCGTTCAAGCTGGCGGCGGGACTGCTGGGCATCGTGGCCGCGCAGGCAGCGTTCGGCATGTGGACCGTTACGCTGCTGCTCTGGCCGCCCGTGGTCGCGGTTCATCTACTGGGTGGCGTCGCAACCTTGAGCCTGTTGTTTCTGCTGAGCCTGCGACTGAGCGGCGTCTGCCCTGCTCTGTCGCGGGTGCCTGCTCGCCTCAGGGTGCTGGCACGGCTCGGGCTGATCTTTGTGGTCCTGCAGATCGCGCTGGGCGGCTGGGTGAGCGCCAATTACGCGGCGATGGCCTGCACGGATCTGCCCACGTGTCAGGGGCGCTGGTGGCCGGAGGCAGACTTCAGCAATGCGTTTCATCTGACCCAGCACATCGGCCCGAATTATCAGGGTGGCCATCTCGACAGTGAGGCGCGTACGGCCATCCACCTCACGCACCGGATGGGCGCGGTGCTTGTCTCGCTGACCCTGGTTGCGCTGGCCTGGCAGCTCAGGCGTGTCGGTCTCAACAGGCTGGCGGTGCTGCTGGTGTCGGCGCTCGGGGTGCAACTTCTGTTCGGGCTGGGCAACGTGCTATTGCACCTGCCGTTGGTCCTTGCGGTGGCACACAGTGCGGGCGGCGCGGTTCTGATGCTGTGCATGACCTTGATCAACTACCGGGTCGCTGTGCCGTGGTCATTGCCGCGCATCGAACACGATGCCCTGGCAAAGATCGCCGGTACCGGACTGCGCTCGAGAGATGCATTGAAATGAATTCACTGACCCGACAGCGTTCGCTGTACAGCCTGTGGCATGACTACCTTGAGTTGACCAAACCCAGGGTGGTCCTGCTGATGCTGATCACGTCCATGATCGGTATGTTTCTGGCGACTGACACGGCGGTGCCATGGATAACGCTGATCGTCGGCAATCTGGGCATCGGTCTGTGCGCGGCGGGCGCGGCTGTGGTGAATCATGTGGTGGACCGGCGTATCGATGCGCAGATGGCGCGCACTCATCATCGGCCGATTGCTCAGGGACGCGTCCCGCCTGTCGCGGCGCTGAGCTTTGCGCTGTTGCTGGCGCTGTCGGGTCAGGCGTTGCTGTTCATCTTCATCAACGCCCTGACCGCCTGGCTGACACTGGCATCGCTGCTGGGTTACGCGGTGATCTACACCGGCTTTCTCAAGCGTGCCACGCCGCAGAACATCGTCATCGGCGGGCTGGCCGGGGCTGCGCCGCCACTGCTGGGCTGGGTGGCGGTGACCGGGCAGGTCAGCGCCGAGCCCTTGCTGTTGGTGCTGATCATCTTTGCCTGGACGCCGCCGCACTTCTGGGCGCTGGCCATCCATCGCAAGGCCGAGTACGTCCGCGTCGAGATCCCGATGCTGCCGGTGACCCACGGCGAGCACTACACCAAGCTGCATATCGTGCTGTACACCTGCATCCTGCTGGCGGTCAGTCTGCTGCCGTACGTGATTCACATGAGCAGCCTGCTTTATCTGCTTTGCGCGCTGGCGCTGGGGTTGCGCTTCCTGCGATGGAGCTGGGTGCTGTACCGTGGCACTCGACCGCACGCCGCGATCGACACGTTCAAGTACTCTGTGTGGTACCTGTTCCTGCTGTTCATCGCGCTGCTCGCCGATCATTACCTACTGTTGATGCCATGACCCGAACCCAGAAAACCGTCTTCATCCTTGTCGCTGTCGTTGCCCTGATCATGGGCCTGACCATCAACCGCGTGCTGTCCGGCAAAGGACCGGGGGATCAGACGGCATTGATCGACGCAGGCGTCATCCTGCTGCCGCAAAGCCGCAGCCTGCCTTCGTTGAGCATGAATGATCAGAACGGCGCACCTGTTGCTGTGGACGAACTGAAGGGTCAATGGACGCTGGTGTTTTTCGGCTATACCTACTGCCCGGACATCTGCCCCACCACGCTGGCGCAGCTACGTGACATCAGAACGAAGCTGCCTCAGGAAGCCGTGGACAACATGCGCGTTGTGCTGGTCAGCGTCGACCCCAACCGCGACACGCCGCAGCAGCTCAAGCAGTACCTGGGCTACTTCGACCCGCGCTACATCGGCCTGACTGCGCCTGTTGCAGACATCCAGAAACTGGCCAGCGCACTGAGTATTCCGTTCATTCCGGCAGACACCAGCAAGCCGGGCTACACCGTCGATCACAGCGGCAACCTGGCCCTGATCGGGCCGGATGGCAGACAGCGCGGCTTCATCCGCTCGCCACTGAACGCGCAGAAGCTGGTGGCGCAGTTGCCGGTGTTGCTGGAAAGGGATTGAGGCGCAGCTGGAAGCGCACGGATCGAGGGATCATTCCCACGCTCCTGCGCTCATCGTTATGCACGTTATGCGCCCGGCTCACTAATCTGCAATCCGTGCCATTTGTGACGCAGAGCGTCACGGGCTGCATACCCACGCGGAGCACTCATCGTTATACACAAGTCGCAATGAGCATCTGGAGCGAGCACTATTTCGACCGTGGGAGCGGACTTGTCCGCGAAAGCTGGTACATCCGATGAAGATGCAGCGTATGAAATGCAGTATTCGCGGACAAGTCCGCTCCCACTTTCAGATACCGCATTCCTTCAGGTCGATTTGTGTATAACGATGAGCGCGGAGCATGGGCACGATCAGTGTCGGATCAGGCTTGATCGTTCCCACGCTCTGCGTGGTAACGCCGCTCAGGACGCTCCGCGTCCGCTCTCGAATGTGACGCAGAGCGTCACGGGCTGCGTGCCAACGCGGAGCGTTGGCACGATCAGGCAGTTAGCGGTCAGGGATTCAGAACGCCGGAACCACGGCGCCTTTGTACTTCTCGGCCAGGAAGGTTTTGACTTCCGGGCTGTTCAGCGCAGCGGCCAGTTTCCTCATCGCGTCCGAGTCCTTGTTGTCCGGGCGGGCAACCAGAATGTTGGCGTAAGGCGACTCGGCACCTTCGATGATCAGCGCGTCCTTGGTCGGATCAAGCTTGGCGCTCAGCGCATAGTTGGTGTTGATCAGCGCCAGATCGACCTGTGTCAGCACGCGTGGCAGCGTGGCGGCTTCCAGTTCGCGGAATTTCAGGTCTTTCGGGTTGTTCACCACATCCGACGGCTTGGACAGAATGCTGGTCGGGTCCTTCAGAGTGATCAGACCGGCCTTGGCCAACAGCAACAGCGCACGACCTTCGTTGGTGGCATCGTTGGGCAGCGCGACGTTGGCACCATTTGGCAGCTCATCCAGCTTCTTGAATTTGTCCGAGTAGGCACCGAACGGCTCGACGTGAACTTTGGTCACGGCGACCAGATCGGTGCCCTTGCCCTTGTTGAACTCATCCAGGTACGGCTGATGCTGGAAGAAGTTGGCGTCCATGCGCTTCTGCGAGACCTGCACGTTCGGCTGGATGTAGTCGTTGAAGACCTTGATGTTCAGGTCCACGCCTTCTTTGGCCAGGGTCGGTTTGACGAACTCCAGAATCTCGGCGTGGGGCACGGCCGAGGCTGCGACGGTCAGGGTTTCGTTGGCCTGCGCGGACAGTGCGGTTACGGCGGCAAATACGGCCAATAGCTTTTTCATGCAACAACTCCTTTGAGGCCCGCCTGCGGCAGGCCGATGCCAACTGATTCGATCAACGGTGTGTGAAGTGCGCGACCAGTCTGTCGCCGACGGTTTGCAGAATCTGCACCAGCACCAGCAACAATACGACCGTCACGAACATCACATCGTTCTGAAAACGTTGGTATCCATAACGAATGGCGAGATCGCCCAGCCCGCCTGCGCCCACAGCACCTGCCATGGCGGTGAAGGACACCAGCGCAATGGCGGTGACCGTGATCGCTGCGAAGATGCCAGGCCGCGCCTCGGGCAGCAGCGCCTTGAGGATGATCTGCCGGGTGGTGGCGCCCATGGCTTGTGTGGCTTCGATGATGCCGCGGTCGACTTCACGCAGAGCGGTTTCCACCAGACGTGCAAAGAACGGCGTGGCACCGGCAATCAGCGGCGGCAGCGTACCCAGAATGCCCAGCGATGTGCCGGTGATGATCTCGGTCAGCGGCATCATGACGATCAGCAGAATAATGAACGGCAAGGCACGCAGCATGTTCACGATCAGCCCGACCGTGGCGTACAGCTGTTTGTGTTCCAGCAGTTGGCGTGGCGAGGTCAGGAACATCAGCACGCCCAGCGGCAGGCCGAGCAGGATGGTGAAGCCCAGCGACACACTGAGCATGATCAGCGTATCGCCGGTGGCAACCCAGATTTCATACCAGTCGACGTTGGAGAACAGGTTCAGAAAGGCGTCCATCAGCGCAGCACCTCCATGTGGACATCAGCGGCGGTGAAGCGCGCGAATGCAGCGTCCATGTCGCCGCCGGTAATGGCCAGCGTCAGTTGCCCGTAAGGTGTGTCCTTGATGCGGTCGATGCGACCGGCCAGGATGCTGTAATCGACACCGGTTTCCCGCGCCACGGTGCCCAGCAGCGGCGCGTAGGTCGCCTCGCCCTGAAAGGTCAGGCGCACGATACGGCCCTGAACGTGGGCGAAGTCGTCGCGTTGCTCGTTCTCATCGATCTGTTCGTCTTCCTGCACGAAGCGCTTGGTGGTCGGGTGCTGCGGATGCAGAAACACATCGGCCACCTTGCCCTGCTCGACGATCACGCCGGCGTCCATGACGGCGACCTGATCGCAGACGCGACGAATCACGTCCATCTCGTGGGTAATCAGCACGATGGTCAGCTTCAGCTCACGATTGATCTCGGCCAGCAGTTGCAGGACCGACGCAGTGGTCTGCGGGTCCAGTGCGCTGGTGGCTTCGTCGCACAGCAGAATCTTCGGCTTGGTGGCCAGGGCGCGGGCAATGCCGACGCGCTGCTTCTGGCCGCCTGACAATTGCGCCGGGTATTTTTTCGCGTGATCGGACAGTCCAACCCGCTCCAGCAACTCGGCGACGCGCTGGTCGATCTGGCTGCGCGGCATGTCGCCTGCCAGGGTCAGCGGCATGGCGACGTTGTCGGCCACGGTCTTGGAGGCCAGCAGGTTGAAGTGCTGGAAGATCATCCCGACCTGCTGACGAAAACGTCGCAGGCCATTGGCGTCCAGCGCAGTGACGTCTTCACCGTCAACCACGATCTGTCCGCCGCTGGGCGTTTCCAGGCGGTTGATCAGGCGCAGCAGCGTGCTTTTGCCGGCACCGGAGTGACCGATCAGGCCGAACACCTGGCCGTCTTCGACGCGCAGGCTGGTGGGGTGCAGGGCCGGAATTTCCTTGCCTGCCACCCGATAGGTTTTGTGGACGTTATGAAACTCGATCACGGAGCGAACCTTGTGGGGGCGCGTTAAAAAATCAGCGCAGCGGGCGGTGCCTGCTTGCTTCGTTACCTCGGCCGGATTGAGCCGGGCGCGCATTTTAGCCTGTCCGGCCCGCTGTGCTTAGCATTTATTTGCAGGGCGACCTGCCGGACGGACATAACGTGACCACTGGTGCCAATGATCAAAAAATAAACGGAACGGCTGTTTTTCAACCCGGTCACTTGTTGGATACCGTGATTTCCGGCGAACGCCCAGGGAGTCGTAATCAGCGAACCCAACTCCATGATTGGGTCGAACATGAGGAGTTTTTCTGATGGCTAACGAGAAAACACCGGTGACCGAAACGTCCAAGAGCGAATTGGCCGGCACCGACACACTGGATCGTGGCAACACCAACGCCAAGCTCGACAGCCTCGAGCAGTTCCGTTCCGACGCCACTCAACAGGCGCTGCGCACCAATCAGGGTGTGAAGATTGCCGACAACCAGAACACCCTCAAAGTAGGCAGCCGTGGTCCATCGCTGCTCGAAGATTTCATCATGCGTGAAAAGATCACGCACTTTGACCATGAGCGCATCCCGGAGCGTATCGTCCACGCCCGCGGTACTGCTGCGCATGGCTATTTCCAGACGTATGAAAACCATGGCGCGCTGAGCAAGGCGGGTTTCCTGCGTGATCCGGGCCACAAGACCCCGGTGTTCGTGCGTTTCTCGACCGTACAGGGTCCACGTGGCTCGGGCGATACCGTGCGTGACGTGCGCGGCTTTGCGGTCAAGTTCTACACCGAAGAAGGCAACTTCGACCTGGTCGGCAACAACATGCCGATCTTCTTCATTCAGGACGCCATCAAGTTCCCGGACTTCGTGCATGCCGTGAAGCCTGAGCCGCATAACGAAATCCCTACGGGCGGGTCCGCTCACGATACGTTCTGGGACTTCGTTTCGCTGGTGCCGGAATCCGCGCACATGGTGCTCTGGACCATGTCTGACCGTGCCATTCCGAAAAGCCTGCGCACCATGCAGGGCTTCGGTATTCACACCTTCCGCATGATCAACACCGAAGGCAAATCCAGCTTCGTGAAGTTCCACTGGAAGCCGAAGTACGGCGTCTGCTCGCTGGTCTGGGATGAAGCCCAGAAGCTGGCCGGTAAAGACACCGACTTCCACCGCCGCGACCTGTGGGAATCCATCGAGATGGGCGACTATCCCGAGTGGGAACTGGGCGTGCAGATCGTGTCCGAAGAAGACGAGCATAAGTTCGACTTTGACCTGCTGGACCCGACCAAGATCATTCCCGAGGAACTGGTGCCGGTCACGCCGCTGGGCAAGATGGTGCTCAACCGCAACCCGGACAACTACTTTGCCGAGACCGAGCAGGTCGCGTTCTGTCCGGGCCACGTGGTGCCGGGCATCGACTTCTCAAACGACCCGCTGCTGCAGGGTCGTCTGTTCTCCTACACCGACACGCAAATCAGCCGTCTGGGTGGGCCGAACTTCCACGAGATCCCGATCAACCGTCCTGTGTCGCCTAACCATAACGGTCAGCGTGACGCACAGCATCGCACCACCATCGACAAGGGCCGCGCTTCCTACGAGCCGAACTCGATCGATGGCGGCTGGCCGAAAGAAACTCCAGCGGCAGCCGTCGATGGCGGTTTCGAGACCTATCCTGAACGCGTGGAAGCGCACAAGGTGCGTGAGCGCAGCGAGTCGTTCGGCGATCACTTCTCCCAGGCCACACTGTTCTTCAATAGCATGAGCCACCACGAGAAAGAGCACATCATCGCGGCCTACAGCTTCGAGTTGGGCAAGGTCGAGCGCGAGTACATCCGTGCCCGTCAGGTCAACGAGATTCTGGCCAACATCGACCTGGAACTGGCTGGCCGTGTTGCAGCGAACCTCGGTTTGCCAGCGCCAACCGCGCGTACGGTTCCAGCGAGCAAGGCCTCCGTGAAACCGTCTCCAGCGCTGAGCCAGGACAATCTGCTGTCCGGCGATATCGCTTCGCGCAAGGTGGCGATTCTGGTTGCCAACGGTGTTGATGGGAAAGCAGTCGATGCAATGAAGGCCGCACTGGAAGCCAAAGGCGCCCATGCCAAGGTACTCGGCCCGACCTCTGCCCCGGTCAAAACAGCCGATGGCAAGAGCCTGCCGGTCGATGCTTCAGCCGAGGGCCTGCCATCGGTAGCGTTCGACGCAGTGTTCGTACCGGGGGGTGCCGACTCGGTGAAAGCCTTGAGCACTGACGGTGTGGCATTGCACTTCATTCTGGAAGCCTACAAGCACCTCAAGGCCATCTCGCTGTCCGGAGAAGCCAAAGAGTTGCTGAAGCTGCTGCATCTGGATGAAGACGCCGGCCTGCTGTGCGTATCGGACAGCGCTTCGTTCGAAGCCTTCTTCGACGCCATTGCACAGCACCGTGTCTGGGCGCGTGAGCCGAAAGCCAAGGCTGTTCCGGCTTGAGCATCTAGCCCGTCGAGGCAGGCCTCGACGATCAATGACCATTCCCACGCTCTGCGTGGGAATGCCTCTTGGGACGCTCCGCGTCCGCTCTTGAATGTGACGCAGAGCGTCACGGCTGTATGCCCACGCGGAGCATGGGCACGATCAGGTTCTGGAGGGAAGCTCGATCAGGACCTTGCAGGCGTCAGCACGATGTAGGCCTGTTCCTTGCGATTGATCTGGCGGCTCATGTCCAGTTCGAAGTCCGGATTGATCTTCACCACACGCTTGGTCAACAGCGTCGCCAACCACGGATAATCGTCGGTGCGCGGCACGACCAGCAGCACATCACAATTGAACGCCACGGTATCTGCCGCAATGTCATCCAGTTGCCGACGCAGTTTCGGCATGTCGCCGATCTTCAGGTCGATGGTGGTGCTCATGGCCGATGGATCGATCAGTTTCGCCACGCGACGCGCTTCGGCTTCGCGCAATTCAGCCTCTGCCTTTTCCAGCTCAGCCTTGCGGGCATGCGCGATAGCGCCGTTCACGCCGCTGGTGAGCGCTGGTGCCTTGGGCATCAGTGCGCGCGCACGGCTCAGGGCGTTGGCGGCAGCGTTCATGTCACCTTTCTGCAGGCCGATCTGGCTGCGGCTCAGGTAGGCCTCGGCCAGCCGACGCTGGAAGGCTTCAAGACGAATATCGGTGGGCGCCGCTGCCTGCAAGGCAGCGAGCTGATCTTCAGCCGTCGCCAGCTCATTGCTGGTGATGCTCTGATCGAGCTGTGCGAACCCGCTCGGCTGAGCTTCGGCCACAGGCGTCTCGACGGTGGGCGCACTCTGACAGGCACCCAACAGGATGGAAAAGGCGATCAGCAGCAGATGGCGTGGGGCGAGCGGCTTCATTCCTGCGATTCTCTAGTTTGCGCAAAAAACGAGCAAGTCTACACCGCTCGCTTGGGGAGAACAAAGCTGAGCAAGAACAACGCCGCAGCGGATACCACTATAGACGGTCCGGCCGGGGTGTCCTTGAACCACGATAACGATAGCCCAATACACACGGCCGTCACGCCCAGCACGCTCGCGCCGAGTGCCATCTGCTCCGGCGAACGAGCGTGACGTTGTGCCGCAGCTGCCGGAATGATCAGCAGCGATGTAATCAGCAGCACACCGACGATTTTCATCGCCACGGCGATCACTACGGCGATCAACAGCATCAGCGCCATACGCAGTGCCGCCACGGGAAGGCCCTCGACCTTCGCCAGTTCCTCATGCACGGTCACGGCCAGCAAAGGCCGCCACAGCGCCACTATCATCACCAGCACCAGGGCGCTGCCGCCCAGAATCCAGGCCAGATCGGTCGGGCTGATCGCCAGCAGGTCGCCGAACAGATACGCCATCAGGTCGATGCGCACTTCGTGCATGAAGCTGAGCACCACCAGCCCGAGCGACAGAGTACTGGGCGCGAGTATGCCCAGCAGGGTGTCCGACGCCAGTGGCTGGCGCTGTTGCAGCGTGACCAGCAGCACGGCCAGCAACAGGCAGCCGCAGGTCACCGCGATGGTCGGGCTGACATCCAGCAGAAAGCCCAGGGCCACGCCCAGCAGGGCTGCATGAGAAAGGGTGTCGCCAAAATACGCCATGCGCCGCCAGACCACGAATGACCCCAGCGGGCCAGCAACCACGGCCAGAGCAACGCCTGCGAGCAAGGCATACAGTAGAAAATCAGCCATGCTTGCAGCTGTCTCCGTGAACATGAGTGTGGGAATGCGGGGTAGCGTTCGAGGCATCGCTCACGACTTCGCCATGCAGATCATGGGCGTGGTCGTGGTGGTGGTGATAAATCGCCAGACTCTGCGCGTTCTTGCCGAACAGCTCGACGAACGCCGGGTCATGGCTGACCTGCTCGGGGTGACCGGAGCAGCAGACGTGGCGGTTCAGGCACACCACTTGATCCGTGGTGCTCATCACCAGATGCAGATCGTGGGACACCATCAGCACGCCGCACTGGTGGCGATCGCGCAGGCGAGTGATCAGGCTGTACAGCTCGGCCTGTCCGGCCACATCGACGCCTTGCACCGGCTCGTCGAGCACCAGCAGTTCCGGTTCGCGCAACAGGGCACGCGCCAGCAGAACACGCTGCATCTCGCCGCCGGAAATTCCCTGAAGCGGGCTGTCGATGACTTTCTCTGCGCCAACTTCTTCCAGCGCGGTAATGGCGGCAGCACGGTCAACGCCGGGCACCAGACGCAGGAAGCGCAGCACGGACAGCGGCAGGGTCTGATCGACATGCAGCTTCTGCGGCATGTAGCCGATGCGCAGCTTAGGCTTGCGCCACACAGTGCCCGAGTCAGGCTTGAGCAAACCCAGCACAGCACGCACCAAGGTGGTCTTGCCTGCGCCGTTGGGGCCGATCAGGGTCACGATTTCGCCGGGTTTGACGCTCAGCTGAATGTTATCCAGCACGTTTTGCCCGGACAGCGTGACGGCCACCTGTTCCAGGCGAATCAGCGCGTCACTCATCAGGCAGCCTTGCAACCAGCGCAGATCCCGACGATTTCGACGGTCTGACCTTCGACCTCGAAACCGACCTCGACCGCAGCGTTGACCACGGCATTGCTGATGGCCGGGTGCTGCAACTCGATAGCCGCGTGACACTCGCGGCAGATCAGGAACTGGCCCTGATGCGCGTGGGTCGGGTGGTTGCAGCCGGTGAAGGCGTTAAGGGACGCGATGCGATGGACCAGGCCGTTTTCCAGCAGGAAATCCAGGGCGCGGTAGACCGTTGGCGGCGCAGCGCGACGGCCATCTTCTTCGCTCAGGACCGCAAGGATGTCGTAGGCACCCAGCGGCTTGTGACTTTGCCAGACCAGTTCCAGTACGCGGCGGCGCAACGCGGTCAGGCGCAGACCTTGTCTGGCGCACAGCGCATCGGCTTCGGCGAGGGCCGAATGCACGCAATGGGAGTGATCATGGGGGCGACTAGCCAGGGGAGTATTGGGCATGAGCAGCGACGATATTTGCCAGAGACGTTATTATGTTACCTGTTCCCGCCCGATATGAGTGTTTTACGTGCGCCGTTTTCTTAACCTTTGCGTCATTTTGTGGGCCAGTCTGCTGGCCGTCCCATCCGCCCAGGCCGAGGTCAGAGTTCTGACCAGCATCAAGCCGCTGCAACTGATTGCCGCGGCTGTGCAGGATGGTGTCGGTACGCCTGAGGTGTTGCTGCCACCGGGTGCATCGCCCCATAACTATGCGCTGCGGCCATCCGACGTACGGCGCGTCAGGGACGTGCAGTTGCTCTACTGGATCGGCCCCGGCATGGAAACCTTCCTGCCGCGAGTGCTTCAAGGGCGCAGCCAGCCTTCGGTCGCGGTAGAGAAGTTGCCCGGCATGCACCTGCGCCACTTCGGTGCGGACAATGCCTCGTACGATGATCATGATCACGACGACCACGCGCATGGTGCGGATGAGCACGACCACGATCACATGCCCGGCAGTCTGGACTCGCACCTGTGGCTTTCGACCGTCAACGCGCGGGTGATCGCTGCGAAGATGGCGTCGGACCTTGGCGCTGCGGACCCGGCCAACGCAGCGCGTTACACACGCAATGCCGAGGCATTTGCCAAGCGGCTGGATACGCTGGACAGCCGCATCAAGACTCAGATGAGCGCGGTCACGGGCAAGCCGTTTTTCGTGTTCCACGAAGCGTTTGATTACTTCGAAGAGGCGTATGGCCTCAAGCACACCGGTGTATTCGCCATCGCTGCCGAAATTCAGCCCGGCGCCCAGCACGTGGCAGCGATGCGTGAGCGTTTGAAAGAGGCCGGCAAGACCTGCGTGTTCAGCGAACCCCCGTTGCGACCACGTCTGGCGGAAACCCTGAGCGCAGGCCTGCCGGTGAAACTGGCCGAGCTGGACGCGCTGGGCGGCTACACGCCAGCGACCGCTCAGGGTTACGAGCAGGTCGTGCAGAAACTGGCGGATGATCTGAGTGGGTGTCTGTCGGGGATTTAAACCCGGTGAGTCGTGCCCACGCTCCGCGCTCATCGTTATACACAAGTCATCTGGCTATGATGATCGTTCCTACGCTCTGCGTGGGAATGCCTCTCAGGACGCTCCGCGTCCGCCCTCGAATGTGACGCGGAGCGTCACGGGCGGCATGCCCAAGCGGAGCGATGGGCACGATCAGTGTCGAGGCGGACTTGTGTAGAACGATGAGCGCGTGGGAACGATCGATCAATTACAATGCAAACGGCAGCGGTATGTGCGTTTCCTGACGCTGTGCCAGGCGCTGTTCGAATTCTGCGGGGTCGTGAATCAGTACGTCCTGCCCGGCAAAGGTCTCTGCCGCAATCAAGCGTGACAGCCAGAAACGCACGCAGCCAACGCGCAGCATGGTTGACCAGAGTTTGGCTTCAGCCGCATTGAACGGCCGCAGGGCAGCGTAGGCGCCCAGCATGGCACGGGCGCGGACCGGGTCGATCTGACCGTCTTCACGCGAGCACCAGTCGTTCAGCGCAATGGCCAGGTCGTAGAGCATCGGGCCTGAGCACGCGTTGTAGAAATCGATCAGCCCGGTCAGGTGCGTGCCTTCGAACAACACGTTGTCGCGGAACATGTCGGCGTGCAGGTTGGCCCGAGGCAGCGCCAGTATCTGCGACTTGAGGTCTTCGATTTCCTGTAGCGACGTGTCCAGCAATGCGTTCTGCGCATCACCCAGATGCGACAGGAAATTGCGACCTTCGCTCAGCATCCAGTCCAGACCGCGATCGGTCTTGCGTTCCAGCACGTGTTCACGTGTCGCCAGATGCAGGTTGGCCAGCAGCTCACCGATCTGTGCGCAGTGCTGCGTATTCGGCTGGCTGATGTGTTTGCCCGGCAGGCGCGGCTGCAAGAGCGCCGGTTTGCCCGCCAGCTCGCGCAGCGCCTGGCCGTCGGTGGTGCGCAAGGCGTAGGGCACCGGCAGATCGGCGTCGTGCAGCACGTCCAGCAGCTCGATGAAGAACGGCATCTCCTGCACCGGACCGCGTTCGACCAGCGTCAGAACGAACTCGCCCTGCTCCATGCTGATGAAGTAGTTGGTGTTTTCGCTACCGGCGGCAATGCCTTGAAAGTCGTGCAGACGGCCGAGCCCATAGGGGGCGAGGAATGTTTCCAGCTCGGGCCGAGCCAGTGGGGTAAAAACGGACATATCAGGACTGCCAGCAATAAGTGAATGTAGGGTGTTACCAGCTGAATATTTCCCACTGCGGGATCAGCATGTCCGGTTGGTCCGAACGAATGAAATTGGGGCTTGTCCCATCGGCGCGCACCAGAAAATAGGGTTTGCCATGCTTGGGCGTGATCTTCACCGCATACAGGAAGCCGTTCTGGCGGTACTCCTGAATGGTCTTGTCACCGTCGGTGCGGATCGTGACGTCCGGAGCCGCCGAGGGCGAATCTTCAGCGCCGATTGCGACCAAAGGACAGATTACCAACAAGCCGGTCAACAACAGTCGATTTGCCTTGCGCATGATAACCTTGCCCCTTTGTCGTCAATGGTCCTCGCATTCTAGCGCCGGACCCGCCGAAAAGGTTGATTCTGCTCATGAGCCAAGCACCCCTCGTCCTGGTGGACGGTTCTTCTTATCTCTACCGTGCCTTTCACGCACTGCCTCCACTGGCCACGTCCAAAGGGTTGCCGACCGGCGCCGTCAAAGGCGTGCTGAACATGCTCAAGAGCCTGCGCCGGCAATACCCGGAAAGCCCGTTTGCAGTGGTGTTCGATGCCAAGGGCGGTACTTTTCGCGACACGCTGTACGCCGAATACAAGGCCAATCGTCCCAGCATGCCGGACGACCTGCGCGTGCAGGTCGATCTGTTGCACGCCTGTGTCAAAGGCCTGGGCTACCCGCTGCTGTGCGTCGATGGCGTAGAGGCGGACGACGTGATCGGCACCCTGGCCCGCAGCAGCGCGGCAGCCGATCGTCCGGTGATCATCTCCACCGGCGACAAGGACATGGCGCAACTGGTCGATGGTCACATTACGCTGGTCAACACCATGACCGGCAGCGTGCTGGACATCGCTGGCGTGAAAGAGAAATTCGGTGTCGGTCCTGAGCACATCATCGATTACCTCGCGCTGATGGGCGACAAGGTCGACAACATTCCCGGCGTTCCCGGCGTGGGCGAGAAAACGGCCGTTGGTCTGCTGGTCGGCGTCGGCGGCGGCCTGAAAGAACTGTATGGCAATCTTGAAGCAGTGGCAGGCCTGCCGATCCGTGGCGCCAAGACGCTGGCTGCCAAGCTCGAAGAGCATCGTGACATGGCGTTCCTGTCCTATGAACTGGCGACCATCAAGATCGATGTGCCGCTGGACATCGAACTGGACCAGTTGCATTGCGGCGAACCGGACCGCGATGCGCTGATGGAGCTGTACGCCGAGCTCGAATTCAAGAGCTGGATCGAAGACCTGCAACGCGACGCCAAGCGTGCCGGACAGGAACTGGCGGTCGAAGAAGCGCCCGTGGTGACCAAGGAGGCCGCGTATGAGGTGATCCTCGAGCAGGCGCAATTCGACGCCTGGCTGAAGAAGCTTCAGGCTGCGCCGCTGTTCGCTATCGTTACCCAGAGCAACGGCACCGACGCGCAGCGCGCACAGCTGGTCGGCCTGTCGTTTGCCATCCAGACCCACGAAGCGGCCTACATTCCGTTGACCCACTCCTACATGGGTGTGCCGCAGCAACTGGATCGCGACACCGTGCTCAAGGCCCTGAAGCCGTTGCTTGAAGACCCGGACAAGATCAAGGTCGGCCAGCACGCCAAGTTCGCCATCAACCTGCTCGCCAACTGTGCGCTGGGTGGCGATCAGAGCCAGGGCATTGATCTGCAGGGCGTCAAATTCGACACGATCCTGGAGTCCTATGTGCTGGACTCCACGGCCACTCGTCACGACCGCGACAGTCTGGTGGCCAAGTACCTGACGCACACCCCGATCAATTTCCAGGACATTGCCGGCAAAGGCGCCAAGCAGCTGACCTTTGATCAGATTGCCCTGGAGCAGGCTTACCCCTATGCCGCAGAAGAAGCTGACCTGACCCTGCGCCTGCACGAAGTCTTCGAAGCCCGACTGGCAGCCATTCCGACCCTGCAACCGGTGCTGAACGACATCGAGATGCCATTGGTGCCGGTGCTGGCGCGTATTGAGCGTCAAGGCGCGTTGGTCGACGCCAACCTGCTGGGCATCCAAAGCGTGGAACTGGGCGACAAGATGACTGCGCTGGAGCGCGAAGCCTTCGCCATCGCCGGTGAAGAGTTCAACCTGGGCTCACCCAAGCAACTGGGCGTGATCCTCTACGAAAAGCTCGGCATGCCGATCCTCAGCAAGACTGCGACCGGGCAGCCTTCCACCGCTGAAGCCGTTCTGGCCGAGCTGGCCGAGCAGGATTTCCCGCTGCCCAAGGTGCTGATGCAGTACCGCTCCATGAGCAAGCTAAAGAGCACCTACACCGACCGCCTGCCCGAGCAGATCAACCCGCGCACCGGCCGGATTCACACCTCCTACCATCAGGCCGTGGCGGTGACCGGACGTCTGTCGTCCAGTGATCCAAACCTGCAGAACATTCCTATTCGCACCGCTGAAGGCCGTCGTATCCGTCAGGCGTTCGTGGCGCCGAAAGGCTACAAACTGCTGGCGGCCGACTATTCGCAGATCGAACTGCGGATCATGGCGCATCTGGCCCAGGACGAGGGCTTGTTGCACGCCTTCCGCAACGATCTGGATGTGCACCGCGCGACGGCAGCGGAAGTCTTTGGCGTCGAGTTGGAAAACGTCACCAACGACATGCGCCGTAGCGCCAAGGCGATCAACTTCGGTTTGATCTACGGCATGAGCGCCTTTGGTCTGGCCAAGCAGATCGGCGTGGACCGCAAGCAGTCGCAGGCTTACGTGGATCGCTACTTCGCCCGTTACCCCGGCGTGCTCGATTACATGGAGCGCACTCGGGCTCAGGCGGCTGAGCAGGGCTTCGTCGAGACAATCTTCGGGCGTCGCCTGTACCTGCCGGACATCAATGCCAAGAACCCGTCGCTGCGCAAGGGCGCGGAACGTATGGCGATCAACGCGCCCATGCAAGGCACCGCTGCCGACATCATCAAGAAGGCGATGGTGGCCGTGAACGGCTGGCTGGATGAGTCCGGTCTGGACGCGCGGGTCATCCTTCAGGTGCACGACGAACTGGTACTGGAAGTACGCGAAGATCTGGTCGATCAGATCAGCGAGCAGATCCGTCCGCACATGAGTGGCGCGGCTGAACTGGCGGTTCCGCTGCTGGTGGAAGTCGGTGTGGGCAACAACTGGGACGAGGCGCACTGACGGCATAATGGCGAACTTGTCATCAAGTTCGTCAAATGCTGTAGGAAATGTGAACTTTTCTTCATTGCTGGAACTTAACCATCCAGGCAGGAGTCAGACGTCGCGATTGGTTGAAAAGCTAATCGCGCTCCTATGTTGTGTTAAGTGTTGGCAGATATCCGGACCCCACCCTAAGGTCTGGACCTTGAACCCCGGAACTTCCCCCTCCCCATTCGAAGTCCGGGGTTTTTTTTGCCCGCTGTTTTTATTCGGCGGGTGCCTTGTCTTCCAGCTCCATCCAGTCGGCCAGCACGGTGTAGGCTTCTTCCAGGCCCATGCGCTTGGGCGCCGAGAACAGCTGAATGGTGACGGCTTCGCCCCAGCCCTTGCGGATTTCCGACTGGACCTTGAGCAGCGTGTTCTTGGCTGCGCCGTAGGTCAGTTTGTCGGCCTTGGTCAGCAGAATGTGCATCGGCATGTTGCTTGCCACTGCCCAGTCCAGCATCAGCAGGTCGAAGTCGGTCATTGGATGACGGATGTCCATCATCAGGATCAGACCCTTCAGGCTTTCGCGGCTGCCCAGATAGGCTTCCAGGTGGCGCTGCCAGTGCTGCTTGAGCGGAATAGGCACTTTGGCATAGCCGTAACCCGGCAGGTCGACCAGACGGCGATCCTCGTCCAGGCCGAAGAAGTTCAGCAACTGGGTACGGCCCGGCGTCTTGGAGGTGCGCGCCAGGCTGGCGTGGGTCAGGGTGTTCAGTGCGCTGGACTTGCCCGCGTTGGAACGACCGGCGAACGCGACTTCAAAACCCTCGTCGTCGGGGCATTGGTCGACCTTGGCGGCGCTGAGCATGAAGGTGGCCTGTTGGCACAGACCGAGGATGGGGTTCTTGAGTTGCATGTGATTTCCGGTGAAGGCCCTGCCTGCAAGGCAAGCGGCAAGGGGTGTCGTTTCCGTTTGGGTAGCGCGAGTATATAATGCCGCAAATTTTGTGTGTGCTTTCGTCTCCCGGTGGGAGCGTGCACAGTTAAGCGAAATCAATATGCGCATTAGAACGCAGTCCGCTTTCAACCTGAAAGGTTTTTGCTGAGTCATCGGGCTTCAGGGCAGTTGTCACAGGGTCAAAGGCGATGCCGCTGCGCTGTGTGGAACGTGCAAGGACAGCAGTGGCCAGGATTTGCCGACTATCCTTCTGGATACGCAAGTCACGGGCTACCCGACTTTTCACCCCCTTGGCTGATCGGATGACCTGATGAACAAACTATTCGTGAGTCTGCTGCTGGCGCTGGGCATCTGCGCCGCTTCCAAGGCTGCCGACCCGGTGGGCGACGCGTCCGCCGGACAGGCAGAAATCGCGGTATGCGGCGCCTGTCACGGTCCGGATGGCAACAGCCTGGCGCCCAACTTCCCCAAACTGGCGGGCCAGGGTGAGCGCTACCTGCTCAAGCAACTGCGCGAGATCAAGGACGGCAAGCGTGTGGTCGTGGAAATGACCGGCATGCTGAACACTCTCACCGATCAGGACCTTGCGGACATCTCCGCTTACTACGCTCGTCAGAAAGGCAGTGTCGGCGCTGCGTCCCCGGATCTGGTCGCGCAGGGCGAAGCCTTGTTTCGGGGCGGAAGGCTGGATCAGGGTCTGCCCGCCTGCACCGGCTGTCACTCGCCGGATGGCAGCGGCAATGTCCAGGCAGGTTTTCCTCATCTTGGCGGCCAGCATGCCGATTACATCAAGAAGCAGCTGACGGCATTTCGTGAAGGTGACCGGACCAATGATGGCGATACGCAAGTCATGCGTGCCATTGCTGCCAAACTGAGCACCCGGGACATCGAGGCGCTGGCGCACTATATTCAGGGCTTGCACTGAGCGGCCGTGCTTGTCGGGGTGACTTGATTCACGTCGTCTGCAAAAAGGGCCACTACGGCTGCCCTTTTTTGTGGTCGCCAGCGTTACACTAACGAACTCAGGCTTTCGCGTTCGGTCGAAAAGACCGTCGCTTGAAGGCGATTCAATCTGCCCAGGAGTAAAGCATGCGTAATCTGATCATCAGCGCCGCACTGGTTGCCGCCAGTCTGTTCGGTATGTCCGCTCAAGCTGCCGAGCCTGCTCAGGCAGGCAAGCCGCAATACGTCGAGCTGAGCAGCGCTGTGCCTGTTGCAGTACCAGGCAAGATCGAAGTTGTGGAGCTGTTCTGGTATGGCTGCCCGCATTGCTACGCGTTCGAGCCGACCATCAATCCATGGGTTGAAAAACTGCCGTCCGACGTAAACTTCGTCCGTATTCCTGCCATGTTCGGTGGCCCATGGGATGCCCACGGCCAACTGTTCATCACGCTCGATACCATGGGCGTCGAGCACAAGGTTCATGCGGCGGTATTTGATGCGATCCAGAAGGGTGGCAAGCGCCTGACCGACAAGAACGACATGGCTGATTTTGTTGCTACACAGGGCGTGAACAAGGACGAGTTCCTCAAGACATTCGATTCCTTCGCTGTGAAGGGCAAGATCGCGCAATACAAGGAACTGGCCAAGAAGTACGAAGTAACCGGCGTTCCAACGATGATCGTGAACGGCAAGTACCGCTTTGACCTCGGTTCTGCCGGTGGTCCGGAAGCCACCCTGCAGGTGGCCGACCAGTTGATCGCCAAAGAGCGGGCGGCCAACCAGGCGGCGAAGTAAGCGCCGGTCATGGGCCGCTGGGGCGAGGGCACAAAGCGAGTCGTTGGCCTGCATGATCCGCGGGTCAACGAACATCATCTGAGCAAAAGTGGTCTGCCCGAAGACGGCAGGCTGCGATTGCTCAGTTTCAATATCCAGGTCGGTATCAGCACCGAGCGGTACCGGCACTACCTGACGCGCAGCTGGCAGCACCTGCTGCCGCACGTCGGGCGGGCAGGCAACCTGAAGAAGATCGGCGATCTGCTTCATGATTTCGATCTGGTTGCCTTGCAGGAAGTCGACGGCGGCAGCATGCGCTCCGGCTTCGTCAACCAGGTCGAGCACCTTGCCCAGCTGGGTGCCTTTCCTTACTGGTATCAGCAACTCAATCGCAACCTTGGCCGCTTCGCTCAGCACAGCAATGGCGTGCTGAGCCGTCTGCGTCCCGCCAAGATCGAAGACCACCCGCTGCCCGGCCCTGCCGGACGTGGCGCGATTCTGGTGCGCTTCGGCGAGGGTGACGATGCGCTGGTGGTGGTCATGATGCACCTGGCCCTCGGCACGCGAACCCGAACGCGACAGTTGGCCTACATCCGTGAACTGATTGGCGGCTATCGTCATCAGGTGCTGATGGGCGACATGAACACCCACGCCAATGACTTGCTGGAGCATTCGCCGCTACGGGATCTGGGCCTGCTGGCTCCACAGATCGAAGCGACGTTCCCCAGCTGGCGGCCACAACGCTGCCTTGATCATATTTTGCTCAGCCCGACCCTGACACTTGAGCGCGTACAGGTGCTGGCTCAACCCATTTCCGATCACCTGCCGGTTGCTGTCGAGATTCGCCTGCCTGCTTCACTGTGTGGGGACTCGCTGCCTGTGCCCTCTGGTGGAAGCCTTGCATGAGCGACGACGCGGAGCGTTGGAGAGAGAAGTACCTCAAGGGAATCGAACAACAGGACAAGCTTGAAAAGCGCTGGGATGCGCGGCTCGACCTGTTGCGGCGAGGTCTGGTGCGAAGCAGTCTGGCGGCAGAAGGCTCTGACCGTGCTGTCGACGAATGCATGAAGGAAATGCGCGAAATCGTGCGCAAGGACGATATGGATGCGGGCCTTGCGGCCTTGATTCCGCGTCTTGAAAAAGCCGTGCTGGATTCCGAGCACCGGCGCGAAGTCCGGGTCGGTCAGATCAGCTCCGCCCTGACCGCGCTGGTGACGCAACTGCAAGCCCTGCCGCTGCCGCGCGACGTGCGCAAGCCGCTCAAGCGGTTTGCCAAAGACCTTGAAGAGCGGGCCTCGCAGGCACGCGAGCTGCCGTTGCTGCTCAGTGAACTGAGCGGCCTGCAAGGCAAGGCACTGACCCAGCTGGAAAAACCTGAAGAAGGCCATCGACCCGGGTTGCTGGAGCGTCTGTTCGGCTCACGGGATGAGCATGGCGAGGCTCAACCCCATCCCGATGCTGTCATACCTGCCGAAACGCCGTCTTCTTCCGATCATGAGCGCGATGCCCCCCACGCAGAACAGTATGCACACGAGGATCCGGAGCCCGGAGCACCCGTTGAGCGTTCGGTCGAGCCTGCGCAAGTAGTCGCTGTCGCTCCACACGATGCGCCGGCAGTCGCTGCCACGCCTGAGCCTGTCGCTGTCATACCTTCCGAGCCGCCAGCGCAGGCGCTTGACGTTGAAGAGCCTGCAATCAGTCAGGCTGCCGAGCCGGTTCTTCCACCGATTGATGCAACACCATCTGCCCCGATGGTCGTCGTGCCTGTGGCCGAGCTCATGCTCGACAGTGATATCGAGGGCATGCTGACGCCGACGCCGAGCGTGCCTTTCCAGCAGTTACCGGTGCCAGTCAGCGAGCATGAGGTGCCTGAAGAGGACGCTGACAGCGATGTTGATGAGCAGGCCGAAGACGATGGCTATGCCCTGCCCTCTGCGCCCGAACCGAGTTACAGCTCGGTGGCCGCACACATCGAAGAAACCTTGTTGGGGCTGCTTGCCGACCTGACGCTGTCCGAGCACTACCGGCCTCAGGTCGAGGCCATGCAACTGCGGCTCAGGCACGGGTTAAATTGGTACGAACTGTTGCCAATCCTGGATGATCTCGCCGTGCTGATGCTGGCGATCAACAACGGCGGGCAGCAGGAATTCGGTACTTACCTCAAGCAACTGAACGAGCGACTCGAGTCCTTTCAGAGCCACCTGCAGGCGGCCAGTGAAGACCATGCTCAGGGCGAGTCTTCGGTTCGCGACCTCAACGAGCAACTGCGCGAGCAGGTGGGCGGATTGCAGAGCAGCGTTCAGGACGCGTCCGACCTGCCCAGCCTCAAGCTGGTGCTGGACAATCGCCTGGAAGGCCTGCTCAGCACCATGGACGACTACCAGCGCAAGCGTGATACGCGTGAGCAGGAAGTCGCGTCCCGCCTGCAAAGTCTCGCCGCCCGGGTCGCGAGCATGGAGCAGGAAGCGCTGGGCTTTCGAACCAACCTTGAAGAGCAGCGGCAGAAGGCCCTGATCGACCCGCTCACGGGGCTTGCGAACCGCGCGGCCTGGGCAGAGCGACTCGAGCAGGAAATGATCCTCTGGCAGCAGCACAAGGACAGTTTGCTGGTCGGCATCCTGGATCTGGACCATTTCAAGCGGATCAACGACGGCTACGGGCATCTGGCGGGCGACAAGGTGTTGAAGATCGTCGCCAGCGTTCTGAAAAAACGCCTGCGGCCAGGTGATTTTCTGGCCCGTTTCGGTGGCGAAGAATTTGTGGTGCTGATGCCGGCCACGCCTGTCACCATAGGTCTGCAATTGCTGAACGAACTGCGGGAAACCGTCGAACTCTGCCCGTTTCACTTCAAGGGCGAGCGCGTGACCATCACGGTCTCCATGGGCGTGACAGCGTTTCGCTCCGGCGAGCGCAGTGAAGTGGCTATCAAGCGCGCCGATCAGGCGCTGTACCGGGCCAAGGAAAACGGCCGGAACAAGGTCGAACAGGGCTGATGCGCTGTTCCGGACAAACAGCTGTCATAGCCCATGAGCTATTGGTGCACGGTTTGTTATGATGTTGCATTAATCGCGCACGTAGTCTGATCCCATGAAGTTGTACCTCGCTGCTTTTCTCCTGATTGCCCTGACCGCCTGCTCCAGCGGCCCAAGACTGGACACCAGTCATCCCTCGGCAAACTTTGACGGACGTATTCAATACGTTGTCATGCATTACACCTCCGCCTCACTCGAGCGGTCCCTGCAATTGCTGACCCACGGCGAGGTCAGCAGCCATTACCTGATCAGCGATGACGCCTCTGCAACCATCTACAAACTCGTCGATGAAAGCGCTCGCGCCTGGCACGCGGGTGAAAGCGAGTGGGATGGCCGCACCTGGCTGAACTCGAGCTCCATCGGCATCGAGATCGTCAATCCGGGGTACACCGAAACGCCGACAGGCCGTCTGTGGTATCCGTACACCGAGGCGCAGTACCAGTCGATCAAGGTGCTGCTCAAGGACATTGTCAAACGCAACAGGATCGAGCCGAAACACATCATCGGACACAGCGACATCGCACCGGCGCGCAAGATGGATCCGGGGCCATTGTTTCCCTGGAAGCGACTGGCCGCAGACGGCCTTGGCGTCTGGCCCGACGAACGGCTGGTGGCGCAGCGTCAGGCGCTGATGATGAACAACCTGCCAACGATCGGCTGGTTCCAGCAGCAACTGGCACGCCTGGGTTACACAACACCTCAGACGGGTGAGCTGGACACCGCCACACGAGAGGTTATGGCCGCTTTCCAGATGCATTTCCGGCCAGAGCGTTTCGACGGCGAGCCAGATGCGCAGAGCGCTGCCATCCTGCAGGTCCTCAACCGCGCGAACTGAGCGCAGATCCGGCCCGTTCTTTCGACGGGCCAACTCCGCGCTTGTTGCTATAACTGATGGGTACTCTCTCTGAGTATCCACCGATGCCGATTGCGTCACCGCGTCTTCGAACGACCCTTTCCCGCCCTTGGCTGCTGGCATTGCTCGCAGCCTTGCTCAGCGCGGCCGTGTTGCTGACGGGCAGTCTGATGCTGGCCTTGCAGCAGGCGCGGCAGACCGAGAGTCAGCAGATGAACGCTCAGGGCGAGCGCTTTCTGGTCAGGCTCGAGCAGCTGTTTGGCCAGTTGCAGTCGGGGCTGGACCAGCTCGAGCATCAACCGTTGCGACGTTGCAGTCCGGAGATGCTGGGGCGTCTGCGAGAGGTCATTTCCAGCCACCGCTTTATCTACGAAGCCGCTTATGTCGGCGATGCCCGCGCCTGCTCAAGCTGGCCGCGAAAAACGCTGCTGGCGGAAACCCGAACGCCCGACATTCGGGGGCCTACGTACGACTACTGGCTGAACACCTCGGCCCAGCCGGACGATAACCTGGCGGCGCTGGTGATGGGGCGTGGCGACTTTCGGGTGTCCACGTCGCGTGGTCATCTGACGGATGTCGTCGATCTTCCTGTCGGGGGCAGTCTGCTGGTGGTTCTTGATGACGCAGCCCGCGCGATACCAGTGCTTGGCCCCGCACAGGTGTGGCCTGTTCCGGGTTGGAAGGCGCACGGCAGCGAGCCGCTGATCACCACGGCCACGCAATTGGTCTACCGCATGGCCACCCAGAGTCCGGAGTATCAACTGGTGCTGATCACGCCGCGTACCGGTCTGCGCGACGACATGACCGGCGCCTGGTGGCTGCTGGTGCCCGCCAGCCTGCTGATATCGCTGTGCGTCGGGGCGCTGGTGTTTCAAGTGCTGCGTCAGCGCAAATCGCTGGGGGCCGAGCTGAACCGTGCGCTGCGTCGTGGCGAATTGAAAGTTCTGTATCAACCTATCTTCAACCTCGATACCAGGCTGTGCGTGGGGGGCGAGGCGCTTGTGCGCTGGCATCGGCCGGACGGCACGGTAACCAGCCCTGATCTGTTCATTCCGCTGGCTGAAAACACGGGCCAGATACGCCAGATCACCGACTTCGTGCTGCAACAAACACTGGAGCAACTGGGGCCTTTGCTGCGCGCCAATCCGCACCTGTACATCTCGGTCAATCTGGCGGCCTGCGACGTCATGTCGGCGCGCATCGGGCGCATCACTGCCCGGTTACTGGCGTTGCACAAGGTGTCTGCACGGCAGATAGCGTTCGAGGTCACTGAGCGGGGGCTGATCGATGCGGTGGTGGCGCGCAATCATTTGCAGACGCTGCGTGATCGCGGCCATCAGGTGTTGATCGATGACTTTGGTACCGGTTACTGCAGTCTGGCCTACTTGCAGACACTGCCGGTGGATTGCCTGAAAATCGACAAGGCCTTCATCGATGCGCTGGGCCACGATGCTGCCAGCAGCGGTGTGGCACCGCATATCATCCGTATGGCCCATGCCCTGCAACTCAAGGTGATCGCCGAGGGCATCGAGTTCGAATCCCAGGCGGCGTTGCTCAACAGCGAGGGGGTGATCTACGGTCAGGGCTGGCTGTTCGCCCGACCCCTCACCGCCGCCGCGTTTGCCGAGCGGGTGACAGGCGGCCGCCGCAGCGCGGCAAGGCGCAGGAATGACGTGGCGTGAGGTGTCATCAAAATGCACCGCCGATCAAACAATCCATAAATCACTGAAAAAGCGCTATATCTGTGGGAGGCGCCACCACGTCTTCGACGTAGCGCTGTCGCGCAGCAAACTCAGTGGGAGCGGACTTGTCCGCGAAAAGACCTGTGCATCCGATGAATATTCATCGGCTGAACTACAGTATTCGCGGACAAACGGAACGCCGCCCGGTCCGCTCCCACAAAAACGTGTTCATCCAGCAGATTACAGGTTGTTTGATAAGAGGCGATCTGCAGGGAATCGGCAGCAAAACCTGCACACGAGGTGTGTCAGATGCAATCTGGGGCCGCTGCGCAGCCCATCGCTGCCGTCGTAACCCCCGAGAGCTGCAGAAGCAGGTGTGCGTGCATTTCACGGTATTGGCTAAAGCGGCAGCGCCATGTAGAACTGCGTGCCCTGCCCTGGGCGCGAATAGACGCCCATTCGGCCGCCGTGCAGCTGGACGATCTCCTTGCACAACGCCAGTCCGAGTCCTGCTCCGCCTTTCTTGCGTCCGACCTGCACGAAGGGCTCGAAGATCCTCGCCTGTTGACCGTAGGCAATGCCTTCGCCGTTGTCTTCCACGCTGATAACAGCGCGTTCGCCATGACGTTTGGCCTGTAGGCGGATCAGGCCGTTTTCCGGGGTATGACGCAGGGCGTTGTCGAGCAGGTTGTCCAGTACCCGCTCCAGCTGGGCCTGGTCGGCATGCAGGCGCGGCAGGGTTTCGTGAATGTCCAGCATCAGAACGATGCCCTGTTCCTGAGCCTGTTCTTCGAAGCGCGCCTTGGCCTCCTCCAGCAGCGCTTCGATGGAGCAAGGCGCCAGCTTGAGCTTCTGCAGGCCATTCTGATAACGCGAAAAATTCAGCAGGTCGTTGATGAGCTGCATCAGGCGCTGCATTTCTTCGGTAACTGTATTGAGCAGGTCCGCTTCACGGGATTCGGGCGCGAAATGCAGCCTCTCCTGCAGCAGACCAAATGCCATGTGCATGCCCGTGACCGGCGTACGCAGTTCGTGCGAAGCGCGCAGCACGAACTCGCTGCGCACGCGCTCGAAAGCACGTTGCTCGGTAACGTCGTGCAAGACCATCACCGCGCCGAGGATATGTCCTTTGGTATGGCTTACTGGCGTCATGCTGTAGGTGAGAAGACGCGATTCGCTGTCGATCTCGATGGCGAGGTCTTCAGGGGCGCGCTCCAGGTTGCCGCCACGCAGAATCAGGTGCAGCTGCTCGTCCAGTTCGGGATGGCCCAATGCTTCGCCGAGCCCTTGTCCGAGTCGGCTTTCGTCCCAGCCAAGCTGACGCTGGGCCACAGGGTTCAAGTGTTCAAGGCGGCCCTGCCGGTCGATCATCAGCAGGCCGTCGTCGATGCTGTCCAGCACCGCTTGCAAGCGTTGCTGGCCTGCCAGCAGTTCATCGACATTCGTCGCCTGATGCTGGCGCAGCGCCTCGGCCATGATGCCGAAGCGTCGGGTCAGCAGATTCATTTCAGCCGCTGAAGAGATGGGCAGCGTGACCTCATAGTTGCCCTGGCCGATTCGGTCGGCGGCCTTGGCCAGCGCTTCGATGGGCGCGCCGAAACGGCGGGCGATGCCGTGTGCCGTTACAAAACCGATGCACAGCACAGCCAGCCCAACCAGTCCCAGAAGGCCTGCGATCCACAATGCCCGCTCTCGAGAGCTGATCTCGGCGTTGCTGATGCTTTCCAGTGCCTGCCGATGTATGTCCAGCAAGCCGTTGCGCAGTTTGTCGAAGCTTTCGCTGAGTTCAGGGTTGCCGCGTATGCCGCGCGGGTCGTCGCCCAGGCGTTTCCAGTCGTCGATGAAGCGCTGATAGTCGTCTCGAGTCTTTTCGAACGCGCCCATGACCGTCAGCCGGTTGTCACTGGCGGCGTTCTGATCCAGCAGATCCTTGAACGCTTCCTGGACTTTCTCCAGTTCCGCCTCGTTATGCCGTGAGCCGGTCATTAATACCAACTGGTCGCCGAGGTTTTGCCGCAGTTTCAATCCGGTATCGAGAATGGCGAAGTTGTGCTGGATCAGCGATTCCTGGGTTCTGGCCATCTGCATGACGCTGACCAGGCCCAGTAACAGACCCAGCAATGCCACGGTGATAAGGGCTGAAATACTCAGGAACAGTCGAGTGCGCAACTTCATGGCCAGTTTCATATGCGCTCAATCACAGGTTGTACTGTTTGCGTTTTCGATAAAGCGTCGAGGCATCGATACCCAATGTCTTCGCTGCTTGATCGAGTGTGTCGCTGGTCGCCAGAACGGCCCCGATGTGGGCTTTTTCCAGCTCGTCCAGGCTCAACGCAGCACCGACGCGAGGCGCGTTGTTGGCCGGTTGTTCCGCCATGCCCAGGTGGCTGATTTCCACCCGCTCCTGCGGACAGATGATGCTGGCCCGTTCGATGACGTTGCGCAGCTCGCGGATGTTGCCCGGCCAGCGGTAGTTGAGCAGTGCCGCACGCGCCTCTTCGCTGAAGCCGCGGGCCGGACGCGCGTATTCCTTGACGAAGCGGGCCAGAAAACGGTCCGCCAGGGTCAGGATATCTTCGCTGCGTTCGCGCAAGGCAGGCAGGTGCAGGGTGATCACGTTCAGGCGATAGAGCAGGTCTTCGCGGAAACGGCCGCTGCGCACCATGTCTTCCAGGTTCAGGTTGGTGGCGGCGAGGATGCGTACGTCGGCACGGCGAGTGACTGGGTCGCCGACACGCTCGTATTCCTTGTCCTGAATGAAACGCAGCAACTTGGGTTGTAAAGTAAGCGGAAAATCGCCGATCTCGTCGAGAAACAGGGTGCCGCCATCCGCTTGGTTAACGCGACCGAGCGTGCTTTCGCTGGCGCCGGTAAAGGCCCCGCGGCTGTGACCGAACAATTCGCTTTCCATCAGCTCGGCAGTGAGCGACGGGCAGTTGATGGTCACGCAGGACTTCTTGGCGCGTTTGCTCCAGCCGTGAATCGCGCGCGCCAGCTCACCCTTACCGGTGCCCGACTCGCCGAGGATCAGAATGTTGGCGTCGGTCACGGCCACCTGACGGGCTGTTTCCAGAATCGCCATCATCGACGGGCTGTGGGAATCCAGACCATCCTTGGGTTTGCGAATCTCGCCTTCCAGTGCTTCCAGGCGAGCCGACAGTTGCCTGACTTCAAGCTGCTTGGCGGTGGCCAGTCGCAGTTGATCAGGGCTGCAGGGTTTGACCAGGTAATCGGCCGCGCCGGCCTGAATGGCATCAACCGCTGTGTCCACCGCCGAATGAGCGGTCACGATGACCACGCGCATCCATGGTGCCTGCACCCGCATCTGTGCCAGCACATCCAGGCCATTGTCTTCGCCCAGGCGTAAATCGAGAAAGCACAGGTCGAATACCTGGCGTTGCATCAATGTGTCCGCCTGCGCTGCGCTGTTGGCAGTGGCGACACTGTAGCCTTCGTCTTCCAGACAGTACCGGAAAGTGCGGAGGATGGCGGACTCATCGTCCACAAGCAGAATACGGCCCTGATTCTCAGTGGCTGCTTCCATTTTTCCTACGCTCCTTAGTGAATTGTCTTGGTTAGTCTCGGAATCATCGGGCAAGTTGCATGGTCAATTCTGATTGATTCTGCGGCATGCATGCTAGCGATCTGTTCATCTAATGACGAACAGACCGATTAATCCGTGTTTATGTCGCTAAAACCGTCTGTTCAAAGACGAAACGCCAACCTCAGAAGGAGAACGCCATGCACTCACTGAAAAAGATCGCGTTGATCACCGCGACCGCTGCGGTGTTGGGCAGCAGCCCATTGCTCGCGCAGGCTCAAGGCGATCTGCCCACCCAGTTGGCTGAAGCGCGTCAGGAAGGTTCGATCTGGACCGCTTTCGCGTTGAACAAACATCTGAGCCCTTTCAAGATCGATGTGGATGTTGAGCAAGGCACCGCGACGCTCAAGGGCAAGGTAGAAAACGAAGTCGACCGCGAACTGGCCGAGCGTATTGCGCTGGACATCAAAGGTATCGACAAGGTCGATAACCAGCTTGAGACCGACGCGGCCCTCGCCAGTGAGCCCGGCACCAAAGCCAATATGGCTCAGCGCTTTGAAGACGCCACACTGGTGGCGACTGTGAAGTCCAAGCTGCTGTGGAGCAGCGTGACCGAGGCACTGAACATTGATGTGGACAGCAAGGATGGCGTGGTCACGCTCAAGGGTCGCGCCCAAAGCCCGGAAGCCAAGGAGCTTGCAGGCAGCCTCGCCAGCAACACGGATGGGGTTGTCAGCGTCAATAACCTCATCAGCCTGAGTGCGGCGGACTCCATCGCTGCCAAGACCCAGCCGCAGAACCTCAACCCTGTCGAGCAACTCAGCGACGCCTGGGTCACCAGCAAAGTGAAATCCAGCCTGATCTACAGCCGCAACCTCGACGGCCTCAATATCAAGGTCGATACCAAGGAGGGTCTGGTGACGCTCAACGGTGTGGTGGCCAACTTCGCTGAAAAGGAGCTTGCGGTCGAGATTGCACGCAACATTCGGGGCGTGAAAGGCGTAAACGCCGACGCCTTGAAAGTCATGGCTCGCAGCGCAGGTTGATAATCGGCGGCGCAGCAGTCGCTGCGCTTCGTGCAGAACGCACGATTGCAAAGGTGCAATCGTGCAGCTTGCTCGCAGGCCCTCTTTTAAAAATCTTTCAACCTGTTGATTTTATTGAGTTTATTTGGCATCTGAAAACTGGCACGCAGTCTGCAATATCCCTTTCAACGAAGGCCGGTCCATACGGCCCATACGATTGATCGGATGCCCCAGGGGGCGGAGGGAGTTTGCGGATGAACAGCCAGCGTATCGCACAGTTGCGTATCTCCCCTCTGCACGTACAGCAAGGTCTGTTTCTGCTTCTCGCCCTGCTCGTCACCCTGATCGCCATTCAGCAGTTCCAGCGTTGGTCTCAGGCCAACGAAGCGACTGAAACCAGACAGCAAATCATTCACAGCAGCGTCTCGTATCGGAGCGTCAGCGCTCCAGCGGCCCAGAACACTGCATTGAGCCTGCGCCCTGTAGAGGGTGTCATCTCTTCGAATGACGTAGCGCCGCAGCAAAAATGGGTCTTCTGATCCGACTTGAAATGACTGCATCCAATACATTCAAACAGCTGTAAAAAAAGGAGTATCACCATGTTGAGTTGGGCTATCACGTTTCTGATCATCGCCATTGTCGCTGCAGTACTTGGCTTCGGTGGTATCGCCGGTACAGCTACAGGCATCGCCAAGATCCTGTTCGTTGTCTTCCTGGTGATGTTCGTTGTTTCGTTCTTCTTCGGTCGTCGCGGTCGAGGCTAACGATGCATACGTCGCTCCGTGCGCTGGCTGCCGCCCTGTTGATGGGCGGCAGTGCTGTGGTGATTGCCGCCAATGATGGTCAGGCGCGTGTAAACGAGTTGCTGTCTTCAGCGCCCGAATACCGCCAGACCTGGGCGAAGGTTGTGAAGAAGGAAGAGCGACTGCCCGACTGGGTGATCAATCTTTCTGGCACTTCCGAGCAGATGACGGCAGTGACCGAGGATGGTGATCCGTATCTGGTGGGTCCGCTTTGCGAGACCGCCGATACGTGCAAAAGCAAGCGCCTGATCGTGGCTTTCAGTCTCGACAAGGAAGATGCCTACGCAATGCTGGTTGAAGTGCCCGCCGGTCTGCCTGCGGACAAATCGCCAACGCGTCATGCCACCTACCGGTACCTGGGCAAGCCCGACGAGGGCATGCAGCAACTGCTCAACGAGCAATTGCGCAAGGATCCGAACTGGTATTGATCCAGAGGGGAAGAGCTTGATGGCTCTTCCTTATTGCGCGACCTGAGGAAGGTACGCGCATGACCAAGGGGCCGGGTTGTGTTGATTGAAATGATCGGCGCGACCTAGGGGTACAGGGAGTACCTCCGTTGAGGGCCGGGTCAGGCAAGCAGCCGCACAGTGGAAGGTTCCATGCATCGACGTCGTCGGTCGGGAACTGCCTCACTCGTGCGGCGCTTTACGTATTTGCTGTTTAGTTCAATCCCGGTCAACCGTATATCTATTAAATCCTGTAACAACATCGGTCCGACCCCGCAAAACTCCCCTCCCGATTGTTCGGCCCTCTTTACAACGTAGGCGACGTTTTAGCCACCTTTGCGCCGAATAGCGGCATCCGTCGTGTCGTGAATCAATCCTTTTTGTCGTTTTTGTATGCCGATTTCGCATGAGGTAGTCGTTTACGGCATTAGACGTGGATCCATGTCGTGGGAATAGTTGCGACTTTTTTCGCCTGCTACAGAGCCGGGATGCTCGACTGCGGTGACCTTCTGTGGACAGCCCAAAGGTATCCGCCCCTTGAAAAGGCTGTGGAAAAAGCCCTTTTCAGCGTGTCGGTTTTGGAGTTGCCCAAGCCACTTTCAACAAGGGTAATAATATGAAGAAGGCAAAGCTGAGTCTGGCCTGGCAGATCCTGATCGGTCTGGCGCTGGGTATCGCTGTTGGCGCATTGCTCAATCACTTCAGCGCCGAGAAGGCCTGGTGGATCACTAATATCCTTCAGCCAGCGGGTGACATCTTCATTCGCCTGATCAAGATGATCGTCATCCCTATCGTTGTCGCCTCGCTCGTGGTCGGCATTGCAGGCGTAGGCGACGCCAAGAAGCTGGGGCGTATCGGCCTCAAAACCATCCTTTATTTCGAAGTGGTCACGACCATCGCGATTCTGGTTGGTCTGGTCCTGGCCAACGTGTTCCACCCTGGCACCGGCATCGACATGAGCACGCTGGGTACGGTCGATATTTCCAAATATCAGCAGACCACCGCCGAGGTTCAGCACGATCACGCGTTCATCGCGACGATCCTCAACCTGATTCCATCCAACATCTTTGCCGCCATGGCGCGTGGCGAGATGCTGCCGATCATCTTCTTCTCGGTGCTGTTCGGTCTGGGTCTTTCCAGCCTGCAGGCTGATGTGCGTGATCCGTTGGTCAAAATGTTCCAGGGCGTGTCGGAGACCATGTTCAAGGTCACCCACATGATCATGAACTACGCACCGATCGGCGTTTTCGCACTGATCGCCGTGACCGTCGCCAACTTCGGTTTTGCTTCGCTGTTGCCGCTGGCCAAGCTGGTGATCCTGGTTTACGTGGCCATCGCCTTCTTCGCCTTTGTGGTATTGGGCCTGATCGCCCGCGCCTTCGGCTTCTCGGTCATCAAACTGATGCGCATCTTCAAGGACGAGCTGATCCTGGCCTACTCCACCGCGAGCTCCGAGACTGTATTGCCACGCGTCATCCAGAAGATGGAAGCCTACGGCGCACCGAAAGCGATCTGCAGCTTCGTGGTGCCGACCGGTTATTCCTTCAACCTCGACGGCTCGACGCTGTACCAGAGCATTGCGGCAATCTTTATCGCACAGCTGTATGGCATCGACCTTTCGATTGGCGCGCAATTGATGCTGGTCGTGACCCTGATGGTGACTTCCAAGGGTATTGCCGGCGTTCCGGGCGTGTCCTTCGTAGTGCTCTTGGCCACACTGGGCAGCGCGGGCATTCCACTGGAAGGCCTGGCGTTCATCGCCGGTGTCGACCGCATCATGGACATGGCGCGCACCGCCCTGAACGTGATCGGCAACGCCCTGGCCGTACTGGTCATCTCTCGCTGGGAAGGCATGTACGACGACGCCAAGGGCCAGGCCTACTGGGACTCCCTGCCGCACTGGCGCAGCAAGGAACCGGTTCCGCTGGGTAATCCTGCGGTTGAGTGATTGCTTGATTGAAAAAACACAAAACCCCGGATTTCCGGGGTTTTGTGTTTCTACCGATGTTGAAGGGCATGGGAATTTAGCTTTTCAAGTCTTTTGACGGCTAGAATTCGCCGGCACTGAAGCTCAAGCAAGGGCGACGCTTTAGCAGCAAAGTATCGGCGCCAGTGGCAGGATTTACAGTTGGTCGTAGAGAATGCGTACCACACAGATGACGACAGCGGCCCCCGCCTGAAAGGCAGCATGGCGTTCGTACTGTTGTGCGGCAAGACCTACAAGGGTCTACCAACCGCTACCAGGCGTTGAGATGCAGAAACGAAAAAAGGCACCTTTTGAAAGGTGCCTTTTTCGTATTCGGTGAAACAGATCCGGACACTGCTATGGCTTTCGCCTCGGCCCGCCTTGCGCGGACACCCTTCGATCACTCGTCAGGCCAGGAAGCGCTCGATCTCATCCGGTCAGTCGCTTCGACCCGATCACCGTACGAAAAAACAACGCAGGCGTCAACTTCTGCCTCAAATGGTTGACGACAACCCGCGTGCAAGGCCGAACATGGCCCGCCGATTTCCCTCCAGCCCACCCCGCCGTTATCATCCCCCGCATCTTGTGAAGGACTTATCCGATGCTCAATGGCCTGTGGCTTGGTTTTTTTGTCGTGGCGGCGATTTCCGCGATGGCGCAGTGGCTGGTTGGCGGCAATGCGGGCATCTTTGCGGCGATGGTCGAAAGCATCTTCGCCATGGCCAAGCTGTCGGTCGAGGTCATGGTGCTGTTGTTCGGCACCCTCACCCTCTGGCTCGGTTTTCTGCGCATTGCCGAGAAGGCCGGGATCGTCGACTGGCTGGCCAAGGTGCTTGGACCGCTGTTTTTGCGGCTGATGCCCGAAGTGCCGCCCGGCCATCCTGCGCTGGGTCTGATTACCCTCAACTTCGCTGCCAATGCACTCGGGCTGGATAACGCCGCCACGCCCATCGGGCTCAAGGCCATGCGTTCCCTGCAGGAGCTCAACCCCAGCAAGGACACCGCCAGCAACGCGCAGATTCTGTTTCTGGTATTGAACGCGTCGTCCCTGACCCTGCTGCCGGTGACGATCTTCATGTACCGCGCCCAGCAAGGGGCTGCGGACCCTACGTTGGTCTTCCTGCCAATCCTGCTGGCCACCAGCGCCTCGACGATTGTGGGGCTGCTGTCGGTTGCATTCATGCAGCGTCTGCGGCTGTGGGACCCGGTGGTGCTGGCCTATCTGATTCCCGGCGCGCTGCTGCTCGGCGGTTTCATGGCCTTTCTGGCGACCCTGTCGGCGGCTGCACTGGCGGGTCTGTCGTCCATTCTCGGTAACCTCACGTTGTTTGGCCTGATCATGATGTTCCTGATCGTAGGCTCACTGCGCAAGGTGCAGGTTTACGAAGCGTTTGTCGAAGGCGCGAAGGAAGGCTTCGACGTCGCCAAGAGCCTGCTGCCCTATCTGGTGGCCATGCTGTGCGCTGTCGGGGTGTTGCGTGCCTCAGGTGCGCTGGACTTTGGCCTGGAAGGCATCAGGCACATGGTCGAGTGGCTGGGCTGGGACACCCGCTTCGTCGATGCGCTGCCGACGGCGATGGTCAAGCCGTTCTCCGGCAGTGCTGCACGGGCCTTGCTGATCGAGACCATGCAGACCCAGGGTGTGGACAGTTTCGCTGCGCTGGTTGCCGCAACGATTCAGGGCAGCACCGAAACCACGTTCTACGTGCTGGCGGTGTACTTCGGTGCAGTCGGCATTCAGCGCGCCCGTCATGCCGTAGGGTGTGCGCTGTTCGCCGAGTTCGCCGGTGTAGTGGCGGCCATCTTCGTCTGCTACTGGTTCTTCGGCGCCACCGCCACCTGACGGATTATTGAGCTGGCGTCTCTGGCGCTGCTTCAGTAGCGGGCGCCTCCTGCTTCGGCTGAGCGGGCGCGGATTTTTCAGGTGTCGATTCCGGTGTGGTTTCTTCACCCGTATCGCCACCCGGCTTGAGTTTGATGATCCTGCCGGTCGGGCGTTTGACGGCAGGCTCATTACCCTCGGTGACGTTGAAGCGCAGCACACCGATCATCTGTCCGTCTTCTGTCAGCACCCTCACCTGCCAGCGCCCGACCACGTCCTGCGGGAAATTCTGTTTGTGGGTCCAGGCGCGGTAGCCTTCCTTGCGTCCGCCATGGATGTCCAGGGCGATCCGGTCCATCTCCTTACCGTCATGTCGCCACACGTGATAGATGCGCTCCTCAAGGCCCCGTGGCGCGTTGATCGCGGTGTACGCATACAGGCCGCTCGCGCGCAGCTGACTGGCGCTGATCTGGCGGATGCTGTCGCCCGGTGTACGGTTCTTGTCGTCGAAGTCCGGGCTGACAGCCACTTCGGTCAGCCACAGCGTCGCAGGCGGTACCCAGGAACGCAGCAGCCAGCCCGCGCCGCCCGCCACCACAATCATCGTGATGACCATCAATGCGTTGCGCCAGTTGGTCAGCGGGAAGCTCGACGCCAGGCTTGGAAACGACAGCAGCATCGCGACACCCAGCGCCAGCTTGTAACTCTCGGCGGTGGTCAGGTGCACAATGATAGGCAGCGCGGTGAGCAGCGCCGCGAACAGGGTCAGGGTGTGCAGGGCCATGAACAACCAACGGCGTGGCGCGAGCCATTTGTAGTACAGCGGATCGATGATCGAGATCAGCCCCGCAGCGCCCAACAGCGCCGTGAACACGGCCTGGCCGCTGTTCCAGGTGGTCGTGATGAAAAAGAAAGGCAGGACGAAGAACAGGCTTTCCTGGTGAATCATCTGCGTGCCGTAACGCAGCAGCCCCTGGGGAATCTCTCTCCCGATGGCCTTGTTGAGCATCCCGACCATGGTGTTCTCGACCATCAGCCACAGCCAGCTGATCAGCATGACCACCGCGATCCAGGTGGCCAGACCTTCCTGACGATCCACCAGAATGAAACTGGCAATACCGGAGACGAAACCAAAAGCCGCAATAAGCCCCGGATAGCGTTGCATCAGGTCGAGCACGGGTGTCACAAAGCGGTTCAGGTCAGGCATCTGGGCAGTTCACTCGGTTCAAAACGATCAAAAACCCGCGCAGCATAACAACGCAGCGCGGGTCCCTGTGCGAAGAGGTGCAGTGCACCGGTTCGGCTCTTATTTACGCCGCGCCCGCCAGCGCCACAGCGCCAGCAGGACCACGATCAGGCCCAGCAATGCAGCAATCACCCAGTACAGGCCGTCATAGCTGAGCAGCGGTTTTTCGATACGCATGTAGCCCGGCTGAGCCAACAACTGGCGCATCGCCCGGTTGGCGGTTTCCAGGCTCACGGCCTTGACGCGTTTGGCTGGATCGACAAAGCGTCCGTCCTCGTAATCGTTGATCGCGCCCCAGTAGTAATCGGCCAGTGCGCTGTTGCCTTGAACGGCCCATGCCTGACGTGCAATGGCAGCTTCCTGCAGACGTGCAAAGGTTTCAGGCTGCATGCCGTCCTTCTGCAGACGCTCGACCAGCGCGCGCATTTCCCGCTCGGCTTCATCGGCGTCTTCGCGTTCGACATCGGCATTCAGACTGAGAAAGCCAACATCGCCGAACACTTCGCGTTCGGCCGAAGGACCGTAGGATAGGCCATGCTTGAGGCGTAGCTCGGTGTAGAGCGACCAGTCCAGGTAGGCCTTGACCAGATCCCAGGTCTCATCGTGCTGATCGTCGAGTTCGGGTTCGGTGTAGAACAGATGCAGTCTGGCGTTATCTCCCAGCCCGCCGCGCTCCAGCTCGCGTCGTGGCTCGGCAGAGCCGTTGCTCTCGGCCAGTGGTGGATGATCGATGGGATCGGTCGGGGCCAGCTTGCCGTAGGTGCGTTCAAGATAGGCTGGCAGCAGCTTGTCGAGATCGCCGACCACGATCAGGGTCATGTTGTTAGGAGCATACCAGCTGGAAAAAACCTCTTCGATGTGTTCCAGCGTGATGTTGTCCACTTCAGGACGTTCAGCGCATTTGAGCCCCATTTCTATCGCCAGTTGGCTACTGGCGCCGTGGCTTGAGCCGCGATTATCAAGCAGGCGCTGCAAATGGGAAAAGTGCCCCCCGTCCTCACGCTCGACAATGCGCTTCACATTGTCGAGCCGGTCCTGAGTGAGCTCGGTCTTTGTCATGACGTCCAGCAACAGGTCCAGCACCTTGCGCTGATTACGGGCGGGCGCTTCGAGCACGAAGGTGGTGTCGGTGTTGCTGGTGAAGGCATTCCACTCGCCACCCAGCGCCTGCATGCGCTCTTCCAGACCGCCCTCTCCAGTGTCGTCGATGCCGCTGAACAGCAGGTGTTCCAGCAGGTGCGGCAGTTCCTTGTCCTGACACTGAAAATCATCGAAGCCGATGCCTACCACCAGGCGGATGGCAACGTGGCCTTTTTCGTAACCGGGTTTCAGAAGAACTTGCAGACCATTGGGCAGCAGATAGCCCTCGACCTTGAAGCGGTCAAGGGCGAACGAAGGGAGTGTGACGAGAAACAGACAAGCGAACAGCAGGCAACGCATAACGCAGCTTTCCTTGCGGGCCGGTATGTTTAACAGACTTCGACACTCCCCTTACGTTCATAACGATTGCTCCACTGCGGTTTCGCTGGCAAGCGCGCCGGTATCGGAGGTTTCCAGTACTGCGTAGGCGCTGCTGCAGAACAGTGAGTTGAGGCGCTTCATGTCGGCGATCAGCTCCAGGTGCAGCGAACTGGTCTCGATGCTCTGCACGACTTTCCGCTGCAGCCGACTGACATGAGCATGCGCCAGACGCCGTTCCTGCGCCCGAAAACGACGTTTTTCACGCAGCAGTTGGCGGGCGCTTTCTTCGTCGCCGCTGAGAAAGACCGACAGCCCCAGACGCAGGTTGGACTGTAACTGGATGTGCAGATCGGCCAGTTCTTCCAGCCCGACTTCCGAGAACGAGCGACGCTGCGAGGTCTTCTGCTGCTGGATCTTGCGCAGCATGCGCTCGATAAGACCGGCGGCCAGTTCCAGGTTGATGGTCAGCTCGATGATCTCCGCCCAGCGACGATTATCGTGCTCGCCCAGCTCTTCACGCGGCATCTGCGCCAGGTAAAGCTTGATCGCGTTATAGAGCGCTTCCACGTCATCGTTGAGACGACGTACCTCCTGCGTGACGGCGGTCTGTGTGCCGCGCAGCACGGCCAGCATCGAGCCGAGCATGCTTTCGATCAGATCGCCCATGCGCAGCGTTTCGCGTACGGCATTGGCCAGCGCCAGGCTTGGCGTTGCCAGTGCGGTAAGGTCCAGATGGCGCGGTTTGGCCAGGCCGCCGACTTCGTTCTGCTGTGGCAGCAACGCGGTGCACAGGCGTGCCATCGGGCCGACAGTGGGCAGCATGATCAGGCAGCGCGCGGTGTTGTAGATCAGGTGGAAGCCGATCACCAGCTCTTGAGGGCTGAAGCCCAGGGTGTCGATCCAGGCTACGAGCGGATTGAGCACCGGAATGATCAGCAGCAGGCCCAGCAGCTTGTATAACAGACTGCCCAGCGCGACCTGCCGGCCCGCCACGTTCTGCATGCTGGTGCTCAGGAATGCCAACAGGCCGCTGCCGATGTTGGCGCCGATCACAAGACCAATGGCCACGGGCAGCCCGATGATTTCCGCGCCCGCCAGTGTGGCGGTCAGCAGCACGGCCGCAAGGCTTGAATAGGAGATCAGGGCGAACATTGCACCGACCAGCGCATCCAGCAGCAGATCGCCCGTCAGCGACGCGAACAGCACCTTCACCCCTGCCGCCTGAGTAATCGGAGCGGCCGCTTCGACGATCAGTTGCAGCGCCAGCACGATCAGCCCCAGGCCGATACCGACGCGGCCCAACTGCCCGGCTCGGGTCTGCTTGCGCGACAGGAAGAACACCACGCCGAGGAAAATCAGCAGCGGCGACAGCCAGGATAGATCGAAGGTCAGCACTCGCGACATCAGTGCGGTGCCGACGTCGGCGCCGAGCATGATCACGAGTGCTGGCGTCAGCGTCATCAGACCTTGGCCCACGAACGAGGTCACCAGCATTGCCGTGGCGTTGCTGCTCTGCACCATGGCGGTCACGAGAATACCGGCGATGAAGGCCAGCGGACGTTTGGACATGTTCTGGCTGAGCACGCGCCGCAATTGCGCGCCGTAAACACGAAGGATGCCAGTGCGCACAATGTGCGTGCCCCAGATCAGCAGGGCCACGGCGGATAGCAAATCGAGCAGGGTCAGCATACTGAGAGCCCCTGAGGTTTGCCCATACAGGCATTGGATTGAAAGGTGCAGCGTGTAGCGAGCGGGGAAGTGTTTTGTAGCGCTCTACTAAGCTTTAGTCGGCCTTTGGCCTTGACGCCAGCATCGCACAGCCTTGGTTTCATTGAAATAAAAGTGTCATAAATCCCCCTCCCACTGAGTGACGCAGAGTCTCTGGACTGTGGGAGGCGCCACTACGTCTTCGACGTAGCGCTGTCGCGCATCAAACTCAGTGGGAGCGGACTTGTCCGCGAAAAGGCCAGTACATCCGACGAATATTCATCGCCTGAAATACAGTATTCGCGGACAAGTCCGCTCCCACAAAATCGCGTTCCTTCAGTGGGTTACAGGTTGTTTGATAAGAGGCGGCTTGTACTTCCAGTCAGCGCCTATCGCTTGAGTCACTCATGGGTTCCTTACGGACAGCCCTGGCCATGCGCATCCGGATATTGATGGTTTCCACCCCCAGCGAAAACGCCATTGCGAAGTACACATAGCCTTTGGGCACGTGCACGTCGAACGCGTCCGCGATCAGGACGGTTCCGACCAGAATCAGAAACGACAGGGCGAGCATCTTCAATGACGGATGCCGATTGATGAAGTCGCTGATGGCGCCCGAGCACAGCATCATCACCAGGACCGCCGTCACGATGGCCGCGATCATGACCGGAATATCGGAGACCATGCCCACGGCGGTGATGACCGAATCCAGTGAGAACACGATGTCGAGAATGGCGATCTGAATGATGGTGTAGAAGAACTGCCCGTTGCCGCCTCTGGGCGTTGCGCCCTCTTCTTCGCCTTCCAGCCCGTGATAGATCTCCTGCGAGCTTTTCCAGAGCAGAAACAGCCCGCCGCAGAACAGGATCAGATCACGCCCGGAAAAGCCTTTGCCCAGCACCGAAAACAGATCATCGGTCAGGCGCATGACCCAGGTGATGGAGAGCAACAGCAGAATCCGCGTCACCATCGCCAGCGCCAGCCCGACGATCCGGGTGCGTGGCTGCATCGCCTTGGGCATGTGCCCGACGAGGATGGAAATCATGATGATATTGTCGATGCCCAGAACGATTTCCAGGGCGGTCAGGGTAAAAAATGCAGCCCAGATCTCGGGATTGGTCAGCCATTCCATGGGGTGTCCTCAAACATGAAAAAGCCCGCCATCAACCCTCGGGTCAATGGCGGGCCTGTCACAGCCTGAAGTTATAGACTGCTGTAGAGCGGGAAAATCCCCATGACCAGCGCTGCAACCAGAATGCACATGCACACCAGAATCGCCCACTTCAGGGTAAAGCGCTGGTGATCACCGAACTCGATCCCGGCCAGTGCGACCAGCAGGTAAGTCGAAGGCACCAGCGGGCTGAGCAGGTGAACCGGCTGGCCGACGATGGAGGCGCGAGCCATTTCCACCGGGCTGATGCCGTAGTGGGCGGCGGCCTCGGACAGCACTGGCAGTACGCCGTAGTAGAACGCATCGTTGGACATGAAGAAGGTGAACGGCATGCTGACCAGCGCGGTGATGACCGCCAGGTAAGGGCCCAGTGCGTCAGGGATCACGGCCAGCAGGCTCTTGGACATGGCATCGACCATGCCGGTGCCCGACAGGATGCCGGTGAAGATACCGGCAGCGAAGATCAGACCGACCACCGCCAGAACGCTACCGGCGTGAGCCGAAACGCGGTCCTTCTGATCCTGCAGGTTCGGGTAGTTGATGATCATCGCGATACTGAACGCAATCATGAACAGCACCGGCAGCGGCAGCAGACCCATGATCAGGGCGACCATCAATACCAGCGTCAGGCCACCGTTGAACCAGATCAGTTTCGGGCGACGGGCATCCGGGAACTGCGAAACACTGATTTCGCTGTGATCGACTTCGTCGCCTTTGAGGTGCAGTTCACCCAGACGGGCGCGCTCACGTTTGCCGTAGAAGTAGGCAATCGCCAGGATCGCAACCACGCCAGCCAGCATCGCAGGGATCATCGGGACGAAAATGTCCGAGGCATCGACATGCAGGGCGCTGGCCGCACGAGCGGTCGGGCCGCCCCACGGGGTCATGTTCATCACGCCACCGGCCAGAATGATCAGACCTGCCATGATGCGCGGGCTCATGCCGACGCGGCTGTACAGCGGCAGCATGGCGGCGACGCAGATCATGTAGGTGGTTGCGCCGTCACCGTCCAGCGAGACCACCAGGGCCAGCACCGCAGTGCCGACCGAGATGCGCATCGGGTCGCCTTTCACCATTTTCAGGATCTTGCGCACGGCCGGGTCGAACAGGCCGGAGTCGATCATCAGCGCGAAGTACAGAATGGCGAACATCAGCATCACGCCGGTCGGCGCCAGCTTGGTAATACCGGCCAGCATCATCGGACCGATCTGCGACGCGAAGCCGCCGAACAGGGCGAAAATGATAGGCACCAGGATCAGGGCGATCAGCGCGCTCAGTCGCTTGCTCATGATCAGGTACATGAACGCAATGACCATGGCGAAGCCAAGGAAAGTCAGCATGGGAATACTCCAGACGTAATACGGCTACAGAACGATGGAAACGAACGAGTCAGCTCAGTAGGAGCGGTACGTGGAGAGGAGGCGCAAGGAGGGTACGGATCGGAAATTCAGCAAGCATTGCAATCACCATTATTGTTGTTAATTGGGCCTGAGAGCGCGTTGAGCGACACCCGGGCTGGCCGGTCTTTTTGCCGGAAGTGAGGCGATGCTAATTGCGCAAGCTTTCACCGACCTTTCAATCGGTGTTTGTGGTCACTTTATTCAGTGTTTGTGGTCACTTTAAGGCGACACGCTTATCGACGCACAACAGGGAGACGCGGTCATGAGCCAGATTCACACCGGCGGCTGCCATTGCGGCAACCTGCGTTATCAGTTCGATGCGCCTCTGGAGGACATCGCCCATTGCCACTGTTCCATCTGCAGACGAACGTCCGGCGGGACGGTCATGACCTGGACCTCCGTGCCACTGGCGTCTTTCCAATGGCTGGCGGGCAGCCCGGCCACCTATGACTCGGGTCCGACCTGCATCCGCTACTTCTGCGGCAACTGCGGAGCCCATACGGCGCTGTTCACCCGCAACAGCCCGCAGGAGATCGACGTGGTCATCGCCACGCTTGACCACCCGGAGCTGGCAGCGCCCTCGCGGCACATCTTCATCGAAAACCGATTGCCATGGCTGCACCTGGACGAGCACTTGCCGGGGCGCGAGGGAGAGCCGGACTAAGTTCGTCTTCGGATATTGATCGTTTCCACGCTACAGCGTGGTAACGCCTCTCAGGACGCTCCGCGTCCGCTTTCGAAGTGACGCAGAGCGCACAGGGTGCATGCCCACGCGATGGGCAGAGTGAGCGCTTACTGGCTGAACTGAGACGCCAGTTCGCGCAGCAGCACTTCGGCTTCGAGTACTTTCTTGACGGATTCGTTGGCCTTTTCGCGGGTCAGACCAAGACGCTCGAACAGCTCGTCCGGAATCTCCTGCTGTGGCCCTGCCCCGACGCCGTTGGCACGCAACAGACGCACGGCCAGAAACACCAGATTGGCGTAGGCGTGATGTTCGCCTGCGTAATGCGGATCATGCTGAAAGCGTAGCGCAGTGGCGAGCTCGTCAGGCATGTCCCAGTAACGCATCAGCCAGGCACCGATCTGCTCACGACTGATACCGAGCAAGTGATGCTCGATATAGCTGTGGTGCAAATGCGGGTTCACTTCCAGCTGACGGCAGATCAGCGAGAAGTGCGGCGGGAACACGTGCGCGAGCAGCAGGTAGCCAAAGTTGTGCAGCAGACCGGCCAGATACGTCAGGCCGCCTTCAGGTCGCTTCGCGCGCGGGATGGCGCGGGTCAGGCCCTCGATTACGGCTGCGGTGTAGATCGACTGTTGCCAGTAAGGCGTGGTCTGTTGCGGCTGATCCTTGGGCAGGCTCAGGGTCTTGCCCAGCGCCAGGCCCAGTGCCAGGTTGATCACCAGATCGAAACCCAGCACGCGGACGATGGCGTCTTCCACCGAGCGAATCTTGCCGGTCGACGCGTAGTAAGGCGATGCAGCCCAACTGACCACCTGTGCCGCCAGCGCAGGGTCGGTTTCGACCACGCCGGTGATGTCGTCGATGGTCGCATCGGGATCGACCCGAAGCTTGATGATCTTTTGTGCAGTCCCGGCCAGCGGCGGAATTTCCAGTGTCGCTTCCAGACGTTGCTGGATACGGCGCGCCGTGAAGTTGCTCATGGCTTTGGTGATTTCTGCGGGATCATCATCAGGACGATCGAGGTTGGGATGAATCGCGCTGACAGGCTGCCCGAAAACGGCGGCGCTGGCTTTGCTGAGCATGCCTTTGAAGTCTTCGCTGCTGATTTCCAGTAACACGCCGGGTTCGCCCGAACCTACCAACAGCGAGGGTTCCTGCAGCAGGCGCTCATCGTAAAGGCAGGGTGAGCTAGTCAGCGCGGGCAGGCCCGGCAGTACATGCAGGCTGTGTTTGGCCAGCATGCGCAGCAGCCGCTCGTGCGGCACAGCGGTCAATTGCCGACCCGTCAGCTCGGTAATCCGGCTGAGGTCCAACAGCTGACTTTGCGGAAACAGGATGAGAAGAGCGCCTACGGCGTCTTCGACCAGGACGGCTTGAACCTTCCGCGCCGGTTGCAGGTTTTTGTCATCGACGACTTCGTTGTAGCTGATCGCCAATTTTTCAAGCAACTGCCGGATAACCGACGGGGCGTGATGCGAATCATCGACGTGAGCAACTTCTGTCATGGTCTTTGTCCAAATTCCTACAGTGGCCGAAGTATAACCACCTTATTCAAGTTGGGTCGCATGCGGTTTCCAAAGCGTAGCCTGTATCACACCTGGCCATACTGCTGGCCATGACGCAGCCAGCGTTCGAGCAATGGACTGACATGTTGCGGCCAACGCTCAAGCAGGGCTTGGGCTGCGTCGCGAACGGCAGGCAATAGATCGGCATCACGCATCAGGTCGGCGACCTTGAATTGCAGCAGGCCCGTTTGTCGGGTTCCGAGCATTTCGCCTGGGCCGCGCAGCTCCAGATCCTTTTCGGCGATGACGAAACCGTCGTTGGTCTCACGCATGATTCCCAGTCGCTGTCGCCCGATTTGCGACAGCGGCGGATGGTAAAGCAGCACGCAGTGACTGACAGCGCTGCCCCGGCCGACTCGACCACGTAACTGGTGGAGCTGGGCAAGGCCCAGTCGCTCGGGGTTCTCGATGATCATCAGGCTGGAATTGGGCACATCGACGCCGACTTCGATCACCGTGGTCGCCACCAGCAACTGCAGTGCGCCCTGTTTGAACTCGGCCATGATCGCTGCTTTCTCGGCAGGCTTCATGCGCCCATGGATCAGCCCGACACGCAACTCGCCCAGCGCGCTGCTCAATTCTTCGAACGACGTTTCGGCCGCCTTGCAGGTCAGTTCTTCGGACTCTTCAATCAGCGTGCACACCCAATATGCCTGCCGACCCTCCGCACAGGCAGAGCGCACCCGCTCGATCACTTCCATCCGGCGACTGTCGGCGACCAGCACGGTGTTGACCGGCGTACGACCCGGCGGCAGTTCGTCGAGAATCGACGTGTCCAGGTCCGCATAGGCACTCATGGCCAGCGTGCGGGGAATCGGTGTGGCCGTCATGATCAACTGGTGCGGGCACATCAGGCCGCCCACGCCTTTCTTGCGCAGCGCCAGGCGTTGCTGAACACCGAAGCGGTGCTGTTCGTCGATGATGACCAGTGCCAGATTCTTGAACTGCACTTCGTCCTGAAACAGCGCGTGTGTGCCGACCACCATCGGTGTGCCGCTGGCGATCTGTTCAAGCGACGTCACGCGGGCTTTGCCCTTCAGTTTGCCGGCCAGCCACGCCACACCGATGCCCAGCGGCTCGAGCCAGCGCTGAAAGTTGATGTAGTGCTGCTCGGCGAGAATCTCGGTCGGTGCCATCAACGCCACCTGATAACCGGCCTCCAGCGCCTGCAAGGCTGCGAGCGCCGCTACGACGGTCTTGCCCGAGCCGACGTCGCCCTGAATCAGGCGCAGCATGGGTTCGGGCTGACTGAGGTCGTAGGCCACTTCCTTGCCGACGCGCTGTTGCGCGCCGGTGGGCGGGAAGCCGAGGTTGGCAAGAAACTGCCTGGGCAGTTTTTTCGCCAATGGCAGGGCCGGTGCACGTTGCGAGCGCAGGCTTTCGCGCAGCCGTTGTTGGGAGAGCTGGTGAGTCAGTAGCTCCTCGAAGGCCAGGCGATGCTGGGCCCAGTGATGACCCAGAGCCAGCTCTTCGACGTCGGCGTCGGCCGGTGGGTGATGCAGGTAGCGAATCGCATCGTCCAGCGGAGCCAGTTGATAATCTCGGGCCAGCTCATCCGGCAACCAGTCCGGCAGACTTTTGGGGCCGAGCATCGCCAGGCTTTGCTGACAGAGCTGGCGCAGACGCTGTTGCGTGAGGCCTTCTGTCGAGGGGTAGATCGGCGTCAGGGTCTGTTCGACAGGCGCAGGCTCGTCGCCCGTGATCGCACGGTATTCAGGGTGATAGATTTCAAGGCCGGACGCGCCTGGGCGTGCTTCGCCGAAACAGCGCAGGTGAGTGCCGCGCTTCATGCCTTCTTTCTGGGCATTGCTGAAGTGATAGAAGCGCAGGCTGACGACACCCGTGCCATCGCCCAGCCGTACCAGCAGGCTGCGACGTTTGCCCATCACCACATCGGCGCCGCTTACGACGCCTTCGATCACCGCGTCCTGGCCTGGCCGCAACGCGCCAATAGGCACGACGCGAGTCCGATCCTGATAACGCAACGGCAGATGAAACAGCACATCCTGCAGGTTTTCCAGACCGACCTTTGCCAGCTTTTCAGCCATGGCCTCGCCGACGCCCTTGAGCGCGGTGACCGAGACTTTGGAAAGCTCGCTCATTTTCTTCCTGCCTAGCTCGCTTCTGTCTTGGGACGTGCCACTGAACACAGGCGCACGGAGTCAGCGAGAATCTCGATAGCCTTGGGCCTCGGGAAACTTGCACGCCAGGCGATGGCAACCGTGCGGAAGGGTACGGGCGGCGTCAGCGGACGTACTTCGATCACGCCGGGCGCGTAGTGGTGACTGTCGACTGCCGACAACGGCAGAATCGAAATCCCCAGTCCTGACGCGACCATGTGGCGAATGGTTTCCAGCGAGCTGGATTCCACGGTGGTGTGCCTGGCACCCTCGCTGCCTTTGGTCAGTGTAGGACAGGCTTCCAGCACCTGATCGCGGAAACAGTGGCCTTCGCCCAGCAACAGCAGGCTCTTGTCATTCAGGGCCGAGGCGTCGATGGTCTCTTTTTGAGTCCACGGGTGGTCGGCAGGCATCAGGACAGAAAACGGCTCGTCATACAGAGGCAGGGTCAGCACGTCGGCTTCGTTGAACGGCAGCGCGATGATGACGGCATCCAGCTCACCGTTGCGCAGCTTGTCGCGCAGCACGTGAGTGAAGTTTTCCTCGATGTACAACGGCATCTGCGGGGCAACGCGATGCAGTTGCGGAATCAGGTGGGGAAACAGGTAAGGGCCGACGGTGTAGATGGCGCCGACTTTCAGCGGTGCCGTCAGCTGGTTCTTGCCAGCCTGTGCCAGCTCGCGGATACCCTGAGCCTGTTCAAGTACCTTTTGCGCCTGGGCGACGATGCCTTCGCCCACTGGCGTCAGGCGCACGGCGCTCTTGCTGCGTTCGAAAATCAGCACACCGAGTTCGTCTTCGAGCTTTTTGACACCCACCGACAGCGTAGGCTGGCTGACATGACAGCGCTCGGCGGCGTGGCCGAAGTGCTGTTCCTGGGCAAGCGTAACGATGTAGCGCAATTCTGTAAGAGTCATAACGTGCGTCCATGAAGTTGCGGCCCCAGCATAGCGGGTGCAATCGATAGACGCACGTTATCAGAAGCACTCTTGAGTAACAAAAGTGCGATTCAGCGTTTATCCAGCGAATAAACGAACGGTGCGAGGATTTCGATGGTGCCGTTGTTGAGGATCTCTGCAGGCGGCTTCGGCAGAGGCTGCGCGCGACGGATCATCTCCATGGTCGCCCGATCCAGTGCCGGACTGCCGGAGCTGCTGGCAATCTCGTACGACGACACATTGCCCTGTGCATCAACCACGAAGCGCAGACGAGCCACACCCTGCATGCCGCGACGACGGGCGTCCTCAGGGTACTTCTTGTATTTGCCCAGATGGCGCAGCAGGTCGCCCTGCCAGCTTGGCAGCGCATTGCTTGGCGGCGAAGCAGGTGCCGGCGGTGTCGGAGCAGCCGATTTCTCGGGTTTAGCCGTGGTCGGAGGCGTGTCCACCGGTTTCTCTTCGGCAGGTTTTTCCTCGGGCTTTGGCGGCTCAGGCTTCTTCTGCGGCTTTGGCGGCTGCGGTTTTGGCTTGGGCTTTTCCACCTTCTTGGGCACGACGATTTCCGGCTTCGGCGCTTCCACGACCTCTGGCACCTGCACCTGTTCTTCCGGCGCGGGCGGCTGAGGCGGCTGGACGACCTGAGGCGGTGGCGGCGGTGCGGGTTCCGGCAAGGGCGCCAGCTCGACCATCATGGCTGCCGGAGGCAGTTCGATGGCTTGAGAGGCCGGCCAGCGAAGAGCGACGATGATCGCAATCGCGTGCACGGCCAGCACCAACAACAGACTACCGCTATAGCGCGTCAGTTTTTGGCGCGTAGTGATCATTTCTTACCAACCGTCTCAAGGCCTACCAGACCGACTTTCAGGTAGCCCGCACCCCGAAGCGAGTTCATGACGTCCATCAGATCGCCGTAATCCACGCCCTTGTCGGCCTGGAAGAAGATCGTGGTGTCTTTCTTGCCCTTGGTGCGCGCATCCAGCACCTGACCGATCTGCTCGCGTGCGACCTTCTCCTCGCCCAGGTACAGGCTCTTGTCGGTCTTGACGCTAAGGAAGATCGGCTTTTCGGGCCGGGGTTGCGGCGTTGCGGTAGATGCAGGCAGGTCAACCTTGATGTCCACCGTGGCCAGAGGTGCCGCGACCATGAAGATGATCAGCAGCACCAGCATGACGTCGATGAACGGCGTGACGTTGATTTCGTGGTTTTCGGCGAGATCGTCGTCGCCTTCCTTCAGATGCATGCCCAAGGTTCAGCCCACCTTGACCATGTGTGGCGATTGGCTGCGTTCGGCAGCTGGCTGGTGGTCCAGATCGCGACTGACCAGCAGCAGTACCTGCGCCGAGGCATCGGCAACCTGTGCCTTGTAACCGGCAATGGAGCGGGCGAAGACGTTGTAGATGACCACTGCAGGAATCGCGGCAACCAGGCCCAGCGCGGTTGCCAGCAAGGCTTCGGCGATGCCTGGAGCAACGACGGCGAGGTTGGTGGTCTGGGTCTTGGCGATGCCGATGAAGCTGTTCATGATGCCCCATACGGTACCGAACAGGCCCACGAAAGGCGCGGTGGAGCCGATGGTTGCCAGCACACCGGTGCCGGAGCTCATGTTGCGACCGCAGGCTGCAACCAGACGCTCGAGGCGGAAGCTGACGCGTTCCTTGATGCCTTCGCGCTCGCGGCTGTTGGTCGACAGGCGCATCTCTTCCATCGCGTCGTGAACCAGCAGGTTGGCCAGCGTGCCTTCCTTCGCAGCGGTTTCACCGGCTTCGGACAGGGTGCGGGCCTTCTTCAGGTTGGCGATTTCGGTACGCAGGCGGCGCTTGGCGCCCAGCAGTTCGAAACCCTTGGCGATCCAGATGGTCCAGGTGATGATCGAGGCGATGGCCAGACCGATCATGACTGCTTTAACCACCACGTCGGCGTTTTGGTACATGCCCCATGGCGACAGGTCGTGCGACATGCCCAGGCTGTTGTCTTCGGCGGCAGGTTCCAGCGTCTCCACAGGCGCTGCGGCGTCAGCCTGAACCGGCGCCGGTGCGGCGTTGGTCGCTGCAGGGGCCGTGGAGGCAGGCGGCGTCGCGGGTGCCGACTGGTCGGCAAGTGCAACGGGTGCGAGCATCAGGCTCAGGACGAGAGCCGCGATGCCGCGCCATGCGCTAGGCAGGCTGAATAGCTTGGTTGGCGAAGCGATTGATTGGATACGTGTCATGCTGGCCTGACCTGGGAGAATAGAAAGTGATCGTTCCAGTCGCCGTGCGTTGCGTTCGGCGTTCCAGGGGAACAAATGGGTCGCCATTATTGCAAATCGTTCTTGTTAACAAAAGTAATACTGTATCTTTTTTACATATTGGCCCGAATATTTGACGTTTTCTGATGACTTACACGGTGACTGATCACCTTCCTGTGGAGATATGCAATGTCTGCCCCATCCGTTTTGATCGCTGGTTGTGGCGATATCGGCTCCCGACTGGCCACGCGCCTGCTGGCTCATGACTGGTCTGTCCATGGGCTGCGGCGCACGGTTTCCGAACTGCCCGAGGGTGTCTTGCCAATCCAGGGGGATCTGTTCGCGACCGCGAGACCCGCTGACTGGCCGGCTGGCCGGATCGACTATGTGGTGTATTGCGCCACGCCCTCGCAGCGTGACGAAGCCGGTTATCGAGACGCCTATGTCAACGGGTTGCGTCATGTGCTTGGCTGGCTCAAAGAGCAGGGTCAACGGCCCAAACGTCTGTTTTTCGTGTCCAGCAGCGGTGTTTACGGCCAGCAGGAGGGTGAATGGGTCGATGAAACGTCCGCAACCGAACCTGTCGGCTATACCGGCACGGTCATGCTTGAGGCTGAACAGCTGGCGCTGAACAGCGGCCTTCCCGCCACGGCCGTGAGATTGACTGGTATCTACGGGCCGGGCCGTGCAGACCTGTCCAACCGGGTGCGCCAGGGCCACAGCGTCAGGATCGACCCGCCGGTCTACGCCAATCGCATTCACGCCGACGACGCAGCGGGTCTGCTGGCGCATCTGCTTGAGGCCGATGATCGGGGCGTTGCACTGGAGAGTTGCTATCTGGGCGTGGACGACGACCCGGCTGCTTTGGCTGACGTGGTGTCGTGGATTCGTGAGTACCTGGGCGTTACCGAATGGTCTGACGACGTCAGCGTGCAGCGGGTCGGCAGCAAACGCTGCAGCAATGCGCGTGCCCGTGCGCTGGGCTGGGTACCGGTGTATCCTGATTACCGAGCGGGATATGCGGCTTTGCTGGGCGCCGACAAGGCCTGAATGAGCCGAAATAAAAAAGCGCCCCTTGAAGGCGCTTTTTTATGGGTGACGCTATGGCTTACTGCTGCTCAAGCAACCAGCGGCGAGTGCCCGGACGCAGTTCGGGCATTTGATCGGCCCCTGCGTTGTTCACCGCCTGGAAAATCTCCAGTTGCTTACCCTTGCGAGCGAAAATCCAGGGATTACCCTGCTCGGCCTTTTCCAGCCACATGCTGTCGTACTCACCGCTCATGGCGGCGCAGTCGCCAGCCAGGCACAGCGCGAAGCGATCATTTTCCGGAAGACCCTGGACGCTGCCGTCCGGCATGAACTGCACGGTGCTGCCTTGGCCGTCGCCTTCGACGATGGTCCATTTGCCGCCCATGTAGGCCGCATACAGCGCTTTTTCAAAGGTGCTGCCCGGCTGTGCGCCTTCGGGTACGGTGTTCTTCGGTTTTTCGAAGTGCTGTTCAGGGCCGGATTCGCTGGCTGCCTGAACCAGTTCGTCACCCTTGACGCTCAGGTCTTCGAAGAAGTTGCCGTAGAAGTCGATGTGCAGCTTGCCTTCAGCGGCACTGACAATCTTGCCTTCACCCAGCTCGAAGCCGTTGGAGTACACCGCCTGATTGGCCTTGGAGTTGATCTGCCACTCCAGATTCGGACCGTTGGCGAGCAGCGCCTGACGCAGGTTGCCCTGCTTGACTGCGGCATCGATGGCGGTCTGGTTGATCCAGGTGCCGTCCGGGTTGCGGTCGGCAAAGCTGGAGCAGCCGCCGAGAACGACGGCCAGCAGTGAAATGGCGAGCGCGGAACGCATAACAGATTCCTTCCTTAAGGGAGAGCGGAACGCAGCAACGCTCCGCTGGGGGATTTATTCGATGACGAGAATCGCGTCCATCTCGACCTGCGCACCACGTGGCAGTGCGGCAACGCCGATGGCTGCACGCGCCGGGTAAGGCTGTGCGAAGTAGGTGCCCATGATCTCGTTGACCTTGGCGAAATGGCCAAGGTCCGTCAGGAAGATGTTCAGCTTGACGATGTCCTTGAACGAGCCGCCAGCCGCTTCAGCGACGGACTTCAGGTTCTCGAAGACCTGAGTGATCTGGGCTTCGATGCCGTCGACCAGCTCCATGGTTTTCGGGTCCAGAGGGATCTGGCCGGACATGTAGACGGTATTGCCAGCCTTGATCGCCTGCGAGTAAGGGCCGATGGCCGCCGGGGCTTTTTCGCTGGTGATGACAGTCTTGGTCATGAAGAACTCCTGAGAAAGGGATTGCCTACGAGCGCATCCGGGTGATGCGTGTGACCCCGGTCAGTGCACGTAGTTTCTTGATCACGCGGGCCAGATGCACACGGTCGTGCACGCTGACGACGAGCTGGACCACACTGATGCGGCCATCGCGCTCGTCCATGCTGATTTTTTCGATGTTGCCGTCGGCGGCGTTGACGCTGCTGGCCAGCAAGGCGATCAGGCCACGCTGATGTTCCAGTTCGACACGCAGCTCGACATTGAATTCGCCGGTCACATCCTTGGCCCAGGACAGCTGGATGCATTTTTCCGGATTGTGGCGGATTTCGCTGATATTGCGGCAGTTGTCCAGGTGCACGACCATGCCCTTGCCCGCAGACAGGTGGCCCACGATCGGATCGCCCGGTATCGGCGTGCAACACTTGGCGTAGCTGAGCACCAGGCCTTCGGTCCCGCGAATCGCCAGCGGACCTTCCGGGCTCGGCAATTGATCGCCCTCACCCAGCAGGCGGCGGGCAACGACGTAGGCCATGCGATTGCCCAGGCCGATGTCTTCGAGCAGGTCTTCCAGCACTTCAACGCGGTATTCGTTCAAGGCCAGTTGCACGCGCTCGGCAGGAATCTTGTCCAGGCTGCTTTCGAAGCCATTGAGGACCTTGTTCAGCAGGCGTTCGCCCAGGCTGATGGATTCGGAGCGGCGTTGCAGCTTCAGGGCGTGGCGAATGTGCGTGCGCGCCTTGCCGGTGACAACGAAGTTCAGCCAGGCCGGGTTGGGGCGTGCACCGGGCGCGCTGACGATCTCGACGGTCGAGCCGCTCTGCAGCGGTTCCGACAGTGGCGCCAATCGGCGATTGATCCGGCAGGCAATGCAGCTGTTGCCGACGTCGGTGTGAACGGCATAAGCGAAGTCCACGGCCGTAGAGCCTTTGGGCAGCTCCATGATCCGGCCCTTGGGCGTGAAGACGTAGACCTCGTCCGGGAACAGGTCGATCTTGACGCTCTCGATGAATTCCAGCGAGTTGCCGGCACGCTGCTGCATTTCCAGCACGCCCTTGACCCACTGGCGGGCACGGGCATGCGTGCCCTTGGGCTGTTCATCGTCGCTGGATTTGTACAGCCAGTGCGCCGCGATCCCGTTGTTGGCCATCTCTTCCATTTCGCGGGTGCGGATCTGGATTTCGATGGGCACACCGTGCATGCCGAACAGCGTGGTGTGCAGCGACTGGTAGCCGTTGGCCTTGGGAATTGCGATGTAATCCTTGAAACGGCCGGGCAACGGTTTGTACAGATTATGCACAGCGCCCAGCACGCGATAGCAGGTGTCGACCTTGTCGACGATAATGCGGAACGCGTAAACGTCCATGATCTCGTTGAAAGCCCGACGCTTGCCGCGCATCTTCTTGTAGATGCCGTACAGGTGCTTCTGTCGCCCGCTGACATCGCCTTCTATGCCGTCGACTGCAAGGCAATGGCTCAGGGACTCTTCGATCTTGTTGACCAGTTCCTTGCGATTGCCTCGGGCGCGCTTGACCGCCTGATTGATCCGCGAGGAACGCATCGGGTACATGGCCTTGAAGCCCAGGTCCTCGAATTCGATACGCACGCTGTGCATGCCCAGGCGGTTGGCAATGGGTGCGTAGATTTCGAGGGTTTCTTTCGCGATGCGGCGGCGCTTTTCACCGGAAAGGACTTCCAGGGTGCGCATGTTGTGCAGGCGGTCGGCGAGTTTGACCAGAATCACGCGGATGTCGCGGGCCATGGCCATGGCCATTTTCTGGAAATTCTCGGCCTGGGCTTCGGCCTTGGTCTCGAAGTTCATCTGGGTCAGTTTGCTGACCCCGTCGACCAGTTCGGCCACGGTTTCGCCAAACTGTGCGCTGAGCGCTTCCTTGGCAATCCCGGTGTCTTCGATCACGTCATGCAGCATCGCTGCCATCAGGCTCTGATGGTCCATGTGCATGTCGGCAAGAATGTTCGCTACGGCAAGAGGATGCGTGACGTAGGCTTCGCCGCTTCGACGGCGCTGGCCATCGTGGGCTTGTTCGGCGTAGAAATACGCTCGGCGGACCAGATTGACCTGATCCTTGCCGAGGTAGGCCGACAGTCTGTCGGCGAGGGCGTCTATGCTCGGCAAGGCGCTACCCCCTGCCGATGGCTTTTACCCTGCGCCGTACAACGTCGACCCGGCATAGGCTTAGACGGCCTCGTTGGACTCGTCCTCGAACGCTGCGAACAATGGTTCATCTTCAACGATTTCGGCTTCTGCAATAACGGCATAATCCATCAGGCCGGCCGCGATTTCACGCAGGGCCACAACGGTAGGCTTGTCGTTTTCCCACGCCAGCTTCGGCTCTTTGCCGCCGGTGGCGAGTTGACGCGAACGCTTGGTAGCGAGCATGACCAGCTCGAAGCGGTTATCGACGTGTTCTAGGCAGTCTTCAACGGTCACGCGGGCCATGGGTATTCCTCGTAGCAAATGCGTATGCGCGGTGCCCGGATGGGCGAGCGGACTCGGTAGTTTACAAGCGGACTGCTGCAAGCAGCAAGCGGCATGCCACAAACGGTCTTTGTCTGACCTGCAGTCTGCCGCGTTGAAACGTCCCGATCAAGCCAGCAATTGCTGAAAAAGCTCGCTGTATTGCTCTTGCTGATGCTGCTGGGTCAGGCGATTGGCGCGGAAGATGGACTTCAGGTCTTCCAGTGCGCCGGCGAAATCATCGTTGACCACGATGTATTCGTACTCGATGTAGTGGCTCATCTCGCTGACGGCTTCACGCATCCGGTTTTCGATGATCTCGTCGCTGTCCTGGCCGCGGTTGGTCAGGCGCTGACGCAGGGCCTGCTGGCTTGGCGGCAGAATGAAGATCGAGCGGGCGTGAGGCATCTGTGCGCGAACCTGCTGGGCGCCCTGCCAGTCGATTTCCAGAATCAGGTCGTGGCCTTCATCCAGCGTCTGTTGCAGATGGCTTTGCGACGTGCCGTACTGGTTGCCGAAGACTTCGGCCTGTTCCAGGAAGTCGCCATGTTCGATCATGCGTGCGAATTCCGCACGGTCGACGAAGTGGTAATTCACCCCGTCCTGCTCGCCCGGACGCATGGCGCGGGTGGTGTGCGACACCGAGACGCGGATCTGCGGCTGAGCCTGGATCAGGGCATTGACCAGACTGGTCTTGCCTGCGCCGGAGGGCGCGGAAATGATGTACAGGGTGCCGGATTTGTGGGTCATGTCAGGTTCAGCCTTACTCAATATTCTGCACTTGTTCACGCATCTGCTCGATCAACACTTTCAGGTTGACGGCCGCTTGCGTGCTGCGTGGGTCGAAGGCTTTGGAGCCCAGTGTGTTGGCTTCGCGATTCAGTTCCTGCATCAGGAAGTCCAGGCGGCGACCCGCCTGGCCGCCGGTCTTGAGCACCCGGCGTACTTCGGTGACGTGAGTGCTCAGGCGATCCAGCTCTTCGGCGACATCACTTTTCTGCGCCAGCAGGACCATTTCCTGCTCCAGACGCTGCGGATCCAGCTCGGCCTTCATGTCGGCAAAGCGATCCAGCACTTTCTGGCGCTGGGTGGCGAGCATCTGCGGCACGAGGGTGCGCAGGGTGACGACTTCTTCAGTGATGGAGGTCAGCCGTTCGTCGAGAAGTTTCGCCAGGTCCGCGCCTTCGCGGCCGCGGCCGTTCTTCAATTCGGTGAGTGCCTCGTTGAACAGCGTCAGGGCTTCGTTGTTCAGGGCCTGCGGATCGTTGGCATCGGCCACCAGAACACCGGGCCAGGCCAGCACTTCAAGCGGGTTGAGCGGCGCGGGCTGCTTGATCAGGCTGGCAACCGATTCCGCAGCGGCGATCAACTGGCTGGCCCGCTCGCGATCCACCTGCAGGGGCTTGCCTGCGGTTTCTTCGACAAAGCGCAAGGTGCATTCGACCTTGCCGCGCGACAGGCCCTGACGCAGCGCCTCGCGAATCCCGCCTTCCAGATCCCGGAATGACTCGGGCAGGCGCAGATGGGGCTCAAGGTAGCGATGATTGACCGAGCGTAGTTCCCAGCTCAGTGTGCCCTGGGCACCGGCCCGTTCTACTCGGGCGAAGGCAGTCATGCTGTGCACCATGGGAATACCTCTTGATTCAGTCCTGGCGGTCGAGTCCGCGCATGGGCGGACGGCTGCCGTGGGTGTCGTGAAAGCCGACAGGCTGCAAAGGCGCAGGATTGTAGCGCAGTGCGGCGCAGGCTCCCAATCCGGCAGTGTGACAAACCGTGCAAGACTTTTTTTGCCTGCACGGATAGTGGCTCAAAGCCCCGTTTCAGAGCCTTTCAGCCTTGGCGGTCGGGCGGCGCCGACTTTAAGAGATGCCCTGTCCGGACGATGGCCTCTATAATGCTCGGCAGTTTTCCGTCTCAGTACAGGTATCCCAGATGAAACGTCCAAGTGGTCGCGCCGCCGATCAGCTCCGCTCGATCCGCATCACCCGCAACTACACCAAACACGCCGAGGGTTCTGTGCTGGTCGAGTTCGGTGACACCAAGGTGATCTGCACCGTCAGCGTCGAGAATGGCGTGCCGCGCTTCCTGAAAGGCCAAGGCCAGGGCTGGTTGACGGCCGAATACGGCATGCTGCCGCGCGCCACCGGCGAGCGTAACCAGCGTGAAGCGAGCCGCGGCAAGCAGGGCGGCCGTACGCTGGAAATCCAGCGCCTGATCGGTCGTTCGCTGCGCGCTGCGCTGGACATGTCCAAGCTGGGCGATGTCACCCTGTACGTCGACTGCGATGTCATCCAGGCCGACGGTGGTACACGTACCGCGTCCATCACTGGCGCTATGGTTGCGCTGGCCGACGCCTTGAAAGTGATCAAGAAGCGTGGCGGTCTGAAAGGCGGCGATCCACTCAAGCAGATGATTGCTGCGGTGTCGGTCGGCATGTATCAGGGCGAGCCAGTGCTCGATCTGGATTACCTCGAAGACTCCGCTGCCGAGACCGACCTGAACGTGGTCATGACCAGCGCAGGCGGTTTCATCGAGGTGCAGGGCACCGCAGAAGGCGCGCCGTTCCAGCCTGAAGAGCTGAACGCGATGCTGGCACTGGCGCAGAAGGGCATGACCGAACTGTTCGAATTGCAGCGCGCCGCACTGGCCGACTGATAATCCTGGAGCGTGACCATGAGTGACAGCCAGCATCCTGTGCAGAAACCGGCTCAAAGCGCCCGTCAATGGGCGATGTTCTGTCACTTGTCTGCGTTCTTCGGGATGCTCTTTCCGTTCGGCAATCTGCTGGGGCCGTTGATCCTTTGGCAGATGAAGAAGGAGGGTGACCCGTTTATCGATGCGCAGGGCAAGGAAGCGCTCAACTTTCAGATCACGGTCGCGATTGCGGCCACGATCAGCATCCTGCTGATGGTCGTAGTGATCGGCTTTGCATTGTTGATGCTGGTGGGGCTTGGTGCTCTGGTGCTGACGATCATTGCTGGCGTGAAGGCCAACGAAGGGGTGGATTATCGCTACCCGTTCACTTGGCGTCTGCTGAAGTAGGCAAAATCGCAGGCAGCACAAAAAGCCGACATCAAGTCGGCTTTTTCGTGTTCGGGTGTCGCGTGACGATCAGATCGTCAGGGTCCAGTCGTAATCCACAATCAGCGGCGCGTGCTGCGAAAAGCGCGGCTGGCGGGGCAGACGGGCGCTACGCACGAAGCGGCGCAGACCTGGAGTCAGGATCTGGTAGTCGAAACGCCAGCCCAGATTCAGCATCTCGGCCTGTTCGTTATCCGGCCACCAGCTGTACTGGTCGCCTTCGCGACTGACTTCACGCAGGGCATCGACATAGCCCATGGTGCCAACGATCTCGTCCATCCAGGCGCGCTCGGGTGCCAGGAAGCCAGGAGACTGCTGGCTGTCGCGCCAGTTTTTGATGTCGAGCTTCTGCTGCGCCACATAGAGCGAGCCGCAGTAGATGTATTCGCGGCGCTTGCGGCGCTGCTTGTCCATGTACTTGCCGAAGTCGTCCATGAGCTTGAATTTCTGATTCAGGTCTTCATCGCCGTTCATCCCGGAAGGGAAGAGCAGGGTTGCAATACTGACTTTGTCGAAATCGGCTTGCAGGTAACGCCCGTAGCGGTCGGCTGTCTCGAAGCCGAGGCCGCTGATCACCGCCTTCGGTTGCAACCGCGAATAAAGCGCCACGCCACCCTGAGCGGGGACTTCGGCTTCGCAGGCATAGAGGAAGTAGCCATCCAGCTGAAAAGCTGGATCATCCAGTTCAAAGGCGGAGGCGCGGGTGTCCTGTAAGCAGATGACGTCGGCATTCTGAGCTTGCAGCCAGCTGAGCAACCCGCGCTCGACCGCAGCCTGAATGCCATTTACGTTCACACTGATGATCCGCATAAATGGCCCCAAAAATCACGTGCGTGTATGATACCCGAGCTCTACCCAATTAGCTAAATCCGTGCTTTCGAGGCTTTTTTTATGCAGGCGTATCAACGCGATTTCATTCGTTTTGCCATAGATCGCGGCGTGCTGCGCTTCGGTGAGTTCACGCTCAAGTCTGGACGCACCAGCCCTTACTTCTTCAATGCCGGCCTGTTCAACAGCGGCTCGGCCCTGGCGCAGCTCGGGCGTTTCTACGCTGCAGCAGTGGTCGAAAGCGGCATTTCCTTCGATGTTCTGTTCGGGCCTGCCTACAAGGGTATTCCGCTGGCGGCCGCGACGGCTGTGGCGTTGGCCGAACATCATGATCGTGATCTGCCCTGGTGCTTCAACCGCAAGGAAGCCAAGGCGCACGGCGAAGGTGGCAGTCTGGTCGGCGCACCGCTGGCTGGTGATGTACTGATCATCGACGACGTGATCACGGCCGGTACCGCCATCCGTGAAGTCATGCAGATCATCAGTGCGCAGGACGCCAAGGCGGCGGGCGTACTGATCGCCTTGAACCGTCAGGAACGTGGCAACGGCGAATTGTCGGCCATTCAGGAAGTCGAGCGCGACTTCGGCATTCCGGTGGTTAGCATCGTGTCGTTGAATCAGGTACTGGAATTCCTCGCTGACGATCCTCAGCTCAAGCAGCACTTGCCCGCTGTCGAGGCCTACCGCGCACAGTACGGTATCTGACATGCCGTTCTGGCGGGCGCAGAAGCAATGCCCGTCAGGCGCATTGCAGAGGCTTGTACGCGGATCGGGCGCGTTGACGCTGTGGCTGTCGGTCGCGAGCACTGCCGTGCAGGCTGCCGACGTTCCCGAGGTGCGGCTCTACCGGTACATCGACAGTCGCGGCGTCACGGTCATCGACCGCCTGGGTGTGCCGGCCGAGTACGTCGCCAAAGGCTACGAAGTGCTCAACGCCCGGGGCCGCGTGGTGCAGGTGATCCCGCCAGCACCCACTGCCGAACAGATTCGTGAGGCCGAAGCCGCCAGGGTTCAGGCCGAGGCCAACGCGAAACTTCTCAGCCTGTACGGCAGCGTCGAAGAAGTGGACCGGGTAAAAACCCGCAAGCTGGCCGAGCTGGATACCCTGATCGATGTTGCCCAGGGCAATATTCAGGGTCTTGCCAATCAACAGCGTTCCCTTCAAGGCCAGGCCGCTGATCAGGAGCGGGCAGGGCGTCCGGTTCCGCAAGCGATCATCGAGCAACTGGATGACCTGCGCAGCCAGCAGCAAAAGTTGCAGGCCGACATCGCAGGCTATCAGGCCGCACGCACCAGGGCCGAGGCAGACTTTGCAGCAGACAGAGTGCGCGTGCAGCAACTGACACGCTGAGTCGCAGAAAAAACAAAGGCCCCGTCAGCGCTTGCTGGCGGGGCCTTTTTTGTAGCTGAAGCGATGTGATCAGTAGCGCTTGCGGTTACTGATCAGGGTGCCCACACCGGTGTCGGTGAAGATTTCCAGCAACACGGCGTTCGGAACGCGCCCGTCGATGATGTGCGAAGTGGTCACGCCACCCTGCACGGCTTCCAGCGCACATTTGATCTTTGGCAGCATGCCGCCGTAGATCGTGCCGTCGGCAATCAACGTGTTCACTTGCTCGGTGGTCAGCCCCGTCAGGACCTGGCCCTGCTTGTCCATCAGGCCGGCAATGTTGGTCAGCAGCATCAGTTTCTCGGCCTTGAGGGCCTCGGCAACCTTGCCCGCGACCAGGTCGGCGTTGATGTTGTAGGACTCACCATCCGCACCCACGCCGATAGGCGCGATGACCGGAATGAAATCGCCTTTGACCAGCATGTTGAGCAGATCGGTATTGATGCCGACCACTTCGCCCACATGGCCGATGTCGATGATTTCAGGCTTGGTCATTTCCGGCGTCTGACGGGTGACGGTCAGCTTCTTCGCACGAATCAGCTCCGCGTCCTTGCCGGTCAGGCCGATGGCACTGCCGCCATGACGGTTGATCAGATTGACGATGTCCTTGTTGACCTGACCGCCCAGGACCATTTCCACAACGTCCATGGTCTGGGCATCAGTGACGCGCATGCCATCGATGAAGTGGCTTTCGATCGACAGGCGCTTGAGCAGATCACCGATCTGAGGCCCTCCGCCATGGACGACCACAGGGTTGATGCCCACTGCTTTCATCAACACGATGTCGCGAGCGAAGCCGGTTTTCAGCTCGTCGCTTTCCATGGCGTTGCCGCCGTACTTGATAACCAGCGTCTTGCCGACAAAGCGGCGAATGTAAGGCAGCGCTTCGGAAAGGACCTTGGCTACATTAGAGGCGGCATCACGTTCGAGGGTCATTCAGGGCTCCAGTCAAATGGGAAAGCAATCAAAAAGGAAGATCGAGGTCCGGCGCAACTTTCTTGAGCTCGGCGTGGAACACATCCTTGATGCGCTGCAGTTCGGCCTCGGTTTCGGCTTCGAAGCGCAGCACCAGAACCGGAGTGGTGTTTGACGCGCGAACCAGGCCCCAGCCTTTCGGATAGTCTACGCGGACTCCGTCGATGCTGGTCAGTTTGGCGTCGCCCCACTGGGCGTCTTTTTCAAGGGCTTCGATGATGCTGAACTTCGTGACGTCCGTCACCTTGATGTTGATCTCAGGCGTCGAAATGTCGTTCGGGAAGGTCTCGAACAGGTCTTCGGCAGAGGTCGACTCCTGGCTGAGAATCTCCAGCAGGCGTGCCGCACTGTAGATGCCGTCGTCGAAACCGAACCAGCGCTCCTTGAAGAAGATGTGGCCGCTCATTTCGCCAGCGAGCAGGGCACCGCTTTTCTTCATTTCTTTCTTGATCAGCGAGTGACCGGTTTTCCACATGACCGGACGGCCACCGTGTTCGCTGATCAGCGGCGTCAGTCGGCGTGTGCATTTGACGTCGAAAATGATGTCTGCACCCGGATTGCGCTTGAGCACATCCAGTGCGAACAGCATCAGCAGGCGGTCCGGATAGACCACGTTACCCTTGTTGGTCACGACGCCGACACGGTCGCCGTCACCGTCGAAAGCCAGGCCCAGGTCGGCTCCAGTCTCGTTGACCTTGGCGATCAGGTCCTGAAGGTTTTCCAGTTTGCCCGGATCCGGGTGGTGGTTCGGGAAGTTGCCGTCGACTTCCGCGAACAGGGAAATCACTTCGCAACCCAGCGCTTCGATCAGTTGCGGAGCGATCACGCCCGCTGCGCCGTTTCCGCAGTCGACCACGACCTTGAGCTTGCGGGCCATGACGATGTCGTCCTTGATCTGCTTGAAATAGCGATCGAGGATGTTGACCTGGGTGACGCTGCCTTTCTGCGAGGTCAGGTTGTTGGTCTTGATGCGCTGGTGCAGCGCCTGGATCTGCTCGTTGGCCAGGGTGTCGCCCGCGATCACGATCTTGAAGCCGTTGTAGTCCTTCGGGTTGTGGCTGCCGGTCAGCATCACGCCGGTCTTGCCTGCCAGCACGTTGGCTGCGTAGTAGAGCGCAGGTGTCGGCACCAGGCCGACGTCGCTGACGTGGCAGCCGCTGTCGTGCAGGCCTTGAATCAGTTGTTCAACCAGCTCGGGGCCGGAAAGGCGGCCATCGCGGCCAACGCTGACATTGGGTTCGTTCTGCGCCAGGCTCTCGGAGCCAATGGCGCGGCCGATCCAGTAGGCGGTCTCAGCGCTGAGGGTGTCCCCGACCACGCCACGGATGTCATAGGCGCGAAAAATGGTATCAGGGAGTTTAGGTGCCACGGATGCTGGGCTGTTCATAGCGATGGGATGCTCCGATCTCAGGAAGTCCTGGTTTTCGTCGAGAAGGTCGATATCGAGAATATCGGTATCTTGAAACAGCGGGTCCGTCCAATCGGTGCCATGAGCAGCGATGGGGGGCGACTCGCTGCCTGTCGTCATATGTGCGCCGGTTTCCCTGTTCGTGGCCAGAGCAGGTGATGCCTGGGATTGTCCACGGAGTGAAACACGAGCCAGAGCCTGAGCCAGGCCGCCAAGGGCTGGGAGGCTCAAACCGAACGGTTTGACGGCTTTTCCGCTCGAGAGTTCTTGAAGCAACTGATCCAGCTGACGAGCGTCAGCGCAAATGAGCCGCTGCAAAGCCCTCTCATTGCGGTACATCCCAAGGATTACGCCCGCTGCGGCGATGATCGCAGCCAGTAACAGAAACAGGATAGGGGACGAACTTTTTGAAGCCGGGCCAGGCGTGAACTCAAGCTTCCAGCCTGGATACCCCGTGTCGAAAGTCAACGGCCTGCCACCGTCTGACTGGCCTCGCTCAAGAAAAATCTGTGCCGGCCCGTTGCCGAACTGCTGACTCAGCACGACCCGCCCGGCATCCTCTTCAATCACCGGCAAGGCGTTGATCAGGCGTTGCGGATCGAAGGCCAGCAGCAGGGTGCCACTGACCGGCTGTCCAGGATCGGAGCGCACAGGCGCTGCGCTGTAGATCAGCCAGCGCTCGCCGGTCTTGCGTGCCTCGGGAGCAACCGTTTCACCTCGCGCAGCCTTGTTCAGCATGTCGAGGGTGGCATAGGTCACAGGCAGTGGCCCGGTCGGGTCCACGTCGGCAAGGCCTTTGGGGCTGAGGCGCGCGCCAGCCAGACCGTCCCAGCGCGTCAGGCGATCCTGCGCCGCGATCAACGCAGCAGCGTCGTTGCCTTGCAGGGCCTGGACCAGTTGCGGAGCGGAAGCAGCCGCCTGGGTGTCGGCGCTGATCTGTCTGAGCGCCAGATTGACCGCCTGCGCCTGACTGTTGCCCCAGGCCTGAGTCAGGCGGTCCTGCTCCTGCGGGCTGTTGGAAACGCCCAGCCATGCGACGACCAGCGCGATAACCAGCCCCGCAGCTGCAGGAATCAGCCCTGGGGAAAGCGATTGCATGTTCGCGGCGGGCAGCGGGTAGGCGGCCGATACGGGTTGTTTTGACGGACTGTTCTGACTGCCTTTCAACGACCTCTCCCCACGCTTCATCCCTTGAACCGGTGCGACGCTTCGGTCGGCGATCAGTGACTGCCGGAGTGCCCGAAACCGCCTGCGCCACGCTGGCTTTCATCGAACTCTTCAACCAGTTCGAAGTGCGCCTGTACCACAGGCACCAGCACCAGTTGCGCGATACGTTCGCCAATCGAAATAGTGAATGCAGTCTGGCCACGGTTCCAGCAGGACACCATCAGCTCGCCCTGATAATCGGAGTCGATCAGGCCCACCAGATTGCCCAGCACGATGCCGTGTTTGTGGCCAAGGCCCGAGCGCGGCAGGATCATCGCGGCAAGGCCCGGGTCGCCGATATAGATCGACAGGCCAGTCGGGATCAGCAAGGTCTGGCCCGGCTCCAGGACAGTGTCTTCCTTGAGCATGGCGCGCAGGTCCAGGCCGGCGGAGCCGACAGTGGCGTAGGCCGGAAGCGGAAATTCGTTGCCAATGCGAGGGTCGAGGATCTTGGCTTGTAGAGCGTGCATTCGTAGTTAAACCTGATTCATGCGGTCGGCGATAAAAGTGATCAGCTGGCGGGCAATCTTGGCCTTGCTGGTCTGGGCGAAAAGCGTTGCGTGCAACGCTCGGTCGATCACGCTGCAGGCGTTCTCTTCACTGTTGAAGCCAATGCTGGGGTTGGCCACGTCATTGGCGACGATCAGGTCGAGGTTCTTGTCCTTGAGCTTGCGTGCAGCATAGTCGAGAAGATGCTCGGTCTCGGCGGCAAAACCGACACTGAACGGGCGATCCGGGCGGGTGGCGATGGTGGCCAGAATGTCCGGGTTGCGGACCATCTGCAGCAACAGGCCGTCACCGTTCGTAGGATCTTTCTTGAGTTTGTGGGGCGCGATGACTTCCGGGCGGTAGTCCGCAACCGCAGCCGAGGCGATGAACAGGTCGCAGGGAATCGCCGCTTCGCAGGCTGCGAGCATGTCGCGGGCGCTGACCACGTCGATGCGCGAGACGCGATCCGGTGTCGGCAGGTTCACGGGGCCTGTGATCAGCGTGACGCGCGCACCGGCTTCCACAGCCGCTTCAGCGAGGGCGAAACCCATTTTGCCGGAGCTGTGGTTGGTGATGTAGCGCACCGGGTCGATGTTTTCCTGGGTCGGTCCTGCGGTAATCAGTACATGTTTGCCGGTCAGGCTCAGGCGCTGGAAACAATCGGCCGCACATTGCGCCAGATCATTGGGTTCAAGCATACGTCCGAAGCCCACATCGCCGCAGGCCTGGCTGCCGGAGGCAGGGCCGAATACGCGGAAATCACGCTCTTCCAGCAGGCGTGTGTTGGCCTGTACCGACGCATCGCGCCACATGGCCTGGTTCATCGCCGGGGCGATGGCGACGGTCGCATCCGTTGCCAGCACGATGGTGGTCAGCAGGTCATTGGCGATGCCCTGTGCCAAGCGTGCGATCAGGTCGGCGGTCGCGGGCGCGATGAGGATCAGGTCTGCCCATTTGGCCAGCTCGATATGCCCCATCGCCGCTTCGGCGGCAGGGTCCAGAAGGTCCAGGTGCACAGGGTGGCCGGAAAGCGCCTGCATGGTCAGGGGGGTTATGAACTCGGCCCCGCCCCGCGTCATGACGACACGGACCTCCGCACCCTGGTCGCGCAACCGGCGAACCAGCTCGGCGCTCTTGTAAGCGGCAATGCCGCCGCCGACGCCCAGAACGATGCGTTTTCGATACAGCCGCTGCATAGGCCTGCCTTTTTGGTCAAGTGTTGACGCGACGGCCAGGACGCCTCCCCAGGCCAGATCGTCGCGTAAAAAAGATGGGCTAAGATAGCACAGCGACCGCACCGGAACAGGTGCTCAACCACAGGGAAGTGCTATGAGTATTCGCAGTTGGCCCGCGGCCGAACGCCCACGGGAACGTTTGTTGGAACTGGGGGCAGACAGCCTGTCGGACGCCGAGTTGCTGGCGATCTTTTTGCGTACGGGAGTGGCCGGAAAAAGCGCTGTAGACCTGGCTCGTCACTTGTTGAATCAGTTTGGCGGGCTGAGACCGTTACTGGATGCGAATCTGGACGAATTCACCGGACAACTGGGTCTGGGGCCTGCAAAGTTCGCTCAGTTACAGGCGGTCATGGAGATGGCGCGTCGGCACATGGCCGAATCGTTGCGTCGTGATTCGGCATTGGAAAACCCTCTTCAGGTCCGCAACTACCTCAAGGCATTGCTGCGCCACGAGCCGCACGAAGTATTTGGCTGCCTGTTTCTGGACAACAAGCATCGGGTCATGACCTTCGAGATACTGTTTCGCGGCACAATCAACTCGGCGTACGTGCATCCCCGGCAGGTGGTAAAGCGCGCCATGGTCCACAACGCCGCCAGCCTGATCCTGTGCCACAACCATCCTTCGGGCATTACAGACCCCAGTCGTTCCGACATCGACCTGACAAGGCGCCTGAAGGAGGCCTTGCTGCTGGTGGATGTTCAAGTGCTGGACCACGTGATCGTGGGCGACGGCGAGCCGTTATCGATGGTGGAGCGGGGGTTGATGTAGCGCGTGTTGCGCGCCCACGCGGAGCACTCATCGTTATACACAAGTCCGCCTCGACACTGATCGTGCCCATCGCTCCGCGTGGGCATGCCGCCCGTGACGCTCCGCGTCACAAATGGCACAGATTGCGGATTCAGTGAGCCGAGCGCATGACGTGGAAAACGCTGGAGCTTGGGCACACATCTGCGCCACATTCGAGAGCGGACGCGGAGCGTCCTGGGAGGCATTCCCACGCAGAGCGTGGGAACGATCATCATAGCCAGATGATTTGTGTATAACGATGAGCGCGGAGCATGGGCGCGATCAACTGCGAAAGAGCTACTTCACCTGCACCTTGTAGAAGTCCTGCCGGCCGAACGGGCTGACCTGATAGCCCGTCACGTCCTTGCGCACCAGTGCGGCGGCGGTCGGGTGGGCGAGGGGGATCCACAGGGCCTGTTGCTGGATCTGCGTCTGTGCCTGGTGGTAGAGCTTGCTGCGTGCGGCCTGATCGCTGGTGGATTTGCCGTCGCTGATCAGCGTGTCCAGCGTCTTGTCGCAATAGCGGGCGAAGTTGGTGCCCGACTGCACGGCTGCGCAGGAAAACTGCGGCGTCAGGAAGTTATCCGGGTCGCCATTGTCGCCCGCCCAGCCCATGAACAGCAGATCATGCTCGCCCGCCTTGGCGCGACGAATCAGCTCGCCCCACTCGATGACCCTGATTTCTGCATCAATGCCGATCTGCTTCAGGTCAGCCTGCAGCAGTTGCGCGCCGAGGCTCGGGTTCGGGTTCAGCAGGCTCCCGGACGGACGTGTCCAGAGGGTGGTCTTGAAGCCATCCTTCAAACCGGCCTTGGCCAACAGCGCCTTGGCCTTGGCGACGTCGTGAGGGTAGCCGGGCATGTCCTTCGCGAAACTCCAGGTGTTGGGTGGATAAGGCCCCTTGGCAGTTTCGGCCGTGCCTTCAAAGACAGCCTTGAGGTAGTTGGCCTTATCGAAAGCAAGATTCACGGCCTGACGGACTTCCGGCTTGTCGAACGGCGGATGCTGGCTGTTGATCGCTACGAACGCGGTCATGAATGCTTCGGTCTTCTCGACCTTCAACGAAGCGTCCTTGCTGGCGGCCTGTATATCGAGTGGCTTGGGCGAAAGGGCGATCTGGCATTCATTCTGGCGGATCTTCTGCAGGCGCACGTTGGCGTCCGGCGTGATGGCGTACACCAGCGTGTCGATACCGGACTTGCCTGCGAAGTAATCGTCGAAGGCTTCATACCGCACCACGGCGTCTTTCTGGAAGCGTTTGAACACGAACGGTCCTGTGCCGATGGGCTGGCTGTTCAGTTTCTCGGGTGTGCCCGCCTTCAGCAATTGCGCGGTGTATTCAGCCGAATAGATCGAGGCAAAACCCATGCTCAGTGTGGCGAGGAACGTCGAGTCGGCACGGTTGAGGGTGAACCTCACCGTGTGAGCGTCAGGCGCATCGATGGTCTTGATCAGCGCAGGCAACTGCATGGACTGCGCATGCGGGAAGCCGCTCTGGGCGACCTTGTGCCATGGGTTTTGCGGGTCGAGCATGCGCTGGAAGCTGAACAGCACATCGTCGGCCGTCAGTTCACGGGTGGGCGTGAAGTAATCCGTGGTGTGGAACTTCACGCCCGGGCGCAGCTTGAACGTGTAGGTCAGGCCGTCCTCGGAGACGGTCCAGCTTTGCGCCAGACTCGGGACCAGCTTGCCGCTTTGGGCATCGAAGTCCACGAGGCGGTTCATCAGCACATCGGCCGAGGCATTGGTGGTGGTCAGCGAGTTGTATTGCACCACGTCGAAGCCTTCGGGGCTGGCTTCAGTGCAGACCGCAAGGTTCGCTGCCTGAGCGGCAATCGGAAGCAACAGCGGGACAAGCAAAAAGGGGAGTGCAGCAAGGCGCATGGCGAAATTCCTGTTCAGAAAGGGCCCCATCTGCCGGCGCAGTCTGGTGAGGGACTAACCCTAGACCATGTGCTGGCGCAGAACAATCGCCGCAGAGCGACGAGCGGTCTTTTTGCCAGCGCGCCCCGCATCGCTTGATTCAGCCGTCGCGCAAGGCTTGCCCGATTGCTGTAGAGTGCATTGCCTGTTGTTGCGCGCCAGGCTTTCTGGTATAAAGCAGCGCTCTTTTCTAGGGGCCCGGTTCCTTCACTGTAGGTGTAGCCGGTAAGACCCTTAAAGAAACGCGGCGCCTGGCGCCAAATGACTGAGAGATTAAGCGGCCAACCCATGCCGGGTTGGGCATGTGGTTTTAGAGGGCTGAGGCATGTCGAGAGTCTGTCAAGTTACCGGTAAGGGTCCGGTAACCGGGAATAACATTTCCCACGCAAACAACAAAACCCGTCGTCGTTTCCTGCCAAACCTGCAGCATCACCGCTTCTGGGTTGAAGGCGAGAAGCGTTTTGTTCGTCTGCGCGTATCTGCTAAAGGCATGCGTATCATCGACAAGCGTGGCATTGAAGTTGTGCTCGCTGAACTGCGTCGCGACGGCAAAATTTAAGGAGAGAATCATGCGTGAATTGATCCGTTTGGTGTCGAGCGCTGGTACAGGCCATTTCTACACCACCGACAAGAACAAACGTACTACTCCGGATAAAATCGAAATCAAAAAATTCGATCCGGTTGTACGCAAGCACGTGATGTACAAGGAAGGCAAAATCAAGTAATTGATTCTGTCTCCCACAAAAAAGCCCGCTTATGGCGGGCTTTTTTGTGTCTGACGTTTGAGCGATCGCTCGGCATCGTGACGATCAGGCGAAGCTGAATGCCGTGATCAGGTCTGCATCGTCGGCAGCGATCCGGATGCGATTGGGGTCAAGCATCCTGTCGCTCGCGTCCAGAGGGCCTACGACACGGGTTCTGCCTGTCAATTCGGTGATATAGGCTTTCACGGTCGGTACGTAGCGGGTGCCGATCAGGTGCTGAAGGGCCAGGAGGATTTCCTTGTTGGTCATGTACATGATCCTTATGAATGATGTCCGGAATGGACAGTCCCAGAGTCATCCATTCGCCCCGTCGCCTGGCGTTACTTATTTATATCTGAGGCCTCGAACACCACATAAATCTTGCGACAGGCCTCCAGCACTTCCCACGTGCCCTTGAAACCTGCCGGGATGACGAACCGGTCTCCGGCCCGCAGCGTCTTGGCGCGACCCTGATCGTCGCGCAGTACCGAAACGCCCTGCACGATCTCGCAGTACTCATGCTCGGTGTAGTTGACCTGCCATTGCCCGATCTCACCCTGCCAGACGCCGGCGTTCATCTGTCCGCAGGGGCTGTTGTAGTGGTTATAAAGGGTTTGTTGCGGATCGCCTTTGAACACCTTTTCCGGTGCTGGCCGGTAGTGCTCGGCGGCGGTGCTGGCTTCGCTGAAGTCGACAATGCTTTCGATGCTCATGATGGCGGGTCCTTCGGGCTGGAATGATGGAGTTTTGAGCGGCGCGGCGGGCAATAGTGCCGCGTTTCGAGCGGTCTGCCCGTTTAATAAAATCAACAAACAGGCACATTTAGCGTTACGGGTGTCAAATATATTGGTTTTGCTACGCGGCTGGTTTAGGGTGGCGATCACCCCGAAATTGCGAAATGTGTCTTTAATCAATCATGACACACGCCTGTTCAACAAGGAGGACATCTGCATGATCGCTCTGACCCGCGCCGACTGGGAAAAGCGTGCCCAGAACCTGAAGATCGAAGGTCGCGCCTTCATTCAGGGTGAGTACACACACGCTGCGTCCGGCGAAACCTTTGAATGCATCAGTCCGGTGGATGGCCGCGTCCTGGCCAGTATTGCCAGTTGCGATGCTACCGACGCCGAGCGGGCCATCGCCAGTGCTCGCAGCACCTTCAACTCGGGCGTCTGGTCGCGTCTGGCTCCGTCCAAACGCAAGGCGGCCATGATCCGTTTCGCAGGGCTGCTCAAGCAGAATGCCGACGAGCTGGCGCTGCTTGAAACGCTGGACATGGGCAAGCCGATCAGCGACTCGCTGGGTGTCGACATTCCAGGTGCCGCCAACGCGCTGAGCTGGAGTGGCGAGGCCATCGACAAGCTGTATGACGAAGTCGCTGCGACCCCCCATGATCAGTTGGGTCTCGTGACGCGCGAGCCGGTCGGTGTGGTCGCTGCTATCGTACCGTGGAATTTCCCGCTGATGATGGCCTGCTGGAAGCTCGGTCCTGCGCTGTCGACGGGTAACTCCGTAGTGCTCAAGCCTTCGGAAAAATCGCCGCTGACGGCCATTCGTATTGCGCAACTGGCCATCGAGGCGGGCATTCCCGCGGGCGTGCTCAACGTGCTGCCGGGCTACGGTCACACCGTCGGCAAGGCGCTGGCGCTGCACATGGACGTGGATACCGTGGTGTTTACCGGTTCGACGAAGATCGCCAAGCAATTGATGATCTACTCCGGCGAATCGAACATGAAGCGTGTCTGGCTGGAAGCGGGCGGCAAGAGCCCGAACATCGTGTTTGCCGATGCGCCTGATCTGGAGGCCGCCGCCCACGCCGCGGCCAGTGCGATTGCCTTCAACCAGGGCGAGGTGTGCACAGCCGGGTCGCGTCTGTTGGTCGAGCGTTCCATCAAGGACCGTTTTCTGCCGCTGGTCATCGAAGCCCTCAAGGGCTGGAAACCGGGCAACCCATTGGACCCGGCCACCAATGTCGGTGCGCTGGTCGATACCCAGCAGATGGACACCGTGCTGTCCTACATCGAAGCCGGTCATGCCGATGGCGCCAAACTGGTCGCGGGCGGCAAGCGCATCATGGAAGAAACCGGCGGCACCTATGTCGAGCCGACGATCTTCGACGGCGTGAACAACGCCATGAGAATCGCTCAGGAAGAAATCTTCGGGCCTGTGTTGTCGGTATTGACTTTCGACACCGCCGAAGAGGCCATCGAAATTGCCAACGACACGCAATACGGCCTGGCCGCTGCTGTGTGGACTTCCAACATCTCCAAGGCGCACCTGACCGCCAAGGCCCTGCGCGCCGGTAGTGTCTGGATCAACCAGTACGACGGTGGCGACATGACTGCGCCGTTCGGTGGCTTCAAGCAGTCGGGCAACGGCCGTGACAAGTCACTGCACGCGTTCGACAAATACACCGAGCTAAAAGCGACCTGGATCAAGCTGTAAGTCAGTTGTTCTCCTTAAGCGTCCCCGCTCAGCACGGGGGCGCTTGATCGTTCCCATGCTCTGCGTGGTAACGCTGCCCAGGACGCTCCGCGTCCGCTCTCGAATGTGACGCAGAGCCATGAGCACGATCAGCTTTCGGCTTTGAATCTTCACCCGCAGGAACACGGAAATGCGTTGGGGTACTTATTTTGCCGTTCTGGCCTCGATCCTTAGTGTCGGTCTGGCTATTGGCGTCAGTATGCCGCTGGTTTCGCTGAGGCTCGCGGACTGGGGATACGGTACGTTTGCCATCGGCGTCATGGCGGCGATGCCTGCGGTCGGTGTGTTGGTTGGCGCAGGCGTTGCCAGTGCGCTGGCCTCGCGGTTCGGGACGGCCAACCTGATGCGGCTGTGTCTGTGGAGCGGGGCGGTGTCAGTCGGGGCTTTGGCGTTGCTGCCGTACTACCCGGTCTGGCTGGTCCTGCGCCTGATGCTGGGGATGATCCTGACCATCGTTTTCGTGCTGGGTGAAAGCTGGATCAATCAGTTGGTGATCGAGCGCCTGCGCGGAAGACTGGTCGCGCTGTATGGCAGCACTTACGCACTCAGTCAGTTGGCAGGCCCGCTGTTGCTGGGCGTCATCGGCACCGAGGCCGACTACGGCTTCTGGATTGGCGTGCTGCTCATGACGTGTTCCCCGTTGCTCCTGCTGGGCCGAACCGGTGCCCCTTCCACAGAGTCAGCCAGCGTTACCTTTCCCGACCTGCTCGGGTTCTGTCGCAGCATGCCGGCCATCGCGGGGGCGGTTGCGCTGTTTGCAGCGTTCGAGGCGCTGATCCTGACGCTGCTGCCGATCTACTGCATTCGGCATGGCTTCACGCCTGAAATCGCCTTGATGATGGTCAGCGCTGTCGTGGTCGGCGACGCGGTGCTGCAACTGCCGATTGGTCTGCTGGCAGACAAGATCGCTCGCCGCACGCTGTTCACCGGCTGCGCGAGCGCGTTGATGCTGTCCAGTCTGGCCATTCCGTTGCTGGTAAACACCGTGGTGATATGGCCGCTGTGGGTGCTGTTCGGTGCCAGCGCCGGCGGCCTGTTCACGCTGTCGTTGATTCTGATCGGCGAACGCTATCGCGACGATGCGCTGGTGCGGGCCAACGCGCACGTGGCTCAGCTCTGGGGTATAGGGTGTCTGCTCGGGCCTCTGGCCGCAGGCGCGGGCAGTCAGTGGATCAGCATCGATGCCTTGCCGCTGTTGATGGCGGCAGGGGCGTTTGGCCTGCTGGTCCTGACCATGAGGCGCGGGGCGTTCGGTGCGAGCGCTGCGCAGGCCTAGAGCATCCGCTCCAGGCCGATTGCCTTGCTCATCCAGGCGTTGAAGCGGCGCCACCAGTCGCCGGGCTCGGTGTACAGCGTGTGGATGACGCCATTGTCCTCGGTCACCCAGACCACCTTGCCGTCTTCCAGCTTCGCCTGGTAAGTGAGTGAAGGCGCCATACCCTGCAGCGTCAGTTCACGCAGCTCTTCGGCCAGCTCCGGGCTGTCGACCAGCACACCGACCTCTGTGTTCCACAGCACCGAACGCGGGTCGAAATTGAACGAGCCGACGAACACCTTGCGGCGATCGAAAATCATCGCCTTGCTGTGCAGGCTGGATTCGGAGCTGACCAGCGACTGGCTTTTCCTGAACAGGTGCGGACCGCTGCCGCGCATGGTTTCGACATCGCCCGGCTGGCGGCGCAGTTCGAACAGCTTGACGCCATGTTCCAACAGCGCCTTGCGATAGGGTGCATAACCTCCGTGCACGGCGGGTACATCGGTGGCTTCCAGCGAGTTGGTCAGCAGACTGACGTCCACACCCGCATCGGCGCGGCCGGTGAGGTACAGTAGACCTTCCTGACCCGGCACGAAGTAGGCCGAGATCAGCATCAGTTCCTTGCGGGTATTGAGCAGTTCCGGGGCCAGTTGGGTGGTCAGCAGCAGATGCGGGTCAGGCTCACCCTGCGCGAGCACCTTGGTCGGCGCGTCCCACAGCGCCTGGTTCCAGGCCCAGACCAGCTCGTTGAGCCAGGTCTTCATGCGCGGTTCGGTCTTGTACGCCATCAGGCGCTCATACAGCGCCTTGTGCTGCTGATGCGCCTCCTCCAGCGAGGCCGCCAACCGTTTTCTGGCCTTGGCCAAGTCCTTGGTGTCCGGCAGGAAATACATGAAGTCATCGATCGGCTTGCTCAGCGTGCTGTTCCAGTACTGATCGAAGCTGTGTCCCAGCTGTTCGGCGACCGGTCCGACGCTGAGCATGTCGATGTCGGTGAAATTCAGGTTGGGCTCGGCGTCGAAATATTCGTCACCCAGGTTGCGCCCGCCGACGATAGCCACGCTGTTGTCCGCCAGCCACAGCTTGTTGTGCATGCGTCGATGCTGGCGCGAGAGATTCATCAGTCTGCCGAGGCTGCGGGTGATGCCCGTCTCGCGCCCCAGATTCTGCGGATTGAACAGGCGAATCTGAATGTTCGGATGCGCGGCGAGGGTGGCGATAGCCTGATCCAGGCCGTCGCTGGTGGTGTCGTCCAGCAGGATGCGCACGCGCACGCCACGGTCGGCGGCGTTGAGCAGTTCGTCGATCAGCGCCCGGGTGCTCAGGCCGTCATGGACGATGTAGTACTGCAGATCGAGGCTGCTTTTGGCATTGCGGATCAGCTCGGCACGCGCCTTGAACGCGTCACTGCTGTCGGGCAGCAGGCGAAAGCCCGAGCGCCCTTCGTGAGGCTGCGCCATCGCCTGGATCGACCGGCCGAAGGCTGAATCCGAAGACGCAATGGCCTGGCTTGGCTCACCGAGCGGTGCTTGATGTGCGCAACCGCTGACGCACAGCGCGACCAGCAGTGAAAAGGGCAAGGCCCATGAGTTCTTCAAATTGATATCCACAACCAGGCTTGGCTCGACTTGGCGATAAGACCGGCAAAAGCGGGAAAAATTTGCCAACGTCAGTCATTTTGCGCAATCAGCTGCGAGATCGTCTCGCCAACGATGCGTACTGCGCTCTCGATTTTCGGTGTCGGCTTGGCAGCGTAGTTCATGCGCAGGCAATTGCGGTACTTGCCCGAGGCGGAAAAGATACTGCCCACGGCGATCTGTACGTTCTTGCTCAGCAGTGCGCGATTGAGGCGCACGGTGTCGAAGTCCTCGGCCAGTTCCACCCACAGCATGAAGCTGCCCTGCGGACGGCTGACCCGCGTGCCCTGCGGAAAATAGCGCATGACCCAATCGATCATTACGTCGCGGCTGCGCTGGTACTGCGTGCGCATGCGGCGCAGGTGCGGTTCGTAATGCCCGCCTTCGATGAAGTCGGCAATCGCCAGTTGCGGCTGCGGCGCAGTCGAGCCGGTGCCGATGTATTTCATGTGCAGCACCCGCTCCAGGTAACGGCCCGGCGCGACCCAGCCGATGCGCAAACCCGGCGCGAGGGTCTTGGAAAACGAACTGCACAGCAACACGCGACCGTCTTCGTCGAAAGACTTGATGGTGCGTGGACGCGGGTAGGTGAAGGACAGATCGCCGTACACATCGTCTTCGATGATTGCCACGTCGAAACGCTGCGCCAGCATCAACAGGGCTCGCTTGCGCTCTTCCGGCATCACGTAGCCCAATGGATTGTTGCAGCTGGGCGTCAACTGAATCGCCTTGATCGGCCATTGCTCCAGTGCCAGTTCCAGTGCTTCAAGGCTGATGCCGGTCAGCGGGTCAGTGGGGATTTCCAGCGCCTTCATGCCCAGGCCCTTGAGGGTCTGCATGGCGCCGAAAAAGCTCGGCGAATCCACCGCCACGATGTCACCGGGCGAGCAGACGGCGCGGATGCTTGCCGACAGCGCTTCGTGACAGCCCGAGGTAATGATCAGGTCATTGGCGGTCAGGTTGCAGCCGGAGTCGAGCAACAGGCGGGCGATCTGTTCGCGAAGTGTATGCACGCCATGGATGTTGTCGTAATACAGACCGGGCATGTCCTGATGGCGACTCAACTGGCCCAGCGCGCGCATCAGCGGTTTCAGGGTCGGGCTGGACACGTCCGGCATCCCGCGCCCCAGTTGGGTGACCGCCTCACGGGGCGATACCCGGATCAGGTCCAGCACCTGATCCCACTGCGAGATATCCACAGGCCGCTGCACCGGACGCCCCACTACGGGAAGCGCCGGAGCCTGGCGGGAAGCCGAAACGAAATAGCCTGATTTGGGTTTCGGTGTCGCCAGTCCACTGTCCTCCAGCACCCTGTATGCCTGCTGCACTGTACTCAGGCTGACGCCATGTTCAACGCTGAGCGCGCGCACGGAAGGCAGACGGTCACCGGGGCGATAGAAACCCTTTTCGATCCGCGAGCCCAGCATTTCGGCAAGGTTGACGTACAGGGTCATGGCGTACTCTCGGTTGAGTGCTTTTTTGAGAACCATACAGATGGTGCGAAAATACAGCATTCAGAGATCGTTTTGAATCTTCTGTATGGAAAATATAAGAGGATTTTGAATCTGTATTGGTTTGGCAATCCCCGTCATCATGGATTCACGCTCACCACTCAAGCGTTGGGAACGATCGTTGTCAGGGCTGGCGTGTGTTGAGCGATGGAAACCCACCCTGATGGAGGAACCGGAAATGAACGGGTTCAGCGACGTACGATTAGCGTTTCACAGCCAGGAACTGAACGAGAGCCAGCCAGTGATGTTCAAGGCCGTTCAGAACAACCGCGTCTGCGTGCCGACGGGCATGAGCCGCTGGGCGCTGTATCGTCATCGTTGGACATCGCGCCGCGCATTGCTGGAACTGACGGATGACCAGCTTCGCGATATCGGCATCGACTTTCGGCAGGCCAGAGTCGAGGCAATGAAATCTTTCTGGAGGGAATAGCGCGGGTCAACGCAGCTCTTTCAAACGGTGCCAGAGCATGCCCAGCGCCAGCAGCGGCGAGCGCAGGTGTTTGCCGCCGGGAAAGGTCATGTGCGGGACCTTCGCGAACAGTTCGAAGCCATCGCTGTGCTGTCCGGCGATGGCTTCGGCCAACAGGCGGCCCGCCAGGTGCGTGGCGTTCACGCCGTGGCCGGAATAGGCCTGGGCGTAGTACACGTTTGGCTGATCCCTTAGCCGACCGATCTGCGGCAGGCGGTTGGCCCCGATGCCGATCATGCCGCCCCACTGATAATCGATCTTCACGCCAGCCAGTTGCGGGAACACCTCCAGCATTTTCGGTCGCATGTAAGCGGCAATGTCCTGCGGGTCACGGCCCGAATAATGACAGGCGCCGCCGAACAGCAGGCGCCGGTCAGCTGAAAGCCGGTAGTAATCCACCGTCACGCGCTGGTCGCAGACCGCCATGTCCTGCGGCAGCAACTCACTGGCTTGCGCCGGGCTCAAGGGTTCGGTCGCAATGATGTAGCTGCCTGCGGGCAGTACCTTGCCGCTGATCTCCGGGTTAAGGTCCTTCAGGTAAGCGTTGCAGCCCAGCACCAGAGTCTTGGCCAGCACCGAGCCCTGCGCGGTGTGCACCTTGACCTGCGGGCCGTAGTCGATGCGCGTCACCTCGGAATGTTCGAACAACTGCACACCCAGCGACTTCGCCACCGCAGCTTCGCCCAACGCCAGATTCAAGGGATGCAAATGCCCCGAGCCCATGTCGATCAGGCCGCCGACATAACGATCCGAGCCGACCACGCTGCGCATCTGGTCAGGCGGCACCAGTTTCAGCTCATGCCGATATCCCAAGCTGCGCAGCTCTTCGGCGTCTTCGGCCAGATGAGTCATGTCACGCGGTTTGTTGGCCAGGTCGCAGTAACCCCACTTCAACGCGCAATCGATGCCATGCCTTTTAACCCGCTGGCGCACGATTTCGACCGCTTCGATGCCCATCAGCTTGAGCTGACGCACCCCGTCGTTACCGATGACATTGGCGAACTGCTCGACGCCATGCCCAACGCCGCGAATCAACTGACCGCCATTGCGCCCGCTGGCGCCCCAGCCGATCCTGCGCGCTTCCAGCAACGCCACGCTCAAACCGCGCTCGGCCAGTTCTATGGCCGTGTTGAGCCCGGAGAACCCGCCGCCGACCACGCACACATCGACCTTCACCTCGCCTTGCAATGCCGGATGATCCGGTTGCGGATGGCTGCTGGCGGCGTAGTACGAAGCGGTGTGCGAGTCTTGATGGGTAGGGTGCTGAACGCGGGCGTTCATGGACATGTCCTGTTGGCGGCGCTGTGAAGTCTCGGCAGGATAAGCTGCTGTCACGGACCTGCCAACTCAGGCAAAATCCCTGCATTGTGTCCGGGTGATTGTTTCAATGAGCTGCAACCTTCAGAAAGTCCGCGAGCTGCGCCGCCAGATTCCCTCGTTCGAGTGCGTGCCTGGCTGCCACGACTGCTGCGGTCCGGTCACCACCTCGTCCGAAGAAATGGCCCGCCTGCCGCGCAAGACTGCCGCCGAGCAGGAAGCGGCATTGAACGAGCTGAACTGTGTGCACCTCGGGCCTCAGGGCTGCACGGTGTACGACGAGCGTCCGCTGATCTGCCGCCTGTTCGGCACCACTGAAACCCTGCCATGCCCCAACGGCCGCCGCCCTGTCGAACTGATCCATCCCCGGGTCGAAAAACAGGTCCACACCTACATTGCTTCGACCCGACAGGTGCTGGTGTAGCGGGTCGGCTCAGTCGGCAATCGGCAGGTTCAGGCTCTCTTTCACTTCTTCCATCACGATGTAGCTCTTGGACTCGCGCACGTGCGGCAGCTTGAGCAGGATGTCGCCCAGCAGTTTCCGGTAGGACGCCATCTCGGAAATGCGCGCTTTCACCAGATAGTCGAAGTCGCCCGACACCAGATGACACTCCAGCACGTGGGGCAATTTCAGCACCGCGCGGCGGAACTCCTCGAATGTGTCGCCGGACTTGTAATCCAGGCTGATCTCCACGAATACCAGCAGGCTGGCCTTGAGGCTTTGCGGGTTCAGCCGGGCGTTGTAGCCCATGATGATCCCCTCGCGTTCGAGCCTGCGGACCCGCTCGGTACAGGGCGTGGTCGACAGGCCGACCCGCTCGCCCAGTTCGGTGAACGAGATGCGTCCATCCGCCTGCAGGATTCGCAGGATATTGCGATCAATCTTGTCCAGCTCACGTTTTGACTGGTGTTGGGTGCGCAAGGTTGATATCCCCTCTACGAAAGCGATCTTTGCCGTGGATTACCTCCGAATATAGGCATTTATACAGTTAAAAGCACTGCTCGATGCTCAATATACTGGCCACATCCTTGCTTAAAACTTCAAAACGTCAGCGGATATCCGCGATGAGGTCATCGACATGCGCGTTCTGGTCCTTGGTAGTGGTGTGATCGGTATAACCAGTGCCTATTATCTGGCGCGGTCAGGCTTTCAGGTCACGGTGGTCGACCGTCAGCCTGCTGCCGCCATGGAAACCAGTTTTGCCAACGCCGGTCAGGTCTCGCCGGGCTACGCGTCGCCGTGGGCTGCGCCGGGTGTGCCGCTCAAGGCGATCAAGTGGCTGTTGCAACGCCACGCCCCGCTGGCGATCAAGGCCACGGCCGATATCGATCAATACCTGTGGATGGCGCAGATGCTGCGCAACTGCACGGCCAGCCGGTATGCCGTGAACAAGGAGCGTATGGTGCGTCTGTCCGAGTACAGCCGCGACTGTCTCGACGAGTTGCGTCTGGAAACCGGCATCGCTTACGAAGGCCGCAGCCTGGGCACCACCCAGTTGTTCCGCACTCAGGCGCAACTCGATAACGCCGCCAAGGATATTGCCGTGCTCGAGCAGTCCGGCGTGCCTTACGAGTTGCTCGACCGCGAAGGCATCGCCCGCGTCGAACCCGCGCTGGCGGGCGTGACCGGAATACTCAGCGGTGCGCTGCGCCTGCCCAACGACCAGACCGGCGATTGCCAACTGTTCACCACGCGTCTGGCCGAAATGGCCGAGAAACTGGGCGTCGAATTCCGTTACGGGCAGAGCATCGAGCGTCTGGATTTTGCCGGTGACCGCATCAACGGTGTGTGGATCGACGGCAAGCTGGAAACCGCTGACCGCTATGTGCTTGCGCTGGGCAGCTACTCGCCGAAGCTGCTCAAGCCGCTGGGCATCAAGGCTCCGGTCTACCCGCTCAAGGGCTACTCGCTGACCATCCCGATCACCAATGCGGCCATGGCCCCGACCTCGACCATTCTCGACGAGACCTACAAGGTCGCGATCACCCGTTTCGACAACCGCATCCGGGTCGGCGGCATGGCTGAAATCGCCGGTTTTGACCTGTCGCTCAACCCGCGTCGGCGCGAAACACTGGAGATGATCGTCGGTGACCTCTATCCTCAGGGCGGCGACCTGACCCAGGCCAGTTTCTGGACCGGGCTGCGTCCCACCACGCCGGATGGCACGCCGATCGTGGGTGCCACGCCGTTCCGCAACCTGTTCCTCAACACCGGCCACGGCACGTTGGGCTGGACGATGGCGTGCGGTTCCGGCCGTTTGCTCGCCGATCTCATGGCCCGCAAGACACCCCAGATCAGTGCCGAAGGCCTTGATATCTCTCGCTATGGCAGTACCCAGGAGAACGCAAAGCATGTCAATCCAGCGCCAGCTCACCAATGAGCGCATGAGTCAGATCGTCGTCCACAACGGCACCGTCTATTTGTCGGGCCAGGTGGGTGATGACATGACCGCCGGTGTCGAGAAGCAGACCCAGGAAACGCTGGACAGCATCGAGCGTCTGCTCGATCTGGCAGGCACCGACAAGACCCGTATCCTGTCCGTGACCATTTACTTGAAAGACATCGATGCCGACTTCGCAGGCATGAACAGCGTGTGGGACAAGTGGCTGCCAAAAGGCGTCGCTCCGGCCCGCGCTACCGTCGAAGCCAAGTTGTGCGAACCGGAAATTCTGGTCGAGCTGTCGGTGGTCGCTGCACTGCCGTAACGTTTTTCCTGGCCCGGCGACGCACCCTCGGCGTCGGGCTTTTTTACAACCTCTTCAGGCAATACCTTTCTCATGCGTCCAGCCCGCGCCCTTGTCGATCTTCAAGCCCTGCGTCACAACTACCAGTTGGCCCGCGAAAGCGCCGGTGCGAAAGCGCTCGCCGTGATCAAGGCCGATGCCTACGGCCATGGTGCCGTGCGTGTCGCGCAGGCGCTGGAAGCGATGGCGGACGGGTTTGCAGTCGCGTGCATCGAAGAAGCGCTGGAGTTGCGTGCCGCCGGTATCACCGCGCCGATTTTGCTGCTGGAAGGTTTTTTCGAGGCCGATGAGCTGGCGCTGATTGCTCAACATGACCTGTGGACGGTCGTGCACTCGATGTGGCAGCTGGAGGCGGTCGAGCAGGCACGTCTTGCCAGGCCCATCATGGTGTGGCTCAAGCTGGACACCGGCATGCACCGTGTCGGCCTGCATCCGTCGGAGTACCGCAGCGCGTATCAGCGTCTGCTGGCAACCGGCAAGGTGGCCAGGATTGTGCTGATGAGCCATTTTTCGCGTGCCGACGAATTGAACTGTTCGACCAGCGATGATCAGGTCGCGGTGTTTGAAGCGGCTCGTGAGGGACTCGCGGCAGAGACCAGCCTGAAAAACTCGCCCGCCGTACTGGGCTGGCCGACCATCCACAGTGACTGGGTACGGCCCGGCATCATGCTCTATGGCGCCACGCCGTTCGGCGAGTCGCAGCCGCTGGCGGATCGCCTGCAACCGGTCATGACGCTGGAGTCGAAGATCATCAGCGTCCGCGAGCTGGCTGCAGGTGAGCCTGTGGGTTACGGCGCTACCTTCGTGACAGATCGTCCTTCGCGCATTGGCGTAGTGGCCATGGGTTACGCCGACGGTTACCCGCGTCAGGCACCGACCGGAACACCGGTATTCATCGACGGCCAGCCCTCCAGGCTCGTAGGCCGTGTGTCCATGGACATGCTCAGCGTCGATCTGACCGGTGTGCCTCAGGCTGGCCTGGGCAGTCGCGTCGAACTCTGGGGCAAGAACGTGCTGGCCAGCGACGTAGCTGCACACGCGGGCACCATTCCCTATCAGATCTTCTGCAATCTGCGCCGAGTGCCGCGAGTCTATTCCGAAGGCTGAGCCGTAACGCCTTTCAACAGCCACCGCCCCTCATGGCCCGGTCGCCGGTCGAGTGTTGTAAATATCGAACGCTGTGCCATCATGGCGTTCATAACAACCTGACCTGACTGAATCCGGGGGAATACCGCATTGGACGTGGGTGAACGACTGCAATCGATCCGCAAGCTCAAGGGCCTGTCCCAGCGTGAACTCGCCAAGCGTGCAGGCGTGACCAATAGCACCATTTCCATGATCGAGAAAAACAGCGTCAGCCCGTCGATCAGCTCCCTGCGCAAGGTGCTGGGCGGTATTCCCATGTCGATGGTCGAATTCTTTTCCGAAGAAGTCGAAGCCGAGAACCCGACTCAGGTGGTTTACAAGGCCAGCGAACTGATCGATATCTCGGACGGTGCGGTGACCATGAAGCTGGTCGGCAAATCGCATCAGGGACGTGCCATTGCGTTTCTGACCGAGACCTACCCGCCGGGTGCCGACACGGGTGAGGAAATGCTGGTTCATGAGGGTGAGGAAACCGGAATCATCGTCGAAGGGCGCCTGGAACTGGTGGTCGGTCTGGACACCTACATCCTCGAGGTCGGCGACAGCTATTACTTCGAAAGCACCCGTCCGCACCGTTTTCGCAATCCGTTCGACGCCCCGGCGCGACTAATCAGCGCAGCCACCCCTGCCAACTTCTGACCGCCGTTGATCCGCAGGCCCGCTTTCAGGCGCTTTGCGGCGTCGTGGCAGCGGATCGTGTTCGTCGCCGAATGCATCTTTCCGACTGCGGGCGCATTTCGGCTCCGCCAGCTGACCGCTATACTTTTTCAGCCTGCCAGCCCGTTCCGCAGGTGTGATCCAGTCACCTTGAGGGCGTTAGCGTGAACCTGACAAACAAGCTTCTGGCCGTCGCCGCGGCGCTGGCATTCTGGGCGCTCAATGCTCAGGCGGCGAGCAATGAAGAGATCGCCAGGCGCCTCGAGCCGGTCGGGCAAGTCTGTATCCAAGGCAAGGAATGTCCGGGAGTGCAGGTTGTCGGCTCGGCTGTAGGCGGTGGTGCACGGTCGGCAGACGATGTGATCGCCAAGCACTGCACCGTTTGCCACAGCGGCGTCATGCCCAATGCGCCAAAAATCGGCGACACGGCAGCCTGGACCGAGCGGTCCCAGAAAGAAGGCGGCCTTGACGGCCTGCTGGCCAAGGCCATCACCGGCATCAACGCCATGCCGCCCAAAGGCACCTGTGGCGATTGCTCTGATGAAGAACTCAAGGCTGCAATTGAGAAGATGTCCGGGTTGAAGTAATCATGCTTGTTAATCGTGCTGATCGTGCCCATGTTGGGAACGAGCCGCACGGTTAATCACACCCCACGCAGCACTTTCCCGCCCGCACCTGTCCAAGCTGCATCCAACAACAAATCAGGAGAGCTGGGATGCCGCAGTCCTGTTCCATTGAGCACGCCGTTGATCATGTTCTTTCGCAGTTGCCCGAGCACATTCGTCTCGGCATGCCGCTGGGGTTAGGCAAGCCCAACCGTTTCGTCAACGCGCTGTATCAACGGATCAGTGAATTGCCCGAGCGGCGGCTGACCATCTACACCGCGTTGAGCCTGGGCCGCCCGACACCGGGCGAAGGCTTGCAGGCGCGCTTCCTTGAGCCATTTCTGGAACGCACTTTCGGTGATTATCCCGAACTCGATTTTCTGGCTGCACTGCGCCGCGACAGCCTGCCGGACAATATCCGTGTTCAGCAGTTTTTCATGCAGCCAGGCAGCCTGCTCAACAGCGAGTCCGCCCAGCAGGACTACGTCAGCAGCAATTACAGTCACGCCGCCCGCGACATCAATGCCTGTGGCCTGAACCTTGTCGCTCAGTTGGTGGCGCGTGACGATCAACGGCCCGGCAAACTGAGCCTCAGTTGCAACCCGGACGTGACCCTGGACCTGCTGCCGATGATCGCCAAGCGCCGGACGGCGGGCGAGACCATTCTGATACTTGGGCAGGTGCACTCGGATTTGCCCTACATGCCCGGCGACTCGGAACTGGATAGCGTGGCGTTCGACCTGCTGCTGGACGAAGAAGAGCGCAGCACGCTGTTCTCCACCCCGAACATGCCGGTGGGTTATCAGGACCATTTGATCGGCTTGCACACCAGCACCCTGGTGCGTGATGGTGGCACGCTGCAAATCGGCATCGGCTCTATGGGCGATGCGCTGACCGGCGCGTTGCTGGCCCGTCAGGCGGACAACGAAACCTGGCGCGCCTTGCTGGCCGAGTTGAACATGAGCAACTGGCAGACCCTGATTGACCGTGAAGGCGGGATGCAGCCCTTTGCCAGCGGTCTGTACGGCTGCAGCGAAATGTTCGTCAACGGTCTGCTGGTGCTGGCCGATGCCGGGATCATCCGGCGCAAGGTGTACCCCGATGCCGAGCTGCAGCGGCTGGCCAACATGGGCACGCTGGATGAAAACGCTCATCCCGATGGCGTCGTGGTGCACGGCGGCTTCTTCCTCGGCCCGACCAGCTTCTACGAGCGACTGCGCGAGCTGCCTGCCGAGCGGCTGGCGCAATTCAACATGACCGCCATCAGCTACATCAACGAACTGTATGGCCATGAAGAACTCAAGCGCTTGCAGCGCCGCGATGCGCGGTTCATCAACAGTGCCTTTACCGTTACGCTGATGGGCGCGGCAGTGGCCGATCAGCTTGAAGATGGACGTGTGCTCAGTGGTGTAGGCGGGCAGTACAACTTCGTCGCTCAGGCCCATGCACTGGAAGGCGCTCGCTCGATTCTGATGCTGCGCAGCTGGCGTGAGTCGGGCGGCGAGACTAGCTCTAATATCGTCTGGGAATACGGCCACACGACCATCCCCCGACACCTGCGCGACATCGTTGTGACCGAATATGGCATCGCCGACTTGCGGGGTCAGACGGATGCGACCGTCATCGAGCGGTTGTTGAACATTACTGACTCGCGCTTTCAAGGTGGCCTGATCGAACAGGCACAAAAGGCTGGCAAACTGCCAAAGAATTTCAGCCTGGATCCGCGCTTCACTCAAAACACGCCAGAGCGTCTGCAGGACATTGCGTCACGCTATCCCGCGCTGTTCACTGAATACCCGCTGGGCTGCGACTTCACCCCCCAGGAGCGCGACCTGCTGAGAGCCTTGAATTGGCTCAAGGGCAAATTCAAGATCACCGAGATTCTGGAGCTGGGCAAGGCCACGCTCGACGCGCCGGAGCCTGATGCGTACAGGGAGCATCTGCAGCGCATGCAGCTTGATCAGCCTCAGGGATTGCGCGAAGAGCTGTATCAAAGGCTGCTGTTGGCCGGATTGCAGAACACTGCCCAATGATCGTTCCCGCTCCGCGCTCATCGTTATACACAAGTCCGCCTCGACACTGATCGTGCCCATCGCTCCGCGTGGGCATGCCTCCCGTGACGCTCCGCGTCACAAATGGCACAGATTGCGGATTCAGTGAGCCGAGCGCATGACGTGGATAACGCTGGAGCTTGTCCACGCCTCTGCGCCACATTCAAGAGCGGACGCGGAGCGTCCTGAGCGGCATTCCCACGCGGAGCGTAGGAACGATCAGCGTGATCTCAAGCAAGCCGATCATGCCCATGCTTGTGCTCAGCGTTATACCCGAGTCTTGCTGCGACCACGGGGTATGCATTGAGTCAGTCACGTTCGTTTTTGCCCCCGTTTTGCGCGTCTTGCGGACTTGTGTACAACGATGTGCGCGAAGCATGGGCAGGATCATCAGGTCGACAGCGCTGAGACGGCCAGCATGCCTGCCGCAACAATCCCGCATCCGGCAAACAACTGCTGCAACCGAGGCCCGGCCAGATAGCGCGAGATCTGCCTGCCCGCCAGCAGGCCGACCATTGCGCCCAGTGCAAACGGCAGTCCGACGTCCCAGTGCATGACGCCGCTCAAGGAAGCGCTGACAACACTACCGGTCGACACGAGCGCAATCACCGCCAACGATGTCGCCATGACGCTTTTCATGTCCAGATCGGTGTAGCGCGTCAGCGCAGGTACGATCACGAAGCCGCCGCCCACGCCGAGCAGGCCGGACAGCAGGCCCGAGCCGATGCCGGTCATCGTCAGCGCGCGCAGGCATGGCATGGTCCAGCGCAGTCGGCCTTGCAGCGGGTTGAGTACACAGGGCAGCACGTCGGCACGCGGCGCGGGTTTGCCGTCGCGCAATTCACGCTGCGCCCTGAGCAGCATGCGTGCGCAGGCATACAGCAACACGGCGGAGAAAATCAGCGCCAGCGGTTCATTGGGTAGACGGTGGGCCAGCCATAGCCCTATCGGCGCCATCACGATGCCGATCCCGGCGATATAAGCCGCAGCGCGATAACGCACAATGCCTTGCCGCAAACCCAGCACCGCGCCCACGCCAGCAGCCATACCCACAGCCAGCAAACCAACGGGTGCTGCCTCGACAATCGACAACCCGAGCCCGAACACCAGCAACGGCACCGCAAGAATGCCGCCGCCCGCGCCAGTCAGTGCCAGCACCGCGCCAATGATCGCGCCCAGACCCGCTCCCAGCAGTTGATGTTCATCCATGTCTGGCAGCGGCCTTTTTCGGTTTGGCCAGCCATTCGCGGCCCTTGAGCATGCCGTGCCAGTAGAGCGGCGGCAGCACGCGTTCTTTCAGCCACCAGGCCAGACGCGTTGGCTGGCGTCCGTTGAGCAGCCATTGTGGAAAGCTCGGCGCGACTTTCCCGCCATACAGAAATTCGGCGAGCACAATCCTGCCTTTCTCGACCGTCAGCGGGCACGAGCCATAGCCATCGTAGGCAACCGGATCAGACAGACGCCCCATCGCCACCAGCACGTTGTGCGCAACCACGGGCGCCTGCTTACGGGCGGCGGCCGCAGTCTTGGCGTTGCTGGTATTGGTGGCGTCACCCAGGCCATGCACATTGGCAAACTGCTTGTGACGGAGCGTGGCCGGATCCACGTCCACCCAACCTGCGGCGTCAGCCAGCGGGCTGTTACGAATGAAGTCCGGTGCGGTCTGAGGCGGCACCACGTGCAGCATCTCGAAGCCCTGCTCGACGGTTTCACTGACGCCATCAGGACCGGTGCGGACAAAAGTGGCGCGTTTGCCTGGCCCATCGACCGCCACCAGTTTGTGGCTGAACTGCAGGTCGATGGTATAGCGATCGACATACTCCATGAGGGCCGGAACATAATCCGCCACGCCGAACAGCACGGCTCCGGCGTTGAAGAATTGCGTCTTGATCTGGTCCTGTCGACCCGCCTTGCGCCAGTGATCGCAGGACAGGTACATGGCTTTTTGCGGCGCACCCGCGCACTTGATCGGCATCGGTGGTTGCGTGAACAGCGCACGGCCTTGCTTCAGGTTTTGAACCAGCTTCCAGGTGTAGGGCGCCAGATCGTATCGGTAGTTGGAGGTCACGCCGTTGCTGCCCAGCGTCTCGACCAGCCCGTCGATGGCGGCCCAGTCCAGCTTGATCCCAGGGCAGACCACCAGTTGCTGATAACCGAGCGTGCGGCCGTCCTGCAGCGTCAGGCTGTTGAGCTGCGGTTCGAAACTCGCCACGGCGGCTTTGATCCATTGCACGCCCTCGGGAATTAGCGACGCCATGCTGCGGGCGGTGGCTTCGGGCGAGAAGATGCCTGCGCCGACCATGGTCCAGCCAGGCTGGTAATAGTGCGTGTCGGCCGGATCGATGAGCGTGATGTTCAGGTTCTTGTCGCGGGCGAGCAGGCTTGCGGCGGTCGAGATGCCGGCAGCGCCGGCCCCGACGATCAGAATCTGGCAGGAAGTGTTTGAGGCAGTCATTACGAAAGTCCGGAAGCTGGCTGGATTCAGAGGGAGTTGAGCGGGATTTTCAGGTAGCGCACGCCGTTGTCTTCAGGCTCGGGAAGGTGCCCGCAACGCATGTTGACCTGCACCGAGGGCAGCATGAGCACCGGCATTTCCAGCGTCGCATCGCGGGCTTCGCGCATGCTGACGAAGGCGTTTTCGTCGATGCCGTCCCGCACATGAATATTGCTGGCGCGCTGTTCGGCCACGGTGGTCATGTACTTGAGCGCCCGACCGTTGGGCAGGTAGTCGTGGCACATGAACAGCAGGGTCTGCGGCGGCAGGTCCAGAAGCCTGCGGATCGATCGGTACAGCGTGCGTGCGCTGGCGCCGGGGAAGTCGCAGCGCGCAGTGCCGTAGTCGGGCATGAACAGCGTATCGCCGACGAACGCCACGGTCTGACCGCCGATCTCGACCAGATAGCTCATGCACGCAGGCGTATGCCCCGGTGTGTGCAGCGCGCGGGCTTGCAAAGAGCCGATGGCGAATGTCGCGCCATCGTCCAGCAGCACATCGAACTGGCTGCCATCGCGGGCAAAGTCGGCCGGGGCGTTGAACAGCGCGCCGAAGGTTTCCTGAACCTGGGTAATGTGCCGGCCGATTGCGATCTGCCCGGTAAGGTGTTCTTTCAGATAGGCCGCAGCGGACAGGTGATCGGCGTGCACGTGGGTTTCCAGAATCCACTGCACCGAGGCCTGCAAGGCCCGCACACGGCCGATCATCCGGTCGGCCGACTCGGTGTGGGTACGTCCGGATTTGGGATCGTAATCGAGCACGCTGTCGATGATTGCGCACTGTTTGCTTGGCAGGTCCATCACCAGATAACTGACGGTCCAGGTGTGGCTGTCGAACAGCGCTTCGACGTATAGCGTTTCACCGATGATCATCTTTGAATCTCCCTGACTGTAAATCGCTCATACCCGCAGTGGCAGGCAAGGCGGTTGGCAGTTTCACCAAGTATTACAAGTAGCATGCCAACCGGAGCGAGAGCAGGCTTGGATCCCTTGTTTGAAGTGCTTTCGTCAGGTTGATGCAGAGCGCTGCACGTGTCTGGTTTTCGACGTTACTGCCACTTTCTGGCAGTAAAGTGGCAGTCATTGGCAGTATCTGGCAGCCCGATGGGATAAGCTTCGCCACGCTTACCCTGCGACCGGAACAGGAACTTTTATGTCTCTCATCGCCACCGACTCGTCTGGCAGCCGCATGCAGTCACTGGTGTCCTACCTTGAACACGATGCGCGTCCTACCATCGTGCTCGACACCGACTACAACATCATTGCTGCGAACACTGCCTACCAGCGTCAGTTCGGGGTCGAGGGCGTGCCGCATGTGGGCGAGAAGTGTTATCGGGTGTCGCATCAATACGCGGTGCCCTGCGATCAGGCCGGCGAGCACTGCCCCATGCGCAAGGCGCACGAAACGAAGCTGCCGGAGCGCCTGCTGCATATTCACCACACCCCGCGTGGTCCTGAACATGTGGATGTCGAGCTGCGTCCGATCCTGGGCGATCGGGGCGAAGTGATTGCCTACGTCGAGCGGCTAAGTTCGGTGGCCGTGGCCTCGGTTCAGCCTCAGCGGCATGGGCTGGTGGGTCGGTCAGCCGCGTTCAAGGAGGTCCTGGCTGCGCTGCAACGCGCCGCGCCCGCGCAGATTCCGGTATTGCTGCAGGGCGAGTCCGGCACTGGCAAGGAGCTGTTCGCTCGCGCTCTGCACGCCAGCAGCTCGCGCTCCGCCGGACCACTGGTGGTCGTGGACTGCACCGGGCTGACCGAAACGCTGCTGGAGAGCGAGCTATTCGGCTACGAAAAGGGCGCATTCACTGGAGCGCTGCAACGCAAGACCGGCCTGGCCGAAGCGGCGCATGGCGGCACGCTGTTTCTCGACGAGATTGGTGAGGTGCCATTGGCGATGCAGGTCAAACTGCTGCGGCTGATCGAGTCGGGCAGCTTCCGGCCGGTGGGCAGTCTGAGAACGGTGCATTCTGACTTCCGGCTGGTCACCGCAACTCACAAGCCACTCAAGGACATGGTGGCCGAGGGAAGTTTCCGGCAGGACCTGTTCTATCGCATCAGTGCCTTCCCGATCCGCCTGCCCGCGTTGCGCGAGCGCACTGATGACCTGGCGCTGTTGATCGACAGCCTGTTACAGCGCAGCTCGCAGGGGCCGATACCGCGTATCGATACCGAAGCCATGAAGCTGCTGCGGTTGTACAGCTACCCCGGCAATATCCGTGAGCTGCGCAATATTCTCGACCGTGCCCGATTGTTCACCGACGACGGGCTGATTCGCGTGCAGGATCTGCCTGACGAAGTACGCGGGCATAACGAGGCGGGACGTGTGCTGCATCGCCGTCAGGGCGACGAACTGGAGAAGCTCGCCCACGCGCTCAGCGTATTTCAGGGCTCACGCAGCGAGCTGGCGAAAGAGCTGGGGTTGAGCGAGCGCACCCTGTATCGACGGTTGCGCGCGCTCGGTGTGCTCAACTGAACGCTGTTATTTGAAGGTGACGACGCCGTCAGCCAGCGATTCGACCCGGGCCAGTGACTCGACGCGATAGCCCTGCGCGTCCAGCTCGGCGCGGCCGCCCTGGAACGATTTCTCGATCACGATACCCAGTCCGGCAACGGTGGCGCCCGCCTGCTTGATGATCGAAATCAGCGCCTGCGAGGCTTTGCCGTTGGCCAGGAAGTCATCGATGATCAACACATGGTCGTCGCTGCTCAGGTGGCGCGGCGAGATCGCAACAGTGCTTTCGACCTGTTTGGTGAACGAGTACACCGTGGCCGACAGCAGGTTTTCGGTCAGGGTCAGCGACTGATGCTTGCGCGCGAAGATCACCGGCACGCCCATGTTGAGGCCCGCCATGACTGCTGGCGCGATGCCCGAGGCTTCGATAGTGACGATCTTGGTGACGCCCGAGTCGGCGAACAGCCGGGCGAACTCGTCGCCAATGGCTTTCATCAGCGCCGGGTCGATCTGATGATTGAGGAACGCGTCGACCTTCAGGACCTGGTCGGACAGTACGATGCCTTCTTCGCGAATCTTCTTGTGCAGTGCTTCCACTTCGGTTCCTTGGGTGCGCCATTGCGCAATAAATGATCGATTCTTGTGCCGGTCAGCGTTTCAGCATGGCGCGGATATCCGCCAGGGCCGTGTTGCCGCGTACCGCCTTGACCTCAGTCGGGGTGTCGTCGTTGCCTTCCCAGGCCAGATCGTCGGGCGGCAGCTCGTCCAGAAAACGGCTGGGCGCGCAGTCGATGATCTCGCCGTACTGCTTGCGCTTGGCGGCGAAGGTAAAGGCCAGGGTCTGGCGCGCACGGGTGATGCCCACGTAGGCCAGACGACGCTCTTCTTCGATGGTGTCGGCTTCGATGCTGGAACGGTGAGGAAGGATTTCCTCTTCCATGCCCATGATGAACACGTAGGGAAATTCCAGGCCCTTGGACGCATGCAGGGTCATCATCTGCACGCCTTCGGCGCCGTCTTCCTCTTCCTGCTGACGTTCGAGCATGTCGCGCAGGACCAGTTTGCCGATGGCTTCCTCGATGGTCATGCCGCCTTCTTCGTCCTTCTCCAGCGTGTTCTTCAACGCTTCGATCAGGAACCAGACGTTGCTCATGCGGTAGTCGGCGGCTTTCTCGCTGGAGCTGTTCTGGCGCAGCCAGTTCTCGTAGTCGATATCCATGACCATGCTGCGCAGCGCGGCGATGGGGTCGTTCTGCGCGCATTGCTGACGCACGCCATCCATCCAGCGCTTGAAGCGTTGCAGGCGGTCGGTGAAACGGCTGTCCAGATGCTCGCCCAGACCGATTTCGTCGGTGGCGGCGTACATCGAAATCTTGCGCTCGGTGGCGTAGTTGCCGAGTTTCTCCAGCGTGGTCGAGCCGATCTCCCGACGCGGTACGTTGATGACCCGCAGAAAGGCGTTGTCGTCGTCCGGGTTCACGAGCAGGCGGAAATAAGCCATCAGGTCTTTCACTTCCTGACGGCCGAAGAAACTGTTGCCGCCCGAAAGCCGATACGGAATCTGATGATGCTGAAGTTTCAGCTCGATCAGCTTGGCCTGATAGTTACCGCGGTACAGGATCGCAAAGTCGCTGTAAGGCCGGTCGGTGCGCAGGTGCAGGGTGAGAATTTCCACGGCGACGCGCTCGGCTTCGGCGTCTTCGTTGCGGCAGCGGATGACCCGGATCTCGTCGCCGTGGCCCATTTCGGACCACAGCTGTTTCTCGAATTCGTGCGGGTTGTTGGAGATCAGCACGTTGGCGCAGCGCAGGATGCGGCTGGTGGAGCGGTAGTTCTGCTCCAGCATAACGACTTTCAACGACGGGTAGTCGTCCTTGAGCAGCATCAGGTTTTCCGGCCGTGCGCCGCGCCAGGCATAGATCGACTGGTCGTCGTCGCCCACCACGGTGAACTGGTGCCGGGTGCCGATCAGCAGTTTGACCAGCAGGTATTGGCTGGCGTTGGTGTCCTGATATTCGTCCACCAGCAGGTAGCGGACCTTGTTCTGCCATTTTTCCAGAATGTCGGCATGTTCCTGGAACAGCTTCACCGGCAGCAGGATCAGGTCGTCGAAGTCCACCGCGTTGTACGCCTTGAGCGTGCGTTGATAGTGGGTGTAGACGATGGCGGCGGTCTGTTCCTTGGGGTTGCGCGAGTTTTCCAGCGCTTCGGCAGGCAGGATCAGGTCGTTTTTCCACGCGCCGATCATGTTCTTGATTTCGTCGACGCCGTCGTCGCCCGAATACTCTTTCTGCATGATGTCGGTCATCAATGCCTTGACGTCGGTCTCGTCAAAGATCGAGAAGCCCGGCTTGTAACCCAGTCGCGTGTGCTCCTTGCGGATAACGTTGAGGCCCAGGTTGTGGAACGTCGACACCGTCAGGCCGCGTCCTTCACCCGCCCTGAGCAGCGTGCCGACCCGCTCCTTCATCTCGCGCGCAGCCTTGTTGGTAAAGGTCATGGCGACGATGTACTGGGCCTTGATGCCGCAGTTCTGGATCAGGTGCGCAATCTTGCGCGTGATCACGCTGGTTTTGCCGGAGCCTGCACCGGCGAGCACCAAAAGAGGGCCGCCGACGTAGTTCACCGCTTCCTGTTGCCGGGGATTGAGTCGGGACATGACGGTCTGAAAGGTCGCTTGCGAAAAGGTCGGGCATTTTAGCAGGCCCGCAGGTTTCATGCGGCGGTCATCGCAGAAAGGTGGTAACGGCTATCTAATTTCTGCTTTTTTGTTACATTTGCGCCGCGGCGCGAAGAGAAGTGTATTCGTCGCGTTCCCGAGAGGGCGCGACCATCGTTTTTTCCTTTGAACTTAGGAAGTTAGATTGCCTACGCCTGTCGAACCCCTGCGGTTGCTTTTGCTGACACAAGAGCCATCCTGGCAGACGCTGTTGAGCGGTTGTCTGACCGATCCGGGCCATGCGGTCACGCTGCTGCATGCTGCCGACTGGCAGACGTTCTGTACCCGTTACGGCAACGAGCGCAACACGGTGCTGTTCACCACCCCTGGCCTGCAGCCGCCTACCGGCAGTTGCACTTTGCCGATGGTGGTGCTGCTCGACGAAGAGCCGCTGGTGGGGCCGACCGGCGTCAATGACTGGCTGGTGCGCGATGCGCTGACGGATGACACCCTTCGTCGCTGCCTGCGGCATGTTCGTGAGCGCAGCCGTCTTGAAGAAAACCTCCAGCGTCTGGCCGGGCAGGACACGCTGACCGGGATCGCCAACCGGCAGGGGTTTCAGGCCATGCTGGCCGCACGTCTTGCCGGTGGCAACCATCTGGCGCTCGGGCATCTGGACCTGGACGACTTTCGCCGCGCCAATGACGCCTTGGGTTATCAGGCCGGTGACCGACTGATTCTGCAGGTCGTGGGACGGGTGAAGAACCAGCTCCAGGCCGGTGACCAGATCGCCCGGTTAGGGGGCGACGAATTCGCTCTGCTGATCGATACCAATCAAGACGCCGAGCGGGCGACCCAAGTGGCCGAGCGCATTACCGACGCTCTGGCCGAGCCCTACTGGATCGGCGGTGAAAGCCTGTTGCTGGGCTGCAGTCTGGGCATTGCTCATTCACAGGCCGAGGCGGGCGCCGATTCGCTGATGTGGCACGCGCACATCGCCATGCGTCAGGCCAAGAGTCTCAATGGCTGCACGTTTCATCTGTTCGACGAGAGCATCAATCGCAACGCCCGCAGCCTGGCGGACCTGGAAGGCGAGTTGCGCCGTGGGCTGCGCCGCGACGAACTGGAACTGCATTACCAGCCTCGGCTGTGTCTGAGCACCGGTCGGGTGGTCGGGCTGGAAGCGCTGGTGCGCTGGCGTCATCCCGAGCGTGGGCTGTTGTCACCCGACGAATTCGTGCCGCTGGCCGAGCAAAGCGGTCTGATCGTGCCGCTGGGTTACTGGGTTATCTTCCGCGCCCTGAGCGACATGCAAGTACTCCGCGAGCAGGGGTTCGCGCCTTTGCACATGGCGATCAACCTCTCGTTCCGGCAGTTTCAGGACAGTCAGCTGCTGGCGACCCTGAACCGTCTTATCGCTCAGCACGACATTGACGCGCACTGGCTGGAGTTCGAACTGACCGAAACCGCCGTCATGCGCCGCAGCGATCAGGTTCGGCAAACCATGGACGCCCTCGGACGTCTGGGTGTGCGTTTCTCGCTGGATGACTTCGGTACGGGTTACTCGTCCTTCATGCACCTCAACAGCCTGCCGATCACGCTGCTCAAGATCGACAAAAGCTTTGTCGGTGAAATGGAAACCCGCGAGGAAAACCGCAAGCTGGTGCATGCCATGATCAATCTGGCGCACAACCTGAGTCTGGAAGTGGTGGCCGAAGGTGTGGAAACGCCGGGGCAACTGGCGCTGTTGCGCGGTTTTGCCTGCGATCAGTTGCAGGGTTACCTGATCAGCAGGCCGCTGCCGATGCCACAACTGGTCGAATGGCTGAGATCGGACGCGAGTCGCTGTGAAGCGTCCCGCAGTCCCGCGTCTTCCTGACGCGTCAGCCCATCACTGTCTCGCCGACCGGGTGTTTGCGCAGCAACCTTGCGGTCTTCCATTCGAACACCCCGGTGAGCGCCACGGCCGAGCAAAGCAGACCCAGCGCCAGACCCCACCACACGCCCGGAGCCCCGCCGTTGGCGGAAAAGCCCAAGAGCCATGCGGCAGGCGCCGCGATCAGCCAATAGGAGAGCAGGCCGACCAGGAAGGTCGTGCGCGCATCCTTGAGTCCGCGAATCGCACCCATCGCAATGGTCTGTGTGCCGTCGAAGAATTCGAACCAGGCCGCAATGGCCAGCAACTGCACGGCCATGACCACAATGTCGGCGAACGCCGGGTCGTTGATGTCCAGAAACAGCCCGATGATCTGATGCGGTGCCAGCCAGAACAGCAGGCCGAACAAGAGCATCACCGTGCCGCCGAAACCAATCCCCAGACGCCCGGCGTTGCGGGCCATGAGCATGTTGCCAGCGCCATAGTGCTGACCGATGCGCATGGTCACGGCGTAGGAAATGCCGACCGGCACCATGAAAGCCATGGACACCGTCTGCAGCGCGATCTGGTGAGCCGCCATCTGGGTGCTGCCCATCGCGCCCATGCAGAACGCAGCAAAGGTAAACAGCCCGACTTCAACGGCGTAGGTGCCGCCAATCGGCAGGCCCAGGCGCCACAACTCGGCCAGATGGCTGCGTGAGAGCTTCGACAGCCCTTTGCGAATCGGATACGCCGCGTAGGCCGGGTGCCGACCGATGTGCAATGCCAGCGCAAGCGCCATGCAGTTGGTCACGATGGCCGTGACCAGTCCGATGCCCATCAGGCCCAGATTGGGCAGGCCGAACCATTGATGGATCAGCACGTAGTTGAGCAGGTAATTGGCGACGGCCCCGATCAGGCTGATGGTCATCACCGGCCGGGCGCGGCCGAGCGCGCTGGTGAAGCCGCGCAGGGCCATGAAGCTGAGCAGTCCGGGCAGGGCCAGCGGCAGGGTGATCAAGAATTGAGCGGCCATGTGCACGTTGGCTTCAGCCTGGCCGAATTGCAGCAGGATGGGTTCCAGATTCCACAGAATCAGCGCCGCTACCAACGCCATGCCCGAGGCCAGCCAGAGCCCGGCCTGCGTCAATCGGGCCGCGCCTTCGGTATCGCCTGCGCCGTGGCGAATGGAAACCAGCGTGCCGACAGCCGCCATCACGCCCACGCAGAAAAACGAGATGAAGTTATAAGTGGCCGCGCCGAGACCACCGCCAGCCAAGGCTTCAGGGCCGATCTTGCCCATCATCACCGTGTCGGTGAACACCATCAGCATGTGCGCCATCTGCGAGGCGATCAGCGGCCCGGCCAGACGCAGGATGATCCAGAGTTCTTTGAGGGCGGGCTGTTGCATGGTAACGATGCTCTACGGCGGAAGGACTGATGAGCCGCTTATTGTCGGCATTCAGGGTCAAAAGCACAAAGCGATAAAACCGATGCTCAGCATGACTAAAACTCATGTGAGCGTATTTACAGTACAGTGGCTGCCTGGTCGATAAGGAAAGCCTGCATGTCTCGTCGTCTCCCTCCTCTTTATGCGCTGCGTGCATTCGAAGCTGCGGCCCGGCACACCTCGTTCACCCGTGCTGCGGAAGAATTGTCCATTACCCAGAGTGCCGTAAGCCGGCACATCCGCACGCTGGAAGAGCACTTTGCCTGCCGATTGTTTCAGCGCAACGGGCGCAACCTGCAGCTGACCGAGTCGGCGCGGGCGCTGTTGCCGGGCGTGCGGGACGGCTTTCTGGCGCTGGAACGGGCATGCAGTACCCTGCAGACGGAAGAGGGCATTCTGCGCATGAAGGCGCCGTCGACCCTGACCATGCGTTGGCTGCTGGCGCGGCTCAGTCGCTTTCGTCATCTGCAGGCTGGCAATGAGGTGCAGTTGACCAGCGCCTGGATGGACATCGATGCCGTGGACTTTGCGCAGGAGCCGTTCGACTGCGCGATCCTGCTCAGTCACGGGCACTTCCCGGCCGACTGGGAAGCCACGCTGCTGTTTCCGGAATGGCTGATCCCGGTCGGCGCGCCGACCCTGTTGCAGGACCCGCCGTGGAACGTCGAGCGGCTGGCCAATGCAGAGTTACTGCACCCGACGCCGGATCGGCGTGACTGGCGCACCTGGCTTAACCGAATGGGATTGGCAGACAAGGTGTCGCTCAAGGGCGGTCAGGTATTCGACACGCTTGAGTTGGGGATGATTGCAGCAGCACGCGGCTACGGGGTGTCGATGGGCGATCTGTTGATGGTCGCGGAAGACGTCGCGCAGGCCCGATTGAGTCTGCCGTGGCGCACGGCGGTGGCGAGTGGCGAAAATTACTATCTGGTCTGGCCTCGTACGAGGCCCGGCGTAGAGCGGTTGCGGCGGTTGAGCGACTTTCTGCAGGCCGAAGTTCAGGCGATGGAATTGCCCTTAGTTGAAATTTTGCACTAATGCGCCTCGCATAGTGCGAAAATGCCATCTTTACTAATGCCCGCGCAAGATACTCAAGTATCGATCTTGTTGGCCGAAGCATTGCCTAAGAACCGTTTGTTCAAAACGGTACAACACCTAACTAACGTTTGCTGAACGATGAGCCAAGGATTCGGCGATAATCATTCGGTCTGGAGCCTTTATGTCCAAGCCCCGCACCCGGATTGCCACGCAACTCGGTATCGCCCTGGCAGTGATCCTGGCAGTCGTCATCAGTGGTAGCACGCTTTTTGCGTTGAGATCCCTGGATGCCTCCAATCTGGTCATCCGTGAAGAGCACATGTCCAGTGAAGCAAGACTGCTCGCCGATCAGCTCAACACCTTCCACAGCACCCTGCGTGACAGCACCCAGCGTCTAAGCGGCTTGTTTGAAAAGCGCTTTGCTGTTGGCCTGACCCTGCAGGCCGACAAACCGGTCACCGTGGCAGGCACTCAAACGCCCGGCCTGTTCCTGCGCGACACGGCGCTGAATAATGACTTCACCGAAGTGGACGAGTTCCGTCGGCTGACGGCCGGTGTGGCAACAATCTTCGTGCGCAGCGGCGATGACTTCATTCGTATCAGCACCTCGCTGAGCAAGCAGGACGGCACGCGCGCCATCGGCACGCTGCTGGATCGCAAGGCTCCTGCCTACGAGCGTCTGATGGCTGGCCAGGGCTATGTGGGTAAAGCCGTGCTGTTTGACCGTTACTACATGACCCAGTACAGCCCGGTTCGTGACAGCAGCGGCAAGATCATCGCCGCGCTGTTTGTTGGCTTCGATTACACCGACGCTCAGAAAACCCAGTTCGACGACCTGAAAAATTTCCGTATCGGCAGCACCGGTTCGCTGGCCCTTCTGGATGAAAAAGGCGCCTGGCTCGTTCCACCTGCTGGCATCCAGTCGCCCGAAAACGCCGCCAAAGCCGTTGCCGATCTGGCCAGCAAGCCGGGCAAGGCGGAGTTCTGGAATGACGGCAAAGAGGACATCTACAGTGTTGGCCAGCCGTTCGCGGGCGGGCCATGGACTGTCATAGCCAGCATGCCGGGCGATGAAATCAGCACCGTGACCTGGAACGTCGGCACGCAACTGGCTATCGGTAGCTTGCTGGCCATGCTCATTGCCGTCATCAGCGCCATCTGGCTGCTGCGCAGCAAACTGCGTCCGCTTTCCGAACTGGTCCGTCAGGCCGATGAGCTGGGCGCCGGTAATTTGAGCGTGCGCATGAACATCACCAGCAACGACGAAATCGGTCAGTTGTCGGGCAGCTTCAACAAGATGAGCGAAGCGCTTTCCTCGATGGTGTCGCATATCCGCATCGCCGCGCAGGAAGTCAGCACCCGTGCCCACGCACTGTCCGGTATGTCCGGCGGCGCTTACGAAGGCATGGAGCAGCAGTCCGGCGAGATCACCAGCATGGCGGGCGCGGTTGAAGAGTTCAGCGCAACATCGATGAACATTGCCGACAACATGGGCAACACCGAGCGACTGGCGCAGGAAAACGCGCAACAGACCCGTATCGGTCGTACCTCGATGGATGAAGCGTCCTCATCGCTGCAACAGATCGCCACTTCGCTGAGCAGCACCGCGACCGTGATCGACACCCTGGGCCAGCGTTCGCAGGAAATCGGCAGCATCGTCGGCGTGATCACCTCGATTGCCGACCAGACCAACCTGCTGGCCCTCAACGCCGCCATCGAGGCTGCACGCGCCGGTGAACAGGGTCGCGGTTTCGCCGTGGTTGCCGACGAAGTTCGCAGCCTGGCCTCGCGCACCCGCAAGGCCACTGACGAAATCTCCGGCATGATCGCCAGCATCCAGCAGGAAACCGGCAACGCCATCAGCACCATGCAACAAGGCAACGTGCTGATGCAGGAAGGCCTGTCGCTCAACGCCAAAGTCGCCTCGGCGCTGGCGCAGATCGACGAACAGAGCCGCTCCGCCGGTCATCAGTTCGCCGCGATCACCACAGCCACTCAAGAGCAAAGCAGCACCGCCACCATGCTCAGCAGCAACCTGCAAAGCATCGCCATGGCCAACAGTGAACAACGCGAAGTGGTCTCCAATCTGGCCATTACGGCTGAAGAGCTGAACTCGCTGGCGGGTGAGTTGCGTAAAGAGGTTGATCGGTTTCGGTGAGGGGTAGCTTGCGTCAACTCTGATGTAAACATGCCAGTGCTTTGCACTGGCATGTTCTTTTCAAGTTTGAAAAACAGTGCTCGAAAATCTGTGGGAACGAGCGATTTCAGCCGTTTGCGCCGATGACCTTGTCCACATACTGCTCCATGAACCAGTCGGGCATGTCCTCGACGCGGTATTGCAAATCAGTGCCTTCCGTTATCTCAGCAAGGCAGACAGATTTTTCGCCTGAATTATCGAAAATGTAAGCCCGGTTGGACGTTGAAACCGCAGAGGGAAGAAGCTCCAGAGAACGCTTGTAGCGCTGACGGATCTTATCTTCCGGTACCGGATGCCCGCCATCATCGACCCGGTTCGCTACTCGGTTGATATTTATTTCTACCGACTCTGTGGCCACGAAATACAAATAGGTTCGATAACCTCTCTGCTGTGCAAGCTTCATGAAGCTGACCTTGTCCGGGGATGACATGACGGTTTCAAACGTAAAGCTTTCCATGCGATCCAGCAGTTTGTGGCGAATGAAATCCGAAATCACAGAGGAGTAATAGGAATTCATGTTGACCGCACGGAAATCTATTCGCTGGCCTTCAAGTGAGATAGTTTTAACCTGCTCCTGCAACCCGGCTTTTTCGATCAGCGGATGTGTATCAAGGAATTCATGCAGTTTGGCTGCCGTGGTGCAGAGGTTAAACGTCGTCAAGTCGAGAAACCCGGTTGCCTTGACGCTTTTCTCGATGTCATCTGCATTGACGTACGTGGCAATGAGGTTGGGAGCTATCTGATCCTTGATTGTGCTTTTCCCTGAGCCATTCGGACCAGCAAATATGCGCAATCTAGGCATCGGCAGCCAATCGCTTGACCGTGATTATCTGGCCGACTGTCACCTTGCGCCGAGGCTTGGCCTTGGCAACGACTCGACTCGCACCGTCCGCTTTCGTCTCAACCACGTTCGAGCCCTGGACCCTTAGGACGCTGTGCCCGGCGGCCAGTGCACGAATATAGGCAGCATAGGTCGCCCCAGCAGCCATTTCAGGGATATGGGCTTCAAGGTTCTGGATAGCTTTTTCCGAGAGCTCGCTTGTTTTGACTTTAGTCATGATGATCCCCAGCTTTCGTTGCGAAGCAACAGGCTTCTTGCGCGTAGTCTAGCCGTAAACCTGTCCTCCCAGCAGGTGTTGCGATTGCTTTCATCCGGAGAGCGTATGATTCATGCCCTATCACCCGCTCGCAGGCCGATATTGCAACGCCTCCGCCAGATGACCGCGATTGATCGCCTCCACCTGCTCCAGATCCGCCAGGGTCCGAGCCACTTTCAGCAGCCGATGCGCCGAGCGCAGTGACAGCGTCAAACGCTCGCAGGCGGTTTCCAGCCATGTCTCATCGACACTCGACAGCGCGCAATGCTTGCGCAGGGCCGGAAGGTCGAGGAATGCATTGGCGCAGCCCTGACGCTGATTCTGTCGATCACGGGCCTGTGCAACGATGGCGGCTGCACTGGCAGTAGTATCTCCAGTCTGCGGGCCGGGATTGAGCGAGGTGGTTTCGCGCGCAACCGTCAGGTGCAAATCAATGCGATCCAGCAGCGGGCCGGACAGTTTGTTGCGGTAGCGCTGCACCTGTTCTGTAGAGCAGCGGCAGCGGCCTGTCGGCTCACCCAGATAGCCACATGGGCATGGATTCATTGCCGCGACCAACTGAAAGCGCGCTGGAAACCGCACCCGATCCCGCGCCCGGGAAATCACGATATGGCCGGACTCCAGTGGCTCGCGCAAAACCTCCAGCACGCGCCGGTCGAACTCCGGCAACTCATCCAGAAACAAAACGCCGTGGTGAGCCAATGTGATCTCGCCCGGCTGTGGACGACTGCCACCGCCCACCAGCGCCGGCCCCGACGCGGAGTGATGCGGTTGTCGAAAAGGACGTTGCGGCCAACTGGTCAGCGGAACCTGGCTGGCGACCGATTGAATCGCCGCCACTTCCAGCGCTTCGTACTCATCCAGCGGCGGCAACAAACCGGGCAATCGGCTGGCCAGTAGCGTCTTCCCTGTGCCGGGCGGACCGCTGAACAGCAGGTTATGCGCCCCAGCCGCAGCCACCACCAATGCACGTTTGGCAGCCGTCTGCCCCTGCACTTCGCTGAGGTCCGGATAGGGTTTGGATTGATGCAGCAACCCGCTGGACTGATACGGCGCAATCGGTGTGCGCCCGTTGAAGTGCGCCACCAGCTCCAGCAGATGATTGGCTGCAATGACCCGCAAACCCGACGCCAGACACGCCTCTTCGGCATTCACCGCAGGCACGATCAACGTCCGCTCCGCCGCACGCGCTGCCAACGCTGCGGGCAACACACCCTGAATCGGCCGAATGCCACCTGACAGCGCCAGCTCCCCCAGACACTCGACATCCTGCAACGCCGTCAACGGCACCTGCCCGCTGGCCGCCAGCAGACCCAACGCAATGGCCAGATCAAACCGGCCGCCATCCTTGGGCAGATCAGCAGGCGCAAGATTGAGCGTGATACGCCGCGCTGGAAAATCCAGCCCGGAATTGAGAATGGCACTGCGCACCCGATCCTTGCTCTCCTTGACCGCCCCTTCGGGCAACCCGACCAGTGTCAGGCTCGGCAGGCCGTTGGCCAGATGCGCTTCGACAGTAACCGCCGGGGCTTCAACCCCGACCTGGGCACGACTATGAACAATGGCCAGCGACATGGATCATTCCTTGATATGAGCGACGGGGCGTTATCGTGCGTCATTCGAGGAGGGAGGGCAGGTGGGGAATGGATACAGGGTGTGAACGGCAACTGCTGAAAGGCTTCAACTGCAATCTGTCCGCTGAGCTCAACATGCGTGGTTTTCGTCGAGCCCAGCACCGCGATCACTTCATGCTTTTCAACTCAGAGGGCGCGTAACCGTCGCCACCACGAAGCCGTCTTTCCACCGCCTTGGCGCGATTGCTCCAACAGAATCTCCGGCATATCCCGCACGCGAATCCATGACTCGTCCTGCCAGTTCAACAAGCTCAACGACACGCCCGGCCACTGCAGCAAGCCCAGCGTAGGACGCTGCGATTCAGGCGGCTGCTGCATGTCGCGCAAGGTCGACACAACGTGATGCTCCAGCCACTCGCGCAACGGGCCGTTGTGCGGCGCGTGATGGTAGACCAGCAGTGCATAAGCGCCCGACTCGCTCACCATCAACGTCTCCTGCGCTTCTCCGTAGCGTTCCAGCCATAAGGTCTTGCGCTGATCAGGGGCGAGCTTGCGTGCCCGGAATTCGTCGAGAAACATCCCCATGAGAATGCCCAGATCGCGAGCGCAGAACCAGGTCTGGTCTTGCAGGCGGATGGCGTGCAGGTGGGCTTTGTGGCGGGTGAAGAGGGTGGGGATATGAGCAGCATCGGTGCTGGTATTCAAAGAAAGCTTCTCCTAATTCGGAGCTGCCACTTTCCGTCGCCAAACGAATAAGGTGGCAGCTGCATGCAGGTTGGCGAACCGGTAGGAGACACCGGCAGACCCGAAGGCCTCCCGCATACAGCGGCCATAACGAAGTGCAGGCGCGCAAATATGCCTGTTTTCTATGGTCAACGGTATGCCTCCTAGCCAGATCGCCAAATCTGGTAGCTGGGTATTCAGCTGGTGGAAATGCTATAGATCTCAGGAGAATGAAGATGTCGGTGCATAATGTTCAGTGTTTGGGTACAGGTCCGATGGGGCTGTAGGGAAAGTCCAGCCAACTGAACGTTCGCCATGCAGGCGCAGCATCCATCGTTTGCGGCAGCCGTTGCCCGCTTTCAACGATAAGCCGGTAGCTTCATGCAAATCGGTGCAATTCAGCAGCGGGTCGGACAGATTATTACGCTCAGTAATCAGGGCGATATCCCTGCCAATTACTGGTGCAGTTGCATTGCTCAATAAATCTTCTCGCGGTAGGTATGGTGATGGAAGCGCTGCAAATTGATGGTATTCCTGAATTCATCCTAGCTGCCCAGCTCGAAAGCTTCACCGCCGCGTCTCTAAGGCTCGGGGTCACCAGTTCTGCCGTGGGCAAGAGCGTTTCTCGTCTGGAAAAGCGTCTGGGTATCAAGCTGCTGCATCGCACCACCCGACGGTTGAGCCTGACCAATGAAGGTGAGGTCTATCTGGCGACATGCCTGCAGATGATGGAAAACCTGCAACAAACCGAAAGCTGGCTCTCGACCGGGCATGCAGAGCCCAGAGGGCGCTTGCGCATAGACCTGCCAGCAGCGTTTGGTCGACGCCATATCGCACCTATGTTGATTCGGTTGACCGCGCGGTTCAAACAGTTGGACCTGACCATGACGTTTGGCGAGCGCAAGGTCGACATGGTTGCCGAAGGTATTGATCTCGCCGTACGTATTGGCGACCTGATGGATGATCCAGAGCTGGTTGCCCGACGACTAGGGGAGCAGCGGCTGGTGATATGTGCGGCTCCCGGATATCTGCGCGGCAGGTCGCCTGTCAGGGAAAAGTCTGATTTGCTCAAGCACGATTGCATTATCGCGTGGCGCAAAGGCTTGCGGGCGACATGGCTGCTCAAGGATGAAAAGGGTGGGTTGGAACATCAGGAAATACAGGTGCGCCATGAGTTCGGTGATGGCGAGATAATGCTTGAGGCCACACTGGAAGGCGGCGGTCTATGCCAATTGCCCACATGGCTGGTAGACGAACATTTGCGAACGGGCGCCTTGGTGACGGTTCTGGATCAATACGCCAGCGCACGCATGCCAATCCATGTGATCTGGCCGCGTACGCGTTACATTCAGCCCAAGGTGCGAGTAATTATCGACGAACTGATTGCGATGGCGGAAAAGCAAGGCGAGCTGTTCGCTCCGCGTGACGCTGAGCCGCGGTGAAGAGCTCCGGCTTGCACCGCAGCCCCCTCCGTCTTCAACGTGTCAGGCCTTAGCCTCGTCGTAGGTTGGATAGTCCGTGTACCCGCGAGTAATCGAGTCCGGGACGCCATACCAGGTTGCACGGTCGGCCTCTGCGATCGGCCAGTTGTTTCTCAGACGTTCGACCAAATCCGGGTTGGCAATGAAAGGTCGGCCAAAGGCGATGAGGTCAAGATCGCCGCTCTCGAGCGCCAGTTCGGCAGTCTCACGGGTGAACCCGCCGGCTGCGATTAAAGCCCCGCGATAGGCTTGACGGAACTGAGAAGCGAAGCCTTCTGGAATACCCTGAGCACCGAGGGTCAACTGGTCGCTAAGGTGTACGTACGCCAGGTCCCGTTTGGAAAGCGCCTCAGCCAACGTCAGCCATGTCTCGGTTTCTTCGGCGTAGGGGTGCATGTCGAAAAGTCTGCCGAATGGCGAAAGGCGAACGCTCACCTTGTGGCTGCCGACCTCAGCGCAGAGTGCATCGAGAGTTTCGAGTATGAAGCGCTGGCGATTTTCGGGCGAGCCACCGTATTCATCCGTGCGTGTGTTCAAAGCACCGTTGATAAATTGCTCGAACAAATAGCCGTTGGCACCATGCAACTCAACACCATCAAAGCCTGCTTCGATGGCACGGCGAGCCGCTTCGACGAACTCGGCAGTGATGACGTGTATCTCATCCACCGTCAGCGCACGAGGCTTGCTGGCCTGTACAGGGCCCGGATGACCAGGCTCAATCCAGACATAGGCCTTGGCGTTCTCTGCGGTAACCGCCACTGAGGACACCGGGGCGTCCTGGTTGGGCTGAATCGACACGTGAGACATGCGTCCGACATGCCAGAGTTGCGCGAATATCTGCCCACCTGCGTCGTGAACCGCATCGGTCACTTTGCGCCACGCTTGGGTTTGCTCGTCGTTATACAGACCAGGGTTGAACAGATATCCACACCCCTGTCGCGATATGGGGACGCCCTCGGTAATTATCAGCCCGGCCGATGCGCGCTGTGCGTAATAGAGAATGGTGTGCTCATCAGGTATGTCCTGCAGCGCGCGAGCGCGGGTCATGGGAGCCATGACGATACGGTTGGCCAACGGCGTGCCGGCCAAATCAAAAGGCTGGAAAAGTTTGCTCATTACAGTTCTCGCATAGTCGTTTGAGAGCGAAATCACTCGGAAGGGTCTTGAAGTGGATACCGAGGATAATTCATCGGCTCAAAGCGATTAATGAGCGCAAAAGCTAATCAACTTGTCCTGCAGGGATGAAATGGGTTGAACCCCAGTCACGCCAATAGCAGGACAGGGTTCTGCGCCAGTGCGCATATCGCGCCGGGATTTCATCCTTGAACTCTCGAGTCCTTGGAATCAAAGCAGGATTATCTTTCGCTGGAACGAGATTAAAGTGTGGCCATGTCGATTTTCACTCACTGATTGAAAGCGCGGCCTGCAAAGCTTCACCGAGCGACACACCATTGCGCACGGCCGGTACGCACTTTAACCACTACAGATTAGAGAGATCACCACCATGGACGCACTCGTCAAGGGGATGCTCGACCGCGAAGAGATTCGTAACCTGAGAACGCTTTATGCACATCATCTGGACAGCAACAACATTCACTTACTCGACCAGGTTTTCTGCGCCGACGCAGTAGTGGAGGTTACGGTCGGAAAAATGGAGGGAATCGACGCCATACGCACTGGCCTTGAAGAGGCTTTTCGACTCTACGACCGTGACCATCAGGGGACCTACCCCTTCATGCACGTGATCGCCAACCATCGGGTCCAGCTGACGGGTCCGGACACCGCCGAAGGTCGCTGCTACCTGATCGATTTCGAGACGGCATCCAAGCCCGATCCCAATCCATTGCTGCTGTTGGGCCTCTATGCCGACGAGTACAAGCGCGTTGATGGGCAATGGCGCATCAGCTGTACGCGGCTTGAAGTTGTGTGGCCGCAGCGCGAGGCACATGCCCGTCATCAGACCACTACATCACAGGGAGAATGATCCATGTCCAAGCCTGTTGAACTGAGCATCCTGGATTACTCGCCTGTAGATGAAGGTCTCATGCCAGCTGACGCTCTGGCCGCCTCAGTGCGACTGGCTCAGCATGTTGAAGCGAAGGGCTTCAAACGCTTCTGGGTATCCGAGCACCACGCGGCACCTGCGACAGCCGGTAACTCTCCGGAAATACTCATGTCCCGTATCGCCTCTGCAACCCGGACAATTCGCGTTGGCTCCGGCGGTGTGCTGTTACCCAACTACAGCAGCTTGAAGATTGCCGAGAACTACCAACTGCTGGAAGCGCTTTTCCCTGAGCGGATCGACCTGGGGTTTGGCCGCGCACCCGGCGCAGATCGCCGTACCGGCATCGCTCTCAATGACGAGAAGGGCAAGTCGCTGCCCTATCCACGCAAGGTCGCTGACCTGCTGGGCTTCGTGACGGGTAATCATGCGCCGGGCTCAAGCTATGAGGGCATGCAGGCTCATCCCCATACTCAGAGCCGCCCGCAGCCTTTCGTCCTGGGTGCGTCAGGCGCGACGGCAGAGATCGCAGCACAAGCGGGCCTGGGCTTCACATTCGCTCACTTCATCAACCCGCGAGGTGACGGCCCGATAGCAGCTAAAGCCTACCGTGCGGCCTTTCAGTCGACTGATTTTTCGGACTCGCCAACGGTTATCGCCGCAGTGTTTGTGGCTGTGGGCGACACAGAGCCACAGGCCGAGGAGTTCGCCGACGCTTTCCATCTCTGGCTTACCTATGCCGAAAGTGCCAGCCCGTTCGACCGAGTACCTTCGCTGGCAACGACTCGTGCGCACCATTGGAGCCCTGAAGAGCTGGCAATACGCGAGCGAAATCGGGGGAGGCTCATCTCGGGGACCGCTCCTCAGGTCGCCCTACAACTACAACGGCTTGCCAACGACTATGGCACCGATGAAGTCATGATTAACCTGATGATGCCTGGTGAAGCAGCACGGTTGAACGCCATTGATCTCCTTGGCGCCGAGTTGAAATCGACGCCCCTGAAGCAATTCGAGCACGGGGGCGGACCGAAGACTGCGAATGTGTATCAGTGATCAAGACTCACCCTGTTGCGCTCCATGCCTCCCATCGCCGGGTTTGGAAGGTGGGGTTGCAGTGGTCATTCATAAGGGCTTGCCCCAGGCCTTGTACTCGATTCTGCTTCAGTGAGCTGGATAGCCCGAGGCGCGATAAAAACGAGCGGTGCGGTCCGGCTCTGATCAAGACAATGATCCGAATGTAAAAATGATCTATATAAAGTACTTAAATTGTTTCTGTGTTCTATATGTGGATCATTTTTTGACTAATTCATTGCGTTTCACTAGGCTGTCATCATGTCTGTACATGGTGACCCTCATGGCCCGTTCCTACTCATCCAACACGCTCGATGCGCTTAAAGTCATGGCTCAACTTATCCACCTTGCTCGCAAGAAAAAGGGGCTGACCGCCCAGGCTCTCGCAGACAAGGCGGGAGTATCGCGTGGCCTGATTCATCGCATTGAACGGGCCGATCCCAAGTGCGAAATAGGGGTGGTTTTTGAGCTGGCTTCGTTACTGGGCGTGCGTTTGTTTTCGGTCGACATTCCTCTTTCTGTACTGGGTGAGACGTTGGAGTCAAAGATTGCGGTCTTGCCTAAAGCGGTCAGAACAAACGCGCCGGTGGTAAGTAATGATTTCTAATCCTGATCAGTGCTTCGTTTGGGTGTGGCTCCCTGAAAAACTCGATCCTGTTGTGGCAGGGGTCCTGGCTCGTGACGAAAAGCGATTCGTGTTCCGCTATGGGCGTAGTTATCTGGAGCGCAAAGATGCCATTGCGCTCAGTTTGAAAGAGCTGCCCTTGGGGACTGGTGTTCTGGAACCGATGGATAATATGACGTTGCCGAGCAGCATCCGAGATGGCTCTCCCGATGCATGGGGGCGACGGGTCATCATGAATCGCGTTTTTGGAAAGCAGAATGCGGACGGCCAGTACGCTGATCTGGACGAAATGACCTATCTGCTCGAGTCCGGGTCGGACAGGATTGGTGCTTTCGACTTCCAGGCATCTGCGACCGAATATGTACCTAGAGTGTCGCGAGCGGCAACGCTGGAAGAGCTCCTGGAGGCCGCATCTCTGGTCGAAAAGGGTATTGCGCTCACTCCTGAGCTTGACCAGGCCTTGAATCATGGAACGTCTATTGGCGGAGCGAGACCAAAGGCTTTGATCGAGTCTGCCGGAGCTAAATACGTAGCGAAATTTTCCGCATCCAACGACAGAGTCAATGTCGTTAAAAACGAATTCATTGCAATGCGCCTGGCTGAGAAATGCGGCATTGACGTAGCTCGCGTGGCGCTTGAGCATGCATTGGGCAAGGCTGTACTTTTGATCGAACGGTTTGATCGACAGCCACTGAACGGCGGTTGGTCGCGCAAAATCATGGCATCTGCGCTCACCTTGTTCGGTCTGGACGAAATGCTGGCGAGGTATTGCAGCTACGAGTTGCTTACTGACATCGTCCGGGCTGATTTCTTCGACCCAAAACATGATTTGAGAGAGCTATTTTCCCGACTGGTATTCAATATTCTGTGCAGTAACACCGATGATCATGGACGAAACCACGCTGCTTTCTTCGATGGGAAGTCATACAGGCTCACCCCGGCGTACGATATCTGTCCTCAAGTTCGAACCGGCACAGAGGCCAGTCAGGCAATGCGTATTCTGGGCGCCAATAATCAAAGTCGTCTGGCTGTTTGTCTGGAGGCTAGAACGAAGTTCTTGCTTGGGGAAGATGAAGCGTTGGCGATTATTGAGCATCAGATTCGCACGATCGGAAAAGAGTGGGCTGGCGTCTGCGATGAGGCGCAAATTTCTACCATTGATAAGACGGTTCTAAGATCGACCCAGATGCTTCACCCTTACGCATTCGATGGTCTTTCCGGCTCGGCCCTTTACCTTGAAGAGCTGGGTCGCGAAATACGTAAAAGCCTTCAGAGCTGATCCCTGCTCCCCTGGTTTCGCCTAAAGACTTCAACCTCCAGGTATCTTCACCCGAGCATACTGATCCTGACCAATCCACCCCATAAACGAACGGTTGTCGCCATCGACAAACTCAACCTTCGCCGCGCCATCCTTGAACGCCAGCACCCCAACCACATCACCCTTCACGATGTAAGCGCCACGAGTGGACCTGGCGTCCCGGGTTTTTTGCAGCCAGGCCTTGTCGACCGCAACGGTCACCAGTCCGATCCACTTTTTGCTCGCGGTCCGGCTCAGGTCCAGTCCTGTCGAAATGTCCGGCATCAGCACGTTCCTGCAGCCAGGATGTTGCTGGCCTTGTTCGATGGTCAGAACCACGCCATCGATGGACGGCTCCACGGTTCCCGGATAAACCTCATCGAGCCAGGAAGATACCGGGCTGGCTTTCCCTGACTCGACCTTGCCTTGCAGGTAGAACGCGCAACTGAACGTAGTGCCTGTTCCGCGTTCTTCGGCGTAGAACCCCTCGATCTGTCCTTCGGGCGTGACAGCGAGCAACAGTTGCTCGTACTTGCCGGAGCGCAGTGTCAGGCCTTCGGCGAGAGCGGGTGTGCCAATGCATAGCGAGAGCGCTCCCGCGATCAGCCATCGGCAGGTGAAAAGTCGAGGTGTCATATTTACTTCCGGTGCCAGTGAGGGGGATTCCGTTCCTTCGATGGATTTGGAGGCTCATCGAATCTCGACTTCAAAGGCGTCCTGGGTGTCGAGACTTGTTAAACAATCCAAAGCCCGAGACCAGCCCTTGAAAGACAGGCGAGTGTAATCCCTCGTATGGCAGATGAAACAGCTCATCCCAAGTCACGATGCGAATTTTCTGAGCACCGAAACGGTTTTCTCGTGAGATTGATGAAAAAGCGCACCTCGGCAGTTGATGCCCGGGTGCTCTTTTCTGATGTGTCCCGAAGTTCCAGCCCGTCAGGCCGGAACCGGGGCGTGTTCAGCGATCAGCCGTTCACGCTTGGCCTCTGCCCAGAAGTCGCCCGGGATAGCCACTTTCATGGACTGGGCATTGCTGGCGATTTGTCCCGGTACGCGTGAGCCTGGCACGATGGCTGAAACCAGTGGGTGGGCGGCAGCAAACTGCAGGGCGGCGGTGCGCATGTCGATACCATGACGTGCAGCGATGGCTGCGAGTTTGGCGCGGCGTTCCACGGCAAAGCGTGGCAAATCAGGTGAGAAGTTGAAGCGCTTGCCGCCGCCGAGGAAACCGTCATTGAGCGGTGTGCCAACCACTACGCTGGTGCCTTTTTTTGCCAGGGCGGGCAGCGTTCGTTCGAGCGCCTGATCGTGATCGATGATTGAGTACTGGCACGCCAGCAGGACGATGTCCGGCGTCGGATCGTCGCTTTCCACAGCGCGGACGACGGCATCGGGGCGGTTGATGCCAAAGCCCCACGCTTTGATCAGGCCCTCGTCGCGCATCTTCTCCAGCTCGCGCATGGCGCCGGTGCGAGCAATCTCGTAGGCCGCTTCCCAGCCGCCTTGCAGTTCGGTGTTGTCCGGCGACAGGTCATGAATGTAAACCACGTCCAGCCGTGCGAGTCCGAGCCGTTGCAGGCTGTCCTCTACCGAGCGTCTTGCGCCTTCGGCGGTGTAGTCATAGCGGTACTCAAAAGGCGCCGGAGAGGTCCAGATCGAACTATCGCCCACCGGCTTCCCTGCAGCCTTGAGCACCCGCCCGACTTTGGTGGAGATCACGTAATCGTCGGGGTTTCGGTTGTGCAGGAAACGTCCAAGGCGATATTCGCTAAGACCGAAGCCGTAAAAAGGTGATGTATCAAACAGGCGCACCCCCGAATCCCAGGCGGACTGCAAAACGGCTGCGGCCTGTTCATCGCTGATGGGGGCGAAGATATTGCCGATCTGCGTGCCGCCCATGCCGAGGCGGTAAGGTGTCATGTAGCGAAGGTTATGCTGAGACGGGTTTATTGGAAGGGTCGAACGCGTCACTTTCCCCTTGGTCGGCATTACGCTGCCGCGTTCGCCGGATGGTGGTGCACTGCTCAATGTCTGGGCACTGGCAGTCATCGGCAGGATTGTCGCTGCCAGCGCACTGCTCGCCGAAAGCCTGAGAAAGTCGCGTCGATCCATTGCAGGCTCCTTGCTTGAGGGTCTTTGGGAACAACCAGGAACCTCAAGATAGACGAGAGCTTTTGGGCAACGTGATCACAATCCGACTGTCTTTTTGCACAATCCTGCCGGGGCACTTGAGCGGATGGCGTGTTCTGCGCACACTGCGACTTTCCTCTTCGCAGAGTCGTCTTCATGAATCCATCCTTGACGTTTTCTGCATCCGGTCTTGATCGGAAAGGCGAGGGGCTGAGGCGACTCACTGAGCGGCTGACTGTGATAACCACGGGTAAAGAAGTCTGTCCCAGCGTGATCAAGGGGCTGACTTTCTACCGAATGGACGCGCCGGGGCTGCCGGATTATTGCGTCTACGAACCCTGTGTGGCGTTGATCGTTCAGGGCACCAAGCACACGGTTTTCGGGACCGAGGAAGTGGTGTCCGAGCCGGGCAGCTTTTTCGTGACATCCATTGATATTCCCACCACGGCCAAGGTGATACGCGCCAGCGCCGAGCGTCCCTATCTCTCGATCGTCTTGAAGCTCGATATGGCGTTGCTCCACGACATCGTTCAAAGCGTGCCGGAAGTCGACAGCACTATTCCGACCCGTTGTTACGCTGCGGGAGAAGCAACGGACGAGCTGATCGATGTGTTCGGTCGCCTTGTCGCCTTGCTGGATAGGCCGCAGGAAATTGCACTCATGGCGGATCTGGTCAAGCGAGAAGTCTGTCTTCGGCTGCTGCTCAGCGATGCAGGCTACTGGCTGCGCTGGATCGTCAGAGAAGGGTATCGTTCGCGAGGTATTGTGCGAGCCATCGACTGGCTCAAGCGAAACTACGCCGAGCCCTTGCGAATTGCCGAGCTTGCCGGGATGGCAGGTATGGCCAGTTCGACCCTGCACCACAATTTTCGGCAGCTCACCGGTACCAGCCCGTTGCAGTATCAGAAGACGCTGCGCCTGCATGCCGCCCGCAGTCTGATGCTAACCGAGCGGCTGGACGCGAATACGGCAGGATTGCGGGTCGGCTATGAAAGTGTGTCGCAGTTCAGTCGCGAGTACGCCCGGCGTTTCGGGGCGCCGCCCTCACGCGATATAAGGCAGGCGCGGCAGTTTGGCGATCAGCCAGCACCTGTCTGAGGCTGATGAGTCACTCAGCCTTCTCACCCGGCCCCATTTTCTCTTCAAGCTCGGCCATCTTGGCCTCCAGCGCTTCCAGGCGGGCGCGGGTGCGGGCGAGGACGGCCATCTGGCTGTCGAACTCTTCGCGGCTGACCAGATCCAGTTTGCTGAAGCCGCTTTGCAGCAGGGCCTTGAACTGGGTTTCGAATTCGCTGCGGGGCACGGGGGTTTCGCCGTTGAAAAGGCGCGAGGCGTGGCCGCTGAGGGCGTCGAGGAAAGCTTTGGGCGCGAGCATGATGGTTTTCCTGAATCAGATGCACGGCAGTGTAGCACGCAGTGCCTATAGTCATTTCACAGGGGCGGCAGTGCGCGCTTATGGAGCAGGCGTGCGTGCACGTATGCACCAGGTTTGTGCGTTCTCATTGGCTGTGCCGGGCCTTGGCGGCCTTAATGCGGCCCAACGACCTGTATTTGATGAATATTCACGAGATGGCAAGCTTTCTGCTTAGTGGCTTGTGACCCATGCACTGATGCAGTCGCTGTGACGAATGCAGTGCGGCAGGCGGAGCGGGGAAGTGTTTCGTCAGAAGCGGTTTTCTGGCGTTGGTCTGGCCTGATCAGGCGACCGACGCGTTACAAAGCCAGACACTGCGCTTAGACTTGAGTCGGGTTTGTTTTCCTGGGGCAAGTCCACCAATTCGGGAGAAAGTTTTCATGAAGCTAGTCACTGCCATCATCAAGCCGTTCAAACTGGATGACGTCCGCGAGTCGTTGTCGGAAATCGGCGTGCAGGGCATCACCGTCACTGAAGTCAAAGGCTTCGGGCGTCAGAAGGGTCACACTGAGTTGTACCGCGGTGCTGAATACGTTGTCGACTTCCTTCCAAAAGTGAAGATCGATGTTGCCATCGATGACAAGGATCTGGATCGCGTCATTGAAGCCATAACCAAGGCCGCCAACACCGGCAAGATCGGTGACGGCAAGATTTTCGTGGTCAATCTGGAACAGGCCATTCGCATCCGTACCGGCGAAACCGATACCGACGCAATTTAAGCCGCCAAACCCCAACGCCCCAGGAGAAAACAATATGACTCTGCGTCAATTCGCAGGGCTAGGAGCCCTGTTGTCCCTTGCAGTACCTGGCCTGGCCCTGGCGGCTGATCCAGTGGCCGAGCCCGTGCTCAATTCCGGCGACACAGCCTGGATGTTGACGGCCACCGCGCTGGTCCTGTTCATGACCATTCCCGGCCTCGCGCTGTTCTACGGCGGCATGGTTCGCTCGAAAAACATCCTGTCCGTGATGATGCAGTGTTTTGCCATCACCGGCCTGATCAGCATCCTGTGGGTCGTTTACGGCTACAGCATCGCGTTTGACACCACCGGTATGGAAGCTGGCGTCGTCAACTTCAATTCCTTCTTCGGCGGCATGGGTAAAGCGTTCCTGGCGGGTATCACGCCATCGAGCATTACCGGCGCTGCGGCATTGTTCCCTGAGGCGGTGTTCGTCACCTTCCAGATGACCTTTGCAATCATCACGCCTGCCCTGATCGTCGGCGCCTTCGCAGAACGCATGAAGTTCTCCGCGATGCTGATCTTCATGGGTATCTGGTTCACGCTGGTCTACGCGCCAATCGCCCACATGGTCTGGGGCGGCGTCGGTGGCCTGATGTGGGACTGGGGCGTTCTGGACTTCGCTGGCGGCACCGTTGTGCATATCAACGCCGGTGTAGCCGGTCTGGTCGCCTGTCTGGTACTGGGCAAGCGTAAAGGCTTCCCGACCACCCCGATGGCTCCGCACAATCTGGGTTACACCCTGATCGGTGCCGCGATGCTGTGGGTAGGCTGGTTCGGCTTCAACGCAGGTTCTGCTGCAGCCGCCAACGGCACTGCTGGCATGGCCATGCTGGTCACTCAGATCGCGACCGCCGCTGCTGCACTGGGCTGGATGTTCGCCGAGTGGCTGACCCACGGCAAGCCAAGCGCTCTGGGCATCGCCTCGGGTGTGGTTGCAGGTCTGGTGGCTATTACGCCAGCAGCCGGTACCGTCGGCCCGATGGGTGCTCTGATCATCGGTCTGGCAGCAGGCGTGATCTGCTTCTTCTGCGCCACCAGCCTGAAACGCAAGCTGGGCTACGACGACTCCCTGGACGCATTCGGCGTGCACGGTATCGGCGGTATCGTCGGCGCAATTCTGACCGGCGTCTTCGCAGCACCTGCGCTGGGCGGCTTCGGCACTGTGACCGACATCGGCTCTCAGGTCTGGATTCAGTTCAAAGGCGTCGCGTTCACGGTCGTGTACACGGCCATCGTGACCTTCATCATCCTCAAGGTGCTGGACGCGGTCATGGGCCTGCGTGTCACCGAAGAAGAAGAGTCTGTCGGTCTGGACCTTGCGCAACACAACGAGCGTGGCTACAACTTGTAAAAGCCGCTGCGCTGAAAAAAGAATGCCCGGTTTTGCCGGGCATTTTTTTGTCTGACGTTTGCGGATAAACCGCGGATTTCTGCTGTCATTGATGTGCCCGCGTCAATGATTTCGGCAACATGACGCAGCGCTTGTAACGTTGTCACGACAGTCTTCGTTAACGTGCAGGGAAGCCGGTTTATTGCGCGCTTTGCTTTTTTCTCAGGCGAGTTAGAATGCGCGCCGAAGGTGCGGAGAACGGTATGTGGCATCAATCCGGAATTACCTTGCGGGCCAGGCCTCGCGGGTTCCATCTGGTCACTGACGAGATACTGGCAGGCTTGCCTCAGCTGCGGGATTGTCGAGTCGGTCTGCTGCACTTGTGGCTGCAACATACCTCGGCCTCGTTGACCGTCAACGAGAATGCCGATCCGGCAGTACGTCGTGACTTCGAACGTTTTTTCAACCGGCTGGTGCCCCAGGGCGTGGCCGGACATGAACATAACGATGAAGGGCCTGATGACTTGCCCGCGCACTTCAAGTCCAGTCTGCTGGGCTGCCAGTTGCTGTTGCCGGTTACTGCGGGGCGACTGGCGCTGGGCACCTGGCAAGGCGTTTACCTGGGCGAACATCGAGATGCTGGTGGTTCTCGTAACGTCCTGGCCACTCTTCAGGGTGAATGGATATAACCGCTGGGGTCAGTGGTTATTGAATTTTTTCCGACAGCCTTAGACTCTTGGGGCTGCTGGGCTATAACTAATCTGCTTTCGCAAGTCATGAGGTACAACATGAGCGACGACGACAACGACAACGACGATCTGGTAGACGACCTGGAAGGCGAGGACGACGGCGAGGAGCTTGCCGCTGCTCCCGAAGACGACGTTGCCGAGGTGGATGATGCCGAGCCTTCGGCACCGGCTGCCAAAGGCAAGGCCAAGGCTGCAGTTTCGGTCGACGAGCTGCCCAGCGTAGAAGCCAAGAACAAGGAGCGTGATGCTCTTGCCCGTGCCATGGAAGAATTCCTGGCGCGTGGTGGCAAGGTGCAGGAAGTGGAGGCCAACGTGGTCGCCGATCCGCCCAAGAAGCCTGACAATAAATACGGCAGCCGCCCTATCTAAGGCAGCAGATGTCGTATGAGAACAAGCCCGCCGTCGCTGCGGGCTTTTTCTTGGCTGCGTTTTGAGAGGTGCCTGACTTCAGGCCCAGCGGGCCAGCACTTCGGGCAATTGAGACAGGTTGTGAATTTCCGCGTCCGGCAGCCGATCGGCATCCCAGACCTTGCCTTGCGAGTTGTACCAGATCGCCCGCATGCCTGCGCGCTGAGCGCCGGCGATGTCGTCACTCGGATGATCGCCGACATGCACGGCGACACTGGCGTCCACATTGCCGCGTCTCAGAGCCTCCAGGAATGGCGCCGGATCCGGTTTGCCGATGCCCAGGTCTTCTGCGCACAGCGCAAAGGAAAAGTAATCGGCCAGGCCCAGTCGGCGCACATCGGCATTGCCGTTGGTGATCACGCCGAGCGTGAAGGTTTTGGCGAGAATTTCCAGGGTCGGCTGCACGTCCGGGAATATCTGTACCTGATGACGCCCTTTCAGGAAAACCTCGAAGCTCTGGTCGGCCAGATCCTGTGCCTCGTCCTCTTCATAACCGGCGTCTTCCAGTGCATGGAAAAGCACCCGGCGACGCAGGGCGCTGATCCTGTGCTTGAACGACGGATCGGCCTCAACGAGTCGCGAGCGGATTTCCCACAGGTGCTCCACCGGCACAGAGCCAAGCCTGGGTGCGTGTTCAGCCAGCCAGTCGCGCAATAACACTTCGGCGCCAGCAATGGCAGGCGCGCAGTCCCACAGTGTGTCGTCGAGGTCGAACGTCACCAGCTTAATCATCTACAGATCCTTTGCGTTTGGCGCGGGGGTGAGCGCTGTCATAAACAGTAGCCAAGTGCTGGAAGTCCAGGTGGGTATATATCTGCGTGGTCTTGATGTCGGCATGGCCCAGCAGCTCCTGCACGGCACGCAGGTCCTGTGAGGATTCAAGCAGATGGCTGGCGAAAGAGTGGCGCAGCATGTGCGGATGCAGGTTCTGCCCCAGCTCACGCTCGCCGAAGGCCTTGACCCGGCTTTGCACTGCACGAGGCCCCAGACGTGTGCCCCTGTGGCTGATGAACACGGCGTCGTCCTGCGGATTGGCCAGCGCACGCAGCGGCAGCCAGGCTTCCAGCGCCTGACGGGCCTTGCTGCCAACAGGCAGTACGCGAGTCTTGCTGCCCTTGCCCAGTACCTGCACCAGACCGTCGCGAAGGTCCAGCTGATCCAGATTCAGGCCGGTCAGTTCGGACAGGCGCAGGCCCGAGGAATACAGCAGTTCCAGAATGGCCTGATCGCGACGGGCCAGAAAGTCATCTTCGACCGCGCCGTCCAGCAGCTGCGAGGTTCGGTCGGTGTCCAGCGTCTTGGGCAGGCGGCGCTCGCCCTTGGGTGGCGACAGGCCGTTTGCCGGATCGTGCTGGCACACGCCTTCGCGGTTCAGGTACTTGTAGAAACCACGCACGGCGGAAAGCATGCGTGCGAGGCTGCGTGAGGACTGGCCCTGCTGATGCTGGCGGGCCGTGAAGCTGCGCAGGTGCTGAATGTCCAGCGCGGTCCAACTGGGCAGCTGGTTTTTCTTGCAGAACGCCAGCACCTTGTCCAGATCGCGCCGGTAGGCTTCCAGCGTGTGGGGCGACACCTGACGCTCACTGCGCAGGTGCATGCAGTAGGCGTCCAGATGCTGTTCCATGGCTAGCGGACCGAACGCAGCGAGTGTGCAAAGCGTGGCAGCAGGCGGCTCAGCACGTCGGCGATGTAGCTGAGGAAAAGGGTGCCGACCGAGCTTTTGTAATGCTGCGGGTCGCGGCTACCAATGGCCAGCACGCCATGCAGGCCGAGGTGATTCAGGCTTGCAATGGCGGTCGAACCGACTTCCTTGCCTTGCTCTGCACCGAACAGAAACGCCAGCTCGTGCTCACGCAGAGCGCCACACACGACCTTGTCGCCGATCAGCCCGCCGATGGTCTTCTGCGCTTCTGCGCTGCTGACCCAGCGTCCGACCTGCATGGGGGTGTCGCTGAACAGGATCAGGCTGACGTAGGGCACCTGAAAGTCCTGACGCAGGCTGTCTTCCACGGCGATGACGATCTCATCCAGGCTGGTGGCATCCATCAACGCCAGATTCAGGCGACGGGTTTTCTCGAACAGCCGGTCGTTGTCCCGGGCCACATCCATCAGTTGCGAAAGGCGATGGCGCATCTCGATGTTGCGCTCGCGCAGCAGCTTGAGTTGGCGCTCGACCAGCGAAACCGTGTCGCCACGCTGGTGCGGAATGCGCATCGACACCAACAGCTCGTCGTGCTCGGCGAAGAAGTCCGGATGCTGCAGCAGAAAGGCGATGACCGCCTCTGCTTCAAGGTTTGGCGCTGCGCTATCGGCAGGCGATTCGCTGGGGGTGCCGGTTGAAGCCGGAGGCTGATCGGTCATCACATATGCTCACTCAAAGACGAACCTGGCCTTCGTAAACCCTGACGGCCGGGCCAGTCATCATCACAGGATGCCCCGGGCCTGCCCATTCAATGGACAGCCGCCCGCCGGGCAAGTCGATCAGCAATGGCGACATCATCCAGCCCTGGGTGATGGCGGCCACTGCCGCTGCGCAAGCGCCGGTACCGCACGCCTGTGTTTCCCCGGCACCGCGCTCCCAGACACGCAACTGCGCGCGCTGACGATCCACAATGTGCAGGAACCCGACATTGACCCGTGCCGGAAAGCGCGGGTGATGCTCGATCTTCGGGCCCAGCTCGTGAACCGGGGCGTTGTTGATGTCATCCACCCGCAGTACCGCATGCGGATTGCCCATCGAAACGGCGGCCAGTTCAACGCTCTGTCCGTCCACATCGAGGGTGTAGCTCGTGGCCTGGGCTGGCGCCTGAAACGGAATCTCGTCCGGGATCAGGCGTGGTGGACCCATGTTGACGCTGATCTGGCCGTCGCTGCGGATATCCAGTTCGATGATGCCGCTTTTCGTCTCGACGCGAATCTGCTTCTTGGCCGTCAGACGCTTGTCGAGCACGAAACGGGCGAAGCAGCGCGCACCGTTGCCGCACTGTTCGACTTCCGAACCGTCGGAATTGAAGATGCGGTAGCGAAAGTCCACGTCCGGGTTGTTCGGCGCCTCGACCAGCAACAACTGATCGAAACCGACACCGGTGTGCCTGTCGCCCCACTGTTTGGCGTGCTTGGGCAGAATATGCGCGTGCTGACTCACCAGGTCCAGGACCATGAAGTCGTTACCCAGCCCGTGCATTTTGGTAAAACGCAGCAGCATGGGGTTACTCCGGCAGCAGGCTTTCGCCAGCGAACAGCTCAGCCACGGTTTCGCGACGACGCACTTCAAAGGCCTGCGTATCGTCCACCAGTACTTCGGCAGCACGACCGCGCGTGTTGTAGTTCGAACTCATGACGAAACCATACGCGCCTGCCGAATGTACGGCCAGCAGATCAGCTTCGGCCAGCACCAGCTCGCGGCCCTTGGCCAGAAAATCACCGGTTTCGCAGATCGGTCCGACGATGTCATACGGGCGTGCAACGCCGTCGCGCGGGCGCACAGCCGTGACGTCCATCCAGGCCTGATACAGCGCCGGACGAATCAGGTCGTTCATGGCTGCATCGACGATGGCGAAGTCCTTGTGCTCGGTGTGCTTGAGGTATTCGACGCGGGTCAGCAGCACGCCTGCGTTGGCAACAATGAAGCGCCCCGGCTCGAACATCAGGCCCAGATCACGACCGGCCAGACGTTCGCGCACGGCCTTGATGTAATCCGCCACCAGCGGTGGCTCTTCATCGCGATAGCGAACGCCCACGCCGCCACCCAGATCGATGTGGTGCAGATGAATGCCGCAATCGCCCAGACGATCGACCAGATCCAGCAGGCGATCCAGTGCGTCGATGAAAGGCTCGAGCGTGGTCAGCTGTGAGCCGATGTGGCAATCGACGCCGATCACTTCAAGGTTCGGCAACTGCGAGGCGCGCACGTAAACGTCTTCAGCGTCTGCAATGGCGATGCCGAACTTGTTTTCCTTGAGGCCGGTGGAAATGTACGGATGAGTGCCCGCATCGACATCCGGGTTCACGCGCAGGGAAATCGGCGCACGGACATTGAGCTCGGCCGCAACGCTCTGCAGACGCTCGAGCTCGTCGGTGGACTCGACGTTGAAACAGTGGACGCCGACTTCCAGCGCGCGACGCATATCTTCACGGGACTTGCCCACGCCGGAAAACACGATCTTCTCGGCCTTGCCGCCTGCCGCCAGAACACGCTCCAGTTCGCCACGCGAGACGATGTCGAAGCCTGCGCCGAGGCGGGCCAGAACATTGAGCACGCCCAGGTTGGAGTTGGCCTTGACCGCGAAGCAGACCAGATGCGGCATGCCGTCCAGAGCGTCGGTATAGGCGCGATACTGCGCTTCGATGTGAGCGCGGGAGTAGACATACGTCGGCGTGCCGAAGCGTTCGGCAATGGCAGACAAAGCTACACCTTCCGCGAACAGCTCACCGTCGCGGTAGTTGAAGGCGTCCATGGGATTCCCTTAAAGATGCTTGTGCGACGAGTGCGATTTGGCTTGTTCATCGGGAGACTTGGTGTCATCCGGCAGGTACAACGGGCCTTTTTGACCGCAGGCCGTAACAAGACAAGCCACCGCGACGAGCGCAGCAAGCGAAGAGATCAGGCGCTTCATGGCGAAATCCTTTGTAAAAGCATTAATTGCGCCCGAGTATACCCACCACCCGGCGGCTTGCCTATGTGATGCTCCTCCCGTCCGGCGGGGTTTGGACGCGATTGTGCGGGCAATGACCGGTTACGCCGGATTATTGCGTCAGGCTGCTGTCAATGACGGGTATGCTTTGCATTTGGCGGGTGGCGTCCGTATCTTGCCCCACTGCGCTTTCAGTAGACACTTTCGAGGTTCCCGCAATGAGTTTGACCGAAGCCCGCTTCCATGATCTGGTCGATGCCACCCAGCAAAATCTGGAAGATGTGTTCGATGAGAGTGGTCTGGACGTGGACATTGAAAACTCGGCCGGTGTGTTGACCGTCAAGTTCGAAAACGGCTCCCAGCTGATCTTCAGTCGCCAGGAACCGCTGCGTCAGCTCTGGCTGGCAGCGCGCTCCGGCGGTTTCCACTTCGATTACGACGAAGTCGAAAGTCGCTGGGTCTGCGACACCAGCGATGAACTGCTGAGCGAGATGCTTGCCCGTATGACGCTTGATCAGGCCGGCGTCGAGCTGGACTTCGACGAGATCTGATCGTGAGCCAGAATCCTCAGCCTGCCGCCGTCAGGCCGCCCAAGCCATTGTTCAGCAATGTCAGCCCGGCTGTGCCATCGCCCTGCATCAGTACCTGTCGGCTGGATGAGCAAAAGGTCTGCCTGGGATGCTTTCGCCATGTCGAAGACATCCGCGAATGGCGCTCGGCCGATGATGACCGCCGCCGTCAGATCCGTCATCAGGCCGATCAGCGCCGCGCGCACGCCGAGTCGGGCCATGCTGCGGGCTGACGACTCGTCGGCTTGTGTATTTATTAGGCTGTGTTAGTGTCAGAACCTGCTTCTCTTGAAGAGAGGCCCACCAAAACCCCGCCCAGCCCGGCGGGGTTTTGCTTTTATAACGCGTGGAAAAAGGAGTCTGCCCAGATCATGAACACTGCCCCTTCACTCATCCTCACCCGGCTCGACGTACAGCGTCTTGAAAACCTGATCGACAGTCAGGACGATTCCATGCCGGGCATTCAGGCGCTACAGGCCGAGCTGGACCGAGCCGAGCAGGTGGTCGGTCACGATGAAGTGCCGGAAGGCGTGGTGACCATGAATTCCCGCGTGCACTGCCGCGAAGAGAGCAGCGGCAAGGACTATCACCTCACGCTGGTCTATCCGAAGGATGCAGGCGTCGAAGGCACGGTTTCAGTGCTGGCCCCGATGGGTTCTGCATTGCTCGGCCTGCAGGTCGGCCAGCACATCGACTGGCCCGCGCCGGGCGGCAAGACCCTGAAGCTCACCCTGCTCGCGGTCGAGTACCAGCCGGAAGCAGCGGGCGAATATCAGTAAGCCGCCTCCCACCGTCTGTTATCTGATCGTGCCAATGCTCTGCGTTGGCATGCAGCCCGGGACGCTCTGCGTCCCATTGGGTCGGCTTACGCAAAACGTGATGAGCGACCGGACTCGATAGCCTTTGCCTCACGCCTCATCCATCGCTTCATTGAGCAGCTTTTCCAGTTCCGCCTTATGGCGCAGGAACAGAATGCTCTGGCCGTGCCCGTCATCCAGCAGGCCCGACAGGTCCAGGTCGGTGATGTAGCAGCGGTAGCGCTTGGGTTCCATGCGCTTGCCCAGAATCTGCATGGCCACCGCCTCGTACAGCTGATCGCCATATTCCAGCTCGGAAAACTCGCGGTTGTCGCAGTACAGCGTGACGTTGATCTGCCCCGGCGAGGTTTCTTCAATGATCGCCTGCACGTCGTAAAACGGCTTGTCCGCCGCAGTCGGGGCTGGACGCGGTTCAATGCGGCGGGCACGGGAGTTGCCGGACGGCATGACCTGGTAATAGAGCGTTTCGAGCATGACCGGCTCGCTGGGATCGTCCAGTGGCAACGATGCGCCCCGGCGGTAAACCAGCGAGTGGAAGAAACGCTGCAGCGGCATCAGCAGGCTTTGTTCATCGTGATAAGGCAGGCGCTGGTGCCAGAGTGAATTATGCTCGTCCAGCACATACAGGTCCGCTTCTGCCTCGTTGATCCGGTAAAACACCTGAATGCACTCCGGCTGCCCGAACGGCAGGATCAGCGCCAGGTCATGCTCGTCCAGCGCATGCGGGTCCAGATGCAGCGGGCTGTAACGCGGCAGTTCTTCGCCCAGGTACTTGAACAGTCCTGGCAGACTGTTGACCACCACATGGCCAACCCGGCCCGGCACCATTTCCAGTACGTGATACTGCTGCTGCACCTGAATGAGGTAGCGGTGATTCAGCTGCCGGGCGAGCAGCAGGCGCGCAGTGCTGACCAGTTCCTCGACGCGCTGCGCAATGGCCGGGGCGCGGTTGTGGCAGAAGCAGCGCACATGAATCTTCGGCTGACTCGCGCCTTGCGGCAGGCTGCCAAGCAACTCGCTCAGACAGTCGAGCAACGCGTGCGGACCGTCGTAACGGCTGACCAGCGTTTCATTCCAGGTATTGAGCGTGATCTGATCCAGGGTCAGTACCAGGTTTTCGCGTACGCCTGCGTAACTGAGTGAGTCAGTGCGCTCGGTCGTCATGAGAATGTTCAGGTCGCGGTGATGCCTGAGCGGATCGACACCGACATTGACCAGCAGCAGTATTTCCCTGGGTTCGCTTGGCTGCAGGAGTGCTTCATCGCTGACATCGGGCAGCGGCAGCTCGATGGTCTGCTGCAGGGCACCGAGCAGGTTGAACAGCTCGAATTCGCTCAGATCACTGGTGCCGGGGTGCAGCGCCAGGCGGGTGGAGGTGTCGATCACGTTGTTGCGGTGACACCACGCCAGCAGCTCAAGCAGTTCGCGGCTGCGCTTGATCGGCGAGAAGTTGGCCAGTTCGTGGATGCCGAGATTGCCGTTGTACAGCGCCCATTGATGTTTGCCGGGTTCGCGTTTGTCGGGCGAGTGCACCAGCGTCAGCGTGTCCTCGGCCAGGTCCGGCGCAATCCCCGGATTGATGAACTCGACCTTGCCGGCCTTGCGCTCGAAAGCGGCGTACAGACGGCGGCCCAGAATCGTCAGGTCACGTGCATCGAGGGCTTCTGCGGTGCTTTGCAGCCGGGCGAACTGAGTCTGGAAACGGTAGCTGTAATTCAACTCGTTGACCAGTGCGCGGCGTTCATGCGCCACCTGACGTACCTTCCACTGGCTGCGGCTGTCGAGCAGCGCCAGTTGACGGTCATCCCAGCCCCATTCGCGGGTCAGGCGCTCCATCAATTGCCGCTGCCAGCTGTTGCTGCGCTGTCGGGCGGGACCTGTGAGTTTTTTGTTGACCTTCAGGTACAGACTGCGCCGGACCAGCTCCAGGCGCTCGGTTTCCTTGCGCGCGAGCAGGTGCTCTTCAATGCGGCGATACACGACCATGTAAGGGTCGAGCTCGTCCAGGTCCAGTTGATTGGCAAACACGGCTTGCTTGAAGCGCAGGCTCAGGCACTGAACGGCGGGATGCTCGCTGGAGTACACCTCGATCAGCAGCAGCTTGAGCACTGACTTGTAAGGAGATTCGATGCCTTTGAACAACTGCCACAGGCCCGCACCGACGAACTCCGCAGGCGGGATCTGCGCCATCGGGCCAAGGTCGATGACCTCGTCTGCGCGGATGAATCGCTTGGACAGCAAGGTGTGGGTGTAGTCCTCGTAACCCTGCTCTTCATAGACAGGCACCAGCCACCACATCGGTGTGCGCCCGGCGAGCCAGATGGCGGTGCGATAGAACTCGTCCAGCAACAGGTAGTGCTGGGTCGTGCCGCAATCGTCGGAGCTGAGTTGCGTGTCGCGATCCCCAACCTTGAAACGCTGCGGATCAATCAGAAAGAAATGAGCTTCCGCGCCCATGGTCGCTGCCCAGGCTTCGAGTGCCTGACATTTCTTGCGCAGCTCGGCGATGGCTTCTTCTTCAAGCGCGCTGTCATGACAGACCCACACATCCATATCGCTCTGTTCGGCCTGAGCCAGGGTGCCGAGACTGCCCATCAGAAACAGGCCATGAATCGGCTGCGGCGGATTGCCGTGACGGACCTTGTAGGAGAACGAACGTGTGAGCCGCTGCGCTTCGGCCAGCGCCAGTGCATCGGGCTCGTAATGAGACACACCGGCAGGCGTGCTGCTGGAGACGTATCCCGGCAACAGCGGATGGTTCACATGAAAGAACAGCGGCAGCAGGGTCAGCACGGTCTGCTGGCGGGTCGACATTCCTTCCATGGCACGGGCATACCGCCCGTCATTGAGAGTCAGGAAGCGGTTACGCAGCTGGCTGAGGACCTTGCGGTCGATCCCCTCATCCAGGTCGGGGCGGATTTCAAGATTACGCGTCATCGCAACTCAAGGCATCTGGCCTGTGGCAGGCGTGGATTAACTGAGCAAGATGGCGAAGAAGGTTTGCAGCCGAAAGAATGCAGGTTCGGTCGGGTTGTTATTCTGGCGCCAATTTTCTATATCGACCGTGACCGCAATAAATAAAGGGCTTGTCGCGCAGTTTTTGCGCGCAAGCCCTCAGGGCACTCAGGCCGCTTCTCGGGATACGTTCAGAATGGTCAGCAACGATTGGGCGTGCTCGGCAGCTTCAAGGCCCAGGCTGGTGAGATAACCGCCATCGACCTGGGTCGTCAGTCCTTTTTCAAAGAGTCTTTTAGCAGCTGCAATGGCTGTCGGGGCCGCCACGTGGTGGACTTTGAGGCCTTCCTGGGTATTGCCCAGGTTGAACAGTGCAAGGATTTCCAGTTCGGCAACCAACTCAGGGGTATACGACATAGGTGCTCCAGACTTTTTGTAGTAGTACGACCTCGCAGGCTGCGGGTGTGCTCTGGAATCGACATGTCCGTGCTGCGCTGTCGGTTCTGGATGACCGCTAAAGCCGGCTTGGCGTGAGAGCCCCGGAGGATTTAGCGGCAGCGGGGCTTTTGCAGTGTAGTCCAGCGTCTGGAAACTTTGCAGCATATATCTGAAGGGTTTTTATCTGGTCTGCCGGTTATTTTTCTGGCGGCAATTCCGGCAGCGCGCGCAGGGCGGCTTCGTACCATTCTGTGTCGAACGGGCGGTCCTGCTCCAGTAATGCGTCGATCTCGATGGCCAGTACATGGGCCATCATTTCGAGAATGTCGTCGCGCTCATAACCGACCAGCGTCAGCTTGTTGAGCGTGGCTTTGGCCGCAGGCGGATTATCGGCCTCGATCTGGTTTTCGATGGCTTCGATCAAGGTCGAAGCAGCGAATTCTTCTTCATCATTGTCGATGGCGTCGGTCATGGTCATTCCTCGGGTAAGGCGCGCAGTCTAACCGGATTCTTCCGAGGGGGCATTCGTAAGACCAGGTGAAGATAGGCGTAGGAAGCGTCTTGTAACATTCCATTTTTGATATAAATCATTGATTAATAAAGGTAAATCTATAGGGTTTGGCGCATCTGCCCTGGGCAGTCGACAGTCAGGTCAAGGAGGCCGGAGATGCTGAAACTTTACGGATTTGCCTCAAGCAATTATTTCAATATGGTCAAGCTGGCGCTGCTGGAGAAGCAGTTGCCGTTTCAGGAAGTGCCGCTGTTTGGCTGCCAGAACCCCGAAGTGCTCGCCGTCAGTGCGCGCGGCAAGGTCCCGGTGCTGGGAGCGCCGGATGGCTTCATCAGCGAGACGGACGTCATCCTGCGTTACATCGAAGAGACCTGTCCGGACAGACCGTTACTGCCTGCCGACCCCTTCGCGCGGGCTCAGGTCTGGACCATCGCCAAGGAAATCGAACTCTACATCGAGCTGCCTGCGCGGGTCTGCTACGCCGAAGTGATCTTCGGTGGCAGGCCCACACCGCCGGACCTGAAGGCCAAAGCGCGTCGTGACCTGATCAAGGGCATTGCCGCACTGGCCCAGCGTGCGCGCTTTGCGCCTTACGTAGCGGGCGAGCAATTCAGCGTGGCGGATGTGTATTTTCTGTACAGCATCGACCTGGCCCAGCAGGTAGGCGAGCGACTGTTCGATCTGGACTTTCTGGGCGACATGCCGAAAGCGCAAGCCTTGCTGGAGCGGCTGGCATTGAATCCGAATGTGCAGAGAGTGGCGGCAGACAAAGAAGCCGACTGGCCGACGTTCATGGCGCGGGTGAGGCCGGTGGGGCTGTAGGCAGGGTAAGAACCTTATCGTTCCCAGGCTCCTGCGCTCAGCGTTATACCCAAGTCTTGCTGTAACCACGGACTACTGTGGGAGGCCCCACCACGTCTTCGACGTAGCGCTGTCGCGCAGCAAACTAAGTGGGAGCGGACTTGTCCGCGAATGCAGTATTTCAGCCACCGCACATGCGTCGAATGTACTGGCCTTTTCGCGGACAAACGGAACGCCGCCCGGTCCGCTCCCACAAAATCCAGTTTCTTCAGTGACTTATGGGTTGTTTGATAAGAGGCGGCTTGCCGGCGATGCTTTTTCTGAAGCGACCTGTCAGTGACTGAACTGACGCCATCGCCGGCAAGCCGCCTCCCACGGGGTATGCATTCAGTCAGTCACTTTCGTTTTTGCCCCCCGTTTTGCGCGTCTTGCGGACTTGTGTATAACGATGAGCGAAGAGCATGGCCTTGATCAGCTATCAACGACCCGCCAACAGCTCCTGTCCGCGCACCACGGCAGCGCGGACCTGTCCGGGGGCAGTCCCGCCGATGTGGTCGCGTGCATTCACCGAGCCTTCCAGGGTCAGTACGGCGAACACGTCCTGTTCGATCTGATCGCTGAACTGACGCAGCTCGTCCAGGCTCATCTCAGCCAGGTCCTTGCCGGTCTCGACGCCATACTTCACGGCGTGGCCAACGATTTCGTGGCAATCACGGAACGGCAGGCCACGGCGCACCAGGTAGTCGGCCAGGTCGGTTGCGGTCGAGAAGCCGCGCAGGGCCGCTTCGCGCATGATGGCGTGTTTCGGCTTGATCGCCGGGATCATGTCGGCAAATGCACGCAGCGAGTCGCGCAAGGTGTCGGCTGCGTCGAACAGCGGCTCCTTGTCTTCCTGATTGTCCTTGTTGTAAGCCAGAGGCTGGCCTTTCATCAGGGTCAGCAGGCCCATCAGGGCGCCAAATACGCGGCCGCTCTTGCCGCGTACCAGCTCTGGAACATCCGGATTCTTCTTCTGCGGCATGATCGAGCTGCCAGTGCAGAAACGATCCGGCAAGTCGATGAACTGGAATTGCGCGCTGGTCCACAGCACCAGCTCTTCGGAGAAACGCGACAGGTGCATCATCGCCACGGAAGCTGCAGCACAGAATTCGATGGCGAAGTCGCGATCCGACACGCCGTCCAGCGAGTTGCCGCCCACAGCATCGAAACCCAGCAGCTTGCAGGTCAGCTCACGGTCGATCGGGTAGGTGGTGCCTGCCAGCGCAGCGCTGCCCAGCGGCATGCGGTTCAGACGCTTGCGGCAATCAACCAGACGTTCGTAGTCACGGCTGAGCATTTCGAACCAGGCCAGCATATGGTGACCGAACGTGACCGGCTGTGCGGTCTGCAAATGGGTAAAGCCCGGCATGATGGTGTCGGCTTCACGCTCGGCCTGACCCAGCAGGCCCTGCTGCAGGCGAGTGATCTCGCTCAGGATCAGGTCGATTTCGTCACGCAGCCACAGGCGAATGTCCGTAGCCACCTGATCGTTGCGGCTGCGACCGGTGTGCAGTTTCTTGCCGGTGATGCCGATGCGGTCGGTCAGGCGCGCTTCGATGTTCATGTGCACGTCTTCCAGGTCGACGCGCCAGTCGAAAGTCCCTGCCTCGATCTCGGTCTGAATGGTCTTCAGCCCATCGATGATCGTGTCGCGCTCGGCGTCAGTCAGAACGCCTACCTTGGCCAGCATCGTGGCGTGGGCGATCGAGCCCATGATGTCGTGGCGATACAGGCGCTGGTCGAAGGTGACGGAGGCAGTGAAGCGCGCGACGAACGCGTCGACGGGTTCACTGAAGCGGCCGCCCCAGGACTGATTGGTCTTGTCGGTGCTCATGGATTCGCTCGTTGCTCTACGGAAAGTGGCGTGCCCGATACGTGGCACAAAGGCGGTTGCGATGATAACAGGGTTGACACTTTTTTATTTTCGGATGGCTTGCCGCTGGCCCTGCCAGAGCCGAGACTGAGCCGATGCGAGATCATCCTGTAAAGCGTGACACCGGGCGTGCCCCCGGCAAAGAATTCTTCCTGCCCGAACTGTGCCTGCCGCAGGCCCTGCTCGTGCTCGTGGTGCTGGCCGAACTGTTGGTACTGGTTCTGGTGCTGGTCGAGCCGATGCGCACGGGGTTCGATTGGGTGCGGCTGGCGCTGATGTCGCTGTTCGTGCAATGGATCGTGCTGCTGTCCGCCGCCTTGCTGTGCGGCCTGCGACCCTGGCTGGCACGTCTCTCGCCAGGACTTGCGGGTCTGCTCGGTTGTCTGTTGGTGGTCGGTCTGACGCTGCTGTGCACGGCGGTCACCGACGTGTGTCAGCTCACCGGCAGGATCACGGTGGGCGGGATGGTGGATCGGTACATTCGCTATTCGATGATTGCGCTGATCATGTCAGCCCTGATGTTGCGCTACTTTTATCTGCAGAGTCAGTGGCGCAAGCAGCAGCAGGGCGAGCTTCAGGCCAGGATCGAATCGTTGCAGGCACGTATCCGGCCGCACTTTCTGTTCAATACGCTCAACAGCATCGCGAGCCTGGTGGCCAGCAATCCGGTCAAGGCCGAACAGGCGGTGCTGGATCTTTCCGACCTTTTTCGCGCCAGTCTGGCCAAGCCCGGCAGCCTTGTGACGTGGAGCGAGGAGCTGGCTTTGGCAAAACGATATTTATCGATTGAGCAATATCGTCTCGGCGAGCGTCTACAGTTGGACTGGAGGGTGAGCGCAATTCCTGATGACTTGCCGATTCCCCAGCTAACCTTGCAGCCATTACTTGAAAACGCTTTGATCTATGGCATTGCCCCGCGAGTCGAAGGGGGTGTAGTAACAGTCGAAGCAGACTATAGAGAGGGAGAGTTCATATTGCGTGTCAGCAATCCCTATGAAGAAGTTGCCACTCGGCAGACTTCCAACGGTACTCAACAGGCCCTGACGAATATCGGTGCGCGCATTACGGCACTTTTTGGCCCGTACGCCAGTCTGAGCGTGGAGCGCCGTGACGGTCGTCACTACACCTGTCTACGCTATCCTTGTGCGAGACTCACGCAGGAAGCCAGAGCTATATGAATGTCCTGATCGTTGATGACGAACCCCTGGCCCGCGAGCGACTGAGCCGATTGGTCGGCGAACTCGAGGGTTACAGGGTACTGGAACCCAGCGCCACAAATGGTGATGAAGCATTGGCGCTGATCGATAATCTCAAGCCGGATGTCGTGCTGCTGGACATCCGTATGCCGGGTATGGACGGCTTGCAGGTCGCCGCCAGGCTGTGCGAGCGCGAAGCGCCTCCCGCCGTGGTTTTCTGCACCGCACACGACGAGTTCGCGCTGGATGCGTTCCAGGTCAGCGCTGTCGGTTACCTGGTAAAACCTGTGCGTCCAGAGCATCTTATCGAGGCGCTGAGGAAGGCCGAGCGGCCCAATCGCGTGCAACTGGCCGCCATGACCCGACCCGCAGCCGAAAGCGGAAATGGCCCGCGGACCCACATCAGCGCGCGTACCCGCAAAGGTATCGAACTGATTCCGTTGGACCAGGTGATCTATTTCATCGCTGACCATAAATACGTGACCCTGCGTCACGAGGGCGGCGAAGTGCTTCTGGACGAGCCACTCAAGGCGCTGGAAGACGAATTCGGTGATCGATTCGTGCGTATCCATCGCAATGCACTGGTGGCGCGGGAGCGGATCGAACGCCTGCAACGCACGCCGCTGGGGCACTTTCAGCTGTTCCTCAGAGGGCTGGGTGGTGATGCCCTGATCGTCAGCCGTCGTCATGTGGCGGGTGTACGTAAAATGATGCAAACGCTGTAGAAACTCCGTTGCACGGGTTTGCTCGCGAAAACCGAGCCATGGTCCTGGCGCTGAATACAGATTCCAGACCTTGGGTTTTCCGGTTCTCCGCGAACAATCCACCTCCCATTTTCATTGAGCCCAGTCTGTGGTTCTGATACCTGCAGGCGGGCTGACACTCGTTTTCGGTCAACGCTGAAGCTGTCCGGCTGAGCTGTTATTATCCGTCGCATCTACCCAGTACGGATCGTTCAATGTCTTCTCGCGAAATCCGCATCGCTACCCGCAAGAGCGCGTTGGCCCTCTGGCAGGCCGAATATGTCAAAGCACGTCTGGAGAAAGCCCATCCCGGCCTGATCGTGACGCTGGTGCCGATGGTCAGTCGTGGCGACAAGCTGCTGGATTCGCCATTGTCGAAAATCGGTGGCAAGGGGCTGTTCGTCAAGGAACTCGAAACAGCGCTTCTCGAAAATGAGGCGGACATCGCCGTGCACTCGATGAAAGACGTGCCAATGGACTTCCCGGACGGCCTCGGGCTGTTCTGCATCTGCGAGCGCGAAGACGCCCGCGATGCGTTCGTGTCCAACACCTTTGCCAGTCTGGAAGATCTGCCTGCCGGCAGCATCGTCGGGACGTCCAGTCTGCGTCGCCAGTCCCAGTTGCTGGCGCGTCGTCCCGACCTGACGATTCACTTCCTGCGCGGCAACGTCAATACGCGTCTGGCCAAACTGGACTCGGGCGAATACGACGCGATCATTCTGGCCGCGGCCGGTCTGATCCGCCTCGGGTTCGAGGACCGCATCACCTCGGCGATCAGCGTTGAAGACAGTCTTCCTGCCGGTGGCCAGGGCGCGGTGGGCATCGAATGCCGCAGTGTCGATGCACAGATTCATGCGTTGCTTGCGCCCTTGCACCACGAAGACACTGCCGTGCGCGTGATTGCCGAGCGCGCGCTGAATAAGCATCTCAATGGCGGCTGCCAGGTGCCGATTGCCTGCTACGCCGTGCTTGAAGACGATCAGGTCTGGTTGCGTGGGATGGTCGGAGATCCTTCCGGTAGCTTGCTGCTGCGCGCAGAAGCCCGTGCCCCACAGACTGCGGCGCAGGCGTTGGGTGTCGAGGTTGCCGAAGCGCTTCTGGCCCAGGGGGCGGCAAAAATCCTCAAGGCCGTCTACGGCGAGGCTGCAGACGAATGAGCAACTGGCGTCTGCTGCTGACCCGTCCTGCCGAGGAATCGGCGGCGCTGGCCAGTACGTTGGCCGACGCCGGTATCTTCAGCAGCAGCCTGCCCCTGCTTGAAACCGAACCGCTGCCGTTGACGCCTGCCCAGCACTCGATCATTTTCGAGCTGCTCAATTACTGCGCCGTCATTGTGGTCAGCAAGCCGGCTGCCCGTCTGGCCATCGAACTGATCGATGAGGTCTGGCCCCAGCCGCCTATTCAGCCCTGGTTCAGTGTCGGCGCCGCGACCGGGCAGATACTGATCGACTATGGTCTGGATGTCAGTTGGCCCGAGCAGGGCGATGACAGCGAAGCCCTGCTGGATCTGCCGCGATTGCAGGCGGCGATTGCCGTTCCGGGCGGTCGTGTGCTGATCATGCGGGGTGACGAGGGACGCGAGCTGTTGGCCGAGCGTTTGCGCGAACAGGGTGTGACAGTCGATTACCTGCCGCTGTACCGTCGTTATCTGCCACAGTACCCTGCCTCGGCACTGCCGCAACGTGTCGAGTTGGAACGCTTGAACGGGCTGGTGGTCAGCAGTGGGCAGGGTTTTGAACATCTGCTCGCGCTGGCAGGTGAGCGCTGGCCGGATCTGGCAGGTCTGCCGTTGTTTGTACCCAGTCCCCGGGTGGCCGAGATGGCTCGTGCTGCCGGGGCTCTGAATGTGATTGATTGCCACGGCGCGAACGCCGGGGCACTGCTGGCAGCGTTGCGGGATCGACCTCAGCCTGCCGTCGAGGCGTATTGATCGACTCTCTGTCGTTTACGCTATTACGCCAACATGCAAAGGATGGGATACGTGAGCGAAACTGCCTTGCCTAGAGACGATGAATCGGTAGTCAAAACACCGGCCTCCACCCCTGAACCTGTGCGCCCCGAGCGTTCGGGCAATCGCAGCAGCGGCCTGGTGATCCTGGCCCTCTTGCTGGGTATTGCAGGCGTGGCCGTTGCAGGCTGGGGCGTTTGGCAACTGCGCATGTTGCAGGCCGGGCATCAGCAGCAGCGCGGCGAGGTTCAGGACATTGCCGAGCAGACGCTGGCGCTGGCCCAGAGTGACCAGCAGCTGACAGCTCGTCTTGCGCAGTTTCCGCCGGCCGATCAGCTTGAAGACAGCCGCCGTCTGGTGGCGCAGTTGCAGGGCGACCAGCAGCGTCTGAGTCAGCGTCTGGAAACCGTCCTTGGCGCCAGCCGCAAGGACTGGCGTCTGGCCGAGGCCGAGCACTTGCTGCGTCTGGCCAGCCTGCGTCTTTCCGCGCTGCAGGACATCAACAGTGCCGAGGCACTGGTGCAGGGTGCCGATGAAATTCTGCGCGAACAGGACGATCCGGGCTCGTTTGCCGCACGCGAACAGCTTGCCAAAAGCCTCGGCGCCCTGCGCAGTCTTGAGCAGCCGGACCGTACCGGGCTGTTCCTGCAACTGGCCGCACTGCGTGATCAGGCGGTACAGCTCAACAAGCTGGCGCCGGAATATGAAGACAAGGGCGATACCCTGCCGGGCCTGACCGATGCCAGTGAAGACAGCACATGGTCGCGCTGGTGGGCGCAGCTTTCCCATTACTTCCGTATCGATTTCAACGCTGACAAGGACATTCGTCCGGTTCTGGCCGGACAGAGCCTTGCCCAGGTCCGTCTGGCCCTGAGTCTGGCACTCGAACAGGCGCAGTGGGCCGCGCTCAATGGCGAGCCTGAGGTGTATTCCCGTGCGCTGGCCGAGGCCAAAAGCGTTCTGCAGTCCAACTTCAATCAGGACGATCCGCAAAGTAAATTGCTGGGCGCGCGCCTTGATGCTGTCGCTGCGCAGCCTGTAGCGGTGAAGACGCCTGATCTGGCGCAGAGCCTGAGCGCCGTTCAGGCGTACCTCGAACGTCGTCACGCGTCAGGTCAGCCTGCCGAGGCGATGCGAGGGACCAGCCCATGAAGCGATTCTATGTACTGCTGTTCATCGCCATCGCTGCGGCGGCGTTGATCGGTGTCGCCATCGCCGAGCATTCCGGGTACGTCCTGATCGCATATCAGAACTTCCGTTATGAATCGAGCCTGTGGGCAACGCTGGCGCTGCTGGTCGCCTTCCTGCTGGTGATCCTGCTCATCCGTCTGGTCATCAACCTGCTGACCACATCGGGAGGGCTGGTCAATCCTTGGTCGCGTCGCAATCGCCGCCGCCGTGTCCAGATCGCAATCGAACAGGGCCAGATGGACCTTGCCGAGGGTCGCTGGTCCAGCGCGCAGCGTCATCTTCATCGTGCTGCCGAGGCCGACGCCCATCCGTTGCTGTACTACATTGGCGCTGCACGAGCGGCCAACGAGCAGGGTCGTTACGAAGATTGTGACAACCTGCTTGAGCGCGCACTGATTCGCCAGCCGCAGGCGGAACTGGCGATTGCCCTGAACCACGCGCAGTTGCAGCAGGATCGTGGCGACACCGATGGTGCATTGACCACGCTTCAGGCCATGCACGAACGTCACCCGCATAACCCTCAGGTGTTGCGTCAGTTGCAACGGTTGTATCAGCAACGCGGTGACTGGTCGGCGTTGATTCGTCTGATGCCGGAGCTTCGCAAGGATAAGGTATTACCGCCTCGTGAACTCGCTGAGCTGGAACGTCGTGCCTGGGGGGAAAACCTTACGCTGGCGGCCTACCGTGAAGAAGGCGAGGGCTCGTTGACCGGTCTGCCTTCGCTTGAAAAAGCCTGGCAAGGTCTGTCCTCTGCACAACGTCAGGAGCCGCAACTGATACTGGCGTATGCCGATCAGTTGCGTCGTCTCGGTGCCGAGGCGCAGGCTGAAGAAGTGCTGCGCTCTGCCCTCAAGCGCGACTACAGCAGCCATCTGGCCCGGTTGTACGGGCTGGTACGTGGCGGTGATCCGGCTAAGCAGCTGCAGACCGCAGAAGGTTGGCTCAAGCACCATCCGAGCGATCCGAGCCTGCTGTTGAGCCTGGGTCGTATCTGCCTGCAAAGCCGGCTTTGGGGCAAGGCTCGCGACTATCTGGAAAACAGCCTGCGTCTGGAGCGTAACCCGGAAACCTGCGCCGAGCTGGCGCGGTTGCTTGCTCAACTGGGTGAAACGGATCGCAGCAACCAGCTCTTTCAGGAAGGGCTGGGCCTGCTCGACGAGCGACTTCTGACAAGGCCGTTACCCGCGCTCAGCGGCGTCTGATGTTTCACATGCATGAGCCCTGGCAGAAAGCAGGGCTCATGCATGCCAATGCCAACGTTCAAAACCCGTCCGTGCAAAGTACGAACATTCCTACGCCAACTCGTTAAGAAGCCCTATCTTCACGTGTGTTGTTTCCACATTTTGCGGCGACGTATCTGTACGACGTCGCCTTGAAAGCGCCGGGCCCTTTCCTCTACCGTTAACGCCTCGTCTTTTGTTACGGATTCGCCATGCACCTGGCTCGCACGCGTTCGTTGTTTTTTCTGGCATTTCTGACCTGTGCGCTGATCATTGCCGCTGTGCTTTACCTGCAACACGCCGTCGGCCTTGAACCTTGTCTGCTCTGCCTCTCGCAACGGGCGGCGATGGTCAGTTGCGGTGTGCTGACGCTGGTAGCAGCCTGTCATTCACCCGGCGCGACCGGCTGGCACCGCTACTGTGTGACGTTGCTGGTGGTCGCACTGGTCGGTGCGGCCATGGCGGGTTTTCAGGTCTGGCTGCAAACGGCATCGGCAGATGAGCTGATACCGGTGTTCGCCGCGCTCGACAGCCTCTCCCCGGGCCGGTGGAACGACAGCTTCCACGTCAATGCTGCGGTTTGCGCGCAAATCACCTGGTCGCTGTTCGGCCTGAGTCTTCCCGAATGGAGTCTGCTGGCATTTGTCGGTCTGGCGCTGCTGCCGTTGTATCCGCTTTTCAGCGAATTGAGCCGCTGGATATCTGCCGGAAGTCGGACCGACTATTAAACGCTTGTATGAACTTTATCTCCTGCGTACCTTGATGGCCTCGTCGAGCGGGCATAATCTGGGCCGCACGCGTCATTGGAAGTATGCTGTCCTGACGCTTTCATCAGGCCAGGTCCTTAAATGAATAAGGCCGGCACAGGACCGCATGCCCCTGAAGGGAAGAGAGAACATCATGCTGGAAAGTTGTCAGAATGCTCAGGAACGCTGGGGTGGTGTCAATCTGTTGATTGACCGCTGGTTGGAGTGCCGCCGTGAACTGATCAATGCCTACGATGCGTTGGGCGATACGCCCGAAGCGCTCGCAGCTGATCGCGCGGCATTGCAGAACTTTTGCGGAATTCTGGTCGACTACGTTTCGGCCGGTCATTTCGAGGTCTACGAACAGCTGGGCAATGAAGCCAAGGCTTTCAATGACGAGCGCGGGCTTGAGCTGGCGGATACCCTCTACCCACGTCTGAATGTCATTACCGAGCTGGCGCTGGCGTTCAATGACCGCTGTGACAAGGGTGACTGCTCGGACTGCTCGGTCGTGGCAAAGGAGTTCAACAAGCTGGGCGGTCTGTTGCATGAGCGCTTCGAGCTTGAAGACTGCCTGATCGAAGTGTTGCACACCTCACACAAGGAAGAGGCCGCCGTTCAGGCCTGATCGTTTCCTGATGTCCATGGGGTTGCCAAGGGTGCTTTTGCACCCTTTCGCGTTTCTGTGGGAGGCCCCACCACGTCTTCGACGTAGTGCTGTCGCGCAGCAAACACAGACCGTAGGAGCGCGCTTGCCCGCGATGCAGTCGACGCGGTTTGTCAGGACCATCGCGTCATCGTTCATCGCGGGCAAGCGCGCTCCTACAAAAGAACAGTGTTTCTTCAGTGGGTGGCAGTTTGTTTTGATAAGAGCGGATTACTGCGAAACGGCGATCAGCTCGATCTCGAACACCAGTGGCGTGAACGGGTCGATCAGGTCGCCTGCGCCCTCTGCGCCGTACGCCTGATCCGATGGAATCACCAGCCGCCATTTCGCCCCGGTCGGCATGCCTTGCAGTGCGCTGGTCCAGCCGCTGATTACACTGTCGAGCCTGAACCACTGAGGCTGTGTGCTCTGATCGAAGATCGTGCCGTCCGGCAGGCGACCCACGTAACGCACTTCTACCCTGCCATTCACGTCCGGCTTTGGCCCTGTGCCGGGTGTGAGTTCCGTCATCAGGATACCGTCAGCCAGCACCTTGACGCCCGGCTTGGCCTTCTCGCTTTCCATGAAACGCTTTTCGGCACCCAGCGCGGCTTCGGTCGGCGCGTCTGTTCCCGTGGTCTCGGCCTGGGCCATGGCAGCATCGTGCTCACGCAGAATCTGGTCGATACGCTCCTGCTTGAGTGCCAGTGGCTTGCCCTGATAGGCCTGCTTCAAGCCATCGACCAGCGCTTTCAGATCAAGGTCCGGGACCTCCTGATGCAAGCGTTCACCCAGGCTTGCGCCCAGGCTGTAGGCAAGGTCGTGGGAATCCGTGTTTGGAGGCGTTTCAGTGGCCTGAGCCAGCGGTAGCAAGAGAAACAACGACGTTAACAGGTAGCGCGACATGGATGCTCTCCGGCCTGGGAAGTCAGCGATTATGCCAGTGCAAGCGCCTGTGGTGACGTGTCTTGCAAGGTGAATTTCGCAAAGACCTGGAAACAGGCCCGACAATCATTTTTTTCACCATGCAACAGGGCGCCGTTCATGGTGTCAAGATGCCCTAGCGGCGGTGCGAGCAGAAGTCTAGTATGAGCCGCAATTTCGTCAGCCAGGAGGTAAGTCATGTCGGCCAAAAAGAAGCCAGTAAATACTCCGTTGCATTTGCTCCAACAACTATCGGGCAGCTTGCTCGAGCATCTGGAAGACGCCTGCTCACAAGCTTTGGCTGATGCCGAGAAATTGCTCGCCAAGCTCGAAAAACAACGTGGCAAAGCGCAGGAAAAACTGCACAAGTCGCGCACCAAGTTGCAGGATGCCGCCACGGTCGGTAAGGCCAAGGCGCAGACCAAGGCCAAAGGCGCCGTGTCTGAACTGGAAGAATTGCTGGATGCACTCAAGGACCGTCAGACTGAAACCCGCACCTACATTCTGCACCTCAAGCGTGATGCTCAGGAAAGCCTGAAGCTTGCCCAGGGCATTGGTCGCGTCAAGGAAGCCGTCGGCAAGATCCTCACCACCCGCGAAGCCAAGCCTGCTGCACCCGCCAAAGCGGCGGCTGCCAAGCCTTCCGCCAAGACCGTTGCCAAGGCACCGGTAGCCAAAGCGCCTGCGGCCAAGGCTGCTGCCGCGAAAGCACCCGTTGCCAAGGCACCTGCCAAAGCTACTGCCAGGCCTGCGGCCAAAACCGCCGCCAAAACCGTCGCTGCCAAAGCTCCGGTCAAGGCTGCCGTGAAGCCTGCTGCGAAACCCGCCGCTGCCGCCAAGCCTGTTGCTGCAAAAACAGCAGCGGCCAAACCGGCTCCTGCGAAAGCAGCGGCCAAACCCGCTGCCGCCAAGGCACCGGCCAAGCCTGCAACTGCGAAGCCTGCCGCTGCCAAACCAGCAGCTTCCAAGGCTCCCGCTGCTGCCAAGCCAGCCGCCGTCAAGGCGCCGGCAAAAGCACCTGCCAAGGCCCCGGGGAAAGCCGCCGCCAAGCCAGCCGCTGCCAAGCCTGCTGCAAAACCAGCAGCCGCCAAGCCTGCAGCGTCCACCACGCCTGCGGTCAAGCCGGCGGCAGCGCCAGCGCCAGCTCCAGCCGCCGCGCCTGCTCCGGCAGCGGCCAATGGCGCAACGCCTACCAGCGCTTCCTAAGCGTCGGTGACATCAGCCGCGATGCGCAGCACTTGCAGCGCATCGCGGTTTTTTTGTGCCGGGCTTTCGACAATGCCCGCAAGCCACCCGGCGACATCCGTTTTGTTCGCATCTGGCCAGTCACGGCTCAAGGCCTCAAGTCGGGTGAGCAGCGTGTGTTCGGCCTCCAATTCCAATGCCTTGACCCTGTTTCGCAGCTCGCCCAGAACGGCGTCATCCTGAGCTGCCGCCCGCCACTGGGTGCGCATTTCCCGCAGCGGCCGCACGACGTCATCGTGCCATGGCGTCGCCAACTGTCCGATTTCGGACAATCGTTGCGTGTTGCATTCCACTCCGCGCAGCCCCAGCCACACGCCACATAACACCGCACACACGTTGGCCCCGCTGGTTTGCAGTGTCAGACAGGCCTGTTCCACACCCGGTCGGGCGTAAAAATCCAGGGTGAAACTCCAGAGGTCTGTAGGCATAGTGATCTCCCTGTCCGGGACGAAGCTGGTAGACTCCGCCGCCATTATGATTCGACTTCAAAGCCTTACCTTACAGCGTGGTCCGCAACGTCTGCTAGAAGACGCCGAGCTGACCCTGCACGCCGGCCATAAAGCCGGTCTGATCGGTGCCAACGGCGCCGGTAAATCCAGCCTGTTCGCCTTGCTGCGCGGCGAGCTTACGCCCGATGCCGGTGACTGTCTGTTGCCCGCTGACTGGCGCATCGCTCATATGCGTCAGGAGGTCGACACGCTCGAACGCCTGGGCGTCGATTACGTGCTCGACGGCGACGTGCGTCTGCGCGAGGTTCAGCGCTTGCTGGCTGAAGCCGAAGCGGCGCAGGACGGTGCCGCTCAGGCGCGTCTGCACGCCGAGCTCGACAGCGCCGACGGTTATACCGCTGACGCCCGCGCTCGCAAGCTGCTGGCGGGCCTCGGGTTCACCAACGAGCAGATGGAGCGCCAGGTCGGCAGCTTTTCGGGTGGGTGGCGCATGCGTCTGAACCTGGCGCAGGCCCTGATGTGCCCATCGGACCTGCTGCTACTCGACGAACCGACCAACCACTTGGACCTCGACGCGATTTTGTGGCTCGAAGACTGGCTGAAAAGCTATCCGGGCACTTTGCTGCTGATTTCCCACGACCGGGATTTTCTCGATGCCGTGGTCGATCACATCGCACATGTCGAGCAACGCAGGATCACGCTCTACCGTGGTGGCTACAGCGCGTTCGAGCGCGCCCGTGCGGAACGTCTGGCCCAGCAGCAACAGGCCTACGAGAAGCAGCAGGTGCAGCGTGCGCACATGGAAAAATACATCGCGCGCTTCAAGGCCCAGGCCACCAAGGCCCGTCAGGCCCAGAGCCGGATAAAGGCACTGGAACGCATGGAAGAGCTGTCCGCTGCGCACGTGGATTCGCCCTTCAACTTTGTTTTCCGTGAGTCCGACAAGATCTCCAGCCCGCTGCTGGACCTGTCCGAAGCGCGTCTGGGCTACGGCGACAAGACCGTCCTGGAGAAGGTCAAGCTGCAACTGACGCCGGGCGCGCGTATCGGTCTGCTCGGGCCTAACGGCGCGGGCAAGTCGACGCTGATCAAAAACCTGGCAGGCGAACTCTCCCCTCAGAGCGGCCGACTGGTGCGCGGCGAGAACCTGACCGTGGGCTACTTTGCCCAGCATCAACTCGATTCGCTGGACGCCAAGGCCACGCCGCTGTTGCACTTGCAGCGCCTGGCCCCGACCGAGCGCGAGCAGACCCTGCGCGACTTCCTTGGCGGTTTCGACTTCCGCGGCGCGCGTCTGGATGAGCCGGTGCTGAACTTCTCCGGTGGCGAAAAGGCGCGTCTGGCGCTGGCTCTGATCGCTTGGGAAAAGCCCAACCTGTTGCTGCTCGACGAACCCACCAACCACCTGGATCTGGAAATGCGCCTCGCGCTGACCATGGCGCTGCAGGAGTTTGGCGGCGCGGTACTGGTGGTCTCTCACGATCGGCACTTGCTCAAAAGCACCACCGACGACTTCCTGCTGGTGGCTGACGGTCGCGTTCAGGAGTTCGATGGCGATCTGGACGACTACACACGCTGGCTGGCTGACTATCGATTGCGCAATGCGCCGGTCAGCAATACACCGGTCAACGCCGACAAGACCGACAAGAAGGCTCAGCGTCAGCAGGCTGCTGCCCTGCGTCAGCAACTGGCCCCGCACAAACGCGAGGCCGACAAGCTGGAGCGCGATCTGGGCACGCTGCACGAAAAGCTCGCCAAGGTTGAAGAGGCACTGGCTGACAGCGCCAACTACGATGCCGCCAACAAGGACAAGCTGCGCGACCTGCTGGCCGAACAGGCAAAACTGAAAGTGCGTGAGTCCGAGCTGGAGGATGCCTGGATGCAGGCGCTGGAGTTGCTGGAGTCGATGCAGGCCGAGCTGGAAGCCTTGTCGTGATGGAAGTGTTGGGTTTGCCGGTCTCCGCTTACTGGGTAGAACCGATTCTGCTGGGGGTGCAGATCCTGCTGATTCTGTTGGCAGGTTATGTACTGCAGCGGGTCGTTGGCCGTTTTCTGACCGGCCTGGGCGAGCGCTACCCGTTGCCGCCCGAGCTTCTGGTGCCGGTACGTGGCGGCCTGCGCTGGCTGATCATGGGCAGTGCCTTCGTCTTTGTGCTGGGGCGTCTCGGCGTTTCAGCCACTGTGTTGTGGACGGCCTTGTCCGGGTTTGTGGCGGTTGCTGCGGTGGCGTTCTTCGCCATGTGGAGCGTGCTCTCCAACCTGCTGTGCGCGATCCTCATCTTCACCATCGGACCGTTCCGCATCGGTGATCTGGTCGAGCTGGTCGACACGCTGGACAAGCCGGGCGTGAAGGGCCGTGTGGTTGCAATCAACCTGATGTTCACGACCCTGATCGAAACACCCGAAGCCGGCGGTGCGCTGGTTCAGGTGCCCAACAGCCAGTTCTTCCAGAAGTCGGTTCGCCGCTGGCGCGGGAGTGAACTGTATCCTCAGTCAGCCACTCCGACCCCGCAGGACGAGCAGGACTAGAAATCATTGGTCACGCAGACCATTACGCACTAATTTAGCGGGTATTCGATTCTGCTTGAGGTGCGTGATGGCGCTTGAAACGTGGCTGGGCTTCTTTGCAGCCTGCTGGATTATCAGTCTTTCTCCCGGTGCAGGCGCTATCGCCTCGATGTCGTGCGGCCTGCAATACGGCTTTCTGCGCGGCTACTGGAATGCGCTCGGTCTGCAAATCGCGCTGGTGGCGCAGATTGCCATTGTCGCGGCGGGCCTTGGCGCTGTGCTTGCTGCGTCGGAGCTGGCGTTCACGTTGATCAAGTGGTTCGGCGTGGCGTATCTGGTCTACCTGGGCATCAAGCAATGGCGAGCGCTGCCCATGGACCTCTCCGACGGGCCAACGGCTCGTCCCGTCGGCAGTATCTGGAGGCTGGTGCTGCGTGGCTTTCTGGTCAACATCAGTAACCCCAAGGCACTGGTGTTCATGCTGGCGATCCTGCCGCAGTTCGTTGATCCGGCCGCACCGATGCTGATCCAGTACGTGATCATCGCGGCCACCATGGTGGTCGTGGATCTGATCGTGATGGCGGGCTACACCGGGCTTGCCTCGAAAGTCCTGCGCGCACTGAAAACCCCGCGTCAGCAGCGTCGTCTGAATCGTAGCTTTGCCAGTCTGTTCGTGGGGGCCGCGGCTTTCCTCGCGACATTGCATCGCGGTACGGCGTGATAGAAGCATCGCGAGCGCGCTCGTTTGGCTCGAGCGGCTCGCGACGGTTTTAAAGGACCTTTAATCCTCGCCTCAGCGCAGAATTTTAGGCGCCTCGTCTCTCGGCAGGTTGTTGTGCTGCGGCTGTTGCCCGGTGTATTCCACCTCGCCGCGCAGTTGCTCTCGCAGCTGGCGGGCCACGTCTTCACCTATCGATTTCGAGACATCGCGAACCACCCGAGGGCGGTTGAGCGAGACCTTGATGTCCCGGCCATTCACCAGTTTGGTGTCCTGGCCTTCGCCCATTGCGGTGAAGGCTGAGGTGACTTCATAGGTGCGCGTGTTGATCAGGCTGAAATCCGCCACCAGCGTCAGGCCCAGAATGGCCGAATGCGAGTTGGTATTGGCGATCTCACCGATATCCTGCTGGAAATCGATGTCCGAGACGGTGCCGAACAGCACGTAGTCCGCGCCCTTGAAGCTGCCGTTCTTGATGCGCTTGATGACGTCGTAAACGTCTTCCTTGGACCCGGCGGTGTACGGCGTGGCCTGCACCAGCTGGAACATCCCGGACTTGATGATCTCGCCCTTGATGTCGCCGCTGAATTTGCGCAGTTCGGTCTGCTCGATGTAGCTGGTGCGCGACTCGTATTCGTCGTAACTGGACGAGCCGCTGGCGCTGTAATAGTTGGCCTGCATGTTACTGCGTGCCGACACGGTGTGGATGTACTGCTCCACGCGTTCCTGATAGGCCAGGTCCGTAACCGCGATCTTTGGCGCGGCCTGTGCTGCGAAAGCGCAAGCCATGCCGATAATGCCGATCCATGCGCGCATCGATTAACGCTCCGTGGTTTTACGAATTTCTTTCTCGTCCATCCATTCGGCCAGACCGCTTTCAACGTCGATCAACTGCAGGCTGAATTTGTAGAAGACATCCTTGTAGTCGCTGCTGCGCTTGACGATGGAGCTGATCGAGCCTTCCAGACGGTATTTGGCAGCGATCATGTTGCCGGTCTTGGCGACAGTGGTCTTCTTGTACAGGCCGCTCTGGTTCTGCAGCTTGAGCTGATCGACCTGGTTCTGCATCTGGTTGTCGTCGCTGGCAAAACGGGCGGTGCCGCTTTTCATCAACTGGGTCTTGATCGACGTGGTGATCTCACGGGTATCGATGTACTCGCTGGTCTTGTTCTTCACGTCGTAAACCTGAACCACCGGGCGACCCTGCAGGGTGCCGGACTGAGCCAGGGAGCGGGTCATGCTTTCGGCGATCATCTGCAGATCGGTAGAGCCGAACTCGTTGGTCACGGTTTCGACGGCCTTGGTGTCGCCGTAGCTGATGTTCTTGCTGCCCAGACCGGGCGAGTTGTTGGCACAGCCGGTAACCAGCAGGGCGACGGCGGCGATGGAGCAGAAGCGTGTGAACATTGAGACGTTCTCCAGAACTGGGCGAATAGGTGTGCGGATCAAGGCGTGTTGATTTCGATGCGGAAATCGGTCGCGCGCGGAACCGGGGCGATGGCAGGCAGCACGGTGCTTTGCGAGCCATACAGCGTCATGCTTTTCCAGCTTTCTTCATCGGCAACCGGGAAGCCGTCATTGCCCAGCCAGGCAAAGCGGTAATACATCATCCTGTTGCGGCTGCTGGTGTTGGTCAGTTGCGCCTTGACGGTCAGAAAGCCGTTTTCGCGCGCGACGCGCATGGCGCCGACTTCGATGTATTGGGTGTCGCCCATGGACACCACTTTGCTTGCAGCGCTGCCCGGCGCGGGCGGCGGTGGCGTCGCGCAGCCCGCGAGCAGTGCAACAGTCAGCGCGACAAGAATCTTCATGCGCATGGAAAATCTCCGATCAGGGTTGTTTGGCGGTGGCGATGGCTTGCGGAACGTTCGACGGCATGACCTGAGCGGCCAGACTGCCCGCATAGACCTGACTGCCCAGTGCACGCAGCGGGATCACCTGATAGCGCTGGTCGACCTTGACGCGAACATGTGAGCCGCCCAGCGCGTTGGGCAGGATGATCTGGTGCTCACCCTGGGTCAGGCGCAGGCGCGCCACCAGTGTGTTGTCCGGCAACGTGCGCCAGGTGCGGGTGTCGGCGCCTTCGGTGATGGCCGAGGCGATACCGACGGCCAGACCGGCCAGCGGGTTGGTCTCGTTGATCTGTTTTTGAGCCACGCCGCGGGTAATGGCGCGTACGGTGGTGCGCAGGATAATGCCCGGCATGTCGTCACGCAGTGCCCGGCGAGACATGTCGGCGGTGCTGTTGAGCAGCGTCAGGTTCAGCGGCTGGCCATCCAGCGTGATCTGGTTGAACGCGGGAGTCGTGGTGTCCGGTTTGATGACCGGGAACGACAGCGGTGTGATGACCAGATTGCCGCTGATGGGCAGTGGCAACGGAATACTGACCGAGTCGCGTGCCGGGGCAAAGCCGCTCTGCACGACAATCAGCACTTCACTGTTGCCGTCCTTGCTGGCTGCTGCATCAAGGTCCTTGAGGGCCTGTTCCAGCAACGGCGTATTGGGGCGCAGTTCGGCGGCCTTGCGATAACCCGGTGCTGCCAGGCCTTTCTCGCCGAGTGCTTCGTAGACGAAGCCGGACAGATAATGGCTGAACGCGCTCTGGTAGCTGTTCTTCAGGCTGACGACTTCAGGGGCGTCCAGCGAGGCGACAGGGTAGCCGCGCAGGTCTTTGAACTCGGTCTTCACGCCCCGGTTCTCGGCTTCCTGCTCGCTCTTGAGGTATTCCTTGTCGCGCAGCTCGGCGATGACCGCTTCGCGCTCGTGCATCTTCTTGATCTCAGTGCGGGCGCCGTCAAAATCGTTGCGCGCCAGCTGGTTGAGCGCCATCTGGGTGGTGAGCATGACCTTTTCATAGTCATAGCCCTCGTAGCGGCGCACCTTATCGTTGATCAGGAAGCTGCCGAACTGCGCGAGGTATTTGTCGGTGTCGAGCTTGACCGACTCTTCCCATTTGAACACCACCAGATCGGCAGCACGCCAAGCCGTCTGGCTGCCAGCGAAGTCACCCTTGGCGCGCAACAGCTCGCCCTTCTCGAAGTAGTAGAGAAGGTCCTTGTCTTCACCGGTGTTGTTCTTTTCCAGCGTGCCGATCGCTGCGTCCACATTGCCGCTGGCCAGCTGCTGATTGGTTTGTTGCAGCTCGGTGTCATAGTTGCGAAAGGCAGAGCAGCCTGCCAGTTGAACAGCGGAAATCAGCGCGAGCGCAGTCAAGGCACGAGAAGGCATGACGTTCTATTCCCTTAGGTGACAGCCGTGGGGCTATCGAAATCCAGATGACCGAACAGGAGCTGTTCGAAGCGTAAGACCGCTTCGCCTGATTGGATCCAGCGGTGCGGGCGCGGGATTATAAGCATCAGAATGCATAGAGCAATGGCTTTTTGACATCTCACAGGGATTACAGACATTTCCTACCGCTTGAGCGGGGTCTGAGCAGCGCAGACTTCAGGGGGGGACTGCCGTTTTAAAGAAGTAACTGCGCGCTGTCGTAAAACTCTGTAACAAAAAAGCGTCCGGAGTATTGAGTAGCGTCTGATTGACGTGAACAATGCAACGCATCGCATTCTTATTGAGATTCACCAATGCACCTGCACTCTCGTTCACTCGTCCGGCTTCTGGCCTCCATGATGCTGCTATGCAGCTTCGGTGCGCTGGCCGATCCCGTCGAGGGCGCAGCTCAGGCGCTGCATGTGCTGGATTACCTCAGTGCGGACTATCCGGCGACGGTTGCGGATGGCAAGGTCATCGACAGTGCCGGTTACCAGAAGCAGATCGACGCGTTGAACGCGCTTCAAAGCCTGATCGTTGCGCTGCCGCAGCGGACTGAACGTGCCGAGCTGGAGAAGGGCGCAGCAGACCTCAAGGGCGTCGTGGACAAACGACAGGACGGTACGCTCGTGGCGCGTCAGGCCAGGCAGCTGGGTGCAAGGCTGGCGCTGGCCTATGAAGTCAGTCAGGCACCGGCCATCACCCCGGATCCTGCTCGCGGTGCGCCGCTGTACGCGCAGCACTGTTCGGTCTGCCATGGCGACACCGGAGCCGGTGATGGTCCTGCCGGTATTGGCCTCGAGCCTGCGCCGGGCGACCTGCGCGACGCCGCACGGCTGGATCGCCTGAGTCTCTACAGCCTTTACAGCGCTACAGGTCTGGGTATTGCGGGCACTGACATGCCGGCGTTTGCCGACCAGCTGGATGATCGACAGCGCTGGGACATCGCCACCTACATTGCCAGTTTCAGTGCGCAACCTGTCGCGACTCCGACCAAGACATTCAACCTTGCGGACCTGGCGCGCCAGACGCCTGCGGAGATTCAGGCAGCCGAAGGCCCTGAAGCGGCCGCCACATTCCGCGCTCAGCGCTCACAGCCACCGCAGGTCCAACGCGGGCCTGCGCAGTTGCTCGATTACACCAGCGCGACCCTGGACAAGAGCCTGGCCGCCTACCGATCAGGTGATCGTGAGCAGGCGTATGACCTGTCGGTTGCGGCCTATCTGGAAGGCTTCGAACTGGTCGAAAGCTCGCTGGACAACGTAGACGCCGACGTTCGCAAGGACACTGAAAAAAGTCTGATGGCTTATCGTCAGTCCCTGCAGGACGGTCTGCCGGTTCCACAGGCGGCGCAGAAGCTGGAAGCAGCCAAGGCCAAGCTGAAGCAGTCTGCTGACTTGCTGGGCAGCGACGGTTTGAGCCTGTCTTTGAGCTACATCTCGGGCCTGCTGATTCTGTTGCGCGAAGGGCTGGAAGCGATTCTGGTGCTGGCGGCAATTCTGGCGTTTCTGCGAAACACCGGACAGCAATCGGCGGTGCGCAGCGTCAACGTCGGCTGGGGCCTGGCGCTACTGGCAGGCCTGGCGACCTGGGCGCTGGCCGCCTATGTCATCGACGTGAGTGGCGCGCAGCGTGAGCTGCTGGAAGGTGCGACCGCATTGTTCGCCAGCGTGATGGTGCTGTGGCTGGGGGTGTGGATGCACGACCGACGTCATGCCGCAGCCTGGCAGGATTACGTGAAGAGCAGTCTGGTCGGCGGCGGTGGGCGTTTCGGCTTTGCCGTACTGGCGTTCTTCTCGGTGTACCGCGAACTGTTCGAGGTCATCCTGTTCTACGAGACCCTGTGGCTCCAGGCAGGGCCAGCCGGGCATAACGCAGTGCTGGCGGGCGGCGCGACAGCGCTGGTGCTGCTGGTTGGTCTGGCGTGGATCATCCTGCGCGGCTCGGCAAAACTGCCGTTGGCGCTGTTCTTTGGTATCAATGCAGCCCTGCTGTGTGCGCTCTCGGTGGTGTTTGCCGGACATGGCGTCAAGGCCTTGCAGGAAGCCGGCGTGTTCGGCACCCGGCCGGTGCCATTCTTCGAATTCGACTGGCTGGGCATTCATGCCGATGCGTATTCGCTCGGTGCACAGGCCATCGCGCTGACAGCGATTGCAGTGCTGTATGGCCGCAGTCGTCTGGCGGAGAAACGCAGGCTTGAGACCGCAGGGTAAAACACGTACCCGTGGGAGGCGGTTGCAGCAAGACTTGGATATAACGCTGAGCGCAAGCATGGGCCCGATCGGCGTGCCTGAGATCACGCTGATCGTTCCCATGCTCTTCGTTATACATAAGTCCGCCTCAACACTGATCGTGCCCATCGCTCCGCGTGGGCATGCATCCCGTGACGCTCTGCGTCACAAATGGCACAGACTGAGGCTTCAGTGAGCCGAGCGCATGACGTGGATAACGCTGGAGCTTGGACACGCATCTGCGCCACATTCGAGAGCGGACGCCGAGCGTCCTGAGCGGCATTCCCACGCGGAGCGTGAGGAACGATCAGTGTTGAGGCAGACTTGCTTGGGGCGCGGAGAGCACGGCCCTCAGCCGCGCATTCTCACGCGTCCTGTTCCTGAGTCAGTTCCAGCACGCGATCAACCAGTTTGTTGATGCCTGACGCCGCTTCGCTGATGCTTTTGGCGACCATGTAGGCCGGGGTGCTGACCAGTTTTCGCGCTTCGTCTTCCACAATCTCCGACACGTCACAGTCCTGATGCGCACCGCCCATTTTGGTGATGGCGGCGGCGGTTTCGGGATCATTGCCGATGGTGCAAGTCACGCCTGGGCCATAGATCTTGGCAGCGAGGGCCGGGGTGATACAGATCAGTCCGACCGGCTTGCTTGCCAGGGCAAAGGCTTCGGCCAGCGCCAGCAGCTCAGGATTCACCTGACACGCCTGGCCCTGTTGTGCAAAGTCAGACAGATTCTTCGCCGAGCCAAAGCCGCCCGGAACGATCAGCGCGTCGAAATCGTTGACGTCGGCCTCACGCAGGTCCTTCACTTCGCCGCGTGCGATACGTGCCGACTCGACCAGCACGTTGCGGGTCTCAGGCATTTCTTCGCCGGTCAGGTGATTGACGACATGATGTTGCGCGATGTTCGGCGCGAAACACTGCACCTGCGCACCACGCTGATCGAGGCGCAGCAGGGTCAGGACGCTTTCGTGGATTTCGGCACCGTCATAGACGCCGCAGCCGGACAGGATCACAGCCACTTTCTTTTGCATGATTCGACTCCTTGGTCATGACGCATCTACCAATGGAACACATTGAGCGTCATCTGTTCAGTGTCGGGTCTTGTCGGGGCGGGATCAGGCGGGGAAGGGCGCAGCATCCGGGCGAGGTGTTTTGACCTGTGCCCGGAGAACTCAGAAGGGAATTCAGTCGTCGGACTTTTTCTTCAGATCGAGAGGGGCTTCGACCGGCATGTCCAGATCCGAGGCTGCTGAAGATGCGCAGAATTGTCTCTCTGCGCGAGCTTCGCGGGCGATGCGGGCATTCTTGATGCGGCGACGCAGCCACAGACCCAGGCCCAGAAGAATCAGGGCGCCGAGCACCCAGAGTTCGTATTTCTTGACGTTACCCAGCAAGCCTTCCAGCACGGCGCCGAAATGATACGCCGCCGAACCCAGCGCTGCTGCCCAGACTGCCGCGCCGATGCCATTGAGCAGCAGGTAGCGCGCTGGCGGATACCCGGATAGACCGATGGCCACCGGCATGACCGTTCGCAATCCGTAGACGAAGCGGAAGCTCAGCACCCAGATGTCAGGGTGTTTGCGCACAAGCCTCAACGCCTTGTCGCCCATGAGCTGCCAGCGAGGTTTTCGGGCAAGCAGTTTGCGGCCATGCTTGCGCCCCATGAAATACCACAGCTGATCGCCCGCGTAGCTTCCGCAGAAGGCCACGAGGATGACGATGTTGAGGTCCATGTATCCACGGAAAGCCAGAAATCCGGCAAGAACCAGAATGGTCTCGCCTTCAAAGAAGGTGCCGAGGAAGAGGGCGAAGTAGCCAAACTCATTCAAGAAATTCTGGAGCATTGTCTGGATGCTGGCGAAATGAACGCGCAGCCTAACGCGCCCAACGCAAGGATGAAAGTGTCCATATGTGTCTCGACGTTAAAGATTCTTGCAGTGACAATGGTCCTTTCTCTCCAGTTGCGCCGCTGCGGCCTGCAGTCGCAGGTCGAACCATGACTGTCACACATTGGTCATAATGGCGGCTTATAACTGTCGCGCTTGCCCGCGTATGCGGGCTCAGGAGTCTCGCCGTGAGCTTTACCCCCGCTAACCGCCTGTTTCCTCTCACTCGTCTGCGCCGTAATCGCCGCGACGACTTTTCCTGTCGGCTGGTCCGCGAAAACGTTGTCACCGTCGACGACCTGATTCTTCCTGTATTCGTACTCGATGGTGAAAACCGTCGTGAAACAGTGGCCTCGATGCCGGGCGTCGAGCGCCTGAGTGTCGATCTGCTGCTCAAGGAAGCCGAAAGCTGGGTCGCGCTGGGCATTCCTGCGCTGGCACTGTTTCCGGTTACTCCACCTGAAAAGAAATCCCTCGATGGCGCCGAAGCCTGGAATCCGGAAGGCATCGCGCAGCGTGCAACACGTGCCCTGCGTGACCGCTTCCCCGAGCTGGGCGTCATCACTGACGTGGCACTGGACCCGTTCACCACGCACGGGCAGGACGGCATTCTCGACGAAGAAGGCTACGTGCAGAACGACATTACGGTCGATGCGCTGGTCAAACAGGCCCTGTCCCATGCCGATGCCGGCGCGCAGGTGGTTGCCCCGTCCGACATGATGGACGGTCGTATTCAGGCGATTCGTGAAGCGCTGGAACTGGCCGGACACGTCAACGTGCGGATCATGGCCTACTCGGCGAAATACGCCAGCGCCTATTACGGTCCGTTCCGCGATGCGGTAGGTTCTTCACTGAACCTGGGCAAGGCCAACAAGGCGTCCTATCAGATGGACCCGGCCAACAGCAATGAAGCGCTGCATGAAGTGGCTGCCGATCTGTCTGAAGGCGCGGACATGGTGATGGTCAAGCCGGGTATGCCGTACCTGGACATCCTTCATCGGGTCAAGGATGAGTTCAAGGTGCCGACCTTTGTGTATCAGGTCAGTGGCGAATACGCCATGCACATGGCTGCAATCCAGAACGGCTGGCTGAGTGAAGGGGTGATTCTGGAATCCCTCACCGCCTTCAAACGCGCAGGAGCTGACGGCATTCTCACGTATTTTGCCGTACGCGCTGCTCAACTGCTGAAAGGGCAATAGCCTCACAGGAACATTCATGAATACCGAAGGACTCATCGAAGCCGCTGTTGAAGTCGATATTCAGGAGACTGCACCCATGGTTGACCCTGACATCGAGGTAGTACCGGCCATCGAGCCACCCGCTGCCACTGTGCCTGCCGTTGTCGCGCCGAACCTGGACGACAGCAGCCTGTACATCCATCGCGAACTGTCCCAGTTGCAGTTCAACATACGGGTTCTGGAACAGGCGCTCGACGAGTCCTACCCATTGTTGGAGCGGCTGAAGTTTCTGCTGATCTTCTCCAGCAACCTCGATGAGTTCTTCGAGATTCGTGTCGCAGGCCTCAAGAAGCAGATTACCTTTGCTCGTGAACAGGCCGGTGCCGACGGCTTGCAGCCGCACCAGGCGCTGGCCCGCATCAGCGAACTGGTTCACGGTCATGTCGACCGCCAGTACGCGATCCTCAACGATATTCTTCTGCCGGAGCTGGAGAAACACCAGGTCCGCTTCATTCGTCGCCGTCACTGGACCGCCAAGCTCAAAGCCTGGGTCCGTCGTTATTTCCGCGACGAAATCGCACCGATCATCACCCCGATCGGTCTCGACCCGACGCACCCGTTTCCGTTGCTGGTCAACAAGAGCCTGAACTTCATCGTCGAGCTCGAAGGTATCGATGCCTTCGGCCGCGACTCGGGCCTTGCGATCATCCCGGCGCCGCGTCTGCTGCCGCGCATCATCAAGGTGCCCGAAGACGTATGCGGGCCGGGCGACAATTTCGTGTTCCTGTCGTCAATGATCCACGCTCACGCTGATGATCTGTTCCAGGGCATGAAGGTCAAGGGCTGCTATCAGTTCCGCCTGACCCGTAACGCCGACCTGGCGCTGGATTCGGAAGACGTGGAAGACCTTGCGCGTGCTCTGCGCGGCGAACTGTTCTCGCGCCGCTATGGCGACGCAGTGCGTCTGGAAGTGGCGGACACCTGTCCCAAGCATCTGTCGGACTACCTGCTCAAGCAGTTCAACCTGAACGAGTCCGAGCTGTATCAGGTCAATGGCCCGGTCAACCTGACGCGGCTGTTCAGCATCACCGGTCTGGACAGCCATCCGGAGCTGCAATACCTGCCGTTCACGCCAGCGATTCCCAAGCTGTTGCAGAACAGCGAAAACATTTTCAGCGTGATCAGCAAGCAGGACATCCTCTTGCTGCACCCTTTCGAGTCCTTCACGCCGGTGGTCGATTTGCTACGGCAGGCCGCGAAAGACCCGCATGTGCTCGCCGTGCGTCAGACGCTGTATCGCAGCGGCGCGAACTCGGAAATCGTCGATGCGCTGGTCGATGCGGCGCGTAACGGCAAGGAAGTCACAGCCGTGATCGAATTGCGTGCCCGTTTCGACGAAGAATCCAACCTGCAACTGGCCAGCCGTCTGCAGGCCGCCGGTGCGGTGGTGATCTACGGTGTGGTCGGCTTCAAGACCCACGCCAAGATGATGCTGATCCTGCGTCGCGAGGCGGGCGAGATCGTGCGTTACGCGCACTTGGGTACCGGTAACTATCACGCTGGCAACGCCCGCCTGTACACCGACTACAGCCTGCTGACTTCCGACGACGCGCTGTGCGAAGACGTCGGCAAGCTGTTCAGCCAACTGATCGGCATGGGCAAGACGCTGCGCATGAAAAAACTGCTGCACGCGCCGTTCACGCTGAAGAAAGGCATGCTCGACATGATCGCCCGCGAGACTCAGTTCGCGGTCGACGGCAAACCTGCGCACATCATCGCCAAGTTCAACTCGCTGACCGATCCGAAGATCATCCGCGCGCTGTACAAGGCCAGTCAGTCAGGCGTGCGCATCGATCTGGTAGTGCGCGGCATGTGCTGCCTGCGTCCGGGCATCGCCGGGGTCTCGCACAACATCCATGTGCGCTCGATCATCGGTCGCTTCCTGGAGCACACGCGGGTCTTCTACTTCCTCAACGGCGGCGACGAGCAGATGTTCCTGTCGAGTGCCGACTGGATGGAGCGCAACCTCGACAAGCGTGTCGAGACCTGCTTCCCGGTGGAAGGCAAGAAGTTGATCCTGCGGGTGAAGAAGGAGCTGGAAAGCTACCTGACCGACAACACCCACAGCTGGCTGTTGCAGTCTGACGGTCGTTACGTGCGCAGCACGCCGACCGGTAACCAGAACGCTCGAAGCGCCCAGGCGACCCTGCTGGAGCGCCTGAGCAACCCGGTCCTCAGCGTACGCTGAAGACGATGCCGACTCGGGTCAGCCACTCCGCTTCCAGCGCGAAGTCGGCCTGAGTCAGCTGGTTGTTTTCCAGCCAGCCGTCCGGGAACTCTGCATCCAGGTTCGGACCGTCGGCGCGTAGCACCACACGTGGCATCTCCTGGGTGCCACGGATGTGGTGGAACAGAATCGCGAAGCGCAACAGCACGCACAGGCGAATCAGCTTGATGCCTTCATCGCCGAACTCGGCGAACTTGTCCTTGGGAATGTTACGGCGATGACCGCGCACCAGCAGCGCGAGCATTTGCTGGTCTTCGCGTGAGAAACCGGCCAGGTCGGAGTGCTCGATCAGGTAGGCGCCATGCTTGTGGTAATGATAGTGGGCGATGTCCAGCCCCACTTCATGCACCTTGGCGGCCCAGCTCAACAGCTCGGCATAACTCTCGTGTTGCAGGTCCCAGCTGTCGGCGACCTGTTCCAGGGCATGCAATGCCTTGGCTTCGACGCGAGCGGCCTGTTCCATATCGACGTGGTAGCGCTCCATCAGCGACGTCAGCGTACGTTCGCGCACGTCTTCGTGATGATGGCGACCCATCAGGTCATACAGCACACCTTCACGCAGCGCACCTTCGCAGTGGTCCATGCGCTTGAGTTCGAGGGCGTCGAAAATCGCTTCCAGAATCGCCAGACCCGCCGGGAAAATCGCGCGGCGGTCAGGCTTGATGCCGTCGAAGTCGATCTTCTCGACGTCGCCCAGTTTGAACAGTTTGCGCTTGAGCCAGGCCAGCCCTTCGGCGTTGACCTCGCCTGCGCCATAGCCATTGGCCTTGAGTGCCACGCCAATCGCGCGAATGGTGCCGGACGAACCGATGGCTTCATCCCATTTCAGGCGATGCAGCGCGTGCTCGATGCTCATGATTTCCAGGCGGGCGGCGGTGTAGGCCTGCGCGTAGCGGGCCGGTGTCACCTTGCCGTCGCGGAAGTAGCGCTGAGTGAAACTCACGCAGCCCATCTGCAGGCTTTCGCGCAGCAGCGGCTCGAAACGTTGACCGATGATGAACTCGGTACTGCCGCCGCCGATGTCGGCGACGAGGCGCTTGCCGGGGGTGTCCGCCAGCGTGTGGGAGACGCCCAGATAAATGAGGCGTGCTTCTTCGCGGCCGGAGATGACTTCCACCGGGTGGCCGAGGATTTCTTCGGCGCGATGGATGAAGTCGTTGCGGTTGCGGGCTTCGCGCAGGGCGTTGGTGCCCACGATGCGAACGGCGCCGAGCGGCAGGCCGTTGATCAGTTGGGCGAAGCGCTTGAGGCAGTCGAGGCCCCGCTGCATCGATTCTTCAGTGAGCTGGCGCTCTTCGGTAATTCCGGCTGCCAACTGCACCTTCTCGCCCAGGCGCTCAAGAATGCGAATTTCGCCCTGATTGGCTTTTGCCACAACCATATGGAAGCTGTTGGAGCCCAGGTCGATAGCGGCGATCAGTGAAAGATTCTTGGGTTTAGAGTGCGGCATGGTCTGGCAATCCCGTTCGATAACCGCGCCATCGTGCCACGATCCACCTCTGCCGCCAACGCGAAGCTGTCCGGGCGGCGGAAATACCCGGTATTACTTCGCTCAGTGGTCACTCACCCACTTCGCATGCGCGCCTCGATGTGACGTGTCTGACTGAATGACTCCCACAGTTCGTGGGCTACGGCAAGATTTGCATATAACGCTGAGCGCGGAGCATGGTGACGCCTCTCAGGACGCTATGCGTGCGACTGTTTGCGCTGGAAGGCGATCAGGTTATCCCGACGTCGTGACACGATCCCTCGCTGTCTCCGGGCGGGAGGCGGCAGCTAGATCATTCTCCGTGTACATGATCGGGGGACGCAGGCGGCGGTGGACCTTCTATCGTCACGATCCAGCAACGTTCGTCCGGGCCTATAATAAGAGGGCCGCGCAGATAATCATGGAACAGCATGCAGGTGTTGGTGGTGGCTGGACGCCCTTCCGGAAATGTTCGAAAAGATCAGTACTGTGTAAGTCATGCATGCTTTAAGTAGAAAGGATTCTATCATGTCTAATGAACTCCCCACCTCAGCAACGCGTTTATGGGTTGGACAACCCAGCGTATTTGGTAGCCTGGAAGTCGAACCTAACGGGTCAATAACCTATGTCTATGATCGCGATTTAAACAGGAATGTCTGGCGTTATTTTAAGCCGTCCGACTCGGTAAGCTATCGCTGCGAAAGTCGGAATATCCGGGTCGGCGCTCAGGCTTATAAGTGGCAAAAAGGCAGGACCTACACGCTCAACTGGAAAAGTAAACTTCCTAAAATCGACAGTGCCTACGGAGATTTTGTGATTTTTCAGTGGAAGTCTTACCCGGGTGGGCTCCAGAACTACCCCTTGCTCATGACGGCGGTAAGAGATGAGGTCATTTTGAGGTTCGTAGACAGGGGCGAGGTCTGGAAAACAGTATGGACAACAAAGACTCAGGATAATGTATGGAACAGTTATAGCCTGACCCTTCACCTGTCGGACATTGATTCAGAAGGCTGGTTCTCGCTTAATTACAATGGTGTCGATCAATTGCTCGATGGTAAGAGCCGATATGCAGGGCGGACAATGGATGGGGCCAATGAGCCCAAATGGGGTGTCTACAACAGAGACAAGCCTGAGCATGAAATGGAGCAGCTTGTCGCGGACCTTGAAGTCTTGGAACTTCAGTCAGTCACGTGATCACTCATTACCGGGTTCGTCTTCGTCAGGTAAGTTACGTGTCTTTCAAACGGTGTTATTAGCAGGAGGAAGCGACGGTTCGCTTCCTCCTGTTATTCCCTTTGGCCAATACTCAAGCCTGCTCGACCGATCCTATGAAGTTGGCCAGTTCTGGCGTCTTCGGGTTGGCGAACAGTTCTTTCGGGTCGCCCACTTCATGCACCTTGCCCTCGTGCATGAACACCAGTTTGTCGCCCACTTCCCGGGCGAAGCGCATTTCGTGGGTGACCATGATCAGGGTCATGCCGTCGGCGGCCAGTTGGCGCACGACGCTGAGCACTTCGTTGACCAGTTCTGGGTCCAGCGCCGAGGTGATCTCGTCGCAGAGCAGCACCTTGGGGGACATGGCCAGCGCCCGGGCAATGGCCACGCGTTGCTGCTGCCCACCCGAAAGGCGGTCCGGGAACGCATCGAACTTCTCGCTCAACCCGACCCGCTCCAGCATCTGCCTGGCCAGCTTCGCAGCCTCGGCCTTGGGTACTTTCTGTACGACCTGCGGCGCAAGCATCACGTTTTCGCCCACGCTCAGGTGCGGGAACAGGTTGAACTGCTGAAACACCATGCCGACCTTCTGCCGCAACGTGCGCAGATCGGCGCGGGCAGCGTCCAGGTACTCGCCATCGACTTCGATCACGCCGTCGTTGATCGACTCCAGCCCGTTGAGTGTGCGCAGCAGTGTGCTCTTGCCCGAGCCGCTGCGACCGATGATTGCCACCACCTGGCCTTCTTCCACGGAGAGGTCGATGCCTTTGAGAACGTGATGGTCGCCGTAGTACTTGTGCAGGGCGGAAATTCTAAGCAGAGGCATGCAGTCTCCTTTCCAGATGACGCGCGCAGAGCGACAACGGATAGCAAAGGATGAAATAGCCCAGGGCGACGAAGCCGTAGACCATGAAAGGTTCGAAGGTGGCGTTGGCCAGCATGCTGCCGGTCTTGGTCAGTTCGGTGAAACCGATGATCGAGGTCACGGCCGTGCCTTTGACCACCTGTACCGAGAAGCCGACCGTCGGGGCGATGGCAATACGTAGCGCCTGCGGCAGGATCACGTAACGCATCTGCTCGAACGGAGTCAGGGCGAGACTCGCCGAAGCTTCCCATTGACCCTTGGAAATCGATTCGACGCAGCCGCGCCAGATTTCGGCCAGATAGGCGCTGGTGAACAACGTCAGCGCCAGCGCGGCTGCAGCCCAGGGAGAAATGTCCATTCCCATCAGCGCAACGCCGAAGAACACCAGAAACAGCTGCATCAAAAGCGGTGTGCCTTGAAACAGCTCTATATATAAGCTGGCTGCCACACGCGGCCCGGATTTCTCCGAGGTGCGCATGCCCATCACCAGCAGGCCGATCAGCCCGCCGCCGATGAAGGCCACCAGCGACAGGGCCACCGTCCATTGCAGGCCAGTCAGCAGATTGCGCAGGATGTCCCAGAGGGTAAAGTCCATCAGCTGCTCCTCGAGATGTAGCGACGCCCGATCCAGGCCAGCAACTGACGAATCAACAGCGCCATGCACAGGTAGATCAGCGTGGTGACGATGTAGGTCTCGAACGAGCGGAAATTACGGGACTGGATGAAGTTGGCGAAAAAGCTCAGCTCCTCCGTCGCGATCTGCGAGCAGACCGCCGAGCCCAGCATCACGATGATGATCTGGCTGCTCAGTGCAGGCCACACCTTGCGCAGGGCCGGAACCAGCACCACATAGCGAAAGGTTTCGTAGCGGCTCATCGCCAGGGCTGCCGAGGCTTCAAGCTGTCCTTTCGGGATCGCCTGGATGCCCGCCCGGATGATCTCCGTCGAATAGGCGCCCAGATTGATCACCATCGCCAGTACGGCGGCCTGCCATTCCGATATCTGCATACCCAGCGAGGGCAGGCCGAAAAAGATGAAGAACAGCTGGACCAGAAACGGCGTATTGCGGATCAGCTCCACATACACCGCAAAGATCGTCGCAAAGGGCTGGATCTTCCAGGCCCTCACGACAGCACCGACGATCCCCAGGCTGACGCCGAGCACGGTGCCAATGGCCGTCAATTCCAGCGTGAATAATGCCCCGCGCAACAGCAGATCAATGTTCTGCAGAACCGGTGCAAAGTCGAAGTGATAAGCCATTGGCAAACCCTGTGAATCAGAAAACGGTGATCAGAGATCGGCTGGCAGTGGCTGCTTGAGCCAGGTGGTAGAAGCCTTTTCCAGCGTGCCGTCAGCTTTGGCGGCATTCAGGATCTCGTTGACCTTGCCCAGCAATTCCGGTTGACCCTTGTTCACGCCGACATAGACAGGCGAGTCCTTGAGTTTCACTTTCAGCGCCGGTATGCGCTTGGGGTTGCGCTCGCTGATGGCGACCATCACCACGTTGCCGCTGGCGATCAGGTCGGTCTGGCCGGCCAGGTAGGCGGCGATGGTGGAGTTGTTGTCTTCAAAACGCTTGATGGTCGCGCCCTGTGGAGCGACGGCCGACAATTCGATGTCTTCGATCGCACCGCGAGTGACGCTGATGGTCTTGCCGTTCAGGTCGGCGATTTCCTTGACCGGCGAATCAGGCGGACCGAACACGGCCAGGTAGAACGGCGCGTAGGCACGGGAGAAGTCGATGACTTTCTCGCGGTCCGGGTTTTTGCCAAGGCTCGAAATCACCAGGTCGACCTTGCCGGTGGTCAGGAACGGGATGCGGTTGGTGCTGTTGACGGGCGTCAGCTCAAGCTTGACCTTCAACTTGTCGGCCAGCAGTTGCGCGGTGTCGATGTCCAGGCCGCGTGGCTTCATGTCCGGACCGACCGAACCGAAAGGCGGAAAGTCCTGGGGGACGGCAACTTTCAGGGTGCCGCGCGCTACGACGTCGTCCAGGCCATTGGCGTGGGCTGGCGCCTGGCTCAGCATCAGGCTGGCAAACAAGGCAGTAAGCAGGGCGCTGTAACGCTTGGTCATGAGAACTCTCCGGGCGGAACGATAGATGTAGGCCGTTCACCCAGTGCACAGCCCATGCCACCCACTCGTTTTGAACCGTAACTCAAGGTGTCCAGCCTGTTTTTGGTCTTACTGGTCTGAACAGTTGGTAGCGGGTTCGCCCTGCTTTGGAGCGCCTGAAAGCCACGGCGCCCCAGCGCTGGGCGTCGCTTGCCGAATGATCGGGATGGCGCTAAAAGGGCTTTTTACTGGACTGACTGGCCTGAACAGTGATGCCGCATAATTCGCTCGCCGTACCGGAATCAGCCCTCAGGGCCATCCGCAAGCTGATTGATGAACAGGGCTACAAGCACGGTGACAGCCTGCCGTCGCAGCGCGATCTGGCGGCATTGCTGGGTGTCAGCCGTGCTTCGCTGCGCGAGGCGCTGTCATCGCTCAGTGCGCTGGGCGTGGTGAGTGTGCAGCCCGGCAAAGGTGTGTTCGTGCAGTCGTTTTCTGAACCAGAACGGCGCACGGGCGGATTTTCCTGGCCTTTCGATGCTCAGGTTTCTCCGGCAGATACGTTTCAGTTGCGCTATGCGCTGGAAGGCTTTGCCGCCGGTCTGGCCGCTGTGACACTGACCGCCGACGAACGGGACGTGCTGGAAGATAACGTCGAGGCCATGCGTCTGGAGCTGCGCGCTGGCGATTTCGAAGCGGCCGCACGTCTGGATTTCGAGTTTCACCGACATATCCTAGTGGCCAGTGGCAATCAGGCCATGCTGGGGATCGTGACCGCAGGTGCCGATATCTTCCTGGAAAGCCAGAAGATGCCATTCATAAGGGCTGCAAGGGTGATGGAAACCTGGCAGGAGCACCGCAAGATCCTTCGAGCGCTGGCCCGACATGCCTCCGGTCCTGCGCAAAAGGCCATGCAGGAGCACATCAGGGGCGCTGCGCTACGCACCGGTATTGTTTTCGTTTCCCCTTCGAGCTAGCGATGAGCTATAACCTGACTCATAGACCGTCATAGCCAGACTCAATGATCCTTCGCTTCCTGAATGTCATAAGGCCCGCTATGATGAGCGTCGTTTTTTAGCCTACGAACTCGGAGACATCCATGAGTAGCGACAAGATCAAACACGTCACCGACGCCAGCTTCGAAGCCGATGTACTGAAGGCTCAAGGCCCTGTACTGGTCGACTACTGGGCTGAGTGGTGTGGCCCTTGCAAAATGATTGCCCCGGTTCTGGACGAAATTGCCAACACTTACGAAGGCAAACTGACCGTCGCCAAACTGAACATCGACGAAAATCAGGAAACCCCGGCCAAGCACGGCGTTCGCGGTATCCCGACTCTGATGCTGTTCAAGAATGGCAACGTCGAGGCTACCAAAGTAGGCGCTCTGTCGAAGTCGCAGCTCGCTGCCTTCCTTGACGCCAACATCTGAAGTGCCCCAAGGCCCTGCGAATAGCGGGGCTTTTTTCATCTGCCGTACTAGACTCCTTCAAAATCGAGTGGTACATTCGGCCCCGCAACGGCTTCTCCGTTGCCCCCTGCTAGCCGTCGCCGACGCTCTCCTTTCGATTTAGTACGCGATCCTGTCGCCTTCTCTGCGGCGCGGCCTCATTAAGCCAAAAGCTTAATTTCCCCCTCCATACACGATTACGTCATTCCCATATGAATCTGACTGAACTCAAGCAAAAGCCGATTACCGATCTGCTCGAAATGGCCGAACAGGCTGGCATAGAAAATATGGCCCGTTCGCGCAAGCAGGATGTGATTTTCTCCCTGCTCAAAAGGCACGCTAAAAGTGGCGAGGAAATTTCAGGTGATGGCGTGCTGGAGATCCTCCAGGACGGCTTCGGCTTCCTGCGCTCTGCAGACGCTTCCTATCTGGCCGGCCCGGACGACATCTATGTTTCCCCGAGCCAGATTCGCCGCTTCAACCTGCGCACCGGCGACACCATCGTTGGCAAGATCCGTCCTCCGAAAGAAGGTGAGCGTTATTTCGCTCTGCTCAAGGTCGACACGATCAACTACGACCGTCCGGAAAACGCCAAGAACAAGATTCTGTTCGAAAACCTGACGCCGCTGTTCCCGAATGTGCGCATGAAGATGGAAGCCGGTAACGGTTCCACTGAAGACCTCACCGGTCGTGTCATCGACCTGTGTGCACCGATCGGTAAAGGTCAGCGTGGTTTGATCGTTGCTCCGCCAAAGGCGGGCAAGACCATCATGCTGCAGAACATCGCGTCGAACATCACACGCAACAATCCGGAAGTGCACCTGATCGTTCTGCTGATCGACGAGCGTCCGGAAGAAGTGACCGAAATGCAGCGCACCGTGCGCGGCGAAGTGGTTGCCTCGACCTTCGACGAACCGCCAACCCGTCACGTACAGGTTGCCGAAATGGTGATCGAAAAGGCCAAGCGCCTGGTCGAGCACAAGAAAGACGTCGTCATCCTGCTGGACTCCATCACCCGTCTGGCCCGTGCCTACAACACCGTCATCCCGAGCTCCGGCAAGGTACTGACCGGTGGTGTCGATGCGCACGCTCTGGAGAAGCCAAAGCGTTTCTTCGGTGCTGCACGTAACATCGAAGAAGGCGGCTCGCTGACCATCATCGCCACCGCACTGGTTGAAACCGGTTCGAAGATGGATGAAGTCATCTACGAAGAGTTCAAGGGTACAGGCAACATGGAGCTGCCTCTGGATCGCAAGATCGCAGAGAAGCGCGTGTTCCCGGCCATCAACATCAACCGCTCCGGCACACGCCGCGAAGAGCTGTTGACCGCTGATGACGAGCTGCAGCGCATGTGGATCCTGCGCAAGCTGCTGCACCCGATGGACGAGGTCGCTGCGATCGAGTTCCTGATCGACAAGCTCAAACAGACCAAGACCAACGATGAATTCTTCCTGTCGATGAAACGCAAGTAACAGACGGGTCGGTTCAAGAAATGGCATCCTTCGGGGTGCCATTTTTTTTGGCCGCCGTTTGGCTCATTAGCTGCCTTGAAGGCTCAGAGCAGGTACGATGTGCGTCTATTTGGATAAGTGGCCGGGTTAATGAAATTCAAAGATCTAAGGGATTTCGTACAGCAGCTTGAGCAGCGCGGAGAGCTGAAACGCATTCAGATGCCGATTTCGCCCGTGCTGGAAATGACCGAGATCTGTGATCGCACCCTGCGCGCCAAGGGCCCGGCCCTGTTGTTCGAAAAGCCGGTCGGCTTCGATATTCCGGTGCTGGGCAACCTGTTCGGCACGCCTGAGCGGGTTGCCATGGGCATGGGCGCCGAGGCCGTCAGCGAATTGCGTGAGATCGGCAAACTGCTGGCCTTCCTCAAGGAGCCCGAGCCGCCCAAGGGTTTGAAAGACGCCTGGTCCAAGCTGCCGATCTTCCGCAAGGTCATCGCGATGGCGCCCAAGGTCGTGAAAGATGCGCCCTGCCAGGAAGTGGTCATCGAAGGTGATGACGTCGACCTCGGCATGCTGCCGGTCCAGACCTGCTGGCCGGGCGACGTTGCCCCGTTGATCACCTGGGGCCTGACCGTTACCAAAGGCCCGAACAAGGAACGCCAGAACCTGGGCATCTATCGCCAGCAGGTCATCGGCCGCAACAAGATCATCATGCGCTGGCTCAGCCATCGCGGCGGCGCGCTGGATTTCCGTGACTGGTGCGCCAAGTATCCGGGCGAACCCTATCCGGTCGCCGTGGCGCTGGGTGCTGACCCGGCGACCATTCTGGGCGCAGTCACCCCCGTGCCGGACAGCCTTTCCGAATACGCTTTCGCCGGCCTGTTGCGAGGCTCTCGCACTGAATTGATCAAGTGCCGGGGCAGCAACCTGCAAGTGCCCGCCAGCGCCGAGATCGTGCTTGAAGGCGTGATCCATCCCGGCGAGATGGCCGATGAAGGTCCTTACGGCGACCACACCGGCTATTACAACGAAGTGGACAGCTTCCCGGTGCTGACCGTCGAGCGCATCACGCATCGCATCAAGCCGATCTACCACAGCACCTATACCGGCCGTCCGCCGGATGAGCCCGCGATTCTGGGCGTTGCCCTGAACGAAGTGTTCGTGCCGATCCTGCAGAAGCAGTTTCCGGAAATCGTCGATTTTTACTTGCCGCCCGAAGGCTGCTCGTACCGCATGGCCGTTGTGACCATCAAGAAACAGTATCCCGGCCATGCCAAGCGCGTGATGCTGGGCGTCTGGTCGTTCCTGCGGCAGTTCATGTACACCAAGTTCGTGATCGTCACCGACGATGACATCAATGCCCGCGACTGGAATGACGTGATCTGGGCGATCACCACGCGCATGGACCCCAAGCGCGACACCGTGATGATCGACAACACGCCTATCGATTATCTGGACTTCGCCTCGCCGGTGTCCGGTCTGGGCTCCAAGATGGGCCTGGATGCGACCAACAAGTGGCCGGGCGAAACCAGTCGCGAATGGGGCAGGGCCATCGTCAAGGATGAAGCCACCACACGCCGGGTCGACGAGATCTGGGATCAGTTGGGAATCAAGTGATGCGCGTAACCTTGCAGCCCTCCGGGGCCGTGCTGGAAGTTTTGCCGGGTGAACGGATTCTCGATGCCGCACAGCGTCTGGGCTATGAATGCCCGCAGAGCTGTCGCAATGGCAACTGCCACGTCTGCTCGGCGCTGCTGGTCGAAGGCCGGGTCATGCAGTCGGGTCAGGAGCACGATCACGGCGAGATCTACACCTGTCTGGCCGAGCCGCTGGAAGACTGCGTGGTGCTGTGGGACGGCGTGCTGGCAAAGGGCGAGCTGCCGGTGCGCAGTTTTGCCTGCCAGTTGAGCGAATGCGTCGAGGTCGGCGGCGATGTCTGGCGTGTGGGGCTGCGCGCTCCGGCAGGCAAGGCGCCGCGCTACCATGCCGGACAATACCTGATGATCGAACGTGAGAATGGCGAGAAATCAGCGTTCTCCATTGCCTCGGCTCCTCATCGAGGACGTGATCTGGAGCTGCACGTTCTGGTGCGCGAAGACAGCGCGCGCAGCCTCATCGAGCAATTGCAGCGCAACGCGATGGCTCGGGTCGAACTGCCATTTGGCGACACCCACCTGGCCGAGCTGCCTGACGGGCCGCTGGTTCTGATCGCCGCAGGCACTGGCATGGCGCAGATGAGCAGCCTCATCGAGCATTGCCGCGTCACAGGCTTCAGTCACCCGGTGCATCTGTACTGGGGCGTGCGACGTCCCGAAGACTTCTACGACATCAGCCATTGGGACGAATGGGCGAAACTGCCCAACCTGTTCCTGCACAAGGTTGTCAGTGATCTGTGCGGCTGGGAAGGGCGCTGCGGCATGCTGCACGAGGCGGTCTGCGACGACATCAAGGATCTTTCGGCGGTGCACGTTTACGGCAGCGGCTCGCCTGCGATGATCTACGGCACCCTCGACGCGCTGGTCAGCGCTGGCATGGACGCCCATCAGATGCGTGCGGACGTGTTTGCCTACGCGCCGCGTCCCTGATACCTGACTGACGGTGGTCCGGCTGGATTGTAAATTGCTTGGATCCGCTTATAGCGTCTGGCGATGTCAAATCGTCGCCAGATTCTTTTTGGCAAAAAGGCCATTGGCCTGCAGCGAAGAACGTACCACGACACCCTGAGGCCGCTCGCCCGTGAGCGATTCAGCGGGGCTCGGCAAAGACTGGCAGTCAGACTGTCAGGGAGGCAAATGGAGAACCCAATCAACGAACTGGCCGTAGCTGTGCACGACGGTCTGGGCCTGACGTATCCACCTGTCATCGATCTTGGCCCGCAACTGACACGCGAGCAGTTGCTCGCATCCATGGACGCCACCATGAAGCGTCACAAGGGTGGTCCGGTCTGGCTGTTCGCCTACGGCTCACTGATCTGGCGACCTGAATGCACCGCCGTCGAGCGCCAGCGCGGACGCGTGCATGGATATCATCGCGGTTTGTACCTGTGGTCCCACGAGCACCGCGGCACGCCGGAGGTTCCGGGACTGGTGTTTGGTCTGGACCGTGGCGGCTCCTGCACCGGCTTTGCCTATCGGCTGCCGGATGAGTGTCTGGAAGATTCATTGCTGGCGCTCTGGCAGCGCGAGATGCCTTATCCCTCCTATCGCCCACACTGGCTCAGCTGCCGTCTTGAAGATGGCAGGCAGGTTCAGGCGTTGGGGTTCGTGCTGGAGCGGCATTTACCGAGCTATGCCGGCAATCTGCCGGACAGCGTGCTGAGCCAGGTGCTGGCCAGCGCAAGCGGGCGGTATGGAACCACCCGCGATTACGTTGAGCAGACCGCCATCGCCCTGCGCAGCCACGCCATGCCGGATTTGCATCTGGAGGCGCGGCTCAAGCGGTGCCAGTCAGCGACGGCCTGAATCAGGCCTTGGCTTCACGCGAGGTGCTGGCAACCTGTTTGTGACGCAGCGTCGGCGCCAGGAACACCATGGCCAGAATGCACGCGCCGATCAACAGCACGAAGCCGCCGTCCCAGCCGAAATGGTCCACGGTGTAGCCCATCGCCGCGCTCGCCGCGACCGAGCCGCCCAGATAACCGAACAGGCCGGTAAAGCCTGCCGCCGTCCCTGCCGCCTTCTTGGGTGCCAGTTCCAGCGCCTGCAGGCCGATCAGCATCACCGGGCCGTAGATCAGGAAGCCGATAGACACCAGGGCAATCATGTCGACCGTCGGGTTGCCTTCCGGATTCAGCCAGTACACCAGCGTGGCGATGGTCACCAGGAACATGAACACCATGCCGGTCAGGCCGCGATTGCCCTTGAAGATCTTGTCCGACATCCAGCCGCACAGCAGCGTGCCCGGAATACCGGCCCACTCGTACAGGAAATAGGCCCACGAGGTCTTGTCGACGGTGAAGTGCTTGGCTTCCTTGAGGTAGGTCGGTGCCCAGTCCAGCACGCCGTAGCGCAGCAGATAGACGAACACGTTGGCCATGGCGATGTACCAGAGGAATTTGTTGCGCAGCACGTATTTGACGAAGATTTCCTTGGCGCTGAATTCTTCTTCATGGCTGGCATCGTAGCCTTCCGGGTAATCGTTCTTGTAGTGCTCGATAGGCGGCAGGCCCACCGATTGTGGCGTGTCGCGCATGGTTGCAAACGCAAACACGGCAACCAGCAAGGCAACGGCCGCCGGGACGTAGAATGCCGCGTGCCAGTCATTGGTCCAGCCCATGCCCAGCAGGAACAGTGGGCCGATCAGGCCGCCACCGACGTTGTGCGCCACGTTCCACACCGACACCACACCGCCGCGTTCTTTCTGCGACCACCAGTGCACCATCGTCCGCCCGCTCGGCGGCCAGCCCATGCCTTGCGCCCAGCCGTTGATGAACAGCAGCACGAACATGATCGTGACACTGGACGTCGCCCACGGCGCGAAACCGAAGATGAACATGATCCCGGCCGATACCAACAGGCCGAAAGGCAGGAAATAACGTGGGTTGGATCGGTCGGAGATGATCCCCATCAAGAACTTCGACAGACCGTAGGCAATCGCAATCGCCGACATCGCCACGCCCAACTGACCGCGCGTGTAACCCTCATCGATCAAATAAGGCATCGCCAGCGAGAAGTTCTTGCGCAGCAGGTAGTAACCCGCATAACCAATGAAAATACCCGCGAAGATCTGCCAGCGCAGGCGGCGGTAGGTGCTGTCGACTTTTTCTTCGGGAAGGGGTGCCTTGTGCCTGGCAGGGCGGAAAAACGCAAACATAGAGACTCTCCGGGTTCTTATTTTTTTGCGAAAGCGAATATTACATTTTCGTTACAGAAAAAAGCAGTGCCTTTTGACTGAAAAACGGCGAGAAACGGGAGGTTACACATGTTGTTTTGTGAACGTCAGAGAGGTTTAACGATTCAGTAACCGAATAGGACAGGTCCTACGACCGTATAAGAAATCGTGTCCTTATATGTTTATAGAGGCCCCTTCTAGTATCGCGACATGGATGCCATGCAGGCAGTTAAGTCGCGATGAGCAGGGGTTTTGATGAAGTGGATTGTGGTTATTCTGGTGGTTTCAATGGCGTTGATGGCGCTGCCAATTTACGCAGCAGAAGCGTTTCTGGTGCCGATGTACACGCCCCAGCCAGCGTTTCCCGTCGAACTGGTGAAAGCCCGCTACGCCGGAAAGGTGCGTGCTCAACTGGTTATAAAGTCTGACGGCTCAGTGCATGAAGCAAAGGCGATTGAAAGTGGGCATCCGCTCATGACGTCGTCTGTCGAGCAAACGCTCAGGCAATGGCGCTATAAACCCTGGATCGGCACCGTCGGCGCGCCGCCGTTCACCAGCATCACCGTACCGGTGATTTTTGGTTCCCACGGGTACCGACGTTTCAATACCGAGGTCAGTGTAGGGTTGGGCGACATTCGCTGCGGCTACCTCAATCACGAAGTGCAGTCCGTCCGGCAGGACTCCCCCGACGAATCATTGAGCAAAGTTGATGTGTTCTGGTACACCGGCCAAGTGCTGTTCAGTAGCCATGTTGCGCATCGCCATACAGAGCACGAGCGCAAGGCGTTGCTTGAGCAACTGAGTGATTCGATCCCGATGATTGTCAGCCACTGTGAACACAATCCTGATCACCGCTACGGCGACTACCTGCCTGCATCGATCAAGGCGGTGTTGGTCGGGACGGCTGAGTCGGGTTTCACCGTTGGGCTGACGCAGGAGGCTCGCTGAATGAGGCCCAAACTCCACGCGGCGTGGTTGCTGCTTAGTCTGGCCAGCGTCGCACACGGGCTGCCTTCCTATCCTGTCCCGCGTCATATGCCTGATATTGAATACCCGCGCAGCCTGCGCCTTACAGCAGTGTCCGGCGTCGATGTCAGCGTAAGGGTATTCATCAAGGCCAGCGGAGAAGTTCGGTTCCTTGAGGTTCTGAACACCACCGACCCAGCCATCGTTGCTGCCGCCAAACACGTCGTTGAGCAGTGGCGCTTCGAGGCGTGGGAGCCTCCCGCTTCCCATCCCGAAGGCGAAAACGTGACCGTGACCTATCAGTTCGCTGAAGCGGCGCCTTCTCGTCCTCCGCTGGATGAGAACGCTGATCTCAGGAAGGTGATGTGCAGTCAGATCAATCGTGAGTCAAGGCAGAAAGACTCGCTTGGAACGCATGCGCCTTACGAACTGGACGTGTTTCTCAGGACTGAGCGTTACCTGTCCAGCGGCCCCGTCGTACAACTGTTTCTGTCTCTGGACGAACGCGATGCGTTGGTGCGTGATTTGCTTCAGGCGTTGCCGACGGTAATCGCGAGTTGTCGGGATAATCCTGGGCGGCGATATGTGGACTATTTGCCGGAGCGTGTTCGACAGTCATTTTAAAGGAAGCTGCTGGAACGTGACGCCAGTTCGGGCGACGGAATCTCGAACTGGCGTCCAAGGCTGTCGGTTAATCCAATACGTTCATTTTTCCTACGGCTTCAAAATGCTCAGCATTGGACACGCCTTGAGCCATTCTATAACCGCAAGCTCAATGGCATTTTTGAGTGCGTTCAGGGCAACACCTATTCCCTTTGTTGCCTCAGGCCCCAGCATCGCTTCCGCTGTACGTACTGATTCTGATGCCAGCCTTAGGGCTTCCTTGGGTAAAACACTGAGATTTAGTACCTGACAAATATAGTTATTATTTAACGTGCGGTGGGCTAGCTCACGTAATTAAGCTTTTAACTGAGCGACACCACCACCTTCCCCACAGCCCGCCTTTGCCCCAACGCATCAATCGCCTCCCCAGCCCGCTCCAGCGGATAGACCTGCGACACCAGCGGCTTCAGCTTCCCTTCCTCAAACCACGCAAACAGCTGCTTGAAGTTCGCGGCGTTATCCTGCGGCTGGCGCTGTGCAAAGGAGCCCCAGAACACCCCCACCACCGAAGCGCCTTTGAGCAGGGCCAGGTTGACTGGCAGTTCGGGAATGCGGCCGCTGGCGAAGCCGACGACCAGCAGGCGTCCGTTCCAGGCGATGGCGCGGATGGCCTGGTCGAAGAGGTCGCCGCCGACCGGGTCGTAGATCACGTCGGCGCCGTTGCCGTTGGTGAGGCGTTTGATTTCATCCTTGAGGCTGGTGTCGGTGTAGTTGATGAGTTCGTCGGCGCCTGCGTTTTTGGCGACTTCGAGTTTCTCTGCCGAGCTTGCAGCGGCGATGACGCGTGCACCCAGCGCCTTGCCGATTTCTACCGCAGCCAGGCCGACGCCGCCGGATGCGCCGAGCACCAGCAGGGTTTCGCCGGGCTGCAGGTTGGCGCGTTGCTTGAGGGCGTGCATCGAGGTGCCATAGGTCATGCTGAAGGCGGCGGCTATGGTGAAGTCCATGCTTTCGGGAATGGGCAACACGTTGTAGTTCGGCACGGCGACCTGCTCGGCGAAGCTGCCCCAGCCAGTGAGGGCCATGACGCGGTCGCCGGGTTTGAGGTGGGTGACTTTTTCCCCGACCGTCGAGATCACGCCGGCTGCTTCGCCGCCTGGTGAAAAGGGGAAGGGCGGCTTGAACTGGTATTTACCTTCTATGATGAGGGTGTCTGGAAAGTTGACCCCGGCGGCGTGGACGTCGAGCAGGATTTCGTTCTTCTTGATGTCAGGCGCAGGGATATCTTCGAGCACCAGCGTGCTGGCGGGGCCGAAGGCTTTGCACAAGAGGGCTTTCATCGGGGCTATTCCTTTTCCAGAGATGGCCGATAAAGTCAGTTAAGCGGGTGTGCGGGTCAATGAGCATGACTCGGCCTGATAAGTACACATAAGCTATATCGGCTGTATAAGCTATGCGGCAAACCGAATTAAGGAGTGGACTGTGAAAGCGTGGATTCTGATGTTACTGGCCTTGTCGTTGCCCGTCATGGCGCAGGAAGAAGCCAAGGAAGAAGGTCCGCCCAAGGCGGCCTATGTTTCCCTGACACCACCGTTCGTGGGCAATTACGCGCTGGATGGCGGCCCCAAGCTGCGCGTCTACAAGGCTGACATCGCCCTGCGTGTCACCGGTGCCGACGCTGAAGCGGCTGTGAAGCGCAACGATGCGCTGATCCGCAATCAGTTGGTGTCGCTGTTCACCCAGCAGACCGTGGACAGCATGAGCAGCGCCGAAGCGAAGGAAAACATTCGTCAGGAAGCGCTCAAGCAGGTCCAGCGCGTCATGAACGATGAAGAGGGCAAGCCGGTCGTTGAGGACCTGCTGTTCAACAACTTCATCGTCCAGTAAGCCCGATCAGCGCAACGCCAGAATCGCCGCCCATTGTTCGGCGGTGACCGGCATGACCGAAAGTCGGCTACCCTTCTGCACCAGAGGCAGTTGTTCCAGCTGACTTTGCTGTTTCAGGTAGCCGAGGCCGAGCACTTTGCCGAAGTGTTCCACGAACTCCACGTCGATGGCGCTCCATGGATTCTTTTCGGGTGTGGCTTTGGCGTCGTGGTAATGACTGTCAGGGTCCAGCGCGGTAGGGTCGGGGTAAGCGGCTTCAGTGATCTTCGCGATCCCCGCTATGCCTGGCTCGGGGCAGCTGGAATGGTAAAAAAAGAATTCATCACCAACCGCCATGGACCTGATGAAGTTGCGTGCCTGATAGTTGCGCACACCGTCCCAGCGGGTCTTGCCCAGACGTTGCAAGTCGCTGATCGAAAGCTCGTCGGGCTCGGACTTCATCAGCCAATAGGCCATTACGGGTTGCTCCTCGAGTGATAAGTTCATGTGAGTTTGATGACAAACCGACAGTCGGTTGGCGCCAGCATTTGCGTACTGGATCACGTTATCGCAGAATGCCGCCCTTTAAGCACCACGCTGCTGCACGGCTCTTAGAAAACCGCTGCTGACACCGTATTGATTTGCCTAAGGAGGGCAGTCAATGAAACGCAAGCCTGATTTACTCTGGATTCTGGTCGTATTGTTTGGCTTGGGTGTCGTGACAACCGGTTATGCGCAGAGCCTGTGGACAAGCAAGGAAGACATGCCCGTCGAGATTACCCAGCAACAACAGAAAGTGCCCGGTCGGCACTGATTCTCCCCTCGATACGCCCCCTCTCGCTCTGACCGCTATACGCCTTCGCCACGAAGCCTGACCGGTCAGAGTGCCTGAGCCAGATACCAGCGCTTGTCCGATACCGTACCCTGCAACGGGACATCCCAGCTGGCCTGCGCCAATCGCTCCACCTTCTGACATTCATGCGCCAGACCGAGCAGCACCGGCTTGCGCCATGTGCTTCTGCGCGCCCGGTACGCAAGGCTGCGGTCATAGAAGCCGCCACCCATGCCCAGACGCCCGCCTTCGTCATCGAATCCCACCAGCGGCATTAGCACCAGATCGAGCGCCCAGATCCTGCGCTGTTTTGCGCGATTGATACGCGGCTCGGGAATGCGGAAGCGGTTGGGCTTGAATTTCTCGCCGGGGCGCACGCGCTGAAAGACCATGCGGGTTCTTGGCCAGGCATTGAGAACCGGCAGGTACGTCGCCTTGCCGCGCCGCTGCGCCGCACGCAGCAACAGGCGGGGGTCGATCTCGCCGTCCATGGGCAGGTACATCGAGACATGTCGGGCGCGTCGGAACAAGGGATGCTGCGCCAGTTGCCGATAGAGGCCACGGGCGGCTTCACGTTGCTGGCTGCGGGTCAGGGATCGACGGGCCTTGCGCAGTTGGCGACGCAATTGCGGGCGTGAGAGTGAAGGTGCGCTGGTCATGAGCGAGAGGTCATGCAGGCTGATCCGGAAGATTGATCCTTGAGGTGCGTATCAAGGCGGGATCGTCATTGCCAGGCAGTTGGGCTGGCAATGGATTGAATGAGGACTCCCCGACGAACCGCTGTCGGTGTAGCCCTTGAACCCGAAAGTTCAAGGTGGAGATTGCAGGAGGTTTTAAGGCTTTCCGTCGAGCGGACATGCACACCAACCCCAACGTGCAACCCCCGTGGTTGTGCGTATCGGCTCAGGGACATGACCGACTGGCAAGCACTCCAGGGAGCGGCGCAAGTATACAGAAATGCCCCGAAATAATCAGCCCCGTGTTGAATCCGGTGTGCCGGGCGTGTCGGTGGCGAGCACCAGATCGACCTTGTCGAGCAGATCGCGAACCTGTTCACGGGTCGACCCGCTGGCCTGTACGTCAGGCAGATCCTGCTTGTGCAGCAGGTCGTGAGTGATATTCAGAGCGGCCATTACCGCAATGCGATCGGCACCGATGACTTTGCCGCTGCTACGGATTTCTCGCATCTTTCCATCCAGGTAGCGGGCAGCGCTGACCAGATTGGTGCGCTCTTCCTGAGGGCAGATGATGGAATATTCCTTGTCGAGGATCTGAACGGTCACGCTGTTGCCATTACTCATGAGTCTTGCTCCAAAGCTTTGAGGCGCGAAATCATTGACTCGACCTTCTGCCGGGCGATTTCGTTCTTTTCAATGAGGTGGGCGCGTTCCTCGCGCCAGGACTTTTCCTGAGCTAATAGGAGTGCGTTTTGGGATTTAAGTTGCTCGGCGTGCCTGAGCAGCAGCTCCACTCGTTTCATCAGCGCTTGCAGGTCGGTGTCTTCCATTGTTTTCCACTGAGTACTTTCTGATGAATGGCAGGGGTGTCGTGTTCACGCTCAAGCCCAAACCGTCGCGTTGATGATCTTGGCGCGCGGATAGTCTAGGATACAAGGCCTTCATTCTAGACATTGCGCCGTTTGGCGACTAGCTACCCATGCCCATTCAGAATTCTCCGTACAAAGCATTCGCCACTCTGCTCAACGGCAGTGGCCATCCGGTTTCTCCCGCTGAACTTCATGGCCTGCTGCTGGGCCGCAGCTGCGCGGGCGCAGGCTTCGACAACGAAGGCTGGTTTGCCGACGCCTCTGTGCTGCTCGAAACCGAGCCGGAAGACAACGTCCGCCAAGCGCTGATCGGCCTGCAGGAAATGGTCAAGGGCGAACTCACCAGCGACGACATGACCGTGGTCCTGTTGCTGCCGGGCGACGACGAGCCGCTGGCCGACCGCGCTGCTGCGCTGGGTCAGTGGTGTCAGGGTTTCCTGTCGGGCTTCGGTCTGGCAGCGGGTGACAAGGTGCTGAGCATCGAGGCAACCGAAGTTCTGCAGGATCTGGCCGCCATTGCCCAGGTTCAGGACGCGCTGGAAGAGTCCGAGGACGGCGAAACCGATTACATGGAAGTCATGGAATACCTGCGCGTTGCGCCGCTGCTGCTGTTCACCGAGTGCAACAAGCCCGCCACGCCGGAACCCAAGCCTTCCCTGCACTGATTGCCCATCATTGCGTATCGGTTGATGCCCAAGGCTTGGACCGATGCGCGCCATCAGGACATACGTTGCCGATGATCCATATACCCAAGGCCGAATACGCCCGCCGACGCAAAGCCCTGATGGCCCAGATGGAGCCCAACAGCATTGCGATTCTGCCGGCTGCGGCTGTGGCGATTCGCAATCGTGATGTCGAGCACGTCTATCGTCAGGACAGTGATTTTCAGTACCTGAGTGGTTTTCCGGAACCGGAAGCCGTGGTCGTGCTGATTCCGGGCCGTGAATATGGCGAGTACGTGCTGTTCTGCCGCGAACGCAATGCCGAGCGCGAGCTGTGGGAAGGTCTGCGTGCCGGGCAGGAAGGCGCGATTCGTGATTTCGGCGCGGACGATGCGTTTCCGATCAGCGATATCGACGACATCCTGCCAGGGCTGATCGAAGGCCGAGACCGGGTGTACTCGGCGATGGGCAGCAACCCTGAGTTCGATCGCCACCTGATGGAGTGGATCAACGTGATCCGGTCCAAGGCGCACCTGGGCGCACAGCCGCCCAACGAATTTGTCGCGCTGGATCATCTGCTGCATGACATGCGCCTGTACAAGTCGGCCGCCGAGATCAAGGTGATGCGCGGCGCCGCACAGATTTCTGCGCGTGCTCACGTGCGGGCGATGCAGGCCTGCCGGGCCGGGCTGCATGAGTTCAGCCTTGAAGCCGAGCTGGATTACGAATTCCGCAAAGGCGGCGCGAAGATGCCAGCCTACGGCTCCATTGTCGCCTCGGGCCGCAACGCCTGCATCCTGCATTACCAGCAGAACGACGCGGCCCTCAAGGACGGCGATCTGGTGCTGATCGACGCCGGTTGCGAAATCGACTGTTACGCCAGCGATATCACGCGCACTTTTCCGGTCAGTGGCACGTTCTCGCCGGAACAGAAGGCCATCTACGAACTCGTGCTCAAATCCCAGTACGCGGCCTTCGAGGCCATCGGTCCGGGCAAGCACTGGAACCAGGCGCATGAAGCGACGGTCCAGGTAATTACCGCCGGGCTTGTCGAGCTGGGTCTGTTGCAGGGCGACGTGAACCAGTTGATTGAAGACGAAGCCTACAAGGCGTTCTACATGCACCGGGCCGGGCACTGGCTGGGCATGGACGTGCACGATGTGGGCGAATACAAGGTCGGCGGAGAATGGCGCGTACTGGAAGTCGGCATGGCGCTGACCGTGGAACCCGGCATTTACGTGTCTCCTGACAATCTGAATGTCGCAAAGAAATGGCGAGGTATCGGCGTGCGTATCGAGGACGACGTGGTGGTAACCAAGAAAGGCTGTGAATTGCTTTCCGGCGACGTACCCAAGACAGTGGCCGAGATCGAAGCACTGATGGCCGCCTCACGGGTTCAGGCAGCATGAGCCGTTTCAACATAGCCATCGTCGGTGGCGGACTGGTCGGCGCGAGCCTTGCGCTTGCATTGCAGGCAGGCGCCAAGGCACGTGGCTGGAAAATCGTTCTGATCGAACCGTTCGCGCCGGGCGAAACGTATCAGCCCAGCTATGACGCCCGATCTTCGGCGCTGTCGTTTGGGGCGCGTCGTATTTATGAGCGTCTTGGCGTCTGGCAGCAGATCTCGCGCCGGGCCGAGCCGATCCTGCAGATTCAGGTGTCCGACCGTGGCCGCTTCGGCGCGACGCGTCTGTCGGCCATCGAGGAAGGCGTGCCTGCACTCGGTTACGTGGTTGAAAACGCCTGGCTGGGGCAGTGCCTGTGGGCCGGGCTGGACCGTGACGTCGTCAGCTGGCGCGTGCCCGCCGAGGTGCGCAGCATGCAGCCGTTGGCGGATGGGTATCGCCTGACGCTGGCCGACGAAACGGAACTGGAATGCGATCTTGCTGTGCTGGCTGACGGCGGCCGCTCCAGTCTGCGCGAGCAATTGGGCATCGGTGTACGGCAGACGCCCTATGATCAGAGCGCGTTGATCGCCAACATCACACCGAGCGAAGCTCACTGCGGTCAGGCGTTCGAACGCTTTACAGATGACGGCCCGATGGCCCTGCTGCCATTGCCGGACAATCGTTGCGCCTTGGTCTGGACGCGTCGTGGCAATGACACCCAGCGTCTCGCCGAGCTGGACGACCGCAGTTTTCTGGAAGAGCTGCAGGGCGTGTTCGGCTACCGCCTCGGCACCTTGCGTCAGGTCGGCACGCGGCATGTGTATCCGCTGGCGCTGGTGGAAGCCGAAGAGCAGGTGCGCTCGCATCTGGTGATTCTCGGCAACGCCGCGCACAGCCTGCACCCGATTGCCGGGCAGGGTTTCAACCTGTCGCTGCGCGATGCCGATGCGCTCGCTGAGACGCTGCTCGACAGCGACGCGGCGCTGGGTGATCTGGCTACGCTGCAGATCTATCGTGAGCGTCAACGTGCCGATCAGCAATTGACCGTGGGTTTCAGTGACAAAGTGACGCGCCTGTTCGGCAGCACGCAGTCGGCGGTGACCACAGGTCGCAACCTCGGTCTGCTGGGGCTGGACCTGCTGCCCACCGCCAAGCGCTGGTTTGCCCGTCAAGCGATGGGCCTAGGGACACGAACCGATGTCTGAGCCAGGCACTTTCAACACGGCTGCGGCCGCAAGCGGAAACGGTGTAAACATGGAAACGCGTGCAGATGTGCTGATCGTCGGTGCCGGCATGGTCGGCAGCGCCCTTGCGCTCGCCCTGCAAGGCAGCGGCCTGGACGTCATCGTGGTCGATGGCGGGGCGTTGAGCGTCAAGCCGTTTGACGCGGACTCCACGTTCGAACCGCGGGTCAGTGCCCTGTCGGCGGCCAGTCAGCGGATTCTGCAGCGCCTCGACGTGTGGGAAGGCATCGCCGGGCGGCGCGTCAGCCCCTACAGCCACATGCATGTGTGGGACGGCAGCGGCACCGGGCAGATCCACTTCTCCGCCTCCAGCGTGCACGCCGATGTGCTCGGTCACATCGTCGAAAACCGTGTGGTTCAGGACGCATTGCTCGACCGCCTGCATGACAGCGATATCGGCCTGTTGGCCAACGCGCGGCTGGAGCAGATGCGCTATTCCGGCGATGACTGGCTGCTGACCCTGTCTGACGGCCACAAACTACGCGCTCCGCTGGTCGTGGCTGCCGATGGCGCGAACTCCGCCGTGCGCCGTCTGACCGGCACGCCGACACGCGAATGGGATTACCTGCACAACGCAATCGTGACCAGCGTGCGCACGGCCGAACCGAACAGAAAGACCGCCTGGCAACGTTTCACCGACGAAGGGCCGCTGGCGTTTCTGCCGCTTGATCGCGAAGGCGAGCATTGGAGCTCGATTGTCTGGTCGGTGACGCCGGCCGAATCCGAGCGGCTGATGGCAGTGACCGATGAAGTGTTCTGCAAGGAGCTTGAACAGGCGTTTGAAGGGCGTCTGGGCCAGGTGCTGGCAGTCGATGCACGTTTGTGTGTCCCGCTGCGTCAGCGCCACGCCAAACGCTACGTCGCCAAGGGCCTTGCCCTGATCGGCGACGCGGCGCACACCATTCACCCGCTGGCCGGGCAGGGCGTGAACCTCGGGTTTCTCGACGCCGCCGTGCTGGCGGAAGTATTGACTCATGCAGCGGCACGCGGCGAGTTGCTGTCGGACGTGCGCGTGCTGGGTCGCTACGAGCGCCGCCGCATGCCGCACAACCTGGCGCTGATGGCCGCGATGGAAGGCTTTGAGCGTCTGTTTCAGGCTGATCCACTGCCACTGCGCTGGCTACGCAACACCGGGCTCAAGGTGGTCAACAAGCTGCCGGAAGCCAAGGCACTGTTCGTCCGCGAGGCGCTGGGGTTGTCGGGCGATTTGCCGGAGCTGGCGAGGTTGTAAGGTATTGGCGGATCGTTACCACGCAGGGCGCTCATCGTTATACACAAATCGACATGAAGGAATGCGGTACTGAAAGTGGGAGCGGACTTGTCCGCGAATACTGAGTTTCAGACGCTGCATCTTCGTCGGATGTACTAACTTTTCGCGGACAAGTCCGCTCCCACGGTCGTAACCGTGCCCGCTCCAAACGCTTATCGCGACTTGTGTATAACGCAGAGCGCAGAGCATGGGCACGATCAGTCTTCCAAACGCGTTCTGTCTGCAACATCCAGTAACGCCTCCAGCGCCTCTTCGATTGAGATAGCAAATGGGATTCACTACCATTTCGCCTCATTTGCGAACGCGAGATACCTTCATGCAGGCAAGCAAGCGTCTTCTGGCTGCTCTGACACTGACTCTGCTGGGCGGCACTGCTCAGGCGGCCGACGAAGTGGTGGTGTATTCCTCCCGCATCGACGAGCTGATCAAGCCGGTGTTCGATGCCTACACCGCCAAGACCGGCGTGAAGATCAAGTTCATCACCGACAAGGAAGCGCCACTGATGCAGCGCATCAAGGCCGAGGGCGAGAACGCGACCGCCGACCTGTTGTTGACCGTCGACGCAGGCAACCTCTGGCAGGCCGAGCAGATGGGCATCCTCCAGCCGTTCACCTCGCCGGTCATCGAAGCCAACATTCCGCCGCAATATCGCTCGTCCACCCGTGGATGGACCGGCTTGAGTCTGCGGGCGCGGACCATTGCCTACTCGACGGACCGTGTGAAGCCCGCTGAACTGACGACCTACGAAGCGCTTGCCGACAAGAACTGGGAAGGCCGTCTGTGCCTGCGCACGGCCAAGAAGGTCTACAACCAGTCACTGACCGCCACGCTGATCGAGACCCACGGTGCCGAAGCGTCCGAGAAGATTCTCAAGGGCTGGGTCAACAACCTTTCCACCGACGTGTTCTCCGACGACATCGCCGTGCTTGAAGCAATCAATGCCGGGCAGTGCGACGTGGGTATCGTCAACACCTACTACTACGGCCGTCTGCACAAGCAGAACCCGGATCTGGCAGTGAAGCTGTTCTGGCCGAACCAGGCCGACCGTGGCGTGCACGTCAACCTGTCGGGTATTGGTCTGACCAAATACGCGCCACACCCGGACGCCGCCAAGGCGCTGGTTGAATGGATGACCGGCCCTGAGGCGCAGAAGATCTTCTCCAGCGTGAACCAGGAATTCCCGGCCAACCCTAAGGTGGCGCCTTCCGATGAAGTGGCGAGCTGGGGCGAGTTCAAGGCCGATACCATTCCTGTCGAGGTGGCGGGCAAGCGTCAGGCAGAAGCCATTCGCATGATGGATCGCGCGGGCTGGAATTGATTTAATACGCGACCTCTGATCGTTCACTCTGCGTGGTAATGCCGCTCAGGACGCTCTGCATCCGCTCTCGAATGTGACGCGGAGCGTCACGGGCTGCATGCCCACGCGGAGCGTAGGCACGATCATTCCTTTACCGACTTCGAGAACCCCTTGGCCCATCCTGCCCAACGCCGCTGGTATCCACTGGTCTTTGCCATCGCCGCGCTGGTGCTGTTGCCGCTGAGCGTGTTGCTGCTTTCCTGGCAAAGCATCAATCAGCAGATCTGGTCGCACCTGCTCGACACCCAGATGACGCGTCTGCTGGGCAACACCTTGATTCTGGTCGTTGGCGTCGGCGTGGGTGTGACACTGCTGGGTGTGAGCATGGCGTGGCTGACCAGTCTGTGCGAGTTTCCGGGACGGCGCTGGCTCGACTGGGCGTTGATGCTGCCTTTTGCGATTCCGGCCTATGTGCTCGCCTTCGTCTTCGTCGGTCTGCTGGACTTTTCCGGCCCGGTGCAGACGCTGATGCGCGAATGGTTTGGCAGCGGCCTGCGGCTGCCCCGGGTGCGCTCCACGGGCGGGGTGATCATCGTTCTGGTGCTGGTGTTCTATCCCTACGTCTACCTGCTGGCACGCACGGCGTTTCTGGCGCAGGGCAAAGGCCTGATGGAAGCGGCACGTGTGCTTGGGCAATCGCCGTTGCAGGCCTTCTGGCGCGTGGCCTTACCGATGGCACGCCCGGCCATTGGTGCGGGTGTGGCGCTCGCGTTGATGGAAACACTGGCGGATTTCGGAGCCGTATCAGTGTTCAATTTCGACACCTTCACCACCGCCATCTACAAGACCTGGTACGGGTTCTTCAGCCTGTCCAGCGCGGCGCAACTGGCCAGCCTGCTGTTGTTGGCGGTGCTGATCCTGCTGTATGGCGAACGTCGTGCGAGAGGCGCGAGCCGTGCGACCAACGAGCGCCCGCGAGGCAAGGCGCTTTATCACCTGCGCGGGCTCAAGGCACTGGCTGCGACGTTCTGGTGTGGGCTGGTGTTTCTCTGCGCGTTTGTCGTGCCCGTGCTGCAACTGGTGGTCTGGGTCTGGCAGCGGGGCCGCTTCGATCTGGACGAGCGTTACACCGGTCTGATCCTGCATACCCTGTATCTGGGCGGCATGGCGGCGTTGATTACCGTCAGCGCCGCGCTGGTGCTGGCTTTCGCACGGCGCATGGCGCCCACACCTGCGATCCGTTCGGGCGTGAGCCTGGCCAATCTGGGCTATGCGTTGCCGGGGTCGGTGCTGGCGGTGTCGATCATGCTGGCGTTCAGTTACCTGGACCGCGAACTGGTCATCCCCTTGTCGGGCTGGCTCGGCGGAGCGGGCAAGCCACTGCTGCTGGGCAGTCTGTCTGCCTTGCTGCTGGCCTATCTGGTGCGTTTCATCGCTGTGGCCTTCGGTCCACTGGAAAACAGTCTTTCGCGTATCCGTCCTTCGCTGCCTGAAGCAGCGCGCAGTCTGGGTGTCAGCGGACCGAAGTTGTTTCTCAACGTGTATCTGCCATTGCTGGTTCCAGGTGCCTTGAGTGCCGCGCTGCTGGTGTTCGTTGACGTGCTCAAGGAAATGCCGGCGACCCTTCTGATGCGCCCCTTTGGCTGGGATACGCTGGCCGTGCGCATTTTCGAGATGACCAGTGAAGGCGAGTGGGCGCGCGCTGCATTGCCCGCCCTGACGCTGGTGCTGGTCGGCCTGTTGCCCGTCATCGGGCTGATTCGCCGCTCTGCCCGTCAGATTAGCTAGGTGCGGGGCCATCACCTTGCGGCTACAATGCGCCGCAATTGGTGCGGTCTGTCAGACAATTCGACACGCTTTATTGGTTGCAAACCCCGACTCAGCGGGGGGCTTGCCGTGATGTGTCTGCCCGCACCTTCGCCACGCCCGGAAGGAGAAACCCATGGGACAGCGTACCCCACTCTTTGACCTGCACCTCGCGCTCGGCGCGAAGATGGTCGATTTTGGTGGTTGGGACATGCCGTTGCATTACGGATCGCAGGTCGAGGAACACCATCAGGTGCGTCGCGACTGTGGGGTCTTCGATGTCTCGCATATGAACGTGATCGATGTGCGCGGCAGTCAGGCCAAGGCCTGGCTGCGTTACCTGCTGGCCAATGACGTCGACAGGCTCAAGACGCCGGGTCGGGCCCTGTACAGCGCCATGCTCGACAATCATGGCGGCATCATCGATGACATGATCGTCTACCTCACGACCAGCGGTTATCGGCTGGTCGTCAATGCGGCGACCGGCGCCAAGGACTTCGCCTGGATGCAGTCCAGGCTGGAAGGGTTCGACGTGCAACTGGTCGAGCGCAGTGAGATGGCCATGCTGGCGATTCAGGGGCCACAGGCCCGAATCAGAATCGCCGAGTTGGTCACCAGTGCCCGTGCCGATCTGATTCGCCAGCTCAAACCTTTCGAAGGCCATGACAACGCTGACTGGTTCATCGCCCGCACCGGCTACACCGGCGAAGACGGGCTGGAAATCATGTTGCCTGCCGAGCAGGCTCCGGGTTTCTTCAATGAGCTGGTCGGTGCCGGTATTTCCCCGATTGGCCTGGGCGCGCGCGATACCCTTCGCCTCGAGGCTGGCATGAACCTGTACGGTCAGGATATCGACGAAAACGCTTCGCCGCTGGTGTCGAACATGGCCTGGAGCATTGCGTGGGAGCCGGCCGAACGTGATTTCATTGGACGTCAGGCGCTTGAGGCCGAGCGAGCCAAGGGCATCGCCTCCAAGCTGGTGGGACTGGTGCTTGAGGAGCGCGGTGTGTTGCGCGCCCGACAGGTGGTCCGCATCGCAGAAATTGGCGAAGGAGAGATAACCAGTGGTAGTTTCTCTCCTACGCTGAGCAAGTCGATTGCTCTGGCACGCGTTCCGATGGCCACCGCTGACCGCGCCGAGGTCGAAATCCGCGGCAAATGGTACCCGGTGAGGGTCGTGCAGCCAGCGTTTGTGCGTCATGGCAAAGCCCTGATCTAACCTAATCTGGCGGGTTTTCCGCTGACCCCGATGTTGAGGATGACTAAATGAGCAATATTCCCGCCGAACTGCGTTTCGCCGAAAGCCATGAATGGGCGCGTCTGGAAGCTGATGGCACCGTAACAGTCGGTATCTCGGATCACGCACAGGAAGCGTTGGGCGATGTCGTTTTCGTCGAGCTGCCGGAAATCGGCAAAACCTTCGCGGCTGGTGATGCTGCAGGCGTTGTCGAGTCGGTCAAGGCCGCTTCGGATATCTACTCGCCAGTTGCCGGCGAAGTGATTGCTGTGAATGACGATCTGCAAGGCACGCCAGAAGGGCTCAACAACGATCCTCATGCTTCCTGGATCTTCAAACTCAAGCCGGTCGACGCGACAGGTGATCTGGCAAAACTGCTGGATGCTGCGGGTTACAAAAGCGCCATCGGCGAGTAAACGCCGGACAAAAAAATGCCGCTCGATCGAGCGGCTTTTTTTTGAGGGCAATTACTGGTTTTCGGCAACCAGATTCTTGTCCAGGATCGCGTTGGCCAGTTCCATGTCGGTAGCCTTAAGGCCCGGGTTGTCCTGACGAACCTGCTGGATGGCAGCTTCCAGGAACGGGCCTCGGATACCGCCGTCGCTGGCAACAAAGCTGCCTGCGTCGTCCTGAGCGGCAACGATCAGCTTGTGATCCTTGAAGGTCAGGTAAGTCGAGCCAGTGGTGGCACCCGAGGAAATCACGTTACGCCAAAAGGTGTCAGCCATCGCTGAACCCATCGGGATGGAAAGCAAGGCAACGGTGGCGACAGCAAACTTGAGACGCATGGTGAGGTACTCCAACTGTGGTTGTTCTAACGGGTTGGATAGCCAAAGCCACGTACTAGTTCAATCAATGTGTACCAGCTTGTTCACTTTAGCCGCCGCGTGCCCTGCCAGCTCCGCCTCAGGTGTTGCGGCTTCACGCTTTCAGCGCTGTTCGCTTTGCGGTGTCACGCGCAGCACCTCTTCAATAGTAGTCAATCCGGCAGACACTTTCTGAGCACCGGACAGACGCAGACTGCGTGTGCCTTCCTTGAAGGCCTGCCTGCGCATGGCCGTGAGGTCCAGGTCCGCGCTGATCAGCGACTTGACTGCGTCTGACATCACCATGATCTCGTACACCCCGGCACGCCCCCTGTAGCCGGTTTCGCGGCATTCCACGCAACCCACGGCCTGATGCGCGCCGGATGGCACAGGCGCCTGCCAAGGGCGTGTCAGGGTCTGCCAGTCGGTCTCGTTCAGGTTGATCGGCGCCTTGCAGTGCGGGCACAGGGTGCGCACCAGACGCTGGGCCATGACACCCAAAATCGTCGCCTTGAGCAAATAGTGTGGCACGCCGAGCTCCAGCATCCGGCTGATGGCGCTGGGCGCGTCGTTGGTGTGCAGGGTCGACAGCACCAGGTGACCGGTCAGCGCTGCCTGAATCGCCATTTCGGCAGTTTCCAGGTCGCGAATCTCGCCGATCATGATGATATCCGGGTCCTGTCGCATCAGCGCGCGCACCCCGCTGGCGAAATTCAAGTCAATGTTGTGCTGGACCTGCATCTGATTGAACGCCGGCTCCACCATCTCGATCGGGTCTTCGATGGTGCAGAGGTTGACCTCCGAGGTCGCCAGCTTCTTGAGCGTGGTGTACAGCGTCGTGGTCTTGCCGGAACCGGTCGGGCCGGTCACCAGAATGATGCCGTTCGGCTGGCGGGTCATTTCCTGCCAGCGCCGCAGGTCATCGCTCGAGAAGCCCAACTGGTCGAAGTCCTTGAGCAGCACCTCGGGGTCGAAGATCCGCATCACCATCTTTTCGCCGAACGCCGTGGGCAGCGTCGACAGGCGCAATTCCACCTCGCCACCCTCCGGGGTCGTAGTCTTCACCCGGCCATCCTGCGGCTTGCGTTTTTCGGCAACGTTCATCCGTCCCAGGCTCTTCAGGCGGCTGACAATCGCCATGACCACCTGCGGCGGAAACTGGTAGACGTTGTGCAGCACCCCGTCGATGCGAAAGCGTACCGTGCCCTGTTCGCGCCGGGGTTCGATGTGGATATCGCTGGCGCGCTGCTGGAATGCGTACTGGAACAGCCAGTCGACGATGTTGACGATGTGCGCGTCGTTGGCATCGGGTTCCTGATCGCTGGCGCCGAGCTTGAGCAACTGTTCGAAGTTGCCCATGTTGCTGACTTTCTGTTCGGTGGCGCTGGCGCCGCTGACCGATTTCGCCAGCCTGAAGAACTCCACCCCGACGCGCTGGATGTCTATCGGGTTGGCGACCACGCGTTTGATCTGCAGCTTCAGCACGTGCTCCAGATCGGCTTCCCAGGCGCGCACATAAGGCTGCGAACTGGCGATGGTGACCGATTCGCGATCAACGGCCACGGCCAGGATCTTGTGGCGCTGGGCGAAGGCGTAAGACATCAGCGGCGTAACGGCCGCGACGTTGATCTTCAGCGGGTCGATGCGCATGTAGGGCTGACCACAGGCGTTGGCCAGCCAGGCGGTCAGCGTTTCGAGGTCGAGCTTCTTGCCGGGACGTTTCAGGTCATCGAACTGCTGGCTGGCCAGAAAGGCGAGCGGATGCAGTTGAATGTTCGCGGCGCTGCGCCGCTGGGTGACCGCTGTTTCTGCGTCGTCCTGACTGAGCAAGCCTTGGGCGACCAGATCACGGAGTACATCGTTCAGATCGAGCCAGCGATCCTGTGAAGACGGGGCCAGGGATGCCATGCACGCTCCTTAAGGCAGTTCATCATCGGAAGATGAACAAGACTAGCTGCCAAGCGTGCCAGTGTTGGGCCTTCTATGCGACCGGGAATTTCCAAAAGGCCTTTCTGGATTCAGCCGGCAGCCAGCGCGACGAAGGTTTCTGCGGGCTGCAGCGATTCGCTGTGCGTCAGCTCGACCGAGCACACATCGATCAGATTGCGCATTTTTTCACCAATGACGCCCGCCCGGTGCCAGCTCAATCCGTCGACCTGCACGTCGATGGCCAGCAGTCCGTTCTCTCGCGTTACCTCGATGTGGCAGGGCGTCAGGTACTGCATCGCGAACAGGTTCAGCACTTGGCACAACAGCGCAGGTTCTGCCTCGGCGAGGATCTGATAGCGCACACAGCAGGTGTGGCTGGCGGACGACCAACTGTCGGGGCGGTGTGCAGGGGTGAGAACGGTTTCGAGCATGGGCATGCCGGTTTCTCCTGTGCGATTAAGAGAAATTCTTGCACGCGCAAAAAGAAATATCTGGTCAATGATGGAATGAATTACGCTTGTTTTGACTTGTTAATGCGTGACTGATGCTTCTGGAGAATTGTTTATGTCTGTCGAGCTGGATGCCTATGATCGCAGGATTCTTGCCCTGCTCCAGGAGGATGCATCGCTGTCCAGCGCGCAGATCGCCGAGCAGGTCGGATTGTCGCAGTCGCCCTGCTGGCGTCGCATTCAGCGGCTCAAGGACGAAGGTGTGATCCGGCGGCAGGTCGCTTTGCTGGATCGCAAGAAGATCGGTCTGAATACGCAGATATTCGCCGAGGTGAAACTCAATGCGCACGGGCGCTCGAACTTCACCGAATTTACCGACTCGATTCGCGGTTTTCCTGAGGTGCTGGAGTGCTATGTGCTGATGGGGTCGGTGGATTTTCTGCTGCGCATCGTGACGCCCGACATTGAGGCGTACGAGCGGTTTTTCTTCGAGAAACTGTCGCTGGTGCCGGGGATTCAGGAGGTGAATTCGACCGTGGCGTTGTCGGAAATCAAGTCTACGACGAGCTTGCCGTTGCGGTGAGGAACGACATCCGTGAAACGCCTCGGATCGGACGCGGAGCGTCCTGAGAGGCATTCCCACGCAGAGCGTGCGGAACGATCAGTGTGGTGGAGATTGATCGTGCCCACGCTCTGCGCGGGCATGCAGCCCGTGACGCTCTGCGTCACAGTCCGCAGCGTGCGCGCTGTTACAAACGCAACAAGGTCTTCCAGGCGCGGCCCTGGAACACGGTCAGTGCCTGATGCACGCGAGCGTCCAGCACTTCGTCGCTGATGTCCTGATGAGCCAGTTCTTCCAGTTTTCTCAGCTCGCCATACAGACGATCAAGGTCCGGCAGGTCCAGCGCACCACGTGCCCAGTGCAGCCAGGACTGGATGCGCTCGATGCGTGGCAGCTGTTCGGCCAGGTCTTCCGGCTGCTGCTGGTAACGACCCAATTGCAGCGAGGTGGCTTCGTCGGCCAGCAAGCGTGGCAGCCAGCTGGCCAGCAGCGCGGCGCCCTGACGGTTGCCACGGTTGTTGCGCTCCGTGGTCCAGCTGCGTTCCAGCAACCAGCGCGAGGTGTTCAGCGAGAACTCGCCCCAACGGGTGTCCTGCAACTCTTCAAGAAACTGCTCGTGAGCGGCAGCGCGCACGTCGCCGTCTTCCTGACCGGCCAGCACCAGCGGACGCCAGTCTTCCAGCAAGGCGTCCAGCGCCGAACGCAGTTGAGCGGTCGATGCGCGTGGTGCGGCTTGGCCAAGGCTGCTGGTCAGTGCACGCAGTTCGGCGAGCAGCTCGACCCAGTCCTGCAGCAGACGCCAGTGGCCGTTGAAACGGTACTGCTCGGCCAGACGCTGGCTGCTGCCGAGCAGATGCCAGGCCAGTGCCGAGTAAGCGTCGTCCAGCGGCGTTTCTGCCGTCAGTTCAGGCGCCGCGAGGCTCAGCGAGTAGCTGCTGGCGTCGAGCAGGCGATAGCCGCGCTCGGCCTTGCTGATGTCGCAGGGCATCAACGGCAGGGTTGCCGCCAGTTCGGCAGCCAGTTCCAGCAACGCAGCAGGCTCGCCTTCACGCAGCTCAAGCTCCAGCTCGCAGATTTCTTCCTTCTGCTTGCCCGCCACCACCTGGCCCAGATCCAGCGCGGCTTCGATCACGACCTTGGCCTTGCCACGGCCCCAGGCGATTTCAGCTTTCTCGCGCACGAAATCGGTGGTGAACAGCGGCTTGATGGTTTTCTTGTCCAGCCCGGCCAGTTGCTCGGGCCAGCAATCGCCTTCCAGCTTCTTGAGGTCCAGCTTGGCCTTGGGCAGGTCCCAGTTGTACTCATTGCGCTCGGACAGACCGGCCACGCTCTGACCACGGGTCTTCATGGTCTGGATGATCTGATCACCGTCGCGGCGGATGCGCAGGGCAACCTTGGCGTGGGCCAGCTCACGCTCGGGCGTATCGAAATACTGGTTCGACAGCTCGAGGCGCTCCCAGCCACTTTTGTTGCGCTTCTTGAGCAACGGGTGTTCACGCAGTGCAGCGAGGGTCTCGCGGCTGACGCGGAGTTTGATTTCTGTTTCTTTTTGCATGGCCGGGGGAATCCAAACGCTTGAGCTGATATCGGGAGCGCAGCCCGTGACTGAATGGCTGCTGAGTGCGGCAGTGTACAGGACATGGCCCGTAACGGTTTATTCCTGGGTCGTTATGACCCTATGATGGGGCGTGTTTCGACCCGATTACAGGAAGCGCCCATGCCCTTGCCGTCCATGAAAGACCAGTTTGCAGCCTTGATCGCTGCGCCGTCGGTAAGCTGCACCCAGCCTTCCCTGGACCAGTCCAATCGTCCTGTCATCGACCTGCTGGCCGGATGGCTCGGCGATCTGGGGTTCGCCTGCGACATTCAACAAGTGTCGCCCGGCAAGTTCAATCTGCTGGCGACCTTCGGCACAGGTCCCGGCGGTCTGGTACTGGCTGGCCACAGCGACACCGTGCCGTTCGACGAGGCCTTGTGGAAAACCGATCCCTTGAAGCTCACCGAAGTGGACGGGCGCTGGGTCGGTCTGGGCAGTTGCGACATGAAAGGGTTTTTCGCGCTGGTGATCGAAGCCGTGCGCGGCCTGCTGGATCAGCCGTTCAAGCAACCGCTGCTGATCCTCGCCACCTGCGACGAAGAAAGCTCCATGGCCGGCGCGCGGGCGCTGGCCGACGCAGGTCGCCCGCTGGGTCGTGCCGCAGTGATCGGCGAGCCGACCGGGCTCAAGCCGATTCGCATGCACAAAGGCGTGATGATGGAGCGCATCGATATTCTCGGGCGCAGCGGCCACTCGTCCGACCCGAGTCTGGGCCACAGCGCGCTGGAGGCCATGCATGACGCCATCAGCGAGCTCAAGGGGCTGCGCAAGCAATGGCAGCTCGAATACCGCAATCCTCAGTTCACCGTGCCGCAGCCGACGCTGAACCTGGGCTGCATCCACGGCGGTGACAACCCCAACCGGATCTGCGGCCAGTGCTCGCTGGAATTCGACCTGCGGCCGTTGCCCGGCATGGACCCGGATATGCTGCGCGCAGCAATCCGGCAGAAGCTGCAACCGCTCGCCGAAATGCATCAGGTGAAGATCGATTACGCACCGCTGTTCCCGGAGTGCGCCCCTTTTGAACAGGTCGCGGACGCAGAACTGGTGCGTGTAGCTGAACGACTGACCGGTCATACGGCGGCTGCGGTAGCATTTGGCACCGAAGCGCCTTATCTTCAGCGCCTTGGCTGCGAGACACTGGTGCTGGGTCCGGGCGACATTGCCTGTGCGCATCAGCCGGGGGAATACCTCGAAATGTCACGCCTGGAGCCTACAGTGCATCTGTTACGCCAGTTGATCGAACATTATTGCCTGACCCCGCAGTGAGGCGGGTCGGATAACCTTGAAAAGGAGAGTGCGCGTGTTGCCAAGCCTGTTCCGACGATAACCGCCCAGCGTTGTGCGTGTTTCTGCCCTTCGTCCATTTTTTCTACAGGCTCTTGCTGTCATGCCCGAATACGTTAACTGGCTTCGCCATGCGTCTCCCTATATCAATGCCCACCGCGACTGCACCTTCGTCGTCATGCTGCCCGGTGACGGCGTCGCGCATCCGAACTTCGGCAACATCGTCCACGACCTCGTGTTGCTGCACAGCCTGGGTGTGCGGCTGGTGCTGGTCCACGGCTCGCGCCCGCAGATCGAAAGCCGTCTGGCGCAGCGCGGCATCACCCCGCGCTTTCATCGCGATATGCGTATTACCGATACCGAAACCCTTGAATGCGTGATCGACGCTGTCGGCCAGCTGCGCATCGCCATCGAGGCGCGCCTGTCGATGGACATGGCCGCCTCGCCGATGCAGGGCTCGCGTCTGCGGGTCACCAGCGGCAACGTGGTGACAGCGCGTCCGATCGGCGTGCTGGAAGGTGTCGATTACCAGCACACCGGCGAAGTGCGCAGGGTTGACCGCAAGGGCATCAACCGCTTGCTGGATGAACGCCATATCGTGTTGTTGTCGCCGCTGGGCTATTCGCCAACCGGCGAGATTTTCAATCTGGCCTGTGAAGACGTGGCGACTCGCGCGGCCATCGATCTGGCGGCCGACAAGCTGCTGCTGTTCGGCGCTGAAACCGGCTTGCTGGACGAGCACGGGCGTCTGGTGCGCGAATTGCGTCCGCAGCAGGTGCCCGCGCACTTGCTGCGCTTGGGCAGCAATTATCAGGCGGAACTGCTCGATGCAGCGGCCGAGGCCTGTCGTGGTGGCGTGGGTCGCAGTCATATTGTCAGCTATGCCGAAAACGGCTCGCTGCTGACCGAACTGTTCACCCGCGACGGTGGTGGTACGTTGGTGGCTCAGGAACAGTTCGAACTGGTTCGCGAGGCAGCGATTGAAGACGTGGGCGGCTTGATGGACCTGATCACGCCGCTGGAAGAGCAGGGCATTCTGGTGCGTCGTTCGCGCGAAGTGCTGGAGCGCGAAATCACCCAGTTCAGCGTGGTCGAGCGAGAAGGGCTGATCATTGCCTGTGCGGCGTTGTATCCGATTGCCGACTCTCAGGCGGGCGAGCTGGCGTGTCTGGCGGTCAATCCCGAGTACCGGCATGGCGGCCGTGGTGACGAGCTGCTCGAACGCATCGAAAACCGCGCCCGCGCACTGGGGCTCACGACACTGTTCGTCCTTACGACCCGTACCGCGCACTGGTTCCGCGAGCGTGGTTTCGAGCCAAGCAGCGTCGACCGCCTGCCGAGTGCGCGTGCGTCGTTATATAACTACCAGCGTAATTCGAAGATATTCGAGAAGGCGATTTGAGTCGCTGGCAAGTGTAATGATCGGCGAAGTGCTGACCGGACGCGGAGCACTCATTGTTATAAACACTGATCGTGCCCATCGCTCCGCGTGGGCATGCCTCCCGTGACGCTCCGCGTCACAAATGGCGCAGATTGCGGATCCAGTGAGCCCAGCGCATGACGTGAATAGCGCTGGAGTTTGGCCACGCATCTGCGCCGCATTCGAGAGCGGACGCGGAGCGTCCTGGGCGGCGTTACCACGCTGGAGCGTGGGAACGATCATCACAAGTCCGCTCCCGCCAAGTTTGCTGCGTGATAGCGCCAGGTTGAAGACTGGGTAGCGCCCCCACCGAGGCTGTATCCAGCCCTCAGTTACTGATCGCCAGAATACTCGCCTGATACGATCCTACGAAGGTGTCGAAATCCACCACTTCTTCGGTCGCTTCCAGTTCGGTCTGTTCGGCAATCGAGGTTTTCGCCAGTTCTTCGAAGTGCGCCTGCTCTTCGGCTGTCAGCGGGTGACTGCGGAAGTATTCGGCATGAAGCTGGCTCTGGCGCAACGAGAACCCGGTGAAGCCTTCGTTGTGCGCCCTCATGCTTTCCAGCACCTGCGCCGACGGCGTCAGTGATGAATCGGCCACCTTCGCATGCTGCACGGCCATCGACTTCAGATGCTCGTCAGTGCCCTGAGCCTCGTCGAGCAATTGCGCGATCGGCGTGATTTTCTGCAGCAGTTCGTTGGCCCAGTCTTTCAGCTTGATCGGGTCGTTGTTGCGCAGCAGTTCCAGATCAGGACGACGTCCTTCCTTGACCACGGTCAGGAAGTTGGAGCCTGCGTTCGAGCACTCGTGGTTGGCCAGTTGCGGGCTTTCTTCAAGTGCGCAATACAGCACGAAGGCATCGATGAAGCGCGACTGCTCCAGGCTGATGCCGGTCGGCAGGAACGGGTTGATGTCCAGGCAGCGGACTTCGACGTACTGCACGCCACGCGACATCAGCGCCTGAATCGGACGCTCGCCCGTGTAGGTCACACGCTTGGGACGGATGTTGGAGTAGTACTCGTTCTCGATCTGCAGCACGTTGGTGTTGAGCTGCACCCATTCGCCGTTGGCGTCATGTGTGCCGGTTTCGACATAAGGCGCATAGGGCGTGGCAACGGCCTTGCGCAGGCTGTCGGTGTAGCTGACCAGATCGTTGTAGCACGGCGTCAGATCGGCCTGAGCGTTGCTCTGGTAGCCCAGATCGCTCATGCGCAGGCTGGTCGCGTACGGCAGGTACAGCGTGTCGCCGTCGAACTGTTCGAGCATGTGCGGTTGGCCGCGCAGGAAGCCTGCATCCAGCGCCGGCGAGGCACCGAACAGGTACATCAGCAGCCAGCTGTAGCGTCGGAAGTTACGAATCAGCGCGATGTAGGAGTGCGACTGGTAGTCACGCGCGTCACCGGCAAAATCTTCGGTCTGCTTCAACAACGCCCAGGCGTCTTCAGGCAGCGAGAAGTTGTAATGAATGCCTGCGATGCACTGCATGGTCTTGCCATAACGCAGGGCCAGGCCCTTGCGGTACACATATTTGAGCTTGCCGATGTTCGAGGTGCCGTAATAGGCAATCGGTATATGTTCTTCGTCCGGCAGCGGGCAGGGCATGGACGGGCTCCACAGCAGCTCGCGGTCCAGCTTGCTGTAGGCGAAGCGATGGATCCTGTCGAGGCTGTCGAGTGTCTGCACCGGGTCTTTGAGCGCCGGGGTGATGAACTCCAGCAGCGACTCTGAATAGTCGGTGGTGATCAGTCCATTGGTCAAAGCCGCGCCCAGAGCGGTCGGATGAGGCGTCTGCGCCAGGTGTGCCTGTTCGGTCACACGCAGGCATTCACGCTCGATACCGTGCAGGCACTGCTCCAGCAGAGAGAGGTTGTTGCGCTCGCCGAGCAAAGCCAGACGACGGTTTAAAAGTTCGCTCAAGGTGGAATCCTTCACGCATCGGTCGCCCCGATATGGGGGTGGACATGACGGTCTACAAGGGTGAAGAAAGGAACTGGCGTTTTCGCCTGGTTGGGGTCTTTTGACACCTGTTCGCAATCACGGCTCTTCGTCGTACCACCAAATGGACTCGGCACCACGCTAATGGTGCCGAAATTAACCCAAATCGGTCGTCTACAGCTAGATTCCGTTCTCAGCGATCACGTTCGTCCCGTGTTCATTGAAGTCTATATGACGGCGAACGTGCCTTGAGCCTTGGCCACGAGCTTGTCGCCCTGAACGACTTCGGCTTCCACAACCAGCGTGCGACGTCCGGCGTGCAGAACCTTGGCGATGCACAGCACCTCGCCTTCGGACACACCGCGCACGTAGTTGATCTTGCATTCGATGGTCACGCTGCGCTGATCGAAGCCGTGGGAGCTGGAACAGGCCAGCCCCATGCTGATGTCGACCAGGCTGAAGATTGCCCCACCGTGCATCACATTGCCGCGGTTGCGCAGGTGCGCTTCCAGCGGCAGTGCAACTTCGGCGACGCCTTCGTCCAGACGCCGCAGCTCACAGCCCAGCATCTTGAAAAAGGCGCTGTGGGTCAGGTCTTCAGGAATATCCATCAGCGCTTCTTCAACTGCTTGGCGTTGGCAAACAGCGAAGCCATGGCGTTGTTGACGGGCGCAGCGGTGGTGGTTTCCTTGCGTGGCGTGCTGTTCTGCTGGCGCGGCGACGAGCCTGGACGTGCGCCACGGGCACCGTCTATTTTCTCGCCCGGCGTATCGCTCATACGCATCGACAGGCCGACGCGTTTGCGCGGGATGTCGACTTCCATGACCTTCACTTTCACCACGTCACCGGCCTTGACCGCTTCACGCGGGTCCTTGATGAACTTCTCCGACAGCGCAGAGATATGCACCAGACCGTCCTGATGCACGCCGATGTCGACGAATGCACCGAAGTTGGTGACGTTGGTGACCACGCCTTCGAGGATCATGCCAAGTTGCAGGTCCTTGAGGTCTTCGACACCGTCCTGGAACTCGGCAGTCTTGAACTCGGGGCGTGGGTCGCGACCCGGCTTTTCGAGCTCCTGCAGAATGTCGGTCACGGTCGGCAGACCGAAGGTTTCGTCGGTGAATTTCTTCGGGTCCAGACGCTTCAGGAAGCTGGCATCGCCGATCAGCGAACGGATATCACGGTCGGTTTCTGCCGCGATGCGCTGCACCAACGGGTAAGCTTCCGGGTGAACGGCCGAGGAGTCCAGCGGGTTGTCGCCGCTCATGACGCGCAGGAAGCCTGCGGCCTGTTCGAACGTCTTCTCGCCGAGACGGGCCACTTTCTTGAGCGCCGCGCGGGTTTTGAATGCGCCGTTTTCGTCGCGGTGAGCAACGATGTTCTGCGCCAGCGTCGTATTCAGGCCGGAAATGCGCGCCAGCAGGGCGACGGAGGCGGTATTCACGTCCACGCCCACGGCGTTCACGCAGTCTTCCACCACAGCATCCAGGCCGCGTGCCAGTTTCAGCTGAGAAACGTCATGCTGGTACTGGCCGACGCCGATGGATTTCGGATCGATTTTCACCAGCTCAGCCAGCGGATCCTGCAGGCGACGGGCAATGGACACTGCACCACGAATCGACACGTCCAGGTCCGGGAATTCCTTGGCCGCCAGCTCCGATGCCGAATACACGGATGCGCCGGCTTCGGAGACCATGACCTTGGTCATTTTCAGGCCTGGGTATTTTTTGATCAGGTCGGCTGCCAGCTTGTCGGTTTCGCGGCTGGCAGTGCCGTTGCCGATGGCGATCAGATCGACCGAATGCTTGGCACACAGGGCTGCCAGCACGGCGATGGTCTGGTCCCACTGGTTCTTGGGCACATGCGGATAAACAGTGGCGTAGTCGAGCAGCTTGCCGGTGGCGTCTACCACCGCAACCTTGCAACCGGTCCGCAGGCCGGGATCGAGGCCCAGCGTGGCGCGCTGACCGGCCGGTGCGGCCAGCAGCAGGTCGTGCAGGTTATGCGCGAACACGTTGATCGCTTCGGTCTCGGCGCCGTCGCGCAACTCGCCCAACAGGTCGGTTTCCAGGTGGCTGTAGAGCTTGACCTTCCAGGTCCAGCGCACCACCTCGGCCAGCCACTTGTCCGCAGGGCGGCTCTGGTTCTGGATGCCGAAACGTTCGCCAATCATCAGTTCGCACGGATGCATGGTGCCCGGCAGCTCTTCGCCGACTTTCAGTGCGGAACTGAGAAAGCCTTCGTTGCGGCCACGGAAAATCGCCAGGGCGCGGTGCGACGGCATGCTTTTGAGTGGCTCGTCGTGTTCGAAGTAGTCGCGGAACTTGGCGCCTTCCTCTTCCTTGCCCGGTACAACACGCGCGCTGATCACGGCTTCCTGTTTCAGGAAACCGCGCAGTTTATCGAGCAGGGACGCGTCTTCAGCGAAGCGCTCCATCAGGATGTATTTGGCACCTTCCAGCGCGGCTTTTATATCGGCTACGCCTTTTTCGGCGTCGACGAAGCGGGCGGCTTCGGTCTCGGGTGTCAGGCTCGGGTCGTTGAACAGGCCGTCGGCCAGCTCGCCCAGACCGGCTTCAAGCGCGATCTGACCCTTGGTGCGGCGCTTCTGTTTGTACGGCAGGTACAAGTCTTCAAGACGGGTCTTGGTGTCGGCCAGCTTGATGTCGCGGGCCAGTTCCGGGGTCAGTTTGCCCTGCTCTTCAATGCTGGCAAGGATGCTGACGCGCCGGTCGTCCAGCTCGCGCAGGTAGCGCAGGCGCTCTTCCAGATGACGCAGCTGCGTGTCATCGAGGCTGCCGGTCACTTCCTTGCGGTAGCGGGAAATGAAGGGCACTGTCGAGCCTTCATCCAGTAGTGCTACGGCCGCTGCGACCTGTTGTGGGCGTACGCCGAGTTCTTCGGCGATGCGGCTGTTGATGCTGTCCATAAGACCACCTGGAGTTGTGAGCAAAAAACTGGGCTTTTACGGTTTGCCTTGCCAGCGCCTGGCGCGTCGAGGTTTATTTGCACGACTGGCGAACTGCCATAAGTCTGGTGTTGCCTGACTTTGAGGGCCGCGCATTATACCCGGCGACGCCGGATTAGGGGATTGGCCGACGAGCGCGACCTTTTTGCCTGCTGCTGAGCACGCCTGAGTGTGGCCCCCAGTAAAATCTGCTAACAATGCACACGGTGCGCATCACCGCAGCTACGCCATAATGCGCCCCGAGATCAAAGGAGCATCCGATGAGCAGCACCGCACAAAATGCTGAAGGCGAAAAAATCCTGATCGTCGATGACGATCCCGGGCTGAGCAGCCTCCTGGAACGTTTCTTCACCAGCAAGGGCTATCGTGCCCGCGCCGTGGCGAACGTGGAGCAAATGGACCGACTGTTGTCCCGCGAGGTCTTCAACCTTGTGGTTCTGGACTTGATGCTGCCTGGGGAAGATGGCCTTTCCGCTTGCCGTCGTTTGCGTGCAGCGAACAACCAGGTGCCGATCATCATGCTTACCGCCAAGGGCGATGAGTTGAGCCGTATCAAGGGCCTAGAGCTGGGCGCCGACGATTATCTGGCCAAGCCGTTCAACCCGGACGAGTTGATGGCCCGCGTCAAGGCCGTCCTGCGTCGTCAGGCTGCACCGGTGCCAGGCGCGCCCGGCAGTGAAGACGAGTCGGTCAGCTTCGGTGACTATGTACTGTCCCTGGCGACCCGCGAACTCAAGCGCGGTGATGAAGTGCACATGCTGACGACCGGCGAGTTCGCAGTCCTCAAGGCGCTGGTCATGCACGCTCGCGAGCCGTTGACCCGTGACAAGCTGATGAACCTGGCCCGTGGCCGGGAATGGGATGCACTGGAACGCTCCATCGACGTGCAGATTTCCCGTCTGCGTCGCCTGATCGAACCGGATCCTTCCAAACCCCGTTATATCCAGACGGTCTGGGGCGTAGGCTATGTGTTCGTTCCAGATGGTGCCGGAAATCGCTGACAGCTTGTTTGTCAGAACAGAACACCGAAGATCCTGCCAGCCACGTCGATAATCCTGCACGGATTATCGGCCAGCTGGTTTTTTGCGTTCGTACCTCGGGTCTGTCCCGCGTCCGGCAAACTTGCGAGCCCAGGCTCGCCCTGCAAAGTGTGTAGCTGCAGTTATGAAGACTCCGCTCTGGTTCCCGCAAAGCTTTTTCTCCCGCACCCTGTGGCTGGTGCTCATCGTCGTGCTGTTTTCCAAGGCGCTGACGCTGGTCTATCTGCTGATGAACGAGGACGTGCTGGTCGACAGGCAGTACAGCCACGGTGTCGCCCTGACCCTGCGTGCCTACTGGGCGGCCGATGAAAACGACCGGGAAGCGATTGCCGAAGCGGCCGGTCTGATTCGTGTGGTGGGCGGCGGAGTGCCGGAAGGCGAGCAGCACTGGCCTTACAGTGAGATTTACCAGCGGCAGATGCAGGCTGAACTGGGTGCCGATACCGAAGTGCGCTTGCGTGTGCATGCGCCGCCCGCGCTGTGGGTGCGAGCGCCGAGCCTGGGTGACGGCTGGCTGAAGGTGCCGCTGTATCCACATCCGCTGCGTGGCCAGAAGATCTGGAGCGTGCTGGGCTGGTTTCTCGCCATTGGCCTGTTGTCCACAGCATCCGCCTGGATTTTCGTGCGCCAGCTCAATCAGCCCCTCAAACGACTGGTCTTTGCGGCTCGCCAGCTGGGTCAGGGGCGCAGCGTGCGGCTACCGATCAGTGACACGCCGAGTGAAATGGCCGAGGTGTATCGAGCCTTCAACCAGATGGCCGAGGATGTCGAGCAGGCGGGTCAGGAGCGTGAACTGATGCTGGCCGGTGTGTCCCACGACCTGCGTACACCGCTGACCCGGCTGCGGCTGTCGCTGGAATTGATGAGCGACAACGAATTCACCGATGGCATGGTGCGCGACATTGAGGATATGGACGCGATTCTCGACCAGTTCCTGGCCTTCATTCGCGACGGTCGTGACGAGCAAATCGAGGAAGTCGACCTGGGTGATCTGGTGCGTGAGGTAGTTGAGCCGTTCAATAGCGCCGAAGACACCATCCGCCTGTGTCTGGAACCGATTCCGCCATTCCCGCTGCGTCGCGTCTCCATGAAGCGTCTGCTCACCAATTTGATCGGCAATGCCAGGCACCATGCGGGCAACGGCATCGAAGTGGCCGCCTATGTCTCGGGCGACCGGAATGCGCCATACGTGGTGCTGAGCGTGCTTGACCGTGGCGCCGGTATCGATCCGTCTGAACTGGACACCATCTTTAACCCCTTCATCCGTGGCGACCGGGCGCGCAGCGGCAAAGGCACGGGGCTTGGGCTGGCCATCGTCAAGCGCATCGCGGCCATGCATGGCGGCAATGTCGAGTTGAGGAATCGTTCGGGAGGCGGTCTGGAAGCGCGGGTGCGTTTGCCGTTGGGGCTGATGTTGCCGAGGGATGCGGTTTAAAGCGTCATGATGATCGTGCCAACGCGAAGCATTGGCACGATCCTATCCTGTTGAAGACTTAGCCTTTCCCTTTGGTCCGCGTCATGTGCGGGCCGCTGTTCTTTTCCAGATACTCGATGATCATCCCGGCGACGTCCTTGCTGGTGGTCACCTCGATCCCTTCAAGACCCGGTGACGAGTTCACTTCCATCACCAGCGGGCCGTGATTGGAACGCAGGATATCCACACCCGCCACGCTCAGGCCCATGACCTTGGCCGCACGCAAGGCCGTCATGCGCTCTTCCGGCGTGATCTTGATCAGGCTGGCGCTGCCGCCACGGTGCAGGTTGGAGCGAAACTCACCCGGCTTGGCCTGGCGCTTCATCGAGGCAATGACCTTGTCACCAACCACGAAGCAACGAATGTCCGCGCCACCCGCTTCCTTGATGTACTCCTGAACCATGATGTCCTGCTTGAGGCCCATGAATGCCTCGATCACCGACTCGGCAGCGGTCGCCGTCTCACACAGCACCACGCCGATGCCCTGAGTGCCTTCCAGCACCTTGATCACCAGCGGAGCGCCATTGACCATCTGGATCAGGTCGGGAATATCGTCAGGGGAGTGAGCGAAACCGGTGACCGGCAGGCCGATCCCGCGACGCGAGAGCAGTTGCAGCGAGCGCAGCTTGTCCCGTGAACGGGCAATGGCCACGGATTCATTGAGCGGAAACACACCCATCATTTCAAACTGGCGCAACACCGCGCAGCCATAAAACGTCACGGACGCACCGATGCGCGGGATCACCGCATCGAAGCCTTCCAGTGGTTTGCCGCGGTAATGGATCTGCGGCTTATGACTGGCGATGTTCATATAGGCGCGCAGGGTATCGATCACCACCATCTCGTGGCCACGCTCAATACCAGCTTCGACCAGACGACGGGTGGAATACAGACGCGGGTTACGCGAAAGCACAGCGATCTTCATGCAGCACCTGAGGAAGTAGAGGCCGGGAACACCGGCTTGTCTTGTACATAAGTAATGCCCGGATTGACGACCAGTTGGCCGTCGATCAAGGCGTTGGAGCCCAGCAGCAGCCGATAACGCATCGACTTGCGGCATGCCAGCGTGAATTCCACTGGCCAGATGCGATCACCGAGGGCCAGCGTGGTGCGAATGACGTAACGCACCTGTGCCTGACCGTTGGAGCTTTTGATGGTTTTCATGGCAACCAGCAGGGCCTCGCAGCGGCGATGTCGCAACTGAACCACGGTGCCCAGATGCGCGTTGAAACGAACCCACTTCTGGCCATCGCGTTCGAAAGGTTCTATTTCGGTCGCATGCAGGCTCGACGTGCTGGCGCCGGTATCGATTTTTGCCCGAAGGCCCGCCACCCCCAAATCGGGAAGCGCCACCCACTCGCGCAGGCCGATGACTGTCAGATGGTCGAATGTTTTCAATGCGATTCCGTATGTATCAAGACTTCTGCCAGGCGTCGGGACTGATCCGCGCCAGGGCTTTGAACGCAGGTTTGGCGAACCAGTAACCCTGCATCAGGAAAATGCCGCAATCTGCGAGGAAATCCCGCTCCTCCACACTTTCTATTCCCTCGGCGATGACTTTAATCCCTAACTCCGAACACATTGTGACAACCCCACGAACAATAGCCTGACGCGCGCGATCGCGGTGGATATCGCGGATCAGATTCATGTCGAGTTTTATCAGGTCGGGTTGAAAATCAGCCAGCAGCGACAGGCCGGAATGGCCCGCGCCGAAATCGTCGATGGCGGTCATGAAACCGAACTCACGGTACTCGCGCAGAATATTGCTCAAGTGACCCTGATCGTCCACGTGCTCGGTTTCGATTGTCTCGAAAATCAGGCGGTCGATAGGGAAATTGTGTGCCTTTGCCGCTTCCAGCGTGCTGCGGATGCACAGCTCGGGACGATACACGGCATTGGGCAGAAAGTTGATCGAAAGTCGTTCGTTCATTCCCAGTTGCGCGGCACCGGCAATGGCCGTGGTGCGGCACGCCTGGTCAAAGCGATAGCGGTTCTGATCCGTGACCTGGCTGAGCACCGAATGCGCACCTTCGCCGTTGGGGCCACGCACCAGCGCCTCATGGGCGAAGATGGAATGATCGCGCAGATCTACAATGGGCTGATAGGCATAGTCGAACGAAAAATTCAGTTCCGGACTGTGTGTACAGCCTTCGCACCCCTTCCTGGGGGCAGTCAATGAAGCTGGAAAGTCGGTCACGTCGCACTCCCTACGGGGTAAAGGCTGTGAAATTGAAGCAGGCTGTCTTTGACATGCAAGGATCGGTTACTTCATGTTCGTGTCGATATAAGGTCTTGCACAAGCGAACGTCCTGAGGCCGTCACTGATTGCAAAACGCCTGTAAACGTTCTGACTGTTATAAAGATGAGGAATTCATATGGCACAAAAGCCAGAAGAGGATGACAAGGTTCGTTTGGACAAATGGCTGTGGGCAGCGCGTTTCTTCAAGACCCGCGCCCTGGCCAAGGCCGCCATCGAAAGTGGCAAGGTGCACTGTCGCGGCGAACGCTGCAAGCCCGGCAAGGAGCCCCGCGTGGGCGACGAGTTTCAGATCCGCATGGGTTTCGATGAGCGCACAGTCGTGGTCGAAGCGCTGTCTGTCGTGCGTCGTGGCGCTCCCGAAGCCCAGACACTCTATCGCGAAACACCGGAAAGTATCACCCGGCGCGAGCATGCGGCCGCGCAACGCAAGGCCGGTAACCTGGGCGTCACGACCGAGGGGCGACCGACCAAGAAGCAGCGCCGTCAGATTTTTGATTTTCGTGGCGTCCAGCGCGACGTTTGAGTCCTGCTACTGAACGGCCAATCGGTCGCCCTGAAATGCCGTTCGGCTTGGAAGACTGCCCTATAGCTCCTAAAATGCCTGTCATACGGCACGATGCGGTGTGTCTTTGGACACACTGCGGCGCTTTCACGTCGACTGCCACCACCGATATTCACGTCAGATACCTTCTTTTATGAACGATACCCCGGACATCGATTTCACCCAGCGCTTCATCTTCGACGAAAGCGACGTTCGTGGAGAACTGGTCGCTCTCGAACGCAGCTACGCCGAAGTGCTCGCCAAACACCCGTACCCCGAACCGGTCGCAGAATTGCTTGGCGAACTGATGGCCGCTGCTGCCTTGCTGGTAGGCACGCTCAAGTTCGACGGTCTGCTGATTCTGCAGGCGCGCTCCAGTGGCGCTGTACCTCTGTTGATGGTCGAGTGCTCGAGCGAGCGCGAACTGCGTGGCATCGCCCGCTACGACGAAGCATTGATCACGCCGGGCGCGGGGCTGCAGGACCTGATGCCTGATGGTTCGCTGACGCTGACCATCGACCCTCGCAAGGGCAAGCGTTATCAGGGCATCGTTGCGCTGGACGGCGTGGACCTCTCCGAGAGCCTCTCCAGCTATTTCGTGATGTCCGAGCAATTGGGCACGCGTTTCTGGCTCAAGGCCGACGGCCATCGCGCTCGCGGCCTGTTGTTGCAACAGTTGCCGGTGGCGCAGATCCCCGATCCTGAAGAGCGGGACGCCAGCTGGGAACACGTCATCACGCTGGCCAGCACCCTGACCGCCGAGGAAATGCTGAGCCTGGACAACGCGACCATCCTGCATCGCCTCTACCACGAAGACCCGCTGCGCCTGTTCGACATCCAGCCTATCTGCTTCCGCTGCAGCTGCTCACGCGAGCGTTCTGCCAACGCGCTGGTCAGCCTGGGGCTAGAGGACGCACAGCAGCTGGTTCAGGAGCACAACGGCACCATCGAGATCGACTGCCAGTTCTGCAACGAGCGCTATCTGTTCGATGCCACTGACGTCGCCCAGCTGTTCGCTGGCGGCGGTGTCGATTCGCCATCTGACACGCGTCATTAACCAGACCGCAAACAGCCCCCAGAATACGACGTGGGCCCTGTAATCCAGTTCTGACAGGAGGGTTCTACCATTCCTGAGCTTTTCTGGCATAATCCGGCCCACTTTTACGCTGTAGTAGTGGTAGTTTTTTTACTACAAAACCGTTTGGAGCACTCGGCCACTGGCCGACGGGGAACCTCATGACGCAAACCAACACCGCTGTGTACACCGATCTGAGCACCGACGAACTGGTCAAGGAAGCCCTTGCCCGCAACGAAGGCGAACTTTCCGACACTGGCGCACTGGTTGTGCAGACAGGCCATCGCACCGGCCGCTCGCCGGTCGATCGTTTTATCGTCGAAGAGCCGAGCACTCAGGACGCAATCGCCTGGGGCCCGATCAACCGCAAGTTCCCGGCCGAGAAATTCGACGCCCTGTGGAATCGTGTAGGTGCTTATCTGGCTGAACGCGAGCGCTTCGTTTCCCACGTTCATGTAGGTTCCGATCCTGCGCACTACCTGCCCGTCAAGATGACCACCGAGACAGCCTGGCACAACCTGTTCGGCCGTTGCCTGTTCATCAATCCTGAACAGTACAACCCGGCCGGCAAGGACGAATGGGAAATCCAGAACGCGCCATGGTTCGTCTGCGACCCTGAGCGCGACGGCACCAACTCCGACGGCACTGTCATCATCAACTTCGCAGCCCGCAAGGTGCTGATCGCAGGCATGCGTTATGCCGGCGAAATGAAGAAAGCCATGTTCTCCGTGCAGAACTTCCTGCTGCCGGCTTCCGATGTACTGCCGATGCACTGCGCAGCGAACATGGGTGAAGACGGCGACGTGACCCTGTTCTTCGGTCTGTCCGGCACCGGCAAGACCACGCTGTCTGCTGACGAAAGCCGTTACCTGATCGGTGACGACGAGCACGGCTGGGGCGAAGGCGTGGTGTTCAACATCGAAGGCGGTTGCTATGCCAAGTGCATCGACCTGTCCGAGAAGAACGAGCCTGTCATCTGGAAAGCCATTCAGCACGGCGCTGTTCTTGAAAACGTCATCCTCGACGCCAACAAGAAAGCCGACTATGCCGACAGCAGCCTGACCCAGAACAGCCGTGCGGCCTACCCGCGCGAACTGATCGAAAAACGCGCACCGAAGAACCTCGGTGGCGAGCCAAACGCCGTGATCTTCCTGACCTGCGACCTGACCGGCGTACTGCCGCCTGTGTCGATCCTCAGCGAAGAGCAGGCTGCCTACCACTTCCTGTCGGGTTACACCGCACTGGTCGGTTCGACTGAAATGGGTTCGGGTTCGGGCATCAAGTCCACCTTCTCCACCTGCTTCGGCGCACCGTTCTTCCCGCGTCCGGCCGGCGAATACGCAGAGCTGCTGATCAAGCGCATCCGCGGCTTCGGTTCCAAGGTCTATCTGGTCAACACCGGCTGGACCGGCGGTGGCTACGGCGTTGGCAAACGCTTCAACATCCCGACCACCCGTGGCGTGATTGCAGCGATCCAGAGCGGCGCGCTGATCGGTGCCGAAACCGAGCACCTGGACACCATCAACCTCGACGTACCGAAGTCGGTTCCGGGCGTGGACACCAACCTGCTCAACCCACGCAACACCTGGGCTGACAAGGCTGCCTACGACGAAGCCGCCAAGGCACTTGCTGGCCTGTTCGTGGAGAACTTCAAGAAGTTCGACGTGAGCGACGCCATCAAGGCTGCCGGTCCGAAGTTGTAATTAAACATTCTCGACGCCGCGCTTCAGCGCGGCGTTCGGAAATGCTCAAGCAAACGCCTCGACTTGTCGGGGCGTTTGCTTGTCCGGGATACTGCTCTGGTGTTGCACATCATGACAAGGAGCTGCGTTTTGACCCCGACCGATATCCTGATTCAACGTTTCGAGCCGCATCACCAGCAGGGCGTGGTCGATGTGATCCTGCCCATCCAGCGTGAAGAGTTCGGCATCGCCATCACCGCCGAAGAGCAGCCAGACCTCAAGGCCATTCCCGATTTCTATCAGAGCGGCACCGGAGACTTCTGGGTCGCCACGCACGGTGAGCAGGTCATCGGCACCATCGGGCTCAAGGACATCGGTGCAAGGCAGGCGGCGCTGCGCAAGATGTTCGTCGCCGCGCCGTTTCGCGGACGTGAATTCTCGGTGGCTGCCAAACTGTTGGACCGACTGATCGAAGACGCCAGGCTTAAAGGCGTCAGCGAAATATTCCTCGGCACCACCGACAAATTCCTCGCTGCACACCGCTTCTATGAGAAGCACGGGTTCAGCGAGGTCGCGAAGGCGGACCTGCCTGAAAGCTTTCCGCTCATGGCAGTGGACAGCAAATTTTATGTCCTGGCGTTGGGAAGCTGATCGTCTGAAGGCTCGTTCTTCAGGCTGTTGAGCATGTCCAGTGCCGAACTGTCGCCCGAGATCAGGTTGTCCACATAGTTGGCCGGGTATTGCGCCTTTTCTATGGGCGGCAGGGCGTTGTAATGCTCAAGCAGCATGAACAGCGTCTGGGTGCTCTTGCCGGTTTCGTTGTATTCGTCGACGTAGCGTTGGTTGATGGCTCGCTTCCAGATTTGATCTTGCGAATACTCTTCATCGAACGCGGCGCTTCTTTCGTTGATCGTGAAGCTGCCGCTTTCGTCGTACATGATCAACCTCAGTTGATCCGGGGGCAGGCCCGCGAACGGATTTTTTCCTGAACCACGCTCGAAGAGCGTGGCTTGTCGGGCTCTTTCGAGCAGCGCAGGGTCGTCTGTATCAGGTACTTCAGCGTCGTGCAGTTCACGGTTGGCGTAAAAACCACTGCCTGCGATCTTGTCGATAATGTTTTTAGCCAGCGTGCCTAAGTCCTTAAAACTGAGAGTCTGATCGCGTGACTGTGCGCGTACTGCGCTTTCACTTAGTTGTCTGGATAGCGCGGAGAGCGTGCTTTGGTCTGAGCCGATTGTCAGTTTGTCTGGCTCTTTCAGGCCTGTTTTCCCAGACGTCGTGTTTGCGATGTTGGAAGGCGATTTGATCGTATTGTGTGCAGCGATAGCTGGGATGGACAGGGTTTCTATCATGCTCGCGTCCTCGCGTTAATAGCCAATCCGTGGCGTCGTGTGCGTCACCTGTATCGGCCTGCGCTGAGCGGTCTTTAGTTTTCGTAAAGGTGTGCGCGCCGAAATCGGCGCGCGCACCTCGGTTTTACTTCATCGTAAACTCTGCTGTCCAAGCATGACTGGCGAGGCTGGTGACACGAGATGTGGCAGTGCAAACCGCACCGCCTGCAGGCGTTGCAGTCCGGTTCCACTTGGGCACTCTGGCGCCACCTGCTCCCGGAGCTTTTATGAATGTGGTCGAGAACACGCAGGACTTAGAGCCCATAACGTACCTGACGCTGGCATAGTTTGTGTCTGGCGAAAGGGTGCTCTGCACGTTATAGGCATCGGATTCCCCTGGCTTGACCACAACCTTGATAGGGCTTTTTGCATTGATCTTGGTAGAGTTTTCATTGCGTGTCACAACGGTGTACTCGGCTTGCTCCGTCCCCAGATTCTTGAACGTCACCGTAACCGGCGGCCCGGCCTGTGCTGTAACGGTTGCGCCCAGTGTAGTCAGAGCAAGAAAGCTGAGTGCGATGTAGTTGCGTTTCATGGATATGTCCTTAAGTTAAACGATTAACGTCATGTTATTTTCGGTTTTTCAACGGCAGACAATCGGCGGCAACAGTTGCCCGAGGCCGAGAGGGATCGTCCGGTTGATAGTGGATGTTGAGCGTTGGTGGTCAGCGATGTAGAGCGTCGCTGTTGTTCACTGCAAGAACTTTTAATCAGTTCTGGAGAGGGAAAGCAACAGGTTGTGATGGGGTTCTAAAATAAATAGCGAAGTCACATTTTTATTCTTGTGCTGCGTATAGTTTGGCTATTAACTGCGCTGGCGAAAGTTGCTCTAGTAGACTTTATCGACGGCTTAAACGTTATAGCCGCGCCCTTCATGGTCGAAGGGCACGGCCCGGCAATCACGTCACCGCATAGAACTTGCGTACATACCCTGTGCTGGTCCACTTGCACGGCGCGCCTTGGGCGACGAAGACGGTATCGCCGGTTTTCACCACAACCGCTTCACCGCCCTCGATGCCCAGCGTCACGCTGCCTTCGATGAGGTTCATCAGTTCGTGGATTCTGTGCGGACGCGAGATGCGCTCGTAAGGGGTGGAATCCCAGACGCCGATGCGCAGGGTGCTGGCGGTGTCTTCGAACAGGTTGTTGCTGCGGCACTGCGGCAGCGCGCTGATCATGATGGCGGGGTCTGGCGGAGACGATGGCGTGAGCATCGCGAGACGATCCAGGTGCGTGACGCCGGGCTTGTCCGGCCCGGTGGCCTGTGTGGCCGCGCAGAATGCCCAGAGGCTGTCGGGTTGTGCTTCGATGCGCACTTGGGTGCCGCGACCGATGACGGCGCTCTCGCCGGTACTGATCGTGATGCTGTCGGTGCCTGAGTTCAAGGTGACGGTGCCGCGATGCATCATCAGCATTTCGGTGTAGGGATAGGCCTCCACCGACACTGAAGTGCTGGAGTGAACGACACCGGCGGCGATGCCTGCCTCATCGACGAAGGCCGTGCGGCGTTCATTGGCGAAGGGATCGCTGACGTCGAGAGGTCCCGGTGTGAATTCGGTATCGACAGGGCTGTGATCGGCACGGGCCAGCAGCAGTACGGTGGGTTCAGGCATGGTTCTGGTCTCGAGAATGTTGTGTGGACTGTTCGCTGGGAGGTGGGGTGCATCACCACGTCTTCGATATAGCGCTGTCGCGCAGCAAACACCGGACTGTGGGAGGCGGCTTGCCGGCGATGAAGTCTGACGCGATTTTCCTGATATACCGCGTCATCGTTCATCGCGGGCAAGCCCCCTCCCACAAAAAAATCGCTTTCCTTCAGTGGGTATGGCTTGCTTGATAGCAGCTGGCGTCAACGCCACTGCGCTCAACCAATCGCCTGGGTAATCAACGTAAACTGGCGCACGCCCTGGCTGGGCTGCGGTACGGCGCCCATGCTCATGCAGGTCACGGCATCGACGCGTTTGAGGCCTGCTTCTTCAAGCCAGTCTGCCAGCCCGCCATTGGAGGGGATGTCGATGCGCACGAAGGCGTACGGCACCTTGGCCAGCAACTGTTCGATCATGTGTTTGGCCTGATCCACGTCCTCGGCAACCACCGGGCCGATGCACAGGCCACGACCGAACGGACGCATCAGGGCGAAGGCCTTCAGCTGGCTGTCGCGCTCGATGCCCACTGCGTGTTCGAGGTTATCGAGTACGTCGTTCATAACCGTCGAGCGGTCCATGCCCGTGCCCGCATTGGCCAGCTCAATGACGCGCGCATGGTCGGTCTCGGTCAGGGCGCGGCAATGTTCGCCAGCCTTCAGGGCGGTCGGCGCTGGCAACTGTGCCTGGCCCTGACGCTGCTGGACTTCACCAAAACTGACGAAGCCCATCTTCGCGTACAGCGGCGCGCCTTCAAGTGTGGCGTTGAGCACCGCTGTGCGGGGCGCGACGCTGCCGACGGCCATTTCCATCAGCTTGCGACCGATGCCCTTGCCTTGATAATCGTCGCTGACAATCACCAGGCCAATGGTAGAGAACTCGCCCTGATGGCAGGCGAAGGCGCTGCCGATCAGTCGGCCGTTGTGCAGCGCGACAAAGCCCTCTGCCACGCGTTGCAGCATGGCCCAGTCTTCCAGGCGATGAGGCCATTTCAGGGCGATGGACAGTTCATGGGCGTTGACCACATCGGCGGCAGTCATCGAGCGGTATTCAAGGTCGAGGCGTTGCTGGGCGAGCATGATGTGTCTCCCATCCAGAAGGATGCACAGGCGATAAAAGAATGCGGCAGGCTTGCTGTATCCCACCTGCGCGACGGGGTGACAAGAGGGTGGCGAACATTCGGTAGATTTCACGATTGGCAGCTCGCCTGACCACAGTTACTGCTTAAATCGGTCGAGACTCCGGCAGCAAATGCTTGAGGTTTTCCAGCGCATTCCTGCCTTATATAGCTGCGCGAATCGGCTCGTTCCGTGCGCAGTACATTGTGCTGAGCAACAAGGGATACAAAGGCGCAGTATCTGCGGTGCAAAGCCGCGTGTTTGAGCCCGGGCGCCCTGAAAAGGGTCAAAAAAGCGCCAAAAACCGGGGTTTGCCCAAGGCTGGAGCGCCCCGCAAAGTCTGCTGAGCGCGCACCTCAAAACGGTGCTTTATATCAAGCAGCCAGCACTTTTAACGCCATCTGCTGATTTCACGGTGTTGTAATGAGGGTGTGCTGCAACGTGCAACGCGGTCCTTGCATCAGGGCCGGAACTGCTCGTCATGCCATGACCCCAACGAACTTTCAGGACCGCACACAATGAGCTTTCTTCGACCAAAATTCATTACGTTCGACTGCTACGGCACGTTGACCAACTTTCACATGGGCACCATGACGCGCGAACTCTTCGCCGACCGTGTTCCGGCCGAGCAGATGGATCAGTTCGTGAAGGATTTCTCGGCGTATCGCCTGGATCAGGTCATGGGTGACTGGATGCCTTACGACGAGATCCTGAAAGTCTCCCTGTCGCGTGTCTGCAAGCGCTGGAATGTCGAGTACCGTGGCGAAGGTCAGCTGTATTACGACGCTGTTCCTACCTGGGGTCCGCACGCCGATGTGCCGGCCGGTCTGGCGAAGATCGCCGACAAGATTCCGCTGGTGATCTTCTCCAACGCCAGCGACAGCCAGATCATGTCCAACGTCGAAAAACTCGGCGCGCCGTTCTACAAGGTTTTCACGGCCGATCAGGCCAAGGTCTACAAACCGCGTCTGGCGGCATTCGAATACATGCTCGACAACCTCGGCTGCGGCCCGGAAGACGTGCTGCACGTTTCATCCAGCTTCCGCTACGACCTGTTCTCGGCCAACGACATGAAGATCAAGAACAAGGCGTTTGTGGCTCGCGGTCACGAACAGCCTGCTCACAGCTCCTTCGAGTATCACCAGATTCCGGACATCGGCGGTCTGGCGGGACTGGTCGGCCTGTAAGCAGGACTACCCGCGACACGGCATTTTTCAAGGTGCTCTTCCATGAGTGACAAGGGGAACAAGATGCGCAGTGAGTCCTACTGGCTCGATACGGCTCCAGATTTCACCGGCGCGCAGGCTGGCGCGGTGGAGGGGCAGGCTGACGTGGTAGTGGTCGGTGGCGGGTTCACCGGGCTCTCGGCAGCGCGTGCATTGGCCTTGAAAGGTGCCAGCGTCGTGGTGGTGGATGCAGGCCGGGTGATCGGCGAAGCGTCCGGGCGCAACGGCGGGCAGTGCAACACCGGCGTGGCGCAGGATTACGCCTCTTTGAGCGCGACGCTGGGTGCGGCTCAAGCCCGTGAGTTCTACAAGGCGTATGAAAGCGCAGTGCAAAGTGTTGTCGGCGTGATCGAGCAGGAAAACATTGCCTGCGACATCAAGCGCAACGGCAAATTGAAGCTGGCCGCCAAGCCGGGCCATTACGAAGGACTGGCGCGCACCTGCGAGCTGATCCGTCGTGAGGTCGATGCCGACGTCGAGCTGTTGTCGGCGCAGGACATCCGCTCCGAAATCGGTTCGGACGAGTTTCACGGCGGGCTTCTGCAGCGTAATGGCGTGCAGATTCACGTGGGACGCTTTGGCCTGGGTCTGGCCGATGCGGCAGTGCGTCACGGTGCGCGGATTTATCAGGACACAACGGTCAAGGACTGGAAAGCCAACCGCAACGGCTTTGTGGTCAACACCTCGAAAGGCTCGATTCAGGCGAAGCAGGTGTTTCTGGCAACAGGCGCCTGTCAGCACGGCGGGCTGGGCTGGTATCGCCGCCGCATCGTGCCGGTCGGCAGTTTTGTGATCGCCACCGAAGTGCTCCCGCAAGCCTTGATCGATCAGTTGTTTCCCCACCAGCGTGCGTACGTGACCAGTCGTTTGATCGGCAACTATTTCCGCCTCACCCCGGATAACCGTTTGCTGTTCGGCGGACGCGCCCGCTTCGCCATGTCCAACAGCAGCTCCGACGCCAAGAGCGGCAAGGTGCTGCAGGCGGCCATGATCCAGATGTTTCCGCAGCTGGCGCAGGTGAAGGTCGATTACTGCTGGGGCGGTCTGGTGGACATGACGTCCGATCGTTTGCCGCGTGCAGGCGAGCACGACGGCGTCTTCTACTCGATGGGCTACAGCGGGCACGGCGTGCAGATGTCAGTGCACATGGGCCAGGTCATGGCCGATGTCATGGAAGGAAAGGCGCAGGCCAATCCCTGGAAAGACCTGAACTGGCCGGCCATTCCCGGGCACTTTGGCAAACCGTGGTTTCTGCCTCTGGTCGGCGCGTACTACCGCTATCAGGACAGTCGTCACTGAGTGTTTTGTTTCACCGTCGTCGTGTGTATTTGAAGGACGCTCCGGTCAACCGTGAGCAACTCGGAATTTCCCTTTTTCGACAGGTAGAACTGATATGGCTGACAAGAAAAACGATTCCCCGCTGATCACAGGCGAAGACAGCCTGCGCGTTTTCGAGGGTCTCAATCGCGGCCTTTCGCGTCGTGATGCGTTGCGTATGTTGGGCGTTGCCGGTGTGGTCGCTGCAGGCTCCACCAGCCTGTTCGGCGCCGCCGGCAAGGTCTTCGCCGATGACGACGCGGCACCTGTCAAAGGCAAACCGGGCGGTCGTATTCGTGTGGCGGGCATGTCCAGCTCCACGGCTGACACGCTCGATCCTGCGAAGGGCGCACTGTCCACCGACTACGTGCGTCACTACATGTTCTACAACGGCCTGACCCGTTTCGACAGCCACCTGGTTCCGCATATGGAGCTGGCCGAGAAGATCGACAACAAGGACGCGACCGTCTGGACCATCACCCTGCGCAAAGACGTGACGTTCCACGATGGCAAGTCGCTGACCGCAGGCGACGTGGTGTTCTCGCTGTCGCGCCATAAAGACCCGGCCACCGGCTCGAAAGTACTGCCGCTGATGGCGCAGTTTTCCGAGATCAAGGCCACCGGCCCGCTGGAAGTGCAGATCACCCTCAGTTCGCCGAACGCCGAACTGCCATCGATTCTCGCTGTTTCCCACCTGCTGATCGTGCCCGAGGGCACTACCGATTTCAGCAAGGGCATCGGCACCGGTCCGTTCAAGGTCAAGGAGTTCAACCCTGGCGTGCGTTCGGTCAGCGTGCGTAACCCCAACTACTGGAAACCGGGCCTGCCGTACCTGGACGAGATCGAATTCATTGCCATCGGCGACGAACCATCGCGAGTCAACGCGCTGCTGTCGGGCGATGTGCACATGATCAACGAGGTCAACCCGCGCTCCACCAGCCGCATCGCCGCCAGCGCCAAACACCGCGTGGTCGATGCGCCGTCCGGCAACTACACCGACCTGATCATTCGTCAGGACCAGATGCCCGGCAAGAGCCCCGAATTCACCGAAGCCATGAAGTATCTGCTGGACCGTGAACAGGTCAAGTCAGCGGTGTTCCGTGGCTATGCCCGGGTCGGCAACGACCACCCGATTGCGCCCGGTTCGCGCTACTTCAACGCCGACCTGCCGCAACGCGCCTACGATCCCGAAAAGGCGAAGTTCCTGCTCAAGAAAGCCGGCATGGAAAAGATCACCATGGCCGTTGCCGCCTCACCTGCGGCCACCGGTTCCGTCGACATCGCCGTGCTGTTGCAGCAATCGGCGAAACAGGCCGGGCTGACGCTCAACGTCAACCGCCTGCCAAGCGATGGCTACTGGTCCAATCACTGGATGAAGCACCCGCTGAGCTTCGGCAACATCAACCCGCGCCCTAACGCCGACGTGATCTTCTCGCAGTTCTTCCAGTCCTCGGCACCCTGGAACGAATCGGGCTGGAAGAACGATCAGTTCGACCAGTTGCTGATGCTGGCCCGTGGTGAAACCGACGACGACAAGCGCGCCAAAATGTATGGCGACATGCAGACCCTGGTCAGCCAGAACTGCGGCATCGGCATCCCGGTGTTCATCAGTAACATCGACGGCGTGGACAAGCGTATCCAGGGCTATTCCAGCAATCCGCTGGGCGGTTTCATGGGCTACATGTTCAGTGAGCAGGTCTGGCTGGACGCGTGAAAGCGGCGGTGAATCGAGCGGGAGGATGCAGATGAATAGCAACACACTCGGGTTGATCGTGCAGCGCTTCGGCGCTGCGATCGTCACGCTGCTGATCGTGTCCATGGTGGTCTTCGCCATTACGGCGGTGCTGCCGGGGGATGCGGCGCAACAGGCTCTGGGGCAGTTCGCGACACCTGAACAGGTCGCGGCATTGCGTACAAAACTGGGGCTCGATCAACCGGGTGTGGTGCGTTATCTGCAGTGGTTGATGAATCTGCTGGGCGGCAACTTCGGCGAGTCGGTGTCCAACGCGATGCCGGTTTCCGACCTGATCGCCGGACGTTTCCCTAACACCCTGATGCTGGCCGCAACCACCGCGCTGGTGTCGGTACCGGTCGCCCTGATGCTGGGCATCGGCGCAGCCATGGGCCGAGGCGGACGAATCGACAGCGCCCTGAATTTCGTCACCCTGTCGCTGGTGGCGGTGCCTGAATTTCTGGTCGCCACGCTGGCAGTGCTGATCTTCGCCGTGAAACTGGGCTGGCTGTCGGCGCTGTCCTACGGCGGTGACGCCAGTACGCCGCTGCAATTCATCCGCACCTATGCATTGCCGGTCATGACGCTGTGCTGCGTGATCGTCGCCCAGATGGCGCGCATGACTCGCGCCGCTGTCATCGATCAGCTCGACAGCCCTTACGTCGAAATGGCCCGGCTCAAAGGCGTAAGCCCGGTGCGTATCGTGCTGCGACATGCCTTGCCCAACGCCATCGGGCCTATCGTCAACGCCGTGGCGTTGAGTCTTTCCTATCTGCTGGGCGGTGTAGTCATCGTCGAGACGATCTTCAACTATCCGGGCATTGCCAGCCTGATGGTCGATGCGGTGACCAACCGTGACATGGCGCTGGTTCAGGCCTGCACCATGCTGTTCTGCGCGGCTTACCTTGGGTTGGTGCTGCTGGCCGACCTGTGTGCAATTCTTTCCAACCCGAGGCTGAGAAACCAATGAACCCGATCATTGAGACATCTACGCCCGCCGTTCAAGTGCGTGCGCCTCGCAAGATAGCCTGGCTGGGGCTGGTGGGCGCTTCGGTCTGCTTCTTCTGGCTCATGATCGCGCTGTTCGGCCCGTGGCTCGCGCCGCATCCGGTGGGCGAGGTGGTGTCCGACAACGTCTTCGAAAACATCAGCGCGGCGTTCCCGTTCGGCACCGATTACCTGGGCCGCGACATGCTCAGCCGCGTGCTGATCGGCGCGCGCTTCACGGTCGGGCTGGCGCTGATCTCCGCCGTATTGGCCAGCGGTATCGGCACCATGTGCGCGCTGCTGTCGGTGGTTGCGCCCAAATGGCTGGACGAAATCATCAGCCGCCTGATGGACGCGTTCATTTCGATTCCGAGCAAGATGCTTGCGCTGATCATGGTCTCTGCGTTTGGCTCGTCCGAAGTACTGCTGGTCTGTACGGCCGTGCTGAGCTACACGCCGGGCGCGTTTCGCATCGCCCGTAGTATGGCGGTGAACATCGAAGCGCTGGAGTACGTGCAGGTGGCGCGTACCCGTGGTGAAGGTCGTCTGTACATCGCCTGTCGCGAAATTCTGCCGAACATGCTCAACCCGGTACTGACGGATCTGGGCCTGCGTTTCGGCTTCATTGTGCTGTTGCTCAGCGGCATGAGCTTTCTCGGTCTTGGCGTGCAACCGCCCGACGCCGACCTCGGCTCTCTGGTGCGCGAAAACATCGGCGGGCTCAATCAGGGCGCGCCGGCCATCGTGATCCCTGCGCTGGCCATCGGCTCGCTGACCATTGGCGTGAATCTGTTTATCGACCGCTTGTCATCACGGCGCAGCCGACGCTCGGGAGGGCACTGAGATGAGTCAATTGATTCGGGTGCAAGACCTGCGTGTGGTGGCCGACACCGACAAGGGTGAGCTGGAAATCGTCAAGGGCGTGAGCTTCGCGCTGGAGAAAGGCGAAGTGCTGGCGCTGATCGGCGAGTCCGGTTCCGGCAAGACCACGATCGCCCTGGCGCTGCTGGGCTATGCCCGACGTGGCTGCAAGCTGGCCGGTGGCGTGGTTCAGGTGGGTGAGCACGACATGCTCAGCCTGCCGGAAAGCCAGCTGCAAGGCTTGCGCGGCAATCGGGTTTCCTACGTCGCACAAAGCGCAGCGGCGGCCTTCAATCCGGCAAAAAAACTGATTGATCAGGTGATCGAAGGCGCGCTGATTCATGGTCTGGGCAGTCGTTCGGACCTGCAGCGAAAAGCCGTCGACCTGTTTCGCGATCTCGCGTTACCCAACCCCGAAACCATCGGCCAGCGATATCCGCATCAAGTCTCGGGCGGTCAGTTGCAACGTGTCATGGCAGCCATGGCGCTGATCAGCGATCCCCTGCTGGTGATCCTCGACGAGCCGACCACTGCGCTGGACGTGACCACACAGATCGACGTGCTGCGGGCTTTCAAGCGCGTGGTGCGGGATCGTGGCGCGACTGCCGTGTATGTCTCCCACGACCTTGCAGTGGTGGCGCAGATGGCCGATCAGATTGTCGTGCTCAATGGCGGAAAAATCATCGAGCAGGGCAGCACGGCTGCATTGCTCAAGGGGCCGGAAGACGAATACACGCGCAGCCTGCTCGCCGCCGCCCGTCCCGACGCGAAACTGTCGCCGGCCAGCGACATGGTCAAGGACAGCACGCTGCTGACCATCAAGGGCCTGACCGCAGGCTACGGCAAGAAGAACCTGCAAGGCATGCCGATGATCCGCGTGCTGGAAGACATCGACCTGACCATCCGACGCGGTCAGGCCATCGGTGTGATCGGTGAGTCCGGTTCGGGCAAATCGACCCTGGCCCGTGTGGTCGCCGGTCTGCTGGACCCGGCCAAAGGCAGCCTGACATTCGACGGTGCCGAGCTGTCCGGCGATCTCGCGGGGCGCACCGAAGACCAGTTCCGCCGTATCCAGATGGTGTTTCAGAACGCCGACACCGCGCTCAACCCGATGCACAACGTCAGCGCGATTCTGGCCCGCCCGCTGAAAATGTATTTCAACCTCAAGGGCAAGGCACTGGGTGATCGCATCCACGAGTTGATGGACCTGGTACGTCTGCCGCGCGAGCTGGCGGACCGGCGTCCCAACGAACTGTCTGGCGGTCAGAAGCAGCGCGTCAACCTGGCCCGTGCGCTTGCAGCCAAGCCGGACCTGATCCTGTGCGACGAAGTGACCTCGGCGCTGGATACCGTGGTCGGCGCCTGCATCCTCGAACTGCTTGGCGATCTGCGGCGCAAGCTTGGGGTTTCCTATCTGTTCATCAGCCATGACATCTCCACCGTGCGCGCGCTGTGCGATGACATCGTGGTGATGTACAGCGGCCACAAGGTCGAAGAGGGCAGCCGTGACGCCTTCAGCCAGACGCCTTTTCATCCCTACACCGACCTGCTCGTGCATTCGGTGCCCGAGCTGCGCCAGGGCTGGCTGGAAGGCTGCGGCGTGACCAGCGGCAAGCTGCCACCGATCAGCGCGCCGTCGAATACACCTGAGCTGTGTACCTTTCTCAATCGCTGCCCCGTGCGCATCGAAGGCCTGTGCAACAGAACGGCGCCGGGGCGTCGCGTTATCGCAGGTGGCAGCGAAATCCTTTGTCATCGCGACGGCGGTGAGTTGCAGGAACGTCAGAACGATCTGGACCCCGTCACCGTAGGAGCCTACGCATGAGTGGCCGTTTTGTAAGACTGGGCGAGCGTGATCGGCCGGTCGTCAACCTGATCGTCGACGGGGCACCTGTCGAAGCCTTGCAGGGCGACACGCTGATGGTGGCGCTGCTGACCGGAGGCAATGCCTTGCGTCAGTCCGAGTTCGATTCGGGGCGTCGGGCCGGTTTCTGTCTGATGGGCGCCTGTCAGGATTGCTGGGTCTGGACCCGCAGTGGCGAGCGCCTGCGCGCCTGTTCCAACGAAGTCCGTGACGGGCTCGATATCGTCACCACCCAACCGGAGGCGAAATGGCCACTTCTCCACGGCTGAATGTCAGTCACACCGCCAGCCCGCGTGTGGTCATCGTTGGCGCCGGTCCTGCGGGCACCCGTTGCGCCGAAACGTTGTTGGCCGCTGGCATCAAACCGATTCTGATCGATGAAAACCGGCGTGATGGCGGACAGATCTACCGCCGCCAGCCCGAAGGCTTCAAACGTGATTACCCGGCGCTGTACGGCACCGAAGCGGCCAAGGCGCGCGACCTGCACGAAAGCTTCGACCGTCTGCGCAGCCAGATCGATTACCGCCCCGACACCCTGGCCTGGAACCTCACCGCAGGCCAGCTCTGCTGCGTCAGCAAGGGTGTGCACACGGTCGTGGAGTACGACGCGTTGATTCTTTGCGCGGGCGCCACCGACCGACTGATGCCGATCAAAGGCTGGCAACTCGCAGGCACCTACAGCCTGGGCGGTTCGCAGATCGCGCTCAAGTCTCAGTCGGTTTCCATCGGCAGCCGTGTGGTGTTCATGGGCAGCGGTCCGTTGCTGTACCTGGTCGCCAGCCAGTACGTCAAAGCCGGTGCCGACGTGGCGGCGGTGCTCGACACCTCACCGTTCAGCAAACGCATCGGCGCGATGCCCAAATTGCTGGCGCGTCCGGGTTTGTTGTTCAACGGCATGAAGCTGCTGGCTCAGTTGTACAGCGCAAGGGTTCCGGTGCATCTGGGCATCAAGCCTGAAGAAATTCTGGGTGACGAGAAGGATGGCGTGACCGGCGTACGCGTGAGGCTCGCCAACGGCAACGCCCTGACAGTCGATTGCGATGCGCTGGCGCTGGGTTACCACCTGCGACCTGAAACCCAGCTCGCTGATCTGGCCGGCTGCGGCCTGCGTTTCGACGAAGCGTCCGGGCAATGGGTGCTGGCCGTGGACGACGACGGCCGCACCTCTGTCGCGGGCGTCTACGCCGCAGGCGATGGTGCGAAAATTCGCGGTGCCGATGCGGCCGAACAGGCAGGGCGTCTGGCTGCGCTGACCTTGCTGAGTGACCTCGGCAAGCCTGTGGATAACCAGCGTGTGGATAACCTGCGGCAGAGTCTTGAGGTCATGGATCGCTTCCGTGTCGGGCTGATGGAAGCCTTTCCCTGGCCGTCTGCGCAGGCGAAGGCGCTGCCTGATGAAGCCATTATCTGTCGCTGCGAAATGATCAGCGCGGGCGAACTGCGCGGTGTGGTGCGTGAAAAAGGCGCCTGTGAAGTCAACCGCGCCAAGGCTTTCAGCCGGGTCGGCATGGGTCGCTGCCAGGGGCGTTATTGCTCGCAGGCCGGAGCCGAAGTGATCGCTGCCGAATCCGGCGTACCGGTCGAGCAGGTCGGCCGCCAGCGCGGTCAGGCGCCGGTCAAACCGTTGTCGATGATGACAGACGAGGTGGTGTCATGAAGCAGCCCAGGGTCGATGTACTGATTGTCGGCGGCGGCGTGATGGGCGCGGCGTCTTCGTTCTTTCTGCGTCAGCGCGGCAAGTCGGTGACGCTGCTGGAGCGCGACGTGGTCGGCCAGTACGCCAGCGGCGTCAACTTCGGCAACGTGCGCCGTCAGGGTCGTCATCTGGATCAACTGGAGCTGGCCAACCGTTCCTTTGCGCTGTGGAAGCGCCTGCCGCAGCTGATAGGCGAAGACCTGGAGTTTCTGCCCAGTGGCCACATGCGCGTCTGCTACCGCGAAGACGAAATTCCTGAGCTCGAAGCCTACGCTGCGGCCCCTGAAGCGCGTGAGCTGGACCTGCAAGTACTTCAGGGCAAAGCGCTGCACGAGCGTTTTCCGTTTCTGGGGCCGGACGTAAAAGGCGGCTCCTACGCGCCACACGACGGCCACGCCAACCCGCGTCTCGCCGCACCTGCCTGGGCCCGTGCGGCGATACGTGCCGGCGCTCGGATCGAAGAGCGCACTGAAGTGCTGCACGTCGAAAAGGTTGGCAAGGAATTTCAGGTCACGACCACCGATGGCCGAATCTTCACCGCTGATCAATTATTGATCACCGCCGGTGCCTGGGGCGAAAAGCTCTCGTCGCAGTTCGGCGAGCCGGTGCCGCTGGAAACCTTCGGCCCGCAGATGTCGGTCACCGAGCCTGTGCCTTACGCGCTGCCGACGGTGATTGGCGTGTTCACCAAGATCCCCCACGAAGTGGTGTATTTCCGCCAGATCGCGCGCGGCAACATTGTCATTGGCGGTGGCGTACGCACCAAGCCTGACATGGTCAACCGTCGCGCGTATTTCGACCCCAACAGCCTCATCAATCACATGCAGCAGATGCGTCGCCTGCTGCCTGGCGTCGGCAACCTGAACATCATCCGCGTGTGGAGCGGCATCGAAAGCTATACGCCGGACTCATTGCCGATCATGGGCCCCAGCGGCAAGGTCGACGGCCTGTATTACGCGTTCGGTTTCTGCGGCCATGGCTTCCAGCTCGGCCCGGGCGTGGGCGATGTCATGGCCGAACTGATCAGCACCGGCACCACCAGCACGCTGATCAGTCCGTTCGATATCCGCCGGTTTGCCGCCTTCTCAGAACTTGCGAGTAAAGCCTCATGACACCGCGTGCGCTGGACATCTTCAAACGACTGATTGCCTTCGAAACCGTGTCGTCGGAGCCGAACATGGCGCTGATCGAGTACGTTCGCGACCTGCTGGCGACCAAAGGCATCGAGTCGCTGATCGTCAAGGACGAGACCGGCAAGAAAGCCAATCTGTTCGCCAGTACCGGCCCTCGCGAGCAGCCCGGTGTGTTGCTCTCCGGGCACACAGACGTCGTGCCCGCCGCAGGGCAGGCGTGGACGATGCCGCCGTTTCAGGCCACGCTGCGTGACGGGCGCATCTATGGGCGCGGCACCTGCGACATGAAAGGCTTCATCGCGCTGGCCATCGACGCCATGCTCGATGCCGCCGACATGACCCTGACGCGACCGCTGCAACTGGCCCTGTCCCACGACGAAGAAATCGGCTGTGTCGGCGTGCGGCGCCTGCTGGACGTGCTTCATCTGGCACCTGTGCGCCCGTTTCTGTGTGTGGTGGGCGAGCCGACGCTGATGCAGTTCGCGGTCGGTCACAAGGGCAAGAGTTCGTACCGCACTTACTGCCGGGGTCAGGAAGCGCATTCGTCGCTGGCGCCGCGTGCGGTCAACGCCATTCACCTGGCCAGCGACTTCATTGCCGAGCTGCGCAAGAGCCAGAAACAGGTCGAGCAGCAGGGCGTGCGTGACGAGGGCTACGACATTCCGTACAGCACCGTCCACATCGGCCGTATCGAGGGCGGCAAGGCGCTGAACATCGTGCCGAACCTCTGCACCCTTGAGTTCGAATACCGCAACCTGCCGGGCGATGATCCCGACCAATTGCTGGAGCAGTTGCGTGAGCGTGCCGAAGTGCTGGTGCGTGAAGCCAGGCAGCTGTCCGGCGTGGCAGCCATCGACATCGAAATCATGAACGAATACCCGGCGCTGGAGACCCATCCCAGCGTTGAAGCCGTGCGCATGCTGCACGCCTTCGCCGAGCCCGGCACGCAGCACATCAAGGTCTCGTACGGCACCGAAGGCGGTCTGTTCGCCGGTCGCCTCAACGTGCCGGTGGTGGTCTGCGGGCCGGGCTCCATCGAGCAGGCGCACAAGCCTGACGAGTTCATCGAAGAAAGCCAGATGAACGCAGGCGAGCGTTTTCTGCAAAGTCTGCTGGGCTCGCTGAAGCAGTAGAGGCTGCCGTGCGGGCGCGAAATTCAGCAGCGTTTGCCGCCCGCATTCCCTGCTTTCAGCATCCTGGACTGTGATGGCTGCTTAGACTGGCAGTCATCCCGGAACAGGACTCGACCGACCATGCTCAAGCACCATTTGAAAGACCCCAGCCTGCTGGTAGAACGCGCCTACGTCGATGGGCAGTGGATCGTGGCCGACGATGGCGCGACCCTGGACATTACCGACCCGGCCACCGGCGACGTCATCGCACAGGTTCCGGCGCTGCAAGGCGCTGAAACCCGCCGCGCCATCGAAGCTGCTGACCGCGCATGGCCGGCCTGGCGTGCCCGTCCGGCCGCCGAGCGTGCAGCGTTGCTGGAGCGCTGGCATCAGGCGATGCTGGAGAACGTCGAAGACCTGGCGCTGATCATGACCCTTGAGCAGGGCAAGCCGCTGAACGAGTCCCGTGGTGAAATCCGCTACGGCGCCAGCTTCGTCAAATGGTTCGCCGAAGAAGCACGTCGCTCCTATGGCGAAACCATCCCTGCACCGAGTGCGGATCGTCGTCTGATGACGCTCAAGCAGCCGGTCGGCGTTTGCGCTGCCATCACTCCGTGGAATTTCCCCAACGCGATGATCACCCGCAAGTGCGCCCCAGCCCTCGCGGCAGGCTGCCCGATCATCGTCAAACCCTCGGACCTCACGCCGCTGTCGGCCTTGGCATTGGCGGTACTGGCCGAGCGTGTGGGCATTCCGGCTGGCGTGTTCAACGTCATCACCGGGATGCCATCCGGCATCGGTGAAGAACTGACCGGCAACCCGGTGGTGCGCAAGATTTCCTTCACCGGCTCTACCGCTGTGGGTCGTCTGCTGATGCGCCAGAGCGCCGAGCACATCAAGCGTCTGAGTCTGGAACTGGGCGGCAACGCGCCGTTCATTGTGTTCGACGATGCCGATCTGGAGCAGGCCGTCACCGGCATCATGCTCAGCAAGTTTCGCAACGCCGGGCAGACCTGCGTGTGCGCCAACCGCATTCTGGTGCAGGACGGCATCTACGACCGTTTCGCCGCACGCTTGGTCGAAGAAGTCGCCAAACTCAAGGTCGGCAACGGTCTGGAAGACGGCGTCACCATCGGCCCGCTGATCAACCCGGCAGCGGTCAGCAAAGTCGCCCGGCACATCGACGATGCCCTGAGCCAGGGCGCGAAACTGCTGTACGGCGGTATGCCGGACGGCGACAGCCAGTTCGTCCAGCCGACGGTGCTGGGCGATACCCACGCAGGCATGCTGCTGGCCAACGAAGAAACCTTCGGCCCCGTCGCCCCGCTGATGCGCTTCACCGACGAAGCCCAGGCACTGGCACTGGCCAACGCCACACCTTACGGCCTGGGCGCGTATTACTTCACTCAGGACCTGCGTCGTTCATGGCGCTTCGGCGAGGCGCTGGAGTTCGGCATGGTCGGCCTCAACACCGGCATCATCTCGATGGAAGTCGCGCCGTTTGGCGGGGTCAAGCAGTCGGGCCTGGGCCGTGAAGGCTCCAGCTACGGATTGGACGAGTATCTGGAAGTGAAGGCGTTTCACGTCGGCGGGCTTTGAGGCGCGTCTAAACGTCGCCCGGCACAACGAAAAACGCCGCAGCGCTCAAAGAGCCTGCGGCGTTTTTTATCAACCTCAGGAGAGGCAAGCTTCTTTAAGTAATGGGTGCCTACTTCAGGTCTACGTTGAGCATTGGAGTTCCGAAGGCTTCCAGTCTGGAGTTGGACTTTTCAAAGTATGAAGACCAGAACTCGTTCAAGAGATCCATTGTCTTGCCTGAGCGGTATTTCTGCTTGATGCTGTCAGTCACCAGTCCAGCGCCTGCGACATAAACCCGAGCGCCCGAGAGGTCGGAGAAGAGGCTCTTGTCAGAGGCTTTCTTGATTTCTTGCGCAACGTTGAGGTTCTGAATGGCGCTGTTGGCGTAGAACGATGCGTAATCACTGTTCTCCAGCATGTCGCTGATCAAAAAGACCACCCGATCCCTGGCACTCTGCTGACTCATGTCCGAGCCCACTTCACGAAGCGCGTGGAGTATCTCGCTTTTAGGATTGTCGTTGTTGGCGTCACGCATGGCCTTCACAAACAACCCCCCGACGCCACGAACGAAGCTCGCCTTTTGGGTTTTCATGCAGGCATCGAGCTGGCGTAGCTTGCTCATACCCATGTCATTACGGACGGTATCTGCCGGGGGGACTTCAAGCGTCACATCCGCCTGCAGGCGCATGTACTCTCCCGGCACGAAAGCTGAGAAGGTGTAAAGCTTCACTTGGTCGCCTGGCTGAACAAACCGGTCAATTTTTTCCCAGGCTGATCGCTGAATGTCTTCAGGCATCTTGATTGTCTGATCGACAATGATCACCAACTGACGACCGCTTGGTGCCGGCTTGAACTCGGTCAGTCTGGACGCTTCATAGCAGCTCGCCATGTCGTTCCGCTCTGCCGCCATAGTGGCGGCAGGAAGAAGCATGGCTGCGATCAAAATTTTTCGCAGCATGCTTTTCATCAGACCGTTGCCCCTTGGTGTGCCGGGAATTTGCCCGTTTTGGCAAGTACAACCTGGGTTGCACGGATGCGCTTCAGTTGTTCGAGCGCAAGCTGGTAAACGTCGACCACCAGTTCAAGCTCCTCATCGGACAAACTGCGAAGGTCGTCAAACTCGGTGGGCTTCACTGTATTTGCGGCGGCAGCAGGTTGAGTCGCTGGAGCCTCGATAGTCAGTTCAGGTTGCTTGGGTGTCGGATGCTGAATCTTGGGGGCTTCCTGCTTAACCTGTGCGTCAGATTGGTACTCGGCAGAAACTCCATCTTTACGTTTTTTCAACTCCAGCGCTGCCCGATGCTCAGCAATAGTCCTGTCGTCTTCCTTGGCTTTTTCAAGCTTCAAAAAGGCTTCAAAGTTCCGCTCTTGCGACGTTGAGGTGCTGTTTACCCCATCATTGCTGGTCATGTCGTAATTTGAAACCTTGTCTCGAAGAAGCGAGAGCTTATGGTTCGCATGATCACGAATAGCGGCTCGTTGACGATCCATCCAGCGAACCATTTCGTCTGCAGTCCTGAACTTGCTGATCGTCTCGTAGGCATCACGGGATGCCAGGCCCGCAAAGCCGTAAACCATGGAGAGCCACAGCGCGATGAACTGGATGGCCACGAACACTACTGACAACACGCCAAAGGTCACCATCGAGGCGCGATGCTCTGCGCCAATCTTGTCGTCGAACGTTTTTTCCTGGCTCTGCCTCTCAACGTCGGCAGAAGCGGCAGGCAAGTCAAACGGACTGTTCGATGACTTCGCTGATTCGTTGATCTGATAGCCAGCGACCAGCTCTGTTTCCATTGCATTGAGCTGTTCAGCACGAACCCAAAATGCAGCAATTGCGATAATGATAATGGTGACGCCGAACATCGCTACCCAGAAATGCTTGACGGTAACGGTCTCGTTGGTCTTGATACGGGCCAGAATCTTGTTGTAGCCGTGGGCCGTATCATCATTGTGAGTGTCATCAATGGAGATCTGAGCAATGTCTTTCCCGATCTGGTTGTCACGTTGCTGCGTCGGTGTTCCTCTCCACCAGTGGCGTGCTTTTTTGATAAGCGAGTTGTGATGGATTTCATGACCTGCGATGTGGGCAAAGAATCCGGAGATAAGAGCAAGGAACGTGGCTACAGACCAGGTGAGGTATTGGAGGTTGTTCGCAGATATTTCGCGATTTACGAAGGGCCCGATAACGTAAGCGAAACCGACCGCTTCCAGGATCAGCAGTCCTGCCATCAAAGGGATCACCCAAAAAGGGCTGGTACGCCGACCTGTTTCACACACCTTCGACAGGTAATCCCGGCACTTGGCGTAGTAAGCCGGGTCTTTATCAACCTTTTTATAGCTTGTGTAATATTCCTGGCACAAACGGAGTTCACCGTCGCTCCAACCGGAGCTGTCAGACGAGCCACGCTCCCGTTTCGCTTGCCTGGCCAACCGAGCCACGGTGCCGATCAAAGGGGTACAGTGCCAGGCACGACGGACAAAATAGCAAACCTTATCCCAGTTCAGTGCAGCGACGATTATCGCTACTACCAATGAGATCAACGACGCCGCCGCCAACCGGTTTGCCAGCATCAATGCGAGCATTGAGGTAGGTGAGAAATCTTGCATGATCTGTTCTCTCAGGGATCAGGAAGCTTTGATCGGAATGAATTTGGCCACATAGGCCGACTGCCCGCGTGGGTAGAAAACTTGCCCTTTGGTGGCCTGCGGAGCGTTTTTCTCAAAGACGACGTCGATGCAGGAAACTGCTGCCTTTGGGTCTTTTGCGAAAACTCGATAGAGCACCTGGGTTTCGCCCTCGTAGGTGTTGGCAATGCCCTGGATAGCCTTGAGGCTTTTACGGTTGCCCGCATCGTAGTCTTTGACTATTTCAAGGATTGGCTGTCGGTCTACGGCTGCGTTTTCCTTGAGGATAGAGACGGGCGTAATCGTCAGCAGGTTGCCATTGACGCGCTCGGCCCATACACGGTTGTTGTATCCGGCCATGTACTCGTAGGTCTTGTGGTCAATCAAAGGCTTGTCATTGGCAAGGCTCAAGACCTGGCCGGTTTCTCGCGGGGCATCCGCTTCGCAGCTTTGGATTGGAAGGTCACTTGCCTGTGCCGAGGATATGAGCGCGAACCCGCCTGATTTAGGCTTGATGGAAGCTGTGACGCTTTGCTCGTTATTCGCGAGTACGCCGCCAAAGTTAACCAATGTAGAACTGGCGGGTGCTTCGGGAGTAGAAGCAGGCTCCGTGCTTGAAGATTTCGCAGGGGCTTGGGCGGGTTTGGACGCTACGACGGTATCCTTTGCTTTCGCCTTGGCAGGCGTTTTAACTGCCGTCTCGGGCTTTTTTTGCGCCCCGGCGCTGTAAACAGCGTACTTGGCGTTGGACGATTCGGCCTGAACACGTTTGACCAATATATCTTCGGACTTCATTTCGCTGATTTCGACGCGGCGGTTGCTGTTTCGCCCTTCCACCGTCTCGTTATTTGCGACAGGTCGCGAGGAGCCAGCGCCCTGGTAATAAATACGATCAGACTTGACACCGGCGTCCTGGAAAATTTTGCCAACGGTACGTGCGCGTTGTTCGGATAGCTTCTGATTGAAACTCGCGCTGCCGGTAGCATCGGTATGACCAACAACCAGGAATCGGCGCTGATCAACTCCCTTTCCGTCACCGCTTTGTTGAGCGAATGTCTGTGCCAGCTTTTGTGCCTGGCGCTTACCCGTCGCGGTCAATTGAGCAGACCCGGACGTAAACATACTTTCATCTTGCACCAGGGCGACGAGGCCACCCTCAGTGCCAGCGGTGTTGCCAACAGGCGCTTCAAGGTTCAGAGATTGAACCTGGATGGACATGTTTTCGTCGTGAGCGATCTGTTCGAGGGCCTTCATCTTGGCTTCCCAGATAGAGCCGGCGTAACAGCCTGCGGCTGTTCCAAGTCCGCCACCTATAAGAGCACCTTCCTTGCCACCCAGCTTGGCGCCGATGACGGCTCCACCGACTGCACCCACTCCGCAAAGAATCAGCGTTCCGTGCTTGGCTCCAACCTCGCGTATCGTTTGCGACATGCTGTCCATGCCAGTATTCAGACTCTGGCAGCCACCGAGGGCAGCAATGGTCACCGCCAGAACTGTCAAGTGGCTAATTCTCGAGCTCATTTCTTCAATTCCTTATGATGGGGTCGGGGGCGAATGAACAGACTCTTTGGCGTTCATCTCAACCCCTTTTGCTTGCTGGCGCTGGCAACCCTGAGAAAACAGCTCCATTGAAGCGCAGGATTATTGCAAAATGCCTCTATTTGTCAATCTGTTACGGGTGTTGATGTTTGGAGTGTTATGTGTGGTGCCTGTGCAGTTAAATGACTGCTCGCTGTTTTTAGTGGCGCTGAGCTGTTTGATAACTTCTTGTTTGGCGTGACGTCCACGTTATAAAGATGTGCTGGATTACGTAGAGTTTAATATCAAGCATTCTGAAATATGAAAATGGAGTTGCCATAAAGTGCGGTGAGGTAGTGAACTTCTATTTTCCACAGGGCGGGAAGTAATTTTTCATTAGGTGCGTCTCATCTGGCCTTGAAATGCAAAACGCCCGATGCGGTGCATCGAGCGTTTTGAGACTGAAACAGGTGTAAACCTATTTCAGGACTGGACACTCAGCCTCAATCAGACTGTGTGCAGGTACCAGTTGTACTCGAGGTCGGAGATGGAGTGTTCGAATTCCGCAAGCTCGCTCTCTTTACAGGCCACAAAGATATCGATGTATTTCGGGTCGATGTACTTGGCCATGACCGCACTGTCGTCCAGCTCGCGCAGGGCATCGCGCAGGTTGTTAGGCAGGCTTTGCTCATGTTGCTCGTAGGAGTTGCCTTCCACCGGCGCGCCTGGCTCGATCTTGTTGACGAGGCCGTGGTGCACGCCTGCCAGCACGGAAGCCATGAGCAGATACGGGTTGGCATCGGCACCGGCCACGCGGTGTTCGATACGCACGGCATCGGCTGTGCCGGTCGGAACCCGGATGGCAACCGTACGGTTGTCCAGGCCCCAGGTCGGCGAGTTGGGTACGTAGAACTGGGCACCGAACCGGCGATACGAGTTGACGTTCGGGCACAGGAACGCCATCTGCGCCGGCAGGGTCTCGAGCACACCGCCGATCGCATGACGTAATGCGGCGTTCTGCTCGGGATCCTCGCTGGTGAAGATATTCTTGCCATCGCGATCCAGGATCGAGATGTGGACGTGCAGACCATTACCTGCCTGACCCGGATAGGGCTTGGCCATGAAGGTCGTGTCCATTTCGTGGTCGTAGGCGATGTTCTTGATCAGACGCTTGAGCAGTACGGCGTAGTCGCACGCCTTGATGGCGTCGGCCACGTGGTGCAGGTTGACTTCGAACTGGGCCGGGGCGCTTTCCTTGACGATTGCGTCAGCCGGAATGCCTTGCTCTTTCGCACCCTCCAGAATGTCCTGGAGGCAGTCGACGTATTCGTCGAGGTCGTCGATCAGGTAAACCTGGGTCGAATGCGGACGTTTGCCGGAGATAGGCGAGCGCGGAGGCTGTGGACGGCCGTTCACGTTCTCCTGATCGATCAGGTAGAACTCCAGCTCGAACGCGGCGCAGATGGTCAGGCCCATTTCGTCGAACTTGGCGACGACCTGGCGCAGCACTTCACGCGGGTCGGCGAAGAACGGGTCGCCTTCGAGTTCGTGCATGGTCATCAGCAATTGCGCGGTAGGGCGCTTTTGCCATGGCTCGTTGCACAGGGTATCGGGGATTGGATAGCAGATTCGGTCAGCATCGCCGATGTCCAGGCCCAGGCCGGTGCTTTCCACCGTGGAGCCATTGATATCCAGAGCAAATAAAGAGGCTGGCAGGTTGATGCCTTTCTCGTAAACCTTATGGAGGCTGGTGCGTTCGATGCGTTTGCCACGCACCACACCATTCATATCTGCAATCAGAAGGTCAACGTACAGAACCTCAGGATGTTCCTTAAGGAACGCGTTCGCTTCATTAAGCTGAACGGCACGCGGGGGTACCGACATGATGCAACACCTTTGTTGTTAAAAATATCAATCATCAATGATTACGGGTCTCAGTCAATCCGAAAGCCATGATGAAGTCAATAGAGCCTGTATGTGCCCTAAAACTGCTCCAGAAAGCCTTTTTTGCTGCTATTTGGGGCGTTTTTTCGGGCCTTCGGCTGTCCTGGAATATGCGCCAGAGCGGCCTGTCTTCTATTTTTAACGGATTGTTGTATAAAAAAATGAACAAGGCTAAGCTCGATCGCAACCCATAAAGCAATAATACCGGGGGTTCAATGCTGCGCCTTCCCTTGACCGGCATGACCATGTCCAATCCGCAGAACGGTCATCATGCCTGTGATATCAGTGCTCATGGTGCGCCATCGCTGATGATGAGGGCACCCGGACTGCCATTGCGCGTTACCCGTTTCATTCTCAATGCTGGACACTATCACTATAGCGGCCTCGTCAGTGTGACGGCGGCTGTGTGGAATTGTGCCCTCGCAGGTGTCACCTTACGCCTTCTTGGCTCCTTAAACGAGTTGTACACCGTGACGCCGATGCGTCGAAAAAACGCCTGATCGCGATCAGGACACCAAAACCCTGAGGTATTTATGAGTACCAACCTCGACCAGCTCACCGATTGGTTGAAAGAACACAAGATTACCGAAGTCGAATGCATGATGTCCGACCTCACCGGGATCACCCGCGGCAAGATCTCCCCGACCAACAAATTCATCGCTGAAAAAGGCATGCGTCTGCCTGAAAGCGTGTTGTTGCAGACGGTGACCGGCGACTACGTAGAAGACGATATCTACTACGAGCTGCTGGACCCGGCCGACATCGACATGATCTGCCGCCCCGACCAGAACGCGGTGTATCTGGTGCCCTGGGCCATCGAGCCGACTGCGCAGGTGATTCACGACACCTACGACAAGCAGGGCAACCCCATCGAGCTGTCCCCGCGCAACGTCCTCAAGAAAGTCCTCAAACTCTACGCCGACCAAGGCTGGCAGCCGATCGTGGCGCCGGAGATGGAGTTCTATCTGACCAAGCGTAGCGACGACCCGGACTATCCGCTGCAGCCTCCGGTCGGCCGCTCGGGACGCCCGGAAACCGGCCGCCAGTCGTTCTCTATCGAGGCGGCCAACGAATTCGATCCGCTGTTCGAGGACGTCTACGACTGGTGCGAGCTGCAGAACCTTGATCTGGACACGCTGATCCACGAAGACGGCACGGCGCAGATGGAGATCAACTTCCGTCATGGTGATGCCCTGTCGCTGGCCGACCAGATTCTGGTGTTCAAGCGCACCATGCGCGAGGCGGCGCTCAAGCATGACGTCGCTGCAACCTTCATGGCCAAGCCCATGACCGGCGAGCCCGGCAGCGCCATGCACCTGCACCAGAGCATCATCGACATCGAAACCGGCCAGAACATCTTCTCCAACGAAGACGGGACGATGAGCGAGCTGTTCCTCAACCACGTCGGCGGTCTGCAGAAATTCATTCCCGAGCTGCTGCCGCTGTTCGCGCCCAACGTGAACTCGTTCCGGCGCTTTCTGCCGGACACCTCTGCGCCCGTAAACGTGGAGTGGGGCGAAGAAAACCGCACCGTCGGCCTGCGCGTGCCGGATGCCGGGCCGCAGAACCGTCGGGTGGAAAACCGCCTGCCGGGCGCTGATGCCAACCCGTACCTGGCCATTGCCGCCAGCCTGCTGTGCGGATTCATCGGCATGGTCGAAGGCATCAACCCGAGCGCGCCGGTGGTGGGCCGTGGTTACGAGCGCCGCAACCTGCGCCTGCCGCTGACCATCGAGGATGCGCTGGAGCGGATGGAAAACAGCAAAACCATCGAAAAGTACCTGGGCAAGAAATTCATCATGGGCTACGTCGCGGTCAAACGCGCCGAGCATGAGAATTTCAAGCGCGTGATCAGCTCCTGGGAACGCGAGTTCCTGCTGTTCGCCGTCTGACCCGGCAGGGCGTCGCTGCCTGAAGCGGTGACGTCCCGCTTACTGACCTGATCAAAAGGAAGTGCTGCATGAGTGCCAACCACAACCCGCAAACCCTCGAATGGCAAGCCTTGAGCAGCGAGCATCACCTGGCACCGTTCAGCGACTACAAACAACTGAAAGAGAAAGGCCCGCGCATCATTACTCGCGCCGACGGCGTTTATCTGTGGGACAGCGAAGGCAATCGCATTCTGGACGGCATGTCCGGCCTGTGGTGTGTGGCCATCGGCTACGGCCGCGAAGAACTGGCCGATGCCGCCAGCAAGCAGATGCGCGAGCTGCCTTATTACAACCTGTTCTTCCAGACCGCCCACCCACCGGTCCTGGAACTGGCCAAGGCGATTTCCGACATCGCGCCTGAAGGCATGAACCACGTGTTCTTCACCGGCTCCGGTTCCGAAGGCAACGACACCATGCTGCGTATGGTCCGCCATTACTGGGCGCTCAAGGGCCAGCCGAACAAGAAGACCATCATCAGTCGCATCAACGGCTATCACGGCTCCACCGTCGCGGGCGCGAGCCTGGGCGGCATGACCTACATGCACGAGCAGGGCGATCTGCCGATTCCGGGCATTGCGCACATCCCGCAGCCTTACTGGTTTGGCGAGGGCGGCGACATGACGCCGGATGAGTTTGGCGTGTGGGCAGCCGAGCAACTGGAACAGAAGATTCTCGAACTGGGCGTCGACAATGTCGGTGCGTTCATCGCCGAGCCGATTCAGGGCGCGGGTGGCGTCATCGTGCCGCCTGACACCTACTGGCCGAAGATCAAGGAGATCCTTTCGCGCTACGACATCCTGTTCGTCGCCGATGAAGTGATCTGTGGTTTCGGACGCACCAGTGAGTGGTTCGGTAGCGATTTCTACGGCCTCAAGCCGGACATGATGACCATCGCCAAAGGCCTGACCTCAGGCTACGTGCCCATGGGAGGTCTGGTGGTGCGCAACGAAATCGTGGCTGTGCTCAATGAAGGCGGCGATTTCAGCCACGGTTTCACCTATTCGGGTCATCCGGTAGCCGCCGCCGTGGCGCTGGAGAACATTCGTATCCTGCGTGAAGAAAAGATCGTCGAACGGGTCAAGTCTGAAACGGCACCATATTTGCAAAAGCGTCTGCGTGAGTTGAGTGATCATCCGCTGGTGGGCGAGGTCCGTGGCGTGGGGCTGCTGGGCGCCATTGAGCTGGTCAGGAACAAGGCAACCCGCGAGCGTTACACCGACAGGGGCGCGGGCATGATCTGCCGAACCTTCTGCTTCGATAATGGCCTGATCATGCGGGCCGTGGGCGATACCATGATCATCGCGCCGCCACTGGTGATCACGTTCGAGCAGATTGATGAACTGGTCGAGAAGGCTCGCAAGTGTCTGGACCTGACCCTGGCGGCATTGGAAGGGTAGGTGTAACGCGCACCTGATTGTGGGAGCGGACTTGTCCGCGAAGGGGTCGTACAGCCGATGAATGTTCAGCGACTGAAACGCAGCATTCGCGGACAAGTCCGCTCCCACCAGGTTTGCTGCGTCTCAGTGGCTAGCGTTTTGTTTGATGGAAGGCAGTTATCCACAGGAAAAAGCGTTTCTTCAGCGGGACAAGGGCTGTTCGACAGGTGTCGGCTTGAAAGCCTGCCCATGAACTTGCCAGACTAATGGCTACAAGCCGCTAATCTAATCGGTCAGTGATAAAAAACATTGGAGCTACGCATGAAAAAATTTGGCAAGACCCTTCTCGCCCTGTCCATGATGGGCGTCGTGGCCACCGCTGCGCAGGCCGATGACAAAGTGCTGCACGTCTATAACTGGTCCGATTACATCGCGCCGGACACCGTTGCCAAGTTCGAGAAAGAATCGGGCATCAAGGTCGTCTACGACGTGTTCGACAGCAACGAGACGCTCGAAGCCAAATTGCTGGCCGGCAAGTCCGGTTATGACATCGTGGTTCCGTCCAACAACTTCCTCGCCAAGCAGATCAAAGCTGGCGTCTATCAGGAACTGGACAAGTCCAAGCTGCCTGACTGGAAGAACCTGAACGAATCGCTGCTCAAAGCGGTGTCGGTCAGCGACCCGGGCAACAAGCACGCCTTCCCGTACATGTGGGGCTCGATCGGTATCGGTATCAACCCGGAGAAGGTCAAGGCTGCGCTGGGTGCCGATGCGCCGGTGAATTCCTGGGACCTGCTGTTCAAGCCCGAGAACGCGGCCAAGCTGAAGTCGTGCGGCATCAGCTTCCTCGATTCGCCGACCGAAATGCTGCCGATTGCCCTGCATTACCTGGGTTATCCGACCGATTCGCAGGACAAGAAGCAACTGGCTGAAGCCGAAGCGCTGTTCATGAAGATCCGTCCTTCGATCGGCTACTTCCACTCGTCCAAGTACATCTCGGACCTGGCCAACGGCAACATCTGCGTCGCAGTGGGCTACTCGGGTGACATCTACCAGGCCAAATCCCGTGCTGAAGAAGCAGGTGGCAAGGTCAAGGTTGCCTACAACATTCCGAAGGAAGGTGCTGGCAGCTTCTACGACATGGTCGCCATTCCCAAGGATGCCGAAAACGTCGAAGGTGCCTACAAGTTCATGACCTTCCTGATGAAGCCGGAAATCATGGCAGAGATCACCAACGCGGTGCGCTTCCCGAACGGCAACGCAGCCGCCACGCCTCTGGTCGACAAGGCAATCACCAGCGATCCGGGCGTCTACCCGCCTGCTGACGTACAGGCCAAACTGTATGCCATCGCGGATCTGCCTGCCGCGACTCAGCGGATCATGACCCGCAGCTGGACCAAGATCAAATCAGGTAAATAAGCCTGTCATGAAACCTGTGGAAGCTGCGTAGCCCTCGGTGCGCAGCTTCCAACAGACAGGAAAATTGCCGAAAACTTTGCTGGTTGGACTCATAGACGGTAAGTTGCGCGCCGGTTTTGTCGTCCGGATGCCATCCGGCTTTCAGGCCTCTCTGTTAAAAGGATTCATGTTGTGTCTATTTCTAATCTTTCCAAAGCCTTGCTGGTGACTGCCGGGCTGACACTGGCAGCCAGTGCTCAGGCCGAATCCACCGTGCATATTTATAACTGGTCCGATTACATCGGCAAGACCACGCTGGCCGACTTCGAAGCCGCGACGGGCATCAAGCCGATGTACGACGTGTTCGATTCCAACGAAACCCTGGAAGCCAAGCTGCTGGCCGGTCGCACCGGCTATGACGTAGTCGTGCCGTCCAACCATTTCCTCGGCAAGCAGATCAAGGCGGGCGCGTTCCAGAAGCTCGACAAGTCGCTGCTGCCTAACTACAAGAACCTCGACCCGGCGCTGCTCAAGCGTCTGGAGAAGAACGATCCCGGTAACCAGTACGCCGTGCCTTACCTGTGGGGCACCAACGGCATCGGTTACAACGTCGAGAAGGTCAAGGCGGCGCTGGGCGTCGACAAGATCGACTCCTGGTCGGTGCTGTTCGAACCGGAGAACATCAAGAAGCTGTCCAGCTGTGGCGTAGCATTCCTCGACTCTGCGGACGAGATGCTGCCTGCCATGCTCAACTACCTCGGGCTTGATCCCAACAGCACCAAGGAAGCCGATTACAAGAAGGCCGAAGCCAAACTCATGGCGATTCGTCCTTATGTGACCTACTTCCACTCCTCCAAATACATCACGGACCTGGCCAACGGCGACATCTGCGTCGCGGCCGGCTTCTCGGGCGATGTGTTCCAGGCCAAGGCCCGCGCCGAAGAAGCAGGCAAAGGCGTGAAGCTTGCGTACAGCATCCCGAAAGAGGGCGGCAACCTGTGGTTCGACATGCTGGCGATTCCGGCTGACTCGAAAAACGTCAAGGCCGCCAGCGCGTTCATCAACTACCTGCTCGATCCCAAGGTGATCGCTCAGGTCAGCGATGAAGTCGGTTACGCCAACCCCAACCCGGCCTCGGGTGAGTTCATGGATCAGGCGATCCGCACCGACGAAGCGGTCTATCCGCCGCAGGAAGTGCTGGACCGGTTGTTCGTGAACAGCGAGTTGCCACCCAAGGTGCAACGTCTGATGACCCGCAGCTGGACCAAGGTCAAGTCGGGCAAATAACAATCCAGCGCCCGGCCGTTTTGGCCGGGCTGCCTATCATGTTGGGAGTTTCACCCATGGCAGTTGCCTCCGGCGCCTACAAGAAAGCCCTCGAAGGCGGTCAGCAACCCAAACAGGTGCTGGTCAAGATCGATCGCGTCACGAAAAAATTCGACGAGACGATTGCTGTGGACGACGTGTCCCTGCAAATCAACAAGGGTGAGATCTTCGCCCTGCTCGGCGGATCGGGCTCCGGCAAGTCCACACTGCTGCGCATGCTGGCAGGCTTCGAACGTCCGACCGAGGGTCGCATTTACCTCGACGGCGTCGACATCACCGACATGCCGCCGTACGAACGTCCGATCAACATGATGTTCCAGTCTTATGCGCTGTTTCCGCACATGACCGTGGCTGACAACATTGCCTTCGGGCTCAAGCAGGACCGGCTGGCCAAGTCGGAAATCGATGCCCGCGTGGCCGAAATGCTCAAGCTGGTGCAGATGACCCAGTACGCCAAGCGCAAGCCGCATCAGCTTTCGGGCGGGCAGCGTCAGCGTGTCGCCCTGGCCCGCTCGCTGGCCAAGAAGCCCAAACTGCTGCTGCTCGACGAGCCCATGGGCGCGCTGGACAAGAAACTGCGTTCGCAGATGCAGCTGGAGCTGGTGGAAATCATCGAGCGCGTGGGTGTGACCTGCGTGATGGTGACTCACGATCAGGAAGAGGCCATGACCATGGCCGAGCGCATCGCGATCATGCACTTGGGCTGGATCGCCCAGATCGGCAGCCCGATCGACATCTACGAAACCCCGACCAGCCGTCTGGTGTGTGAATTCATCGGCAGCGTCAACCTGTTCGAAGGCGAAGTGATCGAGGACATGGAAGGCCACGCGCTGATCCGCAGCCCCGAGCTTGAGCGCAATATCTACGTCGGCCACGGCGTGAGTACGTCCGTTGAAGACAAGAGCATTACCTACGCACTGCGTCCGGAAAAGCTGCTGATCACCACCGAGCAGCCGGGCTTCGAGTACAACTGGTCGCGCGGCAAGGTCCACGACATCGCCTACCTGGGCGGTCATTCGGTGTTCTACGTCGAGTTGCCCGGCGGCAAGCTGGTGCAGTCCTTCGTGGCCAACGCCGAGCGTCAGGGCGCGCGTCCGACCTGGGGCGATGAAGTCTACGTGTGGTGGGAAGACGACAGCGGCGTGGTACTGCGCTCATGAAAATCCGCAAGATCAAGCGCGCCTTCGAGCGCATCATGCCCAACGGTCGGCAGATGGTCATCGGCGTGCCGTTCCTCTGGCTGTTTCTGTTCTTTGCGCTGCCGTTCCTGATCGTCATCAAGATCAGCTTCGCCGAGGCTGACGTCGCGATCCCGCCGTACACGGAAATCTTCAGCTACGCCGAAGAGAAGCTGCAGTTGGTGCTGAACCTCGCCAACTACACCTTGCTGACCGGCGATGACCTGTACGTTTCGGCGTACCTAGGTTCGCTGAAAATGGCCTTCATCAGCACGCTGCTGTGCCTGCTGATCGGCTACCCGATGGCCTACGCCATCGCCAATGCGCGCAAGGACATCCAGACGGTTCTGTTGCTGTTGATCATGATGCCGACCTGGACCGCGATCCTGATCCGCGTCTATGCCTGGATGGGCATTCTCAGCAACAACGGCCTGCTCAATGCGTTCCTGATGTGGCTGGGCCTGATCGACGAGCCGTTGCAGATCCTCAACACCAATCTGGCGGTGTACATCGGCGTGGTCTATTCCTACCTGCCGTTCATGATCCTGCCGCTGTACGCCAACCTCGTGAAGCACGACACCAGCCTGCTGGAAGCCGCGTCCGATCTGGGGTCGAGCACCTTCAACAGTTTCTGGAAGATCACCGTGCCGCTGTCCAAGAACGGCGTGATCGCCGGCTGCATGCTGGTGTTCATCCCGGTCGTCGGCGAGTTCGTGATCCCCGAGCTGCTGGGCGGGCCGGAAACCCTGATGATCGGCCGCGTGCTGTGGCAGGAATTTTTCAACAACCGTGACTGGCCCGTGGCTTCGGCGCTGGCGGTCATCATGCTGCTGGTGCTCATTGTGCCGATCATCCTGTTCAACCGCAGTCAGGCCAAAGAACTGGAGGGCAAGGCATGAAGACCTTTCGATTCTCGAACCTGATGCTGGTCCTCGGTCTGCTGTTCATCTATGCGCCGATGGTCATTCTGGTCATATACTCGTTCAATGCCTCGCAACTGGTGACGGTCTGGGGCGGCTGGTCGGTGAAGTGGTACGTGGGCCTGCTGGATAACTCGCAACTGATGGGCTCGGTGATGCGCTCGCTGGAAATCGCCTGCTACACCGCCATCGCGGCCGTGGCGCTGGGGACGATGGCGGCGTTCGTGCTGACCCGCATCACGCGCTTCAAGGGCCGGACCTTCTTCGGTGGGCTGGTCACGGCGCCGCTGGTGATGCCGGAAGTGATCACCGGTCTGTCGCTATTGCTGCTGTTCGTGGCGATGGCGCAGCTGATCGGCTGGCCACAGGAACGCGGCATCGTGACCATCTGGATTGCGCACACGACGTTCTGCGCGGCTTACGTGGCGGTCGTGGTGTCGGCGCGTCTGCGTGAGCTGGACCTGTCGATTGAAGAGGCCGCGATGGATCTGGGGGCGCGTCCGTGGAAGGTGTTCTTCCTGATCACCATCCCGATGATCGCGCCATCGCTGGCGGCGGGCGGCATGATGTCCTTTGCGCTGTCGCTGGACGACCTGGTGCTGGCCAGCTTTGTCTCCGGGCCGGGTTCGACGACCTTGCCGATGGAAGTGTTCTCGGCCGTGCGCCTGGGTGTGAAGCCTGAGATCAACGCGGTGGCGAGCCTGATTCTGCTGGCCGTGTCTCTGGCGACTTTCCTTGTCTGGTTCTTCACCCGCCGCGCGGAAAACAACCGCAAACGCGCGATCCAGCAAGCCATCGAGGAAAGCGCCGCCGACTCCTGGAAACAACCCGACCCACGCCGCGCTCCGGCTGCGTAACACTGATCGTTCCTACGCTGCGCTCATCGTTTGATCGTTCCCACGCTCTGCGTGGGAATGCCTCCCAGGACGCTCCGCGTCCGCTCTCGAATGTGGCGCAGATGTATGCCCAAGCTCCAGCGTTATCCACGTCATGCACTCGGCTCACTGAATCCTCAGTCTGTGCCATTTGTGACGCAGAGCGTCACGGGATGCATGCCAACGCGGAGCATTGGCACGATCAATATCGCGCAATGATCGTTCCTCACGCTCTGCGTGGGAATGCCTCCCAGGACGCTCCGCGTCCGCTCTCGAAGGTGGCGCAGATGCATGTCCAAGCTCCAGCGTTATCCACGTCATGCGCTCGGCTCACTGAATCCTCAGTCTGTGCCATTTGTGACGCAGAGCGTCACGGGATGCATGCCCACGCGGAGCGATGGGCACGATCAGTGTTGAGGCAGACTTGTGTATAACGACGAGCACGATCAGTGTCCTCGCTCACTGCCCCGGCACGAACCTCAACACCCCTTCGGTGTGCTCGACCACGTCCTGTTCGCTGAAGTGCTGCTTCATGTACTCGCCATTGATGTAGGCCTTGGCCTGATCCGAGTAGTGCTTGTCGAACGGTACGCCGCTCTGGCCGACGGGGTTGATGCCCAGGCTGTTGGCGGGGTCGGCGAAGTCGATGATGCGGCGGGTCGAGGGGCCGTAGTTCACGGGCCACGGCGCAGGGCGAATGCTGGCTGACAGGTTGTTCGGCACTTCATGCGTACCCGGCGCCGGGTAGGGGCCGACGTTCAGCACTTTATCCAATGGCTTCTGTGAGCCCAGCGGATGTCCATGGGTCAAGGTGTGCGCTCTGCCCCAGACCCATTCGTCCGGATTATTGCCGTACAGGGATTTGAGGTGCGAAACGCTGGCGCGCCACGCAACCTTGACGGTGTTGGCGCGGCTTTCTTCGTGAGGTGAGTTGCGGTTGTTCCACCAGGGCGAGTCGGCATCGGCGGCCAGACGCGGCAGGGCCATGTCCAGCGAGCGTGTCGTCAGGAGCGTCTGGAACAGGTCATCGCCCAGTTCATCGTGGAAGGTTTCTTCAGTGATGTCGAACAGGAACTGGTTGAACAGCGTCGCACCCACCGAGTCCAGCGAATACTCGCCGTTCCAACTGGCCATCCGCTCCACCAGAGCAAGTTCTTCGGGGTCGCTGACGACTTTGCGTAGCACTGGAATCAGCGGCCTGAGGATGCTCGGCGCATAGTCGGTCCGCGTGCCCAGTTGCAGTCTCTTGTTGGCCTCCACGTCCCACTTGACCGAGGCGTCGCTCAACTGACGGTCAAGCTGTTGGCCACGCTCAGGCGGGTTGTAGTAACCCGGAATCTGCATGCCGGTGGGCGAGAGCGGCTGGAAGTTGGCCGACACGATGTAGCCTCGTGCCGGATTCTCTTCCTGCGGGTTGGCGCTGAAAGGGTAGAAACCCAGCTTGTCGGCCTGCGCCGTGCTGCCATCGAGGATGTAGGTCGGGTTGACGCCTTCCGGCCGGATCGGCAATTGCGCCGTTGCCCACCAGCCGATGTCACCCTTGGCGTTGGCCCAGACGATGTTCAGGCCGGGCGCCTGGATCTTCTCGGCCGCGCTGCGCATCTTCTCTCGCGTGTCGGCGCGGTTGGCCTCATAGAAACCGTCCAGCACCGGGTTGTCCGACACCAGGAATGACCACCACATGGCGATGGGCACCTGTCCTGCATTCTTGCCCATCGCATCGTTGACGACAGGGCCATGCGGCGACTCCAGAAGGCTCAGCGTGACAGGCGCTTGGCCCTTGACCGCAATCTGCTGTTCGGTGCGGGTCATCTCGACCCACTGACCGTGATACCAGACCTGATTGGGATTTTCAGGATTGGTCTTCTCGGCGATCAGGTCCATGTCGTCGTTCTGGAACATGGTCAGGCTCCAGCCGAAGTCCATGTTGTGGCCCAGAAACGCGAACGGGTTCAGCGGCTGAAAATGCCCATACAGCTCAAAGCCCGGTGCTGACAGCTGCGCCTCGTACCAGGCGGCAGGCACCGAGAAGCGGATGTGCGGGTCGCCCGCCAGAATGGGTTTGCCGCTTTGCGTGCGGCTGCCGGAAATCGCCCAGGCATTGCTGCCTTCGAATTGCGGCAGACCGGCCTGTTCGAACGCTTCATTACTCAGTTTCGCCAGCGCGCCCAGGCCTTTCCAGTCCGCGCCGGTCAGCGCGGGTTTCTGGTCCAGCATGCCGTTCGGGTGCCAATCCAGATCAAAAACCTTAAGGTACTGCGGGCCCAGCTGGTCGCGCACATAGGTCATCAAGGGTTCGGTACGCAATGCCGAGGCAAAACTGTAGGCCAGATAGCCGCCGATGCTGAGCGTGTCTTCAGCGCTGAAAGGCCGCTTGGGGATGCCCAGTGCGTCGGACTCCATCGGCCTTGCGTGGGTGTCCTGATACTGGTTGATGCCATCGAGATAGGCTTCAAGGGCCTTCCACATCGGCGTGTTCTTGTCCTGACGCGCCACATAGGCCGCCGCGTGCTCACGGATGCGCAGGCTGCGGAACAGCTTGTCGGTCTCGATCAGATTCGGACCCAGGATTTCGGCCAGTTCGCCACGCGCCAGACGCCTTATCATTTCCATCTGGAACAGCCGGTCCTGAGCCTGGACATAGCCCAGGGTGCGGTACAGGTCCGCTTCGTTTTCGGCGCGTATATGCGGCACACCGCGTTCGTCGTAGCGCACGCTGACCGGCCCCTGCAGACGGCTCATGGCAATCTCGCCCTCGCGCACCGGCTGTTTGCTGTGGATGTACCAGCCTGCGCCACTGGCAACGATGGCGATGATGATGGCAAGGGCGATCAGGCTGCGTTTCATCCGGGTCCTCAATGGGTGGCGTATTGCGGGGATGAAGGCTACCGTTTTGGCTCAGGGCTGGGTAGTGAAGATACCAGGCAGATACAATGCGTGAGTTTTGTGAAAGACGTTTTAACTGCGTCGGTCTGGCTTGTCATGTCCAGGCAGACAGAAGACTATCCCTGCATCATATTCTCGCGGCGCTTGCCCGAACCTGGAAGGCCCATGTCCGTAAAGTTCGACCCCGATAATCTGCGTGCCAGCCTGTTGCCGCTTGGCATCATCGATCCGCTTTCGCCGGATGGACAGGCGTACCAGCGCTTCTATGGACTGGGCGGTCTGGGCGGGGAGAACGTGATTCGCAGCTGGCTCGGGCGGCTGGATGTGGCGGGGTACGAGATCGTTGGGCAGGTGTGGATTCCCGAGAATGCCGTCGCGACGCTGTTTCTGTTCCATGGTTTCTATGACCACATGGGGCTTTACCGGCACGTGATCGAATGGGCGCTGGGGCAGGGCTTTGCGGTGATTTCCTGCGACCTGCCGGGGCACGGGCTTTCCAGCGGCAGCCGCGCAAGCATCAACGACTTCGCGGAATATCAGGCCGTGCTGCAGCAACTGCTGCTGGAAGCACAAGCCCTCAGACTGCCGCAGCCCTGGCACCTGTGCGGCCAGAGCACCGGCGGTGCCATTGTGATCGATCATTTGCTCAATCAGGGTGCCGACAGCCCTGCGCAAGGACAGGTCATTCTGCTGTCGCCACTGGTACGCCCACGCGCCTGGGGCTGGTCGCGGCTCAGTTACTACCTGCTCAAGCCCTTCGTGACCGGTATTGCCCGACGCTTCACCGAGAACTCCAACGCGCCGGCCTTCCTGCCGTTCCTGCTGGCCGACCCGTTGCAGCCCAATCGACTGCCGACCGCCTGGGTCGGTGCGCTGGCGCAATGGATCGTACGTATCGAAAGCGCGCCACGCAGCACACGCAGTCCGTTGATCATTCAGGGTGAGGCGGACATGACGGTGGACTGGCTGCACAACCTGAGCGTTCTGAAGGACAAATTCAGCGAACCGCAGATCCTGATGCTCGGCCCCGCTCGCCATCACCTGGCCAACGAACTGCCAGAGTTGCGCGCACGGTACTTCGATTTTCTGGCGGAGCGACTGCGTTAGGGCTTCGCGTCCGGTCCCGTCACTGCGCGGGATTCAGACTCGATGTACTTTGCCCGACCGCAAGCCCTGCGCGGATCGCGGCGAGCGCCGCCTGATAGTACGCCTGACCTTCCGGCGATTCGGCGAAGGTCGAAAACTCTTCCAGCTCCGGGTCCGACAACTCGCGGTAGACGTACAGCAACGTGTTGTTCAGGTCGGCACTGATCTGCGCCATCAGACGCTCGCGCTGGCCTTCGAGCATGCCTTGCGCCTGACCGCCGCCCAACAGGCCGGGAATCATCTGGCTCAGGCTGTCGGCAGCCACACCGGCGATGGCGAGGCTGACTTCGGCACCGGCCTGTTTGGCGGGCAGTGCTTGCGCCAGATGGCCGATCAACAGCTGGCGGGTCGCGTCGGCTTCAATGTGCGGTAGCCCGTCGGCATGCTTGGCCAACTGATCGGCGCGGGTCGCGGTCAGTTCGGCGTTGACGATCTTGCGGCCCAGTGGCGACTGGAAGAATTGCAGCGAGGGGTTGGGGTCCTTCAGCGTTTCACGCAGGCGTCGTGCAGCACGCTGATCCATCGCCTGCGGTGCAAAACGCTGATTGCTGTTATTGACCAGCGCCTGAAAAACCGCAGGTGGCAGGTTGTCCCGGTAGCGCTGTTGCGCAGCTTTCAAGGCGTCGTTGAAGTGCGCGCGCTGGTCCGGCCAGCCTGCAGCTTTGTACAACTGGTCATAGCTGTCTGCCCAGGCAGGCGCAGTGCACAACATCAACAACAAAACAAACAAACGGCGCATTAGGGACTCCTGTCGGCAGGTCGCTATTCTCCGGGTGTTACCGGGGACTTGTCGAGTTATCACTGCCCTTGCGCAGCGAAATCTACCGCATATGACGCGCCACATACGCGCCTCTGTCGGATTTCAGGGCTTATGGATATGATGCGCCGCATGCGCATACCCTCCGATCACCCGCTGCTGCTACGAATCGTCGACGACCTGGCCGCAAACGGCTGGTCGCAGCAGAATATTTTCCTGCCCGACAGTCTGACCCTCGAACTCGAACAAGAGTGCCGCAAGCGCGCTGCCGAAGGTGAACTGGAGCCCGCCGGTATAGGCCGGGGGCTTGCGCATGAAGTGCGCGAGGGGATTCGCGGTGACCGGATCCAGTGGCTGGAGGCAGGTCAGGCAGACTGCTGCGACAGTTATCTGGAACTGATGGACAGCCTGCGTCAGGCACTCAACCGCGGTCTGTTCCTGGGCCTAGAGGATTACGAAAGCCATTTCGCCCAGTATCCGCCCGGCGCTTTCTATCTGCGCCACGTGGACCGCTTTCGCGATGACGACAAACGCATGGTGTCGGCGGTGCTGTACCTCAACAACGCCTGGCTCCCGGAACATGGCGGCCAGTTGCGCATGTACCTCAAGGACGAGGTGGCGTATGACGTGCAGCCTACGGGCGGTTGTCTGGTTGTGTTTCTCTCCGGCGAGATTCCCCATGAAGTGCTGCCTGCAACCCGGGACAGGCTGTCACTGACCGGCTGGTTCCGGCGTCGTGGCGACGAAGTCTTTCCTTAAGTCTTGCCCGAATTCATGAAAACACTTTCATCAAGTCGTTCAGCTGTTTTTACGCGGCTCGGGCTATCGTTGCACAGCCCGACATTACGTCGATCACGTCTGGAGGCATCATGAAGTCGCTATTTTCTGGAGCTGTCGTTGCAAGCGTTCTGCTGGGCGCTTCGATGCTGGTCAGCGCCGCTGACATCCCGCGCACCGCATCGGCGCCGGGTGCCGAGGTCTACATCATCTCGCCGAAGGATGGCGAGACCGTCACCTCGCCCTTCAAAGTGCAGTTTGGCTTGAAAGGTATGGGCGTTGCGCCTGCCGGTGTGGACGTCCCCGAGACCGGGCACCATCACCTCCTGATCGACGTGAAAGACCAGCCTGCGATGGATACGCCATTGCCGATGACTGACAACATCCGCCATTTCGGCAAGGGCCAGACCGAAACCGAAGTGAACCTGCCGCCGGGCCAGCACACCCTGCAACTGCTGGTGGGTGACAAGAGCCACATCCCGCTGAACCCGAGCGTCGAGTCGAAGAAGATCACCATCAATGTGAAGTGATGGGCGGCGTGCTGGCGATCTGCAGGGGACCGGCAGCCCATGATGATCGTTCCTACGCTCCGCGTGGGAATGCCTCTCAGGACGCTCCGCGTCCGCTCTTGAATGTGACGCAGAGCGTCACGGGTCGAGGCGGGCAGATGCAGACTTCAGCGTTTCTTCTGACCTGACGCCATCGCCGGCAAGCCGCCTCCCACGGTTGCGGTGCAGTTCAACCAAACACCAGCCCCGACGAGCGCAGCAGTTCCTGTGTGTAGGGCTGCTGTGGCGCGGCGAAAATCTCCCGCGACGGGCCTTGCTCGACCACTTTGCCGTCCTTGATCACGATCAGGTCGTGCGCCAGCGCGTGTACCACTGCCAGGTCGTGGCTGATGAACAGATAGGTCAGCCCGTGACGAATCTGCAGGTCTCGCAGCAGTGCGACGATCTGTTTCTGCACGGTGCGGTCCAGCGCCGAGGTCGGTTCGTCCAGCAGGATCAGATCAGGTTCCAGTACCAGCGCCCGGGCGATGGAAATGCGCTGGCGTTGCCCTCCGGAAAATTCATGTGGGTAACGATGCCGACTGGCCGGGTCCAGCCCGACTTCGCCCAGCACTCGGATCACGGTTTCCTCACGTTCTTTGGCTGTGCCAATACCATGCGTGACCAATCCCTCAGCGATAATCTGCGCCACCGTCATGCGCGGGCTAAGGCTGCCGAACGGGTCCTGAAACACCACCTGCAACTGGCGACGCAGCGGACGCATCAGGTGCTGGCTGTGCAGGCTCAGTTCCTTGGTGCCAAAACGGATACTGCCTTCGGAGTCGACCAGCCGCAGGATGGCCTGACCCAGCGTGGACTTGCCCGAACCCGATTCGCCAACGATGCCCAGCGTCTTGCCCTTGAGCAGTTCGAAACTCACGCCATCCACCGCCTTCACAAACTGCTGCTCGCGCTTGAACCAGGACTTCGCCAACGGAAACCAGACCTTCAGGTCCAGCACCGACAGCAGCGTGTTGGTGTGCGTCGAGGGCACCGGCTCGCCATCGGGCTCGGCGTTGATCAGCAACTGGCTGTACGGATGCTGCGGGCTATTGAACAGCGTCTCGCAGTCAGCCTGTTCGACGATCTCGCCCTCGCGCATCACGCAGACCCGCTGTGCGATGCGACGCACCAGATTGAGGTCATGGCTGATCAGCAACAGCGACATGTTCAACCGCTGTTGCAGGGACTTGAGCAGTTCGAGGATTTTCACCTGCACCGTCACGTCCAGCGCCGTGGTCGGCTCGTCGGCGATCAACAGGTCAGGCTCGTTGGCCAGCGCCATGGCGATCATGATGCGCTGGCGTTGCCCGCCGGACAGTTGATGCGGATAGGCGTTGAGGCGCGACAGCGGATCCCGGATACCCACCAGCTCCAGCAGCTCAAGGGTACGACTCAGGGCGGCTTTGCCCTTCAGGCCCTTGTGGGTGACGAGGATTTCGCCGATCTGTTTCTCGACCGTGTGCAGCGGGTTCAACGAGCTCATGGGCTCCTGGAAGATCATCGCCACCCGGTTGCCGCGCAGGCTGCGCAGCTGTTTGTCGCTGGCGCTGACCAGATCCAGCCCGTCATAGCGAATCGAGCCCTGAGTGCTGACCGTCTTGCCCGGCAACAGACGCAGGATCGAATGCGCGGTCACCGACTTGCCCGAGCCGGATTCGCCCACCAGCGCCAGGCATTCGCCACGCCGGATATCGAGGCTGACGCCATGCACCACTTCGTGGCCGTTGAAGGCAACGCGCAGATCGCGTATTTCAATCAGGTTTTCGTGCATGTCAGCTCCGGGGATCGAACGCGTCACGGCAGGCTTCGCCGATGAACACCAACAGGGACAGAATCAGCGCCAGCGCGACGAAGGCAGTCAGGCCCAGCCACGGCGCCTGCAGATTGCGCTTGGCCTCGCCGATCAGCTCGCCCAGCGAAGCGCTGCCTGCGGGCATGCCGAAGCCGAGAAAATCCAGCGCGGTGAGGGTGGCGATTGAACCCGTCACGATGAACGGCAGGTAGGTGAGCGTGCTGGTCATGGCGTTGGGCAGGATGTGCCGCCACATCAGCGCGGCATCGGTCAGACCCAATGCGCGGGCCGCTTTGACGTATTCCAGATTGCGACCGCGCAGAAACTCGGCGCGCACCACGTCCACCAGCGACAGCCATGAAAACAGCGCCATGATCCCCAGCAGCCACCAGAAATTCGGTGACACGAAGCCCGACAGAATGATCAGCAGGTACAGCACCGGCAGGCCCGACCAGATTTCCTGAATGCGCTGGCCGATCAGGTCGGTCATGCCGCCGTAATACCCCTGAATCGCACCGGCACAGACCCCGATCACCGTGCTGATCGCTGTCAGCAGCAAGGCGAACAGAATCGAAATCCGCGCCCCGAACAGCACCCGCGCCAGCACATCGCGCGCCTGTTCGTCGGTGCCCAGCCAGTTATGGCCATCGGGCGGGCTGGGCGAGGGCGCTTCCAGGTCGTAGTTGATGGTGTCGTAGCTGAACGGGATCGGCGCGAACATCATCCAGCCGTTCTTAGCCGCGATCAGCTGGCGCACATAGTCGCTGGAATAATCCGGTTCGAAGGGCAGCTCGCCGCCGAAATCGGTTTCCATATAGGTGTGAAACGCCGGGTAATACAGCTCGCCGTCATAGCTGAGCAGCAACGGCTTGTCATTGGCGATCAGCTCGCCGCACAGGCACACCAGCATCAGACCGACGAAGATCCACAACGACCACCAGCCGCGCCGGTTGGCCTTGAACAGCGCCATGCGCCGCTGGCTCTGGGGAGAGAACTCGAACATCAGGCGCTCCTCGCGGAAAAATCGATGCGCGGATCGACCAGCATGTAGCACAGGTCGCCCACCAGTTTGATCAGCAGGCCGAACAGGGTGAACAGAAACAGCGTGCCGAACACCACGGGGTAATCCCGCGACACCGCCGCCTCGTAGCTCATGCGCCCCAGCCCGTCGAGGCCGAAGATGGTTTCGATCAGCAGCGAACCGGCGAAGAACACCTCGATCAGCGCCTGCGGAATACCGGCAATCACCAGCAGCATGGCGTTGCGGAACACGTGGCCGTACAGCACGCGGTGTTCCGTCAGACCCTTGGCCCGCGCCGTGACCACGTACTGGCGGCTGATCTCGTTGAGAAAGCTGTTCTTGGTCAGGATGGTCAGTGTCGCGAAGCCGCCGATCACCAGCGATGTGACGGGCAGCACCAGGTGCCACAGGTAGTCCTTCACCTTGCCCCAGGTGCCGAGACTGTCGAAGTTTTCCGAGAACAGCCCCTGCGCCGGAAACCAGCTCAGGTAGCTGCCACCGGCAAACACCACGATCAGCAGAATCGCGAACAGGAATGCAGGCGTGGCGTAGCCGATGATCACCAGCGTGCTGCTCCACACATCGAATGCGCTGCCGTGCCGTACTGCCTTGCGAATGCCCAGCGGAATGGAGATCAGGTAGGTGATCAACGTCGCCCATAACCCGAGCGACAGCGACACCGGCAGTTTCTGCGCGATCAACTCAGTCACCGGCGCGCCGCGAAAGAAGCTGTTGCCGAAGTCCAGTTGCGCGTAGTTCTTGAGCATCAGCCACAGGCGTTCATGCATCGGTTTGTCGAAACCGTAATGCTCCTTGATCGACTCGATCAGCGCCGGGTCCAGACCGCGCGTGCTGCGGCTGGCAGTACCGCTGGAGGCCACTTCGCCGCCGCCTCCACCGACGCCGTTGGGGCTGAAACCCTGAATCCGTGCGATGGCCTGTTCCACCGGCCCGCCGGGGGCAGCCTGCACGATCAGAAAATTCACAATCAGAATGGCCAGCAGCGTAGGAATGATCAGCAGCAGGCGTCGGATTACGTAAGCCAGCATCTCAATGCTCCTTCGCAGCGGTGGTCTTGCTGCCGAGCGCAGCAGCCTGGGCGTTGGTCAGCGCGGTCGGGCTGATCTGCCACCAGGTTTCCAGGCCGACGTCGTAGATGGGCGCGGTGTCGGGCCTGCCGAAACGGTTGGCGTACACCAGCGGCGTGCCTTTGGAGAAATAGTTGGGGATCATGTAGTAGCCCCACTGCAACACCCGATCCAGCGCACGGGCGTAGTGCACCATGTCGTTGCGGCTGTTGGCGGCCACCAGCCCGTCGATCAGGGTGTCCACGGCCGGGTTGCGCAGCACCATGGCGTTGGAGCTGCCGACTTCGGTGGCGCTCTGCGAGCCGTACAGGTTGTACAGGTCGCGGCCCGGCGAGATCAGCGGATTGCCGCTCTTGGGGAAGGTGACCACGATCATGTCGTAGTCCCGGGCGTTGAGTCGGTTGATGTACTGAGCGGAGTCGATGCGCAGGAAATCCAGCGTGATACCGATCTGCGCCAGCGTGCGTTTGAACGGCAGGATCAGGCGATCGAATCCGCCCTGGCCGTCGAGAAAGCTGAACACCATCGGCTCGCCTGCGGCGTTGACCAGCTTGTTGTCTTTCGGATGCCAGCCGGCTTCAGCCAGCAGCTTGAGGGCCTGTACCTGTTTGTCGCGGATGTAGCCGTTGCCGTCGGTCTTCGGAGGCTGGTAGACCTGAGTGAACACCTCGTCCGGCACCTGGCCGCGCAAGGGTTCGAGAATCTTAAGCTCGGCTTCGTCCGGCAACTGGGTCGCGGACATTTCGCTTTTCGGAAAGTAGCTCTGCTGGCGCACATAGAAATTGCGCATCACCCGGCGGTTGATCCAGTCGAAGTCCCACAGCATCGACAGCGCCTGCCGCACGCGACGATCCTGGAAGATCGGGTTGTCCAGATTGAACACAAAACCCTGCGCGGCGACGGGGCGCTGAGTGGCCAGGATGTTTTTCTGCAAGCGCCCGTCGTCGATGGCCGGGCCGCTGTAGCCGACGGTAAAGCCCGCCGAGGAGTACTCCCGGTTGTAATCGAATGCCCCGGCCTGCAGCAGCTGGCGGGCGATTTCCGTGTCGCCGTAGAAATTCACAGTCAGGGTGTCGAAGTTGTACAGGCCACGGCTGACCGGCAAGTCCTTGCCCCACCAGTCCTTGACCCGCTCGAAGACTACGCTGCGCCCGGCATCGACCTTGGCGACCCGGTAAGGCCCGTTGCCCAGCGGTGGCTCAAAACCGCCGCCGTTGGCGAAGTCCCGGTCTTTCCACCAGTGCTTCGGCAAAATGTGCAGGCTGGCGATGTCGAGGGCCAGCATGCGGTTGAGGTTGTTCTTGAAGTCGAAACGTATCTGCAGCGGCCCTTCGATGGTCACGTCCTTCACGTCGGCGAACATCGGGCGATAGCTGAAGCTGGCCTTGGTGGTCATCAGCTCGTAGGTGTAGCGCACGTCCTCGGCTGTGACCGGCTGGCCGTCGTCGAAGCGCGCCTTGGGGTTGAGGTAAAACCGCACCCACAGACCGTTCGGGTCCACTTCCATCTTTTCAGCGATCAGCCCGTAGACGGTGTAAGGCTCGTCGAGCGAGCGATAGGCCAGCGGCGAGTAGACCCACGTGTCGAGCTGTACGACACCGATGCCTTGATCGACATACGGGTTGAGGTAGTTGAACTGACCGATTTCTTCGGCTGACCGGGTCAGCGTTCCACCCTTGGGGGCGTCCGGGTTGACGTAATCGAAGTGCTTGAAGCCGGCCGGGTATTTCGGTGCCTCGCCGTAGACAGTCAAGGCATGTGTCGGCGTAGCCAGCGCGACCTGCCAACAGGTGCACAACACCGCAACACCCAGCAGCAGGCGTCGCAGAAGACGGATTTGACGCGACATGATGGGGCTATCCTCGTACGCACGAATGACGCCATGCGGCGAAAAAGGCCTCCGGCCGGGGAAGGTGGATGAAACCTGTGGCCGGAGGGGGCGAGCTCGCAAACAGGACGCGACCCACGGAGCGGGTATGGGTCGCGCCTTCACCCTCAGAAGTGATACGTCATGCGTGCGAACAGCGTGCGGCCCAACGGGTCGGCGTAGCGTGGGTCATAGCCGGACTGGAAGTTGTAGGACTGATTGGAGAACGGCGGATTGCGGTCAAACATGTTGCGCAGGCCCGCATCGACATCCAGCACCTTGTCGAAGGTATGACCGACCGACAGGTCCCACAGCGCATACGAGGCGACCCGTGCGTTGGTGGTGCGGTCGGAGTCGTTGTAGCCCGAGGTGAAGCGGTTGGTGATGGACGCGCGGGTATTGCCCAGCGACCAGGTACCGCTCAGAACGTGTTTCCAGCGCGCAATTACGCCGTCGCCCTGAAAGTCGCCGACTTTGTCGGTGTACGGACCGTCGATGATGTTCTGGAAGTCATAACGGGTCACGTAAGTGCCGGTCATGCCCAGGCCGAACTGACCATACGGCGTATTCGGGAAGCGATAGTCGAGGCTGACGTCCACACCGCTGGTCTTGACGATGCCCAGGTTGGCGTTACCGGTCACGATGTTGGCGATGGAACCGTCAGCGGCGCGAACGAAGCGATCGGCGTACGTGTTGGGGTCGTCGAACACGGTCGATTCAGGGAAGGACTGAATCTGGTTGGAGATGTGAATCCACCAGAAGTCCAGACCCATCGACAGATTGTTGACCGGCTGATACACGAAGCCCAGCGTCATGTTACGGGCTTTTTCCGGCGCCAGTTCGGTGTTGCCGCCGCTGTTGTTGAGGAACTGCTGCGCACAGTCACGACCGGCATTGCCGCCGGGCTGCACGGTGCCGCCGGCACACAACACAGGGTCGTTGTAAAAACCCTGAGTGAACGTCGTGCTGCGCGGTGCGTACAGCTCATAGAGCGATGGCGCGCGGAAGCCCTCGCTGTAGGCACCACGGACCACCAGTTGCTTGATCGGCTGATAGCGGAACGAGTACTTGGGGTTGGTGGTGCTGCCGAAGTCACTGTATTTGTCATGACGCACAGCGGCGGTCAGTTCCAGGCTGTCCAGCACCGGCACGTTCAACTCGGCGTATTCGGCTTTCACGCTGCGCTCACCCGATACGCTGCCCGCGGCATCCGCACCCAGGCTGCTGACGTCGTTGACGAACGCTTCGTACTGTTGATGCATCTTCTCTTTGCGGTACTCGCCGCCCAGTGCCAGACCGGCCGGGCCTGCGCCGAACCAGTCACCGATTTCCCGGCTGATGCGCCCGTCAATGCCAGCCACGCGGCCCACAGCGCTGGAGTATTGCCCGTGATATTGGTTGGCATCGATCAGCGCCTGACCCGCTGCGGTCTGCGGCCCGAACGGGTTGATCACGCCGTTGGCCAGGCCATTGATCATCTGCGCGTCACTGACGTAGCCGTCGGTGAGACTGGACAGCACCTTGTTCTGGTTGTACGAAGCGCCGACGTTGTAATCCCAGCCACCGACCAGACCGTCGAAATTCAGCAGAAAGCGCTGGCTGGTGTTCTGGTCACTTGAACCGCGAGGTCCGGCGGCGGTTTCGCGCCATGCGGTGTCGACCGGTTGTGTGGGGTCGAGCGTAAAGTTGGTCGGTGCCGGGGTGATGCCATTGCCGGGATAGAACGGCGACGACGAATCCAGCGACAGGCCGGTGAGTGGGGCCGGCCCAATGTCGGTGTGGTTGTTGTTGCGTGCCCAGAAGTATTCAAGGCTGACGTTGTGGTCGTCGGCCAGCTTGCCGGTGGCCTTGCCGAAGAACGAGGTCTTTTCGGTCTGCGGGATCAGGTCGATGTACTCGCGGGTGCTGAACCGGCAGATGCCGTTGCGGGCGATCAGGCTAGGCCCGGAGCAATTGGCGCCCAGCGGGTTGGAAGAGTTGTCGCCCTGAAAATAGTTGCCAGGGTACGCGGTGCCGGAGGTCTGGTTGAGGCCGCGCCCTGGCTGGTAATCCTGAGTGAATGAACGGTCGTTGGCGTCCAGATTCTGCTGCTTGTTGTAGTTGAAGACGCCCATCACATTGAAGCGGTCTTCTTCCAGATCACCAAAGCCCCAGCTGGCGCTCATGTCCTTGGTTGCGCCGCCGCCACTGTGGGTCGGTGTCTCGCCGCCCAGGGTCAGAGAACCGTCGGTCAGGGTCTTCTTGGTGATGAAGTTGATCACACCGCCAATGGCGTCGGTGCCGTACAAGGCCGATGCACCGTCACGCAGGACTTCAACCCGGTCGATGGCGGCGAACGGGATCATGTTCAGGTCGATGGCGCTGCCGTTCGGCGAACCGACACCCGAGATGGCGTTGTTGGCCAGGCGGCGTCCGTTGAGCAGCACCAGTGTCTTGTTGGGGCCAATGCCGCGCATGTCGGCGAAGGAAGCTCCCCCTGAACCTGTACCGACAGAGCCCGCGCTGTTGTTGATCGACTGACTGCCGGTAATGCGCTGGACCATTTCCTGAGTGGTGGTCACGCCCTGCTTCTTCAGGTCGTCGGCGCGCAGGATGGTGATCGGCACGGCGGTTTCGGCGTCGACCCGGCGTATCGCCGAACCGGTCACTTCAACGCGTTGCAGCTGGGTCGTGGCGGGCACGACGGCGGCAGCGGAGACGGATTCGCTGGCGGTGTCCGCTTCAACGGCCTCGGCCGCATGGGCACCGCTCATGCCCATGGCCAGGGCGCACAGCAGGGCGCGAGGGTGACGGCGGACCGCGAGGGCCAGTGGCTTGAGGGTGTATCCGGGAAGATTCATCAGCATGGTTATTTCCGACTTGGTCCAGACATTATTGAAATGGCCTTGTGAGCCCTCTATTCCTGCGCGGTTGTGCCGTGCGGGAGTTCCACTGCGTTGGTTTCCAGCAAGCCGCTCCCCTCCAGGGGCTTTTCAGCCCACGGACGATGGTGTTGGCGGGAGTCGGTTCAGCGGGTTTCGCGGGGCGAAACCCTCAGTTCATTTGGCCGTCATGACGGAAATCTTCGTGATGCCCGAGCGCTCGATGGACGCCATGGCCTTGGCCACCTGGCCATAGTTCACGTCGGTATCGGCCTGCAGCTGGACACGGATGTCCGGATCCTTGGCCTTCTCGTCCTGCAGGCTTTTCTCCAGCAGCTCGGGAGCGATTTCCGATTTGGCGAGGAAGAACTTGCCGCTCTGGTCGACGCTGACCACTACCGGATCCTTCTTCTCGGCCGGGGCGACCGAATCGGTCTTGGGCAGGTTGACCTTGATCGCGTTGGTCATCAGCGGCGTGGTGACGATGAACACCACCAGCAGCACGAGCATCACATCCACCAGCGGCGTGACGTTCATTTCGCTGAGCACTTCATCGCTGTCTTGAGTGGAAAAAGACATTAGCTTGCCTCCCGCACGGCGTGGCCTTGCTTGCTGGCGATGGGTTGACGGGATACGGCGAAGGCACTGCGCTGGGCGAGGGCGTCGAAGTCATGGGCGAAGTCGTCCATGTCGGCGACAGCCAGCTTGAGGCGGCGCAGGAAGAAGTTGTAGATCAGGACCGCAGGCACAGCGACCGCGATGCCGACGCCGGTGGCGACCAGTGCATGACCGATGGGACCGGCAACCGCTTCAAGGCTGGCCGAGCCGGTCAGGCCGATGCTTTGCAGCGCTTCCATGATGCCCCAGACCGTTCCGAACAGACCGATGAAGGGCGCGGTGCTGCCGATACTGGCGAGAATCGCCTGGCCGCTTTCCAGCGAGCGACGTTCCTTCTGGATCTGCTGGCGCAGGTTGCGCTCCAGGCGGTCCGAGCGGTTGATGGTGTGTGCCAGTTGCTGCGTGGTACGCGGTGATTCGTCCACCGCCATGGCTTCGAAACCACTGTTGGCGATGCGCGCCAGGGAGCCTGGGTATTGCGACGCATGTTCGGCGGCGGTGAGCAGGTCCGGCGCGCCCCAGAAGGCTTTGGTGAAGTGTTTGTTCTGGGATTTCAGCTTCACGTATTGCGCGGACTTGATCAGCAACAAGGCCCAGCTCAGCACGGAAAACAGAATCAGCGCCCAGAGCACGGCGGGTACGATCATGGAAGAGAGCGATGCGTTCATGGTTTACACCTCACCAGCTTTAATAGAATTGTCAGTGGTCATACGCCGGATCATTCCGGCAGCTTGAAATCGATGGTCTGTGTCGCGAAGCCTTCAATCGGTGTGTCGCCACGCTTGGCCGGAATGAACTTCCAGTTGCGCACCGCTTCTACCGCCGCTTCGTCTAGAACCGGTTTGCCGCTGGATTTGGTCACCTCGACCGTGCCGGCCCGGCCGTTGGGCAGCACCTTGATGCGCAGCACCACGCGGCCTTCCCAACTGCGTCGCAAGGCCAGGCCCGGATATTCGGGCGGCGGGTTGCCCAGGCTGGCGAGCCCGGAGACCGCTGCGCTTTCCTTCACAGGTGCTGCTGGCGCTGCCGGAGCGGGTGGCGCAGGCGTTGGCGTCGGCGGTGCTGCTGGCGCGGGGGCTGCGACCGGTTTTGGCGGTGCAGGCGGCGTCGGCTTTTTCACAGGCTCAGGTTTCTTGACCGGCTTGGGCTTCTCGACCTTCGGCTTTTCGATGGGCTTGGGCGGCGGCTCGACCGCATCCGGGTCCTCGACCGGTTGTTCCGGCTCGGGCGGCGGTGGCGGGGGAGGCGGCGGAGGTGGTGGTTCAGGCGGCGGCGGTGGCTCCGGGGTTGGAGGCGTCGGGCTGGTCAGCTCAATGGTCATTTCCGGAACTTGTGGCGGAACTTCCGGCACTTCCGGTTTGGCAGTTTGCATGTACCACCACACGGCACCGTGAATAAGTACCGAGGCTGCGATCAACACGAAGACGTGCGATTTTTTCAGGCCGCCAGGTCGCGAAGTATTGGCCTTGAAGGGAATGCTCTGCCACACCGTCGGACTTTCTTCCGGCGGCGGTACAGGGACCGCTTTCATTATTACCGCATCATTCATTAACGCTCCCTCGGGTAGTTGAAGGGCAATAAAAGTCCGTTCAAACATTGGCGAATGTTCGAATGATGGAGACCTGCACATTCGTTGAAGCGCACGACGCCGTCGAGCCTGAAGAGGCACAGACTCAAGAGGGCAAAGCGCGATATTCAATCAGGGCGATAGCATTGCGAATCCTTGCTTATTAGTTATGTCCACTACGAGCAAACGTGTTGCTTGATAACAATCCTGCTTTGCAACCGCTGTGCCAGAAATGGTTGGTGGTGTGCCTGTATGCAGCGTTCCAGAGCGGATGTCGCATTCCTGTACCTTTCTTGCGATTAAGCGCTGTTTCGGCAGGGATCACCTTCAAATGAATAGTGCCAATACCCATTCAGAGGCCGAAGTTCACCCCTCTGAGGAGTCAGACGAATTGAAAAATACATGACCGCTCGGTCATAAAATCACGTGCACCAATACTGTAAGGTTCGAGTCAAGTTGGTGCGTTAGTTGGTCATCTATTCACGGCAAACGGCTCCGGCTGTAAAAGATTGCAGGTCGAGTTAAATATAAAGCTCAGCCATGGATTGAGTGAAGGCTAGGTGATGCTAATCAAAATAAATTGTCGAACGATAAATGTGTTGGTGCGAAGTTTTCCGTTGTTAGTTAGTAACGGGCACACAGCAGTACGCAAGCGCTTGCCGATAAGGCAAAACAAGGGTGTTCGGTTATTGATTCAAGGCTTGCGCCTTGTGTTTTGAATCAGTCGGAAGGGTATGTCGGTAAGGTCGAACATGAAGCCGTTACAGCGGGCAGGCCCGTTGCGGGCGCAGCCATCTGAGCCCGTGAAGGGCATTGCGGTGGTCTGGCATGAGCTGGATGTGGCATGGGTAGACTCCTTTCCTGGCAAGGCGCACGACTTGTGGTCTGGCATTGCACTGTTAATGGACGACTCTGCGTCCGAAAACTGCACTTTGGTGCGTGTGGGCACCTCCTGTGTGCAGCGCGTGCCAATGGTTCATGGCACGGCCGTTCCACTTGGAAGATCTGTGCCAATTGTGTCTTTTTGTATCATGAAGATTACAGACGGCAGCAAACGCGCCGCATAGACGCGCTCGTCGCCTGAATCGAACCCTCGGCGTTCAGGCACGTCCACTTTCTTTGGCAAGACAAAAGAGGTGGCCGACATGACAACCGATTTCATCCTGACAAACGAAGTACCCAGAGAAGATCCTGCCAGCCCGCAGCTGGGCCAGTACGACCGTGAGGCCGATCCGGTGCTTAATATGAACGCCAACAAGCCGGGCGCAGGCTCCGAGAAGGGTGACGAGGTTTTGGAGCGCACCCAGCACGATGAGGCTTATGAGGACGACGAGCCTGAGGTGTATTCGGATGACCCGGATATCGTGGCGGATGAGGGCGGTGGTGTGTCACCGGGCTGATGAAGGCGGCACTGCTCAAGCATCCCCTGTCGAGACCTTGAGCCGTGCGCTGTGAAAGCGGGCGTTACCAGAACGCAGCCGGCGCGGTGAGCGCCTTGCTGAATACCTCGATAGCGCGTTCGACATCGGTTTGCGTGGTGTAGCGACCGAGGCTGACGCGTACGCTGGCCAGTGCCTTATTGGTATCGAGCCCCATCGCCAGCAGCACGTGCGACGGTGCATTGCTCGCCGAGTTGCAGGCCGAGGTCGAAGAGAGTGCCAGCGCGTGAGACAGCTGCGCACTGGTGAAGCTGCTGCGCGTGATGCACAGGTTCAGGGTGTGCGGAATGCGTTGCTCAGGACAGCCGTTAAGTTGCACGTCCGGCAGTGCCAACAGTCCTTCGCGCAAATGACTGCTCAGCTCCGCGATACGACGATTTTCCGCATCAGCCTTGTTGACCGCCAGCGCAAAGGCTTCGCCCATGCCGACGATCTGATGCGTCGCCAGCGTGCCGGAACGGAAACCGCCTTCATGACCACCGCCATGAATCTGCGCCTGCAGCAACGCATGAGCACGCGGGCCTACATACAGCGCACCAATACCTTTCGGGCCATACGCCTTATGAGCCGAGAACGACATCAGATCGACCGCCAGACTCGCCAGATCCACCTTCACTTTGCCGACCGCCTGCGCCGCATCGACGTGAAACAGCGCGCCATGTTCGCGCACCAGCGTGCCGATGCTGGCGATATCGGTGAGCGTGCCCAGCTCGTTATTCACCAGCATCAACGACACCAGCAACGTGTCTTCACGCAATGCCGCCTGCACGGCCTGCGGCTGGATCAGCCCATTGGCGTCCGGCTGCAGCCAGGTTACGGGAAAGCCCTGGCGTTCCAGCGTTTTCACCGTGTCGATGACGGCCTTGTGTTCCAGCGCGCTGGTGATGATGTGGCGACGTTGTGCAGTGCTGTCATGGGCGATGCCCTTGATTGCCAGGTTATTGGACTCGGTCGCGCCAGAGGTCCAGATCACCGTATCGGCAGGCGCACCCACTGCGTCGGCCACCTGACGTCGCGCCTGCTCCACCGCCTGCCGCGCCACCTGCCCGTAACCATGCCCGCTGGACGCCGGATTACCGAAATGCCCTTCGCGCCCCATACAGGCAACCATGGCTTCAATGACCTGCTCGTCGACAGGCGTGGTAGCGGCGTAATCCAGGTAGAGGGCGTTGTTGGTCATGGGCAATTCGCTTGTTTATCGGGTCAAGGTTGATGGTTAAAAGATTACCGACGCCGACGCGAAAAATTTTTGATATTTGTGCGGATTGACTGGCTGTGGGTGAAAAATAATTCTGCTCAAAGTGCTTTTGGGTGATAAAAATTTTACAGCTTGATTGGTGGGGGTTAGTTTTATGCCAATAGTTGCTCAAATACAGGTCGTACGGCGGCGCGCATGTGACGCGGAGCGTCACGGGATGCATACCCACGCGGAGCATGGGCACGATCAGAGTTGGGAAATGATCGTTCCCACGCTCTGCGCTTGGCGTTATACACAAGTCCTCCTGGAGGAATACGATGATGATCGTTCCTACGCTCTGCGTGGGAATGCCTCCCAGGACGCTCCGCGTCCGCTCTGGAATGTGGCGCAGATGCGTGCCCAAGCTCCAGCGTTATCCACGTCATGCGCTCGGCTAACTGAATCCTCAGTCTGTGCCATTTGGGAGGCATGCCCACGCGGAGCGATGGGCACGATCAGTGTCGAGACGGACTTGTGTATAACGATGAGCGCTCTGCGTGGTAACGCCGCCCAGGACGCTCCGCGTCCGAGACAGAGCCCGAACCACAAACACAGGAACCCACATGGACAAGTTCGACCGAGCCATCCTGGACAGCCTGCAAACCGACTGCACACGCTCGGTTGCAGACATCGCCGAGCGCATCGGCCTGGGCAGCACTGCCTGCTGGCGACGCATTCAGAAGCTGGAAGAAACCGGCATCATCGACCGCCGCGTCGCCCTGCTGAACCCGCAGCGCCTGAACGTCTCCGTCAGCGTCTTCGCCGCGATCCGCACCAACCAGCACAACGCCGCTTGGCTCGAACAGTTTCACAGCGCCGTCGGCGATTTGCCAGAAGTGGTCGAGTGCTACCGCATGGCCGGCGACACCGACTACCTGCTGCGCATCGTCGTTGCCGACATCGCGGGCTACGACGCGGTGTACAAACAGCTGATCAGCATCCCCGGCATTACCGACGTCAGTTCCAGCTTCGCCATGGAGCAGATCAAATTCACCACAGGCCTTCCCCTTCGGTATGCGTCGTTTGGTGGGTAAGCGCGCAGACAATGTCCGTTCGGGGCATGGCCACTGATATCAACCGAACCAACTCCATCGTGTTCCGTCACATCAAGAGTCGGTGCCGGGCAGCTGCAGCGTCGCGGCCCTGATGGCCGTGCGTGACGCACCTGTCGTTCGCACCTCACACCCCTCTCGAACCTGACTCGACGGGTCAGCGTTTTCGTCGTCAAGGCATCAAGGGTCGGTCTCGCACCGCATGCCCCTGATGCTCTACTCATGAGCATTTTTACCCAAAGGGAATTCCAATGCGCCCGCAGACCTCATTCATCTTCGACCTGGACGGGACGCTGACAGACAGCGTTTATCAAAACGTTGCGGCCTGGAAAGAAGCCCTCGACTCGGAAGACATCCCCCTCGCCATGTGGCGCATTCACCGGAAAATCGGCATGAGCGGTGGCCTCATGTTGAAATCCCTGTCTCGCGAAACCGGTCTGGACATCAGCGAAGAACAGGCCGAACGCCTCAGCGAAAAACATGCCCGCGCCTACGAGCGGTTGCAGGGGCAGATCATCGCGCTGCCCGGCGCAATCGAACTGCTTGAGACCCTCAGCCAAGAGAACCTGAAATGGTGCATCGCCACCAGCGGCGGCGTCGATACCGCCACCATCAACCTCAAGGCATTGGGGCTCGAGGCGGACAAGATCGACATCATCACACGTGACGACGTCCACTACGGCAAGCCCGATCCCGACCTGTTTCTGGCTGCCGCAAAACACATGAACGTGCCCATCGACGAATGTCTGGTGATCGGCGACGCCATCTGGGACATGCTCGCCGCCCGACGCTGCAAGGCCACAGGCATCGGGGTACTCTCCGGCGGCTACGACATTGGCGAGCTGGAACGGGCAGGAGCGTTGAGGGTGTATGAAGATGCTCTGGATCTGCTCGATCATCTGGACGAGATTGCCTCGCGACCTTGACGGTTCGTGGCTGAAATCCGGGCAGCCGGGATCGATCCGGGCAGGAGCATTCATCAGAGGCGGGGTTTACCGCCGTTGGTGTAGTCGAACCGTTGACACGGGGAACGACCCGCTGCGCTTGTACGTCAGACCTGTATCGACTCACTTGAAAAGGTACAGCTCAATGGACAAGACCATCACCGTGGACCAACTGGCGACCACCGACCTCTCGTCAATCAACGAGATCTGGCTCGGTGGGACGCACACCCAACTGTGCCTGTGGCGTGGCGAACAGATCGTCACCCACGACATGCTTAGCGAAGGCACCCACGATCAGAACGCCCGACGCCTGTGCCTGCAACTGGTCAATCCTGACGATCAGGCAGCAGTGGCCAGCGTCGAGGTGATCGTGCGTGAGCGGCTGGAAGGGAGAGAGGGCGAGTTTTATCCGGCTGAGGATGTGGATACATATCAGTGATTGTTTTGAGGCACGATCTCGATGGCAGCGTGAGCTCGCTTCTGCCTGATAAGCCCTGAGTCTGCTTCTGCCCGAAGGGCGTGGGAGCTCTCGGAGGTTACGACGGCAGCGATGGGCTGCGCAGCAGCCCTTGATCGTTTTAACCCTTGTGCTGAATCAGGCTCAGATATCACGAGGTTGGGAAATGTGCTGGAGAATTTAAAGTTTCTTGATTTTTGCAGTCGGCACTTACACATCAAATAGTTACCCATCTTATTGCAGTTGTAATGTGTCGTTTTGATATTGCACCTTGATGCCCATGAATAAACTCGTCTAAATAAATCTTCATCCCTCCCCACAAAAAACTGATGTCTGATTAATAAGCTGAATAGCAAGCCAATGGCTGCCTGAATGATGGCCATTTCCAATAAGAGTGTTTTGCTGTGCCTGATGGCTAATTAAACAGCCTGTTTTCAAGTGGAGAAGTAAACGATGACGTATACCGTAAAACAGTACGGCTGGATTCGTGACGTACCGGATCATCGCGATCATCTGTACGCCGCGCCCGTCGAGCAGCTGGCCTCGCTTCCACGTCATGTGGATCTGCGTCCTCATTGCCCCAATATCTACGATCAGGGCCAGTTAGGCAGTTGCACAGCGAATGGTATTGCAGCTGCCATTCAGTTTGATCGCATGAAACAGAAGCTTGTCCCCGCGTTCACGCCTTCCCGGTTGTTCATCTATTACAACGAGCGTGTCATCGAGCACACCGTGGAGTCGGACAGCGGTGCAATGATTCGTCACGGTATCAAAAGCGTTGCCGAACAAGGCGACTGCGATGAAGCCGAATGGCCGTACGACATTACCAAATTCACCGTCAAACCCACCAAATCCTGCTACGCCCACGCCAAGCGGTATAAGGCAGTCTCTTATCAGAAAGTCGTCCAGAACCTGAACCAGATGAAAGGATGTCTGGCCGCTGGCTATCCTTTCGTCATAGGCTTTGGCGTCTATGAAAGCCTCGAAAGCGATGAAGTCGCCAAGACAGGCATTGTCCCGATGCCAGCCCCCAACGAGAAATTGCTCGGCGGCCATTGTGTGCTCGCGGTGGGCTACGACGATGCTAAACAGGTCTTCATCATGCGCAACTCCTGGGGCGCCAAATGGGGCATGCATGGCTACTTCACCATGCCGTACAGCTACCTGATGGACCCGAATCTGGCATCGGATTTCTGGACGATCAGGATTGTCGCGGCGTAGTACCGAGGCAGAAGGTGTGGTCAGCGATCACACCTTCAGCAGGCGCTTTTTACTTGGGACTGGGGCCGAATCGATTGCCGTCGCGTTGTCCTTCCTGGCAACTGAATATGAGAGGGGCTATCGGTACCAGCATCCACCAGCCACTGCGATCAGTGTCATGAAGCCTGCGAACGCCTACGGCAAGTCCGGGAAGGAAGACCGCGATGGAATAGAGGGTGGAGATCAACTGGTCAGTGCCCAAGAAACCATCGAGAAAACCGAGGACTATGGATATCAGGAGGTTTATCAAAAAAAACATCCAGAATTCTTGTCTGCGCGCTCTGCCTTCAAAGACGGCATATTTTCTCAAGACTTCAAAATACCAGAATGTCGATTCTGGAGCATTTGATGACACCGCGCCTGGTGTCCATATGATATCTCTCGATGCATTGCAGTGCGGGCAGGTATCCCCTTTTTCAGTCAGTTCCTTTGCGCAGTTGTGACAAAACGCCATGTCATTCCTTATTAATTTGAATGGGTTTATTTATATAAAACTCAGGTTGCTTGGGTGTGTCGATGAAAGGGCGAAGATCCTGAAGCAAAAAAACAGAACTGCCAAGCTTGAACTGCGTTCGTTAACAACTGTGTCGGTTTGGAAATAACTTGAAGCGCTGGCACGATGAGGTGGGATGTTTTTTAGTTGTGATGACTTGGTGAGTTGGCTGGAAACTTAAGCTAATACTCTTTAGCGTTTTTGAAACATGATTTTATGAAATCCATAAATTCCACGGTTTGAACGGCAGATGGATATGATCTGTACATCTGACTCGCCATGGAGTCATCCAAGAAGGCAGCTCAAAGCCTATAGCTGGCGCGCTTCACCACAAGCGCCGTCAGTCTAGGGAAGGCAAATCCATAAGCCTGGATAGGCAATGACGAGCGATAGCCTGGTCAACTCAAACGCTGCCCTCACGTTCGATAACCAGAATCCGTGCTTCTCCACGAGGATGCGCAACATGTTCACATCCAACCCCTGCGAAAAACACGTCGCCAACCACCAATGTCACGACGCGCTCGATGCCTGACTCGCGATAGTGCATATCCACCGTTCCGTCGAGGACGGCGAAAACTTCCTCACCATCGTTGATATGCCACTTATAGGGCTGGTCGGTCCAGTGCAGGCGGACGGTGGTTCCACCCATGTTAGCTATGTCGTCCGCCCCCCAGGGCCGAGTGGCGGTGAAGTCTTTGCTACGAATAACTCTCATTGATCGCCGTTCTCGGACAAGTATTTCAAACAATCTATCAGAACCCTTGACCCTCTACTGCTGGCCGCTATCGTCCACCTGAACGTCATGCCTCGCTCCGGAGTCATAAACCTACTTCAGCCATGCTCCCCAAGGTGCCTCATGAGTTTGATACCCGAACTGAACAGCGATGCCAACGTGCTGATATGCGGAGCCAGCCGGGGTATCGGCCTGGCACTGTGCGCGGCTTTGCTCGCTCGCGACGACGTGGCTCAGGTATGGGCAGTCGCGCGAGAAGCCAGCAGCTCCACAGGGCTCGCAAAGCTTGCAGAGCAATATGGCCAACGCCTCCAGCGGGTCGACTGCGACGCGCGCAATGAACAGGCCCTCGAAGCGCTTGCGAGCGAGACGCTTGAAGGATGCGAGCATCTGCACCTCGTCATCAGTGCGCTTGGCATTCTCCATCAGGACGGCGCAAAGCCTGAAAAGGGCCTGGCACAACTGACGCTCGCGAGCATGCAAGCGAGCTTCGCGACCAACACCTTTGCGCCAATCCTGCTGCTTAAACACCTGCTCCCTTTATTGCGCAAACAACCGGCCACCTTCGCGGCGCTTTCCGCGAGGGTTGGTTCTATTGGCGATAACCGACTGGGCGGCTGGTACAGCTACAGAGCCAGCAAGGCAGCGCTCAACCAGTTGCTTCATACAGCCAGTATCGAACTGAAGCGCCTGAACCAAGCCTCTACTGTTCTGGCCATACACCCGGGCACGACCGACACGGAGCTGTCTCAGCCATTTCAGGCGAACGTGCCTGAAGGACAACTCTTCGAAGCGGCGTTCTCGGCGGAGCGCATTATTGAGGTGGTAGGCGCACATGGAGCGGCTGACAGTGGGAGCTTTTGGGATTGGGACAACAAGCCTATTGTGTGGTGATTTATTTCGCTTGCGAAAACAGGATGGTTACCCGCCAGGTTCTCGATGTCTCAGCGGCTGTTTCGGGCATTCATACTCTGTTGGATGAATTTCTCATGCGGATGGCGAGAGTAGTAGAGTATGCATACGCTATGTCAACGCCGGAGAGCATGGCCCGATGGGTGTCTTTTCATCGTCAGAGGCTAAAGTGATTAAGCCGATAAGTGATCTGATCTGGGAGTGGTACGGTGCTGGCGATACGTCACGGATCAAATCTGTCTTTGAGCTTGGGAATGTACTCAGGCTTCTTGCGTTAACGCCCGAACAGAAGGTTGAAACGATACCTGACTGCCCATGCTGTGAGCTGATAGGCCAGTATTCAGGGACAGACACATGTATCTTGGCGTTATGTGCAGATAAAGTGGATGTGAATTTAATTCAAAAGCTCAAGGATTTATCGCATACCCTTCAAAATCTGGCGCCAGAGGAAACGCGTTGTTTCTCAAGGTCAGTGTTCAGCTTGCCTGGCTGGTCGAGCGCACAAGAACTTGCGGGTCAGATACTTGAATTGTTGAGCTGGTCTGACATCCAGAAGTATGAAGAAGAACTCTCTTAGTTATGCAGGTTTCCCCATGAGTTTTTGAAGCTGCTAGCGGGTACTGGATAACGTGAAATCCTTGGTTTAATCGTGAGCTACACTATGAAAGTAATCGAATCGCACCAGTTTTACTTGGCAATATCCATGGCGGATTTGGTGTCTTGGCAGGGTGATGGCGATGACGATCTTGAAGTTCGCAAGGAAATTCAGGCAGTTATTGATCTCATGGGTCTGGACGTTGACATCAGGCACATGCACGAGAAATATTTTTTCCAGCTGAAGGTGGGGCAAGGTGATGTGTATGCTTTTGTTAATGAACATCAGCCTGAGAATGTTTTGGCAATCGACATGTACCGAGGTCTGACGGATCAACTGGATATAGTTTCCATCTTCGTCAGGTCCGCCCCAAAGACTGCAGTCTTGGTCAGGGCTCAGCTTAGGGGGCTGTTTGATGCCGCTTCATGCCAAGTCATTTACAAAGAAGCCAGTGTTCTTCCTGAGCTTCAAAAGCTGCTCGATGTGAGTAATTACCCGTTCACCTTGGCGGAGAGCGGCTATAAACAAAGTCTGATTGTACGGCGATGTGGATGACGGGTAGCAAGCTGACCCGCTACCCATGTCAGAGGAATCCCCGATCAACGCCTTCAACGTTGCTACGATGATGCGCATTGGTGAATCTGACGGCATGCTACAGCTTTCCCGACTTTTGCCTGTCAGAAAAGGCCAAGGTCTATTTTCGTTGGATTTGGAGTCCAGGCGTCCACGACTGTAGTAGTTCATGAAGTCGCGCATGGCCGGTGAAAGCTCCTCTTGTGAAGCAATCTGCCAGAACTTCGTCTCTCCCAGAGCCGGCTGTAACCGCCTGATAAGCTCCTGCGCCGCATTGTGACTACCGTTACGCAGCCAGTACTTGAGCATGTGCTCGTTTGCCTGCCTCGGTAGCTGTGCGGGCTGGAGCAGTATGAGTGAGTATCGGTAATTCAGCAGCCACAGTCGCTTTAGAAATTCGAGTCTCTCAGGGACAGGAAGACTTACTAGCCATTGCCTCACATCCTTATCCACCTGAGCGATACCAGATCGCTTTGCCACCTGCTCGGGTGTGAAACGAGAGTCGTCCATTGCGTATGACTTCAGGTTTTCAGTGAGAAGAGATGCGCCCGACTGTTTGAGAGGGTCGAGCTTGAAGCATACTCGCCCAAAAGGGCCCGTCTGGGCCCTCTTTCGGGTGAGGCTGCTTTACTTCTTCAGCCATCCCTCTACGACATCCGCACCGTGCTCTGCCTTCCATTCCTTCAAGGCCTTGTGGTTTCCACCTTTGGTTTCGATCACTTCACCTGTATTCGGATTTTTGTAGACCTTTAGCTCACGTGGTTTGCGTGTGCCTGCAGGTTTGTCTGCGCTTTGGCCACGAGCCGGTGTCTGTGGACCCAGCAGATTAATGATGTGCTTTAGGCTGAAGCCGTACTGCTCAAGCAGCTTGCGCAGCTTGGTTTCGAACTCGATCTCCTTTTTTAGTCCCTCATTGCCCTTCATCGTTTCCAGTGCCTGAAGCTGCTCGGCGAGGTGCTTTTCCAACTGGCGGTACTCTGCAAGCTTGGACATTATTTTTCCCTATGAATGATCGTGTGTGGTTATTACGATCGATTGAGTCGTTTACAAGTTCAGCCTGCTTCCGTGGCGTCAGTCGGCTCCTGGCGCCAACCGGCCCCATCGGATCGCTCGAATCCCGGCTACCAAATAAGGCACGGCTCACAAGCCATAGCCATGCGTAGGGCATAGACTGTTGCTGTGAGCTGTTGCACACGCGTTACGACGGAGGAGCTTCATTTATGGACAATAAACTGACATCCACAATCGCGATCATTACAGGGGCGGCTCAAGGGATTGGTGCTGCGATTGCACAACGGTTCGTACAGGAAGGCTGCTTTGTTTACGTCACTGATGTAAACGATGTGCTCGGAAGAGCGACCGTAAAGGCGTTGGGAGACCGTGCCTGTTATCTGGATCTTGATGTCCGATCCGAAAAAGATTGGCAGCGAGTGACAACGCATGTGCTGGAGGCGCACGGCCGTCTCGATGTTGTGGTCAACAACGCTGGCATTACCGGGTTTGAGGAGGGTGCCGTGCAGCACGACCCAGAGCATGCGAGTCTGGAGGACTGGCAGGCCGTGCATCGCACCAATCTCGATGGAGTGTTTCTTGGGTGCAAGTACGCCATACGTGCCATACGCCATACCGGGGCTGGTTCCATTATCAATATTTCTTCTCGCTCCGGACTGGTGGGTATCCCAGGCGCAGCTGCATACGCGTCGTCCAAGGCCGCCGTTCGCAATCACACCAAGACGGTGGCGCTTTACTGCGCCGAGCAGGGGCTGAAGGTTCGATGCAACTCGATCCACCCGGCCGCCATCCTTACCCCTATGTGGGAGCCAATGTTAGGCGCTGATGCCGGTCGTGAAGAGCGAATGGCTGCACTCGTTCGAGACACTCCACTCAGAAGATTTGGACTGCCCGAAGAAGTAGCAGCGGTGGCCCTGTTATTGGCCAGCGATGAGGCTACGTACATTACCGGCAGTGAGTTCAACATTGATGGAGGTCTGTTGGCGGGGGCGGCAGCCACTCCAGTGGTATTGGATGAAAGCGAAGCCTGAGAACTGCCTGAGAGAATGGCTGCAATTGGTCGATAGCGGCCCCTCTCCGGCGATCCCTCAACGCGTTGCAGTCAGTCCTGTGTTGAAGGGGTCGTTTTCGGACATTCCACACACGGCGTGGATTGAACAGGAGCAGGTATCGGTCAGAAACCATCATTGCGATGATGTAAGACGACGCATTAAAACCCGGTATCGGCCTTTAGCTGATCGGACACGTTGAGAAACGAGGAATAAGACATGGAATATCGGATTCAGATTGCTTCGGACGTGATCCGTGATGGATTGGGACTGGAGCTCATCAACGCTACCAATCAAATATGCGCCGAGGTCTTCAGATGTGATGCTGATAACACATTGAAAATTTCGCTATTCGCTGAGGATCTGCCATTTGTTCAGGTTGAAAAGTTGGTGCAGATCGCCCGAAAAGAATTAGCTTGCTATGAGGACGGCACACCCCTGCCCCCTGCTATCCCTCTCCAAAGCTCATAGAAAAGGCCTTCGGACGGCCCCTCCTAACCACTGCTGATCTTCAGGTGCCGGAAGGGATCGTTTCGTACACTTGGGAGACGGCGTGGTGAGCAGCGGTGGCTATCGACCTGATTCCGTTAAAGTCCGGTTTATACATATTGCGGGCAAAGGGCGAATGATGGGCTTGGAAGCGAGGGTTCATCACAAAAAAATATCTTTTCACCTATTGCAAACGTCCGCTTTGGCCGCATTTTGCCCCTCAGACGTTAGCCGCCATCAATCCCCGGACAGGCAGCACATTAACGCTCCAAGAGCCACGGATTGGCTTCGTCAAAGCGAGTCGGCGCCGGCATTTTTCCAGCGAAGAACCCTTCGAAAACCATCTTGAGTCTTTCACGAAAATCGTAAATTTGGTTTCTTTTAAGGTTGCGGATCTTGAAGCCATCCTTGCGATCGAAGTGGCATCCAAACAGCAGAAAACTATAGCTGAATATTTCAAACACCCACTGAAAGAGCGTTAGGCTGAAGCTCGCTTCTGTTGCAAGTTGGTACAACGCCCACTCCAGTAACCAGTATTCATCGTGATCCCAGATTTCTGCTTCGTGCAATCGTCCAATGAACGACGCGTCTTCGAACGCTTCGCCCCCAACGAAATTTCTGGCGATGACAGAATGTGCATCCATGTCCGAGATTCCCGACGCAAATAGGTCGATAGCCTATCGAGTGGCTCACTCTCAAACAATAGATTGCATAATCCCGCTACCCTTGAAAGGTGACTGGATCGACCGGTTGCTTCTGGCCGACTTCTGCCGGTCAAAGACACTCAGTGTGCTGGCCTCATCCGACGCACACGACTGATCCAGCCATGCGCAAATGATGCTCCGTCTGTGCAATTACCACGCCGCCGGGTGTGGTTCGATCAAGCTAGCTTCGCCGCCAGCTCCTCCGCGGTAATGTTGTAATACTGCTTCAGCATGTTCACCTCCCTGTGCCCCGTTACACTAGCCAGCTCAATCAAATTCGGCAGCTTGGTCGCAAGCCGACAGGTCGCCTCATGCCGCAGATCGTGAAAGCGCAGATTGATCAGGAAGTCTTCCTGTGGCGTTACCTGCGCCACCCGCAATCTCCTAAGTATTTCAGCCTGGCACGCTCCAGACCTCTCACAAACGCCTTCTTGAGAGCATCAGCCGTGGTGGGGAAGACTCGCCCGCACAGCGAGCGCGGTAAATCTTTGAGCAGCTGAATAGCCTTCGGTTAAAGCGGGGCGGTTCTGGGCAGTCCGTTCTTGGTTGCAGGAAGGTGCGCGGTCCTACGGTCCAAATTCACATGCATCCAGCGCAGCTCGAAAATCTCGCCACGGCGTATGGCTGTCTCGATAGCGAGTTGGACGATGGGCCGTATCCATGGGTTGTGCGAGGCGTCTGCATAGTTTCCATCAGCGCGGCGCTGCCGAAGCTCCAAAGCGCTGAGGATGTATTGCTCTTCTACTGGGTCGAGCCGTCGCGAGCGCTCATCGTTATAGCTAGGGCGGCTGACCATCCTGACCGGGTTTTCAGCAAGATGAATTCCCCACTCCCGCCGAGCGACCTCGATTACGCACTGAAACAAAGCCAGCTCACGCTTCACCGTATTGCCTTTGCGGATCTTCAGGCGTTCGTCGCGGTAACGGGCAAAGTCGAAAGAGGTGAGGGTGGCAACGATATGTGTCGCCAATGTATGACGCTTAAGAGCTTCCATGCGTTTGATTTCCGAGTATGCGCCTTTGTGCTTCGGAGCGATCTCGGAGATGTAGCGATCAATGAGTTGATGAAAGGCGGTGCGTTCAGCCTCGACGCGAGAGACAAAAATGCCTCGGTCGATTTCGCTTTCGATCATGCGTGCCCAGGCTTGGGCATCGGATTTGGTTTCGAAGGTTTTTCGCTGGGCTGGATAGCCCTTACGGCGAATTTGAGCTTCCCACTGTCTTTATCAACGGCCAGGCCGCGATTCCTGATTGCTGCCATTTCGACCATTCCCGCCACACTTGAGTGTGGCAAAGTTGTGGCAGAAACGACTTTCAGGACTAGGACAGGTTTCTGGCAGTGAAGCTAACCCCTTGTTATACAAGGGATAGAAGATGGTGCCCAGGCGTCGTTTGAACTGGGCTGTCAGAGTCCCGTTTTATAAGGGTTCCGCTCACAGCCTCTCAGTTAGGCATACACATGGGCATACACGCTGATCAGCGCTGGGTACCACTTAGGTACGATGCGGACATTAGCGACGAAGCTGTGCGACCAGAAGTAGTGACTCGTTCAAGCTGTCTCTGCTCTCTGAAAAATGTGCATCTCTATGGCAGTTTGGACACAGCGCAACGCAGTTAGATACCCGATCACTGACTTCAACGCCCAGTATGTGATGGACGTCAAGAAAGCCAGTGTACTGCCTACTTGCTCCGCAACCTGGCCGTTCACAGCGAGCGCCACAGCGATCTATGACTGCTTTTCGGACCTTAGGATCCCGCGCCACTCTGGAAATGGTCACTTGAAGACGTAAGCTTTCATCACGGCCCAAGAGCGACAGATCGATACCCGGCAGATCGTTAAAGGTGTCATTTATCGCGATGTCGAAGCTATCGGAGCCCTGCCGCCGAGCTAGGTCCTCCACGCCAGGCCACTTCCATAATACGTCCGCAACCTGGTACGCCTCGTCGTAACGATCGTCCATCAGCCACATGGTTGGACTATCCCCATTTACCGCATGGTTCTTTTTGAGGCGTCCAAGCTTTCCTTCAGCGATTAGTTTGGCGCTTACATCCCTCTGTCCATTGATAATTCCAGTTATAGCTTCTACAGGGATCAGCGCAGCGAACCTGATAGACGACTCATGACGTTGGATCAAAAGTGAGTGAGTCACACCCAGAGGCCCTTCGCGGTCGACGATTTCGGCGATTGTTTTGTGCCAATCGCCACCACTCAGCCGTGCTCGTAATTGTGCAGCCGAGTATTTCTCAGGTTGGTCGTCCCACCGCCAACACAGGCGCACACGGGCAATGAATGACTTTCCCTCAGGTGAGGTGGCGGAAAGAAGTTGAGAATGGCCTTTGCGCACATCGCTTACACCAGTGAAGCCGAGACCTTCCAAAAAAGGTTTGAGCATTCCACGGGTGACTTTCTCTGCTGCAATGCTTCCCGTCGTTCGAAAGGCGCGTTTTTGAGGAATACTTTCCATAGGTGAATACCGGGTAAAAGGCAGCTGTGATGGAAGCGCAAGATACTTCCTGGTGTTTCCTGCAGAGAACGGTGGGACGATAGGTCAGCTTGAGATAATTGCTGCACTGTACGCTAAAGCGGTCAAATATTGCCGGGGGCCCCAGAGAGCGCCTCACCCACACGGGGCATGAAACCCGCGTGGATTTGGTAGCCGCTGATCGATTGACGTTGGTTGACAGTTGACAGGTTGACGGCAGCAGATCAGTAGCTGAAGGAATGAACATCCGGGTTCACCACCTGATTGGGTGTGTTCACCGGGTTCACCAGTTCACTAAGCTGTGAAAACGTCGGCTACTCAAGATGCGCGGGTTTCCTACCCCGTAATCACCCAGTATCCCTAGGGGCCCCAGCTCTTCCGGTGCTCAGTTTGATGCGCCTTCATTTCGTGGACGGCATCGCCCAAAGCGCCGGAGGCTGAGCGACCGAGAGGTCTGATTCTGTTTTGTTCAACACAGAGCGAGAATTGGTTTCGCTGGCGGTGTCATCACCAATGGGGTGCCGGGGCTTGAAAATACGTGTTACAGGTGTTGCAGGTGTTTCAGTTAATTCTAACTCATTGAATTTAATGATTTTTGTCTATGTCACACGCGGCTAATTATTTACGTGAGTCGGGTGTTACAGGCTAATAGGTGTTACAACAGTGTTCTAAATTTGGCTAGCCCAAGATCCCAGCTGGCCAAACACCTGATATGTTGGCAGCTGAATGCGGTTAGAGAATGGGAGGTCCGGTACGCTTTCGAGACGTGATCGCACCAATAAGCATTCCGTAGCGACCCGCAGAACATGACGACGTTTTCTGCTTTGCAGGCCCAGCTGTAGCCAAGCTTAATCGTTAATTCATATACAGGGGGGGAATGTCGATGCCGTTCAGAGCGATGTCAACAGATAGAATGCGCAGCATTGTGCGACACCAAATCGAAACCCTGGAGCGTTGGATGCGCCGCTTGATTGATGACGCGATAAAAGAACACTACGACGGTATGCTTTCACGCTTGCCTATGAAGAAGGACTCCCTGACAAAGGCCACTGCACGCCGCGCACTGGAGCCGCTGCGGTATCCTCGGGACGTTGACGCGCTTCTGTTTGATGATCTTATCGCTATCATTTGTCATCCCCAGCAATACCCCCATTTTCGCGATGCTTTGAGCGGGGCATTTGAGAACGGCGAGAACGAAGCGCGTACCTATCTCAACCGCATTGTAGACGCGCGAAATCCGCTTTCGCATGCCAACGAGATTACCAGCCATCAAGCGCTACGAGTTGCATGCTACTCAACCGACGTCATCGACTCATTGAAAGCGTATTACAAGAGAATCAATATGGCTGAGGCTTACAACGCACCTTCTATCATTCGCATCTGGGATGACCAAGCAAATGCAGGCGATGCTACCCAGCTACCAACCAACGGTGCTGTGCGCTACTTCGATTTTAAGCGAACTCAGCTTCGTCCAGGTGATGTCTTGCAGTTGGAGGTGCAGCCAGATGAAAGCTTCCCTGAAGACTCATATGACATTCTGTGGGTTGTAAATAATGTAAGCACCCCTCAACGCGGTACGGGACGGATATTTACGGTCACGCTTGAAAATCAGCATGTTTCCGCAAGCGGTTTTATGGTTAGCGTAGAAATGACGTCAAATAAAAATTGGCATAGATACGGAAATGTTGATGATCGAATCATGCTTCAATATTCAATATTGCCCCCAGTCTAGGGAAGTAAATCAGTCTCGGTCTCTCTCAATCTGTCAACTGGCAGATTTTTGCTTAGGAGAGCGATTCAGGAAATCTACTAATGCAAAGGCTCATAATGAAAGACGCCCCAAACATTTACCCTGAAAGTTCTGCCGCCTTACGCAAAAAACTTGTTTCGGGAGAAATCACTGCGATTACATTCGATACTCAGGTATTTGATCGTAACGGAAGGACCTTCAAAGGCGGTCTCATAGGTCAACTCGCACAGCTCAAAAGCTCACATATAAAACTACTCATTACCGAGCTAGTGCGTGATGAGGCAGAAAAGCACATGCTTGCTATGCATAAAGCAAAAGCTGCAAAGGTCGAAGACGCTCTGTCATACTTACAGCATCATTTGAGTGAGAGTCTATTTGAAGAGGTTCGAGATGAACTGAGTACACGGATGACCCCCGAAAATATAGTATTCCATGAAGTTAACGATTTTTTCCTTGCCACTGATGCTGAATTGATTAGCTACGAAGAGTCTTCCACGAGGAAGCTCTTCGAGCGCTACTTTAGTAACGCACCACCTTTCCATAAACTGAACTCTAAGAAAAGTGAATTTCCGGACGCAATAGCGCTTTTATGCATAGAGGAATACGCTGCGAATCACGGTGTCTTAGTTGTTTCCGAGGACATTGATTGGATAACCTTCTGTCGTGAATCGAAAGCCAGTAATCTACATTGTGTACCCGACCTTAGCATTGCGCTGACTTTAATCAACTCCGTCGAAAAGGATATTGAAGAGATTGCAGATCAGCGATTTCAGATGTTCCGAAACTTTAGTGATAGCGGGCATCTTCTCTCCGTCATCAAGAAAAACGTTAGCAACGATCTGAAAGATAATTTGATTTTTTCCGGTAGGACGAGTTTTTTGTACACGCCGCTCTGTACGGAGGTCGAAATTGTTTCGTTTGAGGTTGGTGACAGTGAAAACTTCGGGGTGATCAGAGATGACTCCAGCCTCACCGCTTGGGTGCTCGAGCTGGATTTGAAGTGTTTTATCGAAGTTTACGTAACTTTCACCGAGCCTGACGAAACTTATCTAGGTAGTAGTCGATATGAAGCCGCGCTAGTGGTGCCCAGTGTTTCAATTGTGAAAATAGCAAACGAAGACATCAGGGTTGAGACGATGATTGATAAGAAAACAATCATAAATTTGGGAGCAATTGAACCTGGCGAAGACCGCACAGATGAAAGTTGGATTCCATGAGCCTCTGAGTGTGGTCTTCAAGGTACCGCTGAAATTGATTCTGTGAAAATTTTTTGTTTGGTTGGTAACGCACGGAAATCGCAAAGAGAAAAAGCGGGAGTGTGAAACATTCGTCAATGTGTACAATCTGATCGAAAGCATCTTGACCCGCCAAAAAGCGCTGAATCACTACTTCGAGTCCCATCGCAGGGAGGTTTTGAGTTACCCTCGAATGTTCGCTGATGCCTTAAATGCGCCTCCCTGTGCTGGCCTGACTTATGCGGCTCGCGAATAGGGGGGGCCGCTGGGCGAAAGCAGTAGCCGTGCACACACGCCAGTACGCCTATGCGTGGCATAGAAAAAACTGACCGGCCCCTACGGCACCCACGTTCTTCCATACTCTACGGTATGGCTGTAGAATGGCGGATCAGTTTTTTTGCAACGTAATGAGACTTAAAATTGCCGATGAACACTATCAATTCTGGCTCAGATATTTTAGGTCGATACTATACAAGAAACGAGATAAGCTCTTTTTTGGTAGAGCAATTCGATATTACCTGCCCAGTTCGCCTGCTGGATTTGGGGGCTGGGTCGGGATCTTTGAGTGGCGCTGCAAGAAACCGCTGGCCTGACATAAAAGTTCTAACTGTTGATATCGATCCTGAAGTTGGCCTTCTGGACAATTCAACAAGGCAGGCCTTGGATAGATTATCTCATGAACATTTCGTGATCGACGCCTTATGTGAGAATCTGTCTACAGTACTTAATTGCACTAATGCTCCCATTGACGTAGCTGTCTGCAACCCCCCATTCATTACGCCAAAGTGGCGTGACGAATTTAGCGCAATTCTGAAAGATGCAGGTTTTCTTGATTGTCTCCCATTTCCTTCAGATGTGGATGCGGGCTTGCTTTTTTTAGCACAAAATCTCAGGTTAATGAGTGAAAATGCAACACTTGGTATCATACTCCCTGATAGCTTGATTACTGCAAGCAAATATCGGAAATTTAGAGCGACATTGCTGAGTACTTATGCAATTGCGAAGGTAATACAGCTCCCGCGTGGATCATTTCATCATACAGATGCGTTGGCTAGTATCGTGATTCTGCAAAAAACAAAGAGTCATCAAGAGACTATTCGCATTCACTGCTTGAGTAAAAACAAAAAACTAAGTGAGCCGCTTTTTATCGACGTGCATGCTGCCATAGAGCGGCTTGATTATTCTTTTCACTTCCATCGCCTGCATTTAGTTGATTTGGTTTTTCGTCAAAAAAGTGCGTTAAATGAGCTTGCTGTTGAGATAAAGCGCGGCAGCCTCTCTAGTTCTCAAATAAAAAAATCTGGCTTCCCGGTTTTACACATAACAGATATAAAAGAAGGTGATATTGGGCAATGGGTAGACTTTCGTTCTTTTGATACAGAGTCAGCGGGTAATTGCTCGGCTATAGTCAAAGCACAACCTGGGGACATACTCGTTTCAAGAGTGGGAAGGAATCTCGAAAATAAGATTGTCGGTGTAAAGTCAGGAGTTTTTCCTGTAAGCGATTGCGTGTATGTAATTAGGTGTTTACCGAAAGTACGTGATGCAGTGCTGGTTCAAATGGCTAGTTGTGAAGGGCGGGCTTGGATCTCCGCTCATGCTTATGGGGTAGCTGCTAAACAGTTAGCAAAAAAAGAATTAATAACTTTTCCAGTTTTTCTTGATGAACACAAGGATGTTTAAATGGAATTCGAAGAACGAGCTGATCAGCTATCAACTGAAGAAATTTCAACTTCACTGGCCGATGGTGAGATTTTAAAAAAAGCTAGAAAAAAACTGTTGGCCACTGGGGCAAAGCTCTTAATAGGTCCAAGAGGTACTGGAAAGACGCATCTGATGCGTTATACTTATTCGCAATCTATTCTAAATAAATCTACGCCGCTAGTGCTCTATTCCAGCTTCAACAGATATCTTCATCTCGAACCTTTGCTAAAGAAGACGCCGGATGCACTTAAAAGATTCCACTCATGGGTGCTCGCAAGGATTTTACTCAGTGCCTTTGACTACATTAATGACCTCAGCAGTAATGGTGAGTTTCTTAAAGATCTAGATCCGATTTATGATGAGCAAAAGCTACGCGAACTTATATCGCTTTTGGAAAGAGGTTCAGGCGTTGAACTTTATGAGTCTTATGGGCAATACATAACGGTCGACCATGTGATCAGAGCCGTCCGGTCACTGAGTGCTAGATTCAACAGAGGCCGAGCTGTGTTGTTATTAGATGACGCTGCACTAAGTCTTTCTGATCAATATCTAGTCGCCTTTTTTGAAATCTTCAGAGTGTTGAAGGTCGAAGGTATCGCACCAAAGGCTTCGGTCTACCCTGGCACAACCCAATATGGTCCCACATTTCATGCGTCACATGAAATTGAAGAAGTACCTCTTTGGCTATCTGTGGAGGATCCAGGATACTCCATCATAATGGGCGACATCGCAAACAGAAGGTTGTCATCCGAGCAGAAAAAGAGCATATCTCCCGATATTCTTGAGCTATTCAAGTACACTGCATTCGGAATACCACGCGTTTTTTTAAGGCTACTTCGTGAATTCTTCTCAGAGAGCGCCGGTACTTCACAGTCAAAAGTTAATAAGATTATTGATCAGCAGGTCGAGCTCATAGGAGCTGAGTACGATTCTATTGCATTAAAGCTTAAGCAGTTCTCTTCAGTCATTCAGATCGGGCGTTCATTTTTTTCTACCACTGTTACGGAAGTGTCTGAACTTCAAAATAAAGACCTCTCGAGACGTAACATTGTTCTTGGGCTACTTCAGAGTGCTGACCGTTCCCCATTGGCTGATCGCATGATTAAGTTCTTGATTGAGGTGGGCATGCTTTTCCCGTTGCAATCCGTATCGCACGGGCAAAATAGGAAGTATGACCGGTATATTCCTCACCTAGCGTTCCTTTATCAAGGTGGGGCATTTAAACAGGGGAAACGCAATACCTTTCGAGGTCTGCCTGAGTTAATGCTAGCTGTTGCGGCGAAACATCCTTTGAGGCGCGAGTTTAAGTCTTTGTTGTCCTCTCGTGAAATGGCAGATCTGAAGCTAGACTTACCACCGTGCCAAAAATGTGGCACACAGCGCTTTAACGATTCTCAGCAGTTCTGTCACAGTTGCGGGGAACCTCTAGTAGGTTCATCACTTTTTGAGGAGTGCATGAAACTACCACTTAGCGAGGTGCCGGGTATCAGCGAAGCTCTTATTGGACGGATTCTTCAGGATACGAATATTCGCAGTGTTTCTGATGTGGTTATTTCTCAGAATGCCTCTAGCGAGCTTCAGAAGGCAAATTACGTTGGACCAAGGCGAGCTGAAAAAATTATTAAAAGCGTTGAGCTCACAGTTGAGGAGTTTCTTTCATAATGGCCACTCCTTTCAAAACAAATTTAACAACCTGTTTGGTGCCGACTGCACCTATGCTGAGCACTCATTTACTATTTGACAATAATCATTTGGAACCTACAAATTCACCAATTGATCAGTTTTTAGAACGTTTGCATTCGATAAATAGACTGTCTCCAGATCCATCAAACTTCGACCCCTTGCAAGGGCAGCTCGTTCTATTAGGTGTAATTGCCGCAGTAGAAAGTTACTTGAGAACCTTGCTCAGGAAGATAATTTCTGTTGATGAACTGTCGCAAGATGCTTCTTACAAGAGAGATATATCGTTTGGGGCTGCTGTGCATTTACATAGAGATATGATGCCGGAAGCTATTTTAGAAAGGATTTCTTTCATTAGCAAGGAAAGTATTACGGGTGCGATAAGAGAGTGTCTAGGGATTAAAGGGCATTCACCTTCTTACGTAGAGGCGTCAATTGATGACTATGTTAAAATTTGTCACCTTCGACACTGCGCTGTACATAGGTTCGGGCGGTTGGGCGCCTCAAACGCATTAGCTCTAGGAATCCAAGACCATAGGGAGTTGTTGGAAAAGCCTCTACTGCTCGATTATCTTTCACTTCAGACTGCTATATCTATATCAACAAATTTAGTAAAAACTATTAATAATTTTTTATTCAATGAAGTCATATCTCGTCTATCAGATCATGCTTGGCAATGGACATATGCAAAGGACAAAAAGCAATTCTTAATTTACTATAAAATTTTTGCTGATAGCGTAAGTTCAACGGGTTCAACCGCTGACGCTAAGTCTCTATATGCCGAGTTTCGTTTGCAGCGAAGGAGTTATCTAGCGGGGCAGCAGCGCTAATAGTTGCGATACTTATTTGTGCTAATGGCTCGGGGCGTAGGGCAGTCGGCTTAACCGAAAGCGGATCATGGTTTGACCGTCTGCTATTGCCCCGAAGCTGCCTGCTGGATTCGAATACAATGGAAGCTGTTCCGAGCTTACACTCATCTCTGTCAATAGCTTTAAGATAAATCCTATTTCTGCTCTGATCTCAGGGTTGGTGAGCTGTTACGTTGCTGTACTTACTCGGTTGGGTTGTCCATGAGCTTGACCGGGGTAGTCAGAAAAGATTTTGGCTTTAGGCGTTTCGGGCATGGGTTATCTGTTTTGTGTTGTTGCGTTCATGGCGTCGTTCCTTGGGGTAAGTTAAACAGCCCGCGAAAGCAGGCTGTTTCAGGGTGTCGGCAGTTACATCGCGAGCAGATTGCGTATGGAATGCTGACTTCCACGGTCAGCCAGTTCTTTCCATCTCCAGCTGCCGAAGTTTTCGCCCTGTTCAGGGATGTCGAGTTTCATTAAGGATACCGGGTCGCGGCCTATCAACTGAGCTGCAGCGTACAGCTTACCTCCCACATCTAACAGCGCTTGAGCGGCTTCATTCCACGCTTCCTCCAGCGCGTTGTGGGCAAGCCGCAAGGCTATATTCTCAATTTTTTGATGTTCTACCTTAGCCTCGCTGATGTGCCGATCCACAATGGCCAGTTCTTGCTCCAATGCGGTGATGATCAGGTGCTGACGGCGATGCTGTTCTGTGGCGTTAGCTAGGTTTTTCGCGGCATTCTGAGCGTCGGTGCTAGCTGCTTTTTCGCCCTCGACGTCGGCCCATGCCACGGCCTGCGCGTATGCGGTAGCCGCATGAGTCTCAGCCAGCCGTGCGTTGGTAATTTCTTCTTGCGCTTGTTGGCGAATTTCCTCCAGACGCTTGCTCAGGCTCTGCCGTTTACCGTTGAGCTCCAGCTCATCCGCCATCCAGTTCGCCATGTCGGTAATGTAGCCCTCCATTAGGCTTTCACGGCTGGCCAGCTTCTCTAGGCGGTCCAGTGTTTGGTCGAGTTGGAAGATCTGTTGATCGATCAAATCTATTTTGATTTGGCGACTGCTGATTTCATGCTTGATGGTGCTCTCTCGGCCGTTGTTAATGACGTCCTTGCTCTGAAGCGCTAACTCAAAAGGTGGTATTTCCTTTTTGAGCGTTTCCATTTCGGTAACTTTATTGGCGCGTTCGCCTTTCAGTTGTTCAATTCGATTCATGAGTTTTGTCCTGATGATTTAAGTGAGATTCTCAGTGGCTGGCGAGGCCGATTAAGCCGGTTCTACCTCAGTCAGCAGGTTCACCGTCAGGCGGCCTGCGCCTCGCTATCGTCTGTACCTGGTACCGTCTTCAGCACATAACAGCGCTGAGTGCCCAGGCCGGGCAAGCGCACGGCGCAGGAGGCTTTTCCATTCGGCCCGGGCTCGAGAACACCACGGCGTATCAGCTCCTTGTTCACCGCATTGATGTTCATGCCCCGGAATATCTCCGAGCGCCATGACTCGGGCAGCACGTAGTAGGTGTTGGTTGTGTGCAGCGCATCGCCCAGGCCGTGTTCCATCGTCTTGCGAAAGCCAAGCCTGTCGATGGTGCGCGGACCGTGTTCATCGACCTTCGCCGCCGCTGATTCCCAGCGTGTAAAACGGCTCTCGCCGAAGCGCTCGATGACCTGGCGCAGTCGCGCCAAGATCGCATCACCTTCGAAGTTACCGGCACCCCCGCGCTCGTTCATCCACGCGTTGAGGCACACGCGCGCAGCGGTTGTCGCAGTGCCGTCGGGCCAGCCGGTTATCCCCATTGCCGTGGCCAATTCTCCCGCTGCGGCGGCGAGGCCAAAGCGAGCGGCGGCACGGTGAGCTTGTCCGCTCGCCGACGCAGGTAAGGATTTGGCGATAAAGCCTTCCAGCGTGCGGCGCAGGATGGCTGACCAGGCGTGACGTTTATCAGGCTCGCACAAGGCTGTGAGAAACGCGGTAAGCGGTGTGCCGTAGTATTTGGCGACCCGCGCTTTGAGTGCGTCCGACAGCGCGGCTGCATCATCAAAACCGTTCAACGCGTCGAACATGCCCAAGCCTTTGCTGGCATCGGCTGGAACGGCGAGCATGCGTACTTCCATGCCCGCTTTCAGTTCCTTGTTCGCTTCGGCCATGTGCTGGGCCAACGTCTTCTCGCCGGTGGAGAGGAACAGCAAACGCCACTCCTGCACCTGTCGACCTGCCTGGCCTCGATCATTGGCCCGTGCCTTGCCGGTGCCGTTGCCCAGCATGTACACCGTCTCGCCGATGATGCGCGGATCGCACATGCCAATCTCGTCCAGCACCAGCAGGCCGTCGGAATGCGCGGCGGCGATGGATTCCAGTGCGTTGTCGGTCGAGCGCCACGAACGCACCAGGCGCGGTCCGCCGTAAATCGATGCGGCGACCTGCAGGTGTGTTGTCTTGCCGCCCGAGCTATCGCCGTACAGGTGAAAGCCTCCCGACTCATGACCCAGCATGTGCAGCAACGGACCCGCGAAGGCCACGCCGACCACAAACGCCAGGCGATGGTTGCCCACGCATAACGCGCCGATCTGCTCCTGCCATTGCTCAAGCGTTCCCGCTTCGCTGATCGGCGGCAGTTGAGATCCGGCTTCGTAGAAGTGCAGGTGTTCGCTGTGGATGCCGACCTGTTGTTCCGGTAGGAGAAAGGCGTTGTCGTGCCAGCCCAGGCGAGTGACCAGTCGTGCCCGCTGCGCGCTGTCGAAACCGCCGAGGTAGCTCTGCAGGTCGTTGCGTGCGTTGCGGCCTGATCGGCTGCCAGCTAGGCGCAGGCCCATGTCTACCAGCGGGCCAAGTACGTCCTTGCCGAAATCGCCGGTCATGGTGCGCGCCGGAATGTTCCAGCGCTTCTTGGCTCCGTCGGGATCGTCGAATTCTACGAGCAGGCCCCAGTTGTGCCCTTTGTCATCGCGAGTCCGGGCGAGGATCTCCAGAGGCGAACACACCGGGCGCGCTTCGCCGTCGTCGCCCGCGTAAAACACACCTTCGGGTGTCAGACGAAAGCCACCAGGCATCAGGTCGTTTTTCGGTTTCGCAGGGCGCTTGGCCGTTGGCTTCGTCTTCGCTTTCGGAGCGGGTTCAGGCTCTTCAGATTTGGAAGGTTCTTCTACCGAACCGAATAGCTCGCCACTGCGCTCCAGCTCGGCGAAATGGTCAGCTGTCCAGCCTTTGGCAGGAGCGTCGGCGGCATCATCGCCGTTGTCCCATTGGCCACCTTTGGCGAAAGCGGCGCGTTCGTTTTTCATCGTGGGTTTGCGCTTGAACACCTCAAGCGCGATGAACCTCACCGAGCCTGCGCCGATCTCGCGCAGCTTGTGGGCTACTGCGTCCATGCACGCTGCGCCGCTGTCGTCGTTGTCTGGCCACAACAGCACGTCGCGGCCTTTGAGAGGTGTCAGGTCCGCTTTATGCCAAGAGTTGGAGCCGTTCGGCCAGCAGGTGGCCACGTGGTTCGGCATCAAATCAGCCGCTGCGTCTGCGGCCTTTTCGCCCTCGCACAAGACCACCGGCGCATCGGCACGAAGCGCCAGTTCATCCAGGCGCAAAAGCGGTCGGGGCTCGGGCAGTCCTTGCCAGCGCCATTGGGTCGTTTCGCCGTCGCTGCGTTTGCACCAGGTCAGCGGCGCAAAGACCTTCTTCGGTTTGCCGTCCTCATCGGGGCCGAGGTCGAACCGGTACAACGCCATGAGCGGCTGGCCCTTGTCATCGCGATAAATCCAGATCTTGGACGGTGCCCCGTGCTGCCGGTGTTTAACCGGGCACTTGTTCATCGCCTCGGCCGGGATCGGCGCAATGGCGATCCACTCAGGGGCTTTGCTTTTGGGAGGTGCGGGTTTGGCGGGCTCGGAGTCAGCAGTTACGCCAAGCAGATCCGCCAGTTTGTTGCAGGCCTCGACGTCAGTGCCGCCGTCGATGTAGCGCACCAGGTCGATCAAATCGCCGCCCTTGTCGCCGGTCGCGAAGTCAGACCAGGTGCCTTTGCTGACACTGATTTTCAGAGAGCCCGCACGCTTGTCCGTCCGGGTGGGGTTGGGTGCGGTGTACTCTTTGCCGCCGTCCACTCGCTTTCCGTTCGGGAGCCAGTGCGCCAGGACCTTGTCGATGTTGCGCAGGGCAGCAGATTTCACTTGTGCGAACGAAGGACGCTTTTTCGTGCTGGAGGCGCTCATGGGCGATCCTCCGTTGGGAACTGCAGGCTGGTGGTCACGTCATCGATGATGGCCTTGACCATATCGCCCAGGTAGTGGGCAGCCCATGCCGCGCTGCTGTCATCGTTCATGCCCGCTTGAAGCGTCAGTTTGTTGATGCAGTCCGTCAGCACGGAGGCGTGTTCTAAGGCCTCTTCGCAGGAAACGCCCGCGTTGACGCTGAACAGTGGTTGATTGCGGGCGTTGTATTTGGCAAAGGCAGTGTGCCCGGTGGTGTTGCCTTGGAAGGATGCGCTCACAGGCCACCCCCTTGCGCAGGACCGCGGACCAGCTCGTCGGCGTGAAGCGCCAGGGTACGTATCAAACCTAACGTACCGCGTACGTCCCAAAGGGCGGCGGCGATGATGTGATTTGCCAGGCTGGGTCCGTCATTTTCGAACTGGTCTTCAAGCAACAACAGCACCGAGCTGGCGCGGTCGACGGCGCAGGTGATGGCGTCGATGGGAATACCGGCATCGGCTGTCGGATTAACACAGAGCAGGTCTTCGGGCAGGGAAAAACTCAGGGCGTTGTTCATTGGGCACCCCCTGCGGTTTCGAGGGCGCGTGCTTTGGTCATGTGAGCGTTGTAGCGGGCAAGGCGTGTAGCGAGGCTGGAATTGGCGTGTAAAGCGGCGAGAGCCATTGCACGATGGGCAGCGGCGCGATTTCTGGATGGAATGAGGGCGTGCATATGTGGAACTCCAAGTTTGATTTGGAGCTGCAACCAAAACGTCGCCAAACGAATGAGGGTGGCAGCTGTACGCAGGTTGGCGAACCGGGAACTTGGAACCCGGCATACCCGAAGGTATCCCACGCACAGCCGCCATAAAATAATGCAGCGGGCACAAAAAAAGCGCCTGCTGTCTTATGGGGCGCTTGTGCGCCAAGTTTCTCAGGTCGCCAAACCTGATCGCTGAATTTGCAGCGACGGTCAGAGAATAACGTCCGGTATTGGGATGTGCAACTGTTTGAGCGACTTGCACTCGTGCTCGATGCGAAATACATTTGACGTGCATGTAGATTTACCTCAACGCCTCCGGTTGCCCCCGGAGGCGTTTTTGTTGGTGCGTGCGTCGAGTCGGTGACGCGATGGCCTTGGGCTCTGGTGCCGAATCAAAGGCGAGCAGATCGGTCAGGGGAGGCGTCACGCCGCCCGCGCTTCGGTGTCGAATAGCGGTGCGGGGACCTCGCCTTTCAGCCACGCGAGAATTTTCTGGTCCTCGTTGCATCGATCTCGGTGCATGGCCGTCAAGTGCTCGCGGCGCTCGGCAATGCTTTGCTCGACGTACGCAGCCAGGTCGTCTTTCAGGCGCATTTCGGTGTGTAGCTTTTTGCTGTCGGCTTGCTCGGTGGCGAGATCAGCAGCCAGATAGGCTTGCCAAAACATCGATTCATTGGCAAAGCCGCCGGACTGGTCGACCAACCAGTAAGTCACCCAGTCATTGAGGCCGACGGTGCGCAACGCCCTACGACGTCCTTCTTTCATCGCGAAATGGCCTGTGCCGTGCACGTAGGCAAACTCGCGTCGGATGGCGTGCGCACGAATCCACTCGGGCACATTCCACGGGTCCGGTTTGAGAGGCAGTGCCATGCCATCCGAATTGAAAAAAATTGCTTCCTGCTCCAGGCCGTTCCAGCTGACGCCCGCGATGGTGCGACTTTTCCAGTTGAGCTCACCCGGTTTGTAGAGCTGAAAGCCGATGCTGTAGGAGTCGATGAAAGGGCCGTTGGTCTTTGGGAAACGATTGCTCATGCGGCCACCTGATCGCGAGCAGCGATGCGCGCTCGTGTCCATGCCTGAACTTCCCCCAAGACCCATGCTACGGGCGCACCTCGGGCGTTGCTGTTGCTCAGTTTTACTGGGAGCGGAAAGCCGCTGTCTTGTTGCTGCATCAGCTTGTAAATCGTGGGGCGGGCGAGGCCGACTATCGCAATGACTTCGCTGATGCGAATGAGTGTGGTAGCTGGATCACGAGCTGGGGGCGTGGTGCTGATTGCTTGCAGAGGGGATGACATAGCCGTGCCTATATGGTGAGAGACAGGCACAGACTAGGGAGGCGGAAAAAAGCAAACACGGTTTGCTTTTAAGAAATTTACCGAGGTAAATAGCCACAGGTGACCAGGTATTTTTTGATGGTTGGCTCAGACGCTATACCCTGTTCCACCAATGCTCGTTTTAGTGTTCGCTCTGAAATAGCCGGGTTGCCAAGAATGAGACGGTCGGCAGCTTTGCAAATGCGCTTGCGCAGGTCCGCTGCGTTCTGCTGCTTTACCGAGTCCGGGTGGCTGTTGGCCCTACCAGCCGCCGCGCCTCTTTGCGAAGCTTGAGCGGAAAACGCATTAGTCAGCGCCTTATTCAGCGCTTTCCTCAAAAAGTTGGCCACATTGAAATTGCCCTTCGCTACGTCGACCTCTTCAACCTGCTTGAAGATGCTCGCCAGCATGAGCGCCTTGTCGGCCTCGCCCATGAAGGTGCGAAAGGATTCACGAGCGTCAATCTCCGCACCCGGATGTTTTAGCCGCTCCTTACCTACCAGTTCGCAATACCTATCATGATCTGTGGTTTGCATTTGGGCGATGAGATCGACATCCAGCTCGAAGACGTAGAGTTCCGTTTCAAAGAGCCAATTAGCGAGTACCTGGACAGCTTGAACGCTCTGCACCAGAGCGTAAGTTGCTACGAGTTGCGAGTCAGCATCGTTGCGGTCAACGCCAAGAAATCCTCTCATGACACTCGGCAGCGAACCGGAATCTCTATAACTGGCCTGGTCCTCAATCTCATCGCGAAGTCGGAACATCGTGGCCACTACCGATCCTGCTCGGTCAGGGTAGCTGCCATCCTCAAGCCAGAATGACGTGGCGTAATTGGCCACGTCTAGAGCCTCTTTGAAATGCTCACGAAATTGCGGATACAGCGCTAACTCATGCACGGCCTGTTCGATGTCGTCGAGTTCCTCAAGCAAATTGCTGACATCGCATCCAGCAATTTCAAGGCAACCAACCGGCATATTCTCATTGTCCATCGACGGCCCCTTGGCCCCGGCCTGTGTCACATGTACAGCGGCTCGGCAGTACCACAGTTCGGGCCAGCAGCGGGGTGGCTGGGGCATTGTTGTTACACGATTCGGCCTCGTAACACGTCGCAATGTGTCTGGCACTTCGTCGTGTAACTTTAAATAATTCTTTTAAAATCAGACACTTAATTGTTTTCGCTACACCTGTAACACTAGTTACACCGCTTTTGGAGGGGGTATGGATTTGAAGTCTCATAGGGCCTTTCCAAATTGGCCTTGGACAACATTGCCAGATGCAAGCTCGTCAAGATGATCGGCATACCACTGCATCATGACTTTACGTTGAGGTAAATAAACCGCTTTGTTGTACACCCCGGCGATTCCTTCCTTCACATGGGAAAGCTGCGCTTCAATATGGTTTTCATCAAAACCCTGCTCGTTAAGGATCGTGCTTGCGATATGACGGAAGCCATGACCTGTTTGGCGTCCGCCATAACCGAGTCTCCGTAACGCCATCAGAAAAACGGTATTGCTGCGGGGTATAGTCCTATCTTTCCTGCCCGGAAACAGCAGTGGGTATGCTCCTGTAAGCGAGCGCAATTCAGTGATTGCTTCGACAGCTTGGCGGGACAGGGGCACCACGTGTTCACGCCGACGCTTCATGCGTTCTGCAGGGATCGTCCACAGCTTTTTATTGAGGTCAATCTCTGACCAACGTGCTTCTCGAATTTCACTCGGGCGTGCGGCCAACAACGCAAGCAAGCGGAGCCCCAAACGAACATCCTTTGCATGAGGGTAAGAATTGATCGCACGGAGCAGTGCGGGTAGCTCTTCTACTGACACGTGCGCGTAGTTTTCGGCGCTACGGGTCTGAAGGAATTTGTTGAGACCTTCGAGAGGATTGTGGATGGCTCGCCCGGTTACACGAGCCAGGTCATAGATCTCTTTGCAAGTGGCCCGGACTCTGCCCATCTGGTCAATGATTCCTTTCTGTTCCATGCTGCGCAGGAACTCCATCCATTCAAGAGGCAGTATCTCGGTATAGACCCGCTTCCCAAATATTGGAAACGCATGCAGCTCCAAAGCGCCAATGATTCTCCGGGCGGTGCCTGCTTCCCAGCTCGACCGTCTGGAATCGAACCACTCCCGCGCTAGCGCTTCAAAAGTGTTATTGGCTGCCTCCAGGTCAGCAGCTCTCCTTGCCTGTTTGCTGACTAGCGGATTTTTTCCATTGGATGAATCTTCGCGCAGTTGTGCAGCCTTCTGTCTAGCTAGAGAGCCGCTGACATCGGGATAGCCGCCGAGCCCCAGCCAAGACCATTTTCCGTCTGGTTTCTTGTAACGCAATTCCCAAGACTTCTGGCCATTTGCTTTGACTCGAAAGTACAAGCCGTTGCCATCTTGCTCCCGATAGGTTGCATCCTCTGGTTCCAGCCCGGAGAGGGTCGTGTCGGCTAGCGGGCGACGTTTGATGTCAGTGCGTTTCACGGCTTGTATGCCTCCTGTTCAAGGAATTGCGAAGCATACACGTGGGCATACACGGCGTGAAGGTATAGGGGGGGATCGCTATGGATAGCCAGAGACAACAAAGCCCGCTCAGGGCGGGCTTCTTGGGGGGATTCGTAGACTGTTTGAGACAGGTCTAGATTGCTATATGGTGCACCAGGCGGGATTCGAACCCACGACCCCTGCCTTCGGAGGGCAGTACTCTATCCAGCTGAGCTACTGGTGCAACGCGGGCGCCATGATACTCATCTGATGGGCGGGCGTCCATGCTGGCGAGCGGCTGTTGTCGATTTCGCACGCTTTGCCCATCCCGCGCCAGCAAACCAGACAAAACCTCCATTCCCACCTCAATACCCCGTTCTTTTTTTCGAACAGGCTATTGTCCTTTAACCCCGCAGTCCCTAGGATTCGTTTGAGATTTCAAACGCTCTTGTCCGGTCTTCGCGCTTTCTATACGCCGCGCATCGCTCAGGCCGATGGAATGTTTTCCCGGCGATGACTTCCAATTGGGGTGCATCGATATTCATTTGTTCGCTCCGCCCTTGTGCGGTGCTGTTTAGGAGGCCGACATGCAGCTCAAAGATTCCAAACTGTTCCGCCAGCAAGCCTACATCAACGGCCAGTGGCTGGATGCGGACGGTGGTCAGTCGATCAAGGTCAATAACCCTGCAACCAACGAGATTCTCGGGACTGTGCCGAAGATGGGCGCGGCCGAGACGCGTCGTGCGATTGAGGCGGCTGACAAGGCGCTGCCGGCCTGGCGTGCGTTGACCGCCAAGGAGCGGGGCAACAAGTTGCGTCGCTGGTTCGAGCTGATGATCGAGAACCAGGACGATCTGGGTCTGTTGATGACGCTGGAGCAGGGCAAGCCGCTGGCCGAGGCCAAGGGCGAGATTGCGTATGCCGCTTCCTTTATTGAGTGGTTCGCGGAAGAAGCCAAGCGCGTCTACGGCGATGTGATTCCCGGCCACCAGCCGGACAAGCGCCTGATCGTGCTCAAGCAGCCGATTGGTGTGACGGCTGCGATTACGCCGTGGAACTTCCCGGCCGCGATGATCACCCGTAAAGCCGGTCCTGCGCTGGCGTCGGGTTGCACCATGGTGCTCAAGCCTGCTTCGCAGACCCCTTACTCTGCACTGGCGCTGGCTGAACTGGCCGAGCGTGCGGGTATCCCGGCGGGCGTGTTCAGCGTCGTGACGGGCAGCGCGGGCGATATCGGCAGCGAGCTGACCGGCAACCCGATCGTGCGCAAGCTGTCCTTCACGGGCTCGACCGACATTGGTCGTCAGCTGATGGCCGAATGCGCCAAGGACATCAAGAAAGTCTCGCTGGAACTGGGCGGCAATGCGCCGTTCATCGTGTTCGACGATGCCGACCTGGATAAGGCGGTTGAAGGAGCGATGATCTCCAAATACCGCAACAACGGTCAGACCTGCGTCTGCGCCAACCGCATCTATGTGCAGGACGCGGTGTACGACGCGTTCGCCGAGAAGCTCAAGGTTGCCGTGGGCAAGCTCAAGATCGGTAACGGTCTGGAAGAGGGCATCACCACCGGTCCGCTGATCGATGACAAGGCTGTGGCCAAGGTCAAGGAACACATTGCCGATGCCGTGAGCAAGGGCGCCAAGGTCCTGTCCGGTGGCAACAGCATGGAAGGCTCGTTCTTCGAACCGACTATTCTGGTCAACGTGTCGAAAGATGCCGCCGTCGCGAAGGAAGAAACCTTCGGCCCGCTGGCACCGCTGTTCCGCTTCAAGGATGAAGCCGAAGTGATCGAAATGGCCAACGACACCGAGTTCGGTCTGGCGTCGTACTTCTATGCTCAGAACATGAGCCGCGTGTTCCGTGTGGCCGAGGCGCTGGAGTACGGCATGGTGGGTATCAACACCGGCCTGATCTCCAACGAGCTGGCGCCGTTCGGCGGCATCAAGTCCTCGGGCCTGGGCCGTGAAGGCTCCAAGTACGGCATCGAAGATTATCTGGAAATCAAATACCTCTGCCTGTCGGTCTGATCCAGACTGCCCAACCAGAGTTATTGCAGCCGATGGCGCGCGAGAGCGACGTGTCATCGGCTTTTGCTGCACCCGAAACTTATTGGTGGCCTGAAGGCTGCGACAGTCGATCATCGTATGCTGTTGCAACTGATCCAGCCCGCTTGATCCTTGAGCTACGCCGACCGATGAGCGGCGAATGAGGAATACATGAGCAAGACAAACGACTCCCTGATGCAACGCCGCCATGCTGCCGTCCCGCGCGGCGTGGGCCAGATTCACCCGATCTTCGCTGCTTCGGCGAAGAACGCCACCGTTACCGACGTTGAAGGTCGTGAGTTCATCGACTTTGCGGGCGGCATCGCGGTACTGAACACCGGTCACCTGCACCCGAAAATCGTTGCGGCTGTGCAGGAACAGCTGACCAAGCTGACGCACACCTGCTTCCAGGTGCTGGCTTACGAGCCGTATGTCGAGCTGTGCGAGAAGATCAACGCCAAGGTGCCGGGTGATTTCGAGAAGAAAACCCTGCTGGTCACCACCGGTTCCGAAGCGGTCGAAAACGCTGTGAAAATTGCCCGCGCTGCCACTGGCCGTGCTGGCGTGATCGCGTTCACCGGCGCTTACCACGGCCGCACCATGATGACCCTGGGTCTGACTGGCAAGGTCGTGCCGTACTCGGCCGGCATGGGTCTGATGCCCGGCGGTATCTTCCGTGCGCTGTACCCGTGCGAGCTGCATGGCGTGAGCGTTGACGATTCCATCGCCAGCATCGAGCGCATCTTCAAGAACGACGCCGAGCCGAAAGACATCGCCGCCATTATCATCGAGCCTGTGCAGGGCGAAGGTGGTTTCTATGTGGCGCCGAAGGCCTTCATGCTGCGTCTGCGCGAGCTGTGCGACAAGCACGGCATTCTGCTGATCGCTGACGAAGTGCAGACGGGCGCTGGCCGTACCGGCACTTTCTTCGCCATGGAACAGATGGGCGTTGCTGCTGATCTGACCACTTTCGCCAAGTCCATCGCAGGCGGCTTCCCGCTGGCGGGCGTGTGCGGCAAGGCCGAGTACATGGATTCCATCGCGCCGGGCGGTCTGGGCGGCACCTATGCCGGTAGCCCTGTCGCCTGTGCGGCGGCGCTGGCGGTGCTGGATATCTTCGAAGAAGAGAACCTGCTGGAGCGTTGCAAGTCGGTCGGCGAGCGTCTGGTCACTGGCCTGAAAGCCATCCAGGCCAAGCACCCGGTCATCGGCGAAGTCCGTGCACTGGGCGCGATGATTGCGCTGGAGCTGTTCGAAGACGGCGACTCGCACAAGCCGAACGCGGCGGCCGTGGCTCAGGTTGTGGCCAAGGCACGTGACAAGGGCCTGATCCTGCTGTCGTGCGGCACTTACGGCAACGTCCTGCGCGTGCTGGTCCCGCTGACTGCCGAAGACGAACTGCTGACCAAAGGTCTGGCCATTCTCGAAGAGTGTTTCGCTGAAATTGCCTGATCCACTGTGCGGTCACGGATTGGTTGATTTGTGACCAAACAGACAAAAAAAGCCCGTTTCGACGGGTTTCTTTTGGTCTGAACGAAGGTATTTCACTGTTTTGGCTATATCCGGGCGAAGGCTTTGGCTAAGGTGAACGCATCGATGTCGGAGAGTCCTGATGACTGCTGTAGTTTTACCCGCGGTACCTCGCGTATTGATTGCTGAGTCTGATCCGTGGGTTCGCGAAACACTCAGCGAGCTGGTGCTGAGTGTGCGTGGCGATATCGAACTGGAGATGTGCACCGACGGCAGGCAAGCCATTGAATGGATGAAGAAACACCTGCCGGATCTCGTCATCGCTGCGCGTGAACTGCCCGCCATCGATGGACTGAGCCTGTTGCGCGGCATTCGCAACCTGCGTCGTCAGCCGCCGATCCCGTTTATCCTGATCAGCAACCGCAGTGATGCGGCCAGCGTGCGTGAAGTCCTGCCGCTCGCGCCGACGGCGTATCTGACCAAACCCATCGATACCGTGGGCCTGAAGCAGCGTCTGGAAGGGCTGTTGCTGGGACGTCGTGCGGCTGCACCGGGCGATATGCCCGCGTTGACGCCGGGCCTGACGTTGATGAAGTTTCTGGAAAAGCGTCGCGACGTGGCTGATGGCGCGCCGCTGTTTGTTGACGTGCCCAACGCGATTCAACTGAGCCAGGGGGCGAGCGGTCTTGATGCGACGCTGCTGGAGCAGGAGTTGCGCAACGATCCGCACATTACGGCGGTGCTCATCGCGGCCGCGAATACGGCGGCTCAGCATTTGGGAAAGCCTGTGCAGACCCTGGGCGGCGCGATGGCGGTACTCGGCGCGCCGCAAACGGCGGCTATCGCCTCGGGTCTGGCCAAAAAACGTATGGCGGTGCTGACCAGCGATGCGCTGTTGGCCAAGGCCAGTCAGTTCTGGACCCTGTCGCAACGCACAGCGGATTACGCTCGGATTCTGGGCGGCATGCTGGAGCTGGATGTCGAGCGCTGCTTCTGCGCCGGGATGCTGCAATCGCTGGGCGATCTGGCGGTGCTGGGCTGTCTGCAGGAATGGCTGCTGGCGGGCGGTGAGCTGAATGAACAGGCCATCGATCAGGCGCTGGAGCAGTATTCGGCCTCCTTTGGTTCTGCGTTGCGCACCCGTTGGCGCCTGCCGCTGGAGCTGCGCGAGCTGATCGCGGCGGTGTATCAGTACAACACCGGCATCTACAAGCGGGAGGTGCTGGCGATGAACCTGGCAGGGCAGATGGCGCAGTTGGGCGAGGAAGAAAGCGTCACCCAGTTGCTCAAGACCAAGTCGGCCAAGCTGTTGAAGCTGAGCGTCGGGGATCTGCAGCGTCTGCGCAAGAAACTGACGGGCGTGACCGATCCGAGTCTGCTGGCACCTTTGGTGGTGGAGCCTGAGGAGGGTGAGGAAGAGGGTGTTGAGGACGACGGGCCTGGTCTTCTGGACTTGACACCTGAACCGCCAGCGGCTGAAGAGCCGGAGGCTGAGTCCGAGCCGACGATCGAGGATGTGCCGAAGGCCTAATGCACGTGGCGTACTGCTGGATGAACGCAAGATCCAGAGCAAGCTCACTCTTATCAACACAACACGTAATCTGCTGGATAGACACTTTTCGTGGGAGCGGACCGGGCGGCGTTCCGTTTGTCCGCGAATGCTGCACTTCGTCCACTGCATCTTCATCGGATGTACTGGCCTTTTCGCGGACAAGTCCGCTCCCACCAGGTTTGCTGCGCGACAGCGCTACGTCGAAGACGTTGTGGTGCTTCCCCCCAGTCCCTATCACCGCGAAGATTCAAGCTGTTGTCAGCCAGACCCCGTCAACAAAGGAACCGTTTGATGCCTACCCTCGACCTGCAGCATCTCTACAACAAAGCCTGGCTGTTCGCCTCCCACGCTCATGTCGGGCAGACGATGACCAGCTCGGCTCTGCCTTACACCACCCACGTGGCGATGGTCGCCAACGAGCTGATCTTCGCCCATCGCGAAGAGCCCGTTGGTGCATTTGAGATTGCCCTGCCTGCCGCGCTGTTGCATGACGTGGTGGAAGACACCGATGTGACGACGGCGCAGTTGGCGGAAGCGTTTGGCGCAGAGGTCGCATCGACTGTCGCGTGCTTGAGCAAGAACCTGATCGTGCCGTTTTCCGAGGAGCGTTATTTTCAGGGTATCGCCGAACACTCCCGTGAAGCGGCGGCGGTCAAACTGTGCGACCGCATCACCAATCTGCAGTCAGCGCCTGCCAAGTGGACACACGCCAAGCGGGCTTCCTATCTGGTCGAGTCCGAGCAGATCCTGAAGGCGCTGGGTCATGCGAACGGCTACCTCAGGCAGCGGCTCAGCGACACCATGGTGCGTTATCAGGCCTTGTATGTGGATGGCTTTGAGGCTGTGTGACAGCCAAGATCGGGCTGCATGCCGACGCGGAACATCGGCACGATCAGATCACGCACGCAGCCTCAACACTGATCGTGCCCATCGCTCTGCGCTCATCGTTATACACAAATCGACCTGGAGGAATGCGGTATCTGAAAGTGGGAGCGGACTTGTCCGCGAATACTGCGTTTCAGGCGCTGCATCTTCGTCGGATGTACCAGTTTTCGCGGACAAGTCCGCTCCCACTGCCGAAATCGTGCTCGCACCAGATGCTCATCGCGACTTGTGTATAACGATGAGCGCGGAGCATCGGCACGATCAGGTCACGCATGCCGCCTCAATGACTGTGACTGCGCCCCACATGCGAGGGCTCGCCTTCGGGTGAGGCGACGGCGCCGGTCACTTCCAGTCTTTCCAGAATTGCGCAGTGATCAGCCTCGCCGCTGCCGCAACGTTGGCGCAGGTCGAGCAGTTGTTGCTGCAGTGCCTGAAGGCTGGCGACGCGGGCGTTGACGTGTTCGATGTGCTCGTCGATCAGCGCATTGACGCTTTCGCACTGGTCCTGCGGGCTGTCGCGCAGACTCAGCAGACTGCGAATCTCTTCCAGCGTCATGTCCAGGCTGCGGCAGTTGCGGATGAACGACAGCCGCTCGACATGGGCCTGGGTGTAAAGCCGGTAGTTGCCATCGCTGCGGGCGGGGGCGGGCAGCAAGCCTTCGCGTTCGTAATAACGGACCGTTTCGACCTGCGTATCCGTCAACTTTGCCAGTTCACCGATCTTCATGGGCTGCCTCTCGTTTTTAGCGCTTGACCCTATAGTGGCTACAGGGTGTTCACTTGGCAACAAGCAGAATCCAGGAGCGCGCCAAATGGGCCCGATCAGCAAAGTTACCCCGACACACGGTCATGACGAGCACGAAGAGGTGCACGCAGAGCATGCGCATTCGTGCTGCTCCAGCAAGGCAGCGCCTGCCGTCGTGACGCTCGATAGCGCCTCGTCAGCCGATGCGCGTTTGAGCAGTTTCCGTATCGAGGCGATGGACTGCCCGACCGAGCAGACCCTGATCCAGAACAAGCTGGGCAAGCTGTCCGGTGTGCAGAAACTGGAATTCAACCTGATCAATCGCATCCTCGGCGTCTGGCATGACCTGCCGTCGACCGATCCGATCCGCGACGCCATCGGCTCGCTGGGCATGCAGGCCGACCTGATCGAAGAGGGCGCTGATTCTGACGTCGCCGCTGCACCTGCGCCGAAGAAACACTGGTGGCCGCTGGCGCTGTCCGGCGTCGCTGCGTTGGCTGCGGAAGTGGTGCACTTTGCTTCGCTGGGCCCGACCTGGGTCGTCGCGCTGCTGGCGCTGGTGTCGATCTTCAGTTGCGGCCTCACGACTTACAAGAAAGGCTGGATCGCGCTCAAGAACTTCAACCTGAACATCAATGCGTTGATGAGCATCGCCGTGACAGGCGCCGTCCTGATCGGCCAATGGCCTGAGGCGGCGATGGTGATGTTCCTGTTCACCGTGGCCGAGCTCATTGAAGCCAAGTCGCTGGACCGTGCGCGTAACGCGATCAGCGGCCTGATGCAGTTGACGCCGGAGCTGGCAACAGTTCGTCAGGCGGACGGAAGCTGGCTTGAAGTGGATGCCAAAAAAGTCGAACTGGACGCCATCGTGCGGGTAAAACCGGGCGAGCGTATCGCGCTGGACGGTGAAGTCGTGTCCGGGCAATCGACCATTGATCAGGCTTCGATTACCGGAGAGAGCCTGCCGGTCGAGAAGGCAGTAGGCGACAAGGTGTTTGCGGGCACCATCAATCAGGCGGGCTCGCTAGAGTACCGCGTGACGGCCGCGGCGAACAACTCGACGCTGGCGCGGATCATCCATGCAGTCGAAGCCGCTCAGGGTTCGCGTGCGCCGACCCAGCGCTTCGTCGACAGCTTTTCGCGCATCTACACGCCCGTGGTGTTTGTGGTGGCTCTGGCGGTTGCGCTGGTGGCGCCGCTGTTTTTTGGCGGCGCATGGTTCGACTGGATCTACCGCGCGCTGGTGCTGCTGGTTGTCGCGTGTCCGTGTGCGCTGGTGATCTCTACGCCTGTAACCATCGTCAGTGGCCTGGCGGCTGCGGCGCGTAAAGGCATCCTGATCAAGGGCGGCGTGTACCTGGAAATGGGCGAGAAGCTGGATTACCTAGCGCTCGACAAGACCGGCACCCTGACGCATGGCAAGCCGGTGCAGACCGACTACGTGGCGTTGCAGGCTGATGCAGCCGACACCGCGCCTGCCATCGCCGTCAGCCTTGCGGGCCGCTCGGATCACCCGGTTTCCCAGGCCATTGCCAAGGCGGCCGAAGCGGGCGCTGCTGTGCATGAGGTGGTGAACTTCGAAGCGCTGGGCGGGCGCGGTGTGAAGGGCGAGATCAATGGTCGCCTGTACCACTTGGGCAATCATCGTCTGGTGGAAGAACTGGGGCTGTGCTCGCCTGAACTGGAAGCACGTCTGGACGCACTGGAAATGCAGGGCAAGAGCGTGGTGCTGCTGCTCGACTCAACCGGTCCGCTGGCGCTGTTTGCGGTTGCCGACACGGTCAAGGAAACCAGTCGTCAGGCCATCGCCGAGTTGCATGAGTTGGGCATCAAGACGCTGATGCTGACCGGCGACAACCCGCACACCGCCAAGGCGATTGCTGATCAGGTGGGTATCGATCAGGCGCAGGGCAACCTGCTTCCTGCGGACAAACTTGCTGCGATTGAAGGGCTGTATGCGCAGAACCACCGCGTCGGGATGGTCGGCGACGGCATCAACGATGCGCCTGCGCTGGCACGTTCCGAGATCGGTTTCGCGATGGCGGCGGCGGGGACTGATACGGCGATCGAGACGGCGGATGTTGCGCTGATGGACGACGACCTTCGCAAGATTCCCGCTTTTATCCGCCTGTCACGCAGGACCTCGGCGGTGCTCAAGCAGAACATCGTGCTGGCGATTGTCACCAAGGTGCTGTTCATCGGCATCACCTTCGCCGGACTGGCGACCATGTGGATGGCGGTGTTCGCCGACATGGGCGTGAGTTTGCTGGTGGTGTTCAACGGGTTGCGGTTGCTCAAGAAGTGAGCAACTTCCGAACCTGATCATGCCCATGCTCTGCGTCACGCCGCGGAGCGAGTGCTCTAACGACCAAACCGCTCCTGCCCCCAGGCGATGAGTGTTTCGAGCAGTGGCCTGAGGACGTTGCGGGTCGGTTCGGCCAGGTCCGGGCGGTAGTGGAAGGGGGCGAATTCTTCCATGTAGGTGCTTTGCGCCAGTTCCAGCTGCACGGCGTGGATGTTGTTCGCCGGGTCGCCGTAATGGCGGGTGATGTGGCCGCCCTTGAATCGGCCGTTCAGCACGTGGCTGTAATCCTTGGCAGATGCACAGACCTGTTCCAGCCTGCTGGCCAGTTCCGCGTCGCAGCTGGCGCCGTTGAAGGTTCCGAGGTTGAAGTCCGGCAGACGGCCATCGAACAGGTGCGGGACGTGGCCGCGAATCGAGTGCGCATCGAACAGCAGCGCGTAGCCGAACTCGTCGCGCAACCGTTGCAGTTCCTGCTCCAGCGTCTGGTGATATGGCGTCCAGATCTGCTCCAGGTACTTCGCCCGTTCTTCAGGCGCCGGCGTTTGTCCTTCCTTGAACAGCGGCACGCCGTCGAACAGGATCGATGGAAACAGCCCCGTGGTCGCGCCGGCGTACATCGGCTTGTCATCGGACGGACGATTCAGGTCGATGACGAATCGCGAATACTCGGCCGCCAGGGTGCTGGCACCCAGTTCGGCAGCGAAGTCGTACAGACGCGGAATGTGCCAGTCGGTGTCGGGCAGGCTCAGCGCCTCGTCCACCAGCCCGGCTTCCACTGCGGGCGTGAGCTTGAGGCCCGCGTGGGGCATGCTGATCAGCAGCGGAAGTCGGCCGCGAGTGAATGTCAGAACGTTGTCCACAATCTTCTCCTTTAAACCAGTGATTCGACGCCATGACGCACGACGCGTTTGTCCAGATCGCCGCCCAGCCAGTACGCCAGATCAGCCGGTCGCTCGATGTCCCAGGCGACGAAATCCGCCGTCTTGCCAACTTCCAGCGAACCGTGTGTATCGCCCAGGCCCAGCGCCTTGGCGGCGTTGAGCGTGACGCCTGCCAGTGCCTCTTCAGGCGTCATGCGAAACAGCGTGCAGGCCATGTTGAGCATCAAGCGCAGCGACAGGCCGGGGGAGGTGCCGGGGTTCATGTCGGTGGAAATCGCGATAGGCACGCCATGTTTGCGCAGCGCATCCATCGGCGGCAGTTGCGTCTCGCGCAGGAAGTAGTAGGCGCCCGGCAGCAGCACGGCGACGGTGCCCGACGCGGCCATGGCGATGACGTCGTCTTCGGTCATGAACTCCAGATGGTCCGCCGACAGGGCCTTGTAGCGCGCCGCCAGACTTGAACCGCCCAGCGACGAGAGCTGTTCGGCGTGCAGCTTCACTGGCAGCCCGAGCTGGCCGGCGGTGATGAACACCTGCTCGACCTGCGCCGGGGAAAACGCCAGGTACTCACAGAACGCGTCCACGGCATCCACCAGCCCTTCGGCGGCCAGCGCCGGGAGCATTTCGTTGCAGATGTGGTGGATGTAGTCGTCGGCGCGGTCGGCGTATTCAGGCGGCAGCGCGTGGGCGGCCAGGCAGGTGCTGCGCACGGTGACCGGCTGGGTGTTGCCGAGGCGACGGATCACGCGCAGCAACTTGCGTTCGTTCTCCAGATCCAGCCCGTAGCCGGACTTCATCTCGACAGTGGTCACGCCATCCTTGAGCAGATGCCGCAAGCGACGTTCGGCGCTGATGTACAGCTCGTCTTCGGTCGCAGCGCGGGTGGCGCGCACGGTGCTGGCGATGCCACCGCCTGCGGCTGCGATGTCGGCGTAGCTCACGCCTTGCAGCCGTTGCTCGAATTCGCCGCTGCGGTTGCCGCCGAACACGGTGTGGGTGTGACAGTCGATCAGACCGGGCGTGACCCACGCTCCGTCCAGATCGACGCAACTCTCAGCGTCCTGTTCTGCCACCTGATCCTGAGGCCCGATCCATTCGATGTACGCTCCGGAAGTCACGATGGCGGCATCCTCGATGATCGAGTACGTGCCGTGTGCCATGGTTGCGATGTGACAGTTCTTCCAGAGCGTTTTCATCCAGGGCCTCCTGAGGCTAGGGGACAGATTTCAGCGATTTGGGTTTCACCCATAGACGGTAGGCGATGACCAGCAGCACGATCCAGATCGCGCCGACGATCAGCGCGGCGCGGTTGTCCGGGAAGTACCCCAGCACGCCGAAGATAAACAGCATGAAGACAATGGCGGCGGCTGGCGCATACGGCCAGAACGGCACCGGGAATTTCAGCTCGGCGACTTCTTCGGCGCTCATGGCGCGGCGCATTGCGACCTGGGTCAGCAGGATCATCAGCCAGACCCAGACGGTGGCGAAGGTGGCCAGCGAGGCGATCAGCAGGAACACGTCCTTGGGGATCAGGTAGTTGAGCACCACGCCGCCCAGCAGCGTCACGCCCATCACCACCACAGTCATCCACGGCACGCCTTGCCGCGACAGGTGGGCAAAGCTGGCCGGTGCCTGACCGTCGCGCGCCAGCCCGTACATCATGCGGCCTGCGCCGAAGATGTCGCTGTTGATCGCCGACACGGCAGCGGAAATCACCACGATGTTGAGAATGGTGGCGGCCGACGCGATGCCCAGATTGTCGAAAATCTGCACGAACGGGCTGCCCTGCGTGCCGATCTGTGGCCATGGATAAATGGACATCAGCACGAACAGTGTCAGTACGTAGAACAGCAGGATGCGCAGCGGTACGGCATTGATCGCACTCGGCAGCGAGCGTTGCGGATCCTTGGCTTCACCGGCGGTAATCCCGATGACCTCGATGCCGCCGAAGGCAAACATCACCACGGCAAACGATGCGATCAGACCCGCGACGCCATTGGGCATGAAACCGCCATGCGCCCACAGGTTGGCGATGCCGATCTCCGTGCCTGTGGTCGAGCTGCCAATGCCGAACAGCATGATGCCGAAGCCTGCCAGAATCATTGCGATGATCGCGCCGACCTTGAGCAGCGACAGCCAGAATTCGGTTTCGCCAAAGACTTTCACGTTGCACAGGTTCAGCGCGGCGATCAGGAACACGATGCCCAGCACCCAGATCCAGCGCGGCACTTCCGGGAACCAGAAGCCCATGTAGATCCCGAACGCGGTGACGTCGGCGAGGCAGACGATGATCATCTCGAACGCGTAGGTCCAGCCCAGTACGAAGCCTGCCAGCGGGCCCAGATAGCGCGTGGCGTAATGGCTGAACGAACCGGCCACCGGATGGTGCACGGCCATTTCGCCCAGCGCACGCATGACCATGAACACCGCCGCGCCGCCGATCAGGTAGGCCAGCAATACTGCAGGGCCTGCCTGTTGAATCGCCGAGGCGGAGCCGTAGAACAACCCTGTGCCGATGGCAGAGCCCAGGGCCATGAAGCGAATGTGGCGGGCGGATAACCCGCGTTTTAAACCATCTCGTGACGTCATTTCAGGTCCATTTCATTACTGGTATGGCTATAGCTGCGAGAACGCCTGCATCCGGCTTCCCGCAGCGATTGACCATGGCGAGCCCTGCCAGGCTCGCGGTGCATCACAGACTCGGTAGCAGACGTGCAGGAACCAAAGGGTTCAGGCAAGTGGAGGACAACAGCTGGCTGGCAGCTTCGATGTCCGGTGCGAAAAAGCGGTCTTTGTCGTAGGACGGGACCTTGCTGCGCAGCAGGGCACGGGCCTGCTCCAGTTTCGGAGAGGTTTTCAAGCCATTGCGCAGGTCCAGACCCTGACACGCAGCCAGCCATTCTACGGCAAGAATCCCGCGAACGTTTTCTGCCATTTCCCATAACCGCTTGCCGGCGGCTGGTGCCATCGACACATGGTCTTCCTGATTGGCCGACGTCGGCAGGCTGTCGACGCTGTGCGGGTGGGCCAGCGCCTTGTTTTCACTGGCCAGCGCTGCGGCCGTGACCTGGGCGATCATGAAGCCGGAATTGACCCCGCCGTTGGCCACCAGGAACGGCGGCAGCTGCGACATGTGCTTGTCCATCATCAACGAAATGCGGCGCTCGCTGAGCGAGCCGATTTCGGCGATGGCCAGCGCCAGGTTGTCTGCCGCCATGGCGACCGGCTCGGCGTGGAAGTTGCCGCCGGAGATCACGTCGTTCTCGGCAGCGAACACCAGCGGGTTGTCGGACACGGCGTTGGCTTCGATTTCCAGCACTTCGGCAGCCTGACGCAGTTGAGTCAGGCAGGCGCCCATGACCTGGGGCTGGCAGCGCAGCGAGTAGGGGTCCTGAACCTTGTCGCAGTTGCGGTGCGACTCGGACACTTCGCTGCTTTCACCCAGCAGGTCGCGGTAGCAGGCAGCGGAATCGATCTGTCCGCGCTGGCCACGTGCGGCATGGATGCGTGCGTCGAACGGCGAACGAGAACCCAGTACCGCCTCAACCGTGAGCGAACCGCAGGTCAGGGCGGCGGCGAACAGGTCTTCGCCTTCGAACAGGCCGCGCAGCGCGTAGGCGGTCGAAACCTGCGTGCCGTTGAGCAGCGCCAGACCTTCCTTGGCGGCCAGGGTCAGCGGCGTCAGGCCGGCGACTTTCAGGGCATCGACTGCATTGAGCCATTCGCCCTTGTAGCGCGCCTTGCCTTCACCCAGCAGCACCAGCGACATGTGCGCCAGCGGCGCGAGGTCACCGGATGCGCCCACCGAGCCCTTGAGCGGGATGTGCGGGTAGACCTCGGCATTGATCAGCGCAATCAGCGCGTCGATGACCACCCGACGAATCCCCGAAAAGCCCCGGCTCAGGCTGTTGACCTTGAGCACCATGATCACTCGCACCAGTTCATCACTGATCGGCTGGCCGACACCGGCGGCGTGGGACAGCACCAGCGAACGCTGCAGGTTCTCCAGGTCTTCACTGGCGATGCGCGTCGAGGCCAGCAGGCCGAAACCGGTGTTGATGCCATAAGCGGTGCGGTTCTCGGCCAGGATGCGTTCGACGCACGCCACGCTGTCGTCGATCTGCTGATCAGCGCTGGCATCGAGCGTCAGGGTCACAGGCTGCTGATAAATGGCGCGCAATTGCGCCAGGGTCAGTTGGCCGGGAATCAGGTTGAAAGCGTGGGCAGATGGGGTGGTCACGATGCAGCTACTCCTTGATTGATGTCGGGCGTGCGCGCTTCTTGAACGCGCCGCCGTCGGCCCTGCGTGGATAACGCCGGGCCTTGACCGCTTTTTATTGGGTTGCCGTGTGTTCGCGGCAGCGCTGGAAAATCCTTTCCAGCGTCTGTTGTTCGTTGATCAGTGCTGCGCTGCTGGCGATGTCCGGCGCCAGCCAGCGGTCTTCGTCATAGGCGGGAACCCGCTCGCGTAACAGTTGCCAGGCGATGTTCGTCCCGACGCCGAAGCGCTGGGTCTTGAGGAATTCGAAGGCCTGCGCCGCCAGCAGGTACTCGATGGCCAGAATCTGTGTCGCATTGGCCAGCACCTTGTGCAGCTTCAGTGCGGCGCTGGTGCCCATGCTCAGGTGATCTTCCTGCAGGCCGGACGTGACGTAGTTATCCACAACCGCCGGTTGCGCCATCTGACGGTTTTCCGCGCACAGCGAGGCGGCGACGTACTGGACGATCATCATTCCCGAGTTGACGCCCGGCTGGCTGACCAGAAAGGCGGGCAGGCCGCTGACCATCGGGTTGATCAGGCGGTCCAGACGACGCTCGGCAATCGAGCCCAGTTCGGCGACAGCCATGCACAAAAGGTCCGCCGCCATCGCCACGGACTGACCGTGCGGATTGGCCTGGGACACCACGCGATAGGCGTCGGGCGTGCCGAGCAGCAGCGGGTTGTCGGTGACCGAGTTCAGTTCGGTTTCGATCTGGCGAATGGCATGTGTCAGTTGATCGCGGGTGGCGCCGTGCACTTGCGGAATCGAACGGATGCTCAGCGCATCCTGAGTCCGAATGCCCTGACTGCTGGCGAGCACTTCGCTGCCTGCCAGCAGGCTGCGCAGGTTGCTGCCGACTATCTGCATGCCGGGATGTGGCTTGAGGGCGAGGATGGTTTCATCGAAGGCGTCCAACTGACCGCGCAGCGCTTCGAAGGTCATGGCGCCGATCACGTCGGCCCACTGGGTCAGGCGTTCGGCGTCGGCGATGGCCAGACAGCTCAGGCCGGTCATGCAGGGCGTGCCGTTGACCAGACACAAACCGTCTTTCGCGCCGAGCAGGACGGGTTTGAGACCTTCCTCATCCAGCGCCTGCTGTGCCGAGACGATCTGCCCGCGATAGCTGACCTGACCGACGCCCAGCAAGGCGACGCCGACGTGCGCCATGTGGGTCAGGTAACCGACCGAGCCCTGCGCCGGAACCTGCGGCGTGATGCCGCGATTGAGCAGGGCCAGCAGCGCTTCGACCACTTGCCGATGAATGCCGGATTTGCCCTGACTGTAATTGAGCAGAGCGGCGCAGATGATCGCGCGGGTCTGCTCGTCGGCCAGCGGTGCGCCGACGCCACAGGCATGGCTGAGCAGGGTGTTGCGCGACAGACGACTGAGCTGTTCGCCTTCCAGCGAGACATTGCACAGCGCGCCCAGGCCGGTGTTCACGCCATAGGCGCGCTCGCCGCTGGCGACGATCTGCCGGACGATGGCCTGGGCGTTGTCGATCCTCGCCCACGCGGCGTCGGACAGCACCAGTTGCGCGCCATGCCGGGCGACGGCCACCACATCCTGCCAGCGCGCCGGGGCGTCGCCGATGACGATCTGTTCTGCTCGCGACATCTGCAACGGTCCTTAAAGAGTGGCCACGCGGCGCTGAACGAAACGGTCCACGTAATCGTCAGCGGGCGAGTGAAGGATTTCTTTCGGCGTGCCGACCTGAATCAGCCGCCCGTCCTTGAGAATCGCGATCCGGTTACCGATGCGCACCGCTTCGTCCAGGTCGTGGGTAATGAACACGATGGTCTTGTGCAGCTTGGCCTGCAGTTCCAGCAACTGGTCCTGCATTTCGGCGCGGATCAGCGGGTCGAGGGCGCTGAACGCTTCGTCCATCAGGATGATGTCGGTGTCGGCCGCCAACGCGCGGGCCAGACCGACCCGCTGGCGCATGCCGCCGGAAAGCTGGTGCGGGTACTTGTTTTCGTAGCCGCTCAGGCCGACCGTGGTGATCCAGTGCCGGGCGCGCTCATCACACAGCGCCTTGGTCTCGCCGCGCACTTTCAGGCCGTAGGCTACGTTGGCGAGCACGGTCTTGTGCGGCAGCAGGCCGAAGCTCTGGAACACCATGCTGATCTTGTGTCGGCGAAACTGGCGCAGCGCTTCCATGTCGTAGCGCAGGATGTCCTCGCCATCGACCAGAATCTCACCGCTGGTAGGGTCGATCAGCCGGTTGAAGTGGCGTACCAGCGTCGATTTGCCCGAGCCGGACAGGCCCATGATCACGAAGATCTCGCCACTGGCAATCGACAGCGACAGGTCGTTCACGCCGACGACGCAGCCGGTTTTGGCCAGCACCTGATCCTTGCTCTGATTTTGCTGGACCATCGCCAGCGCTTCCTTTTCGCGGCTGCCGAAAATCTTGAACACATTTCGTACGACGATCTTGTTCTGTTCCGCACTCATCATTTCTGCGCCTCATGCCGTGGGCGGCCGTAGGCCTGCGTGATGCGGTCGATCACGACCGCCAGAATGACGATGGCCAGTCCCGCTTCCAGTCCGCGTCCAACGTTCAGCGTCTGAATGCCGACGAGTACGTCTTCGCCCAGACCGCGAGCGCCGATCATCGAGGCGATGACCACCATCGACAGTGCCATCATGGTGGTCTGGTTTATCCCGGCCATGATGCTGGGCATCGCCAGTGGCAGTTGCACGCCGAACAGTTGCTGCCAGCGGTTGGCACCGAACGCGTTGATGGCTTCCATGACTTCGCCATCGACCTGACGAATGCCCAGGTCGGTCAGTCGGATCAGCGGCGGCGCGGCGTAGATCACGGTGGCGAAGATCGCCGGGACCTTGCCCAGACCGAACAGCATCAGCACCGGAATCAGGTAAACGAAGCTGGGCATGGTCTGCATGATGTCCAGCAGGGGCATCAGCACCGAACGCAGGCGGTTGCTGCGCGCCGAAAGAATCCCCAGCGGGATGCCGATCAGCACGGCGATGATCGTGGCGACCAGCATCAGCGCCAGGGTCTGCATCAGTTTGTCCCACAACCCGACCGCGCCAACCAGAAACAGCAGGCCGACGATCACGACGGTGGTGACGACCTTGCGCGTGGCGTGCCAGGCGATGCCGCCGACGATCAGCAGCATCAGCCACCAGGGCGCCATGCGCAGCAGGCCTTCCAGATTGACGATGGCCCACAGCAGGGTGTCGGAGATGTGCCGGAACACATCGCCGTATTGGGTCACCAGCGAGTCGACGCCGTCATTGACCCAGTTGGCGATCGAGAAAGTGAAGCTTTCAGGGAACATAAGCGGCTCTCAAGTAAGGTGTATCGGACCCACGAACGGGCAACCGGACCGGCATTGTCAGCCCGGCTGCCCAGTCGTTTACAGCGAGGCGTCCACCTTTTTCGCGGCGTCTTCACTGACCCACTGGTGCCAGACTTCCGGGTGTTCTTTCAGGAAGATCCGGGCAAGCTTCGGCGATTCGATGCGGTCCTTGGCCATGCGTCCCAGGTTCTGGTTGAGCAGGTCAATCGGCAGATTGACCTTCTCCAGCATCGCAACCAGCTCAGGCGCCTGATCATGGAACACCTTGGACACGCCGACCTTGATATCGATCGTCTTGTTTACCCCGGCCTTCTCTTCCAGACGCACCAGATCCACCTGGCCCATCAGCGGCGTCGGCGACCAGTAATACGTCAGGATCGGCTCGCCACGCTTGTAGCTGGACAGGATAGCCGCGTCCAGCGCAGGGCCGGTGCCCGGCCGGAAGTTGGTGTACTTGTTCTCCAGACCGTAGCTCTTGAGCATCTCGCTGTTTTCCAGCTCGCAGGTCCAGCCGGCCGGGCAGTTGTAGAAACGGCCCTTGCCGGGTTCTTCCTGATCCTTGAACACCGCCGAGTATTGCGCCAAGTCACTGATGGACTTGAGGTTCGGCGCCTTGGCTTCCAGCTTGCGCTTGGCATCGCCTTCGATCACGTAGCGCGGCACGTACCAGCCTTCGACCGCACCGACGATAGGCGCGCCGACACCGACCACTTTTCCGGCCGCCGCAGCCTTGTTCCACACCTCGCTGCGACCCACCCATTCTTCAGCGAAAATCTGAATGTCGTTGGTGCTCAGGGCGTTTTCCATGGCGATGGAGTTGCCGGGCAGGGCGTCCACGGTGCAGCCGTAACCCTTGTCCATCACAATCTGCAGGATATCGGTCAGCAGCATGGCGCTTTCCCAGTTCAGGCCCGCAAATTTCACCGGCTTGCCCGATTCACACCAGCTGGCGGCCTGACTCGCTCCGGCGCTGGCAAGCAAGCCAGCGGATACCAGAGTGGTCAACAGGGCCTTTTTCATATTCATTGTCGATGCTCCTACGCCTGAAAGGGATGGTGGCAGCTTCAAAACAGGCATCCGGCCTTCGGGCGTTTTTCACGCCCGTTCCCGAGGGCTGTCGGTGATGACCGACAGGTCCCTTAACGTCCGATCATCGGCAGGTTCAAGCCCTGCTCTTTGGCACATTCGATAGCAATGTCATATCCCGCGTCGGCATGGCGCATGACGCCAGTGGCCGGGTCGTTGTGCAGCACGCGGGCGATCCGTGCAGCGGCTTCGTCGGTGCCGTCGCAGACGATCACCATGCCCGAGTGCTGCGAGAAGCCCATGCCGACGCCGCCGCCGTGGTGCAGAGACACCCAGGTTGCGCCGCTGGCGGTGTTGAGCAGGGCGTTGAGCAACGGCCAGTCGGAGACTGCGTCGGAGCCGTCGCGCATGGCTTCGGTTTCGCGGTTGGGGCTGGCGACCGAACCGGAGTCCAGGTGGTCGCGGCCAATCACCACCGGTGCCGACAGCTCGCCGCTGCGCACCATCTCGTTGAACGCCAGACCGAGCTTGGCGCGCTGGCCCAGACCGACCCAGCAGATACGGGCGGGCAGACCCTGAAAGCTGATGCGCTCGCGGGCCATGTCCAGCCAGTTGTGCAGGTGTTCGTCGTCCGGGATCAGTTCCTTGACCTTGGCGTCGGTCTTGTAGATGTCCTGCGGGTCACCCGACAGCGCGGCCCAGCGGAACGGGCCGATGCCTCGGCAGAACAGCGGACGGATGTAGGCAGGCACGAAGCCTGGGAAATCGAAGGCGTCCTTGACGCCGACTTCCTTGGCCATCTGACGAATGTTGTTGCCGTAGTCGAAGGTTGGAATACCGGCTTTCTGGAAGGCCAGCATGGCTTCGACGTGTTCGGCCATCGACTGCTTGGCGGCCTTGACCACATTGGCCGGCTCGCTTACCGAGCGGGCGCGGTACTCGTCCCAGCTCCAGCCTTTTGGCAGGTAGCCGTTGAGTGGGTCATGGGCGCTGGTCTGGTCGGTGACCATGTCCGGGCGCACGCCACGACGGACCATTTCCGGCAGGATCTCGGCCGCGTTGCCGCACAGGGCGATGGAGATGGCCTTGCCTTCGGCGGTGTATTTGGCGATGCGAGCCAGCGCGTCATCCAGATCGTCGGCCTGTTCGTCGACGTAGCGGGTCTTGATACGGAAATCGATACGGCTCTGCTGGCATTCGATGTTCAGCGAGCAGGCTCCGGCCAGTGTCGCGGCCAGTGGTTGCGCGCCGCCCATGCCGCCCAGGCCTGCGGTCAATACCCAGCGGCCTTTGAGGTTGCCGTCGTAATGCTGGCGACCGGCCTCGACGAAGGTTTCGTAGGTGCCTTGCACGATGCCTTGGCTGCCGATGTAGATCCAGCTGCCGGCGGTCATTTGGCCGTACATCGCCAGGCCCTTGGCATCCAGTTCGTTGAAGTGCTCCCAGCTCGCCCAGTGCGGCACCAGGTTGGAGTTGGCGATCAGCACGCGCGGGGCATTGCTGTGGGTCTTGAACACGCCGACCGGCTTGCCGGATTGCACCAGCAGCGTCTCGTCGTCATTCAGGTGGGTGAGGCTTTCGACGATCTGGTCGTAGCACTCCCAGTTGCGTGCCGCCCGCCCGATGCCGCCGTACACCACCAGTTCGTTGGGGTTCTCGGCAACTTCCGGGTCCAGGTTGTTCATCAGCATGCGCAACGGCGCTTCGGTCAGCCAGCTTTTGGCCGTCAGTTTCGTACCTCGTGCCGCACGTACCTCGCCTTCGCGGTGGCGGGTCCAGTCCTGCTTCAGGTCTTGCTTCTCGGTCACAAGTTTCTCTGTCACAAAAAAATCCTCGGCGATCATTCCAAACCAGCCCGCAAAGGGCGTTCACATCTGTCTGGCAGAACCAGTCTGCCAACTTGTCTCTACTCGTATATACAAGCATATGCAATCTGAAGGCCAACTTGAATTGACGACCTGCACCGTCGCGTCGATGCCCGGTTTAAAAGGGCTTTGGAGAGGGCATGGATGACGGGATTTTTTCCTGCCCCATACCGAACCTGTTACCTGAAACGTTTCCTGCGCTGTTTTGGGGCGGTGGGTAACAGAATGATGCACAGCAGGTGGGGCGCCTGTGGAACCTGATTTCTCGATAACTGTTCTGCAGATTTTCGTTTGTGGAGGGGTTGGCGAAGCGGCTTAATCTGCCTGGTTTGATGAAGGCATCAGGCTGCGTGACAGAGACGGCGCAACAAGAACGCCAGACGCTGGCAAAGGACGTGTTCATGACCGCACAGGCTCACTCGCCACAGCTACATCATGTGTTCGGTCTTCATCGCACCTGGACGCAACGCTACGTTTTCAACAACCTCAACGCGCTGTTGAACGGGCCGCCGAATCTCTCGCCTGACACACTGCTGCGCTCGCTTGCGCGGTATCGGGGCGGCTATTGCCATGAACTGAACTCGGCATTCAAGGCGCATCTGGAACGTCAGGGCATCGAGGCGACGCCGTATCTGGCGCGAGTGGTCTACCGCACCGGTGACCGGGTTCTGCCGCCTACGCATCTTTACCTTCTGACGCAGGTCGCAGGCCGGGTGCTGCTGTGCGATACCGGCTTTGGCAACGGCCTGCTCTGGCCCATTGAACTGGACACCGAGAGCGCTCGGCCGCAGAACACCCTGGCGTTTCAGGTGCGTCCATCGCAGAGTGGCAGAGGGTTGTGGATCAGTGAGCAGGGCCAGTGGGACGAGTTGTACCGGCTGGGCGATGAGCCTTCGCGGCAGGCGCACATCGACACGGCCAATCACTATTCGGCTACTTCGCCTGACTCCATTTTCTGTCGCAACCTGGTATTGACCCGTTACACCCGCGGTGGGCGAAGACGCCTGTTGAATCTGCGTTACGTGAATGAAATGCAGCAGACGGTGTTACTGGATTCGCGCTCGGCGTTCGATAGCTGCCTGCAAGGTCAGTTCGACGTCAGGCCCACAGCGGTCGAAGCCGGGCGTCTGTTCGAGATTGCCCGCAGCGCCGCTCGCCCGGCCGCATAGCGAATAACTGCAAGTGAATAACTGGGCGTACTTATTTAAAAACTAGCACCCGTACGCCGTGCTGTTTACCCATCATGCGTGTTGATCCTGTTTTCGGAGCGCATGATGAAAGACGCTGGTTTTTCAACCGCCCATGGCGGAATGGTTATTTGGGCAGCCTTGATTGCCTCGTCGTTTTTTGCCGCCGGCTATGTGAGTCAGGCGGTTGATCCGGTGTTGCTGACCGGGCTGCGCCTGTTGTTTTCGGCGCTGCTTTTTCTGCCGATTCTGCTGGTGAAGGGCAACCTGTCGATGAACATGACACGGCTGCGTTGCCACTGTGTGCTGGGGTTGTTGCTGGCGGTCTATTTCGGCTCGCTGTTCGAGGCGCTGCGCTATACGTCGGCCGTGCACACCGCAACGCTGTACACACTGGTGCCGCTGATGACGCTGTGCTTCGAGGTGGCGCTGATGCACGGGATGATCCTCAAGGGCCGGGTGTTCCCGATGTTGACCGCAGCCGTGGGTGCCGTGTTGCTGATCGTGGCAGGTTCGCATGCGGATGCGACGCCGTCGCTGTACGCGCTGGTGGTCTACGGTGTGGGCTGTCTGGCGATGGCGCTTTATTCACCGCTGAGTCAGCGCTACAAGCTCAAGGCGCTGAGCGACACCAGCCCGGTCGCGATGACGTTCTGGAACATGCTGTTTGGCGCGCTCTTTCTGCTGCTGATTGCCGCTGCAACCGGAGGCTGGCGCACCGGGACGGAGCTCATGGCGATCGATGTCTTCTGGCTGTTTTACCTGGCGTTGTTCGGCACCCTCGGAACGTTCTGGCTGTTGCACCGGGCCATCGGGGTCATCGGGTCTTCGACCGTGATTTCCTACGTGTACCTGAGCACGCTGTTCGTCACCCTGTCTCGCTGGTATCTGGGGGAGCAGCCGGTATCAATGGGTATTACCGGCGCGGTGCTGGTCCTGCTCGGCATGGTTGCGCTGGTGCTCAAGAGCCGCCAGCGCAAGCTTGCCACGGTCTGATGTCAGCCCGCTTTGACGAAGGCTGGCTGCCAGCCTTCGAACTCGCTCTCCAGATAGGCGGCCACTCTGAGCAGTTGTTCTTCCTGCCAATGGGGCGCGACGATCTGAATGCCGATCGGCATGCCGTTTTGCGGATCGTGGCCGCACTTGATGACCGCTGCGGGTGACCCCGACAGGCTGAAGGGAAAGACGAAGGCGTAGCGGCCCCGATCCTCGAGGGACTCTCCGTGGGCAAAGGCGACATCGCCGTACACCGGGGAAATGAACAAGTCGTAGTCGTTGAAGAACCGCGCAAGCTGGTGACGGAAGGTGTCAATCATGACCCAGTCACGCTTCAGCTCTTCGGTGCTCAGCTCGACGCCACGGCTCATTTCCAGCAATTGCGCGGTTGCCTTGGTGAACTGGTCCTTGCCGATGGCAGCGAACAGCGCTTCCCACCCTTTGCCGCCGTCGCCACCGGTAATGAAGACCCGCCACAACACGTCGCAAGCCTCTTCGAGCAGGGGCGGCCTTACGTCTTCCACTGCGCTGACCACGTTGTTCAGGCGTCTGGCAACCGCGTCCAGCACGCTCTGGATGGCCGGGGTCACCTGAGCGACTGACGACCTGCCCGATACGGCAATTCGCAGGTCCTGCAAAGGTTTGCCGGGTGCAAAGGGCACGTCCACGGTGTCCGGGTCCTTCTGATCGGCACCGCTGATGAGTTTGCCCAGCACCCGCAGGTCATCGACATACCTGCCCATGACGCCGAAGGCCGAAGTCATGTGGAACAGGCCTGAACGTTCGTTGGGGTATTGCCCGCTCAGCGGGACGCGACCCTGCGTCAGTTTCAGGCCGCAGATGCCGTTGAAATGCGCCGGAATACGCACGCTGCCGCAGGCGTCGGAGGCCAGCCCTGCCGGTGACAGACCCGCAGCGATGGCCGCCGCTTCGCCGCCACTGCTGCCGCCTGCGGTACGGCTTGAGTCGTGCGGGTTGAGCGTGCGCCCGTACAGCAGATTCTCGGTCTCGAAGGCCATGCACAGTTCAGGCACGTTGGTGATGCCGAGAATGATCGCTCCGGCTTGTCTCAAGCGGGCCACGGCGGTGGCGTCAACGGTGCTGGGTTCGTTGCGCCACTGCTCCACGCCCCGGGACATGCGAAAGCCCTTCACGTGGCACACGTCCTTGATGGTGATCGGAATGCCATGCAACGGCCCGCTGAACTGCCCTTTGCGTGCCTGGCCATCCGCCGCTTCGGCCTGCTGATAAAGGCTCTCGCGCTGCTCCTGCAGAATGATTGCGTTGATCTGTGGATTGCGTTCCTCGATGCGCTGCAGGTAGAAGTCGACCAGCGAAACGCTGGTCAACACTCTGCGCCGGATCAGGCTGGCCATTTCTTCGAGCGTCAACTCGTCCGGTTTAAGCATGCTTGAGTCCTTTCTTGCTGCCGAGCCACTTGTTCGGGATCTGGTACATGTTGCGCACCACCAGCGAAAACGCTTTCACGAACAGCTTCGGCTTGGCGGCAATCACCTCCAGCGATTCCTCGATCATCTTGAGCACGTGCTCCAGCGCCTCGGGCGTGATGTTCAGTGGCGGGTAGAACCTGAGCACCGGATGCTCGGCCTTTTCGTTCATCGAGTGCCCGGCGTGTACGCCACGTTTGCCCAGTTCCATGCTCATCAAGGCTTCGTACACCGAGCCCCGCAGGCGCAGGCCGGTCATCAGGCCGACGCCTGGCACGTCTTCGATGATCTGCGGGAAGCGCGAAGCCAGCCGTTGCAGACCGTTACGCAACAGGCCGCCGTTGATCCGCGACAGCTCGACCAGATTGTGCTGCTGGATGTAATCAATGGCGGCCAGTGCCGCAGAGCAGGCCAGTGGATGGCCGCCGGTGGTGCGGTTGTCCGGTTCGATTTCATCGAGCGGAAAACGGTTGGTCAGAGCCTGGCTGTAAACGGCACAGGCGAAGGAGGTGTAGCCGCCGGTCAGACCTTTGGACAGGATCATGATGTCCGGCACCACATCGTCGTACTGAACCGCGAACCACTTGCCGCAGCGTCCGAATCCGGTCTGGATTTCGTCGGCGATGAGCAGGGTCTGGGTCGCATCGCACAGTGCGCGAATGTTGGCCATGTAGCCGACGGGCGGAACCTGCAGGTGCGCGCCGCCCAGAATCGGCTCGACGTAAATGGCGCAGACACCCTCGCCAACAGCCTTTTGCAGCGCGGCGAAATCGCCATATGGCACGTAGGTAACTTCTTCGGAATAGGTGCCGTAGCTGCTGTGGTGTTGTTGCTGACCCAGAATGCTCATGGCGGCCAGGGTTTTGCCGTGATAGGAATCGGTCATCACGACAATGCCGCGCCGATGCTTCTGGACCTGCAGCACATAGCGCATGGTCTGCTCGATGGCTTCGGCGCCCGACACCATGTAGCGCACCTCGCCCCAGTCACCGGGAATCAAGTGGCGCAGGCGTTCCGACAAGACAGCCTGCGTCGGGTGTTCACGACCCTCCGGCACCCAAGCCAGCTCGCTCAGTTGCGCCTGCACACGCTCGCGCACGGTCGGGTTGCGATGGCCGACGATGAACACGCCGTAGCTGCACGCGCAGTCGATGAATTTCTTGCCGGTGTGGTCCGTGACGTAAATGCCGTCAGTGCTCTTTTCCACCGAGGTCTTGCCGATGCGATAGAGCTTGGCGGCCGAGGCGCTCCAGAACTGTTCGCAGTCGTCCAGCAGTTGTTCACGCGGCATGGTTGAGGACATGTCTGAAAGTCTCCTTGATACGTTGGCCGGCGCGTTCGACAGGCAGGGATCTGGCGGTAACAGGGCAGCGCAGCACCAGCGCGTTGCCGCGTGCCGGGCTTGCGTACACACCATTCTGGTAAAGGGCTTCGCGCAGTTGCGCTTCGTCGCGACCGTGCAGCGGCACGCTGACCCAGCCACCCAGCGCGGTTGCGCCAAGGTCTGTCAGCACGCCGGCCAGCAACTGGCCGTTGTGCGTACAGCGCTGAGGCGAGTTATGGGTGTGCAAGTAATCGAGCGTGGTCAGGGCTGCGACGCAGGCCATCGGGTTACCGGCCGTGGTGCTGCCATGTTTGGCGGGCGTGCTGCGGCCATAGACCTTGTAGGCCATTTCTTCGCTGCAGGTGTAGGTGCCGATCGGCACTGCGCTGCCGCCCAGCGGACCGCCCAATACGGCGATGTCCGGGGTGTTGGTGTACTGCTGGAAGCCGAACAGGGTGCCCAGGCTGCCCAGGCAGGTGGCGACGTCCATGGCGATGACCGGCGCTTTCGCGTTACCGGCGGCGGCATACAGGCGGTCGAGCAAGGGCTGCTCGATCAGGCGCAGAACGCCCTTTTCGTCGGTGATGACACTGGTGTGGCAGACCGCAAAGCAGTCGTTCCAGTCGATTCTTGCCAGATCATCGGCATGACTGACGGCAACGCGCTTGAAGCCCAGCAGTCGCTGGATTTCGCTGTAGCGATCGGGCTGAGTGAGGCTGCGGCCATAGGTCAGCGAGCCGTAGTCGCCGCCCTTGATGAACACCAGCGTATTGCGACGAGGATTCAGCCCCTTGCACAGCTTCAATGCACCTTCGAAGGCTTCGTCACCCGAACTGCAGACATAGGAGCTGACCAGCGGATCCGGCAACAGTCCGGCGAGGCGGCGGCACAGGGCGATCAGGGGTTCGGACATCAGGACCCGGTTGGACAGCCCCATGATTTCGGCCTGGGCTTTGACGGCATCGATGACTTCCGGCACCTGAAAGCCGAAACCGCCCGACAGGTCGATGATTTCCTCGCCTTCGGCATCTGTGTAGGTCTCGTAGAGTCCGGCCACAATTGTTTTTTTAGTGTTTTTCATAGGGGCTCTCAGCGATAGCTCAAGGCGTTGAAGATGCGACGGCGGTCGTCGACGATGGCCTGGCGTCCGTGCATGACCCGGCGGTTGTCGATCATCACCATGTCGTTGTCGCGCCAGCCGACCGGGTAGGTCAGGGCGGTCGAAACCTCTTCGATCTCGGTCAGGAACTGCTCGGGAATGGCGTCGCCCGAGACGGTGTCGATGATCGGCTTCTCGTAGTTGAACGACGGACCGAGGATGCTGTTGGCGAACGCCGGTCGCTGGCTGATCGGCGAAACCGGAATGGCCGGTGTGGAAAAGGCGTAATGAATCGAGTCGTCGCTGGTGTTGAAGGTGATGCGCGTCTGCGGGTCGTTGCCGACGATCTGCATCAGGTCATCCGGCGTGACGAGGCTCGGATCGTTCTTGTCGGCCGAATAGTGGCAGACCAGACGACGCCATTTGTCTGCACTGACCGTACGGCTGTAACGAATCGGGTTGTTCTCGAAAAAGGCCCGGCATTCGGCCGACAAGGCGCGCAGCACGGCTTCACCGTCGCAGAGCGTGGTCTGCGAACCCTGACGCGGCGCTTCCTGACAGTAGAACCAGGTGATGTCCGGCCAGAACGGAGAGTTGCCGTTCTCGCAGTGCAAACCGATTTCCTGGGTCCCGGCATCGACCAGCTGCGCGGCACCGCCGACCATCGTGCGGGCCGGGTCCAGGCTCAGGCGCGAACTGTTGTTCTTCACGAACCTGCTGAAGGTTTCGGCTTCATGAATACAGTCACGCATGAGCACCACGCCATAGGTCCCCAGCAACTCGTAAAGCGCCTGGGTCGTCAGCGTGGCGAATTGCGCGGGTTCGATCACCGCGAATTCGGGGTTGTCAGAGCGAGAGGCAGGCATGTTCATCGGCAGAAGTCCTTTGCATGGATGGAGAAAAACGGTGCGCGAACGCTTCGGCAATCTCGGCGCGTCTGGGGCGACCGGTCACGGTGTACAGCTGTTCAAGCAGGGGATTGGCGAGGTCCAGCAGCCAGAGCTTGCTGGGGCGTTCCACGTCGGAGAAACGTTTGGTCGACCACTGCGCCAGGTCGCTGCGATCCGGCTGCGACTCTACGCACAGCAGGGCGATCAGGCCGTGGTCTTCGTCCAGAAAAACCGCTGCGTCGCGAACGCCGTCGTATTTGCGGTATTCCAGTTCAACCTGCTCCGGGCTCACGTTGCGGCCGTTGGCCAGGCAGATCACATTCTTCTTGCGACCGTGGACATACAGATAACCGTCACTGTCCAGTGCACCCAGGTCGCCGGTGTCCATCCAGCCATCGGCACTCATGGCACAGGCGCTCGGGTCCGTGCCGGAATAACCGCTGAACAGCGACGTGCTTTTGACTTCGATGGTCTTGTCGAGGCCGATGCGAACCTGAACGTGCGGCAACGGCTTGCCCACGCTGCCCAGGCGTTGCTGTTCGGCAGTGTTCACGCTCACCACCGAAGCATTTTCGGACAGCCCGTAGCCCTGGAAGACCGACACACCCTGTGCTTCAAGGGCGCGCAGGATCTCGACATCGACCGCTGCACCGCCGCAGGTGATGTGCACCTGTTCGGTGAGGTAAGTGGCCAGACTCCGAGCGATCTCCCGGTCTTCCTGGAGCCTGCGCAGAAACTCGTTGAGCATGACCGGCGGCACCGTCAGCGCGGTGGGTTTCACCCGTTGAATCCAGTCGGTCAGGCGCGCAGGCGATGCGCCCGGTTCGCCCAGCAACGGCTCATTGGGCGGCAGAAAATGAATCGTGCCGCCTGCCAGAAGCGGCAGATAGGAGGCAGTGACCTGTTCCAGCAGCAGGCTCAAGGGCACCAGCGACAGGTAACGGAGGTGGGCGTTGGCCGGCATTCTGAAACGCAGCGAGTTCAGCACCTGGCCAATCGCGGCGCAGGACAGTCGAACGCCTTTGGGACTGCTGGTGGTACCTGAGGTATGAATGATCTTGCAGATCCAGTCGTGCTCGACAGCTGTCTGTGCCAGTGGCTGGGGTATGGCCGGTGAGTCCAGATGCCGGACCTTGCTGGCGGGCAGGTCCAGAAGCCAGCGCTCGGTGAGCGTTTTCTGACCGGCCGAGTCCACGAGAAAACCGTCGCAATGCGCTGCCAGGTTTTCTGCCTGGACCTGACTGAAGGCCAGGGGCAGCGGCAAAGAAGTTATGCCTGCGAACAGACACGCCAGATCGGCGATCAGCCACTGACTGGAGTTGCGCGTGACGATGCCGATCACCACCGGATCGTTCGGCATCTTCGGCTGGAATCGGTGCTGCAACTCTGCAGCCAGGGCAAATGCCTGTTGGCGCAGTTCGCGGTAGGTGAGGGATCTGGTGGTGTCGCCATGGTCCACCGCGCAGACTTTCTCGCCGTGAACCTGCAGGGCGGAGCGCAACTGGGCAATCAGATTGGCGCTCATTGCGTCACCCTCGCTTGTACTGGAAGGTGGTTGAACAGCGTGCCCAGTGTCATGGCAGCGAAGCGCGAGCGCTGAGGATCGACCTTGATGAACCCGGTGATCGGGCGTTTGGCGTAGTAGGAGCCCCAGTTCTTGCCGCCGTCTTCTGAAAGAAGCGTGGGGTCGGCGGTCAGCAGCGGCTCGAAGACAATCTGGCAGCTTTCCATCATTTCCCGCACGCGCGGGGTCACGGTGCACAGCAGGTACTGCGCGCCCATGCACCAGGCCAGCAACGGAATCATGTTGACCATGATCACGCCGGCCGTGACGTGGTGCGAGACCAGGCTGCCGATTTCAACAATCGAGGAACGGTCGATCTGCTGCCCGTGACGTTCGGACAGAATTTCATGAATGGGGCGGGACAGGTACTGTTCGGAAAACAGTGTGCGGTGATCGCCGAAGGTAATTCCGGCACATGACATAATTCTTTCATCTTCGTCCTGAGTGAGGGCGAAATACTGTGGGTTGGGTTCTATGGTGGCTTTATATGATGACTGAAATTTACTCTTAACTATTTCGACAGCCTGCTTCCACAGCGGTGATTCACAGTCGGTCACGCGTATAAGCATGATGGCATCTCCATTGTTTGTGATGATCCTGAAACGTGCTGCGAATGTATTTGGGAAAATTCCTACACACCATTTAAAAAACAAAAACGGTCTGTTAATATCTAAATAGCTGGGTACTCTACGAGCACATTGGACTTCTGGAATATATGGATATGCTTAAAAGCAATATGCTCAGAAAGTTGGATATGCAGGACTTGTTGATTTTCATTTCGGTTTACGAAAGCTCCAGCGTCACCGAGGTCTCCGAGTCCCTTTTTGTTAGCCAATCCACCGTCAGCTACTGCCTGAAGAAGCTGCGCAACAGCTTTGAAGACGAGTTGTTCATCAATACCCGCAGCGGTATGCGACCCACGTATAAAGCCACGACCATGTACAGCCATGTTCTAAAGATCGTGGAAAGTATCAATGTTTGTTATTCCGGCGCTGCGCTGTCGTCGCCGCCTCAGAAAGATGTCATTTACAACGTTTGTGCGCCTGAGTATTTCGAACTTCTTATCTTGCCCGGTTTGTTGAAGTTGTTTTCTTCCAACGAAGTTCCCGTCACGTTGAATGTTCAAAAAATCAATCGCGACATTCCGGTTAAAGAGTTGAACGGTGGCACGCTGGATCTGGTTATTTGTTTTGGTCCCAATTATCACCGCGGCGGCGGCGGACTGAAATCCCAGATACTGTTGGATGATGATTTAGTGTGTGTGGTGGATCGCAACTTCATGCCACCCGAAACGGGTTTCGAACTTGAAACCTTCGTGGCGCGCAGGCACGTCTACCCGACGCCCTGGACGTCTGAAACCAACATGGTAGACGGCTGGCTGAGCAAGCAGGGCAGCAGCCGGCAGATCGTGGCCAAGGCCAACAGCTATGGGGCAGCCCTGCACATGATCGCCGGTTCCGACGTGGTGGTGACCCTGCCCAGGCGTGTGGCGCAATTAATCGTTAATGATGATATTCATTTTTCAACAGATGCGCCGACAGGCTTGCCGACCTTTACGCTGGATATGGTCTGGAGTGAGAGCGCCGATCAGGACCCTTCCAACTCGTGGATCAGGGAACAGGTGGTCAAGGCGTGTATGGAATACACGGTTTAGATGATGTTCGGTCAGGTCTGATTCTGGACGAGGGGCGTGTTGTCTTTTGGGTGTCACACAGCGCCGTTTATATTCACGTGACGAGTAACGGCGCTGTATTGTTGCATCAGGGAATAGGGTCTATTTCATTATCGGTAACTATCAATAGATTGTCTGACAAAATTAGCCTCAGATGACTTTCACTGCCCGCCCTATGAATTGAATCGGCCCGGTTGGTTTGCCGATTGACGAGCCGGTGGACTGTTCCAGCGTCAGTTCAAACAACTGGTTGGGTTGCAGGGGCGGCAGTTTATCGAGCGCGACGTTCAGGCTTTGCCCAGGCTTGACCAGCCCCAACGACACCGGCCCCTGCCAGTCGTCACCTTTGGTCCAGAACTCCAGCGCCTTGTCGGCCGGTACTTCGAACGCGCCCAGCGGGATGAGCTGGATTTCCTGCCGATTGCTGGCCTGCACGACCCAGCCGGGTGATTTGTCCTGAGGTCCGACGAGTACCACCAGATAGGAAGGTGGCGCCGGATCGCGGGTCAGCAGTGTCAGGCCCAGCACCAGCGAGGCTGCGATGCCTGCACCAGCCAGCCCGCGCCAGATCGCCAGATTGTCCCACCAGCGCACGCGCTGTTCAGGCTGCGCATGAGGCGCTGTCCGATCCATCAGGTTGCGTTCGATCCGCTCCCACAGGCCGGGTGATGGCTTGACCGGTTCCGCCAGCTCGGTCAACGGCAGCAGGCGCTGATCCCAGGCGTCTATTGCTGCCTGCAGATCCGGTTCGTGAGGCAGGCGACGTTGTACGTCGAGCCTCTGTTCGGCCGACAGTGTGCCGAGCACATACTCGCCTGCCAGCTCGTGAATATTCTTGTCCGAAGGTTGGGTCATCCCATGCACTCCCGCAAAGCCGTCAGGCTGCGCTTGATCCAGGCTTTGACCGTACCCAGTGGCGCGCCGATTTTCTGCGCGATTTCCTGATGCGAATAACCGTCTACATACGCGTGAAACACGCAGTTGCGCCGTACCGGCTCAAGCTGCTCCAGGCACGACGTAATGCGTCCTGGATTGACTCGCCAATCGAAGGCATCGCCGGTTTCCTGCCAGCCTTCCAGTGTCGCCTGTTCATGATGATCTTCGCTGTCGTCATCCTCAGCCCGGACTTCCCGCGCCGTATTGCGCAGGTTGTTGAGCGCCAGATGCCGGGTCACGCTGAATATCCAGCCGCGTGCCGAACCGCGTGATGCGTCGAAACTGGCCGCACGGGTCCAGATTTTCAGAAACGCGTCATGCACGATGTCCTCGGCCAGTTCCCGGTCGCGAACCAGTCGCACGACCACACCGAGCAGCCGCGCGCTTTCCTGTTCATAAAGACGCTGCAGGGCCTGCCGCTCACCGCGGGCGCAGGCTTGCAACGTGCCTTCGTAATCAAAGAGAGATTCGTGTGAGGACAAGGTAATCCGCCATCGATGGACTAATGCCTCGTTGATATCACGAGGACCCGCGCAGCAGCATAGCTTACTGACTGCGCGGTGCCCGATTGCCTGGCTGTATCAGTTGGCAGCCCAGAACAGGTAGTCAGCCTGGTACTTGACCACTTCCTTGGCGCCCTTGTTGCTGGCTGCGCACGCGGTGGTCGGTGCCACGCCGCCTTTGAGCGCGGTGCGCTGGATGTAGGCAACGCCGGTCATGGCGCCTTTGCCTTCTGCCGGGTTGGCCTTGACCAACTGGTACGGCAGGTTGCCTGCGCTCGAAGGTGCAACAGCGACCTGAGTGCCGGTCACTTTCGAGCCGTCTTTGGCTTCCCAGGTGGCAGGCGGGCCGTAGTAGGTGCCGACCTGCTTGCCGCTCTTGTCATTGAGCACGGCCTTGGGACCGACGAACGCCCATTCCATCTCGTTGGGCATGTTGGCTTTTGCGCGGCACTCGTAGGTGATTTCGCCGACCCCGGTGGTTTGCATGCTGATCTTGTGGCCGGCCGGAACCCGAACGCTTTCGGGCAGATCGGTCTGGGCCAGGGCGACGGACGACAGGCAAGTGAAAGCCAGGGTACTACCTGCAAGGCAGAGCAAGCGTTTTGCGTTCATGCAGAAATCTCCAGATTATTTAACCGCGCTCAGCAACTCGAAGTGGCTGCTGTATGTACTACCCGCGAAGAAACAATCTGGATGCAGTGATTTGAAAATATTTTTTCAGGGCCGGCTGAAGCGGCTGCGCAACACGATAATGCCGGCAATTGCCGCAATGCCCGAACCGATCAGCACGCCGACTTTCACCTCGTCGATCAGGTGCTGCTGACCCGGGAACGCCAGGTTGCCGATGAACAGACTCATGGTGAAACCGATGCCGCACAGGATCGCCACGCCATACAGCTGCACCCAGTTACTGCCCTCCGGCAACACCGCGAGCCCTGAACGAATCGCCAGCACAGCGGCGAGGAACACGCCGATCTGCTTGCCCACGAACAGCCCCAGCGCGACACCGAGCGGCACCGGATCAACGAGGTTTTCCACCGTGATACCGGCCAGCGAAACACCCGCGTTGGCAAAGCCGAAGATAGGCACCACGGCGAACGCGACCCAGTAATGCATCTTCTCTTCAAGGAACAGCAGCGGCGAGCGCGCCTCTTCCTCGGGCTTGCCCATCGGGATGCACAACGCCAGCGCGACGCCTGCCAGCGTGGCGTGAACGCCAGACTGCAGCACGAAGAACCACAACAGTGCGCCCAGCAGCAGATAAGGCAGCAGGCGACGAACGTTGAGTCTGTTCATCACGATTAACACCGCCAGCGTGGCGAAGGCGGCGCCCAGCATCGGCAGGTTCAGGCCGGAGCTGTAGAAGAACGCAATGATGGTGACCGCGCCCAGGTCATCGAGAATCGCCAGTGCGGCGAGAAACACTTTCAGCGAGGTCGGCACCCGGTTGCCCAGCAGCGACAGCACACCCAGAGCAAAGGCGATGTCGGTGGCCGCAGGAATCGCCCAGCCGCTCATCGTCTGCGGGTTGCCCCAGTTGATGGCGATGTAGATCAGCGCCGGGATCAACATTCCGCCTGCTGCTGCAAAGCCGGGCAGGGCGCGCTGACCCCAGGTCGAGAGCCCGCCCGCCAGCACTTCGCGTTTGATTTCCAGGCCGACCATCAGGAAGAAGATTGCCATCAGACCATCGTTGATCCACAACTCGACCGACAGACCCAGCCATACGCTGTGCAGAATCGAAAAGTAACCGGCGGAAAGTGGCGAGTTGGCAACGATTAGAGCGGCCAGTGCTGCGAGCATCAACACGATGCCGCCTGCCGATTCGGAGGCGAGGAAGCTCGCGAGGATGGCGACGGCTCGGGGTGTTTCCTTGACAGGGAATTGAGTCATGGTCGTCCTTGAACGAGAAGCTGATTTTTAGGGGGCGTCCAGCATACCGTCATTGCCAATGGCGTTCAGCTCAATCAGGCAGCAACGACTGGCCCCTGAGGATTGCAGCTCGATTTCCGTGAGTCCGCCCGTAGTGTCCACTTGAGCGCAGTCGTGTTTGCCGAGGATTTCCCACGGCTGGCCAATGACGCTCAGCGCAATCTGCTCGGCCATGCTGAACAGCACGAAAGTGCTGGCCGAACTGAACAGCCTTTGCGGCTGGCGCACGTCGATCCACTGCAGGCGAGCGTTGTACCGATGTGCAGCGTAGATCAGGTTGAAGTCCCGGATCGGTCCGTCGAGCAACGTGCACTCGACCTGACTGTCGCCGCTGAACGCGAACGGATCGGACGGCAGCAGCGGGCGGCTGTCGATGCCGTCAACGGACAGCGTCATGCCCGCGCCCTGCAGCACGGTGATAATCCGCTGATAACCGGCAAACACTGAAAAACCGCCCGAATTCTCGATGTCGGCAATCGACAGGCGCCAGCCGAAACCGTCCAGATCGTGACCTGCATCGCGGGCGATTTCTTCAGTGCTGCCCCCGCCGTTCTTCCACGGCATGCGCGGGTAATCGACGGCGCGCAGAATTCGGGTCTGGGTCATTTGGTGAAACGTCCTTCAAGGCGATGACGGGAGCCGGGATGAATCAGGCGTGCGGCGGTCACCGGTTGGCGGCCTGACCAGGTGCGACGACGAATCAGCAGGCACGGCTCACCCGCGTCGATCTGCAACAACCTGCACTCGTCAGCTTCGGCCAGAATCGCCTCGACCACGTGTTCACCTTCGGTCAGCGGTGCCACCTGCGACAGGTAGGCATAAGGCGTTTGTTGAGTGAAATCCTGCTTGAGGTAATCCGGTGCGACCAGGGCGTTCACGAAGCGGTCTTCGATCTGCACGGCAATGTCGTTTTCGTAGTGCACGATCAACGAGTGGAACACTCGCTGACCCTCGCGCATGTCCAGCGCCAACGCACGCTCGGAGCCTGCCGCTTCTTCCTTGAGGACGATGACCTTGCAGGAATGACGATGGCCTCGTGCCGCGATCTCGTCAGCGATATTGTGGACTTCGAACAGCGCCGACTGGCTCTTGGGTTCGGCCACGAACGTGCCGACACCCTGCATGCGCACCAGCAGGCCTTCGGCAGTCAGTTCGCGCAGGGCGCGGTTGATGGTCATGCGGCTGAAGCCCAGTTGGGTCACCAGCTCGCTTTCCGATGGCACGCGGTGATGTGGCGGCCAGGTGCCGTTCTGGATCTGCAGGGCGATCATGTGTTTGACGCGGGCGTACAAGGGTGCGGGACTTTCGCCCATCTGGGCTGCCAGTGAGGAAGAGGCGGGCGGCGTCGGCACGTGTGTGTCCTTGTTATCGAGATGATTCAGGCGCTCAAGCTAACCATTAAGCGGTGGCACGGCAAGTTTGCCGACGGTTTACCGGATCGCCAAACGTCTGTATATGTATATACAAATTACAGTGATGAGGTATGAAGTCAATGTCAGCCTTCTTTGCCGAGCGCGCGTTACTCCCTGACGGCTGGGCCAGCGATGTGCGTCTGGAGGTCAGCCCCGAGGGAACGTTGACGCAGATTCAGGTCAATGCTGATCGGCAGGGCGCGGAAGTGGTCAGCGGCCCGTTGCTGCCCGGCATGCCGAACCTGCACTCGCACGCTTTCCAGCGCGCTATGGCCGGGCTCGCGGAAGTGGCGGGCAACCCGAATGACAGCTTCTGGACCTGGCGCGACCTCATGTACCGTCTGGTCGGGCGTATCACGCCTCAGCAACTGGGTGTCATCGCCCGCCAGCTGTACATCGAGATGCTCAAGGGCGGCTATACCTCGGTCGCTGAGTTTCATTACGTGCATCAGGACCTGACCGGCAAGCCTTACGCCGATCCCGCCGAGTTGGCGGTACAGATCAGCCAGGCGGCGAGTTCGGTCGGTATCGGTCTGACGCTGTTGCCGGTGCTCTACAGCCATTCAGGTTTTGGCGGACAGGCACCGAACGACGGCCAGCGCCGATTTATCCACAGCACCGAGAGTTATCTGGACCTGCAGGCGCGTCTGCAGCCGATTCTGGCAAATCAGCCGTCGCAGCGACTGGGCCTGTGCTTTCACTCCTTACGTGCCGTCACGCCCGAGCAGATCAGCGCAGTGCTGGCCGCCAGTGACCCGCATTGCTCGGTGCATATCCACATTGCCGAGCAGCAGAAGGAAGTCGCCGACTGCCTGAGCTGGAGCGGGCGACGACCCTTGCAGTGGTTATATGAAAACACGCCTGTGGATAACCGCTGGTGTCTGGTGCATGCGACCCATGCCGAGCCTGATGAAGTGGCGCTCATGGCGAACAGCGGTGCGGTGGCCGGTCTGTGCCTGACCACGGAGGCGAATCTGGGCGACGGCATTTTCCCCGCTGTGGATTACATCGCTCAGGGCGGGCGCTGGGGTATCGGTTCGGACAGCCATGTGTCGCTCAGCGTGGTCGAAGAACTGCGCTGGCTGGAGTACGGTCAGCGGCTACGCGACCAGCGCCGAAACCGGTTGTATCGCAGCGATCAGCCGATGGTCGGACGAACCCTGATGGACGCCGCTCTTGCGGGCGGTGCGCAGGCGCTGGGTCAGGAGATCGGTGCACTTGAAGTTGGCAAACGTGCCGACTGGCTGGTGCTGGACGGTAATAGCCCTTACATCGCCACCGCGACAGGCGACGCCATTCTCAATCGCTGGCTGTTCGCGGGCGGTGATCGTCAGATTCGCGACGTGGCCGTCGCCGGACGCTGGGTGATCCGTGAAGGCCGGCATGCTGATGAAGAGCAGAGCGCGCGGGAGTTTGCGCAGGTATTGCATACGTTGCTGGGCTAACCAATGAAGCCTTTAATCGACGCAAGTCTCGTGGGAGGCACCACCACGTCTTCGACGTAGCGCTGTCGCGCAGCAAACTTGGTGGGAGCGGACTTGTCCGCGAAAAGGCCTGTACATCCGACGAATATTCATCGGCTGAACTACAGCATTCGCGGACAAACGGAACGCCGCCCGGTCCGCTCCCACAAAATCCAGTTTCTTCAGTGGGTTGCAGGTTGTTTGATAAGAGGCGGCTTGCCGGCGATGGCTTCAGTTCAGTCACTGATGTGGCGCTTGAAATATCGGATCGCTGGCAAGCACCTCCCACATTCTGGTGTGTGCAACGCTCAACCAACGCTTAACCCCGTCCCGCCAGCGGCTGCAATTTCGCCAGCCGCCATGCCACGCCCAGCGCCATCAGCAGCAACACGCCAATAAACAGTCCGATGCCGTTCCAGCCCGCGTAATGCCAGAACACGCCGCCGCCGGTACCGGCCACGCTCGAACCTGCGTAGTAGCAGAACAAATACAGCGAGGTCGCCTGGCCTCTGGCGACGGTGGCCCTGCGGCCGACCCAACTGCTGGCCACCGAATGCGCGCCGAAGAAGCCGAAGGTGAAAATCAGCACGCCTGTGATCACGACTGGCAATGGCGTAAAGAGCGTCAGGCTCAGGCCGAACAGCATCATCACGATCACCGCCCACAGCACGCGGCGACGGCCCAGCCGATCAGCCAGTGAGCCAACCTTCGCCGAACTGTAGATGCCGGACAGGTACACCACCGAGAACACGCCCACCACAGCCTGACTCAGGTGATACGGTTCGCTCAGCAAGCGATAGGCGATGTAGTTGAAGAGCGTGACGAACGCGCCCATCAGCAGGAAAGCGGTCAGAAACAGCAATGGCAGACCCTTGTCGCGGAACTGCACAACAAAGCCATCCAGCAGGCTGCGCGGATGCAGCGAGCGGGCGCGGAAGTTGCGCGACTCGGGCAGGATTCGCCAGAACACCGCCGCTGCGATCAACGCCAGACCGCCGACCACCAGCATCGCGGCGTGCCAGCTCACATAATCGATCATCACGCCGACGATCAATCGTCCGCTCATGCCGCCGACGGCGCTGCCACCGATATACAGCCCCATCGCCAGCCCCAGGTGAGTAGGGTGTATCTCTTCGCTGAGGTAGGTCATGGCCACCGCCGCCAGGCCACTGAGCGACAGCCCGACCAGCGCCCGGGTGACGAGTACGCCCTCCCAGCTCGGCATCAACGCACTGGCGATGGTGAACAGCGAGGCGCAGAACAAGGCCATGACCATCACCGACTTGCGTCCCAGTCGGTCGGAAACCGGACCGGTGATCAGCAGGCCGATGGCGAGCATGGCGGTGGCGACCGAAAGGATCAGGCTGCTCTGGGCGGCGGTGATGGAAAACTCCTGCGACAGCATAGGCATCATCGGTTGCACGCAGTACAGCAGTGTGAAAGTCGAGAAGCCGCCTGCGAACAAGGCCAATGCGGTGCGCTTGAACAATGGCGTGTTTTTCTCGATATAGGTGTCACCCAGCGGGACCGAAGACTCGGCAGAGGCAGTGTTTGACTTGATGGCGGATGGAGCGGCGGCAGGGTTCACGGTCAACCTCGGAGCACGGTTCGGGCAGGCAATGAAAAAATCATATAGCTGGCTAATGATTCAATCCAATATATTGTTCGACCTGTTTGATACGTAAAACGACTTGATTGAGGTTGTATGGAACTGCGCCATCTGCGTTACTTCATCGCCGTGGCCGAGGAGCTGCATTTCGGCCGTGCCGCCCAGGTGCTGGGCATTTCCCAGCCGCCGCTGAGCCAGCAGATTCAGGCGCTGGAGCAGGAGCTGGGTACGCGTCTGTTCGACCGCACCAATCGGCGCGTCGAGTTGAGTGAGTCGGGCCGGCTGTTTCTCGACGAAGCGCGTCTGGTGCTGGCGCAGGTCGACAAGGCCGCCGACGTGGCCCGGCGTGCGCAACTGGGGCAGTTGGGCGAGCTGAAGGTCGGGTTTACGTCTTCCGCGCCGCTGACGTCGAATATTCCCGAGGCAATCTTTGCCTTTCGTCAGGCGTACCCGCAGGTGCATCTGGACCTGACGGAAATGACCAGCCAGCAGGTCGCGGCGGGGCTGGAGGACAAGAGCATTCAAGTGGGCATCATGCGGCCGCTGGAGTTGCCTGATTCTCTGGACGTGTTCGAGCTGCTGAACGAACCCCTGATCGCGATCATGCGGGCCGATCATCCGTTGGCGGCGGGCAGTGAAGACGGTATCTACATGGCAGCGCTGGCGGCGGAGCCGTTCGTGTTCTTTCCGAGAACCTACGGCAGCGGGATCTACGGTCAGATCCTGAGCCTGGCCCGTGCGGCAGGCTTCAACCCGTTGATCACCCAGGAGGCGGGCGAGCCCATGACCATGATCGGTCTGGTGGCAGCGGGGCTGGGCGTCACCGTACTGCCCGCACCGTATCGCCGGATGCGCATCGACGGCGTGGTCTACCGCAACCTGCTCGACCCCGGCGCCACCAGCCCGGTGTGGCTGGTGAAGCGCAAGGACGAACAGTCCGCGATGGCCAGAGCGTTTTTCGAGTTGGCGACAAAGGGCTAGGGTGCTGCTGCAGTAATGTCTGACTGAATGCATACCCCGTGGGAGGCGGCTTGCCGGCGATGGCGTCAGTTAAGTCACTGATAGGTCGCTTCCGGAAAGCATCGCCGGCAAGCCGCCTCCCACAGTCCGGTGTTTGCTGCGCGATAGCGCTAAGTCGAAAGACGTGGTGGCGCCTCCCACAGTCCTGGCGCTCATTAGAGACCGCATAGTGTCCGGTCTCGCCGATCACGCCCAGCGTTTGAAGATCAGCGATGTATTGACCCCGCCAAACGCGAAGTTGTTGTTCATGACGTATTCATTGCTCATTCGGCGGGGTTCGCCAACGATATAGTCCAGATCGCCACACTCCGGATCAATTGCATCAAGATTAAGCGTATGGATGTACCGATCGCTGTTGAGCATTTCGATGCTGAACCACGACTCCAGCGCGCCGCAGGCACCCAGGGTGTGGCCGAGGAAGCTTTTCTGCGAGCTGAGCGGCATGCGCGAGCCGAACAGGCTGCTGGTGGCGAGGGTCTCGGCGATGTCGCCCTGTTCCGTCGCAGTGCCGTGACCGTTCACGTAGCCAATGGCCTCGGGCGGCAGGTTGGCGTCTTCCAGGGCCAGCTCCATGGCGCGGCGCATGGTGATCTGCTCCGGCCGGGTGCTGTGTGCGCCGTCGGCGTTGCTGCCGAAACCGACGATCTCGGCGTAGATGTGCGCGCCACGTGCCTGGGCATGCTCCATTTCCTCAAGCACCAGCATGCCGCCGCCTTCACCGATCACCAGCCCGTCGCGGCCCGTGTCGTAAGGGCGTGGCGTGGTGTGAGGGGCGTCGTTCTTGAGGCTCGTGGCGTACAGCGCGTCAAACACCATCGCTTCGGTCGGGCACAGTTCTTCCGCGCCGCCTGCCAGCATGAGCGGCAGACGTCCGAACTTGATCGCTTCGTAGGCATAGCCGATGCCCTGGCTGCCACTGGTGCAGGCACTGGACGTCGGGATGAGCCGCCCGGTCAGGCCGAAGAAGATGCTGATATTGGCGGCCGTGGTGTGCGGCATCATTCGCACATAGGAGTTGGCGTTCAGACCGACCGCCACCGAGTTGATCAGCATCGCACCGAACGCCTTGATCTCATCGGTGCTGCCAGTGGACGAACCGCAGGCCGTGCCCATGCGGCCATCGCGAATGATCGGGTCGTTCAGCAGCCCGGCGTCAATCAGCGCCTGCTCCGATGCGCCCACCGCAAAGCGCGACACACGCCCCATGCTGCGCAATTGCTTGCGCGTCCAGTGTGCGGGCACTGCGAAGTCATCGATAGGCCCGGCCAGTCGCGTGTTCAGTTCCGTAAACCGGTTCCACTCGTCCATGTGCCGGATGCCGCTGCGATTGGCGGTAAAATTCGCCTCGACGCTGGCCCAGTCGCTGCCGATCGACGTAATGCCGGACATGCCGGTGACCACCACGCGTTTCATCAACACAGGCCTCCGTTGACGGCCAGCACCTGGCGCGTGATGTAAGCGGCTTCGGCCGACATCAGAAAATTCACCGCACCCGCCACTTCCTCGGGCGTGCCCATGCGCTGGGCCGGAATCATCTTCATCAGTTCATCCACCGGCACGTTCTCGTCGAGCATGGCGGTGTCGATCAGGCCCGGTGCGACGCAGTTGACCGTGATCTTGCGTTTGCCCAGTTCGATGGCCAACGCCTTGGCCGCACCGATCAGGCCTGCCTTGGAGGCGCTGTAGTTGACCTGCCCGCGATTGCCGATCAGGCCGGACACCGAGGTGATGCACACGATGCGGCCAGCCGAACGACGACGAATCATCGGCATGGTCAGCGGATGCAGCACGTTGTAGAAACCGTCGAGGTTGGTGCGCAGCACCTGATCCCAGTCGTCATCAGTGAGCGCCGGAAAGGCGCCGTCGCGGGTCAGGCCTGCATTGAGCACCACGCCGTAATAAGCACCGTGGGTTTCCACGTCCTGCTCAAGAATTTCCTTACAGGCGGCACGGTCCGACACGTCGAATTGCAGGACACGGGCCTGGCGACCCAACGCGATGATCTCGGCCTGCACCGCTTCGGCTTCGCTGCGGCCGGTGCGGCAGTGCAGGATCAGGTCGTATCCGGCCTGAGCCAGACGCAAGGCGATGGCGCGGCCGATGCCACGGCTTGAGCCGGTGACCAGTATGGATTCAGTCATGCCGGGGCTCCTTCAGCCAGGTAGTCAGCAGTGTTGGGTGGGCAATATACATTGAGGCGCGCAAAGGCGTTGATGTCCGGGCCTGTCAGGGTGCATTCGAAGACGCCCATGCCGCTGTCGTCCTGCAGCGACCGGACGGCGTGGATGTGCAGCTCGCTGCCAGCCGGAAAGTGAGCAACGTTGCATTCGAACTTGCGGCTGCCGAGCAGAAAGCCCAGCTTGACCGCTTCGCCCTTGCTGCGTGCCTGACAGCCGGCAAACGCCGCCACGCTCTGGGCCATCAGCTCCACGCCGACCCAGGCGGGCAGGCTGCCGTCCGCTTCGTTGAACAGACCATCGGCACGCACGGTCAGGCAGGTCTGGATCTGTTCTTCATCAAAGGCCAGCACCTGATCGATGAGGATCATGTCGCCAGCGTGCGGAATCAGTTCGGCGAGCGGCCAATCGATCATGGTGCATCTCCGATAATCAGGCTGATGTTGTTGCCACCGAAGGCAAAGGAATTGCTCATCAGGTAGCGGCTGTCGCCAGCGGCCAGACGTGCGCCCGGTGCAGTCAGTTGCAGTGCCGGTTCGGATGGATCGGCCGCGCCGTCCCAAACATGAGGCGGCAGGGCGTGTTCAAGGTTGTCGGGCGACAGGCTCAGCCAGCAGAACGCGACTTCCAGCGCCCCGGCTGCACCGAGGGTGTGGCCACTCAGTGGCTTGGTCGACGAGCACGGCACGCCGTTCGGAAACACCGCCTGCACTGCCAGGCTTTCCATGGCGTCGTTATGAAAGGTTGCGGTGCCGTGCAGGTTCAGATAACCGATCTGTTCAGGCGCAAGCCGGGCGTTGCTCAGTGCCTGCTGCATGGCATCGCGTGCGCCACGCCCGGTCGGTTCCGGGGCCGAGATATGGTGCGCATCGCAACTGGCCCCCGCGCCCAGCAAGGCGATCGAGTGTTTGCCGCCCGCTTCGCGGGTCATGAGAAACAACACCGCGGCTTCGCCGATATTGATCCCGTTGCGATTGCTGGAAAACGGATTGCACAGCTGCGGCGACATGGCTTCCAGCGAGGAAAACCCGTTCAGGGTCAGCTTGCACAGGCTGTCCACGCCGCCGCACAGCACGGCGTCGCAGAGCCCCATGTCCAGCGCCCGCCGGGCGCTGAGCAAGGCCCGTGCACTGGAGGTGCAGGCCGTTGAGATCACGTAAGCCGGGCCGGTCAGTTGCAGCCAGCTCGCCAGAAAGTTGGCCGGCGCACCGAGTTCCTGCTGCGCATAATCGTAGTGCTCGGGGAAGGTCTGTTCACGCAGCCACTGCACCATGCTGCTGCTGGCTTCATCGATGCCGGAAGTGCTGGTGCCGATGATCACGCCGATGCGAGACGCGCCGTAACGGTCGATGGCCTGACGAATGTCGCCCTCGATCTGCAAGGCGGCAGCCAGCAGCAACTGATTGTTGCGGCTGTGTTGCGATTGCAATGATGCGGGGATCACAGGCAGTGCGTTCTTGACCGCGCCCACGGGCAACGTGCGACCCGCCACCCAGCCGTCTTCGAAGACCATGCCTGAGCAGTCGCCGGCGAACAGTCGGCGAGAGACTTCTTCCTGGCCATTACCCAGCGCGCAGATCAGCCCCAGTGCGTTGAGGTGAGCGGTCATGGCGTGGTCTCGCTGTTCAACGGGGTCACTTTGTAGCTCAGGCCGTCCTTGAGGCGGACAGTAAAGGCATTGGCCGACTGATATTCGACCAGCCAGCGATTATCAAGACGGCGCTGCATGCCCTGGCGATAGGCCGTCGGGTAGCGGCTGTTCAATTCCTGATCCGGTGTCATGGCAAACATCAGCGCGGCGAACAGTTCGCGTGCTTCAGGATTGGGCGGCAACAGGCCGTCTGCCTGCCACTTGCCGTCGATCAGCAACTGACGCGCCTGAGGAATGCCCAGCGGGTCCATCATCGACCAGCGCAGGCCCTTGTTCTCACGCTGGATGATCAACATCCAGTCCTGACGCTGATCCGCCTGCCTGCGCTCGATGTGCAACTGCATGGGTAACGCCAGCGTGGGTGCGGTGGTCGGCAATGGCGTCTGGCTGGCGCAACCTGCGAGCAGCAACAGCGAAAGAATCAGTGCTCGGATCATGTTGCATCACCTCGCAACGGCTTGCGGGCCACCACGTTGACCAGCGTTTCCTCGCGCTCCCCGAAAGGTTTGGGCTTGCGCAGTCTCAAGGCTTCCAGCAGGCCGAAGTCCGTGGCACGGCTCCACCACAGGTAAGGGTAGGAGACATTGCGCGCCTCGAATTCGAAACCCTGCTGGCGGATCATCTCCAGGTACTGCGCGGCGCTTTTCTGAACGTGCATGGGGTGACGGAATAGCCAGCGGATCACCCAAGTGTCGATGTAGGCCTCGGTGGATTCGGCGAACAGCAGATAGCCGCCCGGCTTGAGGACGCGATAGAACTCGGCCAGCGCCTGTTCCTGCTCGACCAGATGGTGAAAGGTCTGGTGGCAGAACAGCAGGTCGACGCTGGCATCGGGCAGTTGCAGCGCGGCGCAGTCGCTGCCGATCAGTTCGACGTCGATCCCCAGCGCGGCGGCCTCTTCGCGGCTGCGCGACAGGCTGTCCGGGTCGGCATCGACACCGAGCAGTCTGGCCGGACTGAACACTTTGCTCAGGTGCCTGAACGACTTGCCCTGTCCGCAGCCTGCGTCCAGCAGCACCGGTGCGGCAGGCAACGGACCTGTGAACAGGCTGCGCAAGTCATCGATGGCGACACGCAACACCCGGTATTGCCAGATATTGCTGCGCAGAAACCACAGGCCGAAGCGGGTTTCTTCAACGTAGTTGTTGCTCAGGAACGGTCCGGTCATGAATCATCGCCCGTGCAGATTTCCGAGAGCACCCGCAGGCGCCGCTTGGGTTCGCTGACAAACGGGTTGCGCTCGTCCCAGGCGTAACCGGCCAGAATGGAACTGATCATGCGGCGTATGTCAGGCGTTCCGCCCTTGTAGAAAATGACGTTTTGAAAGGTGTCGTCGTACCAGCCTTCGACGTAGGCGCGGAAGGTATCAACGCCTTTCTTGAGCGGGACGGCGAACTCGGTTTCCCAATCCACCGCTTCGCCGCGCAACTGACGATTCAATACGCCTGCCGCCATGCTGGCCGAGCGCATCGCGATGGTCACGCCCGAGGAAAACACCGGGTCGAGGAACTCGGCCGCGTTGCCCAGCAGCGCAAAGCCCTTGCCGTGCAGGGTTTTGACGTTGGCCGAGTAGCCTCCGATGGTGCGTACCGGAGTGTCCCAGACTGCGTTTTTCAGCACGTTGGCCAGCTGCGGGGTCTCTGCGACGAAGGCCCGCAGGCAGGCGTCCAGGTCTTCGGGTTTGCCTTCGAACCGCTCGGCCGACGCCACCACGCCCAGCGAGCAGCGCCCCTGGCTGAACGGAATGGTCCAGAACCACACGTCGCTGTGCTCGGGGTGAATGCTGACGAGGATTTTCTGGCGGTCGAAAGGCGGGCTCTCGATATGGTCTTCGATGTGCGTGAACACGGCCTTGCGCACCGGAAACCCGGACGGCGCTTCGAGGTCCAGCAAGCGCGGCAGCACGCGGCCGTAGCCGCTGGCGTCGAGCACGAAGTCGGCCTGCACGCTGTATTCGATACCGTCTTCGCGTCTTACGCGCAGGATCGGTTGCGGACCGTCGAAATCGGCGCTGATGATTTCCTGCTCATAGCGGATTTCCACGCCTTGCAACTCGGCCTGATCGGCCAGCAGCTTGTCGAACTCGGCGCGCTGCACCTGAAAGGTGGTCGGCTTGCCGTCGGTGAAGGTGTCGCCGAAATCGAAATCGCTGTACTGCTCGCCCCGCGCAAAGGCTGCACCGTTCTTCTTTTGGAACCCGGCGGCCTGCACGGCTTCGAGCATGCCCGCCTCTTCAACGAAATCCAGGCAATGGCAGAGCAGGCTTTCGCCGATGGAGAAGCGCGGGAATACCTGACGCTCGACGATCAGCACATCGTGACCCTGGCGTTTGAGCAGCGCCGCAGCAATCGAACCGGCCGGACCGGCACCGATGACGACGACCTGGCGAATTTCCTTGTCAGTGATGGGCACAGGTATTCCTTTTCGGTGGTTCGATTGAAGGAGTGGCGCGTGAGGGCAGTCGCGCCGGCGTTATCCAGAACACCAGAACCATCATGGGCGTGGCTCCGGGGATCCAGCAGATTTCTTTTGGCGCGGGCTGGCCCAGGGAGCGAGCATGAAGCTGAACGCCAGCCCCAGGCTCACTGACAGGCCGAAATTGCTGATCGCCGGGGTGCCGGAAATCGCCAGCAGCCCGAACGACAGCCAGGTGGTGACGGCGGCAAGCAGCGTGCCCAGCAGGCTCACCGCAGCGCCGCCGACCTGTTCGCGCATCAGAATGGCGTAATCGACGCTGATTGCCGTGACCAGCAGCAGGCCGAACAGGCTGAACAGGGTCAACGGCTGGCCGAGCCAGCCCAGGCTGGCGAGGCTGCACAACGCGGCGAGCAGGGGCAGGGCGACGATGCGCAGTGCGCCGTTGAAGCCGAACGGTACGATCAGCAACAGCACGATCAACACGCAGGAGGCCAGTTTCAGTTCGGCGGCGCTGACCTGAGTGCTGGCGAAGACCTGATTGAGTTCGCCCAGCCGGTCCACCAGTTGCACGCCGTCCAGCCCGCCCGCCTGCATGCGCAGCAACGCCGTGCTGTTCAGGCCGCGCAGGCTCACGATGGTCGCCACGCCTTCTTCCTTCGTCCCCAGCCAGAGCGTGCGCCAGGGTTCGGCGAGCGGACCTTGCAGCGCCAGATCGATGTCTTGCGTCGGCAGTGCCAGCAGTTGAGCGAGCTCGGCTTTCAAGGCCGCCTCAGGCACACCGAGTTGCACCAGTGGCTGCCAGTATTGCGGCAATTTCGCCAGGGCGGCGCGGGTTGCCTGTTGTTCGGCAGGCGAGTCCAGCAACTGGTTGATCGCCATGTAGCCTTGCAGCTTGTCCATGTTCACCAGTTGATCGAGACGCTGGGTGAGCGCGGTCTGGCGGTCCAGCAACTCCTGCTGATCCTTGCCGCGCACCAGAAAGAACTGACTGGTGGGCTGATATCCGGTGATGCGTGCGATGGCCTGGGCTTCGTCGGTCAACGACTGCGGTGCCGCGACCCACTGGCGAATGTCGTTCTTGGTGGTCAGGTGCCACAGGCCGCCGCCGCAGAAGGCCAGCAGCAACACCAGCAAAATCGGCGTGCTGACGCGTTGCAGCAAGGCGGCGCGGCAATCGAGCATCTGCTGGGCCAGTTTGAGCGGCCACTGCGCGGGATGAATTTCGATCCTGCCAAGCAGCGCGGGCAACAGGCATACCGCGGTGAGGTATGCGCCGACGAGACCGGCAGCCGAGAACACGGCAATCTGGGTCAGCGCCGGGAACGGCGTCCAGGCCAGCGCCAGATAACCGATGCAACTGGTGACCAGGCTCAGGCTCAGCCCCGGCAACGTCAGGCGCAAGGCAGGCCAGCTGCGCCAGGGCTTGAGGCTCCAGCTTTTGGACAGATAGTGCAGCGGGTAATCGACTGCCACGCCGATCAGGCTCGAGCCCAGCACCAGCGTCATGACGTGCATGCTGCCAAATATCGCTACGCAGGCGACCGCACCAAACAGCATGCCGACGATGACGGGTACAAACGCCAGCAGCACGCTCCACCTTCTGAACGCCAGCAACAGCAGCAACAGGATACCGATGGTTGCGCCGCCGCCGACCCAGGTGATTTCCCGGCTGGCCTGTTTCTGGCCGTCCGCTGCGTATAGCAAACCGCTGGCGGCCAACAGTTGGCCTCCTGCCTGACTCGCCTGCTGGCGGGCAGTGGCGAGCAGGTCCGCGACCTGGCCGGGCAGGCGCATGTCGAAGGCATCGTTGCCGGTGCGTGTACGCAGCAATACCCAGCTTTTACCGTCGGCCGAGGCGATCAACGCGCCGCTGGCCAGATCCGGCTCGACCGATCCCTGGCGGGGCAGGCCGTTCTGGATGCGCCCGGTCAGGCCCAGCCAGTCGTCCTGGCTGGGCACGAGGCTGAAGCCCGCAAAAGGGTCGAACAGGGTTTGCACCCGCTGATCGATAAAGCCCTGAGGGTCGTCGATCAGTTGCGCCCGATCCGTCGCCGGCAGCATCGCGATTCGCCCTTGCAGCAGTTGGCTGCGCAGGGCAGGCAGATCGGCCTGCAGTGTCCACTGTACTTTTTCGAACAACCCGCTGGCCTGCCATTGCTCGGCCAGCGTGCGGGCGAGGGTGATGGCTTGCTGACGGTCGGCGTGACCGACCAGCACCAGCATTTCGCGGTTGAGCGGTTCCTGAATGCGCTTCTCGGCCGTGCTGACCAGCACGTCGTTTTCAGTGCCCGGCACCAGCTCCATGAGGTTGGCCGACAGCGGCGAGTGGTCGCGCCATTGCCAGGCGGCCAGCGCCAGCACGCCCGCCAGAATCAGCAGGAACAGGCGCGGCAGCAGGCGCTCAGTTCGCAAAGTCATTACGCTGCGCGTCGGTCAGCGCGGCGGCGCTGGTGCTGTCGATCATCTTCAGGACCGTGCTGTCGCCCTGGGTTTCCAGCAGTTCGATGCGTTGCACCAGTTCGCCGCCGTCGATATTGATCTGCGTGAACACCTGCTGCAGCAACAGCGAGCGGGGTGTCAGCGTGAGGTGCCAGGCGTTGGCGTCGCCTTGGAGTTGCAGTTCGAAATCCCGTTGCAGGCCACTGCTGTCACCTTGCAGCACGGCGAGGAACAGGCGGTTCTGTTCGGCTCCGGCGTTCTTGTTGGGCACCGGCTTCCAGACGCTGGCGCTGCCTTCGGCTTCACGGCGCGCAATGCCGTTGGCGTTGATGCGGTAGTCCTGTTTCAGCGGGGTTTCCAGCAGCCACAGCAGCCCGGCGTCCCTGGCCAGCACGAAGCGGCCCTTGCTGATCAGCGGCTGCGGCAGGGCGCGCAGGTGTTTTTCCTGAATGAAACGCCCTTGCACCACGGCAGGCCTTGCCAGTTGATCGCTCAGCTGTTGCAGGTCGAAGGCGTGTGCCAGCGACGACAGGCACAGCAGGCCCAATACGCATAACGCTCGAAGCGGACGGCTCATGACAAGGCTCTCTCTACGGCATCGATGAAGACCCTGGGCGAGGCCAGTTGCATTTCGTGAGTCTGGCTGTCGACGGCGACCTGAACGGTGCTGGCGCGGGTCAGGCGTTCGCCGGTAACCGCGTCGGTGATCAGGTAGTTGATCTTCAGCCGGTTCTCCCATTCCACCAGATCGGCACGCACGTTCAGCTTCTGGCCGAACACGGCGCTGCGCACGTAACGCAGTTGGACGTCGATCACCGGCCAACCATACCCGGATTCGAGCATCTGCATGTAGTTGTGGCCGATGTGGTCGAGCAGCGCGCAACGCGCCACTTCCAGGTATTTGACGTAATGCCCGTGCCAGACGATGTTCATCATATCGACGTCAAAAAACGGCACGACGATTTCGGTGTCGACCTGCAGAAATCCCTTACTGCGCATGCAGCCTCCAGTGTCGGTTGGCGATGTGTTTCAGGCACAGGCGCAGCTCCGCCTCCAGCGCCCGGTCTTCGATGACGGGGGCGAAGTCCTGACTCAGTTGTTCGTGCATGGCGGCCAGCGCGGGTGGCAGCGGGCGTGCATCGGCGGACTTGCCGCGCAGCCAGACGCCCTGGTTGGCGGCGATCAGCGTGGCGGCGGCGACCTGCTCGGTCAGCTCCAGCACCCGGATCGCGTCGCGGGCGGCGATGGTGCCCATGCTGACCTTGTCCTGATTGTGGCACTCGGTGGAGCGCGAAAACACGCTGGCCGGCATCGTGTTTTTCAATGCTTCTGCGGTCCAGGCGCTGGCGCCGATCTGCACAGCCTTGAACCCGTGGTTGAGCATTGCGCGCTCGGCGCTGGCGCCCGACAGGTTGCTCGGCAGGCCATGGCTGTAGCGCTCGTCTACGAGCAGGGCCAGTTGCCGGTCCAGCAGGTCGGCAACGTTGGCGACCAGCGTTTTCAGGCTGTCCATGGCGAAGGCGATATGGCCGCCGTAGAAGTGCCCGCCGTGCAGCACGCGTTCGGCTTCGGCGTCGATGATCGGGTTGTCGTTGGCGCTGTTGAGTTCGATCTCGATGAACGAACGCAACCAGTTCAGGCTGTCGGCCAGCACGCCCAGCACATGGGGCGCGCAACGCAATGAGTAGCGATCCTGCAGGCGATGCAGCGGCGCGGTCGGTGCATCGATTGCCAGGTCCTGGCGCAGCCATGCGGCGACCTGGGTCTGACCCGGGTGCGGCTTGGCGGCGAACAGGCGCTCGTCGAAGTGCTCCGGGTTGCCTTGCAGGGCCACCACGTTCATTGCCGTGATGCGGGTCGCCAGTTGCAGCAGATAATCGGCCCGCGCAAATGCGAGGCAGGCCAGTCCGGTCATCACCGCCGTACCGTTCATCAAGGCAAGCGCTTCCTTGGGCCGCAGCACCAGCGGCGTCCAGCCCAGTTCGCGGTGCACGTCGCTGGCCGCTCGGCGTTCGCCACGGAACATGACTTCGCGCTCGCCCGAGAGCGTGGCGGCAACATAGGACAACGGCGTCAGATCACCGCTGGCACCGACCGAGCCTTCTTCCGGGATCAGCGGTAACACGTCCTGATCGATGAACGCCTGCAGGCGCTCCAGCAGTTCGACACGCACCCCGGACACGCCCTGACACAGCGACTGCAGCCGCGCCGCGAGCACGGCGCGGGTCGCCTGTGCGTCGAGCAGCTTGCCCAGACCGCAGCCATGAAAGGTGTACAGGTGACGTGGCAGCGCTTCGACGTGTTCCAGCGGCACGGCAACCACGCAAGAATCGCCATAGCCGGTGGTGACGCCGTAGATCACGCCTTCCTTGTCCAGCAGCGAATCCAGAAACCGTGCGCCTTTGGCAATGCGCTCGCGGAACGCTTCATCGCTCTGCAAAACGGTGGGCGCCTGGCGGTTGGCCAGCGTCAGCACGTCTTCAATGCGCAGCGCCCGTTCGCCGAAGGTGATGGTGTCAGGAGCGTGGTTCGTCATCGGACTTCCAGAATGGGTAGAAATTGAACCACTGCTGTGGCGCTTCAAGGCAATAGTGGCCGAGGCGTTCGGCATAGCGTGTGGCCCAGTGTTCGATGACCTGCGGGCGGTCGCTGCGGCGCCATTCGATGGCGTCGGCAAAAGGTTCGAGAATCACGCGATAGCCGGTCGGACCCTTGAGGCAGAAGAACAGGTTGACCGGGCATTTGAGCAGCCCGCCCAGCAGCCAAGGGCCTTGCGGGAAGGCGGCGGGCTGGCCGAGAAAATCGACACGCACGTTGCGTCCGCCATGCAACGGCACACGATCACCAGCGATGGCCAGCCATTCACCTTCTTCGATGCGCTGGTTCAGTTGCAGCATGATGGCCGGATCCAGCTCGCTGACCTGGATCAGCCGCAGATTGGTCGCCCCGGCTTCGCCCAGCAGACGGTTGAAACGTTCGGCGTGCTTGGTGTGCACCAATACGTTCATGGTGACCTTCTCGCCCAGTTCGGCGAGGGCGCGACACACTTCGAGGTTGCCCAGGTGCGCGCCGACCAGTAGTTGGCCACGCGAGCCGCGCAGGTTCTGCCGCAGATGCGCTGGGTCAATGATCTCGATCTGGTCGATGCCGAGCCTGCCGTTCCACACGTCGAGTTTATCGAGCAGCGCGTCGGCGAAGGCCATGAACTGGCCGAACACCCGGCGTTGCGTCGGGCGCAGTTCGGGCCGGTTGCTCCACTGCGACAGGCGCTCTTGATACTCGTGGATGCTGTGCCGGGCGCGGCGGCCGAACAGGAAGAAATACAGCACGATGCCATACAGCACCGGTGTCAGCAGGCGACGGCCGAGCAGTTTGACGCCCCACGCGGTGAGCTTCATCAGCAGAAAACTGCCGCGCTCCTCATGGTTGGCCCAATGCTGCTTCGATGTGGGTTTTACGCTCATGCCCGCCACCGTTGCCAGAGGATGACCGGCAGGCGGACCAGCATGCCGAAGAACAGTTTGGCGTGCATTTTCGAGATCAGCGCATTGTCGTGGAACAGACGGAAGTGCGACAGACCGTCCTGCGGGTAATGAACGCGGGTCGGCAGCCAGCGCATGGGTTGCCTGCGCCATGACAGGCGCACGAGGATTTCCGAATCGAAGTCCATGCGTCTGCCGATCTGTGCGCTGTCGATCAGCTTCAGGACCGGCGCCAGCGGGTAGAGCCTGAAGCCGCACATCGAGTCGCGAATCTGCAGCGACAGGGTGTTGATCCAGACCCACACGTGGGTCAGGTAACGCGCATACAGGCGTCCTTTGGGAACACTCTCGTCGTACTGTGGATAACCGCAGATCAGCGCGTCGGGGTGCTCGCGTGACTGCTGCAGAAACAGCGGAATATCCGTCAGGTCATGCTGACCGTCGGCATCGACCTGCAAGGCATGGCTGAAACCCAGCCGTGCGGCTTCACGAAAGCCGGCCATCACGGCGCCGCCCTTGCCCTGATTGATCGGCAGGCGCACCAGATAGACCTGCTCGGCCTGTGCAAGCTGCTGTAACACCGTCGCGCAGGCCGGGCTGCTGGCGTCGTCCACCAGCACGCAGGGCAGCCCGGCTTGACGAACGGCGCTGACCACGTCGGGCACGGCCAGCTCGTGATCGAACACCGGAATGATGGCGCAGGGCTTATGCATGCGCAGCCTCCAGCACGATCCGGCCACTGGAGCAGGGCGCGCCTTCGCTGTTGCGAAAGGCGAAATGCAGTTTCGAGCGCTGCTCATCGAAGCGCAGGTTCAGGGTGAGCCAGTCGCCTGGGCGCACCAGTTGCTGAAACTTCAGCACTTCCAGCCCCGCAAAGCGCGGAGGCAGGTCCAGCAGGCTTTGGCTCAGTTTCATGGCCCATTCCACCTGCACCACGCCTGGCAGGACGGGAGCCTTGGGAAAGTGGCCGCTGAAGTACGCGAGATCGGGAGGAACGACCAGATTCAGTTGCAACTCGTCATCGACAGTTTTCTGATCCAGCAGCTCAGGGAGTTTCGGGCGCTCGGCCATCAATAACGCTTCGACGTCCGCCTGCGGCAGCTTGCCTTGTGCGTTGAGCGGCATCTGCCGCAGCAGCCGCCAGCGACGAGGCAGCGCCAGGGCTTCGCAATGCGGACGCAGGTGCTGGCGCAGCGCTTCGGTCAGCGCACGACGGCCTTGTGTCCGGAGTGCGAGCAGGCCACTGTCGCTCAGCACGACCAGCGCACCGAGTGAGGCACGGTTCTCCTGAACCACGCCCAGACGCGCCTCGCGGACCCACTCATGGGTGACGAGCGCCTGTTCGATCAGGGGCAGCGAGATACGTTTTTCCTCAAGTTTGACGATGCGGTCCAGCCTGCCCAGCAGTTCGAAACGGCCGTCGGTGTCGATGTGTACAGCGTCGGCCGTGTGTTCGACATGGCCAACAGGCAGGTACGGCGAACGGACGCACAAGGCGCCGTCGTCGTCGCGAGTCAGCTCAACGCCTTCGAAGGGCTGCCAGCGCTGTTCGCCCTGACGCCACGCAATGCCGCCGGTTTCCGAGCTGCCGAAGATTTCCGTCGGCCATTGCCCCAGTCGCTCATGCAGGGTTTGCGCTGCTTCGCCCGGCAATACACCACCCGAGGAGAACACCCGGCTTACGGCACTCAGGCGGGGCCAGTCGAGGTTGTCACCCATGCGCTTGAGCAGGGCCGGGCTGGCGACCCAGGCAAACGGCGCGTTTTCGAGGCTGGCGCGCTGCACGTCTTCGGAGAAGGGCAACTGACGACGCACGAATGAACGCCCCGCGCACAGCGGCCACAACAACCGGAACAGCAGGCCGTAGATGTGCTGGGTCGCCACGCTGCCCACCATGCAGGACTGGCCCAAGTCCGCGCCCCAGAGCTGCTCCAGAGCGGTGACTTCATTGGCCAGTTGGCGCAGACGTTTCTCGATCAGCTTCGGCTCGCCACTGGAGCCTGAGGTGCACAGGCTCAGGCGGCACTGGTCCAGATCAAGCGCTGCGGGTGGCGGAGGTGATCCGAGCAAGTCACTCAGCGCTGTATCGCTTGGCTGGTCGGTGATCCAGAGATCGACCTGACCGGCCCAGCGTTCGCGGGTCTGGCCCTGCAGATCGGCAGGCAGCAGCACGCTCACCCCGGCGCGCCAGGCACCGAACAATGCGATGCCCAGTTCGGCGGCATCTTCAAGGTGCACGGCCACTTGCCGGACGCCACGGGCTTGAAGCCCGCCCGCAACGCTCAATGCCTGCGCGCGCCATTGGGCGAGCGTCAGCGCTGGAGGGGTGGTCAGCAGTCGATCCGTGGCGGTGTCGAGCAGCAGGTTTTCAAGATTCAGCCAGTTCATGCAATCCATTTCATGGGCCGCCCATGACGCGCAGGCGGACGATCAGTTCGCCTGCGAACAGCAGGCCCATCAGTCCATAGGAAACAAGGCCGGTGTAGAGCGTCCACCATGACAGCGGTGCCCACAGCGTCAGCGCCGCCGCAGCAAGGCCGTTGCCCAGAAAGAACACACACCACACCTGAGTGACCCGCCGGGTGTAGCGAATACCGGATTCAGAGAGTTCAGGCCGGTTGATACGCGCCATGCGTTCGACGATCGGCGGGCCGTAGATCAGGCTCGAGCCGAACAGTCCCAGCATGAATAGGCTGACCAGCACCGGGTACCAGCGCAGCATCACATGGCTGTCGAGCAGCCCGAGCACCACGCAGAACCCCAGCGCCACCAGCGCCATCGCCAGGCTGCCCGGCCTGCGCTCACCGGTGACGATGCGCGCCAGCCACAGGCTTCCCAGCAGCAGGGCGAATTGCCAGGGCGCGAAGTGCTCGGTTCCCCAATAGACGGCGAACGGGTACAGCACACCGGCCAGCACCAGGATCAGACCGACCAGCCGTTTCATTCGGCGGTGCTGACCAGTCGGTACACGGCCTCGACCACATCGTTGACAGTTCTGACGGACTTGAACTCTTCCGCCGCGATTTTTTTGCCGGTCTTGCGCTTGATGTGGTCGATCAGGTCAACAGCGTCGATGCTGTCGATTTCCAGGTCCTGATAGAGGTTCGCCTCGGGGACGACCCTTTCAGGTTCCAGTTCGAACAGTTCGACCATGGCCGTGCGCAGGGTTTGGAAGATGTCTTCACGGGTTTGCATGTTCAATCCTCAGACCGGCTGTCTGGCGCTGACGAACGCCACAAGGCTGTCGACGTTGGCGAAATGGTTGCGGGTGTCCTTGGCGTCGGCATCGATTTTGATGCCGTAGCGCTTCTGGATGGCCAGGCCCAGCTCCAGTGCGTCGACCGAATCCAGTCCAAGGCCCTCGCCGAAGAGCGTCTGGTCATTGCCGATGTCTTGCGGGGTGATGTCTTCGAGGCCCAGGGCGTCGATGATCAGCACTTTAATGTCCAGATGTAGATCGCTCATCTGTGGCGAGTTCCTTGATGAAGTAGTCATGCAGGTAGTCGTTGAGCCTGCGGGACGCCAAAGGCGGCGGGCCCAGTACGCTGAAGGCTGTCGGGTCTATATCGGCGCCCACATGCAGGGTGAAATGCACACGGCGTTGCGGAATTCGGTACCAGGGCTCGGCCTTGGTCAGGGTGGTCGGGCTGACCTTGATGGTCACCGGCGTGATCATGCTGGCGCCGCGCAGGGCAATGGCCGCAGCGCCCCGGTGAAAGGCAGGCGGCTGGCCGGGCTGGGTGCGCGTACCTTCGGGAAAGATGATCAGGGTCTGGCCGCCTTGCAGGCGTTCCACAGCGGCATCGAGCATGTCCAGGCTGCCGTCGTTGCTGATGTAGCCCGTGGAGCGCACCGGCCCGCGCGTGAACGGGTTCTCCCACAGGCTGCGCTTGACCACGCAGTTGGCGTCACGCACCAGCCCGATCAGGAACACCACGTCGATCAGCGACGGGTGGTTGGCAATGATCATCTGGCCGGGACGCCCCAGCTTTTCGGCGCCTTTGACCTCATAGGTCAGCACGCCCAGACGCGCCATGATCCTGATGAACCGCCAGAAAAGCCGACTGATGGTCCGGCGGGCACGTCGCTGATGGTCTGCGACGCTCCCCGGAAAGCAACTCAGGACCGGAAACACGAACACGCGCAGACACAGCCCGCTTATCCCGAAGAGGGCAAAGCTGAAACCGGTTGCCAGCAGACGCCAGTAATAGGCGTCCCGGCCTTTCTTCAATGGTTGCGTTGCCACTTCCATAATCGGTTGTTCCACGGATGCAGGCATGAGGACTGGTCGGTGTGCAGGGCTTGCAACAGATTCAGGGCATGGGGCCACTGCGTGCGTTGCGCGCCTTGCGTGTCGGTATTCAGGGACAATTGCCACTCGTTACCCGGCGTCAGCAGCAGGCCGACGGCATACGGGAAGGGCACGTCGTCGATCCACCGGGCATAGGCGTGCGGAGGCTGTTCTTCGGTTACCACCAGCAGCACGGCCGGTGCGCCCTCGGCCAGCAGGGCCGCAGCTTCGAATGCGCCGTATTCAAGTCCGTCGCCGGCGGCCGCCAGCGCGGTCATTTCGCTGGTTTCACCGCGCAGGATCGACCACAGACCGATCACGGCGTTATGCACCGACAGGCTGAACTGGGTCGGCGACATGGGCTCGTCAGCGGCCAGATCGCGAAGGATGTCGAACGTGCGGGGCGTTTCGCCGTGACGGGACACGAATACCAGCGGCATGCGCTCGTGGCCGTCGCTGAGTGGCCAGCCGACCGCGAATGCCATGCGCGCCATGCGGCCCAGCCGTCGGCGCTGCATCGCAGGCAGAAAAGACACATCCGGTGCTTCGTTGCTGTCCTGCAACCGTGTAGGGGTGCGGCTCCATTGCTCCCACTCGTCTGCGCTCGCCAGGCCAGGTGCCCAGGCGCGCCATCGTGCAATGTTGAAGGTGATCAAAACTTCTCTTCCCGCCCCTGCGGGCATGTTTCTCGCTACTTCGATACCAGGACGGCATCAGTCTGGGCGGTAAGTTCAATGAATGCGCGCATTATCCTTGTGGGAATCGCGACTAGCAAATTTGTTACAAGTAAAGGGTTTACACAGCATTCATTCTCATTCATGTAACTCATGCGTACGCATGATTGACGCTCAATCCAGATAGTCATTGAACTGACATAAATGTGTCGTATTTTGCGACAGGGTTGCCGATAAGGTCGCCGTTGTCGTATGCATTGCCTAGACTCGACCACGCGTACAGCCTTTATCGGTCAGTCACGTCGTTTCTTAATCTCTCGAGGAATTCAAAGCATGCGCCGTGTGGTATTCAATCAGAAGGGGGGAGTCGGCAAATCGAGCATTGCCTGCAATCTGGCTGCAGTCAGCGCCAATGAAGGCTATCGGACCCTGTTGATCGACCTCGATGCCCAGGCCAACTCCACCCATTACCTCACCGGCCTCACAGGCCACGATATCCCGATGGGGATTGCCGAGTTCTTCAAGCAGACGCTGTCTTCCGCGCCGTTCGGCAAGAAGAACCATGTCGACATCTACGAGACGCCGTTCGATAACCTGCATGTCGTAACCGCCACGGCAGAACTTGCCGATCTGCAGCCAAAGCTTGAGGCCAAGCACAAGATCAACAAGCTTCGCAAACTGCTGGATGAGTTGGGCGAAGACTACGAACGCATCTACCTGGATACGCCTCCAGCGCTTAATTTCTATGCGGTGTCGGCGTTGATTGCGGCAGATCGCGTCCTCATTCCTTTTGATTGCGACAGTTTTTCCCGACAGGCGCTTTATGGCCTGCTTCGGGAAATCGAGGAATTGAAGGAAGACCACAACGAGAACCTGCAAGTGGAAGGCATCATCGTCAACCAGTTCCAGCCTCGGGCGAGCCTGCCGCAGCAGATGCTCGATGAACTGGTTGCCGAAGGCCTCCCGGTATTGCCGGTCTACCTCAATGCATCAGTGAAGATGCGCGAGTCTCACGAGGCCTGTCTGCCTCTGGTCCATCTCGATCCGCGGCACAAGCTGACAAGGCAGTTCGTCGACCTGCATCACTTGCTGGAAACCAACGCACATCCTTGATTTCCCGTGTCAGGGCGTCGGCGCGCCGGCGCGCTTCGGTGATCATGTCCTCGGGAATGTCGATGGCAGCATCCATGTCGGCCTGGAATGTGTTCTGAGAAGCGATCAGGCGGTTGCTGCCCGGCGGGCAACCGCATCGCACTTCGTGGCCATGCGTGGCAGCCGCCACAAATCCATCGACATAGGTCGGATTGCCCTGGGCGATGTAGCCTGCGCTGCCGCACGCCGGGCACCATACCGGGTCGCCCATGAGTGCCACCCGTTGATCGTCCAGAATCATGCGTGACGAGGTGTTCGACACAAGACCGCCGCTGGTGGTCGTATCACCTTCCCTGACTATGAATGGCATAGAGCTGCTTCCTTTGGAGTGTGGAACGCCGAATGCTAGGCGCAAAACACCTGCCCGGAGGGCTGAATCAGCCGTTAAGGACCGTTCCTACAGGAAAGTCATCCAGGGGTTGGAAAATGTTGCGAAGCGCAGCCTTTGATCGGCAATCGTTACTCCAGGCGTAATGATTGTGTGGTCTGCTTGATTGATGCCTGGACCTTCCCGCTCCTAAGGTGAACCACGACAGCGAAATCGTGGAGCGATCATGACAACAACAACTTCCCCCGACGCGCGTTGGACGCGCCGCCGCACCGAGAAGCAGCGGCGGCTCGAACAGGTGCGGGCCCTGGCCGACGGCGTGGTGCTGCCGACCGACAGAATCGTCGCGGCGCTGGAGGCCCTGCTGGTGTCCGGTGATCGCGTGGTGCTCGAGGGCAATAACCAGAAACAGGCCGACTTTCTGTCCCGCGCACTCGCAAAGGTCGATCCTGCCAAGGTGCACGACCTGCACATGATCATGCCGAGTGTCGGGCGGTCCGAGCATCTGGACCTGTTTGAACAGGGCATCGCCCGCAAACTGGATTTCTCCTTCGCTGGCACGCAAAGCCTGCGCATCAGCCAGTTGCTGGAAGACGGCCTGCTGGAAATCGGCGCGATTCACACGTATATCGAGCTTTATTCGCGACTGGTGGTCGACCTGATCCCCAACGTGGTGCTGGCCGCAGGCTTCATGGCCGACAAGGCGGGCAACATTTACACCGGACCGAGTACCGAAGACACCCCCGCGCTTATTGAACCGGCCGCCTTCAGCGACGGCATTGTCATCGTGCAGGTCAATCAACTGGTCGATGATGTGACTGACCTGCCGCGGGTGGACATTCCCGCTTCCTGGGTCGACTTCGTGGTTGTGTCCGACAAGCCTTTCTACATCGAACCGCTGTTCACCCGTGACCCACGCCACATCAAGCCGGTGCATGTGCTGATGGCGATGATGGCCATCCGTGGCATCTACGAGAAGCACAACGTCCAGTCGCTGAACCATGGCATTGGTTTCAATACTGCGGCCATCGAGCTGATCCTGCCGACCTACGGCGAATCGCTGGGGCTGAAAGGCAAGATCTGCCGCAACTGGACGCTCAACCCGCACCCGACCCTGATCCCTGCCATTGAAAGCGGCTGGGTCGAGAGCGTGCACTGCTTCGGCACCGAGCTGGGCATGGAAAACTACATCGCTGCGCGCCCTGACGTGTTTTTTACCGGGCGCGACGGTTCGCTGCGTTCCAATCGGCAGCTGTGTCAGCTGGCAGGCCAGTACGCGGTGGACCTGTTCATCGGCGCGACCCTGCAGGTCGATGGCGACGGGCACTCCTCGACCGTGACCCGAGGCCGTCTGGCAGGTTTCGGCGGTGCGCCGAACATGGGCCACGACCCGCGCGGCCGTCGCCACGCCACTCCGGCCTGGCTGGACATGCGCCAGCAGACCGATGACGGCCCGGCCGCCTATCTGGAACGCGGCAAGAAGCTGGTGGTGCAGATGGTCGAAACCTTTCAGGAAGGCGGCAAACCGACTTTCGTCGAAACCCTCGACGCCGTCGAAGTGGCCCGCAAGAGCGGCATGCCGCTGGCACCGATCATGATTTACGGCGATGACGTGACCCACCTGCTGACTGAAGAGGGCATCGCCTATCTCTACAAGGCGCGCAGTCTGGAAGAGCGTCAGGCGATGATTGCCGCTGTGGCAGGCGTGACGGCCATTGGTCTGCGCCACAACCCGAAAGACACCGCCCGCATGCGCCGCGAAGGGCTGATTGCGTTGCCCGAAGACCTTGGGATCCGCCGCACCGACGCCAGTCGCGAACTGCTGGCCGCGAAAAGCATCGCCGATCTGGTCGAGTGGTCCGGTGGCCTCTACAACCCGCCTGCCAAATTCAGGAGCTGGTGATGAGTGCACTCAAACAGACACCGCAACCCGTCTCACTGTCCGAGCATCTGGCTGACCTGGCCGTCGATGCGCTGATGGACGAAGCCAATCTGTCGCCCAAGCCTGCCTTGGTGGACCGCCGTGGCAATGGTGCGCACACCGATCTGCATCTGGGGTTGATGCATGCGTCGGCGCTGTCGCTATGGCCGACCTTCAAACTGATGGCCGAGGCCGCTGCGCAGTTCAAGATCGTTGGGCAGCCGTTGCGTGAAGAGCTGGGACGACTGGGGCGCGAAGGTGAAGCCGCGATGCTGCACACCACGGGCGGCGTGAACACCCATCGCGGCGCGATCTGGGCGTTGGGTCTTCTCGTGACCGCCGCAGCGCTGGACGTCGACGATTGCACATCTGCCGCGATTTGCCAGCGCGCTGCGCGTCTGGCGCTGATCAAGGATCGCCAGGTGGTCGCCAGCAACAGCCACGGCAGCATCGTCGCGCAACGCTATGGCGCAATGGGCGCTCGCGAACAGGCGCAACAGGGTTTTCCCGCCGTGACGAATGTCGCGCTGCCGCAATTACAGCGCAGCCGTGCGGCGGGCAGTGGTGAGCAGAACGCGCGTCTGGATGCGTTGCTGGCAATCATGACCACGTTGGCCGACACCTGCGTGCTGTACCGCGCCGGACCTGAAGGTCTGCAGGCCATGCAACTGGGCGCGCAACGCGTGCTGGACGCGGGCGGCAGCGCCAGTCTGGCCGGGCGTCGTGAACTGCACGAGCTGGACAAGCAATTGCTGGCCCTCAACGCCTCGCCCGGTGGCGCAGCCGACCTGCTGGCGGCCTGCCTGTTTATTGATGGTCTTGAGCCTGCGCTCGGCTATGCATCGCGCCCTGCACCGAGGAATGCCTGATATGGAAACCCTGTCTTTTGAATTCCCCGCCGGACAGCCGCCCAAGGGCCGTGCGCTGGTGGGTTGCGTCGGCTCCGGCGACCTGGAAGTGCTGCTGGAACCCGGACAGCCGGGCAAGCTGACGATTGAAGTGGTGACCTCGGTCAACGGCGCCTCGTTGCGCTGGAAACATCTGTTCGAACGCATGTTCGACGGCCAGATGCCGCCTGCGCTGAGCATCGATATTCATGACTTCGGCGCGACGCCGGGCGTGGTGCGACTGCGCATGGAACAAGGTTTCGAGGAGGTCGGCCATGACTGATACCGCACGCTTGCTCAACCAGCACAGCTTCATCGAACTCGGCGCCCGCCAGCGCGCCCGCGCCTTGCTGGATGCGGGCAGTTTCCGCGAATTGATCGACCCGTTCGACCGGGTCATGTCGCCGTGGCTGGCGCGCCAGGGTGTGGTGCCCCAGGCCGACGACGGTGTGGTGGTCGCCAAAGGGACGGTCGACGGTCTGCCGGTGGTGATTGCTGCCATCGAAGGCTCGTTTCAGGGCGGCAGCATGGGCGAAGTGGGCGGCGCGAAAATGGCCGGCGCGCTTGAGCTCGCTGCCGAGGACAACCGCAACGGCATCCCGACCGCCGCCATTGTGCTGCTGGAAACCGGCGGCGTGCGCTTGCAGGAAGCCAATCTGGGCCTGGCCGCGATTGCCGAGATCCATGCCGCGATGGTCGATCTGCGTCAGTACCAGCCGGTGATCGGTGTGGTGGCAGGCAGCGTCGGCTGTTTTGGCGGCATGTCCATTGCGGCCGGGCTGTGCAGCTATCTGCTGGTGACTCAGGAAGCTCGTCTCGGCCTGAACGGTCCGCAGGTGATCGAACAGGAAGCGGGCATCGAAGAGTATGACTCCCGAGACCGGCCCTTCATCTGGAGCCTGACCGGTGGCGAGCAGCGCTTTGCCAGCGACCTGGTGGACGGTTTTGCCGCCGATGACGTGGCAGCGATCAAACAACAGGTCGGCGACTGGCTCAGGCAGGGCGTGCCTGGGCAGCACCGCAGTGGTCAGCACGCAGTGTTTCTGGAGCGTCTGGCGAATCTGGACACTGCGTCGCAGATCGACCCGCAGACCGTCCGCACTCTCTTTCAAGGAGCCCGATCATGAGTACTCAACAGCGGGGTTTGAACTGGTTCAACGCATTGAGCGCAGGCGCAACGCCGGTCAGCGATTTGCCTGCGTCGCTCAAGGTGGCCGACGGCACACTGGGCGATCAGCCGGTGCGTTTTCTGGCAGTAGTAGCCGATCCGGATAACCGCTTTCCTCGGGCGCGTCAGGGCGAGGTCGGTCTGCTGGAAGGCTGGGGCCTGGCCAAGGCGGTGGACGAGGCAATCGAGCTGGATCGTGAGCGGCCTGACAAGCGTGCGTTGATCGCCATCGTCGATGTGCCAAGTCAGGCCTATGGCCGACGCGAAGAAGCGCTGGGCATTCATCAGGCGCTGGCGGGTGCTGTGGACAGCTATGCACGGGCCCGGCTGGCCGGGCATCCGGTGATCGGGCTGCTGGTCGGCAAGGCGATGTCGGGTGCGTTTCTGGCTCACGGTTATCAGGCCAATCGACTGATCGCCCTGCGTGATCCGGGCGTCATGGTGCATGCGATGGGCAAAGCGTCGGCGGCTCGCGTCACCCTGCGCAGCGTCGAAGAGCTGGAAAAACTCGCCTCGACCATTCCACCGATGGCGTACGACATCGACAACTACGCCAGCCTGGGTCTGCTGTGGGAAACCCTGTCGGTCAGCCAGATCGAACAGCCGGGTGCGGAGGATCTTGCCCAGGTGCGCAATGTGCTCGGCAGTGCAATCAAGGACGTGAAAGCCAGCGGCACTGATCTGAGCAGTCGCCTGGGCGCGAGCAACCGCGCGGCATCGGTTCATGTGCGCCAACTGCTGCGAGCGCAGTGGTGAGGCATTTGCCATCAGCTGTGCTGCCTCACGACTTGTTGTGGGGCATGCCGCTGTCCGCCTTGCCTGAAGACTCGCCTGAGTGGGCCGTCGAAGCAGCGCTGGCTGGTCGGCCAGTGGTGGTGCGCCGTCAGGTCGTGGCGGCGGGGCAGGTTGCGGTGGGGCTGCGTGGCCATGCTCGTGAGCAGCGTTACGCGGCGATCATGGCGTGCGCGGACATTTCCCGTCGGGTCAGCCCGGAGCAACTGGTGGATGTGGTCGACGGTTGCCTGCACGACTGGCCTGCGCTTCGCGCTTTGCGTCTGATTCGTCCCGTCATGGATTCGCTGGAACTGAGTTGGGGCGTGGGTGGCAGCGCCGGATTCGAACTGGCGAGCGGTTTTTCGGCGCTGCATCAGGACAGCGATCTGGATTTGATCCTGCGCACGCCCCAGCCTGTAGAGCGCTGCTGGGCGGCCGAACTGGTCGAGGCGCTGGAAACGGCCGTCTGCCGGATCGACGTCCAGTTGCAACTCGAGCAGGGTGCCGTGGCGCTGCGCGAGTGGGCGCGGCCGTCGGGTCGAGTGCTGCTCAAGAGTGCCAGCGGTGCCCGCCTGGTTGCCGATCCATGGCAACTGGCCGAGGTGTGCGCATGAGCAGCTTCTGGGTGTTTCCAGGCCAGGGTGCGCAGCAGGCGAACATGCTGCATCAGTTGCCGGACGATCCCGTGGTTCGCGGCTGTCTGCAGGACGCTTCGACAGCGCTGGGTGAAGACGTCATGGCGCTGGACACCGCTCAGGCGCTGCAATCGACCCGGGCCGTTCAGGTGTGCCTGCTGATCGCGGGCGTGGCCTGTGCCCGGCTGTTACAGGCGCGGGAATGCACACCTGATTACGTGGCCGGATTGTCCATCGGTGCCTATCCGGCCGCCGTGATTGCCGGTGCGCTGGCGTTCGACGATGCCGTGCGTCTGGTGGCGCTGCGCGGCGAACTGATGCAAAGCGCCTATCCCGAAGGCTACGGCATGACGGCGGTCATTGGTCTGGATCAGGCGCAGGTCGAGGCGATGATCGCTCAGGTTCATCAGACCGGGACTCCGGTGTTTCTGGCCAATATTAATGCTGACAATCAGCTCGTCATCGCTGGCAGCGCCGAAGCGATGCGTCAGGTCGGCCAACTCGCCAAGGCTGCAGGTGCGGCCGCCATCAAGCGTCTGGCGGTCAGCGTGCCGTCGCATTGCTCGCTGCTTGAGAAGCCTGCGCAGACGCTGGCCGATGCGTTCGCCAGGGTTGAAATCAGCAAACCGAGCGTGCGCTACCTCAGCGGCAGCACCGCGCGCCCCGTGATGGACGCTGAAAGGTTGCGCGACGATCTGGCTTTCAACATGTGCCGGGTGGTGGATTGGCGCAGCACCGTGGAAACCGCCTACGAGCGGGGCGTGCGCCTGCAGATCGAATTGCCGCCCGGTGCCGTACTGACCGGACTGGCGCGCCGGGTGTTCGACCAGGGAACGGCGGTGGCCTTTCAGGCCGCACGTCTGGACAGCCTGATCGCGCTATCGCGAGAGGAGGGCGCCCGCATCTGATAGAGACGCCGTGCAGCTGCTACGAAGGACAAAAACAACAACTTCAGCAATGCAAACAGAGGAATAACAACAATGATTATCTACGGTGTGGCGTTTTTGGCGTTTTGTACCCTGGTGGGTATTTTTATCGGTGAAGTGCTCGGCAAATTGATCGGCGTGCCTGCCAATGTCGGCGGTGTCGGTATCGCCATGTTGCTATTGATCGGGCTCGGCAGCTATCTGAGCAAACGCGGCCTGTTCAAGGGCAAGACCGAACAGGGCGTCGAGTTCTGGAGCGCGATTTACATCCCGATCGTGGTCGCGATGGCCGCGCAGCAGAATGTCTATGGCGCGCTCAAGGGCGGCCCGATGGCGATCCTCGCGGGCACGCTGGCCGTGGTGGTTGCCTTCGCGATGGTTCCGGTGCTGACACGCATGGGCAAAGGCCAGACTGAAGTGCCTGCCGCTCCCACCAAGACGGCGGGGTAAGGGCCATGTACGAGTCCATGATAAAAGTCATCACCAGTTACGGGCTGATCAGCGGCTTTGCGGTAATCGGCATCACGATGTGGTTCTCCTATTGGCTTTCCGACACCTTCACCAAAGGTCGCCTGCACGGTTCGGCCATCGCCATCCTGCTGGGGCTGGTGCTGTCGTACATCGGCGGCGCAATGACCGGCGGGCAGAAGGGCGTCGTCGATCTGCCGCTGCTCTCTGGCATCGGTTTGCTGGGCGGCGCGATGCTGCGGGATTTTGCCATTGTCGCCACGGCCTTCGGCGTCAACGTCAATGAGCTCAAGCGTGCGGGGTACGTGGGCGTGCTTTCGCTGTTTGTCGGCATCGGCACGTCGTTCATCGCCGGTGTCGCGGTTGCCACTGCGTTCGGTTACACCGATGCGGTCAGCCTGACGACCATTGGTGCAGGGGCCGTGACCTATATCGTCGGTCCCGTCACCGGCGCGGCGATTGGAGCCAGCTCCGAAGTCATGGCGCTGTCCATTGCAGCGGGATTGATCAAGGCGATTCTGGTGATGATCGCGACGCCCTTCGTGGCACCGTTCATTGGCTTGAACAACCCGCGCAGCGCAGTCATCTTCGGCGGGTTGATGGGCACGTCGAGCGGTGTGGCGGGCGGGCTTGCGGCCACCGATCCGAAGCTGGTGCCTTATGGCTGTCTGACGGCTGCGTTCTACACCGCGCTCGGTTGCCTGCTGGGGCCGTCGCTGCTGTTCGTGATCATGCGCGGACTGTTGGGATAGGTTGGGAAAGTCTGAAAACACCTCAGGCGCCGTTGTGCGCTTGAGGTGCGTTGCGGTCAGGTCGAATGCGGCTCCAGCAGCCGGTTCGCATACATCCTGCATTCCGCCACCAATGCGAGCAGGTTGGGATCACGCTCCTTGGATTTGAGAAAGACCATGCCGATGTGCTGCTGCATGCGATAGCGCTGTTGCAGCGGGATCAGCCGCACACGGTTCTCGTACACCGCCGCAATTCGCCCAGGCAGCAGCGCATACCCCACGCCTGAACTGACCATGCTCAACAGCGTGAAGATGTCGTTGACCTGCATCGCCACCTTGGGCTCGAAGCCAGCCTGCTGGAATACCCTGATGCCGTCGCGGTGTGTGGCGAAGCCCTGGGTCAGGGTGATGAACGTCGCTTCACGCAGGTCGCTCAGGTCCACTTCGCTGTGTTCGGCGAACGGCGAGTCGGTCGGCACCGCCAGAAAGATATCGTCCGAGAACAGTGCCAGATGCTCGCAGTCCGGGTCGTTGGTGCTTTCATCCAGCGACACCAGCATTGCGTCCACTTCCATGTTCTTGAGCTTGTAGAGCAGGTCGATGTTGGAACCCAGAATCAGGTCGATATTCAGCTCGCTGCGACGGATCTTCAGGCCCATGATCAACTGCGGCACGGTTTTGACCGTGAGCGAATACAGGGCCCCAAGCCGAAAGCGCGCCGCCGAGAACCCGGCAGCCTGACGGGTCATTTCCACCGTAGTGATGACGTCGTGCACCAGTTTTTGCGCGCGTTCCTCTAGCACATAGGCACTTTCCAGCGGCGTCAGGTTGCGGCCCTCGTGCTTGAACAGCGGGCAGCGCAGAGCGCTTTCCAGCGAGTGAATGGCGCGATGCACGCTGACGTTGCTGGTCTGCAATTCCGCCGCCGCGCGGGCCAGGTTTCCGGTGCGCATGAAGGCCAGGAAAATCTCCAGCTTCTTCAGGGTGAGTTCGTCATCAATCTGCATGGCGGGGCGCTTAGTGTTGGGGTGGGTGGATTGTGCACAACTCACTCAAGGTTCGCTGCCTGAAATCTGTGCGGCAGACAGACATGTTGCACTTTGTTTCAATAAACGGGAGCCTCTGCAATCAGTGTCTTCGGTAAAACAGGGTATTACGCGGATGTATTACGGAGAAAAATTCAATGCCTGGTCTCATCTCGTCGGCGCAGTGCTGGCAGCCGTCGGAGCCATCTGGCTGCTGGTGATGGCCAGTCTGCATGGCGATGTCTGGAGAGTGGTCAGCGTGGCGATCTATGGCGTGTGCCTGGTCACGCTGTACAGCGTTTCGACCGTTTACCACAGTGTCAAAGGGCGCTCGAAGTCCATCATGCAGAAGGTCGATCACTTTTCGATCTACCTGATGATCGCGGGCAGCTACACGCCGTTCTGCCTCGTGACCCTGCGTGGCGCGTGGGGCTGGACCCTGTTCGGGATTGTCTGGGGGCTGGCGCTGATCGGCATCCTGCAGGAAATCAAACCGCGCTCGGAAGCGCGCATCCTTTCCATCGTCATCTATGCCGTGATGGGCTGGATCGTACTGGTCGCCATCAAACCCCTGCTGGCCTCGCTCGGCGTGGCCGGGTTCATCTGGCTGGCGGGCGGCGGCGTGCTGTACACCGTCGGCATCCTGTTCTTCGCCTACGACCACATCCGCCACTGGCACGGCATCTGGCACCTGTTCGTGATCGGCGGCAGCCTGATGCACTTTGTGGCGATCTGTTTTTATGTGCTTTGAGGGTGCTGCATTGTGACCCCAGAGCGGACGCGGAGCGTCCTGAGAGGCGTTCCCACGCGGAGCATGGGAACGATCATCTTGGGATATCTGATCGTGCCCACGCTCTGCGTGGGCATGCCTCCCGTGACGCTCCGCGTTACAAATGGCACAGATTGCGGACTCAGTGAGCCGAGCGCATGGGAACGATCAGTTGGCTGGATGTGATACCTAAAAATCACCCCACAGCTGCTGCGCCACGCTGAGCGCGACGACGGGGGCGGTTTCGGTGCGCAGCACGCGTGGGCCGAGGCGGGCGGCGTGGAAGCCGGCGGTCTGGGCCTGATCGACTTCGGCGTCGTTCAATCCGCCTTCCGGGCCGATCAGGAAGGCCAGGCTGGCCGGTTTTTCATGGCTGGTCAGTGGCTCGGCAACCGGGTGCAGGACCAGTTTCAGGTCTGCTTCGGTCTGTTTCAGCCACTCGGCCAGCGGCATCGGTGGATGAATCACAGGCACCACCGAGCGGCCGCATTGTTCGCAGGCGCTGATCGCAATCTGTTGCCAATGCATCTGGCGTTTTTCAGCGCGCTCATCCTTTAAGCGTACTTCGCAGCGCTCGCTGACGATCGGAGTGATTTCGCTGACGCCCAGTTCGGTCGCCTTCTGAATCGCCCAGTCCATTCGCTCGCCACGCGACAGACCCTGACCCAGATGGATACGCAGACCGGACTCGACCTGCCCGGCAAAGCATTCATCCAGTTGCACGCGCACGCGCTTCTTGCCGACTTCCAGCAAGGTGCCGCGAAACTCGCTGCCGGAGCCATCGAACAGTTGCAGCGCATCGCCTTCGGTCATGCGCAGCACGCGGCTGATGTAATGCGCCTGTGCTTCGGGCAATTCGTGTTCGCCCAGGCTCAGCGGCGTGTCGGTGAAGAAGCGGGACAGTCTCATGGTGTTTCTCTGTAGGCGTACTGATGTGTATGTCTTGGGAAAAAGCTTTCGCGGACAAGTCCGCTCCTACGAAGTATGCATTCCAAAAGGAGATATGCGTTACACGTGGGAGCGGACCGGGCGGCGTTCCGCTTGTCCGCGAAGGCGTCTGCCGGATCAGCCCGGATCCCTGAAGTCCGGGTGGAAGTTTTCGCGCACAGCCACGTTGATGCTGCTGCGCGTGGCGATGTCGATGCCTTCGCTGGCGACCTCGGCCAGAAAGTCGATCTGCTCCGGGGTGATCACGTAAGGCGGCAGGAAATACACCACGCTGCCCAGCGGCCTCAACAGCGCGCCGCGCTCCAAAGCATGCTGAAACACCTTCATGCCACGGCGTTCCTGCCATGGGTAGGCGGTCTTGGTGGCCTTGTCCTGAACCATCTCGATGGCAATCGCCATGCCGGTCTGGCGCACTTCGGCCACATGGGGATGATCCACAAGATGCGCCGTAGCGGTCGCCATGCGTTGCGCCAGGGCCTTGTTGTTCTCGATGACGTTGTCCTGCTCGAAGATATCCAGCGTCGCCAGCGCCGCAGCACAGGCCAGCGGGTTGCCGGTGTAACTGTGTGAATGCAGGAAGGCGCGCAGGGTCGGGTAGTCGTCATAGAACGCATCGTAGACATCATCGGTCGTCAGGCAGGCCGCCAGCGGCAGATAGCCTCCGGTGAGCGCCTTGGACAGACAGAGGAAGTCCGGGCGAATGCCCGCCTGTTCACAAGCGAACATCGTGCCGGTGCGGCCGAACCCAACAGCGATTTCATCGTGGATCAGGTGCACGCCGTAGCGGTCACAGGCTTCGCGCAACAGCTTCAGATAGACCGGGTGATACATGCGCATGCCGCCCGCGCCCTGAATCAGCGGCTCGACGATCACAGCAGCGACGCTGGCATGGTTTTGCGCCAGGGTCTGTTCCATGGCCGCGAACATGTTGCGCGAGTGCTCTTCCCAGCTCATGCCTTCGGGGCGGTGGTAGCAGTCGGGGCTCGGCACCTTGATGGTGTCCAGCAGCAACGCCTTGTAGGTTTCGGTGAACAGCGGCACGTCGCCGACCGACATCGCGGCCATGGTTTCGCCGTGGTAGCTGTTGGTCAGGGTCACGAAGCGCTTTTTATCGGGCTGACCGCGATTGAGCCAATAGTGAAAGCTCATTTTCAGCGCGACTTCGATGCAGGACGAACCGTTATCGGCGTAGAAACAGCGTGTCAGGCCCTCGGGCGTCATCTTGACCAGGCGCTCAGACAGCTCGATCACTGGCTGGTGGCTGAAACCCGCGAGGATTACATGCTCCAACTGATCGACCTGATCCTTGATGCGTTGATTGATGCGCGGGTTGGCGTGCCCGAACACGTTGACCCACCAGGAGCTGACGGCGTCCAGGTAACGCTTGCCTTCGAAGTCTTCAAGCCACACGCCTTCGCCCCGCTTGATGGGGATCAACGGCAGGTTCTCGTGGTCTTTCATCTGGGTGCAGGGGTGCCACAGGACCTTGAGGTCACGCTGCATCCACTGGTCATTCAGGCCCATTTGCAATCTCCGGGTAGCGACTCGCTCGAGGCGAGGACGAACAATCGCGCAAGCCTATGCAATGCCCGGCTGTGTCACAACCTTTGATGCAGTTTTAAGGGGCGACGGACATTGCTGGCGGCTATCTGATGGCTCGCGTATCCTGCCTCGCTATTCGATGTCCCGGGCTGACTTGCCCAACCTTCCCTTGTTTTTTCGGAGTTCACGGAATGCTTTCTGGGTGGCTGCGCGCGTGTGCGCTGATAGTGACAGGGCTGGTCAGCGTTTCGACGCTCGCCGATGACAAACAACGAACCGCGATTGTCGTTGGCGGCGGCATGGCAGGCCTGACGGCGGCCTACGAACTGCAGGCCAAGGGCTGGCAGGTCACGCTGCTGGAAGCCAAGCCGAGTCTGGGCGGACGTTCGGGTCTGGCCACCAGCGAGTGGATCGGCAACACCAAGGCCCAGCCGGTGCTGAACCGCTATCTGGACACCTTCAAGCTGGCCACCGTGCCTGCTCCCGAGTTCGTGCGCACGCCCAGCTACCTGATCGACGGCGTGTACTTCACCCAGGCGGATCTGGCGGTCAAGCAGCCGGCCACCGCTGAAGCCATCAAGCGTTACAACGACACGCTGGATAATCTGGCGCGCTCCATTACTGATCCGGAAAACCCGGCGTCCAACAGCACCCTGTTCGCGCTGGACCAGATCAACGTCGCCAACTGGCTGGATCGCCTGAGCCTGCCTGCGACGGCGCGTCAGTTGATCAATCAGCAGATTCGTACCCGTTATGACGAGCCTTCACGTCTGTCGCTGCTGTATTTCGCTCAGCAGTCCAGTGTCTATCGCTCGGTGGATGAGCGCGACCTGCGCGCCTCGCGCCTGCCGGGTGGCAGCACGGTGCTGGCTCAGGCCTTCGTTAAACAGCTGAAAACCATCAAGACCAACTCGCCTGTCTCGTCCGTTGTTCAGGACAAGGACCACGTCACGGTCAAGGCCGGTGCGGCAAGCTACACCGCCGACTACCTCGTGATGGCCGTGCCATTGCGTTCGCTGGGCAAGATCCAGATGACGCCGTCGCTGGATGCACAGCACATGGGCGCGATCAAGAGCACCAACTACGGCTGGCGCGACCAGATCATGCTCAAGTTCAAGACCCCGGTCTGGGACAGCAAGGCGCGCATGTCGGGTGAAGTGTTCAGTAACACTGGCCTTGGCATGCTGTGGATCGAGCCTGCGCTCAAGGGCGGCGCCAACGTGGTGATCAACCTGTCCGGCGACAACGCCCGCATCATGCAGGCCTTTGGCGACAAGCAACTGGTCGATCAGGTGCTGATCCGCCTGCACGCGTTCTACCCTGAGGCCCGTGGTGCTTACACCGGCTACGAAATCCGTCGTTACAGCGTCGATCCATCGACAGGCGGTTCTTACCTGGCGTTCGGCCCCGGCCAGATCAGCAAATACTGGCGCCTGTGGGAGCGTCCGATCCAGCGCGTAGCGTTTGCTGGCGAGCACACCGATACCCTTTATCCGGGCACGCTGGAAGGCGCGCTGCGCAGTGGTCAGCGTGCGGCCAGTCAGGTTCAGGATCTGGCGGCAGGCAAGTCGTTCGAGCCGGTCAAGGTCGCTCCGCCGAAAGCATCAGCGCCTGCTGCGCAGAAGTCGGAATGTAATTTCTTCACCAGTCTGTTTGGTTGCACTTCCGATAAGCCGGTCGAGCCTGCCAAACCACAAGCTGAGAAACCTGGCTTCTTCTCGCGCCTGTTCGGTGGTTCGGACACGCCGGTAGCCGCGCCTGCGCCTGTCGAGAAAGCGCCAGAGCCTGCACCTGCACCTGCGCCGGTTCCTGTCGCGCCGGTTGTTGCGCCTGTCGTGACGCCGCCCGCCAAGACTGAGCCGGTCAAGAAGCCTGCTGCCAAGGCGGAGCCTGCGAAGAAGACGCAGCACAAGGATCCTGCGAAAAAAGAACCGGCCAAGAAAGAACCTGTGAAAAAAGAGCCGGTGAAAAAGGCTCCGGCCAAGACCGATGACGCGAAGAAACCTGCAGCCAAGGCTGCAACCGATACAGCGCCTGCCGACGTCAAGAACTGACGGCAATCGCTGAACAGAAGGGGCACGGTGCAAACCGAGCCCCTTTTTTTATGCCCGGCGGATTCGTTTTATCTCTGGGGCAGACCGTGGGGCCGGTTCGCGTGGGCAATCATGCCGTTCATCGGCATCGAACGGCCGACGGTCCCGGCAAAGTGTTACAGCGCTGAAATTATCGGGATGCTGTGGGCGGTCTGAGACAGAAAAACTTCTGCAAACGATCGATCATATTCTTCGATGCATCAAAGCGAAATTTTGCGCTTTCATTCGATAGATAAAAAGCTAGTCTGGTAACACTTCTGACAAGGTATAGGCAATGCAGCTACGTAACTCATCCTCTCGCTACGGTCTGGTCAGCATGGCGCTGCACTGGGGTGTAGCGGCTGTAGTGGTTGGTTTGTTCGCGTTGGGGCTCTGGATGGTCGGGCTGGATTACTACGATACGTGGCGCAAGGCCGGGCCTGATCTGCACAAGAGCATTGGCATCACGCTGTTTGCAGTCATGCTGGTTCGCGTGGTCTGGCGTTTGCTCAGCCCGCCGCCTCCGCCGCTGTCCAGCTACAGCCGCATGACGCGCATCGGTGCCACGTTCGGGCATCTGTTTCTGTATGTCGCACTGTTTGCCCTGATGTTCGCCGGTTACCTGATCTCGACCGCTGATGGCGTAGGGATTCCGGTATTCGGTCTGTTCGAAATACCTGCTCTGGTTTCGGGTCTCCCGGAACAGGCAGAAACCGCTGGCTGGATTCACCTGTATTTGGCCTGGACCGTCGTGATCTTCGCGGGGCTCCATGGCCTGGCTGCACTGAAACACCACTTCATCGATCGCGATGTGACCCTCAAACGCATGTTGGGTCGTCATTGATTGTTCAACCAAAACGGGAATAAAAGCATGTTGAAGAAGTCTCTCGCCGCTCTGGCTCTGGGTACCGCACTGTTGTCCGCTGGCCAGGCAATGGCAGCCGACTATGTTATCGACAAGGAAGGTCAGCACGCTTTCGTTGACTTCAAGATCAGCCACCTGGGTTACAGCTTCATCCACGGTACGTTCAAGGACTGGGACGGTACGTTCAGCTTTGACGCTGCCAAGCCTGAAGCGAGCAAGATCGCTGTCGAACTGAAGACCGCCAGCCTGTTCACCAACCACGCTGAACGTGACAAGCACATCCTGAGCAAGGATTTCCTGGACGCCGGCAAATTCCCGGAAGCCAAGTTCGTGTCCACCAGCGTCAAGTCCACCGGCGAGAAGACTGCCGACGTGACTGGCGACCTGACCCTGCACGGCGTGACCAAGCCAATCGTCATCAAGGCTACCTTCAACGGCGAAGGCAAGGATCCGTGGGGCGGCTACCGTGCCGGCTTCAACGGTACTTCGACGCTGAACCTGAACGACTTCGGCATCAAAGGCCCAGGCCCGACGTCGCAGACGCTGGATCTGGACATCACCTTCGAAGGCGTACAGAAGAAGTAAGTGTCCGCCTGAAGCAAAAAAACGCCGACCCTTGGGTCGGCGTTTTTGTGTGTGGTGTTTGTGCAGTCAGAGGAAGTGACGCGGAGCGTCACGGGTTGCATGCACACGCGAAGCACTCATCGCTATACACAAGTCCGCAAGACGCGCAAAACGGGGGGTAAAACGAAAGTGACTGACCATACCCCGTGGGAGGCGGCTTGCCGGCGATGGCGTCGGTTCAGTCACTGATAGATCGCTTCAGAAAAAGCATCGCCGGCAAGCCGCCTCCCACAGTCCGTGGTCGCAGCAAGACTCGGGTATAACGCTGGGCACAAGCATGGGCATGATCGGCGCTCTTGAGATCACGCTGATCGTTCCTACGCTCCGCGTGGGAATGCCGCTCAGGACGCTCCGCGTCCGCTTCGGATGTGATGCGCAGCGATGGGTACGATCACAGCGAGCAAACAGTCCGCACAAACAAAAACGCCCCGAGCGAGTCGGGGCGTTTTGTTTGTTGCTCGGCTGTCAGCTGTCGCGGTTGCGGGTCAGCAGGGCCGGTTTTTCACCGCGTGGGCGGGCTGGCAACTGATCCAGTTGCTCGGCCGACGGGAAGCGGTCGATCTTGGACTCTTTGTGCACGATCTTCGGCTGTGGCTGACCATCGCGCTGGCTGCGAACTGCCGGTTCCTGCGGCTCGCGAGGTGCGCGGTCTTCACGAGGCGCTGACGGACGACGGTTGCGTGGAGCCTGACCATCACGCGAGCGGGGTGCAGAGCCGGTGCCTGCACCTGCGCCGTTACGCTTCGGTGCGCCAGTGCCGGAACCTGTACGTGCGCCGCCACCGGTACGACCCGGGTTGGCAGGACGCGCTGCGCCACCGGCTGCCGGTGCTGCTGCACCAGGCGCTGCCGCCGGGCGACGACCACGATTCTGGCCTTTGCCCTGATACGGGCTGACGTAATCGGCGCGGTTGCCGAAGTTATCCACTTCGTCATCCAGGAACTCGTCAGGCGCACGGTCCGACTGCGGGCGGGGTGCAGCGGCCTGCGAGGCGCGCTGTTCGCCGCGAGGCGTCCCTTCACGAGGTTTTTTTTCGCGCGGTTGACGGGCAGGGCGTTCGCCACTGGCTGCAGCTGCAGCCGGCTTTTCCTTGCCCTTATCCTTTCCCTTGTCGCGGCGACCGCCGTTGTTCTTGTCGCCATCACCACGGGCCGGACGTGCGCCACGTGGATTGCGAACATCGGGACGCTCACGCACTTCAGGCTTTTCAGCCTCGACTGCAGTGATGTCGAAACCCATCAGGTCGCCGTCCGGGATCTTCTGCTTGGTCATGCGCTCGATGCTTTTGAGCAGCTTCTCTTCGTCTGGAGCAACCAGCGAGATCGCCTCGCCCGAACGACCGGCACGGCCGGTACGACCGATGCGGTGAACGTAGTCTTCATCGACGTTCGGCAGCTCGAAGTTGACCACGTGCGGCAACTGATCGATATCCAGACCGCGAGCGGCGATATCGGTGGCGACCATGATACGGACATCGCCCGCCTTGAAATCGGCCAGCGCCTTGGTGCGTGCGTTCTGGCTCTTGTTGCCGTGGATGGCGACGGCAGCGAGGCCATGCTTGTCCAGGTACTCGGCCAGACGGTTCGCGCCGTGCTTGGTGCGGGTGAACACCAGCACCTGTTCCCAGGCGCCGACGGTGATCAGGTGCGCCAGCAGAGAACGCTTGTGGTTGGCCGCCAGACGGAAAACACGTTGCTCAATACGCTCGACCGTGGTGTTCGGCGGCGTGACTTCGATGCGCTCGGGGTTGTGCAGCAGCTTGCCGGCCAACGCCGTGATGTCGCTGGAAAACGTGGCCGAAAACAGCAGGTTCTGACGCTTGGCAGGCAAGCGGGCCAGGACCTTTTTCACGTCGTGGACGAAGCCCATGTCGAGCATCCGGTCCGCTTCATCGAGCACCAGGATTTCAACGTGGGACAGGTCGACACTGCCTTGGCCAGCCAGATCGAGCAGGCGGCCAGGGCAGGCCACCAGTACGTCCACACCGCGGGACATGGCCTGAACCTGTGGGTTCATGCCGACGCCGCCGAAGATGCAGGCACTGACGAACTTCAGTTCGCGGGCATAGATCTTGAAGCTCTCATGCACCTGTGCAGCCAGTTCGCGAGTCGGGGTCAGGACCAGAACGCGGGGTTGGCGCGGGCCGTGACGCTGGGATTTGTCCGGAACACCATTGGGAAACAGCCGCTCCAGAATAGGGAGGGCGAAACCGCCGGTTTTACCAGTACCTGTCTGTGCCGCAACCATCAGGTCGCGACCTTGCAACACGGCGGGAATGGCCCGCTGTTGCACCGGAGTAGGCTGGGTGTAGCCCGCTGCCTCGATGGCGCGGACTAAAGCCTCGGAGAGACCGAGGGAAGCAAAGGACATGAGTAATCCTGTTCTGTTGGAGCTTAAGCTCAAGGGATGTCTTGCCTGGCGTGAATGGCGTGTAAAGACAACGCGATCCCGTCCGGTCCTGCGGGGTCTTCAGCCTTCTCCTGACGCCTGCACGGGATGAAAAGTGTGCTGTTGGCGTGAGCGAGGTAGCGTTTGCAAGACCGAGCGTCCGGGCGTAAGCCTGGCGGGAAGGCTGGAGTATAACAGAGCGAACGCAATACGCCGCTTTCCTGCTGCCCAACGGTGTATTGCGCCGCGATCTCCCGGAAATTGTCAGGGAAATCGCGGTATTGCAGCGGCTGTCAGCGTGGCAGTTTGAGGTTGTTCCAGACTGCCAGGCTCGGATCCGCCTGATTCAGGGTGTAAAAGTGCAGGCCAGGGGCGCCGCCTTGCAGCAGTCGCTCGCACATTTCGGTGATGACTTCTTCACCGAACGACTGAATGCTTTGTACGTCATCGCCGTACGCTTCCAGCTGCTTGCGGATCCAGCGCGGGATCTCCGCACCGCAGGCGTCGGAGAAGCGTGCCAGCTTGCTGTAGTTGGTGATCGGCATGATGCCCGGCACGATAGGGATGTTCACGCCCATCTTCTGCACACGCTCGACGAAGTAGAAATAGCTGTCGGCGTTGAAGAAATACTGGGTGATCGCACTGTCGGCACCGGCGTTGGCCTTGTTGACGAAGTGCTTGAGGTCGTCTTCGAAGTTGCGGGCCTGCGGGTGCATTTCCGGGTAGGCGGCGACTTCGATGTGGAAGTGGCTGCCGGTCTCTTCACGAATGAAGCTGACCAGATCATTGGCGTGGCGCAGCTCACCGCTGGCCATGCCCATGCCGGAAGGCAGGTCGCCGCGCAGCGCAACGATGCGCTTGATACCGGCTTCCTGATACTGGCTCAGCAGACCGCGCAGGTCAGCCTTGCTGTCACCCACGCATGACAGGTGCGGGGCGGCCGGTACTTTGACTTCGTTTTCCAGCTGCAGCACGGTGTTGAGCGTGCGGTCGCGGGTCGAACCACCGGCACCGTAAGTGCAGGAGAAAAAATCCGGGTTGTAGCTTGCCAGCTGACGGGCAACGTTCAGCAGCTTTTCATGTCCAGCGTCGGTCTTGGTGGGGAAGAACTCGAAGCTGTAGCGACGTTCTTGGCTCATGGAGGCCGATCTCATCTTGAAGCGAACGGGGAGGTCGCAGAGTGGGAGCGGACTTGTCCGCGAAGAAATCTGCTTATCAACGAAAGACGGGTGATAGATCAGATGCCTTCGCGGACAAGTCCGCTCCCACAGGTCTCATCTGCCTGCTACCGGAGCGTGCGGTGTCGAGACACCGAACGTTCCAGGCAGGCGATGAATCAGTAGCGGTAAGCGTGTGGCTTGAACGGACCTTCGACGGTCACGCCGATGTAGTCGGCCTGGGTCTTGGTCAGTTTGGTCACGACGCCGCCGAAACCGCGGACCATTTCCAGGGCCACTTCTTCGTCGAGTTTCTTCGGCAGTACTTCAACGGTCAGGCGCTCGGCTTTCTGGGCTGGCGACAGGTTGGCGTACTTCTGTTCGAACAGGAAGATCTGAGCCAGAACCTGGTTGGCGAACGAGCCATCCATGATGCGGCTCGGGTGGCCAGTGGCGTTGCCCAGGTTCACCAGACGGCCTTCGGCCAGCAGGATCAGGTAGTCATCGTTCTGTGCGTCGAACGCGCCAGGGCCGGTGCGGTGGATCTTGTGAACCTGTGGCTTCACTTCTTCCCATGCCCAGTTCTTGCGCATGAAAGCGGTATCGATTTCGTTGTCGAAGTGACCGATGTTGCAGACCACGGCACGCTTCTTCAATGCCTTGAGCATGTTGGCATCGCAGACGTTGACGTTACCGGTGGTGGTGACGATCAGGTCGATCTTGCCCAGCAGCGCCTTGTCGATGCTCGCTTCGGTGCCGTCGTTCTCGCCGTCGATGAACGGGGAGACCAGTTCGAAACCGTCCATGCACGCCTGCATCGCGCAGATCGGGTCGACTTCGGTCACTTTGACGATCATGCCTTCCTGACGCAGGGACTGGGCCGAGCCCTTGCCCACGTCACCGTAGCCGATCACCAGCGCCTGCTTGCCGGACAGCAAGTGGTCGGTGCCGCGCTTGATGGCGTCGTTCAGGCTGTGACGGCAGCCGTATTTGTTGTCGTTCTTGCTCTTGGTCACCGAGTCGTTGACGTTGATGGCCGGGATCTTCAGTTCGCCCTTGGCCAGCATGTCCAGCAGACGGTGAACGCCGGTGGTGGTTTCTTCGGTGACGCCGTGGATCTTGTTCAGCATCGCCGGGTATTTCTTGTGGATGATCTCGGTCAGGTCGCCGCCGTCGTCGAGGATCATGTTGGCGTCCCAAGGCTGACCGTCCTTCAGGATGGTCTGCTCGATGCACCACTCGTACTCTTCTTCGGTCTCGCCTTTCCAGGCGAACACAGGGATACCGGCAGCAGCGATGGCAGCAGCGGCCTGATCCTGAGTAGAGAAAATGTTGCAGGACGACCAGCGTACTTCGGCACCCAGGGCAACCAGGGTTTCGATCAGCACGGCAGTCTGAATGGTCATGTGGATGCAGCCGAGGATTTTCGCGCCTTTCAAAGGCTGCTCACCGGCGTACTTGCGGCGCAGGCCCATCAGGGCTGGCATTTCGGATTCGGCGATGATGGTTTCGCGACGGCCCCAGGCAGCCAGGGAAATGTCGGCAACCTTGAAATCGTTGAATTCTGCGGGCGTGATTACAGCACTCATTGAGAGTCTCCATTCCATAAAAATGCGAATGGGCGCCGTTGTGCGTTTAAGGCTTGCCGACTGAGCATCAGTCGGTCAAACAACGCCCCATCCGAGCCTGACAGGGAGAACCTGCTGCAGCGCCCCTCGGACAGGTGGCGGGAACGGCATCAGCGTGGATGGCCGCTTGAAACGGAGGGCAGTATAGCTGCGCTGGCGATTCTTCCCAAGGTTTTCTGTCGGCTGGCGGGCGTCTGGATCGGTGCCTGCCGGAATGTTCTTGGCGCACAACGGTTTAGGTGTGCTGTTTTTTCATGTGGGTCGCGGGGCGTCAATTGCCCCGATACACAGTCACAATGGGTCAAGGCATGGGCGCGAGTGGCTGGCTCTGCCATCATGCGGTTCTCTTATCGAAGACGCTCAGGAGTGAACATGAATTTCCATACCCGCAAATGGGTCAAGCCTGAAGACCTGAATCCCAACGGCACCCTGTTCGGCGGCAGCCTGTTGCGCTGGATCGATGAAGAAGCGGCCATCTACGCCATTGTTCAACTTGGCAACCAGCGTGTGGTGACCAAGTACATTTCCGAGATCAATTTTGTCAGTGCGTCGCGTCAGGGCGACATCATCGAACTGGGCATCACCGCCACCGAGTTTGGTCGCACCTCGATCACGCTGATGTGTCAGGTCCGCAACAAGATCACCCGCAAGAGCATCCTGACGGTCGAGAAGATGGTGTTCGTCAATCTGGGTGAAGACGGACAGCCCGCGCCGCATGGCCGGACCGAGATTCGCTACATCAAGGATCAGTTTGACGCGCCTGAGTAAGCGGTATTGATCGCTCCTCCGCGTCCGCTCTGAATGTGACGCAGAGCGTCATGGGCTGCATGCCCACGCGGAGCATGGGTATGGTCGGCGTGCCCGAGATCACGCTGATCGTTCCTACGCTCCGCGTGGGAATGCCGCTCAGAACGCTCCGCGTCCGCTGTCGATCAGTGTGATTACTTCCCCTGCAACTGCCGCAACCACGCCAGCCCTTCGCTGGTGTCGCCTTTCGGGCGGTATTCGCAGCCGATCCAGCCTTTGTAGCCCAGCTCGTCGATGACGTTGAACAGGTGCTCGTAGTTCAGTTCGCCCAGGTCCGGCTCGTTGCGATCCGGCACGCCTGCGATCTGGATGTGGCCGATACCGGCAAAGTCGCGACGCAGTTTGCTGGTCAGGTCGCCTTCGACGATCTGGCAGTGGTAGCAGTCGAATTGCACCTTGAGGTTATCCGCACCCACCAGCTTGCAGATGTCCTGCGCCTGATCCTGACGATTGAGGAAAAAGCCCGGCATGTCGCGGGTGTTGATCGGCTCGATCAGGATCGTCACCCCGGCGCCCTTGGCCTGTTCGGCCGCAAACGCGAGGTTCTCCAGATACACGGCCTGATGACGTTCGCGCAGGTTTTCACTGGGCAGCAGGCCGGCCATGACGTGAATCCGGTCATTGCCCAATACCTGCGCGTACTCCAGCGCACGTTCGATGCCGCTGCGAAATTCCGCTTCACGACCGGGCAGTGTGGCGATGCCTCGTTCGCACGCGTCCCAGTCGCCCGGCGGTGCATTGAACAGCGCCTGCACCAGGCCGTTGTCGCTCAAGCGCTGCTTGAGCTCCTGCGGCGTCCAGGCGTAAGGAAACAAGTACTCGACCGCGCCGAAACCGTCGGCGGCCGCTGCGGCAAAGCGCTCAAGAAAATCATGCTGCGGGTACAGCATGCTGAGGTTGGCGGCAAAACGAGGCATGTTAACTCCAGTCTTCAAAGGGTCAGACGAATGGCCAAAGCAGCAGGGTAATCACGAAGCCTAGTGTGCCCAGCAGCGTGACCAGTACGGTCCAGGTGCGCAAGCCGTCGGCGACGTTCAGGCCGGCCAGTTTGGTGAACATCCAGTAACCGGCGTCGTTGATGTGCGACATCGCCAGACCGCCACCGCCCATGGCCAGACAGAGCAGGGCCAGATGGTTGGCGCTCAGGTCCAGGGTTGCGATCAGCGGGCTGAGGATGCCGGCGGTGGTGACCAGCGCAACGGTGGTCGAACCTTGTACGGCGCGCAGCAGCAGGGTCAGCAGGAAGCCCAGCGCCAGCACCGGCAGACCGGTATTGCGCAGCGCTTCGGAGACGACCGCACCGATACCGGTATCGACCAGCACCTTGCCGAACACACCACCGGCACCGGCAATCAGGATCACCATCGCCACACCCGGCAACGCGGAACCGATCACGTCGGAGACTTGCGTGCGGCTCCAGCCACGACGCGAACCCAGCAGCCAGGCGCACAGCAGTGTGTCGATCAACAGTGCCACGAGTGGCGCGCCGAGCACAGTCAGGATGGCGCGCACTGTCGAATCGGCAGGCAACATGGTGGTTGCCAGCGTACCCATCAGGATCAGCACAATCGGCAGCAGAATCAGCGCGATGATCAGACCGAAGCCCGGTGCAGGCGCAGGCGGCAGTTTGCTCGCCAGACTGCTGGCGTTTTCCTCGGCACCCATCGAGCGGGTTTCGGTGGCTTCACGCACATTCGAATAATCGTTGCGTGCCCAGGCTTCCAGGTCTTCGTTGGTGACGTGCGGGCCGTAGACTTCGGCGCGGATGTCGTCGGTCATCGGGTAGGTCTTGCGGGTCATGCGACCGGCTACGAAGTAACCGATCACACACAGCACGGCGACAATCGGAATACCCAGCATCAGCACGCGACCCAGGTCTGCGCCCAACTGGCTGGCTGCGGCAACAGCGCCCGGATGCGGCGGCAGAAAGGCGTGGACCGCCAGCAACGCGGCGCACATCGGCAGGGCGAAGATCATCAGCGGCTTACGAGCGGCACGGGCCACGCCATAAGCCAATGGCATGAGGATGATCACGCCGACTTCGAAGAACACCGGAATGCCGACCATGAAACCCGCCACCGTCAGCGCCAGCGGCGTGCGCTTGTTGCCGAAACGGTTGATCAGGGTTCTGGCCAGCGCCTCTGCGCCACCGGAGAGTTCGATGATGCGCCCGATCATCGCGCCCAGGGCAATGATGATCGCGATATGACCCAGGGTCTTGCCCATGCCGCCTTCAATCGTGGCGACCAGATCGGCAGGCTTAACACCCGCGACCAGCGCCACGATGATGCTGACCAGCATCAGGGCGACAAAGGGCTGGAATTTGTACTTGAGGACCAGAAACAACAGCAGTGCGATGCCCGCACCGGCCACGACCATCAACATGATTGGCGTCATGCCTGCGCGCTCCCTTCAGGAGTGACAAAGGGTGACAGTGAGCAAATCCGAACAAAAACGGGATGTAGGTAAGTCATGCTCTCGATTCCTGTTGTTATTGTTTTCCGGCCACGCCGGGGTTGGCCAAGAGGCGCGACGCGCCTCCGTATCAATGGGTTTCGGTTACCACTTGGCGCCGAACACTTGCCGCAGTTCTTCCAGAGCCGCAGGCTCCAGAGGGGCCGGTTTGGGATTGCTCATCAGCCACAGACGGGCCGTTTCTTCGAGTTCTTCCAGGGCGTAGCAGGCCTTGGCCACCGAGCTTTCCCAGACCACCGGGCCGAGGCGTTCGAGCATCACGCCACGCACGCTGTTGGCCAGTTGCGCGACCTGTTCGGCGACCTTCGGCGAGCCCGGACGTTCGTAAGGGATCAGCGGAATGTGCCCGACTTTCATGACCTGATAAGGCGTCAGCGGCGGCAGAATGTCGTCTTCACGCCACACGCCTGCCAGCGTCAGCGCCACCAGATGCGTGGAGTGGGTGTGCACCACGCCGCCGACTTCCGGGTTGCGATCGTAGACTTCGCGGTGCAGCGCCAGGGTCTTGGACGGCTTGTTGCCGGAGACCCATTCTCCCGCCAGATTGACCTTGGCGATGTCGGCCGGGTCCATGCGACCCAGGCAGGCATCGGTCGGTGTGATCAGCCAGCCATCGTCGAGACGAGCGCTGATGTTGCCTGCGCTGCCGACGGTGTAGCCTCGGCCGTAGAGCAGCCTGCCGACATCACAGATTTCCTGACGCAGCGCGTTTTCGTCGATCATCAGGCTTCCCCCGCCAGTTGCTTGAGGGCCTTGGCGAAGAAATCGCGTGCGCCGAAGTTGCCGGACTTGAGGGCCAGCGCCAGCGGTTGGGCGCCAGTGCTGAAGGTGGCCGGGACCCCCGGATCGATCTGCGCGCCGATCTGCAGCAGTTGCACGCCCAGCGCCTGAACCACTGCGCCGGAGGTTTCACCGCCTGCGACCACGAAACGTCGCACGCCCGCGTCCAGCAGACCCTTGGCGATCTGACCCAACGCGTCCTCGACCATTGCGCCGGAGCGCTCCACGCCCAGCTCTTTCTGCACGGCTTTGACTTCATCCGGCGTGCTGGTGGCATAGATCAGTACGGTTTGCCCGGCATCTTTGGCGAAGGTTAGCGCCTGCTCGACCACGGGTTTGCCCGCGGCGAGGTCCAGCGGGTTGATGCGCAGGGCAGGGCGATTGCCTTCCAGCCAGGCCGCAACCTGACCGTTGGTGGCAACCGATGCGCTACCGGCCAGCACCACTTCGCCGCCGCCCACGTTGATGTGTTTGGCCGCGTCGAGATCACGCAGCTTGCCCGCCTTGCGAAAGTTGCCCGGCAAGCCTAGCGCCAGCCCCGATCCGCCGGTCAGCAACGGCAGGTCGGCACAGGCTTTGCCCAGCGTGTACAGGTCGGCGTCGGACAGCGCATCGGCAATCGCCATGCTGACGCCTTCGGCGCGCAGCTCTGCAATTTTGCTGCGCACGTTGTCCACGCCTTTGGCGACGCTGTCGTAACGCAGGAGGCCGACCTTGTGAGTGGTTTGCGCTTGCAGCACGCGCACCAGATTGGCATCGGTCATTGGCGTCAGCGGGTGATTCTGCATGCCCGATTCGCTGAGCAACTGGTCCTGCACGAACAGGTGACCACGGAAAATCGTGCGGCCGTTTTCCGGGAATGCCGGGCACGCCAGGGTGAAGTCGCTGCCCAGTTGTTCCAGCAGCGCTTCGCTGACCTGGCCGATGTTGCCGGCGGCGGTGGAGTCGAAGGTTGAGCAGTACTTGAAGAAAATCTGTTCACAGCCGCGTTCACGCAGCCATTCCAGCGCGGCCAGCGATTCGGCGACCGCGTCGGCCGAAGGCGTGGTGCGGGATTTCAAGGCGATGACGATGGCGTCGGCGTCCAGACCGGCCGCCATTTCGGCGCTCGGAATACCAATGCTCTGCACGGTGCGCATGCCGCCGCGTACCAGCATGTTGGCCAGGTCGGTCGCGCCGGTGAAGTCATCGGCAATGCAGCCCAGCAACGGGCGAGAGTGAGTCAGGCTCATCGAAGGCTCCTCAGGCTTTATCGGTCTTGGCTTTCGGCAGTTCGATGCCCGGGAAAATCTTGATCACGGCCGAGTCATCCTCGCGACCGAAACCGGCGCTGGAGGCCTGCATGAACATCTGGTGTGCGGTGGCCGAAAGCGGCAGCGGGAATTTGCTGCTGCGGGCGGTATCCAGTACCAGGCCCAGGTCCTTGACGAAAATGTCGACGGCAGACAGCGGCGTGTAATCGGCATTCAGGATGTGCGGCACGCGGTTTTCGAACATCCACGAGTTGCCTGCGCTGTTGGTGATCACTTCGTACAGCGCGTCGGCATCGACACCTTCACGCAGACCCAGCGCCATGGCTTCGGCGCTCGCGGCGATGTGCACGCCGGCCAGCAACTGATTAATGATTTTGACTTTCGAGCCCAGACCGTGGACGTCGCCCAGGCGATAGACCTTGCCTGCCATGCCATTGAGGATGGCTTCAGCCTTGGCGTACGACTCGGCGGGGCCGGAGGTCATCATGGTCATCTGGCCGGAAGCGGCCTTGGCTGCGCCGCCGGAGATCGGGGCGTCGAGGTAAAGCAGATGCTGTGCAGCCAGACGCTCACCCAGCTCGACCGCGAAGGTCGGCGCAACGGTGGCGCAGCCGATCACCAGACTGCCGGGACGCAGCGCGGCGATGGCACCGTTCTCGCCGAACAGCACGGTTTCAGTCTGCTCCGCATTGACCACGACCGTGACGATCACATCACAGGCAGCGGCCATGGCCGCCGGGGACTCACAGGCAACACCACCTTCCTGAGCGAACGCCTTGGTCACGCTGGTGCGCACATCGCAGGCATGCACATTGAAGCCGCTGCGCAGCAACGAACGGGCAATGCCCAGACCCATCGCACCCAGGCCGATGACGCCAACATTCTTAGTGTTCATGCAGTAATCCTCAAAGTCAGTGTCCGCGCCTGTGAGACCGGCATGTGGACGTTATTGTTCTGATCTGTGAATTGGATAGTGGATCAATGAGTAAATAATGTGAAGTATTTTTATTTTTCACATAAGTTAACATCGATAGGGTTTTTCCATCGGGCAGGGTGTGACGGTGACGCTGGGCGTCACAGGCACGATTATTCATACGACTTCAGCCCTCACGCTGATCGTTCCTACGCTCCAGCGTGGGAATGCATCTTTGGACGCTTCCACAGGCGACGCGCAGGTGAGGGCGGGACGAACCTAGCGCTTGCCGCCTACCGGGGCGAGGAGCAGTTCGATGCGTTGTTTGCGGATGCCGTCGGCGGCAGCCTCGGCCAGGGCGGCGTCGGTGATGATGGTGTCGAACTGGTCCAGCGCGGCGACCTTGTACATGCCAAAGGTGCCGTATTTGGAGCTGGTCGCGACCAGTACGGTTTGCGAAGCGGATTGCATCGCAGCCTGCTTGACCTCGACTTTCAGTGCCGAGGGCGTCGTGGTCCCGCGCTGCAGATCCCACGAACTGGTGGACATGAACGCCACGTCCGTCGCCAGTTGTCGCAGGGTCGCAGCCGCCAGCCCGCCGACACTTGAGCGGTTCGGATGATCGAGCAGGCCGCCGGTGTGAATCACATCCACGTGCCCGGCATCGGCCAGTGCGTTCACCACGCCAAAGTCATTGGTGACCACCGTCATACCCGACAGCGCAACAATGTGCGGCACGATTTCCAGCGTACTAGTGCCTGCGTCCAGATAGATCGTCATGTCCGGATGCAGCAGGCCGGCCGCCAGCCGCGCCATGCCCTGTTTGTGCGGCAGCTCGACCACGGCCTTGGATTGATGGCTGGGTTCGCTGTGCACCTGACTGGCGATGCGCACCCCGCCTGTGACCGAATAGGCACGCCCTTCCTGTTCCAGCAACGCGATGTCGCGGCGGATGGTCATGTGCGAGCAATCGAACATCTCCATCAACTGATGCACGCTGAGCACCTGATGCTTGCGCAACTGACGCAGCATCAGCTCCCGACGCTGATCGGGAATCATCGGTGTGCCGCCGGAAATGGCGAGCTCCTCTTCGGTGGACATTGCAGCTCCTGTGCCTCGGTGATGCCGCGGATCACGACGTGCGGTCCGGGCATCTTAGCCAATCGCCCCGTCAATGGAAGTGGCGACCGGCTTTTGTTCACAGGATCAGCTCATCCAGTTGCCGCCATCCACGTTATAAGTTTGCGCCACCACGTACCCGCTGTCCGCCGAGGCGAGGAAAATCGCCATGCCGGTCAGGTCGTCCGCCGTACCCATGCGTCCGAAAGGCACCTGTTCGCCGACCAGCTTTTTCTTTTCACCGAGCGGGCGGTTTTCGTAACGGGCGAACAACGCATCGACGCCGTCCCAGTGCTCGCCGTCCACCACGCCGGGCGCGATGGCGTTGACATTGATGCGATGTTTGATCAAGTCCAGACCGGCCGACTGGGTCAGGCTGATGACGGCAGCCTTGGTCGCGCAATACACACCGACCAGTGCTTCACCTCGACGTCCCGCCTGACTGGCCATGTTGATGATCTTGCCGCCATGACCCTGGGCGATCATCTGCCGGGCAGCCGCCTGCAACGTGAACAGCGCACCGCCGACGTTGATCGAGAACAGGCGCTCGAAACTCTCGCGGGTGATGTCGACAATCGGCGCCAGATCGAACAGCGCAGCATTGTTGATCAGGATGTCCAGCTTGCCGGTCTGCGCCACCACGGCAGCGATTGCCTGATCGATGGACGCCTGATCGGTCACGTCCATACTGACCGCATAGGCGTTCGGCCCGAGTTCGTTTGCTGTGGCTTGCGCACGTTGCAGATTGATGTCGGCTATGGCGACCGTTGCACCTTCGCGGATATAGGCCTGCGCAAAGGTGCGGCCGATGCCACGGGCAGAACCGGTGATGAGCGCGCTTTTACCTTCCAGTCTTTTCATGATTCGTTATCCGTCTTTCAAAAGTGTGTCGGATTACTTGGGATACCCGGCGCGTTTCATCTCGCGTTCAGTCACCATCTGGGCCGCGGCAAGGGTCTGCTCGACCGTGGTCTGCCCGGTCAACGCTGCGGTGAACAGCTTGCCGACCGAGGTGCCGATGGCCTGGAATTCCGGGATGGTCACGTACTGAATGCCGACGTAAGGCACCGGTTTGGCAGACGGATGCGCAGGATCGGCGTGCTGCATCATCTGCAAGGTCACCTTGGCGAACGGCGCGGCCTTTAGATAAGCCTCGTTATAGGTCGAAGTACGAGTGCCTGGCGGTACGTTGCTGATGCCGTCTTTCTCGGTCACCAACTGGATGTATTCCTTGGACGTCGCCCAGGTAATGAACGCCTTGGCGGCCTCTTTATGTTTGGAGGTGACGGGAATTGCCAGCGACCACGCGTAGAGCCACGACGAGCCCTTATCGGTGACTTCGGTAGGTGCAGGCGCAAAGCCAACGCTGTCGACGACCCGGCTCTGTTCCTTGTCGGTGGTGAACGAGCCCGCGACGCTGGCGTCCACCCACAGCGCACACTTGCCGCTGTTGAACAGGGCCAGCGTTTCGTTGAAGCCGTTGCTGGTCACGCCGGGCGGGCCGTACTTCTTGAGGGTGTCGACGTAGAAGTTTGCCGCTCTGGTCCATTCCGGGCTGGTCAGTTCAGGCTTCCATTGTTCGTCGAACCAGCGCGCGCCGAAGGCATTCGCCATGGTGCTGAGCAGTGCGATGTTCTCGCCCCAGCCCGCCTTGCCGCGCAGGCACATGCCGTACAGGCCTTTGTCGGGCTGATGCAGTTTGGCGGCAAACTCGCCCAGCTGCGTCCAGGTCGGGTGCTCCGGCATGGTCAGTCCGGCCTGCTTGAACAGGTCGGTGCGGTAATAGGTGATGGTGCTTTCGCCGTAGAACGGCAGGGCGTATAGCGTGTCTTTTACTGACAGGCCTTGGCGCACGGCGGGGAAAATGTCCTGCAGGTCGTATTCAGGTGGCAAACCGGTAATCGGCTCAAGCCATTGCTTGGCGCCCCACAACGGGGTTTCGTAAGTGCCGATGGTCAGCACATCGAACTGGCCGCCCTGAGTCGCAATGTCGGTGGTCAGGCGCTGGCGCAGTACGTTTTCTTCCAGCACCACCCAGTTGAGCTTCACGTCAGGATGCTGCTGCTCGAAGATTTTCGACAGGCGCTGCATGCGGATCATGTCGCCGTTGTTAACGGTAGCGATGGTGATGGTCTCAGCCGCGTGGCTGACGAGGGCGAAGGACAGACCGGCAGACAGGAAAAGCGCTTTGTGCATCTTCATCGTCGTGCTCTCCACTCCGCGCCGCTGATGGCGGGAGTCATTGTTTTTGTTGTTGGCCGTGGTGTTTGTGAAACGAGGCTGCTTTTACGGGAGGCAACTGCCACGGCGGAGACCCGATTACAGCAGCCAAACCGGACCCGGACAAACGCACTGCGGATGCCATTCCGATACTTTTTTAACCGAATGTCCTCCGGTCGTCCGAAATCAAAAAAGTATCAGTGCCGGTCGGTATCACCGCTAGCGAGAGTGGATCAGGCAGGCGTATGTTGATGCCTGCACGAAGCACCCATAACGATAAAAGGCGCCTTCAATGCCTGACAGCCGAGCCGCTCTTTTCGAGCAGCGTCCCGCCGAACTGGAAGTCATTCTTCCCGAACCGGACCAGTGTTTTCGCTGGTACGAGCACGACTATCCCTACGCCCTGGCGCGCTGGAATCATCATCCTGAATTCGAGATTCACCTGATCCGCCGTGGCAGCGGCAAGCTGGTGGCGGGCGATTACATCGGTGGGTTCGACGCAGGGCATGTCGCGCTGATCGGTCCCGACCTGCCCCATGACTGGATAGGTGATCTGGCGCCGGGCGAGCATCTGCCGGGGCGCGACGTGGTCTTGCAGTTCGACGGTGCTGCGCTGCTGGCGTTGCGCAAGACGCTGCCGGAACTGGGCGAGTTGCAGCGTCTGTTCGAGCAGGCGCGTCGCGGTCTTGAATTCACGGGTGCCACGGCGGAACAGGCGGCGCGGTTGATGGAAGACATCGGTACGGCGCAGGGGCTGGAGCGGCTGATACTTTTTCTGCAGTTGATCAATGCGCTGGTCAAGGCTCCGTCTCAGGAAGCTCATCTGCTTGCCAGCAGTTGCTACGCACCGACGCTGGACGCGCGCAGCGCCGAGCGGATCAACAAGGCGTTCGACTATCTGTTGAGCGAGTTGACCAATGACATTCGTCTGTCGGTGATCGCTCAGCGCCTGGAGATGACCGATCCCGGATTTTCACGTTTCTTCAAACGCAACACCGGTCACGGCTTCATCGACCTAATGCGAAAACTGAGAATTCAGCGCGCCTGCCGATTGCTGCTGCAGTCCGACATGTCGGTGTCGGACATCTGCTTCGAGGTCGGCTATGCCAACCTCTCCAACTTCAACCGGCACTTTCGCGTCGAGACAGGTCAGACGCCCAGCGATTACCGACGCGCCATGGCGATGACCCTGTTCAATACGGCGCGCAGCGCTTGAGGCTACGCAACCGATTGCGACTCACTCAGTGCGCCGAGTCCTTCACCTGCGGCTCCCGCGTGACGGCCTTGACCAGTTTGCCGATGGTCAGGCCCTGCAACAGGATCGACAGCAGCACCACGATGTAGGTAATGCTCAGCAGCAGGTCGCGTTCCGGCCCGGTCGGCAGCGCCAGTGCCAGCGCAACGGAAACACCGCCACGCAAACCACCCCAGGTCAGAATACGTATGGTGCCCTGCGGCACAGAGCGCCAGCGACGCAGCAGCAGAATCGCCGGTGCCACGGTGACAAACCTCGACAGCAGAATCGCCACGGCCAGCAGGCTTGCGGCAGTCAGGTGCTGCCACGAAAACGGCAGCAGCAACAGCTCCATGCCGATCAGCGCGAACAGCATGGCGTTGAGCATGTCATCCAGCAATTCCCAGAAACCGTCCATGTAACGGCGGGTCATGTCGTTCATCGCCAGATTGCGTCCCAGGTTGCCGATGATCAGTCCAGCCACGACCATCGCGATAGGGCCGGAAACGTGCAGCTCCGACGCCATCGCCGATCCACCGATGACCAATGCCAGGGTCAGCATGACCTCGATCTGATACTGCTCGATGCTCTTGATCATCAGGTACACGGCATAGCCGATCAGGCCGCCGAACAGCACGCCGCCCACGGCTTCGTGCACAAACAGCATGGCCGTTTCACCGACGGTCGGGGTTTCACCCAGTTGCGCGATGCCCAGCAACACCGTGAACACCACAACCGCCGTGCCGTCGTTGAACAGACTCTCGCCGACAATGGTGGTCTTTAGCGGCTTCGAGGCATTGGCGGTCCGCAACACGCCCAGTACCGCGATGGGGTCGGTCGGCGAAATCAGTGCGCCGAACAACAGGCAGTAGAGCGGGCTGACGTGCCAGCCGAACAGGGCAAAGATCCAGTACGCCAGTGCGCCGATCACGGTGGTTGCGATCAACACGCCGAACGTCGCCAATAGCCCGATAGGCCAGCGGTAGCTGCGCAGGTCCGCCAGGTTGACGTGCAGTGCGCCGGCGAACAGCAGGAAGGACAGCATCCAGTTCATCAGCAGATCACCGAAGTCGATCTGGCCGATCAGTTCCTGAACGCGATTTTCCAGACCCGGAAAGCCCATCAGGCTCAGGCCCTGCAGGATCAGCGAAAACATCAGCGCAGTGACCATCACGCCAATGGTGGGCGGCAGACCGATGAAGCGGAAGTTCACATAGGTCAGCAGCGAAGTGAGGCAGATAAAGGCAGCAACAAGTTCAAGCATCCGTCATTCCAGAGTCCGTGTATCCAGTTTCAATTGCGGCGTGGCAGAGCTACACCCAGGCAGAGTGTGATGGACCGGGCAGCGGTTCAGGCACATTGCCCCAAACACAATTGGGGTTTGCGTTGACCACGCAACGACCTGCATGTTGCAAAAAAACGCGGCAATCAGACGGGGTGACAGCAGGAGACGGAGCCCTGCGCAGGGGAAACAGACGCAAAAAAATCAGCCCGGACTGGGGTCCGGGCTGAGGGTGGGTGGAGCGTTGGGTTCAATGTATCGGGGTGGCCTCCTGGCATGTCTGGAATCATTGGCTGTTACGGCAGCCGCTCAGAACCTGGTACTGAACGGTGTTCAGATCGCCTTTGGAATCCTGGTAAGTCATCAGTTTCGGCATCACGCTGCAGGTCTTGACGTCCGGCGACTTGCGGATGACTTTCGCGACATCCAGGTGCATCCCGTAATGGTATTCCTTGATTTCCGGCATCGGCTTGTTAGCGCGGGTTGCATATTTTTGCACGGCGGCCTGGTGATCCTTGATCAGGGTTTCTGCCTTGACTTCGTCTGAGGTGTAAGCAAAAGCGCTCAGAGGGGAAAGAATCGCCAGGGCCAGCAGCAGGGATTTAGCAGTAGTACGCATGTTCGTGTTCTCCGTTGTTTGAAAGTGAGCTCAATGTAACGGTCGGGGGTTAACGCGAACGTTACTGAATAATTACGTTTTTGTAAGTTTGGAGATTACCCGGTTTTTCAATGATTTTTCGTTCATGACAAATTTGTAATTTTCCGCTCACCTTCTTGTTAGTTAGTGGCGCGTAAGCTTGGCTCATTCCTGCAAAGCGCCGAGCGCAACGCAGGGTCCAGACATTAACGAGAGAAGAGGAAATGAAGATGAAACTGATCAAATCGATGGTCTTTGCAGTTGCCGCCTTGTCCTTTACAAGCGCCTTTGCCGACGACGGCAACGAATTCGCAAGCACCGCTGCCGACAAGATGCGGATGGCCCAGGAGCAGCGTTTCCAGGAGCGTCAGGCCGCCAAGCAGGGTGAGCAGTACGTCAACTCGGATGAAAAATCCAAGTCTGACAAGTCCGACAAGACTGAAGGCTAACGCGTTTGGTTTGCAATGAGCAGCACCCTTGTTCGCCTTTGGCAGCTTTCCGGCTCCTTTGGTTGAGGCGAATGTTTAAGCGTCCTTCGGGGCGCTTTTTTTTGCCTTTTTGAAAAGCACAATATGCCAGTTGGCATATTGTATTAGTTTCGTATTTCTGAAGTGTTATTCTGATTTTAGTGCAAGTAGCGTTTCTTTCGGATTTGTAATCTTCTCGTCATCTTCGTGTTATCTCCGCCTCTTCAAGATTGTGCCTCACTGGCAGCCGTCTATTTATAACAACATGCCAGGTCGACACGTTTACCCGATCTGCCAAATGAACGGAGCGCACATGACTCAACGTAAAAGACTTTCCCTCGCCTTGTGTTCGACCCTCGCCGGGATGACACCCTTTGCCGCCTTCGCAGAAGAGCAGAAAGAAGGGTTTGTCGAAGGCAGCACGCTCAATATTCTCAACCGAAATTTCTACATGAACCGTGACCACCGCAATGGCGAGTCGAGCCCGACGGGCAGCGGCTACTCCGAAGGCTGGGCGCACGGCATCATGGGGCGGTTCGAATCGGGCTTCACCCAGGGCACCATCGGCGTCGGCCTCGATGCGTTCGCCATGGTCGGCATTAAGCTGGACACGGGCGACGGGCGAAACGGCCTGCAGACGCCGTTCTCGGTGATGCCTGTCGATTCGGATGGCAACGCCCGCGACGAATACACCAAAGTCGGCGGCGCACTGAAAGCCAGAGCTTTTGACACTGTGGTTCATGTCGGCGATGTGTTTCCAGTGACGCCAGTGGTTGCCTACGGTGATGCGCGTCTGCTGCCGGAAAGCTTTCGCGGCGTGACTGCCAGTAACACCAGCATCAAAGGCCTGACTGTGCAGGGTGGTCGCCTCAACGGGATGAGCCAGCCTGCATCCAGTGACATGAAAGAAGGCTTTTCCACGTTTTACGCCGGGCCGGTCGACTCGCCCTGGCTCGCGTACTTTGGCGGCGACTATGAAGCCACCGACAGACTGAATCTTTCGCTGTACACCAGCCGGTTGAAGGATGCCTGGGATCAGAAATACGGCTCGGCCTCCTACGTGCTGCCGATCACCAGCGACCTGTCCATGACCAGCAGCCTGAACTATTACAACGCGACCGACGAAGGCAAGCGCCTGCTCGGCGAGTTCGACAACGACATCTGGAGTGCCAGTGTCGGCCTGAAATACGGCGCGCACAGTCTGGCGGTGTCCCATCAACGCAACCAGGGCGACGACGACTTCGATTACCTGAGACTGTCCGACTCGATCTATCTGGCCAACTCCATCCAGTACAGCGACTTCAACTCACCGAAGGAGCGCTCGTGGATGGTCACTTACAACCTGGACATGACCACCTACGGCGTGCCGGGCCTGACGTTCATGACCCGTTACGGCAAAGGCACCGATGCCGATTACTCCAACGCCAACAGCACCTACATGCGCCGCGACGCGCAGGGCAACCCGCTGACCGACCAGAAACGCTGGGAGCGCAACATCGAAGCCAAATACATCGTTCAGACCGGCACCATGAAAGACCTGTCAGTACGCGTGCGTCAGGCCACAACCCGAGCGACCGCGTTTGAGTCGGATCTGGATGAAGTGCGGGTGATCGTCGAATACCCGCTGAGTGTTCTCTGATTATTCGTCGAACAAAAAACGCCCCGAGGGGCGTTTTTTTGGTCTGCGTCATGGCTCAGCCAGTCACTTGGCTTCCACCTCTTCCTCCTCCCGCCGATGCGCCCACTGATACAACGCAGGCAACACCAGCAACGTCAGTGCCGTGGACGAGAGAATCCCGCCGATCACCACAGTCGCCAGGGGCCTTTGCACTTCTGCACCGGTGCCTGTTGCCAGCGCCATCGGGATGAAGCCCAGCGATGCGACCAGCGCGGTCATCAGTACCGGGCGCAGGCGGGTGAGGGCGCCTTCGGTGATGGCGTCGTGCAGGGAGCGGCCCTCTTCGCGCAGGTTGCGGATGAACGAGATCATCACCAGTCCGTTGAGTACCGCCACACCCGACAGGGCGATGAACCCCACGCCTGCGGAGATCGACAGCGGTATGTCGCGCAGCCACAGCGCCATGACGCCGCCGGTCAGGGCGAACGGGATGCCGGTGAAGACCAGCAGGCCGTCCTTGAGGTTGTTGAACATCAGGAACAGCAGCGCGAGCACCAGTAACAGCGCAACGGGAACCACGATCTGCAGGCGTTTGGCGGCCGACTGCAACTGTTCGAACTGACCGCCCCAGTTGGTCCAGTAGCCCGCTGGAATCTGCACGCTGCTGTCGATGGTCTGGCCCGCCTCCTCGACGAACGAGCCCAGGTCACGGCCGCGCACGTTGGCGCTGACGATCACCAGCCGCTTGCCGTTCTCGCGGCTGATCTGATTCGGGCCCAGCACCAGATCGAGGCTGGCAACCTGCGACAGCGAGATAAAGCTGATCTGCTGGTTAATGCTGCCTGCGCTGGCCGGCACCGGAATCAGCAGGCTGGACAGTCCGGCTACGTCGGTGCGCAGCTGTTCGGACAGGCGCACCACCATGTCGAAGCGACGATCACCCTCATACAGCGTGCCGGCCTGCCGGCCGCCCAGCGCCGTGGCGATAGCGTCCTGCACATCGGCAACGTTGAGGCCATAGCGTGCCGCCTTGTCGCGGTCGATATTGATGGTCAGCACCGGCAGGCCAGTGGTCTGCTCGACCTTCACTTCGGACGCGCCTGGCACCTTTTGCATGGCCGCGGCGATTTTGGCGGCAGTCTGGTTGAGCACGGTCATGTCGTCGCCGAACACTTTGACCGCCACATCGCTGCGCACGCCCGACACCAGTTCGTTGAAGCGCAACTGGATCGGCTGGGACAACTCGTAATTGCTGCCCGGCACGCTGGCAGCGGCCTTTTGCAACTCGGCGATCAGGGTTTCCCGCGACTTGTCAAGGTCCGGCCATTCGCTCTGCGGCTTGAGCATTACGTAGCTGTCGGAGATGTTCGGCGGCATGGGGTCGGCGGCAATTTCTGCCGTGCCGGTACGCGCGAACATGCGCTCCACTTCCGGCATCTTTTCGATCACGGCCTTTTCGAGGCGCTGCTGCATGTCCACCGATTGCGTCAGGCTGGTGCCAGGCACGCGCAGGGCCTGCAGTGCGAAGTCGCCTTCGCTCAGGCTCGGGATGAACTCACTGCCCATGCGGCTGGCAGTAAAACCGGACAACACCATCACCACGAACGCCAGGGTGAAGGCAATCCAGCGATGCCCCAGTACCCAGCCGAGCACCGGCGCATAGCGCTGGCGAGCGGTGCGCATCACGAAGCCTTCTTCTTCCTTGACCTTGCCGGTCACGAACATGGCGATGGCCGCAGGCACGAAAGTGACCGACAGGATCATGGCACCGAGCAGGGCGATCACCACGGTAAACGCCATCGGATGGAACATTTTGCCTTCGACGCCTGTGAGGGCGAAGATCGGCAGGTACACGACCATGATGATCAACTGGCCGAAGATCAGCGGGCGTCGAGCTTCTTTCGCGGCAGCGAAGACTTCATGAAAACGTTCGGCGCGGGTCAGCATCCGGCCGTGTTTCTGCTGCGCATGAGCAAGCCTGCGAATCGAGTTCTCGACGATCACCACCGCGCCATCGACGATGATGCCGAAGTCCAGCGCGCCAAGGCTCATGAGGTTGGCGCTGACCTTGTTGGCAAACATGCCGGTGAAGGTGAACAGCATCGCCAGCGGGATGACCATCGCAGTGATCAGCGCAGCGCGGATATTGCCCAGAAACAGAAACAGGATCGCGATGACCAGAATGGCGCCTTCGACGAGGTTTTTCTTCACCGTCGCAATGGCTTTTTCGACCAGGTTGGTGCGGTCGTAAACAGTAACCGCTTCGATGCCTTCGGGCAGTGTGCGATTGATGTCGGCCAGTTTGGCGGCCACGGCCTGGGAAACCGTGCGGCTGTTTTCGCCAATCAGCATGAACACGGTGCCGAGGACGACCTCGCGACCGTTTTCAGTGGCGGCGCCGGAGCGCATCTCCTTGCCGATGCCGACTTCAGCCACGCTGCTCACCCGAATCGGCGTGCCCTGAACGTTGGCGATGACGATGTTGGCAATGTCATCGATGTTTTCGAGCTGGCCCGGTGCGCGGATCAGCAGTTGTTCGCCGCCTCGTTCAATGTAGCCCGCGCCGACGTTGGCGTTGTTGCGCTCCAGCGCTGCAACCAGATCATTCAGGGTCAGCTTGTAGGCGGCGAGTTTCTTGGGATCGGGCGCGATTTCATACTGTTTAGCGAAGCCGCCGATGGTGTTGATTTCGGCCACACCCGGCACGTTGCGCAACTGCGGCTTGATGATCCAGTCCTGAATCACCCGCAGGTCGGTCGGCGTGTACGGCGTGCCGTCCTCCTTGCGTGCGCCTTCTCGGGCTTCGACGGTCCACAGGAAAATCTCGCCCAGTCCGGTGGAGACCGGCCCCATCATGGTTTCGACGCCTTCGGGCAACTGGTCCTTGGCAATCTGCAGCCGTTCGTTCACCTGTTGGCGGGCGAAGAACAGGTCGGTGCCGTCTTCGAAAATCACCGTGACCTGCGACAGACCCGAGCGCGACAGCGAGCGTGTCTGTTGCAGACCGGGCAGGCCGGCCATGTTGGTTTCGATGGCGAAGGTGATGCGTTGCTCGGTCTCCAGCGGCGAAAAACCGGGCGCCGAGGTGTTGATCTGCACCTGTACGTTGGTGATGTCGGGTACGGCATCGATGGGTAGTTTCTGGTAACTGGCGATGCCCAGTCCTGCCATCAGCAGGACCGCGAGCATCACCACGATGCGCTGTTCAATCGCGAATTTGATCAACCGTTCAAACATGAGGGAATACTCGTACGACGCAGGTCAATGGGCGTGCTCGGCGGAGCCTTTGCCCAGCTCCGACTTGAGAATGAAGCTGCCGGCGGCGGCCACTTGGGTGCCTGCGGCCAGGCCTTTGACGATTTCCACGTAGCCGCCATCGCTGCGGCCGAGCGTGACGGGCGTCAACTGAAAGCCCTCGTCGTTGCGCACGAACACCGAAGGCTTGTCTTCGACGGTCTGAATCGCCGACTCCGGCAGACTGACCGCGACCTGGCTCTGTTCTGCCGCCACGTCGACCGAGACGAACAGCCCCGGTCGCCAGGCGCCGTTGGGGTTGGCGAGGGTGACGCGAACGGTGGCCGCGCGGGTCTGCTCACCCAGCAGGCTGCCGACATAACCGATACGGCCCTCGACGCGAGCGTTCAGGTCGGGTGCGCTGACCGAGACCGGGCGACCGACGATGACTTTGTCCAGGTCCTTGGGTGCGACGCCGAAGGTGGCCCAGACGCGGGACAGATCAGACAGCGTGAAGGCGTTGCTCGCGTCGCTCACCACTTCGCCGATGGCCAGGTGTTTCTCCACGACCATCGCGTCGAAAGGGGCAATCAGCTCATAGCGGTTGCCTGCGGTGGGGCTGACGCTGGCGCCGATGGCGCTGAGCTTCTGCCGGGCGTTGGACAGGCTGATGTCCGCTTCCTGAAACGCCTGACGCGCCTGCTGGTAATCCTGTTCGGCCGAAATCCGGTCTTCCCAGAGTTTCTTCTCGCGTTGCAGGGTCAGCCGCGCCAGTTCCTGGCGCCGCTGCGCCGCGTTCAACTCGCTGCGTTGATCGGATATCTGCTGACTGGCGATGACGGCCAGCACCTGACCTTTTTTGACGCTCTGGCCCAGCTCGACCTTGACCGATTCGACGACGCCGCCGACGCGAGGCACTACGTGGGCGGTGCGGTCTTCATCAAAGCGGATTTCGCCGGGGAAGGTGACTGACGTGCTCATTGGTCGGGGCTCGGCGGCGACCAGTTCAATGCCGGCGGCCTTGATCTGTTCGGCACTGAGCTCAAGGTGGCCTTCTTCTTCCTCGTGCGCGGGCTCCGCTTTCGTGGCGCCGTGCTGTTCTGGTTCGCTGCCATGGCCGTCCTCGCCATGTTCCTCGTCCGCGTGGGCTTCTTCGCCTGCGTGGGCGTCCGCCGATTCGTTGGCGTGCGTGTCCGGTTCAGCCTGGGCGCTGAAAGGCAGCAGGCCAGGCTTCAGGGTCAGACTGCCCAGGCCAATGATGACCACCACCGCCAGGGCGATGCCAATGCTTCGTTTGTTGTCCATGGATGCTCCCGGCAATCATGTAGGTGCTGCGCACGCTGCGGTGCGCTCGATAGGTGCGCAAAAAAGAAGTCAGGGTTTGAGGCTGAACCGGTCGAGGTCGCCATAGATGCGTTCGACGCTGACGCTGGCGTCGGTGGCCGTTGCCAGCGATTCCAGGTACTGGCTGCGGGCGGAAATCAGGGTGCGCTGGGCATCCAGCACTTCGAGGAAACCGAACTTGCCCATCTCGAAGCCACGCGTTGCCGTATCGACCGCGCGCTGCGCTGCAGGCAGGATGACCCGGTTGAACGACTCCACTTCGCGCGAGGCGGTGGCCCATTGATCAAGCGCCGACTGGATCTGGGTGCGCAGTTTCAGCTCCACGGCATTGCGCAGGTCGCGTGCCTGATCCGAGCGTCTGGCAGCAGAAAGGACGTTGCCCTGATTGCGATCGAACAAGGGAATCGGCATCGACAGGCCGACCACGTTGATGCGCTCGCGATCTTCACGGCTGTACTGGCTGCCGACACTGACGGTCAGGTCCGGAACCCGCTTGGCCCGTTCCGAGCCGAGCGCGGCTTCACGCTGGTCGATCTGGGCCTGGGCGAGACGCAGTTCGGCCGTTTCGTTGAGGGCGGTCAGCATTCTGGCCGAAGGCGGCACCTTGCCGGGTGACAGATCGGTGTAGTCCAGCCGGTCGAATGAGGTGTTCGATGATCCCGTCGCTCGTGCCAGCTCGCGGTAACTGTTGATTTTCAGGGTCTCGGCGCGCCGTACCAGCAGGTCGGTTTCGGCCAGTTGCACCTGAGCCCGTGTTGCCTCGACAGGCGAAGTCTTGCCCGCCTGCACACGGCCTTCGGCCACTTGCAGACCGCGCTCTGCCAGTGACCGGGATTGCCGCGCCAGGTCAAGACCCGCCTGCGCACGGGCGGCGGCGTAGAACGCCTGAACCACCTCGGCACGCAACTCGTTGCCGCGCCGCTCAAGCTCGATCCGGGCGGCGTCCTGGCCACGGCTGGCGGCCTCGATTCGCGCCCCGCGCTTGCCACCCAGTTCCAGCGCCTGGCTGAGCATCACGGTGGTGGTTCGGGTCTCGCTGCGTGTGTCCTCCGCCTCCCAGGACGCTACCGGGTTGGGCATCAACCCTGCCTGCTGGCGTTCACCTTCAGCCACCCCGATTTCCCAGCGGGCGGCCGCAAGGTCAGGGTTCTCGGCAAACGCCGCTTCGATGGCCTGTGGCAGGCTCAACCCCTGAGCGATCGCCACCGGAGTCATCAATGGAAACAACAGCACGCAAAGTGCGCCCGTTCTGATGTGCGTCCACCCGGACGCCAGCCTAAACCCGAGCACGATCATGGCTCTCCAGTTGCATACAACACCCCCGTCAGTGGAAAGAACAACCGCGCCAAAAGGGCTGTTGAACCTGAATGGGGAGGACTTTATGTAACCGGAGGTATCAGAGGGATTGCTGCAAAATTACAATTCCGTTATGTGCTGTGGAGGCTGGCTGTTTGCCCGTACACTGCGGATCAACCGACATCAGACAGGACATATAGCCATGCGAATCCTTGTAGTAGAGGACGAGCCGAAAACTGCCGAATACATGCATCAGGGTCTGACCGAAAGTGGCTATGTTGTCGATATCGCCGCCACCGGACTCGACGGGCTTTATCTCGCGCAGCATCAGGCTTATGACATCGTCATTCTGGATGTAAACCTGCCTGAAATGGATGGCTGGGAGGTCCTGGCCCGGCTCAGGAAAACCGTCAACACCCGGATCATGATGGTCACTGCGCGGGGCCGTCTGGAAGAAAAGGTCAAGGGCCTCGAAATGGGCGCCGACGACTATCTGGTCAAGCCGTTCGAGTTTCCCGAATTGCTGGCCAGAGTCCGCACCCTGATGCGTCGCTGCGAACAGCCCAGTACGCCGCAGGTCCTGCAGGTCGGAGATCTGGAGCTGGATCAGGGCCGTCACCGGGCCTTTCGTGGCAAACAGCGTATCGACCTGACCACCAAGGAATTCGCCTTGCTGCATCTGCTGATGCGCCACACCGGAGAGGTCATGTCGCGCACCCAGATCATTTCGCTGGTCTGGGACATGAACTTCGATTGCGACACCAACGTGGTCGAGGTTTCGATCCGTCGCCTGCGAGCCAAGATCGACGACCCGTTCGAAACCAAGCTGATCCACACCTTGCGTGGTGTGGGCTATGTGCTGGAAGTACGCGAATGAAACCCACGCGCCTCTCAACGCGGTTGGGCCTGACGGTCACCTCATTGAGTGCGTTTCTGGTGGTGATCATGGAGCTGTTCGCCTACGCGGCCATTTCCCATCAACTCGACCTGCGTGCAGAAGACAGCCTGAGGGAGAAATTCACCCAGATCGAGCATGGGCTCAGCGAAGGCTTTCTGTCGGTTGGAGACATCGTCCAGTATCCGCATACGCTGCGCGATCAGATTGTCGGTCATGACAGCTTTGCCCTGAGCATCTTCGACTCGAGCATGCCGCGCCAGCCACTGATGAATATCGGCAATGAAGAAGGCCGCAATTTGCCGCCGCCCGCAGCCGGTGGGCAGGATCAGGGCTTTCACGCGCTGGAGGCCAGCGAAGGTCACAAGCTGCTGGTGGGCTACAAGAACATTCGTCTCAAGACGGATGAAAACATTCTGGTCATGCTGACGCTGGACCGCAAAAACGACACCTCACTGCTGCATGCCTACATGATGTCCACCTTCATGATCCTGCCGGTGATTCTGTTACTGGTCGGGCTGGGTGCCTGGTGGGTTGTGCGCCGCGGTCTCAGGCCTTTGGGAGCATTCCGGAAAGTGACCGCGCTGATTTCGGCCCGCGACCTGTCGCACCGCATGAAAGTGACCGGTTTGCCGGACGAACTGCGCGATCTGGCTCACGCCGTGAACTTCATGCTGCACCGGCTGGACGGCGACGTTCAGCAGCTGTCGCAGTTCTCGGACGATCTGGCGCACGAGATGCGTTCACCCATGAACAACCTGATGGGCAAGGCGCAGGTGACGTTGTCGCGACCCCGTCCGCCGGAAGAGTACAGACAGGCGCTCGAGTCCTGTACCGAAGAGCTGGAGCGCATGTCGCGCATGATCGCCCAGATGCTGTTTCTCGCCAGCGTCAGCCAGCCCTCGGCGCCGCTGGCGCTGGAGCCCATCGATCTGCGCGAGGAATCGGAAAAAGTGGCCGAACTGTTTTCGGCATCGGCTGAAGACCGTGACATCACCTTGCAGATCGAAGGCAACGGTAAGGCCATGGGCGACCGGCTGATGATTCAGCGGGCGATCTCCAACCTGCTATCCAATGCGATTCGTCATGGGGCGAGTGGCACCGCCATCACGATAAGGATCGTCACACACGTCGAAGACATTACGCTGGCGGTGCGCAATGCCGGGGAAGGCATTGATGCCGAGCACCTGCCACGCCTGTTCGACCGGTTTTACCGGGTTCACGTCAGTCGCGCCCGACAGCAGGGCGGTACAGGCCTGGGGCTGGCCATCGTCCGGTCGATCATGAGCCTGCATGAAGGCCAGGTGAAAGCCGAGAGCGAGCCTGGGCGGTTCACCACGTTCAGCCTGATTTTTCCTAAACTGGTGTAAGCCGGAAGAACCTTTGGGCCGCGTCCGGCTCTGAGCTTTAAGGCTGTTCGTGCCTGGCATGCTTCTAGATGAAGCCGACATAATAAGGATGGATGTATGACAGTAGCTTTCTGGTGTGTGCTGGTAGCGATCCTTTTGCCGATCGCCTGCGCAGGCATCGCCAAGGTCGGCAGCGGCAAATTCAAGCCCGGCAACAATCATGACCCTCGCGCTTTTCTCGACAAGCTGGAAGGATTTCCGAAGCGCGCACATGCCGCGCAACTGAACAGCTATGAAGTGACCCCTGCGTTCGCAGCGGCGGTGATCATTGCGCATGTCGCGGGCAACGCGCAGTTGGTCACCATCGACGTGCTTGCGGTGCTGTTCATCACCAGCCGCCTGCTCTACATCATCTTTTATCTGGCCGATCTGGCAGCGATGCGCTCCATCATCTGGCTGGTCGGGATGGGCCTGATCGTTGCCCTGTTCGGCGTGTCGGCATTTCCTGCTGCGGCGTGATTGGCTGTGGCAGTCGCTTAAAACTGTGGGAAGCGCCATCACGTTTTCGACGTAGCGCTGTCGCGCAGCGAACACGGGCCGTAGGAGCGCGCTTGCCCGCGATTGCGTCAGTTCAGTCGCTGAGTTTCTGTCCGTAAGATCCTATCGTCGGATTGCCGCCCAGACCAAGCGCGCTCCTACAAAAAATCGGGTTTCTTCAGTGGGTTGCAGGTTGTTTGATAAGAGGCGGCTTGCCGGCGATGCAGTCGACGCGGTTTGCCAGGAAAACCGCGTCATCGTTCATCGCCGGCAAGCCTCAGTGGATTACGCGTGAGTAAGCAGTTGCCAATGGCTGCTCACTCATCCGGCTGCACTTTCTCAAGCTCTGCCTGCGCATCCTGCAATTCCTTGCGCGACTCGGCGAGTTTGTCCTTGCGCTTGTTGATCTTCTCCGGATCGCCCTTTTCCATCGCCTTGGTCAGGTCGGACTGGCGACGGCTGACTTCACGTTTGGCGTCCAGGACCTTCTGTTCGCGCTGTTTGACTTGCGACGCCTCGGTGCAGTTTGCATTGACCTCGGCAAGTGCTGTTTCCAGACCTGCCTGTTGAGCCTTGTTGCCTTCGCTCTTGGCTTCCTGAATCTTGCTGCTGATTTCCTGACTCTTGAGCAGGCACTCGGATGGCGGTGCCTGTTCATCGGCGAACAGAGGTGTAGCCAGTAACGTGCAGCTGGTGAAAAGAACCAGTGTTGATAAAAACTTCATATGAACTCCTTTTGAAAGCAACAACGCCCGGGCATAAAAAGTGAAACCCGGACTCTAGAAACCTGAAATACCTGAAACACGCAATTGCTGGCTCAATGCCTGTACTTGCGGATCATTGAAGAATGCAACGAGTTTTGCCGCCCGTCCCGGACCCACGCCCGGTTCTGCCTGCCATTGTTCAATACTGCGTGAGGCCAGCTGATCCCAATCGGCATCCAGTCGAGCGCTTCCTGCGGGCGGCAGGCCGATAGCCTTGAGCCATGTCTGGAAAGGCTTTTGGCGGGCGGTTTGCAGGCTGGCGAACAGTTTAGCGCTGCTGCGCTCGGCAAGACCGGGAATGTTAACAAGCTCAGCCTGATCGAGGGTCATCCAATCGACCAGACCATTGATTTTCCCGCTTTCGATGAGCCTGTCCCAAGTGCCCGGCCCCACGCCACTCAAGGCCAGCCCCTTCTTGCCGCTGAGCCAAGTCAGCCGCGCCCGAAACTGGCTTTCGCAGCCCGACGTCGGTTGCCAGCAACTGAGTTCATGAAAGTCACTGGCCTGCGGAACATTCACCTCTGCCCGCTCGACACTGCGCGTAATCACACCGTCGAGCCGTGGAATGGTCAGCCCGGCCAGACTGATCGCCACCTGATCGCCGGGGCGGATATCCAGCGTCTGCCAGCGTTGCAGCGAGCCTGTACTGATTCGACTGACGGTCCGGTCGTCCAGACGTATCGGTGTCAGCTCAAGGATCGGGGTGATCCTGCCGCTGCGACCAATCGTGAAGCTGACCTTGCGCACCTCGGCCAGCGCTTGCGCATAAGGGTGCTTCCAGGCGGCGATCCAGTAAGGCGCTTTCGCTTGCCAGCGCTCGGAGGAAGGGCGTTCGCCCTGACGCATGATCACGCCGTCCGTGGCGAACGGCATCGGCGTCCGATACCAATGCTCGCGCCACTGCGCGGCCTGCGCATAACTCTCCAGCGCAAGCGTGTAGCGGGTGCTGTCGGCAAAACCCATGGCGTTCAAGCCTGCCAGACGCTCGCTCATGGTGGCCGGGCCATCAGGCCAGTCCCAGACGAACAGCCCGATGGTTTCTGCCTGCGCGAGGCTCAACGTTTTGCGTGCCAGCAGTCCGGCCACCTTGCTGCGTGCATTCACGCTGCCTGCCGACGCTTGCACATGTTCGGACAGCCGCTTGTACAACTCGCCTTGCAGCACAACGTCATCCGGCCACGGCAATTGCTGAGGAATGGCCTTGATCAACTGCGCCTGAGCCGTCCAATCCTGGCCATTGACCCCGTCGCCACGACTGATGGCCTTCGCCAGGCTGCCCCTGGAATAGATCAGCGTAACGGCCACGCCATCGACCTTGGGTTGAATCCACAGACCGGTCCGGCCCTTGAGCCAGGCCTTGACCGCCTTGTCGTCGGCCAGCTTGTTCACGCCCGTGTGTGCAATGGGATGCACCACCGAGCCGCCTGCGGTCTTCAGTGGATTTTCGTCCGACGCCGGAACGGCAAAACACGTACGCCATGTCTTCAGCTTCTGCCGCGACTGATCGTAAAGCTCGTCGGGAATTCGCGAGACGCCCAGACGGTGGTAACTGTCGTCCCATTCGGCGATCTGTTGTTGAAGTGAGAGGATCTCGGTTTGTGCCTGGGGCGCAGTCCAGTTCGGACACTGGCTGGCAGTCGTGAAGGGGGAAAGGGCGATCAGAAGGGCGCAGCCCATCAGGCGGGTAACAGACAGCATCGAAGCATCCTTGCTTGGGATTGGCTGGAGAAGGCTAGCTGTCGTCTGGATATGAGGCTTGTCGGCATGGTTACCGGGTTTTTCGACCCTGGCGCACTGAAGGTGATGGCATTCGTATCCAGCCGATAACTTCGCTCGCTGTTACAAAAGCGTCGATGATGACCGGCGGGTTTGGTGTAAATAACTGTTTGCGTAAGGGGGGTGACGCTTCTGCAATGTATCTACTATTTGGCGGGGTGTTGTATGGAAGTCAAAATTCAGCAGTGGGGCAATAGCGCAGCAATCAGATTGCCAGCCAATGTGCTCAAGCAGATGAGCCTGGTCATCGGTGATGTGCTGGTGCTGGATGTTTCCAGCGAAGTGATGACGCTCAAGCCTGCCAAGGCCAGACTGCATTACCAATTGGCCGACCTTATGGCCCAATGTGATTTGAATGCGTCCGAGCCAGAGGAGTTGGCTGGTTGGAACGCCATGCAACCCATAGGGCGTGAAGCGTGAAGCAGCACGGATTCAATCGCGCAGATATCGTCCGCATCAGCCTCAATCCAACCGCTGGCCGAGAACAGCAGCGCGATTTTCGTCCCGCGTTGGTGCTGACACCAGCAGCGTATAACGTCACCGGCCTTGCGATCGTTGCGCCTATCATACAGGGCGGTGATTTTGCGCGTTATTCGGGGTTCGCTGTTCCTTTGGGTGGGGCGGGAGTCCCAAACAAAAGCCCCCGGAGACTCACGTCGCCGGGGGCTTTTGATGACCGCAGGAGAATTACAGACCGGCAGCAGCGCGCAGGGCGTCGGCGCGGTCGGTTTTTTCCCAAGTGAAGGCGGTGAAGGTGTCATCGCCAACGGTCATTTCGACCGGGGTACGACCGAAGTGGCCGTAGGCCGCAGTGGCCTTGTACATCGGGTGCAGCAGATCCAGCATGGTGGTGATCGCGTACGGACGCAGGTCGAAGTGCTCGCGAACCAGGCTGATGATCTTGTCGTCGGACAGCTTGCCGGTGCCGAAGGTGTTCAGCGAGATCGAGGTCGGTTGTGCAACGCCGATAGCGTAGGACACCTGAATCTCGCAACGCTCGGCGAGGCCCGCAGCGACGATGTTCTTGGCCACGTAACGGCCCGCGTAGGCAGCCGAACGGTCAACCTTCGATGGGTCCTTGCCGGAGAACGCGCCGCCGCCGTGACGGGCCATGCCGCCGTAGGTGTCGACGATGATCTTGCGGCCGGTCAGGCCACAGTCGCCCACCGGGCCACCGATGATGAAATTGCCGGTCGGGTTGATGTGGAACTGAGTGTCCTTGTGCAGCAGGTGCGCAGGGATAACGTGCTTGACGATCAGCTCCATCACGCCTTCGCGCAGGTCTTTGTAGGAAACGTCCGGGTTGTGCTGGGTCGACAGAACGATAGCGTCGACGCCCACGACCTTGCCGTTTTCGTAGCGGCAGGTGACTTGGGATTTCGCATCCGGGCGCAGCCACGGCAGCAGGCCGGACTTGCGGGCCTGAGCCTGACGCTCGACCAGTTGGTGCGAGAAGGTGATCGGAGCAGGCATCAGTACGTCGGTTTCGTTGCTGGCGTAGCCGAACATCAGGCCCTGGTCGCCAGCGCCCTGATCTTCAGGCTTGCTGCGGTCAACGCCCTGGGCGATGTCCACCGACTGCTTGCCGATGATGTTCATCACGCCGCAGGTCGCGCCGTCGAAGCCGACGTCGGAGCTATTGTAGCCGATGTCCAGGATGACGTTACGCACGATGTCTTCCAGATCGACCCAGGCCGAAGTCGACACTTCGCCAGCGATGATCGCCACACCGGTCTTGACCAGCGTTTCGCAAGCCACACGGGCGTATTTGTCTTCAGCGATGATGGCGTCCAGAACCGCGTCGGAAATCTGGTCGGCGATCTTGTCCGGGTGCCCTTCGGACACGGACTCGGAGGTGAAAAGTGAGTATTCGCTCATCTCTACGGGTTTCCTTCATTTTACCGATGGTGAGTGTCGCCAGCCGGTCGCTGAAAATGGCGAACCTGGATCTGGAAACCATTACGTAAGCCTACATAAAGGCTTTCCCCGGGAACTAGCCCCGCAGCGATGGCCCAACGGGCCAGGTCTTCCTGCTCGAAACCTAACCAGAGATCGCCACAGGCCTCCCTGGCCCAGCTCTGGTCATGACTACACAATTCTGTTACCAGCAAGCTACCGCCGGGTTGTACGCATTCGGCCAGTTGCGCCAGCGCTTCGGCTGGTGCGGCGAAATGATGGAGCACCATATTCAGTACGACGCAGTCGGCGAGTACTTTACTGTCTGTCAGTGCATCGGCCAGCTTCAGCTCGACATTAAACAGCGCCTTGCGCTGACACAGGTCGCGGGCCAGTTCCAGCATTGCCGGGCTGTTGTCCATCGCGATCACGTGCCTGAAACGTCTTGCCAGCTCCGGGAGAAAGCCGCCGTCGCCGGGGCCTACTTCCAGTGCCGTTGCCTCGCTGCCGAAGCTGAGTTTGTCGAGCAGCGTCAGCAGGCTTTCGCTGTATTGGGCAAGGCCTGCTATCAGGTCCTGCTGGGCGCGAAACTTTTCCGCGGTCCGGGCAAAGAAGTCCTGACTGGCGAGCGCCCGCTGCCGATGCACCAGACCAATACGCCCTTGAACCTCATCCGGCAATGCCAGTGTGTCCACTTCATCGAGCAGGGCGGCGTGCAATCTGCCGCCGGGCAAGTGGGTGTGGGGCAGGGCGCGACGGTAAAAAATCGCATTGCCCTCACGCCGGGTCGCCACCAGGTCAGCCTGCGCCAACACCTTCAAGTGGTGACTCATGCCCGACTGACCTATAGCGAAAATCTGCGCCAGTTCCAGCACGCCAAACGAGTCGTTGGTCAGCGCACGCAGAACGTTCAGTCGCAACGGATCGCCGCCGGCCTTGCACAATGCAGAGAGGTCGTCGCATGCATCATGGCGGATTGCAGGCACACGCAGGTTCATAGGGTCCGCAGTCTAGTGATCGATTCATGAGCTCGCAAGGCCAATATCAAAAAGTTTTGATATTGCTTGATGGGTGGCGCCTGTCGATCCTGCTGAACTTGTCGCAAGCTGTCGTTATCCAGTAGTAACAGGCTAATTAATGTCCACAACACAGGAAAAAAGCCTAAGGTCCACTATCTGTGATTGCCCCCGGCCGGTCCCTGAGGGAAAATGGCCGCCTTTTTCAGATCCCAATCCTTTACTGTCAGGAGATCAGCGATGCCAAGCCGTCGTGAGCGTGCCAACGCTATTCGTGCCCTCAGCATGGATGCCGTGCAAAAAGCCAACAGCGGCCATCCGGGTGCCCCCATGGGCATGGCAGATATCGCCGAGGTTCTTTGGCGCGATTATCTGAAGCACAACCCGGCCAACCCTGCGTTCGCTGACCGTGACCGTTTCATCATGTCCAACGGTCACGGCTCGATGCTGGTCTATTCGTTGCTGCACCTGACCGGTTATGACCTGTCCATCGACGACCTGAAGAATTTCCGCCAGTTGCACAGCCGCACGCCGGGTCACCCCGAGTACGGTTACACGCCGGGCGTTGAAACCACCACCGGACCGCTGGGTCAGGGCTTTGCCAACGCGGTCGGTTTCGCCGCTGCCGAGAAAACGCTGGCTGCGCAGTTCAACCGTCCGGGCCATTCCATCGTCGATCACCACACCTATGTGTTCATGGGTGACGGCTGCATGATGGAAGGCATCTCGCACGAAGTCGCCTCGCTGGCCGGCACGCTGCAACTGGGCAAACTGATCGCGTTCTACGACGACAACGGTATCTCCATCGACGGCGAAGTCGAAGGCTGGTTCACCGACGACACGCCGAAGCGTTTCGAGTCGTACGGCTGGCAGGTCATCCGCAATGTCGACGGCCATGACGCCGACGAGATCAAGACCGCCATCGACACCGCTCGCAAGAGCGATCAGCCGACCCTGATCTGCTGCAAGACCACCATTGGTTTCGGTTCGCCGAACAAGCAGGGCAAGGAAGAGTCCCACGGTGCTCCGCTGGGCGCTGATGAAATCGCCCTGACTCGTGCTGCCCTGAAGTGGAACCACGGTCCTTTCGACATCCCGGCTGACATCTATGCCGAGTGGAACGCGAAAGAAAAAGGCCTGGCTGCCGAAGCCGAGTGGGATCAGCGTTTCGCGGCCTACTCCGCTGCTCATCCTGAACTGGCCAACGATTTCATCCGTCGCATGAGCGGCGAGCTGCCAGCCGACTTCGCCGAGAAATCGGCAGCCTACGTGGCTGAAGTCAACGCCAAGGGCGAAACCATCGCCAGCCGTAAAGCCAGCCAGAACGCCCTGAGCGCACTGGGCCCGCTGCTGCCTGAGATCCTCGGCGGTTCGGCTGACCTGGCCGGTTCCAACCTGACCATCTGGAAAGGCTGCAAGAGCATCACCGGCGAAGACCCCAACGGCAACTACCTGCACTACGGTGTGCGTGAGTTCGGCATGGGCGCCATGATGAACGGCATCGCGCTGCACGGCGGTTTCGTGCCGTACGGCGCAACCTTCCTGATCTTCATGGAATACGCCCGTAACGCAGTGCGCATGGCTTCGCTGATGAAGAAGCGCGTGATCTACGTATTCACCCACGACTCCATCGGTCTGGGCGAAGACGGCCCGACTCACCAGCCGATCGAACAATTGACCAGCCTGCGCACCACGCCGAACCTGGACACCTGGCGTCCAGCCGATGCGGTGGAATCCGCCGTGGCCTGGAAATACGCCATCGAGCGTAACGACGGTCCTTCGGCGTTGATCTTCTCGCGTCAGAACCTGCCTCACCAGGCGCGTGACGAAGCCCAGTTGGCTAACATCGCTCGCGGTGGCTACGTGCTGCGCGACTGCGTCGGCGAGCCTGAGCTGATCCTGATCGCCACTGGCTCGGAAATCGGTCTGGCCGTTCAGGCTTACGACAAACTGATCGAGCAGGGCCGCAAGGTTCGTGTGGTGTCCATGCCATGCACCAGCGTGTTCGAAGCTCAGGATGCGATGTACAAGCAGGACGTTCTGCCCCTGCAGGTCAGCGCGCGCATCGCCATCGAAGCGGCGCATGCCGACTACTGGTACAAGTACGTCGGTCTGGAAGGCCGCGTGATCGGTATGACCACCTTCGGTGAGTCGGCGCCTGCGCCTGCGCTGTTCGAAGAGTTCGGCTTCACGCTGGAAAACGTCCTGAGCACTGCTGAAGAGCTGCTCGAAGGCTAAGCACGACGCGTCCCCTCGCAGGGACGCGTTTGCCCGCAAACGGATTGCCCGGACAGTCTTCCCTGCTGTCCGGGCAGCCGTGGCCATAAGCAAGCGCGCCCCTTCGGGTTCAGCTTAAATCCATGAGAACCCCATGCCCCAGCCCCGCCCTTATAAAGTTGCTCTGAACGGCTACGGCCGCATTGGTCGTTGCGTCGTGCGTGCGCTGTGTGAGCGAGGGACGAAAGCGGGGTTTGAAGTGGTTGCAATAAACGATCTGGCCGACATGGCCAGTCTCGAATACCTGACGCGCTTCGATTCCACCCACGGCCGATTTCCCGGTCAGGTCCGGGTCGAAGGGCAATACCTGCACATAAACGATCACAGGATCAAGGTGCTGCGCAGCTCGACGCCCGAAGAGATTGACTGGGCTTCGCTGGACGTCGATCTGGTGCTCGAATGCTCCGGTATCTACAACACCCGTGAAGACGGCCAGCGTTTTCTGGATGCGGGCGCGCCGCGAGTGCTGTTCTCGCAACCGATGGCCAGCGAGGCCGATGTCGATGCCACGGTGGTGTTTGGCATCAACCAGCAGAAGCTGACCGGCCATGAACTGTTGGTGTCGGCGGCGTCCTGCACCACCAACTGCAGCGTGCCTCTTCTTCGCCTGCTGGATCAGGCTGTCGGGCTTGAGTACGTCACCATCACCACGATCCACTCGGCCATGAACGACCAGCCGGTGATCGACGCCTACCACCACGAAGATCTGCGCCGCACGCGCTCGGCGTTTCAGTCGATCATCCCGGTCTCCACAGGCCTTGCCCGCGGAATCGAAAGGCTGCTTCCGGAACTTGCCGGCCGAATTCAGGCCAAAGCTGTTCGCGTACCGACCGTCAATGTGTCCTGTCTGGACATCACGTTGCAGACGGCTCGTGACACCGACGCACAGGACATCAACCGAATCCTGCGCGAGGCCGCTACCCGCGGCCCGTTGAAGGGTTTGCTGGCCTACACTGAGTTGCCGCACGCCAGCTGCGATTTCAATCATGACCCGCATTCGGCGATTGTCGATGCGAGTCAGACCCGCGTTTCCGGACCCAGGCTGGTGAATCTGCTGGCGTGGTTCGATAACGAGTGGGGCTTTGCCAATCGAATGCTCGACGTTGCAGAGCACTTTCTGCGCGTCGCTGACCAACAACAGTAAAAAACAGGAACGCCTCATGACCGTGTTGAAGATGACCGACCTCGATCTGCAAGGTAAACGTGTACTGATTCGTGAAGACCTCAACGTCCCTGTGAAGGACGGCGTCGTCAGCAGCGATGCACGTATCCTTGCTTCGCTGCCGACCATCAAGCTGGCGCTGGAAAAGGGGGCGGCCGTGATGGTCTGCTCGCACCTGGGCCGTCCGACAGAAGGCGAGTTCTCTGCAGAGAACAGTCTCAAGCCGGTTGCCGACTACCTGAGCAAGGCACTGGGTCGTGACGTTCCGCTGGTTGCCGATTATCTGGACGGCGTTGACGTCAAGCCAGGCGACATCGTGCTGTTCGAGAACGTGCGCTTCAACAAGGGCGAGAAGAAGAACGCCGATGAGCTGGCGCAGAAGTACGCCGCGCTGTGCGACGTGTTCGTGATGGACGCCTTCGGTACCGCACACCGCGCTGAAGGCTCGACCCACGGCGTGGCCAAATTCGCCAAGGTCGCTGCGGCAGGTCCGCTGCTGGCTGCCGAGCTGGATGCATTGGGCAAGGCGCTCGGTGCTCCGGCCCAGCCGATGGCGGCCATTGTCGCCGGTTCCAAGGTCTCCAGCAAGCTGGACGTGCTTAACAGCCTGAGCGCTATCTGCAACCAGCTGATCGTCGGCGGCGGCATTGCCAACACCTTCCTGGCAGCAGCCGGTCACAAGGTCGGTAAGTCCCTCTACGAGCCGGACCTGCTGGACACCGCACGCGAAATCGCCGCCAAGGTCAGCGTTCCATTGCCGACCGACGTTGTGGTCGCCAAGGAATTCGCCGAAAGCGCTACCGCTACCGTCAAGCTGATTGCCGATGTGGCCGATGACGACATGATTCTGGACATCGGCCCGCAGACTGCTGCGCACTTCGCCGACTTGTTGAAATCTTCGAAGACTATTCTGTGGAACGGTCCGGTCGGTGTGTTTGAATTCGATCAGTTCGGCGAGGGCACCAAAACGCTGGCCAAGGCGATTGCCGAAAGCTCTGCGTTCTCCATCGCGGGCGGCGGCGACACATTGGCAGCCATCGACAAGTACGGTGTAGCCGAACAAATTTCCTATATTTCCACAGGCGGCGGCGCGTTCCTCGAGTTCGTGGAAGGCAAGGTTCTGCCCGCGGTTGAAGTGCTTGAACAACGCGCCAAGGCCTGAATCCAGGCATTTGGACAAGGAGTCGTACATGGTCAGGGCGTTACCGTGGTTCCTCATCGCAGGGTTGCTGGGCGGTTGTGCAGGCAAGCCTGAAGCCGAAGAGGCCGAGAGCGCTTCCCGGACCGATGTGCTGCATTTGAGTTGTTATCAGGCGGGCTGGCAGGCCGAGACAGTACCGGTGATCTACAAGCGCGGCGGCCAGGAGGTATGGGATCGTTACGAATTCATGCCCAAGGCAACAGGGTTGCCAGGCTGTCCGTAAGCCGGGTTGAGGCTTTTGCGGCAACCACGGCAAGCTTCAGCGGTCATTAGTGGGTGGACATCTTTTTATGAAGAAGGAGTTTTGCCATGAAGATCGCTGCCCTGGCGCTTGTGAGTTGCGTTGTACTGGCCGGTTGTGCCGGTTCCGGCTCCCATGCCTGCAAAGTATTCAGCCCGGCCTCGGTGGATGTGCCGACAACCGAGAACAGTCAGCGGGTCGAGGCGCGCGCCACGGGTGAACCGGCCGATGACGGTAAACAGGAACAGAACTGCCCCTGATACAACGAAGCCGCAGGCACACGCCGGGTTTCGCAGGGCAGGCCAGGAGAAGTCATGAAAGGCTTGATTGCCCTCGGAACATTGGCGGTGCTGGGCGGTTGCTCGATGATGAGCAAGCCCCAACAGAATGACCCGTGGAATCACTGGGTCTGCGATAGCGGTGCCGAGATTCATTGGCGCTATATCGATTCAGCAAAAAAAGAAGTGGATGCGCGCCTGAATCAGAGCGATCAGGTTTTCAGGCTAAAGGCTGAACCCGGTGCTTCCAGTGGCACGCTTTACAGTAATAATGTGCTGGCGTTCGACAACAAGGGCAGCGAAGGCCTTGTGTATTGGGACGCCACCAATGATTTGATCGGTCGCGGCTGCAAAGCCAGATAAGTCGTAGCCGATGCACCATTCGCAGGGCTTGCGGCCCGTGCGTATAACTTGAATAGCAGCCGCCACTACGGCAGGCTTGCACGATTAACGACCCTACCGGGAGAGACACAGACAATGGCACTTATCAGCATGCGCCAGATGTTGGACCACGCAGCCGAGTTCGGCTACGGCGTTCCAGCTTTCAACGTAAACAACCTGGAACAAATGCGCGCCATTATGGAAGCGGCCGACAAGACCGACTCCCCGGTGATCGTTCAGGCTTCGGCCGGTGCCCGCAAATACGCCGGTGCCCCGTTCCTGCGTCACCTGATCCTCGCGGCAATCGAAGAGTTCCCGCACATCCCGGTGGTCATGCACCAGGACCACGGCACCAGCCCTGACATCTGCCAGCGCTCGATCCAGCTGGGCTTCAGCTCGGTGATGATGGACGGCTCGCTGAAGGAAGACGGCAAGTCCCCAGCCGATTACGAATACAACGTTGACGTGACCCGTCGCGTGGTGGCCTTCGCTCACGCCTGTGGCGTGTCCGTGGAAGGCGAGCTGGGCGTTCTGGGCTCGCTGGAAACCGGTATGGCCGGTGAAGAAGACGGCGTCGGCGCTGAAGGTATTCTGGATCACAGTCAGATGCTGACTGACCCGGAAGAAGCTGCTGACTTCGTAAAGAAAACTCAGGTCGATGCCCTGGCCATCGCCATCGGCACCAGCCACGGCGCTTACAAGTTCACCAAGCCGCCTACCGGCGACATCCTGGCGATCGAGCGCATCAAAGAAATCCACAAGCGGATTCCGAACACTCACCTGGTGATGCACGGTTCTTCGTCCGTTCCTCAGGAATGGCTGAAGATCATCAACGAATACGGCGGCGACATCAAAGAGACGTACGGTGTGCCGGTCGAAGAAATCGTTGAAGGCATCAAGCACGGCGTGCGCAAGGTCAACATCGACACCGACCTGCGTCTGGCGTCTACCGGTGCCATCCGCGAGTTCATGGCCAAGAACCGCAGCGAGTTCGACCCGCGCAAATACCTGGCCAAGACCGTTGTCGCCATGCGTGACGTCTGCATCGCCCGCTACGAAGCCTTCGGCACCGCTGGCAACGCCTCGAAGATCAAACCGATCTCGCTGGACGCCATGTTCGAACGCTACGCCCGTGGCGAACTGGATGCCAAGATCAACTGAGTTGATTGAGCATTGAAAAAACCCGCAGCGATGCGGGTTTTTTTGTGCCTGTCCGAAATCTGCCGCGCTGCGTCACACGGCTGGACGCGGAGCGTCCTGAGAGGCGTTACCACGCAGAGCGCTCATCGTTATACACAAGTCCGCCTCGACACTGATCGTGCCCATCGCTCCGCGTGGGTATGCCTCCCGTGACGCTCCGCGTCACAATGGCGCAGACTGAGGATTCAGTGAGCCGAGCGCATGACGTGGATAACGCTGGAGCTTGGGCACATATCTGCGTCACATTCGAGAGCGGACGCGGAGCGTCCTGGGAGGCATTCCCACGCGAAGCGTAGGAACGATCAGCGTGATCTCAAGCACGCCGATCATGCCAATGCTTGCGCTCAGTGTTATACCCAAGTCTTGCTGCAACCACGGGTACGTATTCAGTCAGACACTTTTGTTTTGGCCCCGTTTGAGCGTCTTCCAGACTTGTGTATAACGCTGAGCGGGGAGCATGGGCACGATCAGTGTGCGTGAGATCCACGCGTTACCTACGCCGACTTCATCAGCCCCGCGCACGCTGTCTTGTAAGCCTCGTGCTGATACTTGTTCAGCGTATCGGGCAGGGCGAAGGCGTGTTTCTTGTTCTGGGCGTTGATGGTTTGCGGGGAAACGAGCGTTACGTCGCAGTCGGCCAGCAACTGGAATACCGTCTCGATCTTGAAGGTGGTCGGGCCGCCGGCGAATTCGCCTTTCTTGCTGCGCTTCTTGATCGCGACATGGCTGATGCCATTCTCGCGCACGAAGCTGGCGATCTGAGTGGCGAAGGCTTTGACGTTGGCAGACTCGTCGTCATCTTCCAGCGCAATCTTTTTGGTCGCCAGTGGCAGGTGTGCGATGCCGCCTTGCTGACGCGTGGCCAGAGCAAAGATGGCTTCACTGCCTTTGATTTCTACACCGCAAATAATCATGAGAAAACCTGATGAAGTGATTCATAAAAGAAACAGGTTATCTCATCGCTGGCGTTATTCCTGTGCAATCGACTCCAGATACTCCGACCGCTCGTCACTCATGCGAGCCACGCAGTCGTTCTCACTGATAGTGAAAGCCTTGCTGCCTGCAGCAGACGGGAACACTTCGACAGCGCAATCGGCATCGCGCAGCTTTTCCCAGGCGGACTGAGCCGTCTTGAGCTTGCTGGTGAAGTCGTTGAATTGTGTCTTGTTGGCGACGAACTGCGATTGGACCCGCTGGAGCAGGTTCTGGAAGTTTTCCTTGAGCAGCTCTTCAGCCGTATGGCGGCTGTAGGCCGAGCATTCCAGGGTCTGATTATCGCTGTCCACGCCGTCGCACGGCGTGCTGTCCGGATTCTGAGCAGCGTGTGCGCCTGTCACGGCCGTGGCCATCAAGGCCAGGGTCAGGAAAATCGTTCTCATTGAGTCGCTCCGATCCATTGATGTAACGAATTCTGTCCTAACCGCGTGACAATGAACAGGTTTACGACAGGGTGTGACGAAGTGCTGTCACCCTTTGTCGTTTCTTGACGCTTTCGGCAAGCCCCTTGTCGTTTTTGCACCCGGCTCGGCCAACCCTCCGGCATATGCTGACCCCATTAGCGCCGACAGCCGATTCGGTGCGCAAGAACCTGAATGGGGACAGCCTGATGAGCCCAGCCGAACTGCACGCCGACAGCATCGTTATTGACGGGCTGATCATCGCCAAGTGGAACCGTGAACTGTTTGAAGACATGCGCAAGGGCGGCCTGACCATGGCCAACTGCACCGTGTCGGTATGGGAAGGTTTTCAGGCCACCATCGACAGCATCTGCACCAGCCTGAAACTGATGCGCGAAAACAGTGATCTGGTGATGCCGGTCCACACCACTGCCGACATCCGCAAGGCCAAGGAACTGGGCAAGACCGGCATCCTTTTCGGCTTCCAGAACGCCCATGCCTATGAAGACCGGATCGGCTACGTCGAGATCTTCAAGAAGCTCGGCGTCGGCATCGTGCAGATGTGCTACAACACCCAGAATCTGGTCGGTACCGGCTGCTATGAGCGTGATGGCGGCCTGTCGGGCTTCGGCCGCGAGATCGTCGCCGAGATGAACCGCGTCGGCGTGATGTGCGACCTGTCCCACGTGGGCTCCAAGACCTCTGAAGAAGTCATCCTCGAATCGAAAAAGCCGGTCTGCTACTCCCACTGTCTGCCGTCCGGCCTCAAAGAACACCCGCGCAACAAATCCGACGCCGAACTGAAGTTCATTGCCGACCACGGCGGCTTCGTGGGTGTGACCATGTTCGCGCCGTTTCTGGCCAAGGGCATCGACTCGACCATCGACGACTATGCCGAAGCCATCGAGTACGTGATGAACATCGTGGGCGAAGACGCCATCGGCATCGGCACCGATTTCACCCAGGGTCACGGCCAGGACTTCTTCGAGTACCTGACCCACGACAAGGGCTACGCCCGCCGCCTGACCAACTTCGGCAAGATCATCAACCCGCTGGGCATCCGTACCGTGGGCGAGTTTCCCAACCTGACCGAAACCCTGCTCAAGCGCGGCCATCCAGAGCGCGTGGTGCGCAAGATCATGGGCGAGAACTGGGTCAACGTTCTGGCCGACGTCTGGGGCGAGTAAGCCGCCTGTTACACCTGAACCTATACACGCCCACGGCCTTCGTTGCGGTGGGTGTAACCCGAATCATCTGGAGTTTGTTCCCCATGGCCAAAATCGCCCCGCAACTGCCTATCGAAGTCGACAGCGAAACCGGTGTCTGGACCTCCGATGCACTGCCGATGCTCTACGTGCCTCGCCACTTTTTCGTCAACAACCACATGGGCATCGAGGAAGTGCTGGGCGCCGATGCCTACGCCGAAATTCTCTACAAGGCAGGCTACAAATCCGCCTGGCACTGGTGTGAGAAAGAAGCCGAATGCCACGGCATCGAGGGCGTCGCCGTGTTCGAGCACTACATGAAACGCCTGTCGCAGCGCGGTTGGGGCCTGTTCAAGATTCAGGACATCGACCTCGAAAAGGGCACGGCCAGCGTCAAACTCGAGCACTCCTGCTTCGTGTACGTCTACGGCAAGGTCGGCCGCAAGGTCGACTACATGTTCACCGGCTGGTTCGCAGGCGCCATGGATCAGATCCTGGCCGCCCGCGGCAGCTCGATCCGCACGGTGGCCGAGCAGGTCTACGGTGGTTCGGAAGAAGGTCATGACGACGGACTCTTTGTCGTCAAGCCGCTGTAAATCGAGGATCGCGTTATGGCTTTCGAAGCGATGTTCCAGCCGATCCAGATCGGCAAGCTCACCATCCGCAACCGCGTGCTCAGCACGGCGCATGCCGAGGTCTATGCCACCGATGGCGGCATGACCACCGACCGTTACGTGAAGTATTACGAAGAGAAAGCCAAGGGCGGTATCGGTCTGGCCATCTGCGGCGGTTCGTCGAGTGTTGCGATCGACAGCCCGCAGAGCTGGTGGAAATCGGTCAACCTGGCCACTGACCGGATCATTCCACACTTCCAGAATCTGGCCGACGCCATGCACAAGCACGGCGCCAAGATCATGATCCAGATTACCCACATGGGACGCCGCTCTCGCTGGGATGGCGATCACTGGCCGACCCTGCTCTCGCCGTCGGGCATCCGCGAGCCGGTGCACCGCGCCACCTGCAAGACCATCGAGCCCGAGGAAATCTGGCGCGTGATCGGCAACTACGCCAGCGCCGCAGCCCGTGCCAAGGCCGGTGGGCTGGACGGCGTGGAGCTGTCGGCTGTGCACCAGCACATGATCGATCAGTTCTGGAGTCCGCGCGTGAACAAGCGTACAGATGAGTGGGGCGGCTGCTTCGAAAACCGCATGCGCTTCGGTCTGGAAGTGATCAAGGCGGTGCGCAAGGAAGTCGGTCCAGATTTTTGCGTGGGCCTGCGCATCTGCGGCGACGAGTTTCACCCTGATGGCCTGAGCCATGAGGACATGAAACAGATCGCCAAGTACTACGACGACACCGGCATGATCGATTTCATCGGTGTGGTGGGCTCGGGTTGTGACACCCACAATACCCTGGCCAACGTGATCCCCAACATGAGTTATCCACCGGAGCCGTTTCTGCACCTGGCGGCCGGTATCAAGGAAGTGGTCAAGGCGCCTGTACTGCATGCGCAGAACATCAAGGACCCGAACCAGGCCACGCGCATTCTGGAAGGCGGCTATGTCGACATGGTCGGCATGACCCGGGCGCACATTGCCGATCCGCACCTGATCGCCAAGATCAAGATGGGCCAGATCGACCAGATCAAACAGTGCGTTGGCGCCAACTACTGCATCGACCGCCAGTATCAGGGGCTGGATGTGCTGTGTATCCAGAACGCAGCCACGTCGCGTGAATACATGGGCGTGCCGCACATCATCGAAAAATCCACCGGGCCGAAACGCAAGGTGGTGATCGTCGGTGCCGGGCCTGCCGGAATGGAAGCAGCACGGGTATCTGCCGAACGTGGACACGACGTGACGCTGTTCGAGAAAAAGGACTTCATTGGCGGACAGATCACCACGGCTTCGAAAGCGCCGCAGCGTGACCAGATTGCCGGTATCACCCGTTGGTTCCAGCTGGAGCTGGCACGCCTGAAAGTCGATCTGCGTCTGGGCACGGCCGCCGACGCGGCGACCATCCTCGACCTGCGCCCCGACATCGTGGTGCTGGCGGTGGGCGGTCATCCGTTTCTGGAGCAGAACGAGCACTGGGGCGCGGCCGAAGGTCTGGTGGTCAGCAGTTGGGACGTGCTCGACGGCAAGGTTGCGCCGGGCAAGAACGTGCTGGTCTACGACACCATTTGCGAATTCACCGGCATGTCCGTGGCCGACTTCCTGGCCGACAAGGGCTGTCAGGTCGAGATCGTCACCGACGACATCAAACCGGGCGTAGCGATTGGCGGTACGTCGTTCCCGACCTACTACCGCAGCATGTACCCCAAGGAAGTGATCATGACCGGCGACATGATGCTGGAAAAGGTCTACCGCGAGGGCGACAAGCTGGTCGCTGTGTTGGAGAACGAATACACCGGGGCCAAGGAAGAACGTGTGGTCGATCAGGTGGTGGTGGAGAACGGCGTGCGTCCGGACGAGGCGATTTACTACGCGCTCAAGGAAGGGTCGCGCAACAAGGGCCAGATCGATATCGATGCCTTGTTTGCCATTCAGCCGCAGCCTTCGCTGAGTGAGCCGGGCGCCGGTTACCTGCTGTTCCGGATCGGCGACTGCGTGGCACAGCGCAATACCCACGCAGCGATCTACGACGGCTTGCGCCTTTGCAAGGATTTTTAAGAAACCACTTTCCAGTGGGAGCGGGCGTGTCGGCGAAAATGCGGTTTCAGACGTAGCCTCTTTATCGTCTGCCCTGGCGTCTTCGCGGACAAGCCCGCTCTTATCAAACAACCTGTAAACCACTGAAGAAACGAGGTTTTGTGGGAGCGGACTTGTCCGCGAAAAGGCCGGTACATCCGACGCATATGCAGTGGCTGGAATACTGCATTCGCGGACAAACGGAACGCCGCCCGGTCCGCTCCCACTGAGTTTGCCGCGCGACAGCGCTACGTCGAAGACGTGGTGTTGCCGCCCACACGGTCCGGAGCCGAGCCAACATGTTGAACACCCTTCTTCCCATCCTGCTGTTCACCGCGCTGGCCCTTGCGGCGCTCGGTGCATTGCGGCGGGTCAAAATGTGGCGCAACGGCCGGGCCGCGAAGGTCGACTGGCTGGGCGGTCTGCTGGCCATGCCCAGGCGCTACATGGTCGATCTGCACCACGTGGTCGCCCGCGACAAATACATTGCCAATACCCACGTCGCCACGGCGGGCGGTGCTGTCGCGTCGATTATCCTGGCGATTCTGGTGCACGGTTTCGGCTTGCATAACCGCCTGCTCGGCTACGCGTTACTGCTGATGACTGCCGTGATGTTTGTCGGCGCCATCTTCGTTTACCGCCGACGCCTGAATCCGCCCGCGCGTCTGTCCAAAGGTCCGTGGATGCGTCTGCCAAAAAGTCTCATGGCGTTTGCCGCGAGCTTTTTCATCGTCACGCTGCCGGTGGCCGGCATTCTTCCCGAGCATTTCGGCGGCTGGGTGCTGGTCGCGATTCTGGGACTGGGTGTGCTGTGGGGCGTGAGCGAACTGTTCTTCGGCATGACTTGGGGCGGCCCGATGAAACACGCTTTCGCCGGTGCGCTGCACCTGGCCTGGCACCGCCGCGCCGAGCGCTTCGGCGGCGGTCGTTCCACGGGGCTCAAACCTCTGGACCTGAATGACCCGACCGCGCCACTCGGTGTGGAAAAACCCGAGGATTTCACCTGGAACCAGTTGCTGGGCTTCGACGCCTGCGTGCAGTGTGGCAAATGCGAAGCCGCTTGCCCGGCATTTGCCGCAGGCCAGCCGCTGAACCCAAAGAAATTGATTCAAGACATGGTCGTGGGTCTGGCGGGCGGCACCGATGCACATTTTGCAGGCAGTCCGTATCCGTCGCTCGATGGTAAAGGCAGGCCGATTGGCGAGCACGGCGGACATCCGCATCAGCCGATCGTCAACGGTCTGGTGGATGCCGAGACACTCTGGTCGTGCACCACCTGCCGCGCCTGCGTCGAGGAATGCCCGATGATGATCGAGCACGTCGATGCCATCGTCGACATGCGCCGTCACCTGACCCTTGAAAAAGGCGCGACGCCGAACAAGGGCGCCGAAGTGCTGGAGAACCTGATCGCCACCGACAATCCGGGCGGTTTCGCACCGGGCGGTCGCATGAACTGGGCGGCGGATCTGAACCTGAATCTGCTCAGCGAGAAGAAGACCGTGGACGTCCTGTTCTGGGTCGGCGATGGCGCGTTCGACATGCGCAACCAGCGTACTTTGCGAGCCTTCGTCAAAGTCCTGAAAGCAGCCGGCGTCGACTTCGCCGTGCTGGGGCTGGAAGAGCGCGACAGTGGCGACGTAGCACGTCGCCTGGGTGATGAGGCGACTTTCCAGATGCTGGCCCGACGCAACATTCAGACGCTGGCCAGGTACAGCTTCAAGCGCATCGTGACCTGCGACCCGCACAGCTTTCACGTGCTCAAAAACGAATACGGCGCGTTTGGCGGCGACTATCAGGTGCAGCATCACAGCACGTATATGGCCGAGCTGATTCAAAACGGATCCGTGCGGCTGGGGCAGCACAAAGGCACCAGCGTGACGTATCACGATCCCTGTTATCTGGGCCGCTACAACGGCGAATACGAAGCGCCCCGCGACGTGCTGCGTGCGCTGGGTATCGAGATCAGGGAAATGCAGCGTTCCGGCTTCCGCTCACGTTGTTGCGGAGGCGGTGGCGGTGCGCCGATCACCGACATTCCTGGCAGGCAGCGTATCCCGGATATGCGCATGGACGACATTCGGGAGACAGGCGCCGAACTGGTGGCGGTCGGTTGTCCACAATGTACCGCGATGCTCGAAGGCGTGGTCGAGCCTCGACCGTTGATCAAGGACATCGCCGAACTGGTGGCCGATGCGCTGCTGGAAGACGACGTTATCCCCAGCAAGCCTGTTCCGGCAAAACGTGAACCTGCGGAGGTGCACTGATGAGCGACATTATCCGCCGCGACCCCCGCGCCGAGTGGATCGCCCGTAACCGGCTGCATCCGCTGCACGCGGCGATGCAACCTGCACAAACCAGCTGGATGGGGCCCAACGGCCTGATGCGCAAGACTGTGCATGGGCTGGGCTTCATCGGCCCAAACGGTATCAAGCGGATCGACCGCAGCGGTGCGCAGCAGGGTGGTGCAGTCAAGCGCTCGGCCGCCACTGAAGTGCAGCTGCCGTTGCATCAGGTTGTTGATCCGGCGTTCTACATTTGCGTGGTTCCCGACATGGTCGGTGGCCGCCTGAGCAGCCATGACCGCGACCTGCTGGGTCTGGCCCATCAGTTGGCGGGCACGGACGGTGCTGTACTGGCCGTGGTGTTCGGCGAGCACAAGGAAACCTCATTCGAGGCAGCGGGCGTGGACCGCCTGCTGGTTATGGATGGCACACAATTCAGCGGTTATTCACCTGAGCAGCGCGTTCAGGGTCTTCGTGCTGTGGATAACCAGTTCAACCCTCGCCACTGGTTGCTGCCCGACAGCCGTACCGGTGGCGGCGAACTCGGCCGTCGGTTTGCCGCCAGTATTGGCGAGCGCCCGGCGACTCGTGTCTGGCAGGTCAAGGATGAGCTGTGCATTGGCAGGGCCGGGGCCGGGCGTGAAGACCTGATTCGGCCTGTCGTAAGGCTGATTCTGGCGGCGGCCGAATGTGCAGAACCCGTAAGCGAAACGCGCCATGAGGCATCACCCGTAGAGTTATCCACAACGGTGGCCCGCAGCTTGTCCCGTATCGAGGACTTGGGGGCGGTGACAGTCGATCCTGCAGTTATCCCCATGGCGGAGGCCGAATTCATTCTGTCCGGCGGTAATGGGGTGAAAGACTGGGCCTTGTTCCACCGCACTGCGATGGCCCTGGGCGCTACCGAAGGTGCTTCACGTGTGGCTGTAGACGATGGATTCATGGGCCGCGAGCGGCAGGTCGGCGCCAGCGGCACCTGGGTCACGGCGCGTGTCTACGTGGCAGTGGGAATCTCGGGGGCCATCCAGCATTTGCAGGGTATCGGTGCTTGCGACAAGGTCGTTGCCATCAACCTTGATGCAGGCTGCGACATGGTCAAGCGGGCCGATCTTTCAGTGATTGGCGAAAGCGCCGCCATTCTCGACGCGCTGATCGCTGCAGTCGAAGCCTGGCGCAACGGGGAGAAACGAGATGCGGCCTGATCAAAACAACGTGGCAGTGGATAAGTCAGGCGTGCAGATCATCAGTCTGGTGTCCATCGGCGCTCACCCGACTTCAGGCCGTGCGCGCCGCGCTGAGCAGGACGCACGAGCCGTTGAACTGGGGATGCAGCTGGTTGGGGATAACTTGCACGTTCTCCACGCGGGCGATGCACAGGAGCCCGCCTTGCGTGCTTATCTGGGCATGGGGCTGAGCGAGCTGCACGTGCTGGAGCAGCCGCAAGGCGCCGATGCACTTGGCGTGCTGACGGACTATATCCGCGACTCTTCCGCACAGCTGGTGTTGACCGGCAGTCAGGCAGAAACCGGCGAAGGCTCAGGCATGTTGCCGTTCCTGCTGGCTGAAAAACTGGGCTGGCCGCTGGTGACCGGGCTTGCCGAGGTCGAGTCGCTGGATAACGGTATGGCGCTGGTGCTGCAGGCGCTGCCGCGTGGCCAGCGTCGTCGTCTCAAGGTGCGCCTCCCGTTCCTCGCCACTGTGGATAACGCCGCGCCAAAACCGCGTCAAAGCGCTTACGGCCCTGCGCAACGCGGTGTTCTCGGTGTGGAAGACGTCGAAGTGGTCAACGACGAGTTACTCATAGGTCAGCCGCTGCAACCCGCCAAACCACGTCCCAAACGCCTGAAAGTTATCAAGGCCAAAAGCGGCGCTGATCGCATGAAGGCCGCAACTGCCAAGGCCAGCGGTGGCGGTGGGCAGGTGTTGAAAGGCTTGAGTGCTGAAGAAGGTGCGGCCGCGATTCTTAAACTGTTGGTTGAGGAAGGCGTGGTGCGCTGAGCAATACGCCAACTTACACACAATCCCTGTGTGTTCGTCTGTGGATAACGTGTTCGCGCCTTGCTGAACCCCTTGTAGACTGTGGCTTACATGGGGGTGATCAAATATTGATCAGGTTAAGTCGCGGTTTTTAAAGACTTTTCCATGTGGATAAATAAGTCGACGCTGCGCGCCTGATCCGATAATTGCCCACAATCTCTGTTGGCGTCTCTGTGGACAAGTTGTTCGTGATCCGCTGTAAGCCCCTTTCTACGTGGCTTTCGCGTTATCGTTCAAAAAATAGCCAATCGGTCTGTGCAGGTATCAAAACTGCATTTCATAGCGCAGACATCGCACATTTTTCAGTTTTCCACAGCACGCATCGATAAAAGACCGAGTTGTACCCAAAGTCTGTTGGCTTTTCTGTGGATAACGTGTTTGCGGTCTGTCCTGGCCCAATGAATTAAAGGCTTTAAGGGTTGTGGTTAAAAAATATACAGTGGCTTGGTAATCTGACGGTCATGCATAACTTGCGTTTTTTCGGAAAGGTTTGTCCTTCGAGAAACGACCTGCTCCATGTTTCATCTACAGCGCTGTGGATAAGTCGTCTCTCTTTTAGTGCGTGCCTGAGAATCCGTTGCCTGCCTGATTTTCAGGGTTGCTGTCAGTTGGACTTGCGACGATAAGCCCTGAGCGCATAAGGCAACCACAAGGTATGCGCTTGGCCCGGATTCCAATCTTCAATCGAAACATGAGACTGGATACAGATGTACTTCAGTTCCTTATACGTCACCTTATCCTCTATGTCGTAGAAATGATCTTTCACCCATTCAGCAATCTCATCACCGCCATCGTCGGCTCTGGTTTTGGGCTTCACCATGTTGCTGGGTTGGGAAAACAGGTTGTCCACCGCTCGTGCAAACACGACATATTGATATTGGGTATCCGGTTTCAGCCCGGTATCAGTGAAGCGGGTGGTGGGCGATTTGATCGAGGCAATCTGCTCGTCACCTCGAATCAGTGCGTATTCCATCAAAGGGCTCGAGCCGGGAGACGACGCGTTCCACATCAGCGAGATACTGGTCGACGTTATTTCTGTGGTGTGCAGATCGGTCGGAGCGGTGGGCCGCTCGCCTCCACCCTCTGCCTTGGTACTGACACTGATGACGGCGGATTTATCCGAGGTGACATTGTCCGTGTCAGTCGCTGTGATCTGGTAATCGTAGGCTTTGCCCGGTTCAAGACCTGTGTCTGTGAACGGAGGATGTGTCGTTTCAGGCAGATGAACACCATCACGATAAACGTCATATCGCAGGACCGGCCTGTTCCATACCACAAGATCCCAGTTCAGCGTGATGGAGCTGGTGGTTTGTGCCGTCGACCTGAAATGGGTGGGTGCTGGTGGTTTGTCCGGTCCTGGTTGTTCACCTTCAGTCAGATATTTATAACGCTCATGAAATTCCCAATCGTAAGGCTTGCCGTCTTTGTCGACGCCAGCATCCCAGTTGATCGACCAGGTCATCAGGCCGCGAATCGGATTGCCGTTGCTTTCCAGTTCCGCCAGTGCATCTTTTACATCCTCAGGGTCAATCACGTAGCCGGTGGCTGCGCCGTCATTATTGCTTGGCAAGCCAATGGCGAGACGGTCGGCAGGAATGGATGAAAACCCCCGTGTACCGTTAATCAGGCTATCGGTCAGGTAATAAAGAAATTCCTGCTTCTGTTCATCGTTGTTTTGTGTGATCCACGCATTCAGTTCGTCGACCCATATGCCATCACCGCCCTGGTTGTAATATTGCGGTGCAATGAAGTCATAGTAGTCTTCAAGGGCTGAGATATAGGCAAGGTAAGGCCCGGAATCCCTCAGGTAAGGAAACTCTGGCGCCATGCTGATAATGAAATGCTTGCCTTCGGTTTTGTAATGCTCGCGCACCAGTTTCAGTGCGGCAGGTAATACAGTGGCGTTATCGGCAAAGGTGATTGCGGTCTGTTCAAGATCGATGTCCAGGCCGTCAAAGCCATAGACCTCGACCAGTCGGCAGATTTCAGCAGCCAGCGCTGCCTCCTGACCTGCGTGCAATTCAATGTGGGCATCCGCGCCACCCAGAGAGATCAGCACCGCTCTGCCTTGTGCATTCAGCGTGGCGACCTCGGCGCGAAACGCTGCATCGGTCCCTTTGTAAGGCTTGAAGGTCGGGATGCCGTTGCCCTTCATGAAGGCCACCGCCACCACGTTGTAGGCTTCTGGAATCTCGCTCAGCGACATTTCCTTGAACATGCCCTGCCGGTAACCCTGACCCGGTTCAGGTCCCCAGTTATGCCAGAAACCCATGAGGATATTTTTTTTCGAAATATCCGGCATGATGGAGGCAGCATCTTCTCTGCGTTTTTTAAAGCGTGAGAGATAGCGTTTTATGTATTTTTTGAATAAGTAGCGAGTGAACATATTTTTTCTCCGTGCACTAAATAACGTACGCGTGATGTGCGCTGTACGTTTCCATTCCGTTGGAACGTCAACCAAGTTTAGTCGGAGAAAAAGCTGTTTAGCGGCGGGTCATGAAACAGAGAGGGGCTTTTGATCGATTCGAGACCAGTGGTCAATGTTTCATCGTTGCAATCGTCACGAAGTTCAAGAGGAATCTGAACTTCGTGTCTATAAACTTTCCGAGCTTATTCGTGATTGACCGCCACGCCTTTCAAATAAGGCGCAGGCTCGGCGCCAAGATTCTCCAGCATGCGCGAGCTGTACCAGTCGACGAAGTTGACCACGCCGAACTCGTAGGTTTTCGAATAAGGACCTGGCTGATAGGCCGTCGAGTTGATACCGCGCTGGTTTTCTTCGGCCAGACGACGGTCCTGGTCGTTGGTGGCGTCCCACACCTGACGCATGCGTTCCACGTCGTAATCCACGCCTTCGACAGCGTCCTTGTGGACGATCCACTTGGTGGTGACCATGGTTTCCTGTGCGCTGATCGGCCACACGGTGAACACGATGATGTGATCGCCCATGCAGTGGTTCCAGGAGTGCGGCAAATGCAGGATGCGCATCGAGCCCAGATCCGGGTTCTGGATGCGGCCCATCAGTTTCCTGCAGCCAACCTTGCCGTCCATGGTCATCGACACGGTGCCCTTGAGCAGTGGCATACGCACGATGCGGTTACGCAAGCCGAAGCTGGCGTGGGCGTAAGGGATTTTTTCGGCATCCCAGGCAGCGGCGGAGGCAGCTACATGGTCCTTGAAGGCCTGGTCGGCACGCGGGTCGGTCACGTCGTCCCATTCCAGCAGGGTCTTGAGCAATTCCGGGTGCGAGGCGTTGCAGTGGTAGCACTCGCGGTTGTTTTCGAGCACCAGCTTCCAGTTGGCCTTCTCCATCAAGGTGGTCTGCACCGCCACCTTGGTGTTCTCCATGTCGTAGGGTTCCATGTAGTGACGCAGGGTCGACAGGAACTCGTCGATGGCCGGCGGGTTTTCCGCCAGGCTGATGAAAATGTAACCACCCGCTGTTTTCACGTTCACCGGCTTGAGGCCGAACTGAGACATGTCGAAGTCGGCCCCCATCTCGCTGCCGGCATACAACAGGCGGCCATCCAGTTCGTAGGTCCACTGGTGATAGTGGCAGACCAGCTTGGCCACCTTGCCTTTCTCGGCGGTGCACAGACGCGAGCCCCGGTGACGGCAAACGTTATGGAACGCGTTGACCGCTCCATCCGGGCCGCGCACGACCAGAATAGGGTTCTTGCCGATCTGCAGCGTCAGGTAGTTGCCCTTGGCCGGGATTTCACAGGTCATTCCCGCAATCAGCCATTCCTTCTGGAAAATCTCCTGCATATCGATTTCAAACAGCCGTTCATCACTGTAGAAAGGCTGCGGCAACGAATACGTGCGTTCACGATTCTGCAGCATCTCGGCAGTGGCCTTGCGTGCAGGTTCCAGCAGGTCGCCCAGGCTCAGGGTTGCGGTGACGTCCATCGTTAAAATCCCTCATGACCGCGTCTGAAGGCGGCCTGCGAATGTGGCTGATACGGTTGTTGTAGCGCTGCACGCAGGGCGACGGATCAGTCGTCCTTGCTTGATTGCCCTTGGTGGCGAGTGTGGAGGCGGGCGTTCGACGAACCTTATCCATGCGCGACATGGCCGAATCCGTTCCCGACGCGAAACACCTTGTCTTTGGGGGCTGGTCGCCGTAAGTATGTGAATGTCGTTGATGGATAAGTGACAGCGCCTTCTGTTAAGCAGAATCCGCACCATAAGAGGCCGACAGTCGGCCGTGGAGATCCTGTATGTCCCAAAGTTTCCTCAGCCCGGTCACGACCCAGACATGGGCCAACGGGCGCCACCTGGTTCGTGTCGTCAAAGTCATCCAGGAAACCTGGGATGTACGTACGTTCTGCTTCATGGCTGACCAGCCGATCCTGTTCTTTTTCAAGCCCGGGCAGTTCGTGACCCTGGAGCTGGAAATCGACGGCATGCCGATCATGCGCTCCTACACCATCTCCAGCTCGCCATCGGTGCCTTACAGCTTCTCGATCACCGTCAAGCGCGTGCCGGGCGGCAAGGTTTCCAACTACCTGCACGACACGTTGCACGAGGGCCAGGAGCTGGCCGTGCACGGGCCTGTCGGTCTGTTCAACGCCATCGACTTTCCCAACCCCAGGATTCTGTACCTCAGCGGCGGCGTCGGCATCACGCCGGTGATGTCCATGGCGCGCTGGTTCTACGACACCAACGCCAATGTCGACATGGTGTTCGTGCACAGCGCCCGTTCGCCCAAGGACATCATCTATCACCGCGAGCTGGAGCACATGGCGTCGCGGATCGACAACTTCAGCCTGCACCTGGTCTGTGAAAAACACGGACTCGGCGAACCATGGGCCGGCTATCGCGGCTACCTGAATCAGAAAATGCTCGAGCTGATGGCCCCGGACTTCATGGATCGCGAGGTGTTCTGCTGCGGACCTACGCCCTACATGTCTGCGGTCAAGCGTCTGTTGCAGGAAAACGGTTTCAACATGGCGCAATACCATGAGGAATCCTTTGGTGCTACGCCGCCAGAAGCCCGCGCCGACGCGGTCGAGCAGGCCGAGATCGCTGCTGATGCGCCGGACGTCGATATTGCCGATCTGCATCAGGTCGAGTTCACCGACACTGGCAAGAGCATCCGGGTGGGGCCGGGTGAAACCGTCCACGCCGCCGCCGCCAAGCTGGGTCTGATGATTCCCAAAGCCTGTGGCATGGGGATCTGCGGGACCTGCAAGGTGATGAAAATCAGCGGCGAAGTGGAGATGGAGCACAACGGCGGCATCACCGACGAGGATGTTGCAGAAGGCTACATCCTCTCTTGCTGCAGCGTGCCGAAAGGGGACGTGCAAATCGAGTATTGAGGTCTGCGGCGGGTGTGCAGGTCAGCCCTGCATCACCAGCCGGATGTCGGCGGCCAGTTCACGGACGCGCTCTTCCTCGGTGTCCCACGAGCACATGAAGCGTGCGCCGCCGTTGCCGATGAAGGTGTAGAAGCGCCAGCCTCTGGCCGTCAGTGCTGCGATGGCCGCTTCGGACAGTTGCAGGAACACGCCGTTGGCCTCTACCGGGAACATCAGCTCCACGCCGGGAATATCCTTGACCAGATCCGCCAGCAGCTGTGCGCAGCGGTTGGCGTGGCGGGCGTGTTTGAGCCACGCGTCGTTTTCCAGCAAGCCGACCCACGGCGCTGACAGAAAGCGCATCTTCGACGCCAGTTGCCCGGCCTGCTTGCAGCGGTAATCGAAATCTTCGGCCAGGTCATGGTTGAAGAACAGAATCGCCTCGCCCACCGCCATGCCGTTTTTGGTGCCGCCGAAACACAGCACGTCAACGCCCGACTTCCAGGTCAGTTCAGCTGGCGAGCAGTCCAGAAAGGCGCAGGCGTTGGAGAAGCGCGCGCCGTCCATATGCAAATGCAGACCCAGTTCCTTGCAGGTCGCGCTGATGGCCTTGAGTTCTTCGGGTTGATAGACGCCGCCCACTTCAGTGGCCTGAGTGAGGGTCACCACCCGAGGTTTGGGGTAGTGAATGTCCTGACGCTTGAGCGCCACTTCACGGATCGATTCAGGGGTCAGCTTGCCGCCAGCGCTACGGGCGGTCAGCAGCTTGGAGCCGTTGGAGAAGAATTCCGGCGCGCCGCATTCATCGGTTTCGACGTGAGCCGTTTCCGAGCAGATGACACTGTGGTAACTCTGGCACAACGATGACAGTGCCAGCGAGTTGGCGGCTGTTCCGTTGAACGCGAAAAACACTTCGCAGTCGGTTTCGAACAGACGGCGGAAATCATCCGACGCCCGCGCAGTCCATTGATCGTCACCGTAGGCTCGTTGATGACCCTTGTTCGCCTGTTCCATCGCTGCCCAGGCTTCGGGGCAGATACCGGAATAGTTGTCACTGGCGAACTGTTGGCTTTGGTCTGTCATGGCCGATTCCTTATGGGCTTATCCTGCGCACTGTATCGAAAAACCAGTGTCGCGGTCATGCATTGCCTGCTCGACTCTTTATCTGTCAGGAGTGATATGGATCTTTCCAACCCGCCTTTTCTGCCGGGACGCAACAAGGCGCTGGACCTGCTCAAGTGGCTGGCGATGCTGAGCATGGTGCTCGACCATTTGCGCTACGTGGGCTGGTCGATCAACGAGCTGTACGTGCCGGGGCGTTTTGCCTTTCCGTTTTTCTGTCTGGCCATTGCCGTCAATCTTTCACGACGCAGCGCAGCGGTGATTGCGCCGCGTGTGCAATGGCGATATCTGATGTGGTTGCTGGCCTTCGCCGCGCTGTCGGAGATTCCCTATCGTCTGTTCATGGCTGATGCCACGGTGCTTAACGTCATGCCGACCCTGCTGCTCGGTCTGCTGATTGCGCAGGGCTGGCAGCAGCAGACACCCGTGACGCGGGTGATGGCGCTTGTGGCATTGTTGCTGGGGGTGATGTTTCAGAAATACCTGATGTTCGGAATGGCTGGCGTGCTGTTGCCGTTGGTGTTTGTTCTGGTGCTGAACAGATCGCTTGGTTATGCGGTTTTCCCGGCGCTGTTCTGCGTGGCGGGCAATGCCTGGCCGGAGATGTTTGCCGGTGCAGCATGGGGTGATCCGATTTCCATCGGGTCGCTGATTGCCTGTCTGCTCGCCCCGGTGCTGGGCCTGGCTTTGCTAAGGGCAAAGCCGCGATTCAGGGTCATGCCGATGCGACGCTGGGCGTATGCGATCTACCCGCTGCATTTTCTGGCGTTGCTGGGGTTGCGTGAGGTGTTGCGGGTGGTCTGAGCCTGCATGCTGATCCGAACCTGGGTGCAGGAATACGACGATGATCGTTCCCACTCATCGCTATAGACAAAACGCCAGCACTGCATTTATCTTCCGCAGCAGGCCGCCTCATGTGGCCAACGTCGCTCGGACGGTTCCGGGCGCTTACGTCTGCGAGATTCTCATGGCTGACCAAGGTTCGCCGCGCCGCTTTGCGCGCATCGATCGACTCCCCCCTTACGTGTTCAACATCACTGCCGAGCTGAAGATGGCTGCCCGTCGTCGTGGTGAGGACATTATCGACCTGAGCATGGGCAACCCCGACGGGGCTACGCCGCCGCACATCGTCGAAAAACTGGTCACTGTCGCCCAACGTGAAGACACTCACGGCTACTCGACTTCGCGTGGCATTCCGCGTCTGCGTCGGGCGATTTCCAACTGGTACAAGAAGCGCTACGAGGTCGACATCGATCCCGAGAGCGAAGCCATTGTCACCATCGGCTCCAAAGAGGGCCTGGCGCACCTGATGCTCGCCACCCTCGATCAGGGCGATACCGTGCTGGTGCCCAACCCCAGTTATCCGATCCACATCTACGGTGCGGTGATTGCAGGCGCTCAGGTGCGCTCGGTACCGCTCGTGCCGGGTGTGGATTTCTTCGCCGAGCTTGAGAAGGCCATTCGTGGCTCGATTCCCAAGCCGAAGATGATGATCCTGGGTTTTCCGTCCAACCCTACCGCGCAGTGCGTAGAACTGGACTTCTTCGAGCGCGTGGTTGCGCTGGCCAAGCAGTATGACGTGCTGGTGGTTCACGATCTGGCCTATGCCGACATCGTCTATGACGGCTGGAAAGCGCCTTCGATCATGCAGGTTCCCGGTGCCAAGGACATTGCGGTGGAGTTCTTCACCCTGTCCAAGAGCTACAACATGGCGGGCTGGCGGATCGGTTTCATGGTCGGCAATCCCGAACTGGTCAACGCCCTGGCACGGATCAAGAGCTACCACGACTACGGCACCTTCACGCCGCTGCAGGTCGCAGCCATTGCGGCACTGGAAGGCGATCAGCAATGCGTGCTCGACATCGCCGAGCAGTATCGCCAGCGTCGCAATGTGCTAGTCAAAGGCCTGCATGAACTGGGCTGGATGGTCGAGAACCCCAAGGCATCGATGTACGTGTGGGCGAAGATTCCCGAAGCTTACGCGCACCTGGGTTCGCTGGAATTCGCCAAGAAGTTGCTGCTTGAGGCCAAGGTGTGTGTCTCGCCCGGCGTCGGTTTTGGTGAGTACGGCGACGATCATGTGCGCTTCGCGCTGATCGAGAACCAGGACCGCATTCGTCAGGCCGTACGGGGTATTCGCGGCATGTTCCGGGCGGATGCGTTGGTTGCGCCAAAAAGCTGAAAGCTGATGTCATGGTCGCCAGGGTCGTGACGACACCTTGGCGATTGACGGGGTGATGTCAGTATGAACGGGTCTAAGTGGGGGCCGGTCCGTCTGGCAAAGGGATGTACTTGATGATCGGTGTGAATGGAGGTTCAGGCGCAGTGGTGACGCCGTATACGACGGCGAGACGGCCAGAACCGCTCTCCACGTAATAGTCACCCGGTATTGCACATCGAGCCGCTTGGGCCTCCGTTATGGTTGTCGAGTAGCTTCGTCCTTCAACGGTACGGATGTTCACCGAGGCCTGATGTTCCTCTGAGATCCTGATGGTCCTGTCCATCACGATGTCCTGTTCGGACTGACTCACATGAAAAGTCGAGCCTTTGGGAAGATAAAGAGGCAGGTCCGATTCGATTGCGTCCGGTGCAATGGGGGAGGGTATTTCCCAAAGATAGATATCGGACGTCACCGCCTGTTCTGAATAAGAAACAACTTTGAAGATGACGGAGTTGAAGGCATCGTTCTGGTGAATGATGTCCTGCGTGGTTGCGTAAAGTCTGGCGTCGATTATTGGCGCCGTTGTTGTGAGCGTTGTCTCCATCCCCTCGATGTAGACCGTTATCAGCGCTTCGAGAGTGGGCAGTTCCTGAATGGTCCTCAGCTTGACCTGGCCTAACAGTTGCGAATCATGAAGCACGCCCTGGGAAAGAAAGAGCAGCGGCTCGGGGCTTGGCGCCTGACTGATTTTAGGTGCCGTCAGAGTCCTCCACAGCGCGGGCGTCAAGAGATAAGTTCTCGCCGTAGTACCCATGATTATCTCCTTCCTGGAGTGGCTGATATTTCATCCATTAAATAGAAAGTGATCTGGCCGTGTCGTTACAGGCCTCATTGTTGCGGTGCCATTGGCCTCTTTGCATGGCCAGATTAGGTGCCTGTGTCTGACCCCGTCTACTGTCAGAACTGGCAGGTTCTCTACCCTGATCGCGCCCGCAGTCCGAAATTGTGCTCGCTCCAGAACGTGGAGGATAAGGAACGACCGGTGGAGCCTATTTGAGTAATGTCGTAAACGCACCTTTGTGTGGCGTCCGTAGGCATCTGGTCGCTTGGCGTCGGCCATACCATCGCTGGCAAGGGGCAATCCACATGCCCGACCGATAAGACAGGCGCCGCGCCGCCGCTGGGAGAACCGCGATGTTCAGCAAGCAAGACCAGATCCAGGGTTATGACGACGCACTGTTGGCGGCGATGAATGCCGAGGAGCAGCGTCAGGAAGACCATATCGAGCTGATCGCCTCGGAGAACTACACCAGCAAGCGCGTGATGCAGGCCCAGGGCAGCGGTCTGACCAACAAGTACGCTGAAGGTTATCCCGGCAAGCGCTACTACGGCGGTTGCGAGCACGTCGACAAGGTCGAGCAACTGGCCATCGAGCGCGCCAAACAGCTGTTCGGTGCCGGTTACGCCAACGTACAGCCGCACTCCGGCAGTCAGGCCAACGCCGCTGTGTATCTGGCATTGCTGCAGGCAGGCGACACTGTGCTGGGCATGAGCCTGGCCCATGGCGGTCACCTGACCCACGGTGCCAAAGTCAGCTTTTCCGGCAAGCTGTACAACGCCGTGCAGTACGGCATCGACACCAACACCGGCCTGATCGACTACGACGAAGTCGAGCGTATCGCGCTGGAAAGCAAACCGAAGATGATCATTGCCGGTTTCTCGGCCTACTCCAAGACGCTGGATTTCCCGCGTTTCCGTGAAATCGCCGACAAGGTCGGTGCCTACCTGTTCGTTGACATGGCCCACGTTGCCGGTCTGGTCGCCGCAGGTCTGTACCCGAACCCGCTGCCGTACGCCGACGTGGTCACCACCACGACCCACAAGACCCTGCGCGGTCCGCGGGGCGGGCTGATTCTGGCCAGGGCCAACGAAGAGCTGGAAAAGAAATTCAACTCCGCCGTGTTCCCCGGTGGTCAGGGCGGCCCGCTGATGCACGTCATCGCCGCCAAGGCCGTGTGCTTCAAGGAAGCCATGGAGCCAGGTTTCAAGGCCTATCAACAGCAAGTGATCGACAACGCCCAGGCCATGGCACAGGTGTTCATCGATCGCGGCTTCGATGTCGTTTCCGGCGGCACCGATAACCACCTGTTTCTGGTCAGTCTGATCCGTCAGGGCCTGACCGGTAAGGACGCCGACGCCGCGCTGGGTCGTGCGCACATCACCGTCAACAAGAACTCGGTACCGAACGATCCGCAGTCGCCGTTCGTGACGTCTGGCCTGCGCATCGGCACACCGGCTGTCACCACGCGCGGTTTCAAGGTCACTCAGTGCATCGAATTGGCAGGCTGGATCTGCGACATCCTCGACAATCTCGGCGATGCCGATGTCGAGGCCAATGTGGCAGGTCAGGTCGCCGCACTGTGTGCCGATTTTCCGGTTTATCGCTGAGTCAGGAGTAGCCCTACATGCAGCATTACTCAGGCTTCGGCCTTCTCAAGCACTCCCTCAGCCACCACGAGAACTGGCAGCGCATGTGGCGCACGCCAACCCCTAAAAAAGTCTACGACGTGGTCATCGTCGGTGGCGGCGGGCATGGTCTGGCAACGGCCTACTATCTGGCCAAAGAGCACGGCATCACCAATGTGGCCGTGGTCGAAAAGGGCTGGCTGGGCGGTGGTAACACGGCTCGCAACACCACCATCGTGCGCTCCAACTACCTGTGGGACGAATCGGCTCACCTGTATGAACACGCGATGAAACTGTGGGAAGGCCTGTCGCAGGATCTGAACTACAACGTCATGTTCTCCCAGCGTGGCGTCTATAACCTGTGCCACACCCTGCAGGACATGCGTGATTCCGAGCGTCGTGTCAGCGCCAACCGTCTGAATGGCGTGGACGGTGAACTGCTCAACGGTAAACAGGTTGCCGAAGAAATCCCGTACCTGGACTGTTCGAAAAACACCCGCTATCCGATCATTGGCGCAACCGTTCAGCGTCGGGGTGGCGTGGCCCGTCACGATGCCGTGGCCTGGGGCTTTGCCCGTGCAGCCGATGCGTTGGGCGTCGACCTGATCCAGCAGACCGAAGTGATCGGTTTCCGCAAGGAAAACGGTGTGTGCATCGGCGTTGAAACCAACAAGGGTTTCATCGGTGCCAAGCGCGTCGGCGTCGTGACTGCAGGCAACTCTGGTCATATGGCCAAACTGGCAGGCTTCCGTCTGCCGATCGAATCCCACCCGCTGCAAGCGCTGGTGTCCGAGCCGATCAAACCCATCATCGACAGCGTGATCATGTCCAACGCCGTGCACGGCTACATCAGCCAGTCCGACAAGGGTGATCTGGTGATCGGTGCCGGTATCGACAGCTGGGTCGGCTACGGCCAGCGCGGCTCGTACCCGGTGATCGAACACACCATCCAGGCCATCGTCGAGATGTTCCCGGTATTGTCCCGTGTGCGCATGAACCGTCAGTGGGGCGGCATCGTCGACACCACGCCGGACGCCTGCCCGATCATCTCCAAGACGCCGGTCCCGAACATGTTCTTCAACTGCGGTTGGGGCACGGGCGGCTTCAAGGCCACGCCCGGCTCGGGCAACGTGTTTGCCGCAAGCCTGGCCAAAGGCGAAATGCATCCGCTGGCCAAGCCTTTTTCCATCGACCGGTTCCATAACGGTGCCTTGATCGACGAACACGGCGCAGCCGCGGTCGCCCACTAACAGGAGAAACACTCATGCTGCATATCTTCTGTCCTCACTGTGGCGAACTGCGCTCCGAAGAGGAATTCCACGCATCGGGCCAGGCGCACATTCCGCGTCCGCTCGATCCGGGCGCCTGCACCGACGAGCAGTGGGGCGATTACATGTTCTTTCGCGATAACCCGCGAGGCCTGCACCACGAGCTGTGGATTCACGCTGCCGGTTGCCGCCAGTACTTCAACGCCACGCGCAACACCGTGACCTACGAAATTCTCGAAACCTATCCGATTGGCGCCAGGCCGCAGTTCACGGACAAGGGAGACAAGGTATGAGCCAGAGCAATCGACTGCCCAACGGCGGCCGTATCAACCGTAGCAAGGTGCTGAATTTCACCTTCAACGGTCAGACCTACCAAGGCTTTGAAGGCGACTCCCTGGCGTCGGCACTGCTGGCAAACGGCGTTGATATCATCGGCCGAAGCTTCAAGTATTCGCGTCCACGCGGCATCTTCGCAGCGGGTTCCGAAGAACCGAACGCCGTGTTGCAGATCGGCGCGACCGAAGCCACGCAGATCCCCAACGTGCGTGCTACGCAGCAAGCCCTGTATTCGGGCCTGGTCGCGACCAGCACCAACGGCTGGCCGAGCGTGAACAACGATGTGATGGGCATTCTCGGCAAGGTCGGCGGCAAGCTGATGCCGCCGGGCTTCTATTACAAGACGTTCATGTACCCGCAGTCCTTCTGGATGACGTACGAAAAGTACATCCGCAAGGCGGCAGGTCTGGGGCGCTCGCCGACCGAGAACGATCCGGACAGCTACGATGCGATGAACCAGCACTGCGACGTGCTGATTGTCGGCGCAGGCCCTGCAGGTCTGGCGGCGGCACTGGCAGCGGCGCGCAGCGGTGCCCGCGTGATTCTGGCCGATGAGCAGGAAGAGTTTGGCGGCAGCCTGCTCGACAGCCGCGAAAGCCTGGATGGCAAGCCGGCCATTGAATGGGTGGCCACTGTCATTGCCGAGCTGAAAAGCCTGCGCAACGTGACCCTGCTGCCTCGTGCCACGGTCAACGGCTATCACGATCACAACTTCCTGACGATTCATGAGCGCCTCACCGATCACCTCGGCGACCGTGCGCCCATCGGCATGGTGCGTCAGCGCATGCACCGTGTGCGCGCCAAACGTGTGGTGCTGGCGACCGGTACTCACGAGCGTCCATTGGTCTACGGCAACAATGATGTGCCTGGCAACATGCTGGCCGGCGCCGTTTCCACCTACGTTCGCCGTTACGGCGTGGCGCCGGGCAAGAAGCTCGTACTGTCCACCAACAACGATCATGCCTATCGCGTTGCGCTGGACTGGCTCGACGCCAGCCTGCCAGTTGTGGCGATTGCCGATGCGCGCCACAACCCGCGCGGCCCGCTGGTGGAAGAGGCGCGTGCCAAAGGCATTCGCATCCTCACCGGCAGTGCCGTGATCGAAGCCCGTGGCACCAAGCGCGTGACAGCTGCACGTGTCGCCGCCATCGACATCAAATCACACAGCGTGACCAGCCCCGGCGAATGGCTGGAGTGCGACCTGGTGGCCAGTTCCGGCGGTTACAGCCCGATTGTCCACTTGGCCTCGCATCTGGGTGGCAAGCCGGTCTGGCGCGAAGACATTCTCGGTTTCGTGCCGGGCGAAGCACCGCAGAAGCGCGTCTGCGTAGGTGGCGTAAACGGTGTCTACAGTCTGGCGGACAGCCTGGCCGATGGTTTCGAAGGGGGCGTACGCGCTGCCAGCGAAGCGGGTTTCAAACTGGTTGAAGGCGTCATGCCCAAGGCCCTGAGCCGTGCTGAAGAGCCGACCCTGGCGCTGTTTCAGGTACCACACGAAAAGGGCACTGCCCGTGCGCCGAAGCAATTCGTCGACCTGCAGAATGACGTCACCGCTGCGGCCATCGAGCTGGCGACCCGTGAGGGCTTCGAGTCGGTCGAGCACGTCAAGCGTTACACCGCACTGGGCTTCGGCACCGATCAGGGCAAACTGGGCAACGTGAACGGTCTGGCCATTGCGGCGCGCTCGCTGAACGTATCGATCCCGGAAATGGGCACCACCATGTTCCGCCCCAACTACACGCCGGTGACCTTCGGCGCGATTGCCGGTCGGCATTGCGGCCACGTTTTCGAGCCGGTGCGTTTCACAGCGTTGCATGCGTGGCATGTGCGAAACGGTGCCGAATTCGAAGACGTCGGTCAGTGGAAACGTCCGTGGTACTTCCCGAAAAACGGCGAAGACATGCACGCCGCGGTCGCCCGCGAGTGCAAGGCCGTGCGCGCCAGCGTGGGTCTGCTGGACGCCTCGACACTGGGCAAGATCGACATTCAGGGGCCCGATGCCCGTGAGTTCCTGAACCGCATCTACACCAATGCCTGGACCAAGCTGGACGTGGGCAAGGCGCGCTACGGCCTGATGTGCAAGGAAGACGGCATGGTCTTCGATGACGGCGTAACGGCCTGCATCGCCGACAACCACTTCCTGATGACCACCACCACCGGCGGCGCTGCACGCGTTCTGCAATGGCTGGAAATCTATCAACAGACCGAATGGCCGGACCTGAAGGTGTACTTCACCTCCGTGACCGACCACTGGGCGACCCTGACGCTGTCCGGCCCCAACAGCCGCAAGCTGCTCAGCGAAGTCACCGACATCGATCTGGGCCGCGAAGCCTTCCCGTTCATGACCTGGAAAGAAGGTCTGGTCGCAGGTGTTCCGGCTCGGGTGTTCCGTATTTCCTTCACCGGCGAGCTGTCCTACGAGGTCAACGTTCAGGCCGACTACGCGATGGGCGTGCTGGAGAAGATCATCGAGGCGGGCAAGCAGTACAACCTGACGCCTTACGGCACCGAGACCATGCACGTGCTGCGGGCCGAGAAGGGCTTCATCATTGTCGGTCAGGACACGGACGGCTCGATGACCCCGGATGACCTGAACATGGGCTGGTGTGTCGGGCGTACCAAACCGTTTTCGTGGATCGGCTGGCGCGGCATGAACCGCGAAGATTGCGTGCGTGAGCAGCGCAAGCAACTGGTCGGCCTCAAGCCGGTCGACCCGAATCAATGGCTGCCGGAAGGTGCGCAACTGGTGTTCGACACAAAGCAGGCGATTCCGATGAGCATGGTCGGTCACGTGACCTCCAGCTATGCGCACAACTCGTTGGGCTATTCGTTTGCGATGGGCGTGGTCAAGGGCGGCCTGAGCCGCATGGGCGAGCGGGTGTTCGCACCGTTGGCTGACGGCAGCGTGATCGAAGCCGAGATCGTTTCGTCGGTGTTCTTCGATCCGAAGGGCGAGCAGCAGAACGTGGAGTAAACGCGTGACCTGATCGTTCCCACGCCGAGCGTGGGAACGATCGGTGAGCTAACCGCGTTTCGGTACAACAGAATTCAGAGCAGGTGATCCATGACCACAGTCAATGTTTACCCACAACGCCCGACCTCCGACGTGAAGGCCGAGTCGCCGCTGTTTCATGCCAGCCTGGAAACACTTGTCGGCAAGGGCCGCGCCAGTCCAGGCGTGTTCCTGCGCGAGAAGAAGCTGCTGGGCCACCTGACCCTGCGGGGTGATGCCCACGATCCAGCGTTTGCCGCTGGCGTACACAAGGCGCTCGGCATGGAATTGCCCGCCGCACTGATGCTGGTCACCAGCGGTGAACGCTCGTTGCAGTGGATGGGCCCGGACGAGTGGCTGCTGATCGTGCCGAGCGGCGAAGAACTCGCTGCGGAGCAACAACTGCGCGAAGCATTGGCGGGCTTGCACATCGCAATCGTCAACGTCAGCGGCGGCCAGTCGATTCTTGAACTGACCGGCCCCAAGGTTCTTCAGGTCCTGATGAAATCCACCAGCTACGACGTTCACCCCGACAACTTTCCAGTGGGCAAGGCCGTCGGGACGGTGTTTGCCAAGTCGCAACTGGTGATCCGTCGTACAGGTGAAGACACCTGGGAGCTGCTGATCCGCCGCAGCTTTGCCGATTACTGGTGGCTGTGGTTGCAGGATGCGTCAGCCGAGTATGGTTTGAGTATTCAGGCTTGACGTGAGTGGTGTCTGATAGCGTCTTTGCGAAGAGCTGACAGGCGATAAGGATTCAGGAGTATTCGCTTAATGAGTCGTGCCCCCGATACATGGATTTTGACTGCCGACTGCCCCAGCGTCCTGGGTACGGTCGATGCCGTGACCCGCTTTCTGTTCGAGCAGGGTTGCTACGTGACCGAGCACCATTCGTTCGATGATCGCCTGTCGGGACGCTTTTTCATTCGTGTCGAATTCCGTCAACCCGATGGCTTCGACGAAGAAGGTTTCCGTGCAGGTCTGGCCGAGCGGGGCAGCGCGTTCGGCATGATCTTCGAGCTGACCGCGCCCAATTATCGGCCCAAGGTCGTGATCATGGTCTCCAAGGCGGACCATTGCCTGAATGACCTGCTGTACCGCCAGCGCATCAACCAGCTGTCCATGGACGTGGTCGCGGTGGTGTCCAATCACCCCGATCTCGAGCCATTGGCAGCATGGCACGGCATTGCGTACTACCATTTCCCCCTTGACCCCAACGACAAGCCTGCACAGGAGGCCAAGGTCTGGAAGGTCATTGAAGAGTCCGGTGCCGAACTGGTGATCCTTGCCCGCTACATGCAAGTGCTGTCACCGGACCTGTGTCGCAAGCTCGATGGCAAGGCGATCAATATTCACCACTCGCTGCTGCCCGGTTTCAAAGGCGCCAAGCCGTACCATCAGGCCTACAACAAGGGCGTGAAACTGGTGGGTGCAACGGCGCATTACATCAACAACGACCTGGACGAAGGCCCCATCATCGCGCAGGGAGTGGAAGTGGTCGATCACAGTCACTATCCCGAAGACCTGATTGCCAAGGGCCGGGACATCGAAGGGCTGACACTGGCTCGCGCGGTGGGGTATCACATTGAACGGCGAGTGTTTCTGAACGCCAACAGAACGGTGGTTTTGTAGGGCTTCACAACACAATCACCTTCATGGTTTCTCGGCAGTACGACACAAGCAACCCAGAGCAATCGGTGCGTTGCCGCAACACCCAATCAAAGCAGCGCATTTCTCCGCTACAACACAATAAAAGCGAGGTGAAAGCATGTCTGGTAATCGCGGTGTAGTGTATCTCGGCGCTGGCAAGGTCGAAGTGCAAAGCATTCCTTTCCCCAAAATGGAAGACCCACGCGGCAAGCGCATCGAACACGGTGTGATTCTGCGCGTGGTGTCCACCAACATCTGCGGCTCGGACCAACACATGGTTCGTGGCCGTACCACTGCCCAGACCGGGCTGGTCCTCGGTCACGAAATCACTGGTGAAGTGCTCGAAGCCGGTCGTGATGTGGAACACCTGAAAGTCGGCGATCTGGTGTCCGTGCCGTTCAACGTGGCGTGCGGCCGCTGCCGTAGCTGCAAGGAGCAGCACACAGGTGTCTGCCTGACCGTAAACCCCGCCCGCGCTGGCGGTGCCTACGGTTATGTCGACATGGGCGACTGGGTCGGCGGTCAGGCGGAATACGTACTGGTGCCTTACGCTGACTTCAACCTGCTCAAACTGCCGGATCGCGATGCTGCGATGGAAAAGATCCGCGACCTGACTTGCCTCTCCGACATTCTGCCCACCGGCTACCATGGCGCAGTAACTGCAGGCGTCGGCCCCGGCAGTACTGTGTACGTAGCGGGTGCCGGGCCGGTCGGTCTGGCAGCGGCTGCTTCAGCGCGTCTGCTGGGCGCTGCGGTGGTGATCGTCGGCGACGTCAACCCGACCCGTCTGGTTCACGCCAAGGCTCAGGGCTTCGAAATCGCCGACCTGTCCCAGGACACGCCGCTGCACGAACAGATCGCCGCGCTGCTGGGTGAGCCTGAAGTGGATTGCGCCATCGATGCCGTGGGCTTCGAAGCGCGTGGCCACGGCCATGCCGGTGCGCAGTCCGAAGCACCGGCCACCGTGCTCAACTCGCTGATGGGCGTGGTGCGCGTTGCAGGCAAGATCGGTATTCCAGGTCTGTACGTCACAGAAGATCCAGGCGCCGTGGACGCGGCCGCGAAAATGGGCAGCCTGAGCATCCGCTTCGGCCTGGGCTGGGCCAAATCCCACAGCTTCCACACGGGCCAGACGCCTGTCATGAAGTACAACCGTCAACTCATGCAAGCCATCATGTGGGACCGCATCAAGATCGCTGACGTGGTGGGCGTCGAAGTCATCAGTCTCGATGACGCGCCGCGTGGCTATGGCGAGTTCGATGCGGGTGTGCCGAAGAAGTTTGTGATCGATCCGCATAAGTTGTTCAGTGCGGCGTGATCGTGACGGGTGGGCGGCTGATGCCGCCCACCTCAGAGGGTGCACTTCGAGTTATCGCGTATGGGTTTTGCGCACGCGCCCATGTAACAAAAAAACCGATGAATGTTGTCAGGGCTGCTCAACGTCTTGCCTTTTTTACTAATCTATCGGCAAGGCCTTGTGGATAGACAACACCTTTTCCTTGCGCAGTAATAATGGCCCATTCAGCGCTGTGAAGGTTTCCTTACAGGTAGGAATGCCAGACGGGTTCATAGGCGAAATCTCTATAAAGGCCACTCCCTTGGCGGAAGGTGTTTCTTTTAACGATGTCTCTGAGTGTATTGCCGTCAGAGAGTGCGTTGTCAATATCATAGACACTGTCGTAGATGACTTTCCCTTTGTAGCCTTTCACCGGCAGTCTGGTGAGTTCGGATAGTTGTGCCGCAAATGAATTTGCACCGCCGTTGGCAGAGTGACAGACGACAAGGTGAATGGTCTCATACCCATCCAGACTTCTTTTGTTTTCCTTGATTTTATGATTAAGAAGATCTGGGGAAACTTTTCCTTTACCCATGCTCAATTGTGGATGTCCTTCTGATTCCAGCGGAATGCCGTGGGCGTGAACCAACAGTTCCCGCTGTCCTTTTTTCGTCACGTTATCGTAGACATTGAGGCTTTTTCCCAGATTGACGTGATTACTCAGTTTCAAACCCTTCATTGTTGATGGGAATTCCTGAAGCTGAGGACGTTTATATCTGAGCCCCATTCGTCGCAGGAGTCTAAAAAATAAGGACCCATGGCCGCTGGGATCGACCCGGTTGATCGGATCTCCAACGCAGTATGCATACGCATTCAGACCACCCTCACCAAACGGACTCAAACTGTCCGGGCTGTTGAATCTCATCAACACTGGATTGAATGCCCGGTACCCGTTGCCCATCAGGTAATGTCCGGTCACCCGGTCTGCCTGTTGACCCGTGAAGCCTGGCAGGTCCATGGGATTGCACTTTGGGTAACGACCACCATAAGGCGTATAGCAAAAGACCGATTGCGGTATTGCAATGACCGAGTCCTGTTGGTCCGTCGCGAGTAACTCAAATTCTGACCCTTCTTCATGCTTTCGTTGAAACGCCAACCAATGCATACCCGCTTGCAACAGCCTGTGTCGGGTCTGCGCCTGAACCTGCGTTGCAAGGCGATTTTTCTGATAGAAGCGCTGTACGCTGGCCTGGCTATCGACTTCGCTGCCTGCCAGACGATCAAGAGCGTCGTAGTGATAACGGCAGCGTGTCTCACTCGCAACGGGAGTCATGGGATTCACCTTCTCGACGCCAGACATTCATGGCTGAGTCTGTGTCCGGTTGAGTGAGCTGCCTAGCTATCAGAACTGCCAGGCGGAGCATCGGGCGCCTCTGCTGCTCCGACGTCAGGGTAGGAAATAACACTTATCCTCTGCACCCCACCGGGAACAAGCTACCGCTCCTCCAGTCAAATCGTCTGTTTTACCGCCCACTATCGGGCGGTTCAGGTTTTTGATGAGGTTGACCGAATGAAAACTGCACGCATGATGGCACTGGCAACGTTGATGGGCCTGGCAGCAAGCCCGGTGTTTGCCTTCAACCTGAATGACGCAGCGAATGCGGTTTCCAATGCAACAGGCGGTAATCAGAAAGCGACCGCTGCGCCCGAAGCCGCTGGTCTGCTCAACGCGCTGGGTTCTCAGCTCAACGTGACCCCGGAACAGGCGGTTGGCGGTACAGGTGCATTGCTGGGGTTGGCCAAGAACAAACTGGCCGGCAATGATTACTCGCAACTGGCTAAATCGGTTCCCGGTCTGGAGCAACTGTCCGGTACTTCGGCGCTCGACAGCCTGGGCGGCGCAAACGGCCTTGGCAAGCTGCTGGGCGGAAGCAAGGCAGGCGACAATTCGATGCTCAACAGTGCCTTGGGCAACGTGCAGAGCATGGGCGACGTGAACAATGCCTTCAAGGCACTGGGCATGGACAGCAGCATGGTCAGCCAGTTTGTCCCGGTGATCCTGCAATACCTGGGTCAACAAGGTGCGGGCGGCTCCGCGTTGCAAAGTCTGAGTAGCGTGTGGGGTGCGGGTAGCTGACCGGGTCTCTCGCCCCTATGATCCCCTGCGCAGGGTTGTTCCCTTTTTAACCATGGCATGGTCTGTCACGCCAGACGTCAGCGACCCTGCCAGGTTAAATGCCACGCCCACCAGCGAGGTCGGCGTAAAGCCCTCTTTGAGCAACTTTTCCCCCCACGTGCCTGCTGCGCTGAGATGTGCGCCTGCATTGCTCTTTTTCCCGGTGTCCACCATTTTTGCCAATGCAACGTAGTCGAACGCCTGTTTCAACGTCAGGTTGGTATCGCCGTGACTGGCAAGGTTGAGGTTGACTGATGCGAGCTTCTTGATGAAGGGCGATTCCGCATCGAGGTTTCGGACAGCATCGTCGATGTATTTTCTGGTTTGCGACATGGGCTCGGGTGCAATCGTATTTCTGCGCAAGGCTTTGCTCACGGTCCGAATGAAGCCGTCCTCGGAAGTCATGCCGGCCGTTGTTGTGACTGCGTGACCGAGGTTTTTCACTCGCACACTGAGCATGCCCAATGCGCCCTCGATGGGAAAGTGCCCTGTAGGGTCGGTATGGCCGATGGGGTCGCCCCAGCAGTAACCATAGGCGCTGAGACCGCCATCACCGAAAGGGCTTAGGGTATCGGGGCTGTTGAAGCGCATCAGTATCGGATTGAAGGCACGTGCACCATTACCCAGTTGATAATGACCTGTGATCGGGTCGGGTGCCTGGCCTGTGTAACCCGGCAGGTAAGGCGGGTTCTTTGGTGTAGAGGTTCCGTAGGGAGAATAGGCGAAGGCCTCGCGCTGCCGAAGGCTGACACTGTGAAGCACCGAGTTCGACTGATCCGTGCCCAGCAGATGAACGCGATGCTCGTGCATATCCTTCTCTGACGCGGCCAGCAGTCGATGTTCGGACCGAAGGAAGGTAAGTCCCACCAGGCCCCTCAGCTCGCTGACCAGAACGTCATCCTGATAAAACTGCCTGACGCTCTCCTGATCAACGGGCATGCAAGCAGCAAGGCGATCCGTTGCGTCATAGGCGTAAAGGCCTGACGCCGTGGTGCGAGTCGGCAGCATGAGAAAATCCTTTTTCCATGTTGACTCAGCTTCGTTCAGCCGCGGCGAGCCGTCTACCTGTCGAAACTGCCAGTCAGTGCTGTGCGGCCTCCAGCCTCAACGCCGCAATCCGTGCATCCTTCTCGATCCACAATTGGTTGACCCAACCCTGGATTTTCTCGCGAAACACAGGATCGTTCTCATAGTCGCCCTGCCATAACGCCGGATCCATGGGGCGCGTCCTGATATCGACGATCACTTTCGGCACGCGCCCACAAAGCATGTCCCAGAAGCCTGGGATGCCGTAGCCGGGATACACGACCGTCACGTCCAGAATCGCGTCCAGCTGTTCGCCCATCGCAGCGAGCACGAAGGCAACGCCGCCTGCCTTGGGCTTGAGCAGGCTGGTGTAGGGCGAGGTCTGTGCCGCATGCTTGGCAGGGGTGAAACGTGTGCCTTCCAGATAATTGACGATGGTCACGGGCTGGCGCTTGAACAGTTCACAGGCAGCCTTGGTGATCTCCAGATCCTTGCCCTTGAGTTCAGGGTTCTTTGCCAGAAACGCCTTGGTGTAGCGCTTCATGAACGGGTAATCCAGCCCCCACCAGGCCAGACCCAGCAACGGCACCCAGATCAGTTCCTTTTTCAGGAAGAACTTGAAGAACGGCGTACGTCTATTGAGTGCCTGAATCAGCGCGGGGATATCGACCCAGGACTGATGGTTGCTGATCACCAGATACGAAGTGTCAGCGCGCAGGCCTTCGTCGCCACGGATATCCCACTGTGTCGGGACGCATGCTGCGAAGATGAGTTTGTCGATCTCGGCCCAGGTTTCGGCAATCCACATCACGGCATGGGAGCAGCGGTCACGCATTCGACCTCTGAACAGTAGTTTGAGCAGGGCAAAAACCAACAGTGGGCCAATCAAGACGAGCGTATTGATCAGCAGGAGCGTGGCGACTGAACAGCCGGTAAGCACACGGCGCATAAGAGACTCTTGAGCGTTCTGGGGCGCCAATGATAAAGATCATCGCGTTTCGCGCCAATTACACAGGTACTTACAAATGTTTCATGTGCGAGTGATTATGCTCACCAAACGCCGAACTGCCGAACCAACGGCGGGTTCGCTGTCTAAAACCGGGCGCCAATCAGGCGTTGTCCATTGAGAGGAATCCTGAACGTGAAACCGATTCTGGCGCTGTTGTCCCTGCTCGCTCTGCCTGTCATGGCAGCCGAACCGACGCTGTATGGTCGTTACGAGAACATCAAGGTGGTGGATGTCGGCCAGACCTTCAAGGCCAAGATGGACACCGGTGCGCTGACCGCTTCGCTGTCGGCCAGGGACATTGAGCTGTTCAAGCGCGATGGCGATGACTGGGTTCGTTTCCGTCTGGCCACCAAGGACGCCGACAGCAAGGTTTACGAACACAAGGTTTCGCGGATCAGCAAGATCAAGGGCCGCTCCGAAGGCGATGACGAAGACGATGAAGTGATCGATCCGACCAAGCGTCCGGTCGTGGATATGGAACTGTGCCTGGGCAACAAGAAGCGTACCGTCGAGGTCAATCTGGTGGATCGCAGCCACTTCAACTATCCGCTGCTGATCGGTGCCAAGGCACTCCGCGAGTTTGACGCAGCCGTCAATCCGGCACGCCGTTATACCGCTGACAAACCCGATTGCTGATTGACGCAGAGGGCTGAAATCGCGCAACGTTTCGCCCTCTCTCCCAGCGCTCGGATGCCATGCCTCACATACTGATTGTCGAAGACGAAGCCGCGATTGCCGATACGCTGATCTATGCGCTGCAAAGCGAGGGCTTTACTACATCATGGCTCAGCCTGGGGCAGGATGCCGTCAACCACCAGCGCGCATCGCCTGCCGACCTGATCATTCTGGACATCGGCTTGCCGGACATCACCGGTTTCGAGACGTGCAAGCAACTGCGGCGCTTCAGCGAAGTGCCTGTGATGTTCCTGAGTGCACGTGATGGCGAAATCGACCGGGTTGTGGGGCTTGAAATCGGGGCTGATGACTACGTCGTCAAACCGTTCAGCCCGCGAGAAGTGGCGGCGCGAGTCCGGGCGATTCTCAAGCGTATGCATCCGCGTACTGTACCTGTCTCGGAAAACCAGCCGTTCACGGTCGATCTTGAGCGTTTTCAGATCAGCTACCGTGCCCAACCCTTGAGCCTGACCCGTCATGAATTCCGGCTGCTGCAATGCCTGCTGGCTCAGCCCGAGCGGGTGTTCAGTCGCGAGCAATTGCTAGATGCGATGGGCGTAGCGGCAGATGCCGGTTATGAGCGCAGCATCGACAGCCACATCAAGAGCGTGCGTGCCAAGCTGCGTGTCGTGGCGGCCGATGCCGAGCCTATCCAGACCCATCGCGGACTGGGTTACAGTTTCAGCCCGGGCAACAGCTGATGCCGTTGAGCATCCGGATCTTTCTGGTCTATGCGGTGTTCATCGCGTTGACGGGTTACTTCGTGCTCAGCACGGTGATGAAGGAGGTGCGCCCCGGCGTGCGTCAGTCCACCGAAGAAACCCTGGTCGACACGGCGAATCTGCTGGCCGAAATTCTCCATGACGATGTAAGGGACGGCACCCTTGATCAAAGCCGCCTGCCGGACGCGCTACAGGCATACGGTCTGCGAAAGCCCGGCGCGACCATCTGGGGCTTGCCCAAGAATCAGGTCAACAACCGCATCTACGTGACCGACGCCAACGGTATCGTCCTGCTTGATTCCAGCGGGCAGGCGGTGGGTCAGGACTATTCACGCTGGAACGACGTCTATCTGACCCTGCGCGGCGAGTACGGCGCGCGTTCGACCCGCAGCGACCCTGACGATCCGAATTCGTCGGTCATGCACGTCGGTGCGCCGATTCGTGACAACGGCAGGATCATTGGCGTGGTCACCGTCGCCAAACCCAACAGCTCGTTGCAACCCTATGTCGATCGTGCCGAGCGCCGATTGCTCTGGTATGGCGGTGGCCTGATGGTATTGGGCCTGTTGCTGGGCGGGTTGTTCTCGTGGTGGCTGGGTTCGGCCTTGCGACGTCTGACCGGCTACGCCCAGGCGGTCAGCGAAGGACGCCGCGTCAAGCTTCCGCATTACCGTGGAGGCGAGCTTGAGCAACTGTCTGCGGCGGTCGAGCACATGCGCACGCAACTGGAAGGCAAAGCCTACGTTGAGCGTTACGTGCATACGCTGACCCACGAACTGAAAAGCCCGCTGGCAGCGATTCGCGGCGCTGCCGAGCTGTTGCAGGATGAGATGCCCCACGAACAGCGACAACGTTTTGTCAGCAACATTGAAGGCGAAAGTGCGCGATTGCAGCAGCTTATCGAGCGTTTGCTTAACCTGGCGATGGTCGAGCAACGCCAGGGCCTGGAAGAACGGGTTCCCGTTGCGCTGGCGGAGCTGATCGATGAACTGCTGGCCGCCAGAAGTACCCGCATCGAGCGGCAGGCATTACGCATCGACATCCATATTGATCCCGGTCTGCAACTGCTGGGCGAGCGATTTCTGCTGAGTCAGGCGCTCGCGAACCTGATCGATAACGCACTGGACTTCACTCCCGTCGATGGCAGGCTGAGTCTGACGGCCAAGCCTGAGGGTGAGCGGATCCGCTTCACGCTCTACAACGACGCCGCCCCGATTCCCGACTACGCCTTGCCACGCCTGAGTGAGCGCTTCTACTCCCTGCCGCGCCCGGACAGCGGCCGAAAAAGCACCGGGCTCGGCCTGAATTTCGTGGAAGAAGTGGTGCAGTTGCATGCAGGGGAAATGCACATCGGGAATGTCGAGGGCGGGGTCGAGGTGAGGCTGTTGCTGCCGTGTGGCATTTAGTAAAACCCACTAATAAACCTGCGCCTCTTATCAAACACTCTGTAATTTATTGAAATGCACGTAAGTCTGCCCGGAGGGCGTGGGAGCTCTCGGAGGTTACGACGGCAGCGATGGGCTGCGCAGCGGCCCCAGGTTGTATCTGACACACCGCGTGTGTCAGTGCTGCTGCCGGTTTCGGGCAGATCGCCGGCAAGCCGCCTCTTATCAAACAACCTGTAACCCACTGAAGGAACTCGATTTTGTGGGAGCGGACTTGTCCGCGAATACTGTATTTCAGGCGATGAATATTCGTCGGATGTACTGGCCTTTTCGCGGACAAGTCCGCTCCCACTGAGTTTGCTGCGCGACAGCGCTACGTCGAAGACGTGGTGGGGCCTCCCACAGTCCGGTGTTTGCTGCGAGACCAGCTCAGACAGGTTGAAGCGTCACCACACAATCTCCACACAACGCCCATCCTGCCTCCACATGCCCATTCCAGACTCTCTCCATCGAAAAACAGGGAGAGCCCCATGAACCGAAATCTGGCTGTAAAACTGGGCACCATCGCGTTTCTGATCATTCTGCTGCTGATTCCATTGTTGATGATCGGCAGCCTGATCACGGATCGGCAGTTGCAGCGCGATGGGGTGCTGGACGATATCGCGCGCAGCTCAAGCTTCAGTCAGCGCCTGACCGGCCCGCTGCTGGTCGTGCCGTATCGCAAGAACATCCGTCTCTGGAAGACCAACGCGCAAACCGAAGAGCGTTACCTTGAAACCGCTTCCCAGCGCGGCTACCTGTACTTTCTGCCGGAGCGTTTCGAGCTGGATGGCAAGGTGCAGACCGAACTGCGTTCGCGAGGTATCTACGAGGCGCGTCTTTATCATGCCGATAACCACATCAGCGGCCAGTTCGTATTGCCCGAGCAGTTGGGTGTGACGGATGAATTTGCCGACTACACCTTCGAGAAGCCTTACCTGGCGTTGGGCATCAGCGATATTCGCGGTATCGAAAGCTCGCCGAAACTGCAGATGAATGGACAGACGCTGGACCTGCTGCCGGGATCGCGGGTCGAGTGGCTGGGCGAAGGGGTGAGCGCCAACCTGCCGATGCTGGAAGGTCGCGAGCAGGTCACGCTGGATTTCGCATTCGATCTGCGCCTGCAGGGCACCGGTCAGTTCGAGGTAGCGCCAGTGGGCAAGTCCAGTCGCGTGCAGTTGAGTGCCGACTGGCCGCATCCGAGTTTCATCGGCAATTACCTGCCGACCCAGCGCGAGATCACCGATAAGGGCTTCAGTGCTGCATGGCAGGCCTCGTTCTTTTCCACCAATCTGGAAGACGCACTCAGCCGCTGCCTGACAGCGCAGACCTGCGAAGACTTCAAGAGCCGAAGTTTCGGTGTGAGCTTTGTCGATCCGGTGGATCAGTACCTCAAGAGTGATCGGGCGATCAAATACGCGCTGTTGTTCATCGCACTGACGTTTGCCGGGTTCTTTCTGTTCGAAGTGCTGAAAAGCATGGCCGTGCACCCGGTTCAATACGCACTGGTGGGCGCGGCGCTGGCGTTGTTCTACCTGATGCTGCTGTCGCTGTCCGAGCATCTGGGTTTTGCCATGGCCTACGTGCTGTCGGCGAGCGCCTGTGTGTGTCTGATCGGTTTCTATGTCAGTCACGTGCTGCGCAGCGTGCTTCACGGGGCGGGTTTTGCGGCGGGTCTGAGCGCGTTGTACGGGTTGCTGTACGGACTGCTCAGCGCCGAAGATTACGCCTTGCTGATGGGCGCCTTGCTGCTGTTCGGCCTGTTGAGTGTGTTCATGGTCCTGACCCGCAAGCTGGACTGGTACGGCATTGCGATCAGTCGTCCGACCCAGCCGCTCGATGCGGCTCTGGAGGCCCGTCATGAGTAAGTGGCTCGGTTTGCGCGAGGATCAGGCCAGGGCGCGTTGTCTGATCTGCATGATCATCGGTCAGTTACCGGAGCCGCCACGATCCCGTGCATGCCCCGGCAATCGATCACGCAGCCTCAGACCGGTGGCTGAGTCGCCAGCATCGAAGGTCGCTGGCTGACTTCCAGGTACCAGTTGGCCAGACGAGGATAGGCACCGCGCCAGCGCAGGTCAGGCTGGCGGAAGTCCAGATACCCCAGAGCGGCCGCGACGCTGATGGACGCCACATCGAATGACGGGCTGAGTTCGGTGATGGCGTCCTGCTCAAGATAGGTGAGCGTGCGTTCGATCTTTGCCTGCTGATTCTCCAGCCACAGATCCCAGTGCTTCTCGGCAGGGCGCAGGGCGGTTTCATAGCGGATCAGGACGGCGGCATCGAGTATGGCATCGGCCAGCGAGGCGATGGTCAGTCGTCTCCAGCGTGCCGAGCCGTCGCGCGGGATCAGCGGATTGCCGACATGTTGATGGTCCAGATAATCGAGGATGACCCGGCTGTCGTGGATCACATTGCCATCGGCCAGGCGCAGCGCCGGAAGCTTGCCTGCCGGGTTGTCGCCGTTGAGCTCGTCAGACGGATTGACGGGTGTCAGCACCGTGGGATGCAAGTGCACGCGGTCAACCTGACCGGTTTCATGAAGCATCACCACCACCTTGCGGGCGAAGGGAGAGGCCGCGTTGAAATACAACGTCATCTGGGGGGCAGACATGGGTGTTCCTCGACTGAGACAGGTCCATAGACTAGTCAGCGAGTGGTGGGACTGCAATCGGGTTGAGTGGATTGGCTTTGAACGAGCTCGATTTCAAGTCCGCGTCCGCTCTCTCAATGTCGCACCAGCAATCCTCGGATACTCAACCCCGCAGCTATCCCCATGCCTGCCCACGCCAGCGTGTCCCACCAGCCATCGCCCAGCAGCGCCGCAAACAGACCTGCGCCTGTCAGCATTGCGATCCATGCGGGTTTGGCGAAGGTTTTCCAGAACCGGGACGGCTTGCCACTCATTGCGTCACCTGCGCCTGGGTCGCGCTCACTGTTCGGGCGGCGCGGCGTCTGACCCACCACAGGTAAACGCCGCTGCCGAGCACAATGATGGTCAGCACATCCAGTGCCGCCCAAAGAATCTTCATCGGCATGCCGCCGTAGTCACCGAAGTGCAGCGGTTGCGACATGCCCAGTGCGTCCATATACCACGGCCGTTCGACCACGGCGGTGACTTGCAGGGTCTGGGCATCGATCAATACCGGCGTCGCCAGGTGCGCGGTCAGGTGTGTGTTGCCCTTGAGAAAGACCGCGTAGTGATGCTCGCTGGAGAAGCGCGTGCCGGGGAAGGCGATGAAGTCGGCCTGCATGCCGGGCGCGGCGGATTCGGCGATTTCCAGCAGGCGTGTGGCCGGGGCGCGTTGCGTCAGCGGTGGTGCGTCGCGATAGGGCGCGATCATGGTTGCCAGCGCGTCATTGCGCCACGAAGCAATCAACAGGTCGGCACAGGCACTGATCACGCCCGTGACGCCCACCACCAGCGCCCAGGTGAGGGTCACGACGCCGATCAGGTTATGCAGGTCGAGCCAGCGGGTCCGGGTGGACTTGCTCGCCCGGACCGTGCCGAACTCCAGCTTGCGCATGAACGGTGAATACAGCACCGTCCCGGAGACAATCGCCACCACGAACAGCAATCCCATGAAGGCCAGCAGCAGCTTGCCCGGCAGTTCGGCGTACATGTCCACGTGCAGGCGCAGCATGACCATCATGAAGCCGCCGTTGGCCGACGGCATTTCCAGCGCTTCGCCAGTACGGGCATCCAGCGCGAAGGTGTGGGACGAGTTGGGCTCGGTTCCGGCCGTTGCCGCCGTGATGGCCATCACGCCATTGGGGTCTTCGTCATCCCAGCCGAAATACTGCATCACCTCACCGGGACGATGCGCTTCAGCAGCCTTCGCCAGCTGCTCCAGATTCAAGTGAGGCGTGTCCGCAGGCATCTCCCTGTACTGCGGCGCATCGCCCAGCAAGTGATCGATCTCGTGGTGAAAGATCAGCGGCAGACCGGTAATGGCCAGCATCAACAGGAACAGTGTGCAGATCAGGCTGCTCCAGGTATGGACGACAGACCAGCGACGCACGGTTTGGCTTTTCATGGGGTATCCACAGGCGAAAGGGCAGGGCTCGTTAAGGCTGAGCCGCATGAAACCTGAAAAGTGTCAGCACAGAGCAAGGTCGAGGCCCGCCGCTGTGTTTCAGAGTTTTGCCGCAGCGGTGTCATTCCTTGGCAGGACCGTGACCCACCAGGGCGTATGTTCTTCGATCCGAACCGGCAACGCAGGCAGCAACGCCTTGAGCGCCAGGTCGGTATCGGTCAGCGGAAAACTTCCGGTGATGCGCAGGTCGGCCACCTGCGGGTCGACGCCCAGATGCCCGGCTCGATAACGACCCAACTCCGCCAGCATGTCCTGCAGGCGAGCGTTGTCCACCACCAGCATGCCGCGGGTCCACGCGTCCGCCCCCATTGGCAGGGCCAGCAGCGGACCCAGGCCGTCACGGGTCAAGCGGATCTGCTGGCCTTCACGCAGGATCTGCTCCTGAGGAAGATCACGCGCGTTGGCGGCGACCGCCGATTGCAGCACGCTGAGCAGCGTGCCGTCGGCGTCGCGCCTGACCAGAAAACGCGTGCCGAGCGCCCGCATATTGCCGTCCGGGGTTTCCACGATGAAGGGCCGGGGATCGTCATGATCGCCGGTCTGCACCAGTATCTCGCCGTCCTGCAGGATCACTCGACGCTGATTCGCATCGAAGCGCACATCGATTGCGCTGTGGGTGTTGAGGCGAATGACGGTGTTGTCGGCCAGACGCACATCGCGCTGTTCGCCGGTCGCGGTGCGCTGATCGGCGAGCCAGTAGTCCAGCGCGAGGTAACGGTCAGCGGTGAACAGCGCCAGACCGCAGGCCAGGAACACCCCGGCCAGACCGCCACCGAGCTTGCGCAGACTGCGCCGCAGGGTGCCGGGCGATTGTTGCAAGGCCTTGCGCGCCGGACCTGACGGCACGGAAAAACGCTGGTTGAGCATGCCCAACTGGCTCCAGGCACGGGCGTGTTCTTCATCGGCCGCCAGCCAGCGGGCGAACTCGGCCCGCTCGGCATCGTTGCCGCTGGTCGAATCCAGATTCAGTTGCCACTCGATGGCTGCATCCAGCACGCGCGCCGATACCGGACTGGCGTTCATGTCGGCGTGCCATACAGCGCTGCATAGCACTGACGTATGGCCTGGGCCAGATACTGCCTGACCCGCGACACCGAGACGCCCAGCCTTTCGGCAATTTCGCCATGACTCATGCCATCCAGACGGCTATACAAAAAGGCCGCACGCGCCTTGCTCGACAAGGTGGCCAGCAGGCGATCGATCGTTTTCAGGTCTTCCAGAATCAGCAACTGCTCTTCGGGAGAGGGTTGTTCGGCTTCCGGGACTTGCATCAGTTCGCAGAGATACGCCTGTTCCAGCGCAGCACGGCGGAAATGATCGAACATCAGGCCTTTCGCAACCGTCGCCAGAAACGCCCGCGGCTCTCTGGGTGCCTCCAGTTCATCACGCCCCAGCAAGCGTACGAAGGTGTCCTGGCTCAGATCCTGCGCACGTTGCGGGCAGGCAACGTTGCGCCGAAGCCAACCCAGCAGCCAGCTGCGGTGATCGCGATACAACGCTCCAACGATCTCGCTATGAGGGCTTGGGACTGACGACACGAACGGCCTCGATGAGAAGAATCTAACTAAAGAGAATCATTCGCGATTGTGACAGGGCGCGTGGGTAGTGGCAATTGGCGTCTGTCGCCTGAGGAGAGACATTCGGCTGCCTGAGCGTTACTACGCTCCTGCCAGGTAACGCCGTCCAGGACGTTCCGCATCCGCTGATGATCGTTCCTACGCTCTGCTTGGGAATGCAGCCCGGGACGCTCTGCGTCCCAATGGTGCCGACCACATGATCAAAACGAATGCGACTGCTTGCGCCTGCGCCACTGGCCCAGGCATTCCTCCAGACGAACCGGGCTGTCGATCTGTTGACGGCGGGCGTGGCTGAAGAGGATCAGGGCCAGCTCGGCGGTGACCAGTGCATCGGCGCTGGCGTTGTGGCGCTCTTCGGCGTGCAGGCCGAAGAAGCGGGTCCAGTCGTCCAGTCCGGCGTGGCGCAGATTGGCCTGCTCGCAGAGCATCGGCGCGATTTCCGCGACGTCGAAAAAAGGATGCTGCAGGCGGTAATTCAGGCTGTCTTTCAAGGCACGCGACAGCATGTGCTGGTCGAACGGCGCATGAAACCCCAGCACCGGGCTGTCGCCCAGAAACTCCATGAAATCCAGCAGCGCCTCGACCGGCTCACTGCCCGCTGCAATCGCACTGGGTGCCAGGCCGTGAATCAACACCGCCGGGCTGACTTTGTGATCGATGCGCAACAGCGTGCGCTCGAATTGTTGGCCCAGATCGATGGCGCCGTCCTCGATCACCACCGCGCCGATGGACAGCACCTGGTCGCGGTTCATGTTAAGGCCGCTGGTTTCCAGATCCAGCACCACCCAGCGCTGCTGGCGCAATGGCTGGTCGCTCAGCTTCGCGCAGCTTGGCAGTGCGTTGAGCCGCTGCACCTGTTGGTTGTCCAGCGGTGCGGTTCTGGGGCGAGGCTTCAGCCAGTCGAACAGATTCATAGGACGTCGATATTCACAGTTGATAGCGCATTGTCAGGCTGGTTTGCAGACGCTGCGCCTGACGAAACGATTCACGCAGGATGCGCCGGTCCAGATGGTTCAGGGTGTCCGGATCGATGCGGTTGGAGTACGCCAGGTTCTGGCGGCTCTGCAATTGGTGCTGCTGCATGCGCGTCTGCTGGATGAAGTGATATGCCTCTTCATAGGCCGCACCGTCCAGCGGGTCGATGGCCTCACGCTCGACCAGTTGCCGCAGGCGCTCCAGGGTATTGTTGGCCCCGATGCCGTTGGCCAGCGCCAAGAGTCGCGCGCCATCCACGAACGGCGTCAGGCCTTCGGTTTTCAGGTCCAGCGTGTCTTTTTCGCTGCCCTTGCGGGCCAGCACGAAGTCCTTGAAACGGCCCACGGGCGGACGTTGGCGCAGTGCGTTTTCAGCCATCATGCGCTGGAACAGTTTGTTGTCCGCGACCTGCTCGAGAATGCCGCGACGCAGTTGCTCGCAGCCGCTTTCATCGCCCCAGACCACACGCAGGTCGAAGTAGATGCTCGAGGCCAGCAGATTCTCGGGTGTGGCTTCCCGAATGAACGACGCGAACCGTCGGGCCCATTCGGCGCGCGACAGACACAATTCAGGGTTGCTGGCCATGATGTTGCCTTTGCACAGCGTGAAGCCGCACTGCGCCAGACTCTGGTTGATCCGCTCGGCAATCGGCAGCAGCAGGGCGCGAATGCGAGCAGCTTCTGCGGCGTCGGCGGCCTCGAACAGAATGCCGTTGTCCTGATCGGTATGCAGCGTCTGCTCGCGTCGGCCTTCGCTGCCGAAGCACAGCCAACTGAACGGCACGCCGGGATCACCCTTTTCTTCGAGCGTCAGTTCGATGACCCGGCAGACGGTGTGGTCGTTGAGCAGTGTGATGATCTGCGTGATCTGAGTCGAAGAAGCACCGTGGGCCAGCATGCGATCGACCAGCTGAACGATATCGCCGCGCAGTCCGGTCAGCGCTTCGATGCGTGGCGCATTGCGAATGGTGCGCGCCAGATGCACCAGGTCGACCCGTTGCAGGGAGAACAGATCCCGCTCGGAAACAACGCCGCACAGGCGTCCATCCTTGACCAGACACACATGGGCAATGTGCCGCCCGGTCATCGCGATGGCTGCATCGAATGCACTTGCGTCGGGGCTCAGGTGAAAGGGTGACTGGCTCATGCTGTGGCGGATTTCTGCACCGAAGTCGGTAGAGACATCGGCGACTGCTTCGCGCAGATCACGCAGGGTGAAAATGCCCAGCGGCGCCTGACGTTCATCGACGATCACGATGCTGCCTACTTGCTGTTCATGCATCAGCTTGACGGCTTCACGCATCGGCATGTCGGGGCCACACATGACCGGGTGCCGCATGGCCAATTCGCCAAGGCGAGTGTTCAGGGAGTACTGCGTCCCCAGGGTTTCAGCGGCACGTTGCTGAACCTGCTGATTGACCTGATCCAGCAAACTGCTGACGCCGCGCAAGGCGAAGTCGCGAAAGGTCGTGGACAGTGCGAACAACTTGATGAACGCCTGCTTGTTCAGTTGCAGGCAAAACGTGTCTTCGGCGGCCAGATGCTCGGTGCGCGTGGCCCGTTCGCCCAGCAATGCCGCCAGTGGAAAACATTCGCCGGTGGTGATTTCAAAGGTGGTTTCAGTACCGCCTTTGGCAGAATGCGGACGTTCGCCTACCACTCGGCCCTGTTTGACGATATAAAAGTGCTCTACTGGCCCATCGCCAGGCTTGATGATGCTCTCATCGGCAGCGTAAAACCTGAGCTGACATTGCTCTACGAGGTAGGCCAGATGGGCGTTTTCCATCTGGTTGAAAGGCGGGAATCGTTGCAGGAACTGCATGGTGCCGTGAATGTTCTGCAGCACCGCTGTCTTGCCTGCCTGGGTGAAAGCGTCTGCTTTACTCATGAGCTGTTCCGCGTTCTTGTTATTGACGCTCATGGTCGGCCGCTTGCAGCACAGTGCCCATTGGACGTAAGTCTTACGCCTTTGCTGAACGTTATAGGTCACGCTGTTGCCAGAGAGTGGTGAACGAACGCACTGGAGCGCGAACGATCATTGGCCGGGAAGCCGACGAAATACAGTGCAGGTCTACTTTATCTGCTGTCGGATAGGTTCAGGGAATGATGAGATTGCGATGATTGACCACGACATATTGAGCGACGAAGAGCGCAGAGCCCTCACTGAGGTCATGCTGGAGCCTGACCGCGATGCGCCACAACGCGTGCTGATCGTCGATGACGACAACGACGCGCGCGAGCTGCTGGCCGAAATTCTCAGCCTCAACGACATCAGCTGCATGACAGCGTCGGATGTCGATGGGGCGCTTGAGCTGATCAGGACGCGTGAGTCCATCGGTCTCTTGATCACTGACCTGCGCATGGCGCCGTCGGATGGTCTGGACCTGATACGTCAGGTGCGAGAATCCGATCGCGCCGAATTGCCCATCATCATCGTTTCAGGCGACGCCAATGTGCGCGACGCCATCGATGCGATGCACCTGAACGTCGTTGATTTTCTGCTCAAGCCGCTCAACACCAAGCAACTGGTGAAGCTGATCAGGCGGGAACTGGGGATGTAACGGCTGCCTCAATGGCTCTGATACCGCGCTGTCTCGCAGCAAACACCGACCGTAGGAGCGCGCTTGCCCGCGATCTGCCGGGAACCGGCAGCAAAACCTGCACACGCGGTATGTCAGATGCAACCTTAGGGCCGCTGCGCAGCCCATCGCTGCCGTCGTAACCTCCGAGAGCTCCTACGCCCTTCGGGCAGAAACAGACGTGCGTACATTTCAGTAAATTACGGTTGGCGCGTGCGCCGCCAGGGCCTGAGCCCTGGAGCGCGCTTTGCCTGCGGCGTTACTGAGCGTTTTTAGCCTTGAACTCGCGACGACGACGATGCAGCACCGGCTCGGTGTAGCCGTTCGGCTGGCGAGTGCCTTCGATCACCAGTTCAACCGCTGCCTGGAAGGCAATGTTGCTGTCGAAGTCCGGAGCCAGTGGACGATACAGCGCATCGCCTGCGTTCTGCCTATCCACCACCGGAGCCATGCGTTTCAGGCTTTCCAGCACCTGCGCTTCAGTGACCACGCCATGGCGCAGCCAGTTGGCCATGTGCTGGCTGGAAATGCGCAGCGTTGCGCGGTCTTCCATCAGGCCGATGTCGTTGATATCCGGCACCTTCGAGCAGCCTACGCCCTGATCGATCCAGCGCACCACGTAACCCAGAATGCCCTGCGCGTTGTTGTCCAGTTCGTTCTGGATTTCTTCAGGCGTCCAGTTGGTATTAGGCGCGAGCGGGATGGTCAGGATGTCGTCCACAGACGCCTGCTCGCGCTGAGCCAGTTCGGCCTGACGGGCGAACACATCGACCTTGTGATAGTGCAGCGCATGCAAGGCAGCAGCCGTCGGCGAAGGCACCCAAGCGGTGTTGGCACCGGCCAGCGGGTGAGCGATTTTCTGCTCCAGCATTGCAGCCATCAGGTCAGGCATCGCCCACATGCCCTTGCCGATCTGCGCCTTGCCTTGCAGGCCGCATTTCAGGCCGATATCGACGTTGGAGTTCTCGTAGGCCGCAATCCATTTTTCAGCCTTCATCTGCGCCTTGCGCACCACGGGACCTGCTTCCATCGAGGTGTGAATTTCATCGCCCGTGCGGTCCAGGAAACCGGTGTTGATGAACACCACGCGCTCGCTTGCAGCTTGGATGCAGGCCTTGAGGTTCACCGTAGTACGGCGTTCCTCGTCCATGATCCCGACTTTCAGTGTGTTGCGTGGCAGGCCCAGTACTTGTTCGACACGGCCGAACAACTCGTTGGTAAAGGCGGCTTCTTCCGGGCCGTGCATTTTCGGTTTGACGATGTACATCGAGCCGCGACGGCTGTTGCTGCGCGTGGTGTTGCCGTTGAGGTTGTGCATCGCCGCGAGGCTGGTCAGCAGACCGTCGAGGATGCCTTCTGGCACTTCGTTACCGTTTTTGTCCAGAATCGCATCAATGGTCATCAGGTGACCGACGTTGCGGATGAACAGCAGCGAGCGTCCGTGCAGCGTCACTTCGCCGCCAGCAGGCGTGGTGTAGACGCGGTCCGGGTTCATGGTGCGGGTGAAGGTTTCGCCGCCCTTGGACACCGACTCGGCCAGATCGCCTTTCATCAGGCCCAGCCAGTTGCGATACACGACGACCTTGTCGTCGGCATCGACCGCAGCGATGGAGTCTTCGCAGTCCATGATGGTGGTCAGCGCGGCTTCCATCAGGATGTCTTTCACGCCTGCAGGATCGGTCTGTCCGACGGGGCTGGATGCGTCGATCTGGATTTCGAAATGCAGGCCGTTGTGTTCGAGCAGCACGGCGATCGGTGCCGAGGCATCGCCCTGGAAGCCGATCAGTTGTGAGTCGTTCCTGAGCCCGGTGTTGCTGCCGCCCTTGAGGCTGACCACCAGCTTGCCGTCGATCATTCTGTAGGCGGTCGATTCAACGTGCGAGCCCGCTGACAGCGGTGCCGCGTCATCAAGGAAGGCGCGGGCGAAGGCAATGACCTTGTCGCCACGCACCTTGTTGTAGCCTTTGCCCTTCTCGGCGCCACCCGCTTCGCTGATGGCATCGGTGCCATAGAGCGCGTCGTACAGCGAGCCCCAACGGGCGTTGGATGCGTTGAGCGCAAAGCGTGCGTTCATCACCGGCACGACCAGTTGCGGGCCAGCCATGGTGGCGATTTCTTCATCGACGTTTTGCGTCGTGATCTGGAAGTCCGCCGCTTCTGGCAGCAAATAACCGATTTCCTGAAGGAATGCCTTGTAAGACGAGGCGTCGTGGGCCTGTCCGGCATGGGACTGATGCCAGGCATTGATTCTCGCCTGCAAGTCGTCACGTTTTTCGAGAAGAGCGCGGTTTTTCGGAGCGAGGTCGTGGATCAGTGGGTCCGCACCGGCCCAGAACGCATCGACACTGAGGCCGGTTCCGGGAATGGCTTCGTTCTGTACGAAGTCATACAGGGCTTTGGCGACCCGCAGGCCACCGACTTGAACGTACTCAGTCATTGCACTTGCCTCACTCTGCTCAGCAGGGTCGAGCTCACTCAAGGAGCGCTCTGTTATTGGTTTTGGTTTTATGTAGTGCGCGCTGCGAAATACTACATGAGCGGCAGCCTTGTGAAAACGCTGGCGAATATGTCGATAGAACGACTGGATTGTCTTATCCGGTCACGCTTTCTTCGTGCTGTGCTCAAAAGCCGTCTGGATTGTTCCACATGTCGTGTTGAACGGTACACGATTTGCCATTCGCGGTCCGCTGCGCAACCGTGCCTATACTCATCCAACCCTTGCATTGTGAACAACAAGAGGAATTGACCGTGGATCATCTCGTCGTAACGCTGGTTGCACCTGACAAGCCCGGACTGGTCGAGCGTATTGCCCAATGCATCGCCGAGCAGGGTGGCAACTGGCTGGAGAGCCGCATGTCCCGCATGGCCGGGCAGTTCGCGGGCATTCTGAAAGTGGGCGTGGAACCTGAAAAGTACGATGACCTGATCGCCGCGCTGAATGCGCTTTCGGCCCATGGCATCCGCATGCTGCTCGCCGAAAGCGTGGTCGAGACCACTGGCCAGACCCGACCGATCAGCATGGAACTGGTCGGCAACGACCGCGCGGGTATCGTGCGTGACATCACCCGTGTGCTGGCGGAGCAGGGCGTCAACGTCGAACGGCTGATCACCGATGTATCGCCTGCGCCCATGAGCAGCGAACTGCTGTTTCATGCCGATGCGTTGCTCGGCGTGCCGTTGAGCCTGTCGCTGGACGACCTGCAGGCACGGTTGGAAACACTGGCGGATGACCTGATGGTGGAGTTGGTGTTGCGTTCAGAAGACAAACCACGCTGAGGCTTATCCACGCTTATCCTGCACCTGCCTGTGGATAAGCTGGGGGAATCGCGTTGCACGCCATGTGTAGCGCGGCTTTGCGAGAACTGATCAAAAATTCAACAGTTTCAACGGCTTGTGCACAAATAGCGTGAGCCTGCCTGTGGATAACCGTTGGAGAACCCTTTGCAGGCCACGTAGAACGTGGCTTGCAAGGTTCTGTATGTTTTTTGATCAGCTTCGGCGGCGCAGACTCAGCCAGGCGTCGATGCTGTAAATCGCAAGACCCGCCCAGATGCAGGCGAAGGTGACAATGGTGCTGGCGTTCATGTGCTCGTCGTAAAGCAGCACGGCCAGCAACAGGACCAGTGTCGGTGCCAGATATTGGAGAAAGCCCAGCGTGGTGTAAGGCAGATGTCGGGCAGCAGCGTTGAAGCACACCAGCGGGATCAGCGTGACCGGGCCTGCGGCTGCCAGCCAGAGTGCCTGAGAGGTGGTCCAGAACTCGGCCTGCGCACTCAGCGCGCCAGGATTGAGCGCCAGCCAGATCAGTGCCAGCGGCACCAGCATCCAGGTTTCCACGACCAGCCCGGGCAGGGCTGCGACCGGGGCTTTCTTGCGGATCAGCCCGTAGAAGCCGAATGTCAGCGGTAGCACCAGCGAGACCCACGGCAGATTGCCGACCTGCCAGACCTGCTGCGCCACCCCGGCTGCGGCAAAACCCACTGCCAGCCATTGCAGACGCCTGAGCCGTTCACCCAGCAGCACCATGCCGAGCAGCACGTTGACCAGCGGATTGATGTAATACCCAAGACTGGCTTCGACCATGCGCCCGTTGTTCACCGCCCACACGTACACAATCCAGTTGGCTGCGATTAACGAACCGCTGAGTGCCAGCACCGCGAGGCGTTTCGGGTTGTCTCGCAGTTCGCGCCACCAGCCGGGGTGTTTCCAGAACATCAGCACGATCGAGCCGAACAGCGCCGACCAGAGCACCCGGTGAATGATGATCTCGATGGCCGGAACGGCGGCGATGGCTTTGAAGTAGATGGGGAACAGGCCCCAGATGGTGTAAGCACTCAGGCCGAGAATGTATCCGCGACGCGGATTGGCAGCTTGCATGGGTCGTCCCTTAAAAGCAGGTTTTTATAAGTGTTTCATCGTGCCCGCGCACAGTGCTCATGGTTATACACACGTCCGCCTCGACACTGATCGTGCCCATCGCTCCGCGTGGGCATGCCTCCCGTGACGCTCCGCGTCACAAATGGCACAGGCTGAGGCTCCAGTGAGCCGAGCGCATGACGTAGATAACGCTGGAGCCTGGGCGCGTATCTGCGCCACATTCGAGAGCGGACGCGGAGCATCCTGGGAAGCATTCCCACGCAGAGCGTGGGAACGATCATCATCGTATTCCTCCAGGAGGATTTGTGTATAACGCTGAGCGCGTGAGAACGATCATTGAGTGTTCAAAACAGCTTCAGTGGCTCCTCGTTCAACGCCGACATCTGTTCGCGCAGGGCCAGAATGTGGTCGCCCCAGTAACGTTCGGTGCCGAACCAGGGGAAGCTGTGCGGGAAGGCCGGGTCATCCCAGCGGCGCGCCAGCCAGGCGCTGTAGTGCATCAGGCGCAGGGCGCGTAGCGGCTCGATCAGAGCCAGTTCGCGCGGGTCGAAATCGTGGAATTCGTTGTAGCCGTCCATCAGCTCTGACAGTTGTCCGAGACGTTCCTGGCGATCACCGGCCAGCATCATCCAGACGTCCTGCACCGCAGGCCCCATGCGACAGTCGTCCAGGTCGACGATGTGGAACACTTCGTCGCGGCACATCATGTTGCCGGGGTGGCAGTCGCCGTGCATGCGGATGTTGGTGTGCGGAGTTGCCGCGTAGACATCCTCGACCCGCTTGAGCAGGTCGCGCGCCACGGACTCGTAGGCGGGCAACAGGCTGCGCGGGATGCAGTCGTTTTCCAGCAGGTAGTTGACCGAGTCATTGCCGAAATTCTTCACGCCCAGCGCTTCGCGATGTGCGAACGGCTTGGTTGCACCGACGGCATGGATGCGGCCCAGCAACTGGCCCAGGCGGTACAACTGATCGAGATTCCCCGGCTCGGGCGCGCGCCCGCCACGACGTGGGAACAGGGTGAAGCGAAAGCCCGCATGTTCGAACAGGGTTTCACCGTTGTGCACCATGGGCGCGACCACGGGTACTTCGACTGCGGTCAGCTCCTGCGTGAAGCTGTGCTCTTCGAGAATCGCCTCATTGGTCCAGCGTTGCGGGCGGTAGAACTTGGCGATCAGCGGCTGGCCGTCTTCGATACCGACCTGATACACCCGGTTTTCATAACTGTTGAGCGCCAGGATGCGCGCATCACTGAGAAAACCGATGCTTTCGACGGCATCGAGGACGAGGTCGGGAGTAAGTGTTGCGAACGGATGAGCCATGACTACTCCTGCGCGCAGCAGGTTGCCGCGTCGGACCGCTGATGTTAACGCAGACCGGTCCCGGTTCGCCAAAGCCCTGACTGTTTATCTGCGCAAGCATTCGATTGTCACCAAACGTTCATCGTCCGTTCTCTGTTCAGCCATATGGGATCACTAGAGTCGCCGCCAATGAGATCGATCTCAAAAAGGGGCGGCAATGACGGATCTGAAAGCGGTTGCACGATTGGCCGGGGTTTCCCGGGCCACGGCTGCCCGCGCCTTTGCGACGCCCGATGTGGTGCGCTCCGACACGCGTGAAAAAATATTCGTCGCCGCACGCGAGCTGGGCTTCCGTCCGAACCGGCTGGGCCGTCAGTTGCGCCTGCAGACCACCAACCTGATCGGCGTGGTCGTTCCCAACCTTCATAACCCGGTCTTCGCCGAACAGTTTCAGGCAATGGAAAGCGCCGCCCGTCGTCGCGGGTACAACCTGCTGCTTGTCACCACCGATTACGCCAGCGAGCGTGAAAGCGACGTGGTGGAAGAGCTGTTGCGCCAGCGGGTCGACGGACTGGTGCTGACGGTGACCGACGCCGAGCACAACCAGGTCCTGCAAAGCCTCATCAATGAAGACACGCCCTTCGTACTCGCCTACCACCAGACCAGCAACCCGGATTACAGCGCGGTGTCGGTGGATAACCGGGCAGGCATGGCGCTGGCCACACGCTATTTGATCGAACTCGGGCACTCGCGCATCGCCATGGTCGCGGGCCCGGCCATGCAGTCCGACCGTGCGCGCCTGCGTTACGCGGGCTATGGCGACGCGATGCTCGCGCAGGGTCTTCAACAACTTCCGGTCATTGAAATGCCGGCTCACACCCAGGCTGATTTCGCCGCAATCGAGCCTCTGTTGCGCGGTCCCGACGCGCCGACAGCGCTGGTCTGTTCCAACGACCTGCTGGCCATCAGCCTGATTGCCGAACTGCGGCGCAACGGTCTGGAGGTTCCCGGCCGCGTTTCGGTGATGGGCTTCGATGGCATTGCCCTGGGCACCCAGATGCACCCGACCTTGTGCACCGTCGTTCAGCCCATTGCCGAGCTGGCGCACACCCTTATTGATCAATTGCTGGCGCAGATCGCTGGATCTGCGCCGGTTTCCCACTGCCTGCCGTGCCATATCCGGTCCGGTGAAAGTACCCAGTCCTATCAGGAGACGCTTCATGCTCAGCTTCAGTAAAACCCTCGCGGCACTGTTGTTGTGTGGCGCGGCCAGCCTCGCGCAGGCCGCCGAAACCGCGATTTGCTACAACTGCCCGCCCGAGTGGGCGGACTGGGGCTCGCAGCTCAAGGCCATCGCCGACAGCACCGGCGTGCAGGTGCCGCTCGACAACAAGAACTCCGGGCAGGCGCTGGCGCAGATCGTTGCCGAAAAGGCTGCACCAGTTGCCGACGTGGTGTATTACGGCGTGACCTTCGGTCTGCAGGCGCAGAAGGCCGGGGTGGTCGACACCTACAAGCCCAAGCACTGGGAAGATATTCCGGCTGGCCTGAAAGACCCGGCGGGACACTGGTTCGCCATTCACTCCGGTACGTTGGGCATCATGGTCAACGTCGACGCACTGGGCGGCCTGCCTGTGCCGCAGAGCTGGGCAGACCTGCTCAAGCCTGAGTACAAGGGCATGGTCGGCTACCTTGATCCGTCCAGCGCATTCGTGGGTTATGTCTCCGCTGTGGCGATCAACCAGGCGATGGGCGGCACGCTGGATAATTTCGCGCCTGCCATCGACTACTTCCAGAAACTGGCGAAAAACTCGCCCATCGTGCCCAAGCAAACGGCCTATGCCCGCGTGCTGTCCGGTGAGTTGCCGATCCTGGTCGACTATGACTTCAATGCGTATCGCGCCCGCTACAAGGACAAGGCCAACGTTGCGTTCGTGATTCCCAAGGAAGGCACCATCGGTGTGCCGTACGTGATGAGTCTGGTGGCCAAGGCGCCGCATCGCGCCAACGCCGAGAAGGTGCTGGATTTCGTACTGTCCGACGAGGGTCAGGCGCTGTGGGCCAAGGCCTATCTGCGTCCGGTGCGCTCGAACATGCCTGCCGAGGTGGCCGCGCAGTTCCTCCCGGACAGCGACTATGCCCGCGCAGGCGTGGTGGATTACCAGCACATGGCGGCGGTGCAGGAAGCCTTCGCGGCCCGTTACTTGCGTGAGGTGAAGTAATGTCGGCCTCGCTGGGAGACGCCATTGTTTTGCGTTCGAGCGGATTGTCCAGGCTGCGCCTGCGCCCGACCGCTGCCGTGGCGCTTGCCCCGGCGATGGCAGTGCTGGTGGCGTTCTGGCTGCTGCCGCTGACGCACCTGATTGTGCTCGGTGCGCAGGGCAACGAAGTGGATGGCAGCGGTTACTGGCAAGTGCTGAGCAGCGCTCAATACATGGGCAGTCTTGCGCAGACCTGTGTGCTGGCTGCCGTGGTGACATTGGCCGCCTTGCTGGTCGGTGGAATCAGCGGTGTGTTTCTTGCCCGCAATCAGTTCTTCGGCCGCTCCGCGCTGGTCGCGCTGCTGACCTTTCCTCTGGCGTTTCCTGGCGTGGTGGTGGGGTTTCTGGTGATCCTGCTGGCGGGGCGGCAAGGCATCTTTGCCGCGCTCGGCCTGGAACTGGCAGGTGAGCGGTGGATCTTCGCCTATTCGCTGACCGGCCTGTTCATCGGCTACCTGTACTTCTCGATTCCTCGGGTGATCCTCACGGTCATGGCGGCCTGTGAAAGTCTGGACCGGAGTCTTGAGGAAGCAGCGCATTCGCTGGGCGCAGGACACTGGCGTGTGGTGTGCGACGTGATTGTGCCGGGCCTGATGCCTGCGCTGGTGTCCTGCGGCGCGATCTGTTTTGCCACGTCGATGGGCGCATTCGGCACGGCGTTCACGCTGGGCACACGCCTGAATGTCACGCCGGTGGCGATCTATAACGTGTTCACCAACTATGCCAACTTCACGGTCGCCGCTGCGTTGTCGGTGATCCTCGGTCTGGTGACCTGGGCAGTGCTGTTGCTGGCGCGCCGTCTGGTCAAGAACTCGGGGATTGCCCTGTGAAACGTTCGCCTCTGTTTGCTGCGCAGTTGCTGTTCACCCTGTTGGTCTGCGCGTTCATGCTGGTGCCCGTGGTGCTTTCGCTGCTGGCGGGCCTGACGCGCAATTACTTTCAAGGTCTGTCCAGCGGACTGACCTTCGACTGGCTGGTGCAGGTCTGGCAGGCCTATTCGCCGACCGTCTGGCTGTCGCTGCAACTGGCCGTGGCCTGTGCGCTGTGCGTCTGCCTGATCGGCGTACCCGCCGCATATGCGCTGGTGCGTATGAATAACCGCTTCAGCCGCGCCTTCGAGGAGCTGATGGTGTTGCCCGTCGCCATGCCGGGTCTGGCCAGTGCTCTGGCATTGCTGCTGACCTACGGGCAATTCGGCAGCTTTCGCGGCAGTTGGCTGTTCATTCTGGTTGGCCATGTGCTGTTCACCCTACCGTTTCTGGTACGTCCGGTAATGGCTGTGATGCAGCGCCAGCAACTGCCGGTGCTTGAGGAGGCGGCGGCAAGCCTGGGTGCCGGACCGATCAAGCGCTTCTTCAGCGTGGTGGTGCCCAACTGCCGCGCCGGGATTCTGGCCGGCGTGCTGATGGTGGTGACGTTGTCGCTGGGCGAATTCAACCTGACCTGGATGCTGCACACCCCCATGACCAAAACCCTGCCGGTCGGTCTGGCCGACAGTTACGCGTCGGCGCGGCTGGAAGTGGCCAGCGCCTACACCCTTCTTTTTCTGTTGCTGATTGTGCCGCTGCTGATTGCGTTGCAGGCCATCAGCGCCCGTCTTGCCCGAGGAGACAGCCGATGAGCGGCACGACCATACGCCTGAAGGGCTGCCGCAAGGCATTTGCCGACGGCACCGTTGCTGTACAGGACCTGCACCTGACCATTGAACCCGGCGAGACGCTGGCGATTCTCGGCCCGTCCGGCTGCGGTAAAACCACCACGCTGCGCCTGATCGCCGGGCTTGAGCGTCCCGACGTCGGACAGGTGCTGTTCGACGATCAGGACATGACGCGCCTGCCCATCGAACGGCGTGATGTCGGCATGGTGTTTCAGAACTACGCGCTGTTTCCTAACCTCGATGTGGCGGGCAATATCGTCTACGGCTTGAAGATTCGAGGTCTGTCCCACGCCGAGCGCAACAAGCGCTGTGATGAGTTGCTTGAACTGGTCGGCCTGACCGATCACGGCAAGCGCCGCATTCATGAACTGTCCGGCGGTCAACGTCAGCGCGTTGCGCTGGCACGTGCGCTGGCGCCGCGTCCTCGGGTGTTGCTGCTCGACGAACCGCTGGCCGCGCTGGACGCACAATTGCGCGAGCGCCTGCGCAGCGAGCTGGATCAACTGTTGCGCGGGCTGGGCATTACCTCGGTATTCGTGACCCACGATCAGGGCGAAGCGATGGCCTTGGGTGACCGGATTCTGGTCATGGACAAGGGCTGTGTTTCGCAACTGGCGACCCCGAGGGAAATCTACCAGCAGCCCGCCAACGCGTTCGTGGCCGGGTTCGTTGGCAACCTCAATGCGTTCAGCGTGCTTGGGCGTACCGAGTCAGGCCTGAAGGTCACGGGTGGTGAGTTGCCATGGTCGGGCGTCGATTTGCCGGGCACGGTGTATTGCCGTCCCGAGCACCTGCGCCTGACTTCCGTAGGCGGGCAGTTGCAAGGCCGGTTGGTCGGTCAGTTCTTTCAGGGCGCGCAGAGTCGTCTGCTGGTGGACGTCGGCGGCACTCAGCCGTTGCTGGTCGACAGCCCGGACAACCTGATCCACGCAGCAGGCGCGCATCTTGGCTTGAATGTCGATCCGCAAGTGCTGTTCACCCTGCATTCGTAAGCCGTTTTTCTGTCGAGAAATTATTTTGAATCGTCCGTTTCTTATTGCCCAGATCAGTGACCTGCACCTCAAGGCCGATGGCCGTCTGACCTACGGGGTCGTCGACACACTGGGCGCGTTGCGCCGCGCTGTCGAACACATCAATGCCAGCAAGCAGCGCCCGGATATTGTGGTGATCAGCGGCGATCTGGTGGACTTCGGCAGGGCCGATGAATACGCCGTGCTCAGGCCGGAGTTGGAGCGTCTGCAGATGCCGTTCTATCTGGTACCCGGCAATCACGACGACCGCGAGCATTTGCTGGCTGCGTTTGCCGATCACGTGTACCTGCCGCTGTCCGCAGACGGTCCGCTGGACTGGGTGGTCGAGCAGCATCCGGTGCGTCTGATCGGCCTGGATTCGACCATCCCCGGCGAGCATGGCGGGCAACTCGATTATTGCCAGCTTGACTGGCTGAACGCTCAACTGTCGCGTCGCCCCGATGTACCGACGGTGATCATCCTTCATCACCCGCCGTTCATGTCCGGCATTGGTCACATGGATCACAAGCCGTTCGGCCACGCGATGGAGCTGGAGCGGGTCATCGCCCGGCACCCGCAGGTGGAGCGTCTGTTGTGCGGGCATTTGCACCGGCCGATGCAGCGTCGTTTCGGTGGCAGCCTGACCTGCGTCTGCCCCGGCACTTCACACCAGATCGTGCTCGACCTGGACGAAGCCGCGCCTGCGCATTTCAATCTGGAACCTGCGGGTTACGTACTGCACCGCTGGCATCCTCAGGAAGGGCTGGTCAGCCACAACGCCGTGTTCGGGGAATATGAAGGGCCGTATCCGTTCTACGATGCGAATGGATTGATTGACTGAGGTTGGTCAGGCTTGATCCTGCCAATGCTCCGCGTTGGCATGCATCCCGTGACGCTCCGCGTCACAAATGGCACAGGCTGAGGATTCAGTGAGCCGGGCGCATGACGCGGATAACGCTGGAGCCTGGGCATACATCTGCGCCACATTCGAGAGCGGACGCGGAGCGTCCTGGGAGGCATTCCCACGCAGAGCGCGGGAACGATCATCAAATCCGCCTCACCACTGATCGTGCCAATGCTCCGCGTTGGCATGCCTCCCGTGACGCTCCGCGTCACAAATGGCACAGACTGAGGATTCGGTGAGCCGGGCGCATGACGTGGATAACGCTGGAGCCTGTGCACACATCTGCGCCACATTCGAGAGCGTACGCGGAGCGTCCTGGGAGGCATTCCCACGCAGAGCGTGGGAACGATCAGTGACTGCGTCAGGCGCCGATGACGCCGCCGTCCTGTCGGGTGATCACCATTACCGATGAGCGCGGTTTGCCGTTGGGCAGGTGCTCGGGGAAGGTCGAACCGCCGTTCTCGCCGGGGTGCTGAACGCCGATGAACATCGTGCGATAGTCCGGCGCGAAGCTGATGCCGGTGATTTCGCAGCCGACCGGTCCGACCAGGAAACGACGGATTTCACCGGTGGCCGGGTCGGCGCAGAGCATCTGGTTGTTGCCCATGCCTGCGAAGTCGCCCTTGTTGCTGGAGTCGCCGTCGGTCTGGATCCACAGGCGACCGGCCGCGTCGAAGCTCAGCCCGTCCGGGCTGTTGAACATGTTCTGCGGGGTGATGTTGCTGGAGCCACCCTGCGGCGTACCCGGATGCACGGTCGGGTTGCCCGCGACCACGAACAGGTCCCACTCGAACGTCAGGGACGAGGCGTTATCTTTCGTTTCACGCCAGCGCAGGATCTGCCCGTACTGGTTCTTGGCCCGCGGGTTCGGACCACCGACCGGCTGGCCATCCTCGCCGCGCTTGGCGTTGTTGGTCAGGGTGCAATAGACCTGGCCATCCTTGGGGCTGACCACGATCCACTCCGGGCGGTCCATGCGCGTGGCTTTCACGACGCTGGCGGCCAGACGCGCGTGGATCAGCACTTCTGCCTGATTGTTGAAACCGTTGGTTGCGTCGAGCCCGTTCTTGCCATGGGTCAGCTCGATCCACTGACCCTTGCCTTTCGGGTGGTCCGGGTTGTTGTCGCCACCATCGAACTGCGCCACGTACAGCGTGCCGTGGTCCAGCATGTTGCGGTTGTTCTTTGGATTGATGCGATCGATCCTGTTGCGGCTGACAAACTTGTAGATGAACTCGCCACGTTCGTCATCGCCCATGTACACCACGGCACGACCGCTCTTGGTCAGGGTGAAGGCGGCGTTCTCGTGCTTGAAGCGACCCAGCGCGGTGCGTTTGACCGGCATGGAGTCGGGCTCGAACGGATCGATCTCGACCACCCAGCCGTGACGGTTGATCTCGTTGGGGTTCTTGGCGACGTCGAAGCGCGGGTTGTACAGATGCCAGTTGTTGTCCCTGCTGGCAACTGTCACGCCATAGCGCTTCATGCCTGCATCGAAGACCTGATCAGGATTGGTGCTGCCGAAGCAGTCGGTGAAGTTCTCTTCGCACGTCAGGTAGGTGCCCCACGGCGTCTTGCCGTTGGCGCAGTTCTGAAAGGTGCCCAGCACGCGGGTGCCGGTTCTGTCGGCTTCGGTCTTGAGCCACTCATGGCCAGCGGCCGGGCCGCTCACTTTGATCGGCGTGTTGCCGTGAATGCGACGGTTGTAGCGCGAGCCCTGCACGAACTGCCATTTGCCGTTCTTCTGCAGGACTTCGATCACTGAAACGCCTTCGGCGGCCAGGGCCTTTCGTACGTCTTCGGCCGATTGCGGCGTCTGGCCGTGATCGAAGAGGTAGCGATAGTTGGTGTATTCGTTGTTGATCGCCATCAGCGCGCGATCCTTGCGGCCGCGCATCGGGAACAGGCTCATGCCGTCGTTGTTGTCGCCGAACTGCACTTCCTGCGCTCGGGCGGAGCCCTTGCCGCTCGGATCGAACGCCGGGCCGCCTGCCTCCAGCGGCTGGCCCCAGCTGATCAATACGGAGGAGGTGTAGCCCGTCGGCAGGCTGATGCTGTCGGCGGTGGCGGCGGGGATGCTTTCAAAACCCAGCAGTCTGCGGGAAGCCGAGCTGACGCCTTCGGCCAGTGCGCTACGGGTCAACAGGTTGCCGCCCAGAAACATCGCAGCGCCGCACAGGGCGCCCGCGCTGATGAAGCCCCGGCGGGTGAGACCGACCATGTTTTCCAGATCGGTGGACTGATTTTCTTCTAATAGTTTCATCATCACGGCTCCCACAAATGTGGTGGCTACCTTAAAGCGCGTGTATGACGGAATTGTGTCGTAACAATGGCCCTGAATCGCTAGAGCGGCGTGCCCAGCAGAACCAGCGAAGGCGCGAAGCGGACCTGCACCGGATTGCCGGTTTCCAGCTGTTGTGTGTGCAACACGTCACGGCTCGCCAGGGCGCACAGCGTATGGCCGCTGGGCAGGAAGATGCGCACTTCGCTGGGACCGTCTTCGGCGTCGATCACTTCTTCGATCTGTCCGAAAAGGCAATTGTTTCCCGATGTTTCAGAGTGGCTGGTTGCGAACAATTCCAGCCACCCGGCCTTGATCAGGGCGACGACTTCAGTCCCGACAGTCAGCTCCATGCGCAGGCTGCTGTCGTGAGTGATTTGCGCGTCGATGAACACCTCGTCCGCGAGGCGCAGGCGAACCGTGTCGTTATGGCCTTGCCGGGTGATGCTCACGATCCGTCCCAGCAATTGGTTGCGCGCGCTGGTGCGCAGGGTCAGTCGATTGAGCAGGTCGAGGTCGCTGCTGTCTTCGGCGGCTTCCAGCACCTGCGCCTGAAGTGCCTGAACCCGTTGATATAGCCGCAGCACCCGCTCGCCCTCTGCCGACAACTTCGCACCACCGCCGCCGCGTCCGCCAACGCTGCGCTCGACCAGCGGCTTCTGCGCCAGATTGTTCAACTCGTCGATGGCGTCCCACGCCGCCTTGTAACTCAGCCCCGCGCTCTTGGCCGCACGGGTGATCGAACCCTGCTCGTCTATGTGCTGCAACAGCGCAATACGTTGCGGGCGGCGGGCCATGTGTTGGGTGAGGAGGGGTGGTAACGGCATGGTGATTGAACGCTCTGGCAGGTGGCGCGAGTGTAAAACATCTGATGGTTCCCATGCCCTGCGTTCGTTTCGTCAACTTCACGCTGATCGTTCCCATTCCAGCGTCCGCTGTTGACGCTGTTGGTGTGAGGCAGAGCGTCACGGCTGCATGTGACGCGAAGCATGGGCACGATCGGTGTGCTGAAGGCCTATGACCCTTCCACCGGCTTGGGCGTTCTGGCCAGGCAGTAGACGTCCACCCGGCTGGCACCTGCACGGGTTAATAAACGGGCAATCACGTCGGCGGTGGAGCCGGTGGTGAGTACGTCGTCCACCAGCGCGACATGTTTGCCGCGCAGCCATTCGGCATCCACCAGAGTGAACGCCCCGCGCAGGTTGCGCTTGCGTGCCTTGGCATCCAGACCCTGCTGGTTGGGCGTGTCACGGATTCGCAGCACATGGCGTTCGTCCATCGGCAATTGCAGCTCTTTACTCAGCCAGGCGGCGAGCATGGCGGCCTGGTTGTAACCTCGCTGGCGAAAGCGTTTGCTGGCGAGCGGTACAGGGACAAGATAATCAGGGCGTGCCAGGCCTTCGTCAAAGCGATGCTGCAGAAACTGCCCAAGCAGTTCAGCCATCAACCGCCCCATGGGCCATTTGCCGTTGTGCTTGAAGCGAGTGATCAGACTGTCGACCGGGAAGTCATACAGCCAGGGCGCGATGACGTGGGTAAAGGCGGGCGGCTTTCTGATGCACTGCGCGCAGCTCATGCCGAACATCGGCAAGGGCAGGGCGCAGCACTCGCATTGGTCGCCGAGCCACGGCAGCTCGGTTTCGCACGGCATGCAGATGGGCAACGGGACATCGCTGCGTTCATCGCATAACAAACAGTTCTGTTTGTTTTTTAACCAGATGTAAGCCTCATGCTTGTGGCTTGGTTGACAGCGCATCGCTCTTCCTTAAATATGCCGAACATCCGTGTAGCGCTTGTGGTCTTTTCGTCCCCGCGCTCAGCCCCCAGAACCACCAAGGAGCCGCCCGATGAGCGCCAGCATCACCGCCACTCTGCGTCACGACTGGACTTTAGCCGAGGTCAAGGCGCTGTTCGTACAGCCATTCAATGACCTGCTGTTTCAGGCGCAGAGCGTGCACCGCGCTCATTTCGACGCCAACCGCGTTCAGGTTTCGACCCTGCTGTCGATCAAGACCGGTGCCTGCCCCGAAGACTGCAAGTACTGCCCGCAATCCGGTCACTACAACACCGGCCTGGAAAAGGAAAAGCTGCTCGAAGTCCAGAAAGTGCTGGAAGAAGCCGCTCGCGCCAAGGCCATCGGCTCGACCCGTTTCTGCATGGGCGCGGCGTGGAAGCATCCGTCGGCCAAAGACATGCCGTACGTGCTGGAGATGGTCAAAGGCGTGAAGGCGATGGGCCTGGAAACCTGCATGACCCTCGGCCGTCTGGATCAGGACCAGACTGCCGCGCTGGCGTCCGCCGGCCTGGATTACTACAACCACAACCTGGACACCTCGCCCGAGTTCTACGGCAGCATCATCACCACCCGTACCTACGGCGAGCGTCTGCAAACCCTGGCTTACGTGCGCGATGCCGGAATGAAGATCTGCTCGGGTGGCATTCTGGGCATGGGCGAGTCGCTCGATGACCGCGCCGGTCTCCTGATTCAGTTGGCCAATCTGCCGGAGCATCCCGAGTCGGTACCGATCAACATGCTGGTGAAGGTCGCCGGTACGCCGCTGGAAAACGCCGAAGATGTCGATCCGTTCGACTTCATCCGCATGCTGGCGGTGGCGCGGATTCTGATGCCCAAATCCCACGTGCGCCTGTCCGCTGGCCGTGAGGCGATGAATGAGCAGATGCAGGCGCTGGCGTTCCTTGCCGGTGCCAACTCGATTTTCTACGGCGACAAACTGCTGACCACCGCCAACCCGCAGGCCGACAAGGACATGCTGCTGTTCTCCCGTCTGGGCATCAAGCCGGAAGCGGGCGAAGAGCATCCTGACGAAGTGCATCAGGCCGCCATCGAGCAGGCACTGGTCGAGCAGCAAAGCAGTGCGCTGTTCTACGACGCAGCGTCTGCCTGACCCTCTGGAGCGGAGCCTGCATGTCTTTCGATCTGCGTACCCGACTCGAGGCGCGCCGCAACGAACATCTCTATCGCCAGCGACCCCTGCTTGAGACCCCGCAAGGGCCGCAGGTGGTGGTCGACGGCAAGCCGCTGCTGGCCTTCTGCAACAACGATTACATGGGGCTGGCCAATCATCCCGAGGTGATTGCCGCGTGGCAGGCGGGGGCCGAGCGCTGGGGTGTCGGCGGTGGAGCCTCGCATCTGGTGATCGGCCACAGCACGCCGCACCATGCGTTGGAAGAAGCTTTGGCCGAACTGACCGGTCGGCCGCGCGCCCTGTTGTTCTCCAACGGCTACATGGCCAATCTCGGCACTGTCACAGCGTTGGTGGGTCAGGGCGATACCGTGCTGGAAGACCGTCTGAACCACGCCTCGCTGCTGGACGCCGGTCTGCTCAGTGGCGCGCGGTTTTCCCGTTATCTGCACAACGACGTGGCAAGCCTCGATTCCCGGCTGGAGAACGCCGTGGGCGATACGCTGGTGGTGACCGACGGCGTGTTCAGCATGGACGGCGACGTGGCCGACCTGCCTGCTTTGTCACGTGCCGCCAAGGCCAAAGGCGCGTGGCTGATGGTTGATGATGCGCATGGCTTCGGTCCGCTGGGCGCCAACGGTGCCGGGCTTGTCGAGCATTTCGGCCTGAGCATGGAGGATGTGCCGGTGCTGATTGGTACGCTCGGCAAATCTTTCGGCACGTCCGGGGCTTTCGTGGCGGGCAGTGAAGAGCTGATCGAAACCCTCATCCAGTTCGCCCGGCCCTACATCTACACCACCAGCCAGCCGCCTGCGCTGGCCTGCGCGACGCTTAAAAGCCTGGAGCTGCTGCGCACCGAGCATTGGCGTCGCGAACATCTGACCAACCTGATCCGCCAATTCCGTCACGGCGCAGAGCAATTGGGCCTGCAACTGATGGACAGCTTCACACCCATCCAGCCGATTCTGATCGGCGATGCCGGACGTGCCTTGCGCCTGTCGCAACTGCTGCGCGAGCGTGGCGTGATGGTGACTGCCATTCGCCCGCCCACCGTGCCGGTCGGCAGCGCGCGTCTGAGAGTGACACTGTCGGCGGCGCACACCGAGGCGCAAGTGCAGCTATTGTTAGGTGCACTGGAGCAGTGTTACCCGCTGCTGGACGCGGTTGAATCCATGGAGCCCGATCATGCGTGATCGTCTGATCCTGCTGCCGGGCTGGGGCCTGGGTGTTTCGCCACTTGAACCGCTGGCGGCTGCGTTGCGCGGGCTGGACGAACATTTGCGCGTCGAGGTCGAACCGCTTCCGGACATCGACAGCTGTGAGCTGAACGACTGGCTTGATGAGCTGGACGCCAACCTTCCCGACGACGCCTGGCTGGGCGGCTGGTCATTGGGCGGCATGCTCGCGGGAGAGTTGGCGGCCCGGCGCGGCGAACGCTGTTGCGGCCTGTTCACGCTGGCCAGCAATGCCTGTTTCGTCACGCAGGGTGCCTGGCCGCATGCGATGCCTGCGCAGGACTTCGAAGCGTTTCTGGCAGGTTGCGCTGCCGATCCTGATGCAACGCTCAAGCGCTTCAGTCTGCTGTGCACCCAAGGTGCGGAAGACCCACGCGGTCTGGCCCGACTGCTCAAGGCCGGCGCGCCGCATACCTCGCCCACTGCGCTGGTTGACGGGCTGAAGATCCTGCAGCAACTCGACACGCGAAGTGCCTTGCAGACCTATCGTGGACCCCAGTTACATCTCTTTGCCGGGCTCGATGCGTTCGTACCGGCCGAAGCTGCGGGCGATCTGCTGGATCTTTTGCCGGACGTTGAAGTCGGCGTGATCGAACAGGCCAGCCACGCCTTCCTTCTGGAAAACCCCCATGGCGTGGCCGCTGCGATCCAGGCTTTTCTACATGAATCGGAACACGAGTCGGACCATGACTGACCTTTCACACGCCGTGCTGTCGGCAGGTCTGCCTGACAAGCGTCAGGTCGCGGCCTCATTTTCCCGCGCAGCGGGCAGTTACGACAGCGTCGCTGAATTGCAGCGCGCCGTCGGGCATGAGCTGATGTCCCGCTTGCCAACCGAATGCGCTCCCTCACGCTGGCTGGATGTGGGCAGCGGAACGGGCTATTTCAGCCGCGTACTGGCGCAGAGATTCGACGCCAGCGAAGGTGTCGCGCTGGACATCGCCGAAGGCATGCTGCGTCACGCTCAACCTTTGGGCGGCGCCCGGCATTTCGTGGCAGGCGATGCCGAACGCATGCCATTGGCCGATGAAGCCTGCGAGCTGATTTTCTCCAGCCTGGCGGTGCAGTGGTGCGCGGACTTCAGGGCTGTGCTGAGTGAAGCGTTTCGAGTGCTGAAGCCGGGCGGGGTGTTTGCCTTCGCCAGCCTGTGCACAGGGACATTGTATGAGCTGCGCGAAAGCTGGCAGGCCGTTGATGGTCGGGTGCATGTGAACCGCTTTCGGCGCGAGGACGACTATCGTCAGTTGTGCGCAGCCAGCGGTTTGAGCGTCAGCAGCCTTGAAGTGCGTCCGCATGTGCTGCATTACCCGGACGTGCGTAGCCTGACCCATGAACTGAAAGCGCTGGGCGCCCACAACCTCAACCCCGGACGGCCCAGCGGCTTGACGGGGCGCGAACGGATTCTGGGCTTGGTGCGGGCGTACGAGCGCTTTCGCCAGAACGCAGGGCTGCCCGCCACCTATCAGGTGGTCTATGCGGTACTTGAAAAACCCTGACCGGGTTCACTTCATAAAGGGAAGACCGCCAAGATGAGCGTTGCGTATTTCATCACCGGAACTGACACGGATGCCGGCAAGACCACGGTCGCAGCCGGCCTGTTGCATGCTGCACGATTGAGCGGCCTGAGCACGGCGGCGGGCAAGCCGGTTGCATCAGGCTGTGTTGTCACGCCCCAGGGGCTGCGCAACTCCGACGCGCTGGCGTTGCAGGCCGAGTGCTCCATCACGTTGAGCTATGACGAAGTCAATCCGGTGGCCTTCGAGCCCGCGATCGCCCCTCATCTGGCTGCGCGTGAAGCGGGCGTGGGATTGACGGTTCGTTCCCTGCTGCAACCGATGCAGCACATCCTGAGCAAACAGGCGGACTTCACCCTGATCGAAGGTGCTGGAGGCTGGCGCGTGCCGCTGGCCGATCAGAGCAACCTGTCTGACCTCGCCATTGCCTTGGGGCTGCCGGTGATTCTGGTGGTTGGCGTGCGCCTCGGCTGCATCAACCATGCGCTGCTGACGGCCGAGGCGATTGCCAGAGACGGGCTGCACCTTGCAGGCTGGGTCGCCAACATCATTGATGGCAAGACGTCGCGGCTGGAAGAAAACCTCGCCACGCTGGCCGAGCGTCTTCCGGCGCCGTGCCTTGGGCGTGTGCCACGGCTCAAGAATCCCGACGCCGAAAATGTGGCGCAATGTCTGCATCTGGAGCTGCTCGACGCATAGCGCAGCTATCTCATTGACTCGCCTGAATGTTTTGATTGTTCAAGGCTCAGGCTATTAACAGGCCTAGTGCCATTAGTCTATTTGTCGAGCATTTACCCGCCGTTACTGGTTCAATGGTTTTGTTCGCTATTTGAACCGAGGATCGGCTTATGCAAATCACCATGAACAACACCCTTTACCCAGGTCTGAGCGCCATGCAGGTCGGGCAAAGCCGTGTCGATCAGGCAGCCACGCAGATCGCCAGCAGCAACATCGAAGTGTCGGGTCGGAGCCAGTCTTCGGACTTCCAGCTCGAGAACCTGCGTTCGGTCGATCGAAGCCAGCGTTCCGACCTGCCTGCCAACATCGTCGAACTGGCGGCTGGCAAATCGCAGATCGAAGCTGGACTTGCTGCGCAGAGAGCCAGTAATGAAGCCTTGGGCACGCTGATCGATACCTACGCCTGATCACTGTCTGTAACCTTCGCGCCGTGCCGTGCGTGCACGGCGTCATGCGCTGAATCTCCCCGTATCACCATCCTGTATCGCCGCTGCAACCCCTTGCTGCTCAACTAGACTCCACACAATCGTTTACATAACGCCGCTTCCCTTTGCCTGCGTGGTCTGCAGCGCATCGTGGACGAATGGTGCGTGCGCCGCTATTGACAAGGTTTAGGCGTAAACGTATGTTTCAAACACCTGTTTGACCGTAAGGCATACGAGATTGTCTGGTTCTGGAAGCATGCTTCCAGTCACCGCCCGGTCATTCGTTCCAGGATTCATCAGCAGAGGTTAATCGCTATGCCTGATTACAAGGCCCCCTTGCGTGATATTCGTTTCGTTCGTGACGAACTGCTCGGCTACGAAGCGCACTATCAGAGTCTGCCAGCCTGCCAGGACGCTACCCCGGATATGGTTGACGCCATTCTCGAGGAGGGCGCCAAGTTCTGTGAGCAAGTACTGGCTCCGCTGAATCGGGTAGGCGATATCGAAGGCTGTACCTGGAGCGAAACCGGCGTAAAGACGCCGACCGGTTTCAAGGAAGCGTACAAACAGTTTGTCGAAGGCGGCTGGCCGAGCCTGGCGCATGACGTCGAGCACGGCGGTCAGGGCCTCCCTGAATCGCTGGGTCTGGCAGTCAGCGAGATGGTCGGTGAAGCGAACTGGTCGTGGGGCATGTACCCAGGCCTGTCGCATGGTGCGATGAACACCATTTCCGAACACGGTACGCCCGAGCAGCAAGAGGCCTACCTGACCAAACTGGTGTCTGGCGAATGGACCGGCACCATGTGCCTGACCGAGCCTCACTGCGGCACCGACCTTGGCATGCTGCGCACCAAGGCCGAGCCTCAGGCTGACGGCACTTACAAGGTCTCCGGCACCAAGATCTTCATTTCCGCTGGCGAACACGACATGGCCGATAACATCGTCCACATCGTGCTGGCCCGCCTGCCGGATGCTCCGGCTGGCACCAAAGGCATCTCGCTGTTCATCGTGCCCAAGTTCCTCTCGTCTGCCGATGGCGGCGTCGGTGAGCGCAACGCAGTGAACTGCGGTTCCATCGAACACAAGATGGGCATTCACGGCAACGCCACCTGCGTGATGAACTTCGACGGCGCTACCGGTTACCTGATCGGCCCGGCGAACAAAGGCCTGAACTGCATGTTCACCTTCATGAACACGGCGCGTCTGGGCACTGCATTGCAGGGTCTGGCTCACGCTGAGCTGGCGTTCCAGGGGGGCTTGAAATACGCCCGTGAGCGCCTGCAGATGCGTTCGTTGACCGGCCCTAAGGCACCTGAAAAGGCGGCTGACCCGATCATCGTTCACCCTGACGTGCGTCGCATGCTGCTGACCATGAAGGCGTTCGCCGAAGGCACACGCGCCATGGTGTACTTCACAGCCAAGCAGGTCGACATCGTCAAGTACAGCGAAGATGCCGATCAGAAGAAAGCAGCCGATGCCCTGCTGGCCTTCATGACCCCGATCGCCAAGGCGTTCATGACTGAAGTGGGCTTCGAAGCCGCCAACCACGGCGTGCAGATCTACGGCGGCCACGGCTTCATCGCCGAGTGGGGCATGGAGCAGAACGTTCGCGACAGCCGCATTTCGATGCTGTACGAAGGCACCACCGGCATCCAGGCACTCGACCTGCTGGGCCGCAAGGTGCTGATGACCCAGGGCGAAGCGCTCAAGGGCTTTACCAAAATCGTGCACAAGTTCTGCCAGGCTAACGAAGGCAACGAGTCCGTTCAGGAATTCGTGGCTCCGCTGGCAGCGCTGAACAAGGAGTGGGGCGAACTGACCATGAAAGTGGGCATGGCCGCCATGAAGGACCGTGAAGAAGTCGGCGCTGCTTCGGTCGACTACGTGATGTACTCGGGTTACGCCTGCCTCGCCTACTTCTGGGCAGACATGGCGCGTCTGGCGGCCGAGAAGCTGGCAGCCGGTACGTCGGACGAGGCGTTCTACCGCGCCAAGATCCAGACCGCGCGGTTCTACTTCCAGCGCATCCTGCCGCGCACCCGCACTCACGTCGCCACCATGCTGTCCGGTGCTGGCAACCTGATGGAAATGAAAGAGGAAGATTTCGGCCTGGCTTACTGAGTCCGGTCCGAGTCACCCAAGCCGCCTGATCACTGATCAGGCGGCTTTTTTTGGTCCCGGATTTGATTGCACTCCTGACGCTCTGCGCCACATTCGAGAGCGGACGCGGAGCGTCCTGGGAGGCGTTACCACGCTGGAGCGTGGGAACGATCAGGGGTCTCAAGCACACCGATCATACCCATGCTCCGCGTGGGCATGCAGCCCGGGACGCTCCGCGCCCCAAATGGTCGGGTCACAGGGATTTCAGTGTGTACGCCGGACGCTGAGCGTGGAACGATCAGACGCCGTCTGTCTGCGATGACTTGGCGATGTATGGCTATTTACTATCAATCGATAAACCTTTTCCGTCTCCTGCCGTTACAGAATCAGTCACTGTTCAATCCTGCTGAATGCATTGTTTTCAGGATGAAGGCACAATGCTACTGATTCGGGTGTTGCCCGGATTCAGGCGAGGAGACAGCCTCTTTTGTTACGTCCATCTGCTGCGCGACTGAGTCATTTTCTGCCGTCACTGGCATTGTTGGTGGCGGGGCTGGCGGCTGCGTATGTCAAAGACCTGAACGTGTTCTTCACCTCGCTCTTCAACGTACTGCCGACTCTCGTGCTGCTGTTGGGCGGTGCCTATTGTGGTGTCTATCGGCGTCAGCGCGAGCTGTTTCTGATGATCACGGTGTACATCGCTTATTACCTGCTGGACACCCAGACCGACTATTACCGCGACTTCGGCAAGGTGCGCGAAGACGCTGCGGTGATCTTTCATCTGGTCTGCCTGCTGCTGCCTGTGCTTTACGGGCTTTATGCCGCGTGGGAAGAGCGCACGCATCTGTTTCAGGATCTGGTCGCACGGCTTGCGGTGCTGCTGGCCGTGGGCAGCGTCGCGCTGGGGCTCGAGCAGAGTTACCCGATGGCGTTGCAGACCTGGCTTGCCGACATTCGCTGGCCTGCACTGCATGGCGCGTGGATGAGCCTGATCCAGCTGTCGTATGCGATGTTCCTGATCTCGTTTGCCGTATTGCTCTGGCAGTACCTGGAAAAACCCAGGCCGTTGCACGCGGCGCAACTCGTCGGTCTGCTGGGTCTGTTCTGGGCGTTGCCCAAGACCTTCATTCTGCCGTTCACGCTGAATATCCTGTGCAGCCAGGTGATGCTGATGATCGCCGCCGCCGTTGCTCATGAGGCCTATCAGATGGCCTTCCGCGACGAACTGACCGGCCTTCCTGGGCGTCGCGCATTGAACGAACGCATGCAGCGTCTGGGGCGCAATTACGTACTGGCGATGAGCGATGTCGACCACTTCAAGAAATTCAACGACACCCACGGCCACGACGTGGGCGATCAGGTGCTGCGCCTGGTGGCCAGCAAACTGTCGAAAATCACCAACGGCGGTGGCAAAGCGTATCGCTACGGGGGCGAAGAGTTCGCCATCGTGTTCGCGGCCAAGAGCATCGACGAATGCCTGCCGCATCTGGAGGCGATTCGCGAGTCGATTGCCAGCTACGAAATCCAGCTGCGCAACAAGGACAGTCGGCCACAGGACGACCAGCAAGGTCGTCAACGCCGAGGTGGCGCGCACACCGGCACCGTGTCGGTCACTGTCAGCATCGGTGTGGCCGAGCGTCAGCCGGAACATCGCACGCCTGAAGAAGTGCTCAAGGCTGCCGACCAGGCGCTCTACGCCGCGAAGGGCGCGGGGCGCAATTGTGTGATTTCCCACCAGCAGCAGAGCCGGCGCGGAGCCGTGCGAACCACCGAAGCGGCGACCTGATAAAACGTTTCTGACCAGTGACCTGTTATGACTAGATAGTCACGACACGACCCTATGTGTCTGAAATGTTGTTCGGGTAGACTCGTGTCTATCGACGGCTGATCCGTGTTTCCGACCGGAACGAATCAGCATTTACAGGTCTCTCGCTCCGTTTTCACGAGGTTTGCCATGGCTGATTACAAAGCGCCGCTGCGCGATATGCGCTTCGTCCTCAATGAAGTGTTCGAGGTTTCCAAACTCTGGGCCCAATTGCCGGCGCTGGCTGAAACGGTCGATGCCGAGACAGTCGATGCCATTCTTGAAGAAGCAGGCAAGGTCACCAGCAAGACCATCGCGCCACTGAGCCGCAATGGTGACGAGGAAGGCTGTCACTGGAAGGACACCGTCGTGACCACGCCAGCGGGTTTCCCTGAAGCTTATCGCACCTACGCCGAAGGCGGCTGGGTCGGCGTTGGTGGCAATCCTGATTTCGGCGGCATGGGCATGCCCAAGGTGGTCTCGGCTCAGGTCGAGGAGATGCTCAACTCCGCCAGTCTGGCATTCGGTCTGTATCCGATGCTGACGTCGGGTGCCTGCGTGTCGATCAACACCCATGCCACCGAAGAGTTGAAAGCCAAGTACCTGCCGAACATGTATTCGGGCGTCTGGTGCGGTTCGATGTGCCTGACCGAAGCCCACGCCGGTACCGACCTGGGCATCATCCGTACCAGGGCCGAGCCGCAGACTGACGGTTCCTACAAGATCACCGGCAGCAAGATTTTCATCACCGGCGGTGAGCATGACCTGACCGAGAACATCATTCATCTCGTTCTCGCCAAGCTGCCGGACGCACCAGCAGGCCCGAAAGGCATTTCGCTGTTTCTGGTGCCCAAGTTCATGGTCGGCGACGACGGCAGTGTCGGCGCGCGCAACACCGTGAGCTGTGGCTCTATCGAGCACAAGATGGGCATTCAGGCTTCGGCCACGTGCGTGATGAACTTCGATGATGCGATCGGTTACCTGATCGGCGAGCCCAACAAGGGGCTGGCGGCGATGTTCACCATGATGAACTACGAACGTCTGGGTGTCGGCATTCAGGGGCTGGCGTCGGGCGTGCGTTCGTACCAGAACGCGGTGGAATACGCCCTCGACCGCCTGCAAAGCCGCGCGCCGACCGGTGCGCAAAACAAGGAAAAGGCCGCTGATCCGATCATCGTCCATCCTGACGTGCGGCGCATGCTGCTGACCATGAAGGCATTCAACGAAGGCGGCCGTGCGTTTTCCAGCTACGTCGCCCTGCAACTGGATATCGCCAAGTTCAGCGAAGACGACACGGATCGCAAACGCGCCGATGATCTGGTTGCCCTGTTGACCCCGGTCGCCAAGGCATTTCTCAGCGATGTCGGCCTAGAGACCACCGTGCATGGCCAGCAGATATTCGGCGGTCACGGCTACATTCGCGAGTGGGGCCAGGAACAACTGGTTCGTGACGTACGCATTACCCAGATATACGAAGGCACCAACGGTATTCAGGCGCTGGACCTGGTCGGCCGCAAGATCGTCGGTTCCGGTGGCGCGTTCTACCAGTTGTTTTCGGATGAGGTGCGTGAGTTCATCGCCGCTTCGGACAGTTCGCTTGGCGAGTTCACACGCCCTTTGGCATCAGCCCTGGACATGCTGGACGAGCTGACCAACTGGGTGCTGGACCGTTCGCGCAGCAACCCCAATGAGATCGGTGCGGCTTCTGTGGAATATCTGCATCTGTTCGGTTACACGGCTTATGCCTACATGTGGGCGATGATGGCCAAGGCCGCCGTGGGCAAGGAAGCGCAGGAGGATTTCTACGCCAGCAAGCTGGGTACGGCGCGTTTCTACTTCGCCCGTCTGCTGCCGCGTATTCATTCGTTGAACGCATCAGTACGTGCTGGCAGCGAGTCGTTGTTCCTGCTGGACGCCGAACAGTTTTGAAACAGTAGCAGCGTGTAAGCATTTGCTTACACGTCGTGCTGCCATTTGGCCTCTTCCTTTAATTCGGATCCAAAGTTACTCTAAATCCATGGACGTAGCGCAGGATGCGCAATCAAACATAACAGGGACACGTAGGGAAGCCTGCCAGGATGGTGGGACGAAAGGGATGTCAGGGAAACAGTCTGGAAAACCTCGCTTCGGCGGGGTTTTCTTTGTGCGCGTGTTTTATATCCCCCACCCAGTGCCAGGGTTGATCGTTACCACGCTCTGCGCTCGGCGTTACACAAAAGTCTGCCTCAACACTGATCGTGCCCATCACTCCGCGTGGGCATGCATCCCGTGACGCTCCGCGTCACAAATGGCACAGACGGAGGATTCAGTTAGCCGAGCGCATGACGTGGATAACGCTGTAGCTTGGGCACACATCTGCGCCACATTGAGAGCGGACGCGGAGCGTCCTGAGAGGCATTCCCACGCAGAGCGTAGGAACGATCATCATCGTATTCCTCCAAGAGGACTTGTGTATAACGATGAGCGCGCAGCGATGGACACGATCGGCGTCAGGTTCTCTCGCCGTTCACCCAACGATTGATGCCAAGAATACTGGCGCCGTGCCAGAGCGGGTTGAACCCTCATCGATGCCCAGGGTCGATTAGCTGTATGGCCAATCAGAGCCAATCACTCAGGAGCTTTCCATGGACATCATTCGTATCATCTTCGCCATTCTGCTGCCCCCGGTGGGCGTGTTCATGCAAGTGGGTCTGGGCGGCGCTTTCTGGCTGAATATCCTGCTGACCCTGTTCGGTTACATCCCGGGCATCATCCACGCGATCTACATCATCGTTTCGCGTAAGTAAGCAGTCAGCGCTTCAAGGTGCTGCGGTTGATCGTTCCCGGCGCGGGAACGATCATACGGCGCCGTCCAGAACATCCCGGTAAAAACGCCATTCCTTTTCCAGCGCATCTGCCAGGTTCGCCGCCTTGCGGAAGCCGTGGTATTCGTCCGGGTAAAAGTGTCCTTCGGCCTTGATGCCCTTGTCCTGCAAGGCCTTGAGCATGTCACGGGTCTGCGCCGGGACCACTACGGCATCCAGTTCGCCCTGAAAAAAGATCACCGGTACGCTGATGCCGTCAGCGTGCAACAGTGGTGTTCTCGCCTCGTAGCGCTCAATGTCTTCAACCGGGTCGCCAATGAGCCAGTCCAGGTAATCACCCTCGAACTTGTGAGTCGCCCGTGCCAGTGCAACCGGGTCGCTGACGCCATACAGACTCGCGCCCGCCCGAAAGACATCATGAAACGCCAGTGCGCACAGCGTGGTGTAGCCACCAGCGCTGCCGCCACGGATGAACGCCTGATTCGCGTCGATCAAGCCTCTGTCGGCCAGATGGGCAACGACTGCGCAGGCGTCCTCGACATCCGCCACGCCCCAGGTCAGGTGCAGGGCCTGGCGATACTCACGGCCATAGCCCGAGCTGCCCCGGTAGTTGAGGTCGGCGACGGCGAAACCGCGATGGGTCCAGTATTGAATACGTGGGTCTAGCACCGGATAGCACGCCGAGGTCGGGCCGCCGTGAATGAACACCACCAGCGGCGGCTTTTCTGCACCGGTCATGGCCGGATAGAAATATCCGTAAGCCTCGGCATCACCGCTCGGGTAGCACAACGACTCGGGACGACTGATCTGCTCGGGCGGCAGCGGCGACGTCCCTCCAGCCACAACCTGCACGCTTTTGTCAGCACGAGAAATAGCGAGCACCGCCGACGTGCTGATGGCCGACGCGGCGATGCAATAGATGTATTCCTCATCCAGCGCCAGACTGCGAAAGCGGCTGTAACCGGCGCTGAAGTCAGTCACCGAGCCCTCGGTGTCGCTCAAGCCAAGAATGCCCGAGCCGTCCTGCGACCAGCAGGCGAGAAAACCATCGCTGAGCGGGAGCCACGTGCACCCGCCCAACTGCCAGGGTGCTGGCGAATGGTCCGCTGCCGCCGCTTTCAAGGGGACGAAGCCAGACGCGGACTCAGTCCAGGGCTGCCAGAACCCGGCCCGGTCAGTCAGGCAGTACAAACGGCCCTGCGCATCGAAGCGTGGCTGCTGCAAGGATTCTTCTGCGTCATCGCCCGCGATGCACAGGGCCGGCCCCCAACTGCCGTCATCCTGCTTCGCTGCGCACATCAGTCGCGTAACCGTCCAGGGCTGATGCGGGCGCTGCCACTCGACCCAGGCCAGCCGCCTGCCATCAGCGCTGACGACTGGCGAGGCGTAGAAGTCCGCGCCTTCCGCCAGCAGCCGACGTTGCCCGTCAGCCAGATCGATGCTCACCAGCCGGTGGGTTTTATGGTCTTCTTCAACGGCGAGGATCTGGCCATTGGTATGGAATACACCGCCGTAGCGTTTATCGCCCTGGGTCAAGGACACCGGCGTACTGCCGTCCAGCGGCTGACGATACAGCTGCTGATCGCGCTCGTTGACGAACACCACCGCGTCATCGGCCAGGCAGAATGATCCTCCGCCGTACTCATATACCCGGCTGCGCACGCTGAAGCCATCGGGCGTCAGGCAGCGGCTATCGCCCGCGTACCATTGCCAGATACGGCAGGCGCCGTCTTCAGGGCGAAATTCGTTCCAGAACAGGCCTGCCGAACTGACATCCAGTTCGGCGAAGTCCACGCCTGCAGCGACGGCTTGTGCCGCGGAAAGCGGCTCAGGACGATTTGGCGATGAGTCGTGAGTTTCGTTCATTGCGGAAGGCCAGCTCTTCAATGGTTTGGGTGGCAGTCTCGGATTCGTCGCGAGCCTGCGTGATCATTCCGTGGTGCTGGGACTTGCTGCACACCGGATCGGCATTGGCAGCGTCGCCGGTCAGCATGAACGCCTGGCAGCGGCAGCCGCCGAAGTCCTTTTCCTTTTCGTCGCAGGACCGGCAGGGCTCGGGCATCCAGTCATAACCGCGGAAGCGGTTGAAGCCGAACGAGTCATACCAGATGTGTTGCATGCTGTGCTCGCGCACGTTGGGAAACTGGATAGGCATCTGACGCGCGCCGTGGCACGGCAGGGCGGTGCCGTCCGGTGTCACGGTCAGGAAGATGCTGCCCCAGCCGTTCATGCAGGCCTTGGGGCGTTCTTCGTAGTAATCGGGGGTGACGAAAATCAGTTTGCACGGATGATTTTCCGCTTCCAGCTGTTCACGGTACTGGTTGGTGACAGCTTCGGCGCGCACCAGTTGATCCTTGGTCGGCAGCAGGCCGATGCGGTTCAGGTGCGCCCAACCGTAGAACTGACAGGTCGCCAGCTCGACAAAATCCGCCTCTAGGGCCAGACAGAGTTCGATGATCTTGTCGATTTTGTCGATGTTATGCCGATGGGTCACGAAGTTCAGCACCATCGGGTAGCCATGCTTCTTCACGGCGCGGGCCATTTCCAGCTTCTGCGCGAAGGCTTTCTTCGAGCCGGCGAGCATGTTGTTCACCTGCTCGTCGCTGGCCTGAAAGCTGATCTGGATATGGTCCAGACCGGCTTCCTTGAACGCGATGATTTTCTCTTCGGTCAGGCCAATCCCTGAGGTGATCAGGTTGGTGTAGTAACCCAGCCGTCGCGCCTCGGCGATCAGTTCGGCCAGGTCCTGACGCACCAGCGGTTCTCCGCCGGAAAAGCCGATTTGTGCCGCACCCATCTGCCGGGCTTCCTGCATCACCTTGAACCACTGCTCGGTGGTCAGCTCCTGACCCTGTTTTGCGAAGTCGAGCGGGTTCGAGCAATACGGGCATTGCAGCGGGCAGCGGTACGTCAGTTCGGCCAGCAACCACAGCGGCAGGCCGGTTTCCGGCCTGGGCGGTATCAGTGGGCTGGAGGTTGCGAGTGTCATGTCAGTCAAGAGTGATCCAGTGTTTTTCCTGGGCGACCTTCATGAAGTCATCGACGTCCATGCCCAGCTCGGGAACGTTGGGGAATTTGTGTTCCAGTTCTTGAATGATGGCAGCGACCGTTCGCTGCCCATCGATCAGCCCGCCAATCCAGCCGGCACTGTCATTGAGCTTGATCATGCCTTCGGGGTACAGCAGCACATTGCCGTTCTGGGCAGGCTCGAACTGGAAGCGGTAGCCTTGACGCCATTTGGGGACCTTGTTGCGAAATGCCAGGCGTTCCGGGTTCGAATTGTCTTTGTGAGTATGAACGTTCATAGCGCGATTCCCTTATGCCAGACCCTCTGGTCTGTGACGCTGTGATAGGGCGGGCGGTTCAATTCATACGCCATGGACATCGCATCAAGCATGCTCCACAGAATATCGAGCTTGAACTGCAGGATCTCCAGCATGCGCTGCTGGCCTTCATACGTAGTGTAGTGCTGCAGCGTGATTGCGAGACCGTGTTCCACATCGCGGCGTGCCTGGCCCAGACGGGTGCGGAAATACTCGTAACCGGCGGGATCGATCCACGGGTAATGCTGAGGCCAGCTGTCCAGGCGCGACTGGTGAATCTGCGGTGCGAACAGCTCGGTCAGCGAGCTGCTGGCTGCTTCCTGCCAGTTGGCGCGGCGGGCGAAGTTCACGTAGGCATCAACGGCAAAACGCACGCCCGGCAGCACCAGCTCTTGCGAGCGCAACTGATCCGGGTCCAGGCCCACTGCCTGACCGAGTCGCAGCCAGGCTTCGATGCCGCCGTCTTCACCGGGGGCGCCATCATGATCGAGCAGGCGCTGAATCCACTCGCGACGAATCTCGCGGTCCGGGCAGTTGGCCAGAATCGCGGCGTCCTTGAGCGGAATGTTCACCTGATAGTAGAAACGGTTGGCGACCCAGCCCTGAATCTGCTCGCGGGTCGCGCGGCCTTCGTACATCGCCACATGATAGGGATGGTAGATGTGGTAGTACGCGCCCTTGGCCCGCAGGGCCTGCTCGAATTCGGCGGGGGGCAGCGCAGTGGCTTCGCTCATGTCGGCTCCTAAAGCTCGATACTCATGCCATCGAAGGCGACTTCGACGTTGCGGCGGACCAGCTCGGCGCGCTCGGGAGAGTCTTCGTCGAGGATCGGGTTGGTGTTGTTGATGTGGATAAGCACCTTGCGCTGGGTCGGGAAACCTTCCAGCACGTCGAGCATGCCGCCGGGACCGTTCTGGGCCAGATGGCCCATTTCCCGACCGGTGCGAGTGCCCACGCCACGGCGCTGCATCTCGTCGTCGTTCCACATCGTGCCGTCGACCAGCAGGCAGTCGGCGTCGCGCATCTTCTCGGCCAGCGCTTCATCGACCTTGCCCAGGCCCGGTGCATAGAACAGCTTGCCGCCGGTGCGGGTGTCTTCCACCAGCAAACCGATGTTGTCGCCCGGGTGCGGGTCGAAACGGTGCGGCGAGTAGGGCGGAGCGGCGCTGCGCAGCGGGAACGGCGTGAAGCGCAGGTTCGGGCAGGCCGGAATCACGAAACTGCCCTGTAGCTCGATGCGGTTCCATTCCAAACCACCGTTCCAGTGCTTGAGCATTTCAAACAGTGGAAAGCCGGTGCTGAGGTCTTCGTGAACCATGTCGGTACACCACACCTGATGCGGGCAGCCTTCGCGCAGGCTCAACAGGCCCGTGGTGTGGTCGATCTGGCTGTCCATCAACACGATGGCGCTGATACCGGTGTCACGCAGCGCGCGGCCCGGTTGCATCGGTGCAAAGCCCTGCAATTGGGCGCGAATATCCGGCGAAGCGTTGCACAGCACCCAGTTCACGCCATCGTCGGATAGCGCGATGGACGATTGAGTACGCGCCTGCGCCCGCAGGCTGCCGTCGCGAAAGCCTGCGCAGTTGACGCAGTTGCAATTCCACTGGGGAAAACCACCACCGGCAGCGGAACCTAGAATCTGGATGTACATGTCAGCTCCCTACCACATGACCCGAAACAAAAAACAAAAGCAGCCCGACAATAAAAAAAGCCCCGGCGAACCGAGGCTTTACAGCGCACTGGAATCAGCGGCTTGCGAAGTACATGGTGACTTCGAAACCGATGCGCAAATCAGTGTAAGCAGGTTTAGTCCACGACATGGGAAAGCTCCTTCAGATAATGCTGCGGTTGGTGACTACATCTTAGTGCACGGGTAACGCCATACGTTCAGATGCTTAGGGAGCTATCTTACTCAATTTAACAATCCCGGAGGGGCCAAATCTCTACGAAAGACCGTTACCGTTCAGGTAACGATCCTTGCAGGCTGGGGCTGGTGGGCGATTGGCGAGGATGAGCCAGCCTGTGCTGGCGTCGCACAACCGACGTGCGGCCGCGTTTAACGAGTGTGTATCCAGATTTGACAGAGCGACACGCACGCAATCCGTATGACCTTCGGCATGCCCGGCGAGGTGTGCCTGCCAGCGCGCTTCGGCGGCCTGCTCGTGGGGCAGCGTCGACGGGTCCAGCTGCGCGCCCAACGCCTGGCGCTGTTCAGGCAGATCGGCGTTGGTTATCAGTTTAGGCAGGGCACTCAAAAAGCCCTCGATGTGCGCGACAAGCTGATCGACATCGCACACCGGTGACTGGACACCGAACAGCAGTCCGGTTGTTCCGTCGATCTGCCGGATGCCGCTGAACACCGCGTAGCCCAGTTGCAACTCGACCCGCAGCCGTTGGTAGAAGGGCGCTTGAAGCAGGTGAGCGAGCATGCGCCAAGCAGCCTCATCCTCAGCCGATGCGCTGGGGGCCGGGCAGAACAGCACGACTGCGCTTTCCGAAGACGGCGACGCTTGCGTTTGCCAGCGCTTGTCTGGCTGATTCGCCCTGGGCGTTGGCAACTGTGCTTGCGGACTGCCTGGCGCGCTGGCCAGCGCTGCATTCACGCGAGTTTTGCAGCTGCCCGGCAGCTTTATGGCAAGGCTCGTCCAGTTTGACGCGGACCAGACACACTGCAGATCGCCGGTCTCTGGTCCTGCCGGTGTGTGTAAAAAGTGATCAGGCAGTTTTTTGAGCAACTGGCGAATCGGGATCAGCGTCGGTTCACTTGCCGTTTGTCCGTAGCGGGCCAGCGTTTCAGGGGCTGGATGCGCCAACCGATGCAGACAGTGTTCGATAACGGCGGCAAACGGCTCAGGGAGTCCGACCAGTCCGAGTTGCCAGTACGTGCCGTAAGCACTGAACGTCAGGGTCACGCCGGCCTGTCGGGCGTCTTCAATCAGGTCTTTCAGGCTGTCATTTAGCAGTTGCCAGAGCGCTGGCTGCGGGTGCTGCAATGTCCAGCGCAAGTACACGGCCGCTTCGATGGCGACAGGCTGGGCGTCTGGAACCGGCAGCAGAAACGGATTGGGTGCAGGCAGGTGCCAGACAATGTGTTCAGGCGTCGAGTTATCCACAGCCGGAAGATTGATGAACGTGTCGGGACCGAGCTGGTTCAGTAATGTGCGCAACGCTTCGGCGCCTTGTTCGCTCAGCTCTGCCGGAAGATCGCGGCAATAGTGATGGGCCAGCGCCAAAGCGCCACTGACTTGCAACTGACGTTGCTGAACACGTCGGTATTCTTCAGTGAGCGAGGGCCAGTTTTGCTGGAAAAACGAAAGCCAATCGAGCAAAAGACGCGCTGCGTCCAAGGGCGCGAGCGTGCTTGAGGCGCTTTTTTCAAACTTCACATCCAGCAGCAACTGCCCACCGAACTGATAGAGCGGCGCGGTTTTCAGCGAATCGATCAGGCCCCGCTCAATCAACGTCGCCACCAGTCCGCCCGGCTTCGCAGCGTTCATCCAATGGCACAGGAATGCAACGGCCTCATCAGCCTTCTCCGGCAAACCTTCGCAGGCGAATAACAGGTGCAGATGTCGGAAATCGGTGTCCGACACGGGCGCAACATTTTCAGCCAATGGCGGCGGAGTGTGCTGCTCAATGCGCTGGCCGCTGGCGAACAACGCTCCATAGCGCGTTGCCAACCTTTCGAGTTCGGCCAGCGACTGCGGCCCGCTCAGGCACAGCGTCATCTGCCCGGCCTGATAAAAGCGCTGGTAGAAGTCTTTCATCGCCTGCTGGAACGCTGGATTGGGCACCGACAGGCTGTAGCGATTGCCTGCATGAAAGCCGCGCAATGGATGCCGCGGATTTACCGACGCCAGCAGATGGTTCTGCTGGCGGGACTCGGCATCTCCTCGCCAGGCGATAAACTCGGCGTGCAGTACTTCGCGTTCACGCAATTGGTCCGAAACAGCCATGCGCGGATGAGCGAGCATGTCGCAGAGACGCTCCACACCCTCGGCAAAAACAGCAGGCGGCAGTTCGAAGAAGAAGTCGGTGGTGCGTTCGCGGGTGCTGGCGTTGATCTGACCACCGTAGCGCTGCACGAAGGTCATCAGGTTCTGCTCCTTGGCGAAACGCTCGGTGCCGAGAAAGAACAGATGCTCCAGAAAATGCGCCAGCCCCGGCCATGCCTGCGGCACATCATGACTGCCCGCCGCGACCCGCAACGAAGCAGCGCAGCGCTTGAGCCGCAGCTCATGGCACAGCACCACGCTCAGGCCGTTGGCCAGGGTGAAGCGTTCGATGGCAGACGTGTGCGGGGAGGGCATGGCGGGTCGCAAGGGCTGGGGAAACAGAGCGTCATGCTAGCGGATAATCAGGCCGCTTCGCGAGGTGCCGAGTGTGATTAACAGATCCGAACCTGATCGTTTCCATGCTCCGTGCTCATCGTTATACATAAGTCTGCTTCGACACTGATCGTGCCCATCGCTCCGCGTGGTCATGCATCCCGTGACGCTCTGCGACACATTCGAGAGCGGACGCGGAGCGTCCTGGCAGGCATTCCCACGCAGAGCGTAGGAACGATCGAGGCGGCCTTAGCGGGGTGAGTACAAATCCGGCCTGCGATCCTTGAAGTAATCATTCACCACTCTGGCCTGCGTTAACTGCGCCCGGTCCAGCTCGGCGATCAGCAACGCCTCATCCTGCCCTGCCAACGCAGGGCGGCTGCCGTCCGGTGCGCAGACGCTGCTCAGGCCGCAGTAGCGAATCTCGCCCTCGCTGCCGCAGTAATTGGCGTACACCACATAGCAATGATTTTCGAACGCGCGAGCCCGCACAGTCACGTCGCAGACGAAATCGAAGGGGGCCATGTTGGCGGTCGGCACCAGAATCAGCTCGGCACCGGCGAGCGCCAGGCGACGGGTGTTTTCGGGAAATTCCACGTCGTAGCAGATCAACATCCCCAGTCGCCAGCCGTTCAGCTCGATCACCGGACAAAGATCCGCTCCTGCGCTGAACATCGACTTGTCGAGATCGCTGAACAGGTGCGTCTTGCGGTAGTTGCCCACCCGGTCGCCCTGACTGTCGATCAACTGCACGGCGTTGTAGATCCGCAGTTCGGCGCTACGCTCCGGATAGCCGTACAGAATCGCAATCCCGTACTGCCGGGCAATCTCTGCGATGCGCGTCGCAGCAGGTCCGTCCTGCGCTTGCGCCAGCTCGGCGCAGGCCTTGGCGCCGATGTTGTAGCCGGTCAGAAACATCTCCGGGCAGACCAGCACCTGCGCACCTTGCGCGGCCGCGGCCTGCGCCTGACGTTCCAGCCGAATCAGGTTGCCGCTGACGTCCCGTGGCAAGGGCTCGCATTGATACAACGCGACACGCATGGGGATTTCCTTTTGTCAGTCGGCCAGCGCAATCGGGCCGATGTCATTGAACACGTCGCCGGGGCCGGGGTTTTCGGCGTGAGTCTTGCCGCCAAAGTGATTCATGATGCCCCACACCGCATTCAGCGACGTCTGTACCGCGCCTTCCACCCAGGCAGGCGTCCAGGACACATCGTCACCGGCGATGAACATGCCGCGCTGTTCGGCGGGCATGTCCTGCTGCATGAAGTGGGCGTACATGCGCTGGTTATAGCGGTAATGGCCGGGCAGCGCACCCTTGAAAGCGCCGAGGAAGTGCGGATCGGCTTCCCAGGAAACGGTGATCGGGTCGCCAATGATGCGCGCCGCGATGTCGACCTTCGGGTAGATCTTCTTCAGGGCGTCCAGTGCCAGCTTCACGCGCTTGTCGATGGGCTGCGGCAGCATTTTCAGCGCGTCGCTCATCCACGAATACGACAGGCAGATCACCCCCGGCTTGTCGTCGCCGTTGTCGAAGAGGTAGGTGCCACGGGTCAGACGATCGGTGAGGGTCATGCTCATCAGGTCGCGGCCGGTTTCCGGGTCCTTGTCTTTCCAGAACGGGCGATCGACCATCACGAAAGTTTTCGACGACTGCATGTAGCGCGTGCGGTCCAACGCCATCCACATCTTTTGCGAGAACAGCGTTTCCTCGCATTCAATCTGGGTGGTCAGCAACCAGCTCTGGCAGGTGGTCAGCACGGCGGCGTACTGGCGGGTATCGCCCCAGTTGTCGGTGACGGTCAGGCTGCCGTCTTCGCTACGGGCGATGCGCTTCACGCCGGGACGGGGTGCGCCGCGATGCAGGGACGACAGGCTGGTGCCTTTGGGCCAGTGCTCGCAGTGGTCGGGCACGTGACTCCACAGTCCGACCGGCACCTGCTGCACGCCGCCGACAATCAGGTGCTGGTGTTCATCGCAGTTGGTCATGACCACGCGAAAGATTTCCAGCATCGAGTTGGGGAAGTCCGAGTCCCAGCCGCCGGTGCCGAAACCGACCTGGCCGAACACTTCGCGGTGGTAGAACGAGAGTTTGGCGAATGCTTTGGACGTCGCGACGAAGTCATAGAACGTGCGGTCGTCCCACAGCGGGACGAGCTTGTTCCACAGCTCCTTGAGGCGCGGCACATCGCGGTCGCGAATCGCCTGCTGGATGTCGGCAAACTGAGAGCCGCTTTCCAGCGCGTCGGCCCAAGCGTCGGCGACTTCCTGAAACAGCGCGGGCAAGTCCGACAGCATCTGCGCGTAATAGGTGGTGCCTTCCAGATCGATGACCGTACTGCCCGAGGCCGCCGTCAGCGGGTTGGGGAAGGGTCTGGACTCAAGGCCCAGTTTGTCGACGTAATGAAAGAAGGCTGTCGATGACACTGGAAAGCGCATGCCGCCCAGCTCGGCGACGATGCCCTTGGCACCTTCGAATTCCTGCGAGCGCAGTCGTCCGCCCATCTTGGACGCTTCGTAGACCACCGGCTTCAGGCCCATCTTCATCAGTTCGTAAGCCGCTACCAGCCCGGCGATACCGGCACCGATGATCGCCACTTCCGCGCCATGCTGTTCCTTGGGGATGCTGCCCAGACCTTTCGGATGCTCGATCCACTCATCGAAAGCAAACGGAAAATCGGGACCAAACATGGTGATCGGCTTCTTGCCGTTGGCGGGGTGACGGTTGTTTTTCATGACTGACCTTGGTGGGCAACGGCGAAAAACAACAGTCTAGATAAGCGCGCGCACGTTAATAAGACGCAAAGTGTCGTCGATATGATGTTTGTTTGTGCAAAGTGACGAATATAGACGTTATTTTGAGTGGGCTTGTGTCATTTTGATCAGAATCAGACCGGTTGGCCCCGGTCGATCTTGCTGCTGAGGATGATCGACGTGGTGGTCTTTTCCACGCCGTCCACGCTGCCGATCAGGTCCAGCAGTTCGTCCAGCTGCTCGGGTGAGTCGGTGCGCAGCCAGGCCACGTAATCGAACTCGCCACTGACCGCACACAGCTGTTGCACCTGCGCCAGCGCACTCAGCCGACGCAGCACTTCCTTGCCCGAACGCGGTTGCACGGTGATGCCGACATACGCCTGCAAACCGCCATCGACCACCCGCTGGCCGAGACGCACGCCGTAGCCGGTGATCACTTTGGTGCTCTCCAGCCGGGCCAGACGCGACGTGACCGTGGTCCGCGCAATGCCGAGCTGGCGGGCCAGTGTCGCGACACTTTCGCGGGCATTGATCTGCAAGGCGGCGATCAGCTTGCGGTCGATTTCGTCAAGCACGGGCGGGTGGGAAGTGGACACGGGAATCTCCATCAAAAACATAGGTCACTGACGAAACACTTTTTGCGGGGGGCCTCCCACAGCCGTAAGTTTGCAGTGAGTCAGCGCTGCATCAGAACTTCCAACGTCTGGCTGTTTTGGCCAGACGCGCCTGCAGACCGTCAAGGTTGTGCGCCAGTTGCTGAGTCATCAGTTGATAGCCCACCAGCTCAGCGGGAACTTCAGGCTTCGCAGGATTCGTTTCGGAAGAGCGCGCCAGCCGGTCGGTCGCGCCGGTCTGCAGCGCTCGGGCCATGCCGATCAACTGACGACGGACCTGCCTGTACTCGGTATCCAGCGATGCCTTCAACGATTCTCCCGCTATCTGGTCCAGATTGGCCGGGCGAATGTTGGCGAGGATTTCCAGGGTGCTCAGGCACATGCGGAAGTGTCCCTGAATGGCGTCCAGCTCGACCATGGACATCTTCACTTCCTTGGACACCGACGGCAGCAGCGAGCGCAGTTGCAGCATCGTGCCATTGAGCTTGGCGGTGAGCTTTAAATGCTCATCGGCTGTCACCGGCTGGCCCTGCACGATCCGTCCGTAAACCTTGGCGCAATCACGCAGTCCGCTGGCCAGGTTGTAGCGCCACGAAAACACAGCGTACAGCGGCAGGGCAAAGGAGAACGCCAGCGCCAGGGCAATACCGATCAGGATATCCACGGTGCGCCACAGCCCGTCGCTGATCGGGTTGTAACCATGACCCGCGACGATGAACAGCGTGATGGCCGACAACAGCGCGGTATAACCGCCCTTGCCGATGGCGTGATAGGCAAAGAAACCGCACAGCACCGACATGATCGCGTAGGTCAGCAGCGGTATCTCCAGATAGCCCTGCTGCACCACGACCATCAGGCCCAGCCCCGCACCGATCAGCGTCCCGTAGGCGCGCTCGACCGATTTCTTGCCGATGTTGCCGTGGTGCTGCAGACCGCCAATCACGATCAGCATCGTTACCGACGCCCACTCGCCATGGGGCAGATTGAGCCCGGTGGTCAGCAGAATGGTCACCAGCAAACCCACCGAAATCCGCGCCGCGTGGATCAGTCGCGCATTTCGATAACGGCGATACGGATCCAGCAAGGGACGCAGAACAGGGCGAAGCCAGGAAGGTATGTAAGCAGAGCGCGAATTCGTCATGCGTTAAAAGACCGCGAGGGTAGGGAAGAAATCCCTGATTGGATGGCGATGACTGCCAGTAAGCCACATTTGATGATGCATGCGGCTGGTTTGTGGGTGATTGACGGCACTGAAACGATCATCGGCGGCGCTTGAGGTTCTGCACGTGCTCACGGTGGGTTGCTCGCGTGGGCGCTCGCCTGCTTCTCAGTAAGGTCTGCATCAGGATGTCGACCTGCACGTCGCTGAATACCGGCTGCTGAAACGAGCGGATGTAAGGAATGTAGCCAATGCCTTGCGTCACGTTGGCGGGCATCGCTGTCTTGAACGTGCTTTCGCCGACGAAGCTGACCACGGAGTGAATGTGCTCCAGGCTGACGCCCAATGTCGCCTCAAGCGCTTTCAGGTGTTTGTAATTCTGCCTGAGCGGGTTCTGGAACTTATAAGTACGACGATAGATTTTCTGCGTCCACTGCGGCTGTTTCTCGCCGCCGAAGATCCAGCCGCTCATGTTTTTGGTTTCCAGCACGAAAATGCCGAAAGGCGAGATGAACACATGGTCGATCTGCGTCGTGCCATCGGCCGTGTCCAGCGTGACGTTGTGCAGACGACGATAGACCGCTCTATCCAGCTTCCAGTATGTGAACAGACGTATCCAGAACTCACCGATCTGCCCTTTCGCCCAGGGCGACTTCAGGAACGCGACGAACAGCACGGCCGGAACCAGCCAGATAAGCATGTTCAAGGCTGGGCCGAATATGGCGGTGTAATTCATCTGGAATCCTTTCCATGGGCAGGGAGGCAAGGCGGGAAGTTGAAAGGCTTTCGGACGGATCCAGGAATTCTTGATCGTCAAGGCCAGTTGATTTGATAACGCGTACTGCGACCGCCGCCGGGCAGGCGGACGATGCAGTGCTTTGCCAGTAAATCACTAAGGTGGCGAGTGGCGGTCGCTTTTGAGACTTTGGTTACGGCTTGATACTGCGTTGCATTGATCCCCTGTTCAAAACCACGCTCGCCGCCATCGAGCAGGCGATTGAGTACTTTCACCTGTTCAGTGGATAAAGCATCAGCCTGATGCAGTTGCCAGAAGCGTGTTTTTGCCAGGACTCGCTCTATACGTGCCAGCGCATGTTCAACGCTTCGCAGAAAGGTGCGCAAAAACCACTCCAGCCAGTCGGTGATGTCGGTCGTGCTTTTCTGGCTGCGCTCCAGAATGTGGTAGTAACCCGAGCGGTCTTCCAGAATGCTGGCTGACATGGCGTGCAGGCGCACCGTCTGCTGCTCGCCCTGAGCCAGAGCCAGGTCCGTGAGCGCACGGGTCAGACGACCGTTGCCGTCGTCGAATGGATGCAGCGTGACAAACCAGAAGTGCGCGATGCCTGCCCGAACCAGCGGGTCAAGGCGTGCATCGTTCCGGCTGGCAGCAAACCAGTCCAGGAAGTCATTTAGCTGCGGTTCGAGCCGGGAACGTGGCGGGGCTTCGAAATGCACAGTGGGCCGATCAAGGCGACCGGATACGACCTGCATGGGCTCATTACCGCGCAGTTGGCCTGCCTGAACCTGATGAGAGGCAAGCGTTTCCTGAGTTGGAAACAGCCAGCGATGCCATGTAAACAGACGTTGGAGCGTGAGCGGCTGAGCGTTGGCCTGCGTGACATCCAGCATCAGTTCCGCCAGGCCTTCACTGCGAGGACTGCGCTTGCCATCATCGTCCAGACCCAGGCGACGCGCCAGTGACGATCTGACGGATCCGACGTTCAACTGCTCACCTTCAATCGCAGAGGACGTGATGATGTTTTGCAGCAACGTGTCCAGAGTGTCCTGAAGGGCCGTATCGTCGTTGGCAACACGGCTCATGCCCAGCAAGCGGCCTTGCGCTTGGGTGCATTCGCGCAGCAGGGCTGCAAGACGGTCACCGTTCCAGGTGAATGCAGGCCATTGCGGCTGTTGCCAGATCCAGAGATGTTCAGACATGAGAGGTGTGCTCTGAGCCGAGCCGAATAGAGCGTCTAATCGGCTCATGAAGTGAGCCGATTGTGCGAGCTATTCGGCTCATCGTCCAGTTCAGCGTCATATCTACCTGTTCATCGCGCTTCTTTTTGGCGGACCGCTTTCCTGTGTGTTCCAAGGGGTTACGACACTCCTGAACAAGACGCTTTGTTTCATGAGTCGTGCATATCCGCGTGCCTATACTGCGAGCCCTCCTTGCTTACCGGATCGCTGCAATGCTGGCTTCTCGCACGCTGTGGTTGTTGATGCTGAGCGTCCTGCTGTTCTTCTTTGCACTGGGTAATCATCAATTGCAGAGCTCGACGGAGCCGCGCGTGGCGGGCATCGCCATGGAGATGCAGTTGACAGACAACTGGGTCACGCCGACCTTGAGCCGCCAGCCGTTTCTGGAGAAGCCGCCGCTGAGTGTCTGGCTCGATGCCAGCGCGATACGGCTGTTCGGGGCCACGCCCTGGGCGGTGCGGCTGGCCTCGGCGTTCGCCGGGTTGTTCAGCGTGCTGTTGCTGTACGCGATGCTCAAGCGCATGGGGCGTCCGGTGCCAGTCGCCTGGCTGGCCGCGTTCATGCTGGCAACGCTGGCCAGCTTCTGGGGCAATTCGCGTCAGGTCGGTGAAGACGCGCTGCTGGCGCTGGGCGTGACCCTGGCCTTGTTGATGTATGTCCATGCGGTCAATCAAGCGCCGTCGGCTCCTCGAACAACGTGGTCCTGGTGGTTGTTCACGCTGGGTATCGCCATCTCGACGCTGAGCAAGGGTGTGCTCGGGTTGGCGCTGCCGGGCGTGGTGATTTTCGCCTGGCTGCTCTGCGAAATGGTGCAGCAGCGACGGTTGGTCATCGCGGACTGGCTGCGTCCGGCGGCGTTTACCCTGCTGGGCTTGATACCGCTGATGGTCTGGCTGTATTTCCTGTACGGACAGGGCGGTGTGCAGTCGCTCAAGGATGTGCTGTGGACCAACAGCGTCGGTCGCTTCGACGGTTCGTTCCAAGAGGCCGGGCACTACGAGCCGCTGTACTACTACATCGCCAAACTGCCCGAAGCGTTCATGCCCTGGAACCTGCTGGTGTATCTGGGGCTTTGGCACTTTCGCAGGCAACTGCTCGCCAACCGGTATCTGCTGTTCTTCAGCCTCTGGCTGGTCGCGCAGTTCGTGCTGCTGACCTTGGCGTCCAGCAAACGCATGGTCTATCTGATGTCGTCAGCACCTGCCGCTGCGGTGATTGCAGCAGAGTACGCAGCGGTGCTGGGCGAACGGCTCAAGGCGCGTTCCCGAAGCTCGGCGATTGCAGCGTTTGCGGTACGCCACCAACGCGCGCTGATGACCACGGGCATCGCGCTGACCGTCGCGGCCTACCTGTGGGCAGCGGTGTGGCTGATGCCTCGGGAAGACCGGCATTTCTCGTTCGTGCCGCTGGCCACGACCGTTCAGGCACTGCAGGCACAGGGGCATCAAGTGGCCCTGTTTCAACCCAGCGAGCGGTTGTCGGGCGCCAGCGCGTTTTACGTGCACACTGTGCTGGATGCCTACGACAGCGACGCAAGCGTCAACCGTTTCCTGATGAGCGATCCGCGTAACGTGGCGATCATGGAGCGCACGAGCGAACCTGCGCCGCCGCTCAAGGCCATCCAGCACGTGAAGGTCGGCAGTCGCAGCTACTATTTCGTCAGCTACGACCGCTCCACGCCTGGCAGCTGAGGTCAGATTGTCTGGCGATTGACGACCGGTTGCACCGCTGTCCATTGTTTCTGCGGAATCGGCAGCTCGCACGACTCGCCACGGCCGATGGGGAAATAATGGAAGCCGCTTTTTGACAGGCGTTCGGTGTCGTACAGGTTGCGTCCGTCGAAGATCACCGGGGCGCCGAGCCGTTGCTGGATCAGGTCGAAATCCGGTGCCTTGAACTGCTGCCACTCGGTGCAGATGATCAGGGCGTCGGCGTCGTCCAGCGTGGATTCCGGCGTACCCATCAGCATCAGATCCTTGCGATAGCCGTAGATCCGCTGGGTTTCCTGCATGGCCTCGGGGTCGAACGCGCGCACGGTTGCCCCCGCTGCCCACAAGGCTTCCATCAACACTCTGCTGGGCGCATCGCGCATGTCGTCGGTATTGGGCTTGAACGCCAGGCCCCACAAGGCGAAGGTCTTGCCGCGCAGATCACCTTTGTAGAACGCGTTGACCCGCTCAAACAGCTTGTTCTTCTGCCGCTCGTTGATGGCCTCGACGACCGACAGCAGGTCGTTGGAGCAATGGGCCTCACGGGCGCTGTGGATCAGCGCGCGGATGTCCTTGCCAAAGCATGAGCCGCCGTAGCCACAGCCGGGGTAGATGAAGTCGTAACCGATGCGTGAGTCGGCACCGATGCCCAGTCGGACCGCTTCGACGTCCGCACCCAGGTGCTCGGCCAGTTCGGCAATCTGGTTGATGAAGCTGATTTTGGTCGCCAGCATGCAGTTGGCCGCGTATTTGGTGAGTTCGGCGCTGCGCAGGTCCATGAACATGATGCGGTCATGATTGCGGTTGAACGGTGCATACAGCTCGCGCATGACTTTTCTGACCGCTTCGCTTTCGCAGCCGATGACGATACGGTCCGGACGGCGGCAATCCTTCACCGCAGATCCTTCCTTGAGAAATTCGGGGTTGGAAACGATATCGAACTGCAGCAGGCGTCCAGCCTGACGCAAGGCCTTGTCGATGTGCGCTCGCAGCGCATCGCCACTGCCCACCGGCACCGTGGATTTTTCTACGATGATCAGCGGCTTGCTGCGGTGCCGGGCAATGCTCTCGCCCACGGCGAAGAAGCTGCGCATGTCCGCCGACCCATCCTCGCAGGACGGCGTGCCGACGGCGATGAACAGCACCTCGGCATGTTCGACGGCCATCTGCTCGTCACTGGTGAAAACCAGCCGGTCATGGTCCAGGTTTTCCCGTACCAGATTGGCGAGGCCGGGTTCGAAGATGTGCACCTGTCCCTGGCTCAGTTGTTCGACCTTGACCTTATCGATGTCCATGCACACGACGTCGTGGCCGACTTCGGCAAGCACGGCTGCTTGTACCAGACCTACATATCCGCTACCGAAAACGCTGATTTTCATGGGAAGAACCCTGAAGAGAGATGCGAGAGACGCGCCGAAGGTTGATGCTCAGAACCCCCATCACGATGAGGATGACACCCACAGTTTTCGAAACTGTGAACGTCTCGTGGAAAAACGGCAGGCCAGCGGCCAGTACGTACACCAGCCCGTAGCTGATGCTCAGCAAGGAGTAGGCGCGGCTCAGGGAAAGGCTGCGCAGCGCCAGCAGCCACAACAGCATCGACAGGGCGTAGGCGCCGATTGCAACGCCGATGACGGCCAGGGCCTTGAAATCGATTGAGGCGACAGCCGGGTATTCGAGCAACTGCGTGGGCGAGGGCAGACGGCTCATGCTCCAGCGCATGCCCAGTTGCGCGAGGCTGACCAGCGCCACACTGCCAAGCGCCAGCGTCACGCCGGGGCGGCTCATGCCTGACGTCCCAACAGAACGACGCCCGCCAGAATCAGCGCCACGCCCAGCCAGTGCCGACAGTCGACCGGCTCATTGAACAGGTAACGTCCGGTCAGGGTGATCAGTACGAAATTCAGGCCCAGCATGGGATATGCGACGCCGACGTCCAGGCGCTGCAACACCATCAGCCAGACCAGCAACCCCAGGCCCAGACACGCCATCGCGAGCCACAGCCAGGCCGAACGCGCGGCGGCCAACAGCCCCGGGAAATGACCACGCCAGCGCTCCACGGCCAGCTTCTGTGCGATCTGGCCCAGGCAGGTCAGCACACACGCGGTGAGCAGCAAAAGCCAGGTCATGATTCCGACTGCCCGTAGATCACGATGACCAGATCGCCTTCTTCGTAACGCTTGCCGCCTTTGGGCAGCGCGCCGAGTTCACGCAATTCCTCTTTGCCGTCGCCGCGCATGATCACCGCGACCTGGCCCTTGTGTCGGGCTTCGGTCATCCAGGCATCAATGTCTTTCAGGCCGACTTTGCGCTGACGGACATCCGGGTAGTCGAGGCCGTATTTCAGTTCGCCCACGGTGTTGAAGAAGGCAATGTCCGAGCGCTTCAACCGCCAGGCCAGCGCTGAGGCCGCCCCCAGGTCGTTGCTCAACAGCGACCGGCTGGCCGCCAGCTCAGAGAAATGCCGGGCCACGAACTGGTCAGGCGTCTTGTCATAGACCAGGGTGTACGGCAGCGCTGCGGGCAGCAGCGCCACCAGCAGCAGACTGCCTGCCGCTGGCATCGCCCAGGCCGACAGAGGACGCAGAGCTTGCAGCACATTGGTCAGCATCCAGACCGTCAGCACACCGATGGCCAGCAGCAGATGGATGGGTTCGTGGTCGTAGACCGGGTTCTTCCACTGCAGGTACAACAACACCAGAAGGCCGACGAGCGCGACGATGGCATTGAACCCGCCATTGAGGCGTAGCGCTGTGACCTGGCCGTGATTGAGCCGTTCGACCAGCGCGCTTGCCATCAGCAAGGCCAGTGGCAACAGGCAGGGCAGAATGTAGGTCGGCAGCTTGCCCCGGCTCAGGCTCAGAAACGCCAACGGCAGCAGCGTCCACATCAGCAGGAAACCGATAGCGGGTTGGCGCCGTTGCTGCCACGCCTGTTTGAACGTTATGGGCAACAACATCGCCCACGGCAGGCTGGCGGCAATCAGTGTCGGCAGATAGAACCACACGGGCTGGGCGTGCTGCGCGTCTTCACCTGCGAAGCGGCGCACATGCTCGTGCCAGAAGAAAAAGCGCCAGTAATCGGGTTCCTGTGCGTGGACCGTCAGCACCCAGGGCAGGCACACACCGGCGGCGACGATGACCGCGAGCAACCCGTAACGAATCAACTCGGGCAAGCGCTTCTGCCACAGCATGTAGGGCACAGTGATCAGCACTGGCAACGCCCAGGCCAGAAAACCCTTGGTCATGAAGCCCATGCCGCAGGCGAGCCCCAGCACCGTCCACGCGACCAGCCGCGAACGACCGCTGCTATGGACGGCGAACCAGAACGCGACCAGTGACAGGTTGACCCACAGGGTGAATTGCGGATCGAGGTTGCAGTAGCCGGCCTGGCCTGCAACGAAGCCGAAGCTCATGAACAGCAACGCGCTGGCAAAGCTTTTGCGCGGCTCGTTCCATATCCGGGTAGCGATCAGGTAGGCCAGCAGGGCGCTCAGGCCGGTGCTCAGCGCCGAGGCGATCCGCACGCCAAACAGATTCTCGCCGAACAGCGCCTGGCCAGCGGCGATCAACCAGTAACCGGCTGCAGGCTTTTCGAAGTACCGCACACCCATGAAATACGGCGCGGTCCATTGCCCGCTGTGGAGCATTTCCTGACTGATCTGCGCGTAGCGCGTCTCGTCCGGAATCCACAGCCCGTGTGAGCCGAGCGGCAGCAGATAGGCGACCACGAACGCCAGCAACAGCAGTGCAATGTCGCGAGTGCGGCTTGCCGTCATTGCTGCACCCCGAGCCAGCCTTCGCGTCCCGCAAGCGTGCCGCGCACCACTTGACCTGCTGGCAGGTGCTCAAGGTCGTCCGGCAACAGGTTGCCCAGTGGCTGGAAGCGGATGCCCTGAGCATTTGCCAGTGCCAGCAATTGCCTGAAGTCGTCCGCCATGACGATGCCTTCGACTTCGGCGTGCAGCGTATAGACGTTCAACCGATCTGCCGCGAAACGTCCGAGGATGAAACGATTGAAGGCGTGGGCATCAAGCTGAGGGCCTACGACCTCGTCAAAGGTCGGCATGTCCACCGGAATCTGTGGGGCGCCTGGCGTGCCATCAGCCAGGGTCGGACGAAATATCGAGTGCCCCCGGCAATCACTGTTGTAGCGAAACCCGAACGATTGCTTGGCCTGCACCACACGTTCATCGGCACGCCAGCCAGCCGCTGCCGAACAGGTTACCGGCTCGCCCAGAATGTCGCTCAGGCAATCGACACCGCGGCGCATCTGCGCGTGCAGCCGCGCCGGGTTCCAGTGCCCGGCATTGGCTTGCCAGCCATGATGGTCCCAGGCGTGCAGGCCGACTTCATGGCCTGCGTCCAGAGCGCGGCGCATCAACGGGCCGAGGTCTCGACCGATGGGTTTGCCCGGCCAGGCGGTGCCCGCCAGCAGGATGTCCCAGCCATAAAGACTGGCGGCTCTGGAGCGAAGCATTTTCCACAAGAATTGCGGCCGGATCAGCCGCCACACATGGCGGCCCATATTGTCCGGGCCGACGCTGAAAAAGAACGTCGCCTTGACCTGCGCTTCTTCCAGCATGTCCAGCAAACGCGGCACGCCTTCACGGGTGCCACGGTAGGTGTCGACGTCGATTCTCAGGCCTGCCTGCATCAGCGCTGATCCGCTTTTTCAGCCATGGCTTCGCGCAGAAAGAAATCCAGCGTCTTGCCGATGGTTTCGCTCAGCTCGATGGTGGGCGTCCAGTCCAGCAGCCGTTTGGCGTTATCCACGCAGGGCTTGCGGTGGCTGACGTCCTGATAGCCCTTGCCATAGAAGGATTGGCTTTCCACTTCACGAAACCCCGCGAACGGCGGGAAGTTGGAGCGCAACGGGTGCGCTTCGAACTGGCGCAGCAGCTCTTCGCCCAATTGCCGGATGCTGGCTTCGTTGTCCGGGTTGCCGATGTTGATGATTTGCCCGTTGCAACGCTCGCCACGGTTTTCGATGATGCGCGCCAGGGCTTCGATGCCATCGACCACGTCCGTAAAGCAGCGTTTCTGTGCACCGCCGTCCACCAGCCGGATCGGTGTGCCTTCCACCAGATGCAGGATCAACTGAGTGATGGCGCGCGAACTGCCGATGCGCGCCGAGTCCAGGCGGTCCAGACGCGGGCCCATCCAGTTGAACGGGCGGAACAGCGTGAACTGCAGACCTTTCTGGCCGTAGGCCCAGATCACCCGGTCCAGCAACTGCTTGGACACCGAATAGATCCAGCGCTGCTTGTTGATCGGGCCGACCACCAGATTCGACGTGTCCTCGCTGAAGCTGGCGTCTTGGCACATGCCGTACACCTCGGAGGTGGACGGGAAAATCACTCGCTTGTTGTACTTCACGCAGTAGCGAACGATCTTCAGGTTTTCTTCGAAATCAAGCTCGAACACCCGCAGCGGATTACGCGTGTATTCGATGGGCGTCGCAATCGCCACCAGCGGCAGAACCACGTCGCACTTCTTGATGTGGTACTCGATCCACTCGGTGTGGATGCTGATGTCGCCTTCGATGAAGTGAAAGTTGGGCTTGGTGCGCAGACGTTCGATGGCGTCCGAGCCGATGTCCATGCCATAGATCTCGTAGCGGTCATCCTGCAGCAAGCGCTCTGACAGGTGATTACCGATAAAGCCGTTGACGCCCAGAATCAGCACACGGGTGCGGCGCGTCGGACGGCTCTGGTTCTGGCCCTGCAGACGTGAGCCCTGGACCAGTCCGAACTCGCGGGCCAGTTGCACGCCACTCAGGTAGAGGCCGTCAGCGCCGCGCTGGCCTGCACCGATCACCAGCGCGCCCTCGCCACAGGCAATGCGCAGCGGGTCGCAGTCGATCACCGTGCCGGGTGCCAGTCCATGGTCGGCCTCTTCCACGCGTGCGCTCCAGACGATCAGTTTGTGCTCGCCCACCGGGCAGAAAGCGCCGGGGTAGGGCTGGGTCACGGCGCGGATCAGGTTGTTCAGTTGCGCAGCGGGGCGTGCCCAGTCGATCAGCCCGTCGGCCGGCGTGCGACGGCCGAAGCAGGTCGCCTGGGATTCGTCCTGTGGCGTTCCGGGCAATCTGCCCCGCGCCAGTAGCGGCAGCGCGTCGGAGAGCAGATTGGCGGCGGCCTTACGCAGTTTTCCGTGCAAGGTCAGCGCCGTGTCAAGTGCGCTGATAGGCACGCGTTGCTGCGCCATGATGGGGCCAGCGTCCGCACGTTTGACCATCTGGTGCAGGGTCACGCCGGTTTCGCGTTCGCCGTTGACCAGCACCCAGTTGGCCGGTGCCCGACCACGATAGCGCGGCAGCAGCGACCCGTGCAGGTTGAAGGCACCTTTCCTGGCGCAGGCCAGCAAAGGCTCGCTGAGCAATTGGCGGTAGTAGAAGGAAAAGATGAAGTCCGGGTCCAGCTTGCCGACGCGCTCGATCCACAGCGGATGGTTCGGGTCTTCGGGAGCGTGCACCGGGATGTCATGCTGCGCGCACAATTGAGCGACCGAGCCGAAGAAGGTTTTTTCAGCGGGGTCATCGGCGTGGGTGAACACGGCAGCGATTTGATAGCCGCTCTCCAGCAGCGCCTGCAGCCCGACACAGCCAATATCGTGGTAAGCGAAAACGACAGCTTTAATGCTCATGGCGCAACCTTGTTCAGATAGGGAGAAGCGGAGGAATCCACACGGTCGGTCGTCGTCTCGGTGGAGCTGCGCACGACCTTTTCAATGAAGAAGCGCGGCCGGGCCCGCACATCGCTGTACATCCGGCCCAGGTATTCACCCAACAGGCCCATGCCGATGAACTGTCCGCCGGTGAACACGAACAGCACGGCGAACAGCACGAAGGTGCCGTTCTCGGCCCATGGCGCGCCGAAGATCAGCCGCAGCACGATGAGCATCACGGCGAACAGAAGGCCCAGAAACGCCATGCTGAAACCGACAATGCTGAGCAGTCGTAAGGGAGTGGTGGTCATGCAGGTGATCAGGTCGAACATCAGGTTGATCAGCCGCATGGGGCTGTATTTCGAATCGCCGTGCTCGCGTTCGGCGTGCTCGACCAGCACTTCGGTGGTGTGCCGGGCGAAGCTGTTGGCGAGGATCGGAATGAACGTGCTGCGCTCGCGACAGGCCAGCATCGCGTCAACGATGGTGCGTCGGTAGGCGCGCAGCATGCAGCCATAGTCGCTCATCGCGACGCCGGTCGAGCGCTGGACGGCGAGGTTGATGAGTTTCGACGGCCAGCGTCGCCAGGCCGAGTCCTGACGGTTGTTGCGCACGGTGCCGACCACGTCGTAGCCCTGTTCGGCCAGCGCGATGAGGCGCGGTATCTCTTCCGGCGGGTTCTGCAGGTCGGCGTCGAGGGTGACGATCACGTCGCCTTTGCAATGCTCGAAACCGGCCATGATCGCCGCGTGCTGGCCGTAGTTGCGGTTCAGGATCACCGCGACCACCCGGCTTCCGTCACGCTCGGCCGCCTGCTGCAGAATCTCGGCGGACTGGTCGCGACTGCCATCGTCGACCAGTACGATTTCATAGTCATGGCGCAGCCGTGCGCACGCTGCTTCGGTACGTCGCAGCAATTCGGGCAGGCTTTGCTGTTCGTTGTAGACCGGGATGACGATCGACACGCAGTGGACAGGGTAGGGTTTCAAGGGCGGGCTTCCACGATTGATTCAATGGCGTCCACGACCCGCTCGACATCGTCCAGGGTCATGTCGGGAAACAGGGGGATAGAACAGAGGCGCGACGAATTCCACTCGGTGTCCGGCAGATGAACGTCGGGGAAGCGCTGGCGGTAATAGCGGTGCAGGTGAGTGGCAATGAAGTGAATGCCGCTGCCGATGTTGTGCGCCTGCAACGCTTTCATGAACGCATCGCGGTCCAGGCCGCAGCGCTCGGCGTCGATGCGCAGAATGAACAGGTGCCAGGCATGACGCTGCGCGTAGCCGGGTTGCGCCAGTGGCAAAACGGCGCTGCTGGCCAGCCTTTCGAGGTAGCGATTGGCGAGCATCTGGCGCTTGGCATTGATCGCATTCAGGCGCTGCAACTGCACCAGGGCAATACTGGCGTTGAGGTCTGCCAGGTTATATTTGAAACCGGGCTCGATGACTTCGGCCTGCGGCTTGCGCCCCAGTGTCAGGCGGTCATAGGCATCGACACCCAGTCCGTGGAATTTCAGCTGACGCACCCGGGTTGCCAGCGCGTCGTCATCGGTGACGAGCATCGCGCCCTCGGCACAGGTCATGTTCTTGATCGCGTGAAAAGAGAAGATGGCCGTACCGCGTGTGCCGACCGGACGCCCTTTGTATTCAGTGCCAGCCGCATGGGCAGCGTCTTCGATGAGCGCGATGCCATACCGGTTGGCGAGCGCATGGAGGGGGTCAAGATCAAGTGCGGCGCCCGCGTAATGCACTGGAATGATGGCTTTGGTCCGCGGCGTGATTGCCTGTTCGACGTGTGCGGCATCGATCATCAGCGTGTGGCGATCCACGTCGATAAAAACCGGCGTCGCGCCCAGCAGGCAAATCATGTTCGCGGTAGAGACCCAGGTCTGGGACGGCGTGATCACTTCGTCGCCGGGACCGACGCCCAGTGCTAGCAGCGAAACATGCATGGCACCCGTGGCAGATGACAGCGCAATCGCATGCTGCGCCCCGACACGCTCGGCGAACTGTTCTTCGAGCTTCTGGCATTCCGGCCCAGTGGTCATCCAGCCGGACTTCAATACGCGGGTCACTGCCGCAATCTCTTCGTCGCCCACAGACGGACGTGAAAAAGGAAGAAAAGCCTGATTCATCACTATGTTTTCCACGCGGGCCAATAACGTTAAGTGTGTGCTTCGCTACGTTCGCACTGCGCCGCAGTCGCTGCGCGACTCGGGGTTGAATGTAATAAGCGTTGTAATTAACGTCTGTTATCGGTTTATAAATAAAAGTTAATGGAGCGTCTGTTTTTTAACCCGTGGCGGTGTTGGACATAACGTCTTTCATCATCGATGTGACTGCCGGTTTTGCGGGGCAGGGCAGCAGTTGTCGAGGATGCTCCGGCCTTGTCGGGCACCATTGTTGATCCAAATGACGGGCGCCGTGCTGAAAACTCGACGCCGTTAAGTCAGGCGACAGCTTTCTCACGGGTTGGTGAATTATTCATTTGAATTCATTTATTTGTCTTGGGAATATTTTAAGCTGGGGAAGGTGTGGGTATGTTTTCTGAACGGCTGCTTGATCATTCGAAGTTTGAAGGTTGTTTAAAACCTGATTTGTTTTAAGCGTCTGTTCAGGACATGTATTTTTTGTTGTGCACCACTTCAAGTGCCCTCAAGCGGGTTTGCATATCTGCGTCGCTTTTGACCGGCAAGGCGACAGGAAGCGTTTGGCAGGCTCCCGCATTCATCCTGTGAGGTGTTATTTTGAGGATGTTTCTGATCGTCTGATCAGCTATTTCCCACACACTTTTCGCAAAGGAATGCCTTAGCAATGAACCTTTCACTCAAGCATCTGGCCGCCACTACCCTGATGCTCGCCAGCCTTTCAGCCGTCGCCCCCTCCGCTCTGGCGAACATCACGCCGCAACAAAGCGCCGCCATTCTGAAAACATTCAATGAAAAGTCGGCGACTGATTTCAGACAGTTTCTGGGGAGTGTCGCGAAGAGCGATCTGGCCAAAACCGCCGATCTCGAACCCGCGATCAGTGCCTTTCTCGACGACAAGACTCTGACCGCCGAGCAGCAGAACGAAATCCATCGGCTGCTGGGCATTTACGCCCGTGTGAAGTACGGCAGTGCTGCGAATGAAACCCTGCGTGAACTGGTCGCCATTCCGACCTTCGCCGTGGAAGGCGTCGCCCAGCACGACAACCCCGAGTTCATCAAGATCGCCGAGAAGCTCAAGACGCTCGCCGAGTCGTTCAATCTCAAATTCCGCAACATCGACAACCGCGTCTATGAAGTCTCGCTCGAAGGCTCCAGCGAGGAAGTCGTCGGTATTCATGCCCACGCTGACGTGGTGCCGGTGACGCCTGCGAACTGGGTGCTGCCGGACGGTACCAAACTCGACCCGTTCAAGGTCACGTTGATTGGCGACCGCATGTACGGTCGTGGCACCGAGGATGACAAGAACGGCATCGTGGTCGCGATGTACGCCATGAAAGTCATCAAGGAAGAAAAGCTGCCGCTGGCTCGAAACTTCAAACTGCTGATCGACACCACCGAAGAGACCTCCGGTGACGCGATTCCGTACTACTTCGAGCGCAACCCGACGCCGAACTACAACCTGGCGCTGGACGGCGGCTACCCGGTGGTGATCGCCGAGAAAGGTTACGGCACGGTGATGGCGAACTTCCCCGTGCGTAAAGGTGAGGGCAAGGGTGCCGAGATCACCTCCTTGACCGGCGGCGCGGCGACCAATCAGATTCCATCGAAATCGGTCGCTACGCTGGTGACGGACAAACCCGCAGAACTGGCCGCTGAGCTGCAAAAGGCGGGTGCCGAGTACGCGAAGCGCAACGGTGGCGACTTCCAGGTGGACGCGGCGGTCGAGGGCAAGGACGTGAAGCTGACCGTGACCGGCGTATCGGCCCACTCGTCCGATCCTGCGTCGGGCGTCAACCCGGTGGCCCGAATGCTCGACTTCATCAACAGCCTCGACGGCAAGGTTGAGTTGAAGCACAACCACATCACCGACGCGGCCCAATACGCGGCTGACAACTGGGGTCTGGATTATCTGGGCAGCAAACTGGGTGTCGGTTTCTCGGACGAGTTCATGGGCCCGCTGACCGCTTCCCTGACCTTCGTGGGGATGGATGCGAAGACCTTCAAACTGGCGGTGAACCTGCGCGTGCCGAAAGGCAAGTCACCCGAGAAGCTCAAGGCCGAGATCGCCGAAAAGCTGACGGCATGGAGCAAGCAGAGCAAGATTGCGCCTGCGTTCGATTACTCCATCGCCGAGCCGATGTACCGCAACCCTGAGGGTGAATGGGTCAAGGCACTGCTGGCCGTCTCTACCGAAAACCTGGGCATGCCTCACACGTTCGGCACTTCGGCGGGCGCTACTTCGGTCCATAACTTGCCCAATGGTGTGCAGTTCGGCTTGGCCATGCCCGAAGCCAAATACACCGGGCACACCGACAGCGAGTTCAAGACCACCGAGCAGTTTTTGCTCGACCTGCAGATCGTGACGGAAATGATGGGGCGTATCGGGCAGTTGCCGAAGCTTTGATCTGAAGGCCTGATCCGGCGTGAACAGGACGCTCTGCAGCGCATTCGAGAGCGGACGCAGAGCGTCCTGAGCGGCATTCCCACGCGGAGCGTAGGAACGATCATCACTCGACACCGATCGTGCCCATCGCTCCGCGTCCCATTTGGTCGCCACGCACTGATTGACGCCTCATACCCTGCCCGGCATATTAGCGCTCGTTTGTGATCGTTAATGCTCGTTTATGCAGGTTCAGATTGTCATGACTCCTACCCATGAAACCTTCCCCGGCGAACGCCAGCAGTTGATCAGTGAACGCCTGGCCCGGTACGGCCGGGTGATTGCGGCTGATCTGGCCAGCGAGTTCAATGTCTCTGAGCACTCGATCCGCCGCGACCTCAGTGCGCTGGCTGCCTCGGGTGTATGCAAGCGCGTCTACGGTGGCGCGATTCTGTTGCGCACCGCTGAAGGCCCCATGGCCGCGCGCGTGCAGCAGGACACCACACGCAAGGACAGCCTCGGGCAGGCCGCTGCTTCCCTGCTGAGCGACGGACAGCACGTCTTCATTGACGCCGGTTCCACCAACTTCGCCATCGCCAGCGCCATCGACCCCCAGCTTCACCTGACGCTCACCACCAACTCACCGTTGATTGCCGTGCAGCTGATGACACTGCCCAACGCCGAAGTGATTCTGCTGGGTGGCCGTCTGAGCCCGACGGCGGGAGGTGTGATCGGTCTGACGGCGGTCCAGCAATTGCGCCAGTTCAGCTTCGACCTGTGCTTTCTCGGCGCCTGCGCGCTGGATCCGGACAACGGTGTCACGGCATTCGGGCTGGAAGACGCCGAGTTCAAGCGCGCCGTCGTCGCCGCGAGCGGCCAGATTGTGGTGGCCGTGACCAACGAAAAGCTGTCCAGCGTCGCTCATTACCAAGTGGCCCAGTGCGAAGACGTGTCGGCGCTGGTGGTCGAGCAAGACGCGCCACGCGAGCGGCTCGACCCGTTTCTCGGCAGGATTGCCAACGTCGTGACCGCAGCCTGAGCGGAAAACTCACGTATGTCGCGCTTGCCCATTGTCTGGCGCGCCATTTACGTCTAGTTTGCTCCCTATTTAGTATGACTATTAATCGCACCCTCTAATAAGTACAAGAATCAGGAGTCACCGATGCAACCCATTCGTCTCGGTCTGGTGGGCTACGGCAAGATCGCCCAGGATCAGCATGTTCCCGCGATTCTCGCCAATCCCGCTTTCACGCTGGTGTCCGTCGCCACTCAGGGTCAGCCTTGTGCAGGCGTGCAGAACTTCAAGTCCCTGAGCGAGCTGCTCGAAAACGGGCCGCAGGTCGATGCCATCGCGTTCTGCACACCTCCTCAAGGTCGATTCGCCTTGGTGCAGCAAGCCATCGCCGCTGGCAAACACGTGCTGGTCGAAAAACCGCCGTGCGCCACGCTGGGTGAAGCGATGGAGCTGGTGAATCAGGTACACGAACAGGGCGTCACCGGCCTGTTCGCCTGGCATTCGCGTTATGCACCCGGCATCGAAGCCGCCCGCGACTGGCTCGCGACGCGCACTCTGGAAAGCGTGAAGATCGAGTGGAAGGAAGACGTCCGCAAATGGCACCCCGGCCAGACCTGGATCTGGCAGCCCGGTGGTCTTGGCGTCTTCGATCCGGGCATTAATGCCCTGTCGATCGTGACCCACCTGCTGCCACTGCAACTGTTCGTTGAATCCGCCGAACTGCGCGTCCCCGACAACTGCCAGTCGCCCATCGCCGCTGACATCAAAATGTCCGACGCCCGCCACCTCGACATTCGCGCCGAATTCGACTTCGACCACGGTCAGCACGAACTATGGAGCATCGAAATCCGCTGCACCGAAGGCGTCCTGCGGCTGGACAATGGCGGCGCACTGTTGAGCATCGATGGCGTGCCTCAGACGGTGGCGGAAGAGGGTGAGTACACCGTGGTGTACCGGCATTTTCAGCAGTTGATTGGCGACAGGAAGAGCGACCTGGACCTGCAGCCATTGCGGCTGGTGGCGGACAGCTTTTTCGTGGGCAGTCGGGTGCTGGTTGCACCGTTTTACGATTGATGGTCGGGGCGTTCTTCGTGTTCTGAAGTCATCTTCAGAGACGGCATGGTGTCTTGCTGCAAACCGCCTCCCACGGTCCGGTGCTTGCCGCGCGACAGCGCTATGTCGAAGACGTGGTGGCGCCTCCCACAGACGCCGGGGCCGTTCAGCAGGTTCGGTTTTCTGACGCCCGGCCCTACCGATGCAGTATGGCCTGATGGATTTCCTGCAACGGCATGATGCGTTGCGCGGCGTTGAGTTTGATGGCTTCCTTGGGCATGCCGAACACGACGCAGCTCGCTTCGTCCTGAGCGACGGTCGAGCTGCCAGCATCGAGCATCTCCTTGAGACCGCGTGCGCCGTCGTCGCCCATGCCGGTCATGATGATTCCAGTGGCGTTCTTGCCCGCGAATTTGGCCACTGAACGAAACAGCACATCCACCGAAGGCCGATGCCGGTTGACCAGCGGCCCGTCGATCACCTGAGCGTGATAGTAGGCGCCGCTGCGGGTCACCATCATGTGTTTGCCACCGGGAGCGATCAGCGCGAGACCGGGCAGAATACGGTCGTTGTTCTTTGCCTCGCGAACTTCAATCTGGCACAGGTCGTTGAGGCGTGCTGCGAACGAGGCGGTGAATTTCTCCGGCATGTGCTGCACGATGACCATGCCGGGACACACCCGAGGCAAGGACGTCAGCACAGCCTCCAGCGCCTGGGTTCCCCCGGTCGATGTACCGATGGCGACAATCCGTTCGGTCGTCTGGGCCATGGCGTGTCCGTTGGCAGCGGGCAGAATGGCATCCGCAGTGAGCTTGCTGGCGGGCGCCAGGACCGGAACCGCAGCGCGCTTTCCCAAATTCCTGACATTGGAATTGGCTGCCGCACGGATCGCTGTCACCAATTCTGCTGCCGACTCGATGAGAAAGTTCTTCAGGCCCGTGGTGGGTTTGGTGATGATTTCCACGGCTCCGGCGGACAAGGCCTGCAGCGAGGTCTCTGCGCCTTTCTGCGTCAGCGACGAGCAGATCACCACCGGCGTCGGGCGCTCGCTCATGATCTTCTTGAGAAAGGTGATGCCGTCCATGCGCGGCATCTCCACGTCCAGCACGATAACGTCCGGCCATTCCCGTGCAAGCTTGTCCATTGCGAAAATCGGGTCCGAAGCGGCGCCCATCACATGCATGTCGGGCGTGTCGTTGAGGATCGCCAGCAGTACCTGACGAACCACGGCCGAATCATCGACCAGCAGTACGCTGATTTTTTTGGTTGGCATCGTTATCGATGGTCCCTGTTGGTGTGTGCCGGACCCAGACGTTGCCGTTCCAAAGGTCGAAGATGATATTACGGTAGCCGGTGCTGCCCATGTCCTGCGCCATCAGGTGCAAATGGTGCTGCTCGGCGAGCATCAGGGCGGCACGGATGTTGAGGTTGGCGACATCATGCGCATGCAGATCATGACGGTGACAGGGAAACATCTCTCCACCGCCGAACAGCTTGACCTGATAGTCCTCAGGCCGGGTGTCGTTGATGCGCGCATGACGGATGAGCATTTCAAGGGCTTCATCGGCGTACTTGCCGTCCAGTGGCTGGCCTCTGCGGATACGTCCCGGAAGCATGAAGTGGCACATGCCGCCGATATGCCGTAACGGATGCCAGAAGGTAATGGCCACGCAGGACCCGAGCAGGGTGCGAAGGCGGGTAGGGCGGGTCGCAAAGCTCACTTCACCGGGAGCCAGCACCACTTCGGCCGCGCCGACAGGCTTTTTCATGGTTTGCGGTAAATCGAGGGGGCGACCAGCTTCAGGGTGTCGTTTACACCGTTGAGGCTTTCCGAATGGCTGATGATGAAGAAACCGCCCGGCTTGAGACGTGGCAGCAGGCGTGCGACCACCTTGCTCTTGGTTTCCTGATCGAAATAGATCATCACGTTGCGCAGGAAGATCACGTCGAATTCGCCTAGATCGGGCAAGGTTTCATTGAGGTTCACCTGAACGAAATTGACCCGGTTGCGCAGCGACTTTTCGATCAGAAAGGTGCCGTCCTGACGGCCAGTGCCCTTCAGGCAATACTTGACCAGCAACGGCTGCGGGAGGGTGCCTGCGCGTTCCATGGGGTAATGGCCGGTGCGTGCCTTGGCCAGCACCTGGGTGCTGATGTCCGAGCCGATCACTTCCCAGGGCGTAGTCCCCAGACCTTCGGCCAGGGTCATCGCCAGGCTATAGGGCTCTTCTCCGGATGAACTGGCAGCACTCCACAATCGGAACGTCTTACCCGGCGTTGCCTTGGGCAACACGTGCTGGCGCAGAAAATCGAAGTGCTTGGGCTCGCGGAAGAAGTACGTCTCGTTGGTGGTCAGCAGGTCCAGCGCGACCTGCAGTTCACCGTGGCGCTGGTCCGTCATGATCAGCTTGAAGTAGTCGCCATAGCTTTTCAGTTCATAGTGCTTGAGGCGCTTGAACAGGCGGCCGGCTACCAGCGCCTTCTTGGCCGGCGACAGATTGATACCCGCTGCGCGATACAGCCAGGATTGGAACTGGCCGAATTCGCGGTCGTTGAGTGCGGCTGTGTCTGGCATATGCGGATCTCAGTGCGCGTCGAAATCGAGAGCGGGTGTCTGACCGGCTTCGGCCAGGCTCGACATCTCGTCGATGGACAGCACGCGTTCGACTTCCAGCACGATGACGAACTTGCCCTCGACCTTGGCCATGCCGCTGATGAAGTCGGCGCGAATGCGTGCGCCGAAATTCGGCGGCGGCTCGATCTGCGAGGCGGGAATTTCCAGCACCGCCGAGACCGTATCGACCAGCAGACCGATGTCCTGCGGCTGACCGTCTTCGGTGCTGGCTTCAATGATGATCACGCAGCTGCGTCGCGTGGTCTGCGAGTTTTGCCGGCCGAACCGCGCCGACAGATCGACCACCGGCACGACGGCACCGCGCAGGTTGATCACGCCGCGCACGAACGAGGGCATCATCGGCACCACGGTCAGACTGCCGTACTCGATGATTTCCTTGATGCCCAGAATGCCGATGGCGAACATCTCGCCACCGAGCATGAACGTCAGGTACTGCGCCTCTTCTTCCACTGCGGCTGCGGTCTGGTGTGTCTTGGCCAGTGCGCCCATGTCGTTCTCCCTGTGTGACCTGTATCCGGTCTGCGATCAGAAACGGGTGAATTCCGATTCATCCGGCGCGCTGGCCATGTTGTAGGCAAACGCCTTTTTAGGGGCGGGCTTGACCGGTCGCGACGGCTGGCGAGGCGGGGCGCTGCTGGAGGAGTCAACGCTCAAGTCGTTCACGGCCGTTCTGGATGCCGAACTCAGGACGAAGAAGCTCATGGCCTGCTGCAACTGCTCTGCCTGGCTGCTCATCTCTTCAGCGGTCGCCGCCAGCTCTTCGCTGCTCGACGCGTTCTGCTGCGTTACCTGATTGAGCTGAGTCATGGCGGTGTTGATCTGCGCCACGCCTGCGGCCTGCTCTTCGGACGCTGCGCTGATCTCCTGCACCAGGTCCGAGGTCTTGTTGATCGACGGCACCATCTCGTCCAGCAACTTGCCGGCCTTCTCGGCCATGTCCACGCTGCTCGAAGACAGCTCGCCGATTTCCTGAGCCGCCACCTGGCTGCGCTCGGCCAGCTTGCGCACTTCGGCGGCAACCACGGCGAAGCCCTTGCCGTGCTCACCCGCACGGGCCGCTTCGATTGCGGCGTTGAGAGCCAGCAGGTTGGTCTGGTAGGCGATGTCGTCAATGATGCTGATGCGTTGGGCAATTTTCTTCATCGCCACCACGGTCTGCTGCACCGAATCGCCACCTTCTGTGGCTTCCTTGGCGGCCTTGCTGGCCATGCCGTCGGTGACCTTGGCGTTCTCGGTGTTCTGGTTGATGCTGGCGCTCATCTGTTCAACCGACGCGCTGGTCTCTTCAACGCTGGCGGCCTGCTCGCTGGTGGCCTGACTCATGGACTGAGCCGTGGCGCTGACCTCTTCAGAGGCGCTGGCCAGATTATCGGCCGCGTTGCGCACTTCACCGATGATGTGCGACAGCTTGCCGACCATGTTGCGCATGGCGTTGAGTACCATACCGGTTTCGTCTTTCGAGCCTTCCGCTATCTGCGCGCTCAGGTTGCCTTCAGCCAATTGCTCGGCGGCGATGGCAGCGTCCTTGAGCGGGCGGGAAATGATCCGAGCGATGAACAGCGCCAGACCCAGTCCGATCAACAGCGCAGCGACCAGCACCGCAATGATCGAGATGCGCGCATTTTCATACAGGGCCGCGCCTTTCTCGCTGGCCGTGGTTGCGCCTGCATCATTGAGCTCGACCATTTTCTGTAGCTGGTTGGTCGCTTCATCGAAGTGCAGCTTGGATTCGCCCTTCAACAACGTGCGAGCCTGGTTCTCAAGACCCTGGCGTGACAGGTCGAACAGCTCTTTGCTGACCACCAGATACGCTGACCATGCAGTGGTCACGCTGTTGAACAACTGGCGATCCGTGTCGTTGGACAACAGTTGTTCATAGGTGGCCAGGCGCGTTTCGAATTGCTTGCGCGCTTCTACCGCCTCCTGCTCCATCTGGGTCTTTTCCTGCGCTGTATCGGCAGCGATGTGCCGGTTCTCCTTCAGGCGGTAGCTGGCCGCGAAAAAACGCATGCCCGAGGCGGCACGCATGGACGGCATCCAGTTTTCCTTCATGTCTTGAGCGGTCTGGTTGACCTGCCCGAGCTGAATGATGGCGAACACGCCCATGGCAGCCGTCAGCGCCAGCACGACCAGGAAGGAGGTGATCAACTTGGTGGATATCTTCAGATCGTAAAACCATTTCATCAGGGTTACCTCCATGGAAATGCAGGCGCGTCAGCGGGCCGCAGCCGACAGCGAATAAGGGGTTTGGGTCGAGCGGGCTTCCAGCTGGACGATCTGGTTGAGCAGCGCCGGTATGTCGAGAATCAGTGCCACCGCGCCGCTGCCCAGAATGGTCGAGCCGCTGATGCCACGCAGGCCGCCGAACAGTTTGCCGAGCGGCTTGATCACGGTCTGGAACTCGCCGAGCAGGTCGTCCACCACCAGCCCGGCCTTGTGCTCTGCGTAACGCACCACCACCACGTTCTGGCGCCGCGCCGGCGGACCTTCATGGTTGAAGTGATCACGCAGGTACACCAGCGGCAGCACCTCGCCGCGCAGGTCCAGATAGCCGTTGTCGCGGCTGGACTGACGGTCCTGTTCGTCGAGTTCGATGCACTCCTGAACCATGTCCAGGGGAATGACATAGGTCGATTGATCGATGCCGACCAGAAAGCCGTTGATGATCGCCAGCGTCAGCGGCAGACGAATGCGCACGATGGTGCCCTCGCCGGGCTGGCTGTCCAGGTCCACCGTGCCGCGCAGCAGGGTGATGTTGCGCTTGACCACGTCCATGCCGACGCCGCGCCCCGACAGATTGGTGACCGCCTCGGCCGTGGAAAAACCGGGCTCGAAAATCAGGTTGTAGATTTCCTGATCGGTCAGCACCGCGCCGCTCGCGACCAGGCCGCGCTCCTGCGCCTTTTCCAGAATGCGCTCGCGGTTCAGGCCTGCGCCGTCATCGGCAATTTCGATCACGATGCTGCCCGAGTCGTGGTAGGCATTGAGGCTCAAATGACCCTTCGCCGACTTGCCTGAAGCACGGCGCGCTTCAGCGCTTTCAATGCCGTGGTCCATGGAATTGCGTAGCAGATGCATCAACGGGTCGCCGATTTTCTCGACCACGGTCTTGTCCAGCTCGGTCTCTGCACCACTGATAATCAGATCGATGTCTTTGCCCAGTTCCTGGCTGACATCGCGCACCACTCGACGGAAGCGGTTAAAGGTATCGCCGATGGGGATCATGCGCAGGTGCAGGGCGCCGTCGAGTATTTCTTCGACCAGCCCCGATACCGTCGAGCTGGCTTCCTGAAGCGGCGCGTTGTTGCAGGAGCGGGCCAGCAGACTCGCCCCGGCACTGGCGATCACCAGTTCGCCGACCAGATTGATCAGCTCATCGAGCTTGTCGGCGTTGACCCGCACATAGCGGCCATCCTTGTTCTTTTGCTCGTTCGCGGGCGAGGCGCGTTCTGTGGAAACCTGTGCGGGGCCTCGCGGCACGGCGCGCTGATCGCCCAATAGTTCACCACTGTGGATGACCGGGCTGGTGTCGTCCTGCGACACCAGATCAGTGCGTGTGGATTCCGCCGTTTCATCCAGGGCAGTGATCTCTACGGCGCAGTCTTCGCGCACGAAATCGAACACTTCATTGATTGCTGCATGCCCGGCCGCCGAGCGGAAATCGATCTCGAAACCCAAATGACAGGATTCGGGGTCCCATTCCTCGACGGTCGGAATGCTGTCGGTCACGGTGGTGACCTGGACCATCTGGCCCAGCGTATTGAGGTAACGCAGGAACGACAGCGGGTCCATGCCGTTGCGAAACACGTCCACGCCGAAACGCAGGGAAATGTGCCACAGCCTTTCTGCCTGAATGTCGCTGACAGTTTCCGACTGCACAGGCTGGGCAGCCGCTTGCGCAGGTGCCTGATACGCCTGCAAGGCCTGACGCAGCGCCGCTTCACGCTCCAGCGCCGCGGCCTGAAGCTGCTCGCCACGGCTGGCCACCACGTCGATCAGCTCAAGCATGTGGTCGCCGGACTTGAGCAGCAATGCAATCAACTCCGCATCCACCGACACGCTGCCTTCACGCAACCGGTCGAGCACGTCTTCGACAATATGGGTAAAGCTGACAATCGGAGTCAGGCCAAACAACCCGGCAGAGCCCTTGATGGTGTGGGCCGCACGGAATACCGCGCCGATGGCATCCTGATCGCCCGGCTCGCTTTCCAGTTGCAGGAGGGATTCCTCCATGGCCAGCAACAGCTCACGCGCCTCGACGATGAACGTCTGCTGTGCCTGATCAAGATTAATGCTCACGTGAACTTCCTTTTCGATCACTGAACCACACTGCAACGGGCGCTAAGCGAAGGCGCCCGGATGACACAGTTCGAATGTTTCCACGACCGCCTTGCTCTGCCCGGTCAGGCTGAGTGCGGTGCCGGTTTTGCCAGCCTCGCGCTCGATGACCGCCAGCAGTTGAAACCCTGCGCCGTCCATTTCGGTCACCTGCGACAGGTCAATCTCCATGCGCGGCGCATTACCCATCTGCGGCAGTAGTCCGGCAGCGAGTTCGGTCACGGTGTAAATCGTCAGTTCGCCATCGATGCTGACACGCAGGGTGTCAGCAGTGACTTCGCTCAACATCGACATGCTGGCCTCCGTGGCCCGGACACTCAGGGCAGAATGAGCTTGGAGACCGCAGCCAGCATCTGTGCAGGCTGGAACGGCTTGACCACCCAGGCCTTGGCACCAGCGGCCTGGCCTTCGGCCTTCTTGGATTCCTGCGACTCGGTGGTCAGCATGATGATCGGCGTGAACTTGTAACTGGCCAGCTTCTTCACTTCCTTGACGAAGGTGATGCCGTCCATGTTCGGCATGTTCACGTCGCTGATGATCAGGTGCACCTTCTGCCCGCTGAGCTTGCCCAGTGCATCCTTGCCGTCGCAGGCCTCGATCACATCGTATCCAGCACTTTTCAGCGCAATGCCGACGACCTGCCGAACGCTGCTCGAGTCGTCGACCACCAATACACTCTTAGCCATGATTCGCTCCTAGAAGAACGTGATTTCCTGAGAATTCTGTTGCGCTGCCGATTCGCCGCGGTGCGTGCGGCGCTGTTCGTCAGTGGCGTAAGTGGACTCCATGCGCGCCAGCCACTCGCGGGCATTGATCGCGACGGCCTCGTCCGGAGACTGGCTGGACTGCTGCAAATGGGTGTGCAGCGAGTCGATGTTGTCGCGCACATGGGTGAGGATCTGACTGACCCGGTCCTGGAACTGCAGGCTGACCAGCACCTCGGTCATCTCGTCGCGAATGCCGTAGCTTTCCTGTTTCAGCAGGTCGGCGGATTCGGCCAGGCGTCCGGTAATGCTCTGGAAACGCTGCAGCACATGCTGGATGCTTTGTTCGGACTCGGCCACCGAATGGCTGTCCTGATCCGCGCCGCTGGAGGCAGCCTGAACCAGTTGGGTAATGGCGTTGTTGATGATGTCGACCTTGGCCGACATCTGCTGACCGGTCTCGCTGGACTTGCTCGACAGGCTGCGCACCGCATCGGCCACCACCGCAAAGCCTCGCCCGGCTTCACCGGCACGCGCTGCTTCGATGGCCGCATTGAGGGCCAACAGGTTGGTCTGCGCCGCGATGGCTGCAACGTCGGCCGCCATGGTACGCAGCTCACCGGTATAGGCCGTGAGGCTGCGCACCTGGGTCAGCGTCTCGTCGCGGCTGGCCTGCGTGGCTTTCAAGGAATCAATGACCTGGCTCAGCTCGCTGTCGCTCTGCGCCAGCACCTTGAGCGCGCCGTCCGCATTCTGCCCGTCCAGCTCACCCGCAGCCTGCTGCGAAGCCTGAACGGTCTCCTGCAGCCGCTCGGAAATGCCCGTGAACCGACTGGTCAGCTCAACAATGGCGGTCTCGGTCTGCTGACGCGAGCTTTCGACCTGCTTGGCCCAGATCGGCATCGCACCCAGCAACACTTCATTGAGCTGCGCCCGAGAAGCCTTCGCGCCGATTGCAGCGTCATTGGCCTGATGCTGTGTGAGCGTATCCGCCGTCAGACGCACGGCCTGTTCACGTTGCGAACGCGCACTCCACACCCCGGCACCCACGCCGAGAATGGCCAGTACGACGCATGCAGCAAGATTGGCAGAGGAGGCGCCCGACTGAGTCAGAATCCAGGCAATGGCCGGAATGACCGGGACCAGCGGAAACCAGAGGAAGCGGGGATGACTTTGACCTGGAGTACTACCGTACTGACTCGACGTCATGGGTTCGATCCTTGAACATTACAGCGGATGGAAGCAACTTAGGGGTTATCTGCCTCGATCATGGCAACTTTAGAGCGCACAGACGCCACCCGTCCGATTGATGACAGTTGGGTGACCAAGTGCATGATGTGCCTGAGTATTAGGTTTAGCTGTGATTCTGAGAATTGCGAGGGGAGGGAGATTTTGTACAGCGTCGCGGCTAACGTCGGGTTGTGGGAGGCCCTCCTCGACGCAGCGGCGTGGAGCAGAAAAGACGCCTATATGTCTTTGATACAGCGCGCGCTCGCAGTAAAAAAATCAGGCGCGTTGTTCGCGATGGCGCTGCCATTCCTCCCAGCAGTTCTCCGCAACGATATCCGGATAGCCCCGCTCCTGTTCCATACTGAGCGCGACACTGAACCTAACCGCCATGCACGTCGCCTTGTCCCGGATGCCGATAACTTCCTCCTCCGTGAGTGGCGAGCCTTTTTCGTTTTCTACGGCTGTAAGAATGGCTACCAACGCAGGTATGAAAACAAGGCAAATCGGATCGGTTTCCATGGGGGTCTCCAAGATTTTTCGCACCCTAGCAGAGTGGCAGAGCGGTCCTGACGCTTGCTCACAGTCAGGCAATGTGTGTGTTACATGCTAATCCGCAAACGCCGCCTCGATAAACGCCTCCAGCGTCTTCTCCTCCAGAATCTCCATCGAGAAATGCCCGAACCGCTTGGGCAGCCAGATGATTCTTCCCCCGGATGGCGTTTGCAGGTTCGAGCGTGCCAGCGGCTTGCCGTTCTCGTCTTCCGGCTGCACACCGGCTGCGATCAGTTCGTCGTAAACCTTCTCGATATCTGGCGTCGAATAACAATGCCGATAAATCATGCCCTCGCCTGACGTATCCAGCAGCTCCTTCAGATTCCCCGCCAACGGCTGGACCAGCATGAAACGCTCCGTGCCGATCATCGCGATGGCATAACGCACATGCAGACCGCCGCGTTCCCAGATCAGGGTTTTGGAGATTCTGGCTTGCAGGACGCGCGCGTAATAAGCGCAGGCTTCTTCGAGGTCGGTGACGAGGACGTCGATGTGGCTGAATTTTAGGTCCATTGAAAAGTGTTCCTGCTGGTGCGGTGAATGACAAAGTGCCTGCAATCTCGCACGCCTGAGGTGCGCTGTCATATTCTCCCGCTGTGAGTCAGGTGCAGATGAAGAACCAGAGGATGGACATATGACCGAGTGGGACATCTTTGAGACAGGGCACTGGCGTGTCAGCCATCGACGTGATGCGCGATACAACGGCTATCTGATGGTTGCGTCCGTTGCGTCGGCGTCTGACCTGACAGACGTTGCCGACGAGGCGCTGGCTGAGCTGGGAGGTGTTTTGCGCAGGACCGAACAGCTTCTGATGCGGGCGTATGAACCCTGGAAAGTGATCGTCTACAAACTGGGTTTCTCGGCAGGCTTCAATTTGCATTTTCATGTAGTGCCAGTAACGAAAGCATTGCTTGCAGAGATAGCCGCTCATCCTGGATATGCCGCTGAGCCGGATGGGAATGACGTGATACTTTTTCTGAGTCGTGAGTATTGCGAGCGGATGCTGAATGGGGAGGAGAGGGTGAATCAGATTGGCGAGGTAGACAGGCTGAAGGAAATGCTGGACTGATCGTGGCGCATTAAACACGCGGTGGCATCGCTTTAGTCTGGCTTGATATCGAGGTGCATGCAGCAGGGCAAAATGCCCTCCTGCGACGATCTGTCAGCGTGCAGTCAAGGCTGCGTAGCTGTTCATCAGGTTGCGGTAGTTCGGAATACGCTGGGACAGCAGATTGCCCAAGCCTTCGATATCGTTGCGCCAGTCGCGCTGCAACTCACACGCCACCGAGAACCAGTTCATCATCTGCGCGCCTGCTTGCGTCATGCGGTTCCAGGCGGCCTGCTGCACAGCTGTATTGAAGGTGCCGGACGAGTCAGTCACCACAAACACATCGAAGCCTTCAGCCAGCGCCGACAAAGTCGGGAAGGCTACACAGACATCCGTCACCACGCCGGCAATGATCAATTGCTTACGGCCGGTGGCCTTGATCGCTTTGACGAAGTCTTCGTTATCCCAGGCGTTGATCTGGCCAGGGCGAGCGATGTAAGGCGCGTCCGGGAACATCTCCTTGAGTTCCGGTACCAGCGGGCCATTCGGGCCTTGTTCGAAGCTGGTGGTCAGAATGGTCGGGAGCTCAAAGAACTTCGCCACATCGGCCAACGCCAATACGTTGTTCTTGAACTCATTCGGCGTGAAGTCCTGTACCAGCGAAATCAAACCTGTCTGGTGATCGACCAGCAGAACTACGGCGTCGTCTTTGTTCAGGCGGTTGTAAGTGGCGTTAGTCATCATGGAATCCTTTTTCGAAGTGGTGAATGGCTGTCGTTTCAACGTGTGGCTAGATTAATGTCCATCTGAGCGTTGAAAAATCGCTTGAAAAAGGTTTGTCTGTCAACCTGAAAGAGACAGTCTGGGCGGTGAGATGTGTGTGCGCTATAGACGCTGACGTCCAACTGGGCGCAGGGACTCAATCGCCGTCAACTTCCCTCGACGTTTGCCGGTGTGATCAGTGGCGTGCTCGGGGCGGGGTTGGAGTTGCGACAGGCAGTGCAGTGTGATTTTTGTCATGTGATACCTCCTTGGATAATTGAAGATGCGGGGTTTGGGCGTTTTTCGGGCGAGCCAATCCCGTTGGCGCTGGTGCAGCGTTTTTTGTTTGATGTGTTTTTTGGGGCTGAGTTATCGGCTGCTTTCAGGTAACAAAGTCAGCCTGCTCACCTGCGGTTACGCAGACCGAACCGGTCAAGAGCGGCGTTCTGATAATCTCTCCAGCTGTGATGGCAAATATGGATCCTATATAGGTTCCAAATGGTGTGCCCCATATAGGATCCTGTTAAGAGGGTGAATCGTGGACCTGGCTATTAAATTGAAAGCGATCCGGCGCACGGAAGGGGTAACCCAGTCCGAGTTTTGCGAGCGGGTGGGCATTAGCCTCAGCACGTATAAAAAATACGAGGCCTCGATGTTTGAGATGGGATACGGGGCGCTGTGCAAGGTGAGCAATCACCCGGATTTCAAGAAGTACACTCTGTGGTTGATGACGGGTGAAACCGCTCCTGATTGTGGTCAGGTTGGTGCGGAGTAGGGCTGAGGACTGGGCCGTCGGTTGATTGATGAGTGCGCCGTTAATCGCCGTGCCTTGGAGGTTCCACCGCGTCTTCGACCAAACACTCAACCATGGGAGGCGGCTTGCCGGCGATGCAGTCGACGCAGTCGACGCAGTGTGTCAGGAGCACCGCATGGTAGTTTCTCGTCGTATTGCCGCTCCAGACCTCGTGCTGAAAACGGCTTTTTGACTGGGCTGTTTTGAATGTCGCTTGCCTGAACGATTTAGCACTCCCCGAGTTTTGTGGCTTTTCAACAGGGAAGATAAAAAGTGGATCTGCCAGCAAAAATGAAAGCCATCCGTAAGAAGGAAGGCCTGACCCAGACTGAGTTCTGCGAGGTCGTGGGGATCAGTATCAGCAGTTGGAAGAAATACGAGGCGGGGATCACCCAGATGGGGCTGCAGCCTTTTTTGAAGGTGGCTAACCATGAGCGGTTCAGGAAATATGCGCTTTGGTTGGCAACGGGGGGTGTGGCGGCTGAGTGTGGGCAGGTGAGTCCGGTTTAGTCATGTGTGGAGCGGGGTAGAGTCATACCGTCCTTTAGAGGTGTCCGGGATCATTGGGCCATTTCACCTCTTTATAAATTTCAGCGCTTCTTTGCTAGTAATTCAGAGCGGCCAATCACGTCACGACTGCGTTCTGATTTGCTCGGCCCTGATAAGCCGGCTTCTTCGATGAAAGTATCCAGACCGCGAAAATGCGGGGCCGCCTTGGAGCTGCGCAATGTCTCCATCCCTTCGTTCCAAGCGTGCACCATATGTTTGGCTACATCGCGCCAAGCTGGCTCATTCTTTGACGCTTCGATCACTTCCTTACCGACGGCTACAGCCGACTCACAGAGCTGCTCGACCATTGCAGCGTACTGGCGCGGTGAAATGCCTAAGACAGCTTTGAAGAACGTTTCTACCGAGCGACCTGGTGTCCAGGTTTTCCTGCCGCCTATGGAAAGACCGGGAGGGTTGCTGGCGAAGCGTGGGTAGGCCTGAGTGGTCACTAGATCATAGACCGGGGTAAAAACCACGTCCGCACGTGAGGTGTAAAGCAGTGCGATGTTCTTCGCGTGACAGTCTGAATTACGCACGACGTAGTTGGTAAGCAGTTGCCAGCCCAGATGCTCGCGTTGTGTTTGCAGACGGTCAGCAGGAATATAGGGGCGTGTAGCATTCCATAGTCGCTCGGTGGTGGGGGCGTACTTCTCATGGGGTGGTAAACCCAGCAACCCACAGGCATCTTCGACTCCACCGCGTGGGATGCCGCGGTCGTCCACATCGAAGCGATCCACTACCAATACTTTGCCGTCCTCTGACATACGACAGGCTGCGACCGGCACGACATTAAGCCTGGCCAGTACGCGCATGGTATAGAACTCGTTAAAACCCAGAAAAGGAGTTGTGTCGTCGGAGCCTTTGATGATGTGAAAGCCGGTACGCAGAGTCGGTTTGCCTAGCGGCTCCTGAGTTCCGGCGGTGTCGGCGGCAATGAATTTCGGCACGACCCCTGATATGGCTACTCGAGCATATTGCCGTACCAATGTGGCGAACCGTTCGCTAGTGTTCTCCGTTTTGAGCAAGTGTTCTATCTCCAAGGGGGCCATCTCGACGCCAGGCCGCACGCCTTCAGGAGTGATCGAGACTCTACCGATACCGGTGCCTCCCACTACGGCCAGCAGTGACAAATCAGTGCCGTCGAGCAAGGGGCCGAATTCTTCGCGGATAACACTGAGCAAATAACCCTCGGGAAGATTTTGCCGAAAAAACGGGAACAGGTCGCGGGGCCAGCGCCATGCTTCCTCACGAACAGGCATCGTCAGGCTGACAAAGTCTTCAGGTGCTGTGTCTGGAAGGTATTTCAGTATGTATTCATCGCGCTCCCGGTAGAGCTTGGCTACCAACCTTGCGCTGACGTGGACGTCCAGCATCATGCTCAAGCGCTCCCTGATCGCTGCTCGTTGAGGATGTCTTCAACTGTGCGTTGGTGTCCGGTCTTAACCAGTTTCAGATCATAGCCCGCAGCTTCCAACAGCCGAACCAACGCCGAAACGCTCATGTCGCCTTTAGCCAGCGTTTCCATACGCGCCACGGTGGAGCGCGAGACACCAGCACGGCTGGCCAGCGTCTCTTGGCTCAGCTTCGCGTCACCGCGCGCGTGTTTGAGCATCTCGGAAATATCGTATAGAGAGGTCACTTGTGGCCCTTGAGCGTCAGAAACAGATGTAATATCGAAAAATGTAGCTTATGGGCTACATTTTCGCAATGGTTTACCGATTAATGTGGCCCAAGAGCTACAAATAAGTATTTTTCTGATAGCTGGTGGCTCGCGGGCTACAGGCTGGCTTGCATCGCCCTTCAATACTTCATCACTACCAATGCAGTGGAAATAGTTAAGTGAACGGGTTTGGCCGTCTCTATTACAGAGATGAAAAAGCCAGGTAATGTCGACTTTGGATAGGGTGGAGCGCAATCTGATTGAGGGCGAGCACCATTTGGTAGGCCCTCGGTTTCGTGATTCATATGCGTTGTCAGGGGTATTCAGCAAGCTGACAGCGAGTAGTGGGTCATCTCTACAATAGTCCATAGAACCGTAATTGTTATGCACCCCCCAGAAACGCGAAAGCCGCGCAATGCGCGGCTTTGAGTATGGTGGGCCCACACGGACTCGAACCGTGGACCAAAGGATTATGAGTTGCAGGGAGAGGTGCTATGCCTAGAGAAATCGTTCGTAGGTGAACGTAGGTTGGCATAGCTGGAGGCCCCGTAGTTAATGGTGTTGAGCGTAGTTTTGAGAAGGTTGATCAAGCTGAGTACTGTACCGTGGTTGTACTGATTTTGCAGCGTATAAGCTTCGACTTAATGTAACGCGGTCACCATGTTCAATTCTGAAGAGGCGAATGCTTGGCCTCGAATGGGCTCTTGGCATTGGTAGCGGCTGAGCCCCGGCTTCCGGTTACACCAGGAGGCCGCAATCTGTCGCAGCAAGCTCCCTCTTGAAGCACTGCCCCAGCCGGATCATCATTCGGGATGCGCATTCTCTGCTTTTGCCAGAAGCGCCTTAATCTCGTTCATGCTGAGAAATTGGTACAGCACCATTTTCCGCGAACACCAGGTGGGGCCTGCTGATACCCTTGTCAGGAGGCCCCGGCCTGACTCTCTCCAGATCGAGCACGATTCCCGTGCCATCCTGACAGAGAGGCCGCATGACCACCCGCCGCGCTACTTCGCTTCGCCCTGGACAATTTAAGCACCTTATCCGCGTTGCATCCGTAACTGGCCGCATGCCAGAGCGTGATGTGATGCTGTTACCTAACCCTGCATACCCACAGCACTGACCCTGGTACGCGGAAAACGCTGCAGACAGCGATAGATCAACTTGAGAAATCACTTAGCATCATGAGTCCCAAAGCGGTAGCCGCGCTGGGGGCTTTGGAGCCCGCGTACTTTACCTACCAGGTGCTCTCTGATGACGCTGGACATGTATCAGCCACATCCCTCGATCATTTCATTGAGCCTCACGAAGGCCGAAAGTATTGGAACTACAAAGTCGGTGCAGGTGGGCCTGACGAGATCGCAGCGTCACTCTATTACTGTCTTTATGGAGCCATTCCTGTTGCAGTTGGGGTTGCAGAGTTACTCAAGCTGGAGCAGTTCGCGGGCCAAATTAATGAGGTGGTGGACCGATTCGATAAAGTCCCCCACCCACTTGAAAAAAACGCACAGCGCGGCTATTCGAAGCCAACGCCTTGACCGTCGAAGTAAATAGGAAATCACCCGTTACGTGTGACACGCCTTTGACTCGCAAAACTGACACAACAGAGAAATTTATGACCCCAAATCCAGATGATTCGAACTTGAAATCAGCAGACTTGATATCTGCATTAAGCCAAATGGAGCCGTTAGCCAGCGCGATAAAAGGGCTTGCACAGTCCCAGAGACATCAGTCGGATATTGAGATTGTGCGCCTCTGGTATACCGATCAGCAGCGGTCTGACGTCATTGCCCAGCTCGACAGTGCAAGGAGAGCTCTCGATTTTGCCGATGGTGTGATGGAGCTCGTTGTTAGACGCAGATCTGACCAGCGAAGCTTCGAGCAGTATGCTCAGGCTCGGGGTGAGGAGGAGGCCCGTAAGGCTTTCACGTCGGAGGAGGATGCCCAAGCTATGGTCAAAGGTCGTAGGTCTGACCTTGAACGCATCAAGTGGTCGCATCCTGTCGTTAGTCGTCTACATGCCCAGGTTCGCGGCTGGTAGGTAGGTGCCTGGTACGTTATGCACATGGGCTTGGCTTCCGATTAAAGGAAAGGAACGCCAAAGCCCCGCCAAGTGTGGGGCCGAGTAAATAGAGGATGCCGCTTTGGTATCCACCACATCTAAGGCATGACGACATGGCCATGCCCCCTTGGAACGCCTCGCCGGGCGGGTCGAAACTGAATGACCAGGCCAAAGCTGCCCAGGTCGAGGACTAGGGAAAAAAGGACGAATGAGATGATGATGAAAGGTATAGTTAGCATGTTGACTCTAGCCGCTCTCGGCGGTTGCGCGGCGATTATAGGTGGTCCTACAGAGGTCACAGTATCCTCACTAATGACTGCACCGGCACTTTTTCAAGGCCAAATTGATCCGTTCTCCGCAAGTGGCCCGAATACGCTAAAAGTGGGCGATTCTTATAACCAGCTGGCGATCTTCAACCTACGTTCCTGCAACGATGACAAGACGGACTGCAAGGTTGGAAAAGGAAAGTTGCAGAGCAAGACAACAGTGTTAGGCCTCAGCAGAGATGAGGCAACCGTTCGGGTCGATCTGCATCTCGACGTTGGTGGCTCGCAAACCGTGCACGACAAAGTCAGCAATACAGGGTATCAACTCCACGACGTACCCTTGAAAGACCAAGTTGTCACGTCCAAAACCATCAGGCTGAATTACAACGCCTCCAGGCATATCGGTTTGCCCTATGGCGTGAGCTTCAACGTTTGCGTTGAAGGCACCGCTGATCCTGCTGGCAATGTGATGCACGCCTGCCAGCCTCTGCGCGGGTTCGACTGATTCCACGGAAAAACCTACGTTCGTTCAGGCGGATTTCTGATTGCCCATGGCCAGCTGGCTGGGGGGCTAATCATTGATGAGGGAGGCCATGCGATAGTCCACGGTCAGGTATCACGCAACGTAATCAACCACGGAACGCTTGAGCTGCTGGGTCAAGTATCTGGAAGGATTATCGGAAATCCACCTATCAATGAGGTGAAGCCGGTTCAGATCGTCGGCACGGATCTTGAGGTTCCCTTTCGTGGGGAAACTACCTCATGGACCTACACGAGCTAGTTCAAGGAAAGATCATGATCAAACGTCTGACCAAAATTGCATTTTTATCTTGCCTAAGCGCGTCGGTAATCAGTCTTATCTTAGGCGTATGGTCCGTTTGGGAGTTGCCCGCCTTCAGCGGCAAGCTAGTGACCTCGGGAGGTATCTTGATGGCTCTGGCTGGTGTGCTTCAGCTAGAGATCAGCAATTTTTTTCAAAACCTTTTTTCCGAGTATTCAGACTTGGAGCGGTATCCTGGATGGGCCCCATCACGCGTTGCACGACAGGTCATAGACAATCCCGACCGACCCATAGCCACCAAGCTACGTAACCTCTCGTTCTTCAACGTCCGCACGGCTCTATGGCTGGTTATTGCAGGCACATTTTTGCAGCTGATCGGCGTATGGATATAAATAGGAAAAATGCTCATGAGCTGGGATGACTACATTGATACGGATTATATCGACCTGCCAGAAGAGGCTGTGATCCCGGATGCTCATCCTTTTGAGCCTAATGATGAGTGGTTATCAAGTGCTCAGCCGGAGCATCAACTTGAAGCGATGAAGCGGTGGTTCCAGGCTAGATTCGTGGACCCGGCTCAAGAAACGCCTTATGACGGCGGTGAGGGGGGCTATCAATTCATCCATGGTGGTCCATACGATCCCGACGAGGAGCTACAGGACAGATTTGGCAATATTGTCGAATACGGGGTTATAGAGCAGCTCGTAAACGAACTGTATTCTGAGGTTGGAGATGAATGGGCACCAGCGGATTGGGAGCCGGATTACGACGAAGCCCTTGCTATGGTTGCGTCAGGTCCCGGTGAACCATACCAAATGCTTTGCACTCGGCTTGATCAGATCAGGCAAGTAGCGTCAATTAACGGCAATTTTGATGTCACACAAGTGGCTAATCAGCTCGCCCATGCAGGAATCATTTCAGCCCTCGAAGCTTACCTCTCTGAGACAGTGACCTACTGGGCGAATGAGGACGAGTATGTGTTCCGTGACTTAGTCAGCTCTATTGAGGAGTTCCAGAAGGCCAAGCTTTCGGTTTCAGATATTTTCAAAGAGATGGAAGGACTCCATGCTCGGCTAGAAAAGTACCTGCAAGATTTGGTCTGGCATCGCTTTGAAAAAGTGAGATCACTAATGCAGCGGGGTTTGAAGATAACAATACCTGACATCGGTTTTTTGATGAAAGAGGTAGAAATAAGGCATGACATCATTCACCGGGGCGGTCGAGACAAGCAGGGAAGAGCAGTCGTCCTGACGGGGCAGCAGGTCAGTGATATTTCCGAAAACGTGAAGGTTTTCGCCGCATATATAGAGCAAGAGCTAGCTCAAAGATTTGAGTCACATTCAGCGGTCGACAAATAGGTGTCTAGCGCTATGGGCTTGCTGGCTGCTGCCATCCAGGGCGGCAAGTCACCCGGTCCACCACTAGCTCCACGAACGAAGGAAAAATCGCCTATGACGCAGCTGATCGAGGCGCTACGCGCAACCGCCACAAAGTGGCGGGCAGGTAACCAGGAACACCCTGGCGGTGTCGTGCTGGTATGGGAAGGCGTGGTGTACGGCTGGAAGAACGAACTACGCGATCCTGAAAGCGAGCGCCCAGGCGCCTACGCCGTGGACAAGGCCGGAGTGGTCTTCAAAGCAGAAGGTGGCGACGACTACAACGGCGCGAAAGCGTGGGTCGCTGTTGACCCTGACGGACGATAGGAAAAAGAGGAATGATGAAGCGCGCTGCAATTACAACACTGGCCTTTCTGATCGCACTCCCATCAATCTACTGGTTGCTCGGCGAAGCGGCAGTGATGTTTGAAATGGCAAGCACGGGAGCCAAATCAAGAGCTGAGCTGGCAGATGACTTTGGCCTTGGTATCATTGGGCTCTTAATTGTCGCACCTGCAACCGTAATCGGCGCAGTGATCACAGCCTCTTTTTTTTGGTGGCAAATGAGGCCCCGCAGGAGGGGCTAAATGCTTAACAAACCATCCAGCACTCGCAGGCTTGCAGGCAGCTGATCTATAGGGTGACGTTACCCCCGTCCACCACCAGCTCCACGAACAACGGAACATGAACTAAAAAGGATGAAGCTATGAGAAACGAAAAAGCCCACCTACTGATAGTCGAGGCAAAGCTACGCAAAGCGTGTAGATCTGCATTCTTCTGCGGTGTGCTAGTTGTTTTCGCGATGGTGGCCATCGTTATGTTGGGTTTAGCCGCCGAACAACCAGTGGACCAAAAAGCCATTGCCGAAGGCTGGACACCGCTCATCATGCTGATGGCAGCAATCTGCGGGATTTGTCATTTTTTCCACGGGTTGGTTAAGAATAAAATCAAGAGACTGAACCAATGAGCCTCTACTTCGATAACGACCAGAGCCGACTTACTTAACTCAGCCCCTACATACGTAGGTAAATCGCCCAAGTACACCACAATCCCTGCCGTAAACGCGGGGCTAAGTAGGTAGAAGGACGCACAACCTTGCGTCCGGAAAAAAGGAGAGGGAATTCGAATGACGTCATCGAGTGAGCTGGATCTAACGATGGAAGCAGCATCGGCTTTAGCCGACGCCCTGGATGTGAATGCAGAGCCTCGCCCTACATCGCGCATCCGGTTCATTACGTGGATTCTGGGCCGTTTTGAAGACGCTGAATCTTTAGTTAATGCCGCTCAAGGCTTACCTGAACTGCCTTCTGAGCTTCGCATGGACTATGACGCCTGGGTCACCAAGGGCTGTAAAACGCAAAGTGCCGATCTAGACGAATAGGAGCTGATGAATCAGGGGGTTGCGGTTTGGAGTACATCAAACGTTTTATCGAAAAACACCGATATGGACCTTGGAAAGGCATCCTGATTGGCTATCTCGTTTTGTGCGGGGTATCAGGAGTTATGTCTGCTTGGAATAGCCGTCACTTCCTACCATCGTTTGTTCTCTGGACCTGTACGCATCTTCTTTACCTTCCTGTCATGGCCGCCTGTTTGGGATTATCCATTTGGCCCGGTGTCCTTGCCGCAAAATCGTCAAAGCTACCAATTATTGGTTGGATTGTAGGAATAGCTGCGTTTTTCATTGTCAGCGTATTCATCCTGTATCTCGTAGGTGAAATCCCAGGGATAGGATGGCGATTCAAAGTCATTCTCAGCTCCTCAAATGACGATTATTGAACCCTGACCCTGGGCTTTCGTAACGCTAGGAATTGAATGAATGGACCACCATCCGCTCCGCCAACGAGTCATCGAGCGTTTCGCTAAAAGCTGGAGCCTTGCACGCCCTGAGAGTAAGCGTCTGCCGAACCCGTCTTGAACAACTGGATTGGAATTCCGATGTACCTATTTTCGAACTTCCATTGAGGTCGCTGGGTAGGCTCAGGTCACTATGACAGTAGAGACAGCGTACCTATAGGCCGCACTGATTTCGGGGCGTGGAGGTTGAAGTTATCGGTACTGTTGCTATAGGATCTGCACAGGAGATGGCATTCCTCCTTGAAACCGCCTCGTGCTGATGATGCCTACGTAAACCCTGGACAGGGTGCGTAGGTTCGCCTCCCTGTCCTCTAATCTAGGACAGGATCTTGACTTCAAATCTCATAGCAGCTCTCTATCGCAATCTGCGATTATCAGTACCTCCTCGGCTCTACCAGACCAGAGGAGAATTGCAGCCATGCTGAAATCACTATTAGTTATCGCCATCGGTGCATCACTTGGTGCTTGGTTGCGCTGGCTCCTAGGCATGAAGCTCAACGCACTCTTCCCGACAATTCCCCCAGGCACTGTGGTGGCGAACATGGTCGGGGGTTACATCATCGGCCTGGCCATCGCGTTCTTGGCCGCATCTCCCTCCTTAAGCCCCGAATGGCGCCTGCTAATTATCACGGGTTTTTGTGGGGGACTTACCACCTTTTCCACCTTTTCAGCCGAAACAGTTGCCCTAATCCAAGAAGGGAGATTGCTTTGGGCCCTCGGCTCAATTTCATTGCACGTCGTAGGTTCGTTAGCGATGACCGCTGCCGGACTACTGTCCTACCAAATGATTGGTACTCGCTGAGGAGATTAAAATGAAAGGTTATATGGTCGTTTTCTTCACCCAACAAAACCGTCGTTATCAAGGAAAAATGCTTGGCGAATGGATCGTCGACGTGGCTAAGGAAATGGGGCTGCGCGGTGCCACGCTATGTACTGGAATCGAAGGTTTTGGACACACTGGGAAACTACACTCATCGCACTTTTTTGAGCTGGCTGATCAACCCACGGAGATTCGCTTGGCAATCACGGAGGATGAGGCAGAGCGGTTATTCAAGCGACTGGACTGTGAGGAAATATCGGTGTTTTTCACCAAGACGCCAATCGAGATGGGCACACTTGGAAAAACGCCTTCCAGCTCAGCCCCTTCCAAAGCTTCGGAGCTGTGAACATGAGCTATACGGACATTCCAGCTGGTAACGCGATCCCCGATGACTTTTTCACCGTTATCGAGATTCCTGCAAACCACTCGCCGATCAAGTACGAGGTGGACAAGCCAAGTGGACAGATCTTCGTTGATCGCTTCCTCAGCACGCCGATGTTCTACCCGGCTAACTACGGGTTCATTCCAAATACCTTGAGCGATGACGGCGATCCTTTGGACGTCCTCGTGATTTGCCCTTACCCGGTATCACCTGGCGTTGTCATCCGCAGTCGCCCAGTAGGTGTGATGTACATGACGGACGAAGCTGGTGCGGATGCCAAGGTAATCGCAGTGCCTCATGAAAAACTCAGCTCTATGTACAGCAATGTAAAGGAATGCTCTGACCTCCCTGCGTTACTCCTCGCACAGATTCAGCACTTCTTCGAAAACTACAAAGCGTTAGAGCCGGGTAAGTGGGTGAAAATGGGCCGCTGGGGGAGCGCAGACGAAGCGCGGGAAGATATTCGTAAATCGGTAGCGGCCTATAACCTGAAGAAGGAGGCTTGCAAGTAGTGTTACTCAATCAGAAGAGCGCAGAGCAGGAAATTTCTCTGAAGGTAAGAGAAGACTTTTTGCTGCTGCCGAAAACTGCTGAATTGACGCGCTGGGTAATGGCCCAGTCCACGGGCGGAAGAACTTTACCGTATTTCGATCCACTGGATGGCGGCGTCTTCGCAAGGGTATTGATCTTGTTGGAATCGCCCGCTCGAACGGTCAGTCTTCCACGGTATGTCTCAAGAGACAATCCGGGGCCTGCACAACGCAACCTGAAAGGTTTCATTGAGCAGGTTGGACTGGCACGTCACAAAACCGTCCTTTGGAATTTGTACCCTTGGTTACCAGATCTCGATAAGCCCAAGGGTCCGCTCCGCAGAGCGCAAATTGAGGAAGGTATCGAGATGCTGATCACGCTACTGACGCTTTTCCCTGATCTCGTCACTATCGTGTTTGCCGGACGTGTTGCCCAGAAAGCCATACCGCGTGTTCGGCTCGCCTTCCCTAATTTTTCATTGCTGGAAATGCCACACCCAAGTCCCCTTTCTGTTTGCACTCACCCGAATGTTAGGCAGCGCATTTTGTCCACACTGCGTCACGCCAAACAGTCGATCAAGTAGCCAAAGGCTCAGGTTTTGCTCGCCTTGTTCAGCGAGTGGATACACGGCGAGACGAACAAGTTGCCGCGATAGGCACCAGCCAGGGTTTTAGCCGCGACGATCATCCACATGACAGTCAGCATCAACACCAGCACCACGCCAAAGAAGCTAAAGAACGTGAGGTGCAGCATAGAGCCCAATTTGAGGGTTGTTACGGCGTACACTCCCAGCGGAAAGGTGAAGCCCCACCAGCCGAGGTTGAAGGGAATGCCCTCCCTAAAGTAGCGCCCGGTAATTAGCAGCGCCAATACCATCCACCACAATCCCAGCCCCCAGAACAGCACACCACCGATCAAGCCAATGCCCTCGGCTACGCCGCCGATGCTTGCCATTCCATGAGCAGCAAAGATTGCTGGAGCATCGTTGCCCAGCAGCAACATCCCCAAAGCCCCGGTACCGATCGGCCCTAAAGACAGCCAGCTCGATGCTGCCATGCTTTCATGAGGTAGTTTGTGCAGCGCCATGCGCAGTAACAGGATCACCAGTATGCTCAAGGCGACGGGCACCGAGTAGGCCCACAGCACGTAGCTGGTGATGAGCATGGTGAACTGTGCGCTCGCATCAGCGAGGTGCGGAGCCAATAGACCGCCACTGGCGGCAGCCACCTCAGCCGCAACTACTGGCAGCAGCCATACCGCTGTCATCTGATCAATGCTGTGCTGCTGGCGAGTAAACATCATATACGGGATCAGCACCCCGCAGGCCAATGCCATGGTGACATCGATCCACCACAACACTTCCGCTAAAGCGACTACCCCACCCCCCCAGCGTGGCAAACCATAAAGGAGAAAACCGTTGATGATGGTCGCCAATCCCATGGGGATAGTTCCAAAAAACATCGATACAGTGGAGTGGCCGAAGATCTGTTTGGCCTCGTCGAAGAACAATACCCAACGGCTCGCGTACATCAGCGTAAACAGGCAAAACAGCACGATATTAAAAAACCACAAGGCTTCCCCTAACGCTTTGGGCCACTGCGCAACAAAGGGCAGTTGGCCCAGAGCCAGCGCCAGAATCCCGGTGCCCATCGTGGCGGCGAACCAGTTGGGTGTGAACTGCCGGATCGCTTCTCGTGGATTGGACAAAGCCGCCAGTGGATGGCTGCCGCCCATTATAGCTGCGAGTCGTGTCTCACTCATTTTCGCGCTCCCGCTTCAGTGTGCCTTCAATATGATATGGTTGAAGTATAGCTTGATGGGCATAGCGGTAAAAACGGATAGTATAGGTTTATATTACCTATTAAGAAGGTAGATTACTTGAAGCTAAGCCTACGCCAGCTACAAATTTTCTGCGCCGTCGCGCAGCACGGTAGCACCACCAGCGCCGCCATTTCGGTATCACTGTCCCAATCTGCAACCAGCGCCGCACTGAACGAGTTGGAAAGCGCCTTGGATACCAGGCTGTTCGACCGTGTAGGCAAGCGTTTAGTGCTGAACGATAACGGCCATGCCTTACTGCCTCAAGCCAGAAGGATGCTTGAGAATGCACAACAGATAGAGGCCAGTTTCTTACCCGGCCATGCCGGGCTGAAGACACGCTTGCGGGTAGGATGCAGTACCACGATAGGCAATTATGTTCTGCCATTAATTCTCGGTGAGCTACGTCAATCAACACCACATTTGAGGGTCGATGTCGACATGGCCAACAGCATGGCTATCGCAAGAAGAGTCGCTGATTTCGAGATTGATATGGGCCTGATCGAGGGGCCTTGCCACCTGCCCGAACTCAGTGCCGAGCCTTGGCTTATTGATGAGTTGCTTATTGTCGCAGGCCAACGGCACCCCTTGGCACTAAAGCAGCAGGTCACACTTGATGATCTTCGTACCGCTGAATGGCTACTGCGCGAGCCAGGTTCTGGTACCCGTGAAGAAGTCGAACAATTGCTGCTGCGTCATTTGCACGATCTCGCCGAAACGCGCCAGATCGGCAGTTCGGAGGCCATCAAGCATACCCTCGCACAAGGCATTGGCATCAGTTGCCTGTCCCGCTGGGTCGTTCGGGATCTACTGGCCTCTGAAGTTCTGGTTGAACTGCCGCACGCGTTGCCTGCACTGACCCGACGTTTTTTTCTGATCCGCCACCGGGACAAATACATCTCGCCTGGGCTTGAGCGATTCTGGGAAAACTGCAGTCAATTCGTGAGCCAGGAATAGCTAGACCTATTTATAAAACAGGTAAGAGCTACCAAAACAAGTTGTTTCCGGAATTTATCAACGACGCATAAAGTCAACTCATTGCCTTGCAGCGATGAACGAGTTGTATATGCCAAGGCGCGACTGGATGCCTTGCTTACCCTATGAGGAAACTCTGATGAATGTGATAAAGAAAACCGTCACAGCCCTGACGTTGGGTGTTGCGTTGGCCGCATCGATGAGCGCGTGGGCCGCGCAAGATCGCTGGACGTTTGACGGCGATATTCACAACAACTCGCTGGCCGTCAGCCCTGATGAAACGACGGCGGTGGTCTCTTACAGTCAGCGTCCAGATGTAGTGGTTTATGATTTGAAAACCGGTAAGGTTCGCCAGGTTCTCACCGGCTACGTCACGCCGCGAAATATTGTGTTTTCGCCAACTGGCGATGTGTTCTACCTCTCCGACAGCAGTTTGGGGGTCGTGCGCAAGATTGACACCAAGACTTTAAAAGTGATCGCAGATATTCCGTTGGGCGCAGGTGCTTTTGGTACCACACTCAGCAAGGACGGAAGCCTGCTCTACGTCAACAATGAAGCGGCCAGCACGCTGTCGGTCATTGACCTTGATCACCAGCGGCCAGTAGCTGTGGTACCTGGCTTCTCCCAACCGCGCCAGGGCATCCGAGTAAGCCCTGACGGCAAAACCGTCTATGTCACCAACTTTCTTGGGGACAAAATTACCCTGGTCGACAGCAAGACCAATACGATTGAAGGTGAGATCACTGGCTTCAACAAGTTGCGCGCCATCTCCATATCGGCGGACGGCAATACGCTGTACGCGGCTAACAGCGGCAGTAACAGCATCGCAGTTGTCGACACTCAAAAACGCGCCATCACAACCACCGTCATGGTTGGCAAAGACCCCTACGGCGCAGCCCTCACTCCAGACGGGCTGCACGTCTACTCGGGTAACCTCGGTGACAACAGCCTTTCAGTGATCGACACCAAAACGCTGAAAGTGACCACCACTGTGACCGGTTTGAAGGCACCCCGCCAGGCCATTGTCTTCACCAAAGACAAGTCGAAGGCGTATGTCCTCAATGAGGACTTGAGTATCTCCACAGTCGATCTCGACAGCAACAAGGTGGTGTCGACGCTCAAGGCCGACTGATTGAACAGCGCAGGCCTTCATGGGGGCCTGCTGATACTCCACGACCAAGTGAATAATAATGAGTGAAAATGATGAGTCCTGGATGATGGATCGCCGTCGCTCATTGAGATGAGCCAGTGATGCGTGACCGTGAGCGTCGCTTTGCTCAATTGAGGAAGGCATAGGGTCCGGGGGGGAGCCCAGCATTCCAGCAAAAAATGATATCGGGACGTTTTTTCTACGGAATCGAATTAACCTGTTTGTGGCTCGTCTACTGTCTGATCGCTTGCCGTTTCAAAAGCAGGTGGGTCTTCTAAAAATTAAAAATGACCAAAGGAAATACATATGTTCAAAAAGATGATTCTCACCGTCGCTGTTGCCGCCAGCTGCATGTCGGGTTTGGCGCTCGCCGATGCGCCAGTCAAGCTTGCTGAAACGGACAAGGGAAAAGTACTCGTAGACGTGAAAGGAATGACTCTTTATACCTTCGGTAAGGACACCTCGGGCAAGTCGGTCTGCAATGGGCCATGCGCTTCAAACTGGCCACCTTTACCGGTATCCGCAGACGCGAAAGCGGGTCATGATTACTCTGTCGTCACTCGAGACGATGGCACAAAACAATGGGCATACAAAGGCATGCCACTTTACAGCTGGGTCAAAGATACCAAGCCAGGGGATACAACCGGTGACGGCGTCAACCAAGTCTGGCACGTTGCCAAGCCGTAACGTCAAATAATTAATAGGCTGGCTTACGCCACTGGCTTTGTCAGTGGCGCAAACCAGAAGAATACACACCTGATATTTTCGCCAACATACAGCCGCCGCGCCTCATAAATCTTTTGATGGATCATTTCAACGAAAAATGGGGCCGAGGTACGGTACACCTTGGACGTATTCCCGTAACGCCAGCCTGAGGATTTCGTTTGGCCGGGAGTCTGTGACGATGCGCATGGTGGTTCCATCCAGCCGCTAGTGGACCGATATTCTGAGGCAACGCCAATTAGAACGGTAGGGCATCGTAAATATGCGGGCGAAGGTCTGCTTATGGCCGAAAGCTGCCGTTAATAAGCCGACCAACAGGCGTCGCTTTATTGGTTGGTGCGCATGGCTTACAACTCAAACAAGGGTATGGTTTTGGGCGTATCAAACCGGCCCGCACAGCGCTACCTTCAGCATCTAACAAACGTACGCTGAGGAGTCGAAACAGTGGATACTGAACGAGGTGTTGAGGAATGGAACGGTCGATGGTCGATCGTTGCCGGACGTGCTGTATGCACTGGCTGCATGGAAAGCCAAGCGCTGGAAGACTGCGAAAGCCCCTTTCTACATGCCGACACCTGTCCAGCCAGCGATGTGGAAGGTCATCATCCATGGGCAGCGTTGCACCACATCCTCGGCAGTGCGCGTGGGTGAGCTGCCGCTTAGGCCTCGATCACTTCAATTAATACTTCACTTTATAGGTGGGTGAATCCTCCGGCCGGTTCTCCCGCCGATCGTAGATCTTGGTCGTGCTGATGTTGGCATGACCCAGCCAGGCCTGGACCTTGGCGATATCGGCTTCATGCTCCAAGGCGTTGGTGGCTGCCGTTGCTCGGAGTCCATGAACCCCAAGGCCGTCGACCTCAATCCCGGCCTTTTTCGCGTAGGCCGTGACGACGGCATAGATGCCGTTTGCCGTGATACCGGCGCCGGTCAATTTACCTCGCAGCGGCATGAACAGTGGCACCTTCCGTTCGGCCAGATGATGCTCTGAGTTTTCCAGGTACTGATGAATACGCCCGGCTGCGATCGGGTGCAACGGGAGGTATCGCACCTTGCCGCCCTTGCCGTGAACCTTCAGATGCTGAATACCGCGGCGCTCCTGAATGTCGCTAACCTGCAGCAGCGCCGCTTCTTCACGGCGCAGTCCGTGATAGAGAAGAACAGCCAATAGCGCCCGGTCGCGCTGCCCTTTAAGTGTTGTTTCATCCGGCGCCTCGAGCAGCGCCTTCGCCTGGTGGTCACCCAACGCCGGCGTCTTGCCTTCATTGCTTTCTATCCTGGGACGTTTTACCCCATGCACTGGATTGCCGCCGGCGATCGCATTGTTCTCCAGGAGGTGATCAAAGAGGCTGGCCAGCGCGGCCAATTTGCGCCGGATCGTGGCTCCGGCCAAACCGCGATGCTCGAGCTGGGCGCGCCAGGCTAAAACATGCGATCGGGTCACGACCCGAAATTCATCGGCCGAAGCCAAGCCGACAAAACTACAGAAGTCTTCCAGGTCGTTTTGGTAAGCACGTCGTGTTCGAGGGTTGTCCAGGTTGGCAAACCACTCGACCGCGGCCGGAACCTTGGCCAGCGTCTGAAATTCGACCGACGTGAGCCGACGCTGATCATTCGTATGGTTTTTCGTCAGTTCCTGCATATTGTTCTCATCATTGGCTATCCTGCAATCGTTCTCAAAGCTTTCGGTCACAAAATCATCGCTATATCAGTCCTCCGTTGCTAAAACCGATAAACGGCAATAATTGGTGATAACCTATTTTATCACCAGTAACCATAAAAATTACACGGTGTGATATTTTTGCATTACCAAACAATGGTCTTGACTCTGAAGGAAAAATAAAACTAGTAAAGAGCCTATATTTGGTCTATATTTGGACTTCTAACATTAGCTTAGGTGATCCTCGGCCTAAGACAACCAAGCGTTATGCACCAGTTTTTCGCGGTGCAAATACAAACATGAAGGAGGTCTCAACTCATGCGAGTTGAAACAATCAGTTTTCTGAAACGCAACGCAGCCGACCTGCCTCTCGATGAGCCCTTGGTCGTCACGCAAAATGGTGTCCCGGCCTACGTGGTGGAGTCTTACGCTGATCGTAAGCGCCGCGATGAGTCAATCGCCTTGGTGAAGCTCCTGGCAATCAGCTCCCGCGAGTACTCCCAAGGCAAGCACTGTTCCACTGACGAACTCAAAGCCCGATTGAGCAGGAGGTTTACCCAGAAATAAATAGGAGCATTAATGAATACGTTTGCACTGCGCTTTACCGATGTTGCCCAGCAAAGCCTTGAGGATCAGGTTGAACACCTGGCTGTCCATCAGGGATTCTCATCAGCTGCTCAACGCATAGATACCCTTATCGATGCCATCCAAGACAAGCTCCTGTCTACCCCGTTGGGTTACCCGGTCAGTCATCAATTGAGTGAGCTGGGTGTACTGCACTATCGTGAGCTGAACACTGACGGATACCGGATCTTTTACGAGGTGAGGGACGCAGGCGATATAAATGTCATCGTCGTGGCGCTCGTGTTAGGTAGCAAGCAAAGTGTTGAACAGGCCCTCATCCGCTACTGCCTGCTTCAGGCTATATAGCAGGATATGGCATCGACACTGTTATCACTGATGCAGAATTTACCCAGCTGCCGACTTGGTGTTGCCCATAAGCACTCAGCATTAAGTCAGACCTGCAAACGCTTTACGAAGTAGAAGCTTGGGTCAGCGAAATTTCGGCAGCTGGGTCAATTCTGCATCAGCGGCAACATCCATGTAGGCCTTGGTGTTGACCGCGGATGATAAAAAGCCTCTGTTCATTCGCCTTCGCTAGATTGATATTGAGTGTTCCTGTGATTCTAGCGACAAAGAGGAGGGGTGCGAAGCCGCCTCGGACCACGCTGAGCTTATGCCGTTAGGTAACATGAGCCCTGTTGGGCAGCTCCTTCGCCGCGAATGACTATCTATTTTTTTCCAGACAGCAGCTCATCCGTTGTTGCATTGGAGGGCATCATTTCGTCAGTCTTTGAAGATGTTGAACCCGTGTCAAGATCCGATATTTTCGCTCCTTGTTTGTTGAGAATCGCTCGTAGGGTCGTGTGCGTGACGAAGATGGGTAGAGGCTCGATTAGACCGTTTTTATCATCCACGAATAGTTGTTCCGTAGTAGGTGTCTGTTTTTCCATGATTTTATCTCGAGTCTAAATGACACGGGTATCCGCCGCAGCTCAGTTGCGGCGGTCTCCGTAATACTTAATCCGGAGTAGGATCTCTGTTAATGAAATCTGCAAACTCATCGGATCCACTCACACTATCACCGTCGAACTTTTCGGTCTTGTCGGAAAGGGACGCTTTGCTATTCTCATTGATCGAAGCCGCGACCCTGCCGCCCGCCGTATCTGCTACCGCTGCACTGGCTCGACTGCTTATGCTCTGGCCCACCTGTTCGGCGATGAGCGCCCCGGCACTTGCTGCCAACCTTCCAGTCTGGGCCACCCTCGAAGCATAGCCTGTGTTCTGTCCATTGCCCATGGCTTGCCCAAAAGCCGATTGTCCCGAACCACTCGCTGTGTGCTGCTCGCTGCCGGAACCATATTCAAAGTTACCTGTGTCAGTGGAGCCGCTGTCCAGGTGGGCTTCGGCAGCTTTAAAGGCCGCCGTGAGTGCTGAAGTGCCTCCAGCTATCTCGTTGGCTCCCGCCAACGCGGCGCTCCCTGCCGAAGCTGCCGCAGAGGCAGCCATGGTTGCTGCCCCTATCGCCGCTCCCGCGCCGAAACTACCGATGCCTGAAGTTTGCCCTCCGGAGCTGATGATGCCAGCAAGCATAGGAGGTAGCTTATTGACCAGGGTGAGCAATACCACGGATGCGACCAGGAGTACGCATAGGCTATTCAGGTCAGGCGTCCCAACTGAAAAGGCCTGGTAGTACTGGTCCAAAAATGATTTTCCTACACCGATCAGAAACGTCATGGTGAAAAGTTGGATGCCGACGCCAAGTACAGTTTTGTAGTAGTTGATCGCTATATCTGAGGTCCATTGGCTACCGCCAAACCCTAGTAGGAAGATACCGGCGTAGGCCAGCAGCCATGCTGAGATGAGCAGCAGAAGCATGTTCACCGCGATCAGTGCAAGGATCACCAACACCACGATAGCTGCTGCTAGCATCAGGGCAGTTATTACCGGGTATAGCAGCGAGGCTGACTCGCTGACCTTGGTGAGAATGTTGAAGCCTATGTCCACGATGCTCGACGGCGACAGGCCGCTTCCAAGCCCAGAAGCGTTTGCGCTGACCTCTCGCATAGTGTCGATAATAGACAAGGAGATAGCTGGCCCATGGATTAGTAACCACCAGAAGAATCCCAAGGTTACGAAGAAACGAATGGTCTCGGCGAAGAAGGCCTGGATGTCTGCGTTACGCAGGATCATCAGGCCATAAGTCCAAACCATGCTTATGGATGCAAGCCCCCAAAACAGCCATGAGGCGCGTTCTGTGATTTCGTCTTTCCAAGTCACTGCAACCGTCGAGAAGCTATCCAGAATTTTGTTCAGCATGTTGCCGCTGTCCAGGCCTGCTGCTTGAGCCGTACTGCTGAATGCTAACGCGATTAGCAGCATGTGGATTGGTAGTAGCCTTTTCATAGGGTCACCATTTCCTGTCTGAGCTTTGAGTATTTTTATGCCCCAGGACACACGCTTCCTGGTTGTTCGTTTTAGGCGACGCCTGCTCTGTTTGTGGCGCTCCGCAACCAGAAGGCTTGCTGTCATCAGCGGCTCCGCAACCACTGGTCATTAACGCTATGAGAACAAGGCCCGTGCTTTGCCGAATGAAAGCATTCATATCGTCACCACTGCCTGTCTGCGCTTTGGCTATTGCGGCCGCTGAGAGCTTTTCGATCCGCAGCAAGCTTCTGTGCGTCACGATCAGCCTCCACCTGTGCGTTGGTTGCGAGCGCGTTTTGCTGTGCAATTAGCAGGCTGCGAATTTGTAAAAGCTGACTGGTTTGTGCGCTGGCGAGCTGGTTTGCTGATTGAATAGCCTGCAGCTGACCTGTAGCGCCACTCGCAGCACGCTGCATACCTGCAAGAGCTTGGGCATCGGACTGCAAGGTTTCTTGCTGACGCGAAACGCTTGTTAAAAGGGCGTCATTTGCCCTTTTTCTGGCGGTGGTGGCATCGCCCTGCGAGTCGGCAATTGCTTGTTGATCTTGAGCCGTACACGTGTCCATACCGATGCAGGGTGCATTGGCGTAGTGAGCTGCATCCCTATAACGGGAAAGGTACTGCTCTAAGCTCCCAGCTTGATTCTTGTAGTAGCTGAGCGTGTCCTGAGCCGCGAGTAGCTTTGAAATCGTCTGGTCAGCCTCACTCCAGATGTAGGCCGCCGGCGCAGCTGTGTTCTGCAGCATGGTTTGATATTGCTGAAGCTGAATTTTGTACTGCTCAATCTGTTTGGCTACTGCCGCAACGTTCTGAATTGCGCTAATGGTCGTTTGGCTGGTGTTAGCGCCGTCGAATACTGGAACGCCTGCCATTGCGATGTGAGGTATGGCCGCGGCGATAAGCACGCTAATCCACTGTGGGGTTTCTGGAATTTTCATTTGGACTCCAAAGGGGAGGGTGATGTGAATTTTTTAGCCGCTAAAATTTCAGCGCCTGTACCAGTCGGAGCATTTCGTCCTGGTTGGTCTCAATCCGCTTTAAAAGTGCGCGTACGACTGCGGGCGTCCAATTGCCACCACAGACAGCCAACTTGGGGTCATCTGTTAACCACAGCTTTAGCAATCCACCTAATCTGCCTTGGTCAGCGTTAATCTTTACGATTTGCAATACGTAGGTGGAATCCAGCGTGCTCTTGACCTCGTATCCGAGGCTCAAGCGGCGTAGATATTCCGCCACTGTCAGACCAACATTTGCTGCGTTGTCTTTAATCGTTTGCTCTTCGTCAGGTAAGACCGGCACTCGCAGATGCTTTCCGTGTTTTCGTGTGTGTTCCTGCTGTTTGTGAGGACTCATTTCTAACCTCCTTCTGGTGTTCATAACGTCGCGGGAGCGACCTGCCTCGCAGAGCAAGACAGCATTGAGTGCCGCAGGCGCGAATACGCGATAGTGAAATTGGCTAACCGACTTGTCGGTTGGCTAACTTCACCTATCTTGCCCTCGAAATCACCGTTGCTTTTCCAAGTAGTGCTGGTTGCCTCGCTTGGCAAATCACAGTGTTAGGAGCAAACAATTTAGAGTTGGTTGGTTTTTCAACGGCATTAGTCGGTGCTGCGTCAGAAAATGTTGCAGTTGTTTAGCTTGTTAGTTACTTATGTTCGCTGGAGCAGCGCTTATTGTTCAATTCCGTATCATCGAGTAGAGGTTTGACGATTGCCCGGGTATGACGGCTGAATGCTTGATAGCCGAAATTGACCATCCCTTCTTCGCGCAAGGTCGTCCAAATGCTGAGTAGTGAATAGCCGCGCTGAATAGCCTCTTGGATTTCCTTTTTATGTATCACTACTACTGCTCGATGAGCTAAAGCGCTACGAGGATCTTCGTTTTTGATTACCCGCTCCGCGATTCTGAGGCTCAAGGTTTTCATCGTTGTCTTCCGAAGTAAGTAGCTAGATTTGATGGGGCTTCAGTTGTCGAAAGAGGGTTAAAGCATTTAGCTAGGCCTGCATCTGTTTTTCTTTAACTTACTCAAACTTTCTAACCCTACGGTCGATCGCTCTGCGGGTGTGACACTTGGGGGGCCGAGAGACGGATAGGGTAAGTTTGTATTCGGTGAAGACGTCCTGGTCAGCTCCGATGCGGGCTTTGGCGGAGGCGCCTTAAAGTTGTATTCACCGTTCCGATAGCGTTTGATCACCCCATGAAGCCAGCCAAGCTCGGATTTTTTTATGTCTCCAGCCCTGACCGCAGCGCAGAAATCGTCGAGCATCCTCTGTCGGTCGTATGGTGCGACCTGCTCCAATGCTTTGCGGACCTGAATCTGGGTCTCAGCAAGCATCGTGGCGGTAAACCTGAGGTCCTCTAGGCTTTTCTCATCTTCCGAACCGGGAGCAGTAGTAGTTTTCTTGTTTTTTAAGGTTTTTGTTTTGTATGTATTTATAAGCCCGCGCTTCCCCGAAGGCGGCCGATCCGAGTTCGGGTTTTCCACATCCGGTATTTCGCGCTTTTTATCTAGGTTTTCAACCCCGAGCGCCGTATCTCGAAGGCTCCACTCAACCCCGTCATATTGCCCGCGAGCGTTATTAATTTGGTGCACTGCCAGGTACCCAGCGCTTTTCAGCTCCTCGATTCCTGAGCGAATGGAGGAAATGCCATCCCGGTTATTTTTTGCGATAAGCTCAATGCTCAGATGCTTTGGATTAGGCGGTAGAGAAAGCAATAGCGACAAAATTCCTTTCGCTTTAAAACTGAGGTTTTTATCTTTGAGTATATGATTGTGAATAATGGTGTAGCCATTTTCGGGCTTTGTTTTTTCAACCTTTAGTATGATGCCCATTGGGTTAGTCCTGGTCTAAGGCTTTTGCTACGTCCGTGGTGCGAAAGTAAATCCGTCTGCCTATCTTTACCTTGCAAGGCAAAAATTTACGCGAGACTTCATTGTCGCCGCAGAGACTGAGGCGTAAGCCATTTTTGCTTCTCAGTAGTATCTCAGCTAGCTGATCAATAGAGAGCAGCGGGGCGCCATCGTATTTTTCTAGAATGGTTTGTTCAGTGCTCATAGTATTACTCCGGGTTCGTAAATCTAAAACAATCCTAGAGAAGTTTCGAAGAGCTTAAAAGAGTTTTTTGTTAGGTGGAAACAGAAAAAATAAATATCCTTTATTTTCAATTGCTTGATTTATCTAGTTTCGATATATCGGTTGTTTTTTTCTAGTGTTTTTTTGCGTATTAAAGCATTTTTGGTGTGTGATTATTATTTTGGTTGTTCGCTTAAGATTTTAGCCGCTAAAATTTGTAATTACACCATTCGATATATCGAAAGTCAGGCTTGTGTTCGAGTCTGATTGCGGCTTGTTTAGCTAAAGTTTTAACCTGGGTCGTTGTTTTATTTTATCAATCTTCTTAACTAAATCTTCAGAGCGAAGATGTGTATATCGCTTTAGCATCTGCATGGATTTGTGTCCGCTTATCGCCGAAACTTCTTGGTCGGACAATCCACCCTCGACTAACCGGCTTACAGCCTCATGTCTCAAGTCATGAAATCTAAAGTCGGATAACCCAAGTTCTTTAACCAGTGATCCCCAGATCTTTGTAAAAGCGTAGGGTCGACGCTTTTTGTCTTTACCTGGCTCACCAAAGAAAACAAGTTGGCAGTCGCCTGGTCTTGCAGGGTTTGCCATAGCGGCCTTGAACAGCTCAGTTGCTCGCTTGCTTAATGGCACAGTCCGCTGGCCATCGTTCTTCGTGTCTACAAGCTTCACGATGCGTCGTTCCAGATCGACCATAGGCTTGCGAAGCGTGCTGATCTCCGCAGAGCGCATGCCCGTTTCCAGGGCGATGCCAACGATCCAGCCCAGCGTAGGATTGCTGTGTCTATTCACTGCGGCCATCAGCCGCCTCTCCTCATCGGCGGATAGTCGACGATTACGACCTTCACCAGGGCTCGGCTTGCGAATATTCAGAACGGGGTTAAAGGTCAGGCCCAAGCCCCATTCCTGGATGGCTACGGTAAACAGGTGGCTAAGTAGCGCAAGTTCCAGGCGCACGGTGTTGTTACTGGTGGTTCCAACGCGTCCTTTTTCGTTCAGGCGCTTGTCGCGATACCCTGCGATAATTTCAGCGGATAGGGCAGCCAGTGAATATTTGCCCAGATGCTCGATGAGCTTCTTTGCCTTCGAGGCTTCGCCGCGCTGAGTGGTGGGCTTCTTGGTGGGGGTAATGTCGCTTAGGTAGCGCTTTAGGGCCGCTTCCAGCGTCATGCGTTCGGAACCGCTACGCTGGATATACACACCTCTGACCATCTCGTCTTCGGTACGCCGAGACCAGTCCTCCGCATCACGCTTGGTGCGGAAGGTTTTAGCCACAGTTGGCCAGCCGGTTTTGCGGATCAAAGCCTTCCAGGTGCCGGAAGGAGTTTTGACTAGTGTTGCCATCTGAAAGGACTCCAAAGGTGTACTGGCGCACCAGCACTGTACCGATTTTGTACCTTTGGACCATAGGACTGTATTAGTGGAGAACCAGCCAGAAACGCGAAAGCCGCGCAATGCGCGGCTTTGAGTATGGTGGGCCCACACGGACTCGAACCGTGGACCAAAGGATTATGAGTCCTCTGCTCTAACCAACTGAGCTATGGGCCCTCAGCAGGACGCGGATTATAACGGCGGTTTCGCGGCTGTGCTATCCGAAAAGTCCTAAACGTTCATAAGAAGAAACCTGGCGCAGAATTCCTCGGGTGGCAGGGGCAGGCTGACGATGTAGCCCTGCATCTGTTCGCAGCCTTCTGCGGCCAAGAATTGCTGCTGTTCGCTGTTCTCGACGCCTTCTGCGATGACGGTCAGTTGCATGCTGCGGCCCAGGGCGATGATGGCGCGGACGATGGCGGCGTCGTGGGTGTCTTCTGGCAGGCCGCGGACGAAGGACTGGTCGATCTTGAGGATGTCCAGTGGCAGGCGTTTGAGGTAGCTGAGCGACGAGTAGCCAGTGCCGAAGTCATCGATGGCCAGCTGGACGCCGAGTTTCTTGAGTTTGTGCAGCACGGCCAGGGCTTCCTGGGTCTGGCTCATGATGAAGTTTTCGGTGATTTCCAGTTGCAGACAGCCGGGTTCCAGGCCGTTGTCGGCCAGCAGTTGTTCGATGCGGGTCACGAGGTGTGGCTGGCGCAGTTGTGCGCCGGCAAGGTTGACGGACAGTGGGCCGAACGGTTTGTGGGTTTTGCGCCATGCGTGCATTTGCAGGCAGGCCTGTTCGATGACCCAGTCGCCGATCTGCAGGATCATGCCGTTTTCTTCGGCCAGCGGTATGAAGTGCTCCGGTGGCACTTCTCCAAAGGTCGGGTGGCTCCAGCGGATCAGGGCTTCGGCGCCGACCATGGTGTTGGTGTGCAGGCTGGTCTTGGGCTGGAACGACAGGCTCAGTTCGTTGCGGTCCAGTGCGCGTCTCAGTTCCTGCTCAAGCGCGATGCGTTCGCTGGCCTGGGAGGTGAGGTCACGGGTGTAGCTTTCGACGCGGTTGCGGCCTTTGGCTTTGGAGCGGTACATGGCCGCGTCGGCGTTTTTGACCAGCGTGGCGACGTCTGTGCCGTCGGTGGGGAACAGGCTGCAGCCGATGCTAGAGCTGATGAAGAATTCGTGTTCGCCCGCCTGAACGGGCGCGCTGAAGCAGGCCAGCAGTTTGTTGGCGATGCTGACGGCGTCGCTGGGTTGCAGCAGGCCGGGCAGCAGGACGATGAACTCATCACCGCCGAGCCGGGCGACGGTGTCGATGTCGCGCAGGTGTTCCTTGAGACGCTGGGCGATGCCTTTGAGCAGCAGGTCGCCGACCGGGTGGCCGAGGCTGTCGTTGATGTGCTTGAAGCGGTCCAGGTCCAGAAACAGCACGGCGCCCAGGCTGCCGGATTCTTCGCTGTGCAGCAGGGCGGTCTGCAGGCGGTTTTCGAACAGGGTGCGGTTGGGCAGGCCGGTGAGGGGGTCGTGGTGTGCCTGATAGTCCAGGCGTGCCTGAGCGTGCTTGAGGCTGGAGATATCGGCGAACACGGCGACGAAGTGGGTGATGAGGTCGTCCTTGTTGCGCACGGCGCTGATGGTCAGCCAGCTCGGGTAGATATCGCCGCTCTTGCGGCGGTTGTAGATCTCGCCTTGCCAGTGACCTTCTGCGGTCAGTTGATGCCACATCGCGGCATAGAAGGCGCTGTCGTGCTGGCCTGAGGCGAGCAGGCGGGGCGTATGGCCGATGGCTTCTGCCTCGCTGTAACCGGTGATCTCACTGAAGGCGCGATTGACGGCGTGGATGCGCTGGCGCGTGTCGGTGATCAGCACGCCTTCAGCGGTGCTCTCGAACACGGTGGCGGCCAGGTGCAGTTTTTCCTGCATGTGCTGGCGTTCGGTGACGTCACGGCTGATGGTCAGCAGGCAGTCCTCGCCATCGATCAGTACCGGGTGCGCGGAGAGTTCACAGAGTCGGATGTTGCCCTCGGAACCCCGGATCCTGACCCGAAACTCGTGAATCGAGCCATGGCGCTTGATGTGCCTGATCATGGTCTGACGTTCGTTCAGGTCGGCCCAGATGCCCAATTCGAGCGTGGAGCGCGCCATGCACTGTTTTTCGGTATAGCCGGTGATCCGGCAAAAGCCTTCGTTGACCTCGAGAATCACCCCGTCGCGCACGCGGCTGATGGTCAGCCCGTCGGGGGAGGCGTGGAAGGCCTTGGCGAACTTTTCTTCCGAGAGCTGCAGTTGTCGCTGGGCCTGTTTGAGCGGGGTGATGTCGCGGACCACCACCAGCACAGCGGGCTTGGCACCCAGTTCGAAGGGTTGGGCGGACATGAGCCCGGAAAAGGTCTGTCCGTCCTTGCGCCGCAAGGGCACCTCCAGATTGCGGATAGTGCCTTTTTGCAGTTGTTCGAGCAGGCCGGGACCCATGCCGGGAACGGCCCAGACGTTGATCTGGGTGGGCGTTTTGCCAATGGCTTCTTCGGCGGTGATTCCCGATTGTTCAACGAACGCTTTGTTGGCTTCCAGAATCTGACCATCGATGAGGCTGGCGATGACCATGATGTCCGGGCAGTGGGCGAAGACGGAGGCAAACCTGTCTTCAGATAGACGCAACGCTTCTTCTGTTTGTTTGATGTCACTGATGTCGGTCATTAATCCACGCATAAGTGCTCACGTCCGTGCTTGGTCTGGCTGCCGATATCGCGGGGGCCACAGCACTTGCTCCGTATCGTTGCGCACGAGCGGGCCAGGGTTGTGGTCATTACCGCTGCTGATTTATTGCTAGCAGAAGGTCTCAACATCACGGCAAGTCTGCGCACGATGCTGCGGTAAATATCCTGGCAACAACCGATAGGCCAAAGGATCACGAGCAGGCTTTTTGCCTGCAGTGACACATAGTTGTAGGTCAGGTTTCGGAATTTTGCCTGCCGGGCGACGGCTGACAGGCGTGTTTTCGAGGGGGATTCAATGAAACACCCGAGATAGAGCGCTTTGAAATTTCGGCGGGTCTGAAACGCAAAACCCCCGGCGGGCCGGGGGGTTCTGTTTGAACGCATAGCGTGTTGCGCGTATTACTCGTCGAGGAACGAACGCAGGTGTTCGCTACGGGTCGGGTGACGCAGTTTACGCAGTGCCTTGGCTTCGATCTGACGGATCCGCTCGCGGGTCACGTCGAACTGTTTGCCAACTTCTTCCAGCGTGTGGTCGGTGTTCATGTCGATGCCGAAACGCATGCGCAGAACCTTGGCTTCACGAGCCGTGAGGCCCGACAGCACTTCGCGTGTCGCTTCTTTCAAGCTTTCGACCGTGGCGACATCGATTGGCGACTGCATGGTCGAGTCTTCGATGAAGTCACCCAGATGCGAATCTTCGTCGTCACCGATCGGGGTTTCCATGGAGATCGGCTCTTTGGCGATCTTCAGTACCTTGCGGATCTTGTCCTCAGGCATTTCCATGCGTTCGCCCAGCTCTTCCGGAGTCGGTTCGCGACCCATTTCCTGCAACATCTGGCGGGAAATACGGTTGAGCTTGTTGATCGTCTCGATCATGTGCACCGGAATACGGATGGTGCGTGCCTGGTCGGCAATCGAGCGAGTGATCGCCTGACGGATCCACCAGGTGGCATAAGTCGAGAACTTGTAACCACGACGGTATTCGAACTTGTCCACCGCCTTCATCAGACCGATGTTGCCTTCCTGGATCAGATCGAGGAATTGCAGACCGCGGTTGGTGTACTTCTTGGCAATGGAGATCACCAGACGAAGGTTCGCTTCAACCATCTCTTTCTTCGCGCGGCGGGCCTTGGCCTCACCGATCGACATGCGACGGTTGATGTCCTTGATCTCGGCAATCTTCAGGCCGGTTTCTTCTTCGAGCGCAGACAGCTTCTGCTGGCAACGCTGGATGTCAGGCTGCAGGCGGCCAATGGCTTCAGCGTATTTGCTCTTGCCCTTGGCCAGCGCATCGGTCCAGCTCTCGTCGACTTCGTTGCCAGGGAACTGGCGAAGGAAGTCGGCGCGCGGCATACGTGCATCACGTACACACAGCTGCATGATGGCGCGTTCCTGGGCACGCAGACGCTCGAGGGCACCACGCACACGCTCTACCAGACCTTCAAACTGCTTTGGAACCAGCTTGATCGGCATGAACAGTTCGGCAAGAGCAACCATTTCGGCAATGGCGTGCTTGTCTTCGCGACCGAGCTTCTTCAGGGCCTTGCGGGTGATCTCCATCTGATCGGAGACAGCACCGAAGCGCTGTGCAGCGATGACCGGATCCGGGCCGCTTTCGACTTCGTCTTCTTCATCGGAAGCGTCTGCCGATTCTTCCTCGTCGTCGTCGGCACCTTCGGCCTTGGCGGCTTTGGGGTCGACAGGCGGAGGCACTTCGGCAGGCGGCGCAATGCCGTCGTCCGGGTCGATGTATCCGCTGAGAACGTCGGACAGGCGACCGCCTTCGCTCGTGACACGTGTGTATTCGGAAAGAATATGGTCAACCGTGCCAGGGAAGTGCGCAATTGCGCCCATCACTTCACGGATGCCTTCTTCGATACGTTTGGCGATTTCGATCTCGCCTTCACGGGTCAGAAGTTCAACGGTACCCATTTCACGCATGTACATGCGAACGGGATCAGTGGTACGACCGATGTCGGTTTCAACCGCTGCCAATGCTGCGGCCGCTTCTTCTGCGGCTGCCTCATCGGTATCGGCGTCGGCCAGCATCAAGGCGTCCGCATCCGGAGCACTCTCGTGTACCGGGATCCCCATGTCGTTGATCATGCGGATGATGTCTTCCACCTGCTCAGGATCTGAAATATCCTCGGGCAGGTGGTCGTTGACCTCTGCGTAAGTCAGATACTTCTGCTCACGACCCAGGGTGATCAACTCTTTGATACGAGACTGCTGTTGCGCTTTTCCGGACATAACACCCTATCCACTGAAGGTCTTGGCGGGCAAAAAACAAGCCGAGGATTATACCCGAGCTATGACCTCACGCGCCAGTTGAGGTCGGGGTTTGTGCAGGAACATTGCGATTTAGCAGGTCCCGAAGCTGAATTTTCTCTTCTGCACTCAGTTCGGTTTGACGTGCCTTGCTGATCAGATGTTCCAGGCTACGCTCGCGTTGGCGAGCGGATAAGCTAGTTATAGTGTCGAAAAACTGTTGTTCAAGGTTGTCGGCCTCGATCAACCATTCCTTTTCGGCCAAAGCGCGCAGCAAACGGCCCTGTTCGGTTCCATGCCACCGCGCTATCAACTGTAACGACCGAAGATTGGGATTCTTTTGCCGGGCTTCAATAAGAGAAACCAATAATTGAGCCTGAGACTGGTCTTCTGCCGCGAAATGGCTGGCATTTTCGACTTTCTCGGCCAGTTCGGGGTGGTGCAGTAATGTTCTGAGTGCGGCCTGCATCGGTGGTTCAACCGCTGTTGGCACACGTGGCGCGCGCGGTTCGAAGTCCCCACGCTTGCCTTTTTTGTCCCAGGGTTTCTTTTCCCATTTTTTCTGATTCGGACCGCCGGTTTTCTTCGGCGTCCAGTCCTGCTGCGCTTCATAACCGCCCTGTGGCTGGTAGTCGGCAAAATCAGGCATCGCGTCATAATCGACATACGGGTCGTAGCTGGGCGGCGCTTCCGAGGGTGCGCTCTGCACCAGCTGGCTGACCGCTTCACCGCTCAGGCCGGTGATTTCGGTCAGGCGCTGACGCATCAGGGTCTTGAGGTTCGCGCCGGGCACCTTGTCGATCAGCGGAGCGGCGAGGGTGGCCATATGAGCCTTGCCCTCGAGCGAGCGCGGGTCGGCTTCCTTGGTCAGTTGCTCGAAGAAGTAATCCGCCAGCGGCTGCGCGTGCTGGTTGATGCGCGCCCTGAATGCGTCGGTGCCTTCCGAGCGCACCAGGGTGTCCGGGTCCTCGCCTTCGGGCAGAAACAGAAAGCGTGCCCGCCTTCCGTCCTGCAGGCTCGACAGTGTCGCTTCAAGCGCTCGCCAGGCGGCGTTGCGGCCTGCCTGGTCGCCGTCGAAGCAGAACAGCACGTTGGGCACGACCCTGAACAGACGCTTCAGGTGTTCTTCGCTGGTGGCTGTACCCAGCGTGGCAACGGCGTTGCGCAGCCCTTGCTGAGCCAGCGCGATGACGTCCATGTAACCCTCGACGACGATGATTTCATCGAGGTTGCGGTTGTACTTGCGGGCTTCGAACAGGCCGTAAAGCTCCTGGCCTTTATGGAAGACCGGTGTTTCCGGCGAGTTCAGGTATTTGGGTTTGTCGTCGCCCAGTACCCGGCCGCCAAACGCGATGACCCGCCCGCGGGAATCGCGAATCGGAAACATCACCCGATCACGGAAGCGGTCATAGCGCTTGCCGGTTTCTGCGTTTTCGATCAGCAGGCCGGCGTCGATCATTACCTTTTGCTGCAGGGTATCGCTGCTCAGGTGTTTGTACAGGTTGTCCCAGCCTGGAGGTGCGAAGCCGAGGCCGAAGTCCCGCGCGATCTCGCCTGACAGGCCGCGGCCCTTTAGGTAGTCCACCGCAGCTTTGCGCGTCGGATGGTTCTTCAGGGCCTGACGGTAAAATTCTGCGGCGGCAGTCAGCAGCGGGTAGAGCGGCGAATCGGTGGGCTGGCGCGGCTTCTGGCCTTTGACGCCCTGCTCGCGGGGCACTTCCATACCGGCGGCTTTGGCGAGGTCCTCGACGGCCTGGGGAAAATCCAGGTTGTCGTGGTCCATGATGAAACCAAGGGCGTTGCCACCCGCGCCGCAGCCAAAGCAGTAATAGAACTGTTTGTCCGGGCTGACGCTGAAAGAGGGTGTTTTCTCTTTGTGAAACGGGCAGCAGGCGCTGAAGTTCTTCCCGGTTTTCTTGAGCTGCACACGCGAGCTGACCACGTCGACGATGTCGGTACGGTTCAGAAGGTCGTCGATGAAGCTCTGGGGAATCAGCCCGGCCATGGCATTCTCATATCAAGCGTGTCGCGAAATTATCGTGGTGACTCTACGAGCGTTCCGTCGGCCTGTCAGCCGCCTTTTTGAAAGGCACTGCAACAAGCGGGCACGTCTTGGCATCCGAAGGTCGGTGCTTGGGTATGAAAAGGGATTTTCATATGCACGAGACGCTGCCTTGGCTGAGCTTCTTGCGAAGTCATCAAGGCATACTCGTCTTGTCCATTGATCGATGTGCTGCCCGAGAGGGCATGACCAATGTTGCCTGTAAGCAGGCGGGACGTGCTTGACTGAAGCCCGGGTCGCATGTGCTGCCTTGGCTGCTCGGTCAATCTAGCGTGATGCTATAACTGCAACTGCCGACAGCCCGACTGTAAGGCCGGGCAAGGCAGAAGCTTTCGACGTAAGTCTGTATTAGTACAGACGAACGGCGCGGCGCTGCTCGCGCTGAACTTTCTTGGCGTGACGTTTGACAGCAGCAGCTGCCTTACGCTTACGCTCGGAAGTCGGCTTCTCGTAAAATTCGCGGCTACGAACTTCAGCCAGAACACCGGCTTTTTCGCAGGAGCGCTTGAAACGACGCAGAGCTACGTCGAAGGGTTCGTTCTCTTTAACTTTGACGGCTGGCATCCAGAGCTACCTTCATTCATTACCGGGGTCAACGCTTCGTGCAAACACTGCACAAAAGTACGTCGGTTTTTAAGGGTTGCGGATGTTAACCCCTCATTGAGAGGAATGCAAAGCCTCTGATCGAAAACCGCTGGTCGGCACCTCGGTCGGCGACTATTATGCGCGCCTTCGAATCTGCCCCCTACAAGGCGCAAACCCATGCTAGTACTGGGATTAGAAACGTCCTGCGATGAAACCGGCGTCGCGCTTTACGACAGTGAGCGCGGTTTGCTGGCCGATGCATTATTCAGTCAGATCGACCTGCACCGTGCTTATGGCGGCGTGGTGCCGGAGCTGGCTTCGCGTGATCACGTCAAGCGCATGCTGCCCCTGATTCGCCAGACGCTGGCCGAGGCCGACTGCGTCGCAACCGACATCGACGCCATTGCCTACACCGCAGGGCCGGGACTTGTGGGCGCTCTTCTGGTCGGTGCGTCCTGCGCACAGGCCTTGGCGTTCGCCTGGGACATTCCGGCGTTGGGCGTGCACCACATGGAAGGCCATCTGTTGGCCCCGATGCTGGAAGAAAATCCACCCGAGTTTCCGTTCGTCGCTTTGTTGGTGTCCGGCGGCCACACGCAGCTGGTTCGTGTCGATGGCATCGGCCAATACGAGTTGCTGGGCGAGACGCTCGATGACGCGGCAGGCGAAGCGTTCGATAAGACCGCCAAGATGATGGGCCTGCAATACCCCGGCGGTCCGGAGATTTCCAGACTGGCGACTCAGGGTCTGGCGGGGCGCTTCACGTTTCCGCGGCCGATGACGGATCGTCCTGGCCTGATGTTCAGCTTCAGCGGTCTGAAAACGTCTGCACTCAACACCTGGCAGCAGTGCCAGAGTGCCGGGGACGACAGCGAGCAAACCCGTTGCGACATCGCTCTGGCCTTCCAGCAGGCGGTAGTGGAGACTTTGACCATCAAGTGCAAGCGCGCGCTCAAGCAGACGGGCCTCAAGAGCCTGGTCATCGCGGGCGGTGTCAGCGCCAACAAGGCGCTTCGTCAGTCGCTGGAGAGCATGCTGGGCGATCTGCGCGGGCAAGTGTTTTATGCGCGTCCCGAGTTCTGCACCGACAACGGCGCGATGATCGCCTATGCGGGCTGTCAGCGTTTGCAGGCAGGCCAGAAGGAAGACCTGAGCATCAGCGTGCAGGCGCGCTGGCCAATGGAGCAACTGTCGGGGCTGTAATACACCGATCAGAAATGCCGTTCGCGCCCGGCGAGCAGGTCGCGTAGATTGCCGCGATGTCGCCAGACGATCAGCAGTGTCAGGACGCTCATGGGCAGCAATGCCCGAGGTTCCTGCCAGGCCAGCAATGGCAGTGTGAGGGGTGTGGCGATCAGCGCGGCCAGCGAGCTGGTGCGGGTCAGGCGGAACGTCAGCAGCCAGGCGGCGATGGCCAGTGCGGCAGCGGGAAGATAAAGACCTAGCAGCACGCCGGCAGCCGTGGCGACACCTTTACCACCGCGAAAGCGGAAGTACAGCGGGAACAGATGGCCCAGTACGGCGCACACGCCGATCCAGCCCTGTTGCGAAGGATCAAGCCCCCAGGCGCTGGCGATCAGTACCGGGACCAGACCTTTGCACAGATCGCCGATCAGCGTGAGGATGGCCATTTTTTTACCGGCCAGACGCAGCATGTTGGTCGCGCCTGCGTTGCCTGAACCGCTTTCACGCGGGTCGGGACCGCCGTTGAGGCGACTGAGCAGGATGGCGAAGGACAGTGAGCCGAGCAGGTAGGCGAAGGTCGCCAGTAACCAAAACATGCTAACCATTCCGGGCGAGGATGCCCTGATTCTAACGGCGCATCGCGCCCTTGTCGTGCAGTGGAGAGTAGTGCTTGGACAGAGTTTTCATTCAGGGTCTTGAGGTCGATACCGTGATCGGCGCGTACGACTGGGAGCGCGGCATTCGTCAGTGCCTGCGTCTTGACCTGAGTTTTGCCTGGGACAACCGACCTGCGGCCGCGGGTGATGACCTGAGCAAGGCACTCGACTACGCCAGTGTTTCGACCCGCATCCAGGCCTTTGCCGAGCAGGCGCAGTTTCAGTTGGTCGAGACGTTTGCCGAGCGCCTGGCCGAGGTGCTGATGGCTGAGTTCAATATCCCCTGGCTGCACCTGAGGCTGACCAAGCCCGGTGCGGTCGCTGCCGCCGCCGGTGTGGGCGTGGAGATCGAGCGCGGATGTCGCTGACGCGGATTTTCCTCGGGCTCGGCAGTAACATCGAGCGCGAAAAACACCTGCATGCCGGGCTCGATGCGCTGGACAGCTTTCTGAGTGAGTTGAGCTGTTCGCCGGTCTTCGAGAGTCATCCGGTGGGCATCAAGAGCGGTCCGTTTTTCAACCTGGTGGTGTCGGCTCTGACCGATCTGCCGTTGATGGAGCTGGACCGCCGTCTGAAATTCATCGAGGCCGACAACGGCCGCTACGCCCCGGATCGCAAAGGACTGCCGCTGGACATCGACGTGCTGCTGTATGGCGAGCAGGTCGGCAACTTCGACGGGCTTATCCTGCCTCGCGCCGAAATTCTCAAGAATGCGTTCGTCTTGTGGCCTTTGTCGCTGATTGCCCCTGATCGTCTGCACCCAGGTGTTGGTGTGCCGTTCAGCACGTTGTGGGCTGACGCGCAGATCGATCAGCAGCTATGGCCTGTGGCGTTCGAGTGGAAAGGCCAGGCGTTGACGCCTGCGCAGTTGCTCAAGGGCTTATGATCGTGCCCACGCGCTCGGCGTTATACATAAGTCCGCTTCAACACTGATCGTGCCCATCGCTCTGCGTGGGCATGCCTCCCGTGACGCTCCGCGTCACAAATGGCACAGACTGAGGATTCATTAAGCCGAGCGCATGACGTGGATAACGCTGGAGCTTGGGCACACATCTGCGCCACATTCCAGAGCGGACGCGGAGCGTCCTGGGAGGCATTCCCACGCAGAGCGTAGGAACGATCAGCATGATCTCAAGCACGCCGATCATGCCCAAGCTTGTGCTCAGCGTTATACCCGAGTCTTGCTACGACCAAGGGGTATGCATTCAGTCAGTCACTTTCGTTTAGGCCCCCGTTTTGCGCGGCTTGCGGACTTGTGTATAACGATGAGCGCTGGAGCCTAGGAATCGATCGACTTACCTATTGCCATACTCCGCTTTGTACACTTTCAGCGCATCCAGTCGCGCATTTTTCAGGGCGTTGCCCAGCTCCTGACCCTGCAAGCCTTTCTCGAGCAGTGGCTGTACCGACACCGCCCGTGCCGCTTCTGCGGCGCCGCGCAGGTACTGCGCCTGTGGATAACTGCGCTGCTCGAAACCATGACGGCCTCGTGCATCCATCTCGCACGCGGCGATGAATTCCTCGAAGCGCTGCGGCCTGCGGTACACGTCGAAGCTGTGCAGCAGTTCCAGCACAGTGGAGGGCTTGAGTTCCAGCGCCCGATGTCCGTGTGTGTGGTACTGGCCGACCAGCAACGCCAATTCCTGACACTCCCTCGGTACCCGGAAGCGTTCGTTGACAGCCTTGATCAGGCGCAAGCCGGTGTGCTCGTGGGCGATGTGTCTTGGCCATTCCGACTCCGGGGTCAGCCCTTTGCCCAGATCATGAAGCAGGCAGGCCCAGCGCACGCTCAACGGATGCTCGTGAAGGGCAGCCTGCTCCAGCACACTCAGTACATGCACGCCGGTGTCGATTTCAGGGTGATGCGCGGCTGGCTGAGGTACGCCGAACAGGTCCTCTACTTCGGGCATCAGTTCTTTCAGCGCGCCACACTCATGCAGCACCTCGATGAACACCTGTGGTTGTTTTTCCATCAGGGCGCGAGAGATTTCCTTCCAGCTGCGCTCGGGTGTCAACGCCTTGAGCTCGCCGGATTCACTCAGTTGCCGCATCAGGCCCAGCGTCTCGGGAGCGATGCTGAAACCATGCGGCGCATAACGAGCGGCGAAACGGGCAACGCGCAGTACACGCAGGGGATCTTCGGCGAACGCGGGGGAAATGTGACGCAAAATGCGCGCTTCTAGGTCCTGCTGGCCGTGATAGGGGTCGGTCAGGTTGCCGTCCTTGTCTTCGGCCATCGCGTTGATGGTGAGGTCGCGACGGATCAGGTCCTGCTCGAGCGTAACGTCAGGGCTCGCATGAAAAACAAAGCCGCCATACCCCACGCCACTTTTGCGCTCAGTGCGTGCCAGCGCATATTCCTCGCCCGTCAGCGGGTGGAGAAATACCGGAAAATCGGTGCCGACCGGACGATAGCCCTTGACCAGCATGTCTTCAGCCGACGCGCCGACGACCACCCAGTCGATATCGGTGACGGGTAAACCCAGGAGGCGGTCGCGTACGGCGCCGCCCACTTTAAAAATCTGCATAAAAAACCTCCGTAAGCGCGACAGGATAAACCTTGCGTCGTCCTTACGGAGGCTAAAACCGAACGATGACCGGTTTAAGCTTCACGTCTTCAGGATTTAGAGGTGTACAACCGCCAAATCGAGCCGGGGATATTCACTGTCGGCGTGCTCGCCTCTCGGTGGTACGTGGTGGGTTTTCACGATCTGATCGCCCTGCAGGGTTTCCAGATGGATGTCGAACCCCCACAGGCGATGCAAGTGCTTGAGCACTTCATCGGTGGAGTCGCCCAGCGGTTTGCGGTTGTGCTGCTGATGACGCAGGGTCAGCGAACGGTCTCCGCGCCGGTCGATGCTGTAGATCTGGATGTTGGGCTCGCGGTTACCCAGGTTGTAATGCGCGGCCAGTATTTCGCGAATGGTGCGGTAGCCGTTCTCGTCATGGATGGCCGGGACCAGCAGATCATCTTTCAGGTCGTCGTCCATGATGCTGAACAGTTTGAGGTCGCGTATGACCTTGGGCGAGAGGTACTGAAGGATGAAGCTCTCGTCCTTGAAGCTGCTCATCGCGAACTTGATCGCGGTCAGCCAGTCAGTGCCGGCAATCTCCGGAAACCACTGACGGTCTTCTTCGGTCGGGTGCTCGCACATCCGGCGGATGTCCTGATACATCGCAAAGCCCAGCGTGTAAGGGTTAATGCCGCTGTAGTAGGGGCTGTCGAAGCCGGGTTGATAAATGACGCTGGTATGCGACTGCAGGAACTCCATCATGAAGCCGTCGGTAACCAGACCCTCGTCATAGAGGTCGTTCATCAATGTGTAGTGCCAGAACGTGGCCCAGCCTTCGTTCATCACCTGTGTTTGTCGCTGGGGATAGAAGTACTGCGCAATCTTGCGCACGATGCGCACCACTTCGCGCTGCCAGGGCTCCAGCAGCGGCGCGTGTTTCTCGATGAAGTAGAGAATGTTTTCCTGAGGCTCGGCAGGGAAGCGTGCATTGTCTTCCTTGCCGCCTTCCTTCGCACTTTTCGGGATGGTGCGCCACAGGTCATTGATCTGGCGCTGCAGGTGCTCTTCCCGATCCTTCTGCCGACGCCGCTCCTCTTCCGCCGAAATCGGATACGGACGCTTGTAGCGGTCCACGCCGTAGTTCATCAGCGCATGGCAGGAGTCGAGCAGGTCTTCCACGGCGTCGATGCCATGGCGTTCCTCGCACTGCATGATGTACTGCTTGGCGAACACCAGGTAATCGATGATCGAACTGGCATCGGTCCAGGTGCGGAACAGGTAGTTGCCCTTGAAAAAACTGTTGTGGCCATAGCAGGCATGAGCGACCACCAGCGCCTGCATGCAGATGGTGTTTTCTTCCATCAGGTAAGCGATGCAGGGGTCGGAGTTGATGACGATTTCGTACGCCAGACCCATCTGGCCGCGCGTATAGGATTTTTCAGTGCTGAGGAAGTGTTTGCCGTAGGACCAGTGGTGGTAGCCCAACGGCATGCCGACCGAGGCATAGGCGTCCATCATCTGCTCGGCGGTGATCACTTCGATCTGGTTGGGATAAGTGTCCAGCGCATAACGATCAGCGATACGGCTGATTTCGCGGTCGTAGGTCTGGATCAGTTCGAACGTCCACTCTGACCCCGTGGAAATGGGTTGGCGTTTCTGCTCTCTGGCGGTCATGACACTAACCTTCGCTGGAAGAGTTCGCGGAATACCGGATAGATATCACCGGCAGAGACAAGCTGCTGCTGGGCGAACGTGTCGGCATATTCCTCTCCGATGCGCTCATATTCATACCAAAGTGCCTGATGTTCGCGCGGCGTGATCTCCACGTAGGTGTAGTACTGCACGAACGGCATGATCTGCTTGGTCAGGATGTCGCGGCAAATCGGCGAGTCGTCGTTCCAGTTGTCGCCGTCGGAAGCCTGGGCCGCGTAGATATTCCATTCACTGCTCGGATAACGCTCGGCCATGATCTCCTGCATCAGTTTCAGGGCGCTGGAGACGATGGTGCCGCCGGTTTCCCGAGAATAGAAAAACTCTTCCTCGTCCACTTCGCGGGCACTGGTATGGTGGCGAATGAACACGACTTCGATCTTGTCGTAGTTACGCTTGAGGAACAGATACAGCAGGATGAAAAAGCGTTTGGCGATGTCCTTGGTCGCCTGGGTCATGGAGCCGGAAACGTCCATCAGGCAGAACATCACAGCCTTGGAGCTGGGGTTGGGCTGCTTGACCAGCAGGTTGTATTTGAGGTCGAAGGTGTCCAGATACGGCACGCGACGAATGCGCGCCTTGAGGCGTTCGATTTCCACCTCAAGCGCTTGAATGTCTCCGAAATTGTCAGGTTCTTCGCGCTTCATGCGCTCAAGTTCGCTGTTGGCTTCCTTGAGTTTTGCCCGGCTGCTGCCCGACAGGGCAATGCGTCGCGCATGGGCGGAGCGCAGCGTACGGATGATGTTGATGCGCGAAGGATTGCCTTCGTTACTGATCCCGGCGCGCACGGTCTTGAAGGTGTCCGTGCCGGTCAGGTTGCGTTTGACCAGGTTGGGCAACTCCAGGTCCTCGAACATGAATTCGAGAAATTCTTCCTGGGTGATCTGGAACACGAACTCATCCATGCCTTCGCCGGAATTGCTCGCCTTGCCAGGTCCTTTGCCGCCACCGCCGCCTTGCGGCCTGGCGATGTGCTCGCCGGTGGTGAATTCCTTGTTACCAGGGTGAACGACGGTCTGTTTGCCGCCACGTCCGTGATGCAACACAGGCTCGTCGATGTCTCGACCGGGAATACTGATCTGTTCGCCATGCTCCATATCAGTAATGGAGCGGCGGCTGACAGCTTCTTCCACTGCCTTCTTGATGTGGTCACGGTAACGCCGCAGAAACCGTTGCCGGTTTACCGTGCTCTTGTTCTTGCCGTTGAGACGTCGGTCAATCACATAGCTCATAGGCCCTCCGGGCAGCTTCAAGTTGCAAGCTTCAAGCCGTGAGGCTGAAGCTTAAAAGCAAGCGCTGGCACAAAAACAGCACCTCAGACGAACCTACGCCCGCCTGAGGCTTACAGCCTGCCGCTTGCCGCTGCCATTACTGCGACTTGCGTACGCGCAGATACCATTCGGAGAGTAGACGTACCTGTTTATCGGTGTAGCCCCGTTCAACCATTCGAGTGACAAAGTCGTTGTGCTTCTGCTGGTCTTCCTTGCTGGCTTTGGCGTTGAAGCTGATGACCGGCAGCAGGTCCTCGGTGTTGGAGAACATTTTCTTCTCGATCACGACACGCAGCTTTTCGTAGCTGAGCCAGGTCGGGTTCTTGCCGTTGTTGTTGGCGCGGGCGCGCAGCACGAAGTTGACGATCTCGTTGCGGAAATCTTTCGGGTTGCTGATACCGGCAGGTTTCTCGATCTTTTCCAGCTCCTCGTTCAGTGCCACACGGTTGAGAATCTCGCCAGTCTCCGGATCGCGGTATTCCTGATCCTGAATCCAGAAGTCCGCGTACAGCACGTAGCGGTCGAAAATGTTCTGCCCGTACTCGCTGTAGGATTCCAGGTAAGCGGTCTGAATCTCCTTGCCGATGAACTCGATGTAGCGCGGTGCCAGGTATTCCTTGATGAAGCGCAGATAACGCTCGCGCGTCTCGGCAGGGAATTGCTCCTGTTCGATCTGCTGTTCCAGCACATAGAGCAGATGCACCGGGTTGGCCGCGATTTCATGCGGATCGAAGTTGAACACCTTGGACAGAATCTTGAACGCGAAACGGGTCGACAGACCGTTCATGCCTTCGTCGACGCCCGCGCTGTCGCGGTACTCCTGAATCGACTTGGCTTTCGGATCGGTGTCCTTGAGGTTCTCGCCGTCGTACACCCGCATCTTGGAGTAGATATTGGAGTTGTCCGGCTCCTTGAGGCGCGACAGGGTGGTGAACTGCGCCAGCATCTTCAGCGTGTCCGGTGCGCAATGCGCCTTGGACAGAGAGCTGTTGAACAACAGCTTGTCGTAGATCTTGATCTCGTCGCTAACCCGCAGGCAGTAAGGCACCTTCACAATGTAGATACGGTCGATGAAGGCTTCGTTGTTCTTGTTGTTGCGGAAGCTGTGCCATTCCGATTCGTTGGAGTGCGCCAGCAGAATGCCGGTAAACGGAATCGCGCCCAGCCCTTCGGTACTGTTGTAGTTGCCTTCCTGAGTAGCCGTCAGTAACGGGTGCAGGACCTTGATCGGCGCCTTGAACATCTCGACGAATTCCATCAGGCCCTGGTTGGCCCGGCAGAGCGCGCCCGAATAGCTGTAGGCGTCGGCGTCATTCTGCGGAAACTCTTCCAGCTTGCGGATATCGACCTTGCCGACCAGTGCCGAGATGTCCTGGTTGTTCTCGTCACCCGGTTCGGTCTTGGCCACAGCGATCTGGTTGAGAACTGATGGATAGAGTTTCACGACCTTGAACTGACTGATGTCGCCCCCGAACTCAGCCAGACGCTTGGTCGCCCAGGGCGACATGATGGTGCTCAGGTAGCGCCGCGGGATGCCGAAGTCTTCTTCGAGAATGGCACCGTCTTCATTGGCATTGAACAGGCCCAATGGCGACTCGAATACCGGCGAGCCCTTGATGGCGTAGAACGGGACTTTTTCGATCAGTTGTTTGAGTTTTTCAGCCAGAGACGATTTACCACCGCCAACCGGGCCGAGCAGATAGAGGATCTGCTTCTTTTCTTCCAGGCCTTGGGCGGCATGGCGGAAATACGAGACAATCTGGTCGATGCATTCTTCCATCCCATGGAAGTCTGCAAACGCCGGATAGCGACGTATCACCTTGTTGGAGAAAATTCGCGACAGCCGCGAGTTGGCGGAAGTATCCACCAGCTCAGGTTCGCCTATGGCCAGCAGCAGACGTTCTGCCGCCGAGGCGTATGCGCTGCGATCCTGTTTGCAGAGCTCAAGATACTCCTGCAGCGAGAGCTCTTCCTGACGTGTGGTTTCAAAGCGTTGTTGGAAGTGGCTAAAAATACTCATGACGTCACCTCGCTCGATACGTTGAGCCGGCGGCGGATCGTCAGTCGATGCTGGCAGCAGCTGAGTATCCAGATGCCGTTTACCCCCCAGAACACCATAAAAGTAACTACCGATGACCCACGCGCCGGTGTACCGGCTCTCCCCTGATTTCGGATGGCCTAGGCTAAGGATAGTTCGGATTCGGAAAGATAAAGAAGGGATGAGCGAGAAGACGGGCTGACCGTTCGTCAGTTGGGGCGCGAGCCCGCGTAGAACGCGGGATCGACTGTCATAAAAATATTTTTCAGTTGCCTTGTACGGTTTCGGCAGGAAAAGTCGAGCGCCACAGCTCGAAGCCGCCGTCCACGCTGTACACGTCCGAGAATCCCTGACCCACGAGATAGGCCGCTGCGCTCTGGCTGGAGTTGCCGTGATAGCAGATCACCACAAGGGGTTTGTCCAGATCGGCTTTGGCGATGAAGTCGGCGATCGAGTGGTTGTCCAGGTGCTGTGACTCGGGAATGTGGCTGCTCTCGAACGTCTGGGCGTCACGAACATCGACCACGACCGCGCCTTGCTCGCGCAGTGCCTGAGCCTGTTCGGGGGGGATGCGTTTGAAATCGGTCATTGCGTGGGCTCCTGAGCCTGTGGCTGCTGATGACGGCTGGCGTCTGCCGGTATTCGGGTGATGGTCGGTGTTGCTACGTGGCCGACAGCATCGCAATTGCATTGATGACGTTCAAGGGTGTCGACGTTGAGCAGCGTCATGGCACCGCCCCACACGCAGCCGCTGTCGAGCGCGAAGACGTCCGGCTCGTCACAGCGACCTTCAAGCGCGGCCCAGTGGCCAAAGATGATCTTCACCGAGCGAGTCTTACGGTTCTTGTGAGTGAACCAGGGCGCGTAGCCAGGCTTGGCCGTCTCGACGCCTTCCTTGCCCTTGAGGTCGAGCTTGCCATCGCTGGTACAGAAACGCATCCGCGTGAAGTAGTTGGTGATGACCCTTAGCCGGGTGACGCCGTTCAGATCGTTGTCCCACTTGGCAGGCTCGTTGCCGTACATGCCGTCCAGAAACGGTTCGTACAGATTGTCGTCCTGCAGAGCCTGTTCGACTTCGGCTGCATGCTTGAGCGCTTTCTTCAGCGACCACTGCGGTGCGATTCCGGCGTGGACCATCGCGACGTTGCGCGATTCGTCGTAATGCATCAGTTTCTGCTGGCGTATCCAGCCCAGCAGCTGGTCACGATCCGGCGCTTCCAGGATCTCACGCAGCGTGTCGCCTTTTTTCAGGCGCTCGATGCTGCGTGCGGCGGCCAGCAGGTGCAGGTCATGATTGCCCAGCACGCAGACCAACGATTGACGGATGCCGTACAGGAACCGGAGTGTCTCCAGCGACTGGGGGCCGCGGTTGACCAGATCGCCCACCAGCCACAACTGATCCTTTTCAGGGTCGAACTGCACATCGTCAAGCAGGCACTTCAGCGGATCCAGGCAACCTTGCAGGTCGCCTACGGCGTACACCGCCATCAGTGAAGGGCACCCGGAACGGCAAGGCGGAACGGGGCGATGACGGCGTCGAAGCGTTTACCGTCTTCGGCCAGCATCTGATACGAGCCCTGCATGTTGCCGACCTTGGTCGTCATCACAGTGCCGCTGCTGTACGTGTGGCTCTGACCAGCCTTGATCAGCGGTTGCTGGCCCACCACGCCTTCGCCACGGACTTCTTCGACGTGACCGTCGCCATCCGTGATGACCCAGTGCCGGGACAACAGCTTGGCAGGCAGCTCGCCATTGTTCTGGACCGTGATGGTGTAGGCGAACGCGAAGCGATTCTGCTCGGGTTGGGACTGTTCTGCGAGGAAGCGCGTGACGACGCTGACGTCGACCTGATAACGGGAATCGGACATTCAGTAGGCCTTGAAATCCATAGCGAAAAAAACGGAGTGCTCAACAGCAGCATCAGTCTAGGACAAGTAAACGGAAAATGACCAATGGCCGTCAGCCGCTTACCTGTCACCAATGCTTACTCCGCGAGGGCTTTCTCGCCCAGCTTGTCGGCCAGACGAACGAAAGCGGCCAGGTCCAGTTGCTCCGGACGCAGACTGCCGTCTACACCCGCAGCGGTGATGTCATCACTGCTCAACAGCAGTTTCAAGGTGTTGCGCAGGGTCTTGCGACGCTGGTTGAAGGCTTCACGTACGACGCGCTCCAGCAGGCGGTGATCCTTGGCCGGGTGGGGCAGGGTTTCGTGCGGCACGAGGCGCACAATGGCCGAGTCCACTTTGGGCGGCGGGTTGAACGCACCAGGCCCCACGTTGAACAGGTGCTCTACGCGACAGTGATACTGGACCATGATCGACAGGCGACCCCAGTCACCGCCGCCAGGGCCGGCTGCAAGGCGCTCGACCACTTCCTTCTGCAACATGAAGTGCATGTCGCGGATCAGACTGGCGTTCTGCAAAAGGTGGAAGATCAGCGGCGTCGAGATGTTGTACGGCAGGTTGCCGACGACCCTCAGGCTGCGCGGCTCGGCACCCAGGCTGTTGAAGTCGAACTTCAGCGCATCACCTTGATGCAGGTTGAAGTTCGGCTTGCCGGCGAACTGGCTGTTGAGGATCGGGATCAGGTCCTTGTCCAGCTCCACAACGTCGAGGTGGGCGCCGCTGTTGAGCAGGCCTTCCGTCAATGCGCCCTGACCCGGACCGATTTCCAGCAGACGGTCTTCGGGTTTGGCGCGAATCGCGCGCAGGATCTTGTCGATAACGCCTGCATCGTGCAGGAAGTTCTGCCCGAAACGCTTGCGCGCCCGGTGTTGGTAGAGCTCGGTCATGAATGGGTCTCGGCCATCTGGTAGGCGGTTTGCAGTGCGACGTGCAGGCTGCCGGTGTCGATCTTGCCACTGCCCGCCAGGTCCAGCGCGGTGCCGTGGTCGACGGACGTACGGATGATCGGCAGGCCCAGCGTCACATTGACGGCTGCGCCGAAGCCTTTGTACTTGAGTACGGGCAGGCCCTGATCGTGGTACATCGCCAGCACCGCATCGCAGTGCTCCAGATATTTGGGGGTAAACAGAGTGTCGGCAGGCAGCGGACCACGCAGGTCCAGGCCGTCGCTGCGCAGGCGCTCCAGAGTCGGTTCGATGATGTCGATTTCCTCGCGCCCCAGATGCCCGCTCTCGCCGGCATGCGGATTGAGACCGCACACCAGGATGCGCGGGTGAGGGATACCGAACTTGTTCACCAGATCGGCATGCAGGATGCGCGTGACGCGTTCCAGCCGGTCCGGGGTAATGGCATCGGCCACATCGCGCAACGGCAGGTGTGTGGTGACCAGTGCGACTCGCAGGTCGCCAGTGGCCAGCATCATCACCACCTGTTCGGTATGGGTCAGTTCTGCGAGGAATTCGGTGTGTCCGGAGAAGGCAAAGCCGCCTTCGTTGATCACGCCCTTGTGCACCGGGGCGGTAATCATGCCGCTGAACAGGCCGTCGAGGCAGCCTTGCCCGGCGCGTGTCAGGGTTTGCAGCACGAACCCGGCGTTGGCCGTGTTCAGCTCACCCGTGACCACTGGCGCTGCCAGCGGGGTATCCCAGACATACAGGCTGCCCGCAGGGGCGGGCGAGTCGGGGAGGGCATCTGGCATCACTTCGAGCAGGTTGACGGCCACGCCCAATTGCGCGGCCCGCTCGGTGAGCAGGTCGCGGCTGGTAATGGCAATCAGGGGGTGTGGCTGAGGCTGCGTGGCGAGCAGCAGGCAAAGGTCAGGACCTATGCCGGCCGGCTCGCCGGGTGTCAGAGCGAAGCGCTTTGGTTTCACTGAGCAGCCTGGGCTGCGCCAGGAAGCTTGATTTCAACGTAGGCTTCGTCACGGATCTGACGCAGCCAGGTTTGCAGCTCTTCGTCGTACTTGCGGTTACGCAGTACGTTCAACGCTTGCTGATCACGAGCCTGGCTGGTGGCGTCCGTGGCGCGACGGCCCAGAACTTCCAGAACGTGCCAGCCATAAGCGGTCTTGAACGGTTTGGACACCACGCCCTGAGGCGTTTCAGCCATGACTTCACGGAACTCTGGAACCAGCGAGTTGGGGTCGACCCAGTTCAGGTCACCGCCGTTGAGTGCCGAACCCGGATCTTCCGAGAAGCTCTTCGCCAGTTCGCCGAAATCTTCGCCGTTTTCGATGCGGTCATAGATCTTGGCAGCCAGACGCTTGGTTTCTTCTTCGCTGCGGATTTCGCTTGGCTTGATCAGGATGTGGCGCACATGCACTTCATCGCGCATCTGTGCCTGACCCTGTCCACCGCGCTTTTCAAGCAGCTTGAGGATAATGAAACCGCCCGGTGTGCGCGCCGGAGGCGTCACGTCACCAATCGGCATCGAGCTGAGCATGTCGCCGAACGGAGGTGGCAGTTGGGCCGCCTTGCGCCAGCCCATGTCGCCGCCTTCCAGCGCGCTTTCGCTCGACGATTTGGCAATCGCCATCTGTGCGAAGTCGGCGCCTTTCTTCAACTGGTCGTAAACGTCCTTGGCCCGGCGCGCTGCCGCCTGAATGGCATCGGACGATGCACTGTCAGGCGTGGCGATCATGATGTTGGCCAGGTGAAACTCTTCGGACAGCTGAGCCTTGCCCAGATCGGAGGCCAGGAAGTTCTTCACTTCCTGCTCGGAGACCTGGATACGCTCTGCCACACGACGCTGGCGCACACGGCTGATGATCATCTCGCGACGAACCTGCTCGCGTGCATCGTTGTATGACAGACCGTCATGGGCCAGCGCTGCACGGAACTGGTCAACGCTCATGTTGTTGCGCTGAGCGATGGTGCCGATGGCCTGGTTCAGTTCTTCGTCAGTGACGCGAATGCCGGAACGCTCGCCAATCTGCAACTGCAGGTTTTCCAGAATCAGACGATCCAGAACCTGCTGCTGCAGTGCTTCGGCAGGCGGTACGCCCGACCCGCGCTTGGCGATGGTTTGCTGAACTTCACGAACACGCTGGTCCATCTGGCTTTTCATGATCACGTCGTTGTCGACGATGGCCACGACACTGTCCAGAGGCTGAACCGCTGCATGCACAGCACCGCTCAGGAGTAACGCGCCCAGCATCAGCGGGCGCAGACAATCAGAAAGCTTGGTCTTCACGTTCACGATAACCTTGGATGCCTTTGTCGAGGAAGCTCTCTACTTTGGCGCCGGTCACGCCGCCGAGTCCCTTCAACACGATTTGTAGGAATATGCCGCGGTCGCCTTTTTCGTTCTGAGGCGCTTCCTGGCTGAACTCGTCGTAATCAATCCAGTAACGGTTGATCAGGCGCAGCTTCCAGCAGCAGTTGTCGTATTCGAAACCACCAAAGGCTTCGATGGTACGGTCGCGGTTGTAGTCATACTGCCAGCGGCTGATGAGGCTCCACTGCGGGACAATCGGCCAGATGACCGAGAAGTCATGCTGCTGGATCTTGTAGTAGTCCTTTACGTAGCCAGGGGTGCCCGGTGTGCCATAGTCGCCACCGCCCACGGTCCAACGGCCAGTTGTCTGGTCGAAACGGATCTGGTCATCGCGATAGCGATAGCCGAAGTTCACGACCTTGTTCGGGTTGTCCTCAGGCTGGTAATGGAACATCGCGCTGCCCGAGCGGGTGCTCTTGCTGTCCGGATCCCAGTTGAAGTCCGAGTTGAAGCGCCAGTCGCGGTTAAAGCGGTAGGCGTATTCAAGGGCGTAAGGCGAAACGTTGGCCTTGGCATCGTCACGGTCGGCAAAGGTGATGCCGGGCAACTGAACCTCGCGATCTCGGAAGTAAATCGCCTGACCAATACTGAATGTCTGACGCTCAAAGCCGTTGTCTTCGATCCAGCGGTTGGTGATGCCCAGCGACAGCTTGTTTTCGTCACCGATACGGTCGACACCACTGAATCGGTTATCGCGGAATAGAGACGCGTAATTGAACGTGCTTTCACCCGAATCGAAAACCGGGATATCGGTTTGATCTTTCTTGGGAACATAAAGATAGAACAGGCGCGGCTCGAGGGTCTGACGATAATTCTTGCCGAACCACTGAGTGTTGCGGTCGAAATACAGGCCGCTGTCGACACTGAAGATCGGCACGCTGCGGCTTTGGCTACTGCTGTACTCTTCGTCAGCCAACAGCGTGTTTTTGCCCTGACTGTCCAGATCCAGATCGTACTGGGTGTATACATACTTGAGCTTTGGCGTCAGGAACCCATAGGTCCAGTTCATCGGCAAGCTCATGGACGGTGCCAGATTCAGACGATCGCCATTGGAGCGCGCCAGACCTGCAACGTTTCTGTCCAGTCGCACCGATGAGTTGCCATTTTCATCAATGAAGTTGCCGTCGCGCAGATCACGCTCGAAACGAACCGCTTCGGTCTCGTAATCGAACTTCAATCCGCCCGGATTGTAAGGCAGAGTACCGTTCAAGGTGATCTGCGGCAGGCGGTTGTATGGCGTAATGTTCGCAATCGTCGCCAGCTTGTACGCTTGGGCATTGAACGTGGCGCGGTAGCTGTCGCCACGATACGTCAGGGACCCCTGCTGATTGATGAAATCAGTCCTGCTCACACCAATCTGATCGGTTTCCAGATCCTGGAAATAGTACGGATCGCTGATATCGGTGTAGTCGACCTTGGTCAGCCAGCGCGAATCAAGCCCGCCCGTGTGCTGCCAGTTGATCATCCAGCGCGTCTTGTCGTAGTCCGACTGCAGCTTGCGCTCGTCGTCTTCGTCGTTCAGGTAGCCGCCACCGAACTGGCCTTCGCTGCTCTTGGTCAGGTAGCGGAACTCGCCTTCCATCAAGAGACCGCGTTTGGCCATGTAACGCGGGTACAACGTGGCATCGTAGTTCGGCGCCAGGTTGAAGTAGTAAGGCGTGACCAGCGTGAAACCGGTGTCGCTGCCTGTACCGATGGTAGGCGGCAGGAAACCGGACTGGCGACGGTCGTCGATCGGGAAGTAGATGTACGGCGTGTAGAGTACCGGTACGTCCTTGACCCGCAGCGTCACGTTGGTCGCGGTGCCGAAACCGGTGGCCGGGTTCAGCGTGATGTTGTTGCCTTTGAGCGTCCAGGCGTTGCTGTTCGGCTCGCACGTGGTGTATGTGCCGTCCTTGAGGCGAATGATCGCGTTCTCGGCACGCTTGGCGTACAGAGCGTTACCGCGAATGTTCGACTTGTGCAGGACGTACTCGGCGTTGTCGACACGGGCTTCGCCGGTGTCGAGCTGCAGTTCGGCCTTGTCGCCGACGATCAGTGCGCCGTTGTCACGCAGACGCACGTCACCGTTCAGCTCGCCACGGTTCTCGGCCTGATGCAGGGCGGCTTCCTGAGCCTGAACCTGCATGCTGCCTTGACGCAACACGACGTCACCAGCGAGGGTCGCAACCTGTGCTTCCTGCTCGTAACGCGAGGCTTTTGCACCGACGAACATCGGTGCATCGCTCATCTTCGTCTTGTCGTCCATGCCCGGGCGAATCGGCTCTACGTAGGCACCCGAGCAATACGGACCGGTTTCGGCCAGTTGCGCTGCGGTGAGCTTTTCACGAGGAACCCAATCGAGGTGACTGTAGTCAGCACTACGCGACCTCAGGCCTTTGCCCTTGGCTTCGGTGACCAGTTGCGTGGTCGCAACCGGTTCGCCGGCGGAAGTGCTTTCCGAGGTCACAGTACCGTTGGAACTGACCGACGTCGTGCTGTGCACGGGGCGCGGAGGCAGTTCAACGGCAGCGGTGCCGGATTTAGGCGCACAATTCCAGGCACCCGAAGCAGAGACTGAGCAGTCATACTGTTCCGCGGCAACCACGAATTGAGTGGCCAGAGGTTGCATCGCCAGCAGACTGCCGGTTACGAGCAACGGAAATTTTTTACGAAACGCGGGGGATTTCAATGCCATCTTATTAGTCCGGGCTTCCTGCGCGCCATCTGCCCGCGGGGGGGCCGCACGCCTCTCGATGGGCTGAAAAAGATTCCGGATAATAAAGCATGACCCGCTTGACGGCTAGCGCCGTCGGAGACCCTTGTAATGCCAGATCAAGATATACGCCTGCAATCCCTGAAAGTTTGGCTGGATAAGCAGTTGCCAGCGCTGTTCGCCGCGCAGAACTGGGGCGCCGTACCCCCGGCCACGTTGACTGCGGCCAGCAGCGATGCGAGTTTTCGTCGTTATTTCCGTTGGGAGGGCGAAGGGCGAACTTTTATTGTGATGGACGCGCCGCCACCCCAGGAAAACTGCAAACCGTTTGTGGATATCGCTCATTTGCTGGAAAAGTCCGGCATAAATGTTCCGAAAATTTACGCTGAAGATCTCGCGCAGGGCTTTTTACTGCTCAACGATCTGGGTCGCCAGACTTATCTGGACGTGATCGATGCCGATAACGCGGATGTGTTGTTTGCCGACGCCATCGAGTCGTTGCTGGCTTATCAACAATTGCCGATGGATGCGCCGTTGCCCAGCTATGACGTGGCCTTGCTGCGCCGTGAGCTGGAGCTGTTTCCCGAGTGGTACGTGAAGCGTCATCTGGGCATCGACATGGACGAGGCGCAACTGGCTGACTGGCAGCAGGCCAGTGATTTGTTGATCGAAAGTGCGCTGATACAGCCCAAGGTGCTGGTGCATCGCGACTATATGCCTCGGAACCTGATGATCAGCGAGCCCAATCCGGGCGTGCTGGATTTTCAGGATGCCGTGTATGGCCCGGTCACCTACGACATCACCTGCCTGTTCAAGGATGCGTTCCTGAGTTGGCCGCAGGAGCGCGTCAGCGACTGGTTGAAAATCTACTGGGACAAGGCGCGGGCGCTGGGCATTCCGGTCCATGAAGACTTCGCTGCGTTCGAGCGGGCCAGCGACCTGATGGGCGTACAGCGTCACTTGAAAGTCATCGGCATCTTCGCGCGTATCTGTCATCGCGATGGCAAGCCGCGTTATCTGGGCGACGTTCCACGCTTTTTCGCCTATATAGAAGCCGTTCTTTCGCGACGTCCGGAACTGGCGCAACTGGGTCAGTTGCTGACCAGCCTGCAGCAGCCCGTCGAGACAGCCGTCTGACTCATTTTGAAAAAGGTACCGATTGTGTTGAAGAGGATTGCATGAAAGCGATGATTCTCGCTGCCGGGAAAGGCGAGCGCATGCGCCCGTTGACCCTGCACACGCCAAAACCTCTGGTGCGCGCAGGTGGTGTGCCTTTGATCGAATATCACCTCAATGCTTTGCGTGAGGCCGGGTTTCACGATCTGGTCATCAACCATGCGTGGCTGGGGCAGCAGATCGAAGACTGGCTCGGCGACGGCCAACGCTTCGGCCTGAACATCCGTTACTCCCCTGAAGGCGAGCCGTTGGAAACAGGTGGCGGCATCTTCCGCGCCCTCCCTTTGCTGGGCGACGAGCCGTTTGTGGTGGTCAATGGCGACATCTGGACGGACTACGACTTCGCCTCGCTGCGTCGACCGTTGACGGGGCTTGCGCATCTGGTGTTGATCGACAACCCGGCGCATCACCCGACGGGGGATTTCTCGCTGGTTGACGGTCAGGTACTCGATGACGACTCGGCTGGGCATCGCCTCACCTACAGCGGTATCGCGATTTTGCATCCTGAACTGTTCGCCGGTTGCGAGGCGGGCGCGTTCAAGCTGGCGCCGTTGCTGCGTGATGCCATGCGTGAAGGGCAGGTAACCGGTGAGCATTTCAGCGGACGCTGGGTGGATGTCGGTACTCATGAACGGCTGGCCGAAGTGGAGCAGTTGCTGGCGGGACGTACTGAATGATCTGGCCGGGCACACTGGCAGGCGCTGGTATCGGGTACGCGATTGCCGACATACCCGGTGCGATGCTGGGCGCCTTGCTGGGGCAGGCGCTGGACCGTCGATTGAAACTGTACAGCTGGGCGCATCTGCGTGAGCGTCTGGGTGGTCGCCCGGCTGTTCATGACGATGAATTACTGTTCGTGCTGCTGGGGCGCCTGGCCAAATGTGACGGGCGCGTGGTCGCCAGTCACATTCATCAGGCGCGGGTCGAGATGCAACGACTGAGCATGGACAAGGCGGGCCAGTTGCGTGCAATTAATGCGTTCAAGCGCGGCAAGGACGGATCCGATGGGCTGCGCAGTTATCTGCGCGGTTTGAGAGATAAACCGGACAACGCCGAAGGATTGTTACGCGCCTGTTGGCGAATGGCATGGGCCGATGGCAAGGCGTCCCGGGCCGAGCGCGAGCTGATTGGTGTGTGGGGCATGTGGCTGGGCTGGACCGAACCGCAGATCGAAGCACTGGCCGCCGAACATGATCCGATGAAGCGGCCGTCAATCGGCAGCACTGACGCCTACAAGGGTGCACTGCTGTTGCTGGGCGTGCAGGCCGACACGGATCCTGTGACCATCAAGCGTGCCTATCGGCGGCTGCTCAGCCGCCACCACCCGGACAAGATCGCAGGCTCGGGCGCCAGCTCATTGCAGGTGCGTGTGGCGACCGAGAAAACCAGCGAACTGCACAACGCTTATCGACTGATCAAGGCGCGCCGCGGGTTTCAGTGATGATGCTCACTCCTATGAGTGGGAGGCGGCTTGCCGGCGATGCAGTCGACGCGGCATGTCAGGAAAGTCGCGTCATCGTTCATCGCCGGCAAGCCGCCTCTTATCAAACAACCTGCAACCCACTGAAGAAACTGGATTTTGTGGGAGCGGACTTGTCCGCGAAGGGGTGGTGCAGACGATGAAGGTTCAGCGACTGAAATGCAGCATTCGCGGACAAGTCCGCTCCTACGGTCCGGTGTGTGCTGCGCGACAGCGCTACGTCGAAGACGTGGTGACGCCTCCCACAATCGGGTGATTGCTACGGACAGCGTGTTTCAACACGCCAAGAGCATCCCCGGCCTATTTGGCCTCGACCCAGCCGCGAACCCGGCGGAACAGTTGTTCCTGTTCTGTCTCTGCATTGCCTGCAATATTGATCAGCCCGATTTGTGTGAAGCCCGGTCCCTTGGCGCGTTTGCTGGCCTGGAGGCGTTCGGTCGCTGCCTGCTGGGGCGGGTTTTTGTAGATGAAGTCGGCGGTATTGACCTTCAGCGTGGGCACCATGTCCAGCAGTGACGGTGGCGTGTCGAGCGGTTCGCGTGCGGCCACCAACACCAGTTTCTGCACCAGAGGCGACGGGCGCTCGCTCATGTAGCGCGTCGCCCAATAAGCGCCGCTGCTGTGGCCGAGCAATACGATGCTGTGCGCCTTGTTCTGCTGCGCAAAGGCAATCGCGCTATCAATGCGGGCAAAGACCCTTTCAGCCTGGGCCTTGTTGCGTTCTTCATCGGCCGCTGCCTTGGCCGTGTCGGCGCTGGCCTGGGCTTCTGCCTCGGCGGCCGCATCCTTGGCAGGCGCATCCTTTGGCGCTTCCTTGGGTTTTTCAGCGCTGGCGTCGCCGGTCGCGGCGTCAGTGTCACGCGGCATCAGCGCAGTGTCCTGTGCGTCCGGTAAGGTGACGCTCAGGCTGGACCAGCCGACATTGGGAAACTTGCGTCGCAGCGGGCCGACCACGTCGGGCCAGTCCGGCGATTCGCCTGCGCCAGGCAGGATAATGACGGCACCTTGCGGCTCGTCAGTGTTGGCCGGTTTCCAGAGCGCCAGAAAGCTTTCGTCGCCTGCCTGCAGTTGCTGCTGATCCTCTTTGGGCAGTTGACGCTCAAGCGCGATGGCATCTTCCTGCGCGCGGCTGGGCAGTGGCGCGCGCTCTTCGGGAGCGTCTTTGGCCGCGTCCTTTGGTGCATCTGCTGCCAGGGCAGGCAGGGCACAAGGAATGATCAATGACAGAAACAATGCAGGAAACATTGCGCGAATGGTGTGGGACATCGGATATTCCAAGCCAGAAACGATACCGGCAGCCTAATGGGTTGATCGGCTTTTGTCAGGCGTGAGCCTGGGCGCACTACCTCTATATGAGAACGACACGTTGCTAACTCGTCTTCGGTGCATCGGTTTTATCGGCTGCCTGGCTGTGCTCTTGATGGCGCAGGCGGCAAATGCACAGTTCGATGCATCTGACATTGCTGCACGTGCCCAACTGAGTCCGGTGCAGCGCGACTGGCTGAAACAGCATGGCCCGTTGCGCGTCGGCCTTGTCCTGCGTGCGCCCTATGCGCAGTTCGATCAGCGCCTGCAGCAGTTGTCGGGGGCCAACGTCGAGTTCATGAATGCCCTGGCGGCCACGCTGCCGGTGGAATTGCTGTGGCGAAATTTCGCTGATCAGGCTGCGCTCGAGAAAGCGCTGGCCGAGGGCGAAGTGGACGTTGCGCCTGGTCTGACCCAAACGCCTGCAGGACTCAAGCTCTGGCTGTTCTCCGATCCCTATCTGCGAGTGTCCCAGTTGTTGATCGGCGAACGGGACGGCAGCACCGCCGTGGATCTGGACAAGCTCGACAGTCTCTCCCGAGTGGCGGTGCGCATGCCCAGCGCCACGGCCGATTACCTGCGCAGCAATTACCCGCACCTGAATCTGCAAGGCGTACCGCTGGAGCGTCAGGCCTTGCAGTTGCTGCTCAGTCAGCAGGCGCGCTATGCCGTGGCCGATGAAGCCCAGCTCAGTCGCCTGCTGCGCGAGCCCGAGTTTGCAGGTCTTGCGGTGGTGGGCGACATCGGCCTGCCGCTGTTGCTGAGGGTCGCGTCGCGCCGGGATGCCCCGGAGCTTGCGGACATCATCGGTGAAGCGTTGCGTGCCATTCCGGCCAGAGAACTGGACCAACTGCACACCCGCTGGATGCCGCTGACGCCTTCGCATTTCAGCGAATCACCGGGCCTCTGGCAGAACCTGTGCATCCTGCTGCTGGTGATGCTGCTGGCCTGTTTCGCCATCGTGATCTGGCAACGTCGTCAGCAGCAGGCGCTCGAGCAGGAGTTGCTCACGGCCCGCGATGACATCGCCCGCCGGGTGCAAGGCGAGGAGTCGCTACGGTTGGCGCAGTTTTCCATCGACCAGAGCACCGTCGGCATTCTCTGGGTCAACTGGGACAGCCGCGTGCGCTACGCCAACCGGGCGGCAGAAACCATGCTCGGTTATGCGCCGGGTAAAGTCGTCGAAAGGCCCTTGATTGATTTCGATCCCAGCCTGCATATGGATCGCTGGCTCAACCTGTGGAAAAACGCTCGCTCGACTGAAGAAAGCCCGCAGTTGTTCGAGACCAATTGTGTGCGCGCCGACGGCAGCGTATTGCCAGTCGATGTGTCGCTGAGCTTTCTGCGCTTTCGCGAGGCGGAATATCTGGTGGTCTTCCTCAGCGATGTCAGCGAACGACGTCGCGCCCATGATCAGTTGCGTGAACTGTCGGCTCACCTGGAAAGCGTGCGTGAAGAAGAAAAAGCCAGGATCGCCCGCGAGGTCCACGACGAATTGGGGCAGATGCTGACCGTGCTCAAGCTGGAAACCTCGATGTGCGAACTGGCCTACGCCGATCTGGACCCCGGCCTGAGAGAACGGCTGGGCAGCATGAAGAAGCTGATCGCGCAGTTGTTCCAGTTGGTACGCGATGTGGCGACCGCGCTCAGACCGCCGATTCTCGATGCGGGCATTGCGTCGGCCATCGAGTGGCAGGCCCGGCGTTTCGAGGCGCGCACGCAGATCCCGTGTCTGGTGCAGGTTCCGGATAATCTACCGTCGCTCAGCGATGCGAAGGCGACGGGGATGTTCAGGATCCTTCAGGAGGCGCTGACCAATGTTATGCGCCACGCGCAGGCGCACACGGTCGAAATCAGCCTGACGCTCGAGCGCGACATGCTCTGCATGACGGTTGCCGACGACGGGCAGGGCTTTGTCATCGAGTCCGGCAGGTCGGCGTCGTTCGGCGTGGTCGGGATGCGCGAACGGGTATTGATGCTGGGCGGTCGATTGGAGCTGGACAGCGAGCTGGGTGAGGGCACAACCTTGCGCGCCTATATTCCGTTGGACCCCGCTGGACAGGAGCGAGCAAAGTGATCCGTGTACTGGTAGCCGAAGACCACACCATCGTGCGTGAGGGCATCAAGCAGTTGATCGGCCTGGCCAAGGACCTGCAGGTGGTGGGCGAGGCGAGCAATGGCGAGCAACTGCTGGAGACGCTGCGCCACGTGGCTTGCGAGGTGGTGCTGCTGGATATTTCCATGCCGGGTGTCAACGGACTTGAAGCGATCCCGAGAATTCGTGCCCTGAACAATCCGCCAGCCATTCTGGTGCTGTCGATGCATGACGAGGCGCAGATGGCGGCCCGCGCCTTGAAGGTCGGTGCCGCAGGTTACGCCACCAAGGACAGCGATCCGGCGCTGCTGCTGACGGCGATCCGTCGCGTGGCGGCAGGCGGGCGTTACATTGATCCCGAACTGGCCGACCGCATGGTGTTCGAAGTGGGCCTTACCGACAACCGCCCGTTGCACTCGCTGCTGTCCGAGCGCGAATTTTCGGTATTCGAACGACTGGCCCAGGGCGCGAACGTCAACGACATCGCCCAGCAACTGGCACTGAGCAGCAAGACGATCAGCACCCACAAGGCGCGCCTGATGCAGAAAATGAAGCTCAACTCGCTGGCTGACCTTGTGAAATATGCGATGGAGCACAAGCTGCTCTGAGTCTGAAAACGACATGTATCAGAGTTTTGGACACCGACCCGTGGGAGCGGACTTGTCCGCGAAGAATGGGTCAGGCGACGCAGATGCTCAGGGTTGGCTACTTTTCGCGGACAAGTCCGCTCCCACCTGATTCCGCGCAGTTTAGAAGACATACCCATCCCCGCCATCCTTGTAGGGCAATCCCTACCCCTGGCCTTCCAGCCTGCCTAGGCTAATCTCTCATCAGCCCCGATTTGCGGGGGCTTCGGGCTGTTCTAGTCTTCGAGCCACGCAGACAGAAAACAAAGGTGTGGGTAATGAGCGACGTCGATACAAGCGCTGGAGCAAGTGATGTTCTGGTCAGCTTTCGTGGTGTGCAGAAGAGCTACGACGGCGAAGCACTGATCGTCAAAGACCTCAACCTGGATATTCGCAAAGGCGAGTTTCTTACCCTGCTCGGACCGTCCGGTTCCGGCAAGACCACCAGCCTGATGATGCTGGCCGGTTTCGAAACCCCGACTGCCGGTGAAATCCTGCTCGGCGGCCGTGCCATCAATAACGTGCCGCCGCACAAACGCGACATCGGCATGGTGTTTCAGAATTACGCATTGTTTCCGCACATGACGGTGGCCGAGAACCTCGCGTTCCCGCTGTCGGTGCGTGGCATGAGCAAGACCGATGTCGGCGAGAAAGTGAAACGTGCGCTGGGCATGGTCCAGCTGGATACGTTCGCGCATCGCTATCCGGCCCAGTTGTCCGGCGGCCAGCAGCAGCGCGTGGCCCTTGCCCGCGCGCTGGTTTTCGAACCGCAGCTGGTGCTGATGGACGAACCCCTCGGCGCACTCGACAAGCAACTGCGTGAGCATATGCAGATGGAGATCAAGCACCTCCACCAGCGCCTCGGCGTGACGGTGGTGTACGTGACCCACGACCAGGGCGAAGCCCTGACCATGTCCGACCGCGTGGCGGTGTTCCATCAGGGTGAAATCCAGCAGATCGCGCCGCCGCGCAGCCTGTATGAAGAGCCGAAAAACACCTTCGTGGCCAACTTCATCGGCGAGAACAACCGCCTCAACGGCCGTCTGGTCAGCCAGGATGGCGACCGCTGTGTCGTCGAGCTGGAGCGCGGTGAGAAAGTCCACGCGCTGGCGATCAACGTCGGGCAGCCGGGCGGTCCGGTCACGCTGTCCATTCGCCCGGAACGCATCCACCTCAATGGCCGCAGCGAGAGCTGCACCAATCGTTTCTCTGGCCGTGTTGCCGAGTTCATCTACCTGGGCGACCACGTGCGTGTGCGTCTGGAAGTGGCAGGCAAGACCGACTTCTTCGTCAAGCAGCCCATCGCCGAGCTGGACCCTGCGCTGAGCGTTGGTGACGTGGTGCCCATCGGATGGCAAGTCGAGCACGTTCGCGCGCTCGACCCCTTGCAGCAAGTGCATTGATCTATCGATAAAAGCAATAACAGAGGCGAATCGATCGCCCATTCCAATCGCTTACCAACACTGCTCGTGGAGAAAAGAATAAATGCTGAAATCATTGAAGTTCACCGCCATCACCCTGGGGATGATGTGCGCAGCGCAGACCATGGCAGCCACTGACCTGACGGTCATTTCCTTTGGCGGTGCCAACAAGTCCGCGCAGGAAAAAGCCTTTTACGCGCCGTGGGAAAAGGCGGGTAACGGCAAGATCATCGCCGGTGAGTACAACGGTGAAATGGCCAAGATCAAGACCATGGTCGACACCAAGAGCGTGTCCTGGGACCTGGTAGAAGTCGAGTCGCCGGAGCTGGCGCGTGGCTGCGACGAGGACATGTTCGAGGAACTTGACCCGGCCATGCTGGGCAAGGCTTCCGACTATGTTCCGGGCGCCATCACCACCTGCGGTGCCGGTTTCTTCGTCTGGTCCACTGTGCTCGCCTACAACGCCGACAAGGTTGCCAGCGCACCGAGCGGCTGGGCGGATTTCTGGGACACCAAGAAATTTCCGGGCAAGCGTGGCCTGCGCAAGGGCGCCAAGTACACCCTGGAATTCGCTCTGATGGCCGACGGCGTTGCGCCGAAGGACGTCTATAAAGTGCTGGCCAGCAAAGACGGCCAGGACCGCGCGTTCAAGAAGCTCGATGAGCTCAAGCCGAACATCCAGTGGTGGGAAGCTGGCGCACAGCCGCCGCAATACCTCGCCTCCGGCGACGTGGTGATGAGCTCGGCCTACAACGGTCGCATCGCCGCCGTACAGAAAGAAAGCAACCTGAAAGTGGTGTGGACTGGCGGCGTCTACGACTTCGACGCATGGGCCATTCCAAAGGGTTCGAAAAACGCTGAAGCTGCGAAGAAATTCATCGCCTACAGCCTGAGCCCGGAACAGCAGAAGGTCTACTCGCAGAACATTGCCTACGGCCCGGCCAACACTCAGGCGGTACCGCTGCTGGACAAGGAAACCCTGCAGAACATGCCGACGACCCCTGAGAACATCAAGGATCAGGTGCAGATGAACGTGTCGTTCTGGACTGACAACGGCGAATCCCTGGAGCAGCGTTTCACTGCCTGGGCTGCCAAGTAAGCGCGTCACGTTGCGTTAGATCCGGGTGTTCCCTGTACCAAGGGGAACACCCTTCGTTGAAAGATTCCGGAGTTCGCTATGGCCATCGCCGTGCCCCTGACTGAAGGCGCCAGCCCCAACTTGAAGCAACGTCTTGCTCGCGCAGAGCGGGTCAACCGCTGGAAGGCCCAGGCACTGATCGCTCCGCTGGTCATCTTCCTGTTGCTGGTGTTTCTGGTCCCTATCGCCGCGCTGCTCTACAAAAGCGTCGATAACCCGGAAGTCGTTGCCGCCTTGCCGAGCACCGTGATCGAAGTCCAGAAATGGGATGGAAAAGGGCTGCCGCCCGAGTCGGTCTACAAGGCAATGAGCCTGGACCTGGCTGAAACCCGCAAGAATTCGACCTTGGGCGATCTGTCCAGACGCTTGAACGTAGAGCTGGCCGGTTATCGCAGCCTGCTGAGCAAGACGGCTCGTGCGTTGCCGTTCAAGACTGAGCCTGCCTCTTATAAAGAAGCGCTCGAAGCGCTGGATGAGCGTTGGGGCGATCCTGCCTACTGGCAGGCCGTGCGCCGCAACACCAGCAGCATCACCCCGTATTACGTACTGGCCGCGCTGGATCATCGCATCGATGACCTCGGTGAAGTGGCCCCCGCGACCCCCGATCAAGCGATCTATCTGGACATCTTCGCCCGCACTTTCTGGATGGGACTGGTCATTACCGTCATCTGTCTGGTGCTGGCGTATCCACTGGCCTACCTGCTCGCCAGCCTGCCTTCACGGCAAAGCAACCTGCTGATGATTCTGGTGCTGCTGCCGTTCTGGACCTCGATTCTGGTGCGGGTTGCGGCCTGGATCGTATTGCTCCAGTCCAGCGGACTGATCAACAGCGCGTTGCTGGCGATGGGCATTATCGACAAGCCGCTGGAACTGGTCTTCAATCGGGTGGGTGTGTACATCTCGATGGTGCACATCATGCTGCCGTTCATGATCCTGCCGATCTACAGCGTGATGAAGAACATCTCCCCGACCTACATGCGCGCCGCGATTTCTCTGGGCTGTCATCCGTTCACCAGCTTCTGGCGCGTGTACTTCCCGCAGACCTACGCCGGGATCGGTGCCGGGTGCCTGCTGGTGTTCATTCTGTCGATCGGCTACTACATCACCCCGGCCCTGCTGGGCAGCCCGAACGATCAGATGGTCAGCTACTTCGTCGCGTTCTACACCAACACCAGCATCAACTGGGGCATGGCCACAGCGTTGGGAGGTCTGCTGCTGTTGGCGACCATCGTGCTGTATCTGATTTATAGCTGGCTGGTCGGCGCCAGCCGCCTGCGTCTGAGCTGAGGAGCGTCACCATGCTGAATCCTTACACATCGCCGATCGAGCGTATCTGGTATTTCGCGCTGCGCATCATCTGTGCGCTGGTGCTGCTGTTCCTCGTGCTGCCGGTGCTGGTCATCATTCCGCTGTCGTTCAACTCCGGCAGCTTTCTGGTCTATCCGCTGCAAGGCTTTTCCCTGCAGTGGTATCAGGACTTCTTCAACTCTGCCGAGTGGATGCGTGCGCTGAAGAACAGCATGATCGTCGCTCCGGCCGCGACCGTGCTGGCCATGGTGTTCGGCACGCTGGCGGCCATTGGCCTGACGCGGGGCAACTTCCCCGGCAAGGCGCTGGTCATGGCGCTGGTGATCTCGCCGATGGTGGTGCCGGTGGTGATCGTCGGGGTCGCCAGTTACCTGTTTTTCGCACCGCTCGGGTTGGGCAACAGCTATACCTCGCTGATTCTGGTGCACGCGGTGCTGGGTGTGCCTTTCGTGATCATCACGGTGTCGGCGACGTTGCAGGGCTTCAATCACAATCTGGTGCGTGCAGCGGCCAGCCTGGGCGCCTCGCCGCTGACTGCGTTTCGCCGCGTGACCTTGCCCCTGATCGCGCCGGGCGTGATTTCCGGTGCGCTGTTCGCCTTCGCGACCTCGTTCGATGAAGTGGTGGTGACGCTGTTTCTCGCCGGTCCCGAGCAAGCGACATTGCCACGTCAGATGTTCAGCGGTATCCGCGAAAACCTCAGCCCGACCATCGCCGCTGCCGCCACCCTGCTGATCGGTTTTTCGGTGGTGTTGCTGCTGGTGCTGGAGTGGCTGCGTGGGCGGAGCGAGAAATTGAGGACGCAGGCGGCCTGATGCCGTTGCGCATCGGACGCCTCCGACAATTGCTCGGGTTGTATCAGGCATGAAGCGATCTCTGACATTTACCCGCTGAATGCCTGACAAAAACATCCAGAGTGCACCTGCGACATATCCAGAAACGTTGGAGTACAATGCGCGCCACTGTGATTCTGCTCAAACAGGTGCGTCATGCAGCCCTTCGTTATTGCCCCATCGATTCTTTCCGCTGACTTCGCCCGCCTGGGTGAGGAAGTCGACAATGTGCTGGCCGCAGGCGCGGACTTCGTGCATTTCGATGTCATGGACAACCACTACGTCCCGAACCTGACCATTGGTCCGATGGTGTGCAGCGCGCTGCGTAAGTACGGCGTTACAGCGCCCATCGATGTGCACCTGATGGTCAGCCCGGTGGACCGCATCATCGGCGATTTCGTCGAAGCCGGTGCCACGTACATTACCTTCCACCCTGAAGCCACTCAGCACATCGACCGCTCGTTGCAGTTGATCCGTGAAGGCGGCTGCAAGTCGGGTCTGGTGTTCAATCCTGCGACGCCCTTGAACCTGCTGGAGTACGTCATGGACAAGGTCGACATGATCCTGCTCATGAGCGTCAACCCCGGTTTCGGTGGCCAGAAGTTCATTCCCGGCACGCTGAACAAGCTGCGTGAAGCACGGGCGCTGATCGATGCGTCGGGTCGCGATATCCGTCTGGAGATCGACGGCGGCGTCAACGTCAACAACATCCGCGAAATCGCGGCTGCCGGTGCCGATACCTTCGTGGCAGGCTCTGCCATCTTCAACGCGCCCGATTACCGCGAAGTGATCGAGAAAATGCGTGCCGAACTGGCGTCTGCCCACGCATGAGCGGCTTCGAGCAGCTGTTTGCAGGTCAACTGCCCAAGCTGATCATGTTCGATCTGGACGGAACCCTCGTGGACTCCGTGCCGGACCTTGCCGTCGCCGTGGACAAAATGCTGCTTGAGCTGGGTCGTCCTGCGGCCGGGCTTGAGTCGGTACGCGCCTGGGTTGGCAACGGTGCGCCGGTGCTGGTGCGTCGTGCGCTGGCCAATGACATCGACCACAGCCATGTCGATGACGCGCTGGCCGAGCGCGGGCTGGACATCTTCATGGAAGCCTACGCGCAAAAGCACGAGTTCACTGTGGTCTATCCGGGCGTGCGGGAAACTCTGAAGTGGCTGCAGAAGATGGGCGTGCAGATGGCCCTCATCACCAACAAGCCGGAGCGCTTTGTTGCGCCGTTGCTCGATGAAATGAAGCTGGGCCGGTTCTTTCGCTGGATCGTCGGTGGCGACACCATGCCGCAAAAGAAGCCCGATCCTGCGGCGTTGTTTTTCGTCATGAAAATGGCCGGTGTTCCGGCCTCGCAATCCCTGTTCGTCGGCGACTCGCGGACCGACGTGCAGGCTGCCAAGGCTGCCGGTGTGGCCTGCGTTGCGATGAGCTACGGCTACAACCATGGTCGCCCGATTGCCGAGGAGTCTCCGGCGATGGTGATCGATGATCTGCGCAAGCTGATTCCCGGTTGCCTGGATCAGGACGCTGAGATACTGTTGCCCGACATCGAACGTCCCTCCTTTAGAGATTCCATCGTGGTGGTCACTCGCAAACTCTGGATGAAAGTCATGAAGGCCCTGGCCCGCTGGCGTTGGCGCGCCTGACTTGTTTCTGGCCGGCCTGCCGGTGCGTTTGCCTTACTGACCGTTTTATCCTCAAACCACGAGGTTGCTCATGAACCGTGAAGAATTCCTGCGTTTGGCCGCTGATGGCTTCAACCGCATTCCGCTTGCCCGCGAAACCCTCGCTGACTTCGACACACCGCTGTCGATCTACCTGAAACTGGCCGACCAGCCGAACTCCTATTTGCTGGAGTCGGTGCAGGGCGGCGAGAAGTGGGGGCGGTATTCGATCATCGGTCTGCCATGTCGCACCGTGATGCGTGTGCATGGCCATCGCGTCAGCATTACCCACGATGGCGTCGAGATCGAAACTCACGAATCGGAAGACCCGCTGGCGTTCGTCGAAGTATTCAAGGCGCGCTACAACGTGCCGACCATCGCCGGTCTGCCGCGTTTCAATGGCGGGCTGGTCGGTTATTTCGGTTATGACTGCGTGCGTTATGTCGAGAAGCGCCTGGCCAACTGCCCGAACCCGGATCCACTGGGCGTGCCCGATATCCTGCTGATGGTGTCCGATGCGGTTGTGGTGTTCGACAACCTGGCGGGCAAGATGCACGCCATCGTGCTGGTCGATCCTGCACAGCAGGATGCCTATGAGCATGGGCGCAAGCAGCTTGATGAACTGATGGACAAACTGCGTCAGCCAATCACGCCGCGCCGTGGTCTGGATCTGGACCGTCCTCCTGCGCCCGATCCGGTATTCCGCTCCAGTTTTACTCAGGGCGATTACGAAGCCGCAGTCGATACCATCAAGCAGTACATCCTGGCGGGCGACGTGATGCAGGTCGTTCCGTCGCAACGCATGTCCATCGACTTCAAGGCCGCGCCCATCGATCTGTACCGGGCGCTGCGCTGCTTCAACCCGACGCCTTACATGTACTTCTTCAACTTCGGCGATTTCCATGTCGTTGGCAGTTCGCCGGAAGTGCTGGTGCGGGTCGAGGACAACCTCATCACTGTGCGTCCTATTGCAGGTACCCGCCCGCGCGGTGCCAACGAAGAAGCCGATCTGGCGCTGGAAAAAGACCTGCTGTCCGACGATAAGGAAATCGCCGAGCATCTGATGCTCATCGACCTGGGTCGTAACGATACCGGTCGGGTATCGGAGATCGGCACAGTCAAGCTGACCGAGAAGATGGTCATCGAGCGTTATTCCAACGTGATGCACATCGTCTCCAACGTCACCGGCCAGTTGAAGGAAGGCCTGACGGCGATGGACGCTCTGCGGGCGATTCTGCCGGCGGGCACCTTGTCCGGCGCACCGAAGATTCGCGCGATGGAAATCATCGATGAGTTGGAACCGGTCAAGCGTGGCGTTTACGGCGGCGCCGTGGGCTACTTTGCCTGGAACGGCAACATGGACACTGCCATCGCGATTCGTACGGCGGTGATCAAGAACGGCGAACTGCATGTGCAGGCGGGCGGCGGGATTGTGGCTGATTCGGTGCCTGCGCTGGAGTGGGAAGAAACCCTCAACAAACGCCGCGCGATGTTCCGCGCAGTGGCGCTGGCGGAGCAGACCGCAGCGGAGTGAGAGCCTCCACAGTCCGTGGTCGCAGCAAGATACGGGTATAACGCTGAGCACAAGCATGGATGGGCATGATCGGAGTGCTTGAGGTCATGCTGATCGTTCCCACGCTCTGCGTGGGAATGCCTCCCAGGACGCTCCGCGTCCGCTCTTGAATGTGGCGCAAGATGCGTGGTCAAGCTCCAGAGTTATCCACGTCATGCGCTCGGCTCAATGAATCCGCAATCTGTGCCATTTGTGACGCGGAGCGTCACGGGATGCATGCCCACGCGGAGCGATGGGCACGATCAGTGTCGAGGCAGACTTGTGTATAACGATGAGCGCTCTCGTGGGAACGATCATCTTCCGCATGCATCCGGGGACGCTTCGCGTCCCATTCCTTCACTCAGAAGTTCAGGCTCAGCGCCACGTTAGCCCCTTGCTGGGTCACGTCATCGTTCTTGCGCCAGTTGTAGTTGGCGCGCAGCGTGAGGTCCTGGGTGAGTTTCTGGCTGACGCCCAGTGTGGCGCGGTTGAGGTTGCGTTGCGGCGTGTAGCCGTCCAGCGTGAAGTCGATGGACGATACGCTGTTGAGCGACAGGGTCACGTCCTGCTGATCGGTTTCAAACTCCCGTTCACGCGCGACTTCTCCCCAGACCTGCGTCGATGGAGTGACCTGGAACTTGCCCTGCAAACCCACGCCTGCTCGTTTGGATTTGCGCGTCTGGTCGCTGAAGGTCAGAGCTGTCGAACGAGCGCCTTCTTCTGAGTAGCCGTCCACATCGATGTGCGCATAGTCCGCGCTGATGAACGGCGACAGGTGCCAGCGACTGGCCGTGCCTGCGATGTCGAAGCCGACACGTGCGCTCACAGCCCACATTTCACCGTCGGTATCGCCTTTCTCCTGACCTTGGCTCACGCCCAATGCGAACTTGCGCTCGGCGTTCTCGTAATCCAGTTTGCCGCCCGAGGCCGCCAGATCACCCCACCAGTGGTTGGCCTGATACTGCAGAAACGCGGTGGCGATGTAGCTGTTGAGTTTGTAGTCCGAATCTCGCGGTCCCGCCTCGAGATTCTGTCGATAGGCGCCCGCAACGACACCCGTGCGCCAGTTTTCGGCGAAACGGTAGCTGGTGCCGATCGTCAGGTTGTAGCCCTTGCCGTCTGCATCTGCAGCGGTGTCCTGAGCGTCGATGTCCAGTTTCTGACCGCCTGCCGAGAGGATGCCTTGCCATTGGCCGACCGCCTGCCAGTTGCCAAAGTCGCTGAGCCATTGGGCGTGCAGCTCGTCCTGATGAGCACGCAGGGTGCTGTTGGCCATTTCAGGCAGCAGGGTGATTTCCCAGGGCGCCGACAACAATGAATACGCATAGTCGGCCAGCAGCCGCTGCCCGGCTTCGGTCGGGTGAACGCGGTCGTTGAAGAACAGCTTGGTCGGATCAGGTGTTGTGCCTGAGCGTCCGAAGGTGGCGCTTTCGTCACAGCTGTCGCCGCTGAAACAGGTGCCGACAAGGTCTTCATTTGGATCGAAGCCGAATCGCGCAGGCTGCGCCAGGGTTTCGCTGATCAGCAGCGGCACGTTGAGCGGGATGATCTGCGCATCAATCTGTGAAAGGCGGCTGACCAGCTGCTCGTTGAATCGGGCGCTGAGCCTGGACGTCAAGGACTCCAGCACCGTGCCGCTCAACGCAGGCGTCTGGCCGATGTCCGGCAGCAGCCAGACCATGATGTGGCGTGCGCCCGCCTGCTGCAGCACCTGCGCGCTGTCGGCGAGACGGTCGGCGGCATCCTCGGCATCGCCGAAACTCAGTACGCGGCCCTGCAGGAAATCGTTGCCGCCTCCGGTCAGGTAATAGAGCGCGTTCGGATCGGCACGAAACCCGTTGGTCGGCAGATAGCCCGGGCGGCTGCGCAGAACGGTCTGCGATCCGCTGGTGATGGGCGTCACCGCGTCGGACTGCGTGGTGATCGAGTCCAGAACCTGGTCGGTCCGATAGCCGCCCACCGCCCAGTTGTTGCCATCCGGCAGACCCAGCGCAGCGTTGACGGGTGAGGTCGAAGCGGCCAGATCGCCAGCAGGAACGTTGAGCATTCTGCCGATAAGCGTGGACGAGTTGAGGTTGTAAACCTCGCCGCTGCCGTCCTGATAGGTCGGCCCGACCCGATTGGTGAAGCGCAGGGTCGAACCGGCAGGTCCGTCCGTGTCGGGAAACTGCCCGGCATCGGCCAGACTGTCACCGAACACCACCATGGTCGAGTAAGGCGCGGCAACGGCCGTGCTACAGGCCAGCGAAAGCAGACAGGCCGCGAAGGGCCATCGCCTTGATATCGTGATCATGAGAAAGATCCTTTCCTGTTTTTTATTCTGTCTAGGAAACGTAGCAAGCCTCTTCATGACCGCCAGCGCTATCGAAAGTTACCGCCCAATGGTTGGCCTATCACTGGCGTAAATCATGCGGCCCTGTCCGTGACGATATCGTTGAGGTAATTCGCCAGATCGTGCAGGTAGACGAACGGATGGCCCTGGCGCGTGCCGCCGGTGCGGCTGACCTTCAGGGCGATACGCCCGGCGTTGATCTTGCGCAGCAGGTTGCGGTCGTTGGACAGATGGGAGAAGTAGCGCTCGCGCACGGCACTCAGCGATGGGCACGGCGTGGCGAATTCCTTGCGAAGCTGGTCGAGTATGTCGTTCATTCCGTGACTCCTTGTGGTTGTGTCGGTGCAGATGAAAGGCGTAGCGTCATGCCGCGTCTCCACCTGACGGGGCAGGGTGCGTATTGATGGCAGGCGAGGGCCTGTGGCTGGAATTTGTCAGGACCAGGAACTGCCCGGTCTGCCGCTGGATCATCTCGATGAGATGTCTGTCGCAGGCTGCCGGGTGCAGATACACCGGGCAGCGTGCTTTGGGTCGTGTGGTCTGCATGTTCGTACTCCATGACGAGGTGCGAACAAACAATACGATATGTAGCGGAGTGGCGCAATACAGATTGTATATTTAAATACGATTTGTATTAGTACGCGTCTGCGGATTCGACGTACCACGACACGTTGACCGAGCCGTTTTCGAAGTTACGCGTCACGTTGATACCCTCGGCCTCGCTGATCTGCTCGACGATCTGCTCCCAATGAACAGGTGATTCACCAGGCTCCCGGACTAACAGTACCTGGTGCTCTATCTGCGCCTTGGGGCTGGTGATCAGGTCCTGGATACGCTGGGCGAGCGTCAGGTAGGCATCGTGTTGCGAGGCTTCAGGTCTCAGGTTTTGCATGCGTGAACTCCTTTTTACTGTATGTGCGTACAGTAGTTGAGTAATATTTCCCACGCAAGCGGCAAACCTTTCCTATCTGGAAGTCATGACCCCGAATGCCGGGCATAAAAAAGCCTCGCTGTGCGAGGCTTGGGGATCACCACGGTGATCAGAGGCGCATGGTCATCTGCCGGATAACACCAATCAGTTTGCATTCTTCGCTGATCGCGATGGTGGGATAGGCAGGGTTGAGCGGCTTCAGGAAGTAGCGCCCGGCGTCCTCGACCAGTTTCTTGAACGTTGCCTCATTGCTTTCCGGGAGCTTGGCAATCACCAACTTTCCAGGGGTTGGCTCGATGCCGGTGTCCACCAGAATCAACATGCCTTCCGGAATGCTCTGGCCTGCGGGTGCCGTCATCGAATCCCCGCGCACCACCAGCCAGAAGGCTCGGCCCTTGGCTTTGTAGTCGCTCAATTCGAAGGTGTCCGAGTAACCGACCGGATAGGGCTCGACCGCCTCGTTCCAGCCACCGGCTTCGACCCAGCTGATCACCGGGTAGCGATAGAAACGCGAAGGCTGCTCCGTTGGCGCAACGTTCTGCTGTCCGGGCTCGTTCCAAGGGATGGAGGTAGTGAGGATCGGCAGGCCCAGCTCGCCAAGCAATCGATTGATGACCTCGATCTTGGGCTCGCGTTTGCCGTTCAGCCAATGCCCGACCGCGCCGGGCGTAACCCCCATGCGTTCAGCCATTTCTTCCTGGCTGATCTGCTGGGTATCCATGACCTGTCTCGCGACTTCATACCATTTATTCATGCGTCGAATCATACAGGCTGTAGGGTGTTCTTCAATATACACATTGTAATGGCGTGTTGTGTATAAAAAATACAGATTGTATTGTCTGCCTTTCCTGAGGACGTCGATAGGCGTTCTTTGTACAGAAGTCAGGAGCGACACAATGATTGAAGAAGTAGAAGCGGTGATGATGCATTGGGGCGAGCAGCGCAATCGCATCGGGCTGAGCGGCGGATTGAGTAGCCCGATGGCCGGGATCATGGAATGGGGCGCTTACATTCCCCGCAGCACGCCGGGTTCGCGCTCGCTGATCGGCAATGGCAGCGGCATGGACTATATAAGCAGCGAAGTCGAAGCCGCTGTTGCCGAGATGGCGCGCAGCCCGGCCAGGAGCAGAGGACCTGAATTGGCGCAGCTCGCCACCCTGCGTTATGTGGAGTCGTTGCCGGTGCGCGAGCAGATGCGTTTGCTGGGCATTAATGAAGGCGCCGATCGAACCTACCGCAACTGGGTCGACAAGCTCCATCAGAGCATCCTGGCTGCGCTTTCTGCGCGTAGCGCCTCTCGAAGCAACAGGAAGGAGGTCGCACACAGAGCCTGATTTCGCGTCGGATCACGCGGTGTTTCGCACCGCTCATCCGGGTTGACTGCACAGCTGCGGTCGAACTCGGGTTGAAGTCCGGTCAAACTCGACCCACCCCGAAATTGCCCCTTCCCAGCCTTTCCGGAGGGGGGTAAAAAGGTCCCACGATATGCGATTTGCGCCTCGGAACTGCTGCTCAAGGCAGGCCGCGCAACTGTTGAAACGGGTCATTCGTGATCCGCCCCGAAGCCCGCCCTGGCGGACTACCGTCATGGATTTCCCCGGCCGCCACTGTGCGGCCTTTTTTATGCGTGGAGCAAAGATGGACCCAACCGACCTTGGACCAGGCACAGCTACCTGGCTGGGCGGCACTGGCACCATTCTGCTTGGCGGCTTTTTATGGCTGCGCAAGTTTCTTTCCAGAGACGCCGCCGACCGGGCGATGGATAACGCCGACATCGGCACCGTCCGGCGCCTCAATGAACTGCTCGACTCCGAGCGACAGATTCGCAAGGAGGCTGAAGCGCGGGCTGATCAGTTCGCCAAGGAGCGCAACGAACTCGCCGCAGCCGTTGGCCGCATGGAGGGCAAGATCGAAGCGCTGACCAGCCACATCGTGCAGCTCACCGACAAGGTGACCACCCAAAGCGCCGAGATAGCCCGGCTTCGTTCCCAGCTCGGAGGTGCCAACGATGCACAGATGCGTAATTGATTTCATCGCCCGTCGCGCCTGGCGCCAGATCGAGGTCTGGGTGATCGCCGCGTTGATGATCGCAGGCTGCCTGATGCTCGGGTTTCAGGCCGGTCAATGGTCGGCGAATACCGAACACACTCAACAGCTGGCCGAGGTGCGCAAGGCCTACGACGCAGCACTGGGCAGGCGCGATCTTCGTCTGGACCGGCTGGCCGAGAGTACGACCGAAGCCGCTGGCAAGGTCGAAAGCGCCGCCACGGTTGCCAGCGAGGCAGCGCACACGGCCAGTCGTGCTGCCGACAAGGCCAACAAGGTGCTCGACAAGGCAACCCAATAGCTCAAGGCGTTCAGCCGTCCATACCTTCCAGACTGGCAGCCATTGCTGGCGTGCTGGATCGACATTTCTTACACGCGGATTCACTCATGAAGATAACCCCGATAGTTGCCCATCTGCAGGCGACCTGCCCGACCTTTGCCGGGCGAATCAGTGCAGGGATCGACTGGGCGGCTGTTGCCCTCGGCGATCAACTCGCGCATCCCTCGGCTTATGTGATTGCCACCGGCGATCTCGCCACGGCCAACGATCTGCAGAACGTCGTTCGCCAGACCATCACCGACCGGCTGGACGTGGTGGTGGTGCTTGATGGCGGCGACAAGCGCGGACAGGAAGCCAGTGAACAACTGCATGCCATTCGCGCCGAGCTATGGCGTGCGCTGGTGGGCTGGAGCCCGGAGCGCGAGTACGACCCGATGCAATACCAGGGTGGCGCGCTGGTGCAGATCAGCGGTGACCGCGTGACCTATCGCTTCGGCTTCGCCTCGCAGTTTCAGTTGGGTCGCAACCTTGAAAGCCAGCCCGCCGAAACCTGGCACGAGGCGTATCTGGACGGGTTGCCGGGCTTTACCGGTGCCACGTTCGAGATGGACAGCATCGACCCGGCAGACCCCAACCTGAAATACCCAGGCCCGGACGGGCGTATCGAAGTGAAATTCTCAGGAGATGTAAAACCATGACCCAACGCATCACCGTTCTACCGGCCGAAGGCCGCACCGTGCCCGACCCTGAAGCAGGCGATCTGTTGCCTGCCGAAGGACGCGTCGTGACGTTCAACGCCTGGTGGCAACGCCGTCACAACGACGGCGATATCACCCTGCAAACCGAGCAATCCCCCACTCAATCCGCCGAAACGGCTTAATCAAGAGGAAGCCAAACAATGGCTATCAGCTTTAACAACATTCCATCCGATGTCCGCGTGCCGCTGTTCTATGCGGAGATGGACAACTCGGCCGCCAACAGCGCGTCGGCCGGCATGCGCCGTCTGATCGTTGCTCAGGTCAACGACGATGTCACCGGCCCGGAAATCGGTTCGCTGGTGCTGGTGCCAAGCGTGGCGCTGGCGAAGAACCTTGGTGGTCAGGGCTCCATGCTCGCCGCCATGTACGAAACCTGGCGCAAGGCCGACCCGACCGGTGAAGTCTGGTGCCTGCCGCTACTCAACACCGAAGGCGCCAAAGCCGTTGCAACGGTTACCGTAGCGGGCGCAGCGACCGAAACCGGTCTGCTGAACCTGTATGTCGGCGGCGTGCGCGTGCAAGCTACTGTGGTCAATGGCGCAACGGCGGCTCAGGCTGCCAATGCCCTGTCGGTGAAGATCAACGCCACGCCTGACCTGCCAGTCCGGTCGGTCGTCGACGCGGGCGTGCTGACCCTCTCTTGCAAATGGAGCGGCGTGAGCGGCAACGACATCCGCCTGGAATTCAACCGCCTGGGCAAGACCAATGGCGAAGCGATTCCGGCAGGCCTCACCGCTGAAGTCACCGCCATGACCGGCGGCGTCGGCACCCCTGACCAGGTTCAGGCGCTGGCTGCTCTGGGCGATGAGCCTTTCGAGTTCCTGTGCCTGCCATGGACCGACACCAGCACGCTGGATGCCTGGAAAGCGGCCATGGACGACAGCACCGGTCGCTGGAGCTGGGCGCGTCAACTGTACGGTCATGTCTACAGCGCCAAGCGTGGCACGGTCGGTACGTTGGTCGCCGCAGGTCAACTGCGCAACGATCAGCACATCACCATTCAGGCCGTCGAGATGGCAGCGCCACAGCCGGTCTGGCTGCAAGCGGCTGCTCTGGCGGCACGCACGGCTGTGTTCATTTCCGCCGACGCCAGCCGTCCGACCCAGAGCGGCACCATGCCCGGTCTGGACCCTGCACCGGCCAGCCAGCGTTTCACGCTGACCGAGCGTGAATCGTTGCTGCGTTACGGCATTGCCACGGCGTACTACGAAGGCGGTTATGTGCGCATTCAGCGCTCGATCACCACCTATCAAAAGAACGCTTACGGCCAGGCCGACAACTCTTACCTGGACAGCGAAACCATGCACCAGTCGGCGTTCATCATTCGCCGTCTGCAGGGTGTGATTACCAGCAAGTACGGTCGCCACAAGCTGGCCAGCGATGGCACGCGTTTCGGCGCCGGTCAGCCGATCATCACGCCGAGCACCATTCGCGGTGAGCTGATCGCGCAGTACGCCCGTCTTGAAGAAGAAGGCCATGTGGAGAACGCGGAAGTGTTCGCCCAGCACCTTATCGTTGAACGTGACGGCAACGATCCGAGCCGCGTGAACGTGATGTTCCCGCCGGATTACATCAACGGCCTGCGCGTGTTTGCACTGCTCAACCAGTTCCGCCTGCAGTACGACGAAGCGGCGTAAGTTTTTCCACCAACATCACTTTCAAACCCGCCTCGTGCGGGTTTTTTCATTCTGGAGATAAAAGAACATGGCTCAGAAAGTTGCGGGTACCTGCTACATCAAAGTGGATGGCACCCAATTGACCATCAGCGGCGGCGGTGAAGCCCCGTTGATGAACGTGAAGCGTGACACCGTCGTGCCGGGCTACTTCAAGGAAGTGGATAAAGCCGCCTGGTTGAAATTCAAGGCCGTACACACGCCAGACATGCCGCTCAAACTGCTCACCACCGGTGTGGATATGACCATCACCTGCGAATTCAATAATGGCAAGACCTACGTTCTGTCCGGCGCCTATCTGGTCGAAGAACCTGTCAGCAAGGCCGATGACGGCACCATCGACTTGCGATTCGATGGCAGTCAGGGGAGCTGGCAATGAGCGAAATCATCGAACTGGTGAGCCCGATCGAGGCTCATGGTGAAACCGTCTCGCAACTGACGTTTCGCCGCCCCACCGCACAGGAAGCGCGCGCCATCAAGGCCCTGCCTTACCGGATCGACAAGAACGAGGACGTGTCCCTCGATCTGGACGTGGCGGCGAAATACATCGCCGTCTGCGCCGGCATTCCGCCGTCGTCCGTCAACCAGATGGATCTGTGTGACATCAACACGTTGAGCTGGAAGGTCGCGAGTTTTTTCATGGCAGCGGCATCAGCGACCTTGAAGGCCTGATAGCCGTCGTTTACGACCTCGCGTACTTCTGGAAGACCGACCCCGAACTGATGATGTCCAGGGAGCTGGACATCATCACCGAGTCGATCTTGCAGGCGCAACGCATCAACCAGATCCTGCAGGGGGAGTGATGGCAGACACTATAAAAACGCTGATCACCGGCGTCGATCAACTGTCTCCAACGCTGGAGACGATCAACAAGAACGTCAAAGGATTCCAGCAAGGGCTTGAGGACTCCGGGCTGGGAAAAGTCCCGCTCGAAAACATGATCAACGAAAGCACCCTGGCGCAGCCGCTGATCGATGCGGTCAAGGCCGCAATGGGTTTCGAGACAAGCATGGCCGGTGTGAAACGGTCGGTGACGTTTGATACCCCGCAGCAATTCCAGGCGATGAGCCGTGACATTCTTGACCTGAGTGAACGGCTTCCGGAAAGCGCCAGTGGTCTTGCGGCGATTGTCACTGAAGGCGCCAAGGCCAATGTGCCACGCGCCGAGCTGACCGGGTTTGCCACCGATGCCGTGAAAATGGGCATCGCGTTCGACCAGACCGCAGCTCAGTCTGGCGAGATGATGGGCAAGTGGCGTTCTTCATTCGAGATGACTCAGCCACAGGTCGCGGCGCTGTCCGAGAAGATCAACGTGCTGGGCGGCAACAATCTGGAGAAGCAGATTGCGACCATGGTCACCGCGATGGGCCCGCTCGGGCCTGTGGCGGGTCGGGCGTCGGGCGAGATTGCCGCCATGGGCGCCACGCTGGCCGGGGTGGATGTACCGACCGATGTGGCCGCCAAGGGCATCAAGAGTTTCATGCAGTCGATTACCGAGGGCGGCGCAGCCAAGGCCGGGGCTTTTGAGGCCCTGCAGCTGGACATCAACCAGTTGACCCAGGGCATGCAACAGGACCCGTCCGGGACCATCGAGAAGGTACTGAAGGCCATCTCGACGGTCGATCCGGGCACACAGTCGGCGGTCATCACGCAACTGTTTGGTGAAGAGTCGCTGGGCGCTATCACGCCGCTGCTGAAGAACCTGGATGTGCTGCGCTCCAACCTGGCGAAAGTCGGAGAAGGGGTGCAGTCGGCAGGGACTATCGAGCAGGAGTTCCAGGCCAACTCGGAGACGACAGCGGTCGCTCTCAAAGAGATGGAGAATCGGGTTGATCGCCTGAGCATCAACATCGGCAGCATGTTTCTGCCTGCGATGAACGAAACAATGGCCGTGATCGGGCCGATGATTTCTCAGGTCGCAGCACTGGCCGCCGAACACCCGGGCGTCATCAAGGGTGTGGTGGGCGCTGCGATTGCCTTTGGCGTGCTGCAGGTGGCCGTCATCGCGGCGACCAACGCCAGCAGAGTGCTGAGCTCGGTCCTCGGTATGTCTCCGGTGGGCATTATCGTGCGGGCGCTGGCGCTGGCCGCCGGTCTGCTGATCGCCAACTGGTCGACCGTTGCCCCTTATTTCCAGGCGGTATGGGCTGCGATCCGTGAGCCGGTCATGGCGTTGTGGGAAGTATTCAAGACAGTCTTCGGCTGGACGGCGATCGGTCTGGTCGTCTCGAATTGGCAACCGTTATCCGCGTTTTTCGGTGGGCTTTGGGACGGCATCAAGACGCTGGCTGCGTCGGCGTTCGACGTGATGAAGACGTTGTTCAGCTGGTCGCCGATCGGACTGATCATCTCGAACTGGGAGCCGTTGTCCGCGTTTTTCAGCGCGCTTTGGGGTGTTATCCAGGCCTTGGCTTCGCCGGTGATTGGTTACTTTCAATCAATGTTCGACTGGTCGCCAATGGACATGGTTTCGGCTGCCTGGCAACCCGTGAGCGGTTTCTTCACGGGTATCTGGGAAGGCATCAAGGCCGAGACCGCGCCGCTCATGGACGCGCTGACGGGGCTGTTCAACTGGTCGCCGATGGATTCGATCAACGAGAAGTGGGCGCCGATCAAAACCTTCTTTTCGGTTCTGTTCACGGACATCAAGCCGTTCATTGACCCGATCCTGAGCTGGTTCGGTATGGGCTCCGAGGACAAGTCTCTGCTGCAAAAAGCCACTCAAAAGCTCAACGAGTTCGCTGAAGAACGGCGTGTGGATAACGCCGGTCCCGGTGGTGGCAAAGGGGCGTTTCTGACCTCCGACGCTGTGCAGGTCAGCCAGTTGAAACAGCAGCAGATCAATCAGGCAATGGGCATACCGGCAACCAGCCAGTTGCTGAGTGCGCCCAACCTGCCAGCCCCTGGCAGCCTGTTGCTGCAACAGGGCGCAGGCATGGGTTCACGGCTTGAAGGCGAGCTCAATATTCGCTTTGAAAACGCGCCGCCTGGCATGCGCACTGAACAGATGCAGACCAATCAACCGGGTTTGACGATATCGCCAAGCGTGGGTTATCGAACCCTCGGCGCAGGAGCCGCATCATGAGTACATGGCGTGACAGCCTGTTGCCCGCGTCCTTTCGGGGTGTCGGCTTTTTCATCAGCAGTACGGCCGTTCCGATAGGACGCAAAGGACAACTGCATGAGTTTCCGCAGCGCAACGAACCTTACTTCGAGTCGCTGGGCAAGCAATCGCAAGTCCATACGGTAACGGCGTTCATTGTCGGGCCGGACTGTTTTGAGCAAAGGGACAAGCTGCTTCAGGCGCTGGAAGCGTCGGGCGCTGGTGAGTTGGTGCATCCCTGGCTGGGACGGATGCAGGTGCAGGTTGGCGATTGCGACATGACGCACAGCCTGGCCGAAGGCGGAATCGTGCGTCTGAACCTGAAGTTCTACCCGGATCAGCCGCTGAAGTTTCCGACGTCGACGCTCAACACGGGACGCCAGCTCATGCAGGCGTCGGACGGATTGCTGGGTTCTGCGCTCAGGCGCTACCGGGCGGTCATGGCGACGGTGGATGCGGTGCGCATCAACATTCAGGCGCTGCGCAGCACATTGTCTGGCGTATTCGCCACGATTCAGCGGCAGTTCTCCTCGTTCATGACGGTCTATTCGGATGCCACCGCACTGGTGCATTCGCTGGTCAACGCGCCTTACACCGTGAGTACGATGTTCTCCACGTTCTTTGCCAGCTTCCAGGGTGACAGCCGCCGGAGCAGCAGAGAGCGCGGCAGTAGCAACGTCGGCGCAGGCGGCACTGGATCTGGCAGCGGAAGTTCTGGCGGTGGCAGCACAGGCAGTGGTTCAGGTAGTTCTGGCAGTGGCAATACGGGGGGCAGTTCCGGCAGTGGTTCCGGTAGCTCGGGTAGCGGCGGCTCCAGTGGTTCCAGCGGTTCCAATGGCACAGGTAGCGTCGGTAACGTTGCGTCCGGCGCCTCGGTCTCCCGAAATAATTCGGGTGTCGAGGCGGTTCCGTATCGCTCGATCATCTCCGACGCCACTCAACAGGCGCAGGCGGTCTCCAGCATCAATCAGGTCAATCAGGGCGGAGGTCTCGATACCGGGGTGACTGCTCAGGCCACGGCGGATCTGGTGCAGGACGCGCTGCTCGTCAAGGTGGCGCGGGTTGTGGCCAGCATGCCGGTGGCGGTCAGCACGACACCGATTCTGGTCGTTCCTTCGCTGGATCAGCAACGGGTTCAACCGCTGCAACGTGCGGATGTGCCGGTGGCCGACGATGTGATCGAACTGCGCGACACGCTCAGCGCGGCGATCTGGGACGCCTCATTGAAAGCCGATCCGGAGCATTACCTGGCGCTCAATACGCTGCGTCATGCACTGATCAGTCACCTCAACGCAGTGGCTGCTTCCGGTGTACGCCTGCAGGACATGAAGGTCTCCGAACCTTTACCGGCACTGGTGCTGGCGTACCGTCGTTTCGGCGACGCAAGCCGCTCGCGCGAAGTGGTTCAGCGCAACCGTATTCCGCATCCAGGCTTCGTGCCGCCCGGCACGCTCAAGATCGCTCAGGAGTAACCCATGATCGACCCCAATGTTGTCACCTTGACGGTGGATGACAAGGATTACGCTGGCTGGAAAACCGTGGAAATCTCCGCAGGCATCGAGCGTCAGGCGCGCAGCTTCGACATCAGCCTGACCTGGCAATGGCCTGGAACGGACATGGTCAGACCTGTTCGGGCAGGTGCCCGGTGTGCGGTCAGTATCGGCGGCGAGCTGATCCTGACAGGCCGGGTGTTCGCCACACCTGTGAGCTATGACGACAAGCAGATCACCTTGAAGATCTCCGGGCGCTCCCTGACGGCCGACCTCATTGATTGTTCTGCGATCAACAAACCTGGCGAGTGGAACGACGTGTCGGCGCTGACCATCGTCAGGGAGCTGGCCGCGTCCTACAACGTGAAGGTGCTCAGCGAGATACCGGAAACCTCGAGGAAATCGAAGCACACCATCGAGCCCGGTGAGACCGTGTTCAAGTCCATCGACCGCCTGCTGACCGTGTTCCGGATATTTTCCACCGATGACGAATACGGCAATGTCGTGCTCGCCAGGCCCGGCAGCATGGGCAATGCAGTGGACGCGCTGGAACTGGGCAGGAACGTACTGTCAGCCGTTGCGCCGCTGGATTTTTCCGGACTCTTTTCCGAGTACCAGGTCATTGGCCAGCAGGCGGGCAATGACAAGACATTCGGCAAGGCGGCGTCCGAGGTATCGGCCTCGGTCACTGACAGCAGCGTTACGCCTGCGCGTGTGCTGGTCATCCATGAGGAGTCGCCAATCACACCGGCACTGGCGTTGAGCCGTGCCAAATGGGAGCGCGGTCATCGCCAGGGCAAGACGCGGCTCACGACCTACAAGGTGCAGGGCTGGCGGCAGGCCAACGGCGCGCTATGGCGCCATAACACCCTGGTCCGGGTCGTTGATTCGATCCTCGATCTGGATCAGGAAATGCTGATTTCAGCCATTACCTATTCGCTCAGCGATAAGGGCACCACCACCACGCTGGTGGTGGGGCCGATAGAGGGTTTTGAAGCCGAGCCCGGTGATCCTGAAAAGCGCAGCAAGGTGCCGGTCAACAAGGACGCCTACAGCTACGCGCAACCCAATGACGAAGGAACACTTGCATGAGTCTATTCAACCGCATGCTGGTGCGCGGCACGGTCGTGCTCGCAAGGGCCAGCAGCAAAATGCAGGCGCTGCAAATGCGTCTGACGGCAGGGGAGGTCAGGGGCGATATGGAGCATTTCGAACCCTACGGTTTCACCAGCAACCCGCTGGCCGGCGCCGAAGGCATCGCTGCCTTCATCGGCGGCGACCGCTCCCATGGGCTGCTGCTGGTCGTCGCCGACCGCCGTTATCGCCTTCAGGGACTGGAGTCGGGCGAAGTGGCGATCTACACCGATGAGGGCGACAAGGTGCACTTCAAGCGCGGCAAGGTCATCGACATCGAAACCAACACCTTGAACATCAAGGCGGCGACGGCGGTGAACTTCGATACGCCGCAGATCACCCAGACCGGAAAGATCGTTTCCCAGGGCGACCAGATTGCCGGCGGCATCAGCCAGATCACTCATCTGCACGGCAGCGTGCGCTCCGGTCCCGACCAGAGCGGGCCGCCCGTTGGAGGTGGCTGATGATTATCGAAGGCTCCTTGCAGGCTTCGTTGCTGCGCTCGGTGATCATCAGCCTGTTCACCTGGCGCCGCGCCGAAGCGGACGATCCGTTCGACGATGCAGAGCGCTTCGGCTGGTGGGGCGACACCTACCCGGCCGTTGCCAATGACCGGATTGGTTCCAGGCTCTGGCTGCTGCGCAGGGTCAAGCTCACCGCTCAGACGCAGCGCGACGCCGAGTTCTATGCCCGCGAAGCGTTGAGCTGGCTGATCGACGACGGTCACGTCCAACGCATCAATATCTTCACCGAACAGGTTCAGAGCAATCGCTTGAACCTGGGCGTCGAGCTGGTCGTCCCGGACGGTCAGGTCGTGCGCTTCAACCCTTCAGAACAGTGGCAGGTGATTTATGCCGTTTGAAACCCCCACGTTACCCGCACTCGTCAACCGCACACAGGTTGATCTGGCGGGCGACGCGCTTCGTCAGTCCGATGCCCGCGTGCTGTCCCGCGCCCACAGTGGCGCTGCCTATGGGCTGTATGGCTATCAGGACTGGATCGCGGACCAGATTCTGCCGGACACCGCCGATGAAGAAACCCTGGAGCGCCAGGCCATCCTGCGTCTCAGGCAACCGCGCAAACCCGCGCAGCCTGCCACCGGCGCCGTGCGTTTTGTGGCGGCCGCGGGCGCTGTGCTGGATGTCGACACGATCCTGCAGTTCAGCGATGGGCGTTTCTATCGCGTAACCCAGGGCGTTACCACAGTGGCAGGCAACAACACGACCACTGTCGAGGCGGTGGACGCGGGAGCCTTGGGCAATGCGGATGCCGGTCAGGTCATGACCGTCGTGCAGCCTGTCGAAGGCATCGACAGCAGCTTTACCGTGATCGCCGACGGCCTGACCGGCGGCATCGCCCGGGAAAGCACCGAGTCGCTGCGGGCTCGTGTCGTGCGTTCCTACAGGGTCATCCCGCACGGCGGCAATCAGGACGACTACGTCACCTGGGCGCTGGACGTGCCGGGCGTAACACGAGCCTGGTGTGTACGTCGTTATATGGGGCCGGGCACCGTCGCGGTGTTTTTCATGCGCGACGATGACGCCACCCCGACGCCGGATGCGGATCAGCTGGCCCAGGTGGCGGCATACATCGAGCCGCTGCGCCCGGTCACGGCCGAACTGTACGTGCTGGCGCCGGTGCAGAAACCAGTGACCTACACCATCAGCCTGACGCCGGACACCACGGCGGTGCGCGCCGCTGTGCAGGCGCAACTGGCGGACCTGCATAACCGCGAGGCGGGCTTGGGTGAAACCCTGTTGCTGACGCACATTGCCGAGGCCATCAGCCGGGCGACCGGAGAAACCGACCACGTGTTGATCTCACCGACGGCCAATGTCACGGCAGCCGCCAATCAGCTGCTCACCTTCGGGGGGATTCTATGGTCGTCATAAGAACCGCCGAGCATTACGCCGAACAACTGCAAGCCCTGCTACCGCCCGGACCTGCCTGGGACCCGGAGCGCGTGCCCGAGGTGCAGCAACTGATCGCCGGCCTGTCCCATGAGTTCGCTCGCATTGACGGCCGCGCCTTCGACCTGCTCAACGAGATGGACCCGGCCACCGTCAGCGAACTGGTTCCGGATTGGGAGCGGGTCATGAACCTGCCCGACCCCTGCCTTGGCCTCAAGCCACTGTTCGAAGACCGACGCCTATCGGTACGTCAGCGGCTGGTAGCCGTAGGAGGGCAGAACGCGGCGTTCTACGTCGGGATTGCCGTCAGCCAGGGCTATCCCGATGCCTCCGTCACCGAATTCAGAACGCCCCGTATGGGGCGTTCTCGTTTTGGGCAGGCGCATTTCGGCACCTGGAACGCGCAATTCATGTGGACCCTGAACACCGGCGGGCGCCAGCGGCTGGGTCGGCGCTTTGGCGCCAGTTACTGGGGAGAGCGTTTCGGGGTCAATCCCGGAACCGCAATCGAATGCCTGATTCGTCGAGCAGCACCGGCGCACGGCATCGAATTCGTTAATTTCAACTGAGGAACAACCTATGGATTATCCCAAGAGTGTGCCAGGCGTAGGCCTGGTCAGCGGCAAGTTTGTAGATGAAAACCCGGCGACCGGCACCCCCGGCTCGCTGATTCCGGCGCAGTGGGGAAACTCGGTGACGCAGGAGATTCTGAACGTGATTCTGGGGGCCGGTCTGGTGCCCAGCGAAGCGGATGTCACGCAACTGCACAGGGCCATTCTCGGTCTCGCCGCTTCGGACTACAAAAAGTCCGTGCGCTGCGCCACGACCATGGCGATCGGCTTGAGCGGCTTGCAGACCATCGACGACGTCACGCTGGTGGCAGGCGACCGGGTACTGGTCAAGAACCAGGACAACCCGGCGCAGAACTGGATCTATTTGGCAGCAGCAGACGCCTGGACACGAGCGCAGGACGCCAATGAAAGTACCGAGTGCACCCCCGGTCACCTTGTGCCGGTGCAGGCAGGTACGAGGAACGGCGGTACGGTCTGGCAGTTGACCAACACAACGGCTCCGGTTTTGGGCACCACAGGCTTGGTCTTCGAGCGAGCGCTGGGGCGAAGTGGCGTGGCGGCGGGTAGTTATAGCCGGGTGAAGGTCAATCGGTATGGGCAGGTTGAGGAGGGGGGTAATCCTACGACGCTTGCCGGGTACGGTGTTACGGATGCTTATACCAAGGCGGAGTCAGACTTTCGGCATACTCAGCGACCTCTTCGCGATTCGATTACTCATGTAGGCATGGCAGGCAACCAGGCTGATTCGCCGTATATGCGTCGTGAGTCGGACGGGGGTATTTATTTCCTGCAGTCAAGGCTGGGTTTTGACCCTGTTCAGCAGGGCGGCGGCGTAGGGCAACAAGGTAATTCGATAAAAATAGGGTGGTCCGGTTCAGATCTTAAAGCGACCGTCGATGCCTCCGACTTGGGCAATCTGTGGTACTCCAAAAACTTTAACCCGGCCGATAAAGCCAACGTGGCTGACGTCTACGTCAAAAGTGAAGTCGATACACGTGTGGGAAGCAGGGCGTTAGCTGACAGTATCACTTATGTGGGGCTGGCCGGCGGTGACGTGACACAACCCTACATGCGTCGAGCGTCGGATTTGGCTATGTGCGCGCTTCAGACCAAGCTGAGTTATACGCCCGTTCAGCAAGGCGGTGGAGTAGGCCAGCTAGCCAATCTGGTCAAAATAGGCTGGTCCTCGACGGGCTTGAAAGCGACGGTCGACGCCGCCGATCTGGGCAATCTCTGGTATTCCAATAACTTTAATCCGGCCAGTAAAGCCAACGTAGCCGACGTGTACGTAAAAAGCGAAGTGGATTCGCGCGTCGCAAGCAGATCGTTAGCTGACAGCATCACTTACGTAGGACTGGCCGCCGGGGATATTACACAACCTTACATGCGGCGAGCCTCTGATTCGGCGATGTGTGCGCTTCAGACCAAGCTGGGTTATATGCCTATCGAACAAGGCGGCGGTCCTTACATGACCGCCAATAAAATACGTATTGGTTACAACGGTGCGGGAAGTTTACGCCTTCAAGTAGATGCAGCGGATTTCGGCGACCTGATCAATGATCAGAACTTGATGGCAAAAATTGTCGGTATAGGGCTGGGCGGGACGGGTTCTTATGCATTCGCGCGCGTCATCAACTCTATGGGTGCGGTCAATCAGGGTGGATTGGTAGCGGGCAACAATCTCATTTACAGCTCCACGAACGGCAGTGATGGCAGTACCAATAACTCAGGAACCATTGGTGTCGGCACATGGCGTGCGCATGGCGCTTTCTCCAACGGCGAACGCACTCTCTTTCAAAGAACCAGCTAAGGGTATTTATATGCACACAGTATTAAGCGCTCGCGACCCTCGCTGGTCCGATCTGGCACACACCTCTATTGAGATGTGGGTGTTATTTGAAGAAATGAAAGATATCTATGGTGAGGTGCCTTTTGCTGCGTCTCCCAAAGATTCCGAGCCTCACGGCGTCGACCTGTTCAACCGTGCTGTCGCCGGTGAGTTTGGCGAGGTACTGGAGCCCACCGAGCAAACGGTATTAACGCTGGTTACGCTCCAGCGGGAAGCCTTTTCAGCAACAGCCACTGCCAGAATCAACGAGCTGGTTGCTGAGCTGGATACGCTGCAAGACGCCACGGCGTTGAAGATGGAGACTGAAGCGCAAGTGAACTCCTTGCCTGCGATACAGGCCGAGCTCAATGCGTTCCGTCTTTATCGCGTGCAACTTTCCCAGCTTGAAACGTTGGAAGGTTATCCAGCGAAGGTCGATTGGCCTGTGGCTCCGGCAAAGCCGTTTGTGTATGTGCAGCCAGTCGAAGAAGCCGTGTCTGCTTAAAGCATCAGTGGCGCCGAAGTGCCCAATAGTGAACGGGGCATGCGTCTTGGAAAACAACCTCCCTGGATCCTTCCCCCAGCGTCGGCGTTCACGCCGGCGTTTTTTTGCTCTCAATAATGATTAAAAGGTATTCACATGAAAACAGTACTCAGCGCCCGCAACCCTGGCTGGGCGGATCAAGCCCACACCACCCTGAACCTGTGGGTGATTTTTGAAGAAAACAAGGATTCCGGTCGTGAGGAGGGGATATCCATCTCTGCGAATGACCAGGATCCGCAAGTTGTCGCGCTGTTCAATCGCGCCGTCGCGGGTGAGTTTGGAGTCATTGCCGAGCCCACCGAGCAGATGGTGCGGATCGCCGTCATGATGAAGCGTGGCAACTACTCGGCCGACGAGAGCCGCAAAATCGATGCACTGACCAACGATCTGTCTGTCCTGCAGAACGCTGTCGCATCGGGAACGGCCACCCAGGCTCAGATTGAATCCCTGCCTGCGCTGCAGGCCGAGCTTGATGCCTACATGGCTTACCGGGCAGACCTCGCCCACCTCGAAGACATCCCGGGGTTTCCTATGTCGTTCGTATGGCCGGTTCCGCCTGCGTCGCCGTTCGTGTACGTAAAGCCGCCTGAAGTGCCAACGCCGCCGACAGGTGTGAGCGATGATGAGCTGCCCTGGGTGATGTCGAGCATTCGCAACCCTCGCTGGGCCGATCAGTCCCATAACGCCATTATTCTTTTGGTGGTTTTCGAGAAAACCAAAGATACGCGTGGTGAAGAGGCGGTCACCGTTTCCTTCAACGACCCGAGGCCGCAAGCCAGAAAGCTGTTTGATCGTGCAATCTTCAGCGAGTTTGGCCCGGTTCTTGAGCCGCTTGAACCGCTTGAGCCTGTCGTCACCGTAGACGGTCGAGTTCAGCGTGACCGCTATGCGGCCATGGCTACTGCGAAAATCGAGGCGTTGAACAACACGCTGGGCACGTTGCAAAGCACCATCGAGGCTCAACTCAAATCCCTGCCTGCGCTACAGGCCGAGCGTGATGCGTACTGGCTTTACCGCGTGCAGCTTGCCCAACTCGATGCGCTGCCTGGCTTTCCCGTGTCGTTCGAATGGCCTGTTGCGCCAGCAACGCCGTTTGTTTGAGCCCGTCTGCCCAAGGAGGACCCATGCCTGTCAACCAGCAACAATTGCTAAACATCCTCCCCAACGCCGGCCTTAAAGCCGGCGTTTTCGTTCCTGCTCTCAACATCGCGATGACTTGCTACTGCATCGACACACGGCTGCGCGTGGCGGCATTCATCGCGCAGATCGGTCATGAGTCCGGCCAGTTGCGGTACGTGCGTGAACTGGGCAACGACAGTTACCTGGCGAAGTACGACACGGGTCAGTTGGCGCTGCGTCTGGGCAACACGCCCGACGCAGACGGCGACGGCCAGCTTTACCGGGGTCGTGGGCTGATTCAGGTCACGGGGCGGGCCAACTATGAAGCGTGCGGGGAGGCGCTGGGTCTGGATCTGTTGCGCCAGCCCGAGCTGCTTGAAAGGCCCGACCATGCCGCGATGTCGGCGGCATGGTTCTGGGATCGCGCCAACCTGAACGCGCTGGCGGACAAGGGCGATTTCCTGATGATCACCCGGCGTATCAATGGCGGCATCAATGGTCTGGCCGATCGACAGGCGCTCTATCAACGCGCCCTGGAGGTGCTGCCGTGAATGGTCTGGATCTGCGCTTCGTGTTGTTGGCGGTCGTGGTCGGTTCAGGCCTCGGTGGCTGGCTTGCCTGGGAATGGCAGGCCACGCGCTACGAGCAGCAACTCTCCGAGCAGGCGATGGCCTGTTTGCAGGAGCGCGAACTGGCGTCCAGGGCAGTCAGCGACTGGCAAACCGCTGAGCAGGCCAGGCGACGGGCGCTGGAAGTCCGTCTGCAAAACAGCGACACAACCCTTCACAAGGAATTGAGTGATGCACAGACTTCTCAGGTCCGCCTGCGTGATCGCCTGGCCACTGCTGATCTGCGGCTGTCAGTCCTCCTCGCCACCCCGAGCGGTGGTGCTGGAGTGTCAGCCGCCACCGACTCCGGCCGCGTGGTTCATGGAGGGCCGCGAGCCGAACTTGACCCAACGGCTGCTCAACGAATTGTCGCCATCGCCGACGACGGCGACCAGGGACTGATTGCGCTCAAGGCCTGCCAGGCCTACGTGCGTGAGATCGCGTTCTGAACGACCTGCCTCTTTCCCGCCTCCACACGGAGGCGCGGCCTTCTTGCAGCCTTTCCCAGGCTCGCCCATCGACGTTATCGAGCGCTTCGCCCGATACATTCATATTGCACCGCTCTCATCGGTACGCTAATGTCCCGAAACGTACCGATGAGACCCCTTCCGTGACGATTGTCAGCAAACTCTTGATGCGCGTTATCAAGGCTCACGCCCGCTGGCGTTGGCGCGCCTGACTATTTCCTTGCCGGCCCTGCCGGACCCGCACCTGTATGTCTTCAATTCGTCATGTTCTCCCGCCACTGTCACCTCATTCGATGTGGCTGAAAAGGCGGATGCTTGAGCGAATCGCGATCTGAAGGCGTAAACGAAGTCAGTAAATTCAAAAGGTTAATAGCAAAATGCTGCTGATGATCGATAACTATGATTCCTTCACCTACAACGTCGTGCAGTACCTGGGCGAACTGGGCGCCGACGTGAAGGTCATCCGCAATGACGAGCTGACCATCGCGCAGATCGAAGCCCTGAACCCCGAGCGCATCGTCGTTTCGCCCGGTCCTTGCACACCCAATGAAGCCGGTGTCTCGCTGGAAGTGATCAAGCACTTCGCGGGCAAACTGCCGATTCTGGGCGTCTGCCTTGGGCATCAGTCCATTGGTCAGGCATTTGGCGGTGACGTGGTCCGTGCGCGTCAGGTCATGCACGGCAAGACCAGTCCGGTGATCCATGAAGACCAGGGCGTGTTCGAAGGCTTGAACCATCCGCTGGTCGTCACGCGTTATCACTCGCTGGTGGTCAAGCTGGATACACTGCCTGACGCTCTGGAAGTGACTGCATGGACAGCACATGACGACGGCTCGGTTGACGAGATCATGGGCCTGCGTCACAAGACACTGAACGTCGAAGGGGTACAGTTTCACCCCGAGTCGATCCTGACCGAGCAGGGCCATGAGCTGTTCGCCAACTTCCTCAAGCAGCGCGGCGGCAGTCGTCAGGGTTAAGGACTTTTTATGAATACCCCCATGAATATCAAAAGCGCGCTGAACCGCGTGGTCAACCAGCTGGATCTGACCACGGACGAGATGCGCGATGTCATGCGCGAGATCATGACCGGCCAGTGCACTGAAGCACAGGTCGGTGCTTTCCTGATGGGCATGCGCATGAAAAGCGAAACCATCGATGAGATCGTCGGCGCGGTGTCGGTCATGCGTGAGCTGGCCGATCACGTCGAGCTGAAGACGTTGGAAGGCGTGGTCGATATCGTCGGCACCGGCGGCGACGGCGCCAACATCTTCAACGTTTCGACCGCATCCGCTTTCGTGATTGCAGCAGCGGGCTGCACCGTGGCCAAGCATGGCAACCGTGCGGTTTCGGGCAAGAGCGGCAGTGCCGATCTGTTGGAAGCCGCAGGCGTTTACCTGAACCTGACGCCGGTTCAGGTGGCGCGTTGCATCGACAGCGTCGGCATCGGTTTCATGTTCGCCCAGTCTCATCACAGCGCCATGAAGCACGCGGCGGGTCCGCGTCGTGACCTGAGCCTGCGCACCCTGTTCAACATGCTCGGCCCGCTTACGAATCCGGCCGGCGTACGCCATCAGGTGGTTGGCGTGTTCAATCAGGCGTTGTGCCGTCCGCTGGCCGAAGTGTTGCTGCGTCTGGGCAGCAAGCATGTGCTGGTGGTGCACTCGCAGGACGGGCTGGACGAGTTCAGCCTGGCCGCACCGACGTTCGTCGCGGAACTCAAGAATGGCGAAGTGACCGAATACTGGGTGCAGCCTGAAGACCTGGGCATCAAGAGTCAGAGCCTGTATGGCCTGGCGGTGGAAAGCCCGGCGGCCTCGCTTGAGCTGATCCGTGATGCTCTGGGTCGTCGCAAGACCGAGAACGGTCAGAAAGCCGCCGAAATGATTGTGCTCAATGCAGGGGCTGCACTTTATGCTGCAGACCACGCCACGAGCCTCAAGGAGGGCGTAGCACTGGCGCATGACGCGCTTCATACCGGCCTTGCCCGGGAAAAACTGGAAGAGTTGGGCGCCTTTACGGCAGTGTTCAAGCAGGAGAACGAAGAATGAGCGTACCAACCGTACTGGAAAAGATTCTTGCCCGTAAGGCTGAGGAAATCGCGGCCCGCCGCGCTGTCGTCAGCCTGGCCGAGCTTGAGCAACAAGCTGCTGCAGCCGATCCTGCGCGTGGCTTTGCCAAGGCGTTGATCGAACAGGCCAGGAAGAAGCAGCCTGCGGTCATTGCTGAAATCAAGAAGGCATCGCCCAGCAAAGGCGTGATCCGGGAAAACTTCCTGCCTGCCGAGATCGCCAAAAGCTACCAGGCCGGTGGCGCAACCTGCCTGTCAGTGCTGACCGATATCGACTTCTTTCAGGGTTCGGATCAATACCTGAGAGATGCCCGGGCGGCGTGCAACCTGCCTGTGATCCGCAAGGATTTCATGATCGATCCGTATCAGATCGTCGAAGCCCGTGCCTTGTGCGCGGACTGTGTTCTGCTCATCGTGTCGGCGCTGGACGACGTGCAGATGGCCGAACTGGCCGCCGTCGCCAAAAACGTGGGGCTGGATGTGCTGGTCGAAGTGCATGACGGCGACGAGCTGGATCGCGCACTCAAGACACTCGACACCCCGCTGGTAGGCATCAACAACCGTAACCTGCACACGTTCAATGTCAGTCTGGAAACCACGCTGGACTTGCTGCCGCGTGTTCCTCGCGACCGTCTGGTCATCACCGAAAGCGGCATTCTCAATCGTGCCGATGTCGAATTGATGGAAATCAGTGATGTGTATGCGTTTCTGGTCGGTGAGGCGTTCATGCGTGCTGAACATCCAGGTACGGAACTGCAGCGCCTGTTCTTCCCTGAGCGCGGAGCACCTGTAAGCGGCTCGACACTCGACTGACTGTTCCACACGTAGCAGGAGCCAGAGCGTTCGTATGTCAGACTCGATCATCGACATCTGTGTCGAAAAAGGACTGCAGGCCGAGCAGGATGTTCTGGCTGCTGTGTGTGCGGGCGAGGCAGAGCATGGGGTGCTGTTCTGGCGCCCCAATGATCAGGCGCTGGTGATGCCGCGTCGCTTGAGCCGGCTTCCTGGCTTCGTCGAAGCGAGCGAAACCCTGGCGGATAACGGATGGCCGATCCTGCTGCGGGAAACCGGCGGCGAACCGGTGCCGCAGTCGTCCGCCACCGTGAACATTGCACTGGTCTATGCACAGCCTTCGACTGACCTTGATCGGGACCGTATCGAGACAGCGTATCGCCGTCTGTGTCAGCCCATTCTCGACATGTTGAATGAGCTGGGTGGCGAGGCTTCGCTGGGTGAAGTGGAGGGTGCGTTCTGCGACGGTCGTTTCAACGTCAACCTCGACGGTCGCAAGATGGTCGGCACGGCCCAGCGCTGGCGTCAGAGCCAGGGCGGCGCGCGACCTGTTGTACTGGCTCACGCCGCCTTGTTGCTGGACGATGAAAGGGTGCAGATGGTCGCCGCCGTCAATCGCTTCAACGTGATCTGCGAGCTCGACGCGCACGTCCGGGCCGAAAGCCATATCGCGTTGCATGAAGCGTTTCCCGAGGCTGATGTGTCCGGGCTGCTGAGCGCCTATCGGCAGTTGCTTGCGGATATCTGACCCGTTCGCACGTCAGCGTGTGCCGTACACCACCATGGTCTTGCCTTTGACATCGATCAGGCTCTGCTCTTCGAGCGCCTTGAGCACTCGCCCCACCATTTCCCGTGAACAGCCCACGATGCGACCGATCTCCTGACGGGTGATCTTGATCTGCATCCCGTCGGGGTGGGTCATGGCATCGGGTTGCTTGCACAGGTCCAGCAGGGTACGAGCCACACGTCCGGTGACGTCCAGAAATGCGAGATCCCCCACCTTGCGCGTGGTGTTGCGCAGGCGATCCGCCATCTGGCCACCAAGGGCATAAAGAATATCCGGCTCCTGCTGCGTCAGTTCACGAAACTTGTCGTAGGCAATCTCGGCCACTTCGCACTCAGTCTTTGCCCTTACCCAGGCGCTGCGCACTGACGTCTGCCCCGCCTGTTCGAAAAGACCCAGCTCGCCGAAAAAGTCGCCGCTGTTGAGGTAGGCGATGATCATCTCGCGGCCTTCGTCGTCTTCGATCAGGATCGTGACCGATCCCTTGATGATGAGAAACAGCGAGTCAGAGCCGTCACCGGCGTTGATGATGTTGCTCTTGGCGGCGTAGCGACGGCGTTGTGCGTGTGGAAGAAGCTTTTCCAGATTCTTTGTTTTAGATGCAAGTGTGAGTGCGGCCATGCGTGAATTCCGAAATGAGGACCTGCGCCAAATGGCATACCTGTAGGTATCGGCTGCACCTGCATTCTCGCCAGCTTTTCGACGAGCTGCAGGCCCAATCTCCGAATATTCCTACACATCGGCTGCGAAAGGCATTTTTCATCATGTGATCAGGGAGCGGGGTGGCCCTGTGCTAAGCTGACGCCCCTTTTTTAGCACTGGAGTCTTGGCGATGAAGGCACGCATTCAATGGGCTGGTGAAGCCATGTTCCTCGGTGAGTCCGGCAGCGGTCACGTAGTGGTCATGGATGGCCCGCCCGAAAGTGGCGGTCGCAATCTGGGCGTTCGTCCTATGGAGATGGTGCTGATCGGTCTGGGCGGTTGCAGCAATTACGACGTCGTGAGCATCCTCAAGAAGTCCCGCCAGCCGGTCGAGAGCTGTGAAGCTTTCCTCGAGGCAGAGCGTGCAGACGAGGATCCGAAAGTCTTCACCAAAATCCATCTGCACTTTGTCGTCAAAGGTCGCGGGCTTAAAGAAGCCCAGGTCAAACGCGCCATCGAGCTGTCCGCAGAAAAGTATTGCTCTGCCTCGATCATGCTCGGCAATGCGGGTGTGAAGATCACCCACGATTATGAAATCGTCGAACTGGGCTGACCTCCAGACATCCAACGATCATAAAAACGGCGCACACTCTGGCAGACGGCTTCGGACGTCTGCATAATGCGCCACTTTTTCAGGGCGCAGCGTGCATTGGTTATCTGCTGTCGCGCCCGAACAGACAACCAAAATCGCCAACGCGAAGAGGTGTTAACCGTCCTACGCAGCTGAGCCGGACTCATCTGACGGGCATGCTTGATCACGCGGCCGGCGCCGCACACATATAGAGAGTTTTTAACGGTGAAAAGCAAACTCAAGCTCCACGGGTTCAATAACCTGACCAAGACCTTGAGCTTCAACATTTATGACATCTGCTATGCGGAAACTCCGCAAGACCAGCAGGCTTATGTCGAATACATCAACAGTGTGTATGACGCAGAACGCCTGACGCGGATTCTGACCGATGTTGTCGATATCATTGGTGCCAACATCCTGAACATTGCGCGTCAGGATTACGATCCTCAGGGCGCCAGTGTGACCATTCTGATCTCCGAGCAGCCGGTGACGCCTACCGAAAGCCAGATCGAAGAGTCCCCAGGTCCATTGCCGGAAACCATTCTGGCCCACCTGGACAAGAGCCACATCACAGTTCACACCTACCCGGAGATTCACCCGGTAGACGGCATCGCCACGTTCCGCGTGGATATCGATGTGTCGACCTGTGGCGTCATTTCACCGCTCAAGGCCCTGAACTATCTGATTCACAAGTTCGAGTCGGATATCGTGACGGTCGATTATCGTGTGCGTGGCTTTACCCGTGACGTGGAAGGCAAGAAGCACTTCATCGACCACGAGATCAACTCGATCCAGAACTACCTGTCCGAAGACACCCGCAACGGTTACCAGATGACCGACGTGAACGTGTATCAGGAAAACCTGTTTCACACCAAGATGCTGCTCAAAGAGTTCGAACTGGATAACTACCTGTTCGGCGATGCGACCAGCAACCTGTCCACCGAACAGCGTGAGCAGGTGACCGCGAAGGTCAAGCACGAGATGCTGGAAATCTTCTACGGTCGTAACGTAGCGGTCTGAGTCCAGACTCGGATCGGCCAGCAGCCGTAACTAAAAAAGGCGCCTCTCGAGGGCGCCTTTTTTGTTCATGCGGTTTTGTCAGATGCGGTAAGTGCTCTTGGTCATGACTTTGGCCAGGATACTCATGCCGAACTTGACCGGTGCCGGAAAGCGAAAACCGCCCGCTTCCAGTGCCGATTCTGCGTGATGCTCCTCGTCACTGAGCATCTGTTCGAGAATCGCCCGAGACTTGTTGTCCTCGACGGGCAGTTGTTCCAGATGTTCGCTCAGGTGCTTGCAGACCTGATCTTCAGTCGCTGCAACGAAACCCAGGCTCACCCTGTCGCTGATGATACCGGCCGCTGCACCCATTCCGAATGACAGACCGTAGAACAATGGGTTGAGCACGCTGGTGTGACTGCCCAACTGATGGATGCGTTGTTCGCACCAGACCAGATGGTCGATTTCTTCTTCGGCCGCATGCTCCATGGCCTTGCGCACCTTGGGCAGCTTGGCGGTCAGCGCCTGACCCTGATACAGCGCCTGGGCGCAGACTTCACCTGTATGGTTGATGCGCATCAGGCCCGCGACGTGACGGGAGTCGACATCGCTCATCTTGTGATCAGTCTGCACAACGGCAGGTGACGGCCGACGGGAGTGGCCGCTTGACGGTAGCAACGTGCGCATCGCGCTGTCGGCCTGCAGCAGCAAGCGGTCAATGGGGGAGTAGTGACGTTCGGTAGCCATGGGCACCTCCGGATAGATCCTGAGAAGGAGTTTAACCGAATCAGCGGAGCAGGGTACCGCCTTGCCAGCCTCTCGATGCCGGAAGCTGGAAGGACGTATGGGGCTGGAAAGCTGACTCAGCCCGGCGGCCAGTTCATCTGGCGTTGACCCAGCACGTGCATGTGAATGTGATAAACGGTCTGTCCACCCAGCTCGTTACAGTTCATGACCACACGAAATCCTTCTTCGCAGCCCAGCTCAAGTGCCAGACGCTGCGCCGTGAACAGGATGTGTCCAGCCAGGCCTTTATCTTCTTCGGTCAGATCGTTCAGCGTACGAATCGGCTTCTTGGGAATGACCAGAAAGTGTACCGGGGCCTGAGGGGCGATATCGTGGAACGCCAGCACTTGATCATCTTCGTAGATGATCTTCGCCGGAATTTCCCGATTGATGATCTTGGTGAACAAAGTATCCACAGCCGTATGCTCCTTATCGGTTGATGGTGCGTGCGGGGTATCACCGCTGTCGAGTGTACTGAGCGAGACAGGGCTCGCCCAGCCATTTTGTGGGTCAGCGCGGGCAGCAGGATTTGTTGATGTAACCGCTGATCTGTCTGGCCAGCCAGCGTGAAACCAGTCGCGGGCTGAACGTCCAGAGCCTGTTGCGCCAGCCCGGTATGATGACGGCGCGGTTCTTCGCCAAGGCCCGTACGGTGTACAGCGCAACTTCTTCGGGGCTCATCATCTTGTCGATATTGACCTTGAGCTGAGCGGTACGGAAAAAAGCCGTCCGGGTCGGACCGGGGCAGAGCACCGATACCTTGACCCCGGTTTTCTTCACTTCTTCGCGCAAGCCTTCGGAAAAGTGCAGGACATAAGCCTTGCTCGCGTAATACGTACTCATCCATGGGCCGGGCTGGAATGCAGCCACCGACGCGACATTGAGTATCTGGCCGCCACCCTGAATCGCCATCAGATTGCCGACGGTGTGACACAGACGCGTCAGCGCCAGAATATTCAGGTCGATCAGATCCTGTTCGACGCCCCAGTCCTGCGCGAGGAATGGGCCGCTGCTACCAATACCCGCTGCGTTGACCAGCAGATCGATCTGATGCGCGCCGTCTTCCAGCTCAAGCAGAAACCCGGAAAGCCGAAGAGGCTCGCCCAGATCGCAGGCGCGAAACAGCACTTCCACGCCAAATCGCTGCGTCAGCTCCAGAGCGATGGTTTCCAGATGATCTCGCTGGCGAGCGACCAGAATGAGGCTGCGACCACGGCGCGCCAGTGCTTCGGCCATGGCCAGGCCTATGCCGCTGGATGCACCGGTGATCAGGGCGTAACGGGTCATGCAGTTCTCCATTGAGCGTAGTGCGGTCGGCAGTCTACCGGGCCATGAGCCTTTTATTGCGAGTCGCTTTCGTCTTCAGGCACATTTTCAGTGTCGGCCTGGCTGGATTGGGCGTTGTCGCGTTGCGCTTCATCGTCATAAGGCAGGGACTGCTCGTACTCGTCGGTCTGCACCTCAATTTCTTCCTTGAGTGTGTTCATCCCGCCGAAAATGCCGCTGACGAGGATGACGGGAATCAGCAGCAACCACAGCCCGGCCAGAACCTTGACGCCGCGTGAGTTGGGCGGCTGCGGTGCCCCGTATGGGTTGGGTCCTTTGGTGCCGGGCATGGCAGTCATCACGAAGGGGAAGACACTGCCCACGAAAGGCACGAGATTGAGCAGCAGAAGCCAGCCTGACCAGCCGATGTCGTGCAGCCGCTGAACGCCCATCATTGAGCTGATGACCACGAATACCATCGCAATGATCGCGATCAGCAGCCCGCCGGCGATCAGTGACTGGCTCATGATCGTGATTGCGATGGACAGCAGCGCCAGGCTGGCAGCGCTCAGCACCAGCGTCCATGCTAGGTAACGCAGACGACCGATCCTTCCGTTGATGCTGAATATTTTGAGCGTTGAGTGCTCGGCGAACTCGGCAGTTCCCACGTGTGATCGAGGTGGCGCATAAGGGGAGGCGGGCGCGGGAAGGTCTTTCTCGTTGATGCTCAGGCTGATTGCCGGATCCGGTTCAATCCGCGCCTCGACGCCAGCTTCATACAGCGCCTTTATGTAGTGCTCGGCCTCGTCGTGGGGCAAGCCCCGCTTGAGTGCAACAGGCTGACCGTTGAACAGTTTTTCGACAGCCGCGGTTTCGCTCTTGAACAGACGCGCCAGATTGGCTTTCGCAACCTCGGGCTCTACGCCATCACGCACCTGTCCTTCAAAAACGATCTTGAAGTGGGTTTCGGCCATACAGGGCTTCCTTGTCTTGAAGTGAGAGCGAGCCAGGCGCATCTGCAAAAGGGCAGAGCGCCTGTTATTTGAATGAGACCCGAATGAGCACCATCCAGTCGTGCATCAGAATGGTTTGACGATTACCAGAATGACGATGGCCAGCAGAATCAGGACCGGGATTTCATTGAACCAGCGGTAGAACACATGGCTGCGTCCGTTCTCGCCCCGGGCGAAACGTTTGACCTGCGCGCCGCACACATGGTGGTAACCGATCAGCAACACCACCAGCGTAAGCTTGACGTGCATCCAGCCCTGGCTGAAATATCCGCTTGGATTGAAGCTGATGAGCCAGCCGCCGAAGATCAGGGTCGCGATCATTGCCGGGCCCATGATACCTCTGTACAGCTTGCGCTCCATGATGCAGAAGCGGTCGCGGCTTATGGTGTCTTCGCTCATGGAGTGATAAACGAACAGTCGTGGCAGGTAGAAGAGACCTGCAAACCAGCAGACCATCGAGATGATGTGCAGCGCTTTGATCCATAGATAGAGCATTTTTGGTTATTCCCAGGTTCACGGTGGCCGAATAGTAGAGGCTAGAGTGTCCATACGTCACGTTGTCGGTTGTCGCAGAGGCCATAGGCCCATATTATCGACCGCTTTCCAGTTGTTTCGTTGAGGGCAGGTTATGGTCAAGGTCGGTATCGTCGGCGGCACGGGTTACACCGGAGTCGAGCTGCTGCGTCTGTTGGCACAGCATCCGCAGGCTGAAGTGGTGGTGATTACTTCCCGCTCGGAGGCCGGTCTTCCCGTCGCCGACATGTACCCGAACCTGCGAGGCCATTACGACGGTCTGGCGTTCAGCGTTCCGGATGTTCAAACACTGGGTGCCTGTGACGTGGTGTTCTTCGCGACACCTCATGGCGTTGCCCATGCGCTGGCTGGCGAGTTGCTCGCGGCGGGCACCAAGGTGATCGACCTGTCCGCAGATTTCCGCCTGCAGGACCCTGTCGAGTGGTCGAAGTGGTACGGCCAGCCGCACGGCGCACCTGAATTGTTGCAGGATGCGGTCTACGGCCTGCCGGAAGTCAATCGTGAGCAAATCAAGAATGCTCGCTTGATTGCGGTTCCTGGCTGCTACCCGACTGCAACCCAGTTGGGTTTCCTGCCGTTGCTGGAAGCAGGCATTGCCGATAACACGCGTTTGATTGCCGACTGCAAGTCGGGTGTCAGTGGTGCCGGGCGTGGTCTGAGCATCGGTTCCTTGTACTCGGAAGCCAACGAAAGCTTCAAGGCCTATGCCGTCAAAGGTCATCGTCATCTGCCCGAAATCACTCAGGGGCTTCGCCGCGCGGCGGGTGGTGACGTCGGTCTGACCTTCGTCCCGCATCTGGTGCCGATGATCCGTGGTATTCACTCCACGCTTTACGCGACAGTCACCGACACGTCGGTCGATCTGCAGGCGCTGTTCGAGAAGCGTTACGCCGATGAACCGTTCGTGGACGTAATGCCTGCAGGCAGCCATCCGGAAACACGCAGCGTGCGCGGTGCAAACGTCTGCCGTATCGCCGTGCATCGTCCGCAGGGCGGTGATCTGGTCGTCGTGCTCTCGGTCATCGACAACCTGGTCAAGGGCGCGTCGGGTCAGGCGGTGCAGAACATGAACATCCTGTTTGGTCTGGACGAACGGCTGGGCCTGTCCCACGCCGGTATGATGCCGTAAGACTCGGGATCAAGCGGCAAGCGGGGTGCTGCTCCATTTGCCGCTGCTCTGCAAATAGTTGACCGATTTTCTAGGACAAGCGGATAATGCCCGTCATTACGCATTACGACGGCTTATCGCCGGGAGATATCTGACATGAGTGTCGAATCCTTCACTCCGACGGCTTTGGAATTCACCCCAGGTGCAGCGCACAAGGTGAAATCCCTGGTCGATGAAGAGGGCAATGATCGCCTTAAACTACGTGTCTTCGTGACGGGGGGCGGTTGTTCCGGCTTCCAGTATGGCTTCACATTTGATGAAGACGTTGCAGACGACGACACCATCGTCGAACGCGAAGGCGTCAGTCTGGTGGTCGATCCGATGAGCTTCCAGTACTTGGCGGGTGCCGAGGTGGACTATCAGGAAGGACTGGAAGGCTCGCGCTTCGTGATCAAGAACCCGAATGCTTCCACGACCTGTGGTTGCGGTTCGTCGTTCTCTATCTGATCGTACGCTGCAGTTACAAAAACGCCGCTCATTGAGCGGCGTTTTTCGTTCTGGCGCTTTGGATCAGCCGGGGCATCAGGCCGGGTAGATAGCACCCAGCACTCGCAGACCTTTGGCACCGGTCACCGTAGGACGGTTGGCCGGTACGCTTTCCAGACAGCAATGCGCCAGCCAGGCAAACGCCATGGCTTCCACCCAGTCAGGATCGACGCCGAACTTCGCGGTGCTGCTGACACGTGTATCGGGTAACAACTCGGCCAGTCGATTCATCAACGCAGTGTTGTGAGCGCCGCCGCCGCAGACCAGCAGTTCCATCGTGCTCGACTGAGCCGACTGCAGAGATTCGGTAATGGTCAGCGCGGTCAGTTCAAGCAATGTCGCCTGGACGTTTTCCGGTGCCAGGGTTGGCAACTGGAACAGATGATGATGCAGCCAGCCGAGGTTGAACACTTCGCGGCCAGTGCTCTTCGGACCCTTGGTCAGGAAGAACTGGTCGCTCAACAACGTCTTCAACAACGCCGCATCTACCTGTCCGCTGGCGGCCCAGGCGCCATCCTTGTCATAGCTCAGATTGCGCTGCGACTGAATCCAGGCATCGAGCAAGACATTGCCCGGGCCGCAATCGAAACCGGTCACCGGGCGATCGGACTCGATCAGACTCAGGTTGCTGAACCCGCCGATGTTGAGTACTGCGCGGTGTTCCTTGTTGTCATCGAACAACGCTTCGTGGAAGGCCGGGACCAAGGGTGCGCCCTGGCCTCCTGCTGCGATGTCACGACGGCGGAAGTCACTGACGACCGTGATTTCGGTCAGCTCGGCCAGCAACGCAGGGTTGCCGATCTGGATGCTGAAACCGCGTGCCGGCTCGTGGCGGATAGTCTGACCGTGGCTGCCGATTGCTCGGATCTGGCCGGCGACCATGTTTTGTTCTTCCAGCAGTTGCAAAACACCCTTGGCAACCAGATGGCACCACTTCTGCTCGGCAATTGCCGCGCGCGTCAGTTCATCCGTGCCACTGGAGCAGAGACCCAGCAATTCCGCATGCAGGTCTTCCGGCATGGGAATGTAGTGGGTTGCCAGAAGTCTTGGTCGGTCGTCTTGCTCCAATAGGGCGATATCAATCCCATCGAGGCTGCTGCCGGACATCACACCTATATAGAAGAAGGCCATGGATTACCTTTTATTCGAGGCCAGCGTGGTGGCCTTTTCCTGATCCATGCGCGCCATCAAAGGTTGGCTTTGCTGCATGAACCGCTGCTTTTCGGACTTGGCGATAGGATCCGCCATCGGAAGTTTCTGGCCCAGTGGGTCGACATGTACGCCGTTGACCTGGAATTCGTAGTGCAAATGCGGGCCTGTCGACAAGCCGGTTGTTCCAATATAGCCGATCACCTGACCTTGCTTCACCGATGAGCCGGTTTGTACGCCTTTGGCGAAGCCCTGCATGTGGCCGTACAGCGTGCGGTAGGTATCGCCGTGCTGGATGATCACGGTATTGCCGTAGCCGCCGCGACGACCTGCGAGAAGGACTTTGCCATCGCCGGTTGCCTTGATAGGTGTACCACGTGGCGCTGCGTAATCGACGCCTTTGTGGGCGCGGATCTTGTTGAGGATCGGGTGTTGGCGACCCATGGAGAACATCGAACTGATGCGGGCGAAGTCCACCGGAGTACGGATGAACGCCTTGCGCATGCTGTTGCCATCGGCGGTGTAGTAATTGGTGTTGCCCTGCTTGTTGGTGTAACGAACCGCTGTGTAGGTCTTGCCGCGGTTGGTAAAGCGGGCGGACAGGATATTGCCGGTGCCGACGGGCTTGCCGTTGACGACTTTCTGCTCGTAGACCACGTCGAATTCGTCACCCTTGCGAATGTCCTGGGCGAAGTCGATGTCGTAGCCGAAGATGTTGGCCATGTCCATCGTCATACTGTGAGTCAGCCCTGCACGCTGCGCGGATTGCGAGAGCGAGCTGTTGATCACGCCATGGACGTACGCGTTACGAACGTTGGGCTTGCTGACTTCGCGGCTGAACGTGAAACCGCTGGCCGATTTGGACAGGCTGATGGTCTCGAGCTCGCTGAGCTTGGTGTGTAATTGCTTGAGCTGACCATCCGGCGTGAGCTCGAACTGCAGGATCTGGCCGTTCTGCAGCTTGCTGAACTCCTTGGACTGCTTGTCGCTGGCCAGTACTTCATGGACGGTCGTTGCCGGAAGACCCACCTTTTCGAACAGGGTGGACAGGGTATCGCCCTTGGCGACTACGACTTCACGATGATTCGGGTTCTTGGCTGCTTCCGGCGCCGGTTTGGCTGGCTCGGGCTGCTTGCTGGCGGTCTCGGCGGTCTGTTCATCGCCATTGTCGATCTGAGCGAAGGGCGATTCGGAGTTTTCAGGTGTGGCTTGAGCGGCTTGCGGAGCGTCTTGGTCTTGTGCGTTCGGATCTGTGGGCATTTCCAGATCGAGCGCCAGATTGGTTCGTTTGGCTTCAACTTCGCTGGATGGGAAAACGAGGAGAGCCAGGCTCAGCAGGGCAGCAATGCCGCTTGCAGCGAGCAGGTGACTCTTCGGATAAAGCGGGGGCGCTTTAGGCGGTGTGTCTATCATAGGTAATTTTGACTTTGAAAAAGGTGAAATGGAAAAGATGAATGACATGATGAAGATGAAATAACTGTATAAAATATAACCAAAAGCTGCCCGAAGCAACCCTCCCCACGAATCCCTTCTGGAATCGTAGGTGTGCGCTGGGCAAAAACTTGTAATTGGGCTCTGATCTTGTATGGTTGGTTCCCTTTAAATTGGGGGCTGATATGAAGTCGGTTGAAGAGCAGCTGGCGCTGATCAAGCGCGGCGCGGATGAACTCCTGGTCGAGGCCGAACTGGTCGCCAAACTCAAGCGCGGCCAGCCGCTACGCATCAAGGCCGGTTTCGATCCGACGGCACCCGACCTGCACCTGGGTCATACCGTCCTTATTAACAAGCTGCGCCAGTTCCAGGACCTGGGTCATCAGGTCATCTTCCTTATAGGTGACTTCACCGGCATGATCGGTGACCCGAGCGGCAAGAGCGCCACTCGTCCGCCATTGACCCGTGAGCAGGTTCTGGACTACGCCGAGACCTATAAGGCTCAGGTGTTCAAGATTCTCGATCCTGCCAAAACCGAGGTGGCGTTCAACTCCACCTGGATGGACAAGCTCAGTCCTGCCGACTTCATTCGTCTGTCTTCGCAGTACACGGTCGCGCGCATGCTCGAGCGTGATGATTTCGACAAGCGCTATAAAGGCAGTCAGCCGATCGCGATTCACGAATTCCTCTATCCGCTGGTTCAGGGCTACGACTCGGTCGCGCTGCGCGCCGATATCGAGCTGGGCGGTACCGACCAGAAATTCAACCTGCTGATGGGACGTGAGCTTCAGCGCGCTTATGGGCAGGAGCCGCAGTGCATCCTGACCATGCCGTTGCTCGAAGGGCTGGATGGCGTCAAGAAGATGTCCAAGTCGCTGGGTAACTATGTCGGTATCCAGGAAGCACCGGGCATCATGTACAACAAGCTGGTATCGATGCCTGACTCCTTGATGTGGCGCTACTTCGAGCTGCTGAGCTTCCGCAGCATGGAAGAGATCGAGGGCTTCAAGGCTGATTGCGAGGCGGGTGCCAATCCGCGTGACATCAAGATCAAGCTGGCTGAAGAACTGGTCGCGCGTTTTCACGGCGAAGAAGCTGCGGCCAATGCGCACCGCTCTGCGGGTAACCGTATGAAGGAAGGCGAGCTGCCTGACGATCTGCCGGAGATATCGGTAGGGGCTGCTGAAGACATGCCGATCTCGGCCGTCCTTAATAAGGCGGGCCTGGTAAAGAACGCAGCAGTTGCTCGTGATCTGTTGGCTTCCGGTGGTGTGCGTATAGATGGAGAGGTCGTGGATCGCGGCTTTATCTTCAAGCTGGGTTCGACGCATGTCTGCCAGGCCGGCAAGAAGGCTTTTGGGCGCGTTACGCTGGTTTCTGAAGAAAGTTCAAAATAACGGTTGACGCGCTCGTTGAGGTGTCTATAATTCGCCCCACTTCCGGCGCAGACGGAAACGAAAAAGCCTTGTAGTTCAATGAGTTACAAGGGTTTATCGGATGAGGTCAGCGAGGAAGTCGGTCGAGTTTGTCTGAATCGACAGCGGTGAGAAAAAAGAGTTTGACACGCGGTTGTAACGCTGTAGAATTCGCCTCCCGCTGACGAGCAACGCAGAGTTGATCGAAGCGCAAGTGATTGAAGTTGATAAGGAAACTTGGAAAACTTCAGAAAATAATCGCTTGACAGTTACAGAGGACGCTGTAGAATGCGCGCCTCGGTTGAGACGAAAGGCTCAACCCACCGCTCTTTAACAACTGAATCAAGCAATTCGTGTGGGTGCTTGTGGTGTCAGACTGAAGTCAACAGATTATCAGCAACCCAAGTTACTCCGCGAGAAATCAACGATGTAACCAACGATTGCTGAGCCAAGTTTAGGGTTTTCTCAAAACCCAGTTAGATGTTTGAACTGAAGAGTTTGATCATGGCTCAGATTGAACGCTGGCGGCAGGCCTAACACATGCAAGTCGAGCGGTAGAGAGAAGCTTGCTTCTCTTGAGAGCGGCGGACGGGTGAGTAATGCCTAGGAATCTGCCTGGTAGTGGGGGATAACGCTCGGAAACGGACGCTAATACCGCATACGTCCTACGGGAGAAAGCAGGGGACCTTCGGGCCTTGCGCTATCAGATGAGCCTAGGTCGGATTAGCTAGTTGGTGAGGTAATGGCTCACCAAGGCGACGATCCGTAACTGGTCTGAGAGGATGATCAGTCACACTGGAACTGAGACACGGTCCAGACTCCTACGGGAGGCAGCAGTGGGGAATATTGGACAATGGGCGAAAGCCTGATCCAGCCATGCCGCGTGTGTGAAGAAGGTCTTCGGATTGTAAAGCACTTTAAGTTGGGAGGAAGGGCAGTAACCTAATACGTTATTGTTTTGACGTTACCGACAGAATAAGCACCGGCTAACTCTGTGCCAGCAGCCGCGGTAATACAGAGGGTGCAAGCGTTAATCGGAATTACTGGGCGTAAAGCGCGCGTAGGTGGTTTGTTAAGTTGAATGTGAAATCCCCGGGCTCAACCTGGGAACTGCATCCAAAACTGGCAAGCTAGAGTAGGGCAGAGGGTGGTGGAATTTCCTGTGTAGCGGTGAAATGCGTAGATATAGGAAGGAACACCAGTGGCGAAGGCGACCACCTGGGCTCATACTGACACTGAGGTGCGAAAGCGTGGGGAGCAAACAGGATTAGATACCCTGGTAGTCCACGCCGTAAACGATGTCAACTAGCCGTTGGAATCCTTGAGATTTTAGTGGCGCAGCTAACGCATTAAGTTGACCGCCTGGGGAGTACGGCCGCAAGGTTAAAACTCAAATGAATTGACGGGGGCCCGCACAAGCGGTGGAGCATGTGGTTTAATTCGAAGCAACGCGAAGAACCTTACCAGGCCTTGACATCCAATGAATCCTTTAGAGATAGAGGAGTGCCTTCGGGAGCATTGAGACAGGTGCTGCATGGCTGTCGTCAGCTCGTGTCGTGAGATGTTGGGTTAAGTCCCGTAACGAGCGCAACCCTTGTCCTTAGTTACCAGCACGTTAAGGTGGGCACTCTAAGGAGACTGCCGGTGACAAACCGGAGGAAGGTGGGGATGACGTCAAGTCATCATGGCCCTTACGGCCTGGGCTACACACGTGCTACAATGGTCGGTACAGAGGGTTGCCAAGCCGCGAGGTGGAGCTAATCTCACAAAACCGATCGTAGTCCGGATCGCAGTCTGCAACTCGACTGCGTGAAGTCGGAATCGCTAGTAATCGCGAATCAGAATGTCGCGGTGAATACGTTCCCGGGCCTTGTACACACCGCCCGTCACACCATGGGAGTGGGTTGCACCAGAAGTAGCTAGTCTAACCTTCGGGAGGACGGTTACCACGGTGTGATTCATGACTGGGGTGAAGTCGTAACAAGGTAGCCGTAGGGGAACCTGCGGCTGGATCACCTCCTTAATCGACGACTCAGCTGCACCATAAGCACCCACACGAATTGCTTGATTCATTGAAGAAGACGATTAGAAGCAGCTTTTGCTTTGCACACCCTATATTGGGTCTGTAGCTCAGTTGGTTAGAGCGCACCCCTGATAAGGGTGAGGTCGGCAGTTCGAATCTGCCCAGACCCACCAGTTACCTGGTGAAGTTGGTCAGAGCGCGTACGACACCCGGTTACGGGGCCATAGCTCAGCTGGGAGAGCGCCTGCCTTGCACGCAGGAGGTCAGCGGTTCGATCCCGCTTGGCTCCACCATTTACTGCTTCTGTAAAGCTTAGAAATGAGCATTTCCTTCGGATGAAGGCTAAATGTTGATTTCTAGTCTTTGATTAGATCGTTCTTTAAAAATTTGGGTATGTGATAGAAAGAAATAGACTGTTGACCACTTTCACTGGTGGTGAACAGGCTAAGGTAAAGTTTGTGAGAACAAACTTTCGGCGAATGTCGTCTTCACAGTATAACCAGATTGCTTGGGGTTATATGGTCAAGTGAAGAAGCGCATACGGTGGATGCCTTGGCAGTCAGAGGCGATGAAAGACGTGGTAGCCTGCGAAAAGCTTCGGGGAGTCGGCAAACAGACTGTGATCCGGAGATGTCTGAATGGGGGAACCCAGCCATCATAAGATGGTTACCTTACACTGAATACATAGGTGTATGGAGCGAACCAGGGGAACTGAAACATCTAAGTACCCTGAGGAAAAGAAATCAACCGAGATTCCCTTAGTAGTGGCGAGCGAACGGGGACCAGCCCTTAAGTTGGATTGAGAGTAGCGGAACGCTCTGGAAAGTGCGGCCATAGTGGGTGATAGCCCTGTACGCGAAAGTCTCTTTGCAATGAAATCGAGTAGGACGGGGCACGAGAAACCTTGTCTGAATATGGGGGGACCATCCTCCAAGGCTAAATACTACTGACTGACCGATAGTGAACCAGTACCGTGAGGGAAAGGCGAAAAGAACCGCGGAGAGCGGAGTGAAATAGATCCTGAAACCGTATGCGTACAAGCAGTGGGAGCCCACTTTGTTGGGTGACTGCGTACCTTTTGTATAATGGGTCAGCGACTTATTTTCAGTGGCAAGCTTAACCGAATAGGGGAGGCGTAGCGAAAGCGAGTCTTAATAGGGCGTCTAGTCGCTGGGAATAGACCCGAAACCGGGCGATCTATCCATGGGCAGGTTGAAGGTTAGGTAACACTGACTGGAGGACCGAACCGACTACCGTTGAAAAGTTAGCGGATGACCTGTGGATCGGAGTGAAAGGCTAATCAAGCTCGGAGATAGCTGGTTCTCCTCGAAAGCTATTTAGGTAGCGCCTCATGTATCACTGTAGGGGGTAGAGCACTGTTTCGGCTAGGGGGTCATCCCGACTTACCAAACCGATGCAAACTCCGAATACCTACAAGTGCCGAGCATGGGAGACACACGGCGGGTGCTAACGTCCGTCGTGAAAAGGGAAACAACCCAGACCGTCAGCTAAGGTCCCAAAGTCATGGTTAAGTGGGAAACGATGTGGGAAGGCTTAGACAGCTAGGAGGTTGGCTTAGAAGCAGCCACCCTTTAAAGAAAGCGTAATAGCTCACTAGTCGAGTCGGCCTGCGCGGAAGATGTAACGGGGCTCAAACCATGCACCGAAGCTACGGGTATCATCTTTTGATGATGCGGTAGAGGAGCGTTCTGTAAGCCTGTGAAGGTGAGTTGAGAAGCTTGCTGGAGGTATCAGAAGTGCGAATGCTGACATGAGTAACGACAATGGGTGTGAAAAACACCCACGCCGAAAGACCAAGGTTTCCTGCGCAACGTTAATCGACGCAGGGTTAGTCGGTCCCTAAGGCGAGGCTGAAAAGCGTAGTCGATGGAAAACAGGTTAATATTCCTGTACTTCTGGTTATTGCGATGGAGGGACGGAGAAGGCTAGGCCAGCCTGGCGTTGGTTGTCCAGGTTTAAGGTGGTAGGCTGAGATCTTAGGTAAATCCGGGGTCTCAAGGCCGAGAGCTGATGACGAGTGTCCTTTAGGACACGAAGTGGTTGATGCCATGCTTCCAAGAAAAGCTTCTAAGCTTCAGGTAACCAGGAACCGTACCCCAAACCGACACAGGTGGTTGGGTAGAGAATACCAAGGCGCTTGAGAGAACTCGGGTGAAGGAACTAGGCAAAATGGCACCGTAACTTCGGGAGAAGGTGCGCCGGTGAGGGTGAAGCATTTACTGCGTAAGCCCACGCCGGTCGAAGATACCAGGCCGCTGCGACTGTTTATTAAAAACACAGCACTCTGCAAACACGAAAGTGGACGTATAGGGTGTGACGCCTGCCCGGTGCCGGAAGGTTAATTGATGGGGTTAGCGCAAGCGAAGCTCTTGATCGAAGCCCCGGTAAACGGCGGCCGTAACTATAACGGTCCTAAGGTAGCGAAATTCCTTGTCGGGTAAGTTCCGACCTGCACGAATGGCGTAACGATGGCGGCGCTGTCTCCACCCGAGACTCAGTGAAATTGAAATCGCTGTGAAGATGCAGTGTATCCGCGGCTAGACGGAAAGACCCCGTGAACCTTTACTATAGCTTTGCACTGGACTTTGAATTTGCTTGTGTAGGATAGGTGGGAGGCTTTGAAGCGTGGACGCCAGTCTGCGTGGAGCCAACCTTGAAATACCACCCTGGCAACTTTGAGGTTCTAACTCAGGTCCGTTATCCGGATCGAGGACAGTGTATGGTGGGTAGTTTGACTGGGGCGGTCTCCTCCTAAAGAGTAACGGAGGAGTACGAAGGTGCGCTCAGACCGGTCGGAAATCGGTCGTAGAGTATAAAGGCAAAAGCGCGCTTGACTGCGAGACAGACACGTCGAGCAGGTACGAAAGTAGGTCTTAGTGATCCGGTGGTTCTGTATGGAAGGGCCATCGCTCAACGGATAAAAGGTACTCCGGGGATAACAGGCTGATACCGCCCAAGAGTTCATATCGACGGCGGTGTTTGGCACCTCGATGTCGGCTCATCACATCCTGGGGCTGAAGCCGGTCCCAAGGGTATGGCTGTTCGCCATTTAAAGTGGTACGCGAGCTGGGTTTAGAACGTCGTGAGACAGTTCGGTCCCTATCTGCCGTGGACGTTTGAGATTTGAGAGGGGCTGCTCCTAGTACGAGAGGACCGGAGTGGACGAACCTCTGGTGTTCCGGTTGTCACGCCAGTGGCATTGCCGGGTAGCTATGTTCGGAAAAGATAACCGCTGAAAGCATCTAAGCGGGAAACTTGCCTCAAGATGAGATCTCACTGGAACCTTGAGTTCCCTGAAGGGCCGTCGAAGACTACGACGTTGATAGGTTGGGTGTGTAAGCGCTGTGAGGCGTTGAGCTAACCAATACTAATTGCCCGTGAGGCTTGACCATATAACACCCAAGCAATCTGCGACTCGAACGAGCACAGATTGCGGTGACTGTGAAGACGACACGAACCGAAAGTTTGCGTCACGAACGATACCGATATCACATACCCAATTTGCTGAATCGCGCCGCACGGCACGCTTCGGTACCCGAATTTCTTGACGACCATAGAGCATTGGAACCACCTGATCACATCCCGAACTCAGCAGTGAAACGATGCATCGCCGATGGTAGTGTGGGGTTTCCCCATGTGAGAGTAGGTCATCGTCAAGATTCAATTCCAGAACCCCTCATCGCTCACGCGGTGAGGGGTTTTGTCTTTTCTGCGTTTCAAAAATCCAGCGTTCGTTTCTATGCAGCGTGCTTCCGCGTGGCTATCATGCGTGCCTTATTGCAAGGCGATCCTTACATGTTGACGTTGTTGAAGCTTATTGCTGATGGGGCCTTTCATTCAGGACAGGTCTTGGGAGATGCCCTCGGAATCAGCCGAAGCGCGGTCTGGAAACAGCTTCAACTGCTCGAGACGGATCTGGGTATCGAAATTCATAAGGTACGTGGGCGTGGTTATAAGCTATCCACGCCTGTGTCTTTGCTGGATGGCGACGCGTTGTCGCGTCTAGGCCTTCCCGATGGCTGGACTTTTCATACGCTCGACTCTGTTGACTCAACCAATGCCGAAGCTGCACGGCTTATCTCTCGTGATTGCAGCATGCCTGCTCTCGTTCTGGCTGAGCGACAAAGCTCAGGCAGGGGGCGTCGTGGTCGTAAGTGGGTAAGCCCTTTTGCGGCCAACATGTACTACAGCCTTGCGCTGCGTATCGACGGCGGTATGCGCCAGTTGGAGGGGTTGAGCCTACTCATAGGTCTTGCCGTCATGACTGTGCTTCGCGATATGGGCGTTGAGCGTGCAGGCCTTAAATGGCCCAACGATGTCCTCGTAGGTAGAAAGAAGATCGCCGGAATACTGCTTGAGTTGATCGGAGACCCTGCTGACGTCTGTCACGTGATCATAGGCGTGGGGGTCAACGTAAATATGCAGCTTTGCGCCGAGGTTGATCAGTCCTGGACGTCTATCCGTCTCGAGACCGGTGCCCTTGTGGATCGCAATGAGCTGGCTGTTCGCATGAGTCAAAAGATTGAGTCGTATCTGGTTGAGCATCGTCAAAAGGGATTCGAGGCATTTCGTGATGAGTGGGAGTGTGGTCACTTGTGGCAGGGCTCGGCCGTCACGTTGCTCTCGGGTGTCGAGCCTGTAAACGGTATTGTCTTGGGTATCGATGCGCTCGGCGCATTGCGTTTGGAAGTGGATGGCGTGGAAAAAAGCTTTAGCGGTGGTGAGCTCAGCCTGAGGTTGCGCGATGATTCTTGAACTTGACTGTGGCAACAGCTTCATCAAGTGGCGTGTAACCTCGCGAGGCGATGCTGCGGTACTGGCGGGTGGTGTCGTCGATTCGGACAGTGCCTTGCTGGGCAATCTACAGAAGCTGCCGGGCCTAGCGTTGAGTCATTGTCGTCTGGTGAGTGTGCGCAACGCTGTAGAGACGGAGGCGCTGGTGTCGATACTTGCCAGTGAATTCGCTGTCAGTCCGGTCTGCGCTTTGCCAGCGCGTGAGCTGGCAGGCGTCGTGAACGGCTATGAGGAATTCGAGCGACTTGGGCTTGATCGCTGGCTGGCCTTTGTCGGTGCCTACCATGGCGTTCGAAAGGCTTGTCTGGTCATCGATCTCGGTACTGCTGTCACTTCTGACTTCGTGGCTTCTGATGGCAAGCACCTGGGCGGTTTCATATGCCCGGGCATGCCTCTGATGCGTGATCAGCTGCGCACCCACACACGTCGTATAAGGTATGACGATGCAACAGCGCAGCGAGCTCTTACGGATCTCGTTCCCGGTCGTTCTACTGCTGAGGCGGTAGAGCGTGGCTGCTCTCTGATGATTCGTGGTTTTGCGATGACGCAGCTGGAAATTGCGCGAGAATATTGGGGCGAGGATTTTGCCGTATTCATCACGGGCGGTGATGCGAGTCTTATCGCCGATGTTATCCCGGGCGCTCGTATTGTTCCTGATCTGGTTTTTGTCGGTCTGGCCTTGGCTTGCCCGCTGCCCTGAGGTTTCTATGCGTTGGTTGTTTCTTCTTCTGTTGATGTTGAATGGCTTCTACTACATCTGGCATCAACAAGAGGCGCCTCTGCGGGCGAAGGAAGTGCTTCCGCTGGCATTGCATCGCGCTGCGCAGCAGGACATACGCTTGCTGAGTGAGTCTGATCCTGCGCATCTGCCCCGAGATGCCGATTCGAACTGCCTTTACCTGGGCGGTTTCTCACGCCAGGAAGACGCTCGCGCGGTGGAGCAGCGGCTCAATAGCCTGGATATCCAGTCGCAGTTCCAGGCTCTGCAGCCCGGCGCCGGTGCGGGTTACTGGCTGAAAATCGCGCCTGAAAGTCGACGTCTTGTCGAGTCTGGAGTCATTAACCAGCTGGCTCAGGACTTCCCTCAGTTAAAAAACAAAATAATGTCATGTGAAGGCATTGCAACTGCAGAATAGTTTGCATAGAATGGCGCCCGCTTCGCAGTGAGGTGTAAGTCTCGCGAACGAAGTGGAAATGGTCAACGCATGTAACCTCAGGTTTTTACTGAGAAAAAGGTTGACAGAAGGGTGGCATGAGTTGAGAATGCTGCCCTGCTCAGGAGGGGTTCCCGAGCGGCCAAAGGGATCAGACTGTAAATCTGACGTCTACGACTTCGAAGGTTCGAATCCTTCCCCCTCCACCAGATTTAGCGCGAGCTGCAAATTGCGCGGGTATAGTTTAGTGGTAGAACCTCAGCCTTCCAAGCTGATGATGCGGGTTCGATTCCCGCTACCCGCTCCATGTTTGCAGCTTATGCAGATTGTATTGCTCTTGTAGCTCAGTTGGTAGAGCACACCCTTGGTAAGGGTGAGGTCAGCGGTTCGAATCCGCTCAAGAGCTCCATTGCTAAAGGCAGATATGAAAATATCTGCCTTTGTTTTAGGTAGACGCGCAATGCGCGGTTTGCCTGGAGCTGTTCAGGTCTGCGCCATTGGTTGGTGGGATTTGAATAAGGTGTTGAAATACTGTTGTCAGGTCCGCATAATGGTCGGCCTGATTTTGCTTTTAGGTCAGTAGCTCAATTGGCAGAGCGACGGTCTCCAAAACCGTAGGTTGGGGGTTCGATTCCCTCCTGACCTGCCAGATTCCCTAGATGTAATCTGGCTTTCTTTTCACAGGATCTCCGTAGATGAATCCCAAGGCTGAAGCATCAGACTCTCGCTTCGATATGCTGAAGTGGCTCCTCGTAGTCGTTTTGGTCGTCGTGGGTGTCGTCGGCAATCAGTACTATTCTGCTGAGCCGATCCTGTACCGTGTTCTCGCTCTCCTTGTTATCGCTGCTGCAGCTGCGTTTGTCGCTCTGCAGACTGGCAAGGGCAAGTCCTTCTTCGTTCTGGCGAAGGAGGCACGTGCCGAGATCCGTAAAGTCGTTTGGCCTACTCGCCAAGAAACCACGCAGACCACGCTGATTGTTGTGGCTGTTGTTCTGGTTATGGCGTTGCTGTTGTGGGGGCTTGATTCCCTGCTCGGCTGGCTTGTTTCCTTGATTGTTGGCTAAGGGTGTCCCGTGGCTAAGCGTTGGTACGTAGTGCATGCTTACTCGGGTTACGAGAAGCATGTCATGCGCTCGTTGGTCGAGCGTGTGAAGCTCGCAGGCATGGAAGATGGCTTCGGCGAAATTCTGGTTCCCACTGAAGAAGTGGTTGAAATGCGTAATGGCCAGAAACGCAAAAGCGAACGCAAGTTCTTCCCTGGTTACGTGCTGGTTCAGATGGACATGAATGAGGGTACTTGGCACTTGGTCAAGGATACCCCACGTGTCATGGGCTTCATCGGCGGTACCGCTGATAAGCCTGCACCTATCACCGACAAAGAGGCAGAAGCGATTCTGCGTCGTGTCGCCGACGGTAGCGACAAGCCGAAGCCGAAGACTCTGTTCGAGCCAGGCGAGGTTGTTCGCGTCACCGACGGTCCGTTTGCCGATTTCAATGGCACGGTCGAAGAAGTCAACTACGAAAAGAGCCGTATCCAGGTGGCGGTGCTCATTTTCGGACGCTCTACTCCGGTAGAGTTGGAGTTCAGTCAGGTCGAAAAGGCATAACTGAGCTGGAATCCCATACCCCGCAGCCTAAGGCTGTGGGGTTTTTTCGTCACTGGGATATACGCGTAAGCAACCGGGGAGCCTTTATTGGCGCTTGTACCCGTAATTGGAGTGCCTCATGGCCAAGAAGATTAGTGCATACATCAAGCTGCAAGTGAAAGCCGCTCAGGCTAACCCAAGCCCGCCAGTAGGCCCGGCTCTGGGTCAGCACGGTGTGAATATCATGGAATTCTGCAAAGCGTTCAACGCCCGTACCCAGGGTATTGAGCCAGGCCTGCCGACTCCAGTGATCATCACTGTATACAGCGACCGTAGCTTCACTTTCGAAACAAAAAGTACCCCTGCGTCGGTTCTGCTGAAGAAAGCTGCAGGTCTGACCAGCGGCTCGGCTCGCCCGAACACCGTTAAAGTTGGCACCGTGACCCGTGCTCAGCTGGAAGAAATCGCAAAAGCAAAAAATGCGGATCTGACTGCTGCTGACATGGATGCGGCCGTGCGTACCATCGCCGGTTCCGCTCGTAGCATGGGCCTTAACGTGGAGGGTGTGTAATGGCTAAGCTGACCAAGCGTCAAAAGGCAATCGCTGGCAAGATCGAAGCTGGCAAGGCCTACAACTTTGTAGACGCAGCTGCTCTGCTGACCGAGCTGTCGACTGTCAAGTTCAGCGAGTCCGTTGACATCGCTGTAAACCTGGGCGTTGACCCTCGTAAATCCGACCAGGTAGTTCGTAGCGCTACCGTTCTGCCGCACGGCACTGGCAAAACTGTACGCGTTGCAGTTTTCACCCAGGGTCCTGCTGCTGAAGCCGCTCTGGCTGCCGGCGCTGATCGCGTTGGTATGGACGACCTGGCTGCCGAAATGAAAGCTGGCGACCTGAACTACGACGTGGTTATTGCTTCCCCGGACGCAATGCGTGTTGTGGGTCAGTTGGGTCAGGTTCTGGGTCCTCGCGGTCTGATGCCTAACCCGAAAGTCGGCACTGTTACTCCTGACGTTGCTAACGCCGTCAAGAATGCCAAGGCTGGTCAGGTTCGTTATCGCACCGACAAGAACGGCATCATCCACACTTCCGTTGGCAAGGTCGGCTTCGACGCCGTCAAGCTGAAGGAAAACGTTGAAGCACTGATCGCTGATCTGAAGCGTATCAAGCCTGCTTCCTCGAAAGGTATCTACGTCAAGCGCGTTACTCTGAGCACCACTATGGGCCCAGGCCTGGTGATCGATCAGGGCTCGCTGGACGCGTAAGACAAAGGCGGCACGTCTGACGTGCCGCCAAAAAAATTGGGGTCCCTGCCTGGCGGGGGCTATCCAAGACCGTAGGCGGCGCAAGTCTTAAAACTCAAGCCTACGCAGATGGTGCTCCCGGTTCCTTACCGAATCAGACACCAAAACGACATCAGGCTTCGGCCAGGTGAAACGGTAACAAGCAGGAGTTAAACCCGTGGCAATTAAACTCGAAGACAAGAAGGCCATCGTCGCTGAAGTCAACGAGGCTGCCAAAGCTGGTCTGTCCGCAGTCGTGGCTGATGCCCGCGGCGTGACAGTTAGCGCTATGACCGGACTCCGTAAAGAGGCTCGTGAAGCTGGCGTTTACGTACGTGTTGTACGTAACACCCTGCTCAAGCGCGCTGTTGCCGACACTGATTTCAGTGTCCTCAACGACGTGTTCACAGGCCCGACCTTGATCGCATTCTCCAACGAACATCCGGGCGCTGCTGCTCGTCTGTTCAAGGAATTCGCAAAAGGTCAGGACAAGTTCGAGATCAAGGCAGCTGCGTTCGAGGGCAAGTTCCTCGCAGCTAATCAGATCGATGTACTGGCAACCCTGCCGACCCGTGACGAAGCAATTTCTCAGCTGATGAGCGTGATTCAAGGCGCTACCAGCAAGTTGGCTCGTACTCTGGCGGCTGTTCGCGACCAGAAAGAAGCAGCTGCAGCCTAAGGGTTCGCCGCTTCTCGCGTTTTTTGTTTTTTTCGATGGTCGCGTAGGCCGTCCCCAAATCAGGAATTAGAGTCATGTCTATCTCTCAAAACGATATCCTCGAAGCCGTTGGCAACATGTCCGTAATGGAAGTTGTTGAGCTGATCAAAGCTTTCGAAGAAAAATTCGGCGTTACTGCTGCCGCTGCTTCGGCTGGTCCAGCTGTTGCTGCTGCTGTTGTTGAAGAGCAAACTGAATTCAACGTCATGCTGCTGGAAGCTGGCGAGAAGAAAGTTAACGTCATCAAGGCAGTTCGTGAACTGACCGGTCTGGGCCTGAAAGAAGCCAAGGCAGTCGTTGACGGCGCCCCAGCAATGGTCCTGGAAGCTGTTGCCAAAGACGCAGCTGACAAAGCCAAAGCTACTCTGGAAGAAGCAGGCGCTAAAGTCGAGCTGAAATAAGCATCGATTTGAGTGTCCAGCCCACGCATCTAGCGAAAGGCTGATGGCTGGTGGCTTTTGCCACCGGCCTTTTTCCGTTATAGACGATTGGCGCGGTCAATGTCTTTAACGTGCAGGATCCACCGATGACGGTGGCGCAAACCAAGGGGTTTGCACGATTTTCTGGCTGCTTCCGTCGGGAGGGAGCCAAACAAGCAGGTGACCAAGCTGGGGAACGCTGATGGCTTACTCATATACTGAGAAAAAACGTATCCGCAAGGACTTTAGCAAGTTGCCGGACGTAATGGATGTGCCGTATCTCTTGGCCATCCAGCTGGATTCGTATCGCGAATTCCTGCAGGCGGGAGCGACCAAAGATCAGTTCCGCGACGTCGGTCTGCATGCAGCCTTCAAATCCGTTTTCCCGATCATCAGCTACTCCGGCAATGCTGCGCTGGAGTATGTAGGTTATCGCTTGGGCGAACCGGCATTTGATGTCAAGGAATGCGTGCTGCGCGGTGTGACTTACGCTGTACCTCTGCGAGTCAAGGTTCGTCTGATCATCTTCGACAAAGAGTCGTCGAACAAAGCGATCAAGGACATCAAAGAGCAAGAAGTCTACATGGGTGAAATCCCCCTGATGACTGAAAACGGTACCTTCGTAATCAACGGTACCGAGCGCGTTATCGTGTCTCAGCTGCACCGTTCGCCTGGTGTATTCTTCGACCACGACCGTGGCAAGACGCACAGCTCCGGTAAGCTGCTGTACTCCGCTCGTATCATTCCTTACCGCGGTTCGTGGCTGGACTTCGAGTTCGATCCGAAAGACTGCGTATTCGTCCGTATCGACCGTCGTCGCAAGCTGCCTGCGTCCGTACTGCTGCGCGCACTGGGTTACACCACCGAGCAAGTGCTCGATGCTTTCTATACCACCAACGTATTCCATGTTCGCGGTGAAAACCTGAGCCTGGAGCTGGTGCCTCAGCGCCTGCGTGGTGAGATTGCTGTCCTGGATATCCTGGACGACAAAGGCAAGGTCATTGTCGAGCAAGGTCGCCGTATTACTGCTCGTCACATCAACCAGCTGGAAAAGGCCGGGATCAAAGAGCTCGAAGTGCCGCTGGACTACGTCCTGGGCCGCACCACAGCCAAGGTCATCGTGCATCCGGCTACCGGTGAAATCATCGCCGAGTGCAACACCGAGCTGAACACTGAAATCCTGGCCAAGATCGCCAAGGCTCAGGTTGTTCGCATCGAAACGTTGTACACCAACGACATCGACTGCGGTCCGTTCGTCTCCGATACATTGAAGATCGATTCCACCAGCAACCAACTGGAAGCGCTGGTCGAGATCTATCGGATGATGCGTCCTGGCGAGCCACCAACCAAGGATGCTGCCGAGACTCTGTTCAACAACCTGTTCTTCAGCCCGGAGCGCTACGACCTGTCGGCTGTAGGCCGGATGAAGTTCAACCGTCGTATCGGTCGCACCGAGATCGAAGGTTCGGGCGTGCTGTGCAAGGAAGACATCGTAGCGGTCTTGAAGACCCTCGTTGACATCCGTAACGGCAAAGGCATCGTCGATGACATCGACCACCTCGGTAACCGTCGCGTTCGTTGCGTTGGTGAAATGGCCGAAAACCAGTTCCGTGTAGGTCTGGTGCGTGTAGAGCGCGCGGTCAAAGAGCGTCTGTCGATGGCAGAGAGCGAAGGCCTGATGCCTCAGGACCTGATCAACGCCAAGCCAGTCGCTGCAGCGGTGAAAGAGTTCTTCGGTTCCAGCCAGCTTTCCCAGTTCATGGACCAGAACAACCCGCTGTCCGAGATCACCCACAAGCGTCGTGTCTCTGCACTCGGCCCTGGCGGTTTGACTCGTGAGCGCGCCGGCTTTGAAGTTCGAGACGTTCACCCGACTCACTACGGCCGCGTGTGCCCGATTGAAACGCCGGAAGGTCCGAACATTGGTCTGATCAACTCGTTGGCAGCCTACGCTCGCACCAACCAGTACGGTTTCCTCGAGAGCCCGTACCGCGTTGTTAAAGAAGGTCTGGTTACCGACGAGATCGTTTTCCTGTCGGCAATCGAAGAAGCGGATCACGTCATTGCACAGGCTTCGGCCGCAATGAACGACAAGCAAGAGCTGATCGACGAGCTGGTTGCGGTACGTCACCTCAACGAATTTACGGTCAAGGCACCTGCCGACGTTACCCTGATGGACGTTTCGCCCAAGCAGGTTGTATCGGTAGCAGCGTCCCTGATCCCATTCCTTGAGCACGACGACGCCAACCGTGCGTTGATGGGTTCCAACATGCAGCGTCAGGCTGTACCTACACTGCGTGCTGACAAGCCGCTGGTCGGTACCGGCATGGAGCGCAACGTTGCGCGTGACTCCGGCGTTTGCGTCGTGGCTCGTCGTGGCGGTGTGATCGACTCGGTTGACGCCAGCCGTATCGTGGTTCGTGTTGCTGACGACGAAGTTGAAACAGGTGAGGCCGGTGTAGATATCTACAACCTGACCAAATACACCCGTTCCAACCAGAACACCTGCATCAACCAGCGTCCGCTGGTGAGCAAGGGTGATCGCGTTCAGCGCAGCGACATCATGGCCGATGGTCCGTCCACCGACATGGGTGAGCTGGCACTGGGTCAGAACATGCGCATCGCGTTCATGGCCTGGAACGGTTTCAACTTCGAAGACTCCATCTGCCTGTCCGAGCGTGTGGTTCAGGAAGATCGCTTCACCACGATCCACATTCAGGAACTGACCTGTGTGGCCCGTGACACCAAGCTTGGCCCAGAGGAAATCACTGCCGACATCCCGAACGTGGGTGAAGCGGCGCTGAACAAGCTGGACGAAGCCGGTATCGTTTACGTAGGTGCCGAAGTCGGCGCCGGCGACATCCTGGTCGGCAAGGTCACTCCGAAAGGCGAGACCCAGCTGACTCCGGAAGAAAAGCTGCTGCGTGCGATCTTCGGTGAGAAAGCCAGCGACGTTAAAGACACTTCCCTGCGCGTACCGACCGGTACCAAAGGTACTGTCATCGACGTTCAGGTCTTCACCCGTGATGGTGTCGAGCGTGATGCACGTGCACTGTCCATCGAGAAGTCGCAACTCGACGAGATCCGCAAGGATCTGAACGAAGAGTTCCGCATCGTTGAAGGCGCTACATTCGAGCGTCTGCGCTCTGCCTTGGTCGGTCGTGTTGCAGAAGGCGGTGCTGGCCTGAAGAAAGGTCAGGAAATCACCGACGAAGTCCTCGACGGTCTTGAGCATGGTCAGTGGTTCAAGCTGCGCATGGCTGAAGATGCTCTGAACGAGCAGCTCGAAAAAGCTCAGGCCTACATCGTCGATCGTCGCCGTCTGCTGGACGACAAGTTCGAAGACAAGAAGCGCAAGCTGCAACAGGGCGATGACCTGGCACCTGGCGTACTGAAGATCGTCAAGGTCTACCTGGCAATCCGTCGTCGCATCCAGCCGGGCGACAAGATGGCCGGTCGTCACGGTAACAAGGGTGTGGTCTCTGTGATCATGCCGGTTGAAGACATGCCGCACGATGCCAACGGTACGCCGGTGGATATCGTACTCAACCCGTTGGGCGTACCTTCGCGTATGAACGTCGGTCAGATCCTTGAAACCCACTTGGGCCTCGCGGCCAAGGGCCTGGGCGAGAAGATCAACCGCATGCTCGAAGAGCAGCGTAAAGTGGTTGAGCTGCGCAAGTTCCTCACCGAGATCTACAACGAGATCGGTGGCCGGCAGGAAAACTTGGACGAATTCACCGACCAGGAAGTTCTGGATCTGGCGAAGAACCTGCGTAACGGCGTTCCGATGGCCACTCCGGTGTTCGACGGCGCCAAGGAAAGCGAAATCAAGGCAATGCTCAAGCTGGCTGACATGCCAGAGAGCGGCCAGATGCAACTGTTCGACGGTCGCACAGGCAACAAGTTTGAGCGTCCTGTAACAGTTGGCTACATGTACATGCTGAAGCTGAACCACTTGGTGGACGACAAGATGCACGCGCGTTCCACTGGTTCTTACAGCCTGGTTACCCAGCAGCCGCTGGGTGGTAAGGCACAGTTCGGTGGTCAGCGTTTCGGGGAGATGGAAGTGTGGGCGCTGGAAGCATACGGCGCGGCGTACACTCTGCAGGAAATGCTCACAGTCAAGTCGGACGATGTGAACGGTCGTACCAAGATGTACAAAAACATCGTGGACGGCGATCACCGTATGGAGCCGGGCATGCCCGAGTCTTTCAACGTGTTGATCAAAGAAATCCGTTCGCTCGGTATCGATATCGATCTGGAAACCGAATAACACGTGACGTGAATCGGGAGCAGGGCGTAAATCCCTGCTCCCTGCTCCGCCAGGAGGAAAGGCCTTGAAAGACCTACTGAATTTGCTGAAAAACCAGGGTCAAGTCGAAGAGTTCGATGCTATCCGCATCGGCCTCGCGTCGCCTGAGATGATCCGCTCGTGGTCGTTCGGTGAAGTTAAAAAACCGGAAACCATCAACTACCGTACGTTCAAGCCTGAGCGTGACGGTCTGTTCTGCGCCAAGATCTTTGGCCCGGTAAAAGATTACGAGTGCTTGTGCGGTAAGTACAAGCGCCTGAAGCACCGCGGTGTCATCTGCGAAAAATGCGGTGTGGAAGTGGCTCTGGCCAAGGTTCGTCGCGAGCGCATGGCTCACATCGAACTGGCTTCGCCAGTCGCTCACATCTGGTTCCTGAAGTCCCTGCCGTCCCGTATCGGCCTGCTGATGGACATGACCCTGCGTGATATCGAACGCGTTCTCTACTTCGAGAGCTATGTCGTTATCGATCCAGGCATGACCACCCTCGAAAAGGGTCAGCTGCTGAACGACGAGCAGTACTTCGAAGCGCTGGAAGAGTTCGGTGACGACTTCGACGCCCGTATGGGTGCCGAAGCTGTCCGTGAACTCCTGCACGCTATCGATCTGGAGCACGAAATTGGCCGTCTGCGTGAAGAGATTCCGCAAACCAATTCCGAGACCAAGATCAAGAAGCTGTCCAAGCGTCTGAAGCTGATGGAAGCCTTCCAGGGTTCCGGCAACCTCCCTGAGTGGATGGTGCTGACCGTTCTGCCGGTTCTGCCGCCAGATCTGCGTCCTCTGGTTCCATTGGACGGTGGCCGTTTCGCGACGTCCGACCTCAACGACCTGTATCGTCGAGTGATCAACCGTAACAACCGTTTGAAGCGTCTGCTGGATCTGTCCGCTCCTGACATCATCGTGCGCAACGAAAAGCGCATGCTGCAGGAAGCGGTCGATGCCCTGCTGGACAACGGTCGTCGCGGTCGCGCAATCACCGGTTCCAACAAGCGTCCTCTGAAATCCCTGGCTGACATGATCAAGGGTAAGCAAGGTCGTTTCCGTCAGAACCTGCTCGGTAAGCGCGTTGACTACTCCGGTCGTTCGGTAATTACCGTTGGCCCGACCCTGCGTCTGCATCAGTGCGGTCTGCCTAAGAAAATGGCTCTCGAGCTGTTCAAGCCGTTCATTTTCGGCAAGCTGGAAATGCGTGGCCTGGCCACGACGATCAAAGCTGCCAAGAAGATGGTCGAGCGCGAGCTGCCGGAAGTGTGGGACGTTCTCGCTGAAGTGATTCGCGAACACCCAGTGCTTCTGAACCGTGCGCCAACGCTTCACCGTCTGGGTATCCAGGCATTTGAACCGGTACTGATCGAAGGTAAGGCTATCCAGCTGCACCCTCTGGTCTGTGCTGCGTACAACGCCGACTTCGACGGCGACCAGATGGCCGTTCACGTTCCTTTGACGCTGGAAGCCCAGCTCGAAGCGCGTGCGCTCATGATGTCGACCAACAACATCCTGTCGCCAGCCAACGGTGAGCCAATCATCGTTCCTTCGCAGGACGTTGTACTGGGTCTGTACTACATGACCCGTGAAGCGATCAACGCCAAGGGCGAAGGCCGTGTGTTTGCAGACCTGCAGGAAGTCGACCGCGTATTCCGCGCCGGCGAAGCAGCGCTGCACGCCAAGGTCAAGGTCCGCATCCACGAAACGGTCAACGATCGTGATGGTGGCAGCGTCAAGAACACCCGTATCGTCGACACCACTGTCGGCCGTGCGCTGTTGTTCCAGGTGGTTCCGGCCGGCCTGTCCTACGACGTCGTCAACCAGCCGATGAAGAAGAAGGCGATCTCCAAGCTGATCAACCAGTGCTACCGTGTGGTTGGTCTGAAAGAGACCGTCATTTTCGCTGACCAGTTGATGTACACCGGTTTTGCCTACTCGACTATCTCGGGTGTTTCGATCGGCGTTAACGACTTCGTTATCCCGGACGAGAAGGCTCGCATCATTGACGCGGCCACCGAAGAAGTTAAAGAGATCGAAAGTCAGTACGCCTCGGGCCTGGTTACTCAGGGCGAGAAGTACAACAAGGTGATCGACCTCTGGTCCAAGGCGAACGACGAAGTATCCAAGGCGATGATGTCGAACCTCTCGAAAGAGCGGGTGATCGACCGTCATGGTGTCGAAGTCGACCAGGAATCCTTCAACTCGATGTACATGATGGCTGACTCGGGTGCGCGTGGTTCTGCTGCCCAGATCCGTCAGCTGGCCGGTATGCGTGGTCTGATGGCCAAGCCGGACGGCTCCATCATCGAAACGCCGATCACTGCGAACTTCCGTGAAGGTTTGAGCGTACTTCAGTACTTCATCTCGACTCACGGTGCTCGTAAGGGTCTTGCGGATACCGCACTGAAAACCGCTAACTCCGGTTATCTGACTCGTCGTCTGGTAGACGTCGCGCAGGATCTGGTAGTTACCGAAGTCGATTGCGGCACCGAACACGGCTTGCTGATGACTCCGCACATTGAAGGCGGTGACGTTGTCGAGCCTCTGGGTGAGCGCGTACTGGGTCGAGTCATCGCCCGTGACGTATTCAAGCCAGGCACTGAAGAAGTGATCGTGCCTGCCGGTACGCTGGTAGACGAGAAGTGGGTCGAGTTCATCGAGCTGAACAGCATCGACGAAGTGATCGTTCGATCGCCGATCAGCTGTGAAACCCGCTACGGCATCTGCGCCAAGTGCTACGGTCGCGACCTGGCTCGTGGGCATCAGGTCAACATTGGTGAAGCTGTCGGCGTTATCGCTGCACAGTCCATCGGTGAGCCGGGTACCCAGCTGACAATGCGTACGTTCCACATCGGTGGTGCGGCAAGCCGGACCTCCGCAGCTGACAGCGTTCAGGTGAAAAATGGCGGTACTGTCCGTCTTCACAACCTGAAGCACGTTGAACGTGTTGACGGTTGCCTGGTTGCGGTATCCCGCTCCGGTGAGCTGGCAATCGCCGATGACTTCGGTCGTGAGCGTGAGCGTTACAAGCTGCCATACGGTGCAGTGATTTCGGTGAAGGAGGGCGACAAGGTCGACGCTGGCTCTATCGTTGCCAAGTGGGATCCGCACACTCACCCAATCGTCACCGAGATGAAAGGTACTGTTACCTACGTCGGCATGGAAGAAGGCATCACGATCAAGCGTCAGACCGACGAATTGACCGGTATGACCAACATTGAAGTGCTCGATGCCAAAGACCGTCCAGCTGCCGGCAAGGACATCCGTCCGGCCGTGAAGATGGTAGGTCTGGATGGCAAGGATCTGTTGCTGCCGGGTACTGACGTACCTGCCCAGTACTTCCTGCCTGCAAACGCCCTTGTTGGTGTTGCGGACGGTGCGCAGATCGCGATCGGTGATGTTATCGCTCGTATTCCGCAGGAAACTTCGAAGACCCGTGACATCACCGGTGGTCTGCCGCGTGTTGCCGACCTGTTCGAAGCGCGTCGTCCGAAAGAGGCTTCGATCCTTGCAGAAGTCAGCGGTACCATCGCGTTCGGTAAAGAGACCAAAGGCAAGCGCCGTCTGGTCATTACCCCGAACGACGGTAGCGATCCGTACGAGGAGCTGATTCCGAAGTGGCGTCACCTGAACGTCTTCGAAGGCGAACAAGTGAACCGCGGCGAAGTTATCTCCGACGGTCCGAGCGATCCACACGACATCCTGCGTCTGCTGGGTGTGAGTGCGCTGGCCAAGTACATCGTCAACGAGATCCAGGACGTATACCGTCTGCAGGGCGTGAAGATCAACGACAAGCACATCGAGACCATTCTGCGTCAGATGCTGCGTAAGGTTGAGATTGCCGAGTCTGGCGATTCCAGCTTCATCAAGGGCGACCAGATGGAGTTGACTCACGTACTGGTAGAGAACGAGCGTCTGAGCACGGAAGACAAGTTTGTCTCCAAGTTCACACGCGTACTGCTGGGTATCACCAAGGCATCGCTGTCCACTGAGTCGTTCATTTCCGCGGCCTCCTTCCAGGAGACAACCCGCGTACTGACCGAAGCAGCTGTGACTGGCAAGCGCGACTACCTGCGCGGCCTGAAGGAGAACGTGGTCGTGGGTCGTCTGATCCCGGCCGGTACCGGTCTGGCTTATCACAGCGAGCGCAAGCGTCGCCGTGAAATGGACAAACCGATGCGTGTCAGTGCGAGCGAGGTAGAAGCCGCTCTGACTGAAGCGTTGAACTCCAGCGGTAACTGAGACTAAAGCCTCGGCACTCGGATCAGTCGCACAGCATTCGTGCTGTTCGCCTGATGTGGACGTCGGGGCTTTGTCTTGACTGGGGACAGGATCCTCTTTAGACTCTTGTACCCCTAAATTTGGCGGGGCTTGTGCCCTGTCATTTGCTTTTCTTGTAAGACAATAGCGTCGCAAGACAACAGTGGAGCTAGTAGATGGCAACTATCAACCAGCTGGTACGTCAGCCGCGTAAGCGTATCGTCGAGAAATCCGACGTGCCTGCGCTGCAGAACTGCCCGCAGCGTCGCGGTGTGTGCACTCGTGTGTATACCACCACGCCGAAAAAACCTAACTCGGCATTGCGTAAAGTCTGCCGTGTGCGCCTGACCAACGGTTTCGAGGTTTCCTCGTACATCGGTGGTGAAGGTCACAACCTGCAAGAGCACAGCGTGGTACTGATCCGTGGCGGTCGTGTAAAAGACTTGCCAGGTGTTCGTTATCACACCGTTCGTGGTTCTCTGGATACCTCCGGCGTTAAAGGCCGTAACCAGGGTCGCTCGAAATACGGTACCAAGAAGCCTAAGTAGTATTTGGTTTCTGATTAAAATTGCAGATTTCTATTTTTCTGAGTCGATAAGAGTAAGGTCGGGCGCATCCTTTTCAGGATGGTGGTCCCGAGCTAACCTGAAGACCGTTTGAGGGCTTATCCATGCCAAGAAGACGCGTAGCAGCCAAGCGCGAAGTGCTTGACGATCCAAAATACGGAAGCCAGATTCTGGCGAAGTTCATGAACCACGTGATGGAAAGCGGCAAGAAAGCCGTTGCCGAGCGTATCGTTTATGGCGCGCTGGAGAAGGTTAAAGAGCGTAAGAACAGCGATCCCCTGGAAATCTTCGAGAAAGCTCTCGACGCCATCGCTCCGCTGGTCGAAGTAAAGTCGCGCCGTGTAGGCGGTGCTACTTACCAGGTTCCTGTCGAAGTTCGTCCGTCCCGTCGTAATGCTCTGGCAATGCGTTGGCTGGTAGACTTCGCGCGCAAGCGCGGTGAGAAGTCTATGGCTCTGCGTTTGGCTGGCGAACTGTTGGACGCCGCCGAAGGTAAAGGTGCTGCGGTCAAGAAGCGTGAAGATGTGCACCGTATGGCTGAGGCCAACAAGGCTTTCTCGCACTACCGCTTCTAATTTCAGCGTCACTAATTTTGCGAGGGCTTTATGGCTCGTACTACACCGATTGGCCGTTACCGTAACATTGGTATCGTCGCTCACGTGGATGCTGGTAAAACCACCACCACCGAGCGCGTCCTTTTTTACACCGGCAAAAGTCACAAGATGGGCGAGGTGCATGACGGCGCCGCGACCACGGACTGGATGGTTCAAGAGCAGGAGCGTGGTATTACCATTACTTCTGCTGCCATCACTGCCTTCTGGCAGGGTTCGGAAAAGCAGCACAAGGACCAGTATCGCTTCAACGTCATCGATACCCCGGGCCACGTTGACTTCACCATTGAAGTTGAACGTTCCCTGCGTGTACTCGACGGCGCGGTCGTGGTGTTCTGTGGTACTTCCGGCGTAGAGCCGCAGTCCGAAACCGTATGGCGTCAAGCCAACAAGTACGGTGTTCCACGTATCGTTTACGTGAACAAGATGGACCGTGCCGGTGCTAACTTCCTGCGCGTTATCGCTCAGATCAAGCAGCGCCTGGGTCACACGCCAGTGCCAATCCAGTTGGCTATCGGTTCCGAAGACAACTTCCAGGGTCAGATCGATCTGATGTCCATGGAGGCTGTTTACTGGAATGATTCCGACAAGGGTATGGTTCCTGTTCGCAAGCCGATCCCTGAAGAGCTTCAGGAGCTGGCTGACGAGTGGCGCAGCAACATGGTCGAGGCTGCGGCCGAAGCCAATGAAGAGCTGATGAACAAGTACCTCGAAGGTGAAGAGCTCACCAACGCGGAAATCAAGGCCGCTCTGCGTCAGCGCACCATTGCTGGCGAGATCGTTCTGGCTGTTTGCGGTTCTTCGTTCAAGAACAAGGGCGTTCCCCTGGTTCTCGACGCCGTGATCGACTACCTGCCGGCTCCAATCGATATTCCTGCTATCAAGGGTTCCGACCCTGATAACGAGGAAATTCAAATGGAGCGTCATGCAGACGACGACGAGCCGTTCTCGGCTCTGGCGTTCAAGATCGCTACCGACCCATTCGTGGGTACCCTGACCTTCGTCCGCGTTTACTCGGGCGTGTTGGCATCCGGCGACGGAGTGATCAACTCGGTCAAGGGCAAGAAAGAGCGCGTGGGTCGTATGGTGCAGATGCACGCAAACGCCCGCGAAGAGATCAAGGAAGTACGCGCTGGCGACATCGCGGCCCTGATCGGCATGAAGGACGTCACCACTGGTGAAACCTTGTGCAACGCTGACAAGCCAATCATCCTGGTTCGCATGGACTTCCCGGAGCCAGTTATTTCGGTTGCCGTTGAGCCAAAGACCAAGGATGACCAGGAAAAAATGGGTATCGCACTGGGCAAACTTGCTCAGGAAGACCCGTCTTTCCGCGTAAAAACTGATGAAGAGACTGGTCAAACGATCATCTCTGGCATGGGCGAGTTGCACCTGGACATCCTGGTTGACCGGATGCGCCGTGAGTTCAACGTCGAAGCCAACATCGGCAAGCCTCAGGTTTCCTATCGTGAGCGCATCACGAAGAACTGCGAAATCGAAGGCAAGTTCGTTCGTCAATCCGGCGGTCGTGGCCAGTTCGGTCACTGCTGGATCCGTTTTGCGCCTGCTGACGAAGGTCAGGAAGGTCTGCAATTCGTGAACGAAGTGGTGGGTGGTGTTGTTCCTAAGGAATACATCCCGGCTATCCAGAAGGGTATCGAAGAGCAGATGAAGAACGGCGTTGTTGCCGGCTATCCGCTGATCGGCCTGAAGGCTACCGTGTTTGATGGTTCTTACCACGACGTCGACTCGAACGAGATGGCGTTTAAGGTGGCTGCTTCCATGGCGACCAAGCAACTGGCCCAGAAGGGCGGTGGTGAGTTGCTTGAGCCGATCATGGCGGTAGAGGTTGTTACGCCTGAAGACTATATGGGTGACGTGATGGGCGACCTTAACCGTCGTCGCGGCATGATTCTGGGTATGGAAGATACGGTTTCCGGCAAGGTTATCCGCGCCGAGGTTCCGTTGGGTGAGATGTTCGGTTATGCGACCGACGTTCGCTCCATGTCTCAGGGTCGCGCAAGCTACTCTATGGAATTCAAAAAATACAATACAGCGCCGTCGCACATCGTCGAAACTGTAACCAAAAAACAAGGCTGATTCAGCGCCTTTAGGCTAGGAGTTATTTGTCGTGGCTAAAGAAAAATTTGAACGTAACAAACCGCACGTCAACGTTGGCACCATCGGTCACGTTGACCATGGTAAAACCACGCTGACCGCAGCTCTGACTCGTGTTTGCTCCGAAGTTTTCGGTTCCGCCAAGGTTGACTTCGACAAGATCGACAGCGCCCCGGAAGAGAAGGCTCGTGGTATCACCATCAACACCGCTCACGTTGAATACGATTCGGCCGTTCGCCACTACGCGCACGTTGACTGCCCAGGTCACGCCGACTACGTAAAAAACATGATCACCGGTGCTGCGCAGATGGACGGCGCTATCTTGGTTTGCTCCGCTGCTGACGGCCCGATGCCTCAGACTCGCGAGCACATCCTGCTGTCCCGTCAGGTTGGCGTTCCGTACATCGTTGTCTTCCTGAACAAGGCTGACATGGTTGACGACGCTGAGCTGCTGGAACTGGTTGAAATGGAAGTGCGTGACCTGCTCAGCACCTACGATTTCCCAGGTGACGACACTCCGATCATCATCGGTTCGGCTCTGATGGCTCTGAACGGCCAAGACGACAACGAGATGGGCACTACTGCTGTCAAGAAACTGGTTGAAACTCTGGACAGCTACATCCCAGAACCAGTTCGTGCTATCGACAAGCCGTTCCTGATGCCAATCGAAGACGTTTTCTCCATCTCCGGTCGCGGTACTGTTGTAACCGGTCGTGTTGAGCGTGGCATCATCAAGATCCAGGAAGAAGTAGAAATCGTAGGTCTGCGTGACACTACCAAGACTACTTGCACTGGCGTCGAGATGTTCCGCAAGCTGCTGGACGAAGGTCGTGCTGGTGAGAACTGCGGCGTTCTGCTGCGTGGCACCAAGCGTGACGACGTTGAGCGTGGCCAGGTTCTGGTCAAGCCAGGCACCGTCAAGCCGCACACTCAGTTCGAAGCTGAAATCTACGTTCTGAGCAAGGAAGAAGGCGGTCGTCACACTCCGTTCTTCAAAGGCTATCGTCCACAGTTCTACTTCCGTACTACCGACGTAACTGGTAGCTGCGAACTGCCGGAAGGCACCGAAATGGTTATGCCAGGTGATAACGTTAAAGTTTCCGTTACCCTGATCAAGCCTATCGCAATGGAAGACGGTCTGCGTTTCGCTATCCGTGAAGGCGGTCGTACCGTCGGCGCTGGCGTCGTAGCCAAAATCATCGCCTAAGCGTTGATGTCCTGAAAGAGCCCCCGCCTTGCGGGGGCTTTTTTATTGGGTTGACACCCTGTCTGCTCGTCTATAGAATTGCGCCTCCTTTTAACGGGCGTATTGCGCTCGGTGGGAACAGCAATCTGGAGTCTGAATCCAATGCAAAACCAGCAAATCCGTATCAGGTTGAAGGCTTTTGACCATCGCCTGATCGACCAATCAACCCAGGAAATCGTGGAAACCGCGAAACGTACTGGTGCACAGGTGCGTGGTCCGATTCCACTGCCGACTCGTAAAGAGCGGTTCACCGTTCTGGTTTCTCCGCACGTCAACAAAGACGCGCGCGACCAGTATGAGATCCGTACTCACAAGCGCGTTCTGGACATCGTCCAGCCAACGGATAAAACCGTTGACGCTCTTATGAAGCTCGATCTTGCGGCCGGTGTGGAAGTTCAGATCAGCCTCGGCTAAGACTTGGGTCTTAGTCGTGTAACGCTCTGAAATGGGCGGCCATAGCGGGTGAAAGCCCCGTACACTCATGAGGTTTACAACATGACTATTGGTGTAGTCGGTCGTAAATGCGGTATGACCCGTATTTTCACCGAAGAAGGTGTCTCCATTCCGGTCACGGTCATTGAGATCGAGCCGAATCGCGTCACTCAGTTCAAAACCGAAGAAACCGATGGCTATCGTGCAGTGCAAGTCACTGTCGGCGAGCGTCGTGCTTCGCGTGTTACAGCCGCTCAGGCTGGCCACTTCGCCAAGGCGAACGTAGCTGCCGGTCGTACCATCATGGAGTTCCGTCTTGAAGAAGGCGACTACCAGGCTGGCGATCTGATCAACGCTGAAATCTTCGCTGCAGGTCAACTGGTTGATGTAACCGGTCAGTCCAAAGGTAAAGGCTTCCAGGGTACGATCAAGCGCTGGAATTTCCGTGGTCAGGATAACACCCACGGTAACTCCGTCTCCCACCGCGTCCCGGGCTCTATCGGCCAGTGCCAGACTCCTGGTCGTGTATTCAAGGGCAAAAAAATGTCCGGTCATATGGGCGCTGAGCGCGTGACCGTGCAGTCCCTGGAAGTAGTGCGCGTGGACGCTGAACGCAATCTGTTGTTGGTCAAGGGTGCTGTTCCTGGCGCTACTGGCGGCAACCTGGTTGTACGTCCGGCAGCCAAGGCTCGCGGTTAAGGGGAAGCTGACATGCAATTAAATGTAAATGACGCTCAAGCAATCGAAGTTTCCGAACTGACATTTGGCGGCGAATTCAACGAGACGCTGGTTCACCAGGCAGTCGTGGCCTACATGGCTGGCGGTCGTCAGGGTAGCAAGCAGCAAAAGACCCGTTCTGACGTATCCGGTGGCGGTAAGCGCCCATGGCGTCAAAAGGGTACTGGCCGCGCTCGTGCCGGTACTATCCGTAGCCCAATCTGGCGTGGCGGCGGTACCACTTTCGCAGCTCGTCCACAGGACCACTCTCAGAAGCTCAACAAGAAGATGTATCGCGCAGCACTGCGCTCCATCCTTGCTGAACTGGTTCGTACTGATCGTCTGGTCGTGGTTCAGGACTTCGCTGTTGAAGCACCGAAAACCAAAGACTTGCTGAGCAAGCTGAATGGCATGGGTCTGACTGATGTCCTGATCGTGTCTGACGCTGTTGACCAGAATCTGTACCTGGCTGCTCGTAACCTGCCGCACGTTGATGTTCGTGACGTACAGGGTTCCGATCCAGTTAGTCTGATCGCATACGACAAGGTGTTGATCACCGTGTCGGCCGTGAAGAAATTCGAGGAGCTGCTGGGATGAACCAGGAACGCGTATTTAAAGTTCTACTTGGCCCGCACGTTTCCGAAAAGGCCACGGTTCTGGCTGACAAGAAAGGCCAGTTCGTTTTCAAGGTTGCAACTGACGCAACCAAGCTGGAAATCAAGAAGGCCGTCGAAAGCCTGTTCAGCGTGAAAGTAGAGCGTGTTACTACCCTGAATGTTCTGGGTAAGAGCAAGCGCACTGCTCGCGGTCTGGGCAAGCGTAATGACTGGAAGAAGGCAGTTATCTCCCTTCAGCCAGGCCAAGATCTCGATTTCAGCAGCAGTGCTGAGTAAGGAAGGGGTGCATCATGGCAATCGTTAAATGCAAACCGACTTCCCCTGGCCGCCGTTTTGTGGTCAAGGTGGTCAACCAGGAGCTGCATAAAGGCGCTCCTCACGCACCGCTGCTCGAGAAAAAATCGAAGTCTGGTGGTCGTAACAACAATGGCCGTATCACTACCCGTCACATCGGTGGTGGCCATAAGCAGCATTATCGTCTGGTCGACTTCCGTCGCAACGACAAAGATGGCATCGCTGCCACTGTCGAGCGTATCGAATACGATCCAAACCGTACTGCTCACATTGCTCTGCTGCTTTACGCAGACGGCGAGCGCCGCTACATCATCGCCCCTAAAGGCGTGAGTGCTGGCGACCAGCTGATTGCGGGTGCTCTGGCACCAATCAAGCCGGGCAACGCTCTTCAACTGCGCAACATTCCAGTTGGTAGCACCGTACACGGCATCGAATTGAAGCCAGGTAAAGGCGCACAGATCGCACGTTCCGCTGGTGCTTCCGCACAGCTGATCGCTCGTGAAGGTGTGTACGTAACCCTGCGTCTTCGCTCCGGTGAAATGCGTAAAGTATTGGCTGAATGCCGTGCAACGCTTGGCGAAGTCTCGAACTCCGAGCACAGCCTGCGTTCGCTGGGTAAAGCTGGTGCCAAACGCTGGCGTGGCGTTCGCCCAACCGTTCGTGGTGTTGCCATGAACCCGGTTGACCACCCACATGGTGGTGGTGAAGGTCGTACCTCTGGTGGTCGTCATCCGGTATCGCCGTGGGGCTTCCCGACTAAGGGCGCGAAGACTCGTGGTAATAAGCGTACCGACAAAATGATCGTCCGTCGTCGCAAGTAAATAGAGGGATACGACAGTGCCACGTTCTCTGAAAAAAGGTCCTTTTATTGATCTTCACCTACTGAAGAAGATCGAAGTGGCGGCGGAAAAGAACGATCGCAAACCAGTTAAAACCTGGTCGCGTCGTTCGATGATCCTGCCACAAATGGTCGGTTTGACCATTGCAGTGCATAACGGTCGTCAACATGTTCCCGTTCTCGTGAGCGAAGACATGGTCGGCCATAAACTGGGCGAGTTTGCCGGTACCCGCACATATCGTGGGCACGTGGCAGACAAGAAAGCCAAGCGTTAAGGGGTAAGGAACGATGGAAGTAGCCGCTAAGTTGTCGGGCGCTCGAATCTCCGCCCAGAAAGCCCGCTTGGTCGCCGACCAGATCCGCGGGAAGAAGGTGGGCGAAGCGCTCAACCTGTTGGCTTTCAGCAGTAAGAAAGCCGCCGAGATCCTGAAGAAAGTGCTGGAGTCGGCTGTAGCCAACGCCGAGCATAACGAAGGCGCAGACGTTGATGACCTTAAGGTCTCCACCGTTTTCGTCAACGAAGGGCGTTCGCTGAAGCGAATCATGCCACGTGCCAAAGGCCGTGCTGATCGCATCGTCAAGCGGTCTTGCCATATCACTGTCAAGGTTGCTGACAAGTAACGGAGTCGAAGAGATGGGTCAGAAAGTACATCCCATTGGCATTCGCCTGGGAATCGTCAAGGAGCACACCTCCGTCTGGTACGCCGACGGTCGGACTTATGCGGACTATTTGTTCGCTGATCTGAAGGTGCGAGAGTATCTCCAAGACAAACTAAAAAGCGCGTCCGTAAGCCGTATCGATATCCATCGTCCGGCTCAGACTGCACGTATCACCATCCACACCGCTCGTCCCGGCATCGTGATCGGCAAGAAAGGTGAAGATGTTGAGAAACTGCGTCAGGACCTGACCAAGCAAATGGGTGTGCCTGTGCACATCAATATCGAAGAGATCCGCAAGCCGGAGCTGGACGGTATGTTGGTTGCGCAGAGCGTAGCTCAGCAGCTGGAGCGTCGTGTAATGTTCCGTCGCGCTATGAAGCGCGCTGTACAGAACGCAATGCGCATTGGTGCCAAAGGCATCAAAATCCAAGTGAGCGGTCGTCTCGGCGGTGCTGAAATCGCACGTACTGAATGGTATCGCGAAGGGCGTGTGCCATTGCACACCCTGCGTGCCGACATCGACTATGCCAACTACGAAGCTCACACCACTTATGGTGTGATCGGTGTAAAGGTTTGGATCTTCAAAGGCGAAGTAATTGGTGGTCGCCAAGAAGAACTGAAACCACAAGCACCAGCGCCTCGTAAAAAAGCTGCTAAGTAAGGGGTACGCCAAATGTTGCAACCAAAGCGTACGAAGTTCCGCAAGCAGATGACCGGCCACAACCGTGGTCTGGCACTGCGCGGTAGCAAAGTCAGCTTCGGCGAGTTCGCGCTGAAGTCTGTCGCTCGTGGTCGTCTCACCGCTCGTCAGATCGAGTCAGCGCGTCGTGCTCTGACCCGTCACGTAAAACGTGGCGGCAAGATCTGGATCCGTGTATTCCCGGACAAGCCTGTCACCAAGAAGCCACTCGAAGTTCGGATGGGTAAAGGTAAGGGTAACGTCGAGTACTGGGTTGCCCAGATTCAGCCAGGCAAAGTCCTGTATGAAATCGAGGGTGTTACTGAAGAGCTGGCGCGTGAGGCTTTCGCCCTGGCTGCTGCAAAGCTGCCACTCGCCACCTCCTTTGTTAAGCGGACGGTGATGTGATGAAAGCGAATGAACTTCGTGAAAAATCAGCACAGCAGCTGAACGAGCAACTGCTCGGCCTGCTGCGCGACCAGTTCAATCTGCGTATGCAGAAAGCAACTGGCCAGTTGGGGCAGTCTCACCTGCTCTCGCAAGTTAAGCGTGACATCGCTCGCGTGAAGACTGTGCTCAACCAGCAGGCAGGTAAGTAATCATGGCTGAAGCCGAAAAAACCGTCCGTACGCTGACTGGCCGTGTCGTCAGCGACAAGATGGACAAGACCATCACCGTTCTGATTGAGCGTCGCGTAAAGCACCCAATCTACGGTAAATACGTTAAGCGTTCGACTAAGCTGCACGCGCACGACGAAACCAACCAGTGCCATATCGGCGACAAGGTCACGATTCGTGAAACTCGTCCGGTAGCCAAGACCAAGTCTTGGGCATTGGTTGATATCCTCGAACGCGCTGTGGAAGTCTAAGGGCTAAGGGTCGGAGAAATTATATGATTCAGACTCAATCCATGCTCGATGTGGCCGATAACAGCGGCGCACGCCGCGTTATGTGCATCAAGGTGCTGGGTGGCTCCCATCGTCGTTACGCTGGTATCGGTGACATCATCAAAGTAACCGTGAAGGAAGCAATTCCGCGCGGCAAGGTGAAGAAAGGCCAAGTGATGACTGCTGTTGTAGTCCGCACTCGCCATGGCGTTCGTCGTGCAGACGGCTCCATCATCCGCTTCGATGGTAATGCTGCTGTTCTGTTGAACAACAAGCAGGAGCCGATCGGTACCCGTATCTTTGGGCCAGTGACGCGTGAACTTCGTACTGAGAAGTTCATGAAGATCGTCTCGCTCGCCCCAGAAGTTCTGTAAGGAGATCCGACATGCAAAAGATTCGTCGTGACGACGAGATCATCGTGATCGCCGGCAAAGACAAAGGTAAGCGCGGTAAGGTGCTCAAGGTTCTCGCTGACGACCGTCTGGTCGTTGGTGGGATCAACCTGGTGAAGCGCCATACCAAGCCTAACCCGATGTCGGGCGTACAGGGCGGTATCGTCGAGAAAGAAGCGCCACTGCACGCTTCCAACGTCGCCATTTTCAACGGCGCAACCAACAAGGCTGACCGCGTTGGTTTCAAAGTTGAAGACGGCAAGAAAATTCGTGTCTTCAAGTCGACCCAAAAAGCGGTTGATGCTTGAACACTGCTAGGTAGAAGACCATGGCACGACTAAAAGAGATTTACCGGAAGGAAATCGCTCCGAAGCTTAAGGAAGAACTTAAGCTCGCGAACGTGATGGAAGTTCCGCGCGTTACCAAAATCACCCTGAACATGGGTCTGGGCGAAGCGATCGGCGACAAGAAAATCATCGAGCACGCTGTTGCTGACCTGGAAAAGATCACCGGTCAAAAAGTCGTTGTGACTTACGCTCGGAAATCCATCGCTGGCTTTAAAGTCCGTGAAGGATGGCCGATCGGCGTCAAAGTGACTCTGCGCCGCGATCGTATGTATGAATTCCTGGATCGTCTGCTGTCGATCTCCCTGCCTCGGGTTCGCGACTTCCGCGGCCTGAATGCCAAGTCCTTCGATGGTCGTGGTAACTACAGCATGGGCGTGAAAGAGCAGATCATTTTCCCGGAAATCGACTACGACAAGATCGATGCTCTCCGCGGTCTGGACATCACCCTGACCACCACTGCCAAGAACGATGATGAAGGCCGCGCATTGCTGCGTGCTTTCAAATTCCCGTTCCGCAACTGATTGGAGTAGGAAAATGGCCAAGAAGAGCATGAAAAACCGTGAGCTGAAGCGTCAGCTCACTGTTGCCAAGTACGCCAAGAAGCGTGCCGAGCTTAAAGCAATCATCGTTGATCTGAACGCAAGTCCAGAAGCGCGTTGGGAAGCTACCGTAGCTCTGCAGAAGCAACCACGTGACGCAAGCGCTGCGCGCATGCGTAACCGTTGCCGCATCACTGGTCGTCCACACGGCGTTTACCGCAAGTTCGGCCTTGGCCGTAACAAGCTGCGTGAAGCTGCCATGCGTGGCGACGTACCAGGTCTGGTTAAAGCCAGCTGGTAAGGCGCAACTCTCGCTTCAATCCGATCGACGGCGCAGGTTGTCGGTTGGAATGAAGCCTGAATTTGAATCAAGCCCCTTTTGGGGCTTGATTCATTTCCGGGGTAGGACTAGAATTGCCGGCTCGCCTGAGCCCGTGTTTTCACTTGCCCGGAAAATCTCGGCGATAAGCTGTAGCCGTAAGGCTAATTATTTTGTTTTAGGAGCGTCTAGCCCATGAGTATGCAGGACCCGTTAGCGGACATGCTAACTCGTATCCGTAATGCCCAGATGGCTGAAAAGCCCGTCGTAAGCATGCCATCTTCCACGTTGAAGGTTGCTGTAGCAAAAGTCCTGAAGGACGAAGGCTACATTGCGGGTTATCAGATCAGCAGCGAAGTTAAACCATCGCTGTCCATCGAGCTTAAGTACTTCGAAGGCCGTCCGGTCATTGAAGAAGTTAAGCGCGTCAGCCGCCCAGGCTTGCGTCAGTACAAGTCCTCCGACGATCTGCCAAAAGTTCGTGGCGGTCTCGGTGTGTCTATCGTCTCCACCAACAAAGGTGTGATGACGGATCGTGCTGCGCGCGCTGCCGGTGTCGGTGGCGAAGTGCTTTGCACTGTGTTCTAAGGGGGGATAAGCATGTCACGCGTAGCTAAGAACCCCGTTAAGTTGCCATCCGGCGTCGAAGTCAAACTCGTCGGCCAGCAGCTTTCGGTGAAGGGTGCCAAGGGCACTCTAGAACTGAACGTCCATTCGTCTGTTGAGATTGTTGAAGAAGCTGGTGAGCTGCGTTTCGCCGCTCGCAATGGCGATCAACAAACCCGCGCAATGGCCGGCACAACTCGTGCACTGGTTAACAACATGGTCCAGGGCGTAAGCCAAGGCTTCGAGCGCAAGCTCCAGCTGGTCGGTGTTGGTTACAAAGCGCAAGCAAAAGGCACGGTCCTGAACCTGGCACTTGGCTTCTCGCACCCGGTGGATTACGAATTGCCGAATGGCATCACCGCTGAGACCCCCAGCCAGACCGATATCCTGATTCGCGGTATCGATAAGCAGTTGGTTGGTCAAGTGGCCGCTGAGATCCGCGACTTCCGCCGTCCTGAGCCTTACAAAGGCAAAGGTGTGCGTTACGCGGACGAAGTCGTCCGCCGTAAAGAAGCCAAGAAGAAGTAGGGCATAGCAAATGACCGTCAAAAAAGTTACCCGACTGCGTCGCGCTCGCAAAGCACGCCTGAAAATGCACGAGCTGGAAGTCGTGCGTCTCTGCGTGCACCGCTCTTCGCAGCACATTTATGCCCAGGTCATTTCGGCCGACGGCAGCAAAGTCCTGGCAAGCGCCTCGACTTTGGACAAAGAACTGCGTGATGGCGCCACTGGCAACATCGACGCGGCCACTAAGGTTGGCAAGCTGGTCGCCGAGCGTGCAAAAGCCGCGGGCGTATCGCAAGTGGCTTTCGACCGTTCTGGCTTCAAGTACCACGGCCGTGTCAAAGCGCTGGCTGATGCTGCTCGTGAAGGCGGGCTGGAGTTCTAAGTTATGGCAAATAACGACCAAAAACGCGACGAAGGCTACATCGAGAAGCTGGTTCAAGTTAACCGCGTGGCCAAAACCGTAAAAGGCGGCCGTATCTTCACTTTCACTGCGTTGACCGTAGTGGGTGATGGTAAAGGGCGCGTTGGCTTTGGCCGTGGCAAGTCACGTGAAGTGCCTGCTGCAATTCAGAAAGCGATGGAAGCTGCTCGCCGCAACATGATCCAGGTGGATCTGAACGGCACCACACTGCAGTACGCAATGAAGTCCGCCCATGGCGCTTCGAAGGTGTACATGCAGCCTGCTTCTGAAGGTACCGGTATCATCGCTGGCGGCGCTATGCGCGCAGTGCTGGAAGTTGCTGGTGTTCAGAACGTGTTGGCCAAGTGCTACGGCTCGACTAACCCTGTAAACGTGGTTCACGCCACTTTCAAGGGTCTGAAGGGCATGCAGTCTCCTGAGTCCATCGCTGCCAAACGTGGCAAGCGTGTTGAGGAGATCATCTGATCATGGCTACCGTAAAAGTAACGCTGATCAAAAGCATGACCGGCCGCATCCCTAATCACAAATTGTGCATTAAGGGTTTGGGTCTGCGTCGCATCGGTCACACTGTAGAAGTCCTGGATACTCCCGAAAATCGCGGGATGATCAACAAGGCTTACTACATGCTGCGAGTCGAGGGTTAATCGATGAAACTCAATGATCTGAGTCCAGCGCCGGGTTCCCGTCGCGAAAAGCATCGTCCGGGCCGTGGTATCGGTAGCGGTTTGGGTAAGACTGGTGGCCGCGGCCACAAAGGTCAAACCTCCCGCTCCGGTGGCACCATTGCTCCGGGCTTTGAGGGCGGCCAACAGCCGCTGCATCGTCGCCTGCCAAAATTCGGTTTCGTTTCCCTGAAAGCCATGGACCGCGCAGAAGTGCGTCTGTCCGAGTTGGCCAAGGTGGAAGGCGACATCGTAACTGTGCAGACCCTGAAGGATGCCAACGTGATTAACCAGAACGTACAGCGTGTGAAAATCATGCTGTCGGGCGAAGTTACTCGCGCTGTCACCATCAAAGGTATCGCCGCCACCAAAGGTGCGCGTGCGGCTATCGAAGCAGCTGGCGGCAAGTTCGAGGAATAAATGGCTAAGCAAGGTGCTCTCTCTGCGCTCGGCAAAGGCGGTATGTCTGAACTCTGGGCTCGTCTGCGTTTTCTGTTCCTGGCGATTATCGTCTACCGAATAGGCGCACACATCCCGGTTCCAGGTATCAACCCGGACCGACTCGCAGAACTGTTTCGACAGAATGAGGGGACCATTCTTAGCTTGTTCAACATGTTTTCCGGTGGCGCGCTGGAACGGATGAGCATCTTTGCACTGGGGATCATGCCGTACATTTCGGCATCGATCATCATGCAGTTGATGACCGCCGTCAGCCCGCAACTGGAGCAGTTGAAGAAGGAAGGTGAAGCTGGCCGTCGCAAGATTAGCCAGTACACCCGCTATGGCACCGTAGTCCTGGCTCTGGTTCAAGCTGTCGGCATGTCCGTCGGCCTGGCCAGTCAGGGCGTAGCGTTTTCTGGGGACCTGGGTTTCCATTTTGTGGCCGTAACCACCTTCGTGGCAGGTGCGATGTTCATGATGTGGCTGGGCGAGCAGATTACCGAACGCGGTGTCGGTAACGGTATCTCGATGTTGATTTTCGCAGGTATCGTCGCCGGTCTTCCGAGAGCGATAGGGCAGTCTTTCGAGTCTGCACGTCAGGGTGATATCAATATCTTCGCTCTGGTCGCGATCGGTTTGCTGGCAGTAGCGATCATCGGTTTCGTGGTCTTCATTGAGCGTGGTCAGCGTCGTATCGCCGTTCACTACGCCAAGCGTCAGCAGGGCCGCAAGGTCTTCGCTGCGCAGACAAGCCACTTGCCGCTGAAAGTGAACATGGCTGGTGTGATTCCGGCCATTTTTGCGAGCAGCATTTTGCTGTTCCCGGCTTCGCTGGGTTCCTGGTTTGGTCAGTCTGAAGGTCTGGGCTGGTTGCAGGACATCTCGCAGTCGATCGCTCCTGGTCAGCCGTTGAATATTCTGCTGTTTAGTGCAGGGATTATTTTCTTCTGCTTCTTCTATACGGCGTTGATGTTCAATCCGAAAGACGTAGCGGAAAACCTGAAGAAGTCCGGTGCCTTTATTCCGGGTATTCGTCCAGGCGAGCAGTCGGCGCGCTACATTGATGGCGTTTTGACTCGTTTGACCATGTTCGGTGCTCTTTATATGACGGCCGTGTGTCTGCTTCCCCAGTTTCTGGTGGTTGCGGCAAACGTACCGTTCTACCTTGGCGGGACCTCGTTGCTGATCGTGGTCGTGGTTGTGATGGACTTCATGTCCCAAGTGCAATCTCACCTCGTTTCGCACCAGTATGAATCCCTGATGAAGAAAGCCAACCTGAAGGGCTACGGTGGCAGCGGCGGTATGCTGCGCTGAAGCACCCCTAAGGTTCGAGGAGTTGGTGATGAAAGTTCGTGCATCGGTGAAAAAGCTGTGCCGTAACTGCAAGATTATTCGCCGCGAAGGTGTTGTTCGAGTAATTTGCAGCGCGGAACCACGTCATAAGCAGCGCCAAGGCTGATTGTGATTTGTGCTTAAGCCCAGCAGCTAGTGCGCTGCTGGGTTGATTATTTGTTACTACAGCGATATTATCTCGCGCCCTATTTCTTGGCTTCCGGGGCGTAGGTAGCTGTCAATTGGAGTCCCACTGAATGGCCCGTATTGCAGGCGTTAACATTCCAGATAACAAGCATACTGTTATCTCGCTGACCTACATCTATGGTGTTGGTCGCACCACTGCACAGAAAATTTGTGCAACCACCGGGGTTAACCCGGCGGCGAAGATCAAAGATCTGAGCGACGAGCAGATTGAACAGCTGCGTGGCGAAGTGGCGAAGTTCACCACTGAAGGTGACCTGCGTCGCGAAATCAACATGAAAATCAAGCGCTTGATGGACCTGGGCTGCTATCGCGGTCTGCGTCATCGTCGTGGTCTGCCAGTACGCGGTCAGCGTACCAAGACCAACGCGCGTACTCGCAAAGGTCCGCGTAAGCCGATCCGCAAGTAATCGCTCCAGCGCAACGACAGGAATTTAGTCATGGCAAAACCTGCTGCTCGTCCTCGTAAAAAAGTTAAAAAGACAGTGGTTGATGGCATCGCCCACATCCACGCGTCGTTTAACAACACAATCGTCACCATTACCGATCGTCAAGGTAACGCTCTTTCGTGGGCTACCTCCGGCGGTTCGGGTTTCCGTGGTTCCCGCAAGTCCACGCCGTTCGCTGCTCAGGTAGCTGCTGAACGTGCTGGTCAAGCTGCGCTGGAATACGGTCTGAAGAACCTCGACGTCAATGTCAAGGGTCCAGGCCCAGGTCGTGAATCCGCTGTCCGTGCATTGAACGGCTGTGGCTATAAGATCGCCAGCATCACCGACGTGACGCCAATCCCGCACAACGGGTGCCGTCCGCCGAAGAAGCGCCGCGTGTAATCCAGGAGACTGTAAGAAATGGCTCGTTACATTGGTCCAAAATGCAAACTTGCTCGTCGTGAAGGCACCGATCTCTTTCTGAAGAGCGGCGTTCGCGCTATCGAATCCAAGTGCAACATCGAAGCAGCTCCAGGCATCCACGGCCAGCGCCGCGGTCGCCAGTCCGATTACGGTACTCAGCTGCGTGAAAAGCAAAAAGTCCGTCGTATCTACGGCGTTCTCGAGCGTCAGTTCAGCGGCTACTACAAAGAAGCCGCCGGCAAGAAAGGCGCAACAGGTGAGAACCTGCTGCAGCTGCTCGAATGCCGTCTGGACAACGTTGTATACCGCATGGGCTTCGGCTCGACTCGTGCCGAATCCCGTCAATTGGTTTCGCACAAGTCTGTTAGCGTCAACGGCAAAACCGTTAACGTTCCTTCTTATCAGGTTCGTGCTGGCGACGTTGTTGCTATCCGCGAAAAGGCTAAGAACCAACTGCGTATTGTCCAGGCTCTCGATCTGTGTGCCCAACGTGGCCGCGTAGAATGGGTAGAAGTAGACACTGAGAAGAAATCGGGCGTTTTCAAGAACGTACCAGCTCGCAGTGATCTATCCGCCGACATCAACGAAAGCCTGATTGTCGAGCTCTACTCCAAGTAAGGGCTAGAAAATAGGTGCATCCATGCAGATTTCGGTAAATGAGTTCCTGACACCCCGCCATATTGATGTGCAGGTTGTCAGTCCAACCCGCGCCAAGATCACTCTCGAGCCTCTCGAGCGTGGTTTCGGCCATACCCTGGGCAACGCGCTTCGCCGCATTTTGTTGTCCTCCATGCCCGGCTGTGCAGTAGTCGAGGCCGAGATTGACGGTGTACTCCATGAGTACAGCGCCATCGAAGGTGTACAGGAAGACGTCATTGAAATCCTGTTGAACCTTAAAGGTCTGGCTATCAAGCTGCACGGTCGAGACGAAGTTACGCTGACCTTGTCGAAGAAGGGTTCGGGGGTGGTTACCGCTGCCGATATTCAGCTGGATCATGATGTCGAGATCGTTAACCCCGATCACGTAATCGCTAACCTGGCGTCTAACGGCGCCTTGAACATGAAGCTCACCGTAGCTCGTGGTCGTGGTTATGAGCCGGCAGACTCGCGTCAAAGCGATGAAGACGAAAGCCGCAGCATTGGTCGCTTGCAGCTTGACTCTTCGTTCAGCCCGGTTCGCCGTATCGCATACGTGGTGGAAAACGCCCGTGTCGAACAGCGTACCAACCTGGACAAGCTGGTTATTGATCTGGAAACCAACGGTACGCTGGATCCTGAAGAGGCCATTCGCCGCGCTGCAACCATTCTGCAACAGCAGTTGGCTGCGTTCGTCGACCTCAAAGGCGACAGCGAACCAGTGGTAATCGAACAGGAAGACGAGATCGATCCGATCCTGCTCCGTCCGGTTGACGATTTGGAACTGACTGTACGTTCGGCTAACTGCCTTAAGGCGGAGAACATTTACTACATTGGTGACCTGATTCAGCGCACCGAAGTAGAACTGTTGAAAACTCCGAACCTTGGGAAGAAGTCTTTGACTGAGATCAAAGACGTTCTGGCCTCCCGTGGTCTGTCCCTCGGCATGCGCCTCGACAACTGGCCGCCGGCAAGTCTTAAGAAGGACGACAAGGCTACGGCCTGATCGTCGTAATCACCGAACGTGAGTTTGGTAAGGAATGAACCATGCGTCATCGTAAAAGTGGACGTCACCTGAGCCGTACCAGCTCTCACCGCAAAGCCATGTTTCAAAACATGGCGGTGTCGCTGTTCGAGCACGAGCTGATCAAGACTACCCTGCCGAAAGCCAAGGAACTGCGCCGCGTTGCCGAGCCGCTGATCACCCTGGCCAAGGAAGACAGCGTTGCTAACCGTCGTCTGGCTTTCGACCGTACTCGTTCGAAAGAAATCGTCGGCAAGCTGTTCAACGATCTGGGCAAGCGCTATGCAACCCGTCAGGGCGGCTACCTGCGCATCCTCAAGTGCGGTTTCCGCGCTGGCGACAACGCGCCTATGGCGTACGTCGAGTTGGTTGATCGTCCTATCGGTGGCTCTGTAGAAGCTGCTGAATAAGACATCAGTTTGAACAAGAAACCGGGCCCTGCGCCCGGTTTTTTGTTGCCTTAAATTAAGTAATCCTATCAACATTTAACAATTAATAAATTTCCTCATGTGATGCTTTCGAATAATAATCTCGCTCAAGCTGATTAGCCGGCTATATAGAGCCTGAGGAAGACATTGCATGACCCAGAAGACGCTTACGACCGCCAGTGGTGCGCCAGTCGCCGACAACCAGAACTCCCGCTCGGCAGGCCCACGGGGTCCTTTGCTGCTGGACGATTTCCATCTGATCGAGAAGCTCGCACACTTCAATCGCGAGAACATTCCAGAACGTCGCGTACACGCCAAGGGCTCGGGTGCTCACGGAACCTTCACCGTGACCAAAGACATCACTCAGTACACCAGCGCCGATCTGTTCAACACCGTAGGCAAGCAGACCCCCATCTTCATTCGCTTCTCCACGGTCGGTGGCGAGCGCGGCTCGGCTGACACTGAACGCGATCCTCGTGGCTTCGCTGTGAAGTTTTATACCCAGGAAGGTAACTGGGACATCGTGGGCAATAACACGCCGGTGTTCTTCATCCGTGATCCGCTGAAATTCCCTGACTTCATCCACACGCAGAAGCGTCTGCCGCAGACCAACCTGAAAAGTCCGCAGATGATGTGGGACTTCTGGTCGCACTCTCCAGAAGCCTTGCACCAGGTCACTATCCTGTTTTCGGATCGCGGTATTCCTGATGGCTACCGCCACATGCACGGCTTTGGCAGCCACACCTACAGCCTGATCAGCGCCAATGGCGAGCGTCACTGGGTGAAGTGGCACTACAAAAGCAGGCAAGGCATCAAGAACCTCACGCCCGAGGATGCTGCACGCATTGCCGGTACCGATCCTGATTATGCTCAGCGCGATCTCTTCACTGCTATCGAAAAAGGCGACTTCCCGAAGTGGCAGGTGTGCATTCAGTTGATGACTGAAGCTCAGGCCAACAACCATCACGAGAACCCGTTCGACGTGACCAAAACCTGGTCGCAGAAAGAGTACCCGTTGATTGAAGTCGGTGAGATGGAGTTGAACCGCAATCCGCTTAACTACTTTGCTGAAGTCGAGCAGGCAGCGTTTGGTCCGAGCAACATGGTGCCTGGTGTAGGGCTTTCGCCAGACCGTATGCTGCAAGGTCGTGTGTTCGCCTACGCAGATGCCCACCGCTATCGCGTAGGCACCAACCACCAGCAACTGCCGATCAACGCGCCGAAGAACCCGGTTTACAGCTACCAGCGTGACGGTTCGATGGCATTTGGCACCAACGGTGGCGCTGCACCGAACTACGAGCCAAACAGCTACTCGGACGCGCCCAAGCAGGATCCGCGCTATGCCGAGCCAGCACTGGCATTGAGCGGTACCGCTGATCGTCACGACCACCGCGTGGACGGTGATTACTACAGTCAGGCGGGCAAGTTGTTCAATCTGATGAGCGCCGATCAGAAGGCGCTGTTGATCAATAATATTGCCGGTGCAATGGGTGGCGTATCCAGCGACGTCGTGCAGCGTCAGTTGCAGCACTTCTACAAAGCTGACGCCGCTTATGGTCAAGGCATCGCCGACGCTCTGGGTATGAAACTGGGCTGAGTCGAAGTGAGAAACAGAACCGCCCTCATTTGGGCGGTTTTTCGCTTCTGGATGGCGTAAATTCGACGCTTTTTATCGGATTATTGCGTTTTTCCGAGTGACCTGCGGCGACGCTTGGTTCAAACTATCGCCTTTGAAGCAGGAGATCTGGTGCGATGCAAGGCCATCCAGAAGTAATCGATTATCTGAACACATTGCTCACTGGCGAACTGGCGGCTCGTGACCAATATTTCATCCATTCGCGTATGTACGAAGACTGGGGTTTCGCCAAGCTCTACGAGCGCATCAATCATGAGATGGAAGAAGAAGCGCAACACGCCGATGCGTTGATGCGTCGTATCCTGATGCTTGAAGGCACGCCGCGCATGCGTCCGGACGATCTGGATATCGGCACCACAGTGCCTGAGATGCTCGCCAGCGATCTTCGTCTCGAGTACAAGGTCCGTGCTGCGCTGTGCAAGGGCATCGCCCTCTGCGAGCTGCACAAGGACTACATCAGCCGTGACATCCTTCGTGTGCAATTGGCGGATACCGAGGAAGACCACACCTATTGGCTGGAACAGCAAATGGGTCTGATCAAGTCCATCGGCTTGCAGAACTACCTGCAATCTCAGTTCTGATCCGACATCGGCTGTAACGAAAAAAGCTTCTGCACTTGCGTGACAGGAGCTTTTTTTCGTCTTCGATTCGAGCTTTCAGGCAGGGACCTGACCGGATCCGGCCGAAGCCAGACCCGGCAGGTCGGAAACCATCAAGCCTTGTCGCGTATCAGCAACGGCTTGAGGTAATGCCCGGTATAGGACTGCTTCATCTCTGCGACCTGTTCCGGCGTGCCGGTGGCGATGATCTGTCCGCCGCGCGAACCGCCCTCCGGACCCAGATCGACCAGCCAGTCCGCCGTCTTGATGACGTCCAGGTTGTGCTCGATCACGACCACGGTGTTGCCGTGATCGCGCAGGCGGTGCAGGACGTCGAGCAGTTGCTGGATATCCGCGAAGTGCAGGCCTGTGGTCGGCTCGTCGAGGATGTACAGCGTCTTGCCGGTATCACGCTTGGACAGCTCGCGCGACAGCTTGACGCGCTGAGCCTCGCCCCCCGACAACGTCGTCGCCGACTGACCCAGCTTGATGTAGGAAAGCCCCACATCCATCAAGGTCTGCAGCTTGCGCGCCAGGGCGGGAACGGCATCGAAGAATTCACGCGCCTCTTCGATGGTCATTTCCAGCACCTCATGGATGCTCTTGCCCTTGTACTTGATCTCCAGCGTTTCGCGGTTGTAGCGCTTGCTCTTGCACACATCGCACGGCACGTAGATGTCCGGCAGGAAGTGCATCTCCACCTTGATCAAGCCATCGCCCTGACAGGCTTCGCAGCGCCCGCCCTTGACGTTGAACGAGAACCGGCCCGGACCGTAACCACGTGAACGCGACTCCGGCACACCGGCAAACAGTTCACGGATGGGGGTGAACAGTCCGGTGTAGGTCGCCGGGTTGGAGCGAGGCGTGCGACCGATCGGGCTCTGGTCGATGTCCACGACCTTGTCCAGATGCTGCAGGCCGTTGATGCTGTCATGTGTGGCGGCTTCAAGCGTGGTCGCGCCATTCAGTGCAGTTGCGCTGAGCGGGAACAGCGTGTTGTTGATCAGCGTCGATTTGCCCGATCCCGAGACGCCCGTGACGCAGGTCAGCAGACCAATCGGGATCTCGAGGTTCACGTTCTGCAGGTTGTTGCCGCGAGCGCCTTTCAGCGTCAGCGAAAGCTTCTTGTTGCGAGGCGTGCGCTTGGCTGGGACTTCGATCTTGACGCGGCCCGACAGGTACTTGCCGGTCAGCGAGTCGGGATGTGACATGACCTGATCAGGCGTGCCTTCGGCGACAATATGTCCGCCATGCACACCAGCCCCAGGGCCAATGTCCACCACGTAGTCGGCCAGACGAATCGCATCCTCGTCATGCTCGACCACGATCACCGTGTTGCCAATGTCCCGCAGGTGCTTGAGCGTGCCGAGCAGGCGGTCGTTGTCACGCTGGTGCAGGCCGATGGACGGCTCGTCGAGGATGTACATCACCCCGACCAGACCCGCACCGATCTGGCTGGCCAGACGAATACGCTGCGCCTCGCCACCTGACAGGGTGTCCGCGCTGCGATCCAGGGTTAGGTAATCAAGGCCCACGTTCACCAGAAACTGCAGGCGCTCGCGGATTTCCTTGAGAATCTTGTCGGCAATTTCGCCACGGCGACCGGTCAGCTTCAGGGTGTCGAAGTAGTGAGTGGCATCGCCAATCGGCAGATTGGTGACGGCTGGCAGTGTTTTCTCGCCCACCCACACATGACGCGCTTCACGGCGCAGACGCGTGCCGCGGCAGTCAGGGCAGGGCTGGGTGCCGAGGAACTTGGCCAGCTCTTCGCGTACAGTTGCCGATTCGGTTTCCCGGTAGCGACGCTCCAGGTTCGGCACGATGCCCTCGAAAGGGTGTGCGCGTTTGACGATGTCGCCACGGTCGTTCAGGTAGCGGAAGTCGACGTTCTGCGAGCCGCTGCCGTTGAGCAGGATCTTCTGCTGATCGGCAGGCAATTCCTTGAACGGTACTTCCAGGCTGAAGCCGTAGTGCTTGGAGAGCGAGCCGAGCATCTGGAAGTAGTAGACGTTTCGCCTGTCCCAGCCGCGTATCGCGCCTTCGGCCAACGTCAGTTCGGCATTGACCAGTCGCTTGATGTCGAAGAACTGCTTCACGCCCAGACCGTCGCAGGTCGGGCACGCGCCAGCCGGGTTGTTGAACGAGAACAGCTTGGGTTCCAGCTCGCTGATCGCGTGGCCACAGATAGGGCAGGCAAAGCGTGCGGAGAAGATCGTCTCTTCACCCGGTTCATCGTCCATCGGCGCAACCAGCGCAATGCCGTCGGCCAGCTTCAATGCCGTTTCGAAGGATTCGGCCAAACGCTGCTGCAGGTCCGCACGCACCTTGAAGCGGTCCACGACCACATCGATGGAGTGCTTCTTCTGCTTATCGAGCTTCGGCAGTTCATCCAGCTCGCACAACTTGCCGTTGACCCGAGCCCGCACGAAGCCCTGGGCACGCAGCTCTTCGAAGACTGACAGGTGTTCGCCCTTGCGCTCGCGAATGACCGGCGCCAGCAACATCAGCTTGCTGCCTTCTGGCTGGGCCAGCACCAGGTCGACCATCTGGCTGACGGTCTGGGCTTCCAGCGGAATGTCATGGTCCGGGCAGCGAGGCTGGCCGACTCGCGCATACAGCAGACGCAGGTAGTCGTAGATCTCGGTGATGGTGCCCACGGTCGAGCGCGGGTTGTGGGACGTCGACTTCTGTTCGATGGAAATCGCAGGCGACAGGCCTTCGATGGTATCGACGTCCGGCTTTTCCATCATCGACAGGAACTGCCGGGCATAGGCTGACAGCGACTCGACATAACGCCGCTGCCCTTCGGCGTAGAGCGTGTCGAAAGCCAATGATGATTTGCCAGAGCCGGACAATCCGGTGATAACGATCAGCTTGTCGCGTGGAAGGGTCAGGTCAATATTTTTCAGGTTGTGGGTTCGAGCCCCACGAATCAGGATCTTGTCCAAAATGGCCTCGCACGGCGGGCGTCGAAAACATGGGAGTATACGGATAAATACTGGATGGATACACACTATCCGCCGGCTTTACAGGCAGAGATGAATACTCTGTCATGTAAACGCGGCAAAGCGTCGCGATATACCCCGTCAATCGATGGGACTGGTAGAATCGCCGCCGGTTCACACGAGGTTTCTCCATGCACGATCTCCACAGCGAACGAATGAGCAGCGGCGAGACACGTGCCGCAGGCGGTCTTGCGCTGGTCTTTGCGTTCCGCATGCTCGGTATGTTCATGGTGCTTCCGGTCCTGGCCACTTACGGCATGGACCTGGCGGGCGCCAGCCCCGCGCTGATCGGTCTGGCCATCGGCGCATACGGCCTGACCCAGGCTGTGCTGCAGATCCCGTTCGGGATCATTTCCGACCGCATCGGTCGGCGTCCGGTCATCTACCTGGGTCTGATCATCTTCGCCATCGGCAGCGTTGTCGCGGCGAATGCGGATTCAATCTGGGGCATCATCGCCGGCCGTATCCTGCAGGGTGCCGGTGCGATTTCCGCTGCGGTCATGGCGCTGCTTTCCGACCTGACCCGCGAGCAGCACCGCACCAAGGCCATGGCCATGATCGGCATGACCATCGGTCTGTCGTTCGCCGTCGCAATGGTCGTCGGTCCGGTCATCACCGGCGTGTTCGGGTTGTCGGGGCTGTTTCTGGCCACCGGCGGCATGGCTCTGCTGGGAATCCTGATCATCGCGTTCATCGTGCCCAAGGCAAACGGCCCGCTGCTGCATCGTGAGTCCGGCGTCGCCAAACAGGCGCTCGGGCAGACGTTACGTCACCCGGACCTGCTACGTCTGGATTTGGGCATCTTCGTATTGCACGCCATGCTCATGTCCAGCTTCGTCGCACTGCCGCTGGCGCTGGTCGAAAAAGCCGGTCTGCCCAAGGAACAGCACTGGTGGGTCTACCTGACCGCACTGCTGATTTCGTTCTTTGCGATGATCCCGTTCATCATATACGGTGAGAAGAAGCGCCAGATGAAGCGCGTTCTGCTCGGTGCCGTGACGGTGCTGATGGTATCCGAGCTCTACTTCTGGGCATTTGGTAACACGTTGCGGACACTGGTCATAGGGACAGTGGTATTCTTCACCGCGTTCAACCTGCTGGAGGCGTCTTTGCCGTCGCTGATCAGCAAAGTGTCACCGGCTGGCGGAAAAGGGACGGCAATGGGGGTTTATTCCACCAGCCAGTTTCTTGGATCGGCTGCAGGTGGGATACTGGGCGGCTGGTTGTTCCAGCACGGTGGGCTCGATGTGGTGTTCCTTGGTGGTGCAGCCATGGCCGCCGTCTGGCTTGCGTTTGCAATGACCATGCGTGAACCGCCTTACGTGACCAGCCTACGTCTGCCGTTGTCGCCAGAGGCGCAGCGTGATGCAGGCCTGGCAGAGCGTTTAAAGTCCGTAACCGGCGTAACGGATGCAGTGGTGGTTGCCGAGGAGGCAGCCATCTATATCAAACTGGATACAAAATTATTGGATCGTGCCTCTCTCGAAAAGCTGATCAACCCAGCATCAGAAGCGTGCGAAGCCTAGGAGAACGTTATGGCCCGTGGGGTTAACAAAGTCATATTGGTCGGTACATGCGGCCAGGATCCCGAAGTTCGCTACTTGCCTAACGGTAACGCCGTGACCAACCTGAGTCTGGCAACCAGCGAACAGTGGACTGACAAGCAGACCGGTCAGAAGGTCGAGAAGACCGAGTGGCACCGTGTTTCGATGTTTGGCAAGGTTGCCGAAATCGCTGGCGAATACCTGCGCAAGGGTTCGCAGGTCTACATCGAGGGCAAGCTGCAGACCCGCGAGTGGGAAAAAGACGGTATCAAGCGTTACACCACCGAAATCGTCGTTGACATGCAAGGCACCATGCAGTTGCTGGGCGGCCGTCCACAGGGCGACGCACAACAGGGCCAGGGTGGCGGCAACTACAACCAGTCCGCCCCTAACCAGTCCGCCCCTCGTCCACAGCAGTCGCGCCCGCAGCAGTCGGCTCCGCCACAGCAGAACTACAACCAGCAGCCTCCACAGCAACGCGAATCCCGCCCTGCGCCACAGCAGCAAGCACCGCAGCCGGCTGCTGATTTCGATAGTTTTGATGATGATATTCCGTTCTGATCGCAACGCCTTCAGAACCGCAACACCCAAAGCGAAGCCACTCACCTGGCTTCGCTTTTTTTATGCCTGCGTATCTCCATCCCTATATAGATGTTGCTTAACATCAAAAGGCTTGACGGTTTAGATTTTGGTTATCATCATAATCCTGTTTTCTATCCAAAGATGTCCTCAAGCGCTTCCTCCTATACGCGCCCAAAGCTCATCCTACTGACCAAAACTCTCCAGATCACAGGCCCTGAAATGACCGAAAAAACCCTCTTCGACACGTACCGCCTAGGCAATCTAATCCTTGCCAACCGTATCGTCATGGCCCCTCTGACCCGCACCGTGCGGGCGCAGGACTGGTGCCGAGTGAGCTGGCTGCAACCTATTACGGTCAGCGCGCTTCTGCCGGTTTGCTGATCACCGAGGCCACTCAGGTTTCGCCGCAGGCGCAGGGTTATCAGGACACGCCGGGTATCTATACCCAGGCGCAGATCGATGGCTGGCGCAAGGTGACGGACGAGGTGCATGCCAGGGGTGGGCGTATTTTTGTGCAGTTATGGCACGTAGGGCGTATTTCCCATGTGGATTTGCAGCCGGATGGCGCTGCGCCGGTTGCGCCTTCGGCGATTCGGGCGGAGACCAAGACGTTCGTGAACAACGGTTTCCATGATGTTTCCGAGCCGCGTGCGCTGGAGTTGAGTGAATTGCCGGGCATCGTGGATGATTTCCGTCAAGCGGCGGCGAATGCCATTGCGGCTGGCTTTGATGGTGTGGAAGTGCATGGCGCGAACGGTTATCTGCTGGAGCAGTTCATCAAGGATGGCGCGAATACGCGGACTGACGCTTACGGCGGCTCTGTCGAGAATCGTGCGCGTCTGTTGCTGGAAGTCACCGCTGCGGTGGTTGCCGAGATCGGTGCCGAGCGCACCGGTGTGCGTATTTCGCCTGCATCTCCGGCTGGCGCGATCAGCAGCAGCGATCCTCAGCCGCAGTACAACTACATCGTTGAAGAACTCGATGTGTTGGGCGTTGTTTACCTGCATGTTGTCGAGGGCGCGACCGGTGGGCCGCGCGATGCGGCGCCGTTCGATTACGGACAATTGCGCAAACGCTTCCATCAGACCTATCTGGCCAACAACGGCTATGACCTTGATCTGGCTACTTCGCAGTTGGTGGATGGTCATGTTGATCTGGTGGCGTTCGGTCGTCCCTTCATCAGCAATCCGGATCTGACCGAACGTCTGAAGACGGGCGCGCCGCTGACGCCGATGAATCCGGCCACGATCTACGGCGGTGGTGCAGAGGGTTATACCGATTATCCGACGCTGGCCCAGGCCACCGCCTGACGCCTGTCACGCATCCGTCGCCATGACGGATGCGTTTTTCCTGCGGGTTCAGTCGCTGCGAGATCCTGCAAAGATTGCCATCAATTCCTCGCTTCCCACGGCAACGCTCATGGCGGCCGGTATCTGCTTGCCCTCGATCCTGCATAGCAAACCCGCTTCCCGGCAGATAACGGCGCCTGCGGCGATGTCCCACAAATTGGTAAACCGTTCGAGGTAACCATCGATCTGACCGAGCGCCGCGAAGCCCAGGCCAATGGTGGCGCAACGGTAAGCGGCCAGCCCCCAGCCGTTGTGGCGCAGGCTCAGTTCCAGTTGTGCCAGCGACTCGGCAGGCCAGTTGTTGCTCGAACCAATGCCGACGATGCGCAGATTCTGTGGCGGTTCCGGGCGGGCGAAGGGGTCGCCGTTCAGCCAGACACCTTTGCCGGACTGGGCTGACAAGGTGTACTCCAGTGCCGGGTAGGCGATGACGCCGATCACGGGCTGTCCCGCTGAAAGATAGGCGAGCGAAATGCCCCACAACGGCGAGCCGCGCAGAAAGTTGCCGGTGCCGTCGATGGGGTCCAGCGCCCAGCCGTCGATAATGACTTCGCCGCCCAGTTCCTCGCCCAGTACAGGCTCATCCGGAAAATACTCATTGAGCCGGGCCCGTATCAGATGCTCGACCTCGAGGTCTGCCTCGGACACCAGGTCCTGCGGGCTTTTGGTGGCGATGTCCAGGGTGTGGCGATTGTTGAAGTGCTCAAGAGCCAGCGCGCTCGCCTGTTCGACGCAGCGCAGGGCAATGCTCAATCGATCATTCATTGCAGATCCTCTTCGTCGGGCTTGTCGAGCAAGTCAGGGTAGTCACTGAGAATCGATTGTGCGCCCCGGGCCAGCAGGTAGCGCGCTCGATAGGGGTTGTTGATGGTTGCCACGGCGAACTCGACGCCACTATGACGAAGGCGTGCGAGGTGGTGGTCGTCGAGCATGTCGTCCAGCACATGCAGAATCCGGCAGCCGTACTCGGCCAGCAACGCAGCCGGATCAGCGGGAGCGACCAGAGAGGCCATTGCCAGCGGCACTTGCGGCCACAACTGGCGGGCGCGGACGAGCGAGCGCACTGAGAAGCTCGAGACAAACAGGCCCTCCAGCGTTACCGGCCACATTCGCCTGAGTATCGGGATGACGACCTCGGCGGTTTCCACGTCGTCGCCAATGGTGGGCTTGAGCTCGACCTGCAAGCCGAGGTTCAGGCGTAACGCACAGGCCACCACTTCCTCGAAGGTCGGCACCTGCAGGCCAGCGAAGGTGGGTGAGAACCAGCTTCCCGCGTCCAGTTTGCGGATGTCTTCGAAGGTGTGCAGCACGACCGCGCCTTTTCCATTGGTGGTGCGGTCCAGCAGGTCGTCGTGGATGACGATGGGCCGACCGTCGCGGGTCAGCTTTACGTCGATTTCAACCCATTTGGCGCCATGCTGCGCGGCGGTTTCCAGAGCGAGCAGGGTATTTTCCGGTACATAGGCTTTAGCGCCGCGATGGGCAATCAGCGATGAGCGAACGAGCGGAGCACGGTTGGACATGTCAGGGATCACTTACACAGGGTTGGAGAAAGAAGCGGGCTGGTGGCGACCGCTTTCAGGGTCGAACAACAGTGCCGTTGGGCCGAAAGCCAGACGGACCTGGGTGCCGGGGGCGAGCAGATGGCGGCCAGCAAGGTTGACGACGCAACGAATGCCGGCCAGTTGGCAGTAGAGCAGGCTGTGGCTGCCGAGATTTTCCGACGACTCCACGACAGCGCGAACACCGTCCTGGCTGAGACTGAATGCCTCGGGTCTCAGCCCCATGAGCCACTTGCCCGGGCTGTTGCCAGACAGGTGCAGTTTGAGCGGGAGCCGTTGTCCGTCGGCCAGCGTCAGGACCTTGTCTTCAAGGCAATACACCGGCAGCAGGTTCATGGACGGTGTGCCGATAAACCCGGCAACGAACGTGCTGGCGGGCCGGTCATAAATGTCGCTTGGCGTGCCGATCTGTTCGACACGGCCCTGGTTGAGAATCACCACATGCTCGGCAAGCGTCATCGCTTCGGTTTGATCGTGGGTGACGTACAAAATCGTTGCGCCGGTCTGTTGATGCAGGCGACGAATCAACAGGCGCATTTCATGGCGCAGCGCGCTGTCCAGATTGCACAGCGGTTCGTCGAAAAGCAGCACGGGCGGTTTGCGGATCAAGGCACGGCCAATGGCTACACGCTGGCGCTGACCACCGGACAGCTCGCCCGGCTTGCGCTCCAACAGGGTTTCCAGCCCCAGCGAGGTGGCGCACTCCTTGATTTGCAGCACGCGTTGTTTGTAGGCGATGCCCGCCATTTTGAGCGGGTAGCCGATGTTGTCGGCAACGCTCATGTGCGGGTAGAGCGCATAGTTCTGGAACACCATGGCGCAGCCGCGCTCCTTGGGCGGCAGCTTTGTGACGTCGCGCTCCCCCATCAGAATCTGGCCCTGAGTGACGTCCTCCAGCCCGGCGATCATGCGCAACAGGGTGGACTTTCCGCAGCCGGACGGACCCAGAATCACGTTCAGTTCACCGGCTTTGAACACCAGATCCAGCCCTTGAAAGAGCGGTCCCGAACTCTGTGATTTGTGCAGATTCCTGAGGGTTATCTGGGGTGAACGCGCAGTCGGGAAATCGGTAACAGGAAGAAGCGCGGTCATTTGCCGACTCCGATCAGGCCTTTGACGAACCATCGCTGCATGAGCGCAATGACGAGGATAGGGGGCAGCATGCTGACAACGGCGGCGGCCATCAGCAGGTTCCATTCGGGAAGCTGGCTGGCATCGGTGGGCAGAAAGCTGGCCACGCCCAGCACCAGCGTGCGCATGTCTTCGCGATTGGTCGCAACCAGCGGCCACAGGTAGTCTTTCCAGGCGCCGATGAACACCAGCGTGCCCAGCGCCGCGAAATTGGTTTTTGACAGCGGCACCAGAATGTCGATGAAAAAGCGCCACGGCCCGGCACCGTCCATGCGCGCTGCTTCAACCAGCTCGGCGGGCAGCGTCTGGTAAAACTGCCGGAACAGGAACGTGCCGGTGGCCGAGGCGATCAGTGGCAGCGCCAAACCGGTGTAACTGTCGAGAAGGTTGAGAGTCGGCACCGGCAGGCTTTCGATGCCCAGCCAGCGCAGCACGGTACGCAGCGGGCCGAGCAGATCACTCGCCACGGCGTAGGTCGGGATGATGCGTACTTCGAGCGGCAGCAACAACGCGCCCAGCACAGCGAAGAAAATCCAGGTGGTGTAGCGACTGCGAAAGTACACCACGGCAAACGCGGTCAGCGCCGAGAGCGCGAGCTTGCCGATGACCACCATGATCGCGACGATCAGGCTGTTGCCCAGCAGGCGCAACAGGTCCAGACGCTGAGTGACTTTCTGCAGGTTTACCAGTAACTGATCGCCCGGAACAACCGCCAGGCCATGTTCGAGCAACTGCGGGTTGTCCACGGTGGCCGAGCAGACTGCGATATAGAGCGGGCCCAGCGCGAAAATCAGCCCCAGGGTCAGCAGCAGGTAAGCGCCGAGGTTGAGCAGTCGGTTGTGCTGGATCATGCCTTCACCCCGCGTCGTTTGAGCCGCGACATGAGCTTGAACTGCGCGACGCTCAGCAGCACGACCGCCGACAGCATGAGCACTGACAGCGTTGAAGAACCTGCCAGGTCCAGTCCGCGGAAGCCGTCGGTGTAGATCTTGTAGGCCAGTACCTGCGTGGTGTCGCCGGGGCCGCCCTGGGTGAGGGTGTCGATCAGCCCGAAACTGTTGGAGAGGCTTTCCAGCAGGTCGATGATGAAGACGAACAACAGATAGGGCGCAATCAGCGGCAGTTGCATGTCGATCATGCGCCGCCACGGACCTGCACCGTCCAGCGCTGCTGCTGCGAGGTAATCGTCTGGAACGGATTTCAGGCTCGCCACCAGCATGACGAAATTGAACGGCACCAGACACCAGGCGTAGGCGACGATCAACAGCAGCATGCCTTGCAGCGGGTTGGCGTAAGGCGCCCATGTGCCGGGCACCACTGCATTGAGCCAGGCCAGAATGCCCATGACCGGGTTGGCCAGCACGTGAAAGACGATGCCGATGGTGGCGCCGGAGACTGCGTAGGGCCAGATCAGCAGGTTGCGAAATATGGCGTTGCCGCGCAGTTTCAGCTCCAGGCACAGCGCCAGTGTCAGGGCGATGAGCATTGACAGCGCGACGCTCGACAGGCTGAAGATCAGGGTCGAGCCGAGGGAGGCGAGCACGCCCGGATCCCTCAGCACGCGCCAATAATTGCTCAGGCCCACGAACACTTCATGCCCGCCGAACGGCAGAACCAGATGGAACGACCACCAGATGGCCTGAAGCGCCGGCCAGTAGAAAAACAGGGCGAGCGCCAGTAATTGCGGCAATGCGAACAACAACGCCACGCGTGGCTGCGGGAAGTATCCACTGGCCTTCATGGCAGCCGTTCGCTCTGTTGATTCTGAGCCAGCGGCTGATGCATCTGTTGAAACAGGCCGAGCAATTCGTTGCCGCGCAGAGCGGTCTGGCTCAGGGCACGCCCCATGTTCTGCCGACCTGCCAGTGCGTTCCCGGTCTCCTGCGACCAGATCACCCGCATCAGGGTGATGAAGCCGCAGCGCAGTGGATTGTCCGGCGCGCTGTCGATGTCATCGAGAGACGACAGACCCACCTTGATCGCCAGCGCGGCACGCTCGTCGTTTCGAACCGCTTTGGCCGTCGCCTGGGTCACAGGCAGATAGCCGGTGCGGGAGCTGAACACACGCTGATTATCGGGACGCAGCACGAACGCGAGAAACTCCGACACGACGTCGTACTCGTGTGTGGAATGCCCTTGCATGACCCACAGCGAAGAGCCGCCCGGCAGGTTGGACTGCCTTCGGGTGTCGGCGTAGATCGGCAGCAGAGTGACGTCGACATCGGGCTTGAGTGTGCTGCGTACGGTGTTCCACGAACCTGTGGAGTCCAGCAGCATCGCGCACTCGTCGCTGGCAAAGGCCAGTGCCTGCTGACCACTGCGGGTCGACTCCTGATGGCGGACCAGGCCTTCACGGGTCCATTGCGCCAGATCGTTCATCAACTGCAAATGCGTGCCCTGATCGAATCGATATCGGTCTACACCACCGGATCTGACTGCGATGGCGGAACCCTGGGCCGCGCTGGTCTGTTCCAGCCAGATCCACGGCGAAAAGTCAGTGGCCATGGGGCAGTCATGGTGGTTGTTCTTGAGAGAGCGCAGTGCCGTGGAAAAGGCTGCCCAGGTGGTCGGTGTTTCGGTGATTCCCGCAGCAGCCAGTGCGTCGCGGTGGACGTAGAGCACGGCAGTCGAGACGGCGAACGGTTGGGCGGCCAGCACGCCATGTTCGTCGGAGTAATAGCGTTTGAGCGCAGGCAGGAAGGTGTCTGCCGAATAGGCTCTCTGCTGTCGGGACATCAAGGCTTCGACAGGAACAGTGGCGGCCCCCAGCAACATGTCAGGCGTGGCGACGTCGTAGATTTCGACCAGCGCCGGGCTGATACCGGCCCTGTATGCGGCAACGGTCTTCTGCAGGGTCTGTTCATAAGTGCCCTGGCGGATGCAGTGCAGGCGGTCCTGTTCGTCACGTTCGGCATTGAAATGCCTGCACAGATCGGCAATGGCCGAGGCTGTCGGACCGCTATGGCTGTACCAGAACTCGGTGGCGCTGGCCTGGCCGGTGATGGCCAGCAAGGTCAACGCCCAGAGCGTATGACTGATTGAAAGCATGAAAGCACCCCGTGTGAACTGGAAGCTATCTAATACAGGTAATGTGTAGTATTTGTTACCTGCAGCTCCATTATTAAATTTTCATGATTGAAGTATTTGGTTTGTGGCGGGGCGATACACTGCTCTACACACGGACTGTTTTAATCCTCTTTCTGACTGTCGAACCCATGCCCCTTGATCGCGATACTCCACCTGATACGCACGCTTCGCTGAGCCTCAATGAACGCAAACTGCTGGATATCCTCCGTCGTCGAGGCTCGATCACTCGCGCCACTGTTTCGGCGGAGATGGATCTGGCGCAGCAATCCGTACACCGACTGATCGAGGAACTGATCGGTCGGGGACTCCTGCGCAGTGGTGAGCGGGTCAGGAACGGTCGGGGTCAGCCCAGCCCGCGCATCGAGCTGGTCAACGAGGCGGTCTATTCCATTGGCGTTTCGATCAACACCGGATCGGCGGTGGTCTGTGTGTCCGATCTGAGCTGCAACCTGCTGGAGCAGGTCGTCCTGCGTACGCCGCCATTGAGCCGCAACAGCACGCTGGACGCGCTGCAGAAGACCATCGAGCGAGTCCTGCAGCGCAACGGCATCAAACCCGAGCGTGTGGTGGGCATGGGCTTCGCCATCGCCGGTTTCTTTCTCAAGAACCGTCAGGTCAATGCGCCAGAGCCCTTGCGTGACTGGTCGTTGATGGATCTGCAGCCCGTGCTGGAAGAGCGATTCAACATGCCGGTGTGGCTCGAAAACAACGCGACCACGGCCGCCATCGGCGAGAGCCTGGTGGGCGCGGGCGCCTGGGCCAGCAACTTCATTTACCTGTCGTTCAACTATGGTTTCGGCGCTGGCGTGGTCATCAACGGCAAGCCGTACTTCGGCAGTCACGGCAATGCAGGCGAGATCACGCTCTATACCGACGAAGAAGCGGTCAATCGACCGGCGTTGCGTTATCTGGTCGAGGAACTGCACAAAAATGGCATCGAGGTGGATTCTGTCGAGGACCTGCGCGCGCGCTTCGATCCTGACTGGCCGGGTGTCGACACCTGGATCGAGCGCACCCAACCGACGCTGGACCGGCTGGTCAACGCCCTGGCGGGTATGTTCGATCCTCAGGCCGTGGTGTTCGGCGGGCAGTTGCCGCCTGCGCTGGGACGGCGTCTGATCGCGTCCACCACCTTCTGGGGGACGCATCGTTATCAGGCGCCGCCACCGCGTCCCAAATTATTGCTCAGCGAAACCAATGGCGATGCCGCCGCCATTGGTGCGGCGCTGGTACCGCTCAAGGACCGCTTTTTCGTCTGAGTGCAGGTTGCCTCAGAGCTTGACGCCTAACGTCACGAACGCACTGCGCGGCGTGCCGACCTGCAGAATCTGCAGGTTGCCCAGTGGGTCGGTGGCCGCGCTGGCGTCGGTGTTGAGCGTGGAGATATAGCGTTTGTCGAACAGGTTGACCACGTTCAGCGACAGACTCGTGTCCTTCACCGCGCCCAGTTTGCCGAAGTCATACCCCAGGTTGGCGTTCGCCACCCAGTAGCCGCTGACACTCGAATCATTGGTGTAGGTGTAATAACGCTTGCTGAGGTAATTGCCTTGCAGCCCCGCGTTCCAGTGCTCCCAGTTCCAGTCCAGGTTGCTGGCGTACATCAGTTTCGGCGTATCGACGACCGTCTTGCCTTTCACCGGTACGGTGTTGCCGCCGCTGACGTAGTCGTCATCGTAGGTGCTGTGGTTGTAGGACAGGGAGTTGGACCAGCGCCAGTGCTCATCGGGCGTCAGGCCGAATGACAACTCCATGCCCCGGCTGGTCACGGAACCGACGTTGGCCACGCCGTTCTGGCAGATCACGATACCGGTGCAATTGGTGATGGCCACCAGACGGTTATCGAACTTCGTGCTGTAGATCGCCGCCGAGGCCGAATACAGCGCAGTGCTGCGCCGTACGCCCAGTTCAACGGTCTTCGAGGTTTCCGGTTTGAGGTCCTTGAAGCCGTTCTGCGCATCGACTGCGGTCTGCGTGGTGAAGAACGGGCTGTAGCCGCCGCTGGGGAATGCGGCCATGTTCTCGGAGTACGAGGTGAAGACTTCATCCTCGTCATCGAGCTTGTACGTCGCGCCCACCTGCGGCAGGAATCGATCCCGCGCTTCCAGCGAACCGCTGGCGTAACCACCGCCCTTGCCCCTTGCGGTGGACGTTGTCACGGTGTTCTTGGCGCCGAACTCAAGCTTCAAACGGTCGTCGAGCAGGGTGTAGGTGTCGCGCAGGTAAAACTGTCGGGTCAGGTCGTTGTAGTCCTGGTCCAGCACCGTGGCCGCCAGCGGCAGACCGTTGGTTTTGACGATGTGGTTCTGCGGCGTCGCGTTGGTGGTATCGAACAGGTAACGGGCGATGTCGTTCTTGTTCGATTGAATCCAGAAACCGCCCTGGATTTCATGCTGGCCCAGGTAGTAGGTAAGCGATGTCTGGAAGCCGGTACGGTCGATGCCGTACACCGTGCTGCGGATCGAGTTGCTGGGCACCGTCGTCGAGCCGCTGGTGAAGATGAACGGGTAATACGAGTTGCCCCGGCCGGAGTCGTGGTGGTGGTAGACCGTGGTGTCCAGCACCAGATCGTCGGTCAGGGAGAAGTTGCCGTTGAGAATGTCCAGTTCGTCATCGCGCAGACTGCTGGCGTTGTAAGTTGCATCGGACGCGCTGGTCACGCCGCCTGTGTAGATACCGTTGGCCGCATTGACCGCGCGGGTCCAGTCCGGCGTGTAGTAGCTCCAGTTGTAGCCCAGTCGCTGAATGATGCTCTGCGACAACGAGGGCAGGTTGGCCTCTTCGTGGGATGAGGTGCTGTGAAAGAAACTGATGCGGTTGTCGCCGAAGTTGTAATTGACCTTGGCGTTCACCGCGTCCGACTGCTGTGGATTGTTGTGGCCTTTCCAGGCGTCTGCGTCGTATTTCTCGCCCGACACATAGGCGGACAGGCCGTTGTACTCGCCGGTGTCCACGCGGATAAATTCGCGGCGGGTGTCATAGCTGCCCAGCGTCTGCGACAGGCGCGCGCCGAATTCCTTGTCCGGATCGGACGTGGTGAACTGGATGGTGCCGCCCAGATCACTGTTCGACGCGGTGCCCAGCGAGCCGATCCCCGGCGCCACTTCGCTGGCCTTGATGTTCTCGGCAATGATCGCCCGGGTGATGCTCAGTCCGTTGAAGTTGCCGAAGCTCATGTTGCCCAGCGTGACGCCGTCCAGCGTATAGCCCAGGTGGTGCATGTCGAATCCGCGCAGGCTGATGCGCTGACTGCCTTCTTCACGTCCCAGCGGATCGCCGGACTGGAAATTGACTCCAGGCAGGCGCTGCAGAACTTTCAGCGGGCTGGTGCCGGCTGAGTAGGCCTCGACATCTTTCTGCGTGACTCGCTGCACCTGTCGCGTCTCACCCTGCCCGATGACCGATACCGTGCCCAGCGTCGTGGCCGCTTCGTCGCTGGTCGCCGCAGGTGCTTCATCTGCCTGGCTCAACGGACTGAACAGGCATGCAGAGTTCAGTGAAATCAGCAGCGCCAGACGGGTGACCGGAAATCGACGAGAGCGCGCTATCGAACTGTTGTTCATGACGTTTTTCCTGATGACATCAAGGGTTTCTGCGCTGGATGGGGCAGGTTCAGCCAGGGTCTGGACGCCGCTTGCCAGCTAAAAAAGAACGGCCCCGGCGCACGAAGCGCAGGGGCCGTTCGACTGGCAGTGATATTAGTACTCATGATGTGTATTAATTATGACCGCAGACGTTGCGCCTTGATCTTTCTGCTCAAACGCTGGTTGTCATAGCCTGACCCAAGCGGTGATCTGGTTCGGCCCAATTATCTGGGCGCAGGTGGCCACTGCCTCGGCTTTCAGTCGGTCTTCAAACGTTTCCAGGTATTCCGGGTCGGCAGTGACCCGCCCGATACTGATCAGGTGCGGATACACGGTTTTCAGCGTTTCTGCGGCCCAGCGGTACATGAATGAGTGCTCGCCCCCGCCAACGTGCCGCTGGCAGAAGAGCTCAGGTTGGGGCAGCCCTGCGTCTGAAAAATGTTTGATCAGGTGTGCCGCAGTGCCGTGCGTTACGCCACCGGTGTCGAAGGCTGCGCAGATAAGTTGGCCCGCAGTGGTCAGCATAGGGATATTTGGGTACGACTCCATCGGCAAGTTCGCCATGAACACCTCATGCAGCGCCAGTGTTCCTCCTTGCTTGACCAGGCTTGCCGCCTGACGCAGAAAAGCGACCGGATCGCGCTGATGGATCGTCACACAGCGCCCCACGACGCAGTCGAAAGGTGACGGGCTCTGAAAGTCCTGAATATCAAAGACCTCAAACCTGACGTTTCTCAACCCTGCTTCCGCGGCTCTGAAGTTTGCAAGTTCGACGGCTTCGGGGCTGCGATCGATTCCTGTGACACTGCCCGTCGGTCCGACAAGCCTGCCCGCCAGCATGGCGACGTCGCCCGGCCCACTGCCGAGGTCCAGCACATGCATGCCTTCCTCCAGGCCACTTTCTATCAGCAGGCGTGTGGTGATGGGCGACAGAATGTTCGCCTGGAATTTAAGGCGCTCCAGTTCTGCTGAAGAATGACCTAACAGATAGTCGTTCATGAGAGGAACCTCCGGCGGGTAGAAAACGTTGATCTGATTCAACACTGCCTGCGCTGTTGCAGATCGATCGTTTTTATCACCAACCAGAGCGTCGATTTATTAAGAAAACGCCATGTGGCAGCCCTCTAATTGGCTGTCGTGTTCAGGCATCTGAAAGGTTTATCGGGTTAGCTTCGACCAGATCTGCACAGCAAGCCCGATCGACGTCATCGAAATGAAGGCGTCTACGTGCAGACTTTCAGTTCAGCGTGAATCAGTGGCATCGGTCCGATTCTCGGCGTGCAGAGTGTTGGCAAACTAGGGTTGTCGGTGCTGTTCTTTCGCAAGGAGAAGCATCATGAACGACAAGCGAGTCCTTATAACGGCGGCGGGGCAGGGTATTGGTCTGGCCAGTGCCAAGGCGTTCGCGAACGCTGGTGCCGAGGTCATTGCGACCGACATCAATCTGCACAATCTGCGGGGCATTGAAGGCGTTGAAGCCATCCGGCTGGACGTGACCTCTGCGCAGGATATCCAGCGGGCCTGCGAGCGGATCGGCCCGGTAGACGTGCTGTTCAACTGCGCAGGGTACGTGCACGCAGGAACGATTCTGGATTGCGACGAGGCCGCGTGGCAGCGCTCCATGGACCTCAATGTCACGGCCATGTACCGCATGATTCAGGCGTTTCTGCCCGGCATGCTTGCCCGCGGCGGCGGTTCGATCATCAACATGTCATCCGTGGCTTCAAGCGTGAAGGGCGTGCCCAATCGCTTTGCCTACAGTGCCAGCAAGGCGGCGGTAATCGGGCTGACCAAGTCGGTGGCCACAGATTTCATTGGGCAGGGCATTCGTTGCAATGCTATTTGTCCGGGTACGGTGGATTCGCCGTCGCTGCGCACGCGCATCGCTGCCCAGGCCGAGCAACAAGGTGTTTCCGAGGCTCAGGTCTATCAACAGTTCGTCGACCGCCAGCCCATGGGGCGCATCGGCAGCGTCGAGGAAATCGCGCAACTGGTCCTTTACCTGGGCTCTGATGCGTCTTCATACACCTCAGGTGCGGTGCACGTCATTGATGGCGGCATGAGCGTCTGACCCCGGTTTGCATGTTCGACAGACAACAGGAGAACCCGATGAAACTGCTACGTTACGGAGAAAAAGGCGCGGAAAAACCCGGCCTGCTGGACGCTGACAATCAGATTCGTGACCTGTCCGGCCATGTCAAAGACATTGCGGGCGATGTACTGACCCCGGCCGGCCTTGCCGCCTTGGCAACCATCAATCCCGTCAGTCTGCCACTGGTCACAGGCCAGCCCCGCATCGGCGCTTGCGTCGGGCAGGTGGGCAAGTTCGTGTGCATCGGCCTCAACTACGCCGACCATGCCGCTGAATCCAACATGGAAGTGCCCAAGGAGCCGGTCATTTTCAACAAATGGACCAGCGCCATTTGCGGCCCGAACGACAACATCGAGATTCCCCGAGGCTCGGTCAAGACCGACTGGGAAGTGGAGCTGGGTGTGGTGATCGGCAAGGGCGGGCGCAATATCGACGAAGCCCATGCCATGGAGCATGTGGCCGGTTATTGCGTCATCAACGACGTGTCCGAACGCGAATGGCAACTGGAGCGCGGCGGCACCTGGGACAAGGGCAAGGGGTTCGACACGTTCGGTCCGCTCGGTCCCTGGCTGGTGACTCGCGACGAGATCGCCGATCCGCATTCGCTGGACCTGTGGCTGGAAGTCGATGGCCATCGCTATCAGAACGGCAACACCCGCACGCTGGTCTTCACCATCCCGCAATTGATCGCCTACCTGAGCCGCTGCATGAGCCTGCAGCCGGGCGACGTGATTTCAACCGGCACACCGCCTGGTGTGGGCCTTGGCGTGAAGCCCGAACCGGTCTTTCTCAAGGCAGGCCAGCGCATCCGCCTCGGGATCGCCGGACTGGGTGAGCAGAATCAGTTGACCGTGCAGGCTGACTGATCGCATGTCTTCAGCCAGTGCGTAACTGACTGAAGACACTCTGCTTGTCGTGGGAGGCGCCACCACGTCTTCGACGTAGCGCTGTCGCGCAGCAAACTCAGTGGGAGCGGACTTGTCCGCGAAAAGGCCAGTACATCCGACGAATATTCATCGTCTGAAATACAGTATTCGCGGACAAACGGAACGCCGCCCGGTCCGCTCCCACAAAATCCAGTTTCTTCAGTGGGTTACAGGTTGTTTGATAAGAGCCGGCTTGCCGGCGATGCGTTTTTTCAGGCGCTGCATCACAGACTGAACTGACGCGATCGCCGACAAGCCGCCTTCCACAGTCCGGTGAACTGTCAGGCGGCTTGCGTGGGCATCAATCAGCCAGAAACGCCAACAGGTCTTCGTTGAGTTGCTGCCCATGGGTGACCGCAAAGCCATGTGGCGCGCCGGAATAGACCTTCAATTCAGCGCCCTTGATCATCTCGGCAGCCAGCTTGCCGGTCGCCTCGAACGGCACGATCTGGTCGCCGTCGCCATGAATGACCAGCGTCGGTACGTCGATCTTTGCCATGTCGGGACGGAAGTCGGTTTCCGAGAACGCGGTCACACAGTCCACGGTGCCCTTGAGCGAAGCCAACAGCGCGATGTTCAGTGTCTGGGTCATCACGCCATCAGAGACGGTCTGGCCTTTATCGATGCCATAGAACGGGGTGGCGAAGTCGGCGATGAATTGTGCGCGGTCTTTGAGCAGGCCCGCCTTGATGCCATCAAAAACCGACTTGTCCACGCCTTGCGGATGGTCATCGGTTTTCATGAAAAAGGGTGTCACCGCACCCAGCAGTGCCAGTTTGGCGACACGTTCGGTGCCGTGGCGGCCAATGTAGCGGGTCACGTCACCGCCACCCATGGAAAAGCCCACCAGCGTCACGTCGCGCAGGTCCAGGTGTTCGATCAGTGCAGCGATGTCATCGGCGAAGGTGTCATAGTCGTAGCCGGTCCACGGCTGGTCTGAGCGGCCGAACCCGCGACGGTCGAACGCGATGGTGCGATAGCCACGGCTGCTCAGGTACTCCATCTGGTATTCCCACATGTCCGCGTCCAGCGGCCAGCCATGACTGAAGAGCACTGGCTTGCCCGTTCCCCAGTCCTTGAAATAGATCTCGGTGCCGTCTTTTGTCTTGAAAGTGCTCATGCAGTTCTCTCTCTCGTGTCGGGTTGATCGGGCTGGCGCAGTTGTCCGGGCGCACTGCTGCAGTATCGATCCAGTCCGCTCGCAGAAATTGCGTGTATGTGCCCATCTGCCTGTCCGTGAACTCGGCACATCGAAACAATTTCCTGCAACCGGCTCGCCGCATAATCCTGCCAAAGCCCAGCCTGCCCGAGAGATCCTAGACCATGCTGTCCAACGCATCGCACCTTCAGTCCGGCGTGTCGCCGAAACGCGCTCAAACCCTTATTGGCTGGGGGCTGTTGTTCATGCGCGTCAGCGTCTCGCTGCTGTTACTGCACGTGCACGGCCTGCCAAAGCTGATGCACTGGAGCGTGGAAGTGCAGCGCATAGAGGACCCGTTCGGCCTCGGCGGTACCCTGACGCTGGGGCTGGCAGTGTTTGCCGAAGTGATCTGCCCGGTGCTTCTGATACTGGGTGTGTGGGCGCGGCTGGCGTGTCTGCCGATTCTGGCCGTATTGGCTGTGGCGGTCCTCTTCGTTCACCCCGAATGGTCACTCGAGCAGGGCCAGTTCGCCTGGCTGCTGATGATCCTGTTCGCCGGGCTGGCAATCACCGGTCCCGGCCCGCTGGTGATTGGCAAGGCACTGCATAAGCGTTAACCGGCAAAAGGCCATCTGAAACATCGGCTCATCTATTTCCCGGGTCGAAACCGAACTTGCCACGCAAACAGGAATCAGTTCCTTGGGGCTGAAGCCCTGCCTGTCCATTGAAGGAGTAAACTGCGTGGCGTCTCAGCTGAAAACCTTGATCCTTACGGGTCTGCTGTTGTTCGCGGGCAGCTTCCATGTTCAAGCCGCGGATGTGCCTGCGTTGCCGATGAGTGCCGCAGTCCCCGCCGACGACAAGGCCGCTGAAAAGCCGGACAGCAAGGCGGCTGACAAAGCCGATGCCAAGGCCGATTCCAAGGCTTCAGACAAAGCCGACGCCAAGGCGGCAGATGGAGCAGACCCCGCGGCCACTGAACCCGCTGCCGAGCTCCTTGTGCAAGGCGGCCTGCTGGGCGCAATCAGCACCAGCATTGATGACGTGCAGGACAAGCTCAACCTCGACGAGAACCTGCTGGACGCATGGCAACTGCGTGCCGATCGGGCGGCCGACGAGCTCGAAAAACTGGTCAACAAACGCACCACGCGTTCGCCGTGGAGTGTCGTCGGCGACTTCCTGATTCTGTCTTTCGTCTGGATAGGCGCTTTTGCGGTCCTGACCACCGTAGGACGTTTCATCGCCGTCCGGCTGTGTCGAACGGCGTTCCTAAGTGTGCGTCAGCGCAGTCAGGCGCTGCTCAAGTATGTCCTGCCGTTCACGCTGCCCGCTATCATCTGTCTGCCGCTGACCCTCTACGTCAGCCACTTCATGCCTTCCTCGGTCGGGCGGGCGCTGGCGTTGTGTTTCGCCTACGCCACCAGCAGCGGCATTGTCTCGACTTCGGTGTTGCTGTGCGTGATCGTGATGTTCAACTCCGGGCACAAGCGTGCCGCGGTACGCATGATCCGCCGCTATGCGCCAAGGCCCTTGTTCGTGGTCGGCTTTCTGGCCGCGCTCAGCGATGCACTGACCAGCCCGCAGATCGCCCGTCAGTTGGGCAGCAACGTGACCACCAGTGTCGCTGTGTTTACCGGTCTGTTTGCCTCGGTCGTGTTCTGCATGCTGATCATCAAGGTGCGTCGCCCGGTGGCCCACCTGATTCGTAACCGTTCGTTGAGCAGTCGTCTGCAGCGTCCGGCCTTGCAACAGTCGCTGAAAATCTTCTCGAACCTGTGGCACCTGCCTATCCTGCTGATGATTCTGGTGTCGGCCATCAACCTGATCGGTGCTGGCGAAGACAGTCAGGAAGCGCTGCGTTGCGCGTTGTTCACCACCATTCTGCTGATTGCCACGGTGTTCATGAGCACCGTTTTCCAGCACCTGTTCAAGCCTGCCGAAGAGCTCGGGCGTGGCGGACACGTGTACAAGGCGCGTCTGTTGAGCCTGTTGTATGCGGTGGTGCGCATCGCGCTGGCGATCACGTTTATCGAAGTATTGGGCCGGATCTGGGGCTTCTCGATGTTCGAGTTCGCCCAGCGCAATACGCTCGGCCGGGTCATCAGTGAATCGCTGAGCAGTATTGGTCTGATTTTCCTGGTGACCTGGCTGTTGTGGGTGGTGCTGGACACTGCGATTCAGGAAGCTCTCAAGCCGCCGATCAATCATCGCAGCGGTCGTCAGCCAAGTACGCGGGTCAAGACCATCCTGCCGCTGCTGCGCAACGCCGTGAAGATCGTGCTGGTGGTGATTTGCGCGATCACCACCATGGCCAATCTGGGCATCAACGTCGCGCCGTTGCTGGCCGGTGCCGGTGTGGTCGGTCTGGCGATCGGTTTCGGTTCGCAGCAACTGGTGCAGGACGTGATTACCGGCCTGTTCATTATTGTGGAAGACACCTTTTCCATCGGCGACTGGGTGGTGCTCAGCACCGGACATTCCGGCACCGTCGAGAGCCTGACCATTCGTACCGTGCGCCTGCGTGATGGCAAGGGTTTCGTGCACTCGGTGCCGTTCGGGCAGATCAAGGCCGTCACCAACCAGTCCCGCCAGTTTGCCTACGCGTTCTTCTCGGTGCAGTTCACCTACGACTCGGACATCGATGATGCGCTGTCGCTGATCCGTGAAGTCGGGCACTCGATCACCGAAGATGTTTTGCTCAAGAACAACCTGCAAGGTCCCCTGGAAGTGTTCGGTGTGGATCGCATGGATCTCAACGGCGTGGTCCTTACCGCGCAGTTCCGCACCTCTTCCGGTGGGCAATACGCAGTCGGGCGTGCCTTCAACGAGCGGCTCAAGCGGCTTGTGGATAAACACCCGAGCGTGCGCTTCGCCCAGACTTATCCACAGATGGTGATGAGCCCCGGCATCGCAGGGCCTCAGGCGGGTACCGAAGCCGAGGGGCCGCCAGCGCCATCGGCACCGTCGGCGTCCCCGGCACCTTTGAGCCTGCCCAAGGGCGGCGGTGCGCCCGGTACGGCAGCCACTTGACGCGTCATTAACCCGCCAGGCTGCGCAACTGTTGGGGGTTGGCGGCCAACGTGTTATGTTTGCAGGCGTTTTTCATTTATCTATTTGATGATTCTGATACCGAGCCTGCTGACTCTATGCGAATGCGCCTTATGCTGTTGGGCGGCGGGAATGCCCTCGGGCAGGCGTTGATTCGTCTGGGTGCCGAGGAAGACATTGGCTTCCTCGCGCCGCGTCCACCGCAAGACGGTTGGGACGCAGCGAGCCTGACGCAACTGCTCGATGACACCCGTCCCGATGCCTTGATCAACCTTGCTTACTACTTCGACTGGTTTCAGGCGGAGACGGTAAGCGAAGCGCGTCTGACCCGCCAGGAACGCTCCGTCGAGCGGCTGGCCGAATTGTGTCAGCACCACAACATCACGCTGGTCCAGCCTTCCAGCTATCGAGTCTTCGATGGTTCGCGTGCCACTGCCTACAGCGAAAAGGACGAGCCCGTGCCGCTTGGCCTGCGTGGTCAGGCGCTGTGGCGTATCGAGCAGAGCGTGCGTGCAACCTGTCCGCAACACGTGCTGGTCCGTTTCGGCTGGCTGCTGGATGACAGCGCCGATGGGGTGCTGGGTCGTTTCCTGTCGAGTGCCGAAAAACCTCAGGAATTGCTGCTGGCCGATGACCGTCGAGGTAATCCGACGCCGGTCGATGACGCAGCCCGCGTGCTGATTTCGGTGCTCAAGCAGCTCGACTGCGAAGCGCCGCTCTGGGGCACGTACCACTACGCCGGACATGAGGCCACCACGCCGCTGGCGCTGGGGCAGGCGGTGCTGACCGAGGCGCGCCTGCTGCATCCGCTGGCCGTCGAGTCGCCCACCGCGCAGGCCCACGCCGCACGTCCCGATGCGGGCGAAGAGCCGCAGCACGCCGTGCTGGCCTGCAAGAAAATTCTCCATACCTTCGGCATCAAGCCCCGCGCCTGGCGTGCAGGACTGCCGAGCCTGCTGGACCGGTATTACCGACATGTCTGATGCTCCTGTTCTGATCACTGGCGGCGCGGGTTTCATTGGCTCGCACCTGACCGACGCGTTGCTGGCTCGCGGACATGCCGTGCGCATCCTCGATGACCTGTCGGCGGGCAAACGCAGCAACCTGCCGCTGGACAACCCCAAGGTCGAGCTGATCGTGGGCGATGTCGCCGATGCTGCACTGGTCAGGCGAGCTGCGCAGGGCTGTCAGGCGGTTGTGCATCTGGCGGCGGTGGCCTCGGTGCAGGCCTCGGTGGACGATCCTGTGCGCACCCATCAAAGCAATTTCATCGGCACCCTGAATGTGTGCGAGGCCATGCGCGAAGCGGGCGTCAAACGGGTGATCTTTGCCTCCAGTGCTGCGGTCTATGGCAACAACGGCGAAGGCCAGGCCATCACCGAAGACACCACCAAAGCGCCGCTGACGCCTTACGCCTCGGACAAGCTGGCCAGTGAGTTCTACCTGGACTTCTATCGTCGCCAGCACGGACTTGAACCGGTGATCTTCCGCTTCTTCAACATCTTCGGGCCGCGTCAGGATCCTTCATCGCCTTACTCCGGCGTGATCAGCATCTTTGCCGAACGCATCGAAAAAGGCCTGCCCATCACAGTATTCGGCGACGGCGAGCAGACCCGCGATTTCTTCTACATCGGCGATCTGGTCAAGCTGCTGCTGCAGGGACTGGAACTGGACAGCGTCATCGAAGGTGCCGTCAATGTCGGCCTGAACCAGACCACCTCGCTCAACGAATTGCTCGCCGCGCTGGCGCAGGTCACAGGCAAGCAACCGCAGGTCAGCTATCAGGCGCCGCGCTCAGGCGATATCAAGCATTCGCGGGCCAGCAATCAGCGGCTGCTCGATCACTTCAACATCGACGCGCCCACGCCATTGAACACGGGGCTGGCACTGTTGATAGGGCGCTGATTCACGATCAGTGTGAAAGCCGAACCCCGAATGTGACGCAGAGCGTCACAAATGGCACAGACTGGGGATTCAGTGAGCCGAGCGCATGACGTGGATAACGCTGGAGCCTAGGCACGCATCTGCGCCACATTCAAGAGCGGACGCGGAGCGTCCTGGGAGGCGTTCCCACGCAGAGCGTAGGAACGATCATCATCGTATTCCTCCAAGAGGACTTGTGTATAACGATGAGCGCTCTGCGTGGTAACGCCGTCCAGGACGCTCCGCGTCCGCGCTCGGTATCGAGGCTGTAGGATCGTTCTGTCTTTTTTGTAGTTGCGACTTTTGATCTTCTCAACCCGCATAACGACTCTTAGCATCCGTCGTCCTTTTACAGCGGACGTACGGCATGCAGGACAAAAACGATGTTGATAACCGCCCAAAAATTGTAGTGCGCGATGTGCCTGGCGAGTTCTTCGTCGATGATTTCATGGACCGGTATTCACGTTATCTGGATGCAGCGAAGGCGGGTCGCAGAGACGTAGGCCCCATCGCGCCAGGGTTTGTGACTACGTGTGGTTTTATCCTGACGATTTGTGGGGCTCTTATGGTTATTTTTGGCCCGAGCTCTGTTCGATACAGCTACTCGACGGGGCCTACTTTCTTTCAGTACCTACAGATGTATCCAGGACTGATTACGGTCCTGGGCTTCGTTATCACGTCTGTCGGACGCTTTATAGACGCACACGACAACACTGTTTTGAAGACGCCTGACCAGTTTCTCTGGGCCCATTACGAATTGGAGTTTCCAAGAGCAAGCAATGGCCCACGGTTATTCTCGACCGTTCACATAGACGGTGGCACGTTCAAGGCATTTGAACGCCCATAAAAGCAAAGGCACCCAACGGGTGCCTTTGTGTTTTAAACGACTGACGCGCAGTGGATCAGAACTTGTAACCCACGCCGACCATGTAGACCCACGGATCGATTTCCACATCCACTTTGGTGCGGCCGACCGCCAGTGCCGACGGGCCGTCCACGGTGGCCTGGGTGTTGATGTCGACGTACCAGACCGATGCGTTCACCAGTACGTTGTCAGTGATCATGTAGTCCATGCCCAGTTGCGCGGCCAGGCCGACCGAGTCCTGCAGCTTGAGGTTGCTGAAGCCCTGGTTCTTGCGGTCGCCCGTCAGGTCTTCGTCGAAAAACATGGTGTAGTTGATGCCCACGCCCGCATAAGGCTGGAATTTGGAGGACGGCTCCATTGGGTAGTACTGCAACGACAGGGTCGGCGGCAGGTGCTTGATGTCGGCCAGCTTGCCGTCAAGACCCGGGCCCAGGCCCTTCACCGCAACGGTATGACTGAACGGGGTGGCGGCCAGCAGTTCAATGCCGATGTGCGGGGTCAGCATGTAGGCGAACGTCAGACCGAGCTGGGTATTGCCGTCGAGCGTGGCTTTGGTGCCTGAAACCTTGGAGCCGTCGAGTCTGACCTCGCCGCTGTCTTCGTTGGGTTGTACGTGCGCCGCGCCAGCGCGAACGATGAAGTCGCCAGCCTCGTATGCATGGGCGGCAGTAGGGGCGGCGATGGCGAGCGCGACGAGAGAGGCGCGAAGCAGATGTCTGTTCATTGGGGCTCCAGGAAATCAGTCGAAATTTATGGGCGGAATGTTAAAGCGCTGTCGAGCGGCGACTTTGACTCAGCTCAATGAAATCGCTGGGAACCCCTTTCTCTTCACGTGTCTGGCAATTCGTAGACAAAAATCTTGTCTGCCTGCATCTGATAACCCGCTTCTGCCAGTTCGCTTGAAGACGACTTGGCCTGCATCGGTCCTTCGATCCAGTACGGCTGATACAGCTCATCGACCTTCACACCCAGCTCACTCGTGACATGCACGATCTGGTTTGCCGGCGGCGGCGGCACATGGATGCAGGCACCGAAATACGGCACCAGCAAAAACTCGATCACTCTGCCTTCCTCACTGACCTCCAGTGGCACGATGTAACCCGGCAGACGCACCTGCTTGCCATCCAGTGCCTTGACCACCGGCGCGTGGGGCGCCAGCTGGCTGGCCGCAGGTGCTTGCTCCATGGCCAATGCATCGGACATCTTCGACAGGTCGTGCATCGGCGTGGTCACCGGCTTCACGACAGGTGCATCAGGCGGAATCATTTCGGCCCAGGTCAGTACACGCGGCTCGGCGGCCCACAGTGACGTGGAAACCGAGAGCAGCAGAGTGAGTAGCATGCGCCGCATTATGAAGGTCCTCATAAACGAATCGACAGACCATCTGCCAGTGACTGCCTGTAGGCTCGCCAGGCTGGCACGGTTCCCATCAACAGCGCGCAAGCGAGGATGCCACCCAGCAATGTCCATTCATATTGGCCAGGTGGCATAGGCGAGAGGTACAAACCGTAAGTATTTATTACGTAATCCTGAGACACGAAGATACCGATATAGAGCAGTGCAAGGCCGCTGACAACACCCGCCAGCGCCAGCGCGAAGGCTTCGAGTATCAGCAGGCTCGCGATGTGCCAGGGTCTGGCTCCGACCGACCGCAGAATTGCCATCTCGCGGCGGCGTTCGTTGAGGCTGGTGAGGATGGCCGTCAGCATGCCGATCAGCCCCGTCAGCACCACGAACAGCGAAATCACGAACAGAGCCTTTTCAGCCGTGCCCATCAGACTCCACAGTTCCTGCAAGGCCACGCCCGGCAGAATCGCAAGCATGGGTTCGCCACGGTATTCGTTGATCTCGCGCTGCAGACTGAAGGTCGAGATCTTGCTGTTCAGGCCGAGCATGAATGCTGTGATCGCTGTCGGCGTCAGGTCCATGTTGCGCGCCTGATCGGCAGAGATGCGTTCATTGCCACGAGCCGGCGCGCCGTTGTGCCAATCGATGTGGATGGCTTCCATTCCGCCCAGGCTGATGTGCAGTGTGCGGTCTACCGGTGTGCCGGTGGGTTTGAGGATGCCGACCACGGTGAACGGCTTGTCGTCATGCTTAACCAGACTGATCGCTGCTACGCCGTGAGCCAGCACCAGCTTGTCACCCAGCTTGTAATGCAGCGCCTTGGCGACCTCCGAACCGAGCACGACTTCGAACGGATCGGTCTTGAATTCACGCCCTTCGGCCAGCTCCAGATGCTGTTGGCGGCCAAACTGATAATGCTCGAAGTACGACGCGTTGGTGCCCATCACCCGGTAGCCGCGATGCGAGTCGCCGAGTGAAATCGGAATCGCCCATTTCACCTGCTTGCTCTCGGCAAAATGTTCGAAGCTGTCCCAGCGGATGTTGTTAGTGGCGTTGCCGATGCGAAACACCGAGTACAGCAGCAGGTTGATCGAGCCGGAGCGTGCGCCGACGATCAGGTCTGTGCCGCTGATGGTGCTGGCGAAACTGGTACGTGCTTCGGTACGCACCCGCTCGACGGCCAGCAACAGGCAGACCGACAGGGCGATGGCGAAGACAGTGAGGAACGCGGTGAAGCGGCGGTTGGCCAGGCTGGCCATGGCCAGACGAAACAGATACATCTCAAATCTCCACGGCAACGGCGGCGCGATTGAGGTCGCTTAACGACAGGTTGCGATCGAACAGCGGTGCCAGGCTCTGGTCATGACTGACGAACAACAGGCTGGCGCCGGCTTCGCGGCATTCGGCGAACAGCAGGCGAATGAAGGCTTCGCGTGAGTCGGCGTCCAGTGCGGAGGTCGGCTCGTCGGCGATCACCAGTTCCGGTTGACCGATCAGGGCGCGTGCTGCGGCGACGCGTTGTTGCTGGCCGATGGACAGCGAGTCTGCACGTCGGGTCAGCATGGCCGGGTCTTTCAGACCCAGGTGAGTCAGCAGGGTCGTTGTCGCTTTTTCAACGCTGCCATGCCGCTGTTTCGCACGCTCGGCGCGGACTTTGGAAAAGTGGCAGGGCAGTTCGATGTTCTCGCGCACCGACAGAAACGGCAGCAGGTTGAACTGCTGAAAAATATAGCCGGTGTGGTCGACACGGAAACGGTCCCGCGCTGCTGCGGACAGGCTCGAAAGCTCCTGCCCCAGCAGGCGGATGGTGCCGCGAGTGGGTTTTTGCACACCGCCCAGCAGGCCCAGCAGCGTAGTCTTGCCGCTGCCGCTCGGACCTTTCAGGAAAAGGGTTTCGCCGGTTTCCAGGCGAAATTCGGGGATGTCCAGAAGCTGCGGCTGACCCGGCCAGTTGAAGCTCAGGTCGGACAGCTCGATCAGTGCTTGGGTCATGGTCTGACTCACGCTCGGTTGAAAATCAAAAGACCGGGCCAGGCCCGGTCAATGTGCCGCGAAGGGGGATCAGAACTTCAGCGTAGGGTTCGCTGCGATCACTTCTGCGCCCGACTGGCCACTTGGCGAGATCAGTTGTACCTGAAGCTTCTTGGTATCGGGGAATGTTTTGAAGATCTGCGACAGGTCCAGCTTCTTCAGGATGGCAGGTGCATCACAGACGAATTTGTAGGTGCCATGAATTTCGCTGTGCTCGTGATGATCGGCGTCGCCGTCTTTGGCGTGTTCTTCGTGATCATCATCCTTGTCGCCGAACAGCGGGCTTTCCACTTTGACCGACGTGGCCGAGCAGTTGGCGGCATCGGCGATGCTGAACAGCGCATTGGGCTTGAGCAGAAACTCACGCGCCTTGGCCAGCTTGGCCTTGTCTTCAGCCGACGTTGCCTCGTGCTCGAACCCGACAATGTTCATGGCCGGGCTGTCGAATTCGAACTCCAGCGTCTTGCCTTCCAATACCACGTCCAGACGCCCGACACCGTGCTCATGAGCGCCAAGGCTGCCGTGTTCTGCGCCGTGATCATGATCGTGTTCTTCAGCGGCATGGGCGACAGCGAGTGGCAGCAGGGCGAAGGGCAGGGCGAGTAGCAGACGGCGCATAACAGACTCCGGTAGTGCGTTTTCGGGAAAAATCGTTATGTGATCTTATAACAAGTCATGTGTGGCGTGAGGTGTTTTTTCCTGAGCGACGGTGCTTCCAGTAACGAGGGCTGGAATAGCGCAGGTTCGGATTATGCCGAACCGTTCTCACGGACCAGGTCGTCAGATCCTACCCTGAATGGGGTAGCCACTGAATGAATGCAGGATGCGTCGTCAGTGGCAGCAATACATCCAGGGACCTGCACCGCATCAAGGAAGACCCCTCATGAAAAAGCTCCATCCCAACGTTGAAACCCTGCGTGCGATCTACAAGGATCTGGCCCGCATCGCCGAGTTCGCGGATCACGATATTGTGCTGCACAAGGCGGATCGAGGTGCCCGGGGCGGATTGTCCATGGTCATCGGCAGACGGTCGGTGCAGAACCATGAGCTGGACCTGATTGAGCACACCCGCCAGACCCTGTACATGGACGTTCACGAGATCGTTGCGGACGATCACTTCGGTTCGGTCATGGGTTACATGCGCGCCACCTGCGAACGCAAGAAAATCGCCATGCCGTTCTGCGGCCTGTGGCGCTTTCGCGATGGAAAGATCGTCGAGCACTGGGAAAACGTTTACGACATCAGGGCGTTCGGCAGCTTCATGATGGGCGATGAGGCATTGATGAGTCGCTGGCTGTGTGACTGAGCGTGGGAATGCGCGCCCACGTGTGGGAGCATGTGCCTCTGACTGTCGGCAGGTGCATATCATGTTGCGTATTCGTGGAACCGTGGGCCAGTGGCCGGTGGATTTGACACTGGAACTGGACGAAGGCGATTGGGCCCAGTTGGGCGCGCAGTTGAAGGCCTCGGCGCCTGAAGCAGCGGCGGTTGTGGTCGAGAGCAGGCCGGTCAATCAGGACGACAAGGTCTGGCAGGTGGCGCAGGACCTTTTGCAAAAGGCCGGACAGATGAGCGGGCCGGACCTTCTGGCGCAACTGGAAGGCGTTGCGGGCAGCACTGCAGCGGGCAAACGCCTGTTGGTGCGTTTGCGGCATTGCGCGAATGTGAAGGTCGAGAGCGGGGCGGATGCGCCGCTGTACAGTTGGGTCGCTGCGAAATGATTCAACGCTGGCCGGTGTCTGGCATCCTTGGGATACCGGCACCGGCCAGCGTCTTGCTTAGTACAGCGCTGCGAACAGCTTGCGACGGTACATCGTCACCAGCGGATGGTCGTTGCCCAACAGGTCGAACACCTGCAGCAACGTCTTGTGCGGCAGGCCTTCGGCGTAGTTGCGATTGCGGATGAACAGCTTGAGCAGTCCGTCCAGTGCCGCTTCGTACTGCTGACGGGACAACTGCTGGATGGCCAGTTGATGGGACGCTTCGTCGTCCTGCGGATTCTGCGCCAGACGGCTTTTAAGCTCGGCGGCATCCGGCAGGGTGGCGGCTTCGGCAAGAAAGGTCAGCTGCGCCTTGGCGCCCGCCAGCTCGGCCTTGTGGGCGTCACTCTTGACGGCATCCAGCACCTGACCCGCTTCACTCAGCTCGCCACGTTCTGCCAGGCAGCGCGCGTACAGAATCAGCGCCGCCGCGTTGGTGTTGTCTTCGCCTAGCACGACTTTGAGCATGGCTTCAGCGTCGGCAAAGCGGCTCTCTGCAAACAATTCCTGCGCCTGCTTGAGCGGATCAGCGGCGGGCGGTGGTGGCATGACCACGTGTTGTTCGAGAATCTTGCGGATTTCAGATTCCGGCTGTGCTCCGGCAAAACCGTCCACCGGCTGACCATCCTTGAACAGCACCACGGTTGGCAGGCTGCGGATGCCGAAACGGGCGACGATGTCCTGCTCGATGTCGCAGTTCACCTTGGCCAGCAGCAACTCACCCTGGTAGCTCTCGGTGATCTGTTGCAGCAGAGGCATCAGCACCTTGCACGGCGCACACCACTCGGCCCAGAAATCCACCAGTACGGGTTGGTCGAATGACTTGTCGATCACCAACTGATCGAAAGTCGCCGTGGTTGCATCGAAGATGTAAGCAGTGTCCTGGCTCATGGCGCGTCTCGGAGAATCTGAATGCCGCCAACTATAAAGCCCGCCGGGGAATGCTGGAAGGGAAGTCTCGGCGAGAGCGGGGGGGGATCAGTAGATCAGGTTGGTCGGACACCGGCTCAAACTGTGGGAGGTGGCTTGCCGGCGAAGCATTCTTTCAGGCGACGCTTCAGTGACTGTCCTGACGCCATCGCCGGCAAGCCGCCTCCCACATAGAGTGTGGTTCTCATGCAGCCTGCATGTTGTCTGGCAAATTGGGCCTGTCCTTGAGGGCCGTTATACGCGTACGGCGTGATACAGGCTCACATCACGAAACTCGTGCGGCTCGGCCAGATCGGGCAGGGTCAGCGCATGGAGCATGTCCAGGCGTTCATAGGCAGGGTGCTGAAAATCCCGAACCCTCGAGTCTGCCACCAGCGCTTCACGGCCGCGCCTCAGGAAGTGGTCGAGCAAGGGCAGGTTGGCGCGGTCGTAGAGTACGTCTGCGACCAGAATCAGGTCGAAGCGGTCGGCCTCGGCGAAGAAGTCCGCCGAGTAGTTCAAGCGCACGTCGTTGAGGTCTGCGTTGGCCTTGCACGCAGCGATTGCCAACGGATCGAGATCGCAGGCCACCACTTCCAGCGCGCCCGCCTTGGCGGCAGCAATGCCCGCGACGCCTGAGCCCGCACCGAAGTCCAGCACGCGCTTGCCCTTTACCCAGTGCGGCTGCTCGGCCAGAAAACGCGCCAGCGCCAGACCGCTCGCCCAGCAGAAACTCCAGTAAGGCGGCTCTTCCAGGATGCGGCGCGTCTCGTCCGGGCTGAAGGCGCGGTCCATGTTGTCGGCGTCGATAAGCCACAGCTTCAGCGTGGTCTGCGGCAGCGCTGTCACGACCAATCGGGCATCGCCGAGCAATTCGTGCAGCGCCTGCTGAAGGTGTTGCGGGGCGGTCATGGTGCCTTGACGAACTGCAACTGCCCCAAGGCCTGGCTGGTGGCCTGCTGAATACGCATCGACGGCAGATGCAGAATCAACTGCCCCGACTGGCTGGCCCGGCCACGCAACTCGACCCGGCCATCCACCGGAAAGGCTTCCGGGTTGAAGCGCAACTGGAACGGCAGCGACTGCCCGTTACCTTGCAGCTTGGTGCTGGTCAGCAATTTCTGCGGACGATTGCGTTCATCGACCACCAGCATCGCCAGCTCGACTTCGGCCCCAGCTGGTACACCCAGCAATTGACCGCTCAATTCGCGCTGATAAGGCTGCAACGGACCTGGGCCGGTGGGAAGTTTGATCGCTGGCGCAACAGGCTTGGCCGGGACCGGCTCGGGGGCGTCATTGCTGCTGCAGGCGGCCAGCAAGCCGAACAGTCCGAGCAGAAAAAGGGGGCGTAGCGTCATCAAGAGCTCCACAAGACAAAAAACGAAAGGCTGTACGACGCCGGATACCGATGCAGTATTACCGAGCTCGGGCAATTTCACATCACGATATTGCGCGTCTATATACCGTAAACCCCAAGCCTTGTCTTGCCAGCGGGATGCGCTACCATGGCGCTCCTCATTCTTTTGTTGCCTGCCACCATGCACTGTCCCTTCTGCGGTGCCAATGACACCAAAGTCATCGACTCCCGCCTAGTCGCCGAAGGCGAACAAGTCCGCCGCCGTCGCGAGTGTCTGGCCTGCGGCGAACGCTTCACCACGTTCGAAACCGCCGAGCTGGTGCTGCCGCGCCTGATCAAGACCGACGGCAGCCGTCAGCCCTTCGATGAAGAGAAATTGCGCGCCGGTATGCAGCGTGCCCTTGAGAAACGCCCCGTCAGTGTCGAACGTCTCGAAGCGGCGCTGGCGCACATCAAGCACAAGCTGCGTGCGACCGGGGAGCGTGAAGTCAAATCCCTCGTCGTGGGTGAACTGGTCATGGGCGAGTTGCAGAAACTCGACGAAGTGGCCTACATCCGGTTCGCCTCGGTTTACCGGCGCTTTCAGGACCTCAACGAATTTCGTGAAGAAATCGACCGCCTGGCCCGCGAGCCTGGCAAGGAATGAGTGCATTGCTGACTGAACAGGCTGCTCTGGACGTTCATTACATGGCCCGGGCGCTGGAACTGGCGCGAAAAGGGCTGTATTCCACGCACCCCAACCCTCGGGTCGGTTGCGTGATCGTGCGGGAAGGACAGATCGTCGGCGAGGGCTGGCATGCCCTTGCTGGCGAGCCTCATGCCGAAGTCCATGCGTTGCGTCAGGCTGGCGAACAGGCCAGAGGCGCAACCGCCTACGTCACCCTTGAGCCGTGCAGCCACCATGGTCGTACGCCGCCCTGCGCCGATGCGCTGGTGAATGCCGGGGTCACACGGGTCGTGGCGTCCGTGCAGGACCCCAACCCGGAGGTGGCCGGTCGTGGCTTGCTGCGATTGATGACCGCAGGCATTGCAGTCCAGTGCGGCGTGCTCGAAGCCGAAGCGCGTGCCCTGAACAAGGGCTTTATCAAGCGCATGGAAACCGGCCAGCCTTATGTGCGGGTCAAGCTGGCGATGAGTCTGGATGGCCGCACGGCCATGGCCAGCGGTGAAAGCCAGTGGATTACAGGTCCCGAAGCGCGCTCTGCGGTTCAGCGTCTGCGGGCGCAATCGAGTGTGGTGCTGACCGGTGCCGATACCGTGCTGGCCGACAAGGCCCGCCTGACCGTGCGCCCGGACGAGCTGGGCCTGAACGCTGAGTTGACTGCATTGGCGGCGGCTCGTGCACCACTGCGTGTATTGATCGACGGCCGTCTGCGCGTGCCGCTCGACGCGCCATTCTTTCAGGCAGGCAGTGCGCTGGTCGCCACCTGCGCCGCAGCGTCGGCCCGGGGTCGTTATCACGATGAAGGCCACGAGATTGTCGCGATGGCTGACAGCGCAGGTCACGTGGACCTGCGCAAGTTGCTCACTGAACTGGGGACTCGCGGCGTCAACGAAGTACTGGTCGAAGCCGGTCCGCGGCTGGCGGGTGCGTTCACGCGTCTTGGGCTGGTGGACGAATTCCAGATTTTCATCGCCGGCAAGTTTCTCGGTTCCTCGGCCCGACCATTGCTCGACCTGCCGCTGGCGCAGATGAGCGAAGCGCTGGAACTGAAGATCGTAGAAATGCGCGCCGTCGGCAATGACTGGCGAGTCATTGCTCTCCCTGTTCCCGTACCCGGCGTATAATTCCAGACTTTCGCTAAACGCGAAGCCCTTGTTCTCCAGGAGGACTCATGTTTACCGGCATCATCGCTTCCATCGGCAGCATCCGCGCACTGACCCCTAAAGGCGGCGATGTCCGCGTTTATGTGGAAACCGGCAAGCTCGACCTGAGCGACGTCCAGTTGGGCGACAGCATCGCCGTCAACGGCGTGTGCCTGACGGCCGTCGAACTGCCCGGCGACGGCTTCTGGGCCGACGTCAGTCGTGAAACCCTCACCGTCACCGCCTTCGTTGACCTCAAGTCAGGCAGCCGCGTGAACCTGGAAAAGGCCCTGACGCCAACCTCGCGTCTGGGCGGTCATCTGGTCAGCGGTCACGTCGACGGCGTGGGCGAGATCGTCTCGCGTGAAGATAACGCCCGCGCCATCCAGTTCCGTGTGCGAGCGCCGCGTGAACTGGCCAAGTACATCGCCCACAAAGGCTCGATCACGGTCGATGGCACCAGCCTGACCGTCAACTCGGTCAACGGCGCCGAGTTTGAGCTGACCATCGTCCCGCACACGCTGAGCGAGACCATCATGTCCGACTACCGTCCAGGCCGTAAGGTGAATCTGGAAGTCGACCTGCTGGCGCGCTATCTGGAGCGTCTGCTGCTGGGCGACAAGGCCGCAGAGCCGGGTCACGGCACCATCACCGAAAGCTTTCTGGCCGAGAACGGCTACCTCAAATCCTGAATTGATTGAAGGGGGTGCCGCGTGGCGCTCAACAGTATCGAAGAACTGGTAGAAGACATTCGCCAGGGCAAGATGGTCATCCTGATGGATGACGAAGACCGCGAGAACGAAGGCGACCTGATCATGGCCGCCGAATGCGTCAAGCCTGAGCACATCAACTTCATGGCCCGTTTCGCACGTGGCCTGATCTGCATGCCGATGACCCGCGAGCGCTGCGAGACCCTGAAGCTGCCGCTGATGGCGCCGCGCAACGGTTCCGGTTTCGGCACCAAGTTCACCGTGTCAATCGAGGCCGCCGAAGGCGTGACCACCGGCATCTCGGCTGCAGACCGCGCGCGCACCGTGCAGGCTGCTGCTGCGAAGGACGCCAAGGCAGATGACATCGTCAGCCCCGGCCATATCTTCCCGCTGATGGCTCAGGCAGGCGGCACGCTGGCCCGCGCCGGTCATACCGAAGCCGCGTGCGACCTGGCGCGAATGGCCGGTTTCGAACCGAGCGGTCTGATCTGCGAAGTCATGAACGACGATGGCACCATGTCGCGTCGTGCGGAGCTTGAGGCATTTGCCCTCGAACACGACATCAAGATCGGTACCATCGCCGACCTGATTCACTATCGGATGATCCACGAGCGTACCGTTCAGCGGATTGCCGAGCAGCCGATGGACAGCGAACTGGGGCATTTCAACCTGGTGACCTACCGCGATTCGGTCGAAGGCGATGTCCATCTCGCATTGACGCTGGGCAAGATCTGCGCGGAAGAACCGACCCTGGTGCGTGTGCACAACATGGACCCGCTGCGCGACCTGCTGATGGTCAGGCAGCCAGGCCGCTGGAGCCTGAGAGCCGCGATGAGCGCGGTCTCCAAGGCAGGCAGCGGCGTGGTTCTGCTGCTGGGTCATCCGCTGGATGGCGACGTGGTGCTGGCCCATATCCGCGAAACGGCCGGGCAGCAACCGATCAAGACACCGACCACTTACAGCACCGTCGGCGCGGGTTCGCAGATCCTTCGTGACCTGGGCGTGCGCAAAATGCGCCTGATGAGTTCACCAATGAAGTTCAATGCGATATCCGGTTTCGATCTGGAAGTTGTAGAATACGTGCCCTCCGAATAAATACCGGCAGGTCGATGCACGCGAAAGCCTGTTTTTCGTGTCCATCGGCCTGACAGTTGTGATTCGTGGCCTAAAATCCTCCAAAGTCCGCCTCAAGGCGGGCTTGCTCTTTAATACGAGACTCACCGAATGACCTTGAAGACCATCGAAGGTACCTTCATCGCCCCCCAAGGCCGCTATGCCTTGGTGGTTGGCCGTTTCAACAGCTTCGTCGTGGAAAGCCTGGTGAGCGGTGCCGTTGATGCGCTGGTACGCCATGGCGTGAGCGAAAGCGACATCACCATCATCCGTGCGCCGGGTGCTTTCGAGATTCCACTGGTTGTGCAGAAAGTTGCGCAACGCAGCGAGTTCGCCGCCATCGTCGCGCTGGGCGCAGTCATTCGTGGCGGCACCCCGCACTTCGAATACGTTGCCGGTGAGTGCGTCAAGGGCCTGTCTCAGGTTTCCATGGAGTTCGGTGTTCCGGTTGCCTTCGGCGTGCTGACGGTCGATTCGATCGAGCAGGCCATCGAACGCTCCGGCACCAAGGCTGGCAACAAGGGCGCTGAAGCTGCCTTGTCCGCCATCGAAATGGTCAGTCTGCTGTCGCAGCTGGAGGCCAAGTGATTTCCGACGATACCGATCAGTTCAACCCGCGCGATGCCAAGTCGCCCGAGGCCGCCAAAGGCAAGAGCGCCAAGCGTCGCGAAGCGCGTCAGATGGCGACCCAGGCCCTGTACCAATGGCACATGGCAGGTCATTCGCTGAACGAAATCGAGGCACAGTTCCGTGTCGACAACGACTTCAGCAACGTTGACGGCGCCTACTTCCGTGAGCTGCTGCACGGTGTTGCCACCAACAAGACCGAGATCGACACAGCGCTGTCGCCTTGCCTGGACCTGACCATCGAAGAACTCGATCCGGTCGAGCTGGCGGTTCTGCGCCTGTCCACCTTCGAATTGCTCAAGCGTATCGACGTTCCTTACCGCGTCGTGATCAACGAAGGCATCGAGCTGGCCAAGGTCTACGGCTCCACTGACGGCCACAAGTTCGTCAACGGCGTGCTGGACAAGCTGGCGCCGCGCCTGCGTGAAGTCGAAGTGAAGGCCCACAAGCGCTGATCAGCGCCTGACCTTCATGGGAGAGTTCGAGCTGATCCGTCATTACTTCGCCGCTGCGCCCTGTGCGCAGGCGCGCGAAGAAGTGGCGCTGGGCATCGGCGACGACTGCGCCTTGCTGGCGTTGCCGCCCGGTGAACAGATGGCGATCTCCACCGACACCCTGGTTGCCGGGGTGCATTTTCCCGAAGTCTGCGACCCTTTTCTGCTCGGCCAACGCGCGCTGGCGGTGTCTGCCAGTGATCTGGCGGCCATGGGCGCGCGTCCCGTCGGCTTCACCCTGGCTTTGACCTTGCCGAGCGTCGATATCGACTGGCTCGAGGCGTTCGCGTTCGGGCTGAGCCGGATGGCGCAACATTGTTCGTTGAGCCTGATCGGCGGCGACACGACCCGTGGACCGTTGAGCCTGACGCTGACTGTGTTTGGCGGCGTGCCCGCCGGGCTGGCGCTGACACGCAGCGGTGCCCGGGAAGGCGACCTGTTGTGCGTCGGTGGTGCGCTGGGTGACGCTGCCGGAGCCTTGCCACTGGTCCTGGGTGAGCGCAACGCCGAGCCGTCTGTTGCAGAGCCTCTGCTGGCGCGCTATTGGTCGCCTCAGCCGCAACTGGCGCTCGGCCAGGCGCTGCGGGGCAAGGCCACGTCCGCGCTGGACATTTCCGACGGTCTGCTCGCCGACTGTGGACATATTGCCCAGGCATCGAACGTCCGACTGTTGATCGAGCGCGACACGCTGCCAATGTCCGCCGAACTGCTCACGCTTTTCGACACTCAGTCCGCTCGGCAAAAGGCTCTCAGCGGCGGCGATGACTACGTGTTGGCGTTCACGCTGCCACCGGTTCATCTGGCAGCCTTGCTGGAAGCCGGCTGGCCGGTGCATGTCATCGGCCGAGTCGTTGCGGGGCAGGGCGTCGCGCTGATTGATGGCGACGGACAGGACGTCACGCCGTCGACCCGTGGTTACCAGCATTTTCGGGGTGGGTCGTGAATGTCCCGCCCGCTTGGGGTTCGATTGGGTTCTATCGATCGAACTTTACGATCTGAATGCCCGAGAATTCAGCCTAAGCGTCTGCAGGAACCTGCTGTTACAATGCAAATCTTGCGAATTTCCAGTCTTCATACTGATTAGGAGCACACGGTGCCCGTCGTATTTGTCGCCGCTTCCAAACTGCCCACACCTTTTGCAGAATTTGCCATGCACGGCTTCATCGAGTCGGCAACCGGGCGTGAACACGTTGTCCTGAGTCTGGGTGACGTGGCAGATGGCACCCCTGTTCTGGGTCGTATTCATTCCGAATGCCTGACCGGCGACGCCTTGTTCAGTCAGCGTTGCGATTGTGGTTCCCAGCTTGAAGCCGCCTTGCGCGCCATTGCCACTGAAGGCCGTGGCGTACTGTTGTACCTGCGTCAGGAAGGTCGCGGTATCGGCCTGATGAACAAGATCCGCGCCTACGAATTGCAGGACGGTGGTGCCGACACCGTTGAAGCCAACGAGCGTCTGGGTTTTGCGGCTGATCAGCGCGACTATGCGATCTGCCTGCCAATGCTCCAGCATCTGGGCGTCCAGTCGCTGCGTCTGATGACCAACAATCCACGCAAGGTCAAAGCCTTGACCGACATGGGGATCAAGGTTGCGGAGCGCGTGCCGCTGCACACCGGTCAGAATCCGCATAACAAGCTGTACCTGGCCACCAAGGCCGGCAAGCTGGGCCATATGATGGGCAACGAGCATCAGAGCGAGGTTGGGCCCGCTTGACCCGCAGTCAGGTTCGCCAGCGACTGGCGATGGCATGGTGGCGCCAGCTCGGCCTCACCCTTGCGCCGTTGCTGGTCGTCTGCCTGTTTTTCGGCAGTAACGAACCGATGATGACCGTGCTGGCTCTTCCGCTGTTCGTCGCAGGCGTGGGGTCGATGTTCGTCAGCCTCAAGCCGTTCGGGGCTTACAAGCGTGCGTTGATCACCACCCAGACCGCACTCGACACCCCTCAGGAACCCGCCGCCTGGCTGCACCTTGCCGCTGTTCGACGTCTGGCCTTCCTCTACGCCGGGCTCCCTGCCTGGATCGCCGCCATTGCCGTGCTCTTCGGCCTGCACCCATTGCCCGTCTGCCTGCTGGCATTTGCGAGCGTGGTGCTGCTGTATCTGTACCGGATTCCATCGCAGCTAGGCTGACGGCAGCGGGGGAGCGCGGACGCGGAGCGTCCTGAGCGGTGTTAAACACAAAAAAAGCGCTCAATGAGCGCTTTCAATGTTTTCGCGTCAATCAACCAATCAGCGTCAGCCGCTTGTTGATCGCCGCTTCGATGCCTGGCGCATCCAGGCCACACTCGGCCAGCATCTGCGCAGGTTTGGCGTGTTCGACGTAAACGTCCGGCAAACCAATGTGCAGCACGGATTTGAGGATGTTTTCTCGCGCCAAGAACTCACTGACCGCCGCGCCCGCGCCACCCATGATGGCGTTCTCTTCGAGCGTGACCAGCAGTTCGTGATTGGCTGCTGCCTCACGAACCAGTGCTTCATCGAGCGGCTTCACGAAGCGCATGTCGATGACTGTAGCGTCCAGCTTCTGCGCAACGACCAAGGCTTCGGCCAGTTGCACGCCGAACACCAGAATCGCGACGCCCTGACCCTGACGACGCACGATGCCCTTGCCGATTTCAACAGGCTCAAGGTCCTTTTCGATCACGGCGTTTGGACCCGTCCCACGCGGATAGCGCACGGCGGCAGGGCCGTTATGCAGGTAGCCGGTGCTGAGCATCTTGCGCAGTTCGTTTTCGTCGCTCGGCGTCATCACCACCATGCCGGGGATGCAGCGCAGGTAAGACAAGTCGAAGCTGCCCGCATGCGTCGGGCCGTCTTCGCCCACCAGACCGGCGCGGTCGATGGCGAACAGTACATCGAGGTTCTGCACCGCCACGTCATGCACCAGTTGGTCATAACCGCGTTGCAGGAAGGTGGAATAGATCGCGACCACAGGTTTGCTGCCTTCACAGGCCATGCCTGCAGCCAGCGTGACGGCGTGCTGCTCGGCAATCGCCACGTCGAAATAACGCTCAGGGTAGCGCTCGCTGAAATCGACCAGATCCGAGCCTTCCTTCATGGCTGGAGTAATGCCCACCAGCCGCGAATCCGCTTCGGCCATGTCGCACAGCCACTGACCAAACACCCCGGAATACTTGGGGCCGCTGACCTTTTTCGGGATCGCGACAGGCGCATTCAACGGTTCGAGTTTGGTGATCGCGTGGTAGCCGATCGGGTCGACTTCGGCAGGACCGAAACCCTTGCCTTTCTTGGTGACCACATGCAGGAACTGCGGCCCCTTGAGGTCACGCATGTTGCGCAACGTGGCGATCAGCGTCGGCAGGTCGTGACCGTCGATAGGCCCGATGTAATTCCAGCCCAACTCTTCAAACAGCGTGCCGGGAACCAGCATGCCTTTCGCGTATTCCTCGGTGCGACGGGCAATTTCCCAAGCACCGGGCAGGCGCGAAAGCACCTTTTTACTGCCTTCACGCATGCTTGCATACGTGCGGCTGGAAAGGATCTTGGCCAGATAGTTAGACAGCCCGCCAACGTTGCGCGAGATCGACATGTCGTTGTCGTTGAGGATGACCAGCATGTTCGCGGCCACTTCCGGGGCGTGGTTCAACGCCTCGAATGCCATGCCCGCCGTCAGCGCACCGTCGCCGATCACGGCGATGGACTTGCGGTCGCTGCCCTGCAGGCGCGAGGCAATCGCCATGCCCAGAGCCGCGCTGATCGAGGTGCTGGAGTGACCAACGCCGAACGTGTCGTACTCGCTCTCGCTGCGACGCGGGAATGCCGCGACACCGTCTTTCTGGCGCAGCGTGGACATGCGCGCGCGACGGCCCGTCAGGATCTTGTGCGGGTAGGCCTGATGGCCAACGTCCCACACCAGGCGGTCGTCCGGCGTGTCGAACACGTAATGCAGGGCGATGGTCAGCTCGATGACGCCGAGACCGGCACCAAAATGCCCTCCGGTCTGGCCAACGGAGTAGAGCAGTTCCAGGCGCAGCTCATCGGCCAGGGTTTCCAGCTCGGCTTCACCCAGAAGGCGCAGGCCATCCGGTGTATTGGCTCGGTCGAGCAACGGCGTAACCGGGCGCTCGCGGGGAATCTCTTTGAACGTCGTGGGCATCAGGCGAATCGTTATAAGTAAAAGAGGCGGCAGTTTACCTTATGCATCGCAAGCTGCCCATGAAGTGCATCAGCGGCGTCCGGCTGAACCGGACCTGATGACTGTGACCGGATGAAGCGCTGTTGATTCACCCGATTTCGATGGTCGGTAATGCTGATCAGTGACGGCGTTCAACGATGTAACGGGCCAGTTCGCGCAAAGGTTCTGCTGCATTACTGAACAATTCTAGTGCAGTCAGCGCCTGATCGCGAAGCTCCAGGGCGTAGCCTTTGGCAGCTTCAAGCCCCAGCAAGGCAGGGTAGGTCGGCTTGTCGCGTGCAATGTCGGCGCCCTGGCGTTTGCCGAGGGTGGCAGTGTCACTTTCCACGTCGAGAATGTCGTCCTGCACCTGAAAAGCCAGGCCTACGGCCCGGGCATACACTTGAAGTGCATCAAGTTGTGTCTGGTCTGCGCGGCCGCTGGCCAGTGCGCCCAGTCGAATACTGGCTTCGATCAACGCGCCGGTCTTGTGGCGGTGCATGTATTCCAGTGCAGCCTGATCCAGCTTCAAACCCACCGAACCCAGATCGATCGCCTGACCACCCACCATGCCGGCCGGACCGGCTGCTGTCGCCAGAGTGCTGACCATCTGCAGGCGCGTCTGCGCGTCACGTGAGGTCAGGTTCGGCGCGAGCAGGGCGGTGAACGCCAGACTCTGCAGGCCGTCGCCCGCCAGAATCGCGCAGGCTTCGTCAAACGCCTTGTGGGTCGTGGGTTGGCCGCGACGCAAATCGTCATCGTCCATCGCAGGCAAATCATCATGCACCAGCGAATAGGCATGGATCAGCTCGACCGCACAGGCCGCGCCGTTGGCATCTTCCGCGACACCACCCAGTGCCTCACATGCTGCATAGGCCAGCAACGGGCGCACGCGTTTGCCGCCATTCATAACGCTGTAGCGCATGGCGTCGTAGAGGCGTGTCAATTCAGGGGTTGGGGCTTGAAACAGACCTTCGAGCGCCGCGTTGACGCGGGCCTGGCTTTGCGCTTGGTAGCTCGCGATCATTCAGGCAATTCCGCGTCGTCGAAAGGCTCTTCGGCCAGTTCACCATCGCGCTCCAGCAACACCTGAACCTTCTGCTCGGCAGCGGTCAGAGCGCTCTGACAGTCGCGCGTCAGACGCACGCCCTGTTCGAAGGCGGTGAGAGAGTCTTCCAGTGACAACTCGCCATTCTCCAGTCGCTCTACCAGCGTTTGCAGATCAGCGAGAGACTGTTCGAAATCCAGTGCAGCTTTCTTGCGGGCCATGAGGGCATTTCCGGTAGAGATTAAACCGGGCGACACTAGCAGAGCGACGCCCGTGGGGCAAATGACGGCGACCTGTTCGGCAGCCGGATGACAGCGCTGTAGCGCTTTCAGATTAGCCCGCAGGGTTCAGACTGCGGCGAAACCTGACCGCAGGTCGGCGATCAGGTCGTCCGGGCTTTCCAGACCGATTTGCAGGCGTAGCATCGGGCCGTCACCGCGATCGGGGCCATGTTGTTCAATCTCGGTGATGAGGCTTTCGAAACCGCCCCACGAATAACCGATCCCGAACAGCTTCAGGGCACCGACGAAACGGTCGAGCACCTGACGATCGGTCGTCTTGAATTCGAAACTGAGCAAACCATTGCAGCCATGGAAATCCCGCTTCCAGATGGCGTGGCCCGGATCGCTCTCGAGCGCCGGATACAGCACTCGCGCCACCTGCGGTTGCTCCAGCAGCCACTGCGCAACCTGCAGGGCATGACGCTCATGCATAGCCATACGTGCCGCCAGACTGCGGGCGCCACGCAGCACCAGATACGCATCGTCCGGGCTGACCGTATTGCCAACGGCGATGTTCATGGTTTTGAGGGTTTTCCAATGGGCTTCGGTAACGCTGACACTGCCCATCATCACGTCCGAATGCCCGGCCACGTACTTGGTCAGCGCCATCAGTGAAATGTCTGCACCCAGCTCAAGCGGCTTGAACAACACGCCAGACCCCCACGAGTTATCCACAGCCAGCAACAGATTTTTCGCTTTGCACAGCCGCGAAAGCGCAGGCAGATCACACATGTCGAAGGTCAGCGAACCGGGCACTTCGGCGTAGATCATGCGTGTGTTGGGCTTGATCAGAGATTCGATGTTGCTGCCATTCGCGGCGTAGTAATCGAACTGGATGTCGAACGCTTTCAGCATCGTGTTGGCCAGACGCCGCACCGGCCCGTAGACCGACTCTGTCATCAGCACATGATCGCCGGGACGCAAAAACGACTGAAACATCTGAGCGACCGCAGCCAGCCCGGTGGGATAAAGGCAGGTGCCGTGGGCGCTTTCCAGTTCAGTGATCAGGTCCTGCAACGCAAACGCCGTCGGGTTGCCGTTGGCACCGTACGTCAACGAGCGCTCAGGCCCGGCCGTCCGCACTTCCGCTTCGCGCAAGGCCGCGAGGCTGTCGAACAGGACCGTACTGATCCGCACGACCGGCGGATTGACCGACAACCCCGGACCGCTGCCTGCACTGCGGCCGCGTTGCGACAGGGCGGTGTGGGCGCGTGGGTCTTTGTCGTGCGGCATGTGGGGCTCCGGTGTCAGATGGCGGATCAACAGCGCATAAGGTTAAGCGATGTTGGCCATCGTGTCGGCACTGATGTGATGCTGGTTGAAGCATCACAACAGCGCCGCGTGACGCCTTACTTATCCAGATCAGACGCCTGGTGCCGCTCTGGAACCTGCTCCGATTCCTCGCCCCAGGTGCGATTCACCTTCTTGCCGCGTATCACTGCAGGCCGCGCTGCGATTTCTTCGGTCCAGCGGATCAGGTTCGGGTATTCGTGCACCGATAGAAACTCTGCCGCCGAATACACCTTGTTCTGCACCAGCGCGCCATACCACGGCCAGACGGCGATGTCGGCGATGGTGTAAGTGTCGCCTCCCAGATAACGGCTTTCTCCAAGACGACGGTTCAGCACGTCCAGCTGACGCTTGGCTTCCATCGCGAAACGGTTGATCGGGTATTCCAGTTTCTCAGGCGCGTAGGCATAGAAATGCCCGAAACCGCCGCCCAGATAAGGCGCTGCACCCATCTGCCAGAACAGCCAGTTCAATGTTTCGGTCCGCCCGGCCGGATCGGCGGGCAGGAAGCTGGAAAACTTCTCCGCGAGGTACAGCAGAATCGATCCCGATTCGAACACACGCACCGGCGTGTCGTGACTGCGATCCACCAGCGCCGGGATCTTCGAGTTCGGATTGACCCCGACAAACCCACTGGAGAACTGATCGCCCTCGGAGATCTTGATCAGCCAAGCATCGTATTCCGCGCCGCTGTGTCCCAGTTCCAGCAATTCCTCCAGCATGATCGTGACTTTGACGCCGTTCGGCGTGGCCAGCGAATAAAGCTGCAGCGGGTGCTTGCCGACCGGCAGTTCCTTTTCGTGCGTAGGGCCGGCGGTGGGACGATTGATGCTGGCGAAGGTGCCGCCTGACGCGGCTTCGTGCTGCCAGACCTTGGGCGGAGTATAGGGAGTGTCAGTCATACGGAAGGCCTCAGTGAGTGGTGTGAGGTGGGAATCGTTGAACGCTGAAGGTATGAGTTGAAAACCGCGTCAAGCGTTCGATTGCAGATTTTTCAGTCTGCAACGGCGAGCTGTTGTGCAGCAGATTGCTGCAAAAATCGCGGATATCGTAGTTTTATTTTATCTATGAGTAGTCTCGAATACAGGCTGTTGTCGTTTTAATGACGTCAAATAAATGATGCCATTATGATGGCCTTTCTGTATTCTCGCCGCGCCCTTCTGCGCGACGCCACTGCCCGCTATTACAGTCAGGTTCTACCACGCACGGAAGCTTGTCCAATACGCTGTTAAAGGAATGAACTGTGATCCCTGTTCTGCGCAAGACCCTGCTCGCCCTCTCGGTGGCCGCCTACGCGATGCCCGCATTCGCCGAAACCGTTCAACTGACCAATGCCGGCTTCAAAAGCCAGGGCCAGACTCACACTGGTAACCTCGACATGGGCGGAAGTTATAGCGGGAGCGGTTTGCAGACTATCGTCGGTCTCAACGGTTCGAGGGTCGACAAGGATCTGATTCTCAATGCCGCCATCACCAGCAGCGGCGGAGAAGGGGTGAAAGGTGTCAGCGTAGAGGGCGGCAAGATCGTCGGCACCTTCTTCAATCGTGGCCAGATCGATGTCTCCGGCAAGGGCGCGACGGGTGTTGACCTGACCACCAGCAGCTCGGGGGCTTTTGCAGAGCTGGGCTATTTCAACAACCAGGGCACCATTGTCGCTACAGGTGAAAACGCTGAAGGCGTGCGGATCGACGGCGCCAGCTTCACCGGCAACACCACGCACCTGACCAACGACGGGACGATACGCGGGCAGGGTACTGCCATCGCCATCGGTAATACTCGCTTCAATTTGCCGGGCGCTCAGCCGTGGTTCCTTGAAAGAGGCGATTTCAATATCTTCAACAATGGCTCGATCATTTCTGCCGACAAGGCCATCGATGCCTCAGCAAGCAATCGCCCGGTCGAACTGATCCTGCGCAAGGGCAGTGTCATTGTCGGCAACCTGATAGACCTGAGTAATATTGAACTGGAAGGTGACACGTCCTTCACGGCGACCAATACCAGCACTGACGGCTATAACATCCGTCTGAAAAAGGATGGTGTGATCGCAGTAGGTTATATCGACAGCCCGTCGACCACCTTTACGCTGGAAGCTCCGCACACCAGCATCAATGGCGGCATTTACGTCGCAGGCAACTCTGCGCTGGCCCTGAATCTCAGCAGTGCCACCAACGTGAATACGGCCGTCCTGAGAGTCACCGACGCCGCCCAGTTCGAACCAGGTGCCCAGATCAGGCTGGCCGCCAAGGGTGAGGATTTCAGCGCCACAGGCACTACCTACAAACTGCTCGAGGCAGGCCGAATTGATCTGCTTGACAAAGAGGGTGTGAAAGTCGACCCGAACGGTAAGCTTGATGTCGTCAGCACATCGGCGCTGCTCAACGTCGACAGTTACACCGTCAGCGGTACTCAAGTGGTTGCGGTGGTGACGGCCAAAGGCAAGGAACAGGTTGCCCAGATCGTCACCGATAACGGCGGCTCGACCAATAGCCAGAAAACGCTGGTCAACCTCGTCGATGACAGCATCATCGGCAAAATGAACGATAGCGATCCGTTCAAGCAAGCCTTGCTGAACGCTGATGAAGCTCAGGTTGCCAGGCTGGCCTCGCAACTGACGCCGGAAATCAACGGCGGCGCAACCCGTGCCGCGACCACCAGCCAGAGCCTGATCAGTGGCGTCACCGGCAGCCGCACCAGCTCGATACGCGGCGCGTCGTCGGGCGAAGGCTTCAAGGAAGCGGGCGTATGGGTCCAGTCGCTTTACAGCGACGCCACTCAAGGCCAGCGTGACGGCGTGGCGGGCTATAACGCCTATAGCCACGGCGTTGCAGTCGGCGCTGACGGCAAGTTGAACGAGAACCTGACCGTGGGTCTGGCGTACAGCTTCATCAATACCGACGTGAATGGCAAAAACGGCAACAAGACCGAAGTCGACAGCCATGCATTCACCCTGTACAGCGGTTTCGAACTGGGCAACTACTTTGTCGATTCCAGCCTGACCTACGGCCTCAACGACAATCAGGGCAAACGCAGCATTGCCGGTACGCGTGCCAAATCGGACTATGACAGCGACCTGTTGGGCCTGAATCTGGTGGGCGGCTACACCTACCACGTCACCCCGCAAACGCTGATCGAGCCACGATTGGCTGCGCGTTACAGCCAGGTGAACATCGACGGCTATCGCGAGAAAAACTCGTCGGCCGCGTTGAAGGTCGAAGACCAGCGCTATGAAGCCATCGAGCTGGGCGCGGGTGTACGAGTGGCGGGCAGTTTCGTTCTCGGCGCGGGCACGCTGGAACCGCAAGCCAAACTGATGGCGTATCACGACTTCGCCGCCGACGAGGCCAAGAGCACATCGACCTTCCTGCTCGGCAGCACACCGTTCGTGACCAGCGGTGCCAGGGCGGTACGTGACAGCTACGAAGCAGGCGTGGGTGCGGACTACAAGCTGGGGGCGATCACCCTTGGCCTGAATTACGACTACATCGGCAAGTCGGATTTCGATGCCGATGTGTTCTCGGCAAAAGTGCGTTACGACTTCTGATGACTAACTCCCGTCCCGGCCCTCACCGCTGGGGCGTTTTCCTTCAGGCTTTGATGGCGCTGCTGATCGGCGCCCTCATCGCAGGCTGCCAATCGCCGCGTCAGGCATTGCAACAACTGGCTGACGAGCACGGACGGCAGCTGCAAATCCTGCCCGGCCAGCCGTTCGCGCTGGCTGCGCTGCTGCCGAACCATGTCCCGCCTGCGGGCCGTCTGCGCGTTTACCTTGAAGGCGACGGTCATGCCTGGGCCAGCGCGACCCAACCCAGCCTCGACCCCAGCCCCCGAAAATTGCTGGTGTTGCGTCTGGCCATCGACGACCCGACACCCAACGCCTACCTCGCACGACCTTGTCAGTTCGTCACCTCGCCTGGCTGCAGGACAGCGCTCTGGACAGATCGACGTTTCTCGCAGGAAGTCGTCACCAGCCTCAGTCAGGCACTCGACCTTCTGAAGCAGCGTTACGGGAACCCGTCGTTCGAACTGGTCGGCTACTCCGGCGGGGCCGCCCTGGCGCTGCTGCTGGCTGCTCAGCGAGATGACGTGACCCAAGTCCAGACGCTCGCAGGCAACCTCAGCCCGCGCCTATGGGCACACACCCAACACCTGACACCCCTTGCAGGATCACTCGATCCACTGGACTACCCGCGTCGGTTGGCGGGCATCCCTCAACGGCATTTCTCAGGGACTCTGGATGAAGTCGTTCCGACTGCGCTGGCGCAGGCGTATCGCGAGCGGTTGCGCAGCGGTGTGTGCAATCGGGTGGTGGTGGTTGAGGGGGTGAGCCATGAGGCCGGATGGGACAAGGTCTGGAGGCTTTGGAGAGATCGGGGGCTGGACCGGTCTGGTGAGTGTGCGGATTAGCGGCTGACGTCCGGCGTCCTTCAGTGGGAGCTGGCGTCAACTTACGCACCTGAAGCCATCAGATGGTTGCCTAGCGCGTAGACGGTGCAAGCGGGCCCATCGTCAATAACATTCTTTTGACAGTATTCCATCGCCCTGGCAGCGGCATCGTCTTGAGTTCGCTCACCCTTACTCCAGCCCCAGACACCTTTGCCATTGGTTGCGAACGCTTTCTCGTACGACTGGTCTTGCGCATATGCACGCAAGGCGTCCTTTGCTGCAGCACTCAGTTCTGCGGGTGCGGGAAGATCGGTTGCAGGCAGTGCCACGATTTCCTGAGATGCAAGCTGCTGTTTGCTCAGAAAGTCGGCAACGGTATTCCACCACGTTTGTTCAGGCGCCCATTCTATAAAGACATGACCGTTTTTTTCGAATGCCGGAGCCTCCTGAAACTCACCGATGCCTCCGGCAGAGAGATAGGTATCAAACATCTCTCTGCTCAGCGGCATAGGAAACACCTCGTCATTGACGGCATAAAGCCAGAGGGCAGGCATATGTGATCGCCTGCCAAAGCTTGCGATGGATGCTAACAAGTGCTCTTTGTCGCAAACCCCACCCGACTTGGTTGCGCCACGACCACCATCGAAGTTGATGATCGCTTGCACGCCCGGAGGATTGTCGGCACCGGCAGCCAATACCGCGAAGCCTCCTGCAGATTGCCCCATCATGATGGCTTCATCAGGCGAGGCCCACGATTCAAGCCGGATGGCGCTCAGAGCGGCGATGAGATCGTCGGCTGCAATTTTACCGGCCTTCGCATGATGGGGGTGCTCGCAGGTTCCAACCTGGTGCTGGTAATCGGTGACGCCTGAAGACTTTCCATACCCTTGGCGCATGACCACAACTGACGCGTAACCATGGCGAGCAAAGGCTATTGCCGCGGATGAAAATCGGTTAGGGCTGATAGCGCGATCAATCTGATTGCCATCGGTGCCATGGGTGATCAACGCAACCGGCCAGCGTCCGGGCCTGTCGGGGCGTGTGACAAATGCATCCAGCGTCGCCGTCTGTCCGTCAGGCAGAAGGACGTTCAGGACAAGAGGCTCTCTGACAAGGCCGTCAATCTGGTCGTTGACCTCAGGCGTTTGTGTCCAGCCGGGCGTTGTCCAGGCAAGCAGAGGAACCAGCACTATCCAGGCTAGAGACGGTTTTTTGAACGCCATTTGACGAGCCTCTCAAAAGCTTTCAAAGAGTGATTTCCGCAAAGATCAGGGCCTTGCGCCGGGATCGTTTCCCACCAGGGTTATCTGAGCATGGCGGGGTGTCAGTTTCTGGCACCAGGGTTTGGGCTGAGGTGCTTGGCCTTCACAGTGGGTCCTGCGCTTTTCTCAAACGCTCATCCAGCAGATCCACTAACTCGCGTTCACTCATCGAGCACTGCATGGCGTAACACGAAACCAGCAACTCCAGTGGATGAATACCGATTCTGGTGGCGAGCTGGTCGAGTTTCTCCAACGTCGGGCTCTTCAGCCCGCGCTCGATTTCAGACAGATAAGTGCGGCCACTGACCCCGACAAAGTCCTCTTGCGTCAGTCCCTTCGCCTCACGCGCCTCCTTGAGTGCGGCGCCGATTGCTTTACTCAGTTTCATAGCGCTGCCCCTTTACAAAAGAAAGGGATTTCGCTTGAATGCACGTTATAGCACTACACGCTATAGCATTCTTTAGCGCGAATGTGTTTCATAAGGACGAGTCGTCGCGAGAGCGCAAGGATCAGAAATCATGAGCCAGAATAAAAAACAGAAACCGCTTCGCAGGGCTGCATCAACCCAACTGCTGTGTAAAAACTGCCGAGTTTTCCAGCGCAGTCGACCGGGTGTTCGCAACCGTGTCGGGGCATCTGTTGCCAGGTCTGGATCGACGAATAGGCATCATGTCGTCAGTGCTGTGTACGGCTACCTCATGACCAGTTGGGATGAGCTGCCCGATCAGAACAAGCGGGCGTTGGGGTTTGATTTTATCGTGGGCAGCGAAGGGGAGGAGGCAGCGCTGAAGAGGTTGGCGGGGATTTTCATGGAGTATGCGGATGTCGCGTTGCGACGGGCGTTGGTGGCGCGGCGGAGGAGGCTGGGCTTCGCAGACTGATGCAGCGCAACCAGTCGCCTGCCTGGAAAACGTGCTGGATGCAGGACTCATGCTTCTACCGAGTCAATTGTCCAACGCTGTGTTAATCGTGTATCTATCCCCCTCCGCTGTCCCCCCATTCTGGCTCTGCGTGCAGTCGTCCGTCTTCTGGGCGTATGGACAGATGAGCAGGGGGACTAATAACTTATCAAAAGGTAATACCTTTAGATAACGAGGGTTCGGCTATGGCCACTTCAATCAAAATTGATGACGAGCTGAAAAGTCGCATTCAGCACTTGGCTGGTCTGCGTCAACGTTCGCCCCATTGGGTTATGCGCGAAGCGATAGCGCAGTACGTCGATCGCGAAGAAGCTCGCGAGGGCTTCAAGCAGGAAGCCTTGGCGTCGTGGGCCGTCTATCAGGAAACGGGTCGGCATATGACCGGCCAAGAGGCTCGGGCCTGGCTCAATACCTGGGGTACTGAGGCTGAGGCGGAGCTTCCCAAGTGCCACGATTGATTATCACTGAAGGTACTGCGCAAGGCTTGGAGTGTTGTCGTCGGTTGCTTGTCGAAAAGGGTCCACAGATAGCGCAGCGAGCGGCCCAAGTGATTGAGCGACAATTTGCTCGCTTGGAAGGAGGCCCGAAGTAGGTCGCCCATTTCCAGATCTGCCGGAGTTACGTGAGCTAATTATCGAGTTTGGTGATTCGGGTTATGTGGCGCTCTATAGGCATCAGCGCGCGGGTGATGCTGTCTATGAATTGGCCTTTCGGCATCAGAAAGAAGTCGGTTACTGAGCAAGGCTGCGTATTTTTAGAGGTTTGGGATCGGCCTGCCTAGTCTCCAGAAAGACCTGAGTAGCTCGGTTGTTATTGGTTCAATTCAATAGTGCGGTCCCCCCCCCCCCACCTGTCCCTCACTTCATCCTCGGATGAGGTCAAATGGCGTTGACACCATCGGACAGGGAAATGTCTGAACCCCCGGAATAGCTAAGCTTTCAGGAAGATTCTTGGATGGGGCAGGATTATTTCAGACATTAAAAAGCCGGCTTGTGGCCGGCTTCTCGTGGGCAATTTTGGTCTATTTTTGGTAAACCGCAATCGCCTGCAAAAGGTGCATTCGCAAGGAATGCTGATAAGAGAGCAGGGCAGATGCGTCATCTGCCGTGCCGTGGCATCGCCGCTGGGCGGGGATGCTTTGGATGGCGGACAGCATACTGATGTTTGCCGCCCATGCCCAGCCTTGATGTGCCATCACGCCCGTGTCAGAACAGCAGCATCGCATTTCTACGGCTGTTGAGGGTGGACCACCAGAAGATCCAGCCCAGGATGCGGATGCGTTCGTCTTCGATGTCTTCGGCGCTGAAGATTTCGTCGGGGTATTCGGCGTCGTTGTGGCTGCGCAGGCGCAGGCCGCCGTTGGGCAGGCGGTAGAGGTAGCGCACGCGCAGAATGCCGCCGTGTTCGATAGCGTAGATTTCGCCGTCGATAACCTGCGTCAGTTCGCGGTCCACACCCAGAATCGAGCCATCCTGGATCTTGTCGGCCATGCTGTTGCCGACCATGGCGACGCACAGACAGTTTCTGGGGTCGATGCCCATGGTTTGCAGGACCTGCAGCGGCAGGCGGATTTTTTGTCCGGGGGCTTCGGCCAGGACGGTTTTGCTGACGCCATGGGTGGATTCGATTTCCTTGAAGATCTGAATTTCCACGTCTCCACGCAGCATGTTTCTTCCTTGATCCTGATGGACGATCAGTCGAGTGTCGCCGCCGTTGTTTTCATTGGCGGAGTCGGACGGGTGTTTGGGGCCTTCGCCGGTGCGCAGCCAGCGGGCGTTAACGGTTAATAATTCAGCCACCTCATCAATACGCGCCATGGGGACGCCGCGCTTGAACCAATTATTGACGTGTTGCGGCGTGATCTTGCGGTTGGCAGCAAAATCAGTCGCAGTGAGGTGGCACTCTTTGAGAAGGATGCGGAGTCGATCGCCTGATGTATTCATGGGGCCGAGTTTACTGGCGCGATCAGGGCGTTTAAATGAACGAGGTGTTGATGTCGGCGTTGTCGCTGGGGGTGTACGGCTAGAGGTATTACAGACGGGACGTTTGTTGTGTAGGCATGTTCCGTAATCGCCGAATTTTGGATAAACGCTGAGGGATTTGTTCAGGCCGGGTGTGCGGGCGTTGACGGGATGTTTATTGCGAGAGAGCGATTAAACGCATTTTTAAACGCGGGTTTTGAAAAAAATCGCAGTAGAGGGGCGTTGCGAGGGGAGGGTGTTACGGACATCTATGCCAAGACACCCGCAACGCAGGTGTCTCGACACAGCAAACCGTCAATCAGCCTTTGAAGGCTGCAACCGATTTGGTGATTTCAGCACGGGCGGCTTCTGCGTCGCCCCAGCCTTCGATCTTGACCCATTTGCCTTTTTCGAGATCCTTGTAGTTCTCGAAGAAGTGCTTGATCTGCTCAAGCAGCAGGGCTGGCAGGTCGGTGTACTCTTTGACGTCGACGTACAGCTGGGACAGCTTGTCGTGCGGGACTGCGATGACTTTGGCATCGCCGCCGCCGTCGTCGGTCATGTGCAGGATGCCGACCGGGCGTGCGCGGATGACCGAACCTGGGGAAACCGGGTATGGGGTCACGACCAGCACGTCGAGGGGGTCGCCGTCATCCGCCAGGGTGTTGGGGATGAAGCCGTAGTTGGCTGGGTAGAACATTGGGGTGGCCATGAAACGATCAACGAACAGGCAATCGGTGTCTTTGTCGATTTCGTACTTGATCGGCGCGTGGTTGGCCGGGATTTCGATCGCGACGTAGATGTCGTTCGGCAGGTCTTTACCCGCCGGAATCTTGCTGTAGCTCATTGGGCTTTGCCCCCGTAGTTGACCAGACAGATTTTGGCGCGAACCGCCAAAAAGTGGTCCGGATTATAGGCATATTCTGTTTTGGTTGCCACGCGCGGGGTTGGCGGTTTCAGTCGGTGTCCTTGTAAGCCGGGTCCTGCTCCTGCAAAGCCTTCAGCCGGGCGAGGGTGTCCTGGCGGTAGAAGGCTTTGAGTTGGTCGTAGACAGCGGGATAGCTGGCGTGCAACAGGTCGGGGGCGCTGAAAAAGTATTCGCTGGTGACGGCGAAAAATTCGGCGGCGTCCTGAGCGGCGTACGGGTCGATGGTGGTTTCGGCGTCTGGGTTCAGGTCGAGCTGACGGTTGAGGTCGTCGAAGGCACTCTGCATGATGCTGGCCCACTCGGTAATGCGCATATCGCTGTGCAGCGGTGGCAGACCGTTGGCGTCGCCGTTGAGCATGTCCAGTTTGTGTGCCAGTTCGTGGATCACCAGGTTGTAGCCGTCCCAGTCACCGCTCGACACCACGCCTGGCCAGGCCAGAATCACCGGGCCTTGCAGCCATGCCTCGCCGCTGTGTTCGCCGTCCCATTCGTGTTCGATGCCGCTGGCGTCGCGATGACGCTGCGGGCTGACGAAGTCGTCAGGGTAGAGCACGATCTCGTGAAAGCCCTGATACCAGTTCAGGTCGCCGAGATTCAGCAACGGCAGTTGCGCCTGTGCGGCCAGAAACAGCCGGTGTTCATCGTTCAGTTCAACGCCCGGTAGTGCGGTCAGATGCTTGTCGTGCAGAAACAGCACGCAGGCATCGCGCAACTGCGCTTCCTGCTCGGCACTCAGGCCGTCGAGGATCGGCAGGCGCTGGCGAACGGTTTGCCACAGCTCAGTGGAGACCGGGTGCTTCGCCAGCGTGCGTTGCCTGCGCCAGTTGCTGAATGACCACATGGATCAGCTGACGTCGACAGAGCGGCCTGTGCGGCTGCGCACGACGCCGATGATCATCGGCAGCAGGGAAAGTACGATGATTGCCAAGACCAGGAACGTCAGGTTCTGCTTGATGAACGGCACGTTGCCGAAGAAGAAACCGAGCGTGACCAGACTGCCCACCCACAGCACCGAACCCAGCATGCTGAAACCGACGAAGCGCGGGTAATGCATGCGGCCGACGCCCGCCACGAAGGGGGCAAAGGTGCGGATGATCGGCAGGAAGCGCGCCAGCGTGACGGTCTTCCCGCCATGACGCTCGTAGAACACCTGGGTGCGCAGTAGGTAGTCGCGACGGAAAATCTTCGACCTGGGGTTGCTGAACAGTTTTTCACCGGCCGTGCGGCCGATGACGTAGTTCGTGCTGTCGCCCAGTATCGCTGCCAGCATCAACAGCCCGGCGAGCAGAACCGGGTCCATGCCGCCACCGGCTGCCACGGCACCTGCGATGAACAGCAGGGAATCGCCCGGCAGGAACGGCATGATCACCAGACCGGTCTCGCAGAAGATCACCAGAAACAGAATCGCGTAGATCCACGTGCCATAGTTGGTCACCAGCATGTCGAGGTAAACATCGAGATGCAGGATGAGGTCGAGCGGGTTGAATTCCATTGAAGCACCTGAGGCGAGAACCCTTGACCGGGTCGCATGCGGAAGAAACTACGTGTGCAGTACGCGCGGCATTATAGAAGGAGAATGCGGGCAGAGGGCCGCAAGCTTTCAACAGAGATGTTACAACTGTTACGAGGCAGGAGGTATTGGCGAGCAAAAGCGGAAAAAACCGGATTGCTCGCGAACAGAATCAACGGTCCGAGTTGATCGGCAGCACGTAGTTCTTGAACTGGGTGTCTTCCTTGAAGCCAATCGACTCGTAGACTTTCTGCGCCACGTCGTTGTTGCTGCTGGTCGACACGCGCATGCGCACGGCCTGGGTTTCCTTGGCCATTTTCTTGGCTTCTTTCATCAGGTGGTCGGCGACCAATTGTCTGCGGGCGTCTTCGGCGACGTAGATGTCGTTGAGAATCCACACGCGCTTGAGCGACAGCGAGGAATAGCTGGGGTAGAGCTGGCAGAAGCCCAGCAATCTGTTCTCGTCATCCTTCGCCAGCGCGAGATAAATCACTGACTCTTCGCGGCGCAGGCGCTTCTCCAGAAAGTCCCGTGACGAATCCGGGAATGGCAGCTCGCCGTAGAATTCACGGTATTTGACGAACAACGGGCAGAGCAGGTCCAGGTGTTCGAGCGTGGCTTTTATGATCCGCATGGTCGGGCCTCAACTTCACTATGGGCTAATGCAATGCGCCAGGATGGTCACAGCGATGCTGACTGGCGGCTTTAGAAAGCGCAATCTAATGCGGGTCGTCGGGACCGGCGAGCAGGAAATTGCCAGTGCGTCTGTTCAGGTTGTCGGCGGCCTCGTCGGATTCCACAGTCTTGAGCTCGGCTTCGTCCTTGAGCTTTACCCCTGACACCTGACGGCGGCAGGCCTCGCGCATCAGGTACAGCAGGCGATGGGCTGCCATCCCGTAGCTCAGGCCTTCCAGGCGAATGTTGGAGATGCAATTGCGGTGCGCATCGTTGAGCCCCACTTTCGGCGCGTAGGTGAAATACAGGCCCAGGCTGTCAGGAGAACTGAGGCCGGGGCGTTCGCCGATCAGGATCACCACCATTTTTGCGCCAAGCAGCTCGCCGATCTCGTCGGCGACGGCCACGCGACCCTGTTCCACCATGATCACAGGCGACAGCGTCCAGCCTTCTGCTTCAGCCTGTTCTTCCAGGCGCACCAGAAAGGGCACCGCGTGGCGATGAACGGCCAACGCCGACAGGCCGTCTGCCACCACTATCGCCAGATCGAGCCCGCCCGGATGAGCGGCGGCGTAGTCGCGCAACTGGCTGGCAGACTCATCGTTCAGGCGTCTTCCCAGATCCGGCCTTTGCAGATAGCTGTCGCGGTCGGCGGCGGCGCTGTGCAGTAACAGGGTTTCTCGGCCTTTTCCCGCCAGTTGGGCACTGATGGCTGCATGATCGAATGCCAGATGCACAGCGTCGCGTGCCTGGGCATGGGCCAACTGAAAGTCCAGTTGCGCCGAGGTCGGCAGGCTGGTGCCGGTACGGCCCAAGGCGATACGAGCCGATGTCAGGCGACGCAGTTCCAGCCAGGGATTGGGCGGCGTGGCGTCCGGCCTGGCTTCAATGCTTTCCATTTCATTCACAGGCGGTTCCCTCATGCCAGATGCGCCAGGGCGTGGCGGAAGGCGGGCGGCAGGCTGTCGCCGAAACGCACACGTCCGTCGGCCTGCGTGAAGATGCCCATTTTTTCCAGCCAGGCCTCGTATTCCGGAGCCGGACGCAGGCCCAGGCTTTGCCGGGCATAGAGCGCGTCGTGGAACGAGGTGGTCTGGTAGTTGAGCATGATGTCGTCGGAGCCGGGGATGCCCATGATGAAGTTGATCCCGGCGACGCCCAGCAGCGTGAGCAGCGTGTCCATGTCGTCCTGATCGGCTTCGGCATGGTTGGTGTAGCAGATGTCGCAGCCCATCGGCACGCCCAGCAATTTGCCGCAAAAATGGTCTTCAAGCCCGGCGCGGATGATCTGTTTACCGTTGTACAGGTACTCGGGGCCGATGAAGCCGACCACAGTGTTGACCAGGAACGGATTGAAATGCCGTGCAACGGCGTAGGCGCGGGTCTCGCAGGTCTGTTGATCGACCCCATGGTGCGCGTTCGCCGACAGCGCACTGCCTTGCCCGGTCTCGAAATACATCAGGTTCTGCCCGAGCGTGCCGCGGTTGAGGCTCAGTCCCGCTTCGTAACCTTCCTGCAGCAGGTTCAGGTTGATACCGAAGCTGGCGTTGGCAGCTTCGGTGCCGGTGATCGACTGGAACACCAGGTCCACCGGCACGCCGCGGTTGATCACTTCGATGGAGGTGGTGACGTGGGTCAGCACGCAGGACTGGGTCGGAATCTCGTAGCGCTGGACGATGGCGTCGAGCATTTCCAGCAACGCGATGATGGACGAGGTGCTGTCGGTGGCCGGGTTGATGCCGATCATGGCGTCGCCGTTACCGTACAGCAGGCCGTCCAGCACGCTGGCTGCAATGCCGGACGGATCATCGGTCGGGTGGTTGGGCTGCAGGCGGGTCGACAGGCGACCGCGCAGGCCGACGGTGTTGCGAAAGCGCGTGACGACGCGGATTTTCTGCGAAACCAGTACCAGATCCTGTACACGCATGATCTTCGAAACGGCGGCAGCCATTTCCGGCGTTAGACCGGGAGCCAGTGCTCGCAGGCTGGTTTCATCGGCTTGATCGCTGAGCAGCCAGTCGCGAAAGCCGCCGACGGTCAGGTGGCTGACAGGCGCGAAGGCGAGGGCGTCGTGGGTGTCGATGATCAGACGCGTGACTTCGTCGTCTTCGTACGGAATCAGCGCTTCTTCAAGAAAGTGCTTGAGCGGGATGTTGGCCAGCGCCATCTGCGCGGCTACACGCTCGCCATCGTTCTGCGCTGCGACTTCGGCCAGAAAATCGCCGGAACGCGCAGGGCTGGCCTTGGCCATGACTTCTTTGAGGCTGTCGAAGCGATACGTCTGCGCGCCGACAGAATGAGAAAAGCTCGCCATACAGATTCTCCATGACGTCCCGCTGCTCGCGTCGGACGTGGTCTTTCGGCCGAACCGGTGACGTCCCGGTTCAAACGACTGTGGGAAGCGATGTAAGCAATTAATACTCCATCCTGACGATGAGTGCGAGTTTGCGGGGCGTAGCGGGTAAGTCTGAGGGAAGATGCGTCATGCCGGAGCATTGCCTGGCAAAAGGGCGCACGACGATAGTGCGCACATAGCTGAGCGTGCCCATGCAGAGCTCTGATCGTTATGCATAAATCTGCCTCGACACTGATCGTGCCTATCGCTCCGCGTGGGCATGCATCCCGTGACGCTCCGCGTCACAAATGGCACAGATTGCGGATTCAGTGAGCCGAGCGCATGACGTGGATAACGCTGGAGCTTGTCCACGCATCTGCGCCACCTTCGAGAGCGGACGCGGAGCGTCCTGGGAGGCATTCCCACGCGGAGCGTAGGAACGATCAGCGTGATCTCAAGCACTCGACTGTCACGCTTAGCATCACGAGATGCATGCCCAACGCTGAGCGATGGGCACGATCATCCCGTCAGTGGATCAGAAGAACCCCAGCGGATGCGTGTCGTAGCTCACCAGCAGGTTTTTGGTCTGCTGATAGTGCTCGAGCGCGATCTTGTGGGTTTCGCGGCCGACGCCGGATTTCTTGTAGCCACCGAACGCCGCATGCGCGGGGTAGAGGTGATAGCAGTTGGTCCAGACACGACCGGCCTTGATGGCGCGGCCCACGCGGTAGGCGCGGTTGATGTCGCGGGTCCACAGGCCTGCGCCCAGACCGAACTCGGTGTCGTTGGCGATGGCCACCGCTTCGGCCTCGTCTTTGAAGGTCGTGACGCTGACCACCGGGCCGAAGATCTCTTCCTGGAACACGCGCATCTTGTTGTTGCCCTTGAGCAACGTCGGCTGAATGTAATAGCCGCTCGACAGATCACCTTCCAGCTTCTCGACCTTGCCGCCGGTCAACAGCTCGGCGCCTTCGCCCTTGGCGATGTCGAGGTAGGACAGAATCTTGTCGAACTGCTGCTCGGACGCCTGAGCGCCGACCATGGTGTCGGTGTCCAGCGGATCGCCGCGCTTGATCTTCTCGACCTTGCGCATCACCGCTTCCATGAACTGTGGATAAATCGACTCCTGCACCAGCGCGCGGGACGGGCAGGTGCAGACTTCGCCTTGGTTGAAGAACGCCAGCACCAGACCTTCGGCGGCTTTCTCGATGAACTCCGGTTCGGCGCTCATGATGTCTTCGAAGAAAATGTTCGGCGACTTGCCGCCCAGCTCCACGGTGGACGGAATGATGTTGTCCGCCGCCAGCTTCATGATGTGCGAGCCGACCGGGGTCGAGCCGGTGAAGGCAATCTTGGCGATGCGCTTGCTGCTGGCCAACGCTTCGCCTGCTTCACGGCCATAGCCCTGCACGATATTCAATACGCCCGGTGGCAGCAGATCGCCGATCAGTTCGATCAGCACGCTGATGCCCAGCGGCGTCTGCTCGGCAGGCTTGAGCACGATGCAGTTGCCGGCTGCCAGCGCAGGCGCAAGTTTCCACGCGGCCATCAGGATCGGGAAGTTCCAGGGAATGATCTGCCCGACCACGCCCAGCGGTTCATGAATGTGATAGGCCACGGTGTTGCCGTCGATCTCGGCAGCGCTGCCTTCCTGCGCGCGCAGTACGCCCGCGAAGTAGCGGAAGTGGTCGGCGGCCAGCGGGATGTCGGCGTTCAGGGTTTCGCGAATCGCCTTGCCGTTGTCCCAGGTTTCGGTGATGGCCAGGATTTCCAGATTGGCTTCGATGCGGTCTGCGATCTTCAACAGGACCAGCGAGCGGGCCTGCACCGAGGTCGAGCCCCAGGCTTCTGCGGCTGCATGGGCGGCGTCGAGCGCCTTGTCGATGTCTTCGGCGGTGGAGCGGGGGAATTCGGCGATGGCCTTGCCGGTAACAGGCGAGGTGTTGGTGAAATACTGACCTTTGACCGGGGCGACAAACTCGCCGCCGATGTAGTTACCGTAGCGTTCCTTGAAATTGACGATGGCGCCTTCGGTACCGGGATGAGCGTAGCGCATGGTATGTCTCCTGGTTCTTGTTGTGAGGAAGTCTGTATCGATTCAGCTTTCAAACATCTGGCAGCAGGTTATCAAGAGTAGGCTATTTGCCTCGCCTTCGGGACCTGAACTTTAGCCTCATGTCTGTGCGCTCGACCAGACCCTGAACGACGTGACCACGGACAAACTCTGGGTGCCATTTCACCGTCCCTACGTTAACCTGCCGGGATGTTCTGAGAGGTTGGTCATGCACATTCATATCCTTGGTATCTGCGGCACGTTCATGGGTTCGCTGGCGGTGCTCGCCAAAGAGTCGGGGCATCGGGTCACGGGCTCCGACGCCAACGTCTATCCGCCCATGAGTACGCAGCTCGAAGCCCAGGGCATCGAACTGACCCAGGGTTACGACCCTGCGCAGCTCGATCCTGCGCCGGACCTGATCGTGATCGGCAACGCCCTGTCGCGTGGCAACCCTGCGGTCGAGTATGTCCTGAATAAAGGTTTGCCTTATGTGTCCGGCCCGCAGTGGCTGGCGGACCATGTGCTGCAAGGTCGCTGGGTTCTCGCCGTGGCGGGTACGCATGGCAAGACCACCACCAGCAGCATGCTGGCCTGGGTGCTCGAACACGCAGGCATGAGCCCAGGCTTCCTGATTGGCGGTGTCCCGCAGAATTTCGCAGTGTCGGCGCGTCTGGGTGAAACACCGTTCTTTGTGGTCGAGGCTGACGAGTACGACAGTGCCTTCTTCGACAAGCGCTCCAAGTTCGTCCACTACCGCCCGCGCACCGCAATTCTCAACAACCTTGAGTTCGATCACGCGGACATCTTCCCGGATCTGCCAGCCATCGAGCGCCAGTTCCATCATCTGGTGCGCACCATTCCGAGCGAAGGTCTGGTGATTCATCCGACGACCGAACCAGCGTTGTCGCGGGTCATCGAGATGGGTTGCTGGACACCCGTACAGACCACCGGGCAGGGCGGCCAATGGCAGGCCCGTCTGTTGAGCGAAGACGGCTCGCGTTTTGAGGTGATCTTTGAAGGCCAGGTGCAGGGCACGGTCGAGTGGGACATGACGGGACAGCACAACGTAGCCAATGCCTTGGCGACCCTGGCGGCAGCGCGTCATGTGGGCGTGGTGCCTGCGCAGGGCGTCGAAGCGCTCAGTGCATTCAAGAGCGTCAAGCGACGCATGGAGAAGGTTGCCGAGGTACATGGCATCACGATCTATGACGACTTTGCTCACCATCCGACAGCGATTGCCACCACGCTGGACGGTCTGCGCAAGAAGGTCGGCGACGCTTCGATCATTGCCGTGATCGAGCCGCGTTCCAACTCCATGAAGCTCGGCGCACACCGCGACGGTCTGCCGGAAAGCGTACAGCAGGCCGATCAGGTGGTCTGGTATGCGCCTGCCAATCTGGGCTGGGACCTGGGCGCCACAGCGGCCGAGTGTTCGGTGCCTGCGGTGGTCTGCGATTCGCTTGAAGCGATCATTGCGCGGGTCAAGAGCCAGGCTCAACCGGGCACGCATATTGTGATCATGAGCAACGGCGGCTTTGGCGGCCTGCATGGCAAACTGGCAGAGGCCTTGAAATGAGCGGGCCAGAGCGCATTACCGTCGCCATGACCGGCGCCTCGGGCGCGCAATACGGTCTGCGCCTGCTGGACTGTCTGGTGCGTGAGGATCGGGAGGTGCACTTTCTGATCTCCAAGGCGGCGCAATTGGTGATGGCCACAGAAACCGATGTGCGCCTGCCACCCAAGGCGATGATGATGCAGGCGTTCCTCACCGAGTACACCGGTGCGGCGGCGGGGCAGATTCGGGTCTATGGCCGCGATGACTGGATGTCGCCAGTGGCCTCGGGGTCGGGCTCGCCCAGTGCGATGGTGGTGGTGCCCTGTTCGACCGGCACGCTGTCGGCGATTGCGACCGGCGCCTGCAACAACCTGATCGAGCGAGCGGCCGACGTGACGCTGAAAGAGCGTCGTCAGTTGATTCTGGTACCACGCGAGGCGCCGTTCTCCAGCATTCACCTGGAGAACATGCTTAAGCTGTCGAACATGGGCGCTGTGATCCTTCCCGCATCGCCCGGCTTCTACCATCAGCCGCAGACCATCGACGATCTGGTGGATTTCGTGGTCGCGCGAATTCTCAATCTGCTGAACGTGCCGCAAGACATGTTGCCGCGCTGGGGCGAGCACCATGTCGGTGGCGATGAATAAGCTGCTGGTGATTGCGCTGGCGCTGGTCATGACCGGCTGCGCCACCGCACGCACGCTTAACGCCGCCAAGCCCGGCGCGCCGGTGGTTTACGCCGGTACGCGGCTCAACATGTATGCGCTGGAGGGCGGTTGCTGTGCGACCGACCGTTTCGGGGCTGAAGCGCCGAGCTATCCGGCACTGGACATGCCGGGCAGCGCCGTCCTCGACACGTTATTGCTGCCGTTGTCGCTGCTGACAGCACTGGGTTTCGGTGTTCAGGCCACGGGCGGGCTTTGACGGTCGTTGAATATTGATCGGGCCGATGCTCTGCGCTCGTCGTTATACACAAATCCGCCTCAAGAATGATCGTGCCCATCGCTCCGCGTGGGCATGCCTCCCGTGACGCTCCGCGTCACAAATGGCACAGACTGCGGACTCAGTGAGCCGAGCGCATGGCTTCCGTCACCTTTTCGCCCCTCGGCGACTTACTTTGAGAGGCCAAAGTAAGCAAAGCCTTTTGCTCCGGTTCCGGCCCCGGCTTCGCCGGGGTTCCTTCGTCCTGACACTGATTCGGGGGTCGCTGCAAATGGGCCATCCATGGCCCAGTGCAGCTCAATCGGCATCCATGCCGATTGCCCCCCGAATCAGCGCCAGGACTCAGCCTTCACCCACGTCGCGTTCTGCGGTGTTCATGCCATCGCGCTACAAAAGCACATCAGTGCCGTTGACTCTCCGGACAACCAGATGATTTGTGTATAACGCTGAGTGCTCTGCGTCGGCATGCAGGCCCCTGACGCTCTGCGTCCGCTTTGTGACGCGGAGCGTCACGGGAGGCGTTGCCACGCTGGAGCGTGGTAACGATCAGGGACTTCTTTATTTCCCCAGCTTGCGCAGCTCATCCGACTCGACAATGCGTTCTCCGTCCTGTTCTTCCAGCGCCAGTCGCCACAGCGCTCGGGCCAGTTGGCAGGCTTCGATGGCGCCATATTTGCCGGGGATCAGTTTGGCGATTGGCGCGGCCAGTTGCTCGGCCCAGCGGGTTTCCGGGCGATTGCCCACCAGCAGGGACGGGCGGGCGATGGTCAGTTGCGGCCAGTCCTGTGCCCTGAGCGCCTGTTCCATCTCGCCTTTGATGCGGCTGTAGAACACGCTGGATCTGGCATCTGCATTGACGGCGCTGATGACCAGCAGGTGTCGGGCACCCAGCTCACGTGCCCGTTTGGCGAAGGCCACAACCAGATCCAGGTCAACGGCCTTGAAGGCGTCTTGCGAGCCAGCCTGTTTGATGGTCGTTCCCAGGCAGCAGAACGCGATGTCCACGCGGCCACCCAGCGACGGCAGTAACGTGTTCAGGTCGCCCACCGGATTTTCAAGGTGAGGATGCGCTGCCAGCGCCCGGCGTGTGGGAGCCAGAACGCGGCTGACGGTAGGTTCGTTGAGCAGGCGGTCCAGCAGATGTTCGCCGGTCAGGCCAGTGGCCCCTGCGAGCAGGATGTGTTGCGGCGTCAAGTACATAATGTTTCTCCCTTGATACTGATAAGCCTAGCGGCTACTCGAGGTCTTCGCTTCCTTGCGATTCAACGCCGTATTCAGCGCGCGTTCTGCCTGATTCCTGCGCAGCAGTTGCCAGCGGGCAATAACGCCCTTGGGTGCCCAGATCTGCGGCTCTGACGCTTCGAAGTTGTCTTCGGTTTCGCGTCGGGACACGTAGGCTTTGGCGTCATTGAAAGCCTGCTGCAGGTCATCGGTTTCGACCAGCGCCCTGCCGAATAGTGCATCGCCAAAATAAGTGAAGTCGGCCTCTTCCGAACAGCCGAAGGAAACACGGTCAGCGCGGGACGCGGTCATGATCACCGTTCGCTCGTCTTTAAGGTCCGGGATGAAACCGCCTGAATAGCAGGCCGATATCACCACGACCTTGTCGCGGTTTTTCAGCGGAGCCAGCGCTGCAGCCAGTGCGTCGGCAGGCAGGTCGGCCAGTGACAGGCGCGGCTGGTCGAGCACCAGTTCGTGGTCCTGCGTGCCGTGGCTGGTCAGGTAAATGAAGATCAGGTCTTCAGGGCCGGTGCGCTGCGCCAACGTCTGCACGGCGCGGGTGATGGTCTCGCGGGTCGCCATCGGCCGGTCGTCCATATGTTCGCGATGATTGACCAGGCTGATCTGCCCGACTGCGCCAAAACGCGTGGCCAGCAGGTTGCTCACGTAATCCGCTTCGCGCATGAACACGCTTTGCTTGCCGTCGCCGCCCACCACCAGGCTGTACAGTTCGGGTGCGGCGGTGGAGGCGGGCACGGCAGCCAGCGCTTTTTCCAGCAGCGAACCCTGAGCAAGCAGGCCTGTTTCCAGCGCGTCGGGCAACAGCTTGCCCCTGGCGTCGCGGATACGTTGACCGTTGGCCCAGATGCCGCTCTGCACCGTGCCGTCGGCCGCGGTCAGTACGCCTTTGCCTTGATAGGTGTCATCGGCAAACTCACCGACATAGGTGCTGCCGTCCGGCAGGTGCAGCTTTCCCTCGCCTGCGAAGCGCCAGTTATCGAAGCTGCCCTGATAGCGGCTGCCGTCGGAACCGAGCAGTTCGCCCTTGCCGGTCAGCGCGCCTTCCTTGAATTCGCCGCTCCAGACGTCGCCGTCACTGTTCTCATAGCGACCCTGGCCGTCGAGCTGACTGTTGCGAAAGCGGCCAACGTACTGGTCGCCGTCCGCGCTGGTGAAGCTGCCGTTGCCCTGCAATTGGCCATCAACGAACATGCCGCTGTACTGATTGCCGCTGGCGTCACTGCGTATGCCTTCGCCGTTGGGCTTGCCGTTGGCGAACAGGCCTTGGTACTGGCTGCCGTCCTCCAGTTCCAGGCGACCCGGACCGTCATACAGGCCTTCCTTGAACTGGCCGCGGTACATCAGGCCCTTGTCCTTCTGGGTGCCTTCGCCTTCGCGGCGCCCCAGCCTGAAGCCGCCGACATAGCTGGCGCCGCTGCTGGTGGTGAGCTTGCCCTGGCCGTTGAACAGGCCCTGTTCGAAGCCGCCTTTGTAAATGTCGCCGTTGCTGGCGTGCAACTCGCCGGTACCATTTCTCTGGCCGCGATCAAACTGGCCTTCGTACCAACTGCCGTTGGGGTAATCGATCCGGCCCTGACCCTGCAGCACGCCGTCGACCAGATCGCCACGGTAGCGCCCGCCATCCGCGAGACGGCCGTCTGGAGGCAGCAGTGATTCGCCATCACCGCAGCCTGCGATCAAGAGTGTCAAAGCCAGTGGGGCGAGCGCGCGCATGTGAGATCCCGGAAGAGTGATTCAGGATTGAGCGTGGCTCTGCTTTTGCAGATGTTATGTCTCAACCGTCGGCGAGTATGCCGCAGTGAGTAACGGGTACGAAACAGTCTGTTACGACTGTTTCGTTTTTCAGACAGGTTACACGAAGCACATTGACAGCGGCTCGGCGACAAACGCCGGTTTTTCCTGACCCTCGATCTCCATGGTCGTGGTCGCCTTGAGCAGCCACTGGCCGGGCTTCTTCTCGGTAGCATCGGTCAGTTCGACCTTCAGGCGCACACGGGAATTGACCAGCACCGGCTGAACGAAGCGCACGGTATCCAGTCCGTAGTTGATCACCATCTTCATGCCTTCGGGCAGTACTAACAGATCACCCATCAGTTGGGGGATGAGCGACAGCGTGAGAAAACCGTGGGCGATGGTTGCGCCGAACGGGGTGTTTGCAGCTTTGACCGGATCGACGTGGATGAACTGAAAATCCCCTGTCGCCTCGGCGAACAGGTTGATGCGTTCCTGATCGATGGTCAGCCAGTCGGAACATCCCAGTTCCTTGCCGATGTAGTTCTTGAGTTCTGTAACCGGTACAAAAGGCATTTCACTCTCCTTGTCATGTGATGTTGTAGCGTGATGCCGCTGCCCGCGTAGGACATTGCCTGCGGGCGAACCACTAGATCAGCAGAGGGTTGCAGGTTGGTCAAGGAACGTCATGCAGGCGAATACCTGCACATAGGCACTGGCGCGTCATGTTTATAATGCGGCCGAGAATTCGCCGGATCTGTCTAGTGTGCTGGAGTGCTCATGTTGCTAAGAGGTTTGACCTGGCTGGTGCTGTTCCAATTACTGGGGACAGCGCTCAACCATTTGTTTCTATCAATACTGCCAGGGCCGATCATCGGTCTGGTGCTGCTCATGGCGTTTCTGATGATGCGCGGTGAGGTCAGTGAACACGTCAGCGTGGCCGCGAGCAGTCTGTTGCGTTACCTGCCGTTGTTGCTGGTGCCGCCCGCAGTGGGCGTGATGGTCTACGCGGGCGCCATTGCTCAGGATTTCTGGGCCATTTTCGGCACCTTGTCGTTGTCGCTGATGATTTCCCTGACGTTCGCCGGCTGGCTGATGCAGAAGCTCATCGAGCGTCAGGCCCGCCGTCGGGAGCCGTCATGAATCTGGACTGGCACGGCGCGTGGGTCTCGGTGATCCATCATCCGCTATTCGGCATTGCCATCACGCTGGGCGCCTATCAACTGGCCATGGCCGCCTACGAGAAAACCCGCTGGCTGTTTCTGCAGCCGGTGCTGGTCTCGATGCTGGTGGTGATCGGTATTCTGCTGACGTGTGGTCTGGACTACGCCGAATACCGTAAAAGCACTGAAATACTAGGGGTTCTGCTCGGGCCGGCCACCGTCGCGCTGGCCGTGCCGCTTTATCTGAATCTGCGCCGCATTCGGCAGTTGTTGTGGCCGACCTTGACTACGCTGGTGATTGGCGGCGTTTTTGCCACGGGGCTTTGCGTGGGACTGGGCCTGTTGTTCGGCGCTGATCACATGATTCTGATGACCATGGCGCCCAAATCGGTGACCTCGCCCATCGCCATGCTGGTGGCGGAGCAGATGGGTGGCGTCGCAGCGCTGGCGGCGGTATTCGTATTGATTACCGGCGTGTTCGGTGCCATTTTCGGCCCCGGTCTGCTGTCGCTGGCGGGTGTCGAGAATCAGGCTGCACGGGGCATGGCCCTGGGTCTGACAGCGCATGCGGTCGGGACTTCCGTCGCGCTGCAGGAAGGAGAAGAATCAGGGGCTTTCGCTGCACTGGCGATGAGCCTGATGGGGGTTGCGACGGCAGTGTTTCTGCCGTTGGCGATGTCGTTGGTCGTTTAAAGGGGCTTTTTATGACGTTGCCTTTGTTTCCATTGAACGCTGTGCTGTTTCCGGGTTGCGTGCTTGACCTGCAACTGTTCGAGGCACGCTATCTGGACATGATCGGCCGCTGCATGAAGCAGGGCGCAGGGTTCGGTGTGGTGTGCATCACTCAGGGGAGTGAAACGGGCTCTGCTCCCGGCGGCTACTCGCTGATCGGCTGCGAAGCGCTGGTTCAGGATTTTCAGCAGCAGGACAATGGCCTGCTGGGTATTCGCGTGGTCGGCGGACGACGCTTCCGCGTGGTGGCCGCAGAGGTGCAGCGCGATCAGTTGCTGGTGGCAGACGTGGAGTGGCTGGACGAGCCCGAAGAGCGCCCGTTGCAGGAAGAGGATGCCGATCTGGTTGCGCTGCTCGAAGCGCTGGCCGAACACCCGATGGTTGCGTCGCTGAACATGGGCGTCAGCGCCACGGGTCAGCAGTCGCTGTCCAATCAGCTGGCGTATCTGCTGCCGTTTACCGAAGAAGACAAGATCGAACTGCTGGAAATCGACGATCCCGAAGAGCGCCTGGATGCCATTCAGGAATTGCTGGATGAGATGCAGGGCGATCTGCAGGCCTGAGCCTGCGTTGGCATTCCGCCCGGGACGCTCCGCACTCCATTACGTCCGGTCACGCAGATGTTTCGGCGTGACCCCTTGGACGCGGAGCGTCCCGAGATGCATTCCCACGCTGGAGCGTAGGAACGATCAGCGTTAGGGCCTGGAGTCGTATGAATGATCGTGCCCACGCTCTGCGTCGGAACGATCAGCGTCAGTCCTCAATACTGATAGCGCAGCACCCCGTGCGACAGGGCGTGCACGGCAAACGAGCCGAGCAGGGCGGTCAGGGCCGGGATAATCAGCCACCAGACTTTGGGTGACATGGCTGGCAGCGACTCGTTGCGCTGGATGATCGCAAGACTCGCGGCGCAGATGCAAAACGCCAACAGCATGCCTGCCAGAATATCCGTCGGCCAATGCACGCCCAGGTACACCCGCGACAGGGCAATCGCCAGTGCCGGAATCCCGAAGACCAGCAACCACGTCAGGCGCAGCCGCACCGGCTGGCCACGTCCGGCCAGCACGGCGACGGTCATGAACAGCGCGAATGCCGCCGAGCTGTGCCCGCTCGGCATGCTGTAAGTGGTGAGCGGATCGAGCAGCACTTCCGGGCGAGCCCGCGCAAAGAATGCTTTCAACGTGCCATTGGCAATAGCGGTGCCCAGTGTGGTCGCCAGCGCGAACGCTGCATGACGCCATTGTCTGGCGATCAGCAGCACAATGATCAGCAACGCGGCAGCAAACAACTGAGTCCTGAAGTCGCCCAGCCCAGTGACCAGCACCACAATGTGTTGAGCCGTTTCGCTGCGGTGCTCCTGCACCAGCGTCATGAGTCCGTTATCGAAATCCTTCAGGTACGGCCAGCCCACGAACAGCGAGGCGACCAGCAGCAGGCTGGTCAGTGATATCACTTTGGTTGCATAACGCTTCTGGCGAATGCTGCTTTGAATGCTGAGCCCGATCAGCAGTGCCAGACCTGCACCGACTACAGCGGCCTCTGGCCAGAAGCCTTCCGGCAGCGGCAACCGGATGGCCGCACCGGCGGCCCAGCCCGGCATCAGGTAGGCAATCGACCAGCCGGCGGCGGCCACTACGCTCACCGCCGCAAAGCGCGGGAACGGCATGTCGCACATGCCTGCGATCATGGGCAGCATTGGCCGCAGCGGGCCGATGAAGCGTCCCACCAGCAGGCTGGCGATGCCGTATTTGTGGAAATAGGATTCCGCGCCCGTCATCCATTCAGGATGGGTGCGCAGCCCCGGCAACTGGCGGATTCGCTGATGGAAGCGACGGCCAATGAAGTACGACACTGCGTCGCCCAGCAATCCGCCAAGAAAACCCAGCAGCAACACCTCGCTCAACGGCAGGATGCCGCTGCCGGCCAGTGCGGCAATGGCAAACATGATGACCGTGCCCGGCACGACGATCCCGACAATCGCGACGCATTCTATGAACGCCACCACAAAGATCGCGACGGCGACCCACGAAGGGTTTGCCGTCAGCCAGCCGGTCATGCCATTGAGCAGTTCGCCCATGGGTCAGTTTCCTTGATCGAGAAGTAAGTAGTCGCGGCCTTCGACCTGGCCGCGTCTGAGAGGATTTCGCGTGCAGAAGCGGGCGTAATCGGCATCGACGAAGCGATACATCAGGTGCTCATCGCGCCCGGTGGGAATGCCCAGTCGTGTGGTCTGGATGATACGAGTCGGGTGCTGGCCGACATCCTCGACCAGAAGCTTCTGTGGATCGAAACGCTTTGCGTCCCACATCGGCACTTTAAGGCCCAGCGCCTTGCACAGCAGCGTCTGACCCGCACACAGCCGCTGTGGAGGACGGATGGCACCGCTGGCGTCAGGGTTGTTCAACTGCATCTGCGCCAGCGCGTTTTCATCGCTGACCGAGTCGGTCCATGGGTACGCCGACTTGATCAGCACCGCATTGCCCGGCCCTTCGGCGCTGAAGTTCAGTGAGTCGCCGCCCCGGGCGTAATACATATAAATGTGACCGCCCTCGAGAAACAGTGCCTTGCGCTTCTCGGTATAGCCCAGCGAGGCGTGGCTGCCTTTCTCGGCGCAGTAGTAGGCTTCGGTCTCGATGATGCGCGCCGCCAGCCACAGCTCGCCAACCTTGTGCCGGATGACCTTGCCCAGCAGCTCGCGCGCCAGTGTCTGGGCGTCGCGATGAAAGAAGCTGTCGGGAAGTGCGGTCGGCATAGGCTGGCAACTGAAATAGGAGGCTGCCGATAATAACAAGCGCTGCTTGAATTGCAGCTGAATGTGTCGTGTCGGCAAACTTTGTTGTTTCTGAAAGTGACTGGGCTCAGGCACGCCTGATGCGCGTCATGGCGGTATCTCGACCGTTGCGAATGGCGACAGTTGCAGAAAAGTGCGCACTGTTATCGACCATCCGCCTGTCTGCGCTGTCGTTCGAGCGGCTCGACAGCTATAATCGGCCGCTTTCCTCTTTGCCAAGACCACTGAGACCATGACTGAGTCCGTTCTTGACTACATGACCCGCCTGGGTCGCGCCGCCCGCGAAGCTTCGCGAGTGATCGGCCGTGCCAGCACCGCGCAGAAAAACCGCGCGCTGCTGGCCACTGCTGCCGCTCTGGACGAAGCCCGTGCCGAGCTGTCCGCCGCCAATGCGCTGGACCTGGCCAACGGTCAGGCCAACGGTCTCGAGCCGGCCATGCTGGAACGTCTGGCCCTGACCCCCGCACGCATCGACGGCATGATCGTCGGGTTGCGTCAGGTCGCCAGTCTGCCGGACCCGGTCGGCGCGATTCGCGACATGAGTTATCGGCCGTCGGGTATTCAGGTTGGCAAGATGCGCGTGCCGCTGGGTGTTGTAGGCATCATCTATGAGTCGCGTCCGAACGTGACCATTGATGCCGCCAGTCTGTGCCTGAAGTCGGGTAACGCGACCATCCTGCGTGGCGGATCAGAAGCCATTCATTCCAATCGCGCGATTGCCGCCTGCATCGAGCGTGGTCTTGCCGATGCCGGGCTGCCTGCTGCCGTCGTGCAAGTGGTCGAAACCACCGACCGTGCTGCCGTCGGTGCGCTGATCACCATGCCCGAGTACGTGGACGTCATTGTTCCGCGTGGCGGCAAGGGCCTGATCGAACGCGTCAGCCGTGACGCCCGTGTTCCCGTCATCAAGCATCTGGACGGCATCTGTCATGTCTACGTGAGTGCCCATGCCGATCTGGCGAAGGCGCAGAAGATCGCGTTCAACGCCAAGACGTATCGCTACGGTATCTGCGGCGCGATGGAGACCCTGCTGGTCGATCAGACCGTTGCCGCCGAGTTTCTGCCGCCCATGGCTGCGCAGTTCCGTGAGAAGGGCGTCGAGCTGCGTGGTTGCGAGCGCACCCGCGAGCTGATTGATGTCAATGCGGCAACCGAAGAGGACTGGCACACCGAGTACCTGGCGGCGATTCTGTCGATTCGTGTCGTCACTGGTCTGGATGAAGCCATCGAGCACATCAACCATTACGGCTCGCATCACAGCGATGCCATCGTTTCCGATCATCAGGGTCAGACGCGCCGGTTCATGGCGGAAGTCGACTCGAGTTCGGTGATGGTCAACGCGCCGACCTGCTTTGCCGACGGCTTCGAATACGGGCTGGGTGCCGAGATCGGCATTTCTACTGATAAGCTGCACGCCCGCGGACCGGTCGGCCTGGAAGGGCTGACCTGCGAGAAGTACATCGTGATCGGTGACGGTCAGCTGCGCGGACAAGCCTGACTTGAGCGAGCCCATGACAACGCTGCCCAGACGTATCGGCATGCTTGGGGGCACGTTCGATCCGGTTCATATCGGCCATTTGCGCGGTGCGCTGGAAGTGGCCGAACTGCTGGAACTCGATGAGTTGCGCCTGACGCCCAGCGCCAGGCCCCCGCATCGCGACATGCCGAGTGTCACGGCCGAGGATCGTCTGGCGATGGTCCGCAGTGCAGTGCAAGGCGTGTCACCCCTGACGGTGGATGACCGTGAACTGAAGCGGGACAAACCGTCGTATACCCTCGACACCCTGGAATCGATGCGCGCCGAACTCGCGCCTCAGGACCAGTTGTTTCTGTTGCTGGGTTGGGATGCCTTTTGCGGGCTGCCCTCCTGGCATCGGTGGGAAGAATTGCTGGAGCACTGCCATATCGTGGTGCTGCAACGCCCGGACGCGGACAGCGAGTCGCCGGATGCCATGCGCAACCTGCTGGCGGCACGCGCAGTCAGCGATCCAAAAGCCCTGAAAGGGCCGGGCGGCAACATTACATTCGTCTGGCAGACGCCTTTATCGGTGTCTGCCACCCAGATCCGTCAACTGCTGGCCAGCGGTAAGTCGGTACGTTTTCTGGTGCCAGACGCGGTACTGGCCTATATCGATGCGCACGGGCTTTACCGTGCGCCGAACACTGATGGGTCGCCCTGAAACTGCTTTTTTACAGATAAGCGTTTGGGCGCTCCCACACATACGAGCTGAATGAGTTTTATATGACAAAGCAAAAAATGAGCAGTGAAGAAGTCGTCGCCGTGGCAACCGCCGCACTGGAAGACGTCAAGGGCGCAGACATTCTGTCCATCGATGTCCGTGACAAGACCAGCATCGCCGACTACATGCTGATCTGCACCGGTACGTCCAATCGCCAGCTGAATGCACTGGTCGACAGCGTTCGCGAGAAGGTCAAGGCTGCCGGCCTCATGCCGCTGAGCGAAGAAGGCAAGGGCGACAGCGACTGGGTCCTCTTGGACCTGGGCGACGTTATCGTTCACGTGATGACTGCCGCTGCACGCCAGTTCTATGACCTGGAACGTCTGTGGCAGGGTGCCGAGCAAAGCCGCGCTGCCAGCGCTGCGCACCATACTCCGGGTAACGAATAAGGCATTATCGTGCGTTTGCGTCTGATCGCCGTTGGTTCGCGCATGCCCAAGTGGGTGGAAGAAGGTTGGCATGAGTATGCCAAGCGGATGCCGTCCGAGCTTGCGCTTGAACTGGTGGAAATTCCGCTCAATACCCGTGGCAAGAACGCCGACGTCGCGCGCTTTATCCGTCAGGAAGGCGAAGCGATGCTGGCGAAGGTGCAGCCGGGCGAGCGCATTGTCACGCTGGAAGTGCAGGGCAAACCGTGGAGCACCGAACAGCTGGCGGTCGAACTCGATCGCTGGCGCCTGGATGCACGCACGGTCAATCTGATGGTGGGCGGTCCCGAGGGGCTTGCGCCGGAAGTCTGTGCCCGCAGCGAGCAACGCTGGTCGCTGTCGCCGCTGACCTTGCCGCATCCGCTGGTGCGTATCCTGATCGGTGAGCAGATGTATCGCGCCTGGACAGTTCTGTCCGGGCACCCTTATCACAAGTAGCATCGTTTTTACTGTGAATACGGCCTAAATGTCTCAACCGATCCGCCTCAAAGACCATGAGAAAGACGCACGCCTGGTGCGCGGCAGGGTCGTGTTCGGTGCTGTGGCGGTCGTGTTGCTGGTGTGCGTGCTGATCGCTCGCCTGTATTTTCTGCAGGTCATTCAGTACGACTACCACTCGACGCTCTCGGAAAACAACCGTGTTCACGTTCAGCCGATCCCGCCCAGCCGGGGCCTGATCTATGACCGCAACGGCGTTGTGGTGGCGGACAACCGGCCCAGTTTCAGTCTTTCGGTTACGCGTGAGCGTTCCGGCGACTGGTCCGCAGTGCTGGACACCATCGTCGAGATACTGCAGCTCACGCCTGACGACCGGATCATTTTCGAAAAACGCATGAAGCAGGGGCGGCGTCCATTTGAGCCCGTTCCCATTCTGTTCGAGCTGACGGAAGAGCAGATTGCCCTGATTGCGGTCAATCAGTTCCGCCTGCCGGGCGTCGAGGTCGTGGCGCAACTGGTCCGGCATTATCCGCAGGGGCCGCATTTCGCGCATTCGGTCGGCTACATGGGCCGCATCAACGAGAAAGAGCTTAAAAGCCTCGACCCGGTCAATTACAGCGGCACCCACCATATCGGCAAGACCGGCATCGAGCGTTTCTACGAGCCCGAACTTCACGGTCAGGTCGGTTACGAGGAAGTCGAAACCAACGCTCGCGGCCGCGTATTGCGGGTGCTCAAGCGTACCGATCCGATCCCCGGCAAGGACATTGTCCTGAGCCTGGACATCAATCTGCAGGAAGCGGCGGAGGCTGCGCTGGGCGGACGTCGTGGCGCCGTTGTGGCGCTGGACCCGAAAACCGGTGAAGTGCTGGCGATGGTCAGCGCACCCAGCTTCGACCCGAACCTGTTCGTGACTGGTATCAGCTTCAAGGCGTACGCCGAGTTGCGCGATTCCATCGACCGGCCACTGTTCAACCGAATTCTGCGCGGGCTCTATCCGCCGGGTTCGACCATCAAGCCTGCGGTCGCCATTGCCGGTCTTGATGCAGGTGTCGTGACACCGGGATCGCGGGTGTTCGATCCGGGCTTCTATCAACTGCCCAATTACGACCACAAATACCGTAACTGGAACCGCACCGGTGACGGCTGGGTCGATCTGGACACCGCCATCATGCGCTCCAACGACACCTATTTTTACGACCTGGCCCACAAGCTGGGCATTGATCGGCTTTCCACGTACATGAACAAGTTCGGCATCGGCCAGAAAGTCTCCCTGGACATGTTCGAAGAATCCCCAGGCCTGATGCCGTCCCGTGACTGGAAACGAGCCACTCGCCGTCAGGCCTGGTTCCCCGGCGAAACCCTGATTCTCGGTATCGGCCAGGGCTACATGCAGGCCACGCCGTTGCAGCTGGCTCAGGCCACTGCGCTGGTGGCTAACAAGGGCGTGTGGAACCGGCCGCATCTGGCCAGAACCATCGAAGGCAAGCCGCCGGTGGACGAGAACCCTATGCCTGACATCATCCTGCGCGACCCGGCCAACTGGGCCAGAGTCAACCACGGCATGCAGGAAGTGATGCACGGTGCGCGCGGTACCGCACGCAAGGCGGCCATCGGTGCGCAATACCGCATCGCCGGCAAAAGCGGTACGGCACAGGTCGTGGCGATCAAGCAGGGCGAGAAGTACGACCGCACCAAGGTTCAGGAACGGCATCGTGACCACGCCCTGTTCGTCGGCTTTGCGCCCGCCGACAATCCGAAAATCGTCGTCGCAGTGATGGTGGAGAACGGCGAGTCCGGCTCCGGCGTGGCGGCACCTGTTGTTCGTCAGGTGATGGATGCCTGGCTGCTAGACGAGAACGGCCAGCTCAAGCCCGAGTACGCCGATTCCATGAATCTGGAGGCTGCGGCCCGTGAAGAGTAATTTCGACCGCATCCTGTCCAGCGAAGATGTGATGCGCCGCCGCGCCACTTTTTTGCAGCGCATTCACATCGACGGTCCGTTGCTGATTCTGCTGCTGACGCTGGCGGCGGGCAGCCTGTTCGTTCTGTATTCGGCGAGCGGCAAGAACTGGGACCTGCTGATCAAGCAGGCCAGCTCGTTCGGCATCGGTCTTGTTGCCATGGTGGTCATCGCCCAACTGGAACCCAGGTTCATGGCCCGCTGGGTGCCGGTCCTGTACGTGATTGGCGTGCTGCTGCTGGTGGTCGTGGATGTCATGGGGCACAACGCCATGGGCGCGACGCGCTGGATCAATATTCCGGGCGTCATCCGCTTTCAGCCTTCCGAATTCCTCAAAATCATCATGCCGGCGACCATTGCCTGGTACTTGTCCAAGCGGACATTGCCGCCGCACCTCAAGCATGTGGTGGTGAGCCTGGCGCTGGTCGGGGTGCCGTTTATTCTGATCGTACGCCAGCCGGACCTCGGGACTTCGTTGCTTATCCTGGCATCGGGTGCCTTCGTGCTGTTCATGGCCGGTTTGCGCTGGCGCTGGATCATCAGCGTACTGGCCGCAGCTGTGCCGGCGGCCGTGGCGATGTGGTTTTTCTTCATGCACGACTATCAGAAGCAGCGCGTCCTGACCTTCCTTGACCCGGAAAGCGACCCGCTGGGCACCGGCTGGAACATCATCCAGTCCAAGGCGGCCATCGGTTCGGGTGGCGTCTTCGGCAAGGGCTGGCTGCTGGGCACCCAGTCGCACCTGGACTTCCTGCCGGAAAGCCACACTGACTTCATCATCGCGGTACTGGGCGAGGAGTTCGGTCTGGTGGGCATCTGTGCGCTGCTGATCATCTATATGCTGCTGATCGGTCGCGGGCTGGTGATTACCGCCCAGGCGCAGACATTATTCGGAAAGTTGCTCGCAGGGGCGCTGACCATGACGTTTTTTGTTTACGTTTTCGTCAACATCGGTATGGTCAGTGGCCTGCTGCCGGTTGTAGGTGTCCCGCTGCCCTTCATTAGTTACGGCGGAACTTCGCTCGTGACCCTACTGTCAGCGTTTGGGGTTTTGATGTCGATCCATACGCATCGTAAATGGATCGCTCAGGTTTGATTAAGGTGAACAACTCAATGCAAGCAATGCGTAACTGGGCTCGATATGCTCCGGTGGTCGGCCTGGTGGGCATCCTTGGATCGGTGCAGGAGAGCATTGCCGGGGATTACGATGGCTCGCCTCAAGTGGCCGAATTCGTCGGCGAGATGACCCGTGACCACGGTTTTGCCGGCGAGCAGTTGATGGGGTTGTTCCGGGAGGTCGAGCGCAAGCAGGCCATCCTCGATGCCATTTCCCGTCCTGCCGAGCGCGTGAAACAGTGGAAAGACTACCGCCCGATGTTCATCACCGACACGCGCATTGCCCGCGGCGTCGATTTCTGGCGTCAGCATGAGGCCGCCCTGGCGCGTGCCGAGCAGGAATACGGCGTTCCGGCGCAGATCATCGTGTCGATCATTGGCGTTGAAACCTTCTTCGGTCGCAACACCGGCAATTACCGCGTGATCGATGCACTGTCGACGCTGGGTTTCGACTATCCGCCCCGCGCGCCGTTCTTTCGCAAGGAACTGAGAGAGTTTTTGTTGCTGGCGCGTGAACAGCAGGTCGATCCGTTGACGCTGAAGGGTTCATACGCCGGTGCCATGGGCCTGCCGCAATTCATGCCGAGCAGCTTCCGCGCCTACGCCGTGGACTTCGACGGCGACGGCCACATCAATATCTGGACCGATCCTGATGATGCCATCGGCAGTGTGGCCAGCTACTTCAAGCGCCACGGCTGGGTGGGCGGACAGCAGGTCGTCAGCCGTGCAGATGCTCGTGGCGACCGCGTTGACGAGGGATTGAGTCCGGGCCTTGATCCGGTGATGTCGGTCGGGGAGTTGCGAGGGCTGGGCTGGGCGAGTCATGATGCGCTGCGCGACGACATGCCGGTGACAGCGTTTCGCCTCGACGGCGACAAGGGTCCCGAATACTGGATGGGTTTGAACAATTTTTATGCAATCACCCGTTATAACCGCAGTGTGATGTACGCCATGGCCGTGTATCAGCTGTCTGAATCGTTGGTTCAAGCTCGAGGCGTCAAGTAATGCGGGCATTGCCGATTCGTACATCATTGAAATTACTGGCGTTCTCAGGGCTGGCCCTGTTGGTGGCCAGTTGCTCGTCTCCATCGCGTACCACGCAGCAGTCGCCCAAGGGCGGCGCGGTAGTGCGCTCTATGCCGGGTCTGGACATCAACCGTGCCCACAAGGACGGCGCGCCGTGGTGGGATGTGGATGTTTCACGCATCCCGGACGCGACGCCGACCCTGCACACCGGTCCCTACAAGGCCAACCCTTATACCGTGCTGGGCAAGACCTACTTCCCGATGAGCGAGTCCAAGCGCTACGTCGCTTCGGGCACCGCGTCTTGGTACGGCACCAAGTTTCATGGCCAGAACACCGCCAACGGCGAGGTTTACGACCTTTACGGCATGAGCGCGGCGCACAAGACGCTGCCACTGCCCAGTTACGTCAAAGTGACCAACCTGGACAACAACCGCACGGTGATTCTGCGGGTCAACGACCGTGGTCCGTTCTATTCGGATCGCATCATCGACCTGTCCTACGCTGCTGCGAAGAAGCTGGGTTACGCCGAAAGCGGTACCGCGCGGGTCAAGGTCGAAGGCATCGATCCGCAGGAGTGGTGGGCGCAGCGCGGGCGCCCTGCGCCGCTGATGCTCAATCAGCCGCAAGTGGTGGCACAGGCGACACCGCCTGCGTTGAGTACCTCCACCGGAACGGTCGAACAGTACACACCGCCACCTCAGCAACACGCTGCTCCCGTCGTGCCTGTACAGGTTGACGCAAAAAAAAACGATTCAGGACAAGCCGCTGGGCTATTTCTCCAGGTCGGAGCCTTCGCGAATCCGGACGCTGCGGAGCTCCTGAGGTCGAAGCTGAGCGGGATGGTTCGAGCGCCGGTTTTCGTGAGTTCGATAGCGCGCAATCAGCAGACGCTTTATCGCGTGAGGATGGGACCCGTCGGCACGCCGGGTGAAGCCCAGCAGTTGCAGGACAGCGTTCGGTCGGCCAACCTCGGTCAGCCGAGCGTGGTGACATCGGACCAGTAACGGATTTTATGACAGTCGCCCTCCAGCAGTAGTGGAGGGCGAGCTGCAGTTGCAGGCTTCGCGCTTTTGCCTTCGAGCAGGCGATGCAGGCAACTGCCCACGAGGTCGTGTGTCGAACAGACGACTTTGTCAGCCAGGGTTACAGCCTGGCGCCACGAGCCGTACCGAAGTGTTTTCGCTTCGCCGGTCTGTTCAGCTTTGCCCGCAAGGGCATGTTTGCCCATTAGCATTTTCGAGAGACGGATGAACATCACCACCTTTGCAAAACGTTTGTGCCTGCTTGTACCCCTGATAATCACTCCGGCTGCCTGGGCCGCAGAACAGATGACACCGGCCGCGCCGCAGCTGGCCGCCAAGGCCTATGTGCTGATGGATGCTACCAGTGGCAACGTCCTGGTCGAGAACAACGGTGATCAGCGTCTGGCGCCTGCGAGCCTGACCAAGCTGATGACCGCGTACATCGCGACCCTGGAAATCCGTCGTGGCCAGATCGGCGAGAACGATCCGGTGACCATCAGTGAAAACGCCTGGCGCACAGGCGGTTCGCGGATGTTCATCAAGGTGGGCAGCCAGGTAACCGTCAGCGATCTGCTGCACGGCATCATCATCCAGTCGGGTAACGACGCCAGCGTCGCGATCTCCGAGCACATCGCCGGTAGCGAAGACGCGTTCGCCGACATGATGAACAAGACGGCTGGCGATCTGGGTATGACCAACAGCCACTTCATGAACCCGACCGGTCTGCCGAACCCGGACCACTACTCGTCGGCTCACGACATGGCCAAGCTGGCCCGCGCGATCATTCACGAAGATCCGGCTCACTACGCGATCTACTCGCAGAAAGAGTTCTTCTGGAACGGCATCAAGCAGCCTAACCGCAATCTGCTGCTGTGGCGCGACAAGACCGTTGACGGTCTGAAAACCGGCCACACCGAAGAGGCCGGCTACTGCATGGTGTCCTCCGCTGTGCGTGACGGCATGCGTCTGATTGCCGTGGTATTCGGTACCAACAGCGAGCAGGCCCGTGCAGCCGAGACCCAGAAGCTGCTGACCTACGGTTTCCGCTTCTTCGAAACCCAGAACTTCTACCAGAAGGGCACCGAACTGGCCCAGGCTCCGGTCTGGAAAGGTACGGCTCGTCAGGTCAAGGCCGGTCTGGCTGAAGATCTGAGCATGACCATGCCAAAAGGCGACATGAAAAAACTGTCTGCCAGCATGACCATGAACCCGCAACTGGTTGCGCCAATCGCCAAGGGCGACGTGATCGGCAAGGTTGAAGTGAAGATGGAAGACAAGGTGGTTCACACCGCTAATCTGATTGCGCTGGAACCTGTCGAGGAAGGTGGCATTTTCCGCCGCGTGTGGGATAGCATCCGCCTGTTCTTCTACGGCTTGTTCAACTGACCTTATTAGTAATCAATGCCGACCTTCTCGCGGCCTGCTCATGATCTGAGCGGGCCGCGTGTCCGTCGTCACGGCTTGTGAGACCTTTACTGCCATGACAGATACCGACGTCAAGTCGCACAAAATCGAATTCCCCTGCGCTGACTACCCGATCAAGGTGATCGGTGACACCAGTGTCGGCTTCACCGATGCCGTGATCGAGGTCTTGAGCCGACACGCCAAGATCGACATCAAGACGCTCGCCGAGCGTCAGAGCAGCAACGGCAAGTACACCACCGTACAACTGCATATCGTCGCCACGGGCGAAGACCAGTTGCGCGATATCAATAGTGCTCTGCGCGCTACGGGTGTCGTGCACATGGTGCTCTGATGGGTGACGCTCTGGGCTTTCGTGATCTGGGTCTTATCGATTACGAAACCGCCTGGCACGCCATGCAGCGCTTCACCGATGGCCGCGGCAAAGACGCGGCGGACGAAGTCTGGCTGGTGCAGCATCCTCCTGTTTTTACCCAGGGACAGTCCGGCAAGGCGGAGCATTTGCTGTTGCCGGGCAATATTCCTGTCGTACAGGTCGATCGTGGCGGCCAAGTGACTTATCATGGCCCCGGTCAACTGGTGGCGTACCTGATGCTGGATGTCAGGCGCCTCGGTTTCGGCGTGCGCGATCTGGTCACCCGGATCGAAAACACGCTCATCGCCCTGCTGGACAGTTACGGGGTGACGGCAGCCGCCAAGGCGGATGCACCGGGCGTATACGTGAATGGCGCAAAGATCGCATCGCTGGGTTTGCGCATTCGCAACGGTTGCTCGTTTCATGGTCTGGCGCTGAACGTCGACATGGACCTTGAGCCGTTCCGCCGGATCAACCCCTGTGGCTACGCCGGGCTGGCAATGACCCAGCTGAGCGATCACGCAGAGCAGATAGAATTTTCCGAGGTAAGTGCCCGACTGCGCGCGCAGCTCGTCAGACACCTCGACTACGCTGAGCAGGCGACCCTAACGGGCGGAATAAACGAATATGACTGACACCGTGCAAACCCTGATCCCGGCGCTCGACGTATCCGAGCGTGTGGCCCGTCCGAAAGTCGAAGCCGGCGTCAAGCTGCGCGGCGCGGAGAAGGTTGCGCGCATTCCGGTGAAGATCATTCCGACGGTCGATCTGCCGAAAAAGCCTGACTGGATCCGTGTACGTATTCCGGTTTCCCCGGAAGTCGACCGCATCAAGCAACTGCTGCGCAAGCACAAGCTGCACAGCGTCTGCGAAGAGGCGTCCTGCCCGAACCTGGGCGAGTGCTTCTCCGGCGGCACCGCGACCTTCATGATCATGGGCGACATCTGCACCCGTCGCTGTCCGTTCTGCGACGTCGGCCATGGTCGTCCCAAGGCGCTGGACACCGATGAGCCAATGAACCTGGCTGTCGCGATTGCCGACTTGCGTTTGAAGTATGTCGTGATCACCTCGGTTGACCGTGATGACCTGCGTGACGGCGGTGCCCAGCACTTTGCCGACTGCATCCGCGAAATCCGCAAGCTTTCGCCGGGCGTGCAGCTCGAAACGCTGGTGCCGGACTACCGCGGTCGTATGGACGTGGCGCTGGAAATCACGGCTGCCGAGCCACCGGATGTGTTCAACCACAACCTGGAAACCGTGCCGCGCCTGTACAAGGCTGCGCGTCCGGGTTCGGATTACCAGTGGTCGCTGACCCTGCTGCAACGCTTCAAGCAGATGGTCCCGCACGTACCGACCAAGTCCGGCCTGATGCTGGGTCTGGGCGAGACCGACGAGGAAGTCATCGAAGTCATGCAACGCATGCGCGAGCACGACATCGACATGCTGACCCTGGGTCAGTACCTGCAGCCTTCGCGTAACCACTTGCCGGTACAACGCTTCGTTCATCCGGACGTGTTCGCCTGGTTCGCCGAAGAAGGCTACAAGATGGGCTTCAAGAATGTCGCATCGGGCCCGCTGGTACGTTCTTCGTACCACGCTGATGAGCAGGCCAAGATCGCCAAAGCGATGCTCTGACGATACGCGGCAAGACAAAAAGGGCCTGGTAGTGATACCTGGCCTTTTTTTATCTCTGGATTATTGCGCTGGCAGGGGCATGATCGGCGTGCCTGAGATCACTCTGATCGTTCCTCACGCTCCGCGTGGGAATGCCGCTCAGGACGCTCCGCGTCCGCTCTTGAATGTGGCGCAGATGCGCGCCCAAGCTCCAGCGTTATCCACGTCATGCGCTCGGCTCACTGAGTCTTCAGTCTGTGCCATTTGTGACGCGGAGCGTCACAGGATGCATGCCCACGCGGAGCGATGGGCACGATCAGTGTCGAGGCAGACTTGTGTATAACGATGAGCGCGGAGCATGGGAACGATCAGATTGTGATGTTGATCGTGCCCACGCTCTGCGTCACATTCTCACGGCTTACGCAGGTTGTTCAGCAGTTCATGCGTCGGGTAGCCATCGGCGGGCCAGCCGAATGATTGTTGTGCGCTGCGGATGGCCTTGCGCGTATTGGCGCCGATGATGCCGTCTGGCGCGCCTGCGTCGTATTGACGGGCAGAGAGCAGGGTTTGCAGCTCGATGCGCTCAGAGCGGCTCAGCGGCACGTCTCCGCGTGGCCAACTGCCCACGACATAACCTGCGCCCTTGAATCGATCAGAAAGCAGACTGATCGCCAGCGCGTAGGACGTCGAGTTGTTGTACTTGAGGATCGCGCGGAAGTTATCCAGCACCAGGAACGCCGGACCGCGATAACCGGCTGGCAACAGCAGCGCTGCCTGTTGCTGACTGGCGGCGACCGGAATCGCCGAACCGTCAGGCTGTTTCAGACCCAGTTGCTGCCATTCGGCCAGGCTTTTGCGAGTCGTCGAGTCGGCCAGTGCATAGTCGAAGCCTGAACTCAGAACGACCTCAAAGCCCCATGGCTGACCGCGCTGCCAGCCGGAGCTTTGCAGGTAATGCGCAGTGGAGGCGAGGGCGTCGGCTGGCGTGTTCCAGATGTCGCGGCGGCCGTCGCCATCGAAGTCAACGGCGTGGGTGTTGTAGGTCGTCGGAATGAACTGGGTCTGACCCATCGCGCCAGCCCAAGAGCCCAGCATTCTGTCTGGCGTGATGTCGCCATGCTGAAGGATTTCCAGTGCGGCGAGCAATTGGCTCTGCGCAAAGCCCGGACGGCGGCCTTCGTAGGCCAGCGTTGCCAGTGAGCGGATGACTGACTGCGAACCCTGGAACTGCCCGAAGTTGCTCTCCATGCCCCACACCGCGACCAGCGCCTGACGGTCCACGCCGTACTGCTGTTCGATCTTCTGCAGATCATCAGCGTATTGCGAGAGCAGTGCCTGACCTTTACGCACGCGAGCGGCAGAAATCGCACCATCCAGGTATTCCCACACCGGACGGCTGAACTCGGGCTGGCTGCGATCGGCCTTGACGACGCTCATGTCCGGCGTGACCCCGGCAAAGGCCTGATCGAAGACGTCGGCGCGGATCCCGGCCTTCAGAGCCTGAGCGCGAAAACCTGCCTGCCATTCGGCGAAGCTGACGGCGGGCTGAATGGTCAGGGAGTCATCGACAACCAGTGCGGGTGTTGGCGCAACGGCCGGAGCGGCGGTCTGGGCTTTGGCGGCTTGGAGAGGCGTGGCATCGGCTGCAGTGGGTTTTTCTGCGCAAGCTACCAATGCGATAAGGCTGGAGGCGGCGATGAGTTGGCGCAACTGCGGGCGATGGGTAAAACAAGAAGGCATGCTTGAGTCCAAGGGTATTACCGTTAGGTGCAGACCATAACACGGCCAAGCATCCAAAAGCGCCCCGGAGATGTTGCTTGATATCAGGCCGCTATAACGGAAGAAGCCTCCCAGCTTTTACACTGGAAGGCTTCGCGGCGGTAGCTGCCTTTGCCCTTGGCGGGTTGTTCCTGTCGGCTGCGGAACAACGGTTGGGCGATGATGGATTTGGCCTTGTTCGGCCGCTTTGGCTTGCTCATGGCAGGGTGCTCCTCGGGAAGGGTGTTGCTATCTGCCGGGAATGATCGGACAGGGTAGGGCGTGTGTCCAATAGAACTCTGCTATGGCCGTATTGGCGCAACCCTGTCATGACTCAAGCGCTTGCAACACCTCGTCGACACTCCACAGCACTCGATCCACTGCTGGCAATTCGGGCCGCTTCAGGATCAGCACCGGCAAGCCGCGTTCCCGCGCGATGTCGAGCTTGGGCTCGGTGGAGCCGCTGCCGCTGTTCTTGCTGATCAGTACGTCGATGCGGCGTCGCTCGAACAGCTGTCGTTCGTCCTCCAGATGGAAGGGACCGCGTGCGCCGATGACGTCGCAGCGTTCGTTGCCGGGGTAGCTGTCCAGTGCGCGAAGGGTCCAGAACTGATGCTCGGGGATTTCTTCCAGATGCTGCAGCGGCTCGCGACCCAGGGTGAAGAAGGGGCGTTCGAACGGCGCCAGCGCCGCGACCAGTTCCGGCCAGTCAGTCACTTCCCGCCAGTCATCGCCGGGGCCTGCTGTCCAGGCGGTGCGGCGCAAGGCCCAGCAGGGAATGCCCGCGCTCTTCGCCGCGAGCGCAGCGTTGTGGCTGATTTGTGCTGCGTAAGGGTGTGTGGCGTCCAGCAAAAGGTCGACGTTCTGCTCGCGAATGTACTGCGCCATGCCTTCGGCGCCGCCATAACCACCGACTTTCAGTTGGCACTTCAGATCGGTCGGCACCCGGCCGACGCCCGCCAGACTGTAAATATGCTCTGGCCCCAGCGTTCGGGCGATGGCCAGGGCTTCGGTGATGCCACCCAACAACAGAATGCGTTTCATACGGTTTCTCCACGTGACGCAACGCCCGCCTGCCCGACGATCCCGCCCTGGCGGTCAATGGCAAACACCTCGACCTGCACGCTGGCGGGCACCACGCTGCGGGCGAAATTCAGGGCGTGCTGGCAGACGGCGTCACCCAGCGGCACACCGACCGCAGCACTCATCGCCAGGGCCTGCTGACTCGTGTTGGCGTCGCGTATCTGCTGTTGCAACGCAGCATCGGCCCCGACATCGGCCGCCCAACGTGCAAGCTGTGGCAGGTCGATGCTGGAATGACGGCTGTGCAGGTCCATATGCCCGGCGGCGAGTTTGCTGATCTTGCCGAAGCCGCCGCACAGGCTGAGTCGAGTCACAGGCACCTTGCGCAGATGCTTGAGTACTGCGCCGACGAAGTCGCCCATTTCGATCAGGGCGATGTCTGGAATGTTGTAGACCCGGCGCATCGTGTCTTCGCTGGCGTTGCCGGTGCAGGCGGCGATGTGCACGTAGCCGTTGGTGAACGCAACATCGATGCCTTGATGAATCGAGGCGATATAGGCCGCGCAGGAAAACGGCCGGACAATGCCGCTGGTGCCCAGAATCGACAACCCGCCGAGAATCCCCAGGCGCGGGTTCATGGTCTTGAGCGCCAGTGCTTCACCCCCCTCGACCCCGATTGTGACCTCGAATCCCCCTTCATAGCTCAGCGATTCGGCCAGATGCATCAGATGCTCGGTCATCATGCGACGTGGCACAGGATTGATGGCGGGCTCACCAACGCCCAGCACCAGGCCGGGGCGGGTCACCGTGCCCACGCCTGCGCCCGCGATGAAGCGCACGCCGGGCTCGGATTCGAGCCTGACACGGGCGAAGACCAGCGCACCGTGGGTCACGTCTGGATCGTCGCCTGCATCCTTCAGCGTGCCCGCTTCGGCGTAATCATCCACACAGCGGCAGAATTCCAGACGCATCTGCACCTGTTTGCCCTTGGGCAGCACGATCTCCACCGCATCGTTCACCTGTCCGCTGAGCAGCAACCTGGCCGCAGCGAGGCTGGTCGCGGTCGCGCAGCTCCCCGTGGTCAGGCCGCTGCGTAGCGGTGCGGGTTGTTCGGCGGTCTCGTCGCGCATCAGGGCTTGACCACATCCAGCAGGGTGATCGGCAGGGCCTGACGCCAGGTATCGAACTCGCCCAACGGCTGCGCGTGGGCGACGTGGATGCGGGTCAGTTCGCCGCCGTAACGCTCGCGCCAGGCCATCAGTGCTGTTTCGCTTTGCAGCGTGACCGCATTGGCGACCAGCCTGCCGCCAGAGCGCAGTTGCTCCCAGCAGGTTTCCAGCACGCCGGTACGGGTCACGCCACCGCCGATGAAGATTGCGTTCGGCCGTTCAAGACCGCTCAGAGCCTGAGGCGCCGTGCCGCGCACCAGTTGCAGGCCAGGCACGCCGAGTGCATCGCGATTGAATTCGATCAGTTGCTGGCGTCCTTCGTCAGCCTCGATGGCCAGCGTGCGACAGGTCGGGTGGGCACGCATCCACTCGATGCCTATCGAGCCGCAACCGGCGCCGACATCCCAGAGCAACTCGCCCGGCACCGGGGCCAGACGCGCCAGCGTGATTGCCCTGACGTCACGCTTGGTCAGTTGGCCGTCGTGTTCGAACGCGCTGTCCGGCAAGCCTGCCAGCGTCGTCAGGCGCGTGGCATTGGCATTTGCGCGGCAGTCGATGGCGACCAGATTCAACGCCGCAATGTCAGGGTTGCCCCATTCGCTGGCCAGCCCGTCGACACGTCGTTCGGCATCGCCGCCCAGGTGCTCCAGCACGGTCATGTGACTGGGGCCGAAACCGCGCTCACGCAACAGACCGGCAATGATCGCCGGGCTGCTGCCGTCGTTGCTCAGTACCAGCAGGCGCACGCCGTGATGAATATGGGCATTGAGCGCGGCGACCGGACGGGCAACCACCGACAGCGTGACGACCTCCTGCAACGGCCAGCCCAGCCGCGCTGCGGCCAGTGAATAGGAAGAGGGGGCTGGCAGGACGCGCATCTCATCGATGGCGACGACACGACTCAGGCTGGCGCCAACGCCGAACAGCATCGGATCACCGCTGGCCAGCACGCAGACTTCGGCGCCGCGCTGTTCCAGAACGGGATTGAGCGAAAAAGGACTCGGCCATGTACGACGTTCCGCGCGGATGCAGGGCGGCAGCAAGGCCAGCTGGCGTGGCCCGCCGAACACCTGATCGGCGTGCAGCAGAGCATGCCGAGCGTTCCTGCCCAGGCCTTTGTAACCGTCTTCTCCGATTCCCACGACTGTCAGCCAAGGCGACATGCACACCCCTCAATCCGAACTTCCGACAGAGCGCCTTTTCATGCCTGCGGACAAAGCAGGCATAATACCGCGCCCGACGGGGTACAAGTGCTCTAATCCACGTACGGCTCCAGCCGGTTCCTGCCAGGTGATCCCTTGAACGAGCAGAAGTACGCTCGCACATCCAGCGCAACGCTACGCCCCTCGGCCTGTCCGGGGTTGCTGCGTATCGTCCCGGCGCTGGACGGTGGCATCTGCCGGATCAAACTGCCCGGAGGGGGGCTGCTGGCCGCGCAGGCGCAGGCTGTGGCTCACGCGGCGCGGACTTATGCACAGGGCGTGATCGAAGCCACCAACCGCTCCAACCTGCAGATTCGCGGCGTAGGCGATGACCACGATGGGCTGATCCGTGTCCTGATGGACGCAGGTCTCGGCCCGGACAATCCCGACAGCGACGATGTGCGCAACCTGATGCTCAGCCCGGTGGCCGGCCTGGATGCGCAGAGTCTGTTCGATGCCCGGCCGCTGGCAGCGCAGATTCTCGCGGCGCTGGAAACGCATCCGCGCTTCCACGAGCTGTCGCCCAAGTTCGCGATTTCGCTGGACGCTGGCGAAGCGCTGGTGATGCTGGAGCATCCTCATGACCTGTGGCTTTCGGCGCTGAAGCATGGCGACCAGATGATGCTGGCGTTCGGTCTGGCAGGCTGTCCGGCTCGTGACAAGCCTCTGGCTGCTGTGCCTCTGGTCCACGGTCATGCGCTGGTCGTGGCGTTGCTGGAGCTGTTTCTCGATCTGGCGCGCCCGGAACACACCCGCATGCGCCACCTGCTGGCCGAGGTATCGACCGACGAAATCCTCAGCCGGCTTTCAGCGCGCTTGAACGTCGCCTTGTGCGTCGAGCCCGGGATTACGGATTGGCAACGTCCTGCCATCCAGCCAGATCGCCATATCGGGATTTATCCACAGGCCGATGCAGGCTTGGTCGCGGTGGGCGCTGCCGTACCGCTGGGGCGTCTCGATGCCGGGATGCTCTCGGCTGTCGCGCAACTGGCCATGGATCAGGGCGACGGCTCTTTGCGCCTGACGCCGTGGCAAAGCCTGATGCTGCCCAACGTTCCGGTCGAACGAGGGCCGGATGTGCTCAATGCGTTGCAGGCTGCCGGCCTGATCGGCTCGGTCGAGGAGCCGCTGGCGCACATTGTTGCCTGCACCGGTTCTGCCGGGTGTGCCAAGGGACTGGCCAATACCAAGACCGACGCCCGATTGCTGGCCGCCAGCTTGCATGAAAGCCAGGCGGTACACCTCACGGGTTGCCGACGTTCCTGCGCGGCGGCACATGTGGCACCCGTGACCCTGCTGGCCGTCTCGCCCGGCCGCTATGACCTTTATTTTCGCGACGCAGCCCATGCCGGTTTCGGTGTGCTGCGCGCGCGTGACCTCACTATTGAAGCAGTCGGTGCGTTGTTGAACGCCGACTCACGGAGCAACATGCATGATTGATTACATCCGCGATGGTCAGGAGATTTATCGCAACTCCTTCTCGATCATTCGCGCTGAAGCGCGCCTGGACACGATCCCTGCCGACCTGGAAAAACTCGCCGTGCGCGTGATCCACGCCTGCGGAATGGTCGAAGTCATCGAAGACCTGCGCTTCTCGCCGGGCGCAGGCAAGGCCGGGCGTGATGCGCTGGCGGCGGGCGCACCGATCCTGTGTGATGCGCGCATGGTGTCCGAAGGCATCACCCGCACGCGTCTGCCGGCCAACAACGAAATCATCTGCACCCTGCACGACGAAGGTGTGCGGGAAATGGCGCTGGAACTGGGCAACACCCGTTCCGCCGTGGCGCTGGAACTGTGGCGTCCGTACTTGGAAGGCAGTGTGGTGGTGATCGGCAACGCGCCGACGGCGCTGTTCTATCTGCTGGAAATGCTCGATGCCGGTTCGCCGAAGCCTGCGCTGATCCTCGGTTTCCCGGTTGGCTTCGTCGGCGCCGCCGAATCCAAGGCAATGCTCGCCGCTGACAGCCGTGGCGTGCCGTTCGTGATCATGCAGGGCCGTCGTGGTGGCAGCGCCATGGCTGTTGCCGCCGTCAATGCTCTGGCCACGGAGATCGAATGATGCAGGCACGCGGTCGATTGATTGGCCTGGGTGTCGGCCCCGGCGACCCGGAACTGATTACCGTGAAGGCCCTACGCCTGCTGCGCGAGTCGCCAGTGGTCGCGTATTTCGTGGCCAAGGGCAAGAAAGGCAACGCGTTCGGCATTATTGAGGCGCACCTTCAGGAGGTGCAGACGCTGATGCCGCTGGTCTACCCGGTCACCACCGAAGCGCTGCCCGCGCCGCTGTCGTACGAAAAAGTCATCAGTGATTTCTATGACGAGTCGAGCCAACAGGTCGCTGCACATCTGGATGCCGGCCGGGACGTGGCGGTAATCTGCGAAGGCGACCCGTTCTTCTATGGCTCCTACATGTATCTGCACGACCGTCTGGCCGAGCGTTACGAGGCTGAGGTGATTCCGGGCGTCTGCTCGATGCTGGGCGGCGCTTCGGTGCTGGGTGCGCCGTTGGTGTACCGCAATCAGAGCCTGTCGGTGCTGTCTGGCGTGCTCTCCCATGAAGACCTGAAACGCAAGCTCGCCGATGCCGACGCGGCGGTGATCATGAAGCTGGGTCGCAACTTCCATAAGGTGCGAGAAGTGCTGACCGAACTGGGCATGCACGAACGTGCGCTTTACGTCGAGCGGGCCACCATGGCCAATCAGAAGATCGTGCCGCTGGATCAGGTCGATCCGATGTCCTCGCCCTATTTCTCGTTGATCATTGTTCCCGGCGACAGGTGGCAAGGCTGATGGCGCACAACATTCCGGCCATCGTCATTCTCGGCAACGGCAGCCTTGCGACCGCACGGCGTATCCAGCGTCTGTATCCCGATGCAGTGATTCACGGTCTGGCTGAACGAGTACAGGGCGCTGATAGCACCTACACCGAATTCGGCGCCACCGTGCGTCAGCTGTATCAGCAGAACACCCCGATCATTGCGCTGTGCGCGGCGGGCATCGTGATTCGTACACTGGCCTCGCTGTTGCTGGAGAAGGGTGTCGAGCCGCCAGTGCTGGCCGTGGCCGAAGACGGTAGCGCGGTGGTGCCGCTGCTCGGCGGGCTGGGCGGCGTCAACGTCATGGCTCGCACGATTGCCGCAGGCCTCGCGGTCAATCCGGCGATCACCACCAGTGGCGAACTGCGATTCGGCACCTGCCTGCTCAATCCGCCGAGTGGCTATGCGTTGGGCGACCTGGAACTGGGCAAGCGCTTCGTGTCCGATCTGCTGTCCGGCGAACAGGTGCGTATCGAAGGTGACGCGCCTTGGCTGGCTCAGGCGCAACTGCCTGAAGATCCGCAGGCAGAATTGTCGATCCACATTGGCTCCGGTCTGCGTGAACTGTCGGCCAACGAACTGCTGATCTATCCGCGCAACGTGCTGGTGGCGGTGGACGATTGCTCGCCTGAACTGGCGTCTCGGGTTCGTCAGGCCCTGCGTGATGCCCGCATTGCCGAACAGTCTCTGGCCTGCCTGCTGGCGGGTGAGCACCACATGGCCAATGCGCTGCTGCATCAGGCTGCCGCAGAGCTGGACGTGCCGGTGCGTTTTGCCGCTGCGGGCTCGCCCAGTGAGATGGCGATGAGTGCGGTCCCGCAATTACTGCCACCTGTGAGCACTTCGGGCCTGGCTATCTCGGTCGCGGCTCAGCCGCTGGACGTCAGCCGCATCGGTCGTGGCCGTGGGCGTCTTGCTGTGATCGGCCTGGGGCCGGGCGCTGCGGATCTGATGGTGCCCGCAGTCAAGGCCGAACTGGCGCGGGCCAATGACGTACTGGGTTACGAAACCTACGTGCGCATGGCCGGACCGTTTCGTGCGGATCAGGTGTTGCACTGCACCGATAATCGCGAGGAGATGATGCGGGCACGCCATGCGTTCGAGCTGGCGGCACAAGGTCGCTCGGTGGTGGTGGTGTCGTCGGGCGATCCCGGTGTGTTCGCCATGGCCTCGGCCGTGCTTGAAGCGCTGCACGAGTCAGACAATCCGCAGTGGCATGCTGTCGAGCTGGAAATCCTGCCCGGCGTCTCGGCCTCGCTGGCCACCGCAGCCCAGGCCGGTGCGCCATTGGGGCATGACTTCTGCGTACTCTCGCTGTCGGACAACCTCAAGCCGTGGGACGTCATCGAAAAGCGTCTGGACCTGGCCTCTCAGGCGGACCTTGCGCTGGCGTTCTACAACCCGATTTCCCGCTCGCGGCCCTGGCAACTGGGCCGGGCACTGGAGATCGTGCGTCAGCACCGCACACCCGAGACGCCGGTCACGCTGGGCCGAGACATTGGCCGTCCGGGTCAGACCCTGCGCATCATTACGCTGGGCGAGTTGACGCCCGAGCAGGTGGACATGCGCACTATGGTTCTGGTGGGCTCGTCTCTGACCTGCGTCTTCGCGCGTCCCGACGGAAGTCAGTGGGTCTATACACCGCGCTGGTATGGAAAAAAGCCTTAGCCTCCACTGCTCAATACGTCTCATGTACAAACCTCATCAACCATTGAAAAGCCGAGGCTTCTTTTGTTGGTGAGGATTTGTAGGAGAATACTTGCGTGGTTTGAGGAGCATTCCCTAAAAGAAGTGGGCTTTATCAACGAGGCTTGTTGTTTTTTCTTTCCGTATCCGCAGTAGCGTTACTGTGCTTCGAAGGCATATATAAATGGCAGCGAAGGAAACTTATAAGTGTCCCGTGTCCATGCTGTTTCGGTCATTCAGTGGCTCAATGGGCTGGGTCCTGGTTTGAGTGCGAGGCAGGCCAAGTGCCAAGGTTGTGGGGTTTCGGTTTCGTCGATAGTTTTAATGAGAGGCCAAAAACGGCCCGTCTGAAACTCATTAATGCAAGGAATGCAAAATGATTTACGAAGAAACCCCATCGTTCCCGACGGATAAAGAAGCAGATACTTACTTTGAGGCGTTGCCGGCGCTGACGCAGGCTGATCATGTGATTGTGCCTCAGGCAATGGCCCTGTCGAGCAGCGTTGGTATGAGCGATGTTAATGATCCTGTTGGGCAGATAAATAAAGAATCGCCTGCGATCATCGCGTTTGCTGACGGCGTCAGTGCAGAGAATCGCGAGGCTGTCATGTTGTCCGTCGCCTTCGCCGAAACAGTTGCGCACAGCAAGTCGGATATCAGCAGTGATCCCATCAAGTGGTTAGAGGAATACTCCACTGCCATGCGTTACGGCGGATGGCTCACGCTCGGTGGGCATGAGTACGGTGAGTACACTACCCACGATCAGTCGCTGACCATGGATTCAGTGGTGCTTGAGCTGATCGGCGCAATTGCAGGCCCCAACAAGGCAACGCTCATTCAGTTGCTGAGTCTGACTCTGGATAAACTGCAGAAGAACGAACCGCTCATGAAGCTGTTCGAGCACAATAGTAAAAAGGGCAACACCTCGACGTTCCGCATCATGCCTTGCCTGGAGTCTGCCAGCGGCATTCCGGTGACCTATCTGCTGTCCATGCATTGCGACTACATGAGTGATTCGGGAGGCGCACTGTTCTGGAAGTGGTCGGTTTCACGTCTTAAAATCAGGCGCCTGGTAAAAGGCCTGAACTTCGACAAGGCTTCGCATGAGCGTTACAAACCAAAAATCCTCAAGTATCTGGACCGGGATGCGGATGATTTCTTCGACGGACTGAACTAACGGTTGGGCTGGAGGTTGCTTTGCAGCAACCTCCATTCATTTAAGTGAGTGCAAGGATGCACACGATGAATATTAAATATGAAAGGTTTGTGCTGGCCGGTCAGTTGCTGTCAGTGAACAGTGCGCTGTCTTTAAAGAGTCTGAGCGACACCAGCGACGCCCTGCTGTTTTGTCAACTGTACGCTGATCTCAAGACCCAAAAATTTGATGCGCCCTTCACTTGGTATTCCCTGCATGAGAAAGCGATGCAGGAGTTGAAGTGGGCCTCCTCATACTATCAGCGGCGTGCATTCGAGCCTGCGGACGATGCAGCTATTTCTTTTGAATGGCTGATCAAGCAGGGCACCTCAAGCCATCCAGAGACACAGGGGCACTTCAAGGAGTTACTGCGTTGTATAGCCATTCTGGCGCCTACTGATCATTGCTCAACCCTGTTCCAGCGGTTTACCGTGAAGGTGCGCGTCGAAAAGCCCGGGCATTCGACCTTTACCCTGCAGCTCAGTGCTCTGGATGGAGTGGCCACACTGACGTCATTATTCATGACATTCACGACGACAGCTGAAGCAGAGCCTGATGTGTACCGGCAGGTATTTTCTCCTGACAAAATTGTGGGCGAGATTGATCTGCGGTTTTCCACGCACAACTGGGACGTCAGTGGATATCAGAGTGTGCGTAAAAAGGTCCAGAGTTTTCTGGTCGGCAAAAAAGACGGTTTGATACTGCCTCTACTTTGTACGCCTGCATTGGATGAAGGAGATGAGTAACGCGCAGGCTCCGCTCCTGATGACTGGACATAGTCTGGTGTCCTTTTTTGCTGACGCATCGGAGCAAGAGACGAATGATATCCTTGATTGCCTGAATTACTCGGAAATCAGAGCAGGCCGTAAATTTGATCGTCAGCAAGACTGGTCCAAATGGATAAACCGGTATCAGGCAGGCCTATATCAGAACGGCTTCAGCCTGAGTGGCGCATTGAATAAAGAAACATTTCTAATTAACAAGCCTCGTGATTTGCTTGTTGCGACGCGAGACGTCATTCGCGGATCCGGCCATGCGGAGCTGGCGAGTCTGGCCAGCGAAGCGCTGGGAAAACTCCTGAGCAGCCATCAGATGAAGGCTTTTTTCGAGGATTGGTTCAGTACCAGTCGAGGCGAAAGCTTGCAGATTGTACCTTGCCGACAGTCAACGGCTGGCGCTGTCGATGTGCTTGTATGTGGCATTCATATGCAGACAGAATCAACAGGCGGTTCATGGTTTACCCGGCCCACGTCTACCCTGAACATTCGTATCGACGGTGGCGCCTATCGTTACTCTGCGGACAGTTACGAGCCCTTTCGTGAAAAGGTCGTCGAGAATCTGGATCGCTACACACGTATTTACTTCGAGAACCTGGCCTGAGTCAGTCAGGTAATCAGATAACCCCGGACACCGGTAAAGATAATCTGCGCGGCCAGCGCACAGACGAAAAGCCCCATCAGCCGACTGACGATCTGCAGGCCCTGATCGCCGAGGATCCGCTCGATACGGTTGGAGAGGTAAAGCACCACACCGACTGTGAGACTGGCCAGCGCAATGCTCAGAATGGCGGTGAGCTTGTCATCCCAATGTGGCTGGCTCACGCCCATGACCAGCAGGGCGCCGATTGTACCGGGGCCGACGGTGATCGGGATGGTCAGGGGGACGATGGTCACGTCTTGCTGGATGTTGTCGGTCTGGATTGCGGACTTGCCCTGAGCCATGCCCAGCGCCGAGATGAACAGGACGCTGCCGGCGCCGATCCGGAATGCATCGACCGTGATGCCGAACACATCGAAAATCACCCGCCCGAACAGGTACAGCAGGACGCTTGAAACCAGCGTTGCCAGCGCGACTTTCCAGGCCAGGCGCTTCTGTTCCTTGCGCGAATGGCCACGGGTCAGGCTGATAAAGCAGGACAGGACGAAGAACGGGCTGTAAAGCACCAGCATCTTCAGGTAAACGCTGGACAACACATGGAGCATGGCATGGGCTCTTGGCAGCAGGGGGCGGGCGAGAGCAGTCTATCAGGCAGCGCGCTGCCTGACCTGACGTTGTCAGTTCTGCTGGTAGAGTTCGCCAGCCGATGTCAGGCCGCGAACCTTGTCGCGTTGCGCCACCCAGTGCTCGACCAGTTCACGCAACTGAGACAGTTCGATAGGCTTGGCCATGTGGCCGTCCATGCCAGCCTGACGTGCACGATCCTTGTGTTCGGTAAGGATGTGCGCGGTCAGGGCCACGACCGGCGTGCGTACGCGCTGATTGCCGACTTCCCAGGCGCGTAACTGCTCGGTGGCCGAGAACCCGTCGAGGATCGGCATTTCGCAGTCCATCAGCACCAGATCGTAGCGCTGCGCTTTCATGGCGCGGAGGGCTTCCTCGCCATTGCTGGCGGTATCGGGATGCAGGTTGAGCTTGCCCAGCATGCCGCGGATCACCTTGGTCGAGATGTTGTTGTCTTCAGCCACCAGAATGCGGAAATCGCTTGGCACACGAACCGGCATGTTCAGCACCGGCGCCGGATTGATCGGTGTGACGCCCTTGTTCAACTGGGTCAGTTCATCAGCCAGCGTGGTTTTGAGCGTGTAGCCTGCCACGGGCTTGGCCAGAATGCGTTTGATGCCCGCGTTACGGGCGATGATCTTGCTTGGCGCATTGCTGATGCCTGTCAGCATAATCAGCAGAATGTCGTGGTTGAGGCTCGGGTCTTCCTTGATCTTGGCCGACAGTTGCATACCCGTCATGCCCGGCATGTTCTGATCCAGCAGCACCACGTCGAAATAGTCCCGCAAGTGCGCCTTGGTGCGCAGCAGGGCCAGCGCTTCCTTGCCGGAGGCCACGGCACTCACGTTCAGGCCCCAGGCGCTGCATTGCTGCACCAGCACCTTGCGGCAGGTGTCATTGTCGTCGACCACCAGCACGCGGGCATCCTTCAGCGGACTGTCCAGATCGATGGTGGGCTGTTCCAGCAGCTTGGCGTCCAGCGGCAGCGTCAGCCACAGGGTATTGCCCGGCGTGCCGCTGTTCTGAATGCCGAATTCGCCATCCATCAGCACGATCAGTTGCCGTGCGATCACCAGCCCGAGGTGGCCACCCAGCTTGCTGCTGGCCAGGAAATTCTTGCTGTGCAGTTCCGCATGCAACAACGCGTCACGCTCTTCATCCGACAGCGACTCACCGGTGTCCTGCACGGAGATGCGCAGACGCGGCGTGCCGGACTTTGCGCTGTCCAGCGCAACGGCCAGCAGGATTTCGCCTTCTTCGGTTTTCTTCAGTGCGTTTTCCAGCAGGCTCAACAGTGTCTGGCGCAGTCGGGTCGGGTCACCGCCGATCACGCGAGGCACCTGCGGCTGAATCAGGCTGATGAGTTCGACCTGCTGTTGCTCGGCCTTGGCGCGGAAGATGTTCAGACAGTCCTCGACCAGTGCGCTGATGTCGAACTGCACGTCGTCCAGCTCGATCTGCCCCGATTCAAGCTTGGTGATGTCGAGAATTTCGTTGATCAGCGTGAGCAGTTCGTTGCCTGCGCTGTGAATGGTCTGCACGTAATCGCGTTGCTTGACCGACAGCGGTGTGCCCAGCAGCAGTTCGGTCATGCCCAGCACGCCATTCATCGGGGTGCGGATTTCATGACTGATCTTGGCCAGGAATTCGGCCTTGGCGTTGATTTCGGCCGTGCTGGCGGCCTGATCGCGGCTGATGCTGAATCGGTCCTCGGTGATGCTGCGCTGGCGCTCGCTGAGCGCGATGCTCATCAAAAGTCCGCTGATGCAGAACACGCACAGCAGGGCGAGGATCAGCCACTGCGGCGGCACCAGACTCAGCCACAACAGGCCTGGCAGCACGATCATGTAGCCGATATTGAAGGTGATCATTCCCAACACGAACAGACGCGCCGAGCGGTAGCCTTTCTGCCAGTGCCATACCGAGACCGCGAGGATGCTCAGCGTGGTCAGGGAAACCAGCACGAAGGTCAGGATGTTGATGGGCAGGTCGTCGTCGAGCATCACAAGCAGCGCACCGATGCCCATGAGCACGGCATTGCCCAGCAGCAGACGATCCAGCACTTTCACGTTGCGATGCACAAAGAAGCAGTAGGTGTAGATCAGTCCGGCAATGGCGGCCATCAGCAAGGCGAGATGGGCGCCGGGAGTCTGTGCGATGTTCCAGGACTCGAGTGGGCTGAGCAGGTTGAGCAGCAGCAGGGCGCTCAGTGCCAGCAAGGCCTCACAGGCCGCCAGCCACAGGTTGCTGCGCGAACGTGAGTGTCCGTAGCGGGTCAGGTTCTGAACAATGAGCATGGCCAGTGCACCGAACAGCAGCCCGAACAGAAACGGCTCGGTTTCGTCGGCCGCGCTTTCGATGGCGGGCTCCAGCGTGATGCTGGGGCGCATTTGCTGGGTTGAAACCAGCCTGAGGTAGATGTCCAGCGGGACGCTGCTTTGCGGTACGGTCAGCAGAAAGTCGTTGGATGGCAGTCGCTGATCCTGCCTGGGTACTTCATTGCCTGTGCGCATGTAGTCGACCAGACGATCTCCGTCCATGACGTACATGTCGGCGGTGGCAAGGTCGGGTGCGAAAATACGCAGCAGTTGCTCGTGCTGTGTCGGATGCTGTCGATAGTGCAGCCAGACAGCACTGTGTCTGCCCGCTGCAGTGACGCGTTCGAGTTCGACAGGGCTGAACTGATTCTGATAGCGCGCCGAACGGATTTCCTCCAGGTCCAGGCTTGCCTTTTCGTCGAGCAACGTTGACCAGCCCGATCCATGTTCGGCTTGAGCCGAGAGCATGAAGAGCAAGGTCATCAACCCGACGGTTGAGGCTATGGCAATCCTGAGCCAGCGCACAATGAAATCCCTTCGTGAGTGAATACCTGGTAAAACTGCGCATCGCCGGGAACACCGGCCAGCCTCCGAAAAGGGCTGGCCTGGTCTTTTATTCCTGGCTCTCACCACGCTCACGGGCAATGGCCCGGTAGCCAATGTCCTTGCGATAGAAACAACCTTCCCAATCAATCTTTGCCGCCAGCGCGTAGGCATTCTGCTGAGCGGTGCCCACGCTGTCGCCCAGGGCTGTCGCACACAGTACACGACCACCGCTGGTCACGACACGGCCATCCTGCAGGGCGGTGCCCGCGTGGAAAACCTTGCCATTGAGTTTAGCGGCTTCATCCAGCCCGTTGATGAAATCGCCTTTGGCGTAGTCGGCAGGGTAGCCGCCTGCTGCCAGAACGATCCCCAGGCTCGGGCGTGGATCCCATTGCGCTTCGATCTTGTCCAGCGCCTGTGCCAGGGCGGCCTCGACCAGCAGGACCAGACTCGATTGCAGTCGCAGCATGACCGGCTGCGTTTCCGGATCGCCGAAACGGCAGTTGAATTCGATCACCTTGGGGTTGCCAGCCTTGTCGATCATCAGGCCAGCATAGAGGAAGCCCGTGTAAACGTTGCCTTCCTCTGCCATGCCCCGGACGGTCGGCCAGATGACCAGGTCCATGACCCGCTGATGAACCTCGGCGGTCACCACCGGGGCAGGGGAGTAGGCACCCATGCCGCCGGTGTTCGGGCCGCTGTCGCCATCGCCGACACGCTTGTGATCCTGACTGGTGGCCATGGGCAGAACGTTCTTGCCGTCGACCATGACGATGAAGCTGGCTTCTTCGCCATCGAGGAATTCTTCGATCACGACGCGCGAGCCTGCGTCGCCAAAGGCATTGCCGGCCAGCATGTCGCGTACGGCGTCTTCGGCTTCGGTCAGGGTCATTGCAACGATGACGCCCTTGCCGGCCGCCAGGCCGTCGGCCTTGATGACGATCGGTGCGCCTTTTTCGCGCAGGTAGGCCAGCGCCGGCTCGATTTCGGTGAAGTTCTGGTAATCGGCGGTCGGGATCTTGTGGCGTGCCAGAAAGTCCTTGGTGAACGCCTTGGAACCTTCAAGCTGGGCTGCACCGGCAGTCGGGCCGAAGCAATCCAGGCCGCGGCTGCGGAACAGGTCCACGACGCCAGCCACCAGCGGCACTTCCGGGCCGACGATGGTCAGCGAGACGTTCTTCTCGGCGAAGTCAGCCAGTTGCTCCAGCGCCAGCACGTCGATTGCAACGTTTTCGCACTTGGCTTCGATGGCCGTGCCTGCGTTGCCCGGCGCAACGAATACTTTCTCTACACGTGGATCCTGCGCGACTTTCCATGCCAGGGCGTGTTCACGACCGCCACTGCCGATAATCAAAACATTCATGTCAAAAACCTCGATGACGCTGATTCTGGGAGGTAGCGCGGCAGTTCATCGTCAGATGACCCCGCGGTACGAGGTCGCAATGACGTAGGTGTATGCAAGGCGGATGGGGCTTCGCTGAGCGGAGTTGCCTCCTGGCAATGAGCATCAGCGGAGCCCCATCCAACGCAGCAGACGCCTGCGGCAGTGCGGCCGTTTCCTGAGTTAGTGGCGGAAGTGGCGCATACCGGTGAAAACCATCGCAATACCGGCTTCGTCTGCCGCGGCGATGACTTCATTGTCACGCATCGAACCGCCCGGCTGGATGACAGCGGTGATGCCGACCTTGGCCGCGTTGTCGATGCCGTCACGGAACGGGAAGAATGCGTCGGAAGCCATGACTGCGCCCTGAACCTGCAAACCGGCGTGCTCGGCCTTGATGGCGGCGATGCGTGCCGAGTTCACGCGGCTCATCTGGCCTGCGCCGACGCCGATGGTCTGGCGGTTCTTGGCGTAGACAATGGCGTTGGACTTCACGTACTTGGCGACTTTCCAGGCGAAGATCAGGTCGTGGATTTCCTGCTCGGTCGGGGCGCGCTTGGTGACAACCTTCAGGTCGTCGGCGGTGATCATGCCGATGTCACGGCTCTGCACCAGCAGACCGCCGTTGACGCGCTTGTAGTCCCACGCAGGGGTGCGCTCGCTCCACTGACCGCAGGTCAGCAGGCGTACATTGGCTTTGCTGGCCACGATGGCCTGCGCTTCGGCGCTGACGCTCGGGGCAATGATCACTTCGACGAACTGACGCTCGACGATGGCTTTGGCCGTCTCGGCATCCAGCTCACGGTTGAACGCAATGATGCCGCCAAAGGCCGACTCGGTGTCGGTGGCATAGGCCAGCTCGTAGGCCTGACGGATACCGCCTTCCTCGTCCGGGCAGACCGAGACGCCGCACGGGTTGGCGTGCTTGACGATCACACAGGCAGGTTTGACGAAGCTCTTTACGCATTCCAGCGCGGCATCGGTGTCGGCCACGTTGTTGAACGACAGCTCCTTGCCTTGCAGCTGGGTGGCGGTCGCGATGCCGACTTCGGCAGGTTTGGCTTCAACGTAGAACGCCGCGCTCTGGTGCGGGTTCTCGCCGTAGCGCATTTCCTGTGCCTTGACGAACTGGGTGTTGAAGGTGCGGGGGAACTGGCTGCGGCCTTCGGTGCTCAGGGTCTGTGCCGTCTGATCGACACTGCCCAGGTAGTTGGCAATCATGCCGTCGTAGGCGGCGGTGTGTTCGAACGCCTTGAGCATCAGGTCGAAACGCTGGGCATAGGTCAGGCCGCCAGCCTTGAGGCTTTCCAGCACCTGGCCGTAGTCGCTCGCGTTGACGACGATGGCGACGTCCTTGTGGTTCTTGGCGGCGGAACGGACCATGGTCGGGCCACCGATGTCGATGTTTTCAATCGCGGTCGGCAGGTCGCAGCCCGGCTTGGAGACGGTGGCTTCGAACGGATAGAGATTGACGGCAACCAGGTCGATCGGATTGATACCGTGCTCGTTCATGATTGCATCGTCGATGCCGCGACGACCCAGAATGCCGCCGTGGATCTTGGGGTGCAGGGTCTTGACCCGGCCATCCATCATTTCGGCGAAGCCTGTGTAGTCGGCCACTTCCACTGCCGCAACGCCATTGTCCCTGAGCAGCTTGAACGTGCCGCCAGTGGACAGGATCTCGACGCCAAGCGCTTCAAGCTCGCGGGCGAATTCGAGGATTCCGGTCTTGTCGGATACGCTGATCAAAGCGCGGCGGATCGGCAGGCGGGTAGTCTGGTCGGTCATCTCAATTTCCATCACAAGCAAAAGAAGTCAGCAAAAAAAGGCGACCGCTGTCAGGTGGGTCGCCTTTTCTGTTTTGAATGCTTAAAGCAGATCGTACTGTTTGAGTTTCTTGCGCAGCGTGCCGCGATTGAGGCCCAGCAGCTCGGAGGCCTTGGTCTGGTTGCCCTTGACGTAGTTCATCACGCTTTCCAGAAGCGGGGCCTCGACTTCCGACAACACCAGGTTGTAGACGTCAGTGACGGATGCGCCTTCGAGGTGGGCGAAATAATTGTGCAACGCCTTCTCGACACTGCCGCGCAGGGTCTGACCCTCTTCGCTCGGCGTGTTCAGGTGTTGTTTCAAATTGACGTTGTCGCTCACGGGTGTCGTTCCACTCACTAAAGTCTCGGTCATCATCGTCATGCGGCCACCTCTTTATCGTTCTGGTTATCCGGGCCCTTGCAGCCTTGGCTGAAGAACTCCCGAACGTTGGCGCACTGTGCTTCCGTCTCTTCCAATCGATTGAATCGGGCGCGAAACTCCCTGGCGCCCGGCAAGGTTGCGAGATACCAGCCGACATGTTTGCGTGCAATTCGCACGCCCATCACGTCGCCATAGAACACATGAAGTGCTGCCAGATGCTCCAGCAGGATCCGCTCCACCTCACCGAGCTGCAGCGCCGGGAGTTTCTCGCCGGTACGCAGGTAGTGTTCTATCTCGCGAAAAATCCACGGCCGCCCCTGGGCTGCCCTGCCAATCAGTAACCCGTCCGCTCCGGTGGCCTGCAGTACATACCGGGCTTTTTCAGGTGAATCGATGTCGCCGTTTGCAAATACAGGGATCGACACGGCCTGCTTGATGGCGGCAATCGTGTCGTACTCGGCTTCACCGGTGTAAAGGTCTGCACGGGTTCGCCCGTGGACCGCAAGTGCCTGAATGCCGGCCTGCTCGGCGATTCTTGCGACGGTGAGCCCGTTTCTGTTCTCCCGGTCCCAGCCGGTGCGTATCTTCAGCGTGACCGGCACATCGACCGCAGCCACCACGGCCTGCAGGATCTCGGTCACCAGTTGTTCGTCTTTCAACAGCGCTGAACCGGCTGCCTTGTTGCATACCTTCTTGGCCGGGCAGCCCATGTTGATGTCGATGATCTGAGCACCCAGATCGACATTGGCACGTGCCGCGTCCGCCAGCATCTGCGGATCTCCGCCGGCGATCTGTACCGAGCGGGGCTCGGGATCACCTTCGTGGATCATGCGCAGACGCGATTTGCGGCTGTTCCACAGGCTCATGTCGCTGGTCACCATTTCCGAGACCACCAGCCCTGCGCCGAGTTGACGGCACAGCTGACGGAAAGGCTGGTCAGTGACGCCCGCCATAGGGGCGAGGATCAAGCCGTTCTGCAATGTATATGGGCCGATGCGTACCGCCGACATAGCCTTACCTATAGTGGGGCCGAATCATCCGCAGGCCGTGTAAACAACCGTTTCACACGGTCTGCAACGGGTCGTTCAGCCAGCTGCTTGTGCAACCGTCAGACCGAGCCGAGAGTTTGAAAAAGGGTGGGCATGATACCCGCTCTCGATGACTGGATAAAGGCTGAATTGGATAAAATCTGAACAACTTTTTCCATCTCGCCAAGACCGGGATTCCAGAGCGATTGTCAGAGAATACCTGGCGAAAATGCTGGGTTGTTCGGGGAAAACAACAGATAAAGCAGGTCTGTGCAGGGTGGTTTCACCCTGCAGGATCGCTATTCGGGCGAACGGAAGTTCAGGCTGTAATTCACGGCCTTCGCCCCCGGATCGAGGATATCCAGCGCAATATGGATAGGAGTCTGCGGCGGCATCTCTTCCTTGCCCGCCATTTCGCCGCTCAGGTATTCGCTTGGTTTGAACCGACGACTGGCAATGAGTTGACCGCTGGTGTCGGCAAAACGCAGCTCCAGCAGTGGAAACGGCTGGGAGAAAGAGGCCCGGTTATAGATGATCGCATCCACGATCAGGGCGCCCTGAAACTCGGGATGACTGCGCACCACCAGGTTGCTGCTCTTGAGCAGGGAAATGTCGACTTTCGACGGCACCTTGCAGCCAATCTGCGGGCACAATTGCTGGAACCATGGACGGTATTGATCCTGGCGCGCCAACTGATCGAAGTGATACCAGATGTATTGCCCGGCAAGTCCCACGAGGGCCAGCAAGATCAGCAGTGCCCACGCAAGGCGACGGCCCGATCGCGGCTTTGGTGGCTGCCAGTCCAGTTGCAGAGGATCGTCCGTCAGGTCAATCAGGGGCTTGTCGCGTACGGCGGGTTCATTGCGCGTGCGTTTGCTGCGCGGATCTGGTTCCGGCTCATCGTTGACGTATTCGTCATCATGATCATCGATGTCATCGTCGTCGACTGCGGACCAGCGTTCGGCTTTTTCGGTTACAGGCTGTTTGCGCAGACTGACCGGCGGCGCCATAGGCTCGTCATCGTCCAGGTGGTTGCCTGCCGACAGCGAGGGTTCGGTGCGGTCGTTGTCTGAGTGCCTGTGCTCTTCATCATCATGATGCGCAGGCTCGTCGACCACTTCGGCCTGCAGTTCAAGTAGATGACTGACGTCATCGTTGTGCAGCGTGTCGACCCACGCGGATTCATCCGCCTTGGGGTTGTCACGCTGCGCCGTCAGCATGCTGTCATCGTTACGGTTGTGGCGCGCAAAGCTGTCTGACCGCGGGTTGTCGCGCTTTTCGAGGCGCGCCAGTTCTTCGTCCAGGTTCAGGTTGTCCAGGTCCATTTCGCTGACCTGCCACAGGTCCTCGTCTTCGTCCTGAACTCTGGCTGGCTCGACGCGGGCTGGCGCAGCAGGCTCTGCAGCGGGCACCTGCGCAACGGGCAGAGTGGGCTGAAGAGGCTCGGCAATCGGCGGGTCGACGATCAATGGCGCGTCGGTCTGCACCGGTTTCCCGGGCTCGTCGCTCGCTCGCTGCTCCAGCAATTGTCGGGCGGCGTTGAAGACCTGCAGGCAGGCGCCGCAGCGCACCACGCCGCGTGCCACGCTCAGTTGCGCGTGGCTGACTCGGAAACTGGTCTGGCAGTGAGGGCACTGGGTGACGAAACTGTCGGTCATGCGGCGGTCCGGTTCAGGCGGCGGTTAACGGCGACGGCCCGTGATGCGTACCCAGCCATCACGGTTCGCGATCGGGTCCAGATCGAATGTAGCAGCATAGGCTGCAGCCACGTCTTCTCCCTGCTCGGCCAGAATGCCGGACAGCGCGAGACGCCCGCCCGGCCTGACCAGTTCTGCCAGTTGCGGGGCCAGTGACACCAGCGGGCCGGCCAGAATATTGGCGACCAGTACATCGGCGGGTTCACGGGGCAGGTCTTCCGGCAGGTAGAGCGCAAAGCGTTGTTCGGCGATGTTGTTGCGCCCGGCGTTATCACGGGAGGCTTCAAGGGCCTGCACGTCAATGTCGGTGCCGACCGCCTGTTCGGCGCCCAGCAACAGTGCGGCGATGGCCAGAATGCCCGATCCGCAGCCGAAATCCAGCACGTTGCAGCCCTTGAGGTCCTGACTGTCGAGCCATTCCAGACACAGTGCGGTGGTCGGGTGCGTGCCGGTGCCGAACGCCAGGCCTGGATCGAGCAGCAGATTCACCGCCTCAGGCTCGGGTGCGGCATGCCAGCTCGGGACGATCCACAGGCGCTGGCCAAAGCGCATTGGCTGGAAGTTGTCCATCCAGCTGCGTTCCCAGTCCTGGTCTTCAATGACTTCGGCGGTGTGCTCGGGCAATTCGGCGTCAGTCAGCAGGCGCAGGTGCGCCAGCGCCAGATCGGCGTCCGTGTCGGCTTCGAACAGGGCCAGCAGGTGGGTGTGTGCCCACAGCGGGGTGGTGTTGAGTTCGGGTTCGAAAATCGGCTGGTCTTCAGCGTCCATGAAGGTCACGGACACGGCGCCGACTTCGAGAAGAGCGTCTTCGTAGGTTTCGGCTTGTTCTGGGCTGATGGCGAGACGGACTTGCAGCCAAGGCATGGCGGATTACCTTCGATTCAAAAATAAGTGCGGGCTTGGCCGCGAGAAGCGGGCAAGTTTACTTCCAAGCGGTGCAAACAACAAAGCCGCATCACTGCGGCTTCGTCGTTTTGAAACACACTGGCTTATTGATTGGCCAGTTTGTGCTCCAGGTAGTGAATGTTGACGCCGCCTTCGCAGAAGCCTTCATCACGGGTCAGATCACGGTGCAGCGGGATGTTGGTCTTGATCCCGTCGACCACGATTTCGTCCAGGGCGTTGCGCATGCGTGCCATGGCCTCTTCGCGGGTCGCGCCCCAGGTGATCAGCTTGCCGATCAGCGAGTCGTAGTTCGATGGCACCTTGTAACCGCTGTACAGGTGCGAGTCGACACGAACGCCGTTACCGCCCGGTGCATGGAAATGCTTGACCAGGCCTGGGCTCGGGATGAAGGTTTTCGGATCTTCAGCGTTGATCCGGCACTCCAGCGAATGACCCTTGATGACTACGTCATCCTGAGTAAACGAGAGCGTGTTGCCGGCGGCGATGCTGAGCATCTCCTTGACGATGTCGATACCGGTGACCATCTCCGAAACCGGGTGCTCCACCTGAACACGGGTGTTCATTTCGATGAAGTAGAAGCGGCCGTTCTCGTACAGGAACTCGAACGTGCCCGCGCCGCGGTAGCCGATGTCGACGCATGCCTTGACGCAGGCAGCGAAGACGTCTTTGCGCGCCTGCTCATCGATGAACGGAGCCGGTGCTTCTTCCAGTACTTTCTGGTGGCGGCGTTGCAGCGAGCAGTCACGATCACCGAGGTGAATCGCATTGCCCTGGCCGTCGGAAATGACCTGGATTTCCACGTGACGCGGGTTGGTCAGGTATTTTTCCAGATAGACCATCGGGTTGCTGAACCAGGCAGCCGCTTCGGCGCGGGTCTGGGCAGCAGCTTCGATCAGGTCTTCTTCCTTGTGAACCACACGCATGCCGCGACCACCACCGCCACCGGCGGCCTTGATGATCACCGGGTAGCCGACTTCACGGCCGATACGCAGCGCAGTGGCTTCGTCTTCAGGCAGTGGACCATCGGAACCTGGAACGGTAGGCACGTTGGCGCGTTTCATGGCGTCCTTGGCCGATACCTTGTCGCCCATCAGGCGAATGGTGTCGGCCTTGGGGCCGATGAAGGCAAAACCCGATTTCTCGACCTGCTCGGCAAAGTCGGCGTTTTCCGCAAGAAAGCCATAGCCCGGGTGAATCGCCGTGGCGCCGGTGACTTCGGCGGCCGCGATGATTGCAGGGATGTGCAGATAGGACAGGTTGGCTGGCGCCGGACCGATACAGACAGTTTCGTCTGCCAGGCCCAGGTGCATCAACTCGCGATCTGCCGTGGAGTGTACAGCGACGGTCTTGATGCCCAGTTCCTTACAGGCACGCAAGATGCGCAAGGCAATTTCGCCGCGGTTGGCGATCAGAACTTTTTCCAACATCGCAGGCTCTCCCCGGTTCAAACGATTGTGAACAGCGGCTGGTCAAATTCAACCGGCTGACCGTTTTCTACCAGGATGGATTCGATCACACCGGCTTTCTCGGCCGTGATGTGGTTCATCATTTTCATCGCTTCAACGATGCAGATGGTGTCGCCGACCTTGACGGTCTTGCCCACTTCAACGAATGCAGGCGAAGTCGGCGCAGGGGTGCGGTAGAACGTACCGACCATTGGCGATTTGACGACGTGGCCGTTCAGCGCAGGGGCCGATGGCGCTTCGGCAGCAACCGGAGCGGCTGGCGCAGGTGCGGCAACCGGTGCAGCTACAGGCGCTGGCGCCGGTGCGTAATACGGTTGCGCCGGGGTCTTGCTGTGACGGCTGATTCGTACGGACTCTTCGCCTTCACGAATTTCCAGTTCGTCGATGCCGGACTCTTCCAGCAATTCGATCAGTTTCTTGACTTTGCGAATATCCATCAATCATCAACTCCCAAGGGGTCTGTAAGTCAGTTCGGCAGCCGGTTCAAGCCATGAGGTCAGCGTCTGGCTGCACCATTCATGGCCTGGAGCCAACGGCCAATTGTTCCAGGGCGGCCTCCAGGGCCAGTCGGTAACCGCTGGCGCCAAGGCCGCAGATCACTCCTACAGCGACATCTGAAAAGTAGGAGTGATGGCGGAAAGGTTCGCGTTTGTGCACGTTTGACAAATGCACTTCGATGAATGGGATGCTCACTCCCATCAGCGCGTCACGTATTGCCACACTTGTATGCGTAAAAGCGGCCGGATTGATCAAAATAAAGTCCACACCTTCGTCGCGAGCGGCGTGAATTCGGTCGATCAGCTCGTATTCGGCGTTGCTTTGCAGGTACATCAGATGGTGGCCAGCGTCGCGGGCGCGCTGTTCCAGGTCCTGATTGATCTGAGACAGGGTGACAGTGCCGTAGACACCCGGTTCCCGAGTGCCCAGCAGATTCAGGTTAGGTCCGTGAAGAACCAGAATGGTCGCCATTGTGTAGTCCTTTTATTGTCTGCGAGCGTTTACGCCCGGCGACTATGCCGGAAGGGCAATGGACTGTCCAGTTAACAACAGTAGCCAGCACGATGAGCGATATTCGCGCAAAGTTTGTGACTCAGGCGCTAGATTTGGTCATTTGCTCCATTCAGACGCTCGATCAGCCCCGCAGCGTCGATTTCGCCGACGACCCGAACGTTTTGCAGTTCTTCGCCGCTTTTGCTGAAAAACAGCAGCGCCGGCGGGCCGAACAGCTTGTAGCGATCCAGCAGTGCGCGTTGCTCGGCGTTGCTGTCCGTCATGTCGAACTTCACCAGTCGATAGCCCGAAAGTCCTGCAACAACGCCTGGATCGGGCAGCACTTCATGTTCGATGACCTTGCAGCTGATACACCAGTCGGCGTACCAGTCCAGCATCAGGGGTTTGCCGTCGCGCTTTGCTTCGTCGAGCACACGGTCCAGTTCTGCGGAGGTGGTGATGGTTTGCCATGGGTTGGTCGCCAACGCTACCGCACCGCTGCTGGCCGTCGTCTGCGCGCGGCCCAACGGGCGTGTGGGATCGGTCTGGCCGGTCAATGCGCCGTACCAGCATGCCAGAGCGTAGACCAATAGCAGCAGGCCGATGAGTTGGGCGAGTTTTTGGCGAGACGTTTTGTCGGTCAGCTGCAGCGTACCCATGAACAGTGCGACGCCAGCGCTCAACAAACCGACCAGCAACAGGGTGATCTGGCCGGGCAGAACGCGACTGAGCAAGCCGATGGCCAATGCCAGCAGCAGCACGCCGATGGCGTTTTTTACCGTGACCAGCCAAGGCCCGCTTTTCGGCAGCCAGGCTGCGCCGCCGGTAGCCACCAGCAGCAGCGGGGCGCCCATGCCCAGGCCCAGAGCGAAGAGTTTCAAGGCCCCACCCAGCGCATCGCCGCTGGCACTGATATACAGCAGCGCGCCCGCCAGAGGTGCTGAAACGCAGGGCGATACCAGCAGACTGGAAACTACGCCCAACACCGCAGCGCCCCACAGCGAGCCGCCTTCGGTCTTGCCCGCGATGCGATCAAGCCGATTGCTCAGGCCCTGTGGCAGACGCAGTTCGAAGAGGCCGAACATGGCAATGGCGAAAATGACGAAGAAGGCCGAGAAGGGCACCAGCACCCAGGCCGATTGCAGGCGTGCCTGCAGATTGAGACCTGCGCCGAACATGCCCATCAGCGCACCGAGCAATGCAAAACAGATCGCCATCGGCAGCACGTAAGCCAGTGACAGGCTCAAACCACGCAGACCACCGACCTGTCCGCGCAGTACCACGCCGGACAGAATCGGCAGCATCGGCAGCACGCACGGCGTAAACGTCAGGCCCACACCAGCCAGGAAAAACAGCGCCAGCTCTTTCCAGCTCCACGCGGTTTTTGCAACGGAGGCTGACGTGGAAGCAGGCTGACTGGCCTTCACATCACCAATGTCCAGGCGTTCGGTCTCGGGCGGATAGCACAAGCCCTTGTCGGCACAGCCCTGATAGGTGACTGCAAGGGTGAAAGGTCGATCTTCGCCGGGCTTGCGCGGCAGGTCGATGTCCAGAATGCCGTGATAGACCTCAACGTCGCCGAAGTACTCGTCGTGCTTCTGCTCGCCTTTGGGCAGTTGCGCTTCGCCCAGGCCAATGTCGGCGGGCTCGGTGCGGAACTGAAAGCGATGGCGATACAGGTAGTAGCCTTCGGTGGCGACGAAACGCAGCTTGATCGATTGCGGTGTGGTTTCAATCAGGCTCAGTTGATAGGCTTGACGAACGGGCAGGAATTGCTTGCTGTTATCGAGGGCTGCGCCACCCAGAGTCGGGGCTGGACGACCTTCCAGCAGGCTTGCGCCGAAGGCGGGCAGGGTCAGAATCAACAGCATCAGGCATAGCAAACGGCGCATGGCAGTCCAGAATCTCGGAGCTCGAAGTTGGCGCATGATAACGGACTGCTTCACTGCGTGCTGCGGCATGGAGTGTAAGAGCCGATTTCAGGAGGGCTCCGAAGGCTCGATCCTACTTGTCTGAAGAAACGCTGCCACCGGCTTTCTGGTCGTAAAACGCCGGTATCTCATGCTTGTAGGTTTCAAGCCACCGCTGCAGGCTCAGGTCACGCTCGGCAGAGGTGCTGGTCTGAGGTATCGCAGAAGCGGCAGAGCCCTTGGCCTGCACATTCAACCAGGTTTCGGTCTGGCTCTGGCTCGCTGGCGGACTGTTTGACGAGGTGCCGCCATCAATGGCCCGAGCACCAGATGAAAAAACGATTGCGGCAGCGCACATGATGCAGAACGTCCGGGTCGTACGGGTCATGGTCGTGCTCCTTGGCCTGGCTGATCAAGCCTGGCGGTGATCGGGGTCTTCTGGGCCACAGGCTGGACGGCCGTGACCTTGAGCTTTTCAGCCCGCGCGGTCGCGTCGGTGATCTGCTCGGGCGTCAGGTTGGCCCGTGATGCCAGTTCGGCTGCCTGTTTCCAGTTGTCCTGATAAATCAGCAGGGTGACCAGATTCACCGCTGCCAGCGGATCGGACTGCTTGAGCTCCATGGCCGTCAGGAATTGAAAGCGCGCCTGTTCAAGCTTCAACTGATTCAGATAGACCACGCCCAGATCATTGCGGATTTTCTCGTCGGTGGGCTCCAGCTTGCTGGCCCTGAGCAAATGCTGCTGAGCCTGGGCATTGTCACCCCGTGCGGCGGCCAGTTGCCCCAAGCCATGTTCCCCCTGAGCCGCGCGACAGGTGCCGAGCAGGCTGCGGTACAGCGGCTCAGCCTCGTTGCTGCCCAGCAGCCGCAGTACCCGTGCCTTGCGCAGCCGCACTTCGCCCAGGTTGTCCGGCAGCTCTTCCAGATGGGCGAGGCTGGCGTGCAGGCGGCCTTCGTCCGCCATGTTCTGGGCCAGATTCAGGGCCAGTTCCTGATCCGATGTCAGTTTGGGGCAGCTCTGTGCCTGAGTGGATGACTGCATCCAGAGCGCGCTGCCGTCGCTGGCGCAGCCGGTCAGCATCAATAATCCGAGTAACGTGATGATTGCCTTCATTGCATCTCTTCCTTGAACAACCTGAACCTCAACCGCCCAGAGCACGGCTCAGGGCGACAAAACTGGGGCCTGCCAGCACGATCAGCAGTGCGGGAAACAGAAACAGCATCATGACCACCGACATCTTCGCCGACAGCTTGGAGATGTACTCCTGCAGGCGCGTCAGGCGGCGATCGTCGATCAATTGTTTGAGGGTCAGCAGCGATTTCAACGCACCGCCGCCCTGATGGATCAACTGGTTGAGAATCACGCAGGTGTCGCTGAATTCATCCACATCCATCAGGATCGAGGCCTTGCGCAGCTCTTCACCCAGCTCCAGACCCGAGTCGACCCGGGTAAGAATGACGCGGATTTCTTCCGACAGGACCGGCAGCAGGTCCTTGCCTTCACTGCTGAGTACTCGCAACGCCTGTTCCACCGCCATGCCGGATTCGAACAAAATGCGCAGCAGCGGGATAAAGGTGGATATCTCGACGACGACCTGTTTCTGGCGTGCCTTGGCGTAGGCGGCCAGAACCCTTTTGGGCAGCAGGTAGCCGATGCACAGCGCGAACATGGGCGCGACCAACGGTTGTGAGACCTCTTTGAAGAACAGCATCTGAGCCAGCACCACCACAGTAACCAGCCCGAACGGCACGCCGATCTGGCACGCTGCATACAAAGAGCGCTTGCTGGCCCGCCGCCAGCCGACCCGGTTGAGCAGCAGTTGCGTTTCTTTGTCCAGGCTGACAGTGCGCTGGCCCAGGCGAGTGTCACCCAGCAGGCGCAGCCAGCTGCCGATGCGGCTTTCGCGCACGGTCTGGCCCTTGAGACGCTGAACGACGAGACGCTCACTGCGACGTTGGCGGGCGATATTGGACAGCACAAGCAGTGCGGCAGCCACCAGCATCATTGCGCACAGTGCGATGGCCATTTCAGATACTCCGCAACATGCGCCACAGCGCCAGACAGCCCACTACTTGCAGGATGAAGGCTGCCATCAGCATGATTCGGCCGCCGCTGTCGTTCCACATGTGGATGAGATAAGTCGGGTTCACCGCCAGAAAGTAGCCCGCCATGCCCACTGGCAGCAGCGCCAGCACCACGGAGGTCATGCGCGTCTCGCCGGTCATGGCGCGCAATTGACGACTGGCCTGTTCCCGCTCGCGAATCAATCTGATCAGGTTTTCCATCAGCTCGCTGGCGTTGCCGCCGTAGCGGTGGTTGACGCGCAGGCCCAGTGCGAACAGGTGAAACTCGTCCCGTTCGTACAGTTCGGCAAAGTCCCGTGCAGCATCCGGCAGGCCGACGCCCAGTTGCACGTTGCGTTCGATGCGGCTCATGCCGTCCCGCAACGGCTGGTCGGCGGCTTCTATGCCATGCAGAACGGCGTCCGCCAGCGTTCTGCCGGACTTGAGGCTGCGAACGGTGTGATCGAGCAACTGCGGCAACTGCTCGACCATGCGTCGCACTCGCTTGTGGTAGCGCCACGAAACGAACAGCCGCAGCATCAAGGGCATGCCGATAAGGCCTGTCGCGGCGCCAAACCAGCCGAGCATGAGATAGCCGATCAGGATCATTCCCGCCCATGTCATCAGCACCAGACGGAAACGCTCGGTCGGGTGCCCAAGGCCTGCGCGCAGGAAAGCCCGGTCCAGATAGACCCAGCCCGGCCTTTCAACGATTGGCTTTACCTGGCCTGCAATCAGGCGCTCCATGATCCGCTCGCTGTCGGCGCGACTCAACGCCGTCAGAAACAGCCAGGCAGAGGCGCAGAGCAACAGCGCGGCGATGATGGCCAGCCACAGTGATGCGCTCATGTCAGGGCCTCCTTCGTCTCAGTATCCGGGGCGCAGTTTTTCGCCCGCGGCATGCATCGCCTCGCGCTGAAATCCGAACCCGGTGCGGCGATCCAGACGGAACAGGGTATTGGTGACATAGACGTCGTCACGGATGCCCACGACTTCCACCACCTCACTGACCGCACGGCGTCCGTCGGGCAGGCGCGTGAGCTGAATGATCACGTCCAGCGCCGCGCAGATCATCTGTCTGAGCGTCTTTTCCGGAATCTGTCGTCCGGTCAGACCGACCAGCGTTTCCAGACGCAGCAGGGCGTCCTGGGCATTGTTGGCGTGCACAGTGCTCATCGAACCATCGTGACCGGTGTTCATGGCGGTCAGTACGTCCAGCACCTCGACGCCGCGGATCTCGCCAAGAATGATGCGGTCCGGGCGCATCCGCAGCGAGTTGCGGATCAAATCGCTGGCGCGGACTTCACCGTGACCTTCGGCGTTGGGCGGTCGGGTTTCCAGACGGACAACGTGCGGGTGATTGAGCTGAAGTTCGGCCACGTCCTCGATGGTCACCAGACGCTGGTGCGTGTCGACCAGTTGGCTGAGTACGTTGAGCATAGTGGTCTTGCCCGTGCCGGTCCCGCCGCTGACCAGTATGTTGCAGCGCTTGCCCACGGCCTCGGCAAAGAAGTCGAAGATCGGCTGGTCGATGGTCTGCATCGCCACCAGATCGGCGCTTTTGAACATCTCGCGACGGAATTTCCGGATCGACAGGCAAGGTCCGTCCAAGGCAATGGGCGGGATGATTGCATTGACCCGGCTGCCATCGGGAAGTCGTGCATCGACCATGGGGGACGATTCGTCGAGTCGGCGTCCGAGCGGGGCAAGAATGCGTTGCATGACGCGCTCGACGTGATGCGAGTCGATGAAACGCAGGTCGGTGTGATGCAGCACACCGTCACGCTCGACAAAGACCTTGCTCGGTCCATTGACGAGGATTTCTGTTATCGAATCGTCGCGCAGCAGGACTTCCAACGGGCCGAAACCGGTCAGTTCGTCGACCAGTTCTTCTGCCAGACGCTCCATTTCGTAGCGTGAAATGGCCAGTCGCAGGCGTGCGACGTACTCGGCAACCTTGTCGATGACAAACTGCGCCAGCACCGGCCGTGAACCTTCCAGCAGGTTTTTGCCGCTTTCTTCGATGCCGTCGATGATGTAGCGGTGCAGGACCAGTTTCAGGCCCTGTCCGTCATCGGCGTTGTTTTGCGAGCGCGAAGAGACGCCAAACAGTTTTTCCGCCATTACCTGTTCCCCCATAGCCGGGCCAGCCAGCCTTGTCCGGGTTTGTCATGGGCTTCGGAGTTGCTTGCCAGATGCTCGCCCAGCTTGCGCAGCCCGGAGCACAGCGAATCCCGCGAGGCCAGCTCGAACAGCGTCACTCCCTGATTTTTGGCGTTAAGGCGCAATTCCGGGGCGTAGGGCAGCACGGCGCGTACCGGCAGGCCGAAGGTCTTGCCGATGGTGTCCGAATTGGGCGCGACCGAACGCAGGTAGCGATCGACCAGCAGCCCTGCGTGTTGCAGCTTCATGCCTTTTTCGCGCCACAGGTTGAGCACGTTCAGGTTGCGTCGACAGCCCAGCACGCTCTGGTCCGTGTACCAGAGCAACTGGTCGCAGTGACTGACCAGGGTGCGCAACGCTTCACTGTCCGGCTGACCAACGAGGTTCACGATCACGTGCTGAAAGTGCTGACGCAGGGCGCTGAGCAGCATGTACAGCTCGGCGGCGCTGGATTGCTCCAGATGATCATCGGCTTCGGTGTAGGCGAGGATTCGCAAGTCGCTTTCGTGTGTCGTGAAGGCGCTGTCGATCAGCGTTGCATCGAGCCTGCGCAAGTGGCGCAGGGCATCACCGAAACTGAACGAGGATTCCAGGCCGAGCATGGCCAGGCTGTCACCACGCGGCAGACCCAGATCCAGCAGCAGGGCGCGTTGTCCGCTTTTCTGCACTGTCATGGCCAGATGCGAGGCAATCAGCGCGCCGTCGCCATCGCTTTGCGCGCCATACAGCATCGACAGCCCGCTCATGTTGGGATTGGGTGCGACGGCGGGGAGGCGCTTGCTCAGGCGCCGGACCAGCCCCGCCACTTCGCTGGAGCGTGAACCGTAGGCCACGAAATCCCGTGCCCCGGCGCGCATCGCGTTGAGCACCAACTGGTTATCCATGCCATCGCCCAGCGCAACAATCGCCAGCATCGGTTTGGCTTCCAGCGCGCCCTCGATCAGCGCGCTCTGGTTCATCAGATGTTCCCGGTCCAGGCCCACGAACACCACGCTGGCAAAGGTGACATCCACCAGAGCCAGCAGGTCATCCAGACTGCCGGTGCCTGCGCTGACCACTTGACCCAGCGAGCCCAGCGCGCCTTGTAGCCACTCAAGGTCCGTGGTGTTGCGGGTGATTGCCAGAAACGTCTGGCTCAGGCTCTGACTCATTGGGACAAACCGCCCTGGCGATCAAAGTCGCCGTTTTCCAGGAAGTACATGCGTAGAAAGCTGGGGTCGTAGTTGCGCAGGCTTTCGCCGGGCAGCGACGGCAGCTGCGCATTGGCGGCCAGCGGCTGGACGAGGTGCGGGGTGACGATCATCAGCAGTTCGCGCTCGTCGCGCTGGATCTGTGAACTGCGAAAGAACGCGCCCAGAATCGGGATGTCGCCGAGGCCGGGAAACTTGTCCACCGACGAGACGTTGCTGGAGCTGATCAGCCCGCTGATCACAAAGCTTTCGCCGTCGGCCAGCGAGATGCTGGTGTCGGTACGCCGGATGTTCAATGCCGGAACGGAGGTGCCTGCGATGGTGATCCCTGCGGTAAAGTCCAGTTCGCTGACCTCTGGAGCGACCTTGAGCAGGATTCGGTCGCGGCCCACCACGGTCGGCGTCAGGGTCAGACGTACGCCGAACTCCTTGTACTCGATCGAAATGCCGTTGCCTTCGCCATTGGGCACCGGCACGGGAAACTCGCCGCCGGCCAGAAAGCTCGCGCTTTGTCCGTTGAGCGCCACCAGGCTCGGGCGCGCCAGCGTGTAGGCGAAGCCGCTGTTTTCCATGGCATTGATCATGCCCAGCACCTTGCTGCTGCCGCCGCCCCAGACGATGTTGAAGGTGTCGTTGTTCAGCGGAATGCTCGGCCTTGTCCCGCTGACGGTTCCCGGTGTGACGTTCACGCCAGGCACGGTGCCGGGTGCGCCGAACAGGAAATTGTTCGAGCCTTTGCCGAAGATCGAGGTGCTGGCTTCCTTGAGTTTGCGACGGCTCACTTCGATGAAGCGGATATCGGTCTGAACCTGGCTGGGCAGTTGCGCATCGGCAGAGGGCAGGGGCTGTACGTCTACCATCGAAGCGGTCGCACGGCCGCGCACGAACACCATGCTCTGGCGCGGGGCTTTGGAACAGGCCGTCCAGACCATCAGACTGGTCGTGCCGGGGGCAACGCCGGTGAGCAGAAAACCGTCATTGCTGCTCACATGCACATCGGCGACTTTCGGATCGCCCACGGCAATCCGCGTGATCGCTACCGGCGACTGGACGTTCTGCTGCACGCCCTGGCTGACTTCCACCACGGCGGGCAGCGCCGCGAGCCCGGTGCACTTTTCAGACGCTGCCCAAGCCGATTGGGCCGATAAGGCAGTTAACAGCAACGCCAGCAATCTGCGTTTTGTAGCGGACAGAGAACAACAGCTCATCAATGGCAATCCTTGCTCGATCAGGGAGTTTGTTGCGTAATCTGGTTACCGCGTATGACCTCGACTTCATGCTTTGTACGAGGTGCACCGGTTTGAATGGGGGCCGCTGCCGGGCTCAGGCTCAACTGGCTGAAACTGACCATCTGGCGATTGGCTGAATCCAGACGTTCGGCCACGGCGCGAGTTGTGTTCTCGCTGGCCCAGTAATCCTGCAGGTTACCCTCGGACGCGCTGCGCACGGCCAGACGCAGTGTACCGCTCTGGGTGGCAAGCATCAGTCGGGCGAGCAAGGCCTGAGGTACGGCCACCACCACAGTGCGAGCGGTGGCGCGGCGCTCTTCCTGTTTGATGCGGTCACTGGCGCTGATGGCATCGACCGGCTTGCCGTCAAGACCCGGTCCGAGCAATTCGCCCACACTCAGGACCCGCAGCGCGGGGACCGCCACCTGACTGGAGCGACGAGGGTTGTCGGCGTCGGTCGGCAGAAACAGCAGTACATCCACGTAGTCACCAGGACTCAACTGCCCGGCCGCGCCAGTGACTTCATCCACCGAGAGGGCCAGCGCACGTTCCTGCGGGCGAATCATGCGGGCCAGCGTGCCACCGACGTCGAAGCTGCTTTGGTTCAGCCAGGCCCCTGCGCTCAGCGCGCGCCAGCTCATGCGACCGACGGCAGCCTCGATGGAGTCGAAGCTGCCGACCGGTGCGACCTTGAGGCGTTCCACCGTCAGGTCATCCGCCGTGATCGGCGTGTAGGCCGGAACATCCCGCGCCAGCACAACGACGTTCTGGCGCAAAGTGTCTTCCATCGGAGCGGTGACCGGAGCGGCTGGCACTGCAACAGGCTCTGCAGGCGCCTGCGGAGCAGCAACGGGCTGTTCGGCTTCAGGCTGGCGACTGACGATGATTCCCAGATACCCGGCGATGATCGCGCCCAGCAAAAACAGCACGGCGAGCACCATGGTGATACGACTGCTCATGGCAACTTTCCCTTTGTCATCGCACGACAACCTCGAACCCATGCGTGAACTGCGCAAGCGGGCAAGGATGAACGCATCCATTTCGTTCTATGAAGGTAGCCCAACGCCTTTAAAACGCCATTCGACGGCCTATCAAAGTGCCCGTACTTTTGTCGGATTGCGCGCTTTGGCGGGGTACGTGAAGGAGAAGACCCGGTTGGGCAGGCGGGATCTTTCAGCAAGTCGCGTGTGACGTCGATTATCACTTTTCGACTAATGCTTTATTACGATTGTGGGTTTGGGGAATGGAGACAATGCTGTAGGTGCAGACGGTTTCACATGTGTATGCATGTCGCGCCATTCAGGGCGCAAGGAGAAATAAGATGTTCCTTACCGCGCTTTACGTTGAGTGTCACACCCGGGTCAGTTCATTTATCAAGGACAAGGAGGCGGCGTCCGGCATCGAGTATGCACTGCTGGCAGCGATGGTCGCGGTTGCGCTGGTTGCGTTTGTGCCTGCCATCAGTGGCAGGGTCACAGCGCTGTTTACTCAAATTCAGGCCGCTCTGACATAGACGGTTATTGTCTTAAGGGCTCTTTTTCAAGTCGGGAAATCTGGATATCCTGCTCGCATTGACCCACGCTCAAAGGTATCCCCCATGGCCGTCCAGCCTACCCGCCAACAGCTGCTTCTGGTCGATGATGAAGAAGACGCCAATGAAGAGTTGGCGGAATTGCTCGAAGGTGAGGGGTTTTGCTGCTTCACCGCATCGTCGGTCAAGATGGCCCTGCAGCAACTGACCCTTCATCCGGACATCGCGTTGGTCATCACCGATCTGCGCATGCCCGAGGAAAGCGGTCTGCAGTTGATCAAACACTTGAGGGAACACACCTCGCGTCAGCACTTGCCGGTGATCGTCACCTCCGGCCATGCCGACATGGACGACGTGAGCGACATGCTGCGGCTGCATGTGCTGGACCTGTTCCGCAAACCCATCTACCACGTCCGCCTGCTGGAAACCCTGAACAACCTCTTTCCCGAGCCGAAGATCTTTCAGGTTCAGTGAGTCCTTGCCTGCCCGATCGTGCCCACGCTCCGCGCTCGGCGTTATACACAAGTCCGCCTCAACACTGATCGTGCCCATCGCTCCGCGTCCCAATTGGACCTGAGTACGCAGGCTTGACAGGCGCATGACCCGGGACGCTCCGCGTCCTGGGCGGCGTTACCATGCTGGAGCGTGGAAACGATCACAGTCCCTCAATCCACCACGCTGAACTCCACCCGAGCCGTCTGGCCGCTTTCGTCCAGCACGCTCAGTTGATAACGCCCCAGCCTGTTCAGGGTCGGGGTGAAGTCCTGCTGGTTTTCGGTGTCCGCCACTTGTGCGCCGTCGATGAACCACCAGCGGCGACCGCTGCCGCCCAGTGCCGAGAGCTTGAGACGCAAGGCCTGACGGCTGGCGGCGGGCAGGCGCAGGTGGTCGCCTTCGCGCACGCCGACAATGCTCAGTGGCGGCGCCAGATTGAGGTTCTGGGGCGGGCAGTCCGGGTCGGCAGCAGGCAGGCGTGCTTCACGGCGTTCGGCTCGGGGCAACCAGGGTTCAAGCGGTGCGGGCCACAGCGCGATGTCCTGTGGCTGAGCGTCCGGGCAACTGGCGGCGACGCGTAGTCCCTTGGCGTTGATCCAGATTCTTTCCTGTAACCCCAGTCCGAGCGGCTGGTCGGCCGCTTGCAGCGTGGGCGGCGTGGTGCCGTCCAGGGTCCAGGCAAAACGCTGGCGGCGACAGTTCGGGTCGCTCTTGCTCATCGGCTGACCCAGTGGCCAGCAGATCGCAGCCACGCCAACGTTCATGGGCACAGGCTGAACAGGCGCGGCAATGCCGCGCTGACTGTCGCGATTGACCAGCACGTCATGCACTTGCAGCATCAGTGGCGCTGCCGAGGCCAGCCCGAACTGTCCCGGCACGGGTGTACCGTCCGGCCTGCCGATCCACACACCGACCAGAAAGCGCGGCCCCACGCCAATGGCCCAGGCGTCGCGGAAGCCATAGCTGGTGCCGGTCTTCCAGGCCAGTTGCGGGCGCTGCACCAGTTCGGCGCGAGGGTCGATGTCCGGGCGCGACTGGCCGCTGAGAATCCGCCGAATGATCCATGCCGCGCCGGGCGACATCATGCGCCGCTCGCGCAAACGGTCCTGTGGCTGCAGGCGCACATCTGCACTGCGCCCGCCACGAGCGAAAGCGCTGTAACCGGTCACCAGATCCTCGAGCCGACTGCCCGCGCCCCCCAGAATCAGCGCCAGATTCGGCTCCGCCAGCGGCGGCAGGGTCAGCGGCACTCCGCCGTTGCGCAGTTCGGCGGCAAAGCGTTTCGGTCCGTAGACTTCCAGCAACTGCACCGCAGGCAGATTGAGCGACATCGACAGTGCGGAACTGGCCGCGACCGGGCCGCCAAATCCGGTCGAAAAATTGCCCGGCCGGTAATCGCCATACCGGCGCGGCACGTCCTGCATCAGTGATTCGGAATGGATCAGCCCGGCATCCATCGCCATGCCATACAGGAACGGTTTGAGTGTCGACCCCGGCGAGCGCAGCGCGGTGACCATGTCCACATGGCCAAAACGTTTGGCGTCATTGATATCCACCGAACCGACGTAGGCGCGTACCGCCATGGTTTCGGCCTCGACCACCAGAATGGCCGCAGACGTGCGCTCCGGCAGACGCGCCCGCCAGCCCAGCAGCAGGTCTTCCATGCGTCGTTGCAGGCTGGCGTCCAGCGTGGTGCGAATCAGCGGCGGGCTGTTCGGACGGTTCAGGCGTCGGGCCAAAAGCGGAGCAAGGCTCGGTTCCTGACGCGGCGCCAGCCACAACGGTTCCTCCAGCGCTTCGTTCACACTGCCCTGTGGCCAGACCTGAAATTCGGCCAGGCGCCGGAGCACCTTGTCCCGTGCGACCTGAGCCCGTTGCGGGTGACGATCCGGACGCAGGCGGCTGGGTGCCTGGGGCAGTACCGCCAGCAGCGCCGCTTCAGCGCGGGTCAGGTTGTGCGGCGACTTGCCCAGGTACGCCCAGCTTGCAGCCGCCACGCCTTGTAGCGTGCCGCCAAACGGCGCGCGGTTGAGATAGATGCCGAGGATCTGGTCCTTGGACAGGTGCCATTCCAGCTGTGCCGTGCGCCACAACTGGCGCAGCTTGCCGAACAGCGTACGTGAATGCGGGTCGAGCAGGCGTGCGACCTGCATCGACAGCGTGCTGCCGCCCGACACCACGCGCGCACCGCTGATGTTCTGCCAGGTAGCACGCACCAGCGCCAGCGGGTTCACGCCGGGATGGCTGTAGAACCAGCGATCCTCGTAGGTCAGCAGCGCTTCAAGGTAATACGGCGACACCTGATCGTTGCTGATCGGGTAGCGCCACACGCCGTTGGCATCGGCAAAGCGCCACAAGGGCGTGCCGTCTTCGGCCAGCACCACGCGGGCCAGATCATCCTTGGGCAGCGGCAGGGGCCAGATGCGGTCCGCCAGCCAGAGCAGGGCGACCAACAGCAGCAAGATACAGACCGTCCAGCGCACACATTTGTAGAGGCGCGACGTGCGCAGCGAGCCCGGTGCAGGCTGGAGAACTGTCATGAGACGCACAAGAAATTCAGGTTTCAACGCAAAGAGCCTTTATGATCCACGGAACCTGACACGCCTGGCGACAGCCAAAGCGCACAGATCATTTTATTCATGGCCCCAATCAGGATGGACATATGCAGGTAGAAGGCTTTTTTGAGTGGCTCGGGCAGGCGATCGGCGCGGTCATCCGCTTCTTCGTCGACGGTCTGGCATGGCTGTTCAACGGTTTCACCCACGCGGGCGGCAACTTTGTCGACGGATTGTCCCGCACCTTGGGCATGGACACCTCGCTGATCAGCATTGTGGCGCTGGTCATCGGGCTGATGCTGCTGTACTCCGCCGTCCGTGCCTTCATGCGTGCGTCGATCATCCTCGGGATCATCTGGCTGGCACTGGGCCTTTGGCTGCTGAGCTGGATCATTCACTGATTCAGCCCTTCACCCTGCGACGTGCCCCTGTGCAAGCGGGCACGTAAGGCAGATCACTTACCCTTCACAACCATCTGCGCAGGCGCATCACCCAGGGCCTGCCAGTTCGGCCGATACATCGACTCCACTTGCGGCGGCGGCACACGATAGGTGCCCGGTGTCACAGCGCGGGCCAGATACAGCAGGTGCACGCTGGTGCCGCCGTTGATATCCAGTGCGGCCACATAGCGGTCACCGCGGTATTCCTGATGCTTGATCCCGGCGTTCTCCATCGACTCGCGCAGGGTTCTCACCTCTTCGCTGGCGTCTGCCAGACTGGCCGAACTTTGCGCCAGGTTCTGGTTTTCCAACTCGAGACCGGCTGGCAGCAAGTCGACGACCAGCGCATCCGGCACGCGCTGACGGGCGCCGATTTCCAGATGCACCAGCACCAGTTGCCCGGTTTTCAGCGCACCGACGTTCAGCGGCGCGCCGCTCAGGCTCAGGTACTCACGACGAATCGTAAGGTTTTCGCCACCGGCAACCGGTGCCTGAGTCGGGTAGCCCGACACAGTCAGTTGCTGATAAAGCGGGTCGCTGCCTTCGTTGTGGACCGACAGTGGTGACGCCAGCAGCGGGCCGTCGAGCTTCAGGGCTGGCTGCTTGTTGCTCAGGTCACGCGTTTCAGTGCCGCTGGTGAGTTTTGCCGCCCAGTCCTTGTCCGGCTTGTTCAGCAGGTTGCGACCGGCCAGGAACAGCGAATTGCTTTCCTGTGTGGACAGGTAGCGATTGGCGGCGACCTCATCGGCCAGGGTAAACAAGCGTTCATCGCGCTTGTCCTTGGCTATGTCGTTTTCTTCCAGCAGCGCCAGAATCAGCGCCTGATCACGCAACGAACTGCCGTAGTCGGCCAGCCATTCGTTCTTGCGACTGATTGCCAGACCTGCCGTCAGTGCCAGATCGGCACGCGGCTTGTCGCCCATTTTCTCCAGCGCGACGGCCAGTTGCACCAGCGGCAGACCGGAGCGTGCATCGCTGCGGCGATCAAACAGACTGCGCAGGGCCGCCAGTGGCGCCTGCTGACTGCGCGACAGCACCAGACCGGCGTAGGCCTGAACCGCAAAGCGGGTGTGCTCGGCATTCTGGCTGTAGTTGACCTGGATCTGACCGGCGTCCTGCAAGTAGCGCAGCAGACGCTCGTTGGCTTTCTTCAGCGAGTCTGGCGGCACGGCGAAGCCCTGATCGCGGGCGCGCAGCAGGAAGTCGGTGACGTAAGCGGTCAGCCAGTATTCCTCTTCGCTGTCCGAGCCCCACAGGCCGAAACTGCCGTTGTAACGCTGCATGCCCAGCAGGCGCTCGATACCGATTTCGACCTTGCGCTTGCGCTCGGCATCCGGTTCGCCGGTCAGGCCCAGACGCTTGAGCGTGGCGGCATCGGCGTACAACGACGGGTACAGGCCGCTCGCGGTCTGCTCCAGACAGCCATAAGGGTAGGCTTTCAGTGCACGAATCTGCTCACCCAGGTTCAGCGGCGGACGACTCGACAGCGACAGCATGGCTTCGCGGCCGGCCGGTTCAAAGGCTTCCAGCGCGCCTTCCGGCAGGTTCCAGGGCTGATCGTTCAGCGTTGCCCGGTAATGCCTGAGCAGCGCCGGGTAGGCCGGACGCACGCCAACGGTCCATTCGCGTGTGAATGCAGGCAGGTTTTCGCCCGGCAGGTTCAGGCCTTCCACCAACACCTTGATCTTGCCCTGACCCAGACCGCCTTGCGCCAGCACGGGTATTTTCAGGGTGACGCGCTGGCCTTGCTTGAGTTGCAGCGGTTTCAGCTGGTCGCCGCCGGGAATGCTCAACTGCCCTTCGGCGCTGATCTTCACGTCCAGCTTCTGAGCGGCGCCCGACAGGTTGGAGACGTCCAGCGCTACCGTGGTCTGGTCGCCACCGGCCAGGAAGCGCGGTGTCGACAGCTCGGCAATGATCGGCGCGGCGACCACGGTCTTCGCTTCGGCCATGCCATAGCGGTCCTCGGTCCAGGCCTGCGCCATGATGCGCAACTCGCCATTGAAGTCTGGAATGTCCACGCTGACTTCGCCTTCTCCGGCGTCGTTCAGGGTCACTGGCGTGCTTTGCAGGGCCACGATGGTGACGCTGGTGTCAGGACGTTTGCCGCCCTTGGCCAGGGCGTCACCACCAAAGGCAAGGCTGGCCAGACGACCCTGACCGGCTTCGATCAACTGGCCGTAGATGTCCAGTTGGTCGGCACCGTATTCCTTGCGCCCGAACAGGCTGGCGAACGGATCCGGTGTGGCATAGCTCGTGATGTTGAGGATGCCGACGTCCACGGCCGAGACCAGCACGCGGACCTGTTTCGGCACGCTGCCGTCGGCGTTTTTCGCGGCGACCTTGAGTTTGAGCGGCTGTTTGGGACGCATCTTCTCGGGAGCGGTGACGTGCAGCGCCAGCTTGCGTTGCGAACGGTCCAGCGGCAGGTGCAGAATGCCGACCGCGCGTTTGGGTGTGACATTGGCCTTGCGCTCGCCGGGACGTACCACCAGCGCGGTGACGTACAGGTCGTGGCGTGCCCACTTCTTGTCCAGCGGGATATCGAACGACTTGCCTTCGACCGGCACGTCGATTTCCTTCCACCACAACGGCCCTTCACTGGACTCGACCAGCAGATAACCCTTGCCTGCGGCAGGCGGCGTGACTGTGATTTTGGCGGTGTCGCCGTCGTTGTAAGCAGGCTTGTCCAGCGCGAGCTTGACCTGATCCGGCCTCACCGCGCCGCCGTCGGTGTTGTCCTGCCAGCGGTAACCGGCCCAGAAACGCATGCTGCTGACCATGCCGGTGGATGGATCTTCCACTTCGACGCGGTACGGGCCCCACTCGACCGGGAAGCTGATTTTGGCCGTGGAGTCCTTCTTGAGGCTGACGGTTTCTTCGTTCAGGTTGAGGAATTTCTCGTTGAAGTGATAGCTCCAGCCATCATCGGCCGAGTAGTTCCAGTAGTAATCGCGGCGCTCACGAATCAGGCGCACCTTGACGTTGTCTGCTGCCAGCTTGTTGCCAGCAGCGTCTGCCATGACGATTTCGAACTCGGCCGGGCCGTCGCCATCGGTCTGCGCTTCGCCCTTGCTGGCGTCCTCGTCGTATTCATCGTCGCCGGAGCTCTTGCCGAACAGCGCGCGCACGCCGGGCAACTGCTCGGCAGGCCAGATCGGCTGGACCAGACGACGGGTGATCGGGCGGCCGCCGGACTCCTGCAGGCTGGCCTGCAGAATCAGTTGCAACGGGGATTTGGCTTCGGACCATTTGGTTTCAACAGCCAGTGTCGTATGGCCGTTGGGGTCGAGGGTGACAGGCTCAAGATCGACGTCGTGCTTGAGGTCTTCCTCGGTGATCGAACCGAACTGATAACCCGGCAGTTTGGGCACGGCTTCGCGCAACGGACGCACGTACACCTGACCGGTCAGGGTGTTGCCCGAGGCTGGCGCGCCATACAGGTAGCGGCCAGTGATGTCGAACTCGGGATTATCGGCAGGCGCGACCGGCACATCGCTGCCTTTGAGTTCCAGTGCCAGACGCTCCGGCAGGAAATCTTCAACCTTGAACTCATAGAGCTGCGGCTTGCCGTCGCCCAGGTCGAACACCAGTTGCCAGCGCCCGGTCGGGGCTTCGTCGGCGAGCTGCAATTGATACTGATAGAAGCCGTCCTTGTCGGCTTCCCAGACGAACTTGCGGCTGACCTGATCGTCAGGGCGGCGTACTTCCACGGTGATCGGCTGAGGCTTGACGTTCTTGCCATCGTTGTCGCGCAGCAGGCCATTGAGCAATACGGTTTCGCCGGGGCGATACAGATCACGCGGGCCGAAGATGAAGAACTGCAGCGGATGCGCCTGCGGGCCGGAGATATCGAACTCCGCCAGGTCCAGCGCCGAGCTGTTCAGGCGCAGCATGCTGGTCTGTTCATCCTTGTGCGCCAGCACCACTGCAGCCTTGGCGGGCAAGGGCAGTTGCGTATGGCCGTCGCCTTCGGTCTTGCCCTGGGCGACCACCTTGCCATTGTCATCGTAGACTTCGACGTTGACGTCACTGATGGCCTTGCCGCCTTCCAGCGCCTGAGTGAACACATCCAGACGATTGCTGTAACGGTGCACCGACAGACCGATGTCGCTGAGGGTGAACAGGGTCGCAGGCTGCGAATAACTGTAAGTGCCCGAAGCGCGCATCACCGCCAGATAAACGCCCGGCTGTTGCAAGGCCTTGATTCCGGCAATCGGCAGCAGCAGGGTTTCGCGGGTGTTGCGGGCTGGCTTGAGGTCGAAGCGGCCGCCGTACACCAGATCAGCCATCGGCAGCAGCTCTTCGGAGCTGTAGCTGGACAGGCTGGATGCACCGTCCCACTGCGCGAGGAAGCTGGGCATCGAGTCGGCTTTGACGCGGAAGAACTCGACATCCACCTTGTCGACGTTCAGCGCGATCACCGGCAGACCTTCGGCAAGGCGGGTCGGCAACAGGCTGCCACGGCTGGCAAAGCCCACGCTGGGCTGCAGGTCGCGGGTTTCAAGACGGCTGATGAATTCGGCCGCCAGCTTGGCCTTGTTGACGGCCAGCAGCCCGGCATCGACGGTCAGGACCAGTTTGCGTTGCGGTTCCAGATGGCGCAGACGCAGCTCCATCAGGTTGTCGGACAGTTCCCACGCGCCATCGACCTTGCCATTCTTGCTGTCCACCAGATGCAGTTTTTCACCAAACTTCTGTTCCGGGTCCAGCGGTACGGAAAAACTCACCGACAGCGTGCTGGCGCCGTCGACCTGGATTTCCGAGACATCGATGACCGTCAGTTCACGGCCCGCGTAGCGCTTGCTCAGCGCAGCCAGATCCACCGCCGGCTTGGGCTTGGCCTCGGTTGCCGCCTGAGTGGCTGGCGCTGCTGCGGGCGCAGGCTTTTCCGAGGTTGAAGAATCACAGGCGCTCAGCAGCGCAAGCGCGCAAGCCAAAAACAGTCCTTTGTTGAACATTTGGGCACTCATCGACGGCAATTGAGAGGGGGGAGCTGTAACGGGTGAGACTATATATCAGCCAAGGTTACAAGTATTACAAAGCGCGCGAATAGACCTTCGTATTGAGACGTTGTTCGCAGGTGGCGCAACCGGACGCGGAGCGTCCTGGGAGGCATTCCCACGCAGAGCGTAGGAACGATCATCATAGCCAGAGGACTTGTATATAACGCCGAGCGCGGAGCCTGCGGAACAATCAGTGTTATGGCTGGCGCAAAAATCTTCAGTCGGCAAACCCGCGCAGCGCTGGCTACAATGCCCGCCTTGCCGGGAGTCCTCATGTCCAGTTTGTTCCACGATTGGCGTCATCGCCCCACCCACGGTCGTGTCTGGGCGCTGGCCGCGCCGATGATTCTGTCGAACATTTCCGTGCCACTGGTGGCGCTGGTCGACAGTGCGGTGATTGGCCATTTACCGCATGCGCACCAGTTGGGCGCGGTGGCGGTCGGCGCGACGCTGTATACCTTTCTCGCCTGGGCCATGGGCTTTCTGCGCATGGGCACCACCGGTTTTGCAGCGCAGGCGGCGGGGCGCTCGGACGGTGCCGCGCTGCGCCAGATTCTGTTGCAGGGCCTGCTTCTGGCGGTCGGCCTGGCGCTGCTGCTGGGTGTGGTCGCCGTGCCCTTCAGCCAACTGGCGCTGGCCATGATGCAACCGTCTGCCGATCTGCAGCAGATGACACTGGATTTCTTTCACACCCGACTGTTCGGCCTGCCCGCCGCACTGGCCAGCTATGCGCTGGTCGGCTGGTTTCTGGGCACTCAGAACGCACGAGCGCCCTTGGCGATTCTGTTGACCACCAATCTGGTGAACATCGCGCTCAATCTCTGGTTCGTGATCGGTCTGGACTGGGGCGTAGTCGGCTCGGCGCGGGCCTCGGTGCTGGCTGAGTGGACCGGGGTCGTGCTAGGCCTGATCCTGGCAAACAAGGTGCTGCGCGCCTGGCCCGGTCAGATCGTCTGGGCGGCGCTGAAGCTGTGGAGCAACTGGCGACCGCTGCTGGCGGTCAATCGCGATATCTTTCTGCGCACGCTGGCGCTGCAATCGGTGATGTTTCTGATCACGGCGCAGGGCGCACGACTGGGTGACGCCACGGTCGCCGCCAACGCGCTGCTACTCAACGGCCTCTTGTTGACCTCCCACGCGCTGGACGGACTGGCCCATGCGGTGGAAGCCCTGTGCGGCCACGCCATCGGCGGGCGCGACCGTACAACCCTGCGTCGCTCGCTGGTGGTGGCCGGAGGCTGGTCATTGATTGCCAGTGTCGGGTTCGCGGTGCTGTTTCTGGTGGGCGGTCAGTGGTTCATTCGCTTGCAGACCGACATTCCAGACGTGCGCGAAACCGCCATGGTTTACCTACCGTATCTGGCACTGATGCCGTTGCTGGCCGTCTGGAGCTATCTGCTCGACGGGTTGTTCATCGGTGCCACCCGTGCCCGCGAGATGCGCAATGCAATGCTGATCAGCGCAGCCGCCATCGCGCCCGTCGCGTATCTGGCGGCCAGCCATGGCAATCATGCGCTATGGCTGACCTTTTTGGCGTTCACCCTGCTGCGCGGCATCAGCCTGGGCAGCATTGCCCTGCGTCTGACGCGCAATGACGGCTGGTTCGCCCGTTAAGGCGCTGTCACCGGGCTGGCTGCAACTGCAGTCGGGTGCGGGCCGTTCACGAACATGACCACCTCGTCGATCACCGGGGCCAGACTGCGCAAGGGTTTGGCGAATGCGCCGACCAGCGAGCCGTGAGTGGTGTGCGAGAAATACAGTTCACGGACCGGAAGACCCGCTTCACGCAGCTTCATGGCCAGACCGCCCGTGTTGCGCTTCGGGTCGACCTCTTTGTCCTTGCTGGATGCCAGCAGCAAGGCCGCTGGCGAGCCGGCATTTATGTGGTTGATGGGCTGCGAGTCGCGAGGTGTGTTCGGAAACAGAAACGCACGCTGGATCTCGGGATCCTTGATGGGCAGGAAGTCATAAGGCCCGGCCAGGCCGATCCAGCCACTGATGATGTGGTTGGAAACACCTTCCCTGGCCAGCCAGCGCGGATCGAGTGCCAGCATTGCGGCGTTGTAGGCACCCGCGCTGTGCCCCATTACAAATAACCGGTCAGGATCGCCGCCATAGGTCTTGATGTGCTTGCGGGTCCAGGCCACGGCCTTGGCCGAGTCTTCGACGAAGTCCGGGTAGGTGACCTCAGGGTACAGCCGATAATCGGCAATGACGGCCACGATGCCACGCTCAGCCAGTGCTCTGCCGACGAAGGCGTAGTTGGCTCGTTCTCCATGGGTCCAACTGCCGCCGTAGAAAAACACCACCACCGGTGCCTGTTCAACGTTCGCCTTCGGGGTATAGATGTCCAGCCGGTTGCGCACTTCCGGGCCATACGCCACATCGGGCACCTCGTGAACGCCGTTGGCCGGTGTCAGGGTATTGAGCACCTTGAACACAGAACAACCCGACAATATCGTCAGCAGGGCACCGGTTATCAGCGTACGGAAAATCGCTCGGGGCATGGTGGAGTCTCGATAAGGGGGAAGTGGCCGGATCAGGCAGTCCAGGTTCGGACTGTTGCAAGGCCCTATAGTTACATCACCTCGGTACGTTAGTAAGTGAACTCTGGTTCATCCCGGTCATCAGGTTCCCATGCAGGTCGTTCGCTATCGAGCACAATACGCGGGCTGATGAGTGTCATCCCGTCCGAGTCGAACCTGACCTGACTGGCGCCAACCTGCAGCAGCAACTCGCCGTCACGCTCCAGGTGAATCTTCGACCCGTCGCCCAGCTTCAGTCTCTGGCTGTCACCGGGAACGCTGTGCCAATCGAGCAGCAGCCGTACGCATGGCGCGTCCTGTACGTCTTCTGCGCCCAACAGCACGAGAGGTTGCGTGGAGCCGGAATGCAGCGTCGCGACGATGATCGGGTTGTCGGGATCGTTCACCCTGAAATCCACCACCACTTGCATGCCGCCCTGGCACAAGAGTCGCAGCGCCGGATCGACAGGCAGCCAGCACGTGGTGTGGCGCGCATCGGGGCCTTGTCTGGCCCATTCGAATTGCACCTGAACCCGTCCGTCCGGATCGCGCTCCTGCAGTTCGCCCGCAGCGCCCGTGAGCCAGGCGCGCTGCATCCGGGCGAAGATGGACCACGGCCAGGGTTCGTCCGAGACGAAGCCGTCTTGCCAGGGCGCGGCCTGAAAACGGTTCGAATAGGGCTGTCTGGACGAGCCATCCTTTGCTGGCTGATCGTCGAAGCGGTGCTCGACCCCGGTGATCAGCCACATGTGATTCCAGTCGCGCTCGGGAAGCCCGGCCAGCGGCAGCAGCAATCCGCTGGTGACGAAGGGCAGGGTGCTTTCGCCTTGCGCACGCTGCGGTCCCCGGTTGTCCGTCCCTGTCCGGGTCACGGCAAACTGCGTAACGCCCGGCTGATGCTGAAACTGGCTCAAGGCTGCGATGGGGGCGCGCCGAAACCCGCGCAGTCCTTCGCTGAATATCATTTCGTGACGACGTCGGTAGTGATGGAAGTGGTAGTGAATGTTCTCTTCGGCGCACAGCCTCTGTATGAACATCAGGTCGGACTCGTTGTGCTGAAAACAGGTTTTGCGCGTTTGGCATTCTTTCTTCAGGTCGAACCGGTAACTGTCTTTCAGCCCATGCTCCTTGAGCACCTGAGCGATGATCTGGTTAGCGCTCATCTGCTCGAAGACACGGTGATTATGGCGTTGACCCAGACACGTCAGCCTCGGGCCGAGGGTCAGCCGGTAGCACGCAGGCCCCGGCCGGTAATGCACGCGGGTAGCGCCCTGAATCTGGCCGTGAAACCCTTGCGGGCTACCGTTGAAGCTCAGAAAGGCGGAGGTGTACATCAGGCTCGCCAGATCGACCTCATCGCCGCTGACCTGCAACTGGAACACGTACGGCTGGCTGATCGCCTCGGTGGCGCTGAAGGACAACACGCTGAAATGGCGACGCAGGCTTGCAATCTCCAGGCGAAAGAAGGGTGCGCTGGCTGAGTCGGGCATGAAGTGTTCTCTACCGAAAATGCGGTCAGCGATTCTGGCGGAGAAGACCGTGCGGTAAAGAGGTGGCACACAGAAAAGGAAGTTGCCTACACGGCACGCAGGAAGGGGCTTACACAGGGGGCTGTGACGGATGATCGCCCCCGCGAGGGAGCGATCATCCGTTCAGGTTCAGGATGACAGGTAGGAAGAGCGTGTCAGCCCCAGACGCAGGGCGTCGAGGAAGTAGGTGCGTTCACGCGGGGTGATCTTGGCGCTGGCGACCTTGTCCCGGTAATGGGTCATCAGTTCTTCCGGCGACAAGTGCACGTAGCGCAGCATGTCCTCAATGGTGTCGTGGGTTTCGATGCCGGCGTGGTAAACACTGCCATCCGGGTTCTGATAGATGTTCACCGAATCGGTGTCACCGAACAGGTTGTGCATGTCGCCGAGAATTTCCTGATAGGCGCCCACCAGGAAGATACCCAGCAGGTAGTCTTCGCCTTCGTTCAGCGGGTGGACCGGCATGCTCGTCTCGATGCTCTGCTCGTCGACGTATTGCTTGATCTTGCCGTCGGAGTCGCAGGTCAGGTCCTGCAGCACGGCGCGGCGCACAGGTTCTTCGCCCAGGCGATGCAGCGGCAGGATCGGCAACACCTGACCAATGGCCCAGGTGTCCGGCAGGCTCTGGAATACCGAGAAGTTGCAGATGTACTTGTCGGCCAGCTTGTCGTTGAGTTCGTCCAGCACCTGACGGTGCGAACGCTGACGCGCTTTCAACGAGTTGTGCAGGCGGCGGCACACAGCGAAATAGCACTGCTCGCCCAGCGCTTTCTGCGCCAGCGTGATCTTGCCGTCGGCGTACTGGGTCGCTATGTCGCTCATGTAGTGCGTCGCGCGCCAGTAGGTCTCGGTGACCATCTCGATGTCGGTCGGACCCAGCAGGTCCACCAGCCATTGCACGGTTTCCGGCAGGCTTTCCTTGTCGGCGATTTCAGGTACTTCGTCGTTGTGTTTCTCGACGTCGGTGACCTGCACCACCAGCATGGCGTGGTGAGCGGTCAGCGAGCGTCCGCTTTCCGAGAAGATGTGCGGATGCGGCAGGCCCTGCGCGTCGCAGAATTCCTTGAGCATGCCGACCACGACACCGGCGTAGTCGTCCATGTCGTAGTTGATGGAGCTGGCGTTGCGCGAGTGAGTACCGTCGTAATCCACGCCCAGACCGCCGCCCACATCGATGTGGTCAACCGGCAGGCCGAGGTTGCGCAGTTCGCCGTAATAACGGATCGCTTCCTTGAAACCGTGCTGATAGTCGGCCAGGTTGGCGATCTGCGAGCCCATGTGGAAGTGCAGCAGGCGGATGCCCTGATCCAGACCGGCCTTGCGGAAGCGCTCGACCACCGACAGCAACTGCGCGGCGGACAGACCGAACTTGGATTTCTCGCCACCGGTGTCAGCCCATTTGCTCGACGCCAGGGAAGACAGGCGCACGCGCAGACCGACCTGAGGCGCAACCTTGAGCTCGGCGGCTTCCTCGATGACCAGTTCGACTTCGGATTCTTTCTCGATGACGATGAAGACGTTGTGGCCCAACTTCTGGCCCATCAGCGCCAGACGGATGAACTCACGGTCCTTGTAACCGTTGCAGACGATGGTGCCGCCTTTCGGCGCCAGGGCCAGCACGGCCATCAATTCAGGCTTGGAGCCCGCTTCCAGACCAATGGACACGTTCTGGGTGGCGATGATGTTTTCGACCACCGCTTCCTGCTGGTTGACCTTGATCGGGTAGAGCGCGGTGTACTGGCTCTGATATTCCAGGCGCGCGATGTTGCTGTCGAACGCACCGGTCAACTGCCGGACACGGTCCTGCAGAATGTCGGGGAAACGGACCAGCAGTGGCAGGGACAGACCGCTCTTGCGCAAGTCTTCGACCTGCTCGTAAAGATCGATAGGCGAACTGCCAGCCCCGTTGGGACGAACTTCAACGCGACCGGCTTCATTGATCGCAAAATAACCGGCGCCCCAATGGCGAATGCCATAAACGCTGCGGCTGTCCGCAACGGTCCATTGGCTGCCATCGTCTTTGCGTGTACGTCGTACGGACATCGAAGTCCCCTATAAAGAAGTCGTAGCGCCAGCCCATAGCCAGCTGGGCGCAGTGTAAAGAGTGGAAATGACGGTATTTGTTCCGGTCAGCCGTTCGCAGACTGGCGGGTTCGTTCAACCGCCCGACTTTTTCGCCTTGAAGCCTTTTTTGGTCAGTTCGGCCAGCAGCAGTTCGACATGATCGCCCTGAATCTCGATCACCCCGTCCTTGAGCGAACCACCTGTGCCGCAACGCTGCTTCAAGGCCTTGGCCAAGTCCTTGAGCGCGTCTTCGGCCAGCGGTACGCCGGTAATGGTGGTGACTGTCTTGCCGCCGCGACCTTTGCTCTCGCGACGAACGCGGGCAATGCCGTCCCCTTCGGGAATGGCGGTCTGCTTGCAGGTGCAGTCATCAACGGGTTGGCGACAGTCGGGGCAGTGACGCCCTGCGTCGGTTGAAAATACCAGGCCACCCAGGGCGGCGAGGGAAGCGGCTTTTTTAGCCACGGGAAATCCTCTTGTTGAGGACTGACGATGGGTCGGACTCGCTGGAGCCATCGACCGCGAAGCCCCACTCTGGCAGGGGCAGCGCTACTGGACCGACAAGGCCGGTCCAGTTTGAAAAGGTCGCGCAGTGTAACGGCAAAACAGCCAGTTGCTAAGGGGTTGAATGCGCCAATTTACTGAACATTTGCGACCTGCTTCAGGTAGCGTTTCAAGGCTGCCAGCGAGTCGGGGCAATACGGTTTTTCTTCGGCCTGACGCAACACCTCTGCGACGGGCACGAAGCGCGCTTCCAGGACTTCTTCGGGCTGCAGTTTCAAGGCGCCGTCCCAGACTGCGGAAAACACCGCGCACCAGATACGGTTATCCGGCTGATCGAAGAAAAAACGCTCATGGGCCTGCAACGCGACGTCGTGCACACCCAGTTCTTCTTCCAGCTCCCGGGCGGCGGATTCGGCATAGCTTTCATGCGCCTGCACCATGCCGCCCGCTGCTACGTCCCAGTAACCGGGGTAGATGGCCTTGCTCAGCGTGCGGCGATGTACGCACAGCTCGCCAGCGGAGTTGAACAGCAGAATGTACGTGCCCCGGCCGATCAGCCCCTGCTCGCGCAGCTCGATACGCGGGCGTGCGCCCAGCAGCGTGTCGTGCTCGTCGACCCAGGCAATCTGCTCGGCGTCCGAGGCGGCGCGGTGCGCGGCCTCGTTCGAAGGGATCGCCATCAGCCCTGGTTCAGCAATTGACGAAGATCGATGACGGCTGCGTTGGCGCGCGAAATGTAGTTGGCCATGACCAGCGAGTGGTTGGCGAACACGCCGAACGGGCTGCCGTTCAGAATCATCGGGCTCCACAACGGCTCCTGCGAGGCTTCCAGCTCACGAATGATCTGGCGCACGCTGACCGTGGCGTTCTTCTTGGCCAGTACGTCGGCGAAGTCGACTTCAATGGCGCGCAGCAGGTGCGAGAGCGCCCAGGTCTGACCGCGTGCTTCATAGAACACGTTGTCCACTTCCAGCCATGGCGTCTCGACGATCTCTTCGTCCACCTGTGGCACTTCACCCGGTTTGACCGAGGCGATGGATTCGGTTTTCAGCGTGCTGTTGAGTTTGACTCGACCTACGCTGGCCGACAAACGTTGCGACAGCGAGCCCAGACGGGTACCCACATCGCCCAGCCAGTTGTTCAGGTTGTCGGCACGGGCGTAGAACAGCGCGCCTTTCTGGTTCGGATCGGACAGACGCGCCTGATAGCGGCTCAGAGCATTGATGCCGTCGGTGTACTGCGATTCGCTGGAAGGCAGTATCCAGCTGCGGTTGTTGAAGTTGAACAGCGGTTCGGCACGCGCCAGATCACCGTCTTCAGCCGATTGCGACTGGGAGCGGGCGAAGTCCTTGCGCAGCGCACGGCTCAGGTCTCGCACCTGCACCAGCACGCCGTATTCCCAGCTCGGGATGTTGTCGAGCCACAGGCCCGGTGGCATGCGGTCGTTGGAAAGGTAGCCGCCGCGTTTGTCCAGAAGGGTCTGAGCGACGCTTTTCAGGGTCTCGACCGTGGTGTAGCCGATGACCATCGGTTTGCCTTCGCGCTCGGCGGCGGCCTGTGCATTCTGCTGCACCGGAAACAGCGCAGGCTCCTTGCTCCAGTACCAGCCGACAGCCAGGCAGACGAGCAGGTAGATCAAGACCAAGGCACCCAGCGCACGGCTGTAAAACAGGTTGCCCAGATAGCCGCGTCGTTTGACCGATGCAGTGTCAGCGGTACGCTCACCCGCGCTGCCTGCGCGGTTTTTCCAATCCAGCATGGTGGGGTCCTTTCGATCTTGAGTTGAATGCTACGTGGCGTTCGACCGTAACCTTACCTCAAGGTGCAATGTACGAGCGTATCCGGGGCGGATTTTCGTGATTGAGCTGCTGGCATCGCTCTGTGCCGCACCAGGTTTCAGGCTGGAGAATCGCGGCGATCAGGCTGTTTACATTTTGTCTGACAAGAACTGTGCGCGGCCTGCGAAGACCCTGTATCAGGGCCTCGGCAGACGGCAAAAACCAGCGATAGCTATTGGCTATACAGGCATAGTTATACGTAATGGCATAGCGCCATATATTTGTTGTCAAATAAGTGACTTGCGGCACTCAGCTGTCGTATCGAAGGTGCTAGCATAGCGCCATCAACCGTTTCGCTCTGCGAACCTAAAGTAGCCTTGATATGAACGAGCCCGAAGATCCCAGCCGTGATCGCTTGAAGCACCATTTTGCCCAACGGGTCATTCATCAGGCACGTCAGATTCTTGAAACCTGGCAACGGCTGCAGAAGTCCGAATGGTCGGTTGGTGACATGGCTGAACTGAAGGATTCGACCTTGCGTCTGTTGCGCTTTGCCGAGCGTTTCGAGCAGACCGAGCACATTGCTCTGGCTCAGGATATCGACGAAGCGCTCAGTGCGGTCGAGGCCAATCGGGGCCGCCTGAACAGCAGCGCCATCACCGAGCTCAATCGCCTGATGCAGCGCCTGTCGCGCACAGGTCTGCGCCATGGTGATCGTCTGGAGCAGACGTCGCTGCCGCCGTTGCGCAAACCGGTTTATGTGGTGCTTCAGGACCATGAGCGGGCAGAGCGGCTGGCCAAGCAACTGGAGTTCTTCGGTCTGTCCGCGCTGTCGTTGCACAGTGTGTCCGAGTTTCAGACGGCCATGACCCAGCGCCATCCGGCTGCCATTGTCATGGACGTCGATTTCAGTGGGCCCGGTCAGGGCTTGAAACTGGCGTCTCAGGTCCAGGAAGGGCTCGAGCAAAAGCTGCCGTTGCTATTCTTCAGTCTCAATGAAACCGACACCCCGACCCGGCTCGCTGCCGTGCGTGCCGGTGGCCAGGAGTTTCTGACCGGTGCACTGGAGGCGTCGAGCCTGCTGGAAAAGATCGAAATCCTGACCTGCGTGGCGCAGTACGAGCCGTACAAGGTGCTGATCATCGACGATTCACGCGCACAGGCAACGCACACCGAGCGTGTGCTCAACGCGGCGGGCATTGTCACGCGTACCTTGCTCGACCCGATCCAGGCGATGGGCGAACTGGCCGAATTCCAGCCTGACCTGATCATCCTCGACATGTACATGCCCGGCTGTACGGGGACTGAGCTGGCCAAGGTCATTCGCCACAACGACCGTTACGTCAGCGTGCCGATCATTTATCTGTCCGCCGAAGATGATCAGGACAAGCAATTGGACGCCATGAGTGAAGGCGGGGACGACTTCCTGACCAAGCCGATCAAACCGCGTCACCTGATCACCACCGTGCGCAACCGCGCTGCCCGCGCCCGTAATCTGAAGGCGCGCATGGTGCGCGACAGCCTGACGGGTCTCTATAACCACACGCATATTTTGCAATTGCTGGAAGACTGCAGCTTTCGCTCGCGTCGCGAAGGCAAGCCGCTGTGCTTCGCGATGCTCGATATAGACCATTTCAAGAAGGTCAACGACAGCCACGGGCACCCCATGGGTGACCGGGTGATCAAGAGTCTGGCGCTGTTTCTCAAGCAAAGGTTGCGCAAGACCGATTTCATCGGGCGTTACGGAGGCGAGGAATTTGCCATCGTCATGCCGGACACGGATATCCAGAGCGCGCATCAGGTGCTGGAGGAAATCCGCCATCGTTTCGCGGAAATCCATTATCCGGCGCAGCCTGCCGATCTGTTCTGTACGTTCAGTGCAGGTGTGGTTTCCCTCGGGCTGCATGATGACAGCCTGAGTCTGGCCGCCCAGGCCGACAGCGCGCTGTATCGCGCCAAGCATGCCGGCCGTAATCAGGTGCACTCGGCGCTGGTGGATGCGCCGTATCACGTCATGCTTCCTGAAACCGAAACCTGATGCCTTCCAGCCGGTCAGGTTACGCTGGCGCGCTGCCGTACACTCGCACTGCCGGGTGAAAGGGCCAGCGCCAGTTGCGTACGGTTGTGCATGCGGGTCAGGCGCAGCACCTGTGAGACATAGAGTTTGACAGTGTTTTCAGTGATGCCCAGCTCGCAGGCAATCTGATAGTTGGTCTGGCCCGTGCCGACCAGCCTTGCGACGTCCAGCTGGCGTGGCGACAACCCGGCAAAGATATCCGGCATCCGCGGCTCTTCGCTTGAGGCAGGTTCGGCCTTTCTTTCAATCGATGAACCGGGTCGGTTCTGATCGAGATTCTGGTAGAGGTTGTCGATGGATGCTGCCAGGTACTGGAGTTTTTCGTTGAGCAGCCCCAACTGATGGAGGTTTCGCTGGCGCTCGCCCAGTGCCTCGACCTGAAGCTGCACGCCCTCCAGTACCTCGTCCAGATTGACGGGTTTTTGATAGTAATCCGCGATTCCGGCACGCAAGGCCTTGATGACGTCCTTCTTCTCGGCCTTGCCGGTGAGCATGATGGCCTCGAACAGGTGCTTCCTGCCGCCTGCACGCTTCATCGCTTCGACCATCTCGATACCGTTCATGCCCGGCATGTCCAGATCGCACAGCACGACCCCGATAGTGTCGTCCTGATTGAACTGTTCCATGGCCTGCGCACTGGAAACGCAAGGCACGCAGTGATAACCACTGTTTTCGAGAAACTCACACAGCTCTTCGACCACAGCAGGCTGATCATCCACCACCAGTATTTTTACCGACGAATACGTGTTCACGTGCGACTCCATGCTGGTCGGCAACAGTGGGAAACTGCAGCCTGAATCCATTCAGCTGAACTAAGTGCGGCGCGGATGGCACTGCTTCAATAGCGGTGTGCGCCTGCCAATAACCGTAGTCGTACTTTGTGATTATGTACATGGCAATAGTGCATTCTTTGATCAGCGAATAATTAACACCGTTAACAGAAGTCCGATCAATAGAAAGGGCGAGAAGGGATATTTATTTGTCGTCTGCGGGCCCAGATGCAAATAACGGCGCATAACGTGCTGGTTTGCAAGGGGCCATAGCGTATTGATCGATACACTCCAGAGTGCGATAGCAATGCCTGCGCCAATAAAAGTACCCAACAGATACAGACTGTCGGTGAGCAGTGCCAGCGCGGTCAGAAGTTTGACGTCCCCGGCCCCCAATTTGCCCAGCACATAGCCCGGCAAGGTCAGTGCCAGAGCGGTCAGGACTGCCCAGCCAGCCTCGCCGGGTGTCGCGCCCAACCATGTCTCGCCGCTGTACAGGAGGTATCCGCCCGCCAGTATCGCCATGCCCACTGTCAGCCAATTGGAAATTTCCCTTTGCCGCGCATCCTGTTCAGCACACAGTGCAAACCATACAAGTAGAAAAAATAAATGCATTCGGTAAAAAACGTCCTGTTTTCCTGAAAGAAACTATGCTGATGTGAAGTCGTAAATGTCAGAGTAGACGTTGACATGAAAATCACTTCGTATCTTTCTTCGCCACGCAGACAACGGGGCGCCGCCGCTATCGAGTTTGCGGTGGTGTTCGTGGTCTTTTTCGCGGTGTTCTACGGTGTCGTAAGTTACAGCCTGCCGTTGTTGATGATGCAGTCTTTCAATGCGGCTGCCAGTGAAGCAGTGCGTCGCAGCGTGGCGCTGAGTCCGACGGCAATCAATTATAACCAGTTGATCGTGAGCCAGGCCGAGACGGTGGTCATGAACCAGTTGTCATGGATGCCCGCGTCATTGGGGTTCAGCAATTCCAATGTGCGGGTGACCTACACAGCGGGTGTGCTGACGGCCAACATCAGTTATCCAAAATCCAGGCTGGCGCAGGTTCTGCCCTTTCTGACCCTGCCGGGTATCGGCGAAATACCCCGTCTGCCCAACAACCTTTCTGCCCAAGCGAGCCTGCAACTTGTCCCTTGAGAAAAGCCGTCTGAGTCGCTGGCTGGGCCGTGCCGATGCGCCTCCGGTCGCGCAATCGTTGCCGTTGACCACTGAGCCCGATCCCATCGGCGCCGATCTGTACCTGTTGCTGGACGATGACGGGCGAGTGCAGAGCATCAGTCCTCACCTGGCTTCGAGGCTGGGTATCGCGGCACCCATGGCTGAATCACAGCGCCTGATGAGTCTGCTGTTGCCCAACAGCGCGCTGGTGATCGAGGGTGTGCCGCAGGAATGGCTGGGGCATATGCTCGATCTGGATTTCAAGAGTGCCGATGCCCACATCCTGCACGCACGCGGCTGGGTTCAGGCGCACGGCAAGGAGTGGTTGCTGCAACTGCTCGACATCAGTGACCTGATGGAGGAGGCCAGCGCAGCCCGCAGCCGCCAGCAATGCCTGCGCGTGGCCGGGCAGATCGCCGAGCGTGTGCGTGTGTGCCACGTTGACCGGCTCAAGGCAGTCGTCACCGAGCAGCTCGAAGAGCTTGCACAGCTCTGGCGCATCCCCTGTGTAGCGCTGGTCCTGCCTGAAGCGGGTGGCGCTGGCTGGCGGGTTTATTGTCAGTACAACGCCCACACGGCGCCCGAATTGTGGCAGGCCGGTCAGCGTCTGGGCAGTGCACTGGACACCCTTGACGCCAACGTCACGCATCAGTTGTCGTTCGGCATGGGTTCGCCTTCCTCATCGCTGCAGAGTGCGTTCGCCAATGCCGACGGCTTTCTGATGCCGCACAGCCGCGAAGGCGTGGCCAGGGCCTGGCTGTTGTTCGGTTTCTACGATGCCGGGCAACAGGCACCTGACCTGGGCGAGCGAGAATGGCTGAACCTGTGTTCTGCCCTGGCCGGGCCGGTGCTGTTCAGGCTGTCGGAACAGCACAACCGGCATCACGTAGAGCGGCTGGCCGTGCTTCAGGATCTGCTGGGCACCGGCTGGTGGGAATTGCTGCCCGGCACGGACGAGATTCTGCTGGCACCACAACTTGCGCGCAGCCTGCGCCTGGGTGATCGGGTCGAAAGCCTGTCGCGTCAGGACTGGCTGGCGCTGATTCATCCGGCGGACCGTCAGGAACTGACCAGCCGCCTGACCCAGTTGCGTGACAAAGGCACGCCCATGCTGCTGTGTGTGCGTCTGGCGCAGGCCGATCCCGCTCAGGAAACCCTCTGGTTCCGGATTCAGGGCCAGGCGTTGATCAGCGGGCAGGTGCAGCGTGTGCTGGGTTTCATGCTCGACGTCAGCGACATCAAGAACCAGGAAACCGATGCGGCGGCCGCGCACAAGCGGCTGGATAACCTGATCGCCAGTTCACCCGCCGTGATCTACGTGCAGCGCTATGACCAGGGCAATCTTGAGCCCAGTTTTTTCAGCGACAGCCTGACGCCGTTGCTGGGCTGGACCCTGGCCGAGTGCGTCGAGGGCCAGCTTGCCGAATATATTCATCCCGAAGACCGCGATATCTGGTTCGAGCGCAGTCGCCAGCTGTTGCGTGAAGGGTTCGTCAGCCGTCGCTATCGACTGCGCGACAAGGACGGCAGTTACCACTGGCTACTGGACGAGGCCCGCCTGCTGCGTGACGACCTCGGCATGCCGGTCGAGGCGGTCGGGTTATGGCTGGATGTGACCGAGGCCACGCTGGCCGCCGAACAGGTGCGCAAGAGCGAGGAGCGCTACCGGATTCTGGTCGAGGACTCGCCCGCGATGATCTGCCGCTACACGCCGGATCTGGTGCTCAGCTTCGGTAACAAACCGTTGGCCAGCTACATGGAATGTACGCCCGAGCAACTGACCGGCATCAATCTGGGCGACTGGATGTCCGACGAGCAGCGTGAGGCGTTCGTCCGCCGTATCGGCCAGCTAACGCCCGAAGAGCCGATGAGCACGGAGGAAATCTGTATTGAATTGCCCGGCCGTGAATACGCCTGGTGGATCTGGGCGGATCGTGGGGTTTTCGACGAGCAGGGCAGGCTGATCGAAGTTCAGGCCGTGGGTCGCGACAACACGGACGTGCGCCGCTCTCGCATGCAACTGAACCAGAGCGCCAAGATGGCCACGCTGGGCGAGATGTCGACCGGGCTGGCCCACGAGATCAATCAGCCGCTCAATGTCATGCGTATGGCGGTGGTCAATGTGTTGAAGCGGCTGGGCAGGGGTGATGTGGACATCGAGTACCTCACCGAAAAGCTCAACCGCATCGACACGCAGGTGCAGCGTGCTGCACGGGTGGTCGACCACATGCGCGTGTTCGGGCGGCGCTCGGAAATCGAGGAGCAATTGTTCGACCCGGCCCAGGCGGTGGAAGGCACCGTTTCGATGCTGGCCGAGGGCATGAAAGGCAAGGGCGTGCAGCTGCGCATCGGTGAAATGAGCGCGCCTGTTCAGGTGCGCGGGCATGTCGATCAACTGGAGCAGGTGCTGATCAACCTGATGGTCAACGCCCGTGATGCCTTGCTCTCACGTCGCGAGAACGACCGCGAGTTCGAGCCGTGGATCAGTGTCGAAGTCGAGCGCGATGAAAACATTATCCGGCTCGTCGTGCAGGACAACGGCGGCGGTATCGACCCGCGCTTGCTGGAGCGGATTTTCGAGCCGTTCTTCACGACCAAGCCAGTCGGTGTCGGCACCGGGCTGGGCTTGTCAGTCAGCTATGGCATCGTCGATCAGATGGGTGGCCAGTTGAGCGTCAGCAACGTTGGCGAAGGCGCACGATTCCGCGTCGAACTGCCGATCTTCAACGCCGGTTAGATCACCAGATAGGCCTGGCCAAAATTGCAGCTCAGGTTGGCGCCCACATCGGCAGGCGCCAGTGTCACGCCAAGGGACGCCAGCAGTGGGTCCACTAATGAGGTCAGCAAGGGCTTTAGGGTATTCTCGACGATGACATCCAGTGCGCCGGTCAGACTGTTCAGCAGAGTGGCCGCGCCGGTGATCACGTTGCCCAGCGTGGTGCTCGTCGCGGGTTTGTAGACATCGACCTTGACCCCTGAAACCACGCTATTGAGCACGGTGCTGGGTTTGACCGACGTCGTATTGGTCAGAAAGTAGGGCGGGCTGTTGATCTCCGGCAGGTTCGGCGAGCTGAATGTTGTGTTGATTGCGGCAGCGGTGCCCAGCGGAGACTGGCTGACCGTGTCGAAGCTGAGGCCGATGCCGCCGGCGCCGAAGGGCGTGCGTGCTGTGCAGTTGCCCAGCAGCCCCAGTATCTTCTGGCAGGTCTGTGTACCGATATCGATCACCGGCAGCGGTATCGCCGTGACGGCGGAAGGGTCGGTGCTGGCGGGGAAGGCTGAGGCATTTGTGATCTGGCCCAGTTTGGCGGTGACCAACGTAGCGTCGGTGTGAACGTTCAAGGTCTTGACGGTGTTGCTGGTGCAGGTATAGCCGGTGATGTAGCTGTCGGCGCTGGCCAGCGAGAGGCTCAGGTCGATTTTTGGGCCGGTTGCTGGCGTACCGCTGTCCAGAAACTTGATATCTGAGACCATGCAACTGTTCAGGCCCAGCGCGCAGGTCGCCGAGGTCACCACGCCTGCCAGATTCAGATTCAGGGCACTGTTGAGCAGTGGCGTCAGGCTGCCCACCACCGAGCCTGCGGTGTTGGCCAGTGACGTGATCGTGCCCAGCACCGGCAGGTTGATCGATACCAGCGCGCGCATCTGCGCTGTCCTTACGTAGATACGATTGGCACCGGTTTTGGGATTGAGCGGGTCGATCTTGCCGGGATCGCCGATGGCGGAAAGTTGCGGCGGCTCGATGACCTGAATGCGCGTCGTGACCTGGGCCAGGCCCGGTATGTTGATCTGCACGGGGGCTGAAATGCCGTTCTTGTCATTGGCCAGTTGCGCCAGACCCTGCACCAGATCCAGCAGCCGCAAACTGGTGTTCAGCGCTGCGATATCGGCGCTGCCCTGCACAGCCAGCAAGTCTCCGAGCAGAACCGTTGTAGCACCGGCCGCTGCCTTGATGGCCTGCAGGCCCGCGATGGTTGCGGTGGCGTTCAAGGTGCCGCTGGGGTCCAGCACATTGATGGCGCTCTGCATCAACTGACTGATGGAAACCGTGGTGTTGAGCACTTGGGTGTAACCGACGGCGGTCAGGTTCAGGTCGAGCTTGAGTCTGTTCAGGTAATTGAGCAGGCTTAGGTCGGTGTTGACCAGGCCCTGCCAGTTGGCGACACCCAGATTCAGTGTCCCGCCCAGCAGCCCTCCGACGATCGGGTTGAGCACCGCTGCCTTGGCGCTATCGATTGTCATGGCTGCACTGCGAATGGTCAGTGAGGCCAGCGGAGAGGCGCTGGCCGCGACCGCGGTGGCGCTGAGCTGGAGGTCGGGTGAGTCGGGCGTACTGTCGAACAGCGCAGCGATGCCCGCTGCGATGCTGCGAGGCACGGGATGGCTGACCACAACCTGAATGGCCTGTGACTGCGTGGCGTCGGCGGTAAACACCCTGCGGCTCTGGGCATTCACCGACAACGTGCCGCACGTGGCAACCAGTGTGCGGCCATTGCTGCCCGGCGTGAAACCGTTGCGCGTGGCACTCTGAGTGGCGTAACTGGCAGCGCTCGCGCCCGTCGCGCAGTTGCCCTTGCGCCCGGCCGCTTCCAGCGCCGCCACGTCGGCGATCCGTTGCAGGGAGCGTTTCTCCATGTACAGCCTGCCGCTGTCGATGACCATCAGCGTGCACAACAGCGCCAACGCCAGCGTCAGCGCCGCCATCAGGCCTATTGCACCGCGCTGCCGATCCCGCGTCGCGACGTAACGATTCAGGGGAGACATCAGCACTCCTTCGGCATCGCCGTCGCTCACTCACCTGTTGTCAGGGAGTGTAGTCAACGCGATGAAGGTGTGCTGGCGTATGCACATCAAGGCGGCATCCGCTGATCAAATACAGATGCCAGCCCTCACACTGATCGTTCCTCACGTGATGGGCACGATCGGCGTCGGGTGATGATCGTTCCTCTCGCGCGATGGGCACTATCAGTGGTGAGCCGGATTTGATGATCGTTCCTCACGCTCCGCGTGGGAATGCCTCCCAGGACGCTCCGCGTCCGCTCTCGAATGTGGCGCAGAAGTGTGCCCAAGCTCCAGCGTTATCCACGTCATGCGCTCGGCTCACTGAATCCTCAGTCTGGGCCATTTGTGACGCGGAGCGTCACGGGATGCATGCCCACGCGGAGCGATGGGCACGATCAGTGGTGAGGCGGTCAGCGCGGTGGATACTGCTCCAGAATTTTCGCAACGGTCGCACGGACGGCGGTTTCGCGGTCGGTCGGGTTGCCTGCGTTGTCGCTGAGGATGCGCTCGGTGCTGCCGCGCCAGACCAGCTTGCCGTCCTTGCCATCGAACAGGTCGATCTGCAGAGTCGACACCTTGTAGTCCACGCTGCGGGTTTCGGTGTTCATCGGTGCGCCCCAGTAGCCGTAGCCGCCCCACGGGCCCCAGCCGCCACCATAATTGGTGCTGACCAGTTGCTGACGGTTCTCGACGATCAGCCAGGCCTGGACCTTCAGGTCAGCCTGTCCTCCGGCTGGCGCCATGCGCAGGCCGCGCTGATCCAGCTGATCGCTGATGGACTGGCGGATGCGCTGCTCGGTAAGGTCGCTTTTGAGGCGTGGATCATCCGGCTGATATTGAACGCCGGGCTCCTTCCAGCTCCAGCTGCGATAGCCGCCGAAGTCCCGCTGGGCGTCGAAATCACGATTGACCTGATTGTTCTGACACGCAGTGATCAGCAGCAGGCACGACAACAACACAAGGCGGCGAAACATGGCAGTGCTCCGAAAAGGGGTTACCGTGGGGGATATTCGGTCAGTGCCTGTTGCACGGCCTGACGTAACGCTTTGCTGCGGTCTGACAGATCATTGCCACTGCGCGCGTCGGCGCTGGTGCTCCAGACCGGTTGCCCGGTGCGGGCGTCGAACAGATTGATCTGTACCACCATCACGCGCTCCTGATAGGTGCGCACCACCGGCACGCTGGCGTAACCGCCATAGCCCGGGCCGTAACCGCGCCGGTAGCCGTCGTAACCCAGGCCGCCGCCGTAATACGGATCGTAATCCTCACGCACCTGTCGCAGGCGTGTTTCCTGACGGGTTGCCGCGCTGACATACAGATCGGCTGGTTTGTTGCGTGCAGGGCGCAGGCCGCGCTGGTCCAGACCGGTACTGACGGCTTCAGCGACCTGCGCCGAGTCCATCCAGGCCGTGCCGGGGGGCAATTGGCCGTTGAGCCACGCCCAGCTTTGATAGCGTCCGTAATCGCGGGTCGGAGCAGGGTAGGCGCTCAGGTCCAGCGTTTGCGCCGCCTGAGGAGGCGCAGGTGGGATCGGCATTGAGCTGGCGACGTACGGATTGTTACTCTGGCAGGCGCTGGTTGCCAGAAACAGAACGATCAAGGCGAGACGGTGCTTCATGATGTTCTCCGCAAAAAGATCAGATCGGGCGGCAAATCCAGTGCAGATAACGACCCAGACCTGCAAACGCCGGATGGCGTCGGTGTGCCAGCTCCATTTCCAAAAGGCCCGTCAGCTCAACCCTGGCCTGAAACTCGACCGGCATGTAGTCGTGAAACACACGCACGCCGCTCTGGGTTTCGACTCGCCACTGTCCTTCAAGTTGCGTCGCCAGTTCCCGCGGGTCGAGTGGCTGCTGCGGCGTGAGGCTCTGTTTTTCACCGGCCATGTCATTCTTGCGCATTTTGCGAAAGTGACCCTTGAGCAGGTTGCGATAGATCAGCGCATCGCGGTTGTAGAACGCCAGCGACAGCCAGCCATCCGCTTTGGTGAGCTGATGCAGCACCGGCAGGATGGTGTGCGGCTCGGCCAGCCACTCCAGCACAGCGTGACAAATCACCAGATCGTAAGTATCGGTCAGCAGTTCGGGCAGCGCCTGCCAGGGTGCCTGGATGAAGGTCGCCGTCTGTCCGGCCTCGGCGAAGCGCTGACGAGCGCCTTCGAGCATCGGTTCGGCCGGTTCGGCCAATGTCACCTCATGACCGCGCTCGGCCAGCCACAACGACATGTGACCCAGGCCAGCGCCGATGTCCAGCACGCGCAGTGGTCGTTCGGGTAACGCTTCTTCCAGGTCCGCCTGCAGCACCGCCAGACGAATCGCGCCTTTGGCACCGCCGTAGATCTTTTCCGCAAAACGGGTGGCCAGTTGATCGAAATGGCGGTCGCTCACTTGGCGAATCTCCGCTCGCTGTCAGCCAGCTTGCTGCGCACCACTTCGTCCATGTCCAGCCCCAGTTCGCTGCACAAAAGCAGCAGATAGAGGACGATGTCGCCCACTTCCTGTCCGGCATGAGCCAGTTGCTCAGGCGACAGCTCGCGGGACTGGTCTTCGCGCAGCCACTGGAAGATTTCCACCAGCTCCGACATTTCCACGCTCGCGGCCATGGCCAGGTTCTTGGGGCTGTGAAATTGTTTCCAGTCGTTCTGGTCGCGGATGCGGTGCAGCCGCTGGGTCAATTCGTCGAGGTTCATCATGCTCTCCTGAAGGCGCATAGCTTCAGGCGGAACCGGCTGACAGGCAAGTAGGCTTTTGGGTTTGTTCAGCCTGCGTGAGGAATAGACTGAAGGAACGCTATCTGTGGGAGGGGGCTTGCCCGCGAAAGACTAGACGCGGTATTTCAGGAACATCGCGTCATCGCTCATCGCCGGCAAGCCACCTCTTATCAAACAACCTGTAAACCACTGAAGGAACGCGATTTTTTGTAGGAGCGCGCTTGCCCGCGATTGCGTCATGTCAGTCACTGATTTTCTGCCTGTAAGAACCTATCGTCGGATTGCCGCCCAGACCAAGCGCGCTCCTACGGTCCGGTGTTTGCTGCGCGACAGCGCTACGTCGAAGACGTGGTGGGGCCTCCCACAGTTTGATCCTGGACAGCAGGAAGCCTGTTCACTCCACGGCAGGCTGCCAACTGCCGACCATGTGAACCAGGTCCGGCTGACCTTCCAGGCGTAGCTGCCCATGAGACCCTGCCGCGCTGGCGAACAGTTTCACGTCGCCGGGCAGGCGCACGGGCTTCTGGAACTGCACGGTGATGTCCACGTTGGACGCAGGCAAATGATCATCCAGCGCGGCTAGCGCGCGTGCCTTGAGCCACATACCGTGGGCGATGGCGCGTGGGAAGCCGAACAGTTTGGCGCTCGGTGCGCTCAGGTGAATCGGGTTGTAGTCGCCGGACACCCGCGCATAGTCGCGTCCAATGTGCGAAGAGGCCTGCCAGCTCGCGTGCTCGATCACTGGCAGACAGGCCGGTTCGATGTGTTCGTCCATCTCGCCGTCCAGCCTGACCCCTGTGCACAACATGGTGCTGTCTTCTTCCCAGAGCAGACCGACGCTGTCTTCGATATGCGTCACCAGCGTGAAGGTCACGCCTTTGCGGTGCGGACGCAGGTCAGTAGCCTGCACGCTGACGTACAGCTGGCTGATGCCGCCGAGCGGCCGATGAATGCTGATCCGGTTGGCGATGTGAACAAGCCCCATCAAGGGGAACGGAAAGTCCTTGGAGGTCATTAACTGCATCTGCAAAGGAAAGGTCAGCACATGGGGATAAGTCGGTGGCAGCAGACTGCTTTCCTGAAACCCGCAGACCTTGCGATAGGCCTCAAGCTTGTCGGCGTCCACCGAGACCCAGCTGCGCAAGCCCAGGTCGGGCAGTTGCGTGCCCGTGACCTTGCGGCGCAGTGCTGCCTGAAAGAACAGATTCGGCAGCGGCTGCAGCGCATTCAGATAGAGCCAGTGAGCAGTCATCATCCTTCTCCTTGAACTCAATGTGGGGTATTACGCCCCGATGACGTTTTGACCACAGACGCGCAATACCTGGCCGCTGACCGAGCCGCTGCCCGGCTGGCTGAACCAGGCCACGGCTTCGGCGACGTCTTGTGGCAGACCGCCCTGACCGAGTGAACTCATGCGTCGCCCGGCTTCACGCAGGGTGAAGGGCATCTGGGCGGTCATTCGGGTTTCGATGAAGCCCGGTGCAACGGCATTGATGCTGATGCCGCGTGCCTTGAGTCCGGGTGCCATCGCGCGGGCGTAGCCAATCAGACCGGCCTTGCTGGTGGTGTAGTTGGTCTGTCCGCGAGTACCGGCGATGCCGTTGATCGAGGCCATGAGGATCACCCGCGCGTCGTCGTTGAGCGCGCCGTGGTCCAGCAAGGTCTGTGTCAGCACCTGCGGCGCATTGAGGTTGACGGCCAGCACCGAGTCCCAGAAGTCTTCAGGCATGTTGGCCAGGGTCTTGTCACGGGTGATGCCAGCGTTGTGCACCAGAATGTCGATGCCGCCCTGAAGGTGTTCCAGCAACTGCCCAGGCGCATCCGCAGCGCAGATGTCCAGCGCAAGTGCCTGCCCACCGAGGCGTGAGGCCAGGGCTTCCAGATCCGAGCGGGACTGCGGCACATCCAGCAGGATGACCTGAGCGCCGTCACGGGTCAGGGTTTCGGCGATTGATGCGCCAATGCCCCGTGCAGCACCGGTCACCAGTGCCTTGCGCCCAGCCAGCGGACGGCTCCAGTCCTGCACTTGCGAGGTGCAAGGTGTCAGGTGCAAAAACTGGCCAGAGATGAACGCGCTCTTGGGCGTCAGAAAGAAACGCAGCGCGCCTTCGAGTTGATCCTCGGCGCCTTCATCCACCTGCAGTAGTTTTACAGTAGAACCGTTGCGCAGCTCCTTACCCAATGAGCGGCTGAAGCCTTCTATCGCCTGTTGGGTGCTGGCCGCCAGTGGATCTTCAAGCGCTTGCGGGGACCGGGTGAGGATCACCACATGAGCGCAGGTGTCCAGGCAACGCAGCAGCGGTTGGAAGAAATCGCGCAACTGTCTGAGCTGATCGGTCCTTAGCAGCGTACTGGCATCAAACACCACGGCCTTGAGCTTAGGCCCCTGGTTGGAGACCCAGGCGGTTGCGCCCGGCATGTCGCTGCCAAAGCTGTACAGCGAGTCGGTCAGACGATGGGCAAACCCCCGAACCTGATCGGCCAGCGGGCCTGCGCTGATCAGCAGTGTGCCTTCGATTGGCCGAAGGCGTCCGGCCTGCCAACGCTCCAGGCGTGTCGGAGTCGGCAGACCGACGGCTTTCACCAGGCGACGGCCTACGTCGGAGTTGGCGAAATCGATATAGCGATCTGACGGCATGGAACACTCTCCTCGGGTCGGGGTTCAAAGGAATGGACCACAGTCGAACGAAGTTTGTTCTTGCTCATCTACGCTGTTCATCCATCCGTTTGAAGAAAGGAAGTTTTCCATGACGCAGACTCGCCGGGTCGCCATCGTCGGTGGCAATCGCATTCCGTTCGCCCGCTCCAACGGCCCGTATGTCACGGCCAGCAATCAGGACATGCTCACCGCAGCGCTGGAGGGCCTGATCGAACGCTTCAATCTGCACGGGCTGCGCATGGGCGAAGTGGTGGCCGGTGCGGTGCTCAAGCATTCCCGCGACTTCAACCTGACCCGCGAATGCGTGCTGGGCTCGCGGCTGTCGGCGCAAACCCCGGCCTATGATATTCAACAGGCCTGCGGCACGGGGCTCGAAGCGGCGTTGCTGGTGGCCAACAAGATCGCCCTGGGGCAGATCGAATGCGGCATCGCGGGTGGCGTGGACACCACGTCCGATGCACCGATCGGGGTCAACGAGGACCTGCGCAGCATTCTGTTGCAGGTCAATCGCAGCAAGAGCACAGGCGACAAGCTCAAGGCACTGATGCAGTTGCGTCCGCACAATCTCAAGCCGGAGCTGCCGCGCAATGGCGAGCCGCGTACCGGTCTGTCGATGGGCCAGCACTGCGAACTGATGGCGCAGCACTGGGGCATCGAGCGTGCGCCTCAGGATCAGTTGGCGCTGGAAAGCCATCAGAAGATGGCTGCGGCCTACGCTGAGGGCTGGCAGGACGACTTGATGACGCCGTACCTGGGGCTCAATCGCGACAACAACCTGCGCCCCGACCTGACGCTGGAGAAACTCGCGAGCCTCAAGTCAGCCTTCGAGCGCAGCGCCAAAGGCACCCTGACAGCGGGCAACTCCACGCCACTGACCGACGGCGCCTCGGTGGTGCTGCTGGCCAGCGAAGAATGGGCCAGGGAGCGCGGCCTGCCGGTACTGGCTTACTGGCGTGATGGAGAAGCGGCAGCCGTGGATTTCGTCAGAGGCGAGGAAGGCCTGCTGATGGCGCCGGTCTACGCCGTGCCGCGCCTGCTGGCACGCAACGGTCTGACGCTTCAGGACTTCGATTACTACGAGATCCACGAAGCCTTTGCCGCTCAGGTGCTGTGCACGCTCAAAGCCTGGGAGGACGCCGATTACTGCAAAACGCGCCTGGGACTGGATGCGCCGCTGGGCTCCATTGATCGCAGCCGGATGAACGTCAAGGGCAGCTCGCTGGCTGCGGGTCACCCCTTCGCGGCGACCGGCGGGCGTATTGTCGCCAATCTGGCCAAACTGCTGGACGCCGCAGGCAGCGGGCGCGGACTGATCTCTATCTGCGCAGCGGGCGGGCAGGGCGTGACGGCGATTCTGGAGCGCTAGAGACCTATCGTCACGCCGATGGCAATAGACCGGGGTCGTCGGCATAATCGACGACTGCGGGGCTGACAGGTCCCGTACGGTTTTGCAGCGCGGACGGGTGACGGATGGGACTCATTATTGGCGTGGCGGTACTCCTGATCCTGGTGGGTGCCTTGCTTTACCTGTTCGACAAGGGTTCCAGATCCCGCTGGCTGCGTCCTTACATCGGGCTGGTGCTGATCGGTCTCTTGATTGGCGGCATGGGGCTGTTGATCGGTCTGATTTCCGAAGACGTCGAAAGCTATTTCATTCTGGTCGCCAAGGTCGTCATCTCGCTGACCGGTGTGGCGTTCTGCCTGCGGCTGATCATGCTGATCGCCAAGCGATTCATTGTCAGAAATTGAACGGGAGCGCCACGGTCAGGCGAAACAGGACAACGTGGACAATCATTTCAAGTTTCTGACGCTGCCCAGACCTTCTGGCAGCGTTGCCAATATCTTCATCCATGGCTATTCGTCGGGGCATGATCTCAACGACCGACGCCTGCTGGCCAACAGCATTCCGGCGGCGCTGCGTCAGCGTGTGAATATTCTGGCGTTCTGGCCGTCGAGCCATTTCACACAAATGGACAATCGCTCTCGTGGCCTTCTGGTGGCTGCCGCCCGCGTGCATCCGCTGGCCGGTGCCGCTGCGCTGGCGGGGGATCGCGCGTATCACTTTTCACGCATCCGCTCCCGCGCCGAAGCCATGGGCAAGGTGCTGCTGGCGCAACTGGACCGTTACCTGTTCGAACAGCATCCAGAGGTGACACGGGTCAACCTGATCGGCCATTCGCTGGGTGGACGGCTGCTGATCAGTGCGCTCAAGGGGCTGGACCGGCCACCCGAGCATGGCTTGGTGATCGGCGATGTGCTGCTCATGGCGGCGGCGGTGCGTGTCTCGGCGGACGACGCCAGGGTACTTAAACGACGTGTCTCCGGGCGGCTGATCAACGCCTGGTCTAGCGAAGACCATGTGCTGCTGCTCAATCTGGGCGAGAAGAGCCTGGGGCGCGGGCCGGTCGAGCACTTTGAAAACGTCTATATGCAGGGCTATCGCCACCATCACTATTGGAACCGTCTGCAGGAGGTGCTGATCGCCACCTGTTTCAGCGGCTGCGAAGGCATGGATCTGGACGACGTCGCGTTGCAACTGACGAATCAGGACCCGGTCCTGCAGGACATCTACCTGCACAGCGTGCTGGCCCGTTCGCCGGATTATCTGCTGGACGCGGCGATCAGGCACCTGCGCACCAGTCGCTGGACGCACCTCAAGGACTCGGACGAAGACCGCACCTACGCCTTCGTCCGCGAATTTCAGCTGGTCGCCGGGCACTGCGTGGTCAATGCGGCGCGCCGTCACGGCATCTCGTACACCCGCGTGCTCGGCATGTTGGCCCGGCAATACGATCTGGGTGAGGCGTTACATCAGTGCGCCACCGTGGTCGAAGTCGAAGAGTTGTTGCTCAGGACTTTCTTCCGGCATGCCTTCACCAAAGCGCACCCGCTGGCTGAAATGCCGATCGCCAGTGTCAAGGCCATGCCGTGGGACGTGTATGCCCGGCATGTCGATACCCTGGCCGAGCGTCTTACGGTAGGGTCAATCTTCAAGCCTGCGAGCAATAAAGAACTGCCCACTGAGTCGGCGAGCCGCGCAGTTGCCACCCTTGAACCGGCCGAGCGTCAGCCCGGTTCGTTGAAAGGGTTGCTCGCGGCGATTCGTCAGGCGCCGGTTCAACGGGTGTTTACGCGCTTCAGCACGGCACTCAAGCCGGGTTATTCCGCGCTGATCCCGACTGTCGCGATTGTGTTTTACGCGCGCGTGACCCTCGACGACGACGCGCTGATGTAGCGCTTCCTCAGGCGGTTCGCGCTTCCTCCAGCGCCGCTTCCGACAATTGCTGGCGATGACGGTTGGCGTAGTTTTCGGCGATGACCGAACAGACGATCAGCTGCATCGGGTGGTAGATCATGATCGGCAACAGAATCAGGCCCAGCCCGGGATTGCTGCCGAAAATCAACGCGGCCATCGGCGCACCGGCGGCCAGCGACTTTTTGGTCGCGCAGAACACCGCCGCGACCTTGTCTGCGTGATCGAACTTCAGCAGGCGTGCAGCGCGGGTGGTCATCAGCAGGATGACTGCGAGCAGCACGGCGGTGCCGATAAAGGCGGTCAGGATTACGCTGTTGCCCTGGCTCTGCCACATCCCGGAAATCATCGAATTGCAGAAGGCGGCGTAGACCAGCAGCAGAATCACCAGCTTGTCGATGATGTTGGTGTACTTCTTGTGACGCGCAAAGAATTTGCCCAGCAACGGCCGCAGCAACTGGCCCAGCACCAGTGGCAGCAACAGCAGGGCGCTCAGTTTCAACAGCGTGTCACTCAGATCGATCCCGCCCGTACCGCTGCCGATTACCAGACTGACCAGCCATGGCGTGATGAAAATCCCCAGCACGCTGGACATGCTGGCGTTGAGAATGGCTGCCGGTACGTTACCGCCCGCGCTGCCGGTCAGGGCCACGGACGAAGAAATGGTCGAGGGCAGGGCGCACAGGTAGAAGAAACCCAGCATCAACAGTGCCGGGACATGCGAGCCCAGCAGCTTGTCGCAGGCCAGCCAGATGAGCGGGAATACCACGAAGGTAAACGCCTGAATCATCACGTGCAGTCGCCAGTTGCTCAGGCCCTTTTTGATCTGCTCGCTGGACAGGTTGACCCCGTGCAGGAAGAACACCACGAAGACGCCGATGTTGATGACGTATTCGGCATGCATGCTGCCGCCGGTCGCGCCAAACCGTGGGAAGAAGTACGCCAGCACTGTCGCGAGCACCATGCCCCAGAGGAACCAGTCGGTGGCGACACGCTTGAAGTGTTTGAGTGATTGCATGGAACGCTCGGGTAACTTTTGTAAACGGGAATGTGCGCAGGCTACTCTGTCGGTCAACAGCCGTCTTACGACATAAGGTCATAACATGCCTTCCAACGGACAGATTGATCGCCGCCCGCTTGAGGGGCAGCGACAGATACCGGCGCTGGATGATCTGCCGCGCCCTGTTTATGCGCGTGCCGAAAGCCTGGGGGCGGGCTCCTGGACACCGGCGCACCAGCACGAGTGGGTGCAGTTTTCCTACGCCATCAGTGGCGTTCTGGGCGTGCATACCGCCGAGGGCAGCTTCTTCGCACCGCCGCAGTGGGGTGTGTGGATTCCGGCAGGTCTGGAGCATGAGGTGGTCACCTCTATGCGTGCCGAAATGCGCAGCCTGTATATCCGCCGTGAAGACTCGTGCTGGGCACCCGAGCGGTGTCGCGTGCTGGAGGTCACGCCGCTGGCGCGTGAGCTGATCAAGCGCTTCTGCCTGTTGCCTGCGACCTATCCCGAACACGACAGCCCTGAGTCGCGTCTGGTCCAGGTGCTGCTCGACCAGTTGTCGGATCTGCCGGAGGTCGGCTTCTCTTTGCCACTGCCTCGCCACGCTCGCCTGCTGGGGTTGTGCAACGAGCTGATCGAAGCGCCAGATCAGGTGATTTCCCTTCACGACTGGGCTGCACGCCTGGGCACCTCGGAGAAAACCCTGATGCGCCTGTTTCAGCGTGAAACGGGTCTGAGTTTTCGGGGCTGGCGTCAGCGGGCGCGGCTGTTGTCATCCCTGAATGCGCTGGAAGGGGGCAGCAGCGTGACCAGCGCTGCACTGGCCTGTGGCTACGATTCGACCTCCGCATTCATTGCCGCTTTCAAGGGGTTGTTCGGTCACACGCCTGGCGAACTCTTCAAATAGCCCAGCCATTTTCAGGCATTACACGTTTTGCTGCGTATTATCTTTGCAGGGCCATGCGGCATGAAAGGTGCTTGAAACCGGGGCATTGCGTGAATTTTCGGCAATAATCCGCGCAATTCAAAAGACTTTCCCTCTACTCGCTGGCGGAGGATTGCCGTATAACGGCAACAATCGCGTATCTGGCCACAAAGGACCCACAATAAAAGCTGATGAAAACTCCTAAACGCATTGAACCCCTGATCGAAGACGGTCTGGTCGACGAGGTGCTGCGCCCACTCATGAGTGGTAAAGAGGCAGCTGTTTATGTGGTGCGCTGCGGCAAAGAGCTGCGGTGTGCCAAGGTTTACAAGGAGGCGAACAAACGCAGTTTCCGTCAGGCGGCCGAATATCAGGAAGGCCGCAAGGTACGCAACAGCCGACAGGCCCGGGCGATGGCCAAGGGTTCGAAGTTCGGCCGTAAAGAAACCGAAGACGCGTGGCAGAACGCCGAAGTGGCCGCGCTGTTCCGTCTGGCCAGTGCGGGCGTGCGAGTGCCCAAGCCGTATGACTTCCTCGAAGGCGTGCTGCTCATGGAGCTGGTGGCCGACGAGTACGGCGATGCCGCGCCGCGTCTGAATGATGTGGTGCTGGAGCCGGATCAGGCGCGTGAATATCACGCGTTCCTCATCGAGCAGATCGTGCTGATGCTATGTGCCGGTCTGGTGCACGGTGACCTGTCCGAGTTCAACGTGCTGCTGGCGCCCAGCGGTCCGGTCATCATCGACCTGCCGCAGGCGGTGGATGCGGCGGGCAACAACCATGCGTTCAGCATGCTCGAACGTGATGTGGGCAACATGGCGCTGTATTTCGGTCGCTTTGCGCCGGAACTCAGAAACACCAAGTACGCCAAGGAGATGTGGTCGTATTACGAGGCCGGTACGTTGTCGCCTGCGACCGTGTTGACCGGTGAATTCGACGAGCCGGAGGACGAAGCCGATGTGGGCGGCGTACTGCGCGAAATCGAAGCCGCCCGTCTGGACGAAGCCCGTCGCCAGGCCGCCCGCGCTGCCGACGATGCTCCACCGAGCAAATCCGCCGAAGAACCGCCACCGCCCTGGTTGCAGTGACAGAGCGCTCCGCGTCAGCCTCAAGGCTGACGCGGAACGTCCTGGGCGGCATTCCCACGCAGAGCGTAGGAACGATCATCACCCGACGCCGATCGTGCCCATCGTGGGCATGCAGCCCGTGACGCTCCGCGTCACCTCATGAACAACACCCGCCCGACGCCAGGTCCTTGAGGATCGGGCAGTCGGGGCGGTCGTTGCCCTGGCAGTGTTCCACCAGATCCTGAAGCGTGTCGCGCAGTCCGGCCAGTTCGTCGATCTTGCGGTTCAGCTCGACGATGTGCTGGCGGGCAAGGGCTTTGACGTCGGCGCTGGCGCGCTGGCGGTCCTGCCACAGGGTCAGCAGCTTGCCGACTTCTTCCAGTGAAAACCCCAGATCCCGCGAGCGCTTGATGAAGGCCAGGGTGTGCAGGTCTTCCGGGCTGTAAATCCGATAGCCGCTGTCGCTGCGATGCGCCGCCTGCAGCAGGCCGATGGATTCGTAATAACGGATCATCTTGGCGCTGAGGCCGCTTTTGCTTGCCGCTTGGCCGATGTTCATTGCGTGTCTCCCGGGTCTTTGGGTTTCCAGGTCTTGAGCAGCAGGGCATTGCTCACCACGCTCACGCTGGACAACGCCATGGCCGCCCCGGCGAGCACCGGGTTGAGATAGCCGAACGCTGCCAGGGGAATACCGATCAGGTTGTAGACAAAGGCCCAGAACAGGTTCTGACGGATCTTGGCGTAGGTGCGGCGGCTGATGTCCAGCGCAGCAGGCACAAGGCGCGGGTCGCCGCGCATCAACGTGATACCGGCGGCCTGCATGGCGACGTCGGTGCCGCTGCCCATCGCAATGCCGATGTCGGCGGCAGCCAGCGCGGGCGCATCGTTGATGCCGTCACCGACCATCGCCACCACGTTATGGCTTTTCAACTGCATGACGGTTGCCGATTTGTCGGCAGGCAGGACTTCAGCGTGCACGTCGTGAATGCCCAGCGCTTTGGCGACCGCCTGGGCGCTGCCGCGATTGTCGCCCGTCAGCAGGTGGCTGGTGATGCCGCGTGCATTGAGCTCACGCACGGCCTCGTCCGTGCCCGGCTTGAGCGAGTCCCCGAATGCAAACAGGCCGATGACGTGCGGATCGGGCGCCCGTTCGATCAGCCAGGACAACGTCCGCCCTTCAGCCTCCCAGATGCGCGCCGATTCCGCCAGATCGCCCATTGGCAGGCCGCTTTCTTCCAGCAGACGCCGATTGCCCAGCACCAGTTCGTGACCTTGAACCGTGCCGGCGATGCCTCGTCCGCTCAGCGCATGACTGTTCTCGATCTCGTCCAGCTTCAACTGCCATTCGTGACAGACATCCAGTACCGCCTTGGCCAAGGGATGCTCACTGCCACGCTGCAAGGCACCCGCTCGTTGCAGCAACTGTTCCTCATTGCCTTCCAGCGCAATCATGTTGGTGATCCGGGGCGTACCGGAGGTCAGCGTACCGGTCTTGTCGAAGACCACGGCCGTGACCTCGTGGGCACGCTCCAGCGCCTCGGCGTCCTTGATCAGAATGCCGTGGCGCGCCGCGACACCGGTGCCCGCCATGATCGCGGTCGGTGTGGCCAGACCCAGCGCACAGGGGCAGGCGATCACCAGCACGGTGACCGCATTGATCAGCGCCACTTCCAGCGAAGCGCCCGCCAACAGCCAGCCCGCGAGGGTGATAAAGGCGATCAGCAATACGACGGGTACGAATACCTGGCTGACCCGGTCGACCAGCCGCTGAATCGGTGCCTTGCCGGTCTGGGCGTCTTCGACCAGACGAATGATGCGCGCCAGAACCGTTTCCGAGCCCAGCGCCGTGGTCCTGACCAGCAACCGACCTTCGCCATTGATGGCCCCGCCGGTAACCCGGTCGCCGGGTTCTTTGGCCACTGGCAGGCTTTCGCCAGTGATCAGGGCTTCGTCAGCGTGGCTGTGGCCTTCGATGACATCGCCATCCACCGGGAAACGCTCTCCCGGTTTGACCAGCACCCGATCCTCTAGCTGCAGTTCGCTGATGGCTACCTCCTGCTCAATGCCGTCCACTACCCGCAAGGCCCGGTCCGGTCGTAGAGCTTCAAGGGCGCGAATTGCGCTGGCGGTCTGGCGCTTGGCGCGGCTCTCCAGGTACTTGCCGAGCAGCACCAGCGCGATGACCACGGCCGAGGCTTCGAAATACAGGTGCGGCGCGGTGCCCGGCGCAGCGGTCAGCCATTGATAGAGGCTCAGGCCATAACCGGCGCTGGTGCCAATGGCGACCAGCAAATCCATGTTGCCTGCGCCCGACCTGACGGCTTTCCAGGCGGCCACGTAAAAGCGCGCACCGAGAATGAACTGCACCGGTGTGGCCAGCGCGGCCTGCGCCCAGGCGGGCAGCATCCAGTGCACGCCCAGCGGCGACAGCAGCATTGGCACGACCAATGGCACTGCGAGCAGAATCGCCAGCAGCAACGCCCAGCGTTCGCGATGCAGCGTGTCAGCCTTGCGGTCGGCTTCGACGCGCTCGTCCTGCAACAGAGTCGCGCTGTAGCCGGCGTGGCTGACTGCGTTGATGAGGGTCTGTGGATCGGTCTGAGGCTGGACCTGCACGTGGGCGCGTTCGTTGGCCAGGTTGACCGTCACGCTATTGACTCCTGGCACCTTGGCCAGGGCACGCTCGACCCGACCTGCGCAACTGGCGCAGGTCATGCCGCTGATGGGCAGGTCGAAGGTGAGGGTGTCTTGCATCTCTTTCACTCCCTGAGGCTGTGTGCCTGCAAGGATCAACCTTGCCACATGGGCAAGGTCAAGCGCGAATCAATAGTTGAGGTCGGCTTTCTTGAGGTACATGCCTTTGAGGCTGGTCGCGATGCGGTACTTGAGGATGTCCCCGGCGTGCATCTGGATAGTGGTATTGGTCGGCGCTTCCAGTCCCGGTTCACAGCCCACGATCTTGCCGGGCAGCGTACGCAGGCGCACAGACACCGGGCCGGCCGGCAGGTTGAACGACACCGAATCTTCCTGGAACAGTCGCCCGGCCAGTTGATCCTGAATGTAGATACCGATCTCACAGGAGGTCGCCACTTCCAGACGCTCCCGCGAGATGATCAGGATGCCGTAATCCTGGGCGGCCTGAACGGCGGGTGCGACGGCGACCAGACCGAGAATGCTGAAGAGGCTGACTGCTGACCAGCGCATTGCTGATACTCCTGATGGAAACGTCGATGATGGAGCTTGGCTCACGACAACGCCGAACGCCAGCCCGGCAGACAATACAAAAACTTGACCTTGCCACGATGACAAGGTTGAAGATGCCTGTCATTCACTCTCAGAGGAGCATCACATGCAATTGTTCACTGTTCAGGGCATGACCTGCGGGCACTGTGTACGAGCTGTCACCCAGGCCATCAAGCATGAAGACCCAGCCGCCGAAGTACAGGTCGAACTGGCCAGCAAAGAGGTCAAGGTAGAGAGCACGTTGAGTGCCGAACACATCATCAGGCTGATGGGTGAAGAGGGTTATCAGGCGCAACTGGCTTGACCCTGGTTACTGGAATTTACATACATCTGCTTTCTGCCCGGAGGGCGTGGGAGTTCTCGCAGGTTACGACGGCAGCGATGGGCTGCGCAGCGTCCCCGGATTGCATCTGACGCACCGCGTGTTTCCGTTCTGCCGCCGGTTCTCGGCAGATCGCTGGCAGCCGCCTCCCACGGTCCGTGTTTGCTGCGCGACAGCGCGATGTGGAAGACGCAGTAACACGGTTTGCTCGATCCACCTGATGTCAGCTGTACTGGGCAGAAAAATCTTGAATTAATTTCCTCGCATTCCGTCCTCTGCAGGGTAAGCCGGTTAAACTGACGGGCTGCTCTGCATCGCTATGGAAGCCCGATGAATTTACGCACAATCCTGATACTTGGCGCACTGAGCGCTTTTGGCCCGTTGGCCATCGACTTCTATCTGCCTGGCTTCCCGGCCATGGCGTCGTACTTCGCCACTGATGAAAAACATGTTCAGCTGACCCTGGCAGCGTATTTCCTTGGCCTGTCGCTGGGCCAGTTGGCCTACGGGCCGGTGGCCGACCGTTTCGGGCGGCGCATTCCCATGCTGGTGGGCGTCAGCCTGTTCACGCTGGCCTCGGTGGCCTGTGCCTTCGCGCCAAGCCTTGAATGGCTGATTGCTGCCCGCTTCGTGCAGGCACTGGGCGGCTGCGCGGGGATGGTGTTGTCCCGGGCGATCGTCAGCGACAAATGCAATGCCGTCGAATCGGCCAAGGTGTTTTCGCAGTTGATGCTGGTCATGGGCCTGGCACCGATTCTGGCGCCGATGCTCGGCGGGATACTGGTCAATGCCTTTGGCTGGCAGTCGATCTTCATCAGCCTGACGCTCTTCAGTGCGTTGTGCCTGACGGCCGTTGCGCTGGGTCTACCGGAAAGCATGCCTGCCACCACGCCCCGCCAGCCGCTGCGTGGCGCCTTGCGTCAATACGGACGGCTGCTGACCGACCGGGTCTTCATTGGCCATGCGCTCACGGGCGGTATCGCCATGGCGGGCATGTTCGCCTATGTGGCCGGTTCGCCGTTCGTGTTCATCAAGCTGTACGGAGTTCCGGCCGAGCACTACGGCTGGCTGTTCGGGATGAACGCGGCGGGATTTATTGCGGTTGCACAGATCAACGCACGCATTTTGCGCAAGACCGGCCCGGCGTTTCTGCTGACACGCACGGTATGGATCTATCTGGCGGCAGGTCTTGTGCTGCTCGGTATTACCGGGTTGCGCACCGAGGCGCTCTGGCCGCTGCTGGTACCGTTGTTCATCTGTGTCGCGAGTCTGGGCTGCATCATTCCCAATGCTTCGGCCTGTGCCATGAACGGCCAGTGGGCGCGGGCGGGCAGCGCATCGGCCCTGCTGGGTTGTCTGCAGTTCAGTGTGGCGGCGGCTGCCGCGAGTCTGGTGGGGGTGCTGCATGACGGCACTTCGACGCCGATGGCGCTGGTCATCAGCCTGTGCGGCGTCCTGTCGGTCGGCGCTTCGGTGTACACGCGTCGCTTGCAGGCCAAGCGTGACGCGCAGGTCGCGTCAGCCTGATCAAGTAAGGCGTTGTGTCTGTCGCGATGACTGACATAACGCCGAACGCTGTTGCTTCAGAACCCTTCCAGTACGATCTTGCCCTTGGCCTTGCCGCTTTCCAGCAGTTCGTGGGCGCGACGCAGGTTTTCAGCATTGATGGTGCCGAAGTGTTCGCCGAACGTGGTCTTCAACGTCCCGGCATCCACCAGTTCCGCCACGCGATTGAGCAGGTTGTGCTGCTCGATGATGTCGTCGGTCTCGAACATCGAACGGGTGTACATGAACTCCCAGTGCAGTGACAGGCTCTTGCGCTTGAGCTTGGAGACATCCAGCGACTTGGGGTCGTCGATCAGGCCCAGCTTGCCCTGAGGCTTGAGCGCTTCGACCAGTTGATCAAGGTGCTGTTCGGTCTGGGTCAGGCTGGCGACGTGAGTGACAGCCTGGATGCCGACGCGCTTGAGCTCTTCGCTCAGCGGCTTGCTGTGATCCAGCACCTCATGGGCACCCAGTTCACGCACCCAGCTTTCGGTCTCGGCGCGTGACGCGGTGCCGATGACTTTCAGCGCGGTCAACTGCCGCGCCAGTTGGGTCAGGATCGAGCCCACACCACCCGCTGCGCCGACGATCAGCAGACTCTGCCCGCTTTCCCCTTTGCCCTGCACGATTTGCAGGCGCTCGAACAGCAGTTCCCACGCAGTGATGGCCGTGAGCGGCAGGGCTGCGGCGTGAGCAAAGCTCAGCGATTTTGGCATGTGGCCTACAATGCGCTCATCCACCACGTGCAGCTCGCTGTTGGCGCCTGGACGGATCAACGAACCTGCGTAGTAAACCTTGTCGCCCGGCTGGAACAGCGTGACATCGCTTCCGACGGCCTTGACCACACCGGCGACGTCCCAGCCCAGCACTTTGGCGTCGCCGTTCTCGGGCGAGACGTTCTGGCGGATCTTGGTGTCCACCGGATTGACGGAGATTGCCTTGACCTCGACCAGCAGGTCTCGCGCACCGGCAACCGGCTCGGGCAGTTCGATGTTCTGCAGGGAATCAGGGTTGCTGACAGGCAGCGACTGGTAATAAGCGACAGCTTTCATGACGGGTCCTCGGTTGAGAAAGTGATGAATGGATCATTGGCTATTTCCCGGAAAGATAAAACCCGCTAGAACGGCAGGCTCTTTCAATATATTTTTGATAATAAGGCGTTCGGATGCTGCGTTTTGATGACTTGCAATTATTCGTTCGGGCCGCTGACCTGGGCAGTCTGTCTGCGGCTGCTCGGGTCATGGACATGTCGGCGGCCGTTGCCAGTGCGGCGCTCAAACGCGTCGAGCATCAGGTGGGCGCGCGCTTGCTGGCGCGCTCGACCCGCAGTCTGCGCCTCACGGCAGAAGGTGAGGGCTTCCTCGAATATGCCCGTGCTGCGCTGGGCAGCCTTGAGGAAGGGCAGCGTTTGCTGGCCAGTAGTCAGGATCGCTGTGAAGGCGTTTTGCAGCTCTCGGCGCCTTCAGACCTCGGGCGTAACGTGCTGTTGCCCTGGCTGGATGCATTTCAGCAGCAACACCCGCAGCTCACCGTACGGCTGCTGCTGGGAGATCGCATTGCCGATTTGTTCCGCCAGCCCGTGGACGTCGCCCTGCGTTACGGCGAGCCGGAAGATTCGACACTGGTTGCGTTGCCGGTGCTGCCGGGTAATCGACGTGTTCTGTGCGCGGCTCCCGATTACTTGAAGCGTCATGGCCAGCCGCAACACATCGAACAACTGGCCCAGCACAACTGCCTGCTGTACATGCTTGGCGATCGGGTTCATGACCGATGGACCTTCGAGGACGGCAAGCGGGAAATAAGTCTGACGGTGAAGGGCAATCGGTTCAGCGACGACGCCGATGTGGTGCGTCGCTGGGCGGTGGCCGGGGAGGGTGTTGCGTACAAGTCCTGGCTGGATGTCGCCGCCGACGTCAGGGCCGGGCGCCTGCAGGTAGTCATGCCGCATTTATTGGGCGAACTCGCACCCTTGAATCTGTTGTGCGCGCATCGCGCGCAACTGAGCAAACCGGTCAATCTGCTTCTGGAAATGCTTCGTACGCGGTGCAGGCAACATGCTGTAAGCCAATAAGAACTGTTCAGAGTTTACAGGGCTACAAAGGTAGAAGAATAAGCCTACGGAAGTTTCGGAAAATATAATGTTTAAATGCAGTCCAACTATGCAAAGTTTTTTTGCTTTCTGCGTTTTTCAATTCGATGCCTATCGCCCCCATCTGCCGCTTTTTCGTCTGGATCTTTGCTCGCATAAAATTCGCCTGATCTCGCTGTATGCCTGAAGCCCTTGTATATGGCGGTCTTTCGGCAGCGTGCGGCTTTGTGTGAGGCCCGCAATCGTGCAGGCAGGGTCGAGTGTAACTCTCCCGCACATGACTGCGGCCGGGACTACAAGTGTTTTAGTCAATCGGCTTATGGGGTGCAGAGTTTATACTTGTCATTTCAAGTTGGATGCGCGTTCAACTTTACTGAGGCGTGATTGCTGTCAATATGTCATCGCACTAGATGAATGTTTCAACAGGGAGTGAACACATGGAATATGCACCTTGCATCAGCCAGATTGCGACATTGCTGGCCGACCCCAAGCGCAGCGCAATGATTTGGGCCTTGATGGATGGTACTGCTCGCCCCGCCGATGAGCTGGCACTGTTGGCGGGTCTCTCGACCTCTTCGGCTGGCGCGCATCTGGCGCGTCTGGCCAGCGGCGGTCTGTTGAAGCAGGAGGCGCGGGGTCGCAAGCGCTTTTTTCGCCTGGCGGCGCCCGAGGTTGGTGCGGCGGTCGAGGCGCTGGCCAGTGCATCGCTGGTCAGTGCCGACCAGATCAGCCGAAGTGTGGCTCAGCCCATGCCTCCCTTGCCATTGCGTCGCGCGCGCATCTGTTGCGACCATTTGGGTGGCGAAATGGCGGCCGAGCTTTATCAGCGTCTGCTGGGTGCCGGGTGGATAGAGCAGCAGGAAAAGCGCATCGAAGTCACGAGCAAGGGCATCGCCAAATTCGCCGAACGCGGGATCTATATTCCGGCGCTCGCCCAGCGTAAACGCGAAACCGTTTGCGCCTGCGCCAACTGGAGCGAACGCAGCCCGCACCTGGGGGGTGCGCTGGGCGCAGGGCTGCTGCAACTGTTCATTCAGATGGGCTGGCTGCGCACGACCGAAGAATCCTGCACCTTGCAGGTGTCATCGAGCGGGCAGCGGGAGATCAGCAAGATTGCATCGGCGGCATGAGCTGCGCAGCGAACACCGAACCGTGGGAGGCGTTGAACCCCAGGGCTGCGCTCATCGTTATACACAAGTCTGCCTCAACACTGATCGTGCCCATCGCTCCGCGTGGGCATGCCGCCCGTGACGCTCCGCGTCACAAATGGCACAGACTATGGATTCAGTGAGCCGAGCGCATGGCTCCAGTCACCTTTTCGCCCCTCGGCGACTTACTTTGAGAGGCCAAAGTAAGCAAAGCCTTTTGCTCCGGTTCCGGCCCCGGCTTCGCCGGGGTTCCTTCGTCCTGACACTGATTCGGGGGTCGCTGCAAATGGGCCATCCATGGCCCAGTGCAGCTCAATCGGCATCCATGCCGATTGCCCCCCGAATCAGCGCCAGAACTCAGCCTTCACCCACGTCGCGATCTGCGGTGTTCATACCATCGCGCTACGAAAGCACATCAGTTGGGCGGTCTCTCCCGATAGCCAGATGACTTGTGTGTAACGATGAGCGCGGAGCATGGGCACGATCAGAGGGTGTGGACGCAGGAAGTAATCCGGATTTACGGCTTCACCAGCCGTGCATCCAGGCTGTTCTGCGCAAGGCGTTTGGCCTGGTCTTCGGTCATGCCCAGATGGGTGTACAGGGCGTGGAAGTTTTCGGTGACGTAGCCGCCGAAGTAGGCCGGGTCGTCCGAGTTCACCGTGACCTTCACACCGCGCTCCAGCATGTCGAGGATGTTGTGTTGAGCCATGTCGTCGAACACGCAGAGTTTGGTGTTGGACAGCGGGCAGACGGTCAGCGGGATCTGTTCGTCGATGATGCGCTGCATCAAGCGTTCGTCTTCGATGGCGCGCACGCCGTGGTCGATGCGTTCGATCTTCAGCAGGTCCAGCGCTTCCCAGATGTATTCCGGTGGGCCTTCTTCGCCAGCGTGGGCCACGGTCAGGAAGCCTTCGTTGCGGGCGCGATCAAAGACGCGCTGGAACTTGCTCGGTGGATGACCCATTTCCGAGCTGTCCAGACCGACCGCCACGAACGCGTCGCGGAAAGGCAGTGCCTGTGTCAGGGTTTTCTCGGCCTCTTCTTCGCTCAGGTGGCGCAGGAAGCTGAGGATCAAGCCGCTGTCGACGCCCAGTTGCGATTTGCCGTCTTTGAGCGCTCCGCTGATCCCGGCCAGTACCACTTCGAATGCAATGCCACGGTCGGTGTGGGTCTGCGGATCGAAGAACGGTTCGGTATGAATCACGTTCTGCGCCTTGCAGCGTTGCAGGTAGGCCCAGGTCAGGTCGTAGAAATCCTGCTCGGTGCGCAGCACGTCCGCGCCCTGGTAATACAGGTCGAGAAATTCCTGCAGATTATTGAAAGCGTACGCCTTGCGCAGGGCTTCCACATCGTTCCACGGCAGGGCAATTTTGTTGCGCTCGGCCAGGGCAAACAGCAGCTCGGGTTCCAGCGAACCTTCAAGGTGCAGGTGCAGTTCTGCCTTGGGCAGGGCGTTCAACCAGTCGTACATGTGCTTTTCTCATCAGGTGCAGATCGCGGGCATTCTACAGATGCACGTCGCCGCGTTGGGTAAAACCTGACCGACCGTTCAACTAAGACGCTTTCTCCTGCTCTCGACGATAGGCATAGGTGTCGGAAAAGCGTGACAACAGGAACTCGGCACAGGTGGTGACAGGATAGCGGGCTGGCTGGCTTTCGCTCTGGCAACCGGGCAGGCATTCGATGCGTGTGTCCGGATGAGGTTCGGCGAAAAACGGCATCGAGTAACGGTCGACACCCAGCGGGCTGATGACCCGGTGCGGCGTGGACAGGTAACGATCGTTGCTCCAGCGCGCCATCATGTCGCCGAGGTTGACCACGAACGTACCCTCGATAGGCGGCGCGTCGATCCATTCGCCCCGCACATCACGCACTTGCAGTCCGCCCGCAGCGTCCTGATGCAACAGGGTGATGCAGCCGTAATCGGTGTGCGCGCCTGCGCCTTGCTGTTCTTTCGAGGTCGCGGTGTGACGCGGCGGGTAATGAATCATGCGCAGCACGCTGACCGGGTCCTTGAAGCGCTGGTCGAAGAAGTCCCGCTCGATGCCCAGTGCCAGGGTCATGGCACGCAGCAGGGTTTGCGCCAGTGCCTGCATGTCCAGGTAATGCTGTTCCATCAGGCTTTCCCAGCCCGGCAGATCGGGATGTCGATTCGGTCCGCGCAGCGGTTTGCCCGCCAGCACGTCAGGATGCCCGGCATCCATGTGCAGACCCATGTCGAAGGTTTCTTTCAGATCGCTCGGCAGGCTGGGGTCCAGTTGCTCGGTGGCAATGGCGCCATAGCCGCGATGATGAGTGCTTTGGGTAATGTCGATCCTGAGCTTTTCCTCCGCCGGTTGGGCGAAGAAACGCCGGGCAGCCGATTGCACCTGCTCAATCCGCTGCGGTGTGATCGGGTGTCCCGTGATGTAGAAGAAACCCCATTCGCGACAGGCACTGTCGATCTGGCTGGCAACGCTCTGCCAGGCCTCGGTGTCCGTGCCGTAGAGCGGGGCGATATCGATGATGGGAAGCTGATCCATGAAGCGGTCCTGGAAGTCGGGTGGTCTTCAGCGTGATCGCGCCCTTTGAGTCTGGACGCGATCCCGGGACAGATTACTTTGGCAGTTCGGCCTTGATGCCTTCGACGTAGTAGTTCATCGACGCCAGCTCGGCGTTGGTTGCGACCACGCCAGCCGGGATCTTCACAGTGCCGGTCTGGTCCTTGATCGGGCCGGTGAACGGATGGAATTCGCCGCTTTCGATGCTGGCAATGAGCGTCTGGGCTTCAGCTTTCACGTCGGCAGGGACGATGTCGCTGATCGGCAGCTCAACCGTGCCTTCCTTCAGGCCGCCCCAGTAATCCTGTGGTTTCCAGGTACCCGCGAGCACGCCTTCGGCAGCTTGAATGTAATGCGGCCCCCAGTTGTTGACGATGGAGGTCAGGACCGCCTTGGGGCCGAAGTGCGCCATGTCCGACGCGTAGCCGACGGCGTATACGCCACGACGTTCGGCGGTCTGGATCGGTGCCGGGCTGTCGGTGTGTTGGAACACCACGTCCACACCCTGATCGATCAGCGCGTTGGCGGCGTCGGCTTCCTTGCCCGGATCGAACCAGGAGTTGACCCACACCACCTTGATCTCGGTGCCGGGGTTGTACTTGTTCAGCGCCAGCTGGATGGCATCGATGTCACGCAACACTTCCGGAATCGGGAACGAGGCGACGTAACCGATCTTCTTGGTCTTGGTCATTTTTGCTGCGATGAAACCACCCACGTAACGGCCTTCATAGGTGCGGGCCAGGTAAGTGCCCATGTTCTTGTCCTGCTTGTAGCCGGTGGCGTGCTCGAACTTCACCTTGGGAAACTGCTTGGCGACTTTCAGGGTCGGGTTCATGTAGCCGAAGGAGGTGCTGAAGATCAGGTCATAGCCGCCCTTGGCCATGTTGCGGATCACACGTTCGGCATCGGCGCCTTCCGGCACGTTTTCCACGTAGCTGCTGCTGACCTTGTCACCCAGCGCCGCGACCATCGCCTTGCGGCCCTGTTCGTGCTGATAGGTCCAGCCGTGGTCGCCGATAGGGCCGATGTAGACGAAGCCGACTTTCAGCGGATCGGCTGCCGAGGCGAGCAGGCTGGCGCCCAGACCGACGACAGCGGTCATGGCGCACAGCAGTTTTTTCAGGGGACGGCGTGGGGTGGTCAGGTGCATCGGGTCTTGCTCCTTGCAGTCTTGTTGGAGTGGATACTCCGCCAATGCAAATAGCTGACCACAAAGACAAGTTATGACGCAGACGCGCTGCTGACCCTTCTACTCCCGTTTATATGCAGCGCGACGGTGCAGATTACAGGCCCTTCGCCGCTAACTGGTGCAGCGAGTGCTGCGTTCGACGATGCACATGGGCGTGCCCGCCACGGGTTCGCGCATGATCTGCACCTGAACATCGAACACTCGACACACCAGTTCGGCGTTCAGTACGTCACCGGGTGTACCGCTGGCCACCAACCGCCCGGCCTGCATCACCGCCAGATGGTCGGCGTAACGGCAAGCCTGGTTGATGTCGTGCAACACAGTGATGACGGTCTTGCCTTCGGCGCTGAGGGCACGCATCAGGTCCAGCAGTTCGACCTGATGGCTGATGTCCAGATAGGTGGTCGGCTCGTCGAGCAGCACGATGGCGGCATCCTGGGCCAGAATCATCGCCAGCCATGCGCGCTGGCGTTGCCCGCCGGACAGGTCGGACAACGGCCGGTCGGCGAGGGTCTCCAGTTCCATGCGCTGCAAGGCCTGCTTGACACTGTGCTGATCCGCGCCGCTCAGACGCCCCCAAAGACTGTTGTGCGGACTGCGGCCATAGGCAACCAACTGACGCACGCTCACGCCTTCGGGGATGGGCAATACCTGCGGCAGAAACGCCACCTTGCGGGCCAGATCCCGTGCCGACAGATCGCGGTAGGCCTTGCCGTCCAGGCTCAGACTGCCGGCCTGCGGCGTGAGAATTCTCGCAAACGCCTTGAGCAGCGTGGACTTGCCACAACCGTTGGGGCCGATCAGCGCCGTGACCTTTCCGGGCGGCGGGCTGAACGACAGGTCCTGCACAATGCGGGTTGCGCCGTAGCCGATGTCGAGTTGCTGTGCCTGAAGAATGCTCATGGGATCAACCTTTGAATCGGGCCAGCAGCCACAGGAAATACGGAGCGCCGATCACCGCCGTGAGAATCCCTGCCGGGATCTCGCTGGGGGCGATCAGCGTGCGACCGAGCGTGTCGGCCAGTACCAGCAGCAACGCGCCCAGCACCATGGAGGCGGGCAGCAGGAACTGATGATGACCGCCGACCAATCGACGGGCCATGTGCGGCGCGACCAGCCCGACAAAGCTGATTGGGCCGATGATCCCGACGCCCATGCTGGTCAGCAGCACCGCACTGCCCATCGCCAGCCAGCGTGTGCGCGTAAGACCGGTGCCCAGGCTCTGCGCCGCTTCGTCACCCAGACCGATCAGGTTCAGCGGCTTGGCCAGCAACAGCGAGACCGGGATCAGAATCAGCAACGGCACGGCCAGCAGCACGTGGTGCCAGTTGCGGCTCCACAGGCTGCCGGTCAGCGCCAGCAGGGCGGTGTTGATGTCCAGCGGATTGGACAGAATCAGAAACTCGGTGATGCTCGACAGCGTGACGGCAATGGCCACACCCGAGAGTGCGAAACGCACACCGGAAAACTGCACGCCGGTGTTGTACAGCGCCAGCAACAGCGCGCCGCCCGCACCGCCCAGACACGCCACGAACGGCAGCACGGAGACCGGCAAATGCGGAAAACCGATGATCGCGATGGTCAGCGCCAGCCCCGCGCCTTGTGTCACGCCAAGGATTTCCGGCGAGGCCAGCGGGTTGCGGATCACGCCCTGCACGATGGCACCGGCCAGGCCGAACGCACAGCCGGTGACAATGGCAATCAGACCTCGCGGCAATCGGTGGTTCCAAACTTCGAAGTCTTTGCTGTCATGAGCGATCAGATGGTCGAGCACCGCGCCCGGTGTCAGCCAGACCGTACCCGCACTCAGGCTCAGCAACAGTGCCAGCAGCAACAGGCCGATCAGGATCAGCAGTCTTGAGCGAGGCTGGCTCATAGCGCGCGCCTCGCCAGAAACAGAAAGAACGGCGCACCAATCAATGCCGTCACCACGCCCGCTGGCGTTTCGACCGGGAACGCCACGGCGCGGCTGATCAGGTCGGACGCCAGCACGATGGCGGCGCCCAGCCCGGCGCTGACCGGGATCAGCCAGCGGTAATCGTTGCCCAGCCATTGGCGGGCAATGTTCGGCGCGATCAGGCCGACAAAACCAATGGGGCCGACGGCGCAGACACTGGCGCCGACCAGCACCAGACTGACCACGAACACCAGCAGGCGCAGCGCGCCGATGCGCACACCCAGGGAACGGGCGGCGTCCTCGCCAAGGTTGATCAGGTTCAGGCGTGGCGCGCAGGCAATCGCCAGCACGACGCCGATCAGTGTGCAGGGCCACAGCAGTTGCAGCTGTTCTGCGCCGACGTTGGCCAGCGAACCGGCCAGCCAGTTCAGGACGCTTTGCGCCTGGGCTTCAACGAGAATCACGGTCAGGCGGGTCAGCGCCGCGCACAACGCCGCCACCGCCACGCCCGCCAGCACCAGTCGGCCTTGCGATGTGGCAGGCGACCACGCGCCGCCGAGGCTGAACACCGTGATCCACGCCAGAGCGCCACCCAGGCAGGTCATCAGTAATGCACCGCCGGGGAAGGGCAGGGCAATCAGCCCTGTGGAAAACAGCGCCAGACCCAGCGCCGCGCCCGCTGTCACCCCGAACAGAGACGGGGAGGCCAGCCGATTGCGGGTGATGCCTTGCATCAAGGCTCCGGCCACGCCGAGACAGGCGCCGACCAGCGCCGCACACAAGGCTCGCGGTACGCGCAGTTGCGCGACGATGTAGGCAATGTTGCCGCCCTCGCGGCCCAGCGTGAACAACCCGTTCCAGGCGTCGATCTGTCGGATGGTGAAGGGCGACAGGGCGAACAGCGACATCCAGAACAGGCCCAGACAACCTGCGGCGATCACGCTCGCCATCAGCCAGCGACGCATTTAAGGGTTGATCACGGCCTTGCCGCCCTTGAGGACTGCAAGCGCGTCATCGGCAATCTGCTCGGACGCCATGATGCCGCGATTGCGCGCCCAGCTGTCGCCATCCACTTCGGCGACCTGTTTGTTGCGCACCGCACTCAGTACCTGCCACAGCGGCTGCTTGCTCCAGCTGTCCACCAGACTCGGGCGACGATAGTGCCCGACCAGCAGCCAGCCCGGATCCAGCGCCAGCAATTGCTCAAGGCTGACGAACTCGGTCGGCGCGGCGTTCTTGCGCACTTCCGGCACCTGCAGGCCGATGGCCTTCAACACGCTGCCTGCATAAGAGTGCGGGCCATGCACCGAGAAGCTGTCTTCACGGGCGACGCCGAACAGCACTTTGGTGTCGGCCGGGATTTGCGCAGCGACCACTTTCAGATGCTCGCGGTTTTCAGCGATACGCGCCTGCATCTGCGGGCCTTTGCCCAGCGCAGTGCCGATCAGCTCGGCGGATTTCAGGCTGCCTTCATAGTCTTCGCCACGCGATGGCAGCATCAGCGTGGGGGCCAGGCTTTTCAGATCGTTATATAGCGCCTGATGACGACCCAGGTCGGCAATGATCAGGTCCGGCTTCAGGCGTGCGATGACTTCTATATTCGGCTGCGAACGAAGGCCTACCGACTGCCATTCGCCAACGGCCTTGCGCGCCTTGGGCAGCACGCGGTTGGCATCGCCATCATCGGCGGCGCCTACGGGCGTCACGCCGACCGAGGCCAGACTGTCGAGAAAGGAAAACTCCAGCACCACCACGCGCTTGGGCGCATCGGGCAAGTGAACCTTGTGCTGGCCGTCATCAATGTCGATAGGCGCTGCCTGGGTGGCGCAAGCCATGGCCGCCAGCAGACTGCCGGCCAGCAGAGATGTCAGTCGAAAAGCACGCATGACGAATGTCCTTTTGTTACTGAAACGGAATCACTGAAACGGAACCGCGAAGACCCATTCACGCAAACCTGGCCGCGAACAGGCACGCCAGAAAGGTCGCGAAGAAAACGGCGGGCACTATTTCACATCGTGACGACGGGATCAAAAGTCATTTACGCATGGGTGGCGTTCCCATTCGGGGCATTTTTTGAAACCTTTTGTCACACCCCGCACTCTGAACGGCTTCAATGACAGACACCTTCATATACATCCGCGGCGATGTGTCGCAAGGGTTTGGGGAACAAACATGGGCGCTTTGCTCAAGCAGGAAAAATTTTTACTACTGGCGATCATCGCCACTTTTGTCGCCTATCCGCTGGAGCACACGTTGCTGGGCAACGGTCAGACAGTTGCTCTGGTGGCCGGTCTGGCGCTGGTCGGCTTCATCGTCTGCGCATCGCTGCGGGTGGCGCATCACGCCGAAATGCTCGCCGAGAAAGTGGGCGATCCGTACGGCACGATGATCCTGACGCTGTCGGCAGTGCTGGTCGAAGTGGTGATCCTGGCGATCATGATGAGCAACGAGCCATCACCGACGCTGGTGCGCGACACCATCTATTCCGCTGTGATGCTCGACATCAACGGCATTCTGGGCCTGGCCGCGCTGATGGGTGGTCTCAAGCACGGCGAGCAGTCGTACAACGACGATTCGGCGCGCACCTACAGCGTGATGATCATGACCGCGATGGGCGTGTCCATGATGGTCCCCGAGTTCATTCCCGAGGCGAACTGGAAGCTGTATTCGGCCTTCACCATCGGCGCGATGATTCTGCTCTATGCCTTGTTCCTGCGCATGCAGGTCGGGCCGCACAGCTACTTCTTCAGCTACAGCTACCCGGACAAGAAAAAGCGCAAGGATCAGCCCGAGGAGCATGGCGAGCCTGTCAACCTGACCCGTTCCATCGCCACCCTGGTGGTCGGCGTGGTGGTCATTGGTGCGCTGGCCGAAGTCATGTCCAAAACCGTCGACCTGGGGCTTGAAGGCACCGGCGCGCCGCCGGTCATGACGGCGATTCTGGTCGCCGCCATTTCCGCGTCACCTGAAATCCTCACAGCCTTGCGTGCCGCACTCGCCAACCGCATGCAGTCGGTGGTCAACATCGCGCTGGGTGCGTCGCTGTCCACGGTGATCCTGACCGTTCCGGTAATGGAAGCCATGGCGCTCTACAGCGGCCAGCCTTTCCAGATGGCCATGACGCCGGTGCAGACCGTGATGATCGCGATCACCCTGCTGGTCAGCGCGATCAACCTCAACGACGGCGAAACGAACGCCATCGAGGGCATGACCCACTTCGTGCTGTTCGCGACGTTCATCATGTTGTCGTGCCTGGGGCTTTGAGCAGCTTTACGCTGATCGTGCCAACGCAGAGCGTGTGGAACGATCAGCGAGCTAGCGCAAACTGCGTTAATGCCGTCCTGTCCAGCGCTCGCCAGAGCCCTGCGTCCGTTTCCTGTCCTGGCATGAGCCACAGTCCTTCGCACTCGATCAGCGTCAACGCCGGTAGCTTCAGCAAGCTGTCCAGGCTGGTCGAGCTGACGCGGCCTGTGTCGCGATCAACGTCTGACGCCCAATCCCGCTCGAATGCCCGCACCTTGAGCTTTCCATTGTCGAAGCTCTCGAATTGCGGCCGGTTGCCCGGGGAGTAGGGAAAGGTGCGCAGTGTTCGTTCCTGCACATCCAGCAGCAACAACTCCCAGCGGCTTTCCGGTTCCACGTGCAAGCGGGTGAGGGCCAGGTAGCGGGCGTCGGGCGACCAGATCATCGACGGAGCAAGGTCCTTGATGGCGCATCCGGACGCGGTCAGCAGATGACCACCCAGGCGGCAAACGCTTCTGCGCATCCAGCTGTCGGCGTACTCGGTTTCGCAGCCGAACAGCCAGGCGGAGTCGCTGTTGCCCGGTGCGGGCTGCACGAAATCTCCATCCGCATTGGCGGCCTGAGGGATTTGTACCGTTCGCCATTGCGGCAGCGCACGCAGGGCATCGTCGCCGATTTCCAACTCGACGATCTGATAGTACGGACGAGAACCCTCGCGGTAATCCCAGAAGTCTGCCGCCTGCCCGACAGGTGGAGCGGGTTGGTCGTAACGCTGCAAGGCTGTGCTTTCACAGGCGTCCGTCAACCGTCCGGCTACGGTGATGACCGAGAGCTTGCCCTCGCGCACGTCCATGAGATGAACCACTTCCATGGGCGGCCCTTCCAGACGGCGGCGCTTGAGTAGGTCGATCACCACGACCTTGCCGGGGCTGGCCGGGTACTCGGTGAACGGGATCAACGCCAGATATCGCTGACAGTCCGAAACCCGATGCTCAAGCAGCCACAACCCCGGCAGTTCCCAGTCTGCGATGCGACAGCGGTAACCACCCAGATCGACTGCGTTGTCCATGTGCCAACTCAGCCGGGCGCGCTGCCCTTCCAGCAACGGCTCGGTCTCGATGCTGCTCATGCCGCGCTCGCCCTTGCCAGCCAGCGGGACGACCAGACGAACTCCGGTCAGTTTCCGCTCACCGCCCTGCAGTTGGCCTTGGGCATCGTGCCCAGTCTGAATTTCCGTGTCGCTGTGAATGCATCGCAAGCTGTAGCCATAGCGGCCGCGATCCGGGCATTCGAACGCCAGATAGCCTTCGACGCGCAGATCATGCTCGTCCAGGGCTAGCGGTGCGTGCCAGTTGAGCGATATCTCCCGGTTGCTGGTCACCCACGGCTCGGCCAGTGCCTGCCATCCAGTTCTAGGTTGCCAGCACCAGTACTTTTTCTCTTCGTCGTCGGCCCGTTGCGCCATGACACACAGCGCCTTGCCGTCCTCGCGCCAGATGATCGAATCGTCCGCGTAGAAAAACAGATCGCTTTCCCGGCCGTCCAGGCTCAGTTGATAGGCCGGGTAGCGCAACGCGTCCAGCGGTTGCTCCAGATCGCGCAGGCTGGCGGGCATGCGCAAATGACCTTCGATGCGATGCCGGTCATGGGGGCCGTTGCGTTCTATTCGTTCGGCGGCAGCGTCCTGGGGCCGCGCCGACGGCTCGATCCAGATATCCACAATCGGCATCATGTCGACGACCCGGGCAGACTTGAGCACGTCCTGCAGCTTGATCGTGGAGGCCCGGTTATCCACCAGCGGGCTGATGCGCCCGCTCAGATCGGTCGCGGAGAATGTGTCCAGCTCCCAGAACACGTCGTTATCACAGTGATACACCCGGCGCATCTGGCGGTCCAGAATGACCAAGCCCCAAGCCTGACGGGAAGGCACGGTAGCAGCGAAGTAACGGCCGTCGATGGAAAACCGGGCTGAAGCTCCTATGCCTTGAAGCAGCACGCCATCGGGAAACAGGTAATCCATATAGACCGGCCCGCCCATGGCGATCTCACCCATATTGAAGACGCGAATTGGCTCGCCTTCGGGGGTGCGTTCCGGTTCCTGGCCGCCCCAGGCGCTATTGCTTGTTTCGTAGCTGCGCTGACGAAACGATGGTGGCGTGTTCTCGCCCTCTTTTTTGCCCTCGGAGGGTTCGGCGATGCCCAGTTTGCTTTCCCATCTTTGAAGCAGGTTCAGGCCCACTATGATCGTGAACAGAGCGACCAGTACATTCCAGTAATTGGGCAGCACGCGACCCAGGCTCAGCCCCAGGCCAATCATGGCGCTGACACTCAGTGATGTGAGTGGGCTGGTAATACCTTTCCAGCCGGCCCATACACACAAACCGGTGGTGGCGGCCAGGCCGAGTACGATCAGCAATCCCTGCCAGGGCGGCAGCATCGTGAGCAGCGCGGCAGGCCCTATCAGCAGCAAAAGCTGCCAGGCCAGTCCCAGCAGCAGGACCGACAGACTTTTGTCATCTTCGGGAGGGCTTGAAGAGGGAGGGCTGGTAGACATGATGTCTCGCCTGGCGGCTGGGGAGGCGACACTCTAGCGGATCAACACCGCAGTAGGTGTCGATCCGTTCACAGCTTTACTGGTCTGGCCTCAGCCTTGAATCAGTTCCCGTGCCGCCTGACGATGCTCGGCAATCAGTTGTTGCAAATCCAGCCCTTCGACCTGACCGTCGATCACCCGCCAGCGTCCTGCAATCATGACCCGATCCGCGCGGTCTGCGCCGCACAGCAGCAGCGCCGACAACGGATCGTGGCTGCCGGAAAAACGCAGTTCGTCGAGTTTGAACAGCGCCAGGTCTGCCTGCTTGCCGACCGCCAGTTCACCAATGTCAGTGCGCCCCAGCAGTTGTGCCGAGCCCTTGGTGGCCCAGCCCAGTACGAGTTCCGGAGTGATCTTCTCTGCGCCGTAACGCAACCGTTGCAGGTACAGCGCCTGTCGGGCTTCCAGCATCATGTTCGAGGCGTCGTTGGACGCCGAACCGTCGACGCCCAGCCCGAGCGGCGCGCCTGCGGCGATCAGATCCAGCGTCGGACAGATGCCGGACGCCAGGCGCATGTTGGAACTCGGGCAGTGGCAAATACCGGTGCCTGCCGAGCCCAGTCGCTCGATTTCATCAGGATTGAAATGAATGCCGTGGGCCAGCCAGGTGCGCGGGCCGAGCCAGCCGACGCTGTCGAGATAGTCGACGGTGCGCAGGCCGAAACGCTGCAGGCAGAAGTCTTCTTCGTCGAGGGTTTCGGCCAGATGGGTGTGCAAGCGCACGTCGAGCTTTTCAGCCAGTGCGGCACTTTCAGCCATGATCTGCGGTGTGACGGAAAACGGTGAGCAGGGCGCAAGGGCGATCTGGATCTGCGCACCGTCGCCGCGCTCATGGTAGGTCTCGATCAGACGCTGACTGTCGGCCAGAATCACCTCACCCTGCTGCACGGTCTGTTGCGGCGGCAGACCGCCGTCCGCTTCGCCCAGACTCATGGAGCCGCGAGTGAGCATGGCGCGCATGCCCAAATCGCGAACGCTTTGCACCTGCACGTCGATGGCCTGTTCCAGCCCGTCCGGAAACAGGTAGTGATGATCGGCAGCGGTCGTACAGCCCGACAGCAACAGTTCGGTCAATGCGACTTTGCTGGCGACGGCGAGTTTTTCAGGCGTCAGCCGCGCCCAGACCGGATAGAGCGTCTTGAGCCACGGAAACAGCGGTTGATTGACCACCGGCGCCCAGGCACGGGTCAGGGTTTGATAGAAGTGATGGTGAGTGTTGATCAGGCCCGGCAGCACCACATGCTCGCGCGCGTCGAATACCTGATCGCAGGGCAGGGCAGGTTGTTGCCCGGCTGCGAGTACTTCAGTAATGACACCGCCTTCGATGACCAGCCCGCCGCGGGCGTCGAGGTCATTGGCGGTGAACACAGCAAGGGGATTTTTCAACCAGATACGTATCGCGGACATGGGCCGGCTCCTCTGAAAATGGGTTCAGGGTTAGCCAGCTCAGTGTTGCCCTGTCTGCTGATCCAGGGTGCGAGACAGACAGCGCCTCGGCAAGGTCGTGGAGTTTACTGAAGTGATCAGTTTTTAATCAAGTTGCGCGTGAAAGTGCGTGTGACGCGGAGCGTCACGAGATGCATGCTCACGCGGAGCGATGGGCACGATCAGTGTGGAGTCAGACAATTGATCGTTCCTCACGCTCTGCGCGTGATCGGCGTGCTTGAGATCACGCTGATCGTTCCCATCGCTCTGCGTGGGAATGCCTCTCAGGACGCTCCGCGTCCGCTCTCGAATGTGGCGCAGATGTGGGTCCAAGCTCCAGCGTTATCCACGTCATGCGCTCGGCTCACTGAATCCGCAGTCTGTGCCATTTGTGACGCGGAGCGTCACGGGATGCATACCCACGCGGAGCGATGAGCACGATCAGTGTGGAGTCGGACAATTGATCGTTACTCACGCTCTGCGTGGAAATACCGCCCAGGATGCTCCGCGCCCGCTCTTGATCACTTACCAGGCAATCGTCTCGCCCTTATAGTTGATGAAGTGATGCCCGCCCTTGCCCGCATAGGCGTTGAGCTGTTCCACCAGCCCGGTGGTGCTGGTCTGCACGTCAATGGCGGCATTCTCGCCACCCATATCGGTCTTGACCCAGCCCGGATGCAGCGACAGCACGGTCGGGCGTGGTTCTGGCAGTTGCACCACAAAGCTGTTGGTCATCGAGTTGAGCGCGGCCTTGCTGGCTTTATACAGCGTCATGGTCTCGCCTTCAGGGCAGGCAACACTGCCCAGCACCGAACTCATGAACGCCAGTACGCCGGTTTCAGGACGAATATGGTCGACGAAGCGTTCGGCCAGCCGGATCGGCGCAATGGCATTGGTCAGAAACAGCTGACCCAGTTCGGCGGCCGTCGCCTGAGCCGCGCTCTGGTGTTTAGGCCCCATGATCCCGGCATTGACGAACAGCACATCGAACACTTCCCCCTTCAGCTTCTGGACCAGCACTTCCAGCGAAGCGGTGTCATCAATGTCCACTGCTTCAATGCGTACGCCTTCGATGGCTTTCAGATTGTCGGCATTCTGCGGATCACGCACCGTTGCCGTGACCTTCCAGCCCTGTTCAGTCAGGCGTTGAACCAGCCCAAGCCCCAGGCCACGCGAAGCACCGATGATCAGCGCGGTTTTGGTCGTCATGAAAAAACTCCTTGGCAGATTGAAAAGAGGATTCGGAAAGCCGTTTCGGTTTCGGCAACGCGGTCGCCGACTTCGTTCAGATTGAAAGCCAACCGTTGAGCGACGAATTGCTCATCCCATGGGCAGTGATCAAGCTTGGCTCATGGTTGTGCGTAAGCCAAGCCTGAACGTTGCGGCCCTGCCTGCCGAATCATCTCTTCTTCTATCAATGCCCCGCCCGCCAAGGCTGCCCCAGCGAAACCGGCGCATACAACCGGGTGCGCAATGCATCGCGCGACAGCAGCACCAGAACGATGATGGTGGCGAGGTAGGGCAGCATGGCCAGCAGATTGGACGGGATTGCCAGGCCGATGCCTTGAGCGACCAAATGCAGGATGCTGGCCAGGCCGAACAGGTAAGCGCCCAGCAGCAGACGCCAGACGCGCCAGCTGGCGAAGACCACCAGCGCCAGGGCGATCCAGCCGCGTCCGGCGCTCATGTTTTCGGCCCACATCGGCGTGTAGGCAAGCGACAGATAGGCACCTGCCAATCCAGCCATTGCGCCACCAAACAGCACGGCGAGGGTGCGAACCCGCAACACGGGCAGGCCCATCGCACTGGCAGCATCGGGGTTTTCGCCGACCGCCTGAATGATCAGTCCGATTCGACTCTTCAGCAGCGCCCAGGCGACCAGTGCAAACAGGGCGAAGGACAGGTAGACCAGCAAATCCTGGGCGAACAGCATGCGACCAATCAGCGGGATGTCGCTTAGAAAGGGAATCGCAACCGGCTCGAAACCGCTGAGCGGCTTGCCGACCCATGCCGCGCCGACAAAACTCGACAGCCCGACGCCGAAGATGGTCAGCGCCAGACCCGTGGCCACCTGATTGGCGTTGAACACCAGCGCAACCAGCGCGAACAGTGCCGACAGCAGCATGCCTGCGAGCATCGCCAGCAGCACGCCCAGCCACAGGTTGCCGGTGCTCAGGGCGATGATGAAGCCGATCACCGCGCCAAACAGCATCATGCCTTCCTGACCGAGGTTGATCACGCCGCTCTTTTCACAGATCAGCTCACCCAGCGCGACCAGCAGCAGCGGGGTGCCGCATCGCACCATGGCGTAGAAAATATTGCTCAGCAGATCGATATCCATCACGCGGCTCCTACAACAGGCGTCATCTGACGCTTGGCCCAGCGCATCTTCAGGCGTGGGCGGTAAAGAATCAGTACGTCGCAGGCCAGCAGGAAGAACAGCATCATCCCCTGAAACAACTGGGTAATGGCGGGCGGCAGGTTCAGGGTCATCTGCGCGCTTTCGCCACCCAGATACAGCAGGGCGATCAACAGGCTGGAGAACAGAATGCCGATCGGATTGAGGCGCCCCAGAAATGCCACGGTAATCGCCGCGTAGCCATAACCCGGAGACACCTGCGGCACCAGTTGCCCGATGGGACCGGTGACTTCCGAAACGCCTGCGAGCCCTGCCAGTGCGCCGCTGATCAACAAGGCCAGCCACACCAGACGCTTCTCACGAAAGCCGACGAACCCGGCAGCGCGTTTGTCCAGCCCCAGTACCTTGATCTGGAAACCGATGAAACTGCGTTGCAGCAAGACCCACACCGCCACCAACGCCAACAGTGCGAAATACACGCCGACGTGAGCGCGGCCGTCTTCCATCAATAGCGGCAGGCGGCTGGCATCGCCGAAGGTCGCTGATTCCGGGAAGTTCATGCCTGCGGGATCCTTGAGCGGCCCGTGCACGAAATACAGCAGCAGGTTCAAGGCGATGTAATTGAGCATGATGCTGGTGAGGATTTCATTGGCATTGAAATGCGTACGCAACCAGGCCGTTACGCCTGCCCATGCTGCACCGGCCAGCGTGCCCGCCATCAGGACCATCACCAGCGCCCAGCGGCTTTCCATCTCGATGATGTTGACCGCAACAGCGCTGCCCGCCAGAGCGCCCAGCAGCAGTTGGCCTTCAGCGCCGATGTTCCAGATGCGCGCCTGATAGGCGACCGCCAGCCCCAGTGCACAAAGCAGGATCGGCAACGTCTTGACCATCAGTTCCGACAGGCCGTACAGGTCGCTGACCGGTGCGATCAACAAGGTGTGCAAGGTCACCCAGGGATCGAGCCCCAGGGCGATGAACAGCAGCGACCCGCAGACCAGCGTCAACACGGCCGCCAGCAGGGGAGAGCACCACAGCATGGCGCGCGATTGCTGGCCGCGCGGTTCCAGAGAAAGCAGCATGTTTTGCTCCGTTAACCCGGCAATTGGGCCTGGGTATGAGAATGATCGAACTGACCTGCCATCCAGCCGCCAATCTGCACGGTGCTGGTCTGTCCGGTCGGGATCAGGTGGGAAAGTTGTCCACCGCTCAGCGCGGCGAGGCGGTCGCTGATCTGGAACAGCTCGTCCAGATCTTCGGAGATCACCAGAATCGCTGCGCCGGCATCGCGCAAGGCAATGAGTGCGCGATGGATGGCAGCCGCCGCGCCGACGTCCACGCCCCAGGTCGGGTGCGCAGCGACCAGCAGTTTGGGGTTCTGCATGATTTCGCGCCCCAGAATGAATTTTTGCAGGTTGCCGCCCGAGAGGCTGCGCGCGGCGGTCTGGGTGTCCGGCGTCTTTACTGCAAAGCGGCGGATGATCTCGTCGGCCAATGCCCGAACCTTGCCGCGCTGAATCAGGCCTTTGCTGACCAGACCTTGCTGAAATGCTGTGAGCAGCGCGTTATCCGCCAGGCTCAGTTCCGGCACCGCGCCGTGACCCAGACGTTCGGCGGGCACAAAGGCCAGACCGCGCTTGCGTCTGGCATCGGGCCGCAGGTGGCCCACCGGTGTGTCAGCGAAACGCAGCGTGGCGGCCTGGGCGCGGGGCAATACCTGTTCACCGCTGAGCAGGGCCAGCAACTCGTCCTGTCCATTGCCCGCCACGCCTGCGATGCCGACGATCTCGCCGCTGCGCACCTCCAGACTGAGGTCTTTCAAGGAGCAGCCAAATGGATCGGGGTTGTGCCACGACAGTCGCTCGACCCGCAGAAATGGTGCCGCACCGGCGACTTTTTCATACTGTGCCGTCAGGCCTTCTGCATCGCCGACCATCAGACGCGCCAGTTCCAGATCCGAGCACTCTGCCGGAATGCAGTGCCCCGACACTTTGCCGTTTCGCAACACCGTGGCGCTGTGACAAAGGGCCCGGACCTCGCCCAGCTTGTGGCTGATGAACAGGATGCTGCAGCCTTCAGAGGCCAGATGCCGCAAGGTGACGAACAGCTCTTCGGCTTCCAGCGGCGTCAGCACCGAGGTGGGTTCATCGAGAATCAACAGGCGGATGTCCTGCATCAGGCAGCGAATGATTTCCACCTTTTGCCGCTCGCCAATCGACAGACTGTGCACCAGTCGCTGTGGCTCCAGCGCCATGCCATAGCGCTGCGAGACTTCGCGGATACGGGGTTCCAGTTGTTTCGGTGTACCGGCTGCCGCACCCATGGCCAGCGCGATGTTCTGCGCCACACTCAAGGTTTCGAACAGCGAAAAATGCTGGAATACCATGCCGATGCCCAGGCTTCTGGCCTGTGCCGGGTTGCGCATGATCTGCGGCTGACCTTGCCAGACAATGGTGCCGGAGTCCGGTTGCGTCACGCCGTAGATGATCTTCATCAACGTGCTTTTGCCCGCGCCGTTCTCGCCCAGCAACGCGTGGATTTCTCCGGGCTGGATGGTCAGGTCGACAGCGTCGTTTGCCAGACAGCCGGGGTACTGTTTGGTGATATGGCGTAACTGAAGACGCGCAGGTTTCGCGTGGTTTGGCATGTCAGGCTCTGAGGCAGGAGTGGGTCGCCCGTGGATAAAGCAAAATCCTGGCCAGGGGGTCAGCTTTTGTCGGGCGGCCCTGAATAAGGCCTGTGAGGAGAATGTCTGGAGGTTCCCGCAGACACTTGCGGTGTTTCAGCACCAGTTCGGGGCGTGCGTATCGGCGGCGAGGGCCAAATTGGCTCACTGTATTTGATCAAAAAACGTACAGTTGTCAGCGAGCGCGAGCTGCCAAGCCGCTGCGACACCCTTGCACCTGTTATCCACAGGTTGCTCCACAGTTCTTGTGTGAAACGCATCGAACCGGGCATAACGCCGAAGCGCTTGGATTCCGAAGGTGCTAAGCGCGTTTAAATCGCTGTTTTATCAACGGTTTCACACGTATCACGGTGTATTGTTCAAAAAGTGATCAATCGCCTGCATCGCTTGCCCGACAAGGCTTGCAGCGGTATGTGCTCAGCTTATCCACAGTCGGATGCACAGTAGATGTGGGCAACTGTGCACATCGTGATGAACCCTTGATTACAGCGTAGATGCCGGATGCAGGACGATTCTGCCACGACTCAGGTCAGCCAGTTGCCGCTGGAAGTTCTCCACATGCTCAGGGCCGATGGCAATCGACATTTCCACGCCATTGGCGGTGAAGTTTTCGGCTTCAACCAGGCCGCTCGATTCAGCCAGACGAACCTTGACCAGCGCCAGTTCGCTGAAGCTGCACTCAAGGTTGAAAGGCAGCCGGTTGACCAGCTCCACACGTGCTGCCTGCTGCAGGCATTTGTTGGCGCCACCACCGTAGGCACGAGCCAGACCGCCGGTTCCCAGTTGGATACCGCCGTACCAGCGAATGACCAGCACCACGACCTGATCGAAACCCTGCGCCTCGATCGCCGCAAGAATCGGGCGGCCTGCGGTGCCGCCCGGCTCGCCATCGTCATTGCTGCGGTATTGATCACCGAGTTTCCAGGCCCAGCAGTTGTGAGTGGCGTTCAGGTCACTGTGCTGGTCGATGAACGCCTGCGCGTCGGTCGGGCTGCTGATGGGGGCGGCGAGGGTGATGAAGCGGCTCTTGCGGATTTCTTCACGAAACTCGCAAGGGCCAACAAGGGTAAAAGGCATGCGTGCATCCGGCTGGCGACAAGGTGCCAATTCTACAAGGCTGGCGGCTTGAGCCCACAGCCTTTGACGATGATCCTGATCAGGTTGTCGCTGGCCTCGTCCATGTCCTGTTTGGTCAGGCGTGTACGCCCGGTGACGCGGCATATCTGGGACGCGAAGTCGGCGTAGTGCTGGGTGCTGCCCCACAGCAGGAAGATCAGATGCACCGGGTCGACCGGGTCCATCTTGCCGGCGTCGATCCAGGCCTTGAAAACCGCTGCCCGGCCCTGGAACCACAAGCGGTAATCCTGGCTGAAATATTCGCTCATGCATTCGCCGCCGCTGATGATTTCCATCGCAAAGATGCGCGACGCCTGAGGCTGGCGGCGCGAAAACTCCATCTTGGCGCGGATGTACCGTGCCAGCGCTTCTGCGGGGTCGTCCTCAACGCTGAGGGTATTGAAGGTGCTGTCCCACAGTTCGATGATGTTGCTCAACACTGCAATGTACAGCCCCAGCTTGTTGGTGAAGTAGTAGTGCAGGTTGGCTTTGGGCAGCCCGGCCTTCAGCGCGATGGTGTTCATGCTGGTGCCCTTGAAACCGTGACGTGCAAACTCGTCTTCGGCGGCCTTGATGATCGCTTCTTCATTTTTCTGACGAATGCGGCTGGCGGGCTTGGCAACGTGAGCGTTGTGCGCAGGGACTTGGAGGGTCATGGGCGGTTCCGGGCAGGTCAAGGGACGCAACGGACGAACAGATAACGCACCTGCGGCCATCCCGCAAGCACGGGCACTGGAAAATTATCGTTGAGGCTCAAAGGGTTCGGCTTCCTGGCCGGTTGTCTGTACGTCGGCGCAGGCTTTGCTTTCAGGGATCAACAGGCACATCAGAATGGCCGTGATGCCTCCGCTGGTGATGGCCGAGTCGAACAGGTTCTGCACGAGCTTGGGCATCTGATGGAGCAGCGCGGGCTGTGAGGCGATGCCCAGGCCTACTCCGAATGAGGTCGCAATGATCAGCATGCTGCGTCGATCCAGTGGCGACTGAGCCAGAATCCGGACGCCTGCCGCCGCGACGCTGCCGAACATCACCAGCGTTGCGCCGCCCAGTACCGGTTTGGGAATCTGCTGAACGATGGCGCCGATGTGCGGAAACAGTCCCAGCATGAATAGCACGGCACCGATGTACAGGCCGACGTAACGGCTGGCAACGCCGGTCAACTGGATGACACCGTTGTTCTGGGCAAAGGTGGTGTTGGGGAATGCGCTGAACGTGGCTGCGAGCATGCAACTCACGCCATCACCGAGCACGCCGCCCTTGAGCCTGGCCACGTAGCTCGGTCCGCTGATAGGTTGCCTGGCCAGCATGCAGTTGGCGGTCAGGTCGCCGACGGTTTCGATGCTGCTGATCAGATAAATCAGCGCGACGGGCAGGAAAGCGCTCCAGTCAAAACTGAAACCGAAGCGAAAGGGCACCGGAATGCTGATCAGCGGCAGGTCATGAATCGGTTGCGGGATGAGCTTGCCGCTGAACCACGCCGCCAGACTGCCGACGGCCAGGCCGATGATGATCCCCGACAGGCGAACCCACGGCGTGTTGGATCGGTTCAGTGCGATGATCACCACCAGCACGAACACCCCGAGTGCCAGATTCAGCGGCGAACCGAAATCGGGCGCATTGAAGCCGCCGCCCAGATCGGTCACGCCGACCTTGATAAGGCTGACACCGATCAGCGTGATCACAATCCCGGTTACCAATGGCGTGATGACGCGGCGCAGTTGTCCGATGCAGCGGCTCAGTACGATCTGCACCAGCGCGCCGAAAAAGCACACCCCGAAGATCATCGCCATGATGTCTTCCGGGCTGCCACCACGCTGCTTGACCAGAAAGCCCGCCGACAGCACCGCGCCGAGAAAGGCGAAGCTGGTGCCTTGCAGGCAGATCATCCCGGCACCGATGCCGAACGGGCGGCGCGCCTGAATGAAAGTGCCCACGCCGGACACCATCAACGCCATGCTGATCAGGTAGGGCAGGTAGGCGCTCAAACCCAGTGCGGAGCCGATAATCAGTGGCGGGGTGATGATGCCGACGAAGCTGGCAAGTACGTGTTGCAGTGCGGCAAGAGTAGCCGTCAGTGGCTTGGGGCGGTCGTCGAGGCCGTAGATCAGGTCACTGTTGTCGGAAGTTTCGGGCTGCATGACAGGCTCTCGGACTTTGGGGCAGAGGGAGGCGCCATGAGCTGGCGTTTCGTTATCCGGATCCAATGCAAAAAGCTGTCCACCTGCTCAGGTTATTGTCACGGGATGTGTGATACCGCCTGTGGTATCAAGGGTCTGCCGTGATTACGGGTCGCTTTTGTAGGCACACGTTCTCCTGCTGTCATGATGAAGTGTTTCATCGGGTAGCAGCCAATCCTTCCATGAAGCTTTCCAGCACCAAATGAGGGCGCCGTCCTTTACGCGTCACGGTCACCAGGCTCAGGTCATAAAACCGGGAGTCCGGTTTCAAGGCACGCAGCCTGCCTTCCTTTACCCAGGCGCTGGCGTAATGGTCCGGCAGATAACCGATGTAGCGCCCGGTCAGGATCAGAAACGCCATGCCCTCGCGATCCGACGCGCTGGCGGTGCATTTGAGCGCCTGATAATGGGCCTGAATCTCGGCGGGCAGTCTGAACGTCGGTGCAATGGCGTCCTGTTCGGCAAGGTGCTCGCTGCCGAGCAAAGCATCGGCTGCACGGAACAGCGGATGGCCGACTGCGCAATACAGCAGCGAGCGCTCGCTATACAGCGGCTGGTAATCGAGACCTGGCAGCGCGCTGACCTGAGGCACCACACCGACATGCAGCTTGCCCTCGAGTACCCCCTGTTCTACTTCGGCCGGGGCGCTCATGCGGATGTTGATGTGCACATCCGGGCCGCGTTCCTTGAGCTGCGAAATGGCATGGGTGATGCGCATATGGGGCATGGTGACCAGATTGTCGGTCAGCCCGATATTCAGCTCGCCGCGCAGATGCTGATGCAGGCCGTTGACCTCGGTTCGAAAACTTTCCAGCGCGCTCAGCAACTGCAATGCCGACTGATAAACCTCTTTACCCTCATCGGTCACCGAGAATCCCGCTCGTCCACGCTGGCAGAGACGCAAACCCAAGCGTTGCTCCAGATCGCTCATCTGCTGACTGATTGCAGAACGACCGATGCCGAGCGCACTTTCCGCGGCCGAGAAGCCACCAGCCTCGACTACGCTTTTAAACAGGCGCAAGAGTCGGATATCAAAGTCGCTGACTTGTGCCAGAGGATCGGTGCGACGGGTGCTCATTGTTTAGTCTCTACCAAACTAAAGATCGTGAAAGTCAGATTTTCCAGACTTTGGCTCCATGGCACCTTAACTGAAATAACTGCTTGCTCAAGCACACACGAGGTTCGTTTCAATGAATATGCTCGAGTCGTCCGATCTTTCTGTCGCCAGTCAGCTGAAGCTTGATGCCCACTGGATGCCCTACACAGCCAATCGCAACTTCCAGCGCGACCCGCGCCTGATCGTTGCAGCGCAAGGCAGTTACCTGACGGACGACAAGGGCCGCAAGATTTACGATGCGCTTTCCGGGCTATGGACCTGCGGAGCTGGGCATACCCGCAAGGAAATCCAGGAGGCCGTCTACAAGCAACTGGGCGTGCTGGATTATTCACCGGGCTTTCAGTTTGGCCATCCGTTATCGTTTCAGCTCGCGGAAAAAATCACCGAGCTGACGCCGGGCAATCTCAATCACGTCTTCTATACCAACTCCGGCTCCGAGTGCGCGGACACTGCCGTGAAGATGGTGCGTGCCTATTGGCGTCTCAAGGGTCAGGCCACCAAGACCAAGATGATCGGGCGGGCACGTGGTTATCACGGCGTGAACGTGGCAGGCACCAGCCTGGGTGGCGTGAACGGCAACCGCAAAATGTTCGGCCAGTTGATGGATGTCGATCATCTGCCGCATACGCTGCTGGCCAGTAACGCGTACTCCAAGGGCATGCCGGAAGCAGGCGGTATCGCATTGGCTGACGAGATGCTCAAGCTGATCGAATTGCATGACGCGTCGAACATTGCAGCGGTGATTGTCGAGCCGATGGCGGGTTCGGCAGGTGTGATCGTGCCGCCGCAGGGTTATCTCAAGCGTCTGCGTGAAATCTGCGATCAGCACAACATCCTGCTGATCTTCGATGAAGTCATCACGGGCTTCGGCCGCACCGGCTCGATGTTCGGTGCCGAAAGCTTCGGCGTCACACCTGACCTGATGTGCATCGCCAAGCAGATCACCAACGGTGCTATCCCGATGGGCGCCGTGATTGCCAGCAGTGAGATCTATCAGACGTTCATGAACCAGTCGACGCCGGAATACGCGGTCGAATTCCCGCATGGTTACACCTACTCGGCGCACCCGGTGGCCTGTGCTGCCGGTCTGGCTGCGCTTGAGTTGTTGCAGCGCGAAAATCTGGTGCAGCAGGCTGCGCAAATGGCCCCCCATTTCGAGAGCGCATTGCATGGCGTCAAAGGCAGCAAGAACGTCGTGGATATTCGCAACTATGGGCTGGCCGGAGCTATCCAGCTCGCACCGCGCGACGGTGATGCCATCGTGCGGCCGTTCGAGGCCGGGATGAAGTTGTGGAAAGCGGGCTTCTATGTGCGCTTTGGCGGCGACACCCTGCAGTTCGGGCCGACCTTCAACAGCAAGGCTGAGGACCTGGATCGGCTGTTCGACGCAGTGGGCGAAACGCTGAACCTCATCGACTGATCATCCTCGCTGACACCCTTCTTATATAAGCAGCGGGCGCGGAGTGATTCGCGCCTGCCGGAAACCCTTTTGGAGTTTTTTTCATGAGCAGCATTCAACACCTGATCCACGGTGAGTTCGTTTCCGATGACGGACGTACGGCCGATGTGTTCAATCCGTCTACCGGACAGGCCATTCACAAGGTGGCGCTCGCCAGTCGCGAAACGGTTCAGCGGGCGATCGATTCAGCCAAGGCAGCCTTTCCGGCATGGCGTAACACGCCGCCTGCAAAACGCGCTCAAGTGATGTTTCGTTTCAAGCAATTGCTGGAGCAGAACGAAGGCCGCATCGCTCAACTGATCAGCGAAGAACACGGGAAGACCTTGGAAGACGCAGCGGGGGAGTTGAAGCGCGGCATCGAGAACGTCGAATACGCCTGCGCTGCGCCGGAAGTCCTCAAGGGTGAATACAGCCGCAATGTGGGGCCGAATATCGATGCATGGTCTGACTTCCAGCCGCTGGGTATCGTTGCGGGCATCACGCCCTTCAACTTCCCGGCGATGGTGCCTTTGTGGATGTACCCGCTGGCGATCGTCTGTGGCAACTGCTTCATCCTCAAGCCGTCCGAGCGCGATCCCAGTTCCACGTTGCTGATTGCCGAGCTGCTGCATGAGGCAGGGCTGCCTAAAGGCGTGCTCAACGTGGTGCATGGCGACAAGGTGGCGGTGGACGCGCTGATCGAGGCGCCGGAAGTCAAGGCGCTGAGTTTTGTCGGCTCCACGCCTATCGCCGAATACATCTATAAGGAAGGCGCAGCACGAGGCAAGCGAGTCCAGGCATTGGGCGGCGCGAAGAATCATGCGGTGCTGATGCCGGATGCGGACCTGGACAACGCGGTCAGTGCCTTGATGGGCGCCGCTTATGGTTCGTGCGGCGAGCGCTGCATGGCGATCTCGGTTGCCGTCTGTGTGGGTGATCAGATCGCCGATGCGCTGGTGGCGAAACTGGTTCCGCAGATTCAGAGCCTGAAGATTGGTGCGGGGACGACCTGTGGCCTGGACATGGGGCCGTTGGTGACGGGGCAGCATCGCGAAAAAGTCAGCGGCTATATAGAGGATGGCGTTCAGTCCGGGGCGACATTGGTCGTTGATGGTCGCGGGCTTGAGGTTGCCGGTCATGAGCAAGGCTTCTTCATGGGTGGGTGCCTGTTCGATAACGTCACGCCGCAGATGCGTATCTATAAGGAAGAGATCTTCGGGCCGGTGCTGTGCATTGTGCGTGTCGACAGCCTGGAAGCGGCCATGCAACTGATCAACGATCACGAGTACGGCAACGGTACCTGCATCTTCACTCGCGACGGGGAGGCGGCGCGTCTGTTCTGCGACGAGATTGAAGTAGGCATGGTGGGGGTCAATGTGCCTTTGCCTGTGCCTGTTGCTTATCACAGCTTTGGTGGCTGGAAGCGTTCGCTGTTTGGCGATCTGCACGCCTATGGGCCGGACGGGGTGCGTTTCTATACCCGTCGCAAGGCAATTACGCAGCGCTGGCCGCACCGGGCGAGCCATGAGGCGTCGCAGTTTGCGTTTCCCAGTCTGTAAGTCATGGAGACCTGGATTGATCTGACCCCGTGTTTATTGGGAGCAGTGAAATAGATCTCAGGTTTTTGAAAATAACGGTTGACGCGCTCGTTGAGGTGTCTATAATTCGCCCCACTTCCGGCGCAGACGGAAACGAAAAAGCCTTGTAGTTCAATAAGTTACAAGGGTTTATCGAATGAGGTCAGCGAGGAGGTCGGTCGAGTTTGTCTGAATCGACAGCGGTGAGAAAAAAGAGTTTGACACGCGGTTGTAACGCTGTAGAATTCGCCTCCCGCTGACGAGCAACGCAGAGTTGATCGAAGCGCAAGTGATTGAAGTTGATAAGGAAACTTGGAAAACTTCAGAAAATAATCGCTTGACAGTTACAGAGGACGCTGTAGAATGCGCGCCTCGGTTGAGACGAAAGGCTCAACCCACCGCTCTTTAACAACTGAATCAAGCAATTCGTGTGGGTGCTTGTGGTGTGAGACTGAAGTCAACAGATTATCAGCAACCCAAGTTACTCCGCGAGAAATCAACGATGTAACCAACGATTGCTGAGCCAAGTTTAGGGTTTTCTCAAAACCCAGTTAGATGTTTGAACTGAAGAGTTTGATCATGGCTCAGATTGAACGCTGGCGGCAGGCCTAACACATGCAAGTCGAGCGGTAGAGAGAAGCTTGCTTCTCTTGAGAGCGGCGGACGGGTGAGTAATGCCTAGGAATCTGCCTGGTAGTGGGGGATAACGCTCGGAAACGGACGCTAATACCGCATACGTCCTACGGGAGAAAGCAGGGGACCTTCGGGCCTTGCGCTATCAGATGAGCCTAGGTCGGATTAGCTAGTTGGTGAGGTAATGGCTCACCAAGGCGACGATCCGTAACTGGTCTGAGAGGATGATCAGTCACACTGGAACTGAGACACGGTCCAGACTCCTACGGGAGGCAGCAGTGGGGAATATTGGACAATGGGCGAAAGCCTGATCCAGCCATGCCGCGTGTGTGAAGAAGGTCTTCGGATTGTAAAGCACTTTAAGTTGGGAGGAAGGGCAGTAACCTAATACGTTATTGTTTTGACGTTACCGACAGAATAAGCACCGGCTAACTCTGTGCCAGCAGCCGCGGTAATACAGAGGGTGCAAGCGTTAATCGGAATTACTGGGCGTAAAGCGCGCGTAGGTGGTTTGTTAAGTTGAATGTGAAATCCCCGGGCTCAACCTGGGAACTGCATCCAAAACTGGCAAGCTAGAGTAGGGCAGAGGGTGGTGGAATTTCCTGTGTAGCGGTGAAATGCGTAGATATAGGAAGGAACACCAGTGGCGAAGGCGACCACCTGGGCTCATACTGACACTGAGGTGCGAAAGCGTGGGGAGCAAACAGGATTAGATACCCTGGTAGTCCACGCCGTAAACGATGTCAACTAGCCGTTGGAATCCTTGAGATTTTAGTGGCGCAGCTAACGCATTAAGTTGACCGCCTGGGGAGTACGGCCGCAAGGTTAAAACTCAAATGAATTGACGGGGGCCCGCACAAGCGGTGGAGCATGTGGTTTAATTCGAAGCAACGCGAAGAACCTTACCAGGCCTTGACATCCAATGAATCCTTTAGAGATAGAGGAGTGCCTTCGGGAGCATTGAGACAGGTGCTGCATGGCTGTCGTCAGCTCGTGTCGTGAGATGTTGGGTTAAGTCCCGTAACGAGCGCAACCCTTGTCCTTAGTTACCAGCACGTAATGGTGGGCACTCTAAGGAGACTGCCGGTGACAAACCGGAGGAAGGTGGGGATGACGTCAAGTCATCATGGCCCTTACGGCCTGGGCTACACACGTGCTACAATGGTCGGTACAGAGGGTTGCCAAGCCGCGAGGTGGAGCTAATCTCACAAAACCGATCGTAGTCCGGATCGCAGTCTGCAACTCGACTGCGTGAAGTCGGAATCGCTAGTAATCGCGAATCAGAATGTCGCGGTGAATACGTTCCCGGGCCTTGTACACACCGCCCGTCACACCATGGGAGTGGGTTGCACCAGAAGTAGCTAGTCTAACCTTCGGGAGGACGGTTACCACGGTGTGATTCATGACTGGGGTGAAGTCGTAACAAGGTAGCCGTAGGGGAACCTGCGGCTGGATCACCTCCTTAATCGACGACTCAGCTGCGCCATAAGCACCCACACGAATTGCTTGATTCATTGAAGAAGACGATTAGAAGCAGCTTTTGCTTTGCACACCCTATATTGGGTCTGTAGCTCAGTTGGTTAGAGCGCACCCCTGATAAGGGTGAGGTCGGCAGTTCGAATCTGCCCAGACCCACCAGTTACCTGGTGAAATTGGTCAGAGCGCGTACGACACCCGGTTACGGGGCCATAGCTCAGCTGGGAGAGCGCCTGCCTTGCACGCAGGAGGTCAGCGGTTCGATCCCGCTTGGCTCCACCATTTACTGCTTCTGTTTGAAAGCTTAGAAATGAGCATTCCATCCGCTGGATGATGAATGTTGATTTCTAGTCTTTGATTAGATCGTTCTTTAAAAATTTGGGTATGTGATAGAAAGAAATAGACTGTTGACCACTTTCACTGGTGGTGAACAGGCTAAGGTAAAGTTTGTGAGAACAAACTTTCGGCGAATGTCGTCTTCACAGTATAACCAGATTGCTTGGGGTTATATGGTCAAGTGAAGAAGCGCATACGGTGGATGCCTTGGCAGTCAGAGGCGATGAAAGACGTGGTAGCCTGCGAAAAGCTTCGGGGAGTCGGCAAACAGACTGTGATCCGGAGATGTCTGAATGGGGGAACCCAGCCATCATAAGATGGTTACCTTACACTGAATACATAGGTGTATGGAGCGAACCAGGGGAACTGAAACATCTAAGTACCCTGAGGAAAAGAAATCAACCGAGATTCCCTTAGTAGTGGCGAGCGAACGGGGACCAGCCCTTAAGTTGGATTGAGAGTAGCGGAACGCTCTGGAAAGTGCGGCCATAGTGGGTGATAGCCCTGTACGCGAAAGTCTCTTTGCAATGAAATCGAGTAGGACGGGGCACGAGAAACCTTGTCTGAATATGGGGGGACCATCCTCCAAGGCTAAATACTACTGACTGACCGATAGTGAACCAGTACCGTGAGGGAAAGGCGAAAAGAACCGCGGAGAGCGGAGTGAAATAGATCCTGAAACCGTATGCGTACAAGCAGTGGGAGCCCACTTTGTTGGGTGACTGCGTACCTTTTGTATAATGGGTCAGCGACTTATTTTCAGTGGCAAGCTTAACCGAATAGGGGAGGCGTAGCGAAAGCGAGTCTTAATAGGGCGTCTAGTCGCTGGGAATAGACCCGAAACCGGGCGATCTATCCATGGGCAGGTTGAAGGTTAGGTAACACTGACTGGAGGACCGAACCGACTACCGTTGAAAAGTTAGCGGATGACCTGTGGATCGGAGTGAAAGGCTAATCAAGCTCGGAGATAGCTGGTTCTCCTCGAAAGCTATTTAGGTAGCGCCTCATGTATCACTGTAGGGGGTAGAGCACTGTTTCGGCTAGGGGGTCATCCCGACTTACCAAACCGATGCAAACTCCGAATACCTACAAGTGCCGAGCATGGGAGACACACGGCGGGTGCTAACGTCCGTCGTGAAAAGGGAAACAACCCAGACCGTCAGCTAAGGTCCCAAAGTCATGGTTAAGTGGGAAACGATGTGGGAAGGCTTAGACAGCTAGGAGGTTGGCTTAGAAGCAGCCACCCTTTAAAGAAAGCGTAATAGCTCACTAGTCGAGTCGGCCTGCGCGGAAGATGTAACGGGGCTCAAACCATGCACCGAAGCTACGGGTATCATCTTTTGATGATGCGGTAGAGGAGCGTTCTGTAAGCCTGTGAAGGTGAGTTGAGAAGCTTGCTGGAGGTATCAGAAGTGCGAATGCTGACATGAGTAACGACAATGGGTGTGAAAAACACCCACGCCGAAAGACCAAGGTTTCCTGCGCAACGTTAATCGACGCAGGGTTAGTCGGTCCCTAAGGCGAGGCTGAAAAGCGTAGTCGATGGAAAACAGGTTAATATTCCTGTACTTCTGGTTATTGCGATGGAGGGACGGAGAAGGCTAGGCCAGCCTGGCGTTGGTTGTCCAGGTTTAAGGTGGTAGGCTGAGATCTTAGGTAAATCCGGGATCTCAAGGCCGAGAGCTGATGACGAGTGTTCTTTTAGAACACGAAGTGGTTGATGCCATGCTTCCAAGAAAAGCTTCTAAGCTTCAGGTAACCAGGAACCGTACCCCAAACCGACACAGGTGGTTGGGTAGAGAATACCAAGGCGCTTGAGAGAACTCGGGTGAAGGAACTAGGCAAAATGGCACCGTAACTTCGGGAGAAGGTGCGCCGGTGAGGGTGAAGCATTTACTGCGTAAGCCCACGCCGGTCGAAGATACCAGGCCGCTGCGACTGTTTATTAAAAACACAGCACTCTGCAAACACGAAAGTGGACGTATAGGGTGTGACGCCTGCCCGGTGCCGGAAGGTTAATTGATGGGGTTAGCGCAAGCGAAGCTCTTGATCGAAGCCCCGGTAAACGGCGGCCGTAACTATAACGGTCCTAAGGTAGCGAAATTCCTTGTCGGGTAAGTTCCGACCTGCACGAATGGCGTAACGATGGCGGCGCTGTCTCCACCCGAGACTCAGTGAAATTGAAATCGCTGTGAAGATGCAGTGTATCCGCGGCTAGACGGAAAGACCCCGTGAACCTTTACTATAGCTTTGCACTGGACTTTGAATTTGCTTGTGTAGGATAGGTGGGAGGCTTTGAAGCGTGGACGCCAGTCTGCGTGGAGCCAACCTTGAAATACCACCCTGGCAACTTTGAGGTTCTAACTCAGGTCCGTTATCCGGATCGAGGACAGTGTATGGTGGGTAGTTTGACTGGGGCGGTCTCCTCCTAAAGAGTAACGGAGGAGTACGAAGGTGCGCTCAGACCGGTCGGAAATCGGTCGTAGAGTATAAAGGCAAAAGCGCGCTTGACTGCGAGACAGACACGTCGAGCAGGTACGAAAGTAGGTCTTAGTGATCCGGTGGTTCTGTATGGAAGGGCCATCGCTCAACGGATAAAAGGTACTCCGGGGATAACAGGCTGATACCGCCCAAGAGTTCATATCGACGGCGGTGTTTGGCACCTCGATGTCGGCTCATCACATCCTGGGGCTGAAGCCGGTCCCAAGGGTATGGCTGTTCGCCATTTAAAGTGGTACGCGAGCTGGGTTTAGAACGTCGTGAGACAGTTCGGTCCCTATCTGCCGTGGACGTTTGAGATTTGAGAGGGGCTGCTCCTAGTACGAGAGGACCGGAGTGGACGAACCTCTGGTGTTCCGGTTGTCACGCCAGTGGCATTGCCGGGTAGCTATGTTCGGAAAAGATAACCGCTGAAAGCATCTAAGCGGGAAACTTGCCTCAAGATGAGATCTCACTGGAACCTTGAGTTCCCTGAAGGGCCGTCGAAGACTACGACGTTGATAGGTTGGGTGTGTAAGCGCTGTGAGGCGTTGAGCTAACCAATACTAATTGCCCGTGAGGCTTGACCATATAACACCCAAGCAATCTGCGACTCGATTGAGCACAGATTGCGGTGACTGTGAAGACGACACGAACCGAAAGTTTGCGTCACGAACGACACCAATATCACATACCCATTTTGCTGAATCGCGCCGCTTGGCACGCTTCGGTACCCGAATTTCTTGACGACCATAGAGCATTGGAACCACCTGATCCCATCCCGAACTCAGCAGTGAAACGATGCATCGCCGATGGTAGTGTGGGGTTTCCCCATGTGAGAGTAGGTCATCGTCAAGATTAAATTCCAGAACCCCTCATCGCTTACGCGGTGAGGGGTTTTGTCTTTGTGGCGTCTGCAAAAGTCCCACGACGCTCGCCAGCCATCTCTGCGTTCAACTTGTGTGTGGCAATCCAGTGCGCTTGCCCTTATGGTTTGGCCTCAGGTTTCACTCGTTATCGTCAAGGAAGCAAGCATGCCCGTTACAACCTCGCTGAGCGCTGGTTTCATGGTGGTTCATGGCAACCGCCTGGATGAGCTGCGCAGTCTGGTTGTTTCCTGGATGAGGCGTTATCCGCTGGCACCACTGGAGAACGAGATTGCGCTGGTACAGAGCAACGGCATCGCCCAGTGGCTGAAGCTGGCTCTGGCCGAAGATGCTCAGGACGAAGATCTCGGCGGATGCGGCATCGCCGCTGCCATCGACGTCCAGTTACCCGGCAGTTTCATGTGGAAGCTCTACCGGACAGTCTTGGGTCGAGATGAAATCCCCGAGACTTCCCTGCTCGACAAAGGCCCGCTGACCTGGCGCCTCATGCGCCTGCTGCCCGAGCTCATCAATCAGCCTCACTTCGAACCCTTGCAGCGCTTTCTCACGACCGACACTGATCTGCGCAAGCGCTATCAATTGTCTGAGCGTCTGTCTGACTTATTTGACCAATATCAGGTGTATCGCGCCGACTGGCTGGAAGACTGGGCAGCCGGACGTCATCAGTTGCGCAACGTGAGAGGTGAGCCCAAGCCGCTGACCGCTTCCAACTGCTGGCAGGCGGAGTTGTGGCGAGCACTGCTGCATGACGTCGGGGCAGAAGGCATGGCGCAAAGCCGTGCAGGCGTGCATCAGCGTTTCATCGAGCGCATCAGCACGCTGACTGAAGCCCCCGCCGGACTGCCAGCACGTGTCATCGTATTCGGTATTTCGTCACTGCCCGCGCAGGCGCTCGAAGCGCTCGCCGGACTGGCCCGTTTCAGTCAGGTTCTGCTCTGCGTCCACAACCCATGCCGCCATCACTGGGCCGATATCGTTGCCGATAAGGACCTGTTGCGTCATCAGTACAAGCGTCAGGCTCGTAAGACCGGCATGCCGATGGTGCTCGACCCCGAGGCCCTCCACCAGCACGCGCATCCCTTGCTCGCAGCATGGGGCAAGCAGGGTCGCGACTACATCAATCTGCTCGACAGCCATGACGACCCGCGTAGCTATCGTGCCTCGTTCAAGGACGAGCGCATCGACCTGTTCAGCGAAAGCGAACCCAGGAACATACTCAATCAGTTGCAGGATGACATCCTTGAGCTGCGTCCTCTGGATGAAACGCGGGAGCTCTGGCCCGCCGTAGACGCTTTGAAGGATCGCTCCATCCGCTTTCATGTCGCCCACAGCGCGCAACGGGAAGTCGAAGTGCTGCATGATCAGCTCCTGGCCCGTTTCAGTCGTGATCCCGAGTTGCGTCCGCGTGATGTGATCGTCATGGTTCCGGACATCGACAGCTACGCGCCGCACATTCGCGCTGTCTTCGGCCAGATAGAGCGCGATGATCGTCGCTTCATTCCTTTCACGCTGGCAGACCAGGGGCAACGTGGCCGCGAGCCTTTGCTGATCGCTGTTGAACACCTGCTGAAACTGCCCGACAGCCGCTTTCCGGTCAGCGAAATTCTTGACCTGCTCGACGTCCCGGCGCTGCGCGCGCGCTTCCGGATTCAGGAGCGTGACCTGCCGACCCTGCATCGCTGGATCGAAGGCGCAGGCATCCGCTGGGGGCTGAACGCACCTCAACGTGCAGGGCTGGGTTTGCCGGATGCGCTGGAGCAGAACAGCTGGCACTTCGGCCTGCGCCGCATGTTGCTCGGCTATGCAGTCGGTGCCGGTGCTGCCTACGAAGGTATCGAGCCTTACGATGAAATCGGAGGGCTGGACGCCGCGTTGATCGGCCCGCTGGTGGCCCTGATCGATGCGCTGGAGGCCGCTCATGGCGAACTCTCGAAACCGGCCACCCCGACGCAATGGGGGGCTCGTCTGCAAGCTGTCCTGCAACTCTTCTTTGCCGCCGACAGCGAGCACGACGATTATCTGCTCGCCCAACTCGAAACCCTGCGCGAGAACTGGCTGGAGACCTGCGAAACCGTCGGCCTCATAGACGAGCTGCCTTTGACGGTCGTTCGCGAAGCCTGGCTGGCCGGGCTCGACCAGGGTCGGCTGTCCCAGCGCTTTCTGGCAGGCTCGGTCAACTTCTGCACGCTGATGCCCATGCGCGCGATTCCGTTCAAAGTGGTCTGCCTGCTGGGCATGAACGATGGTGATTACCCGCGTGCCCAGCCGCCGCTGGACTTCGACCTGATGGGCAGTGACTACCGCCCCGGCGACCGTTCGCGACGTGAAGACGACCGCTATCTCCTGCTGGAGGCGCTGCTATCCGCTAGGGATCAGCTTTACATCAGTTGGGTCGGCCGTAGCATTCGTGACAACAGTGATCGGCCCGCATCGGTGCTGATCGGTCAACTGCGTGATCATCTGGCCAGCGGCTGGAAGCTGGCCGGTGAGCCAGATACAACCGGCAAGCTCGATGAGGGAGAACGGCTGCTGAAAGCGTTGACGCTGGAACATCCGTTGCAACCTTTCAGCGCCCATTATTTTCATGAAGGCACCGGCTACTTCAGCTTCGCCCGCGAATGGCGATTGCTGCACGAGACGGGGCTCGAGATGCCTGTATCACCGGGGCTAACTCCTCATGAGCAGGAAGAGCCGTTGACCATTGCCCAACTGCAGGACTTTCTGCGCAACCCCGTGAAGCACTTTTTCAGTCAACGTCTGAAGATCTACTTCGAAGTGGCCGAAGCCCCGCTGGCCGATGAAGAACCCTTCGTGCTCGACGCGCTAGAGCGTTACGGACTCAGCGACAGTCTGCTCAACGCCGCCATGGCGCAGCCTGACGACATCGACAACGCCCTCCAGGCACAAGCGCTCAAGTTGCAGGCCAGCGGTCTGCTGCCACTGGCAGGTTTCGGCACCTGCATGCAGCAGGAGTTGATCGAGCCGCTGCCCGATGTACTCAGGCGTTATCAGGAGCTGTTGACGCTATGGCCCGAGCCGCTAAGCAGTGCGCTGCCAATCAGCTTCAGCCATGGCGGTGTGAGCATCGACGGCTGGCTGGGCGGACTGCACCGCAATGCGCGAGGCGAGTTGTTGCTGGTCACGGCGATTCCCAACAGCATCGGCTCGAAGAAAACCCGCAAGTGGCATCGGCTGATCCGGCCGTGGGTCAATCATCTGGTGGCGTGTGCCTGTGAGCTGCCATTGAGCACCGCACTGGTGGCCAGCGATGAAACCCTGATGCTGGCTCCACTGGAAAAGGATGCCGCTGTCATAACCCTCAATCACCTGTTGATGGCCTGGCTGCGCGGTATGCAGCAACCGTTGCCGGTGGCCGTGAAAACTGCATTCGCCTGGCTGGGACAACCCTTGGACAAGGCCGAGGCCGTCGCTCGTAAAGCCTATGAAGGCGACGGCCAGACCACCGATGGCGAGCGCCGGGAAAGCACGGCGCTGGCCCGCCAGTACCCGGACTTCGATGCCTTGATGGACAGCGAAGAATTCGTCGGCTGGTGCGAAACGCTGTACAAGCCGATCTACGACGCCTCGTGGCAATCGCTCTCCAGCCCGGAGGCCAGTGCATGACCGACATGACGCTTCCCCTGGCCCTGCGTTTCCCGTTGCGCGGCAGTCAACTGATCGAAGCCAGCGCCGGCACCGGCAAGACCTTCACCATCTCGGCGCTGTACCTGCGCCTGGTGCTGGGGCACGGTGACGAATCCTCAGGCTTCGGCCGCGAACTGCTGCCGCCACAAATACTGGTGGTGACCTTTACCGACGCCGCGACCAAAGAATTGCGCGACCGGATTCGTACCCGACTCGCCGAGGCTGCGCGATTCTTCCGTGACGAAATCGACGCGCCCGATGATCTGATTGCCGAGCTGCGTGAGCAATTCAGCGCCGAGCTCTGGCCGAGTTGCGCCAACCGCCTGGACATCGCCGCACAGTGGATGGACGAGGCTGCGGTCTCGACGATCCACAGTTGGTGTCAGCGCATGTTGCGCGAGCACGCCTTCGACAGTGGCAGTCTGTTCACCCAGACCCTGGAAACCGATCACAGCGATCTGCTCGGCGAAGTGCTGCGCGACTACTGGCGTCGGTTCTGCTACCCCATGAGCGGCGACGCGCTGACCTGGGTGCGCGAGAATTGGAGCGGTCCTGCGGCGCTGTTGCCCCGCGTGCGCGGCCTGTTCGGACGTGAGCGCAACATCGGCACTCAAGAGCCTGCCGAGTTGATTGCCGCGTCCCTTTTGGAGCGTCGCAAAGCGCTGGCCGCGCTGAAGGCACCCTGGACCGTCTGGACCGCTGAACTGCAGGCGATCTGTATGGACGGCGTGGCCCGCAAGATTGTCGACGGCCGCAAGATGCAGGAGCGCTACTTCAGGCCCTGGTTCGAAAAACTGGCCGACTGGGCCGCTGACGAAGCGGTGGAGGCGCTGGACCTGGGCACCGGTTTCACCCGACTGACGCCCGACGGTATCGCCGAGGCATGGAAAAGCGATGCGCCTTCGCACCCGGCCTTCGAGGCAATGCTCGAACTCAAGGCGGCGCTCGATGGCCTGCCGAAGCCTGACGCCGCCGTGTTGCAACACGCTGCGCAGTGGGTCAGCGCGCGTTTTGAAGAAGAGAAGCGTCGCCGCGCGGAAATGGGCTTCGACGACATGCTGCTCCGGCTCGACAGCGCCTTGCACAGCGCAGGCGGCGAGCGGCTGGCGACCCTGATCCGCGAACAGTTTCCCGTCGCACTGATTGACGAATTCCAAGACACCGACCCGGTGCAGTACCGCATCTTCGAGAGCATCTATCGTCTCGAAGACAACGACGAGCAGACCGGCCTGTTTCTGATTGGCGACCCCAAGCAGGCGATCTACGCGTTCCGGGGAGCCGATATCTACACCTACCTGCGTGCGCGTCAGGCGACGTCGGGCCGCTGGCACACGCTGGACACCAACTACCGCTCCAGCCATGCGATGGTCGCGTCGGTCAACCATGTGTTCGAACGCGCCGAGTTGCGTCCGGAAGGACGCGGGGCGTTTCTGTTTCGGGAAGGCGAAAATAATCCCGTGCCGTTCTCCAGAGCACTGGCCCAAGGCCGCAAGGAGACGCTGCAGGTGGACGGCGCATCGCTCGCGGCATTGACGGTCTGGCATCTGGAAAGCGATCAACCGGTATCCGGCGTCACTTATCGCCAACAACTGGCGGCCAGTTGCGCGAGTGAAATCGTGCGACTGCTCAATGCCGGTCAGCAAGGTCGCGCCGGGTTCGCCGCGCCAGACAAGGTGCTGCGTGGCCTGCGTCCCGCCGACATTGCGATTCTGGTGCGTGACGGTAAGGAAGCACAGGCCGTGCGCAATGAGCTTTCGGCGCGGGGCGTGCGCAGCGTTTATCTGTCGGACAAGGACTCGGTGTTCGCCGCGCAGGAGGCCCACGATCTGCTGTCGTGGCTCAAGGCCTGTGCCGAGCCCGATTCGGAGCGCACGCTGCGGGCTGCGCTGGCCTGCATCACCCTCGACCTGCCGCTGGCCGAGCTGGAACGCCTGAATCAGGACGAACTGGCCTGGGAGCGGCGGGTCATGCAGTTCCGTGGCTATCGCGCCATCTGGCGCACCCAGGGCGTGCTGCCGATGCTGCGTCGCCTGCTGCATGACTTCGCCTTGCCACAGACCCTCATGACGCGAACTGACGGCGAGCGTGTGCTGACCAATATTTTGCACCTGTCCGAACTGCTGCAACAGGCCGCAGCCGAACTCGATGGCGAACAGGCCCTGATTCGTCACCTTGGCGATCATCTGGCGCTGTCCGGTCAGGCGGGTGAAGAGCAGATACTGCGGCTGGAAAGCGACGAGCAACTGGTCAAGGTTGTGACCATTCACAAGTCCAAGGGCTTGCAGTATCCGCTGGTGTTCCTGCCGTTCATCTGTTCTTCCAAGCCAGTGGATGGCAGCCGCCTGCCGCTGCAATTTCATGATGCCGAGGGCAACGCGCAGATCAGTCTGCAGCCCACCGAAGCGTTGATTCAGCAGTCGGACGACGAGCGCCTGGCCGAAGACCTGCGTCTGCTCTACGTCGCCCTGACCCGTTCGGAACACGCCTGCTGGCTGGGCGTCGCCGACCTCAAACGCGGCAACGCCAACAGCTCGATGCTGCACCGTTCGGCGCTGGGCTATCTGCTGGGCGGCGGTGCGGTGCTTGGCGAGTCGGCTGACCTGAAAGTCTGGCTGCGGGATCTGCATGCGGGCTGCGAGGCCATTGCGCTGCAGCCGGTGCCCGAGCCGACCACAGACAGCTTCAGCGCGCCGCGCAATGAAGCTTCGCTGCTCAAGCCGCTGGTGCCCAAACGGCGTGCTGCCGAAAACTGGTGGATCGCCTCGTACAGCGCGTTGCGCATCGGCGACACGATCACCGCCGGTGCCGACCAGTCTCCGGACAGCCCACAGGCGCAGAAACTGTTCGATGACGAACGTCTGGACCCCGAAGCGCCTCGCGACGTGCCGGCCAGCGGCGGTGACATCCATCGCTTTCCTCGCGGCCCTAACCCCGGCACCTTTCTGCACGGTCTGTTGGAATGGGCGGGCAACGAGGGTTTTGCGCAGACCGCCAACGACCCTGAAAGACTTGAAGATGCCGTCGCCCGACGTTGTAACCGTCGCGGCTGGGAAGGCTGGATCAACACCCTGCGTGACTGGCTGCAGCATGTGCTGAACATGCCGATGCGCCTGTCGCCGTATGCCATGCCGGTGGCGTTGGGCGAACTGGATCAACCTAATCAATATCGCGTCGAGATGGAGTTCTGGTTCGCCAGCAATCAGGTCGACGTCAGGCAGATGGATGCCCTCGTGCGCCGTTTCACTCACGACAACGCGCCACGCGCTGCCACCGAAACCGTCTCGCTCAACGGCATGTTCAAAGGCTTCATCGACCTGACGTTCGAGCATGAAGGGCGCTATTACGTGGCTGACTACAAGTCCAATTGGCTGGGGGCGGACGAGACTGCTTACACCGAGCTGGCGATGGAAGCCTCGATTCTCGACAACCGCTATGACCTGCAATACGTGCTCTACCTGCTGGCCTTGCACCGACAGCTCAAGGCGCGGCTGGTCGATTACGACTATGACCAGCACATGGGCGGCGCGCTGTACCTGTTCCTGCGCGGCGCGCATGCGTCCACTCAGGGCGCTTATTTTACCCGGCCGCCGCGCGAGCTGATCGAAAGCCTGGACCTGCTGTTTCAGGGCAAACCGTTACCGCAGGAACTGTCAGGAGCCTTCGCATGACTCGCTCGTTCGAAGAACTGTTGCCCACGGCGCTGAATGACGTCAGCCTCGCGGACCTGAGCCCGCTGACCCGTGTTCAGGATCTGCTGATCCTGCTGGAACGCTGGGTCGAGCGTGGCTGGTTGCGCGCACTGGACCGCGCCTTCGTGGCGTTCCTCAGTGACCTCGATCCCCAGGCCGATCCGCTGGTGCTGGTCGCGGCCGCGCTGACCAGCCATCAACTGGGGCACGGCCACGTGTGTCTCGACCTTTACGAAACGCTGAAAGAACCCGATTTCGCCCTGTCACTGCCGCCGGAAGGCGACCTGCAAAGCGCACCGATGCTGTTGCCTTCGCAGTTGCTGGCGTCGCTGGACGGTGCTGCGTGGTGCCAGGCGCTGGCGGACAGCACTCTGGTGGCTCGGGCAGGAGACTCCAGCGTCGAGGCGCTGCAGAAGCCCTTGGTGCTGTCGGATCGACGCCTGTACCTGCGCCGCTACTGGACTTACGAGCGTCGGATCGCGGCGGCATTGCGTCAGCGTCTGGCGCAGGACGAAGCGCCGCCGTCAGATCTGGCGCAGCGTCTCGACACCTTGTTCGGCGCGGCCAACCCTGCGCCGGATGCAGTCATCGACTGGCAGAAACTGGCCTGCGCACTGGCCACACGTCGGGCGTTCAGCATCATCACCGGCGGACCCGGCACCGGTAAAACTACGACCGTGGTGCGCCTGCTCGCGCTACTGCAAGCGCCTGCGGTGCAGAGCGGCCAGCCGCTGCGCATTCGTCTCGCGGCACCGACCGGCAAGGCCGCTGCGCGACTCACCGAATCCATCAGCCAACAGGTGCAGAGTCTGGATGTCAGCGCCGAGGTGCGGCAGAAGATTCCGGCCGAAGTCACCACGGTTCACCGCTTGCTGGGCAGTCGTCCCGGTACGCGGCACTTCCGTCATCACGCAGGCAACCCGCTGCCGCTGGACGTGCTGGTGGTCGATGAAGCATCGATGATCGACCTGGAAATGATGGCCAACCTGCTTGACGCCTTGCCGCCACATGCGCGCATGGTCCTGCTGGGCGACAAGGATCAGTTGGCCTCTGTTGAAGCGGGCGCTGTGCTCGGCGACCTGTGTCGCGACGCTGAAGAAGGTTTCTACAGCCCTGAAACCCAGGCCTGGCTGGAAGCTGTCAGCGGCGAGCAATTGGACAAGGGCGGTCTGCGCCAGGGCGATGCGCACCAGCACCCGCTGGCGCAACAAGTGGTGATGCTGCGTCACTCGCGCCGTTTCGGGCAGGGCAGCGGCATCGGGAAATTGGCGCGACTGGTCAACCAACAACAGGACCAACAGGCGCGGGCGCTGCTGGCGGCAGGCAGTCACAGTGACGTTTTCGCACTGGCGCTGAAAGGCGAGCAGGACCTCAAGTTCGAACGCCTTGTGCTCGACGGTCTCGGCAAAGGTGAGCAGGGACCGCAAGGCTATCGGCATTACCTGAACGTGTTGGCCAATGAACGCCCGGCACAAGGTTCGACCCTCGACGACCCATGCTGGACGCTGTGGGCACGCTCCGTTCTGGAAGCCTTCGATTCGTTTCAACTGCTCTGCGCGGTCCGCAAAGGTCCGTGGGGCGTTGAGGGGTTGAACCAGCGCATTACTCACGCGCTGTTCAACGCCAACCTGATCGAAAGCGAGCAGCAGTGGTACGAAGGTCGCCCCGTACTCATGACCCACAATGACTACGGCCTTGGCCTGATGAACGGCGACATCGGCATCACCCTTCGCCTGCCGGAACGTGAAGGCGAAGACAAACAGGTCCTGCGCGTGGCGTTCCCGCGCAACGATGGCAGCGGCGGCGTGCGTTTCGTCCTGCCGAGCCGACTCAACGAAGTCGAAACCGTCTACGCCATGACCGTCCACAAATCCCAGGGCTCCGAATTCGCCCACACCGCGCTGATTCTCCCGGAAGCCCTGAACCCGGTGCTGACCAAGGAACTGATCTACACCGGCATCACCCGCGCCAAACACTGGTTCAGCCTGATAGAGCCACGCCAGGGCGTGTTCGAAGAAGCGCTGCGGCGCAAGGTGAAGCGGCTGAGCGGATTGATGTTGGGGCTTTGATGCTGGCTCGTGGTGTAGCGCCGAACCTGCGGGATGCACGCTTTTTTGTAGGAGGCGCCACCACGTCTTCGACGTAGCGCGACGGCGGTCTCTACGTGTCGTTCATCACGACTCACGCCCGACAGCACGCTTATTGCTAGGTAAGTCTCTCCAGCCAGTCAGGCTCAACCGAGATGAATCCAATGAGCAAACCTCTGGTTCAGTGGTCGATCAACCCACGCAGAACGGCGGTCATCGTCGTCGACATGCAAAAGGTCTTTTGTGAGCCCACAGGTGCGCTGTACGTAAAAAATACAGCTTACATTGTCCAGCCCATCCAGCGGCTGCTGGAGGCCGCACGCGCGGGTGGGGTGATGGTGGTTTATCTGCGCCACATCGTGCGCGGTGATGGTTCGGACACCGGACGTATGCGTGATTTATACCCCAACGTGGATCAGATCCTTGCGCGGCATGACCCGGACGTTGAGGTTATCGAAGCGCTCGCGCCTCAATCGGGTGATGTGATTATCGACAAGCTGTTCTACAGCGGTTTCCACAACACCGACCTGGACACCGTGCTGCGTGCGCGGGATGTGGACACGCTCATCGTCTGCGGCACGGTCACCAATGTGTGTTGCGAAACCACCATCAGGGACGGCGTGCATCGCGAGTACAAGGTCATCGCCCTGAGCGACGCGAATGCTGCGATGGACTACCCGGACGTCGGGTTCGGAGCTGTTTCGGCTGAAGAGGTTCAGCGCATATCGCTGACGACGATTGCCTATGAGTTCGGTGAAGTCACCACGACTGCCGACGTCATTCAGCGTATCGAAAGTACTTAGAGAGCGTAGACAAGAGCGTGCTCAATTCTGGCCCGTTTTTCGTTATTGCGCCTTCAAACCATGCACTCCGTTTCAGACCATTTGATCCGGTCCGAGTGCATGAAAAGCTAACGTTTTGTATGCGTTATGAATTTCTCCAGTGGCATGGTTTCTGCTCTCGCCTCGTTGACCTTCACCCCTGAAGGCGAGCCTTTTCCGAAACCTGTCAGCGAGAGGAATCAGCCACATGACTCTGCACTATGTGCCCATCGTTAACCTGGCCCCGTATTTTTCAGGAGAACCGGACGGCAAGGCAGCCGTGGCGCAGGCAGTCAATCAGGCGTGCAAGGACATAGGTTTTCTGGTGATCACCGAACACCAGATTCCCGGCGAGCTGATAGACAGGGTCTCGCGTCTGACCCGGCAGTTCTTCGATTTGCCATTGGCCGAAAAGCGCAAGGTTGACCGACCCAGCCCGGAGATGGTGCGTGGTTACAGCGCGATTGCCGAGGAGAGCCTGTCGTATTCGCTGGAAGAAAGTGCACCGGGCGACCTCAAGGAGTCTTTTTCCATCGGGCCGAGCAACGTGCCGGATGAGGATTACTACCACAACGGCGAAGCGGGTTCGCACTTCGCCCCCAACGTTTGGCCTTCGCAAGAACTGCTGCCTGGATTCAAAGAGGCTTATCAAGCCTACTTCGACGCCATGAGTGAACTGGCTCAATCATTGATGCGCCTGTTTGCCCTGGCACTGGAACTGGACGAGCGCTTTTTCGACGACAGGATTGACCGGCATATCAGCATGTTCCGCAGCCTCAGTTACCCGGACATCAAGACTGAAGTCGAGGCAGGGCAATTACGCGCCAGCGCGCATACCGACTACGGCAGCCTGACCATCGTTCGTCCCGACAACGCACTGGGCGGTCTGCAAGTGCGCAATAAAAAAGGCGAGTGGGTCGATGTGCCGTATGTCGAGAATGGTTTTGTCGTCAACATTGGCGACCTGATGATGCAGTGGACCAACGACCAGTGGATTTCCACGCTGCATCGAGTGGTCAACCCGCCGATGACCAGCGAGCACGACAACCGGCGTCAGTCGCTGGTGTTCTTCCATCAGCCCAACTACGACACCTTGATCGAGTGTCTGCCTGGCTGCCTGCCGTCTGGCGCCACGCCTCGGCATGCGCCGGTCACATCGGGCGATCACTTGCTGTCCAAGTTCGTCAAACAGACCACCTTTGGCGGCAGTAAGGTGGCCTGACATGAACTCACTGTCTTACGTCAACGTGTTCGCCCAGGACATCATTCGCCTGAGCACCTTCTACTCGGACCTGTTCGGCTTCCCCGAAATCGAAGCAATCAGATCGCCGATCTTCCGCGGACTGGACACAGGCAAGTCCAGCATTGGCTTCAATGCGCTTGATGCGTATGAGCTGCTGGGCCTCAACGAGTTCGCAGGCAGCACCGGATGCAAGTTCCTGCTCAACATTGATGTGTCGGAACAGACCGAAGTGGACCGGCTGGTGCCGCTGGCGGTAGATCTGGGCGCCATATTGATAAAGGCACCGTATCTGACGTATTACAACTGGTATCAGGCCGTGCTGCTGGACCCGGAGCAGAACGTTTTCAGGATCAACTTTATGCTTTGAAACGGCGTTGCCTTATGTCCTGATGACGAACTCGATAACTCATTACGACAATCTGGAGGTTCCCATTTTGTCTTATGGGCGGAAAGGGTCTGGTCTCCCAGAACACTGTTTCAGACGAGCAATTACGTCGGGCGCCGTTTCGGCTGTGTCGATCCTGCCGCTATCATCCAGATAGATGTCTATCGTACTTCCCCATTCAGGTGTGATGTCGATGCACCGCTTGAAACCCTTGTCAGTCCACCAATCGAACATCATGAAGAAGTCCTCATCAGGGAATATGTGGCTGAACTCAACGGCTGAACCGCCGTGCCTGATATCACCCCTGTGGATTCTGTCCTGAGTGTTCCAAACGTATCGAAACTCTTCCTTGCTATTCGGAGAGAAGTTGACCGCTACGACCGGGGAAGCAAAATACCAAAAAGCCACAGGAAGGATGAAGAACAGAAGAATTATCCAGCGGCCATACCGGATCCTGGGTTTATTGACAGACATGTATTTGGACCCCTTTACCCCATGCCTGGGGCGGTACTGCAAGCACTTCGTCCATGATCATCCTGGCCGTGATGCCTCCGTTGGGATGTTGTTGATAGAGCTTCACCCCAATACTAATGGATATTCGGTCGGGAGCATCATCCCAGGCTCTCAGACCCTCGACATCACCGGAGCGGTTCGGACCGGGTAGCTCCCACTGAGCCTTGGGCTTTGTAAAAACCTCCTCGACCTTCCGGCCGGCGTCTGAAATTATCTGCTCGGCTCCTGCCCCATCCGAGAGGACGCTTTCGGAAAGCCCCCCGGCCATGCCTACATATCCGTAATGGACGTTGGACCAGATGTCATAAAAATAATCGTACTGACCTTGTTTGTGCCAGACACCACCCATTGTTCGACGAATGATCGGCTTGTGATCCCACGGGCGATTTTGACCCACTCGTTCTGTCCAGATGGCAAACGCCTTTACTTGCATACCGGCCGCCATGCTGTAGAAATCCGGGCCGGGACCAAGGCGCAAGTAAAATGGAAGCGCCTCATACTCCTTCATCTTTGCGGCAGCATCGAAGCTATTGAGTTCTCTCATCTGCCGAACTTCCGGGCTGTTGATGTTGGTGTTGATCTCGCCAGCAATGTAGGTCGCCAACTCTTCCATCCTATCTGGATCTTTGCAGGCGGCAGGTTCCACTTTTGGCTCAGGTTTCGTCTCCGGCTCCTTACTGGCTGCCTCGTCATCAATCAAAGCATCCGCCGCCAAGGCTTTTTCCTTGAGCTTGGGATCAGCCAACAAGGTCGCCATCTTTTCATCGTCCAAAGAGCCATCTGGCCGGAAGGCCCCCAGCGCCATGAAGTCAATGATCGTTGCACCGCCAGCGTCCACCGTGACGAATCCACCACCGACGTCGATTGAGCCCGTGATGATTGTCCCGCCGTGACTGGTAGGGCTTCCCAGGTGAGCCATAGGACGACCATTCACCAGAATGGAAGGAAACCCAGCAGTAAGTACCGCGCCGCACCCGCAGGTATCACCGACACGGGCGGAGCCCATAAAATTGATATTGACGTCACTTGATGCCGAGGCAACAGGTGTTATGCCGTGACCGGGCATGGGGCAGAGGTGTTTGTCACCCAGCCGGGCAGAAGAAATCATGAATCATCCTTGCGTCTTTCGTTCCTTGGGACATAAAGCCAGGCTTCAGCTGACTCGCGGCAGGCTACCGCGAGCGAATGGATGAGTCAGTAGGACGAGTCCTAATCATGATTGGGCTGACGGCAAATCTGAATGGCAGTTTAAAACCGGTTGCACACGCTGCGTCCTGCCTTATTTGTTGCTGCCTTTGGAGGCTTGGTCTGCAAACCGGAGCCCCTGCGTTTTGCCCAATAACACGTCCCGATTCATCTCCGTCACTTCCCGTACGTAATCCCACAACACCGTAATCCGCTTCAACTTGCGCAAGTCCTCTCGGCAGTACATCCAGAACTGCCGAACGATCTCTACTTCATCCTCCAGCACCGGCACCAGCCGTGGATCCTGCGACGCCAGAAAGCACGGCAGGATTGCCAGGGCGCGGCCTTGCAGGGCGGCGGTGTATTGGGCGATGACGCTGGTGCTGCGCAGTTGCGCCTGGGCGTTGGGCAGCAGGTTGCTGAGGTAGAGCAGTTCGGAGCTGAAGGCCAGGTCGTCGACGTAGCTGATGAACGGGTGCTGGCTCAGGTCTTCCTTGCGCTGGATCGGCGGGTGGTTGTCCAGATAGTCCTGCGTGGCGTACAGGCGCAGGCTGTAGTCGCAGAGTTTGCAGCACACGTATGGCCCGTGTTCGGGGCGCTCGAGGGCGATGACGATGTCGGCTTCGCGTTTGGACAGGCTGATGAAGTGCGGCAGCGGCAGGATGTCGACCGAGATGCTGGGGTAGGCGTCGAGGAAGTGGCTCAGTTGCGGCGTGATGAAGAAGCTGCCGAAGCCTTCGGTGCAGCCGATGCGGATGTGCCCGGACAGCGCCACGCTTGAGCCGGACACCTGTTCGCAGGCCAGGTGCAGCGTGCTTTCGATGGACTCGGCGTAACCCAGCAGGCGCTGACCTTCGGCGGTCATGATGAAGCCGTTGTTGCGGGACTTTTCGAACAGCAGTGTGCCGAGCGAGTTTTCCAGCGAGGTGATGCGTCGCGACACGGTGGTGTAGTCCACCGCCAGACGTTTTGCGGCGCTGCTGACTTTGCGGGTGCGTGCCACTTCAAGGAAAAACTTCAGGTCATCCCAGTTCAACAGCCCCAGGGATGTGATGTTTTTTTGCATGTTGAGCCTGCTTTTATGTGCGTTCTTGTTAGAAGTTTGCACACCTATACTCCAAAGCACGCCCTCTGACCATCCAACAACAACGCTGTCAGGGAAACCGTGACGGCTGGGCATCGAGTGCCCGGCAGGTCCGGTGTGCCTGAAGGGAGAACGGTTGAAATGAACGCCTCACTGAACAAGAACAATACGGCCGTAGCTCGCGTGAAACTGCTGATCGACGGCGAATGGGTCGATTCGCAAAGCAACGAGTGGCAGGACATCGTCAACCCGGCGACGCAAGAAGTGCTCGCACAAGTGCCGTTCGCCACGGCGACTGAAGTGAACGCAGCCGTTGCTGCCGCGCACAAGGCGTATCGCACCTGGCGGGAAACGCCGATCGGTGCCCGCATGCGCATCATGCTCAGGTTGCAGGCGCTGATCCGCGAGCACTCCAAACGTATCGCAGCGGTGCTCAGTGCCGAGCAGGGCAAGACGCTCGCCGATGCCGAGGGCGATATCTTTCGTGGCCTGGAAGTCGTCGAGCATGCCTGTTCGATCGGCACGCTGCAGATGGGCGAATTTGCCGAAAACGTGGCCAGTGGTGTCGATACCTACACGCTACGCCAGCCCATTGGCGTCTGTGCCGGGATCACGCCGTTCAACTTTCCTGCGATGATCCCGTTGTGGATGTTCCCGATGGCCATCGCCTGCGGCAACACCTTCGTGCTCAAGCCTTCCGAGCAGGATCCGCTGTCGACCATGCTGCTCGTCGAACTGGCGGTCGAGGCGGGCATTCCGGCCGGTGTGCTCAACGTGGTGCACGGCGGCAAGGAGGTCGTTGACGCGATCTGCACGCATCCGGACATCAAGGCCATTTCCTTCGTCGGCTCGACGGCCGTTGGCACCCATGTGTATGACCTCGCAGGTCGGCATGGCAAGCGCGTGCAGGCGATGATGGGGGCCAAGAACCACGCGGTGGTGCTGCCCGACGCCAACCGCGAGCAGACCCTCAATGCGCTGGTGGGCGCAGGTTTTGGTGCGGCCGGGCAGCGTTGCATGGCGACCTCGGTGGTGGTGCTGGTCGGCGCCTCGAAACAGTGGCTGCCGGACCTCAAGGCGCTGGCGCAGAAGCTCAAGGTCAATGCTGGTCATGAGCCGGGTACCGACATCGGTCCCGTTATCTCCCGCCGTGCCCGGCAGCGCATCGTCGATCTGATCGAAAGCGGCGTACGTGAGGGCGCGACGCTGGAGCTGGACGGCCGGGACATTTCGGTACCGGGCTATGAGGGTGGCAACTTCGTCGGACCGACGCTTTTTTCCGGCGTCAGCACCGACATGCAGATCTACACCCAGGAAATCTTCGGCCCAGTGCTGGTGGTGATCGAGGTGAATACCCTGGATGAAGCCATCGCATTGGTGAACGCCAATCCCTTCGGTAATGGCACCGGCCTGTTCACCCAGAGCGGTGCGGCGGCGCGCAAGTTTCAGAGTGAAATCGACGTCGGCCAGGTAGGCATCAACATCCCGATTCCGGTCCCGGTGCCGTTTTTCAGCTTCACCGGTTCACGGGGTTCCAAGCTGGGTGATCTGGGGCCGTACGGCAAACAGGTGGTGCAGTTCTACACCCAGACCAAGACCGTCACCAGCCGCTGGTTCGATGACGACAGCGTGAATGACGGCGTGAACACCACGATCAATCTGCGCTGAGCCCAGGCAGTTCCGCGAAGGAGAATAACAATGAACATCGCATTCATCGGTCTGGGCAACATGGGCGCACCCATGGCCCGCAATCTGATCAAGGCCGGGCACTCGCTGCAGCTGTTTGATCTGAACAAGGCCGTACTGGCCGAATTTGCCGAACTGGGCGCGCAGATCAGCGATTCGCCCAGGCAGGCGGCCGAGGGCAGCGCACTGGTCATCACCATGCTGCCAGCAGCAACCCATGTGCGCAGTGTGTACCTGAACGATGACGGCGTGCTGAAAGGCATCGCCCCCGGTACGCCTGCGGTTGATTGCAGCACCATCGATCCGCAGACCATCCGTGACATTGCCGCTGTCGCTGCGCAGCAAGGCGTCGTGCTCGGTGACGCGCCGGTTTCGGGCGGCACGGGTGGCGCGCAGGCGGGCACGCTGACGTTCATGGTGGGTGGCTCGCCCGAGCACTTTGCAACGCTCAAGCCAGTGCTGGAACAGATGGGCCGAAACATCGTGCATTGCGGTGAAGTCGGAACCGGTCAGATCGCCAAGATCTGCAACAACATGCTGCTGGCGATTTCGATGATCGGTGTGTCGGAATCGATGGCGCTGGGCAATGCGCTGGGCATCGATACGCAGGTGCTGGCCAATATCATCAACACCTCGACTGGCCGTTGCTGGAGTTCGGAAGCCTACAACCCTTGGCCGGGCGTGGTCGAAACCGCTCCGGCATCGCGAGGGTACACCGGCGGCTTCGGGGCCGAACTTATGCTCAAGGACCTGGGGCTGGCAACCGAGGCGGCGAGGTCGGTGCAGCAGCCGGTGGTTCTCGGTGCGGTGGCGCATCAGCTGTATCAGTCCATGAGTTTGCGGGGCGAGGGCGGGAAAGACTTCTCGGCGATCATTGAGGGGTATCGCAGGAAGAGCTGAGGGACTTGTCACATCTTGTCCAACCTTCCTGAATGCAGATGCATACGATTCTCTTTTACTTGTGAATCGTAAGGAAGCTTCATGCATTCTCCTCTTCGTTTGCGGCCTGTGGCTGTGATGGTCAATGTCGCTCTGGCCTGTCTGGCATCGGGTCAGGTTTACGCGGCCGAGCCGGTCATCGAGTCGGCGAATGTGCTGTCCCTCGAAGACGTGGTGGTGACCGCCGCCGGTTTCGAGCAGAACCTGGAGGATGCACCGGCCTCGATGACGGTCATTACCGGTGACGAGCTGCGCAAGCGCTCGTTCCGCGACCTGACCGATGCCGTACGCGATGTCGAGGGTGTGACCGTCAATGGCGGGGCGAACGAAACCGACATCTCCATTCGCGGCATGCCCGCCGACTACACGCTGATTCTGGTCGACGGCAAACGCCAGAGCGCCCGTGAATCGAGGGTCAACGGCAACAGTGGTTACGAACAGAGCTTCATCCCGCCCGCCGAAGCCATTGAGCGCATCGAAGTTGTGCGCGGGCCGATGTCATCGCTGTATGGCTCGGACGCGATTGGCGGGGTGATCAACATCATCACGCGTAAGGTCACGCCCGAGTGGGGCGGTTCGATCACCTACGATTATTCGGCGCGACAGCACAGCGATCAGGGCAATGCGCGACAGACACAATTCTTCCTCGGTGGCCCGCTCAAGGCCGACCTGCTGGGTCTGCAGGTCTGGGGACGTTATCTGGATCGTCAGGCGGACGATGACATTGAGCAGACCAACGGCTTCAGCAAGGCTGACCATCGCGATATGACCGCGCGGCTGTCGATCACTCCGACGGTTGACCACGACATCCTGTTGGAAGCCGGTGCGACGCGCCTGAAGAACGGCGATGGCCTGAGCGCCAACTGGGCGACGCGCGAGCAGGAAAACAATCGCGATCACTGGTCGATTTCTCACCAGGGTCGCTGGGGCTGGGCGACGTCGGATGTATCGCTGGCGCACGAGAAGTCCAGCCGTGAAGGCAAGGCCAGCGCAGCCCAGACCGACGTGCTCGGCCGCAAGCCGACGGTCGAGAACACCGTGCTGGATGCCAAGCTGGTGATGCCGACCGAACGCAATATCACCACCACCGGCCTGCAGTGGAACGACACCACCGTAACGGACTGGAATCAGGGCCTGGGTGACCGCAAGGATTATGAGTTCTCAGTGGTACAGAAAGCACTGTTTGCCGAGAACGAGTGGTCGGTGACTGACACGTTCGCGCTGACCACCGGCCTGCGCATGGACCATCACGAAGAATACGGCGTGCATTTCAGTCCGCGCATTTATGGCGTGTGGCGCGCGACTGACGACTGGACCTTCAAGGGCGGCGTGGCCCGTGGTTTCAAGGCCCCTGAAGTGCGCGCCGTGGTGCCGGGTTATTCGTACCTGCGCCGCAACACGTTCGTGATGTTCGGTAACCCGGACCTCAAGCCCGAGACCAGCACCAACTACGAGCTGTCGGCGTTGTGGTCCAACCGCAATGACCTGTCGGCCGGTGCAACGGTGTTCTACAACGATTTCCAGGACAAGCTCTCGACCGTCACCACGACAGAGCGCTGGAACGGCTTCATCGTGATGGACCGCGTCAACGTCGACAAGGCGGTGATCAAGGGCATCGAGCTGAACGGTCGTTGGGACATCACCCCGGACGTGGCGCTCAAGGGCAATTACACCTACACCGATTCGGAACAGAAAAGCGGTGCCAATGCCGGTGCGCCGCTGGCCCTGACGCCTGAACGCAAGGCCAACCTGCGCGCTGAATGGAACGTCAACGACCGCACACAGCTGTGGACGGCGACCAACTACTACGGCAAGGAATACGGCAACACCGTCAACGACGAACCGTCGCCTGCCTACACCACGGCAGATCTGGGCGGCTCGTATGAACTGACCAAAAACGTGTCGTTCAATGCTGCGCTGTACAACATCACCGACAAGCGTCTGGATGACGAAACGTACGGCACGGTGAATTACGGTCGGACACTGTGGGCGAGTACGACGGTACGTTTCTGATGTCGGGAATAGTGTCGCGTCATCATCAAGCACTGATCATGCCCACGCTCCGCGCTCATCGTTATACACAAATCGACCTGGAGGAATGCGGTATCTGAAAGTGGGAGCGGACTTGTCCGCGAATACTGCGTTTCAGACGCTGCATCTTCGTCGGATGTACCAGTTTTCGCGGACAAGTCCGCTCCCACTGCCGAAATCGTACCCGCACCAGATGATCATCGCGACTTATGTATAACGATGAGCGCTCCGCGTGGGCATGCCTCCCGTGACGCTCCGCGTCACAAATGGCACAGATTGCGGAATCGATGAGCCGAGCGCATTAAGCTCTGCGTCCCCTGCACGGTGATCAGCCTTCGGGCAATCTCACGACAGCGCACAGCCCGGCGGGCGGGCGGTTTTCCAAGGTGAGTTCGCCGCCGTGGGCCTGAATGCAGGAGCGGGCGATGGCCAGTCCCAGGCCCAGTCCGCCGCCCTGTGCAGTGTCGGCGCCATTCTGACTCAGCTGCACGAACGGTTCGAACACGTGCGTCAGCCAGGCCTGTTCGATACCCGGTCCATGGTCCAGAACCTCCAGACGAATGTGCCCATCGGGCTCGGTCCACACGCTGACCCTGGCATCGCCCGCATGTTTGAGGGCGTTGTCGATCAGGTTGGTCAGCGCACGCTTGAGCGCCAGCGGTCTGCAACGAAACCGGATCTCATCCTGACCGTCCCAGCGAATCGGCTGGCCCATGCTGGTGTAACGTTTGGCCAGGTCATCCAGAAGGCCGGTCAGCGAAATGTCGACCATCGCTTCCTGCACCGCATCGCCGCGCACGAAGTTCAGGGTTTCGCGCACCATCGCCCGCAGCTCGTCGAGGCTTTCCAGCATGTCGTCGCGCTCGGGTCCTTCCTCAAGCAATTCCATCTGCAGGCGCAATTCGGTGATCGGCGTGTTCAGGTCATGACTGATGGCAGCGAGCATGCGCGTGCGGCCTTCGACATGCCGGGCGATGCGCTCCTGCATCACGTTGAATGCGATGGTCAGGTCGCGGGCTTCCTGCGGGCCGGTCATGGGCAGCGGCGGTATCCATTCGCCCCGACTGACACGCTCGGTCGCCTGGGCCAGACTTTTGATCGGCTGCACGATCCGACGCATGAAGAACACCACGATCAACAGCACGGGAATGGTGGTCACCGGCAGCGTATAGGCGAGCATACGACCCCATTCATAACCCCCGGCCGGATGCTGGATGGCGTTCAACTGCGAGCCGTTGAGCAGGTCGATGCTGGTGCGCAACCGCAAGGGTGCCCAACCGGCCGCGACGAACACGTGCGCACGGGCGGGACCGCCGCTGATGCGTTCAAGCTGCATGCCGATGGTGGTTTCGTCGGGCAGGGTCAGGCGCTTTCTCAGGTCTGCGACCAGCCGATGTTCTTCGGCGCGCATGTCCAGCGTATTGGCGATGGGATATCGGGACACCCACAGCTCCGAGTCCGGCGTCTGCATGGCGCTCAACAGGCGCGATGCATCATCGGCGGACAGACCCTGGGCGGCGAGGTACGCAGTGATCAGCCGTTCAATGGCCAGCGTGCGTGACAACGGGTGAATCAAGGCGCCGGTGCGTTGCAGGTACAGCATGGCGATGGCATTGGACGCCAGCAGCGCAAGCAGCAACAACACGCCCAGTTGCTGGGTCATGCGTTTCGGCCACAGGCATTTCACCCACTTCATGCGTCGAGCACAGTCACGTCAGCGGCCAGCAGATAACCGTCGCCCCAGATGGTGCGCAGCAGCTCGGGTTCGAGCGGATTGTCGTCGAGCTTGCGACGCAGGCGGCTGATCTGCCGGTCAATGGCGCGGTCGTAGACTTCGTTGCCGGGCCGCGCCGTCAGGTCGATCAGGCGTTGGCGGCCGAGAATGATGTTGGGGTGGTTGAGCAGCACGCCCAGCAAGCGGCTCTCCACGGTACTGAGCCTGACAGTCGAGCCGTCACGTCGTACCAGCGTCCCGGTGCTGGCGGCAAAGCGCAGGCCTGCAAACGCGTAGTGCCGATGCAGCGTGGCGGTTTCGTCGGGTGTAACGACTGTAGTTTCAGGGCGCGCCGGTCCGCATCTGCGCAGCACGCTGTTGATCCGCGCGACCAGCTCGCGAGGCTCGAAAGGCTTGGTGATGTAATCGTCTGCGCCGATGTCCAGGCCGCGCACCCGGTCGGCCGGAGTGTCTCGAGCGGTGAGCAGAATCACCGGAATGTTCTCGCGCCGATGCAGGCGGTTGCACAGATCAAAGCCGTCGCCGTCCGGCAGCATCACGTCCAGCACCACCACGTCGAAGCTCTGCTGCTTGAGCAGTTGCCACATGCCCGCCGCGTCTTCGGCCGTGCGCACCTCAAACAGATGACGTCGCAGGTACACCGCGAGCGGGTCGCGGATCTTGCGATGATCATCCACCACCAGAACACGTGGGGCCGGGCGAGATGAAGTTGACGCGCACATCATGATGTTCCTGCGGCACGGGCTGGAGAGGATTTGTGGATGATTCTCATTGGTGGGCGCGATCTTATCCCATTCACAGCGCGGGCGCTGGCTGACATGCGTTTGGTCTTTTGCACTAGGTAAACACGTCAGGACCCGCTACCTTGATCGGGTTCGACCACCGCAAGGATGCAGGTATGCCTTGGGGAGGTAGTGCAGCGCCATCGCCCTCCATGTGGGCAGTGGGTATCAAACGTCCCGGATTCAGGAAGAAGAGACTGCTCATGAAGTTCGAACCCCTCGCCAGATCGCTGATTGCGACGGCACTGATTGTTGCGTATTCCCCCACTTTCGCTGCGTCACAGGCACCGGTCGCCGCCGAGAACGGCATGGTCGTGACGGCCCAGCACCTGGCCACTCACGTCGGCGTCGATGTGCTCAAGGATGGCGGTAACGCCGTCGATGCTGCGGTTGCAGTCGGTTATGCGCTGGCGGTGGTGTATCCCGCAGCCGGTAACCTGGGCGGCGGCGGTTTCATGACCGTCCAGCTGGCCGATGGCCGCAAGACCTTTATCGACTTCCGCGAAAAGGCCCCGCTTGCCGCTACCGCCAACATGTACCTGGACAAGGATGGCAATGTCATCCCGGACCTGAGCGCCAAGGGCCATCTGGCCGTCGGCGTGCCCGGCACCGTGTCAGGCATGGAGCTGGCGCTGAGCAAATACGGCACACGCAAGCGCGAAGACGTGATTGCGCCGGCGATCAAGCTGGCTGAAGACGGATTCACCCTGCGCCAGGGCGACATCGACATGCTGCACACTGCGACCGACGTGTTCAAGGCGGACATGGCCGATTCCGGTTCCATCTTCCTCAACAAGGGCGAGCCGCTGCAGGTCGGCCAGAAACTGGTCCAGAAAGACCTGGCCAAGACCCTGCGCGAAGTCTCCGAGAAGGGCAGCGATGGTTTCTACAAAGGCTGGGTCGCCAAGGCGCTGGTCGACTCCAGTCAGGCGGGCAAGGGCATCATCACCCAGGCCGACCTCGATCATTACAAGACCCGTGAACTGGCGCCCATCGAATGCGACTACCGCGGCTATCACGTGGTGTCGGCGCCGCCACCGAGCTCCGGCGGCGTGGTCATCTGCCAGATCCTGAACATTCTGCAAGGCTACCCGATGAAGGAGCTGGGCTTCCGCTCGGCGCAGGGCACGCACTATCAGATCGAAGCCATGCGCCACGCCTACGTGGACCGCAACAGCTATCTGGGCGACCCGGACTTCGTCAAGAACCCCATCGAGCACCTGCTGGACCCTGCCTACGCCGACAAACTGCGTGCCGCCATTGATCCGAACAAGGCCGGTGATTCGAACAAGATCAAGCCGGGCGTCGCGCCGCATGAAGGCAGCAACACCACGCACTACTCGATTGTCGACAAGTGGGGTAACGCGGTCTCGGTGACCTACACCCTGAACAACTGGTTCGGTGCAGGCGTCATGGCCAGCAAGACCGGTGTCATCCTCAACGACGAGATGGACGACTTCACCGTCAAGCCGGGCGTGCCGAACATGTACGGTCTGGTGCAGGGCGAAGCCAATGCCATCGCGCCGGGCAAGACGCCGCTGTCGTCGATGAGCCCGACCATTGTCACCAAGGACGGCAAGACCGTGATGGTCGTCGGCACGCCAGGCGGCAGCCGCATCATCACTGCAACGCTGCTGACCATGCTTAACGTGATCGACTACGGCATGAACATTCAGGAAGCGGTCGATGCGCCACGTTTCCACCAGCAATGGCAGCCGGATACGACCAACCTGGACACCTTCGCGGTCAGCCCGGATACGTTGAAGATCCTCGAAAGCTGGGGCCACAAGTTTGCAGGTCCACAGCCGATGAACCACGTGGCAGCGATTCTGGTGGGCGCTCCGTCGCTGGACGGCAAACCGGTCGGCAACAACCGCTTCTACGGCGCCAATGACCCGCGTCGTAATACGGGGTTGTCGTTGGGGTATTGATCCCGGAAGTATCGCGGCGAGCTGGTGGCTGTGTCTGTACACCTGACACACCGCTTGCTTCCCGCAATCACCGCCTCTTATCAAACAACCTGTAAACCACTGAAGGAAAGCAATTTTTTGTAGGAGCGCGCTTGGTCTGGGCGGCAATCCGACGATAGGATCCTACAGACAGAAAATCAGCGACTGACATAACGCAATCGCGGGCAAGCGCGCTCCTACGGTCCGTGTTTGCTGCGCGACAGCGCTACGTCGATATGGTGGCGCCTCCCACAGGATCCGCGTATCTCTGGTGATCAACCACGCACCCACCGCTGACGGCTCCAGCCGCTCAGCGCATCCACGGCAAACACCAGTACCAGCATCGCGAGGATGACGGTGCTGGCCTGGGCTTCCTGGAACAGGCTGAGGCTGACATAGAGCATCTGTCCCAGGCCACCCGCGCCCACGAAACCCAGAATGCTTGCCATGCGAATGTTGTTCTCCCAGCGATACAGAGTGTACGCCAGCAGTTGCGGCCAGAGATTGGGCAGCGTGCCGTAGCAGAACGCTTGCCATGCGCTGCCGCCCTGCAGACGAATCGCAGCGGCGGGTTCCGGGGCGGTGTTTTCCAGCGCTTCGGCGAACAAGCGACCCAGCACGCCTGTGGTATGCAGTGCCAGTGCCAAGGTGCCCGCGTTGGGTCCAAGCCCTGCGGCCAACACCATCAGCACCGCCCACACCAGTTCCGGAATGGCCCGCAACGCATTGAGCAGCAGACGGCTCAGGCTGCGCAGCGGCCAGCCCAGGCGACCGGCAGCAGGTAGGGCCAGCAATAATCCACCGATCACCGACAGCAGTGTGCCGAGCGCCGACATCGCCAGGGTTTCCAGGGCGCCCTTGCCGATGGCCTGCAAGTGACCGGCGCTCAGGTCCGGGCTCATGAAGCGCAAGGCGTAGCGGCCCATTTGCGTCAGACTTTCAGGACTGCTCAGGCCGAACAGATCCATGCCCAGATAAACGAACGAGCCGATCACCGCCGCAACGATCGCAATCAATAACAGCCAGTTGCCAGCCCGCCTCATGTGAACCTCCCGCGCAGCAGGCGGCTCAACTGATCCGCCAGCAGCACCAGCACCAGAAAGGTCAGCAGCATGCTCGCCACTTCGGCACCGGCGAACATGCGCATCGACAGATCGATCTGTTGGCCCAGTCCGCCTGCGCCGACGAAGCCCATCACCACCGATGCGCGGACCGCGCATTCCCAGCGATAGACCGTGTACGACGTCAGTTCGGCAGCGGCATTGGGCAGGATGCCGTACACAAGCGCGGCTAATCGTCCGCTGCCCGCCTGCATCAGAGCGTGGGCCGGGCGTTGATCAACGGACTCGAAGATCTCGGCGTAAACCTTGCCCAGCATGCCCGCGTAGGTAATGGCGATGGCCAGCACACCCGCTGTCGGACCCAGCCCGACGGCGCGCACGAACAGCAGCGCCCAGACAATTTCCGGCACGCTGCGCAGGAAAATCAACAGACCGCGCGCAGGCCAGCGCAAGCACTGACCGAGCCAGCCGGGCTGTCCTGCACGAGAGGCGGCCGACAAGGACAGCGCCGAGCTCGCCAGCAGGCTTGCCGGTATGGCCAGCAGCAGCGCCAGAGCCATGCCCGCCGTGGCAATCGCCAGCGTCTGCAGGGTGGCGTCGATCAGCAGCGTCAGAAACTCGGGGTCATGGGCGGGCGGCCAGAAGCCGGCGACAAAACTGCCCATGGTTCGGGCATTTTCCGCTTTAAGTAAAACGGTGGGATCAAGCTCAGCCAGGCGAATGCCCGGCCAGAGCAGCGCGACCGCCAGCAGCGCCAGTAACAGACGCGGTATGGCGGCCGGGTCGCGTCGATCACGACTCAGCATCGCGGCGTCCAGGGCGCAGTGGCAGGTGTTTCGGTGCTGGGCGCAGTGCTCAGTTGTTCGTTGGCGTACAGCGTATCGAGGTGTTCCCGGCTGACGTCGCTGGCGTTCAGGTCGAAATGAATCTGCCCGTCCCGTACACCGATGATGCGCGGAAAATGCGCCAGGGCCAGCTCAACGGCATGCAGACTGGCGACCAGTGTCACGCCGTGTTCGATGGCGTGCTGACACAGCAACGCCAGGGTGTGGTCCGCCAGACGTGGGTCCATCGCCGAGACCGGCTCGTCCGCCAGCATCACTTCCGGGGCCTGATACAGGGCGCGGGCGATGCCGACACGTTGCAGTTGCCCGCCGGACAGTTGCTGACAGCGCACGAACAGCTTGTCTGCCAGATCCAGCCGCGCCAGCACGTTGCGCGCGCCCGGCACGTCGAGTGGGTGCAGCAAGTTCAGCAACGACTTGCCCAGGCCCCACTCACCGAGCTTGCCAGCCAGCACGGCTGTCACCACGCGCTGACGCGGCGGCAGCGGCGGGGCCTGATGGATCAGCGCAATACGACGGCGCAGTTGCTGGCGCTGCCGACTGGAAAGCCGCCAGGGACTGGTCCCCAGAATTTCCAGTTGCCCCGCGCTGGGCGGCAGGGCGCTGGCCAGCAGGTTGAGCAGCGTGGTCTTGCCCGCCCCGGACGGACCGATGATCGCCACCCGCTCGCCCTGCGCGATGCTCAGTTCCAAGCCCCGCAGCGCGAGCGTACCGTTGCTGTGGCGCAGGTCTATCCCGGACAGGCGCAGCGTCATTTCAGCAGGTCGGCAGCGCGGGCAGCCTCTTCGATGCCCTTGTAGTTTTCCGGCCTGGTCTCGATGAAGCGGCTGGCCGCCTGCAGATCAAGAATCGCTTTCTGCTCCGGGTTGGCCGGGTCCAGGTCCAGGAAGGCCTGTTTGATCTTCGCCGCGAGACCTTTGTCCAGCGATCCGCGCACGGTCCAGTTGTAATCGAAGTAGGTCGGCGTGGTGGCGAAGACGCGCACCTTGCTGGTGTCGACCTTGCCGTTGGCGACCAGTTTGTCCCACACGCTGGCATTCAGCACGCCCGCATCGACCTTGCCCGCCTGAACCCAGGCGGCCGTGGCGTCATGCGCGCCGGAGTAGGCCACGCGGCTGAAGAAGGTTTCCGGCTTGATGTCTTCCTTTAGCATGAAGTAGCGCGGCATCAGGCTGCCGGACGTGGACGACACCGAGCCGAAGGCGAAGGTCTTGCCTTTCAGGTCCGCCAGGCTTTTCACGTTCGGATCGGAGGTGATGAATTTGCTGGTGAACTGGGCGTCCTGCTCACGCTGTACCAAGGGCACGGCGTTGCCGGTCTTGAGGTTGACCTGCACGAAGGTGAAGCCGCCCAGCCAGGCCATGTCCAGACGGTCGGTGGCCAGCGCTTCGACCACCGCCGGGTAGTCCGCCACCGGAACGAACTCGACCTTCATGCCCAGTCGCTGCTCCAGGTAGGCACCCAGCGGCTTGAACTTGCGCAGCAGTTCGGTCGGTGCTTCGTCGGGAATGGCCGACACGCGCAGCACATCGGCCGCGTGGCTGGTCAGTGCGGTAAAGGACAGTGCAAGGCCGGCGGCGAGCGCCAGGGTACGCTTGAGCATGAAAGTTCTCCGGTTCAATAGCGGAAAAAACGACAAGGCAAAGCGACTCTGGACAAGCAGGCACGCTTCGATGGATTCAGTACTGGAGCGCGGGATTATAAGAGGCGCGGCGAGAAAGGCCAGTTCGGCAGGCGCATCGTGTTGATGGCATGACCGAACGGCGACGCCGTTTGCGCTGAAACCGCAACAGACCCTAGACTCCGCAGCCTGTTTCCCCGTTACCGAGAGTGTCGCGATGAGTGAGCCAATCCGCCTGACCCAGTACAGTCACGGAGCTGGGTGTGGCTGCAAGATTTCCCCCAAGGTGCTGGATGTGATCCTGGCCGGCAGCGGCGCGCAGAACCTTGACCCGAACCTGTGGGTCGGCAACGCCTCGCGTGACGATGCCGCTGTCTATGCGCTGGACGATGAGCGCGGTGTGGTCTCGACCACCGACTTCTTCATGCCCATCGTCGACGATCCGTTCGATTTCGGCCGCATCGCGGCAACCAATGCAATCAGCGACATCTATGCGATGGGCGGCGATCCGCTGATGGCCATCGCCATCCTCGGCTGGCCGGTCAATGTGCTGCCGCCTGAAGTGGCCCGCGAAGTGATTCGTGGCGGCCGCGCGGTCTGCGATGCGGCGGGTATTCCGTTGGCAGGCGGCCATTCGATCGATGCGCCCGAGCCGATCTTCGGCCTGGCGGTGACCGGCGTCGTGCAGAAGAAACACATGAAGCGCAACGACACCGCGCTGGCAGGCTGCACGCTGTACCTGACCAAGCCGTTGGGTATCGGCATTCTGACCACCGCCGAGAAGAAGGCGAAACTGCGTGAGCAGGACGTCGGTCTGGCGCGTGACTGGATGTGCACCCTGAACAAGCCCGGCAGCCGTTTCGGCAAGCTGGGCGGCGTGATGGCGATGACTGACGTCACCGGTTTCGGTCTGTTGGGGCATCTGGTCGAAATGGCCGATGGCGCAGGGCTGACGGCGCGTCTGGATTACGCCGCCGTGCCGCGTCTGCCGGGTGTCGAGCATTACATCGCCGAAGGCTGCGTGCCGGGCGGTACGTTGCGCAACTTCGAAAGTTATGGCGACAAGATCGCATCGCTCAGCGACGCCCAGCGCGATCTGCTGTGCGACCCGCAGACCAGCGGTGGTTTGCTGGTGGCGGTCACCCCGGAAGGTGAGGCGGAGTTTCTGGCAGTGGCTGCCGAGCTGGGGCTGCAACTGAACCCTATCGGCACATTGCTCGAGCGACAGACCCACGCCGTCGAGGTGTTCTGATGGCCGACAACAGCAGTGATTACCGCGCTCTGTTTCTCAACGATGTGCCGATGATGGATGCCCGGGCGCCGGTGGAGTTCTCCAAGGGGGCGTTTCCGGGCGTGATCAACCTGCCGTTGATGACTGACATCGAGCGGCAGAAGGTCGGCACCTGCTACAAGCAACATGGGCAGGATGCGGCGATCAAGCTGGGCCACCAACTGGTCTGCGGGCCGGTCAAGGATGAGCGCGTCGAGGCCTGGCTGGCATTCGCCAAAGCCAACCCGAATGGCTACCTGTACTGCTTCCGTGGCGGTCTGCGTTCGCAGACCGTGCAGCGCTGGTTGCAAGAGGCGGGCGTCGACTATCCGCGCATCATTGGCGGCTACAAGGCGATGCGGACCTTTCTGCTCGACACCCTGCACGATGCGGTGACCGAGTGTGATTTCGTGGTGCTCGGCGGTATGACGGGTACGGGCAAGACCGAGGTGGTTACCCAGCTTGCCAATAGCCTTGATCTGGAAGGCATCGCCAACCACCGAGGTTCCAGCTTCGGCAAACGGGCCACCGGCCAGCCGGCGCAGATCGATTTCGAGAACCGTCTGGCCATCGACCTGCTCAAGAAGCGCGCCGCCGGTATCGAGCAGTTCGTGCTGGAAGACGAAAGCCGTCTGGTGGGCAGTTGCAACGTGCCGCTGGAACTGCACCAGGCCATGCAGGACTGCTCGATGGTCTGGCTGGAGGACAGTTTCGAAAACCGGGTCGAGCGTATTCTTCGCGATTACGTGACCGACCTGTGTGCCGAGTTCATCAGCCTGCATGGGGAGGAAACCGGTTTCGACCTGTTCGCCGAGCGCCTGCTGCAAAGCCTGAAGAATATCCACAAGCGTCTTGGCGGCGAGCGCTTGCAGCGACTGCAAGCCATCATGCAAGACGCACTCGATGAACAGCGACGCAGCGGCAAGGTTGATCTGCACCGTGGCTGGATCGAAGGCCTGCTCGGCGAATACTACGACCCGATGTACGCCTACCAGCGCGAGCACAAGGCTTCACGTATCGAGTTCGCCGGGACTCAGAACGAAGTGGTCGCGTACCTGCGTGAGCGCAAGGCAAAAGCGCTGTCGTGATCGTTGCCCTTCCCCGGCGCGTCACGGGCTGCATGCCCACGCGATGGGCACGATCGGCGTCCTTGAGATCACTGATCGTTCCTACGCTCTGCGTGGTAACGCCTCTCGGGACGCTCCGCGTCCGCTTTTGATCAGTGTTAATGCCTCAACGCATCCAGCAGCGCCCTGGCGTAACCAGGCAGGGCGCTGAAGTCTGCGGCGCAGAGCAGCAACTTGCGGTCGGCCCAGGGATCGCTCAATCGCACTGCGGCAAAGCGCCGTGGGCGGGTCGTGCGGTCCACTGCTGCCTGCGGCACGATGCCCAGTCCGGCGCCGTGGGCGACCATGCGCAATACACCATCAAACCCTTCGGCGCGGACCCTGATGCGCATGCGTTTGCCTATGTGCAACGCCTGTTCTTCGATATGAATGCCCAGCGCGCTGTTGACCGACAGGCCGACAAACTCCTCGTCCAACGCCTCTGCGAAGCTGACACGGGTCAGCTCGCTCAACGGATGATCAAGCGGCATGACCAGTGTCAGCGGATCGTCACGAAAGGGCAGGGTTTGCAGGTCACTGGCATCCACAGCGTCGGACACGATCCCGATGTCTGCCGTCCCGTGACGCAACGCATGCAGGATGCGCAGGCTGGTCTGTTCCTGAAGGTCGACGTCGATGTTGGGATGCGCCACCAGAAAGTCGGCCAACCGTTCCGGCAGGTGCTCGCTCAGCGTCGAGGTGTTGCAGAGCAGCCTGACCTGACCTTTGAAACCCTTGGCGTAATCAGCGAGATCGAACTGCATGCGTTCGACCTGTTGCAGGATCACCCGTGCATGCTGGGCCAGCGCCTTGCCCGCAGGCGTTGGTGTCACGCCCCGTCGGCCTCGTTCAAGCAGTGGCGCCTGCAACGACGCTTCCATCGCCCGAACGCGCGCGCTGGCCGATGGCAGTGACAGATGACTGCGTGTTGCGGCGGCAGTGATACTGCCCGTCTCGATCACGTGCTGAAAAAGGCGCAGATCGGTAAGGTCGAAGTGCATGTAAAGAATATTCCTCGCTGATCAGCCTCTGTCCATGCCAGAGGCTGGCTCAGTATATGCCAGATTTTCAGTACGCTCTGGAACGTCCAGAATCGCGTCATGAATACACTCTTCGATACGTATCAAGCGCTCAGCATCGGTCTGATTGCGTTGGTCTTCGGCACCTTCCTGCTGGCGGGCACCGTCAAAGGCGTGATCGGCCTGGGCCTGCCGACGGTGGCCATGGGTTTGTTGGGGCTGGCTATGCTCCCGGCGCAGGCTGCAGCCTTGCTGATCATCCCATCCATCGTGACCAACTTCTGGCAACTGGCGACAGGCGGGCACCTCGGCGGGTTGATTCGTCGTCTCTGGCCGATGCTGGCGATGGTGTTTGCAGGCACCCTGGCAGGTTCGTTCTGGCTGGGCATGAACGGCGATCATTCCATGACGCGGGCGTTGGGCGGGGCGCTGCTGCTGTATGCGCTGAGCGGGTTGTTCATGCCGACGCTCAAGGTAGCCCCGCACACCGAGCGCTGGCTGGGCCCGGTATGCGGCCTGCTCACCGGCATCATCACCTCGATGACAGGCGTGTTCGTGATTCCTGCCGTGCCGTATCTGCAGGCTCTGGGCCTGGAGCGTCATCAACTGGTGCAGGCGCTGGGGCTCTCGTTCACGGTTTCGACGCTGGCGCTGGCCATCGGTCTGTCCTCGACCGGCGCGCTCGGCGGCAGCGAGCTGGGCGCTTCATTGCTGGCGCTGCTCCCGGCGCTGCTGGGCATGCTGCTCGGCCAATGGTTGCGGGAGCGGATCAGCGCCGTGATGTTCAAGCGCACTTTCTTTATCGGGATGGCGCTGCTGGGACTGCACTTGCTGGTGAAGGGCTGAGCAGGTCGATGAGGCGAATGTCGAAGTCGCTGACCAGGTATTCAAAACGCTTTTCAGCGAACGCTTTCATGTGCGGCTGCGCAGAGTGAACGTCCAGATCCTCTTTCGACGCCCAGACCTCAAAGAAGATGAACAGCGCCGGGTCTTGCTGATCGCGCAGCATGTGGTATTCGATGCAGCCCGGCTCGCTGCGGCTCTGCGCAACGTAGGAACTGAATAGCGCTTCGAACTCCGCTGACTTTTCAGGGCGGGTGTGGGCATGAAGGATGAAGCCGTATTGCTCGCTCATCTGGGTGGTCCTCTGCTGAAAGTGATCGCATTTTAAGTCAACAATATTATGTGGATTTGTGACTTATCAGCAAAAGTGATTTGTCCGTCATCGCCTTATTCTCAAGCCACTTCGTCTTTATTCTTGCCCTCATCAATTAATGACTGGCCCCAGCCGAACCATAAGGCAGGGCCGAGCATCCAGAGGTCTGGCATGAAGAAAGTATTGTTTCTCAACGGTGGCAAACAGTTTGCTCACTCCGACGGTCGCTACAACGCGACGCTGCACGAAGCCGGAGTGGCGTTCATGGACCGCGCCGGTTATGACGTGAAGGAAACCTTCATCGACGGTGGCTATGACGTGGCTGAAGAAGTGCAGAAGTTTCTGTGGGCCGACGTCATCGTCTGGCAAATGCCGGGTTGGTGGATGGGCGCGCCGTGGACCGTGAAGAAGTACATCGACGAAGTGTTTACCGAAGGGCACGGCAGCCTGTACGCCAACGACGGCCGCACCCGTTCCGATGCCTCGCAGAAATACGGCAGCGGCGGTTTGCTGCACGGTAAGCAGTACATGATCTCCGCGACCTGGAATGCACCGCAGCAAGCGTTCGATGATGCTTCGGATTTCTTTGAAGCCAAAGGCGTCGATGCCGTTTACTTCCCGTTTCACAAGGCCAACCAGTTCCTGGGCATGACCGGCCTGCCGACCTTTCTGGCGGTGGATGTGATGAAAATGCCGAACATCGAGGGTGATGTGAAACGGTATGAAGCGCATCTGGCCAAAGTGTTTGGCGTTTGAGGTGATCGTCCCTGCATTCTGTGTTAGACGCAGGTCTTGCGGCACCAACGGATTGTGGGAGGCGGCTTGCCGGCGATGAACGATGACGCGATGTTCCTGACGTACCGCGTCGACTGCATCGCCGGCAAGCCGCCTCCCACGGTCCAGTGTTTGCTGCAAGACAGCGCTGTGTCAGAGACACAGGGGCATCTCCCACGGTATTTGTATTCACTCAGTCCTGCCGTTTAAGTCTTGATGCGCAGGCACTCCGAGCGTGGGAACGATCAGCACAACTCACGCCTTTGCTTGAAACACAGCTAATATCCCCAGACTCTTGAGCAGGGGACAACAGTGAAAGCCAGGTCCGATGAATTGCAGGTGTTCGTTTCGGTGATCGAAAGCGGCTCCATTTCCGCCGCGGCCGAAAAGATGGGGCAGACGCCGTCCGGGATCAGCCGCACCTTGTCGCGGCTCGAGGCCAAGCTTGAGACCACGCTGATCAACGGCACTACGCGGCGCATGGACCTGACCGAAGAGGGCAAGTTCTTCCTGGCCCGTGCGCGGCTCATTCTCGAGCAGATGGAAAGTCTGGAAGAGCACCTCATGTCTTCACGGCAGACACCGGCCGGACGCCTGCGCGTCAACGCCGCGTCGCCGTTCATGCTGCATTCGGTGGTGCCGCACGTGGCGGAGTTTCGGCAGCGTTACCCGGATATCCAACTGGAACTGGACAGCGACGACTGGTTCATCGACCTGCTGGAGCAGAACACCGATATCGCCATCCGCATCGGTGCACTGCCGGATTCGACCCTGCATGCCCGCGCGCTGGGCAGTTGCCTGCTGAACATCGTCGCCAGCCCTGCATATCTTGAGCACCATGGCACGCCGCAAACCGTCGAAGCGTTGTCGCAGCACACGCTGGTGGGGTTCAATCAGGTGGAAGTGCTCAACCGTTGGCCGTTGCGACATGCCGGGGGCGATCGCTATCCGATCAAACCTGCGGTTGTGGCATCCAGTGGTGACACCTTGCGTCACCTGGCGCTGGAAGGGGTGGGGATTGCCTGTCTGTCCGACTTCATGACCCACGAAGACCTGCGGGACGGAAGGCTGGTCGGCATTCTGCAGGACGCCAACAGCGGTCATCGCCAGCCGATCAACGCGGTCTACTACCGCAACTCGCAGCTGGCGCTGAGGATTCAGTGTTTTCTGGATTTCATGCAGGAAAAGTTGAAAGACTACGCGCAGTGATCGCGGCTTGTATAACGAGCATAAGCATCCTGCAGCGACGCAAAAGTAATCACCGCCTGTCGCGCAACCATTCCACCATCCCCAGCCCGGCAGCCCGCCCGCTGGCGAAACAGGCGGTCAGCAGGTAACCGCCGGTCGGTGCTTCCCAGTCGATCATTTCGCCCGCGCAGAACACGCCGGGCAGTTGTCTGAGCATCAAGCGTTCGTCCATGGCCTCAAACGTCACGCCACCAGCGGTGCTGATGGCTTCGTCTATAGGCCGTGGCCTGATCAGTCGCAATGGCAAGCCCTTGATCATCTGGCTCAGCAGCGCCGGATCGTCGAAGGCTTCGCGTGGCGCCAGTTCTCGCAGCAATGACGCCTTGGCACCGTCGATACCCAACTGGCTGTGCAGGTGTCTGGACATCGAGCGCGAGCCGCGAGGTTTGCTCAGGGCCTTGTGTACATCGCCTTGGGACTTGCCGGGCAGCAAGTCGATCTGCACGCTGGCCGAGCCGCTGAGGTTGATCTGCTCCCGGATCTGCGCCGACAGCGCATACACCAGACTGCCTTCCATGCCCGTTTCGGTCAGCACACATTCGCCCAGACGCATTGGCTGTCCCTGCAGGCCCATGGCGATGTTCTTCAATGGCGCACCGGCGAACTTGCTGCGCAATAAGTCGCTCCAGGCCGTGACCTCAAAGCCGCAATTGGCGGCCTGTAGCGGCGCGACGCTCACCTGCTGCGCCTCAAGCCAGGGCACCCAGGCGCCGTCGGAGCCCAGTCGCGCCCAACTGGCGCCTCCCAGCGCCAACAGCGTCGCGTCAGGTTCGAGCGTCAACTCGCCTTCAGGATGGGCGATACGCAGGCGACCGTCGGCGTTCCAGCCCAGCCAGCAATGCCGCGTGTGGATCATGACGCCCGCGTCCCGCAGGCGTTTCAGCCAGGCGCGCAGCAGAGGTGCGGCTTTCATGTCCGTCGGAAATACCCGCCCCGAGCTGCCGATAAAGGTGTCGACACCCAGATCATGAATCCACGCGCACAAGGCATCCGCATCGAACTGCCTGAGCAAAGGCGCGATCATCGGCGAGCGTTCGAAGTAGCGGGACACAAAATCCGGGTAGGGTTCGGAGTGGGTGATATTCATGCCGCCGACCCCGGCCAGCAAAAACTTGCGCCCGACCGACGGCATACCGTCGTACAGATCGACCCGAAATCCGGCCTGGCTCAACACTTCGGCTGCCATCAGGCCTGCAGGTCCGCCTCCGATGATGGCGACGGATTGAGGTTCGGAGGCAGTGGAGTCGGTCATGATCAGCTGAATATCGATAGCGGGAAAGAGCGGCATTCTACCCGAGATTTGCCGCTCGGCCTGTCACAGGCCCAGATCCTGCCAGACCCGTTGCGCGCTGTGATGCAGGATGCCGTGCCGCCGGGCCAGCGCCTGACGGTCCTTGCTGTAACCACCACCGATCACGCCCATGACCGGGATGTCACGACCCAGACAATGACGCAGCACGGCCTCGTCGCGATCCGCCAGTCCCTGATCCGTAAGCTTCAGATAACCCAGCGCGTCATCCTTGTGGACGTCCACGCCCGCGTCATACAGCACCAGATCCGGCTTGTAGATCGGCAGCAGGTAGTTGAGCAGGTCATCGACGACTTTCAGGTAATCGCTGTCGCCCATGCCCATCGGCAGCGGGATATCCCAGTCGCTCTGGGCCTTGCGGGCCGGGAAGTTCTTTTCGCAGTGCAGCGAGACCGTGATGGCGTCTTCGGTGTCCGCCAGAATGCGCGCCGTGCCATCGCCCTGATGCACATCGCAGTCGAAGATCAGCACCTTGTCCACGCGGCCGCTCTGCAGCAGGTACTGACTGATCACCGCCAGGTCGTTGAAGATGCAGAAACCGGCCGGATAATCATAGTGCGCATGGTGGGTGCCACCCGCCAGATGGCAGGCCAGACCGTGGTCGAGTGCCTGTTCGGCCGTGAGCAGCGAGCCGCCCACGGCACGGATGGTGCGCCGCGCCAGTGCCTCGCTCCAGGGCAGACCGAGACGGCGCTGGTCCTCGCGTGACAGGTCGCCACTCAGGTAACGGCTGATGTAAGAGGGGTCATGTGCCAGGGCCAGAATATCGGCCGGGCACAGCTCTGGGCGTAATAATTGAACGTCGCGTGTCACGCCGCTGTCGATCAAGTGATCGCGCAACAGACGAAACTTGTCCATGGGAAACCGATGGTCAGCCGGAAACTCCGGGCTGTAGTCGTCGTGATAGATCAGCGGCAGGGACATTTTGCGTCCGGTCAAAGGTCGAAGCCCGATAGTGCCAGTTATGCGCCGTGTCGCACAGTTGGCTGCAACTTCAACAGACTACACTTGCGCCCGAAGATGACGGTTACAGGGGAGATCGATGGAACCGATACTCAAGCTGGACAGCGCCCGATTGCTGATGCGGCAGTGGCGCGATGACGATTTGCCTGCGTTTGCCGCCATGTGCGCCGATCCGCAGGTGATGCGGTATTTCCCCGAGCCCCTCAGCCGCCTCGAAAGCGCCGCCATGATCGGGCGGATGCGTGGGCATTTTGCCGAGCTGGGTTTTGGACTGTGGGCGCTTGAGCGTAAGGACAACGGCGCATTCATCGGCTTTACCGGCTTGGGCGTGGTGGGGTTCGACGCGCACTTCACGCCCGCCGTCGAGATCGGCTGGCGTCTGGCCCGCGAGCACTGGGGGCTGGGTTTTGCCAGCGAAGCGGCCTGGACGGTGCTGGGCTGCGGCTTCGAGCGCCTGAAGCTGGATGAGATCGTGTCGTTTACGGCCGTTAGCAATGAACCGTCGCAAAAGGTGATGCAGGCCATCGGGATGCTGCACGATCCATCCGACGATTTCGATCATCCCAACCTGCCGGACGGACACCCGCTCAAGCCGCACATGCTTTATCGCATCAATCGCGAACAGTGGCTCAATACCCTGAAACCCTGACTGAGCCCGCCGCCTTATTTCTGTATCATTTCACTTTAATGGTGCAGGCCTTGCGGGCCTGCCGCGAACACACCGACCGCCGTTGCCAGGCGAGTGCGGGTACGTTTTGTGCGAGGGATGAACATGAGCCAAGTGCTGGATGATCTGGTTGAGCTGCTGACGCTGGAACCTATTGAAGAAAACCTGTTTCGCGGTCGTAGCCAGGATCTGGGCTTTCGCCAGCTGTTCGGCGGTCAGGTGCTGGGGCAATCGCTGTCTGCCGCCAGCCAGACGGTCGAGGAGGACCGCCACGTTCATTCACTGCACGGCTATTTCCTGCGTCCTGGCGATGCCGGGCTGCCGGTGGTCTATCAAGTGGACCGCGTGCGTGACGGCGGCAGTTTCAGCACCCGTCGCGTTACGGCGATCCAGAAGGGCAAGCCGATCTTCACCTGCAGCGCGTCGTTCCAGTACGACGAAGAGGGCTTTGAGCATCAGGCTCCGATGCCGCAGATCGTCGGGCCGGAAAACCTGCCCTCTGAACTTGAACTGGCGCAACAGCGTGCGCACCTGATTCCTGAAGCAGTTCATGACAAGTTTCTGCGCCCCAAACCCATCGAGTTTCGTCCGGTGACTGCCGAGGATCCCTACAACCCGCAACCCGGCGAGCCAGTGAAGTATGTGTGGTTCAGGGCCGATGGCACGCTCAATGACGCGCCTGCGCTGCACAAGTACATGCTCGCCTACGCCTCGGACTTCAACCTGCTGACGACCTCGCTGAAACCGCACGCCAAGACTGTCTGGCAGCGTGACATGCAAGTGGCCAGCCTCGATCACTCATTGTGGTTTCACAACGACCTGCGTGCCGACGACTGGCTCCTTTACGCCATGGACAGCCCGTGGGCAGGCAACTCTCGCGGCTTTTCGCGTGGCAGTATCTTCAACCGCGCCGGGCAACTGGTTGCTTCGGTCAGTCAGGAAGGGCTGATCCGCCATCGAAAGGATTGGGCATGACACTGCATGACATTCGGCACTGGGTGTTCGACATGGACGGCACACTGACCGTCCCTGTGCACGACTTCCCGGCCATCAAGCGCGAGCTGGGCATTCCGCAGGACGCCGATATTCTCGGCCACCTCGCTGCATTGCCTGCGGCTGAATCCGCTGCCAAGCACGCCTGGTTGCTGGAGCACGAGCGAGAACTGGCCCTGGGTTCGCTACCGGCCGATGGCGCCGTCGATCTGGTTCGTGAGCTGGCGGCGCGTGGCTATCGCCTGGGCATCCTGACCCGCAACGCCCGCGAGCTGGCGCACATCACACTGGAAGCCATCGGCCTTGCCGACTGCTTTGCGGTAGACGACGTACTGGGACGCGACGAAGCGACGCCCAAGCCCCATCCGGCCGGTCTGCTGAAACTGGCCAGTGCCTGGGACGTGGAACCGAAAAAGATGGTGATGATCGGCGATTACCGTCACGACCTGGATTGTGGCCGGGCAGCAGGCGCGAAGACCATTCTGGTCAACCTGCCGGAGAATCCATGGCCCGAGCTGGCGGACTGGCATGCCGTGGACTGCGTGGCATTGCGCGGGATGTTGAACTGACAGGCGGCCTCATCGTCCGCGCTAAACACATGCGTTTATCTGAACGAATGCAGAGCCCGTGGTAGGCGCCACCACGTCTTCGACGTAGCGCTGTCGCGCAGCAAACTAGGTGGGAGCGGACTTGTCCGCGAAAAGGCCTGTACATCCTACGAATATTCGTCGGCTGAACTACAGCATTCGCGGACAAGTCCGCTCCCACAAATCCGGTTTCTTCAGTGGCTTACAGGTTGTTTGATAAGAGGCGGCTTGCCGGCGATTCAGTTTCTCAGGCGACCCTTGAGTGCCTGAACTGACGCCATCGCCGGCAAGCCGCCTCCCACAGTCCGGTATGTGCTACGCGAAAGCGCTACGTCGAAGAGGTCGTGGCGCCTCCCGCAGTTTGAGTTGAGTTCACTTCTGGGTGCTGCCCATCAAAACGGCTTGAACAGTACCGCCTGGCCTTCAGGTGAAGTAAAGATCCCGTCGCCGTTATGGCCAACCTTGGGCACGACCACCAGACGCTGATTCAGGCCTTCAGGATGACGTTTCTGCAGGTAGCTGAAATAGTTCTGGCCACGGATCAGGCGATAGGCGCCCTGGGCTTCAGCCGCACAGGTCTTGTCCAGTGCCGGATGGTTGCGATCGGTGTCCAGTTCGCCCAGCAGGTAGGTGACGTCACGCTTCACGTAGCCTTTTTCGATGTCTGCCGGTTTTTCCTTGCCGGAATAGAACGGCATCTTGTTGAGGCCGTATTTCCAGTCATTGAAGTTGGGGCAGGCCTGCGCCGTCACGGGCTCAGGACGCTCGGCATCGAAATAGGCATAGGACGACGGGTTGGCGATCACGTAGCGCAGCTTCACGCCTTCGCGGGTCAGCAGGGCGTCTTCCTTGCCGCCGATCATGGCGTAGCGTTGCACCACCTGTGCGCCACCCGAGTGCCCGGCAATCACGATTTCCTTGAGGTTGGGAAACAGCTTGCTGTCGCTCAGGCGCTTGAGGATGTGGTCCAGCACCAGAAACGAGCTGACGGGCTTGGGATCGCTGGCCGTCGCGCCTTCCATCCAGCTGTTCTGGCGCCAGCGCAGGATGTTGTCGGACAGGTGATGGGCAACAATGTCTTTCTCATCCAGAAACTGCGGCGCGATCAACAGCGTCTTGCCGCGTTCCTTGGACTGATTGGCCGCGCGCTCGATGCTGCGCAGGTAGGTCTGGGCGTTGCGCAGGCGACCGTGCAGCACGATCACCACACGCTCGATTTTCGGTTTCGGATGCACCCATTCCTGGCTGAGCCCCAGCGTCGCCTCGGCGCCGTTGATGGCCAGACGGTCCGGGCTGATGGATTTAACCGCTTGATCCTCGGCATGAGCCCCGAGGCTCACGAAGGCAGTGCTTAACAACAGGACCAGAAGCGGTTTAATCATGTGCTTAGAGACTCTTGGCGGCGAAAGTATCGCATTGGGTGATTTGGCCTTGCGCAAAGCCGGTCTTGAACCAGCGTACTCGCTGGGCCGAAGTTCCGTGGGTAAAGGAGTCCGGTACGACGCGACCACTGCTTTGCTGCTGAAGACGATCATCGCCGATGGCGTTGGCTGCGTTCAGCGCTTCTTCAATATCACCCGGCTCAAGCCAGTTCAAACGATTTTGTGCGTTATAGGCCCAAACACCTGCGAAACAGTCAGCCTGAAGCTCCTGACGGACCAATAAACCGGTGCTGCCTTCCATGCGCTGTCCAGACTTGCGGGCGGCGTCGACCTTGGCGGAAATGCCGAGCTGGGTCTGTACATGGTGGCCGACTTCGTGAGCGATCACGTAAGCCTGGGCGAAGTCACCCGCTGCGGAGAAGCGTTGCGACATCTCGCGGAAGAAGTCCAGATCCAGGTACACCTGCTGGTCGGCGGGGCAGTAGAAAGGACCGGTCGCGGAGGTTGCGAAGCCGCAGGCCGAGTTTACCTGGCCGCTGAACAGCACCAGCGTCGGGTCCTTGTACTGACGACCGTTCTGGGCGAAGACTGCGCGCCAGGTGTCTTCGGTGTCGCCCAGAATGCTGCGCACGAACTCGGCCTGCTGATCATTGGCCGGTGGTGCCTGACGTGTCTGCGTGTTGGCCGGAGCGCTTTGTTCGGTCATCTGGCCGGTGAGTTGTCCCAGAATCTGCATCGGGTCCTGACCGGTCAGCAACCCGATGGCGACCACGATCACGATACCGCCCAGGCTCAGTCCCTTGCCACCGATGCGCATGCCACCGCCACCGCCGCCGCTACTTTCACCACGTGCATCGACCACGTTGTCGCTGCGTCGGCCTTTTTTCCAGAGCATGTCGGATCCCTCTTCTTATCGTGCAATGAGTGTCGCTGGTCAAACCAATACGCGCCAACCTGTCCCATGCCAAGTGAAACACGGGCGGCGCAATGCGTGATGCGAGGTATAGAGGGTGGGGGAGACCGATTGGTTCTAAGAAGCGGCGCCGCGATACCGGTTTTCTGAATCCGGGCGGCGCTGCTCTGGGGCTCAGTGTGCTTTTGCGAGCGTGCTGTCTGACACTTCTGTAGGGGTGGCGTCGGCGAAGCGGTCCACCTGCCGCAGCGTTTTGAAGCCGGTCATCCAGGCGCCAACGACGCCCAGCGTACAGACGCCGCCCATGATCGCGGCTGGAATCGCGCCGATCAGCGAAGCGCTGGTGCCTGCGCGGAATTCGCCAAGCTCGTTGGAAGAGCCGATAAACAGCATGTTCACCGCGTTGACCCGGCCACGCATGTTGTCCGGTGTCGAGAACTGCACCAGCGCCGAGCGGATATAAACGCTGACCATGTCCGCGGCTCCGGCGATCAGGAGCGCCAGGCACGACAGCCAGAATAACGTGGAGAGGGCAAACACCAGATTCGCCACTCCGAACAACCCGACGGCCATGAACATGGTCATGCCCACGTTGCGATCCAGTGGACGCATGCTCAGGTAGATGCCGGTCGCCAGTTCACCCAGACTCATTGAGGCGCGCAGCATGCCCAGTCCTTGCGGGCCGAGGTTGAGCACTTCGTGGGCATAGATCGGCAGCAGCGCCACCACGCCGCCCAGCAGCACGGCGAACAGGTCCAGCGAAATGGTGCCCAGGATGATCGGGCGTGAGCGGATGAAGGCGATTCCGGCTGTGAAACGACCCCAGGCGCTGTCGCTCAGGTCCACCAGTTTGCCTGCGTACGGCGTCGCGACACGTGCCAGCAGCAGGATCCCGGCGATGAACGCAGCCACACACACCGAATAGGTCAGTTCTGCACCGCCCAGCCAGTACAGGTAGCCGCCAATCAGCGGGCCGCCGACGGTCGAGCAGCGCATGATCACGCTGTTGGTGGCAATTGCCGAGGCGAGTTGTTCACGGGGTACGATCTGCGGCAACAGGCTCTGCAGAGCAGGACCGGTGAATGCGCGTGCACAGCCGTAAAGCATCAGCGCGCCGTAGATCAGCCGCAGGTCCTGCAGGTTCATGGCCGAGAAGACCAGCAGAATGAGGCCGCAGACCGCCTGAACGCCCCAACTGATCATCAGGATGACCTTGCGGTTGTAACGATCGATCAGATCGCCCGCAGGCATCAGCAACAGCAGCATGGGGATGAACTGAGCCAGGCCGACATAGGCCAGCGCCATCGGCTCGCGGGTCATGTCATAGACCTGCCAGGCAACCACAACGGCCTGAATCTGCATGGCGAAAACCGCCATCAGGCGCGACAGGATGAAACTGATGAAGCCGGGCTGGCTGGACAGTTTTACGGATGATGAAGCAGTGGGGGATTCAGAGCTCAAGACAGACTTCCATCGAAGCAGTGTGATCGCGTTACGGGTTATACCTCAGCTTATAGATAGGATGCTAACGAAAAAATCGATGGGTCTTTCTCCGCGAGGGGCGGCGTCTGCTTCCGATGTGACGCAGATTGGGGATTCAGTAAGCCGAGCGCATGACGTGGATAACGCTGGAGCTTGCGCACACATCTGCGCCACATTCGAGAGCGGACGCGGAGCGTCCGCTGTTGGGGCGGTGCGGAGTGTCAGCGCCTGACCAGCAACACACCCGATTCCATGTGGTGGGTATACGGAAACTGGTCAAACAATGCACAGCGCTCGACCCGGTGGGTGTCGTGCAACTGGGCGATGTTGGCGGCCAGGGTTTCCGGGTTGCAGGAGATGTACAGGATGCGCTCGAAGCGGCGGGTCAGCTCGCAGGTGTCTGCGTCCATACCGGCGCGCGGCGGATCGACGAACACGCTGCCGAACTCGTAGCTCTTGAGGTCCACACCCTGCAGACGGCGGAACGGACGCACCTCGTTCAATGCCTGGGTCAGCTCTTCGGCCGACAGGCGCACCAGTGTGACGTTGTCGACCGCGTTGTCTTCTAGGTTGCTCAGCGCAGCATTGACCGAGGTCTTGCTGATTTCGGTCGCCAGTACCTTGCGCACCCGAGTGGCCAGCGGCAGGGTGAAGTTGCCGTTGCCGCAATACAGCTCCAGCAGATCGTCACTGCGCTCGCCCAGCGCGTCATACGCCCAGTCGAGCATCTTCTGGTTCACGGTGCCGTTGGGCTGGGTGAACGCGCCTTCCGGCTGGCGATAACTGAAGGTGCGACCGGCAACGTCAAGCTTCTCGGTCACGTAGTCATGCCCGATGACCAGACGCTGACCCTTGGAGCGACCAATCAGGCTCACGTTCAGGTCGGCTGCCAGTTGCTCGGCTTCAGCCTGCCAGACCTCGTCCAGCGGGCGGTGATAACACAGGGTGATCATCGCATCGCCCGCCAGGGTGGTCAGGAAGTCCACCTGGAACAGCTTGTGGTTCAGGTTCGGGCTGGCTTCCCAGCGCTCGCGCAGCACCGGCATCAGCGCATTGATACGCTCGCTGGCAATCGGCAGACCGTCGAGCAGGATCGGCGTCCTGTTGTCGCCCGGCGCGAACATCGCGTAATAACGCTTCTGGTCTTCGCGCCACAGGCGGAACTCGGCGCGCAGGCGGTAATGCTCGCGTGGCGAATCGAATACCTGAGGTTCAGGCGCGTCGAAAGGTGCCAGCAGTTCGCGCAGGCGTACGGTCTTTTCTGCAAGCTGAGTTTCATAGCTTGCGGGGTCGAAAGGAACACTCATGCGTTGAACCAGCCCAGCTTGATCACGAACAGGATCGACAGGATCACCAGCGCGGCATTCAGCTCACGCCCGCGACCCGACAACAGTTTGATCGCTGTCCAGGAAATGAAACCAAAGGCAATGCCATTGGCGATGGAATAGGTGAAGGGCATCGCCAGCGTCGTAATCACCACAGGCGCGGCGACGGTGATGTCGTCCCAGTCGATTTCGGCCATGCCCGAGGCCATCAGCACCGCAACGAACAGCAGGGCAGGTGCGGTCGCATAGATCGGCACGCTGCTGGCCAGTGGCGCGAAGAACAACGCGAGCAGGAAAAGCACGGCCACCACGATGGCCGTCAGGCCGGTACGGCCACCGGCGCTCACACCGGCTGCGGATTCGATGTAGCTGGTGGTGGTCGAGGTGCCGAGCAACGAACCGGCCATTGCCGCCGTACTGTCAGCGATCAGTGCGCGGCCCATTTTCGGCATGTGACCGTCCTTGCCCATCAGTCCGGCGCGCTTGGCCACGCCGATCAGGGTGCCGGAGTTGTCGAAGATGTCCACGAACAGGAAGGCGAAGATGATGCTGACCAGACCGACGTCCAGTGCGCCCATGATGTCCAGTTGCATAAAGGTCGGCGCCAGCGATGGCGGCATTGATACGACTCCGCCAAATTCACTGAAGCCCAACGCAATCGAAGCAATGGTGACCGCCAGAATGCCGATCAGCACTGCGCCTTTGACCTTGAGCTTGTCCAGTGCAACGATCAGAAAGAAGCCCAGCGTCGCCAGAATCGGTGCGGGCTGCTTGAGATCGCCCATGGTGAGCATGGTGACCGGGTGGCTGGCCACGAGACCGGCGTTCTGCAGGGCAATCAGCGCCAGAAACAGGCCGATACCGGCCGCAATGGCCGAACGCAGGGGCAAGGGGATGCTATTGATGATCCACTCGCGGATGCGGAAGATCGATAACAGAAAGAACATCACCGCCGACAGGAATACCGCACCCAGTGCGACCTGCCAGGTGTGGCCCATGTGCAGAACCACGGTGTAGGTGAAGAAGGCGTTCAGGCCCATGCCCGGTGCCAGGGCAATCGGGTAGTTGGCGATCAGGCCCATCACGGCCGAGCCGATGGCGGCGGCCAGACAGGTCGCCACGAACACAGCGCCCTTGTCCATGCCGGTTGCGCCGAGGATGCTCGGGTTGACGAACAGGATGTAAGCCATCGCCAGGAACGTCGTGACGCCCGCGAGGATTTCAGTCCTCACGTTGGTGTTGTGTGCCTTGAGTTGAAACAGCCTTTCCAGCATGTCTGGCTCCCCGTGACGCGGCCTGCGTCGTGAATGATTCAACTCCAACAGCAAAGCACAGGCTGCCCGGGCAGCCCGCGAATTGATGCGGGTCGGAAAAAGCCGCGCATCATACCAGCAGCCAAACACGATGGGTGCGCGTGGATGACGGCTTTTGGATGATCTGCACGCCTGTCTATCGCTGCCGAGAAACCCTGAACGTTGCAAATCATGCGAAGTCGTACCCCCTAAGACGCATAAAAATGCGCTGAATGAGTACCTACCGTGAGGTTTCCATGAATGCTACGAACCCGATTCCCAAGGATGTCGCAGGTCATGCGATCTCGCTGACCCTCAATGGGCAACTGCGTCAACTCGATGTACAGCCCTGGACCACCTTGCTTGACCTGTTGCGCGACCGACTCGATCTGGTCGGCACCAAGAAAGGCTGCGACCACGGTCAATGCGGTGCCTGCACCGTACTGCGCGACGGCAAGCGGATCAATGCCTGCCTGACGCTGGCGATCATGTGCGATGGCGCAGAACTGACCACTATCGAAGGCCTGGCGGATGGCGACACGCTGCATCCGATGCAGCAGGCATTCATCAAGCACGATGCTTTCCAGTGCGGCTACTGCACGCCGGGGCAGATCTGCTCGGCCGTAGGCCTTGCCAATGAAGGACGTGCCAGCACTCGCGCAGAAATTCAGGAACTGATGAGCGGTAACCTGTGCCGTTGCGGCGCCTACAGCAACATTCTCGCCGCCGTGGAAGAAGCCTTGCCGCAGTTTCACGACGCGACCCAGACCCAGACCCAGACCCAGACCCAGACCCAGACTCAAGAACAGAAGGTGAGCGCATGAATCCGTTCACCTACAGCAAGCCTGCCGATATCCGCGCAGCCATCGACCTGAGCGGCCCGGCCACACGCTTCATCGCGGGCGGTACCAACCTGCTCGACCTGATGAAAGAGAACGTCGCCCGTCCCGAGCACCTGATCGACATCAACGATCTGCCGCTCAAGGACGTCACTGAAACCGCTTCAGGCGGCTTGATGATCGGCGCGCTGGTCAGCAATGCCGACCTGGCCTGGCACGCTCTGGTCGAACAGCGGTATCCGCTGTTGAGCCAGGCGCTGCTGGCCGGTGCATCGCCGCAACTGCGCAACATGGCCAGCACCGGTGGCAACCTGTTGCAGCGCACGCGCTGCTATTACTTCTACGACACCGGCGTGCCGTGCAACAAGCGCGAGCCGGGCAGTGGTTGTCCTGCAAAAGACGGTATCAATCGTATTCACGCAATTTTCGGCGCCAGTGATGATTGCGTCGCGACGCATCCGTCTGACATGTGCGTGGCCATGGCTGCGCTGGAAGCGGTGGTGCATGTAGAAGGCCGTGCCGGTCGCCGCACCATCGAGTTCGCGGATTTCCATCGTCTGCCGGGCGATGCGCCGCCACGTGACAATCAGTTGGCCGATGATGAGCTGATTACCGCCATCGAGCTGCCTGCTCCGCGCTTCACGAGTCACAGCACCTACCTGAAGGTCCGTGATCGTGCGTCCTATGCGTTTGCGCTGGTATCTGTCGCTGCGGCGCTGGAGCTGGATGGCGACGTCGTGAGCGATGCACGTCTGGCGCTTGGCGGTGTAGCCCACAAACCGTGGCGCGACAAGCAGATCGAGCGTTTGCTGATCGGCAAACCCGCCACCCGCGAGTCCTTTGCTGCTGCCGCAGACGCCATGCTGGCTGACGCGCAGCCGCTCGAGCACAACGCGTTCAAGGTCAAGCTGGCGCGCCGGGCGATCGTCCGCGCCCTGAGCGACGCGGCACTGGGAGGTACTGCCCAATGAATGTTCCTTTTTCCCCGATGGGCAAGCCCGTGGACCGAGTCGACGGCAAACTGAAAGTCACCGGCGGCGCACGGTATGCCGGTGAATACCCGGAAGACGGACTGCTGTTCGGCAGCGTCGTTTCCAGCACCATCGCCAATGGCCGTGTGCTGAACATCGATACCTCCGAAGCCTTAAAGGTGCCGGGTGTGGTTGCGATTCTGGACCACACCAACCGTCCTTCGCTGGCCAGCTATGACGAGAACTACGAGGACGCGGACTCTGCAGACGGTTCTCCGTTTCGGCCTCTTTATAACGACAACGTGCTGTACAGCGGCCAGCCGCTGGCGCTGGTCGTCGCCGAGTCGCTGGAAATGGCCCGGCACGCAGGTTCGCTGATTCGCATCGAATACGAGCAGCAGGCACACCAGACTGACCTGCAGGCCGACCTGGAGCAGGCTCACGACGTGTCGTCCAGCCTGCCCAAGCCGCGTGGCAACTTCGAAGGCGAACTGGCCAGCTCGGCGCTGAGTGTCGACGTGACCTACAACACGCCGAACGAATACCACAACCCGATGGAGCCGCATGCGTCCACCGTTCTGTATCAGGCCGACGGTAGCCTGCAGATCCACGACAAGACCCAGGGCACGCAGAACTGTCAGGATTACCTGCACAAGGTCTTCGGCCTGGAGAAAGACAAGATCCGCGTGCTGGCCGCGTTTGTAGGCGGTGCCTTCGGCTCCGGTCTGCGTCCGCAGTATCAACTGCCTCTGGCGGTGATGGCGGCCCTGCACCTCAAGCGTTCGGTGCGAGTGACGCTGACGCGTCAGCAGATGTTCACCTTTGGCTATCGTCCACGCACCGTGCAACGCCTGCGCCTTGGCGCTGCTGCCAACGGGCGTTTGCTCGCCGTCGGTCACGAAGCCATCGGCCAGACGTCACGCTTCGAGGACTTCACCGAGCACGTCGTGGAATGGAGCGGCATGCTCTATCAATGCGACAACGTGCAGTTGACCTACAAGCTGGTGCCGCTGGACGTTTACACGCCCTTGGACATGCGTGCGCCGGGTGCCGCGTTGGGCCTGATCGGCCTGGAATGCGCGATGGATGAACTGGCGTGTGCGCTGGCTATCGATCCTGTACGCCTGCGTCTGACCAATTTCGCCGAGCGCAATGGCAACGAGGACAAGCCGTATTCCAGCAAGGAGCTGCGTGAATGTTATGCACAGGGCGCCGAGCGCTTTGGCTGGGAGCGTCGCAACCCTGAACCCCGCAGCATGCGCCAAGGCCGCCAACTGGTGGGCTGGGGCATGGCCGGTGGTGTGTGGGAAGCGATGCAGATGAAAGCCAGCGCCAAGGCGCGTCTCGGCTCGGACGGCAAGCTGGTGGTCAGCAGCGCAACCACTGACATCGGCACCGGCACTTACACGGTCATGACCCAGATTGCGGCTGAAACCCTGGGGTTGGCGGTGGAAGACGTCACCTTCCTGCTGGGCGACTCTTCGCTGCCGACTGCGCCGCTCCAAGGCGGCTCGTTCACCGTGTCGTCAGTCGGCACAGCGGTCCAGCAGGCGTGTCAGGCCTTGCAGCGTCAGTTGCTTGAAGTCGCCAAGGGCCTGTACCCGCAACACGCCTCGACCACGCCGGATCAGGTGCGCTTTGAGTCGGGCAGCCTGCATCTGGGCGATCAGGTTGTGTCGATTGCTGAACTGGCGGCTGCTCAAGCCAGCGGTGTAATCGAGGTTCAGGTTGACGCGGAACCGGACAAGAAACGTGAAGCTTATGCAGCGGCCACGCATTCGGCGGTGTTCGTCGAAGTGCTGGTGGACGAGGACCTGGGCACTATCAAGGTCAATCGTGTGGTCAGCGCCATTGCGGCGGGACGTGTGGTCAATCCCAAGATGGCGCGCAGTCAGATCCTTGGTGGCGTGGTTTGGGGCATGGGCATGGCCTTGCAGGAAGAGGCTATGGTCGATCACGGTCTGGGACGGCCAATGAACCACAGCCTGGCCGAGTACCATATTCCGGTGAATGCGGACATTGGCGACATCGACGTGCTGTTCGTCGAAGAACACGACGAAATCGTCAATGCGCTGGGTTCCAAGGGCGTAGGCGAAATCGGCATCGTGGGTGTTCCCGCAGCGATTGCCAATGCCATCTACCACGCCACCGGCAAACGCATCCGCGAGTTCCCGATCACGCTGGACAAGCTGTTGTAACCCATCAGGAACGCCTCTCGGGATGCTCCGCGTGCACTGTTGAGGTGACGCGGAGCAAGGGCATGATAGGTGTGTTCAATGCCTGTGATCGTTCCCACGCTCTGCGTGGTAACGCCTCTCGGGACGCTCCGCGTCCGTTGTTGAGGTGACGCGGAGCGTCACGGGCTGGCCGGTTCGTTTGAGAGAAGCATCATTCCTGCCGGGTGAGTCATCCCGCCACGCGACAAAAGACCACACGGCTCAAGTGGCTGAATGGGACTACTCTTTACCTGTCGGTTGACCCGTGTCATTGCGCAATGACCGCTGATGTGAGCCAACCCCCCAATCCCTGCGTACGTCATCAGAACAAATAGAAAGATAAGCACTCCATAACGTGGGGGCAGTCACTGTTGGCTCGCTGCCAACAGCCGGTTTCACCTGAGAGAGGAACACTTATGTTCGGTTTAGAGGCTATCGATCTCGCCCGAATTCAGTTCGCATTCACGATTTCGTTCCACATCCTGTTTCCTGCCATCACCATCGGTCTGGCAAGTTACCTGGCTGTGCTCGAAGGCCTGTGGCTGAAGACCCGCGAAGATGTGTATCGAGACCTTTACCACTTCTGGTCCAAGATCTTTGCCGTCAACTTCGGCATGGGGGTGGTTTCCGGTCTGGTCATGTCCTATCAGTTCGGCACCAACTGGAGCCGCTTCTCGGACTTCGCAGGCGCGGTCACAGGGCCGTTGCTGACGTACGAAGTGTTGACCGCGTTCTTCCTTGAAGCAGGCTTTCTCGGTGTGATGCTGTTCGGCTGGAACCGCGTCGGGCGCAAACTGCACTTTTTCTCCACCGTGATGGTCGCCATCGGCACCCTGATTTCCACGTTCTGGATTCTGTCGTCCAACAGCTGGATGCAGACCCCGCAGGGCTTCGAAATCATCGACGGTCGCGTGATTCCGACCGACTGGTTCGCGGTGGTCTTCAACCCATCATTCCCTTATCGCCTGACGCACATGGCGATTGCCGCCTTCGTCGCGACTGCGTTCTTTGTCGGCTCGTCGGCTGCCTGGCACCTGCTTCGTGGTCGTGATACGCCAGCGGTACGCAAGATGCTTTCGATGGCGATGTGGATGGCGCTGATCGTTGCACCGATCCAGGCGGTTGTGGGCGACTTCCACGGTCTGAATACGCTCAAGCATCAGCCAGCCAAGATTGCCGCCATTGAAGGTCACTGGGAAAACATCGGTGACGAACCGACCCCGCTGATCCTGTTCGGCATTCCCGACATGAAGGAAGAGCGCACCAAGTACGCAGTGGAAATTCCGTACCTTGGCAGCCTCATCCTGACCCACAGCCTGGACAAGCAGGTCCCGGCGCTGAAGGAATTCAAACCTGAAGACCGGCCGAATTCGACCATTGTGTTCTGGTCGTTCCGGGTCATGGTTGCGCTGGGCATGCTGATGATCCTGACCGGTCTGTGGAGCCTGTGGCTGCGCAAGCGGGGCACGCTCTATCAGTCGCGTCCGTTCCTGTACCTGGCCTTGTGGATGGGGCCGTCCGGTCTGGTAGCTATTCTCGCAGGCTGGTTCACCACCGAAATCGGCCGCCAGCCGTGGGTCGTCTACGGCCTGATGCGCACCGCCGATGCTTCGTCCAACCACAGCTTCGCGCAGATGAGCATCACCCTGGTGTTGTTCGTGGTGGTCTACTTTGTACTGTTCGGCGCTGGTCTGGGCTACATGATGCGTCTGGTGCGCAAAGGCCCCAAAGCGTACGTCGAGCATGTGCCGCAAGGTGGTCCCGGTCAGAAACGTACACCGGCCCGTCCGCTCTCCGCCGCCGTTGAAGGCGCAGAAGACGGCGACAACGTTGACGCGCTCGGCAAGGGGAATTAAGCCATGGGTATCGATCTTCCGCTGATCTGGGCCGTCATCATCATCTTCGGCATCATGATGTACGTCGTGATGGACGGCTTCGACCTGGGTATCGGGATTCTCTTCCCGTTCATGAAAGACAGTTCCGACCGCGACGTGATGATGAATACCGTCGCGCCGGTCTGGGACGGTAACGAAACCTGGCTGGTACTGGGTGGCGCCGCGTTGTTCGGCGCGTTCCCGCTGGCTTATTCGGTGGTGTTGTCGGCGCTGTATCTGCCACTGATCTTCATGCTGATGGGCCTGATCTTCCGCGGCGTGGCATTCGAGTTCCGCTTCAAGGCGACCGACGAGAAACGTCATCTGTGGGACAAGGCCTTCATCGGCGGTTCTCTGGCCGCGACGTTCTTTCAGGGCGTGGCACTGGGCGCGTTCATCGAGGGCATTCCGGTAGCGAATCGTCAGTTCGCAGGCGGCTCACTCGACTGGCTGGCACCGTTCCCGATGTTCTGCGGTCTGGCGCTGATCGTGGCTTATGCACTGCTGGGCTGCACCTGGCTGATCATGAAGACCGAAGGGCCGTTGCAGAAAGCGATGCATGATCTGGCACGTCCTCTGGCGGTGGCTGTGCTGGTGGTGATGGGCGTGATCAGCCTGTGGACGCCACTGGCCCACGCCGACATCGCGCATCGCTGGTTCAGCATGCCGAATCTGGTCTGGTTCATGCCGGTGCCGATTCTGGTGCTGGTGACCATGTACGGGCTGTTCAAGGCCGTGGCCCGCAACGCGCATTACACGCCGTTCCTGCTGACCCTGCTGCTGATCTTCCTGGGCTACAGCGGGTTGGGCATCAGCCTGTGGCCGAACATCATTCCGCCGTCCGTTTCGATCTGGGAAGCTGCCGCGCCGCCGCAAAGCCAGGGCTTCATGCTGGTCGGCACGCTGTTCATCATCCCGTTCATCCTCGGATACACCTTCTGGAGCTACTACGTGTTCCGCGGCAAAGTCACTGCTGAAGACGGTTATCACTAGTCCGAACAGAGGAGATTGATCATGTCTGGCAAGAACTCCATGCACGACCCGGATCCGGCGCTGAGCAAGCCGCTCTGGCAACGACTGGCCTGGCTGGTCGGCATCTGGGCGGGCAGTGTGACTGCGCTGTTTATCGTCGCCAGCCTGATGCGGATGTTCATGAGCGCTGCGGGCCTGACGACGCACTGATCGTCACTGAAAGCATTCCCACACCGTGTCCACGGACACGTTTTACAAACCCTCCGGTTTCGGAGGGTTTTTTTTGGCTGCGAGAAAGTGGGGCGTTACTTGCGGGCTTTCAGAATCACGAACTTGGGCGTTGCCGCGACCTGCTCGACGCCCCGGAACAGGCGGGACAGCTTGGTGTGATAGCCCAGATGGCGATTGCCGACGATGTACAGCGCGCCGCCTGTGACAAGTGCGGCGCGGGCCTGCTGGAACATGCGCCAGGCCAGAAAGTCGCCGACCACCTGTTGCTGGTGGAAGGGCGGGTTGCACAGCACCACATCCAGCGAGTCCGGTTCCTGTCCCGCCAGCCCGTCGGCCGCTCGGATAACCACCTCCCGGTCGCCCAGACTGGCCTGCCAGTTTTCGGCAGCTGACTGCACGGCCATGTATGACTCGTCGACCAGCGTGTAATGCGCCTGCGGGTTCTCCAGTGCACTGGCAATCGCCAGCACGCCGTTGCCGCAACCCAGATCGGCAACGCGCGCCGAACCGAGGTTCTTCGGCAGATAAGGCAGGAATGCGCGCGTACCGATATCCAGACCTTCCCGGCAAAACACGTTGGCATGGTTGAGCAGTTCGATGGCTGGCTCGTCGAGCCTGTAGCGCGTGGGGTAGGGCGACGTCCGGATTTCCCTGATCTCTGGGGTGGCGAACAGCAGGCGGGCTTTCTTGACCGCGAGCGAGGCCTGCACCGGCCCTACGTATTCTTCAAGCAAGTCACCGGCCGAGCGCGGCAGGTGCTTGATCATCGCCGCCGCTATCACGCGTGCGCCGGGTGCCAGTTGGCCTTGCAGACGGATGAGTTGCTCTTCGAGCAGCGCCAATGTCTTGGGCACCCGGATCAGTACCCAGTCGAAAGGGCCGGTCAACGGCTCGCTGGCAGGAATCAGCGGCACGCTGTCGTAGGCCATACCGTTGCGGGTCAGGTTCTTCTCAAGGCCCTGGGCGGCGAGAAAGGAGTCGGTGCTGCTGACCACAGTCGCGTGAGCGGCAAGGCTGGCCGCCAGAGCGCCAAAGCTGTCATTAAGGACCAGGACCCGGCTTTGCAGGGTCAGCCCGATTTCCGCCACGTGGTTGAGCAGGTACTCGTCAGCGGCATCGAATGCCTGAAGCGGCTCATCTTGCTGTTCGGGCTGGCGAATAAGATCAAGCTGAGCGAAAGGGCTGATGAGCAAGGGCATTGGCAGGAAAACTCTGTGCAGGCGTGCGTGTGTCACGTAAGCCCGTCCACTGACGGGCTCGCTGAGATCGGTGATTTTACGTACTTTTTGCGCTTTGACACCTGCCCATTTGGTGTCGGTCGCGTGCTTGGTCAGAACATGCCGCTCAAGGCCGCCTGGACCACGGCGGCGGTCTTGTTACACACCCCCAACTTCTGGACTGCGCTGGCCACGTGAAAATGAATGGTGCGTTCCTTCAGGCATAGAATCAGGGCTATATCACCTGCGGTTTTGCCTTTGGCGGACCACTTGAGAACTTCTATTTCCCGTTCGGTCAGCCCCTTGGGATTCGACGGATCCGTCGAGTTGATTTCCATGTTCTTCATGATCGCCTCCATACCCTTTGATGGCGAGATATCGCTGTGCTTTTATCCAGTCTAGGAAAAATGCACCGGGAATTTTGCACGCCGGAAGATATCCAGACGGATGGGCTGATGGCTTTTATGTACCCAAAAAGGAGTATCTCGGCTGGAACAGCCGTCGTAGCGCGTTTTGCTTCATGCTGGTTAGTCGGGGGCCGGCAACATGACCGGGCAGGCAAGAACCAAATGCTCTAAACGTTTCAGGCGCCACCAGGTACAAGCCACTACAAACCGCCGGTGTTTATCCGACGTACTTTGCGGGACACTTAGCGCTAACGTTCACATTCGGGAGCCCGAGGCACACCATGACCGTCAGCGAAGACAAGTTCACCCGGCAGACGCTTCAGCGTGTCACACCGTTGACCCCCAGCCTGTTTACCCTGCGCACCACGCGCGATCCCGGTTTTCGCTTCAGGGCAGGGCAGTTCGCGCGTCTGGGCGTGACCAAGGCAGACGGCACCACCGTGTGGCGAGCCTATTCGATGGTGTCTTCGCCCCATGACGAGTTTCTGGAGTTCTTTTCCATCGTCGTGCCTGACGGCGAGTTCACCAGCGAACTGAGCCGCCTGCGCGAAGGTGACAGCCTGATGGTCGAGAAGCAGGCCTTCGGCTACCTGACCCTGGACCGTTTCGTCGATGGTCGCGATCTGTGGCTGTTATCCACAGGCACCGGTGTTGCGCCGTTTCTGTCGATCCTGCAGGACTTCGAGGTATGGGAGAAATTCGAGCGTGTGGTTCTGGTGTACAGCGTGCGCGAGTCGAAGGAACTGGCTTATCAGCAGTTGATAGGCGAATTGATGCAGCGTGAGTACTTGGCCGAATACGTCGATAAATTCCAGTTTCTGCCTGTGGTTACCCGCGAGCAGCACCCCGGGGCCTTGAATGGCAGGATCACGCAACTGATTGAAAATGGCGAACTGGAGCGTGCGACAGGCATCCCCATGACCCCGGAGCATTCGCGGGTCATGCTGTGCGGCAACCCGCAGATGATCGACGACACCCGCGCCGTGCTCAAACAGCGCGACATGCGCCTGAGCCTGTCCCGCAAACCGGGTCAGGTGGCGGTGGAGACGTACTGGTAAGCAAGGCCCGATTCATCTACACCGCGTAGGGCGCTCGTCGTTATACACAAGGCTGCCCCGACACTGATCGTGCCCATCGCTCTGCGTGGGCATGCCTCCCGTGACGCTACGCGTCACAAATGGCACAGATTGCGGATTCAGTGAGCCGAGCGCATGACGTGGATAACGCTGGAGCTTGGTCTAGCATCTGCGCCACATCCAAGAGCGGACGCGGAGCGTCCTGGGAGGCATTCCCACGCGGGGCGTAGGAACGATCAGCGTGATCTCAAGCACGCCGATCATGCCCATGCTCGTTGGTTGCAGCAGGACTTGTATCGAACGCTGAGCGCAGGAGCGTGAGAACGATCCACTCAGTTTGCCGTTGATTGCAGACGAGTTACGCTCACAACGGACGGGCTGGGTCTACGGTAATCGGCGTCGCGGGCTTGTTCTGCTCCTTGAGCAGGTCGCGAATCTCGCCCAGCAGGACTTCTTCCTTGCTCGGCGTTGGCGGCAGGGTAGGGGCCTTGGCTTCTTCACGCTTCAGGCGGTTGATGGCCTTCACACCCATGAAGATGGCGAATGCAACGATGATGAAGTCAATGACTGTCTGAATGAACTTGCCGTAGGCCAGCAGCACGGCCGGGGTGGCTCCGTCGGCAGCCCGCAGGGTGACGGCCAGGTCGCTGAAGTCCACGCCACCGATCAACAGGCCCAGTGGCGGCATGATCACATCGCCAACGAACGACGAAACGATCTTGCCGAATGCCGCGCCAATGATGATACCGACGGCCATATCGACCACGTTACCTTTGACCGCGAATGCCTTGAACTCGCTTAGTACGCTCATGAGTAATTCCTTGTTACAGATAAATTGACCCGAATGAGTGTAATCCACTCACGCAGGTACTGCCCGATGCACGTTCAATCGACCGGACTGAGCCTTGGAAGTTTTATCCCGTCTTGAGCGCTATGGGTCGCCCACCGCCCAATTGGTGCGGCAACCTGCGTTATCATGTGCGCTTTTACGACTGGGGTTGTCATGGCCAAGGCCAAACGCTTGTACGGCTGCACCGAGTGCGGCGCGACGTTTCCCAAATGGGCGGGCCAGTGCAGCGATTGCGGCGCCTGGAACACGCTTGTCGAAACCATGATTGAAAGTGGTGCCGCCGCTCCCCCGAGTGGTCGTGCCAGCTGGACCGGCGCGCAGGCGCAGATCAAGACACTGGCCGAGGTCAGTGTCGAGGAGATCCCGCGTTTCTCCACCAACTCCGCCGAGCTGGACCGCGTGCTGGGCGGCGGTCTGGTAGACGGCTCCGTGGTGTTGATCGGCGGCGACCCCGGTATCGGCAAGTCCACGATTCTGCTGCAGACCCTGTGCAACATCGCCCAGCGCATGCCCGCGCTGTACGTTACCGGCGAAGAATCCCAGCAGCAGGTCGCCATGCGTGCCCGCCGTCTTGGGCTGCCGCAGGACAAGCTGCGAGTGATGACCGAGACCTGCATCGAGTCCATCATCGCCACGGCGCGCGTCGAGCAGCCGAAGGTGATGGTGATCGACTCCATCCAGACCATTTTCACCGAGCAACTGCAATCGGCTCCCGGCGGTGTGGCGCAGGTGCGCGAAAGCGCTGCTTTGCTGGTGCGCTACGCCAAGCAGAGCGGCACGGCGATCTTTCTGGTCGGCCACGTGACCAAGGAAGGCGCGCTGGCCGGGCCGCGCGTACTGGAACACATGGTCGATACCGTGCTGTATTTCGAAGGCGAGTCCGATGGACGCCTGCGTCTGTTGCGGGCCGTGAAGAATCGCTTTGGCGCTGTGAACGAACTGGGCGTTTTCGGCATGACCGACAAGGGCCTGAAAGAGGTCTCCAACCCGTCGGCGATCTTCCTCACTCGTGCGCAGGAAGAAGTGCCGGGTAGCGTGGTCATGGCCACATGGGAAGGCACCCGGCCGATGCTGGTCGAAGTCCAGGCGCTGGTGGACGACAGCCACATGTCCAACCCGCGTCGCGTGACGCTGGGTCTGGACCAGAACCGGCTGGCGATGTTGCTGGCGGTTCTGCACCGGCATGGTGGGATTCCGACTCACGATCAGGACGTGTTTCTCAACGTGGTCGGCGGCGTGAAAGTGCTGGAAACCGCGTCCGACCTGGCCTTGATGGCAGCGGTCATGTCCAGCCTGCGCAACCGACCGCTGCCGCATGACCTGCTGGTCTTCGGCGAAGTAGGGCTGTCAGGTGAGGTCAGGCCGGTGCCCAGCGGGCAGGAGCGTCTCAAGGAAGCGTTCAAGCACGGCTTCAAGCGGGCCATCGTGCCCAAGGCCAATGCGCCGAAAGAGGCGCCTCCAGGCTTTCAGATCATTGGCGTGACCCGTCTGGAGCAGGCACTGGACGCGCTGTTCGAGTAACGGGCACTAGATTTCGATCAGGGCTGCCAGCTCGCGATCCAGTTCTTCCTCATCGCCGAGGTTCAGTTCGATCAGCCGTTTCAAGTGGCTGATCGACTGCAGGCCGATGTGCCGACAGACAAAGCCCAGTTGCCGATTGTTGTCGTGGGTCAGGTGCACATCCATTTTTACGTAAACGTCCGGGCTCAGGTGGATATCCACCAGAAAGTCCTGGGCAGGGTCGCCCGTCCAGGGCTCGGGCCGTTCGATGAGCAAACCTTTGAGCGACAGGTCGACCAACTGCACTTTCCAGCTTTTGTCGCCTTGCGTCAGGTCGGTCTTCGCATCGAAGGCAATGCGTTTGAAGCGTCGGCGATCTGCATGTGAGTCGGTCATCGAGAGGGCTCTCTTGTTGCGGTATTCCGTGGGCCGGGTGCAAGGCTTCGGACTGTTTTATCAAGGCTGTTCCTGCACGATAGACCTGAAAGAGGTTGCCGGACAGATGGTGCCCCCAGATTTCTTTCCGACCTGCCAACAAGCCCGCCTGCGCCGCTCCATGCCGGGTATCTGCCTTAATTGATCAAATTCCGGTCTAGACCATCGTGGGGGGTGGCCTTTCGCTGTGACGGCGCTAAACTCGGACTGCTTGCCTTCTAGTCAACTCTGCTGGAATAAAAAAAATGAAAAATAATAATAGTCTGATGCGCCATGTTCCCTGGCTCATCGTCGCAATTGTTGGAGCATGTGCTCTGGGGGTCGTGGCCTTGCGCCGCGGAGAGGCGATCAACGCCTTGTGGATAGTGGTTGCAGCGGTTGCCATCTATCTGGTTGCTTATCGTTACTACAGTCTTTTCATCGCCAATCACGTTATGCAACTCGACCCGCTGCGTGCAACGCCTGCGGTGGTCAACAACGACGGTCTGGACTATGTGCCGACCAACAAACACATTCTTTTCGGTCACCACTTTGCGGCCATCGCAGGCGCAGGCCCGCTGGTCGGTCCGGTGCTGGCGGCGCAGATGGGGTATCTGCCCGGTACGCTGTGGCTGATTGCCGGTGTGGTGCTCGCCGGTGCGGTGCAGGACTTCATGATCCTGTTCCTCTCCACACGCCGTAACGGTCGCTCGCTGGGCGACATGGTCCGTGAGGAAATGGGCCGTATTCCCGGCACCATCGCCTTGTTCGGCTGCTTCCTGATCATGATCATCATCCTCGCGGTGCTGGCGCTGATTGTGGTCAAGGCCCTGGCCGAGAGCCCGTGGGGCATGTTCACCGTCATGGCGACCATCCCGATTGCGATGTTCATGGGCGTCTATATGCGCTACATCCGTCCGGGCCGCATTGGTGAGATTTCCATCGTCGGTGTGATTCTGCTGCTGGCCTCGATCTGGATCGGCGGCCTGGTTGCAGCCGATCCGACCTGGGGTCCGGCGTTCACCTTTACCGGCGTGCAGATCACCTGGATGCTGGTGGGCTACGGTTTTGTGGCAGCCATGCTGCCGGTCTGGCTGCTGCTGGCCCCGCGTGACTACCTGTCGACCTTCCTGAAGATCGGCACCATCCTGGCCCTGGCGATCGGTATCCTGATCCTGGCGCCGGAGCTGAAAATGCCGGCCCTGACCCAGTTCACCAACGGCACCGGTCCGGTCTGGAAAGGCGCACTGTTCCCGTTCCTGTTCATCACCATCGCCTGCGGTGCGGTGTCCGGTTTCCACGCGCTGATTTCCTCGGGCACCACGCCCAAGCTGCTGGATAACGAGAAGAACGCCCGTTACATCGGTTACGGCGGCATGCTGATGGAGTCCTTCGTGGCCATCATGGCTATGGTTGCCGCTTCGGTGATCGAGCCGGGCGTGTACTTCGCGATGAACAGCCCTGCGGCTGTGGTTGGCAGCGACGTGGTGACGGTCGCGCAGACTGTTACCAGCTGGGGCTTCACCATTACGCCTGAGCAACTGACGGCGGTCGCCAAGGACATCGGCGAGAACACCGTGCTGGCCCGTGCCGGTGGTGCACCGACGCTTGCGGTCGGTATCGCGCAGATCCTCCACCAGGTGCTGCCGGGTGAAAACACCATGGCGTTCTGGTACCACTTCGCGATCCTGTTCGAAGCGCTGTTTATCCTGACAGCGGTAGACGCCGGTACGCGTGCCGGTCGTTTCATGCTGCAGGACTTGCTGGGCAGCTTCGTCCCGGCTCTGAAACGTACCGAGTCCTGGACCGCCAACGCCATCGGCACCGGTGGCTGCGTGGCGTTGTGGGGTTATCTGTTGTATCAGGGCGTGATCGATCCGCTGGGCGGCATCAACACCCTGTGGCCGCTGTTCGGTATCTCCAACCAGATGCTGGCCGGTATCGCGCTGATGCTCGCAAGCGTTGTGCTGATCAAGATGAAGCGTCAGCGCTATGTCTGGGTCACCATGCTGCCTGCCACGTGGCTGTTGATCTGCACCGTGACGGCTGGCCTGATCAAACTGTTCGACTCCAACCCTGCAGTGGGCTTCCTGGCGCTGGCCAAGAAGTACAGCGCAGCGGCGGACGCCGGTCAGATTCTGGCCCCGGCCAAGACCATGGACCAGATGCAGCACGTAATCTTCAACGCATACACCAACGCGGGCCTGACCATCCTGTTCCTGTTCGTGGTGTTCAGCATCCTGTTCTACGCCCTGAAAGTCGGCATTGCCGCCTGGGGCAAGAAGGAGCGCACCGACAAGGAATCTCCGTTTCAGGCCATGCCGCCAGCGTCGCAGGTGTGATGATGGTCAACCACAGAGGATTTGCCCATGTTCAATGACCTGAGTCGCCTCGGGAAATACCTTGGTCAGGCCGCGCGTCTGATGGTGGGCATGCCGGACTACGACACCTATGTCGAGCACATGCAGACCACACACCCGGACAAGCCGATGATGACCTACGAGCAGTTCTTTCGGGAGCGGCAAGAGGCGCGTTACGGCGGCAAGGGCGGTCCGAAGTGCTGCTGATCCTCTGATCTGCGTTATCGTGTAACCCGACGCGCCACAGGCTGCTACCTGTGGCGCGTTTTCATTTCAGCCCGATTTGCACCTGTCTGGAGCCTTATGAGCGAGTTGCAACCTATCCCCGTTACCGTACTGACCGGCTTTCTGGGCGCAGGCAAAACCACGCTGCTGCGCCACCTGCTCAAGGCCGAGCACGGCCTGAAAATCGCAGTGATCGAGAACGAGTTCAGCGATGCCGGCATCGACAGCCAGTTGCTGGGCACCGACCCTGTGCAAGTCATGACCCTGTCCAACGGCTGCGTCTGCTGCACCATCCACACCGACCTGACCAAAGCGCTGTACCTGCTGCTCGAACGGCTGGACAGTGGCGAAATCGCCTTCGACCGGCTGGTGATCGAGTGCACCGGCCTGGCCGATCCCGCACCGGTTGCCCAGACTTTTTTCATCGATGAAGAGCTGCGCGAGCGCTACATCCTCGACGGCATCATCACCCTCGTTGATGCGGCTCATGCCGATACCCACCTGACCCAGACCATCGCCCAGGCACAGATCGGTTTTGCCGACCGCCTGCTGGTGAGCAAACGTGATCTGGTGGACGACGCAGCGTTTGACGCACTCAGCGCGCGCCTGACCCGCATCAACCGCCGTGCGCCGATCAATATCGTCGAGCATGGCAAGATCGACCTGGCTGAACTGCTCGACGTGCGTGGCTTCAACCTCAACGCCGATCTGGGCGGCGGCATGGTCCTGCGTCCGCTGGCGCCGGTCGGCAACTCCGGTGACCGCATCACCAGCCTTGTGCTGCGCAGCGACAAGCCACTGGATCTGGACCGCCTCAGCGAGTTCATGAACGCGCTGCTGGAAGACCACGGTAAACAACTGCTGCGCTACAAAGGCGTGCTCAACATCGCAGGCGAAGACCGGCGCATGGTGTTTCAGGGCGTGCTCAAGCTCTACGGCTTCGACTGGGATACCGAATGGGCCGAAGGCGAGCCGCGTGAAAGCGTCATCGTGTTCATCGCTGACGAATTGCCGGAGGAGAAGATTCGGGCCGGGTTCGAGGCGATGGTGGGCTGAGGTACTTTTAGGCTCAGCCGGTCTTGAGTCTCTCTCAAGATCGGCTCCTGCGCTCACTCAGCCAGTACACCGTCAAAGCCATTGCCGAAAGCGCAATGCATGCCAGTGTGAAAGGTGCGGGATCGCCCTTCGGCAGTAAGCTGGCGATCAGTGCACAGCAGGCGGCCATCGCCTGGTGAATGAAACCGATCAACGCCATGGCGTGGGGGCCTTTTACAGGGGCGTTCTGGCTGGCAAGAGACTGGGAAAGAGGATATACAGCCCCCTGACCCGCCAGCAGCAGGCAGTAAGGCAGCCAGAGCGCAACGCCCGACGCAGGGTAAATCAGCTGTCCGGCACCCATCACTAAGGCACCCGCCATCAAACATTTCAATCCAGTCAGCAAACCCTCTTGCTGGCTGTGTGTCGCGATCAGCCAACGGACCGAAAGTGCGCCCAGCAAATAGGCACCACTGATGGGCCAGCCGATCCAGCCGTATTCAAGTACCGTCCAGTTGAAGTGCAGCTGAAATATGGCGGGCGCGCTCGCACCAAAAAGGACAACCACTCCATACCCCAGTCCGCCTGCAAGCACCGGACTCATGAATCGCAAGTCCCGAATCAGTACCCTGTACGAGTCGTCCGGTCGAAAGTCTGTCCTTCTGGACGAAATGACTTTTACGAATAACCTGACTGGAATTATCGAGAGCGCACCCGCTACGGCACTAGCGATAAATATCGCTCTCCAGTCCCAGATCGCGTCCAGTACAGCGCCCGCGAACTGCGCCATACCCAGTGACAAGACAAAGCAGATAGAGAGCCAGCTGAATGCGCGCGGCAGTTGTTCAGCGCTGTGGCTATCGCGCAATAACACGCGGGCCATGACTGAAATCCCACCTGCTGCAATGCCTTGAACCACACGGCACATCAGGAACGTTGTCATGTCTATCGACAGCGCGGTACCTGCACTGCCAACTGAAAAAACCATCAACGCCCAAACCAGCGTCCTCCGACTGCCCAGACATGCAGCCAGCTTGCCCCATAACAACATCGGCAAACCCATGCCAATCAGAAAACTTGACAGCGTCAGAGCCGAAAAATAATCGGGTGCATTGAAAGTCTTTGCTATCGACGGCAGGGACGGCAGATGCAGCGTTATTCCTGACTGTGCAACCAGTACGGCCAGGCAGGGTACCAGCAGGCGACTTTCGATTTTCATGGGGATGATGTTTTTATTGGGTTGCAGGCTGATTGAACTCTGCTGTGCCAAGCGCTTCGGTCAGGCCTTTGCAAAAGTCACTGATCAAGATGTGTGTCATGTCTGATCTGAGCGTAATACGTATTGCAGGTTTATCTTGCGCTACAACTGGGAAGAATACCGCTGACGTAAAAAAACCTTTGTTGGCCAGTTCGGCTGCAATCCGATTTGCAACCTCTGCACTGGAACACTGGATGAGGCGAATGGCCGATCTGCTGCCTTTCTGTTCTGTGTTAATGATGGAATCAAAATATTGAATGTTGTGCTGTAGCTTCCGCTGCAGTTTTTCAACTTCGCCATTGCGGTGCAACGCTATTGAAGCCCTCCCTGCGCCGATGGCTGCAATGTTAAGACTTTGAGACCAATTGCTGGGTCCTCCGTATCGATGAATCAGTTTTTTCTGGCGGTCGTTGCCTAACATCGCTACGCCACCACTTGCGCCAAATGCCTTACCGAGTGACGCCACGATGATGGTGTTCTCATCAAGCTCGTCGAGCTTAGACCGTGCGTAGCCTGTTCCTCCTACTCCTAACGCGGAAATGGCATGCGAATCGTCAAGGTACAGAAATAGCCCGTATTTCTCTTTCAAATAAATCAGGCTTTCTATGTCTGCCATGCCACCCATGCTATAGACGCCATCGGCAACATAAGCAACCCTGTCATGTGCTTTGCATAACGTCTCAAGTTGCTCCATGTTGTTATGGCTTACTGTCAAAACCGTCGCTTCACCTGCGCACGCCGCCTTCATGTGGTTCATTGAATAGTGCGCATGCCTGTCAAAAACCATGGTGGGAACCCGGCCGTCGGTAAAGGCGCCTGACGAAAGTAGAGGCAATATGCCTGCGCTGGCTGCACTGCAGGATAAAGTGACATGGCAATGTGCGTTGAGCCATTCTGACAGCTCGGTTTCATACTCAGCCAAGTTAGATAGTTGACAGCGGTTTCGTGAATTGGCTATGCGCAACGTACCGGTTTTCTGGAGTGCTTGAATCGCGCCGTCGAGCAGTGCCGGGTGATAGTCCAAACCTAAATAGGACGTTGTGCAAAAATGATAAAACGACCTTCCGAATTGATCGTGCAGATAGTTGTCGTCTTTTACAGTTACGTGGAGACTGGATAGCTTTAGCTTGTCTGCCTCATCCCAGTTGGTTTCTGCCAGACGTATCAAGGTTTGATAATTGCTATGGCGATTGGCTGTCGAGTTCATGCTGCATCCGCTAATTGGAATTTTTCGGTTTGAGCAGCGGTTGATCTCACCAAGAGGAAAAAATAACCGCCAAGACAGCCATTCTTTCACTGGAAAATTTTCATGTATGTCAGACAGATCCGTGTCCAGCGGATAGTGGTGTATTTCCTCTGTAAGAAATATCTTGTTTTACTCGGCTTCCCGATAAGCAACTCTATGTTCTGCTGACACCTGCGGCGGGCGCATATCACTCTGCCGATTTTGTGATGTTTCAAGGAGGGGCGAGACGCGCGAAAGCGTCATCGTGTTCATCGCCGACGAATTGCCGGAGGAGAAGATTCGGGCCGGGTTCGAGGCGATGGTGGGCTGAGATCGCTCTCCAGGCCTACTGGCCTGATCAGGTGCTGGCTGCCCACCAGTAGGCGGGCAGCGCCACCACTTCACGGGCGATGGAGTACAGGTCGCGCCATTCGAAATAACGCGCGTGAGCAGTCGAGACCTGCATGACCCCGGCCTGCTTCAGGGCGTACTGGCTGCGGGTGACGTGAAAGTATTGAGTGACCACGACTGCGCTGGTGAAGCCTTTGCCTTTCATGATCCCGGCGCTGTTGATGGCGGTGTCTCGGGTGGTGTTTCCCTGTTCGTCCAGCAGGATCGCTTCCCGCGCAATCTTGCCGTGGTCAACAAGATAGTCTGCCATGACGGCCGCTTCGCTGAAGCCTTCCTTGCCTGTGCCGCCGCTGACGATGATGTGGCGAACCAATCCCTGTCGGTAGAGCTCTTCAGCCCTGTCGAGCCTGGCTCGCAGTCGATCGGACGGCGTCCCGTCCGGGAGCACTTGCGAGCCGAGGACGATGGCGGCGTCGCTGGTTTTGGCGGTGTCGGACAGCCCGTCGATCACGATGGCCCCCGCAAACAGCATGAGCAGCATCGGCAGGCTTATCGAAAGGGTGCGCAACAGCTTCATGGATCGTCTCCCGATCAGTCGGTGGGCTCTGTGCAACGGTGTCACAAAAAAGCCCCGGCTCTTTCGAGTCGGGGCTTTGAGTTACTGCGTCAGACGATGCGGATCAAGCGCCGTAGACTGGCAGCTTGGCGCAGATGGCCTTGACCTTCTCGCGAACCGCGTCGATCACGGCTTCGTTGTTCAGGTCAGCCAGGATGTCGCAGATCCAGCCAGCCAGTTCCTTGCACTCTGCTTCCTTGAAGCCGCGAGTGGTCACAGCCGGGGTGCCGAAGCGCAGGCCGGAGGTGACGAACGGTGAGCGTGGGTCGTTCGGTACGGAGTTCTTGTTGACGGTGATGAAGGCGCGGCCCAGGGCAGCGTCGGCATCTTTACCGGAGATGTCCTGCTTGATCAGCGACAGCAGGAACAGGTGGTTTTCAGTACCGCCGGAAACCACGTCGAAACCGCGCTCGATGAACACACCGGCCATGGCCTTGGCGTTCTTGACCACTTGCTGCTGGTAAGCCTTGAACTCAGGCTGCAGCGCTTCCTTGAAGCACACGGCCTTGGCCGCGATGACGTGCTCCAGCGGGCCGCCCTGCGAACCCGGGAATACGGCCGAATTCAGCTTCTTCTCGATGTCGGCGTTGGCGCGAGCCAGGATCAGGCCGCCACGTGGACCGCGCAGGGTCTTGTGAGTGGTGGTGGTCACGACGTCGGCGAACGGCACCGGGTTCGGGTAGACACCAGCGGCGACCAGACCGGCCACGTGGGCCATGTCGACGAACAGGTAGGCACCGACCTTGTCAGCGATGGCGCGGAAGCGTGGGAAATCCAGGATCTGCGAGTAGGCAGAGAAACCGGCCACGATCATTTTCGGCTTGTGCTCGACGGCCAGACGCTCGACTTCGTCGTAGTCGATCATGCCGTTGGCGTCGATGCCGTACTGCACAGCGTTGTACAGCTTGCCGGAGGACGAAACGCTGGCGCCGTGGGTCAGGTGACCACCGTGGGCCAGGCTCATGCCCAGAATGGTGTCGCCGCCCTGCAGCAATGCCAGGTACACAGCGGAGTTGGCTTGCGAACCGGCGTGTGGCTGAACGTTGGCGTAATCGGCGCCGAACAGTTCCTTGGCACGGTCGATGGCCAGTTGCTCGATCACGTCGACGTATTCACAGCCGCCGTAGTAGCGCTTGCCTGGGTAGCCTTCGGCGTACTTGTTGGTCAGGACCGAGCCCTGAGCTTCCATGACGGCCGGACTGGTGTAGTTTTCCGAGGCAATCAGCTCGATGTGTTCTTCCTGACGCAGAGCTTCTTGCTCCATGGCGGCAAACAGATCGGCGTCGTACTTCGCGAGAGTCAAATCACGGCTGAACATGGCAGTCCTCAAGGGGGCATGGCGGAAAAGGGGGGCATTCTAACCCATCGGGTTTTATCTGGCATATGAAAGGCAGTCATGTGCCGGATGAATGGGGTGCAGCTTGGGTCGGGCTGAGGGTTGCCATGCTCTGGCACTACACCGAACTGAAACAGGTCTGGCTGGCTGACCACGTGCCCGTGGACATAGCGCTGTCGTGAAGCAGACACAGGACTGTGGGAGGCGCCACCACGTCTTCGACGTAGCGCTGTCGCGCAGGGTCTGCAGTCCCTCTCAATCCAGCATGAACAACGCATCGTTGCTGAATTGCGCTTCGAACTGGCTGGCGGGCATCGGGCGGCCGAAGAGGTAGCCTTGTACTTCGTCGCAGCCGTGTTCGCGCAGGAAGTCCAGTTGCTCCTGGGTTTCCACGCCTTCGGCGATGACCGCCAGGTTCAGGCTGTGGGCCATGGCGATGATCGCACGAGCGATCTGTGCGTCCTGTTCGCCGGAAGGCAGGCCGTCGACGAAGGTGCGGTCGATCTTCAATACATCGATGGGGAACTGCTTGAGGTAGTTCAGCGACGAGTACCCCGTACCGAAGTCATCCACCGCAATGCTCAGCCCCAGATTCTTCAGCCCGTCGAGTATCTGCATGGCTTCGTTGACCTCGCGCATCAGGATGCTTTCGGTCAGTTCCAGTTCCAGGCACGCCGGAGGCAAGCCGATGGTGTGCAGAATGCTGGCGATGCGTTTGCCAAGCTGACCGTCAGAGAACTGCCGGGCCGAGATGTTCACGGACACTTTCGGCACGCGGACTTTCGCCTGATGCCATTTCTTCAACTGGCTGCAGGCTTCGGTCAGTACCCAGTCACCGACCTCCACCACCAGCCCCAGTTCTTCAAGCACCGGAATGAAGTCGTTCGGCGGCACCAGACCACGGCGGGGATGGCGCCAGCGCAGCAAGGCCTCGGTCCCGGTCAGGCGTTTGCCATCGCCGCTGAACTGCGGCTGGTAATACAGCGTGAATTCCTGCTGCTCCAGCGCGTGACGCAGGTCGCTTTCCAGCTCCAGACGCTCCAGCGCCGAGGCGTTCATGTCGGCCTGATAGAACTGGAAATTGTTCTTGCCGCGTTCCTTGGCGTGATACATCGCCGTGTCGGCGTTCTTCATCAACTGGCTCAGCTCATCGCCGTCCTGCGGGCTCAGGGCGATACCGATACTGGCGGTCACGAAGAACTCACGTCCCTCCAGCACGAAGGGGGTTACCAGACTGTTGAGGATCTTCTCGGCGACGTGAATGGCGCGGTTCAGGGCGCTTTCCCGCGTCGGACCCGGTTGCAGCAACAGGGTGAACTCATCGCCGCCCATGCGTGCCACCGTGTCATCGTCTGTGACGCAAGCCAGCAGACGCGTGGCCATCTCCTGGAGCATGCGATCCCCCGCAGCATGGCCCAGGGAGTCGTTGATCGGTTTGAAACGGTCCAGATCGAGGAACATCAGCACAACCCAAGCCTGTTGCCGCTCGGCCTGCTGCAGCGCCGAATGCAGGCGGTCCTGGAACAGCGTGCGGTTGGGCAGGTGGGTCAGGGCATCGTAGTAGGCCAGGCGATGGATGCGTTCTTCGCTGGCCTTGCGCTCACTGATATCACTGAAGAAGCACACGTAGCTTGCCAGATCGCCTTCATCGTCCACCACCGCAGTGATGCCGACCCACGCCGGGTAATGCTCGCCGTTGCGACGCTTGAGCCTGACCTCGCCCTCCCAGGTGCCGCTCTGGTTGAGTTGCCTGATGACGTAGCGCAGGTGCGCTTCCTGTTCCGCTTCCACTGTCAGCATGCCGGGCAGTTGATCGAGCACCTGAGCGACTTCGTAGCCGCTGACTCGCGTGAAGGCTTCGTTGGCCTGCACGATGTAGCCCGCAGGATCGGTGATTAGAATGGCCGACGTGGAGTGTTCGAATACGGTGGCAGCCATGCGCAGGTCTTTTTCCGCGCGGCGCTGCTGGCTGATGTCGCGGCCAACCCCGAGAAGCCCCTCGAAATTGTCGTGCTCGTCCCAGACCAGCACCATGCGCAGTTCGACCGGTACCTTGCGGCCGTCGGCCCGCAGACAATCGAACACAAACAGACGCGGCGTTGTGTCGTTGCGCAGCTTCGCCAGTTCTTCCGGTTTGTTGAGCACCTTGCGGATATTCCGGATCAGCGCGTCGAACCCTGTCAGTTGTTGCGGGTTGGCAACCGTCACGCCCCAGCCGTGAGCGAGAATCCAGTCGGCGGTGTAGCCCAGCACGCTCTGAACCGAGGGGCTCACGTAATTGGGCTCGAGCTGATTGTCCGTGGAGAAGATCACATCACTGATGCTCTCGGCGAGCATCCGATAACGCTGTTCACTGTCACGCAAGGACTGGCTGGACGTGACCTGATCGGTGATGTCCTTGGCGACGCCGATGATGCGTGTCACCAGATCCTGGTTATCCCGCGCCAGCGCCTGTTCGCGAATGTCGAAGCAGCGCCACTGGTTGTCGCGGTCACGGAAGCGCAGGACACATTGCAGCAGTTCGTTGTGCCCGTGATGACGCTGGCGCAGACGCATGTCCTGATAGGGTTTCGCGTCTTCCGGATGGAGCAGGATTTCCCAGAAGAACTCACCCATCCCGTGCAGTTCCGATTTGCTGTAACCCAGCGTCTGCCCCAGATGGTGGTTGCTGTAGATCATCCGCTGGCTGAGCACATCTTGCACATAGAGGTGATCCGGCACGGTGCGGACCACGTCGGACCAGAAGCTTTCACGGTCCAGCAACGACAGTTCGATCTGTTTGCGGCTGGTGATATCGCCAATGCTGAGAATGACCGCGTCGAAGTCGGCGGGGCTTTCCGGCAGCCTGAGCACCAGCCACAGGTGCTGATCCTGGCCGTCCTCCCGGGTGCGGCGGATTTCCAGTTCCAGGCGTGGCTGTTTGTCGAGCACTGCGCGGATCACTTGAATGCCGATGCCGGGCCGCGTGCGCGACTCGCCTTCGATCAATTGCTGCCATGCCTGCTCACCGCATTCGACGTTCAGCAGGCCCAGAGCAACGTCGTTCACCTCGTTGATGCGCAGCTGTTGCAACAGGCGATCAAGCAGACCGGGCTGGTTTTTCAACAGCAGGTCGAGGTCTTCGCAGGTATTGATCTGCAGGGTTTCCAGGCGCCCTGGCAGGCTGGACATGTCCAGCACACAGATCGCAACGCCAGCCCCTTCGAAAATATCGCGATAGCGGCGGCGGCTTTCCAGCAGCTGACGCTGCCTGCCGCGCAGGCTCATGAGCGCGATGAGCGGCAGGATTGAAAACAGCAGGCCAATGATGCATTTGCCCACGAGTGGCGCGAGCAAATCCTGGCGTGCCTTGTGCGCGTCGAAAAGCCCTCGCAGCTGCCAGTCGCTGTTGCCCAAGGGCTGGAGCAGAACGGTCTCTGCATGGCCGGTGTCTGTCACGTTGTCAGGCATCACCTCGCGCAGAATCACCTGCTGGGTGCCACGTTTTTCCAACCGCCACAGATGCTGGAAATCCTGCGTCGGCTGCTGAATGAAGCCTTTGAGTGCATCGGGCACCATGCGCACGGCCCAGTAGTTGCCGTTCGAGCCTGCGCTCTGGCGCAATAGCAGATAGATCTGTGAGCCGTCGTCATTGCTGGTGTAGTAGAACGGACGCCCGATGGCTTGTTTGAGCGCACTTCTCAACAGCGTGGCGTCGCTGCTCATGTCGGCGCTGTCTCTGATCACGTCTCCATTGGGGGCGAGGCTGACGACGCTGCGTAATGCCGGCAAGGCTGAGCGCAATGCGCTCAGTGGCGTGGCCTGATCGGGGTTGTCTTCGCCTGCCTTGATTTCCTCCAGCAGATTCATCGCAATCTGGGCGTTGAGCGCCATGTTCAGACTGATCCGGTCGCAAAGCTGTGTCGCGTAGTCGAGGCTGCGCTGGCGCTGGCGTTCCTGGGTCTGATGAAACTGTTCGATGAGTTGCCAGAGCAGCAGCGCGATCATCAGCAACACCAACGCCGCCAGCACACCCTTCAGTGAGCCGCGCACAGGCCTGACCGTACTGTTTTTGGCGGTACTCGATGGCGAAGAGGTCGTTGATGTGGGCAAGTCGTTGTTCCTGACTACTGGACTGAAGCAGCGATGCACTATGCAATATAAGCTGGCCACCCAAAAGGGCGGCTAGCATGCCTTGAGTTGTGGCAGAGTGCCAGTCCCGCCGGGCCGGATGGTTTGCCCTGCAGGCCGCATTCGGGTAGCTTTGCGCAACGCGCGATTACAGCCCGACTCCTGCATGAGTGACTCCACTGTGTGCAAACAAGACCCAGCTTCATAGCTGCCCAGGCACACGAGTCTGCTCATTGCCTGTTCTGATTCAAGGCGTGGAACGCTCATGCGGCAAGTCTGAAAGACAAATAAAAGCTTTTTTTCGGTCGGGGCTTTAAGCTCGCGTCCCAGATCGGTCCTTATCACAGACACCAGGTTTTCATTCCATGGCTCAATACGTCTTCACCATGCATCGGCTGAGCAAAGTTGTGCCGCCGAAGCGGGAAATCCTCAAGAACATCTCCCTCTCTTTCTTCCCGGGCGCCAAGATCGGCGTGCTGGGCCTCAACGGTTCGGGCAAGTCCACGCTGTTGAAAATCATGGCGGGTGTCGACACCGAGTTCGACGGCGAAGCGCGCCCGATGCCTGATCTGAACGTAGGTTATCTGCCGCAGGAACCGCAACTCGATCCCACCAAGACTGTGCGTGAAGTGGTCGAAGAGGCGGTCAGCGTCATCAAGGACGCCCAGGCGCGTCTGGACCAGGTCTACGCCGAATACGCCGACCCGGATGCCGACTTCGACAAGCTGGCCGCTGAACAGGCCAAGCTCGAAGCCATCCTGCAGGCCAGCGACGGTCACAACCTGGAGCGTCAGCTGGAAGTCGCCGCCGATGCGCTGCGTCTGCCTGCGTGGGATGCAAAGATTTCCGTATTGTCCGGCGGTGAGAAGCGTCGTGTCGCCCTGTGCCGTCTGCTGCTGTCCGCTCCCGACATGCTGCTGCTCGACGAACCGACCAACCACCTGGACGCCGATTCCGTCGCCTGGCTGGAGCACTTCCTGCACGACTTCCCGGGCACCGTGGTTGCGATTACGCACGACCGTTACTTCCTGGACAACGTCGCGGGCTGGATTCTGGAACTCGACCGCGGCGCCGGTATTCCTTACGAAGGCAACTATTCGGGCTGGCTTGAAGCCAAGTCCGATCGTCTGGCCCAGGAATCCAAGCAGCAGTCGGCCCATGAAAAGGCCATGAAAGACGAGCTGGAATGGGTTCGCAAAGGTGCCAAGGCGCGTCAGTCAAAATCCAAGGCCCGTCTGCAACGCTTCGAAGAAATGCAGTCGCAGGAATTCCAGAAGCGCAGCGAAACCAACGAGATCTACATCCCGGCTGGTCCGCGCCTCGGCGACAAGGTCATCGAGTTCAAGAACGTCACCAAAGGCTATGGCGATCGCGTCCTGATCGACAACCTGTCATTCGCCATGCCCAAAGGCGCCATCGTTGGCGTGATCGGTGGTAACGGTGCCGGTAAATCGACCCTGTTCCGCATGCTGATGGGTAAGGAACAGCCGGATTCGGGCAGCATCGAAATCGGTGAAACCGTGCAACTGGCCTGCGTTGACCAGAGCCGTGACGATCTGGACGGCAGCAAGTCGGTGTTCCAGGCGGTTTCGGATGGTTCGGACGTGATCCGTATCGGCAACTATGAAATCCCGTCGCGCACCTATGTCGGCCGTTTCAACTTCAAGGGCGGCGACCAACAGAAGTTCGTCAAGGACCTGTCCGGTGGTGAACGCGGTCGTCTGCACCTGGCGTTGACCCTGAAAGAGGGCGGCAACGTGCTGCTGCTCGACGAACCGTCCAACGACCTCGACGTTGAAACCCTGCGTTCGCTGGAAGAAGCACTGCTGGACTTCCCGGGCGCGGCCATTGTGATCTCCCACGATCGGTGGTTCCTTGACCGTGTGGCGACCCACATTCTGGCGTACGAAGACGACTCGCAAGCCGTATTCTTCGAAGGCAACTACACCGAATACGAAGCTGACCGTAAAAAGCGTCTTGGCGATGCCGCTGCCCAGCCGCACCGTGTACGTCACAAGAAGCTGGCGTAACCCGGATACAGCAGGAGCGTCGTCTTTGGCGCTCCTGCTGTCTCAGCCTTTGTCCGTTTCGATCAGTACGACCTCGATCACCTGATCGCCCGCCGGTCGTTTCCACAACACCTCGTCGCCCAACTGCGCACCCAGCAACGCGCGGCCCAGTGGCGAACCCCAGTTGATCAACCCATTGGCCGCATCGGCCTGATCTTCACCCACCAGTTGCACACGTTGCTGGCGGTCGTCTTCATCGGCAAATGTCACCCAACTGCCAATCTGCACCTTCTCGGTTGAAAGGGCGGGCGTGACCACCTGTGCGCTTTGCAGGCGCTGGTTGAAGTAACGCAGGTCTCGCTCCAGGTCTGCCAGACGCTGCTTGTCGGCATTGTCGCCCAGCGCCGTCTGGGCGCTGTGCTGCGCCTGAAGATCGCTTACGTGCTGTTGCAGCAATACCAGGCCGTGAGCAGTCACGTAATTGGGCTGTTCGCTGACCGTTCGCTCCACCGGCTGGTTGGCATCGGCGGCGGCGTTGTCTTCGTTTACAAATGCGCGACTCATGAAGTGTCCTCCCTCAATTGGGTTTGGGCCACGGTGAGGCGTGATTGGTTTCGTTGAAATGCCGGCTGCGACGTGCCAATCAGTTCGGGCGGTAGGCTTTTGCGGCGCTGCGGGTCTTTTCCCGCTCCCAGTCGCGGTCGCGATCATTGAAGATCTGCCCCGGATCGAAGCGGCTGCGATTTTCCTGAGAGGCCTGACACTGGCGAAAACCATCGCCCCAGCCTTCTGCGTAGAGCTTGTCCTTGAGGTAGCGCGGTACGTTTTTCTTGAACTCCCCGGTGAACGCACCTGCCGCCGCCTTGCCGCTGCCACATCCGTCCTGATACCCGTCGGCGAAGCCGGGCGGATAACCTTCAGCCAGCATTTGATCACGGGCGGACTGACAACCCGCCAGCCCGATGGCCAGCGACAACAACACCCAATGCAGCTTCATGATGGTTTCCTCTACGTATGAGGAGAGTCTAGAAGCGAATGTGTGAGTTATTTGTAAAAACGACGTGGGGAATGTGTAGTGTCGCTTCGCTATCTGCTGAATGACTCAGGCCGGATCGCTGGTCTGACGGTTGCGCTGCAGTTTTTCACGGCTCCCACAGACGCTCATATCGTTTTCGCCAGTGATATCAATAGTGATACCACTTCACCTCAAGCATCAATTCGTTCTGTGGCGAGCTCATCTGGCTGAATTCGCGTTGGGCGCTCAGGCGCAGGCCTACGTTGCGGGAGAGTTCCCACTGCTGGTTGAGGCTGACGCTGCGGCGTACTTCGCCGTTGGTGAAGTAATCGCCCTTGGCTTCCAGGCTCAGGTTGCCCAGCGGGTTGCGCCACAGCAGGCCGGTGTTGAAACCCGCGGCTGGCGAGATGAATTCCGAAAAGTCATTGTTGTGCTCGACACGCACTGTGCCTAGCGCAAAGCCCAATACCTCTTCGCCCAGTTGCCAGGTGCCGCCCGCGCCGCCGTTGACGTGGCTGACCAGATTTTCATCGCCATGCTTGCCCAGCACACGTTCAAGGCCGCCTGTGACTTGCCATGACCACGGCTTGAGCAGTTCGGTACGGGGTGTCAGTGAACGAATCGTGGCCAGATCAAGTTGCTGGACCTGCCAGTCGTTGCCTTCGTACTGACGCACCTTGAGCTGCAGGATCTCGATCTGAGCGCCGAGCGGGAAGCCGTAGGCGTTGTCGTTCAGGTCGTGATACGCCATGCGCAGGCCGTACTCACCGAACGCCCGGTCGCCGCGTGTGCCCACGCCCAGCTGCCAGGTGCGTGACTCATGTCCGTCTTCCGGCAAACCGGGGCGCTGGATGTCCAGCTGCGGCGGCGGGTTCTGGTTGATGGCCTGCAACAGTTCGAAACTGCGCTGGGAGCGCGCTGCGTCACGCTCCAGGCCGTTGGCACGATAGCGTTCGAGGCGATAGGCAGCGTCCTGAATCAACGCGCGACGCTCTTTGGGCTGTGCCAGATACTGCGGGTCCTGCAGTTGCTTCTGGTCAGCGCTGACTTTCAGCACCCACTGTTGTTCGTCAGCGTTCAGCGGTTCGGCACGGCTCAGCAGTTCGCGTTCGCGAGAGGGGCGGTAATCAATGCTTTCAACCAGTCCCGCGGCCTTGATGGCTTTGACCGTGTCGGTCGGAATGGCCGTCAATCCGAACTGTTCGGTCAGGTGCAGGCCGGGGCGCGCGACCTGCAACAGCTCCAGCAGGCGATACGAGCAGTTTTCGTCGAAGAAGAAGTAGCTGAAGCGAATCTGCTTCAGTTCCCAGACATGCTCGACCATGCGCCCGGTTTCCTCGGGCGTCAGGTTGAGTCGGTATTCCCACAGATCGCGGTTTTCCAGGCTGCGGTATTCCGACAGTTTTTCCTGATACGGCACCAGCGCGAACAGGCCGGGATAGCCGCCCATCAGACCTTTCCAGGCATACAGGATGCTGTTGTCCATGCCTTCGATGTAGGCACCGAAGTTGATCGCGTAACTCAGCAGCGTGGTGTTGTTTGCCTTGGCGCTGGCCGGATCGATGCGCAGCAGCGTGTGGCCGAACATGGAAGACGGACTGTTTAGGTAGGCCGCCGGAAAGATCAGCACGGTGCTGTCCGGGGCCACATCCTTGTACCAGGTCTTGAATTCCTTGCAGTCCAGCACCGGCAGGTCGGTCAGTTTCAACTGATCGCGCAGCCAGCGGGTCCTTGCAGGGTAAACGCACTGTGCGTGGGTCTGTTCGTTGGTGATGGGCGCATAAATGGCGTCGAGCGTCGCGCTCAGTTCAGCCTTGGGGTCATGCGCGCCATCAGCCGCGAGAAAGAATTTGGGGTCGTCAACGTAACTGCGCCAGCCGCCGAGCTTGCCAGCCTCGTAGTGGCCCAGTGAAATCCAGAATGGCTCGTTGGCCAGTTGCTGCAAACGGTCGGCAGCCACACGCGGGGCGGCAGACAAGGGGGCACAGACAAACAGCGCCAGCAAGACAAGACGTTTGAGCATAGAGGGCAACTAGTCAGGGAGAAGAGTCCCGCCCCTCATGAAGAGGGGCGGGCGAACGACTTTAAGCCTGGGTAGCGTACTTGGCCAGGGTTGGATCGTTTTTCAGAACGTTGACGGTGTTGGCGTGAACGTCTTCGGCAGTGGCGTCAGCCTTGCTGAAGATTTGCGAGAAGTGCTCGTGAGTGACAGAGGCGAAACGCGCACGATCTTCCGGTGCGACGCCCAGCACGACCGCGTAGGTGGTCAGTGCTTCGCCCTGGCCCATGGCCATGTCTTTGGAGAGCTCATCCATCATGCCGTTCATGGCCAGCCAGGATTTGCCGCCATAAGTCAGAGCACTGTTGGTAGAGCAGCCGTTGGTGCCGGACGTCATGCCGAAGGTGGCGTTGCCCGAAGTACCGTTGGTAGTGGAAGCCAGGAAGTGAGCGGGAGTGCCGCGTTGACCTTCAAACAGCATGTTGCCCCAACCGCAGTCCGGACCGCCTGGCGCTTGGGCCATGGCGTTGATGGATACAGCGGCGAAGAGCGTTCCTAGAAGAATCCGTTTCATAGCTTTTTTCTCTTTATGGTCAGCCAAGGGTCGAGTTTCTTTCGTGTCACACCAAGCCGGACGGCCATTTTGAGCCATCCGCGCAGTTTTGAGTTTAGGCAGGTTCCAAGGGTTCCGTGAGCTATTGCAGAATATTGCGTAAAACCGCTTTTTTTATTGCACATGAAGCGTCTTTCATGGAAGTGAAAATCTTCAAGACGTCTCTGGCCTTGAAAGCCTGTCTTGCAAGTCGTGTGCAGCGAGCGCCAGAATGCCTGCATCTGCCCCGCCTGATGTAAGGAACACTGATGCCCGATTCTGTCGCAGCCAACCTACGCCTGGCGCCCCACGCGCTGACCCGTCCGTTTTCCGCTGAGCAGTTCAGCTTTTCGACCACCAACGATCTGGAACCCTTTCGCGGTGTGCTCGGCCAGGAGCGAGCGGTAGAAGCCTTGCAGTTCGGGGTCGCGATGCCGCGTCCCGGTTACAACGTATTTGTCATGGGCGAACCCGGCACCGGCCGGTTCTCGTTCGTGAAGCGCTACCTCAAGGCCGAAGGCAAGCGTATGCAGACGCCGTCGGACTGGGTTTACGTGAACAATTTCGACGAGCCTCGCGAGCCGCGTGCGCTGGAGCTGCCGCCGGGCAGCGCGCAATCCTTCATTGCCGACATCGGCGGCCTGATCGATAACCTGCTGGTCACCTTCCCGGCGGTGTTCGAGCACCCCTCGTATCAGCAGAAGAAGAGTTCGATCGATCGTGCCTTCAATCAGCGCTACGACCGTGCCCTGGACGTGATCGAGCGCCTGTCGCTGGAAAAGGACATCGCGCTGTACCGCGACAGCAGCAACATCGCCTTCACGCCAATGGCCGATGGCAAGGCGCTGGACGAAGCCGAGTTCTCGCAACTGCCGGAAGCGGATCGCGAGCGTTTTCATGAAGATATTTCTGCGCTTGAAGAGCGTCTGAACGAAGAACTTGCAAGCCTGCCGCAGTGGAAGCGCGAGTCGAACAACCAACTGCGTCAGCTCAACGAAGAAACCATCACCCTGACCCTGCAGCCTTTGCTGGCACCGCTGTCGGAAAAGTACGCCGAGAACGCCGCCGTCTGCGCTTATCTGCAGGCGATGCAGGTTTACCTGCTCAAGACGCTGGTCGAGCAACTGGTCGATGACAGCAAGACCGACGCTCAGGCCCGCAAGCTGCTTGAAGAGCAATACAGTCCGAGCCTGGTGGTCGGCCACACTCACGATGGCGGCGCACCGGTGGTGTTCGAGCCGCATCCGACCTACGACAACCTGTTTGGTCGTATCGAATACAGCACCGATCAGGGCGCGCTCTATACGACCTATCGGCAGTTGCGTCCGGGCGCACTGCACCGTGCCAATGGCGGCTTCCTGATTCTGGAAGCGGAAAAGATGCTCAGCGAGCCGTTCGTATGGGACGCGCTCAAGCGCACCCTGCAGTCGCGCAAGCTGAAAATGGAATCGCCGCTGGGCGAGTTGGGCCGTGTCGCAACCGTGACCCTGACGCCGCAGGTCATTCCGTGGAACGTCAAGATCGTCATCATCGGTTCGCGTTCGCTGTACTACACGCTGCAGGACCTGGACCCGGACTTCCAGGAGATGTTCCGGGTGCTGGTCGACTTCGACGAAGAAATTCCGATGGTCGACGAAACCCTCGAGCAATTCGCCCAATTGCTGAAAACCCGCACCTCGGAAGAAGGCATGGCGCCCTTGACCGCTGACGCCGTTGCGCGGCTTGCGACCTACAGTGCGCGGCTCGCCGAGCACCAGGGGCGTTTGTCGGCGCGCATTGGCGATCTCTTCCAACTGGTCAGCGAAGCAGACTTCATTCGCCAGCTGGCGAGCGACGACAAAACCGACGCAGGTCACATCGAACGTGCGCTGAAGGCCAAGGCCACGCGCACCGGACGCGTTTCGGCACGGATTCTCGACGACATGATGGCCGGTGTCATTCTGATCGACACCGACGGAGCAGCCGTTGGCAAGTGCAATGGACTGACAGTTCTGGAAGTCGGTGATTCGGCGTTCGGCGTGCCGGCGCGTATTTCCGCGACCGTTTATCCGGGTGGCAGCGGCATCGTCGATATCGAGCGTGAGGTCAACCTCGGTCAGCCGATTCACTCCAAGGGCGTGATGATTCTGACCGGTTATCTGGGCAGCCGTTATGCACAGGAATTCCCGCTGGCGATCTCGGCCAGCATCGCTCTGGAGCAATCGTACGGTTACGTCGATGGCGACAGTGCCTCGCTGGGCGAGGTGTGTACGCTGATTTCCGCTCTGTCGCGCACGCCGCTCAAGCAGTGTTTCGCGATCACCGGTTCCATCAACCAGTTTGGTGAAGTGCAGGCGGTCGGCGGGGTCAACGAGAAGATCGAAGGCTTCTTCCGGCTTTGCGAGGCACGCGGTCTGACGGGCGAGCAGGGCGCAATCATCCCGCACGCCAACGTGACCACGCTGATGCTTGATGAGCGCGTGGTGCAGGCCGTACGTGACGGTCAGTTCCATATCTATGCGGTGCGTCAGGCCGATGAAGCCTTGAGCCTGCTGGTCGGCGAGCCGGCCGGTGCGCCGGACGAGCAGGGCGAATTCCCCGAAGGCAGCGTCAATGCCCGCGTGGTCGAGCGGCTGCGCGACATCGCCGAAATGCTCAGCGATGAAGACCTGAAAGAAGAGCTGGAAAAGGAGCCTGCCCAGTTGCAACCTGAACTCAAGGTCTGATGTCATCTTGAGCGGCGCCGGGTGTTCTTCCGAGCATCCGGTGCCCGTTCATCAGGCCCGTTTTCGCAGCCTCACTTTTCTTCTATCCTGTCAGTTGATCGTGGTGGCCAAATGGACTGGCACATTTTCCTGCTGTGGAGGAGGGTGATACCGCTGCTGACAAGGAGCTCGCCATGCCGCGCAGCCTCTGCCTCAACCGTGAATGCCTCGGGCTTATCACCCGAATCGAATGCGTCATCCGGCCGATGTCCGGCGAGGATGGCCTGTGGATGCTGCTGTTCGCCGCAGGAATGTCCGGCGAGCAACCTTCCGCGCTCCGCTCCCAGGGACCGTTCACCAGTCTGGCTGCTGCCCAGTCCATTCTCGAGAGTATTGCCGAAAACCTGCTGCTGGGCGGTTATCGTCCGGCTGATGATGTGCCCATCTGGACGCTGCACATGCAGGCTGAGTTGCGTCGGCTCAACGGCGACCTGTCCCGCTATCAGCGTTCTTCTCCGTTCAAGTTCTAGCCCGTGATTTCTGCGTTATTTTGTCGCACACCTAGAGCCGTCCGTTCCCGCTGATATACTCGCGCGTCTTTTTCCACAACACTTGCGAGTCTCAATGGAACGTTTCTTCGAAAATGCCATGTATGCATCGCGCTGGTTGCTGGCGCCGATCTATTTCGGTTTGTCCCTTGGGTTGCTGGCGCTCTGCCTGAAGTTCTTTCAGGAAATCTTTCATGTCCTTCCCAACATCTTCAGTCTGGCCGAAGCCGATCTGATCCTGGTGCTGCTGTCGCTGATCGATATGGCGCTGGTGGGCGGTCTGTTGGTCATGGTGATGATTTCCGGCTACGAGAACTTCGTTTCGCAGCTGGATATCGATGAGGACAAGGAAAAGCTCAACTGGCTGGGCACCATGGATTCCTCGTCGCTGAAGATGAAAGTCGCAGCGTCCATCGTGGCGATTTCGTCCATCCACCTGCTGCGCGTATTCATGGACGCCACCAACATCAAGACCGAATACCTGATGTGGTACGTGATCATCCACATGACCTTCGTTATCTCGGCGTTTGCGATGGGTTATCTGGACAAGCTGACCAAACTGGACAAGATGACCAAGCAGTAACCCCACGACTGCTTCAGGCTCATATCCGCCTGCCCCGCGCTTGAATCCGAGCGAGGGGCGGGCGGTTTCGTTTCTGGATTGTTGTTTCGACGTGCTGTAAAAAGTCCGTTGCGATGCTTTCAGCAAACGACGAAAGAGGTTCGATCATGAATTATCAGGAATTTACCGACCATGCCCAGGCTGGCCGGGTCAATGAGCTGAATCTGATCTCGATCGAGGGCGGCATTTACCTACTGGAGGTGCTGATGAACGGCAGCTCAGGGTTGCTCAAGGATCAGGCGGGCAAGATCCTGCACCTGCGCTCGGTCGAACACGCACGCGACCTGCTCAAGAACCTGCCAGTGGTGCCGTTCTATCTGGTCCACTGCGTGGTGCATGACGAGCTGTGCGGTATGCCGGTCAATGACCGTTCCGAGATGCGCATGCCGATCTCCTTTCACTCATCCTGGTCCTGACGCAACGTAGCGCTTCGCCGCGGCGGTAGGGCCTGTCAGGTCAATTGTGCTAGGCTGGCTGCCCTTTTGGTTCGGGGTGCCACCGAACGGGTCATGATTGCCAGGCTGGTTTTCATGTCCGTCGACAGCGCGCCCCTCTGCGGAGCAGCGTCATGTCCGAAGTCAATCTGTCCACCGACGAAACACGCGTCAGCTACGGCATTGGCCGTCAGTTGGGCGACCAACTGCGCGACAACCCGCCGCCGGGCGTCAACCTGGACGCCATCCTGGCGGGCCTGACCGATGCGTTCAACGGTCTGCCGAGCCGCGTAGGTCAGGAAGAAATGTCCGCCAGTTTCAAGGTCATCCGCGAAATCATGCAGGCTGAGGCAGCTGCCAAGGCCGAGAAAGCCGCAGGTGCCGGTCTGGCTTACCTGGCTGAAAACGCCAAGCGTGAAGGCGTAACCACATTGGCCTCGGGTCTGCAGTTTGAAGTCCTGACCGCTGGCACGGGTCCAAAGCCGACGCGTGAAGATCAGGTTCGCACTCACTACCACGGCACGCTGATCGATGGCACCGTGTTCGACAGCTCGTACGATCGTGGCGAGCCTGCCGAATTTCCGGTCGGCGGCGTGATCGCTGGCTGGACCGAGGCGCTGCAACTGATGAACACCGGCAGCAAATGGCGTCTGTACGTGCCGAGCGAGCTGGCTTACGGCGCTCAGGGCGTTGGCAGCATCGCACCGCACAGCGTGCTGGTGTTCGACGTGGAACTGCTGGCCGTTCTGTAACGGCTTCAGGCGGTACGCAAGGTTGCTGAACGAGTCGTCTTGATCCGTTCAGCAACGGGGTTGTGCTGATGCTTCATGCTCAGTGCAACTCGCCTATCGGGCGCAATGCCCGCGCATAACAGAACAGAAACAGATTGCGCACCAGCTCCTTGAGCACCACCGGCTCGCTGGAACTGAGGCTGTAGACATCCAGATCACCCTGATCACGCAACTCCTCAAGCGCTTCCTCTTCCAGTACGGCACACACTTCCCCGGTTTCCCGATGAAGAATTCGCAGATACGGGTGTGGGCGGTCCAGCCATGCATCGATCAAATAAGTCATGTTCCATCTCCTGTATCGGTTTGATGAGAATAATTCTTATTGGGATAATAGCAAGACTCTATTGAGATTAATTCTCATTTTTTGCCGGGCGGTTGATGTAGGTCAGTGAACGATGGCGATCGTGCTTATGCTCTGCGCTCGTCGTGATACACAAGTCCGCAAGACGCGCAAAACGGAGGTCAAAACGAAAGTGACTGAATGAATGCATACCCCGTGGGAGGCGGCTTGCCGGCGATGCTTTTCTGAAGCGACCTATCAGTGACTGAACTGACGCCATCGCTGGCAAGCCGCCTCCCACAGTCCGTGGTCGCATCAAGACTCGGGTATAACGCTGAGCACAGGCATTGGCATGATCGGCGTGCCTGAGATCACTCTGATCGTTCCTCACGCGATGGGCACGATCAGTGTCGAGGCAGACTTGTGTATAACGACGAGCGCGGAGCGTGATGGACGATCAGGGGGGGGGATGATTGCGCTCGCGCTCTGAGCAGCGATCAGTGCAACAAAAAGCCCGTCACAAGGACGGGCTTCTTTGTATTGCTGATGCAATCAATGCGTACGTGCGACTGCAAACTCGCTCAGTTCGACCAGCGCATCGCGGTACTCGCTGGGCGGCAGGGCGTCCAGGCAGGCGATGGCCTTGGCGGCGTAGTCACGGGCCAGTTGTGCGGTGTAATCCAGGGCTCCGGCGCTTTCGACGGCGTTGCGGATGCTTTCCAGATCTTCCAGGCCGCCTTTCTGAATGGCCTGACGAACCAGGGCAGCCTGCTCGGGCGTGCCTTCGCGCATGGTGTAGATCAGCGGCAGGGTAGGTTTGCCTTCGGCCAGATCATCGCCGACGTTCTTGCCCAATGTCTCGGCGTCGCCACGGTAGTCCAGCAGGTCATCCACCAGTTGGAAGGCAACACCCAGATGATCGCCAAAGGTACGCAATGCTTCGGTCTGTTCGGCAGAGGCGCTGCACAGTGCCGCAGCGCTGTGGGTCGAGGCTTCGAACAGCATGGCTGTCTTGCCGCGAATCACTTCCATGTAAGTTTCTTCAGTGGTGCTGGCGTCGCGAACCTTGGACAATTGCAGCACTTCGCCTTCGGCGATGACGCGCGTGGCCTTGGACAGGATTCTCATCACATCCATCGAGCCGAGTTCGACCATCATTTCGAAGGAGCGCGAATAAAGGAAGTCGCCGACCAGCACGCTTGGCGCATTGCCCCACAAAGCGTTGGCCGTCGAGCGCCCACGACGCATGCCGGACATGTCGACGACGTCGTCATGCAGCAGGGTGGCGGTGTGCAGGAATTCGATGGTGGCGGCCAGCAGGCGCACATCGTCGCCTTCGCGGCCCAGCGCCTTGCCACACAGCAATACCAGCAGGGGACGCAGGCGTTTGCCGCCAGCGGACGTGATGTAGTCGCCGATTTTCGAGACCAGCGGTACGCGTGACGTCAGTTGCTTTTTGATGATAACGTCAACGGCACTAAAGTCGTCCGCCACCGCGCGGTAGAAGGCTTGGGGTTGCATCAGCGACACGTGCTCCGGAAAGGTTGCGCCGCATGCTAGGTCGCGGGGTAGAGCGTGTCAAGGTATGACGAGCGGCCCCTTGCAACCCATCATAGGCTTGCGTACAATCGCGCACCCTAACTTTCCTGGGCAGCACCTGCCTTACGCAATTGCAAACGGGCCGTTCCAGCCCCATGCAGCCATGCCAGCCGATACTCTTCTTATAAAGAGCTGGGTGAGCAGGATTTTCGGAGAAATACCATGTACGCAGTAATTGTTACCGGTGGCAAGCAGTACAAAGTCGCCCCAGGTGAATACCTGAAAATTGAAAAGCTGGAAATCGCTACTGGCGAATCCGTCACTTTCGACCGCGTTCTGCTGGTTGGCAATGGCGACGACGTCAATATCGGTGCTCCAGTTGTTGCTGGCGCTACTGTCGTGGCAGAAGTGGTTTCGCAAGGTCGTCACGATAAGGTTCGTATCATCAAGTTCCGTCGTCGTAAGCACCACATGAAGCGCATGGGCCACCGCCAGTGGTACACCGAGATCAAAATCACAGGTATTCAGGCTTAATTTCAGCCTAATCCTCATTTGGAGAATTGACTCATGGCACACAAAAAAGCTGGTGGTAGTACCCGTAACGGGCGCGACTCAGAAGCCAAACGCCTTGGCGTGAAGATGTATGGCGGCCAGGCTATCATTCCGGGCAACATCATCGTGCGTCAGCGCGGCACCCAATTCCACGCTGGCTACGGCGTTGGCATGGGTAAAGATCACACCCTGTTCGCGAAAGTGGAAGGCGTGATCAAGTTTCAAGTCAAGGGCGCCTTCGGTCGCCGCTACGTGAGCATCGTTCCGAAGACTGAAGTCTCCGCAGCGTAATCACGCAGTAGCTTAAAAGCCCTGTCTTGCGACGGGGCTTTTTCGTTTGTAGAGGTAGAGAGTCAGGTGAGTCTCTTGCAAAACTGTTTGTGCGGGCTGTTGTGATGTTGACCCCTAGGGTCGCTGGTTTCTGATCGGTATCGCAACGCTCATTTTTGCAAGAGTCTTATGTAATTTATGTGGTTCTGCTCGTCCCTGTGGCGGGAGGCGTGCGTTATGAAATTTGTAGATGAAGTATCCATTCGAGTAAAGGCCGGTGACGGCGGCAACGGTTGCATGAGCTTCCGTCGTGAAAAATTCATCGAAAACGGTGGCCCCAACGGCGGCGACGGCGGTGATGGCGGTTCGGTCTACATGATGGCCGACGTCAACCTGAACACCCTGGTTGACTACCGTTACACGCGTCACTTCGATGCCGAGCGCGGCTCCAATGGTGGCAGCACTGACTGCACCGGTCGTAAAGGTGAAGAGCTGGTGCTTCGCGTACCGGTTGGCACCACGATCATTGATGCCACCACTCAGGAAATCATCGGCGACCTGACCAAGGACGGTCAGCGCATCATGGTTGCCCAGGGCGGCTGGCACGGTCTGGGCAACACGCGTTTCAAATCCAGTACCAACCGTGCTCCACGCCAGACCACGCCGGGCAAGCCTGGCGATCAGCGTGATCTCAAGCTGGAATTGAAAGTGCTGGCGGACGTCGGTCTGCTGGGGCTGCCGAACGCGGGCAAAAGTACCTTCATTCGCTCGGTGTCTGCCGCCAAGCCGAAAGTGGCCGACTATCCGTTCACGACCCTGGTGCCGAACCTGGGCGTGGTCAGTGTCGATCGCTGGAAAAGCTTCGTGGTTGCCGACATTCCAGGTCTGATCGAAGGTGCATCCGATGGCGCGGGTCTGGGGATTCGCTTCCTCAAGCATTTGGCGCGTACCCGTCTGTTGCTGCACCTCGTCGACATGGCGCCGCTGGATGAAACCAGTGCTGCGGATTCGGCTGAAATCATCGTCAACGAGCTGGTCAAGTTCAGCCCGTCTCTGGCCGATCGTGATCGCTGGCTGGTGCTGAACAAGTGCGACCAGTTGCTTGAAGAAGAGCATGAGGCCCGCAAGCAGGAGATCGTTGATCGCCTGGAATGGACCGGTCCGGTCTACGTGATTTCTGCCATCGCCAAAGAAGGCACCGAGCAGCTGACGCGCGACATCATGCGTTATCTCGAAGAGCGCAGCCTGCGCATCGCCGAAGAGCCTGGTTATGCCGAAGAGCTGGCCGAGCTGGATCAGCGCATCGAAGACGAGGCGCGTGCTCAGTTGCAGGCGCTGGACGATCAGCGTGCATTGCGTCGCAGTGGCGTGAAGAGCGTGCATGACATCGGCGACGATGACTGGGATGAAGAAGATGTGGACGATGAAGACGGTCCGGAAATCATTTACGTCCGTGACTGATCGCTTGAAGTAAACTTGAACGCCGCTACTTTTGTTAGCGGCGTTTTTGTATCCCGAATTTGAAAACTCTCTGGCTAAGGTTGGAAGATGATGCGCAGCAAAGTGACGGGTGCCCAGCGCTGGGTCGTGAAGATCGGCAGTGCCCTGCTGACAGCGGATGGCAAGGGTCTGGATCGAACGGCCATGGGTGTGTGGGTCGAGCAGATGGTGGCGCTGCATGAAGCAGGCGTCGAGCTGGTGCTGGTTTCCTCCGGGGCGGTAGCTGCCGGAATGAGTCGCCTGGGCTGGACTGTTCGACCCAGTGCGATGCATGAGCTGCAGGCGGCTGCCGCCATCGGTCAGATGGGCTTGGTGCAGGCATGGGAATCCAGCTTTGCCGAGCATGATCGGCACACTGCGCAGATCCTGCTGACCCACGACGACCTGTCTGATCGCAAGCGCTACCTGAACGCCCGTAGCACGCTGCGTACTCTGGTTGAGCTGGGTGTGGTGCCGGTCATCAACGAAAACGACACCGTGGTCACTGATGAAATCCGTTTCGGCGACAACGACACGCTCGCGGCGCTGGTGGCCAATCTGGTCGAGGCTGATCTACTGGTCATTCTCACGGATCGCGACGGCATGTTCGATGCCGATCCGCGCAACAACCCCGATGCACAGCTGATTTTCGAGGCCCGCGCTGATGATCCTGCCTTGGATGCGGTAGCGGGCGGCACGGGCGGGGCGTTGGGTCGTGGCGGCATGCAGACCAAGCTGCGGGCTGCGCGTCTGGCGGCCCGCTCGGGCGCGCACACCGTGATTGTCGGCGGTCGCATCGAGCGCGTTCTGGCGCGGCTCAAGGGTGGTGAGCGACTGGGTACGCTGCTGTCGCCGGAGCGTGGCATGCTGGCGGCGCGCAAGCAGTGGCTGGCGGGGCATTTGCAGACGCGCGGCACGCTGGTGCTGGACGATGGTGCGGTATCTGCCTTGGCCAGAGACCACAAGAGTCTGCTGCCGGTCGGCGTCAAGCTGGTGCAGGGCAGCTTCCGGCGCGGCGAGATGGTGGTTTGCGTGGCGCCGGATGGGCGTGAGGTCGCTCGGGGTCTGAGCAACTACAGTGCTGTTGAGGCGCAGAAGATCATTGGGCAGTCGTCAGAGGCCATCGTGCGCGAGTTGGGCTACATGGCTGAGCCTGAACTGATTCACCGCGACAACCTGATTCTCGTCTGAGTCGGGTCATTAACTGGAAGGAAGGCTCGATGCGCGTCATGAAGGGTTTGTTGACTGCTTTGCTGTTCGTGCCTGTGCTGGTCTCGGCAGAAGAGATCGGCCAGGTGTCGACGGTGTTCAAGATGGTTGGGCCGAACGACCGGATCGTGGTGGAAGCCTTCGATGATCCTAAGGTGGATGGCGTGACCTGCTACCTGTCGCGTGCCAAGACGGGCGGCATCAAGGGTGGTCTAGGGTTGGCTGAGGATCGGGCGGAGGCGTCGATTGCCTGTCGTCAGGTCGGCCCGATCCACTTCAAGGAAGACCTCAAGGATGGTGATGAGGTCTTCAAGGAGCGCACCTCACTGGTGTTCAAGACCATGCAGGTGGTGCGGTTTTTCGACAAGAAGCGTAATTCGCTGGTGTATCTGGTCTACAGCGACCGCATCATCGAAGGCAGCCCGCAGAATGCGGTGACGGCCATTCCGATCTTGCCATGGTCGCCCGCGCCCGCGCCATGATTGCGGATAGCTCAAGCTGATCGTGCCCATCGCTCTGCGTGGGCATGCATCTCGTGACGCTCTGCGTCACATTCAAGGTCGGACGCGGAGCGTCCTGAGCGGTGTTCCCACACAGGAGCGTGGGAACGATCATGCCCACTCTCAGTGATCTGGTCCCGCTTTCCCGCAGGCAATAAAAAACCGACCCTGAGGTCGGTTTTTCAACAAGCGGATCGCTTAGGCTGCAGCAGCAAGGCTCAGAGCCTTGATGTGACCATTCAGGCGACCTTTATGGCGAGCAGCTTTGTTCTTGTGGATGATGCCTTTATCGGCCATACGGTCGATAACAGGTACAGCCAGAACATAAGCAGCTTGCGCTTTTTCAGCGTCTTTTGCGTCGATGGCTTTAACTACATTCTTGATGTAGGTACGAACCATGGAACGCAGGCTGGCGTTGTGGCTGCGACGCTTCTCAGCCTGTTTTGCACGTTTTTTGGCGGAAGGTGTGTTGGCCACCGTCGAGCTCCTCGAAAGACTTTGTGAAATAGCAAACAAAATAGGCCGCGAATCATGCCGATGAGTTGAAGTCTTGTCAAGGGCAGTTAAGGTGTTCCGCTGAGTGGTCGCTGCTTTTATCCGGATGATTTATTTCCGGCGTGCGACCTGTAAACTCGCGGCCTTTGGCTTCGGGCTATTTAGCGGCGCGAAGTATCGCATAAATGGACGGCTTAATCGCCCATCCTTTGCCAAAGGCATACAAGTCTTTCAATGAATCTACTCAAGTCACTCGCCGCCGTCAGCTCTATCACAATGGTTTCCCGGGTTCTGGGCTTCATCCGGGACACCATCATTGCGCGCACTTTCGGGGCCGGAATGGCGACCGACGCCTTCTTTATCGCCTTCAAATTGCCCAATCTGCTGCGGCGGATTTTCGCCGAGGGAGCGTTTTCCCAGGCATTCGTGCCGATTCTTGCCGAATACAAGAGCCAGCAGGGCGAAGAGGCGACCCGCACGTTCGTGGCTTACGTCACGGGGCTGCTGACACTCGCTCTGGCACTGGTGACTCTTCTGGGCGTGATCTTCGCGCCCTGGGTGATCTGGGCCACGGCGCCGGGCTTTGTCGATACACCTGAAAAGTTCGCGCTGACCTCGGATCTGCTGCGGGTGACATTTCCTTATATATTGCTGATCTCGCTGTCCTCGCTGGCGGGCGCGATCCTCAATACCTGGAACCGCTTTTCCGTACCGGCCTTCGTGCCGACCCTGCTCAATGTCAGCATGATCTTTTTTGCGCTGTTCCTGACCCCGTATTTCGATCCGCCGGTCATGGCGCTGGGATGGGCGGTGCTGGCGGGCGGTCTTCTGCAGCTGCTTTATCAGCTGCCGCACCTGAAAAAAATCGGCATGCTGGTGCTGCCGCGCCTGAATCTGCGTGACTCAGGCGTCTGGCGTGTGATGAAGCAGATGCTTCCTGCCATCCTTGGCGTCTCGGTCAGTCAGATTTCTCTGATCATCAACACGATATTTGCCTCGTTCCTCGTCGCCGGGTCGGTGTCGTGGATGTACTATGCCGACCGCCTCATGGAACTGCCGTCCGGAGTGCTGGGTGTTGCGCTGGGTACGATTCTGCTGCCGATCCTGTCGAAAACCTACGCCCAGCGGGATCGTCAGGAGTATTCGCGCATTCTCGACTGGGGCTTGCGTCTGTGCTTCGTACTGGTGTTGCCGTGCACCCTGGCTCTGGGGCTGCTGGCTGAACCGCTGACCGTTTCTCTGTTTCAATACGGCAAGTTCGATGCGCTGGACGCCGCGATGACCCAGCGGGCGCTGGTCGCTTATTCGGTCGGCCTGCTGGGGATTATCCTGATCAAGGTGCTGGCCCCCGGCTTTTACGCGCAGCAGAATATTCGCACCCCGGTGAAAATCGCGATCTTCACCCTAATAGTGACTCAGTTGCTCAACCTGGCCTTCATTGTGCCGTTGCAGCATGCGGGGCTGGCGCTGGCGATCAGTGTCGGGGCGTGTATCAATGCCGGCCTGTTGTTCTGGCAACTGCGCAAACAGGCGCTGTTTCAGCCGCAGCCGGGCTGGACGAAGTTTCTGTTCAAGCTGGTGATCGCGGTGGCGGCCATGTCGGGCGTTCTATTGGGGATGATGCATTTCATGCCCGCGTGGGATGAAGGACACATGCTGGAGCGTTTCCTGCGCCTGGGTGCCCTGGTGGCAGCCGGTGTGGTGACGTACTTTGCAATGCTTCTGTTGCTGGGTTTCCGGCTTCGGGATTTCGCCCGCAAAGCCATCATGTAAGCAATATTTCAAAGGTGAGCGGTCGTGTTTGCGTGTCATGCGCCGATCGCTTTGATCGGGTCCCGGCGTGTTGCCTGTCGTCCGGGGCCGTGTGTGGTTATAATCGGCCACTTTATGAGCAAGAAGTGCGTTATGCAGCTGGTTAGAGGTCTTCACAACCTGCGTCCCCAGCATCGGGGCTGCGTCGCCACGATTGGCAATTTCGACGGTGTTCACCGGGGCCACCAGGCTATTCTGGCGCGTCTGCGTGAGCGGGCTGTCGAGTTGGGTGTGCCCAGATGCGTGGTCATCTTTGAACCCCAGCCTCGCGAGTTTTTTGCGCCAGAGACTGCTCCGGCACGACTGGCACGTCTGCGCGACAAGCTCGAACTGTTGAGCGCCGAAGGTGTGGACCGGGTGCTGTGCCTGTCCTTCAATCAGCGCCTGAGGAAACTCAGTGCGGCCAGCTTCGTCGAAACCGTGTTGATCGACGGGCTGGGCATTCAGCACCTTGAAGTGGGCGATGATTTTCGTTTTGGCTGCGACCGGCTCGGGGATTTCGACTTCCTGCAGCAGGCCGGAACGACTTACGGATTTACGGTGGAAGCGGCGCAGACCGTTGAAATCGATGGCCTTCGCGTCAGCAGTACCAAGGTGCGTAAAGCCCTGGCTGCCGCGGATTTTGCCCTGGCCGAGCGTATGCTCGGTCGCCCGTTCCAGATCACCGGACGGGTCTTGCATGGCCAGAAGCTGGCGCGTCAGTTGGGTACGCCCACCGCCAACGTGCAACTCAAGCGTCGTCGTGTGCCGTTGAGCGGGGTTTACCTGGTCAGCGTGGACATCGATGGCAAGGCCTGGGCCGGTGTCGCCAACATCGGCGTGCGTCCTACCGTGGCGGGTGATGGCAGTGCCCACCTTGAAGTGCATCTTCTGGATTTTGCCGGCGACCTTTACGACCGGCGTTTGACGGTGGCTTTCCACCACAAGCTGCGTGATGAGCAGCGTTTTGCCTCTCTGGAGGCGCTCAAGACGGCGATCAATGCGGACGTCGCCGCCGCCCGTGCCCATTGGCATGGTCAACCGCTAACCAAGAGCCTGAAATGACCGACTATAAAGCCACGCTAAACCTTCCGGACACCGCCTTCCCTATGAAGGCCGGCCTGCCCCAGCGCGAGCCGCAAACTCTGCAGCGCTGGGACAGCATTGGCCTGTACCAGAAGCTGCGCGAAATTGGCAAGGATCGTCCGAAGTTCGTCCTGCACGACGGCCCTCCGTACGCCAACGGCAATATTCACATCGGTCATGCCGTCAACAAGATTCTCAAGGACATGATCCTGCGTTCCAAGACCCTGGCGGGCTTCGATGCCCCGTATGTGCCGGGTTGGGACTGTCATGGCCTGCCGATCGAGCACAAGGTCGAAGTGACCCACGGCAAGAACCTGTCCGCGGACAAGACCCGCGAGCTGTGCCGTGCCTACGCTGCCGAGCAGATCGAAGGCCAGAAATCCGAGTTCATCCGTCTGGGTGTGCTGGGTGACTGGAGCAATCCGTACCTGACCATGAACTTCGCCAACGAAGCCGGGGAAATCCGCGCGCTGGCCGAGATGGTCAAGGGCGGTTTCGTCTTCAAGGGCCTGAAACCGGTCAACTGGTGTTTCGATTGTGGTTCGGCGCTGGCTGAAGCTGAAGTCGAATATCAGGACAAGAAGTCCTCGACCATCGACGTCGCGTTCCCGATTGCCGAAGAAGCAAAACTGGCCGCTGCATTCGGCCTTGCTTCGCTGGACAAGCCGGCTTCGATCGTCATCTGGACCACCACCCCGTGGACCATCCCGGCCAACCAGGCGCTGAACGTCCATCCCGAGTTCAATTACGCGCTGGTCGACGTCGGCGACAGACTGCTGGTGCTGGCTGAAGAGCTGGTCGAGTCCTGCCTGTCCCGCTACAAGCTGGAAGGCTCGGTCATCGCGACCACCACTGGCCAGTCGCTGGAACTGATCAACTTCCGTCATCCGTTCTACGACCGCCTGTCGCCGGTCTATCTGGCCGACTACGTCGAGCTGGGTGCCGGTACCGGTATCGTTCACTGCTCGCCAGCCTATGGCGTGGACGACTTCAACATCTGCAAGACCTACGGCGTCAGCAACGACGACATCATCAGCCCGGTGCAGAGCAACGGGGTGTATGTCGAATCGCTGGAGTTCTTTGGCGGCCAGTTCATCTTCAAGGCCAACCAGAACATCATCGACAAGCTGGCCGAAGTCGACAGCCTGATGAACACCGAAACCATCAGCCACAGCTACATGCACTGCTGGCGTCATAAGTCGCCGCTGATCTACCGCGCTACTGCGCAGTGGTTTGTGGGCATGGACAAGCAGCCTGCTACTGGCGACACGCTGCGTGAGCGTGCGGTCAAGGCCATCGAAGACACTCAGTTCGTTCCGGCCTGGGGTCAGGCGCGTCTGCACTCGATGATCGCCAACCGTCCCGACTGGTGCATCTCGCGTCAGCGCAACTGGGGCGTGCCGATTCCGTTCTTCCTGCACAAGGAAAGCGGCGAACTGCACCCACGCACCGTCGAACTGATGGAAGAAGTGGCGCAGCGCGTCGAGAAAGAAGGCATCGAGGCCTGGTTCAAGCTCGACGCCAGTGAACTGCTGGGTAACGAGGCGGCCAAGTACGACAAGATCTCCGACACACTGGACGTCTGGTTCGACTCCGGCACCACGCACTGGCACGTCCTGCGTGGCTCGCACCCGATGGGCCACGAAAGCGGTCCGCGTGCCGACCTGTATCTGGAAGGCTCCGACCAGCATCGCGGCTGGTTCCACTCTTCGCTGCTGACCGGTTGCGCCATCGACAACCATGCGCCGTATCGCGAACTGCTGACCCACGGGTTCGTGGTCGACGAGAACGGCCGCAAGATGTCCAAGTCGCTGAACAACGTGGTTGCGCCGCAGAAGGTCAACGATTCGCTGGGCGCCGACATCATGCGTCTGTGGGTCTCGGCAACTGACTATTCCGGCGAAATGGCGGTGTCCGACCAGATCCTGCAGCGCAGCGCCGATGCCTATCGTCGTATTCGCAACACGGCGCGCTTCCTGCTTTCCAACCTGTCCGGCTTCAACCCGGCGACCGACCTGCTGCCAGCCGATGAAATGCTTGCGCTGGACCGTTGGGCGGTGGATCGCACCTTGCTGCTGCAGCGTGAGCTGCAGGAGAACTACAGCGAATACCGTTTCTGGAACGTGTACTCCAAGGTCCACAACTTCTGCGTGCAGGAGCTGGGCGGGTTCTACCTGGACATCATCAAGGATCGCCAGTACACCACGGCTGCCAACAGCACGGCACGTCGCTCGTGCCAGACCGCGCTGTTTCACATCTCCGAAGCGCTGGTTCGCTGGATCGCGCCGATCCTGGCGTTTACCGCCGACGAGTTGTGGCAGTTCCTGCCGGGCGAGCGCAACGAATCCGTGATGCTCAACACCTGGTACGAAGGCCTGACCGAAATGCCAGCCGACTTCGAAATGGACCGCGTCTACTGGGAGCGGATCATGGCGGTGAAGACCTCGGTCAACAAGGAAATGGAAAACCTGCGCGCGGCCAAAGCCATTGGCGGCAACCTGCAGGCTGAAGTGACCCTGTATGCCGAAGACTCGCTGGTCGCGGATCTGTCGAAGCTGAGCAACGAACTGCGCTTCGTGCTGATCACCTCCACCGCCAGCGTCGCGCCTCTGGCGGCGGCTCCGGCTGATGCAGTGGTGACCGAAGTCGCCGGTCTGAAGCTCAAGGTCGTCAAGTCCGGTCACGCCAAGTGTGCCCGTTGCTGGCATCACCGTGAGGATGTGGGTGTGAACCCTGAGCATCCGGAAATCTGCGGTCGCTGCGTGGACAACATCAGTGGTGCAGGCGAGGTGCGTCACTATGCGTGATTCCGCTCCGGGCCGTTTCGGCCGTCTGAGCTGGTTGTGGTTGAGCGTGCTGGTGCTGGTCATTGACCAGGCCAGCAAGTTCTACTTCGAAAACCGTCTGGACCTGTACGAACAGATCGTGGTGATTCCCGACTACTTCAGCTGGATGCTGGCGTACAACACAGGTGCAGCCTTCAGCTTTCTGGCTGACGGTGCCGGTTGGCAGCGCTGGTTGTTCGCTCTGATCGCCGTTGTGGTCAGCGCGGTGCTGGTGGTCTGGCTCAAGCGTCTGGGGCGCGACGACACCTGGCTGGCCATCGCGCTGGCACTGGTGCTGGGCGGCGCACTGGGCAACCTGTATGACCGCATCGTGCTGGGCCACGTGATCGACTTCATTCTGGTCCACTGGCAGAACCGTTGGCACTTCCCGGCCTTCAACGTGGCCGACAGCGGTATCACCGTTGGCGCGATCATGCTGGCGCTGGATATGTTCAAGAGCAAGAAAACCGGAGAGCCTGCCCATGACTGAACAGTCTTCGACCCAAGGCTCGTCCGACGAGCTGCGCATTGGTCAGAACACGCAGGTCACGCTGCATTTTGCCCTGCGTCTGGAAAACGGCGACACCGTCGACAGCACCTTCGAAAAGGCTCCGGCCACGTTCAAGGTCGGTGACGGCAACCTGCTGCCGGGCTTTGAAGCCGCCATTTTCGGCTTCAAGGCAGGCGATCGGAAGACCGTGCAGATCCTGCCGGAAAACGCCTTTGGTCAGCCCAACCCACAAAACGTGCAGATCATGCCACGCTCGCAGTTCGCGGGTATGGAACTGTCCGAAGGGTTGCTGGTGATCTTCAATGATGCGGCCAACACCGAGTTGCCCGGCGTGGTGAAGGTATTCGATGACGAACAGGTCACTATCGACTTCAATCACCCGCTGGCAGGCAAGACGCTGAGCTTTGAAGTGCAGATCTTCGAAGTGAAAGCGATTCTGGCGTCCTGATCCCGATATCGAGCCCGGCTTCGGCCGGGCTGCTTCGCACGTAACCATGAGGCACAGCATGCAAATCAAACTCGCCAACCCCCGCGGCTTTTGTGCCGGTGTGGACCGCGCGATCGAAATCGTCAATCGCGCCCTGGAAGTGTTTGGTCCGCCGATCTATGTGCGCCATGAAGTGGTTCATAACAAATTCGTCGTCGAAGACCTGCGCTCCCGTGGTGCGATCTTCGTCGAAGAGCTGGAGCAGGTGCCGGACGACGTCATCGTCATCTTCAGTGCCCACGGCGTTTCCCAGGCCGTGCGCACCGAGGCGGCAGGGCGTGGCTTGAAAGTGTTCGACGCTACCTGCCCGCTGGTCACCAAGGTTCACATCGAAGTCGCCCGTTACAGCCGTGATGGTCGCGAATGCATCCTGATCGGTCACGAAGGCCATCCGGAAGTCGAAGGCACCATGGGCCAGTACGATGCCGCCAATGGCGGTGCAATCTATCTGGTCGAGGATGAAGCCGACGTTGCAAGCCTGCAGGTACGCAACCCGGACTCACTGGCGTTCGTGACCCAGACCACATTGTCGATGGATGACACCAGTCGCGTCATCGATGCATTGCGCCAGAAATTCCCGGCTATCGGCGGCCCGCGCAAGGACGATATCTGCTACGCCACGCAAAACCGTCAGGACGCGGTCAAGCAACTGGCCGACGAGTGCGACGTGGTATTGGTGGTGGGCAGCCCGAACAGCTCCAATTCAAACCGCCTGCGTGAGCTGGCCGAGCGGATGTCGACACCTGCGTACCTCATCGACGGTGCCGAAGACATGCAGCGCAGCTGGTTCGATGGCGTCGAGCGCATCGGTATCACCGCAGGCGCTTCGGCGCCGGAAGTGCTGGTGCGCGGCGTGATTCAGCAACTGCAGGCCTGGGGGGCAACCGGTGCCGATGAACTGGCCGGTCGCGAAGAGAACATTACGTTCTCGATGCCCAAGGAATTGCGGGTCAAGTCGCTGCTCTGAACTCGCTCAACTGCACAGTGGCGCATCAGCCTTCTTATCGTCGATCCTGACCCGCCCGGTCCTGGCCACTATCACGCGATAGTGGCTCACCGGCTGGTTTTTGACGCACACATGTATCGTCCCGTTGGCCGAGTTACGCAGGCCGCCCAGCCCGGTGAATGTCAGATGTTCAGCCACTTTCCTGTTGCCGACGATTCGGGTGTCGGGCGACCTCGCGCGCTCGATGAGCAACACGTCCTGATCGTCGGGGCCTTTGCCATCCGTATCGAGAATGATCCGCCAGCCGTTGCTCCAGTCCCCGTCTATTGCATGGATCGTCGTCCACTGATTGCGCGTGATGGCAGCCACTCGTGCCGATCGAATTCCGCTGGCCAGCTCCTGGGCTGCGGCGAGTCTGCGGTTGCTGTCGATCACGCCTGTAAGAGAAGGCATCGCGACGTTGGCAAGAATGGCAACCAGTGCCACGACCACCAGCAGTTCGATCAGCGTGAATCCTGTCTGCTTCATCTGTTTTCCTTCCCTGGAAAGACCGTTTCAAACGCGTCCGGGCGCTCGTCATCGCAAAACAACCGTACGTCCCGCTATAGATTTTCCGACGGCATTGCTGCCTTATAGTCGTAACGTCTAGGAGACACTCAATGCGTCATATAGCCAAGGGATTCAGCCTCATCGAATTGTTAGTCACTGTGTCCCTGGTGGGCATCCTGGCAGCTATCGCGATCCCGAATTTCACCAGCACCCTCCAGAGCAACAAGGCCGATACTGAACTCAATGATTTGCAGCGAGCCCTCAACTATGCGCGGCTCGAGGCGATAAACAGAGGAGTGAGTGTGCGAATCGCTCCAACCACCGGCACTGCGTGGAATGCCGAGTTGCAGGTGTATCGAGTCGCCGATGCGGGCACGGTCGCGTCCGACTCGACCAGGGTCTTGCGCAAGGTGGCGGCCATGAGCAGCGGCGGTACGCTGGTGGCGGCCAACGTGAATGCAATCGACTTCAATAACCTGGGCGGGCTCATCGCGCCTGCTACGGCGGTGGCAATGACTTACACCCGAGGCTCCGTCACCAAAACCCTGAATATTTGTCTGACCGGCCGGATCGTCCTCGGTGGAAGCTGCTGATGCCCAATAAACCCCGACACCGCCAGAGCGGCATGACCCTGATCGAAGTGCTGGTTTCGGTGTTGATCCTTGCCATAGGTCTGCTTGGCGCGGCGGCAATCCAGCTGAACGCCCTGAAATACACGGACAGCGCGGCGATGACCAGTCAGGCCAGCTTTATCGCTTACGACATGATGGATCGGATTCGGGCGAATGTGGATGGCAATTCAGCCAGTACTGGCGGACAAAACGTCCTGGCAACCTATGGCCTCAACGGTTTGTCGGCTGCACCGGCTGCCAATATCAATGTCGCGCGGGATCAGGATCTGTTCGATTTCAAAACCAACATCAACAATTTTGCAGGCGCTACCGGGACAGGGGTGATCAACGTTGCCAATGCGCCGGAAGTGACGATCACCATCACCTGGGACGACACGCGTGCCGCGAGCGCCAATACCGTGGCGAATACGGGGACTGCCCCCGTCAGTCCTACGACCCGGACGTTTACACTGACTTCACGTATCGGGGTGAATCCATGAGAAGGGTGTCCAGAGGCTTCGGTCTGGTCGAAATCATGGTCGCTCTGGTGCTCGGGCTGGTGGTCAGCCTGGGGATCGTCCAGATATTTACCGCATCCAGAGCCACGTACCAGAGTCAGAATGCGTCGGCCCGCATGCAGGAAGATGCGCGTTTTGTGTTGAGCAAGATGATTCAGGAAATTCGCATGACCGGCATGTATGGATGCCTGAGTCTCTCCAACGTGACGCCTGTGGCACCTGCGATTGCCCGACCTGCTGCGCTCGATAATCCCATTCTCTGGGACAATGCAAACACCACGCTCACGCTAGTGACCGCTGACGTGGGTACCACGGGTAGCACGCCAACCTGGACCATCATCTCAGACTGCAGAAGCACGACGCAGCTTTACAACGGCGCAAGAGCACCCGCGGCCGGGGAGACGGCCTTTCCGTTGCGGCAACTGGTTTACAGCCTTGTCGGGACCGATTTAAGGATCAGATTCGGCTCGACGGCCGATCAGCAACCGCTCTTGCAGAATGTTGCCAATTTCTCTGTTTCCTTTGGGATGATCGGTAATCCCATGTCCTACAGAACAGCGATAACCCCTGGCAACGCTGGTGACATCCGCAGTGTGCGCATCAGCCTCACATTGCGTGACCCAGACAACCGGGTCGAAGATCAGCAATACAGCGTTGTCGCCTACTTGCGTAACCGCTTTTGAACAGGCCCAGCATGAACAAGACCGTGCGATTCAATTCGATCATTGCCTTCCCTCGTCGTCAGGGCGGCATGGTGCTGCTGGTGAGCCTGGTATTTCTGCTGCTGCTGACGCTACTGGGGATTTCTTCGATGCAGAACGCAACCCTGCAGGAAAAAATGGCCGGCAGCGTGGTGGTCCGCAATCAGTCTTTCCAGTTGGCAGAAAGCGCGCTACGCCTCGGTGAGTCTGCCATCAAGGCAGGGACTGTTTCACCGGCAGTCTGTTCGGGAGCCGCGTGTGCACCGCCTGCCGAGTCCACCACGGTAACCGCTGCCGGAGTGGGGGCTTCCGGTGTGACCTGGACTGCAGCGGCCGGAGGAGGGTTTTATGCCGTTCAAAATCTGGGGAACACGTTGACGCCGATAAAATGGCCGTCAAATTGCAGTTCCACCGTCGCGACGCTTTACCGGGTAACCGCAGTGGCCATCCAGAATGGCACCTCACGAACCGTGCTGGAGAGCATTTATGCCAACTGTTAAGGCGCTTCGTCATGCTCTGAAATATGTGTATGGCGTGCTGTTGACGCTTTACCTCGCGGCGCCGGTCTATGCATTCACTCCTTCACAGGTGCCACTGCTGAGCTCATCGGCGGTGCCGCCCAACCTGATGCTGCTCGTGGACAACTCAGGGAGCATGTACAACATTATCTGGGCATCCGGGTTTGATCCCAATGTCAATCGTCCTGATATCCAGTTTTACTCCACTCAGTGTGTGAGTGGCCTGATAACGGTTCCTTGCCCGTTCATAAGCACCATCTCGGGCGGGGAGACGCTGGCAGTAGGAGACATCAACGCGACGGGAGTGGCCGGGATTTCACTGTCATGCCTGTTCGGTGGGCGCACGATTTTTCGCAACGGCGTTCGATACTGCGTCGTGCTGCCCGATCCTGCCGGGAATGGCCTGACCCGTTATACCGCAGACTATCTGTCGTATTTGATTGATCTGGTCACGCCCGGGCTGTTCGATTTCGGTGTGCGAGACTACACCAATGGCATAATTCCCAATGATTTCCGCATGAACGTCGCGAAGACCGTGGCTACCAATCTGGTATCCAACAACCTCACGCTCAGGATCGGGCTGGCGACCTTCAACGAACCGAACAATTTCGATCTCGGTCCGGGTGGCAGGATTTCCAGACTGGTCACCGATCTGTCTCCGGTCACGGCTTCAACTTTTCAGCCAGCAGTCACTCAGGCGCAAGCCACTGCCAACGTCAACGCGCTCAAGCAGGCCATCGCCAACCTGACACCTTCCGCCAACACGCCGCTGGCGGAAACCTATTACGAAATCACCCGTTATTTCCGTGGTATGGCGCCCTTTTATCAGAATGCCGCCAACTACGTGAGCCCCATTCAATATCGCTGTCAGAAGAACTACGGCGTGGTGGTTACCGATGGTTTGCCGACCTATGACCGGACGTTCCCCACCAATGACCCGGAAGACGTCGCCGATACCACACGTTCATTGCCCAACTGGGACCTGAATGCGGCCAACGACGGAAATAATCTGTCGGGTGATGGAGAAGGGGACACGCTTTATCTGGATGACCTGGCCAAGTTTGCCTACGACATCGATCTGCGCCGTGATGTCTCCGCGCCGGGGGGCGATCTGACCGGGAAAAGCTGGGACACCGCAGGTTTCCCCAAACAAAACCTGAGCACCTACACCATCGGCTTCACAGCCAACAACCAGATGCTGATCGATGCCGCGAACGATACTCACGGTCGTGGCAAGTACTTCCAGGCCAATGACAGTTCGGGATTGAACACGGCCTTGAACCTTGCGCTGAGCGATATCTACGCGAAGGCAGGTTCTGGCGGTGGCGGTGCGGCGAACTCCGCGGCCTTGCAAACGGGCACGCGTTTTTTCCAGACGCTTTATGACCCTGCCGACTGGCACGGGACAATCAATGCGTTTGATCTCGATGCCCGTACGGGTGACCTGAGCACAGCGGTGTGGACCACTGACACAACGATAACGTCAGCTTCGACCGCTCCAACTTTCGAAACCTGGAACACCGCTGCAGCTACGACCACCGCTGCAAGGATTGCTCTTGATTTCAACGCGCTGTCTCAACCCCAGAAGGACGCTGTCACGGCCACATTGCCGACCGGCGTGACGGGTATCCAGCTGATCAACTGGGCGAAAGGCACCGCCAACTCGGCGTTGCGAACCCGTACCCGACTGCTGGGCGATTTGATCAATACGAATCTGGCTGTCGCACTTCCAACGGAAAAGACTTCAACCGATATGACGGGCAGCACGTCTTACAGCACTTATCTGACCACCAAGGCCAGCAACATGACGTACAGCCTGCTGGCAAATGCCAACGACGGCTTCCTAAATGTCATCGGTGCCGATAACGGCAGGCGAACCTATGCCTACATGCCTTCGACCGCCTTGACGTCGCTGGCCACCGTTGCGGCGATCAACTATGGCCTGGGTGCGCACAGGTTCACTGCTGATGGACAGATTTCCGTATTCGATACCCAGGCTGGCAGCAGCGCATCATGGCGCACTGTGGCTGTAAGCGGGTTGGGAGCGGGCGGCAAGGCGTTCTTCGCCATCAAATTGTTTGAAGGCACCGCCAACAACATCAGCGCATTGTGGGAGGTGAGGGCGCCGGCTGTGTCCACTCCGGCAAATGGTTTCAACAATCTTGGCTTCAGCTATTCCAAGCCCGAAGCGGCGCGGATGGCAGATGGAACGGGTATTGTTGTCGTTGGAAACGGCTACGGCAGCTTCACGGGGCGTGCCTCGCTCTTTGTGCTGAACGCCAACACCGGAGCACTCATCGCTGAGATCCCCACACCTGTGACAGGCAGTGAAACGGACAATGGGCTGTCTTCGGTCAGGCTGCGGGTCAATGCACAGAATGTCGTTCAGGCTGCCTATGCGGGTGATTTGAAAGGTCGTTTGTGGAAGTTTGATCTGAGCGGCGCATCTGCGAACAGCTGGAAGGTAGCGTTCAACGGCCAGCCTCTTTTCACTGCGCCACGCGGTGCCAATCAACCCATCACGGTTCAGCCTTTGATTCTGGATCACCCGCTGAACGGCAAGATCATCTACTTCGGCACCGGCAAGTTTCTCGAGACGGCGGACAAACAAACGACTGCGCTACAGGACTTCTATGCGATCTGGGACGCTGACACTGCGTCCGGCAACTACGTCGAAAGCAACCTGCAGGCTCAGGCCGTCACAGGTTCGGTCTCCGGAAGAGATGCGACCTATTTCACCTCGACCGCCAACGATGTTGACTGGGCGTCGAAAAAGGGATGGTTCCTGCCATTGTCCACCGTCGAGCCCTACATCGGCGAGCGCATCATTTATCCTGCCCAAACCAGCAGAGGCCGGATCATTTTCACTACCGCTGCCGTCAACTCGTCGGACCCTTGCGAGAGCACGGGTACAGGGCGTTTGTTCGAACTGGATGCAGCGACCGGCAGTATGCTCAACTATCAAGTGCTGGACACCAACGGCGATCTGGACATAAACGAACTCGATACGCGCGTTTCAGGCCGTGCGGTAGGCAGCGGCATACCGGTCCTTGCATCCATTTTGACAGGAACCGTGAGTCCGGGAACCGACTCCAACGGCAATCCCAAGGTGCCGAATGACATAAAAATTGTGATCGACTCCAGCGGCCAAATTTTAAGGCTTGATGAACTAGGTAATCTAGTTCCAACCGCCTTCCAACGCATCATGTGGCGACAAATCCAATAGGGAAGCTGAGCATGAGAGCAACATCCAGGGGCTTTACGCTGATCGAACTCATGATCGTCGTGGCGATTGTCGGTATCCTTGCGGCGGTGGCTTACCCCAGTTACACCGAGTACGTGAGACGCACCCATCGCGCCGAAATTGCCAGCCTGCTGTCCGAGCAGACCCAGGCCCTGGAGCGCTTTTATTCCCGCAGCGGTACTTACGTAGGGGCTACGGGCCTGAGCACGGGAAACACGTATTACGGTATTGTCTCTACGCTGAACGCCTCCGATTTCACTCTGACGGCGACGCCCAACGGCAACGCGATGATGAATGGCGACAAGTGCGGCAGTTTCGTCATCAAGAACACGGGCGAGTACAGCAACACCGGCGCATCCAGCGGTGTGACGAAGAAAGACTGCTGGGGCCGATAACCCTTTTCAACTTGCCCAGAGAGCAAAATGCCCAAGCAACACGTAGTGATCGTCGGCGGTGGTGTGATCGGTTTGTTGACGGCCTTCAATCTGGCATCGTCGCATATGAGCGTTGTGCTGCTGGACAGGTCAGGCGTGGGGCTCGAGTCCTCGTGGGCGGGCGGGGGGATCGTCTCTCCGTTGTACCCCTGGCGCTACAGCCCGGCAGTGACCGCGCTGGCGCACTGGTCTCAGGATTTCTATCCGCATCTGGGGGAACGGCTTTTCAAGCAGACGGGTCTTGATCCGGAAGTTCATACCACCGGTTTGTACTGGCTGGACCTGGATGACGAACAGCAGGCGCTCGACTGGGCGGTACGGGAAAACCGGCCGCTGAGCAGTGTTGATATTTCAGCGGTGCATGATGCGGTGCCGGTGCTCGGGCAGGGGTATTCCCGGGCCATCCATATGGCTGACGTGGCCAATGTGCGTAACCCCAGACTGGTCAAATCCCTCAAGGCCGCCTTGCTGGCGATGCCGAATGTCGAGATTCGCGAGCAGTGCGAGGTCACTGGCTTCGTGCGTCGTCATGACAGAATCGAGGGCGTGAAGACGACGTCGGGCGATGTGCTCGCTGACCGGGTGATTCTTGCTGCGGGCGCCTGGAGTGGTGACCTGCTGAAACACCTTGGCCTGGAGCTGCCGGTCGAGCCCGTCAAAGGCCAGATGATCCTCTACAAGTGCGCGCCGGATTTCCTGCCCAGTATGGTGTTGGCGAAAGGGCGATACGCGATTCCTCGGCGTGACGGGCATATCCTGATTGGCAGCACGCTGGAGCACGCGGGTTTTGACAAGACCACGACTGATGTGGCGCTTGAAAGCCTCAAGGCCTCGGCTGTCGAGCTGATTCCAGCATTGGCGGACGCCGAGCCAGTTGCTCAGTGGGCGGGATTGCGTCCGGGTTCGCCGGAAGGCATTCCATTCATTGGCCCCGTGTCCGGCTTCGAAGGGCTGTGGCTCAACTGCGGTCATTACCGCAACGGCCTGGTGCTGGCGCCTGCGTCGTGCCAGTTGCTCGCTGATTTATTACTGGAGCATGAGCCGATCATTGATCCGGCGCCGTATGCACCGCAAGGGCGTATGACGCCCGCCCGGATATGAGCTGCGCTTTCGTCGATAAAATATAACTTGCTGGATAGACGCGGTTTTTGTGGGAGGCGGCTTGCCGGCGAAGCGGGTTTCCAGACGCCATATGGGTGACTGAACTGACGCCATCGCCGACAAGCCGCCTCTTATCAAACAACCTGTAAGCCACTGAAGAAACGCGGTTTTGTGGGAGCGGACTTGTCCGCGAAAAGGCCGGTACATCCGAAGCATATGCAGTGGCTGAAATACTGCTTTCGCGGACAAGTCCGCTCCCACAATCGGTATTCGCAGCGACACAGCACTGTGTCAGAGGCCAATGAACACCCGCGCCTTCCCGCTCAATCCAGTCCCAGCTTCTTCAACCGATAACGCATCGACCTGAATGACAGGCTCAGTCGCTGGGCCGCCGCTGTGCGGTTCCAGCGGGTTTCTTCCAGGGCCTGAAGAATCAGTTTGCGCTCGATGCCTTCCAGATAGTCTTCCAGATTGTCGATGTCGGCCAGGTTCGGGCCGTCGCTTTCCTGTGGTCTTGCAGACTCGGTCAGGCGCAGGTCGGACGCATGGATTTCGTCGTTCTCGCACAGCGTGTAGGCGCGCTCCAGCATGTTCTCCAGCTCACGAACGTTGCCGGGAAAACGATAGTTTTTCAGCGTATCCAGTGCCTGGGCGTCGAGTCTGGCGGCGGGCAGCCCGCTGTTGGTCGCCAGACGCTGCAGGACGATGGCGGCCAGTTGGTCGATGTCTTCACGACGCTCACGCAGCGACGGTACGCGCAACTCGATGACGTTCAATCGGTAATACAAATCCTGCCGGAAGCGTCCTGCGGCCACCTCTACGTTCAGGTCCTTATGGGTTGCACAGAGAATCCGTACATCCACCACCTGTTCCTGCTGGCCGCCGACGCTGCGGATGGACTTCTCCTGTATCGCGCGCAGCAGTTTGACCTGCATGGCCAGCGGCAGATCGGCCACCTCGTCCAGAAACAGCGTGCCGTTCTGCGCCGCCTGGAACAGCCCCGGCTTGTCTTCATGGGCACCGGTGAAGCTGCCTTTGCGATGCCCGAAGAATTCGCTTTCCATCAGGTCGGAAGGAATGGCGCCGCAGTTGACCGGCACGAAGGGTTTTTCTCCACGTGGGCCTTGTTCGTGAATCAACCTGGCCACCAGCTCCTTGCCGCTGCCGGACTCGCCGCTGATGTAAACGGGGGCCTGACTGCGCGCCAGTTTGGCGATCTGGCCGCGCAGTATGCGCATGGGCGGCGAGTCGCCCAGCAGGCGGTTGTCCAGAGCGCGTATAGGCTGCACGACGGGCGTAAGGCGCAGCGCGCTGTTGACCAGCTCACGCAGGCGACCGAGGTCCACCGGCTTGGTCAGGAAGTCGAACGCACCGGCCTTGAGCGCGTGGATAGCGGTGTCCAGACTGCCATGCGCGGTGATCATCGCCACCGGGACGTGAGCGAAGTTCTGCTGGATATGCTGCACCAGCTCCAGGCCGTTGCCATCCGGCAGGCGCATGTCCGTCAGGCACAGGTCGAATGCTTCTCGAGCCAGACACTGGCGTGCCTCGGCGACATTGCAGGCGCTGCGGGTGTCGAGCTTCATCCGGCCCAGAGTGATCTCCAGGAGTTCGCGAATGTCCGGCTCATCATCGACGATCAGGATCTTTTGCCGTGGGGTCATGTTCAGCTCGGTTTGAACGGGTGGGCGAAGGTAATCCGCATGCAACTGCCGCCGCCTTCCCGAGGGGCGTAGTCCAGGTGGGCCTGATTGCTTTCGCATAACTCGCGCGACAGGTAGAGGCCAAGGCCCGTCCCTTTGCTTTCGGTGGTGAAGAACGGTTCGAACAATCTGCTCAGGTGCTTCTCGCTGACGCCGGGGCCGTCATCCAGAACCTCTAGCGTCGGCAGATCGCTTTTGCGGTCGTGATACAGCCTCAGCAGCACCTGCGCGGTGGAGTGGTGCTGACGACTGTAGCGCAGGCCGTTCTGCAGCAGGTTGGTGACCACCTGATTCAACTGCTCGGGGTCCATGCGCGTGGTCAGCATGCCGACACCGATTTCGGTCTCGACCCGCTGGTCAGGCAGGGCGGTGCTGCGAAACTCCGCCACGAAGTTCTCCAGCCAGTTTTTCAGGTCAAGCAGTTCGCGCTGGGCTTCGCGTCGTCTGGACAGTTGCAGCACGTTCTCGATAACCAGATTGATCCGCCGTGACTGGTCATGAATGATCTGCCCCAGACGACGGTCCGGTGCTGTCAATTCTTCCGACTCGTTCAGCAATTGCGCTGCATGGCTGACCGCGCCGAGCGGGTTGCGGATTTCATGAGCGATGCCGGCGGTCAGGCGGCCCAGTGCGGCAAGCTTGAGCTGCTGTGCCTGATGGGCGACCTGCGACAGGTCCTCCAGGAAAATCAGGGTCTGCAACTGATCGCCTCGGTTGACCGCCGCAAAGCTGGGTTGCAGCTCTGGCCCGATGGCAGAAGTCGAGAGACTGCGTGGCACCATGACCGGGTTGATCAGCCAGTGGCGCAGGCGATCCACCAATTGCGGGCAGTAATGGTCGATCACTTCGCCGACCAGTTGCTCATGCCCGAGCAGGTTCAGCGCGCCCTGATTGGCCATCAGCACCTGACGGCGCGCATCCAGTACCAGAATGCCGGTGCGCATGCGTTGCAGAATCAGGGCGTTGAGTTCTTCGAGGTTATCGACATCGGCAGCCCGCTGCTTGGCCAGCACTTCGCTGTTCAGCATGCGCGCCGTGAGTGCCTGCACCAGCATGGCGGCCGCGAAGCACATGGCACCCAGTAGGCCAGCCTGCACGTAGTCGCTGGAAACCGATGGCGTCCCGAGGCTGATGTAGAAGGTCAGGTAGATGATGCCGATGGCCGAGACTGCCGCGATCAGCAGCCCGATGCGGCCACGCAACAGCACATTGCTGATCGCGACCGAGGCGATCAGCAGGTTGCCGATACCACTCGAAGGACCGCCTGCTGCGTAGAAAAGGCCAGACAGCATGATCGCGTCTGCCAGCGCCAGACTGAAGAGGTGAGACTGACGACTCGGCCGCTCCAGCAGCACCACTACCAGAATGTTGGACACCAGATACAGCCAGCAGCCTGCGCGAAACAGGTTCGGGTTGGCCATCTGCAACAGTTCGGTGTCCAGGCTGCTGGAAATCAGCGATACCAGCAGGACGCCGATGACGAGGCGATAAAGGTGATAAAGCCGCAGGATCCGTTGCGCTTGGGCACTGCCGAGCGAAAGGGGCTCAGCGGTCACGTGCCGCCGGGCCTTCTAGCCTGTGCGCCTCGCTGCAATACCATTGTTGTTCCTGGCTCAATGCTCGGTCACGAGGAAGATGAACGCCGCACTGGGCGCAACGCACCATGGGCGCTGCGGTGGTGTCGGGCGGTGCCGGACGTGATTTTGGTTTCGGGGGATTGAGCAGCCGCTTGATGAACCAGACCACCACCGCGATCAACGCGGCCCACATTAATAACCGAAGCATGACTACCAGCTTAGTGAGTTGAGTCTGCGCAGTGTAGCCAAGGAGCAGGCGGGCGGACAGAGGCGAATGCGCATAAAAAAAGAGGCCTTGCGAAGGCCTCTTTTTTCGTGAGCCGGGTTCGAATCAGTCGAACAGACCCAGTGTCATGTAGCTGAACCAGGAACGGCTCTTGGTGCCTTTCTCTTCGGCTTCTTTCTCGGCCTGTTCGTCCAGCTCTGCCTGGTTTTCCGGCAGCAGCTCTTTCGGGATGGCGTCCTTGGCTTCCTGATACTGCTTCTTGATGTCCTGATCGGCACGGGTTTCACCCGGTGGCAGCGGCGCACTGCCGCTGATCAGGCCCAGCGTCGCCTTGGACAGCCACGAACGGTTGTCCGCTTCGGCCTGACGAGGGGTGAACTCGCCGTTGTCCAGCTGCGGATGGTTCGGGTAGTTGGTTTTCAGGACTTCGAGGCTGGTCGCTGCCAGATCATCGAGGTGCAGACGCTGGTACGACTCGACCATGACGGCCAGGCCATCACCGACGGACGGCGTTTCCTGGAAGTTTTCGACCACATAACGACCGCGGTTGGCGGCGGCGACGTAGGCCTGACGGGTCAGGTAATAGTCAGCCACGTGAATTTCGTACGAAGCCAGCAGGTTGCGCAGGTAGATCATGCGCTGCTTGGCGTCGGGCGAATAACGGCTGTTCGGGAAGCGGCTGGTCAGTTGCGCGAACTCGTTGAACGAGTCGCGGGCAGCCCCCGGGTCACGCTTGGTCTGGTCCAGCGGCAGGAAGCGCGCCAGCAGGCCGACGTCCTGGTCGAACGAGGTCAGGCCCTTCATGTAGTAGGCGTAATCGACGTTCGGATGCTGAGGATGCAGACGAATGAAGCGCTCGGCGGCAGATTTCGCTGCTTCCGGTTCTCCGTTCTTGTAGTTGGAGTAGATCAGCTCAAGCTGGGCCTGGTCGGCGTAGCGACCGAACGGATAGCGAGATTCCAGCGCCTTGAGCTTCTCAGTGGCACTGTTATAGCTGTTATTGCCCAGGTCGGCCTGCGCCTGCTGGTACAGCTCGACTTCGCTGAGGTTTTCGTCGATGACTTCCTTCGACGAACAGGCCGCAGTCAATGCGAGGATGGCGATCAGCAGCAGGTGTTTCACTTGCATGGCGGCTTGCGTCCCTATAACGGCCTGCTGTCTTGGGCGGGGCCGTCCTGTTATGATGAGCGCCCCGCGATACCGGCGGGACAAAAGACGCCGTATTTAACCACAAGCGCGCTGCCGAAACCAAAGGCTAGCCGCCACCTAGTCTGGTCATGTCCGAAAATATAGAACTCCGCGCAGAGGTGCCGTCCGAATTGGGCGGTCAACGCCTCGATCAAGTCGCCGCACAATTATTCGCTGAGCACTCGCGCTCGCGCCTTTCCGCCTGGATCAAGGACGGCCGCCTGACTGTGGACGGTGGCGTTCTGCGCCCGCGTGACATCGTGCATGGTGGTGCCATTCTTGAACTGATTGCCGAGCAGGAGGCCCAGGGTGAATGGGTCGCTCAGGACATCGAGCTGGATATCGTCTACGAAGACGACCAGATTCTGGTCATCAACAAGCCTGCGGGCCTGGTGGTGCACCCGGCTGCCGGTCACGCCGACGGCACGCTGCTCAATGCCCTGCTGCACCACGTGCCGGACATCATCAATGTTCCGCGCGCCGGCATCGTGCACCGTCTGGACAAGGACACCACCGGTCTGATGGTGGTCGCCAAGACGATTCAGGCGCAGACCCAACTGGTCACCCAGTTGCAGAGTCGCAGCGTGAGCCGTATTTATGAATGCATCGTGATCGGTGTTGTGACCGCAGGCGGCAAGATCGACGCGCCGATCGGCCGTCACGGCCAGCAGCGTCAACGCATGGCGGTGATGGAAGGCGGCAAGCAGGCGGTGAGTCATTACCGTGTGCTGGAGCGCTTCCGTTCGCACACCCATGTGCGGGTCAAGCTGGAGACCGGCCGTACGCACCAGATTCGCGTGCACATGGCGCACATCAACTACCCGCTGGTCGGCGACCCTGCCTATGGTGGTCGTTTCCGCATTCCGCCTGCTGCCAGCCTGACCATGGTCGATTCGCTCAAGACCTTCCCGCGTCAGGCATTGCATGCGCGCTTCCTGGAGCTGGATCACCCGATCACTGGCAAGCGCATGAGCTGGGAATCGCCACTGCCTGACGACTTCGTCTGGCTGCTGTCGCTGCTCAAACAGGACCGCGAGGCGTTCATCGGGTGAATGACTGGCTGATACCTGACTGGCCCGCGCCAGCCCAGATCAAGTCTTGCGTCACCACCCGCTCGGGCGGGGCCAGTCAGGCTCCGTTCGATACCTTCAATCTCGGCGATCACGTTGACGACAGCCCACAGGCCGTTGCCAGCAATCGTTCTGCTCTGACCTCTACCCTCAACGTCCAGCCCGCCTGGTTACGCCAGGTGCATGGTGTGGTCGTTGCGCATGCGGATCCTTCGTGCGTCATGGAAGCCGATGCCAGCTGGACGGACACGCCCGGCGTCGCCTGCACCATCATGACCGCCGATTGCCTGCCCGCGCTGTTCTGTCGCCGTGACGGCACTCGGGTCGCTGCCGCGCATGCGGGTTGGCGTGGTCTGGCAGCAGGTGTTCTGGAGGCGACAGCCGACAGCCTGCAGGTTGCGCCTGAGGACGTGATGGTCTGGCTTGGCCCTGCAATCGGTCAGCCTTCGTTCGAAGTTGGGCCAGAGGTTCGCGAAGCCTTCGTCAGTCAGCATGCTGAAACCGCCGAAGCGTTCATCGCCAGTGCCAACGCCGGTCGATTCATGGCCGACATTTATACGCTGGCGCGCCTGCGGCTGGCGGCGCATGGCATCTCTTCTGTTTATGGTGGCGGGTTCGATACCTTCACCGATTCGCGCTTCTTCTCCTATCGCCGTGCAGCCCGTACCGGCCGATTTGCCTCGCTGATCTGGATCGATCACGCCTGACACTGCTCTTTTGCGCAAGCCAGCTAGGCTTGCCTGAGCGTGAGGCTGATCCACATCAATCGAGTCAGTCTTGAAACACGCAGAATTGCCCGCATCTATTGCGCATCCATAAGTGTTTCAGCAGGTTTTCGTCACAGGTGTGTTCATTGCTCCGGCCTGCTCTAAAGGAAGGTGACTATGCGTATCGACAGATTGACCAGCAAATTACAGTTAGCGTTATCAGATTCACAATCGCTGGCAGTGGGCCTCGACCACCCAGCCATTGAGCCTGCGCATTTGATGCAGGCATTGCTTGAACAACAGGGCGGCTCGATCAAGCCTCTGCTGCTGCAGGTAGGTTTCGACGTGAACAGCCTGCGCAAGGAATTGAGCAAAGAGCTCGATCAACTGCCAAAAATCCAGAACCCGACCGGCGACGTCAACATGTCGCAGGAACTGGCGCGCCTGCTCAATCAGGCTGATCGCCTGGCTCAGCAGAAGGGTGACCAGTTCATTTCCAGTGAACTGGTGCTGCTCGCCGCCATGGACGAGAACAGCAAGCTCGGCAAGTTGCTGCTGGGGCAGGGCGTCAGCAAGAAGGCGCTGGAAAATGCCATCAACAACCTGCGTGGCGGCGGGGCGGTCAACGACCCCAACGTCGAAGAGTCACGTCAGGCGCTGGACAAGTACACCGTTGACCTGACCAAGCGCGCCGAAGAAGGCAAGCTCGACCCAGTGATTGGCCGTGACGACGAGATCCGCCGCACGATTCAGGTTCTGCAACGCCGCACCAAGAACAACCCCGTGTTGATCGGCGAACCCGGCGTGGGCAAGACCGCCATTGCCGAAGGTCTGGCGCAACGCATCATCAACGGCGAAGTGCCTGATGGCCTGCGCGGCAAGCGTCTGCTGTCGCTGGACATGGGCGCGCTGATTGCGGGTGCCAAGTACCGTGGTGAGTTCGAAGAGCGCCTGAAGTCGCTGCTCAACGAGCTGTCCAAGCAGGAAGGCCAGATCATCCTGTTCATCGACGAACTGCACACCATGGTCGGCGCCGGCAAGGGCGAAGGTTCGATGGACGCGGGCAACATGCTCAAACCGGCGTTGGCGCGCGGCGAGCTGCATTGCGTGGGTGCGACCACGCTCAACGAGTATCGCCAATATATAGAGAAGGATGCAGCGCTTGAGCGACGCTTCCAGAAAGTGCTGGTGGACGAGCCGAGCGAAGAAGACACCATCGCGATTCTGCGTGGCCTGAAAGAGCGCTACGAAGTCCACCACAAGGTCGCTATCACCGATGGTGCGATCATCGCGGCGGCGAAGCTGAGCCATCGCTACATCACGGATCGTCAGCTGCCCGACAAGGCGATTGACCTGATCGACGAAGCCGCCAGCCGCATTCGGATGGAAATCGACTCCAAGCCGGAAGTGCTCGACCGTCTTGAGCGTCGCCTGATCCAGCTGAAAGTGGAAGCCCAGGCGCTCAAGAAAGAGAAGGACGAGGCGGCCATCAAGCGTCTGGACAAGCTTCAGGACGATATCCAGCGCCTGGAGCTGGAATATGCGGATCTGGAGGAAATCTGGACGTCTGAAAAAGCCGAAGTGACCGGCTCGGCGCAGATCCAGCAGAAAATCGAGCAGTCGCGTCAGGAGCTTGAAGCGGCACGCCGTCGTGGCGACCTGAACCGCATGGCTGAATTGCAGTACGGGATCATCCCGGACCTGGAACGCAGCCTGCAGATGGTCGATCAGCACGGTAAACCGGAGAACCAGTTGCTGCGCAGCAAAGTGACCGAGGAAGAAATCGCCGAAGTCGTGTCCAAGTGGACCGGTATCCCGGTTTCCAAGATGCTGGAAGGCGAGCGCGAAAAACTGTTGAAGATGGAAACCCTGTTGCACAACCGGGTGATCGGTCAGGAAGAGGCCGTGGTCGCTGTGTCGAACGCCGTGCGCCGTTCGCGTGCGGGCTTGTCCGACCCGAACCGTCCAAGCGGTTCGTTTATGTTCCTCGGCCCGACCGGCGTGGGCAAGACCGAACTGTGCAAGGCGCTGGCCGAGTTCCTGTTCGACACCGAAGAGGCCATGGTGCGGATCGACATGTCCGAGTTCATGGAGAAGCATTCTGTGGCGCGGCTCATCGGTGCGCCACCGGGTTATGTCGGTTACGAGGAAGGCGGTTACCTGACCGAGGCCGTACGTCGCAAACCGTATTCGGTGATCCTGCTCGACGAGGTCGAGAAGGCGCACTCAGATGTGTTCAACATTCTGTTGCAGGTGCTGGAAGACGGCCGTCTGACCGACAGCCATGGCCGTACGGTGGATTTCCGCAATACCGTGATCGTCATGACCTCCAACCTGGGTTCGGCGCAGATTCAGGAGCTGGTGGGGGATCGCGAGGCGCAGCGTGCAGCGGTGATGGATGCTGTCAGTACGCACTTCCGGCCGGAGTTCATCAACCGTATCGACGAAGTGGTGATCTTCGAGCCGTTGGCGCGTGATCAGATTGCCGGTATCACCGACATCCAGCTGGATCGCCTGCGCAAGCGTCTGACCGAGCGCGAGCTTTCTCTGACGCTGAGCCCTGAGGCGCTGGACAAGCTGATTGCCGTTGGCTACGACCCTGTCTATGGCGCACGCCCACTGAAGCGTGCGATTCAGCGCTGGATCGAAAACCCGCTGGCGCAGCTCATCCTGTCGGGCAGCTTCGTACCCGGCACCGGCATCACTGGTCGGGTAGTCGACGACGAGATCGTGTTTGCCTGATCAGGCCTGTTGCCTTATAAAGGAGGGCTGCCCGAGTGGGAGCCTTTTTGTTGAGGGTGATGTGCGCAGCAAAATCAGCCCTGAAAGGCGATCTGAAAAAAAATCGCAAATCATTGTCTTAAAAAGCAATTTAGAGGGTTGACAGGTGTTTTTAAAATTGTAGAATAGCGCGCCTCAGAGACGTGAACGCAACGATACAAACGAAGCGCAAACGTCATTGAGATTGAAATCAAAGAGTTAACAGCGATGTGATTTCAATGCGGCAAGTGGTAACGTTGAATCTGAAATCGATAGTTCCGCGATAGCTCAGTTGGTAGAGCAAGTGACTGTTAATCACTGGGTCCCTGGTTCGAGTCCAGGTCGTGGAGCCAGATTTCGCAAGGTTCAATGATGTTTCAGTCGGGGTATAGCGCAGTCCGGTAGCGCGCCTGCTTTGGGAGCAGGATGTCAGGAGTTCGAATCCCCTTACCCCGACCATATTTGGGTCGTTAGCTCAGTTGGTAGAGCAGTTGGCTTTTAACCAATTGGTCGTAGGTTCGAATCCCACACGACCCACCATTTTTGGCTAGTTTGTATCTGGCTGGATCTTAGGGAGTGATGCCACAAGCATCATCCAAATAAAAAGCGCCTCTTACGAGGTGCTTTTTAGCATCATCGGGGTATAGCGCAGTCCGGTAGCGCGCCTGCTTTGGGAGCAGGATGTCAGGAGTTCGAATCCCCTTACCCCGACCATTTTCGCCCGGCTGTATCAGGGTTGAAGATCAGGACTCAAGAACAGTGGTCTTGAGTCCAACAAAAAAGGCGTCCTTCGGGACGCCTTTTTTGTTTCTCAGTAAAAATGGTCTGGTTGCCTCAGCCGCTGGCCAACTCTCCCAGGCGACGCCCCCACAAGCGCCAGCGCTTTGGTGAGGCCGTCGTCCTCTCAGAAAAATCCTGTCGTGTTAGTGCGGCACGGAATCCAGCCCGGTCGACTGCACAGCCGGTTGCGCCTTGGGTGACGACAGGTAAGCGAGCAGTGCTTTTGCCTGCTTCGGATGATCTGCATTGACCGGAATGCCCGCGGCGTAGCGAGTCACCGATTGCACATCCTCTGGAATTTTGGCGACGAAGGCTGCGCCCGGTACAGGCATCAATTCGGCGACCTGCTGGAAGCCAATTTCGTAGTCGCCCTTGGCAACCACTGACGCGACGGGAATGCGCTCGATCATTTTGCTTTTTGGCACGAGCTGCTCCTGGATACCCAGTTTCTTGAACAGCTCTTTCTCGATATAAACCCCGCTCGCGCTGTCCGAGTACGCGACAGATTTGGCATTCAGAAGCACTTGTTTCAGTTCGGCATCAGTGCTGATGGACGGCTTTGGCGCACCTGCCTTGACTGACATCCCGATGCGCGAATCAGCCAGCTCCACGCGTGAGGCAGGGTCGACTTTGCCCTGCTTGATCAGCTCATCCAGCGCATAGCCCACCATGATGACCACGTCGGCGTGCTCGCCACGCGCCAGTCGGTTGGGAATGGCTTCGGGTGCCTTGCCCATCGAAGGGCCGAGGATCGTTGTCAGCGTGTCGCCGCTTGAGGCCGTGTATTGAGGACCCAGCAACGTGTATGCGGCGGTAAAGCCGCCAGAGGTCATCACGTTGAGTGCTTCGGCCTGAGCGGTTGCACTGAAAGCAGCACATGCAGCGAAAAGCATCGTGAGGTGACGTGTAGGGAGCAATTTCATCTCTTATTCGTCTCGATAACAAAGAGGAAGGTTATTCTGGACAGGCAGTGAATCGCCAGTCAGAGCGTTTGAGTGGTCAGGATCAGAGCATGGCCAATGCCCCCGCCAACCCTGGCAGCAGCTCGAGCTCAACCAGAGATCCCTCTGACCTGGAGTGCTCGGTCCATTCGATGAGGTGTCTGCCGTGCAGCTTTAAGAGTGCTTCGTGCTGGCACCAGGCGTTGGCCAACGCGAGGTTGCGTGCCCCTTCAGGCGTTTCCTGCAATCGGTGCGTCACCGTCGGGCCGAGGTAATCCCTTGCTACGGTCTGCCAGTCCGGCACGTTCTGTACAGTCATCACATCGACCCCCACCAGACCACTCAGGTTCACTGCGGCGACTGAAAGCCCGGTCTCATGGCTGAACGACAGGCCCGGCTCCTTCAGGCCTTCGATCCATAATCGAGGAGGGTGGCCGGGAGTGCTGGCCAGCGTAATTGCATCGTGCGGCAATCCCAGCCATTGGGCGAGGCATTGACGCAAGTGGCCGCGAATACGGGCTCTTGCGTCTGCTCTTGAAGCGCTGGGCTCGACCAGAGTGCTGACCAACAGCACCTGTTCGCAGTGTCTTCGACGGGGCAGATGGTCGGGCTGCGGGTGAGCGAACCAGCCTTTGCTCTTGAAAGCGCCGGCCGGCAAGTGACTCATGCCTTGGCAGGCGCCGCCGGACACCCCGCCCAACGGCTGAGCGCGGGGATGTTTTCGCCTTTCATGACCAGCGTCAGCGAGCCCAGGTGGGCGTCGTTGCCTACGTCTGCGCTGTAAAGCACGGCGCTGCGTGGTCCCATGTACACCCGCTCGCCGATGTTCACCTGGTCGATTTTCATCACCCGGTCTTCGAACAGGTGGGTCTGCGGGCAGGCACCGGCATTCAGTTCACTGTCCGCGCCAATGTTCACGCAGTCGAATTCAGTAATGTCGGTCGTGTCCATGTAAACGCCTCGGCCAATCCTGCAGCCGAGCAGGTTAAAGGCCAGCGGCAGCCATGGCGTGCCTCGCAGGTACCGCATGAAGTGCGGCGCTGCCATGCCCTCGTAAAGACTGGTGATCCCTTCGGACAGCCAGACAAACGGAGTCCACATTGGCGTGGCACGCTTTTGGTACCTGCCGATGAGCAGCCACTTCAAACCAGCTACCAGTAAAAAGTTGCCCACGCTGTAAGCCAGACCGATCAGCGCCAGATAGACCATAACGGCGCCCCATCGGCCTTGTTCGGTGAGGGGCATCAGGTCCAGCATGACGGTGTAGCCGACGGCAATCATCACGGCATTTGGCGTAACGATACGAATACCCTCGATCAAACCTCGCGCCAGACGTCGAAGTACCGAGGGCTTGAACGTCAGCGACTCGGGATAACCACTGGCCTGCTCGCGCGCGGGCAGGTTGATCGGTGGCGAGCCGAGCCAGGTGTCGCCATCTGCCAGTTCATTGTTGGGCGGCGTGCTTGAGTGAACGCCGATCAGCACGTTCTCGGGCAGCACGGTGCCGTCCGCGATGTAACTGCCATTGCCGACAAAACTGCGGTTGGAGATCACGGTCGGCTGCAGGGTCATCCAGCCGCCGTCGATGCGTTCGTCACCCAGCATCACGGCATCGGCGATGAAGGTTTCATCACCCAGGGTCAGCATGTCGGGGATCACACCCTGAGCGCTGGAGATTTCAGCGTTACGCCCGACCTTTGCGCCCAACAGCCTGTACCAGAAAGGCGCGTACACCGTTGCGTAGATGCCGGAAAGCACGTTAAGGCTCGCCTCCTGAATGTGGCTGATCAGCCATTTGGCGCAATAGGTGTTGCTGTGTACGGCGTAGCGTCCCGGCTTGAGTCGGGGCAGGGCAATCCAGCGCAAGGCAGCCGATGCGAGTGCCGTCGCGACAATCAGCACTGCGCTCGCCGGAAAGGCCAGCATGAAGTACCGGGCGAGTTGGCTGCCTACGCTGGTGCCTGCCAGCCAGGGCAATACGTGCTGTGCGTCAAACCAGTCCATCAAGAAAAAGGTGGGGAAAACCGGAATGAAAAACAGCGTAGCGATCAACAGAATGCCTGCTGTGAAGAACAGCGTTTCTGCGCGCAGACGGTTTTTACTCACGGCAGGCCGCTGAGGTTGGTGCCGGGTGTCGAACGAGCCGACATCGCGCGCCGGTGAGCCCTGCCAAATACGACCTGCGGACACTTCGCGGCCTTCTGCCAGTGCAGACTGTGACTCCAGATGACCCAGTGGGCCCACGCCGGTATTGCCTTCCATGATCACGTAGGACCCGACGCAGGCGTTGGCCTGCAACGTGATCTGGCCCAGATGCAACTGGCCGCGTTCGACGCGTGCATTTTCAAAGCTGACGCCGTTGCCGACGCTGACACCGTCATCGAGCTGCAACAGGTCGGGGCTGCGTACTACCGCGCCGCCAATGATCACGTCACGCCCGATCCTTGCACCCAGCGCACGCAGCCATGCCGGGTAGAGTGACGACCCGCTCAACAGGTAGGTCGGTGCCGACTCGACCATGCGATCGGCGGCCCACCAGCGAAAGTAGGTCATGCCCCACAGCGGGTAGACGCCGGGTTTGAGGCGGCCGGCGATCAGCCATTTGCCTGACAGCGCGATCATGAACTGCAGAACGGTGGCGATCAGGAATACCACGACCGACGCGAGCGTGGCCAAGGCGACGGAGTCGTCCGGTGAACCGGTCAGGTAGTGATACGTGAAGAATGGCGCGAGCCACTGTGACATGCGCAGGCTGACCATCACCGGTAGCGCCAGTGCCTGCGCTACGCCGCAGCGCCAGCGTCGCCAGGCTGAAGGTGGCGTCCATGGCGCGTATTCAACGCTGGCTTGAGGCGTCTGTTCGAGAACGGCAGCGATGGCGTCGACCCGCCGCTGTTGATAGATGTCGCGCACGGTAATGTGCGCGAAGCGCGGGTCGGCGCGCAGTGCGGAGGCCAGTCGGGCGGCAAAAAAGGAATGCCCGCCCAGATCGGTAAAAAAGTCGGCATGCCGACGGATCGGCACGCCTGGAAACAACGCGGCCAACGCTGCGAAAAGCGCAACTTCGCCGGGCGTTTCAGCGACATCGGATTCGGCTCCGGCATCATCGACTTTCAACGGACGCGCCTTGAGCGCCTTGCGATCGATCTTGCCGGACATCAGGCGCGGCATGGACTCGAGCAGCTCGAACTGATTCGGCACCATGTAGGGCGGAAGCTGTGCCTGCAGCGCCTTGCGCAGACGGCTCGTGAATGCGGCTGGCGGCGCATCGTCACACACCACATAAGCGACCAGTTGATCGAGCCCGTTATCGTTGCGCAACAGCACGGCTACAGTGCCAACGCCGGGTTCCTGCGCCATCAAGGCTTCTATCTCACCGAGTTCGACACGAAAACCGCGAATCTTGACCTGATCATCCGCACGACCCAGGCAATGCACCTGCCCTTCATGGTCAATACGCGCCAGATCCCCGGTGCGATACAGGCGGGCGTCATGATGGCCGATGGACCACGGGTTGGGGAGGAACCTGTCCCGGGTCAGGTCCGGGCGCCCGAGATAACCTTCGGCAACACCGGGACCGATGATGCACAGCTCGCCGGTCTGTCCGCGTGGCAACAGCGTGGGCGGGTGTTCGCTGCCAACCTGTGAATCATGGGCGATGATCAGCAGGCCGTAGTTGGGCAGCGGCTGGCCTATATTGACCGGGCGGCCGGGCGACATTCGCGCCAGACTGGCGGACACCGTGGCTTCGGTGGGGCCGTAGGTGTTGAACATCTGCCGGTCCGGTTTTGACCAGCGATCCACCAGCGACTCGGGGCACATTTCGCCGCCCAGATTGATCAGCCGCAGACTCGGTACGTCTTCGCTGAACAGGGCCAGTAACGTCGGCACCGCATGCAAAACGGTGATCTGCTGTTCATTCAGCAGGCGCGGCAGGGTCTCGGGATCGCCACTGGTTTCCTTGGGACCAATCCATAGGGTTGCGCCTACCAGATAGCCAATCCAGATTTCCTCGAACGACATGTCGAACGCGACCGAGAAGCCCTGGTAGATGCGGTCGCTCGCACGGATGCCGAGTACCGCGTTTTCGCTGCGCAGGAAGTGGCAGATGCTGCGCTGGGAAATCACGATGCCCTTGGGCTTGCCTGTAGAGCCTGAGGTGTAGATGATGTAGGCCGGATGATCCGGCAAAGCGCCGCTGCGGCGCATCGGGGCTGAATCGGTTGGCATCAGCAACGCTTCTGCAGTCCATGCGGTCAGCCCGGTATCACGCAACAGGATGCCAAGGGATTGATTGCAGACCACACCTGTCGCGCCAGCGTCCTCGATGCAGATTTGCAGGCGATCCACTGGGGTGTCCAGGTCGAGCGGCAGCCAGGCGGCACCGGTCTTGGCAATGCCGGCCTGCATCACCAGCAGCTCAATGCCTCGCGGCAACCAGAGTCCGACGATATGGCCAGGCTTTACGCCTGCCTGAATCAAAGCCGACGCCACCTGATCGGCCTGCCGGTTCAGTTCACGGTAGGTGAGCCGACGCTCGCCAAAAATGAGCGCTATCTGCTCGGGGTGTTGCTGCGACGTGGCTTCGAGTATATCGGCCAGCACTTCCTCGCGCAGCAACTCCGGTTGCATCGGGCCGTACATCACATCCAGCAAGGGCTCGTTCTGGAAAGTCTTCAACGGGTTCATGTTGTTCATGGCAGCAGGTCGTTCGCTCGTCTGAAAAGATGCCCGTGAGGGGCTTGTCGTTATGAGCACAGAGGCGGATCAACCAGAATGTGAGGTGCGTCGTGTAGGGCCAAGCGTCCGGCGTGTGTCAGATTTGATACATTTTGGCCGGACCGCTTCGATGGCAACAGAACATGCTGGCCAGGCAAATATGGCAAGCACTGGCTGTACGCAGCTTGAACGGTGTGGTGAAGGTGAGGGGAGAAGAAGAGGCGGGTAAGGTCAGCCTTGAATCGGTGATTCAGGCCCGGAAGTTCTGTTCAGGAGGCGCTGCTGGACACGGGGGGACTTCTGGGAGGGCATGCCGATGCAGAACATCGGCATGCCCGATCACGACCCGTTAGTGCAGCTTCATCCGTGGCTCGGTGCCTTTGCCGATCCGGCTGCCCAGCATCAGCATCAGCGTGCGGAACATGCCGTAAAGCGCCATTTGGTGCATGCGGTACAGCGACACGTAAAACATCCGCGCCAGCCAGCCTTCGAGCATGACACTGCCTGTCAGGTTGCCCATCAAATTGCCCACGGCCGAGAAGCTGGACAGGGAGATCAGCGAGCCGTAGTCCTTGTAGGTGTATTCCGGCAGCGTCTTGCCTTCGATCCGCAGACGCAGGGATTTGACCAGCAATGACGCCTGCTGGTGTGCAGCCTGGGCGCGAGGCGGGACATTGCGGTCGGTGCCTTTTTGCGGGCAGGCGGCGCAGTCGCCGAAGGCAAAGATGTTTTCGTCGCGAGTGGTTTGCAGGGTCGGCAACACCTGCAGCTGGTTGATGCGGTTGCTTTCCAGCCCATCCAGTTCGTGGAGGAACGCCGGGGCACGAATGCCCGCCGCCCAGACTTTCAGGGTTGCAGGAATGACTTCACCGGTTGCCGTGATCAGGCTGTCGGCCGTGACTTCGCTCACGGCAGCGCTGGTCAGCACCGTCACGCCGAGCTTGTTCAGGGTCTTGTGGACCGGACTACCGATGCGCTCGGGCAGCGCCGGCAGAACACGCGGGCCTGCTTCGATCACGGTGATGCGCAGGTTTTCCGGCTTGATCTGACCCAGCCCGTAAGCGGCCAGTTCGTGGGCTGCGTTGTGCAACTCGGCCGCCAACTCAACGCCTGTCGCACCGGCTCCGACTATGGCAACCGTGATTTCCTGGGCAGCGTCCGCCTGACCGGCATGCGCACGCAGGTAGTGGTTGAGCAGTTGTTGGTGGAAACGCTCGGCCTGCTTGCGTGTGTCGAGAAACAGACAGTGTTCCGCCGCGCCCTTGGTGCCGAAATCGTTGGTGGTGCTGCCCACTGCCAGGACCAGTGAGTCGTAATCCAGGCTGCGTGCCGGGACCAGTTCGGCACCGTTTTCATCCAGTGTAGCGGCCAGATGCACCTGTTTAACGGTGCGGTCAAGACCGGTCATGCGCCCCAGCTGGAACTGAAAGTTGTTCCATTTGGCTTGCGCCACGTAGTTGAGCTCGTCTTCGTACGAGTTCAATGAGCCGGCCGCCACTTCGTGCAGCAGCGGCTTCCAGATGTGGGTGAGGTTGGCGTCCACCAGCGTGACGCTGGCCGTGCCTTTCTTGCCCAGGGTTTTACCCAGACGGGTAGCCAGCTCCAGACCGCCAGCGCCTCCACCAACGATGACAATACGATGAGTCATAAGGATTACTCAGAAGGTTTAAGGAATTCGGGAGGAGCTCGATCTTCGCGAGCGCAAGGCAGCTCATAGCGTCAGATGGCTCAGAAAACGGCTCAGCAGGCCCAGTCCGATGACCACGACCACCAGCATGATCAGGAGCAGCCAAGGCCGGAAAGGCCTGCGCTCGACTTGGTGCTGGGGCGTCTGAAGGTATTCTTCGACACGCCGTTGGTCGTCCGGGTTCAGACGGCTGCTCATTTTATGTCTCGTCTTACGTTTCGTTTCGCGCGTACTGCCTGGCAGGAGGCCATGAATCGGTGCTTTCCAGCGGTTCGACCTGAAGCGTGTCGTCCAGCCGGATGATTCCGCTTTGTATCACTCGGGCGGTAATTCCGCCATGCCCGCGCACCGCCTGAAAGGTCCCATGGCCGAGCCGTTGCTCAAGGCGTGCGCAAGGCTGACACCAGCCCGTGGTCTCGAAAATCGCCTGGCCGATCCTGAAACGCCGTCCCTTCAGGCTGAACAGATTGATGCCGCTGATCGCCAGGTTACGGCGCAGGTCCTGAGGCACGATGGGATTTTCCGCCGACCTGTCCAGAAGAGAGCTGACCACAGCCAGATGTTCCCACTGAATCAGCGTGACCTGCCGGGCGTTACGCGGCCCAGGGCGCGAGTGGTCACCGGTCAGGCCGGCTTCGCGGCGCGCTTCTACGGCATCCAGTTCTAACATGTCGACACGTGATTCGGGGCGCACGCCAATCCAGCGCACACGACCGTGCTGCGGGACGTCGGCCAGCAGTTCCTGTAACGGGCTCATAAACTGATTCCAACATCGAAAACGACACTGCGGCCCAGATTGGTACGCAGAAAGTCCGGAGCATCCGGGTGCGCGAACAATACACGGGCAAAGGTCGGCCCCACCAGTGACAGCGAGCGCCAGCCTTGACGCAGGTACTCGGTGGGCGGCGGGAAATGGCTGTTGAGGTCCAGCACTTCGCGCTTGAGGCTGGCGAAGGCAATGATGTCCAGCTCGCCGAGGTCCAGGCCCCGTTCGCGGTAGTTGTGGGATTTCTTGCGCAGGGTAGGGGCGAGGCGTCGCAGCAGTTCGGAGGCCGGGATGCGCTTGGGCTTGGCCTCACGGCGCACCAGCTGGCTCAGGGAGAAGGCACTGCGTCGTCGCTCCAGCTCCTCGCGCCACTCGTCATTGAGACGGCGACCCTCGTCGAGCACGAAAAACACCTCGAAGCACGCATCACGAAACAGCACGTCCGGCGGCTCCTGGCCAGCAGGCGTGAAGTCTTCGTTGCGATGCGGGATGTTCAGGCCCTGCAGCAGGCGCTGACAAACCCACCGCTCACGCTCCCACTTTCGCGCATTGGAAAGAAAGGCGTTGGCTTGTTCGGCCTGGATCGTCAACAGGCGTAAGTAGTCTGAGTCATCCATAGGCCCAAGCTTAGCGTTCTAATCGCTGTCACTGGAAGAGAGAATGTCTGGGTGTAAACTGGCTTTCATTTTGACCGGCCGTAACCGCCCTTTGGCAAACAGTACCTTTTCGAGGAGTGCCCCGTTGAAATTTCTGCCCATGCTGTTCCTGGCCCTGCTGCCGCTGACGGCCAATGCCCTGCAAACCGGCGAGCGCCTGGCGCCGTGGACACTGCTTGATCAGTACGATCAGCCTTATACCCTGAACAACCAGACGCAAACCCTGCTGGTCGCCAGAAGCATGGACGCCGCCAAACTGGTCAACGCCGCGCTGGCGGAAAAACCCAAGGGCTTTCTCGAAGCGCGCAACACCGTCTTCGTGGCCGACATCCAGAAAATGCCGACCATCATCGCCAAAATGTTCGCCATCCCCAAAATGCGCGACTACACCTACCGCGTCATGCTCGACCGCGAAGCCCGCATCGTGCCGCAGTACGCGGGTGACGAGGATAAAGTCCTGTGGTTGCAATTGCGCGATGGGCAGTTGGTGAGTCAGCAACAGTTCGGGAGTGCCGAGACGCTGCGTGCGGCGCTGGAAAGGCCGTAACGGAGGGGTGTCATCGTGCCGGGGCAAAACGAAAGTATCTGACTGAATGCATACCCTGTGGGAGGCGCCACCACGTCTTCGACGTAGCGCTGTCGCGCAGCAAACACTGGGCGTCGTGGGAGTGGACTTGTCCGCGAATGCAGTTTTTCAGCCACCGCATATGCGTCGGATGTACCGGCCCTTTCGCGGACAAGTCCGCTCCCACTTTCGGGATACCGCATTCATTCAGGTCGATTTTGTGTATAACGATGAGCGCTCCGCGTGGGCATGCCTCCCGGGACGCTCTGCGTCACATTTTTGAGCGGACGCAGTGCGTGGTAACGATCATCAGGCGATGGAGTTGCTTGAGAAAAGAACCCGCTTAAGCCTCAGTGCCCTCTGTGCGGCGCTTCCAGATCGCCCGAGAACAAATCGTCTTCTGCATCCGGACTCACCGGAATGGCGTGTTCCTCCGATGCCCAGGCACCGAGGTCGATCAGTTTGCAGCGGTCCGAGCAGAACGGACGGTTGGGGCTGGCCGCGCTCCATTCCAAGGGCGCGCCGCAGGTCGGGCATTGAACGGTCATTGGTTGGCTCATGATTGGCCTCCACGCAAAGTAAGGTAAAAGTGGTGCAGCCGCTCGACTTCGCTTTTCAGCCAGGCAGTATCCTGATCGTTGACCAGCACATCGTCGGCATGGCGCAAGCGTTCTTCGCGCTGCACCTGAGCCTTGAGGATGGCCTGGACCTGCTCCTGGCTTGAGCTGTCGCGCAGCATGGTGCGCTCTATCTGCAGTGCCTGGGGTGCATCGATCACCAGCAATCGCTGGACTGTGCGGTACTGACCGGATTCGATCAGCAGCGGTGACACCAGGATGGCGTAGGGTGACGTGGCACGCGCCAGATACCGGCTGATTTCCTGATTGATCAGCGGGTGCAGCAGTGACTCCAGCCAGCGCCGTTCTTCGGGCTGTTCGAAGATCAGCTTACGCAGCGCACCCCGGTCCAGTTCACCGCTGGCCTGCAAAACGCCAGCGCCAAAGTGCTCGACGATCTGTTCCAGCGCCGGTCGTCCAGGTTCCACCACCCAGCGCGCAGCATGATCGGCATCCACGGTATGGATGCCCAGGTCGATGAAGCACTGCGCTGCCGCACTTTTACCGCTGCCGATGCCGCCAGTCAGGCCGAGAATCCAGGGTTTTTGATCAGGGTGGGTCATTTGAAACCGGCAAACTGCAAATAGGAGTCGGTTATTTGACCACCCCAGAGCAAAGCGATCCACCCCGCGATGGCCAGATAAGGACCGAAGGGGATCGGAGTACCGGATTCGACATTGCGCAATCGCATCATGATCACGCCAAGAATGGCCCCCACCAGCGATGACAGCAGGATCGTCAGCGGGAGGATCTGCCAGCCGCCCCACGCCCCGAGCATGGCCAGCAGTTTGAAGTCGCCGTAGCCCATGCCTTCCTTGCCCGTGATCAGCTTGAACAGCCAGAACACCGACCACAACGACAGATACCCCGCCACGGCCCCCCACAAAGCGTCGTTTAACGAAGTGAACAGACCAAATGCGTTAACGATCAGGCCCAGCCACATCAACGGCAATACGAGTGAGTCCGGCAGCAGCTGGGTGTCGGCGTCTATAAGGCTCATCGCCAGCAAGCCCCAGCTCAGCACCAGCATTGCCGCCGTCTGCCAACCAAAGCCGAAATGCCAGGCCACATAGGCCGACAACAACGCACAGACCAGCTCGACCAGCGGATAGCGCTTGCTGATCGGAGCCTTGCATTGCGAACACTTGCCGCCAAGCATCAGGTAGCTGACTACCGGCAGGTTTTCCCAAGGACGGATCTGATGCGCGCAGTGGGGGCAGCGGGAGTGGGGGAGGATCAGGTTGAAGGTGGGCTGTTCAGGCTCGGCGGGCAGGCCGAGCATTTCACGAGACTGGGCTTTCCAGTCGTTCTCCATCATTTTGGGTAAGCGGTAGACCACGACGTTGAGGAAGCTTCCGATCAGGAGGCCGAGTACGCCGATGAAAATAACGAAGGCCAGCGTTGAGCTGGCCAGGAAGTCGAGGAGGGGCATGTCAGACCGCACCTCCCAACTGGAAAATCGGCAGGTACATGGCAATGACCAGCCCTCCGACGATAACGCCGAGCAGGGCCATGATCATCGGCTCCATCAAGCTGGTCAGGCTGTCGACCATGTTGTCGACTTCATCTTCGTAATAGGTCGCGACCTTATCGAGCATGCTATCCAGGGCACCAGACTCTTCACCGATGGCGGTCATCTGGATAGCAAGGCTTGGAAATACCCCTGTGGAGCGCATTGAGAAATTCAGCTGCATCCCCGTGGACACATCTTGCTTGATTTTCATCACTGCATTTCTGAACACGACATTACCTGTAGCCCCTGCCACGGAATCCAGTGCTTCGACCAAGGGAACACCCGCCGCAAAGGTCGTAGCCAGCGTGCGAGCGTAGCGAGCGACTGACGACTTGAAGATCAAAGGACCAATCAGCGGAATCTTCAACAGAAACCTGTCAACACTGTCGCGAAATTTCTGTGACTGTTTGTAGCTTCGCTTGAATATGAAAAAGCTGCCGACGAATATCCCGATAATGGCCAGCCACCAGGTTTGGACCACTTCGGAAAGACCGATGACCAATCGTGTAAAAGCAGGTAACTCGGCCCCAAAACCGGCAAAAACCGCCTGAAATTGTGGCACCACTTTGATGAGCAGAATCCCGGAGACGATAAACGCCACAACCAGAACTGCGGCGGGATAAGTCATGGCCTTCTTGATCTTGGCTTTGAGCTTTTCGGTTTTTTCCTTATAAGTCGCTACCCGGTCCAACAAGCTTTCAAGAGCACCTGCCTGTTCGCCTGCGTCCACCAGATTGCAGAATAAATTGTCGAATTGGTCGGGCTTTTGCCTCAACGCCGTTGCAAAACTATTACCAGCGGATACTTCCTGTTTAAGAGAGTCCACAAGCGAGCGCATGTTCGGGTTCTCCGCGCCCTCGCTGATAATGTCGAAAGACTGCAACAGCGGAACGCCCGCTTTCATCATGGTCGCCATCTGCCGGGCAAAAAACGCGATGTCCAGCGGCTTGATCTTTTTACCCTTGCCGAAAATCGAGACTGTCTTCTTCCGCACTTTGGTCGGGTTGACGCCCTGCTTACGAAGTTGAGCCTTGATCAGCGCCGGATTGTGGCCACTCAACTCGCCGCTGATCTTGCTGCCTTTCTTGTCTACGCCTTCCCAGGTGAAAACACTGACTTTGACTGCTTTACTGGCCATGCTTAATCCTTGGTCACGCGATTGACTTCTTCCAGGCTGGTAATGCCCTGCATGGCTTTCGACAAGCCGGATGTTCGCAGGTCATTGAAACCATCCTTGCGCATCTGCCTGGAAATCTCCAGCGAGTTGCCTTCTTCCATGATGATGCGTTCCAGTTCCGGCGTTTTTTTCACGACCTCGTAAATCCCGACTCGGCCTCGATAGCCGCCGTTGCAGTGTTCGCATCCGACCGGGCCGTACAGTGTGAAGGTGCCGACTTTCGACTCCGGGAAGCCTTCCTTGATCAGCGTCTCGTGTGGGACGTCGACTTCCTTCTTGCAGTGGCTGCACAGCTTGCGCGCCAGTCGCTGAGCAATGATCAGATTGATCGCCGTGGCGATGTTGAATGCCGCAACACCCATGTGGTGCAGGCGTGTCAGGGTTTCTGCTGCGCTGTTGGTGTGCAGCGTCGATAACACCATGTGGCCGGTCTGAGAGGCCTTGATCGCAATCTCGGCGGTTTCCAGGTCGCGAATCTCACCGACCATGATCACATCCGGGTCCTGACGCAGAAACGCGCGCAACGCCTGGGAGAAGTCCATGCCCTGGCGCGGGTTGACGTTGACCTGATTGACGCCTTCCAGGTTGATCTCCACCGGATCCTCGGCGGTTGAAATATTGATATTCACGGTGTTGAGAATATTAAGGCCTGTGTACAACGAAACGGTTTTGCCCGAGCCGGTCGGGCCTGTCACCAGAATCATGCCCTGCGGCTGCTTGAGCGCTTCCAGATACAGCTCTTTCTGATCCGGCTCGTAGCCCAGCGCATCAATACCCATCTGTGCACTGGTCGGATCGAGGATCCGCATCACGATCTTCTCGCCCCACAGCGTCGGCAGCGTGTTCATCCGGAAGTCGATGGATTTGGTTTTGGAAACACGCAACTTGACCCGGCCGTCCTGAGGCTTGCGCCGTTCCGAGATGTCCAGGCTGGCCATGACCTTCAGGCGCGCCGCGATACGACTGGCCAGATTGATAGGAGGTTTTGCCGCCTCGTGCAGAATCCCGTCCGTACGAAAGCGCACGCGAAACACCTTTTCATAAGGTTCGAAGTGCAGATCGGACGAGCCCAGGCGAATGGCATCCAGCAGCATTTTGTTGACGAAACGCACTACCGGAGCGTCATCGGCGTCGTCGCGGCTGGTAATAGATGTTTCCTTGACGCCTTCGCCCGGCTCGATATCGAGTTCCAGGTCGATATCGGCCATGGACCCGAGCCCGCTATCGCTGTCAAAAAACTTGTCAATGGCTGCAGTGAGTTTGTCGTCTTCGACCAGAATCGCTTCAGTATTCAAACCAGTACTGAACTGGATGTCGGTCACCGCCTGATGATTGGTCGGGTCCGAGATGCCAATAAACAGTCTGTTGCCCCGACGCCACAGGGGAAGGGCGTGGTGTTGGCGTGCGAGCTTTTCGCTTACCAGCCCCTTGGGCTGGCTTTCTTTATCGAGGCTTGATATGTCCATGAATGGCACGCCGAACTGCTCGGACGCCATTTCGGCCAACGTGAGACTCTTGACCAGTTTGTTCTGAACCAAATAGCTGATCAGCGAAATCTTGTCGCGTCGCGCCTGCTGGAAAGCCTGTTGAGCGGCTTTTTCGGAAAGAAGCTCGGCGACGACCAATTGCTTGGCCAGGCCGGTAAGAACAACGACATCACTCATAAAACCACCAGACGCAGACAATGTGAGGTTTATAGCGCAGTCAGAGGGTGCTGCCAAATGGGATGGAGGAATGTGACGAAAATTGTCAGTTTCTGCTGATTTCTGAAAACCTTTGCCAGGTTTTATAAGGCTCAGAGGCACATTTACTATGTGGCCCCAATTGGCATGGCGTGTGCTTCTACTCGGTCAAGGCACCTAAAAATTGACGCCTCGGAGAGTACGCAATGAAAGTACAAAAAACGCTACAAAAAGGTTTTACGCTGATCGAACTGATGATCGTCGTAGCGATCGTGGGCATTCTCGCAGCGGTGGCCATTCCTGCATATCAGGACTACACAATCCGCGCTCAGGTAGCAGAGCTGGCGACGCTTGCGGATGGTGCCAAGGTCGCGGTTAGCGAGACTTACCAGACTACCGGCGCTTTTCCTACAAGCAACGCTACTGCAAACTACGGTGGTGCGTCTGGTACTTACACTACCTCCGTTGCAATTGGAGCTGGCGGAGTTATCACCGCAACTACAATTAACGGAGCACCCGTGAATAATGCCATTCGTAACCAGACTTTTGTACTGACTCCGGTTCTAGGAACAAACAACTCTCTTGGCTGGACATGTACTGCAGGTACAATCGTCGCTCAATATCGTCCAGCCAACTGCCGCTAAGTATGTTTAAGACGTTCTGATTGCATAAAAAATCCCGATCAGTAATGGTTGGGATTTTTTTATTGACGCTGACCCGTACGAGCAATACGTGAGCTTCGTGCAACCTTCGTAAAAATAGAGTGCCTGCTACGCGAAACACCGCTCTAAAGCTAGATTGCAGATATTAATGATTTTTCTAATTTCCATCGGCTTTCTTGCATTCATATCCAGCATACCTCGTATGCTTCGGCGGCCATTTCTAGCGGGAGAAGAAATTCCTGCTGTTCAGCCTGCGCAGCAACCTCAGTGCCTCCCCCGGCATACGCTGCTAGCCAAGCGTGCAAACGAAGCGCTCAAAACCTGCGCAGATGATGCCTACGGAAGGATGGGTATCGCTTTTCAAGCACAGGCTCAGGGGCGTCTACATTGCAGATATTGGTGGAGCTTAAAGCCCTTCACATATATCTCGGCGTCAAATAGCTCTCAGGCCTATGCTTGGTAAGCGCTCCATAAACCCCACTTGGCTAAAGATGGGTAAAGCGTTTAGCTGTGAAGTCGAGGTTCGCAGTTCCACGGCAGCAAGGCTTCGTAATCCTCTACCGATGTCGCCGTTGGCAAACGTTCAAGTGCGTTGCGCAGCCACGCATAAGGTTCCTGGCCGTTGGCTTTGGCAGTCTCGACCAAGCTGTACAGTTGAGCACTGGCCGTCGCGCCCTTGGGCGTGTCGCTAAACAGCCAGTTCTTTCTTCCGATCACGAAGGGGCGGATCGCGCGTTCTGCCGCGTTGTTGTCCATCGGCAAATACCCTTCCTCGACGTATCGCTCCAGCTTGCTCCAGTTACTTGCGAGGCAACTGATTGCTTTGCCCAAGGCATTCTGAGCGGTGACCTGGGGCTGCGTCTTTTCGATCCAGCTTTTCAACTGAGCCAGTATCGGCAGGCTATGTTCGTGACGGCCGTTTTTACGGTCAGCATCGCTACTGGCCTTCAAGTCGCGCTCGATGCCGTAAAGCTTGTTGATTAGATTAAGCGCGATATCGGCACGCCCCGTTTTACCTTTGGGTTGCACTTTCTGTGCTTCAACAAACTTGCGTCGAGCATGTGCCCAACAGCCTAAACGCTCGACTCCGTCCTGCGCGCCCAAGGCGTTGTAACCGGCGTAGTCATCGGTCATCACGTAACCGCGATAACCTTCGAGCAGGCGCGTAGGCACCTCCTGCGCTCGGCTGGTCGAGTAGTCGAAAAGGATCACCGGCTGATTCGGTGGTAAGCGCTCCATAAACCCCACTTGGCTAAAGATAGGTAAAGCGCTTAGCTGTGAAGTCGAGGTTCGCAGTTCCACGGCAGCAAGGCTTCGTAATCCTCAACCGAAGTCGCCGTTGGCAGGCGTTCCAGTGCGTGGCGCAGCCACGCATAAGGCTCTTGGCCGTTGGCTTTGGCAGTCTCGACCAAGCTGTAAAGTTGAGCACTGGCCGTCGCGCCCTTGGGCGTGTCGCTAAACAGCCAGTTCTTTCTTCCGATCACGAAGGGGCGGATCGCGCGTTCTGCCGCGTTGTTGTCCATCGGCAAATACCCTTCCTCGACGTATCGCTCCAGCTTGCTCCAGTTACTTGCGAGGTAACTGATGGCTTTGCCCAAGGCATTCTGAGCGGTGACCTGGGGCTGCGTCTTTTCGATCCAGCTTTTCAACTGAGCCAGTATCGGCAGGCTATGTTCGTGACGGCCGATTTTACGGTCAGCATCGCTACTGGCCTTCAAGTCGCGCTCGATGCCGTAAAGCTTGTTGATCAGGTTCAGCGCGATATCGGCACGCCCCGTTTTACCTTTGGGCTGCACTTTCTGTGCTTCAACAAACTTGCGTCGCGCATGCGCCCAGCAGCCTAGACGCTCAACTCCGTCCTGCGCGCCCAAGGCATTGTAACCGGCGTAGTCATCGGTCATCACGTAACCGCGATAACCTTCGAGCAGGCGCGTTGGCACCTCCTGCGCCCGGCTGGTGGAGTAGTCAAAAAGGATGACCGGCCTATCCGGTGGGCCGCCGGTTTGCACCCACATCCAGGATTGGCTGCTCGGTTCTCGATCTGGTTCTTTCAGCACTTGCACGCGCGTTTCGTCGCAGCGGATGACGCGGCTTTCCAGTAGCCGGTCGCGCATCAAATTCAGCAGCGGCTGAAAGTGTTCGCCGCACTGGATCACCCAGCGAGCCAAAGTCTGGCGCGGGATATCAATACCGTGGCGACCCAACACTTTTTCAAATCGATGAAGCGGTAAACCGTCAACGTATTTGGTAGTCAGCAACATCGCCAAAACGCTGGGGCTGGCCATGCTTTTTTCAATCAGTTGAGCAGGCTTGTCCGCAGTGACTGGGGCGGCTTCGCATTCACGGCAACCGTAGATCTTGCGCACATGCTTGATCACGCGGATCTGCATTGGCACGATCTCAAGCTGCTCGCTGATTTCCTCACCAATGCTGTGTTTACGGCAACCGCAGGCGCAGGTCAGTTCGTGCTCGGGCAGTTCGTGGATGACTTCGATGCGCGGCAGATCGGCAGGCAGCGGCTTGCGCTTGCCACGGCGCTTGGAGGGGGCGACAACCTCTTCTTCAGCGTTTTCGTCGATAGCTTCGACGACGCTTTCGGCTTCGTTGAAGAGCGCCAACTGCGGTGTGGCCGGATCGGCTGTTTGCTCGGACTTGCGTCCGAACAAGCGCTGGCGCAGCAATGCGTTCTCTTCTTCTAGAAAACCGACCCGCGACTGCATCTTCGCAAGCATTTGCTTTAGCAGTTGGAGATCGTCGGGAAGGTTGTCAGGCATGGATTTCATGCCCTGGATTATACCGAATCAGGCCACGAATCGCGGCGTCAAAACCTGATGGGGACGGTTACGCCAGAGGTCAAAACCGTCGAGCAGCCAGTTCAGTTCCTGGACGGTGAGGACAATCGCCTCGTCGGTGGCATCGGGCGATGTTTTGAATCGCTCTGATTCCAGGCGTTTGAGCCAAAGGCAGAAGCCGTTGCGCTCCCAGTACAAGATTTTCACTCGGTTGCGCGGCTTGTTGAGGAAAACGAAAAGTACCGGGTCGAACACGGCAACCTTGATATCCAGTTCGACCAGCGCAGCCAGTCCGTCGATGGATTTTCGAAAGTCTACAGGTTTGGGGTAGAGGTACACTTTTTCGACTTTGGCGTCGGGTCGCATCATGGCGCACGGGCTCCTGAGAGTATCGGGAGCCCAGCATCCCGCGTTAGCTTAGTGCTTTGAATGTGGGGTTTATGGAGCGCTTACATTCGGTGGGCCGCCGGTTTGCACCCACATCCAGGACTGGCTGCTTGGTTTTCGTCATTTCTGTAGTCAAGCCAAGAATGGGATGTTCGAGGTCGGGCGGGTGACCATCGCCAAGCGTATGAGAGCAACACTCAAAGAGATACGCAGACAACTGCATAAGCGTAGGCACGAACCGGTTCTCGTGATCGGAAAGTGGCTGAATCGACTGTTCACGGGTTACTGCAATTACTACCATGTGCTCGGTAATACAAAACGGCTGGATGCTTTCCGCCGTGAAGTTATCGGAGCATGGAGGCAGGCCCTTAAACGAAGGAGTCAGCGACATCGACTGAATTGGGAGCGCATGACTGCGCTGGCAAGACTGTTCATCCCGTATCCGCGTGAGCTAACAATGCATCCTTATCTCATAACCCGGTTCGGCGTTAAAACCCAAGGCAGGAGCCGTACGCGGTAATTCCGCACGTACGGATCTGTACGGGGGGTGGCAGGTGACTGCCATTCCTACCGCGACCTATGCTTGTCGTTTGTGCGCGTAAAGTTTCGTTTGATAGAGTCTCGTTACGCGTTGTGTAAAGATATTTACAGTACAAGTTTGTCAGGTATGCGGGTATCCTTTAAGTAAGCCCGCATGCTGAGTTTAGGCTTGATCTCTATTAATTTAATTGCTTGAGAGTGTCATAAATTTAATTCAAAATAACTTGCACTAGTAAGCTATTGTCAACGGAAGTTATCTCAGTGACCGCTTTCTTCAAAGACGCATTCAAGGATCGTTTTGCTTGGGGTATGAATGATTTTTGAAATCGTCAAGGCTTTTTTACTGTTGTCGTTTATGTATATGTTATCGCCGACAAATACAGTGTTTTTGAAACTTATAGCTTTGGTGGTCATAACTTCTTTTTCGGTTTCTTTAAATCTTATCGTATAAGCGTGTTTATTTGGCGTGTCGCGACCGGCGGAGATTTCATCCTTAAAATCCCAAGCGCGCAAGGCTTGTAAGGTGGGAAGATCATCGCTTTCAATTGCACTGATTATTTTTCTGTGAATTTTGTGATCAAAGTTTTTTAAGTGTCTAAATTGGTAAACCATGCCTGCTAAAAAAATCATAGTAGTAAAAATGAAAGCTATTGCCGAAACCTGTGAGTGAAAATTAACCAGCATAAAGGTCCCGGCGAATGGTGACAGATACGCTACCCATGTGAGAGATGTGTAAATGTATGATTGCTGCGCAATCCATACTACTTCCCGATTGTTTTTCGTAAAGGATATGAATCCAAAAACAATGACATTGCCAGCTAGACCAATACTAAATAAAAGTATAGACATTTTTAATATGATGGTGTATTTGTCGATATTTCCCCCGAGACTAAATAGTGCTAGAAGAAATGCAAATGATATAGTTCCTAGTACGGAATGTATAAAAGATAGCAGCGCAATTGTATCTCCTGTCTCAAAGCCATGTTTGAGATTTTTAAATGCAATTCTACGCGCCAATTCTGAATTTTTATTCACGAGCGAATCTCTTAATAGCTTGAAAAAAAGTGGGTTGATGAGTTTGCTACACAGATGTCTGTGATTAAGTATCGACAAAAATATATTTATGTTAATGCGGTTAGTTGCTAGGATATCGCATTGATAGCCTGTCAGATATGTTAACGCTGTTCACATCAGCAAGGGCCTATTATGAGTCTCGAAAACTGCAACTACGCTTGTTTAGCGTAAGCAACTGATGATGCGGTTTCACATGCACGCACACGAGTCGGTTTTTCTGTCTGCCCTTACTAGGCAGGCTAAATATAAAATTTATGCTTGAGGAGCACTGTTGTTAGTGTGAACATGCAATGCTCCAGCTTTAATTTAATAAAGATTTTCAAAAAGTGAGCCTGTCGGGTTAGACTCAGTGATTTTCGAAGCTTCGTATGGCTGCGCAGATCCTCCACTCCAAGAGTCCGCAAATGCCGAGCGATCTAGCCCTGCAAAATCCAGCAGAATCCCGAGGAATGATTTCTCTTCCAATTTTAGTTGGTCAAACCCTCGTGGCTTTGTCCTGAACCCCTCGGACTCTAGCGAGCGTGCTACTTGAAATAGCGGAACGCCTTTCATTTGGGTCAACACATGATCCGTGATTATTTCAGCAGGAATATTTTGAAGATCTGCACGTATCGAGTTAAGCATGGATTGTGAAACTGCGCGGCCATTAGGTGCATAACGCTCAATTAGAGCCGCAGCAACTCGAACCTTCTCAAGCCCGGGGGCTTCCTCTTCGTCACCATATCTAATAATGTTGGAGATGGTTTTGCGTCTGTCTTCTGCTGACTTGAAAAAAACTTTTGCAAGACAGAAATCTAAAGTAAGCGCAACTATCGATGCAGCAATATATGTAAGTCGCATTGCCGTCTCGGCCGCAGGACTGCTGGGATGACTTGAAACTAGTGAGCGTGCAAATGCAACGAAGTGATCTAGCGATCTATTAACCGTTCCTGGACCGAACTCGTCGATTAGCCCGGCCTTAAGATCTTGATAGCCAATTTGAAACTCTCTGTTTCTGCGGCCCTTGTCTATCGACTTTATTAGCTTGTCAAGATCTTCCTCACTCAGCCTTTCTGGAAATATGATTTTTTCGCTTTCCGACATTCGTTTGATATCCGCCCCATCAAGGACTGTTACCCCAAGACGCGTTGCAATATCTTTAATCACAGGCCTACAATCAGTCGTCGCAACGTGCGCACCATCTACTTGGAGGAGTTCAAGCAATCCCTTAGTCCACAATACACGTTCGATGGCCTTGGGCTTTAATTTAGATTTCGCGTCCACTATCTGACGTCTGCGAGAGGAGCCATTTGATTGCTCGTATATCCATATATCGACATCGGTCAGGTCGTCACCATTGAGTTGTAACGGAACGCCACGCACTGCGTACATCCCTGCTCGAAGAAAGTAAGCTCGAAGAAGCTCCTCTAGTACGTAGCCCTTATCTCCAGTTTTGGCCATTTCTCAGATTCCTCTCTTGCCCCGAAGTGTACTCAGGATATCATGCGTATGGCGCTTGCTCGGTTGTGACTGTCTTTTTCTCGTTTGCTCGCGTGCATACTCGGGCCCTTTATAACTAGTCATAGGGGCGCTTGGGGGCGTGTTTATTGCCTCCGCATTTGCATTTCCGCGTTTAAGAACTTGAAGGGCAAGCTCACCAACCTCTTTTTTCAAGAGCTTCATACGGAACATGTTGGAATTTGCCGGAAGCAATTGAATGACGCGATTCTGCTCCAAGACCCGATAGTCTGCGCCAATTGCAGAGGCGGGGCCAATAGTTCGGCCTGCGATTAGGGCGTCTAGAATCCAGTCGAAGCTTAGAATTCGCCCTTGTGAAGAGGGGCGGAGCTGCATTCCATATGACAAAGCTGACACTAGAGCTTTTGCCATGTCAAAAGTATCATCGATCAAAGGGTTCACATATTTGTGGAACGCCCCAGGTAGCGTCACAAAAGCATGATCGCCTCGCTCGTTCGAGACTGTGTTTACTTCTAAAACGCCTGCCGCCTTGAGTTTCTCAAAAAGTGGTACTCCGAGCTCATTTTCGCAATTGTCTGCGTAAATACAGCCTGCATTTTTTAGTTTCTCTGTTATAGAGAGTAAACTACTTTGCTCTGATGTCGATAGCGAGGAAAGTACTCGAGCTGATTTGGCTACCGAGTCTTTTTTAAAAAGGTTTCCATTAAAAATTAAGGTGTTTGATGGGTCGTCGCCTTCTTGGTCGATAAAACCAATTTCCGCAGAGCGTCGAATGAAGTCGTCAACGTCAGATGACTTCATTTTGTAAGTGTCGCCAACGAACTCTTTAGCATTCGTAAGCGAGACTGGGGCTTGAGATGAGATTTCCCCTATCGCAATCGCCGCCTGTTCATGCGTACCCGGTTGAGCGTCTTTGAAAATATCGGCTGCATGTGACAAAACTGCTCGCGTTGTCACTCCGATAACTTGTATCTCATTCCCTCCAATGTCAATTAGTCGTCTTGCTTTGAGTAGTTCAAGATAGTGGGGAAGCTCCACCCGAGGGTTTAGGCCCGTAGCCATAGCAATTGCGGCCACTTCCTGCATCCCGAGATTGGACTCTTGAGTTTCTCCGAATCTCATCAAGAGTTGTGCAGCCTTTCCAGCTTCGTCGATGACGGAGTACTCTGCCGGCGCTGCAGTATCCGAAGCAATCTTCCTAGAGTGGTGGATAATCCACGCGCCAGTCGTCTCTTTATCCAAGCTCAAATCCATATGTTGCCCCCATTTGGTCCTTGATGAGCTGCTTTGCACCGTTGATCCCTCCAGTACGCTGAATACGCAGGTTACATGATTTTTGCCGACTAGCCATCATAACGCCAGGCTGTCGCTGTGGGACATCGCGCTCAGTGACTGTACAATATTTTGGCGCTATTAGTTTGACATTTTGGGGGGGGCTCTGCGCAGGTTCAGTTTGTTTGAGAAGTTTTTCTAACTCGCTGCAAGATAGCTGTAGCGAGTCCTTAATCATCTCAATTTGCCCAAATGATTGTTTTCAAACTTCATATGGGGCCGAAGTCAGCGCTTTTATATGGCCGATTCGATTTATATTTTTGCACCAGAAACAAAAATCCCGACCTGAAAAGGTCGGGATTTTGGTGTTGCACTGGTAGCTTACCTCACCACCTGATCCACCCGCGGCTGCGTCGGCCTGCGAAAGCGGCGGCGGATCACGACGACGATCAGCACCAGCAGCACAATCAGCACGCCAAAGAAGATCGCGTTGAACACCGGGAACGGTTCGTCACGGGTGGTGACGGCTTCGACCTGGGTCACGTTGGGGAACATCGAAAGGATCTGGATGCGCCAGCCGTAGTAGCGGATGAGCGCCAGTTGCTGGGAGTCGCGGGAGTAGCCCTGGGCTTTGGCCTGGATGTCGGCGGAGTCGAACTTGAAGTACCACGGGAAGCTCCAGCCGGTGTCTTCGTTACGGTAGACCACGACGTTTTTGTTGTCCGGGTGCTCGGTGTTGATGAAGTACACGTCGCGGGTCGGGCCGTCGGCCGGGTTTTCGGCGTTGATGACGCCGTCGGCGTCCATTCTTTTGACTTCCACACCGGTGATCATCACGACATCATGGCGCGGCAGGACGTAATAGAGGCTTAATGCGCCGATCCCGAATGCTACGAATACCACAAGCCAAATCGACCTTTTAAGCCACTTCATACCAGCGTCCTCTGTTTAAAATTGCGTGACTTTGCCTTAATCCGAACATTTCGAAGCAAAACAGTTATTACAAAATTCGACAAGGCCGTTTGAGGCGGACCTGTCCTTTGGAGATTTACATGATTTGGTTCCTTGAAGGGCAGTCCAGCCAGCGTGAAGTGATCATGGGCGCTCGCGATGCCTTGCCTGCTTCGGTGCAGATTGTCGCATCCCATCGCCAGTTGCGGTCGGAGATTACTGGGCAGGCCGATGTGGCCCTGCAGGAACCGACTGACAACGACGAGCGCATCGACTGGGTCATCGAGACCGCCTGCTCACTCGGCGTGAAGGTGATCGTCGCCGGGCGCGTCGGCAGCCGTTACGAAGAACAGCGTGAGCGCTTTGTCGCTGAAGGCTTGGACCTCGTCACCGGGGGAACGTCGCTGAAGACCTTTCAGGATGTCGACGACAAGAACCGTTTCACAGCTGCGGCCGAAGCGGCAGGTCTGGCCTGCATCCCGGGCATCCTGGCGAGCAATGCCCAGGAATTACAGGCCGCCTATGACGCGCTGTCCAGCTCTGGCGAAGTGTGTATCAAGCCTACGGTCGGGATTTATGGTCAGGGCTTCTGGCGCTTCAAGGAGGGCGTCGACGACTTTCGTTGTTTCGCCAACCCCGATTCGCGTGAGACGACCTTCAGCGCGTACCTGAACGCCTATCGTCAGTCCGAAGACCGTCCGCCTATGTTGCTGATGCCTTATATGCCCGGCAACGAGTGTTCGGTGGACATGGTCTGCGAGCAAGGCAAGGTCGTGGCGTTCGTCGGGCGGCGCAAGCTGGGCTTGAACCAGACCTTCGAGCGCGAAAGCGAAGCGGTCCGTCTGGCGGTCAGTGCCGCAGAGCATTTTGCCTGTGACGGCCTGATCAATGTGCAGACCCGCGACGATGCCGACGGCAAGCCGCGCTTGCTCGAAATCAACCCGCGCTATTCGGGCGGAATTGGATATACGCGGGAAACCGGCATCAATCTGCCGGGCATTTTCGCGACGCGGCGTCTGGGCTTGAAAGAACCGGAAACACATTGGCTCGACGATATTCAAGTAAAGGCCATCACCGTTGCCGTGCGGGCCACTGTATGATCCGCACAATAGATTTTTGCTATTACTAATCGCTCTTATCAGGGAGGATCGGGCATGAAGGTTCTGGCGCCAGGTGCAAATACTGCTTTAGCAAATCCCCTCTGCACCTGGAATCTGGACAGTGGCCGGTCTTCGATTTTTGGCGAATATGCGGCAGTCGCGCTACTCGCTGTCGATGACAAGCGGCAGCCCAAGGGCGATCCGGCGCTGCTGCATCAGGAACAGAACTGGATGGAGTGGAGCGGCGGCCCGCAGAACGTGGGCTGTACGCTGAAGCTGGACCGCCTTCCGGCCGGCAGTGATCGGGTGCTGTTGATGGTGTACGTGTTCTCGGCCACCGGGCCGGTTCGCGAGATCGGCAGCCTGCATCTGCAGGTGGACGGCGAAATCGAGCATCGCATCGACCTGCGCGACAACGGCGAAGCGGCGATCATTATCGGCGAGTTCTACAAGCGTAACGAACAATGGAAGTTTCGTGCGTTGAGCGAAGGCTCGGCGTATGGGTTGTCTGCTTTCGGGCGCAAAATCGGGCTGGAGGTCGATGATCGTCATCCCCGGCGTCCGGCGGGCGCTCCGAACGGCGGCGGCTCGCATCATCAATCGGCGACCGGAACAGCCTTCGTCGTAGGGCCTGCGCATGTGATGACCTGTGCGCACGTCATCGAAGACATGAGCGTCTTCTATATCAACTCGCTGGAAGGCCGTTACAAGGCCGAACCGGTGGTGATCGATCGGCGTAATGACATCGCTCTGCTGCGCGTGCAGGGAGCCTCGCCGTTATCTGCTGTTACGTTTCGCGACGGTCCTGGCTGCGAGCCAGGTGATAACGTCGTGGTGCTGGGTTATCCACTGGCCTCCATTTCCGGCGGCGGTCTGCAGGTGACGCAAGGTGGCATATCCGGGCTCTTCGGTCTGCACAGCGACGCCAGCCTGTTCCAGTTCACGGCGCCCATTCAACCCGGCTCCAGTGGCAGCCCGCTGTTCGACAGCGGCGGGGCGGTCATCGGGATGGTGACGTCCACGGTGCCGGACGGGCAAAACATGAACTTCGCGGTCAAGTCCGCACTGCTTCTGTCCTTTCTGCAGGCGTGCCGCATCGATGCGCCGCACGCCAGATCGGAAAGGACCTACACCACTACAGAAATTACGCGTGCTGCCCAGTCATCGCTGTGGCTTGTCGAAGCCTCACGCGAGTGACGTCGGAAGGTCTCTTCAGAAGCCGTTTTCGACATGCAGGCGCCAGGGGTTGCGACCCCGCTAATCAGGAATTATCGATGGACAGCAGCGCAGCTTCTTCCACACCCGTCAGGCTTCGTGCTGATCTGCTCCGGGGCTCCCTCAACGTGAGCGTCAATGCGTCCACAATTGCCCCGGACTCATTGTTCGGCTTTGCTGAACGCCGCAATCCCAAACGTGCCTTCCTGTTCGTTTCGCGAGTGCTTGGGCGGCACATACCGGTTCGCCCGAGTCTGATGCTCAAAAGCTTTCAGGACCTCGCGCACAAGATCCCCGCCGATCTGCCCGGCCCGGTGCTGGTGATTGGCATGGCCGAAACCGCTGTCGGTCTGGGTGCCGGTGTGCATCGTGCCTACAGCGCCACGCGTGCGGATGCGTTGTATCTGGTCAGCACGCGTCACCCGACAGGCACCGACCTGTTTGCACGCTTCGAGGAAGAGCACAGCCACGCCAGTGCTCATCTGATCCATTTGCCGACCGACCCTGCGCTGCGCGACATGATGCTCAATGCCCGTTCGCTGGTGCTGGTCGATGACGAGGCGTCCACCGGCAAGACGTTTATCAACCTTCACCGTGCGCTGGTCGATGCCGGGCTCGACAAGCTCGAACGCGTCGTGACCTGTGTATTGACCGATTGGTCGGCAGGCGCGGTCAGCACCTCGATGGGCGCAGTGGCTGAGCAGGTCTCGCTGTTGCAGGGTTCCTACTCGTTCGATGAAGACCTGAGCGCGCCCATGCCTGAGATGCCTGAAGTCGGCACCGTCGCCATGGGCGACTGGCCGCTGGTAACAGCCAATGACTGGGGCCGATTGGGCGTGCTGTCGGTGGACGACACGCTGGCCCCGAACATTCAGGTTGCCAAGGGCGAACGGGTTCTGGTGGTGGGCACCAGCGAGTTCGTCTGGCGACCGTTTCTGTTGGCCGAGCGTCTGGAAAAAGCCGGAGCCGACGTGCATTTCAGCTCGACCAGCCGTTCGCCGATTGCGCTGGGACATGCCATCGATCACGCGCTGTCGTTCTCCGACAATTACGGGCTGGGCATCCCCAACTTTCTCTACAACGTGCGTCCCGGACAGTTCGACCGGGTACTGATCTGCACCGAAACGCCGAGCCAGGCCGTGCCTGCCGAGTTGATTGACGCGTTGAATGCCGAGGTTGTCTGCGATGAATGATGTCCGCCCGCTGATCTTCGTCGATCTGGACGACACCTTGTTCCAGACCGCTCGCAAAACCCCTGCCGATATCGAAAAGCATGTCGCCACGCTCGACATCAGCGGTAATGCCAACGGCTACATGACCAACGTGCAGAAGTCGTTTGCCCACTGGTTGCTGGCGCACTCCGATGTGGTGCCGGTGACGGCGCGCAGCGTCGAGGCGTACAGCCGGGTCAAACTGCCGTTTACCGCAGGAGCAATCTGCTCGCACGGTGGCGTCATGCTCGACGTGATGGGGCGCGTCGACAAGGACTGGCACGAGCAAATGAAGCAGACGCTCGCTGCCTACCAGACGCGTCTACATGAGTTGTCGGCCGCCACACTGGCCATCGGTCAGGACATGGGGGTGTCACTGCGCGGTTGGGTCGTGGAAGAGGCCCGGCTGTTTCATTACGTGGTCACCAAGCACAATGAAAACGATGACAGCATTCTGACCCGAGTGCTGGCTGAGGTGCAGGCCCGCGGCTTGCTCGACGACATGCACGTGCATGGCAACGGCAACAATCTTGCGTTTCTGCCCAACGGTCTTGCCAAGCGCTACGCCGTCCAGGAATGGCTGCTTCGCGACAAGGCGGTGAATGGCGAACGCCCGGTGCTGGGTTTTGGCGACAGCATTACCGACCTGGGTTTCATGGATGAGTGCCATTGGTGGGCCACGCCCGCCCGCAGTCAGTTGGCCAGGATGTTTGTCGGGGCTGCGCATGAGTAATCCGGTTCACGGGCTGGATACCGTGGGGAGCGGCAGTTACCTGGAAAACGATGTGCATTTCCTGCTGCGTCGCGTCGAGATGCAGACGACGGATGTGCAGGAAAAGGAGCGTCTGATTCAGACGCAGCAAAAACACTACTCGGAAATGATCAGCGAAGAAGCCGCCCCGAGCGAAGCGCACAAGGCCTTGTTCGAGCGCACGCTGGCGCAGAATGGCGCTCGTATGGCCGCAGACGTTCAGTCTCTGGCGCAGGCGCTGGACCTTGAATGCCGGGGGGGCGAGATTGTTCTGGTGTCGTTCGTGCGCGCTGGTCTGCCGCTCGGCGTGCTGTTGCGTCGTGCCTTGATTGATTTGGGGCGTGAAGCGCACCACTACGGCATCAGTATTATTCGCGACCGCGGTATCGACACCGTGGCGCTCGAAGCCATCATCAAGGCCCATGGCGCTCAGAATATCTTCTTTGTTGACGGCTGGACCGGCAAGGGTGCGATTTCCGGCGAGATCAAACGCAGTCTGGCAGGTGATGCCCGGTTTCCTGAGCAGCCGCGCCTTGTCGTGCTGGCCGATCCTTGCGGCAGCGCCTGGCTGGCGGCGTCCAGTGAGGACTGGGTGATCCCGTCCGGCATTCTGGGCGCGACCGTTTCCGGGCTGGTGTCGCGCTCGATCTGGCCTGCCAAAGGTGGGCTGCATGGCTGCGTGGTCTACGATCAGTTGCAGGCTCATGACGTCACCCGGTCGTTCATCGAACATATCGAGAACCATCGGCGGGGCCAGGGTTCTACTGTCACGGTGACACCATGGACGCCCGAGCAGCAGCTTGAGCTCAAATCGGCTGCGTCCGAGGTCGTCCAGCGTCTGGCCGAGCGTTTCGAAATCAGCAACCTGAACCGCGTGAAACCGGGCATTGCCGAAGCAACGCGTGCGGTCATGCGCCGTGTGCCGGACCACGTGCTGGTCCGCGACACCTCCGACAGCGACGTGCAGTTGCTCATGCACCTGACCGAGAAAGCGGGCATCCCTGTCGAGCAGGTCGGCAGTGCCCTTGGGCCCTACAGGGCGGTAACCATCATCCGGAGTCTGAGCTAATGGCCTTATTCTCGCCTTATGCACTGGGGGCCACGTTGTACATGCCCGCCACCCGCGACGATATTCTGGATGTGGTGTTCGCTGAAAAGCTGCCCGAGCTGCGCTCGCTGGTCGTTTGCCTGGAGGACGCCGTTGCACTGATCGACATCGAGACGGCGCTGCTCAACCTTCGTCAGGTACTGACCCGCATCCAGGATCGCGGCGGCCGTCCGGCCAACGGTCCGTTGCTGTTCGTCCGTCCGCGCGACGCAGCGATGGCGCGCATCCTCAATGACTGGCCGCTGATGGCTCATGTGGACGGCTTCGTCGTGCCCAAGCTTTCGCTGAAAACCCTGAGCAGTTGGGAGCAGGCCGTGACCAATCCGGCGCTGGCGCTGATGCCGACCCTGGAGACGCCGGACGTGTTCAATCCGACGGCAATGGTCGAACTGGGGCAGGCCTTGAAAGCCAATCTGGACGAGCGGATCATTGCCTTGCGCATTGGTGGTAACGACCTGATGGGTTGCCTGGGGCTGCGCCGCAACCCCGCGATGACCCTGTACGGAACGCCGATGGGGTATGTCATTCCAATGTTGGCCGGTGTGATGGGGTCGCAAGGGTTCGCGCTTACCGCTCCCGTGTTCGAACAACTGGCCACGCCCGACATCCTGCAGCAGGAATTGACCCTGGATATTGCCAATGGTCTGGTCGGCAAGACCGCAATTCACCCATCGCAGGTCAATATCATTCAGAATGCACTTCGCGTCAGCCTGGAAGACATGAATTCGGCCCGGATGATTTTGAACTCTGTCGCGCCGGCTGTGTTCAAGTACAACGACGCGATGTGTGAACCGGCGACCCATTACAAATGGGCAACCCACATCATGGAGCGCGCCAAATGGCATGGAGTGTTACCCGCACCCGCTTCGATCATGGATGCCAGCATTCGACTCGCTGAGGCAGTTAGCTAGATGATAGAACCTGACCTTGAAATCGAAGTGGAACAGCGCCTGCTGGCGGTGTTCGACTTTGACGGGACCATTACCCGACACGACAGCTTCGTTCCTTTTCTCAAATTCGCCTTTGGACAGCGCGCCTTTTCCGTGCGCATGGCCAGACTGGTATTGCCCAGCATCGGTTACCTGACCAAACGCGTGACGCGCGACGAGCTCAAGGGCCGTCTGATCAAGGCGTTCCTGACCGGCGTCGAAGCGCAGTGGCTCCAGCAGAAAGCCGAGGCGTTCTGCGAACTCTACTGGAAACGCCTGATGCGTCCGGCCGCGTTGGAGTCTATTGCGGCCGAGCTGGAGAAGGGCGCCATTGTCACGCTTTGTTCAGCTTCGCCTGCTATGGTCCTGCAGCCGTTCGCCGATCGGCTGAAAGTCGAGCTGATCGGAACCAATCTTGAAGTGATCGACGGCAAACTGACCGGTTTGATCGAAGGCAGCAATTGCCGTTGCGACTCCAAGGTTGCGCGACTTGAAAGTGTTTACGGACCGCTCAACAAATTCCGCCTGCGTGCCTGGGGCGATACGCGAGGTGATCACGAATTGCTCGCCGCAGCGCAGGATGCACACTGGCGTCACTTCCATCCGACCTGGCGAAAAGGGCGTTACAAAGGTCCCATTAACGCCAAGTTACACAATCCCGATGGCAAAGATGGGCCAACACGGTAAGGCTGTAACACTTTTATCCGACTTCCGTAGTTCACATGGAGCGAAAAATGGCACTCACTTTGGCGAAAAACCAGACGATCTCACTTGAGAAAACCGCTGGTACAGGCCTCAAGAAAGTCAGCATGGGCCTGGGATGGGACCCGGAAAAGGCCAGTGGATTCTTCGGCAAGCTATTGGGCGGCGGCGGTGGCGACATCGATCTGGACGCTTCCTGCATCATGCTCGACGCTGACAAGAAGCCACTGGATCTGGTCTGGTTCCGTCAGTTGCAATCACGTGATGGTGCCATTCAGCACTCCGGCGACAACCGCACCGGTGAAGGCGCGGGCGATGACGAAACCATCAGTGTCGATCTGGAGAAGCTGCCCGCCACCGTGAAATATCTGGTCTTCACGGTCAACTCCTTCACTGGACAGAACTTCGAGAAAGTCGCCAACGCTTACTGCCGTATTGTCGATCTGGGCACTCGCAACGAGCTGGGCCGCTTCGACCTGTCCGAAAAGGGTCAGCACACAGGCGTCGTGATGTCTTACCTGTCGCGTACGCCGAGCGGCTGGGACTTCACTGCCGTGGGTCAGGCCACCAACGGCCGTACCGCTGATGACCTGGTCGACTTGGCCATCGGAGCCGTACGCGCATGACCCAACTTGTCCCAGGCGCCAATGCGCCGGTAGCTGCCGGCCCCCTGACGGTGGATGTCAGCTACTCCCCTCTGGCGGGCGCGGACATTGATGTGTCTGCGTTCCTGCTGACCAGCTCAGGCAAGGTCCGTGGCGATCAGGACATGTGCTTCTACGGCCAGAAAAGCGTGAACGGTGGCGCGGTCCAGTTGACGGAAACGTCGGCGGGTCGCGCCGTTTTCACCCTTGACCCCAGCCGTCTGGACGCGGTCATCGAGAAAGTCGCTCTGACCGCGACCATTTATGAAAACAAGGCCAGCTTCGACAGCGTTTCGCGTCTGGCGTTGACCATCACCGGCGGTATCGAAGCCGACATTCCCACCAGTGGCATGAAAGAAACCGCGCTGATTCTGGGCGAGTTCTACCTGCGGCAGGGGGCCTGGAAATTCCGCTGTGTGGCGCAGGGTTTTGCAGGCGGTCTTGAGCCGCTGGCAAAAAACTTTGGTGTTGAAGTCGCAGCCCCTCAGGATCAGCCTGCACCTGCACCTGCACCTGCACCTGCACCTGCACCTGCAGCGCCGCCGCCGGTCAAGTCGACGGTGAGCCTGAGCAAGATCACGCTGGACAAGACGCGCGCCTCGGTCAGTCTGGAAAAGACCAGTGCCGGGTTTGGCGAGATCCGCGTCAACCTGAACTGGAACCGTCGCAGCGAGGCCAAGAGCAGCGGCTTCTTCTCGATGAAGAAGAGCAATGCCATCGACCTTGATGTAGGCTGCCTGTTCGAATTGCAGGACGGCCTCAAAGGTGCCGTTCAGGCGCTGGGCAATTCATTTGGTTCGCTCAACACCGAGCCCTTCATCAAGTTGATGGGTGACGACCGCACCGGCTCTGTCAGCGATGGCGAGTGGTTGCACATCAACGGCGCTCACTGGAGCAAGATTCGCCGGATTCTGGTTTACGCGTTCATCTATGAAGGCGCGCCAAACTGGAAAGAGACCGACGGAGTTGTCACTATCCACGCCCCGGGCCAGCCGCCCATCGAGGTCCGCCTCAATGAAGAAGGTGGTCGTCAGGGCATGTGTGCGATCGCCTTGCTGGAAAATGACAACGGTGCCGTCAAGGTGACGCGTCGTGTGGATTTCCACAACGGTCACAGCAACATGGACAAGGCCTACGGCTGGGGCATGCGCTGGGCTGCCGGTTCCAAGTAAACAACATTCTGATATTTCTGAAGCTGGCCGTGCCGCTTCACAGGAGATGGACATGCTGGACTGGTTGAAAACAAACGCAACAGCGGCTCGTGACAAACTGGCCACCGAAGTCTCGAAATTCAAGAACCGTGAATTCATGGATGCCGTGGTTTCCGGTTGCGCTCTGGTATCTGCCGCCGATGGCGATATCAGTTCCAGCGAAAAGCAGAAGATGGCGGGTTTCATTCAGAACTCTCAGGAACTGAAAGTTTTCGACATGAAGGACGTTATCCAGGGTTTTCAGGAAGCGTGCTCCAAGTTCGAATTCGACTTTGAAATCGGTCGCGCCGAAGCGTTGAAAACCATCGGCAAGATCAAGAAGAAAGAAGATGCCGCCCGTCTGCTGGTGCGTGTCTGCTGTGCCATCGGTGGTGCAGATGGCAGCTTCGACGAGAAAGAGCGGGAAGTCTGCCGCACGATCTGTCGTGAGCTTGGCCTGAACCCGTCCGATTTCGACCTGTAATTTTTTACCCTAAGGAACGCAGTTAAATGGAAAGCACCTCTCTAGGCTTCCCTCCACTCACGATGGCCGTGTTCATTGGTCTGGCCATTACGGCCATGGCCATCGACATGTTTTCCCACCGCGGGAACAAGCCGATCACACTTGCTCAGGCCTCTGCCTGGTCGGTTTTCTGGGTTGCCATTTCGCTGGCGTTTGCCGGTTTTCTATATGTTCAGCACGGCTCTGAAGTCGCCACGCTGTTCGTCACCGGTTACGCGCTGGAAAAAGTACTGAGCGTCGACAACCTGTTCGTGTTCATGGCCCTGTTCACCTGGTTCAAGATTCCGGACGGCCTGCGCCACCGTGTTCTGTACTGGGGCATCATCGGTGCCATCGTCTTCCGCGGCATCTTCGTCGCCATCGGTACCGGCCTGCTGGCGCTGGGTCCTTGGGTCGAAGTGGTGTTCGCGATTATCGTTGCCTGGACCGCCATCATGATGCTGCGTGCCGGTGATGACGATGACGAAGAAATCGACTACTCCCAGCACATGGCTTACCGCTTCGCCAAGAAGCTGTTCCCGGTATGGCCAAAGCTGCACGGCAGTAACTTCTTCGTTCGCCGCTCGGTGCTGGAGGAAGAGGTCAAGAAGCCTGAGAACGCTGGTATTACCCTGGCTGCCAAGGGTGCCCTGTTCGCAACGCCGCTGTTCCTGTGTCTGGTCGTGGCTGAAATCTCCGACGTACTGTTCGCGTTCGACTCCGTGCCGGCCATCATCGCCGTCAGCCGTGAGCCTCTGATCGTGTTCTCGGCGATGCTGTTCGCGATCCTGGGTCTGCGTACCCTGTACTTCGTACTGGAAGCCCTCAAGCGCTACCTGGTGCACCTGGAGAAAGCAGTTATCGCACTGTTGTTCTTCATCGCCCTGAAGCTGGGTCTGAACGCAACCAACCACATTTTCCATCACGGTTACGAGATCAGTGCCAACGCCAGCCTGTTGGTTGTCGTGGTTGTTCTGGTCATCGGTATTGTCGCCAGCCTGCTGTTCCCGGGTAAAGAAGAGCCGGCTGAAGAAAAAGCGTAAAAACACTGGATATAGGAGATAACCGAATCATGGCTTTGACTCTGCAAAAAGGTGGCAACCTTTCGCTGTCGAAAACCGACCCTACGCTGACCAATGTCCTCATCGGTCTGGGCTGGGATCCGCGTGCCACTGACGGCCAGGACTTTGACCTGGACGCCAGCGCATTCCTGTTGGGCGCCAATGGCAAGGTCCGCAGTGAAGCTGACTTCATTTTCTACAACCAGCTCAAAAGCGCCGACGGTTCGGTCGAGCATACCGGTGACAACCGCACTGGCGCTGGCGACGGCGATGACGAAGTGGTCAAGGTCGATCTGTCACGTGTACCTGCCGATGTCGACAAAATCGTGTTTGTCGTGACCATTCATGAAGCCGATGCTCGCAAGCAGAACTTCGGTCAGGTAGGCGGTTCGTTCATCCGCGTTGTGAATGAAAAGAGCTCTGCCGAAGTCGTTCGCTACGACCTGGCTGAAGATGCGTCGACCGAGACGGCAATGGTTTTCGCCGAACTCTACCGCAACGCTGGCGAATGGAAATTCCGTGCGATTGGCCAAGGCTACGCAGGTGGCCTCAAGGCCGTCGCCAACTCGTATGGCATGAACTTCTGATTCGTCCCTCCATTCTTTTAGAAAAGGATCAAGAACATGGCTGTAAGTCTGAGTAAAGGCGGTAACGTTTCCCTGTCCAAGGAAGCTCCTGGTCTGACAGAAGTGACCGTGGGCCTGGGCTGGGATCCGCGTGTTACCGACGGTACCGAGTTTGACCTGGACGCTTCCATTTTCATCGTCGGTGAAAACGGTAAGGTTCTGGACGAAAGCGGCTTCATTTTCTACAACAACAAGAAGTCGGCCGACGGTTCTGTCGAGCACCTGGGCGACAACCGCTCCGGCGCTGGCGAAGGCGACGACGAGTCTGCTGTAGTCAAACTGACTGGCCTGGCTGCCACTGTGAAGAAGCTGGTGTTCGCCGTGACCATCCACTCGGCTGACGAGCGCAAGCAGAATTTCGGTCAGGTCCAGAACGCTTACATCCGCGTTCTGAACAAGGCCGACGGTAAGGAAATCGCTCGTTACGACCTGTCGGAGGACGCATCGACCGAAACGGCGATGATCTTCGGCGAGCTGTATCGCAATGGTGATGAGTTCAAGTTCAAGGCCATCGGCCAAGGCTTCGCAGGCGGTCTCAAGTCGCTCGCAGAAGCACACGGTGTGTCGATCGGCTAAACCCGAACATCGCGCCCAATAAAAACCCCCGCCAGCGATGGCGGGGGTTTTTTATTGGCGCGCTGTCAGGTGTTACAGAATCCCCGCGCCCTTGGCTGCCTTGAGCCAGTCCGGGAATTCTTCCATCAGCAAGTCGTACAGCTTTTCTTCCGGCACTTCGTCCAGTCGGTCCAGGGCGAAGAAGTTGCAGTTGTCGACCACTCGACCGTCCATGTCGTCCAGCTTCTCCAGAATCCCGTAGCCGCGTCCGCCAAGGCCCACGAACTGCCAGAAGATCGGCAGTCTGGCGGCTTCGACCATCAGTTTGCTGATCTCGCGATCCTGATGCACGCCACCGTCACTGATGAACAGAATATAGATAGGTGTCTTGTCACCCGACTGCTTGTAGTAGTCGATGACCTTGCGCATTGCCTTGGGCTCATCGTTGACGCGAGCGCCCAGTTCCCAATTCTTCCAACCGCCGTGATCGGTCTTGATGAAGTCCTTGAAGTTGGCCAGCGTGACGGCCGACAGCTGCTGGGGTTTGGCACCGAACGCCCAGCAGTCCAGCGCGCCGTCGTCATCGAAGTGCACGGCGAGCGGGATCAACCGGTCTACCACTTCCTGAACGTGGCCACGGGTGTATTGAGGGTTCATGGAGCCCGATACATCCAGCACCAGGCCGACTCGCGCCCTGGTGTCGGTCAGGTTGGCTTTTTCCAGGCTGACCTGCGCTTTCTTGGCAAGGCTCACCAGTTGAGGTGCCGCGGCGGCGATCTTCTTCTCCAGAGAAATTTTCGCGGGTGCTGCGGGGGCCGGTGCAGGTGCTGGTGCTGGTGCTTCAGCAACCTCGCCTCCGAAATGCACCACCAGCGCGTCGAGCCCGGCGTTGTATCCCTGCAGGTTCGAGGCGATGCGCCATTCGCCGTTCTTGCGGTAGATGTCCGCAACCATGATCGCCTTCTCGGCAGCAAAGGTCGCACCGGAGAATTCGCAGCGGGCGACCTCGGTGCCGTTTTCCCTGATGCTGAACTGACTGGCCTGAATGTCGCTCATGGCACCAGCGCCATCGATGGAGGCGGTAAACACCAGACGGTCGATGGAAGCGGGCAGGCTGGACAGTGCGAGCTGGAAGTCGCCGCCATTCACCTGCCTGACGCTGTTGCAGGGGCTGGCGGGTTGATTGAAGAAAATCATGTAGCGGTCATCCGACAGCTTGCCGTTGGTATCGACCCCGAAACACACGTAGTCGATGACATGCGCCGACTTGATCGCGATGGACAGCGTGAGGTCGGTGCCTTGAATCAGTGTGGAAAGAGGGATGCGTTGACCTTGAGAGATAAGCATGTTTCTTCCTTGGCGATGAGGGCGCCTATGCGCCCCGGGTGACATGTTCGAGGTTATCGTTCGCTTCTGCCCACGCCTGCAGGGCCGGCTGCCAGCATGCGCCCGGCCAGACGCGAGAATGGCAGGCTTTGCAGCCACACGGTGCCGGGTCCGGTGAGTCTGGCGAAGAACATGCCTTCGCCGCCGAACAGCATCGACTTGATGCCGCCGCCCACCATGCGGATGTCGTAATCGACCGTCTTGGTCATGGCCGCCAGGCAGCCGGTGTCCACATCCAGTCCTTCGCCGGCCGCCAGTTCGATCTTGCGCACGGTGCCACCCATGTGCACGAAAACCCAGCCGTCGCCTTCAAGCTTTTGCAGCACAAAACCTTCGCCGCCAAACAGGCCGGTGAGGATTTTCTTCTGGAACTGGATGCCGATGGAGACGCCCTTGGCACCGGCCAGAAAGCTGTCTTTCTGGCAAATCAGCTTGCCTCCGAAGTCGCCTAGGTTCAGCGGCAGAATGGTGCCGGGGTAGGGCGCGGCGAACGCGACGCGGCCCTTGCCGGAGCCTTGTTGCGAGAAGACCGTGGTGAACAGGCTTTCGCCGGTCAGCATGCGTTTGCCTGCGCCAAACAGCGACCCCAGCAGTCCCGATGACTGGTTGCTGCCGTCGCCAAAGATGGTTTCCATCTGCACGTCGCAGGTCTTGTACATCAGTGCTCCGGCCTCGGCGACAGCGCTTTCCCCGCGATCGAGTTCCAGTTCGACGAACTGGGTTTCCGTGCCGTACAGCTTGAAGTCCACGCCATCGGTTGCGCTCCCCGAGCCGTAACCGCCCGAGGCATTCGGATCGGGGGTGAAGGACGGACGCTTCAGCGGCGCTCCACCCTGTGACGGTGCCGAGACGCTGGAGGGCGTTGCCTGTGCAGGCAGCGCCGAAGGCTTTGGCTGGATCATGTCCGGTGTCGGGGCGGGGAACGGCGTGACACCATCCTTCTTCATGGCGCGTACTTCGGCGACCTGATAGATGGGCTTCCAGTCCGCCATGCCTGGTTTCCAGCACCAGGCGCCGGGCGATTCGCGAGCGATGAGTCGTGCGGCCGCTGAATCCAGCGGGCCGAGTTGCTTGCCCGCGTTCATGACATACCAGTCTTCCAAGGCGTTTGCTCCTTCCGGCCTGATGAGTGATGAGAAGTCGTCAGCGCAGGCTGTCAGATGCTCAGGCGCATGGACAGGTCTACGGCTTTTACATCCTTGGTCATCGCACCGATGGAAATGTAGTCCACGCCAGTCTCGGCAATGACCCGCAGGGTGTCGTCGTTGATACCGCCGCTGGCTTCGAGTTTGGCGCGGCCAGCGTTCAGCCGGACTGCTTCGCGCATGTCCTCCAGACTCAGTTCGTCGAGCATGATGATGTCCGCTCCGGCATCCAGTGCCTGCCTGAGTTCTGCCAGGCTTTCCACCTCGACTTCCACCGGCTTGCCGGGGGCAATTTTGTGGGCCGCTTCAATGGACTGGGCGATGCCGCCACAGGCTGCGATGTGGTTTTCTTTGATCAGGAACGCATCGTACAGACCGATGCGGTGGTTGTGGCAGCCGCCACAGGTGACTGCATATTTCTGCGCCAGACGCAGGCCGGGCAGGGTCTTGCGTGTATCGAGCAGCTTGACCTGAGTGCCCGACACCATGTCGGCAAAGTACTGCGCCCGGGTGGCGACGCCTGACAGCAGTTGCAGAAAGTTGAGCGCACTGCGCTCGCCGGTCAGCAGCGAGCGGGCCGGGCCTTCCAGATGAAACAGCGCCTGATCGGGGCTGACGCGGTCGCCGTCGCTCACCTGCCAATGCACGGCCACGCGAGGGTCCAGTTGACGGAAAACGGCATCGACCCAGGCAGTCCCGGCAATCACGGCAGCATCGCGCGAGATGATCGTGGCCTTGGCCAGTCGCTCTGCCGGGATCAGTTGGGCGGTGATGTCGCCGCTGCCGACGTCCTCAAGCAATGCGCGACGCACATTGGCTTCGATTTCAGCGGTCAGGGCGGCAAGGCGTAAATTCGGCATAGCGGGCTCCACTCACAAAGTCGAACGAGTATAAGCCACGGCTCTCGTGTAACCCACCCGTGCCAGGCGCGATGTCTGCCTGTCGAGACATGCTGTTGGTCGGTTTTGTAAAAAGCTTTGCGATGTAACGCAAAACACGCGGTCTACCCACGCATAGCGGTTCAGGTGCTTCGCCCTTTCGTGGGCAAAAGAGACTGCTGGCGTTGGATACAGGTTTGAAACATAATCCGACCAGTATTTGACGTCAGAGCTTTGACGTGGCGCTTGACCATCGGAATCTTTTTCCAGATCAAGGTCTGTTCGAGGTTCAGGTCGTTTCCTGTAGAGGGTGTAATGCCGAACGACGAGAAAGTAGTGCCGTTGAGCAAAATGTCATCTGCGCTGGGGGCGAATGCACCTCTGGCTCGGTTGCCTGTGGTGTTGCTGCAAGTGCGTGACAAGGCCGCACAGCAGCTCAAGGAAGCGTTGCAGGCGCTGTTCGACAATGCTGACGACACACTTTTCGAGATGGCCGACCGCGCCAGGAGCAACACCGAACAGAGCATCTTTTTCGAAGCGATGCGCGACCTCCGTCTCAAGCGCAAAAGCATAGAACGCGGCTTTCTCGACAAGTTTTACGAGTCCTTCCTGTCTCTTGGTCAATATCGGATCACCGAGCCCGTTCTTCCTGCTGCAGTTTCTTTCGACAAGCTGGCGCTGGTTCAGAACGACGACCTGGAAAAGACCGTAGCGGTGGATGCCATGGTCGCCAAGGTCATGAGTCGCGACAGTCTCGCCCTCGGTCAGCTCACGGCACGTCTCAATGCGTTGTTGACTCAGCCGGTTACCGATGAAACCAATCCGCTTGGCCCGGCGGTTCTGTGCCGTCTCTTTCTTGAGGCTGCGCGCAATCTGGGGGTCGAGATCAAGGTCAAGCTGATCATCCTCAAGCTGTTCGAGCGCTACGTGCTGAGCAACACGGACCACCTGTACGGCGAGGCCAACCAGTTGCTGATCGCCACGGGTATCCTGCCGGACATGAAAGCCCTGCCTGCGCGTCGCTCTTCGGATCGCCCGGCAGCAAGGTCGGTAGCCTCGGAGTTGTCCGATCCCGCTCTGGCACAGGCCGCCGACAAGCTCGACAAGGGCGTGCAGGAAGTCTTTTCGGCCTTGCAAGAATTGCTGCTGCAGGTTCGCGGCAGCCTGGCGCCACGTCACAAGCTCGACGATGACGAGGTAAGGCCGATCTCCAGCAAGGACCTGCTGCGCCTGCTTTCTCATTTGCAGCAGTACGTGCCGTCCCAGGAAACCACCGATGAGTTCGATCTGCGTAACCAGTTGGAGCAGTTACTGACGCGTGTCAGTGTCAGAAGCGGCAAATCCCGCAGCGTGGGCTCGGGCGATGAGGATGTGATCAACCTGATCGCCATGCTGTTCGAATTCATCCTCGATGATCGCAACCTGCCGCCGTCCCTGCGTGCGCTGATCGGACGTCTGCAGATTCCGATGCTCAAGGTGGCAGTGCTCGACAAGAGTTTCTTCAGTCGTGGCAGCCATCCTGCCCGTCGTCTGCTCAACGAGATTGCCACTGCGGCGCTCGGCTGGGGTGGACGTGACGATTATCAGCGCGATTCGCTCTACCTGCGGGTTGAACAGATTGTTCAGCGCCTGCTCAACGACTTCGTCGATGACACGGCGATCTTCTCCGAATTGCTGGCTGACTTTCTCGCGTTTACCAGCGATGAGCGTCGCCGCAGCGAGCTGCTCGAGCAGCGCACCCGCGATGCCGAGGAAGGGAGGGCACGAGCGGAGCTGGCGCGTCAGCGTGTGCAGCAGGAGCTGAATCAGCGCCTGCTGGGCAAGACTCTGCCGGAAGCAGTGGTACGTCTGCTTCAGGAGGCCTGGAGCAAGGTGCTGCTGCTGACCTGCCTCAAGCACGGTGACGGCTCGGCTGAATGGCAGGCCGGACTGGCGACCATGGATGAGCTGATCTGGAGCGTCGAGTTGCACGACGATCCCGAGGCACGCCAGCAACTGCTGGATCTGGTGCCCGGCCTGCTCAAGGCGTTGCGTGACGGGCTGACCAGTGCGGCGTTCGATCCATTCGCCACCAGCGAATTCTTCAGCCAGCTGGAAACGCTGCATGTTCAGGCGTTCCAGCATTTTTCCCGCTTGCAGGACGCTGACGTTCAGACCGACTCGCCGTCCGGATCGGTCTCCGAAGGGCCGAGCATGATGGAGGTCATGGAAGAAATTGTCCTCATCGCGCCCGAGGAAGCCGGCCTTGCAGAGCCTGCCGTCCAATTGGCCGAGGATGATGCCGGCCTGCGCATGGTGGACACGCTGCGCGTCGGTTGCTGGGTCGAGATCCAGGAAGACGAAGAGCACAAGCTGCGCTGCAAACTGACCGCGATTGTCGAGCCGAGCGGGCGTTATGTGTTCGTCAATCGCACCGGCATGAAGGTGCTGGAGAAGACCCGGGTGGGGCTGGCCGTCGAGTTCCGTCGCGGCGCTGTCCGTGTTCTGGACGACGCGCTGCTGTTCGATCGGGCGCTGGAGTCGGTGATCAGCAACCTGCGCAAACTCAAGAAGGGCGCCTGATTCTTGTGACGGCGTCTGCCCCGTGCAGGCACAGTGTCTCTCCGTAGGTTTTGCGCTTCACGCCAAACAGCCATTTCTTACGGCACAGGCTGCTGTTCAATCCCCACATCCATTTCCATCGCGGGCATACTTGACGTCATTCATGTGTCTGCTCAAGGAGCTTTCATGCAGCTCGATTGCGCCAGTGGCTGGTGCCAGGGTGTTGAGCACTGCCCCTCGCCCAACTTCAATTCGCGTCCCGAGGGCGAAATCTCGTTGCTGGTGATCCACAACATCAGCCTCCCACCTGCCGAGTTCAAGACCGGTAAGGTCCAGGCCTTCTTTCAGAATCAGTTGGACACCACCGAGCATCCCTACTTCGAAGGCATTGCCCATCTGACGGTTTCGGCGCATTTTCTGATTGAACGTGATGGCGACGTGATTCAGTTCGTCTCTTGCCTTGATCGGGCTTGGCACGCAGGTGTGTCCAGTTTTCAGGGGCGTGAAGGCTGCAATGATTTTTCCATCGGGATCGAGCTGGAAGGGACCGATGATCAGCCCTTCACCGATGCGCAGTACGCTGCGTTGATCGAGCTGACACGTCAGCTGCGGCGGGCCTATACCGCCATCACCCCTGGGCGTATTTGTGGCCACAGTGATATCGCGCCGGGACGCAAGACCGATCCGGGACCCTGTTTTGACTGGGGCAGATTTCAAGCGGCTTTGCAGGATTGAAGTGAGGGACGAACAATGAGTTTTCTGGTGTTACTGCTGGCCGTTTTGGTAGAGAAGTTTTCTGCGCTGCGTCAGCGCGTGCAGCGTGATGGTCCTTTTCTGAAGCAGCTGGCGCGACTTGAATCGGGCCCCCGGACCGCGTCGCGACCCTGGTTGATCCTGGCCCTGTTGGTGCTGTTGCCGGTTATCGTGCTGCAACTGGTGCTGACCATTGTGGGCTCGGTGGCCTACGGCTGGCTGGCCCTGCCGATTCACCTGCTGGTGCTGATCTACAGCCTGGGACGCGGCGATCTGATTGCTGCGTTGGGGCCGTTTCGTGATGCCTGCAGGCGCGGCGACGCCCAGGCGGCCGTGCATGTCGCCGAACGGGACATGGGCGTGCAGGCCGATGACAGCCAGCAACTGCTGCAGGGCGTGCAGAGCTACATGCTCTGGCAGGCGCATCAGAGCTTCTTCGCGGTCATCTTCTGGTATTTCCTGTTGGGCCCGGTGGCGGCGTTGGCTTATCGCTTGCTGGCACTGGCTGCCGAGCACGGTACGACGCCGGCGCTGGTCGAGCGAGCCGCGCAACTGCGTCATGCCTTCGACTGGGTGCCGGTCAGGCTGCTGGCGGCCAGCTTCGCTCTGGTGGGTAATTTCGTGGCGGTCAGCCGCCTGATGCTCCACGAGTTGCTCAACTGGAACATCAGCGCAGCGCAACTGATCACGCGTATCGGATGCGCGGCCAGTGAAGTGCCGTCGCCGGTGCTGGGTGCCGAAGGGGTGAACAGTCTCGACATGCTCTGGGAGTTGCTGATCCGTGCAGCCATCGTCTGGTATGCGGGCTTTGCACTGTGGACGCTGCTGGTCTGATCCTGTCTTAACGCGGCCAGCCGAACAGGTCATGCGCGTTGCGCGTACTGGTCTGTGCCAACTGCTCCGGGCTGACGTTCATCAACGCCGCCAGCGCGTTGCAGATATCGGGCAAGTGCTCGGGACTGTTGCGCTGGTTGGGGTACATGGCAGGCGCCATGTCCGGTGAGTCTGTTTCCAGCACCACGCTGTCCAGCGGCAGTTCGGCAATGACCCGGTGCATGCGTAACGCCTGCGGCCAGGTTGCTGCGCCACCGAGACCCAGCTTGAACCCCTGTTTGATGTATTCCCGCGCCTCTTCCCGACTGCCCGCGAAAGCGTGAATGATGCCGCTTCGTTTGAGCTTGTGGCGTTTGAGTGTCGCGATCACGTCGGCGTGGCTGCGCCTCACATGCAGCAACGCAGGTAGATCGAATTCCGCCGCGAGCTCCAGCTGCGCCTCGAAGACCTGCTGCTGTCGCGCCTTGTCCAGACCCTCGACGTAGTAGTCCAGGCCGATCTCGCCCACTGCACAGAGTTGCGGATGACCCTTGAGGCGCGTCAGCCAGTCACTCAATTCCGTCAGATGCTCGGGCACGTGTTCATCGATGTAGACCGGGTGCAGACCGAACGCTGCGTACACCGCAGGATTTTTTAGGGTCAGGTCCCACAGTCGCTGCCAGTTGCGTTGATAGACGCCGAGCACCACCATGCGCTGAACGCCCAGCGACCGACACCTGTCCAGAACCTGCGCGCGATCTGCATCGAAGTCCGGGAAGTCCAGGTGGGTGTGGGTGTCGATCAGCGCCATACTCATTCCTTGTGAATGCGTTGCTTGAAGGTGCGCACGATGGCATGCACGCCGGGCTGATATTCGTTTTTCTGGATGGCCGCCAGCGCAAGTTGCAGGGCGGTTTCGGCAATTTGCTGATGCTGCTGGGCCATGGCATTGACCGGCAGCGGCAGGAAGTCCAGCAACTGGGTGTCACCAAAGGTCCCCAGATGCAGCGAAGTCGAATTCAGCGTCTGGCTTTGCAGAACATCGAACACACCCTGCAGCAGCACATACGACGTGGTGATGAGTGCATCAGGGAAATGTCCGAGACGCTGCAGCAGTTCCGTCATCAGACGTTGGCCGCACTGTCTGCTGAAGGCTTCGCCATGCTCCACGATAGTGGTTCCGGCGAAACCGTTGAGGGCATGTTCGAAACCGGCCGCACGGGCGCGACTGATGCTCAGTTCCGGACGGGCACCGAGCAGGGCGATATGCCGTGGGTTGGTTTCCAGCAGGCTATGGGTCAGTTGCAGACTGGCGTCGTGGTCGTCGCTGACCACCGAGCAGAAAAACTCCGGGTTCATCTCCCGGTCGATGGCGATGATCGGCAGGCCTTTGAGCTGCAGTTCGCGATAGCTGTCATCACTGGGCGGCAGGCAACTGGCGACCAGCAACGCATCGCAGCGGCGTGCGCGAAACACTTGCAGCAATTGCAGCTCGCTGACGGGATCATCATCGGAACTGGCGATCAGCAACTGATAGCCCAACGCCCGGGCGCCTTGCTCAAGCAGCTTGGCAATGCGTGCGTAACTGGGGTTTTCCAGGTCCGGCAGGATAAAGCCCAGCGTCTTGCTGTGCCGACTGCGCAGGCCTGCCGCCTGAGGGTTGGGCCGGAAGTCATGTTCTTCGACCACGGCCCGCACTCGCTCGACCGTGGCGGGGCTGATGCGCTGTTGTTCAGCCTTGCCGTTGATCACGTAACTGGCCGTGGTGACGGAAACACCTGCCAGACGCGCAATATCGCTCAGTTTCACCGCAAATTTCCTTTTGTTATTGGCGTGGCTTACGACAGTCGAAAAAACTTTTGTATGACGGTCATCTTTACACGAGACCGTGGCACAACCCCAACTACTGCAAGTATTTTGGGACTTCTCCTACAGGATCAGACCGACTGGGCTTCAATGAATCCACAGAATCGAGTAACGTGCCGGGCAATTGTAGATTAAACGTTTCAGCAGTCGCATTGTCTGCTGCAATCGAGATGAAAGCGATGTCCGATGGATAGCACTTCATCCCCCCAAGCTGTCGATCCCGTAGATCGTCATTAAAACAAGAATCAGGTGGCGCCTTGGCGCTGCACAGGAGTCAAGGCAATGCTCGAACTCACTCTGGAGCAAATATCCATGGCCCAGTCGGCTGTGGATAAAAATGCCGCACTTGAATTGATTGCCGACCACCTGGTCGCTGATGGTCTGGTTGCAGAAGGCTATCTCACCGGGTTGATGAACCGCGAACAGCAAGGTTCGACATTTCTCGGTCAGGGCATCGCCATCCCGCACGGCACCCCTGAAACCCGCGACCTTGTCTCGACCACTGGCGTACGCCTGATGCAGTTCCCCGAAGGGGTGGACTGGGGCGACGGCCAGATGGTCTATCTGGCCATCGGTATCGCGGCCAAGTCCGACGAGCATTTGCGCCTGCTGCAACTGCTGACCCGCGCATTGGGCGAGGAAGACCTCGGCCAGGCCCTGCGTGAGGCCAAAACGCCCGAAGACCTGCTCAAACTGCTGCAAGGCGCACCTCAGGAACTGGCGCTCGACGCCCAAATGATCAGCCTGGGCGTCTCGGCTGACGATTTCGAAGAACTGGTCTGGCGCGGTGCCCGCCTGCTGCGCAAGGCCGATTGTGTGAGTAACGGTTTTGCCGCCGTGCTGCAGCAGGTCGAAGCCCTGTCGCTGGGCGATGGCCTGTGGTGGCTGCACAGCGAGCAGACCGTCAAGCGTCCTGGACTTGCATTCGTTACTCCCGACAAACCGATTCGCTATCTGGGCCAGCCGCTGACAGGCCTGTTCTGTCTGGCGAGTCTCGGTGAGGCCCACCAGGCCTTGCTTGAGCGCTTGTGCCTTTTGTTGATCGAAGGTCGCGGCCACGAATTGGGCCATGCCACCAACAGTCGTGTGGTGTTGCAAGCCCTGGGCGGCGAATTGCCTGCCGAGTGGCCAACCGAACAGATCAAGCTGGCCAACGCCCATGGTTTGCATGCGCGTCCGGCGAAGATCCTCGCGCAACTGGCCAAGGAGTTCGACGGCGAGATTCGTGTGCGCATCGTGGAAACCGGCGACACCGCCGTGTCGGCCAAGAGCTTGAGCAAGTTGCTCAGCCTGGGCGCACGCCGTGGTCAGACGCTGGAATTCATCGCTGAGCCGACCATCGCTTCCGACGCGCTGCCTGCGCTGCTCGCTGCCGTGGAGCAGGGCCTGGGTGAAGAGGTCGAGCCGCTTCCGGTCGTATCCGAAACCCAGGCGGCGCCCGTAGCCGCCGCCGTCGTTGCCAAGCCCGTCAATGCACCGGCCGCAGGCAGCGTGCTGCAGGCTGTTCCTGCCTCGCCCGGCATCGCAATGGGCCCGGCGCACGTTCAAGTGTTGCGGGCTTTCGAATACCCGCAGCAAGGCGAATCAGTCGCCGCTGAGCGCGAGCGCTTGCATAAAGCGCTGGCCGAAGTACGCCGCGACATCGAAAACCTGATCCAGCGCAGCAAATCCAAGGCTATCCGCGAAATCTTCATCACCCACCAGGAGATGCTGGATGATCCGGAGCTGACCAGCGAAGTCGAACTGCGTCTGAACAAGGACGAAAGCGCCGCTGCTGCTTGGGCGAGCGTGATCGAAGCGGCTGCCGTTCAGCAGGAACAATTGCAGGATGCGTTGTTGGCCGAACGTGCGGCGGACCTGCGCGATGTCGGTCGTCGCGTGCTGGCACAGATCTGTGGCGTCGAAACCATTGCCGCGCCGGACGAACCTTACATTCTGGTGATGGACGAAGTCGGCCCGTCTGACGTGGCGCGTCTGGACCCGGCGCAAGTCGCGGGCATTCTGACCGCACGCGGCGGCGCGACTGCGCACAGTGCCATCGTTGCCCGTGCGCTGGGTATTCCCGCGCTGGTCGGTGCGGGCGAAGAGGTGCTGCTGCTCAAGCCGGGTACGGCATTGCTGCTGGACTGCCAGCGCGGCCGTCTGACGGTCGCGCCGGACGAAGCCACCATGCAGCGTGCGATTCAGGACCGTGATGCCCGCGAGCAGCGCCTCAAGGAAGCCGCTGCGCTGCGCATGGAGCCTGCGGTGACTCGCGATGGTCACGCGGTTGAAGTGTTCGCCAACATCGGCGACAGCACCGGCACACCGGCTGCGGTGGAGCAGGGCGCGGAAGGCGTCGGCCTGCTGCGCACCGAATTGCTGTTCATGGCGCACTCGCAAGCGCCGGACGAAGCCACACAGGAAGCCGAATACCGCCGCGTGCTCGAAGACCTGGGCGGACGTCCGCTGGTGGTGCGCACGCTGGATGTCGGCGGTGACAAGCCGTTGCCGTACTGGCCCATCGACAAGGAAGAAAACCCGTTCCTCGGCGTGCGAGGCATCCGTCTGACCCTGCAGCGTCCGGACGTCATGGAAAGCCAGCTTCGTGCCTTGCTGCGAGCCGCCAACAGCGGGCCGCTACGCATCATGTTTCCGATGGTCGGCACCGTTGAAGAATGGCGTCAGGCGCGGGACATGACCCAGCGTCTGCGCGAAGAAATTCCGGTCAGCGACCTGCAACTGGGGATCATGATCGAAGTGCCGTCCGCCGCGCTGATCGCGCCGGTACTGGCCAGAGAAGTCGATTTCTTCAGTATCGGCACCAACGACCTGACTCAATACACCATGGCCATCGACCGTGGTCATCCGACCCTGTTGGCCCAGGCTGACGGTCTGCACCCCTCGGTGCTGCAACTGATCGACATGACCGTGCGCGCCGCGCATGCCAACGGCAAGTGGGTGGGCGTCTGCGGTGAGCTCGCGGCAGATCCGCTGGCAGTGCCGGTACTGGTCGGCCTTGGCGTTGACGAGTTGAGCGTTTCAGCGCGCAGTATTGGTGAGGTCAAAGCCTGTGTTCGTGAACTGACGCTGAGCAGCGCTCGGCAACTGGCGCAAAATGCGCTCACAGTGGGCAGCGCCGCTGAAGTCCGTGCGCTCGTGGAGGCCTTGTAATGGCGAAGATTCTTACCCTGACCATGAACCCGGCGCTCGATTTGACGGTGCAACTGGGGCAGATCGAACTGGGCCAGGTCAATCGCAGCAATGCGATGCTGACCCACGCCGCAGGCAAGGGCCTGAACGTGGCGCAGGTACTGGCGGACCTCGGGCATGACCTGACCGTCGCCGGTTTTCTGGGCGTCGATAACCAGCAGGCGTTCGAGGCGCTGTTCGAGCGTCGTGGCTTCGTCGACGAGTTCGTGCGCGTGCCCGGCGAAACCCGCAGCAATATCAAGCTTGCCGAAGGCAGCGGTCGTATCACCGACCTCAACGGCCCCGGCCCTCAGGTCAGCGAAGAAGCGCAGCAGGCACTGTTCGCTCGCGTGCAGCAGATTGCTTCGGACTTTGATGTGGTGGTCGTTGCAGGCAGTCTGCCGCGTGGCGTGACGCCTGAGTGGCTGCAAAAACTGTTGGTGATGCTCAAGGACCTCGGCCTTAAAGTCGCGCTGGACAGCAGCGGTCTTGCTCTGCGCGCAGGTCTGGCGGCGGGCCCTTGGCTGATCAAACCCAACACGGAAGAACTGGCCGACGCGCTGGACGCGCCGATCATTTCCATCGCCGCTCAGGCCGAAGTGGCAGCGCGTCTGCACACTCAAGGCATCGAGCACGTGGTGATTTCCCAGGGCTCCGAAGGTGTGCACTGGTTCAGCCCGAATCTGGCGCTGCACTCGCTGCCGCCCAAGGTCACTGTCGCCAGTACGGTCGGTGCGGGCGATTCACTGCTGGCGGGCATGGTTCATGGCCTGATCAGTGGCGATGGGCCTCACACGACACTGCGCACCGCCACGGCGATCGCTGCCATGGCCGTTACCCAGATCGGTTTCGGCATCACCGACACCGCACAACTCAAGCGGCTCGAAGGCGGCGTCTCCGTGCGCAACCTGACAGAACAATAAGAGAGGATCGTCATGAAGTTAGCCATAGTAACGGCCTGCCCGAACGGCAAGGTCAGCAGCGTACTCAGTGCACGATTGCTCGAAGCGGCGGCGATGCGTCAGGGCTGGGAAACCAGCGTCGAGATCATCGACCCCAACAAGCCGGATCGCCAACTGTCGGCCCAGGACATCGAGGCCGCCGATCTGGTGCTGGTCGTCAACACCGGACCTGTGGACCTGAGCCGTTTTGTCGGCAAGCGTCTGTTTCAGGATTCTCCGTCTCACGCCTTGCAGGATGTCGATGGCTTCCTGCAACGCGCCAACAAGGACGCGCAGGTCCATGTTGCACAAGAAGCTGCCGCCCCTGAAGCAGCCGGCAGCGCGGGTGGTCAGCCGCGTATCGTCGCGATTACCGCATGCCCGACCGGGGTGGCGCATACGTTCATGGCCGCCGAAGCCATCCAGCAGGCCGCCAAGCGTCTGAACTATGACCTGCAGGTCGAGACGCAGGGCTCTGTTGGCGCACGCAATCCATTGAGCCCGCAGGCCATCGCCGACGCCGATGTGGTGTTGCTGGCTGCGGATATCGAGGTCAACACCGATCGTTTTGTCGGCAAGAAAATCTATCGTTGCGGCACCGGCATTGCCCTCAAACAGTCCGACGCCACGCTTAAGAAAGCGCTGGCAGAAGGTCAGGTCGAATCCGATGCAACGGCGGCCAAGTCGCCTGCCAGGCAAGAGAAGACCGGCGTCTACAAGCATCTGTTGACTGGTGTGTCGTTCATGCTGCCGATGGTCGTGGCCGGTGGTTTGCTGATTGCGCTGTCGTTCGTGTTCGGCATCACCGCGTTCAAGGAGCAGGGCACGCTGGCGGCTGCGTTGATGCAGATCGGTGGTGAGGCAGCATTTAAACTGATGGTGCCGCTGCTGGCCGGTTACATCGCGTACTCCATCGCTGACCGTCCGGGCCTTGCGCCGGGCATGATCGGTGGTTTGCTGGCGAGCACACTGGGTGCCGGTTTCATTGGCGGTATCGTGGCAGGCTTTCTGGCCGGTTACAGCGCCGCAGCGATCAATCGTTACGCACGTCTGCCCGCGAGTGTCGAAGCGCTCAAGCCGATCCTGATCATCCCGTTGCTGTCGAGCCTGTTCACCGGTCTGGTGATGATCTACGTGGTCGGTAAGCCGGTTGCAGGCATGCTCGAAGCCCTGACTCAGTTTCTCGACAGCATGGGCACCACCAACGCCATCCTGTTGGGTGTGGTGCTGGGCGCGATGATGTGTGTCGACCTGGGTGGACCGATCAACAAGGCGTCTTACGCGTTCTCGGTCGGCCTGCTGGCTTCGCAGAGCTACGCGCCGATGGCCACCGCGATGGCGGCGGGCATGGTCCCGCCAATCGGCATGGGCATCGCCACGCTTCTGGCGCGTCGCAAGTTCGCCCAGAGCGAGCGCGAGGCAGGCAAGGCGGCGTTCGTACTGGGGCTGTGCTTCATCTCCGAGGGTGCGATTCCGTTCGCGGCCAAGGACCCGTTGCGCGTGATCCCGGCAAGTGTCGTTGGCGGAGCGCTGACCGGTGCGCTGTCGATGTACTTCGGCTGCAAACTCATGGCCCCGCACGGCGGCCTGTTCGTCATGCTCATCCCCAACGCCATCAACCATGCGCTGCTTTATCTGTTGGCTATCGCGGTAGGCAGCGTGGTGACGGGCGTGGTGTATGCGGTGCTGAAGCGGCCAGAAGTGGCCGAACTGGAAGTTGCCCCGGCCAGCGCCTGAAACCCCTGCCCAGGAAGCTCTGCGTCCGCTGCTGATGTGACGTAGAGCGTCACGGGCTGTATGCCCATGCGGAGCACTCATCGTTATACACAAGTCCGGAGGAGGCGCAAAACCGGGCCAAAAACGAAAGTGACTGACTGAATGCATACCCCGTGGGAGGCGGCTTGCCGGCGATGGCGTCAGTTCAGTCACTGACAGGTCGCTTCAGAAAAAGCATCGCCGGCAAGTCGCCTCCCACAGTCCGTGGTCGCAGCAAGACTCGGGTATAACTCGGAGCACAAGCATGGGCATGATCGGCGTGCTTGAGATCACGCTGATCGTTCCTACGCTCTGCGTGGGAATGCCTCCCAGGACGCTTCGCGTCCGCTCTCGAATGTGGCGCAGATGTGTGCCCAAGCTCCAGCGTTACCCACGTCATGCGCTCGGCTCACTGAGTCCGCAATCTGTGCCATTTGTGACGCGGAGCGTCACGGGAGGCATGCCCACGCGGAGCGATGGGCACGATCGGTGTCGAGTGATGCATCGCTGTCACACTCCCCCAACATTCCCCTGCTAGGTTGCTCTTTTGCCTGTCTGCGAGGGGATAACCGTGAGCCAGTTCGATCTCAAGCGTCGCCGTGTCATTCAGGCCGTCGGGGCCGGGTTGTTGTTGCCGGGGCTTGCGCCGGCGGTCATTGCGTCGGTGCAGGACCGGCCGAAGATGACCGACGGCGTGCAGTCGGGCGACGTGTTGGGCGACCGCGCAATGGTCTGGAGTCGCAGCGACCGTCCTTCGCGCATGATCGTCGAGTGGGACACGCGCAGCATGTTCACGCAACCCCGGCGTGTGGTGTCGGCGCTGGCCGATCAGCGCACTGACTTCACCGCGCGTGTCGAGCTGACCGGTTTACCGGTCGATCAAACGATTTTCTATCGCGTGTCGTTCGAAGATGCGCAAAGCGGCGTTGCCAGCGAGCCGTGGTTCGGCCATCTGCGCAGCATGCCGCAACAGCGACGCAATATCCGCTTTGTGTGGAGCGGCGACACCGTCGGTCAAGGCTTCGGCATCAACCCTGATGTAGGCGGCATGCGCATCTACGAAGCCATGCGCCTGCGCCTGCCGGACTTTTTTATCCACAGCGGTGACACTATTTACGCTGACGGCCCGGTCCCGGCGCAGATTACGGTCGAAGATGGACGCATCTGGCGCAACCTCACCACCGAAGCGAAAAGCAAAGTTGCTGAAACGCTGGACGAATACCGCGGCAACTACCGCTACAACCTGATGGATGAAAACCTGCGCCGGTTCAACGCCGAGGTGCCGCAGATCTGGCAATGGGACGACCACGAGGTGACCAACAACTGGTCGCCCAGCAAGCAGCTGGATGACCGTTACAAGGTCAAGGACATTCAGTTGCTGTCCTCCCGCGCACGCCAGGCCTATCTGGAATACGCACCGCTGCGCCTGCAGGAAGCCGACAACGGCGGGCGGATCTACCGCAAGATTCCCTACGGTCCGATGCTGGATGTGTTCGTCCTGGACATGCGCAGCTATCGGGATGGCAACGATGCCAATCTGGCCGACAAGCCGGGTCCGACCACCGCCTTCCTCGGGCGCGAACAACTGGACTGGCTCAAACGCGAACTCAAGGGCTCAAGAGCCCAGTGGAAAATCATCGCCGCTGACATGCCGGTCGGTCTCGGTGTGCCGGACGGCGAAGTGAGCCCCGGCGTTGCACGCTGGGAAGCAATTGCCAACGGCAATGACGGCCCTGCGCTGGGACGTGAGCTGGAGGTCGCCGAACTGCTGGCGTATCTGCGTGCGCAGAAGATTCGTGACTGCGTGTGGCTGACGGCCGATGTGCATTACTGCGCCGCGCATCACTACCAGCCGGATCGAGCAGTGTTTCAGGACTTCGATCCATTTTGGGAGTTTGTCGCAGGTCCCTTGAACGCAGGCAGCTTCGGGCCAAACACGCTCGACAAGACCTTCGGTCCCGAACTGGTGTTCCAGAAGGCCCCGCCCGCGCAGAACACCTCACCGTTTGCCGGTTTCCAGTTTTTCGGCGAAGTGAACATCGATGGCCAGAGTGGCGAAATGACTGTGACCCTGCGCGATCTGGATGGCGTGTCGGTGTTCGAGCGTAAATTGCAGCCGGTAGTGGAGGCCAGTCGCATCGTCTGACGCCTCGCGTGGGCGGTTTTCCGAAAATCCTTGCAACACACCCGGCATGGGTGGCTTATCATTAGCTACCTATCGACGGGACCGGGTGCGTTGCATGCTGGCTATCTTTCTTGAAACACTGAACATCACCGCACCGGTGTTCGCCATGCTGTTTCTTGGCGTGTTCCTCAAGCGCATCCGCGCAATCAATGATGCGTTCATCGTTGCCGCGTCGGGGCTGGTGTTCAACGTCACCATGCCTGCGCTGTTGTTTCTGGGCATCATCCATGCCGATCTGCGCGCAGCGCTGCAACCCAAACTGCTGATCTTCTTTGGCGTCGCCACACTCCTGAGTTTCGCGGCAACCTGGGGCTGGGCCATATGGCGCTGCCCGCATGAAGACCGCGGGGTCTATGTCCAGGGTGCATTCCGTGGCAACAACGGGGTGATCGGTCTGGCGCTGGCCGCCAGCATGTATGGCTCCTACGGCATTTCCCTGGGCGCGATTCTCGCGGCGCTGGTCATCGTTTTCTACAACACGCTTTCAACCGTGGTGCTTGCGGTCTACAGCCCGGTGATCAAATCCGACCCTTGGAGTGTGTTCAAAAGCGTGCTTGCCAACCCGCTGATCATCAGCGTGCTCGTCGCCTCGCCCTTCGCCTATTTCAGTATTGGTCTGCCCAAATGGCTAGAGACGTCCGGTGGTCTTCTGGCGCAGATGACATTGCCGCTGGCGCTGATCTGCATCGGCGGCACGCTGTCGCTGGCCTCGTTGCGCAAGAGCGGCAAGTTGGCCATCAGTGCCAGTCTGGTGAAGATGGTCTGGCTACCGGTGCTGTGCACCTTCGCGGCCTGGCTGTTGGGTTTTCGCGGTGCGGAGCTGGGGATTCTGTTTCTGTACTTCGGCAGCCCGACGGCCGCTGCCAGCTACATCATGGCGCGCACCGCCAATGGCAACTATGAGCTGGCTGCAGCGATCATTGTGCTCACGACCCTGGCCGCCGCGGTGACGACCAACATCGGGATATTCATTCTGCAGTGGGGCGGCTGGATTTGAGAAAGCAGGCAGCTGCGTAGTCAGGGATCCGTCTTAGTTCGCAGGTGGTGTCGGTGCTTTCGAGAACTTGTAAAACAGATTCGGCTCGCTGACCACGTACAAGTTGCCATCCTGATCCATCGTCAGTCCTTCGGGTTGAGGCGCGCTGTTTCGAAGATCGGAAAATGCATTCGTGAGTGAACGTATGCTGACGAACCGGCCATTGCCGTCCAACTCGGTAATTGAGCGTGACTGGTCACTGAGCAGCAGCAAGTGTCCGGTGCGCTGATCGTAGTGGCCGTCCGAAAGGTCGCGTGTCGCAACACTCTCTGTAATCCAGTCCAGCCGATCCACGACCTTGATCTGCAAACGATGTTGATCGATGGACCGCAAGACGCCTGAGACTTCGAACAGCTGGCGTGGATCGCGCTCCTTGATTGCGAATAAACGGTCGTTGGCCGGATCGTAAGTCACCCCCTCGAAGCCCTTGTTATGAAGGCTCGGATTGATCACCAACGCAATATATTCGGCCTCTTCGACCTGAATCGGGCGCGCTTGCCCGGGCATCTTGATGATATCCAGTTGTTGAAGCTGTTCGTCGCAAAGCGCCACACGTCCGTTACCCAGGTAGGCCACCCCTTCGGTGTCCTCAAAGCCGATCAACGGATAGCGTTCGAGTATGTCTCCGTTCATGTCCAGCGCCAGCAACTGCATCGGGCCTTTGTTGGTCACGGCCAGCAGGCGATGGTTGTCGTAGTCGTAAGTGATTCCCGAGATATTGGCCACCTCCGGATCGATGGGCTTTGCGTCGACGACCACCTGATAGGCCGGCAACCAGATGTTTTTTTCGGGAGCCTCATTGCCTTTCAGCCAGGTCAGGCCGTAATAGTAGAGCTGTTGATGAAGCTGAAAGTGGGCCGACACAGCGTACGCCAGCAGCAACAGCGCGAGTGCAGCTGCAAAGAACAGCATCTGCAGGAACGATACTCGTCGTCGAGAGAGACCCGACCAGCCCGCCCGTTTTGTTTCAATCTTTTCCAGAAGCATGGCTTCAGGCGCTCCCTGCTGTTGTGGCGAGTGGGGCTTGCGGTCATTGGGCATTCTGTTTCCAGGCGAATCGATACACTTCCGGAGGGCGTTCAGGTCGGCACATGCCGTTGTCGGCCTGGGCATCGACTACGAACCAGTCAGCTCTGGACGTCTTGCCCAGCGGGTGGGCTTTTTCTGGAAGGAAGCAGTTGGCCAATAGTTCGCCTGGCACCAGCGCGAAGGTGCCAGGGTGCTCTCTAAGCCAACTGGCCGCCCGCTCGTTCGCCAGCGCGTGGGCAAAGCCGAAATGCACAATGGGCTGGCGCGCATAGAGCCAGTGTCCTTCACGCCAATTGACAAGGACCAGGTCGGCCCCGTGGGTGACTTCAGCTGCCTGCTCCATGAGTTCCTTGTGCGGGTTTTCGCCTTCAACGACAGGCTCGATAAAGCCTCTGGCGAACCAAAGAGCGAGCCAGACAACGACGACCGTGGGGACGATTCGCCGGGCCAACACGCGTTCCCGAAACCAGCGGCGCAGGAGCCAGGGCACCAGTGGTGCAGCGACCAGGACCAGGCCAGGGAGCGCCGGAAAGATGTAGAGCTTGCGTTTGCCACTGGAAAGACTGAAGAACAGCAGTACCAGCAAGACCCAGCCCAACAGCACCAGTACGCGACCATCCTGCTTGCTCAATTGCCTGCGCCAGGCCGGGATGAGCCAAGGCAGTGCGAACACCAGTGGCAGCCAGTACTGAGGGATGACGTTGACAAGGAAATACCAGAAGGGCTCGCGGTGGTCCCATGCGCTGGCGTAGCGGTTGGCCGTCTGGTGCAAGAGTATTTCATGAAGGTACGCAAAGCCTTCGGGCGAACCGTCACGGACGACCGAGATCACCATAGGCACCAGCCAGAGGCAGCATGCAAGCAGTGTAACCAGCAGGCCGAGCGCCCAACGTGCGGCCTGCCCAGGCATTCGCACCACACCGTGCCAGTTTTTACGCACGGCGTAGGCATACGGAATCAGCATGAGGGCCGGTACGAAACCTACGCCTTTGCTGATGATGCCCAGGCCCATCGCTGCGCAACTGAAGTAAAACCAGCCCCAGGCAGGTCCGAGCAACAGATGGCGAACCAATCCGTAGAAGCCCAGCGCGACCCATAGGCAAAGGAAACTGTCGATTTGTCCTGTTCGCAGGATGCTGTAGGTTTGATACGTGGCCAGGAACAGCAAGGCGGCGTATCGACCGATGCGTCGTTCCCAAAGCCGATTCCCCAGGTCATAGAGGACAGCGGTGATCGTGCCTGCGGAAAGGAGACCGGGCAGATAAAGTGCGATGTTCGGGCTACCGGTCAGCCAGATGAAGAAGGCGACCGTCCACATGAACAGCGGTGGCTTATCGGCATAGATCTCGGCCGCCCGGTGCGGAACGAACCACGAACCGTTTTGCAGCATTTCCAGAGCAACACCCAGAAAGCGCTCTTCGTCAACATTCTGCGGCTGGCGCATACCCAGACCTGCGCCGATCAGCAGGACGGCCAACGCGACCAGCAACCATCCTTCGAGGCGTGGCGAAAAGGGAGTTCGCAACATCACTGCTCCTTGGGCGTGCTGGCCTGGCGGCTGATCAATTGAAGATTTCGCAGGTACACGAGCAGACCGAAGGACTGACCTGCGATGAATACAGGGTCCTGTCGATAGATGGCGTAGACCAACAGGATGGAGCTGCCCAGCATGCTGAGGTACCAGAACCCTACTGGAATGACGCTGCGTTTCTTGAACTCGCTGTACAGCCATTGCAGAACAAAACGGCCGGTGAAGACCGCCTGCCCTACAAAGCCCACGATCAGCCAAAGCGTTTCGCTGTCCGGTTTCATGGGCGATGCTCCTGTGCCGGAACATTCAGACGTGTTCGGCGGATCAGCCACCAGACGCCAAACAGATCGAGAATGCCGACCAGTGCGCGGTCCAGATTGCCGTATTTGGAGACTCCGGCCTGGCGATGGCGATGATTGACCGGGTGGACGATCATCCGGCCGTTGTGCCGCTGAATGAGCGCAGGAATGAATCGATGCATGTGGTCGAAATAGGGCAGGCGCAAGAACGCGGCTCGCTCGATCAGCTTCAAGCCACAGCCGGTGTCCGGCGTTGCGTCCTTGAGAAGGCGACGACGCAAGCCATTGGCGAATCGAGAAGCCCAGCGTTTGCTGGCCGTATCGCGGCGATTGACCCGGTGCCCCGCGACCAGTTGGATGGAGTCCGAACGCTCCTGGCGGGCTCGTACCAGCGACAGCATTCCCGGAATATCAGCAGGGTCGTTTTGGCCGTCACCGTCCAGCGTAGCCAGCCAGTTACCCTCGGCTGCCAACGCGGCGTGATAGATCGAGGTGCTCTGACCGAGTGATTGCTCATGGCGCAGGATACGCAGCTCCTTAAGGCCGCTTTCCTTGAGCGTTGTCAGCACGTGCAGGGTTTCATCCGTGCTGCCGTCGTCAACCACCACGATCTCGTAATGCTCTTCAGTGAGGGCTGTACAGATTTCCCTTATCAGGACGGGCAGGTTCTGCGCTTCGTTCTTGGCTGGAATCACGACAGAAAGAAAAATGGGCGTGGTCATGGAGGTCCTTATTGGAGAGATAGCGGAGACGGCCCGGATTGATAATGCTCTCGGTACCACTCAACGAACGCGCTCACGCCGCTGTCGACCGAGACGTGCGGCTGGAAATCGATCCATCGGGTCAAGGCGGTAACGTCAGCCCAGGTCTGCAGTACATCGCCTGCCTGCAGAGGGAGATAGCGACGCTGGGCCTTGAGGCCCAGCGCCTTTTCCAGGCAATCGACGAACTCCAGCAGCTTGACGGGCTGGCCGCGTCCTATGTTGAAGAGCTGATGTGCAGGCTCGCCGTTCGTTGGCTCAGGCGGGCGCAAACGCAGGCGTAAGATGCTTTCCACGATGTCGTCGATGTAGGTGAAATCCCGCGCCATCTCACCATGGTTGTAAATGTCCACAGGCTCTTCGCGGAGCATGGCCTGGGTGAACTTGAACAGCGCCATGTCCGGTCGACCCCAGGGGCCGTAAACCGTGAAAAAGCGCAGCCCGGTAGCTCGCAAGCCGTACAGGTGGCAGTAGCTGTAAGCCGCCAGCTCATTGGCGCGCTTTGTGGCCGCATACAGGGAGAGCGGCCTGTCGACGGCATCCTCCACCCGAAACGGCAGGCGCGTATTGGCGCCGTAGACCGAACTGCTGGAGGCATAAATCAAGTGCGAGGGGCGGTGCTGGCGGCAGGCCTCGAGCACGTTGCTGAAACCGACCAGATTTGATTGGATGTAGGCATCGGGTTGCTCCATCGAATAGCGCACACCCGCCTGGGCGGCGAGGTGAATGACCTGTTCGAAGGTATGGTGTTCGAACAGAGTGGACAGACCCGTTGCATCCGTAATGTCCAGCCTTTTGAAGACGAAACCTGGCATGCGCTCAAGGATGGCCAGTCGTGAATGTTTCAGTTCGACGCTGTAGTAATCGTTCAGGTTATCGATGCCGACAACTTCAATACCCTGCTCACACAGATGTTTGGCAACGTGGAAGCCAATGAATCCGGCGGCGCCTGTCACGAGCACCGTCATACGTTGATCCTCTGGCCGCGCCCAATGCCGTGGTACACAAACCCTGCGTCCCGTAGCTGTGCCGGATCGAACAGGTTACGGCCATCGAAGATGACCCGGTCGCGCAGTGTCGTGCCGAGCCGGTCCAGATTCAAAACGCGGTAGTCCTGCCACTCAGTCACCACCACCAGCGCGTCCGCGCCTTCAAGCGCATGTTCCTTGCAGTCGACAAGCTTCAAGTCATCCCGCTCGCCATAATGAAGCCGTATGGCTTGCATCGCTTGCGGGTCATGGGCCTGAATCCTGGCGCCAGAGGCCCAGAGCGCTGCCAGCAAAGCGTGGCTGGAGGCTTCGCGGATATCGTCAGTGTTGGGTTTGAAAGCCAGCCCCCAGACGGCAAAGACTTTACCTGCAAGTTCGCCCTGATAATGGGTACGGATCTTCTCGAACAATCGGTGCTTCTGGCGACGGTTGACCTGTTCTACGGCACTGAGCAGCGAGGTCTCGACACCGTGTTCTGCGGCGGTGCCGATCAACGCCTGAAGGTCCTTGGGAAAGCATGACCCGCCGAAACCGCAGCCAGGGTAGATGAAGTCGTAACCTATGCGCGGATCGGACCCTATGCCCAGACGAACCTGTTCGATATCGGCATCAACCTGTTCGGCCAGATTGGCCATTTCATTGATGAACGATATCTTGGTCGCGAGCAGGCAGTTGGCTGCGTATTTGGTCAGTTCAGCACTTCGGGCATCCATGACTACAAACTTTTCACGGTTGCGGCTGAAAGGCTGGTACAGCTCACGCAGGAGCTCCAGTGCCGATTGACTGGCACCGCCGACGATAATGCGATCCGGACGCAGGCAATCGCCGACCGCAGAGCCTTCCTTGAAAAATTCCGGGTTGCTGATGACTTCGAAGCCATCATCGCATCGCGGGCTGGCAGCGATTTCGGCGAGCAAACGGTCCACCGTCCCGACGGGTGAGGTGGACTTGTTGACGATGATCCGGGCACCGTCGGCGTACTGGAGCACGGTGTGCATTACGGCAAGCACCTGGCTCAGATCGGCCCTGCCGTCCGCTTGCGGCGGCGTTCCGACAGCGATGAATATCAACTCGGCAAAGCGGCTGGCATGGGTAGCGTTCGTGGTGAACTGCAACCGTTGGCAGGCCAGACCGCTTTGCAGAAGGTCCGCAAGACCGGGCTCGAATATCGGGCATGCGCCTTCACGCAGTGCTTGGATACGTTTTTCGTCCACATCCACACAGCAAACGGTGTGGCCTACTTTCGCCAGACACGCGGCTTGGGTAAGCCCCACGTAGCCGGTTCCAAACACTGTCACTTTCATGCGCTGCTCCCTCTGCTCATGAAGCGATGAGCGTGGTTTGCTTTCAGATGCCAGCATCGGGTGCTGTATACGTAGCGCAAGATGAATGTCATAAATGTGTTAAGAAAAGATGACCGTGTTTGTCATATAAGGGTTGGTGGTGTGAAGTTTGAGCGCGTCGTCTCACACCTCCCGAAATGAGAGGCGCAGATCAGGCCCTGTTTATTGCTCCGCCAATGCGTCCTGTTCGCGGGGGCTTCGACAGCCTGCAAACATGTCCAGAGCGGGGTCGTAAGCCTTGGTATTTACTCGCATTAACCCCAGCATTGAGTGAAACAGGTTGTCCTGGCTCAGTGCCGAGTCGCGCTTCTTTTCCAGACAGTCTGAGTTGATGGCGAACGACTTCTTATAGTTTTCAGAGAACCAGGTGATCATAGGGACATGCTTTTGCTGGATAGGCGCCAGCATGTAGGGAGTGCCATGCAGGAACAGGTTGTATTCCCCCAGTGATTCGCCATGGTCTGAAAGATACAACATGGCCGTATCGACTTTTTCCTGATTGCTGCGCAGGATATTGATCAGGCTGGACAAGACATGATCGGTATAGGTCAACGTATTGTCGTAACTGTTGACGATGCTTTCTCGCGAGCAATTGTTGAGCGCGTTGCTTTCGCAAACAGGCGTGAATTTCTCGAATTTTTTTGGGTAACGTTTGAAGTATTCCGGGCCGTGGCTACCCATTTGATGAAGCACCAGCACGGTGTCCTTTTCGAGGTTATCGATGCGCGCCTGCAGACCCTGCAGCAGAATTTCGTCGCGGCATTCGTTATCAAGGCATAACGCAGGGTCGTCGAGATTGCTCACATCTTCAAAGGTCACTCGGTCGCAGGTGCCTTTGCAGCCGGACTGGTTGTCCCGCCAAATCACATCCACTCCGGCGCGTTTCAGTACATCCAGCAACCCTTCCTGATTCTTGGCCGTGGCTGGATTGTAGTTTTGCCGGCCCATGTTCGAGAACATGCATGGCACCGACACGGCCGTCTCTGTACCGCAGGATTGCACATCGCTGAACGCAATGACTCCCGGCTGGCGGCGCAGTTCGGGAGTAGTATCCCGGTTATAGCCAAGCAGTCCAAAATTGTCGGCCCTTGCACTTTCGCCCACGACAAGAACCGTCAGTGATTTACGCGGATGCTGCGTCCAGGCGCTGTTCAGCTTCGCGTCTTCGGCAATGGTTGAAAAAGGTTTCTGAGCGGAGACCACCTTCTCACGAAGGTAACTGATGGAGGCGCCTATATAGTTGCTGGGAACGACCATAAGCCGAAGCTCGTGATGATTGCGAAAAAGCGATGACAGGCCCTGGTAGTTGAACAGTGCGATTGAACCTACACCGAAAAGACAGGCGGCGATGACGATAAATTTACTGAGCAACTCCCTGTGCCAGCGTCGATAACTGATCGGGGTTTTCCACAGTACGATGGAGGGCACGATGCCCAGTAGTAAAAGGTAGACAAGCAGTTTGAGAGAAAGCAATCCCTGGGCTTCGGTGATATTGGTTTCGGCCACGTTTCTGAACATGCCGACGTCAATCAGCACGCCATATTGGCCCATGAAGTATGAGACCGCAGCGCTCATGATGAAGAGGGCACTCAGCAATGGCTTGAGTACGGGCCTGAAAGCAAGCAACGTCAGCACACTGTTGAAAATAAACAGTACCATCAGGCCGAACGCGACACGCAGTACGGTATTTCCGTCATGATTATCGGTGATCGAAGAAAGGTGTTGCCACAATGTTGCATTGAACGCCAGCAACAAGAAGGTGCTGGCGATCACAATCGCGAGCTCGGGACGAGCTGCTTTAAACTTCCACATGTCGGTCTTCCTGACGTCGGTGAGCAATACCCGGCTGCGCCAGGGTGGGCGCTACAAGGAAGCGGACTTTAGGTCGGATGTTATAAAATTTATGTGAAAACCTCGCCAATAAAAAGTCTGCAACTGCTTAGTCTTTCAGGGTGCTAAAAAAGAATCGTTACAGCTCTCCGATGGGCTATTATTCTCGCCAACGTATTTTTGACATCTTCTTCACTGCTCGGCCACGGCAGTGCTCTTAGATTAAACCTCATGGTGCGGTGCTTCGCGCAAAAGCCGCACGGTGGTGACCTTCAGGAGTACTCACGTGACACATACTTATATTCAGGGTACTGGCGAGTTCAAGGCAGGCTTTTTCCCCTTTCGCCTTTTCAGTGGCCGCGCATTAATAGTTGTCTTCTCATTAATACTCGCTACAGCATTGATCTGGTTTTTGAGCATGGCCCGTGTGGCCGACCTGGGCAGCGGCAGTAATCTGGCCAGTTCGGGGCTGATCGAGCTATGGAAACATGGCGATGTGGTGGTGATGATCCGGCACGCGGAACGCTGTGACCGATCGCCGAACCGCTGTCTTGGCAGCGCTGATGGTATTACGGTGAACGGCAGCCAAGCGGCGTCCGATGTCGGCGCGGGACTTCAACGACTGGGGCTTGAACGGGCTCACCTGATCGCCAGCCCTTTGACCCGTACGCAACAGACAGCGACTTACATTGCGGGTCAAACGGTGATATCCCAGGACTGGGTGGGAAACTGCGACACTCACTTCAAGAATGAAGTCGTTGGACACAAAACCAAAGGCGAGAACCTGATACTCATCACGCACAGCGGTTGTATCGATCATTTCGAGCGAACCATGGGGCTGCCTGCAGGGGAGCGGTCTAGCGAATACGCTGAGGCATTCTTTGTAAAGATGGACGGCAAGTCGATCCCCAGAGTTCTTGGCTCATTGAATGCGGTGCAGTGGAAGAGCTTGGCCAACGACCAGCTTAAGTAATGAAAATACCCACCGTCATCAGCCGTCTGCTCGGAAATTAAGCCCTCATATTTCATTATGAAAGTGAACTGCAGGTTGAACGTGCCGCAGTTTGCGCGACGCTTATCGAGACCGCGTTGGACAGCCAAGTGAAAAGTTGACCGGCTCCGTCGTTCTACACGTACCGATCGTTCGTGAGCTGACCCTGATGCAGTGTCGAGTTAGCCCATGCGTTGAGAGGTAAGCGAGTCTTGGCGGAGCGAAGCTGCCTTGTATCAGTCAGCCGCAAATGCGTCCTGCCAATTCTGCGCTCGGAGGTGGTCTGTAACAGTGAAAATCCTACTATTCGATACTTGCGTCGGACCTCCAACAAGCTGATGGATTTTGGGGCGCAGACTGTCCATGAGCATTTTGCCGTGAGCATGTTGAAACGGAACGGGAACCGCGCCGTTCGCAGGTAGGAAAAGCTGGATAGCTGGAGAATTGTTGGGCATCTCTGACGCTGCCCACTCCGGCTTAGCGCGCTTACGAGGCACGTCGTAGAGCGACGAAACAATCTGGTCGCGAGCTACACGAGCTGCATTCGTAAGATCGTCGCGTTTAAGAGTGATCACGTCTGTAATCGCAGCGTCGATTAGTTCAGGTGGGATCTCGTTGAAAACTTGCTTCAGATGGTCCGCGTTTGCAAATGAGTGCTCGACGTCATTCAACGGAGTGAAAATCTCTGTGACACGTGTCGCGCCTTTTCGGAGATGTTCGGCGATAGCTGACGACAGTTCATAGCGCATTTCCTGTTCCGTACGGAAGTCTCGATCCCGGTGCAATACAATCCGAACGTCAGGACGCATGTCTGTGATCATACGCGCCAGAAGCCTCGCTGATCGAAGATTTCCGCATCCATTGTAAGAGAGCACTGCCAAATTATCAGGAGCGCCGTTTGCTTTCGCCAGTGCGGTGACAGGTATAGATAGCTTGTCCTCTGTCATCAGAATTACAGGACGGGCAGGGTCGAAGGCATCTGCACCGGCCGAAAGCGCCCCGAGCGTCATAAGAATTGGAATTGCAGGACGTTGTGCGTCGTCGACTGGAACCTTCTCACCTGCGCGCATCCAGACCAAAGCAGCCTTTGGATCGTACATCAGTCTCTGGATCAGTTGGGGTGAATGGCTGGCGAATAGAATCCGTGTTCCCGTATCGGCGACGCTTCTAAGCGCTTCGTAGAGCCGGGCCTGACTGTCGGCATGCAGGTGAGCATCGGGCTCATCCAAAAGGATCAAAGGCGGTGAATAGAAGCATGCGTACGCGATGATCTGAATGACTTGGAGCATACCCGTCGATGCCATATCCAGCGTAATCTGCGCGTCCGTCGTTTCGACTTCAACATTCACATACCGGTCTCGTTGATCATCATGGCTGACGACCACTCGTGTGCCTGGATAGCAGCGGTCAAGGAGTTGAGAAAAGGTTTTCCATCCGCTGTCTGGTAAAAAATCTATATCACGGTTCCTTGACCAAGCGGCTTTGGCCATCCCGTCCATATCACGAGTGTAGAGATGATCAAGTACAGTGCGTAGATACAGGTTAGCGTCGCCATGCATGACTGCGGCATCCATCGCTCCTTTTGTTCGCCACTCCTCACGGATTGGAATTCCTGATAATCCAGGTGTGAAGATCGAGAACGGGCGATCACTGTTCGCAAGGACAGCAGCAAAATCATCATCCCCTTCACGGGTGATGGCAATATTCGCGTTCTTGCCGCGGCGGATTATTATCTTTATTTGCTTATTCGCCTCAGTGGCAGGGTCAAAACCGCAGTAGGTGACCGAGTAGCCAAGGTTCTGCGTTGCACTTCCCCCACGCCTCAAGTCCAACAGCAGTTCGGTGGGACGAAAAAGCACGGCATCGTTGGCAACGGTTCCGGCAAAGTCTGGTGAGCCGTTTGGCCGGAAACCGCGAAATGCGGCCTGCAAGATGGACACGCCGAGTTGTGCAGCCTGCAACGCGCTGCTTTTACCGCTCGTGTTCCCGCCAACTAATGCGGTCACAGGCTGCAAATCAATTTCTAGTGACTCTATACGTTTGAAATCACTAACGATTATTTTATCGATCCGTACGGTCATTTCACTTCCCTTCCCTAGATAGCGTGCTGATAACGTAATTCTACACTGGCATTTTGGCAAAATGCCTTCATCAAGTCGGCATTTGCGCTCTGACTTCCGAGAACGGACCTGGGTTTGATCGGAGGGCTTACGGTCCCACCGTAGGGGTCAAGGCATTGAGGACGGATCCGACACTGGGCGGAAACCAAGCTCTCCTTGATCGGGACAAATTGAAACGCCTCCAAGGTAACAAAATAGTCCCCATCTGAAGGTAAACCGCTCCACAGTTGAGGAGATGCAATCATGATGGCCAGCAAACTTCTTTCTGAGCAGCAATCCATGACCGGCTTAAAGGTCGCGCTACGGATCATTGGCGCCTGGCAAGCGACTCTGCCACTCCGCGTTGCGTAACAGCTCTATCTCAACGAGAGCGTTGCTGATAGCCCTGTCCCTTCAAGCGGCTGAAGTGCTGAGCGCTGCAAAGAGATTCTTCTAACTGAAATCTAATATACGGTGACCACTGAAATAGTTCTTCCGCCCCTAATACAAGAAGCCCCACTTACGTGGGGTTCTTGAGAGGTTTCTGATGTTTAATGGGGCACTGGGAGAGCTTGTCCATTGCCACCTTCCCCTCGGGAAAGGTTACGGTGGTTTCCAGATTAATGCCTCCACGAATCTGGATACACCCTCTCAACGTCTCCACGTACCGGTCAGAAATCTTCAGCGCCTCTGCGACTGCTTCAGGGGAAGATCTTGGGTTTCCAGACACATCAACGCCACCGAGTGGGCTTGTCTGAGTTTTCTTTCCGTAAGGGTCTGTTTGCGCTTCATAGCGATCTCGCGGGTTCTAAGTCGTTCCTTCAGGCAGATGATTTTTCTATCTACGTCGTCCATTCACCGTGCTCCTCCATTGCTGACAGGAAAAGTGTACGAGCTATTCCGGAAAACTCACGATGCTGGTGGACGAACGGATTCAAAACTACGGCTTTCGGCTCGACTTGTCCGTAGCCGAGCTTCAAGGGGTACAGCCTGCCAGCGTAATATCTGATGGCAATGCTGACGGTTGTCTTTAGGGTTGCTTGGAAGCGTATGCCATGGAAGACGCTACAGCTTTCTCAAAAGATAGACCCGCCACATGGCGTAGAGCGGTATGAAGTCAATACGTTCTTCGATAGCGAACCCAGCCGAAAGAAATTCCGCCTCTGCGGTTGCGCGATGCAGGACAAACCGATTTTGATAATCACCTTGCCTACCCGATGCCCTGCGAGCAGCCTCCTGGCGTGTGCGCCTCCAGGATTTGTAGTTGCCATCCACCCACAGCGAAAGGATGACAGTCTCACGGGTAACGCGGTGAAACTCTCTGAGCATCGTCATACGGTTTTCTGCCTCACCAATGTGGTGGAGCAAGCGCATGCTGAAAATGGTATCAACCGAATTGTTGGGCAGCGAAATATTGAATGCTGACGTCTGTAATGGTTTTACCCGTTTGACGATGTCCGGATCCTGTAGCGTACAGGCAGTGCTTAGCATGTCTGCTGAGTTGTCTGCACCTATGATTATTCGACTTTTCTTTTCTGACAGGAGAGGCCAGAACCTGCCTGCGCCACAGGGTAAATCCAATACCAGGCCTGGGTCTCCAGCTAGCTTGAGCGCTTTACGCACCATTTGCTCATCCCGCAAGTGGGACAGGCGACGGGCCAGAGTGGCATGGTGCTTCAGGAAATACTGCTCTGCATGATCCTGATCGTATTTTTCAGAAAACTTGAGTTTGACTGGGCCGCTCATGATGCTCTCCGGGTGTTCATGAGCAAAAAATAGAGCGATTCGCGTTGTTGCTGGGTCAAGTTATTGTGAAAACTGTGTTGCTCCGTAACAAGCTATTCCGCCTTACTGAGCTTGTAACCAAGGCCATGTGCGGTGTGAAGCAGAGGGGCGTCAAAGCCGCTGTGTAATGTACGTCTCAGGATGTGAATATTGCTGCGCAAACTGTCGCTGTTGGGTGCGTCGCGCCCCCAAACGACATCTTCAAGCTCTGCGCGCTTTACGATGTGGGGACTTTTGCGCATCAACAACTCCAGCAATTTCATACTAGTAGGATTCAGTTTAAGGAGCTTGCCGTTTCTGGAAACCTCCCATGTGTCCAGGTCAAATTTTAGATCAGCAACGACCATGACTCGGTTATTCCGTCGTTGACTGCGAGCGACCACCGCTTCGACTCTGGCAAGGACTTCCGACATGGCGAAGGGTTTCGTAATGTAGTCGTCAGTGCCCACACTGAATCCTACAAGTCGATCTTCAAGCTCGTCTCGGGCGCTGAGCATTACGATCGCAACTTCCGTTTTGGAATACTGGCGTAAGCTTCGACAGATCTGGTTGCCATCGATTCCTGGCAACATGATGTCGAGAATGATGGCATCGAATTTCTGGGTGGCCGCCAAGTGCAGCCCGCTCAGGCCGTCGAGCGCGCTCTGCACGTTGTGCCCTCTCAGTTCGAAATATTCCACCAGGTTGTCGTGGATGTCTTGATGATCCTCAATAATCAGAATTTCCATCACTGCGCCTTATTATTGTCCATCAAATTTACTGAGAATCGGCATCCATTGGGCTCCTGACTGTAAAGCTGGACCTCCCATTTCTGGTTTGTGCAGATCCTTTGAACCAGAGAAAGCCCCAAGCCTAGACCCTCACCTCGTTTTTCATCACCCCTTACGAAGGGTTCAAACATGGCCCGCTGTTTCTCTTCAGGTATGCCAATCCCTGTGTCTTCGACCACAAAACCATATTCGGTCAGGGCCAGAGTGATGCGTCCTTTGTCGGTGTAATGCCAAGCGTTGCGCAGCAGATTGCCCATGACTGAAGACAGCAATGTATCGCTGTAGCGAGCTTGAGAATGTTCTGTAGGGTTATAGATAAACTCGAGACCTTTTGAGCGGATCTGCTTTCCCCAAATATCTGCCTGTTCGTCCGCTACTTGCCTCAGCGAGACGGGATTTGCTTCAGTCGGATGACGGTCTTCATCGCGGGCCAACAACAGGAATGTGTCGACCAAATGAAGCATGGTGTCGGTTGCTCTAGCGATACGAGTCACCTGTTTTTGGCAGCGAATATCCAGCGAAGCAGTCTGGAGCAGTGTTTCTGAAGCGCTTGCAAGTACTATCAGTGGCGAGCGCAGTTCGTTGCTCACGTCACTCGTAAATAATTGCTCGCGCGCCAGGGCTGGGCGAAGCTTCAGCAACGTATCGTCGAATGAGCGGGCAAGGTCACCTACTTCGTCAGCAGCGTAATCGGGCCCAAGGGGGGGAGCGAAAGACAGCAATTGGTCGCGATGTCGAACTTGTCGCGCAAGACGAATGACAGGTGACATGACGCGGCGGGCGAGCAGCCAACCTAAGCCCAGTGCCAGGAGAACGCTTAACAAAACGCCTCCGCCTACAGTCATGAACAGCAGGTTTTCACGTCGCTGTAGGGCCTTATGGTTGCGTAGCAAAACATATTTCTTGCCGTCCACCTCTCGCACCATCGCGTAAAATGGAGCACCTTGGAGCTCGATCTCTTGAAAGCCTGAAGGCAACGAGAGCAAATTTCTGGGCATCAGCAGGTCGCCAGGTCCGTCCTGGACATAAAAGAACTCATCTTTTTCAGGCTCATGACGCCAGTCGTCGACTGTATCCATGGCAAGTATGCGGTGCAGGCTACCCGCCAGGCTTGTGTCGGTGAGTCTGCGCTCGACCACGTGGAAGGTCGCAACGATCCCTGCAGCAAAAACAATGGCTACAAAAGCAATCATCAACGCAAACACAATGATGATTCTTTTCTTGATGCTGTGTGTGAAGTCCATATCGCTCCGTATCGTTGCTCAAGGCCGCCACTATGGCGCGGACCCAGCTCGCGACACCTTCCGATGGTGTCAGAGCGGTTCCTGATAAATATAGCGCATCAGAAGGACGAAACCTGCAATCGTGTTGGTCGCGACCTCAAGTCGGTAAAGCTTTTGCCTTCTCCTCTGTCCGTTCGGTAAAAAATTCATTGACCCGGAAAGTCGTCACGCTTTTGTGGAGAGCACTCGGTAGGGCCAGCACACCTGTCCAGCGAATTTCTAAGAAGTACCAGGTTTAGGCTTTTGTTGATGAGTTCAGTATGATCGGGCTGTCAGCACGGATGGCTGCGTCAAACCTTATGAGAGCACCCTCAGTTTTTCCTGTCCTCATGTCGTTGCTTCGCAACGCTGCCTTGCCTGAAAGGGGTGGTGTGGCCAAGCCACCGTCTGACTCATGCTCATTTTTGAACGATTCGTTCACGAGATTTGCCAACGGCGGTTTCAAGTCCACCTCGGTAACACCCTCTCGATCCGCAGTCTTGTAGAACTCCAGCGCCATTGGGCGCCGGGATAAAAACAAAGAAAGGATTCTCTTATGCTTCAACTGCGTTACTCCCCCCTGCGTTTATTAGCCATGATATGCGGCACCTGGTTCGTGATCTTTCTTGTCACTCGTTTTGCGTTGGTCATTAGCCACCCCGACGAGTCTGTTGATGGATATGCGTCCGTCTTTGGAAAAGGGCTACTGTACGATCTGAGCTTCCTTGCCTATGCCATGCTTCCCTTTGGGCTTTATGTACTGCTGTGTCCACCCGTGTTATGGCGTTCTAGGTGGCATAGGTGGTGGCTGCAAGGACTCGTATCCGTTAGCTTTTTCGTGATGTTGTTCACCGCTGTGGCCGAATTGTTGTTCTGGGATGAGTTTGGGGTTCGCTTCAATTTCATTGCGGTCGACTACCTCGTTTATTCGGATGAGGTATTGAACAACCTGTTCGAATCGTATCCCATGGGCACCTTGCTGACGGCACTTGGTGTTTCGGCAGTAACGCTCAGTTGGGCGTTGCATAAAACGTTATGGCGTATTCTCGATGCACCGTTGCCTAGCTGGCGTACCCGCGCCGCTGTACTGGCTTCGCTCTGTGTGTTGATGGTGGCAAGCCTGATGTTTGTCGACCAGGACACGCCAAAGGGGCGCGGTGGAAATACCTACCACAACGAGTTGGCAAGCAATGGACCTTACCAATTCTTTGCGGCTTTTCGTAATAATGAACTGGATTACGGACAGTTTTTTGCCAGCCTTCCGCCTGATCAGGCTGGAGCGCTTGTTCGGGCTGAGTTGGGTGAGCCTGGAGCCGTATTTACGGGCACCGATCCTATGGACATCCGTCGCAAGATCACACGCCAAGGCAAGGTTAAAAAACTGAATGTCGTGCTAGTCACGATCGAGAGCTTTAGCGCCAAATACATGGGTAGCAATGGGGATGGTCGCAACCTGACGCCCAACCTTGATGAGCTGCGAAGACACAGCCTGTACTTCAGTAATTTTTATGCGACGGGCACCCGGACAGATCGAGGTCTGGAAGCCATTACGCTCTCTATACCGCCGACTCCCGGCCGTTCCATCGTAAAGCGCGTAGGTCGCGAGGGCGGTTTTGCGAGCCTGGGGCAGCAGCTCTCTGCCGTGGGGTACGACAGTGTATTTGTCTATGGAGGTCGTGGTTACTTTGACAACATGAATGCTTTTTTCAGTGGAAACGGTTATCGAGTGGTCGACCAAAGCAGCGTTGCCGAATCGGATATTCATTTCAAAAATGCCTGGGGCATGGCTGACGAAGATCTTTACACCCAAACACTCAAGTTAGCGGACGCAAACTTCGCTGCGGGTAAGCCCTTTCTGCTGCAGTTGATGACAACGTCAAACCACCGTCCGTACACCTATCCTGACAACAGAATTGACATCAAATCTGGCAAGGGCCGTGACGGGGCCGTGAAATATACAGATTATGCCATCGGTCAATTCTTGCTCGCCGCTAGGCAAAAGCCGTGGTTTGACGAAACGATTTTTGTCTTCGTCGCGGATCACACCGCTGGGAGTGCAGGCAAGGAAGACTTGCCCGTGGTGAACTATCAGATCCCGCTTTTCATTTATGCGCCCAAGATCGTGCCGCCAAAGGACGATGGTCAGTTGGCGAGCCAGATCGATTTGGCACCGACTCTGCTCGGGCTACTCAATATGAGCTATGAATCAACGTTTTTCGGCCGAGATCTGCGACTTGCGCCGACGCTGCCCCCTCGCGTGGTATTGGGTAACTACCAGCATTTGGGACTCTTTGACGGACAGAATCTTGCCATCCTCAGCCCGCGCAATGGGCTACGTCGTCACAACGATGCGTTAGGTGCAAGTGTTGAAGAGTCTTCACAGAGTTCCGATCCGCTGATTGCTCGCGCTATAGCTTATTACCAGTCGGCGAGTCATGGCTTCAAGCATCAGCTTTTGATGTGGGCAGGCAGTTTGCAAGCACCACGCAGCGATGCCGGTAAAATAACGGAGCTTTGATTGGCACGTTTCGGGTATCTGATGAAAGCGGTTGCCACTTAATCGGTGGCAACTTTGAGATAGCCCTCTGGGCAGTTGTGAGGCCGAAACAGCGCTGGCGCTCATTGAATTTTTTGCCCGTCTTGAGGCTGAAATTGGGGTGGGTTAGAGAAGATATCTTCCATTCGCAAGTGACCATCAGTGATCACGGCTTCCAAGGTCTCAATCCGTCAGGAAAACGCGCATGGCGACCTCACGATGCATGCCAGTCCGAGGAATGTCCTGGCGTCGCTGCGAGCAGCTTCTACGCCCAAGCCAAAACCTTTGTAAGCAACAGACCTGAATTTAGTGCCGGGCCGTCCCCTAATTGCACCGCCTTGCTGCAGAGCATAATCAAGTCCGGAATCGAAGTACCAGATCATTCAGGTTGACTGCCAGCTGCGATAGCTCGTTACTGGCGATGAGCGTCTGGCGAGTTCCCTCACTGCTTTGCATTGCGAGATCGCGAATACTGACCAGGCTGCGATCGACATCGCGCGCTACGTGCGCTTGTTGTTCGGACGCCGTTGCGATCTGCAGGTTGCGTTCGTTTATCTCCAGCACAGAATTTGCGATCTGTCGCAAAGACTGTCCTGCGTCTTCTGCGGTTTTGCGAGTGCTATGCACTTCCTGAGTGCTTTTTTGCATCGACTCCACAGTAGCAGACGAGCCTGCCTGTATGGCCGAGATCATCTGCTCGATTTCCTGAGTAGAAGTCTGTGTGCGATGCGCCAAGGCGCGCACCTCGTCTGCAACAACTGCAAAGCCTCTGCCTTGCTCACCTGCTCGGGCAGCTTCGATTGCGGCGTTCAGTGCCAATAGATTGGTCTGCTCAGCGATTCCTCTAATTACACTCAGTACCTTACTGATGTCTTGGGCCTGGCCTGCGAGTGCTAATACTTGTGCTGATGAACCTTCGACCAAGCCCGTCAACGCTTGCATGGCGGTTAGGGTCTCAGCGACACGGCTATTGCCCAGATCTGCTGATGCACTGGATTGCTGGGCTGCTTGAGATGTCGACGTAGCATTACGTGCAACCTCCTCTACGGCAGCGCTCATCTCGTTGACGGCGGTCGCAGCCTGTTCAATTTCGCTATTTTGTTGCTGCAGCGTACGGTCTGCGCTTTCGGTGATGGATGTCATTTCTACGGCAGCGGTGCTCAGTTGCGTAGAGGCACCGGAGATATCTTGAATGGTGCTCCTCAATTTCCCAGACATCTGGTTAAGCGCCTGCATCAACCTTGAGGCCTCATCCCTGCCGGTAACCTCAAGATGTCGGGTCAAGTCACCTTCGGCAATATCTTCAGCAAGTTTCAGAGATACGCTCATAGGCCCTACAATGCTGCGTGTCATGGTGATTGCGAGAATGACGGTCAGAATGGAGGCGAGTACGACAACAGCTATCAGAACGTTGACGCTATGGTTGTAAACCGATGTTGCATCTGCCCCCGACTGCTGTGCTTCCTTTGCATTCTCATCGCGGATTGTCGTCAAGGTTTCCTGATAAGCGCTCGCCCTGTCGGCCTGTTCCGAATTGGCAAAAGATACGGCTTGTTCATGGTCGGCAACATCCATTGCAATCACCTGCTTCAAGCCGCCAAGGTAATTGCTCATTTTGTTACGGGCATCGTCAAATTGAGAGCGATCTTGTTCACCTGATATGAGATTTTTTTGATAGAAATCGCTGCGTGATTGAAGGGTGTCCATTGCTTGTCGCACCTTGGCCTCCGATGCCTTTTTAACGTCAGGATCTGTACTTGCTAGCATTCTTATACTTTCAAGACGTGCATGAAGAAGCGCGATCTGAATGTCATCAATGACCTGAATGCTGGGTAGCGAGTTTTGCTCGATGTTTTGTTCCGCTGCGCGCAAATGACCAATTTGAACGTAGGAGAAACCACCCAAGCCGATCAAAAGCAGAGTAATGACGCCGAAGCATAGGAAAGCTCTATGTGCGATTTTCAGAGATCTGAGATTCATGGATGGCTCCAGCGAGGCAGGACAGCAGGTAACAATTTATCAAAAGATGGCGCTATGCCAGTCATGACAGCTTTCGACAAAGCCGATGAAAATTTTGTGACCAGTGTGTGGTTTTTTTGAAAACGGCGGTATAGGTCAAGCGTAGCAACAGGATGAGATATAGCATGATGAGGCCTCTTGGCTTGTGGCGCTTCGGATGCATATCGGCGACATGGCGCGCGAAGGCTTTCGAGGTCATCACGAATTCAGGTATCAAATTGATGGTATTCAAGAAGCCAGATGCCCTGGATGGAAATCTATCGAGCAGCGAAGCTGCAGGGGGCCTCAAAAAAGGGCTGGCGTCTGAATCGCTACATTTCGCCTGAGCTGAGAATGAGACAAAATCACGGTAATCGATCCGGAAATTGATTTTTTCGCTACATTCCAGCCAAATTCTGAAACAGCATGCGGAAATCACGGTTCATCTGAGTGGGCCATCTCTCAGAAATTTTAAAAATTCTTGACGGTGCGCTCAAGGCCATTGGCGGCATGGCGTCCAACTATGCGGGTTTGCATGCGGACAAACTGGAGCAGGACGGTAGCGCACGTCAGGCAAGAATGATCAGAGAGTCCTACTAGAGCCCCGGTTGCCTTGTCCACGGCCCAAGATGGCTCCGGTAGGATAAGCTTTGGAACGCTTCCAGTGGACGGCGAAAGTCATCTTCATACTGTCGATGTGAGCCATCCCTCTGTCGGAGAAGCCGCCGTTCAGCCTAATCTTCTCATCAGCGATCAGAAATCTGATCATACCTATGTGTTCTTCTGCGGTTATACATAGTCGCAGCTACAATCATAGTCAGGAGAATCCCCAGTAGTACCGCTGAGGAACCCACGGTGCCGAAGTCCAGGCCTCCTTTTGAATAGGGCTTGGTAAGCACGTCTCCGAGTGTTGCACCAAAGGGACGTGTCAGCACAAAGGCTATCCAGAACAAAGCCACAGAAGATAGTTTTGTTGTGTAATGTAGCGCCGCGACTATGGCGATGCCGCTGCCTACAAGAAGCGCGCCCCCCATGAAACCTAGACCTGAGTCATCAGCGAGGAAATCGCCTAGAGCGGTGCCAAGCGTGTTAGAAAACAGAATTGCAATCCAGTAGAAAAGCTCCGCTTTGAGCGAGGTTATACGGTTAACCGATAGTGATTTTTCGCTCCAGTACCACACTGAAAAAACTGCCAATAACACTGCGATCAAAATCGCCGAGCCAGTTGCATAACCAAGGCCCAATGTACGATCCATAAAGTCGGAGATAGTGGTGCCAGCAGTGCTGGTGGACAGGATTACAACCCAGTAAAGGGCCGGGTTGTAGCGTTTGCTGGCAAGCTGCATGAGAAGAGTTACGACAAAAACACTTACAAGAATTAGCGAGCTGATAGCATAACCGACGTCCAAGGTCATGGACAACAAGTCGCCTGCAGTCTCACCAAGCGTGGTCGCGCAAATTTTCATTATCCAAAACGCGAGCGTAATTTTAGGTAGTTTATTCATGTTAAAACCTGGCCGATTAACCGATGGTGCAGGCTGAAGGTAGGTGCCTACTGAAGCTCATGATCAGGATATGCATGTTGAATATTTGTATAGTGAAGATGAAAAAAAGGTAGCTGATCTCAGCGTGAAGTCATTCGCCGCAATGCTTCAATCAACAAACGCTGTGTTTGTGGATCGCCTAGGCCCAAGTCGGGATTGCAGGCCACCAAGCGGTGTTGCGCGGTAGTTCGGATGAGGTATTGAACAACCTGTTGGAGTCATACCCCATGGGCACGTTGCTGACGGCACTGGGTGTCTCGGCACTGACGCTCAGTTGGGCGCTGCATAAAACACTTTGGCGAATTCTCGATGCGCCCTTGCCTGACTGGCGTACCCGCGTCGTTGCACTTGCTTCGCTCTGTGTGTTGATGTCAGCAAGCCTGATGCTGATCGATCAGGACACCCCAAGGGGGCGTGGTGGAAACACTTACCACAATGAGTTGGCAAGCAACGGGCCTTACCAGTTCTTTGCCGCTTTTCGTAATAACGAACTGGATTACGGACAGTTTTTCGCCAGCCTCCCGCCTGATCAGGTTGGAGCCCATGTTCGCGCTGAATTGAATGAGTCCGGAGCCGTATTCACGGGCACCGACCCTATGGACATCCGTCGCAGAATCATGCGCCAGGGCACGGCAAAAAAACTGAATGTCGTGCTGGTCACGATTGAGAGCTTCAGCGCGAAATACATGGGCAGCAATGGAGATGTTCGCAACCTGACGCCCAATCTCGATGAATTGCGCAAGCACAGCCTCTACTTCAGCAATTTCTATGCAACCGGGACTCGGACAGATCGAGGTCTTGAAGCCATCACGCTTTCCATACCGCCTACACCTGGTCGCTCGATCGTAAAGCGGATAGGTCGCGAGGGTGGCTTTGCGAGCCTCGGACAGCAGCTTTCTGCAGTGGGATATGACAGCGTATTTGTGTATGGCGGCCGCGGTTACTTCGACAACATGAATGCATTCTTTAGTGGCAACGGCTATCGAGTGGTCGATCAGAGCAGCGTTGCCGAGTCGGACATTCACTTCAAGAACGCCTGGGGTATGGCTGATGAGGACCTCTACACGCAGGCGATCAAGCTGGCAGATGCAGACTTTGCGACGGGCAAGCCCTTTCTGCTTCAACTGATGACCACCTCAAACCACCGTCCTTACACGTACCCTGACAACCGAATTGACATCAAATCCGGTAAAGGCCGCGAGGGGGCCGTGAAGTATACGGATTATGCCATCGGGCAATTCCTGCTTGCTGCCAGGCAGAAGCCCTGGTTTGACGATACGATCTTTATTTTCGTCGCGGACCACACCGCTGGCAGTGCAGGCAAGGAGGACTTGCCCGTGGTGAACTATCAGATCCCGCTTTTCATCTATGCGCCCAAAGTCGTGCAGCCAAAGGATGATAATCAGTTGGCCAGTCAGATTGACTTGGCGCCGACGGTGCTGGGACTGCTTGATATGAGCTATGAATCGACTTTTTTTGGCCGGGATCTGCAACTTGCGCCTACGCTGCCACCCCGTGTGGTGCTGGGTAATTACTAGCATCTGGGGCTCTTCGATGGACAGAGTCTTGCCATTCTCAGCCCGCGCAACGGGCTGAGGCGTCATGATGATGCGTTAGGCGTAAGTCTTGAAACAGCGGCGCAGGAAACCGATCCGTTGGTTGCTCGTGCCATTACCTATTATCAAGCTGCGAGCCACGGCTTCAAGCATCAGCTTTTAGGATGGTCGAACGCCTCTGCAAGTGCGAAGTAGCAACGCAGACACGTGCTCGGCCCGACTGGACAGTCGGGCTGTTCCCGTTTCAACCCGGACATAGACTTCAATTTGCGCCCTGAAGCGTATTGTTCCGGGTTCGGGTGACGTATTCGTCGGGACTAGTCGGCTTTCACGTAGCTGTCGATCACTTCCTGCGCGGCGCGAAACGCTTCGATGGCAGCCGGTACGCCTGCATACACGGCGCAATGCAGCAGCGCTTCGCGAATCTCGTCAACCGTGCAGCCGTTATTCAGCGCGCCGCGTACATGGCCCTTCAGTTCCTGTGAGCATTTGAGTGCGGTCAGGGTTGCCAGGGTGATCAGGCTTCGGGTTTTCAGCGGCAGGCCTTCGCGACTCCAGACGCTGCCCCACGCGTGCTCGTTGACGAAGTCCTGCAGCGGCTGGCTGAAGTCAGTAGCGTTGCCCAGCGCTCGGTCGACGTAGGCATCGCCCATCACCTGGCGACGAATCTGCTCGCCATCGCTGATAGTCTTGTCTGTCATGGCATTTCTCCTGTGGCGTTAGAGGCGGACGTCTGTGAATCAGTGCTGCCGTCGCCAGGCGCGGACGACGCCAAAGGCAACGATAACCCCGAGCAGCGGCACAACGAACCTGAGCATCATGCCTTCAAGCCGTTCGGCCAGCAGCATGCCGGTGCTGATTGAGACGATATGCAGCCCATAGGTCAGATACAGCGACAGCAGAAACAGGCCTTCGATGCGATCTATCCGGTAACCGGAATAGAACAACGGCACGCACAGCACAGCGACGCCGAGCATGATCGGCAGGTCGAAAACCAGCGCGTTGGGCGAGATGGTCAGTGGCACCGGCGCGACCAGTGCAGTCAGCCCCAGCACACCCAGCAGGTTGAACAGATTGCTGCCAATCACGTTACCCACGGCAATGTCACGCTCGCCGCGCATTGCTGCGATCAGCGAGGTCATCAGGGCGGGCAGCGAAGTACCGATGGCGATGACGGTCAGGCCGATGATGCGCTCGGACAGCCCCAGGTTGATCGCGATCACGACTGACGCATCAACCAGCAGATGCCCGCCCGACGTCAACAGCAGCAAGCCGCCTGCAAGCATGGCGATGCGCATCAGGGCTCGAGGCTTTTCTGTCGTGTCTGCATGGCCGTGGCGAGGTGCATGGCCGCCCTGGCGGACCACAATGAACAGGCAGGCCAGCAGAGCCGCCAGCAACAAAACACCGTCGAACTTGCTGAACTCACCGGTCAATGACAGGGCGATCACCAGCAGGCAGGCGCCGATCATGAGGGGGATGTCGACCCGCAGTACCTGGCGCGCAACTCGCAGCGGGGTGACCAGGGCGCACAGGCCCAGAATCACCAGCACGCTGAAGATATTGCCGCCGATCACGCTGCCCACGGCGATGTCGGTGTTGTCCGAGAACGCGGCCTGGAGGCTGACAGCCATTTGCGGTGCGCTGGTGCCCATCGCCACGACCGTCAGGCCGATGATCAGAGGTCTGATCTTGAACAGGGCTGCAAGGTGGACGGCCGATCGAACCGACAGCTCGGCGCCGATCAGCAGTAAAAGAAGGCCGACGACCATCTGGATCAGGGCAGGGGCGGGCAGTGTCGATAGCTGGAGAATTGCGGGCGTCCTTAGTCGAGGGCCTGAATGCGTACGGGGGCGGTGCCGCTGCGCAGCATACCCAGTTGTTCGGCTGCCTTGCGAGAGACATCGATCAGTCGGCCTCGGGTGTGAGGGCCGCGATCATTGATGCGCACGATGACGGATTCGTCATTGTTCAGATTGGTCACTTTGACGCGCGTGCCGAAGGGCAATCGCCGGTGAGCGGCGGTCAAGGCGTTCTGGTTGAAAGGTTCACCACTGGCGGTGCGGTTGCCGTGATGCTGTGAGCCGTAATACGAGGCGCGTCCGGTCTCATCGTAACCGTGGGGATCGATGAGGCTGTTGCTGGAACAGCCGGCCAGTAACGTCAGCAGGCTGCAGGCAGAAAGAAGTCGGCGCATGGGTCGGGTCCTGAGTGCCTGTGGAAGTTCATACGCTGATCGTTCCTCACGCTCTGCGTGGGAATGCCTCTGGGGACGCTCCGCGTCCGGGCGCATGGACCTGTTTCGTGCCAAATGGGACGCAGAGCGTCCCGGGATGCGTGCCAACGCGGAGCATTGGCACGATCAATCTCTTTCAGGTATCAACCTTCCAGCTTGGCCTTGAGCAGTTCGTTTACCTGCTGCGGGTTGGCCTTGCCTTTGGACGCTTTCATCGCCTGGCCGACGAAGAAACCGAACATCTTGCCGCGTTTCGCTTCGTCTGCGGCGCGGTACTGTTCGACCTGTTCGGCGTTGGCCGCGAGCATCTCGTCGAGCATCGACTCGATGGCACCGCTGTCAGTCACCTGCTTCAGACCGCGCTTCTCGATGACTTCATCGGCACTGCCTTCGCCATTGGCCATCGCCTCGAACACCATCTTGGCAATCTTGCCGGAGATGGTGTTGTCGGTGATGCGCTTGAGCATGCCGCCCAGCTGTTCGGCGCTGACTGGCGAATGTTCAATCTCGACACCTTGCTTGTTCAGCAGGCTGCCCAGTTCGACCATGACCCAGTTGGCGGCCAGCTTGGCGTCGCCGCTGATGCTGACTACCTGCTCGAAATAGTCCGCCTGCTCGCGACTGGAGGCCAGCACGCTGGCATCGTAGGTCGAGAGACCGAACTGGCTCTGGAAGCGTTCGCGTTTCTGCGGCGGCAATTCCGGCAGCGTGGCGCGGGTTTCTTCCAGGAACGAATCCTCGATGATCACCGGCAGCAGGTCAGGGTCGGGGAAGTAACGGTAGTCGTTGGCTTCTTCCTTGCTGCGCATGGCGCGGGTTTCGTTGGTGTTCGGGTCATACAGGCGAGTCTGCTGGATGACCTTGCCACCGTCTTCGATCAGGTCGATCTGGCGCTGGATCTCGCTGTTGATCGCCTTCTCGATGAAGCGGAACGAGTTGACGTTCTTGATCTCGCAGCGGGTACCGAACTCGACCTGACCTTTTGGACGGATCGACACGTTGCAGTCGCAGCGCAGCGAGCCTTCGGCCATGTTGCCATCGCATATGCCCAGGTAACGAACCATCGCGTGGATCGCCTTGACGTAAGCGACGGCTTCCTTGGCGCTGCGCATGTCCGGCTCGGAAACGATTTCCAGCAGCGGCGTGCCTGCGCGGTTAAGGTCGATACCGGTCATGCCCTGGAAGTCTTCGTGCAGGCTTTTGCCCGCGTCTTCTTCAAGGTGCGCGCGCGTGATGCCGATGCGCTTGACCGTGCCGTCTTCCAGCGTGATGTCCAGGTGGCCCTTGCCGACAATCGGCAGTTCCATCTGGCTGATCTGGTAGCCCTTGGGCAGGTCAGGGTAGAAGTAGTTCTTGCGGGCGAACACGTTGTGCTGGCCGATCTCTGCATCCACTGCCAAGCCGAACTTGACGGCCATGCGCACGGCTTCCTTGTTCAGGACCGGCAATACGCCCGGCATGCCCAGATCGACGAGGCTGGCCTGGGTATTAGGCTCGGAACCGAACGTCGTGGAGCTGCCGGAAAAAATCTTCGATTGGGTCGAAAGCTGGGTGTGAATCTCCAGCCCGATGACGACTTCCCATTGCATGTGTTTCTCCTCAGAAGCCTTCAGGTGCGCGAGTGTGCCAGTCGGTGACCTGCTGATACTGGTGCGCGACGTTGAGCAGACGGCCTTCCTGGAAATACGGGGCGAGCAGTTGCACGCCCACCGGCAGACCTTCGACGAAGCCCGCAGGCATCGACAGGCCCGGCAGGCCCGCGAGGTTGGCGGTGATGGTGTAGAAGTCTTCCAGGTATTCGGCAATCGGATCGTTGGTCTTGGCGCCGATTTTCCAGGCCGGGTTCGGCGTGGTCGGGCCGAGGATCACGTCGACTTCGGCGAAGGCGTTCATGAAATCGTTTTTGATCAGGCGACGGATCTTCTGGGCCTGCAGGTAGTAGGCATCGTAATAGCCTGCCGACAGGGCGTAGGCGCCGACCATGATGCGGCGTTGCACTTCCGGGCCGAAACCTTCGGCGCGCGAACGCTTGTACAGGTCGGTCAGGTCTTTCGGGTTTTCGCAGCGATAGCCGAAACGCACGCCGTCGAAGCGCGACAGGTTGGACGATGCCTCTGCCGGTGCGATGACGTAATAGGCCGGGATACCGTGCTGCAGGTTAGGCAGACTGATTTCCTTGACGATGGCGCCGAGCTTTTCCAGCTCCTTGACGCTTTCGTGGACCAGTTGCGCAATCCGCGGGTCCAGACCTGCGCTGAAATACTCTTTGGGCAAACCGATACGCAGGCCTTTGAGCGAGGTATTGAGGGTTGCCGAGTAATCCGGGACAGGCTCGTCGATGCTGGTGGAATCCTGCGGATCGAAACCGGCCATGCCTTGCAGCAGCAGCGCGCAGTCTTCTGCTGTGCGGGCCATGGGGCCCGCCTGATCGAGGCTTGACGCGTAGGCGATCATGCCCCAGCGCGACACGCGGCCATAAGTCGGCTTCAGACCGGTCAGGTTGGTCAGTGCGGCAGGCTGGCGAATCGAGCCGCCCGTGTCGGTGCCGGTCGCGGCAGGCAGCAGGCGCGCCGCAACGGCCGCAGCGGAACCACCGGACGAGCCGCCTGGAACGCATTCAAGGTTCCAGGGGTTCTTTACCGCGCCGTAGTGGCTCGACTCGTTGGCAGAACCCATGGCGAATTCGTCCATGTTGGTCTTGCCCAGCGTCACCGTACCGGCCGAGGCCAGTCGGGAAACCACGGTGGCGTCGTACGGAGCCTTGAAATTGTCGAGCATCAGCGAGCCGCAGCTGGTGCGGATGCCCTGGGTGCAGAACAGGTCCTTGTGCGCCAGCGGGGCGCCGAGCAGGGCGCCATTCTCACCGGCGGCACGGCGTGCGTCCGCAGCCTGGGCCTGGGTGATGGCCAGGTCTTCGGTCAGGCTGATGAAACTGTTGAGCTGAGGGTCGAGCTGCGCGATGCGCGACAGCAGGACACGGGTCAGTTCTTCAGAGGAAAACTTCTTTTCGGCGAGTCCGCGGGCGATCTCGGCCAGAGTCATTTGATGCATGCAGGCTCTTTCCCTTACTCGATGACTTTCGGAACCAGATAAAGCCCGTCCTGGACGGCTGGTGCGATGGCTTGGTAAGTGTCGCGACGATTTCGTTCGGTAACGGCGTCATCGCGCAGGCGCTGAGAGGCTTCCAGCGGGTGGGCCAGGGGTTCGATGCCGGTGGTATCAACCGCCTGCATCTGATCGACCAGCCCGAGAATACTGTTGAGGGCTTCGGTGGTACGTGGGATATCGGCGTCATTGAGGCCCAGTCGGGCCAGATGAGCGATCTTTTCCACGTCGGAGCGTTCAAGCGCCATGGGGGATCTCCAGTGGAATACGAGCGAATTTGCTTTGTGACCAGTTGCGGAACACTATCGTGTTTCTGCGGTCTCAAGCCGCTAACGTCGAGGGTCTTGTTTATAAAAGCGCCAATTTAACATATTGGCTCCTTGCCCAAAATCCCTGTCGTTGTTAGAGTTTGCCGCACTTTTTTACCCACGCGTTCCCTAGGGTCCCTTTCCCATGTTCAAGAAACTGCGTGGCATGTTTTCCAGTGATCTATCCATCGACCTGGGCACTGCCAACACCCTTATTTACGTGCGTGAGCGCGGTATTGTTCTGAATGAGCCCTCTGTCGTTGCCATCCGTACTCACGGCAACCAGAAGAGTGTCGTGGCCGTCGGTACGGAAGCCAAGCGCATGCTGGGCCGTACTCCAGGCAACATTGCAGCCATCCGCCCCATGAAGGATGGCGTCATCGCCGACTTCAGCGTCTGCGAGAAGATGCTTCAGTACTTCATCAACAAGGTCCATGAAAACAGCTTTCTGCAGCCCAGCCCTCGTGTGCTGATCTGCGTTCCGTGCAAATCCACCCAGGTTGAGCGCCGCGCCATTCGCGAGTCGGCCCTGGGTGCAGGCGCACGTGAAGTATTCCTGATCGAAGAGCCCATGGCCGCTGCCATCGGTGCCGGTCTGCCGGTTGAAGAAGCACGCGGTTCGATGGTTGTCGACATCGGCGGCGGCACCACTGAAATCGCCCTGATCTCCCTGAACGGCGTGGTCTATGCCGAATCCGTACGTGTGGGCGGCGACCGTTTCGACGAAGCGATCATCACTTACGTACGTCGCAACTACGGCAGCCTGATCGGCGAATCCACTGCCGAGCGCATCAAGCAGGAAATCGGTACTGCCTACCCGGGTGGTGAAGTGCGTGAAGTCGACGTACGTGGCCGTAACCTGGCTGAAGGCGTTCCTCGTGCCTTCACGCTGAACTCCAACGAAGTGCTTGAAGCACTGCAGGAGTCGCTGGCGACCATCGTTCAGGCCGTGAAAAGCGCCCTGGAACAATCGCCGCCGGAACTGGCTTCGGATATCGCCGAGCGTGGTCTGGTACTGACCGGTGGTGGTGCGTTGCTGCGCGATCTGGACAAGCTGCTGGCGCAGGAAACCGGTCTGCCGGTGATCGTTGCCGAAGACCCGTTGACCTGTGTGGCGCGTGGCGGTGGCCGTGCGCTGGAAATGATGGATAAGCACACCATGGATCTGCTCTCCAGCGAGTAATTCGCCGGGGTGCCGCTCATTGGCTTTTTGTATACGGGTAGCACTTGTGCTACCTGTATGCGTCAGGCTGAGTAACATGGTGCCTATTTCTTTCATCTGTCCAGGCCGGTTCCATACCGCATGAATAACAGCCAATTGAAGCTAGATCCGTCGATTGCATGCCCGGGAGGAGCGGCCTATTAAACCGCTTTTCGCAAAAGGCCCGTCGCTGGGCGTACGCCTGTTGGTGCTGGCTGTGTTGTCTGTGGCGTTGATGGTGGTTGACGCTCGCTTCACGGTCCTCAAGCCCGTGCGCAGTCAGATGTCGCTGGTGTTGATGCAGTCCTACTGGATCGTCGATCTGCCACAGCGTCTCTATCAGGGTGTCGCCAGCCAGTTCGGCAGCCGCACCGAGCTGATCGCCGAAAACGAAAAACTCAAGACCGAAGCCCTGCTCCTGCAAGGTCGCCTGCAAAAGCTGGCGGCATTGACCGAGCAGAACGTGCGTCTGCGCGAGTTGCTGAATTCTTCTGCGTTGGTGAACGAGAAGGTCGAGGTCGCCGAGCTGATCGGCATGGACCCGAATCCGTTCACCCATCGCATCATCATCAACAAGGGTGAGCGTGATGGCGTCGTGCTGGGTCAGCCAGTGCTCGATGCACGGGGCCTGATGGGGCAGGTGGTCGAGCTGATGCCTTACACCTCGCGTGTCCTGCTGCTCACCGACACCACCCACAGCATCCCTGTTCAGGTCAACCGCAACGGGCTGCGCGCCATTGCCAGCGGCACCGGCAACCCGGAGCGTCTGGAGTTGCGGCATGTCGCCGATACTGCAGACATCAAGGAAGGCGACCTGCTGGTCAGTTCCGGTCTAGGGCAGCGTTTCCCTGCGGGTTATCCGGTGGCAACGGTCAAGGAAGTCATTCATGACTCCGGCCAGCCGTTCGCGATCGTGCGTGCCGTGCCGACCGCTGCGCTGAATCGCAGCCGCAACCTGCTGCTGGTGTTCTCCGACAGCCGTACGCCGGAAGAGCGTGCCGCCGATGCTGCACAGGCGCAGGAATCGTTCGACAAGGGCCTCGAGCCTGCCGCGATCCCGACCCTGCCGCCGCCCACGCCAGCGTTTCCGATGTGGCCGCAGCCTGTTGCGCCGGTATTCCCGGGCAGCACGACGACGCACAAACCGGCTGCCCAGAGCGCCACGCCAACGCCTGCCGCCGCACCGGCAACGCCTGCTGCACGACCTGCCTCGCGTCCTGCATCTTCACAGCCCCCGGCTTCTTCACCTTCCAGCACTCGGGAGCGTATCGATGGTTAGTCATGTTTCCGGACGCAACGGCTGGGTCGTCTGGCTGACCTTTGCCATCGGCTTGTTGTTGAGCATTTCGCCGCTGCCGCAGTTCATGGAAATCTTCCGTCCACTCTGGCTCGCCTTGCTGCTGACGTTCTGGGTACTGGCGCTGCCTCATAAATATGGCATGGCCACGGCGTGGATTCTGGGCCTCATGGAGGATGTGCTGTATGGCACTCTTCTGGGCCAGAACGCGCTGATCCTGACCCTGATTACGTTCCTCGTCATGTCTTTGCAGCAGCGTTTGCGCATGTTCCCGATGTGGCAGCAATGCCTGGTGTTGCTGGTGGTGTTCGGTCTGGCGCAGCTTGCACAGCTGTGGCTCAGCGCCCTGACCGGCAACCGTCAGCCAACGCTGGCGCTGGTTCTGCCCGCGCTGGTCAGTGCCCTGTTGTGGCCTTGGGTCAGTTATGGCCTGCGTGGATTGCGCATACGTTTGAAAATCAATTAAGCGCAGCGTGAGGGCGGCGCCTGAAGCGTACGCGTTCACCGCCACCGACACGGAGATGTCCTTATGCCCTCGCTCTATCTGGCCTCTGGCTCGCCGCGCCGTCGCGAACTGCTCACTCAGATCGGTGTTCCTTTCACGGTACTGAGTGCGCAGATCGACGAAACCCCCTTCGATTCCGAATCTCCTGCCGCATACGTCGAACGCCTCGCACTGGGCAAGGCACGGGCCGGCCTTGCGGTGCTGTCGTCCGGTCAGTCGGTGTGCGTGATGGGCGCCGATACCGCTGTGGTGCAAGGCGGTCGGATTCTTGGCAAGCCGGTGGATGAAGCCGACGCGCTGGGCATGCTGGCAGCGCTGTCGGGCACCGAACATGAAGTACTGACCGCCATCGCGCTGGTCGATCATCAGCGCAGCGAAACCCGTGTGGTCACCAGTCGCGTGCGTTTTCGCCCCATTCAGCCACACGAAGCCCAGGCCTACTGGGCCAGCGGCGAGCCACAGGACAAGGCTGGCGGCTACGCCATTCAGGGCCTGGCGGCCATCTTCGTTGCCGATCTGCAAGGCAGCTATTCTGGAGTGGTTGGTCTGCCTCTGTGCGAAACCGCAGAATTGCTCGCTGGTTTCGGCATACCCTGTTGGCAATACCTGGAAGGTAACGAGCCATGAGTGAAGAGATTCTGATCAACATCACCCCGATGGAATCACGGGTGGCGGTAGTGGAGAACGGTGTGCTGCAGGAGGTCCACGTCGAGCGGACCCAGCGCCGTGGCATTGTGGGCAACATCTACAAGGGCAAGGTCGTGCGGGTATTGCCCGGCATGCAGGCCGCGTTCATTGACATCGGTCTGGACCGCGCAGCGTTCATTCATGCTTCGGAAATTTCCATGCGTGAAGGGCCTGCCGTCGAAAGCATCGCTTCGCTGGTGCACGACGGTCAGAGTCTGGTGGTGCAAGTCACCAAAGACCCCATCGGCAGCAAGGGCGCGCGGCTGACCACGCAGTTGTCGATCCCGTCCCGCTATCTGGTCTACATGCCGCGTACGGCGCATGTGGGCATTTCCCTGAAGATCGAAGACGAGGCCGAGCGCGAGCGTCTGAAGAAGGTCGTCAGTGATTGCGTGGCGCTGGAAGGCATCAAGGAGGCGGGCGGTTTCATTTTGCGTACGGCTGCCGAAGGCGCCGGCGCTGACGAAATCCTGATGGACATTCGCTACCTGCGCAGGCTGTGGGATCAGATCGGCGAGCAGATCAAGACGGTCAGTCCGCCCACCGTCATTTACGAAGACCTGGGGCTGGCCCTGCGTACCTTGCGCGATCTGGTCAGCCCGCGCATCGAGAAGATCCGCATCGACTCGCGGGAAACCTTCCAGAAGACCACGCAGTTCGTGGCCGAGCTGATGCCGGAAATCGCCGACCGACTCGAGCACTATCCGGGCGAGCGACCGATCTTCGACCTCTATGGTGTCGAGGACGAAATCCAGAAAGCACTGGAGCGCAAGGTGCCGCTCAAGTCGGGCGGTTATCTGGTGGTCGATCCTGCCGAGGCGATGAGCACCATTGACGTCAACACCGGCGCGTTCGTCGGCCATCGCAATCTGGAAGAAACCATTTTCAAGACCAACCTGGAGGCGGCGACAGCCATCGCCAGGCAGCTGCGCCTGCGTAACCTGGGCGGCATCATCATCATCGATTTCATCGACATGGAAGACGCCGAACATCAGCGCCAAGTGCTGCGGACGCTGGAAAAACAGCTGGAGCGCGACCACGCCAAGACCAACATCATCGGCATCACCGAGCTGGGTCTGGTGCAGATGACGCGCAAGCGCACCCGCGAAAGCCTGGAGCAAGTGCTGTGCGAGCCTTGCCACTGTTGTCAGGGGCGCGGCAAGCTGAAGACGCCTGAAACCGTGTGCTACGAGATATTCCGTGAGATTCTGCGCGAGGCCCGCGCCTATCAGGCTGTTGGCTATCGAGTGCTGGCCAATCAGCGCGTGGTTGACCGTCTGCTTGATGAAGAATCCGGCAATGTGGCCGAACTTGAGAGTTTTATCGGTCGCACGATCCGTTTTCAGGTAGAAACCATGTACTCACAGGAACAATACGACGTCGTACTGCTCTGAGATTGTCACCGTTCAACCGTTTGCAACAAGCGCCCGGCGGGGTTCTGGCAGGCCTACCCTTATATCGAGAATGATGCGTGGCGAATGAGCAAAACCTGTACCTGATCCTCCCAGGCTGTTTGAGTCGGGTTTGTGTCGTGCATCGTCGCTGGCCATGCGTGCTGCGGAGGGCGTGCTGATATGCAGCGTCTTCCACGTGTCGTTGCAGGCATCACCCGCTGGAGCCTGGGTCTCTGCGCACTGTTGCTGGTGCTGGCTGCGCTCTATGTGAGCCTGGGTCGTCAGTTGGCGCCAATGGTTGCCGAATACCGTGTCGATGTCGAAACCCGCGTCAGCACGGCCTTGGGCATGCCCGTCAGCATTGGCAGCCTGGAAGGCAACTGGAGCGGTTTCGCGCCGGTGGTGCAGGCCAACGACGTCATGGTCGGTGAAGGCAGCAGTGCGTTGCGTCTGGACAGTGTCAGGGTGGTTCCCGACCTGTGGGAGAGTCTGCTGGCGCGTGATGTGCGGCTTGCCCACCTTGAAGTCGATGGCTTGCAGGTCATCGTCCGGCAGGATCAGGACGGCAAGTGGTCGGTGCAAGGCTTGCCGGTCAAGGATGACAGCCCTGTCGATCCGCAGAAGATCCTCACTCAACTGCAGATGGTCTCGCGCCTGTCGTTGCTCAACAGTCAGGTCACTGTTCACCCGTTTGGCGAGTCCCCGCTGACCCTGACGTACGTCAATCTGAGTCTGGCCACGGGCAGTTATCACCAGCGGCTGGATGCGCGGCTGACGCTGCCTGACGGTCAGCCGCTGGCGTTGAACCTGAATACGCGTATCGAGGCCAGTCGCTGGAAAGAAGGCGAAGCTGATCTCTATGCCAGCCTGCCCCAGAGCGATTGGGCCAAGTGGCTGCCCAGGAGCCTGACCCGAGATTGGACGGTTACCACATTGAAGGCGGGTGGCGAATTCTGGCTGAGCTGGAGCCAGGGCGGCGTTAAGAGCGCGGCTGCCCGGGTGCATGCCCCGCAACTCAAGGGTGTCTATGCGGGACGCAAGCCGTCGACCATCGATGATCTTGCGCTGAATGCCTGGTTCGAGCGCACCGACAAGGGCATGGACCTTAAACTGGATTCGCTGGCCATGAGTCTGGGCAGCAACCGCTGGGAAAGCCGTTTGCTGGCCACGCAGACAGCCGCAACGCCCGACAGTGAAGAACTGTGGCATGTGCAGGCCGACCGTCTGGACCTGACGCCGCTGACCCCGCTGATTGACTCGCTGGCACCGCTGCCGGACAAGGTGATGGCCGTTGTCGACGGTCTGAAGGTAAAGGGCGGGTTGCGTAACGTGTTGCTCGATTACCGCCCGCAGGCCACAGGCGACAAGCGTCTGGGCTTTGCCGCCAACCTCGACAAGGTAAGTTTCAATGCCTACCACGACGCGCCGGCTGCCGCGAATGTCAGCGGTGCGATCAGTGGCGACCTCGGGCAGGGCGAGCTGCGTCTGGACACCAGCGACTTCATGCTGCATCTGGACCCGATCTTCGCCAAACCCTGGCGCTATCAGAAAGCCAACGCACGCCTGACCTGGAAGCTGGACGATCAGGCATTCACCCTGATTGCGCCCTACATCAAGGTTCAGGGCGATGAAGGCAAGATCGCAGCGGACTTCCTGATCCGCATCCACCTCAAGCATGACCAGGAAGACTACATGGACCTGCGGGTCGGTATGGTCGATGGCGATGGTCGTTACACCAGCAAATACCTGCCTGCCGTCCTGAGCCCGGAACTGGACCGCTGGCTGCGCACCGCCATTGTCAGTGGTGCCGTCAATCAGGGCTTCTTCCAGTATCAGGGTTCGTTGAACAAAAGCTCTCCCGACACAGCGCGAGTCATCAGCCTGTTCTTCGATGTGAGCAACGCGACGCTGGCTTTCCAGCCGGGCTGGCCTTCGCTGACTGGCGTTGATGGCAAGGTGTATGTCGAGAACAGCGGTGTGCGCGTCAAGGCCAGCAAAGGGCAGATTCTGAACACTCAGGTCAGTAACGTGCTGGTCAATATTCCTCATGTCGAGTCCGGCAAGGACAGCCACCTGCTGGTGGACGGCAACGTTTCCGGCACCGTGGCCGATGGCATGAAGATTCTTCAGGAAGCACCGATCGGCACCGGCAGTACCTTTGCCGGGTGGCAGGGCGAGGGGCCGCTGGAGGGCAAGCTGAAACTGGATATTCCGCTGGCCAAGGGCGTCGAGCCGAAGGTGGTGGTGGACTTCAGCACCCGTGATGCGCGTCTGAAACTGGCCGATCCGATACTGGACCTGACAAAACTCAGGGGCGACTTCCGCTTCGACAGTGACAAGGGGCTCAGCGGCAAAGGCATTCGCGCCCAGGCATTCGACCGACCGGTCACGGCGGAGATCGCTGCCGAAGGCAAGCCGGGAGCCAACGTGACCCGGATCATGGCCAACGGGCAGATCACGATCAAGAAACTGACCGACTGGCTTGACGTGAAACAGGCGTTGCCCGTCTCTGGCGACCTTCCGTTCCAGCTGCAACTGACACTGGACGGCAAGGACAGCCCGCTGTTGATCACTTCTCCCCTGAAAGGTGTTGCAATCGACCTGCCCGCGCCGTTCGGCAAGACTGCCGAGCAGGAGCGCGACAGCGAATTCCGCATGACCTTGCAGGGTGCGGAACGCCGTTTTGGCGCAGCTTACGGTGACATCGCCAACCTGGCATTCGCTGCGCCCGCCGGAAAGTTTGCGGATGGACGTGGTGAACTGTTCCTGGGACAGGGCGGTGCAATCGTGCCGGACGCCAAAGGGCTGCGCCTCAGCGGTAGTCTGAACGAGCTGGATGTTGCGCCCTGGCAGGCGATTGCCGATCGTTATTCCGGCGGTGACCCGGGCGGTAACGCCCGACAGTTGCTCAGCAGCGTGGATCTGCAGCTCGGCAAACTCACGGCAATGGGCACGACGCTGGACGATGTGCGCGTTCAACTGCAACGCAGCGCTGCGGCATGGCAGTTGTCGTTGGACAGTGCGCTGGTCAAGGGCAGCGCTTCGCTGCCTGACGCCAAGTCCGCGCCAATCGGCATCAATCTGCTTTACGTAAAGCTGCCCGCTGCCGACCCCAAGGCGGTGGTGGTCGAGAATGCGCCAGATCCGCTGGCAGATGTAGATCCCAGCAAGATCCCTGCGTTGGATGTGAAGATTTCCCAACTATTTCAAGGCGATCAATTGTTGGGGGCGTGGGCATTGAAAATCCGGCCTACGGCGACCGGCATTCGCATGACTGATCTGAGCCTGGGGCTCAAAGGCATTCTGCTGGAAGGCGAGGGTGTCTGGGAGGGCGCCCCCGGATCGAGCAGCAGTTGGTTCAAAGGGCGGCTGGGCGGCAAGAACCTCGCCGATGTGCTGAAAGCCTGGAATTTCGCGCCTACCGTCACCAGTGAGACGTTCGAGATGAATTTCGACGGACGCTGGCCTGGCTCCCCGGCGTGGGTAGGGCTCAAGCGCTATTCCGGCAGCCTTGATGCCACTTTGCGCAGCGGTCAGTTCGTCGAGGTCGAAGGCGGTGCACAGGCGCTTCGGGTGTTCGGGTTGCTGAACTTCAACTCCATCGGCCGCCGTCTGCGTCTGGACTTCTCTGACCTGCTGGGCAAGGGGCTCAGCTACGACCGAGTCAAGGGCCTGTTGGTAGCAAGTGAGGGTGTGTATGTCACCCGCAACCCGATCACGTTGACGGGGCCGTCCAGCAACCTTGAGCTCAACGGTACGCTGGACATGGTCAAGGACCGGGTCGATGCCAAGTTGCTGGTGACATTGCCGGTCACCAACAATCTGCCGATTGCAGCGCTGATCGTTGGCGCGCCAGCCATCGGTGGCGCTTTGTTCCTGGTGGACAAGCTGCTGGGTGACAAGGTGGCCCGGTTCGCCAGCGTGCAGTACAAAGTCGAAGGCCCGTGGAAAGAACCGAAGATTACCTTCGACAAGCCTTTTGAAAAGCCTCAATAGCGCGGCATGGAGTACAGTGGTGCCCATGTCATTCAAAAAAGGGTCGCCATGTCTTTTGCAGTGATTCAGATGGTCAGCCAGAGCGACGTGGCCGGTAACCTTGCCCGTGCACGCGCATTGCTTGAGCAGGCCGCCAAGGGCGGCGCCCGGCTTGCGGTGCTGCCCGAGAATTTCGCCGCCATGGGCCGTCGCGACGCTGCCGCTATCGGTCGTGCCGAAGCCGCAGGTCAGGGATTGATCCTGCCGTGGTTGAAACAGGCCGCTCGCGACCTCAAGTTATGGATAGTTGCCGGAACGATTCCCCTCCCGCCCGATGATCAGCCTGATGGCAAGGTCACGGCCTGCTCGTTGCTGATCGATGAGCATGGCCAGCAGGTTGCGCGTTACGACAAGTTGCACCTGTTCGATGTGGACGTTGCAGACAATCGAGGTCGCTACCGGGAATCGGATGACTATGCTCATGGAAACAACGTGGTGGTGGTCGACACGCCGGTTGGACGGCTCGGGCTGAGCGTCTGTTATGACCTGCGCTTCCCAGAGCTGTACACCGCGCTGCGTGAGGCCGGTGCCGAGCTGATCACTGCGCCATCGGCGTTCACGGCTGTCACAGGCGCTGCGCACTGGGACATTCTGATCCGGGCGCGGGCCATCGAAACCCAGTGCTATCTGCTGGCAGCCGCACAAGGCGGGGTGCATCCAGGACCACGGGAAACATACGGACACGCGGCCATCATCGACCCATGGGGGCGGGTCCTGGCTCAGCAGGCGCAGGGTGAAACCGTGCTGCTGGCCACACGAGACAGTGAAGAACAGGCGTCCATACGGGCGCGGATGCCGGTGTCCAGTCACCGGCGCTTTTTTTCGCAGGACGCCTTGCGGCCTGCTTCGGAGTGAATATGAGTGACGTGTCCTCAGTCAGTGAACACCTTCTGGCCCCGGGCGGCCTGAGCCTCGACAGCCTGCAATCGGTGCTGGGCGAGCTGGCCGGTCCGGGTATCGACGCGGCTGATCTGTATTTTCAAGGCATGATTTCCGAGTCCTGGGCGCTCGAAGACGGGATCGTCAAGGAAGGCAGCTTCAACCTCGACCAGGGTGTGGGCGTGCGTGCCCAGTCCGGTGAGAAAACCGGTTTCGCCTACAGCAACGCGATCACCGAGGAAGCGCTGCTCACCGCCGCGCGTGCCGCCCGTTCCATCTCCCGCGCAGGCCAGAATGGTCGCGTGCAGGCATTCACGTCGCAGGACGTGGCTCAGCTTTATGCGCCGGATAATCCGCTGGAAGTGCTGACCCGTGCCGAAAAGGTCGAGTTGCTCAAGCGTATCGACGTAGCAACTCGTGCGCTGGATCCGCGCATTCAGCAGGTTTCGGTCAACATGGCTGGCGTCTGGGAGCGGATTCTGGTGGCAGCGGCGGACGGAAGCCTGGCCGCTGATGTGCGGCCGCTGGTGCGTTTCAACGTCAGCGTGATCGTCGAGCAGAACGGCCGTCGCGAGCGGGGCGGGCATGGTGGCGGTGGGCGTACCGACTACCGTTATTTCCTGACCGACGACCGCGCCATGGGCTATGCCCGCGAAGCGCTGCGTCAGGCGCTGGTCAATCTGGAAGCCATTCCTGCACCGGCAGGCACCTTGCCGGTTGTGCTGGGTTCCGGCTGGTCAGGCGTTCTGCTGCATGAAGCGGTAGGCCATGGTCTGGAAGGCGACTTCAACCGCAAGGGCAGCTCGGCCTACAGCGGTCGGATGGGCGAGATGGTGGCCTCCAAGCTGTGCACCATCGTCGATGACGGCACGCTGGCCGGGCGTCGCGGCTCGTTGAGCGTCGATGACGAGGGCACCCCGACCGAATGCACGACCCTGATCGAGAACGGCGTGCTCAAGGGCTACATGCAGGACAAATTGAACGCACGGCTGATGGGCGTGGCGCGGACCGGCAACGGCCGTCGCGAATCCTACGCGCATCTGCCGATGCCACGCATGACCAACACCTACATGCTGGGCGGTCAGAGCGATCCACAGGAAATCATTGCGTCGGTGAAGCGCGGTATCTACTGCGCCAATCTGGGCGGCGGTCAGGTGGATATCACCAGCGGCAAGTTCGTGTTCTCTACCAGTGAGGCTTACCTGATCGAAGACGGCAAGATCACCGCGCCTGTCAAAGGTGCGACCTTGATCGGCAATGGGCCGGAGGCGATGAGCAGGGTTTCGATGGTGGGTAACGACCTGTCGCTGGACAGCGGTGTCGGTACGTGCGGCAAGGACGGGCAATCGGTACCGGTCGGCGTGGGTCAGCCTACGCTGAAGATCGACGCAATCACGGTTGGCGGTACGGGTAACTGAAGATGAGCCGGGACTGGCTGATGCTGGCCAGTCCCGAGGTCAAGATCAACGCAAGCCGCGTTGGATTTCGTCCAGCTCACGGATGTATTTGAAGATTTTGCGGCTGGTGGCCGGCGGTTTGTTGCGTGCAACTTCGTGTTGAGCCTGACGGATCAAGGAACGCAGTTGCTGGCGGTCGGCATCCGGGTACTCGACCACGAATTTTTCCAAGTCGCTGTCATCACCCGCAATCAGACGATCACGCCAGCGCTCCAGACCGTGGAAACGTTCGTTGTACTGGCGAGTGGAGGCATCGAGTTGGTCCAGCAAAACCAGAATGGCTTCCTGATCCTGATCGCGCATCAGCTTGCCGATGAACAGGATGTGCCGCTTGCGCGCAATGTTGGCCGTGTGCTTCGGCGCTTCGGCCAGAGCCTTGCGCAGCGCATCGGTCAACGGCAGCTTGGCCAGCACATCGGCTTTGAGTGTCGTCAGCCGCTCGCCGAGATCAACCAGAGCATGCAGCTCTCGTTTGACCTGGGTTTTGCTTTTCTCCCCGTCGAGGGAGTCGTCGTAAGAATCAACCATGGGGGCAGTCCGCAAAGAAACGCCGCCATGATAACCAGTCGGGGGCCGCTTGTCCGGCCCGGTCGGTATTCGGCCTGTGCCGAAAGCAGAATTTGATGGAGAAAATCATGAGTGCAACCCAAAGCGTCGGCCCACAGGCCTTGCCTGAACTGCAGGAGCAGGTCGAGCAAATCATTGCCGAAGCCAGGCGTCAGGGCGCCAGCGCCTGTGAAGTCGCGGTGTCGCTGGAGCAGGGACTGTCGACTTCGGTGCGACAGCGCGAAGTCGAAACGGTCGAATTCAACCGCGATCAGGGGTTTGGCATCACCTTGTACGTCGGCCAGCGCAAAGGCTCGGCCAGCACCTCGGCCACCGGCGCTGACGCGATCCGTGAAACCGTTGCCGCCGCACTGGCTATTGCCGAGCATACGTCCGAGGATGAAAGCTCGGGCCTGGCTGACGCCGCGTTGATGGCCAGGGACATCCAGGATTTCGATCTCTATCACGCCTGGGACATCACGCCCGAGCAGTCGATCGAGAAGGCGCTGCTGTGTGAGGCTGCGGCGTTTGACGCAGACCCTCGCATCAAGAACGCCGACGGCACCACGCTCAATACCCACCAGGGCTGCCGCGTGTACGGCAACAGCAACGGCTTTATCGGTGGCTATGCGTCGACCCGACACAGCCTCAGTTGCGTGATGATTGCCGAAGGCGAAGGCCAGATGCAGCGCGATTATTGGTACGACGTCAATCGTCAGGGCCAGTTGCTGGCAGATGCCGAGAGCATCGGTCGCAAGGCTGCACAGCGGGCAGCGAGCCGTCTGGGCGCACGTCCGGTGCCGACCTGCGAAGTGCCGGTGCTGTTTTCCGCCGAATTGGCGGGCGGTCTGTTTGGCAGCCTGCTGGGCGCGATTTCCGGCGGCACGCTGTACCGCAAATCCTCATTTCTGCAGGATTCGCTGGGCCAGCGGCTGTTTCCCGAGTGGATGACCATCGACGAACGCCCACACCTGATGCGCGCCATGGGCAGCTCGGCGTTCGACAGCGACGGCCTGGCGACCTACGCCAAGCCATTCGTGGAGAAGGGCGATCTGGTTTCCTACATCCTCAGTACCTATTCGGGCCGCAAACTGGGCATGCCGAGCACCGCAAACGCGGGCGGTGTGCACAACCTGTTTGTCACCCATGGCACGGAAGACCAGGACGCGCTGATCCGGCGCATGGGCCGTGGCCTGCTGGTCACCGAACTGATGGGCAGCGGCCTGAACATGGTTACCGGCGATTACTCACGCGGTGCAGCAGGTTTTTGGGTCGAAAACGGCGAGATTCAGTTCCCGGTTCAGGAAGTGACCATTGCCGGCAACATGCGCGACATGTTCAAGCAGATCGTCGCCGTTGGCAGCGATGTCGAGCTGCGCAGCAACATTCGCACCGGCTCCGTGCTGATCGAGCGCATGACGGTTGCTGGCAGCTGATCCGATGGTTAAGCGCCTGTCTCGACACTGATCGTCCCATCGCTCCGCGTGGGCATGCCTCCCGTGACGCTCCGCGTCACAAATGGCACGGATGGTCGTTTCAGTCAGCCGGGCGCAAGACTCACGTCACCTTTTCGCCCCTCGGCGACTCAATTTGACGGAGCGAAGTAAGCAACTCCTTCGTTCCGGTTGCAGCCCCGGCTTTGCCGGGGTTCCTTGCCCCTCCTGTCACTCCGATCCAACTCAACTCTTGTTTTGATTCTTGATCTCATTCAATAATGAATCTCATTTCACATTGAGATGCGGTCATGGGATCTGTGCTTCACGAGCTGCCTTATCTGGAAAACTGGCGTGGTTTGAGCCTGCGGATTCGCTGCGCCCTTGAGCCTGACGAGCCGCGACTTATCGAGCATTACCTGGCCGAAGGGCGGTATCTGGCGCGTTTCACCGCCACGCCTCACGCCCTGATCGCCGAAACCTCCTTTCGTCTGCTGATGGACACCGCCCGCGACACGATGCTGCCCTGGCATTGGCGCTGCCTGTGTCTGGATCAGGCCTGGCGACCGTTGCGCGATGTCGAGGCGCTTGCCTCTACGCCTGCCCGCCGTCAGCGCTGGGAAGCCTGTGTTCATCAACTGGCGTCCTGCGTGCTGCAACCCTCGATTTCTCCCTCTGAACTGGTGCAAGGACATTGCGATGAGTAATACCCGTATCGAACGCGACAGCATGGGCCCGTTGCAGGTGCCGGCCGAGGCTCTGTATGGCGCACAGACTCAGCGTGCGGTGGATAACTTCCCGATCAGCCATCAGCGCATGCCCCGGCAGTTCGTTCGCGCGCTGTTGCTGGCCAAGGCAGCGGCGGCTCACGCCAATCTTGAGCTGCAGCAGATCAGCGAAGGCCAGAGCAAGGCAATTGTCGGCGCAGTCGAGGAATTGCTGAGCGGCGATTTCATGACCCATTTCCCGGTGGACATCTTCCAGACCGGGTCGGGGACCAGCACCAACATGAACGCCAACGAGGTGATCGCCACGCTGGCTACCCGCATTCTGGGTGAGCCGGTCAACCCCAACGATCACGTCAACTGCGGACAAAGCAGTAACGACATCATCCCGACGACGATTCACGTCAGCGCCGCGCTGGCGCTGCATGAGCAATTGCTGCCTGCCCTGAATCATCTGGTGCAGGTCACCGAGCACAAGGCCGTGCAGGTTCACGCCTTCGTCAAGACCGGCCGCACGCACCTGATGGACGCCATGCCGGTGCGCATGAGTCAGGTACTCAACGGCTGGTCGCAGCAGATCCGCGCCAACATCGAACATCTTCAAGGCCTGCAACCCAGCCTGCATTCTCTGGCGCAGGGCGGTACGGCAGTCGGCACCGGGATCAATGCGCATCCCGAGTTTGCGGCCCGTTTCAGCGCACATCTCAGCACACTGAGTGGCGTCACGTTCACGCAGGGCAAGGACCTGTTCGCGTTGATCGGCTCACAGGACACCGCTGTTGCCGTCTCGGGCCAGCTCAAGGCAACGGCCGTTTCGCTGATGAAGATTGCCAACGATCTGCGCTGGATGAATTCCGGCCCCTTGGCAGGTCTGGGTGAAATCGAGCTTGAAGCGCTGCAACCGGGCTCCTCGATCATGCCGGGCAAGGTCAATCCGGTGATCCCGGAAGCCACGGCGATGGTGGCCGCGCAGGTCATCGGCAACGACGCCACCATCACGGTGGCGGGTCAGTCCGGCAACTTCGAACTCAATGTGATGCTGCCGATCATCGCCCAGAACCTGCTCAGCAGCATTGAATTGCTGGCCAATTCCAGCAGGTTGCTGGCGGACAAGGCGATTGCCAGCTTCAAGGTCAACGAGACCAAGCTCAAGGAAGCGCTGTCGCGCAATCCGATTCTGGTCACGGCGCTCAATCCGATCATCGGATACCAGAAGGCCGCTGAAATCGCCAAAAAAGCCTATCAGGAAGGTCGTCCGGTGATCGACGTTGCGCTGGAACACACCGATCTGCAACGCGACCAGCTGGAAGTGTTGCTCAACCCCGAAAAACTCACCGCCGGCGGCATCTGATTCGGTCCGGCCAACGCACCTGGAGGTAGGTCATGCAGTATTGGAAACGCACCATTGAACTGGCCAATCGCTGTTTCAATCTCGGCGAATGGGTCGAGGCCCGTGAGCTGTACCTCCAGGCGCTGGCGCTGGCACAGGTGCTGTTCGAGCGCTGGCCGGATGCCGACGAGGCCGTCGCGGCCTGTGTCATTTCCCATCACAACCTGGCCGATCTGCATTTGAGTCTGGGCCAGCCGGAGGAGAGCGCCGAATACCTCTGCGCGATCCACCAGCATCTGCTGCGAACCATGCAGGACCAGCGCCTGCAGCCTGCGCTGCGCCAGGCTGCGTTGCGGCACAGCAGTAAAACCTACGTCGAACTGTTGGGTTTCATCAGTGAACACGGCGAATACCCGCGCACGCATCGACTTCTCAACAGCAGCAGTGAACACACTCGCTCCTCGTTGCAGCACGATTCAGCGGCCAACCCCGGTCTTTTCTACGGAGCACATTGAAATGCCTTACACCCTTCCCGAACTGCCTTACGCCTACGATGCCCTGGAGCCGCACATTGATGCGCAAACCATGGAGATCCATTACACCAAGCACCATCAGACGTACATCAACAACCTCAATGCTGCGGTCGAGGGCACCGAATACGCCGAGTGGCCCATCGAAAAGCTGGTCGCCAGCGTCAAGCAGCTGCCTGAAAACCTGCGTCCAGCGGTGATCAATCAGGGCGGCGGTCATGCCAACCATTCGTTGTTCTGGGAAGTCATGGTGCCTGACGGTGGCGGTCTGCCAAAAGGGGAGGTGGCTCAAGCGATCGACGCCCAGTTGGGCGGCTTCGACAGCTTCAAGGAAGCTTTTACCAAAGCGGCGCTGACCCGTTTCGGCAGCGGCTGGGCCTGGCTGAGCGTGACGCCAGACAAGAAACTCGTGGTGGAGAGCAGTGGTAATCAGGACAGCCCGTTGATGAACGGCAATACGCCGATTCTCGGTCTCGATGTGTGGGAGCACGCCTATTACCTGCGCTACCAGAACCGTCGTCCCGAATACATCAATGCGTTCTACAACGTCGTCAACTGGGACGAGGTGTCCCGACGTTATCAGGCCGCACTGGCCTGATTTCTCTCAACACGAACCAGGGCCGTTTATGCGTTCTGAAATACTCGCTGTCAGCAGTGTCCGGTTGTTTCGTTTTGCAGTAGGCACCGTGCTGCTTTTGGCGGGTATGGCGTTACTGGTGGCTCAAGGGCTGGCCTGGCTGAACCTTGAGCCGCGCCTGTTACGTGCTCTGGAAGGTGGCGCTATCTGCGCTCTGGGCACGGCACTGGGCGCCGTGCCGGTGTTGGTGATCCGCAAGATGCCGATCATGGTGTCGGACGGTCTGCTGGGTTTCGGTGCCGGGGTGATGCTGGCTGCGACGGCGTTCTCGCTGATCGTGCCGGGCCTTGCCGCTGCCGAAGGCCTTGGGTTTACACCGTGGGGCGCTGGCGGCCTGATCAGCCTTGGACTCGTTCTGGGTGCCCTTGGCCTGTTCGCGGTGGATTACAGCGTATCCCAGGGTGCGCAGTCGGGAGGCATTCAGGATCACCCGGCAATTGCACCGCGCATCTGGCTGTTCGTGATCGCCATCGTGGCGCATAACATTCCAGAGGGCATGGCAATTGGTGTGTCCGCAGGCGGGGGGTTGTCGGAAGCCGACAGTCTGGCCATCGGCATTGCCTTGCAGGATGTGCCCGAGGGGCTGGTGATTGCCATGGTGCTGGCGGGGGCGGGGATGTCTCGGATAAGGGCGTTTCTGATCGGTGCGGCGTCCGGGCTGGTCGAGCCGCTGTTCGCGCTGCTGGGCGCTTGGCTGGTGGCGATTGCCGAACCCTTGTTGCCGTTTGGTCTGGCACTGGCAGCGGGAGCCATGCTGCTGGTGGTGACCCACGAAATCATCCCGGAATCGCGTCTGAACGGACACAACAAAATCGCCAGCCTGGGCTTGATTGCAGGGTTCTGTCTGATGATGGTGCTGGATACAGCGCTGGTCTGACGATCAGCGCTCATCGTTATACACAAGTCATCTGGCTATCCAGCGATACAGCAGCACTGCCGTGCTTTTTTACGCGATAGTGCGGACACCGCCGATTGCGACGTGGGTGAAGGCTGAGTCCTGGCGCTGATTCGGGGGGCAATCGGCATGGATGCCGATTGAGCTGCACTGGGCCATGGATGGCCCATTTGCAGCGACCCCCGAATCAGTGTCAGGACGAAGGAACCGCGGCGAAGCCGGGGCCGGAACCGGAGCGAAGGACTTTGGCTACTTTGGTCCCTCAAAGTAGCGCGCCGTAAGGGCGCAAAGGTGACCTGAGCCATGCGCTCGGCTCACTGAGTCCGCAATCTGTGCCATTTGTGACGCGGAGCGTCACGGGAGGCATGCCCACGCGGAGCGATGGGCACGATCAGTGTTGAGGCGAACTTGCGTATAACGATGAACGATCAGCGCCGTGCAGAGCGTTCGTTTACTCGCCTTCGTCGAACTTGTTGTTGATCAACTCGACCAGGCCATCCAGTGCTTCCTGCTCGCCTTCGCCTTCAGTCGACAGATGGATCTCGGTGCCCTTGCCAGCCGCCAGCATCATCACGGCCATGATGCTTTTTCCGTCGACCATGCTCTCGGGCGAGCGGCCAACCCGTATCTGGCAAGGGTGTTTGCCGGCGACGCCTACGAACTTGGCGGCTGCGCGGGCATGCAGGCCCAGTTTGTTGATGATGGTGATTTGACGAGCGGGCATCGCGAAGGTGTTCCTTTCAGCTGAGGTCGCGGTGGCGAACCTGAACGTTCTTGAGTAATGGTTGCAGGACCTGACCCAGTCGCTCCGTCAGATAGACAGACCGGTGATGCCCGCCTGTGCAGCCAATGGCAATGGTCACATAGGAGCGATTGCTTGCGGCGAAGCGGGGCAGCCATTTGGCGAGGTAGGAAGAGATGTCCTGGAACATTTCTTCAACGTCGGGCTGCACCGCCAGATAATCGATAACAGGTTGCTCAAGTCCCGAATGATCGCGCAGCTCGGGTTTCCAGTACGGATTGGGCAGACAGCGCACATCAAAGACCAGATCTGCATCGACCGGCATGCCGCGCTTGAAGCCGAACGACTCGATCAGGAAAGCGGTGCCTGGCTCCGGCTTGTTCAGCAGGCGCAGCTTGAGCGTATCGCGCAGCTGGTAGAGATTAAGGTGGGTCGTGTTGATCTTGAGATCGGCCAGATCGATGATCGGCCCGAGCAGCGTACTCTCGTCACGTATTGCCTCGGCCAGCGAACGGTCCGATGTACTCAGCGGATGGCGGCGGCGGGTCTCGGAAAAGCGCTTGAGCAGGGTGGCTTCGTCGGCATCCAGATACAGCACATCGCACTGGATATTGCGCCCACGGACCTCGTCGAGCATGGCCGGGAAGCGGGTCAGGTGACTGGGCAGGTTGCGGGCATCGATGGAAACGGCCAACAGCGGTTCGGCCAGTTCGGTATTGATCAAGGCGCGTTCGGCGAGCTCCGGAAGCAATCCGGCAGGCAGGTTGTCGACGCAGTAGAAGCCGCTGTCTTCCAGTACATCGAGCGCCGTGCTTTTGCCCGAGCCGGAGCGGCCACTCACGATGATCATGCGCATGTTCAGTTGCCGTTCTGCACGTCTAGCACCACTTGATAGAGCGCTTCATTGGTCTTGGCGCTGCGCAGTCGTGTCCGGACATCCTTGGAGTCGAGCATGCTTGCGATCTGGCGCAGCAACTCCAGGTGTTTGTCTGTGGCGGCCTCTGGCACCAGCAGCACGAACAGCAGGTCGACAGGCGCGCCGTCGATGGCATCGAAGTCCACGGAATCGTTGAGATGAATGACGGCACTGACAGGTTCGCCACAGGTGGCAAGACGGCAGTGAGGGATGGCAATGCCATTGCCGAAACCGGTAGATCCCAGTTTTTCACGGGCAACGAGCGCTTTGAATACTGTTTCCCAATCAAGCCCCGGTACTTCGCGGCCGATCAGTCGGGCAATATGTTCGAGTACGCTTTTCTTGCTGCCGCCCGGCACGTTCACTTCGGAACGGCCGGGGGTCAGGATTTCTTCAAGTCGGATCATGTGTGGTGAGCGTCAGCGAGCGTTTGCACCCTTGAGGATGCTTTGCTGCTTTTCCTTATGCTTGAGCAATTGTCTGTCGAGCTTGTCAGTGAGCAGGTCGATGGCCGCGTACATGTCGTCATGTTCAGCATTGGCAACTACCTCTCCACCGTGGATATGCAGCGTGGCTTCGATCTTCTGTTTCAGCTTCTCGACCGCCATCGTGACCTGCACGTTTGTAATCTTGTCAAAATGCCCTTCGAGTTTCTTGAGCTTGAGCTCAACGTATTCACGAAGTGGCTTGGTCACTTCCAGTTGGTGTCCACTGATGTTGACTTGCATACAGCTTCTCCTTTGCCAGTGCATAAAGAGGCAGGCGTGGTGCCTGCCACTGGAACGCTGTGGCTCGGCCTGCATCACATCAGTCGCTTGCGCTCGCTGGAGGGTGCAATCCCAAGAGATTCGCGGTATTTGGCAACTGTGCGACGGGCTACTTGAATGCCTTGTGCCTCCAGTAAACCAGCGATCTTGCTATCACTCAACGGCTTTTTCTGATTTTCCGCCGCGACCAGTTTTTTGATGATCGCGCGAATTGCCGTGGATGAGCACTCGCCGCCTTCCGAGGTGCTGACATGGCTGGAGAAGAAGTATTTCAGCTCGTAAATGCCGCGTGGCGTGTGCATGAACTTCTGCGTGGTCACCCGGGAAATCGTTGATTCATGCATGCCCACCGCTTCGGCGATGTCGTGCAGTACCAGCGGCTTCATGGCCTCATCGCCGTACTCCAGAAAGCCGCGCTGATGCTCGACGATCTGGGTGGCGACCTTCATCAGCGTCTCGTTGCGGCTCTGCAGGCTCTTGATGAACCAGCGGGCTTCCTGCAACTGATTGCGCATGAAGGTGTTGTCGGCGCTGGTGTCTGCGCGGCGCACGAAGCCTGCATATTGCGGATTGACCCGCAGGCGCGGCACCGATTCCTGGTTCAGCTCCACCAGCCAGCGTTCGTTGTCCTTGCGCACGATGACATCGGGAATGACGTACTCGGCTTCGGTGGACTCGATCTGTGAACCAGGGCGCGGATTCAGACTCTGCACCAGTTCGATGACCTGACGAAGTTCGTCTTCCTTGATCTTCATGCGGCGCATGAGCTGGGCGTAGTCACGGCTGCCCAGCAGGTCGATGTAATCGGTGACCAGACGCTGCGCTTCGCTCAGCCAGGGCGTTTTTGCCGGCAGCTGACGCAGTTGCAGCAGCAGGCATTCGCTCAGGGTGCGAGCGCCGATACCGGCCGGTTCGAATTGCTGTATGCGGTGCAGAACGGCTTCGATCTCATCGAGTTCGATATCCAGCTCGGGATCGAAGGATTCGAGAATCTCTTCAAGGGTCTCGTCGAGATAACCCTGATTGTTGATGCAGTCGATCAGCGTGACGGCGACCAGGCGGTCCTTGTCGGACATCGGGGCGACGTTGAGCTGCCAGAGCAGATGGCTTTGCAGGCTTTCGCCAACGGATGTGCGGGTGGTGAAATCCCATTCATCATCGTCATTGCTGGGCAGGCTGCTGGCGCTGGTCTGGTAGATGTCTTCCCAGGCCGTGTCGACGGGCAGCTCATTGGGAATGCGTTCGTTCCATTCACCTTCTTCAAGGTTGTCTACGGTAGGTGCAGATTCCTGATAGGTCGGTTCCTGAACATCGGGGTTGGGCTTTTGTTCGATGTTGTCCGCCATCGGGTCGGAGTTGTCGAAGTCGTCGCCTTCCTCCTGGCGTTCCAGCATAGGGTTTGATTCCAGCGCCTCCTGGATCTCCTGCTGGAGGTCCAGTGTGGATAGCTGAAGTAAGCGGATCGCCTGTTGCAGCTGCGGTGTCATCGTCAGCTGCTGGCCCATTCTCAAGACTAGCGATGGTTTCATGGCAGGGGCTAAACACCTTATTCGCCGGCGCTCTCGCGCCATCCACTACAGGCGCCGAAACGCCAACTTAAGCAAATTATATGCCTGAAAGCAGAGCGTTTGCCTAGAGCGTTACTAGAAATAATACGTTGTCAACAAGCCGCACCGGTATTGGAGGCCTTGACAGGCCGGATGCGGCTTTTTCGAATGCGGCTTTTACAGGCGGAATTCGTGACCCAGATAGACTTCTTTAACCAGCTGGTTGGCCAGAATGGTTTGCGAGTCGCCTTCTGCGATCAATTGCCCGTCGTTGACGATATAGGCTGTTTCACAGATATCCAGCGTCTCGCGAACGTTGTGGTCCGTGATCAGCACGCCAATGCCCTTGGCCTTGAGGTGGTGAATGATCTGCTTGATGTCGCCGACTGAAATAGGGTCTACGCCCGCGAAGGGTTCGTCCAGAAGGATGAACTTTGGGGCTGTCGCCAGCGCGCGTGCGATCTCGACACGGCGACGTTCGCCACCCGAGAGGCTCATCCCGAGGTTGTCGCGAATGTGCGTGATGTGGAACTCCTGCAGGAGGCTTTCCAGTTCCTTGCGTCGCGCAGCGGCATCGAGTTCCTTGCGGGTCTCGAGGATCGCCATGATGTTGTCGGAGACCGACAGCTTGCGGAAGATCGAGGCTTCCTGCGGCAGGTAGCCGATACCTGCACGGGCGCGGCCGTGCATGGGCTGATGGCTGACGTCCAGATCATCGATCAGCACGCGGCCCTGATCGGCCTGTACCAGCCCGACAATCATGTAGAAGCAGGTGGTCTTGCCGGCGCCGTTGGGGCCCAGCAGACCGACAATCTGGCCGCTGTCGATGGAAATGCTCACATCGCGCACGACCTGACGGCTTTTGTAGCTTTTAGCCAGATGCTGGGCTTTAAGCGTCGCCATTACTGGGCCTTCTGCGGTTGATCGGTTTTCTTTTTAGGCTGAATGACCATGTCGATCCGTGGACGTGGCGTGGTCACTTTCGCGCCACCATTGGCACGGCCCGCACTGACGACCTGCCTGACCGTGTCATAGACGATCTTCTCGCCTTCGGACGTGTTGCCGTCGTTGACGACCTTGGCCTTGTCGATCAGGACGATACGGTCCTGAGCGGCGTAATACTGAATGGTGACGGCGTATGCCTGCACGATCGGCTTGTCCACCGACGGCTTCTGCTCGTAGTAGGCCAGGTTGCCGACAGACGTGAAGATATCCACTTCGCCCTGAGCGTTGCGTGTGATGGTCACGGTGTTGCCTGTGATCTTCATCGAACCCTGCGTGATGATGACGTTGCCCTTGTAGGTGGCCACGCCTTTCTTGTCATCAAGCTGCGCATCGTCGGACTGGATGTGGATTGGCTGATCACGGTCGGTTGGCAGGGACCAGGCGCTCGCGCTTCCCAGTGCTGCGCCCAGGCCGAGCAAAAAAGGAAGAGTTTTAACGAGCCTCATACTGTCCTCTGACGTTGGACAGCAGGTCCATCCTGCTGTCTTTCAAATATGCTTTCATTCCCTTGGCCGTAGTGACACCGCCCGCGGCGTCGATTCTAACGTCTTGGTCGGTCTGCGCATATTGCTTCTGTGGGAATACGGTCATGCGACTACTGGTGATGATAGTCGTACGTTGTTTTTCGTCAGTGCGCGCAACGCGAACCGAGTCGATCAATTCTACCTGTTCGCCTCCCGGGGAGACCTCGCCCTGTTTGCTCTGCACATGCCAGGGGAACTCGGTGCCGCGGTACATCTGCAGGTCGGGGGTGGTCAGCAGGGTCACGTCAGTGGCCTTGATGTGCTCGACCTTGTCAGCCGTCATTTCGTACTGAAGGCCACCGTCGGGCAGGTACTGATGGGTGTGCGTATTGACCGCATAGTAGTCAATGACGTTCTCGTCGACCGAGCTCACCGGCTGGTCCATGAAGCTTTCCGGGTTGATGTTCCAGTAGCCTACGGCACCGAACAGCAGTACCAGCACCCCGAAAAACACCAGCTTTCGAATTTTCTTGCTGAACATAAATGGCTTCTATAGATAGGCGGAGTGGGCCGCTTCAAGGTTGCCCTGCGCGCTCAGGATCAGTTCGCAGAATTCGCGTGCAGCACCTTCGCCACCGCGCGCCTGCGTAACGCCATGAGCGTGTTGGCGGACAAAGCCGGCCGCATTGGCAACCGCCATGCCCAGACCGACGCGTCGTATGACCGGCAAGTCTGGCAGATCATCGCCCAGATAGGCGACCTGTTCGTAACTCAGGTTCAATTCGGCCAGCAGTTGGTCCAGCACCACCAGCTTGTCTTCACGACCCTGATAAAGGTGTTCGATGCCGAGGTTTTTTGCCCGGCGCTCGACCACAGGTGTCTTTCTGCCGCTGATAATGGCAGTGGTCACTCCTGAGGCTATCAGCATTTTGATGCCTTGGCCGTCGAGTGTGTTGAATGTCTTGAATTCGCTGCCGTCTTCCAGGAAGTACAGCCGGCCATCGGTCAGTACGCCATCGACGTCGAAAATCGCCAGTTTGATGGTTTTGCCGCGTTGCATCAGTTCGCTGTTCGCTGCCTGAGTCTGCATTTACATCACTCCCGCGCGCAGTAGATCCTGCAGGTTGAACGCACCCGTCGGTCGGTCGTTCGCATCAACCACGATCAGCGCGCCGATCTTGTAGTCTTCCATGATTTTCAGGGCTTCGGCGGCCAGCATGTCTGCATGGGCCGTCTTGCCATGAACCGTCATGACTTCATCGATGGTTGTTTCACGGATGTCGACCGGGCGATCCAGTGTGCGACGCAGATCGCCGTCGGTGAATATTCCGGCCAGTGTGCCATCGGCTTCCAGAATTGCAGTCATGCCCAGGCCCTTGCGCGTCATTTCCAGCAGCGCATCGCGTAACAACGTGCCGCGTTGAACCACCGGCAGGGCGTCGCCGGAATGCATGACGTGTTCGACCTTGAGCAGCAGGCGTCGTCCCAGCGCACCTCCCGGATGGGAGAAGGCAAAGTCTTCGGCTGTGAAGCCCCGGGCTTCAAGCAGTGCAACGGCCAGCGCATCACCCATCACCAGCGTAGCGGTAGTCGATGAGGTTGGCGCCAGATTCAACGGGCAGGCTTCATGCTCGACCTGCACGTTCAGATTGACGTCTGCGGCCTTGGCCAGGGTCGACTCGGGGTTGCCGGTCAGGCTGATCATCCTGATGCCCAGTCGTTTGATCAGAGGCAGCAGGGTGACGATTTCGTTGGTAGTGCCAGAGTTGGACAGCGCAAGAATGATGTCGTCACGGGTGATCATGCCCATGTCGCCATGGCTCGCTTCGGCCGGATGAACGAAAAAGGACGTGGTGCCGGTGCTCGCCAGCGTCGCGGCGATCTTGTTGCCGATGTGTCCGGACTTGCCCATTCCGACCACGACGACACGTCCCTTGCTGGCCAGGATCATCTCGCACGCACGCACGAAATCGGCATCAAGACGGCCCAGCAAGCCTTCTACGGCTTCGATCTCGAGGCGGATGGTGCGCTGCGCGGATTGAATCAGGTCACTGGATTGGTTCATAACTTGAAATGGTCGGCCTGCTGAAAGGCGGCGATTATAGCGGTAATGTACGATTCCCTCACGTCTGATCGTCGTTGTGTTTTTTATAAACGAATTTCCTACGCTTTGGAGGGTCTGTAGCTGGGCGGTGCAGGTTGCACTGCAAACGGCGCTGCTGATGGGGCGCTTAATGGTTATCCGGTGAATATCTGAACCTACTGGTTCTCTTCTTGGGTGGCGTGTCGCTGCGATGGTATAGTCCGCCGCTCGTTCGGCCCGCCTGGACGGCTTGTCTCCCTTTGGGGGTTGGCGGCTGAGGAGGGAGGCTGTATCGCAAGGAGTTTAGATGAGTCCTGATAACGCTTACGCGGTCGAGTTGAAAGGGGTTTCCTTCAAACGCGGCACGCGCAGCATTTTCAATAATGTCGATATTCGTATTCCTCGGGGCAAAGTCACCGGGATCATGGGGCCTTCCGGCTGCGGCAAGACTACGTTGCTGCGCCTGATGGGCGCACAGCTGCGTCCGAGCGAAGGTCAGGTGTGGGTCAACGGCCAGAACCTGCCGGATCTGTCGCGCAGTGACCTGTTCGACGCCCGCAAGCAGATGGGCGTGCTGTTTCAGAGCGGCGCGCTGTTCACTGATCTGGACGTGTTCGAAAACGTGGCGTTCCCGTTGCGCGTTCACACCGAACTGCCGGAAGAGATGATCCGCGATATCGTACTGCTCAAGCTGCAGGCTGTCGGGCTGCGCGGAGCGGTCGAGCTGATGCCTGACGAGCTGTCAGGTGGCATGAAGCGCCGTGTTGCGCTGGCGCGTGCCATTGCCCTTGATCCACAGATTCTCATGTACGACGAACCCTTTGTCGGGCAGGACCCCATTGCAATGGGCGTTCTGGTGCGTCTGATCAGGCTGCTCAACGATGCACTGGGCATTACCAGCATCGTGGTGTCCCATGACCTGAGCGAAACCGCGAGCATTGCCGATTACCTGTACGTCGTCGGTGACGGACAGGTGCTGGGGCAGGGCACGCCGCAGGAACTGATGTCCTCGGACAATCCGCGCATTCGTCAATTCATGACCGGCGAACCAGACGGCCCTGTGCCATTTCATTATCCTGCGCCGGATTTCCGCGAAGACCTGTTGGGGAAGCGCTGATGCGCAAGAAGTCATTGATGGACCGTATCCGCCTGCTCGGGCGTGCGGCCATAGATATCGTTACCGTTCTGGGGCGTTCGGGAATATTTCTCGGCAATGCCCTGCTGGGGCGCGGCGGGACCGGCAGCAGTTTTCAATTGCTGGTCAAGCAGCTGTATTCGGTCGGCGTCATGTCGCTGGTCATTATTGTCGTCTCCGGTGCATTCATCGGCATGGTGCTGGCGCTTCAGGGTTTCAGCATCCTGACCAAGTACGGTTCCGAGCAGGCGGTCGGGCAGATGGTTGCGCTGACGCTGTTGCGTGAACTGGGGCCGGTCGTGACCGCTCTACTGTTCGCTGGTCGTGCGGGTTCCGCGCTGACCGCCGAGATCGGCAACATGAAGTCTACGGAGCAGTTGTCGAGCCTCGAGATGATCGGTGTCGATCCGCTCAAGTACATCGTTGCGCCGCGTCTGTGGGCAGGGTTCATTTCGTTGCCGATTCTGGCGATGATTTTCAGCGTGGTCGGCATCTGGGGTGGATCCTGGGTAGCGATCGACTGGCTGGGCGTCTATCAGGGCTCCTTCTGGTCGAACATGCAGAACAGTGTTTCCTTCACGAACGATGTGCTCAATGGGGTCATCAAGAGCGTCGTATTTGCTTTTGTGGTGACATGGATTGCCGTTTTCCAGGGTTATGACTGCGATCCCACTTCCGAGGGGATCAGCCGTGCGACGACCAAGACCGTGGTGTATGCCTCGCTTGCAGTGTTGGGCCTGGACTTTATTTTGACCGCCTTGATGTTTGGAGATTTCTGATGCAAAACCGCGCCATCGAAACCGGTGTCGGCCTGTTCCTGCTGGCCGGGATACTGGCTCTGCTCTTGCTGGCCCTGCGAGTCAGTGGTCTGAGCACCAGTGCGACCAACGACAGTTATAAACTTTATGCCTACTTCGACAATATTGCCGGTTTGACTGTCAGAGCCAAGGTAAGCATGGCCGGTGTCACGATCGGCCGGGTCACCGCGATCGATCTGGATCGCGACACCTATACCGGCCGTGTCACGCTGGAGATCCAGAAGAAGGTAGACAACCTTCCGGCAGACTCCACGGCGTCGATCCTGACGGCGGGTCTGCTGGGTGAGAAATACATTGGTTTGAGCGTAGGTGGCGATCAAGCGCTGCTCAAGGATGGCTCGACCATCCATGACACGCAGTCATCCCTCGTTCTTGAGGACCTGATCGGGAAGTTCCTGCTCAATACTGTAAGCAAAGACGCCAAATGAGGAGCTATAAATGATCTCGATTCTGCGCCGTGGCCTTTTGGTATTGCTGGCCGCACTGCCGATGCTGGCCAATGCAGCACCAGCAACGTCGGCCCACGACCTTGTGGATCGCACCACCAAGGAATTGCTGAGCGATCTGGCGACCAACAGAGAGCAGTACAAAGCCAATCCAGGCGCCTTCTATGATGCCCTGAACCGCATCGTCGGCCCTGTGGTGGATGCCGATGGCATTTCCCGCAGTATCATGACGGTCAAGTATTCGCGCAAGGCCACGCCTGAGCAGATGCAGCGCTTTCAGGAAAACTTCAAGCGCAGCCTGATGCAGTTCTACGGTAACGCCTTGCTGGAGTACAACAACCAGGGCATTACCGTCTCGCCTGCCAAGGAAGAGGGTGCCGACCGGACCAGCGTAGACATGCAGGTCAAGGGTAATAATGGCGCTGTCTACCCGGTTTCCTACACCCTTGAGAAGGTCAACGGTGAATGGAAAGTGCGTAACGTCATCATCAACGGTATCAACATTGGTAAATTGTTCCGCGATCAGTTCGCCGACGCCATGCAGCGCAACGGCAACGATCTGGACAAGACAATCAATGGCTGGGCTGGCGAAGTCGCCAAGGCCAAGGAAACCACCGACGAAGCTGCACAGAAGCCTGCGCAATGACTGAGACAGCTGTCCGTCTGGTCGGGCCTGGCGAGCTGAAGCTGGTCGGGGTTCTGGATTACCGCAGCGGGCCGCAACTGCGCAAGCAGGGCGCGGCGCTGATCAGGTCCGGCGACCTCGACACCCTGACGCTGGACTGCTCGGGCGTCGAGAAATCCAGCAGCGTGGGCCTTGCCCTGCTGCTGGCGTTCATGCGGGATGCCAGCGAAGCCGGCAAGTCGATCAAGGTGCAGTCGCTGCCCGAAGACATGCGTAAAATTGCCCAGGTTTCCGGACTGAACGAGCTTCTGGACATCCATTAACAGGTCAATCGGAAAAGCCCTCTGTCCGGCACCCTGTCATCGGGGTTCGCATAGCATGGGCTTTTTTGTATCATGGCCGACCCGCGCGCGTTCAGCGCCGATCGAGGTTAAGCATGCAGGCCCTAGAAGTGAAAGCCTTCCTTGAAGGAAAGCTGCCCGAAATCAACGTGGAAGTCGAAGGCGAAGGCTGCAACTTCCAGCTGAACGTGATCAGTGACGAGATGGCCACATTGAGCCCCGTCAAGCGTCAGCAACAGATTTATGCCCATCTGAACCCTTGGATTGCCGATGGCAGTATCCACGCGGTGACTATGAAATTTTTCAGCCGCGCTGCCTGGGCCGAGCGTACCTGAGCCAATTGGTGTCGAGATTCTAATGGATAAATTGATTATTACCGGTGGCGCTCGCCTTGATGGCGAAATTCGCATCTCCGGGGCAAAGAACGCTGCGCTGCCGATCCTGGCTGCGACCCTGCTGGCCGATGGGCCGGTTACCGTTCAGAACCTGCCGCACCTGCACGACATCACCACCATGATCGAGCTGTTCGGCCGCATGGGCATCGAGCCTGTGATCGACGAAAAGCTGAGCGTGGAAATCGATCCTCGCACCATCAAGACCCTCATCGCACCGTACGAACTGGTCAAGACCATGCGTGCGTCGATCCTGGTACTCGGACCGATGGTCGCCCGCTTCGGCGAAGCGGAAGTCGCATTGCCTGGCGGTTGCGCCATCGGTTCGCGTCCGGTCGACCTGCACATCCGTGGTCTTGAAGCCATGGGCGCGGTCATCGACGTCGAAGGCGGCTACATCAAGGCCAAGGCGCCGGAAGGCGGCCTGCGTGGTGCCAATTTCTTCTTCGATACCGTGAGCGTGACCGGTACCGAGAACATCATGATGGCCGCGAGCCTGGCGAACGGTCGCAGCGTGCTGCAGAACGCTGCGCGTGAGCCTGAAGTGGTCGATCTGGCCAACTTCCTGATCGCCATGGGTGCAAAAATCCACGGCGCAGGCACCGACACCATCACCATCGATGGCGTGAAGCGTCTGGGTTCGGCGACCTACAAGGTCATGCCTGACCGTATCGAAACCGGTACCTATCTGGTTGCCGCTGCCGTCACTGGCGGTCGCGTCAAGGTCAAGGACACCGATCCGACCATCCTGGAAGCTGTGCTGCTCAAGCTCCAGGAAGCCGGCGCCGAGATCACCACCGGCAACGACTGGATCGAACTGAACATGCACGGCAAACGGCCCAAGGCTGTGAACGTGCGGACCGCCCCTTACCCGGCGTTCCCGACCGACATGCAGGCGCAGTTCATTTCGCTCAACGCCATCGCTGAAGGCACTGGCGCAGTGATCGAAACCATCTTCGAAAACCGTTTCATGCACGTGTACGAAATGCACCGCATGGGCGCGCACATTCAGGTGGAAGGCAACACGGCCATCGTGACCGGCATGCCAAGCCTCAAGGGCGCGCCAGTGATGGCGACCGACCTGCGTGCTTCGGCCAGTCTGGTGATTTCGGCTCTGGTCGCTGAAGGCGATACCCTGATCGACCGCATCTACCACATAGACCGTGGTTACGAGTGCATCGAAGAGAAGCTGCAGATGCTGGGCGCCAAGATCCGTCGCGTTCCGGGCTAGTGGTGAACGTCCCCGGCGCTTCACGTGCGCCGGGGTCGTCGTTCGATAGCAGGTGTGATTTCTGATTCGTTTCACCTCGGGCATCCTGTGCCGGAGGGTTGTCATGCGCCGTTTGCGTCATGCCAAAAGTTTCCTGATAAGGACTTACGTTTCCCATGTTGACCATCGCACTGTCCAAGGGCCGCATTCTTGACGACACCCTGCCGCTTCTCGCTGAAGCAGGCATCGTGCCGACCGAGAATCCGGACAAGAGCCGCAAGCTCATCATTCCCACGACCCAGCCTGACGTGCGTCTGCTGATTGTGCGTGCCACTGACGTACCTACGTATGTCGAGCATGGCGCCGCCGATCTGGGTGTGGCGGGCAAGGATGTGCTGATGGAATACACCGGTCAGGGCCTTTACGAGCCTCTGGATCTGCAGATTGCCAAGTGCAAGCTGATGACCGCCGGTGCCATCGGCGCTGTAGAGCCCAAGGGCCGTCTGCGCGTCGCTACCAAATTCGTCAACGTCGCCAAGCGTTATTACGCCGAGCAGGGTCGTCAGGTCGACATCATCAAGCTGTACGGCTCGATGGAACTGGCTCCGCTGATCGGTCTGGCCGACAAGATCATCGATGTGGTCGACACCGGCAACACCCTGCGTGCCAATGGTCTTGAACCGCAGGAACTGATCGCGACCATCAGCTCGCGTCTGGTGGTCAACAAGGCTTCCATGAAAATGCAGCACGCGCGCATTCAGGCGCTCATCGACACCCTGCGCAAGGCAGTGGAGTCGCGACACCGCGGCTGACCCGATCACGCAACGTTGAGTTGCGTCCAGCTATCCGTGTCATAGCCAAATTTCTCAGGTGCCTGCGCGGATAGCTTGGTAGCTTTAGGCTCCTGAGCATCCGCCAATTATTGAGGCCCTCGCCATGACCACTTCCACCGCTATTCGCCGACTCGATGCTGCCGACCCGGATTTCGCCCGACATCTGGATCATCTGCTGAGCTGGGAAAGTGTGTCTGACGACTCGGTCAATCAGCGCGTGCTCGACATCATCAAGGCCGTGCGTGAGCGAGGCGACGCTGCACTGGTCGAGTTCACCCAGCGCTTCGATGGTCTGCAGGTCGCCTCGATGGCCGATCTGATCCTGCCCCGCGAACGTCTGGAACTCGCGCTGACACGCATCACGCCAGTCCAGCGTCAGGCGCTCGAGAAAGCCGCCGAGCGGGTTCGCAGCTACCACGAAAAGCAAAAGCAGGATTCCTGGAGCTACACCGAGGCCGACGGCACCGTGCTTGGCCAGAAGGTGACGCCGCTGGATCGTGCCGGTCTGTACGTACCGGGCGGCAAGGCGTCCTACCCTTCGTCAGTGTTGATGAACGCCATTCCCGCCAAGGTGGCGGGTGTGACCGAGGTGGTCATGGTCGTGCCGACGCCGCGTGGCGAGATCAACGAACTGGTGTTGGCTGCGGCCTGCATTGCTGGCGTTGACCGTGTATTCACCATTGGTGGCGCGCAGGCTGTTGCCGCACTGGCCTACGGCACCGAGAGCGTGCCGAAGGTCGACAAGGTGGTCGGCCCGGGCAACATTTATGTCGCCACGGCCAAGCGCCACGTGTTTGGCCAGGTGGGCATCGACATGATCGCAGGTCCTTCCGAGATTCTAGTGGTGTGTGACGGTCAGACCGATCCTGACTGGATCGCGATGGACCTGTTCTCCCAGGCCGAGCATGACGAAGACGCGCAGGCGATTCTGGTCAGTCCGGACGCTGAGTTCCTGGACAAGGTCGCGGCCAGCATCACTCGTCTGCTGCCAACGATGGAGCGTGCGGCCATCGTCGAGACATCCATCAATGGTCGCGGCGCGCTGATCAAGGTGGCTGACATGGCGCAGGCCATTGAAGTGGCCAACCGCATTGCCCCCGAGCACCTGGAGTTGTCGGTGGCCGACCCTGAAGCCTGGCTGCCGCATATTCGTCACGCAGGAGCGATCTTCATGGGCCGTCACACCTCCGAGGCGCTGGGCGATTACTGCGCGGGCCCCAACCACGTGTTGCCGACCTCCGGCACGGCGCGTTTCTCGTCGCCGCTGGGTGTCTACGATTTCCAGAAGCGCTCCTCGATCATTTATTGCTCGCCGGAGGGCGCATCGGAACTGGGCAAGACGGCATCCGTACTGGCCCGTGGCGAATCGCTGAGCGGCCATGCCCGCAGCGCCGAATACCGAATTACCGACCCGAGCTGGAAAGCCGGCAGCACAGAGGAAGGCAACTGATGAGCAAGTTCTGGAGTCCCTTCGTTCGCGATCTGGTGCCTTATGTGCCGGGCGAGCAGCCGAAGCTGAGCAAGCTGGTCAAACTCAATACCAATGAAAATCCCTACGGCCCGTCGCCCAAGGCGCTTGACGCCATGCGCGCTGCGCTGACCGACGACCTGCGTCTTTACCCTGATCCCAACAGCGATCTGCTCAAGCAGGCGGTGGCCCGTTATTACAGCGTCCAGCCGAACCAGGTGTTTCTGGGCAACGGCTCCGATGAAGTGCTGGCCCATATTTTCTACGGGTTGTTCAAACACGATGCACCGCTGCTGTTCCCGGACATCAGTTACAGCTTCTACCCGGTCTATTGCGGCCTGTATGGCATTGATTATGAAGCCGTGGCGCTGGACGAGCAGTTCCAGATCCGTGTCGAGGATTATGCGCGCCCGAATGCCGGGATCATCTTCCCCAACCCGAATGCGCCTACCGGCTGCCTGATGGCGCTGGATACAGTCGAGCAGATCATCAAATCCAGCCCGGATTCGGTCGTGGTCGTGGACGAGGCGTACATCGACTTCGGCGGCGAGACCGCGATTTCGCTGGTCAATCGTTATCCGAACCTGCTGGTGACCCAGACCCTGTCCAAGTCGCGCTCGCTGGCAGGCCTGCGCGTCGGTCTTGCGGTGGGTCATCCTGATCTGATCGAAGCGCTGGAGCGGGTCAAGAACAGCTTCAACTCCTACCCGCTGGACCGAATGGCCAACGTGGGCGCTGCTGCGGCATTCGATGATATCGAGCACTTCGAAATGACGCGCAACAAGGTCATTGAAAGCCGTGAAGTGCTGGTTGGACAGCTGCAGGCCAAGGGTTTCGAGGTCCTGCCTTCAGCCGCCAACTTCATCTTCGCTCGCCACCCACAGCACGATGCTGCCGGACTGGCTGCGAAACTGCGCGAGCAAGGGGTGATCGTGCGCCACTTCAAGCAGCAGCGCATCGCACAGTTCCTGCGCATCAGTATTGGTACGCCGGAGCAGCATCAGGCGCTGCTGGAAGGGTTGAGCGACATCTGAGGGATGTGACGCCCGGCGTCACATTCGACAGCGGACGCGGAGCGTCCTGGGCTGCGTTACTACGCAGAGTGGCGCGATCATCAAGAACAGCGATGATCGTGCCCATCGCTCCGCGTGGGCATGCCTCCCGTGACGCTCCGCGTCCCATCGGGTCTGATCACGCAACGGGATCAGTCATCCCGTCCGTTTCAAATTACTCAGGATTCGCAGCAGGCGTTGGCGCGGGAGGCGGGCGCAGGCCTACTTCAGCGCTGAGGCGCAATTCCTTGCCGTTACGCATCACGTCGATGGCAATCTTGTCCTTGGGTTTGGTGCGCGCCACCTGGTTCATCGAGCGACGGCCATCGCCGGCCGGTTCGCCGTTGATACTCAGAATGACGTCACCCAACTGCAGGCCGGCTTTCTGCGCCGGTCCGTCGCGGAAGATACCGGCGACCACGATGCCCGGACGATCTTTCAAGCCGAACGACTCGGCCAGTTCCTGAGTCAGCGGCTGAACCTCGATACCCAGCCAGCCACGAATCACCTGACCGTGTTCGATGATCGACTTCATGACGTCCATCGCCAGTTTGGTCGGGATGGCAAAACCGATGCCTTGCGAGCCACCGGACTTGGAAAAGATCGCCGTGTTGATGCCGGTCAGGTTGCCGCTGGCATCCACCAGCGCGCCGCCCGAGTTGCCGGGGTTGATCGCTGCGTCGGTCTGAATGAAGTCTTCGTAGGTGTTGAGCCCCAACTGGTTGCGGCCCGTGGCGCTGATGATGCCCATGGTCACTGTCTGGCCGACGCCGAACGGGTTGCCGATGGCCAGTGCCACATCGCCGATGCGAATGCCGTCAGAGCGGGCAATGGTGATCGACGGCAGGTTTTTCAGGTCGATTTTCAGGACTGCCAGATCGGTTTCAGGGTCGTTGCCGATCACGCGAGCGATGGTTTCGCGACCGTCCTTGAGCGCCACGACAATCTGGTCTGCGCCGATGGTCACGTGGTTGTTGGTCAGCAGGTAGCCTTCCGGGCTCATGATCACGCCGGAGCCCAGGCTGGATTCCATGCGCTTCTGTTTGGGGGTGTTGTCGCCGAAAAAGCGACGGAACTGGGGGTCTTCGAACAGTGGGTTGGCGCCCTTGTTCACCATCTTGGTGGTATACAGGTTCACCACGGCGGGCGCGGCCGCGCTCACCGCGTCGGCGTAGGAAGAAGGACCCTGCATGATATTGGTGGTCTGCGGCGCCTGTTGCAGATTGACATCCAGGCTGGGCAATCCTACCCATTGTGGATAACGCTGAATGATCAGCATGGCGATAAGCACACCGGCCAGCAGTGGCCAGCCGAAAAAGCGCAGAGCCTTGAGCATTGAACAAGTCCTGATGGTTTCGGCGCAGAAATTTTTGCCACGGGTGCGCCATAATGGCGGGCATTATACGAGCACAAAGCAGCTCTGAACTGCATATTTAGGAGTCTTTTATGGCTGTTGCCCTGAGCATCCTGGTAGAAGAAGCCGACCGCTATCTCAATAGCGCCCGTATTCAGGATTACTGCCCCAATGGCCTGCAGGTCGAAGGCCGTCCGCAGGTGATGCGGATCGTCAGCGGCGTCACGGCGAGCCAGGCGCTGCTGGACGCGGCGGTCGAGGCGCAGGCTGATCTGATTCTTGTGCACCACGGCTATTTCTGGAAGGGCGAAAACCCCTGTGTCGTCGGCATGAAGCAGCGTCGCCTGAAAACCTTGCTCAAGCACGACATCAGCCTGCTGGCCTATCACCTGCCGCTCGATGTGCATCCCGACGTGGGCAACAACGTGCAGTTGGCGCGTCAACTGGATATCACCGTCGAAGGTCCTCTCGATCCGGAAAACCCCAAAGTGATCGGTCTGATCGGTTCCTTGTCCGAGGCCGTGACCCCGCGCGATTTCGCCCGTCGTGTCCAGGAGGCGCTGGGTCGCGAGCCGTTGCTGATCGAGGGCAGCCAGATGATTCGTCGCGTCGGCTGGTGCACGGGAGGTGGTCAGGGTTACATCGATCAGGCGGTGCTGGAAGGCGTCGATCTGTTCCTGAGCGGCGAAGCGTCAGAGCAGACCTTTCACAGTGCCCGGGAAAACGACATCAGTTTCATTGCCGCCGGACACCACGCCACCGAACGTTATGGTGTTCAGGCGCTGGGTGATTATCTGGCGCGGCGCTTTGCCGTCGAGCACATTTTCATCGACTGCCCGAACCCGATCTGATCCATCAAACGGCGGAGCATATGCATAGATCGTTTCGATCTAGCCGCCGCGCTGATTAGCGATATCGTGCATGATAAAGTGCACGGCTCGAATACGGCCCGCAGGCCGCCCCGGGTTTTCCCGGTCCAACGAACGTGAGTAACCATGGTTGATAAACTGACGCATCTGAAACAGCTGGAGGCGGAAAGCATCCACATCATCCGCGAGGTCGCCGCCGAGTTCGATAACCCGGTGATGCTGTACTCGATCGGCAAGGATTCGGCCGTGATGCTGCATCTGGCGCGCAAGGCTTTCTTTCCGGGCAAGCTGCCGTTTCCGGTCATGCATGTCGATACCCGCTGGAAATTCCAGGAAATGTATCGCTTCCGCGACCAGATGGTCGAGGAAATGGGCCTGGACCTGATCACCCACATCAACCCCGATGGCGTGGCGCAGGGCATCAATCCATTCACCCACGGCAGTGCCAAGCACACCGATATCATGAAAACCGAGGGCCTCAAGCAGGCACTGGACAAGCATGGTTTCGACGCAGCTTTCGGTGGCGCACGCCGCGACGAAGAGAAGTCCCGCGCCAAGGAGCGCGTGTATTCCTTCCGCGACAGCAAGCACCGCTGGGACCCGAAGAACCAGCGTCCCGAGCTGTGGAACGTGTACAACGGCAACGTCAACAAGGGCGAGTCGATCCGCGTATTCCCGCTGTCGAACTGGACCGAGCTGGACATCTGGCAGTACATCTACCTTGAAGGTATCCCGATTGTGCCGCTGTACTTCGCGGCCGAGCGTGACGTGATCGAGAAGAACGGCACGCTGATCATGATCGACGACGATCGTATCCTCGAACACCTGACGGATGAGGAAAAGGCGCGCATCGTCAAGAAGAAGGTGCGTTTCCGCACGCTCGGCTGCTACCCGTTGACCGGTGCCGTCGAGTCCGAAGCCACCAGCCTGACTGACATCATTCAGGAAATGCTGCTGACGCGAACTTCCGAACGCCAGGGCCGGGTCATCGACCACGATGGCGCAGGCTCGATGGAAGAAAAGAAACGTCAGGGTTATTTCTAAGGGGGTGTCACATGTCGCATCAATCTGATTTGATCAGTGAGGACATCCTCGCTTATCTGGGCCAGCACGAACGCAAGGAAATGCTGCGCTTTCTTACCTGTGGCAACGTCGACGACGGCAAGAGCACGTTGATCGGACGCCTGCTGCACGATTCCAAGATGATCTACGAAGATCATCTGGAAGCCATTACCCGTGACTCCAAGAAGTCCGGCACCACAGGCGACGACGTCGATCTGGCGTTGCTGGTGGACGGTCTGCAGGCCGAGCGCGAGCAGGGCATCACCATCGATGTCGCCTACCGCTACTTCTCCACGGCAAAGCGCAAATTCATCATTGCCGATACCCCGGGCCACGAGCAGTACACCCGCAACATGGCCACCGGTGCATCAACCTGCGACCTGGCGATCATTCTGGTGGACGCGCGTTACGGCGTGCAGACCCAGACCCGTCGCCACAGCTATATCGCGTCCCTGCTGGGCATCAAACACATCGTGGTCGCCATCAACAAGATGGACCTCAACGGCTTCGATGAAGGCGTGTTCGAGTCGATCAAGGCCGATTACCTGAAGTTTGCCGAAGGCATTGCCTTCAAGCCGACCACCATGGCTTTCGTGCCGATGTCGGCGCTCAAGGGCGACAACGTGGTCAACCGCAGCGAGCGTTCGCCGTGGTACACCGGCCAGTCGCTGATGGAAATTCTGGAAACTGTCGAAATCGCCAGTGACCGCAACTACACCGACCTGCGTTTCCCGGTGCAGTACGTCAACCGTCCGAACCTAAACTTCCGTGGCTTTGCCGGTACGCTGGCGAGCGGCATCGTGCACAAGGGCGATGAAATCGTCGTGCTGCCGTCGGGCAAGAGTAGCCGCGTGAAATCCATCGTCACCTTCGAAGGCGAGCTGGAGCAGGCCGGTCCCGGTCAGGCCGTGACGCTGACCATGGAAGACGAGATCGACATCTCCCGTGGCGACCTGTTGGTGCATGCCGACAACGTCCCGCAGGTCAGCGACGCGTTCGACGCCATGCTGGTCTGGATGGCTGAAGAGCCGATGCTGCCGGGCAAGAAATACGACATCAAGCGCGCCACCAGCTACGTGCCGGGTTCGATTGCCAGCATCACTCATCGCGTTGACGTGAACACGCTGGTCGAAGGCCCTGCCAGTTCGCTGCAGTTGAACGAGATCGGTCGCGTCAAGATCAGCCTCGACGCGCCTATCGCGCTGGACGGCTACGACAGCAACCGCACCACCGGTGCGTTTATCGTCGTCGACCGTTTGACCAACGGCACGGTAGCAGCGGGCATGATCATCGCCAAGCCGGTCAGTGCCGGTGGCTCGACGCATCATGGTGAGTCGGCGCACGTGACCACCCAGGAGCGCGCACAACGCTTCGGTCAGCAACCGGCCACCGTGCTGTTCAGCGGCCTGTCGGGCGCGGGTAAAAGTACGCTGGCCTACGCGGTCGAGCGCAAGCTGTTCGACATGGGCCGCGCCGTATACGTGCTGGATGGCCAGAACCTGCGTCACGACCTGAACAAAGGTCTGCCGCAGAACCGTGCCGGTCGGACCGAGAACTGGAGCCGTGCCGCTCACGTGGCGCGTCAGTTCAACGAAGCCGGTCTGTTGACCCTGGCCGCGTTCGTGGCGCCGGATGCCGAAGGCCGTGAACGCGTGAAAGCGCTGATCGGCAAGGATCGCCTCGTGACGGTCTACGTCCAGGCATCGCCTGCCATCTGCCGTGAGCGTGATCCTCAGGGCCTGTACGCTGCCGATGGCGATAACATCCCGGGCGAATCCTTCCCGTACGACGTGCCGCTGGATGCCGATCTGGTGATCGACACCCAGACGCTGACAGTGGATGAAGGCGTGAAGCGGGTGCTGGACGTGTTGCGCAGCCGTGGCGCGATCTGAGTCTCAGCCTGTTACAGAAAACCCGCCGATGATGGCGGGTTTTTTGTTTGATCGTGGCGCCAGGGATTGAGTCGCATGACCTTGAAAAGCCCGAGCGTGCAATCAAGGATTGATCGGACAACCTCCCCGGTGCGGATCCATTGTGCATGCATGTTCAAGGTCCGGGATGCTGTGTTTGATCAGATAGCAGTCTTTCTCGCAGTCTCCTGACACGCAGCCAGACAGTATGGCGAGCATAAGCAAACAGATGATTTTTCGCATGGAGTCTCCCTCTCGGCGCTTTTATTCTCTGGATACGAAGGTAACAAACCACTTTCAATCGCCATTCATGCATTTTCGCGATGACGATGAAATGGGGCTGTCTCGCATTTGAGTGTCAGTCGGGTCTCTGGCTTGAGCTGAAAGATGTAGCAGTCCTTGACGCAATCGCCAAGAACGCAGCTGGCTGTGAGCACGCATTCCCAAGAAAATTCTATTCATCGATTCCTCCTTGAGTAGGCAGGAAGATACGGAGGCGGGGCGATGGCAGGTAGAGCGTGTAGTCCCTGACGGTCGTAGGAATTTTCTGCGTTGTCTGAGAGTCTTTGAAATCTTACGTAGTAGCTATGGCAGACATAAAAAAGCCGCCGTTCATTTCGAATGGCGGCTTTCGGTAGGACTGGCGGTTTCGTTACTTCTTCAAACCGTAATGCTCATCCAGCATGCCCGGGGTGTCAGGCGATTTTGGCGCGTAATCCTTCGGGGCTTCGGTGTCGCGTGGCGGTGTCAGGCGGTCGCGAGGAGCCTGGTTGGCCTCCGGGTGCAGAGCGGCCAGCAGACGTTGGCGGGTCAGTTCGTCAAGGGCCAGACGGTTGGCGCCCTCGGCGAGATGCTCCTGAACGTCGTGGTAGCTTTGCGAAAGCTTCTGGACCAGGTTAGCCGTACTGTTGAAGTGAGTGACCACCTCGTTCTGATAGGTATCGAAACGCTCCTGAATGTCATCCAGCTGGCGCTGGGTGCTGTTCGGAACGGTGTTGGGCAGCAGACGTGCGACCAGGAAACCAATGACGACACCGGCAACCAGGGCGAGAGTCGGCAGCAACCAGACTAAGAGCGAGTGTTCCACGAGTCCTTCCTCTATAAACGGCTTTGCTTTACGTTAACGGCTCGAACCTGCGCTGTATACCCGCGACGTGTCGTTGATATGCAAGCCACAGACAATCAGCTAGACGAGTTGACCCATTTCGAGGTCACGGAGTTCTTTTTGCTCATGCGCGAAACCCCACTATTCATCGATGGCCCCGAGGGCCAGATCGAGGCACTGTATCAGGACGTACCCGATGCCAGAGGCGTCGCACTGATCTGCCATCCTAACCCGATCCAGGGTGGAACGATGCTCAATAAAGTCGTCTCCACGTTACAGCGCACTGCGCGGGACGAAGGCCTGATCACCCTGCGCTTCAATTATCGCGGCGTCGGCGCCAGTGCCGGAACGTCAGTGGCAGGGCCTGGCGAGATCGATGACGCACAGGCTGCCGCCAAATGGCTGCGCGAAAAACACCCGGATCTTCCAATGACCCTGTTCGGTTTTTCCTTCGGCGGTTACGTCGCGGCGAATCTTGGCGGCCGGCTCGAAGCGCAGGGCGAAAAACTCAAGCACCTGTTTCTGGTCGCCGCCGCCGCTTCTCGCCTGCAGGACCACAGAGTGCTGCCGCAGAACTGCCCGCTGACGGTGATTCAGCCCGAAACCGACGAAGTCATCGACCCGGAAACGGTCTACGCCTGGTCGGCTGCGCTGCAGCGTCCCCATGAGCTGCTGAAAGTGGCAGAATGCGGACACTTTTTTCACGGCAAGCTGACCGATCTCAAAGAATTGATCCTGCCGCGTCTCTCCAATTGATTGCAGCCCATAGATAAGCGACCTGCCATGACCACTCGTATCCTGACCGGTATCACGACCACCGGCACCCCCCATCTGGGTAACTACGCGGGCGCGATTCGCCCGGCCATCGTCGCCAGCCGTCAGAGCGGCTTCGACTCGTTCTATTTTCTGGCCGATTACCACGCGCTGATCAAATGCGATGACCCGCTGCGCATTCAGCGCTCGCGTCTGGAAATCGCAGCGACCTGGCTGGCTGCGGGTCTGGACGTTGATCGCGTGACGTTCTACCGTCAGTCCGACATCCCGGAAATTCCTGAACTGACCTGGCTGCTGACCTGCGTGGCCGCCAAGGGCCTGCTCAACCGTGCGCATGCCTACAAGGCGTCGGTGGACAAGAACGTCGAAGGTGGCGAAGACCCGGACTCCGGCATCACCATGGGGCTGTACAGCTATCCGGTGCTGATGGCGGCAGACATCCTGATGTTCAACGCACATCAGGTCCCGGTGGGTCGCGATCAGATTCAACACGTCGAAATGGCGCGTGATATCGGCCAGCGCTTCAACCACCTGTTCGGCAAGGGCAAGGAATTCTTTGTCATGCCCGAAGCGCTGATCGAGGAGAGTGTCGCGACGCTGCCCGGTCTGGACGGCCGCAAGATGTCCAAGAGCTACGACAACACCATCCCGTTGTTCAGCAGCGCCAAAGAGATGAAGGATGCGATTTCGCGCATCGTGACTGACTCGCGTGCGCCGGGCGAAGCGAAGGATCCGGACAATTCCCATCTGTTCACGCTGTATCAGGCCTTCTCCACGCCCGAGCAATGCGCAGCGTTCCGTGCCGAGTTGCTGGAAGGTCTTGGCTGGGGTGAGGCGAAAAATCGTCTGTTCACGTTGCTGGACGCCGAGTTGGCCGAGAAGCGTGAAAAGTATCTGGGTCTGATCGAGCGTCCCGCCGATCTGGAAGACATTTTGTTGGCGGGTGCCGAGAAGGCCCGTCGTGTCGCCACGCCGTTCCTCGGCGAACTGCGTGAGGCTGTTGGCCTTCGCTCATTCCGTACCGTGGTGCAGGGCGCGGACACCGGCAAGAAGAAAGCCGCCAAGGGCGCACGCTTCGTCAGCTTCCGTGAGGATGACGGCAGCTTCCGTTTCCGTCTGCTGGCGGCCGATGGCGAACAGTTGCTGTTGTCGCGCAATTTTGCCGACGGCAAGGCGGCGGGTGCGGTGAGCAAACAGTTGCAGCAGGGCGGTGAGCTCGATCTGCGTACTGAAGCTGATCGTTTCACGCTCTGGCTGGATGACGCGTGCGTGGCCGACAGTCCGGTGTTTGCCGATGCTGCCGCACGCGACAGCGCCATCCAGACCCTCAAGTCGGCACTCGCTCCTCAACAGGACTGATTGCCATTCCCTGGGGTCGTCGTTACAGTGACGGCCCGTTTTTGTTGCCTTGCTAACGAATATGACGCCCCTAGAACGATATCAAGCTGATCTCAAGCGCCCGGACTTTTTCCATGATGCCGCGCAGGAGAATGCTGTGCGTCATTTGCAGCGCCTGTACGACGATCTGATCGCTTCCCATGACAGCAAGCCCGGCCTGTTCGGCAAGCTGTTCGGCAAGAAAGAGCCGACCCTGGTCAAAGGCCTTTATTTCTGGGGCGGAGTAGGGCGCGGCAAAACCTATCTGGTCGATACCTTCTTCGACGCACTGCCGTTCAAGGACAAGGTCCGTACTCACTTCCACCGCTTCATGAAGCGCGTGCACGAAGAGATGAAGACCCTCAAGGGCGAGAAAAACCCGCTGACGATCATCGCCAGGCGTTTTTCCGATGAGGCACGCGTGATCTGCTTCGACGAGTTCTTCGTGTCCGATATCACTGACGCGATGATCCTCGGCACCCTGATGGAAGAACTGTTCAAGAATGGTGTGACGCTGGTCGCGACGTCCAACATCGTGCCGGACGGCTTGTACAAGGACGGCCTGCAGCGTGCACGCTTCCTGCCAGCCATCGCGCTGATCAAGCAGAACACCGACATCGTCAACGTCGACAGTGGCGTCGATTATCGTCTGCGTCATCTGGAACAGGCTGAACTGTTCCACTTCCCGCTCAATGAAGCGGCGCAGGACAGCATGCGCAAAAGCTTCAAGGCGCTGACGCCGGAATGCGCAGAAACCATCGAGAACGATGTGCTGGTGATCGAGAATCGCGAGATTCGCGCCCTGCGTACCTGTGATGACGTGGCCTGGTTCGATTTCCGCGAACTTTGTGACGGCCCGCGCAGCCAGAACGACTACATCGAGCTGGGCAAGATTTTCCACGCCGTGCTGCTCAGTGGTGTCGAGCAGATGGACGTCTCCAAGGATGACATCGCCCGTCGCTTCATCAACATGGTCGATGAGTTCTACGATCGCAACGTCAAGCTGATCATCTCGGCAGAAGTCGAGCTGAAGGATTTGTACACCGGCGGTCGACTGATGTTCGAATTTCAGCGCACGCTGAGCCGCCTGCTGGAAATGCAGTCCCACGAGTTTCTGTCGCGGGCGCACAAGCCTTGATGGTTTGAAAGTTAGATACGGAAAGGCCTGCATTGCAGGCCTTTTTCGTTTTTGCGTCCCGCAGATTTCAGCCGGTCAGGCGGCCTGCTGAAATTGCTGGCGATACTGATTCGGTGACAGTTCGGTGTGTTGGCGGAACAGGCGCGCGAAGAAGCTGGCGTCGTCGTAGCCGACCTCGTAGCTGATGGTCTTGATGCTTTTGCGCGAGCCGGACAGCAGGCCCTTCGCGGTTTCGATGCGCAGGCGTTGCAGGTAATGCAACGGCTTGTCACCGGTGGCGGTCTGGAAGCGGCGCATGAAGTTGCGAATGCTCATGCCGTGTTCCCTTGCCACATCTTCGAAGCGAAACTTGTCCGCGAAGTGTTCCTCGAGCCAGTGCTGGATCTGCAGAATGATCACGTCCTGATGCAGCTTCTGACCGCCGAAGCCGATTCTGCCCGGTGAATAGGTGCGCCGCACTTCATAAAGAATGTCGCGGGCCACGGCCTGTGCGACGTTTGCACCGCAGAACCGCTCGATCAGATAGATGTACAGGTCGCAGGCAGACGTGGTGCCGCCCGCGCAATACAGGTTGTCGGCGTCGGTCAGGTGTTTCTCCTGATTGAGCAGCACGTTCGGGTAGCGCTCGGCGAACTGGTTGAAAAAGCGCCAGTAGGTGGTCGCCTCCTTGCCGTCGAGCAGTCCGGCCTCGGCGAGCCAGAACACCCCGGTGGCTTCCGCGCACAGGACTGCGCCCCGGGCATGCTGCTCGCGCAGCCACGGCAGGACCTGGGGGTAACGCTGGCAGAGCGCGTCGAAATCGTCCCAGAAGGCCGGAATCACGATGATGTCGCTCTGGCAAAGGTCGCCATCCACCGGCAGCGTGACGTCGCTGAAGCTGCCGACGGGCTGACCGTCCGGGCTGACAAGGCGTATTTCGAAAGCGGGGACCAGGCCGTGACCCAGTTGTCTGCTGTACCTGAGGCTTGCCAGGTGAAAGAAGTCCTTGGCCTGCATCAGGGTCGAGGCGAACACCTTGTCGGTGGCCAGAATGCTGACGCGCCTCAGCGGCGTGGAGTGTTGGGTTGGCATAGTCTTTATTCTTATATGGGTAAATGGTCAATCAACGGCTGGATCGTCTTATTTTTTCTCGGGCGTGTCCAGTCAGGTTCTCGGCAGCCCGAGGTGCGCGGACCTTCCGAAGGTTGCATGGCAGGCGGCAAATATCCTTCATTGCAGCGGTCCGGAGCAATAAACAGAACGTGAACGAAAAACCGGTTGAGGTTATTTTTTCAGCCTGTATAATCCGCCAGCTCTTTGCAGTGGAAGTGATGCGCCGTCTGCCGAAGAATCTTGCCGTAGAACGGACGCGCTGACCCGAGCCCCCGATAGCGTCTGTTTCCGGCTGCCTTTGACTTGTCAAAGTACGCACTATTCAGTAAGATCCGCCGTCTCATTTTCAGGGCGGCCCCTGAGGCTATAAAGAATGAAAACTTTTACTGCTAAACCGGAAACAGTTAAGCGCGACTGGTTCGTCGTCGACGCTGCTGGTCAGACCCTGGGTCGTCTGGCCACCGAAATCGCGAGCCGTCTGCGTGGCAAGCACAAACCGGAATACACTCCGCACGTTGATACCGGCGACTACATCGTCGTGATCAATGCCGAGCAGATCCGCGTTACCGGTGCCAAGACTACCGACAAGATCTACTACTCACACTCCGGTTTTCCGGGCGGGATCAAGTCGATCAACTTCGAAAAGCTGATCGACAAAGCTCCTGAGCGCGTGATCGAGACCGCGGTCAAAGGCATGCTGCCTAAGAACCCGCTGGGTCGCGACATGTATCGTAAGCTGAAAGTCTATGCGGGCGCTGTACACCCTCATACTGCTCAGCAGCCCCAAGAACTGAAGTTTTAACGGAATAGTTCATTATGTCGGCGACTCAAAATTACGGCACTGGCCGTCGCAAGACCGCAACCGCACGCGTTTTCCTGCGTCCGGGTACTGGTAACATCTCGATCAACAACCGCACTCTGGAATCGTTCTTCGGTCGCGAAACTGCCCGCATGGTAGTTCGTCAGCCGCTGGAACTGACCGAGACCGTTGAAAAGTTCGACATCTACGTCACCGTTATCGGTGGCGGTGTAAGTGGTCAGGCTGGCGCAATCCGCCACGGTATCACTCGCGCTCTGATGCAGTACGACGAAACCCTGCGTGGCGCGCTGCGTAAAGCAGGCTTCGTGACTCGCGATGCTCGTGAAGTTGAACGTAAGAAAGTCGGTCTGCGTAAAGCGCGTAAGCGTCCGCAGTACTCGAAGCGTTAATTCGTTCTTCGTTCAAAAAGAACGCCCACCTCGTTTATCGAGTTGGGCGTTTTTTTATGGGCCGGTTTTTTTGTCCAGTCGATTTTGTGCAGGCGAGGGCATGGCTGTAACGTCTCACTTACAGCCAGTCGAGCTTTTGAGGCGGTCGTCTGCTGAAGGGTGTTTTTACCCTCCGGCAGCGTTTATAACAGCTAAATTGTTATCAGACAGACGCCTGCGTTCGACAGGCCGGATCGCTGATGGGAGAAGGTTGAATGAGCAATGACGGCGTGAATACGGGCCGGCGTCGCTTTCTCGTAGCTGCCACGTCCGTGGTGGGTGCCGCCGGGGCTGTGGGCGCTGCGATTCCGTTCGTGGGCTCGTGGTCTCCGAGCGCCAAGGCTCGTGCGGCAGGCGCGCCGGTCAAGGTCAACATCAGCAAGATAGAGCCGGGCCAGCAGATGGTCGCTGAATGGCGTGGTCAGCCTGTGTTCATTCTGCGGCGCGGCCCCGAGATACTGGACAACCTTGGCAAGCTTACCGGGCAGTTGTCCGACCCCGAATCCAGGGCTTCAGTCCAGCCAGGCTATGTCGATCCGGCGCTGCGCTCGATCAGGCCGGATATCGTGTTGCTGGTCGGCATCTGCACTCACCTGGGATGCTCGCCGACCTTCCGTCCTGAAGTCGCCCCTGCCGACCTGGGCAAGGACTGGGTGGGCGGCTATTTCTGTCCATGTCACGGCTCTCACTACGACCTGGCTGGTCGGGTATACAAGTCTCAACCCGCGCCTCTGAATCTGCCAGTTCCCCCGTATTCCTACGAGTCGGACACGGTCATCGTCATTGGCGTCGATCAGGAGGACGTGTAATGGGCAGGCTGGTGGACTGGATCGATGCGCGCTTCCCCGCCACGCGGATGTGGGAAGACCATCTCAGCAAATACTACGTACCGCGCAACTTCAATTTTCTGTATTTCTTCGGCTCGCTGGCATTGCTGGTGCTGGTCAATCAGATACTGACCGGTATCTGGCTGACGATGAGTTACACACCCACGGCGGAGGGCGCGTTTGCCTCGATCGAATACATCATGCGTGACGTGGAGTACGGTCCCATCTTGCGGCTGCTGCACTCCACAGGCGCTTCGGCGTTCTTCATCGTCGTGTACATGCACATGTTTCGTGGATTGCTGTACGGCTCCTATCGGAAGCCTCGTGAGCTGGTCTGGATCTTCGGCATGCTGATCTACCTGAGTCTGATGGCGGAGGCCTTCATGGGGTATCTGCTGCCTTGGGGGCAGATGTCCTACTGGGGTGCGCAGGTGATCATTTCGCTGTTTGGTGCAATACCGGTGATAGGTGAAGACCTGACCCAATGGATTCGGGGCGACTATCTGGTGTCAGGCATCACCCTGAACCGTTTCTTCGCGCTGCATGTCGTGGCGCTGCCCATCGTGATCCTGGGGCTGGTCGTTTTGCACATTCTTGCGCTGCACGAGGTGGGGTCCAACAACCCGGATGGCATCGACATCAAGAAGCACAAGGATGAACACGGCAAGCCTCTGGATGGCATCGCCTTTCATCCGTATTTCACCCTGAAGGATCTGGTGGGGGTGGTGGTGTTTCTGTTTGTTTTTTGTACAGTGGTGTTCTTTTTTCCGGAAATGGGTGGCTACTTTCTGGAGAAGCCGAATTTCGAGCCGGCCAACGCGTTCAAGACCCCGGAGCACATCGCGCCCGTGTGGTACTTCACGCCGTTCTACGCCATCCTGCGCGCCGTGCCAGACAAACTGATGGGTGTAATGGCCATGGGGTCGGCCATTGCGGTGCTGTTCGTGCTGCCGTGGCTTGACCGCAGTCCGGTCAGGTCCATGCGTTACAAGGGCTGGATCAGCCGCCTGGCGCTCGTCCTGTTCTGCGTGTCATTCGTGACGCTCGGCTACCTGGGAGTTCAGCCGCCGACGCCTGAGGGTACGGTCGTGGCGCGCATATGCGCCTGCCTGTACTTTGCCTACTTCCTGTTGATGCCGTTCTACACCCGGCTGGAACGCACGCGGCCGGTTCCGGAGAGGGTAACGGGGCCATGAGAAAATTTCTGGCTGTGTTGATCCTCGCGGCGCTGCCAGCGCTCGTGTTCGCGGCGGAAAGTGGAGCGCCGCTTGAGCATGTCGACATTGATGTGTCCGACAAGGCGGCCCTGCAGGACGGGGCGCGTACCTTCGTCAATTACTGCATGGGCTGCCATGGCGCCAAATACCAGCGGTATGAGCGTGTGGCCGACGATCTGGGTATTCCTCATGAGGTGATGCTGGAAAAACTGGTCTTCACCGGAGCCAAAATCGGCGATCACATGCAGACCGGCATGCAGCCGGCGGATGCGAAAGCGTGGTTCGGCACTGCACCGCCTGATCTGACGCTGGTGGCGCGTGTGCGAGGTACCGATTGGCTTTATGGCTACCTGCGTTCGTTCTATGAGGACCCGGCACGGCCATGGGGCGTCAACAATAAGGTTTTCCCTGATGTGGGAATGCCGAATGTGCTGGTGGGGCTACAAGGGCGTCAAGTGGTCGGCTGCAAGCAGGTGCAAATCGAGGAGGACGGCAAAAAACGCTATGACCCCTTGAGTGGCGCGCCTCTGACTTATGAGGCGTGTGATCAGCTGACCATCGTGCCCGGTTCGGGAAGTCTGACGCCTGCGCAGTTCGATGAAAAAATCAGGAATCTGGTGACCTTTCTCGATTACTCGGCCAACCCCGTCAAATTGCGGCATCAGCGTATCGGCACGTATGTGCTGCTGTACCTGGCCTTTCTACTGGTCTTCGTTTACCTGCTCAAACGCGAATACTGGAAAGATGTTCATTGAGCGGGTGTCATGTCTGCCTTACATAAATGCGTCATCGCGGTCGCAATGTGGATCAAATACGCGGTGAACAGCATAGCGGGGCAAGATTACAGAATTTAGCGGGCATAAATGAGCTATCGTGTCGCCCGCAGTGAGCACCTGCCCTGTCGCGCGCTTTATAAAAGGCTTTCTGTGGGCAGGTTTTCAATCTGTCCGATAAATTTCAACAAGCGAGGAGGATCGCCATGGGCGTGACCAACCGGTTGGCCTGTTACTCCGACCCCGCCGATCACTATTCACATCGTGTGCGCATTGTGCTCGCCGAGAAAAGTGTCAGCGCTGAAATCATTGATGTTGTGGCCGGGCGTCATCCGCCGCAGCTGATTGAAGTGAACCCCTACGGCAGTGTGCCAACCCTGGTCGATCGCGATCTGGCGTTGTACGAGTCTACGGTGGTGATGGAATACCTGGATGAGCGCTATCCGCATCCTCCGCTGTTGCCGGTCTACCCGGTGGCGCGTGCCAACAGTCGTCTGCTGATCCATCGCATCCAGCGTGACTGGTGCGGGCTGGTGGATCTGATTCTTGATCCGCGCAGCAAGGAGCCGGCACGTGTGCAGGCGCGCAAGGAATTGCGTGAGAGCCTGACCGGGGTTTCCCCGTTGTTCGCGGAAAAGGCTTTTTTCCTGAGTGACGAGCAAAGTCTTGTCGATTGCTGTCTACTGCCCATACTCTGGCGTCTGCCGATTCTGGGTATCGAATTGCCGCGGCCTGCCAAGCCGCTGCTTGATTACATGGAGCGCCAATTTGCGCGTGAGGCTTTTCAGGCAAGTCTGTCTGCCGCCGAACGTGAAATGCGCTAAGGCTTAAGGAGCCGTTGATGAACTCCAGTCGCCCTTATCTGGTTCGCGCTCTTTATGAGTGGATCGTTGATAACGATTGCACCCCGCATATGCTGGTCAATGCGGAGTACCCGTCCGTGCAGGTCCCACAAGGGTTTGCCAATGACGGACAGATTGTCCTGAATGTTTCGCCGAGTGCAGTGCGTCATCTGCACATGGATAACGAAGCAGTCAGTTTCGAAGGCCGCTTCGGCGGTGTGCCGCATACCCTTTACGTCCCTGTCGGTGCGATTCTGGGCATTTATGCCCGCGAGAATGGCCAGGGGATGGTTTTCGATCTGGAGCCTTCCCTTGAGGAGGATGAAGAGATCGAGCTGGACGACGGCGACGACACGCCGCCAGACAGCGATCCGCCTCGTCCTACGGGCAGGCCGAGCCTTAAAGTGGTGAAATAAAAAAGGCGATCCGCAAGGATCGCCTTTTTCATGTCTGCCATTCAGCTGTCAGTCGATGTACTCGAACAACTTGACGATTTTCTGCACGCCGGACACGCCCTGCACCAGATTGGTGGCGCGATTGGCTTCGTCCTGAGTCACCAGACCCAGCAGGAACACAATGCCGTTCTCGGTCACGACCTTGATGCGCGAGCCGGGAATGGACGCATCAGCGATCATCTGGCTTTTGACTTTAGTGGTCAGCCAGGCGTCGTTGTTGCGGGCCAGCAGCGAGGAGGGCGCCATGACCTGCAGCTCGTTGTTGACCTTCTTGACGCGCTGTACGGAGCTTGCAGCCTGTTCGGCAATGGCCTTGAGGTCTGCGCGTGGAACCTGGCCTGCCAGCAGGACGATACCGTTGAAGCTGGTAACGACGATATGCGAGCCTTCGGCAAGGTCAGGGTTGGCCTTGGAGATGTTCACCGCCGCCTTGGTTTCGATCAGTGAGTCGTCGATCTTGCTGCCAAAAGTGCGTGTGCCTCGATCATCCTCGATCGGCTTGTCGCGACTTGCGGTAATAACCGAGCTGCATCCGGTCACGCTCAGGCACAGTGTCAGAACCAGTAGGCTAAGACGATTAGGGGTCATTCTTCACTCCCGAACAGTTGGCTGTCGATCAGATCGCATAAGCAATGGATCGCCAGCAGATGGACTTCTTGTATGCGTGCCGTAACGGTCGCCGGCACACGAATTTCCACATCTTCCGGCAGCAGCAGCGAAGCCATTCCGCCACCGTCGCGTCCCGTCAATGCTACGACAATCATTTCGCGATCATGTGCGGCCTGGATGGCCTGAATAATATTTGCGGAATTGCCGCTGGTGGAAATCGCCAGCAGCACATCCCCCGGCTGACCCAGTGCGCGGATCTGCTTGGAGAAGATCTCGTTGTAGCTGTAATCGTTGGCGATCGAGGTGATGGTCGAGCTGTCGGTCGTCAGCGCAATGGCCGGCAGGCTGGGGCGTTCACGTTCGAACCGGTTGAGCAGTTCGGAAGAAAAATGCTGCGCATCACCTGCCGAACCACCATTGCCGCACGATAGCATTTTGCCTTCGTTGAGCAGGGCATTGACCATGACCTGGCTGGCTTGCTCGATAAAGGGTGCAAGGACTTCCATCGCCTGTTGCTTGGTATCGATGCTGGCTTGAAACAGCCGGCGAATCCGGGATTGCATGTCCATCAATGTGACCTTAATTAGAGCGTACGGCGGCTGCCCGGCTTGCCGGAGTGCAGCCCGCAAAGCAATAGCGAAATCGGTAGTGGTAATGGCTTCTTGCCGGTCATGACTGCGCTGCGTGCCTGTCAGCTGTCGAAAGCGTTCTTGATCCAGTTCAAAGGGGCAGAGTCGCCTGCTGTTCCTTCAACCGCGACCACGTCGAAACGACAAGGATAGCGGGCCCAGCCTGACTCTTGTTGCAGGAAGAGCTGTGCAGCGGTAACGAGCTTCGCCTGTTTGCGAAAATCGACACTTTCCACCGCGCCACCCCAGCCGGAATGGCGGCGGTAGCGAACTTCGACGAATACTACTGTATCGCCGTCGAGCATGACTAGATCAAGCTCGCCACGTTTGCATAACCAGTTTTGGACAATCAGGCGTAAACCCTGCTGTTGCAAATGCTGCAGGGCGTAGGCTTCGGCCTCGCGCCCTGCTTTTTGGCGGGTGTTGCCTGCAATCAAGGTGCGGTATCCGGAAGGCGCTGAATCTTGCCGTCCACGAACTCTGCCCAAGGCAGTTGACGCTCGACCCGGCGGCCAGGGTTCATGCTCAGGCTGCCGGACAGGCCGTCGATGCGGCTGTCAGGCATGGTCTTGAGCTGACCCAGGCGTGGAGCCAGGCGATAGGCGTCGATGCCCATCGCGTACAGGCGACCCAGGCTGCCGGAAGCCTGTGGCCATTGGGCGGTCACTTGCTGGCGCAGAGGATCATTGGCGTCGAGCAGCCACGGCGTTTCGCAGAAGCGAACGCCGTTAAGGTCCATGTACTGGGCGTGATCGTTGCTGTTGGTGAACAGGTGAGAGGTGGCGTAGACCGGAACATCACCTGCGTACTGGAACACCATGGTCGGCTTGATCTGCTGGGCCTGTTGTGGCGTGGCGGCCAGGAACATGAAGTCGATGTCCTGACGACGGCTCGGCTGTGCGGCTACATCAGTACCTACCGTGCTTTGCAGGCGCTGGGCACGGCCTTCGCTCTTGCGCAGCTGGAACAGATCGGCAACCTGCTGGGCCAGTTCGACCGGCTGATCAACGTGCTCGGCAGCGATCAGAGTGCCGCCCTTGGCTTGCCAGCTCTTGCGGAAAGCATCGAGTACGCGGTCGCCCCATTCGCCTTTCGGCACCATGGCAACCGCGCTGCGCTTGCCGTCTGCCCAGGCGCGACGTGCCACTTCACGGGCTTCGTCTTCTGCGGCCAGGCCGAACTGGAACAGCTGGGGAGGGCCTTCGTTGCCTGCATCGCTGTAATTGAGCGCGAGGGTGGTGATAGGCAGTTGCTCACGGCTGTTCAATTGCTTGACCAGATTCTTTTCCAGCGGGCCGACGACCAGTTGAACGCCGGCAGCCTGGGCCTGACGGTAGAACTCATCCATCGAGGTCAGGCGCGAACTGTCGAAGACCTGAATGGCTGGAGGGTTCTGACCTGCCTGCTGAGCCTGATAGTGGGCGGCCATGAAGCCTTCACGCAGCGCTTTTGCAACGGAAGCCAGTTGACCATCCTGCGGCAGCAGCAAGGCAATCTTGGTCAGCGGTTCGCTGGTCAGGGCGCGCAGTTGGGCAAGCGTCGTTGGGAGTTGCAGCGCGGCAGGGTGCTGCGGGTTCTGGGCTTTCCAGGTGTCGATGGCAGCCTGCTGCTGTTCCAGCGTGCCTGCACCTTTCACCGAGCGCGCAAGGCTCAGCCAGCCACCCATGTCGCCGCTCGCGTTGGCCTGCAGTTGTTCGGCGGGCAGCGAGGAAACCAGTTTCCAGATGGCATCGTTGTTGGCAGTGGCGTCGGCATCTTTCAGCAGCGGGCCTGCAAAGACGCGCTCGTTGGCAGCGGGCAGGATCTGACCGTCAGCTTCCAGGGCGCGGGCCTTGACCATGTGGGTGCGCACCTGCTGCTCGACCGAGAGCTCGCCCAGGCGTTGCATGCTTGGGTGGTTCAGGGCGGTCAGGGCGGCCTTGGGCTGGTTGCGGCCCATCGCCAGTTCGGCGGACAGCGTGCTGGCGAAGACCTGCAGGCCGGGCTTGAGTTGATCCATCTGCACCTGGGCAAGAATCTGCGCAGCGCGACCCGCATCGTTCTGGCGGTTGGCCAGGTCGGCGGCGCTCAGGCGCAATGTGGCGGCCTGTTCAGGTGTTTTGGCAGCCGAGGCCTGATCGAGCAATTGCTCAATGCTGGCATCAGGAGTGCGAGGAAGCTCGCCAAGGCTGGACGAGGGCGAGCTGGCACAGGCTGCGAGAAGGGCAGCGAGGCAGAGGGCAGAGAACAGCCGCAGGCAGGCGATCATTGATGTGTTCCTGATACTCGAGCGAATTAACGGCGAATTGTACCCAAGCACTGGCCGGGGCGCGACTTCGAAGGTGTGATATTGATTGTGACGGGGCGTTTTACCCGACAATCCTGATCATTGCGGCAAGCGTTTCAATGCGGCATTTAACAAAGATCATGCGTCCTTACTCCTTTTTTATAGGCTTCCCTGATGCGTAAACCGCTGATCAAGGTCGTTGCCTGTACAATGCGTCTTTTACGACACCCTGCCTGATAAACATGAGGTCTGCGCTTTGACTGTCCCGGTTGCTTCGAATTCCACCCCTGGTTCGCTTTATGTGGTGGCTACACCTATCGGCAATCTGGATGACATGAGCGTGCGAGCGCTGAAGGTTCTGCGTGAGGTTACGTTGATTGCGGCAGAGGATACGCGTCACTCGTCGCGTCTGATGCAACACTTCGGTATATCCACACCGCTGGCCGCATGCCATGAGCATAACGAGCGTGATGAGGGTAGCCGGTTTATCACCCGATTGCTGGCCGGGGATGATGTCGCGCTGATTTCGGACGCGGGCACACCGTTGATTTCCGACCCTGGCTATCACTTGGTGCGTCAGGCGCGTGCTGCGGGTATTACTGTCGTGCCGGTGCCGGGTGCCTGCGCCTTGATTGCCGCGCTGTCCGCAGCGGGACTGCCGTCGGATCGCTTTATCTTCGAGGGGTTTCTGCCCGCCAAGGCGGTCGGACGCGAGGCCAGGCTCGAGCAGGTAAAAGAAGAGCCGCGTACGCTGATCTTTTATGAGGCACCGCATCGTATTCTGGAATGCCTGCAGGACATGGAGCAGGTGTTCGGTGCGGATCGCCCGGCCTTGCTGGCCCGTGAAATAACCAAAACTTTCGAAACCCTCAAGGGTCTGCCATTGGGTGAGCTGCGCGCTTTCGTCGAGGCGGACAGCAATCAGCAGCGTGGTGAGTGTGTGGTACTGGTTGCAGGCTGGACGCCGCCTGAAGACGAGGATGTGATCGGCGCCGAGGCACGCAGGATTCTCGATCTGCTGCTTGAGGAAATGCCGCTCAAGCGCGCTGCGGCGCTGGCTGCAGAGATCACCGGGGTGCGTAAGAATCTGCTCTATCAGGTTGCGCTGGACAAGCAGAAAGAGTGAGAAATGCCGGTTTTTCAATGGCTCACACAGGCCATGCAAGCTTTTAAAGCTTGTTCTCGATGGCGTGTGCCGCTAACCTTGTCGGCGGAGAGTCGATTGGACAGTCGCTGCCTCTTGTTGTTCCGCAACAAGGGGGGGAGGAAAGTCCGGGCTCCATAGGGCGGAGTGCCAGGTAACGCCTGGGAGGCGCGAGCCTACGGAAAGTGCCACAGAAAATAACCGCCTAAGCACTTCAGTGCCGGTAAGGGTGAAAAGGTGCGGTAAGAGCGCACCGCACGTCTGGCAACAGTTCGTGGCAAGGTAAACCCCACTCGGAGCAAGACCAAATAGGGTTCCTAGGCGTGGCCCGCGCTGGAACCGGGTAGGTTGCTAAAGACGTCCAGTGATGGCCGTCGTAGAGGAATGACTGTCCTCGACAGAACCCGGCTTACAGATCGACTCTCCACCTTTTTCTCCCCTTCGTTTTTCAGCAGCAAAATCCCTTCGTAAGACCAAAAAAATCTTAAACCTCACAAATCACTTTAACTTCAAGCCCTAGCGGATTGAGTTGAGTGGGATTCGTCCGTCAGAACCTTCCGTAATTTAGCTAAAACCCTCCAATACCACTCCTAAATCTGCGAAATGTAAGGCTTTTCCTTGAGAGCGTGCCTTGACGGTGTGGCAGGCGCATTCCTATAGTGTGCGCAAGTGGCAGAAAGTGGCACGAAGTGGGTTTTTTGAGCGCAAAAAGCTAATATTTGGAGAATGCGCCTGTGTTCCGTGGTGCCAACGCGATCAATCTCGATGCCAAAGGCCGTCTCGCCATGCCGAGCCGGTATCGCGACGAGTTGGATTCGCGTAGCGCCGGCCAGTTGATCGTGACCATAGATGCCGTTGACCCCTGCTTGTGTCTTTATCCGCTGTCCGAGTGGGAACTGATTGAAGCCAAACTTCGTGAGCTCGCGACGTTTCGTGAAGAAAACCGCCGTTTGCAACGGCTTTTGATTGGTAATGCAGTCGATCTGGAGCTGGATGGCAGCGGACGTTTTCTGGTTCCTCCGCGTCTTCGCGATTATGCCAAGTTGGATAAGCGCGTAATGCTCGTGGGGCAACTCAACAAGTTTCAATTGTGGGACGAGGACGCCTGGAACGCACTTGCTGATGCGGACCTTGCTGCCATTCAACAACCTGGCGCGATGCCTGATGAATTACGTGACCTGATCCTGTGACTATGAATAGCGGCTTTACCCACATCACCGTACTGCTCGAAGAAGCCGTGGAGGCTCTCGCGTTGCGCGCGGATGGCTGCTATATGGACGGAACGTTCGGTCGTGGCGGGCACAGTCGACTCATTCTCAGCCACCTCGGCCCTGATGGCCGGCTGCTCGGGTTTGACAAGGACCCTCAAGCGATTGCCACGGGGCAAACGCTAGCGGCCGAAGACGGCCGCTTTGTCATTGTGCAACGCAGCTTTGCCGAATTGGGATCCGAAGCTCAAGAACGGGGCCTGGCAGGCAAAGTGAGCGGCATCCTGCTGGACCTGGGTGTGTCCTCTCCACAGCTTGATGACCCTGAGCGCGGCTTCAGTTTCATGAATGACGGTCCGCTGGACATGCGTATGGATCCGACGCGTGGTGTCAGTGCGGCCGAGTTCATCGCCACGGCACCTGCCGAAGAAATCGCCCGGGTCTTCAAGGAATACGGTGAAGAGCGCTTCGCCAAACGTATGGCCAACGCCGTCGTACAACGCCGCGAAGTCCAGCCTTTCGAACGCACTGCCGATCTCGCAGAAGTCCTCAAGGTCGCCAACCCTGCCTGGGAAAAAGGCAAGAATCCTGCGACGCGCGCCTTTCAGGGGCTGCGTATCCACGTCAACAACGAACTGGGCGATCTTGAAGCGGGCCTCGACGCTGCGCTGGACGCACTGGAAATCGGCGGCCGTCTGGTGGTCATCAGCTTTCACTCGCTGGAAGACCGCATCGTCAAACTCTTCATGCGCAAGCTCGCCAAGGGCGAAGCCGATAACATGCCGCGCAACCTGCCGATCCAGTACAAGGCGTTCGAGCCGAAGATCCGCATTCACGGCAAGGCTCAATTTGCATCGGACACCGAAACCAAAGCCAATCCACGCTCGCGCAGTGCTGTCATGCGCGTAGCGGAGAAGCTCAGGTGAGCCGTCTTTTCCTGAAACCCTTGCCCGGTGGCAGCTTCATTATGCTGCTGCTGTTCATCGCCGTCCTCGTTTCGGCGATTGGCGTTTCCTATAGCGCGCATTTGAACCGTCAATTGCTCAACTCGCTGTATTCGGAAATGAGCGTGCGCGACAAGGCACAGGCCGAGTGGGGCCGCCTCATCCTTGAACAAAGCACCTGGACAGCCCACAGCCGTATCGAGCAGTTGGCGACCGAACAATTGAAAATGCGCATTCCCAATGCGGCCGAAGTACGGATGGTGGCGCCATGATGAAGCTTGACGGCGCACTTTACCCGTGGCGTTTTCGGGTTGTCGTGGGACTACTGGTCAGCCTGGTGCTCGCCATCTGCTGGCGCATCGTCGATCTGCAGGTCATCGACCATACGTTCCTGAAGGAACAGGGAGATGCGCGCAGCCTTCGTCACATCCCCATTCCGGCTCACCGTGGTCTGATCACTGACCGTAACGGCGAGCCTCTGGCTGTCAGTACACCCGTCACTACGCTGTGGGCCAACCCGCGCGAAATGCAGCAGGACAAGTCCAAATGGCCGATGCTCGCTGCTGCCATGGGGCAGGACCTCAAGGCACTGACCGAGCGCCTCGATGCCCAGGCCACCAAGGAATTCATCTATCTGGTGCGCGGCCTGACACCTGAACAGGGTCAGTCGGTACTTGATCTCAAAGTTCCCGGTGTCTATGGCATCGAGGAATTTCGTCGTTTCTACCCCGCAGGCGATGTGACCGCCCACATGGTCGGCTTTACTGACCTGGACGATCATGGCCGCGAAGGGGTCGAACTGGCTTATGACGACTGGCTTGCCGGAGTGCCCGGCAAGCGGCAGGTCATCAAGGACCGGCGAGGCCGACTGATCAAGGACGTACAGGTGACCAAGAACGCCAAGGCCGGCAAGACCTTGGCTTTGTCTATTGACCTGCGTCTGCAATATCTGGCGACCCGTGAGCTGCGCAATGCCATCGTCGAAAACGAGGCCAAGGCAGGCAGTCTGGTGATCATGGACGTCAAAACCGGCGAAGTGCTGGCGATGGTCAACCAGCCGACCTACAACCCGAACAACCGCCGCACCATGGTGCCGGCCGCCATGCGCAACCGGGCGATCATCGACGTGTTCGAGCCGGGTTCGACCATGAAGCCGATTTCGATGACCGCCGCGCTGGACAGCGGTCGCTGGAAACCGACCGACAAGGTCGAGGTGTATCCGGGCACGCTGCAGATCGGCAAATACACCATCCGCGACGTGACCAAGACGGAAGGCCCGGTGCTTGACCTCACCGGTATTTTGATCAACTCCAGTAACGTCGGCATGAGCAAGGTCGCGTTCGATGTGGGCGGCGAATCGATTTTCCGTGCGATGCAGCGCGTCGGCTTCGGTCAGTACACCGGCCTGGGTTTCCCGGGCGAACGTGTAGGCAACCTGCCGAACTATCGCGAATGGCGCAAGGCTGAAACCGCCACGCTGTCCTACGGCTACGGCCTGTCGGTCACCGCGTTGCAGTTGGTACACGCCTATGGCGCGCTGGCCAACAACGGCCGCATCGTGCCTTTGACCATTTTGAAAAGTGACGCAGCGCCGACAGCGGTTCAAGCGATTCCGGAAGCGACCGCCAAGACGGTGCAAGGCATGTTGCAACAAGTGATCGAAGACTCCCGTGGTGTGTATCGCGCCCGTGTGCCGTCCTATCACGTCGGCGGCAAGAGCGGTACGGCGCGCAAGACGTCCATCGGCACCAAGGGTTACGCCGAGAATTCCTACCGTTCGCTGTTCGCCGGATTCGGTCCGATGAGCAACCCTCGCTACGCCATCGTTGTGGTGATCGACGAGCCGAGCAAGGGCGGTTACTACGGCGGCCTGGTTTCAGCCCCGGTATTCAGCAAGGTCATGTCCGGCACGTTGCGTTTGATGAACGTTTCTCCCGACAACCTCGCACCTGAGCAGGTCAACACTGCCCCGGCAGTCGTCAAAGGAGGGCGTGGTTGATGGCTTTTAATCTGAGCAAGCTTTTCGCTCACACCGACCGCGATGCATTGATTCGCGAGTTGACGCTGGACAGCCGCAACGTGCGTCCGGGCGATCTGTTTCTGGCAATCCCCGGCCTCAAGGTCGATGGCCGCGCGCACATCGCCGACGCGCTCAAGCGTGGCGCAGCCGCCGTTGCCTATGAGGCCGAAGGCTCGACCGTATTGCCGATCACCGATGTGCCGTTGATTCCGGTCAAGGGCCTGGCGGCGCAACTGTCTGCCATCGCCGGACGTTTCTATGGCGACTCGAGCCGCAGCCTGAATCTGGTCGGCGTAACCGGCACCAACGGCAAGACCAGCGTTACTCAGCTGGTTGCCCAGGCGCTCGATCTGCTGGGTCAGCACTGCGGCATCGTCGGCACGCTGGGCACCGGCTTTTATGGCGCGCTGCAAAGCGGACGTCACACCACGCCAGACCCGATTGCCGTTCAGGCCACACTTACTGACCTGAGAAAGGCCGGTGCTCGCGCTGTTGCGATGGAAGTGTCGTCCCACGGTCTCGATCAGGGTCGTGCGACTGCGCTGGCCTTCGATGTGGCGGTGCTGACCAACCTGTCCCGTGACCACCTTGACTACCATGGCACCATGGAAGCTTATGGCGCGGCCAAGGCGAAGCTGTTTGCCTGGCCTGATCTGAGTTGCCGGGTCCTCAATCTGGATGACGAATTCGGTCGCGCGCTGGCGGCAGAAAAGCAGGAGTCGCGGCTGATCACCTACAGCCTGCTCGACAGCTCGGCTTATCTGTACTGCCGCGACGCGAAGTTCGACGACGGTGGCGTGCGCGCCACGCTGGTGACCCCGCAAGGTCAGCATTTCCTGCGCAGCAGCCTGCTGGGTCGCTTCAACCTGAGCAATGTTCTGGCTGCGGTCGGCGCCTTGCTCGGTCTGGATTACGCACTGGACGAAATTCTCAAGGTCCTGCCAAAACTGGAAGGTCCGGTCGGGCGCATGCAGCGTCTGGGTGGTGCCGACAAGCCGCTGGTGGTGGTCGACTACGCCCACACGCCGGATGCGCTGGAAAAAGTTCTCGAAGCCTTGCGCCCGCACGCGAAGGGCCAGTTGCTGTGCCTGTTCGGCTGTGGCGGCGACCGCGATCGCGGCAAGCGCCCGCTGATGGCCGAGGTCGTCGAGCGTCTGGCCGACGGTGTTCTGGTCACTGACGACAATCCTCGTACAGAAGCACCGTCGCAGATTTTCGATGACATCCGTGGCGGTTTCAGCGCGGCGGATAACGTGAAGTTCGTTGAAGGCCGCGGTCAGGCCATCGCGCAACTCATTGCCTGTGCCAAAGCCGACGATGTCGTTGTGCTGGCCGGCAAGGGGCACGAGGACTATCAGGAAATCGACGGTCAGCGTCACGCATTCTCGGATCTGGAAGAAGCTGCCAAAGCGTTGGCCGCATGGGAGCCTGCGCATGCTTAAGCCATTAACCTTCAGCGAACTGGTTGCACCGCTCGATGCCCGTCTGGTTGGCAACGATTGCAGCTTTGACGGTGTGAGCACCGACAGTCGCGCCATCGTACCGGGTCAGCTGTTCATTGCACTGACCGGTCCGCGTTTCGACGGTCATGAATACCTTGATCAAGTCGCTGCCAAGGGCGCTGTTGGTGCTCTCGTCGAGCGCGAAGTGCCGGATTCGAAGCTGCCGCAACTGGTCGTGCTGGACACCCGCAAGGCACTGGCGCAACTGGGTGCGATGAACCGCAATGCGTTTGTTAATCGCCCGGTAGCAGCGGTCACCGGTTCCAGCGGCAAGACCACGGTCAAGGAAATGCTCGCGAGTATTCTGCGCACGGGTGGCCCGGTTCTCGCGACCCGTGGCAATTTGAACAATGAGCTGGGCGTGCCGTTGACCCTGCTGGAACTGGGCGCCGAGCATACGTCTGCAGTCATCGAACTGGGCGCGTCGCGTGTCGGGGAAATCGCTTTCACCGTCAGCCTGACCAAGCCGCACGTCGCCATTCTCACCAATGCGGGCACGGCCCATGTCGGCGAGTTCGGCGGCCCTGATCGCATTGTCGAAGCCAAGGGCGAGATCATCGAAGGTCTCGATGCCGGCGGCACGGCAGTTCTGAATCTCGACGACAAGGCGTTCCCGATCTGGCAAGCACGTGCCGGTAAAAGCAAGGTCCTGACGTTTGCTTTGAACAACGGAGCAGCGGATCTGCATGCCAGTGACCTGACTCGCGACGAGCGCGGCTGCCCGGGCTTCACGCTGCACAGTCCGTCAGGCTCCGCACAGGTACAACTGAATCTTCTGGGCACGCACAACGTGACCAATGCCTTGGCCGCCGCAGCCGCTGCCTGCGCGCTGAACGTCAGCCTGGAAGGCATCGTCCAAGGTCTGAACAACGTACAGCCGGTCAAGGGCCGCGCCGTACCGCACATCGCCAGCAATGGCATGCGCGTGATTGATGACACCTACAACGCCAATCCGTCTTCTGTGAATGCCGCCGTTGATCTGCTGACCAGCTTTGCAGGACGGACCGTTCTGGTGCTGGGCGACATTGGCGAGCTGGGCGAATGGGCCGAGCAGGGCCACCACGATGTGGGCGCTTACGCTGCTGGCAAGGTCTCGGCGCTGTATGCCGTCGGCCCACTGATGACCCATGCGGTCAGCGCCTTTGGCCCGCACGCACGTCATTTCATCACTCAGGCCGAGCTGATCGAAGCGCTGGGCGCTGAGCAAGACAAAAACACCACTTTATTGATCAAGGGCTCGCGTAGTGCCGCGATGGAAAACGTCGTGGCTGCTTTGTGCGGTTCTAGCCTGGAGAAACATTGATGCTGCTGCTGTTGGCCGAGTTCTTACAACAGTTCTACAAAGGCTTCGCAGTCTTTCAGTACCTGTCGCTGCGCGGGATCCTTGGCGTGCTCACTGCGCTGACGCTGTCACTGTGCCTGGGTCCGTGGATGATCCGCACCTTGCAGATGCGTCAGATCGGCCAGTCCGTGCGCAACGACGGTCCGCAGTCGCACCTGTCCAAATCGGGCACGCCCACCATGGGCGGTGCACTGATTCTTTCTTCCATCGGCATCAGCACCTTGTTGTGGGCTGACTTGACCAATCGCTATGTCTGGGTCGTGCTGCTTGTCACCTTCCTGTTCGGTGCCATCGGCTGGGTCGACGATTACCGCAAGGTGATCGAGAAAAACTCCCGTGGCCTGCCGAGTCGCTGGAAGTATTTCTGGCAATCGGTATTTGGCCTCTGCGCCGCGATCTTCCTTTATACGACCGCGCCGTCGGCCACCGAAACCACGTTGATCGTACCGATGCTCAAGGACGTCCGTATTCCGCTGGGCATCGGCTTCGTGGTGCTGACCTATTTCGTGATCGTCGGCTCCAGCAACGCGGTCAACCTGACTGATGGCCTGGACGGTCTGGCAATCATGCCGACCGTGATGGTCGGTGGTGCGCTGGGTATCTTCTGCTACCTGTCCGGTAACGTGAAATTCGCTGAATACCTGCTGATCCCCTACGTACCGGGGGCGGGTGAGCTGATCGTGTTCTCTGGGGCGCTAATCGGGGCGGGACTGGGGTTCCTCTGGTTCAACACCTATCCGGCCCAAGTGTTCATGGGCGACGTCGGCGCACTGGCGCTGGGCGCTGCGCTGGGCACCATGGCCGTGATCGTTCGTCAGGAAATCGTACTGTTCATCATGGGCGGCATCTTCGTGATGGAAACCCTTTCAGTGGTCATTCAGGTTGCGTCTTTCAAACTGACCGGTCGCCGGGTTTTCCGCATGGCGCCCATACACCACCACTTTGAACTCAAAGGCTGGCCCGAGCCACGCGTGATCGTCCGTTTCTGGATCATCACCGTGATTCTCGTGCTGATCGGCCTTGCCACGCTGAAACTGAGGTAGAGCGAGTGTCCCTGATCGTTTCCGACCGCTTCCGCATTGTCGTGGGTCTAGGCAAAAGCGGCATGTCCCTGGTTCGCTTCCTGGCGAACCGGGGCGTGTCCTTTGCCGTGGCCGACACGCGGGAGAATCCGCCGGAACTGGCGACCTTGCGCCGGGATTACCCGCAGGTGGAAGTGCGTTGTGGCGAGCTGGACGTGGAATTCCTCTGCCGTGCCGACGAAGTCTATGTCAGCCCCGGTCTTGCCCTCGCGACGCCTGCCTTGCAGCAGGCGCAGGCGCGTGGCGTGAAGATGGCTGGCGATATCGAGCTGTTCGCGCGTTACGCCAAGGCCCCGATTGTCGCCATCACGGGCTCCAATGCGAAAAGCACTGTGACGACGCTGGTAGGCGAGATGGCAGCAGCGGCAGGCAAGCGCGTCGCCGTGGGCGGCAACCTGGGTACTCCGGCGCTTGATCTGCTCAGTGATGACATCGAGTTGTACGTGATGGAGCTGTCCAGCTTTCAACTGGAGACCACCGATCAGCTCAACGCTGAGGTGGCGACCGTGCTGAACATCAGCGAAGACCATATGGACCGTTACAGCGGTCTGCCTGCGTATCACCTGGCCAAGCACCGGATCTTCCGTGGCGCAAGGCAGGTGGTGGTCAACCGTCAGGATGCGTTGTCCCGTCCGTTGATTGGCGAAGGTTTGCCGTGCTGGACCTTCGGCCTGAACAAGCCTGACTTCCATGGCTTTGGCCTGCGCGAAGAGAACGGCGAAAAGTATCTGGCCTTCCAGTTCGAAAACCTGATGCCGGTTCGCGATCTGAAAATGCGCGGCTCGCACAACCATGCAAACACGCTGGCAGCTCTGGCGCTGGGCCATGCGGTCGGCCTGCCATTCGATGCCATGCTTTCGGCGCTGCGTGAGTTCTCGGGTCTCGAGCACCGCTGTCAGTGGGTCCGGGAGCTGAACGGCGTTCATTATTACAATGACTCCAAGGCCACCAACGTGGGCGCTGCACTGGCTGCCATCGAAGGCCTGGGCGCAGACATTCCGGGCAAGCTGGTGCTGATCGCCGGTGGCGATGGCAAGGGCGCCGATTTCAGCGGCTTGCGTGCTGCCGTTGCTGCGCATTGCCGCAGCGTCGTGCTGCTGGGGCGTGATGCCGAACGACTCGCTCAGGCACTGGGCGACGCTGCACCGCTGGTGCATGTCGACACGCTGCAGCTTGCAGTTGAACGCAGCGCCGGACTGGCTCAGGACGGCGATGCCGTTCTGCTGTCCCCGGCCTGCGCCAGTCTGGACATGTTCAAGAATTATGAAGAGCGCGGACGAGTGTTCGCGCAGGCAGTGGAGTGCTTGTCATGATCTTCGGTGTGATCAAGCCGTATCCATCGCCCCTGATCAGCGGACGGGGCATCGACCTCGACTTCCCGATGCTGGTCGGTTGCCTTGCCTTGCTGGGCCTCGGTCTGGTGATGATCACCTCCGCGTCGTCGGAAGTCGCCGCCGTGCAGTCGGGCAACACGCTGTACATGATGACCCGTCACCTGGTGTACCTGTTGATCGGTCTGGGCGCGTGCGGCGTGACCATGATGATCCCGGTCGCCACCTGGCAGCGCCTGGGCTGGCTGATGCTGCTCGGTGCGTTCGGCCTGCTGCTGATGGTGCTGGTGCCGGGTATCGGGCGCGAGGTCAACGGGTCCATGCGCTGGATCGGATTTGGCGCGTTCAACGTGCAGCCTTCCGAGATCGCCAAGGTCTTCGTGGTGATCTTTCTGGCCGGTTACCTGATCCGCCGTCAGCAGGAAGTGCGCGAAAGCTGGATGGGCTTCTTCAAGCCGTTCATCGTGCTGCTGCCCATGGCCGGCCTGTTGCTGATGGAGCCTGACTTCGGTGCAACCGTCGTGATGATGGGCGCTGCGGCCGCAATGCTGTTCCTTGGCGGCGTAGGGCTGTTCCGCTTCTCGCTGATGGTCGTGCTGGCCGTCGTTTCGGTGGTGGTGCTGGTTCAGGCCCAGCCTTACCGGATGGCGCGTCTGACCAACTTTACCGACCCGTGGGCCGACCAGTTCGGTTCCGGCTACCAGTTGACCCAGGCGCTCATCGCCTTCGGTCGAGGCGAATGGTTCGGTGTCGGTCTGGGCAACAGCGTCCAGAAACAATTCTATCTGCCGGAAGCGCATACGGACTTCGTGTTCTCTGTGCTTGCTGAAGAACTGGGTGTCGTGGGTTCGTTGCTCACGGTTGCACTGTTCCTGTTCGTCAGTATTCGTGGCATGTACATCGGTATGTGGGCAGAAAGGGCCAAACAGTTCTTCGGTGCCTACGTTGCCTACGGTCTTTCTTTCCTGTGGATCGGTCAGTTCCTGATCAACATCGGCGTGAACGTCGGTCTGTTGCCGACCAAAGGACTGACCTTGCCGTTCCTGAGCTACGGCGGCAGTTCGTTGGTGATCTGCTGTGCCAGCCTTGGGCTGCTGCTGCGCATCGAATGGGAATCGCGCAACAACATGGGCAGTGAAGAAGCCGAGTTCAAAGAAAGCGACTTCGCCGAGGAGACGCCTCATGGACGCTAACGTGCTGATCATGGCGGGCGGCACCGGCGGGCATGTGTTCCCGGCGCTGGCCTGCGCCCGCGAATTCCAGTCGCGCGGCTACAAGGTTCACTGGCTGGGCACCCCGCGCGGTATCGAGAACGAACTGGTGCCTCAGGCAGGGCTGACCCTGCACCTGATCAATGTCACCGGCTTGCGTGGCAAGGGACGTCTGTCCCTGCTCAAGGCGCCGCTGATGTTGCTCAAGGCATTGATGCAGGCCCGCAAGGTGGTGCGTGAGCTCAAGCCTGTGTGTGTGGTCGGCTTCGGTGGCTATGTCACAGGTCCCGGTGGTCTTGCCGCGAAGCTGGCAGGCGTGCCGTTGATCATTCACGAGCAGAACGCTGTTGCCGGCACTGCCAACCGCAGTCTCGCGTCGTTCGCCAGTCGGGTATGCGAGGCGTTCCCGGACACCTTCGCGGCCTCGAAGAAACGCCGCACGACCGGCAACCCGGTGCGTGTCGAGCTGTTTCTTGAAACGCCGCGTCAGGCCCTGGCCGGTCGCAAGGCACGCCTGTTGGTGCTGGGTGGCAGCCTCGGTGCCGAGCCGCTGAACAAGCTGCTGCCCGAAGCGCTGGCGCAATTGCCTGTGGATATCCGTCCCGAAATATTCCATCAGGCGGGCAAGAATCACGACGAAATTACCGCCGAGCGTTATCGCAACGTGGGCGTCGAGGCGCAAGTGGCGCCGTTCATCCAGAACATGGCTCAAGCGTACAGCTGGGCCGATCTGGTGGTCTGCCGCGCAGGCGCACTGACCATCAGCGAACTGGCCGCCGCAGGCCTGCCGTCGCTGCTGATCCCGTTGCCCCATGCGATCGATGACCATCAGTCCCGTAACGCTGACTATCTGGCCCGCGAAGGCGCAGCCTTTGTCATGCCGCAAGCGACAACTGGCGTAGCCGAGATGGCTGCACGCCTGAAAGAGGTTTTGATGCAACCCGAACAATTGAACAGCATGGCCCGCACGGCACGTCGCCTGGCCAAGCCCGATGCAACCAATACCGTGGTCGATGTCTGTGTGGAGGTGGTCAATGGTTGAGAATCAGCGCGCCATGCCGCAACCCGAAATGCGCCGCATCCGTCGCATCCACTTCGTCGGTATCGGCGGTGTCGGCATGTGCGGCATTGCCGAGGTGCTATTGAACCTGGGCTACGAAGTGTCGGGTTCCGACCTCAAGAGCTCTCCAGTGACCGAACGTCTCGAATCGTTCGGCGCGCAGATTTTCCTCGGCCATCGTGCCGAGAACACCGTGGGTGCCGATGTGCTGGTTGTGTCCAGTGCGGTCAATACCTCCAACCCGGAAGTGGCTACCGCCCTGGAACGTCGTATTCCGGTTGTGCCACGCGCCGAGATGCTGGCCGAGCTGATGCGCTATCGCCACGGCATCGCGGTGGCTGGTACCCACGGCAAGACCACCACCACCAGCCTGATCGCTTCGGTGTTCGCGGCCGGTGGCCTCGACCCGACGTTCGTGATCGGTGGTCGTCTGAACGCGGCGGGCACCAATGCCCAGCTGGGCACCAGCCGTTATCTGATCGCCGAAGCCGACGAAAGCGATGCCAGCTTCCTGCACCTGCAGCCGCTGGTCGCTGTGGTCACCAACATCGACGCCGATCACATGGCGACCTACGAAGGCGACTTCAACAAACTGAAGAAAACCTTTGTCGAATTCCTGCACAACCTGCCGTTCTATGGGCTGGCAGTGATGTGCATCGATGATCCTGTGGTTCGTGAAATCCTGCCGCAGGTCAAGCGTCCGATCCTGACCTACGGTTTCAGCGAAGAAGCCGATGTGCGCGCAATCAACGTGCGCCAGGACGGCATGCTGACGTTCTTTACCGTGTTGCGTCGCGACCGCGAGCCGCTGGATGTGTCCGTGAACATGCCGGGCAATCACAACGTGCTCAATTCGCTGGCGACCATTGCAATCGCGACCGACGAAGGCGTGAGTGACGAGGCCATCGTTCAGGGCCTGTCGGGCTTTCAGGGTGTGGGCCGTCGCTTCCAGGTGTATGGCGAACTGCCGGTCGAAGGCGGCAACGTGATGCTGGTCGACGACTACGGTCACCACCCGCGTGAAGTCGCTGCGGTGATCAATGCTGTGCGCGGTGGCTGGCCGGATCGTCGTCTGGTCATGGTTTACCAGCCGCACCGTTTCAGCCGGACCCGTGATCTGTACGACGATTTCGTCCAGGTGCTGGCCGATGCCAATGTGCTGTTGCTGATGGAAGTCTACCCGGCCGGTGAAGAACCGATCCCCGGCGCGGACAGCCGTAACCTGTGCCACAGCATTCGTCAGCGTGGTCAGCTTGATCCGATCTACATCGAGCGTGGCGTAGAGCTCGCACCGCTGGTCAAGCCGCTGCTGCGCGCCGGCGACATCCTGCTGTGCCAAGGCGCGGGCGACATTGGTGGTCTGGCTCCGCAATTGCTCAAGAGTCCGCTGTTCGTCGGCGCAAAAGTGGCTTCAACCGAAGGTAAGCTGAAATGACAGCCGTCGCCCCGTCTTCCCTGCGCTCGACACTCGAGCCGAAAAGCTTCGGCCGCGTTGCCGTGCTTTTTGGCGGCAAGAGTGCCGAGCGGGAAGTGTCCCTGAAATCCGGACAGGCAGTGCTTGAGGCACTGCAGGCTGCCGGTGTGGATGCGTTCGGCATCGACGTGGGCGACGATTTCCTGCAACGACTGGTGAATGAAAAGATCGACCGGGCGTTCATCGTGCTGCACGGTCGCGGCGGCGAAGACGGCACCATGCAAGGGCTGCTGGAGTGCCTGGAAATCCCCTATACCGGCAGCGGCGTACTCGCTTCTGCTCTGGCGATGGACAAGCTGCGTACCAAGCAGGTTTGGCAGAGTCTGGGCCTTGCAACGCCTTTGCACGCGGCACTCGTCAGTGAGCAGGATTGTATTTCTGCCGCGACGGAACTGGGCTTCCCTTTGATCGTCAAACCGGCCCATGAAGGCTCAAGTATCGGTATGGCTAAAGTGACCAGCGTCGACGAATTGATCGCCGCCTGGAAAGCCGCCAGTACCTACGATTCGCAAGTGTTGGTCGAGCAGTGGATTCAGGGGCCGGAGTTCACTGTGGCTTCTCTGCGTGACCAAGTGCTCCCGGTCATCGGCCTGGGCACTCCCCACAGTTTTTACGACTACGACGCCAAGTACCTGGCTTCCGATACCCAGTACCGGATTCCATGCGGGTTGAGCGACGAGCGTGAGCACGAACTCAAACAACTGACAGCACGCGCCTGCGAAGCCATTGGCATTGCTGGCTGGGCGCGCACGGATGTCATGCAGGACGCGCAAGGCAAGTTCTGGCTGCTGGAAGTCAATACGGTGCCGGGCATGACCGATCACAGCCTGGTTCCGATGGCGGCGCGTGCTGCGGGTCTGGATTTTCAGCAACTGGTGTTGGCGATTCTGGCCGACAGCGTTCAGGCGAGGGCTTAAGGCATGAACGCTTCGGCACGCCATCAGCCTCCAGCACCGAACCGCAAGCCGGTGCCTCGTGGCGCCAGCCGGATGGTGGCCAAGGAGCCGCTGTCTGCGCGTATGCCAAAACCGAACTTCAGTTTCCTGAAGCGTCTGTTCTGGCCGGTGATGCTGGTCGTGCTGGGTTTTGGTACGTACGAAGCGGCGCTGCGGATCATGCCGTATGCCGACCGCCCGATCACCCGCATCAATGTGCAGGGCGATCTGAGCTACATCAGTCAGCAGGCCGTGCAGCAGCGGATTGCACCGTTCGTGGCGTCGAGCTTTTTCAAGATCGATCTGGCCGCCATGCGCACTGAGCTTGAACAGATGCCATGGATTGCACACGCCGAAGTCAGACGTGTGTGGCCGGACCAGGTGGTGATTCGCCTGGAAGAGCAGCTGCCCGTTGCCCGTTGGGGTGACGAGTCGCTGCTGAACAACCAGGGGCAGGCTTTCACGCCGCGTGAACTGTCCAATTATGAACATCTTCCCCAGTTGTTCGGCCCGCAGCGGGCCCAGCAGCAGGTGATGCAGCAGTACCAGGTGTTGAGTCAGATGTTGCGCCCCATGGGCTTCTCCATCGTGCGCCTGGAATTGCGCGAGCGTGGCAGCTGGTTCCTGACAACAGGTGCCGGTAGTGCTGGGCCGGGTATCGAGTTGTTGCTGGGACGCGACCATCTCGTCGAAAAAATGCGCCGCTTCATCGCGATTTACGACAAAACGCTTAAAGACCAAATCACGAATATTGCGCGCATCGACCTGCGTTACGCCAACGGCCTTGCAGTTGGCTGGCGTGAACAGGCAGCGCCGACGTCGGACAAACCCGCCGTCGCGAAGAATTGATAAGAGGCAGGACCATGGCAAATGTGCAAAGCGGCAAAATGATCGTCGGGCTGGATATCGGTACCTCCAAGGTGGTGGCACTGGTAGGCGAAGTCGCGGCCGATGGCTCGCTGGAAATCGTGGGTATCGGTACCCATCCCTCCCGCGGCCTGAAGAAGGGCGTGGTGGTGAACATCGAATCGACCGTTCAGTCGATCCAGCGCGCTGTCGAAGAGGCCCAGCTGATGGCTGGCTGCCGTATTCACTCGGCATTCGTCGGCGTCGCGGGCAACCACATCCGCAGCCTGAACTCCCACGGCATCGTGGCGATCCGCGACCGTGAAGTGAGCTCTGCGGATCTGGAGCGTGTACTCGACGCCGCCCAGGCTGTTGCCATCCCTGCCGATCAGCGCGTCCTGCACACGCTGCCTCAGGACTACGTCATCGACAACCAGGAAGGCGTTCGTGAGCCGCTGGGCATGTCGGGCGTACGTCTGGAAGCCAAGGTGCACGTCGTGACCTGTGCAGTGAACGCTGCCCAGAACATCGAGAAGTGCGTGCGTCGCTGTGGTCTGGAAGTCGACGACATCATTCTGGAACAACTGGCTTCGGCCTATTCGGTCCTGACCGATGACGAGAAAGAGCTGGGCGTCTGCCTGGTGGACATCGGCGGCGGCACCACCGACATCGCGATCTTCACCGAAGGCGCGATCCGGCACACCGCGGTGATCCCGATTGCGGGCGATCAGGTGACCAATGACATCGCCATGGCGCTGCGCACACCGACCCAGTACGCCGAAGAAATCAAGATTCGTTATGCCTGCGCCCTGGCCAAACTGGCTGGTGCCGGCGAAACCATCAAGGTACCGAGCGTGGGCGACCGTCCACCTCGCGAGCTGTCGCGCCAGGCCCTGGCCGAAGTGGTTGAGCCTCGTTACGACGAGCTGTTCACCCTGATCCAGGCCGAACTGCGTCGCAGTGGTTATGAAGATCTGATCCCGGCCGGCATCGTGCTGACCGGTGGTACCTCGAAAATGGAAGGTGCGGTGGAACTTGCCGAGGAAATCTTCCACATGCCGGTGCGCCTGGGCGTTCCGCATAGCGTCAAAGGGCTCGCTGATGTCGTCCGCAACCCGATCTACTCCACAGGCGTAGGCCTGTTGCTGTACGGGCTGCAGAAACAATCCGATGGCATTTCGCTGTCGGGGATTGTCGGCAACAGCAGTTACGGCGACGAACCCAAGGCTCCTGTGCTTGAGCGTATCAAGCGTTGGGTCCAGGGCAATTTTTAAGCTTCAAAGATTCAAGCTTCAAAACAATAGCGGCAGGCAGTAGGCAAACTAACTAGAGAGCGGAAGGAGAGAGAAAATGTTCGAACTCGTAGACAACGTCCCGCAAAGCCCGGTAATCAAGGTCATCGGTGTAGGCGGTGGTGGCGGTAACGCTGTCAATCACATGGTCAAGAGCAACATCGAAGGCGTGGAATTCATCTGCGCCAACACCGATGCTCAAGCGCTGAAAAACATCGGCGCGCGCACCATTCTTCAACTGGGCACAGGCGTGACCAAAGGTCTTGGCGCTGGCGCCAACCCTGAAGTCGGTCGTCAGGCCGCGCTGGAAGACCGTGAGCGCATTGCAGAAGTCCTGCAAGGCACCAACATGGTCTTCATCACCACAGGCATGGGCGGCGGTACCGGTACCGGTGCAGCACCGATCATTGCCGAAGTGGCCAAGGAAATGGGCATTCTGACGGTCGCAGTCGTGACCCGTCCGTTCCCGTTCGAAGGTCGCAAGCGTATGCAGATCGCCGATGAAGGCATCCGCATGCTGTCCGAAAGCGTCGACTCGTTGATCACCATTCCCAACGAGAAGCTGCTGACCATCCTGGGTAAGGACGCCAGCCTGCTGTCGGCTTTCGCCAAGGCAGACGATGTACTGGCCGGTGCCGTTCGCGGTATCTCCGACATCATCAAGCGTCCGGGCATGATCAACGTCGACTTTGCCGACGTTCGCACCGTGATGAGCGAAATGGGCATGGCAATGATGGGCACTGGCTGCGCCAGCGGTCCTAACCGTGCACGTGAAGCGACCGAGGCAGCCATCCGCAACCCGCTGCTCGAAGACGTCAACCTGCAGGGCGCTCGCGGCATCCTGGTCAACATCACTGCCGGTCCTGACCTGTCTCTGGGTGAATACTCGGACGTGGGCAGCATCATCGAAGCGTTCGCTTCCGAGCACGCGATGGTCAAGGTCGGTACCGTTATCGATCCGGACATGCGTGACGAGTTGCACGTGACCGTGGTTGCGACCGGTCTGGGCGCGAAAATCGAGAAGCCTGTCAAGGTGATCGACAATACCCTGCAGACCACTCAGCAGTCCTCGGCTCAGCCAGCGGTCCGTCAGGAAGCCCCTTCGGTCAACTACCGCGATCTGGATCGTCCTACCGTGATGCGCAATCAGGCACACGCAGGCGCCACCGCAGCAGCGAAGATGAACCCTAACGACGATCTGGACTACCTGGACATCCCGGCTTTCCTGCGTCGTCAGGCCGATTGATGAAATGTATCAGGGGTATTAGGGTGATTGGTGTTCAGCAAAGGCATGGTCTGCTATCATCGCCAGCCTTTGTTGATACCAGTTCGCAACTTGCGCTGAAGCGGCCCATGCCATGATTAAACAACGCACCCTGAAAAATATTATCCGTGCCACAGGTATAGGCCTGCACTCCGGGGAGAAGGTTTACCTGACCCTCAAGCCTGCACCTGTGAATACCGGCATCGTGTTTTGCCGAGCCGACCTTGATCCTGTCGTGCAGATCCCTGCGCGTGCGGAAAACGTCGGTGACACCACTCTGTCGACCACACTGGTCAATGGTGATGTCAAAGTTGACACGGTGGAACACCTGCTCTCGGCCATGGCTGGCCTTGGCATCGATAACGCCTACGTCGAGCTCTCTGCCTCCGAAGTTCCTATCATGGACGGCAGCGCAGGCCCATTCGTATTCCTGATTCAATCGGCTGGCCTGGAAGAACAGGACGCGCCGAAGAAATTCATCCGGATCCTGCGGGAAGTCACAGTGGAAGAGGGCGGTAAACGCGCTACTTTCGTGCCTTTCGAAGGGTTCAAGGTCAGTTTCGAGATCGATTTCGATCACCCCGTCTTCCGTGACCGCACCCAGAGTGCAAGCGTGGACTTTTCCAGCACTTCCTTCGTGAAGGAAGTGAGCCGTGCCCGGACCTTCGGGTTTATGAGTGACATCGAGTACCTGCGCAAGCACAACCTCGCACTCGGCGGCAGTGTGGAAAATGCCATTGTGGTCGACAAGGAAGGCGTATTGAACGAAGACGGCCTGCGGTACGAGGACGAATTCGTCAAACATAAAATCCTGGATGCCATCGGTGACCTCTACCTGCTGGGCAATAGCCTGATCGGTGAGTTCAAGGGCTTCAAGTCGGGGCATGCACTGAACAACCGCCTTCTGCGTGCGCTTATTGCGCAGACAGATGCCTGGGAAGTGGTGACCTTCGAGGATGCCAGTACGGCACCTATTTCTTACATGCGCCCTGTCGCGGCCGTGTAAGCAAGCTTTACTCTCTTTCCTTTTGTTCTTTAAAGGCTGCCCTCGGGCGGCCTTTTTTTATTGGATTGGTAGGGCGCTCAGGCGGCCACTTGCTTATTTGCGATCCCTGGCGTGACTGGCCAACCGCTCGAGTGCGGCGCGCAGCTTGGGGTCGGTGATGCCGTCGGCGGTGGCCTGGATGTTTTCAGCCGCAACCGTGGACAGGTCGATGGTGTGCGTCGCCGCGCCGCGTGGCGACGCAGGTGGCTGAACCTTGAACACGATCCGGGTCAGGTTGATGAATTCATCGAACGCGACCAGTTGTCGGTGCAGGCGCTTTTGCTGATAACGCAGACGGGTGGCCCAGTGACCGTCCGTCACGATCAGCAACAGGCTGCCTTCCCGCCACGACGCCACATGGCAATGCTCGCGGGCAGCGGGTTGCAACTGGCTCTCGACCAGGCGTTGAAGGTGGCTCAGGCGTTCGGCGTGCCGAAAGATAGCCTTCAAAGGCTTGGCTTCGCGCAGCAGCACTGCAGGCGCACGAGCATTCAGAGGACGAAAAGCCATGGGGAGGTGCCTTGGTGACAAGGCGCTCATCTTAACAGAAAGCATTGTAACGGCTGCTTTCAGAGGCCTTTCCGTGCTTTCATATGCAAATCAATGAGTAACTTCCCCGTTTTGCGGGTTGAAGTGCTTGAAAATGGCCCCATTGTAAATCTGCCCCGTCACAGCGCTGTGCCAGCATCGTGGAATAACGCCACTTTCCTCACCATCGTTTCCGGGTAGAATGCTCGTTCGCATGCAGCCATCAGGGCTGCACGGGCGACTCACGGGGCCGCCCTCCATTCCTATGTGTGGAAGATCCTGTCGATATGTTTGCGCCTTTGTTGAAAAAACTTTTTGGAAGCAAGAACGAGCGTGAAGTCAAACGCATGCTCAAGACGGTTCAACTCGTCAATGCCTTCGAAGAGCAAATGGTGGCCCTTTCGGACGAGCAATTGCGCGCCAAGACCGAAGAGTTCAAGGCCCGCATAGCCAAAGGCGAGACCCTCGATCAACTGCTGCCGGAAGCATTTGCCGTTGCGCGTGAAGCGGGCAAGCGTGTCATGGGCATGCGCCACTTCGATGTTCAGCTGATCGGTGGCATGACCCTGCATGAAGGCCAGATCGCCGAGATGCGTACCGGTGAAGGTAAAACCCTCGTCGGCACCCTGGCGGTCTACCTCAACGCGCTGTCGGGCAAAGGCGTTCACGTGGTTACCGTGAACGACTACCTGGCACGCCGCGACGCCAACTGGATGCGTCCGCTGTACGAATTCCTCGGTCTGACCGTAGGCATCGTCACGCCATTCCAGCCGCCGGAAGAGAAGCGCGCAGCCTATGCCGCTGACATCACCTACGGCACCAACAACGAATACGGCTTCGACTATCTTCGCGACAACATGGCGTTCAGCATGGACGACAAGTTCCAGCGCGAACTCAACTTTGCCGTGATCGATGAAGTCGACTCCATTCTGATCGACGAAGCGCGTACGCCGCTGATCATTTCCGGTCAGGCTGAAGACAGCTCAAAGCTGTACACCGAAATCAACCGACTGATCCCCAAGCTCGAGCAGCACATCGAGGAAGTGGAAGGCCAGGTCACCAAGGCCGGTCACTTCACCGTTGACGAGAAGACCCGTCAGGTCGAGCTGAACGAAGCCGGTCACCAGTTCATCGAAGAAATGCTCACCGAAGTCGGCCTGCTGGCTGAAGGCGAGAGCCTGTATTCGGCGCACAACCTGGGCCTGCTGACTCACGTCTATGCCGGTCTGCGTGCGCACAAACTGTTCAATCGCAACGTCGAGTACATCGTCCAGGACGGTCAGGTGCTGCTGGTCGACGAGCACACCGGTCGTACCATGCCGGGCCGTCGCTTGTCCGAAGGCCTGCACCAGGCCATCGAAGCCAAGGAAAACCTGAACATTCAGGCCGAAAGCCAGACCCTGGCGTCGACCACGTTCCAGAACTACTTCCGTCTGTACAACAAACTGTCCGGCATGACCGGTACAGCCGACACCGAAGCGTTCGAATTCCACCAGATCTACAACCTGGCCGTGATGGTCATTCCGCCGAACAAGCCACTGGCGCGCAAGGACTTCAACGACCTCGTCTACCTGACGGCGGAAGAGAAGTACGCGGCCATCGTGACCGACATCAAGGCCTGTCTGGCGGAAAACCGTCCGGTGCTGGTGGGTACGGCGACCATCGAAACCTCCGAGCACATGTCTCGCCTGCTGAATGCCGAAGGCATCGAGCACAAGGTTCTGAACGCCAAGTTCCACGAAAAGGAAGCGGAAATCATCGCTCAGGCCGGTCGTCCGGGTGCGTTGACCATCGCCACCAACATGGCCGGTCGCGGTACTGACATCCTGCTGGGCGGTAACTGGGAAGTCGAAGTCGCCAATCTGGAAGACCCGACACCTGAGCAGATCGCACAGATCAAGGCCGACTGGCAGAAGCGTCACCAGCAGGTCATCGAAGCGGGCGGTCTGCACGTAATTGCCTCCGAGCGTCATGAATCGCGCCGTATCGACAACCAGCTGCGCGGTCGCGCCGGTCGTCAGGGCGATACCGGTTCCAGCCGCTTCTACCTGTCGCTGGAAGACAGCCTGATGCGTATCTTCGCCTCTGACCGGGTGAAGAACTTCATGAAGGCGCTCGGCATGCAGTCCGGCGAAGCCATCGAGCACCGCATGGTGACCAACGCCATCGAGAAAGCGCAGCGCAAGGTCGAAGGTCGCAACTTCGACATTCGCAAGCAACTGCTTGAATTCGATGACGTAGCCAATGAGCAGCGCAAAGTGATCTATCACATGCGTAACACGCTGCTGGCTGCGGACAACATTGGCGACACCATCGCTGACTTCCGTGCTGAAGTGCTCAACAACCTCATCAGCCAGCACATTCCGCCACAATCGCTGCCCGAGCAGTGGGATGTTTCGGGTCTGGAAGCTGCACTGAACACCGACTTCGCCGTGAAGCTGCCGATTCAGCAGTGGCTCGACGAAGACGATCACCTGCACGAAGACAGCCTGCGCACCAAGATCATGGATCAGTTGCTGGTCGCCTATAACGAGAAAGAAGATCAGGCCAGTGCCGAAGCGCTGCGCTCCTTCGAGAAGCAGATTCTGTTGCGCGTTCTGGACGACCTGTGGAAAGACCACCTGTCGACCATGGATCACCTGCGTCACGGTATCCACCTGCGTGGCTACGCCCAGAAGAACCCGAAGCAGGAATACAAGCGCGAGTCGTTCACCCTGTTCCAGGAACTGCTGGACTCGATCAAGCGCGACACCATTCGCGTCCTGTCCCACGTTCAGGTTCGCCGCGAAGACCCCGAGGAAGAAGAGGCGCGTCAGCGTCAGGAAGCCGAGGAGTTGGCCAAGCGCATGCAGTTCGAACACGCTGAAGCCCCGGGTATCGATCAGCCTGCGCTGATCGAGGAAGAGGGCGAGACCGTTGCCGTCGCAACTACACCGGTTCGCAACGACCAGAAACTGGGTCGCAACGAGCTGTGCTGGTGTGGTTCGGGCAAGAAATTCAAGCACTGTCACGGCCAGATCAACTAAGGCCCTGACACTGTAATACCCGCGCCGCGACCGGCTTGCCCGTCGCGGCGTTTTTTCATTGAATCGCCGTACCGATGCGGGCGGCGCATACACCCCACGAGGAGCACCCCGATGGCTGTTGGTCTTGGTCCGTTGCCTACGCTGCACCCGGTTCCCGGTTTTGAACTTGGCATCTCTTCTGCCGGCATCAAACGCCCGGGTCGCAAGGATGTCGTGGTCATGCGCTGTGCCGAAGGCTCGAGCGTTGCCGGTGTGTTCACGCTGAACGCGTTCTGTGCCGCTCCGGTCATTCTGGCCAAGCAGCGCGTGCAGGGCACCGTGCGTTACCTGCTGACCAACACTGGCAACGCCAACGCAGGTACCGGCGAGCCCGGTCTGGCTGCTGCGCGCCGTACCTGCGAAAAGCTTGCCGAGCTGACCGGTGTCGATGCGTCTGCCGTACTGCCTTACTCCACCGGTGTGATCGGTGAGCCACTGCCTGTGGAAAAGATCGAAGGCGCGCTGCAAGCGGCTCTTGACGATCTGTCTGTGGATAACTGGGCGGCGGCGGCCACCGGCATCATGACCACCGATACCCTGCCAAAGGGCGCGAGCCGTCAGTTTCAGCACGACGGCGTGACCATCACCGTGACCGGCATCAGCAAGGGCGCGGGCATGATTCGTCCAAACATGGCGACCATGCTCGGCTACATCGCGACCGACGCCAAGGTTTCCCAGAACGTGTTGCAAGACCTGATCCGCGACGGCGCGAACAAGTCGTTCAACCGTATCACCATCGATGGCGACACCTCGACCAACGACTGCTGCATGCTGATCGCCACCGGCCAGGCCAGTCTGCCTGAAGTGACCGAAGCCAAAGGCCCGTTGTTCGATGCCCTGAAAAAGGCCGTGTTCGACGTCTGCATGGAAGTCGCCCAGGCCATCGTGCGCGACGGCGAAGGTGCGACCAAGTTCGTCACCGTTGAAGTCAATGGCGGCGGCAATCATCAGGAATGTCTTGATGTCGGCTACGCCGTTGCTCACTCGCCACTGATCAAGACCGCGCTGTTCGCCTCCGATCCGAACTGGGGTCGCATTCTGGCCGCTGTCGGCCGTGCAGGCGTTCCGGACCTGGACGTGAGCAGGATCGACGTGTTCCTGAGCGGTGTGTGCATCGCAAGCAAGGGCTGCCGCGCCACGACCTACACTGAAGAGCAGGGCTCGGCGGTCATGGCTGAAGAGGAGATCACCATCCGCATCGAGCTGGGCCGCGGTGATTGCAGCGAAACGATCTGGACCACCGACCTGTCCCACGAGTACGTGAAGATCAATGCGGAATACCGCACCTGATTCATTCCGGCGCGGGCGATCGCTCGCCTGCGCCATTCAACGGAGTTGAACATGAGCCTGCACCTAATCATCGGCGACAAACGCTATTCCTCCTGGTCGCTGCGTCCCTGGCTGGTGCTGGAGATGACCGGCGCGCCGTTCACCGATCAGGTCATCCGTCTTAACCTGCCTGACACCCGCGAGAACATCCTCAAGTATTCGCCTACCGGCAAAGTGCCTGCGCTGCAGTGCGAGCACGGCACCATCATCGATTCGCTGGCGATCTGTGAGTACCTGGTCGAGCGTTTCCCGGATGTCGACCTTTGGCCGCGTGATATCTCTGCACGAGCCCAGGCGCGTTCTGCCTGCGCCCAGATGCACAGCGGCTTCATGAGCCTGCGTTCCAACATGCCGATGGACCTGCGTCAGGATCAGGCGCTGGAAGTCATTCCGGTCGATACCCAGGCCGACATCGAGCGCATCGTCGCGCTGTGGGCTGAATGCCGAAAGGCAGCCAGGGAAGACGGGCCGTTCCTGTTCGGCCGTCCGAGCATTGCCGATGCGTTCTTCGCACCTGTCGCGATCCGCCTACGCACGTATCGCGTGGCGTTGCCCGACGAGGCGCTGGCCTACATCGAAACCATTTACCAATGGCCTGCCTTCCAGCGCTGGCAGCAGGCTGGTCTAGAGGAGTCCTGATCGTGAAACGCATTCACGTGGCCGCTGCCGTCATTCGTGGCGCCGACGGCAAAATCCTGATCGCCAAAAGGGCCGACAGCCAGCATCAGGGCGGTCTGTGGGAGTTTCCCGGCGGCAAGGTCGAAGAGGGCGAAGCCGTCGAGACTGCGCTGGGACGCGAACTGCAGGAAGAGCTGGGCATCATCGTCACGGCGGCGCGTCCACTGATCAAGATTCAGCATGACTACTCGGACAAGCATGTGCTGCTGGATGTGTGGGAAGTCTCGGCGTTCACTGGCGAACCGCACGGTGCCGAAGGTCAGCCGCTGGTCTGGGCGTCTTCCCGTGAACTGGCCAATTACGACTTTCCGGCCGCCAACCGGCCGATCGTCGCGGCGGCGCGTCTGCCGGGCGAATACCTGATCACCCCGGAAGGACTGGACAACATCGAAGTCCTGCGCGGGATTCAGAAAGCCGTTGCGGGCGGCATCAAGTTGGTCCAACTGCGCGCGCCGGGCGGCTACGACCCGAAGTACCGCGACATGGCGGTGGACGCTGCCGGTCTGTGTGCAGGCAAGGCGCAACTGATGCTCAAAGGACCACTGGAATGGCTGGGTGATTTCCCGTCCGCCGGTTGGCACCTGACGGCCGAGCAGCTGCGCAAATACGCCAGCCGTGGACGGCCGTTTCCAGAGGATCGCTGGCTGGCCGCTTCCTGTCACAACGCAGAGGAATTGGCGTTGGCAGAACAGATGGGCGTGGATTTCGTGACCCTGTCCCCGGTGCAGCCAACCTTGACGCACCCCGATGCTCAGCCATTGGGCTGGGAACAGGCCGCACAGTTGATCACAAGCTTCAGCAAGCCTGTTTACCTGCTGGGCGGCGTGGGACCTGCCGAAAGGCAGAAAGCATGGGAAAACGGCGCTCAGGGCGTTGCAGGAATACGGGCGTTCTGGCCTGAAGAGCTCTGATGGCCCTGGATCATTGATCGCTCCTGCGTCCGCTCCCGAATGTGACGCAAAGCGTCACGGGATGCATGCGCACGCGGAGTAATGGCACGATCATCAACCTCACACTGATCGTTCCCACGCTCTGCGTGGTAACGCCGCTCAGGACGCTCCGCGTCCGCTCTCGAATGCGCTCAGAGCGGGCACGATCATGCCTTACTCCGGCTTCGGCGCAGGCTGCCACAGGATTTCGGCTACGCCTTGTCGCCGGGCAATGACCCGGGCGGCGACGAACAGCAGGTCCGACAATCTGTTGATATACGCCAGGCCAGAGCCTTCCAGTGGTTCGACCGCATTCAGATGCTGGCAGCGACGCTCGGCACTGCGGGCCAGGCTGCGGCACACATGAGCGTGTGCAATCAGCGCTGAACCGCCGGGCAGGATGAAGTTTTCCAGCGGCCCCAATTCCTCGTTCCAGACATCAATCGCCGCCTCGAGACGTTCGACCTCAGCGCTGTTCAACGCCTTGTAGCTTGGCATCGCCAGCTCACCGCCCAGATCGAACAGACGGTGCTGACAAGGCGCCAGAACATCGATCACTTCGTTGAGCCCGGACACACTCGGTGCCAGTTCGATCAGCCCGGCCAACAGCAGACCAAGCTGGCTGTTGAGGGTATCGACTTCGCCGATGGCTTCGACGCGTGGGTGGTCCTTGGACACCCGGCGACCGTCGCCCAGTCCGGTTTCCCCGGCGTCGCCGGTACGTGTGTAGATTTTCGACAAACGAAAGCCCATTCAGTGGCTCCTGGTCATAGCTTGGAAATAACCTGTTGCTGCACATTCACCTGATTGGCGATCAGCGGCAGGCGCAGCGTGAAGCAGGTTCCATTGCCGACGGAAGATTGCACTTCCATCTGGCCCTTGTGGTTGTTGGTGATGATGAAGTACGACACCGACAGGCCCAGTCCAGTGCCCTGACCGATCTCCTTGGTGGTGAAAAACGGCTCGAAGGTGCGTTTGCGCACGTTTTCGGACATGCCGATGCCGTTGTCTTCCACCTGAATTTCGGCCCATGGCGGATTGAGTCGGGTGCGCAGAATGATGCGTCCCTCATCCTCTCCATCGGGCCGTTGATGAATCGCCTGAGCGGCGTTTTTCAGCAGATTCAGCAGCACTTGTTCCAGCTCGTTGGCAATGCACGGCACCGGCCCCAGCTCCGGATCGAACTGGCGGATGATGTGCTGGCCCTTGAAATCAAAACCGATGGTCAGGTCAAAGTCGTTGCTGGCGATTTCCACAGCCTGATCGATCAGTGCAGGCAAGTCGCAGGGCGAGAGCTGACGGTTACTCAAGCGGCTGAAGTTGAGCATGTGACTGACAATCTTCGCGGCTCGCGCACCTGCCTGCTGAATGCCATCCAGCAGTTGCGGCACTTCGCGGCTGGTCAGGTAGTTGTTCACTACGGCCAGGTCGATCCCGTCGGTTTCGGCCTGCTCGATGTTCTTCGGCAGGTCCGGCGACAGACGTCGGCGGATGTTCTGCACGTTATGCAAGATCGCGCCCAACGGATTATTGATTTCGTGGGCCATGCCTGCTGCGAGGCCGCCAACCGAAAGCATTTTTTCCGACTGCACCATCATTTCTTCCAGCGAGATGCGCTGAGTGATGTCGTCGATCCGGATCACCACCCCACGGCCTGCGTCGCCGGTCAGCGGGTAAAACGTCAGCGCGTAATGGCGAGACTCGTCGTTCTTGATCCAGGTCACGCGCTCGATCTTGGTGACACTGTGTCGTTCAACGGTGTGTTTGATCTGCGGCAGAAACGAGCGCATCGGCTCGAAAGCGATGAAGATCGGCTGGTTCATCGCCTCGTCCAGGGTTGTGCCGGAAAGCGCGCTGGCTTCCTGATTCCACTGGGTCACGTACAGTTGCTCGTCGAGCGCGATCATGGCCGAGGGCATCGAGTCGATGATGCTGTTGAGGTAGTTCTGAAAGCCCGTGAGCTTCTTTTCGATCTTGCTGCGCACCTGAACTTCGAGCTCGAGCTTGCGATTGGTGTGCCGGGTTTCCTCGGCCAGACCCTGCGCCTGATCATAGGCTTCCTGAGAATCGTCGCGGGCGCGTTTGAGCTGCTGCTCGCGCGCTTCGATACGCGACAGCATGGTGTTGAAGGCTTCAGCCAGGCTGCCGATTTCATCCTCGTTGCCGGGCTCGGCGCGCAACGCGTAGTTCTCTTCGCGGGTCACCTGACGGGAAAGCTCTTCCAGTTGGTAGATGGGCTCGGTGATCAGGCGACGAATCTGCCGCGCCACGACCAGCCACAGCAATACGCTGAACACCAGAATCCCCAGGCTGGCAGTCAGGGTGCCTGTATAAAACGCAGGCGGTAGTTCGCTGCTGGCGACCAGCAATAGATGGCCAGGAGGTTGCTCGCCTTTGGGTACGGTGATGACCTGCGTGCTACGGAACTCGGTCAGGCGCCAGCTTTCAAGGTCCTTGAAATGATGTGGCAACTCAAGCCCTTCGCCTTGCTGCACTTGCCCCAGGCGTTCGCCATCGTTGTCGTAAATGGCCGCCGCGCGCAACGGACCGTAGCTTTTCAGCTCCCTCAGCAATGCACGTGCGTCGTCGGGTGAATTCAGTGCGTTTTCATTGAGGTTGGCGCTGCTGATCAGACGGCCAATGGTCTGCAAGGCCTGCGGCGCCATGGCTTCCTGGGAAATGTAATAGGCCGCGCTGATGAAGGTCAGGTTGGCGACCAGCAGGACGGTGGTCATCAGAACCAGCAGGGCAGCCAGCAGCTTCTGGCCGACAGGCAGGTTTTCCAGGCGTTGGCGCAAAGGCATGGGGCAGGTCGCAGTGGCAGGTGGAACAAGCAGGGTAGCGCGGGCTAGTCCGTACGCAAACCCTTGCTTGCCAGATGCGTAACCAGCCTCGTCTGCAACTGCTGCAAATGCGGCACCGGGCAGTGATGGCGCTTGGCAGCGGCACAGGCGTAGCCCAGCAGGTAGCTGATTTCGGTGCGTCGCTGGTGCGCCACGTCCTGATACATCGACGAGTAGTTCGCCGCTGTGGCCTTGATGACCCGCAACACTTCGCTGTGCAGGTCAGCAGCGGCCGCCGGCTGACCGCAGCAATGCAACAGGTCGGTCAGCTCGGCGCAGAGCGTGGCGACTTCACAGTGATGCTCCAGCAGTTCGCCGTTGCGGCAATGGTGCAGCACGGTCAGTGGATTGATCGCGCAATTGAGCGCCAGCTTGCGCCACAGGCGGGTGAGGATATCCGGCGTCCACTCGTGAGGAATTGCGCTGGCGTGCAAGTCCTTCAAAAGGGAAGGTGGAGCAGGATTCGCAACATCGCCCATCCAGGTAAAGCCATGACCGGCAAACACCACCTGCCAGTCGGCCTTGCGAAACGCACCTTCGGTGCTCGAGGCGAAGATGCAACGGGCATGCGGCACTCGTGCTGCGACAGCGTCCTGACTGCCGAGACCGTTCTGCAACAGGATGACCTCGGCATCGGCCGTCAAGCGGTGCGCCAGTTGCGCCACGGCCTGTTCGGCGTCATAAGCCTTGCAGGCCACCAGCAGGCGAGCGATCGGCGCCTGATCGTCCAGCGCTTGCGCAGGCACTTGGAACGAACGGGCGACATCGTTTTCTATCAAGGTCAGGCAGCCGCCGCTGGCCTGATACGCGGCCACACGAGTGGCGTCTCGCAGCACCAGACGCACCGGCACATTCGCCCGTGCCAGCCGCGCGGCCCACAGACTGCCCAGGCTGCCTGCGCCCAATACATGCCAAGTGGTCGCCATCAGTGATCGGCCTTCAAGGACCAAAGCGGCCCTGAAGCAGTGAAATCAGTATTCGACATGAAAGGCTCACAGTGAAGGCCGGAAAAGTCTCGTTATAATGAGCGTTCTTTCATACCGTCAAGTCATGCGCGCCGTTGATTGCCGTGCGCGCCGTTCAATTGGAGAACATACATGCCCTCGTTCGACGTAGTGTCCGAATTGGATAAACACGAAGTCACGAATGCCGTCGACAACGCTATCAAAGAGCTGGATCGTCGCTACGACCTGAAAGGCAAGGGGACGTTCGAGTTCAAGGAACTGACCGTCAGCCTGACCGCCGAAGCAGACTTCCAGCTTGAAGCCATGATCGAGATCCTCAAGCTGGCACTGGTCAAGCGTAAGATCGACGCCAAGTGCCTGGAAATCAAGGATGCCTATGCGTCCGGCAAGCTGATGAAGCAGGAGGTTGTGCTGCGCGAAGGCATCGACAAGGAGTTGGCGAAGAAGATCGTCGCTCACATCAAGGAAGCCAAGCTCAAGGTCCAGGCCGCCATTCAGGGCGAGCAGGTGCGTGTTACCGGCAAGAAGCGTGACGACCTGCAGGAAGCCATCGCAGCCCTGCGCGCCTACGATTCGGGCATGCCGCTGCAGTTCAACAACTTCCGTGACTGACGATTTGCAGTGCTGACCGGGGAACCAAGGGTTGCCCGGCAAGTCCGAATCGCCCTGTGCATTGAAACGACAGCCGTTGCTGTCCATCGACGCCGGTTCGTCAGGTTAAGGAGAGAAAGATGGATTTAAACGCAGAAGTCGGTCACCTGTGGCAAGCGTCGCAGGCCTGGATTCCGATGATCATGCAGTACAGCGGCCGTCTGCTTCTGGCCCTCGTTACGCTGTGCATCGGCTGGTGGCTGATCAACAAAGTGACCGGCAAGCTCGGCGCGCTGTTGGGACGGCGACAGGCGGATCTGGCATTGCAGGGCTTCGTCAGCAGTCTGGCGAACATCATTCTGAAGATACTGCTGGTGGTCAGTGTCGCGTCGATGATCGGCGTCGAAACCACTTCATTCGTCGCGGCCATCGGTGCTGCCGGTCTGGCAATCGGTCTGGCGCTGCAGGGCAGTCTGGCGAACTTCGCAGGCGGGGTGCTGATTCTGCTGTTTCGTCCGTTCCGTATCGGTGACTGGATCGAAGCGCAGGGCGTGGCGGGTACGGTCGACAGTATTCAGATCTTCCATACGATCCTGCGTACGGGCGACAACAAGACAGTGATTTTGCCCAACGGCAATCTCTCGAACGGCATTATCACCAATACCAACCGGCAACCGACTCGCAAGGTGGTGTTTGACGTGGGCGTCGACTATGAGGCTGATCTGCAGACTGCACGCGAAGTGCTGCTGGAGTTGGCCAAGGACCCGAGGGTTCTGGAAGACCCGGCCCCTGCGGCTGTGGTGTCCACGCTGGGAGACAGTTCGATCACCGTCTCGCTGCGCATCTGGGTCAAGACGGCGGACTATTGGGACGTCATGTTCATGCTTAATGCCGAAGCCCGGGATCGTCTGAAGGCGGCAAACATCGATATCCCGTTTCCACAACGTGTGATTCGTGTGGTTCAGGAATTACCACAGGCCTGATTCGCAAATTGAGGCATAAAAAAGCCCTGACCCTTCAAGTCAGGGCTTTTTGCATTAGCTGCCCAGCGATACATTCGCGAGAGCGACGATAATGCCGACGATGGCGATCCCAGCCCCCAGTACGTTCAGAAAAAAACCGAAACGCAGTGCAGTGGATAACCTCCACGGCTTGAAGCAGAACGTATAGATGATCAGGAAAATGATCGCGAAGATTTCGAGCTGACCCAGCAGCACGATGGCACTGCCGACCGTCATCGGCTCGGCGGCGCTTGAAGCGGCATACGCCAGCACGGTCCAGACGACAGGGAACCAGATACCCAGCCCGATCAGGGCAAGCATCAGGTATTGGTTGAAGCTTGGTTTTTTTGCGGTGTTCAATGTCGTTCCTTTAGCATCGTATGCGGAAAAGCCTCGTCGGCCTCAAGGCTTGTCAATGGTCGTCGATTGAGCAGGTTCTTCGATTTTCACGCCTTTGGCGTCCTTGCTCCACTGCAGGATGATCATCACCAGCGTCGGCACGCCGAGCAGGGCGGTGATCAGGAAAAAGTTGTGGTAACCGAACTTCTCCACCATCACCCCCGAATAACCACCGATCAGGCGCGGCAGCAACAGCATGATCGAGCTGAGCAGGGCGTATTGGGTTGCCGAGAACTTGAGGTTGGTCAGGCTCGACAGGTAGGCCACGAACGCGGACGTCGCAAGGCCGGAGCTGAGGTTGTCCAATGAGATGGTCAGGATCAGCATTTTGATGTTCGGCCCCATGTCTGCCAGCAGCAGAAACAGGATGTTGGTGGCTGCCGAACTCAGGCCGCCGATGAACAGGATCGGCATGATGCCGAAGCGCACGATCAGCAGTCCGCCGACGCCTGCGCCCAGCAGTGTCATGATCAGGCCGAAGATCTTGCTCACGCTGGCGATCTGATCCTTGGTGAAGCCCTGGTCGATGTAGAACACGTTGGCCATGACGCCCATCACCGTGTCCGACATACGATAAGTAGCGATCAGACCCAGCAGCAGCAAGGCTTGCCAGCGATAGCGCATGATGAAATCGTTGATCGGTGTCAGGACCGGTGCCAGGCCGCGGCGTCCCATCGAAGACAGGCAGCCGATGGTGAGCAGGGTATAAAGGATCGCGCGCAGGAACGCCCGGTCTTCCAGCAACAGGTCCATCCAGCTGGTGTCCTGGAAGAGCACGCTGGCAAAATCGGTGTTGTAGAGCTGGGTGAACATCGCCGGTACCGACACCAGCAGCACGATCAGGACGAAGACTGAGGCCAGTTGGTGGGTGAAGCCGTAGCGCGCGGCCGACAGTTGGGTGCGCAGCGGTACGGGCGGCTCGCGCATGACCAGCGTGGTGATCAGTGCGGGCAGCATCAGCAGGCCGAACAGCACGTAAGTGCCGGTCCAGGCCGAATGCTTGTAGGCGAAGCCGGTCGAGCCGAAGCCTTCGGCAAAATACAGTGCGCCTGCGGTCGCCAGCAGGGCGGCAACGCGGTAGCCGGACATGTAGCTGGCGGCCAGCGCGGCCTGCTGGGTGTCATGGGCGATTTCCAGGCGATACGCATCGATCGCGATGTCCTGGGTCGCGGAGGCGAAGGCCACGATCACCGCGATGGCGATCAACCAGGACAGATGTTGCTGCGGATCGCAGAAACCCATGCCGATCAGGCCCAGCAGCACAAGGGTCTGGGACAGCACCAGCCAGGAACGACGACGGCCCAGTTTGCCAAGCAGTGGCAGGCGCCACTGGTCGAGCAGGGGAGACCAGACCCATTTGAAGGCGTAGGCAAGACCGATCAGGCTGGCGTAGCCGATGGTTTCGCGAGCGACACCGGCTTCACGCAACCATACGGATAACGTCGAAAAGACCAACATGTAAGGCATGCCCGCAGCGAATCCGAGCAGCAGCAACACTAAAGTCGATGGGCTGGCATATGCGGCGAGCGCGGCGCGCCAGGTTTTACGGGGCATGGGCTGGAATCTGCCTCAGGTTACGAAAACAAAGGGCGCACTCTAACCGTTGAACTACATGGGGCGCCAGCCATGACGCTGCATATCAACCCGATTGTTCAGAATGGTAAGGCCTTCGGTACGCAAACGGGCGCGCTGTTCGTCACCCGAGGGGCTGCCGGGCGGCAGACTGAGCCTGCCGCCGGCACCCAAAACACGGTGCCAGGGAAGCGTCGAACCGTCCGGCAACTGGCTCAAGGTACGGCCTACCCAGCGGGCCGCCTTGCCAAGTCCGGCCAGTTCCGCCAGTTGTCCGTAGCTGACCACTTTGCCTTCCGGCACCTGGGCCAGCGTCAAATAAAGTGCCGTGCGCCGTACGTCGGCAGGCGAAAGCCCGCTGGGGTCGTTTTGTTCTGAAACGGGGTCGCTCACACGTTTATCCTGTATAAAACGAGATTGATTGTCGTTTCCTGGAACTACAGATGGATCTGATGGTCAGTGATACCTGTGTTCGGGGGTCCGTGGACTGCCTTGACGTTTTTCCAGCGGGATGATGCCCGATTTTCCGCCAAACAGAGCCTAGTCGTCGCTTATGTTGTCCAGAACCCTTCTGTGTCTTGCCCTCACCGCCGCCTCCACTCCCTTGCTTGCCGATACCGTCTGGTTGAAGAACGGCGACAAGCTGACCGGTACCATCAAGGTTTTCGACGGCGGCAAGTTGCTGCTGCAGACCGAATACGGCGGTGCCATTCCGATTGACTGGAAAAAGGTCAAGACCCTGGAAAGCGATCAGCCGTTACTCGTCAAACAGGACCAGTACACGGGTGAAGTCGCCAAGTCACTGAAAGCATCCGATGACGGCAAGGTGATTCTCGCCAATGGCGAGGCGCCTAAAACCGTCGAACTGGCGAGCATTCAGCAGATCATCAAGCCCAAGCCGGTCATCACCGATCTGGTCTGGAAGGGCAACATCGACGCTGCGCTGGACTTCCAGCAGGCCGAGAACGACACCAATGATTACAACGTCGCCTTCAAGACATCGGCGCGTCACGGTCAGTGGCGTCATAACGCCAGAGGCGAATACAACCGCGAAACCACAGACGATGTGGTCGGCACCGACAACTGGAGCGCCGAGTACTCCATCGACCGCTTCCTGACCGAGAAATTCTTCTGGGACGCCCGCGTCACCTACAAGCGCGACAAGATCGAAGACCTGTCCCGCCAGCGTGTCGTCGGTACCGGTCCTGGTTATCAGTTCTGGGATGACGAACTGGGTGCCTTCAAGGTCGGCGCACTGCTCAACCGCACTGACTTCGAGTTTTCCAACGACGAGAAGGAAAACTTCTACTCGGTTGCCGGCACCTGGGACTACAACCGTTACCTGATCGGCAAGAAGGTCGAGTTCTTCACCAACGGCGAGCTGGGCAAACCGTTGAGTGGCGTTGCGGATTACTCGCTGGATGTAGAGGCGGGGCTGCGCTACAAGGTCACCGAGTGGGCCTCGCTTAACCTCAAGGCCGAGAAAGATGTCATCAGCGGCTCCAGCAACGGCGATGTCGACAAGACTCGCTACACCGCAGGTTTCGGCGTCGCCTGGTAAGCACGTGGGCCAGCGACGCGCTTACAGGGCGCGTCGCTGGTCAATCACCGTCTAGATTCTCATCGCGCCGTCCAGCTCCAGTATGCGCCCGCTGAAATAATCATTTTCCAGAATGTAAGCGACCGAGTGGGCGATTTCGTCCGGCTTGCCCATGCGTTTGAGCGGGATGGCAGACGTCATCTTCTCCAGCGCCTCTGGCCTCATGCTGCCGGTCATCTCGGTTTCGATGAAACCGGGTGCCACGCCTGCGACCCTGATGCCGTAACGCGCCAGTTCCCGTGCCCAAGTCACGGTCGCTGCCGCGACACCGGCCTTGGCGGCCGAATAGTTGGTCTGGCCGATGTTGCCCGCGCGTGAAATCGACGAGATATTGATGATCGCGCCCTGACTGTTCTGCTCGATCATCTTCGCGGCCACTTCGCGTGTGCACAGGAAGACGCCGGTCAGGTTGACGTCGATCACCGACTGCCACTGAGCCAGGCTCAGCTTGGTCATGACGCCGTCCTTGACCTTGACCAACAGACCGTCGCGCAGGATGCCCGCGTTGTTGACCAATCCGTGAATGGTCCCGAAATCCTCGGCGATCCTGCTCACGGTTTCCACAACCTGATCTTCGTTCGCGACGTTGCACAGGTAGGCCCGTGCCTGCACGCCTTGTGTCTGGCAGGCTGCAACCGCCTGGTCGAGTTTTTCCTGATTCAGGTCCACCAACGCCAGATTCGCACCTTTGCCGGCCAGGTATTCGGCCATTGCGCGGCCCAGACCCTGGCCTCCGCCGGTGATTATTATTAGCTTGTCTTTCAATTCCATGTGCGTGTCCAATCCGCTGATTGTCTTCACGGCATGGCTCATTCGAGATGAGTCCGAATGCCGTTGCCAGAGCACGTTATATTCTGTTTCCGCGCGTTCGTCTTCAGCTCGACGCAAACGTTTCAAGGAGTCACACGATGAGCGCGAAAGCCTCTAAGGATGCCAGGCACCTGCTGCTCAAGGAGTACAGGGCTGTCCTGTCAACGCATTCCAAGTCAATGCCGGGCTACCCGTTCGGTTCGGTTGTGCCTTACTGCCTGGATGATCGGGGGCGGCCATTGGTACTGATCAGCCGCATCGCTCAGCACACCCATAACCTGACGCTCGATCCCAAGTGTTCGCTGCTGGTGGGCGATCGGGGCGCCGAGGATGTGCAGGCGGTTGGCCGGGTGACGGTGCTGGCGCAGGCCGAAAAGCTCAGTGATCCCGTTGCGATCGAGGCTGCAGCAAGACGGTACTACCGGTTCTTCCCCGAGTCGCAGAGTTATCACACCGCTCACGATTTCGATTTCTGGATGCTTGCACCTGTTCGCTACCGGTACATTGGCGGTTTCGGCGCCATTCACTGGCTGGACGAAGTGGCGCTGGACAATCCGTTTGCCGGCAAGATCGAAACGGGCATGGTCGAGCACATGAATCAGGACCACGCCAAAGCCATTGCGCACTACGTCGAATTGTCGGGCCTGCCGCAAACCGAGCCCGCGCGACTGGTCGGTATCGACAGTGAAGGTATGCACCTGCGTATCGCGAACAGCGTTTATTGGCTGGCATTCAGCGAGCCTTGTAATACACCGACACAAGTCCGCGAGGCCTTGGTTCAACTGGCTCACGCAGAAAAATGGCCGGTAAATGACGGGAAGCACGCTTGAATTAACGACTTTCTGACATCACATACGGTCTACTTGCAAGGCACTCTTGCGCTGAGGAACTGATTTGATGCGTGTTTTTTTGCTGATGTTCTTACTTTTTCCGGTACTCGAACTGTTCATTCTGGTTCGGGTCGGCATGTCCATTGGTTTTCTCTGGACATTCCTGTTGGTCCTGGCGACATCGATGCTGGGACTTTTCGTCATGCGTGTGGCAGGTTTTGCAACGGCCCTGCGTGCCCGTGAAAGCCTGTCCCGTGGCGAGCTGCCTGCCCAGCAGATGCTTGAAGGCCTGATGGTTGCGGTAGGCGGTGGCCTTCTGCTGTTGCCAGGCTTCATCAGTGACATCCTGGGCGTGATCTGTCTGCTGCCTGTCACTCGACGGTTGCTGATCAGCAAGGTTCGTCAGCGCGCCGAGGCTCAGGCCATGCGCCAGCGCGCCTTCGCCGATGACCTGCAGAGTCGTGCCGATGAGCAGACGGCGAACAGCCGCACGCACGCGATTCACCAGCCCACCCGCGAACCCGACGTGATCGAGGGCGAGTTCGAGCACCGGGACAAATAATCCCTGCAACCCCTTCGCTGCGCGGCACCTTCGGGTGCCGCGCTCGTTTGTGGGCTCTGTCAAACTGCAAAAATTTTCTTGCCCAAGCCTTGTAATAACCTTGCTCGCCCTTATGTATGGGTCACCGCAAGGTTTCTGGCCTGATTGCCAGACCGTATTCTGCGGTTCGCGCGTCGAACCGTAACCGGCAAGTCCGGAATTTATAACAGGCCGGTGCATTCACCGGACGCTCAACAACCATAATCAGGAGATCGACAATGAAGCTTCGTCCTCTGCATGACCGCGTCGTAATCCGTCGCAGCGAAGAAGAAACGAAAACTGCCGGCGGTATCGTTCTGCCAGGTTCGGCTGCCGAAAAGCCAAACCGTGGCGAGATCGTCGCTGTTGGTACCGGCCGCGTGCTGGACAACGGTGAAGTACGTGCGCTGGCCGTGAAAGTGGGTGACAAGGTGGTGTTTGGCCCTTATTCCGGCAGCAACACTGTGAAAGTAGATGGCGAAGACCTGCTGGTGATGAGCGAGAACGAGATTCTCGCTGTTATCGAAGGCTGAGTGCTCGCGCTGATTTCCGTTACTACAAAGTATTCAAGGAATAATGATCATGGCTGCTAAAGAAGTTAAATTCGGCGATTCTGGCCGCAAGAAAATGCTCGCCGGTGTAAACGTCCTGGCTGACGCAGTAAAAGCGACCCTAGGCCCAAAAGGCCGTAACGTCATCATCGAGAAGAGCTTCGGCGCTCCGCTGATCACCAAAGATGGTGTGTCGGTTGCCAAGGAAATCGAACTCAAAGACCGTTTCGAAAACATGGGCGCGCAGCTGGTCAAAGACGTTGCTTCCCGTGCCAACGATGATGCGGGCGACGGTACTACCACCGCCACCGTTCTGGCTCAGGCTATCGTCAACGAAGGCCTGAAAGCCGTCGCTGCCGGCATGAACCCGATGGACCTGAAGCGCGGCATCGACAAGGCGACCATCGCCATTGTTGCTCAGCTCAAGCTGCTGTCCAAGCCATGCACCGACACCAAGGCAATCGCCCAGGTCGGCACCATCTCGGCCAACTCCGATCACTCCATCGGCGACATCATTGCCGAAGCGATGGAAAAAGTGACCAAAGACGGCGTTATCACCGTTGAAGAAGGTTCGGGTCTGGAAAACGAACTGTCTGTCGTTGAAGGCATGCAGTTCGACCGTGGTTACCTGTCCCCGTACTTCATCAACAAGCCGGACACCATGGTTGCCGAGCTGGACAGCCCGCTGCTGCTGCTGGTTGACAAGAAGATCTCCAACATCCGCGAAATGCTGCCGGTTCTGGAAGCTGTCGCCAAGGCAGGCCGTCCACTGCTGATCGTTGCCGAAGACGTCGAAGGCGAAGCCCTGGCGACTCTGGTAGTGAACAACATGCGCGGCATCGTGAAAGTTGCAGCCGTGAAGGCTCCAGGTTTCGGCGACCGTCGCAAGGCCATGCTGCAGGACATCGCTGTTCTGACTGGCGGTACCGTTATCTCCGAAGAGATCGGTCTGAGCCTGGAAACCACTACCCTGGAACACCTGGGTAATGCCAAACGCGTTGTACTGAACAAAGAAAACACCACCATCATCGACGGTGCTGGCGTTAAAACCGACATCGACTCGCGCATCGCTCAGATCCGCCAGCAAATCGGTGACACCAGCTCCGACTACGACAAAGAGAAACTGCAAGAGCGTCTGGCCAAGCTGTCCGGCGGTGTTGCGGTGATCAAGGTCGGCGCCGGTTCCGAAGTCGAAATGAAAGAGAAGAAAGCCCGCGTTGAAGACGCCCTGCACGCAACCCGCGCAGCCGTTGAAGAAGGCGTGGTACCTGGCGGTGGCGTGGCGCTGGTTCGCTCCCTGCAGGCCATCGAAGGTCTGAAAGGCGACAACGCCGATCAGGACGTCGGTATCGCTCTGCTGCGTCGTGCTGTTGAAGCACCACTGCGTCAGATCGTTGCCAACTCCGGCGACGAGCCAAGCGTTGTAGTCGACAAGGTCAAGCAGGGTTCGGGTAACTTCGGTTACAACGCTGCTTCCGGCGAATACGGCGACATGATCGAAATGGGTATCCTGGACCCGGCCAAGGTCACTCGCTCTGCTCTGCAGGCAGCGTCCTCGATCGCCAGCTTGATGATCACCACCGAAGCGATGATCGCTGACGTGCCTGACGACAAGCCAGCAGGCGGCGGCATGCCGGACATGGGCGGCATGGGTGGTATGGGCGGCATGATGTAAGCCAGCTTTACCCCTCAAGCGACACCCATAAAGAACCCCGCCTTGTGCGGGGTTTTTTTATGGGTTGGTGAATATATCGAATACGGCACTCAGGAAATGGAGTTGCTGCTAAATATGATTAGCCTTCAATGGCGCTAACGGAACGGCACATTAAACTTGGTAGTAAGGCAACGTTGTGAGCTCTCACGACAGAGAAGGCAATGGCGCTGTGTAACCACCGTAAGGATGTATTCCACGCTGGTGGTATTTTGAAAGCGACAGGCCCTTCGGGGATGTGGATGAAATGAAAAGCTTTATAAGGATGATAAGTTTTGCAGCGGTGCTGGCTAGCAGTGCATTGGTTTCTTCTGGCGCCTGGGCAGGAAATTGCCCACCCGGTGAAATAGAGATCTCTGGTATTGGGGGGACGATCTGTATTCCTATCTCAATGTGCGTGATCAACCCGCTGCTTTGTGGATGAGCAATACGGGGAGAGCCAGCACTGATTGGCTTCAGTGCTGAAGGCGGATTGCCTAAAATAAACCCCGCATGGTGCGGGGTTTATTGATTATCGAGTATTGTCAGGCTTGAGGTGCGTCTTGTTAGTTTGATCTACTTCTTGCGGCACACTTACGCAGTGTGACTCGGTTGTTCCTCCATGCTCTGTCAAAGATCTCTTATATTCGGGCCTGTACAAGACAAAGTAATAAACCCCCAGACAGATCAACCAGCAGAACACCGCCGTCCAGAGGTTGTGCGACAGAAAGTGCGCACCCTGCAGCATGCGACCCACCGAAAAGATCGATCCCAGCGTGAAGGCCAGTATCAGCCCGGCCTTGGCCAAGCGTGGCTTGCGGTCGCGAAACATAAAGAACAGCGCGAAGAGGGTAAAACCGGTGGCAGCATGACCGCCTGGCCAGCAGCGGCCGGGCTTGTCGGTCTCGGGACGCGGGCTGAGCAGTTCGCTGTAGGTTTCCTGGCCGCCGAACTCGGTGAGGCTCCAGGGGCACTGCACGGAGGTCACAACCTTGAGCGGAGTCACGAAACCGGTGGCTAGGGCCATCGACAGCACCAGACACCCCAGTTCGCGACGCCATGGCATCAGGCGCTCGACCTTGAAGGACGCAGCGAAGCTGATCATCGCCAGTACTCCAATCGCCATCACTACCTGTTTGGCGCGATCATGAAGCACGTCTTCCAGAAAGTAGCTGTGCCTGCCAATGAACGCACCGGCCGCCGGATCGAAAGCCAGTCTGGCAAGGTCCATGTCCACGGAGGTCAGCTCCAGCAGAGCCAGTATCAGGGCGGTGACGGCGGGTATGCCCAGGCATATCCAGAAGTTGAGCGGACGGGAGTGCGGCGGGGAGACGGCTTTCAATATGGCAAATCCGGTTTTGGTGGAATACGTACCGCAGTCATGAATTGCGGCAATTTTGTTTCGGAGTGTGTCATGTGAGTTGTGAATTCTGGATGAAAAAATCGTTAGGCCGTTTCGGCGCTGGCCCTGACGTCCACTTCGTCTTAAGCTGCGCCAGCCCAAATTGCATATGAGAGTGCTCCATGCGAATTCTTCTGGTTGAAGACAACCGCGACATCCTGGCAAACATGGCCGATTACCTGGGCATGAAAGGCTACACCGTCGATTGCGCACAGGATGGCCTCTCGGGACTGCATCTGGCCGCCACCGAACATTACGACCTGATCGTACTGGACATCATGCTGCCCGGTATCGACGGTTACACCCTGTGCAAGCGTCTGCGCGAAGATGCTCGTCGCGACACACCGGTGATCATGCTGACCGCGCGTGACCAGCTCGACGACCGCCTGCAGGGCTTTCGCTCCGGCGCTGACGATTATCTGCTCAAGCCATTCGCCCTGTCCGAACTCGCGGCGCGTATAGAGGCTGTGCTGCGTCGTGCCCAAGGCGGCGGACGTCGCACCCTGCAGGTCTCCGACCTGATCTACGACCTCGACACGCTGGAAGTGACGCGGGAAGGGCGGATGCTCAAGCTCAACCCGGTCGGGCTCAAACTGCTCGCGGTCTTGATGCAGAAGAGCCCGCATGTGCTGCGTCGCGAAATTCTCGAAGAAGCGCTGTGGGGCGATGACTGCCCTGACAGCGACAGCCTGCGCAGTCACGTGCACCAGCTGCGTCAGGTGATCGATAAACCGTTTTCCAAGCCGCTGCTGCAAACCGTACACGGTGTGGGCTACCGCTTGGCCGAGGGCCGGGATGGAGTTTAAACAGAGCCTTGCCCAGCGAATCATCATCGCGTTTGCCCTGATGAGTGCGCTGGTCGCCGGATCCTTTGCAATCGGCATTATTTCCACCGTTCACCTGGTCGAAGAAAAACTGATTTCCGCAGGCCTGGGCGGCGATCTCAACCGCCTGATGCTGATGGACAGCGTCAGCGACTGGAGCCATCGGCCCAAGCCTGACCAGTTGTTCTATTTCACCAACGGTCCTGGCGATTTCGACCTGCCCAAGGACTTGCGTCATCTCGAGCCGGGCTTTCACGAGGTGTTCCGCGGGCCGCTGTCCTATCACGCGATGATCGAAGTGGTCGATGGTCGTCACTACGCCTTGCTGCAGGACCAGAGCGATTTTGAAGAGCGCGAGCGCGTGCTGTTCGCGGTGGTGCTGGTGGGCTTTGTCCTCGCACTGGCGCTGGCCGTCTTCCTGGGCTGGGTGCTTGCCCGACGCGTGATGGCGCCGGTTGTGCGGCTGGCCCGACAGGTCCGTCATCGCGATCAGTTGTTGGGCCTTGCGCCGCCTCTGGCACCTGACTACGCCGCAGACGAAGTGGGTGAGCTGGCCGTCGCCTTCGACGCCACGCTGGGGCGCCTGCGCCAGGCATTGATCCGCGAGCGGATGTTCACCAGCGACGTGAGCCATGAGCTGCGCACGCCGCTGATGGTGCTCGCCAGCTCCTGTGAATTGCTGCTGGAGAACCCGGCACTCGACCAGCGTGCTCGCCGGCAGGTTGAGCGCATCGGCCGCGCCTGTGAAGAGATGCGTGATCTGGTCCAGACCTTCCTGATGCTCGCCCGTACCCAGCGCGAAGATCCCGCCATGACGCCCAAGGCGACGCTGGTCGGTGTTGCCGAGCAACTGATCTCACAATGGCGTGACCCGATAGAGGGCAAAGGGCTGAAGCTGACGTATAACCCGCCACCGGAAGGCCAGGTCTCTGACATCCGCTACAACGCAACCTTCCTTCACGCCGTGATGGGCAACCTGCTGCGCAATGCGCTGCATTACACCGACCACGGTTTCATTACGCTGACGCTGCAGTCCGAAAGCTTCGTCGTCGAAGACAGCGGTGTCGGTATTCCCGAAGAGAAACGTGAAGCCATGTTTGAACCCTTCGTGCGCGGCAACGAGCAGCGTGGCGAAGGTCTCGGCCTGGGTCTGTCGCTGGTACAGCGTATCTGTGCCAACCAGGGCTGGAGTGTGAGCCTGACGCCGATGGAGCCCCATGGCTGCCGCTTCAGGGTCACGCTGGACATCGTCAAAACCTGATGCCTGTCCTGATTCGCTAGGTGCAAGCCGCTCTCTGACCAGAGGCGGCTCACGTGGCACGCAAGTACCTGTAAACTCTGGAAACATTTGACCGGTCAGTGTGACGTTTTTTTCACATTCAGATGACCTGACGATGACGGCGACCTGACTAATTTGGCCGCCATTAACGTCAGGAGATGCTCTCATGAGCGACCGCATTGAACTTGAGTTTTCCCGTAAGTACGACAAGGACCACGCTCGCCAGTACCTGGAAAAACATCAGGACGGTCTATGGCGCAAGTTGTCTCATTATCGTGACGAACAGTTGGCACGAAAGGCACTGCACATGGTCGGAGACCCCGGTCTGGTGCTGGATCTTCCATGCGGGGCAGGTCGTTTCTGGCCTTTGCTGGCCGAGAAACCCAATCGTTCCATCATCGGTGCGGACAACTCCGCCGACATGCTGCGAATCGCCTGTGAATCTCAACCGGCCGATGTGGTGAAAAGGGTACGACCCTTGCAGACATCTGCTTTCGCTATCGACCTGCCTGACAACGCGGTGGACAGCATCTTCTGCATGCGTCTGTTGCACCATGTCGGTCAGTCGAGTGACCGGATGGCTCTGTTACGGGAGTTTCAGCGCGTTACCCGCGACAGTGTGATTGTGTCTCTGTGGGTGGATGGCAATTTCAAGGCCTGGAAGCGCAGAAAGCTCGAGAGCCAGCGCCACAAGGAAAATGGGCAGGAAAGTTACCAGAACCGTTTTGTGTTACCGGTTACTACCGCAGAAACCGAATTTGAAGAGGCAGGATTTCGCATTCAGAAGCGAATGGACTTCCTGCCGATGTACGCCATGTGGCGAGTCTATGTATTGCGTAAAAGGTGAATAGATGGGTCTGCAGTCCTTGAAAGAACCGGTTGTTAACCCGGGAAAGAACGGGTTCAGTCATTTTTGGAGCCAGCGTGGCGAGTGGGTTGAAGAACCCAACGTGCGGCGTGGTGGTGAGAGTGGCGTGCAACGGTTGATCACGGACGATGGACAGACGCTCTACAGCAAACGGCAGACCGGTCATATCTACCGCAGCTGGTTGCATCCGTTTGGGCGTCCGACGGTACTGCGCGAGCGCGACGCTCTTGAAGGTCTGAACAGACTGGGCGTCGGTGTGCCGCAGATTGTGTTCTGCGGCGCGGAGCGCACCGAAAACGAATGGCGTGCGCTTCTGGTAACCGAGGCCCTGGAGGGATTCGAAGAGTTCGAAAAATGGCTTGCTGCAGGTGGCCGCGAGCAGTACGGCGAACTGTTGTACGAGCAGATGCTCAGCGAAATGGGCAAAACGCTGGCCCGCATGCACTTGGGGCGTTGGCAGCACAGTTGCCTGTATATCAAGCATATCTTTGTGCGTGTCACTGGCGAGGGTGATCAGGCCAGAGCCGAAGTTGCATTGCTTGACCTGGAAAAGGGCCGTCGTCGCTGGACGGCCTACGGGGCCGCGCAGCATGACATGAAGCAACTGAGACGCCATTCGTCATTCAGTGCCGCAGACTGGCAGAAGTTAGTCTATTTTTACCAAGCGGCGTTTGGCAGCTCTATCAAAGGTTTAGAGTCATGAAGCTCGAAATGGCTAGAGGTTTGTTCGTGTTCGCGGCGTTGGCGACTGCAACAGTCGCCATGGCAGCGCTTGAACAGCCGGGTACCAAGATCCTGAGTGCCCAGCACGGCGAAGGGCACTGCCCCTTGCCCCGTGCAATCAAAAGTGAGGTAGCAGTAAAGCCCGATCATGATTTGCTGCTCCTGATGTACAGCCTGGCACAGGGTACTGGATCGAAAAATTGAACACTCCGTTGACCTGAAAGGCCCCTTGTCGGGGCCTTTGTCGTTTGGCCAGGGATCAATTTACTGCCGAACTTACCTGATTGGCCTTTCTGTCAGGCGCTGCCAGCAAGGTGTACACGCAAGGCAGGACGATAAGCGTGAACAGCGTGCCGACTGACATACCGGTCGCGATCACCATGCCGATGTCGAAACGGCTGACAGCCCCGGCACCGGTTGCCAGTATCAATGGCACCATCCCGAAGACCATGGCCGCCGTCGTCATCAGCACCGGACGCAATCGAATCGCCGCAGCTTCTTGCGCTGCCTCTCGCGCTGACATTCCCTGATCCCGGCGCAACTGGTTGGCGAACTCGACGATCAAAATGCCGTGCTTGGTAATCAGGCCGATCAGGGTTACGAGCCCGACCTGGGTGTAGATGTTCATGCTCGACACCCCCAGAAACAGCGGGATCAAGGCGCCGCAGATCGACAGCGGAACCGTCACCAGAATCACCAGAGGGTCGCGGAAGCTTTCGAATTGCGCCGCCAGCACCAGAAAGATGATCGCTAGTGCGAGCGCGAAGGTGATCCACAGGGCGCTGCCTTCCTGCACGTACTGCCTGGATGCCCCGGCGTAGTCGTACGCGAACCCTTCAGGTGCTTCTTCAGCTGCAATCTGTCTGACCGTTTCGAGCGCTTCGCCCATGCTGACGATGGGGAAACCCTGAATGATTGCCGAGTTGAGCTGCTGAAATTGATTCAACTGCCGCGGTCGTGCGCGGTCGCTGACCGTGATCAGCGTGGACAGCGCCAGGAGCTGGCCTTCGTTGTTTCTGACGTAATAGTTGTTCAGCCACCCGGGATTGTCGCGATAGGCACGCTCCACTTGGGCAATCACCTTGTAGCTGCGTCCTTCGAGGGTGAAACGGTTGATTTCCGCCTCGGCCAGCAAGGTTGCCAGCGTACCGCCAAGGTCCTGCATGGACACGCCCATCTGTGCGGCTTTGGCGCGGTCGATATCCACGACCACTTCCGGTTTATCGAAAGCCAGATCAATGTCCATGAAGGCGAACTTGCCCGAATCCGTCGCGCGCTTTTTGATGCGTTCGGCGACCTCCAGTAGGGCCGGATAGTCATTGGGGGTGTTGATCACGAACTGGAACGGCAGCCCTTCGCCCGTCCCGGGGAGTGAAGGCAGATTGAAACCGAAGATTTGCAGTCCGGGAATCTCCGAGAGTCTGGCCTGGACCTCGGGCAGGATCTCCATCTGGGTGCGAGTCCGTTCATTCCAGGGCTTGAGCAGGAAGCCACCGACGCCGGTCTGCACGCCATTGAAGCCGTTGATCTGGAACGATGAGTAGTACTCGGGAAACGCTTTGAACAGCGTCACGAAACGGTCGGTATACGCGTTGATGTAATTCAGGTTGGTGGGCTGAGGCGACGTGGCCATCATGAAAATGATGCCTTGGTCCTCGTCCGGCGCCAGCTCCGATTTGGTGAACATGAGCAGCACCGGGATCAGGCACAGCACGATGATCGCAAATACCACGACCACCGGGCGGGTGTTCAATGTGGCATGCAGGATGCGCTGGTAACGCACCTTGAGCCTTTCGAACGCCTGATCGAGCCTGTGTGCCAGGCCGCTCGGGTTTTCTTCGGGGCGCAACAGCATGGCGCACATCATGGGCGAAAGGGTCAGGGCAACGATGCCCGAGATGACCACAGCGCCTGCCAGTGTCAGGGCGAACTCCCTGAACAGCGCACCGGTCAGTCCTTCCAGAAAACCGATCGGGGCGTACACCGCAGCCAGCGTGATGGTCATTGAAACCACCGGCATCGCGATCTCTCGTGCACCTTCGATGGCGGCATCGAACGGCGTCTTGCCTTCCTCGATATGCCGGTGGATGTTTTCGACCACCACAATGGCGTCATCCACCACCAGACCGATGGCCAGCACCATCGCCAACAACGTCAGCAGGTTGATCGAGTAACCCATCAACTGCATGAAGAACAGCACGCCGACCATGGAAAGCGGAATGGTGACCACCGGGATCAGCACCGAACGCAGAGCGCCGAGGAACAGGAAAACTACGACGATCACAATCAGCACGGCTTCGATGAGCGTTTTCACCACCTCATGAATCGATGCCTGAATGAACAGCGTGGCATCGTAGGCGATGGACACCTTGAGGCTCGGCGGCAGCTGGCTTTCCAGCTCCGGCATGATGCGCCGCACTTCCTTGATCACGTCCAGCGGGTTGGAACTCGGCGTACCCTTGATGCCGATGTACACCGAGGGAATGCCATCGAACGAGCTGACGGTGTTGTAGTTCTCGGCACCCATTTCTACCCGCGCCACATCACCCAGCAACACACGGCTGTCGCCATTAGTCTTCAAGGGGATAGCGGCGAAGGCTTCGGCAGATTTCAGTTCGGTGGTGGCGTTGATACTGGTCACCACGTATTCGCCCTTGATCTCGCCAGCCGCCGACAGAAAGTTGTAACGACGCACTGCATCGGTGACGTCGGCGGCTGTGAGGCCAAAACCGGCAAGACGCACTGGGTCCAGCCAGAGGCGCATTGCAAACACCTGATTGCCCAGAATCTCGGCCTCCGCCATGCCCGGCAGTGTCGCCAACCGGGGTTGAATGACGCGTGACAGATAGTCGGTGATCTGCGGGTTATTCAGTTGTGAGCTGTAAAAACTTACGTACATCAATGCCGACGCGTCAGCCGCTTCTTTGCTCAGCACGGGATCCTCAGCGTCCTGCGGCAGCTTGTTCTTCACCTCATTGGCCTTGGCCAGCAATTCGGTGAACAGCCGGTCGCTGTCAGCACCGATGCGTGCATAAATGGAGATGATCGAGAAGTTCTGGCGACTCACCGAGGTCATGTAGTCGATGCCCTCGGCGCTGGCCAGGCTCTGCTGCAGCGGCTGGGTGATATAGCCCTGGATGGTTTCGGCGTTGGCACCGGGATACGCCGTCGTCACCGTGATCAGTGCATTTTCCATCTGCGGATACTGGCGGATGACCAGCTTGCTGTAGGCCTGAATGCCCAGCAATACGATCAGCAGGCTGACGACGGTTGCAAGCACCGGGCGGCGAATGAACGGGTCGGTAAAGGTCATCACGGTTCCCTGATCATTGCCCGCGTCTGGCCGGAGGATTGTTGTCATTGGTTTGCGTGGCATCTGCGCTGATCGCGACATGAGCGCCATTGTCCAGCTTCAACTGACCGCCACTTACCACCTGATCTCCCGCTTTGAGCCCTTCCAGAATTACCACTTTGCCCTCACGGTGTTCGCCGGTTTTGACGAAGCGTCGCTCGACCGTCAGTTGTGGTTCGTCCCGGGGATTGCTTTCAGACTTGCCTGCCTCGGTTTGCCTGGCCACCACCACGTAAACCGAATTGCCGTAAAGGCTGTAGGTGATCGCGCTTTCCGGGACCACGATCTGGCTGGGCGCGCTGGGCAGAATGACCTGGAGGTCGACAAACATACCGGGCAGCAGTCTGCCGTCCGGGTTTGGTTGAGTGGCGCGAATCAGAACGTTGCGCGTGCTTTCGTCGACCCTGGGATTGATCGCACTGATCGTGGCGTCGAACGACTGGCCGGGATAAGCCGACACACTGACTTGCACCCGCTGCCCGACGGAGAGTTTTGGCAGGGCCTGTTCGGGCACGTGGAAGTCCACATAAAGGCTGCTCAAGTCCTGCAGGGTCGCAATCACGGTCCCGCTGGCCAGATAGTCGCCGACATCCACCTGGCGAATCCCGATGGTGCCGCTGAACGGCGCCAGAATCTGTTTCTTCGCCAGCGAGGCCTTGAGTTGGGCCACCGTGGCACCGGCCTTCTTCAGCTGCGCAGCCAGCTTGTCGAAGTCGCCGCGGGAAATTGCCTGATCGCCGACCAGCCTGCTGCCGCGTCCGTGTTCGACCTGTGCCAGCCCCAGGTCTGCTTCGGCAGTTCCCAGCAGTGCCCGCTCCACATCGCTGTCCAGTTGCAACAGCGGCTGCCCGACGCGAACCTTCTGCCCTGACTCGAATAGCAGCGCCTTGACCGTGCCCGCAATCTCCAGGCTCAGGTCCACACCCTGGACGGCTTTCAACGTACCGATGGCAGGCAGCCGACTTTGCCAGGGCAACTCCACAGCGTTGACCACTGCCACGCTGACCGGCGGCTTCGGCGCACTGAACTGCTGAATCTGCCGATAGATGGAAAACGCTTTGTAACCCGCGAGCGCAAGAACGACGAGCATCACAACGCCCAGCATTATCAACATGCGATGACGCAACATGCTTCACTTCCCTGGAAGATTTGAAACGCACAGGATCGCGAACGCGATCCGAACGGCAGTCTTTCAAATCTAGTTGCTAATGCGCTGTTTGGAAAAAATATAAGGGCTGAACGTCGTGAATTTCAGCTCCTGAGGAAGTTTCTTACTTTTTTAAACGACTGTTCCGGCATAACACCGTTTTGTCCTATGTCATCTTTCGTCGGATGTTTATCGAGTCATCAGAATTCGATCAATACGCCCAAGGGAAAATGGCATGGCCGGCATATGGACGAAAATAGTGACTGCCTTGCGGGGCGGGGCAAGCGAGGCGTCGAACAGTATCGTGGCCCGACAGACGTTGCAGATCCTCGATCAGGAAATCCGCAACGCCGAACACCACCTCGACGCCAGCCGCTCCAGTCTCGCGGGCCTGATGGCCAAGAGTCTTCATGCAACACGAAAGGTGACGCAGGCACGGGCACAGGTCGCTTTGCTGGTTCGCGACGCTGAAACGGCACTTGAAGCGGACGACGAAGCGACTGCTCTGGAGACTGCATCAAGGATCGGTCTGCTGGAAAAACGGATGGCCGAGGATGCCCGCATCGCGCAGGGCTATGCGACCGCCGTCAGCAGCCTGAGCGCAAGTCTGCGCGTCAGTGAGCAGAAGCTGTGGGCACTCCGGCAACAGGTCGAAATGGTGCGGACCGCCGAATTCGTGCAGCAGGCACAGGGCGGCTGGGCGGTATCTCACGAGGAATCTGCCAGCAGGCTGCGAAGTGCTACGGATGCCTTGAGCGATCTCAGACAACGTCAACAGGAAACAGAGCTCCGTCGGCAGGTTCAGGAGGAATCGAGCTTCGCCGATGCCGATCTTGAACAGCGATTACTGGATGCCGGGATCACAGTCGACACCTTCAGTGCGCAAACCGTATTGCAGCGAATAAAGAGTAATCGCGAGCAGCAGTGCGCCTGATTCGAAAGGATGTCGACATGTACCATTTCATCGAAACAGCGTTGTCGTTCCCTGTGGTGATTTTCAGCCTGTTGCTGGCAATAACCATGATTTATTGGCTGATGGTGTGCTTGGGCATCCTTGACAGCGGTCCGGTCGATATCGACATGCAGGCCGTTTCCGCCTTCGACAGTGCCAGCGCCGAATCGGGTAAGGGTCTGGTTGCCCGCCTCGGTCTCACCGGCGTGCCTGCTTCCATCATCCTGACACTGATCAGTCTTTCGGGCTGGCTGGTCAGCTACTTCGGCCAGCTGCTTTTCATCGACCAGTTGTCACTCGGCTTTTTCTACTACCCCCTTGGGTTTGTCAGTGGGCTTTTGGCCCTCGCGGCCGCTTCCATCTTTACCCTGGTCACCCTTCGCCTTTTCAAACCTCTCGTCAGAAAGATCAGAGGGCCGGAACCGAAGCCGATCTGTGGGCAGGTGGCGGTCGTCACAAGCCAGACCGTGAACTGCAAAAGCGGACGTGCGCTGATGAGCGATGGCGGCGCAGGGCTGCTGCTTCAGGTTCGTACCTTCGGCACCCCCGAAATCAAACGCAATGACCGGGTGGTGCTTCTTCAATACCTCGCAGACGAGCATGCCTATCTCGTCGTCAGCGAGTCGGAATTCAAGGGCTGAGCCCATTATGGAGTCATACAGCATGCTGGACATGGCCATGCCATTTCTCATTATCCTCTGCGTCGCAGTTCTTGCTTTGGTCGCTTTGGCATTATTGATCAAGACCTTCTACGTCAAGGTCCCTCAGGGCACAGCGCTTATCGTCAACGATCTGTCCAGTCGCCCCAAGGTCTATTTCACCGGTGCCATGGTGCTGCCTTATCTCTACTTCATGGAAAAGATGAAGATCAGCGTCATCACGCTGGAGATCGATCGAAAAGGCAAGGGTGGGCTGATCTGCCGGGACAACATGCGTGCCGATATCACCGTGGCCTTTTTCCTGCGGGTCAACGAAACCCGTGAAGACGTCCTCAAGGTCGCCAAGGCCATCGGTGTTCAGCGCGCCTCGGACAAGTCGGCTGTCAACGAGTTGTTCAACGCGAAGTTTTCCGAAGCGCTGAAGACCGTCGGCAAACAATTCGATTTCGTTGAGCTGTTCGAGGATCGCGTCCGTTTTCGCGATGAGATCGTCAACGTGATAGGTCAGGATCTTTCCGGGTATGTGCTTGAGGACGTGGCCATCGACTTCCTTGAGCAGACGCCCAAGGTTGACCTCGACCGCGACAATATTCTCGATGCTGAGGGCATTCGCAAGATTACCGAACTGACTTCCGTCCACAACGTCATCACCAACGAGCTGGAACGTGATCAGGCGCTGAAGATCCAGAAGAAGAACGTCGAAACCATCGAAGCAAGTCTGGCGCTGGAACGTCAGGAAGCGGATGCGCAGGCGCGGCAGAAGCGTGAAATCGCATCGGTGATCGCACGCGAGGAAGCCGAGACGCTCAAGGTTCAGTCCGAAGAGCATCTGCGAGCCGAGGAAGCCCGCATCGCCGCCGCGCAGCGCATCGATGTCGCAGCGGTCAATCATCAGCGTGAAGTGGATGTTGCAAACCAGAACAGCGAGCGCGTCGTCATGCTCGAGAAGGAAACCGTCATTCGCGCCCAGGCCCTGGCGCAGGTTGATCGCGAACGCGAAGTGTCGCTGAGCCGAATCGAGCGTGATCGGCAGCTTGAAGAAAAGCGTGGGGAGATTGCCAGCGTCACGCGCGAGCGCGTCATCGTCGAAAAGACCGTCGCTCAGGAAGAAGAGGCCATCACCACATTACGTATGATCGCCGATGCGGACCGCAAGAAAACCGTGGTCGTTACCGAAGCCCAGGCGCAGGCCGAGCGCGATCTGGTGTGTCTGGTCAAACAGGCCGAAGCGGACACAGTGGTGTCCGAATACCGGGCCAAGGAACTGGTGACGCTGGCCGATGCCGACTTGCGCAAGGCCGAACGTGAATCGCAGGCTGCGATCAAGCGAGCCGAGGGCGTACGTGCCGAGAAGGCTGCATCAGGACTGGCAGAGGCCGAGGTTCGCATGCAGATCGCAGAGGCCTCCGAGCGTGAAGGGCAGGCCGAGGCGCTGGTGCTGAAGCAGCGGCTGTTGTCTCAGGCAGAAGGTGATCGTGCCGTTGGTGAGTCCGATGCCGAGGTTCGGATACAGATCGCTGAAGCCATCGAGCGCGAGGGGCTAGCGGAAGCGGCCGTATTGAAGCAGCGCCTGTTGTCCCAGGCCGAGGGCGACAGGGCCATCGGCGAGTCCAGAGCCGCGACCATCCAGGACGTTGGCGCTGCCGAAGCCGAAGTTCTTCAGAAACGTTTCGAGGCAGAAGCGGCGGGACTGACCGAGAAGTTCGAGGCGATGCAGAAGTTGACGGGCGGTGCCCGCGAGCACGAAGAATTCCGTCTGGCTCTGCAGAATCAGCTCGATATCACCATGGCGAGCATCGCGGCCAACGAGAAGATTGCCGAGCAACAGGCCGAGGTGCTGTCCGCAGCCATGAGCAAGGCCAGCATCCAGTTCGTGGGCGGAGGGGATAACGGCGTGTTCGACGCCTTCGTGAAGTCCCTCTCGGTCGGCAAAGCCATCGAAGGTCTGAATCAGAGCAGCCCACTTGCCGCTCAGGTCATTCAGACCGGACTCGGGATGCTCTCCAGAGTGGCCACCGAAAGAGCGTCGGACCGCCGTCCAGACGCTCAGTAATGCCCATGCCCGCGCCCGGTTCGTTTGCCGGGCGCTTCTTCACGACACTGACCTGCCCATCCGGATTGACCCATGTCCCAAGATCAGTTTGAAAACCCGACTCAGGAAGCGTTGAACACGGCGGTCACTGAAAGTGGGGCCTATGAGGTATTGCTCAAACGCCTGCAGGAACAGGGCGACAGCCTGTCTCGGCAGGTCGACACGCTCAATGCCCAAAGGCTTGAAGAGTTCGGGTGCAGCTCGATGGAGGTACTGGGACGTGCTCGGTTACGCACGGAAAACAGCTGCATTCCAAGAGGCATCGTGCGTGTTGGTCCCGATCTTCTGTTCGGCTACAACGTGTCGTCCGGGCTCAATGCGGCAGCCCGAATCGACGATGTGTTTGCGCTGTTTCGCCTGAGCGAGGGCGAGCAGGGTTATGAAACCCACGCTGTTGATGTGGACGGCACCTGGCTGGCCGATCCTGTGTTTCGCAGGGATTTCGAGGAGCTTTATACCTATTACCGCGATGCACGGTTGCTGGAATTGTCAGTCTCTGAAAACCGCTTGCTGGCCAGTTTCCAATTCGGCGAACGTCTCACGGATATCCGGGTTTTCCGCTGGTCGATGAGCGCATCAGGCAACGAGGTACGCTACCTCGATAATCGCGGGGAGCGCGATATCGTTAACGAGCCACGTTACGATTTTGAATGGATTCAGGCGGGTCGGGAGATGATCGTCAACGATCAAACGCCCCGTATTACCATTCTTGAAAGCGTCCATATCCATCTGGAGAACGGCGAGCTGGTTGTCAGGGGCGAGGGTCCGTCAGAAACTGGGCTTGAGTTGTACCGTGAGGCGCTCGCTGAAAAGAACCAGTCGCTGCCTGATGTACAGGTGGCCTTCGCCAGACTGGGCAATCTGATCCTCTTGAGTGTCCGGCCTTACAAGGAAGAGCAGTGCCGCTATCTGGTCTGCAATCTGAAGGCGCTTGCGCTGACCCGGATTGATGCGATTGGCTTGGCGTGTCAGCGCCTTCCCGACGACCACGGTGTTGTTTTTCCGGGAGGTCTCTATCTTCAGAGTGGTGAGCACAGGCTGTTCGAGTCGGCGATGCAGGGCATGCATTTCAAGCGTCTGCTGCGCTCGCCCAACGGTGAGGATTTTCTGTACATCTTCCATGACGCGGTCGAGGGACGTTCAGCCCTGTTCACTTACAACACCATCCGACGGCAGTTGCTGCCGCCCGTATTCGGTCATGGGTATGCGCGTCTCGAAGACGGACGCATGGTGATTTTCTCGGCTGAGGCCGAACCTGCCCGTAACCATCCTGTGCAGATCTGGCAGACCCCTTTCTTCACCGAGGATTACGCCACCGGTCAGCCGTCGAGCCATTCGTTTCTCGGCCGAATCGGCAATGCCGAGTTGGTCCGCGGCATTTCCGACCTGTATGACCTTGCCAGAGAATCTGTCGCTACCCGCGCCACGGCGGCTCGTTTCAGCGCACTGGAACGGCAGGTTGCGCTTCTGTTCGACAAGTACCATTGGTTGATCCACGACAGCACGGCTTCGCTGGCATCGATACTGCGCAGCATTGCTGATACCGGCAGCTCGATTGCCGATGAATTCGAAAAAGTCGAGCACTTGCGGGGCCATTCCACCCGATTGACTCAAGAAGCAAGACAACGTCACGTTGCGCTCGCCAGTCAACTGCGCCTGAATCGTTGCGAGGATATTCAGGGTTTTGTCGCTCGGCTGGATTCGATCACCGGCTTGCGCGGCCATCTCGTGACGCTCAAGGAACAGCGCTACATCGATCTGCCCGCCATAGAAGAAATGGAGCAGAGTCTGCTGGCCGAGTTTGAACGCACCTCTGGCGATGCTGCCGATTTCATGTGCCAGGCCGAAGCACTCTTGCCCTACAGCCAGCAACTCGACGAGCTGGATCGCCAGGTTCAGGCTGCAGCGTCGGTGTTCGAACTGGAGCCACCCCTGGAAAGCCTCGCGACGATGGCGACCGCTCTGGACCTGCTGTCGGGGCTTGCCAGCTCGCTGGGCATCGAGGACGCGACGCAGCGCACCGGCATTGTCGAGTCCATCTCCAGCGTGTACGCGCGCATGAATCAATCCATGGCGCATGCTCGATCCCGTCGCAAGGCGCTGGTCTCGTCCGAGTCCACTGCGCAGTTTGCTGCACGGTTTCAGCTGATAGGCCAAAGTCTGACCCATGCCCTGTCGCTGGCGAACAGTCCTCAGGCGTGTGATGACCAACTGGCGAAATTGCTGATTCAGCTGGACGAACTGGAAAGCCGCTTTGGTGAGCATGAATCGTTTCTGAACGATGTCATGGGCAAGCGTGACGAGGTACTGGAGGCGTTCGAGCAACACAGACAGACACTGATCAATACCCGCCAGCGCCAGACGCAGGGGCTCATGGATGCGGCCAGTCGTATTCTGGACAGCCTGCCGCGTCGTCTTTCGGGTTGTCTGGACATCGACCGACTGAACAGCTTTTTCGCCACTGACCCCCAAGTGCTCAAGCTGCGCGAGCTTTCTGATCGCCTGCGAATCCTTGAGGACAGCGTCAAGGCTGACGACATCGAAGCACGTCTGAAGGCCGCCCGCGATCAGGCGGTGCGGGAGCAGCGGGACAAGGCCGATCTGTTCGATGCCAGCGGTACGCTCTTGAAACTGGGGCCCAGACACCTGTTCAGTATCAACACCCAGGCACTGGACCTGACCCTTTTGCCCCGAGACGAGCACCTCTGGGTGCATATCACCGGCACTGACTTTTATGAGAGGCTCGACGACGACGCCATCGCGTCGTTTCGCGTCTGCTTTCAAGCCAGCCTGGAGTCCGAGTCAGACAGCATCTATCGAAGCGAATACCTCGCAGGCCAGGTGCTCGAGGCTGCGACGCAGTCAGGTATCGACCTTTCGCAGATGACGTTTGAGCAACTGGAGCAGCACATCCGGCAGTTCTGCACCCCGCTCTACAAGCAAGGCTATGAAAGGGGCATCCATGACCATGACGCGGCCTTGATACTCCAGCAGGTGATGCCGTGCATGACGGCGGCCGGTCTGTTGCACTTCAGTCCATCGGCAAGAGCGTTCGCATTGATTGCCTGGCACCTGCCAGGAACATTCGAGGCCAGGATGACGGACTTGCAGAGCCGGGCCCGGTCCTGTGCTGCGGTTCTCAGGTTGTTCAATCACCCGGATGGCATGATCGAGATTCGCAGAGACATTGCGCTGACGCTCGAGTCTTTCTCGGTGGCGACGGGGTTGCCGGTTTCACCCCTGGTCGTGTCGGAAAGCGCCGAGTACCTTGCGCACGTCTTGACGCAAGACCGTCCGGTTTTCGAAATCAGTGGGCATGGCTGGGACATTCTCGGTGCGCTCGAACGGCGTCTGGAGTCCGACGTGTGTGGAGTGGAACTGAGCGATGCGGTACAGGCGATGGCAAACGACCTGCGCGGACAATGGTTGCTCATCGGGCACTGGGTGATGGGCCTCTGCAGCGACTCCGGACAGGACGCGCTTGCTCACTTTGCGCCGGAAGCGACAGCCTTGCTGTTGCTGCGTTTCGCTGGCAAACCGACGCTACGGGTCAATACGTTTTCCGTGAACGTCCGCATTGACGGTCTTCTGGGAGAGCATCCGAGACTCGACTCGGGTTCCCTTGCGTTCTCACTGGATGATTTCTTCACGCGCCTGCGCACGCACCGTGAGCTTTTCATTCCCCAGATGCACCGCTATCAGTCGTGGCGACAATCGGTTCTGCGTCGTGAGCGTGAGGTGCTGCGCATCAACGATCTGCAGGCACGTCCTCTGACCTCTTTCGTTCGCAATCAGCTGATCAACGAGGTCTACCTGCCGCTGATCGCCGACAATCTGGCCAAGCAGATAGGTACCGCCGGGGAGGGCAAGCGCAGTGATCTGATGGGGCTGCTGATGCTCATTTCTCCGCCCGGCTACGGCAAGACCACACTGATCGAATACGTAGCGTTTCAATTGGGTATGGCGCTGGTCAAGATCAACGGGCCTGCCCTGGGCCATCGCACGAGTTCACTGGATCCTGCGCAAGCGATTGACGGGCCTGCGCGCATGGAGCTGGAAAAACTCAACCTGGCGCTTGAAATGGGTAATAACGTCTGTTTGCTGATCGACGATATCCAGCACCTGTCACCCGAGTTTCTTCAGAAATTCATTTCGTTGTGCGACGGCTCCCGGCGTATCGAAAGCGTCTGGAAAGGTCAGCCCCGAACCTGCGACCTGCGTGGCAAGAAGTTCTGCATTGTAATGGCGGGCAACCCTTACACGGAGTCGGGCGAGCTGTTCAGGATCCCCGATATGCTGGTCAACCGCGCCGATGTCCACAACCTTGGCGAAGTGTCGGGCGGCAACGAAAGTGCTTTTGCCTTGAGTTACCTCGAAAATTGCATGACCTCCAATCCGGTTCTGGCACCTCTGGCCAACCGAGATATGCAGGACTTTTACCTGTTGGCCGGGCACGCTCAGGGAAAGACGTTCAGCACCAGCGATCTCAGCCATGAATACAGTGGTGCAGAAATCACCGAACTGACTGAAACAATCCGCCGCCTGATGACGATTCGGGAGGTGTTGTTGCGCGTCAACGCAGCCTACATCGACAGTGCCTCCCAGGCGGATGAGTACCGAACCGAACCACCGTTTCGTCTTCAGGGCAGCTATCGCAACATGAACAAGCTGGCGGAGAAAGTATCGGCGGTCATGAACGAAGCAGAGGTCCACCAGTTGATATCAGATCACTACCGTGGCGAGTCACAGCTGCTCACCCAAGGTGCAGAAGAAAACCTGCTCAAGCTGACCGAGCTGTGCGGACGGTTGACCGAAGAACAATTCACTCGCTGGGAGACGATCAAAAAGGCGTTCGTTCGCAATCAGCGCATGGGCGGTGATGGCAAGGATGTGGGCAACCGAATCGTCGCCCAGCTCAGCGATGCTGTTGAAGGCATTCGGGCCATTGCCGATCAGGGGCGGCGCGCTTAGACCAGATGCAAATGGTTGTCCCATAAACCGGGCGGAAGCTCCAGCGGCGTGGCCAGCAACTCCGGTTTGCGGCAGTCGTAGAAGCGGCAGCGGCCCTGGCCGGAGGTTACGACAAAGCCGTCAGCCACGGCACCGACGCCGGCACAGTCGGGCAGCGGCGCGTCGAGTTTTACGGCACCGCTGTCCAGGTCCCAGATAAAGAAGCGGTTGCCCCGAGGTGCGGTGAGCGCGACCAGGCGCAGGTCGCTGTGTACCGCGACACTGGCGGTGTAGTGATTCATGGCGCGCAGTTGGTCTTCTGCGACCGGAAAGGGCTGGAAAGGCTGTCCTGGCCGCTTGATGGCCAGCAGCTCGGACAACTCGTGCGAGTCCCCCATGAATTGCTGTCCGGAAACAATGGTGCCGTCGCTGGCGATGCCCATGTGACGCACGCTGTTCATCTGTTGAGCCAGGGTTTCCTTGCTCAGCAGTGTGCCGTCGCGCTGCATCAGCACCAGACTGGGCTGCATGGCATTGAGATTCATCTCGACGCGGCTTTCCGCCTCGGTACGAATCCCGCCATTGGCGACCACCAGGGTTTCGCCGTCCGGCATCCAGGACACCTGATGCGGGCCGATTCCGTGGGTTGGAATCTCTGCTGAATGCACGAGTCGTTCATCGACGAATCGATACACGCCCAGCAGCCCGCGGCCGGGGTCGCGGGTATCGTTTTCGGTGGCGTACAACCATTCACCGTCGCGGTGGATGACAGCATGGCCGTAGAAATGTCGATCGGGTAGAGAGGTGATGGTCTGCAGCAGGCTCCCGTCGCGCAAGTCGAGCAGGTAGCTTTCGGTGCCCGGACGCCGCGCAATGAACACCGCCAGCGGCAGGGAAGGGTGATTGATGATGTCGTGGCAGCGCTGGCCGACCTGAGTGGCGAACACTTGCGTGCCGTCCAGTCGGTAACCGACCGCGAAATGCCGGCCTTCTGCATCGTCACGGGCAGACAACAGCAGCGGCCCCTGATCCTTCTGCTTGAACAGGGTCCAGCCACCCAGCGTAAAAGCGCTGAGCACCAGACTGCCAATGGCCAGGACCTGACGTCGAAACATCACTTCACCCTCTCGATCAATCGCCGTCGTTGGCGTTGAAACCCAACTGAATACCTAACGCCTTGGCCAGTTCGCCTTCGTGCAGACGATGGACCGCGTTCAGGCTGTCGTAGAACGCATTGAGTTGCTGGCGTCCGGCGTCGGTCGCCAGCAAGTCGGACAAAGGCGGCTTGAGCTCCGCCAGCAGTTTGCGGCTGGCAGCGTAAGCCGCATCGATTTTGTCAGCCAGCGGTTTCTGCTCGGCGGGCAGCAGGCCGCGCAAGCCCTTGTTATCGACCCCGGTCCACACGGTTTCGGCGCTTGCCAGACTGGCTTCCAGGCTGCTGAGCGACGCTTTACTGCGCCATGCATCAGCCTGGAAAGGCTGCGGCTGGCCTTTGCTCTGGCGACCCAATGGCGTACCGAGCTTTTTCTTGAGGCTGTCCAGCGCTGTCACCTGGACCCGCAGCAGCTCGGCAATGGCTTCGTGAGAGTCGGCGTAACGCTGATTCGGAAACTTGCTGAGCTGCGCGAGCATGCCGTCGTTGCTGTTCCAGCGGCTGAGGATTTCTTCGGCCAGGGTCTTCTGACGATCACCGATGGCCATTAGCAATGGGCAGTAACGGGCTTTCTGCTCGGCATTGGCCATGTCGATTTCAGCGTCGAACAGAATGTATTCGTAAGCGGACAAGCCCTGGACCACGACACTGGCCTTGGACAGCTCTTCTGCGTTGATCTGCGGCTGGGCAGTCACCAGTTGCTCGACCTGACGTCCGACCAGGTTCTTTTTGTCCGGCCAGAACTGCACCTGCCAGGCGCGGTTGCCCTCGGCCAGCGGACCGATCAGCAACGGTTGCAGTTCAGCCCAGGTTTTCTGCGCTTTCAGGAAGTCCGCACGGGCCGTTGCCAGATCAGTCTTGCCCTGACAGAACGCCAGCGCACTGCTTGCCAGTTGACGGTCGGCATCCACCCAGCGGCTGTAAGTCGGCAGGATCACCTGTTTGGCGATGGCCGCAGACGTGACGGCCTGAGGGTCGGATGGCGAACAGGCACCCAAGGCGAGAGCCGCAAGGCTGGTCAGCAACAACTTGGGTCGGAACATGTCCGGCTCCTTATGCGTGAAAAAGAGGAAAAAATCACAATGAATTCAGAAAGGCCAACAGCGCCTCGCGCTGTTCGGCGTTGAACGCCAATACCTGTCGCTGTGCCGCCTGGGCTTCGCCGCCGTGCCAGAGTATCGCCTCAAGGGCGTTACGCGCGCGACCGTCGTGCAGCATCTGCGTATGACCGTTGACCGCAGCGGTCAGGCCAAGCCCCCAGAGTGGCGGCGTGCGCCATTCGCGGCCGGTTGCCTGAAACTCGGTGCGATTATCGGCAAGTCCGTCGCCCATGTCATGCAGCAGCAGATCGGTATAAGGCCGAATCTCCTGATTGGCGAGCTCAGGCTCGGCGGCGTCTGCTCGCGTCTTGAAAGACGGGACATGGCACTGTTGGCAGCCTGCCTGGAAAAACAGGTTCTTGCCCGTCAGCACCTGTGGGTCGTCGACGTTACGTCGCGCCGGAACACCCAGGTTACGCGTGTAGAACTCGACCAGCCGCAAAATGTTATCGCTGACCTCTGGCTCGCCGTCCGGACCGTTCCCATTCGGTGCCGCCAGACAATCGGTCTGGGCGGGTGTGCAATCGTCGAAACGGCGCAGGCTGGTGGTCAGTCCCATGTCCCCGGAGAACGCGTGAACGTTCTGCTGATTGAGGTTGGGTTGTCCGGCTTTCCAGCCAAAACGCCCCATGACGACTTTTTGTTGCGCGTCGTCCCAGACCCAGTTGGCCCGCCCGGAGATGCCGTCGCCATTCTTGTCGTCAGGGTCGGCGTTGGCCAGAACGGCTTCGTCAGGAATCGCCTCCAGCAGACCGAGGCCGATCATGGGCGGCGCAATCCTTGCCGAAACATGGGTCTCGGGATGCATGGGGCCGTAGCCCAGTTGGGTGATACGCAAGGTAGGCTGGCGCAACTCTACGGCGGTGCCGTCCCGGAACTTGACTGTGAGCGCATCGTACTCCACGCGAACCTTGCCTTCTGGCGTGACGCCTGGATTTGCCATGTCCTGCAACTGACCGCCGTAGTTCGGTTCGGGCAGCACGCCGTTACGCTGTATCAGGTCGGCAAAGGCCGGATCGTCAGGAATCGACAGCCTGACCAGCATCGACACGGCATTGGTGTCTCCGGCTTCGGGCGGATGGCCGCGACCATCCTTGATGTGGCAGTTCTGGCACGCATTGGTATTGAACAATGGTCCCAGCCCGTCACGCGCGGTGGTGGTCGAGGGCGCAATGACCCAAGGGCTGCGAAAGAAGCTGTTGCCCACGCTGAAGTCCAGGCGACGTACCGGCGACAGATTGGCCGACGGCAGTGAAAACGCATTCTGGTCACTTTTTTTGACGGTGGCACTGCCGCCAGACAGTGCTTCGCCCGGTTCGGCGTGCGTGAAACGCGGGGCGTCATCGCACGCGCTCACGACCAGAGTCGTAAGCAGCGCAAGAGACAGACGAAACCGCGTAGCCATACACATCCCAAAAAGTGGCGAAAATCAGGGCGTGCAAGCTTATCAGCCTCGTGCGGTTTGAATAAGAGGGATTATCGTTTGCTGTCATTGAGGTAACGTGTTGTTACGAATTCTCAAGTTCAGTGAAGGGGCGTGCTGTCCCGCCAGGTTTCGGTTGCATACTGAAATGATCGAACACCGTCAGTCCTTTGCGAAGCGTCTTGCGCACGGCCTCGCTCTGTTCAATCAGCTCATCACTTGGGTGTTGCCATTGCTCGGGCGGCAAGGGTTTTGACCAGTCGAGCACGGCCTTGGGAAAGGCTTTCTTGGGCAGGCGTTCGACCCAGGCGGCGATGCGGCAGGGCAGGGTCCAGCCGCTGCAGAACTGGATGAGCAGAAAGCCGAACAGGTAACGGATGTACCAGTGATCGTAGCGGTAGCCCTTGCGGCACATGTGGAAGAACTCCACCGTGCCTTCCTCCATGTTCTCGCCCATCATCGGCAACGGCAGTGCGCTCGGGCCTTCCTCCATGTAAGCGCGAATCGCCTCCCACTCGCCGACCGCCATGCCCAGTGTGTAGCTGGGCACGGTGAGCCATACGACCTGCCCGTCCGACGCATCCCGCAGGCCGATCATCAGGGCGAACTTCTGCTGAGTGCCGTATTCAGTGGCGACCATGCTGCTGCTGACGCAGGCGATGACGTCTTCCCAGGGTATGAAGCGGGGCGGTTCTCCGCACTTGGCGACGTAGGCGACTTCGCGGCGTTGGCGGTTGAAGCGGGTGGGTGGGATTGTGGAGTGGGGGTACACGGCTTTGACAAAAAAGTAGAGATACATTAGCGACAAACCACCAATGAATATCCATACAAAAGGATGTGTCAGAAATAGCGTCAGAAAAATATCAAATACTGGGCGTCCAAACTTCACATAGTCGTTAATACCCAATCCTATGGATGTCAGCGCGAAAAAAAGTGCAACAGAAAGCACTGACCCGATAGAACAACGAACTGCGAACTCCACAGCTGCGCAGCCCAATCCAAAGTCCAGATAAACGTCAGTTGCATCTTGATGAAGGCTGCGGGAGCTGAACGCAGCGACACCTGTTGGTACGGGCCGTGGTGCAAGGTAGAACACTTCAGTGCCTGACTCATTCTCCGTATCGCCAGCTTGTGGCAACCGGTCGTACTTGTTCTCAGGCATTTTCGCTGACCTTGTTTTTTCCAACCCTGTCGAAGTGATCGAACACCGTCAGCCCTTTGCGAAGCGTCTTGCGCACGGCCTTGCTCTGTTCAATCAGTTCGTCGCTGGGGTGTTGCCATTGCTCGGGCGGCAAGGGCTTTGACCAGTCGAGCACGGCCTTGGGAAACGCTTTCTTCGGTAGGCGTTCTACCCAGGCGGCGATGCGGCAGGGCAGGGTCCAGCCGCTGCAGAACTGGATGAGCAGAAAGCCGAACAGGTAGCGTATGTACCAGTGATCGTAGCGGTAGCCCTTGCGACACATGTGGAAGAACTCCACCGTGCCTTCCTCCATGTTCTCGCCCATCATCGGCAACGGCAGTGCGCTCGGGCCTTCCTCCATGTAAGCGCGAATCGCCTCCCACTCGCCGACCGCCATGCCCAGTGTGTAGCTGGGCACGGTGAGCCATACGACCTGCCCGTCCGACGCATCCCGCAGGCCGATCATCAGGGCGAACTTCTGCTGAGTGCCGTATTCAGTGGCGACCATGCTGCTGCTGACGCAGGCGATGACGTCTTCCCATGGGATGAAGCGGGGCGGTTCTCCGCGCTTGGCGGCGTAGGCGACTTCGCGGCGTTGACGGTTGAAGCGGGTTGGAGGGATGGCGGAGTGGGGATAGACGGCGTGGACGAAGCAGCAGAAATACATGAGTGCCAACCCCCCTGCGAACCCCCAGAGATAATAGTTCGGCAGAAACAGGGTCAGAAAGATTTCAAAAACTGGAGCTCCACGTTCGATGTGATCATGAATTCCTAACCCTATGGCAATCAGTATGAAAGAAATTATGATGGACATAACGGAGCCAATGCTACAACGAACTGCAAACTCAACCGTCGCTGCGCCTAATCCGAAGTCCAGATAAATATCATTGGCGTCCCGGTGTAGACTGCGAGAACTGAAGGCTGAAACACCTGTTGGAACCGGGCGTGGCGCAAGGTAGAAGACTTCTGTGCCGGGCTCTATTTCCGAGTCACCCACTTGTGGAAGTCGGTCGTATTTGTCAGAGGTCATTCAAACGTTCCCTTGTGATCTGTGTTGCTGGAAGTTGGCGGTTCTCTACAGGTTCGTCGGTCGATGCGTTGACAGGTTTGCTCACGATGTCCATGCCAAGCGGAATGCGGTAAGTCAGGTAGCCTTCATCGGCTTTCAGGTAAGTTGTTACCAGTGCTGGTTTGACCGCTACACGCACAATCAGCTGCGCGTGATGGCTTTGCCAGCTGTTCGGAACTTCCAGTGCAAGAATCAAGGGGGATGCCGAGACTATCGAGAGCCCTTGGCGAAGGACCTCGCTGACATCCTGTTTGTCGGACAGGTTATGCAACTCGGTCGACCATCGTAGTGAAGTGTCATCGAAGCTGGCCCAGGTCAGCCCCGGCAATACCAACTGCAGGCTGCGCACAGATTCGCCATCAATCTCGCGACGAATCATGCCCTTGTCGATAAAAGTGGGACGCAAGTTAGCCTCAGCGAGCTTTTGCGCATGAGCGGGCCAATCCCAGCCCTGAGGCTCTTTGCCCCAGAGAGAGCCGAGCAACCACCTCTGTTGGTCATCAAGATTGAAATAGTTGTAAAGCGTTTCGCCGCCTAATTGCAGCGCTGCTGAAATAAGAGCCCAAGGTGTCATGCTCATCCAAAAGTGCAGGAAGCGTGCACCTCGGGTTGCCCAAGCCAGACTGGCGACGAGTTGGCGCTCTGTTGCGGTCGCTGCTCTAACTTCCCTGATGAGTCCATATAGCTCCTTACCAGCGCTTGCTGTTAATAAAGCGTTAACTCCGGACGATCCAACATCTCCAGCTAGAGCCATTGAAGCACCAAATTTCTCACCTTGTGTGCCACAGCTCAACGCAGTTTGCCATTTTTCCCAGTTGTTCCATATTGTGCCAATAGCACTTATCAAACCAAGAGGAGCGATGATAGCTCCTAGCCCCAGGCCGAGTTTCCCCAACCTTACCGCGAATAACCCACCTGCGGCCCCGGCAGGAATAGTAGCTAGACTGCGGAGGACGTTGTCTACTATCGCGATATGTACTGATTGGTATATGGAAAGCGCTGCTGCTATGGGTGCTACCAGCGCTCCGGCGAATATGACTGTCTCCTTTGCAGACCTATCCCCCTCCGACTTATCCCAAACATCCAAAGCATCCCCCAAGTTCCCGATCTGCAACATCATCGCCAGCAACGGAAACAAGCTGCCTTTGAACGCGCTCCCTACAGCCCCCTGAGTCCCGTACCCCCTTGCCGCGCCAGCCCGATAACGCGCAATTTCGTCTTCCAGAACCCGCAACTGCGCATCGCTGATGTTCAACTTCACCCCGATGGCTCCATTCATGGGTCTGCCGGTAGGGGTGATGGCGGTCTCCAGTTCGCGGCGTACGGCGGCCAACTGGTTGCGCGTCTGCAGCAACTGTTGCTGGACATACTGTTTGTCGTACATCAGCTCAGTGCGTTGGTTCGGCGTCAGTGAGCGTTTATTGCCCAGTTTGCTCAGACGGGTTCGCTCGCGGATCAGATCGTTCTCGGCCTCGATCAGGTGATTCAGGCGCACGAACGCGTCGCGGTATTTCTGCACATCGGTTTCGTTGGCAACGTTCAGCGTGACGGCTTCCTGCTGCATGGCCACCAGCGCGCCCAGGCGTTGCGCCCGATTGTTCTGCTTCAAAAATGTGTTCAGGTGCTGACGCACTTCCGTGTCGTTCAGTTTGCTGTGCATATCCCGCAGCCACTGCTCCATACGCAGGGCGATGGACGGTATGTAGCTGGCGATGACCGCCTGATGCAGCGGGCGTGCGGCTTCAGGCAGATTCAGGCTCAGGGTCCAGTGATGGCCCATGACATGGCTGACCTTGGTGATACGGTCCTGAGCATCGGCAAGCGCTGCGCCAAAGTTTTTGATGCCATCCAGCAGTTTGATCAGGTCGCTCGATTTGGAGCGCAGGAATTCCAGATTCAGGCGTCCATAAAACACCGGCAGGATGTAATGCGGGTTGTCGTGAAAATAGTCGCTGACCCTTTGCAGGCTTTCTTCCGTGCGGCACAGGTCGCGGGTGCAGTTGAGCTCCATGGCCAGTGCGCTTTTCAGCTGGTCAGGATGGTCCGGGTCGAAGTACCAAGCGCTTCGGTAGAGTTCGCTCTGGGTGAACAGGCTGATCCGGTCATGAGTGATGTCATCCAGTCGCTGGGTCCAGCGCCTGAGGTGCGAACGCTCCTGATTCAGGTAGCTTTGCATCTCGTCATGACGAACGAGATCGTTGATGCCCCGGGAACCCAGCCCCACACCGTTCAGCGTGCCCTGACTGTTTTCATCCAGCGCTTCGATATCCTGTTCGAGCTCCCCATGGAGCTTTTCGCCCAGCGCCGATCTCATCTGCGCCTGTTTGTTTTCCATGTCCAGCCTGGCAAACCGCTGCTGAAAGCGCTCGTTGTAATCGGCGCCCCTCCTGTAGGCATAGTGGCCGTCGGGGGTCCTGGAGGGCTCTGGCCCCAAACGTTTTTCACGGCGCCACTGGTTACGGGCGTTGATGAAGTCGTAGATGCGCGAGCGCTGCTGCGGCGTGGTCTTCTTGAGCAGCTTTGAATCGGGATTTACCTGACGGGCATTGGTGTCGCCCACGGTCATCAGCGTGTCGATGTAGGTGGCAGTGAGAAAGCGGGTTTCGTTGTTGTTTCGCTCACGCCATTCTTCTATCCAGCCGACCACGGTGTCCTGCTCTTCGGCCAGATCGCGCAGGATGCCGATGCTGTCGTCGAGCACCAGATACAGATGGCTTTTCTCGTGCAGCGGCTTGATCAAGTGCTTGAACTCGCCAATGTGGGCTTCGCGAAACAGAGGCTGATGCTCCCAGACGTAATCCTGCTGTTCTGCCTGCGAGATATCGGGTGTGGCGCATTGCTGCGCAGGCTGCTCGGCCAGTTCGGCGAGCTGCTCACTGACCTGCTTCTGGACCTTCAGGTGGACGCCGCCTTTCAGGCAGTCAGCCTTGGCCAGATCCACTTTCTGCATGAAGTAGAAACGATCCGCAGCGTTGCCCAGCGCCTGGGCACATTTGGCTGCGGTCCATTGCAGTTCCGAGTAGGCAACATGCAGGATGCTGTCGTTTGGGAAGACCAGCGCGTGTTCTCCCGTGCTGTTCTGCCGAATGTCCTGAACAACCTCCGCGCCTTTCCAGAGCAGCTTGCTCGGGACGCCGTTTTCAACTCGGTATTCATGCAGGTAGCCGCTGCGTTCTTCGATCACATACAGGTAGCCGTCCCGAAGCAGACGCAGACCCAACGGGCGTTTGAGGCGCGCGTAAACTTTGGAATCCGGTTTGCTGCCAAGTCGTTCGACCCGTCCGTAGCGCAGTGGAAGCAACTGGATGTTGTTGGTGGGGGCAGGGCAGGTGTTCGGTCTACTGTGCGAATCGACATGTTCTCTGGCCCTGGATTCCCAGTAGGCCTTGTCCTTGGCAGGCAGTGTTTTTGGATTATCTAGCGGGTTCATTGCGATGCTCCTTCCTGCTGCCGGGCGTCCAGCACCACGAGCCAGTGGGCCCGCTCGATGCGCTGTGAGGGGGTCAACTCAGAGGTGTCGCGCAGCAGTGCCCTGATCTCGGAATGAGCCTCCTCAGGCTGATCGGCGAGAAAGAGGACGACGTTGGCGTAATGGAAGATGTCGGCTTCAGTCTTGAAGCCTTGTTCGTAGGCAGTGCTGGCCAGCCTGTGCACCTGTTCGTAGCGCGTCTTCAATGACACATCGGGCAGGTAATCCGGAAAGAAGCGGCGCAGATGCTGATCGAGGTTGACGACGGTCAGGCGAAACATGACGTCGCCCAACGCATCGATCTGCTCGGCGCTCAAGCGATAAGGGATTTTCGGATCATGGGGCATCGATTCGCCGATGCGTTCGTGACTGCCCCACTGCTCGGTCATCTTGTCGGGTGCATAGACATGATCGATAGGGCCGAACAGACGATTGTCGAAGTGCCCCGGATGCATGCCGAACAGGGCGTTGGCCAGTGACGTGTCCGAAAGGTTCATGTAGCAGGTCTGGCCTGTCGGCATCTCGACAAACATCAGCCAGCGCAAATGGTCGATGACGGTTTTCCGGTCTGCCGGGCTAAACAGCAATAGCCCCCATTCCTCGCGCGCATGGTCGAGAAAGCGCGCAAGCATCGGATCATAGGGATCCTCCAGTTGAATCAGCGCAGGAGAGACACCCAGGCTCTCGCTGAGCCGGGTCTGCGAAAACAGCATCGTGCGGGCCCCGCTCAGCTCCCAGTCGGCGATCCTCCTGTTCAGGTTCGGAACGCTCATGGGGTTGAGCAGCAGATAGGCATTTTTCGACCACGGCAGGTCGTGGGGACCGGTTTCAAACTCGGGCATGAGCGCGCCTTGAAGAGGGCATGAGGCGCGGATAGTCGGTGGTGCAAGAGGTGCAATCAATACGCTGGAAGGGGTTTGGGAAAGGCCCTACAGGCAGCGCTGAAAAGTCACTGGCAGGTCATGCAAATCGTGTCATCCAGACAAAAAAAATGCCGGTCAGCAAGACCGGCATTTGGGGACATCCAGACAGCGACGGTGGATCAGAACTCGTGGTCAGCGTTGTCCGGGTTCAGATCGGTGATGCCCAGCTTGCCTGCCGCCTGCTCGATAGCGCCGGTCTGCTTGACCAGTGCGGCGATGGCGTCACGAACAACCTGATTGCCAGCTGTGTTGCCTGCTGCGATCAGTTGATCGAAGTGCTCGCCCTTGTTGGCATGGTCGACGATGACCTGCAGCTTGGCCTGGGTATCGTCCAGGTCGGCGCGCAGGGTGGCGTCGGTCGCAGGGTCTACCTTGGCGACCAGCGACGACAGGCTCGGGCCGCTGATCCTGGTGCCGTCGGTGCGGGTGTATTCGCCCAGGTAAACGTTGCGAATGCCCTTGCCGTTGTAGAAGTGCGAGTTGTGCGTGTTGTCGCTGAAGCAGTCGTGTTCGTCTTCGCTGGAGTTGGCTTCCAGCGCCACTTTCATGCGCTCGCCCGCCAGTTCGCCCAGCGACAGGCTGCCCATGCCGAACAGCATCTTGCGCAGACCGTCGACGCCGGATTCGGCTTCCAGCGTGGCGCGGTAGTTGTCGGCAACGCCTGCTTTCCAGTTGCCGGACATTTCTTCCAGGTCGCTGACCAGCAGGTCGGTGACGGCTTTCAGGTAGGCACGACGACGGTCGTTGTGGCCGCCGGTTGCGCCAGCGCCTTCCAGGTAATCGCTGGCTGGACGGTTGCCGGCGCCAGGGCCGGTGCCGTTCAGGTCCTGGCCCCACAGCAGAAATTCGATGGCGTGGTAGCCGGTGGCAACGTTGGCTTCGGAGCCGCCCAGTTCATTCAGGCTGGCGAGTTTCTCTGAAGTGATCTGCTTGACGTCGACCTTGTCTTCGCCCACCTGGATTTCAGTGTTGGCGATGATATTGGCGGTTGCCCCAGGGTTGCCCAGTGCGTGCTGGTAATCCTTGGCAACGTAGTCGATCAGGCCTTCGTCCAGCGGCCAGGCGTTAACCTGTCCTTCCCAGTCGTCGATGATGGTGTTGCCGAAGCGGAACACTTCGCTCTGCATGTAAGGAACACGTGCGGCAACCCAGGCGTCGCGAGCGGCCTTGAGGGTTTCGTCGTTCGGCTTGGCCAGGAATGCATCAACGGCAGTGCTCAGTTTTTTGGCACCGGCTTCGGCATCGCTGAAAACAGCGGAAACCATGTTCGCGTAGTTGGCGACCACAGCCTTGGCGGCGGCGTCATCGGTCTGGGCTGCGGCAGGTGTGGCGGGTGCAGCCGGTGCTGGCGCGGCGGCCGGAGCAGCAGGCGCAGCTGCGGCCGGTGGAGTTGCAGCCTTGTCCTTGCCTTCGCCACAACCGGCGAGAGAGATAGCGATGGCCAAGAGACTGGCGGTTGCCAAAGGCATACGAATCATGACGGAATCCTGCGTTCATAGGGGTGAAGGCGCAGAGCGCCCAGAAAATCTGCGACATAATGCGAAAGATTTGCATTCGATGTAAAGGCAAAACGCCTGTCGAGTCGCGAACAGCTACCCGAGAGCTTGTAACAGTCGGTTTCGGGATATTACGGGGACAGCTTTGTGAGGCCGTGCAGCGGTGTGAGGCCGGTTCAGAGAATGGCGGCGTTATTGCGCTGGTCCAGCTTCAGGAACGCCAGCAACTCGCGTGCGGGCAGCGGCTTGCTGTAGAAATAGCCCTGGCCTTCATGGCAGCCTTCAGAGATCACATAGGCTTCCTGCTCGACCGTTTCGACGCCTTCGGCAATGACCTGCATGCCCAGACTCTTACCCAACTGAATGATCGCACGCACGATGGTTGCGTCGTCATCATCGTCGATCAAATCCTGGACGAAACTCTTGTCGATCTTGATCTTGTCCAGCGGCAGGCTTTTCAGGTAGCTCAGGGAGGAGTAACCCGTGCCGAAGTCATCAATCGCAATCAATGCCCCCGAGCGACGCAGGCTGAGCAGATGCTGGGCAGCCGTGGTGATGTCCTCCATCAATCCGGTTTCGGTCACTTCCAGCTCGAGGCTGCGGGGTGGCAGGCGGTAGATCTGCAACAGGTTGTTCACCACGCGGGGCAGCTCGGCGTGGTGCAGCTGCACGGTGGAGAGGTTGACGGCCATGCGCAGGTCCGTGAAGCCCTGGTCGTGCCATTCGCGCAACTGCCGACAGGCCTGGTCCAGCACCCATTCACCCAGTGCAATGATGGTGCCGTTCTGTTCGGCCAGCGGGATGAACACGTCTGGTGGCACCAGGCCGTGCTCGGGGTGCTGCCAGCGGATCAGCGCTTCCACGCCGACGATCTGATGGTCTCGATAGCTGATCTGTGGCTGATAGACCATGTACAGCTGATTACGCGGCAGGGCTTCGCGCAGGTCCTTTTCCAGTTCGCGGCGCCGACGCATCTCGCAGTCGACGCTGGCGATGTAGAACTGATAGCGATTGCGCGATCTGGCCTTGGCCAGGGTCATGGTCTGCTCGGCCTTTTGCAGAAGCTTCTCGGGGCTGTCGCCATCCTCCGGGAACAGCGTGATACCGATGGTTGCGCGCAGCCGAATGGACTGGCCATCCACGGTGAAGGGGGCTTCGAGTTCATCCAGTACGTTCTGCGCCAGCTCGGCCGCTTCGTAAGGCTCTGCGATGTCCGCCTGGACCAGCGCAAATTGATCGCCGCCCAGACGTGCCAGCGCACCCAGTCGACCGCTGTGGGCGCGCAACCGGTCCGCCAGGGCCAGTAGCAGCTGATCGCCGGCCTGATAACTGAACTGCTCGTTGATGCCCTTGAAGTCATCCAGGCCGACACACAGCACAGCGACCCGATGCTGTTGCCGTCCGGCGTTCTCCAGAATGTTCTCCAGGCTCATCTGCAACTGCACCCGGTTGGGAAGTCCGGTCAGGAAATCGTATTGCGCCATGCGTTGCAGATTGTTTTCGGCTTCGTGGCGCAGGTAGGTATTACGTTCGATGGACGCGAGCAACTGGTTGGCCGTGTTGACCCAGATACCCAGCTCGTTCTTTTCATGGCCCTTGAGCAGGGGCAGCTGATGCTCGCTGGGGCGATCAGGGTTGATGGCGGTCAGGTGTTCGATGATTCGCGAGAGCGGCTTGGTCAACAGCCAGTGATAGACCAGGTACAACACGAGACCCATCGCCAGCGCCCGCAGCACGCCGGAGATAAAAATGATCACGGCATTGATGATGAAACCTTCGCCGTAGTTGGCGGTGTCCAGGGTGATGCGCAGATCGCCGTAGTATTCACTGTACGGGCTGCGCCCGACCAATTGCGTGGTAAAGCTGCGCTCCTGACCCAGAATGAGATCCGTGAGCCAGCGCGTTGAAGAGGTTTTAAGCGGTCGGTCTTTTTCGGCCAGCAGGGTTTCGTTCGGATGCCCGATGGAGGCCATGCGCACGGCATTGTCCTGAAACAGGCCTTCGATGACCTGCATGCCCATTTCCCGGTCCAGGCTGTAGACCGCCTGCGTGGAGGGGTCTCTGAACATGTCCAGTATGCGTTCGGCGTCGCTTACCACTGCCTGGCGGGTTTTGTAGGCGTCGTAGACGATCTGCGCGCAGCTCAATACCACGCCGACAAAGAACGCCGATAGCAGCACCACGCGCAGCAACTTCACCGACAAGCTGTTCTTGAGTTCCAGCTTCAATGGCCGTTCCTTAATTCAAGTCGCAGGCGTATCGCCCTGTCACCCTCGAAAAACAGATGAGCGGGACGGTCGTGCCCGGTTGATCCCTCTTTTCTGCGCCGCTGCCTGGGACCCACGGACTCGTGCAATCCTAATGTGTCGGGCGGCTGCGCTTGTAACTTGAGCGTAACGCTGTAAAAGAACTGTTGCGTGATATTAGTCAGCTAACGTTTTCTGGCAATACACGACGTTACAGTTGTACATGAAAAACTGCCATATTCACGCATTTGAGTGACACATTCGCGGTGCCTTCACGATATTGAGGGGCTTGCTTCCTGTCACACGCGTGCCGAATGCAGGCAATAAAAAACCCGGCACAAGGCCGGGTTCTTGATGACACTGGAAATCAGGCGGCGTATTGCTTGGCCACGAAGTCCCAGTTCACCAGGTTCCAGAACGCTTCTACATACTTCGGACGCACATTGCGGTAGTCGATGTAGTAGGCGTGTTCCCAGACGTCGCAGGTCAGCAAAGGCTTGTCACCGCTGGTCATCGGGTTGCCCGCACCAATGGTGCTGGCCAGCGCCAGGGAGCCGTCAGCTTTCTTCACCAGCCAGCCCCAACCGGAGCCGAAGGTGCCGATGGAAGTCTTGCTGAACTCTTCCTTGAACTTTTCGAACGAACCGAACGAAGCGTTGATCGCGTCAGCCAGCGGGCCGGTAGGCTCACCGCCGCCGTTAGGCGAGAGGCATTCCCAGTAGAAGGTGTGGTTCCAGACCTGAGCGGCGTTGTTGAAGATGCCACCCGAGGAGGTCTTGACGATTTCTTCCAGAGTCTTGCCTTCGAACTCGGTGCCTGGCACCAGGTTGTTCAGGTTCACGACGTAGGTGTTGTGGTGCTTGTCGTGGTGATATTCCAGCGTTTCCCTGGAAATGTGCGGCTGCAGAGCATCGTGGGCATAAGGCAGTGGCGGCAATTCAAAAGCCATGGTTTATCTCCTTTCAGGTCATTTGCGGTTATCGCACGGCCGATCACGGGCGGCCGGATACAGCATGCACCGGGAGTTTTACTCTTTTGCGGCGCAGACCCCGGACTATAGCACCGGCCCTGCGGCATAACCACGCAACAACTGTGTGGGAAAGAGGTTCCAGCGTTGTCGACCCAATGGCCATGAAAATCACTCAAGCGCTACGAATCAACTGCACAGCAACGGTAAACATCATCACCGCCACCAGCACGTCCAGCAGTCGCCAGGTTGCTGGCCGTGCCAGCCAGGGCGCGAGCCAGGCTGCGCCGATGGCAAGACTCGAGAACCACAGCAGCGAGGCGCTGGCGGCACCGACCACGTAGGCTTCGGGTACGGCCTGCTGTGCACCGAGCGATCCGATCAGCAATACCGTGTCCAGATAGACATGCGGATTGAGCAGGGTCACGGCCAGCGCACTGAGCAACACGGCGCGCCGCGATCTCATCCCGGTGGCGGCGCTGTTTTCCAGGCCCTGTGATGAACAGGCGCGACGCAGAGCCTGCAGGCCATACCAGCTCAGGAATGCCACGCCACCCCAACGCGCAACGGCCAGCAGGGTAGGGTTCTGCGCCAGAACGTTCGCCAGACCGAACACCCCGGCAGCAATCAGCAGCGCGTCGCAGACAATGCACACCAATGCCACCGGAACATGGTGCTCACGACGCAGCCCTTGCGCCAGAACGAACGCGTTCTGCGTGCCGATGGCCATGATCAGGCCCGCAGCCACCAGCAGACCGTTTAAATAGCTTTGCCACATCAGATGCGCTCCGGCAGTCAGTTCAGGTGGCGATTCTGGCGTCCGAAGCGGTATAAGGAAAACCAATAATCCTGATCACTCATTAGGAAAACTGATGTTTGACTACAAACTGCTATCGGCGCTCGCTGCCGTCATCGAGCAGGCCGGATTTGAACGCGCCGCCCAGGTATTGGGTTTGTCCCAGTCGGCGGTGTCCCAGCGCATCAAACTGCTGGAGGCGCGCATTGGTCAGCCGGTGCTGATCCGGGCCACACCGCCGAGCCCGACCGACATCGGGCGGCGATTGCTCAATCATGTGCAACAGGTTCGGCTTCTGGAGCGTGACCTGCAGAGCCAGGTGCCCGCGCTTGACGAGGAAGGCATGCCGGAGCGACTGCGTATCGCCCTGAACGCCGACAGCCTTGCCACGTGGTGGGCGCAGGCGGTCGGGGATTTCTGCGCCGAGCATCATCTGCTGCTGGACATGGTGGTCGAGGATCAGGACGTCGGACTCAAGCGTATGCGTGCAGGCGAGGTGGCAGCGTGTCTGTGTGGCAGCGAACGGCCAGTGGCCGGCGCACGCAGTCAGTTGCTGGGGGCCATGCGCTATCGTGCCCTGGCGTCCCCCTCGTTCATCGACCGGCATTTTGCCGATGGCGTAAGTCCTGAGAAACTGGCGCGCTCGGCGGCGCTGGTGTTCGGCCCCGATGACTTTCTGCAGCACCGCTATCTGGCTTTGCTTGGGGTCGAGGGCGGTTTCAAGCATCATCTGTGCCCTTCATCCGAAGGCTTCATGCGCATGATCGAGGCCGGACTTGGCTGGGGGCTGGTACCTGAATTGCAGGTCAGCGAGCAAATACGCAGTGGCGCATTGCGCGAACTGCTGCCCGCCCGCTACATCGATGTGCCGCTTTACTGGCATCACTGGCGCAACGGCGGCCAGTTGCTGAACCGCCTGACCGAGCATCTGGCACAAAAGTCGGGTCGCTGGCTGGTGCCGCCTGGCGGCCAGTGAGCGTCAACACGTTCATATATGAAAACAATGCGGGTAGGGTTTGTCCTGTCCCGCAGACGCGTCAATGGAGCGGTAAATGAAGATTCTGGTTACCGGCGCAAGCGGCTTCATCGGTGGACGCTTTGCGCGTTTCGCCCTGGAGCAGGGCATGAGCGTGCGGATCAATGGTCGCCGAGCCGAAGGCGTCGAACATCTGGTCAGACGGGGTGCCGAGTTCGTGCAGGGCGACCTGACCGACCCGCAACTGGTCCGGGCGTTGTGCGATGACGTGGACGCCGTGGTGCACTGCGCAGGTTCTGTCGGTGTGTGGGGGCGGCGTCAGGATTTCATGCTGGGCAACGTGCAAGTCACCGAAAACATTGTCGAAGGCTGCCTGAAACAAAGGGTGCCGAGACTGGTCCATCTTTCGTCGCCTTCGATCTATTTCGACGGTCATTCGCGCCAGGGCATCAAGGAAGAGCAGGTCTCCAAGCGTTTCCACAACCATTACGCCGCGAGCAAGTACCTGGCCGAGCAGAAAGTATTCGGCGCGCAGGAGTTCGGGCTGGAAGTCATCGCGCTGCGGCCCCGCTTTGTCACAGGGGCGGGCGACAACAGCATTTTTCCGCGCCTGCTGCGCATGCAACAGAAGAAGCGCCTGTCCATCGTCGGCAACGGTTTGAACAAGGTGGACTTCACCAGCATGCAGAATCTTAACGAGGCCATGTTAAGCAGTCTGCTGGCCACCGGTTCTGCGCTGGGCAAGGCCTACAACATCAGCAACGGCGCGCCGGTGCCGTTGTGGGATGCCATCAATTACGTGATGCGGCAGATGCAGTTGCCTCAGGTCACCCGTTATCGTTCATACGGACTGGCTTATACCGCTGCCGCGATCAATGAAGGGGCCTGCATGCTGTGGCCGGGGCGACCTGAACCCACGCTGTCGCGTCTTGGAATGCAGGTCATGAACAAGGACTTCACGCTTGATATCAGCCGTGCCATGCATTATCTGGACTATCAGCCACGTGTCAGTCTCTGGGCTGCGCTGGACGAGTTCTGCGGCTGGTGGAAAGCCCAACAATCGAGCTGAGTCGGTAGTGGCACATTGAAATATCATCAAGTGCCCTTGGTATACTCGCCAGCTTTGGTTTCAACAGCTTCTTGAAGGGTTGCTCATGCGTAACGATCCATATGACGACATCGATGACGTCCCAAGCCTCAGCGCCAAGGACGACGATGATGATTTCGTGCCGGAAAAAGGCGCACGCGAGCGCACGACGGTCTACTCGCGCACAACGCCAGTGGTCAAGGTCAAAGGGCCGAGCATCGGTCCACTCTGGGCGTTGGTCGGCGCGTTGTTCATTGCCTTCTGCGGCCTGGGCTGGTGGAGTTTTCAGCAGGTTTCGCTGATGGAACAGCAACTGGTCGCGACGCAGGAAAGTTTTGCGCGCATCAGTGAAGAAGCGGCGGGGCGCCTGCAGGATATTTCCGGCAAGGTCGTGGCGACAGAATCGCTTTCCAGCGACGGCGAAGCGCTCAAGCAGCGGATCAAGCTGCTGGAAGCGCAACTGGAAGATCAGGACAAGCAGCGCGAAGGCGTTGAGGGCCAGCAAAGCAGCCTCGACAAGCGATTGGAACAGATGGCTGCGCAAACCACCCAGCAGCAGACCGAAAACGCTCAGCTGCAGGAACAGCTCAAGGGCGTGGTCACCGAGCTGACCGCGCTTAAGGCCGCCTTGCCTGACCTGAAAACCGCGCAGGCGGATCAGGGCAAGCTGGACACTCAGCTCAAGAGTCTGGCCGCCGATGTCGCGACCTTGAAGAAACAGGGCAATCCTTCCGCCGCCGTCGAGCGGCTCGAACAGGACCTGATCGTGCTCAAGAGCGAGCAGGAGAATCGTCCGGCCCCTGCGGCTGCTGGCAATACCGCCGAGTTCGATGCGTTTCGTGCTCAGGTGACGCGCAACATCAATACCCTGACCAGCCAGATCCAGAACCTGTCACAACAGCTCAACGCCCGTCGTTGAAGCCATGCGCCACCGGCCGCCGTATGGGCGGTCGGTGGCGTTTTTCTTCTTCCGTACAAAAAATCCTGCTCCCTAAATAAATATGGAATCGCCAGCAAGACGCCCCTTTACCCTTGCGTCTCTATTTATTACATGGAGTTTTCGCAATGAAAGGAATCAATACGACACGCCCCGTCACGATAGCGGCCAATGAGGCGCTCGATGAGCCTGTAGTCACCTCTTCCGCAACACACAGCGCCGAACCGGCAGTAACGCCCGGCGAACCCATGGTCAAGCCGCCGGCCAAGCCACCTGTGAAGCCGCCAGTCAAACCTCCGGTCAAGCCACCCGTGAAGCCGCCGGTCAAACCCCCGGTCGAGCCGCCTGTAAAGCCGCCAGTCAAACCTCCGGTCAAACCGCCAGTGAAGCCACCGGTCAAAGCGCCGATCAAGCCACCCGTAAAGCCGACCGAAAAACCACCCGTTGAAATGAAGATGCCTGCCGACCCTGCGCCACCTTCGCGGCTGGAAAAGCTGCTGAGCATCGTCAACACCGCGACCGGCGTCCTGCAGCTGGTTCATCCGCTCAACAGCGTGTTCAACCCGGACGGCACCGTTACTCACCCTGACGGCAGCGTTGCTGACACCAAAACCCAAACCGTCACTCGTCCCGACGGCACCGTTCAGAGCATCGACGGTACGACGGTGCACGCCGACGGCAGCACCGAACACCCGGATGGCAGCGTTCTGCACAAGGACGGCACCTGGGTGTTTGCCGATGGCTCGGTCAATTACCCCGACGGTCGCTGGAAACATGTGGATGGCACCGTCACTGACGCAGACGGCACTGTGATTGGTGTCACGGAGCCTGCCGCTTCCAAGTGACCGGATCCGTTTCCCGGGGCAATAAAAAACCCTGACGCTCACACGCCAGGGTTCCTGTGCTGCCAAGCGCTGATTACAGGCGCGGGTAGTCGATGTAACCGACCGGGCCCTTGGCGTAGAAGGTCTCAGGGTGCGCTTCATTCAACGGCGCATCGCTGGCCAGACGCTCCGGCAGGTCCGGGTTGGCAATATAAGGAACGCCCCAGGCCACTGCGTCGGCCTTGCCTTCTGCCAACCAGGCATTGGCGCTGTCCTTGGTGAACTTCTCGTTGGCGATGTACACGCCGCCGAAGTCTTTCTTCAACTGTGGGCCGAGGCTGTCACTGGCATCACGCTCGCGTGCACAGATGAATGCAATCCCGCGCTTGCCCAGCTCTTTGGCGATATAGCTGAAGGTTTCGGCCAGGTTATCGTCGCCCATGTCATGCAGGTCGGCGCGAGGCGAAAGGTGTACGCCGACACGGCCAGCGCCCCAGACGTCGATGGCAGCGTCCGTCACTTCCAGCAGCAGGCGGGCACGGTTTTCCAGCGAGCCACCGTACTGGTCGGTGCGCTGGTTGGTGCTGGTCTGCAGGAACTGGTCGAGCAGGTAACCGTTGGCGCCGTGAATTTCCACACCGTCAAAACCTGCGGCCTTGGCGTTTTCCGCGCCGACACGGTAGGCGTCGACGATGTCACCGATTTCCGCCAGCTCCAGCGCACGTGGCGTCGGGTACGACGTGATAGGGCGCACCAGACTCACATGGCCTTCAGGCTGGACGGCGCTCGGCGCAACCGGCGCTTCACCGTTCAGGTACTGCGGGTGAGAGATACGGCCCACGTGCCAGAGTTGCAGGACAATACGCCCGCCTGCGCCGTGCACGGCCTTGGTAATGTTGCTCCAGCCGCGCACCTGATCGTTGGACCAGATACCGGGGGTGTCTGGATAGCCGACGCCCATCGGCGTCACGGAGGTGGCTTCGCTGATGATCAGGCCGGCCGATGCGCGCTGCACGTAATACTCAGCCATCAACGCGTTGGGCACACGGCCTTCGTCGGCGCGGCAGCGGGTCAGCGGCGCCATGATGATGCGGTTTGGCAGTTGCAGATCGCCAATCGTGATCGGGTCAAAGATAGTCGTCATGTGTCGAATCCTCTTAATTGATCAATGAGTTGCCGGGGCCAGATCGGGGTTGCCGGTCTGACGGAAAGTAATCAGGGTGATGAGCAGCGCGAGCACGGCCAGGGCTGCGGCGGCCAACGGCACGCGGGTCAGGCCCAGGCCATGGGCAATGACGCTGCCGCCGATCCAGGCACCCAGTGCGTTGCCGACGTTGAACGCGCCGATGTTCAGGGTGGACACCAGATTGGGTGCGGCCTTGCCGAAGGTCACCACGTTGATCTGCAACGCAGGCACAGCAGCAAAGGCGGCAACGGCCCAAAGGAACAGAGTGATTTCAGTCGGGATCAACGCAGCGCTGGTCCAGCTCAGCGCGGTGGAAATCACGGCCATGGAAATGAACACGGCAATCAGCGTTGACGACACCTTGCGGTCGGCCATCCTGCCGCCGATCACGTTGCCGACGGTCAGGCCCAGGCCGATCAGCAGCAGCGTCCAGGTCACGCCCTGAGGGGACACGCCGGTCACATCACCCAGCAGCGGTGCCACGTAGGTGAACAGTGCAAACATCGACGCCGAAAACAAGGCGGTCATGGTCAGCGACAACCAGATCCCGGCACCCTTGAGGGCGGCCAGTTCGGCGCGCATGTCGAGCTTCTCTTCGTCACGATTGGTGGGCAGAAAGCGGATCAGGCCGATCAAGGCAATCACGCCGATGACCGTCACAGCCCAGAAGGTCGAGCGCCAGCCTGCGTATTGACCCAATGCGGTGCCCAGCGGCACGCCCAGCACATTGGCCAGCGTCAGACCGGTGAACATCAGGGCCACGGCAGAGGCGCGACGGTTGGCGGGCACCAGACCAGCAGCGACCACCGAGCCGATGCCGAAGAACGCGCCATGACACAGCGCCGTCACGACGCGTGCAAACATCAGCACGTCATAGTCGCTGGCCAGCGCGCAAAGCAGATTGCCGACGATGAAAATGCCCATCAGCGTGACCAGTGCGGCCTTGCGTGGCAGCCTGGCTGTGGCCATCGCCATGAACGGTGCACCGATGGCGACGCCCAGCGCGTAACCGGTCACCAGCCAGCCGGCACCGGGAATCGACACACCCAAATCCGCAGCGACATCGGGCAGCAGGCCCATGATGACGAACTCGGTGGTGCCGATGGCGAAGGCGCTCAAGGCCAGAATGAATAGCGAAAGAGGCACGGGGGCGTCTCCTTGAAAAAGTGGATGGGTCAGGCCGGGTTGTTCAGCTCTTGCACCAGAGCCTCTACGAACGCCTGGATGGTCTCTTCATTGCGCCTGAAGAAATGCCACTGGCCGACCTTCTTGCTGCTGATCAGACCGGCCCGCTGCAGGGTCGCCAGATGCGCAGAAACGGTGGACTGGGAAAGCCCGGCACGTTGATCGATCTGCCCGGCGCAGACGCCGTGCTCGATCGAGTGTTCCTGAGAGGGAAACGTGGCGCGCGGGTCCTTGAGCCAGGTCAGGATCTCTCGGCGGACCGGATGGGCCAGCGCTTTGATGATGTCGTCGAGGTCGATGGGCATGTCGTTCTCACAGGCGGTGTAGCGATATATCGCGATGGAGCGAACCTTATATCTGTATTTCGCGATATACAAATATGATTTTGGACTTAGCTCATCAAGAATCGGTATATCGGGTTATATCGATATATAGACCTGAGCCTGAAAAGCGGCGTACGCTTGCCTCATGAATTATCTGGCGCATCTCCATCTTGGCGGTCATCGACCCGCCCAATTGCTCGGCAGCCTGTACGGCGACTTTGTCAAAGGCCCGCTGCCGGGGCGTTTTCCTGCGGAGCTTGAAGCAGCTATCCAGCTGCATCGCAGCATCGACGCATTCACTGACAACCATCCGTTGATCAAGGCGTCCATCGCCCGCTTTCCGGCCCAGCGGCGTCGCTATGCAGGCATCATGCTCGACGTGTTTTTCGACCACTGCCTGGCGCGTGACTGGCATCGCTATGCCGATCTGCCGCTGGAGGTCTTCACGCGCAAGGTTTACGGCGTACTGGCTGCCGAGCCGCAACTGCCGGAGCGGCTGGCGTTGATCGCACCGCGCATGGCGGCGCAGGACTGGCTGGGATCGTATCGGGAGTTCGGCGTGTTGGAGCAGGTGTTGGGCGGGATTTCCCGGCGTCTTTCAAGGCCGGAAGGGCTGGCAGGCGGCATGCAGGAGCTGCAGGCGCTTTACCAACCCCTCAGTGCGGACTTCGCTGAGTTCTATCCGCAGTTGCAGGACTTCGCTCAGGCAGCCCTGGCAGGGCGCGAGACCACTTCGCTCGGCTGAGCACTTTCGCCGAACAGCGCGACCTGAACCGCCTGTTGTGCCTTGTAGGCCAGAGCGGCGCGTTCCTGATCGGCGGTCTGGATAGGCGCGAGCAAGTGAATATGCACATCGCTCTGTTCGTTGGCGAACAGGCGGCGCAGGTGCGACAGCAGGTCATCGTCACCAATGAACGGCGCAATCGGGTCGGGCTTGCCGTCACGGGAATAGGCAATCGCGACTGGCTGAATCGCCACGCCCGCTTCGATGGCGCTGGACAGCAAACGACCATGGAAAGTGCGCAGGCTCTTGCCGTCAGTGGTCGTGCCTTCCGGGAAGATCAGCAGCGCATTACCCTGCTGCAGGTGGCTGCTCATCTGCTTCTGGATCAGGCGACTGTCACCCGAACCGCGACGAATGAACAGCGTGCCGGCTTTCAGCGCCAGCCAACCTGCAACCGGCCATGTCCGCACTTCGGCCTTGGACAGAAACGACAACGGGGCAAGCATGCCCAGCAGTGCAATATCAGTCCAGGACACATGATTGCTGACCCACAGCATCGGCTTGCGCGGCAGCTCGCCTGTGACAGTCACGCGAAACGGCAGGGCATGGGTCAGGCGTGCCATGAACCAGCGGCTCCAGCGCTGACGGCGCTCCATGGAGCTGCCGACTTTCAAGCGCTCCAGTACGGCAAAAGCGCCAGCAATTGTCAGCCCCAGCGCAACCACCAACAGCACTCTGACCACGCGGACATAGCCGCGTACCCGGCTCATTACACCGCCGCCTTGAAGTGACGGGCGTAGCGTGGGCACAGGTCGTCGCGCTTGAGCAGGATGAACACGTCGGCGACCTGGAAGTCTTCGTCCCAGCACGGCTCGCCGCAGATTTTTGCACCCAGGCGCATGTAAGCCTTGAGCAGCGGTGGCATCTCGCAGATCACGTTGCTCGGAATATCGAGCGCGGGCAGCGGGTTCTTCGGCTCGGCGCGCAGGTGCTCGTTGCACAGGTAGCGTTCACGCAGGCGCTGCATGATCGCGTGGGCCTGAATGCCGCCGTCCTGCATCGGGATACTTGCGCAACCCATCAGGTAGCTGTAGCCGCCTTCATTCAGCACTTCAGCCAGCTCGCTCCACAACACCGCAATGGTGCCGCCGTTGCGGTAGGCCGGGTCCACGCAGGTGCGGCCCAGCTCCAGAATCGGGCCTTGCAGATGAACCAGCCCGTGCAGACTGAATTCCTCTTCACTGTAGAAGCGGCCCAGTGTCGTGGCCGCCTTGTGATCGAGCAATCGTGTGGTCGCCACCAGTCGCCCAGTGTTCAGATCACGTACGCCGATGTGCGAGCAATGCACGTCGTAGTCGTCGATATCCAGACCTTGTTCGGCACCGTTGAGGCGGGCGTTGAACTCCTCGCTGAACACGCTGAAACGCAAGGCCTGTGCTTCCTGCAAGGCTCGCGCTCCCGTCAGGCGCTCGGCCTGAAGACGGCGTTCAGAAGTGTTTTCACGAATGCGTGCGATCTGGGTCATACGAATCTCCATGAGCCAGCCTTACGAAATGGCCGGTCGACTGAATTGTCCAAGCGCTTTGCTGTAGTTGCAGGCTAGGGAGATGCCGTGTCATGCCCATGAAGCTTTGGTGATGGTTGTGTGACGGCCGCAGCGCGCGTGATCCTTCACGCTCTGCGTCTGCTGTTGAAGTGACACAGAGCGTCACGGGCTGCATGCCATACGGAGGATTCATCCTTCTACGCAAATCTCCTGGATAAACACAAACCCCGTGGGAGGCGGCTTGCCGGCGATGGCGTCAGTTCAGTCACTGATCGGTCGCTCCAGAAAAAGCATCGCCGGCAAGCCGCCTCCCACAGTAGTCCGTGGTTGCAGCAAGACTCGGGTGCATGGGCACGATCAGGCATTCAGCCGCACGCCTGTCATAAACCCCTGCTACTGTGCCCGGATCATTTTGCGAGGACTCGTCATGCTGTCTCGGTTGGCTCGCTTGTTTCTGTTGGTAGTCCTGGGTGCAAACGCATTGAATGCACAGGCCGAAACCTGGCCCGGCGAGCAATGGTCTTCCCGACCGGCCCCCCGCAGCGCCGCACTCGATGCACTGGAAACCTACGCCTTCCCGACCCGCGACGAAGCCAACCGCACAGGCGTGCGCACCGATGCGTTGCTGGTGATCCGCGACGGCGAGATCGTCTATGAGCGCTACGTCGGTGTGACCAACGCAGAAACCCCGCACCTGACCTGGTCGGTCAGCAAAAGCATCCTCGCGACTGTTCTGGGCGTGGCATTCGGGGAAGGGCGCTTTCAACTGGCAGACCCGGTGGCGAAGTTCTACAAGCCCTTCGGCGCTCATCCCGACATCACCGTTCAAGACCTGATGCACTGGGCGTCCGGTCTGGACTGGCAGGAAGATTACGAATACGCGCCGCTCAACTCCTCCGTCGTCGCGATGCTGTACACCCGCGGTCGCGACGACATGGCCCGCTTCACCGCCAGCCACAAGGCCGCCACGACACCGGGCACGCGCTACCTGTATTCCAGCGGCGACAGCACGGTGCTGGCAGCCGCCTTGAAAGGCATGGTCGGTGCCGAGGCCTACCCAAGCTATCCCTGGACCGCACTGTTCGAGCCGCTCGGCATTCGCAGCGCTGTCTGGGAAACCGACGCCAGCGGTACCTTCGTAGGCTCGTCCTACGCCTACATGACCGCCCGGGATCTGGCACGCGTCGGCCTGCTGATGCAGCGTGGCGGGCAGTGGCAGGACAAACCATTGCTCAACAAGGCATGGATGGACTTTGTACTGACGCCCTTCAAGGGTGAGCAGATTCAGGCCAAGGTCGAAGTGCCCGGCGGACAGTGGTGGCTCAACCGCACGGCCGACGGAGGCAGCGGCCCTTGGCCCGATGCGCCCGCTGATACCTTCGCCGCGCTCGGCCATTGGGGGCAGGCGCTCTACGTGATCCCCAGCCAGAAACTGGTGATCGTGCGCTACGCCGATGACCGCGACAGCAGCTACGATCACGACCAGATGCTCAAACGCATCCAGGCAGCGTTCGGCAAGGAGAACGGACAATGAGTAATCGTCGAGCGTTCATCCTGCGTCGTCCCTTCACCAGTCTGCTGCTGTTGCTGCTCGCGGCGCTGGCTGTGCTGATCTTCCAGTACCGCGTCGCCCTGCAGGCGTTTCCGACCATCATCAGCGCGTACACCGCCAAGGAATACTGCTCGTGCCGCTACGTGGTGAACAATCCCGAGGAGTACTGCCGCGCGTACGTCAAACAGTACGTGCCCAGCACGCTGATCGATGAACCCCAGCAGAAACGCGTGATCGCCAGCGGTCTTGGACGTGTCAGCATCGCCGCCTGGCAAGGGCCGCTGGAAGGTTGTCGCCTGTTGCCGGAATCGCCATAACAGACGCTGGACGAACGGAGCGGTTTGCCAGCGGTCTGACAGGCGGATAAGGTGCTTCTCAATTGCCCGCCCGGAGTCTGCATGCTCAACCTGCCTCGCCTGCTGTTGGCCCTTCTGGCCACAGCGGCGCTTCCTGCCCACGCCAGTTGGTATCTGGATAACGAGTCATCACGCCTGTCGTTCACCTCCACCAAAAACGCCGACATCGCCGAAGTGCATCGCTTTCTGGTACTGCACGGCAAGGTTGATGACAAGGGGCTGGCCGAGGTGGAAGTCGAACTGGAATCGGTCAGTACCGGCATCGCCCAGCGTGACGAGCGACTGCGTGATCAAGTGTTTCAGATAGGCCTGTTTCCCGCTGCCAGAATCAACGCCCGACTCGACATGCGCCCCATCAACGCCCTGGCGCCCGGCGCGCAGCTGGAGTTGCGCCTGCCGCTGTCGGTCAGCCTGCGTGGCAAGACCCACACCTACAACGCCGAATTGCTGGCCACGCGTCTGGATGATCGACGCTTTCAGGTGGTGACGCTCGAGCCTTTGGTGGTTCACGCTCAGGACTTCGATCTGGTGCCGGATTTCAACGCATTGCGCACTCACGCAAGTCTGTCGGCGATCAGCCTGTCGGTGCCCGTTGGCGCCGTCCTGATTTTCACGGCGCGCTGACATGAGCAGTGCGATCTTTCCGTGGCGTGAAAACAACCAGTTCAAACTGCTCATCGACGGCCCTGCGTTCTTCCCGCGCATGATTGCCGCCATCGACCGCGCAGAGCAGCAGGTCGATCTGGAACTGTATCTGGTCGAGGCAGGCGCCTGTGCTGACGCAATGGTGCGGGCACTGGTAGACGCCGCCCGGCGCGGCGTCATCGTGCGCTGCCTGTTCGACGACTTTGGCTCCAAAGCCTTCAACGCTGGCCTGCGCAAACAACTGACCGATGCCGGTGTGATCCTGCGCTTCTACAACGCGATTCATTGGCGCCGCGGTCTGCGCAACTTCTACCGCGACCATCGCAAGATACTGGTGGTGGACAAGGCCCTGGCCGTGGTCGGCGGCACCGGCGTGACCGATGAATTCTGGGAACCGGACAAGGACGTGAGCCAGTGGCACGAGGTGATGGTGGAAATCACCGGCCCGCTGGTGATGGACTGGCAAGCGCTGTTCAACCGACAGTTTCACGTCAACCCGCGCCGCACCGCCTGGCGACCGAAAGAGAACTTTGGCCTTACGCACCTGCCCAACGCTCCGGTCTCCGGAGAAGGGCTGGGCCGCGTGGCCTACGCCGACTCACGTCAACACCGCGACATCCTGCAATCGCTGGTGCGCGCCCTGAACACCGGCCAGAAACGCATCTGGTTGGCGACGCCGTACTTCCTGCCCACCTGGAAAGTCCGCCGCTCCCTGCGCAGAGCCGCAGCGCGTGGCGTCGATGTGCGTTTGCTGCTCACCGGACCACGCACCGATCACCCGTCCGTGCGCTACGCAGGCCATCGTTATTACCCGCGCCTGTTACGCGCAGGCGTGAAAATCTTCGAATACCAGCCGTGCTTCCTGCACCTGAAAATGGTCCTGATCGATGACTGGGTCAGCATCGGCTCGTGCAACTTCGACCACTGGAACCTGCGCTTCAACCTCGAAGCCAACGTCGAAGCCCTCGACCCGACGCTGACGAAAGACGTGGTCGCCAGCTTCGAAAAAGACTTCGCCCTGAGCGCCGAAACCACCCTGGCCGACTGGAAAGCCCGGCCACTGTGGCGACGCGTCAAACAGCGTCTTTGGGGCTGGATCGACCGGCTGGTGGTCAACCTGTTGGATCAGCGCAACTGAAGGGAAGGGGCCGGCAACGGCCCCCGAGTGCGTATCAAGCTGGCTGGACAATACTGTCGAGCGAGCGATCCACCATGGCCTTGGCCAGCTCCGCCATGTGCAACACAGCAAACACCAGATCCCGGCTCGTGCCCTCGGCGTTATCGCCTGACTCGTAAGCGGTGGTGATGATGCAGCGCAACAGGTCCGAGGCGTAGTTGAGCGCTTCTTCCTGGGTGACGGATTGGTTGATGGTGTAGAGCGCGTTTGGTGGATCGGGGATGAGTTTTTGTAGCATCTGTCTTTATCCTCGCTTGTTTAAGGAGCAGTCACCCGTCGCTACCAAACGATTGGGGTGGCGGCCGTGCGCAAGTTGGTAGACCGGCAGCCAGGCGAACCGGTGCGTCCGAAGACGCCGAGCGCACGGCCACCATAAATGCAGGCCGTAAAAAAGCGCCTCACAGAGGTGGCGCATTGCGCCGGGCTAGCTCAGGTCTACCAAACCTGATCGCTGAATTTGCAGCGACCGGGCAAGCCTAGAGACCGGAGTAAGCAGGCGCAAGGGGTTGGGATTCTCTCGGAAATTTCACTCAACGGATAGAGAGGCATCCTGCTATTGGGGGCTGGACCTCTTTACCTTGGTTCTAGAGAAAAGACGAGGGGCCTTATGTGGCAATGTGGACGGCGGAAAGGGATCGCTACTGTCCATGGGCGAGATACATGCGCAAAAATTAGGCCGAGATCGTAAGTCCTTTCGCGAGTAGCTCGCAATTTTCCATGTGAAAACGATGGTGATTGGCTCTAATTTCTTTTTGATGATGGCACTCCGCCTCCAAAAAAAACGTAGAGTCTGGTACGTTATGTCAGCACCCCACTCAACGGAATTGAACATGGACAGTGTAGAAAAAAAATTTTTGGAAAATTACAACCTCAGCGAGGTCTCTTCATCTACGTGTGGTGATTCATCGGGACGACCGATTATTTACAATGCGGAAAAAGAGGGCGACCTTTTTATTATAAAACACTGGCCGAGATCCCCCGAAATCTGCGATGAAGAAGTCGAGGCAATTTGGTTACATGAGCTTCGCCAATTGCATAGGCTAAACGGCTTTCCTGGTGCTGATGATCTTATAGCGACTTTAGTTGAGTCATGTAAAGATGCCGAGGGATTCTACTTAGTATTAGATACTCAAGAGCGGTTGCCACTATCTTTTCTTATGAGTTCAAGAGTATTAACAAGAAAGCCATTTTGGATAAAGAATTTAAAGAAGCCAAGTCAGCGTGCGCATTTCTGGAAAAATATTATTAGGATTTCATCCGCTATTGACATGTTGCATAATCAAGGATTGTTGCATCGACAATTAAGTGCGGACTCCATATTAGCAACGAATAATCAGCATGATGGATGTAGGGATTTTCAGCTTACCGGTTTTGAGTGGTCGATGCGAGTCACTACTCTTACTAACTCAATGCCTGGTAAGGCGGCTTTCACGAGCGTTCCTTTCAATTACTCGTTTGCCAATGATTGGAAGGATTTAGGCGTTTTAATATCTGAAATACTTAATTTGGATCTAAAATTTCTTGACGATATCTCCGCATCTATTAAAGATATCTCGGCTGTTTCAGGACTCATGCTTATCGAAGTAATTTTTTTAAGGAAGTTGGTGGGGGCGATACCTTTCAGGTCGAGTTCAAGTTATGAAAGCATAGATGGTGCGTTTACAAAAAAAGCCATTTTGGAGATTGTAGATGCTTTAGATAGAGGGACGTCAAAAACAGCGATACCATTCAATCTTGCCATTAAGGTTTCAAGTAATCCCGAGCTGAAGCTTTTTTCTAATAGCGTAACGTCAAGAATTCAGGATATCTATAAGCAAAAATATGGGGTAATGCTAGATAAAACAAACACAATAGAGCTGAAAAAATTTGTTGAAAAAGATATCGCAGATTCGGCGACGCTATTGAAAACAATTTTGCCTGATAAAGTAGATCCGGTTTATCTATTGAAGGGGAATGAGTTGATTTATCAACTCGATAAGTTTAGCCCCGATAAAAACTCAGATGAAAGCACTTGGGATATTGCTGTTTGCGAGCGTGCTTATGTCGAACCCCCTCTGCACTTGATGAAGAATTCAAAAACTATTTCAATAGCGTCTGTAAAAGTATCTGTCATAACGATAGCAGACGCCTTCAATATTCAAAAAGGTTTATCAGGAAGTTCAGAAGAAAATTCATGGGTCTCGTTGTTTAGCAAGTTGGAAACGGGTGACACGACTCGGACAGATGATCAGCAGAGGCTTATCGATAGCTTTATAGCTTGTCACTTAACAGAAGTTGCGTATGCTAGGTCTGAAATATTTCCTGTGGAAGTAATAAGTTCAGAGGTTGAGGGTGATAGTTATAAGGTTCAAATGTCTAGTAAAAACTCAGATGAGTCCGAGCGGCTAGCTAAGATGTTAGGTATCGATCCTCCCGCGGTAAGACTAGAAAAGATATTAAAGAAGGATGAAGGAGAGTATGAAACTCTAGTTTGGAGTTTGGTGAGTGGCAATGGATTTGGAAAAGAGGATGAAGAAATAATCTTGGACTATCAAAATTATCATGTTACAGCTGATGGCCAGCTAACTTATAACTTTCTCACCAAAATGCCGCCGCCTAATAATTATAATTATTTTATAGCGCCAAACTCTCTTCAAGGTACTATAAGGCAGTTAACCCGTCGCTCAAAAGCGTTAGATACTCTAACATCGCACACGGAGCTTCTTAATGTCTTAATATCACCACAGAAATATTCGAACACGTTTGCGCTACCATTGGGCATTGAAAACCACACGGCAAGGCTAGATAATTCAAAAAAGAAATCTTTTGAAAGGATAATATCTACTCATCCGCTATCATTAGTTCAAGGTCCGCCTGGTGTAGGTAAAACATTTTTGGTTTCAACCCTTGTGAGGTATTTTTTTGATCAGGAAAGCGATAGTCGAATATTATTAACTGCGCAAAGTCATTCGACTGTCCAGCATCTGTTCCATGAGGTATGCAATCACTTAAAAGAATGCGACAATTTGGACGATTTACTGATAATAAGATGCAGTAAACAAGATAAGAATGATGAAACCTCCCTAATCGATGCTGACGAAAAAGCAAAAAAATATATACAGGGATTTGTTAATAGCGAACTTTTCTTGAATTCAAATTCGGATTCTATTAAGAACGATGCTCGACTTTTGATAAGCGGACAAGCACATAAAAGATATCCTTTGATAAATCAACTTCTCCGTGCTGCGAATATAGTGTTCTCTACCACAAATTCAGAACAAGTTGAGCGTATGATAAAAGATAGAGCTCAATTTGATTGGACGATAATGGAAGAAACAGGAAAAGTTACAGGTTTGGAATTGGCTAGTCCGTTACTGCTGTCACATCGTAGATTGATGATTGGCGATCATAAGCAGTTACCACCTTATAGATCTAATGAAATTATATCTATACTTACTTCGCCCGAAAGACTTAAGGTATTGCTGCAAGATAGCGAAAGTATTTTCAGTGCTAAGATCAAAGGCGAGGCAACCAAACTTTTTCTTGATGAATTGCAGGGTGCAGAAAAAAATATTGCTGATATAGGGCGCGCAGCGTCAAAATATTTTATGTTGTTTCAGACATTAGTTGAGGATGAGGTAAGGGAGGCTCGGCTACATGAGCAGCTGTTTGGTACCGAAGAAGGCAGAAGTGCGGTGGGAAGCATGCTTACTGTTCAGCATCGAATGCATCCTAATATAGCTGACATTGTTTCAACTGTTTTTTATAAAGGTGACCTTAAAACTGATGAGGAAAAAATAAAATCTTTTACACATGCTGATAGTATTCTTCCGTTTGTTTTTGAAGATTCTTCTTCTCTCAGTGATTCCTCTTCGATTGTTTGGATAGATGTACCCGATGTTCAGACTACAAAGAAAATGAAAGCTGGAGATAGTCTGCCTCGGTGGAATAATCTTAACGAGAGAAAAATCGTAACTGCCTTATTGAAGAAGATAAAGCCTAACGAACACTCATCTTCTAAATGTAAAATAGCAATTCTGTCTCCTTATTCTGAACAAGTTGGTAGGATTTCACGCTTCATCTATAAGCAAAGTAAGCTTAAGCCTGAGTTTTCTCATCTTTCCTTTTTTGAGCCTGCAAGTGATCACTCGGATTTCTGTAGCACGGTTGACGCATTTCAAGGAAGTGAGGCTGACGTAGTTATAGTTTCGTTGGTTAGGAATAACGGTAATCCTACTATTAGAGGCGCTTTAGGTTTTCTTGCGGATGAACGACGCATGAACGTATTATTAAGTAGGGCGCGCTATAAGCTTATAATAATAGGCTCTTATTCCTTTCTTAAGTATTGGGGGAGTAATGAAGTCGTTAATATAGGGGATGTTAATTTAAAATCTCAAACAGCGTTTCTTGCTAGGTTGGTCGCAAAGCTAAATGCCATGATCGAGTCTGGAACGGTTACATTAATTCCAAGTCACAAAATATATTAATATCTTGTGGCGTAATCTTTAAGGGAGTAAATGTCATGGCTGGTAGGTCAACTATATTTGTAGCCGTTCCTTTTCACTATGAGCAACAACGCTTTAAAATTTTAAAAGGGCAAAGATGGGGTGCGGTAGACCATTTATTATTGCAAGCGATAGTGAAAAAACCAGCATCTGCACAGCAGCTTTCAAAAGCTTCTAATCTTCCCAAACGTCTAGTGATAGAAATGCTTATCCCGCTTATGAAGGCAGGCTGGCTTGAACTGGCCCACATCGACACGCATTTTTCATTTGTCGCTACTGCAAGCGGAACGGCTGTGGCTACCCTTGAGCAGCTTCCACTCGGTAAAGAACCGATTACATCCATAAGGCAGTATATAATTGATCCCTGTACTGCACGTTGCTATCGTGTTGGACACAGGCAACAGGCTTTTCAGTTGTACAATAGCAGGAGGCTAGACGAAATACTTCTGACTAAAGGCGGATTTGCAGCAAAGATTTCATTTTCAAAGCAATATAAAATAGCCCATCATGCGGATATTTTTGACTGTGTGTCTGATGGAGAAGAAGAGGCTGTTGCTATTGATGATACATATATACGAATGAGCAGAGATAACTTGAGGTATGGTTTAGTATCTGTGGATGATTCGGATAAACTTGGAAATGCGCCACCAAATCTATCTGATGATTTAGCTGAGCAAATATTAATGGCAGCTCATAAAAAGTCTGAAGAACTTGAGTTGCTTGGAAAAAAAGCAGATACTTCACAAGAAGTATTTACGTTTCACGGATCTAAGATCGAAAAAAGCTTCTCGGTTATAGAGTTGAAAAAAAGTGAAGTCGAAATGGTTCTTGGCGCTGATGCACACAAAGCTGCCTTTTTGTCGTCACTCGAAAATGCAAAGACGCGTCTTATAATACATTCAACATTCATAAATCCTTTAAATCTGAAAGCATTGGCTGAAGATTTTTTTGCTTTAGCAAAAAGGTCTGTTAAAGTTGATATTCTTTGGGGGCAGGTAGAGCCCAATGATGGTAAAGAGCTTCAATCCTATCAAGATACAAGAGATGCCCTCAGTGAGTTTGTGGAGCAAGCTAGGCTAGCAGGGCTGGATACGCTAATTAATGTTCATCTAGAACCTACTGCTTCGCATTCAAAATTCATAATTTACGATGATTCGATGGGCGACTATACAGTTTTGCTGGGTTCATGCAATTGGCTAAATAGTAAGTTTAACTTAATTGAAGCGTCAGTTAAGATATCAAGCACGAAATTTGCAATTGATATGCTTCGTGTTTCTAGTTCGCTATCTCAAGGTATATCAAAAGTCTCAAATTTGTTCAGCAGGGAGTTGTCTACCTTGGCTAATGCAGTTGCCAAAAAACCTATTGCGAACCAAGATTCTTATTCTGGTGGATTAGTGCGGGTTAAGCTTGTACTCAAGAGTGAGCATTACGATTTGATTCGACGCGCCAGGGATGAAGCCAAATTTGATATACTTGTCTGTAGTCATAAGTTTAGTCATATTGCTCAAAGACCAATCATCACGCCTCTAGCTACATCTGCGTATGAAACTAGTGGCGTTAAGGCTAGGATTTTTTATGGTCGAACAAGTGGAGGGTTTACTGATGGAAATGTTTCTTCAATATCTAACTCGTTCAAAGATTCGGATGTTAATATTGAAGCAATCGCGTTTCCAAACGTCCATTCAAAGATATTAGCTTGGGATGATGATAATGCTGTAATTACCAGTCTTAATTGGCTTTCAGCATCGGCGTACGGTAATGACTATGATGAGATAGGAGTGCATATTGAGGCGCGTGGAATTACAGAAAATATAAAAAATATTTTTCAGTTTTAGCTTTGTAAGTTTCTAGTCACTTGTGCCTGGCCTATTTGTATGTCAGCATAAGTGGCTTTGCTCTACTTGGATTTGCATGTTGCAAATATGTAACTGTTTCTTGATTTTAACATGTTACTACTTTAAAGTTTGATAGTAGTAATGAGTGGTTTTAGAGTTGGCTGCCTTAAGGTTCAGTAATTTTTCGGATTTATTGGTTTTTAAAAGGAGGTTTATTTCGTGAAAGATAATGTCTGGTTTACCTATAAAGCGCGCATTCAGGCGCACAAGCGTCTTGAATGGTTAGATATTCATTCTCAATTTCTTCTAGTATGGTATGCCATGCTAAGTACGGTCTTGGCGGTCGTTTCGATAAGGAATCCAAAAGCTTTGAGTGATGATACAGATGTAATGGCTGCTATTCTTTCTGTAGCACTTCTAGGCGTTTCTCTGTCTGTATCAAATCGCGATTTCAGGGGGCGGGCTATTCAAATGCGCAGAAATTATCTCGGTCTTCACCAGTTGTATAGATCGATACCGAAAGATACTTTGCTAACCCAAGAGCAGTCAGCTCGTTATGATGAGCTTTTGGATGAGGCGGAAAATCACAGAGAGATTGACGACAGGATAGCAAGAATTCTTGCGCCTCAGCTAACTAGCCGACATCCTACAGTTTTTGAATCAATTCATGTGCTAGTTTGGTTGTTTATACGACTGGCCGTCACTGTTGCCCTTTATGCTGCGCCTATTGTCTTCGCGTTTGCGGCATAGGTTGATGTCAGTGCTATGAGTGCTTCTAAGGTTGCGCTATTGAATTTGTAAGTTTTGTCGGTGGTTTGTTGTGTGAGGGAGTTTGGGTTTATATGCAGTGGATGCGCTGTTTTATCCCCGCGTAGGTGATTCCTATATTTTTATGAGTTAGGCTTCAGTTCAGAGCTGATTTTCGGGTTATGCTGTTTAGATGAGTTGAATGTCTTTGGTGATTCAAGCATTTGGTTGCCTAGATTTTTTAACTTTACAAGGTGTGCAAAAATCTTATTTTTTCAGTGTGTTTTTTCAACTTTCTATGGCGATTGAGCGTGCAGGCTTTTTGAGGTTTTGCAGGTATCAAAAACTGACTACAACGGCTTCCTCTATGGACGCCCATATCTTCATTGTTTTATTGCGTACTGGCCAATGATGGCCTTCGAACCATCCGCACCCCACATCCTGGAACTGCACGGGTGGCAAGGACTCGCCAAGTCCTGCGGATATCTTTGAAGGTCCGGAATGGAGTGGAATGCAGGCGACTCAAACCTGTTGGGTTGTAGATGAAGACAACCGTTTCGACTCCAGAGGCGGTACTTGTCTGATGGCTGTTATTTATAACGCGAGCACTCAGTTGCTTTTCGACACGGTATGCCATTACCAAGACTTTGACACGGTTGATGCAATCATTCGGTCGGTTCGGTTTGGTGAAAAGAAATAGACCGTTCCAACAGAGTGTTTGAGGATGAAATGAAAAACCCGGCTTTCGCCGGGTTTTTCATGTCTTGCTGTGCACCGTATGACTTACTGCACTTCCACCGCCAGACTGTCGCTGATCTTCTTCTGCCAGATCGCGGGGCCGGTGATGTGGACGGACTCGCCATTACTGTCTACGGCAACGGTCACCGGCATGTCCTTGACCTCGAACTCGTAGATCGCTTCCATGCCCAGTTCGGCAAAGGCAACGACTTTGGATTTCTTGATCGCCTGGGCGACGAGGTAGGCGGCGCCGCCGACGGCCATCAGGTAGACGGCTTTATGGTCACGAATGGCTTCGATGGCGGTCGGGCCGCGCTCGGATTTGCCGATCATGCCCAACAGGCCGGTCTGGTCGAGGATCTGACGGGTGAACTTGTCCATGCGCGTGGCAGTGGTCGGGCCAGCCGGGCCAACGACTTCTTCGCGCACCGGATCAACCGGGCCGACGTAGTAGATGAAGCGACCCTTGAGGTCGACCGGCAGGGTTTCGCCCTTGTTGAGCATCTCGACCATGCGCTTGTGCGCGGCGTCGCGGCCGGTGAGCATCTTGCCGTTGAGCAGGACGGTTTCGCCCGGCTTCCAGCTCTGCACGTCTTCCGGGGTCAGGGTATCGAGGTTGACGCGGCGGGCCGATGGGCCGGCTTCCCAGACGATTTCCGGGTAGGCGTCCAGCGATGGCGCTTCCAGCGAGGCCGGGCCGGTGCCGTCCAGCACGAAGTGCGCGTGACGGGTGGCGGCGCAGTTAGGGATCATGCACACCGGCAGCGAGGCGGCGTGGGTCGGGTAGTCCATGATCTTGACGTCGAGCACGGTGGTCAGACCGCCCAGGCCCTGAGCGCCGATGCCCAGTTGGTTGACCTTCTCGAACAACTCCAGACGCATCTCTTCGAGACGGTTCTGCGGTCCGCGGGCCTTGAGCTCATGAATGTCGATGGATTCCATCAACACTTCCTTGGCCATGACCGCTGCCTTTTCGGCGGTGCCACCGATGCCGATGCCGAGCATGCCCGGTGGGCACCAGCCCGCGCCCATGGTCGGTACGGTTTTCAGGACCCAGTCTACGATCGAGTCGGACGGGTTGAGCATCGCCATCTTCGACTTGTTTTCCGAACCGCCGCCCTTGGCCGCCACGTCCACTTCCACGGTGTTGCCCGGGACGATGGAGTAGTGAATGACCGCAGGGGTGTTGTCCTTGGTGTTCTTGCGAGCACCGGCCGGGTCGGCCAGGATCGAGGCGCGCAGCACGTTTTCAGGCAGGTTGTAGGCGCGACGCACGCCTTCGTTGATCATGTCGTCCAGGCCCATGGTGGCGCCGTCCCAGCGTACGTCCATGCCGACGCGTACGAAAACGGTGACGATGCCTGTGTCCTGGCAGATCGGGCGATGACCGGTCGCGCACATGCGCGAGTTGATCAGGATCTGGGCGATGGAGTCGCGGGCGGCAGGCGACTCTTCACGCAGATACGCCTCGTGCATGGCCTGGATGAAATCCACGGGGTGGTAGTAGGAAATGAATTGCAGGGCGTCTGCAACGCTCTGAATCAGGTCGTCTTGCTTGATCACGGTCATGCGGCGCGCTCCTCTGTAAGGACGGGAACATTCAATTACGCTATCGGCGACAGTCGGGGACTGCGGCTTGAACCAGAGCTGTCAGGGTAGCCGTAGCGGGCGCAAAAAGGCGCGGCAGTATAACCCGCCCGACAGGCCAGTCTGTACAATCGCCGTTATTTTCTGCACGGGGCGCCTTGATGCCGCATTTGCACGTCGGTGACCGCAGTTGGGCGGTCAGCGAAGCCAGTAATCTGCTCGACGCCTTGAATCAGGCCGGTGTGTCTGTGCCTTACAGTTGCCGGGCGGGCAGTTGTCATGCGTGTCTGGTGCGCTGCGTGAAGGGCGATCCGCTCGACGCCCTGCCACTGGCGCTGCCTGCTGACAAACGCCAGCAGGGTTGGCGGCTGGCGTGTCAGTGTAAGGTGGTTCAGGACCTGACCGTCGAAGTGTACGACCCGATGCAGGACGGTTTGCCTGCGACGGTGCAGAGTTGCGACTGGCTGAGCCCGACGGTGATGCGGCTGCGTCTGGAGCCGGGCAAGCCGCTGCGGTATCGCGCGGGGCAGCATCAGGTGCTGTGGACGGAGCAGGGCGTGGCGCGGCCTTACTCACTGGCGAGTCTGCCGGGTGATGACGGGTTTTTGGAGTTTCATCTCGATTGCCGACGCCCTGGCGCGTTTTGCGATCATGCGCGACAACTGCAGGTGGGCGATGGCGTGAGGCTCGGCGAATTGCGCGGCGGGGTGTTGCGTTACGACCCGGACTGGCAGGACAAGCCTTTGCTGCTGTTGGCGGCGGGCACCGGGCTTGGGCCGTTGTGGGGAATCCTGCGCGAGGCGCTGCGTCAGGACCATCAGGGCGCGATTCGGTTGATTCATCTGGCGCATGACGAGCAGGGGCATTATCTGAAAGCCGAGTTGCAGGCGCTCGCTATCAGTTGCCCGAACCTGCAAGTTCAGCTGATCACTCAGGAAACGCTTCAGGATGCGCTGGCCGAGCTGCGCATGCTGTCGCGACATGCCATGGCGCTGGTGTGCGGCAGTCCCGAAAGTGTCGAGGTGTTTGCCAAGCGGCTTTACCTGGCCGGTTTGCCACGTAATCAGTTGCTGGCGGATGTTTTCGTTCGGCGGGAGTGATGTGACGCGCAGCCAGCGGTAAACACACGGTTCGCTGACAGACTCCGGACTGTGGGAGGCGGCTTGCCGGCGATAGCGTCAGTTCAGCCACTGATAGGGCGCTTGATAAACCGCATCGCCGGCAAGCCGCCTCCCACGATGGATCGTCCAGTCCTGAAAACCATAAAAAAGCCCCGGCTCTCGCGAACCGGGGCTTTTGGGTGTTGCGCTGGACGTCAGACCAATGGGTCGCCGACGTGCAGGATCTTCATGCCGTTGGTGCCACCGATGGTGTGGTAGCTGTCGCCCTTGGTCAGGATGACCCAGTCGCCTTGCTCGACCAGACCGCGCTTGAGCAGCTCGTCAACGGCTGCCTGGCTGACCTGACCTGGCGGCAGGGCTGCCGGGTCGAACGGTACGGTGTAGACGCCGCGGAACATCGCTGCGCGAGCCTGAGTGCCGCGGTGCGGGGAGAACGCGTAGATCGGTACCGAAGAGCGAATGCGCGACATGATCAGAGGGGTGTAGCCGCTTTCAGTCAGTGCAATGATCGCTTTCACGCCCGGGAAGTGGTTGGCGGTGTACATGGCCGCCAGCGCGATGCTTTCGTCACAACGGGTGAACGAATGGCCGATGCGGTGGCTGGAGGTTTTGCCGGTCGGGTGCTTTTCAGCGCCGACGCAGATGCGCGCCATGGCCTGGACCGCTTCGATCGGGTAGGAACCTGCCGCACTTTCAGCCGACAGCATGACGGCGTCGGTGTAGTCGAGCACGGCGTTGGCCACGTCGGACACTTCAGCGCGGGTCGGCATCGGGCTGGAGATCATCGACTCCATCATCTGCGTTGCAACGATCACCGCCTTGTTGTGGCGACGCGCGTGCAGAATGATGCGTTTCTGAACGCCAACCAGTTCGGCGTCGCCGATTTCCACACCCAGGTCGCCACGGGCAACCATGACGGCGTCACTGGCGCGGATCAGTTCGTCGAGCACTTCGTCGTTGGCAACGGCTTCGGCGCGTTCGATCTTGGCGACCAGCCAGGCAGTACCGCCGGATTCGTCACGCAGCTTGCGAGCGTATTCCATGTCGGCAGCGTCGCGCGGGAAAGAAACGGCCAGATAGTCCAGGTCCATTTCCGCAGCGAGTTTGATGTCCTGCTTGTCTTTTTCTGTCAGCGCAGGCGCTGTCAGGCCACCGCCGCGACGGTTGATGCCTTTGTGGTCCGACAGCGGGCCACCGATCAGGACGGTGCAGTGCAGTTCATCAGCGGTTTGAGTGTCGACGCGCATGACCACGCGACCGTCGTCGAGCAACAGCTCGTCGCCCACGCCGCAATCCTTGACCAGATCCGGGTAGTCGATACCCACGATCTGCTGGTTGCCACTGGTCAACGGGTGAGCGGTGGAGAAGGTGAACTTGTCACCCACTTTCAGCTCTATCCGCTTGTCGGTGAATTTGGCGATACGGATCTTGGGACCTTGCAGGTCGCCCAGCAGAGCGACGAAGCGCCCGTGTCTGGCGGCGATTTCACGGATCAGTTTGGCGCGAGCCTTGTGCTCATCCGGGGTGCCGTGGGAGAAGTTCAGACGAGCAACGTCAAGACCCGAGAGGATCAGTTGTTCGATGACTTCCGGCGAGTTGCTGGCAGGGCCAAGTGTGGCGACGATTTTGGTGCGGCGAACGGTCATGCACAAACTCCTTAATTGAAGCGCAGCGAGAGGCTACTCCTGTCTGTCTCTTTAGTCATTGTTCCTTTGCACTACCTTGCTGCTGGCAGGCAGGGCAATCGGCTGACGGCCGGTGCTCGATCGGCCTGAAGAAATTGGATGTCGAGCCGATAAATGGCAGAGAACAGGAGAGTCCCATGCGTATTGTAACGATTGTTGTATTACTGGCTGCGGTCAGCGGTTGCACCCGTTGGGCAATGAACTCCAATCTGGATCATGCCTACCGTGCTTATCAGGAAGGCGACTGTGATCGCGTGATGCTCGACCTGTCCAAGGTTGAACGTCAGAGTCGCGAGCGGCGTTACGTCCAGCCGGAGGTCTCGATGTTGCGCGGGCAGTGCCTGGAGCGTCAGAAGCTTTACGTCGATGCGGCATCGACCTATCAGTTTCTGATGAACCAGTATCCAGCCAGTGAATATGCGTACCGCGCGAAGGCCCGGCTCGACACACTGGCGCAATTGGGCCACTACCCGGCGGCGCAACCCGCCAGAGCGATTCCTGCCTCAAAATAATTACACCCGATCGGGTGATTGGTGTCGTATACGGGTGGATGTTACAAAGATTTGCGCTAGGCTGACTGTCAAGGGAATGAAAGAGCCTAAGGCTCTGGTCCTAAGGAGTTCCTGCGGCACTGCCATTGTTGAACGCCGCAGGATCAAAGTTCTACGTGACCATGCTCACTGGTCTCTGAAGGCGGCCTGCCATGCTAAAAGAGCGAAAAATCGAACGACACCAATTGCAGGAATATCTTCAGGTTTTCAATAGACACACCGACCGACCACTCGGCTGTCTGGGTAACGTTTCAGAAGAGGGGCTGATGCTGATCAGCAGCATTCCTCTGCTGGTCGGTGCCAGGTTTGATTTGCGTGTGAAGATGCCCCGTAGTGAGGGGCTCAAGCCCATCGACGTCAGCGCGACGTGCATGTGGTGTCATGAAGACGAGACACCCGGCTGCTATGACTCTGGCTTCGAGCTTTCCGAGATGTCCACGGACTATCTCGAGTTGGTTCGTATTCTGCGGCAGTATTTCTGTTTCTACCCGACCCTCGAGGCTTCGGCCTGACAGGTCAGCAGTCGGAAGAGCGGGTCAGAGCGTTCCCGCTTTCTTCCAGCCAAGATAACGAGTCACCAATTGTGCGCCCAGTTCTCCTGGGCGCACGTCCACCACGTTGATGCCATGCGCGACCATCCGGTCGTGCAGCGTTGTGCGCGCGTTCAGAAAACTCACCGTTCCGCAGTAGCTCAGCGCTTCGTCATAGGTCTCGACGGGGGCCTGACGCAGACTGTCGAGCACTTCCTCGCGCAGGCTTGCAACCAGCACACGATGCCTGCGCCCCAGCTGATTGACCGCCGACAGCAGCTCATCGTCGTCTTCATCGCGCAGGTTGGTGATCAGAACCACCAGCGAGCGCCGCTTCTGTCGGGCCAGCAGATGGCGGGCGGCGGCGCTGTAGTCGGCGGGGCGCTGGGTGGTCTGCAGGTCGTAGACGGTATTGAGCAACAGGTTCAACTGACCGTGCCCCTTGACCGGCGACAGATAGCGGTCTTTGTCACCGGCAAAGGTCATCAGGCCGATGGCATCGCCCTGACGCAGCGCAACGTAACCGAGCAGCAGGCAGGCATTGAGTGCGTGATCGAAATGGGACAGGTCGCCGTCCTGGCTGCGCATGCGTCGTCCGCAGTCCAGCATGAACACGATCTGCTGGTCTCGCTCGTCCTGGTATTCCCGCGCAATGGGTGAGCGCTGGCGGGCAGTGGCTTTCCAATCAATCTGCCGCAGGCTGTCGCCTTCGCGAAATTCGCGCAGCTGGTTGAATTCCAGTCCCAGGCCACGGCGCTGCGACTGCCGCACACCGATCTGGCTCAGCCAGTTGTCCACCGCCAGCAACTGACCGTCGTACAGCCGGGCAAAGTCCGGGTAAACGCGGGTGCTGCCCGGCAGGTCGAGGCGACGTCGGGTGGACCACAGACGCAATCCGCTGCGCAGCGCCAGTTCGCAACGTTCAAAGGTGAAATGGCCTCGCTTGATGGGCCGTATCCGATAGCCAAGTGTGGCCTTTGTCCGTCGAGGCACTTCGATGGATTGCGGCAGATTCTCGGACTCCAGCCCTGAGGGCAGGTGATCCATGACGCGCACTGCCAGCGCCGCACCGCCGTCGTGTTCGATGTCCAGTCGTATCTCGTTCCAGCGACTCAGGGCCAAACTACCCGGCAGATGACGATGCAAGCGAGGGGAGGGCTGGCGTGTCAGGCGAAATCCGTCGAAGACACTCACGCTCGCGAGCGCCAGCAATGCGCCCCAATAAAGGGTGTCGAGCTGCTTTGGATAGTCGATGCCCAGCGCACTGAGTACCCCCAGCAGTACGGCGGCGCCTGCAAGCGCACCCAGCCACTTCAGTAGCAGGGGCGACGGCCTCAATACCTGTTTCAAAGGCGGGGCGCCGGAACCTGATCGAGGATCTGCCTGAGCACCTGATCCACCGATAGCCCTTCAATGTCCAGCTCTGGCGACAGCCTCACACGGTGACGCAGCACCGCCAGTGCGCAGCCCTTGATGTCATCCGGGATGACGAACTCGCCGCCGCGCAGCAACGCCCTGGCCCGACCGCCACGCACCAGCGCGATGGAGGCCCGTGGACCTGCGCCCAGGCTTAGCCCCGGCCAGGTACGGGTACTGCGGGCCAGTCTCACGGCGTAATCCAGCACCTGTTCGTCCAGTGGCAGATCGCTGGCAATGCGTTGCAGTGCCTGCACTTCGCGGGCCTGCATGATCACCTTGAGCGGCCGTACATCGAGCATGTCGGCCCGGGTCGAGCGCGTGACCTGACGGACCATGTCCAGTTCTTCCTGCGCCTGCGGATAATCCATGCGCAGCTTGAGCATGAAGCGGTCCAGCTCGGCCTCGGGCAACGGATACGTGCCTTCCTGTTCGATGGGGTTCTGCGTCGCCAGCACCATGAACGGTTGCGCAATGGGCAAGGCGCGGCCCTCCAGCGTGACCTGCCGCTCCTGCATGGCTTCAAGCAGCGCCGCCTGGGTCTTGGCCGGGGCGCGGTTGATCTCATCGGCCAGCAGCAGGTTGGTGAAAATCGGGCCTTTGCGCAGTTTGAACTGTTCGGTCGGCAGGTCGTAGACCGCATGACCGGTCACGTCGCTGGGCATCAGGTCAGGCGTGAACTGAATGCGGGCGAATTCACAACCCAGGCAACTCGCCAGAGCGCGCACCAGCAGCGTCTTGCCCAGCCCCGGTACGCCTTCAAGCAGCACATGACCGCCGCCGATCAGCGCCGTCAGCACATCATCGATGACGGCGTCCTGGCCGATCACCGCCTTGCGCAGTTCGGTGCGCAACACCTGGGCCAGATGACTGGCGCGCTGGCGTTGCTGGGCCTGCGTGTTGGCTGCGGTGCTGGCGGCGGGTTCGGGGCTCGCCGCAACGACGGGGTCGATGCTGCCTGACGGTTCGGGCGTTTGGTCGCTCATAAGGCATTCCTGAGGGTTTGCAGGTGGGCCACCTGACGGGTGAAATCGCTGTGGGAAAGGCGTTGCTTCGGTCGTGGGCGCAACGCATCGCTGATGGCGCTGGTGGGCTGACGAGTCAGGCGGGACAATACCTGCCACTGATCGGCGACGGCCAGTGATTCAAAGCCCGGATGAAGCTGCCGGGCGCGCCGAAGGATGTCCTGCTGCAGGCTCTTCAAGAGTACGTCCTGTCCGCTGCGTCTGCGCAGAAACTCGGCGCTGGCACGCAGGTGTTCGGTCAGTTGCCGCCGGGCCTGGGAAGCAGGCAAGCGAACGGGGCCTTCACGCAGACCCACATGCCACAGCGTCAGGCCGATCAGTATCGCGAGTGCGGTCAGCGCGAGAGCGAAGTGACGCAGTATCAGACTCAACAGGTTGTCATGTTCGGTTTGCAGCAGCAGGGTCACGTCACTGTCCTGGGTCAGGTACCACAGGAGCCAGGCGTTGTCGTATTTGCCGATCGAGCGGTTTTTCCACAGCTCCGCGTCGGTAAGTACAGTGATCAGGCCCTTGCCATGACTCAGTTGCACCATGTGCGTGGCGTCGGCACTGTTGGCCCATGAATCGGCATGGTCCTCCGGGTCTTCCAGATGAAACGCCGGATCGAAACTCATGTAGGCCGGTGCGTCTTCATTTTCCAGATACAACCGCGTGAGTTCCGGCCACTTGGTTCTCTTGGTGGCAGGCGGTGACGCCATCAGCGGTATAGGTACTGTGGGCCGGGCCTCATCGGAGTCATCCTGTGCCTTGATGTCTTTCGAGAGGTATTGGCGAATCCCGATCCTGTCGAGCAGCAGGTCGCCGCTGCGGCCTTTCTGTTCGTCCCACAACTGCTCGGCCACGAACAGCAGGTGTCCACCCGACTCGGCCCAGTTCAACAGGCGCTCGGTCTGTGCCGGGGTCATGTTTTCACGGTCATCGAGCAACAGCAGCGTCTGTGGTCGTTGTTGCGTGTCGGGCAGGTCGGTGAGCGCGCGGGTCATGTTGACCGGCACCGAGCGTTGCCGGAGAAAGTTGGCGGCGGCCAGATAGGGATTGACCCGGACTTCCGGGGAAGGACCCTGATCGACGGTTTTTTCGTAACGCTCCAGATGACTGGCCGCGTACACACCGACAACGAGCAGCAGGAGCAGCGCGAGCCCTGCGAGCCAGACGTTACGCCGGCTCATGCCCTGGCCCCCGAGCCGAACAGGCGACGCCAGCCGTCGCACAATTCCTGTTGCGACCGGGCAGGTGGCAGCCGATGACCATAAGCAAGATTCTGCCAATGGGTGGTCAGCGTCCGGCTGAATTCATCCAGTTGGGGTTGATCGAGTTGTGCGACGCGCTCCAGCACCTGTCCCTCGGTGTCGGCGTTTTTCAATGGCAGGCGATAATCGGTCAGCAGGCGATTGAGTAGGGCGCGATACAACAGACCCAATGCTTCGCGTGGCGAGTCGGCCCAAAGCCGTTCTGCACTGGTGGCGACATCGTCGGGCAGGCTATCTGCGTTCACCTGCAGGCCGAACAACTGTTCTGGCGCTTCCCGTTGCAGCGATATAGGGCGCGGCGTGCGAGCGACGAAGGTGCCGAGCCAGGTGCGGTAACGCCAGATCAACAGGCCGATCAGCGTCAAGGCGACAGCCCAGAGCAGAACTTCCAGCAGGCTGGCCAGGGCGCTTGCCGCTGACAGCAGACGGTTGAGCCATTTGGCCAACGCGCTGCCGTCGCTCCTCTCGGCGGAAGTCGTCGCCTTCTCATCCCGCTCGGGAAAGCGCCAGCCGGCCACCGTTTTGGGGTTTTTGAACGGCGGCGCCTGCAGAACGTTGTTGATCTCCTTGCGGGCGGCTTCGCTGGTCAGCGCCTGATGCGTAAGGCGTGGCGTATCAGGTGCTGCACTGACAATGATCGGTTCCATCTGTGTGGCGTCGGGCAATGGACAGCTGTAAGTCGGTGAATCAGCCATGGCAGACTGTGGCGCCGCTGAGAACAGCAGTCCGGCACCGATCAGCAGCATATAGGCGGTGCCCATCAGGCGCTGGCGCAGTCGCCGGAAAGTCAGTTCGATGTCCCACGCTTCAAGCACGGTTCGACGATTGAGGTAGAGCGTAAAACCGCAGGCGACGTAGATGGGTTCCCACAGCACCAGCGCCAGTGCGTAGAACAGGTTGGTCAAGTGTTCCAGCCAGTTCCAGTCGTTCTCGGTGTCGACCAGACTCAGCCATTGCCAGTCGATTTCGATCTGTTGCGGGATGAACAGGTAGAACAGGATCATCAGGCCGATCCACAGCGAGTACTCCAGGTGCACGCCCACCAGTGTCAGCAGGCGAGCCGCGCCCTGGCCTTTCTGATTGAGCAGGTTGAGGCGGCGTGCACGCTCGTCTCCGGCGAGGTTTTCCAACTGCTGCACCGGCAACTGAAAGCTGCGGGTCAGGCTCAGACGGCGCCAGAGCAAGCTGGGGAGCAGCTGGTTTTTCAACGTGGCGGGCCAGGCTCTGAGTGCCTGCTTGAGTGTGGGCGTGTCCCCGAACAGTGCCTGCGACAGGATCATCAGCGGCAGGCGGTCGAAAGCCGGCTTGAGCCACCAGAACACAAACAGCGCAATCGAGGGATAGTCCCAGAGCAACAGGCTGAGCAGGGCGAACAGCGGCAGCGTGACAATCGCCCAACTGCTCATCAGCAACAGGCGATGCTCACGCACCATGAGGACGCCCAGGTCTATGGCTTCCCAGGAAGTACGAGGGCGAATGGCGACGTTCGATTCAGTCAGGCGCATGGGAAGTCCGCCCGGCGAATGTCAGGTAGACACCGACCAGCATCCAGAGCGCTGCGCCTACCAGATACTTGATGAGCGGCGTCGGCCAGGTCATTGATGACCAGTAGGCTTCGATGAAGGCGGCAATCAGCAGAAACAGCATCACGCCGCCAATCAATTGCACGCTGCCTTGCGCGGCGACCCGTAACGCCTCACCGCGTGTCAGCCTGCCGGGCGCTAGCAATGCCCAACCCAGTTTCAGTCCGGCAGCCCCGGCCAGGGCAATGGCGGTGAGCTCGAACGCGCCGTGGCCGACCACGAACGACCAGAAGGTCTGGCCATAGCCGATGTCGGTCAGATGGCCTGCGACCGCTCCGATCATCAGCCCGTTGAAGAGCAGAAAGAACAGGCTGCCCAGCCCGAACAGCAAGCCGCTGGCATAGGTTTGAAAGGCAATCCCTATGTTGTTCATGATGTAGTAGCCGAACATCATCCAGTCATCGTCGGAAGCGCGTTCCAGCGCCTGCCCGATGCGGCTGGCCTGCGGGTCGTACATGCTTTGCGTGTCGCTCAGCTGTGCGGGGCTGACGATGCTGTAGATCAGGTCGGGGAAGCCGTAGACCAGAAGACCCATGCCTACGAGGCTGCCGAAAAACAGCAGGCTGGCGACCAGCACGAAACGCCATTCGGCACGAACGGCTCTCGGGAAACCCGCAAGAATAAACGTCAGGAACTGAGCGCCCAAAGCACTGCGATGCCGGTAAAGCTGCTGGTGGCCGCGCATCGCCAGTTGATGAAGCGGATCGATGAGGTGGCTGCTGTAGCCGCGTTCCTGAGCCAGCGCCAGTTGGTGGCAGAGGCGTCGGTAATCGGCAGGGAAGCGGTCGCTGGTCTTGGGATCGGGCTTGCCACGCTCCAGTGCGTTCAGGCAGTCCTCGAAGTGTTTCCACTCGGTTTGATGGCGGGCTTCGAACTGGGTCTGTTTCATGTCGCCCCCGTCAGGCTGCGCGCGATGCCGTTGACCTGAGTGACGGCCTTGTCGGCTGACAAGTGCAACGGCTCGACCAGAATGGCGGCCAGCTCCTGCTTACGCGCTTCGGACAGGTCACCCTGGCGCTCGGCCAGACTCAGCACGGCGCGCTGTTCCTCCAGTTGCAGAGCGACCGGCACCACGTAGGGCTCGACCGCTGGCAGGGTGGGCCGCTGCACGGGCAGATCGGTATGAACCACCAGCGTTCCGGCCGCCAGATCACCGAGGCGCTTGAAACGGGGATGATTCAGACAGCTGATGGCGCCCACGCTGTAGGCCAGAGGCAGCATGTCGACGAAACGCAGCAGGTTGCGGGTGAGCGAGGCGGCCCAGCTGATCGGTGTTCCATCGTCATTGACCACCCGCAGGCCCATGGCGCGCTTGCCGGGTGTCCGGCCCTGATCGAGGACTTCGAACAGCACCATGTACCACCAGTTGACCAGAAACAGCGCGATAGCGGCCAGCCCCATGCCGAACTTGTCGAACAGCTGAAGGATTAAAAACAGTACGCCGATGACTGCGGCACGAATGCCGAGGTCAATGCCGAACGCCAGCGAACGCACCACCAGACCCGCCGGGCGAAGGATCATGTCGATGCCTTCCGGGGTCTCGATGGCGATGCGGGTATCCAGCGGCGTCTGCTGCGCTGCAATCCCTTGCGAAGCGGGAGGAGATGGCATGGTGGGGAGGCGTTACCTGAAGGCGAGACCTGATGCTAGCTACCACTGCGGTGCTAAGCAACCGGCGTTGCTAAACAGTGCCTGTAAGAAAAAGTGTCGCAGGCCCACGGCGTGTTCCGATTAGCCAATCGTCTGCTTCGCACCCTACACTTCAAGGGTCTCTTGTTCAGGATCAGCCCGTGACCTCCAGCATCTTCTGGTACGACTACGAAACCACCGGTATCAACCCGCGCAATGACCGCGCGCTGCAGATGGCCGGCATTCGTACCGATGCCGAACTCAATGAAATCGAACCGCCGGTCAACCTCTACTGCCAGCCCAGCGACGACATCCTGCCGCATCCCGCCGCGTGCGTGATAACCGGAATTACCCCGGCCACGCTGGCCGAAAAAGGCTTGTGCGAAGCGGACTTCATGACCCGGGTCCATGCCCAGCTCTCCGCTCCCGGGACCTGTGGCGCAGGCTACAACACGTTGCGTTTTGACGATGAAGTGACGCGTTACAGCCTGTATCGCAACTTTTTCGACCCGTATGCCCGTGAATGGCAGGGCGGCAACAGTCGCTGGGATTTGATCGATGTCGTGCGCGCGGCCTATGCGCTGCGCCCGGACGGCATCGTATGGCCCGAAGAAGACGGGCGCGTCACCCTCAAGCTTGAGCGTCTGACCGCCGCCAACGGTATTGAACATGGTCAGGCCCACGATGCCTTATCCGATGTGCGCGCCACCATTGCACTTGCGCGCCTGATTCGTGAGAAGCAACCCCGGCTGTACGATTATCTGTTTGCACTGCGCAGTAAGCAGAAGGTTCAGGATCAGATCCGTCTGATGCAACCGCTGGTGCATATTTCAGGACGCTTCTCTGCGGCCCGTCATTATCTGGGTGTCGTATTACCGCTGGCCTGGCATCCGCATAATCGCAATGCGCTGATTGTGTACGATCTGCATCAGGATCCGTCACCGTTACTGGAGATGGACGTTGAAACACTCAAGCAGCGTTTATATACCCGCCACGACGCGCTGGGCGAAGGCGAGCTGCCGGTGCCGCTCAAACTATTGCATATAAATCGCTGCCCGGTGGTTGCCCCCATGAGCGTTTTGCGTACACAGGATCAAGAACGCTTGCAGCTCGACATGACCGGTTATGAGGCGAGGGTGGCTTCAGTGACTGAAGGCCTTGAAGTTTGGCAGGAGAAACTGCGTGCTCTTTATGGCAAGGATCATTTCATCGCAAGTGAAGACCCTGAGCAGCAATTGTATGACGGATTTATCGGTGACCGTGATCGCCGTTTATGTGAACAAGTACGCGTTTCCGAGCCTGAGCAACTGGCACGTGATGCCTGGCCGTTTGATGATGCTCGCCTGCCTGAACTGTTATTTCGCTACCGGGCCCGTAACTTTCCGGAAACGCTCACCGCCGAAGAACAACTGCGCTGGCACCAATTCTGTCAGGCGCGCCTGATCCACGCGGAATACGGGGCTCCGAATACTTTGCAGGATTTTACGAAGGCGCTGGTGGAGTTGTCGCTTAGTGCCACGCCAGAGCAGTTGGCGATACTGAGGCAATGGCAGGATCACATTGAGTCGCTGCGCAGTAGGCTGAAAATGTGATCGGAAAAATGTAGAAGGTGAACTATAAAAAAACGCCAGCAAGCTGGCGTTTTTCAAGTCGCGGATAAAACGACCTTTGAAGCTTAGCCCAGCAGAGTGGCCCAGCTTTCAACCTCGTCACCGCCCCACTTGGCTTTCCACTCTTTCAGCGTCTTGTGGTTGCCACCTTTGGTTTCGATGACTTCGCCGTTGTGCGGGTTCTTGTACTGCTTGACCTTGCGGGCACGCTTGGTGCCGGTAGTTTTCACTGCGCCGCCACGAGGTGCCTTGTTGACTTTGGAGTCCGGATCCAGCAGAGCAATGATGTCACGCAGCGATTTTTGATATTCGCCCATCAGGGTGCGCAGTTTGCCTTCGAATTCCAGCTCGGTTTGCAGTTTGCCGTCTTGCGACAGGTTGTTCAAACGGGCTTGCAGTTCTTTGATGGCTTCTTCTGTGGCGCGGTATTCGTTGATCAGGGACATGAGGGGGACCTTATGTTGTGAAGGGTGACAGGGATACAGTGACGCAATAATAGTCAGAGGCACTGAGCAAGTAAACATTAAATAAAAGTTTTATTTGAATTATTTAGAAATATACACCGGTCCTACAGACGTGGGAACTAGATCGGTGCGCTGAACCCGACTAAATAGGGTCGCTATAAAGCCCTCATTAAATACCGGTTTTTTATTGGAGCGTCCGCTGCCATCTTGATACTGGCACGGTGCAATCTTTTTCCATCGACGGCCCGCCCCGGCACCTGAATTCAGGCAACAGAGATACTGCAGTTTTCCTGCGCAGTCGCTAGAATAGCGCCTTTGCGAAGTTCTGGAGTTTCCCCTAATGCGCACTTTTCGTCTGGTGATTGCTTGCCCGGACCGCGTCGGCATCGTTGCCAAAGTCAGTAACTTTCTGGCGTCCCATAACGGCTGGATCACCGAAGCGAGCCATCATTCGGATAATCTCAGCGGCTGGTTCTTCATGCGTCACGAGATTCGTGCCGATACATTGCCGTTCGATCTGGATGGGTTTCGCGAGGCGTTCACCCCGATTGCGCAAGAGTTCGAGATGGACTGGCGCATCACCGACTCGGCTCAGAAGAAGCGTGTGGTACTCATGGCCAGTCGCGAATCACACTGCCTGGCGGACCTGTTGCACCGCTGGCACAGTGATGAACTCGACTGTGACATCGCCTGTGTGATCTCCAATCACCAGGACCTGCGCAGCATGGTCGAGTGGCACGACATTCCTTATTACCACGTGCCGGTCGATCCCAAGGACAAGGAACCGGCGTTCGCCGAAGTCTCCCGTCTGGTCGGCCAGCATCAGGCCGACGTCGTGGTTCTGGCGCGCTACATGCAAATCCTGCCGCCTCAGCTGTGCCGCGAATATGCCCATCAGGTGATCAACATTCACCACAGCTTCCTGCCGTCGTTCGTCGGTGCCAAGCCTTATCACCAGGCATCGCTGCGCGGCGTCAAACTGATCGGCGCAACGTGCCATTACGTGACCGAAGAGCTGGACGCAGGGCCTATCATCGAGCAGGACGTGGTACGCGTCAGCCATCGCGACAGCATCGAAAACATGGTGCGTTTCGGCCGTGACGTGGAAAAAATGGTGCTGGCGCGTGGTCTGCGTGCGCACCTCGAGGACCGTGTACTGGTTCACGACAACAAGACAGTCGTCTTCGACTGATCCGTTGTGGCAGGATCGCCCATGCGGCGCTCCTGCCAACCTCCCAGGCGGACATCCTCATGACCGACCCTCTCGACAAAGCCACATCAACTGCTCCGGCCACTCTGGGCGAGGGCTGTCTGAGTCGTTACGACCCGGATGCGCTGACGCCTGACAACGGCACCGAGTTCGAAGGCGCGGCCGAGCTGTGGCGCGAACTGCAGCAGGACGCCGAAAAACCGACCCCACCCTAGCGATCTGCGCTAGTTGCCGCGTCCAGACTTTCCAGCCATTGGATTTTGGTCATGGGCTGCCTGCCGTCTTCCAGCAGGCGCATGAGCAATTCAATCCAATAGTCGCGTGAAGACCTGTGCAGCATGTCGACAGGGTGCAGTCCAAGTCGGATGGTCGACGCCTCGCGCAACCGATGTTCCTTGAAATCACTGTAAAGCTTCGACGCCGTGCGTCGCCATGCACTGCGTGCGCTCCAGACCATGCCTGGCGCGTTGATCGGTGTGAAGTCGGGCAAACGGAACAGATGCTGCGGGTCGCTGGTGTAGCTGAGCGGCAACTGACGCAACGCTTCGCGAGTGCCCTGGCTCATCAACCAGGCGGGCGCGACAAAGCCGTGAAGTGGCCAGTTCTGACGGTGAAACACTTCGATGCCCGCTTCCAGGCGTGCCAGCGCCTGCTGCGTGTTCAAACCATAGAACTCGCCTTCCCACGTGTAGATGCGCCGCATGAAGTAGTCATGCAGGGTTCGTGGCGCCGGGCTGTCGTCGCAATGGTAATAACCGTGCAGCGCCAGCTCGTCGCCGCGTTCCAGGCGTTCATCCATCCGCCGCTGAAAAACCGTGTCGTCGCCCAGCGGGCTGCGTCGGTGGAAATCCGGCACCACCAGCCAGGTCATTCTGACAGTGCCCAGCTTGTCCACCGCTGCGACAAATGGCTCGTACATCAGCCAGCTGTGAGGGGCGACGTCGTGCAGCACCAGCAGCACACTGCGTTCTGATGCGGCGCGAGAGCACTCAACCATGGGCGACAGCCGAGAACCGGTTTCCCAGCACCGCCTGATAATGGTCGAGCAGCCCGGTCACCACCACGTCCCAGCTGTAGTGCTCTTCCACGTAGCGTCTGGAGGCCAGGCCCATGGCATGGGCGTCATGGCAGAACAACGCTTTCACGGCATCTGCCATGGCTCTGGCGTCGTTCGCTTCGCACAGCCATCCACAGTGTCCGGGAACGATTTCGGTGAATGCTCCGGCCGCGACGGCGACGACCGGTGTTCCACACGCCATGGCCTCAAGCACGACCAGCCCGAATGTTTCCTGATCGCCCGCGTGGACCAGTGCATCGGCGCTTGCCAGCAGGCGGGCCAGATTCGTGGCCTTGCAGAAGCGATTGATCACCGTAACGTTGTCCGGCACGTTCATGGGCATGTGCGAGCCCACCAGCAGCAGGTGATAGCGCGGGCCCAGCTGTTTAATGCATGCAAGCAGCACCGGCAGGTTTTTCTCCTTGGAGCCACGCCCGGCGAAAATCAGCAGATGGGTGTCTTCGCGCAGACCCAGTTCGGCTTTCAGACCATCGTCCCGGCGCTCCGGGTTGAAGACCTGCAGGTCCACGCCAAGGGGTTGTACATGCACGCTTTCCACGCCCATGCCGATCAGCTTGTCGGCCATGACCTGGCTGGGCGCAAGCACCCTGTCGAAGTTACTGTAGAGCTTGCTGATATAAGCCTGAGCACTCATGCCCATCCAGTTGCCCATGCGGTTGCTCACCAGCAGCGGAAGGTCTGAGTGGTAGAAGCCGATGACCGGCGCGTCCAGATACCGACGGGCGTCGAGGGCGGCCCAGGCGGTCAGGTAAGGATCGCCTGCTTCGATCAGGTCGGGTTGCAGGTTGTGCAGCATCTTGCGCCACGGGGCGACCCGAATCGGAAAGCGGTAGCCATTGCTGAACGGCAGGGCAGGGGCCGGAACACTGTAGATGCCGTCGGCGTGGGCCGGACGCGCACCGGGCACCAGCAGGCTGTGGCGCACGCCGGGGCGACGTCCCAGGCGTGGGTGTTTGGCATCGAGATAGGTGCGTACGCCGCCGCTGGCCGGGGCGTAGAACATCGTCATGTCGGCAATGTGCACAGCAACATTCCTCCGCTCTGAGGTCGTCTTTTCTTGACCTCCTTGAAGAATAGTTGTTCGGTCGGGATTCACCGCCTGGCGGGCAAGCGGCAGACGCGAAGAGTCGTTGAGAGCATGATGCGTCATCAGGCCTGAACAAACTGTTGTGGCAATGGCTACGCTCAAGGCCAGCGCGTCTCATGGTGTGGAGAAGGTGAAACATGCACGACTCTCAAGAAATGATTCTGGGTGCCGCTCCTGATGGGCAGCCCGTCTCTCAGGCGTTTCGTCTGGCCAATAGACACGGACTGGTGGCTGGCGCGACCGGGACTGGCAAAACGGTGACCTTGCAACGCCTGGCAGAAGCGTTCAGTGACGCCGGGGTCGCGGTGTTCGCCGCTGACATCAAGGGCGATCTGTGCGGGCTGGGGGCTGCTGGCAATCCCCAGGGCAAGATTGCCGAGCGAATTGCCGGTATGCCCTGGCTTGAGCACACGCCTCGGGCCTATCCGGTCACGTTGTGGGACATCGACGGGAAATCCGGTCATCCACTGCGCACCACGCTGAGCGAAATGGGGCCGCTGCTACTGGGCAATCTGCTGGAACTGACGGACAGCCAACAGTCGGCGTTATACGCCGCCTTCAAAGTCGCTGATCGTGAAGGGCTGTTGTTGCTCGACATCAAGGACCTCAAGGCACTCCTCAATCACCTGCGTGACAACCCGCAGTTGCTGGGCGAAGACAGCGCATTGATGACAACCGGCTCCAGTCAGGCGTTGCAGCGACGGCTGGCCGTGCTCGAGCAGCAGGGCGCCGAGGCGCTGTTCGGCGAGCCTGCCTTGCAACTGGAAGACATCCTGCAGCCTGACAGCGACGGGCGAGGGCGCATTCATCTGCTGGACGCCAGCAGGCTGGTGCACGAAGCGCCCAAGGTCTACGCGACCTTTCTGTTATGGCTGCTGGCCGAGCTGTTCGAGCAGCTTCCCGAGCGGGGCGATGCGGAAAAACCGCTGCTGGCGCTGTTCTTCGATGAAGCGCATCTGCTGTTTGCCGACACACCCAAGGCCCTTCAGGAACGGCTTGAGCAGGTCGTGCGCCTGATTCGTTCCAAAGGCGTGGGTGTGTATTTCGTCACGCAGTCACCCGGCGACCTGCCGGATGAAGTATTGGCCCAGCTGGGGTTGCGGATTCAACACGGGCTGCGCGCCTTTACGGCCAAGGAGCAGAAATCGTTGCGGGCCGTGGCGGAAGGTTTCAGGCCCAACCCTGATTTCGATGCTCTGAGTGTGTTGACCGAGCTGGGTATCGGCGAGGCGCTGGTCGGTACGTTGCAGGACAAGGGTACGCCCGCCATGGTGCAGCGCGTGCTCATCGCTGCGCCCCAGTCGCGTATCGGGCCGCTGACGGCAGACGAGCGGGCGAGTCTGATTGCCGGCTCAGCCCTCGGCAGGCGCTACAACAAGCCGGTCGATCGTGAATCGGCCTACGAAATGCTGGCCGCGCGCAAGGTGGCCGAGCCTGACGCAACCGATGCTGCGAAAACGAATGAAAAGCCTGAAGAGAGTTTCAGCGACAAGGCCGGGGAGTTTCTGGGCGGGCTGGCCGGACAGGCCATGAAAAACGCCATGCGTCAGGCGGCGAGCCAGTTGGGGCGAGAGTTGGTGCGGGGGCTGATGGGGTCGTTACTGGGCACTAAGAAGCGCAGGTAAAACCGATTCGCTCAGGCGGTGCAAGCGCTGCACCGCCCGAGTGACTTCAGATCAGGACAGCGCCTTGGACGCAATCCAGAACAGGGCGGCAGACAGCGCCACTGTTGCTGGCAGGGTCAGGACCCAGGCCAGAAGGATCGTGCGAACGGTGCCGCCCTGCAGGCCGCTCTTGTTCGCAACCATGGTGCCGGCCACGCCCGAAGACAGGATGTGGGTGGTCGAAACCGGCAGGCTGAACACGTTGGCCATGCCGATGGCACAGGCGGTGGTGATCTGTGCAGACATGCCCTGTGCGTAGGTCATGCCCTGTTTGCCTATCTTCTCGCCGATGGTCAGTACCACACGCTTCCAGCCAACCATGGTGCCGATACCCAGTGCCAGAGCAACGGCCAGAATCACCCAGAACGGCGCGTATTCAGTCGTACCGGTCAGGTCCTTGCGCAGCTTCTCGAGATCGGATTTTTCACGTGCGTCCAGGCCCGGCAACTTGCCGACCTTGCGCGCGGTGTCATCCAGGCACAACAGATAACGACGGACTTCGATACGGCTTTCGGACGGCATCGAATGGTAGTCGGAGACACCTTTCAAACGGTCCAGCAGCGCGTCGATAGTCGGCTCGGTCTGTTCCGGGTTGCACGCGGAACTGGACGGCAGGTCGCCTTTTTCCGCCTTGCCCATCGCCAGGTATTCGCCCAGCGTGCTGCTGTTGCGCTGGTAGAACTGGCTGAGGTGCTGGGTGGCGTCGCGGGTACGTTCGATCTGGTAGGTCGTGCTGTTGAGGTCCAGTACGAACTGGCTCGGCACGATACCGATCAGGACCAGCATGATCAGGCCGATGCCTTTCTGGCCATCGTTTGAGCCGTGCACGAAGCTGACCGCCATGGCGGAAATCACCAGTACCAGACGGTTCCAGAACGGCGGATGCTTCTTGTCATCCAGCTTGCGACGCTGTTCCGGGGTCTTGTGCATCTTGGACAGTGGTCGCCACCATTTCAATGCGATCAGGACCAGCCCTGCGATCAGAAAACCTGCCAGCGGCGAGAACACCAGCGAGGCACCGATATCGATTGCCTTCTGCCAGTTGACGCCATCGGCCAGCGGAATGTCGTTGATCAGGGCGTTGGCCAGACCGACACCGAGGATCGAACCGATCAACGTGTGGGAACTGGACGCCGGAATACCGAAATACCAGGTGCCCAGGTTCCAGGTGATCGCCGCTGCCAGCAGCGAGAACACCATGGCCAGGCCGTGGCCGGTATTGACGTTGATCAGCAATTCGACCGGCAGCAGGTGAACGATGGCGTACGCAACGCCCACGCCGCCCAGCAACACGCCGAGAAAATTGAACACACCGGAAAGGATTACTGCCAGATGCGGCGGCATGGCTTTCGTGTAAATGACTGTCGCCACCGCGTTCGCGGTGTCATGAAAGCCATTGATGAACTCGAAGGCAAGAACAAAGGCCAGGGCAAGCAACAGGCTTACAAGCACCCAAGCATCTAGCCCGCTGAATAATTCGATCATGTAGATTTTCTGACCCGGTCTGAAGGGGGCGCGATTATGACAGAAAAAATACGTATCGACTTGTCGGCCTCGACCGGTGTCGCCTGAAACCAAAAAAAAGACGCATGAGCGCCGCCCCTTTGATGAGGCAGACAGGCAATGACACTTCAATTTCAGGTCGTGGTAATGCGGATCAGATCAGCGGGGCTATTCCAGCCTGACCGTCAGGACTCCTGTTTCAGGTCCTGTTCCATCTTTTGCAATTCCTCTTTGAAAGCCTGATCCCGAAGGCTGGCTCGTTTGCGCCAGGGTTTGCGTTCCGGCTCCGGTTGCGCGGCGTAAGTGGTGATTTCGCCACCGTAGACATCCTTGAAGCGTTGCTCCTGCCGCTCGAGTTCCGCGCGCAGTTCTTCTTTAGTCACTTTATTACCTGATCGAGTCAAATGAGTTCCGGCGAAAACGCAATGCACGGCAAACATGTTCGTTCCAGTGGCTGCCCGAAAAGCGGGGCAGGGAATTATGCATCAGCACATTGACTGGAAGAATCTGAACACCTTGCCGGGCCTCGCGGCTACGGGCGCCGGAGGAAAACAACTGTCGTAGCGACATGTGGTTCAGGGTTGAAACGCCGGAGGTTCTGTTTGACCGCCGGTTGCAAGGGGCCCGCTACAGCGTTGTACAGGTCCGGTGCGCTGACGCGGCTGCAGCTCGAAGGCTCGTGAGAACGCGAGTCACTGCTGAAGATTTAGCCCGTCAATGGAAAGGTACTATCGCCAAGAAGTTAGGCTGCGTCAACTATAGCGGTTTGAATAATGAGAGAGCCTACTCATTTTGTACGAATGTTCCGAAGTTTGGGTGAGTCATGTTTATGACGGAACTTTCATAAAGAAGAATTGACAGGCATGGACAAAAAAACGGCGTCGAAATTCAGCAAGTCCGATGGTGCGACGGGTGAGTGTATGAGAAGGGGGGGCGGGCTCGGAAATTATTCCGGCTTCCGTATCGGGCGCACAGAATGAGCTGTAATGAAAACGGCCTTGCTTAAAGGGCAAGGCCGCTGCCTTGGACTTCTCAGTGGGTACCTGACCAGTAATTTCCAAGAAGTCACTTCGTGGCAGACCTAAAGGTATAAGTATATTTCCGACGGGTCAATTGCGATTATCGGCCATTGGTTCGATAATCGCACAAGCCGAAGGTTGATCAATGCGCTGCATGGGTCTGAAACCGCCGGTTCACAAGGCCTGAAAGGGTGTATAGAGGTTGCGGCAATGAACGACGAACTGCGTAATTCTTTTTCCTCACTGGCTCCGCCCATCGTGGCATCGCCTGCCAAGCGGATCCAGGCATTGACCGGCGATCCTGATTTCATGACCTCGCTGGCCCGTGGGCTTGCAGTGATTCATGCCTTTCAGGAGCGTAAACGGCATCTGACCATTGCGCAGATCAGCCACCGCACGGAAATTCCCCGGGCGGCAGTGCGTCGTTGTTTGCATACCTTGATCAAACTTGGTTATGCCACCACGGATGGTCGCACTTACTCTTTATTGCCCAAGGTTCTGACGCTGGGCCATGCCTATCTGTCGTCAACGCCGCTGGCGATTTCTTCGCAGCCTTATCTGGACAGGATGAGCGATCAATTGCACGAGGCGTGCAACATGGCCACTCTCGAAGGTGACGACATCCTTTATATAGCCCGGTCGGCCACGACCCAGCGGCTGATATCGGTGGATCTCTCGGTGGGCGGTCGACTGCCTGCGTATTGCACGTCGATGGGGCGCATCCTGCTGGCTGCGCTGGACGATGTGTCCTTGCAGGAATACCTGGATCACGTTGACCTGCAGCCCAAGACCAGCCGCACCATTCGCACACCCGAAGCCTTGCTCGAATGCCTGCAGCAGGTCCGTCAGCAGGGTTGGTGCATTGTCGATCAGGAACTGGAGCAGGGACTTCGCTCGATTGCCGTACCGGTCTATGATGCATCGGGTCAGGTACTGGCTGCGCTCAATGTCAGCACCAGTGCCGGACGGGTGGCCCGCAGCGATCTGGAACAGCGCTTTCTGCCGATCATGCTGGACGCCAGCCGTGACCTGAGCACCCAGTTGTTCACCTGAGATCAGCGTATTGATAATCAGCGAATGGGTTCGATTACCGAACAGTTAGTCGATTATCGGATTGTTTGCGGCAGGGCTCAGGCATAACCTCATTTTCATTCCGGCGCAGGTCTTCGCGCTGATCATTGAACATGATGTTGGGTTCGGAGCACCTCATGGCAGACATTCTTTCTCTACGCGATGCGGTGAAGCAACTGGTCAACGATGGCGACACCGTTGCGCTGGAAGGCTTCACTCACCTGATCCCCACGGCCGCCGGTCATGAAATCATCCGTCAGGGCAAAAAAGACCTGACGCTGGTGCGCATGACTCCCGACCTGATCTACGACCAGTTGATCGGTGCGGGTTGTGCCAAGCGCCTGATTTTCTCGTGGGGCGGCAATCCGGGCGTTGGCTCGTTGCACCGCCTGCGGGATGCGGTCGAAAAACAATGGCCGCGAGCGATGGAAATCGAAGAGCACAGCCACGCCGATCTTGCCAACGCTTACGTTGCAGGTGCCTCGGGCCTGCCGTTTGCGGTGCTGCGCGCCTACGCCGGTTCCGATCTGCCGAAGGTCAACCCGCTGATCAAGACCGTGACCTGTCCCTTTACGGGTGAAGTGCTGGCGGCCGTGCCGTCCGTGCGCCCCGACGTGACCGTGATCCACGCCCAGAAAGCCGACCGCAAGGGCAACGTGTTGCTCTGGGGCATCCTGGGTGCGCAGAAGGAAGCTGCGCTGGCAGCCAAGCGTTGCATCGTCACGGTCGAGGAAATCGTCGATGACCTCAAGGCACCAATGAACTCCTGCGTACTGCCGACCTGGGCGCTGAGCGCAGTCTGTCTGGTGCCGGGCGGCGCGCATCCTTCCTACGCCCATGGTTACTACGAACGCGACAATCCTTTCTATCAGGCCTGGGACCCGATTGCCCGAGACCGTGAAACCTTCAAGGCCTGGATCGACGAATACATCCACGGCACAGCGGACTTCAGCGAATTCCAGAGCAAGCTGGCTCGCGCTTCGGAGGCAAAATAATGACGTACACCACCAGTGAAATGATGACCGTTGCCGCCGCTCGCCGTTTGCGTAACGGAGCGGTCTGCTTTGTCGGGATCGGCTTGCCGTCGAAGGCGGCGAATCTGGCACGCCTGACGTCGGCACCGGATGTGGTGCTGATCTACGAATCCGGCCCGATCGGTGCCAAACCGACCGTATTGCCGCTGTCCATCGGCGATGGCGAGCTGGCTGAAACGGCTGACACCGTAGTCGCCACCAGCGAGATTTTCCGCTACTGGCTGCAGGGTGGACGTGTGGATGTCGGCTTTCTGGGCGCCGCGCAGGTCGACCGTTTCGGCAACATCAACACCACAGTCGTGGGCGACTACCACAACCCGAAAGTGCGCCTGCCGGGTGCCGGTGGCGCGCCTGAGATTGCCGGGTCGGCCAAATCGGTGCTGATCATTTTGAAGCAGTCGGCACGTTCGTTCGTCAACAAGCTCGATTTCATCACCTCGGTCGGCCACGGCGAAGGCGGCGATTCACGCAAGCGTCTGGGCCTGCCCGGTGCCGGTCCGGTGGGCATCATCACCGACCTGTGCATCATGGAACCGGAAGAGGGCAGCAACGAGTTTGTGGTGACCACGCTGCACCCAGGCGTTACCCGCGAGCAAGTCATCGCCGCAACCGGCTGGGAAGTACGGTTTGCCGACAGCGTGGTCTATTCCGAAGAACCCACCGACGTCGAACTGACCGCTTTGCGTGATCTGGAAGCCCGGACCGCTGCCGCCCACGGTCAGGTCGCAGGAGAAGCGTGATGCGTGACGTATTTATCTGCGATGCGATTCGCACCCCCATCGGCCGCTTTGGTGGCGGTCTGTCCTCGGTGCGGGCCGACGATCTGGCGGCCATTCCGATCAAGGCGTTGATGGAGCGCAACCCCACCGTCAACTGGCAAGAAGTCGACGAGGTGTTCCTCGGTTGCGCCAATCAGGCCGGTGAAGACAACCGCAACGTGGCGCGTATGGCTGCGCTGCTGGCCGGCCTGCCGACGACGGTGCCGGGCGTGACGCTCAATCGTCTATGCGCTTCGGGCATGGACGCCATCGGCACGGCGTTCCGCGCCATCGCAACCGGCGAAATGGAATTGGCCATCGCAGGCGGCGTCGAGTCGATGTCGCGTGCGCCTTTCGTCATGGGCAAGGCCGATGCCGCGTTCTCGCGCAACATGAAACTGGAAGACACCACAATCGGCTGGCGTTTCATCAACCCGGCCATGAAAGCCCTCTATGGCGTGGACTCCATGCCGGAGACCGGCGACAACGTGGCCACCGACTTCTCTATTTCTCGAGCCGATCAGGACGCTTTCGCCCTGCGCAGCCAGCAACGCGCTGCCGTTGCCCAGGCTGCGGGCTTTTTCGAGGAAGAAATCGTGCCGGTGCGTGTGGCGCACAAGAAAGGCGAAACCGTTGTCGACAAGGATGAGCACCCGCGTGCCGACACCAGCCTGGAAACCCTGAGCAAGCTCAAGCCGGTCAACGGGGCGGACAAGACGGTCACGGCAGGCAATGCGTCTGGTGTGAACGACGGGGCCGCTGCGCTGATTCTGGCTTCCGCCGAAGCGGTCAAGAAGCACGGCCTGACGCCTCGGGCGCGCGTTCTCGGAATGGCCAGTGCGGCCGTTGAGCCTCGGGTGATGGGCATCGGTCCGGTACCTGCGGTGCGCAAGCTGGTCGAGCGGCTGGGTCTGGCGGTCTCCGATTTCGATGTCATCGAGCTCAACGAGGCGTTTGCCAGTCAGGGCATCGCGGTGTTGCGGGAACTGGGCCTCGCCGACGATGCGCCGCAGGTCAATCCCAACGGCGGCGCGATTGCCCTGGGTCACCCGCTGGGCATGAGCGGCGCGCGGCTGGTACTGACGGCGTTGCACCATCTGGAAAAGACCGGCGGTCGCAAAGGTCTGGCGACCATGTGCGTCGGTGTCGGCCAAGGTCTGGCGTTGGCCATAGAGCGTCCATAACGCTCCTTTTTTCGCTTTGTTCAGCAACCCGGTTCATCGGTCTGTCTCCACGAAAAGACAGGCTGATGGCCCGGGTTGTTGTGCTTGAGGCGGCAGGGTGTTACAGATTGTGTCTTATGGACAGTTTCATTTGGGGACAATAATGACGACAACATCAAAAGCACCGCATTACACCGGCGAGGAGCGAAGCAAAAGAATCTTCGCGATTGTCGGCGCCTCTTCCGGAAATCTGGTCGAATGGTTCGACTTTTATATTTACGCCTTCTGTGCGATCTACTTCGCGCCCGCTTTCTTTCCTTCCGATGATCCGACCGTTCAGTTGCTCAATACCGCAGGTGTGTTCGCTGCCGGTTTTCTGATGCGACCGATTGGCGGCTGGCTGTTCGGCAGGGTCGCGGACAAGCATGGTCGCAAGAATTCCATGCTGATCTCTGTAACCATGATGTGTGCCGGTTCGCTGATCATCGCGTGTCTGCCGACCTACGCCTCGATCGGGGCCTGGGCACCGGCGCTGCTGTTGATGGCGCGTCTGCTTCAGGGCCTGTCGGTAGGCGGCGAGTACGGCACCACGGCCACTTACATGAGTGAAGTGGCGTTGCGCGGGCAGCGTGGTTTCTATGCCTCGTTCCAGTACGTGACGCTGATTGGCGGTCAGTTGCTGGCGGTGCTGACCGTGGTCATCCTTCAGCAGTTTCTCACCACTGAAGAGCTGCGCGACTACGGCTGGCGTATCCCGTTCGTCATCGGCGCGGCGGCGGCAGTCATCGCCTTGCTGCTGCGTCGCACACTGAACGAAACCACCACCGCCGAAAGTCGCAAGGACAAGGACGCGGGCAGTATCACGGCGCTGTTCAAGCATCACAAGGCAGCTTTTATCACTGTGCTGGGTTACACCGCCGGCGGCTCGCTGATTTTCTACACCTTTACGACCTACATGCAGAAATATCTGGTGAACACCGGCGGCATGGAGGCCAAGACCGCCAGTTACATCATGACCGGCGCGCTGTTCCTATACATGTGCATGCAACCGTTCTTTGGCATGCTGGCTGACCGCATTGGTCGTCGTAATTCGATGCTGTGGTTCGGCGCGCTGGGTACGCTGTGTACGGTGCCGATTCTGATGACCCTGAAAACCAACACCAACCCGTTCATGGCGTTTGTGCTGATTACCCTGGCATTGGCCATCGTCAGCTTCTACACCTCGATCAGCGGGTTGGTGAAGGCTGAGATGTTCCCGCCTCAGGTCCGCGCTCTGGGGGTTGGTCTGGCCTACGCCGTGGCCAACGCTGCCTTTGGCGGCTCGGCCGAATTCGTCGCCTTGAAACTCAAGAGTGCAGGGATGGAGAACAGCTTCTACTGGTACGTGACGGCGATGATGGCAATCGCGTTTCTGTTCAGCCTGCGCTTGCCCAAGGAGCCCGCTTACCTGCATCACGATCATTGATGAGCGCTGTTTTGCAGGCATAAAAAACCCACCGGATCCGGTGGGTTTTTTATTGGGCGTTGATCAGAACAAACGGATCAGAACAGCTGGATCGACGGCTTTTCCTTGTCGATCGTTGCGGTCTGACCGGTCTTCTCGTACCAGCCGCCGCCGAGGGCCTTGTACAGATTGACCTCGCTGGTCAGCTGCGCAAGACGGTCGGTGATCAGCGTCTGTTGCGCGCTGAACAGTGAGCGCTGAGCGTCGAGGAAGGTCAGGTTGCTGTCGATCCCGATGCGGTAGCGACGCTCGGCCAGACGGTAGTAGTCCTGGTTGGCAGTGACAAAGTCACGCTGTGCCTGGAGCTGCTCGTCGTAGGTCTTGCGCGAAGCCAGGCCGTCGGACACTTCCTGGAAAGCGGTCTGAATCGCCTTCTCGTAGTTGGCGACGCTGATTTCCTTCTGGATCTTGGAGTAATCCAGGCTGGCGCGCAGGCTGCCCGCGTTGAAGATCGGAATGTTGATACTCGGCTGGAACAGCCAGGTGCCCGAACCGCCCTTGAACAGACCGGACAATTCGGTGCTGCTGGTGCCCGCGCTGGCCGTCAGGCTGATGCTCGGGAAGAACGCGGCACGTGCGGCACCGATATTGGCGTTGGCAGCCTTGAGCGTGTGCTCGGCTTCCAGAATGTCCGGACGACGTTGCAGCAGATCGGACGGCAGGCCGGCCGGCATTTCGGTCAGCATGTCGGAGTCGAGCAACTGGCTGGCTGGCAGGTTGTCAGGCAGGCCGGTGCCCAGCAACAGCACCAGGTTGTTCTGATCCTGTGCGACCAGACGCTGGTACTGCGCCAGACGGGCGCGGGCGCTTTCGACAGCGGTCCGCGACTGGCTCAGGTCCAGTGCCGAAGAAACGCCGACTTCATTGCTGCGCGAGGTCAGGCGAAAGCTTTCTTCGTAGGTCTTGAGGGTGTCCTGCGTCAGCTTGAGCAGTTCCTTGTCGGCCTGCCAGGTCAGGTAGGCATTGGCAACGTTGGCCACCAGACTGATCTGGGTGCTGCGACGTGCCTCTTCGCTGGCGAAGTAGGTTTCCAACGCTTGCTGGCTGAGGCTGCGGACACGACCGAACAGGTCCAGCTCATAGGCGCTGACGCCCAGAGTCGCTGAATAGCTGCTGGTGATGGCCGACTGGCCGGTCTGCGTCTGGTCACCCGGAACGCGCTGACGGCTGCCGCTGCCATTGGCGGAAACCGCAGGCAGCAGGTCCGCACGCTGGATGCGGTACTGCGCACGGTAGGCGTCGATGTTCAGGGCCGCGACACGCAGGTCACGGTTGTTGACCAGCGCGGTCTGGATCAGGCGTTGCAGCGCCGGATCACGGAAGAACTCGCGCCAGCCTTGCTCGGCGGCAGCCATCTTGGCCGCTTCGGCCGGCGAGTACGCCGGACCTTGCGGGTATTGAGCGGCGACCGGAGCTTGCGGCTGCTTGTACTCGGGGATCAGGGAGCAGCCGCCGAGAATGAACGCGGTAACTGCCAGAGAGATCAGGGACTTGCTCATTGGCCAGCCTCGGTAGTTTTGACGTGTTGCTTGTTTGATTTGTCTTTGCCTTTGAACACCGACGACACGGCGACGTAGAACATAGGCACCCAGAAGATCGCCAGGATCGTTGCGGTGATCATACCGCCGATCACGCCTGTACCGATGGCGTGCTGGCTACCCGAACCGGCGCCGCTGGAGATTGCCAGCGGAACCACGCCGAGGATGAACGCCATCGAGGTCATGATGATCGGACGCAAGCGCATCCGGCAAGCTTCCATCGCCGACTCGACCAGCGATTTGCCCTGCTCATGCAGTTCCTTGGCGAACTCGACGATCAGAATGGCGTTCTTCGCCGCCAGCCCCACCGTCACCAGCAGGCCCACCTGGAAGAACACGTCGTTGGACAGCCCGCGCAGACTGGTCGCCATCAGTGCACCGATGACGCCGAGCGGCACCACCAGCATGACCGCAATCGGAATCGACCAGCTCTCGTAAAGCGCTGCCAGACAGAGGAACACCACCAGCATGGACAGTGCGTACAAGGCCGGTGCCTGAGAGCCGGACAGACGTTCTTCGAACGACAGGCCGGTAAACGAGTAGCCGATCCCGGCAGGCAGTTTCTTGGCGATGGCTTCAACTTCCGCCATGGCCTGACCGGAGCTGTAGCCCGGAGCAGGGGTACCCAGCACTTCCATGGCCGCTACGCCGTTATAGCGCGACAGCTTGGGCGAACCGTAGATCCACTCGCCGCTGGCGATGGCCGACAAGGGCACCATGGTGCCGCTGTCGTTACGCACGAACCACTTCTGCAGGTCTTCAGGCGTCATGCGGCTGAAGGCTTCGCCCTGCACATACACCTTCTTCACACGACCACGGTCGATGAAGTCGTTGACGTAACTGCCACCCAGCGCGATGGACAGGGTCTGGTTGATGTTGGACAGGGTAATGCCCAGTGCGCTGGCCTTCTCGTCGTCCACAGTCAGTTGATACTGCGGTTCGTCGTTCAGGCCGTTGGGACGTACGCCCGCCAGAATCTTGCTTTGCGCGGCCATGCCCAGGAACTGATTGCGTGCATCCAGCAGTTTCTGGTGACCGACACCGCCCTGGTCCTGCAGGTAAACGTCGAAACCGGTGGCGTTACCCAGTTCCAGTACCGATGGCGGTACGACCGCGAAGACCATGGCGTCACGGAAGCTGGCGAAGTGCGCCTGAGCCCGTTCGGCAATCTTGAACACGGTGGTTTCGGCATCACGCTCGTCCCACGGCTTGAGCATCACGAACGCCAGACCGGAGCTTTGACCACGACCTGCGAAGTTGAAGCCGTTGACGCTGAACACCGAGTTCACGCCCTTGCCTTCACCGTTCTCCTTGTCGAGCAGGAAGTCGCGCATGTCATCGATGACCTTCTGCGTGCGCTCTGCGGAAGAACCAGCCGGTGTCTGTACCTGGGCAAAGATGACGCCCTGGTCTTCTTCGGGCAGGAACGCCGCCGGAATACGGGTGAACAGCCAGATCATGCCTGCCACGATGATCAGGTACACGACGAAGGCCGGCAACTTGTGGGTCACCATGCGTTTCACGCCGTTTTCGTAGCTGACTACGCTGCGGTCGAAGGTCCGGTTGAACCAGCCGAAGAAGCCACGCTTGGGTTGGCCGTGTTTCTCAGGGTCGATAGGTTTGAGCATGGTGGCGCACAGCGCCGGGGTGAAGATCAGGGCCACAAGGACCGAGAGCGCCATCGCCGAAACAATGGTGATCGAGAACTGCTTGTAGATCACGCCTGTGGAGCCGCCGAAGAACGCCATCGGCAGCAGTACCGCCGAGAGCACCATGGCGATACCGACCAGCGCACCCTGGATCTGGTCCATGGATTTCTGCGTGGCCTCCTTCGGAGACAGATGCTCCTCGGCCATGACCCGTTCGACGTTTTCCACCACCACGATGGCGTCGTCCACCAAGAGTCCGATGGCGAGAATCATGCCGAACATGGTCAGCGTGTTGATGGTGAAGCCGAACGCAGCAAGGATGCCGAACGTACCCAGCAGTACCACCGGCACGGTCATCGTGGTGATGATGGTCGCGCGCAGGTTCTGCAGGAACAGGTACATCACCAGGAACACCAGCACGATGGCTTCGATCAGGGTGTGAACCACGCCGCTGATGGATTCCGTTACGGTCGGGGTGGTGTCATACGGGTAGACGACTTTCATGCCTGGCGGAAAGAAAGGCTCCAGCTCGCTGATGGTGGCGCGAATTGCTTTGGCGGTGTCGAGGGCGTTGGCACCCGAGGCCAGTTTGATCGCCATACCGGAAGCCGGTTTGCCGTTGAACTGTGCATCGATGCTGTAGTTCTGACCGCCCAGTTCGATACGCGCGACATCCTTGAGACGAACCTGCGAACCGTCAGCGTTGACCTTCAGAAAAATGTTGCCGAACTGTTCGGCAGTCTGCAGGCGGGTCTTGCCGATAATGGTCGCGTTCAGCTGAGTGCCGGGAAGCGCTGGCAGGCCGCCCAGCTGACCGGTCGCGATCTGCACGTTCTGTGCACTGACCGCGGTGGTCACGTCTACAGGCGTCAACTGGAAGTTGTTCAGCTTGGCCGGATCCAGCCAGATGCGCATCGCGTACTGCGAACCGAACACCTGGAAGTCACCCACACCGGAAGTCCGCGAGATCGGGTCCTGAATGTTGGAAACGATGTAGTTGGACAAGTCTTCGCGAGTCAGGCTGCCATCTTCGGCCACGAGACCGATCACCAGCAGGAAGTTCTTCACCGACTTGGTCACGCGCAGACCCTGTTGCTGCACTTCTTGCGGCAGCAGCGGGGTGGCCAGGTTGAGCTTGTTCTGTACCTGTACCTGAGCGGTGTCAGGGTTGGTGCCCTGGTTGAACGTCACGGTGATGGTCATGCTGCCATCGGAGTTACTGTCCGAGGAAACATAACGCAGGTTGTCGATACCGTTGAGCTGTTGCTCGATGATCTGTACCACGGTGTCCTGCACGGTCTGTGCAGAAGCGCCTGGGTAGGTGACCTGGATATCGATGGCTGTCGGCGCGATGGCCGGGTATTGGTTGATCGGCAGCTTCATGATCGAAAGCGTACCCACCAACATGATCACCAGGGCTAATACCCAGGCGAAGATGGGGCGGTCAATAAAGAATCTGGACATCTATCACTCACCTTTGCCAGTGGCAGCAGGGGCAGCATTGGCAGACTGGTCAGCGGTGAGGTTGGTTGCTTCCTTGACCTTCACTTCAGCGCCTGGTTTGACGTATTGCAGGCCTTCGGTGATCACGCGGTCACCCTCGCTCAGACCTTTCTCGATCAGCCAGTAGGCACCGGTGGTACGACTGGTGACGAGTTCACGCTGCTCGACCTTGTTGTCCTTGTTGACCACCAGAGCGGTCGGCGTGCCTTTCAGGTCGCGGGTCACGCCTTGCTGCGGCGCCAGGATGGCCTTGCTGTTGACGCCAGCCTTCAGCTGAGCGTGAACGAACATGCCGGGCAGGAGCATGTGATCCGGGTTGGGGAACACAGCGCGCAACGTCACCGAACCGGTGGCCTGATCGACCGACACTTCGGAGAACTCGAGCTTGCCTTCCTGCGGGTATTCACTGCCATCTTCGAGAGTCAGCTTGACCGACGCAGAGTTGTCACCCGACTTCTGCAACCGGCCGCTGGCCAGGTCGGCGCGCAGTTTGAGCATGTCCGCCGAGGACTGGTTGACGTCCACGTAGATCGGGTCCAGTTGCTGGATTGTCGCCATTGCGTTGGTCTGGCCATTGCTGACCAGCGCGCCCTCGGTGACAGCCGAGCGACCGATGCGGCCGGAAATCGGCGCCAGTACCTTGGTGAAACGCAGGTTGATCTGGGCGGACTGCAGGGCAGCCTGAGCTTCCTGGGTCGACGCGAGCGCAGTGTCGTACTCCTGACGGCTGACGGCCTGCTCATTCACCAGCTGCTTGTAACGGTCGGACATCGACTTGGCCGACTGCAGGGTCGCCTTGGCGCTGTTGGCGCTGGCTTCATAAACAGAAGGATCGATCTGATACAGCTGCTGACCGGCCTTCACATCCCCGCCTTCGGTGAACAGGCGCTTGAGAATGATGCCGTTGACCTGCGGCCGGACTTCAGCCACGCGGAACGCAGTGGTTCGGCCGGGCAGTTCGGTGGTTAGGGTATACGGCTGGGCTTTCAGTGTGACGACACCGACCTCAGGGGTCTGCGGAGGCGGGGCCTCCTGCTCCTTCTTGCCACAACCGCTGAGCAGGGTTGCCAGGGCGACGGCAGTGACCAGAACGGTAACAGCTGGCTTGAATTGCATGAAGATCCTCGGGGCAGGAGCCTGTTTACTCAACAGAGTGTTGAAGTGTTAAAAAATATTTCGGCTAGATAAGTAGCATGCTAAGGAATATACTTACATTCATGGCTGTTTGTAAATACCTTCCCTGTGCAATCATTCGCCGCGAAGGGTGCCATCAGCGGGTTCGGGACAAGGCAAAACAACTGCCGCCCGGTTTTGTCTCCAGGCCGTGAACCACACAGGTGCCTGAAGAGATTTTTTTGAGGTTGATTGCCATGGCTCGTCGCACCAAAGAGGAAGCTCAGATCACTCGCAGCCAGATACTGGAGGCTGCCGAGCAGGCGTTTTATGAGCGCGGTGTGGCTCGCACGACGCTGGCCGACATCGCGACGCTTGCCGGTGTGACGAGGGGTGCCATCTATTGGCATTTCAACAACAAGGCCGATCTGGTGCAGGCGATGCTGGACAGCCTGCAGGAACCGCTCGACGAAATGTCGCAGGCCAGTCAGGACGAAGACGAAGAAGACCCGCTGGGTTGCATGAAGAATCTCTTGGTTCATCTGTTTCATGAGCTTGCACTTGACCCTAAAACCCGTCGCATCAATGAAATCCTTTTTCATAAATGCGAGTTTACTGACGAGATGTGTGATTTCCGTCGTCAACGTCAAGAGAACGCCATTGGGTGCCACGAGCGTATTCAACTGGGGCTGAGCAATGCCGTGCGTCAGGGACAATTGCCAGAAGATCTGGATACGGCTCGCGCGGCGGTCGCTCTGTTTTCATACGTAAACGGCATCATCTACCAGTGGTTGCTGGTGCCCGACAGCTACTCACTGCCGTCGGAGTCCGAGCAACTGGTGGAAGTCTGCATGGACATGCTGCGTTTCAGCCCTTCACTGCGTGTGCCAAAGCTTCTGATTGAAGGCTGACAGAATATAACGCTGTCGGGTTCCAAATGGGCACCCTTCGAATTCAATTAATTGCGGTAAACAAAAAGTTTACCGTTTGCTGACATTTGTCCGTCCGCGTATGTGTGTGTAATACGCTTTTACGGCATAGGATGACGTGAGCTTGTAGGACGTCGGTAGGACATTTCCTGAAACATGTAGCTGATTTCCCAAACTAAATTCCGTGTATTGCTCCGCTTCGAAACTCCCTTCACTCTTCGCTCCCTAATCGACATGGTGAGAGGGAAGTTGCATGTCCAGGCGAAATCTTGCGCCTATATGCGCTGAAAACAAGGACAGTTGTGCAAAAGCCCGCCAGGCGACAATCCGCCTGAGCTGCGCTGGCCGAACTTCATTCCGACGGATGGATCATCCGGGCGTTGATGGCTTTGCACAAAGCCCCGCCCCGGTTGACAGCCGGGGGAGGGCCGAATGATGCCGCAGGCTGTATTGGATTGCATGAGCCCACTGTTAAGACTGGAGTTACAGGCCGAGCGCATTGCCGTGGACTCGGCACAGGGAATGCCGGTTGTTCGTCTGGGGCTGATCACCACGCTGTATTTCAGAAAAGGCCATACCCAGGATGCGAAGCAGCGGGTGGAGGCCTGCTTTTCACGCTTCTACACGGCCTTCAAACCGGTGCTCAAATGGCAGCTCTATAAACGCATGCGTCGTTTGACACCTTCCGGGTTCGCTTCCTGCCGACGCCAGGTGGTCCATGGTTCGCCACAGGACCAGTTCGTCTGGTCGATTGCCAGCGCCACCCAGGCCGAAGTTGCCAGCTACAGCCTGTTTGTCATGAACACCTCTGAAGGGCAGGCCGACAATGATCTTTCCTGTCTGAAAATGGTATTGCCCTGGTCGTACCTGACCGAGCCCGACGGCCTGAAAAACTATGAAGGCTGGATCCGGTACCTGAGCAGCGAAGTGCAGGCCGAACATGGGTTCGGCGGTCTGGCCTGCATCCTTCCCTGTGACGGACATCAGTATCTTTCGTGGGAATATCGGCTCGCCCAGCAGTATGTGGGGCTGATGGTCGATCCCGGACCGCATATAGAAAGCCTTCGCCTGCTGGACCATATCAAGGGTGTGGGCTGGTATACGGTTCTGGGCGAGTCTTTCGTGAGACGCCTGGGCAGCAGCGACAGGCTCCGGGCTCAGTTGAGCGGGCACAGCGATATCGTCTTCCATGCGTACAGCACCGGGCTGATGATCCGCGCCGGAAGCGTCCCTGAACTGGGCGAGCGCGGTCGGCTCCCGCCTGCTTCCTATAGGGCCGTCAACAAGGTGATCAAGCCGATCCGTTTGCAGGACACCGGCAATCTTCACCCCTATCTGGCACCGGGGCTTGGCTTTACCAGGCAGACAACTGCGCAGTGGTTCGCCCGTTTTGACGAAAAGCCTCCTCAGCCGGTGGATGCCGGTCGGGCATGTCCTCAGGCGGGCTACTGGTTCAGCAATGCCCGGGCCCGGTCTCGGCGGTTTTTCAATGAAAGTGAAATCATGCCCGCGTTCGAACACCTGAAAGGCAAGAGAACCCAGTGGTTCTGGGCGGCTCAGTCGGAGTGACCGCCGCTTCGTCATCGGCCGCGACTAGTCACGGCCCCGCAGAAGGTTGTTGGGCATGGCCCAGGCAGCGGCAATACCCAGCAACGAGATGGCCGCGCTGGTGATCAGCAGATTTCTGAAGGTCAGGGCCAGCTCGGCGCGCAAGGTCTCCAGCGCCGGGCCGGTGGCGGCATTCAGACTGTCGAGCAGCACGTTGCCCGAGGCGCCTTCATGGCCGATGGCCCCAGGCTCCAGCTGACCGACGCCGGTGTGCTGCAGCATGGCCAGCAGCAGGGCAGACATCAACGCCACGCCTACCGCACCGCCCAATGAGCGGAACAGGTTGGTGGTGCTGGTGGCAACGCCCATATCCCTGATGTCGACCGAGTTCTGTGTTCCTACCAGTGAGGTCGGGAACTGCATGCCTGAGGCGATACCGGTCAGGATCATGAACAGACTCATCAGCACGATCGACTGCGGCGGGGTGAACGCCATGCCCAGAATCGCGATGGGCATCAGCACCGCGCCGGTGGCGATCAGGGGCTTGTAACGTCCGGTCAGGGCCGTACGCCGCCCAGCGAAATAAGCACCCATCGGCATGCCCATCGCCAGAGGAAGCAGATGAAGCGCCGCGCTGTCTGCGCCGCCACCGGTGACCGTCTGGTAGCGCAGCGGCATCAGCACAATCAGCGAGATGGCCTGGAAGCTGGTGAAAAATACCGTGCACCAGCAAAGCACCGCGCTGCGGTTGGCAAACAGGTGCATGGGCAACAGCGGCTCTCTGGCGCGCCTTTCATACCAGACAAACAGCGCAAGGGTCAGCAGGGCGACGCCCAGCAGCGCTTGCACCTGCATATCATCCAGACCGTGGCCCTGGCCAATCTCGGTAATGCCCAGCAGCAAGGCAGTCAGGCCGATGATCATCAATATCGTGCCCAGATAATCGATGATCGGTTTGCGTTGCGGAATCGGCAGCCCTTTCAGCGTGCGCCAGGCCACCACCAACGCGAATATCCCCAGCGGCAGATTGATCAGGAATACCCAGCGCCACGACAGGTATTCGGTCATCAGACCACCGAGAACAGGTCCGGCGACACTGGCGACGGCGTACATGCTGCTGAAATAGCCCTGATAACGGCCTCGCTCACGGGGCGGAACGATGTCGGCAATAATCGCCTGGCTGACCGACACCATGCCCCCCGCGCCAATGCCCTGCAGCACGCGAGCCAGTACCAATTGCTCCATGCTCTGGGCCAGCCCGCAGAACAGCGAGGCCAGGGTGAACAGGCCGAGGCCGAACAGCATCAGCTTGCGCCGTCCGTACAGATCGCCCAGCTTGCCGTAGATGGGCACGGCAACGGTCAGCGAAACCATGTAGGCGGAGATCACCCAGGCCAGCAGGTCGATGTCTTTGAATTGGGCGGAGATGGCAGGCATCGAGACCGCGACAATGGTCTGGTCGAGCGCACTGAGGAACACGGCCATCATCAATGCGAACAGAATGCTGCGGATAGCAGTGGGGGTAGGGGGAAGACTGGTCAAGGCAGAACCTGATGGCAGTGTTGACCCGCCGCAAACGTGACGGGAGATGTCTGGCCAGTCTAATCCGATAGGGGGCTAATCGATAGCTCCCTTCATATGATCAGCGATGAAAAACATTACCCGATGTCAGTCATCGCAGTGCGCTGAAGGTTGAGTTGGTCGGCACGCAATGGCCGAACGAGCAGCTCACGACCGTCGGTGCCTGTCGCGCCAGCTCGGTGCGCCAGGCACCGGCTGCATAAACACCGAGTACAGCGATAACACCTGCCACCACCATGCATTTTCTTGTTATGGGTCTCATGTTGCACTCCTCACTTCAGTTGCAAAGCAATTTGAAAGAGCTGATTGGAGTGTAGGACAGGAATGGAGGCTGTACAGAATGCGCCAGCAACACACCGTCAGCCTTACAGGCTAAAATTCGTGCTTTCACTGATTGGCAGGTTCAAGACCGATGGCGCGCAAGGAATACGAAGAATTCGAAGCTGTATCCGCGGTAATGCCCGGCGAGGAGGGCTACCGTGCGGCAATCGCGGTCAAGGCTCGCGCCGGAGGAGCTCCGCGCTTCCACGCGGTTCTGCCGGGGCAGACGTTCAAGACTGCCCACGAGGCCGATCTGGCCGCAACCGCAGAGCTTGAGCGGTTGGCCAGCGTCGACGCCGAGGGTGAACTGGTCTGGTGATACGCCTGATCAGGCGCCCGGTCTGAACATCTTGAACAAAGCTTCAGGACCCAGCTGGAAATAATCCGCAGGCCCGCCGCCGCGCAGAATCGGCTCGGCGGCGGCCGTGTCGTAGACGCCGTCCTTGAGCAGGGATTTGGCGATATGCACCGCAACCACTTCGCCCAGAATTAGCCAGCTGGGTACCAGCTCCTTGTCGGCGCGCTGTAGCTGGACGATCTGCGTGACCTTGCATTCGAACGACACCGGCGTCTCCAGCACGCGCGGCACAGCCACGATGTGCGACGCCAGCGGCGTCAGGTTGGCCAGTTCGAATTCACTGACGTCGGCACCGACCGGGGCGCAGGTCTGGTTCATGGCTTCGGCCAGCGAACGTGTTGCCAGGTTCCAGACGAACTCGCCGGTCTGTTCGATGTTATTCAGGCTGTCCTTGCGGCCGACGCTGCAAAAACCAATGATCGGCGGCACGTAGTTGAACGCGTTGAAGAAGCTGTAAGGCGCCAGATTCAGCTTGCCGTTGGCGTCCTGGGACGAAATCCAGCCAATGGGTCGCGGGCCGACAATCGCGTTGAACGGGTCGTGAGGCAAACCATGACCTTTGGACGGTTCGTAGGAGTGAATAGCGTCTGACATGCTTGTTTCCTGATCAGCTCAATGACGGGGTTGGCAGCATAGTGCTGCGCTTTGGCAGCGGATGCCAGCATTCAGACACTGAAAAGCCCGGCATGTGCCGGGCTTTGAGGGGTTGTGAAGCGTGTTGCTTAAGCGCGGCGATTGGCACCTACGCGGTCTGCACCATCAGCGGCCAGACGGTTTGCACCGACGTGGTCAGCACCATCGGCAGCCTGACGGTTTGCACCGACACGATCAGCGCCGTCTGCAGCGAGGCGGTTTGCACCGACATGGTCAGCACCATCGGCAGCCTGGCGGTTTGCACCGACGCGATCAGCACCATCGGCAGCGAGGCGGTTTGCACCAACATGGTCAGCACCATCGGCGGCCTGGCGGTTGGCACCGACGCGATCAGCACCGTCAGCAGCTACGCGGATCGAGCCGACGTTGGTGTGCTTGGTGCCGCCTTCGGCAACGACAGGGGCGTTCGACAGGTCGCTGGCAGTCACGGCTGGCAGTGCGAAAGCGCTCGAAGCCAGAACAGAGAAAGCGAGGCCGAAAATCAGTTTGGTAGTTTTCATGAGGGTGTCTCCAGTTTGGGTCGGGTGAGTTGTCATCCCGGTATGGAGGCAATGCTACGCGCTGGCGGATTATTAAGAAGTTAATCGGATTGCTACCGACCATCGCTGAAAATGATACTTGGCCCGAGCGCTCTGTTTTCGGGCCTTGCAGAGGTGATGGCATCATGATGGTGCGTTTTCTGAAAAATCCTGTAATAAAGGCTCTTGACAAATAAAAACAATATCTAATTCAGTGGTTTGGGCCTATTTTTCAGCCGTAATGTGCACCGCAGTGAAACACTTGGAAACATCCGGCCTCTGAATGACAGCCTGATTCGCGCCCGCAAAAAAGGGCAGCCCCGGCTGCTGGCTGCCCTTTATCACTGAGACGCGAGGTCAGTCGGTTTCGATTCGCGAGTGTTTGCGGGTGTCCTTCATGAAGACATACACCAACAGCGAGCACGCGATACAGGCCGTAACGTACCAGTAGTAGCCGGTTTCCATGCCGATGCTCTTGAACCACAGCGCAATGTACTCAGCCGTGCCGCCGAAGATCGAGACGGTCAGTGCGTATGGCAGGCCCACGCCCAGCGCACGAATCTCGGTCGGAAACAGTTCCGCCTTTACCACTGCGTTGATCGAGGTATAGCCACTGACGATGATCAGCGCTGCCATGATCAGGAAGAACGCGCCCCACCAGGTCTGGATGGTGTGCAGGGTGGTGAGGATCGGCACGGTGCACAAGGTGCCCAGCACGCCGAACGCGATGAGAATCGGGCGTCTGCCGACCTTGTCCGACAGCGCGCCGATCACCGGTTGCAACACCATGAACAGGAACAGCGTTGCCGCCGAAATGGTCGTCGAGTCCGTGATGCTCATGCCGACCGTGTTCACCAGATACTTCTGCATGTAGGTGGTGTACGTGTAGAACGCCAGCGTACCGCCCATGGTCAGGCCGACCACAGTCATCAGTTCCTTGGGATGACGCATCAGCGTGCGCATCAGACTTTCCTTGGCCTTTTCCTTTTTCTTGCGGGTGAAGGACTCGGTCTCTTCCATGCCACGACGCAGGAACAGCGCAACCACCGCACACAGCGCGCCGATGACGAACGGGATACGCCAGCCCCACGCGTACAGTTGCTCGGTGGTCAGCGTCTGTTGCAGCACGATCAGCACGCCCAGCGCGATGAGCTGGCCGGAAATCAGGGTGACGTACTGGAAGCTGGAGAAGAAGCCGCGACGTTCCTTGGTTGCCATCTCACTGAGATAGGTGGCCGAGGTGCCGTATTCGCCACCGACCGACAGGCCCTGCAGCAGACGGGCGAACACCAGCAGGATCGGTGCGCCGACGCCGATACTTTCGTAACCGGGCGTGAGGGCAATGATCAGCGAGCCGAAGCACATCAGCAGCACCGAGGCCATCAGCGCCGCCTTGCGACCCTTGTAGTCAGCGTACAGGCCCATCAGCCAGCCACCGATCGGACGCATCAGAAAGCCGACGGCAAAAATCGCAGCCGTGTTGAGCAACTGGGCAGTGGTGTCGCCCTTGGGGAAGAAGGCTTTGGCGAAGTACAGCGAGAAGGCGGCGTAGACGTACCAGTCATACCACTCGACCATGTTGCCGACCGAACCGCTGAAAATGGATTTGAGGCGACTCGAAGTGGTTTTCGGAGCAGCGGCGGCGCCCGCCGACCCCTTCGGTAGGGAGTTGGAAATTTCCATGGTGATCCTTTTTCATTATTTTTAGAGGAGGCATTCAATGCCCTGACCAGTTCCATAGCAGGAGCTGTGCCACACCAGAGAGGGTTGTTCTAGAGGGGTTGAAAACGTTGGATGAGCGATAATCCGCTCATCCGGGGTGTTTGAGTGAGCGGATTATTGCCGATGGCGTTGTTCGCTCGGCTAGCGAGCAGGCCCAGGCCCGAAGATGATCACGGCAATGACAAAGGCGAACATCAAGCCCAGCGTGAGCATCGCCCATTTGCCGATGTTCCTTGAGCAGACCTCTTTAAGCCTGCGCCATCCACCGGTCCTGGCACCGACAGCGTCTTTGATCAAAGACAGTCGGTAGGGAGACAGGTAAATCCAGACCAGCAGGGCGGCGACATAAGAGGCCAGCGGTATCGGGCCCGAATGCGCGTAGAGGACGCCGACGAGCACTATCGGAATGCCGTGGGCCAGTACCATGGCCTGATAACCCGGCCAACTGAGCGACACGGGCAACACGCGTTCACTCAGCCATTTATCCGTCGATTCAAACGCGTCTCTGAACGGTTGCCAGATGGCCTGTGCGATATAAAAAGCCGTCATCATCAGCACGGGCGTGACGACGAAACAGAAGAACAGGTCAAACCCGATGGATGTCTTGCCCGGCGGTTGGAAGTACTGCGCGGTCAGGGCGAGAGATACGCCAGCGGCATACACCCTGGCATAAGGGTTGAAACCAACCTGACGGCGTAGTTTTCGCCAGCCATGCAGGTCTGCATCCGGAAACAGTTCAAGGAGTTCCGGATGACGTTCCGACAGGTCGAAGCTCAATCGATTGCAGGCTACCCAGACGTCGTCATCGCATTCCCTGGCAATACGCAACTGCTCTCTCAGCGGGGGTGGATCGAGCAACAGTTGCGCAGCATGAGCGTCGGCGCTGTCCAGAGGACCTGACAGCAATTGCTGCTGGCGTCGGGCAAACTCCTTTTTCTCGCAGCGCTCGATCAGGTGCATCCAGAGCGAGGGTGTGCCGGAGTGTACGTCGTGTTTCCGATCCCAATCGAAGAGACCTGAAATGCGCTCGAAAAGGGAAGCGCTCCATTCATCGGTGTTGAGCAGCAGTGTCATGGTCCAGTGTTCGAGCTGGTCATGTTGATCCAGGGACAACAACCACGGTTGTTGCTCCAGCGCCTTCAGCGCGTCCAGAAATTCACGCTCCTGATGCCTGGCGAGCAGGTCGCGAAACGCGGGCAACGAGCTGTCCAGAAGGGCTTGTGTCAGGCGTTGCGTCTGATGCGCCCTGAACTGCAGCTTTTGCAGGGGCGTCAACCAATGCAACCGGACGACTGCCGCCTGAATCAGCTCCAGATGTTCGTCTGGTTCAAGCAGGCAGCGCCTGGCCAGGTGCTGCTGAAATTCGTCATCACAGCCCTGTTCCCGCGCCAGTTGGTGTTGCGACTCCAGATTCTGTGGCGTGGTCCGCACGGCCTGTTCATACCAGCTTGTCTCGACGACGGCCGAGCGCACAGGTTCGACCTTTGCCAGCGTCGGCATAAGAGGCGGTGCGACAGGCACAATCTCCAGGGCAGGCCGATGAGCCGCAGGCTCTGTGTCCCGGACGCCGGGCGTGGCGAACAGACTGTCTTCCTCGTCGCGCTCGTCGTCTTCGACGCGATTGCGCGCCCGGTTCAGCGCCTGTTCATACGCCGTGCGCAGAGTCTGAAAGGCCACAGGGTCATCGTCAGGCCGGGTCGTTTTCAACAGCCTGGAATATTGACGCTTGATACTGCGCTCGTCGGCGTCGTGATCCAGCTCCAGCACACCCCAACAATCCATTGTCGTCACCACTCACCTCGTTCGACGTGGTCTGCCTGCTGTTCGAGATGTTTGCGCATCTCACCAATCTGACGCTCATCCTGGGTTTCCAGCACACGTTGGAACTGAGCGGCCCAGTTGCCGAGCATTTCACGCTGCTCACCCAGATACTCCTGATACAGACGTTCCAGGCGCGCCATGAGGTGGGTGTTGACCTGCTTTTCGCGAGGATGAACCTTGAGTGCTTCCAGTACCTTGAGTCGATCCTGAATTTCGGCCGGCGTCATGACCCCTGGATTGTTTTCGATCACCAGCCTGTGACTGATGCCAGTGGCCTGGACCGACACGTCGGCCTCGAGCAGCCCGTTGTTGTCGTAGGTGAAGCGCACGTCCAGTTCGATCTCGCCTGCCTTGGCTTTGGGGACCGGGATGTTCAGCTCGCCCAGCGCAATGTTGTCTTTGACCAGTCGGCTTTCACCCTGAAAGATCCTCAGGATGACCTCGCTCTGATTGTCCGAGACCGTGTTGACGGTCTGTACCCGGCTGACAGGCACCACACTGTTGCGCTCGATGATCGGCAGGTAATGCCCGCCCTGATGCCCGTTGAATACCCGTTGGGAAATCTCGATACCCAGTGTGTAAGGGCACACATCCGTCAGCACGATCTCTTCGAGCGCCGCATCGCGCTGTTTGAGCGCGGCCTGGATCGCAGCACCCTGAGCGACCACCTCATCGGGGTTGAGCGTGATCGACGGGAAGCGCCCGAACATGCCGGCGGCCAGCTTGCGGATCAGCGGCATGCGTGTGGTGCCGCCCACCAGCAGGATTTCATCGAGATCTGCGACACGAATCTTTGCGTCACGCAGTGCCCGCTCGATAGGTGCGCGCAGGCGCGCCAGTAACGGGGCATAAAGCTCTGCGACCTGTTCCTGGGTAATCGTCCTGCGCCACTCGCGGTCTGCGTGACGCAGGACGAAGTCGGCAAATTCATCTTGCCCCAGCGCCTTGCGAACCCGCTCCGCTTCACGTCGCAGCGAGGGCTCGATCAGCGCTCTTGCGGGAAAGTTGGAGTCGCCCTGATGTGCGCTGACAAAATGGTCGAGCAAGGCTCTGTCGAAATCTTCGCCGCCAAGAAAGTTGTCACCCGCGCTGGCGCGGACTTCCATCACGCCGTCAAAAAGCTCCAGGATCGAAATGTCGAACGTACCGCCACCCAGATCAAAGATCAGAAAGGACGTTTCGCCTTCCTTTTGATGAAGCCCGTAGGCCAGCGCCGCCGCCGTGGGTTCGTTGATCAGTTTTTCGACCTTGAGCCCGGCCAGCTCACCCGCGATGCGCGTGGCCTTGCGCTGGGCATCGCTGAAATAGGCCGGCACGCTGATGACGGCTTCGGTCACCGGCTCGCCGTAGGCACGCTCGACATCGGCCTTCAGGCTTTTGAGTACCAGCGAGGACAGCTCTTCCGGACGATAGGTATCGGCGCCCAGACGCACTTGCTGGGCACTGCCCATGTAGCGCTTGAACAGTGCGGTGGTTTTATCGGGATGGGTCTGCAGGCGCTCCCGTGCTGCCTTGCCGACCAGAATCTGGCCCTCGTCATCAAGCCCGACGACGCTGGGGGTCAGGGTGTCTCCCAGCGCGTTGGTGACCAACTCGCTTTTACCGTCGCGCCACACGGCGACCAGGCTGTTGGTCGTGCCCAAATCAATACCGACAATCATGTCAAACCTTCTCCTTGCATACGGCTGTCCAAGTGCTCAAAAAGTAAAAGAATGTCCGGTCCGGGCTGAAACGGCGAGCAGTATTTCAGTCCTTCGATTCTGTACGTCGAGACGCTGCCTTGTGCAGAAGCGTGGCGAGGTCTTCCAGCGCGTAGGGTTTCTGCAACAGGTCGAAGCGGTGCGATTCGTCTTGAGCGAACTGGGCGAATTCAGTGCTGTAGCCGGTCGTCAGCACGACTGGCATCCATGGGTAGCGCGTTTCGATCTCGGCATACAGCTCAAGACCGCTCATGCCCGGCATGGCGATGTCCGAAAACACCACCTGGAAACTCTCGGGGTTGCCCGAAAGCTCCTGCAACGCCTCGCTGCCGCTGGAGACCCAGACCACCTGAAATCCCAGTTGCTCAAGCATCGGGCGGGTGTAGGTGCCGATGTCCTGATTATCTTCCACCATCAGCACGCACAGGCCGGGCAGGGCGCTCAGGGTCTGGCCTTTCTGCTCGGGAGCGATCTCATGATTCTGCGCGCTGGGCAGGCACAGCGTGAAGCGGCTGCCGCTGCCCAGCTCGCTTTCGACCAGCACTTCACCGCCCGACTGCTTGGCAAAGCCAAACACCTGCGAAAGGCCCAGTCCGGTGCCTTGGCCGACGCTTTTCGTGGTGTAGAACGGTTCGAAGATCAGCCCCAGTTTTTCCTTGGGAATGCCCGAGCCCGTGTCGGTCAGGGTCACTGTCACGTAGTCCCCGTCGCTCAGTGAAGGGGAAAGTTCGCTGGACGGGCAGGCAGACCGTTCCACCTTGATGGTCAGGCGGCCCGAGCCTGCCATTGCATCGCGGGCGTTGACCACCATGTTGACCAGTGCCGTGTCGAACTGGCTGCCGTCGGCAAAGATGAAACACGGGGCTGCGGGCACATCGATATCGACCTGAATCCGCGACCCGGTCAGGGTGTCCATCATTTCCCCGATACGGGCGACGCTTTCGCCCACGTCGAACACTTCAGGCTGCAACGCCTGTCGACGAGCGAAGGCCAGGAGCTGGCCGGTCAGTCGTGCAGCGCGGTCCACGGTGCTGGAGATGGCCTCGACGTATTTGACCCGCCGCGCTTCGTCCAGATCAGCAGGTTTCAACAGGTCGCTGCAGGAGCGGATCACGGTCAGCAGGTTGTTGAAGTCGTGCGCCACGCCGCCTGTGAGCTGGCCGATGGCTTCCAGTTTCTGTGCCTGATGAAGCGCATCCTGAGAAAGCCGCAGGGCTTCATTGGCTTCTTCCTCAGCCTGGATGTCGCGGCCTACGGCATGGATGAACTGCTGGTCCGGCACCGCCGTCCAGGCAATCGTGCGGTACGAGCCGTCGGCATGCCGATAGCGATTCTTGAAGTGCGGAATGTTCTGGCCGTTCTCCAGCCCACTCATGGCGGTAAGCGTGCTGTCCACATCATCGGGATGCACCAGCGTCAGGAACTGGCTGCCCACAAGCGCCTGCTCGGACCAGCCCAGCGCCTGAGTCCAGGCCGGATTGACGGCGTTGATGATGCCGTCGAACTGCGCCACGAGCATCAGGTCGGTCGAGAGTCGCCAGATCCGGTCGCGATCACGGGTGCGCTCCACCACGCGTTGTTCGAGCGATTCATTCAAGGCCTTCAGGGCCTCTTCAGCATCGCGCAACTGCGTCATGTCGCGGGACACGCAGAGAATTTTCTCCGGCTTGCCGTCGGTGCCAAATATGGGGCTGACCTGCACGTGCCACCATTTGACGGTGCCCGCCATGGTCTGCGCCGAGCCCATGAAACTGGCGCTCTTTCCCGCCCGGGCTGCTTCGACTGCGGCCTTGGCTTCGAGATTGCCCTGGTTCTGCCAGAAGTCCGGCCACGGACAGCCGCGGATCGCGTTGAAGTCGCTGACTTCCATGATGCGCTGACCGCCTTCGCTCATGAAGGTCAGGCGCGAGTCCAGGTCCAACACTTTGATGCAATCGTTGATGCTCGACAGGACCCGGTCAGTGAAGGCTTCGTTCTCGTTCTGTCTGGCCTGGGCGAGTACGTGCGCCGTGGTCTCGTTGACCCGGCAAAACACACCTTCGATCACGCCCGTGTTGCCGTACAGCGGCGAATACGACAACGACCACCAGGTCAGCTCGGACTTTCCGTTACGGGTCAAGCTGCGCTGGATGTTATCGGATCGGCAGCTATGACCGGCCATCGCCTGTTCGGCCAGATGACGCACGTCTTCCCAGGCATCGCCCCAGACCGAAGCGATAGGCTGCCCTTGTGCCTGGCTGGCTGCGACAGGCAGCACGGCGCAGTAGGCGTCATTGAAGAACAGCATGAATTCAGGTCCCCACAGCACGTACATGCTGTCCGGGCAACTGAGCATTAAATTCATTGAGGACAACAGTGCCGATGGCCAGTTGTTCCTGGTCCCCAGAGCAGACGTCGACCAGTCTGTCTCTCGGATAAGCCGACCCATTTCGCCGCCACCCAAAGGGAGGTCGAGGGGAGTATTCACGGTAGAAAATGCCCCATGTTTCGGACTGCTGAGGTTGGCTGGAGTATCAAGGTCGGCATGATGTCATTGTGCCTTTCAACTATCCAGCGATCACGACCAAAGGTGGCGTGACAGTATGCAGACCCGGTGCGTCTGGAAATGTTCGTTTCCGGCCAGACAAGTATTTTCGGCCAGTCGTCCTTCAGCTCAGGAACATTTCCCGCATGAGACCGTGACGCTGCATTTTTTCGTTGAGGGTCCGGCGCGGCAACTGCAATTCATGGAGCACCGCTTTGATATCGCCCTTGTGTCGGCTAAGCGAGGCGCGCAGGCATTGGGCCTCGAAGGCTTCCTGCTGAGCCGCCAGAGACTGTCCGGTCGGTTCGGCGTGTGTTTCCACGTCTGGCCGGGTCAGGCCCAAAGCTTGGCGTTCGGCAGCGTTGGCCAGTTCGCGCACATTGCCGGGCCAGTCATGGCTCAGCAACTGGCTCAGCCTGGCCGCGCTGACCACCGGGGCTTCACGGCCCATGCGCTCTGCCGCTGCACGGGCAAAATGGTTGAACAGCAGCGGAATGTCTTCACGTCGTTCACGCAGCGCGGGCAAATGCAGTTCGGCCACGTTGAGCCGGTAGGCGAGGTCTTCGCGAAAGCGTCCGGCGCGCGCTTCTTCCAGCAGATCCGGCTTGGTGGCTGCAATGATTCGCAGGTCAACGTCGATGCTCTGATTGGAGCCCAGCCGTTCCAGCCGCTTGTCCTGCAGTACCCGCAGCAGTTTGACCTGCTGCGCCATGGGCATGCTTTCGATTTCGTCGAGAAATACCGTGCCGCCGTCAGCGTATTCGAGGCGGCCGATGCGCTTGCCCTGGGCACCGGTGAACGCGCCGCTTTCATGGCCGAACAGCTCGGCTTCGAACAGGTGTTCGGGAATGGCGGCGCAGTTGAGGGCGACGAACGGCTTGCTCGCGCGGGGGCCGAAGTCGTGCAGGCAACGGGCGACTAGCTCCTTGCCGCTGCCGGTTTCGCCGCGAATGATGACGTTCACCGACAGCTGCGACAGTTCCAGCACGTGATGGCGCAACGTCTGCAGGCTCGGCGACATGCCCAGCAGCGTGGCATCCAGCCGCGTACGGGCGTCGGCCTGCTCATGCAGGCGTCGGTTTTCCAGAATCAGTTGACGCTTTTCCAGGGCGCGGCGCAGGTTGCTGATCAGTGTTTCCGGGCTGAAGGGTTTTTCCAGAAAGTCGTAGGCACCTTCGCGCATGGCTTCGACGGCCATGGGGACATCGCCATGACCGGTCAGCAGAATGACCGGCAAGTCCTTGTCGATGACCTGCAGGCGTGCCAGCAGCTCAAGCCCGCTGATGCCCGGCATACGCACGTCAGTGAGTACTACGCCGGGGAAGTGCTCCGGCAGTTCTGCCAGACATTCTTCAGCCCTGGCGAAAACCTGCACAGTGAAACCCGACAGGGTCAGCCACTGTTCAACGGCCTGTCGGATGGGGGCTTCGTCGTCTACCACGATGACCGAGTTCAACATGCCGGGTCAGGTCTCCAGAAAGTCGTTGGGCAGGCTGAACCAGAACACTGCGCCATTGCCGTGATTTTCTGCGCTCAACTGGCCACCCAGTTCATGAATGATTGCATAGGACACTGCCAGACCGAGCCCCAGCCCGTCGCCGACCGGTTTGGTGGTAAAGAATGGATCGAAAATGCTGTTCAGGTTTTCAGGTGCGATGCCTTCGCCCGTGTCGACGACGCTCAGTCGCCATTGACCGTCCAGCGGCTCGATACGGATTTCCAGGCGCGCCGGGGGCCTGCCGCGCATGGCGTCCAGCGCATTGCGCAACAGGTTGATCAGGACCTGCTCCAGGCGGATCGCATCACCGCGCACCCAGGCCGGGCGTGACAGTTGCAGCACACAATCGACATGCTCTTCATGCAGGCGTGGTTCGAGCAGCAGCAAGGCCTGATCGACCACCGTTGCCAGTTCCAGCCGTTCGCGCAGGCCGGCGGGGCTTTTTCGCGCGAAGGTCTTGAGGTGGCCGGTCAATGCCGCCATACGCGTCAGTTGCTGATCCACCGGTATCAGCGCCTTGCAGGCCTCCTCGATGCGGCCTTGATCCAGCAGCAGACGCACGGTCGCCAGTTGCATGCGCTGTGCTGTGAGGGGCTGGTTGATTTCATGAGCCAGTGCCGCCGACATCTGGCCCAGCGCTGCCAGCTTGGCGGACTGCACCAGACCATCCTGCGCTGTCTGCAGATCGCGGGTGCGTTCCTGAACCAGACGTTCAAGTTCATCACGGCTGCGCTCCCGCAAACGGGCCAGACGCCAGCGCTGGTAAAGGAACAGGCCCAGAAACACCAGTGCCAGCCAGATTCCGGCGGCGGCGATTCCAGCGTTACGGATGTCCTCATTGGCCAACGGTGGTTTGCGCAGCAGGTGCAGTGTCCAGTTTTCATCCGGCAGCGGCAATGACTGCCACAGATAGTCTGCCGTGCCGTCCGGTCCATCGACGCGGCGCAGTTGGCTGTGTTCCCCGAGTTGATCGATGATCCGGCTGCGCAGCGGTGTCAGCGGTTTCTTGTCGTACTGGCGGGTGCGCAGCAGTTCGCTGCGGTTTTCGAGCGAGATGGGCTCCAGCTCCCGGTAACGCCAGCCTGGCTGGTTGGCAATGAAAACGATGCCTTTATCGTCACTCACCATCAGCAGGTCATCGCCCTGGCCCCATTCCTGTTCAAGGGTGGGGAATTCCAGTTTCACCACCATCGCACCGATGAACCCGGAGGCATCGTCCAGCACCGCGCTGGACAGAAAGTAACCGGGGATGCCGGTGGTCACGCCGACTGCGTAGAAACGTCCGGTGCCTTGCGCGCGGGTTTGCAGGAAATAGGGACGAAAGCCGTAGTTGTGACCGACATAGCTGTTGGGGGTTTGCCAGTTGCTGGCACCGACCGCCAGACCATGGCGGTCCAGCAGTTCCAGGGTCGATGAGTGGGCGGCAGCGTTGATTTTTTCCAGCTTCAGGTTGAGCCGATTCTGGACATCCTCGGTAACCGGTCCGCTCAATGCCGTACGGATTTCCGGGTCCAGCGCCAGCACTGAGGGCAGGGCACGATAACGTTCGATCAGGGTGTGCAGCGTATTGGCGTACAACGCCAGTTGACCACTGGCGCGAACGGCGTCTTCCGACAGGGCATGGCGCTGCGCCTGACGCATCGCCAATCCGGCCGATACGGCTGCGCCAGCCAGAATCAGCATCACATAAAGGGATAGGCGCCAGTAGCGATGCTTGAACGTCATGTTTCTTGCGCTGCCTGAACGTACCGCCTGGGCGCCTTCACGGGCACTCGGCTCGTGAAGGCGCTATCAGCGATTTTTACAACAGATTGAAGGTCGCCTCTTTCACGGTCTGGGAGTCCAGGCCGATCATGACCTTGAACTCGCCGGGCTCGGCGGCGTACTTGAGCTGAGCGTTGTAGAACTTGAGATCGTTCTCGCTGAGCGTGAAGGTAACGACTTTCTCTTCGCCTGGCTCGAGCTTGACCTTTTCAAAGTTTTTCAACTCTTTCACCGGACGGCTGATCGAGGCGGCAACGTCGCGCAGGTACAGCTGAACGATGGTTGCACCGGCTACCTTGCCGGTGTTCTTGACCGTCACGCTGGCGGTCAGTTTGCCTTTGCGTGCCATGTTGGCGTCCGACAGCTTGATGTCCGATACGTCGAACTGCGTGTAGCTCAGGCCATAGCCGAAGGGGAACAGCGGGCCGTTTGGCTCTTCGAAGTAGTGCGAGGTGTAATTGCCCGGCTTGCCTTCATGGTAAGGACGGCCAGTGTTCAGGTGCGCGTAGTAGACCGGCAATTGACCGATCGAACGCGGGAACGACATGGCCAGTTTGCCCGACGGGTTGTAGTCGCCGAACAGCACGTCAGCCACGGCGTTACCGCCTTCGGTGCCCGGGAACCAGGTTTCGAGCATGGCGTCAGCCTGTTCCTGCTCATCGACCAGCACCAGCGGACGGCCGTTCATCAATACCAGAACCAGTGGCTTGCCAGTGGCCTTGAGTGCCTTGATCAGGTCGCGCTGCTTGCCCGGAATGGTCAGGCTGCTGCGACTTGCCGATTCATGGGACATGCCGCGGGACTCGCCGACCACCGCCACGATCACGTCGGACTGCTCGGCCACCTTGACGGCTTCGTCGATCATTTCCTGAGCCGGACGTGGATCGATTTCCACTTCCTTCTCGATGAAGTTCAGGTAGTTGAGGATGTGTTCGTTGTCACTGACGTTCGCGCCACGGGCGTAGACCAGTTTGGCCTTGTCGCCGACCGCGTTCTGCAGACCTTCATACACCGTCACCGACTGATTGGGACGACCGGCTGCCGACCAACTGCCCAGCATGTCGAGATGGCTCTGCGCCAGGCCGCCGATCACGGCGATGGTGCCTTGTTTCTTCAACGGCAGGGTGTCGTTCTGGTTTTTCAGCAGCACCAGTGTCTTGCGCGCCACGTCGCGGGCTTCGGCACGGTGCAGGCGATCGTCGGAGTAGGTGTCGGCCGGATCATCGGCGGCCACGCCAATGCGGCCGTAAGGCGCTGCGAACAGGCCCATATCGTATTTGGCACCCAGCACTTCACGTACGGCGTTGTCGATTTCCTTCATGGAAACCTCGCCGTCCTTGACCAGACCGGGCAACTGCTCGCCGTAGGCCACGTCGTTCATGCTCAGGTCGACACCGGCCTTGATGGCCAGCTTGGCGGCTTCACGGTAGTCCTTTGCCACACCGTGTTCGATCAGCTCCTTGATCGCACCATGGTCACTGATCGTGACGCCCTTGAAGCCCCAGTCCTTGCGCAGCAGATCCTGCATCAGCCAGGTATTGGAAGTCGCCGGGATGCCGTTGATCGAGTTCAGCGCGACCATGATGCCGCCGGCGCCTGCGTCGACACCGGCGCGATATGGCGGCAGGTAGTCGTTGTGCATGCGCGTCATGCTCATGTCCACGGTGTTGTAATCGCGTCCGCCTTCCACCGCGCCGTACAGGGCGAAGTGTTTGACGGCTGCCATGATGCTGTCGTTGGCGGCAACGTTCTTGCCCTGGAACGACCGGACCATGACGTCGGAAATGCGTGAGACGAGATAGGTGTCTTCGCCGAAGCCTTCGGAACTGCGACCCCAGCGCGGATCACGGGAAATATCGACCATGGGGGCGAAGGTCATGTCCAGGCCGTCGGCGCTGGCTTCTTTCGCCGACACACGGCCCGTCAGTGCAACGGCGTCCATGTCCCAGCTGGCGGCCATGCCGAGGCTGATCGGGAAAATCGTGCGATGGCCGTGGACCACGTCATACGCAAAGAACATCGGAATTTTCAGACGGCTCTTGGCGACAGCCGCCTCCTGTAAAGGACGGTTTTCCGAGCGTGTAATGGAGTTGAACGTGCCGCCGATGCGTCCGGCAGCGATTTCCTTGAGAATCATGGGCTGCGGCATTTCACCGCTGATGCTGATGAGGCGCAGCTGACCGATCTTTTCGTCGAGAGTCATTTGTTTCATCAGTTTGCTGATGAACGCATTCTTTGCCTGAAGTGTGGACTTGCCCGAGACGGCAGAAGAGGCCGGAGCGTCAACAGCCGCGGCACTTTGAGCGATCATGGAGTGACTGGCCAGACCGACCAGCAAACCTAATAAACACAGCTTATTCATCAATAAATTCTCAAGGCTTTTGTCGGCAACTCGCGTTTAATATCCGACAGCCAGTTTTTGGGTTATAGACCTTTGGCGTTATTGTTCGAGCAGGGCGCAAGAATAGTTGCTGCCCGTTTCGTTGCACGAGGGCTTTCCAGGGTGTGTACGAAAATCGTCGGTTTGATTGATTTTTGTACACATCCTCGCTCGGTCAACAGTCGTTCCGTGCTCGGCATCGGCGATGGATTATGCCGGGGAACTTGTGTTTTGGCTAAGGCGGTCGTTTCAATGGTTTCAAAAAGCACCGGAGGTCAGCTTTGAAGTGTGTGTTCCAGATGATGTTGTACGCGGTAATGACGCTGGGCGTGGCATTTCGTGCCCAGGCCGAGCAGCCCGTACTGGTTTTTCCGCCCATGACGGGCAGTGTCGTGGATGCGGCACAGATGCTCGACAGTCAGACGACCGTGCGTCTTGCAAAGTTGCTGCGTGCCTATGAACAGACCACCGGTGAGCGAATTGTCGTCGTCACCCTGGCGGATCTGCAGGGCGCGACGATCGAAGAGTTCGGTGCCCAGTTGGGCGATACCTGGGATCTGGGGCGGGGCGGCAAGGCCAACAGTGCCCTGCTGGTGGTCGACCGTGAAAAGCGCAAGGTGCTCATGGAGGTCGGCTCCGGACTTGAAGACCGGTTGAGCGATGCCCAGTCGTCGCTCATCATCAACATGCTGGTGACACCCGAATTCAATGACAGCCGGTTTGCCATCGGCATCGAGCGTGGCGCACAGGCGATGATCACCGCGCTGGGTGGTCAGGTCCCGGATTATCCTGAACCTGCGGCCCGTCTTGCTGTTTATGAAGAGCCGCTGAGCGATTTCCGTGTCTGGCTGACGGCCATTGTTCTGACCCTCGTTGTGCTGCTGATCGTGTTCGTCAGCATTCGGCGCTCGGTCGGCCGTCTTTGGCCCGGCGAGGAACCTGCTGGCCGTAGTGGCGGCCGATTCGATGGCGGTGGTGCCTCGGGCAACTGGTAATTGACCGATTCGGGAAATGAGAGAGTCATGGCTTTATTGAACAGAGAAGAACAGCGGCAGGTGGCAGAGGCGATTGATCGTGTGGAGCAACGCACCGACGCCGAACTGGTGACAGTACTGGCCGCCCGGGCTGACGACTATGCCTACATGCCGTTGATCTGGGGCGGTCTACTGGGTCTGCTGCTGCCCGGCACCGTCAATTACTGCCTGCAATGGTTGAGTGCCGATGAGTTGATGCTGGCTCAAATGAGCACGTTCATTGTGGTCGCGCTGATCTGCCGTATTCCACGGGTGACCGCGCATCTGGTGCCCGCTTCGGTGCGGCGCTGGCGAGCGGGCAATCTGGCGCGGCGTCAGTTTCTGGAGCAGAACCTGCACAAGACCCACGACGGAACCGGCATTCTGGTTTTCGTCAGCGAAGCCGAGCGCTACGTTGAAATTCTTGTCGACCATGGCATTGCCAGCCGTCTGCACGACGATACCTGGAAAGCGATGGTCGATGTCTTCACTCAGCAGGTCAGGAACGGTCAGACCCTTGAGGGGTTTTTAGGCTGCATTCATGCCTGCGGCGAGCTGTTGGCCGATCATGTTCCGGTCACCCATGGCCGTAATGAGCTGCCCAATCGGCTGGTGGTGTTGGGTTGAAAACAGGCAGGTAAGGATAAACACGTTTACCTGCCCGTAGGCGCTCAGCAAGACTCAAGCGTTGCGGGTAACGCTGTAGATCGACTTCATGTAAGCGCTGAACTGCTCGATCTGCTGATTGACGAGGGTCGGGTCTTTGACTTTCGACACGTCGTTTTCCAGAAAGCGGTAAAGGGAATCACTGAGCTTTCTGGACTGCTGAACCCAGATCATCCTGTTATTGTCCAGACCGGCCAATGTCGCCAGTTCTTCCAGTTTCCGGGTAACCTCCTTCGCCTCTTTTTGCGCGGTTTGGGATTCTGCCAGCAGGTTGTTGTAGCGAGTGCGCAGCTGTTCACGCTCGGTGATCAGATCGGAATATTTCAATGCCCCGCTGAGCTTGCCTATGAGCGTTTGCAATCGACCAATGCCGAGTTGCAATGCCATGAGGTGCGGCGAGGGAATGGCAATTGTCGACAACTCTTCCGTGGTCGGCAGCGCGTCCTTGAATACGTCTGCCAGATTGTGCTGTTCGTACGTCTTGACCGTTTCATCCAGCAGACGACGGTCTTCTGCCTCCGTATCCATTTTGGCTTTCTGTCCGGCAGCCTGTTGATTGAAGCCGTTGAGCTGCCCTTGCAGCGTCTCTGTCAGGTTGCTGTCCACGAGTTGCAACCTGATCTGCTGAAGATCGTCGGTGGTGCTCGCAATGGCATGAGCGGCTTTAGCCAAAACCTTGTTCAATTCCAATGCCTGCCGAACCCGCTGGGCATCCAGCAGCGTAAGGGCCTGGTTCTTCTGTTCGTTGCTCAGGCTCTGGTCCGCGTCTATTTGCTGTTGTTTCTGGTCGATGGCCGCAGTGCTGAACGTCTTCAACTGCGCAGTGAGGGTGGCCAGGTTATCCGCAAATTGCGAATCGGCAGCGTTGAGGGTCGCCTTCAAGGGCATCAACTTCTCTTTCATGGCAGGCAGGAAGTCGAGCGTCAACGATGCAATCTGCGTATGAATCTGTTGACGAGCCGCGTCCATGAGTGCTCTGTCGGGTGCTGCAAAGGGTTCAGCCAGGGAGGCGTCAGTGTTCATCATGTCCATGTCCTTATGGTTATTTGCTTTGTTGGTTTGAAAATTCGTCCAGCGCTTGTTCGAAGGTCAACAGAAGATGGGTGGTAATGCCCTTTATCTCTTCCCATGGCGTAACGACACTTTTGAACTCCAAGACAAAGTCCAATAGCGTTTGATCGTCGCTGATATCCGCCAGTCGCGTGGCAGCGTTATCGACATACTTGGCCAGCATGGTCCAGAGATCCTGCAGATTTACTGCGCTCTGATGAGCATCCAGCATGCGAATCTTCATGTCTTCGAACAGAACTTCCAGACTGCGTATGGCGGCAGCGAGTGGGCGCTTCTGCCCGAACGTTTCCAGCCTGGTCTTCTTTTCCGTCACCAGACGGTTTTTCTCCTTGCGGATCGCTTCCGCCTGGGCACCGAAGATGCTGTCCGTCACAATAAGCCCTACAATTCCGCCCAGCAGTCCCAGCGTAATGTGAGTTTTAGTGGTCTTGTATTCCTGATGCTTTTGATCAATGTCGACGGTCAGGCGATCAATCTCCTTCTCGAGCGCGATCAGATCCTCGTCCAGATCCGCTCGGCTGGCCAACCGCACTTTGTCGTTGATGCCAGGCACAAGATCGACGGTCAGCGTATGAGCAAACTGCTTGATGTCCTCGGCCAGTTTCTTTGACGCTTTTCGATGCGCCTCCATCTGGACTGCCATTTTTTTCAGCGTTTCGGCCAATGACAGACACACTGTTTTATCTGTTTTCGTCAGCGGAGCAGGCGTGAGGCTTTTCACTGTTTCGATGGTCAGATCGGCAACGGTCAGCTGGAGTTGCCTGGCGAGTTCCATTTTGTCGACGTAATCCAGAATCTGCTTGCCCTGATTGGAAAACTCTCCGGCAAACAGATCAAGGTCGAACCCCTTGGCTTTTATATCAACCTCGATGGCTGACCAGCTTTGGGCGTGTTGGTTGATTGCGCTGTAGGTCAGCAACAGGTCCTGAGGCTCAAGACCGGAAATGCCACTGTGTGTAAAACCAAGTTGTTGTTCTACCCGGGCAAGGGTGTTGGGCAGGTTCAAGCTGTGTCTTTCGTAACGCTTGATGCTGAGAATGTCTTCCTTGGTCAGAATTAGCGCAGTCGCCCGGCCATTGTTTTTTTCATCTTCCGCCAGGGTTCTCAGGAATTCGGTGGGCGTTATCGTGATCTTGGGTTTTTCAGGTTTTTCAGGTTTTTCAGGTTTTTCAGGTTTTTCAGGTTTTTCAGGTTTTTCAGGTTTTTCAGATTCAGTAGTCGGGTCATGCATGGTGCACGTTCCTTGTGCAAGTTCAGTAGAGGCTCACTCGACAGTGTCGTGGCACTCCTTGAGTGAGCGAGTTTCACTGTAACGGCGTTTTTCGGTTATTTAATATATTTGTATAGTGCCAGGCGATAATTTCGTTTTACGTGCATGGCTCAGCCGTCGATCCTTGGACGCTCATCGTCAGGGTGGAAAATAGTCATGCCTGACAGGCGTCAGCACGCTTAAAATGCACGCCTGATTTTTACGAGTCCCTGTGGGGACGCTTGAGGCACCTTTCGATGTCCGTGACACCCACCGCTTCATCCTCTGCCGCGCCGGATCATCGTGCGCAATTTCTCGGCCTGCTGGACACCAGCCTGTCCCAGAATTCTTTGATCAAGCTGGTGCTGGCCAAATACGTGGGCAGCGAAGCCGAGTTACAGCGGGTGATCATCAAGCCGCTGACGGTCCGCGAGCAGTCGTGCCTGTCTTTCGTGTACCGCTACAAGACCCGCGACATCACCAAGAACTTCCCCCTGTCCGAAGCCGTGGACGTCATTGCGGGGCTGATTCCCGAATCGTTCAAGAACGCGCATCTGCTGTCACTGACCGATGAGGTGCAGCTGGAATTCAGCAAGAAAGGCAAAAGCACGTTGTTCAAGAGCAAGGCGCAGCAGGAGCGCGAAGCGCCCGCCGCCGGGCATGACCGTGAGAAGAAGCGCTACCTGGAATTGACGCGCCCGTTCCTGACCGATCTTGGCGTGACCAACCGTCAGCATGAGCTGATCCCGGCCATGTCGCGCAAGTGGAAACAGATCAACAAGTTCATAGAAGTGTTTTCCCACGCCTTGACGTCTTCTCCGCTCAAGCTGGATCAACCGGTCAAGGTCGCGGATTTCGGTTCGGGCAAGGGCTACCTGACGTTCGCCATCCATGACTATCTGCGCAATACGCTGCAGGCGCAGGGCGAGGTGACCGGTGTCGAGTTGCGCGAGGATATGGTGACCCTGTGCAACAACGCAGCGGCGCGTCTCGAGCATCCGGGGCTGGTCTTCAAGCACGGCGATGTGCGTACCGTTGCGCCGAGCGAGCTGGACGTGATGATCGCACTGCACGCCTGCGACATCGCTACCGACTACGCCATTCACATGGGGATCCGCTCCGGCGCGTCGATCATCATGTGCTCGCCTTGCTGCCACAAACAGATTCGTCTGCAGATCCAGAGCCCGACGCTGCTCAAGCCAATGCTGCAATACGGCCTGCACATGGGCCAGCAGGCGGAGATGGTCACCGACAGCCTGCGCGCCTTGCTGCTGGAAGCCTGCGGTTACGAAACCAAAGTGTTCGAGTTCATTTCGCTGGAGCACACCAACAAGAACAAGATGATCCTGGCGGTCAAACGCGCCGAGCCTGTCGACCCGGCTCACCTGCTGGCGCGTATCCAGGAACTGAAAGCGTTCTACGGCATTACCGAACAGTGCCTGGAAACCCTGCTTCGGGCGGACGGTTTTCTTGGCTGATGACTCAGCGGATTTGCCACTGAGCGGCAGGCGCGCGCCGCTCTATCCGGTCTGCGCCGTCTGTAACAACGTCTGCGGTCTGCGCGCGAATCCTGTTTCATACGCCGTCGGCTGATCAGTCTTACAGCATCGAACACTAAGGCCTGCACATGGATACGTTTCGCCCTTACCTCCCCGCAGACACGGACACCTGTCTGGACATTTTCGACTCCAACACGCCACGCTTTTTCGACCCGTCCGAGCGCGACAAATTTGCCCGCTTTCTGATTGATCCTGTGGGGTCCTATTTCGTTGTGGAGCGCGAGGGTGAAATCCTCGCTTGCGGCGGGTATCTGGTGCTCGCCGATCCGTCGATGGCCGAACTCACCTGGGGCATGGTGTCCGGAAATCAGCATGGCAATGGCCTGGGCCGGTTCCTCGTTCTGTCCCGGCTGGATCTTATGAGGCAGCTCCCGCACGTAAGCCACGCTTACATCAACACGAGCCAGTTGGTTCAAGGTTTTTACGCTGGCCTGGGTTTTTCGCTGACCCGCTTGAAACGTGACGGTCACGGGGTGGGTATCGACAGCGTCGAGATGACGTTGAAGTTGTAACAAAAGAAAACTTATTTATTGAGCAAGTGCTCTAAAACTCAATGTTTGCTTGGTCAAAAGCTGGACTGAAACGTTACAGCTTTCAATAGTTTGTACAAGAATAGAGAGGGCATTAAGTAACTGATGTTCTGATAAATATTTATGTGGAACGCCTGCGGACACCCACTCTCTGAATACCGTCCATTACAAATTATATGAAGCAGGCAATCATGAACGCATACAGACTTTCAACGCTTGAAATCAAGCACATGGTCGAACAGGCGCTGTTACCTCATCGCTGCACCTGGGATGCTGCAGAGGGTGAGTCCCTGACATTGACCCTGACCAATCCCGAGAATCCGGATCACGCCATTTGCGTGACGGGAATCAAACTTGATCGAATGGTATCGAGCCGCGCGCTGTCGGAGCTGGTCGGTGAAGCGCGCATGCTGATGTCCATGAACGAGACTCCGGTCGCCGGGCTGGGTCACCGACAGGCAGCTACCAAGCGCTGGTAACAGCACCAGTCCTGATGAGTGTGAAAGCTGGTTGTTCCTGAGCTATCAGCGTCCGGAACGAAAGAGCACTGCCTGGCAAGAGACGCTTTTCGAAGTTGGAAGTGTGGATGATCGAGTTATCCACACTTGAAGGGGCGGGCAGTGTTGCGTTTGTCTTCAAATGTCGTATTTCAGGCGCTGGATCCTTATCGGACATGTCGGCTTCGCGGACAAGTTCGCTCCTGCGGGCAACACAGCGCTCGCTCCAGATACTCATCTCGAACAGAGACGCGGCTCAATCTCCAGGTTGTCCCTGCTCCCTGTGAGGGTTATCATCCCGCCGGTCAATCTGTGATCTGACGAAGGAAAATACCTTGCTCCGTTCCAACTGGCTGCCTACGCCGCCTTAGCGCTACGCCCCCCTCGCAACACCCTGATCGCCTTCTAGCTGCGGTCGCTTTCTGCTGCGCCTGATCGTCGGTCGCAGCGCATCTTCAACACCACTGAAAACAGACGCACCTGCATCGCCCAGCGCCCGCCGCTGCGCGTCATGCCGTGCCTGCATGGGTGAATCAATGCTTGAAAATATCAAGGCTGCCTGGCTATCGAATGTCCGGGCCGACGTACTGGCGGGTCTCGTTGTCGCGATGGCCCTCATTCCCGAAGCCATCGCTTTTTCCATCATTGCCGGGGTGGATCCCCGCGTCGGGCTTTACGCCTCTTTCTGTATCTGTACGGTCATCGCGTTTGTGGGCGGGCGCCCTGCGATGGTGTCCGCTGCCACCGGAGCGATGGCGCTGCTGATGGTGAATCTGGTCAAGGATCACGGGCTGCAATACCTGTTGGCGGCCACGCTGGTTTGCGGGGTTTTGCAGATCGTGGCGGGTTATCTGCGGCTGGGCGAACTGATGCGCTTCGTGTCGCGCTCCGTGGTGACTGGCTTCGTCAATGCACTGGCCATCCTGATCTTTCTGGCGCAACTGCCGGAACTCACCAACGTCAGCTGGGTGGTGTACGCCATGACCGCTGGCGGTCTGGCGATCATCTATCTGCTGCCACGCATTCCGGTTATCGGCTCGCTGCTGCCTTCGCCGCTGGTGTGCATTCTGGTGCTCACCGCGATATCGGTGTTCATGGGGCTGAAGATTCACACGGTCGGCGACATGGGCTCGCTGCCCGACAGCCTGCCGGTTTTCCTGTGGCCGGATGTGCCGCTGACCTTCGAGACGCTGTTGATCGTACTGCCGTACTCGGCGGCGTTGGCGGTCGTGGGTTTGCTGGAGTCGATGATGACGGCCACCATCGTCGACGACCTGACCGACACGTCCAGCGACAAGAACCGCGAGTGCAAAGGGCAGGGCGTCGCCAACATTGCCAGCGGACTGATTGGCGGTATGGCCGGTTGCGCGATGATCGGTCAGTCGATGATCAACGTGAAGTCCGGCGGCAGGACGCGGCTGTCGACGCTGAGCGCCGGTGTTTCGCTGCTGACGATGATGATCTTTCTCGGAGACTGGCTGGCTCGCATTCCCATGGCCGCGCTGGTCGCGGTGATGATCATGGTGTCCATCAGCACCTTCAGCTGGAGCTCGATTCGCAACCTGCGCCAGTACCCGCTCTCCACCAATCTGGTGATGATCGTCACCGTGATCGTGGTCGTCGCCACGCACAACCTGGCGTATGGCGTCGTGGCCGGAACGCTGTTGGCGGCGATGTTCTTTGCCAACAAGATTGCGTATTACCTGGACGTCAGCTCGAAGCAAGACCCCGAATACAGCCATCGCACCTATTACGTCAGCGGCCAGGTGTTCTTCGGTTCCGCAGACCGGTTCGCCCGTTCGTTCGACCTGAAAGAATCGCTCGAAACCCTGACCATCGACCTGAGGGACGCGCACTTCTGGGACATCACCGCTGTGGCTGCGCTGGACAAAGTGGTGTTGAAACTGAGGAGCGCCGGGATCGCAGTGGATGTGATCGGCATGAACAGCGCGACCGCGACACTGGTGGACAGATTCGGCGTGCATGACAAGCCTGGAGGTATCGAGGCGTTGATGAAGCACTGAGGTATTTTGGGCCTGAAACCCACAAACGGGCAGGCCCTTTTTATTGCCCCAGCGTTGGGCGCAGGCAGGAAATACAGCGTTTTTTCGCACCCCTGCGGTGCTGTTACAAATTTAAACTCCATAAATACAACAAAAACAACATTTGCCACTTGACGGTTTTTGCCACCTGATCAGTAATGCGCTGGCCTGGGCGACACGCCCATGACTTGCCGGAGCATCCCCATTGATTGAGTCAAAGCGCTTCTCCATGCCCACCGTGATTCAGGCCCGCGAGCAGCTGGACGCAGGCACGATCACGTCTGTGGCGTTGGTGGAAGCGAGCCTCGAGTCGGTCAAAACCCACAATCACACATTGAATGCCTTCGGCGATGTTTACGCAGACGCCGCGCTCGAACAGGCGCGTCGTCAGGATGACGAGGCAGGCCACGGTCGCATTCAAGGACCGCTGCACGGCATCCCGTTCGGCATCAAGGACCTGTTTTCCACGGCAGGTCTGCGGACCACCAAAGGGTCGTTGACCAGTCTGGACAGTGTTCCGCTCAAGGACGCACCCATCATTCAGCGCCTGAAAAACGCTGGCGCCATCATTCTCGGCAAGACCGCAACCACTGAGTTCGGCTGGACAGGGGCGAGTACCTCGCGGCTTTTCGGCAACGGGCGCACACCGTGGAATCCGAGCCTGACCAGCGGCGGTTCCAGCTCAGGCTCTGCGATTTCGGTTGCGGCGCGCATGGTTCCAGCGTCTCTGGGGTCGGACGGCGGCGGTTCGGTGAGGATTCCCGGTTCGTTCTGCGGGATATTCGCGCTCAAGGGTTCACTGGGACGAATTCCCACATGGCCATGGTCTGCGACAGAAATGCTCAGCCATGCAGGCCCGATGACCCGCACCGTGCGCGATTCGGCGCTGTTGTTCGACATTCTTTCAGGGCCGCATCCGCTGGACCACCAGGCGCTCCCGGCGTCGACAGAATCCTATCTGGCGCGCTGCGACCAGCCGCTTGGAAAGCTGCGCATCGCTTACGTCCCGACGTTGTTCAACACGCCTGTCGAGCCGGTTATTGCGGCCGCAGTCGAAGCTGCTGTCGAAAGGATCGCTGCAAACCTGCCAGTGGACGTGAGCACCCTTGCGCTGGATTGGCCGGACCCGTTGGCCACCTTTGAAACGCTTTGGGTGGCCGGACGCGGCATCGTCTACGGACGCGCGCTGGCCGACAGACTGGACGAGCTTGATCCCGGTTTCGCCCGCCTGATCGAGCAATCGGCCCGCTACGATCTTGCCGGTTATCTTCAGGCCGTCGAACAGCGTGCCGCTTTCGCCAATCGGGTGCATGCGCTGTTCGACGAATACGATCTGCTGGTCATGCCGACACTTCCCGTGCTGCCATTCGATGCCGATGAGGTCGCACCGGACGGCTTTGCTGATCAGGATGGCGCCGTGCCGTGGGCACGCTGGACGCCCTTTACCTATCCCTTCAACGTGTCGGGTAACCCGGCGGCAACCATTCCCTGCGGCTTTGCCCCAAACGGGTTGCCCATCGGTCTGCAGGTGGTCGGTCCTCGTTTCGCGGACGGTGATGTCCTGCAATTCTGCGCGGCCTTCGAAGCGATTTCGCCGTGGGATCAACAGTTGCCACCGATGCTTGCGCAATGAGCACGCCCGACATGAGCAGCCATCAGCCGCCGAAGACAGATGGGTACACTGAACGCCTTTCTTCACAACGGAATGTCAGCCCCATGCTCAATCAGCCTCGTCTGGACGAAATCATGCGCCTGTTGGCTCAGCAACAGCGCGTCAAGGCGTCCGAGCTCGCACAGTCGCTTTATGTGTCGGAAGAGACCATTCGCCGCGACTTCAAGTATCTGGAAGAGATGGGCAAGCTGCGGCGCATTCATGGCGGGGCGATTCTGCCGCAGTTGAATGACGAGCCGCCGTTGCAGGTCCGCAGTCGCATGAAGCCGCAAGCCAAGGCGAGTATCGCCAGCAAGGCCGCAGGCCTGATCAGCGACGGCATGGTGCTGTTTCTCGACACCGGCACCTCGACCCTCGCACTGGCGCAGATGCTTTCCCGGTTCAGCCGGTTGAGGATCATCACCAACTCGCTGGACATCGCTCAGGTGGTGACCCATCAAAGCGACAACCAGGTACTGGTCGCTCCCGGAGACGTGCGCCGCAACGACAACGCGTTGATCGGCCCGCACACCCTGGCGTTCGCCAGTCAGTTCAATTACGACATCGCGTTCATGGGCATCGGCGCCATCGACCTTGAACAAGGCCTGATGGATTACCACGAGCCGGAAGCCATGTTGCGGCGCACGCTGGTCAAGCATTCCAGGCTGCGCGTGATTCTGGCCGACGACGGCAAGTTCGGTCACCGGATTTTTGTTAACACCTTGCCATTCAGTGCAATCACGACCCTGGTCACGAACCGTCCGCTATCGGCTGAGTTTACGGCTCGCCTGGAGAGAGATGATGTCGACATCCTGTACTCATGAATTGCTGACGCCAGACGCCGCCGACCATGCCCGGTTCGAGGCGCTGTTCGCCGAGAGCTCGGCCATCGGCGCGACACCTGCGGGTGGTCTGCACCGGCTCGCTGCATCGGCTGAAGACGGCCAGGTTCGCGACCTGTTTTGCGACTGGCTCAAAGCGCATGACTTTGAGGTGCGCATTGACGCAGTGGGCAATATTTTCGGCCTGATGACCTTCGACCCGCAGGCCCCGTATGTGGTGTGCGGCTCGCATCTGGACAGCCAGCCAAGTGCCGGTCGGTTCGACGGGGTGTACGGCGTGCTCGCGGGGGCCGTGGCGGTTTCCAGCCTAGGGCGCCAGATGCGCGAGCGCGGAGAAAAGCCGGCCTGCAATCTTGCTGTCGTGAACTGGACCAACGAAGAGGGCGCACGCTTTCAGCCGAGCCTGATCGGGAGCGGCGTGTTTACTGGCTCGCTGAGTCTTGAGCAAGCCTGGAACAGTTGCGATGGCGACGGCATCAGCCTCAGGCAGGCCTTGCAGGATATCGGTTATCTGGGCGACGGCCCGGTCAGCCTCGACATCGCGGGTTACGTGGAAATTCATGTCGAGCAGAGCACCGCGCTGGAGAGCCGCAAGCTGTCGATTGGCGTTGTCAGGGAGACCTGGGCCGCGCTGAAGCAACGCATTCGTTTCGACGGCGAGCAGAACCACACCGGACCAACGCCCATGGCCGCGCGCCGCGATGCAATGCTCGCTGCCGCACATGCCATCGTTGCGGTGCGTACGGAAGCCGACCTGCACGGGTTGCAGATGCACAGCTCGGTAGGGCGCGTGGAGATCTGGCCGAACTCGCCCAACGTGGTGCCGTCCCGCGTGTCGCTGCTGGCGGAACATCGCTCGCGAGACACTGAACTGCTGCGTGCAGCCGCCGAGCGTCTGAACGCTACATTGCATGAGATCGCCGACCGGACCCAGACCCGTTTCGACATCGAGAGCAGCGTGCTGCGCGCCCCCGGTGTACTTCCCGACGGCTTCGCCGAACTGGCGCATGCAGTGGCGACCGAATTGGGTCTGCCCATCACCGACAGCGCAACGGTGGCCGGTCACGATGCGATCAGCATGAACAGCAAATACCCGGTCTGCCTGTTGTTCATCCCCAGTCGTAACGGCCTTTCGCACAACGAAGCCGAGTACACCAGCGACGAGGACATGCACAACGGTTTGAAAATGCTGACTGCCTTGCTTCATCGCGCCTGCACGGCGCCGGATTCCTTTCGCTGAGGGCAGACCATGTTCAAAGAGACCGCACCGCTGGATCGTCTTCACATTGCATTATCGCAAGCAGGGTTGGGCGACAACCTGAGCGTACAGGACGGGCCGTCCGGCATTGCCTCTCCGTCCAGGCTGGCCACCGAATGGCTGGGTTATCACGTCACTGACGGCCAGACCACCTGGTACGCAAAGGTGTTGCAGGCGGACATGGCGCCCTTGATCGATGTCGAGCGCAGTGCGCAGGCCAGCGAGTGTGCGGGCCTGAGCGGCGCAGCACCTCGGTTGCTCAATGCAAACAGGGCCAGCGGCGTACTGATTTTTGAAGCCCTGAGCCCGGCAGACTGGCGCTGTGCACGGCTGGACGAACTCATCGCGCCGGGGCGGCTTGAGCGGTTGTGGGATCTGAAACGCACTGTTCATAACGGAGCGGTGCCGGATTTCATCCGCTCGCCGATGGATGATCTGCAACGCCTGCGGGTGCTGTGCACGCGGGATCGGGTTGTATTGCCGCCAGAACATGCGTGGATTGATCGATGCGTCAACATGGCCTGGGACGCACTACAAAACCGGTCCTTTCACGCAGTGCCGATCCATGGCGATGGCGTCACCAGCAACGTCATGGTGTCGCGGGACGGGAATCTGAAGCTGGTCGACTTCGATTACGGCGGCTGCATGGATGCCTGGTATGACGTCGCAATTACCTTGAATGAGCTGTTTTCGTTCGAAGCGCAGTGGCGCGAAGGTATCGAGGCGTGGGCAGGCAAATGCCTTGAAGTGGATTACGCCGTCTGCCGTCTGTATGCGCTGATCAACGACTGGTACTGGACGCTGTGGGGGTTCTGGGCGGGCACGGTGTCTGCCCGGTCACTCGAGTTTTCCAAGCTCGGGCAATGGACCTTTTTGCGCTGCCTGCAGAGCACCCGGGATCCGCGCCTGGAAAGCTGGCTGCGTCAGGTTGGGGAGGCGCGCGCATGAACATTTTGGGAGAAGCCATGAGTCTTCATGAACAACAACTCGAGGCGGCGGTGTCCAGCATCAGCCAGTGGCGCGGCAAGCGGATCACGTACAGGCCGGTCAGCGGCGGGATTTCCAACACCAACTGGCGCGTCGAGGTCGAGGGTGCCGATACCGCGTATTTCTTCAAGATTCCGGGGGCGGGCACCGAGATGTTCATTGATCGCCGCACCGCTCATGACGCCAGTGTCGCCGCAGCGGCAACCGGATACGGCGCGCCGGTGTTCGCGTTTCTGGAAGAGTTTGGCGTCGAAGTGTTCGAGTTCATGGAAGGCTGGCGGGCATCGTCGAACCTCGATTTTCTGCAGCGCGACGTACGCCACAACGCACTGCTCGGGCTCAAGGCGTTCAATGATCAGGCGCTGCTGTGTCAGACCAAGACCGTGTTCGACATGATTGCCGAACACCAGACCCAGGTGGCTGAGCTCAACGCCTTGAAACCTCAGGATGGCGCATGGTTGTCGCTGCAATACGACAGAGCGAAAGCCGCGCTGCAAGCCTCAGGCATCGATCTGGCGCCGTGCATGAATGACACGCTGGCCGGCAACTTCATGCTCAATGATCGACAGCAAGTCAGGCTGGTGGATTTCGAATACGCATCCAATAACGATCGGCACTACGAGCTGGCGCTCTGGTTTGGCGAAATGTTCTTCACCGACGAGGTGGAACTCGAATTGGTCGAAGACTATTTCGGTCGCGTCGACACCCGGACGCTGGCCCGGATCAAGGTCAATAAAGCGCTCGCGGATATCAAATGGTCCACGTGGGCGATGGTGCAGCACGCCGTGTCGCAACTGGACTTCGACTTCTACAAATACGGTGCATGGAAGCAAATGAGGGCGCGCAACGCCATCAACGATCCACGCTGGGAAACCTGGCTCAGACAGGTCTGAACCTGCGTAATACAAGACCCGGCAACCACAAGATCGGGCTATTGGCGGCAACTCTTTTACTGCTTGAGTTTTACTTGATCGATTAATCGCAAGATCCAAAATTCAAGGAGTCTTCCATGGGTACTGTTTCGATTGCGCGGCCCGGGCGTGTGAAAACGCTCGTGTTCGGCGTGTACTTTTTTGCGTTGTTGATGATGGCGCTGTTCCCGCCATTCTATCTTCAGGTCAGTGGCAGTACGGTCATCGTGCTGGGTATTCCGCTGCCGATCTTTTACTGGATTCTGAACGCTGCGCTGATGGGCCTCGGCCTTTGGGTGCTTTACATGGTCGAGTCCGCCAGCGGCGAGATTCCTGAAGACGGTGACGCACAATGATCAGCACACTCGTCAATTCGGATCTGTACATAACCTTCGGGCTCATCGGCCTGTTTCTGGCCGGGATGATCGGCGTGCTGTACGCCACCAATCGCAAGAGTGACTCGTTTTCGGACTACGCAGTGGGTGGCCGTTCCTACGGACCCTGGTACATCGCGATGTGCTACACCAACTCATGGTGGCCGGGCGCGACGTTCACAGCGTTCTTCGCGCTGTCGGTCGGCGGTGCGCTGGGCTTTTACGGCATGGTGTACGCGACGCTCGGGGTCACTGCCATGTACCTGATGGCCAACCGCGCCTGGACCTGGGGCAAGCGCTTCAATCTCACCACACAACCCGACCTGCTGGGCATGCGCTTCGACAGTCCAGCGGTAAAACGCATCGCCTCGATCATCGGCATCATCTCGGTGTTTCCGTGGGTGGTGATGGGGATTCAGGCCCTGGCCACGTTGTTTCAATTCGCCAGTTTCGGGCGTTGGGGCGTGACTACCTGCCTGACGGTTGGCGTGGTGGTCATTCTGATTCGGCAGTACTGGACCGTGAGCATGGGCATGCGCGGGCTGATCATGACCGACATGTATCAGGGGCTGATTGCCTACGTGCTCTGTGCCGCGCTTTGCGTGCTGCTGTTGTTCGGTGATCAGGCTTCGTTTTCCAATCTCGCGCAATTGCCCGCCAGCATGCTGGTGATTCCGGGCGGCGCAGGCAGTACTTACGGCCCGCTGTACATGTTCAGCCTGATTTTCACCGGCGTGATCGGTTCGATGTGCTGGCCGATGAGCTTCCAGCGTATCTACACCGCCAGCGGCGTGCGCTCGGTGAAGAAGGGCACGCTGGTCACCATTCTGCTGGTCGCAGGCTTCTACGGGATTCTGATGCTGTTCGCCGCCGCGATCAGTCAGGACCCGAACGTCGCTGCGCATCCACAGCATGGCTGGTTCCTGTCGCTGTTCGACATAGGCGGGCCGTGGCTGCTGGCGGTCGCCATCGTGATCGTGCTGGCGGCCAGCATCGGCCACGTGGACGGCTGCGTACAAGTCTGCGGCACGCAGTTCGCCAACGACCTGGCGACCTGGAACACACCACGAACCGACCGGCAGAAGACCATCCTCGCCAAGGTGGGCATGGTGGTGTTCATCAGTGCTGCGTCGGTACTGGCCTACCTGACCTTCGACTATGCCCGGCTACAGCTGCTGGCGCAGATTTCCTATCAGGGCATCATCCAGTTGGCCGTGCCGTTGTTCTTCGGCATCTTCTCCCGCCGAGGCAATAAACAGGGCGCGATTGCCGGCATGCTCGTGGGCATCTTCGTGGCTATCGTGCTGACGACGATCTACCCGGACGACATCCCTCAGCTGGGTTCACTGACCAGCGGGATCATCGGGCTGATCTTTAATGCGGTGATCTTTGTCGCGTGTGCATTCGCCATCAAACCCAGTGCTGCGGAAGTGAAGCGGGTCGATGATCTGTTCGCGATCGCTGCGCCAGCTCCCAGGGTCGGCAATGCCGTTCCCGCCATGTGATACAGGCGCGCGCCCCTTTCGGGCGCGCTCGTTCAGCGCAGTTCGACTGTTGAGAGGACCCGATGGCTTTAGCGATATTTGATCTGGATGACACCTTGATTCATGGCGACAGCGCCAGCCTCTGGAGCCGGGAAATGATGCGGCTGGGCTGGGTGGAAGACGAAGACTTTCTGAGCCTCGATCAGGAGCTGATGAACGCCTACAGCCAGGGCAAACTGGCCATGGAGGATTACATGGCGTTCAGCCTCACACCGATGGTCGGCCGTACGGTGGGGAACGTGGCCGAGGCCGTGGCGCATTTCATCAAGGCCGTCATCGATCCGCTCGTGTACCGCGAGGCCCGTCAGACCATCGCCAGACACAAGGCGGCCGGTGACCGGTTGCTGGTGATTTCGGCGACAGGCGTCCATATCGTCTCGCCCGTTGCAGCGCATCTGGGCATCGACGAAGTGTTGGCCATCGATCTGGAAGTGCAGGACGGTCAGTTCACCGGTCTCACCGAGGGCATCCTGACCTACCGCGAAGGCAAGGTGCTGCGTCTGAGCGAGTGGCTCAGGGCGCAGGACGAAATGCTGGAAGGTGCGTTCTTCTACTCGGACTCCCGAAACGACCTGCCGCTGCTGAAGCTGGTCGACAATCCCATTACCGTGAACCCGGACCCGACGCTGCGGGCGTACGCGCAGGAGCATGGCTGGCCGGTGCTGGATTGGGGGTGAGCGGTGTGTTGCCCATGCAGCACTCTTCAGTGAGTCATCTCTTATCAAACAACCTGTAATCCACTGAAGAAACTGAATTTTTTGGAAGCGGACCGGGCGGCGTTCCGTTTGTCCGCGAATACTGTATTTCAGACGATGAATATTCGTCGGATGTACTGGCCTTCGCGGACAAGTCCGCTCCCACTGAGTTTGCTGCGCGACAGCGCTATGTCGAAGACGTGGTGGCGCCTCCCAATCAATGCTCAAGCCCCGCCCAGAACTTCTCTGCAAAATCCCCCAGCGGAATCATTGCCCTGAATATCCGGATTTCGGTCTGGATGTCTGGCAGGGCTACGGAGCTGCGCGTCAGACGTCCCGAGGTCAGTTCAGGTGCCGCCAGGCTCTGCGGCAGCCAGGCGATACCCTTGGCCTGCAGCGCCATCGACAGCAGCACCGCCGCCAGGTGCGAGCTGAAAACGGTTTCCAGCACAGGATGACCGGGGTTGTTCTGCAGGTACGACGCGATGATTCGCCCCAGGCCCGACTCTGCCGTGTAGGACAGAAAAGGCACAGGCTCGCCGGGCTTCAGCTCGGGGGATTGCAAGGCGAGCAGGGTGTCGGAGCCGATCACCTTGCTGTCGAATTGCTTGCTGTCGAACCGGGGCAGTACGTTGGGATACTGATGGCAGATCAGGAACTGCACTTCACCGTTGAGCAGCAACTGCTCACACGCCGCCATGTTGTCGGAGTGAAGCCTGATGCCTTCAATCGGCGCGCCATCTTCCACCTGTCTGATCCAGGCCGGGAAGAAGGTGAACGATAGCGAGTGCGTGGCGGCAAAATGCAGCGTTCGGGTGGCTTTACCTGCGACTTCCTTCACTTCGGCGCGCATCTGGTAGAGCCTTCGCGTCAGCTCGCGAGCATTGTCCAGCATGCTCTGGCCCGCTTCGGTCAGCGTCGCGCCCTGGGCGGTGCGCTCGAACAACTCGACGCCCACCCAGCTCTCCAGCGCCCTGATCCGTCGGCTGAACGCGGGCTGAGTGACATGCCGCGCGTCGGCGGCACGTGAGAAATTTCCGCTCTCGGCGAGGGCGTTGAAGTCCTCCAGCCACACGAGTTCCATGGGTGATGCCTTGTACACATAGGGTGCTGCATTAATAGCATTGGCTCCGATTTCGCGTCCAGCCCTACAGTCTGTGCGTACCAACCCGGGGTTCCGGGGATAACAATCAGAGAGGACGCTCCCCCATGCGCATCGTCGAAATTCGTGAAAAAACGGTTTCCATCGCATCACCTATTGCTAATGCCTACATCGACTTTTCCAAGATGACGTGCTCGGTTGTCGCCGTCATCACTGACGTGATTCGTGATGGCAAACCGGTGATCGGTTATGGCTTCAACTCCAACGGTCGCTATGGGCAGGGTGCGTTGATGCGCGACCGTTTCCTGGCCCGCATCAGCGAAGCGGATCCCGAGACGCTGGTCGACAAGGAGCGCGACAATCTCGACCCTTTCGCCATCTGGAAAACCCTGATGACGAATGAAAAGCCGGGCGGGCACGGCGAGCGTTCCGTGGCCGTGGGCACCATCGATATGGCGGTCTGGGACGCCGTTGCCAAGATCGAAGGCAAGCCGCTGTATCGCCTGCTGGCTGACCGCTATCGCGATGGCGTGGCTGACGACAAGGTCTGGGTTTACGCGGCAGGCGGTTATTACTATCCGGGCAAGGACCAGACCAAACTCAAGGCCGAGATGCAGAGCTACCTGGATCGCGGCTACGACGTCGTAAAAATGAAGATCGGTGCAGTGCCGCTGGATGAGGACATTCGTCGCATCGAGGCGGTGCTGGAAGTGGTGGGCGACGGTCGTCGACTGGCCGTCGATGCCAACGGTCGCTTCGACATCAAGACGGCCATCGCGTACGCCGAAGCCATCAAGAAGTACAACCTGTTCTGGTACGAAGAAGTCGGTGACCCGCTGGATTACGCGCTGCAGGCCGAGCTGGCCAATCACTATGAGCTGCCGATGGCGACCGGTGAAAACCTCTTCTCTCATCAGGACGCCCGTAACCTGCTGCGCCACGGCGGTATGCGCCCTGACCGCGACTACGTGCAGTTCGACTGCGCGCTGTCCTACGGCCTGGTGGAGTACATGCGCACGCTGGACGTCATGAAGGAACTGGGCTGGTCATCGCGCCGGGTCGTTCCGCATGGCGGTCACCAGATGTCCCTGAACATCGCTGCGGGCCTGCACCTGGGCGGCAACGAGTCGTACCCGGATGTGTTCCAGCCGTTCGGCGGCTTCGCCGACGGGATTCGCGTCGAGAATGGATACGTCGGCCTGCCGGATATCCCGGGTGTCGGCTTCGAGGCCAAGTCCGAACTCTACAAAGTGATGCGGGAGCTCGGCGAAGGCTGACCGGTTTTCATCATGACGCGGCCCTCCACAACAGGGCCGCGCTTGTCCTCATACAAAAACAACACTGAGGTACAGCCATGAACACAGCCACACGCTGGTACAAGCTTCTGTACGTCCAGGTTTTGATAGGTATCGTCATCGGCGGTCTTATCGGCTACCTGATTCCCGACATCGGCGCCAGGCTCCAGCCACTGGCCGACGGGTTCATCAAACTCATCAAGATGCTGCTCGCACCGATCATTTTCGGCACGGTCGTGGTCGGTATCGCCAAGATGGGCAGCATCAAGGAGGTGGGCCGCACGGGCGGCAAGGCGCTCCTGTATTTCGAGATCGTTTCGACACTGGCGCTGGTCATCGGTCTGGTCGTCGTCAACCTGATGAAACCGGGCGAGGGCATGAACATTGACGTCAGCACCCTCAATGTCGATGCGATCAAGGGCTATGCCCAGGCCGCCGAGTCGCAGGGCGGTGCCGTCAGCTTCTTCATGAACATCATTCCGACCACCATCGTGGACGCCTTTGCCAAAGGCATCATGCTTCAGGTGATCTTTATTTCCGTGTTGATGGGCATTGCGCTCGTGCAGTTGGGTGAGGCGGGTAAGCCGCTGGTCAACATCATCGACCTGTTGTTGCAGAGCCTGTTTCGCATCGTGGCCATGGTGATGCGTCTCGCGCCGATCGGGGCGGGCGCAGGCATGGCGTTCACGATTGGCAAGTACGGCATCGGTACACTGGTGTCGCTCGGTCATCTGATGCTGGCGTTGTACGTGACCACGCTGTTTTTCATTGTCGTGGTACTGGGCTCGATTGCCCGCTGGTCAGGCGTGCCGTTGCTCACGTTTCTGCGCTATTTCAAGGACGAGATTCTGGTCACGCTCGGGACATGTTCCACCGAAGCTGTGCTGCCCAGAATGATGATCAAACTCGAAAAACTCGGCTGCAAACGCTCGGTCGTCGGAATGGTGCTGCCGACCGGTTACACGTTCAATTCGGACGGCACCTGCATTTACCTCACCATGGCGGCGATCTTCGTGGCTCAGGCCACCAATACGCCGCTGACCCTGGCGGATCAACTGGTCGTGCTTGGCGTGCTGTTACTGACCTCGAAAGGATCGGCGGGTGTCGCCGGGGCAGGCTTCGTGACGCTGGCCGCGACGCTGTCGGTGATCCCGGAGATTCCGTTGGTCGGTCTGGTACTGCTGCTGGGCGTCGACCGCTTTCTGAACGAGGCGCGTGCAGTTACCAATCTGATCGGTAACGGCATCGGCACCATCGCCATTGCCAAGTGGGACGGCGCGTTCGATCAGGCGGTGGCTGATCGGGAGATCGAGGCGATGAAGCATCCTCAGGACGTTGCGTCCACAGCGCCGGTCAAACCTGATACCGCACACTGAAAAATGATGCTCGGCCCCGGAAACGGGGTCGTTGCGGATGCGTCCGACAACTATCCCAATTGCCGAAGAATCGCTGCCAGCAGCCCCGGAAAGCGCTTTTCAAGCTCTTCACTGCGCAGCGAGTTCATGTGCGTGGTCCCCACATTGCGCGTCTGCACCAACCCGGAATCCCGCAGCACCCGGAAGTGGTGGGAGGCGCTGGACTTGGGCCTCTCGCCGCACAACTCACCACACGTCGCCTCGGGTACGCCTGCCAGATGGCGGACGATTTCCATACGCACAGGGTCGCTCAACGCATACAAAACGCGGTCGAGGGTGAAGGCATCGGGTTCGGGGTGTTTTAGGGTTCGCATGGACGGCATGATAACGAGGGGTTTCAATTGCCGCTATATTTCGAATACTATCGAACAATCGTATTTCGACATACCGGGAGATATTCATGTCCGCGCTGTTCCAACCCTACACCCTCAAAGACGTGACCCTGCGCAACCGCATCGCCATTCCGCCCATGTGCCAATACAGCGCCGACGACGGCGTGATCAACGACTGGCACCATGTTCACTTGGCCAGCATGGCGCGTGGCGGAGCAGGGTTGGTGGTGGTTGAAGCAACCGCCGTGGCACCCGAAGGTCGAATCACTCCGGGCTGCGCCGGTATCTGGAATGACCAGCAGGCGCAGGCGTTCGTTCCCGTCGTGAAGGCCATCAAGGCGGCCGGATCTGTTCCAGGCATTCAGATTGCCCACGCAGGCCGCAAGGCAAGCGCCAATCGTCCGTGGGAAGGTGACGACCACATTGCCGACTCCGACGCTCGTGGTTGGGAAACCATCGCGCCGTCCGCCATCGCCTTCGGGGCCAACCTGCCCAAAGTGCCGCGTGAAATGACCCTGGACGACATCGTCCGCGTCAAGCAGGACTTCGTCAACGCCGCACGCCGCGCCCTTGAAGCCGGCTTTGAATGGATCGAACTGCACTTCGCCCACGGCTACCTGGGACAAAGCTTCTTCTCCGAACACTCCAACCAGCGCACCGATGCCTACGGCGGCAGCTTCGAAAACCGCAGCCGTTTCCTGCTGGAAACCCTGGCGGCCGTGCGTGAAGTCTGGCCGGAAAACCTGCCACTGACCGCCCGTTTCGGCGTCATTGAATACGACGGTCGCGACGAGCAGACCCTTGCCGAGTCCATCGAACTGGCACGCCGTTTCAAGGCTGGCGGGCTTGACCTGTTGAGCGTCAGTGTCGGCTTCACCATTCCTGACACCAACATTCCGTGGGGTCCTGCGTTCATGGGACCGGTCGCCGAGCGTGTGCGTCGCGAAGCGGGCATTCCCGTGACTTCGGCATGGGGTTTCGGCACACCGCAACTGGCGGAAGAGGCGGTCAAATCGGGTCAGCTCGACCTGGTTTCCGTCGGCCGCGCGCACCTTGCAGATCCGCATTGGGCCTATTTCGCTGCGAAGGAACTCGGTGTGGAGAGCGCGTCGTGGACCTTGCCAGCGCCGTACGCGCATTGGCTTGAGCGGTATCGTTGAGAGACAGTCTTACGCGATTACTCGAGTAGCTTGATTACTCCAGAAACAAAGAAGGGCACTTAAGTGCCCTTTTTCTTGCCTGTGAGAATCACTGGAACTCCAATCTGCGGTACTGGCGATTTCTATCAGCGGTACTCAGTATGCAGCTCGTTCAATGCCGCAGCGGCCAAAAAGCCAGAGCGTGAGGCGTATCGATGATCGGTTTTGACGCGCTCATCAATTTTGGCCAGCAGGTGTTCCGGAAGTGTCGCGTTGAATCGTACTGACTTGCCAAAATAAGGCGTCACGTCGAACTCGACCACCGCCCAGATACCGTCTTCGTAGTCGGGATTGGCCATATGAATATCAATGGCTTGCGCATTGGGGAGTGGTGCGCCATCGGCCACCAGACCTTCAAAGTGCAGCGATAACGCCTCCTTCACACTTTCCAGTGCTTCCGATACCGAGCTGCCTGCCGAAAAGCAACCAGGCACGTCCGGAACAGTTACTCCATAGTCTGAATCGGCGTCTTTATGCAGAACGACGGTGAATTTCATGAGTTGTCTACCTTTTCTCTTTGATCGCAAGGCTGTCAGCCTGACAGATCCTAAATGCCGTCACACTGAAGACGAGATGCAAGGGTGCCTCTTCTTTTCTGGCGGTTATTTCAATCCCGCTTGCTTCAATATGCTATTCATCGTTTTGATCGGTATATCGGAATCCGGGTGCTTGATCGTTACCCTTCCAGGCTTTGACGAGTGCTTGTATTGATGGTGACTACCTTTGGTCGCCACGAGATACCATCCATCATCCTCAATCGTTCTTATCATTTCCCTGCTTCGCATCACCCAAGCCTATCATTACCCAAGGTGTGTACTATACACACTCGCGATGCATTGATACACATCATACACACCGGTGCGATATTTTTTGCGATTAACGTCTGTAAGGGGAGCGGCGCGATGCCATAGAGGATTGCTCAGAAGGAGGGAGTTGTTCACACGGGAATGGCGGACCTGAAGTCCATTCTGATCCCCGAGGCTATGGTCAAGAGGTCAGTCAAAGCTAGCGCTGGAAGCCACTCAAGCAGACACTGCCCGAATGGTCATCCAGCCCGAGTGCAGCGCCGGTCAGAAGCGAACCGTCACACCTGCGTTCACCGAATGGAAGCGTGTGTCGGTGCCGAACTGGCCCTGATAGGACAGTCCAAGATCGGTCTGCTTGTTCAGTCGCACCTTCGCGCCCACTTCAGTCAAGGCGGTGTCGCGGGTTTGAGAAACGCCTTGCACTTCGAAGTTCGGACCACCGGCAAAGGACTGGACGTTTCGCGGATCCAGATCACCGTAGGCGCGTCTCCAGCCCAGCGAGCCGTAAAGCTCGGTGTTGAGGTTCGCCACGTTTGTATGGGTCGAGGCGCGCATGCCCACGGTCGAGAACACGGTGTTCTGCTTGTCGCTGGATACATCCAGAGCGGCCGCTCCGCCTTTTTCACGCATGTCGTCCGCGTTGTAGCGCACGTAGGAAAGCCCTGCGAAAGGTTCCAGAGACACGCTGCCGACCGGTATGCGGTAAGCCGCTTCAGTACTGGCCTGCAGCGATTGGGCGTTGCGTTTGCCGGTCAGGTGATCGCTGAACCCGGCAAACGCCACGTTCCGCTCGCTTTCCAGCTTGTGCCAGGTGTAGCCGATGTCTGCACTCAGGCGCAGGGCGTCGATCTGGGCACCGGTGTAGAGGCCGAGGTGGTAGTTGTCGCTGTGGCCTTCGGCATCAGTATTATCGGCGTCGAACTTCGAACGGCTATAACCCGCGTAGATACCGCCGCGCCAATCCGGATTGAAGCTGCCGTCTGCCCCGAACAGCACACCGCCGGTGCTTTGGCTCAAGCCGTTGACGCCGTTACGGCTGTCCAGTTGAGTCCAGTTGCCGAAGGGTTGAACCCAGGCGCCGTTTTCGGCGGCTGGCGTGGCCGGCATCAGGTTGAGTGCCATGGCTGGCATGCGCACGGTACCGTTGTCCAGAAGGCCCCGCAGACGAGTGCCCAATACGCCGGATACCACCTGGCTGTTGGCGATCAGAGCCGTCGACGTGCTGCTCAGCGAATCGCCGGACAGTTGATCGGCCGCATCACGCGCGCTGTCTGCGTCCAGAATCAGCAGGTTGTTGTACAGACGCAGGGACTCGCCGCTCTGCTGGAGTGCGCCGAGCGCGCCAGCGGTATTGAACTGATTGGAGGTAACCATAACCGTCTGGAAGATACCCGGCGCAGGAGCTGGTGTGGGCTCTGGCGTTGGTGTTGGTGTTGGCTCTGGAGTTGGTGTAGGCGTTGGCGTTGGCTCTGGAGTGGGAGTCGGAGTCGGTGTTGGTTCTGGAGTTGGTGTCGGTGTCGGTGTCGGTGTCGGTTCAGGTGTAGGTGTAGGCGTCGGTTCTGGCGTCGGGGTCGGCGTTGTGTTTTTCTGCTCGATGGTGAGGTTCAGATCGTTGGCCGTGCGCTGCAATCCGACGTTCAAAAACGCCGAGTTGGTCGCCGCCTGCGCATAGGCTGTCCCTGGCGTGGCGCCGTCGACCAGCCCACCCTGGGCGGAAAGCAGGGTGTAGGTCCTGCCGCTCTGATAACTCTGCGCCGGGTCCAGCGCGGTGACGTTGACCTGAGTTCCACGCAGGGTCGCTGTGCCGCTTACGTTGATCCGGTCTGACGCGCCGTTGCCAGCAATGTCTGCGGCATAACGCGAGCCTGCCGCCATGTCCAGGTCGCCTTGTATGGCCAGCGCACCGATGGCGTTTTCACCTGGAGACAGCGTGCCGCCTGACGCGACCTGAGTGCTGCCGACCTGACCGACACCGGCCAGAACGCCGCCGTCCAGCACCTGAGCGCTGTTGGTGTAGACCCCGAACTCGTTGCGCCCCGCGGTGCCATTGACCACCAGAGTACCGTTGCCGACGTTAAACCGTGAAAGGCTCTGGGTCGTGGCCGTATTGCCGCGCTGATTGACCTGGTCCACGTTCCCCGACAGCACGAGACGTCCGCCGCGAACGACGACGCTGCCGGCCAGTCCGGAGGTATCACCGCTCAAGGTGGTGTTTCCGTTGAACGCATACACCCGGCCCGTCCCGCTCAAGGTGTTGGCGAACTGGAGATCGGCGTCCGTATGGTTGAACGCCAGGTATCCGTTACCGGTACCAAAGCGAATGCCGGTTGCCGGATCGACTCGACCGGCGGCCTGTGCCGCTCCAGCCGTCGTGGAATCGACATCGGTACGGTTGGGATCCACTGCGACCGAACCACCGATGGCAAGCGTGCCACGTGTCGCCAAGTTGCTGCTGCCTACGGTGCTGATGAGAATGCCATTAGTGGCGCTCAGTTCGGCACCGTCGGACAGCGTCAGATAAGTACGCGTGGTGGTGTCACCGAGCGTCATATCTTGCGCGGAGAGGCGCGTGCCCTGGCCGGAAATGCTCACTTGATTGCTGGTGCTGCTGATTGCAGATCCCAGTGTCAGTGAGCTGGTCGCCAGGACTGCACCGTTCTCAAGCGTCAGATCGCCTCTGTTGCTGAAGGTCCCGCTATTGTCCCAGCGCGTGCCTGCACCAGACAATCTGACGGTGGAGTCGATGTCCACTGCCTCGCTGTTGATTCTGCCGCCATCGTTGGCCGTGATGCTCGACTTGTAAACAAAAACGCCGCCAGCGGTGATGTTCGCCGCATCGACCAGCGAGTTCTGTCCACTCACCAGCAGGTCCGCTTGCGAAAATCTGTTGGAATTGGCTCCGAAAACGTCACCCAGATCCAGATCCCGCACCGACACCTGGCCCCCGTTTCGGACGGTCAGGTCACCCTGACCGGCACCACCGATAACGATCGTGTTACCCAGCACGAATGAGGTACGCGGCACGATCCAGCGCGAACCCGCCCCTTCGACCACAACGCTGGCCTTGGCCATGTTGACGCCCGTGCTGCTGGCCCGACCAATCATCTCGCCGCCTTCACTGGTCACGGTTGCGCCATTGTTGATCGTGAGACTGGCCGTGTTGCCATCCGTTGACCGGACTCTGATCTCGCCATCGATCATGCGGTCGCTGTTGAATGTTTCCTGAGCATCGTTAAGAACAAAGTCCGCTGCCTGGGTCTCTGGGAGCAGTGCAAGGGTAATCGCAAAAGCAAGGGGGGATATTCTGAATAAGGGGTTCATAACGACTCCAGATACTCCATAAAAGCCACGACCGTGGCTGCCAGCCTTGAAGGCATTAGCGGTTCCGTTAGGCAGATTGCCAACGGCGGAAGTATCGAGAGGCGAAGTTGTAATGGATATAGCACACATGAACTAGTGGCTACGCGCCATGGCGCACATAGTACATCTGTACTATTGAAGGTGTTAAAAACGCTGGTTAGAGTTTTTGCCGAAGTTATAAGTCCCTTGTTATTGAATAACGGACCGCCGACCAAAACAGAGGTGAGTCCGCCAGCGGAGTGTGTGGATGAAAAGTGCAGCGTTGTTTCCGTTGATTCTGGCCTTGTCGGGGTGCGCGGGTCTTGATCAGGCCATGTCCGTCACCAACGGCGTATTCGACCAGACCGGTGACGTGCTGAGCGGCGATTTCAGAGGGTTGATCGAAGCCAAACAGGCGACATTGACGCAGATCTGGAGCGATTGGGAAACAAACGAAGTCACCGCGAAGGAAAAGTGGGACGCTCAGACACTGATCATTCCAGGTGTTGTGCAGCGTATTACCAAGACAGGCAGCGCCATTGGCCAAAACCAGATCGCCGTCATCTTTACGGATCCGACCAATCCCAAATGTCAGGGCCAGGGTTTGACCCGCGATGATTTGTTGGTCAACAAGAAAAAGATCAGCAGTTTCAAAAAGGGTGACAAGGTTTTGATGAAGGGCGTTCTGGGAACTACCGAGTCGAAGTGGACGGATAATTCGTCGTGCTGGCTGTCTTTTGACAAGGCTGAGTTTACGTTGCAGAAGTAATGGGTGCTGTTGCGGTTGTCACTGGCTATATATTTTAAAAATCCGAAGAGCTATGGAGAGTCAGGAAATCCTGATTTTTTTACAATAAAAATGCACAATGGATGATCGCTGCGCTACAGGCAGAGTGTCAGTGATTTTTCGGGTGTGATGAGAGGGTAAACCAGAGCCGGATCAGTCAACGCTCCCTGACGCTCGGTAGCTTCAGTGGAAAGGTGATATGGAGCGGGTAGAGGGAATCGAACCCTCAACTAAAGCTTGGGAAGCTTTCGTTTTGCCACTAAACTATACCCGCTCGAAGCGGCTGACTTTGTACCAGATGCAGTCGTGCATTTGAAGCGTTAATTCCTCAAAACCTGCATTTATCCGGACCCTCACCCTGGAAGCCGTCCGCCGAGTGCCGCTGTCCGTGCGCTGGCGGAGGATTCCCTGGCTCTTTTCGAGCGCTGCTCTCAGAAGGCGAGGGCATGGTGGCTCTGGACCAACTGATGCGCGTGACGGGGCGACTCTGCCACGGCAGGTTCCGGTTGCAGGAAACTCAGCAGCGCCCGCTTCGAATCGCTGCAGGCGGCCTTGTGTTCCATGTCCAGAAAGTGCCCTGCGGCGTCGATGACGCTGAAGCTGCAGTCCTTTACGTATTTCCCGAAATGCACGGCGTCGTTGGCGGCGGTGTATTCGTCCCAGGCACCGTTCATGAACAAGACGGGTACGTTGATGTTTTTCGCAGCGGTCAGGTAATTGCCCGGATCGATCTCCAGCACCTGGCTGATGTGGTAATGCATCTGGTCGTATTCGTGCAGGTCCAGGCTGCTGATGTGGCGATAGTTGAAGCGCTTGAATAACGACGGCAGGTGTTTGCCGATGGTGTTGTTGATCAGGTGGCCGACTTCGTAACGGTCATGCGCGCCCAGGTGGATAATGCCCCGGTTCAGGTAATCACACATGTGCTCGTTGAGCACGGGCGAAAATGAGCTGATGACTGCGCTTTCGAGGCGCTTGGGACGATGCGACAGCGCGACCAGCGCCGCAGCGCCACCCCATGAAAACGACATGACATGCTCGGCATTGAAGTGGTCGATCAGCTCCAGCAGGATATGGCCTTCCATTTCCCGGGTCAGGGGCTTTTCATGTCGGTTGTGCGGTTTGGATTTTCCGGCGTACGGCTGATCGTAGAGCACGACGTTCATCGTCGGGTAGAGGTTGCGAACAGTCTGTGCAAATGACGCGGTGGTGGCCAGTGAGCCGTTGACCATGATGATGGTTTTTTCCGCGGCATCTGCGCGATAGAACTCCGTGTAAACCCGAAACTGTCCTTGTATATCAAGCACGGCTTTTTCTGGCGACATAGGTGTAACTCCTGGCGTAACAGGTATGCGTACAACAACGTTGCACGAGTTTCGTGACAGGCAGGCAAAAGCCGATTAAAGGCCCATGTCGATCCGAACGATCTGTCCGACAGGTGTTGTTATTGGCGGGCAATTTGTCGTGAGTCCAATGACTCAGTACGGCAAAAGGTTTCTTGGAATGGTGTCCTGACTCATCAGTCACATGTGGACTGACGGTTTGGATTCAAGCAGTGGATACTGGAACCCGCAAGTGCCATTCATAGGCTTGTTGCGCATTCCGCCGAACGGTTGTGACTTTTTCAGAATAGCTGGATTTCTGCGGCGTGCAGGGCACGGTAGCTGCCGGGCTCTAGCTCGGGGGACAGGGACAGATCCCCCATGCGTTCGCGGTGCAGAATCAGCACCTTGTTGTCGAAGTGACCGAACATCCGCTTCACCTGATGATAGCGACCTTCAACAATACTCAGCCGGGCACAACGAGGTCCAAGGATGGATAACTGTGCTGGCTGTGTGGTGATGTTTTCGAACGGGAAGTAAAAGCCTTCGGCAAACCTGGTTATATACCGTTCGTCGATCAACTGTTCTGTCTCGACGTAATACACTTTGGGCAACTTTGTCTGCGGCTGCGTCAATCGTCGTGACCAGTGACCGTCATTGGTTATCAACATCAGACCTGTGGTATTGAAATCCAGACGTCCTGCAATATGAAGTTCATGTTTGTCAGGTTCATCCAGCAGATCGAGCACGGTCGGATGTTGCGGATCGACGGTGGCGCTCACGCAGCCTTGTGGTTTGTGCAGCATGAAATAGCGCTGCGCCTTGCCTGTTTGAAGGATCTCGCCGTCGAAGGCCACGCAGCTGAATTCCCGTACATCGTGATGCGGGTCGCGTGTGATCTGACCATCCACTGTCACACGGCCGCTGACCAGCGCCAGACGCACGTCCTTGCGGTTGAAGCGGGGCAGGTTGCTGAGGAAGCGGTCAAGACGCATGGCGATGGCGACAGGAAGGTTATGAGGGTGCACATGGTACGCGATCTAGCGCACCGGTTGGCCCGGCGCTGCCTGCTCGACACCTGCGCAGCGCGGGCACAGGCAGGCCTTGTTGCGGACCTCGTCGGGCAGCGCTTCGAGCCGTGCCGGGTCGATGGTTTCCGAGAAGCACCAGCACGGCTGGCTGGCGGTGCGCGGGTCGGCCAGGGTGCAACTGTTGCTGAAGCCGCACACCGGGCACAGGTTGGTAACAGCGTCGGTTGTCATGGTGATCTCGGGACCGGGCGAAGAGGGCGAAAAAGTCAGGGCATCTTAACAATCGTCGGCTTGACTGTCGGCGCCTTGTAGACCGGAGCCCGTTGCAGCACCGAGGCAATGGCGGCACAGCGGCAGTGCACCAGCAGTATTTTGTCGTAGTGAATGCCTTGAGCCGACAGCGTATCGAACAGGTTCGAAAGCGTTGGCGATGGCATGCCAAAGCGGTTGCGCACCGTCAACACGTCCATCGGCGTGGGCGGCAGATGGCCGAGCAAAGGTGAGGCATTGGCGTTGCGCACGATGTTTGCAATGTCGCCATAGGGTTCGTTGTGAAGCGTCTGAAATTTCGACAGCGTGTAGTTCTTGAACCTGCCGGGCAGTGATGTGCCCGCCATGAGCTTGTCGGTGATGGTCAGTGGTGCGAGCGAAGGTCCGAGCGTCAATGGCGTGTTTCCGGCCGCGCTTGAAGCCGCGAAAGGCAGAGTGCGCCTGCTGACGATATTGTGCAGCAAGGGGTCGACGAGTTCGTAGCCGTGAGGGGCGTAGGTGCGCAGCTCGGTGCCGTTCGGGATTTTTACATTGGACGCCCACGGCAGGTAATGGCCGTGTGTGCTCACCACCAGCGTCCTGGCCTGACCCTTGTCCGAGGTCCAGAGCAGAAACCGGCGCCCCAGCTTCCAGGCGTGAACCGGCACACCACCCTGGTACGGTCTGCCGACCAGCGTCCAGCGCTTGAGCAATGCCTGGGTGTGGAAGAATGTTTCCAGACGCGTCGGCTGCCGCGACATCCACGGGCTTCGCTTGGCGCTGATGACGCGTGAGATGTCAGGCAGTGGGGGAATCACGCGTGTCGCCTGGCGTGAGGGCCTGATGAGCCTGTTCATCGAGCGCAACAGTTTGGGTGTCCGGGGACCCAGGTGCATCAGGCCCAGCGACAGGATTGCCAGCAACGCCTGGCTCTTTTCCGCATCACGACCGCCCGGCAGGTGTGCGGACGCGATGTTCAGCGAGACGATACCGATTTCAGTTGCCAGCGAGGCGATCAGTGCCGGGGTAAGCAGCACGGACATGGGGGCCAAAAGAAGTTGCAGCTGTTCAAGCCGGTCCGTCCACTCTCTCAAGGTCACCTGCCCGGACGTGACGATCCGGTCTTCGGCATCCATCAGCGCGTTCTGCTTCAGCATCCGGTGCAGGAACGCGAACGGCGAACCGTCTAGCTGCCGTTTGCACAGCACATGCAGCATCGCCTTGTATGTGTCCGGGTTGTAGATCTGGTCGGTCCACGGACGCAGGATGGACACCGGAGGAGTCGGTGCCCTGACGCCGCCCCATAACTTGAACAGATACTCCAGTCGCTGATGATGACGTACCGGCACGTGACGCAGAACGGCTTCGCGCCACTGGCTGTCGGCGGTGGCCACAATGAGGTAGGCATTGAGCGCGTCTTCGTCCGCGCACTCGATGAATGCCTTGGGGTGTCCCGCCTGATACAGCACCTTCTGTTTGTCTGCATGCTCAAGCATCAGCAGTCCGGTGTACTGGGTGTGCATGCCGTCAAAGACCGAGCCTTGCACATGGAAACCCAGGTCATGCCAGCGCAGGTCGTCGCGGTTGGACAGCGACGCCAGGATCAGGTCGAAACCGTCACGTGTCACGCGGCCCTGCTTCACCGCAATCAGCGCCTGACAGATGAATGTGGACTGGAAAGCCTGTTCGATTCCGGTCTTTTCCTGCTCCCAGAACGTGTCGATGCGTTCGGTCATCAGCGCGAGGAAATCAATCGTCCTTATGTGTTCTTCCACGGCGTAGGGATCAACTGCCAACTCAGTGTCGACGGCCCATTGACCCTGCCCCGTGGGGTCCAGAAACACCACGGTTTTCCCGCCATGATCGATGTAGCCGAGCGGCGTCTGAACCCGGTATTGGGTGACCAGCGCCTCGCTCAGGCTGATCGGTTTTTCGTGGGGCGTATGGACGTGAACAGCAGGGGTGCGGGCGTCACCCAGCGGTGTGGTCGAGGTGCCACGCCGGTACAGGAGGAATACGTGGTCGGGATCGTGCTGCAGACCTTGCCGGTCACTCAGGTAGCCTGACATGAGCCGGTTGGCCAGCCTTGAGGGCTCAGGCAACTGCTTCAGAATGGACGGCTGCGACTGCCAGAGGTCCACGCCGCTGGCCAGCGTGAGACTGCGCGCAACCGGCCTCAACAGATCGAATCGATCATAGCGCTCATCACTCAGCAACTCATCGGCGAGCAATGCCTGGGCGTCGGTCAGCCCGTCAAACACATCGCCTTCGATCAGCGTCAAACCCACGGATGCGGCTGTCTTTTCACTGCGCTCCAGCAGGTGCGAGGCGAACTCGTAGATACCTGCGTCATTCAATGCCGCCAGAAGTTTTCCAGTCATGTGCGCCGGGTCGCTGCTGATGTATTCGATGACTGTGCCGCGATTGTCCAGAACATGAATGAAGCAGTGCGAGGTCGCCGTTGAACTGACCTGAAACAGCCCGGCCACCGGATCGCCGTTGAAGGTGAGCATGCGGACCTCAGCCGTTTCGCCACGTCCGCTCTGTTCGAGCAGCGAGAGATCTGTGGGAAAGTCTTTCAGGCCCAGCGCATCCAGCGTCAGAAAATAACCGTAGCGACTGATCTGCCCACGAGCGTATTGCCGCGCCAGCGTGTCGAGAAAGCCAAGTCTGGACAGTGTCCGGTAGCTTTGCCTGTGCCGCGCCCAGAATGTCTCCAGCAGAATGCCGTAGTCTCGGGTCCAGGGCACATTGGCGATCAGTTTCAAAACGTCGGACGCGCTCGGTGATGGCGCATCATCCAGCAGCGTTGTGTCTGCGAGCGTGCTTCGGTAAAGCGCCATGTAGCGGGGCGGATCGAAGCTGGCGAGTGCAAGCTCGGTGAGCGACAGGCGCAGGCTGTCGTGCTCGTGCCCGTCATCATGGACGGCTGGATGCGTTTCGTTGGTGAAGGTGACGTGCAGTTGATCGGGGTCGAGTTTCTGGCCGGTTTTCTGTTTCAGGTACAGGGCCAGTTGCGCACGCAGGTACTGGCGTCTGGAGGGCGGTGCGTCCATGTCCAGCTGGCAGGCCTTGAGCAGCAAGGACGAATTGGCGATCAGCGCAAAGCCGGGACTGTTGCGCAGGGCCTTGAGTCTTTGCTCGATGGCAGTGTTCGAGTCAGTTGTCGCGGGCGGTTGATCGGTGGCGGCGGGTGGCTCCGCTGACGGGGCTGAAGCGAGAAGCGGGGTGTCGTGGGTGAAGGGTGTATGAGGGACGGTCATGGCATCTGGTCAAAGGGAATGATCAGCCACTATGTCGCACCGCCCCGGCCGATCAGACACAACTATGTATCTGATCGACACGACGGTCGCAGATTTACAGCTGGCGCAGGTAGGCGCGCCAGCCGCCCAGTTCGCTGATGTTGCGCGCACCTTCAAGGCCGTACGGCTCACAGATGAAACCGGTTTCCCATCGGCCGTCGGCGAGTTGCACCTTGCCCAGGCCCAGCGGTGCAGGGATGCCGGTCAGAAACGAACCCAGTTCGGCACTCGGCAACTCCCAGACCTCCACCTCGATCGCCACACCGTCTTCGGCCACACGCACCATGCCCGGCCGAAAAGGCGGGCCGCCTGCCAGTGCATAGAGCTGATAGTCGGGTGAGCTTTGTGTGGCTTCCAACAGGCGCGCGCCGCGTTGTTTCAGTTGTCCGTTGAGCGCCAGGCCGTCCAGATGCGCGCCGCAGACCACCAGCCGCGCCATGTCATTGCGCGCGACAGTGGTCGGTGTGGGCGGTGTGTTACCCGAGATCAATGGCAGGGCCGTGTGACGCTGGAAGGCATCGGCAAGACTGAGCAGATACTGGTCGGTGAAGGCGCGCCCGAACAATGTCACGCCCCACGGCAAACCGTTATCCATGAAGGTGCTGGGCACGGCGACGGCGGCGTAATCCAACAGGTTGACGAAGTTGGTGTAGTAGCCCAGTTCGGAATTGCGCAGCACCGGTTCGGCGAGCAGCTCGGCCGAGGTCACCGGCCGACCGATGCTCGGCGTCACCACGCAGTCCAGACCTTCCAGCGCCTTGTCGCAAATGGCCTTCAGTGCCTGTAGACGGTAGTGCGCGCGAAAAGTCTCGACGCCTGTGACGGCTGGCGCCTTGGCCAATACCGCACGGATCACCGGCAGCACCGCGGCAGGGTTTTCCTCCATCAGTTGCCCGGCGACGCTGTAGCGCTCGGCGACCCATGGACCGTCGTACAGCAGGCTGGCGGCTTCGAGAAACGGTGACAGGTCAATGGTCACCGCTTCGCCGCCCAGCGCGGTCAGGTGATCGATGGCGTCACTGAACAACAGCGGCCCTTGAATACAGCCGAAAAACTCAAGGTCTTCGGCACGCGGAACGCCGAAGCGAAACGGGCGTGGCGCGCCGAATGCGGTGGCGTCGTTCCACGCCGGGTTACGGCGGCTGTATTCATCGCGCGGGTCGAGTTTGGCGACCAGTGCCAGCAATTGGCTGGCTTCTCTGGCCGTGGCGGTGAACAGCGATACGCAATCCTGCGTGCGACAGGCCGGCACGACGCCTGCGGTCGAGATCAGGCCTTTGCTGGCTTTGGTGCCAACCAGATTGTTCAGCGCTGCAGGCACCCGGCCCGAGCCTGCGGTATCCGTGCCCAGGGAAAAGCTGCTGACGCCCAGCGCGACCGCCAGCGACGAACCCGAGCTGGAACCGCCGGAGGGATATTCCTTCAACACGCTGTTGGGGCACGGGCCGTAAGGTGAGCGGCTGCCATTGAGTCCGGTAGCGAACTGGTCGAGGTTGGTCTTGCCCATGGGCACGGCACCCAGCGCAACCAGTTGCTCGACAATGGTTGCCGAGCGTTCCGGCGTGTAGGCGTAGTCGGGGCAGGCGGCGGTGGTGGGAATGCCCGCGAGATCAATGTTGTCCTTGATCGCGAACGGCACGCCGTAAAGCGGCAGATCCTTGAGTTCGCGGTTTTCCAGCGCGACCAGATAGGGTTCCAGTTCATCCGGGCTCAGCAGATGGATGAACAGGTGATAGCCGGGATTCAGCTCGGCGGCTTTTTCCTGAAGCGCCAGGATCAACTGACGGGGTGACAGGGTGCCGGACTGGTAAGCGGCGCGAACGGAATCCAGACGCAGATCAGTCAACAATGGGTTATCGGTCATGGGGATGTTCCCTCAAATTGAATGATTCGGTTCAGTCCGCGTCGAGCACGACGACGCGCTGGCCTGCGCGCACGGCCGAGCCGGGTTGCACCCGCACGTCCCGCACGATGCCGCCGACTGGCGCGAGTACCGGGATTTCCATCTTCATGGACTCCAGCACCACCAGCACGTCGCCAGCCTCGACCCGTTCGCCGGGCTTGACCTGCACCTGCCAGAGATTGCCGGCAATGTGGCTGTCGATACCTTGCTGGCCCGGCTCGAGAACCGTCTCGTCAGTGGTCGGCGCGATGCTTTCCTCGCTCTCGAAGTTGGCTTGTCCATTGGCAATCCAGCGCTCGCGTTCGGCGTTGAACGCTGACTGTTGCTGGGCCCGGAATGCGGCGATGCCTTCGGCTTCGTGACTCAGAAAGCTCTGGTAATCGGTCAGGTTCAGGGTGCTGTGTTCGATGTTCAGATCGAATCGGCCCAGCGGGAAATCACGGCGGATGCGCAGCAGTTCCTCGGCGCTGACCGGATAGAAGCGAATCTGATCGAAGAAGCGCAGCAGCCAGGGTTTGCCCTCGAATGCGGCAACGTCTCGATAGCGATTCCACATCTGCAACGTACGGCCCACGAACTGATAACCGCCAGGGCCTTCCATGCCGTACACGCACATGTAGGCGCCACCGATGCCCACCGAGTTTTCCGCCGTCCAGGTGCGGGCCGGGTTGTACTTGGTGGTGACCAGTCGATGGCGCGGGTCCAGGGGCGTTGCAACCGGCGCGCCGAGGTAGACATCGCCTAGGCCCATCACCAGATAGCTGGCGTCGAACACGGTGCGCTGTACTTCGTCGAGATCGGGCAGGTCGTTGATGCGCCGGATGAATTCCAGATTGCTCGGGCACCACGGAGCGTCCTTGCGCACAGTGGTCATGTATTTCTCGATGGCCAGCTGACAGGCCGGGTCGTCCCAGGACAATGGCAGGTGCACGATGCGCGAGGCCACTTGCAGGTCTTTCGCGGCGCACACGGCGTCCCATTCGCCAGCGACGATCTCCAGCAGTTGTCTGAGCGGGAGCTGGGCAGGGTGGTAATGCACTTGCAGCGAACGGATACCCGGCGTCAGGTCGATCACGCCCGGCAGAGCCTTGGCTTCCAGCGCCAGCATCAGCGCATGGCCGCGAAGGCGCAGCACCAGGTCCAGCTCGGGTGCGCCTATTTCCAGCAGCAGGTGCGTGTCGCCGGACAGCCGCGCAACGAGACGTTTGTCGTCCTGGCCGATGTCCAGAATGATCGGGCTTTGCAGCTGGGTGATCAGCGAGGTGTGGCCTGGATTGCTTTCGCGGACAAGTCCGCTCCCAAGGGGGCTCACCGTTTCCAGTGGAAGTGAGCTTGCTTGTGAAGAGGCATGACACGCTTCGATCGTCACCGGATGAAACCGGACCTTGTCACCCGCCTTGAGCTGACCCAGTTGCCACAGGTCCGCCTCGATGATGGTCACCGGGCAGACGAAGCCACCCAGGCTCGGCCCGTCCGGCCCGAGGATCACCGGCATGTCGCCGGTAAAATCCACCGCGCCGATGGCATACGGGTTGTCATGAATGTTGGACGGGTGCAGTCCTGCCTCGCCGCCGTCGGCGCGGACCCACTCGGGCTTGGGTCCGATCAGACGCACGCCGGTGCGGCTGGAATTGAAGTGCACTTCCCAATCCGTCGCGAAAAACGTCTCGATGTACGCTTCGGTGAAGTACTCGGGCGCAGCGTGCGGCCCGTAGATCACGCGCATGTCGCGAACCTCGCCGAGGACCTCGAGCGCGTCATCGGCGATGCATGCGCCGACGCTGCGATCAGCCAGCGGCGCAAGGTGCAGCACATCACCGGCCCGCAACGCACGACCGCCATGGCCGCCGAACTGGCCGAGTGTGAAGGTGCTTTTGCTGCCCAGATAGTCCGGCACATCCAGCCCGCCCCGCACACACAGGTAACTGCGTGCACCGGCCCCGGCGGTGGTGCCCAATGCCAGTGTCGAACCGGCATTCACCAGCAGCGTTGTGTTCATCGGGCACGATTCGCCATCCAGGGTCAGCGGAATCGTTGCGCCGGTCACGGCCACCACCGCGTCCGTGTTGAAGCGCAGCAGCGGCCCGCTCATGGTGATTTCCAGCGCCGCGCACCCTTCGGCATTGCCCAGCAGCAGATTGCCCTGACGCAAGGCGCGGCTGTCCATCGGCCCGGACGGCGGAACGCCGACAGCCCAGTAACCCAGACGTCCCGGATAATCCTGAACGCTGGTCTGGGTGCCGCCGCTGAGCACTTCGAAGGTGTCGGCGTGATACACCAGATCTTCCAGGCAGCGTGTCCACGGCTGCCCGCTGGCGAACGGTGTATCGGCGATGATTTGACGCAAGTAATCGCGGTTGGTCTCCACGCCATACAGACGACTCTCCGCCAACGCTTCGGCCAGTGCAGCACTGGCTTCACCGCGGCTCGGTGCCCAGCTGATGAGCTTGGCGATCATTGGATCGAAGAACGGCGGGATCTCACAGCCGGCTTCCACCCAGGTGTCGATGCGTAGCGCCTGACCGTCTGCAGGCGGAAAGCTTACGGCGGTCAACAGGCCGGGGCAGGGCTGGAAGTCGCGGCCCGGATCTTCGGCATACAGACGCGCCTGAATGGCGTGCCCGTTCGGTTTCAGGGTGGCTTGCAGCTCCGCAAGCGGTGGCAGATCACCAGCCGCCAGTTGCACCATCCAGCCGACCAGATCCACGCCCCATACCTGTTCGGTCACGCCGTGCTCGACCTGCAGTCGGGTGTTCACTTCCAGAAAATAGAAGCGCTGATCCTGGCTGTCGAAAACGAATTCCACGGTCCCTGCGCTGCGATAATTGACGGCCTTGGCCAGCTTGATCGCCGCCGCACAGAGTTCATCCGCCATGCCTTCCGGCAGGTTGGGCGCGGGGGTTTCTTCCAAGACTTTCTGGTTGCGACGCTGCACCGAACAATCCCGCACGCCCAGTGCCAGCACTTCACCCTGACCGTCGCCGAACACCTGGACTTCCAGATGACGGGCGCGCTGGATGTACTTCTCGATGAACACCCCGGCGTCGCTGAAGTTGTTCTGGCCCAGACGCTTCACCGCCTCGAACGAGTCGGCCAGCTCATTGGCGCTACGGCACACCCGCATGCCGATACCGCCGCCGCCCGCCGTGCTCTTGAGCATGACCGGATAGCCAATAACCTCGGCGGCGGTGAGGGCCGCGTCGACGCTGTCCAGCAGCTCGGTGCCTTCCAGCATTGGCACGCCATGCTGTTTGGCCAGGGCGCGAGCAGTGTGCTTGAGGCCGAACACCCTGAGTTGCTCCGGCGTCGGGCCGACGAAAGCAATGCCCGCGTCCTCACAGGCCTGGGCGAACGCAGCGTTTTCGGAGAGAAATCCGTAACCCGGATGAATCGCCCCCGCGCCGCTGGCTTTGGCGATGGCGAGGATCTTGTCCACCGCCAGATAGGTGCCGGCCGCGCCGCCTTCACCCAGGCTGTGAGCCTCGTCGGCCTGCATCAGGTGCAGGCTGGCAACGTCGGCTTCGGAGTACACAGCCACGCCCTTGACCTTCAAGGTGCGTAGGGTTCGCAGAATGCGGCAGGCAATGGCGCCACGGTTGGCGATCAGCAGTTTGTCGAACATGGCATGACCCCGGAAACCGGACTGAATCGGTTTCGTGATGGGAAGCGGGCCGTCCCGCTAATAAACGTTTCAACGCAACGGTCGTCCGTTGCCGCCCGGATTCGGGGCTTGAAGCATCAACTAGTCGCGAACGACCAACTGCGCAGGCGTCGGGTTGTAGCCGTTGCAGGGGTTGTTCAACTGCGGGCAGTTGGAGATCAGCACGATCACGTCCATCTCGGCACGCAGTTCGACGTATTTGCCGGGCGCCGAGATGCCGTCCTCGAAGGTCAGGCCGCCGTCCGCTGTCACGGGCACGTTCATGAAGAAGTTGATGTTCGGCCCGATGTCTTTCTTGCTCAGACGACCGTCGTGCAGGCAGGCGCGCAGGTAGTTGTCGCGGCAGCTGTGCATGTGGCGTTTTTCCAGGGCATAGCGCACGGTGTTGCTTTCTTGCGCACAGGCGCCGCCCAGCGTGTCGTGCCGGCCACAGGTGTCATCGCGACGATGGTAAGCATCGGTTGGCCGAGGTTGGAAAACAGCACGCTGCCGGTGGTCAGGTACACGCTGTTCTGGCGGCGCAGGGTGCGTTGCACGTCGTAGCGTTCACGCGGGTTGGCAAGGCTGAAGAACAGCGTATCGACGGCCTGATTGCCTTCCAGGTCAAGGATACGCACGGTTTGTCCGGCTTTCACTTCGGCCAGAAACGGTTCGCCGGCCGGGATGGTTGCGTCGCAGTGTTGATGGTCGTGGGCATGCAGATTCATGACAGGGTCTCCTCAGGCGAACAGGCGGTCGGTGTTGATGAAGCCGCGCTCGTTTTCCGGGCGTGACGTGCGGCAGTGCTCGGCAATGCTGGCGTCGGCTTTCATCCAGCTCAGCTTGAGCGGCTGCGGCGCATAGGCCGGGTTCGGGTCCATCGGATGTTGCAGCGCGGTCAGTACCACCAGCGTGTCCATCGGTGCATACAGCTCGATGTAATCGCCTGCCTTCGAGTTGTCCGGCACGAAGTGCAGCACGCCGGTTTCGTCCACGTTGACCCGGCTGAACAGATTGAGGGTCATCAGCAGGTCTGACAGCCCCAGCCCCCACTTGCCCAGCTCGACCAGCAGGTTGTCGACGCCGTTGCGAAAGAAGCCGTTGCGCAGTTCCTGATAACGGCCCTGGCCGTACTTTTCAGCTACTTCCTGAGCATTGAGCACACCGCCAATGCTATCGCTCCAGCCGCAGGTGTCGGTAACGATGGCGGCCAGCACGCGGCCCATGTCCGAGTACAGGCAGTGACCGGCGCTCAGTCGTGCGGTGTGTTGGCATTTGAGGCTGTCAGGCAGGTTCAGGCGCTCGGTCTTTTCGTGAGCGTTGAGCAGCGTCAGGCTGACATTGGCATTGCCGTGCAGGTCGGTCAGGCGCAGCAGTTCGCCGCGCTTGAGGATGAACGAGCGATGGCCGCCGCCGGGCAGCATTTCTTCGGCGAAGACGGGGTAAAGCGTGGTCGAGTCAGTCATGGAGTGGGTTCCTCTAAAGCAGGTTTCAGCAGATCGAGTGCCGCACGCTCGGCGCGGCGTTCACTGTTGAGGGGAATGTCGTAGGTGATGCGCGCACCGTAGGCACTGGGGGAATGCGGGTCGTGGCGGACCTTGTCGAACACCAGCAGCCGGGTGCCGAGGTTGAAGCCTTCGGACAGGTCGTGAGTGACCATGAACACGGTCAGTTGCGTCTCGCGCCACAGCTCAAGCAACAGGTGGTGCATGTCCTTGCGGATACCGGGGTCCAGGGCGCCGAACGGCTCGTCGAGCAGCAGCACGCGGGGTTTCATGATCAACGCTTGGGCGATGGCCAGTCGTTGCTGCATGCCGCCGGACAATTGCGAGGGATACTTGTCCAGCGCATGCCCCAGGCCGACCTTGCGCAGCAACTGCGCCGCCTGCTCCCGAGCGTCCCGCTTGGCCTGGCCGAACAGTCGGCCGATCCAGCGTGAGCGGGGCAGCTCAAGGCCCAGCGCGACGTTGTCCAGCACGCTCAGGTGCGGAAACACCGAGTAGCGTTGGAAGACCACGCCACGGCTGGCGTCCGGTTCGTTGGAAAGCGGCTGACCGTCGAGCGTGATCGAGCCACGGCTTGAGGTTTCCTGGCCCAGCAGCAGGCGAAGAAAGGTCGATTTGCCGCAGCCCGACGCGCCGACCAGCGTGCAGAACTCACCTTCGGCAACGTCCAGATTCAAACCTTCCAGCACCACCTGATCGTCGTATTGCTGCCAGACGTTGCGCACGCAGATAAAGCTCATGCTCGCGCTCCTTCGTACCAGGGAAATGCACGACGGGTCAGGGCTTTCAGACCCCAATCCATCAGCCAGGCGAGCAGGGTGATCCAGACCACATAAGGCAGAATCACGTCCATCGCCAGATAACGGCGGACCAGAAAGATTCGGTAGCCCAGTCCGTCGGTGGAGGCAATGGCTTCCGCCGCGATCAGGAACAGCCACGCCGACCCCAGCACCAGCCGCAGGGCAATCAACAGGCGCGGCAGCAATTGCGGCAGGATCACCCGCAGGATCAGCGTCCAGGTCGAGGCACCGAGGGTCTGTGCCTTGATCAGCAGTTCGACCGGAATTTCACGCGCCCGCTGCTCCAGATCCCGCGCCAGAATGGGCGTGATGCCGATGACGATCAGCATCACTTTCGACAGCTCGCCCAGACCGAACACAATGAACAGAATCGGCAGGATCGCCAGCGGCGGCACCATTGACAACACCGTCAGCAAGGGCGACAGCGGCGCGCCGAACATCGGCAGAATCCCCGCTGCAATGCCCAGGCACAGCCCGAGAAAGGCACTGATGCCCAGACCGATGGCCAGCCGTTGCAGGCTGGACGCGGTGTCCTGCCACAACAGGTATTCGCCGGTGCGGACATCGGCCTTGAACGCCATGCGATTGACCGCATCGGCCATCTGCACCGCGCTGGGCAGCAGTTTGTCGTTGGGGTTTTCCGCAAGCCGGCTGGCCGAGCCCAGAAAATAGGCGAACAGCAGCAGGGCGAACGGCAGGATCACCAGAATCAGGCGACCGGCGCGATCCGGATGGCGGTTTATCAAGCGCATGGCAAAGACCTTTGTGCGAAACGTGAATTACAGCTTGCCGTCGGCGGCCATCTGCACGTAGCTGGGGTCAAAATTCAGCTTGAGATTGCCCTTGTCGCCGGTGGTCACACCGTTGGCAAAGGTCATGCCCACGGCCTTGTCATCCTTGGCACCTTCGCCGAGCAAGCCGTGCGCGAACGAGAAACCGGCGACCTTGCCCATGGTTTCCGGCAGCTGTTTGCTGGTGGCGAACTCAAGCGCTTCCTTGGGCGTGGCGAACAGTTTGGTGGTGTCCAGTTGCGACTGGAATCCCGCCAGATCGGTGCCCGAGGCCTTCGCCATGTGTTCCAGCGCAGCCTTGCTCTGGGCGTTTTTGGCGTTCATCAGCGCAACCACTTCAAACCATGCACCGGTCAGGGCCTTGCCCAGTGCCGGGTTGTCTTTCAGGGTCTGGGTGTTGACCACCATCATGTCCATGATCTCGCCGGGAATCTGGCTGGAGTTGAACACTTCGGTCACGCCCGGTTTGGCCTTGATTTCCGAGAGCATCGGGTTCCAGGTAGTGACGGCTTGAACATCATCGGTGTTGAAGGCGGCGGCGATATCGGCATCCGAGGTGTTGACCACCTTCAGGTCTTTCTCGCTCAGCTTGGCGCTGTCCAGGGCACGGGCCAGCAGGTAGTGGGAAACCGACAGTTCGACCAGATTGACGTCCATGCCCTTGAGGTCGGCGATCTTCTTGCCTTCGCCCTTGAGTACGACGCCGTCGTTACCGTTGGAGAAGTCGCTGACGATCAGCGCCGTGCTTTCCACGCCACCGGCGGCCGGAATGGTCAGGGCGTCCATGTTGGTCATGGTGCAGCCATCGAACTGGCCGGCGGTGTACTGGTTGATTGACTCGACGTAGTCGTTGAGCTGGGTGACATCGATCTTGATGCCGTACTTCTTGGCCCATTTGTCGACGATGCCCTGAGTGCCTGCGTATTCCCACGGCATCCAGCCTGCGTAGATCGTCCAGCAGACGTTGAAGTGATCCTTGGGAGCGGCGTTCGCCGAGAAGCTCAATGCAGCGAGAAGACCGGCGCAGAGCAGGCCCGAGAGACGTGACGTTGACTTGAGCATCGAGAGATCTCCAGTAGTGAAAAGGGCGGCCAGGAGCAACGTGACACCACTGGTGTCCTGTCTCCCGGGCTTTTGTCCCGCCGTGTAACCCTCTACTGGAGGTCGCCAACTCTCGGACCAGCCACTTGCCCTCTGGCAAGCCGGAACCCTAGTCAGCTATTGCAAATTGTGGTGCCGCGAACCGTGTGTTGACTCCTGCACAGGATGGACTAAGCGAGAGTTGTGCCAACTCGCCGAAAGGCCCGGTTGGCAAGGGTTGCCATATTTCAAGGTGCAGTGAGGTGCAAGAATCTGCCTTGTGCTGGTGCATGGCTGCACCTTGATGAGGCGCTGGTTGAAATGTTTTGTAGCATCTTTGTAAGAAAGCGCTACAGGTCTGGAAGCCTTTATTTCAGGGCTTTTCAGGCTTTTTGAGACGATTTCAAGCGGACGGACGGAGCGCCCCGTTACGCACTGGATCGTGTTTTCAGTGTCTTAACCTTCGTCCGCCAACCGCTTTGGCGGACGCCGACCAGCGTCGCTGGTTTGTGCCCTATCGCGGTCCAGGAGGCCGCCATGTATCGAAGACCCTCGCTAATCGTTTTGCTGACCCTCTTCCTTGCTGGTTGTTATGGAGGCCCTGGTTACTACGAATCCGATGTGTACACGCAACCGACGACGGTGGTCGCTGGCGGGTACGGTTTTGACAATGGCTACCGCTCCACCTATTACCAGGAGCGGCGCATCTACGTGGCGCCTCAACCGCGCTATTACGAACAACCCCGTTACTACGCCCCGGCTCCGCGTTATTACGGTCCACCACCTGGACCGCGCTACTACCAGCCTGGCCGCCCACCGGGCTACGGCTGGCGCAATGACCGCTTCCGTGACAACGGTGGCTATCGTGGTGACTACCGCAGCAATCGTGGCTGGGACCACGGTGGTGGCCGCGATCATGGAGGAAGAGGCGACGGCCGTGGTCGTGGAGACGGGCGCGGCGGGCATCGCTGATACTCAAGTCCCCCCACCACTGATCGTGCCCATCGCTCCGCGTGGGCATGCCTCCCGTGACGCTCCGCGTCACAGATGGCACAGATTGCGGACTCAGTGAGCCGAGCGCATGACGTGGAAAACGCTGGAGTTTGGGCACACATCTGCGCCACATTCGAGAGCGGACGCTCCGCGTCCGCTCTCGATCAGTGTCGAGAGATCACTCACGCCGGCTCAATACTCCGGCAAATCCGCCAGCGGATGCCGTCCTTCCCAGGCTTTCTCAAAGTGCGCGTCGATCACTGCGGGCGGTATTTTGCTGACATCCGGCCAGTGCCAGTGCGGCGCGTGGTCCTTATCGATCAGTCTGGCCCGCACGCCTTCGCTGAATTCCGGATGACGACAGCAATTCAAGCTCATGGCGTATTCCATCTGAAACACCTGCGCCAATGACAGGTGACGCGCACGCTTGATCTGTTCCCAGACCAGATGCGCAGTGACCGGGCAACCCTCCACCAGATTCTTCGCACCTTTGGCCAGCAACGCGTCATCCTGCTGCTGCAAATGGCTGATGGCCTGCCAGGCACAGACCAGATTGCCCACGTCCAGCAGCGTATCAATCTGCGCCCGGCGCGGTAGCCACTGCGCTTCGGGCAACTGGCTGTTGGCCTCGTGTTGCAGCGCCTTGAGCAGGCTGTTCAGCTGCACATCGGTCTGTTCCTGCCAGTTGAGTTGCAGCAGACCTTCGATCAGATCCGGCTGCTGTTCATCGAGCAGGCAGCGATCCGCCAGATCGAGATCCAGCGCGTCACGTCCGTTGATGTGTGAACCGGTCAGGCCCAGAAACAACCCCAGCTTCCCCGGCAGGCGAGACAAAAACCAGCTTGCGCCAACATCGGGGTAAAGCCCGATGCTGATTTCAGGCATGGCCAGTCGACTGCTCTGAGTAACGATTCGTATGTTCGCGCCCTGAAGCAGACCCATGCCGCCGCCCAGCACATAACCATGCGCCCAGCAGATCAACGGCTTGGGGTATGTGTGCAGGCTGTAATCCAGGCGGTATTCAGCGCTAAAGAAGTGCGCTGCCAAAGGTGGTACGGTGCCGGGATTATTGAGGCAGGTTTCGACCAGCGTGCGCACATCGCCCCCGGCACAAAAGGCTTTCGCGCCATTGCCGCGCAGCAGTACACAAACAATCTGTGGATTGCCCGCCCAGGCGTCGAGCTGATCCTGAAGCGCCAGAATCATTGGCAGCGACAGTGCGTTCAGCGACTTCTCGGCGTCCAGCGTAGCGACCCCGATACGTGCGCCGCCCTGGGCGTGAAGTTCTTCGAATTGCAGGTTCATCGTGACCCTCTCTGAAAAGACGCCGACCTCATTGTTGGTCTTCGTGCAGCGTCATTAAGTTGCGGGGGGAAATTTGCAGTGTAGGAAACCGACGGAATCGATGGGCGACATTTGACATTGGCAGTCAGCTTTCCTAGTGTCCGCGCAATGTTTTTACCGGATGTGACCATGACTAGCGACGACCGCATCAAGCTTGAACCCAGCTGGAAAGAAGCGCTGCGTGAGGAGTTCGAAAAGCCCTACATGCAACAGTTGCGCGAGTTTCTGCGTCAGGAGCATGCCGCAGGCAAAGAGATCTATCCGCCGGGGCCGCTGATCTTCAACGCGCTGAACTCCACGCCACTGGATAACGTGAAAGTCGTGATCCTCGGTCAGGACCCTTACCACGGTCCCAATCAGGCTCACGGCCTGTGCTTCTCGGTGCAGCCCGGCGTGCCGACACCGCCGTCGCTGGTCAATATTTATAAAGAACTGAAACGCGACCTGAACATTGATATCCCCAACCATGGCTGCCTGCAAAGCTGGGCGGATCAGGGCGTGCTGCTGCTTAATACCACCCTTACGGTCGAGCGGGCGAATGCCGCTTCCCACGCAGGCAAGGGTTGGCAGCATTTCACGGACAGGATCATTCAGGTGGTCAGCGAGCATCAGCCACATCTGGTGTTTCTGCTGTGGGGCGCTCATGCGCAGAGCAAGCAGAAGCTGGTCGACGCGACCAAACATCTGGTGCTGACCTCGGTCCACCCGTCACCGCTGTCGGCCTACAAAGGCTTTCTCGGCAACGGACATTTCGGACGGACCAACAAGTATCTGGAGCAGAACGGCATTAAGCCGATTGACTGGCGCTTGCCGAATATCTGAGGCGTCAGTCAGCGAGTCGTCTGTTCCAGCGCCGGAACAGCGGCTCGGCCAGAAACAGCACGAACAACAGACGCATCACCTGCATCGCCGTGACCAGCGGCACGGACAATTGCAGCACCTCGGCGGTCAGGCTCATCTCGGCAATGCCGCCCGGCATCATGCCCAGCGTCAGCGAACGCAGATCCAGATGCGTCAGCGCACTGAGGCCGAAGGCGGCGAGGGCGGCGATCAGCATGGTCAGCGCCGTTCCCAATAGCGTGCGTCCTAGAAACGACGGTGCACGACGAAAGAACGCCCGATTGAAGTGACACCCCAGCCCGCTGCCAATTAGCAACTGGCCCAGTTGGCTGGCGCCATTGGGCAGGCCGATTTTCAGATCCCAGACCACACTGACCACTGCACTCAGCAGCAGCGGCCCGAACAGCCAAGGGTTGGGCTGTTTGAGGCGTTGCCATAGCCAGGCCAGCAGCGCGCCGAATGGCAGCAGAAACGCCAGCCAGCGCCAGTCGACACTGGTGGCGTGCAGCACGGGCGCACCCTCGCCCAGCAAGTATTTGAAGATCGCCGGTACGCACAGCACCACCGCCAGCACGCGCAGACTTTGCGCAGCAGCGACGCTGCTCAGGGTCGCGCCATTGCGTGCGCCGAGGTTGACCATTTCACCCGAACCGCCCGGCATGCTGGAGAAGAAAGCCGTAGGCCGGTCCTCGCCGGTGCGCAGCATCAGCCACACACCGACCAGACAGGACAGGCTGGTGATCAGCGCACCAAAGAAAATCAACCCGAAGTGCGCCAGCACCTGTTCGATCACTACTGGGGTGAAGTGCAGGCCGATACCGATGCCGATGACCAGTTGGCCGCATTTGCGGCCGCCGGGAATCTGGGTGATCTGCCAGGGTGTCAGGCAGCGCACGAGGATGATCGCCAGCAACGAGCCGACCATCCAGGGTAGAGGCCAGCCGACCTGGCTGGCGAGGTAGCCGCCCAGCAGACCGACCAGCGGGGTCGGCCACCAGTTACGCAGTGACGAATCAGACATTGGTCATCGCGGCACGCTGGCTGGCACGCTTGCGCCAGATACGGATCAGCGGGAACAGCAGCATGAACACGGTCAGTACCCAGACACCGAGGGTGATCGGGCTGGCCCAGAGAATCCCCAGTTCGCCGTTGGAGATCGACAGCGCACGACGCAGGTTCTGCTCCATCAGACCACCGAGGATGAACCCGAGCAGGATTGGCGACAACGGGAAGTCCAGCTTGCGCAGGATGTAGCCGAAGATGCCGATGCCGACCATCAGGAACAGGTCGAAGGTGGTGGCGTGTACGGCGTAGACACCGATCCCGGTGATGATCGCGATGACCGGCACCAGCGCCCAGTTCGGTACGGACAGAACGCGGGTGAAAATGCGGATCATCGGGATGTTCAGGATCACCAGCATGACGTTGGCGATGAACAGCGACGCAATCAGACCCCAGACCAGATCCGGTTGCTGTTGGAACAGCATCGGGCCGGGCGTGATGTTGTACAGCGACAGCGCGCCGATCATCACCGCCGTGGTGCCCGAACCCGGAACGCCCAGAGTCAGCATCGGCACCAGTGCGCCGCAGGCGGTCGCGCCGATGGCGGTTTCCGGGGCAGCCAGGCCGCGCATATCACCTTTGCCGAAATTGCCCGTAGGTCCGGCAATACGCTTTTCAGTCATGTAGGCCACGGCGCTGGCGAGTGTGGCGCCCGCGCCCGGCAATACGCCTAGAATGAACCCCATGAAGCCGCAACGAATATTCACCATGAATACCGCCGCCGCTTCCTTGAGATTGAACATCATGCGCCCGGTGGCCTTGACCGCTTCCTGGCCACGGTGGGTTTTTTCCAGCAGCAACAGGATCTCGCTGATGGAAAACAGGCCCAGCACCAGCACGACAAACTGGATGCCGTCAGCCAGGTGGATGTTGTCGCCGGTAAACCGATACACGCCGCTGTTGGCGTCGATCCCGATGGCAGACAGGAACAGGCCGATCAGCGCTGCGATGAAGGTCTTGAGCGGTTTGTCTCCGGCCATCCCGCCCAGGCAGACGATGGCGAATACCATCAGCACGAAGTATTCCGCAGGACCAAAGGCAATCGCCCATTTGGCCAGCAGCGGCGCGAACAGCACCATGCCGCAGGTGGCGATAAAAGCGCCGATGAACGAGCTCCAGGCTGACAGCGACAGTGCAACACCGGCCATACCGTTACGGGCCATAGGGTAGCCGTCCAGGGTGGTCATCACGGTGGATGCTTCGCCCGGAATGTTCAGCAGGATGGAGCTGATACGGCCGCCGTATTCACAGCCCAGATACACGGCCGCCAGCAGGATCAAGGCCGATTCTGGCGGCAGGCCCAGTGCGAAGGCGATGGGAATCAGCAACGCCACACCGTTGATCGGACCCAGCCCCGGCAGCAGGCCGACGATGGTGCCGATCAAGGTGCCGGACAATGCGGTGATGAGGTTGTAAGGCGTCAGGGCAACGCCGAAGCCCTGGCCCAGGTAGCTGAAAGTATCCACGTTTAATTCTCCAGAACGCTGAGCAGGCCCAAAGGCAGGGGAACGTCCATGGCTTTATCGAACAGCAGGTAAAGACCGACGCTCATCAGAATCACTACCACTACGCTCGGCACCCAGCGACCGCCATACAGGCGCGCCATCGGTATGCCGATCAGGATGCTGCTGAGAATGAAACCCAGCGGTTCGAACAGGCCGGCGAACACCAGCAGCAGGGCGATGCAGATGCCGATCTTGACCAGCGTCTCGCGGTCCAGCGGCGGTTCGTCTTCGCTGTGCACGATGGGCGTCGGACGAATCAGCATGTACAGCAGGGCAGCGCCCATCAGGCCGAGCATCAGCAACGGAAAGGCCCGAGGCCCGACCGGTTCATAGGAGAAGGGCGCCTGGTACGGCCAGGCCATGAGGGCCAGGCCGATACAGACCAGTAGCAGGACACCTGCAAAAACGCGTTGTATGACCATGAAAAGCTCCTGAGTCGCGCCCGTCAGGCAGGCGCAACCGAAAGTCAGTCAATTGGGTGCAATTACTGAATCAGGCCGAATTCCTTGGCCATCAGCTTGTAGTCGGCCACCTGTTTCTTAACGTAGGCGTCCAGCTCCTGGCCGGTCATGGCGAACGGGAACAGCTCGCGCTGGTCACGCAGTTTGGCGAAGTCTTCCGAGGCCAGCACCTTGTCGAACGAGGCTTTCCACCAGTTGTAATCTTCGTCGCTCACCTTTGGCCCGAGGTAGAAGCCACGCACCACCGGCCAGACGATGTCGTACCCCTGTTCCTTGGCCGTCGGGATGTCTTTCATTTCCGGCTCATCGATACGCTTGTCGGCAAACACCGCCAGCAGGCGCATGTTGCCGCTGAGGATGTGCGGCATGGAGTCGGAGATGTCGGTACTGCCGACCTGAATGTGACCGCCGAGCAAGGCCGTAGCAATTTCGCCGCCACCTTCGAGCGCCACATAGCGCAGCTCGCGCGGATTGATACCGGCTGCCTTGGCGATCAGTGCGGTCTGCATCCAGTCCTGGCTGCCCACAGTGCCGCCGGAACCGATGACGACTTTGCTCGGATCGGCCTTGAGTGCCTTGACCAGATCGTCGAGGTTTTTGTAAGGCGAATCGCTCTTCACCGCGATGGCGCCGTAGCTGGTGCCGACTGCGGCCAGCCAGCGCACGGCGTTCTCGTCGAAGCGCCCGAACTTGCCCTGGGCCAGGTTGAGCAGCGAGCCGCTGGACCAGGCCACCAGTGTTCCGGCATCGGCTGGACGTTGAGCGACCACCGCGTTGTAGGCCACCGCGCCGACACCGCCGGGCATGTAGGTCACGCGCATCGGGGTGCTGAGGATCTTCTCGTTGATCAGCGCGCTCTGGATCAGCTTGCAGGTCAGGTCGAAGCCACCGCCCGGCGAGGCCGGTGCGATGCATTCAGGGCGCTTGGGCTCGGCAAGCAGTTGGGTGGCAACCAGCATGCAACTGGCGGTCATGGCTAGCTGACGCAAGGAAAATTTCATGTTCAGTCTCCTGAGATGTTTTTGTTTTTGGATGTGGAAAGCTGTTCAGTGCGTTCGATTGCCGGAGAATTCCCGTAACGGCGGATTTGGACGGGCAGGACTATGGCTGCAGATGACTGCATCGACGTGCTGGATAAACGCTGGAAGGGCGCCAAATGTCAGCGTAGTGCCGTGACAAGGCGGGCATGAAGCAGGCTGACCGGAAGCGGTCGGGAATTGAGTGCGATGCACTGACTGTCGAGCCGGGGAAGGCGTTGACATGATGTGACTCCATTTACCGTTTTATTGTTTTTATTTTCAGACGCATCCGGGCGCCTTGTTCACGTACCCTTTGGCGGGTCGTATCGCGATGCTAAATCACGAACCTTTCAGTTACCTTTCATTGCGTCGCTGTATACCTTCGAGTCGTTTCCGTGCTTCACAGGGGGCGAAGCGTCTGTAAACTCCGCAACCACTATTCCCAATAACAACACCCATAACAGGAGAGGGCGATGCGTGTTCTTCTCGTTGAAGATCATCTGCAACTGGCTGAGAGTGTCGCTCAGGCGCTCAAGAGCGCGGGTCTGACCGTCGATGTCCTGCACGATGGCGTGGCGGCCGACCTGGCCCTGACCAGTGAGGAATACGCCGTCGCGATTCTCGACGTGGGCCTGCCGCGTATGGATGGTTTCGAAGTACTGGCCCGTTTGCGGGCGCGCAGCAAGAATCTGCCGGTGTTGATGCTGACCGCGCGCAGTGACGTGAAGGATCGGGTGCATGGCCTCAATCTGGGTGCAGATGACTACCTCGCCAAGCCATTTGAGCTGTCCGAACTGGAAGCCAGGGTCAAGGCACTGCTGCGGCGCAGCGTGCTGGGTGGCGAGCGTCAGCAGCGGTGCGGCGTGCTGGCCTACGACCTGGACACGCGTCGCTTTACACTGGGCGACGAACTCCTGACCCTGACCTCTCGCGAGCAGGCGGTGCTGGAAGCGTTGATCGCGAGGCCCGGCCGGGTGATGAGCAAGGAGCAGCTCGCGGCTCAGGTGTTCGGTCTCGACGAAGAAGCCAGTCCCGACGCCATCGAAATCTACGTGCATCGCCTGCGCAAGAAACTCGACGGGCATTCGGTGGCCATCGTGACGTTCCGTGGCCTGGGTTACCTGTTGGAAAGCCGCGATGATTAACGACAGCCTGCGCTGGCGACTGCTGTGGAATCTGGCGTTGTTGCTGGTCGTTCTGATGCTGGCCAGCGGCATGAGCGCCTACTGGAACGGACGCGAGGTGGCCGACACGGCCTACGACCGCACGCTGCTGGCTTCGGCGCGCACCATCGCCGCCGGTCTGACCCAGCGCGACGGAACGCTGAGTGCCGACATTCCCTATGTGGCACTGGATACCTTCGCCTACGACAGCGAGGGTCGTATCTACTACCAGGTCAACGACATCAACCAGAAGCTGATTTCCGGTTACGAAAACCTGCCGTCACCGCCGCCGGGAACGTTGCGAACCGATGATTATCCGGCACTCGCCAAGTTCTATAACGGGATGTATCAGGGTCAGGATGTCCGCGTGGTCAGTCTGCTCAAGCCGGTGACCGATCCGGGCATGAACGGCACGGCGGAAATCCGCGTGGCTGAAACCCAGGAGGCGCGCAAGGGCATGGCCCGCAGTCTGATGGCCGATACATTGTTGCGCCTGGGCATGCTGGGCGGCGGTGCGTTGTTGCTGGTCTGGTTCACCGTCAGTGCAGCGCTGCGTCCATTGGAGCGCCTGCGCACGGCGGTCGAGGAGCGCCAGCCTGACGATTTGCGCTCGCTGCCCATGGTTGAGGTGCAGCATGAACTTCGACCGCTGGTCGGCGCGTTGAACCACTTCACCGAGCGTTTGCGCCTGCAGTTCGAACGTCAGGCGCAATTCATCGCCGATGCCGCCCACGAATTGCGTACGCCATTGGCTGCGCTCAAGGCGCGTGTGGAACTGGGATTGCGTGAGCGTGACCCGCAGCAATGGCGCACCACGCTTGAGTCTGCCGCGCTGGGTACCGACCGCCTGACCCATCTGGCCAATCAGTTGCTGTCGCTGGCGCGTATCGAAAACGGCGCCCGGGCGATTGCCGAGGGCGGTGCGCAGCAACTCGACCTCAGTCAGCTGGCACGTGAGCTGGGCATGGCCATGGCACCTCTGGCGCACTCGCACGGCGTGGCGCTGGCACTGGAAGCCGAAGAGCCTGTCTGGCTGCGCGGCGAGCCGACCCTGCTCAACGAATTGCTGAGCAATCTGATCGACAATGCACTGGCCCATACACCGTCTGGCGGCAACGTTGTGCTGAGGGTGTACGCGCCGGGCGTTCTGGAGGTCGAAGATGATGGTCCGGGGATTCCGCAGGCGGAACGCGAGCGGGTGTTCGAACGATTCTATCGTCGCAGCCAGCAAGGCAGCGGCGCCGGGCTGGGACTGGCCATCGTCGGGGAAATCTGTCGTGCCCATCTGGCCCGCATTTCGTTACACGATGGGGCCGAGCGCGGTCTGAAAGTCAGGGTCAGTTTCAACGCGACTCAGGCTCAGTAGAGCATGTCCTTGGCGTCGTCCATTTCCGCGCCGAGCATGTCGTTGGCTCGGTTCAGGCGCAGTTGGCTGTAGGCGGGCAGGTCTGGGAGTTCGATCAGGCTGAAAGGATGGTCGGTGTTCTTGTGAATGTGCACCGTCGCGACCTGTACCACATCGATGTAATCCGGGCTTTTCGAGACGCGGGTAAAGTCCTGGAACTTGCCAGGCACCGAAGCCAGCGGCTCGGGAAAGTCCCACGAGCGCAGCAGGCGTTCGCCGATGACCGGGTGAATATTGTCGATCACATGATTGAGACTGACCGGATCGGCCAGCAGATCGAAATGGTCTTCGGCGTAGGTCAGGATCGGCAGAATGCCGATCAGGTGGATCAGCCCGGCCAGCGTGGCCTGATCCGGCTTCAGACTGGTGTACTGCTGACACAGGTAATAGCTGATTCCGGCCACCTGCAGGCTCTGCTTCCAGATGTCGCGCATCTTCTGCTCGATGACTTCCGACTTGGCGTGGAACATTTGCTCCACGACGAGACCAATGGCCAGGTTGCAGGTGTAGTTGACGCCCAGACGGCGAATCGCCGTGTTCACGTCGCTGACCTCGAAATTGGGTCGCAGCAACGGGCTGTTCGCCACCTTGATCAGTCGAGCGGACAGGGCGGTATCGCTGCCGATGACCTTGCTCAGCGCAGCGATGCTGATTTCGGTGTCTTCGGCGGCAAGGCGAATCTTCAGTGCTACTTCCGGCAGGGTAGGGAGAAACAAGGCATCTCTGTCGATGGCCTTGATCAAGTTTCTCTGCACCTCGTCAGCCATCTTGCTCATGTTGCGTCTCGCAGCCTTTAGGGGTGTCCAGAGTGTTCCGGGCGCCCTGTGGGCGCCGGATTGCCGGGTGCTGTACTGACCATGGAAAAGCGGGAGCGTTCGCTCGCGCTATCGCTGTGTTTCGAGCTTGCTGTCCAGCGTGTAGGGCAGCTCACACAGTTGCAGGGAAGGACCGTCTGCAGCGCCGAGGTGCACGTCGCCACTTTCTGCGGCATCGGCCTGAAGCACTGCCAGCAACTCGATCCCCTGCTCTGACCGCGCGGCGATCACAACGTTGCCTGACGAGCTGGTGTGCACAGATGAAAACAGCGCGGCACCGGGTGCTGGTATCTCGTCGCCCTGCATCGACAGCCGATAAAGCCTGCGCTTGAGCTTGCCCAGGTACTGCATGCGCGCCACGATTTCCTGCCCGGTGTAGCAGCCTTTCTTGAAGCTGACGCCACCCACTGCCTGCAGGTTGATCATCTGCGGAATGAACTCTTCGCGGGTCTCGATGAACACCTGACCGATACCGGCCTGGATCTGACCCAGCAGCCAGTCATTGAGCGAGGCCTCGTCGAGCTGCGAAGCGAGTCGCGACTGAATGCTGTCGGCCTGTTCGGCACGCACCCAGAGTTCGGCACGCGCGGGCGACACACGAATCGCGATCAGATCGTTGGCGCGGGATACCGAATCGGTTTCCTGCGCGAGATCGAGGCCCAGGCTGACCAGTGCGCCGTCGCCATCCTGAAGGCCGAAGCGCACCCAGGCTGCGCTTTCGTCAGTCAGTTTGGACTTGGAAAACACGGCATATTTGCGCAGGTCCAGCAGTTGCGGTTCGATCAGTTCACGAGCCATCGCCAGCAGGCAGCCGTCACCTTCGAACACCACGCGGAAGCTGGACTGCATCCGCCCTTTCTGGGTGCAGCGCGCACCGAGGCTTGAGCGGTCTTCGCTCAGGTAATTGAAGTTGCAGGTCAATTGTCCCTGCAGAAACTTGCTGGCATCCACGCCGCGAACGGCAAGAACGCCCTCATGGGATAGCGTGCAGAAGAAAGCTGAGTGGGCCATGGTCATCGCAAATGGGAAAAAGTCTGGGGCACATCATAGTGCCCAGTCGTGAATCTGAATACGGGTACATGAAAACTGCTGCGACCATTGCGCGATTCGCGCTGCCGCCTCACGGCTGTATACTCGCCGCCTACTTTGAGGAGCGCTCCATGGTCGAAGACGTTGAACTCAACCGCCTTTACTGGCACAGCCGCCGCGGCATGCTCGAACTGGACGTGCTGCTGGTGCCGTTTGTCCGTGAGGTCTATCCGCATTTGAATGACGTGGACCGCGATCTGTATCGCCGCCTGCTGACCTGCGAGGATCAGGACATGTTCGGCTGGTTCATGCAGCGTGCCGAGTCCGAAGATCCTGAATTGCAGCGCATGGTTCGCATGATTCTGGACCGTGTTCAGCCCAAATGATCGCTTCGAGTGTCACTGGCAGGCTTCGCGCCTGCTGCTGACGGCTTATGGTCTTGTTCAGGTGCTGGCATTGTCTGCGCTGTGCTGGCTGGACGTTCCGGCCCAGATGGCGTTGGTCGGCGCTGCGTTGTGTATCGCTCACGCGGCCTGGGTCTTGCCGGGGTCGATACTGCTGAAACGCCCGGGCTCGTTCACCGGATTGCAGCGTGATTCACAGGGATGGCGTGTCTGGAGCGAGCAGGGCGGCTGGCAGCCTGTGCAGTTATGCAAGGACAGTCTGGCGCTTCCGCTGGTCGTGATTCTGCGCTTTCGTCTGGTGAATGGCGGGCGGCCCGCGCGGCAAGTCCACAGCTGCTGCATTCCCTTTGATGCGCAGACGCCGGATATTCACCGGCGCTTGCGCGTACGGCTGAAGTTCAGCCGACGTAGGTGGGTGGTATCAGAATAGTGTCCAGTGCTTCGGGCAACAGGTCCGGATAATCCAGCGTGTAATGCAGCCCGCGGCTTTCCTTGCGCTCCATGGCCGAGCGGATCATCAGCTCAGCTACTTGCGCCAGGTTGCGCAACTCGATCAGGTCACGGCTGACCTTGTAGTTACTGTAAAACTCGTCGATCTCATCCAGTAACAGTCGCACACGGTGCTGGGCGCGTTGCAGTCGCTTGTTGGTGCGCACGATGCCGACGTAGTCCCACATGAATCTGCGTAATTCATCCCAGTTGTGCGCAATGATCACGTCTTCGTCCGAATCGGTCACCTGACTGGCGTCCCACGCCGGAAGATCGGCTGGCATCTGAATGTCGCCCAGTTGTTTCTCGATGTCCTGCGCCGCAGAGCGTGCATAGACAAAGCATTCCAGCAACGAATTGCTGGCCATCCGGTTGGCGCCGTGCAGGCCGGTGAAACTGGTTTCGCCAATCGCATAAAGCCCCGGCACGTCTGTGTGTCCCCGGCTGTCGACCATCACGCCGCCGCAGGTGTAGTGCGCGGCAGGGACGACCGGGATCGGCTGACGGGTAATGTCGATTGAAAACTCGAGGCAGCGCTCGTACACCGTAGGAAAGTGCGTCTTGATGAACGCCTCGGGTTTATGGCTGATGTCCAGATAGACGCAGTCGATACCCAGGCGCTTCATCTCGTGGTCAATGGCGCGGGCCACAATGTCGCGGGGCGCCAGTTCTGCCCGTTCGTCGAAACGTGGCATGAAACGCTCGCCGTTCGGCAGTTTCAGATAAGCGCCTTCGCCACGCAGTGCTTCAGTGATCAGAAAGCTCTTGGCTTGCGGGTGATACAGGCAGGTTGGATGGAATTGGTTAAACTCCAGATTCGCCACCCGACAGCCGGCACGCCAGGCCATTGCGATGCCGTCACCGCATGCACCGTCAGGGTTGCTGGTGTAGAGATAGACCTTCGCCGCGCCACCGGACGCCAGGATCGTGAAGCGTGCGCCATAGGTGTCGACCTCGCCGCTTTTACGGTTCAGCACGTAGGCGCCCAGGCAGCGCTGGCCTTCCAGACCCAATCTGCGTTCGGTGATCAGGTCGATGGCGGCGCGCTGTTCGAGCAGTTCGATGTTGGGCCGTTTGCTGGCCTGCTCGAGCAATGTCCGGAAAATCGCAGCGCCGGTGGCATCCGCAGCGTGAATGATTCGACGATGGCTGTGACCGCCTTCACGGGTCAGGTGGAACTGGAAGCCGCTTTCCTCAGCGTCCGCATGGTCGCCGCGGGTAAACGGCACGCCCTGATCGATCAGCCATTGAATGGCTTCACGGCTGTGTTCGACCGTGAAGCGCACGGCCTCTTCGGCGCAAAGACCGCCGCCAGCGTTGAGCGTGTCTTCGACGTGCGACTGCACTGTATCGGTGTCATCAAGCACTGCCGCGACACCGCCCTGGGCCCAGAAAGTGGAGCCGTTTGACAGGTCGCCCTTGCTCAGAACCGCGATGCGCAGATGGGCCGGAAGTGTCAGCGCAAGGCTCAAGCCTGCCGCTCCGCTGCCGATGATCAGTACGTCGTGCTGAAAATGTTGGCTCATCTGTGAATTCTGCTCTCGGCGGCCACTAGTATAAGTAAAGGGGGATCGGCACAATAGCCGCGCCTCATGGCAATGTGAAACCACGGCGGGTGACGATTGTGCTCCAGTCCCCGGCGTGATGCACTCCGTTTTGCGCTGCTTCAATCCTTGAAATACATTCAATGATCAAGAGCAGCGAGGCAGTTTGCGTTCACACCTGTCTTTGGGTCGATGGAACTTTTCACCGGGATCCAGGCTCAATAGCAGGTTGCCTATAAAGGAACAGCGTCGGCATGTGCAGGTTTAGATAAGTGATCATCGACTGTGCATCTGACGACAAGACTATTCACGCAGCCGATCCGGTCGAGCTGCGTTTTTCTTGCAGGCTTTATGATTACCTGCAGGAAACTTGCTTGAAGGGGGAGAACTTTTGCGAAAAGCCCGAGTCTATGTTTGCGAGCCTGAACAATATCAGTTGCAACGCTCCTTTAAGCTCAATGAGGAGTGTTCATGCTAACCCAGGAAGAGGATCAGCAGCTTGTCGAGCGCGTACAGCGCGGTGACACGCGGGCATTTGATCTGTTGGTGCTGAAGTATCAGCACAAGATTCTAGGGTTGATCGTGCGTTTCGTGCACGACACCCATGAGGCTCAGGATGTTGCGCAGGAAGCTTTTATCAAGGCTTACCGCGCACTCGGAAATTTCCGCGGTGACAGTGCGTTTTACACGTGGCTGTACCGCATCGCCATCAACACGGCGAAAAACTATCTGGTGTCGCGAGGTCGGCGGCCGCCTGATAGCGATGTAAGGTCTGAGGACGCGGAGTTCTACGATGGCGATCATGGCCTCAAGGACATCGAGTCGCCGGAGCGTGCATTGTTGAGGGATGAGATCGAGGGCACTGTCCATCGGACCATCCAGCTTCTCCCGGAGGATTTGCGTACGGCACTAACTTTACGTGAATTCGATGGTCTGAGTTACGAAGACATTGCGAGCGTCATGCAATGTCCTGTTGGTACCGTGCGCTCTCGCATCTTTCGCGCTCGGGAAGCCATCGATAAAGCCCTGCAGCCGTTGTTGCAGGAATCCTGAGACAGCGGCGATAGCCCAAGAGAGGAACCCGCCATGAGTCGTGAAGCCCTGCAGGAATCGCTGTCCGCAGTGATGGATAATGAAGCGGACGAGTTGGAATTGCGTCGGGTATTGAATGCCATTGACGATGCAGATACACGTGCCACATGGTCGCGTTATCAGATTGCCCGTGCAGCGATGCACAAGGAACTGTTGATGCCTCATCTGGATATCTCGGCGGCTGTGTCCGCTGCGATTGCCGATGAAGTCAGCCCCCTGAAAGCAGCCCGCGGTCCGTGGCGCTCGCTGGGTCGTCTGGCCGTGGCCGCTTCGGTAACCGTCGCTGTTCTGGCTGGTGTTCGCCTGTACAACCAGGATGAAATCACCGGTACGCAGCTGGCACAGCAGACCCAGCAGCCTGCCAACCTGACCGTTCCACAGGTCAAGGGCCCGGCGGTACTGGCGGGTTATACCGAGAGCGCCGAACAGGCACCAGGCCCGATGGCCAACGGTGTGTTGCAAGGTCAGGCCGGTGAAGGCGACAAGCGTCTGCCAGGCTACCTGCGCCAGCACGCTCAGGAAGCTGCGCTGAAGGGTACTGAAAGCGCGCTGCCTTACGCTCGTGCCGCCAGCCTGGAAAACCGTTAAGGAGGAACATGCGAGTCGTCCCTCTACTGCCGTTGTTGCTTGGTGGATGGCTTGCCCTCCCAGTGCATGCCGATGATGCCCAGGACATGCTCAAGCGTCTTGGGCAGGTTGATCAGCAGCAAAGCTATCAAGGTACTTTTGTTTACGAGCGCAACGGTAGTTTCTCTACCCACCGGATCTGGCACCGCGTAGCGGACGGCAAGGTCAGTGAGCGCTTGTTGCAGCTTGATGGTTCTGCTCTTGAAGTGTCACGTATCGACGGGCTTACCCAGTGCGTCAGTGGCACTCTGGAAGCAGGCGTCACCAGCGCCGGCTCCTCCTCTCGAAATTTCGACGTCAAGAAACTCTCCGACTGGTACGACATGAAAGTCGTCGGCAAGTCGCGAGTGGCTGGGCGTGCGACTACTATTGTGGCAGTGACGCCGAAGGATCAGCATCGTTACGGTATGGAGTTGCATATCGATAACGAGACTGGCCTTGCGCTGAAGTCGTTGTTGTTAAGCGACAAAGGGCAGCTGCTCGAGCGTTTCCAGTTCACCGACCTGGAAACCGCCACCGCACCGACTGATCAGATGCTTCAGGTCAGTGCCGATTGCAAGCCGGTAGTGGCTGCGAAGGCCAAGTCCAAGGCGCAGGTCACTCCGGTCGCCTGGCGTTCGGACTGGCTGCCGCCGGGCTTTGAGCTCAGCAGCAGTGGTGTACGCAAGGAGCACGATTCGCACTCGCCAGTGACCAGCCTGATGTATGGCGATGGTCTGGCACGGTTTTCGGTGTTTATCGAGCCCGTGAGCGGTAATGCATCGTCCGACATTCGTACTCAGCTGGGTCCTACCGTTGCAGTATCCCGACGCCTGACCACGCCTCAGGGCGACACCATGGTTACAGTGGTCGGAGAGATACCGTTGGGCACTGCGGAGCGCGTTGCGCTGTCCATTCGTGGTACCGAAACCCAGGCGAAAAAGTAGTTCGATACTGTGGCGAGCGCCCAAGATGTAAATTATTTCATCTTGGGTCCAACGAACTGCCAGACTGCAGTCAACCTGGCCCTGTGCTGAGACGCTGAAATGTTTGGTGAGGTTTGCAGGTTGCAAAACATCTCGTTTTTTTCTATAGGTCACAGCCTCGCAGCTCTGGCCTTTGTCGTTTGTGGGCCGTAAAAAAGTATCAGGGGAGGGCACCGCACGGTGTCGGGTCTCTGAGTCAGCTGACCTTGTACTGCTTAACTTTGCTCGTTGTGAATGGGAGCCGTATGTCGATACCACGCATGAAATCTTATCTATCCCTCATTGCCGCCGTGCTGATGCTCGGGCAGGTCGCTGCCGTACAGGCCGAGAACCTGCCGGACTTCACCGGGCTGGTGGAGCAGGCATCGCCGGCGGTGGTGAATATCAGTACCCGGCAGAAGCTGCCTGACCGGGCCATCGCCAATCAGCAAGTGCCGGACCTCGAAGGTCTGCCACCGATGCTGCGCGAATTTCTCGAGCGCAGCATGCCGCCGGGAACCCGTCCGCCAGGCAAGGGTGATCGCCAGCGCGAGGCCCAGTCGCTGGGCTCGGGCTTCATCATCTCGCCCGATGGCTATGTGCTGACCAACAACCATGTGATCGACGGCGCGGACGAAATTCTCGTGCGCCTCTCCGACCGCAGCGAACTGAAAGCCAAGCTGGTCGGTACCGATCCGCGCACTGACGTGGCTGTTCTGAAAATCGAAGGCAAGGACCTGCCAACCGCCAAGCTGGGTAACTCCAACAAGCTCAAGGTCGGTGAGTGGGTACTGGCGATCGGTTCGCCGTTCGGCTTCGATCATTCGGTGACCAAGGGTATTGTCAGCGCCAAGGGCCGCAGCCTGCCGAATGACACCTACGTGCCGTTCATCCAGACGGACGTGGCGATCAACCCGGGCAACTCCGGTGGTCCGCTGTTCAACATGGCCGGTGAAGTCGTGGGTATCAACTCGCAGATTTTCACCCGCTCGGGTGGCTTCATGGGCCTGTCGTTCGCGATTCCGATCGACGTCGCCATGGATGTCGCCAATCAGCTGAAGGCCAGCGGCAAGGTCAGCCGCGGCTGGCTGGGCGTCGTGATTCAGGAAGTGAACAAGGATCTGGCTGAGTCCTTCGGTCTGGACAAGCCTGCCGGTGCACTGGTTGCGCAGGTGCTTGAAGACGGTCCGGCTGCCAAGGGCGGTCTGCAGGTGGGTGACGTGATTCTGAGCGCCAACGGCCAGCCGATCATCATGTCGGCCGACCTGCCGCACCTGATCGGCAACCTCAAGGACGGCAGCAAGGCCGAGCTTGAAGTGATTCGCGACGGCAAGCGTCAGAACGTCACGGTCACCGTCGGCGCACTGCCGGACGAAGGCCAGGAAATGCGCGGCGTACCGGGTGCCGGTGCCGAGCGCAGCAGCAATCGTCTGGGTGTTTCGGTGATCGAACTGACCGCCGAGCAGAAGAAAAGCCTGGACCTGAAAGGCGGCGTGGCGATCAAGGAAGTGACCGGTGGTCCGGCTTCGCTGATCGGTCTGCAGGCCGGTGATGTGATCACCCACCTGAACAATCAGGCGATCACCTCGGCCAAGCAGTTCACCGACGTGGCGAAAAGCCTGCCGAAGGATCGATCTGTCTCGATGCGTGTTCTGCGTCAGGGCCGCGCGACGTTCATTACGTTCAAACTGGACGAATAACAGTCAGGTCTGATGAGGAAGGGCGGCCACGGTCGCCCTTTTTCATGTCTGTGATTAGGCCTGAAACCGATCGGTCTACCTGCAAGCGTGACGCCTCGGGCATCCATCAGGTACAATTCCCGGCTATTTTTCGGCGGGCAATCTGCCTGCAACCTTTTTGAGTGTTGATCCGTGAGTGATTTGAGTCATATCCGCAATTTCTCCATCATCGCCCACATTGACCATGGCAAGTCGACGCTGGCCGACCGCTTCATTCAAATGTGCGGTGGCCTGTCCGAGCGCGAAATGGAAGCGCAGGTGCTCGACTCCATGGATCTTGAGCGCGAGCGCGGGATCACCATCAAGGCCCACAGCGTAACCCTGTACTACAAGGCCAAAGACGGTATTACCTACCAGCTGAACTTCATTGACACGCCCGGTCACGTGGACTTCACCTATGAGGTCAGCCGTTCGCTGGCGGCCTGTGAAGGCGCGTTGCTGGTCGTCGATGCGGGTCAGGGCGTCGAGGCACAGTCGGTTGCCAACTGCTACACCGCTATCGAGCAGGGCCTCGAGGTCATGCCGGTACTGAACAAGATGGACTTGCCGCAGGCCGATCCGGACCGCGTCAAGGAAGAGATCGAGAAGATCATCGGCATCGATGCCACCGACGCCGTGGCCTGCAGTGCCAAGAGCGGCATGGGCGTTGATGAAGTGCTCGAGCGCCTGGTCACGACCATTCCGGCACCGACCGGCAATATCGAAGACCCGCTGCAAGCGTTGATCATCGACTCCTGGTTCGACAACTACCTGGGCGTCGTGTCCCTGGTGCGTGTACGCCATGGCCGGGTCAGGAAAGGCGACAAGATTCTCGTCAAATCCACCGGCAAGATGCACCTGGTCGACAGCGTCGGGGTATTCAACCCCAAGCACACCGCAACGGTCGATCTGAAAGCGGGCGAAGTGGGCTTCATCATCGCCGGCATCAAGGATATTCATGGTGCGCCGGTCGGTGACACCCTGACACTCAGCACCACGCCCGATGTGGACGTATTGCCGGGCTTCAAACGTATCCAGCCGCAGGTGTACGCCGGTCTGTTCCCGGTCAGCTCCGATGATTTCGAAGACTTCCGCGAAGCGTTGCAGAAACTGACGCTCAACGATTCTTCGCTGCAGTACCTGCCGGAAAGCTCGGACGCGCTGGGCTTCGGCTTCCGTTGCGGCTTCCTGGGCATGCTCCACATGGAGATCATCCAGGAGCGTCTGGAACGCGAATACAACCTGGACCTGATCACCACGGCACCAACCGTTATCTTCGAACTGCTGCTGAAGACCGGTGAAACGATTTACGTCGACAACCCGTCCAAATTGCCAGACCTGTCAGCCATCGAAGACATGCGCGAACCTATCGTTCGGGCAAATATTCTTGTGCCTCAGGAGCACCTGGGCAACGTCATCACGCTGTGCATCGAAAAACGTGGCGTGCAGCACGACATGCTGTTCCTCGGAACGCAGGTTCAGGTCAGCTACGATCTGCCGATGAACGAAGTGGTTCTGGACTTCTTCGATCGTTTGAAGTCAGTCAGCCGCGGTTATGCTTCGCTGGATTATCATTTTGACCGTTATCAGTCGGCCAATCTGGTCAAGCTCGATGTACTGATCAACGGCGAGAAGGTCGATGCCCTGGCGCTGATCGTTCACCGTGACAACGCGCACTACAAAGGGCGCGCGTTGACCGAGAAGATGAAAGAACTGATTCCGCGGCAGATGTTCGACGTGGCAATTCAGGCCGCCATTGGCGGTCAGATCGTGGCCCGGACAACCGTCAAGGCGCTCAGAAAGAACGTACTGGCCAAGTGTTATGGCGGCGACGTGAGCCGTAAACGCAAATTGCTCGAGAAGCAGAAGGCCGGTAAGAAACGCATGAAGCAGGTCGGCAACGTGGAGATTCCACAGGAAGCTTTCCTTGCAGTGCTCAGGTTGGAATAGTCAGGTCCTATGTCACTAAATTTCCCGCTGTTGTTGGTCATCGCTGTCTTCGTCTGTGGCGTGCTTGCACTGATTGACCTGGTGTTCCTGGCGCCTCGTCGCCGGGTGGCCATCGCCAATTATCAGGGCAGCGTCGCAGAGCCTGACATTGCTGTCGTCGAGCGACTGGACAAGGAACCCTTGCTGGTTGAATACGGCAAGTCGTTCTTTCCGGTCCTGTTCATCGTCCTGGTCCTGCGCTCGTTTCTGGTCGAACCCTTCCAGATTCCGTCGGGCTCCATGAAGCCGACACTGGACGTGGGTGATTTCATTCTGGTCAACAAGTTCTCCTACGGCATTCGTTTGCCCGTACTGGACCAGAAGGTGATTCAGATCGGTGATCCGCAGCGTGGCGATGTTATGGTGTTTCGCTACCCGAGCGACCCGAGCGTCAACTACATCAAGCGTGTCATCGGCTTGCCGGGCGACCGCATTCGTTACACCAGTGACAAGCGCCTGTTCGTGAACGGCGAACTGGTTGCCAAGAAACTGATCGGCACCGAGCCCGGAACACTGGGCAGTGCCGAACTGTACGAAGAGCAACTGGGCACTGTCGAGCACCAGATCCGTCAGGAGATGAGCCGCTACCGTGCGCCGCCCGACACCGAGTGGACCGTGCCTGCCGCGCACTACTTCATGATGGGCGACAACCGGGACAACTCCAACGACAGCCGTTACTGGGATGACCCCAACATTCCCAAGGACGAGCTGGGCATGGTTCCGGACAAGAACATCGTCGGCAAGGCCTTTGCTGTCTGGATGAGCTGGCCCGAGCCGAAACTGAGTCACTTCCCCAATTTTTCACGGGTAGGTCTGATCAAATAATCCATGCGGCGCTGCCTGAGCAGCGCCGTATGTCATTTGGGAACGTTTTGGCCTGCCGCTGGCAGCGCACCCAGGAGGGTCAACAGTGAACATGACGTTCCCTGCTTCTCAAAAAGGTATGTCGTGGGTCGGATGGTTGCTGACGCTGGCGCTCGTCGCATTTGCGGTGAGCACGGCGATGAAGATCGTTCCCCATTATCTCGACTACATGTCGATGACGAAAATCATCGAAGCGGTCGAGACCAACAAAGGCCTGGATATCACCACGGTCAGCGAATTTTACAGTTATGTCGAAAAGAGCATGCAGCTCAACAGCATCCGGGATATAGATTTGAACAAGGCTTTAAAAGTAACGGTGGAGAACAATACGTTCAACGCCCATTTGAACTATGAACAGCGTGAGCCATTGATCCAGAACATCGACGTGGTCATCAAGTTCGACAAGCAACTGAGCGTGGGCAGACCGTGAGCGTATCCTTGAGCCGCCTTGAGCGTCAGCTCGGCTACACCTTCAAGGATCAGGAACTGATGGTCCTGGCCCTGACCCACCGCAGTTTTGCCGGTCGTAACAACGAGCGTCTGGAATTCCTCGGTGATGCCATTCTCAACTTTGTGGCCGGCGAGGCGCTGTTCGAGCGCTTTCCTCAGGCCCGTGAAGGTCAGCTGTCGCGTCTGCGTGCACGGTTGGTGAAAGGCGAGACGCTGGCGTTGCTGGCTCGCGGTTTTGATCTGGGTGAATACCTGCGATTGGGATCCGGTGAATTGAAGAGCGGCGGATTCCGTCGTGAATCGATTCTGGCCGATGCCCTCGAAGCGCTGATCGGTGCGATCTACCTCGACGCCGGTATGGACGCTGCGCGTGAGCGTGTACTGGCGTGGTTGACGACCGAGTTCGACAGCCTGACGCTGGTAGACACCAACAAGGACCCGAAAACCCGTCTGCAGGAATTTCTGCAGTCACGGGCCTGTGATCTGCCACGTTACGAAGTGGTGGACATCCAGGGTGAGCCGCATTGCCGGACGTTCTTCGTCGAATGCGAAATCACCTTATTGAATGAAAAGAGTCGAGGTCAGGGTGTCAGCCGCCGGATTGCCGAACAGGTAGCCGCAGCTGCAGCACTCATTGCCCTTGGCGTGGAGAATGGTCATGACTGATACAACTGCAACACGCTGTGGCTATGTTGCCATCGTCGGCCGCCCTAACGTAGGCAAGTCCACGCTGCTCAATCACATTCTCGGTCAGAAGCTGGCGATCACTTCGCGCAAGCCGCAGACCACCCGTCACAACATGCTGGGCATCAAGACCGAGGGTGCCGTGCAGGCGATCTACGTCGATACCCCGGGCATGCACAAGAACGGCGAGAAAGCGCTGAACCGCTACATGAACAAGACCGCTTCGGCTGCGTTGAAAGACGTCGATGTGGTGATCTTCGTTGTCGACCGCACGCGCTGGACCGACGAAGACCAGATGGTGCTGGAGCGTGTTCAATACGTTCAGGGTCCGGTCATTCTGGCGATCAACAAGACCGACCGCATCGAAGACAAGAGCGATCTGATGCCGCATCTGGAATGGCTGCAAGGCCAGTTGCCGAATGCGTCCATCGTGCCTATCTCTGCGCAGCACGGTCACAACCTTGAAGCACTGGAAGGCCTGATCGCCTCCCACCTGCCGGAAAATGATCACTTCTTCCCGGAAGACCAGATCACCGACCGCAGCAGTCGCTTCCTGGCCGCTGAACTGGTCCGCGAGAAGATCATGCGCCAGCTGGGTGCCGAGCTTCCGTACCAGATCACCGTCGAAATCGAAGAGTTCAAGCAGCAGGGTCGCACCCTGCACATCCATGCGCTGATCCTCGTCGAACGCGACGGTCAGAAGAAGATCATCATTGGCGACAAGGGCGAGCGTATCAAACGCATCGGCAGTGATGCCCGTCGCGACATGGAGCTGCTGTTCGACTCCAAGGTGATGCTCAACCTCTGGGTCAAGGTCAAGGGTGGCTGGTCCGACGACGAGCGCGCACTGCGCTCGCTGGGCTACGGCGACCTCTAGGTTGTCTTTTCACCCGGCCACCGGCCGGGTGAACATTTTCCTTTTCGAGCCCGCCCGATGAGCACGCCAACCGGCCAACCTGCTTTTGTGCTGCACAGCCGTGCGTACCGTGAAAACAGCGCGTTGGTCGATTTCCTCACGCCTCAGGGCCGCTTGCGTGCCGTACTGCGCAGCGCCAAGGGCAAGGCCGGTTCGCTGGCACGCCCCTTCGTGCCGCTTGAAGTCGAGTTTCGCGGGCGCGGCGAGCTGAAGAACGTGGGTCGTATGGAAAGCGCCGGTGTCGCGACCTGGATGACGGGCGAGGCGCTGTTCAGTGGCATGTACCTCAATGAATTGCTGATTCGTCTGCTGCCTGCCGAAGATCCGCATCCTGCCGTGTTCGAACACTATGCCGCCACGCTGATCGCCCTTGCCGAAGGACGGGCGCTCGAGCCCTTGCTTCGCTCATTCGAATGGCGTCTGCTGGACGATCTCGGCTACGGTTTTGCGCTGGATACCGATATCAACGGTGAACCTCTGGCCGCAGACGGCATGTACCGCCTGCAGGTCGACGCCGGGCTGGAACGGGTCTGGCTGTTGCAGCCCGGTCTGTTTCAAGGCGTCGAGCTGCTGGCCATGGCCGAAGCCGACTGGAGCGCGCCGGGTGCGTTGTCTGCCGCCAAGCGTCTGATGCGTCAGGCACTGGCCGTGCACCTGGGCGGTCGTCCATTAGTCAGCCGTGAACTGTTTCGCAAGCCGTAATCAGGCTTTATGCTCTGCGGCCTGCTTCGATCAACTTTCAGGAGACCTCCCGTGACTCAAAGCACCCGCATCCTTCTCGGCGTGAACATCGATCACGTGGCTACTTTGCGCCAGGCACGCGGCACGCGTTACCCGGATCCGGTCAAGGCCGCGCTGGACGCGGAAGAGGCGGGTGCCGATGGCATCACGGTTCACTTGCGCGAAGACCGTCGCCACATCCAGGAGCGCGACGTGCTGCTGCTCAAGGACGTGTTGCAGACTCGCATGAACTTTGAAATGGGCGTGACCGAAGAGATGCTCGCGTTTGCCGAGCGCATTCGTCCGGCGCATGTGTGTCTGGTGCCGGAAACGCGTCAGGAATTGACCACCGAGGGTGGTCTGGACGTGGCGGGTCAGGAAGCGCGCATCAAGGCAGCGGTCGAGCGGCTGTCGAAGATCGGCTGTGAAGTATCGTTGTTCATTGATGCTGACGAGCGCCAGATTGCGGCTTCAGCGCGTGTCGGTGCGCCCGCCATCGAACTGCACACCGGTCGCTACGCCGACGCGCAAACTCCTGTCGAAGTGGCTGAAGAGCTGCAACGGGTCGCCGATGGCGTGACCTTTGGTCTGGCTCAGGGTTTGATCGTCAACGCCGGTCACGGCCTGCACTATCACAACGTCGAACCGATTGCCGCGATCAAGGGTATCAACGAACTGAACATCGGCCATGCACTGGTGGCGCATGCACTGTTCGTGGGCTTCAAGGCGGCGGTGGCAGAGATGAAAGCGCTGATCGTCGCGGCTGCGCGATAGGCAGCGCCAATCTCCATACGGGCTGTGGGAGGCCCCACCAGATCTTCGATGTAGCGCTGTCGCGCAACAAGCCGCCTCTTATCAAACAACCTGTAAGCCACTGAAGAAACTGGATCTTGTGGGAGCGGACTTGTCCGCGAATACTGTATTTCGGGCGATGAATATTCGTCGGATGTACTGGCCTTTTCGCGGACAAGCGGAACGCCGCCCGGTCCGCTCCCAAGAAGTTTGCTGCGCGACAGCGCTACGTCGAAGACGTGGTGGCGCCTCCCACAAGGGTGTTTCTTCAGCAACTGCGGGTTACAGATGTGTGATCCGGTGCTGAAAGCCTAAGGCTTGCGCCCCACGATCACGGCCCGCATCGGTGCGGGCAGGCCTTCGACGGTTCTGGTCGGATCGCTCGGGTCGAGGAAGTCGCCCAGCGACTGAAAACGCATCCACTCAGTGCTGCGTTGTTCCTCGACCGTTGTATGACTGACGTCCACACAGCGTACATCGGTAAAACCTGCGCGGCGCATCCACAGTTCCAGCGCGGGCACGGACGGCAGGAACCAGACGTTGCGCATCTGTGCATAGCGATCCTCGGGCACCAGCACCTGATGCACGTCGCCCGGTATCACCAGCGTCTCCATGACCAGTTCGCCGCCTTTCACCAGACAGTCTTTCAACGCCAGCAAGTGATCAATGGGCGATTTGCGGTGGTACAGCACGCCCATGGAAAACACCGTATCGAACCCTTCCAGATTGGCCGGCAGGTCTTCCAGCGCGAAAGGCAGGTGCCAGGCGGGCACGTCGGGCAGGTAGCGTTGCATGGCCTGGAACTGGCAGAAGAACAGCCAGTTTGGATCGACGCCGATCACGCAGTCAGCCCCGGCACCGAGCATGCGCCACTGGTAATAGCCGTTGCCGCAGCCGACATCCAGCACGCGTTTGCCTTTCAGGTCCAGATGCGGCGCTACCCGCGACCACTTCCAGTCGGAGCGCCATTCGGTATCGATGTGCACGCCGAACACGTTGAATGGCCCCTTGCGCCACGGCGAAAGCCCCATCAACGCCTTGCGCAGCACAGTACGGGTTTCGCCATCGCACTCGGTTTCCAGCGTGAAGCTGTCGGTCAGTTCGACACGGCTCGGCGTCAGTGCTGGCAGGGCGTCCAGCGCACTTTGCCAGCGCTGCAGGTCGCCGTGCCCTTTGGTCATCTTGGTATCGAGCTGGGCCTGCAGGCCGTTGGCCCATTCGGCCAGTGGAGTACGTGCCAGACGGCGGACAAGTGAAGCGAGATCAATCATGGCAGGGCAATCAACGAGGCAAAGTTAAGGCATTGGAACCACGGCACCACCTTGGAAAAACCGGCGGCGAGCAGACGTTGGCGGTGTTCTTCGAGGCTGTCGGGTTTCATGACGTTCTCGATGGCGCTGCGCTTCTGGGCAATCTCCAGATCGCTGTAGCCATTGGCGCGCTTGAAGGCGATGTGCAGATCGGTCAGCAGCGCGTGCTCCTGATCATCATCGAAGCGCAGCTTTTCCGAGAGGATCAAGGCACCGCCCGGCACCAGCGAATGGCGGATACGGCTCAACAACTCCAGACGCTGTTCGGGCGCGATGAATTGCAGCGTGAAGTTAAGGGCCACCACTGAGGCGGGCTGGAACGTCAGGGCCAGAATGTCACCCTCGATGACCTCAACCGGCAATAGCTCCTGAAACATCGAATTCTGGGCATTCAGGTATTCGCGGCAGCGTTCGACCATGGCGGCCGAGTTGTCGATGGCGATGACCCGGCACCCTTCGTTGCGCACATGGCGGCGCAGGGCCTGAGTGACGGCTCCCAGCGAACTGCCCAGGTCGTAAAGAACGGTATCAGGCTGGGCGAACTGCGCCGCAAGCACGCCAAGGTTCTCGACAATGGTCGGGTAACCGGGCACCGAGCGCTTGATCATGTCCGGGAACACCCGCACCACGTCTTCGTTGAAGGCGAAGTCAGGCACTTGGGCCAGGGGCTGGGCGAATAGGCGGTCGGGTTCTTTGCTCACGGCGATTCCGGCGAAGGCTTTGAAAGGCGGGCATTCTAGCCAAGTTGTCGTCGTGATGCATGGTCTGGCGCAGCTTCCCGGATGAGCCGCCGCGCGGACTGTTGAAAAGGCCTCAGTTCACCTTGATCGAACAATCGAAGGTCTGCTCGGCTGGTACTTCCGGTGCCCAGGGTTGCTGATAGACCATCAGCAGGCGTCCGCTGCCCGCCTGGGTGGCTTTGAAACGCCAGACCGACTCGCCGCCGCTGCCGATCATCTCCTTGTTACCGCCGTTGGCATACACCTCAGGCCCCAGGCTGCGCAGGATGTCCTGTGCCGGGTTCTGAGTCAGCCAGCGAAAGCCTGTCGTGGGATTGCTGGGCAGGGTCAGAATCAGCGTTTGTCCGGCCTTGAGGCTCAATGGACAGTCACTCTGGCTGTCGATGGAGACGATGTTTTTCGGGGTTTGTGCGCAGGCACTTAACAGGGCGAGGCTCAAGGGCACAGCGAGACGGGCAGGGGTCATGGCAAGGTCCGGTTTTGCAAGACGATGCTGGAGGATAACCGATCAGGGTTTTGGAGGGGAGCCGGAGGTGCCGATGCGCGCAAGAGCCATGCGCCATGTCATATACAGTCCGATTGTTCCCACTCCGCGCTCATCGTTATACACAGGTCCGCCTCAACACTGATCGTGCCCATCGCTCCGCGTGGGCATGCCTCCCGTGACGCTCCGCGTCACAAATGGCACAGACTGCGGATTCAGTGAGCCGAGCGCATGACGTGGATAACGCTGGAGCTTGAGCACACATCTGCGCCACATTCGAGAGCGGACGCGGAGCGTCCTGGGAGGCGTTACCACGCAGAGCGTGGGAACGATCATATGCAATCCGATTGTTCCTGCGCGCGTGGTAACACCGCTCAGGACGCTCCGCGTCCGCCCTTGAGCGTAACGCGGAGCGAAGGCATTACGCCTCAGAACAACACTTTCGCCACATCGGCAAAGCGTTTGGCGAAGTGCACGGTCAGGCCTTCCTTCAGGTAGTCAGGCAGTTCCTCGAAGTTGCCACGGTTGGGCTCCGGCAGGATCAGTTCGTTGATCTTCTGACGGCGCGCCGCGATGACCTTCTCCCGAACACCACCAATGGGCAGCACATGCCCGGTCAGGGTCAGTTCACCCGTCATGGCCACGCCTTTTTTCGGCGGCTGGTTACGCGCCAGGGACAGCAGGGCGCTGGCCATGGTCACGCCCGCGCTTGGCCCGTCCTTCGGCGTGGCACCTTCCGGCACGTGCAAATGCACGAAAGCTTCATCGAAGAACTTCGCGTCGCCGCCAAACTTCGACAGATTGGAACTGACATAGCTGTAAGCAATTTCCGCCGACTCTTTCATCACGTCACCCAACTGACCGGTCAGCTTGAAGCCGCGGTTCAGTGTGTGGATACGCGTTGCTTCGATCGGCAGCGTAGCGCCGCCCATGCTGGTCCAGGCCAGGCCGGTGATGACGCCTGTGCCTGACAAGACCTGCTCGCTGCGGAACACCGGCATGCCCAGAGATGCTTCCAGATCCTTCGGCCCGATCTTGATGATCGAATCGGGCGCGTCCAGCAGTTTGACGACCGCCTTGCGCACCAGCTTGCCGAGCTGCTTCTCCAGATGCCGTACACCGGCCTCGCGGGCATAGCCTTCGATCACGGCGCGCAGTGCGCTGTCGCTGATGGTCAGCTTGTTCTTGGCAACGCCTGCCTTGGCCAGTTGCTTGGGCCACAGATGGCGCTTTGCGATGGCGAGTTTTTCTTCGGTGATGTAGCCGGACAGGCGAATCACTTCCATCCGGTCCAGCAACGGGCCGGGGATCGAGTCCAGAGTGTTGGCGGTGCAGACGAACAGCACCTTGGACAGGTCCAGACGCAGGTCCAGATAATGGTCGAGGAATTCGACGTTCTGTTCCGGGTCCAGGGTTTCCAACAGGGCAGACGCCGGGTCGCCCTGATAGCTCTGACCCATCTTGTCGATTTCATCGAGCATGATGACCGGGTTCATTACCTCTACATCCTTGAGCGCCTGCACCAGCTTGCCGGGCTGGGCACCGATGTAGGTGCGACGATGACCCTTGATCTCCGCTTCGTCGCGCATGCCGCCGACGCTCAGGCGATAGAACGGACGCCCCAGCGACTCTGCAATCGAGCGTCCGACGCTGGTCTTGCCCACACCGGGCGGGCCGACCAGCAGAACGATCGAACCACTGATTTCGCCCTTGTAAGCACCAACAGCAAGGAATTCGAGAATCCGCGCCTTGATGTCATCCAGTCCGGCATGGTGCTGATCGAGCACCTTGCGCGCATGCTTGAGGTCCAGTTTGTCTGCGCCATACACGCCCCACGGCAGGGAACTGGCCCAGTCCAGGTAGTTGCGGGTCACGGCGTATTCCGGCGAGCCGGTTTCCAGCACCTTGAGCTTGCCGATTTCCTCGTCGATCTTCTTGCGTGCCTGAGGCGTCAGGGTCTTGCCTTCCAGACGCTGCTCGAACTGCTCGATATCGGCGCTGCGGTCGTCCTTGCTCAGGCCGAGCTCCTGCTGGATGACCTTGAGCTGTTCCTTGAGAAAGAACTGACGCTGGTGTTCGCCAATCTTGCGATTGACCTCGGCGGATATTTCTTTCTGCAATCGCGCGACTTCAACTTCCTTGCGCAGCATCGGCAGGACTTTTTCCATGCGCTTGAGCATCGGAACGCAGTCGAGTACCTGTTGCAGCTCAACGCCTGTCGCCGAGGTCAGCGCCGCAGCGAAGTCGGTGAGCGGCGAAGGATCGTTCGGACTAAAGCGGTTCAGATAATTTTTCAGCTCTTCGCTGTACAGCGGGTTGAGCGGCAGGAGTTCCTTGATCGCATTGATCAGGGCCATGCCGTAGGCCTTGACCTCATCGGTCGGCTCGTTCGGCTGCTGCGGGTACTCGACTTCCACCAGATACGGCGGGCGATGATGTTTGAGCCAGGTGCGGATCCGCACGCGGCTGAGGCCCTGCGCCACAAACTGTAAACGTCCATTTTCACGGCTGGCGTGGTGAACTTTTACCAAAGTGCCATACTCGGGCAGCGCATTGGTATCGAAGTGGCGCGGATCTTCCTGCGGCGTGTCCATGAAAAACAGCGCCAGGGAGTGATGCTCGGACTTGCTGACCAGCTCGAGAGTCTCGGCCCACGGCTCTTCATTGACGATGACCGGCAGGACCTGAGCCGGGAAGAACGGGCGGTTATGGATCGGGATGATGTAAACCTTGTCCGGCAGGTTCTGGCCGGGAAGGGCAAGCGAGGTGCTGTCGGAACTCAGCGACACGTCGTGCTCGGCTGCATCATTCGGCAAATCTGGCGAGTCTGTCTGCTGGTCGCTCATGGGGCACCTGAGAAGTTGAACATGGCTCTTAGATGGGGCGGGCATCCTCAGGTTTCAATGGCTTTGGTCGATAGTCTGAATAGTGGCGATAAAACCTTTGGTTTCGGGCATCGCCGGGACCTTTCAGTTGTCGCCAGGGCTGGTTTATTTTTTACGGCGCTGCCGTTGCGGGTTGACTCGGTTATGACCAACGTATTTATCTCAGCATTGCTGGCGGGCCTGTGGATGATGTCCGCTGCCAATGCTTCGGCCGCGACCTTCACGGCGCAAATGCTCGACAAGCAGGGCAAGCCTCTGGCCGATGCCGTCGTGACGCTCAAGGGGCCGCCGAGTGCAACGCCAGCAGTGCTCAAGGCGTCCATGGACCAGCGCGATCAGGAATTCGCGCCCCACGTTCTGGCCGTTCACACCAGCACGCAGGTGAAGTTTCCCAACAGCGACAACATCCGCCATCAGGTGTACTCCTTTTCTCCGGCCAAGCGCTTCGAACTGCGTCTTTACGAAGGCACGCCATCAGAGCCGCTGCTGTTCGACAAGCCGGGTGTGGTGGTGCTGGGTTGCAACATTCATGACTGGATGGTCGGCTACATCTATGTCACTGACGACCCCTGGTTCGGGGTAACCGACAGCAATGGTCAGCTCAAACTCGATCAGATGCCGGCCGGTCACTATCAGGCCACGCTCTGGCATCCGCAGATCGAAGACATGCAGCCGGTGTCAGGTGGCGAATTCGACATTCCCGCCGCAGGCTTCACCCAGCGCTTTACGCTGCCCGTCGTGCCAACCGTTGCCGACGACAAGCCCAGCAAACCGGCGACAGGTGGCTTTGGTGACGCTTTCCACAAGGCAGCCCATGAATGAATCTTAAAGTCAGCTTCCAGGCGCGCATCGCCGGGGTCTTGATCGCCCTGTTGCTGATCGTGGTCTGCGCGGTGTATTTCGCGGTCAAGGTGGCGACCGGCGATGCAGTGCGCACTCAGGCTCAGGCCCAACTGGAAGTGGGTAGCCGGGTCTTCGAACGCCTGATCGATTTGCGCGGCAAGCGCCTGCGCGATGCGGTGCAACTGCTGTCTGCCGACTTCGGGTTCCGCGATGCGGTCGCCAGTTCCGACTCCTCGACCATTCGTTCGGTACTGCTCAACCACGGCAAGCGCATCAACGCGAGCGACATGTTCTTGCTGGGCATGGACGGTGTGGTAATCGCCAGTACCGTTCCCGATGTGCCCGAGGGTTCCAAATTCGTCTACGACCAGGCATTGCGTACCGCCAAACGCAGCGGCCAGTCGGTGCTGATCGTGCCGGGAGGTGGCACGCCGCATCTGCTGGTCGAGAGCACCGTGCTGGCGCCGTTACCGATCGGTCGGGTGGTCATGGGTTTCACCATCGACAGCGACATCGCCGAAGAACTGCGCTCGCTCAGCGGTCTGGAAGTGTCGTTTCTGACCATTGAGGACGGCAAGGCTGGCAATCTGATCAGTACTCAGCCCGAAGCGCTGCACCCCGGTCTGATTGAGCTGATGCGCAGTTCCTCCGGCGGGCAGATGCGCGTCACCGAACAGTCCAACCTGAACTTCCTCAGTCAGACCCTGATGCTTGCCAACACAGGCAATAGTGGCGATGGACAGGTCCTGGCTCTGCTGCAAAGCCCGCTGGACAAAGCCCTGCAGGCCTTCGCGCCGCTGGACGAAAAGATTTTCTGGATATCCATGGCGGCACTGTTGGCCTCGCTATTGGGCACCCTGGCGCTGGCGCGTAGCGTTTCGCTCCCGGTGCGTGAGCTGGCCATCGCCGCCAAGCGTATCGGAGATGGTGATTACGAGACACCAGTCAACATGGCCCGTACAGATGAGCTCGGCATGCTGGCCAATGCCATCAACACGATGCAGCACGGTATCGCGGTGCGTGAAGGGCAACTGGCGCACAACGCGCTGCACGATAACCTGACGGGCCTGCCCAACCGGGCGCTGGTCATGGAGCGACTGGGCAGCGCCATTGCCGCCGAACGGCCGGTGGCCCTCTTGTACCTGAGCATTGAAAACCTCAGCGCGATCAACGAAAGCTCGGGCACCGAAGGTGTCGAGCAACTATTGCTTCAAGTGGGCCAGCGCTTGCAAAGCACATTGCGCGCTGGTGACACCGTCGCGCGGCTGTCCGCCAACGAATTCCTGTTGTTGCTCGACCAGACCACCAGCGACGGCGCGGTGGCGACGGGCGATGCCCTGCAACGGCTGTTCAGCGAGCCGCAGCGGATCGACAACCACGACATCGCGCTTGAGTGCTGCATCGGCATCACGGTCTACCCGGAAAACGGCAATTCGGCTCAGGAGCTGGTCAACCGCGCGGCCATTGCCCGCAAGGACGCCGCGTTCCTGCCGGGCCGACTGCAAATCTATCAGGACGGTCGCGACCTGGCGCACCAGCGGCAGATCAGCCTGATTCGTGATCTGCGCAAGGCGCCGCAAAACGGCGAGCTGATGCTGCATTACCAGCCCAAACTGGATATTCGTCAGGGCACGGTGCGTCAGGCCGAAGCCTTGCTGCGCTGGTCTCATCCGCAGTTCGGTAATGTCTCGCCCGCTGAATTCATCGTGCTGGCCGAGCGGACCGGCAGCATTCATCTGCTGACCAACTGGGTCATCGAAGAAGCCATGCGCCAACTGGCCGAGTGGCGCAAGCGTGGCATGGTGCTGCAAGTGTCGGTGAACATTTCTGCCGATGACCTGTTGGGCGATGACCTGGCCGGATTTGTGGTCGGTCTGCTCAAACAGTACGGCGTGCCTGCCGAGCAACTGGTGTTTGAAATCACCGAAAGCGCAATCATGAGCCAGCCGGAAAAAGCACTGGTGGTGCTGCATAAGCTGCGTGATTGCGGCATCAGCCTGTCGATCGATGATTTCGGTACCGGTTATTCGTCGCTGGCGCACCTCAAGCGTCTGCCGGTGCAGGAACTGAAAATCGACCAGTCATTCGTGCGCGATCTGGACGAGACCAGTGAAGACGCAGTGATCGTGCGTTCCACCATCGAGATGAGCCACAACCTGGGTCTCAAAGTGGTGGCCGAGGGCGTGGAATACCAGCACAGCCTCGACCTGCTGCGTCGCTGGCATTGCGACACTGCGCAGGGTTACCTGATCAGCAGACCGCTGACCGCCGCCGCGTTCGAGACCTGGATCGTCAAAACTCGTGAATTACCAGGTCTGATGGTGAACTGAACCATGTCCTACAAAACATCGCTGTTGTTGGGTTGCCTGCTGGGCGCGGCCACGCCGCTTGTCCTGGCCGACAACGGTCGTCTAATCGCCACCGGCGGTGCCAGTAACATTGAAGGCAGTGCGGGCGGCGGCATTACGCCGTGGGCAGTGATCACCGGCTACAGCGAGCAGGGGGAGTGGGGCGCGACGGCGTTTGCCACGCACATCAATCTCCCGGATTACAATCTGGATGTGGCGGGCCTTGCCGTCGCCTACGGCAACCGCGTCGAGCTGTCCTACGCGCACCAGCGCTTCGACATCAGCCCGCTGCAGCACAAGCTGAGCCTGCCGGATGACAACCTCAGCCAAGACGTGTTCGGCGTCAAGGTGCGACTGTTCGGTGACCTGATCTATGACAGCCTGCCGCAGGTGTCGCTGGGCGTGCAGTACAAGCACCAGAACGATTTTCTGATCCCGAGCCTGGTCGGCGCGCAGCGTGACTCCGATGTCGAGGGCTACCTGACCGCCAGCCGTCTGTTCATGGGGGCAGCGTTCGGCTACAACGTGCTGGTCAACGGCGGCGTGCGCTATAGCCGCGCCAACGAAACCGGTCTGCTGGGTTTCGGCGGTGATCGCCGTGACACGCGCAGCCTGCTCAAGGAAGGCTCGGTGGCGGTGCTGTTCAACCCGCGCTGGGCCATGGGCGTGGAGTACCGCGAGAAGCCCGACAATCTTTCGTTCGCGGGCGAAAGCGACTGGGCGGACGTGTTCCTCGGTTACTTCCCCAACAAGCATCTGTCCTTTGTGCTGGCCTACGCCCGCTTGGGTGAAATCGCCACGCTGGACAACCAGAACGGCACCTATCTGTCCGTTCAGGGGAGTTTCTGATGAGGCGTTTGGTGATGTGTCTGATGCTGGCCTTGATGGTCGGCTGTGCTCAACAGCAGGTCAAGGATGACGGCCTTTATCAGGACCTCGGGCAGCGTGCAGGCATCCAGCGGATTGTCGAAGGTATGCTGCTCAATGCCGCCAAGGACGACCGGATCGTCGAGCGCTTCAAACGGGTCAACATCGTCTTGCTGCGCGACCGGCTGGTCGACAAGTTCTGCGTGATAGTCGATGGCCCATGCACCTACAACGGCGACAGCCTTGCCGAATCCCACAAGGGTCAGAACCTCAGCCCGAGCGATTTCAACGCACTGGTCGAAAACCTGATCGCCGCCATGGACACCGAAAAAGTCCCGGTGCCCGTGCAAAACCGCTTCATCGCACGTCTTGCTGCCTTACGTGGAGAAGTGATCCGCAAGTAGCGTCATATTCGAGAGCGGACGCGGAGCGTCCTGGGCGGCGTTACCACGCAGAGCGCTCATTGTTATACACAAGTCGCGATGAGCATCTAGAGCGGGCACGATTCCGGTCGTAGGAGCGGACCGGGCGGCGTTCCGTTTGTCCGCGAAAGCAGGTGCAGCCGACGAAGATGCAGCGTCTGAAACATGGTATTCGCGGACAAGTCCGCTCCCACTTTCGGATACCGCATTCATTCAGGTCGATTTGTGTATAACGATGAGCGCTGGCGCGTGGGAACGATCAGGGATCTCAAGCACACTGATCGTGCCCATCGCTCTGAAGTGGGCATGCATCCCGTGACGCTCCGCGTCACACATGGCACAGACTGCGGATTCAGTGAGCCAGGCGCGTTGCTCAAGTCACCTTTCGGAATGGCCGCTGATCAGCTCAACCGCGTCAGATACCCCGGCACTTCCTGTTCCGGCAGCACCGACAACACCTTCAAGCGCTGCAGCATGCGTTGTCTGGCGCGGTGCAGGTGGTCCTTGAGGTTCAGCGCGGCGGCGTCAAAGGCGCCGTGCAGCAGCAGTTCGAGAATCATTCGGTGTTCGGCGAGCATGGCTTCATCGGCGCCGATATCCAGCAGCCGATAAAAGATCCGGTTGATGATCATCGGGCTCTGCGCCTGGCTGATCAGGGTGGCAATCTTGCGATTCTGGAGTCCCGCCAGACACTGCTGATGCAGGTCCTCTTCCAGCTGCTCGATCTGTTCCAGGCTGCAGCTTTCAGTGTTTTGCGCCGCGATGACCCTGGCCAGCATACTTTCCAGGCGTTCGCGACTCAGGTGCGGCCCGGTCTGGCGCAAGGCTTCGGGTTCCAGGCAAGCGCGCAGCTCATAATCGTCGGTCACTTCACGCGCCGTCAGGGGGCCGGCCAGCCATTGGGAGTAGGGTTCCTTTTCCACCAGCCCGCGATCACGCAGCCTCATCAGCGCTTCACGCACCACAGCCCGGCTGACCCCGAAATGCTCGGCCGCGCTCTGTTCATCCAGACGGTAATGACCAAAAGCGATACACGCCGACAGTGCCGCGCCGATCTCGTCATGAATGCGCTCGCCCAGCGGCCGGGTGTCGACCAGCTCTTCGCTGCTGTCCAGCCCGAACTGTTTGTGGCTCAGGCTCAGACGCAAGGGCTCGACTATACCGCCCTCGGGGTTGACCAGATAACCGCGTCCATCGAACCGGCTGATCAGTCCTTCGTCGTGCAGCAGGTTAAGCGCCTTGCGCACTGGCACGCGGCTGGTGCCGAACAGTTCAGCCAACGGTGCTTCAAGCAGTACCAGTCCATTGGCGACCGCACCCGTGAGGATGGCGTTGCGTAACACTTCACGGATGGTGGCGTAGCGCGAGGCGGTGCGCGGGTCCTCATCTGACATCGTTTTCTTACACTTCTGACGGCTGACGAACAATTCTCGCACAGATGCGTGACTGTCACCTTGAGGTACATTCGGACGCTCACTCATGGGGCCACCGTTACCTATCTGCACTAAAATGTATCTTTTATAAAAGATACATTATTTCATTGTGACAGCCGACCAAACGTCCTGCGTCCCGCCCATTCAACGTTCGTCCCGCCCATGAAAGGTTTCTAATCCAGCTGTCTCGGGGCATTCAGGCATCAGACGCCATTGCTCCAGAGAGCCACGAGCACGAGATTGGCATGGATTCTGCCTTTGTTAAATGTACATTTTATTAATAAGTACATTTTTAAAGGTCTGTTATGTCGATGATGGACACTGCGGCTTCCGCAATCACCTTCGATGCCTGCGCACTGGCTGATGATTTCGCTCAGGGCCGTACCGATCCCGTTCAGGCTCTGGAGCAGGCGCTGCATCGAGCCGGTCAGGTTGATCACGTCTTCATTTCCATGAGCGAAGAGCGCGCCCGTCGCGAGGCCGAAGCGTCGGCCGCCCGCTGGAGGCAGGGCCAGCCGCTTGGTCCGTTCGATGGTGTTCCGCTGGCGTGGAAGGATCTGTTCGATGTGGCGGGTTCCGTGACCACCGCCGGTTCCGCGACCCGCCGGCAGGTCAGCGCCGCTTGCCTGGATGCGCCGAGCGTCGGGCTGCTGGCCCGCTCCGGCATGGTCAGTGTGGGCAAGACCAACCTCAGCGAGTTCGCCTATTCCGGGCTCGGCCTCAATCCGCATTTCGGTACGCCGGTCAATCCGCTCAGCGATGATTCGCCACGGATTCCTGGTGGCTCGTCTTCAGGCTCTGGGGTTGCTGTCGCAGCGGGCATCGTGCCGATCGCGATGGGTACTGACACCGCAGGCTCGATTCGCATTCCCGCAGCGTTCAACGGTCTGGTGGGCTTTCGCAGCACCAGTCGCCGCTACAGCCGCGATGGCGTGTTTCCGCTGGCAATCACGCTGGACAGTGTCGGGCCGCTGACCCGAAGCGTTCGTGATGCGCTGGTGATCGACGACCTGCTGTGCGCACGCAGCAAACCGACCTCGCACGTGCCGCGCAGCCTGGCTGGTCAGCGATTCATCGTCGATCGGGCGGTATTGGATGACACGCGTGTCGAGGCTGCAGTACGCGACAATCTGTTGCGCGCTGTCGAGGCGCTGCGTATGGCCGGTGCGCTGGTCGAGATGCGTCCTTGCGAAGCCTTTCAAGCCACCCTGCACCTGATTCAGCACAGCGGCTGGCTGGGCGCGGCCGAAGCGTTCGCCCTGCATCAGCCGTTGCTCGACAGCGATGCGGCCAGCGAACTCGACCCCCGCGTGCGCAAGCGCCTTGAAGCGGCCCGGCACATGCCTGCCAGTCTGCTGATCAACCTGTACGCCGCCCGCGAGCGCTTGCAGGAGCGGCTGACCCTCGAGCTGGACGGCGCGCTGCTCATCACCCCGAGTGTCGCCCACGTCGCGCCGCCGCTTGCACCTTTGCTGGCCGACGACGAGCTGTTCATCCAGACCAACCTTGCGACGCTGCGCCTGACCATGCCGGGCAGTCTGCTCAACATGCCCGGCGTTTCGCTGCCCAGCGGCTTCGATGCCAGCGGCCTGCCCACCGGGCTGTTGCTCAGCGCGCCAGCCGGTGAGGACGCCCGGCTGTTGCGCGCGGCACTGGCGGTGGAAGCGCTCTTGCAACGCTCATGAACACCCCTTGAACACCCTATCAACGACTGACCGGCGCCCTTGCCTGATGCGGTGAACCGGTCCGATCAACCAGCAGGAGAAACAACAATGGCTAAAGAAATTCTGTGTGCGTTTGGTGTCGATGTGGATGCTGTCGCGGGCTGGCTGGGCTCTTATGGCGGTGAAGATTCACCGGACGATATCTCGCGCGGTCTGTTCGCAGGCGAAGTCGGCGCGCCACGCCTGCTCAAGCTGTTCGAGCGTTACGGGCTGCGCACGACCTGGTTCATTCCCGGTCACTCCATGGAAACCTTCCCCGAGCAGATGAAGGCGGTGGCCGATGCGGGGCATGAAATCGGCGTGCACGGCTACAGCCATGAGAACCCGATTGCGATGACGCCGGAGCAGGAAGAAATCGTCCTCGACAAGTCCATCGACCTGATCATGCAAGTCACCGGCAAACGCCCGACCGGCTATGTCGCGCCGTGGTGGGAATTCAGCAATGTCACCAACGAGCTGCTGCTCAAGAAAGGCATCAAGTACGACCACAGCCTGATGCACAACGACTTCCACCCGTACTACGTTCGCGTGGGTGACAAGTGGACCAAGATCGATTACAGCCAGCACCCCGACACCTGGATGAAACCCCTGGTGCGCGGTGAAGAAACCGATCTGGTGGAGATCCCGGCCAACTGGTACCTGGATGACCTGCCGCCGATGATGTTCATCAAGAAAGCGCCGAACAGCCATGGCTTCGTCAACCCGCGCCACCTGGAAGAAATGTGGCGCGACCAGTTCGATTGGGTGTACCGCGAGCACGAACACGCGGTGTTCACCATGACCATTCACCCCGATGTTTCCGGACGCCCCCAGGTGCTGCTGATGCTTGAGCGCCTGATCGAGCACATCCAGAGCCACGCGGGCGTCAAATTCGTCACCTTCGACGAGATCGCCGACGACTTCGTGCGTCGCAACCCACGTAACCGTTGATTCATAGCCCTGTCCGAGGCATCACTCATGTCCATATACAACAAGCTTGACCTGACCGGCTGGAAGCCAGAGCAGTTGACGCCGGAGCAAGTTCGCTTCGCCACATGGATAGCCTTTTTTGCGTGGGTGTTTGCGGTATACGACTTCATTCTGTTCGGAACCCTGCTGCCCGAGATCGGGCGGCACTTTTCCTGGAGTGAAGTGGAGCAGGCCGAAATCGCGACTTGGGTTGCGGTCGGTACGGCGGTGGTGGCACTGGCCATCGGGCCGCTGGTGGATCGCCTGGGACGTCGGGTTGGCATCATGTTTACCGTAAGTGGATCGGCCATCTGTTCGGCGCTTACAGCCATTGGTGGGTCGTGGGGCAAGTCGCCGCTGATCCTGATCCGTTCGCTGGGCGGTCTGGGCTATGCGGAAGAGACGGTCAACGCGACCTACCTGAGTGAAATCTATGCGGCGTCGGATGACCCGCGTCTGGCCAAGCGCCGCGGCTTCATCTACAGCCTGGTGCAGGGCGGCTGGCCGGTCGGCGCGTTGATCGCAGCGGGCCTGACGGCGGTTCTGCTGCCGATCATCGGATGGCAGGGCTGCTTCGTGTTTGCGGCGATTCCAGCCATCATCATTGCGATCATGGCGCGTAAGCTCAAGGAGAGCCCGCAGTTCCAGATCCACCAGCGCATCACGCAACTGCGCAAAAAGGGTGACGTCAGCCAGGCACAGGCCGTGGCTCACACCTATGGCGTCGATTACGACGAACACAGTAAGGCAGGCCTAGGTGCTGCGTTTCGCGGCACGTCGTTGCGCGCAACGCTGGTGATCGGCGCAGCCATTCTGCTCAACTGGGCGGCGATTCAGGTATTCAGCGTGCTGGGCACAACAGTGATCGTCAGCGTCCACCACATCTCGTTCGAGAACTCGCTGATCATTCTGGTGCTGTCCAACCTGGTCGGTTACTGCGGCTACCTGAGCCACGGCTGGATGGGTGACAAGATCGGCCGTCGCAACGTGATCGGCCTGGGCTGGATGCTCGGTGGTCTGGCGTTTGCGGGCATGCTCTATGGACCAAGCAACATGCCGATGGTCGTCGGGCTGTACAGCCTGGGCCTGTTCTTCCTGATCGGCCCGTACTCGGCGGCACTGTTCTTCATCAGTGAAAGTTTCCCTACAAGCATCCGCGCCACCGGCGGCGCGATCATTCATGCCATGGGACCTCTCGGCGCCGTCGTGGCGGGTTTCGGCGCGACGTCCGTGCTGAGCGCAGGCGGCGACTGGCAGACCTCGGCGCTGTACTTCGGCGCGCTGCCTTGCTTCCTGTCCGGTGCGTTGATGTTCGCGGCCCGTCACGTGCGTCCTGAAACCGTTAAGTGAGGAATTGCCCATGACTCGTAAAGTTGCACTGGTCACCGGTGCCGCCAGCGGCATCGGTCAGGCCTTGGCCGTAGCGTTTGCCCGGCAGGGTGTGGCGGTGGCGGGCGGGTTTTACCCGGCCGACCCGCACGACCCGGATGAAACCCGTCGTCTGGTGGAAGAGGCGGGCGGCGAATGCCTGATGCTGCCACTGGATGTTGCCAGTACCGAATCGGTGGACAATCTGGCCAGTCAGGCTTTGCAAGCCTTTGGCCGAATCGATTATGCAGTCGCCAACGCAGGCCTGTTGCGTCGCGCACCGCTGCTGGAAATGACCGACGCGCGCTGGAATGAAATGCTCGACGTGGACCTGACCGGCGTGATGCGCACCTTTCGCGCCGCTGCCCGGCATATGGGCAAGGGCGGTGCGCTGGTGGCGATCTCGTCGATTGCCGGTGGTGTGTATGGCTGGCAGGACCACTCGCATTATGCTGCGGCCAAAGCGGGTGTGCCGGGACTGTGTCGTTCGCTGGCCGTGGAGCTGGCGCCGAAAGGCATTCGTTGCAACGCGGTGATTCCGGGCTTGATCGAAACACCGCAGTCGCTGGACAGCAAGAACTCGCTGGGCCCGGAAGGGCTGAAACAGGCCGCCAAAGCGATCCCGCTGGGGCGTGTCGGCCGGGCGGATGAAGTGGCATCGCTGGTGCGTTTTCTGTGCAGTGACGAAGCCAGCTACCTGACCGGGCAGAGCATCGTGATCGACGGCGGCCTGACCGTGCGCTGGCCGGAGTGAGATGACGCAGGTCATGACCGTGCCTGAACGGAGCGACGGGCACGATCAAAGTGTGGGAGGCGGCTTGCCGGCGATGCGTTTTAATGATCGTTCCTACGCTCCGCGTGGGAATGCCTCCCAGGACGCTCCGCGTCCGCTCTTGAATGTGGCGCAGATGCGCGGCCAAGCTCCAGCGTTATCCACGTCATGCGCTTGGCTCACTGAATCCGCAATCTGTGCCATTTGTGACGCGGAGCGTCACGGGAGGCATGCCCACGCGGAGCGATGGGCACGATCAGTGGCGAGGCGGATTTGTGTATAACGCTGAGCGCGGAGCATGGGCATGATCAGCTTACGTAATCAGGCGCTATGGATTTTCCCGGCTACCCGTAACAAGGAATTCACCATGCAGCAACTCAAAGACAAACGCGCCGTGATCACCGGCGCAGGCAGCGGCATCGGCGCTGCTATCGCGCGGGCCTACGCCGTTGAAGGCGCACAGCTGGTACTGGGCGACCGTGATCCGACCAACCTGACCAAGGTCGCCGAAGAGTGCCGCCAGCTCGGCGCGCAGGTGTACGCCTGCGTGGCTGACGTCGGCACAGTCGAAGGCGCGCAGGCCGGTGTCGATGCATGCGTCGAGCAGTTCGGCGGCATCGACATTCTGGTCAATAACGCAGGCATGCTGACCCAGGCGCGCTGCGTCGATCTGAGCATCGAGATGTGGAACGACATGCTGCGCGTCGACCTCACCAGCGTGTTCGTTGCCAGCCAGCGCGCCTTGCCGCATATGCTGGCGCAAAGCTGGGGACGGATCATCAACGTCGCCTCGCAGCTCGGCATCAAGGGCGGCGCCGAGCTGACCCACTACTCCGCTGCCAAGGCTGGCGTGATCGGCTTCACCAAATCACTGGCGCTGGAAGTGGCCAAGGACAACGTGCTGGTCAACGCCATCGCGCCTGGCCCCATCGAAACGCCATTGGTTGCAGGCATCAGCAGCGCCTGGAAAACCGCCAAGGCGGCCGAGCTGCCATTGGGCCGTTTCGGGTTGGCAGAGGAAGTCGCGCCGGTCGCTGTGCTGCTCGGCAGTGAGCCGGGCGGCAATCTGTTCGTGGGCCAGACACTGGGGCCGAACTCCGGCGATGTGATGCCGTGATGCACTTGAGCGAGGACTGATCATGTGTGGACTGTGCGGGCTGTTGGGCGAAGATGTTCACTGGAGCGATCCGCTGAGTGGCGAGCTGCCGAGGCGGCGTGAGCGCTTGCGGCGCATTGCGGCCATCAACAAGGTGGTGGCGCCGTTTCGCTTGAAGGTCGAGGACTTTCAGGGCGTTTCCTATCTGCTGCTGGGCGCTACCGGCAAACAGGAACTGGCGAGCGGCCTTGATCAGTTGTGGCAGAAGGCCGAACTGCTGATCGGCCGACCGCTGGACCCGCTCGATTTCCGTTTGCTTGAACATTTGCAGAGGTCGTCATGAGCATTGCGCTGAACGTGATCACCGGCTTTCTGGGCAGCGGCAAAACCACATTGCTCAAGCGCCTGCTGGCGGATGAGGACATGGGGGACACCGCGCTGCTGATCAACGAGTTCGGTGACGTAGGTATCGATCACCTGCTGGTCGAAGAAGTGGCGCCAGATACCGTTCTGCTGCCCAGCGGCTGTGTCTGCTGCTCGATTCGCGGCGAGCTGAAAGACGCGTTGCTCAGTCTGCTGGAGCGCCGCAGTCGCGGTGAAATCCCGGCGTTTCGTCGGGTGATTCTGGAAACCACCGGTCTTGCCGACCCTGCGCCTATCCTCGCCACGCTGAGTCATGACCCGCAACTGCGCGGGCGCTTTCATGTAGGGCTGATCGTCACGCTGGTCGATGCCTGCCATGCCGCGCTGCAGGAGCGTCTGCACCCAGAATGGCTGGCTCAGGTCGCCGCCGCTGACAGGCTGCTGCTGAGCAAGACCGATCTGGTCGATGAGCCTGCTCTCGATGCACTGCGGCTGCATCTGCAGGCGCTCAATTTCTCCGCACCCTTGCTGGACACCGCAGAGGTTCACAGCGGCGATCAGTTGCTGCTGGGGCAGGGCGTACGCAGTGCGGAACCCGCTCAGGAAGTGACCCGCTGGCAATTGCATCGTCCGCAATCCACATTGCCCCGGCATGGCGACGCACAGGTCTGTTGCCTGACCTTCGAGCGGCCGCTGGACTGGGTCGGGTTCGGGGTGTGGTTATCGATGCTGTTAAGATGCCACGGCGAACGAATCCTGCGTGTCAAAGGACTGCTCAACGTGAATGCCAATCAGGCCCCTGTCGTGATCCATGGTGTGCAGCATTGCCTGCATGCGCCCGTCCACCTTGCAGCCTGGCCGGGTGATGATCGCACCTCGCGTCTGGTGTTCATTCTGCGCGGCCTCGACCCTGAATTGCTGCGACGCTCGTTCGACGTGTTCGCCGCCAGCTTCGCGCCGCCCGTGGCCTCGGCTCAAAGCGAGACCGCTGCATGACCATCACGTTGCGTGTGCTGGGTACCTCCGTCACGTTGCTTGAGTCTCTGCGGGAACGCGCCGAACAGGACCTGGGCATCAAACTGGTCTATCAGATCCACGACGTGCAGACCGCGCAACGCATCGCGGTCATGCAGCCGGACAGTTACGACCTTTATGACCAATGGTTTCACAACGTCGATTTTGTCTGGCCGGCGCGGGCGATTCAGCCTATCGATACGCGGCGCATTGCGCTGTGGCACGAGATCAACGATCTGCCCAAGCGCGGGCGCCTGAGACCCACTGACCAACCCGGCAGCGGCAGTGTGCCCAGCGAGCGTCTGTTCGTGCAGCACGACGGCAGCCTGGGCAGCGCGGTCACCGAGCGCATCAGCATGCTGCCGCTGACCCACAACGCTGACAGTTTTGCCTATCGCCCGGAACGCCTGCCGGACAGCCTGAACCCGTCCGATGAAAGCTGGGGTTGGCTGCTTGATCCGGTCTGGAGTGGACGTATTGCGTTGCAGAGCGATGCCGCCATTGGTGCCCTCGACGCCGCGCTGGCGGTGCAGGGCGCGGGACTGGCGCAGTTCAAGGACATCGGCAACATGTGCATCGAGGAAATCGACCTGCTCGCCGACGTGCTGGTGCGTAAACAGCAACAGGGGCATTTCGGTGCGTTCTGGTCGGACGACGAGGAAGCAGCGGAATTGATGCTCAGTCCGACCATCGATATTCAGAGCTTGTGGTCGCCGACGCTGGTTCGGCTGCATCGAGCAGGTGTGAAATATCGTGTTGCGGTGCCCAAGGAAGGCTATCGCGGCTGGTTCGGCGGGCTGTCCCTGTCGCGCCACGCCAAGGGCCCGGTGCTAGATGCGGCTTATGCATATCTGAACTGGTGGCTGTCCGGCTGGCCGGGCGCGGTGATGGCGCGTCAGGGTTACTACATCGGCAACCCGGCCCGCAGCCGCGATCACTTGAGCGCTGCGGAATGGGACTATTGGTACGCTGGTCTGCCTGCGCGCGAGCAACTGCTGGGCAGTGACGGTCTGCCGCTGATCGATGCCGGGGAAGTGCGCGACGGCGGCTCGTACGAAGAACGCATGGGCCACATCGCCGTGTGGAATTCGGTCATGAACGAGCACAACTACCTCGTTCGGCGCTGGAGCGACATCCTGCGCGCGGGTGGCAAAGCGGGTGGGAAAGTACGTTAGACACGGGCAGTGCCCATTGCTCCGCGTCACAAATGGCACAGACTGAGGATTCAGTAAGCCGAGCGCATGACTTGGATAACGCTGGAGCTTGGGCACACATCTGCGCCACATTCCAGAGCGGACGCGGAGCGTCCTGGGAGGCATTCCCACGCAGAGCGTAGGAACGATCATCATCGTATTCCTCCAGGAGGACTTGTGTATAACGCCAAGCGCGGAGCATGGGAACGATCATCGAGGCCACAAAAAAGGCGGCTATCTCTCGATAGCCGCCTTTCGTTTACCTCAGCAGAACATCACTTCGGCAGTTTGAACGCCATTACGTAGTCACCCTGCTTGGTGCCCAGCGAGCCATGACCGCCAGCCACGACCAGCACGTATTGCTGACCGTCCTTGCCGGTGTAGGTCATTGGCGTGGTCTGAGCGCCTGCAGGCAGGCGGCCTTCCCACAGTTGCTTGCCGTTACGAACGTCGTAGGCACGCAGGTACTGATCGAGCGTACCGCTCAGGAACGCCAGGCCGCTGGCGGTGGTGAATGTACCACCCAGGCTTGGAACGCCCATGGTCAACGGGATCGGAACCGGCGAGCTGTCACGTACGGTACCGTTCTTGTGCATCCAGATGGTCTTGTGGGTGGTCAGATCGACCGCAGCCACGTAGCCCCATGCCGGTGCCTGACAAGGCAGGCCCATTGGCGACAGCAGTGCTTCCAGGATCACGCCATACGGGGCGCCCTTGTTTGGCTGTACGCCTTCGGTTTCGCTCTTGCGACCCGGACCGCCTTCCACTTCAGCCGATGGCACCAGCTTGGAGCGGAACGCCATGTAGCTCGGGTTCACGAACGCAATCTGGCGAACCGGGTCGATGGAGATACCGCCCCAGTCGAACACACCGAAGTTGCCTGGATAAACAATCGAGCCCTGCAGCGATGGCGGAGTGAACGGGCCGTCGTAACGCAAGGACTTGAAGTCGATCCGGCACAGCATCTGGTCGAACGGGGTCACGCCCCACATGTCACGCTCTTTCAACGGAGGCGGCATGAAGTTCAGGTCAGACTTGGGCTGGGTCGGCGAGGTGTGATCGCCTTCGACCGCGCCTTGTGGGACCGGCACTTCCTTGATCGGTACGATCTCTTTGCCTGTGCTGCGGTCAAGCACGTAGATGCTGCCCTGCTTGGTCGAAGCCAGTACAGCCGGTTTCACGCCGTCAGCGGTTTTCATGTCCATGAGGGTCGGCTGACCGCCCACGTCCATGTCCCACAGGTCGTGGTGAGTGAACTGGTAATCCCAACGCACTTTGCCGGTGGCGATGTCCAGTGCAACCAGGCCCGCGCTGTACTTCTCGGACTCAGGCGTACGGTCGCCGCCCCACTGGTCAGGCGTCTGGTTGCCCATCGGCAGGTAGATCATGCCCAGCTTTTCATCGACGCTGAACATGGACCACATGTTCGGCGAGTTGCGAGTGTAGACCTGACCTTCAGCGATAGGCGCTGTGGCTTCAGGATTGCCGCTGTCCCAGTTCCAGACCAGACGACCGGTGTGTACGTCGTACGCACGGATCACGCCGGACGGCTCATCCATCGAGACGTTATCGGTGACGTGGCCACCGATGATCACCAGGTCCCTGGTCACGGCCGGAGGCGAGGTGGAGTAGTAACCGCCTGGCGCGAAGGTGCCCATGTTGGCCGTCAGATCGACCGAGCCCTTGTTGCCGAAGTCTTCGCACATCTTGCCGGTGTCGGCATTCAGGGCGATCAGACGAGTGTCGGCAGTCGGCAGGAAGATCCTGCGCGGGCAGGAAGCACTTGCAGTCGAAGCGTCAGTCGCAGCAGGGGCTGCCGGGCTTTGAGCCGGAGCGCCAGCTGCGGCATAGGCTGCGTCATCGTGATACGTGACGCCACGGCAGGTCATGTGCGCCCAGCCTTTGAAGTTCTCGGCGTTCTGGGTGCTGATCTTCGGATCGAAGCGCCAGATTTCCTTGCCCGTATCCGGGTCAAGTGCGATCACCTGGCTGTGCGGCGTGCACACGTACAGCATGCCGTTGACCTTGAGCGGGGTGTTCTCGGCGGTCGTCTCGCCCGGATCGTTAGGACCTGGGATGTCGCCGGTGCGATAGGTCCACGCCGGCTCCAGCTTGCTCACGTTCTCTGGCGTGATCTGCGCCAGCGGCGAGTAACGGTCACCGAAGGCGGTACGGCCATAGGACTGCCAGTCACCGTCAGGCATCGCCGGTGCGGTGTTGGTCGTGCCCGTAGTCTCGCGATCCAGCTGACCTTCGATGCGGCCAGGATTAGTGAACTGGCTGGCCAGCGCGGTCAGACCGGCAAGCACCACGGCGATGCTCAACGCACCGGTGCCCATGCGGGCCGGGCCGTTACGCAGCAGCGGACGGCGGAACCATGGCAGCAGCAGTACCAGACCCAGCGCGAACCACAGCGCCAGACGCGGCACCAGTTGCCACCAGTCCAGACCGACTTCCCACAGAGACCAGACCGTGCTGGCGAACAGCAGCAACGCGTACAGACCCAGCGCAGCGCTGCGCCCGGTCATCAACAGCACGCCGGTTACCGCAAAGCCGATACCGGCCAGCAGGTAATACAGCGAGCCGTCCAGTTGCAGCAACCTGATGCCACCGACCACCAAGGCCAGCCCCATCAACAGAATCACCAGCCCGAGCAGTGTCGGTAACAGACGATTTCTACCCGAAGCACCATCAGTGCTCATAATGCGAATCTCCGCGAGAATTGAATGATTGACCCCTGGCGCTGCAACCTCTGCAAAACCCTGGACCACTCTTGAAACCGAACTAACTGTTGAGACGATTTACCAGCGGTTGAATTCAACCGTTGGTCAGAACGAGAGTTGCACTTTCAATCCAGCCACCAGCGCGTCGTCGACTTCGTCCAGCCCACCCGGATGACGCACGTATTGCAGGTTCGGGCGCACGGTCAACCAGTCGGCCACATGCACGCCGTAATACAGCTCGGCGTTGTATTCCGTGTCCTGCAAAGGCGTGAAGGATGGGTCGTTGTAGTCGTAGACCGCTGCTGCCTGATTTCGTGCATCAGCGTTTTTCCGGTACGCCGGATTGACGTGAATGCGTGACAGACCCAGGCCGATATCGTCTTGGGTACGGGCGTCGAACGGGCCTTTGTAGACCATGCCGACCGAAACATAGTTATCCACCATGTTGGTTTTCTTGTCGTGCAGCGTGCCGTTGGCGAACAGCGTCAAACCGCGACTGGCATCACTGTCCTGAGCGGTGACCTGCTGGCGCAGATTGAGCCACACGCCGTGTTTGCTCGAGGCACCACGATACGCCGTCCCGGTGAGGGCGGCGGGCTGACCGTCGGTGTTCTTGTAGACATCTTCGCTATCAGCGGTGCTGTAGTAATAACCGGCGCGGTATTCACCCGGCAGGCCATCGACGCTGGGCGACCAGACCAACTCCACCGGCAACACCGCACCTTCGGTGCCACTGCCGCTGAGTTTGAAGGCGTTGTCGTTTTCCAGGTTGGACGGGTTCTGTTCGAACGCTCCGACCTGCACGAAGACTTCAGGCGTGAGCTGGTACTTGATGCGCATCGCCCATTGGCTGATCGGCCAGTTGTACCAAGTGTTGACGTAATTGCCGACCTGCGAGCCGCACAGCGACAGGTTCTGAAAGTCGCAGGGAATGCTGTTGAAATCCTCACCTTCGTTGAAGCGGCCGAGCTTGATGCTCAAGGCCTGGTCGAAGAATTTCTGCTGATACCACATCTGCGTCAGTCGGGTAACGCTGCCGCGTCCCCAGACTTCCTGCGAGGAAGAGATCGTTCCGGTGCGGGGGTCGCCGATCCGGTCGTTGCTGATATTGTCGCCGTTGCGGTTGTTCAGGGTCAGCTGAAACTCGGCGTCATGCCAGCCGAGGATTTTCTGCAGGTCCAGATGAGCGCCGACGGCGATCTGGTCGCTGTAGCGGGTCGCTTTGTCGTGGTTGTAACCGCCGTGCAGATTGGCGCCGGTCTCGCTGGTGTAATCGAGTTTGAAATCGATCCCACGCGTCGAGAGATCGGTGCGCTTGCCGCCCCAGTCACCCAGCATCCAGGGCGAGTCGGGAGACAGGGCGGGCGCGGCATGGACTGTGCCTGCCAGGCCGAGCAGTGTCAGGCCGCACAGACTGACAGCACGTTGAACCGTGGCGAAGCGGTAATGCTTTGATGAATTGGGCATGAAAAGGGGCATTCTTTTTTGGTTTTTTTCAGGAACGACAAGGCTCTCCGTGACCGTCTGGGCGGTCATCGGTGAAACTCCGGATGCAGAGAATCGGTTCAGCTATGAAGGCGACAATGATAGGACGCTAACGAGTTTACGAAAAGGGCTTTCCTTGACATGGATCATTGCAGGTTTGGTAACAGTGCTTTAAAGGACTATCTTTAACGGGGGATTCAGCCCTGACGCACACTTGAGCCTTTCCGATGTCCGATGGCTCGGCTAAGGTGCGCACCTTCCTGTATTGCGCCCACTCACGGGCTTCAAGGTTTGACATGACGACACCCAATACCGACCCGCTGCATGGCGTCACGCTGGAGCAGATTCTCACCGCCCTGGTCGAGCACTACGAGTGGTCGGGCCTGGCCGAACGCATCGACATTCGCTGCTTCAAGAGCGACCCGAGCATCAAGTCCAGCCTGACGTTTCTGCGCAAGACGCCGTGGGCGCGGGAAAAGGTGGAAGGGCTGTACAAGAAGCTGCACCGCAGTAAAGGCTGGTAATCAACGCATGGCAGGGAGGCTGATATCCAAGGAAGCACACCGATGCACAGTCACCACCTGCCTCGTTCCCAACGGCAGCGTTACATCCTCCTGCTGGCCGCCTGTCTGGGCTGGTCGGGGCTTGCGATTCAGCTGTATCTGATTCTGATCGGCCGCTGGATGGATCACGCCAGCTTGCTGGGAGGACTGGTCCGGTTTTTCAGCTTCTTTACCGTGCTCACCAATACGCTGGTGGCGGTCGCGCTGAGCTGTGCGCTCAGCCAGCGACAGTCGGCGGGGCACAGGTTCTTTCGCGATCCTGTGGTGTGCAGCGGCATCGCGGTGAGCATCGCCGTGGTCGGCATTGCCTACAACATCCTGTTGCGCCATTTATGGCACCCGCAAGGCTGGCAGTTCATCGCCGACGAATTGCTGCATGACGTGATGCCGCTGACCTTTCTGGCGTACTGGTGGCTGTGCGTGCCCAAGGGGCTGTTGCGCCTGAAGCATGTGTTGTTATGGGCGCTGTACCCGATTGTGTACTTCGCCTACATCCTGCTGCGCGGCGATGTGATCGGCGATTACATGTACCCGTTCATCGATATCGGCACGATCGGTTTCACCAAAGCCTTCATCAACGCGCTGGGTGTGTTGCTGGGGTTCGTGGTGATCGCGTTGATACTGGTGGGTATGGATCGCTGGGCGTCGCGTCGTCAGAAATGAAGAGGACCGCTGCTTAGTCTGGCGCAGCCAAGCGCGCCAGACCATTTCGATTTACGTGTCTTCGCCGTCCAGCTTCCAGTAACCGGCGGCCTTGACGAACGCTTCGTCGAGCCCGAACTCCTCCAGCAATACCCGACGCAGCTTGCGCGACAGGCCGGATTCCGTGGCCACCCAGGCGTAGAGCCTGCCTTCGGGCATTTCCAGACGACGCGTCACATCGATCAGGTTCTGTTCGCCGCGCACAATCCAGATCACATCGACCTGGGCCGCGCTCCGGAATACCTGCTGTTCCTGTTCGTTCGCCACCTCGACCACCACCAGCGCAGCGCGGTTGGCCGGCAGCGACTCCAGACGACGGGCGATGGCCGGAATGGCGGTTTCATCGCCGATCAACAGGTAACTGTCGAACATGTCCGGCACCACCATCGAACCCTTGGGGCCGGCAATGTGCAGGAACTGTCCCGGTTCAGCCTGCGCTGCCCAGGTGGCGGCCGGGCCTTCGCCATGCAGCACGAAATCGATATCGAGTTCGCCCGTGGCTTCGTCATAGCGACGCGGCGTGTAGTCACGCATCGGTGGGCGTGGCGCGTCCTTGTCGCTGCCAGGCGTCAGGGTTTCCAGCGCCTCCTGCTCCTGGGGCGTGCGTGGAAAGAACAGTTTGACGTGGTCGTCGGTGCCCAGGCTGATGAAGCCGCTCAGCTCCGGGCCTTGCAAGGTGATGCGGCGCATCAGCGGCGTCAGTTGAGTCACGCGCAGCACTTTTAGCTTGCGACGTTTGATTTCATGCATGACGCGGTGGATCGATTGTTCCTGGGTCGTGTGGTCTGAAGTCATTGCGACGGCTCCGAGGCTGATTGCGGCCCATCGACGATGGCCTTGGCGGTGTTGTTGAGCAGGTCGCGGACCCGAATGATTTCTTCCGGGCTCCAGCGGCCGTCGTGCATGTGCATGGCGTGGCGCAGGTTGTGCACCGCTTCGTGGATTTCCGGCGGTCGGTCGTGGCCCCGCAGCGAGCGCTTGCTGACCTCGATGCGGGTGCGTACGCCGTCCAGTGCAACGGTCTGTTCCAGCAGGGACGTGCGACCGGCCTCGGTCACGGTGTACAGCTTTTTGCCCGCCTGAGCGTCGCCGGTGACCAGTTCGCTTTCTTCCAGAAAGGTCAGGGTCGGATAGATCACGCCGGGGCTTGGGCAGTAGGCGCCATCGAACAGACCTTCGATCTTGCGGATCAGGTCATAGCCGTGGGCGGGCTGCTCGGCGATCAGCGCCAGCAGCAGTAATTTCAGATCGCCCGGGGCAAACACACGCGGGCCGCGTCCACCGCGTTCACGGCCGGGACGTTTTTCAAAACCGTCTCGGTCTTCACGAGCGTGTGGGGGGCGAGGGTGGGGGTGATGAGCGTCATCACGCATGGTCTTCATCTCTCTGTCTGTACAAGTTAGATATACCTTAAGATATATCTAAATGGTTCTGCAAAAGTGGATGACGAACGGTAACGGACTCACGTCCCTGTGATTTCTCCGGTAGACGGCGAGCTGCACATCGCCTTTCCGTGATCTTCTAGATAGGGCGTCAATATCGGCGCCATGCCCTTGAGGACTTGCACTGGCAGTGCCGAGGTGAAGCGAAAGCCTTCGGCAGCACGGCCTGGAACGAAAGCCGTCAGCGTGCCGAAATGGTTGTCGCCGATGTAGAACACGAACGTCGCCGTGCGGTTGACGGCCCGCGAGCTGAGGATGCGTCCGCCTGCGCCGATGCTCTCTATCCGGTTATCCCCGGTGCCGGTCTTGCCACCCATCGCCAGCACGCTGCCATCCTGCATTTTGAACGTGCCCTGCACGCGTTTCGCCGTACCGCCGTCCACCACCTGGGACAGCGCCTCGCGCATGGCTGCGGCGACTTCGGATGGCAACACCCGTTCGCCCAGTTCCGGGTTGATGGTCAGTTCGGTTTCGTAAGGCGTGTCGGCGGCAAAATGCAGGCTGTCGATGCGTACCGCGGGCAGGCGGATGCCATCGTTCTGGATGATGCCGATCAACTCGGCGAGTGCGGCCGGACGATCGCCGGAGCTGCCGATGGCGGTTGCCAGCGAAGGCACCAGATGGTCGAACGGATAACCCACACGCTGCCACCGCTGCTCGATGTCCAGAAACGCCTCGACCTCCATCATCGTGCGGATGCGGCTGTCGCGCGCACCCTTGTGCCGACTCTTGAACAACCAGCCATAGACTTCCTGGCGCTCGAAACGGCTGGCGGCCACGGCGTCCTTGAACTGGGCGTCGGGATGCTTGAGCAGATAGCCCACCAGCCACAGGTCCAGCGGATGTACCCGCGCGACGTAGCCTTGATCGGGCAGGTCATAGGCGCCGGGGCCGTAACTGTCATACAGATCCGCCAGACGTTTTTCGGTCAGTTTCGACGTCGCTCTCGTGTCTTCAAGGTGCGCACGAACGAAGGCATTGAAGGTCGTGCGGTCGGCGCCAGGCAGCAGGTAACGATGCACGGCAGCCAGGCGAATGGCGGTGGGATGAATGCCATCCAGAAAGGTGTCGAGGCGTTCCTGCGTGGTCTTGTCCTTGTAGCGTTTCCAGAAGCGCAGCAGGAACACAGTGCCTTCACGGTCGGCGAACTGGCTCAGGTATTCCTGACGACGCGGGTTGTCGTCGTCCTTGAGCAACGCCGCGCTATTGCTGGGCGCTTGATAGGTGCTGTAGCGCACCACGTCGCGCATCAGGCGAATGAACGGCAGGTTGATCGACTCGCGCAGCGATTCGCGCAAGGTCGGGATGCGTCCGTCGTCTTCATGTCTGAAGTTGTTGAAGCGATGCATACCGCCGCCGGTGAAGAAGGCTTCTCCGGGGCTGGCCGAGTACGTACGGTCCAGCGCCGCCGCGAGCATCTTCGACAGGTCGCGGTCCTTGTTCTGCAGCAGATAATCCACTGACCAGCGCGTGAGGCGATCCGGTTCTTCAATCGGGACTTTTCGCAGCTGCGCAACGCTCATGTCGGCGTAGCGCCCATGCAACTCGGCAATGATTTCCAGATAGGTCGTCAGCACCCGCATCTTGGCGGTCGAGCCCAGCTCCAGCTTGCTGCCCTCGTTGATGTCGAAGGGCTGGTCGGTGCTGTCGGTCTGCACCCTGACCCGCGAGCCATCGGCGCCGCGCTCGAAAAGGGTAAAGCTGTAGCGCACCTGCGCGGTGCTGGCCGGCGACAACAGCCGCTCGCCCATCAGCCCCATGCTGCGGGCGAACTCCGGGTCGGCCAGATCACGCAGGTACTGGCTGACCTGAGTCTGCAACTGGCCGTGCAGGGTGCTGGTGGCCGACAGGTCGAGACGGTCCAGGTCGTAAAGGGGCCGATTCAGCAGGTTCGACAGACGGGTACGCGCAACGCTGATGCCCTTGTTGGTTTCGATCGCTTGAATCGTAGGCTGCTGCACCCAGTCGCGATAAGTGACCGTCGCCGCCAGCGCTGCGTCGGCGAGGGGTTGATCGATGACGTTGGCCTGCGCCAGCAAGCGAATGTGGCTGTCGGTAAGCTCTGCCAGTTCAAGTCGACCCTTGGCCAGATAGTGAGAAGGGCGGCGCTGGGCAATCACCAGTGACAGCACCTCGCGCAGGGCCAGCGCCTTCTCGGCCAGGCCTTTGCTGTCGGCAGGACTGGACGCGAGAATTTCGTTGGTTCTGGCAAAGTCCGCACCGAACCAGACCCGCAGCCCCTCGGCCAGACCGTGTACCTCGCCATGCCCGGGCACGGCCGACAACGGCACGCTGTTGAGGTAATCCCGAACCACATGCTGGCGCGCCTCCAGCGTCTGCGAGCCCGGCTGGTAGGCCCGGACACTGGCAGAGATCATCTGCCGGATCTTCTCCGAGCCCGATTGCGTCAGTCCGTCCGGCGAGTGACGGTACTTTTCCAACTGCGTGGCCAGCGTACTGCCGCCTGCCGACTGGCCGGGCAGTGACAGCATTCTCGCGATCTGCGACCACGCCGCCTTGGCAAAGCGCGGCCAGTCCACTGCCGGGTTGGCCAGCGGCTGCTGCGGGTCGAGCAGGTCGCGGTTTTCGATGAACAGCAGGCTGTGCACCACCACTGGCGGAATGTCGGCGAAGGCTGGGTAAAACTGCTGTGGATAGCGGAACTCATACAGTGGCGCGCCCCGACAGTCGGTGATCGACAGCCCCGCCTGAATCTTTTCCTGATAGGGCACAAAGAAACCGCGCTGGCTGTAACGCATCAACTCGGGTGAAAAGCGCACCTGTCGGGTGATCACGTAATCGCGCTTCAGCAGACGCGGCAGGAAGTCGTCCAGCGAGGAATATCCCAGACGTTTGTCGAAAGGCCCGTCACCCGGGTACACAACATCCGTGCTCGGTCCAGGCTGCACCGAGTAACTGAGGTTGGCGGCAAAACGGCTGAACTCCCGGGCCTGAAGCCTGGAACTGCGGCTCTCGACCGCCACCGCTGCACCCAGCGCTACACCTCCCAATGCCACGACCACCCAGAACACCCGCCATCCGTAACGTTTACGAGGGGGATGCTTCGGCGCGCGTGGGTCATCCTGACGGTCAGCGGAAATCACATCTTGCCTGCTATCGGAATGCCTGAATACGCCCATAGTCGATGGCCCGTCACCCTGTTAACGCACCTGAGACAAGCTTAGACGCTGGGCGGGATTGCAGGAGAAATTGTCAGGAGGAATTTAGAGGGCGTTGCAGGCGTTAAGGGGTAGTCAGCCAGATTCGAGCCAGTGGAAACCAGGAAAGGCCGATCTGCGGTATATATATAAAATTTGCGAGTTATTAATGTGTAGGATGTTTCCGTAAAGTTGTTTTTGGTATTGATCTTCAGCGACTCAACTGATTACGTCCAGGCAGTCAGTGGCAATGATGCCTGACATAAATTAACGGATTGAAGTTGAGGATTTAAGATGGATAACAATAAAAGCGCTACAGGCCGCTTGCTCTTGTCTGGACTGTTTCTGGCGATGTCCTGCCATGCATTTGCACAGGGCGAAAGCGATGTTGCAGGTGTTGTGCCGGATGCTCAACAGGAAACATCGACGCTGCGTGCGGAAATTCCAGACGCGGTCGTACTCTCCGACAAGATTCACGAGATTAATCAGACGCTAGAGAGTACTTCGGCGGTCCATCAGTACAGCTTTACTGCGATTCGCGGTCAAGATGTATTGCTGACCACGCCCGGCAGCCAATACAACAAGCTTTGGAAGGTTGAATATCAAGTTGATGGCGGTGCGTGGAAGCCCAAACACTATCCAGGCGCTCAAAAAATATCTGGCTTGAACTCCGGTTCTCAAGTCAACGTCCGCGTCCTCGCCGTTGATGGGGTCAAGTTTGAAAGCGCGGAATACCGAATCGTGCTCGGGTCGTTTCCTCACATGAATTACGACCTGCTCGACGAGAAGGGTATTTTGCCGATTTCGGCTTTTCAGCCGTACCTAGAAGGATTTCTTGCGACTCAGGCGTTCAAAGAGGCGACGCTGGAGGCAACTTTTACGGACAGTAAGGCGTATCCGTTGGAGGGTGGTCAGCTAAAATTTTCACTGACTACGGGCACTAAAGAAGAGATTCATGAAATCTTTACATCCGATAAAGAAGGGAAGATATCACGGCTGATTGAATTCAACCGTTGTGAAGGAGGTTGGCCAGCAAACGATATTTATGAATTCACCGACAAGACCAGATTTACATGGAGTACGCTTTACGGGAAGGGGGATTACAGCGCTAGCAATATTTTAACGGGTCGTCTGGAAGACAAAGTTTACACGTTTAAGCTAGGGCATTTGTGTAAGCGCTGGCTAACCAATTTGCATGCAAGGCCGTAAATTTTAAAAAGGGCGCTCCGCTTGGCTGCAGAGCGTCTTTTTTTGGAACTCCTACGCGTAGGTATCGATCAGGGAGTCCCGGTTTTTCTCGTCATGCTCCTTTACTTGCTTCATCCATCCTTCAGTCATGTCGATTGGGTCTGAAATCACCTTCCCAAGGTCGATAATATCCTGAAAATTTAAAAGGGTGAGGTTCGTTTTCCCTGAAAAGTTTTTGGGGTCGTGGTCAACAAGGCTCATGATAAGCTTCGCACCTTGTCTGACCGAGCTTTTGAAGTCGACGTCGGAGTTGATGGCTCTGGTCAACCATTTCAAGTCGTCATCGCTCAGACTTTTTCCGGAGTCCAGTATTTTGATCTCCGCGTCGTCGCCAAGAGTGAAGCTGAAGTTTTTCTCTGCCAGGTCAGGCCGCGCATCTAAAATCTGTTCTTTGAAGTAGCAAAAAAATGAATATTGGTTGCTGAGTTCAATGCTAGCCTCCATGCTCGCAAAAGTTAAATACTGCTCTTTCGTCATCTCGCGCATTTCGTTTTTTACGGTGTCATCGCTATATCTGACGAGCCTTCCTTTCCAAGGTTCTTCCTCCCTCGTGTAAAACTCTTTTGCAAAAGCTTCTTTCTTTTGCTGATCCGTCATTACGTCGGATGGCACCTGTTCGGTCGTCTGAGGTGCACGGTCAGGCGCTAGCATGTAAGGTTTCATGGTCATTGAAGTGGCGCTGTTGATATTCATGTCTCGCTCCTTGTTGAATGGATGACGCTTCCTTGATAACGGCAGTGAATTAAAAACCTTGGCCTGATAACCCTGTAGGGCATTTCCGAGAGTGCGCTGTGGTGTGACCGTTTTCTCAAGTTAAGCGTGCTATCTATCAATGGTCGCTCTACGAGCTTCTCGCTTGCGGAGAGCGTTTTGGAACTCCTACGCATAGGTATCGATCAGGGAGTCCCGGTTTTTCTCGTCATGCTCCTTTACTTGCTTCATCCATCCTTCCGTTATGTCGATTGGGCCTGAGAGTACCTTCCCGAGGTCGACAATATCCTGAAAGTTTAAGAGGGTAAGGTTGGTTTTCCCCGAAAAATTTTTCGGGTCGTGGTCAACGAGGCTCATGATAAGCTTCGCACCTTGTCTGACCGAGCTTTTGAAGTCGACGTCGGAGTTGATGGCTCTGGTCAACCACTTCAAGTCGTCATCGCTCAGACTTTTTCCGGAGTCCAGTATTTTGATCTCCGCGTCGTCGCCAAGAGTGAAGCTGAAGCTTTTCTCTGCCAAATCGGGCCGTGTATCTGAAACCTGCGCTTTAAAGAGATTAAAAAATGCGTATTGGTTGCCTAGTTCATTACAAGCCTCCAGCTCTGTAAAAATTAAATATCGATCTTTCGTCATCTCGCGCATTTCATTTTTTACGGTGTCATCGCTATATCTGAAGAACTTCCCCTTCCATGGCTCTTCCTCCCTCGTGTAAAACTCTTTTGCAAAAGCTTCTTTCTTTTGCTGATCCGTCAGTACATCGGATGGTGCCGGTTCGGTCGCCTGAGGCACACGGTCAGGCGCTGGCATGTAAGGTTTCAACGGTATTGCAATAGCGCTGTTGATATTCATGTCTCGCTCCTTGCTGAATGGATGACGCTTTCTTGATAACGGCAGTAAATTTAAAACCTTGGCCTGATAACCCTGTAGGGCATTTCCGAAACGATGTTTCGTTGTGAAGCCTTTCTCAATTCAAACGTGAACATCCACCTGTACGTCCTCCACGACCTCGCGTTTAGGGGCATTACGTTCGATCTGGTAGATGATGGTGTCCATGAAGTTGCCGATGGTGTTGCGGCTGAATACCTGGCCGTAATCGATAACCTTGCTGAAGCCTTCAAGATTGAGTGTGTGCTCGGTGCCGAATTTTTCCGGGTAATGGTCCAGCAGCGTCATGATGCTCTTGGCATTGTTGACCAGCGCATCCTTGAGCGGCTGACGCTTGTTAAGCTCCTCGGTAAGGTAAGTATGCTCGGCGGGCGTCAATACACCGTCCGGGTCGGTTACCTTGATGTGCTCATCGAAGCCGAGTGTGAATCCATAGTGTTTTTTGGCAAGCTCCGGGTTTAGGTAGGAAAGCTGCTGCTTGAAGTCGTGAAAGTCGTCGAACATTCTGCAGGCGGATTCTTGAAACCTCCCGATTTCCTCCTTCAGAAATTCTTGCCGGCTAACTTCGAAAAACTCACTGGAAATTTGCGTGAGGTAGTTGTCCATATCGCCTTGGGCTTGTTCGGTCAGCCAAGGCGCTTTTTCGTAATGGTAAAACTCCTCATTCGGATCGCGGACAGCTTTGAATGGCAGCATCAGATTTTCTGGGGGAATCGACAGGGCGACGATATCCCGACTGATATTTCCTACCTCCCTATTCTGGAACGGTCTTTCAGACGTTAGTGTGCTTACATAGCTTGTCACGGTATTGATATTCAAGGCATTACCCTCCCGTTGAATTCATACCGGATAACGGCCATGTTCAGAAAAACTTGGCCTGATAAAGCAGTAGGAAACTTCCGAGAGGACTGTCTAGTGTGATGCTGTTCTCAGGTGGGCAACAGGCGGGGCGCTTTGTCGAAGCGTTTGTTGAGTTCGAGTCCGTTGGCCATGAGCATCATCAGTCCCAACCCGATCACTGCGGTGGTCACTTGCATCGGCCAGGTGTCACCCGCCAGGGCATTGGCCATGTCGGCCAAAGGTGCCAAGAGTACGCCCAGGCAGAAGACTTCCAGTGAGTAGCGGCCCATGCGGCAGGTCTGGCGGGCGGGCCAGTTATCGAGCCAGGTACTGGTGGTGGGCAGCAGGCGGGCAACCACGTAGACCAGCGCCAGGAAGTGCAGCAGGCGAACCGGTGCGAGGTCGGTCTTGCTGATGGGGTAGAAGGCTTCCACTTGTAGCGTCGACACCAGTGCTGTGTGCAGGCCCGGCCATTTTTCGCTGAAAGTCAGTGCGCCTGCGATCAGCACATAAACGGCAGATACGATGAATAACGGTTGCCGATGCAACGGGCGACGTTCGTTGGCGACGTGCGTTTCAGCCCGCAGCGCGCAGGCGCCCCCGAGCACGAACAGCAACTGCCAGGCGACCGGATTGAAGTACCAGACACCGCCGCCTTCGTAAGCGCGCAGGTTCCAGCCAAACAGCGGCACCATCATGTACAGCGCAATCGACAGCCCCACCGCCAGTTCCAGCTTGCGCAGCATCAACGGCAGAGTAAGGGGCAGAGTCAGCAGCAGGACGATGTACAGCGGCAACGGGTCGGTCAGGTTGGGTTTGAAGCGCAGCAGGAGTTCGTCGGCCAATGCCTGCTGCGGATTGCCGACGAAATATTCGAGGCCCATCTGCTGCACCATGTCGCGGGTTTCGACGTGGTTGTTGGCGACGAACACGATGCCCATCAGCAGCGTCAGCAGAAAGATGTGCACCACATACAGCACCCAAGTGCGCCGCAGGATCCGCACGCCTGCAACCAGCAGGCCTTCGCGCCGTGCAATGCGCCCGTAGGCCAGAATGGCCGCATAGCCCGCCAGAAACACAAAGATCTCCGCCGCATCACTGAAGCCGAAGTTGCGCACGGTCAGTTGGGCCAGAGGGTTGTCCGGCACGTGATCCCAGAAGATGAAGATCAGGGCCAGACCTCGAAAGAAGTCGATTCGATGATCGCGTCCGTTAGTCATAACGGTGGACTCTTGAAAGTTGCTAATAAGATGAGCCGCACAGGGCTGAGGTTCCGCGCCGCCAGTCTGTCTCTCTCGGCGGCGCGGCAGGGTGGCGTCAAATCATGACAATTGCAAAATCAGGCTATTACAGAATGTCTCCAGATGCAGTCCTACGCCACTTCATCGGCCGGTTCGAAACTGTCGGCGCGGGCCATCCGCCACATCCTTGAATAGAAGCTGTCGTCTTGCACGCCGTTCAGCAACTGCCCCGGTTGCAGGAAGACGTGGGTTTGCGAGAACAGTTTGATTTCCGTAGCTGACATGCGTCGTACCAAGTGTTTGGCTTCCAGTTGCGAAGGGTTATCCAGACCTGCCGCCGCAAGCATTTCAGCCAGCCCCTTGAGGGTGTTGCGATGGAAGTTGTACACCCGCTCGGCCTTGTCCGGCACCACCAGCGCCCGCTGACGTAGCGCGTCCTGAGTCGCAACGCCGGTCGGGCATTTGTTGGTGTGACAACTTTGTGACTGGATGCAACCGATGGCGAACATGAAGCCTCGTGCGGAGTTTGCCCAGTCGGCGCCAATTGCCAACACGCTGGCGATGTCGAAAGCACTGACGATCTTGCCGCTGGCACCCAGGCGAATCTGGCTGCGCAGGTTCAGGCCAACCAGCGTGTTATGCACGAATAACAGTGCCTCACGCATCGGTGTGCCCATGTGATCGGTGAATTCCACTGGCGCGGCGCCCGTTCCGCCCTCTGTCCCGTCGACGACGATGAAGTCCGGGTAGATTCCGGTGTCGAGCATGGCCTTGGCGATGCCCATGAACTCCCACGGATGACCCAGGCAGAACTTGAAGCCGACCGGCTTGCCGCCCGACAACTCACGCAACTGTGCAATGAACTGCATCAGCTCGAAAGGTGTGGAGAACGCGCTGTGCCGGGACGGCGAAATGCAGTCCTCGCCCATGGGTATGCCGCGGGTATCTGCAATCTCCTGAGTCACTTTATGTTTGGGCAGGATGCCGCCATGACCGGGTTTCGCGCCCTGGCTCATCTTGATTTCGATCATGCGCACCTGCGGATTGGTAGCCTGTGCCGCGAACTTCTCTGGGTCGAAGCGGCCATCCGCTGTGCGACAACCGAAATAGCCGCTGCCCAGTTCCCAGGTCAGGTCGCCGCCGTGCTCGCGGTGATAAGGGCTGATGCTGCCTTCGCCGGTGTCGTGGGCGAAGTTGCCCAGTTTGGCACCCTTGTTGAGCGCACGGATGGCGTTGGCGCTGAGCGAGCCGAAGCTCATGGCCGAGATATTGAAGATCGATGCCGAATAGGGCTGCGAGCACTGAGGACCGCCGATCGACACACGGAAGCTGTTGGGGTCGCTCAACGGAGCAGGGCGCATGGAGTGGCCGATGAATTCGAAACCGGTCTGATACACATCGATCAGCGTGCCGAAGGGCTTGTCCGCCGATTCGTTCTTGGCGCGCGAGTACACCAGCGAGCGCTGGGCCCGCGAGAAGGGCAGGGCGTCGCTGTCGGACTCGAGCAGGTACTGACGGATTTCAGGGCGTATCGCTTCGACGGCGTAGCGGATGTTGCCCAGGATCGGGTAATTGCGACGAACCGAGTGCCGCGACTGCAGCAGGTCGATGATGCCCACGACGCTCAGAACGGCGGTCAGCAGCGTGAACGGCCACAGCCACTCGTGGTGCCAGAGCGGCAGGCTGAACAGTGTGAAAAGTACGCATCCGACGAAAACGGCATAACGACTGAGTAGCGAGAGGCTCATACGACATCCTTGGACTAATGGCGGTTTTCTGCGCTGGGCGCCCCGTCTTCGCCTGCCTGTGACGACTTGCAGGACTGCGGGGCTGCCGGAGTGTCTGCGCCCCTGGCCTGCTCGCACGAGCGGGTCGACAGGGAGCGCCCTTGGAATGTAGCGGATTGCCGCTATCGGTGTGAGCAGTAAATGACGTGCCGGTGATGGCTTTTGCCTGTGCCGCAGCGTTCGTTCAGCTTTCCAGCACGCGGGGTTTGAGATGTCGCAGACGTGCGGTTGCGGCATACACCTCTTCACGACCTTCCAGGCTGGTCCAGCGAGGCTGGATGAGGGCCTGTTCCTTCGTGTTGAGCGCTACGAAACCGAACTCGTCTGTCTTGTGCATGAATCGGTCGTGGGGGCCGGCGGAGTTCTGGCCCTGATAACTTCCTGCAAGGCGTTCTGCAGCATCGAGACGTAACCACCAGCATCGCAGGGTTGCACAGGACCCCAGTCCTATTGACGTACCCAGCAAGCAGTCGCAGTGAAACACGGGCCTCGATCAAGCCCGCCGATGCAGTCAATCGACAGGAATCATTATCATCTGGAAATATCGTTATGTTACTGTATAACGCTTAAATCACCTGCTGCCTGGAGGCATCCATGAAACCCGATATCCATCCCGCATACCGTACCGTGCTGTTCCACGACACTGCAGCCGACGCCTACTTTCTGATCGGTTCCACCGTCGATACAGAGCGCACGCAGCAGCACACCGACGGCAATACGTACCCCTACGTCGCTCTCGACGTGTCCAGTGCATCGCACCCGATGTACACCGGCCAGCAACGCAAGACCACCAGCGAAGGCCGGATCGCAGGCTTCAACAAGCGTTTTGCCACCTTTGGTTCTGGCAGTAAGAAAGACGCTTCGGCAGGTCAATGATCCATCACCCGTCCCGGTCAGGGGCCATCCGCACAGGATTGCCCTCGACCGGGATTTTTTTTGCCGGGAATGCGGGTTGCGACCACTCGTCCTCTGGACTATTGGCGGGAATTGCTTTTATCTTCGCGGCCTGAAAAACAGGAGTACCCGCATTGAAAAAGTCAGTGGCCATCATTTTCGGTGGGCAATCCAGCGAACACGAAGTTTCGTTGCAGTCTGCGCGCAACGTGATCAACGCAATTGATCGTGAAAGCTATGAGCTGACCCTGATCGGCGTCGACAAACTGGGCAACTGGTTACGATTCGACGAAAGCGATTACCTGCTCAACGCGGGCGACCCGGCAAAGATCAGCCTGAGCACTGCGGGCAAGCGTCTGGCACTTCTGCCGGGCAGCACTGAAGGGCAGTTCGTCGAGGTTGAGTCCGGTGAGCAACTGTCGCGTATCGACGTGGTGTTTCCGCTGATTCATGGCGCCTTTGGCGAAGATGGTTCGCTGCAAGGCTTGCTGCGCCTGTTGGCGATTCCGTTTGTAGGCCCTGACGTGCTCGGCTCGGCTGCCTGCATGGACAAGGACGTGACCAAGCGTCTGCTGCGCGATGCCGGGATTGCCGTTGCGCCGTTCGTGGTGCTGACCCGCGGTCAGACGATTCTGTTTGCTGAGGTGGCCGGTCAGTTGGGCCTGCCGATGTTCGTCAAACCGGCCAGTCAGGGTTCTTCGGTCGGTGTCAGCAAGGTCATGGACGAAGCCGGTTTCAAGGCCGCGCTGGCGCTGGGTTTCCAGTTCGATCACAAACTGCTGATCGAGCAGGGCATCGTGGGTCGTGAAGTGGAATGTGCGGTGCTGGGCAACCGCGACCCGCAGGTCAGCGTGTGCGGCGAAGTGGTCGCCAATGACGAGTTCTACGCCTATGACACCAAGTACCTCAACGGTGATCAGGCACGCATCGCGATTCCGGCAGAGCTGGCCGTCGATCTGAGCGACGAGGTGCGCAATGTCGCGCTGACCGCTTACAAGGTGCTCGGTTGTGCGGGGCTGTCTCGGGTCGATTTCTTCGTCACCGAGGCGCGCGACATCATCATCAACGAGGTCAACACCATTCCTGGTTTCACCTCCATCAGCATGTACCCGAAGTTGTGGCAGGCCAGCGGTCTTTCCTACGCCGGGCTGATCGATCGCCTGATCACGCTGGCCCTGGAACGCGCCGACGAGTCGCGACTGCTGAAGACGGATATCTTTGCATGAAGATCATTACTATCGCGGCAGCGTTGCTGATCGCTCCGGATGGCAAGACCCTGCTGGTGCGCAAGCGCGGCACCCAGGCGTTCATGCAGCCGGGCGGCAAGATCGAGCCAGGCGAAGCCGCAGCCGTGGCATTGGCCAGAGAACTGGAGGAAGAGCTGGGGCTGATCATTGATCCGCAACAGGCCGCGTTCCTCGGCGAGTTCACCGCGCCTGCCGCCAATGAACCGGGCTTTGAGGTTCATTGCCATTTGTTCGAGGTGATGACCGATGTGCAGGCCATACCTGCTGCCGAGATCGAGGAAGTGATCTGGGTCGGCACGCAGACTGACGTGGAGCTGCATCTGGCGCCGTTGACCCGCGACCTGATTCTGCCGCTCTACAGGCAGCGCCAGGCCCAGGTCGTCTGAGTTGCAGGCAAGGTGTCAGCGAACCGCGCTGACACCGTCCAGCGTCGAGAATGACGTGTCCTTGGCGGTCAGCAGAAAATCGCGCATGTAGGGCGCGTCCAGCATGTCGGCGCGAATACCGGCATAAAGCGTTGCGAACAACCCCTTCTCCCCAAGCCGCTTGCCTTTGACGTAGCCGCGGGAGCTGTACTCGTGCAGCGCCCAGTGCGGCATGCCGCATACGCCACGGCCGCTGGCGACCAGTTGCATCATCATCACGGTCAGTTCCGACGTCCTCACTTGCGCGGGCTCAATGTCGGCTGGCTCCAGAAAGCGCGTGAAGATATCCAGCCGGTCGCGCTCCACCGGATACGTGATCAGCGTTTCAGTCAGCAGGTCTTCAGGAACCACGTAGGGTCGGCTCGCCAGTGCGTGCTGATTGGCCACCGCGAGCATTGCTTCGTAGGTGAACAGCGGCACGTAAGTGATGCCGGGCAACTCCAGCGGGTCCGAAGTCACCACCAGATCCAGATCGCCACGGGCCAGCGCGGGCAGCGGGGCGAACGAGAAACCCGAGGACAGATCCAGCTCCACTTCCGGCCAGGCATCACGGAACTGGTCGATGGTCGGCATCAGCCACTGAAAACAGCTGTGGCATTCGATGGCCATGTGCAGGCGACCCGCCGTGCCGCCCGCCAGCCGCGCGATGTCCCGCTCGGCAGCGCGAAGCTGAGGCAGCAGCGAGTCGGCCAATTGCAGCAGGCGCAGACCGGCACTGGTGAACCGAACCGGTTTGGTCTTGCGCACGAACAGCGGCATGGCCATGCGCTCTTCCAGTTCCTTGAACTGATGTGAGAGCGCCGACTGGGTCAGGTGCAGACGTTCCGCCGCCTCTACGAGGCTGTCGGCTTCACGCAAGGCGTGGAGGGTTTTGAGGTGGCGTATCTCAAGCACGGTCAGTGCTCCATGAATAGTATTTGTGATCAACACGAAAAAAATGAGTTTGTCTCATGATGCTTCCGCTGTCGACAATAGCGCCATCTTTTATGGAGGACGCCTCATGGCTCTGGCACACACCCCTGACTCGCTGCGCATCGGCGCTGATCGTGAATTGCAACAGGCTCTGCGGGCGTGCTGGCAGCGTGATGAATCCTTTTCACACACGCCAGACCAGTGGCTGGCCGAGCAGTTTTCGTCGCTGATTCCTCATTTGATTCAGGATCAGCGTTTCCAGCCGGACTGGGAGCCGCTGCTCAAGGATGCTCAGGAAGCCGAAGCGCAGGGTCACAAAACCTCTGTCATCGGTCCGCTGACGTATCTCTGGTTTGCTCAGGCAGAACAGGGCCTCGACAAGCTCGACCTGCTGGAACGACTGCTGCCGGCCTATGGCGAGATTTTCGGTCGACTGGCTGCCAGAGGCGTCGAGTGGGTGCAGATCGATGAGCCGATCCTGACCCTGGACCTGCCGCTGGAGTGGCGCAACGCGTTCGAGCGCGCGTACCACATCCTTCAGTACTCGCCGCTGAAAAAGCTGGTCGCGACCTACCGTGGCGACTTGAAGGACAACCTTGGTGTAGCCGCCTTGTTGCCGGTCACCGGCCTGCACATCGACAGCGTCAGCGTGCCCGAGCAACTGGGGCCGGTGTTTGATCGCCTGCCGACCTACAAGGTCCTGTCCCTGGGCAGCGCCAGCGATCAGGTCGAACTGGTTCAGGAAGCGCGTGCCCGGTTTGGCGACAACCTGCTGCTGGCCTGTGCCTGACCGGTTCGGTTCAGGTCCGTAAACGACCGTTGAGCACCCTTCATCAAATTGTCACGTAACTGTGGCAGCGCGCTTTGCAAAACATCATCAGACTCGTTGCCTACTGGGGATCTGTTTTTTGGTGTTTTTCATGCGGGTTTTAATTTTTCTGGCCGCGCTTTTGTGCGGCCTGCAGTCCTTTGCGGCTGATCGATGCGATGTCAATGTTCCTGTGCACGTGGCCGACCTTAAAGACGTCCGTATTGCCTACCAGAGTATCGGCAGTGAATCCGACCCTGCCTTGCTGCTGGTCATGGGTTTGGGCGGGCAACTGATTCACTGGCCTGATGAAGTCGTGGTTGCGCTCTGTCAGCAGGGTTACCGCGTGATTCGTTACGACAACCGTGATGTCGGTCTGTCGACCTGGGTGCAACAGCCTGCCGATGCCAACCTCACGTATGAAGTGCTGCGCTACAAGCTGGGCCTGCCGGTGTCCGCGCCTTATTCGCTGACCGACATGGCCGATGACGCGCTGGGTCTGATGGATGCGTTGCAGATTCGGCAGTTCCACGTGCTCGGTGCCAGCATGGGTGGGATGATTGCCCAGCATCTGGCAGATCTTGCCCCTTCGCGGGTCGAGAGTATGACGCTGATCATGACCAGTTCTGGCGCCCAGGGGCTGCCGATGCCGAGCCCCGCGCTGATGCAGCTTCTGGCCCGCCGTGGCGCGCCGAATCGGGAGGTGGCTATCGAACAACAGGCCGATCTGCTGGCGGCGCTGGGCAGCCCGGAGGTCAAGGATGATCGTGCGCAACTGCTGCATCAGGCGGCGGTGTCCTATGACCGAGCGTTCAACCCGGAAGGGGTCAAGCGTCAGATCATGGCGATTCTGGCCGAGCCCAGCCGGGTGGAACTGCTCAACCGGCTGCGCTTGCCAGTGCTGGTCGTACATGGCACGGCCGACCCGCTTTTGCCGGTGATGCACGGTGTGCATGTCGCGGCGCATATCCAGGGCAGTCAGCTACGTTTGATTCCGGGACTTGCTCACCGTTTTCAGGAAGCGTTCAAGGCCCCGTTGCTCGGTGCAGTGCTGCCTTACCTGAAGGCGCAGCACGAAGATGGTCGCAGCCTGGCGCAGTTGTAAAACCGGACACGGTTGAAAGGGATGGGCAGAGGTGTATCGTGTGGCTTTTGCCGATTGAGCGAGGGCCAGCATGAGCACTGCACTGAAAATCGATTTTGTTTCCGACGTTTCCTGCCCCTGGTGCGTCATCGGCCTGCGGGCGCTGGACAAGGCGCTGGCTGAACTGGGCGATGAAGTACAGGCGCAAATCCATTTCCAGCCATTCGAGCTGAACCCGAACATGCCGGCCGAAGGCCAGGACATCAAGGAACACATCGCCGAAAAGTACGGTTCGACACCGGAACAGATCGAAGGCATTCACGACACCATCCGTGAGCGCGGCGCCGAGCAGGGCTTTGTCTTTGCCCAGGGCGAGCGGCGTATCTACAACACGTTCGACGCCCACCGCCTGCTGCACTGGGCCGAGCTTGAAGGCAAGCAGCATGCGTTGAAAGACGCGCTGTTCGAAGCGTATTTCAGCGATCTGAAAGACCCTTCCAATCACCAAACCCTGGCAGATGTGGCGCAGAAAGTGGGCCTTGACCGCGTACGTGCCCAAGCCGTTCTGGACAACAACGAATACACACATGAAGTACGCGAGGCCGAACAGCTCTGGACTTCTCGCGGCGTCAGTTCGGTGCCGACCATCGTGTTCAACGACCAGTACGCCGTCTCGGGCGGTCAGCCGGTTGACGTGTTCGTCAGTGCAATCCGGCAGATTCTCAGCGAGGCGAAGTGAGGTAAAGCCTTACGCCGTCACCCATGAACTCTGACCCACACCGTCACCAGCAGCGTCGCAGCGATCAGCCAGGCGACGGCGGCCAGCGCCAGTGAGGCTTCAAGACGCAGGCGGTCCACCAGCAGGTAGAGCGCCGCGAGGTAGACGAAGTAGGGAATGATCGACCACATGCCGAACAGGATCGTGGTTTTCAGATCGTCCAGCGAGCGGCCCTTGCCGACGATGTAGTGGGCGATCAGTGCGAAGGTCGGAAACAGCGGCACCAGGCCTGCAATGTAATAATTGCGGGTCTTGGCCAGTGCCGCGAGGATCACCACCACCGCGCCGCCCAACAGGGCCTTGAGTACCAGATCCAATGAATTCTCCTGCTTGAAAGGCGCAATTGCGCCGCGACTTAACGGCTCAGAGCCCGTATTTCTTGACCTTGTCGAACAGCGTGGTCTTGGCCATGCCCAGTTCCTGACTGGCCTGGCTGAGATTGCCGCCGCTGCGTTGCAGTGCCTCGCTGAGCAGGTTGCGCTCAAAGGCTTCCACCGCTTCGGCAAAGCCCAGGCTCTGATTCTCGATCACGGTGCCGGTCTGTTTGAAGGCCGGCAAACCCAGCGAAAAGCGTTCGGCAACGTTGCGCAACTCCCGCACATTGCCCGGCCAGTCATGGCTCATCAGGCTCGATACGGTCTGGCGATCCAGTTCCGGCGGCTCACGGTCGAAACGCAGCGAGGACAACTGCAGGAAATGCTCGAACAGTTGCAGAATGTCCTCGCGGCGCTCGCGCAGCGGCGGAAGCTCAAGTGTCACGACGTTCAGGCGGTAATACAGGTCGCTGCGAAACTGGTTGGTCCGGCCCAGCGCATTCAGATCGGACTTGGTGGCGGCAATGACCCTGCAATCCACCGCCACACTCTGGTTTGAACCCAGACGTTCCAACGTGCGCTCCTGCAGGACCCGCAACAGTTTGATCTGCAGGTTGACTGGCATGCTTTCCACTTCATCGAGAAACAGCGTGCCGTTGTCGGCGTGCTCGATCTTGCCGATCCGGCGCTTGCCTGCGCCGGTAAAGGCGTTGGCCTCATGGCCGAAGATTTCCGATTCGAACAGGCTTTCCGCCAGTCCTCCGCAATTGAGCGCCACGAACTGACTGGCTTTGCGCCTGCTGAAATCATGCAGGCAGCGGGCGACCAGTTCCTTGCCGGTGCCGGTTTCACCTTCGATCAGCACGTTGGCCGAGGTATCAGCCACGTTGGCGATCAGGGCACGCAGGTTCTGCATGGCCGGTGAGCGGCCGATGATCTTGCCTTCCAGCGAGTCGCGTTCGGCCAGTTGCTTGCGCAGCGACCAGACTTCCCGTGCCAGTCCGCGCTGTTCCAGCGCGCGACGCGTGACGTCCACCAGACGCTCGGGCGAGAAGGGCTTCTCCATGAAGTCATAAGCTCCATCGCGCATGGCATTGACGGCCATCGAGATGTCGCCATGCCCGGTAATCAGCACCACGGGCAAACTGCTGTCGCGCGCCTTGAGGCGGGTCAGCAATTCCAGCCCGTCGATACCTGGCAAGCGGATATCGCTGATGACGATACCCGCAAAATTATCGCCAATGCGCAGCAAGGCTTCTTCGGCGCTCGAGACGCCTTCGCTGACGATATCTTCCAGCGCCAGTGCCTGCTGACAACCCAGCAGCACGTGCGGATCGTCTTCAACGATCAGGACGGTCAGGTCGTTATTGATGTTCATGGGTGTTGCCTCATGTCGGCTCGCCCTGGCGAGGTTCGGTTGGAGCGCTCTCGATAAATGGCAGGCAGAGGACAAAGCAGGTGCCGCCATCGTCCGGATGCTCGGCACTCAGGCTGCCGCCCGCTGCAGCCGCCAGACTTGCCGACAGGGTCAGGCCAAGCCCGAGGCCTTGCTCGCCGGGTTTGGTGGTGAAGAAGGGTTCGAAGAGATGCTTGCGCGCTTCCATGTCGATTCCGTGACCGTTGTCGCGCACCAGCAGGCGATAGCGACCCTCGGCAATCGCTCCTTCGATCCACAGCTCCGGTCTGGGCTGTGCATGCATGGCGTCGAGCGCGTTACCGATCAGGTTGACGAGGATCTGTTCCAGACGGGTCTGGTCGATGGCCAGCGTGGCATCGGCAAAATCCTGATGCACCTGAAGCGTGGATTGTTCGATGCGTACGGCAAGCAACTGCAGTGCGGCGTCCAGAGCCTTGCACAACTGAGCCTGGCCCTTGTCGTCGCCGCGTCGGGCGAAGGCGCGCAGGCTGGCCGTGATGCGACCCATGCGGTCCACCAGATCGTTGATGGTGCGCAGGTTGGCGCTGGCAGTTTCCAGCGCGCCGCGCTCCAGAAAGCGCACCGTGTTACCGGACAGCGTACGCAACGCCGCCAGCGGCTGGTTCAATTCGTGGGCGATACTGGTAGACATCTGGCCGATGGCGGCGAGTTTGCCGGCCTGCACCAGTTCATCCTGGGCTTTGCGCAGTGTGTCCTCGGCCTGTCGTCGCTCACGAATCTGCGCCTTCAAGCGTTCGTTGCTGGCGCGCAGGTGCTCGGTGCGCTCGGCAATCTTGCGCTCCAGCTCATTGTTGGCGGCTTCCAGCGCCTCGCGTGCGGCCAGTCGAGTCGCGATTACCTTGCGGCGTTCGTTCCAGGCAATCAGTAAAAACGTCACCAGCGCACAGGCCACGGCCACTAGCATGCCCTGGCTGGCGGCTTCCCTGCGCAGGTCTTCAAGCGGGGTGAGCAGCGTCAGGTGCCAGGGGCTATCGTTCAATGGCCGTGTCTGCGCCAGATAACTGACCTGCGTGTGCTCGCGGTCAACCGTGGCGTTGGCAGGAAAGGTGAGCTTTTCGACGCTTTCGGACAGTGACTCGCGTTCCAATGGCACCAGTTCGTTCAGCGGCCACCAGTAATATTGTAGGCTGCGCGCCAGTCGTTCCTTGATGTCCGGTGTCAGCGGACGCACCGATTTCAATCGGCGGGCCGGATCGCTCGACAGGATGATGATGCCGTTTTCATCGCTGACGAAGGCTTCCAGGCGTGCCCGCTGCCAGCGCTCTTCAAGGGCTTCGAGTCGGACCTTGATCACCGCGACACCGATGATCCGGCCTTTCTCTTCCAGACCGTGGGCCAGGTAATAGCCGGATTCGCCGGTGGTGGTGCCGATTCCGTAGAAGCGTCCGGGCAGGCCGCGCACTGCATCCTGGAAGTAGGCACGAAAGGACAGGTCTTCGCCCTGATAACTGTCGCTGTCGCGCCAGTTGCTGGTAGCCAGAACGCGGCCGGTGGTGTCGAGCACGTAGATAGCGCGGCTGCGACTGCGGCGGTTCAGGCCTTCAAGGTAGCGATTGACCTCTTGCTGCAGTTCGGGACTTGGCTCGTTAAGCAACTGCGAAACGCTGGATTCCAGTTCCAGAACGCTGGGGAGGTAGGTGTATTTGCTGATCTCGCTTTCGACGGTGCGAGCATGCAGTTCCAACTGACGTTCGCCGCTTTCGCTCAGGCTCTTGATACCGTTGTTTTCGCTGACCAGATACGCAGCGTAGCCGAGCCCGATCATCAGCACGAAGATCAGGGGCGGGAGGAACAGCTGGCGAATCAGGCGGGGTTTCACGGCGAGTGATGGCGGCGCGGCGCGATAAAGAGTGGGGTCGCATTTCATCACAGTCGTCCTGAGCCGAACAGCTGCCCGTGTGTAACGGGCCGCTGTCAGCCTAATGCTTAGTGCTGGAGGATCTTGGCGAGGAATTGCTGGGCGCGTTCGGAACGTGCAGACACGTCACCGAAGAACTCTTCCTTGGCGCAGTCTTCGACGATCTGTCCCTTGTCCATGAAGATCACGCGATTGGCGACCTTGCGGGCGAAGCCCATTTCGTGGGTCACGCACATCATGGTCATGCCTTCGTGAGCCAGTTGCACCATCACGTCGAGCACCTCGTTGACCATTTCCGGGTCGAGTGCCGAGGTCGGTTCATCGAACAGCATGACCACCGGGTCCATCGCCAGTGCACGAGCAATCGCCACACGCTGCTGCTGGCCACCGGAAAGCTGGCCCGGGTGCTTGTGGGCATGCTCGGACAAGCCGACACGATCCAGCAGTTTCAGGCCTTTTTCAGTGGCTTCGGCCTTGCTGCGACCCAGCACCTTGATCTGGGCGATGGTCAGGTTCTCGACGATGGTCAGGTGCGGGAACAGCTCGAAGTGCTGGAACACCATGCCGACGCGCGAGCGCAGTTTCGGCAGATTGGTCTTGGAGTCGGAGATCGACGTGCCATCGACCACGATGTCGCCTTTCTGGAATGGCTCCAGAGCGTTCACGCACTTGATCAGGGTCGATTTGCCGGAACCGGAAGGACCGCAGACCACGACCACTTCGCCCTTGCTGACCTCGGTGCTGCAATCGGTCAGTACCTGGAAGTCCCCATACCACTTGTTGACGTTTTTGATGGAAATCATACGGCGAACCTTTTTTGCAAACGCTTCACCAGCAACGAGGCGGCAAAGCTGATCGTGAAATACACCAGACCGGCAATGATCAGGAACTCGTTAGCGCGGCCGATGATGTCGCCGCTGGCCCGCGAGGCGTTGAGGAAGTCCACAAGGCCGACGGTGTAAACCAGAGAGGTGTCCTGAAACAGGATGATGCTCTGTTGCAGCAGCAGGGGCGTCATCTTGCGAAACGCCTGCGGCAGGATGATCAGGCGCATCATCTGGCTATAGTTCATGCCCAGCGCCTGGGCCGCGCCCATCTGGCCTTTGGAAATCGACTGCACACCGGCACGCACGATTTCGCAGAAATAGGCCGCCTCGAACATCATGAAGGCCACGACGCAGGAGGTGAACGCACCGATCGGCGTGTCCTCGCCGGTGATCCAGCGCAGCACGAACGGCACGGCCAGATAGAACCAGGTGATCACCAGCAGCAGCGGGATGGAGCGAAAGTAGTTCACGTAAGCGCCGGCCACGTTGGCCAGCAGCTTGTTCGAAGACAGTCGCATCAAGGCCAGCACGGTACCGAGCAACAGACCGCCGACCACACCCATCGCCATCAGCTTCAGGGTCATGACCATGCCGTTCCACAGGCCCGGCAGGGCCGGAACGATTCCAGTGAAGTCCATTATTTACCTCCCACGGAAATCAGGCCGGGCACGGCGACTTTCTTCTCGATCACACGCATCAACAGCATCAGGCTCATGTTCAGCGTGAAGTAGATGAGGGTGGCCAACGTGAAGGCTTCGAACAGGTTCGCGGAAAACTCGGCGGTCTGTTTGGTCTGCGCGAGCAACTCCATCAGGCCGATCAGCGACGCCACCGAAGAGTTCTTGAACACGTTCAGGAATTCGGAGGTAAGTGGCGGAATGATGATGCGATAGGCTTGAGGCAGCAGCACGTTCCAGTAGATCTGCGGCAGCTTGAAGCCCATGGCGCGGGCGGCTGATTCCTGGCCCTTTGGCAGCGCCTGGATGCCGGTGCGGACCTGTTCGCAGACCCGTGCAGCAGTAAACAGGCCCAGACAGACCACAACGCTCAGGAATGCCGAGGTGGTCGGGTTGAGGTCTTGCTTGTACCACTCCTGCAGGTTTGCAGGCAGCAGGTCGGGTACCAGGAAGTACCAGATGAACAGCTGCACCAGCAGTGGCACATTACGGAAGATTTCCACGTAGGTCGTGGCAATGCCTGACACAAGGCGGCTCGGTACGGTGCGCATGACACCCAGTATCGAACCCAGTATCAAGGCGATGATCCAGGCGACGACTGCAATGGCGATAGTCCAGCCCAGACCGGATATGAACCAGTCCAGATAGGTCTCGCTGCCGACGCCGGTGGACTTGAAGAACACGCCCCAGTCCCAGTTGTAATTCATCAGGGTCTCCCCCTCTTGTTCTATTGCTATCGAGATGCACGCAGTGTCGGTTCCCGAGCGGGTGATTCAGCCCGCTCGGGGTGCAGTCAGTTCAGCGAGGCTGAACCGGTTGCTCAGGCTTTCTTTTCTTCGAGTGCTTTAGCGGTTTCGGCTGCCTGGTCGGTCGGATTCTTGATCAGCTCTTTGATTTTTTCGCTCATCGGGAATTCGAGGTTCAGGCCTTTTGGCGGGACCGGGGACTGGAACCACTTGTTGTAGATGGTGTTGATTTCGCCCGACTTGTAGGTTGCAACGATGGCGTCGTCCACGGCCTTCTTGAAAGGAGCATCGCCTTTGCGAACCATGCAGCCGTAGATTTCGTAGGACTGTGCGGTACCGGTGACGGCCCAGTCATCCGGCTTCTTGGCCTTGGCCATTTCGCCTGCCAGCAGGGCGTCGTCCATCATGAACGCGACGGCGCGGCCCGATTCCAGCATCTGGAAGGACTCGCCGTGGTCCTTGGCGGAGATGACGTTCATGCCCATCTGTTTGTCGGCGTTCATGGCCTTCAGGATGCGCTCGGACGTGGTGCCGGCGGTGGTCACGACGTTCTTGCCTTTCAGGTCATCGAAGTCCTTGTAGCTGGAATCTTTCTTGGACAGCAGGCGGGTGCCGACCTCGAAGATGCCGACCGAGAAATCAACCTGCTGCTGACGCTCGACGTTGTTGGTGGTCGAGCCACATTCCACGTCGACGGTGCCGTTCTGAACCAGCGGGATTCGGGTCTGGGACGTCACCAGGTTGTACTTGACCTTCAGGTCAGGCATGTCCAGTTCTTTCTTGATGCCTTCGACGATCTTCAGCTGGATGTCGTGGGAGTAGCCCATTGGCACGCCGGTAGCGTCAGCAATGTAGGAGAACGGAATGGACGCGTCACGGTGGCCGAGGGTGATGGTGCCGGACTCTTTGATCTTCTTCAGAGTGCCAGTCAGTTCTGCTGCGAAAACCGGAGTGCTGATCAGAGCGGCAGCGATTGCTGCGCCCAGCAGATGGGGAACGATGCGCATCGATGAATCCTCGATTTCATTTTTATTGATAGGACGCCTTGAGGGACATCCACTTCTTTGACGATGGCTTCAACGGCGTCCTGGGTAGACACACGCTAATGTCGAAGCGGTCGATGCAAAGTGTAGAGCATGAGTCGTGCCAGGCTTTTGAGGATGGTCAACTGGCTGAAAGTAAAGGGGTTTTATCTGGAAGCGGTGTGTTGGGCGGCAGGGGCTCGTCCGGGATGCCGAATTTTGCAGCGATGGATGTTCGGAAAACCGAATGGACTGGGGCAGAGAGTGGAAGTAATGCGGGAGGATGTGAAGGGCATCATAGGCAGCGGCGGATGCCGTCAGCATCACTAACATCGAACCGTGGGAGGCGGCTTGCCGACGATGAACAATGACGCGTTTTTTCTGATAGACCGCGTCGACTGCATCGCGGGCAAGCCCCCTCTTATCAAACAACCTGTAACCTACTGAAGAAACTGGATTTTGTGGGAGCGGACTTGTCCGCGAATACTGTATTTCAGACGATGAATATTCGTCGAATGTACTGGCCTTTTCGCGGACAAGTCCGCTCCCACTGAGTTTGCCGCGCGACAGCGCTACGTCGAAGACGTGGTGGCGCCTCCCACAGAAAACCGGGTTTCTTCCGTGGCTGTGTGAGAAAAGGCGGCTAGTTTGACGCCACAGCCGCCTTACACAAGTTATCTGGTTTTCCGGGTATCGTTCGAACCAAGCGCTGCGACTGATCAGGCCGCTTCAATTGCCGCCTTGTTGCGTGCAACCGTTTCCAGATAATTGCTCACCGCTGCCTGTTCTTCAGGCGTAGTAAACAGACCCAGCTTGGTACGGCGCCACAGGATGTCATCGATACTGGTGGCCCATTCCTGATCGCACAGGTAATCAACCTCTCGGGCATACAAGCCGCCACCCAGATGCTGGCCCATGTCTTCAAGACTCTGTACGCCTTCCAGCAGGCGCCAGCTGCGGCTGCCGTAGGTGATCGCCCAACGCTTGGCGATCGGTGTCGGCAACCAGGTGTGACGGCGGGTCAGTTCACTGGCCAGCGCTTCCGGCGTCGTCATGTCTTCGCCGCCCGGCAGTGCGGATGTAGCGGTCCAGCTCGGCTTCATCTGCTTGAAGAACGGTGCCAGTTGCGCCATGGCCGATTCGGCAAGTTTGCGGTAGGTGGTCAGCTTGCCGCCGAACACCGACAGGATTGGCGCTTCGTCTGCACCACCGGACAGCGACAACGTGTAGTCACGGGTAATCGCAGACGGGTTGTCGGATTCGTCATTGCACAAAGGGCGCACACCAGAGTAGGTGTGCAGCACGTCTGAGCGGGTCAGTTGCTTCTTGAAGTGATCGTTGGCCACTTTCAGCACGTAGTCCATCTCGCCGTCGGTGATTTCCACCTTGTTCGGATCGCCCTGATACTCACGGTCGGTAGTGCCGACAATGGTGAAGTGATCCATATACGGGATGGTGAACACGATGCGCTTGTCTTCGTTCTGCAGAATGAACGCATGCTCGCCTTCGTACAGCTTCGGCACGATCAGGTGGCTGCCCTGAATCAGGCGAATACCGTAGGCCGATTCAAGCTTCAGGTCTTCACGAATGAACTTGGCCACCCACGGACCGGCCGCGTTGACCAGCGCCTTGGCATGAATTGAAAACAGGCTGCCGTCGCTGCGTTCCAGATGTAGGTGCCACAGGCCCTTGACGCGACGGGCGCTGACGCAGCGTGTCTGGGTATGAATGTGGGCACCGTTTTCACGGGCTGACATGGCATTGAGCACGACCAGGCGGGCGTCGTCGACCCAGCAGTCGGAGTATTCGAAACCACGGGTAATACTGGAATTCAGCGGGCTGTCGGCGCCGAAACGAATCGTGCGCGAAGCAGGCAACTTCTCACGCTTGCCCAAGTGATCGTAAAGGAACATGCCGGCACGAATCATCCAGGCCGGACGCAGGTGCGGGCGGTGCGGCAGGACGAAACGCATGGGCTTGACGATGTGCGGTGCCTTGGCCAACAGCACTTCGCGCTCTGCCAGTGCTTCACGTACCAGACGGAATTCGTAGTGTTCCAGATAGCGCAGCCCACCGTGGATCAGCTTGCTGCTGGCCGACGAGGTGTGGCTGGCAAGGTCGTCTTTCTCGCACAGGAAGACCGACAGGCCGCGCCCGGAGGCGTCTGCCGCAATACCGACGCCATTGATGCCACCACCGATTACGGCGATGTCGTAGACCTCGGAAAGAGGGGCGGCGGATGTCGCGTGGGTCTGGGGCATTGTTGGCCTCCTGAAGGATGCTTGAGCGGTGCTCGAAAGGCGAATCTGAACATTAATGTTCACTTTCGAAAATCATAGCTCAATAAAAATCCCCTCGCCAGCGACTATTGATTGAAATTACTGATGACGAACGTAGAAAAGAACAAATATGAACATTGTAGGACGGGATTGGCGGCGTTCATGAATCGGCGATCATCGCTGCGAGCGGCGGGGTAGAGAGCTCGCGAGTCAGTCGCCTTGGGCATGATCGGTCATAGTGCTTACACTGATCGTTCCGCACGCTCTGCGTGGGAATGCCTCCAAGGACGCTCCGCGTCCAGCGGTGGTGGGTCAGAACTGACCCAATGGGACGCGTAGCGTCCCGGGCTGCATGCCCACGCGCGATGGGCACGATCAGTCATCGTGATCAAACCACCTCAAGCCGGATCTTGTGCTGGTTCAGCAACTGCTGCAGCGCTGGCACAGGTGGTTCATCAGTGACCAGGCAGTCGATCAGGGTGATCGGCCCGAGCCTGACCATTGCATTGCGCCCGAACTTGCTGGAATCGGCTGCCAGCAACACCTTGCGTGCATTGGCGATGATCGCCTGCGACACGCGGACTTCTTGGTAATCGAAATCCAGCAGACTGCCGTCTTCGTCGATACCGCTGATGCCGACCAGTGCGAAATCGACCTTGAACTGCGAGATGAAGTCGACACTGGCCTGACCCACCACGCCGCCGTCACGGCGCACATTGCCGCCTGCCAGCAGCACTTCGAAATCATCCTTGGCGCTCAGGATCGATGCGACATGCAGGTTGTTGGTGATGATTTTCAGGTTGTTGTGATTGAGCAGGGCGCGAGCGATGGATTCGGTGGTGGTACCGATATTGATGAACAGCGAGGCGTTGTCGGGGATTTGTGCTGCGATCGCTTCGGCAATCCGCTGCTTTTCATCGCGCATCTGGTCCGCCCGCATGGCGTAGGCGGTGTTTTCGATGCTGGAGTCATAGGCCGCGCCGCCGTGGTAGCGACGCAGCAGGTTCATTTCCGCAAGCTGGTTGATGTCTCGACGGATGGTTTGCGGGGTCACGACGAACAGCGTCGCCATTTCATCGATGCTGACGTAGCCGCGATCACGGACCAGTTCGAGGATCTGTTGTTGGCGGGGAGGCAGGTTCATTGTTTTTCCTTGGGCGCCCACTGCAAATGGCGCCCATCATGCCGCAGGGACATGGGCTCTGTCAGCCGGAAATCCTGCTCCTCGCCAGACCGGCAGGCTTACTCCTCGTTTTCGTGCGGTTCCCAGTCACGGGTGCGGGCCACTGCTTTTTGCCAGCCTGCGTACAGCTTCTCTTTATGGGCTTCTTCGCACAGCGGTTCGAAAACGCGCTCGATCACTGCCTTGTTGCGCAACTCGTCCAGGCTGCTCCAGAAACCGATGGCCAGACCCGCCAGGAACGCCGCGCCCAGTGCCGTCGTTTCGCGCATCTGCGGACGTTCTACATGAGTACCGAGGATGTCTGCCTGGAACTGCATGAGGAAGTTGTTGGCTACGGCGCCGCCGTCCACACGCAGGGATTTGAGGCGTTCGCCGGAGTCCTGCTGCATGGCGTCCAGCACGTCACGGGTCTGATAGGCGATGGACTCCAGCGCTGCACGGATGATGTGATCGACTTTCACGCCGCGGGTCAGGCCGAACAACGCGCCACGTGCATACGGGTCCCAGTAGGGTGCACCCAGACCGGTAAAGGCTGGCACCAGGTAAACGCCGTTGCTGTCCTTGACCTTGCTCGCGAAGTATTCGGTGTCCAGCGCGTCGTTGATGATCTTCAGTTCGTCACGCAGCCACTGCACGGTCGAGCCGCCGTTGAACACGGCACCTTCCAGCGCATAGGCCACTTCGCCACGCGGGCCGCAGCCGATGGTGGTGAGCATGCCGTGAGCCGATTTCACCGCTTTCTTGCCGGTGTTCATCAGCAGGAAACAGCCGGTGCCGTAGGTGTTTTTCGCCTGACCCGGCTCGACGCACATCTGGCCGAACAACGCCGCCTGCTGGTCGCCCGCGATGCCGGCAATCGGGATGCCGCTCTTGCTGTGGCCGTAGACCTCGGACGAGGCTTTGACCTCGGGCAGGATCTCGCGCGGGATATCCAGCACGTCGAGCATGCGCTGATCCCATTCCAGGGTATGAATGTTGAACAGCATGGTGCGCGAAGCGTTGGTGTAGTCGGTGACGTGAACCTTGCCGCCGGTGAATTTCCAGATCAGCCAGGTATCGATGGTGCCGAACATCAGCTCACCCTTGCGGGCGCGCTCGCGGCTGCCTTCGACGTTGTCCAGGATCCACTTGACCTTGGAACCGGAGAAGTACGGGTCGATGACCAGACCAGTAGTGTCTTTGATGTATTCCTCAAGGCCGTCGCGCTTGAGCTGCTGGCAGATTTCAGTGCTGCGGCGGCATTGCCAGACGATTGCGTTGTAGATCGGGCGGCCTGTGTCACGCTCCCAGATCACGGTGGTTTCGCGCTGGTTGGTGATACCGATAGCGGCAATCTGGTTGTGGTGCAGATCGGCCTGGGCCAGCGCCTTGGTCATGCACGCGGTCTGGGTGGCGAAGATTTCCATCGGGTCATGCTCGACCCAGCCAGCCTGCGGATAATGCTGGACGAATTCGCTTTGGGCAGTGCTCACCACATTGGCATCGCGGTCGAAGATGATGGCCCGCGAGCTGGTGGTGCCCTGATCAAGGGCAATGATGTAGTTCTTGTTCTGTGTGTCAGTCATGTCGATTGCCTTGCGTTATTGGGGTGGAATTCAAGATGACGCTTGAGCCTTGCCGCGAACCGCGCTGGTGTCTTTTTTGAGGTCTTTTTCGTTTGCAACAGGATCGGCGCCGGGCAGATGGCGCGCAATCAACATGCGGTAGCCGGCGGCGCCGAGGCAGGCACCCAGAATGGGCGCAAAAATCGGAACCAGGAAATAAGGTATGTCACGACCGCCGGTGAATGCTATCTCACCCCAGCCAGCAATGAACGTCATCATTTTCGGGCCGAAGTCGCGAGCAGGATTCATCGCAAACCCGGTCAGCGGACCCATGGCGCTGCCGATCACGGCTACCAGCAGACCGATCAGCAGAGGAGCCAGTGCGCCGCGTGGCAGACCGTTATTATCGTCGCCCAGCGCCATGATCACGCCCATCAGGATGGTGGTGATGACCATCTCGACCAGAAAGGCCTGGCCAACGGAAATGGCAGGGTTGGGATAGGTGGAGAACACCGATGCCAGTTCAAGACTCTGCTCGGTACCACGAATGATGTGGTGCGCATGTTCGAAGTCGAAAAAGAGGCTGACGTACAGAAGGTACACAAGGCCTGCGCCGCAGAACGCACCGGCGATCTGGGAAGCGATGTAAAAAGGCAGTTTTCGTTTTTCGAAACCGGCAAACAGACTCAGCGCGATGCTGACCGCCGGGTTGAGGTGTGCGCCGGAAATACCTGCGCTGAGGTAGATGCCCATGCTGACGGCCATCCCCCAGATGATGCAGATTTCCCAAAGTCCGAAAGAAGCACCCGCGACCTTGAGCGCTGCAACGCATCCGGTCCCGAAAAAAATCATCAGGGCTGTGCCCAGGAATTCAGCAGTACATTGTGCGGAAAGCGTCGGTTGTCGGGTTGCAATGGTCATGAATACCTCATTTTTGTTTTTGTCGCGGCACCGTATGCAGACACGGATGCTCGTTATTGCGGCGTGTCAGGATTCGTCAGAATACTGGTCACTGATGCGAGTTATACCGAAAAACAGCGTTCGTTAATATTCGTAAACGAAAAAATATAGACAAGAAAGAACCCTGTCAAAGGTCGGAACTGAACGGTCACTGAAAAATATCACGGTCAGGTCTTAGTTTGTTTCTGCATGTTTTGTAGGAAAAGTCTTGATGGTTTTAAATAGCCATCAAGGTTGCAGCCTTTATGGATCAAGGCGCTTCCCGATAATTTGGCTTAAAGTAGCGCCCACCTTGATCTGTCCGGAGTGATGAATGACCCCCGCGTTGGATTTATTGAAAAAAGTTCGGGCCGAACACCGCGTCCACAGTTATGAACACGATCCCAAGGCGGCATCGTATGGTCTGGAGGCGGCAGAGAAGCTGGGTCTGGAACCGGCCCGCGTATTCAAGACGCTGCTGGCCAGTACCGAAAAGGGCGAGCTGCTGGTCGCGGTGGTGCCGGTCGTCGGAACCCTGGATCTGAAGGCGCTGGCTCACGCCGCTGGCGCCAAGAAGACTGAAATGGCCGACCCGGCCGCAGCGCAACGCTCGACCGGTTATCTGTTGGGCGGTATCAGTCCGCTGGGTCAGAAAAAGCGCCTACGCACGTTTATCGACGAAACAGCCACACCCTTCGAGACCATCTTTGTCAGTGCGGGCAGGAGAGGGCTGGAAGTGGAACTGTCAGCGCAGGTGCTGGCGGCTCACACCAGCGCGACCTTCGCCGCCATCGGTCGTGAGTGAGTCGACGACTCAGCCATTGACCGCATGTGTGGCGACACTGCCGGGCGCGGCAAACAGCACCAGATGATCGGCGGCGACCTGAATGCCGACCTGCTCGCCGGTCAGGTGATCGGCGTGGCTGGGGAAAATCGCTTCAAGCTGGCTGCCGGTCGGCAATTGCAGGCGATACAGGGTTGATGCGCCCTGAAAGGTTCGACCGATGACCCGCGCCTTCAGCGCGCTTTGCGGTGCATGAACAATGTCGTCCGGGCGCAACAGCACGTCCACTGCGCTGCCACTGACGCCCGGATAAGCCCTGTTGCCGCGCAAAACACCCAGTTCGGTCTGCACCGATTCGTGGTCGATCATCTGACCGCGAATGAAATACCCCTGGCCAATGAAGCTGGCGACAAAGGGGGTCTGCGGCTCGTGGTACAGGTTATAGGGCGTATCCCATTGCTCCAGCCGGCCTTCCTTGAAAACACCGACGTGATCGCTGACCGCGAAGGCTTCTTCCTGATCATGGGTCACCAGAATGGCGCTGGTGCCGCGAGCCTTGAGGATATCGCGCACCTCATGGCTCAGGCGCCTGCGCAATTCGCCGTCCAGATTGGAAAACGGCTCATCGAGCAGCAGCAACTGCGGCTCCGGTGCCAGCGCCCGGGCGAGAGCGACGCGTTGCTGCTGCCCGCCGGACAGTTCGTGCGGATAGCGTTTACCCAGTCCGGCGAGATTGACGAGCTCCAGAAGCTCAGCCGTCACCTTTTCACGGCGCGGATGCTTGCGGATGCCGAAGGCGATATTGTCAGCAACGCTCAGGTGCGGGAACAGGGCGTAGTCCTGAAACACCATGCCGATACGACGCTTTTCCGGTGCCAGCGTCCAGCCTGGGCGGGAGATCACTTCGCCCGCCAGCGTGATTTCGCCCGCATGGATCGGTTCGAAACCGGCAATGGCGCGCAATGTCGTGGTCTTGCCGCAGCCTGAAGAGCCCAGCAGGCAGCCGATGTCACCAGCGTTGAGGTGCAGATTCAGATCCTGCACCACACGCTGGTTGTCATAGCCGCACGCCAGATTGCGCAGGTTCAGCAGCAAGGCCTGAGTCATGCTGGCTGACAGGATGGCGCGACGAGAAATTCCAGCAGCGCCTTCTGCGCATGCAGACGGTTTTCCGCCTGATCCCACGCCACAGAACGCTGATCGTCCAGCAGATCGACGCTGATTTCCTCACCCCGGTGGGCTGGCAGGCAATGCATGAACAGCACGTCTTTATCAGCGAGGTCGAGCAGCGCGCGCGTTACCTGGAACGGTGCGAACAGGGCCATGCGCTTGGCGGTTTCCTCTTCCTGGCCCATCGAGGTCCAGACATCGGTGCTCACCAGATGCGCGCCTTCGACCGCTGCCTTCGGGTCACGAACAATCGTCACGCGATCCCCGGCCAGCGCCATGAATTCGGGATTGGGCTCGTAACCCAGCGGGCAGGCAACGCGCAAATGGAAGTCGAACCGGATCGCCGCTTCTATATAGCTGTTGCACATGTTGTTGCCGTCACCGATCCACGCCACGGTCTTGCCCTTGATCGAGCCACGATGCTCGAGAAAGGTCTGCATGTCGGCCAGCAACTGGCACGGGTGCAGGTCATCGGACAGACCGTTGATCACCGGCACACGGGAATTGGCAGCGAACTCCACCAGATTGCTGTGGGCATAGGTACGGATCATGACCGCGTCGAGCATGCGGGACATGACCTTTGCGCTGTCGGCAATCGGCTCGCCACGGCCCAGTTGCGTGTCGCGATGGGACAAAAAGATGGCCTGGCCGCCTAGCTGGATCATGCCGGCTTCGAAGGAAAGACGGGTACGTGTCGAGGATTTTTCAAAAATCATCCCCAGCACCCGGTTCTTCAGGGGTTCAAAAAGCACGCCGCGATTTCGCAGGTCTTTGAGCTCTACGCCACGACGGATCAGGCCCAGCAGTTCGTCTGGGGTGTAATCCATCATCGAGAGAAAGTGCCTGGCGTTCATGATTAACTACCTTTTTTGCAACAGACCGCAGTGTTTCAAAGCCGGGTTTTATCGAGAAAACGGGCGAACACTGCGGCGAAAGCCGCGCGAGGCGACGAATAAGAGAGGCGCGATAGTATAAAAAAATGTCGCGTCTTACCAATAGCATGCTTTATTTTGGATAGCGGTGTGAATCGGGGTGCCGTGCTTCAGGCTTTATATTAAATCCTGCATCGCGCTGAAAACGGACTACTCTGGAGCAGGCCTTTAGCCAGCGCTTCGCTGTCCAAAGGCAGCATTTGTACACTGCCCAAAGCGGGATTGGCAATTAGTACCAATCCTGCAACAGTCCGGCAGCGAATGCGACGTGCTTCACGCGCCTTGAATAATGACCGTTTCCTAAACAACGGCCGTAGGTTATAAAGCCTCGTTGGTATCATCATTGATTGGGAGATCGGGAATGGATTCTAAAGAGCGTCAACTAACGGAATTGCTCGGGCTGACTGCCCGTACCTTGACCCACCTCACCGCATCCATGACCTCCATGTCCTTTGAACTGTTGCGTAGCGAAGACGAAGTCACGCGCACCGCCGGACGCCGCATGATCGATCGCATGGCGACCATCAGCTCGGGGCTCGATGAGCACTGGCGTCTGATCGGCGACCTGACCGGCGTGCACCTGGCCCAGGAACAGATCGAAACCGTGACCGAAATCCAGCTGCAGCGCAAGGTTGTCACACCGATCGGCGGTTGACCGACGGCGTGCATCCGTCGGCCTGATGAGCCCTGATTCATGAGGCGAAGCCGGGTGGCGAAGGCTGTCTCCACGCACCATAGTGACTGTTCCGCAATCGATCGGATTGCCACGACACCACTATGAGGCTGCGATGACCCGGACCGAACACCACCGTGCCTGTCATCTGTGTGAGGCCATTTGCGGCCTGACTATCGAAACCACGCTTGAGCCTGACGCGACGCGCAGAATCACTTCGATCAAGGGTGATCCGCTCGACAGTTTCAGCCGCGGCCACATTTGCCCCAAGGCCGTCGCGCTGCAAGACATCCAGAATGATCCTGATCGTCTGCGCCAGCCCATGCTGCGTTCAGGCGATCAATGGCAGCCGATTGCCTGGCAGGATGCGTTCGAGCTGGTAGCCGAGCGACTGGCGGCCATCCAGCAACGCGATGGTCAGAATGCCGTGGCGGTCTATCAGGGCAACCCCAGCGTTCACAACTACGGGTTGATGACCCACAGCAATTATTTTCTCGGATTGCTCAAGACGCGCAATCGCTTTTCCGCAACGTCTGTGGACCAGTTGCCCCATCACCTGACCAGTTTTCTGATGTACGGCCACGGCATGCTGCTGCCGATTCCGGACATCGATCACACGGATTTCATGCTGATCCTGGGCGGTAACCCGTTGGCGTCAAACGGCAGCATCATGACCGTCCCCGATGTTGAAAAACGTTTGAAAGCCATACAGAAGCGCGGCGGAAAGGTTGTGGTCGTCGACCCGCGACGCAGCGAGACCGCCGCCATTGCCGATCAGCACCTGTTCGTGCGCCCCGGCGGCGACGCTGCGTTGCTGTTCGGGGTGCTTCATACGCTGTTCGAAGAAGGTCTGACCCGTGACAGCCATTTGCCTGTCGATGGACTCGATCAGGTGCGGGAGGCCATTTCCGATTTCAGTGCCGAAGCCATGAGTCTGCGCTGTGGCATCGACGCGCAACAGATCCGTCAGTTGGCCAGGGATTTCGCAGCCGCCGAGACAGCTGTCTGCTACGGACGCATGGGTGTTTCGACCCAGGCATTCGGGACCTTGTGCCATTGGCTGGTGCAGCTCATCAATCTGGTGACCGGCAACCTTGACCGCGTCGGTGGCGTGCTCTGCACCCAGCCTGCGGTGGACATCGTGGGCTCTACGTCGGGTGGCCATTTCAATCGCTGGCAGAGCCGCGTGTCCGGTCTGCCTGAATACGGCGGCGAGCTGCCGGTCTCGGCGCTGGCCGAGGAGATGCTGCATGAAGGGGAGGGGCGGGTGCGTGCGCTGGTGACGGTTGCAGGCAACCCGGTGTTGTCGACGCCGAACGGGCGCCAGCTTGAAAGAGCCCTTGAAGGGCTGGAGTTCATGGTCAGCATCGACCTGTATATCAATGAAACCACTCGCTATGCCGACCTGATTCTGCCGTCTACCTCCGCGCTGGAGAATGACCACTACGACACCACCTTCAATACTCTCGCGGTGCGTAACGTCACCCGCTTCAATCGAGCGATCTTCGACAAGCCCGAAGGCGCGCTGCATGACTGGGAAATCTTCGTTGGCCTGGCCAGGGCATTTGCTGCCAGGACGCAGAAAGACCTGAAGCCGACCATGCCACCCGCACAGATGATCGATCATGGCCTGCGCAGAGGGCGTTATGGCGATGCATCGGTTCACAAGCTTTCGCTGGCGACGCTGGACAATCATCCCCACGGTCTTGATCTGGGAGCGCTGCAACCGAACCTCAGCGAGCGCCTGAAGACCGCCAACGGCCATGTTCAGGCAGCGCCCGACGTCATCATGGCCGACCTGGCCCGTTTCAGAGCCGCCCCCGTGCCGCAGCCGGACCAATTGTTGTTGATTGGACGTCGCCACGTGCGCAGCAACAATTCCTGGATGCACAATTATCATCGGTTGGTGAAGGGCAAGCCGCGCCATCAGTTACTGATGCATCCCGACGACTTGAGCCGTCGAGGTCTGAACGACGGGCAGCAGGTGCGCGTCAGCTCGCGGGTCGGCATGATCGAGGTTGAGGTAGTGGGCAGTCTGGACATGATGCCCGGCGTGGTCAGCCTGCCACACGGCTGGGGCCACGCACGTGCCGGTGTGCGCATGGAAATTGCGCAGAATCAGCCCGGTGTCAGCGCCAATGACCTGACCGACGAACGTCAGCTGGATGTGCTTTCCGGCAACGCGGCGCTGAATGGCGTACCGGTTCAGGTCGCCGCGTGTTGAGGTTCAAGACAGAGCGTCTCAGTCGGGATTCCGTTACAATGCGCCACCGTGCCGACAACTGAGTCGGAAAATTCAGCCGAGGTGCTTCATGGATATCATCGAAACGATCAAAGAGCAGATTGCCAACAACACCATTCTGCTTTACATGAAAGGCGCTCCAAACGCGCCACAGTGCGGCTTTTCGGCCAAGGCTTCCCAGGCGTTGATGGCGTGCGGCGAAAAATTCGCTTATGTCGACATCCTGCAGAACCCTGAAATTCGCGCCAACCTGCCCAAGTACGCCAACTGGCCGACCTTCCCACAGCTGTGGGTTGCCGGTGAACTGGTTGGCGGCAGCGACATCATCACCGAGATGATGGCTGACGGCTCGCTTCAAGAGCTGGTCAAGACTGCATCGGCCGCCAAGGCCGAGTAAGACGGTGATTTGATGGATCGGTAGCAATACACGCCGGTTCATCAAGCCGTTCTACAGACAAGAAAAAGCCCGCTCTCCAATGGAGGCGGGCTTTTTTCGTATCAGCGGATCGACGTATCAGTCGCCCATCTGCGATTGCAGGTAGTTTTCGATACCTACTTTGTCGATCAGACCCAGCTGGGTTTCCAGCCAGTCGATGTGCTCTTCCTTGGGCTCGAGGATGTCTTCCAGCAGCTCACGGCTGCCGAAGTCGCCAACGGTTTCAAAGTGAGCGATGGCGGCTTTCAGATCAGCCAGGCCTTTCTGTTCGATCTTAAGGTCACACTCCAGCATTTCCTTGGTGTGCTCGCCGATCAGGATCTTGCCCAGGTCCTGCAGGTTAGGCAGGCCTTCCAGAAACAGGATGCGCTTGATGACCTTGTCAGCATGCTTCATCGCGTCGATAGACTCGTGATACTCATGCGCACCGAGCTTTTTCAGACCCCAGTCTTCGTACATGCGTGCATGCAGAAAGTACTGGTTGATGGCGACCAGCTCGTTACCGAGGATCTTGTTGAGATGCTGGATGACTGTAATGTCGCCTTTCATGTTCGTGGTCCTGCCGATGGCTTGTGTATATAAGGCGCGAGTGTGAGCTGCACGCGAATGTCTGTCAAACCTAAGTTATTGAATAATAAGTGAATTTAAATAGGAATAAGAATGTTTGAGTTCCGCATCTTGACGCTAAGCGCTTGAATTACAGGCATAAAAAAACCGGACATCGAGTCCGGTTCTTTGAAATAGGGTAATCAGGCCGCAGTAAATTCTGTCGTATAGGCCAGTGCAGCGTGGCTGCTTTGAAGCTCGGTCAGGGTGTCACGCACCACTTCCTTGGCCAGGCAGGCACATTTCCCACATTTACTTGCAACACCCAGCGTCTCGCGAACTTCGCGATAACTGCAGCAGCCCTCCAGAATTGCTTCCCGGATTTGACCGTCAGTAACACCTTGGCAGAGACAAACGTACATAAGCTATGGACCATCGCTGGTTTATGGCTGGGTGATCCGGAGCTTAATGGTAATGAGAATGCTTGTCAAAACTGTTTTAGGTTCGATTCAGGTAGGGCGATGAGTGGTAACCCCGGAAGCTTATCGCCTGTTTTTCTGCGCGACAGGCATGAAAAAACCGGCACTGGGCCGGTCTGTTCATAAGCGGGGTGACTCAGTCGTCGAAGTCTTCCCAGCCGCCCATTTCCTTCCAGCGGTTGACGATGCCGCAGAACAGCTCTGCCGTCTTTTCCGTGTCGTAGCGGGCCGAGTGGGCTTCGCGGCCGTCGAAGTCGATACCGGCAGCCTGACAGGCTTTGGCCAGTACGGTCTGACCGTAGGCCAGGCCCGCAAGCGTTGCCGTATCGAAGCTTGAGAACGGGTGAAACGGATTGCGTTTCATGTCCAGGCGCGCGACGGCTGCGTTCAGAAAGCCCAGATCGAAGCTGGCGTTGTGGCCGACCAGCACCGCGCGCTTGCAGCCGTTGGCCTTGAGGGCCTTGCGCACGCCGCGGAAGATATCGTTCAGGGCGGTTTCTTCGCTGACTGCCATGCGCAACGGGTGATCGAGCTTGATCCCGGTGAACTCCAGCGCAGCGGCTTCGATGTTGGCACCTTCGAAGGGCTCTACGCGGAAGAAATGAGTGTGCTCCGGGAACACGAATCCTCTTTCATCCATGCCGATGGTGACGGCCGCAATTTCCAGCAGTGCATCGGTGGCCGAATTGAAGCCGCCGGTTTCTACGTCGATGACGACCGGCAGGTAGCCGCGAAAGCGGGCCGCCATCGGGTGACGCGATCCAACACCGCCGCCACCATGACCTTCCGGTTCGTCGTCGAAATGATCTTCACTCACGCGTTTTCCTCCAGGCGCCAGTGCAGTTTTTCACCTGCACGCAGCGGTATTACGGACAACTCGCCAAACGGCAGGCTGGCAGGGGCGGTCCACTCTTCACGCACCAGCGTGATGGTGTCCTGGTTGGCAGGCAGGCCGTAGAACGCCGGACCGTGAAGGCTGGCGAAGCCCTCCAGTTTGTCCAGCGCGTTACGTTGCTCGAAGGCTTCTGCGTACATTTCGATAGCGGCGTAAGCGGTGTAGCAACCGGCGCAGCCGCATGCCGCTTCCTTGGCGTGTTGCGCATGCGGAGCGGAGTCGGTACCCAGAAAGAACTTGCCGTTGCCACTGGTGGCAGCATCCAGCAGGGACGTCTGGTGAGTGTTGCGCTTGAGGATCGGCAGGCAGTAGAAGTGCGGGCGAATGCCACCGACCAGCATGTGATTGCGGTTATAGAGCAGGTGATGCGCGGTGATGGTCGCCGCAACATTGGCCGATGCTTCGTTGACGAACTGCACGGCCTCGCCGGTGGTGATGTGTTCGAACACCACTTTCAGTGTCGGGAAACGCTCGACGACGCGACGCAGGTGCTCGTCGATAAAGACCTTTTCGCGATCGAATACGTCGATCTCGCCACGTGTGACCTCGCCGTGCACCAGCAGCAGCATGCCGACTTCGGCCATGGCTTCAAGGGCAGGGAAGATCCTGTCGATGCTGGTCACGCCCGAATCGGAGTTGGTCGTGGCACCAGCCGGATACAGCTTGGCGGCGTGGACGAAACCGCTGGCCTTGGCCGTGCGAATGTCTTCGGGCGTTGTCTGGTCGGTGAGATAAAGCACCATCAACGGCTCGAAGCGGCTGCCGGCCGGGCGTGCAGCGAGAATGCGCTGGCGATAGGCATCGGCCTGCTGCGCATTGCGAACGGGCGGCACGAGGTTGGGCATGATGATTGCGCGGCCAAAGGTGCGCGCTACGTCAGCGACGGTATGGGGCAAAACAGCTCCGTCACGGAGATGGATGTGCCAGTCGTCGGGACGCAGAAGGGTCAGGCGGTCAGACATTGGGGATTCCAGGCGGGTCAAACTCGCAGGGAATGCTACCGGAAAAGACTCTCTCAGGCACTCGCTATCAAGTTTTGTAGGAAGTTACCGATAGCCCGACATAGAAACCGTATTTCGTTTCGCGATCATTTCAAGTGGAGCCTCCCGTGCGCCAGCGATATCTAGCCCTGCTCAGCGTGTTCGCCAGCCTTCCAGCGATGGCTATCAATTTCCAGACGCGTCTGGAAAGCATCGAATGGAAAGTCGAAGGCGATCAGTTCGAGTGCCGTCTGACTCAGCCCATCACCGACTTCGGTGTGGGGGAGTTCGTGCGCCGCGCGGGTGAGCAGGCCACATTCCGGCTCAAGGCTTCCTACAACATGCTGGGCAACGGTTCCGCCACGCTGCTGGCCGCTGCGGCACCGTGGCAGCCAGGCCGTGGCGATATCAATCTGGGCTCGGTGCGCGTCAGCAACGGCGAAATACCGTTCAACACCTCTCATGCTCAGGCCGGACGTCTTATCAACGGCCTGATGGAAGGGCGCACGCCACTGATTCGTCATTATTCCCGTGACGGCGGACAGATGGAGGTGCGTCTGTTGCCGGTCAAGTTCAGCAAGGCCTTCACTGAATATCAGGCCTGCACTGCCAAGCTGCTGCCGATGAACTTCGATCAGGTCAAACAGGCCGAAGTCGGCTTTCCCGGTGGCGGGATCGAACTGGACGCTGCCGCGAAAGCCCGGCTGGACAACATGGTTGCCTATCTGAAGGCAGACCCGACGGTCAACCACGTCGAACTGGATGGGCATTCTGACAACAGCGGCAATCGCCTGACCAACCGCGACCTGTCACGTCGTCGCGCACTGGCGGTCATGGATTACCTGAAAGCCCAGGGCATTCCAGAGCAGCAGATCACTCTGCGCTTTCATGGCGAGCGGTATCCACTCGCCCCCAACACCAACAATGCCAACCGCGCCCGTAACCGTCGTGTGAACGTGCACCTTGAACGCGTAGCGCCTGAAGAACGGCCGGTTCCAGTGGCGTCGGCGAGCGCTGCGCATACCTCTTGACACACCTCTCCTTTCTGTCGCGAGGCTGACAAAACCTGTCGCCTCGTCGTCAGAAGCTGTCGCGCCCCTGTAAATTTCCTGCTTTGAACGGTAGAATCGTCGGTTTTCCGTACAACGCGGTGGAGTGATGGCATGGCGGACGTAAACAAGGTAGTTCTCGCGTATTCCGGTGGTCTGGATACTTCGGTAATCCTCAAGTGGCTGCAGGACACGTACAACTGCGAAGTGGTGACTTTCACCGCTGACCTGGGTCAGGGCGAGGAAGTTGAGCCTGCACGCGCCAAGGCGCAGGCCATGGGCGTCAAGGAAATCTACATCGACGACCTGCGCGAAGAATTCGTTCGCGACTTCGTGTTCCCGATGTTCCGTGCCAACACCGTCTATGAAGGCGAGTACCTGCTGGGTACTTCCATCGCCCGTCCGCTGATCGCCAAGCGTCTGATCGAGATCGCCAACGAAACCGGCGCTGACGCCATTTCCCACGGCGCAACCGGCAAAGGCAACGACCAGGTGCGTTTCGAACTGGGTGCCTATGCACTCAAGCCAGGCGTGAAAGTGATCGCTCCATGGCGTGAATGGGATCTTCTGTCGCGCGAGAAACTGATGGACTATGCCGAGAAGCATGGCATTCCAATCGAGCGTCACGGCAAGAAAAAGTCCCCGTACTCCATGGACGCCAACCTGCTGCACATCTCCTATGAAGGTGGCGTGCTGGAGGACACCTGGACCGAGCACGAAGAAGACATGTGGCGTTGGACCAAGTCTCCAGAGGACGCGCCGAACGTCGCGACCTATCTGGAACTGACCTACCGCAACGGCGACATCGTCGCGCTGGACGGCGTTGAAATGACCCCGGCGACCGTACTGGCCACCCTGAACCGCATCGGCGGCGAAAACGGTATCGGTCGTCTGGACATCGTGGAAAACCGTTACGTGGGCATGAAGTCCCGTGGCTGCTACGAGACGCCTGGCGGCACCATCATGTTGCGCGCCCACCGTGCGATCGAGTCGATCACCCTGGACCGCGAAGTCGCTCACCTCAAGGATGAGCTGATGGCCAAGTATGCAAGTCTGATCTACACCGGCTACTGGTGGAGCCCTGAGCGTCTGATGCTGCAACAGATGATCGATGCGTCCCAGGCTCACGTGAACGGTGTTGTGCGCCTGAAGCTGTACAAGGGCAATGTGATCGTTACCGGCCGCAAGTCCGACGATTCCCTGTTCGACGCCAACATCGCGACGTTTGAAGACGACGCTGGTGCCTACGATCAGGCTGACGCTGCAGGCTTCATCAAGCTCAACGCCCTGCGGATGCGTATCGCCGCAAACAAAGGCCGCAAGCTGTTCTGATGCGGTCTCTCGCTTGAAAATGCAGCCCTTTCGAGGGCTGCATTCTGATATGTCTACCGAACCTTCAGTCGGTGCAGGCGTTCAATGCCTGGTTTCTCCTGTCTTGGGCGATTTCCCACCTTTGTTTCCATTGGCCGCTTTTTGTTCGCCTCCGCAGCTTTTCGAAAGCACATAAGGTGAGCTCAAAAAGTTGATCAACTCCTTTTTCTTCAGGCTGTAACGATTAAGCAATAGGGAAAGCTTTCTTTCCAATGCCAATTCGTCTGCCAGTCGACCGTCTTTTCTGAAACGCTCAAGTTTTTGCAGTTGCTGGTCGAGCTGTTTTTCGATGTATCGATACTCTTTTAATTCCGACATGGTCTATGCCTCATAAGTGTTAAATCGAAATCGCTTCCAGTGCCTGACGAATGGGTCCCACTGTCACGTGTAGCCGTTCAGTTAATGGCGCCGTTTCCAGACAGACGAGATATGACTTTCTTGAACAAGCTTGCCGACAATGCGAAACCTGTTTGAAGTCCGGTGTCCGTTTCGCCTCCTTTGCGATTCGCTGTGCGGTCTGTCAAAGTCATCAGTGGGGTTGTACGGTGTACACGCAGTGCCGACAGGTTCGTTACAACGCCTGCAGAACAGCACTCCAACAATCGGGAAGTCGGGATTGACTGAGCGGTAGGGAGGATAAAGCGCCTTGCGGTTGAAGTTGATGGTCAGAAAGAACATGACAACCAGTGACGACGGAAAGACAATCAAAAACCAGACATAAACGTGTCGGTCTTCATTATTCAGGTAAGGCAGTACGGCAGTAGCCGAGGCTTCCGATAGACCGGCAAACAATGCGATGATGCTGATAGGGTTCATGATTCGGGCAAGGTGGGGCATGGACAGTCTCCTGTAAAAAGAGGTGTACGCAAATGGATAATTGCATCATGGCAATCACTTTCTTTTCGGGGATGAGCAATCGGTTTTTGCGCCATTCAAATTGATGCACTTTAAGTATTTTCTACTCGGTTCGGCCCGTCGGGTGCGTTACCTATGTATTGTTAATGTCTATGTCCGCTATCACCCGGATGATGGCGTGGATGGACTCCTGACAATGAAGGCGTTTCGATCCACCGCGGGCGGGCGCCTGTCGCGTGGCCAGCGGCGTCTAGGGTATGTCCGGGTTTCGCTCCTGCCTCAATTCAAGTCGATACGCTTTACCGATGTTCAAGACCTGGCGCAGACTCAAATCAAGAACGTGCGCAATCTCGGACACGGTATAGCCAAGGCTGTAATAGTGCATGACATGACCGGCTACCACGTCGTCAATGTCTGTTGCCTCATGTCGCCTTTCACGTTCCCTGTGTTCGACGGGGCGGCTGCAGTTTATTTTAACGCCATGATCAATGGCCAACTTGCGTATGTCTTTCCTGTTCATCCTGAGTGAATACTGAAGAGAAGAAAACCCAGCACCTTTGGCGACCAGACTTTTCAACAGCGCCACTTTGGACACGACGTCTGCTTCAGTCTCTACGACGGGATTGTTGTCAGCCTTCACGCCACGCGTGGTGTCTGCCGTTTCATCGTCAGGTATTATCGCGATCACACCGCCGTTGGCGACGAATGCCTCCACTGCCGAAATCAAGTCGAGACCGGTCGGGTCTTTTGACGTGGCTCGTGAAAATTTCTTGTTCATGGCAAATCCTTTTTGAACATGGTTATACACATGACCGCACTCAGCGAGTTACAAGACGCGTGTGGGTGTCGTCAAGGCGCTGATGTTGCGGATAGGCCCTATCCATGTCGCTCAGTTGTCTTCAACTTTCAATAAACGGAATTTATATATGTAGTGTGAAGTGTCATTGATGAGGAATTGTGTGACGTCTGCAGTAGTAGTGCAGGGGCTTCATCATCCTTTTAATGAGTTTGCTCTTAAAAAAGTAACGACTGGTAATAAGATTTGCAAGTGAAAAAGCGGCGCTTTACATGAATCCAATTGGGCATTCAGTCAGTGTCTTACATGCGTTCTGATGCCGTCTGTGAGTTTTGTAGTATTTTTCCTCTTCGATGCTTTTGCTATGGCGTTGAGCAAAAATATAGTATTAGCTTTCTGTCGAATGAGCCATTTTCGATGTGAAAGGCAAGAGAAGTACTAAAGTTTTTGTAAGAAATGGCGATGGCATCTGTTTATGTGATTTACTGTCGGCTATCGGTAAAGGCATGTGACGTTAGAGGAGACGGGTCAGGGAGGCCTGGGTAGAGGTAGTAGGAGTGTGTAGGACGTTTCTGGATTTAATGTAGGCTCTCTCTCTAAACATATATATATACAAAAAGATCATTTTTTTGTGTGATTTTCAACAGAGTCAGGACATTGCCCTGGAGATGAGGGTAGGCCTGGCGGAGCAGGGTTCGAAGAGTAGTGTTCTGTTACATCCAGTCTCACTGCTTTCAACCGAAAGACACTCTGGCTCGGAAGCCGGGAACAGATGCTATCGTCATGCTTGAAATCGACGGCCGTAAAAGGGTTCGGCACGTTGCAAGCGCAAGCGTTTTCAGAAGACAAAAATCTAAGGAGAAATGCATCTGCCCCTGGATGATGGCACTGCGCTGGTTCAGGGGCATCTTACGGCGACCCGTACGGATTGGTTTTAATTGAAGTGACGCTCAAATCAGTCAGTAATCGATTAACGGTCGGGTTCGCTATACATCCTGTCCGGTACGCAGGTGCTCTATTCCGCTGCTCCGGCTAGTCATACTGTTATCGAATTCCGATAAGGAAGGCTCTGTGAAAAAGATAAGAAAGAGCTCGTTCGTCTCGAGTTTTGTAGGAATATTCCGCAGTAAATGTATGAACGGTCTTTGGGTGTTGGTACTCGGGGGGGAGCGCCATGCAAAGCACTAAACGACTAAGCTATTGTGCTGACTCTGAAAATTCGAATAGCGAAAATTGGACTGCCCATGAATAAAGTGCTGATCGTGGATGATCATCCTGTCATTCGCCTTGCTGTACGCATGCTGATGGAGCGTCATGGCTATGAGGTCATTGCGGAGACAGACAATGGAGTGGACGCACTGCAACTGGCCCGTGAGCATCTGCCTGATATTGTCATCCTCGACATAGGTATCCCCAAACTCGACGGCCTCGAAGTCATCGCTCGGCTGTCTGCCATGACCCTGCCATTCAAGGTCCTGATCCTGACGTCACAGGCTCCCGGTCACTTTTCCATGCGTTGCATGCAGGCAGGTGCCGCCGGCTATGTCTGCAAGCAGCAGGATCTGACCGAGTTATTGAGTGCCATCAAGGCGGTGTTGTCGGGCTACAGCTATTTTCCCAACCAGGCACTGCACACGGTTCGATCCAGCATGGGCAACGCCAGTGAGTCGGAAATGGTTGATCGCCTGTCCGGGCGTGAAATGATGGTTCTGCAGCAATTGGCGAGAGGCAAGACCAACAAGGAAATTGCCGATGGCATGTTTCTGAGCAACAAGACTGTGAGTACCTACAAGACTCGACTGCTGCTCAAGCTCAATGCGCACTCGCTTGTCGATCTGATCGAACTGGCGCAGCGGAATGGACTGGTATGAGGTGGCGCAGGGCGGGTATCCAGCCAATAATGCTGGCGGACATCGAGCGTTGACATCTATCGGGAATTCACGGAAATAAAGCCTCTCTTCGCGAGGGGCTTTCACGCCATCACGTTAAACCCGGTGGGCTGCCTTGCCCGCTGAGAGCGCTATAGATCGAAATCGTAGTCCGCCAACTGTTTTTGCAAGCGACGTTCTTCCAGAAGATTGTCGATGGTGCGCCGTTTGCTCAAATTGGTCTTTGCTGGCTCCACGGCTACCTGCTCGACTTCGTCCGCATCAACAGCAACGAAATCATCCTCGACGTCTAATTGCTCTTTGCCAGTACTCATGAAGTGACTCCAGGCTTCGGCTCTATTGGCGCTCCTTATATCGACAAAGCTGTGGCGGGTAAAAAAGATTTTTTCAATCGATTCACTCGCTGGAATCTATCTGTATCAATCGTCAGAGGTTTTGAATTTGTAGTCGCAAAGGTCTTCAATGCGGCAACTCCCGCAGCGGGGCTTGCGCGCCTGGCATACGTAACGGCCGTGCAGGATAAGCCAGTGATGCGCATCCAGGAGGTAATCCCTGGGCACAAACTTCATCAGTTGCTTTTCGACCTCGACGACGTTCTTGCCGGGCGCGATGCCGGTGCGGTTGCTGACCCGAAAGATGTGGGTGTCTACGGCCATCGCCACCTGACGGAATGCGGTGTTGAGCACTACGTTCGCGGTCTTGCGTCCTACACCGGGCAGCGCTTCAAGGGCTTCGCGGGTCTCGGGGACTTCACCGTTGTGCCGTTCCATGAGCAGGCGGCAGGTTTCGATGACGTTCTTGGCCTTGCTGTTATACAGACCAATGGTCTTGATGTATTCGGACAGCCCATCGACACCGAGTGCATGAATTGCCTCGGGTGTGTTGGCGACAGGGTACAGCCGAGCGGTCGCCTTGTTGACGCTCACGTCGGTTGCCTGTGCCGACAGAATCACCGATATCAGCAACTCGAACGGCGTGGTGTAGGCCAGCTCGGTTTTGGGGTCCGGATTATCCTCGTGAAGCCTGCGGAAAATTTCCAGGCGTTTTGCGGCATTCATGGGCGAAGCGTTTCCTTGGGGCAGGTCATGAGGTGGGCACGGGTGTCGGCACGATAATGTGCCACTGTACTGCTCGAGTTGCCAAACCTGAGCATGCCTGTTACTTCAGGGCGATGAGTCCTGAGACCTGGCAAGCGCCTGTTCTGCGGCCTCAAGCGTCTGCACGGCAAGCGTTACGGCTTCTTCAAGCCTTGCCAACTGTTCTGGCCGAGCGTTGGATGCCTGCGCTTTCTTGAGGTCGGCATGGGCCATCGCCTGCTGGATTTTCGCACGCTTCACTGCGTTTGCATCGGGTTTCGCGACTGGCCGGGTCGGCACCACTTCCGGTGCCGACAAGAGCTTTTCCAGCACGCGTTCTGCGGCTTCGTACTCCTGCTGTAACACCACCAGACGTGCAGCCTGTTCGGCGACAGGTGGGTGACCGAAGGCTTTGAGGGATTTGTTCAATTGCGCCCGGCTCATAGCAACGGCGGCTCGTGCCCTTTTGAGTGTTTCATCGCCTGTGCCCGTTTTGGCGGTCTGCACCCGTTGCAGGGCAACTGCTGATGCCTCTGATCCTGATGCCGACTTTTGCGACCTCGCCATCCGCTCTGCATGACGTCGCTCCTGTTCGCGTTGCAACCGGGCATTGCGCGATTCAAATCGCTGGCGAGCGTGATCACGCTTGCGCAAACGAGCCTGTTGCTGCTGCGCATCAAGCGTCACGTCGCCCACAATCGGAATGACATCCATGGGGATGATCTGCGCCAAAGGCAATGGATGCATGTCAATGCAGTCTACGGGGCAGGGCGCCACGCACAAATCGCAGCCTGTGCACTCGTCGACGATCACCGTGTGCATCAGTTTGGCGGCTCCGACAATCGCGTCGACCGGGCAGGCCTGAATGCATTTCGTGCAGCCAATGCATTCGGCTTCGCGAATGAAGGCGACCTGGGCAGGTGCCGATCCGCGTTCGGTGTCCAGCGGCAAAACCGGAACCGCCAGCAGGCTGGCCAGATGAGCAATGGTCTCATCACCACCGGGTGGGCATTTATTGATTGCTTCGCCACTGGCGATGCCCTGCGCATAAGGCTTGCAACCGGGGTGCCCGCACTTGCCGCACTGTGTCTGCGGAAGAAGGGCGTCAATGTGCTGGATCAGGTTCATGCGCTTGCCGATAGGACCAGACTGTAGCGAGTAGAGGTCAGGAGATCATTCTTGCGGATATGCAAAAGCCCGGCATCCGTAAACGATCAGCGGATACCGGGCTTTGCGGGGTGTTACTTGATGCGCTGGCCGGGCTTGGCGCCGCTGTCCGGGCTGAGCAGGTAGATTTCTTCGCCGCCGGGACCTGCCGCCATCACCATGCCTTCCGAAATGCCGAAGCGCATTTTGCGGGGCTTGAGGTTGGCGATCATCATGGTCAGGCGACCTTCCAGCTCGCTCGGGTTCGGGTAAGCGCTCTTGATGCCGGAGAACACATTGCGCTGCTCGTCACCGATATCGAGTGTCAGACGCAGCAGTTTGTTCGCGCCTTCCACGTGTTCGGCCTTGAGGATTAATGCGACGCGAAGGTCCACTGCCGCGAATGCATCGAAATCGATTTCCGCGCAAAGAGGATCCTTGGCCAGTTCGCCGTTACCCTGGGGCGCTGTATCAGTCGCGCTCGCAGTCAGATCTTCCTTGGATGCAGCTGTCATGGCTTCCACCTTGACCGGATCGATCCGGGTCATCAGGGCCGAGAACGGATTGAGCTGATGGTCGACCAGCAGTGTCTTGTGATCATCCCAGGTCAGCGGTGCGACGTTGAGGAACGCCTCGGCGTCGGCCGCCAGCTTCGGCAGCACCGGTTTTAGGAAGATCACCAGCTGGCGGAACAGGTTGATGCCCAATGCGCAGACGGCCTGCACTTCGTCCTGCTTGCCTTCCTGCTTGGCCAGCGCCCAGGGCGCCTTTTCGGCAATGTAGGCATTGGCGCGGTCGGCCAGGGCCATGGTTTCGCGCATGGCGCGGGCGAAATCGCGGGCTTCGTAAGCATCAGCGATGCTCGGCGCGGCAGCCAGGAAGGCGTCGGTCAGTTCCGGCGCGGCATTGGCAGACACCATGACACCGGCATTGCCCTTGTGAATGAAGCCGGCGCAACGGCTGGCGATGTTCACGACCTTGCCGATCAGGTCCGAGTTGACCTTCTGGATGAAGTCTTCCAGGTTGAGGTCCAGGTCATCTACGCCACGGCCCAGTTTCGAGGCGTAGTAATAGCGCAGGTACTCAGGGGACAGGTGATCAAGGTAGGTGCGTGCCTTGATGAATGTGCCACGGGATTTGGACATCTTCTGACCATTGACGGTCAGGTAGCCATGGACATTGATGGCGGTCGGCTTGCGCAGCCCTGCGCCTTCCAGCATGGCGGGCCAGAACAGGGCGTGGAAATTGACGATGTCCTTGCCGATGAAATGGTACAACTCGGTAGTCGCGTCCTTGGCCCAATAGGCATCGAAGTCCAGATCCGGACGGCGTGCGCACAGGTTCTTGAAGCTGGCCATGTAGCCGATCGGTGCGTCCAGCCAGACATAGAAGTATTTGCCCGGCTCGTCAGGAATCTCGAAACCGAAGTACGGCGCATCGCGGGAGATGTCCCACTGTTGCAGGCCACTGTCCAGCCATTCGGCGATCTTGTTGGCGACGGCGTCCTGCAGTGTTCCGCTGCGTGTCCAGCCCTTGAGCATGGCGTCGAAGGCGGGCAGGTCGAAGAAGAAGTGCTTGGAATCCTTGAGCACGGGCGTCGCGCCGGAAATCGCCGATTTCGGGTCTTTCAGGTCGGTGGGCGCATAGGTGGCGCCGCACTTTTCGCAATTGTCGCCGTACTGGTCTTCGGTGCCACATTTCGGACAGGTGCCCTTGATGAAGCGGTCGGCCAGGAACATCTTCTTTTCAGGATCGAAGTACTGCGTGATCGAGCGCGTTGCGATATGCCCGGCATCGCGCAGACGGGTGTAGATCATGCTCGACAGCTCGCGGTTTTCGTCCGAGTGCGTCGAGTGGAAGTTGTCGAAATCCACCAGGAAGTCGGCGAAGTCGGCGCTGTGCTCGGCCTTGACGTTGGCGATCAGCTGTTCAGGCGTGATGCCTTCCTTTTCGGCGCGCAGCATGATTGCCGAGCCGTGGGCATCGTCTGCGCAAACATAGGTGCACTGGTTGCCGCGGTGCTTCTGGAACCGCACCCACATGTCGGTCTGGATGTACTCGAGCATGTGGCCAAGGTGGATGGAACCATTGGCATAGGGCAGGGCGCTGGTAACGAGAATCTTGCGTGGCTCGGACATTGGGCTCGGCTACTTGAATTGGAACGGAGGTCGGCCACTATAAAGGTCTGAGCAATTTTTTTCACCTCGTGCCGCTGTGGGAATGCGCCCGGATGTGCAGCGAAACCATGTCGGCACACGACAGAACAGGTAGGATAGCCGCCTGTTTTAGTCAGTCTTTTTTCGGAGCGAGCCCATGAGCGCTGTCAATCGCGCGACGGTGGAGACGATTCTTCGCCAGTACACCGACCCTTATCTGAATCAGGACCCGCTCAGCGCTGGTTGCGTGCGGGCCATCGACATCGACGGATCACACGTCACCCTGCGGCTTGAGCTGGGCTATGCCGCTGACCTGTTCAAGAACGGCTGGGCGCATGTGTTGAAGACCGCGATCGAGAATATCGACGGGGTTTCGGCAGCGAAAGTCGAAATCGATACCGTGATCAGCGCCCACAAGGCGCAGAGTCAGATCCCGGGTCTGGCCAATGTGAAGAATATTGTGGCTGTTGCCTCGGGCAAGGGCGGTGTCGGTAAATCCACCACGGCAGCCAACCTGGCGCTGGCGCTGTCTCGCGAAGGTGCGCGGGTGGGCATTCTCGATGCGGACATCTATGGCCCGAGCCAAGGCGTGATGTTCGGTATCCCCGAAGGTACGCGGCCGAAGATCAAGGACCAGAAATGGTTCGTGCCGATCGAGGCGCACGGTATCGAAGTCATGTCGATGGCGTTCCTCACAGACGACAACACGCCGATGGTGTGGCGCGGTCCGATGGTTTCGGGCGCCTTGCTGCAACTCGTTACCCAGACTGCCTGGAATGACCTGGATTATCTGATTATCGACATGCCGCCAGGTACCGGTGACATCCAGCTGACGCTGGCGCAGAAAGTCCCGGTGGCTGGCGCCGTCATCGTTACCACGCCGCAGGATCTCGCCTTGCTGGATGCGCGTAAGGGCGTCGAGATGTTCCGCAAGGTCAATATTCCGGTGTTGGGTGTCGTGGAAAACATGGCAGTGCACATCTGCTCGAATTGCGGACACGCCGAGCATCTGTTCGGTGAGGGTGGGGGAGAGAAGCTGGCGTCGCAGTACGACGTCGAGTTGCTGGCCTCATTGCCGCTGTCGATGTTGATTCGCGAGCAGGCCGATGGTGGCAAGCCGACAGCGATTGCCGAGCCGGAGAGTCAGATTGCGATGGTGTATCAGGAATTGGCTCGCCATGTCGGCGCGCGGATCGTTCTGCAGGAAGCGGCCAGTCCGGCGATGCCGACGATCTCTGTCAGTGACGACTGATCGGTAAGAAAATATCGAGTGTGGGTCGGCCTGTTCGGCCCCATTCAAGTCGGCAGCCAAGCCTTTGCTCGAATCGCAGGCAATAAAAAACCCCGCTTTTGAGGGCGGGGTTTTTAAGCGAATCAGTACAAGTTAGATAACTTGAACTTCTTCAGCTTGCATGCCTTTCTGACCGCGGGTAGCGATGAAAGAAACCTGTTGGCCTTCTTTCAGGCTTTTGAAGCCGTCGGATTGGATAGCTTTGAAGTGCACGAACAGGTCGTCACCGGATTGTGGAGTGATGAAGCCGAAGCCTTTTTCATCGTTGAACCACTTAACGGTACCAGTTTGGCGATTGGACATAGTATATCTCCTTGGACAAAGTTAACTGCGGCGTAGGAAGAGCCCTGGCCGAGACTGAGTGCAAAGAGCTGGAAAATTCATGGAGATGGTTGGATCGAAATTCAACATCGTGTAGAGATTCTCAGTGACACAAGCAACACAGTGACGCCACCTTAACCCTTTTTGTCGGACGTGCCAATGGTCTATTGATGATTATTTCCATTCGCTTCGAAACGGCGGCCCAGGTCTCGCCAGCTATACATATGTTGCCTTTGAACACGTGGCGCAGGCCCGGTAAGATGCCCAACATCTTTTTCACCTCGCAAATCAGGACATCGCCATGAGCATCAAATCGGACAAGTGGATTCGCCGCATGGCGCAGGAACACGGCATGATCGAGCCCTTCGTCGAGCGTCAGATGCGTGGCGAAGGTGCCAACCGGCTGATCTCCTTTGGTGTGTCGAGCTACGGCTACGATGTGCGTTGCGCCGACGAATTCAAGGTCTTCACCAACATCAATTCGGCCACTGTCGATCCGAAAAACTTCGATGAAAAAAGTTTTGTCGACATCAAGAGTGACGTCTGCATCATTCCGCCCAACTCGTTCGCACTGGCTCGCACCGTCGAATATTTCCGGATTCCGCGCAACGTCCTGACCATCTGTCTGGGAAAAAGCACCTACGCGCGCTGCGGGATTATCGTCAACGTGACGCCGCTCGAGCCTGAGTGGGAAGGCCACGTGACGCTGGAGTTCTCCAACACCACGACGTTGCCCGCGAAGATCTACGCCAACGAAGGCGTGGCACAGATGCTGTTTCTGGAGTCGGACGAAGAGTGTGAGGTTTCCTACAAGGACCGTGGCGGCAAGTATCAGGGCCAGCGTGGCGTCACACTGCCACGGACCTGATTTTGCGGTTGTTTCCTGTCCTTGAATGGAATTAATGTTCGTTTTCGCACTCTATTCCCTCACATGCATTCGTTTACAGTTGTAGGCGAAGGCCATTGATCAGGAGTGACCTATGAAGACAACGTTCAAAACCTCTGAACAGGAAACATCTCCTCCGCTCAACGAGATTGGCCTGCTGGCCTGGTCTCTGATGGCTCATACAGAATTGAACATGGTGGGAGGCGGTGTTCCGGGGCAACCGGATCCTGATACTCCGTTCCCGCAACCTGCGGAGCCCGGTGAACCTACCTTGCCGGATGAGCCGCCACCCGCCCCTGTAGCCTGATTCCTGAACGCCCGCTGCCTTTCGACAGGCAGCGGGCGTTTTTCATTTTCAAGCCATTTGACTCGTCTCAGGCCACACGCCAGATCGCGCCGTCGCCGGTCACATAAATGGTCGTGCCGATGGCTGGCTGAATATTGAATCCGCCCGTGAACTCCCCGAACGCTGGCAGCAGACTGATTCGCTCGCCCAAGTAGAAACACGCCAGCCGCAGGCTCTGTCGCCCTCGTCCGTGCAACCGGTAGACCGGGTGAACGTGCCCGGCCAGAACGTGATGAGTCGCATGCGGGTCCGGTTCATGCTGCAAGGCGAACGGGCCGAGCAGCAGCGGTTCCGGTACTACATCGATGTTCAGGCTGGATGGCGGATCTCCAGCGCGCTTGTCGTGGTTGCCGCGGATCAAGGTGATCTTCAGTCCTGACCTGCGTTCTCTCCACTCGTGCAGCGTACTGAGCGTACTCAGCGCGTGGGATTCGGGAGCGTGCAGAAAATCGCCAAGAAAGATCAGGTGCTCGCAGCGATACTCATCCAGTAATTGATCCAGACGTCGCAGGTTCTCCTGGGTCGTGCCATGCGGCACAGGCTGGCCCAGTTTGCGGTAGGCCGCTGCCTTGCCAAAGTGGGCGTCGGCGATCAGCAGGGCGTGTTCGGCCGGGTAATAGATGGCCTTGTCTGCCAGCAACCATAACTCCTCGTCTGCCAGCGTGATGGCCATGCAGGGTTTCATCGTTCAGGCTCCGGCCCTGCGGCTTTTTCGAGGTCGCGCACCATGCGAGCAATGCGGTCGGCCAGTTTTTCCGAGCTGAGGCTTTCGCGAAAGCGCTCCACCAGCAACGGAAACGCCAGCGGGGTGGCACGCTTGATCGTATGCAGATCGAGCCTGCGGCTGTTGATCTGGCGCAGGGTCTCTTCCAGCCGGACCAGATCCAGCTCCTGGCGCAGCACTTCCTGCTCCGCTTGAGTCAGCAGCATGTTGCCGGCGTCGTACTGTTTGAAGACCTCGAAAAACAGCCCGCTGGAGGCCTGCAATTGACGGTTGCTCTTGGCCGCGCCGGGATAGCCTGAAAACACCAGGCCCGAGATGCGAGCGATTTCCCGAAAGCGTCTCAGCGCCAGTTCGCCCGCGTTGAGGCTGGCGATGATGTCAGCCATCAGATCGACTTCCGAAAACAGATCGTCATCGAGCACCTGCGCCCAATCAAGCTCGCTGGCACTCAGCAGTTCCAGCCCGTAATCATTGACGGCTATCGAAAACGTCAGCGGCTGGTGTCGGCTCAGACGCCAGGCCAGCAGGCTCGCCAGCCCCAGGTGCACATGGCGCCCGGCGAACGGATAGAGAAACAGATGCCAGCCCTCGCGGGACTTGAGCGTCTCGGCCAGCAGCGTGTCGTGTTGCGGCAATCCGGACCACTGGCGCTGCACTTCCAGCAGTGGTTTGACGGCCTGCATCTCGGGACTTTCGAAACGGCCATGCGCGGCAGCGTCGAATTTCTCCACCACAGCGTCCGCCAGCTCGCTGGACAGCGGCATACGCCCGCCATTCCAGCGCGGCACGGCGGCTTTCTTGCCGGTGGCGCGTTTTACGTAGGCGGTCATGTTCTCGACCCTGACCAGCTCCAGCAGCCGACCTGCGAACAGAAAGCCATCGCCGGGCTTGAGGCGGGCGATGAAGCCTTCTTCGACGCTGCCAAGCGAACCGCCGCCGCCACCTTTCTTCCAGTATTTGAGGTTGATTGTGGCATCGCTGACGATGGTGCCGACGCTCATCCGGTGGCGACGCGCGAGTCGCGCATCGGGCACGCGCCAGATGCCGTGTTCGTCCGGCTCGGCGCGGCGGTAGTCGGGGTAGGCGGTGAGTGAGTGGCCGCCATTGCGAACGAAGGCCAGTGCCCATTGCCACTGTTCGTCGCTCAGGTCCCGGTACGCCCAGGCTGTGCGCACTTCCGCCAACAGCTCATCCGGCACAAAGCCTCCGCCCAGCGCCACGCTGACTAGATGCTGCACCAGCACATCCAACGGTTGGTGAGGCGACTCTCTTGGCTCGATCATGCGGGCCGCTACGGCGTCGTGGGCGGCGGCCGCTTCCACCAGTTCAAGGCTGTGGGTCGGCACCAGCGTAACGCGTGAAGGGCGGCCAGGTGCGTGACCCGAGCGACCGGCACGTTGCATCAGACGTGCGACGCCCTTGGGGGAACCGATCTGCAGCACGCGCTCCACGGGCAGGAAATCCACACCCAGATCCAGACTGGAGGTGCAGACCACGGCCTTGAGCGAGCCTTCCTTCAATGCCCGTTCTACCCAGTCGCGTACTTCGCGGGCCAATGAGCCATGATGCAGGGCGATCAGTCCTGCCCAGTCCGGGCGCGCTTCGAGCAACGCCTGATACCAGATTTCTGACTGTGCGCGAGTGTTGGTGAACAGCAGGCAACTGGCGCTTTTCTCTACTTCTGCAACTACCTGCGGCAGCATGCGCAGGCCCATGTGTCCGGCCCACGGAAAGCGTTCAATGGAACGCGGCAGGAGCGTATCGACCTGCAGCTGTTTGACGACTTTGCCTTGAACCGTGACGCCGCCTTCGCCCAGCAACACCTCCTGTGCGTGCTGCTGATTACCGAGCGTGGCCGAAATGCCCCACACGATCAGTTGCGGATTCCATTGGCGCAAACGGGCGAGCGCCAGTTGCAGCTGAACGCCGCGCTTGTTGCCGATGAGTTCATGCCACTCGTCGACGACAACCATGCGCAACGTGGAAAGCGTCGGCTGGGCATCGGCGCGGGTCAGCAGCAGGGTCAGGCTTTCAGGCGTGGTAATCAGTGCCGATGGCAGACGACGTCCTTGCCGGGCTCGCTCGCTGCTGCTGGTATCGCCAGTGCGCAGGCCCACAGACCAGTTGATGTCCAGCTCGGCCAACGGAGCTTCCAGTGCGCGTGCGGTGTCTGCGGCGAGGGCGCGCATAGGCGTGATCCACATGACGCTCAATGGCGCGGCGGGTGGCTTTTTCTTGCGGGGTTTGTCTTCGGGCGGGGTTTTGGTGGTGGCAAAGCGGTTAAGGGCTGCGAACCACACCGCATAAGTCTTGCCCGAGCCGGTGCTGGCATGCAACAGGCCGGACTCGCCCTGTTTCACGGCTGCCCAGACTTCCTTTTGAAACGCGAACGCCTTCCAGCCTCGGGCCCGAAACCATCGCTGAGCGAAATCGTTGGGTCTGCTCATGCGGTTGAAAATGCTCTGAAGGGCGATAGTTCAGAGACAGCGGGAAAAGGGTAATAGTTTTAAACGGTTATGTATGGCGTGGCGCACCTGGACGCGGAGCGTCCTGAGCGGCGTTACCACCCGGAGCACTCATCGTTATACACAAGTCCGAAAGACGCGCAAAACGGGGCCAAAACGAAAGTGTCTGACTAAATGCCTACCCCGTGGGAGGCGGCAAGACTCGGGCATAACGCTGAGCACAAGCATGGGCATGGGCATGATCGGCGTGCTTGATATCACGCTGATCGTTCCTACGCTCCGCGTGGGAATGCCTCTCAGGACGCTCCGCGTCCGCTCTCGAATGTGGCGCAGATGCGTGGACAAGCTCCGGCGTTATCCACGTCATACGCTCGGCTCACTGAATCCGCAATCTGTGCCATTTGTGACGCGGAGCGTCACGGGATGCATGCCCACGCGAAGCGATGGGCACGATCAGTGTTGAGGCGGACTTGTGTATAACGAGAGCGTGGGAACGATCATCGCATCGCAGCGCGTCACCTGCGCATTTACTTCAGGTTTCCGCTCAGGAACTGCTGCAGCCGTTCGCTCTTGGGGTTGTTCAAGACTTCGTCCGGGTGACCGGACTCTTCGATCTGGCCCTGGTGCAGAAACACCACCTGGCTTGCGACCTTGCGGGCGAAGCCCATTTCGTGGGTCACCAGGATCATGGTGCGTCCTTCATCGGCCAGACCCTGAATCACCTTCAGCACTTCACCGACCAGCTCCGGGTCGAGCGCCGAGGTCGGTTCGTCGAACAGCATGATTTCCGGTTCCATCGCCAGCGCACGGGCAATCGCCACGCGCTGTTGCTGGCCGCCGGACAGGAACGCCGGATACTGATCGGCCACGCGCTCAGGCAGGCCAACCTTGTCCAGGTATTTGCGTGCGCGGGCTTCGGCTTCGGCCTTGGGCACGCCCAGCACCCGGCGTGGCGCCATGGTGATGTTTTCCAGCACGGTCATGTGCGCCCACAGGTTGAAGTGCTGAAACACCATCGCCAGGCGGGTGCGGATCCGCTGCAGTTCGTCCGGGTCTGCAACGCGCATGCCGTCCTTGTCGCTGACCATGCGCACCTGCTGGCCGTCCAGACTCATGGCGCCGTCGTTGGGTTGTTCCAGAAAGTTGATACAACGCAGGAACGTGCTCTTGCCCGAACCGCTGGCGCCGATCAGGCAGATCACATCACCGCTGCTGGCCTTGAGCGATACGCCTTTGAGCACCTCGTTGTCGCCATAGCGCTTGTGCAGGCCATCGATGGTCAGTTTGTACATGAGAGGTCCTCAAGGAGAAAGTAGGTAGCCGCTGCGGTAGGCCTGCGTGCCCGCGATATGGGCGATGACCATGCCAGCGGTGGCCATTCGGCGCAACGAGCGCGCATACAGCAGACCGGCGTTGAGCGCATGAATGCTGGTCACTGCGTCGCTGATCGGGTCGATGATTTCGGCGATCAGTTGCCCTGCATCGACGTGCTCGCCCGGCATCGCACAGAACACCAGCAAGCCGCCGACCGGTGTCGCGACCGGCTCGACTGCAGCCAGAGGCGTGGCGGGGTACAGCAGTTCGGGCGGCATCTGCCGTTCGCCGTCGATCAGGCCGAAGTCGATCAGGTAATTGATGATCGCCTGGCAATCGCGGCTCGCCAGTGAATGATTGACGTCGCCTTGCCCGCGCAACTCAAGGGTCACCGAGAAGCTGCCCATCGGGATCGGAAAGCGTTCGCCGAAGCGCTGCTGCAATTGCCACCAGACCAGCGTGAAGCATTCGTCGAACGACTGACCGCCAGAGTCGGTGGCCAGCAGACTGGCCTGCGCGCCGAGATAACGCGACAGCGGCTCGACCTTCGGCCAGGCCTCGGGCGTGGTGTACAGGTGCTCGACCGACTCGAAGTCACAGTGCAGGTCCAGCACCATGTCGGCGTCGCAGGCCAGCCGCTGAAGCGTCAGGCGCAGTGAGTGCAACTGGGTCGTGGCAGTCTGAGCGTTGAGGGCTGCACGCAGGCTGTCGCGCGCCAGCGTACGGTTCTGAATTGCGTCCTGGGTCAGCCGCGCTTCGATCTCGTCACCCACATGCTGCCCGAGGTCGACGAACCCGCGATTGAAATTCTGTCCGCTCTCCAGTTCATAGCGGCCCAGTGGAGTGTCCATCAACACCTGTTCCAGGCCGATGGGGTTGGCCACCGGCACCACGACGATTTCGCCCAGCAGACGACCGGCGTTTTCCAGTTCGGCCAGACGCTGCTTCAGGTACCAGGCGACCAGCATGCCGGGCAGTTCGTCAGCGTGCAGTGAAGCCTGAATGTAGACCTTGCCCGCGCCGTTCTGCGGCCCGTAATGAAAACTGTGAACGCAGCGCCCGGTGCCGGGCACCGGCGACAGCAAGTCATGGGTGTGATGCTGCATCGGTTCTGTCCTGATTAATGAGCGGGGCCGAGAAAGGCCAGCCAGCGACGTTCGGCAAGACGGAACAACCCGACCAGAATGAAGGTGACGGTCAGGTACATGACGGCAGCGATTCCGAAGGACTGGAAAGTCATGAAGGTTGCCGAGTTGGCATCCCGTGCGACTTTCAGAATGTCCGGCACCGTGGCAGTGAAGGCCACGGTGGTCGAGTGCAGCATCAGAATCACTTCGTTGCTGTAATAAGGCAGCGAGCGGCGCAGCACCGACGGCATGATCACATAGGCGTACAGCTTCCAGCCGCTCAAACCATAAGCCTTGGCCGCTTCGACCTCGCCGTGGGCCATGCTGCGGATCGCACCGGCAAAAATCTCGGTGGTGTACGCGCAGGTGTTCAGCGTGAACGCCAGGATGGTGCAGTTCATCGCGTCGCGAAAGAACGCATCCAGCAACGGCTGCTCACGCACTGCTGCAATGCTGTAAATGCCGGTGTAGCAGATCAGCAACTGTATATAGAGCGGGGTGCCGCGAAACAGGTAGGTGTAGAACTGCACCGGCCAGCGGACCCAGCGGTTCTTCGACACGCGGGCGATGGACAGCGGAATCGACAGGCAGAAACCGATGGCAATGGACGCGCTGAGCAGCCACATGGTCATGGCCAGGCCGGTCACGTTCACGCCGTCTGTATAAAGGAAGGGTTTCCAGTATTCCTGAAGTAACTCGATCATCGCTGCGCCTCCCGGCTGCCTGCGGCGTAATGCCGTTCAGCCCAGCGCAAGGCAAAGTTCGATGCACTGGTGATTGCCAGGTAGATCAGCGCCGCCAACACCAGAAAGTAGAACAGTTGATAGGTGCTCTTGCCTGCGTCCTGCGAGGCCTTGACCAGATCGGCGAGGCCGATGATCGACACCAGCGCGGTCGCCTTGAGCAGCACTTGCCAGTTGTTGCCGATACCCGGCAGGGCATAACGCATCATTTGCGGAAACACCACATAGCGAAACCGCTGGCCGCGTTTGAGGCCGTAGGCGGTGGCCGCTTCGATCTGACCCCGTGGCACGGACAGAATCGCGCCCCGGAAGGTCTCGGTGAAATACGCACCATAAATGAAACCCAGCGTGATGACGCCCGCGCTGAACGGGTTGATCTCGATGTATTCCCATTCCATCGCATCGGTCAGGCTGGTCAGCCAGGTTTGCAGGCTGTAGAAAATCAGCAGCATCAACACCAGATCCGGGACGCCGCGAATCAAGGTGGTGTAGACCTGTGCCGGCACGCGCAGCAGCGCTGAGCTCGACAGTTTGGCGCTGGCCCCGATCAGCCCGAGCACGATGCTCAGAAACAGGGACAGTACCGAAAGTTTGATGGTCATCCATGTGCCTTGCAGCAACAGAGGGCCGAAGCCCTTCAGGCTGAAAGCCGAAAGTCCGAGGGTGTGCATCAGTGAGTCGAGCATGGATAAAGCCTTGAGCGGTCACGAACAGAAACGCCCATCGAAGGGGCGGCGAATCATCGCCGAAATCGATGGGCGTCGGGGTGTTATTTACCGCTGTACAGATTCAGGTCGCCGAAGTGCTTCTTCTGGATTTCGGCGTAGGTGCCGTCATCGTGCAGGGCTTTGATGCCTTTATCGAGCAGTGCTTTCAGCTCTTTGTTGCCTTTGGCGATGCCGACGGCAGTCTTGGCTGGCAGCAGTTCGCTGTCGATTGGCTTGCTGACTTCATAGTCGGCGCCGGCTGGCGACTTCAGAAAGCCCAGTTCCGCCTGCAGCATGTCCTGGATGGAGGCGTCCAGACGGCCGGAGGTCAGGTCAGCGTAAACCTGATCCTGGTTGGCGTAGGCCTGGGTTTTCACGCCAGCCTTGTCGAGTACGGCCTTGGCGTAGGCTTCCTGGATGGTGCCTTGCTCGTAGCCTACGGTCTTGCCTTTCAGACTGGCTGGATCAGCCGTCAGGCCTGCACCTTTCTTGAACACCAGCGAGGTCGGGCCGGAGAACAGTTCGTTGGAGAAGTCGATGACTTTCTCGCGAGCAGGGGTCACGGTCATGGACGAGATCACGCCGTCGAACTTGCGAGCCTTGAGGCCAGGGATCATGCCGTCGAAATCGCTTTCGACCCACTTGCACGTCACTTTCAGCTCTTTGCAGATGGCGTTGCCCAGGTCGATATCGAAGCCCACCAGGCTGCCGTCGGCGGCTTTGGATTCGAACGGTGCGTAAGAAGGATCGACGCCAAAGCGCAGTTCCTTGTACTCCTTGGCCATTGTGTTACCAGCGGCCAGGCACAAAGCCAGTGCGGAAAGGGTCAGCCATGCTTTTTTCATTATTCAGTCCTTAAAACCTGATGGGGGTGTTGGGAACACGCGAGGCTTGTTGCTACCGGCGTAGGCCAGATGTTCTAAAAGTAGCAATTTCCGAACCAGAGAGACGAACGTGCGTTTGAAGTGTAAGCGGTTGTCGCTATTTCATATAAATGCATGGCGTTCTGCCTGCTCATCGCGGCTGAGGTCTGCGGGAAGGTCGGTTTTATAGGAAGCGAGTCGCTGAATGCCGGACGGGTGAAGCAGATTCGTAACGAACCGGCCGCACGAGCGGCGACAGAGTGGGTAGGAATGATCATATTTGGTGCGCTGCATTTCGAGCGCACCCTTGAGGTGCGTCAGCTCAACAGGTCCTGCAATGTGGCCAGACTGTCTGCCTCAGCAACCGGTTTGTCTTGCCGCCAGCGCAGCATTCGCGGGAAACGCACGGCAATCCCGCTCTTGTGCCGCTTGGACAGGGCGATGCCCTCAAAGCCCAATTCGAACACCAGCGTCGGGGTCACGCTGCTGACCGGGCCGAATTTCTCGACCGTGGTCTTGCGCACGATGGCGTCCACCTTGCGCATCTCTTCATCGGTCAGCCCGGAGTAGGCTTTGGCGAACGGCACCAGCGTGCGCTCGCTCGACTCAGGCGGGCCGTCCCACACCGCGAAGGTGTAATCGCTGTACAGACTGGCACGCCGTCCGTGGCCGCGTTGTGCATAAATCAGCACCGCATCCACGCTGAACGGATCGACCTTCCATTTCCACCACACGCCCATGTCTTTGGTGCGCCCGACGCCATACAGCGAATCACGCGCCTTGAGCATCATGCCCTCGACACCCAGGCTGCGGGAGGCTTCGCGCTGGTCGGCCAGGTCCAGCCAGTCCTTGCCGGTCAGTACCGGAGAGGGCAGGAGCACATCGCTGCGAGCCTCGCCGATCAGGATTTCCAGTTGCGCGCGGCGCTCATGTTGCGGACGGCTGCGCCAGTCGTGGCCTTCCCACTCGAGCAGGTCGTAGGCCAGGATCACGACCGGCACATCGGCGAGAATCTTTTTGCCCAGTGTCTTGCGGCCAATGCGCTGTTGCAGCAAGGCGAACGGTTGAACCGAGGGGCTGGCCTGCGACGCATCGCTGTCCAGCGCAAATTCCGCTTCGCTGTCAGGTGCGGCTTGCGGGGCTTTCCAGACCACGATTTCGCCGTCAATCACGGTGCCGTCCGGCAGGCACTGAACCAGGCTGTGCAGCTCGGGGAAGCGATCGGTGACCAGTTCTTCGCCGCGCGACCAGATCCACAGTCGTCCGTCGCGTTTGACGAGCTGCGCCCGAATGCCATCCCACTTCCATTCCACCTGCCAGTGCTCGGCCGGGCCCAGCAGTTCTTCGAACTGGTCGGCAGGCTGCTGCAGCGAGTGGGCGAGAAAGAACGGGTAGGGCTGACCGCCACGCTGTGCGTGCTCATCTTCCGATTCGGCGGCGATCAGTTTCAGATAACCCTCGGCGCTCGGCCGGTGTGACAGGTCGGTGTAACCCACCAGACGTTGCGCGACCCGCTTGCTGTCAATGTCTGCCAGCGCGGCGAGGGCGCGTGTGACCAGCAGTTTCGAGACGCCCACCCGGAAGCTGCCGGTGATCAGTTTGATGCAGACCATCAGGCTGCTGCGATCCAGTTGCGACCAGAACGCAGGCAAGCGCTCGGCCAGTTCTTCAGGCGGCAGGCCGCGCAGGGGCAGTAGCTTTTCTTCCATCCAGAGCGCCAGGCCTTCGTCGTTGCTGTGCTCGGCCTGTGGCAGCAGCAGTGACAGGGTTTCCGCCAGATCACCTACGGCCTGATAGCTTTCCTCGAACAGCCATTCCGGCAGATTGCCCAGCGTCATGGCCTGTTCGCGCAGGATGCGGGTTGGCACCAGCTGCCGGGGGCGTCCGCCGGACAGGAAGTAAACGGCCCAGGCCGCGTCCTGTGGTTCGGCCTGTTCGAAATACTCGCGCATGGCCGCGAGCTTGGCATTGCTCGAAGTGGTGGCGTCCAGCCGTGTATATAGCTCGGCAAAGGCTTTCATGACTGAGCCTCGCCTGTGCTCTCCGGCTCTGCTTGCGCAGAGGTGTTTGAGTCTTCCTCATCGCCGTATTCGGTGGTGAAGCCTTGCGCGTCAAGCCCCAGTTCGCGCAGGTAACGCACCAGTACGCCGACCGAACCGTGGGTGACCATCACCCGTTCCGCGCCGGTCTGTTCGATGGCCCACAAAAGGCCGGGCCAGTCGGCGTGATCGGACAGCACGAAGCCCCGATCCACGCCGCGCCGACGTCGTGTACCGCGCAGCATCATCCAGCCGCTGGCGAACGCGTCGCTGTACTCGCCGAAGCGCTTCATCCAACTGCTCCCGCCTGCCGACGGTGGCGCGAGAATCAGTGCCTGGCGCAGCGCGGGGTCGGTCTTCTTGAAATCACCTGCGTATTGGGTTTCCGGGATTCGAATGCCGCCCTCGCGGTACACCCGGTTCAACGGTTCGACCGCGCCGTGCACCAGAATCGGGCCGATGCTGGAGTCGATGCCGTGCAGGATGCGTTGCGCCTTGCCGAAGGAGTAGGCGAACAGCACGCTCGCCTTGCCCTGCTCGGCATTGGCGCGCCACCATTCGTTGATCCCTTCGAAAATCTGCGATTGAGGTGCCCATCGATAGATCGGCAGGCCAAAGGTCGATTCCGTGATGAAAGTGTGGCAACGCACTGGTTCAAAGGCTGCGCACGTGCCATCGGGCTCGACCTTGTAGTCGCCGGAGGCAACCCAGACTTCGCCCTCGTATTCCAGCCGCACCTGCGCCGAGCCCAGCACATGACCGGCCGGATGCAGGCTGAGCTTCACGCCGTGATGGGTGATCTGCTCGCCGTATTCGAGGGTTTGCAGATTGATGTCCTGACCCAGACGCGAACGCAGAATCCCCTCGCCACTGGCGGCCGACAGGTAACGCTCGTTACCGGTACGGGCATGGTCGCCGTGCGCATGCGTGATGACCGCCCGTTCGACCGGGCGCCAGGGATCTATATAGAAATCACCGGGTGGACAATACAAACCTTCGGGGCGCGCTACGACAAGATCCATGGGACAACCGTATGGATGGGCTTGTTAGCTATGAGCCGGGGCAGGGCGGGAAGTTCGTGGAGTTTTGGGGCGCACTGATACACAAGTTCGCCTCAACACTAATCGTGCCCATCGCTCCGCGTGGGAATGAATCCCGGGACGCTCCGCGTCCCGGCTTACGATCAGTTTGAGGGCGTTACTTGCCGGGCGTCAGTGTCAGACGCTGCTTGCCGTAACCCTTTTCATAGTTCGACTGCTGCAGCGGTATCGACATGTACTGCGCCTTGAGCCAGGGCTCGATGCTGTTGGCGTAGTACGGGCTGGCCGGGTTGCCGGACTGGCCGGTGCTGATCAGGCCCGTCATGGGTTCTACCAGGCTGAAGTCCACGATCATGCGCAATCCTGGTGCCATGCGCGCATCGAAGCCTTTGCCCCATTCGTAGCCGGACACGTTGATGGTCGTGTGGTCGCCGCCTGCCGGAACGGCGCTGCGGTTGTACTCGACACCGCCCATCTGCTTGACCAGCGGATTACTCGCGGTCCAGTTGTCACGATGCAGTTTGCCCCATTGCCAGGCCTTGTGGTCGCTGCCCAACAGGCTGTCGCCGCTGGTGACTGCCGCTGCCAGACTGCGCGCCAGAATCGCGGGCTTGTCTTCTTTCTGCGGGGTTTTGACGTCGTCCCAATAAGGGCTGTCGTCACGGCCCAGCAGGTGATCGGCCTGCGGCGAGTAAGAGGAGCCCGCGTTGGCGACCAGTGCCTGCCACGCCGGGCTGGTTTCAGGACCCAGTTCATCCAGGAAAATCTGTTTGGCGCTTTCCTGCAGGAACAGCTCGTACAGCGCAGCATCAGCCGAGGTGGCGCTCAGCTTGCCGTCGAACGCCATCAAGCGCGTATACGCCTCGCGTGCCTTGTTGCGATCGGCCTCGGGGAGTGCGTCGATGGCCTGTTTCAACGGTTTGCTCATGCCCGGCGCTTCGAACATCGTCTTGAGCTTGGCGGCGAACGTCGTGGTCTGGTCGTACTGCATGGCGACGGTGCTACGCAGGTCCTGTTTGCCGCCGTTGGCCAGTTCGGCGATCCGCTCGGCGCGCTCGGGGTTGCCCCACGAATTGGAAAGCTGCATGCCGTAGCCTTTCGGGATCGTGCGCTGGTTGGCTGTGGCGATCCAGCCCTGACGAGGATCTTGGTCGTAAGGATGCAGCATCGAATCGGCGAAACCGTCCCAGTCGTACTTGCCTTCCCAGCCCGGCGAAGGCAGCAGTCCCTGGCCTTCACGACGGTTCGGGAAACGCCCGGTGACCTGCCAGCCGATGTTGGAGGCGTCGGCAAACACCATGTTCAGGGTGATCGCCCGAATCTCGCGGCTGGTGTCGAACGCTTTCTCTACGTTCGGCGCGCGGGACAGATCGAAGAAGGCGTCCAGCGTCTTGTCGTCCTTGAAGCTCGGCGTTTGCAGCGCCAGGCTCAGGCCATTGCCGGGCGGTGTGGCGCTGGCGTTGAGCAATGCGCCGTGACGGGTCGCATAAACCGTTTCGCGAACGGCGCGGTTGCCTTTGACCAGAAAAGTCTCATCGTGGGCGATGGCGGGCACCCATTTGCCATCGGCCATGTAGGACACACGATTGCCTTCACGCTTGATCTTTTCCAGGAACAGGTCCTGATTGTCGCCTTTGACGTTGCTCATGCTCCACGCCAACTTGCCGTTGAAGCCGCTGAGCACCAGCGGCAGGCCTGCGATGGAGACGCCGGACACCTGATATTTCGGCGCACGGATCTGCACAAAGCTCCAGGCTGAGTTCAAACCACCCGGAAACTGCATGTCGCTGGCCAACAGGCTTTTGCCACTGCGGCTGCGCTGCGGCGCGATGGCCCAGTTGCTCGATGCAGCGACGCCCAGCATGTTCAGGTCGGAGAGTTGCAGGGCAACCTTGTTCAGGTCGCTCAGGTCATTGACCTGATTGTTGAGGTTCAGGCCCTTGAGCTTGTCAGCCTCGGCGAACGGCAGCTCTTCATCGGGATAGGTGGGCAGCAGCCAGGCCAGTTTGTCAGCCCCGACTTTCTGCGCCAGTACCAGCCCGGACAGCTCTTCCTGCAGGTTCACCGACTGGCTGAAGTTGAGCAGGGCGAAAATCAGCGCCGAGTCTTCGGGTTTCCAGTACTCAGGCTTGTAGCCCGAGTTGGCGACGTCGGCCGGGAGCTTGTCGCGGTAGCGGAACAGATAGGCGTTCACGCCGCGTGCATAAACGTCGAAGAAACGCTTGAGGCGTGGCGACGATGCATTATAAAGATCGCTCGCGTTCTGCTTCAGGTTGACCGACCGCATCAGGCGGTCCACTTCCAGCGCGTCAGGCCCCGCCATTTCCGACAGACGGCCCTGCGCCAACAGGCGCATGCCGAGCATCTGGCTGATGCGGTCGCCAGCATGCACATAGCCCAGCGTAAAAAGCGCGTCGTGGTAAGTGCTGCTTTCAATCAGCGGCATGCCCATGCTGTTGCGCCGCACCGATACATTCTGCGCCAGGCCTTTGAGCGCGAAAGTCCCGGAGGCAGGGAGCAGCGTGTCGTTATCACCACCGCCCAACTGGCAACCCGCCAGGCTCAGGAAACTCACCGCAGCGGCGGTAGCGCCAAAACGAGGCAGAAAATGTAGAAAGGCTGGCGAGGCCATGGGCAAGCTCCTGGAGGGGATATGTACAAAAGCCGCTACGTTAGTGAGCCGTCAGCCGGCACGCAAGCAGGCGGGGCGAGTTATTTCAGGATTTTACAAAGAACCGCGTGCCAGCCTCGCCGGTGGCACGCTCGCAGGGCATCAGGCCTTGGAAGGATTGATCCGTTCGGCCAGCGCGTAAGCCCGTTTTGTCGCATCACGATTGGCGATGCCTTCAAACCAGCGCTTGAGGTGCGGGAAGTCGTTCAGGTCCTGCTGTTGGTAGGTGTGCGGCACGATCCACGGGTAGATCGCCATGTCCGCGATGCTGTAGTCGCTGCCCGCCACGAAGTCACGGTCAGCCAGACGCTTGTCCAGCACGCCATAGAGGCGGGCGGTTTCGTTGACGTAGCGCTCGATGGCGTAGGGGATCTTCTCTTTGGCGAAGCGATTGAAGTGATGATTCTGTCCAGCCATCGGCCCCAGTCCGCCCATCTGCCAGAACAGCCATTGCGAGACTTCCTGGCGGCCACGCAGATCGCTCGGAATGAAGCGTCCGGTCTTTTCGGCCAGGTACAGCAGAATGGCGCCTGACTCGAAAAGGCTCAGCGGCGCGCCGCCGTCAGCCGGGTCGTGATCGACAATGGCCGGGATGCGATTGTTGGGGGAGATTTTCAGGAAGTCGGGCTCGAACTGCTCGTTCTTGCCAATGTTCACCGGAAACACTTTATAAGCCAGGCCGGACTCTTCCAGAAACAGGCTGATTTTGTGGCCGTTGGGCGTGGTCCAGTAGTGCAGGTCGATCATTGAGCGCTCCTTGTGGGTGATCGTGATCCTTCGTTTTACGCTTTCGCTGGCACCCCGTACATATGAAAACGGCCTGCAAGGCAGGCCGTTGGCAGAAAAACCGGCGTGTTATGCGCCGTGGCATTTCTTGAATTTCTTGTCGCTGCCGCATGGGCAAGGATCGTTGCGACCTACGTCTTTCAACGTGTTACGCACTGGCTCCTGATGGGCGTGACCGCAGTTCGGGCCATGGACGTGGCCGTGCTGGTGGTCGTGATGATCATGATCGTGGTTGCAATCAGGACCATGAACATGGGCTTGCTGGTTCATCGGGTTTACTCCGCAATTAAATCGACGCGCATTATCCCGCAAATGGTCGCTGGCTGTATCGCCGTGTTTTTTTCTGGAAATAGTTGTGTTTTTTAAGCATGCTTACATTTGCGGCGTCAAACGTTCGCTTTTATTTCCTCAAGCGGTGTGAGGCAGAGCTTATGAACAGACACGAACGTATCGCCCGAGCCATCGCCCTGAGCGGCAAGAAGAAGGGTGAAATTGCCGCCGCGTGTGGCGTGGCCAATTCGGCCGTCACGCAGTGGGTGAGTGGCGAGAGCAAGAGCCTGCGCCCTGAAAATCTCTACGCGCTGGCCAGGGCCACAGGCTTTCGCGCCGAATGGCTGGCGATTGGTGAAGGTCCGGAGCGCGATTCGCCCCATGACGCCAACGTCGCGTTGATCGATCAGCCGAAGATGTCCTTCCGCTATCCGGTGATCAGCTGGGTCTCGGCGGGCTCGTGGGAAGAGGCCGTCGAGCCGTACCCGGAAGGTTTTTCCGACCGCTATGAGATTTCCGACTACGACTCCAAGGGACCGGCGTTCTGGCTGGAGGTCAAAGGTGATTCCATGACTGCGCCAACCGGTGTCAGCGTGCCTGAGGGGATGATGATCCTCGTGGACACCGAAGCCGATGTGCAGCCAGGCAAGCTGGTCATCGCCAAGTTGCCGGCCAGTAATGAGGCCACGTTCAAGAAACTGGTCGAAGACGGCGGCGTTCGCTATCTCAAACCGTTGAACCCTGCCTATCGAATGATCGAGTGCGGTGCCGACTGTCGCATAATCGGCGTGGCGGTGCGGATGACCGGCAGGCTCTGAGCCTTGTCCGGCAAGGCTGGCGAGTGTTTTCCAGCCAACGCCGCGTCGATACTTTTCCTACTTGCACCTTGCCGACTTCCTACGGCTGGAATACTGTACATAAATACAGTTATGCCAAGGAGGTTGTCATGGCTAGCGATCTGTATTCACCAACAAACGTGTCCTTTTCCTACGAGCAGATCGGAAGACGCATTCAGCGCATGGTGGCGTCGCCGGATGTGCAGAAGGTCCAGTTCATCACCGTCACCCGACTTGATGGCGAGCCTTCCGAGATCTGGGACACCGTGCTCCAGGAAATAGAAGAAACCGACGGCATTCAAGTCGATCGCCGGGAAGACGGCTCGGTGTGGATTGGCTGGAAGCGCTATATCGACGGTTGAAGGTGGCCTAATGCGCCCATCTGAACGGGGCTGAGCTCGATCGGTCCCAGGCTGCGCCTATCATTTGCGCCCTGAGCACTCTGCGTCTGCCGCAGCGTTCTCGGGAAATTACCAGACAGGTCCCGCTTCAAACGCTTTATGTTCAGCAAGCTTGATGATTTATTTAAGTATGCTTAAATTTAGTCTCAATCCTGAAACTCGGCAGTGCGTGAATCTCATCATCTTTTGTACGGAGTCAGGCTCATGGAGCTCTTGAATGGCTTGGTAGACAGATTCGAATGGCTGGTGGCTGGCCTTGTCGGCGCCATCATTTCCGGCTGGTGGCACAAGGCGAGTCTCATCGACGTGCGCGGCTGGCTGGTGTTTTTGATCACAGGTGTTGCCTGCGCAGTGTTCCTGACCGGCATCGCCAGCAATTACCTGGGGGTGGATGAGCCTCGCAACATCACCGGTGTGGGCTTTCTGCTGGGTTCGTTCGGGGGCTCGCTGATCGCGGCCATCAATCGCGCACTGTGGGCGGCAGACATCTGGAAGTTTCTGATGGAACTGGTCAAGGGACGGCTGGGAGGCTAGCCAGAGGTATCAGCGCCTGTGGATCAACGCTTCAGGCGCGACATCACCCGAGCGGCCTATTCGAACGGTGTTCCTGAACAGCAGGCCCGTCTTGAGCTTGCCTTCGAGCCGATAGTGAATGCTCTCGTCGGGCTTTTTCAGCAACTGGGCAAGGTACTTCGCGTGCCGCCAGAGGTTGGTACGGATAGGCACCACAAAGGTCCTGCGGCTGTGGGCATCGACAAAAAACCAGTCGTTGGACCTGTCGTCGACCAGCACCACATCATTGAGACTTATTTTGTACTGAATTGCCCGAACCAGGACACGCGAGTCGTTGGGGTTATCGATCTCGAAATGCAGCTTGAAATCCTGCTGTGTCAGCCTGGCCTTGACGACCTGAACTTTCAGCAAATGCACTTCCGGGTCCTGAAAGCTGTCAAAACTCCAGACCGAGCATCCTGTGAGCCCAAGCATGAGCAGCGCAAGGCTTAGCGTTCTTGTAATGTGCGCCTGAGAAAACATGAGCTTGCTCCGTAAGTGGCCCGAGTTTAGCAACTTGACGGGCAGGGGTAACCTGCTTGTTCCGATGTTCGGGGCTGCGCCATACTTTGTTCACGTGCTGACGGGTATACCGAATGAGTCGTTTTGAGATCGTCTTCGACGGCCGATTGGTCGAAGGTGCCCAGCTTGAGAGGGTCAAAGCCAACCTGGGAAAGCTGTTTCAGGCGGATGAGTCGCGTCTGGAGTTATTGTTTTCGGGGCGACGATTGGTCCTCAAAAACAACCTGGATGAGCAAACCGCCGAGAAATACCGCGCAACGCTGGAGCGCGCGGGCGCTGTCGCCAGGGTTGTCATGATGAAACCCCCTGTGCCGCAACCGGAGCAAGCTGCGCAGCCGTTGGAAACGGTGCCGGCTGCCGAGGCGCAAGAGATGGAAGAGGTCGAACTGGCCCGTCCGCCCGACGAGCCTACCTGGCTGCGCAAGACGCCAGTGCGCCCCGGTCGTCTGCAGATCAAGCCGCGAGACGCCTACATGGCCGCGTTCTCCGATGTCGATGCGCCGGACTATTCCGTGGCCGAGGCGGGCAGCGACATGCAGGACCCGAAACCTGCGCCGGTCGTCCCGCAACTGGACCTGTCCCGGCTCAGCGTTGCGCCAGTGGGCAGCGACATGGGACAGGTCCCACGCGTCGCTACCCGCGTCGCGCCGGACACCTCGCACCTGAAACTGGACTGACGCAGCCACGCGACTTCAGTCTTCGGCCATCGGGTCGATGCCCTGAAACGGAATTGTTTTCAATCAGCCCTGTCACTTTCGGCGTTTCGCCCGGCTAACAGGCATTGAGAATATTCCAGCCAGGAGTTGCCCGATGTCCCGTTCGTTAGACACCCTTTTGCGCCCCAGCATGTTGGCGATGGCCATTGCTGTCTGTGCACCGTTGGCCAGCCCCTTGCTGATGGCCGCGCAACAGGCTGCCAGCGTTCAGTCCTACGACCTGCCGGCCGCGCCTCTGGCGACCACCTTGAACCAGATCGCCAGTCAGAGCGGTCTGGCGCTTAGCCTCGATCCTGCGCTGGCTGCCGGAAAATCCAGCGCTCCGGTCAAGGGCCAGTTCGATGCAACCGGTGCCTTGCGTGAAGCGTTGCGCGGCAGCGGCCTGCAACTGGTGCAGAGCGCTGCCGGAACCTACACCCTGATGGCAATGGAAGGGGGCACGCTGAGCCTGTCGGATGTGACCATCAATGCGCGCGCTTCGGCTGCCGAAGGTTCAGAAGCGGCCGGTTATCGCAGCGAGAACGTCAGCAGCGTCGGTGCGTTGGGCGGCATGAAGCTTCAGGATGCGCCGTATTCCATCAGCGTGACGCCGCAGGCCCTGCTGAAGAACATTCAGGCGACGTCGCTGGACGATGTCATCAAGCACAACCCGTTCACCCAGATGTACTCCCCGACCAGCGCGGGTTACGCCAGTGCGGTCAATATCCGTGGCTTCAGCAGCGCGGGCAGCCTGAACATAGCCAACGACGGTCTGCGCTTTACCAACGGCGCGGACGGCAGCAACTATCTGGAAGAAATGGACCAACTGGAAGTCATCACCGGCCTGACCGGCTTCCTTTATGGTCCGGCGTCGCCCGGTGGTCTGGTCAACTATGTGATCAAGCGCCCGACCTATCAGCGCTATAACAGCGTGACGCTGGGCAATGCCGGTGGCGACAATTACTACCTGCACGGCGACTTCGGTGGTCCGATCGACAGCGAAGGCCAGTTCGCCTATCGCCTCAACGTGCTGACTCAGGATGGCGAGACCGCCGTCGACCTGAACAAGCGTCGCCGGGAAATGATCTCGCTGGCACTGGACTGGAACGTCTCCGACGATCTGCTGGTGCAGTTTGACGCGTCGCACAAGAAGACCCAGATTCGCGGCCTGACCAGCTACTGGTTTTTCGGCGACCAGTCTCTTCGTCCGAGCGCTGCGTCGCTGGACAACGACACGTTGTACAGCCAGAAGTGGTCGTTTTCAGACTATGAGTCGGACAAGGCGGGCGTGCGGGCCAAATGGCGTCTGGATGACACCTTCACGCTGCGCGCTGCTTTCGCTGCTCAGCAGTACACCAGCGAAAACACCTACACCGGCCCTACGGTCTACAGCGCGGGGCTGTATTCGCAGCCGCTCTACGCCTTCGCGCCTATCGACACCGAAGAGAAGACCGGCTCGCTGTTTCTCGACGCGGCGTTCGATACCGGTTTCCTTGAGCATAAGGTCACGATGGGCTATCAGGGCAACACATCCCGTCAGAAACAGTATGAAGACCACATCCCGTACACGTCCGCCCAGCCTGGCCCGCAGTACACCTCGCCGGTGGGCACCATCCCGTTCGACCAGACGCCGCAGGTCGGAAAACCGGCTTATTCCATCGGTCATGGCAATCAGCGGCTGGCCAACAGCACCGAGAGCAATAACTTCCTGATCGGTGACGTCATCACCTTCAACGAGCAGTGGTCGACGATCCTCGGCGTGACCCACACTCAGATCAAGACCTATGCCAACGAGTTCGTCTACGCCAGAGCCTTTGGCTCGGCGGAAACCGAAACGACGTACAACGAGAGCAAGACCTCGCCCAACATCTCGCTGGTCTACAAGCCGGTGCCCTGGCTGACCACCTACGCAACGTACATCGAAGGGCTGCAGTCGGGTGGTATCGCGCCGAGCGGCACGGCCAATGCGGGTCAGGCGTTTGCGCCGGAAGTCAGCGAGCAGTACGAGATCGGTGCCAAGGCGACACTGGGCGAAACCCTGTTCACCCTCGCGCTGTTCAACATCGAAAAGCCCAACGGCTACACTACTGCCTCGAACATCTACGTGGTGGATGGGCGACAGGAAAACAACGGCCTGGAGTTCAGCGTGACCGGCAAGGTCATGCCGGAACTGACGCTGGTGGGCGGCTTCACGCTGCTGGACCCGAAAATCAAGAAAACCGGCGTCGCGGCGGATGAAGGTAATGCGCCGACCAACGTCGCCAAGCAACTGGCCAAGGTCTACGCCGAGTACGACATCAATCGGGTGCCGGGCCTGGCCGTGACCGGTGGCGCGTTCTACACCGGCAAGCAGTACACAGACCAAAGCAACGAAAACGACCTGCCGTCGTTCACCACCTTCGACGCCGGTGCCCGCTACCGCATGCGCGTTTCGGAAAACGACCTGACCTTGCGGGTCAACGTCAGCAACCTGGCCAACAAGGAGTACTGGCTGAACAGCAGCTACCTGGGCGATCCACGGACCGTGGCGTTCTCGGCGCAGCTGGAGTTTTGAGGGAACTGTGTCCCGCGAGATCTGCGTAAGGGACGCGGAGCGTCCCGGGATGCATGCCGACGCGGAGCATCGGCACGATCAGTGTGCTTGAGATCCCTGATCGTCCCCAGGCTCCAGCGCTCATCGTTATACACAAGTCATCTGGCTATCCAGTGAGACAGCGGCACTGCCGTGCTTTTTTGCGCGATAGTGCGGACACCGCCGATTGCGACGTGGGTGAAGGCTGAGTCCTGGCGCTGATTCGGGGGGCAATCGGCATGGATGCCGATTGAGCTGCACTGGGCCATGGATGGCCCATTTGCAGCGACCCCCGAATCAGTGTCAGGACGAAGGAACCGCGGCGAAGCCGGGGCCGGAACCGGAGCGAAGGACTTTGGCTACTTTGGTCCCTCAAAGTAGCGCGCCGTAAGGGCGCAAAGGTGACCTGAGCCATGCGCCCGGCTAACTGAATCCACAGTCTGTGCCATTTGTGACGCGGAGCGTCACGGGAGGCATGCCCACGCGGAGCGATGGGCACGATCAGTGTCGAGGCGGACTTGCGTATGATGATCGTTCCCAAGCTCTGCGCGGCAATACCGCCCAGGACGCTCCGCGTCCGCTCGCAGATGTCACATAAGCAATCAATTAACCGACATACGCCGAGCAGCATTTCTTGAACTTCTGCTCGCTGCCGCAAGGACAGGCGTCGTTGCGGCCGGCCTTGAGGGGGACGGTGGAGTCGATGAAGTACCAGCGGCCCTGGTTCTGCACGAATGACGAACGCTCCTTGTGGCTGTGCTCGCCGTTGCCGTCGTGCCATCGCGCGGTGAAGGTCACGAAGGCGTGTTCGGGCTTGCCGCCGAATACCTCGGCGCTTTCCACCTCAAGCCCCAGCCAGGTGCTTTGCGCACTCCACTGGGCAATCGCTTCGCGGTCCAGCCCGCTCTGTTGTGCAGGCAGTGTGGTCTGCACCAGATAATCCGTTAGTCCCAGCACGTAAGCGCTGTAACGCGAACGCATCAGTTTTTCCGCGCACGGTGCAGGCTGCCCGGCGTGGTAATGCCCGCAGCAGGCCAGCAACAGATCGCCGCTGCCGCACGGGCAAATGGCACTACTCATGATTCACCACCAATACTTTCCAAAGTTTTCAGGGTTGGCCCAATACTTCGCATTCAGCCAGTCCGGCACCTGTTTGTATTCACGCAGGTCGTAGGTGAAGAGGTTCAGGACCTGCTCGTCGCGGGCGAAGCGTTCACTGGCTTGCAGGGCCAGCGAGAAGAAGTCGGTTTCCTGCCAGCCACAGGCTTTCAGGTCCGCCAGCACGGCGATGCGGCTGGCGTTGAGGTTGCGGATGCCGCCCAGCAGTTCCAGTCCGGTGCGTTTGGGCATGTGCTCCAGGCAATCGACCACCAGCGCCAGGTCAAATCGCTGCGCAGCCAGGTGCGGAGGCAGAAGGCCGGGCTCGGCCAGCGACACTTCGGTTTGCGGGTGCGCGTCCTGAAAGGCTTGCAAGGCAGGAAACGCCTGCGCGCCGATCAGCAGCAGGCGCGCTGGCGCGTAGCGGTCGAGCAGGGCGGCCAGCGCCTGTTGGGGCGTGCGGGTGGAAAAACCGACGGTCATCGAAAATCCTCTGATTGACTGACAAGACTAGCCTGCCCGAAGAGTGCTGAAAAGCACCGTTCCTGTCGTGTGAAATGCGCCGTGTGCGACAAAAGCGTGATGATTTGAAACAGGTTTCAGGCTATATGTGTCAGGACCGCATGTTTTTTCACGCACCGCTGGCATATTCGGTGGGCAGGACGTCTACTGTGCGGCGACGAAAAGCGTGCGAAGAATTCGCTTTCGTCATCAGGATCATGATCAAGGGGCATGCGATGAAGTTGTTTTGGGGGTTGGGAAAGCTGTTGATGCTGGGCTTCTGGCTGGTGGTGCTGGCCAATGCGCTGGTTGAAGCGCCCAGCCCGTTCGGTGTGATGATCGATATGGCGGGCAGTCTGGTGCTGCTCACCCATCTGCTGGAGCTAATCCTGTTCAACGGCAGCCTGCGCGGTCGCAAGCACCCTTGGCGTGACAGAGGCAAAATCATTCTGTTCGGCATCTTTCATGTCCAATCCATCGGCCGTTCGGCTTCGGGGCACACCCATGCGTAATCTCGTTCTACTGGCAGCACTGTTCAGCCCGCTGGCCATGGCCCAGGCCATCATCGTTGCACCGCACTCCCTGATGCGCCTTCCCGGCAACAGCAGTGTGCTGCAGGTCGAGCGGCTGGAAGTGTCCGATTACGGCACCCTGCTGATCCCGGCTGGCATCGATGACGTCAAGATCGGTCAACTGGTGCTCGGTCACGAAGCGCGCATCGCCATCGTGCCCGGCGCGCAGACGTTCAAGCTGGTGGTGGATCAGGGTGAGTTCGGCGACGGCAGCCAGATCACGGCACGCGGTGCGCCCGGTACGTTCGAAAAACCTGCATCGCCGGGCCGCAATCTGACGCTGCGGGTGAACAGGCTGAACGCCGGGCAGCTGTCGATCGATGCACGCGGCGGCGCAGGTGGTCCAGGCTATTTCGGCCTGGACGGCGGTACGGGCGAAGAGCCGGGCTGCACGTGGGGTCAGGCCGGACGCGGTCACAACGGTGACAACGGCGGCAATGGTCATGACGGCGCAGCGGGCGCACAGGTTCGCCTCGAGGTGCCGTACAGCGTTGCGGCGGATCGGATCAAGGTCAACGTCGAAGGCGGGGCGCCGGGCAAAGGCGGTGAGGGTGGCAAGGCGGGCAAAGGCGGCGCGTCCAAGGGCTGCATCGTCTATCGCGCCGACGGCGGCAAGGCAGGCAGACCGGGCGAGCCCGGCCAACCAGGCGTCGCGGGACCGGCCGGTGCGCTGATCCTGCAACGCTTGTAACCGAATCTCTGGCGGCCACGGATCGGCTTGTGACGATCCGTGGCCTGCCCTGAAAACCGCTTACTGCGGCACGCCGTTTTCCCAGCTTTTCCAGTCCTTGAGGATCGCCTGAACCAGCGGATTGCCGGTGCGGTACAGGTTTTCCAGCGCCGGTACGAAGGCACCCTGATCGGCGTACTTCAAGAGATTGTCCACTTCGCTGTAGCCCGGATAAGGGCGGTCGAAGTCAGAGCCTGCGCGGACCACGGCAAGACGATTGACGTCGACCTTGCCAGCCTTGCTCGCCCTGAGCAGCGCTTCGTACGTGGAGTTGTCTTCCTGCTGAGTCGTGCAGTAAACGCCCTTGTTGTCGGTCAACAGGCGCGTCCAGACTTCCGCCCGCTCGCTCAAACGTGTCCCCGAGAACCAGGTGTTGCCTGCCAGCGTGTCGCATTGCGTGACCTGCGGTGGCTGGTTGGCAGGCGCGTAGGGATATTTCACCCGCCAGGCAGCGGACTCCTTGCTCTCACTGAGCGCGACCTTCTGCGACAGCGCAAAGGCCTTGGCCTGCAGCTTGGGGTTGAGTTCGAAGACTTCGGTCTTGTAGTCCAGCGGCGGTTTCTCGTTCGGCCCTTTGGTGTTGATGCCCAGATATCCGGTCGGCCAGTCCTTGGGCACATCACGTGAATCGATTTCCCACTGGGTGCCGAACTCGACCAGATAATGAGCCCAGGCCGTGGTGCCGAGCGTGCCGTGGTGCGGGTTGATCCCTGCAATGCCCGCGACGATGAAGTAGGTCTTGCGCAGGTCGAATTGGGGCGACAGGGCCAGTGCCAGCGTCGAAGCCGCGGCGTTGGTCTGGCCCATGCCGGTGATCATCAGGCAGGTGTCCTGATCGTTGCAACGGATGGTCGGGTATTGGGCGGACAGGCCCGGCACCTCGATCTCTTTGGTCAGGTGCAGGCGGTCGATCCAGTTCTGCGCCTCGGGGGCGAACATGGCGATCAGCATGACCTTGGGCGTAACCGGGGCGGTGGACGCCCAGATGCCCGGGCTGAGCAGGGCCAGCGAGGCGCAGAGGGCGTTGCGAGTGATGCTTTTCATGAGAACTCCTGTCGTCAAAGTCATGATCAGAACTGATAACCGACGCCGGCGTAGTAACCCCAGCCGTCCGAGCGGGCGCGGAAGTTGCCTTCGCCGAAATTCAGCTCACTGCCGTCCTGCCAGTTGCCGCCGTTATGAAAGTAACGACCGACGAGCGTGAAGCGCAGGTGCGTGAAGGCGTACAGCAAGACGTTGGTGGCGACCGTCGAGTTGGCGGTACGCGCCGGATCGTCCTTGAGGTCCGAGCCGAAATCGAAATTGGTGAAGCCGATGTAAGTCAGCGATGCGCCGTTGTCGAATTTGGTGATCGGCACGATGTACTTGAGCTGGGCGCGATAGCCGTCCCACGAGTATTCGTTGCTGGCGCCGTAGTTTTCCCACTGGTAGCGACCATAGAAGTTGGCCGACAGATTGACCCGCGACTTTGTGTCGATGTCGGTGCCGATACCGCTGTAAAGGGTATTGGCACGGTTGGCCGAATTGCTGCCGTGGTCGTAGATCCAGTCGAAGGCGACGTACCACTCCTTGAAAGGCCCCACGGCCAGGCTGCGTCCTGCCAGATAATCAATAGAGATGCGCGGCTCGTGCTCCATGAACACCGGCGAGCCATGATCCCAGACGCCCTTGTCGTTGCGGTTGCCGATGTCGAGGATCTTCGGCACGTCGATATAGCCGTACAGCTCGAACGGGCCTTTGCGGCCGAAGTATTCGTATTCCAGATACACGTCATCAACCGGCTGCGGACCGAAGCTTATGTCCTTGCTGCCGATCAGCGTGAGGTCCTGATTGAACCAGTCGGACAGATACGCGCCTTTGCCTTCCTTGGGGGACGCTGGCGGGCTTAGGGTCTCGCCCTGCGCGGAGTCCTCGGCTGCGGCAGGTTGCGCCTGCGCCATGGCGCAAGGCAGTGCCAGCGAGGCTGTGAACAGCAGAGGGATCAGAAATCCGGGTGACGCGGCGGACTGCTTGGAGGACTGCATCGGTATTGAAACTCCTTTTAACGGCACGTACTACGATTCGCAAACGTTTGCACAGGACGTGCCAAAAGGGATTCAACCGGCTGAAAGCCAAGGAATTTCAGGAAATAACGTGACTGATCGGGCAGGATTCTGCCCGCCTGCTGTGCGCGGTGACACGCTGAGTGCCCCGTGATGTTTCGTTTCGCACAGCCAGAGGGTTCGCCCGGTCAGAAACCTGGACGTGCTGCTGCGATCACTACCACCGCGAGCCCGATAATCAGATTGATGCCGACCAGTCGTCGGATTCTGCCCAGCGCCGCGACGCCTTCCGACCACTGCTCGGCTTCCACTGCACGTTGCAGTTCCGGCAACTGCAACGAATGGATACGAAGAAACAGCGCCACCATCACCACGTACAGCCCCATCATGATCTGCACGTAACGGGGCGCGGTTTCAAAGCTGGTGAAGTTCAGCTGAATCATCCCGATACCCGTGATCGGCAGCACAATGACGGCCGCCCAGACCCAGACAAAGAACCTTGGAAACACCTGGACCCACACTTTCAGGCGAGACGGCCCTTCAAGTGCTGCAATGATGGCTGGGCGCAGTACCATCCAGGCGAAAAACATCCCGCCAACCCAGACCAGAGCAGCCAGCAGATGCAACGTATAGACAGTGGAAAATGCGGTCATCGGGTACTCCGTTCTGCGCGGATGGATTTAGCGCGCTATGATAGCGCCCACTCAGAACCACTGAAAATTTATCCAGCCTTTTTTGCCGTGCCCCCGAACCGAAGCCAATGATCAGTACCGAACTCAAATCCCAGATCCAGGGCGCTTACTCGCGTTTCCTCGAAGCCAAGAGCCTCAAGCCACGTTATGGCCAGCGATTGATGATCGCCGAAGTCGCCAAGGTACTGGGGGATATCGATACCGATGAGGAAGGACGGCGCTCGGGCGATCCGGCCGTGGTCGCCGTGGAAGCGGGCACCGGTACAGGCAAGACCGTGGCCTACGCCATTGCGTCGATCCCGACGGCCAAGGCGGCGGGTAAACGTCTGGTGATCGCCACCGCAACCGTCGCGCTGCAGGAGCAGATCGTCTACAAGGACCTGCCGGACCTGATGCGCAACAGCGGCCTGAATTTCACCTTCGCGCTGGCCAAGGGGCGTGGCCGCTACATGTGCCTGTCCAAGCTCGACATGCTGCTGCAGGAAAGCGACGCCACCAACGCGACCGCGCAACTGTTCGAGGAAGAAGGCTTCAAGATCGAAGTCGATGAAGCCAGCCAGAAACTGTTCACCAGCATGTTGCAGAAGCTGGCGGGCAACAAATGGGACGGCGACCGCGACAGCTGGCCGCAGGAACTGGCCGATCAGGACTGGGCGCGCCTCACCACCGATCACAGCCAGTGCACCAACCGTCATTGCCCCAATTTTCAGCAGTGCGCCTTCTATAAGGCGCGTGAGGGCATGGGCAAGGTCGATGTGATCGTCACCAACCACGACATGGTGCTGGCCGACCTTGCCTTGGGCGGCGGCGCGGTATTGCCGGACCCGCGTGACACGCTCTACGTGTTCGACGAAGGCCATCACCTGCCTGACAAGGCCATCGGCCATTTCGCGCACTACACCCGGCTGCGCTCCACTGCCGACTGGCTGGAGCAGACCGCCAAGAACCTTGCCAAGCTGCTCGCCCAGCATCCGTTGCCGGGCGACCTGGGCAAGTTGATCGAGCAGGTGCCGGAACTGGCCCGCGAGATCAAGGGCCACCAGCAATTCATGTTCGGCGCCTGCGAGCAACTGGCCGATTTTCGTGCCGGTGAAGACATGCAGGGCCGCGAGCGTCCGCGCCATCGCTTTGTCGGCGGCGTCATTCCCGAGCACATCCGCGAGATGGGCATTGAACTCAAGAAGGGCTTCGCCCGCCTGGACGATCTGTTTACCCGTTTGACCGATCTGCTCAAGGAAGGCATGGACGGCGAGGTCAACATCGGCATCGCCAGCCATCAGGCCGAAGAGTGGTATCCGCTGTTCGGAAGCCTGCTGGCCCGCGCCCATGGCAACTGGGAGTTGTGGACAGCCTTTACCGCCGAAGACCCGGAAGACAGCCCGCCGATGGCCCGCTGGCTGACGCTGGCCGACAGTGGTGCGCTGTTCGACATCGAGGTCAATGCCAGCCCGATCCTGGCGGCCGAGATGCTGCGTCGCAACCTGTGGAACATCGCCTACGGTGCGCTCGTCACCTCGGCCACCCTGACCGCGCTGGGCAAGTTCGATCGTTACCGTATGCGTGCCGGCCTGCCGAAAGGCGCGGTCACAGCTGTTGTACCGAGCCCGTTCCACCACGCCGATGCCGGTGTGCTGCGCGTGCCGGACCTCAAGGCCGACCCGCGTGATGCGGTTGCTCACACCGCAGCGATCATCCGAGACCTGCCGGGTCTGGTCGAAGGCTCGCGCGGCACGCTGGTGCTGTTCTCTTCGCGCAAACAGATGCAGGACGTGTTCGACGGACTGGATCGCGACTGGCGCAAGCAGGTGTTCATCCAGGGCAATTTGTCCAAGCAGGAAACCCTGAACAAGCATAAGGCGCGGGTCGACAGTGGCGAGTCCAGCGTGCTGTTCGGGCTGGCCAGCTTTGCCGAGGGCGTGGACTTGCCCGGCGCGTATTGCGAGCACGTGGTCATCGCCAAGATTCCGTTCGCGGTCCCCGATGATCCGGTTGAAGCAGCGCTGGCTGAATGGATCGAGGCGCGTGGCGGCAATCCGTTCATGGAGATTGCCGTGCCGGATGCGTCCCTGCGTCTGGTCCAGGCATGCGGACGTCTGCTGCGCACCGAAGAAGACCGCGGCACCATCACACTACTGGACCGCCGCGTCGTGACTCAGCGTTACGGCAAGGCGATCCTTAATGCGTTGCCGCCGTTTCATCGGGAAATCTCCTGAACCCAGGCTGACCGGCGGCTGGCAGCAGTTCCCAAAACGGCCAATCGCTGGAACAATATGCGCCCATTAAGTCGGCCGTCTTCAGGGCCTTCACAGCGACATTCAGGAGTCAGCGGTTTTGCAGATCCAGGGTCATTTCGAACTTGAATTCGAAGCAGTGCGTGAAGCCTTTGCGGCGCTCTTTGACGATCCTCAGGAGCGCGGCGCTGCCTTGTGCATTCAGGTCGGCGGACAGACGGTCGTCGATCTCTGGGCGGGCACCGCTGACAAGGATGGCGCCGAAGCCTGGCACACCGATACCATCGCCAACCTGTTCTCTTGCACCAAGACCTTTGCCAGTGTTGCTGTGCTGCAGCTCGTGGAAGAGGGCAAGCTGAAGCTGGATGAGCCCGTGTCCCGGCTCTGGCCCGAGTTCGCTGCGGCGGGCAAGGGATCGATCACCTTGCGCCAGTTGCTCTGTCATCAGGCAGCACTGCCTGCGATTCGCGGGCAACTCCCGGCAGAAGCCCTTTACGAATGGGACACCATGACCTCGGCCCTGGCGGCGCAAGAGCCCTGGTGGACGCCCGGTCAGGGCCACGGCTACGCCGCCATCACCTATGGCTGGCTGATCGGCGAGATGTTGCGCCGCGCCGACGGTCGCGGTCCTGGCGAATCCATTGTGGCGCGGGTAGCCCGGCCTCTGGGGCTGGATTTTCATGTGGGGCTGGCCGATGACCAGTTCCATCGTGTGGCGCACATCGCCCGCGGCAAAGGCAATGTCGGCGACGATGCGGCCCAGCGTGTGCTGCAGGCGACAATGCGTGAGCCTGCCTCGATCACGGCTAAGGCTTTCACCAACCCACCATCGATCCTGACCAGCACCAACAAACCTGAATGGCGTCGCATGCAGCAACCTGCCGCCAACGGCCATGGCAATGCCCGCAGCCTGGCAGGCTTTTATAACGGTCTGCTGGACGGAAGCCTGCTGGAAGCCGAGCTGCTCAATGAGCTGACGCGTGAACACAGCCTCGGCCAGGACAAGACCCTGCTGACCTCGACCCGATTCGGTCTGGGTTGCATGCTGGATCAACCAACCGTGGCAAACGCCACCTTCGCACTGGGCCCTAAAGCATTCGGCCATCCGGGCGCGGGCGGTTCGGTGGGCTTTGCCGACCCTGATTACGAGGTGGCGTTTGGCTTCGTTACCAACACGCTCGGGCCGTACATTCTCATGGATCCGCGTGCCCAGAAACTGGTCAGGGCGTTACGTGAGTGTTTGCAGTAAGTTTCGTCTATAAGTGTTTGTTTCATACCGACTGTCAGTTAAACGGGGTATAACGGCTCCGTATGACGGTTTCTCTTTCCACCTGTAACTTCATGCGTGTTATACGGACGTAACAACGTTCCTTCTGTCTGATCAAAAACTGTTGTGGGTCATCCATGTCGTCCAATAAAAGCCTCGTTCTCGCTCTGTGCATCGCTGTCACCGGCTGTGCTCAAACTCCACAATCCGATTCTGCTGCAACTGACGGCCATTGGTGGCAGTTCGGTTCGGGCGCAGCCGCAGACGATGTCTCCGCAAAGGCCCCGGCTCCAGGCCCTGCGCCTGCAGCGCCGGTCGCCAAGGTTGCTGAAAAGCCAGCCCCGGCTGCCGCTGCGCAGAGCGCCAACCCTTGGTACTGGCCGTTTGGCTCGGACGACAAGGCGGCAGCAAAGCCTGACGCAGTCGCCAGCAAGCCTGCAGACAAGCCAGCGGCCCCTGCTCTGGTTGCCAAGACTGAAACCGACACCAAGTGGTGGTGGCCTTTCCCAAGTGGCGATGCCAAAAAGGACGAGCCGAAAGCCGCTCCGATGCCTGATCCGAAAGTGACCAAGGCTTGGCTGGACGAATACGAGCCTCGCGTCCGTGCAGCCATTAAGGACACCCCGTTCGAAGTGGAGCGTCGCGAAGACCTGCTGGCAATCACCGCGCCGGTAGACAGCTCGTTCAACCCGGATCGTCCGGCCATGCTGCTGCCGGTCACACTGGGTCCGATCACGCGTCTGGCCAAGGCCGTTGAAGGCGACAAGAAAACGGCCGTGCTGATTCTAGGTCACGCTGACACTTCGGGTCCTACCGAAGCCAACCAGAAAATCAGCCAGGAGCGCGCCCAGTCGGTTGCCGCGATCTTCCGCCTCAGCGGTCTTGAGCGTCAGCGCCTGAGCCAGCGTGGCATGGGTGCCGTGATGCCGCGTGCGGCCAATGACAGCGCGCAGGGTCGTGCACTGAACCGTCGCGTCGAAATCCTGATGACGCCGCAGGACACCATGGTCGCCCTGATGAGCCGTTACGCACTGCCGCCGGTTGCTCCGACCATGGTCGCAACCCAGGACGTCAAGCCTGTCGTGCCTGCTCCAGCTCCGGCTAAGAAAGCGGCGGTGGCGAAGAAAGACACGGCCAAGAAAGCTGCACCGGCCAAGGCGAAAGCCAGCACTGCCAAAAAAGCCGCTCCGGCGAAGTCCACCGCAGCGGCCAAAAAGCCTGCCGCCAAGACCCCGGCCAAGGACGCAGCAGCGAAGAAGACCGACGCCCAGGCCAGCAACTGATTGCAGGTAACTCCTGAGCGTTCCCACGTTCGCGTGGGAACGCTTCTCCAGACGCATCGCGTCTGATCTGACTCAGGGCATTCGCTCACCATTCAGTGGTCAGATAATCCAGCCGCAACAACAGGAATCACACCATGATCCAGACTCTGGCTGACATGCGCCGTGACTACACCCGTGACGGTCTGACCGAAGCGCAGTCACCGGACGAGCCGTTTGCGTTGTTTCACCAATGGTTCGCCGAGGCCGTTAAAACCGAACAGCCTCCGGTCGAGGCCAACGCCATGACCCTGGCGACGGTTGACGAGGAAGGGCGTCCGCATTGCCGGGTGCTGCTGCTCAAAGGGCTGGACACACAAGGTTTCACATTCTTCACTAACTACGACAGTGCCAAGGGCCGGCAGCTCGCTGCACGTCCGTTCGCGGCAATGACCTTTTTCTGGCCAACGCTGGAGCGTCAGGTGCGTATCGAAGGGCGAGTGGTGAAGGTCACTGCGCAGGAATCGGACGCCTATTATCAGGTCCGGCCTCTGGGCAGCCGTCTAGGGGCCTGGGCGTCGCCGCAAAGCCGGGTGATCGCCGACCGTGAAGTGCTTGAAGGTCTGATCAAACAGACTGAGCAACGATTTCTCGATAGCGCGCCTCACTGCCCCGAACATTGGGGCGGCTATCGTCTTCTGCCGGAGCGAATCGAGTTTTGGCAGGGACGTTCGAGTCGCCTCCACGATCGTTTGAACTATCGTTCAGTTGACGGGCAATGGACACGTGAGCGTCTCGCGCCCTGATTGAATTATTTGCCTGTCGGGTCGTCTGAGCGTTACATAGGTTGTCGCTGTATGGCGCCTGAATGAATATAAATTGCGGAACCTGGGCCGTGACAGCGTCGATGTCGGGTAGTCTAATGGCCACTAGTTCCTCTGGAGATACCTTTTATGCGCAAGTCTGCTCTGCTGGTCGCTTCGTTCACTGCCATGGCGTTGACGATGGGCGGCTGTACGTCGAACCTCACCGGTGATTCCTATTCCCGTGACGAGGCGCGTACCGTACAGAACGTTCGTCTGGGCACTGTTGAATCCCTGCGTCCAGTGAAAATCGAAGGCACCAAGACCCCCATCGGCGCAGGTGCCGGTGCGATTGTCGGTGGTGTAGGCGGCAGCGCGATCGGTGGTGGTCGCGGCAGCGTGGTAGCCGCCGTGATCGGTGCTGTTGCCGGTGGTCTGCTCGGTTCCGCTACCGAGGAAGGTCTGACACGTACTCAGGGTGTCGAGATCACGGTTCGTGAAGACGACGGCAGCATGCGTGCCTATGTGCAGCAGGTCGAGGAAAACGAAATTTTTCGCGTTGGTGAGCGTGTGCGCATCATGACCGTCAACGGCACGAGCCGCGTGACACACTGATCCGCATTGCGAATCAACCGAAACCCCGAGCCGGAATGCTCGGGGTTTTTCGTTTCAGAACGATCGTTTTTCAGCGCTTCGCTGTCGTCCTGCAGGCCATGACCATTACACCGTAGCCGATGATGGCCGAGAGGATCGAACCGGTCAGAATGCCCATGCGATCTTCTCCCGCATACGCGCTGACCCCTGGTTCGAACGCCAGTGAGCCGACGAACAGACTCATGGTGAAGCCGATACCGCACAGGATCGAAACGCCCAGCACGTGACCCCAGTTGGCTTCCCTGGGCAGCGATGCCATGCGTGTCTTGACCGCCAGCCAGGTGAGCCCGAACACCCCCAGCGTCTTGCCCAGCAGCAGGCCTGCGGCGATGCCCAGCGGGACCGAGTGAGTAAAGCTGTCCATGGTCACACCGGCCAGCGACACACCGGCGTTGGCGAACGCAAACAACGGCAGGATGCCGTACGCAACCCACGGATGCAGGCCGTGCTCCAGGGTCAGCAAGGGAGATGCCTTGCTGCTCGTGCGCAGTGGAATGCAGAACGCCAGCACCACACCTGCAAGCGTCGCGTGAACACCGCTCTTCAGGACACAGACCCAGAGCACCAGTCCAACCAGCAGATAGGGCGCAAGCCTGCTCACGCCGGATCGGTTCATCGCGATCAACGCAATGATCGATACAGCCGCCAGTATCAGCGACAGTTGTGACAGCTCGCCGGAGTAGACCAGCGCGATAACGATGATTGCGCCCAGGTCATCGATGATCGCCAGCGTCATCAGAAACAGCTTCAGCGAAACCGGTACACGCTTGCCGAGCAGTGCGAGCACACCCAGTGCGAACGCGATATCGGTTGCCATCGGAATGGCCCAGCCATTGAGGGCTTCGGCGTTGCCTGTATTCAGTGCGACATAAATCAGCGCCGGAACCACCATGCCGCCGATTGCAGCAGCGCCGGGCAACACGATCTGCGAGGGTTTGGAAAGATGCCCCTCCAGCACTTCGCGTTTGACCTCAAGGCCGATGACCAGAAAGAACAGGGCCATCAGCCCGTCGTTGATCCACAGCAACAAGGGCTTGGCAATGTGCAGGGCGCCGATCCGGGCTTCTACCGGTGTTTCCAGAAAGGCGTTATACAGCCAGGAAAGCGGCGAGTTATTGATAATGAGCGCAAGGGCAGCAGCTGCAATCAACAGCAAACCTCCCGCTGCTTCAAGCTGAAAAAAGCGTGTAATGGTATTCCGCATGGGCGCGACCATTCTCCGTCTACGGTAAAAAGGACCGACACCCTAACCCGTTGATTGGAGAGTTAAAACAAAAGTTATATTCGTTTTTGTTATAAATAATACAGTTCGTTACGCTATAAAAATAAAGCGTAAGTTATGTTACGAGTTGATTCGGAAGTGCGGGTTTATTGCGTAGGAAGTTTCTGAAAGCTAATGTTTTGGCTGGAAAATTGTAACTTTATAAGTTGTGGGAACTGATTGGTCACGGACGCTTGCATGGCAAGGCGTCCGTGACCCCGGTCCAAGGGTTTCAGCCCTCGATGCCCAACATGTCCCGTACCAGCGCTTCGGCAATGCGGATGCCGTCCACGCCAGCGGACAGAATGCCACCTGCGTAACCCGCGCCTTCCCCGGCCGGGTAAAGGCCCTTGGTGTTGAGGCTCTGCATGTTCGGACCACGCGTGATGCGCAGCGGTGCCGATGTGCGGGTTTCGATGCCGGTCAGTACCGCGTCGTGCAGCGAGAAGCCTTTGATCTGCTTGTCGAAGGCTGGCAGCGCTTCACGAATGGCCTCGATGGCAAAGGCGGGCAGCGCCTCGGCCAGATCCACCAGCTTCACGCCCGGTTTGTACGAAGGCTCGACGCTGCCCAGCGCTGTGGACGCCTTGCCTGCGATGAAGTCGCCGACCAGTTGCGCAGGGGCTTCGTAGGTGCTGCCGCCCAACAGATAAGCGTGAGACTCCAGACGCTCCTGCAGTTCGATACCGGCCAACGGGCTGCCCGGGAAATCCTGTTCCGGCGTGATGCCGACCACGATGCCCGAGTTGGCGTTGCGCTCGTTGCGCGAGTACTGGCTCATGCCGTTGGTGACGACACGGTTCGGTTCGGACGTTGCCGCGACCACCGTGCCGCCGGGGCACATGCAGAAGCTGTACACCGAGCGGCCATTGCTGGCGTGATGCACCAGCTTGTAGTCGGCAGCACCCAGTTTCGGGTGACCGGCGTATTTGCCCAGACGGGCACGGTCAATCAGCGATTGCGGGTGTTCGATACGGAAGCCCACCGAAAACGGCTTGGCCTCCATGAACACGTTACGGCTATGCAGCATGCGGAACGTGTCGCGGGCGCTGTGGCCCAGGGCGAGAATCACGTGGTGCGACGCGATCTGCTCGCCGCCCTCAAGGACCACGCCATTCAACTGGCCGTCTTCGATCATCAGATCAGTGACGCGCTGCTGGAAGCGTACTTCGCCGCCCAGTGCCTCGATCTGATGACGCATGTGTTCAACCACGCCGGTCAGGCGGAAGGTGCCGATGTGCGGTTTGCTGACGTAGAGAATCTCTTCCGGCGCGCCAGCCTTCACGAACTCGTGCAGCACCTTGCGGCCATGAAAGTACGGGTCCTTGATCTGGCTGTAGAGCTTGCCGTCGGAGAACGTACCTGCGCCGCCTTCGCCAAACTGGACGTTGGACTCCGGGTTCAGGACGTTCTTGCGCCACAGGCCCCAGGTGTCCTTGGTGCGCTGACGCACTTCCTTGCCGCGCTCGAGAATGATCGGCTTGAAGCCCATCTGCGCCAGCAACAGGCCTGCGAAAATCCCGCAAGGACCGAAGCCGACGACGATCGGGCGTTCGCTGAGGCCTTCCGGCGCATGGCCGACCACCTTGTAGCTGACGTCAGGCGCCGGGCCCACGTGGCGGTCGTTGGCCAGTTTGCGCAGCAGCGCTTCTTCGTCACTGACCTGAAAGTCGATGGTGTAGATGAAGCACAGTTCGGAGGACTTCTTGCGCGCATCGTAGCTGCGCTTGAAGAGGGTGAAGTCCAGCAATTCGCTGCTGTCGATACCCAGGCGCTGCAGCAGGGCAGGGCGCAGGTCTTCGTCCGGGTGATCGATCGGAAGTTTGAGTTCGGTGATTCGTAACATTAAGGGGTCCAGTTTTCGGGCCGCAGGTTCAGCCCGACAGCACTACAAGAACCGGCGATTATAAGCGCTGAACCCCATTGGCGGCGAGTCGAGGTGTGCAGTCCTGGCAACCATGGGTGCCATCGGTCGCCAAAACCCTGCCTCGGGATGGATCAGTCGTCCCGCGAGCCGCCGTAATAGCCGCAGCCACGTTGGGCCTGACCGTTGAGACGCAGCTCGGCGGTGAGGTGTTGCACCGAACCGTTGACGCTGTCGACGCAGCGCTGAGGGGCGACCCACAGTTCGATGCGCTGATTGTTGGCTTCGCTGCTGACACTGAAGCTGCCATCCGGCAGTTGCTCTTCAAGGTAAGGCACGGCAAGCGGCGGCTGGCCCTCGCGCTCCAGGACCATGCCCTTGCCGCTGACATTGACGTTCCATGCAGGCTTGTTGCCATTGACGTGCAGGGTCAGGCGTTTGAAGTTGAGGTCGTCGCAGGACTGGCCGGGACGTTCGACCCGATAAACCTGATGCAGGTCCAGCTGGCCGTCACTGTTGGTTGCCTTGCTGGCGGCGAACGAGCCGCGCAGGTCGGCAAACACGCGACCCTTGCTGTCGGCCAGGCTCGCAGCCTCCTGCAGGATGCCCGTGTTGTTGCGGTCCTTGACCACGTAGCGACGCTGCTCGTTGCACGGCTTGAACATCAACTGCCCGTTCTCGCCAGTCAGGTCGCCCTGCATGCGGATCATGCCCGCCGTCGAGACTTTCGGTGTGTCGGTCTTGATGCCAAGCATCTGGCAGCCGGCGAACAACGGCAGAAGGGCGAATACAAGGACGGAACGAGCAGCGAACATTGGGCGGGTCTCCAGACAAGTGCCGCCACGTTACGCAGACTGATGCCGCATCACAAGACCTGATACGTCTGTCCGGTGTGCAGGCCTTCCACGCTTTTGGCATAGGCCAGCGCCACATCTGCGGCGGGAACAGGTTTGAAGCCTCTGAAGTAGGCACCGTACTTGCCCATCGATTCGAGCAGTACGGTGGGGCTGACCGAGTTCACGCGCATGCCGCGCGGCAATTCGATGGCTGCGGCGCGCACGAAGGCATCAATGGCACCATTGACCAGACTGGCTGAAACGCCGGAAACAATCGGCTCCTGGCTCAGGATGCCAGAGGTGAACGTGAACGACGCGCCATCGTTGGCGTATGCCTTGCCGATCAGCAGCAGGTTGACCTGGCCCATGAGTTTGTCCTGAAGACCCAGGGCGAAATCGGCTTCGGTCATGTCCGCCAGCGGCACGAACTTCACACTGCCCGCCGCGCAGATCAGCGCGTCGAAGCTGCCCACGCGTTCAAACAGCGCGCGGATCGAGGCGCTGTCGCTGATATCGACGCGTTCGTCGCCGCTGTTGCGGCCGATACGCACAATCTCATGCCGTGAGCCGAGTTCGCGTTCAATTGCCGAACCCACGGTTCCGCTTGCGCCAATCAACAGGATTTTCATTGCGTTGCTCCACAGGCATCAAAGGAGCCGCCAGTGTAGAAAGCCGTATATCCTTCGAAAAAGATGCCAATTGGAAACCTTTGGTTCTCACAGGGAAACAATTCATGAACGAGATGGAAGATCTGGCTGCCTTTGCCGTACTGATCGACGCGGGCAGTTTTACGGCGGCTGCGGAGCGCCTGGGTTGCAGCAAGGGACGCCTTTCAAAGCGGATTTCCCAACTGGAAAAGACCTACGGTGTCCAGTTGTTGCACCGCACCACTCGAACCTTGAGCCTGACCTCAGCCGGGTCCGCGTTGTTGCCTCAGGCTCGGCAATTGATTGCGCACACGGAAAGGGCGCGCAGCATTGTGGCGTTGATGCGTGACGAGATGGTCGGTGAGGTGCGTATCACCACGCCGGTTTCGTTGGGAGAAACTTTTTTCGACGGCTTGTTGATGGAGTTTTACGAGACCTATCCGCAGGTCAAGATCGAGCTCGAACTGAGTAACAGCGTGCGCGATTTGCGGCGCGACGGTTTCGATCTGGCGGTTCGCTCAAAGGTCGCCAGTGATGAACGGCTGGTGGCCAGGCCTTTATTGGCCATGCAGGAACTGACCTGCGCCAGCACGCGGTATCTGGACGAGCATGGCTGGCCACAAACCCCTGAGGACCTTGCGAAGCATCAATGCCTGATCAACAGCCATTACAGCGAGCGTTACCAGTGGCTTTACCATCAGAATCACGAGTTGACCCGTGTGCAGATTGACGGTCCCTTTGCCAGCAATCACTACAGCCTGCTGAAAAAGGCGGCGTTGGCCGGTGCGGGTGTCGCACGGCTGCCGTCCTATATGGTGCATAGGGAAATCAATGAAGGACGCTTGCACTGGCTGCTCAAGGATTACCAGACGGCAACGACGCCGATGTTTCTGGTTCACCCCTTCGAAGGCGAAGTACCGAGGCGAGTGCAGGTGCTGGCAGATTATCTGGTGGGCTGGTTCGAGCGCAGCGGCTCGGCGCTGGAGCGTCTGGCGTGAGTAAAGGAAGGCATGCCCACGCAGGCGCGTCTGATCGTTACCACGCTCTGCGCTCATCGTTATACACAAGTCTGTCAAACATTGATGATCGTGCCCATCGCTCTGCGTGGGCACGATCAGTGTCGAGATGAGCGCACGATCCTGACGCATCTCGCTAGCCGCCCAGATAAGCGTCCCGCACTTTTGGATCGACCAGCAGTTCTTCACCGGTGCCCTGCATCACCACGCGACCGTTCTCCAGTACATAGGCGCGGTCGGCGATTTTGAGGGCCTGGTTGGCGTTCTGCTCGACCAGAAATACGGTCACGCCATCACGTCGCAGTTGTTCGACGATCTCGAAAATCTGCTGAATGATGATCGGTGCCAGACCCAGCGATGGTTCGTCCAGCAACAGCAGCTTGGGCTTGCTCATCAGCGCACGGCCGATGGCGAGCATTTGCTGTTCGCCGCCGGACATGGTGCCGCCGCGCTGTGTGAAGCGTTCCTTGAGGCGCGGGAACAGGTGCAGGACCTTGTCCATCTGTTCCTGATAATCATCCTTCTCGGTGAAGAAACCGCCCATGGCCAGGTTTTCTTCGACGGTCAGGCGTGCGAACACGCGGCGGCCTTCAGGCACCACCGCGATGCTCTTGCGCATGATCACCGACGACTCCTGGCCGACCAGTTCCTCGCCCATGTAACGGATGCTGCCGCTGTGCGCACGCGGTGAGCCGCACAGGGTCATCAGCAGGGTGGATTTGCCAGCGCCGTTGGCGCCGATCAGGGTAACGATCTCGCCCTGACGGACTTCCACGTTGACGCTGTGCAGCGCCTGGATCTTGCCGTAGAAGGTGGAAACGTTTTCGAACTGCAGCATTTACGCTTCCCCCAGGTAGGCTTTGATCACTTCAGGATTGTCACGAATCTGTTCCGGCGTACCGTCGGCCAGTGGCGTGCCCTGATTGATCACCACGATGTGGTCGGAAATGCTCATCACCAGCTTCATGTCATGCTCGATCAGCAGCACTGTGGCGTTGTGGTCATTTCGCAACACGCCGATCAGCGCTTTCAGGTCTTCGGTTTCCCGCGGGTTCAGACCGGCTGCCGGTTCGTCCAGCATGAGGATGCGCGGGCGCGTCATCATGCAGCGGGCAATTTCCAGGCGGCGTTGCTGACCGTAGGCCAGCGTTCCGGCCGGGCGGTTGGCGAATTCTTTCAGGTTGACGGCCTCCAGCCAGTGCTCGGCGTACTCCATGGCTTCGCGTTCACTGCGGCGGAAGGCCGGGGTCTTGAACAGGCCGGACAGGAAGTTGGTGTTCAGGTGACGATGCTGGGCGACCAGCAGGTTCTCGACGGCGGTCATTTCCTTGAACAGACGCACGTTCTGGAACGTGCGCACCACACCCTTGCGCGCGATCTGGTGACCGGCCAGGCCCTGGATCGGCTCGCCGTCCAGCAGGATGGTTCCGCCGCTGGGTTTGTAGAAACCGGTCAAGCAGTTGAAGACGGTGGTCTTGCCTGCGCCGTTGGGGCCGATCATCGATACGACCTGCTTTTCATGAACGGTCAGGGCGACGCCATTGACCGCCAGCAGACCGCCGAAGCGCATGCTCAGGTTTGTGGCTTGCAGAAGAGGCTGTTTCATTTGGCTGCCTCCGCTTTCAACTTCATGACAGGTCGTTGCATCGGCAGGAAACCTTGAGGACGCCAGATCATCATCAGCACCATCAGGGCACCGAACATCAACATGCGGTAATCGCTGAACTCACGCATCAGTTCAGGCAGCAGAATCATCACGATGGCGGCGAGAATAACGCCCAGCTGGGAACCCATGCCGCCAAGCACCACGATGGCCAGAATGATTGCCGACTCGATGAAAGTGAAGGACTCCGGCGTCACCAGACCCTGACGGGCGGCGAAGAAACTGCCTGCGAAACCGGCGAACGCTGCACCCAGCGTAAAGGCCGAGAGCTTGATTACGGTCGGATTCAGACCCAGGGCACGGCAGGCGATTTCGTCTTCGCGCAAGGCTTCCCAGGCACGGCCGATCGGCATGCGCAGCAGACGGTTGATGACGAACAGTGCCGCCAGCGCCAGCAGCAGGGCGATCAGGTACAGAAAGATCACCTTGCTGATCGGGTTGTAGTCCAGGCCGAAATACTGGTGGAACGTCTGCGCACCTTCGGCGGCACGGCGTTCGAAGCTCAGGCCGAACAGGGTCGGCTTCTCGATGTTGCTGATGCCGTTGGGGCCGCCGGTGATGTCGGTCAGGTTACGCAGGAAGATCCGGATGATCTCACCGAACCCGAGCGTCACGATGGCCAGATAGTCGCCCCTCAGCCGCAGGACCGGGAAGCCCAGCAGGAAGCCGAACAGCGCCGCCAGCAGGCCGGCCAGCGGCAGGCACTCCCAGAAGCTCAGGCCGAAGTAGTGCGACAGCAACGCATAACCGTAGGCGCCGACTGCGTAGAAGCCGACATAACCCAGGTCCAGCAGGCCGGCGAGACCGACCACAATGTTCAGGCCCAGACCCAGCATCACGTAGATCAGGATCAGCGTCGCGATGTCCACCGCGCCGCGCGAACCGAAGAACGGCCAGACGAACGCGAGCACGATCAGGGCGGCAAGGCCCCAGCGCTGGGTGCTCGGTTGGGTCATGAAGTCGCTGGTTTTCTTCGAGATCAATGGAGCGCGTTCACCGCGGCGCAGGCCGCTGATTTTCTCGGCGAACAGTACGCGCAGAAACAGCAGGACCGAGCAGATCGCGATGATGGTCAGGGTCATGGAGCTGGCGTTCTGCACTTGCAGGGTCACGCCGGAAAAGGCCAGTTTCAGGCCGAACACCGGGTAGGCAACGGCCCACACCAGCGCAGCGCTGAACAGCGCCTGTTTGAAGGACTTGCTCATACTTTTTCAACCTCCGGACGACCCAGAATGCCGGTCGGGCGGAACAGCAGCACCAGGACCAACAGGCCGAAGGCCACGACGTCCTTGTACTGATCACCAAAGATGTCGGCACCGAAGGCTTCGGCGACGCCCAGCACCAGACCGCCGAGCACGGCGCCCGGAATCGAACCGATGCCGCCCAGGACCGCGGCAGTGAACGCCTTGAGGCCTACCAGGAAGCCCGCGCTCGGGTTGATCACGCCGTATTGCATGCTCAGCAACATGGCGGCAACGGCAGCCAGTGCGGCGCCGACCACGAAAGTCAGTGCAATGATGGTGTTGGTGTTGATACCCAGCAGGTTGGCCATTTTCATGTCCTCGGCGCAGGCGCGGCAGGCGCGGCCCATTCGCGAGCGGGAAATGAACAGGGTCAGGCCGGTCATGGCCAGGAGCGTGACCATGAATACCACGATCTGCATGTAGGAAATCAACACTTCCTGCGCGCCGCCGGGGCCGAAGGACAGGCTGCCGGGCAGCAGGTTGGGAATGGCAAAGTTGCCGGAACCCTGCGAAAGCTGGACCGAGTTCTGCAGAAAGATCGACATGCCGATCGCAGAAATCAGAGGAATCAGACGGTTGCTGTTGCGCAGCGGACGGTAGGCGACCCGTTCGATGCTGTAGCCGTAGGCACTGGTCACGATGATGGAGGCGGCGAAGCCTGCGATCATCAACAGCGGCAGGCTGTCGATACCCATCATTGCAAGACCGGCAAGCGCCATGAAAGCAACATAGGAACCGATCATGTACACCTCGCCGTGGGCGAAGTTGATCATTCCGATGATGCCGTAAACCATCGTGTAGCCGATGGCGATCAATGCATACGTGCTGCCAATGGTCAGGCCATTGACCAGCTGTTGCATGTAGTGGAATAACTCGGGCATTTACCGCGCTCCTAAAAACCTGATCTGCATTTCTCCGGCCTGCGTCGGGTACGCATTCTGTCGATGCGTTGCCTGTGACGCTGCCAGCGAACCGCTGGTAACGGTTTTAAGATTTTCAGGTGGCCTCTACCGGATCTCGGCAGGCGGGCCATGATTCGTAAAACAAAGCCCACTGCGGTGGCAGTGGGCTTCGGTTGTCAACGCAAGCTGCTTATTTGGCGGCTTCGGTCTTCGGCTTGCCGAAGTGCCATTCGTAGACCACGAACTGGAAGTTCTTCAGGTCGCCCTTCTCGTCGTAGCTCAGTTCGCCCATCGGGGTCTTGAACGTACCGGCGTGGATGGCAGCAGCCACCTTGTCGGTGTCTTCGGACTTGGCGGCGGCGATACCGTCGGCAATGACCTGAACGGCGGAGTAGGACGGGTACACGAACGGACCGCTCGGATCCTGTTTCTTGTCCTGGAATGCCTTGGTCAGTGCCTGGTTGGCAGGGTCCTGATCAAAGGATTTCGGGAGGGTGACCAGCAGGCCTTCGGAGGCTTCGCCAGCGATCTGCGAGATGGACTCGTTGCCCACGCCTTCAGGGCCCATGAATTTGGCGTTCAGGCCTTTTTCCTTGGACTGGCGCAGGATCTGGCCCAGCTCTGGGTGGTAGCCGCCGTAGTAGACGAAGTCGACGTTGGCTTGCTTGAGCTTGGCGATCAGCGAGGAGAAGTCCTTGTCACCGGCATTGATGCCTTCGAACAGGGCCACCTTGACGCCTTTGTCTTCCAGCGTCTTTTTCACTGCAGAGGCGATGCCTTCGCCGTATTGCTGCTTGTCATGGATGACAGCAACGATTTTTGGCTTGGCGACGTCGGCAATGTAGTTACCGGCTGCAGGGCCCTGGGCGCTGTCCAGACCGATGGTGCGGAACACCAGTTTGTAGCCACGGCTGGTGATGTCGGGGCTGGTGGCCGCCGGGGTCACCATGATGATGCCTTCGTCTTCATAGACGTCGGAAGCGGGTTGAGCGGAGCTGGAGCACAGGTGACCGATCACGTATTTCACGCCATCGTTGACGACCTTGTTGGCGACTGCCACGGCCTGTTTCGGGTCGCAGGCATCATCGTATTCGACGGCTTCGAGTTTCTTGCCATCGACGCCGCCCTTGGCGTTGATCTGCTCGATGGCCATCTTGGCACCGTTGAACTGCATGGTGCCGTATTCGGCGACCGGGCCAGTCTTGGGGCCGGCGATGCCGATCTTGATGGTGTCGGCTGCGAACGAATGGCTGGCAACCCCGGCCATAACCAGTGCGGCGAACAGCTTGGAAAGCTTCTTGGTACCCTTAGTCATGATGCTCCACTCTTGCGTTGTAGTTTTTATAATCCTGCTGGCCAAGGCTACAGGACCGGCTTCGACACCGATCTTCCCCTGCTCCGCCAACTGTACCGGAACAGTTTAGAGTGCCGGTGAATCGCTTGGATAGCACGGGGCAATGGGGTAAACCGGTGTGTGTCGCTTAATCGAAAGAAAGTTACAGAATCCAACCGCCCCAATGTCATGAAGACCGGCCGGATCGTCGTGGATTTCGCGGCTTTCCTGCAATCAATCACTTGCTTCCGGGTTTTTCTACGAGAAAGGCGGCGGTATCATTGCGCCGATTTCCTTTCTGGTGAAACCCATGACGCAAGAACCTAGCACCCTCTATGCCAAACTGCTCGGGGAGACCGCTTCAATTCGCTGGAAAGAATTGCAACCATTCTTTGCCAAGGGTGCCCTGTTGTGGGTCGAGCCACCGTTGGATCTGATCGAAGTTGCCGAGGCAGTAGCTGAAAACGACGCTGCCAAAGTGGCTGCGTGGATGGACGCGACAAAGGTCGGCAAGGTGTCTGAATCAAAGGCAATGGAGCTTGTGGAAAGCGATCCACTGCTCTGGGCAGTGGTGGTGGCACCTTGGGTGTTGATCCAAAACAGGGCGTCTGACTGATTTGTGCGCTATAGAGGTGCTTATGACGGCACCTTTGTGGGTGCCACGGTAACTTCGTCCCTTCCAGCGTATCGAAAATCTACACCCGGCAGCCGTGCAATCGGCCACCCAGACGCAGCCTTTTCAATCCGACCAGCGCGACCTTTGTGTGCGAGAAGGACTGCGGGTGGCCAGTGCATGTTCAGCGCCCGGAAGGTCGTCAAACAGATCCAGTGACCGTGGGATGTCCGCATCGCGATCCTTGACGTCCAGCATGAGCGATGCGGGCCACAGACTGGCAGGTTCTCGACCGTTCATTTCCCTGACCAGCGGCAGAATCCGTTCCAGTGGCTGCGGTTTGCTGAACAGATAGCCCTGCACATAATCACTGCCGAACTCACTCAGAAACTCCAGTTGTGCAGGCGTCTCCACACCTTCGGTCACCACCTTGAGGTGCAGGGTGTGCGCCATCACGATGATCGCTTGGACGATCTCCATGTCCTGGGGCGACTTTGGAATGTCGATGATGAAGGATCGGTCGATTTTCAGCGTGTCCAGCGGCAACCGTTTCAGGTAGGCGAGCGACGAGTAACCGGTCCCGAAGTCGTCGATCGATAGCGAGACGCCCAGGCTGCGGATGTGCTTGAGCATCAGGATCGTATTGCTGATGTTGCCCATCAGCGCGTTCTCGGTCACCTCCAGTTCCAGGCGACCCGGGGCGACATTGGCTTCGGTCAGCGCCTGTTCGACTTCTTCGGCCAACTCGTCCCGACTCAGGTTCAGCGCCGAACAGTTCACCGCGATGATCAGCTTGTCCAGGCCGTCGAGGCGCAACGCGCCCAGGTCGCGGCAGGCGCGGCGCAGTACCCAGTTGTCCAGTTCGGCAATCAGCCCGTTCGCTTCGGCAATACTGATGAAACGGTCGGGCACCAGCAGCCCGTGCTGCGGATGATTCCAGCGCACCAGCGCTTCCAGCTTGGCAATGTGCCCGGTACGCAGGTCGACAATCGGCTGGTAGTACACCTCAAGGCCAGTCTCTTCGCGCAGGGCGTTGCGCAACTCTTCTTCCAGATGCAATTCCAGACTGGCTTTGGTCTTGAGCGCGGGGCTGAAAAAATTGACCCGGTTACGGCCGTTGCCCTTGGATTGGTAGAGGGCGAGGTCGGCGTGCTTGAGCAATTCATCGCAGGTTGAACCGTCCCGTGGAAACACGGCGATACCAATGCTGGTGGTCATGACCATGCGTCTTCCGGCCAGCGCGATGGTCTCCTTCATCTTGTGCATGACGCGGTGGGCCAGGTGGCGGGCCTCCTCATAGTTGGGGATGCTCAGCAGAATGCAGAACTCGTCACCGCCAAACCTTGCCACCACATCCTGCACGCGTGTGGCACTGCGGATTCGCTCGGCGATCACCTTGAGCAACTCGTCACCTGCATCGTGACCCAGGCTGTCATTGATCCGCTTGAAGTGGTCGATGTCCAAGAACATCACCGCCAGCATGCCTTGGCCGATCGTATGTTCAAGCAGCTTTTCAGCGAATATCTGGTTGAAGCCGCGACGGTTGATCAGGTTGGTCAAGGGGTCGTAATGCGCCACCTGCTGAAGCGAGACCCGCGCCTGATCCAGTTGGCTGAGCAGCGCATTGACGCGCTGAAGGTCATGCTCCTTGCCTTGCAGTTTCTTGTCGGCCATCGCCGCACTGATGCTGCCGGCAATGATCAGCAGGGTGATCACGGCAATGGTCAGGCCCAGTTGCTGGCTGTTTGCAGTGCTGGGAATGTGCAGCTCCGCACCCTGCGGGATGACCAGTTGCAGGGCACGCATGCCCATCAGGTGCATGGTCAGCAGGCCGGCACCCAGAAAAACGCTCAACCCGTAACGGAACATCTGATGAAACATGCCGCTGTACTGCCGCAAATGGCGGGGCAGGGTGAGCAGGGCCACGCTGGCAAGAATGGCCACGACTACGGACAGTGCAAAGGTTTTGGGCTCGTAATACTGCACGGCGTCGGACCGCATGGCCCCCATGCCCACGTAGTGCATGGCACTGATACCAATGCCCATGACCACCGCGCTCGTCAGGCAACGCCTCAGGGTCAATGTCTGGATGGTCAGCGCCTTGATGGCGAACAGCGCGGTCATCAGCACGATCAGCAGCGACGCCAGCGTGATGCCCAGATCGTAGGTGATGGTCAGCGGTGCCTGAAAAGCCAGCATGCTGATGAAGTGCATGGCCCAGACACCGCCCGCCAGACACAGCGCGCCCAGCGCTTTCCAGATGCGTCGGTTTTTGAGGGCTTCGACCTGAATGACCCGGTCGGCGATGTCCAGTGTCGCGAAGCACGCGGCACAAGCGACGCCATAAGCCAGCGCAACCAGAAACAGATTATGACTGCAGTCGATCAACAATTGCCCGTCCGCCGGGACCCCGGCGAACATGTTCAAACCCAGCCACTCCATAGCAAGCCCTATATCTTCACTGCCAGGGCGCCAAGGCTAAAGGCCTGGCGATTCGGAGTGAGTATAGAAGCTGTTGTCAGTTTGCCAGTACGCAGGTCCAAGAAATCTGAAAGCGATCAATAACGAATAGTTATAAGAATTCTTCATCAAGGGTGCGGTTTACGAATGTTTACAGACACGCCACCCTTGGCCTTCTAGATTGTTACCACTAATAAGAAGGGACGATCGCTCATGACCACGCTTCGGACGGAAACCCCCACTCAGGCCGCCAACGCATGGCGCGTCCTCTTCCTGTTGTTCCTCGCTAACCTGTTCAACTTCTTCGATCGCACCATCCCGGCCATTATCGTTGAGCCCATTCGCATGGAATGGCACCTGAGCGATTTTCAACTCGGCCTTCTGGGAACCGCATTCACGCTTGTCTACGCCATCGCCGGTCTGCCGCTGGGCCGCATGGCCGACAACGGATCGCGCAAGAAGCTCATGGGCTGTGGCCTGGCCGTGTGGAGCGGCCTGACGGCGGTCAATGGTATGGTCGGCAGTTTCTGGACCTTTCTGTTGGTGCGCATGGGCGTCGGCATCGGCGAAGCCAGCTACGCGCCTGCGGCCAACTCGCTGATCGGTGACCTGTTTCCGGCCCATAAACGGTCCCGTGCGATGGGCATCTTCATGCTGGGCCTGCCGCTGGGCCTGCTGCTGGCGTTCTTCACCATCGGCGCCATGGTCAAGGCGTTCGACAGCTGGCGCGCGCCGTTCTTCATTGCTGCGGTGCCTGGGCTGCTGCTGGCGGTGTTCATCTTTTTCATCAAGGAACCCAAGCGTGGCGCGGCTGAAAGCGTGCGCATGTCGGAAGTCAAAATCGAGAAGCCGATCCGCCGTGTGTTGTCGATCCCGACCTTTCGCTGGCTGGTACTTGGCGGCCTGACCTTCAACTTCGCTACCTACGCCTGCAACTCGTTCATGGTGCCGATGCTGCAACGCTATTTCCTGTTGCCCTTGCAGGAAGCGGCGGTTGCAACGGGCGTGATTGTGGGCGTTACCGGGCTGATCGGCCTGACAGCAGGCGGCTGGATTGCCGACAAACTGCATCAGCGCTCGCCCAACGGACGGCTGTTGTTCGCAGCGTTCAGTATGTTGGTGGCGACGATTGCCACCGGGTATGCCTTGCACGCCGGACGCATCGAAATCGGGGTGTTCGTCGCGGTGTTCAGCGTGGGCTGGTTGTTTGCCTACAACTTCTATACCTGCGTTTATACAGCGATTCAGGACGTGGTCGAACCGCGCCTCAGGGCGACGGCGATGGCGTTGTTCTTCGCCGGGCTGTACCTGTTGGGCGGTGGCGCTGGGCCGGTGGTGGTGGGTCTGCTGTCCGACCATTTCGCCAAGGCGGCCATGGCGGTCGCGGGTGCCGACGTAATGAACGAGAGCTTCAAGGCCATCGGCCTGCACGACGCCATGTACCTGATTCCGGCAGCACTGCTCATGACGCTGGTGTTTCTGTATCTGGCATCACGCTGCTTCAGCAAGGACGCTGAGCGGATGAGGGCAAGGATGGTGGCCGAGGAACCGGCAGAAGGTGTGTCGGACCCGGCAGTGGTGTGACGCGGAGCGTCACGGGCTGTATTCCCACGCAGCGTAGAAACGATCATGAAACCCTGATCGTTCCTCACGCTCCGCGTGGGAATGCCTCTCGGGACGCTCTGCGTCCAGCGTAAGTAGCGACGCCGATCAGCCCGCCACCAGCACCCGAATCGCTTCCAGGCGCAGTGCGGCCTTCTCCAACATGGCCAGACCCTGTTCACGCTGGCTGCGCAAGGCGACCAGTTCGCTGTCGCGCACGGTCGGGTTGACCGCCTGCAGGGCCGTCAGGCGCGCCAGTTCCTCTTCGGTATCAGCAGCCAGACGACGTTGCGCTTCAGCCACGCGCTCGGCGTGTTTCGGCATGATCTTTTCTTCGCCTGCGTTGATCCGTGGCGTCAGCACGTCGCGCTGGGCCTGAATGAACTTGTTGGCGCTGGCACGTGGCACGCTTTCGAGCTGATCGTTAAGGGTGTTGAACGACACACGGCTCGACAGATCATTGCCGTTCGGATCAAGCAGGCAGCGCAGTGCGGCCGGTGGCAGGTAGCGGCCCAGTTGCAACGAGCGCGGTGCAACCACTTCGCTGACGTAGATCAGCTCCAGCAGCACAGTGCCCGGCTTGAGCGCCTTGTTCTTGATCAGCGCCACGGCGGTGTTGCCCATCGAACCGGACAGCACCAGATCCATGCCGCCCTGCACCATCGGGTGCTCCCAGGTGATGAACTGCATGTCTTCGCGAGACAGCGCCTGGTTGCGGTCGTAGGTGATGGTCACGCCTTCGTCGTCGCCCAGCGGGAAGCTGGCGTCGAGCATCTTCTCGCTCGGCTTGAGGATCAGTGCGTTTTCCGAATGGTCTTCGCTGTCGATGCCGAACGCGTCGAACAGGGTTTCCATGTAGATCGGCAGGCTGAACTGATCATCCTGTTCCAGAATCGCTTCGACCAGCGCCTCGCCTTCGCCTGCGCCGCCGGAGTTGAGTTCCAGCAGGCGGTCGCGACCTGTGTGCAGTTCGCTTTCCAGACGCTCGCGCTCGGCGCGGGCTTCGTCGATCAGGGCCTGCCATTCGTCATCATCACCGCTTTCCAGCAGCGGCAGCAGACGAGGGCCGAACCGATGCTGCAGTGCGTTACCGGTCGGGCAGGTATTGAGGAACGCGTTCAGCGCTTCGTGATACCACTGGAACAGTCGTGCCTGCGGGCTGGTTTCCAGGAACGGCACGTGCAGTTCGATGGTGTGTTTCTGGCCGATACGGTCCAGACGGCCGATACGCTGCTCAAGCAGATCCGGGTGCGACGGCAGATCGAACAGCACCAGATGGTGGGCGAACTGGAAGTTGCGGCCTTCACTGCCGATTTCCGAGCAGATCAGCACCTGTGCACCGAACTCTTCGTCGGCAAAATAGGCAGCAGCGCGGTCACGCTCAAGGATGTTCATGCCTTCGTGGAAGACCGTGGCCGGAATACCGGAGCGCACGCGCAGCGCGTCTTCGAGATCCATGGCGGTCTCGGCGTGGGCGCAGATGACCAGCACTTTGACGCGCTTGAGCATCTTGAGCGTGTCGATCAGCCAGTCGACGCGAGGGTCGAAACGCCACCAGCGTTCTTCTTCGCTGACCTCGGAGTGAGCCTGGAAGCTGACTTCCGGATACAGGTCGGCGTGCTCGCCCAGCGGCAGTTCCAGGTATTCGGCCGGGCAGGGCAGTGGGTATTCGTGCAGCTTGCGCTCCGGAAAACCCTGTACGGCGGCACGGGTATTACGGAACAGCACGCGGCCGGTGCCATGACGGTCCAGCAATTCGCGAATCAGACGGGCCTTGGCTTCGTCGTCGCCCGCATTGACGGCAGCCAGCAAGGTCTCGCCTTCGGCACCCAGGAAGCCGTGAATGGTTTTCTGGGCTTCTGCTGACAGTACGCCCTTGTCGAGCAGTTCCTGTACCGCCTGAGCGACCGGGCGATAGTTTTCGCTCTCGGCGCGGAAGGCGTTCAGGTCGTGGAAACGGTTCGGGTCCAGCAGGCGCAGGCGGGCAAAGTGACTGTCCTGACCCAGCTGTTCCGGGGTTGCCGTCAGCAGCAGTACGCCGGGGATGACTTCGGCCAGTTGCTCGACCAGCGAGTATTCGCGGCTGGCCTTGTCTTCATGCCAGACCAGGTGGTGTGCTTCATCGACGACCATCAGGTCCCAGCCCGCTGCAAACAGCGCGTCCTGAGCCTTTTCATCGGAGACCAGCCACTCCAGCGCGACCAGCGCCAGTTGGGTGTCTTCGAACGGGTTGCCGGCATCGCTTTCCATGAAGCGTTCGGCGTCGAACAGCGCGACCTGCAGGTTGAAACGGCGGCGCATTTCGACCAGCCATTGGTGCTGCAGGTTTTCCGGCACCAGAATCAGCACGCGATTGGCGCGACCGGACAGCAACTGGCGATGAATCACCAGACCGGCTTCGATGGTCTTGCCCAGGCCCACTTCGTCGGCCAGCAGGACGCGTGGCGCAATGCGGTCAGCCACTTCGCGGGCTATGTGCAACTGGTGAGCGATCGGTTGAGCGCGCACGCCGCCCAGCCCCCAGAGTGAGGACTGCAACTGACGGCTGGTGTGTTCAAGCGTGTTGTAGCGCAGCGAGAACCAGGACAACTGGTCGATCTGGCCAGCGAACAGACGGTCGGTCGCCAGGCGGAACTGGATGAAGTTCGACAGCTGGGTTTCAGGCAGCGTGACCACTTCGTTGCGGGCATTCAAACCGTGATACACCAGTAGCCCGTCGACATCGTCCACTTCGCGGACGGTCATCTTCCAGTTTTCGAAGTGAGTAATCACATCGCCCGGAGAGAAACGCACGCGGGTCAGCGGTGCATTACGCAGTGAGTACTGGCGCGTTTCGCCAGTGGCCGGATAGAGCACGGTCAATAAGCGGCCATCCAGTGCCAGAACGGTGCCCAAACCCAGCTCGGCTTCGCTGTCGCTAATCCAGCGTTGCCCCGGTTGATACTGCTGCGCCATGCTGCCTGTCTCCCGACGTGAAAAAGCCGACTATGTTAACGGAACGCGCCCTGAAGGCCAAAGGTGGCGTTGAAAAACCTGCGGATTCGCTGCGAATCGGCGAATTTTTCCTTTCATGGCACTTATTTCATTAAACCCAGTCAAAAAAAGCCTTATAAATTATTGCAGTCTATTACAGGGCTGTTCAAGTTGCGTCGCTGACGGCCGAAAGCCCGGTAAGAGGAGAAAAACCATGCTGCAACCCATGCTCCCGTTAAGTGTTGTGCCGGTGACCTCCCAGATGGACCCGGCCAAGCGTGTCCCCGATATCCCGCCGGTGGCGCCTGTACAGCCGAGCTCCAGCGAGACATCGATCGATCTGCGTCACGAAGACTCCGAGCGCAGCGCCCTGCTGTTGCGTGAAGAGCAGCAACGTCAGCAACAGGGGCGTCATGCCGAGGAAGAAAGCGGTGAGTATCAAGGCCTGGTCGTTCCCGGCGACTCGCTCAATGCCGACAACACCGTCCCGGTCGTGCCGTTGATCGATGACGAGCCGCGCCAGGGGTTGTGGGTCGATATCCAGATTTGAGGTCGAGCGTCCCGCAAGAGGACGCGGCCTGCGCACGCTGCCGATTGATTCGCACCTGACTTCACGTTTCCGACTGGTCATCACCGATGCTATTGCGCATTATTGGTGCTGATTCCATGTGTCCGGGAACTGCACAACCATGAGCGACGATGGCAAATTGATCGATCTTGGCGCCGAGCGCGCCAGACGCGTTCATGATCTGAACGACAAACGCCTGAACGAAGTGCGCAATGCTTTCGAGCAGGCCATGCCGCTGACGGGCAAGAAAAAGCCGAAGAAAAAGCCGAAAAAGCGTTGAGTGATCAAACGGGTGTTGATGCAGGTCAACGTCCGTGCGTGCTGCAACGGCTAGCCTGATGGGTATCGGACGGGGCGAAGACGGCGTGGGGCCAATGTCTTCATCACCCTGTTCGAGCTGTCTGACGGGGAGGGCTGCCGCTCTGGTAAGGCGCACCCTTCACTATGAGCACGCAAGGCACTTCGGGCGACTTCGGTCGCCCTTTTTTGCGTGCTCCGGAGCGGGCCTGTGCCCGCATTATCGAGCCTTGGCTCAATCCGTGCGCCTTTCAGCCAACAGTGATTTCAGGCAGCACGGTCAGTTCGACGGTCTGCTGTTTGCGTGGAGCGAGGATTTCCGCTTCGCCGTCCACGACCAGCTCATCATTCTGGTTGAACACGCGGGTCGCGATGCGCACGCGGAATTTCGGCAGTTTTTCGAGAATTTCCAGACGCACAGTCAGGGTGTCGCCCAGTTTTACCGGCTTCTGAAAGGTCATCTGCTGGCCGATGTAGATGGTGCCCGGGCCTGGCAGCTCACACGCCACTGCCGCGCTGATCAGTGCACCGCTGAACATGCCGTGAGCGATGCGCTCCTTGAACATGGTTTTGGAAGCGTATTCGGCGTCCAGGTGGACCGGGTTGTGATCGCCGGACATGGCCGCGAACAACTGGATGTCACGTTCCTGGACTGTCTTGCTGTAGCTGGCTTTCTGACCGACTTCAAGGGCTTCGTAAGGCGTGTTGGTGACTTGAGTCATGTGTCTGTCCTGGACAAAATATGAAAAAGATAAAAGGTGCGTGATCACTCCGCGCGACGCGGTCCTGGTTGATCGAGGGCGTATTTCAGCCAGTCGAGCAGGTCCTGGGTCACTTCATCGCGATTGATGTCATTGAGCAGTTCGTGCCGCGCCTGCGGGTAAACATTGAGTTGTAACACTTGATGACCCGCTCCTGCCAATGCATCGGCAAGATCCTTCAGACGCTTGCCGGCACTCACCGGATCACATTCGCCGCCAATAATGAGCAAAGGAAGGTTCGAATCGATCTGCGCCAGGTTCGACGGCTCACTGATTTTCTGCAGCCCGCCCAGCATATCCGCCCACAACTGGTTGGTGCAGCGGAAGCCACAGAGCGGGTCCTGCATGTACTTTTCCACCTCGTCCGGGTCGCGGCTGAGCCAGTCGAAACAGGTCCGGGACGGCTTGAATGCCTTGTTGAACGAGCCGAACGACAGCCACTCGATCAACGCGCTGCGCCCCTTGCGGCCCTGGCGCAGGCGTTCGAACCGAACGACCAGCCCCGCATTTCGGTAGAACGATGCCGGACGAAAGTTCGAGCCGCTGAGAATGGCCCCGTGCAAGCTGGCCTCGTGGTGCATCAGATAAGTCTGAGCGATGTAGCTGCCCATGCTGTGACCCAGCAGAAACAGGGCCGCTCCCGCGTGTCGCTGGCCGATCGACTGGCTCAGGGTCGCCAGATCATCCACCACTTTGCTCCAGCCATCTTCATTGGCGAAATGCCCGAGCCGACCCTGCAGCGCGGTTCTGCCATGGCCCCGCTGATCATGCGCATACAGGGCGATACCCGCTGCATTCAGCGCTGCGCCGAGTCTCCCGTAGCGGCCGCTGTGTTCGGCCATACCGTGGGCAAGCATTACGACGGCAAGGGGCGTCGTGTCCGGCAGCCATGCATTGACGTAAAGTCGGCAGTGGTCGCTGGCGTCAAGCCAGAATGTCTCGTGCTTCATGGCGATGTCCCGATCTGGAGCGGCTGCCCGGAGGATGTGTGTTTCAGTTTATAACTCGAAGGTGATTGCATCCTGAATAGCAGAAAGATTCACAGTGTTGATGACGCCAGCTGGCATATTTGCCTTCCGGTCGTTAGCTGCTAACGTCGGGCCAGTCCCGATTCTGAGTAACGGGCCAGCCATGAGCAGGGAAGAGGATAAAAATAATGCAACCTGAATTCTGGAATGACAAACGCCCTGCCGGGGTGATCTCTGAGCTGGATCTGCACACCTATCAGTCGGTCCTCGAAGTTTTCGAAAGCGCCTGCAAAAAATTTGCAGACAAACCTGCTTTCAGCAACATGGGGGTCACGCTGACCTACGCTGACCTGGATCGTCATTCGGCAGCGTTTGCCAGTTACCTGCAACACCATACGGATCTGGTGCCCGGCGACCGCATCGCCGTGCAGATGCCCAACCTGTTGCAGTACCCCATCGCAGTGTTCGGTGCGATGCGGGCCGGCCTGATCGTGGTCAATACCAATCCGCTGTACACCGCACGCGAGATGCGCCATCAGTTCAAGGATTCCGGTGCCAAGGCGCTGGTCTACCTGAACCTGTTCGGCAAGCTGGTGCAGGAAGTGCTGCCTGACACCGAACTTCGTTACCTGATTGAAGTGAAGATGGGCGACATGCAGTCAGCCGCCAAGGGGTGGTTGATCAATACCATCGTCGCCAGGGTCAAGAAAATGGTTCCGGCCTATGACCTGCCCCAGGCCGCAGGCTTCAAGGACGTGCTGCGGATGGGGCGTGACGGTTCTGTCAAACCTGTTGCGGCCGGGCTGGATGACGTGGCGGTCCTGCAATACACCGGCGGCACCACCGGACTGGCCAAGGGCGCGATGCTGACTCACGGCAATCTGGTCGCCAATATGCAGCAGGTGTACGCCTGCATGCGACAGCACTGTCCCGAGCGTGGCGTGATGTTCGGCGAGGCCCGGGAAGTGATGATCGCGCCGCTGCCGCTTTATCACATCTACGCATTTACGGCGCACTGCATGTGCATGGTCATTAGTGGCAATCACAACATTTTGATCACCAATCCGAGGGATATCGGCGGATTCATCAAGGAGCTTGGCAAGTGGAAGTTCACTGCCATGGTCGGGCTCAATACCCTGTTCGTGGCGCTGATGAATCATCCTGATTTCAGGAAGCTGGATTTCTCCACACTGAAGAGCACCAACTCTGGCGGCACCGCGCTGGTCAAGGCGACCGCCGAGCGTTGGGCCGAGATGACAGGGTGCACAATCGTTGAGGGTTACGGGCTGACCGAAACGTCCCCGGTGGCCAGTGCCAACCCCTACGGCACACTGGCGCGGCTCGGCACAGTGGGCATTCCGGTGCCGGGCACCGGCATGAAGGTGATTGATGACGAGGGCGCAGAATTGCCGTTCGGCGAGCGTGGCGAGCTGTGCATCAAAGGCCCGCAGGTCATGAAAGGTTACTGGAATCTGCCTGAGGCCACCGCCGAAACGCTGGACGCAGAGGGATGGTTCAAAACAGGTGATATCGCCGTGATCGGCGCCGATGGTTTCGTCAGCATCGTGGACCGCAAGAAAGACCTGATCATCGTGTCCGGCTTCAACGTCTACCCCAACGAAATCGAAGACGTGGTCATGTCGCACCCGAAAGTCGCCAGCTGCGCCTGCATCGGAGTGCCGGACGAGCGTTCAGGCGAAGCGGTGAAACTGTTTGTGGTCCCGCGCGAGCCGGGTCTTACGGTCGAAGAACTCAGAAGTTTCTGCAAACAGAACTTCACCGGCTACAAGGTCCCGAAACAGATCGTGCTGCGTGAATCGCTGCCGATGACTCCGGTCGGCAAGATCCTGCGCAGGGAGCTTCGCGATATTGCCTGAGTGGAGTAATTGTCTCTTTTTACGTCGCTGGCCCCGCTTGTGCTGAAGTGCAAGCGGGGCCTGTTTTTTTGGCTAAGCTCACTACGCTTGGTCTGAGCGCTCTGGCTCAATGCTTTCAGGGATTTCGGTAATTCTCGCAATTAAGTCAGGGTCGTGACTGGCGAGCTCTGGCTGGTCACTTTTATGACCGTAGAGGCCCGGTTTGCCTCTAGTCGGCTTTTGGCAAAGCTGCTACTCTCGGCGCGCTTTTTGACCTGTCATGAAGCGAATGAGCGTCTACTGCACAATTCCAAAACACAAAAAAATCATCGCCCAAAGCGATGTGAAGAATTCGCGATCGCTATGGAGCCGGCTGAATGATTGAAAACTTCTGGAAGGATAAATACCCGTCTGGCATCTCCCCTGATGTCGATCCTGATGAGTATCCCAACGTCCAGGCGGTCCTGAAGCAGTCCTGCCAGCGTTTCGCCGATAAACCCGCGTTCAGCAATCTGGGCAAGACACTTACCTACGGCGAGCTCTATGAATTGTCGGGCGCATTCGCCGCCTGGATTCAGCAGCACACCGATCTTGTGCCAGGTGACCGCATCGCGGTCCAGTTGCCCAACGTGTTGCAGTATCCGGTTGCTGTCTTCGGCGCCATCCGCGCCGGGCTGATCGTGGTCAACACCAACCCGCTGTACACCGCACGGGAAATGGAACACCAGTTCAACGACTCGGGCGCAAAGGCGCTGGTCTGTCTGGCGAACATGGCGCATCTGGCCGAGAAGGTCGTGCCCAAGACCCAGGTCAAACATGTCATCGTCACCGAAGTGGCCGACCTGCTGTCACCGCTCAAGCGCCTGCTGGTCAACAGTGTCATCAAGTACGTCAAGAAAATGGTTCCGGCCTACCACCTGCCTGATGCGGTCAGATTCAATGACGTGCTGAAAAAGGGCCACGGTCAGCCGGTTGCCGAGGTGTCGCCCGACAGAGCCGACGTTGCCGTATTGCAGTACACCGGTGGCACTACCGGCGTGGCCAAGGGCGCGATGCTCACCCATCGCAACCTGATCGCCAACATGCTGCAGTGCAGGGCGCTGATGGCTTCCAACCTCAATGAAGGCAGCGAAATCCTCATCACGCCGTTGCCGCTTTACCACATCTATGCCTTCACCTTTCACTGCATGGCGATGATGCTGATCGGCAACCACAACGTGCTGATCAGCAACCCGCGTGACCTGCCTGCCATGGTCAAGGAACTGTCGAAGTGGAAGTTCAGCGGTTTTGTCGGTCTCAACACCCTGTTCGTTGCCCTGTGCAACAACGAGGCGTTCCGCAACCTTGATTTCTCGGCACTGAAAGTCACGCTGTCCGGTGGCATGGCCCTGCAACTGGCTGCCGCCGAGCGCTGGAAACAGGTCACCAACTGCCCGATCTGCGAAGGTTACGGCATGACCGAAACCAGCCCGGTGGCAACAGTGAACCCGATCCAGAAGATCCAGATGGGCACCATCGGCATCCCGGTGCCGTCGACGCTGTGCAGGGTCATCGACGACGCTGGCAATGAGCTGGCGTTCGGTGAAACCGGCGAGTTGTGCATCAAGGGGCCTCAGGTCATGAAAGGCTACTGGCAGCGCCAGGAAGCCACGGATGAAATGATCGACGCTGATGGCTGGCTCAAGACTGGCGACATCGCGATCATTCAGCCCGACGGCTACCTGCGCATTGTCGATCGCAAGAAAGACATGATTCTGATCTCCGGTTTCAACGTCTACCCCAACGAACTGGAAGACGTGCTGGTCACGCTTCCCGGCGTCCTGCAATGCGCCGCCATCGGCATCCCGGACGAGAAATCGGGTGAGGCCATCAAGGTGTTTGTGGTCGCCAAACCGGGCGTGACCCTGACCAAGGATCAGATCATGGAGCACATGCGTGCCAACCTGACCGGCTACAAGGTCCCGCGCAGCGTGGAGTTCCGCGATTCACTGCCGACCACCAACGTCGGCAAGATCCTGCGCCGCGAACTGCGTGATGAAGAGCTGAAGAAGCTGGGCATCAAGAAGTAATCGCGAGTTTGCGTGACAGACAACGCCGTGTCCTCTGACACGGCGTTGTTGTATCAGCTCAGCCCAATCCACCCTCGACAGTCGTCCTGCTTCCCGCAATCTGCGACAATCGCACCCCTGTATCCTTCAAGAAAAGACTCTGCGCACCTGATGACCGACGAATCGCCTTCCATCGACCAACTCCTGAAAAACCTCGATCAAGCGATGATCGGCGACCGCCATCGTCTGCGTCGGCAGTTGCATGAGCTGCGCAAGAAGCCCGACGAGGCGAAGCTGGCGCAATGGGTGGCGCGGGTTCAGGCGTCCTGTGCGCAGGTCACGTCGCGACGCGAGAGCGTGCCGACCGTTCGCTATGACGACAACCTGCCCATCGCCGCCAAGCGCGACGAAATCAAGGACGCGCTGCTCAAGCATCAGGTGCTGATCATCGCGGGTGAAACCGGCTCGGGCAAAACCACTCAGTTGCCGAAAATCTGCCTGGAAATCGGTCGCGGGCAGCATGGCCTGATTGGCCACACGCAGCCGCGTCGAATTGCAGCGCGCAGCGTCGCCAGCCGGGTCGCCGAAGAATTGGCCACACCGCTGGGTGCGCTGGTCGGTTATCAGGTGCGTTTCGAAGACCAGAGCGACAGCAACACCCTGATCAAGCTGATGACCGACGGCATCCTGCTGGCCGAAACCCAGCACGACCGTTTCCTTGAGCGCTACGACACGATCATCGTCGACGAAGCCCACGAACGCAGCCTGAACATCGACTTCCTGCTCGGTTACCTGAAAACCCTGCTGCCGCGTCGCCCCGACCTGAAAGTCATCATCACGTCGGCGACCATCGACCTGCAGCGCTTTTCCGAGCACTTCAACGACGCGCCGATCATCGAAGTGTCGGGCCGTACTTTCCCGGTCGACACCTGGTACCGCCCGCTGACCAGCGAGCAGGATGAAGAGGGCAATAGTGTCGAAGACGACCTGACCGTCGATCAGGCGATTCTGGCCACGCTCGAAGAGTTGGCGGACTTTGAGCGCAGCGAGCGCAAGAGTCCGGGTGACGTCCTGGTGTTCCTGCCCGGCGAGCGCGAGATTCGTGACGCGGCTGAAATGCTGCGCAAGGCCCAACTCAGGCACACCGAAATCCTGCCGTTGTACGCACGTCTGTCGCCTGCCGAGCAGCAGCGCATTTTCCAGTCTCATTCGGGACGTCGTGTCGTGCTGGCCACCAACGTGGCCGAAACCTCGCTGACCGTGCCGGGCATCCGCTACGTGATCGACACCGGTACCGCGCGCATCAGTCGCTACAGCTACCGCGCCAAGGTTCAGCGGCTGCCGATCGAAGCCGTGTCCCAGGCCAGCGCCAATCAGCGTAAAGGCCGTTGCGGTCGTGTCGAGCCGGGCCTGTGTGTGCGCCTGTACAGCGAAGAGGATTTCAACGCCCGACCTGAATTCACCGACCCCGAGATCCTGCGCACCAACCTGGCGGCGGTGATCCTGCAGATGCTGCACCTGCGTCTGGGCGAGATCACTGACTTTCCGTTCATCGAGCCGCCGGACGGCAAGGCCATCAGTGACGGCTTCAACCTGTTGCAGGAACTGTCGGCGGTCAATCGCGAGAACCAATTGACCCCGCTGGGCCGTCAGCTGGCGCGCTTGCCGGTGGACCCACGCATGGGACGCATGCTGCTGGAGGCGGCCAAACAAGGCAGTCTGCAGGAAGTATTGATCGTGGCCAGCGCCATGTCGGTGCAGGACGTACGCGAGCGCCCGCCCGAGCGACAGCAGGCGGCCGATCAGGCGCATGCCCAATGGAAGGACGCCGACTCGGACTTCGCCGGGCTGGTCAATCTGTGGCGCGGTTTCGAAGAGCAGCGCCAGGCACTGACTGCCAGCCCGTTGCGTAACTGGTGTCGCCGCAATTTCCTCAATTACCTGCGGCTGCGCGAGTGGCGCGACTCCCATCGACAACTGAGCCTGATCTGTCGTGACCTGCAATTGACGGTCAACAAGGAACCTGCGGATTACCCGAAATTCCACAAGGCGATTCTGTCCGGCCTGCTGAGCCAGATCGGCCAGAAAGCCGACGAAGGCGACTACCTCGGTGCGCGTCAGCGGCGGTTCTGGATTCATCCGTCCTCCGGGCTGGGGAAGAAGCGTCCGCAATGGCTGATGACCGCCGAACTGGTGGAAACCACAAAGCTGTATGCACGCATGGTCGCCAAGATCGATGCCGACTGGATCGAGCCACTGGCCGGGCACTTGATCAAGAAAAACCATTTCGAGCCGCATTGGGAGAAGAAGCGCGGACAGGTCGTGGCCTTTGAACAGATCACGCTGTTCGGCCTGATCGTGGTCGGTCGCCGCCCCGTGCATTTCGGCCCTGTCGATCCTGTGGTGTCGCGTGAGCTGTTCATCCGCGAGGGATTGGTGCGCGGTGATATTCAGTCCCGCGCCAAATGCCTGAGCGCCAACACCCGCCTGCTGGAGCAGCTCGACGAGCTGGAAGCCAAGGCCCGGCGTCGCGACATTCTGGCTGACGAAGACACGCTGTATGCATTCTACGAAGCGCGCATTCCGGCCGATATTCATCAGACCGCGACCTTCGACAGCTGGTACAAGACCGAGAGCCAGAAGAATCCGCAATTGCTGATCATGCGCGAAGAAGACGTGCTGGCCCGCGAGGCCAGCGAAGTCACCGCTGCGCAGTACCCGGATACTCTGCGACTGGGCGAACTGAGCCTGTCGCTGACCTACCACTTCGAGCCCAATCATCCCCGTGATGGCGTGACCCTGCGTGTGCCTGCACCGTTGCTGCTGTCGCTGCCCGCCGAACGTCTGGAATGGCTGGTGCCGGGGTTGCTTGAAACCAAGTGCATCGCCCTGGTCCGCAGTCTGCCCAAGGCAGTGCGCAAGAACTTTGTACCGGTGCCGGACTTCATCAAGGCGGCGCTGCAACGCATCACGTTTGGCGAGGGCTCGCTGACCGAAGCGCTGGGCCGCGAACTGCTGCGCATGACCGGGGCGCGAGTGACCGACGAAGCATGGGCGGAAGCGACCCAGCAACTCGAAAGCCACCTGAAGATGAATCTGGAAATCGTCGATGGTGATGGCAAGTTTCTGGGCGAAGGTCGCGACCTTGATGCGCTGACGGCACGTTTTGCCGAAGCGAGCCAGGCCGCGCTCGCCGTCCCGCAGACCGCGAAAAGCCAGCAGCCTGTCGAGGCCAAGGTCTTCGCGCCGGTGGCGCAAAAGACTCAGCAGAACATTGCCGGTCTGTCGATGACGGTGTATCCGGCGCTGGTGGAGGAGGGCGGCACGGTCAAGGAAGGTCGCTTCTCGACCCAGGCCGAGGCCGAGTATCAGCATCGCCGTGCGCTGCAGCGCCTGTTGCTGCAACAACTGGCTGAGCCTGCGAAGTTTCTGCGCAGCAAGCTGCCGGGGCAGACCGAGCTGGCGCTGTTGTACCGCGAGCTGGGGCGCATCGATGCACTGATCGAAGACATCCTGCTGGCCAGCCTCGACAGCTGTGTGCTGGACGGCGAAGCCGAATTGCCGCGCGACGGGGCCGGGCTGCTGTCACTGGCTGAACGCAAACGCGCCGACTGGACCGAGCATGCCGAGCGTCTGGCGAAGCTGACGCTGGAAATCCTCAAGCTTTGGCATGGTTTGCAGAAGCGTTTCAAAGGCAAGATCGACCTGGCTCAGGCGGTCGCGCTCAACGACATCAAGGCGCAACTGGGCAAGCTGGTGTATCCGGGCTTCGTGCGCGAAACACCCGCGCAGTGGCTCAAGGAAATGCCGCGCTACCTGAAAGCCATCGAGATGCGCCTGGAAAAACTGCCGGGTCAGGTGCAGAAGGACCGGGTCTGGAGCATCGAGCTGGCAGGCCTGTGGGCGCAATATCAGGCGCGAGCCGACAAACACCGCCAGGAAGGCAAGCGCGATCCTGAACTGGCGGTCTATCGTTGGTGGATGGAGGAATATCGTGTGTCGCTGTTCGCCCAGCAGTTGGGCACGAAAATGCCGGTTTCTGACAAGCGGCTGAGCAAGCAGTGGGCGATGGTCGAAGGCTGATCCTGAGCCCGGCACCCTGTCGAAAAATGGTCTGAGCGGACTGCACAGGCAGCAAGGCGAGAAGGATCTCAGGGCCGATGTTCATTGGCCCGATAGCGCCAAAACCGGGCGCTGTGGCACACTCCGCGTCTGTCTTCACAATGCCATGGACGCGGCTTGAGCCTTGCGCGCTTTCAGTCATGCGCATGTTTTATCTACGCATTGGTACGCTGGTCCCAGAAGAGTCTGGATTGCCGCCTACCGTGCCCTGGCAGGCCAACCCCTGCGACCTTCAATAAGAGAGGAACGACCGTGCACAACGTCGTCATCAGCGGCACAGGCCTGTACACCCCGGCCAACAGCATTTCCAACGAAGAGCTGGTGCAGTCCTTCAATGCCTACGTCAACCAGTTCAACAGCGAGAACGCTGCGGCCATCGAGCGTGGCGAGCTGGAAGCACTGAGCGAATCCAGCGCAGCGTTCATCGAAAAAGCCTCGGGCATCAAGAGCCGCTTCGTGATGGACAAGCAAGGCATCCTCGATCCCCAGCGCATGAAACCGAACCTGCCTGAGCGTTCCAACGATCAGTGGTCGATTCTGTGCGAAATGGGCGTCGCAGCGGCAAAACAGGCGCTGGAACGAGCGGGCAAGACCACGGCTGACATCGACGGCGTTATCGTTGCCTGTTCCAACCTGCAGCGCGCCTACCCGGCGGTCTCCATCGAGATCCAGGAAGCGCTGGGTATCGCAGGTTATGGTTTCGATATGAACGTGGCCTGCTCGTCGGCCACCTTCGGCATTCAGGCGGCGTGCAACAGCGTGCAATTGGGTCAGGCCCGCGCCATTCTGGTCATCAGCCCGGAAATCTGTACAGCCCACCTGAACTTCCGTGATCGCGACAGCCATTTCATCTTTGGTGACGGCGCAACCGCAGTCGTGGTTGAGCGTGCCGATCTGGCGACCTCGCCGTACCAGTTCGATATCGTCAGCACCCGCCTGCTGACCAAGTTCTCCAACAACATCCGCAACAACTTCGGCTTCCTCAACCGCACGTCGGACGAGGGCCAGGGTGCGCCGGACAAGCTGTTCGTGCAGGAGGGCCGCAAGGTGTTCCGCGAGGTCTGCCCGATGGTGGCGGAACTGGTCGGCGCGCATCTGGACGACAACGGCCTGAACGTCAGTGACGTACAGCGCTTCTGGCTGCATCAGGCCAACCTGAGCATGAACCACCTGATCGTCAAGAAACTGCTGGGCCGCGACGCGACGGTCGAAGAGGCCCCCGTGATTCTCGATACCTACGCCAACACCAGTTCGGCCGGTTCGGTCATCGCCTTCCACACCTACCAGGACGACCTGCCGAAAGGTGCACTGGGCGTGTTGAGTTCGTTCGGTGCGGGTTATTCGATTGGCAGCGTGATCCTGCGCAAACGCTGATTGCATCGGCGGTCGGCATCCTGATGCGCGGGTTGCCGACCTGTCGGTTGAAAGGCCTGATGTAGAGCGGTCTTCGATTCGCGGTCGTTTACATTCCCTCTCAATGAGTGATACTCGTCGCACGTTTACCTCCGAGGGAACCTGCATGCCGGTTCACGTCGTCGACAACCTGAGTACCGTCGCGCCTGCCCAATGGGATGCGCTTGTACCGGGCAATCAGCCGTTTCTGCGCCACGCCTTTCTGACCTCGCTGGAAGACAGCGGCAGCCTCGGGCCGCGCTCCGGGTGGCGTCCCGAACATGTGCTGCATTACGAAAACGAACAACTGGTGGCTGCGCTTCCGGCTTATCGGAAATGGCATTCCTACGGCGAATACGTGTTTGACCACGCCTGGGCCGACGCCTGCCGTCGCGCCGGTATTGCGTACTACCCCAAGCTGCTGGTGGCGGTGCCGTTCAGTCCGGTGGGCGGCTCGCGAATTCTGTCTGCGACTCCGCAGGGTGCGTCGGAGCTGGTGAGCGAGCTGCCGGCGTATTTGCAGAGCGAAGGTCTGTCGAGCGCGCACATCAACTTTACCGATCCAGCCGCCGACGCGGTGCTTGAAACCCAGGCGGGCTGGCTGTCGCGCATTGGCTGCCAGTTTCATTGGCACAACCGTGGCTATCGGGATTTTCAGGATTTTCTGGACGCGCTGAGTTCGCGCAAGCGTAAGCAGATGCGCAAGGAGCGCGAGCAAGTCGCAGGTCAGGGCATCGCCTTCGAATGGCTGGAAGGCTCGCAGATGACCGAGATTCTGTGGGACTTCGTGTACGCCTGCTATTCCAATACCTATGAGATACGTGGGCAGGCGCCGTACCTGACGCGCGAATTCTTCAGTCTGCTGGCCGAGCGTATGCCCGAGTCGATCCGCGTGGTGCTAGCGCTGCAGGGCTCACGTCCGGTGGCCATGGCCTTCAGTCTGATCGGCGGCGACAGCTTTTATGGGCGTTATTGGGGCTGTCTGGCCGAGTTCGACCGCCTGCACTTCGAGACCTGTTTCTATCAAGGGATGGACTATGCGATTGCCAGCGGACTGCAACGCTTCGATGCCGGTGCTCAGGGCGAGCACAAACTGATCCGCGGCTTCGAACCGCAGATCACCCGGTCATGGCACTACCTGATGCACCCCGGCCTGAAAGACGCCGTGAGCGATTTCCTTGAGCAGGAGCGGGTGGGCGTGATGGCGTATGCCGAGGAAGCGCGGGCCGCGTTGCCTTATCGGCAGGTTTGAGTCCCCGTGGGAGGCGGCTTGCCGGCGATGGCGTCAGTTCAGTCACTGACAGGTCGCTTCAGAAAAAGCATCGCCGGCAAGCCGCCTCCCACAGTCCGTGGTCGCAGCAAGACTAGCGTATAACGCTGAGCACAGGCATGGGCATGGGCATGATCGGCGTGCTTGAGATCACGCTGATCGTTCCTACGCTCCGCGTGGGAATGCCGCTCAGGACGCTCCGCGTCCACTCTTGAATGTGGCGCAGATGCGTCGCCAAGCTCCAGCGTTATCGACGTCATGCGCTCGGCTCACTGAGTCCTCAGTCTGCGCATTCCGCGTCACATTCAGCGCAGAATCAATCCACACCCACGAACCCACCCGTCTGGTGCTGCCACAGGCGTGCATACAGCCCGCCATGGGCCAGCAGTTCGGCGTGGGTGCCGGTTTCTGCGATCTGGCCTTTTTCCAGCACTACCAGCCGGTCCATGCGGGCGATGGTCGAGAGGCGATGGGCGATGGCGATGACGGTCTTGCCTTCCATCAGGGTTTCCAGGCTTTCCTGAATCGCCGCCTCGACTTCCGAATCCAGCGCCGAGGTGGCTTCGTCCATGATCAGAATCGGCGCGTCCTTGAGCAGCACGCGGGTGATCGCGATGCGCTGGCGCTGACCACCGGACAGCTTGACCCCGCGCTCGCCCACATGCGCGTCAAAACCGGTACGGCCTTCGGAGTCCGACAGCAGCGGGATGAACTCGTCGGCCCGCGCCTTGCGGATGGCTTCCCACAATTGCTCATCCGTCGCACCCGGATTGCCATACAGCAGGTTGTCGCGGATCGAGCGGTGCAGCAACGAGGTGTCCTGGGTGATCATGCCGATCTGTGCACGCAGGCTCTCCTGAGTGACCTCAGCCACATCCTGCCCGTCGATCAGGATTCTGCCGCCCTGCACGTCGTACATGCGCAGCAGCAGGTTCACCAGCGTTGACTTGCCCGCGCCGGATGGACCGATCAGACCAATCTTTTCGCCCGGTCTGATGTCCAGATTCAGGTTATGGATGATCCCGTTGCCATTGCCGTAGTGGAAATCGACGCCATCGAATTTCACGCCACCATTGGCAATCTTCAGTGGCTGCGCGGTTGGCTTGTCGTTGATCGAGACCGGTTGCGAGATGCTTTCCAGGCCATCCTGCACGGTGCCAATGTTCTCGAAGATGCCGTTGACCACCCACATGATCCAGCCGGACATGTTGACGATACGAATCACCAGGCCGGTGGCCAGTGCGATGGCGCCTACCGAAATCATCGACTGGGTCCACAACCACAGCGCAAGGCCTGTGGTGGTGACGATCAGGATGCCGTTCATCGTGGTGATGGTGGTGTCCATCGAGGTCACGACGCGACCGGCCAACTGACTTTTCACCGTGTGATCGCGCATGGCCTCGCGAGCGTATTGCTGCTCGAAGTTGGTGTGGGCGAACAGTTTGAGCGTGGTGATGTTGGTGTAACCGTCGACGATCCGACCCATGAGTTTGGAGCGTGCGTCCGACGAGTCCACCGAGCGCTGTTTGACCCTGGGCACGAAGTACATCAGCGCCAGAATGAACGCGAGAATCCAGCTGCCCAGCGGGATCATCAGCCGCCAGTCGGCTTCGGCGAACAGCACCATCGCGCTGATCGCGTAGATCAACACATGCCAGAGCGCATCCACCGATTGCACCGCCGAGTCACGCAGCGAGTTGCCGGTCTGCATGATGCGCTGGGCGATACGCCCGGCGAAATCGTTCTGGAAGAAGTTAACGCTCTGCTTGAGCACGTAGCTGTGGTTCTGCCAGCGAATCAGGTTGGTCATGCCGGGGCTGATGGTCTGGTGCACCAGCAGGTCGTGCAGGCCGACGAAGATCGGGCGCAGCAGCAGGGTCACCACCACCATCCAGATCAGTTCCGGGCCGTGAAGACTGAAGAAGTCCCTGGGCTCGGTGGTCTGAGCCAGGTCGATGATGCGGCTGAGGTAACTGAACAGCGCCACTTCGATCAACGCGCCGATCAGACCCACCACCAGCAGGGCCGTGAACGTCGGCCAGACCTGACGCAGGTAGTAGATGTAAAACGCGAAAACGGTATTGGGCGGGGCGGCGGTGGGGGCGTCTTTGAAGATATCGATCAGCTTTTCAAAACGACGATAAAGCATTGGCTATCACACCCACTTGGCGTGGGTTCTCCCTTGATAAATAGAAGCGCTCCCGTCCGGACCGCGTGGAGCCCTAGGCTTCACGCGGTGCAGATTCCTGTCAGTCGACGCGCTTGGCGGACTTGATCAGGATCGGGTCGTTTGGCACGTTCTGCATGCCTTTCTGGTTGCCGGTCTGGACGTTGACGATCTGATCGACCACGTCCATGCCTTTGACGACCTTGCCGAACACCGCGTAGCCGTAGTCACGCGTGCCGTTGTCGAGCATGGCATTGTCATTGGTGTTGATGAAGAACTGACTGGTGGCCGAGTTCACATCCGAGGTCCGTGCCATGGCAATGGTGCCACGCACGTTATGCAGCCCGTTCTGGGCTTCGTTTTTGATCGGGTCCTTGGTCGGCTTCTGGACCATCTGCGCGGTGAAGCCGCCGCCCTGAACCATGAAGCCCGGAATCACACGGTGAAAAATGGTGTTGCTGTAGAAGCCGCTGTCGACGTAGCCCAGGAAGTTCTGGGTGCTGATCGGTGCCTTGGCGTCTGCAAGTTCAATCTCGATGTCGCCGAAACTGGTGTTGAGCACAACGTGAGTCGGCTTGTCCGGCGCTGCCATCAGGTTGGCGGCGAACAGTACGGAGCAGGCGGCAAGAGCGATTTTTTTCAACATAGAGCAACAGGTCCTTCATTCAATGGAGATATCGACTGTGGCTGGCAAGGTAACCACGTTTGGCTTTTTTTGCCCAGCGTGATCGACCCGGAGTGACCGAAAGCATCGCCCGCGTGATATGACCTGCGTGCGGTTTCTCAGACCTTGCTGGCACCGATGAATTCCAGCAGCGTGCGATTGAACTGCCCGGGCTGGTCCAGCGGAGTGGCGTGGCGCGAATCCTTGATGACCACCAGCCGGGCATTCGCAATGCGTTTGACGTACGCTTCCTTGAGCGACACCGGAGTGTAGTCGTGATCGGCGGCAATGATCAGGGTCGGGCAGGTGATGCGCTCCAGCTTGTGCTCCACGCCCCAGCCGACAATGGCATCGAAGCTGGCGAGATAGGCGCGTTTGTCGTTACGGCCCCAGCGTTCGGCCATCTTGCGTCGCAGTTCTGCCTGTTCCGTTTTGGGGAACAGCAGCTTGCCAAGCGCCTTGCCCATCGCCTCCATACTGACCAGACGCGACAGCGTCCAGCGCCGCGCCCATTGCCAGACATCACCGGGGCTTCTGATCTTGACCTGTGGCGCGCTGTTGACGATACACAGACTCTTGAGCAGATGAGGATGATCGACCGCCAGCTGGAAACCGATCATCCCGCCCATCGACAGGCCGACCACATGCACCGGTCCCAGCCGCAAGTGTTCGATCAACGCTTCAACGTCGTCGCTCATGCCCTGGATGCTGTAGCGTTCGTGGGGCTTGTCGGAGCGGCCGTGGCCGCGCATGTCCATGACGATGACGCGGTACTGCGCGGCCAGCGTCGGGATCTGGTATTCCCAGTCCTGACAACTCGAGCCCAGGCCGTGCAACAGCAGGACCGGATCGCCCTGACCGTACTCTTCGTAGTGCAGTGAACAGTCGTCATGCTCGAAGAACGCCATGTGCCTACTCCGTGTCAGGCTTGCAAGGGTGCCGCAAATGCCGCGGTCAGCGGCGCCGTGTCGAACGTGCGAATCAGGTCGATCAGAATCTGTGTCGCCGGGCCCAGCGGTTTGTCTTTGCTGGAGTAAAGATAGAACGACGGGTTGCGACTGCCACCCCGATCCAGCGGCAATACCTTCAGCACGCCGTCCTTGAGCTCACGTTCGATCAGGTGGCGTGGCAGCCAGGCAAAGCCCAGTCCGCTGCTGACAAAGGTTGCCGCCGTGGCGAGACTGCTGACCGTCCAGCGCTGCTCCGCACCGAGCCAGCCGACATCGCGGGGTTGCTGACGGCCTGAGTCACGGATCACCACCTGCAGCTGGCTTTCCAGATCCTGAAACGTCAGCTCGCGGTTGGCTTGATGAAGGGCATGCTCGGGATGGGCAACGGCGACGAATTCGACGGTGCTCATTTCTGCGCCCAGATAACCGGGAATGCTCAGGCCACTGATGGCCAGGTCTGCCACGCCTTCGAGCAGCACTTCCTCAACGCCTGACAGCACCTCTTCACGCAACCGAATCCGGCAGCCTCGGCTCTGTGGGATGAACGCGGTCAGCGCGCGTACCAGACGTGCCGACGGGTAGGCGGCATCGATCACCAGCCGCACCTCGGCCTCCCAGCCCTGTTCCATGTGATGGGCGAGGTCTTCCAATTGACTGGCCTGTTTGACCAACTGACGTGAGCGCCGCAATAGCACGCCGCCCGCTTCGGTCAGCACGGCCTTGCGGCCATCGATACGCAGCAGAGGAACGCCCAGTTGATCCTGCATGCGGGCCACGGTGTAGCTGACTGACGATTGCGAGCGATGCAGGGCTTCGGCGGCCTGGGCAAAACCGCCGTGATCGACCACTGCCTGCAGGGTGCGCCATTGGTCGAGCGTCACGCGGGGCGCTTTCATGCTCTAATTCCTCTTCTCTTTGTTATCCGTTGTTCTACTCTGACAACCCCGTTCCGGAGACTGCCCAATGAAACGAGTGTGTTGTGTGTTGCTTGCACTGCTGCCACTGACGGCCTTTGCCTATCCAATTGAGGTGGAAAAGCAGTACCAGGGCGTGAAGATCGATTACGTTACCCACGACGTCGACCAGGACATCGGTTCCATCTCGGTGAGCAACTTCGGCGATGTAGACGCCAAGTGCGCAGTCGTATTCGTCAACGGTCCCGAGGCACCCCGTACGCGACGCGTTCAGGTTGGCGCAGGCAAGCGCGTGGAGGTGACGGCCAAGTTCACGCGCAGCATTATCAAGCTGCGCATCAAGCTCGATTGCCAGCCCGCGTGAGCAGGGTGAGAGTAGAGCGCCGCCGTGCATAAAACAAATTTATAGATGGGTTGAAGCAGTTTTTTGCGCTTTTTCATCGATAAGGTCACCTTTAACCTCGGCTCCGTCGAATACCTATCTTGTTCAATGGAGCTTCAGCCATGTCCCGCCTACTTGTCATCGAAAGCAGCGCCCGCCAGCAGGATTCGGTTTCGCGTCAGTTGACGCAGCAGTTCCTCAGCCAGTGGCAGTCTGCGCACCCGAATGATCAAGTCGCGGTCCGCGACCTGGCCGTCAATCCCGTGCCGCACCTGGACGCCACGCTGCTGGGCGGCTGGATGAAGCCCGCCGATCAGCGCAGCGAGACCGAACAGGCCGCGCTGGAACGCTCCAATACCCTTACCGATGAACTGATTGCCGCCGACGTGCTGGTGCTGGGTGCGCCGATGTACAACTTCGCCATCCCCAGCACGCTCAAGGCCTGGTTCGACCACGTCCTGCGCGCCGGTGTGACCTTCAAATACACCGAAACCGGCCCGCAAGGCCTGCTGACCGGCAAGCGCGCTTTCGTCCTCACCGCTCGCGGCGGCATTTACACCGGCAGTGCGCTGGATCACCAGGAACCCTACGTACGCCAAGTGCTGGCGTTCGTGGGGATTCATGACGTCACCTTCATTCATGCCGAAGGCCTGAACATGGGCGGTGATTTTGTGGAGAAGGGGATGAACCAGGCGCTTGCGAAACTGGCTCAGGTGGCGTGATCAGTCATCAGGGTTAGAAAAGCGGGATTAGACGTGCTGCCCGCCATTGACGTGAATTTCCGCGCCGTTCACATAGGACGCGCCACTGGTGCAGAGGAAGTAGATCAGGGACGCGACTTCCTCGGGTTTGCCCAGTCGGTGCATGGGCACCAGGCGTTCGACGATTTCGGCCGTGCCCGGCGACAGGATGGAAGTGTCGATCTCGCCCGGTGCTATCGCGTTGACCCGCACCCCGTGCGGCCCGAAGTCATACGCCATCTCTCTCGTCAGGGCCGAGAGCGCGGCTTTGGAGGTGGAATACGCCACGCCCGCAAAGGGATGCACTTTGGAACCCGCGATCGAGGTGACATTGATGATGCTGCCCTTGGCGGCCTTGAGTTCGTCGAACAGACCGCGTGCCAGTAGCGCCGTGGAAAACAGGTTGACGTTGAAGACCTTTATCCAGGTGCTGTAATCGGACTCCAGTACCCCCATGCGCGCGCCCTCGGGACCTTTTGGCGAAACCCCCGCATTATTGACCAATGCATCCAGGCGACCACCCAGCTTTTCCTTGATAGCCGCCATGTTCGCAACGACGCTGTCGATGTCTTCCAGGTCAAGGTGGATATGATTGAGCAGACCTTCCGCCCACGGGCATTCAGCCACCCAGTTCTGTCGGGAGGCCGTAAACACTTGCCAGCCCGCTGCGTTGAAATGCTTGACCGTGGCATGGCCGATACCGCGGCTGGCGCCAGTCAGCAGGAGTGTCTTCTTCTCGCTCATGAACGCATTCCGCTTCTTGAAGGGTGATGCATCGTCTTTTTTGGCATGCCCGTCTGTCAAGGCTGCTGTTGAACTGTCACATTCCTCATCTCACATCAGAAAGGAGCCAGTCATGTTCGAGAAGGGGCATTGGTATAACGAGCCGGCACAGTGGCAGGTACGTGATGAAAGACTGAGCGTAACCACTGATCCTGCCACCGACTTCTGGCGGGAAACCCACTACGGCTTCTGCCGCGACAGCGGCCATTTCCTTGGCGTACCCGTCACCGGCGCGTTCACCGCTCAAGTCCACGTGCAGGGCAACTTCAAGACGCTATACGACCAGGCCGGGCTGATGGTCCGAATCGACGAGCGCAACTGGATGAAAACCGGCGTCGAAGTCAGCGACGGCGCGCTCATGCTGGGCAGCGTACTGACCCGTGGCCAGTCGGACTGGGCCACCGGTTCATTCGAAGAATCAGCATCCGGCCTGTGGCTGCGTGTGACGGTGGCCGAAGGCGTGATGCGGATCCAGCACTCCGTGGATGGCGTGCGCTGGCCATTGCTGCGACTGGCACCGTTTCCAGTGGGCGAGTGTCTGGTAGGGCCAATGTGCTGCAGCCCGGAACGAGGCGGGCTGGAAGTGGTGTTTTCCGGGTTTGAAGTGGGGCCTGCGCTGGGGAAGGGGTTGCATGATTTGACGTGAGAGAGCGTTAACCCAGCGGCCTGAAGCTCAGGATTTGATCGACCGATACCATTCTGCATAAGGCGTGTTATCTACTTTATGCCGGTTGTAGTCCGGTGCGCCATCTTGCCACCAGACCGGCCCGCGTTCCCCCAGCGCCACCTTGGCCGTATCAACATTTGCTCTGGCCTGCTTGAGCTGGGCAGAGTCCTGAGTGACCTTCGCTGATTTCACTGTCCGACGCGCATCCATCAGTTCGTTCACCAAGCGCTGACGTTCCTCTTCGGTAAGTGAGGGATTCGAGCAGCGCCACAGTTGTCCTTTGACGACAAAGTAGCGTCCGTCCGGTGTGGTCGGGTTCATGCGCCAGGTCCGTTCATTGAGCAGGTTGTCGGCTGACACGGATTTGCTTCAGCCCCAGCAGCTCGGCCTTTGCCAGAACCTCATCCGGCGTCGCGTCGGCGTTGGGCATCATCAGGCTGTTTTCGGCGTCGCCGAAGTGCAGCTCCAGAAGGTGGAGCGCCGCTTCGTGGGCCTGGAGTTCAGGCTGGTCGAGTTCCAGCGAGTGGGTGCGGGGTTCGTCTTTGAATTGGTAGTCGATAAGGTAAGCAGGCATGACAGAGGCCTCGGCACGGGAGAGGGGAGACAGATAATCCTGACTTGCCGGTGGGGTGGTAGTTCAGTGCGTTGCTACCCTGCCACTCGTGTGCCCAACTGCCTGCGACCGCCTATTCTCCACCCCCACCCAACGCCACCCGCATATCCGCACCACTCGGCTGCTGATAAAGCCCCAAGCCAAACTCCGGCATCACCGCGATCAGGTAATCAAAGATATCTCCCTGAATCCGCTCGTAATCCACCCATACCGTCGTGCGCGTGAAGCAGTAGATCTCCAGCGGAATACCCTGTGATGTGGCTTCCAGTTGCCGGACCATGCAGGTCATGCCGGGGTTTATCTCGGCGTGGCTTTTCAGATAGGCGAGGGCGTAGGCGCGGAAGGTGCCGATGTTGGTCATGCGGCGGCGGTTGGATGAGAGTTCGGCAACATTGCCCTGGGCCTGGTTCCAGGCGCGCAGCTCGGCCTGTTTGCGGCCGATGTAGTCGGTCAGCAGGTGGACCTGCATCAGGCGTTGTTCTTCATCGTCGCGCACGAAGCGCACGGCGCTGGCGTCGATGAACAGGCTGCGTTTGATGCGTCGGCCTCCGGACTGCTGCATGCCGCGCCAGTTGCGGAACGACTCGGACATCAAGCGCCAGGTCGGGATGGAGACGATGGTCTTGTCGAAGTTCTGCACCTTGACCGTGTGCAGGGTGATGTCGACCACGTCGCCATCGGCACCGACCTGCGGCATCTCGATCCAGTCGCCGACGCGCAGCATGTCGTTGCTGGTCAGTTGCACGCTGGCCACGAAGGACAACAGGGTGTCCTTGTAGACCAACAGAATGACCGCCGACATGGCGCCCAGACCGGACAGCAGCAACAGTGGCGAGCGGTCAATCAGGGTGGCGACAATGATGATGGCGGCGAAGATGTAGAGGATCATTTTCGCCAGTTGCACGTAGCCCTTGATGGAGCGGGTGCGGGCGTGTTCGGTGCGGGCGTAGATGTCCAGCAGGGCATTGAGCAGTGTGCCGATGGTCAGGGTCATGAACAGGATGGTGAAGGCCAGGGCGATGTTGGCGATCACGCCTTTGCCGGTTGCGCTCAGGCCGGGGACAAGGTTCAGGCCGAACTGGATGACCACCGACGGCACGATCTGCGCCAGTCGATGGAAAACCTTGTTGTGGCGGAAGTCGTTGAGCCAGTGCAGGGCAGGCTGTCGGCCCAGCATCTTCATCGCATAGAGAATCAGAAAGCGCGCCACGCGGCCGAGTACCAGCGCGGTGGTCAGCAGCAGGAACAGCGCCAGACCGGTACGCACCCAAGGATGGTGATCGAGCATGCCCCAGAGTTCCTGGGTTCTGAGCCAGAGCGATTCAATGTCCATACACTTTCAGATCCCGTGAACGAAGAGGGGCCGCGATTAAAGCATTAACGGAGGTCGGGCGGGCAGGGGCGGCAAATGAAGAAACGTCACCTCCGAGATATGACGCTAACCATCAAAAAAATCTGAAGTAGACTCGCGGCACTATCAAACAGGATGCACCTCATGCTGATATCGAAACCTCAACTCGCCGGTTCATCGCGTGCGCTGTGGGCGTTGGCGATGTTGTCCGGGCTGATGCTGTCGACACTGGCCAGCGCTGCCGAGACGCAGAAGACTTATGGCGAGATGGACGCGGCGGCGTTCGACGAGGCTGCCCGCAAGACCTACGCCTTGCAGGACTTTTCCGACCAGTACCGCGCCACGGTGGAAGTTGCAGCGACGGACGAGACCTTTCGGCCCGGTGTGATCAACGTCTACGGCAAGGACAGCGACAAGCCGCTGATCCGCGTGCAGTCCGATGAGCTGGTGCTGGACACCGATGCGAAGACCGGTAAGGTCAAAGCCAACGTGCAAGAGCTCCCGTATGGCGAGCAGAGCGTGCTGATCTACAAGGATTTCAACTTCGACGGCATCAAGGACCTGGCCTTGATGGACGGCCAGAACAGCTGCTATCACGGGCCGTCGTTTCAGGTGTTCCTCGGCACAGCGAATGGTTTCAAGCACAGTGATTCATTCACCCAGCTTGCGCAAAGCAACTGCGGAATGTTCGGCGTAGACGAGAAAAAACGCGAAATCAGCACCATGACCAAGAGCGGCTGCTGCTGGCACCAGATGGCGACGTACAGCATTCGTAACGGAGAGCCGTTTCTGGAGACCGAGACGGTCATCGATCATACGGGCGGCTCGGGTCTGCCGACGGAGACGGTCGGCGTGAACAAGAATGGCAAGATGGTACGCACCACCAGCCTTGTATGGGATGAGGATGATCAGCGTGAGATTCTGCTGTCGTTCAAGCTGGCACCGTCCGGCAAGCGCGTCGTCCTGTTCCGCTCAGGGGCTGGCGGGTCGGTTTTCTACGCTGCAGTAGATGCGAAGAATCAGGTCGGGCTGCTTTATCCACAGGCGGACACCGAACGCTTTGAATACGACGCGGCAACTCATGCCCTGAGCTTTGTGCGCGGCGACACCACTTACCGCATTCTGGGCGACGCGAAAGGTGCGCCCAAGAGCATGCAGGTGGTGGCGCGTGGCAAGACTACTGAGCTGAAGCTGCTTGCCGAGCCCGCGAAGGGATCACTCGACAAGGTCGCTGAAGCCATCAAGGCCAGCGCCGGTTAACGCGTCAACCCCGATACCTGATCGCCTCCACAAACGCCGTGAATGCGGGGGATGCCTGGCGGCGATTGGGGTAATACAGGTGAAAACCTTCGAAGTACGGACTCCAGTCGGTGAGCACTTCCTTGAGGCGTCCGCTGGCCAGATGCGGCTTGGCGAGAAAGTCCGGCACATAGGCCAGGCCGACGCCGTCGAGCACCGCGTTCATCACGTGGATCATGCTGTTGGAGGTGAACTGGCCGTTGACCCGCGTGTTCAGCTTGCGACCGTCCTTTTCGAATTCCCACGCATAACAGTTGCCATTCGGTGAGTGGCGGATGTTGATGCAGGTGTGTTGCGTCAGGTCCTGAGGCAGCAGCGGCGCAGTATGCTTTTCGAAGTACTCGGGTGTGCCGACAACGGACAGACGCCAGTCCGGGCCGAGGCGCACGGCGATCATGTCCTTGCTGATCGATTCGCCCAGACGTATTCCCGCATCGAAACGCTCGCTGACGATGTTGGTGAAGCCGTAATCGATGCAGACCTCGACCTGAATGTCGGGGTATTGCGCCAGAAAACCCGCCAGCATCGGGCGGATGATGTTTTCGGCGGCGTCATCGGAGCAGGTCACGCGGATCGTGCCGGCCGGTTTGTCGCGCATCTCGCCCAGTACTGCCACTTCCGTTGCGATCTGATCCAGCAGCGGCCCGATGGTGTTCATCAGTTTTTCGCCCGCTTCGGTCGGCGCCACGTTACGCGTGGTGCGAGCCAGCAGGCGCACGCCCATTTTTTCTTCAAGCCCACGAATGGTATGGCTCAAGGCTGACGCCGTGACACCAAGCTTTACGGCGGCCTTGGTAAAACTCTGATCCCGCGCGACGGCGAGGAAGGCTTGCAGGTCATTCAGTCTGGGTGTGCTCATTGCTGAGTTTCTCTCACAATCGCATGGAAATTGCGGCGCCTAATCATCCTAATACCTTTGCCCTAACCTGTGCTTCACATTTTTACAGTCGTCAGGCTCAGCGTCGTGACGGCATCGTTCAAGCAGGTCAGGGGTACATGAAAACATTTGAATCAACCATAGAGCACAACGCGGCTGCGGCCCATCCGCCCGCGTGGGGCGCGGTCTTTTCGATGGCGCTGTGCGTGGTCGTGCTGATTGCCTCGGAGTTCATGCCGGTCAGCCTGCTGACGCCCATTGCGCAGGACCTGGGTATCAGTCAGGGGCAGGCGGGCCAGGCGATTTCCATTTCCGGTTTCTTCGCGGTACTCACCAGTTTGCTCAATACGCCGCTGACCGGGCGCTTTGATCGCAAAAAGGTGTTGCTGAGTTTCAGTTTCCTGCTGCTGTTATCGGGCATGACGGTGACGTTCGCGCCCAACGGTGTGGTGTTCATGACCGGTCGTGCCTTGCTGGGTGTCTCCATCGGTGGCTTCTGGTCGATGTCGACGGCCACAGTCATGCGTCTGGTGCCGAAGGATTCGGTCGCCAAGGGGCTGGCGCTGATCAATGGCGGTAATGCGTTGGCCGCAACCGTCGCCGCGCCGCTGGGCAGTTTTCTGGGTCAGTACATCGGTTGGCGTGGCGCGTTCTTCCTGGTGATCCCGCTCGCAGTGCTGGCCTTCGCCTGGCAATGGTTGAGCCTCCCGGCGATGAGCAGCCCGCAGAACACCCGGGCGACCAATCCTTTCAAGTTGCTGCGCAATTCGCAGGTGGCCATCGGCATGCTCGCGATCATGTTGCTGTTCATGGGCCAGTTCGCGGTCTTCACCTACTTGCGGCCGTTTCTCGAAAGCATCACCGGCGTGAGCGTGACCACGCTGTCGCTGATGTTGTTGCTGCTGGGCCTCTGCGGTCTGGCAGGGACCTGGATGATCGGAGGACTGCTGCAAAAACGCATCTATGCCTACCTGATCGCAATCCCGCTGGCGATGGCCGTGCTGGCTGCTGTGTTGATTGCGCTGGGGCATTCGCCTGTGGCCGTTGCCGTCGTGCTCGGTGTATGGGGGCTGGTGGCCACGCCTGCGCCGGTGGCCTGGGGCCTGTGGCTCAGCCGCACGCTGCCCGACGACGCTGAAGCCGGTGGCGGGCTGATGGTCGCGACCATTCAGATGGCGATCACTGTGGGTGCCGGCTTGGGCGGTGAGTTGTTCGACCATTTGGGCTGGTGGAGCCCCTTTGTGTTTGGCGCCGTGGTGTTGCTCGGTTCGGCAGTCTTTGCCCATGCCGCGATGCGCCACGCTCGATTCAGTGAATGAAGCAATAAAAAACCTTTGTTGATCACTCGATTCAGGAAGACCGCGATGAAGAGATTTCTATTAATGCTTGGGCTTTTAGTGGGCTCATATTCGGCAGTGGGAGCAGACATGTCCAACGGTGCAGACAACTTCTACAAGAGCGACAGGCTCATTCAGCAGAAGGTCACGTTCAACAACCAGTACAAGATGAGAGTGGCCGGGAATCTGTTTATTCCCAAAGGCTGGAACCCCGACAACAAGGCCCCGGCGATTATCGTCGGTCATCCGATGGGCGCGGTGAAAGAGCAGAGTTCCAATCTGTATGCACAGAAACTGGCCGAACAGGGTTTTGTGACGCTGTCTCTGGACCTGTCCTTCTGGGGCGAAAGTGAAGGTCGGCCACGCAATGCCGTATCACCGGACATCTATGCCGAAGACTTCAGCGCGGCAGTGGATTTCCTCGGCACCCAGACCTTCGTCGACAAGAACCGTATCGGCGTCCTGGGCATCTGTGGCAGCGGCAGTTTTGTGATCAGCGCGGCGAAGATCGACCCGCGCATGAAAGCCATCGCCACTGTCAGCATGTATGACATGGGCGCTGCCAACCGTAACGGGCTCAAGCACTCGCAGACGCTGGAGCAGAGAAAGAAAATCATTGCCGAAGCGGCGGCTCAGCGCGACGTGGAATTTGCAGGCGGCGAGACCAGGTACACCAGCGGTACGGTGCACGAGATCACTGAAAAATCGCACCCGATCGAGCGTGAGTTCTACGACTTCTACCGCACGCCGCGTGGCGAGTTCACGCCTGAAGGCCAGTCGCCCAAGCTGACCACACACCCGACGCTGACCAGCAACGTCAAGTTCATGAACTTCTACCCGTTCAATGACATTGCCTCGATCTCGCCGCGTCCGATGCTGTTCATCGCAGGCGCCGAGGCGCACTCGCTCGAGTTCAGCGAAGAGGCGTACAAGCTGGCCGGTGAACCCAAGCAACTAGTGATTGTGCCGGGTGCCGGTCATGTCGATCTGTACGATCGGGTCAAACTGATCCCGTTCGACAAGCTGACCGAGTTTTTCAAGAAGAATCTGAAGTAACACGCTCGATGCACAGAAAAAGCCCTGCCGAGAAGCAGGGCTTTTTGCGTTCAGTCCTTGATCAGTTCGAACCTGACGCTCAACGGCCCCGGCTGGCGGATCAGGCCCAGATCCGATTCGAGCGTGCCAAGCTTGATCAGCCCTGGCGAATACTTGAAGCCCTTGTGGAAGATCGCGATGTTGCCCCAGGGCGCGTAATAGGCGAAGTCCTTTGCGGCAGGGGTGTAGCCGGACGGTGCGCCTTCGATGATCAGCTTGCGTGACAGCGTGCTGATCTTCTCGGTCGAGGCGTAATCCTCCAACGCCAGGTCGAGGGGCAAGAGGGCGACGAAGTCTCTTGACGTCTGATTGTCTTCAAGCTGGAACGTCAGGGTCTTGCCATTGGCGAGCATTGCAATGCGCATGGGGTGTTCTCGGGTGGTGTTTTGGCTTGTCTGGGCATGGGCCGGATGCGGCATCAGCGCAGGTAGCGCGCTGATACACAGCAGAGCAGACAGCAGTTTCTCAGAGCAGCGAGTACGCAGTATTTTTCGGGGCATGGGGTGCAGGCCTGTAACGACTGAAGCGTGAATAACGGGTGGCGCCAAGCATAGGTCACTCGTCGTCGTTCATTACCCGGCTGGCCTTGCATGTGGATGTGAGCGTTGCTCAGTAATCGGCCGACGCCCGGCCCTCATCGTTATATAAAAGTCTTACTGCAACTAACGGACTGTGGTAGCGCCTCGACCTGCCGTTCTCCGCTGTGGACAGCCCCGTCCGCAACCGGCTATGGTCGCGCCCTTCAAAAAAGGGGCGAGCATGGGCTATCTACTTTTCGTGACGCTGATCCAGGCGTTTTCCTTCAGCCTGATCGGTGTCTATCTGGCAGGCCATGTCGACAGTTATTTCGCGGTGCTGATCCGCGTCGTGCTGGCGGGGCTGGTATTCATTCCGCTGACCCGCTGGCGTCAGGTCGAACCGGCGTTCATGCGTGGCATGCTGCTCATCGGTGCGCTGCAGTTCGGCATCACGTACGTCTGCCTGTACCTGAGCTTCAAGGTGCTGACGGTGCCGGAAGTGTTGCTGTTCACCATCCTCACGCCCCTGCACGTGACGCTGATCGAAGACGCCTTGAACCGGCGCTTCAATCCATGGGCCTTGCTGGCCGCGCTGGTTGCCGTGCTGGGGGCTGGCGTCATCCGCTACGACGGTCTGGACGGCAACTTCCTCGGCGGCTTCCTGCTGCTGCAACTGGCCAACTTCACCTACGCCGCCGGGCAGGTGCTGTACCGGCGTTTAGTAGTGCGCTACCCCAGCGACCTGCCGCACTATCGCCGCTTCGGCTATTTCTATCTCGGCGCGCTGGCCGTGGTGCTGCCTGCATTCCTGGCGTTCGGCAACCCGCAACGTTTGCCTGAAGACCCGACCCAATGGAGCGTGCTGCTGTTCCTTGGACTGTGTTCGACTGCGCTGGGCATGTACTGGTGGAACAAGGGCGCCTGCATGGTTTCCGGTGCGACGCTGGCGGTGTTCAACGTCTTGCACGTGCCGGTCGGTCTGCTGATCAACCTGCTGATCTGGAACCAGCACGAGCCGTTGAGCCGGTTGCTCATTGGCGGTGTGCTGATTCTGGTGTCGCTGTGGATCAGTCGATTGGGTTCGCGGCGTGAATTGAATATCGCAGCAGGTCACTGACACCAACACCGAAAGGCTCTCTATCCAGGCGGTGTCAGCTGGTTAAAGAGCCTTGAGAACCTGCGAGTTACTGAACAATCGTGAATCTGCAATTTTCGGGTGTCGTGTTCTCGCAGACGTTATTGATAGAGCCAAAATAGCCGGGCTCTGCTTTCCACGATGCGCCTTGGATATTTACAGTGAATTCTTTTTTGTTTGTCGTGATGAAATACAGGTCGAGGCTCATGCCGTCCTGTGTTTTATAGATGCATTTCTGGAGTTCCTGAGGTGATTTTTCATCGGCCTGCAAGACCGTCGCGTTTAGAAAAGTAATGTTTGGTCCAAGATTCAACTTGTTGACGGGGGTCTTGCTGGTCCACTCACCCTGTTCCCCCCTCGCTGTGTAGATACCGGCAGAGTCCTGTGTGATTGTCGAGGCAGCCGGACAGCTTTCCATAGCCTGCGATGCGGTGGAAAGGCCCATGAGCAGCGTTGCGGCTGCCAAGCCTGAACGTATGATGTTCATAGAAAGTCCCTTATCTATAACTAATGTGTTTACTTGATTTCGCTATAAGCCGTCATCGTATCGGCCTGCCTGCAACCTTCACGAAAAAAAGCGAATGGCCATAACAACGATCATCTTAAGTGTTAATGGAACGTATTGATCAAGAAGCGATTGATCATCGCTCCATTAAAATATAGACCGGCGTTTACGAGGCGTGAACGCTCTTTCAGAGGCGAGGAGTCGTGCGAGGTTCACATCAGCCCAACGGCGCTTTCAGACTGGCTCTGAGCCCGCCACTCGTCCGGTTCTGCAGGTTGACGCCGCCATCCAGCAACAGCGCAACCTTCTGCACGATAGCCAGCCCAAGCCCCACGCCCTGATCGCTGCCACGGCTGTAGAAGGGTTCGAACAAGCGCTCACGTTCCTGCTCATCAATGCCGGGACCCTGATCGTCGACCGTCAATTCAAAGTGATGGGCTGTAAACGACAGGCCCACCGTAATCTGCCCGCCTGCGGGCGAGAAGTTGACGGCATTGGTGATGAGGTTGTGCAGTGCGATGTCGAGGGCGGAGAAATCCACGTTCACCTCGCGCGCGGCTTCGCTGCAGTCGAAAGACAATTCCAGACCCTTGTTCAGCACCCACGGGGTCAACTGAACCAGGCTGTCGCGCACCGCACTCACCAGTTCAACGGGAGATCTGCCTGCCCTTGAAGACTCAGGCTCCAGCCGCGCGATGGTCAGCAACTGATTGACCAGCCGCGTGGTGCGATCAACGCCGATGATCAGATAGCCCAGCGATTCTTTGCGCTGTTCTTCGTTGTGCGCTTCCAGCACATTCTGCGCATGCACCCTGAGCACCGCGAGCGGCGTACGCATCTCGTGAGCAGCGTCGGCGATGAAGCGGCGCTCGCGTTTGAGCAGCTCCTGAATTTGCCCCAGCATCCGGTTCAACGCCGCTTGCATGGGTTCCAGTTCACTCGGCAACGGTGCCAGATCAAGGGGTTGCAGCGACCCGGCATGACGACCCCTGAGCGTACGGGCAAAGTTCGCCAATGGCCGAAGGCCCCAGCCGATGGCCAGCCAGATGGCAAGCACCAGCAGCAGGCTGCCGATCAGGTTGGGCAGCACGGTATGACGAACGATCCGGTTGACCAGGTCCGAGCGCACGTCGTCACGCTCGCCCACCCAGATGCGCAGACCGTTATGGGCATCATTGAGCACGAAGGCTCGCCAGTGGTGTTGGTTCAGGTCGGGAAAGTCGCTGAAACCGGCCCTGTCCGGCGGATGGGTAAAGGTCGGAGCGCTGGCGGTGCGCACCAGTGAGCGGCCGTCCTTGTCCCAGACCTGAAAGGCGATCTTGCTTTCGTAAGGATGGCCGTCGATGCGCGGTTCGGCCTGGGCCAGCGCCAGATTGAAGGCTTCGTAGAGTTGGGCGTGTTCCTTGCGCTCCAGCGGCATGCGCATGATGCCTTCCAGCAATCGCGCGTTCTGCGCCAGTTGCGCGTCGTAGATCTCGGCGATTTCGTGATTGCTGTCATGCACGTTGAACAACGTCAGGACCAGCAGACCTGCCAGCAGCAGGCCGATGATGAGCGTCAGGGTACGGCGGCGGATCGACTTCAAGAACGTTCCTCCACCAGATAACCGACGCCACGGATTGTGCGGATCAGGTCGCTGGAGAACTTCTTGCGCAAGTGATGGATATGCACTTCAAGAGTGTTGCTCTCGGCCCCTTCGTTCCAGCCGTAAAGCAACTGCATCAACCGCTCGCGGGTCATGACCCTGCCCGGTGGCGAGAGCAGTTCGTACAGCAACTGGTATTCCTTGGGCGTGAGGGCCACCGGTTCGTGGTGATAGCTGACCTGCTGGGTACCGGGGTCCAGACTGATGCCTGCATGCTCGATCAGCACCTTGGCGCGTCCGGCACTGCGACGCAGCAGGGCGCGTAGACGGGCCTTGAGTTCCGAGACGTCGAAAGGCTTGACCAGGTAATCGTCAGCGCCGGTGTCCAGCCCGGTGATGCGGTCTTCGGTGGAATCGCGTGCGGTCAGAATCATAACCGGCACCGCAGAGCCGCTGTGACGCAGCCGCCGCAACACCTCGAAACCGTCCAGCCTCGGCAGGCCGAGGTCGAGAATCGCCAGATCGAACGTTTCACTGAGCAGTGCATGCAGCGCGCTGCTGCCGTCACGAATCCAGTCGACGGTATAGCCTTCACGGCTCAATGCCTGATGGATACCTTCGCCCAGGGCGGCGTCGTCTTCGATAAGCAGCAGGCGCATGGTCGCTCCGTCAGTCGAGCTTCTTGTTTACATCGACCAACAGGGTCTGGATGTCTTTTTTGCGTGAAGCGTCTGCCAGCTCGCGGCCAGGACGGGGTGGCGCTTTCAAGGCTTTGTTCAAGGCATCGCGGGCTTCGGCGTATTTACCCTGGCGGTATTGGTGATCGCCCCAGAAGTAGAGCGGGTCGATGCCGTCCGGGTTGATTTTCAATGCCTTCTGCAACAATTCGCCGGCCTTGTCCGAATCACCGAAAGCCAGCGGCCAGCCTGGCACACGGTCATAAAGCACGGCGAGGCTGGTGTAGGCCGAGCCCTGCAGGGCCGTGGGGTCGATGCTCAGGGCTTTTTCCAGATCGGCCTTGGCCAGCTTGGCTTTTTCCAGTGCACCCAGCCCCGGACCCTGCGCGCTGGCCCAACTGCTGTTGACGATCCCGGACCAGATCCAGGCTTCGGCTGCGGTCGGGCGGTCCTTGACGAAGGCTGTGGACTGGGTCGCCAGCTTCTCGAACGCCGCGACACGTTGATCCTTGGGCAGGTCGTATTGAATGCGCCGCCAGTCCTGCTGAATGGTATCCAGGCGTTTCTGGTCAGGTGCATCCAGTGCTGCCCAGACAGGCAGACTGATCAGGCCGACGAAGGCCAACACGATTCTTTTCATAAGGTCTGTTTCTCTTCCGGATGAGTACTGCTCAGACGACGAATCAAGGGTAGGTGTTTACGCAGGCCGCGGTCGACCAACATGGGCAAAAGGCTGTTGAGGCGCACAAAAAAGCGCTCCGGCCAGCCCAGGTACAAGTCTCGTCGGTCACCGGCAATGGCATGCACCACCGCTTGCGCCACGTACGCCGGATCATCGACACCGGATTTCAGCGCCTCGTTCAATGCCTGCGCCGCCGGGCTGTTCATCGTGGTGCGGGTGGCCCTTGGCGCAACGTACAGGACGCCGACATGTGTGTCTGCGAGCTCGCGGCGCAGCGCTTCTGAGAACCCGCGCAGGGCGAACTTGCTCGCGCAATAGGTCGCATAACCCGCGTGGCCGATGGAACCGTAGGTCGAGCCGACATTCACCACCATGGCCTGTTCGGTGTTCCTTAGAAGCGGCAACATCGCGCGGGTCAGCAGAATCGGTGCGTGCAGGTTGATCATCAGCATAGCGTTGATGTCGTCGGTCGAAAGCTGCTCCAGCATCGCAAAGTGATTGGCGCCTGCTGCGTTGATCAGCAGGTTGACGCCCGTCGTCGCCTGCGCCCTTGCCACCACCTGTTTGCGGCCTTCTTCGCTGCACAGATCGGCTTCGACCCAGTGCAGGTTGTCGGGGTACGCGGCAAGGAGCGAGCGCAACGGCTGCCCGTTGCGCGATACCGCCAGCACCTGCGCGCCATGGCTGCACAGCGCCTCGGCAATCGCCAGGCCGATTCCGCCACTGGCACCGGTCAGCACGACGCGGGTATCAGACAGTCGCATGAGCGCTTTCCTTGTGGTCGTGCGCCAGCACGCCCGGCAACTCGCGGAACATGTCGGTGTAAAGGCGATAGACGATCTTCGAGGTGTGAATCACGGCCGCCTGATCCTGTGAATCGTCGAGGCGGTCCATCAGCGTGCGAAAGGTCTCCATGTGGCCGACGTCCAGACTGCCATGCGAGCTCAGGTAGCTGAACGCAGCGGCGGGCAGTTCCAGATGTTCCCGAATGCTGTCGGCAGCATGGGTGGCCAGCGCGATGCTGGTGCCTTCCAGTACGTTGACCATGCCGAACAGGCCGACCGGATTGCCGCGTGCGATCAGGTCGTAGAGGTAGGCGACCATCAGCTCGATGGGCGTGGCGGGCGATCCGTCACGCACGGCGTCCGCATTGCCACCGCAGGCGCGCAGGTCGTCGAGGATCCAGCGTTCGTGGCCGTATTCATCCTCGATGTACTCGCACACCGCTGCCCTTAGCCATTCCAATCGGGAGGGCAGCCGGGCGCCGCAGGCCATCATCAGCGGCACGGTGTGGCGCACGTGGTAGTAGGCCTGGGACAGAAAGGCCCGGTAGCTCTCCAGGCTGACCTGGCCCTTCAATGCCTGGCGGATGACCGGCAGGTTGAACAGCGTTTCGCGCTCCTGCTGCGTGGCGTCCTGCAGGGTCTGGAAGAAACTCATGATGAAATACCTTCGGCTGGGTTCGACGAAATGAACAGGGAGCGGTAGTGATCGAGAATGGCGTCGCGGCGTGGTCGGCCATTGGCGGTAGCCAGCCCGTTGGCCGGGCTGAATGGTTGTGGCAGGCGGGTCCAGTCGCTCACTTGGGCGTAATCGGGCAAGCGTTGATTGGCCAGGGCGACGGCCTCGGCAAGTTGAAGGTCGCTCATCTCGGGGCGTTGCGGCCAGAGCAGTGCATGGTTGTGCGCCATGGCCTCGCCGTAAACGAACGCCTGGGCAATGTGCCCGCTCTGGGTGAGTTCGGCTTCGACCCATTCCGGGTTGACGTTGCGCCCGAAGCTGGTGACGAACTGGTGCTTCTTTCGGCCTTTCAGGTATAGATAGCCGTCGGCATCGAACTCGCCCAGATCGCCCGTCGGCCACCAGATGTCGGAGGGCGGCGTTTCACCCAGATAACCCAGCATTGGAACGTTGCCGATCAGCACCTCGCCATCTTCAGCCAGGCGAACATGAACATGAGGCAGCGGTTTGCCCACGCTGCCGACACGCTGCGCATCGCGCCGATTCAGCGCCACCACCGATGCGCACTCCGACAAGCCGTAACCTTCGTAGACCGGAATGCCTGCCGCCTGGGCGCGAACCAGCAGTTCCTGACTGACGCGTGCGCCGCCCACTGCCACGAAGCGCAGCATTGAGGCGTCGAACGCAGCCATTTCGCAGGCGGTGACCAGCAACAGCAGCAGTTGCGGGACCAGAATCATGCTGTCGGCGCGTTGCTGATTCAGGCAGGTCAGCAGACGCCGGGTGTCGACGCCGCTGGCGCCTTGGATGCCTAGGGTCTGCTGGCTCGGCAGACTGAGGCTGCCCCCTGCGTACAGCGCCGCATAGCAGCCAATGTTTTCCAGCAGAATCGCCAGCGGCAGCAGGGTCAGGTAGTTCTCCGGTTGCAGCGGGCGACTGGCTTCGTACAGCTCGCGGGCAACGGTCAGCACGCTGTCGGCACTCAGGCACACGCCCTTGGGCGTCCCTGTGGTGCCTGAGGTGAACGTGAGCTTGGCGGTGCCCGACGGCATGAGGGAATGCGTGGTGAATGTGCGACGCCAGAACAGCGGACCGTTTTCCGCGCTGACTTCGTAGTGCGCAGCCTGAAGATGTGCGTGATACGCAGGCTCGGCGACGACCAGATCCGCCCGGCTTTGCTCCAGACAGTGCAATTGCTGGCTGACACTGAAGAACGGCGGCAGGGTTACGCAGCCCAAACCTTCGAACAGAATCGCCAGATCCCACAGCAATGCGTCGGGGCTGTTGTCCAGCATCAGCGCCACCACTCGGGTGCCTGCCTGTCGCAACTGTTGTCGACGCTGGTCGATCTCGACGATCAGTAACGCGTAACTCACCTCCACAGCGTCGCCTTTGAGCGCAATCCGGTGAGGCTGCTCGTGGGCAAAACTTTCCAGGCGCTGCCAAAACAGTTCACGTTCATGCGACATGGCAATGTTCCTCCAGCGCCAATGGCAAGCCAAATCGTTCGAACACCCCCGTGTTGCTCAAATGGCGGAAGCCTGCGCCGATGTCGCCGACGTGGACGCTGGGCTGGGTCTGGTAGTAGTTGCCCCACGCGTGCCGTTCTTCACCCAGCCGCAACGGATCGGCCGGGCCGAGTGTGACCGGGCACAGGCCCAGCCGGTTGAAGCTGTTGACCAGCGCGCTGTTGCCGGTGAACGTCACCCATTCCAGCCCGCACATGGCCAGCAACCAGGTAACGGTGATGATGCTCAACCGTGCACTGCCCAGGTTGCTGGCTGCCAGATTGCCGACTTCGACAATGGCCTGTCGCTCCACCGGACGGCCTGCGGCCCTGTGCACCTGATGCTCGATCGGCTCGTCCAGATACCGCTCCAGAAACAGTGTCCCGGTTGTCGCCAGTCTGGCACCTGCGACCGCACAGAGCGTTCCACTGCCATCGCTCAGCCCGAACAGCTCAGGCATGAACTGCTTGATGTTCGCGTCGTGGGCTTTCTGGAACCGGGCCTGAATGAAGGCTTCGAACCCGTTGCGCCGAGGGGCGTCGACCGGCGCGTGGCAAAGGGTCAGTGGTGCAGCGTCAGGACTGCCGAAGCTCAGTGGCAGGCAGATGTTCCAATCGATATCAGGCATTGATGAGGTCCCAGTCAGCGAGTGAAGGGGAGTATCCGAGCGGTTTCTTAACGGAATCTGAAGGTCGCGGGGGAAACTGTGACCCGCGTCCGGAAATCGCCGGAATGCCTTGTGCCGCCAGCGTTTGTTCAGGTTCGACGCCAACGTTTGATGCCCTCGTCGCCAAACAAAATCAGCCGTTGGTGGTAAAGAAACTCGGCCCCGGCGCTCGAAACCGTTACGCTATGCAGCTGTATTTTTGTTTTTCGTCGAGGTAACACCCGTGTTTTCCGAATTCGCCCTGCACGAACGCCTGCTTAAAGCTGTGGCCGAGCTTAAATTTGTCGAGCCTACGCCTGTGCAGGCAGCGGCCATTCCGCTGGCATTGCAAGGGCGCGACCTGCGGGTGACTGCGCAAACCGGTAGCGGCAAGACTGCAGCTTTCGTCCTGCCGATCCTCAATCGCCTGATCGGCCCGGCCAAGGTTCGCGTGGACATCCGCGCCGTGATCCTGTTGCCGACCCGCGAGCTGGCCCAGCAGACCTTGAAGGAAGTTGAACGCTTTTCGCAGTTCACCTTCGTAAAGGCGGGTCTGGTCACGGGTGGTGAAGACTTCAAGGCTCAGGCCGCGATGCTGCGCAAGGTGCCGGACATTCTGATCGGCACGCCGGGCCGTCTGCTGGAACAACTCAACGCGGGCAACCTGGACCTCAAGCACGTCGAAGTGCTGGTGCTGGACGAAGCCGACCGCATGCTGGACATGGGCTTCTCCGAAGATGTCGAGCGTCTGGCCGGTGAATGTGCCGGTCGCGAGCAGACCATGCTGTTCTCCGCCACCACCGGTGGTGCGGGCCTGCGCGAGATGATTGGCAAGGTTCTGAAGGATCCGCAGCACCTGCAGCTGAACAACGTCAGCGAACTGGCTTCCGGCACACGTCACCAGATCGTCATGGCTGACCATAACGTGCACAAAGAGCAGGTCCTGAACTGGTTGCTGACCAACGAGACCTATCAGAAGGCGATCATCTTCACCAACACCAAGGCCATGGCTGACCGTCTTTACGGCCGTCTGGTGGCGCTGGAGTACAAGGCGTTCGTGCTGCACGGCGACAAGGATCAGAAGGACCGCAAGGCGGCGATCGACCGTCTGAAGCAGGGCGGTGCCAAGGTCATGGTCGCAACCGACGTTGCAGCCCGTGGTCTGGACGTTGAAGGTCTGGACATGGTCATCAACTTCGACATGCCACGCAGCGGCGACGACTATGTGCACCGCGTGGGCCGCACCGGTCGTGCCGGCAGCGAAGGCCTGGCGATCTCGCTGATCTGCCATGGTGACTGGAACCTGATGTCGAGCATTGAGCGCTACCTCAAGCAGAGCTTCGAGCGCCGCGTCATCAAGGAAGTCAAAGGCACCTACGGCGGACCGAAGAAGGTCAAGGCGTCGGGCAAGGCTGTTGGCGTGAAGAAGAAAAAGACCGACGCCAAGGGCGACAAGAAGAAAGTCGCCGCCAAAGGCCCGACCAAGCGCAAGACCGCCAACCGTCCCAAGTCCGATCTGGTCAGCCAGGACGGCATGGCACCCCTGAAAAAACGCACCACCCCGGCGCCTGCGGCGGAATAAGCCTAAGCGGGTCCCGGCTTGCACACCCGTAAGAGCTGCGTGAGCTGACCCAATGGGACGCGGAGCGTCCCGGGATGCATGTCCACGCGGAGCGTGGGCACGATCAGCCAAAGGCTTCAGCCCTCACTCTGATCATTCCTCACGCTCCGCGTGGGAATGCCTCTCAGGACGCTCCGCGTCCCGGCGTACACTCCGTAAGACCTGCGTGAGCTATCGGTTACAGCCTCACACTGATCGTTCCTCACGCTCTGCGTGGGAATGCCTCTCAGGACGCTCCGCGTCCCGGCGTACACCCCCGTAAGACCTGCGTGAGCTGATCAGTTCTTTCGCGTTCCCTCCTGCCACCCGGCACCCTCGGCTGAACGGCTGCACACCCCGCAGGTCACAACGTTGAGACAGGCGCTTGTGACCGGATGTCACGAGCCGTTCATCCATGCAGGACGGAGGGTTTTACAATGAATTTCAACTGGGACCTTATCGAACGTCTGCTTCATGACGTGCAGAACAGCGGCGGTTCGTTTGACTCGCAGGAATACACCACGGCTAAAGCCTCGGAAGGCGAGGCGGTCGCCGACTCTGGAAGCCTTCAGGCCGAAGCTGCACAGCTCAAGGAGCTGCTGACCAACCGTGGCTTTATTCAGTCGCGCCCGCCAGAAGAAGACAGTGGGCGTTCGAAGCTCATCCTCACCCCGCGTGGTTCAAGCCTGCTGGCACTGATCGACAGCAGTATCCCCGGCAACGACCACCCGCGTGAGGTCTTGGATAAACAAGAGGATGGGCTGGATCCGGCCACGTTCGATGAAGTGGCGTCCAAGGCTCAGGTTGCCTGATCCCCGTTGACTGTACGCGCTGCCAGCGTGCAGCGCGTTTTTGTGCCTCGCCCGCGAAGACTATTGGGCTGCACCCGCCGCTTTCAGGCAGTTCAGATCGGTGAAATCCTTGCGCATGTCAGCGATCCGGCTCAGCAGGCGGTCCCGCTGCTCCTGGGTGCTTTGTGCGGTGATGTCGACAATCAGGGAGATCGCCGCCTTCTCGGTCTGGTCGTATGCCTTGCGGTATTCCGGGGTCCAGAACGTCTCACGATCCTGCAACAACGCGGCAATGCGCTGCGGGAAGTCGCTGGACTGGCGCTGCTGCACAGTGGTCAGAAACAGGTTCTGCCAGTGCGTGCGGTTTTCGATCCACGCCTTGTTCTGTTCACCCAATGAAGCGGACCACATCTGAATGCGGTCTTTCTGAGGCTGGTTGAGTTTGCCGATCCACGGTGTCAGACGCTTTTCCATACGGTCGGCACGTTCGGCGATCTGGCGTTCCAGAGGCTGATCCAGGTACTTGTTCTCGCGCTTGCGCTGGTCCTTGGCGAAGGCGTTCTGCATTTCCTCGACCTGCTTGTCATCGAAGCGGCTCAGCAGCTCGACGGCCGACGGTGTGATCTCGCGAGAAATCTTGGCGATGGCGTCCTTGGCCTCACGAGTACGTGCTTCCAGACCCTCGTACGTGACCTGATCTTTTTTCACCATCTCTTCCAGCTTGTCCAGCCAGGTCAGGTACTCCGGCAGCTGGGTGCTGCAATGCCAGCTCAGGTGCTGCTTGAGGCGCACGTTGAGCCAGTCTTTCTGAGCGGAGTTCATGTCCAGATAGTCGCTGAGCGTCCACGGAATGATCACATCGAGATTGCGATACGCCAGACCTACCTGATTGCACCCGGCAAGCAGCGACACGGCCATCAACATCGTAATGAAGGCTTTGAACAGAGACTGCATGAACGCTCCTCGGGGGCACTGACCTGCATGGATGCTGTGCAGTAGAGGCGTGTAGCGCCAAGGGGTTCAACCGGGATGCGGTATCAGAAAAACGAACGCACGGCCTTGAGGGTGAAGGTGCCGTCGCAACGCGCATTGTGGCCGCTGTACACGCTGCAATCGCCGCCGCTGAGGCTCGACCCGCTGTAGATCAGGTTCATGTCGATGCCCAGCCAGGGACGCGAGAGATTCAGGGACCAGTCATTGAAGCCGCTGATCTGTCCGCCGTCGTCAGAGGTCTGCGGCGTGTCGAACTGATGGTTGGCGTACTGCATGCGCACGCCGATGCCGAGCCGCTCGATGGCACCCAGATCGATGAACACTGTGCTGTCACGCGAGCCCACGTCGTTGCTGAAGGCGGCGCCCACCCGACTGTCGAGCATCCGCAATCCGGCATAGAACTCGTGGCTGTCGATCTGGCTGGTGTCCGGATAGCTGTAGCGAATCATGCCCAGCTCGTAGCCCAGCGTATTGTCGAAAGGTTTCTTGAAGCCCATGTAGGAATCGACTTCCAGCGCGCTGTCGGGCGTGAAGCCCATGTTGGGTGCCCACTGACCGAAATAGAAACCGCTGTCGTGAGTCAGGTCCATGCCGCCATGAAACGAGCCTGAGCCGCCACTGGGTGTGACCAGGCCCTGCGCCATGCTGCGCGTGGGGGTCGTAGCCAGTTTCAGGTCGAAATCACCCAGATCCCGCTCCAGAACCTGGGCAGATATGGACTGACTGATGAACAGGGCGCTGAAGGTCAACGCATGTAAGCGATGGCTGAGCATGGCTCACTCCTTAGTGTGTCGAGGAGTGTGGTCAGGAATGGCGTATCGAGAAATGGCCCGGAAGCCCGACACAAGCCGCGTGCTAGAGCCTCGCAAGGATACCGTCGAAATCGTGGCGCAGTGCGCCGTTCGTCGATTCGTCGTGTGTCAGTTGGACGCAGTCGCCTGTGCAGAGGGAATGACCAGCCCGCGAATCACCACCAGTGCCTGTTCGAAAGACGGGTAGCCGCTCTTGGCCACATCCAGTTCGGCGTACTCGTTGCGGTAGTGCTCGGAGCGTTTCGGATCGCTGATGCTCAGTTGCTGGGAGAGCAGGGCGATGGCCAGCGGGTGCTTGTGTGCGGCGGCAGTCTGCAGCAGATCGATGATCTGTTTGTGGTCGGCCTGCTGGCGTATCAACAGAACGGCCTGATAGAACTCCGCTTCGCCCGACGCGTCATCCAGCGCGGCACGGCGCAGCATGGCTTCGGCCAGTTCGTAGTTTTCGCGGTTGTCTTCGCTGATCAGCAGCTTGGCCTGCAGCATGTCGTTCTGATACAGCAGGTGACCGGCCCGGCAGGGGCTGTCGGTGAGCTGACTGTCATTGGGACCGTTCTCGCAGTGATGCGATGCGCAGCCACCCAGGTACAAAAGAGCGCCGAAAAGCATCCAGTTCTTCATTCGAGCATTCCGCAAATGAGACAACTACCCGAGCAGGATCCAGCTCGTGGTCATAGTGATATCAGACAAGAGAGTAGCAGCGTGACAGGAGGAATATCCAGCGAAGGATGGTCAATCTAGCGCCCTGAAGGTCAAGGCGCATAGAGATCGACGAGCAAGGCGGGGGTGTTACTTCTTGCCGAGGTTGATCTGCTTGGACGGTGTGAAAGTCTGGCCACTCACGCCTTTGGCGATTTGCTGGATTTCGCCGCCGGACTTCAGGAAAGCCGCAATCTGTGCGTTGATCGAGTCGCTCGTTTCAACGGCTGGTGCGGGCTTGGCTTTCGAGTGGGATGCTTTGATACGCATGGCTGCCATTTACCTTCATAAACGTAATACGGCCAGCCATCGTACAGGAAACCCTTGGTTATTGCTTGGCGAATCTGGCAGCCAACGAGAAGGGATATCTGCGTCAAAACGGCTTTTTTCGGTCTTCAGAGCGTCCAAGCGATTGTTTTGCATGACGAAGTTCATAATGTTGCTTGCTGGCCAACCGATATTACGTGCGCCAGATCGGTGCATCCAACTGACGAGTGGAGAGCCACGTTCCCGTCCGGAATCTCATTTGTCTGCCCACAGTGTCGGCGCCCTGCCTCGTGGCGCGAACGTCGGCGTAAAGTCGGGTAGAATGCGCCCCACGTAATGAGGGTATCTGCACATGGCTTTAATCGGGCGCTACAACAGCTTGCAAGTGGTCAAGCACACTAACTTCGGTCTGTACCTGGACGGTGCGCAGGATGGTGAAATCCTTCTGCCCAATCGTTACATCCCCAAGGATGTGCCCAGTGAGGATGAAGACTGGCTCAATGTTTTCATTTATCTGGACAGCGAAGACAAGCTGATCGCCACCACCGAAAAACCCAAGGTGCAAGTGGGCGAGTTCGCCAGCCTCAAAGTGGTCGAAGTCAACAGCATCGGTGTGTTCCTGGACTGGGGTCTGCCCAAGGACCTGCTGCTGCCGTATTCGGAAGAGAAGCGCACGCTGCAGGCCGGTGACTATTGCGTGGTGCACGTCTACCTCGACAAGCACTCCCGCCGCATCACCGCCACGGCACGTCTGGATCGCTATCTGGACAAGACGCCTGCCAACTACAGCGTCGGTCAGGAAGTCGACCTGCTGGTGGCCGAAGCCACCGACATGGGCTTCAAGGCGATCATCAACAACAAGCACTGGGGCCTGATCCACAAGAACGAAGTGTTCAAGTTCATGCGCGCCGGCAAGCAGGAAAAGGGTTTCATCAAGGAAATCCGTGCAGACGGCAACATCAGCCTGAGTCTGCAACCGGTGGGTGCCGAAGCGGCGAGCAGTCTGAACTCGAAGATCCTGGCCAAGCTGCGTGACAACAACGGCACGTTGCCGGTCAGCGACAAGAGCGATCCTCAGGTCATCAGCGGTCTGTTCGGCGTCAGCAAAGGCAACTTCAAGAAAGCCATCGGTGCCTTGTACAAGCAGGGTCAGATCGTGATCCATGCCGATCGAATCGACCTGGTCTGACAGTGATCAGAGTCTGACTGCGCTGCCTGAGTGACAGCGCAGATCAGGCCCGGACGGACAGCCTGTCGATTTCCTGCTTCAAACGGTTGAACGGCAGCGTGCCGTTGAAAATTCTGGCTTGGTCAAGGGTTTCGTCACTGCGCCGCAGCAGCACGACCGGTACCGCCCTCAACCCCAGCTTCTGCGCCAGCGCCTGATCATCGAGCACGATTTTTTCGTATTCGCTGGCGATCAGCGCCTGTTCCAGTGCCTGCCTGTCCAGGCCGAGGTTGTTGCCCAGCTCCAGCAGCGTCGGCGTCTCGCCGATGTCCAGGCCGTCCTCGAAAAACGCCTTGAACGCACCTTTATGAAAGTCGGCAAACCGTCCCGCCGTTCTGGCGAAAGCGGCTGCCTGAAGCACTTTGCGGCTGCGGGGTTGAACCTTGGGCATCTTCATCACGACCTGACGTTTGTCGGCCATGGGCAGCACGGAGCGTGACCAGGTGGCACGCAAGTAATCGGCATCGGGGTCAAGCATGGCGATAGGGTCGGGGCGCAGTTCGAAAGCGTGCCAGTTGAATTCAAGCCGCTCGCCAAAGCTGTGCTGAAGCTGTTCAAGCACCGACAGTTGCAGATAACAGAAGGGACAGACGTAGTCGCTCCATACATCGATTTTAAAAGGACCCGCAGTGTTCATTCGCCAAACTCCATAACGCTAATTAACACTGACTCCCGTAACTCCTTAAAAGTCCTGCCGTCTGGAGGATCATTTTGCGATTATCAAAGGTCATACCCTCATACGAGGGCTTTCTGCCGTCGAAATCCTCAAGGACGCCCCATGAACATGCCTTTGAAAACGATCGTCACGGCTTACGTCGGCACGCTGTTGGCGTTTCTGGTGCTGGATGGAATCTGGCTGGGGGTGCTGATGGGCCCTACGTACCGCGAGTGGCTGGGACCCTTGATGCTGCAAACCCCGGTTATCGGGCCTGCGGTGGCGTTCTATTTGCTGTATGGCGCGGGTGTGGTGATATTCGGGGTGATGCCTGCGCTCAGGGAACAACGTTTGGGGCGGGCGACGCTGTACAGCGGTCTGCTGGGGCTGATTGCCTACGGCACCTACGACCTGACCAACTGGGCCACGCTGCAGGGCTGGCCTGCGCAACTGGCATTGGTGGATCTGGCGTGGGGCACCGTGGTGTCGGCACTGGCGGGGACTGCGGGGTATCTGGCGGCGCGTCGGTTTGGCTGACAGACCGAGCCGACTGCATTGCCGGCAAGCTGCCTCTTATCAAACAACCTGTAACCCGCTGAAGAAACAATTTTTTTGTGGGAGGCGGCTTGCCGGCGATGAACGATGACGCGATTTTCCTGATATACCGCGTAATCGTTCATCGCGGGCAAGCCCCCTCCCACAGTCCGATGTTTGCTGCGAGACAGCGCTACGTCGAAGACGTGGTTGCGCCTCCCACAGTCCAGCGTTCGCGGCGTGATCAGTCCTGCAAAAAGCCCGCAAAGCTCAGGTTGCTGCCCTTGGGGCGCATGTCCTTGAGCCAGGAGTCCTTGTCGGCACTCAGCTCAAGGCTGACGGTGGGCTTGCGCTTATCGGCATTGCGCACTTCAAGGCCTTCGATGTGGTCACGCATGAACACGGTGGTCACTTTCAAGTGCAGCAGCTGATCCGTTTCAGGCGTGTACATCAGCAAGTGCAGCCACTCGTATTGACCAACCTGCAGACGCGGGACGGGCAGGTCGAACCACCAGATATTGCGCTTGTGGTCGAGCACGGCGAAATGGGTGTTGTTGACGCCGAGCACAGCGCCGCCCAGATCCTGGTTCCTGCGTGCGATGGCCAGCTTTTTATCGAGTTTCATAACGTTCCTGTGAATCGGTTTGTTCAGCGCGCCGGACCGTGCCTGGCAACTGTGCGGCGCATTCTCGCACAAACTCTGCCTCGCGCTCGCGGCGAACAGCAGAAATGAAGGTAAACGGGGCGGCGGACGAACGGCCACCGGAGCACGAAAAATACTTGAAACTCTTGGCGAAAACCGCCGGTCAATCCTTATGTCGAGTACGACATCCGATTCCAATGCGGTCTTCAGACCCAGGAGATACACCCATGAGCAGCACTGGCGATAAAATCAAAGGCATGGCCAATGAAGCAGCTGGTAACGTCAAGCAGGCTGTTGGCAAGGCGACTGACAACACCAAGCTGAGGGCTGAAGGCAAGGCGCAGGAAATCAAGGGCGAAGGCCAGCAGGCCAAGGGCGAAGCCAAGGATGCCATCAAGAAGGGCGTCGACAAGGCGTAAGCTGATCTCTTCCGGCGTGCAGTCCGGGAGGAATACGATGCAGATAACGGTCATCCCAGGATGACCGTTATGCATTCTGCTCTGCGCAACTGAAACCTTTTACGGCCCGTCAAGTCAATGTGACATCGGTCGCTGCGCATGCTTGTCATTGAATTGGCAGATAATTGCAGCGATGTCCGGTCTTGACGATGTAAGGTGTTCCAGTAAGGGAGCGAGAGGAAACGCCATGATTTTCCCCCATTTGCGCCAACTGTCGGTTGGCAAAGTGCTGGTACGCACCGTCAACGAGTTTCTCGACGACGAGATGTCCACCTACGCGTCGGCACTGGCCTACCAGATGCTGTTTTCTCTGTTCCCGTTCCTGCTTTTCCTGATCGCGCTGATCGGCTTCCTGCATTTGCCGGACTTCTTTTCATGGCTGCGCCTGCAGTCGGAGCTGGTCTTGCCGCCGCAGGCACTGGAGCAGGTCAACCCGGTGATCGACCAACTTCAACAATCCAAGGGCGGCCTGCTGTCCATCGGTATCTTTATCGCGCTCTGGACCGCTTCGGCGGGCGTGCGTCTGATGATGAGCGCCATGAACGCTGCCTACGATGTGGTCGAGGGACGCCCGATCTGGAAGCGCTTCCCGCTGTCGATCTTCTACACCGTCGGCATCGCCGGGATGCTGCTCGCCGCGGCTGCGTTCATGGTGCTGGGTCCGCAGGTGATGAACTGGATTGCCGCACAGATCGGCATGGAAGAGTTCATCGTGACGCTGTGGACCATCCTGCGCTGGCCCGCCATCATTCTGCTGCTGATGGTCGCCGTGGCGCTGATTTATTACGTCATGCCTGACGTCAAACAGGAATTCCGCTTCATTACCCCAGGCTCGGTGCTGGCGGTGGTGGTATGGATCGTCGCGTCGCTGGCGTTCGGTTTCTACGTCAAGACCTTTGCTGACTACAACGCCATGTACGGCAGCATTGGTGCGATCATCGTGCTGTTGCTGTATTTCTACATCTCCGCTGCAGTGTTGCTACTGGGTGCGGAAATGAATGCGGTCATCGAGCACATGTCTGCCGAAGGCAAGGAAGAGGGCGAGAAGGAAGCGGGCGACGGTGGTGGCGAGGGTGTTGGCAAACAGCACGTTTCCGGCCTGGGTCGCGATCATTCCGTGCCGCTGCCCAAGGCTGATGAACCTGATTCGGACAATCGCATGTCCACGCAGCGATAGGGCTGAATCCTTGAAAGGACTGACTTCGTGATTCACAAGATCCTGAAAATGGGCGACGAGCGCCTGCTTCGCATCGCTCCGCCCGTACCGCAGACGATGTTCGGCAGTGATGAACTCAAGACCCTCATCGCCGACATGTTCGAAACCATGGAAAGCGTCGGCGGCGTGGGCCTTGCTGCCCCGCAGATCGGCGTTGACCTGCAGCTGGTGATCTTCGGCTTCGAGCGCAGCGAGCGTTACCCACAGGCCGAGGCGGTTCCGCAGACGATCCTGATCAACCCGGTCATCACGCCGCTGTACCCGGCCGTGGAAGAGGGCTGGGAAGGCTGCCTGTCGGTGCCGGGCCTGCGTGGCATGGTCAATCGCTTTCAGAGCATCCGCTACGAAGGCTTCGACCCGGACGGACAACCGATCCAGCGCGACGCTTTCGGTTTTCATGCACGCGTCGTGCAGCATGAATGCGACCACCTGATCGGCCGTCTTTACCCTTCGCGCATCACAGATTTCAGCAAGTTCGGCTTCATGGATGTGATGTTCCCCGACATGGACCCCAACACCGACGATTGACCGTTGCCGTCATGCGTTGCGGCACAAGGCGATCAGCGCCTTGCTGCGGCTGTAACGCATGAAACGCTCGCCCAGCGACTGCGGCAAGCGCTGCGCCTCTTCGAATCCCATTGGCTGATAAAACCCTTGCAAATCCGGATAACAGAACAGCCAGACCGGTCCGGTCAGCGGTTGTACTGCGGCCTCGATCAATCGCCTCGCCACGCTTTGTCCGCGTTCTTCCGGTGCCACGAACAGGCTTGTCAGCCAATGTCCGTTCTCGACCGGGGTGAGGCACAGTGCGCCGATGATCTCCTGCCGTTTCGCCACCCAGGCCTGACCCTTGCTGGCGGCGCGCATCGAGGACTGATGCTGGCGATAGAACTTGCCCAGCAACGGCCGACACTCATCGGGCAAGGGCATGAAATGGGTTTCAGGCATGAGTAACCGCTCACAGGTGCGCAATCAAAGGGGCGAATCATACAGCTCGGCGGGTAACCTTCCCGCATGCTTGCGCAGACGGCTACAACTAATCGTATCCAGTCGGTGTCGATAGCTTTCAGACATCCAGTTCACACCCGCACCTTGAGGTGATCATGAAATCCATAACAAAACTTCTGGGCGGCTCGCTGCTGGCATTGGGGCTGCTCGGACAGCCTGTGCTGGCGGCCAACAAGGCAGAGCCGATCAAATTCGGCGCGCTGACCTGGGAAAGTGGCAGCCTGATCACCGAGGTGCTGCGCACCGTGGTCGAGAAGGGTTACGGCTACTCGACCGACACGCTGCCCGGCAGTACCGTCAGCCTGGAAACCGCACTGGCCAAAAACGACATTCAGGTCATCGCCGAAGAGTGGACCGGCCGCAGCCCGGTGTGGGTCAAGGCCGAAGCGGACGGCAAGGTGTTCGGGCTGGGCGACATCGTCAAAGGCGCGACCGAAGGCTGGTGGGTGCCTGAGTACGTCATCAAGGGCGACCCTGCCAAGGGCATCAAACCGCTGGCTCCCGAGCTGAAAACCGTTCAGGACCTGGCCCGCTACAAGGAGGTGTTCAAGGACCCTGAGTCGCCGGACAAGGGACGCTTCCTCAACAGCCCAAGCGGCTGGACCTCGGAAATCGTCAACACTCAGAAGCTCAAGGCGTACAAGCTGGATGACAGCTTCGTCAACTTCCGTACCGGCTCCGGGGCCGCACTGGACGCCGAGATCGGCTCGTCCATTCGCCGTGGCAAACCCGTGCTGTTCTACTACTGGTCACCCACGCCATTGCTGGGCAAGTACAAGCTGATCAAGCTGGAAGAGCCGACGTTCAACGCCGACGCCTGGAAAACCCTGACCGATGCCAGTAACGCCAATCCCCAGGGCTCCGCATCGCTGGCGGCCAAGCTGTCCATCGGCGTGTCAGCACCATTCAACGAGAAACACCCGGAGCTGGTGACGTTCTTCAAGAAGGTGGATCTGCCCATTGATCTGCTCAACAAGACCCTGGCAGACATGAGCGAAAAACGCACCGATCCGAAGGTCGCCGCTCAGGCATTTCTCAAGCAGCACCCTGAAGTCTGGAAGGCCTGGCTGCCCGATGATGTGGCTGCCAAGGTCAGCAGTGCGCTGTAACTGAGCGATGAACACGACGCAGACCGACCGACTGGTGTTGCGCGACTTCGAGGTCGCCGACGTGCCTGCGCTGGCAGGGATACTCGGCGACCCGCAGGTCATGCGCTATTCCGTACGCGGTGTGCTCAGTGAGCGGGCCACGGGCGAATTCGTGCGTAACTGTATGCACGCGTACAGTGCCGATGGCTTTGCTCCGCAGGCTGTCATCGAGGTCGAGACGAACCGGTTGATCGGGTTCTGCGGTTTGAACGCCGAGCAGATCGATGACGTGATGGAGGTGGAGATCGGCTATCGACTCGCGCCGTCATATTGGGGGCGCGGGCTGGCCAGCGAGGCAGCGCTTGCGACCTTGCGACACGGATTCGAAACCCTGCAGCTTCCCTCGGTCATTGCCATTGTTCAGCCGCAGAACACTGCGTCGGTCAGGGTTTTGCAGAAAACCGGTTTCAGCGACTACATCCACAGCCAGTACCACCGACTGGGCGTGCGCATTTACCGCCTCACACTGGCGCAATGGCGTGACGGACATTGCTGAGAGCGGCACAGGTGAGCGGTATGCGACGTCGGTTGTGGCAAGGGCGATATGAGCTGTTAACGTCCCACACTGCACCGATTCAAGCGTGGGAGGGACGAATGACTGAGAGCCGGCAGGGATTGCAGGTTGCGCTCAGGACCGGTCTGGCATTACTGGCCTGTCTGTTGCTTGACGTTTCAAGGCAGGTGGCTGCCGATGAAGTGGACGACACGGCCCTGACCTTCGTGCAGGAGCGAAAGCTGGGGGACGGTCTGGCGTGGCTGGGTTATCAGGTCGCATCGCGGACGACGACCTTTGCCAGCATCGTTGAAACGGTCGGCAAGACGGAGGCGCAGGAACTGGTGCAGCGCGAGCTGCAACGTCTGCAACCGGACTACCAGGCTGAATGGGACCGCCATCTGGCGACGGCGTATGCGCATTCTTTTTCGGCCGAAGAATTGCGTTCGCTCAGTCAGGGCGACGGCTCGTCTTCGGTGGTGAACAAATTCAGGGCCAGAAACACGCAGGTCAGCGCCGAAATGAAAGCCAGCTCATCGGCATTGTTGGAGCGTTACGTCAGCAGGGCACTGGGCAATGCCCAGAATATTTTGAAACAGTGACACTCAACGAAAGCGAGGCAACATCATGGATATGGATCCGTTCATGCAGGCTGCAATAGACGAGGCCATGCAAAGTCTCGAAGAGGGCGGTATTCCTATCGGCTCGGTGATTGTTCACGACGGCAAGATCATCGGTCGCGGCCATAACCGCAGGGTGCAGGAAAGCAGCGCCATCAAGCATGGCGAAATGGATGCTCTGGAAAATGCCGGACGCCAGCCCGCCAGCGTCTACCGCGAGGCTGTGCTGTACACCACACTTTCACCCTGCGCCATGTGCAGCGGCGCGATTCTGCTGTACGGCATTCGCAAGGTGATCGTCGGCGAAAACCGCACGTTCATGGGCGAAGAAGAACTGCTGCGCTCGCGCGGCGTGGAAATCGAAGTGCTCAACGACGAGACCTGCGAACACATGATGCACCGCTTCATCGGCCACAGACCTGAACTGTGGAACGAGGATATCGGCGAGTAAGAAGCTGATGCCCGCGTAATCCAAACCTGGAAGTCCCTGCAAAGCTCTGCGTCAGATTCGAAAGCGGACGCGGATCGTTCTGGGAGGCATTCCCACGCGGAGCGCTCATTGTTATACACATGTCCGCCTCAACACTGATCGTGCCCATCGCTCCGCGTGGGCATGCCTCCCGTGACGCTCCGCGTCACAAATGGCACAGACTGCGGATTCAGTGAGCCGAGCGCATGACGTGGATAAAGCTGGAGCTTGAGCACACATCTGCGCCGCATTCGAGAGCGGACGCGGAGCGTCCTGGAAGGCATTCCCACGCGGAGCGTAGGAACGATCATCATCGTATTCCTCCAAGATGACTTGTGTATAACGATGAGCGCAGAGCGTGGGAACGATCATCTTCATCATGACCCGACACCGATCGTGCCCATGCTCCGCGTGGGCATGCAGCCCGTGACGCTCCGCGTCACAAATGGCACAGACTGCGGACTCTGTGAGCCAAGCGCACGGCTCACGTCACCTTTTCGCCCCTCGACGAATCATGCAGATGAAGCAAAGTGAGCAAACTGCTCCGCTCTGGCCCCGACTTCTTCAGTGCTGCCTTTTCCATCGTTATATACAGTGGCTCATCATAAATTCGGTTTGTGCCACTAGTTTGCCTGTAACGATGATAATCTCGCCATATCGTATTGGCTGTACGCGCGCCGTGAAGGATGCGCGGCCGTTTTCTGGAGCCCGTTATGTCGGTCCAACAGCGTAACAATGTCAAAGTCATGGGCGAAGGACCGACCACATTGATTTTTGCCCACGGTTTTGGTTGTGATCAGAACATGTGGCGCTTCATGTCGCCTCATTTTGCAGAGCATTACAGGGTTGTGCTCTTCGATCTGGTCGGCAGCGGACAGTCGGACACCTCCTCCTACTACGCGCACAAATACGCAACGCTCAAGGGTTATGCCACGGATCTGCTGGAACTGGTCGATGAATTCGGCGGTTCGGGTCCGATCATTCATGTCGGCCATTCAGTCAGTTGCATGATCGCCGTACTGGCCGAACTTCAGTCGCCGGGGCGCTTTGCGGGGCACGTGATGGTAGGGCCGTCTCCGCATTACCTGAACGATGGGGATTATGTCGGCGGCTTCACACGGGCGGATGTGGATTCGCTGCTGGAAACGCTTGAGAGCAATTACCTGGGCTGGTCCAGCACCATGGCACCCACGCTGATGGGGGCGTCCGACCGACCGGAGCTGGGCGAAGAACTGGCCAACAGTTTCTGTCGAACCAACGCCGACATCGCCAAGCAGTTTGCCCGCGTGACATTCCTTTCCGACCATCGCGCCGATGTCGCTCTGTTCAACGCCAAAACGCTCATCCTGCAAAGCAGCGACGATCTGGTCGTGCCGGTTCAGGTCGGCGAATACCTGCATCGCGTGATCGCGGACAGCACCTTGCACATGATCCACAACGTGGGGCATTACCCGCATATGAGCGCGCCGCAGGCGTGTATTGATGCCATGAACCTGTTCCTCGATTCCTTTGGACGTGCCACGCATGGCCATTGAAGACGCAGGCCTGCCCTCAACCGAGGCGCTTTACGAGCATGCGCCCTGCGGACTGCTGATCACGCAGCCCGACGGCACGATCGAGCGGGTCAACCAGACGTTCTGTCTGTGGCTGGGCCTTGAGCGCGAGGCAGTGCTGGGGCGTCGTTTTCAGGACCTGCTGAATATGGCCGGCAGGGTCTTTCTGCAGACCCACTGGGCGCCTCTGCTGCAAACGCAGGGCTCGATTGCCGAAGTCAAAGTCGAGATCACTCACGCCGACGGTCGTTCCATTCCCATGATGCTCAACGCGGTACGCCGCGAGTATCCGGCCGGTGTGTTGCATGAACTGGCGGTGTTTCTCGCTGAGGAACGCAACAAGTACGAACGCGAACTGCTGGCGGCGCGCAAGATGGCCGAGGAACTGCTGCAGCATCAGATGTCAGTTCAGAGTGAGTTGACCTCGGCCCGCAACCGCCTGCGCCTGGCACATGCCGAGGCGGAAATCCGTGCGATTTTTGCCGAACAGATGGTGGGCATCGTCAGCCATGACCTGCGCAACCCATTGGCCGCGATCAAGATGGCGGCCGGCTTGCTGGAGCGCAGTCTGCTGGAGCCTCGCCAGCAGCGTTTCCTCGGCCAGATCCATCATTCCACCGACCGCGCCGAGCGCATGATTGTCGATCTGCTGGACTTCACGCAGGCCCGCGTAGGCCAGGGCATCAATCTCTCGATGCAGCCGATCGATCTGCACGCCACGGTGGCCAGGGGCGTCGAGGAATTGCGACTCACCTTCACCGCAAATACGCTGATTCATCGCATGGAAGGAGAGGGCGCTTGCATCGCTGACCCGGACCGCCTGCTGCAACTGGTCGGTAACCTGGTCAGCAACGCGGTCACCTATGGCACACCGGACAGCGAGATCGTCATCACTTCGGTATTCGAGGCGAACGTGATCAAGGTATCGGTGCACAACCGTGGCGAGCCGATTCCGATGGAGAAGGTCGATAGCCTGTATGAACCGGCCGTGCGCCTGGTCAGCGACAGCGATGAAACCCGAACCGTCGGACTGGGCCTGTTCATCGTCCGCGAGATTGTGCGGGCGCATCTGGGTGATATCAGTGTTCGGTCATCGGTTGAAGAGGGCACCACCTTCACGGCGACACTTCCACGTCCCGCAGCTTGAATTTTTGTTGTGTGGAGAATATTGCCTACCTCGCCAAAATCCATTCAAATGGATAGATAGCAATATTCATATGAGTTGAATATTTTCATGTGCAGCGCGTCCCGTCTGGAAGAACGGTACAGGCGCGGAACTAAACGTTAAGGTTGCGCAGACATTGATATACAAAACGGTCTGCGCGTCTAAAATGTTTCGTCATGCACAGCACATCAAAGCTTCGTTACAGGTCTGACATGCGGCAATCCATTGCAAATGATGTAGCCACAATCGGTCGGATCAGCGCTGTTCCCGCCATTCTGCAAGTCGTGACCGAATCGACCGGTCTCGGGTTTGCAGCCGTTGCGCGCGTCACACAAACGTCCTGGACCGCCTGCGCCGTTCTGGACAACCTTGACTTCGGTCTGGAGGCGGGCGGCGAGCTTGAATTGACGAGCACCATCTGCCATGAAATCAGTTCTTCACACCAGCCTGTAGTGATTGATCACGTGGCAGAAGACGCGAAGTTCTGCGCCCACCACACACCGCGCCTGTACAACTTCGAAAGCTACATCTCTGTCCCGATCTTTCTTGCCGACGGCTCGTTCTTCGGCACCATCTGCGCGCTGGACCCCAAGCCCGCCACTCTGACCGGCACACCAATACTGGCCATGATGGAGTCATTCGCCCGGCTGCTGGCGTTGCAGATTGAAGCCGAGGACAACATGCAGCAGGTGCAGGCCGATCTGCTGGCCGAGCGTGAAGTCTCGGAGTTGCGCGAACAGTTTATCGCCGTGCTCGGGCATGACCTGCGCAATCCGCTGTTCGCCATCAACGCCAGTGCCGAATTGCTGTTGCGCCGTCCGCTGGACGACAAGGCGCAGCAGATCGTCCATCACATCCTGACCTCCGGCAAGCGAGCCTCGCAACTGGTGGACGATGTGCTCGACTTTGCAAGGGGGCGTCTGGGGCACGGCATTCCGCTGAGTATTCATGATGCGCAGGGCCTGGATGCCACACTTGAACATGTGGTTTCCGAGATTCAACGTGTGCACCCCAAAAGACTGATTCGTTCCCGCATCGGCCTGCTGGAACACATCCGCTGCGACCACGAGCGGATTGCGCAGCTGCTGTCCAATCTGGTGTCCAACGCCATCAGCCATGGCGATGCGCAAAGCCCGGTCGATGTCGTGGCGCTGGTCGATGGCGGCTCGTTCCTGCTCAGTGTGACCAATCAGGGCGCGCCCATTCCCGAGGCGGTTCTGAATCAGCTGTTCCAGCCTTACTCACGGCCCGTGACGGACGAACCTCAGGCCGGGCTCGGTCTGGGGCTGTACATCGCCAGCCAGATTGCCCTCGCGCATGGCGGCACGCTCGAGGTGTGTTCGACACGCGAGCGCGGCACGACATTCACGTTCAGCATGCCGCTGGTCTCGGCTTCATCGTCGTCCATCGCGAGCGCCCGATAAGCGCCGCCAGGTCATGTGCGGATACGTTTTCGTGCCGCACTGACCATCCTTGTTACAAACTCATCCGCCGCTTTACTTGCTCATCGCCACTGCCGGGCCGAACCTGAAGCCTCGATTGCCATCAAAGGCCTGAGTCTTCACCGTTCTCGACGCACACCCATAAGAGGTAAGTGATGAACAGTTTCGTGCGCAAACTGATGTGGGGCGCGCTGTGCGTGTTATCCACAGTAGGCGCTGTACAGGCACAGAACCTGCCCAACAGCACGCTGAACAACGGCGCCAGCAGCAACCCTTACAACAGCCCGATCCATCGCGCCAATCCGAACAGCCGCCAGGGCACCGAATCGAGTGTCCCACCTTCACGTGCGCCCAACATCGCGCCGCCGGTGCGCAAGCCCACGCTGGAAAACGGCGGCATCGGCAATGGCTATCCAAACCGTCAGACACCCCAGCGGCCATCCACGCAGAACCCTGATTCACGGCGTAATCAGTGACGTCACGTCCAGGCCTTGAGGCAGGACATCCAATCAATGCATAAGGAATCGCCCATGTTCAGAAAAACCCTGTTTGCGACACTGTGTGCCACTGCCTTGTTGAGCCTGCCGCTGTCTGCGGGTGCTGCTCCCACCGAGAATTATAAAAGTGACCTCGGCACCGTGACCGTAACGCCGGTCGCCGAGGGCTTGAACTACCCGTGGGCACTGGCGTTTCTGCCGGACAGGAAAGGCATTCTGGTGACCGAACGCTCGGGCAATCTGCGCCTGGTTTCTGCGGACGGCAAGCTGTCCGCGCCGATCTCAGGCGTGCCGCAAGTCTGGGCCAGAAAGCAGGGCGGTCTGCTGGACGTGGTGCTTTCGCCTGACTTCGCCAAGGACCGCATGGTCTACCTGACGTACTCCGAAGGCAGCGGCAAGACAGCCGCCGAAGGCGACACCGCAGGCACTGCCGCAGGGCGCGGGCGGTTGTCGGCGGACATGACCAAACTTGAAGATTTTGAAGTGATTTTCCGTCAGGAGCCCAAGCTGTCGGTCGGCAATCACTTTGGTTCGCGCATGGTGTTTGACCGCGACGGTTACCTGTTCATCGCGCTGGGCGAGAACAACGAACGCGCAACGGCGCAGGACCTGGACAAGCTGCAGGGCAAGATCGTGCGTATCTTCCCTGACGGTAACGTGCCCAAGGACAACCCGTTCGTTGGCCAGAAAAACGTGCGTCCGGAAATCTGGTCCTACGGCCATCGCAATCAGCAGGGTGCTGCGCTGAACCCATGGTCTGGCACCTTGTGGACCAACGAACACGGTCCCAAGGGTGGCGACGAAGTGAACATCATCGAGCGTGGCCAGAACTACGGCTGGCCGATCGCGACGCACGGCATCAACTACTCGGGTGAGCCGATTCCGGAAGCCCAGGGCAAGTTTGTCGAAGGCACCAAAGTGCCGTTTCAGGTCTGGGAAGTTTCACCGGGCCTCAGCGGCATGGCTTTTTACGACGATGGTCGCTTCAAGAAGTGGGACCACAACCTGTTCATCGGCGCGCTGGCCACTGAAGAGTTGATTCGCTTGAAGTTTGAAGGCGACAAGATCGTTCAGGAAGAACGTCTGTTGAAAGACATGAAACAACGCATTCGCGATGTGCGTCAGGGGCCGGATGGCTACTTGTATCTGCTGACGGATGACAGCAAGGGGCAGTTGTTGAAAGTCGGGTTGGCCGAATAAGCCGTCCCTTATATAACGCACAAAAAAATTCCCACGCAAGGTGGGAATTTTTTTGATCGGTTATCAGGCGGTGAATGGCTCAGCGCCCGACAGCAGGATTAACGATCCTGTTCGTCACGTACAACGGCGCCGGTCTTGGCGTTCACGTCGTAGTTCCACTCAACGCCCTTGGCGTCCTTGAGTTCGATCTGGTAGATGTAGTTGCCGCCAACATCCTTATCGAGTTCGGTGTCGTGAATCTCAAAGCCTGGGTGCTTGGCTTGCGCTTGCTTGTTGAACTGTTCCAGATCACCGATTGCGCCGGATTTCTGCAGGCCGGCAATTTGATCGGGACGAACATCAGCTTGGGCGGCACCGGCAGCAACAGTCAGGGCAGCAGCAGCGAAGAGGGCAGAGATAAGTTTCATAAAGATAGTCCTTCTGATTGATCTGTTGTAATGGATTGCTGGCTCGCTGAATCGTTCAGCGGCTTTGTTGAATTCAGATTATCCACGCTGACTTAATTCACGCTTAATAAACCGTTGTGTCCGGTTATTTCGAATCAGCGAGGTGAGTAAAGTGTGCTCACTCGATTCGTCTACAGAATGACGTGCACGCAAAGGTTGAAAAAAACCGGCGGTGAACGTAAAAGGTTGCCCCCTGCCGGAAGGTGCTTCGCGTCTGTCCAGGCGCCTGATCTTCTGGAGTCCGACAATGAGTACGCCCTATCGACCTGCCGCGCGTCTTGCGTCTCGCTTGTTGCCTTTGGGCATGGCCGTCGCTTCGCCGGTGCTGGCGGTCGAGCCGGTCAATCTGGAAGCCGTTAATGTCTCGGGCACCCGCGAAGAAAGTGTCGGCGACTATAAAGCGGCGCGGGCTTCGAGTTCAGGTTACGACCAGGCGACGTTGCTCGACACGCCCGCATCGGTATCGGTATTCACTGCTGCGCTGATCGAGGATCGCCAGGCCAGACTGCTCAGCGAGGTGCTGCGCAACGATGCTTCGGTGGGCGAAAGCTATGCCCCGGTCGGCTACTACGAAAACTTCGTGGTGCGCGGTTTTTCGCTCAACGCGGCCAACAGCTATCGCATCAATGGCCGCAGCATCACTGGCGAGCAGAATGTGGCGCTGGAAAACAAGCAGCAGGTTGAATTGCTCAAGGGCTTGTCGGGCCTGCAGAGTGGCGTGTCGGAGCCGGGTGGTGTCATCAATTACCAGACCAAGCGCGCCGAGGATGTGCGTTCGGTCACGGTGTCCACCAGCGAGCATGGCGAGCGCTACATTGCCACTGATGTGGGCGGCTGGTTTGGCAGCGAGCAACAGTTCGGCCTGCGTGCCAATCTGGCGCATGAAGACATTCGCTCCTACGTCGAGCATGCCGACGGCCAGCGGGATTTCGCGTCCCTGGCGTTCGACTGGAACATCAGTGATCGCGCCTTGCTGCAACTGGACGTCGAGTACCAGACCAAAGAGCAGCGCTCCGTGCCCGGCTACCAATTGCTCGGCGGCACGACCCTGCCGCACGATGCTTCTCCGCGCAAACTGCTGGGTTATCAGAGCTGGTCCAATCCCGTCGGGATCGACTCCCTGAACATGAACGGCCGCTTCGAGTATCGCTTCAATGACAGTTGGAAGGGCAGCCTCAGTGCCTCTCGCAGTCGTGTGGTGATCGACGACTACAGCGCGTTCGCCTGGGGCTGCTACGGTTCGGCCAGTTGCGCGGCAGAAGCGGTGCCCAATCATTTCAGTGCCGAAGGTGGGTATGACATCTATGACTTCCGCAGCCCTGACGACACACGGCGCAACGATGAAGTCGAAGCGGCCATGTCCGGCGTTTTCACTACCGGCTCGCTCGGTCACGAGTTGACCTTCGGCACCAGCGCCTACCGTCGTACGGTCGACACGCGAGGCACCTTCAACGAGTTTGTCGGCTCCGGCAACATCAATGAGGCGCCCGAAGCGGTTTCGCCCTCCGATTTGCCATTGCCGCACACCGAGCGTCGTCTCGACAGCCGCCAGTACGGGTTGTTCGCCACCGACCGCATCAGCTTCAACGAGCAGTGGCAGACAGTGCTGGGCGGGCGTCAGGTGCGTCTCGACGAGCAGGCGTACGCCGAGGACGGTAGCGATGCGCGCCACACTGAACGCTGGGTGTTTCTGCCCCAGGCCGCGCTGATCTACAAGCCGGTGGACAACCTGTCGCTCTACACCAGCTACAGCAAAGGGCTTTCGTTGGGTGGGACGGCGGCGTGGTTCACCACCAACGCCAGCGAAATTCTCGCCCCGACCGTGTCGCGACAACTGGAAGCCGGGATCAAGTACGACTGGCAGCGCATGAGCTTCACGGCCGCGCTGTTCCAGGCGCGTCAGGCTTATCAGTATTCAAGGCCCAATGATGACGGCACCTTTACCTACGTGCAGCAGGGCGAGCAGAAGAACACGGGTCTTGAGCTGGGTGCCAGCGGCTGGGTGACTGAGCGTCTGCAGATTTCCGCCAGCGCCGCAGCGATTCGGGCACGGGTCGAGGGCAGCGGCACCGAAGCTTATGAAAGCCATCAGGCACTCAACGTGCCCAAATACCGTGGCAGCCTGCAGGCCGACTACAGCCTGCCGATTCGCGGCCTGGCGTTGCTCGGTGGCGTGCAGTACAGCGCCAGCAAAATGGCCGACCGCGAAGGCTCGGTGCAGGTCAATGATTACGCGCTGTTCAACGTCGGCAGCCGCTACAGCACGAAAATCGGCGGATACGACACGGTCCTGCGCCTGACCGTCGACAACCTGTTCGACAAACGCTACTGGCGCGACGCTGGCGAATACCTGGGCGACGACTACCTGTTCATGGGCGCCCCCAGAACCGCCAGACTCTCGGCTTCAGTCAATTTCTGAGTTGACTGCCGAAGCGGACGCAGAGCGTCCTGAGCGGCATTCCCACGCTGGAGCATGGGAACGATCAGTGATCTGAAAAACCTGTGGGAGGCGGCTTGCCGGCGATGGCGTCAGTTCAGTCGCTGATATGTCGCGTTAGGGAATGCATCGCCGGCAAGCCGCCTCCCACCGTCCGTGGCCGCAGCAAGACTCGGGTATAACGCTGAGCGCAAGCATGGGCATGATCGGCGTGCTTGAGATCATGCTGATCGTTCCTACGCTCCGCGTGGGAATACCGCTCAGGACGCTCCGCGTCCGCTCTCGAATGTGGCGCAGATGCGTGGACAAGCTCCAGCGTTATCCACGTCATGCGCTCGGCTCACTGAATCCGCAATCTGTGCCATTTGTGACGCTCTGCGTCACATTCGAAGGGCAGCGCAGCAGGCAGGGACCAGTCTGCCCGCGATAAGTACACCGTCTCCAAACCCCACACCCGGATCCAAGCTTTGCTATTCTTCGCGCCCAGCGAGCGCGGGACGCGCTTTTCAGCCATGTATCGGGGGCTTCATGACGGCCATCGTTCGACCACCTCAAGCGCCTTTCAGCCGTGGTGACTACAAGACTCTGGGTCTTGCAGCGCTGGGCGGGGCGCTGGAAATCTACGATTTCATCATCTTCGTATTCTTCGCGCTGACCCTCAGCCAACTGTTCTTCCCGCCTGAAATGCCCGAGTGGCTACGTCTGTTGCAGAGCTTCGGCATCTTCGTGACCGGCTATCTGGCACGTCCGCTGGGCGGAATTCTGATGGCGCATTTTGCCGACCGTCTGGGGCGCAAACGCGTGTTCAGCCTCAGCATCCTGATGATGGCCTTGCCCTGTCTGTTGATCGGCATCATGCCCACCTACGCCCAGATCGGCTATTGGGCGCCGTTGGTGCTGTTGGCCCTGCGCATTCTCCAGGGCGCTGCGGTCGGCGGCGAAGTACCGAGCGCCTGGGTATTCGTCGCAGAGCACGCCCCGAATGGCCATCGCGGTTACGCCCTGGGCGTGCTGCAGGCCGGTCTGACCTTCGGCTACCTGCTGGGCGCACTGACCGCGACCTGGCTGGCCCGCGTCTACAGCCCGGCAGAGATTCTCGACTGGGCCTGGCGCATTCCGTTTCTGCTCGGCGGTGTGTTCGGCGTGGTGGGCGTCTGGCTGCGTCGCTGGTTGAGCGAAACGCCGGTGTTCATGGCCCTGCATGCCCAGCGCGAGGGGCTGCAAGGCCTGCCGCTGAAACAGGTCCTGAAAGACCACCGTGCCTCGCTGCTGCCCGCCGCCTTGCTGACCTTCGTGCTCACCTCGGCCGTGGTCGTACTGGTGGTCATCACACCAACAGTCATGCAGCAGCGCTTCGGCATCTCGGCCAGCCAGACGTTTGCCCTGAGCGCCGCCGGTATCGTGTTTTTGAACATCGGCTGCGTGCTGGCCGGCATGCTGGTCGACCGGATCGGCGCCTGGCGCGGCGTCATGCTTTACAGTCTGTTGTTGCCGCTGGGCATCGGCGTGCTGTACGCCAGCCTGATCGAGCAGTGGCTGCCGCTCAGCGTGGCCTACGCCGTTGCGGGTCTGGCCTGCGGAATCGTGGGTGTGGTGCCTTCGGTCATGGTGGGGCTGTTCCCGGCCAACATCCGCGTGTCGGGTATCTCCTTCACGTACAACATCGCCTATGCCTTCTGGGCCAGTACCACGCCGCTGCTGCTGATCGCGCTGATGCCCTGGAACGTCTGGGTCTGCGTTCTTTACGCCGTCGTGATGGGCATGACCGGTCTGCTTACAGCCGTGGTGTTTGGCTTGCGCAGGGGCGTGCAGGTCGATGACGTGGCCATGGGCCGGGCCAGTTAGCAGCCCGGCTGGTATCCATCGGTCGGTTCGAGTTCATCGACAACCTGCCTCCCCCCGCTGGAACGGATGATTTCAGGCAATACAGGGTTTCAAGAATGTATTGTCTGACGTGGCTGACTCAGTTGTAAGAATTGATCGTGATTATTAATTTGCAAGTTTATCTGGCACCTGTTTTTAACCTGATATTAGGTTCGCAGGTGCGTGGTCAATAGTGCTTGTAGTATTTATTTGCTTAATTGTTAAAGCGTTTCCGAGTTTTCTGTAGGAACTTTCCTGGAATTTCCAATATAAAAAATAACGCTAAACAAAACGGCATCAAAGCCGATTTGCTCTTGAGGTCGTGGATGGCAGTTGTAGGAAACATCTTACACGTTCATCCGTGGGCATAGTGACAACAAGAGGGAATACCATGTGGGCGACTCTTCGAGAACAGGAAGTCCTGGAGCTTTTGCTTCAAGGATGTACCAACAAGGAAATTGCACAGCAGCTCTGCATCAGCGGCTATACCGTGCGTGACCACGTGTCTTCACTGCTTCGAAAGAATCAGGTTAGAACGCGTGCTGAACTCATGGCGCGCTGTATGTCTTTTCTGCTGACTCCCGGCAAACCCTGCAGCCCCCTACATCTGTCGGATTGTTTATCGAGATGACTTCGCCAGAATAGGCGTTATCGAGATAAGTGTTTTAACGCGTGTCTGTTCTTGCGGGGTAGCAGGAGCAGGCTTGTGGTCTTACTGCTGGCACTGTGGTCTTGGCTGCCGCGTCAGAGAATACGCCGGGGTCGAGTTTTATCAAGGGCCGATCAATACGCTGAACATCACTGCTTGGCGTCACTGCACAATAAACAATAAAAGGAGCAACACATGACTGTTTGTCTTGTTCGGCAGGATTCCCTTTGCGATCAGTCATTGCGGCCGGATACGCACCGTACTTATATCAACCCGATGACGGACTTCCAGCAACTGGCCGCGCGCCAGTCGCTCCTTTCACGAGCCGCCCTTGCCCAACAACAGGCCGCGCTGCTCGGGCCTGCGGGCCAGTTTGCCGGACTCTCCCGGCAGGTTCGGGAGCAGGCACGGCAAGCTCCGGTGTTCCAGGACCTGGGGCGCCTGCATGACAGAAAGCGCAAGTCGCTCGCCGAGCAGGCAGTGATGTTCGCGCTGGGCGAGTTCTGCCGTCGTCCACCGTCCGATAATCCGTTCTACCGCAAGCCTCGGGAATATCTGTGTTGTGTCGTGTTCGACGACACCGGGCTTTACACGCTGGTTGAACGCTACGCCGCAGCCGAAGCACTCAAGCAGGGTGACAGCGAGTACTTCGCCAAACTCATCGCCACCACGCGAAACACGGTCGAGCGACGCATTGTCTTTCACGGCCTGCTGGAGCATTTCGACCGCCTGCTGCCTATCGAGAAAAGCATTTACCCGCTGGACTACCGCAGTGCTCAACAAGCGCATCTGGATCATGAGGAATCGCTCTACGGCAAACTGGAACTGGAACAACCGATCAGCGTGATTTTAGAAACCCGTGAACCGCAGTGGCTGCTGGATCATTTGCCTGAACTTCAGCGCGCTGTCAGCTGATGTCGATCCAATATGTTGTGGGTTTTTTGATTTGTCTGCACGCACTGAAACGTGACCAAGGAAGCCGTCTATGAGAGTCGTCAATCAGAGTATCGAATCGCGAATCGGCGTCATGCAACTTGATAAACGGAACGCTCAAAACAGCCAGTCGGCAGGCGCAGTCATTTCAGCAGGCACTCACGAAAAACCGCCCGTCCAACGTCCAACCGTTTCTATCAGCGGCGAAGCGCTTTTACGGCAAAGATTATTTCATATAACCGACCCGAATCGTGCTTTGCCTGTATTTGTACAGATGGAACGTGGGGCATTGGGTTGTAGAGTCGATTTCCTAACGGATAACGACAGGCAATTGCTGGGGGACGTGTACGAGTGGGCGCAGCAACAGGGCGCTGATCTGAAGTATGTTGATGACTTGGGGTTTAGACTCGCGTCCTACCGCGAATCAGACAACGGCAGAATAATGATGCGCGAAAATACGGGGCACAGCTATGACGGCGAAGGGCATAAGCTCTATCTCCGCTTTACCGATAAGGATGCGGCCTCCGCTAAACGGATCCTGGAAAGTGATGCATTGAAAACGACGCGTCTGGATCACGGCTTCGTTCGCTTTATCACCGACAAGGATTACGGCGCTATGTCCCACAACGATTTTGATTTCATGGAACAGGTCATCAGTCGATTTTCCAATGGAAAAGATGAGCCGCAGCCCTTGACGCCCAGGTTTGCCAAGTACGAGCGCCTTAAAGACAACTATGTCAAAACGCTTTCCAAAGAAAAATACGGCGATGATAAAGACAACGTCCAAAATGATCAGGGCACTCAGTCGGCCGCGAAGAAAACCAACAAACCCAAGCCAGTCACCGTCGAATCCCTGCGTGACGACATGCGGGCGGCATTGTTCAAAGCGATGAACGTCACAAGCTTCAAGTCGCTGTTCGCGCTTTTGTTTGGGGGCAAGCGCTGACTCACTACGTTCGAACGTTCGCATCCTTACATCGGGTATGAGTTTTTCATCAGCAAAAATGGCTCGATTACCGCTTGGACTCCGGCGTGATAGCGCTCCACTTAAACTGCGCCGCGAATCATTTGGATTAGGCATGGCTAATTTTACATTCCGATAATAAGAGTCTGTGGTAATTATTTATATCGGTTTTCAGGTGCCGAAAATTATTCAATATTTTCTATTTTTAGGCGACGGTGTTTGCTGCTTTTTTGGGTCGTAATACTTTGCATCTTGAGTCATGGGTGCAGAGCTTGTGGGCCGATAAATTGAGATTGCAGTAATTATTTATGGGTTTTCATGAGGATTCCCCAGTTACTTTTGTTTGGGGTTTTGGTTCAAGGCCCCTGATGACTGAAATGGAAAAGATTGTGCGATAGCTTGAGTTCGTACAGTCATAATCTTAATTAAGGAAGGTCCCATGAAGGCTGTATTGTCTTTGACTTTGTTGTTGGTTTCTATGGATGGTATTGCTGCAGATTTTTCGGTGACTAGCACTAAAGCACCTAGAATTATAATCGCGCCGTATACGCCTGCTATTTCTATGCATAGATTACGTTTCTCGGATTATCCTTTAAAAGCCGTTATGAGGTCACGGTTGAAGGGGGTGTCATGGAATGTCACGTCTTTCCCTGATGCTATAAATCACACTGCTGAAATCTGTTATCAGACAACCGGAGTTAATGACATTGAATGTGACAAAATAACCCCTGGCGTCAATGGCTACACTGAGCGTTTTAATAATCTAGGGTTTGAATACAATACAAGTATAAAAATTCGTCATAGCGTGGAAGGAGGTGCAACGGTTATCAGGCCACTGGGACGAGACACGGTTACTTTTCACCTGACCTACTGAGTAATGACCCCTGATGAATTAGTGTCAGGGGTTTTTCAAGGAAAAGTTATGCAACTGAAACGCATAGAGAATTCGTTAATCCAGCTGGGTACGGTTAAAGCCTTTCAAGCTTCAATGTCCAAGGATTATTCAGCTATTTCTGTTAAGTCGCCGGACAATAGCTCAGATGTCTCCATCAGTGGAGAAGCAATTCTGCGCCAACGGCTGTTTCATGTAACCGATCCAAATCGTGATTTACCTGTGCTGGGAAAGGCGGAGTGTGGAAGATCCTACCCGGATATTTCTTTTTTGACGCTGAACGACAGGGCGCTTCTGGGAGATGCGTATGCCTGGGCATCAAGCGAGGGTGCTGACCTTGCATACGTCGACGAACTGGGTTTCAAGTTGGCTCATTACCGAGAGAAGGACAACGGTCGTATCAGTGGTCGGGATAATCAAGGCATGAGGTACGACGGCGAAGGCCATAAGGTTTATTTCAGTTTTACCGAAAAGGATACGGCAACAGCCAAACGCATTGTAGAGAGTGAGGCTTTGCGAACGACAAGGCTCGATCAAGGATTTATTCGCTACATCACAGATAAGGATTACAGCTCCATGTATCACAACGATTTTGAATTCATGGAGCAGGTCATCAATCGCTTTTCCAGCAAGAACGACGAGCCTCAGGCGCTGATGCCCAGATTTGCAAAGCGTGAGTACTTGAAAAACAATTTTGTGGTGACTCGTTCAAAAGAGAAGTATGCCGTCGGTCACAACAGCGGTCGGGAGAATGAGCCCGGATTTACTGCAACGAAAACCACCAAACCCAAGCCTGTCACCGTCGAATCCCTGCGTGACGACATGCGGGCGGCATTGTTCAAAGCGATGAACGTCACAAGCTTCAAGTCGCTGTTTGCGCTTTTGTTCGGAGACAAGCGCTGACTCGTTACGTCTGAACGCTCATGTCCTGACAGTCGGCGCGAATGTCATCCGCAATGACCACACGATTGCGGCCTGTGCTCTTGGCGAGGTAGAGGGCTTTATCGGCTTCGTGAAGCCAGGCCGATGTGTCATTCAGGCCGTGGTTATAAGCCGCAACGCCGATGCTGAGGCTGACCTTCAAATCTTCGTGCAGGGAGTAGGTGAGTTCATCGATGGCCAGCCGCAGCTTTTCAAGCACTTTGCGGGCTTGCGCCGTGTTGGCACCCGGCAGGATCACGCAGAACTCATCGCCGCCGCAGCGTCCCGTCACGTCGTTCTTGCGCAGGTTGTCCACCATCGCCTGGCTGATGCTCTGCAGCACGGTGTCGCCCACCAGATGGCCGTAGGTGTCGTTGATCGTCTTGAAGAAATCGATATCGAACAGTGCGACCACGCAGTCCTGACTCAGGCTTCGGCTTTTTGCGAACTCGAGATCAAGCAGTTCCTTCCAGGCGCCATGGTTGAGCAGGCCGGTCAGGCTGTCGGTGCGGCTGAGCCTGTGCAGAATGTTCCTGTGTTCACGCAGCTTGAGCGTGACCTGATGGCTCATCCAGCCGATGAAGATCGGGTAGATCACCAGTACCGGAAGGCAGGCGTACATCTGCATCGGGGTGCTTTCGAGATTGATCACCGGATCCAGCACCAGCAGTGAAACCATGATGCCTGCCGCTTGGGCGACGAAGCCCCTTAACATGAGGCGTGGGCCGGCCGCTGCGATGTTGTGCATGGCCATCATCGCGACCACAGTGATCGCGGGCAGCACACTGAACCCCATTGCACCGATCCAGAAGCCGCCGCAGAACGAGTCGGTCAGCAGGTTGCGCCATTCCGCCTGGTAGGGCTGCCTGGATGTTCTGGCCAGGTAGTAGGCAACGTGGGGCCATATCAGCGCGTTGAAAAATGCCAACGCCCAAAGCCATGGCGCGGCATTCAGGTGAAACAGGGAGGCTGCGACGGTGAGAAAGCCCACGCTGACGCCGACCGTTCGTGGCGCATAGATTCGCTTGGCGAATGCCAGTCCTTTGCCTTGAAATCGGTTCATAACGCTTACCGGAATCTGATTGAACCGGTCAGAAACCTTCATCCTTGACCGAAAGGGTAGAGTTTGGCGTGTCACAAATGCCATGGGAAGAGCATTTTGCCATTATTCATGCACATCAACTCATGCTGCTGCCATTAGCGGTCGCATCGAAGACGATTTGGATGGAGAGGCGCAGCGCAGGTCTTCAAAAGAATGGCCAAGCCAGTGGGGCCGCTTGCCGACGTGCTCGACAAGCGGCCCCAAGGCACATGGGTTACGCTGGAACAGCTGACCCGGACGTTCTGGCTTTGCGCGTCATTGTCAGCCAGGCAAGCGCGATGGCCAGCACGGCGACAACGGCAGCGACATAGCCGACGGCTTCAAGGCCCAGGTATTCGATGGTGACGCCACCGATGATCGACCCCAGCCCGATGCCTGCATTGGCGGCCGACACGTTCAATGTGCCAGCGAGCGCCTGAGCCTGCGGTGCGGCTTTCATGACCCGGATCTGGCAGATGGGGAACAGCGCGGTGTGCGCAATGCCCCATACCGCCAACACCACGGCCAGCAATGGCAGTGATCCTGCGGCCGGCACACTTGCCGTCATGCCCAGCGCCAGCAACAGCGCAAAAGCGATGGTCGCACCCAGCGGGCTGCGATCCACGAAGCGGCCGCCCAGTGCGTTGCCGATCAGGCCGACTGCACCAAAGCCCATCAGCCACCAGCCCACCTGCGCCGACTCGATCCCTGCGATCCGCTCCAGCGTGTCAGCCAGGTAGGTGTAAGCGCCGAACATCGCGGTGAACAACAGAATCGACAGCAGCAGGTTGGCAATGAAATGCGGGTCGCGCAGGATTCTGGCCTGTTGAGCCAGCCCGACTTTCTCGGTGGGTGCCATTTTTGGCATCGAGAAGGCGAGCAGCACGGCCATCAAGACAGACAGTGCCGTCAGTGCCCAGAACGCGCCACGCCAGCCCACTGCGTCGGCAAACACCGTGCCCAGCGGAATGCCGAACAGCATGGCCGCCGAGATGCCCAGATACACCTGAGCAACGGCCTTGCCCGCCTGTTTGGGGCCTGCCATCAGCCCAGCGGTCTCACTGGCCGTACCCCAGAAAACCGGTAACGCCAACGCCGGAATGAAGCGCGCCAGCGCCAGCACCCAGATGTTGCTCGACACTGCCGCCAGTGCATTGGAGGCGGCGAAGATCAGCAGGATCACGATGAACGTCCGCTTGCGATCCAGGTGCGAGAGCATCGCCGTCAGCGGTGGGCCGAACAGCATAACCGTGAAGGCGAACAGGGTGACCAACAGCCCGGCGTTGGAGATCGAAATGCCCAGATCCCGAGCCAGTGCGGGCAGCAGACCGATGATGAGAAATTCAGTGGTGACGATCACAAATCCGGCCAAGGCCAGAATGGCGATGGACAGACCGGCCCCGGTCGAGCGTTCGCTCGCGGCGGCGGATGTGGTTTCTTGAGACGACATGACACAAACCCGATAGAAAATAGCGTGCCAGCATATTTCAGAAACCATTTCCTATCTGTGGCGAATTTTCCGTACATTGCCGAATTAAATTCACTAATGGTCAGCATCCATGCTTTCTACGGATCGTCTCAAAGGCATTGAAACGTTTGTCGCGGTCGCCAACGCAGGCAGCTTCACGGCCGCCGCCGAGCGCCTGAGCCTGACCAACTCGGCCGTCAGTAAGAGTGTGGCGCGTCTGGAAAGCCGCCTGGGCATGCGTCTGTTCGAGCGTACGACCCGAAGCCTGGCGCTGACCGAGGAGGGCGCGACCTACCATGCTGTCTGCACGCGCATGCTGGCCGAACTGGAAGAAGCGGAAACTGCCCTGGCCGCGCAGTGCTCTGAACCGGCCGGTCAGTTGCGTATCGACCTGCCCGCCACCTTTGGCCGACTGCACGTACTGCCGCAGATTCTGGCGTTTGCCGAAAGTCATCCCAAACTGCGCCCGCATGTCACGTTCACCGACCGCTTCGTCGACATTCTGGAGGAGGGCATCGACCTTGCGGTGCGTATCGGTGGTCCGGCGATCTGGCCAGCAGGTCTCGCGCATCGCTGCCTGGGGACCGAACGGGTGATTTTCTGCGCCGCGCCGGCTTATCTGCAACGCCACGGCATGCCGCGTACTTTCGAGGATCTGGTCGACCATGCGTGCATCCTGTTTGGTCGAGGCGATGGCACTGTCAGTCCTTGGCTGTTCGTTGATGCGCAGGGTGAGCCTGAAACACGGGCGGTGGAAGCCCGTATCGTGGTAGGCAACGGGGAAGCTCAGGTCGCTGCCGTGACGTCGGCCTGCGGCATCGCGCAACTGGCGACCTGGCTGATCAAGGACCAGTTGCAGCGCGGCGAACTGGTGGAAATCCTTCCTCATCTGGCCACTGACGGCTTGGCCCTGCACCTGGCCTGGCCGCGCAGCCGTGAATCGCTGCCCAAGGTGCAGGGTCTGGTGGCGTTGCTGTCAGGCGCCTTGCGGGTGGACTGACGGGGCTACGGGTTATTGGCCGATGACGGCTTTCACCAGTGCGGCGTGCTGCTTGGGGTCTTTGGCGTTGGAGACCACATTCAGAACCGCTGCACGTTTGCCCGAGGCCGCCATGATCGTTGTGCTCAACACCTTGGTGTCGCTCATGGTGGCCGAGGTGTCCACCTGACGAATGCCGAGACCGTTCTTCTTGACGATCTTCTTCTCGCCCAGTTTCTTGAAGTCTTTGTAGCCCGCGCCCTGCTGAGCCATGGTGCCAGCGACCAGACCGTCGAGCACTACGCTGTCGTTGTCACCGACCTCAACGCCAGACGGCAGCGGTGTCTCTGTCGCGATGACCACACGCTTCTCAGCCGCGTTGGTGTACAGCGAGCCTGTCACGCCTTGAGCCTTGGCTTTTTCGTCGATCTCGGGCATGTCGCCCTGCACGAAACCTGCTGGCAGCGTGAACGCCAGCTTGCCGCCGAGCAGCGAAGCCTTCTGGGTCGTCGCCGCTGCTGGCGCAGCAGCCTGAGTCTTGGACGCCGCCTGAGCGTTGACCATCCCCAGCGTGCCGACCAACGCCATGCACACCACAATTGCCTTAAAACTGAACGACGGCATAGGAACTCCCTGATTGCCTGATATTGGATGGACAGCATTGTGCCTGAGGGATACGAGCAGGCCGACAGGAAAAAGTGCCCTGAGGTGGGAATAGCTGTTGCTGAAACTGGGAGGGCCCAAGTGAGTTCAAGACCGGACGCGGAGCGGCCTGAGAGGCGTTACCACGCAGAGTGTGGGAACGAGCGGTACAAAAGTCGCGATGAGTATCTGGGGCGAGCACAATTTCGGCCGTGGGAGCGGACTCGTCCGCGAAAGCTGGTACATCCGATGAAGATGTCGCGTCTGAAACGCAGTATTCGCGGACAAGTCCGCTCCCACTTTCAGATACCGCATTCCTTCAGGTCGATTTGTGCATAACGATAAGTGTTCTGCGTAGGCATGCAGCCCCGTGAAGCTCTGCGTCATATCAAGACCGCGATGCGGATTCAGGATCGTAGGCGCGCGAATCCTCATTCCTTCCGAAAAATCGGCCGAATCCCGCGGCATTTCGGGTACGCCACGCATCCCCAGAACTCTCCCGCGTTCTTTCCGGTGCGCGCCACTTTGATGACCATGGGCTTTTTGCAGTGTGGGCAGTTGGGCGTGGCGGGTTTTGTTTCGGGTTTTGGCGTTGTCGGTTTGGACTTCCGCTTGCGAGGCCTTGCCTTCGTGTCGACAGCCTGTTCGCTGACGTCGAGTGGCGCAGCCTCCACAACAGGCTCGTCCCGTTTTTCATTGCCAGCGTCCGGCTTACGACGACTGACAATCGTCGCTACGGCCTTGCCCAGCCTGCGTATCGCGCCAATGAAAGCCTGCAGGGGAGGTTGAGTCTTGCGCGCCATGGGAGCCTTCAGTACACGAGTAATCGATTCAAAGGCGGCATGGTGCAGAGAACGAGGCCACCAAGTAAAGCGCGCCAAACCGCCCATCGACTCAAGACCTCGCCCTGCCGGACGATATAGGGACGCTGCACGATCGGTTGTGACTTGGTGGGTGTGTGCTACACCTTCAAGGCGTGCCCCAGGATATTTCGCATTTACCAGGGAGTGGATGTTCAATGCGTGTCAACTTGCCCGTTACCCAGACAGAACGGACCTTTCCAGCGTCTGAGCGTCTCATTTCCACTACAGACCTCAACAGTCACATCACCTACTGCAACGATGCGTTCGTGTCGCTCAGTGGTTTCACGCGTGAAGAACTGATCGGGCAGCCGCACAACCTTGTGCGCCACCCCGACATGCCTGCGTCGGTATTTGCCCACATGTGGGAAACCATCAAACAGGGCAAACCCTGGATGGGCGTGGTCAAGAACCGCTCCAAGCAGGGCGACTATTACTGGGTCAGCGCCTACGTCACTGCGGTGTACGAAAACGGCCGCATCGTGGGTTACGAATCTGTCCGCTCCCTGCCGACCCGCGACCAGGTGCGCCGCGCAGAAGCACTGTATGCGCGCCTGCGGGCTGGCAAGTCGGCAGTCTCCAAAGTCAGCGCCGCTGCTTATCACCTCGTCCGCCAACTGCCGATGATCCTCTGTGCGCTGGCGTTGATGGCTGGCGTGTACCTGCTGGACGATCAGGCCTCGTTCGTCATGATTCTCGTCGTGCTGCTCGCACTGGGCAGCTTTCTCGAAATCCGCCATCGCAACAGCCTGCGCAAAACGCTGGAAGAGCACCCCAAGGCATTCACCAGTGCGCTGGTTGCGCTGACCTACAGCGACAACCGAGGCCCGCAAGGCCAGCTCGATCTGGCAATGCTCAGCGCAGAGGCTCGATTGCAGGCCGCCTTGACTCGCCTTGTCGACACCGGCGAGAGCGTCAAGCAGCACGCCGGGCAATCGGCGCAGTTGTCGGTTCGGCAGGCTGAATCGCTCGACCAGCAACGCAGCGAAGCAGACCAGTCCGCCACGGCCATCAACCAGATGGCAGCGACCATTCAGGAAGTCACGCACAACGTACAGAACACCGCCCACGCCGCCGAAGAAGCCGACAAACTCGCCCAGCAGGGGCGTGGACTGGCGGACGAAAGCCTGCTGGCGATCCGTCACATGGCCAACTCTGTGACCGAGATCGGTCAGGCTGTCGGTGACCTTGCCGATGCGACACAGTCCATCGGCAGTGTGGTGGACGTCATCACTTCCATCGCCCAGCAGACCAACCTGCTGGCGCTCAACGCCGCCATCGAGGCAGCGCGTGCAGGCGAGCAGGGCCGTGGCTTTGCCGTGGTCGCCGACGAAGTTCGTTCGCTGGCCTCACGCACCCAGTCCTCGACCGAACAGATCCAGCAGATCATCACCACCCTGCGCGACGGCGCCTCCCGCGCCGTGCAGACCGCCAGCAAGGGCGAGCAGATCTCACAGGAAAGCGTCGCCAGCGTCGAAGCCGTGCAAAAAGCGCTCGACGGCATCAGCCAGTCTGTCACCCGCATCACCGGCATGAGTCAACAAATGGCATCCGCCTCCGAAGAACAAAGCCACGTAGCAGAAAACATCAGCCAGCAAATCACCCGCATCGCCCAACTCTGCGATCAGAGCGCAGGCCAGGCTCAACAGGGTTCGCAGATCAGCAGCGAGCTTGAAGGCATGGCAGAGTACCTGCACAGTCTGGCGGAGCGGTTTAGTCGGTAGCTTGATGGCAAGGACGTGTCTCACCACCTTTCAGGTGGTGATCGCTATTTGTAAACGCGAATTCGGGGGTCGACTTTTCGTTTCAGGAACCACCGGAAGGGTACGTGGGGTACCGGTATACAGAACAGGTGAGCGCTGATAATGACTACCGTCAGCCAGCCGGGAACGTAAATTTTCAGCTGACCGTAAAAATACACTGATTGCGTTGCCTGAATATAGGTGTGTATGAAGATAGGTATGATCTTGTAGTAAATAGACAGGGCGAACTTTAAGTCGGAATAGTTAGTGTCCGAAAAAGCACGCTGAATCCAGAGCGTGATCATGAAAAGCGTCGTTGAAAATATGATGAAGGCCGTATACTCGATGAGTTGCGTCATTCAGGAAGCTCCGGTGTGGGCGATTTCATTTTGAAAGTCTAATGGTTTCGATTTTTTCTTGAGTACCAAGGTTTGATATCCCACGTGACAGTGTGGGCGCAGGTATGAGCCAAAATCATTACTAGTGAAAACCATCCAAGAATCGAACTGTCTTGATGACCGTAAAAAAAGATGTCGTTTTTTTCTATAAAGCGCATGTGTACGTAGCCAAAAAATATGTTGTATAGGTTGGAGGTCCAGAACTTGGTTGTCGTAAATTTTTGCCCTGACCACGCGTAACGCATCCATAGTGCAGGCAGATAAAATACTATGCTGGAAGCCAAAAATATAACGTATATGGCTGTTTCATTCATCGATGGATATCCGGTTAAAAGAGAGTGTGTTGTGAGTTTTCGTTAAGCCTGTCAGGTGCTTGTTTTTATCCGTGGCTTAGGCAATAGAAGTGCGAACGCCAGCGGAATGAATAGCGCGAGCCATCTCAGCGCTATACTTCTCAGGGGGATATCGAAAGGCAACGTTCCATATTTCGCGTATTTCAAATACAGATGGCCGCAGAATACGTTGTAGGCCAATGTAAGCAACAATTTGGGTGTCGAGAAGTTTTTAGCTGAGAAAGCATATCTTGCCCAAACTGAAGGGGTGAGCAGCAATAGTGTTACGGCTATAAATGCAATATGACTCGATAAAGCGTTCAAAAGCATACCTCACATGAACCAAAGCTGCCCCAGTTGTGATCAGGTCGTGGTGTTAAAACTAGTCTGATCGCGCCATACAGCGACATCCCGAGATCATACGTGCCCAAGGCGATTGCTAATATTTTGCCTTTCTTGAACGCCAAGATTTGATGTCCCACGTGACAGTATGAGCGCACGCATGTGCAATAATCATGATCAAAGAAAATATGCCCAGTATTGAGCTGTCTTGCTCTCCGTAGAAGGGTATGCTGTTCTTGTTTATGAAGCGCATGTGCTGATAGACAAAGAATATATTGTATGTGATGTTGGTCCAGTACTTGGTTAGTGTAAATCGAGGGCCTGACCACGCGTAACGCGTCCACAGGGCCGGGAGGTAGAAAACGATACTTGATACAATAAATATTAAAAAAATGGGCGCTTCAATCATCATGGTGTTTGTCCCATTCTTTATATAAGCTTTCGAGTGTTAGTGTGTCGCCACCTCGCTCGGCGGTGAAAACCTTTCCAGAAATGTCCTGATACCCTCTAATCTTATCTGCTCTGACATATTCGAATAATTTCCAAGCTTCCGGCTTCACGACCAGCCTCCCCATGCCATATAAAGATAATCCCAAGTCTACCGTCCCATAAGCCATGTTGCCGTGAAACTCCGTCCCTCCCGCCAGTTTCGAAAGCGCGTGATACGCCTTTCGTGTCGGCCCCTGTGTATCCGAGCGGTCTTCGATAAGATTGCGTCCGTTCTCATAGATGTTGTTAGCCCCATGCGCCATCAGAGGGACTCCAAACACTAGGCAGAGCGTCCCTGCGGAGCCGTAGCACACAGCTACACCGTTAGTGACCTGCAGAGTCCCTGCGAGGATGCCGACGCTTTTTTTACCGATCTCAAGTGACTGGTCTACGAAGCTACGCTGCGCCGCCTCAATCGCCTCCAGCCCCTCATCAACACTCTTCCTGCCGGCCTCCACATCCCGAACGATCCCTTGCGCGTAATAGGCCACGTCCCGATTGAACTGCAGCCTGAGCGTCCCGTCGCGGATGTGCCGGGCAGACACCGTACAGGCCTGTCCTGCGAGACGGCCTGCCGCCTCGCTGACCCGCCACAGGTCGTGGTGCCCGGACGACCGTTGCCTCTCCGGCAGGCTCATTCCTCTGCGATCCACGAGGCGTAGCCGTTGGTGTTTCCCTGGTGATGGGTCCAGATGATGTCGCGGTAGCGGATGGCGACGTGCTCCTGGGGTTCTGCGTCGTTCTGCAGAATGGCGTGGGGCATGTCGAGTGTCAGGTCGGCGATGATGCCTTCCCGGATTTCAACGGTGTAGAACTTCTCCTGAACGCCTGTGGACGAGGTGCGATAGAAGTCGATTGTGCAATCAACCGGCTCCCGATTGGCGAGCGCCTGACCGAGCATTGGGGAGGATTTATCGACGTGTTTGGTGATGACAACCGGTCGGTGAGTGGCGTGCTTGATGTTGTCGATGTTGCTCATGTTATGGGTCAGCGACAGCACCATGATCTCGTCCAGGTGACCCGCCTGACATTTCGCACCCATCGACTCGGGGCTAGAGCATCCTGCAGAAATGAGGCCTTGATCCTTGCCTTTGATGGTCATGTAGCCGTGGTTCGCCATGCTGCGATCGTCCTGAAAAAGAGAACGGGCAGTGTATTTTCGGGATCCCGGAATGAATGTAGGACGCGTCTGAAAATACCTTTGGCGAACAATGCCACCGCCGTGATCCAAACAGACCTGAAATGCTTTGGTCAGGACGCTTCTTCAGCGCTGTAAGAAGCACCCCATAACCTAATCAGACTTGCCTGACATCATCATAAGGCTCCAGTCATTAGCGCCCGGATTGCTTTGCGCTTTGATGAACGCCCGAACGCCAACCCACTGCGTTCACAGTCGTTCAAGGAAAGCCATGAGCAACGAAATCGAACAGTACCTGCACATCAAAGCCCAGATCGAACAAGCCGACAGGCATGTCGTTGATACGCTACGACAGGAGCACAGCACCAGCAGGCGACTGCAGATGAGCACCAAACGCTTCTGGTTCTGCGTGACTGCTCCGCTGTTCCTCGCCGTACTGGTTGCACTCGCAGGCCTGATCGAACCCATGCGCTGGATCTACTACACCAGTTGGGGACTGATCGCGGTTTCGTATGGGACGCTCTTTGTCTACCCGGTCCTGTGCATCGGGCGTTACCGAGATTCGGTGAGAAATGTACTGGCTGCACCCTTCGCGGGTCTGGCAGGCATCAACATCAGAACCCGCCTGCTCATCGACGAACAATTCCTACCGCTCCTGACATCGCTTTCCAGTCACACACTGGCACTTGGCGTGCTTGAACTGAAAAACGAGCGCAGCGGCTTTGAGAGACGCCTGCGTCTGGTCACCGGCGTACTGCAGAGCATCGGCATAGCCCCGGGCTTGCTTGCCCTGTCGGCCGGGCTGATCAGCTTGTACAAAACCCTGTTCGGCATGGGCTCGTTCGCACTCTACCTGGACTGGGTGTTCGCCCTGGCGGCAGTCAATCTCTTCCTGTACCTGCTGTGTGGCTACGCCCAGAACGTACTGACCCGCGACGACCGCATGATCGCCCTGACGGAACTGGCGATGGAGCGCAAGAAGGGTTAGCTCGATGCGGGCTGCAAACGCGCAACATCGACTTCCCCACAGCGCGGCTCAGCGCAACGGCTGAACATCCAAACCAGTGGCCGCCAATCTGGACGGCCACCTCATCACACTCACCCCAGCCGAAACACCGGCAATGCCGAACGCCACCACCGCTTGCTCACGTGTCGCGGCGTCGGCTCAATCTGCATCTGCGGATGAGCCAGCATCAACGGCATGTCCCGCAGCCTGATCCACGGCTCGCTCTGCCAGTGCAACACACTCACCGACAACCCCGGCCATTGCAGCATGCTCAGGTGCGGCGCGTGATCATCAGACGGCACCTCGGCGTCCCGCAGCATCGGCACCACCTCGTGGGTCAACCACTGCCGCAATCCGCGATTCTCCGCGTGATAGTGATGCACCAACATCGCGTAAGCCCCCGACTCACTCACCATCAACTCCGGCTCAGGGCCGCTGTGCTGCTCAAGCGTCATCATCCGGTACTGGTCCGTATCGAGCTTGCGCATCGTACGCTCGTTCAACGGCCAGCCGATGAGACGACCGAGATTGCGGGCGCTGAACCAGGGTTGGTGTTCGTAGAGCAGGGCTTGGAGAGGGCGGTTGTGGCGGTGGAAGAGGGTGGGTACGTAGGCGGATGTTTCCGCTTGAAGTTGATGAGCCTGTGCTTTGAATCTGTCGCTGAACATGCTGAACCTCTACAAAGGACTTGGAATGGCGCTAAGACCAACGTAGAGCGGGCGTAAGAAATCCCAACGGAGCGGCTCGGCATTTCTGAGTTCGCGTTCGAATAGAACGAAAAATTCAGAGCTAATGCTGAAGTCACTGTGTCTACGTTGGGTGTTTCTTAGGCACCGGCGATTAAGATAAACGCGTACGTAACGCCCTGCTATCGGATAGAGGACGGCGCTAATGTCAGACTTTTCCGTTCGTTTGAGTAGCGTTCAGACGACTCAATCTGATCGTTCCAACGCTCCAGCGTGGGAATGCAGCCCGTGACGCTCCGCGTCACATTCTCGCGCCCTCGCACAATCTCCAGAACGACCAACCCTTTGCTTTACCCATGCTGGCAATCTAGATACTGTTGACGGAATTTTCCTACAAGGACGTTCCGCAATGCCTTCGCTTAATCAGATTTTCTTCGGTCCGCCCGGTACGGGGAAAACCTACGCCACAGTCGAAGCGACGTTGCAGATCCTTGATCAGCCTTTTCTCGCCAGAAATCCGGACGATCGAACGGCTTGGAAAAAGCGTTTTGATGAGCTTCTGGCCGCGGGCGATGTGCGCTTTGTCACCTTTCACCAAAGCTTTAGCTATGAGGATTTCGTCGAAGGGCTGCGTGCGACTACCGATGAGCAGGGGCAGTTGCGCTATGACGTTGTGCCGGGGGTTTTTAAAAGCCTTTGCGAAGCAGCGGCGGGTGAGTCGGACGGTAAGTACCGGAGCTTCAAAGTAGGTGATCGGTATGGCACAGGCTACAAGGTGACCCGAGCCACCCGTGATGTCGTTGAGATTGAGAAACCCCAAGGTAAGCATCTGCCGATCGGTATGAGCCTGCTCAATACGCTCGCATCCTACGTAGACGCAGGAACGTTCACCATCGAAGAACTGGGAAACGGTCGGTGGGACAAGAAGGTGCCCGGCTCAATCCTCGACCCGTTTCTAGTGAACGGCTACAAGAATTTTTTACCCTCGATGGTCGAGCACATGCTCGGTAAAAACGTAGACGGTCTGTTTGAGTCTGGCCATGCTCAGCAATGCACTGCCAAAGTTCTGATCATCGACGAGATCAACCGCGGCAACGTCTCACGCATCTTTGGCGAGCTCATCACGTTGATCGAGCCATCCAAGCGAGCGGGGGCAGATGAAGCGCTAGAGGTGACACTGCCTTACTCCAAGGAGCGCTTCCGCATTCCAGATAACGTCTACTTGATCGGTACTATGAACACCGCTGATCGGTCACTGGCAGCGATGGATATTGCTCTTAGACGTCGTTTTACCTTTGTCGAAGTGCCGCCGAGTCCTGAATTGCTTGAAGGCGTACAGGTTGAAGGCATCGCGATAGACGATTTGCTCCGCGTGCTGAACCTGCGTATTGAGGCGTTGCTTGATCGGGACCACCGACTAGGCCATGCGTATTTTTTACCGCTTAAATCTGCCCCGAATTTAGATTTGCTAGAAAGCATTTTCCGAGGGCAAATCCTGCCGCTGCTTCAAGAATATTTCTTTGAGGACTGGCAACGTATCCAATGGGTACTGAATGATCAGCGTAAATCTGCAGAGAATCAGTTTCTCATTCAGCCAGAGCAGGACCTTATTGGTTTATTCGGTGATTCTGTGCCTACCTCTCATAACGGTGCTTGGAGTCTGAATCCTGACGCCTTTGAGCGAGTAGAAGCGTACCTTGGCATTATTGACCATCTCGCTCACGCTAAGCCCACGGAGGCTTTTAAAGAAGTTGAAGAGGATGGCATCAAGATTCGACGATTGGTATCGGGAACCATTGAGGTTTTTCGGGATGGGGTACGGGTAAAGACCGCTATGCCCGTGCTGAAGGAGCTGGCTAAGAAATACGGTATTGCACTCGAGTTCGAAACCGGACGAGCCCTTAACACGCGTCATCTCGGAGCCAGGGTTATCAAAGCCCTGAACGAGGCCCAAAGGTGAAAAGCATAACGGTTCGTGAATATGCCCGGCTTACCACAAGCCATATTCACAGCCCGACCCTCGACATCGCTCAGGTGTCGCCCTCGGCCTTCGATTGGCTCTGCGAACTCAACGCGCGTTTTAGCAAGGCCGGCGCTGCGTTGGTACAGATTGAGGACCGTCGTTGGCTGAAACTCGATAACTACGTCGGCGTCTTAGAAACACCCTGCGGCATGCGTATCGAAATTCTGCCTAAGCACTTTGAGGATGGCGACTGCATCCAGCAAAGCCGTGCCTTGCTGAAGCGCATGATTCAGAAGTCTTTAGATTTACCGACTCGCAAAGTCGGAGCGGCGGCACTTCAACGCTTTGATGCTCCGCTGACCGAGTGGGTAATGAGCAGCTTTCTCGATGCGCTCGACCACCTCATCAAGCGCGGTATGCGCTTTGATTATCAGCAAGTTGAAGAAGAGCAGCGCTACCTACGCGGACAATTGAATACGGCCCGCCAAATGCGTCAGCCTTCCGGTAGGCGGCATCATTTTCAGATACGTCATGACGTGTTCCTTCCGGACAGACCAGAAAATCGCCTGCTCAAAACAGCATTGGAGATTGTCTGCAAGACCGCACGAGATCCAGGGAACTGGCGTCTCTCTCATGAACTGCGTTCGATGCTATTGGAAGTTCCTAGCAGCAAGGACACGGCGCAGGACTTCAAGCAATGGCGTCGTGATCGGCTGATGGCTCACTACCAGCCTGTGAAGCCTTGGTGTGAGCTAATCATTCAGCAGCAAACGCCTTTGGCGGTATCTGGGGAGTGGCGGGGGATGAGCTTGCTGTTTCCGATGGAGAAGTTGTTTGAGCGGTATGTGGCTGCGTGTTTGAAGAGTTCGTTGCCTGTTGGCGCGACGCTGCATACGCAATTCAGTAATAAGTTTCTTTGTACGCATCAAGGCAGAAATGTATTTCAATTAAAACCGGACTTGATGATTGCTCAGGGTGCAAAGAGATGGGTATTAGATACCAAATGGAAGCGCATAAATGGCAAAATAGATGAAAAAAACTATAGGTTGGATCATGCGGATTTCTACCAGATGTTTGCGTACGGGCATAAGTATTTATTAGGAAAGGGTGATTTGGTATTGATTTATCCGAAAGTTGATTGCTCTCAAATAGAAACATCTTGCTTCAAGTTTTCAGATGAGTTGGAGTTAACAGTGGCTTTGTTCGATCTTACCTTAGAAAGGTTGATTTGCAGAGTTGTGAGCGCTAGTAATGGTGAAAATATGGACCGTTGGTGATTGGCGTGTTATAGGCGGAGCGCATCACGCTCCGTCATATATATCAATTTCCGGAGTTCTGGATTTCTATCAAGTTAAGAATATTGTTGAATACTTCATTGATTTTTTTTGTTGTTGTTTCTTCTAGTCGATCTAGTTCGATCTCTTTACTTTTGACAGATAGATAAAAGCTATAAGCTAAAATCGGCTTTGAATACTTTGGGAGCTTCACTATTTCGGAAGGGGCGCAATCAAGAATGTGGAGCTCATTTTTCAAGACGTGAGTTGCAAAGTCCTGCTTAGAAAATATATCCTCGATGCCATTGCAACCCTTTAATTTATAAGCATTGTTTTTTGCAATATTGTCTTCATCGCCCCACAAGTCTTTTTTTAACTGGTTGAAAACTTGTCTACCCTGATTGTCATCATCCACGATTACAGAAAACTTCAGTCCCCATCCTGTAAACATATAAGCTAGTGGTGGAATTTTATTCGCGCCCGTGGCGGAAATAAAGTTTATTCGTTTAGGTATTCTTAAAAGTAGCCAAAAAGCTGAAAGGTAATAAAAGGCGCTCGGTTCTTCTAAAATTATATTGTTAGTTTTTTGGATTACGTTTTGTTGTGAGAAGTCTGTGCCTATTGCGGTAAGTATCGGTGATAGTGTATCGCTAGAGGCCGCGCCTAGATGATGAGCTTCGATTAGTTCTGTGGGTGTTTCCATCTCATCATTGCCTCTTTGAACAGCGTAAACTCGGTAGAGTTTTTCATATTCAATAAGTGTTGGGCTATGAGTGCTGTATGTTATAGGGATATCTTTGCTGAGTCTATTTATTAGTTTTAAAACATCTTTTTGAGCATTGGCGTGAAGATTTGCGCCTGGTTCGTCTAATAAGAAGTGCAGCTTTTCACTGTGTTTTTGAGACGCTTTTAGCTGAAGATAGAAGGAAATAAACCACCGAACTCCAGTGCTTCTTTGCTTAGGATGCAACTTATGCATTCCGTCAGATACCCAAAAGGTGAGGTATGGGTCGCCGGCTTTTTTGGATGAGTTGTTAGCATGATGTTTTAAGCTGAATTCTAACTTTATCTTGTTGTTGGATCCTATCTTTTGATTCCATAGATCTTTAAGTTCTAAGTTTATTTCGTTTATCGCTCGAGCTATTTTGGACTCCTGGGTTCGACTGTCCTGTTTTATTAAGTCTTTCAGGTTTATGTTTGCTATCGTTAAGAGGTTGTCGGCAGCAGATTTTCCTTCGCCTACAAGATTAAAGCTAGAGTCAATTTCTATTGTATTTGGTAATAAGCCAGAGCTTGATTGGAATAGTGTGAAGGTTGGGGCCATCCTGAATATCGCAATTGCGGCGATGTGCGAAAGATTTGAGTCGGCTGTAGATTTTCACCTTCTTTGGATATATATTCCATAGCGGCTCTAGAGAGCTCAGGCTCGTTCAGGTCTATCTCACAACTAAAGTTTCTGTCCTGAGCTTCAGGATCTTCATACCATTTGAAAAAGCATTGCGTACGATGGCCTACTCTTTTAAAATGATTTTGGATTGTTTTTATATCTTCTTCTGTAGCGTTTCCGACGAGTGCTTTATCAAACTGCGATTCACTAAACTCTAGAGCAAGCCAAATTTCCGGAAGCTCACAGTCGTAACGTAGATCGTCATTTGTTATGTGACTTCGGCTAAAGGTTAGGCTCAATGCCTCTAAGATTGCACTTTTTCCTGATTCATTTTGACCAACAAGTACAGTCACGCCGTCAGCCGAAAAATTGCGCCAGTCGGTATCAATAATTGACCTAAAATTCTTTATCCGGAATTTTGTAATTTTCATTGTTTACTTCACATAAGCGGATTTTCAGGGTGGCTATTTGATATTATCATTTAAGTAGTCAGAAAGTCATCAGATTTATTTGGCTAAGTTAGATGTGGTTTTTAGGGTGGTTTGTAGGCTTAGCGATAATAACTTTCTGCTTGCCACGGGCTTGCGGACTCGAAAGGCGAGCGTTGAAGTTTTAGCGTTTTAAGACTCGCGAGTATAATGCTATTTATCTAAGCGTCTGGTGAAGACCTTTCGAAAACTTAGTTTTTTATCAAAATAGAGTGGAGGTTTAAATTAAAAAGGTCAAAAAGCTATTGCTTTTTGACCTTTTATTTGCGTTATCCAAATTGCATTGATCAATCCCAGCTCAGCGCCCCGCCCGTCTGATACTCAATAACCCGAGTCTCGAAGAAGTTCTTCTCTTTCTTCAAGTCCATGATCTCGCTCATCCATGGGAACGGGTTGGTGGTACCTGGGTACTCTTCCTTCAGACCGATCTGGCTCAGGCGACGGTTGGCGATGAACTTGAGGTAGTCCTCCATCATCGCTGCGTTCATGCCCAGTACGCCGCGTGGCATGGTGTCACGTGCGTATTCGATTTCCAGCTGAGTGCCCTGCAGGATCATCTGCGTGGCTTCTTCTTTCATCTCGGCATCCCACAGGTGCGGGTTTTCGATCTTGATCTGGTTGATCACGTCGATGCCGAAGTTCAGGTGCATGGATTCGTCGCGCAGGATGTACTGGAACTGCTCGGCGACGCCGGTCATTTTATTGCGACGGCCCATGGACAGGATCTGGGTGAAGCCGCAGTAGAAGAAGATGCCTTCCAGAACGCAGTAGTAGGCGATCAGGTTGCGCAGCAGTTCCTTATCGGTTTCGACGGTGCCGGTTTCGAACTTCGGATCGGAGATCGAACGGGTGTACTTCAGGCCCCACGCGGCTTTCTTCGCGACCGATGGAATCTCGTGGTACATGTTGAAGATCTCGCCTTCATCCATGGCCAGCGATTCGATGCAGTACTGGTAAGCGTGGGTGTGGATCGCTTCCTCGAAGGCCTGGCGCAGGATGTACTGGCGGCACTCCGGGTTGGTGATCAGGCGGTACACGGCCAGTACGAGGTTGTTGGCAACCAGCGAGTCGGCGGTGGAGAAGAAGCCCAGGTTGCGCATGACGATGCGGCGTTCGTCGTCGGTCAGGCCTTCCGGGTTTTTCCAGAGGGCGATGTCGGCGGTCATGTTGACTTCTTGCGGCATCCAGTGGTTTGCGCAACCGTCCAGGTACTTCTGCCAGGCCCAGTCGTACTTGAAGGGCACGAGCTGGTTCAGGTCGGCGCGGCAGTTGATCATCATCTTTTCGTCAACGGCAACGCGAGCGCTGGCGCCTTCGAGTTCGGCCAGACCTTCAGCGACGTCCAGTGCATCCAGCGCTTTCTTGGCGCGGACCAGGGCTGCGGAGTCGTTGGCGGTGACGGCACGTGCTTCCTGGGCCGCTGCGCCACCGGCGCTATCGAGGCGGTCCATGTTGGCTTCGTTGGCGTGACCGGCGTTGGCCGCTTTGGCAACTACTTCGCCGTCTTCTTTATCGAATTCGTCCCAGCTCAGCATGGTGATGAGGCTCCCGCTTGAGGATCGCCGTAGCGACCTTGGTTAGATTTTAAGGTGTGAAGTGCCCACGTCGTCGGGTCGAAAACGCAGGTACTGAAATTGAGGCTGTCTTTGATGCTGCGATTGACCGGTTATGAGCGTGTCGGTCGTCCGTTCGGTTTGCTGCCGTGGCAACGCCCTACAGGCGAGCAAAGCGAGTGATCTGGATTGCTTTGAGGTGATGCAATTTTGCTGATGCAAATTGTCATTCGAGTACCCTGAAGCGAGCGCGGGATTATACAGATTTTGCCCGGCGCTTGTTGAACCGAAAGTAGATTTCGGTGGGTGATTCACGCTTTTTTCTCGCAGGCTTCAGCATCGGTTTATGCATTGCTGAAAGCAGCAGGAAATTCAGCTGAATCCCTTATCTAGTGTTTTTTACATTTCGAAACGCAGCATATAGTGCCTGTCGGTTTTGGGCAACAGCGGTGGTTTGTCGCAGATAAGCCCGGTTTTCACCGATGCGTAATCGATAGATTTCCTGCGCATCGCGGCTGCCGGGCTTCTTGGCGTGATGAGATGTTTGAGGGGATGATCTGCGGTCTGGTTTGGTGCTGATTTTAAATGCGATTTCATGCTTGATTCGACGAGCGGTGTATTGGCGCCTTTCAGTGTTTCTTCAACACAGACTGTATTTGCGCGCAGCTTTAGACCTTGTTTTTTCAGGCCCAATGGGACGCAGAGCGTCCCGGGCGGCATGCCAACGCGGAGCATTGGCACGATCACATAATCGAGTTTATCCAGCACAACAAAAAGCCCCTGAAAAGGGGCTTTTTGTTTACTGCCGTACGGGGCTCAGACGCTCAGCCTTATTGGCAAGCCTCGCAATCCGGCTCGTCAATGGCGCATGCCTTTGGAACCGGTGCAGGACCTGCCGGTGCGGCTTCGGTCGGGCGCGGGGCGGTGATGGCCGAGTCGTCCGGGCCGTGGCCGCCGCTCGATACTGCGTTGAGCTTGCCGGTGTTGACGGTCGACTTCTCGGTGCTGGTCGCAGCCAGGGCACGGAGGTAGTAAGTGGTTTTCAGACCACGGTACCAGGCCATGCGGTAGGTCACGTCCAGCTTCTTGCCCGATGCGCCAGCGATGTACAGGTTCAGCGACTGAGCCTGATCGATCCACTTCTGACGACGGCTTGCCGCGTCGACGATCCACTTGGTGTCCACTTCGAAGGCCGTCGCGTACAGCTCTTTGAGCTCCTGCGGGATGCGCTCGATCTGCTGCACCGAACCGTCGTAGTACTTCAGGTCGTTGATCATGACCGAGTCCCACAGATCGCGAGCCTTGAGGTCGCGAACCAGGTACGGGTTGATCACGGTGAATTCGCCCGACAGGTTCGATTTCACGTACAGGTTCTGGTAGGTCGGTTCGATCGACTGCGACACGCCAGTGATGTTGGCGATGGTGGCGGTCGGTGCGATGGCCATGATGTTCGAGTTACGGATACCTTTCTGCACACGGGCACGTACCGGCGCCCAGTCCAGGGATTCCTTCAGGTCGACGTCGATGTACTTCTCGCCACGCTGCTCGATCAGGATCTGTTGAGAATCCAGCGGCAGGATGCCTTTGGACCACAGCGAACCCTGGAACGTCTCGTAGGCGCCACGCTCGTCGGCCAGGTCGCATGACGCCTGGATGGCGTAGTAGCTGACCGCTTCCATCGAGGAGTCGGCGAACTGCACGGCAGCATCGGAACCGTACGGGATGTGCTGCAGATACAGCGCATCCTGGAAGCCCATGATGCCCAGGCCGACCGGACGGTGGCGCAGGTTGGAGTTCTTGGCCTGCGGTACGGAGTAGTAGTTGATGTCGATGACGTTATCGAGCATGCGAACGGCTACGTCGACAGTGCGCTTGAGCTTGTCGGTGTCCAGTTTGCCGTTGACGATGTGGTTCGGCAGGTTGATCGAGCCCAGGTTGCAGACAGCGATCTCGTCCTTGTTGGTGTTGAGGGTGATCTCGGTGCACAGGTTCGAGCTGTGAACCACGCCCACGTGCTGCTGCGGGCTGCGCAGGTTGCACGGGTCCTTGAAGGTCAGCCATGGATGGCCGGTTTCGAACAGCATCGAGAGCATCTTGCGCCACAGATCCTTGGCCTGGATGGTCTTGAACAGTTTGATCTTGCCTGGGTATTCGGTCAGCGCTTCGTAGTACTCGTAACGTTCCTGGAAGGCCTTACCGGTCAGGTCGTGCAGGTCAGGTACTTCGGATGGTGAGAACAGGGTCCACGGGCCGTCATCGAAGACGCGCTTCATGAACAGGTCAGGGATCCAGTTGGCGGTGTTCATGTCGTGGGTACGACGACGGTCATCACCGGTGTTCTTGCGCAGCTCGATGAACTCTTCGATGTCCATGTGCCAGGTTTCCAGGTAGGCACAGACAGCGCCCTTGCGCTTGCCGCCCTGGTTGACTGCTACAGCGGTGTCGTTGACCACTTTCAGGAACGGCACGACGCCCTGCGATTTGCCGTTGGTGCCCTTGATGTAGGAGCCCAGTGCACGAACCGGCGTCCAGTCGTTGCCCAGACCGCCTGCGAATTTGGACAGCATGGCGTTGTCGTGGATCGCGTGGTAGATGCCCGACAGGTCATCCGGCACGGTGGTCAGGTAGCAGCTGGACAGCTGTGGACGCAGGGTACCGGCGTTGAACAGCGTCGGGGTCGACGACATGTAGTCGAAGGACGACAGCAGGTTGTAGAACTCGATGGCGCGGTCTTCACGAGCCTTCTCTTCGATGGCAAGGCCCATGGCCACACGCATGAAGAAGATCTGCGGCAGTTCGAAACGCACGCCATCCTTGTGGATGAAGTAACGGTCGTACAGGGTCTGCAGGCCCAGGTAAGTGAACTGCTGATCGCGCTCGTGGTTGATCGCCTTGCCCAGCTTCTCGAGGTCGAACTCGGCCAGCACAGGGTTGAGCAGCTCGTACTTGATACCGGCAGCGACGTAGGCAGGCAGTGCCTTGGCGTACAGGTCGGCCATCTCGTGGTGCGTGGCGCTCTCGGCCACTTGCAGGAAGCTCAGGCCTTCGGCACGCAGGGTGTCCATCAGCAGGCGGGCAGTCACGAACGAGTAGTTCGGCTCACGCTCGACCAGCGTACGGGCAGTCATCACCAGTGCGGTGTTGACGTCTTTCAGCGCAACGCCGTCGTACAGGTTCTTCAGGGTTTCGTTCTGGATCAGGTCGGCGTCGACTTCAGCCAGACCTTCGCACGCTTCGGTAACGATGGTGTTCAGGCGGCCCATGTCGAGCGGCGCGAAGCTGCCGTCAGCGCGGGTGATGCGGATAGAAGGGTGAGCCTGGACTTCGTCTTCCGGTGCACGAACGGCACGCTCCTTGGCGCGCGAGTCACGGTAGATGACGTAGTCGCGGGCCACTTTCTGCTCGCCGGCACGCATCAGGGCCAGTTCGACCTGGTCCTGGATTTCTTCGATGTGGATGGTGCCGCCCGAAGGCATGCGACGCTTGAAGGTGGCGGTGACCTGTTCGGTCAGGCGGGCAACGGTGTCGTGGATGCGCGACGAGGCGGCAGCAGCGCCGCCCTCAACTGCAAGAAACGCCTTGGTGATGGCGACGGTGATCTTGTCATCGGTGTAAGCGACGACAGTGCCGTTACGCTTGATCACGCGCAGTTGACCAGGAGCGGTTGCGGACAGGTCCTGCTGGGCCTGGCCTGACAACGGCGCAGTGGTCGGCGAGTTCTCGCGAGTTGTGTCTGTTTGCATGGGTGTCTCCACGTTCTTTAAGTTTGTTCGGGCATCGCTGCCCACCTTTCCGTTTTGTGACAGTGAGTCGCCAACCGGACGACTCAATGACTCCAAAACGGAGGTGGAGGCGGGTTTGGCCGCTTCCGGGTTTTGAAGTCAAAAAGGGACTGGGTCATGTGCCCAATCCCTTGCAGATCTGATGAAGCTTGCGTGTTCTATGTTGCAAGACGTGTACCGGGTCGCCTGGGTGTAAGCGCGCGCGGTTTGGTTACTGATTACGTCTTAAAGTTCAACCCCTCAAACGCAAGAAAAATGCTTGAATTTTTCAATTGAGTTGTGCTGGAGTTTTCGCAGAAAACCCTACATGTAGGGTGTGACTGCAGGTCGGGCTACAAGATAATGCGTTTCGGACATCAATTGCAACGTACGACCTGTGGATAAACTTGTGAGTACTTTGTGTATGAATCACCTACATCGCGTGTAGGCCGCATGGCTGCTGCGTCGGACCGTTTGTCACTGATTTTTACAGATGTCATTGGGCTGCAACGGATTTTTGCGGGCGCGAACCCTATCACAGAAAAAGCAGCCTGCAAGGGGCATCTGGCATGTCGTGTGGTTTGCCGCGCGATTGCTACAATCGCCGGACATCCGCGCGATGCGGCGGTGCCTGAATCCGCTATTCGATAACAACAAAAGGAAGCCCTTCGTGGAGCCACATACCTGGCAGGTGCTCATCGTCGAGGACGATCAGCGATTGGCGCAACTGACCTGCGACTACCTGCAGAACAACGGCCTGAGCGTAAGGATTGAAGGCAATGGCGCGCTGGCGGCAGCGCGCATCATTCAGGAACAGCCGGATCTGGTCATCCTCGACCTGATGCTGCCCGGCGAAGACGGCTTCAGTATTTGCCGCAAGGTGCGCGACCGCTACGACGGGCCGATCCTGATGCTCACCGCCCGCACCGACGACACCGATCACATTCAGGGGCTGGACACCGGCGCTGACGATTTCGTCTGCAAGCCGGTTCACCCGCGCGTGCTATTGGCGCGCATTCATGCCTTGTTGCGCCGTAGTGAGGCGCCACAGGTGCCCGCCGCCGAGCTGCGCAGGCTGGTTTTCGGGCCGCTGGTGGTGGACAACGCACTGCGCGAGGCCTGGTTGCGCGAAGAAAGCATCGAACTGACCGGTGCCGAATTCGATCTGTTGTGGCTGCTGGTAGCCAACGCCGGGCGCACGCTGTCCCGTGAAGAAATCTTCACGGCCCTGCGCGGCGTGGGGTATGACGGGCAGGATCGCTCCATTGATGTGCGCATCTCGCGCATCCGTCCCAAGATTGGCGACGATCCTATCCACCCGCGTCTGATCAAGACCGTGCGCAGCAAGGGCTATCTGTTCGTGCCTGAAGCCGCGCAGGACATGAGCGGCCATGTGTTCAGCGGCTGACCTGTCATGAACTCGATCTTTCTGCGTATCTATGGCGGCATGCTGGGCGTTCTGGTGCTGGTGGCGCTGCTCGGCATGCTCGCGCTGCATGGCCTCAATCAGGCGCGTGGCGAGCAGTACCGCGAGCGTCTGGCCCACGGCACGTTCACGGTCATGGCCGATAACCTGATCGCCCTCAACGATGTGGAGCGTCGTCGTGCGCTGGCGGTCTGGGAGCGTTTGCTGGGTATTCCGCTGAGTCTGCAAAGCTTTGAGCAGGCACAACTGGACAGCAGCGCCCGCAGTCGGCTGGCGCGTGGGCAGGTGGTGGTCGAGCAGATCGGCCCGCATGCGGCGAAGGTCTATCGCCAGTTGAGCGACAAGGAGCCGCTGCTGTTGACGGGCGAGGTGCAGCAGATCACCGAGCAACTGGCGCGGGCGACTATTTACCTGTTGATCGATGAATTGGTGCGCTCTCCGGTCGATGAGCAACCGGCGCGCCTGCAGGCGTTGCGGGTCGACAAAGGGTTCGGTTTCGACATGCACCTGCTCGCGCTGGATCAGGCTGATCTGGATGACGACCAGCGCCGCCGCATTTATGAAGGCGACACGGTCATGGCGCTGGGCAAGGGCGGTGACTCGATCCGTGTGTTGGCCGGGATCGTTGATACCAATTGGGTGCTGGAAATCGGTCCGCTGTACCAGATGAATCCCTATCCGCTGCAATGGCTGGTGCTGATTGCCTTACTGGGGCTGTGTTTCATCGGGCTGGTGGTGTATCTGCTGGTGCGGCGTCTGGAGCGTCGGGTGCTGGCGCTTGAAGCGGCGGCGACCTTGATTGCTCAGGGCAGTCTGCAGACGCGCGTGCCCACCGAGGGCTCGGATTCGGTCGGGCGCCTGGCGGCGGCCTTCAACAGCATGGCTGAGCACTTGCAGCGCTCTCTGATGATCCAGCGTGAGCTGGTGCGTGCGGTGTCCCATGAGCTGCGTACACCGGTGGCGCGTTTGCGCTTCGGGCTGGAAATGGTCAGCGACGCGACCACGGCCGAAGCACGCCTGAAGTACATGCGCGGCATGGACAGCGATATTCAGGACCTCGATAAACTGGTGGATGAAATGCTGACGTACGCCCGGCTTGAACAGGGCGCGCCGACGTTGAATTTCCAGCGTATCGATCTGGAGGCGTTGATCGATCAGGTAATTGCCGAGCTGGCGCCGTTGCGCGCTGATGTGCGGGTTTCACGGGGTGAGTGCATCACGGCGGCTGAAGGTGAAACGGCGTGGGTCGAGGCGGAACCGCGCTATATGCACCGGGCTTTGCAGAATCTGGTCAGCAACGCCATGCGCCATGCCGAAACGCAGGTGTCCATCAGCTATCGCCTGGGTGCGCAGCGTTGCCGCATCGACGTGGACGACGACGGCCCCGGTGTTCCGGAAGACGCCTGGGAGCAGATATTCACCCCCTTCATGCGCATCGACGACAGCCGTACACGCGCCTCGGGCGGGCACGGGCTGGGACTGTCGATCGTGCGGCGCATCATCAATTGGCACGAAGGGCGAGCGCTGATCGGGCGAAGTGAAAGTCTGGGCGGCGCTTGCTTCAGTCTGTCCTGGCCACGTACGCAGGCGCCGAGGTGAAGGGTCATCCATCGAAAGATCGCTTTTGTGGGGGCGCCACCACGTCTTCGACGTAGCGCTGTCGCGCGGCAAACTCAGTGGGAGCGGACTTGTCCGCGACAAGGCCAGTACATCCGACGAATATTCATCGCCTGAAATACAGCATTCGCGGACAAGTCCGCTCCCACAAAATCGCGTTTTTTCAGTAAGTTACAGGTTGTTTGATAAGAGGCGGTTTGCCGACGATGGCGTCAGTTCAGCTTCCCACCAAAAGTAGTCAGTCAATCATGTTTGATGAAAGCCAGCTTGAACTTCGTACACCCGCCAGCGAAGTCGTGGCACTGCCCGACCTGTTGCACCCCGAGCGGCTGGACGCGTTGCTATTGGACCTCTATGGCACAGAGTTGATGCTTAGCCATTTGCCGGTGCTGGTGTCGCAGTGGGCCAAGTATTACTTCATGCAGATCATCCCGGCGGTCCTGTCGGCCAGTCTTCTGGAAGGACGTCATTACGCGCTGCATCTGGATCAGGTCTCGCTGGTGCTGGATAAACGAAAACTTCCGGTGGGCATCCGGTTCGTGGAAGAGGGCAGTGCGTTGGCGCAGGCGGAGCTTGATCCGTTCCAGCGCTTTGCCGGTCTGCTCGACGATAACCTGCAGCCTTTCATCACCACGCTAAGCCGTTACGGCGGGCTGGCGAGCAGTGTGTTGTGGAGCAGCGCGGGAGATGCGCTGGAAACCTGTCTGACCGAACTCGCGGCAGGCAGCCATGCATCATTGGCGGCAGGGTTCGCCTTGCTGGCTGAGCGCAAACGTCCCGATGGCCGCCTCAATCCGCTGTATCAGACGGTGACCTTTATAAAGCAGGCCGAAGATGCCGAATCGCGCAAGCAGCGAAAAGCCTGTTGCCTGAGTTATCAGGTGGAGTGGGTCGGCCGGTGCGAGCATTGTCCGCTGCACGACTGATCCCCGAATACAGCGATCCCGATGGCACTGATCAAGCAGGGATCGCGATCAGGCTCAGCAGATGATCGTCCTGCACACTGAACTGGCCTTCCAGTTCCTTGCCGTGGTGCCATTCGCTGGACAGGTCGATCAGCAGGCGCAGGCGGGCGCTGCCATCCTGCGACCACTCCAGTAGCTCGGCGTGCTCGAAGTAGAAGCGCTGCTGCACGATGGGATAGAGGGCCTTGAACAGCGCTTCCTTGATCGAGAAGGTCAGCGTCACGCGCTGGGCGACCTGATCGTCAGGCCCGTTGGCCATGTCGGCCAGCTCGTTGGCCGTCAGGATTTCCCCGGCCAGACGCGAGGCACGGTCGTGGCTCAGCAGATGTTCGGTGTCCAGCCCCAGTCCGCGCCATTGCTGTTGGTGCGCCACGATGGCTGCGGCCCAGCCGGTGCTGTGGGTGATCGAGCCACAGATTTCGCCTGGCCAGATGGGCGCACGGTCTTCGCCGATGCCGGGGATGTACTGACGTCCGTCAAGCCTGCGCAGTGCGTCGCGGGCACACAGACGACCGGCGAGAAACTCGGTCTGACGCTTGGCAACCGAGCGCTGGATGCTGGCAGGTTTGTCGACAGCGGTGTGCTGAAAGTCGCCATCGACCAGCTTGAGCGGATCGAAACGGCCACTGACCAGCACCGCACCGGGTACCGCGTAAGGCAACGGCCAGTGCTGGACAAGTTCGGGACAGCAGGCGGGAAGGGCAGGTGATTGAGTCATGAACGGCATTTTGCCGGGGGATCAGGCTTGAGGGAAGGCTTGCGATGATCCTTCCCGCCGCGTCCGCTCTCGAATGTGGCGCAGATATGTGCCCAAGCTCCAGCGTTATCCACGTCATGCGCTCGGCTCACTGAATCCTCAGTCTGTGCCATTTGTGACGCGGAGCGTCACGGGCGGCATGCCCACGCGGAGCGATGGGCACGATCAGTGTCGAGGCCGATTTGTGTATAACGATGAGCGCGGAGCATGGGCACGATCAGCACACTGACGGTGATCGTTCCTCACGCTCCGCGTGGGAATGCCTCTCAGGACGCTCCGCGTCCGGGCTGGATGCCCACGCGATGGGCACGATCAGCCTGCGAGAGATCAACCAAAGATTTTCTTGAAGAACACCTGCATGTCCGACCACGAACTCTGGTCAGCCGCCTTGTCGTAACCGATGTCCGGGCCGCCGTGTTCGCCATGGCTCAGGCGGTCGGCGTCGGGGTTGGTGAAACCGTGTTTGGCGCCGTCGATGCTGACGAATTTGTAGTCAGCCTTGGCGTCGTCCATTTCCTTCTTGAAAGCTGCCACGTTTTCAGGCGTCACCATGCTGTCCTTGGCGCCATGTTCGACCAGCATCGGCACCTTGATGCCCGGTTTGGCGGGCGTGTTGGTGACCAGTGCGCCGTGGAAACTCACCACGCCTACAAGCGGCTCACCGCGACGGGCTGCATCGAGCACGATTTTGCCGCCGAAGCAGTAGCCAATCGCGGCTATCTTTGCAGGGTCGGTCTGCGGCTGTTTTTTCAATTGCTCAAGGCCCGCATCGAAACGCTTGTCGGCGGCGTCGCTGTCCTTGAGGGCGGCCTGCATGAAGGCCATGGCGTCTTTCGGGTGCTCGGTGTTCTTGCCGTCGCCGTACATGTCGATGGCCATGGCGCTGTAACCCAGCGCAGCAAGATCACGGGCGCGACGCTTGGCGTATTCATTCAAGCCCCACCATTCATGAACCACCAGCACGCCGGGGCGCGGGCCTTTTATCGCGTCGTCGTAGGCGTAGTAGCCCACCAGCTTGGTGCCGTCGGCACTTTTATAATCGACCTGTTCGGTCTTGATCGCGGCCTGGGCAAGTCCCGCAAGGCCCATCATGATCACTGCCATCCACACGCGCATGTTCAGCTCCTTCTTGAGTGGGGTGTCGCATTGAACGGCAACAATAGCCGATTCGGTGCCATTCAGCGCAGGTTCATGCAGCGTTCAGTCGGGGTTCAGGGCGGCACGCTTACTGTTGAGCCATACCTTGACAGCGTCCCCGAGCGCAAAAGGAGTCCGCATGTTGAACATCAACAAGTTTTTCCTGGCCCTGGCTTTTCTGGGTGGTAGTGCGGCGGCGCAAGCCGGTGATGGCAGAGTCGAGCCGACGCGTATCGAGTTCGGCAAGACCAGCGAACGCCTTGATGATGCCAACGGCTGGAGCCACGAACTGGGCCAGCAGGACCGCAGGAATGTTGCAGCGGGGACGCTTTATTCGCCGCCGGTTTACGGCGTGGTGTCGGGCACCCACAATGGCATGCCCGTCAGCCGCGACATATTGCTGGGCAGCTATGATGTAACCCGGCATATGCCTGTAAGCGCTCAACTGCTGAGTACCGATGCGACGCTGTCGATTCATTCCTGATATTAAGGCTGGGGCTGTGCCTGGGAGGGCTGCATGAAGTTGTTGGTGGTTGAGGATGAAGCGTTATTGCGGCATCACCTGCGGACCCGTCTGACCGAAGCGGGGCATGTGGTCGAAGCGGTGGCCAATGCCGAAGAGGCGCTGTATCAGGTCGGTCAGTTCAATCATGATCTGGCCGTCATCGACCTGGGTCTGCCCGGCATCGGCGGTCTGGACCTGATTCGTCAGTTGCGCACCCTGGGCAAGTCTTTTCCGATCCTGATCCTGACCGCGCGCGGCAATTGGCAGGACAAGGTCGAAGGTCTGGCTGCCGGCGCCGACGACTACGTGGTCAAACCGTTTCAGTTCGAAGAGCTGGATGCGCGGCTCAACGCCTTGCTGCGGCGTTCAAGCGGTTTCATTCAGTCCACCATCACTGCCGGGCCGCTACTGCTGGACCTCAACCGCAAGCAGGCGGCGCTGTCCGAGCAGCCGCTCGCGCTGACGGCCTACGAGTACCGGATTCTTGAGTACCTGATGCTTCATCATCAGCAGGTGGTGCCCAAGGAGCGATTGATGGAACAGCTGTACCCCGACGATGACGAGCGCGATCCGAATGTGATCGAAGTGCTGGTGGGTCGTCTGCGTCGCAAGCTGGACAGCAACATGGCCTTCAAACCCATCGAAACCGTACGCGGCATGGGCTACCTGTTCACTGAGCGCTGTACGTGATTCGTTCGCTTCGTCTGCGCCTGATGCTGGGCGCTGTGACGCTGGCGATCATCTTCATGCTGCTGATGCTGCCTGCGTTGCAGAGCGGCTTCAGTTTGGCGTTGCGCGGTGCGATCGAGCAGCGGCTGGCGTCGGACGTGACCACGATGATTTCTGCGGCGCGTGTCGAGGATGATCATCTGTTGATGCCGTCGGTGCTGCCGGGCGAGCAGTTCAACCTGCCGGGCAGCCGCCTGATGGGCTACATCTATAACCGTCAGGGGCAGATGGTCTGGCGTTCGCTGTCCACCGAAGATCTGGACATCGATTACCACCCCAACTATGACGGGCAGGGCAGTCAGTTCACCAAGATCAAGGAAATCAACGGCGACGAGTATTTCGTCTACGACGTCGAGATTCGCCTGCTGGGTGGCCGCAATGCCGCGTTCAGTATCGTCGCCGTGCAGCCACTGCGCGGGTATCAGGAAACCGTCAACAATTTGCGTCAGAAACTCTATCTGGGGTTCGGCGCTGCCTTGCTGGTATTGCTGGGGTTGTTGTGGGGCGGCCTGACCTGGGGCTTGCGTGCCCTGAGGGGACTGAGTCACGAGCTTGATCAGGTGGAAGCCGGCGAGCGCGACAGCCTGAGCGAAAAACACCCCAGTGAACTGCTGCGTCTGACCGATTCCCTCAACCGCCTGTTGCGCAGCGAACGCGAGCAACGGGCACGCTATCGCGATTCCCTGGGCGATCTGGCCCACAGCCTGAAAACCCCGTTGGCGGTCTTGCAGGGGGTTAGTGAAAACATTGCCAAACGTCCCGAAGATGTCGAGCAGGCCCGCGTGCTGCAATCGCAGATCGAGCGCATGAGCCAGCAGATCGGCTATCAACTGCAGCGCGCCAGCCTGCGCAAGAGCGGGCTGGTGCGTCATCACGTGATGCTGCGGCCGGTGATCGAAAGCCTGTGCAACACGCTGGACAAGGTGTACCGCGACAAGCGGGTCAAGGTCACGCTGGACCTGCCCGAGGATTGTCAGGTGCACATGGAAGAGGGCGCACTGCTGGAAATGCTCGGCAACCTGTTGGAAAACGCCTACCGACTGTGCCTGAGTGAAGTGCGCGTCAGCTTCAGCGCATCGGCGTCAGGCGACGAGCTGTGCATCGAAGACGACGGCCCCGGCGTCCCTCAGTACCAGCGGGCTCGCATCCTCGAACGCGGCGAACGTCTCGATCGCCAGAACCCGGGGCAGGGCATCGGCCTGGCCGTGGTCAAGGACATCATCGAAAGCTACAGCGCACAACTCACGCTGGACGATTCGCCTCTGGGCGGCGCGGCGTTCAGGATTCACTTCATGGCCGAGTAGGTGTGGGGCTGAATGTGACGCGGAGCGTCACGGGCGGGTGCGCAATACCAACCTGTGGGAGGCGGCTTGCCGGCGATGACGATGACGCGATTTTCCTGAAACACCGGGTCGCCTGCATCGCCGGCGCTTGAGATCACGCTGATCGTTCCTACGCTCCGCGTGGGAATGCCGCCCAGAACGCTCCGCGTCCGCTCTTGAATGTGGCGCAGATGCGTGACCAAGCTCCAGCGTTATCCATGTCATGCGCTCGGCTCACTGAATCCGCAATCTGTGCCATTTGTGACGCAGAGCGTCACGGGATGCATGCCCACGCGGAGTGAAGGGCACGATCAGTGGTGAGGCGGATTTGTGCATAACGATGAGCGCTCCTGCGTGGTAACGCCGCTCAGGACGCTCCCGTACCTGCTACGGCAGGCGGATACCCGCCACTGAAGCCCGGTTTTCAGCTCAATACGGCGGAAAACCGCCATCTCTTTTTCCGGTTTCCGGCTATCGTTACCCCAGCGCCCTTGTAATACGTGGTGTTGATGTCCTTTTGCCTGCATGGCACGCCTATTGCTATCTAACCTGTAGAGGTCTGCCCCGCGCAGCTCGACAAAACAAATCCCTCCAATGCAGGAGGGTTAGCGCTTTATAGGCTCGCGTGCATCCGGTGAAGATGCCGACGACGCCCTTGAGGATAACTGCAATGACGACTCGTCAGCCCATCTACAAATCTCTCTATTTCCAGGTAATCGTAGCGATTGTCATCGGTATCCTGATCGGCCACTTCTACCCTGACACCGGCAAGGCCCTCAAGCCGCTGGGTGACGGGTTCATCAAGCTGATCAAGATGGTCATCGCCCCCATCATCTTCTGTACAGTCGTCAGCGGTATCGCCGGCATGCAGAACATGAAGTCGGTCGGCAAGACCGGTGGCTACGCCCTGCTGTACTTCGAAATCGTTTCGACCATCGCCCTGTTGATCGGCCTGATCGTTGTAAACGTGGTTCAGCCGGGCGCCGGCATGAACATCGACGTCAGCACCCTCGACGCCTCCAAGATTGCTGCTTACGTGACGGCTGGTCAGGACCAGAGCATCGTCGGCTTTATCCTCAACGTCATTCCGAACACCATCGTCGGCGCATTCGCCAACGGCGATATCCTGCAAGTGCTGATGTTCTCGGTGATCTTCGGTTTCGCCCTGCATCGCCTGGGTGCCTACGGCAAGCCCGTGCTGGACTTCATCGATCGCTTCGCTCACGTGATGTTCAACATCATCAACATGATCATGAAGCTGGCGCCAATCGGTGCATTCGGTGCCATGGCCTTCACCATCGGTGCCTACGGCGTGAGCTCGCTGGTGCAGTTGGGTCAGTTGATGATCTGCTTCTACATCACCTGCGTGCTGTTCGTGGTGCTGGTACTGGGCGCCATCTGCCGCGCTCACGGCTTCAGCGTCTTCAAACTGATTCGCTACATCCGTGAAGAACTGCTGATCGTACTGGGTACGTCTTCGTCTGAATCGGCTCTGCCACGCATGCTGATCAAGATGGAGCGTCTGGGTGCCAAGAAGTCGGTCGTAGGTCTGGTTATCCCGACGGGCTACTCGTTCAACCTGGACGGTACTTCGATCTACCTGACCATGGCGGCCGTGTTCATCGCTCAGGCGACCAACACCCATATGGACATCACGCACCAGATCACCCTGCTGCTGGTCCTGCTGCTGTCCTCCAAGGGTGCTGCTGGCGTGACCGGTAGCGGCTTCATCGTTCTGGCTGCCACCCTGTCGGCTGTCGGCCACCTGCCGGTTGCCGGTCTGGCGCTGATCCTGGGTATCGACCGCTTCATGTCCGAAGCCCGCGCCCTGACCAACCTGGTCGGTAACGCTGTTGCCACCGTTGTGGTTGCCAAGTGGGTGGGCGAGCTGGACACCGACAAGCTGCAGTCCGAGCTGACCTCCGGTGGTTCCGCGATCCTGGAAACCCGTCCTGAAGACGACTTGGGCGTCGCTGAAGGCCCGACTCCAGCCAACGCTGTGAACACCGGCAAAACCGTCTGATCATCAGGCCATGAAAAAACCCATCTTCGGATGGGTTTTTTTATGCCTGCATTTAAGCAGCAGTTACTCGGTTCGGGTCTCGCCGCTGAACACCAGCGTCTGACGGCAGCGTCTGCACAGGTAGCGTCTGCCTTTGCTGACCATGCTGTGGCGCTGGGCGGTGAAGGGGAAGTCGCTGTCGGCGCACGGGCAGCGATAGATATAGCGCGTCACGCTGCGACGTTTGACGGCGTAGGTATGGCAACGGTTGGGCGGCAGCTCGTACACGCCGCGCATGATCAACTGCCACTCCTCACCGTGCGGCTGGATGCTGCCGCCGAACAGTTGGTGGGCGATCAGGTGCGCGACTTCGTGCGGCACGGTCTGGCGCAGAAAGTCTTCGGCGTTTTCCTGATACAGCTGCGGATTGAAGCGCAGCAGGTTTTCATGCAGATGGGCGACGCCTGCCTTCTGACCGCGCAGCTTGAAGCTGACGACCGGGCGTTTGAACGTACGTTTGAAGAAGGCTTCGGCTTGTTGGTAACAGGTTTCGACGCGGGAATTGAGTTGCTCGGGCATGCTGTGTGGCTCTCCAATGCGCCAAGTATGCCGTAATGTGGAGGCCGGCTGAAAACGCCAGCCGCCCGGTGGTCATTTACATAGACGGGCCTGCACAGCGACAGACCCGCTCAGCTCCTGCTCAATTGGTGTATTCCGGACCTATTCCGATGCCCCACAGCACGACGGTAAAAGCCATGATTGCGACCAGCACCACCAGACCGACCGACAGCACGGAACTGGAGAACATGAACCCCTCTTCCGAGGCTATGTTCATGAAGGTCGGCAGGCCGACGTAAAGCAGATAGACCGTATAACAGACCGCTGCAGTCCCGGCCACCATGCCGAGCCACAGATGCGGGTAAAGTGCTGCCAGTCCGCCGAAGAACAGCGGCGTGGCGGTGTAGGTGGCGAATGCGATGCACTGCGCGAGGGTGGGCGTGGCGTCGTAGGTGCGTGCCATCCAGTGAATGAAACTGCCCATGACCGCCACACCTGCCAGCATGGAAACGTAAGACATGATCGCCATCCAGATGGCGCTGCCATGCGTGAGCATGACCGGTGGGCGCTCGCCGATCACCCAGCCTACCTGCGTGGTGCCTATGTAGGCGGAAACCACCGGGATCGCCGCCAGAATCAGCGTGTGCGAAAGGTACAGGTGGCCGATGGACTCATCCTCGCTGCGGATCTGCTTCCATTCCTGGTCGGGGTGCGTGAACAGGCCCCAGACGTGATGGATCATGAGCGTACTCCTTGATGTTCGGATTCGGCTTCATGAACCAGTATAGAAACCTGAGCTGTCGATAGAACCCAAGGCTTAGAGCGTTTGGCGATTGCCTAGGCTCTGTTAATAGCGTGAGGTGCTGAACACCTGCACGCGTCCATTGTTTAACCTGCTCAAAGTTTTGCGTAAAATGGCCGCCTTTTCTCACTGTCATCGTCAGCGGATACCACCAGTACATGGGCACCCTTTCAGTCAATCAGAACAAACTGCAGAAACGCCTGCGTCGGCTGGCCGGCGAAGCGGTTGCCGACTTCAACATGATTGAAGAGGGTGACAAGGTCATGGTCTGCCTGTCCGGTGGCAAGGACAGCTACACCATGCTAGATGTGCTGATGCATCTGCAGAAAGTCGCGCCGGTGCAGTTCGACATCGTCGCCGTGAACATGGACCAGAAGCAGCCGGGCTTTCCCGAGCATGTGTTGCCGGCCTACCTGAAAGAGCTGGGCGTCGAATACCACATCGTCGAGAAGGACACCTACTCGGTGGTCAAGGAACTGGTGCCGGAAGGCAAGACCACCTGTTCCCTGTGCTCACGTCTGCGTCGCGGCACGCTGTACACCTTCGCCGACGAGATCGGCGCGACCAAGATGGCGCTGGGGCATCATCGTGACGACATTGTCGAGACGTTCTTCCTGAATATGTTCTTCAACGGCTCGCTCAAGGCCATGCCGCCCAAGCTGCGCGCCGACGACGGCCGCAACGTGGTGATCCGCCCACTGGCGTACTGCCATGAGAAGGACATTCAGGCGTATTCGGAACTCAAGGCGTTCCCGATCATTCCGTGCAACCTGTGCGGCTCCCAGGAAAACCTGCAGCGTCAGGTGGTCAAGGAGATGCTTCAGGACTGGGAGCGCAAGACGCCCGGCCGTACCGAAAGCATCTTCCGCGCCCTGCAGAACGTGCAGCCTTCGCAGCTGGCGGACCGCAATCTGTTCGACTTCACCAACCTGCGCATCGACGAAACCGCCGCCTCGCGGTTCGTCAATGTGGTCAATATCTGAGTGTGATCAGTGGTTGACCGTGAACGCCAGCATGGCTGACAGCTGGCACATCGGTCTGCCGCTTTCGGCGTGCCACTGATTGAACGCGTCCTGCACGATGGCCTGATCACGCTTGCTGGTCGGCACTCGGTCGACGAGGTTCTGTGCGTTCAGCGCCGCGACGACGTCGTAGCTGGGAATGAAGGTGTCCTTGCCGACCATGCGCAGGAAGCGTGGCGCGGACAGTCCGCCCATCTGGTTGCCGTGCTTGGCCAGGTATTGCCAGAGGCCGGTGATGTTATCGACCGGCCACTGGGCGATGAACTGGCCGAAACTACCGTGTTCCTGCTCGATGTCCAGAATCAGCTGCGCGTTGCGCGGCACGCTCTTGAGCTTGCCCAGATGGCGAATGATGCGCGCGTCCTGCATCAGACGTTCCAGATGATCGGCTCCCATCAGCACGACTTTTTCCGGATCGAAGCGAAAGAACACCTCTTCGAACGCGGGCCACTTTGAGTCCACCAGACTGTGCTTGAGGCCTGCACGAAACACGCGCAGGGCCAGGGTCGACAGGTAGCGGTCGGCGCCGATGGCTTGGAGTTGTTTCGGTGTCTTGGGGGTTGGCAGGTGGGCTTCCAGTGCTTTGGCGGAGCCGAAACGGTTCAGGCAGTACTCGTTCAGCCATTTGTAATCGTGCATCGGTTCTCCAAAGGACAGTCAAAAGGCAGGTCGAGGCTTCAGACCTGCGGCGGCGCTGCAAGTTTGCGTTTTAGCTGAAAGCGCCAGCGTACGTAGAGCAGCGTGCTGATGAACACCGCGATGCTAAGCGCCATTTCCAGCAGACCGAACAGCCAGCGATTCGGGTCAAAAGCGGCGAGTGCGCCCTTGATGAAGTACAGGTTGATCACAAAGCAGGTCCACGAATGGCCGCGTGGACTGCCGCTGAGCATGCCCGGCACAAGGATCAGCAAGGGCAACAATTCGATGGCCAGAATCACGCCCGGTCGTGCACCGTGCAGATCGGCGAATATCAGGTAATACACCGACAGCAGCGCGATCATGCCCAGAAAGCCGATCAGGCTCGCTGCCCGACTGAAACGCACCCGCGGCTCCAGCCATTCCCTGGCCGGTAGCGCCTTGGGCGTTTTAGCCACGCGGGGTGTCCAGTTGCAGGGCGATTTTCGCCAGGCGCTGGCCCTGTGCGCGACACAGATCGGTTTCGTGGCGGTCCAGCGGACGTTTGCCGTCAGCACCGGCGTGATGGCTTGCGCCGTAAGGCGTGCCACCGCCCGTGGTTTCCAGCAGTGCCGATTCGCTGTATGGCAGGCCCATCACCAGCATGCCGTGGTGCAGCAGTGGCAGGAGCATCGACATCAGCGTGGTTTCCTGACCGCCGTGCAGGCTGGCGGTGGACGTGAACACGCCGGCAGGCTTGCCGACCAGCGCACCGGTCAGCCACAGGTTGCTGGTGCCGTCGAGGAAATACTTGAGCGGCGCGGCCATGTTGCCGAAGCGGGTCGGGCTGCCGAGTGCCAGGCCCGAGCAGTGCTTGAGGTCATCGAGGGTCGCATACAGCGCGCCGTTTTCCGGAATGCTCGGCGCGGTCGCTTCGCAGTCGGCGGAGATGGCGGGCACGGTGCGCAGTCGCGCTTCCATGCCGCCCATCTCGATGCCGCGGGCGATCTGGCGGGCCATCTCGCTGGTAGAACCGTTTCGGCTGTAATACAGAACCAGAATGTAGGGTGTGCTCACGGCAATAGCTCCAGAACGTTCTCGGGTGGGCGGCCAATGACGGCCTTGTCGCCAACGACCAGAATCGGCCGTTCGATCAGTTTCGGATGGGCGGCCATGGCGGCGATCAGTTGTTCGTCGCTCAGGCTCGCGTCGGCCAGGTTCAACTGCTTGTAGTCATCCTCACCGGTGCGCAGCAGTTGTCGCGCGCTGATGCCCAGCTTGCCGAGAAGTTCGCGCAGTTGGGCGGCATCCGGTGGGGTTTCCAGGTAAAGGACGACGTCGGGACTCAGGCCGCGGGCCTGAAGCAGTTCCAGCGCGCCGCGGGATTTGGTGCAGCGCGGGTTGTGATACAGCGTCAGATCGGTCATTTGCAGGTCGCATCTTGCAGGGAGTGACGCGTATTCTACCCACGCGACGGCACTGTTCGACATATCGGGCGGTCAATAGTCGTATTCGGGTCATAAGTAACCGGTCTTCAGAGTCGAGGAAGGAAGCACAGATGGTTAGGCGATTGGCAGCAGCGGTGGCACTTGTCGGCAGTATGCTGCTCAGCGGATGTGGCGCGGATCTGGGCGCGGACCAGAACGGCCAGAAGGTCGCCAGCGACCGGATTGACGGTCATTGGCTGGTGGTGAACTACTGGGCCGAGTGGTGTGGTCCGTGCCGCGTGGAAATCCCGGAATTCAATCAGTTGTCCGAGCAATTGAAGGACAAGAAGGTCACGGTGCTGGGCGTCAACTTCGACAACCTGCAGGGCGACGAGCTGAAAAAGGCCGCGAACGCTCTGGGCATCAAATTCACCGTACTGGCACAGGACCCGGCCGAGCACTACGACCTGCCACCTTCCGAAGCGCTGCCGGTGACCTACATCATCGACGACAAGGGCAAGATGCGTGAGCAGTTGCTGGGCGAGCAATCCGCCGCCACCGTGATGCAGAAGCTCAAGACATTGCGCGGGGAAGGGTGATTCTCCGCGGTTGATCGTTCCGCACGCTCTGCGTGGGAATGCCTATTGGGACGCTCCGCGTCCAGCAGTGGTGAGTCAGTAAAACTTCTGGCGCCTGACCCAATGGGACGCGGAGCGTCCCGGGCTGCATACCCACGCGGAGCATGGGCACGATCAGCGCGTGGGATATCACTGATCGTTCCTCAGAGCATGGGCACGATCAGCGTACTGACGGTGATCGTTCCTCACGCTCTGCGTGGGAATGCCTCTTGGGACGCTCTGCGTCCAGCGGTGGTGGGGTCGCCGCAGTCTTATCAGCTCTCTTCCAGCCAGAACCGCAACGGCTTGCCTTCGGCGGGCCACAGGCGCAGTTGCTGGATCGGCGAGATGTCCCAGCGCTGGACGCTGGACATGGATTTCAGGAAGCGTTCTTCCTGTTCCATCAGCGCCGGTGCGCACATCTTGCGGGTTCTGCCCAAGGCGCCGAAGCTGATGGTGCCGTCGCGCAGGCTGTAGGGCGCAAACCAGTGGTTGCACCCGGCATTGCCGTAGGCGCGGCCGTCGGCACCCAGGGTCATGGTCAGGCGGCTGTTGTCGATCAACGGACGTTCGCCGATCCATTCCATCACGTAACTCTGATCCTGCCGAATGGCAGGCGCTTGCGTCGAGCAACCCGCCAACACTGCGCTACCGATCAGGCTTGCCAGCAAAAACTGTTTCATGCCGCCTGCCCCTGGCACTTCCTGCAGAGGTGCTTCTCGCCTTCGGTTTTCCAGCCCAGCTCTGCAATGCGTGCAGTGGCAGCAGGTTTCTGCGCCTTGACGCCCAGCTTGCTCTCGACCATGAATTCGAACTTCAATTCGGCGTTGCAGCTGTCGCAATGGACCTGCCACTCGTGGATCGCCAGTTCGTCGAATACCGGGCCGTGTGCAACGGCGACCCATTGGCCGGTCGGGTTGATCAGGTGCCGGACTTTTTCGACTGTCAGGCGCATATAAAGGCTTTTGCTACCCTTGATGGTCACCAGCAACTGGTCATTGTTGTGGATCGAGCCACCGTTGCCGGTAACCTGATAACGACCAGGCCCCAGTGTGCGGCACTCGGTCAGGGTGTGTTGCGGGTTGAGCATGCTGTAGCGGAAATCGTGTTCGACCATGGGTCCTCCAAAATTGCGCGCATCCTAACACGCAGCGACGCGAGGTTAACCCTCTACCCGATTCTGCGGCGTGCCTGCCGACCAGGCGACTATGTTGTCCAGCGTGGTGCGGGCGATGGCACCCAGCGCTTCCTTGGTCAGGAATGCCTGATGCGCGGTGACGATCACATTGGGGAAGGTCAGCAGCCGCGCCAGCACGTCGTCCTGCAGCGGCAGGTCGGAACGGTCGGCGAAAAACAGCTGGGCCTCCTCTTCGTACACATCCAGCCCCAGATAACCCAGTTGACCGGTCTTGAGGGCATTGATCAGTGCTGGCGTTTCCACCAGTGCGCCACGTCCGGTATTGATCAGCATCGCACCGGGCTGCAGGGTCGCCAGCGACTGTTCGTTGATCAAGTAGCGAGTCTGCTCGGTCAGCGGGCAATGCAGGCTGATGATCTGCGCCTGGGCCAGCAGGTCAGGCAGGCTCAAGTATTGCGCGCCCAAGGCTTCAACCTCGGGATTGGGGAAGGGGTCATGGGCGAGCAGTTTGCAGCCGAACCCGGCCATGATTTTCGCGAAGGTCGCGCCGATCTGTCCGGTGCCGACGACCCCGACGGTCTTGCCGACCAGATCGAAGCCGGTCAGGCCGTGCAGGCTGAAGTCGCCGTCGCGGGTGCGATTGCAGGCACGGTGCAAGTGACGGTTGAGCGACAGAATCAGCGCCACTGCATGTTCGGCCACGGCATGCGGTGAATACGCCGGAACCCGCACCACGCTCAAGCCCAGGCGCAAGGCAGTTGGCAGGTCCACATGATTGAAACCGGCCGAGCGCAGCGCGATCAGCCGTGTGCCGCCCGCCGCCAGTCGTTCCAGTATCGGGGCGCTCAGGTCATCATTGATGAATGCACAGACCACCTCATGACCTTCGGCCAGTGCGGCGGTCTCGATGGTCAGGCGAGCGGGCTGGAAGCTCAGTTCCAGTCCGTCCGGCAGGCGCTCGGCGAGGAAGCTGGCGCGGTCGTATTCCTGGCTGCTGTAGATGAGTACACGCATTGGAAGGTCCTTTTTGCGGAATCAAAACTTGATTGTTCACGCAGATATTGCGGTGCTTGCCTGGGACGCGGAGCGTCCTGAGCTGCGTTCCCGCGCGGAGCGCTCATCGTTATACACAAGTCCGCAAGACGCGCAAAACGGGGCCAAAACGAAACTGACTGAATGCATACCCCTTGGTCGCAGCGAGACTCGAGTGTAACGCTGAGCACAAGCATGGGCATGATCGGCGTGCTTGAGATCACGCTGATCGTTCCCACGCTCTGCGTGGGAATGCCTCCCAGGACGCTCCTCGTCCGCTCTCGAATGTGGCGCAGATGTCTGCCCACGCTCCAGCGTTATCCGCGTCATGCGCTCGGCTCACTGAATCCTTATAACAATGAGCGCGGAGCGTGGGGAAGATAAAAGTTTCTTAATAATCAAGCCGTTACCCGCGCTTCAGCCTCAAGGCGGGTGATGGCCTTGTCCAGGTCGTCCAGTGCGTCTTCGGTGTGCGGTGCGTTCTGTTTGAGCAGGGTTTCGGCGCGCTGGCAGGCGGTGCGCAGTTGCGGGACACCGCAGTAGCGCGTCGCGCCGTGCAGGCGGTGGACGCGTTCGATGAGGCCTTGAATGTCGTCGTTGGCACGCGCCGCCCGAATCGCTTCGCGGTCGGCGTCCAGCGAGGCCAGCAACATGGCCAGCATGTCCGCCGCCAGATCAGGCTTGCCAGCCGCCAGACGCAGCCCTTCTTCGTGATCGAGCACCAAGGGGCCGACGTGGGCGTTGGAGCTTTCGGTCTGGCGTTCCGGTATCGGATTACGCAGCGCAAGCCCAGTCCACTTGAGCACCACCTGCGCCAGTTGCCGTTCGCTGATCGGCTTGGTCAGGTAGTCGTCCATGCCACTTTGCAGCAGCGAGCGTTTTTCATTGGCCATGGCGTGGGCGGTGAGGGCGACAATCGGCAGCGAGGTCTGATTGCGCTCGGTCTCCCACGCTCGAATTGCTTCGGTGGCCTGACAGCCGTCCATGCCCGGCATCTGGACGTCCATCAACACCAGATCGAACGCTTCCTGCTGCACCGCGCTGACCGCCGCGTAACCCCCGTCCACCGCCACGACCTCGGCGCCCATGTCTTCGAGCAGGGTCTGCACCAGCAACAGGTTGGCCGGGTTGTCGTCGACGCACAGTACACGCGGTGCGCGGCTCGACAGGGGCAGGGCGACATCGGTGCGAACGGCCCGTGGTGCGATCAGTTCGGATAGCGCCTTCTGCAATTTGCGGTTGCACGCCGGTTTGGCCTGCAACTGGGTATACACATCGTGCACCGACATCTGGAACAACGCATGCTCGGTGGTCGGGCACAAAACCATCACCTTGCAGTTGAGGTTTTCCAGGTCCCAGATGTGTTGGCGCAGCCGTTCTGGCGAAATCTCCAGCGCTGTCACGCCCAGCACCACCAGGTCGATGGCCTGCGGCGTTTCATGCGCTGCGGTCACGCCGTTGAGCAGGTTCTCCAGATTATTGAAGACCACGGTCTGCAGTCCGCAGTCTTCCAGTTGATGTTCCAGCGCCTGCCGCGCCAGATCGTGATGTTCCAGCACCGCCGCACGCAGGCCTTCCAGAGCCTGATTGGCGGTTTCTTCCCTGTCCTCGCGCGCCTTGGGCAGGTTGAGGCTGATCCAGAATTCCGAACCCTCGCCCGGCGTGCTGTCGACGCCGATCTCGCCGCCCATCTGCTCGATCAGGCGTTTGGAAATCACCAGCCCCAGACCCGTGCCACCCGGCTGCCGGGAAATAGAATTGTCGGCCTGGCTGAATGCCTGAAACAGCGCCCGCACATCCTGGCTCGACAGACCGATGCCAGTGTCCTGCACGCTGATGCGCAGTTGCGCGTGCTCTTCGGTTTCATCTTCAAGCATGGCGCGGGCGACAATCGTGCCCTGACGGGTGAACTTGATCGCGTTGCTGACCAGATTGGTCAGGATCTGCCGCAGTCGCAGCGGGTCGCCCGACAGCGCCAGAGGCGTATCGCGGTAGACCAGACTGACCAGCTCCAGCTGTTTGGCGTGGGCGGCCGGGGCAAGAATGGTCAGGGTGTCCTGCAGCAGGTCCCGCAGGTTGAACGGAATGTTGTCCAGCACCAGCTTGCCGGCCTCGATCTTCGAGAAGTCGAGAATCTCGTTGATGATGCTCAGCAGGTTGTCGGCGGATTTTTCGATGGTGCCCAGGTAATCGTACTGGCGCGGGGTGAGTTCGCTTTTCTGCAGCAAGTGGGTGAAGCCCAGAATACCGTTGAGCGGCGTGCGGATTTCGTGGCTCATGTTGGCCAGGAACTCGGATTTGATCCGGCTGGCTTCAAGGGCTTCCTTGCGGGCCAGATCCAGTTCGATGTTCTGGATTTCGATGGTTTCAAGATTCTGCCTGACGTCCTCGGTCGCCTGATCGATGCTCATCTGCAGTTCTTCCTGCGCATTCTGCAGGGTCGCCGCCATGCGGTTGATACCGGAAGCGAGTTCGTCCAGTTCGCGGCTGCCCAGCGGTGGCAGACGCGTCTCCAGGTTGCCATCCTTCAACTGCGACACGGCCTGCTTGATCTGGCTCAGCGGACCGTTGATGGTGCGGCTCATGCGCACCGCCAGAATGGCCGTGAAGGCCAGTCCGGTGAAAATCAGCAGCAGACTGGCGAACAGGCTGCGATAGCCTCGCAGCAGCGTGCCGTTGTGGGATATTTCCAGTTCGACCCAGCCCAGCAGTGTGTCGGCTTCGGCGGGAATGATCGGGCTGGTCAGGTGACGCTGATGACCGAACACCGGCAGCAGATAGCGCGTGGCGTCATTGCCGGACGAGTTGAGCAATTGGGTGCTGCTGCCGATGGGCGAGGGGCTGATCATGGTCGGCCCGGCGTGGGCAAGTACGCTGCGGTCGGTGTCCAGGAACGACACAGCGCGCACGTCGGCTTGTTCAAGGGTCTGGGTCGCGATCCGGGTCAGCAGGATCCTGTCCTTGCGACCCAGCGCATTGGCCGACAGCGGTGCCAGATCCTGCGCGATCATCTCGCCGCGCTGCAACAGCTGGCTTTGTAACTCGTACAGCTGCATCCAGGTGAAATAGCCACCCAGCACCGCCGCCATCAGGCTGGCGGGCAGAATGGTCAATAGCAGTACGCGGCCTTTTATGCCCAGCTTGTTCAGCACGCTCTTTCTCCAGCAACCGGTATCAGTCCGTCGATTTCAGGCAGCAGTCGCCTGGCCCTATCGGCACGAGGGGATGAGTTTAGCCATTTAACGGCAGCGTGGGCACATTAGTATTGCGGGCCAGATGCACGCAATCTTATAGGTCTCGTTATGCGTTTCAGTTATAGGTCGCGCACTTTGCGTGATATGGGGTTTGAGCGTTTGCCGTTATGATAGGCGCCCCCGCAGTCTGGATTGCGAATACGCCATGACCCTGCAGTATCAAACCGTTGCCGATTGCGTCGGCAACACCCCGCTCGTGCGTCTGCAACGCATGGCGGGTCACACCAGCAATACCCTCTTGTTGAAGCTTGAAGGTAACAATCCGGCCGGCTCGGTGAAAGACCGTCCTGCGCTGTCGATGATCACCCGCGCGGAACTTCGCGGCCAGATCCACGCCGGTGACACCCTGATCGAAGCCACTTCCGGCAATACTGGTATCGCGCTGGCCATGGCTGCCGCGATCAAGGGTTACCGCATGATTCTGATCATGCCGGACAACTCCAGCGCCGAGCGCAAGGCCGCGATGACAGCCTACGGTGCCGAGCTGATTCTGGTCAGCAAGGAAGAAGGCATGGAAGGCGCCCGTGATCTAGCCGAGCGCATGCAGGCCGAAGGTCGCGGCAAGGTGCTGGATCAGTTCGCCAACGGTGACAATCCGGAGGCGCATTACACCTCCACCGGTCCGGAAATCTGGCGTCAGACGGGCGGTACGGTCACGCACTTCGTCAGTTCCATGGGCACCACCGGCACCATCATGGGCACGTCGCGCTACCTCAAGGAGCAGAATCCCGAGGTGCAGATCGTCGGTCTGCAGCCGATGGAAGGCGCATCCATTCCTGGTATCCGTCGCTGGCCCTACGAGTACCTGCCGAAGATTTATCAGGCTGATCGCGTCGACCGCATCATCGACATGGGCCAGACCGAAGCCGAAGACACCATGCGCCGACTGGCCCGCGAAGAAGGCATCTTCTGCGGTGTGTCGTCCGGTGGCTCGGTGGCGGGCATGCTGCGTATTTCCCGCGAAGTCGAAAACGCAGTGATCGTGGCAATCATCTGTGACCGAGGCGACCGTTACCTGTCGACTGGCATCTACGACGCGCCCAACTGATGGCCAAGCATGAGAGAGGGTTGCGCTTCCAGCCGACTGGAGGCGTCAAGTCCGTGCAGGTGCCTGTCGGTAAAAAGCAGCGCCTGACCATCGAACGCCTGTCGGATGACGGGCGTGGTATCGCATTTCTGGAAGGTAGAACCTGGTTCGTCGCGGGCAGTCTGGCGGGCGAAGAGGTTGAAGCGCGGGTGCTCAATGCACGCGGCAAGGTCGTCGAAGCGCGCACCGAGCGTGTGTTCACTGCCAGCGAAATGCGCCGTGCGCCCCTGTGCAAGCACTTCGGGCGTTGCGGGGGCTGCAGCGTGCAACATGTGCCTCATGACGAACAGCTTGCCCTGAAACAGCGCATGCTTGCCGAGCAGCTTCTGCGTGTAGCCAACGTGGCTCCTCAGGAGTGGGCGGCGCCGCTGACCGGTTCCGAACTGGCCTACCGCAGACGTGCGCGAGTCGCCGTGCGCTGGGACGTTAAGGCCAAACGGCTGGACGTCGGCTTCCGGGCAACGGCCAGTCAGGACATCGTCGGTATCGAGGAATGTCCGGTGCTGGTACAGGCCTTGCAACCGATCATGACGCAACTGCCGACGATGCTGCGCAGCCTGAGCAAACCTCAGGCGTTGGGGCATGTCGAGCTGTTCAGTGGTTCTGCCACGGCGGTCCTGCTGCGCCATACCGCGCCGCTGGCCGAGGCGGACCTGGCGATTCTCGAGGCATTCTGCGCAGAGCACGGCGCGCAGTTGTGGCTGCACGGTGAGGGCGATCCGCAACCGGCGAACCCGGACGATCAACTGGGCTATCGCCTGGCGCCCTGGAACCTGCAACTGGACTGGCGTCCGGGGGATTTCATTCAGGTCAACGCGCAGGTCAATACCGCGATGATCGAACAGGCGCTGGAGTGGTTGGCACCTGCGGCCGATGAAAGGGTAATGGACCTGTTCTGCGGCCTCGGCAATTTTGCCTTGCCGCTGGCAGGGCTGGCGAAGGAAGTGGTCGCCGTCGAGGGCGTTGCGACTATGGTCGAACGTGCGGCGGCAAACGCGGTGAGTAATGATCTGCACAATGTGGCGTTTTTTCAGGCGGATCTTTCGCAGCCGCTGACGAACGCGAGTTGGGCAGCCGAGGGGTTTTCTGCGGTACTCTTGGACCCACCGCGTGACGGTGCATTCGAAGTGGTGCGCCAGATCGGAAAAACAGGCGCCCGGCGGTTGCTCTATGTGTCATGCAACCCGGCAACTTTGGCTCGTGATACGGTCGAATTGGTCAATCAGGGCTACCGTTTAAAACGTGCCGGAATACTCGATATGTTTCCTCAGACGGCGCATGTCGAGGCGATGGCTTTATTTGAAATGAGTAAGTGAGCAGCGGTTCATTGGATCGAATCAGCGGCTGACAGGGAATCTCATTTAATCCGACTGGCCCGCGAATGCCGGTCCTTGCTTGCCCGGCAAGTGGCATTCGCTCAGAAGGCTGGCGACTGATGGCGCTATTCATCGCGCCGTAGGGAAGGTAAGCAGCATGGTACAGGTGAGAGCGCACCAGCCGATAAACACAGACGGCAGCATCAACCTCGACGCATGGCTTGATCATATTGTCAGCGTCGACCTGGTCCTGGACCGGGAAGTCATGAAAAAGGCCTGTGAGTTCGCCCGGCAAGCCGAGCAGAACGACAAGGCACTGAAGAATCACTGGGCAGACGGCACCTCCAGTTTCCAGACCGGTCTGGAAATCGCGGAGATCCTGGCTGACCTCAAGCTGGATCAGGACTCGCTGGTCGCAGCGGTCATTTACCGGGGCGTGCGCGAAGGCGTGATTCCGCTGCCGGATGTCGAGCAGCAGTTTGGTGCCACAGTGGCCAAACTGATCGACGGCGTGCTGCGCATGGCGGCGATCAGTGCCAGTCTCAGTCCGCGCCAGTCGCTGGTGCTGGGCAGTCAGGCTCAGGTCGAGAACCTGCGCAAGATGCTGGTGGCGATGGTCGATGACGTGCGCGTCGCGCTGATCAAGCTCGCCGAGCGTACCTGCGCGATTCGGGCGGTGAAGAACGCCGACGACGAAAAGCGCAACCGCGTGGCGCGGGAAGTCTTCGACATCTATGCGCCGCTGGCTCACCGCCTGGGTATCGGGCACATCAAGTGGGAGCTGGAAGACCTGTCTTTCCGCTACCTTGAGCCTGACCAGTACAAGCAGATCGCCAAGCTGTTGCATGAGCGTCGTCTGGACCGCGAGCGATTCATCAGCGACGTCATGTCCCAATTGGAAAACGAACTGCTGGCCACCGGCGTCACTGCCGATATCAGCGGCCGTGCCAAACACATCTATTCCATCTGGCGCAAAATGCAGCGCAAGGGTCTGGCGTTCAGCCAGATCTACGACGTGCGTGCGGTTCGCGTGCTGGTCCCGGAAATGCGCGACTGCTACACCGCGCTGGGCATCGTGCACACCCTGTGGCGGCACATTCCCAAGGAGTTCGACGACTACATCGCCAACCCCAAGGAAAACGGCTACCGCTCGCTACACACTGCGGTCATCGGGCCGGAAGGCAAGGTGCTGGAAGTCCAGATCCGTACGCATTCGATGCACGAAGAGGCCGAACTGGGCGTCTGCGCGCACTGGCGCTACAAGGGCACGGACGTCAAATCCGGCTCCAACCATTACGAAGAGAAAATCTCCTGGCTGCGTCAGGTGCTGGAATGGCACGAAGAACTGGGCGACATCGGCGGGCTGGCCGATCAGTTGCGGGTCGATATCGAACCGGACCGGGTCTACGTCTTCACGCCTGACGGTCACGCCATTGACCTGCCCAAGGGCGCGACGCCGCTGGACTTCGCCTATCGGGTCCATACCGAGATCGGCCACAACTGCCGTGGTGCGAAGATCAATGGCCGGATCGTGCCGCTCAACTACAGCCTGCAGACCGGTGAGCAGGTCGAGATCATCACCAGCAAGCACGGCACGCCGAGCCGCGACTGGCTGAACTCGAACCTGGGTTACATCACCACATCGCGGGCGCGGGCCAAGATCGTTCACTGGTTCAAGCTGCAGGCGCGCGACCAGAACGTCGCAGCCGGCAGAACCCTGCTCGAGCGCGAACTGGCGCGTCTGGCACTGCCGCAGGTCGATTTCGACAAGCTCGCCGACAAGGCCAATCATAAGACCGCCGACGACATGTTCGCCGCGCTCGGTGCCGGTGATCTGCGTCTGGCGCAACTGGTCAACCTGGCTCAGCAGCAGGTCGAACCGGATCGCATGAACGAACAGCTGGAGCTGATTCCGCGCAAGGCCACGGGCTACAAGCCGGGCAAGCGTGGCGATATTCAGATTCAGGGCGTGGGCAACCTGATGACCCAGATGGCCGGCTGCTGCCAGCCGCTGCCGGGCGATGCCATCGTCGGTTACATCACGCAGGGGCGCGGGGTGAGCATTCACCGGCAGGATTGCGCCTCGGTGCTGCAACTGGGCGGGCGCGAACCCGAGCGGATCATCCAGGTCAGTTGGGGGCCGGTGCCGGTGCTCACCTATCCGGTGGACATCATCATCCGCGCCTACGACCGCTCCGGTCTGTTGCGTGACGTGACTCAGGTGCTGCTCAACGAGCGGATCAACGTGCTGGCGGTCAATACCCGCTCGAACAAGGAAGACAACACCGCGCTAATGTCGCTGACCATCGAGATTCCGGGTCTGGACGCGCTGGGGCGGTTGCTGGGGCGTATCTCCCAGCTGCCGAACATCATCGAGACGCGCCGTAACCGGACGCCCTGACTCAAGGCTTCCATAGTCGCCACTGTCCGACGGTATTCCGGACAGTGGCGACATCGCGGTAAAAGAGATTTTGCAATGCACACACTTGAAGACCTCCTGCACCTCATGGCCCGGCTGCGCGATCCGCAGTACGGCTGCCCCTGGGATCTGAAGCAGACCTACGCCACCATCGTCCCGCACACGCTGGAAGAAGCCTACGAAGTGGCCGATGCCATCGAGCAGGGTGACTTCGATCAGCTTCAGGGCGAGCTGGGCGATCTGCTGTTTCAGGTGGTGTTCTACGCCCATCTGGCCCGCGAAGAAGGGCGCTTCGAATTCGAGGGTGTCGTCGATGGCATTGTCCGCAAACTGCTGCGCCGTCATCCGCATGTGTTTCCGACCGGCGAGCTGTATGCGCCCATGGAAACGCCACGCCTGACGGACCAAGAGGTTAATCGGCGCTGGGATGAAATCAAGGCCCAGGAGCGTGCAGAAAAGTCGTCCGCGCCCGAGCAGTTGTCCCTGCTCGACGACGTGCCTGTTGCGCTGCCTGCGCTGAGCCGCGCCACCAAGCTGCAGAAACGCGCCGCTCAGGTCGGCTTCGACTGGCCTGCCGCCTTGCCGGTGGTCGACAAGGTGCGCGAAGAACTCGATGAAGTGCTTGAGGCAATGGTCGATAATGACGCTGACGGCATTGCCGAAGAAATCGGCGATCTGCTGTTTGTTGTGGTGAATCTGGCCCGGCACCTTAAAGTCGACCCGGAAACTGCGTTACGCTCGGCCAACAGCAAGTTCGACAGACGCTTCCGATTTATTGAACAGGCGTTGCGCCACGCCCAGCGACCCATCGAGGAATGCAGCCTCGAAGACATGGACGCGTTGTGGGGCGAAGCCAAACGTCAGGAAAAAAACGCACCCCGCTGCGGCTGAGTGGTTGTTTAAGAGAGAGAAAAGAGATGGCGGGTATTTCACTTCGCGACCAGTTGCTCAAGGCAGGTCTGGTCAACCAGAAGCAGGCCAAGCAGGTCGGCAAGGAAAAGCAGAAAGAGCAGCGTCTGGTGCACAAGGGCCAGGCTCAGGTCGATGACTTGCAGAAGCGCGCGGCTCAGGAAGCGCTGGCCGAGAAGGTCAAGCGCGATCAGGAACTCAATCGTCAGCAGCAGGAGAAGGTCGAGCAGAAGGCCCGTGCCGCTCAGGTCAAGCAACTGATCGAGGCCTCGCGTCTGCCCAAGCTGACTACCGAGGATTACTACAACTTCGTCGATGACAAGAAGGTCAAGCGCATCTCGGTCAACGCGCTGGTGCGAAACAAACTCAGCAGCGGCTCGCTGGCCATCGTCCACCACGGTGGCGGTTACGAGATCATTCCGCGTGAAGCAGCGCTGAAGATCCAGGAGCGCGATCCACGCCGCATTGTGTTGCTCAACACCCCGACCGAAGCGCCGGATGTGGACGACCCGTACGCGGCCTATCAGGTGCCTGACGACCTGATGTGGTAAGCCTCTTCGCCAGCATGACAAAACCCGCCTTGAGCGGGTTTTGTCATTTTACGATTCTGAAATTGCGGTCAATGGTTGCCCTGGCTTTCCAGCGCTTCCAGCTCTTCTTTATACTGATAGGCTTCGGATTCTATGTGAAACATGCCGACCAGTTGATCCTGTTGATGCACGTCCCAGATCTGAATGCCGTCGGCAACGGCTTCGTGAGAGAGGTGGGCGTCGTCGCGTTCAGTAACTCTGACAGTCATAGTGTTAGCTCCTGACTTTGGCAGCCTTGATGGTTAGGCCTCTGGATACTGCGGCGATGTGTCGCAGGACTCTTTTATAGGATCCGTTAGCAGGCTAAGTAAATAGCCCGTTCAGGTTCCGGGTCGGTCAGAAATTAACCGCTGCGCTGCAGCCCTAGAAACACGCGGGCTGCGGCCAAGTATTGATTAAATGAAGGATTTTTCATGTGTCCCGGTGGCGGGTACAACTGCCACAAACGGTGTTGTCTGCTGGTGCGGACGCGGAGCGTCCCGAGAGGCATTCCCACGCAGAGCGCTCATCGTTATACACAAGTCACCTGGCTCTCCAGTGAGACAGCAGCACTGCCGTGCTTTTTTGCGCGATAGTGCGGACACCGCCGATTGCGACGTGGGTGAAGGCTGAGTCCTGGCGCTGATTCGGGGGGCAATCGGCATGGATGCCGATTGAGCTGCACTGGGCCATGGATGGCCCATTTGCAGCGACCCCCGAATCAGTGTCAGGACGAAGGAACCCCGGCGTAGCCGGGGCCGGAACCGGAGCGAAGGACTTTGGCTACTTTGGTCCCTCAAAGTAGCGCGCCGTAAGGGCGCAAAGGTGACCTGAGCCGGGCGCTCGGCTCACTGAGTCCGCAATCTGTGCCATTTGTGACGCAGAGCGTCACGGGAGGCATGCCCACGCGGAGCGATGGGCACGATCAGTGTTAAGGCGGACTTATGTATAACGATGAGCGCGGAGTAGGAACGATCAGCGTGATCTCAAGCACGCCGATCATGCCCATGCTTGCGCTCAGCGTTATACCCGAGTCTTGCTGCGACCACGGACTGTGGGAGGCGGCTTGCCGGCGATGCTTTTTCTGAAGCGATCTATCAGCGACTGAAGTGACGCCATCGCCGGCAAGCCGCCTCTTATCAAACAACCTGTAAGTCACTGAAGAAACGCGATTTGTGGGAGCGGACCGGGCGGCGTTCCGTTTGTCCGCGAAAAGGCCGGTACATCCCACGCATATGCGGTAACTGAAACCCTGCATTCGCGGACAAGTCCGCTCCCACCAAGTTTGCTGCGCGACAGCGCTACGTCGAAGACGTGGTGGCGCCTCCCACAGGGAATGCATTCTGCCGGATACTTACGTTTTAGCTCCGTTTTGCGCGTCTTGCGGACTTGTGTATAACGATGAGCGCAGAGCGTGAGGAACGATCAGCGTGAGACAGTACTGATCGGTGCTGAACGACAGGCAATAAAAAGCCCCGCATCAATCGGGGCTTTGTACTGCTAACAGTCAGGTGAATCAGCTGCCTTTGACAGCCTTGCCGTTGACTGTACCGTCCTGCAGCATGATGTTGTATTCCTTGCCGTCGGTTTCGACCTGTTGCAGGCGGACCAGCAGGTAGTCCCAGTCCTTGGCGAACCACAGTACGGTGATGCGTTTGCTTTGAGTCGGGTCGCGCACGCGCTCGACCTTGATGGCGTCGACCTGACCGGCCTTGGTGTCGACCTTCTCCGAACCCAGCACGCGGAAGTCGTAGGTATCGACTTCGTCGCCATCGACCACCTGATAGCTCATGCTTTTCTTGCCCTCGGCCACGTCATGCTGCAGGGCGAGCTGGTAGGTGGACTTGTCGAGGATGCCACGGTTGAGCGGCAGCTTGATCGCGTCGCCGCGGTCGGTGCCGGTGACGAACTTGGTGTTCCAGTCGAAAGCCAGATCGACCTTCTTGGATTTGCCCAGACCGCTACGCTCGAAGCTGTAGGTCTGTGGCAGCAGGGTGTCCTTGTCGACTTTCAGCGTGCTGACTTCGGACAGGCTGGCGATCATCATCGACGCTTTGAAATTCAGGGTCCAGGTGCCGTTCGGCCCGGCTTCCAGGCTGCGTTCAGCCGTGCCGCTCATGGGCAGCTGTTTCCAGTCGGCGGTGTAGCTGGCGGAGAAGGGTTGAAGGTCTGCGGCCTGTACAGCAGGGATGGCAAGCAGAGCGAAAGCGAAGAGCAGAGCGCGACGCATAATATCTCCTAGTGTCGAATCAAATGGCCGGTGGCCGGGAGTGGCTGGCCATCCAGTAACGCGCCTTCTTCGCCCAGGCTCAATCGGCCCTCGGCGAACCAGCGTATTGCCAGCGGGTAGATACAGTGTTCTTCAACATGCACCCGCTGCGCGAGCGTGGCGGGTGTGTCCTGTAACTGTACCGAAATAACTGCCTGTACGACCAGCGGTCCGCCATCGAGTTCCTCGGTGACGAAGTGCACGCTGCACCCATGCTCGGTGTCGCCGGCCTCCAGCGCCCGTTTATGGGTGTGCAAACCTTTGTAGCGCGGCAGCAGGGAAGGGTGGATGTTGAGCAGACGGCCCTGATAGTGCCTGACGAAGTCAGCGCTCAGTATGCGCATGAATCCGGCCAGTACCACCAGATCGGGCTGAAAGGTATCGATCAGCTCGACCAGCGCGGCGTCGAAGGCTTCGCGACCTTCGTACCCCTTGTGGTCCAGCACGCAGGCTTCGATGCCTGCGTCTCTGGCACGTTGCAGACCGAAGGCATCGTCACGGTTGGAGATGACAGCGCGGATGCGGACGGGGCTGGCCCCGTCCTTGAAACTGTCGATCATCGCTTGCAGGTTGCCGCCGGTGCCGGACAGCAGCACCACGACATTGCAGATGGCTGACATCAATGCGCCTTGAGGTTTTTCAGCTCGACTTGTGCAGCACCTTCGGCGGCGGTGGCGATCTGGCCGATCACCCAAGGCTGTTCGCCCGCTTCACGCAGTACGTTCAGCGCGGTCTCGACGTGCTCCTGAGCCACGCAGATCACCATGCCCACACCGCAGTTCAGTACGCGGTGCATTTCGTTTTCTTCGACGTTGCCTTGCTGCTGCAGCCAGTCGAACACGGCCGGACGCTGCCAGCTGGCGACGTCTACCACGGCCTGGGCGCCCTGTGGCAGAACGCGCGGGATGTTGTCCAGCAGACCGCCACCGGTGATGTGGGCCATGGCCTTGACGGCACCGGTTTCCTTGATGAGCTTGAGCAGCGGCTTGACGTAGATGCGGGTCGGCGCCATCAGCAGCTCGGTCAGCGGCTTGCCGTCCAGCTGGATGTTTTCGATGTCGGCACCGGCCACTTCGATGATCTTGCGGATCAGCGAGTAACCGTTGGAGTGTGGGCCGGAGGACGGCAGTGCCAGCAGGGCATCGCCCGCGGCAACCTTGGAACCGTCAATGATTTCAGCTTTCTCGACCACGCCGACGCAGAAGCCAGCCAGGTCGTAATCTTCGCCTTCGTACATGCCTGGCATTTCAGCGGTTTCGCCGCCGACCAGCGAGCAACCGGCCAGTTCGCAGCCTGCGCCGATGCCGGTCACGACCTGGGTTGCGGTCTCGACGTTCAGCTTGCCGGTGGCGTAGTAGTCCAGGAAGAACAGCGGCTCTGCGCCACAGACCACCAGATCGTTGACGCACATGGCCACCAGATCGATGCCGATGCTGTCGTGCTTGTTCAGGTTCAGTGCCAGACGCAGCTTGGTGCCCACGCCATCGGTGCCGGAGACCAGAACCGGTTGCTTGTAACCAGCCGGGATTTCGCAGAGGGCGCCGAAACCTCCCAGGCCGCCCATGACTTCCGGACGCTTGGTGCGCTTGGCGACGCTCTTGATGCGTTCGACCAATGCTTCACCGGCGTCGATGTCTACACCGGCGTCTTTGTAGCTCAGGGAGGGTTGCTTGCTCATAAAAAATCCAGGCCTTTAGGGGGGATTCGGAGGTATCGACCGCTGCGGTGGGACCCGTTCAGCAAAGTGCTGTCGCGCAGTGCTATGTTGGGCCATCGCGATTGCCGGTCTGCGAAGGCGCGCGATTTTATCAGGCTTGCCCTCGTGGGGCCATCCTTGCGCCGACGGTAGGAGGAGGTTCTACTAAATAAACCTCACAGCCTTGCCTGGGTCGACTTCGACTCCAGATGTTTAGGGTGTACTTTAGGCGGGTAGTGAATGATTGGTGGCAAAGCGCTGTCTCAAGCCTGTCCGTCCAATGAATCCACCTCCTGAAACTGCTCTTTCTTTACCTTTTTTCCGTTCGGGAACTGTCCATGCGTTTTTCCAGAATTCTTCTCATCGGCTGTCTGTCCCTGTTCAGCCTGCCGACCCTTGCTGAAACAGTGAACAACCTTTATCAGGTCCGCGAGCCGGTCAACGGCCAGTCGCCCGATGAGCGTACACGCGCCACTCAGGCGGCCGTCGAAACCCTGGTGCTGCGCCTGACCGGCGACACCAAGGCCGCTCAGGGTTCGGCGCTTGCCGCCTTGCGCAAGGATCCACAGCAGATCATCAGCCAGTACGGTTACGAAGCGGGTCCGCCCGAGACCCTGCTTGTTGATTTCGATCCGGCGACCACAGACCGCGCCTTGCGTCAGGCCGGCTTGCCCATCTGGGGCAGCAATCGCCCGTCGATTCTGGGCTGGTGGCTGAATGACTCGGTCGAAGGTTCCAATCTGGTCGGCGACGGTCAGGCAGCTGCCGAGCCTTTGCGCCGCGCCGCGCAGCACCGTGGCCTGCCGTTGCGTCTGCCGTTGGCTGACCTGAGCGAGCAGGGCATCGGCACCGCCAAGACCCTTGAAGGCACTGATGCCGCGCCGCTCAAGGAAGCCTCCGAGCGTTATGGCGCTGATGCGATCCTGGCGGTTCATGCCAAAGAGGACGCCGGGCAATGGCAAGGCAAATGGAATCTGTGGCTGGGCGAGCAGCGTGAGCAGGGCACCGCTACCGGCGCCACGTCCGACGCTCTGGCTGACGCCGTATTGCTGTCGGTGAGCCAGCGCCTGGCACCGCGCTTCGTCGCCAAGCCGGGCGCGTCCACCGGCCTGCTCATGCAGGTTCAGGGCATGAACCTTGAACGTTATGCGCAACTGTTGCAGTTGCTCGATCCTTTCGGCGTGCGTGTGACGCTGGTCGAAGGAGATCGCGTGACCTTCGAAGTCAACGGCAGCGCCGATCAGCTTCGTTCGCAGATGTCACTGACTAAACTTCAGGAAGTACCGGCGAGCGAGGCGGCAGCGGCTGTACCGCCTGCACCTGCGGCTCCGGTCGATGCGTCAGCGCCTGTCGCTGCGCCAGCTCCAATGATTGTTCCGGCGTCCGCGCCACAATTGTATTTCCGCTGGTAATGCGGCAAGCGTACTTTTCCCCTGGGTTGAGAGACATTGATGACTGATACGCGACGTTGGTTCTGGATTGGCGGGTTGGCCCTGCTGGTCGCATTCGTGGTGTTGCTGCACACGATCCTCACCCCGTTTCTGGTGGCACTGCTGCTGGCCTACATGGGCGATCCACTGGTGGATCGTCTGGAGCGGGCGGGCCTGTCACGCACGTTGAGTGTCGTGGCGGTGTTCGGCCTGTTCACGCTGGTGCTGATGGCCTTGCTGCTGGTGCTGGTCCCGATGCTCGCCAAGCAGCTGTACCGCCTGTACGAGCTGGCGCCACAGATGCTCGACTGGCTGCAGCACTCGGCGTTGCCGTGGGTGCAGGCCAAGTTCGGACTGTCCGACGGCTTCTGGAAGTTCGACAAGATCAAGGCTGCGTTGTCCGAGCACATGGGGCAGGCGGGCGACATCGTGTCCATCGTGCTGTCGCAGGCCACGGCATCAAGCCTGGCGCTGATCGGCTGGCTGACCAATCTGGTGCTGATCCCGGTGGTGTGCTTCTACCTGCTGCGTGACTGGGACGTGATGATGGGCAAGATTCGCGGCCTGCTGCCTCGCCACCGCGAGGGGCAGATCGTTAAGCTGGCGGGTGAGTGTCATGAAGTGCTGGGTGCGTTCATTCGCGGCCAGTTGCTGGTCATGGTCGGCCTCGGCGTTATCTATGCGAGCGGTCTGATGCTGGTCGGTCTGGAGCTGGGGCTGTTGATCGGCGTGATCGCGGGTCTGGCTGCCATCGTGCCCTATATGGGCTTCGTGATCGGCATCGGCTCGGCGCTGGTGGCGGGCCTGTTCCAGTTCGGCGGCGATCTGTACCCGATGATGGGCATCGTTGCGGTGTTCATGATCGGTCAGGCGCTGGAAGGCATGGTGCTCACGCCTTTGCTGGTGGGTGACCGCATCGGCCTGCACCCGGTGGCGGTGATCTTTGCGATCCTTGCCGGCGGCGAGTTGTTCGGTTTCACCGGCATTCTGCTGGCCTTGCCGGTGGCGGCGGTGATCATGGTGCTGGTGCGCCACGTTCATGATGTCTACAAGGACTCGCAGATCTACGCCGGGGCCGAAGACCCTGATCTGTAGGCCCTCCCAGCCGCTGATCAAGCGACCCTTTCACGGACGCAGGCCAGGTCCGTGAAAGGGTCGCAGATACCTCAAACGCCTCATTGCTTTACACAGCCTGTCGCAACCCTTTGATTTTGCTTGGGGTCTGTCGCATTGTGCGACCAGCGTCACGGGTATAAACTTTGCGCACTTTACACAGAGGCCCTTGGCGGTTCGCATGAACCGTTCGTCAGCATGAAACCGATTCAGCTGCCCCTGAGTGTGCGTCTGCGTGATGACGCCACTTTCGTCAATTACTATCCAGGCGCCAATGCCGCTGCACTCGGCTATGTCGAGCGGCTGTGCGAAGCCGACGCCGGTTGGACGGAAAGCCTCATCTATCTGTGGGGCAAGGACGGGGTAGGGCGTACGCATCTGTTGCAGGCGGCCTGCCTGCGCTTCGAGCAGATGGGTGAACCTGCGGTCTATCTGCCCTTGGCCGAAGTCATTGATGAAGGTATCGAACTGTTCGACCATCTCGAACAGTACGAGCTGGTGTGTCTGGACGACCTGCAGGCCGTGGTTGGCAAGCCGGAGTGGGAAGAAGCCCTGTTTCATCTGTTCAACCGTCTGCGTGACAGCGGACGGCGGCTGCTGATTGCGGCGTCCAAGTCGCCCCGCGAACTGCCGGTCAAGCTGCCGGACCTCAAATCCCGTCTGACCATGGCGCTGGTGTTCCAGATGCGCGGCCTGTCTGATGAGGACAAACTGCGCGCCCTGCAACTGCGTGCTTCGCGACGCGGTCTGCACCTCACCGACGAAGTCGGGCATTTCATCCTCACTCGCGGCACCCGCAGCATGAGTGCGTTGTTCGAATTGCTGGAGCGCCTCGATCAGGCGTCCCTGCAGGAGAAGCGCAAGCTGACCATTCCCTTCCTTAAAGAGACGCTGGGGTGGTAGACGACGCGCTGATCTTGCAAACGGCGGCTGCACTGCGCCACGCCAGACGAATTCTGATCATTACCGGTGCCGGACTGTCTGCGGATTCGGGATTGCCGACTTACCGAGGTATAGGCGGACTCTATAACGGCCGAACCGATGACGGCCTGCCGATTGAGGTCGCGTTGTCCGGTCCGATGCTGCGACGTGATCCCGAACTGTGCTGGAAATACATCGCTCAACTGGGCAAGGCCTGTCTGGGCGGGCAGCCCAATTCTGCGCATTACGCGATCGCTCAGTTGCAGCGCATCAAGCCCGAGTGCTGGGTGCTGACCCAGAATGTCGATGGTTATCATAGCGCTGCAGGCAGTCCGCCTGAGCGCCTGATCGAGATTCACGGTCAGATGGCGCCGCTGTTCTGTCAGTCCTGTGGCGCAGAAGATCCCCAGCTGAGTGAGCATCTGCAGCGACCGATGCCACCTTTGTGCTCAATCTGTAGTGGCGTTCTGCGACCGTCCGTCGTTCTTTTTCAGGAAATGCTCCCGGAACAGGCCCTGGAAACACTGTATGAACAACTGGCTATAGGCTATGACGCGGTGCTGACCATCGGCACCACCGCAAGCTTCCCCTATATTCATGAGCCGGTGATCAGGACCAGAGTTTCCGGGGGTTTTACGGCAGAAATCAATCCTGAGGCGACCGATCACAGCGCGCAAATGGACGTGTTTTTGAAGTGCCGGGCGGCACATGTCATGGAAAAACTCATAAGTCACATTTAGTTCGATTGAATTTGCAAATGACTTGGATAGAAGGCATAGTCTCGCCTTCTTAACAGTTCAGCCACGGTCGTGCCCATGCTAGTTGTTCGCTTCGCACCCCTCGTGCCCCTCGCACTCGTCACATTCCTGTTCGGTTGCTCGGCCAATATGCCGGTTTCTCAGCAAGAACAGGCTCAGCAAGCGCCTCGTTATCAGAACACCGTCACCGCCCAGTCCGCTGCCCGCCGCGCCGATGCCGCCGCCCTGCAGGACGAGATGGCCACTGAAGACGAACTGGCCCAGTTTGCTGACAACCAATCCTACAAACTGCCGGTTCTGGCCGACAGCATCCTTGAACGTGGCAAGGCCCTGATCGGTACGCGTTACCAGTTCGGCGGCACTTCGACCCGTTCGGGTTTCGATTGCAGCGGCTTCATCGGTTTCCTGTTCCGCGAAGAGGCTGGCATGAACCTGCCGCGCTCGACGCGTGAAATGATCAACGTCGATGCGCCTCTGGTCTCGCGCAACAACCTCAAGCCGGGTGATCTGCTGTTCTTCAGCACACGCGGCCGTGGTCGCGTCAGCCACGCAGCGATCTACGCCGGTAACGATCAGTTCATCCACTCCAGCAGCCGCCGCAGCGGTGGTGTACGCATCGACAGCCTCGATGACGCTTACTGGAGCAAGACCTTTATCGAAGCCAAGCGTCCTCTGGCAATGGCACCCGGTGCCGTAGCCGTGAAGACGCCAGCAGTTGCCACGCAGACAACGGCGATGACATCGACTACAGTCAAGACCGCAGTAAAACGCCGTAAGTAAATGAAATATGGAAAACGCAGACAGGCCGATGGCCTGTTTTCGTTTTTGAGCTTCTCGGCAGCGTAAGCCGCATCCGGATCAGGTTGTTGTGGTTATGTCGATTGCTTTGCGCCTGATGGTTATCTCTATTGCCGCGTTGCTTGGCGCCTGCGCCAGCGCACCGCCGCCTCCCCAGCCCCGGATCGTTCAGCGTCCGGTGGTAACTGCTCCCCCCCAGATTCTTTCCCAGGCCGCCGAAGATGTGCTGTTTCGCGCATTGGGGCTGGTCGGCACGCCCTATCGTTGGGGTGGCAACACGCCGGATTCGGGTTTCGATTGCAGTGGCCTGATCGGCTATGTGTACCGCGACGCTGCGGGGATTTCCCTGCCGCGCTCCACGCGTGACATGGTGGTGATGGGCGCGCCGAATGTGCGCCGTGAACAGCTGCAGTCAGGGGATCTGGTGTTCTTCGCCACCTCGGGCGGCTCGCAGGTTTCCCATGCAGGGATCTACGTCGGCGAAGGCCGCTTCGTACATGCCCCAGCGACCGGCGGCACGGTCAAACTCGACAGCCTCGACAAGCCGTATTGGCAGAAAGCCTACCTCAACGCCAAGCGCGTGATTCAGCCGTCGGACCTGGCACAGAATCGTCCTTGATCGCTGATGCCGCAAGCTTCTGCCGCTGTTGTGCAGATAACAGCGGATTGTGGGAAAAGCCACGTTCATTCAGTAAGTGGTGATCGTTCCTACGCTCTGCGTGGGAATGCCTCCCAGGACGCTCCGCGTCCGCTCTCGAATGTGGCGCAGATGTGTGCCCAAGCTCCAGCGTTTTCGACGTCATGCGCTCGACTCACTGAGTCCGCAGTCTGTGCCATTTGTGACGCAGAGCGTCACGGGCGGCATGCCCACGCGGAGCGATGGGCACGATCAGTGTGCTTGAGACCATGATCGTTCCTACGCTCTGCGTGGGAATGCCTCCCAGGACGCTCCGCGTCCGCTCTCGAATGTGGCGCAGATGTGTGCCCAAGCTCCAGCGTTTTCGACGTCATGCGCTCGGCTCACTGAGTCCGCAGTCTGTGCCATTTGTGACGCAGAGCGTCACGGGCGGCATGCCCACGCGGAGCGATGGGCACGATCAGTGTGCTTGAGACCATGATCGTTCCCATGCTCTGCGTGGGAATGCCTCTCAGGACGCTCCGCGTCCGGCTCTGAGCGTCACTGCATTATTGAGCCGCCTTCGCCGACGTCACGCGCCAGATCTTGTTGCCCACATCATCCGCCACCAGCAATCCGCCGCGATGGTCATTGACCACGCCTACCGGACGGCCCATGGCCTTTTCGTCGCTGTTGAGGAAGCCGGTCAGCACGTCGACAGGCGCGCCGTTGGGTTTGCCGCCGCTGAAGGGCACGAACACCACCTTATAACCACTGTGCGGTTTGCGGTTCCACGAACCATGCTGGCCGATGAACAGGCCTTCGTTGAACGGCGCTGCCAGCGTCTTGCCGTCGGCGAAGACCAGCCCCAGTGATGCTGTGTGCGGGCCGACCGCATAATCGGGGGCGATGGCCTTGGCGACCAGTGCCGGGTTCTGCGGTTTGACGCGCTCGTCCACGTGCTGGCCGTAGTAACTGTAAGGCCAGCCATAGAAGCCGCCGTCCTGCACCGAGGTCACGTAATCGGGCACCAGATCGCTGCCGATCTCGTCACGCTCGTTGACGGCTGTCCACAGTTTTCCAGTGGTTGGCTCCCAATCCATCCCGTTGGGGTTGCGCAGCCCCGAGGCGAAGATGCGGTGATTGCCGGTGGCAGCGTCCACTTCCCAGATCGCCGCACGGCCTTCCTCCTTGTCCATGCCGTTCTCGGCCACGTTACTGTTGGAGCCGACCGTCACGTACAGCTTGCTGCCGTCCTTGCTGGCGATGACGTTCTTGGTCCAGTGGTGATTCAGCGTGCCGCCCGGCAGGTCGACCACTTTGGTCGGCTGGGCGCTGATCGAGGTCTGGCCGTTTTCATACGGGAAACTGATCAGGCGGTCGGTGTCGGCCACGTACAGCTTGTTGCCCACCAGCGTCATGCCGAACGGCGAATTGAGGTTCTGCAGAAAGACGCTGCGGGTTTCGGCCACGCCGTCGTTGTTCGTGTCGCGCAGCAGGGTAATGCGGTTGGCGCTCGGTACGCCCGCACCGGCGCGGCCCATGACCTTCTCCATGACCCAGCCACGGATGCCTTTGCCGTCATCCGGCTTGGCCGGTGAGTTGGTTTCCGCGACCAGTACGTCGCCGTTGGGCAGCACGTACAGCCAGCGCGGGTGATCCAGATGTTCAGCGAAGGCGCCAACCTGGATGCCTGGCGCGGCCACCGGTTTTGCGTCCTTTTCCCAGCCGATGGCCGGGGCGATGTTGACCGTCGGAATCAGCGTCTTGTTCGGCTCCGGCAGTTTTGGAGAAGGCCCTGTTCCATCCGAGACCTGCAAGGTCGAAGACTCGCCGCACGCCGCGAGGCCGCCTGCGAGCAGAAGCAGTACAGCGTACTGTGGTCTGATTTTGAACATCGTGAATCTCCATCGACAAAGGCTTGGTCCAGTAAGGGATAGAGACACCCTGACCGCCGAGGTTCAATTGCGAGCCACCATCCGGCGGCGTCATGCAAGTGAATGGCCTTTATGCCCTGTGTACTGCGGTGTCGATTGACGCTCCACCCCCAACCCTCTACCCTTCGCGGTTTGTTTCAGGTGCTCTGCAATCCTCCCGATTGGCAGGGTGAAACAGGGAAGCCGGTGAGGGTCTGACGATCCGATTCCGGCGCTGCCCCCGCAACGGTAAATGAGTCAAGGCTGTGCATCGTGCCACTGCGTTTCGACGCGGGAAGGCGTGCAGCCCGGATGACCCGCTCATGAGCCCGGAGACCGGCCTGAAATACTCAATTGCATCACGGAGGGTGATGCTCTGTGCAGGGCGTTGCCGTGCTGTTCAGTGCTGTCCTTCCGTCTGCTTTCGCGACCCCCCGAGCGGAGAGCCGAGATGAACGAATCCCCCGAACGCGACGAACGCCATCTGGCGCGCATGCAGCGCAAGAAAGCCGTGATGGACGAACGTATCGCCAGCTCGCCCAATGAATGCGGCCTGTTGCTGGTGTTGTCCGGCAATGGCAAGGGCAAGAGCAGCTCGGCGTTCGGCATGCTTGCGCGGGCCATGGGCCATGGCATGCAGTGCGGCGTGGTGCAGTTCATCAAGGGGCGCAACAGCACAGGCGAGGAAATGTTTTTCCGCCGCTTCCCCGAGCAGGTGCGCTATCACGTGATGGGCGAGGGCTTCACTTGGGAAACCCAGGATCGTCAGCGCGATATCGCGGCCGCCGAGGCTGCCTGGGCCGTGAGTCTGGAAATGCTGCGCGACCCGGCTATCGGTCTGGTGGTGCTCGACGAACTGAACATCGCTCTCAAGCACGGCTATCTGGACCTTGAGCAGGTTTTGACCGATCTGCAGGCCCGTCCGCCCATGCAGCATGTGGTGGTGACCGGCCGTGGCGCAAAACCCGAATTGATCGACCTCGCGGATACCGTCTCGGATATCGGCGTGGTCAAACATGCATTCCAGTCCGGCATCCGGGCGCAGAAAGGTATCGAACTGTGAGCCATTCCGTTATGAGCATCCGGTCATGAGAAGCCCCAGGGATTGCCCGGCAGTACTGATCGCTGCACCGGCCTCCGGTCAGGGCAAGACCACCGTCACCGCAGCACTGGCACGCCTGCACCGTAATCAGGGGCGCAAGGTACGGGTCTTCAAGTGTGGCCCGGACTTTCTCGATCCGATGATTCTCGAGCGGGCGAGCGGGGCGCCGGTGTTTCAGCTGGACCTGTGGATGGTCGGCGCCGACGAGAGCCGTCGCCTTCTGTGGGAAGCCGCCGAAGACGCGGACCTGATCCTGATCGAAGGCGTGATGGGCTTGTTCGACGGCACGCCGTCCAGTGCTGATCTGGCGCGCCACTTCGGCGTACCGGTCCTCGGCGTGATTGACGGCACGGCGATGGCCCAGACCTTCGGTGCTCTGGCGCTGGGGCTGGCGCGCTATCAGCCTGACCTGCCGTTTGCCGGCGTGCTGGCCAACCGCGTGGGCACCGTGCGTCATGCGCAGTTGCTGGAAAACAGCCTGACCGAAGGCCTGCGCTGGTATGGCGCGCTGTCTCGTGAAACCGGCTTCGAACTGCCCAGTCGCCATTTGGGGCTGGTGCAGGCCGACGAACTCAACGACCTGGACCTGCGTCTGGACATGGCCGCTGCGGCCCTGGCCACCACCTGCGAGGTGGCCTTGCCGCCTGCGGTCACGTTCACTGCGCCAGAACCGGTTCATGTCGAGCGCTGGCTGGACGGGGTGCGGATTGCCGTGGCTCGCGATGGAGCGTTTGCGTTCACCTACGGCGCGAGTCTCGATCTGCTGCGCAACATGGGCGCGGAACTGAGCTTCTTCTCACCGATCCGCGACAGCCATCTGCCTGAAGCAGACAGCCTGTACTTGCCCGGCGGCTATCCCGAGTTGCATCACGTCGAACTGTCTGCCAACACCACGATGCTGGCCGACATCCGCGCGCACCATGCGGCCGGCAAACCCACGCTGGCCGAATGCGGCGGCATGCTGTATCTGCTGGAAGCCCTGACCGATGTTGAAGGCGTGCGCGCTGAACTGGTTGGCCTGCTGGCGGGCGAAGCGGCCATGCAGAAACGGCTGGCGGCGCTGGCGTTGCAGGCGGTCGAGATGCCGGAAGGCGAGTTGCGCGGTCACACCTATCACCATTCGCTGACCACCACCGAACTGCAGCCGATTGGCCGAGGCGTCAGCCCCAACGGCGGGCGCGGGGCGGAAGCGGTTTATCGCGAGGGTCGCCTGACTGCTTCCTACATCCATTTCTATTTTCCGTCCTGTCCCCAGGCGATTGCGGCCCTGTTCAAGCCATGACCGAACATGCGTTCAATGATGAAGAGCGGGCAGCGGTGTACCGCGCCATTGCCGAGCGCCGCGACATGCGGCACTTCGTCGGTGGCAGCGTGGCGCCCGAACTGCTCGCCCGTTTGCTGGAGGCTGCACACCAGGCACCCAGCGTTGGCCTGATGCAGCCCTGGCGGTTCATTCGGATCAGCGACCCGGCGCTGCGCGTCAGGATGCAGGCGCAGGTCGAAGAAGAGCGGGTCCGCACGGCCGAGGCACTGGGCGAGCGGACCGACGAGTTCATGAAGCTTAAGGTCGAAGGCATCAACGACTGCGCCGAGGTGCTGGTTGCCGCGCTGATGGAAGGTCGCGAGCAGCACATCTTTGGTCGTCGCACCCTGCCGGAAATGGACATGGCGTCGTTGTCCTGCGCGATTCAGAACCTGTGGCTGGCTGCACGCGCCGAAGGGCTGGGCATGGGCTGGGTGTCGCTGTTCGACCCTGACGCACTGGCCGATCTGTTGGCGATGCCGGAAGGCGCAAAGCCGCTGGCGATTCTCTGCCTGGGCCCGGTAAAGGAATTCTATCCCGCACCCATGCTGGTGCTGGAAGGCTGGGCGCAGGCGCGTCCGCTGAGTGAACTGCTGTATGAGAATCAATGGGGAGTGAGTCAATGAGTGTGGCGCTGTTGAGCGTGGCCGGAGTTGCGCTGGATGCGCTGCTCGGCGAGCCGAAACGCTCTCATCCGCTGGTGGCGTTCGGGCGCTTTGCCAATCGTCTGGAGCAGCGCTTCAACAGCGGCGGCCGGGGCTGGCGCAGCCATGGCGTCACGGCCTGGTTCGTGGCGGTGATCCCGCTGACACTGCTGGCCACGCTGCTGAGCTGGGCACCGTTCGTGGGCTGGCTGGTGGAGATTCTGGCGCTGTATTGCGCGCTGGGCATGCGCAGCCTCGGTGAGCATGTGCAGCCGGTGGCCCAGGCATTGCGCAGCGATGATCTGGAAGAGGCGCGTCGTCGCGTCGGCTATCTGGTCAGCCGCCAGACCAGCGAACTGGATGCGACCGAAGTCGCCCGCGCGGCCACCGAGTCGGTGCTGGAAAACGGCAGCGATGCAATATTTGCTGCGCTGTTCTGGTTTGTCGTGGCCGGTGTTCCAGGCGTGGTGCTCTATCGCCTGAGCAATACGCTGGATGCCATGTGGGGCTATCGTAACGAACGTTTCGAGCGTTTCGGCTGGGCGGCGGCGAAGATCGATGACCTGCTTAACTATATTCCTGCACGCCTGGTGGCGCTGACCTACGCGCTGCTGGGCAAAACCCGTTTGGCACTTCGATGCTGGCGCACTCAGGGACCGACCTGGGACAGTCCCAATGCAGGTCCGGTGATGGCGGCCGGTGCTGGCGCGCTGGGCGTCGAATTGGGTGGCGCGGCGATCTATCACGGCGAGCTGCATCAGCGTCCGCAATTGGGCGAAGGCGCACCCGCTGATGCCGACTCCATCGACCGTGGCTGGGAACTGGTGCAGCGCGGCGTGTGGCTCTGGTTGCTGGTGCTGTGCGTCGGGACAGCATTCTATGCTTGAGCACGGCGGACGACTGCGCGCTGCGGCGCAGCACTATGGCATCAATCAGGCCGACTGGCTGGACCTGTCCACCGGCATCGCGCCGTGGTCCGCGCCGGTACCGGACATTCCTTTGCGTGCCTGGGCGCGCCTGCCCGAGAACGATGATGGTCTGGAGACTGCCGCCTGTGCCTATTACGGCGTGTCACAGGTGTTGCCTGTTGCGGGTTCGCAGGCGGCGATCCAGGCGCTGCCGCGAGTGCGCAGTGCGGGTCGGGTGGGCGTGCTGTCGCCGTGCTACGCCGAACATGCGCATGCCTGGCGCAAGCAGGGTTATGTGGTGCGTGAGGTCGGCGAGCACGAAGTGGATTACTTCCTCGACAGCCTTGATGTACTGGTGGTGGTCAACCCCAACAACCCGACCGGTTTGCATCTGAGCGCCGAGCGCCTGCTGGAATGGCATGCGCGGCTGGCAGAGCGGGGCGGCTGGCTGGTGGTGGACGAGGCCTTCATGGATAACACGCCTCAGCTGAGCCTGGCAGCTGAAACCTGGCGTATCGGACTGGTCGTGCTGCGCTCGTTCGGCAAGTTTTTCGGATTGGCCGGGGTCAGGCTTGGCTTCGTGCTGGCCGAACCCGCGCTGCTCAGGTTACTGGCGCAGGAAATCGGCCCGTGGTCGGTCAGCGGTCCGACGCGGATTCTGGGGCAGGCGTGTCTGAATGACCGCGAATGGCAGGCACAGCAGCGCGTGCGCACCGATCAGGCGCGCGACCGTCTGGTGGCTCTGCTCGAGCTGTACGGACTTGCCCCACAAGGCGGCTGTGCACTGTTTCAATGGCTGGTCACGCCTGAAGCGCGGGCCATCCATGAATTCTGCGCCCGACGCGGGGTGTTGCTGCGCCTGTTCGAAGGCCCGACGCCTGAAGTCTCCAGCCTGCGTTTCGGGCTGCCCTGCGACGAAGCCGACTGGCGGCGTCTGCACACTGTTCTGTTTGAATACCGCAAGGAATCCTGATGGCCACGCTGATGGTACAAGGCACCACATCCGACGCCGGCAAAAGCACGCTGGTAACCGCGCTGTGCCGCTGGTTGACGCGACAGGGTGTGAAGGTGGTCCCGTTCAAACCGCAGAACATGGCGCTCAACAGTGCCGTGACCGCCGACGGCGGCGAGATTGGTCGCGCCCAGGCGGTGCAGGCTCAGGCGTGTTATCTGCAGCCGCACACCGACATGAACCCGGTGCTGCTCAAGCCCAACAGCGACACCGGCGCGCAGGTGATCATCCATGGCCGGGCTGTCACCACCATGAATGCGGTGGCGTATCACGGCTATAAAGAGATCGCCATGCGCGCGGTGCTGGAGTCTCACGAGCGGCTGGGACACCACTATCCAGTGATCATGGTCGAAGGCGCCGGTTCGCCTGCGGAGATCAACCTGCGAGCCAATGACATTGCCAACATGGGCTTCGCCGAAGCCGTCGATTGCCCGGTGCTGTTGATCGCCGACATCAACCGTGGTGGTGTCTTCGCCCATCTGGTCGGAACCCTGGAACTGCTATCGCCCAGCGAGCAGGCGCGGGTCAAAGGCTTCATCATCAACCGTTTTCGCGGCGACATCGCCTTGCTGCAACCGGGCCTGGACTGGCTGGAAGCGCGCACCGGCAAGCCGGTGGTCGGCGTGCTGCCTTACGTGATGGACCTGCATCTTGAGGCCGAAGACGGTCTGGATCAGCGCCAGACCGACAAGGTCGAGCAGGTACTGAATGTGGTGGTGCCGGTCTTGCCGCGCATCAGCAACCACACTGACTTCGACCCGCTGCGCCTGCATCCGCAGGTCAATCTGCAATTCGTCGGCCCCGGTCAGGCAATACCGCCTGCCGACCTGATTATCCTGCCCGGCTCGAAAAGCGTGCGCAGTGACTTGGCGTACCTGCGTGCCAATGGTTGGGAAGACGCCATCCGGAAACACCTGCGCTATGGCGGCAAGGTGATGGGGATCTGCGGCGGGCTGCAGATGCTCGGCGAGCAGATGCACGACCCACTGGGGCTGGAAGGCGCGGCGGGTTCAAGCCCGGGTCTTGGCCTGCTGGCGATGAGCACGGTGCTGGAATCCGAGAAACAGCTGCGTAACGTACGTGGCCGTCTGACGCTGGAAGATGCCGAGGTCAGCGGTTACGAGATTCATGCCGGTGTCACCACGGGTGCGGCGCTGGAACAGGCTGCCGTCCGGCTGGACGACGGTCGTTGCGATGGTGCGCAGAGCGCCGACGGGCAGATTCTCGGGACGTACCTGCACGGCCTGTTCGAGTCGCCTGCCGCGTGCAGCGCTCTGTTGCGCTGGGCCGGGCTTCGCGATGTGCAGGAGGTCGATTATCACGCCCTGCGCGAGCGGGACATCGAGCGTCTGGCGGATCTGGTGGAAAAGCACCTGGACGGCACATTGCTGCGTCAGCTGTGCGGACTGGAGACGAACTGAAATGCTGCAACTGATCCTGGGGGGCGCGCGCTCCGGCAAGAGCCGACTGGCCGAAAAACTGGCGGCCGAGTGCGGTCTGAACGTGACCTACATCGCCACCAGCCAGCCACTGGACGGCGAGATGAACCAGCGCGTCGCCAGCCATCGTGCTCGTCGCCCTGAGCAGTGGGGACTGGTGGAGGAACCGGTCGAACTGGCACGCGTGCTGCGAGAAAACGCCGCGCCCGATCATTGTCTGCTGGTCGATTGCCTGACCCTGTGGCTGACCAACCTGCTGATGCTCGACAGTCCCGAACGTCTGGCGCAGGAGCGTGATGCGTTGCTCGACTGCGTGGCGGCGCTTCCAGGCGAAATCATTTTCGTCAGTAACGAAACCGGGCTTGGCGTAGTGCCGCTCGGCGAGCTGACCCGTCGCTATGTCGACGAAGCCGGCCTTCTGCATCAAGCCCTTGCCGAACGTTGCCAGCGCGTAGTGCTGACCGTGGCGGGCTTGCCCCTGACTTTGAAAGGAACTGCGCTATGAGTAACTCCTGGTGGCTCGAACCCGCACAGGCCATCAACGCGCCGATGCGTGAAGCGGCGCTGGCCCGTCAGCAACAACTGACCAAACCGGCCGGCTCGCTGGCGCAACTGGAGCGTCTGGCGGTGCAGCTTGCCGGTCTGCAGGGGCGTGAGCGTCCGGCAGCTGATCAAGTGTGGATCGCGATTTTTGCCGGTGATCATGGCGTGGTCGCTGAGGGGGTTTCGGCCTATCCGCAGGCCGTTACCGGCCAGATGCTGCACAATTTCGTCAATGGCGGCGCGGCAATCAGTGTGCTGGCGCAGCAGCTTTCGGCGCAGCTGGATGTGGTGGATCTGGGCACTGTTCTGCCGGTGGACCTGCCGGGTGTGCGGCATTTGCGCCTCGGCGCAGGCACCGCCAACTTCGCCCAGGGGCCGGCCATGACGGCTGACCAGGGGTTGGCGGCTTTGCAGGCCGGACGTGACAGTGTGCTGCGCGCCAAGGCATCACGGACCGAGTTGTTCATCGGTGGCGAAATGGGCATCGGTAATACCACCGCCGCCAGTGCGGTTGCCTGCTCCATGCTGGAGTGCGCGGCGCAACTGCTGGTCGGCCCTGGCACCGGGCTGAACGCCGAAGGTATCGAACACAAGACTCGGGTCATCGAGCGTGCCTTGAAGCTGCACGCTGAACACGCAGGTGATCCACTGCACAGCCTGTTCAGCCTCGGCGGTTTCGAGATTGCCGCATTGACGGGCGCTTATCTGGCCTGCGCGCAGGAAGGCATCGTCGCGCTGGTGGACGGTTTCATCTGCAGCGTGGCGGCACTGGTGGCCGTGCGCCTGAACCCGTCATGTCGCAACTGGCTGGTGTTCGGCCATCGTGGCGCTGAAACGGGTCATCGTCATGTGCTGGAGATTCTTCAGGCCGAACCGTTGCTTGATCTCGGCCTGCGGCTGGGCGAGGGCAGTGGTGCCGCACTGGCCGTCCCACTGGTGCGCATGGCCTGTGCGCTGCACAACGGCATGTCGACCTTTGCCGAAGCCAGCGTATCGGATCGCCCGGCATGACCCTGCGACTGGATTTGCTGCGTCACGGTGAGACCGAGCAGGGCGGCGGTCTGCGGGGCAGCATCGACGATGCGCTGACGGATCTGGGTTGGCAGCAGATGCGCTCGGCCGTCACTGAAGCCGGGCCTTGGGACCGAGTCGTCAGTTCGCCCTTGCAGCGCTGCTCGCGCTTCTCCGAAGAGCTGGCCGCACGACTGTCCCTGCCCATGGAGCTCGAATCTGGACTGCAGGAACTGCATTTCGGTGACTGGGAAGGCCACAGCCCTGCGCAACTGATGGAGACGGATGCCGAAGGCCTGGGGCTGTTCTGGAACGATCCGTATGCCTTCACGCCGCCCAATGGCGAGCCGGTGATCGAGTTTTCGGCACGCGTTCTGAGTGCGGTGCAGCGTCTGCATGACAGGTACGCCGGTGAGCGGGTGCTGCTGGTCAGTCATGGTGGCGTGATGCGGCTGTTGCTGGCCCAGGCGCGTGGCCTGCCGCGTGAGCAACTGCTGCAGGTGGTCGTTGGGCATGGCGCGCTGTTATCGATCAATGTTGCCGCTGAAGGCGTTCTCACGGAGTCCTGACATGCTGCCCTTCTGGATCGCCCTGCAATTTCTCGGCAGCTTTCCGATCCGCCTGCCCGGCATGCCGAAGCCTGAGGAAACCGGACGCTCGCTGTTGTTCTATCCTCTGGTGGGCGTGCTGTTCGGCATCGTATTAATGAGCCTGAATGCATTGCTGGCCGGTGCGCCCTTGATGCTGCACGCTGCCTTGCTGCTCTGCGCCTGGGTGCTGTTGAGTGGGGGGCTGCATCTGGACGGCCTGGCGGACAGCGCCGATGCCTGGCTGGGCGGTTTCGGTGATCGCGAGCGAACCCTGACCATCATGAAAGACCCGCGCAGCGGGCCGATTGCCGTGGTCACGCTGGTGCTGGTGCTGCTGCTCAAATTCACCGCCATTCTGGCGCTGATTGAAAGTCATCACAGCATCGCGCTGCTGCTGGCACCGCTGATTGGACGCAGCGCCATGCTGGGGCTGTTTCTGAATACGCCCTATGTGCGTGCCGGTGGTCTGGGGCAGGCGCTGGCGGACCATTTGCCACGTGGCGCGGCGCGTCGAGTGCTGCTGGTCAGTGGTGTAGCCTGTGTGTTGTTCGCAGGTTGGTCGGGACTGGCTGCTGTGGTGGCTTCGATGGCCTGCTTTCTGTGGTTGCGTCAGGTAATGATTCGTCGTCTGGGTGGCACCACCGGCGACACCGCTGGCGCTTTGCTGGAGCTGCTCGAGGTGGTGGTACTGCTGGCGATGGTGCTGTTCTGAGCATCCGCTGATATCCGATTGACAGGCTCTTGCACTGAGGCGTAATTTCGCCGTTATTAATTTACGGGCATATCCACGCATTTCCGGTCAGGGAGCTTCAAAACAATGACATCAGTGTGGCGTACCAGTGGCTGGATACTGCTCGGGAGTGCATTGATCCTCGCGCTTTCCCTGGGAACACGGCACGGCTTCGGTCTGTTTCTCGCGCCCATGAGTGCGGATTTTGGCTGGGGCCGTGAGGTCTTCGCATTCTCCATCGCCCTGCAGAACCTGATGTGGGGGTTGGCCCAGCCATTTGCCGGAGCCCTGGCTGATCGGTTTGGCGCGGCCAAGGTCGTGTTTGTCGGCGGCGTGCTCTATGCCGTGGGCCTGCTGTGCATGAGCATGGCGGATTCACCGCTGAGTCTGTCCCTGAGCGCGGGCCTGCTGATCGGCATTGGTCTGTCCGGCACTTCGTTTTCCGTGATCCTCGGCGTCGTCGGGCGGGCCTTGCCTGCCGAGAAACGCAGTATGGGCATGGGTATCGCCAGCGCCGCCGGTTCGTTCGGCCAGTTTGCCATGCTGCCCGGTACGCTGGGGCTGATCGGCTGGCTGGGCTGGTCTGGCGCCTTGGTGGTACTGGGCGTGATGGTGGCGCTGATCCTGCCGCTGGTGGGCATGCTCAAGGACAAGCCGACCGAATCCGTGGGCATTCAGCAGACGCTGGGTGAAGCATTGCGTGAGGCCTGCTCGCACTCCGGTTTCTGGCTGCTGGCGCTGGGCTTTTTCGTCTGTGGCTTTCAGGTGGTGTTCATCGGTGTGCATCTGCCTGCTTACCTCGTCGACCAGCACTTGCCCGCCAAGGTCGGCACCACGGTGCTGGCGCTGATTGGCCTGTTCAATATCTTCGGCACCTACACGGCGGGCTGGCTGGGCGGACGCATGTCCAAGCCGCGTCTGCTGACGGCGCTGTACCTGCTGCGCGCTGTTGTGATCGTCTTGTTCCTGTGGATTCCGCTCAGCCAGACCACCGCTTACCTGTTCGGTGTCGCGATGGGGCTGTTGTGGCTGTCCACGGTCCCGCTGACCAACGGTACGGTCGCAACTCTGTTTGGGGTGCGCAACCTGTCGATGCTCGGTGGTATCGTCTTCCTGTTCCACCAGTTGGGCGCGTTCCTTGGGGGCTGGCTGGGAGGGCTGGTGTATGACCATACCGGGAGTTACGACTTGATCTGGCAAGTGTCGATCCTGCTCAGCCTGTTGGCGGCGGCCCTCAACTGGCCCGTGCGTGAGCGTCCTGTGGCGCGGTTGCAGGCGCAGGCGGGTGTCGCGTGAGCCGCCACTGGCCGTTGCTGGCGGCGCTTACCGGTGGCGGCGCCGTGCTGGCGCTGGTCTGGTGGGCCTGGCAGCAGGTCGGGCTGGCCGCATTGCAACTGGGCATGGGCGCTTGCTAGGCAGAAAGCGTCGGTTGGGGTAGCGTGTCGGCAGACAGCCACCAACTCCAGGGACGCCTTGATGAACACTCGCTTTATATCGATTCCCTTCCTGCTGCTGGCCATGAGCGGCACCGCCATGGCCGCCGAATGCCCGGCCCTGCTGCAAGGCGAGCTGCCCAAGCTGCGTTCCAAGGAAAACATCGACCTGTGCCAGCGCTATGCAGGCAAGCCGATGGTGGTCGTCAATACCGCCAGCTTCTGCGGCTTCGCCCCGCAGTTCAAAGGCCTTGAGGAATTGAGCCAGCGCTACAAGGCGCAGGGTCTTGAAGTGCTGGGTGTGCCGTCCAATGATTTCAAACAGGAAGCCAAGGACGGCGAAGAGACCGCCAAGGTCTGCTACGTCAATTACGGCGTGACCTTCACCATGACCGAGCCGCAGGCCGTGCGAGGCGACGACGCCACCCACCTGTTCAAGGTGCTGGCGGAACAGAGTAGCGCCCCGCGCTGGAACTTCTACAAGTACGTGGTGGATCGCCAGGGCAACGTGGTCGCCAACTTCTCCAGCATGACCAAGCCGGATGATCCTGATCTGATTGCGGCGATCGAGAAGGCGATTGCGTCGAAGCCTTGAGACGGGCTGGTTGAGGTGACGCTTTGCGTTGCATTCGAGAGCGGACGCGGAGCGTCCTGGGCGGCGTTACCACGCAGAGCGTGGGAACGATCATCGTCGTATTCCTCCAAGGGGAGTTGCGTATAACGATGAGTGCTCCGCGTGGGCATGCATCCCGTGACGCTGCGCGTCACATCCGAGCGGACGCTGAGCATTTACCGAGCGCAACAAAAAGCCCGCACTCCCTGAGGATGTGCGGGCTTTTTTTCAGCCGGTTTTCAGTCGTCCATCAGAAGCGATAGGTGACCGAAGTGCCGACGCCGTGCGCGGTGTTGCGGAAGTCCGCGCTGTACGAGCCTTTGGTGGCGCTGCTGTTGCGGATCTTGGCTTCATCTTCACGCAGGTACGAGTACGCTACGTCGATGGTCAGGTCGTCGGTCGGGCTCCAGCCGGCACCGAAGCTGACGATCTTGCGGTCGCCGGTCGGGATGCGTGGAGAGCGATTGACGTTGTTGGTCGGCGCCTGGTCCACGGAGAAGCCGGTGCGCAGTGTCCACTCCTTGTTGACCTTGTACGAAGCGCCGATGGCGTGAGCCCAGGTGTCGTGCCAGTCCTGTTCTTCGGAGATGGTGCCGATCGGGCCTGCCGAGCCGCCCAGTTGCGGAGGAACGCCGTCGTTGTTGACGGTGATGTCGGTCAGGCGGCTCCAGCGGGTCCAGGTGCTGCCTGCGTAGACAGTCCAGTTTTCATCGATCTGCTGGGTGATGGAGAAGTCCACCGACTCAGGCGTGGAGATGTCCAGCGAGGCGTCGTATTTCTGGCCGCCGAACGGACCGAAGCCGGAGCCTTCGATCTTGGTCTTGCCCTTGAGCTTGTAGTCGACCTTGGAGTGGTAAGTCAGGCCCAGGCGTGTGGTGTCAGTCGCTTGCACGAGTACACCAACGTTGAAGCCCAGCGCGGTGTCGTCACCTTTGATCTTCACCTTGCCGTCGTTACGGCCTGGCGTCGCAGCGTTGAGCGTGGAGGAGGTCAGCTCGCCGTCGATACGGTTGATAGTGGGACCGAAACCGATGGACACCTTGTCATTGAAGGCATAGCTGACGGTCGGCTGGAGGGTGACAACCTGTACGTGGCTCTTGTCGCCCCAGTAGCGGCCCGCGAAGCCGCTTTCGTAGTCGGTCACCAGACCGAACGGGGCATACATGCCCAGGCCGAATGCCCAGTGATCATCGATCGGCTTGACGTAGTAGCCCATGGGCACGCCCACGACAGGAACCATGTCGCCGTCGTTGCTGCCACCGAAGGTGCCACGGCCGTTGTCGATGTTGGTCTTGGCGATCACGGCTGCCGCGCCCACGCTGATTTCTTCGCGCTTGAGACGGGACATGCCGGCAGGGTTGCCAAAGACGGTGCTTGCATCATCGGCAGACGAGGAACGACCGGCAAAACCGGTGCCCATGCCGCTGACGCTTTGTTCGTTGAGTGCAAAACCTGCAGCGAATAGCTGAGAGGAGGCCAGACCGATAGCCAGACCCAGTGTTGTCCTGTTCATTACTTTTGTCATTGTTTTCATTATTAGAACTCCTTGTGATCACCGGGCGGAAATTACCAACATTTTCGACGGCGCGCTATAGCCTGAAGAGCCCGAGTTAGAGCTATTCTTGTAGGACAATCCATCTATCTTGCAGCGAACACTGCCGATCTTCGAATTCCGGTGTCTGGCTCATGCCGGTAGATACAAGGGTGCGACACTGGCATTCCAGCATGCGACAAAGTCTCTCAATCGTCCCTGTGGCTGAAAAACGGTTCTCCAGATTCTGGCCATGGCCAGTGGGTCGTCTTCGGCTGGAAGAAGCGTGTTCGTGGCTTCGATCATCATCAAGGCGATGGCCGTCGAGTAGCGCAGATTGACGGTCAATTCCAGATGCGGACCGCTGAGGAAGGCGTGCTGGCTGGCAAGGCCTCTGACCCGGCTGGCAAGGTCAGGATCCAGCGCCAGATAGTTGTCCCAGAGCTGCTTGTGCCTGAGCTCTGGTATGCGATAGAGGCCATGCCCGCGGCGGCTGTCCAGGGCGGCACCGAACGCTGACTGGCTGGCGGCTATGCCCAGCAACAGGGATTCGGCACGATGGCTTCGGCGATCCAGATACATCAGGGTCGGGCGGATGACGTGACGGCATAATTCTATGGCTGCGATACCCATAATACTGTCGGCGCTCGGATGTGTGACTGCGTGCCCCTCTGGTGCCTGGCGAAGCGGAGGGTGCGGGGGCTTCCGGAGGCGGCCTCAGGTCGCCCGAGTTGAAGTGTAGTGTCAGATTTGCGGTGTAACGGCCTGTTTTTAAATTGTTTGCGGCTTTGCCGATAAGCGGCTATATCCGTTGGCAATTAGCTGGATTCATCCGAACAGAAAATGCAGGCAATAAAAAACCCCGCCAGGTGAGGGCGGGGTTTCGGGCTTGCGGTGCTGCGTTCGTCTATCAGGCAATGAGTGCCTGACGGGTACGCTCGATCACGGCCTGCAGCGGTTCGGCGCTGGCGTATTGATCGGGGTACAGGCGCTCGCTGTGGCGGGCGATGCCGTGCTCGTTGACGATGGTGAAGCTGAAGCAGCCTTTGCGGGCCGCCATGATCAGGCAATTCATTGGCGCGAATGCGTTGGTCAACGTATGAATGGCATGTTGGGTCTGGTTATGGTGAGTCATATTAGGTGTTTCCTGAATCAACACGGAACAATACCGTGCATAAATAAAGATTCCAGTAAACGCGGGCCGGCAGTAATTGGTAAAGCCTGGCTGGGCGGAGAACCTGACTGGAACAAGACAGTCAATTGAAGCGCGCTTTATCGTATGGCGCTCTGGCTGGCTGGTAGGTACTTAGGAGGGCAGGCAACACAACAGGAGCAAAGGTTCGACGCTCCGGGTGAAGATCCTGATCAATTGCAGGCTGGTTGAAGCAGAGCATGATAGCCGTAACTGCATTGCCGCCAAGGTGTGGCTCACATATGCGAAAGGGTCATGCCTGGAAACCATCGAGGTGGTCGATCCCTTGTAGCCAGCATTCTCTTCCTTTGGAAAGAGCTGATACTGGGGGACTTGTCGACCGGAATTGATTTTCAGCTTGGTACTAACGGCGGCTATGCTAATCAAGCCTGAAGTGAATTGCAAGTGTGTATATAAATCAACAGCTACCAGTGGTCGGAGATTCGATAGATCAGCACCGTGGCGCAGGCCACCATCGAACAGCCCAGCGCATAGGCTGCCAGGGTCAAGGGCCTGGACGTTCGGCTTTCGATGGCACGCATGATGTCGCCGACATTGTTAATGCGCCCCTTGCTCAGATCACTGCAGATGATCAGGGCCACGGCGATGCCCGATAGCAGGATGGTGTAGGCGAAGACGCCACCATCCGGCGGCGGCAGGACGATGCTGGCGCCGACTGCCGTGATGCAGACAGCCATCAACAGCACGAAGAACTTCACTACTTCTTTCATCGTGTCCCTTCAATAATCGCAAGCATGAACCGTGATGCGGTTTTCTCGGCGCTCGTTTGGACCGCAGCGCACGCCTTTTGTCGCACGCAAGGATTCACAGGTACGGCCTGGCCGTTCAAGAGCCGATTCAATGGGTGTCCAGCGTGTTCGGAATATGCCCTGCGAGCCACAGATTCATTGAGAAAGCGTCGCAATCAGGCGGCTTCTGCAAAGGATTTGAAACGCCTGAAAAAATGGACGTTTCAGAGTTGTGCACATTAGCGTCACAAGCTGCCACATCACTGTCACATGCGTCGCTAAGGGTTTGATTTCTGATGGTGAATTATTAAGTCAATGAAAAACATCGTTTTTTTAAACTGGTGAAAAAATCGTCAGTTTGAGCGCAGGCCCCATTCTGCCTGCGTTTGAGAGAGTTAAAGGGGTGTTGTCCACTGAGTTATCCACAGCTTCTGTGGATTGTCCCGATCCGAAACGACACAGAATTGGGGGTGTCGTTGACATCAAAAGCGAGTAGAATCTCGCCCCCCGATTTGCCCGCGCGCTGCTTCTCGATGGCTGTCCTGGCTGCACTTTTCGTTGTCATTGATGCACTCTCTATTTTTCTGAACGCTTTACGCATAATGCGGCTGGCACTCATTCGCCACGCACGGAGTCGTTATGGCATTTGACTTGAACAGCCTGTTGTTCGGCCTGGGCGCTGCAGCGTTGCCGTTGCTGGCGTGGGTCTGGCAGTTGCAGCGCCGTCTGACACGTCGCGATGCCGAGACTGCGTTGCTGGACGAGCGCCTGAGCATGGCGCAAATGGCTCAGGACGGTCTCAATGCACAGCTGGACGCCAGCCGTGACGAGATCAGCGACCTGAGCCAGGCCAACGCCGCCAAGCAGGCTGACCTTGCAGCCTTGCGCAGGGAGGTCGAGTTGTTGCGGCAGGAGTCCGATAACGCCCGTGATGTCGCGCAGGGGCTGAATCAGGAGCGCGCCATCAAGGAGGCCGAGTTGCGTCGCCTCGATGCGCAATGCGCGGCGCTCGGTGCCGAACTGCGTGAACAGCAGGACAGTCACCAGCAGCGGCTGAATGACCTTCAGGGTTCCCGCGACGAACTGCGTGCACAGTTCGCGGAACTGGCGGGCAAGATTTTCGATGAGCGCGAGCAGCGCTTCGCCGAAACCAGCCAGCAGCAGTTGGGGCAACTGCTGACGCCGTTGAAAGAGCGTATTCAGTCGTTCGAAAAGCGCGTCGAGGAAAGCTATCAGAATGAAGCCCGTGAGCGATTCTCGCTGGCCAAGGAGCTGGAGCGCCTGCAACAGCTCAATCTGCGTCTGAGCGATGAAGCCACCAACCTGACGCGCGCTCTCAAGGGGCAGAAGACTCAGGGCAACTGGGGTGAGCTGATCCTTGAGCGCGTGCTGGAACACGCAGGGCTCGAGAAGGGGCGCGAGTATCAGACCCAGGTCAGCCTCAAGGGGCCGGATGGCGAGCGCTTTCAGCCTGACGTGCTGATCATGCTGCCGGGTGACAAGCAGGTTGTGGTGGATGCCAAGGTCAGTCTGACGGCGTATCAGCAGTACGTGTCGGCGGATGACGAGGTCATCGGGCAGGCCGCACTCAAACAGCATGTCCTGTCGCTGCGCAATCACGTCAAAGGGCTGTCGGGCAAGGATTACAAACGCCTTGAAGGGCTGCACAGCCTGGATTTCGTCTTGCTCTTCGTGCCGATCGAAGCGGCCTTTTCCGCCGCGCTGCAGGCCGAGCCGAATCTGTTTCAGGAAGCCTTCGACCGGAACATCGTGATCGTCAGCCCCACGACGCTGCTGGCCACGCTGCGGGTGATCGACAGCCTGTGGAAGCAGGAGCGCCAGAGCCAGAATGCCCGCGAGATCGCCGAGCGTGCCGGCTGGCTGTACGACAAGTTTGTGCTGTTCATTCAGGATCTGGACGAGGTGGGCAGTCGTCTTCAGCAACTGGACAAGGCCTATTCGGCCGCACGTAACAAGCTGACAGAAGGGCGCGGCAATCTGGTCAGTCGCAGTGAGCAGTTGAAGCTGCTCGGCGCGCGTGCCAGTAAAAGCCTGCCGCCTGATCTGCTTGAACGGGCCATGACCGATGAAGAGGGTCTGGCTCGTTTGCCTGAGTAAGAAATGCCGGTGTCCGTCCGTCGCAAAGACTAGAAGGAATTCCCCGCAGGTGTCACATTGCCCATATCGGGAAAATTGTTTTCCGTAACGCTCGGCGAACCGAACGGATGCTTCTATGATCTCTATTGAGTGATCAGCACAGGTTGGTTGCCGTGTTTTCCCTGAAGGGGGCTTTATGAACAGCAAACTGCAAGAATGGCTCCATGATGTGGGTGTTGCGCTGGGTCTGATCGAACGACCAAAGCTGCAGCCCATTCCGGTTCGCACCGACGATACACGTCGCCGCCCGCGCCGATAGGTTGTACCGGCACGTGCTGTCGCAAGGACAGTGCAAATACGCCATCGCATCGGGGCGCGCCCGCGTCCCGACATGAATCCACGTTACTGATCGATGCTGTTAATCAATGTCGCGAGGGAGCACGGCGGCGCTTTTTCTTCTGACTGTCACCCTCTGGCGACGACTCCTGCTGCATCAACAGAATCAGGTCCACGACCATTGGCAATGACAGGTGCTCGGGCTTGTTGAGTGCGCGCTTGCGAATGAAGTCGGGAAACTCGAAATTGAATTCGCCTCCCAGCTGAGCGAACAGTTCGTCTACGTCCTCGTCATCCAGCCTCAGGTCCTTGAATGTGGCGTCGTCGCGAATCTCGGCCTTGTCCACGAGGATCACGCCCAACGCATCCAGCACCCTCTGTTTGATCTCCTCGCGACTCATGAGAACCCCTGTTATTGATCGTTATGATCCAAGCAGGGGGACTTCATGTCACCAGCCCTGTGCATTGAGGCTAGCTCAAATCCAAAGCGCAGCCGTTGATAGCCCGGCGCAATGGTGACGAGTTGTTTAAACTGCCACGTTGAGCGACAGACGGCATGCCGGTCCTGTCTTGCTGTCTGCCAGTGTGACCAGCGAGTTGTAAAAACGATGTCCCGAAGCCGATGCGAACGTTGCCTGCGTCCCGATGCTCACTGCCTCTGCGCCTTGATTCCACAACTGGACAGTCGAACCCGGGTGCTGATCCTGCAGCACCCGGACGAAGCGAAGCACGCGTTGAACACTGCACGCTTTGCAGCACTCGGGCTGAGCAATGCCCAGCTCAGGGTCGGCGAAGTGTTCGAAGACCTTGCAGAACTGCTCAATCCGCCCGGCTATCAGCCACGGCTGCTTTTTCCTGGTGACGCCGCGCAGCCGTTGACTGTCGGGCAGGCCGAAGCGCTGCCGACCCTGCTGGTGGTCCCTGACGGCACTTGGCGCAAGGCGCGCAAATTATTGCACCTCAATCCGCTGCTGGCTGCGCTTCCGCGTGTCACGCTCGGCAATGTACCGGCCTCACGTTATCGTTTGCGCAAGGCGCCTGGACCGGATGCACTGTCGACGCTTGAGGCGATTGTTCATGCCCTGCAGACACTCGAAGCACCGGTTTCCTTCGAGGCGCTGCTCAAGCCGTTCGACGCCTTGATAGAAGGCCAGATTCAGGCCATGGGCAGCGATACCTACCAGCGCAACCATGGCGAGCGCTCATCGTGAGCGCCAATCGTGAGCAAAACACTTTGCGCCGATAACGCTGCCTAGCTGTAACTGTTGCTTTGCGGATCAGCGCCTAGAATGAAGGCCTTGTCCTGCCTTGTTTCGGAATCTGTGATGCATATTTCTTCTGGCCGCTGGGTGTATGGCCTCTGTCTTGCCCTGTTGACCGCGCTGCTCTGGGGCATCCTGCCCGTCAAACTCAAACAGGTGTTGCAGGCGATGGACCCGGTGACCGTCACCTGGTTCCGGTTGCTGGTGTCTGGCTCGCTGCTGTTTGTCTGGCTGGCTTCGGTCAAGCGTCTGCCCAGCTTCAAGCTGCTGGGTCGCAAGGGCAAGGCACTGGTTGTGCTGGCGGTATTGGGGCTGGTGGGCAACTACATGTTGTATCTGGTCGGGCTGCGCATGCTCAGCCCCGGTACGACGCAGTTGCTGATTCAGATCGGACCGATCCTGTTGCTGATCAGCAGCATCTTTCTGTTCAGGGAGCGTTTCAGTCTGGGGCAGGGTATCGGTCTGGCGATCCTGCTGATCGGCTTCGGGTTGTTCTTCAATCAGCGTCTCGTCGAGCTGCTCACCTCGCTGGGCGACTACACTCTGGGTGTGCTGATCGTGATCATGGCGTCAGTGGTCTGGACCTTCTATGGACTGAGCCAGAAGCAACTGCTGACGGTGTGGAACTCGCTGCAGGTCATGATGGTGATCTATCTGTTCTGCGCGTTGCTGATTACGCCATGGGCTCATCCCGCCCAGGCGTTGCAACTGAGCCCGCTGCAGGGCTGGCTGCTGCTGGCCTGCTGTCTGAATACGCTGGTGGCCTATGGTGCTTTTGCCGAAGCGCTGGCGCACTGGGAGGCCTCGCGGGTCAGTGCGACGTTGGCCCTGACGCCTTTGATCACACTGGCTTCGGTGGCGATTGCCGCCTGGCTGTGGCCGACCTATGTTCAGGCCGAAGAGATCAACGCGCTGGGTTACGGCGGCGCGCTGCTGGTGGTGCTGGGGTCGGCTCTCACCGCGCTCGGGCCATCTTTGATTGCAGGGTTGAAAGCGAGAAGGGCGAGATTGGCCCAGGCCTGATGAGGTTCAGCGCTTGCCCAGCGCCAGTGCCTGATGAAGCCATTGTTGCCGCTGCTCTTCGGTTGAGGTGCGCACTGGGGCGAACTCGGTCAGGCGTCTGGTTTTGATGCCACAGAAACCGAGAATGGTGCGAATCATCTGCCGGTGCGCCGGAGCGCCGTAGATCCAGCGGAAGTAGCGGGGCGGAGTATCCATGGTCACCAGCAGTTCCGCCGTCCGGCCCTTGAGCAGTTCGTTGGAAGGGTGTCTGCGTCCATGCGCCTTGAAGGCGAAACCCGGCGTGAGCACCCTGTCGAAAAAACCGGTCAGCAGCGCAGGCAGGCCGCCCCACCAGACCGGATAGACGAACACCAGATGCTCGGCCCAGTGAATCTGTCGCTGGGCTTCGAGCAGGTCGTGTTCCAGTGTCTGGCTCTGTTCGTAGCCGCTGTGCAGCACCGGATCGAAATCCAGCTCTCCAAGTTTTAACACCCGGACCACATGCCCTTCGCTGCGAGCGCCCTGTGTGTAGGCTTCGGCGAGGGCATGGCACAGGCTGATGGTCTTGGGCGTGCCATAGACCATCAGAATGCGTTTGCCGCTGCCTTCCAGCGGCGTGGCGCCACTTTTGGCGTCAGCCATTGCTGCCTGCCTCGAGCATTTTTTCAGGACGTACCCAGGCGTCGAACTCTTCATCCGTCAGGTAACCCAGCGCCAGTGCGGCTTCACGCAGGGTCAACCCCTCGGTGTAGGCCTTTTTGGCGATCTGCGCGGCCTTGTCGTAGCCGATGTGCGGGTTCAAGGCGGTGACCAGCATCAGGCCGCGCTCCAGGTGTTCGGCAATCTTCTCTGCATCCGGCTCCATGCCGACAATGCAATGCTCGTTGAAGTTGCTGCAGCCATCGGCCAGCAAGCGGATCGATTGCAGAATGTTGTGAATGATGACTGGCTTGTACACGTTCAGTTGCAAGTGACCCTGGCTGGCGGCAAAGCCCACCGTGACGTCGTTGCCCATCACCTGGCAAGCCAGCATCGATAGCGCTTCGCACTGAGTCGGGTTGACCTTGCCGGGCATGATCGAGCTGCCGGGTTCGTTGGCTGGCAATCTGACTTCAGCCAGACCTGCACGTGGCCCTGAACCCAGCAGGCGCAGGTCATTGGCGATTTTCATCAAGGTGCCGGCCAGGGTCTTCAGGGCGCCCGAAAGTGACGTAAGCGCTTCGTGACCCGCCAGCGCTGCAAATTTATTGGGTGCGGTGACAAATGGCAGGCCCGACAACGCAGCCAGTTCAGCGGCCACGGCTTCGGCAAAGCCTTTCGGCGAATTGAGACCCGTGCCGACAGCAGTGCCGCCCTGCGCCAGCTCGTACACCGCTGGCAGCGCTGCGCGAATGGCTTTTTCCGAGTAATCCAGCTGCGCCACGAAGCCGGACAGCTCCTGGCCGAAAGTGATCGGTGTCGCGTCCATCATGTGGGTGCGGCCGGTCTTGACCAGCTTCATGTGCCGCGCGGATTGCTCGGCAAGGCCTGCAGACAGCTCGGCAATGGCAGGCAGCAGTTTCTCTTTCACCGCCTGTGCCGCAGCGATGTGCATGGCCGTGGGGAAACAGTCGTTGGAGCTTTGCGAGCGATTGACGTGGTCATTCGGGTGGACCGGCGACTTGCCGCCACGACCCTGGCCCGCCAGTTCGTTCGCGCGTCCGGCGATCACTTCGTTGACGTTCATGTTGCTCTGCGTGCCGCTGCCGGTCTGCCAGACCACCAGCGGAAACTGGGCGTCATGCTGGCCGTCCAGCACTTCGTCGGCGGCCTGTTCGATCAGGCGGGCGATGTCGGCAGGCAGGTCGCCGTTGCGGTTGTTCACGCGCGCGGCGGCCTTCTTGATCAGCGTGAGCGCATGCAATACCGGCAGCGGCATACGCTGATCGCCGATGGCGAAATTGATCAGTGAGCGTTGGGTCTGGGCTCCCCAATAAGCGTCTTCAGGGACTTCGATCGGGCCGATGCTGTCGGTTTCTGTGCGGCTCACTGTGCTTACTCCTTTAAGTGCATTGCAGCGTTAGGTGTCCATATGCGAACAGGGTTCCCGATCATTGCTTTTTAACCGCTCGGCGAACCGGGGGTTGAGCCAAAAGCCTGTATAAGCGCAGAATGGTCGGCCCTGAGGTATTGCCTCGCTTGCTAGATAAGGAAACTCGATGACCCGTCTTCGTGCCATTTGTACCGCGGTAGTTCTGGTCTGCGCCAGTGGCCAGGTCCTCGCCGATACCGCCAGTCACAACGCGAGCGCCGAAACGTTCCTGAAACTTGCCAATGCCGATCGCCTGGGCGCTCCGGTGTACGCACAAGTACAGCAGATGTTTGCCCAGCGCTTCGCCGAAACCAAGGCACCTGCCTCGAAAAAGGCGCTGCTGGAAACCTATCAGGCAAAAGCCAACACCGCGCTGGACCAGGCCATTGGCTGGAACAAGCTGAAGCCTGAAATGGTCAAGCTCTACACCGCCAACTTCACTGAAAGCGAGCTCAAGGACCTGGTTGCGTTCTACCAGTCCCCACTGGGCAAGAAAGTGATGACCAAAATGCCTGAGCTGGCTCAGCAATCGGCTCAGTTGACCCAGGGCAAGCTGGAAAGCGCCGTGCCGGTCGTCAACAAGCTGCTCGCCGACATGACCGCCGAACTGGAACCTGCCAAGGCAGCCGCTCCAGCGCCAGCCAAGAAGCCTTAAGCGAATCCCGTCATGACCATGCAAACACGTATCGAGTCGGCGCTGGCGCTGCTGCAGCCGCATCATCTGCAAGTGCTCGACGAGAGCCACATGCACAGTCGTGGTGAACAGACGCACTACAAGGCCATTCTGGTCAGTGATCAGTTCGAAGGTCTGAACTCGGTCAAGCGCCACCAGAAGGTGTATGCCACTCTGGGTGCCCTGATGGGCGAGTTTCATGCCCTGGCCTTGCACACCTACACGCCTGAAGAATGGGCGAAGACTGGCGCAGCCCCGGCATCGCCGACCTGCGCCGGCGGTCACTGAGCACTCAGAGATCCGTGCCGTCGGGTCGTTGATTCAAATCAACGACCCGATGTGCCTGTCTACCTACGGTTTTTGCTAGAATCCGCACCGCGCCGCAAGGCCGGTGCGTTTTTTTTCGTTCAGATTTTTGTCCGGTAGGCCCTTTGCGAGGGTCGCCACCTGGAGTGATACATGACTCAACAGTCGATCAGTCAGCCGATCGTCGTGGCTGCGCTATACAAATTCGTCACCCTCAGCGATTACGTCGCGTTCCGCGAGCCGCTGTTGCAGGCCATGGTCGACAACGGCATCAAGGGCACGTTGTTGATCGCCGATGAAGGCATCAACGGCACCGTGTCCGGCACCCGCGAGGGCATTGACGGCCTGATGGCCTGGTTGCGCAGCGACCCGCGTCTGGTCGACATCGATCACAAGGAATCGTACTGCGAAGAGCAGCCGTTCTATCGCACCAAGGTCAAGCTCAAGAAAGAGATCGTGACCCTGGGCGTTGAAGGCGTCGATCCCAACAAGGCCGTGGGCACCTACGTCGAGCCAAAGGACTGGAACGACCTGATCGCCGATCCTGAAGTCCTGCTGATCGACACGCGCAACGACTATGAGGTGTCCATTGGCACTTTCGAAGGCGCGATAGACCCCAGGACCACTTCTTTCCGCGAGTTTCCTGACTACATCAAGGCGCACTTCGACCCGGCGGTGCACAAGAAAGTCGCGATGTTCTGCACCGGTGGGATTCGTTGCGAAAAGGCCTCCAGCTACATGCTGGGAGAGGGCTTCGAAGAGGTCTATCACCTCAAGGGCGGCATCCTGAAGTATCTTGAAGAAGTACCGCAGGACGAAAGCCAGTGGCGCGGCGACTGTTTTGTCTTCGACAACCGTGTCACCGTCCGACACGACCTGACTGAAGGTGACTACGACCAGTGCCATGCCTGTCGTACCCCGATCAGTGCAGAAGACCGTGCGAGCGAGCACTACTCGCCAGGTGTAAGCTGTCCGCATTGCTGGGACTCGCTGAGCGAGAAAACCCGTCGCAGCGCCATCGATCGACAGAAGCAGATCGAGCTGGCCAAGGCGCGTAACCAGCCCCACCCGATCGGTCGTAATTACCGTCTGCCCGAGGCCTGAGCCATGTCCGCCCGCCTGATTTATGTCATGGACCCCATGTGTTCGTGGTGCTGGGGCTTTGCTCCAGTCGCCGATGCGCTGGTGCAGCAGGCTCGGGCGGCGGATGTACCGCTGCATCTGGTCATGGGCGGGCTGCGTTCCGAGGCTTCGCCACTGGAAGCCTCCAAACGACGCTACATTCTTGAACACTGGCAGGCGGTCGAGGAGGCCACCGGTCAGCCATTCCTGCGTGAAGGTGCCTTGCCGGAAGGCTTTGTCTACGACACCACGCCGGCCTGCCTCGCGGTCACGGCGGCGCGGTCCCTGGAGCCGGAACGCGCCTGGGAACTGGTCAAGCTGATTCAACAGGCGTTTTACGGCCAGGGTCGTGATGTAACGCGCCCTTCAGTGCTGGCCGAGCTTGCCGAACAGGCCGGCTTTTCCCGCCAGCAGTTTGCTGACGCGTTCGACAGCCCCGAACAGCAGGCGGCCACGGCGGCCGACTTTACGTGGTCGCAGGATCTGGGCATCGCGGGTTTCCCGACCTTGCTGGCCGAGCGCAATGGCCAGCTGGCCCTGCTGACCAATGGTTATCAACCTTTGAGCGAACTGTCGCCGTTGCTCGGCCGATGGCTGGAGCGTGCGGCCAGTGCTTGATGACTCCACGGGTAATTCGCTGAAACCCGAAGGCGTGCGCCACCATGTATTGAGTTGGGCCGAGATTCGACGGCTTGCCTTGCGCCACAAGAAAGCCCTGTGGATCGCCAACGGCGTGGCGATACTGGCGACGTTGTGCAGCGTGCCGATCCCGTTACTTCTGCCTTTGCTGGTGGATGAAGTATTGCTGGGGCGTGGTGATGCGGCGCTCAAGGTCATGGACCATCTGTTGCCCGACAGTCTGCAGAAGGCTGTCGGTTACATCGGTCTTATGCTGTTGCTGACGCTGGTCCTGCGCGCCGGGGCCTTGTTGTTCAACGTCCTGCAGGCAAGGCTGTTCGCCCGACTGGCCAAGGACATCGTCTACCGCATCCGGTTGCGCCTCATCGAACGGCTCAAACGCATCTCCCTGCGCGAATACGAAAGCCTGGGCAGCGGCATGGTCACCACCCACCTGGTCACCGATCTCGACACGCTGGACAAGTTCGTTGGCGAGACCCTGAGTCGCCTTCTGGTGGCGACCCTGACGCTGGCGGGCACGGCGGGCATCCTGATGTGGATGCACTGGAAGCTGGCGCTGCTGATCATGCTGTTCAACCCGCTGGTGATCTTTGTCACGGTAAAGCTGGGCAAGCGGGTCAAGCATCTGAAGAAGCTGGAAAACGACAGCACCTCGCGTTTCACCCAGGCCCTGACCGAAACCCTGGACGCCATTCAGGAAGTGCGGGCGGGCAATCGCCAGGGCTTTTTCCTCGGTCGGCTGGGCCTGAAAGCTCAGGAAGTACGCGATTACGCCATCAACTCCCAGTGGAAAAGCGATGCTTCCGGGCGTGCCAGCGGTCTGCTGTTTCAGTTTGGTATCGATATCTTCCGCGCAGCCGCCATGCTCACGGTGCTGTTCTCGGACCTGTCCATTGGCCAGATGCTCGCGGTGTTCAGTTACCTGTGGTTCATGATGACGCCTGTCGAGCAGTTGCTGAACCTGCAATATGCCTATTACGCGGCGGGCGGGGCGCTGACACGTATCAACGAACTGCTTGCCCGCGGTGACGAGCCGCAATACGTGGGCAGCGTCGATCCGTTCGAAGGTAAGGAGACCGTCGGTATCGAGGTGCGTGGCGTCAGTTTCGGTTATGGCGAGGATCTGGTGCTGGACCAGCTGAACCTGACCATTGCGCCGGGCGAGAAAGTGGCAATCGTGGGGGCCAGTGGCGGCGGTAAAAGCACACTGGTGCAGCTGTTGCTCGGCCTCTACACCGCGCAGACCGGCTCGATCCGCTTCGGCGGCGCCACTCAGCAGGAGATCGGTCTGGAGCGGGTGCGCGAGAACGTGGCGGTGGTTCTGCAGCACCCGGCGCTGTTCAACGATACCGTCCGGGCCAACCTCACCATGGGCCGCGACTGCAGCGACGAGGCCTGCTGGCGGGCGCTGGAAGTCGCGCAGCTGGAACCTGCCATCCGTGAACTCCCCGATGGCCTGGACAGCATCGTGGGGCGGTCCGGGGTGCGGCTTTCCGGCGGCCAGCGGCAGCGTATGGCCATTGCCCGCATGGTCCTGTCTGACCCCAAGGTGGTCATCCTCGATGAAGCCACCTCGGCGCTGGATGCCGCGACCGAATACAACCTGCATCTTGCCCTTGCGCGTTTTCTGCGCAGCCGCACCACACTGATCATCGCGCATCGTCTTTCGGCCGTGAAGCAGGCCGACCGCGTTCTGGTTTTCGACGGCGGACGCATCGCCGAAGACGGAGACCATCAACAATTGATCGCCGATGGTGGCCTTTACGCCAAACTGTACGGTCACCTGCAACAAATCTGAGTCATTACGTCCCGTATTTACGCGAACGTTGTGTCAAATTCGATAAAATCACCTGCCATCATATGCGGTTTTAGCCTAGGCTCTGCTCAGAACGATCTTCAGGCATGTGGTGACGCGAACCCATGAAGCAGACATGGACCTTTCCCAAGCCTCGCCTGACAGCCATTGTCTGGCCCTTCATTGCGGTAGCTTTGTTTCAAGCGCTGTTGGGGTGTGTCAGCCTTTATACGATGTCTGCGGTGCGCAGCTATGTGGTAGGCGAGAGCCTCTGGTCCAAGGGCCAGAAGGACGCCATTCATTACCTCGGTCTTTACGCCAACTGGCACGAGGAAAGTGACTATCTGAAGTACCAGGAAGCCTTTGCGATTCCGCAAGGCGGACATGCCCTGCGCGAAGCGTTGAACAGGCCCGTTCCTTCACTTTCCGACGCCAGGGCCGGGATTCTCCAAGGCGGCAATCACCCGGACGATGCGGCCGGCATCATCTGGATGTACCTCAATTTCCGCGACTTCAGCTTCATGAAAACCGCCATCGAGCATTGGACGGTGGGCGACAGCTATCTGATGCAGCTCGATACGCTGGCCGGCGAGATTCACGACCGAGTCCGCGCAGGCAACGTCACGCCTGCCGAGGTCGAGCAATGGCGCACCCGTATCAAGGCCATCAACGAGGGCGTGGCACCGGCTGCCAAGGCCTTCAGTGATGCGCTGGGCGAAGGCTCGCGCTTCATCCTCAAGCTGTTGGTGGGAATCAACCTGGTGACGGCGTTTGTCCTGATCCTGCTGGCGTTCTGGCGCGTGCGCAAACTCATCGCCCAGCGCCGTCTGTTTGCCGATGCCTGGCAGCTGGAGCGCGAGCGGGCACAAATCACCCTGGAATCGATTGGCGACGGCGTGATCACCACCGACGTCAAGGGCGCTATTGTCTACATGAACCCGGCGGCCGAAGGCTTGACCCACTGGAAAAACGCGCAGGCCAACGGTTTGCCGCTGGCGGCGTTGTTCAATCTGTTGGACGAGAACGATCAGCGTGACAGCTCGACACTGATCGACCATATTCTGGGCGGCAAGCTCAAAGGCGGCAGCGCCAACACCAAGCTCATTCAACGGCTCGATGGCAGCACAGTCTCGGTGGCGCTGGTCGGCTCGCCGATCTACACCGATGGCGTGGTCAGTGGCGCCGTGTTGGTCCTGCACGACATGACGCAGGAGCGCCAGTACATCGCCAACCTGTCGTGGCAGGCCGCCCATGACGCGCTGACCGGGCTGGTCAACCGCAGTGAATTCGAATACCGCCTGCAGCAGGTCCTCAACGTCGTCCAGTCGGAGCCCGGCAGTCATTGCCTGATGTTCCTGGACCTCGATCAGTTCAAGCTGGTCAACGACACCAGCGGGCATGCAGCGGGTGACGAGTTGCTGCGTCATATCTGCAAGGCGCTGCCGCAGGGCCTGCGCGATGGCGACACGCTGGCGCGGCTGGGCGGAGACGAGTTCGGGGTACTGCTGGCCGATTGTTCCGCGAACAGGGCCCACGAGATTGCTGAAAACTTACGCCAGATCGTGCAGAACCTGCATTTCATGTGGAAGGGCCGCCCGTTCGTGACCACGGTCAGTATCGGCCTGGTGCACCTGGGTGACGCCCCCACGACGCTCGAAGCTTCACTCTGTGCCGCGGACATGGCGTGCTACATGGCCAAGGAGAAGGGGCGCAACCGCGTTCAGGTGTACCGCTCCGATGACGCCGCGCTGTCGATAAGGTCCGGTGAGATGGCCTGGATCCAGAGATTGCACATTGCGATGGACGAGGATCGCTTCTGTCTGTTTGCGCAGGAGATCGCATCGATCAGACAACCTGGCGATGGCGTCAGGCATATCGAGATTCTGTTGCGCCTGCGTGATGAATCGGGGCGGATGGTTGCGCCCGACAGCTTCATACCCGCTGCCGAGCGCTACGGATTGATGACTACACTTGACCGGTGGGTGGTCCATAACGTTTTTCAGGTCATAGCCAGGTGCCAGAACGAGCAACGGCATCAGGCGCCGCAGGCCATGTGTGCGATCAATCTGTCCGGATCGAGTATTGGTGACGATGCATTTCTCGACTATTTGAAATCGCAATTCAAAATGTTTGGTGTTGCTCCCGAAATGATCTGTTTTGAAATCACCGAAACCAGCGCCATTGCCGATCTTGAAAGCGCCATTCGTTTCATCAATGAGCTGAAGTCTCTCGGTTGCCTGTTTTCATTAGATGATTTCTGTTCAGGCATGTCGTCTTTTGCCTACCTCAAGCACTTGCCGGTCGACTTTCTGAAAATCGACGGAAGTTTCGTCAAGGACATGCTGGATAACCCGATCAATCGAGCCATGGTCGAGGTCATCAATAATATCGGTCATGTCATGGGCAAGCGCACGATTGCAGAGTTTGTGGAAACACCGCAGATCGAAGCCGCACTTGAGGAAATAGGCGTGGATTTTGCTCAGGGATATCTGATCGGGCGTCCTGAGTTGTTGACCTGTGAAAGTCTTTATATCCATCCCGTACGACCCGACCCTGTAATGTTCCACTCGCCGGGAACGTTCAGTTAAACCGTATAAGCCACTACAAGGAGCTACACAGTGATCGACACTTTCAATAGAACCGGTCCGCTCATGGAAGCCAGCAGTTATCCGGCATGGGCGCAGAAGTTGATCAACGATTGCAGCGCTGCCAAGGCCCGCGTGGTCGAGCACGAGCTTTATCAAAAGATGCGGGACGCGACGCTCAGCCCGCGAATCATGCGCCACTACCTGATTGGCGGCTGGCCCGTTGTCGAGCAGTTTGCCGTCTACATGGCCAAGAACCTGACCAAGACCCGCTTTGGCCGTCATCCCGGTGAGGACATGGCGCGTCGCTGGCTGATGCGCAACATCCGTGTGGAACTCAATCACGCCGATTACTGGGTGAACTGGTGTGCCGCGCATGACGTATCGCTGGATGATCTGCATGACCAGCAGGTCTCGCCCGAGTTGCATGCGTTGAGTCACTGGTGCTGGCAGACCAGCTCTTCGGATTCACTGGCAGTCGCAATGGCCGCGACCAATTACGCTATCGAAGGGGCAACGGGGGAGTGGTCGGCCGTGGTCTGTTCCACCGGTGCCTATGCCGAGGCATTCCCTGATGACACCCGCAAGAAAGCCATGAAATGGCTCAAGATGCATGCGCAATACGATGACGCGCACCCTTGGGAGGCACTGGAAATCATCTGCACGCTGGTGGGCAATAATCCCGGTGTGCCGTTGCAGAACGAATTGCGTCAGGCGATCACCAAGAGCTACGACTACATGTATCTCTTTCTGGAACACTGCATGCAGCTAGAAAAGGTCAAGCCGGCACGCGAGCGTGCCATGGCCGAGCAGGCCTGAAGGGCACTGGCAGGCGGGGCGCCTGATGTTTCAGCAGGCCATGGCCAGCCGGTTACGGCCCTCGCGCTTTGCGGCATAGAGCGCGTCGTCGGCTCTGCGCAGCAGGCTGTCAGCGGTTTCCGCTGACAGCAGCGTCGAACAGCCCAGGCTCACCGTCATTGTCAGGGCCGGGGCAAACTCCTTGAAACGCAATTCTCGCACGGCCTGTCGCAGGCGCTCGCCCACCAGTCCGGCGCTGGCGCCTTCGGTGTTGGACAGAATCACCACAAACTCTTCCCCGCCGTAGCGAAATATCCGGTCGATGTTGCGCAATTGCCCCTTGAGGGTCAGCGCAATGCTTTTGAGCACCAGGTCGCCCGTGTAATGGCCGTAGCCATCGTTCACTTTCTTGAAGTGATCGATGTCCAGCATCAGCACCGACAACGGCTGCTTGTGGCGACGTGAGATGTCCACTTCCCGGGCCAGGCTCTGGTCCATTGCCACGCGGTTGCCGGTATTGGTCAGGGCATCACGCAGTGCACTCTGCGTGGCAATGCGATAAAGCAGTGCGTTGAGCAGCGGGTACAGAAGGCACGCCAGCAGGGTTTCCAGATCATGCAACCGGGCATCATCGATCACTTGAGCGGTCTGCAGCTCCAGCTGGCCGATGTCTTCGCCGTCATGACGCAGATGGAAATCGGTAACGTGAAGCGCGTTTTCACCCAGGCGCAGTTGCAGATCACTCTTTGAATGGCGATATATCAGGCCTTCCAATGGAATGAGCCGTTGAACACCCTGAAAGAACAGCGTGAGTATTCTTTCGGCTTCCAGGCTGGTCTGTAATTGCAGCCCCAACTGTTTGACCAGTTCATCCAGCGTTACAGGCGGCAGTTCGGCATTGGGACGATTGCGAAAACCGAGGCACTGAAGCCTGGCGGTATCGAAATCGATTGCATGGGTCCGGGTAGGAGAACTCATCGGTTCGCTCCTCAGCACGTTGCTGGCTTGGCAGGGTTAGAGCGAAAGTCGTGCCATTCGGTTCATTAACAGCAAGAGATTAAAATAATCAATGACTTAAGTGATTGCGTCATAGGTGCAAGTCGATGAGTGCGGCGATTTATTGACGGTACTTTGTTTTTCGGCAAGTGATTGATCTTGGGAAGTAACTTTTTGGACATGTCATTTTTCAGGCGCTACATCGGAGGACTGAGCCGGCACCGCGGCCGGCAAGTCGCATCCCCAACTATTTTTATTCGGTTGATCAATGACGTTCCAAATGTTATTGGGCGTTTAAAGCCTGACCGTTGATGCCCTGGCTGTCTGGCCCCATCAGGTACAGATACACCGGCATGATGTCTTCCGGTGCCGGGTTGTTCAGTGGGTTTTCGGCCGGGTAGGCCTGGGCGCGCATGCCGGTCCGGGTTGCGCCAGGGTTGATGCTGTTGGCGCGTACCGCCGTGACCCCTTCAAGTTCGTCGGCCAGGGTCTGCATCAGGCCCTCGGTGGCGAATTTGGAGACGCCATAGGCGCCCCAGTGCGCGCGCCCCTTGCGGCCGACGCTGCTGGAGGTGAATGCCACCGACGCATCCTCCGAGCGTTTGAGCAGCGGCAGCAGAGCCTGAGTCAGCATGAACGTCGAGTTGACGTTGACGTGCATGACCCGGGCAAATTCCTCGCTGGAAAGCTGCTCGAGCGGGGTGCGTGGCCCGATGATCGACGCGTTGTGCAGCAGGCCATCCAGGCGGCCGAACTCGGTTTCGATCATTGTGGCCAGTTCGTCGTATTGCTGGGGCAGGGCGGTTTCCAGGTCAAATGGAATCACCACCGGCTGAGGCTGTTCAGCGGCTTCGATTTCGTCATAGATCGCGGTGAGGCTGGCTTCGGTCCTGCCCAGCAGCAGGACGGTTGCGCCGTGGGCGGCATAGGTTTTTGCAGCGGCGGCGCCGATACCCCGACCCGCGCCGGTCACCAGAATCACCCGGTTCTTGAGCAGGTCCGGGCGAGCGGAATAATCAAACATGAAAGACCTCGAACGATTGTCTGTGACTCAGCAACTGCACAGGGCGTTGTCCAGCACCTTGCGCAGTTCCAGTGGGTGATCGACCACAACGTCAGCACCCCAATGATCAGGATTGTCGTTGGGGTGGATATAACCGTAGCGCACCGCTGCCGTGCGCGTGCCTGCATCGCGACCGGATTCGATGTCGCGCAGGTCGTCGCCGACGAACAGGACGCTGGCCGGGTCCAGGTCGAGCATCTTGCACGCCAGGATCAGCGGTTCCGGGTGAGGCTTGCTGTGGGTCACATGATCCGGGCAGATCAGCAGTGCCGAGCGTTCGGCAAGGCCAAGCTGTTGCATGATCGGCTCGGCGAAGCGCACGGGCTTGTTGGTGACAACGCCCCAGATCAGTCCGGCCTTCTCGATGTCGGTCAACAGTTCAGCCATCCCATCGAACAGCTTGCTGTGCACGGCGCAGTCGCGTTGGTAGCGCTCGAGAAACTCCAGGCGCAGGGCTTCGAATTCCGGCTCGTTCGGCGACATTGCGAAGGTCGCTGCGACCATGGCTTTGGCGCCGCCTGATATTTCGTCGCGAATCAGCTTGTCCGATACCGCCGGGAAACCACGATCAGCCAGCATCGCCTGGGCAATGGCGATGAAGTCCGGTGCGGTATCGAGGAGGGTGCCGTCCATGTCGAATAAAACCGCTCTCAGACGCATCCTTCAAGCCTCCCGCAGGGTCTGGATCATGTAGTTGACGTCGACATCCGAGGCCAGCTTGTAATGCTTGGTCAGCGGGTTATAGGTCAGGCCGGTGATGTCCTTGACCTGCAGGCCTGCTTCACGGCTCCAGGCGCCCAGCTCGGACGGGCGGATGAATTTCTTGAAGTCGTGGGTGCCGCGCGGCAGCAGGCCCAGAATGTACTCGGCACCGACCACAGCGAACAGGTAGGCCTTCGGGTTGCGGTTGATGGTCGAGAAGAATACCTGGCCGCCCGGCTTGACCATGCGATAGCAGGCGCGGATCACCGACGAAGGATCCGGCACGTGCTCCAGCATTTCCAGGCAGGTCACCACGTCGAACTGCTCGGGCATTTCCTCGGCCATGTCTTCGGCGGTGATCTGCCGATACTCGACGCTGACGCCCGATTCCAGTTGGTGCAACTGGGCAACGGCCAACGGCGCCTCGCCCATGTCGATGCCGGTCACGGTTGCGCCGCGCAAGGCCATGGCTTCACTGAGAATGCCGCCGCCGCAGCCGACGTCGAGAACTTTCTTGCCAGCCAGATTGACGCGCTCGTCGATCCAGTTCACCCGCAGGGGGTTGATATCGTGCAGTGGCTTGAATTCGCTTTCGCGGTCCCACCAGCGATGGGCGAGTGCCTCGAATTTGGCGATTTCTGCGCGGTCGACGTTGCTCATCGGATATACCTCTTGAACTCAAAATTCGGTTTCATCTGTCTGGCTATAGATAACCAGACAGTCTTCTGTTCGGTTTGATCGGTCAGCGCGTCTCTTCGCCTTGCCCGGATGTCTGCCCGGAAATGCGTCGACCCCAGGCCATGGCGGTATCGCGCAGCGCCTGTTCGTCCATCCGGGTCAGGCGGCGGTCGTCGAGCAGCTGCTTGCCGGCCACCCATACATGGCTCACGCAGTCGCGGCCGGTGGCATATATAAGCTGGGAGACCGGATCGTAGATCGGTTGCTGGGCAAGGCCGGATAGATCGAAGGCGACCATGTCGGCAGCCTTGCCCAATTCCAGCGAGCCGGTGTCGGCCTGGATGCCGAGCGCCCGTGCGCCGTTGAGCGTGGCCATGCGCAGTGCCCTGTGCGCATCGAGCGCCGTCGCCGAACCGGCAACGGCCTTGGCGAGCAGGGCGGCGGTGCGGGTTTCTCCGAGCAGGTCCAGATCGTTATTGCTGGCAGCGCCGTCAGTACCCACGGCCACGTTGACACCCGCCTGCCACAGACGCTCGACCGGGCAGAAGCCGCTGGCCAGTTTCAGGTTGGACTCGGGGCAGTGAATGATATGGGTATTGCTCTCGACCAGCAGGGCCAGGTCGTCATCGCTGATCTGGGTCATGTGCACGGCCTGGAAGCGCGGGCCGAGCAGGCCCAGACGGTTGAGGCGTGCCAGCGGCCGCTCCTGATTCTGGCTAACGGCCTGCTCGACTTCGAACGCCGTCTCGTGGACATGCATCTGGATAGTGGCGTCGAGCTCGTCGGCAATGACCCGGACCTTCTCCAGATTTTCATCACCCACGGTGTAGGGTGCATGCGGACCGAAGGCGATGCGGATGCGCGGGTGATGCGCCAGATCGTTGAACAGCTCGATCCCGGCGTGCAGGGCTTCGTCGGTGTTGCGGGCACCCGGAATAGGAAAGTCCAGCACCGGCACCGTGATCTGGGCGCGCATGCCGCTGACATGAACACGGTCGGCGGCCACCTTGGGGTAGAAATACATGTCCGAGAAGCAGGTAATGCCGCCCTTGAGCTGTTCGGCAATGGCCAGGTCCGTGCCGTCACGCACGAAATCCTCATCGACCCATTTGCCCTCGGCCGGCCAGATATGGTCCTGCAACCAGGTCATCAGCGGCAGATCGTCGGCCAGCCCCCGGAACAGGGTCATCGCCGCGTGACCGTGGGCGTTGATCAGGCCGGGGCTCAGGAGCATGCCGGGCAGCTCCCTAACCTGCGCAGCGTTCTGCTTCAGCGCCTCGGCTTTCGGGCCTATGTAAACGATGAGGCCGTCACGGATGCCGATGCCGTGTTCCTTGAGGACCACGCCTGCGGGCTCGACCGGTACCAGCCAGGTGGGCAGGAGCAGAAGGTCGAGCGGTGCTGTGGCGTTCGGCATGACAGGGCTTCCAGAGCTTATTACGGTGATGGCGAAGTATACCCGAGCGTCTTGGCGGGCGGCTCGCTATAATCAGCCGCTTTTGATTCTGGCTTTGGATTTCAAGATGGAGTGGGCGATGCGCGATCGACTGTTGGCTGCGGAGAAAGTAAAGGCCATCGATTGGCGGGACGACGCTCTGTACCTGCTGGATCAGCGGGTACTGCCGTTCGAGGAAACCTGGCACGCCTACACCAGTGCTGCGGGTGTGGCGGAGGCCATTCGCTCGATGGTCGTGCGCGGTGCGCCTGCCATCGGCATCAGTGCTGCCTACGGCGTGGTGCTCGGTGCGCGGGCCAGGATCGCGGCCGGTGGCGACTGGCGATCAGCGCTGGAGGATGATTTCGCGCTGCTTGCAGACTCACGTCCTACGGCGGTCAACCTGTTCTGGGCACTGAATCGCATGCGTGATCGCTTGCAGCGTCTGAAGGCGACGGATGATCCGTTGGTGTTTCTGGAAGCTGAAGCCGTGGCCATTCACCTGAGCGACCGCGAAGCCAACCTGACCATGGCCCAGCTCGGCGCCGACCTGATTCGCAAGCATCAGGGCAATCTGCAGACCGTGCTGACCCACTGCAACACCGGGGCGCTGGCCACCGGCGGGTTCGGTACGGCACTGGGTGTGATCCGTGCTGCGCATCTGGAAGGCATGATCGAGCGCGTCTACGCCGATGAAACCCGTCCCTGGCTGCAGGGATCCCGGTTGACCGCGTGGGAACTGGCCAACGAAGGCATTCCGGTGACCCTGAACGCCGACTCCGCCGCCGCGCACCTGATGCGCACCAAAGGCATCACCTGGGTCATCGTCGGTGCCGATCGCATCACGGCCAACGGCGACGTGGCGAACAAGATCGGCACCTATCAACTGGCGGTCGCTGCCATGCACCATGGCGTGCGCTTCATGGTGGTCGCGCCTAGCTCGACCATCGACATGGACATGGCCAGCGGCGAAGACATCGTCATCGAAGAGCGCGACGGGCGCGAGCTGCTTGAAGTGGGCGGTCAGCGGGTGGGTGCCGACGTCGATGCCTTCAACCCGGTCTTCGACGTGACGCCTGCGGACCTGATCGATGCGATAGTGACCGAAAAGGGCATTGTCGAGCGTCCCGATACCGCCAGAATGGCCCAGTTGATGAGCCGCAAACATCTTCATTGAAGTTTCATCTCTCCATGACCGCTTCGGGAGCAGGGCGGCTGAACGGGCCTGTAAGCGTCTCTCAGCCGTCCCGAGTGGATGTGGCTCGTTTTCAGCGCTTGCAAAGGATGTGAGCACCTCGGCGATTGTGGTAACATCCGGCGGTTTCCGGGGACGCTATTCGTAGCCTCCCGCACTGTGCAGAACCAAGTCTTAACTCATTGATTTGTCGTAAGTCGTTGCCCGGCACATGCTGGCAGCGGCGAGCTTCGTTTACCCCGAATGGGTTTGCGAGGTTTCACCAGAAAAAGGAATCAGGCTTCTCATGGGCGAACTGGCCAAAGAAATCCTCCCGGTCAATATCGAAGACGAGCTGAAGCAGTCCTACCTCGACTACGCAATGAGCGTTATCGTCGGTCGAGCTCTGCCGGATGCGCGCGATGGCTTGAAGCCCGTGCACCGGCGCGTGCTGTTCGCAATGAGCGAACTGGGCAACGACTGGAACAAGCCGTACAAGAAATCCGCCCGTGTGGTTGGTGACGTGATCGGTAAGTACCACCCGCACGGCGACACGGCTGTCTACGACACCATCGTCCGTATGGCTCAGCCGTTCTCGCTGCGTTACCTCCTGGTCGACGGTCAGGGCAACTTCGGTTCGGTCGACGGCGACAACGCTGCAGCGATGCGATACACCGAAGTGCGCATGACCAAGCTGGCTCACGAGCTGCTGGCCGACCTGCACAAGGAAACCGTGGACTGGGTGCCGAACTACGACGGCACCGAAATGATCCCCGCGGTCATGCCGACCCGTATTCCCAACCTGCTGGTCAACGGCTCCAGCGGTATCGCCGTGGGCATGGCGACCAACATTCCGCCGCACAACCTCGGTGAAGTCATCGACGGTTGCCTGGCGCTGATCGACAACCCCGAGTTGACGGTCGACGAATTGATGCAGTACATCCCGGGCCCCGACTTTCCGACGGCCGCGATCATCAATGGTCGCGCCGGCATCATCGAAGCCTATCGCACCGGCCGTGGCCGCATTTATATGCGTGCCCGCTCGATCGTCGAAGACATCGACAAGGTCGGCGGACGTCAGCAGATCGTCATCACCGAGCTGCCGTACCAGCTGAACAAGGCGCGTCTGATCGAGAAGATCGCCGAGCTGGTCAAAGAGAAGAAGCTTGAAGGCATCACCGAGCTGCGCGACGAGTCCGACAAGGACGGCATGCGCGTGGTCATCGAGCTGCGTCGTGGCGAAGTGCCTGAGGTCATCCTCAACAACCTCTACGCCCAGACCCAGCTGCAAAGCGTATTCGGCATCAACATCGTTGCGCTGATCGACGGCCGTCCGCGGATCCTGAACCTCAAGGACCTGCTGGAAGCTTTCGTTCGCCACCGCCGCGAAGTCGTCACCCGCCGTACCGTATTCGAACTGCGTAAAGCCCGTGAGCGAGGCCACATCCTTGAAGGTCAGGCGGTTGCGCTGTCCAACATCGATCCGGTCATCGCCCTGATCAAGGCCTCGCCGACTCCTGCCGAAGCCAAGGAAGCGCTGATCAATACGCCTTGGGAATCGAGCGCCGTGGTCGAGATGGTCGAGCGTGCCGGTGCCGATTCGTGCCGTCCGGAAAACCTCGATCCTCAATACGGTCTGCGCGAAGGCAAGTATTTCCTGTCGCCGGAGCAGGCACAGGCCATTCTGGAACTGCGTCTGCACCGTCTGACCGGTCTGGAACATGAAAAGCTGCTGAGTGAGTATCAGGAAATCCTGAACCAGATCGGCGAGCTGATCCGCATCCTCAACAGCGCCACGCGCCTGATGGAAGTGATCCGCGAAGAGCTGGAACTGATTCGCTCCGAATACGGCGATGCCCGTCGCACCGAGATTCTCGATGCGCGTCTGGACCTGACTCTGGGTGATCTGATCACCGAAGAAGAGCGTGTCGTGACCATCTCCCATGGCGGCTATGCCAAGACCCAGCCTCTGGCGGTCTACCAGGCGCAGCGCCGTGGCGGCAAGGGCAAGTCGGCCACCGGCATCAAGGATGAGGATTACATCGCTCACCTGCTGGTTGCCAACAGCCACACCACGCTGCTGATGTTCTCCAGCAAGGGCAAGGTGTACTGGCTCAAGACCTACGAGATTCCGGAAGCGTCCCGCGCCGCCCGTGGTCGTCCGCTGGTCAACCTGCTGCCGTTGAGCGATGGCGAATACATCACCACCATGCTGCCGGTCGATCTGGAAGCCATGCGCAAGCGGGCTGACGAAGAAGGCGAAGCCCTCGAAGGCGAGCTGGTTGATGACGCGGAAAACAGCAACGAGACCGAAGAAGAGCGCAAGGCGCGCGTCAAGGCTGCTGACAAGAAGAAGGCCCCGTTCATCTTCATGTCTACCGCCAACGGTACGGTCAAGAAAACTCCGCTGGTGGCCTTCAGCCGTCAGCGCAGCTCCGGCCTGATCGCACTCGAGCTGGACGAAGGCGACATCCTGATATCCGCCGCCATCACCGACGGCGAGCAGGAAATCATGCTGTTCTCCGATGGCGGCAAGGTCACGCGCTTCAAGGAATCCGACGTTCGTGCCATGGGCCGTACGGCTCGCGGTGTGCGCGGCATGCGTCTGCCGGAAGGTCAGAAACTGATCTCCATGCTGATCCCGGAAGAAGGCAGCCAGATCCTGACGGCCTCCGAGCGCGGTTACGGCAAGCGCACGGCGATCTCCGAGTTCCCTGAGTACAAGCGTGGCGGTCAGGGTGTTATCGCCATGGTCAGCAACGAGCGTAACGGCCGTCTGGTCGGTGCGGTTCAGGTGCTCGACGGTGAGGAAATCATGCTGATTTCCGACCAGGGCACACTGGTTCGTACCCGCGTCGGCGAAGTGTCGAGCCTGGGCCGTAACACTCAGGGCGTCACCCTGATCAAGCTGGCCAGCGACGAGAAACTGGTCGGTCTGGAGCGTGTTCAGGAGCCATCGGAAGTCGAAGGCGAAGAGCTGCTTGAGGGCGAAGAGGGCGTTGATGCGCTGGTCGCTGACGTTTCTGAGTCGGACGATGCCGGTGAAGACCTGCAGGTGGACGCCGCATCGGATGACGATGACTCGCAAGGCTGAGCAGTGAAGTAAGTAATACCGTCGAGGGCTGGCTCGTCTGTAAATGCATGTGCATTTCAGGCAAGTCCAGCCCTTGCGCCATTCGGCCTGCTCTACGGGCGAATCGGAATGCCTGCCGAAGCGGGCGGAGACCGAAGCTGCGGTTTCGTCTCCGTCAGGCGTGTGCAGGGAAAGTGCGTACAGACCCAAACGTATTTGACGAGAGTGGATATGAGCAAGCGAGCCTTTAACTTCTGCGCAGGTCCTGCTGCGCTCCCTGAAGCTGTTCTGCTGCGTGCCCAGGCCGAGCTCCTGGACTGGCACGGCAAAGGCCTGTCGGTCATGGAAATGAGCCATCGCAGCGATGAGTTCGTCTCAATCGCCACCAAGGCCGAGCAGGATCTGCGTGACCTGCTGTCCATTCCCTCCAATTACAAAGTGCTGTTCCTGCAGGGCGGCGCCAGTCAGCAATTTGCGCAGATCGCGTTGAACCTGCTACCCGAGAATGGCAAGGCCGACTACATCGACACCGGTATCTGGTCGCAAAAGGCGATCGAGGAAGCCTCGCGGTACGGCACGGTCAATGTCGCCGCCAGCGCCAAGCCCTATGACTATTTTGCCATTCCAGGCCAGAACGAGTGGAAGCTGTCCAGGGACGCTGCCTACGTTCACTACGCGCCGAACGAGACCATCGGCGGTCTGGAATTCAACTGGATTCCGGAAACCGGTGACGTGCCGCTGGTCGCGGACATGTCTTCGGACATTCTGTCTCGCCCTGTGGATATCTCCCGTTTCGGCATGATCTACGCCGGTGCGCAGAAGAACATCGGTCCGAGCGGCATCGTGGTGGTGATCATCCGCGAAGACCTGCTGGGGCGCGCGCGCTCGCTGTGCCCGACCATGCTCAACTACAAGGTCGCGGCCGATAACGGCTCGATGTACAACACCCCGCCGACGCTGGCCTGGTACCTCTCGGGTCTGGTCTTCGAGTGGCTCAAGGAGCAGGGTGGCGTCGAGGCCATCGGCAAGCTCAACGACATCAAGCAGCGCACGCTGTACGACTTCATTGATGCCAGTGAGTTGTACAGCAACCCGATCAACAAGCCGGACCGCTCGTGGATGAACGTGCCGTTCCGTCTGGCGGACGATCGTCTGGACAAGCCGTTCCTGGCCGGTGCCGACGCTGCGGGTCTGCTTAACCTCAAGGGCCACCGTTCGGTCGGTGGCATGCGCGCGTCCATCTATAACGCAGTGGACATCAATGCGATCAACGCACTGGTGACCTACATGAAAGACTTCGAGAAGGAGCACGGCTGATGTCCGAACAGGAACTCAAGGCGCTGCGCGTCCGTATCGACAGCCTCGACGAAAAGGTTCTGGAACTGATCAGCGAGCGTGCCCGCTGTGCGCAGGAAGTTGCGCGGGTCAAGATGTCTTCCCTGGCGGAAGGCGAAGCGCCTGTGTTCTATCGTCCTGAGCGTGAAGCGGCAGTGCTCAAACGTGTCATGGAGCGAAACCGCGGCCCGTTGAGCAACGAAGAGATGGCGCGTCTGTTCCGCGAAATCATGTCTTCGTGCCTGGCGCTCGAGCAGCCGTTGAAGGTTGCCTACCTCGGCCCGGAAGGCACGTTCACCCAGGCCGCAGCCATGAAACACTTCGGTCATGCTGTCATCAGTCTGCCGATGGCGGCCATTGATGAAGTGTTCCGTGAAGTGGTTGCCGGTGCCGTGAACTTCGGCGTCGTTCCGGTGGAAAACTCCACCGAAGGTGCGGTCAACCACACCCTCGACAGCTTCCTCGAACATGACATGGTCATTTGTGGCGAAGTCGAGTTGCGCATTCACCACCACTTGCTGGTCGGCGAAAGCACCAAAACCGAAAGTATCTCGCGCATCTACTCTCACGCCCAGTCGCTGGCCCAGTGCCGCAAATGGCTGGATGCCCACTACCCGAACGTGGAGCGCGTCGCTGTGGCCAGCAACGCCGAAGCGGCCAAGCGGGTGAAGGGCGAGTGGAATTCCGCAGCCATTGCCGGTGACATGGCGGCAGGCCTTTATGGTTTGACGCGACTGGCCGAGAAAATCGAAGACCGGCCGGACAACTCAACGCGTTTTCTGATCATCGGCAATCAGGAAGTGCCGCCGACCGGCGACGACAAGACCTCGATCATCGTGTCGATGAGCAACAAGCCGGGTGCGTTGCATGAACTGCTGGTGCCGTTCCATGAGAACGGCCTGGACCTCACGCGTATCGAGACTCGTCCATCACGCAGCGGCAAGTGGACCTACGTGTTTTTCATTGATTTCGTAGGGCATCACCAGGATCCGCTGGTCAAGGCGGTGCTGGAGCAGATCAGTCATGAAGCCGTTGCCTTGAAGGTGCTGGGTTCCTACCCGAAAGCGGTTCTTTGAGGGGGCGTTACATGAGTCATCTGTTTATCGCCCTCGAGCGTCATGAAAGCCGTCCGGGCTTTCAGGCAGTTGCACGTGGTTGAAGTCATGTCAGAACAAGCGACCGGTCCGGTTATCGGTCGTCTGGTCGTCGTCGGTCTGGGGCTGATCGGTGGTTCGTTCGCCAAGGGTGTTCGTGAAAGCGGTCTTTGCCGGGAAGTGGTCGGCGTCGATCTGGACCCGCAGTCGCGCAAGCTGGCTGTAGAGTTGGGTGTTGTAGACCGCTGTGAAGAGGATCTTGCGGCCGCTTGCTGCGGTGCCGATGTCATTCAGCTCGCAGTCCCTATTCTGGCGATGGAAAAACTGCTGGCGTTGCTGGCGCCTCTGGATCTGGGCAACGCTGTGTTGACCGATGTCGGCAGCGCCAAGGGCAATGTCGTGCGAGCGGCGCGTCAGGCGTTTGGTCGCATGCCGTCGCGCTTCGTGCCGGGACACCCGATTGCCGGTTCCGAGCAGAGCGGAGTGGAAGCGTCCAATGCCGGGTTGTTTCGCAGGCACAAGGTCATTCTGACGCCGTTGGCCGAGACTGATCCTGACGCTGTGACGCTGGTGGATCGCCTGTGGTCGGCATTGGGCGCCGATGTCGAACACATGCAGGTGGAGCGCCACGACGAAGTGCTGGCGGCGACCAGTCATTTGCCACACCTGCTGGCGTTCGGGCTGGTGGATTCGCTGGCCAAGCGTAATGAAAATCTCGAAATATTCAGGTATGCCGCCGGTGGTTTCCGGGATTTCACGCGCATCGCGGGTAGCGATCCGGTCATGTGGCACGACATTTTTCTGGCCAACCGTGACGCAGTCTTGCGCACGCTGGACACCTTTCGCGCTGACCTGGACGTTCTGCGCGATGCCGTGGACGCCGGCGATGGTCATCAATTGCTGAACGTGTTCACGCGCGCCCGTGCGGCCCGTGAACATTTCGGCCGGATTCTGACGCTTCGCGCCCGCGGGGAGGCCCGTTCGTCTGGAGTGGCCGGGGTACATGGCGCGGCGCTGGGCAAAGCCAGTCATCGTGTCGACGGGCCTGTGGATACCGCGTCGGCCGCGCTGTTCATGGTGGCAGCCTCCATATATGAATCCGCTGATCTGTTGCTCGTGGGTGTCAGCATGAACGATGCATGCATCGGAGTGATCGATATCCTGCGCCTGCTGGGTGCCGATATTGTGCTGCACGATGTCCGTGAACAGACCGGTGAAACCATTGCGGATGTGCATGTGCGCTCTGCGCGGCTCCGGGGTGCGGACATCCCTGAAACACTCGTTCCACTGGCGCTCGACGACTTTCCTGTGCTGTGCATTGCCGCAGCCTGCGCAGAAGGGCGTACCATTCTGCGCAGCGCGCAAGAGCTGCAGGGCGACGAGCTAGAGACGGTACGGCTGATTTCAGAAGGGTTGAGCGTGCTGGGTATCGAGGTTGAGCCTGCACCTGACGGCCTGATTATCGAAGGCGGCGCCATCGGCGGTGGCGAGATCGACGTGCGCGACGATCAGCGTATCGCCATGGCTTTCAGTGTGGCTGCACTGCGGGCCTCGGGGCCTGTACATATTCATGACTGCGCAAATGTCGCTCCATCGTTTCCCAATTTTCTGGCGCTGTGCGCTCAAGTCGGCATGCATGTAGCGCAAGAGGACACAAAGTGAAAATCAAAGCACCTGTTATAACCATCGACGGACCCAGCGGCTCCGGCAAAGGTACGGTGGCCGGGTTACTGGCCAGAAAGCTTGGCTGGTGCCTGCTCGATTCGGGCGCCCTGTATCGTCTGCTGGCCTTCGCGGCGCGCAATCACGGCGTCGATCTGACCAACGAAGAAGCCCTCAAGCTGCTGGCTGCCCACCTGGATGTGCAGTTCGAAACCTCGGCCAATGGCCAGGGGCAGCGCATCGTTCTCGAAGGCGAGGACGTCACGCACGCCATTCGCAATGAGCAGATCGGCAGTGGTGCCTCGCAGGTGGCTTCGCTGCCTGCGGTGCGTGATGCGCTGCTGCAGCGTCAGCGTGCCTTTCAGGAAGAGCCGGGTCTCGTGGCAGACGGCCGCGACATGGGCACGGTGGTGTTTCCGGATGCACCGTTGAAGATATTCCTCACGGCCAGTGCCGAGGAGCGTGCGCGCCGTCGTTACTTGCAGTTGAAGGCCAAGGGCGATGATGTTAGTCTGTCGAGTCTGCTAGATGAGATAAGTGCACGCGACGAGCGTGACACCCAGCGAGCGGTAGCCCCGCTCAAGCCGGCGCATGACGCCATACAGCTGGATTCAACCGAATTGTCCATCGAGCAGGTGCTGGAACGCATCCTGAGTGAAGTCGCCCTGCGCGATATCGCCGGATGATCAAGGAGCCATGCAGGAGACCAGACCCCGTCCTGCAGGCTTCCTTTCATATGAACGAAACCCACGTTGTCTGGAGCGTGGCAGATGGGCGTATTCTTCGCCCTTGATCAACAGGAATTAAAATGAGCGAAAGCTTTGCAGAACTTTTTGAAGAAAGCCTAAAGACCCTGAACCTTCAGCCGGGCGCAATCATTACCGGTATCGTTGTCGACATCGACGGCGATTGGGTAACTGTACACGCTGGCCTGAAGTCCGAGGGCGTCATCCCGCTCGAGCAGTTCTACAACGACGCTGGCGAGCTGACCATCAAGGTCGGTGACGAAGTGCACGTTGCGCTGGACGCGGTCGAAGACGGCTTTGGCGAAACCAAGCTGTCCCGCGAAAAAGCCAAGCGCGCCGAGTGCTGGATTGTTCTGGAAGCAGCTTTCGCAGCTGAAGAAGTGGTCAAGGGCGTTATCAACGGTAAGGTTAAAGGCGGCTTCACTGTCGACGTTAACGGCATCCGTGCGTTCCTGCCTGGTTCTCTGGTTGACGTTCGCCCTGTGCGCGACACGACCCACCTGGAAGGCAAAGAGCTCGAGTTCAAGGTCATCAAGCTGGACCAGAAGCGCAACAACGTTGTCGTTTCCCGTCGCAGCGTCCTGGAAGCCGAGAACAGTGCCGAGCGCGAAGCTCTGCTCGAGTCCCTGCAGGAAGGTCAACAAGTCAAAGGTATCGTCAAGAACCTCACCGATTACGGCGCATTCGTCGATCTGGGTGGCGTCGATGGCTTGCTGCACATTACCGACATGGCCTGGAAGCGTATCAAGCATCCATCCGAAATCGTCAACGTTGGCGACGAGATCGATGTGAAGGTCCTGAAGTACGATCGCGAGCGCAATCGTGTTTCCCTGGGTCTGAAGCAACTGGGCGAAGACCCATGGGTTGCTATCAAGGCTCGTTACCCGGAAAGCACCCGCGTTACCGCGCGTGTAACCAACCTGACCGACTACGGCTGCTTCGCAGAGCTGGAAGAAGGCGTGGAAGGCCTGGTACACGTTTCCGAAATGGACTGGACCAACAAGAACATCCACCCATCCAAAGTCGTTCAGGTTGGCGACGAAGTGGAAGTCATGGTTCTGGACATCGACGAAGAGCGTCGTCGTATCTCCCTGGGCATCAAGCAGTGCAAATCTAACCCGTGGGAAGATTTCTCTGGCCAGTTCAACAAGGGCGACAAGATCTCCGGCACCATCAAGTCGATCACCGATTTCGGTATCTTCATTGGTCTGGACGGCGGCATCGACGGTCTGGTTCACCTGTCCGACATCTCCTGGAACGAAGTGGGCGAAGAAGCCGTACGTCGCTTCAAGAAGGGCGACGAGCTCGACACCGTGATCCTGTCTGTTGATCCAGAGCGTGAGCGCATCTCGCTGGGTATCAAGCAGCTGGAAAGCGATCCGTTCTCCGAGTACGTCACTGTCAATGACAAAGGCGCTATCGTTCGCGGTATCGTTAAAGAAGTTGACGCCAAAGGCGCCATCATCACTTTGGCCGACGACATCGAAGCGACCCTCAAAGCCTCCGAAATCAGCCGTGACCGCGTTGAAGACGCACGTAACGTTCTGAAAGAAGGCGAAGAGATCGAAGCCAAGATCATCAGCGTTGACCGCAAGAGCCGCGTAATCAGCTTGTCCATCAAGTCGAAAGACGTTGAAGACGAGAAAGAAGCCATTCAGAGCCTGCGTAGCAAGCCTGAAACAGCTGAAAGCACTGGTCCTACCACTATTGGTGACCTGCTGCGTGCGCAGATGGAAAAACAGAACTGAGTTCTGTTTGACCATTAAAAAGGGCGACTTCGGTCGCCCTTTTTCATGCCCGTCTTTTGAGTCGTTTCGCCCCTCGATTACGCTTCGCAGATGATACCTTCGGCCTTCCAGGCCACGTCTTTCCTACGTTCCCGCCAAGCCTTCGTTGTGGTCATCATACGGCCACATATCCGTCTTGCTGCAGTAAGTCATTGACAACGCTTCACATAAGTCAAGAGACGGGCTGTTCAAATTCATCCGACCATGCTAAAACCTTCGGAGCGCTGACCTAGCTGCTTGAAAAAGAAGGGAAAAATATGACGAAGTCGGAGTTGATCGAACGAATTGTCACCCATCAAGGGCTGCTCTCATCCAAGGATGTCGAGTTGGCCATCAAGACCATGCTTGAACAAATGTCCCAGTGCCTCGCAACGGGCGACCGTATCGAGATCCGTGGGTTTGGCAGCTTTTCCCTGCATTACCGTGCACCCCGCGTAGGGCGCAATCCCAAAACGGGCCAGTCGGTCAGCCTTGACGGCAAGTTCGTCCCCCATTTCAAGCCGGGCAAGGAGCTGCGTGACCGGGTCAACGAGGACGAAGAAGAAGGCCTCTGAATCGTAAATCGAAGGATCACCCGATGCGTCTTTTCAAACGAGTCATTCTGATCGCCGTTGTGCTGTTCATCGTGTTGGCCACGACGGTTTTTGTGCTGGAAAATCGGCAGCCTGTCGGTCTGGTTCTTTTCGGTTGGTCGGCACCGCAGCTCCCTTTTGCTGTGCCGGTCGTATGTGCCCTGTTGATCGGCATGCTGATAGGTCCGCTTTTCGCCTGGATCGCGAGTCTGCGCAGCAAGCGCTCGTCCTATCCTCGATCAATCAAGGCCGAATAAATCAGGCATCGCCGGACCCATGTCCGGCAGTCTGGATTTTTCGCTACCTTCAAATTTTTTTTTCGGCAGCTACTTATTCTGACCTTAAGCATTATCGGTTGTCGGAGTTGAGTGCCTTCAGTTGGTAATTGTGCTTTTGGTCTTGTAAGAGTTTTCCTGTTTTGTAATGGAATACTCATCATTTTCGTAAGACGTTTTCCGATTGTTCTACTGCAGGTCTATTTTACTGGGCCTGCCGGTTGCCTGTTCAATTAGACGTCTGTTTGTTGTCGATGGGCCATCTTGTGTCAAGGCTTGAATGCCGGATTTTCGGGTGCAGAATAGAGCGGGCTTACAACACGAGTCGCTTGCCAGAATTTACCCGCTATCCGTTCTGGCCTTTACACAAAGGTAGTTGAATGTCTTATCCCAAACTTGTGCATCACGGTGCAATAGAGACCGTGACGGGCTCGTGCCATCAGTTGTGCATGGATGCTGTAAACAATCTGTTGATTGATTGTGGTTCGGTGCAGGCTGCCGAGAACTCTGACGTGACAGGGTTCGGTTTTCCCCCTGCAAGTATCAGGGCACTTCTTTTGACCCACGTGCACAACGACCATGTAGGGCGTATTCCAGAGTTGCTGGCGAGCGGTTACAAGGGGCCGATTATCTGCAGTGAGCCCAGTGCTAGCCTGTTGCCGCTGGTCATGGAAGATATTCTCGGCATCCACTTTGGCCGGGATTCTGCGCAGGTGAACCGCCATCTCGACGCCATCGACAAGCGAATCATTGCGCTACCTTTCGACAGCTGGTTCGAGCTGATTGCCACCGAATCGCTGCATTGCAGGGTCAGACTGCAGCGTGCGGGTCATATCCTGGGATCGGCCTGCATCGAATGCGATCTCACCTATCCGCTGGAAAACCGTTCGCAGCGTGTGGTGTTCTCCGGTGACCTGGGAGCATCGAATACACCTTTCCTGCCTGCGCCCCGGCCGCCCGAGCGCGCCGATGTGCTGGTGCTGGAAGCAACCTATGGCGACCGTCTTCACGAAGATCGAAACACTCGTCAGGAACGCCTCGAGCAACTGATCGACAAGGCGCTGGAGGATAAGGGCACCGTGCTGATCCCGGCCTTCAGTCTGGGACGCACTCAGGAGCTTCTGTACGAGCTGGAGGACATACTCCACAGGAAAGGGCTCTCTGGTGCGCAGGCGGTTGATACTGCAGGTGTTGGGGCGTCCATGGTCGACTGGCCGCAGTTGCCCATCATCCTTGATTCGCCGCTGGCCAGCCGCTTTACCAGGGTCTATCAATCCTTCTCCGACTACTGGAGCGAAGACGCCCGCGAGCGTCTGCAACAGGGCAGGGCGCCTCTGGGCTTCTCCCAGTTGATCACCGTGGACAGCCACGCCAGCCACTTGCAGGTCGTCAACTACCTGACCAGCACCGCTCGCCCGGCCATCGTCATCGCGGGCAACGGAATGTGTGCGGGCGGACGCATCGTCAATTACCTCAAGGCCATGCTGGGCGACAGCCGCCACAACGTACTCTTTGTCGGTTATCAGGCCCGGGGCACGCCGGGTGCTGCCATCCAGATGCATGGTCCACGTGGCGGGTATGTCGAGCTTGATCGGGAGCGCTTCGATATTCTTGCGGGTGTTTCGACGGTCAACGGGTATTCGGCACACGCCGATCAGGCAGGGCTGGTCGCGTTCGTGACGGGTATGGATGAATGGCCGGCGCAAATACGACTGGTTCACGGCGAGCCGACTGCGAAGAAGTCCCTGGGGCAGGTACTGGAACGCAAGTATTCGCTGCAAAAGCGGGTCGTTGAATTGATTATTCCCTGATTAAAGAAAAATTCATCGCGCTCTTAGTGTGTCAGTTGAAGTTCGGAAGTCCGGCCGATGTCAATTGTTCGAATCTCGGGTTGTTGAAAGCAATGATTCCTGATTGGCGACAAGGCCATCGGCAGGTTCTTGGAAAATGGCATTTACAAGTGATTAAGGTTGCTAAAATATCTCACGTCAGTAATATTTCCACGCTTTGAAAAGGCGTTGCGCTATGAGCGATGAGGCTGCATGGGTTGCGATAACAGGTGCAACAGGCTTCGTTGGCAGTGCCCTCGTTCGTCAGTTGATCGAAAAGACCCGTTACCGACTGCGTGTTGCGGTACGAGCGCCTTATGTTCATTCCTGCGAGCGTATCCATCCGGTTACCGTTGGCTCCCTTTCGCCGGACAATCAATGGGCTTCCTTCGTTGAAGGCGCAAGTACAGTGATTCATTGCGCGGCGCGTGTTCATGTGTTGAATGATTCGGTCGCGCACCCTGAGGCGGAATATTTTCGCGCCAATGTCGAGGCGACACTCAACCTGGCAGAGCAGGCCGCTGCTGCGGGCGTGCGGCGGTTCATCTTTCTCAGTTCGATCAAGGTCAATGGCGAAAGCACGCCGCCGGGTCAGCCATTCAAAGCTACAGATAAATGCGACCCTGCCGACCCTTACGGCGTGTCCAAGTACAAGGCCGAGCAAGGGCTTCGTGAGGTGTCCTCTCGCACGGGGATGGAAGTGGTGATCATTCGTCCGGTGCTGGTCTACGGGCCGGGGGTCAAGGCCAACTTCCTCAATATGATGCGCTGGCTGGACAGGCGTGTACCCTTGCCGCTGGGTGCGATCGATAATCGTCGCAGTCTGGTGGCTCTGGGTAATCTTGTGGACCTTGTGGCGACCTGCGTTGCGCATCCGGCAGCTGCAGGACAGACATTGCTGGTCAGTGACGGTCACGACCTGTCCACAACTGACTTGTTGAATGAGATGGGCAGGGCGCTGGGCAAGCCTGCCCGGCTGATCCCTGTTCCGGGCTGGATGCTGCACCGTGCTGCAGCGCTGCTTGGAAAGAAGGAGTTTTCCCAGCGACTTTGCGGCTCACTGCAGGTCGATATTGCCAGAACGTGCGAAGTGCTCGATTGGGTGCCGCCCATACGATTTGAAAACGCGATGAAAGAGACCGCTCGACATTTTCTGGACAATAAACATGCTTGAGTGGCTTGCGATCACGACCATTGCGCTGCTTTCCCTCCTGTTGACGGCGCTACTTCGCAGATATGCGCTGTCCAGAAGCCTGCTGGACGTTCCCAACGCCCGCAGTTCGCATTCCATTCCAACTCCCAGGGGTGGAGGCGTGGCCATCGTTATCGCCTTCCTGCTCGCGACTATCGTATTGGCGGGCGTCGGACAGATTTCTGTGGAAACTTCGATGGCCGTCGTCGGTGCAGGCGGTCTGGTCGCGATGATCGGCTTCATGGATGATCATGGGCACATCGCTGCCCGCTGGCGTCTGTTGGGCCATTTCGCGGCAGCTGTGTGGGCACTGGTCTGGTCCGGAGGGTTGGCTCCGCTCAGTGTCATGGGCACGACGGTCGATCTGGGTGTGGTGGGTCAGATTTGTGCAGCGTTCTATCTGGTGTGGATGCTGAACCTCTATAACTTCATGGACGGTATCGACGGGATTGCCAGCGTCGAAGCAGTGACGGTGTGCGGTGGCATCAGCCTTGTATATGCGCTGAGCGGTTTTGATGAACTGCTCTGGGGGCCGCTGTTTCTCGCGGCCTCGGTTGTCGGATTTCTCTATTGGAATTTCCCGCCAGCGCGCATATTCATGGGCGATGCCGGCAGCGGTTTTCTGGGCATTGCTCTGGGAATACTTTCTGTTCAGGCAGCCTGGTCCTCACCTCAGCTATTCTGGGCATGGCTGATTCTGTTGGGAGTGTTTGTCGTGGATGCGACGGTTACGCTTCTGCGCCGCCTGATACGCCGGGAAAAGGTGTATGAAGCACATCGCAGCCACGCCTACCAGTTTGCGTCACGTCGGCTTGGCGGGCATCTTCCCGTCACGCTGGCCGTGGGCCTGATCAACGTCTGCTGGCTGCTTCCTGTGGCCCTGTGGGTCGTGTTGACGAATGCAGAAGGGATCGTGGGGGTCATTGTCGCCTACGTCCCTCTGGTGATACTTGCATTGCGGTTCGACGCCGGTCAGGCAGAGACGAGTTAACTAAACGTGATATTGAGTGTCCTATCACGTGCAGCGTTGCATCGAAAAGGGTTTTGCGCAGTGAACCGAGACCAAAGCGAAGGAGTACTGACGAATTGATGAGCAAGTTGCGATCTATTCTGCTGGCACTGCCACGCCGGAAAAAGCGGATAATTCAGGTTGCTGCTGACATTATTCTGGTCTGGATCGCCCTGTGGATGTCGTTCGTCGTTCGTCGTCCGTCTCGGGATTGATGAGCTGATCAATCCGCTTGAAAAACACACCTGGCTTTTCATCAGTGCGCCGGTGGCTGCCATTCCCCTGTTCATCCGGTTTGGCATGTATCGGGCCGTGATGCGTTATTTCGGAAACGATGCCCTGATCGCGATCATCAAGGCGGTCACGCTTTCCTCTCTGATCCTGGGCTGCATGGTCTATGTCTACAGCAACCATCAGCAGCTGGTACCGCGTTCGGTCATCTTCAATTATTGGTGGTTAAGCCTGGTGATGATCGGCGGACTGCGTCTGGCGATGAGGCAGTATTTTCTGGGCGACTGGTTTACGGCCGCACAGCATGTACCCTTTGCCAGAAGCGACAACGGTCTTCAGAAAGTCGCCATTTATGGCGCCGGAGCCGCAGGCAACCAGTTGGTTGCGGCCTTGCGGATGGGAAGGGTGATGCACCCGGTCGCGTTCATCGACGATGACGAATCCATCTCGAACCGGGTCATTTCCGGGCTTCAGGTCTACAAGCCCAAGCATATTCAACGAATGATAGACGCTACAGGTGCTCAGGAAATCCTGCTGGCCATTCCCTCTTCATCACGAGGCCGTCGCCGCGAGATATTGGGCTATCTCGAGGGCTTTCCTCTGCACGTACGAAGCGTTCCGGGTTTCATGGATCTGGCGGCAGGGCGTGTCAAAGTGGACGACCTTCAGGAAGTCGACATCGCCGACCTGCTGGGACGCGACGCTGTGCCGGCCCGAGAGAACCTGCTTGAGCATTGCATCAAGGGCCAGACCGTTCTGGTCACCGGGGCCGGCGGCTCCATCGGCTCGGAGCTGTGCAGGCAGATCCTGCTGCTCGGCCCCACCAAACTGCTATTGCTCGACCACAGTGAGTTCAACCTCTACAGCATCGTGTCGGAGCTGGAGCAGCGTTCCTCCCGCGAGTCGTTGAGCGTCAAGTTGTTGCCCATTCTGGGGTCGGTACGAAACCATCCCAAACTGCTGGCGATCATGAAAGCCTGGAAGGTCGACACGGTCTACCACGCGGCCGCCTACAAGCATGTGCCCATGGTCGAGCACAACATTGCCGAAGGGGTGATCAACAACGTCGTAGGCACTCTCAATACCGCACAGGCGGCGTTGCAGGCGGGTGTCTCCAACTTTGTACTGATCTCGACCGACAAGGCTGTCAGGCCGACCAACGTCATGGGCAGTACCAAGCGTCTGGCCGAACTGATACTGCAGGCGCTCAGTCGTGAAACCGCCCCGGTCATCTTCGGCGACAAGGCCAACGTTTATCAGGTCAACAAGACGCGTTTCACCATGGTGCGTTTCGGCAACGTGCTGGGGTCGTCCGGGTCGGTGATACCGCTGTTCCACAAGCAGATACAGACAGGCGGCCCCCTGACCGTCACCCACCCCAAGATCACGCGTTACTTCATGACCATTCCGGAAGCGGCGCAACTGGTGATCCAGGCAGGTTCCATGGGGCACGGCGGTGACGTGTTCGTCCTCGACATGGGTGAGCCCGTGAAGATCATCGAGCTGGCCGAAAAGATGATTCATCTATCAGGCCTCAGTATCCGTTCCGAGAAAAATCCTCAGGGAGATATTTCCATTGAGTTCACGGGGCTGCGTCCTGGCGAAAAGCTTTATGAAGAGCTGTTGATCGGCGATAACGTGGTCGCCACCGAGCACCCGATGATCATGAGTGCCACGGAAGACTACCTGCCCTGGGATGCCTTGAAAGGCCGCCTGACCCGGTTGCTGGATGCGGTTGATAGTGACGACTATGCCACTGTGCGTCAGTTACTTCGTGAAACAGTCAGTGGTTATACGCCGGAAGGTGAGATTGTCGACTGGATGCATCAGGAGCGTCGCAGCGAAACGTGATGTTACTTGATGAACAGTCAGGGCAGTCACTGTATTTGCTGGGCATCGGTTGTTTGAAATAACTGGCAATGCCAGGCCTCGTTGACAGGGAATAACGCTCGCCCTAAGTTTCGAGCGCAGCTTCGGAAAGCTGCCTTAAACTGTTATGGAGCGTTAACTATGCGAACCGCCTTTTTCTCTTCCCTGATGTTTGCCTTGCTCACCAGCGCCTCGGTCGCTGTCAGCGCAGCACCTTCACCCACTCCGGTCATTGCCGAAGCCCCGGTTTCAGTAGCGGTGCAGGAGCAACGCACTGACCTCGTCAACCTCAACAAGGCCGATGCGGAAACCTTCCAAAAGGAACTGGCTGGTATTGGCAAGAACAAGGCAGATGCGATCGTGGCCTATCGTGAAAGTAATGGCGAGTTCACATCCGTCGACGAATTGATCGAAGTCAAAGGTATCGGAAAGTCTATTCTCGAAAAGAACAGGGATAAACTGACGGTTGAGTAAACCGCGTTTCGCTAACTGAAAACAGGCCGATATTGCATCGGCCTGTTTTATATCACGTATTCAGTGGTATTTCGTCAGTCACTGTAGACTGAAGAGGAACTTCAGCGGTGTCCTGTTTGCTGATATGAAGTTTCACATGCTCTCGGGTAACTTTCAAAATATGTTCCGACAGCTGTTTGTCATGCACGCTGCGAGACAGCATCAGGGCGCCCACCAGACTCGACAGAACCAGCATGCTTTTGGGTTCGGGATTTTCGATTTGCTGAGCTTCGTCGAACGCATCCAGCAAATGAATGATGATTTCGTCAGTCAGCGGACTGGGCTGATTCAGCTGACCCAGTTCGGCGCACATGTTCGGCAACGGGCAGCCGGTGCCGGATTCGTCGCGGTGGGGGCTGGACAGATAGACATCAATGAACTCGCTCAGCGAGTCCGGTCCGGTGAATGTCTCGCGAGTGAACGCCTTCGCTTCATCGACAGCCAGCCTCAAGGCCTGCTCGACGAGGTCATCCTTGGATTTGAAATGCGCGTAGAAGCCACCGTGTGTCAGCCCTAGCGATTTCATCAAAGGTTGAAGGCCAGTCGCGCCTATGCCATCCCGGCGAAAACGTACGGATGCTTCCTTGACAATCCGCTGGTGGGTTTGAGCTTTACGATCAAGCGCGTAACGCATGCGCCGAGTCTCCAGGAAGTGGCCGGAATGTTACAGAGCCTTTATACATAGATGAAACGATGCAGCAAAGGTTTTGAGTCGCTTTGGCCAGCATTTCAGGGGCATCGCCATGGCTTCCAAAGAAGTTTTGGCAGAGTCTCGAGTCATGTTGGCGTACCTGCTGCAGCGTCGTGCTTACAAAACTGTCGGACAAAAAACGTTGATTTCTCGCTGTAATCCCGGACAATCCGGCCCCTGTTTTCGAGGGAAGCGCTGACTGCCAGGTTTTTTCGATGCGTTTCCCTTTTTGATTAACCGGCCACGGAGAGTCCACCGGATGAATGATCAGGCAAATGGCGTCGTAGAACGTCTGGATGTAAAACCTGCGAGCGTCACTGCGTGGAATCGCAACGACACCACCTGGATGCTTGGCCTGTTCGGGACTGCCATTGGCGCAGGTACGCTGTTCCTGCCGATCAACGCGGGCATTGGCGGGTTCTGGCCCTTGATGGTTCTGGCGGTGCTGGCGTTCCCGATGACGTTCTACGCGCACAGAGGCCTGACGCGGTTTGTACTGTCTGGACGTGAAGGCGCCGACATCACTGAAGTGGTCGAGCAGCATTTCGGCAAGGCTGCCGGTGCGCTGATCACTCTGCTGTATTTCTTTGCGATCTTTCCGATCCTGCTGATCTACAGCGTGGCGCTCACCAACACGGTAGGCAGCTTTCTTGAGCATCAGCTTCATCTGGAACCGCCACCGCGTGCCATTCTGGCGTTGCTGCTGATCGTCGGCCTGCTGGCTGTAGTGCGTTGCGGGGAGCGATTCATCGTCAAGGCCATGAGCCTGATGGTCTACCCCTTCATCGTTGCGCTGCTGTTCCTCGCCGTGTTCCTGATTCCGCATTGGACCGGCGGCATTCTGAGCACCGCCACCACATTGCCCGAAGCTTCGGCATTCTGGCCCACGCTGTGGCTGGCCATTCCGGTGATGGTGTTCTCCTTCAACCACACCCCGATCATTTCGGCCTTCGCCGTTGACCAGAAACGCCAGTACGGCGAGAACGCGGAAGTCCGCAGTTCGCAGATTCTGGCGCGTGCTCACGGTTTGATGGTGGTGATGGTGCTGTTCTTCGTGTTCAGCTGCGTCCTGACCCTGTCGCCGATTCAGCTGGCCGAAGCCAAGGCCCAGAACATTTCGATTCTGTCTTACCTGGCCAATCACTTCAGCAACCCGACTATCGCATTCGTCGCGCCACTGATTGCCTTCGTGGCCATCTCGAAGTCGTTCCTGGGCCACTACATTGGTGCGAGTGAGGGCTTGAAAGGTCTGATAGTCAAAACGGGTCGTCGTCCTGCGCCCAAGGTGCTGGATCGCGTCACCGCAGCGTTCATGCTGGTGGTGTGCTGGATTGTGGCCACGCTGAACCCAAGCATTCTGGGCATGATCGAGACGCTTGGCGGTCCGATCATCTCGGCGCTGCTGTTCCTGATGCCGATGTATGCCATCCACAAGGTTCCCGCCATGCGTCAATACGCGGGCAAGCTGTCCAACGTTTTCGTTGTAGCTGCAGGCGTAGTCGCCATCACCGCATTGGTCTATTCGCTGGTTCAATAGTCATCGGCCCGGACAGGGTGGGCGCAGTCATCTGCGCCCTTCGTCTGATGATGAGCGTAATAACGTATTGATGACGGTCGCAATTAAATAATTCGATAAGGAACGGTCCGGTGTGCGCTCAGGCCGGACGTGCAATATGCGTAGTGCCCGGTTTTCGGGGCTCGCAGAGATACTCGGAGCTCCATTGCGGATGCCCCGAGCGCTTCAAATAAATGCTTTTTTCTTCAGTCGCAGGTCATGCGCTCAGTCGACAGGCTCCGGATGTAACGGTCTGGACAGGTGCATGATGCTCGCGTAGTCGTACACATACTGACGTCCCGCGTGGCTGGTCGAACGCAACTGGTCGATCAGCAGTCGCTCTTTTTTGTTCAGGTACCTCAACGCCGGATCTTGACTGGACTTCAGGCGATCACGTTCATGGGCGTCAGGGAATGCAATGACGTTCGTCATGAAAAATCTCCTTGGGTGTGAGTCCTTGCTTGCTTTGATGTAGCCCCGAGTACTGCGACAGTGCCACCTTACCCATAAAAACTTGGCGTGATCAACCCTGATCAAACCGGCCGGGTTACAAGGTTCGAGTAATCTCGAAGCAATGCTGGCTGCCGTTGATGACAATCTGCACGGTGTCATCCTCGAACTTGCCCAATAACTGCTGGCCAAGCGGCGCGTGGGGGGTGATGACGGTGATCGGTTGGTCATCCACCTGAACCTTCAGACCCGCAGCATCAGGCCCCAGAAACAGGTGTTGCACCTGACCTGCACCATTCTCGATCGTCATCAGATCACCAACCTGAATACCACATGATTCATCAAAGCGTTTAAGCGACCAGTCCTCGTAGCGCTTGAGGGATTGACGGATTTCCTCCACTCGCCTGGCCTGTCCGGCAGCCAGGTAAGACGCTTCCAGCCCCAGCGTGTCGTACTTGTTTTCGGCGATGTTTTCTTCGTGTGTCGCAGCTTCATAGGCGGTCTGGGCCGCCCGTTGTGCAATGTCCAGATCGACTTTCAGTTTTTCGGTGATGCGTTGCAAAACGTCCTGCTTGTCCATGGGTTATCCGCAGTATTCATTGATGCTGGCGCGGCTTTTTTCGCTCGGCGCGGTACGGTCCTGCTGCATCCAGAAATCGCATTTGGAGCGGCTGAAGTTGCGTTGCTGCTGTTCCTGAACCTGCTCGCGCGCCTGGCGTGCTTCGCTTTCACGCAGGCTCTGCTCGTACTTGCGGAACATGGCCGTTTCCGGTTCTACCTGTGGTGCGGGCGGGGCGGTCAGTTGCGCAGCAGCCTTTTCCAGAACCATTGTCTGCGCCGGGGGCAGGCTTTTATAGACCAGCCAGCCGGTCAGGCCCACCGCCATCGCGCCGAGCCAGATGCCCAGAGCGATACAGATGATCAACTTCACGGAGACAGACAGTTCGCGACGGCGGATGTGGGACGGCATGGCTGAATTCCTGGCGAGAGGGCACAGTGTGATTGTGCCATGCCTGAAGAGTGTGGATGACAATCGTACATCCGGCGAGCCGTCGCGAAGGCTTCAGTCTGGTGCAGGCGGGGTGTTCTGAAGGACAATCGCACTTTTTCTTACTCTGCCTCAGGGAGCCAGGATGAAAGCCTCTTGGGACATTTTTTGCAGCGTCGTCGACAACTACGGCGACGTCGGCGTGACATGGCGACTGGCTCGCCAACTGGTCGCCGAGCATGGGCTGAAGATACGTTTGTGGATCGATGATTTGTCGGCATTCGCTCGCCTGTGTCCGCAGGCAGATGCTCAGGTCGCGCAACAATGGCATGAAGGTGTGGAGGTCTGCCTCTGGCCGAAAGAGTGGGTGAGTACCGAGATTCCGGAAGGCGTGATCGAGGCTTTTGCGTGTCGTCTCCCAGCGGCTTATACCGACGCGATGCTGCAACGCTCGTCACGTCCGGTATGGCTGAATCTCGACTACCTCAGCGCCGAAGAGTGGGTCACCGGTTGCCATGGCCTGCCATCCCTGCAGTCCAGCGGTTTGAAGAAATTCTTTTTCTTCCCCGGTTTTCGCGACGCCACGGGTGGCTTGCTGCGTGAGCGCGGTCTGATCGAACAGCGTCGAGTCTTTCAGCACGACCGCAAAGCGCGACTGGACTTTCTCTCCCGTTTGGGCGTTGAGCCGCGGACCGATGCGCGCCTGATCTCGGTGTTTGCCTACGAGAACCCGGCGCTGGGCAGTTGGCTGGATGCACTTTCCAGCGATTCGCATGCCACGCACCTGCTGGTGCCTGAAGGACGCATTCTGGGCGACCTGCGCCAGTGGCTGGGCGTTGATCATTTTCAGATCGGTGAGGTGCTGCAGCGAGGCTCGCTCACTGTCCAGGTGCTGCCGTTCGTCAGGCAGGAAGATTACGACCGAGTGCTGTGGTGCTGCGATTTCAATGTGGTGCGCGGCGAAGATTCATTCGTGCGAGCGCAGTGGGCAGGCCGGCCGATGCTGTGGCACATCTATCAGCAGGAAGGCGATGCTCATCTGCCCAAGCTTGACGCCTTCCTCGAGCTTTATCTGGCGGGCCTTTCGCCTGCGGCCGGTCAGGCGCTCGATGCATTCTGGCAGGCCTGGAATGCCAATCAGGCACTGAGCGAAAGCTGGAAGTTGCTCTCAAAACACTGGCCTGAAGTCCAAGGGCATGCCGAGCAATGGTGTGACGAACAGGCATCCCGGACTGATCTTGCGGCAGCGCTGGTGCAGTTTTATGTAAATTCGCTATGATACGCGGCCTTGATGTAAGGCTCTGTACGAAAAGTGCCTGCGCAGGCCATTTCTCGTACAGAGCCTTTGGTTAATTCAATCCAAATTCGGATATATGCAATGAAAACTGGTAAAGAGCTGAAACCCGGTACTGTGATCCGTCTGGAAAACGATCCTTGGCTGGTTCAGAAAGCTGAATTCACCAAGTCCGGTCGTAACAGCGCGATCATGAAGACCAAGCTGAAAAACCTGCTGACCGGTTACAAGACCGAGATCGTTTACAGCGCTGACGACAAACTGGACGACGTGATCCTCGACCGCAAGGAAGCGACCCTGTCCTTCATCAGCGGCGACACTTACACGTTCATGGACACCACTGACTACACCATGTACGAACTGAACGCCGAAGACATCGAAAGCGTTCTGCCTTTCGTTGAAGAAGGCATGACCGACGTTTGCGAAGCCGTGTTCTTCGACGAGCGCCTGGTTTCCGTAGAGCTGCCGACCACCATCGTGCGTCAGGTTGACTACACCGAAGGTTCGGCGCGTGGCGACACTTCCGGCAAGGTCATGAAGCCTGCCAAACTGAAGAACGGCACCGAGCTGAGCGTTGCTGACTTCATCGAAATCGGCGACATGATCGAGATCGATACCCGTGAAGGTGGTTCCTACAAAGGCCGTGCAAAGTAAGCATGGTTTTGTAACCCCGTTACGCAAGAAACCCGCAGCGATGCGGGTTTCTTTTTGCCTGCGATTTGACCGCGGCGGTTACTTCAAGTGTGTTTTCAGTTCTTCGGACGCCTGCAGCATCGCAGAGCGAACAGCCGGAACCTGACTGACAACGTTGAGCAGACCGTAGTCGTGGATCATGCCGTTGTAGCGAACTGCAGTCACCGGCACACCAGCCTGATCCAGTTTGCGGGCATAGGCTTCGCCTTCGTCGCGCAGTACATCGGCACTGGCTGTCTGAACCAGCGCAGGTGGCAGGCCTTTCAGCTGTTCAGTCGTGGCACGCAACGGCGATGCGTAGATCTCGTTACGCTGCGCAGCGTCGGTCGTGTAGTTGTCCCAGAACCACTTCATCATGTTGCGGGTCAGGAAGTGGCCTTCAGCATACTGGTCGTAGGACGCAGTGTTGAAGTTGGCGTCGGTGACCGGCCACAGCAGCACCTGGTAACGCAGAGCAGGCGTACCTTTCTCTTTGGCCATCAACGCCACGACTGCCGCCATGTTGCCGCCGACACTGTTACCGGCCACCGCCAGACGCTTGCCGTCGACATTGATTTCCTTGCCGTGCTCGGCCACCCAGCGAGTGGCGGCGTAGGCCTGATTGATTGCGGTCGGGTAGTGCGCTTCAGGCGAAGGCGTGTAATTGACGAACACCGCCACCGCACCGGAGCCTGCTACCAGATCCCGAACCAGTCGTTCGTGAGTCTGGAAGTCGCCCAGCACCCAGCCGCCACCGTGGAAGAACATGAAGACCGGCAAGGTCCCTTTGACACCTGCAGGGCGCACGATATTCAGGCTGATGGACTGCCCGTCGACCTTGATGGTCTTCTCGCTGACGTCGGCCTTTGGCAGGGTCAGTTTCACGCCGGACTGAGCACCGACCAGTACCGCACGGGCGTCCTTGGGCGACAGCTGCTCGATAGGCTTGCCAGTGCCCGAGTTCAGGGCATCCAGGAAGGCCTGGGTGTTGTGTTCCACACCCGAATCGCCTGCGGCAAATGCACTGCTGACAGACAGGGCGAGCAGGGTACCGGTCAAGACTTTGCTGAAGGTTTTCATGTTCGATTCCTGTGGCAGTAAGGGTTTAGACGGTTACGTGCAGACGCACATCGACGTTGCCACGGGTGGCGTTGGAGTAAGGGCAGACCTGGTGTGCGGCATCGACCAGTTGCTGAGCGTCGGCCTGTTCCAAGCCTGGCAGGCTGATGTGCAGGTCGATGTCCAGACCGAAACCGCCGGGGATCTGGCCGATGCCGACATGGGCTGTGATCGAGGCATCGGTCGGGATGCTGCGCTTGCTCTGACCGGCGACGAACTTCAGTGCGCCGATGAAGCAGGCCGAGTAACCGGCGGCAAACAGCTGCTCAGGATTGGTCGCTTCGCCGCCCGCGCCGCCGAGTTCTTTCGGGGTCGCGAGCTTGACGTCGAGAATTTTGTCACTGGAAACAGCACGGCCATCACGGCCACCGGTGGCGGTTGCAACTGCGGTGTAGAGAGTGTTCATGGGTGTTGGTCCTCAAAAGGTTGAAATTACGCGCTAAATACTTGCGCGCTAACTAATCGCGAATTGAATGTATCCCGCCGATACTTTGCGCGCAAGTTAATTTTTGAAAAGAATGAGGATGTGAGCAGAAAGGGCGAGAGGAGGTATGCGTACAGATGGGGCTTGAAGCACTTTTTATGGATGAACGATCGTCTCCCACAGGGACCGTGGTTGCAGCAGGATTTGGGTATAACGCTGAGCGCAAGCATGGGCATGATCGGCGTGCTTGAGATCATGCTGATCGTTCCTACGCTCCGCACTCATCGTTATACACAAGTCATCTGGCCATCCAGTGAGACAGCGGCACTGCCGTGCTTTTTTGCGCGATAGTGCGGACACCGCCGATTGCGACGTGGGTGAAGGCTGAGTCCTGGCGCTGATTCGGGGGGCAATCGGCATGGATGCCGATTGAGCTGCACTGGGCCATGGATGGCCCACTTGCAGCGACCCCCGAATCAGTGTCAGGACGAAGGAACCGCGGCGAAGCCGGGGCCGGAACCGGAGCGAAGGAGTTTGCTCACTTTGCTCCGTCAAAGTGAGTCGCCGAGGGGCGAAAAGGTGACCTGAGCCATGCGCTCGGCTCACTGAATCCGCAGTCTGTGCCATTTGTGACGCGGAGCGTCACGGGAGGCATGCCCACGCGGAGCGATGGGCACGATCAGTGTCGAGGCGGATTTGTGTATAACGATGAGCGCTCCGCGTGGGAATGCCGCTCAGGACGCTCTGCGTCCGCTCTTGAATGTGGCGCAGATGCGCGCCCAAGCTCCAGCGTTATCCACCTCATGCGCTCGGCTCACTTAATCCGCAGTCTGTACCATTTGTGACGCGGAGCGTCACGGGCGGCATGCCCACGTGAAGCGATGGGCACGATCAGTGTCGAGGCAGGCTTGTGTATAACGCTGAGCGCGGTGCGACGGGTTCGACCGGGATGAAATGCCGACGCTCCCGCAGGATGACGGTCGGGTTCATCGGGTCGATGATTCGGCGGGTTCAAATGTTGTCATGTTTCGGGCGGATGCCCTTCACAGGCTGTCGTGCAAATGCCCGCGCAAGCCCAGCAGCTTGCCTTGCAACTCGCGCAGCTGATCCATGTTCAGGCCACTGGCAGACAGAATGCATCCCGGCACGGTCGTCGCTTTTTGCTGCAAGGCACGGCCCTGCTCGGTGAGGTGCAGCAGCACTACGCGCTCATCTTCCTTGCTGCGCGTGCGGCTGATAAAGCCTTCACCTTCGAGACGCTTGAGCAGTGGCGTCAGCGACCCCGGATCTGTCAGCAGACGCGTGCTCACATCGCCGACAGTCAGGCCGTCCTGCTCCCACAGCACCATCATCGCCAGGTATTGCGGATAGGTCAGCCCCAGCGCCTGAAGCAAGGGCTTGTACACCTTGGTCATCATCAGCGAGGTGGAATACAGGGCGAAACACAACTGGTTATCGAGCAGCAGCGAGTCGCAATCGGCGGAGGCGTCGGGAGTAGTACTGGCATCGGCGTCCATGGGAATTCCTCATGCGTTGTGAAGGAGCGCTTAATTTAGTGTTGCGATCTTTAATGCGCCAGATAATTTCACTGATGTGGTCTTGAGACCTGCGCACGCAATGGCTGGCAGGAACCGGAAAAAAGTAGCGTTACCCGTATTCGTTGTTTGCGTCACGTTCAAGACTGCGTAGCATTTGGCCATTGACTGGTTGGGGATGTGGCGTGATCGACGTTGTAATGTTTGTGTTGTTGGGCGCGGCAATGGGCACGCTGGGCGGGCTCTTTGGAATCGGCGGTGGTCTGGTGGCGATTCCTGCGCTGGGCGTGCTGTTCGGACTGGATCAGCAACTGGCGCAGGGCACCGCGTTGTTGATGGTCTTGCCCAATGTGTTGCTCGCATTGTGGCGCTACAACCAGCGCAACCGGATTCTGCTGCGCAACGCCCTGATGCTGATCATTCCCAGTTTCATTTTTGCCTGGCTGACCTCGCTGTTGGCGGTTCGCCTTGATCCTCAAGGCATGCGGCTGGGGTTCATCGGCTTTCTGGTCGTCCTGACCGGATTCAACGTTGCACAGATGTTCTGGCGCAAGGAGCAGGCGAGCACGCAGCTGCGTCACGAGAACAGACTGTGGATGCTGGGCGTCGGTTCCGGCGTCACCGGCGGCCTGTTCGGTGTGGGGGGCGGGGTCATCGCGACGCCGATCCTGACCAGCGCCTTCGGTGCCACTCAGGTCGTGGCGCAAGGTCTGGCGCTCTCTTTGGCGGCGCCCAGCACGGGCATCACGCTGGTGACCTACGCGTTGCATGACCATGTTAACTGGTCGATAGGCCTGCCGCTGGCTATCGGCGGACTGGCCAGTATCAGTTGGGGCGTGAAGCTGGCGCATTCGCTGCCGGAGCGGACCCTGCGCCTGATGTTCTGCGTGTTTCTGGTGCTGTGCGCGGTGATCCTCGCGCTCAAAGTCTGAAGCCCTCGGCAATGTAATCGGCCATGCATTCGGTGATGGGCGAGGGGTTTTTTGTGTTGCGCAACAGCACCACGCTGGCGACCGGCAGTTGCGGCAGGTTTTCCGCTTCGCCAAGGACCCGCAGATCCGGCGTGATCAGGCTCTGCAACTGTGCCGTGACGGCCAGACCGGCACCGACCACCGCCATGATCGCCGACATGCTGGCACTGCTGTAGGCGATCCGGTATTCACGCTCGAGGGTGTCCAGTGCATTGCAGGCCCATTCCCGGCAAAAGCAATGCGTGTTGAACATCGCCAACGGCATGGGCGTCTGGTCGTGGGGTGCATGCCCTTCGGCCTCTACCCACACCAGATGCTCGCGACGCAGCAACTGGCCGATCTCGTTTCCGGGCTGACGCGTCACGATGGTCAGGTCCAGGTCATGGCGTTGCAGCAGCATGTCCGATGGCTCGCAGTGCACTTCGACCTGGACCAGTGGATAAGCCTGCGCGAACTGCGACAGGATGCCGGGCAGAAAGCGCATCACGTAATCATCGGGCGAGCCGATCTTCACCACGCCCACCATGTGCGGCTCGCGCAACGTGTTGAACACTTCGCTGTGCAGCTTGAGGATGCGGCGCGCGTAGCCGAGTAGCACCTGGCCCTCGGCTGTCAGGCTCAAGGTGCGGCCGTCCTTGCGAAACAGCGAGCGCTGGACGATGTCCTCCTCGAGTCGCTTCATCTGCATGCTGACCGCTGACTGGGTGCGGTTGACTGCGTCGCCTGCCTTGGTGAAACCGCCGTGATCGGCGATGGCGACAAAGGTGCGCAGCAGCTCTGTGTCGATGCTTGGGTAATTGGCCAATGCATCAATCTCCCGGATGGGTCGATGAGGAAACATTCTTCAGGCTGATCTTAAGCCTGAACGCTGTATTCCGCCATTACCCCTCATCTCACCGAGACCGCTCAATCAGCGACTGGTAAGCAAGCACATATTTTTCGGCCATGCGCCGTGCAGTGAAGCGCTTGTCGAACTGCTCTCTGATCCGCAGGGCAGACAACTGGTCAACCTTATGCACGGCTGCTACAGCCTGCGCTTCATTCTCCACAATGAAACCGGTTACTCCGTCTTCTACCACTTCACGGACTGAACCGAAGGGGAAGGCGATCACCGGTGTGCCGCACGCCATGGCTTCTATCATCACGAGCCCGAAAGGTTCCGGCCAGTCAATGGGAAACAGCAGTGCCAGGGCGCCTGAGAGGAAGGCAGTCTTTTCGTGTTCGTCGATTTCACCGACGTAGTCCACAAGAGGTGAATCAAACAAGGGACGTATGTGGTGTTCAAAGTAGGCCCTGTCGATGGCATCAATCTTGGCGGCGATTTTGATGGGAATGTTGCACTGTTGAGCAATACGAATCGCTGCGTCCACTCTCTTCACGGGCGTAATGCGCCCCAGAAAAGCCAGGTACTTCCTTTCCATTTGCAGGGGGACATGGAGTTGTTCAGGCAGGCCGTGGTGGACCGTGCCCACCCAGTTGGCGGATGGCAGATCATTACGTTGAGCGTCAGAGATCGCAATGAAGGGCATGGCAGCAAATGCGCCGAAGACAGGTTGCAGTTCCGGTGTATCCACGCGGCCATGCAGGGTGGTCACGTAAGGCGTGGGTTGGCGGCTGAACAGGGAGAAAGGGTAAAAATCCAGATGGAAGTGAAGGATATCGAACTGATGGGCACGACGTCTTACCCGCTCCAGCATGACCAGATGCGGGCCAAGAGCGTCATGGTTTCCATAGTCGAGCCGTAGCGCGGAGGGCCAGACCGCGTCCAGCTCGGCAGATGTTATCGAGTCACCGCTGGCAAACAGCGTCACCTCATGACCTGATGCAACAAGTGCCTCACTGAGGTAGGACACTACACGCTCCGTACCCCCGTAATATTGGGGAGGGACGGCCTCGAACAAGGGGGCGATCTGGGCGATTTTCACTGGCAATCTCCTTGGCCGGAGGTCTCTATCCATTCCTTGATTTTTTGGGCGGCGACTGCGTCACCGCCGCTGCCGAAGCGCTCGATCAGTGGAAAAGTCCTGCCCTTTTTGCACTTGCCGATATAGGTCACTGCGTCTGCCATTTCTTTATCCAGTGCGGCACGCCGCTCCGGGCTTCCCAGCGTTGAAATCGCATCACCAATGCTATCCAGGCAGGTTTGCAGAGGGGCTGTGTAGTCGATGGGGATGCCCAGCATTTCCCAGCTCAGCTCCGCGTCAACCAGGCCCGCGTTGCGCAGGTGGGCCAACTGCCGGCCTTGTGTGTCGTTGACCGGTGGGAGCCATATGACCGGTGTCTGCGCGGCTGCCGATTCATAGATATTGCCCAGCCCCGGTGTGCAGACTGCGAACGTGCAGTCTCGCAACATCCGGGACGCGTCTTCGGGAGAGCAAGGGGCGGCGTCCTTTGATTCGAGTGCGTTTGCAATCGTTTCGCTGGTGGCAATGTGAAGTTTCATCCCACGCCCAATAGCCTGACGCAGGGCGAAGGTGATCGCGCGCGCAAAGTCGATAAGCAGCGCGTCATCTGTATAAGGGTTCTTCAGTCCGCCGAGATTGAGCAGAATAAAATTTGAGCTGCTTTTTCTCGGGCAGTCATTCACCGGGTGGGTAATGGGAGGGACGATTGAATAGTGGCTCGGCTCTATGTCTTCCAGGCGTTCGCGTACACCTATGAAGTCTTGGGCAATATAGAGTGCGCGGGGATGGTGGATCAGCGCTTCAATGCCGGGCCATTGTGTTTCGGCATGCCAATGCCAGGTCAGTGCGTCGTAAAAGACGACTCGCTTGCCCATCGATAAAGATCGGTTTGCGATATCAAGGTCCATGGCGGTTATAACAATATCGAAACCGGATATCGTGTCGTCCCAGTCTTCGAGGCCGTGACCGGTCATATTGAAAATGGTCCGATAGGGAAGGTGCTTCTGCAAATCCAGCGAGTGCTGTTCACCTGCGTAGGCGTGGCTGCCGCTTCCCAGGAAGTACGGTGCTATCGCTGCGATTGCTGCGGAAGGACCGAACCCGAACGGTTCTGCGTTGAACAGAATTCTAGTGGCGTCAATGCCCATGTGTTTCTCCTGAAAGGCTCCGTGTTACGGGGTGCTTATAGAATCCTCCATTGAACAGGTCCGCGTGATAGAGGTGGTTTAACGTGATTTCGACAGGTCGGTGTGTGTGGAATTAAACGATCCTTTCGACGTGCGCAGGGGCGTTAAGTTTTCATGAATAAGCCTCTTTAATAGTAGAAGTCGAGAAGTGACTGTCAACGGAGGCTTTATTCGGTTTTGCGATGATCGGGCCGGGATGAGGTTTAAAGGATGTTTGTTGCTATGGCGAAGGGTTTAATGAGTTTAAAGGACAGGTCTGGCAGTTATAAAAGTGCGGTAAGGGGCGAGTGTTCACAATAGAGAGCTTGTCAGTAACGATGCATCAACCCTGCGAATGCCTCACATAAGAAACATTCGTTGGATTGATCTCAGGCCCGGCGCGAGACTTCAGTCATCCCCACATGGAGGGCAAGATGATGAAAGGTCAAAAGGGTTATGTACTGGTCGCCAGATCGTCGCTGCTGTCGCCGCTTGGCAAGGTGCTGCAGTCGATGAAAAATCACGTCTTACGTTGGCAGGAACTGCATCGCCAGCGCCGTCTTCTGGCACAACTGAGTGATGGCGCGTTGAAAGATCTGGGTCTTAGCCGGGCCGATATTCAACAGGAGACCGAACGTCCGTTCTGGGATGATCCCATGAGTCGCTGACAAGACAGGCTCGAATCGGCTAGCGTGAAGGTTCCAACCGGGAGCGCTTAAGCCTATGGAGTTGTCCCTCAAACAAGCACGTCGTCTGGCACTGGCTGCTCAGGGTTTCAACGGGCGCCAGCCGCCAGCGACGATCAAGGCCAGCCACGTCACGCAGTTGATAAGCCGACTCGGCGTGTTACAGATCGACTCGGTCAATGCGCTGGTGCGTTCTCACTACCTGCCGCTGTTTTCGCGGTTGGGCCGGTACTCGCCGACATTGCTGGATCAGGCCGCGTGGAGCCAGGGCCGGCGTCGGCGCCTGTTCGAATACTGGGGGCATGAGGCGTCGCTGCTGCCTGTCGAACTCTACCCGTTGATGCGCTGGCGGATGCGCCGTGCAGCTCAGGGCGAAGGCATTTATCAGGGACTGGCCAGGTTCGGTCGCGAACAGCAACCTGCTATCGAGCGCGTGCTGCAAGCCGTCCGCGAGCGGGGTGCGTTGGGTGCGGGCAGTTTGAGTACACGTCAGGAAAAAGCCGGACCCTGGTGGGACTGGAGCGTGGAAAAGCAGGCGCTGGAATGGCTATTCGCAGCGGGCGAGGTGACGGTGGCCGGGCGTCGTGGCTTCGAGCGGTTGTACGACCTGCCCGAACGTGTCCTGCCGATGGATATTCTCGATCAGCCCGAAATCGCCGAAGCCAATGCCCAGCGTGCGCTGTTGGTGCATGCGGTCAGCGCTCTGGGGGTCGGCACCGAGAAAGACCTGCGTGATTATTTTCGTCAGGATCCACAGCCCAGCCGGACCCTGCTGGCTGAGCTGGTTGAAGACGGGGCGCTCGAGTTTGCTCAGGTTCAAGGCTGGACACACAGGGCGTTCTGTCTGCCGGACAGCAAGGTGCCGCGCAAGGTCAACGCCAGCGCGCTGCTGTCGCCGTTCGACTCACTGGTCTGGGAGCGTGCGCGCACCGAGCGGCTGTTCGATTTTCGCTATCGGCTGGAGATTTATACGCCGCAGCACAAGCGTGTGTACGGCTATTACGTGCTGCCGTTTCTGCACAACGAACGTATCGCCGCGCGGATCGATCTGCGTTCCGAGCGTGCAGCCGATCGTCTGGCGGTGCACGCCGTGCATGAGGAACCGAACGGTCTGGACGAGGAGGGCATGCAGGCCCTGGCGGACAATCTGCGCCAGCTCGCCGGTTGGCTGGGGTTGGCGCAGATTCAGGTCAATTGCCAGCGCGACAGCGGGGTGCGTCTGGCAAAAGCGTTGGAGATCTGACGATTACTTAGCGGCGCACCTGCTTCAGTGTCTCGGCAATCAGGAACGCCAGCTCCAGCGACTGGTCGGCGTTCATCCGTGGGTCGCAATGGGTGTGGTAACGATCCGACAAGCCATCCTCGGTGATAGGCCGGGCGCCGCCGATGCATTCGGTGACGTTCTGCCCGGTCATCTCGATGTGGATGCCGCCTGCGTAGGTGCCTTCGGCCTGATGCACCTGGAAGAACTGCTTGACCTCGCCCAAAATCTGCGCGAAATCGCGAGTCTTGTAACCGCTGCTGGCCTTGATGGTGTTGCCATGCATCGGGTCCGAACTCCACAGCACCTTGCGGCCTTCACGCTCGACGGCGCGAATCAGCTGCGGCAGATGATCGCCGACCTTGTTCGCACCCATGCGCGCAATCAGGTTCAAGCGGCCCGGGTCATTGTCCGGGTTGAGAGTATCGATCAGCCGGATCAGGTCATCAGTGTTCATGCTCGGACCGACCTTGACGCCGATGGGGTTGTTCACGCCGCGCAGAAACTCGACATGCGCGCCGTCCAGTTGCCGGGTACGGTCGCCGATCCACAGCATGTGCGCGGAGCAGTCGTAGTAATCGTTGGTCAGGCTGTCACGGCGAACAAAGGCTTCTTCGTAGTTGAGCAGCAGGGCCTCGTGGGCCGTGAAGAAGCTGGTTTCGCGCAATTGCGGCGAAGTGTCCATGCCGCAGGCGCGCATGAAGGCGAGCGTTTCGTCGATGCGGTCAGCGAGCTGGCTGTACTTTTCGCCCAGCGCCGAATTGGCGATGAAGTCCAGGTTCCACTGATGCACCTGATGCAGGTCGGCGAAGCCGCCCTGGGCAAAGGCGCGCAGCAGGTTGAGCGTGGCGGTGGACTGGTTGTACGCCTGCACCAGACGATCAGGGTCGGGAACGCGGCTTTTCTCGTCGAAGCCGATGCCGTTGACGATGTCGCCCCGGTAAGCCGGAAGCGTGACGCCGTCGATGGTTTCATCGTTGGCCGAGCGCGGCTTGGCGAACTGGCCAGCCATGCGTCCGACCTTGACCACCGGACAGCCTGCGGCAAAGGTCATGACCACGGCCATCTGCAGCAGCACCTTGAAGGTGTCGCGAATCTTGCCTGCGGAAAACTCCATGAAGCTTTCGGCGCAGTCGCCGCCTTGCAGCAGAAACGCACGGCCCTGGGTCACTTCGGCAAACTGGCGACACAACTCTCGGGCCTCGCCGGCAAACACCAGCGGCGGGTAACTGGCCAGGCTTTGTTCGACCCTGGATAGATGCTCGGCGTCCGGGTAGTGAGGTTGCTGTTGAATTGGCAGTGCCCGCCAGCTGTCGGGGCTCCAGGTTTGGCTCATTATTGGCTCTAGGGTTGTGCAATCGGATCGGCATGTTAGCAGTTCGCCGTGCTGCTGCCAGCGCGGCGCGGATAACCGGGCTTCCGTTGTCCTCCTGAACATGTGACAAAGTACGTGGCATGGCCGACAATTCGCGTTTTGCGGGCCAATCGGGAACGGTAATGACGGAAGAGCGTGAACGCGTAGAACGGATTCTGGCGGAAGTCCACGACGATTACGGCATGATCCGCGTGCTGGAAGTCGACGATTATCGCTTTCTGGAATTTGGCGACGCCATCGAGCAGAGCTGCACCTTCACGGCCGATCCCAGCTGGTTGGAGTACGACTACACCCGCGCCATGCTGATTGGTGCGCTGTGCCATGAGGCACCGGAAAGCGCGCTGTTCCTGGGGCTGGGTGCCGGGACGCTGACTCAGGCGTGCATGAAGTTCCTGCCGCTGGAAGATGTGGAAGTCATCGAACTGCGCCCCGACGTTCCGCGGCTGGCGATGGAGTACATGGGCCTTGACGATGATCCGCGCCTTTATATACGCATTGGCGACGCGCTGGATCTGCTCGACACTACCGAACCTGCCGATCTGATCTTCGTCGACCTGTATACCGATGTCGGTCCCGGTGTCGGGCATCTGGCCTGGAATTTTCTGCACGGCTGTCAGCAGCGTCTGAATCCCGGTGGCTGGCTTATCATCAACCAGTGGGCGACCGATGATGGCAAACCTCTGGGTGCCGCCCTGTTGCGCGGCCTTTATCATCGCCACTACTGGGAGCTGCCGGTGAAGGAGGGCAACGTCATCCTTATCGTGCCGTCGGATCTGGATCAGGCGCTGGACCTCGAATCACTCGCCCAGCGCGCCGAAGCGCTGACGTCCCGGTTGGGTTATTCGCTGGACTCGTTGATCAGGTCAGTGCGGCCTGCAACCTGAGCCAGAGAAAACCTGAATTGAATGTGGGACAATTCGCCGCACGTCGAAAGACCTGACCCTGATCATTTGCAGAAATCGGTGAAACGTTTAAGCTGCCGTCCCCGCAATCGCGGGGCCGTACGGTGCCGGGCAGGAAGCTCAGGGTTTGAAACACCTGATTTTTCTCGCCTGGCCGGCAACGTTTCGCAAAAAAAAGACTCACTTTCGTGCGCAATTCCGGTATAGTGCGCGCCGGCCTTAACGAGGCCCTCGTCGTGATATAGCAGTTCTCCGAAGCCCGCTTCGGTCGCGCGTTCGCACTGCGAACTATCATTGACGATCCATTCATCAAACGTTTTCGCAAATCCCCGCCGACAAAGCAGCCAGGGTGACCTCAAGGTCGTACACGGCACGCGCAGCTTTGAAGCATGGGTCTTTGCGGATGCACTAGAGGCAGACCCATGACCCAGGAAATCGGCGGCTTCGCCGCTCTCGAACTTCATCCCAATATCGTTGCAGCTGTCGTCGCCACTGGCTACGAAGAGCCTTCGGCCATTCAGCAGCAATCGATCCCGATTATTCTCGCCGGTCACGACATGATTGGTCAGGCGCAAACCGGTACGGGTAAAACCGCCGCGTTCGCACTGCCTATCCTGCATCGCATCGACCCGAGCAAGCGCGAGCCGCAAGCACTGATCCTGGCCCCGACCCGCGAGCTGGCACTTCAAGTTGCCACCGCGTTCGAGACCTACGCAAAACAAATGCCGGGCGTGACCGTTGTAGCGGTCTACGGCGGCGCGCCTATGGGCCCTCAGCTCAAGGCCATCCGCAACGGCGCCCAAATCGTCGTCGCCACTCCAGGCCGTCTGTGCGATCACCTTCGCCGTGACGAAAAAGTCCTGGCGACCGTGAACCACCTGGTTCTCGACGAAGCGGACGAAATGCTGAAGCTGGGTTTCATGGACGACCTGGAAGTGATCTTCAAGGCCATGCCTGAGACCCGCCAGACCGTTCTGTTCTCGGCCACGCTGCCACAGTCGATCCGTGCCATTGCAGAGCGCCATCTGCGCGATCCGAAGCACGTCAAGATCCAGACCAAGACCCAGACCGTTACCGCGATCGAGCAGGCTCACCTGCTGGTTCACGCTGACCAGAAGACCTCGGCTGTTCTGAGCCTGCTGGAAGTCGAAGACTTCGACGCCCTGATCATGTTCGTCCGCACCAAGCAGGCGACCCTGGATCTGGCCAGCGCGCTGGAAGCCAAAGGCTACAAGGCTGCAGCACTGAACGGCGACATCGCCCAGAACCAGCGTGAGCGCGTCATCGACTCCCTCAAGGATGGCCGTCTGGACATCGTTGTAGCGACCGACGTTGCTGCCCGTGGTCTCGACGTTCCGCGTATCACCCACGTGTTCAACGTGGACATGCCTTACGATCCTGAGTCCTACGTTCACCGTATCGGCCGTACCGGCCGTGCCGGTCGCGAAGGTCGCGCACTGCTGCTGGTGACGCCGCGTGAGCGCCGCATGCTGCAGGTTATCGAGCGTGTGACTGGCCAGAAGGTTGCGGAAGTCCGCCTGCCGGATGCCCAGGCTGTGCTGGATGCCCGCATCAAGAAGCTGACCAACAGCCTGTCGCCGCTGGTTGCCGACGCCGAGTCGACCCACGGTGATCTGCTGGATCGTCTGACTGCCGACATCGGTTGCTCGCCACGTGCACTGGCTGCCGCTCTGCTGCGCAAGGCTACCAACGGTCAGGCCCTGACCCTGGCTGCCATCGAGCGCGAGCGCCCACTGGTTCCGAACAACGCCCCGCGTGGCGATCGTCCGGACCGTGGTGATCGTGGCGATCGTCCAGAGCGCGAGCGTCGTGCGCCGGTTCCATTGGCCGAAGGTCGTGCCCGTTGCCGTACCGCGCTGGGTGCCCGTGACGGTATCGCTGCCAAAAACCTGCTGGGTGCCATCCTCAACGAAGGCGGCCTGGCCCGCGAAGCCATCGGCCGTATCCAGGTCCGTGACAGCTTCAGCCTGGTCGAGCTGCCGGAAGATGGTCTTGAGCGTCTGCTGACCAAGCTCAAGGACACCCGCGTTGCCGGCAAGCAGTTGAAGCTGCGTCGCTATCGCGAGGATTGATCCGCTCCTGAGCTGATCGTCCAATAAAAAATCCCCGACTGGTTCGGGGATTTTTTTGCCTCGGATTTTCAAGGCGTCAGCCAAACCGATAGATGTCCATGCCCAGCGCGCCCATGGTGAAACCCTGATGCGCGATGCTGAATTCATCGCCTGCGCCTCTGGCGAAGTACAGCGGCAGCAGGTGCTCGTCGCTCGGGTGAGCGCGCACGGCGTGCGGCGCGAGGCTGCGGTACTGATGCAGCGCGCTTTCGTCATCGCTGGCCAGCTTGTCGATCATCCAGTCCCTGAATGCCTGTGCCCACGGCTCTACGCGTGCCGAGTCACCGTTCCAGTTCAATTCGCCCAGATTATGGGTGATGCTGCCGGAGCCGATGATCAGTACGCCGTCAGCGCGCAAACCGGCAAGCGCCTTGCCGACACGGGTCTGCAACTCGGGGCCTTGTCGGCTGGGCAGGGAAATCTGCACCACGGGGATATCGGCCTGTGGATACATCAGCGACAGCGGCACCCAGACGCCATGATCGAACGGACGTCTGCTGTCGATACGTGCGGGCAGGTCGCTGGCGGCCAGTAGCTCGACCACTTCGCGGGTCAAATCAGGCAGGCCGGGGGCGGGGTACTGCACAGCGAACAATTCTGCAGCGAAGCCGCCGAAGTCGTGCCAGGTTTCCGGTTGTGGATTGCCGTTGACCAGCAGTTCGTGGCTTTCCCAATGGGCCGATACCATCACGATGGCGCGTGGTCTTGGCATTTCGGCTGCAAGACGTGCCAGCGCAGGACCGCTCTCGCCGGGCTGCAGCGCCAGCATGGGCGAGCCGTGCGAGATAAACAGGCTGGGGAACATGTGGACTCCATGAAAATAGTGATGACACATCTTCCGCCAGGGCTGGGATCCAAATCTAATATAAGTTTTGATGCGGTTTGATCGGATTATCGGGAGGGTTTGTGGACGCAGAATTTTGGCGGCAGCGCTGGACGGCGGGGCAGATCGGCTTTCATCAGGCCGAAGTGAATCAGGACCTGCGCAAGCTCTGGCCCGAATTGGAACTGGAGAAGGGTGCCCGCGTGCTGGTGCCCTTGTGCGGCAAGAGCCATGACATGAGCTGGCTGGTCGAGCAGGGCTTTCAGGTAGTCGGCGTCGAGCTGTCGCAGACGGCGGTGGAGGGCTATTTCGCGGAGCACCAGCTTGAACCGCGGGTGACACAGCGTGGAGGCTTCACTCTGTACTCGGCACCTGGTATCGACATCTGGTGTGGTGATTTCTTTGCGCTGACGGCTGAAGACATCGGTGTGTGCGCAGCATTTTATGACCGGGCCGCGATGATTGCGCTGCCGTCCGACATTAGGGAGCGTTACGTCCGACAGCTTGAGCAGTTGATGCCGCCAGCGTGCAGGGGATTGCTGATCACGCTGGATTACGATCAGGCCGAGCTGGACGGCCCGCCGTTCTCCGTGCCTCACGAGTGGCTGCAGGCTCATATGTCTGCACACTGGAATGTGACGCGGGTCAGTGAGCGCGATGCGCTCCAGAGCAGTTCCAGAGCGCTTGGCGCAGGTGTAAGGCGTATGGATGAGTGTGTTTACTGGATGGAGCGTCTGGTATTGGCCGACGCATGATCATGCGGACACCCGAACATCATGGGTATCTCATCTGACTGTGGGAGGCCCCACTACGTCTTCGACGTAGCGCTGTCGCGCGGCAAACTCGTGGGAGCGGACTTGTCCGCGAAAAGGCCAGTACATCCGACGAATATTCGTCGTCTGTAATACAGTATTCGCGGACAAACGGAACGCCGCCCGGTCCGCTCCCACAAAATCGCGTTCCTTCAGTGGTCACAGTGGTTACAGGTTGTTTGATAAGAGGCGTCTCTGTGCAGTGAGTAGAGATAAAAAAGGGCGACTCACGTCGCCCTTTTCGTTACTGCCCGATCAATCAACCGCGACGGCGCAGTGCCTCGATGCGGACTTCCAGCGGCGGGTGGCTCATGAACAGGCCAGCGATGCCATGTTTCAGGCTGGCGTTGATGCCGAACGCCGTCAGGCTGTCAGGCATGTTCACCGGCACGCCCTGTTCGGAGCGCAAGCGCTGCAAGGCACTGATCATCGACTGAGTACCGGCCAGACGTGCACCGGCATCGTCAGCGCGGAACTCACGCTTGCGCGAGAACCACATTACGATCGCGCTGGCCAGGAAACCCAGGACCAGTTCAGCGAAAATCGTCGTGATGTAGTAGGCGATACCCTGACCGTTTTCGGTCTTGAAAATCACCTTGTCGACGAAGTTGCCGATGATGCGGGCGAAGAACATCACAAAGGTGTTCACCACGCCCTGCACCAGCGCCAGCGTCACCATGTCGCCGTTCGATACGTGACCGATTTCGTGGGCCAGCACCGCTTTCACCTCGTCGGGTGAAAAACGCTCCAGCAGGCCCTGGCTGACGGCAACCAGGGCATCGTTCTTGTTCCAGCCCGTCGCAAATGCGTTGGCTTCATAGGCCGGGAAGATACCGACTTCCGGCATCTTGATGCCTGCATCGCGGGACAGTTCTTCCACGGTCTGCAGCAACCATTGCTCATGGCGGGTGCGCGGCTGGGTGATGATCTGAGTGCCGGTGCTCATCTTTGCCATCCATTTGGAAATGAACAGCGAGAACAGCGAGCCCGCAAAACCGAACACGGCGCAGAAAACCAGCAGCTGATTGAGGTTCAGATCAACCCCGTTGGCCGCCATGAACCCATTGAAGCCAAAAAGGCTCAGGGTAATGCTGGCTATCAGCACGACCGCAAGGTTAGTGGCCAAAAACAGCAAAATGCGCATCATGGTCGAAACGTTCTCCTCAGGACAAAATGTAACTGGATGCCGGGTATATAAGGTGATGCCTGCCGCTATTCAACAGAGGGACTATTTCAAACTGTGTCCTCTGGTCTGATTCGATGGTAATCCCGGGAACCTGAACGGCGCCTGAGCCATAGCCCCCGACCTCGCAGCGGATGAACGCTGAAAAACGACCGGGTCAATTCAATGCATAAATAAAATGCCCCGAACAGGTCGGGGCACGGTGCAAAGGCATCACATACAGTGATGGCCTATTGGCGATAACTCTTCAGGAAGTTGCCGATGCGGCCAATGGCCTGCTCCAGCTCGTCCACCCGAGGCAGGGTTACCACGCGGAAGTGATCCGGCCACGGCCAGTTGAAGGCGGTGCCCTGCACAACCAGCAGTTTTTCCGACAGCAGCAGGTCCAGCACGAATTTCTCGTCGTTGTGGATCGGGCAGATCTTCGGGTCGATGCGCGGGAAGGCGTACAGCGCTCCCATAGGCTTCACGCAGCTGACGCCTGGAATGTCATTGAGCAATTCCCAGGTACGGTTACGCTGCTCCAGCAGGCGGCCCGGCGGGAGGATAAGGTCGTTGATGCTCTGGTAGCCGCCCAGTGCGGTCTGGATGGCGTGCTGGCTCGGCACGTTGGCGCACAGACGCATGTTGGCCAGAATGTCGATGCCTTCAATGTAGCTCTGTGCGTTGTGCTTGGGACCGGAAATCGCGATCCAACCGGAGCGGAAGCCTGCGACGCGGTACGACTTGGACAGGCCGTTGAAGGTCAGGCACAGCAGGTCCGGTGCCAGTGATGCGGTGCATACATGAACGGCATCATCGTAGAGAATCTTGTCGTAGATCTCGTCGGAGAACACCACCAGATTGTGCTGGCGAGCCAGCTCCAGCATGCCCAGCAGCACTTCTTTCGAGTACACCGCACCCGTCGGGTTATTCGGGTTGATGATCACCATGGCCTTGGTGTTTGGCGTGATCTTGGCCTTGATGTCGGCCAGGTCCGGCCACCAGTTGGCCTGCTCGTCGCACAGGTAGTGCACCGGGTTGCCGCCGGACAATGCGACCGCAGCGGTCCACAATGGATAATCAGGCGCCGGGACCAGCACTTCATCGCCATTGTTGAGCAACGCCTGCATCGACATCACGATCAGTTCGGACACGCCGTTGCCCAGGTAGATGTCCTCGATGCCGACACCTTCGACCTGCTTCTGCTGGTAGTACTGCATCACGGCCTTGCGGGCGCTGAACAGGCCTTTGGAGTCGCTGTAGCCCTGGGCGGTCGGCAGGTTGCGGATCACGTCCTGCAGAATTTCGTCCGGCGCCTCGAAACCAAACGGTGCCGGGTTGCCGATATTCAGCTTGAGGATGCGATGGCCTTCCTCTTCCAGGCGTTTGGCGTGCTTGAGCACCGGCCCGCGAATGTCGTAGCAGACGTTAGCGAGCTTGTTCGATTTGCTGAACTGCATGGTGATGATCCCGAAAATGGACGAGCTGTTGCTGACTTGCAATTGAAGGTCGCTGCACGAAACACGATGAAATGGATTTGTGCGCGACAAACGCGGGTGCCAGACTGACGCCTGACCTGGCGCAATCATACGTGCCACCTGATCTGCGGAAAAGATACAGATCAGGCTTTTTCAGTATTGGAGGTGTACCCGTGGAAAAGTTTGAGAAGACGCTCGAAGAGTGGAGGGCGATGCTTGACCCCGAGCAGTACAACGTCTGTCGCCTGAAAGCGACCGAACGTCCTTTCAGCGGCAAGTACAACGATACCAAGACCGATGGCGTCTACCGTTGTGTGTGCTGCAACGAAGCGCTGTTCGACTCTGCAACCAAGTTCGATTCAGGCTGCGGCTGGCCGAGCTTCTACGCGCCTATCGAAGACAGCGCCGTGGTGGATGTGCGTGACGTCAGTCACGGCATGATCCGTACCGAAGTGGTCTGCGCCAAGTGTGACGCGCATCTGGGGCATGTGTTTCCGGATGGCCCACCGCCGACCGGTCTGCGTTATTGCATCAATTCGGTGTGTCTGAACCTGAAACCGCGCGCATAACGACGGTGTGACGGGCGGTCGCTGCGCTTATCGGGTTTGATCAGCGTCGGAAATTGAAGTGCACGCCGCTCGATTGCACGCTAACGTCATGGGTCATATCGCGATCCCCATTAGCCTGAGGCACTGTCATGAGCGAAAACCTGCTGAGCATCCCGTGCACCACCATCAAGGGTGAGCAGAAAACCCTCGCTGATTTTGCCGGCAAGGCCGTGCTGGTGGTCAATACCGCCAGCAAATGCGGTTTCACGCCGCAGTACAAAGGACTGGAAAAGCTCTGGCAGGATTACAAGGATCAGGGCCTGGTCGTGCTTGGTTTTCCCTGCAATCAGTTCGGCAAGCAGGAGCCGGGAGACGAGGGCGCCATTTCCGGGTTCTGCGAGCTCAACTACGGCGTCAGCTTCCCGCTGTTCAAGAAGATCGACGTCAATGGCGATCAGGCGCATCCGCTGTTCGTGCAGCTCAAGAAGCAGGCGCCGGGACTGCTGGGATCGGAGCGCATCAAGTGGAACTTCACCAAGTTTCTGATTGGCAAGGACGGCAAGCTGGTCAAACGTTTTGCGCCGCTGACCAAGCCTGAAGAGCTGACCGGGGAAATCGAAGCGCTGCTGCGTTAGACGTTCTGATCAGCCCGTTCGGTGATCGGAATCCACTGGTCCAGAATGCTCACCAGCTCGGCTCGTCTGAAGGGCTTGGCAAGGTAGTCGCTCATGCCTGCGGCCTTGCAGCGCTCACGTTCGTCCGGCATGGCGTTGGCGGTCAACGCGACGATGGGCAGGTTGGGCCAGCGGCCGCTGCTGCGGATCTGCCGACTGGCCTCATAGCCATTCATGACCGGCATGTTGCAATCCATCAGCACCAGATCGAAATCGTTGCGCTCCAGTTCCTCCAGCGCTTCACCGCCGTGACTGCTGACCACCACGTGGCAGCCCAGTTTGGCGAGTATCCCCTTGGCCACCAGTTGATTCACCGGATTGTCTTCCACGAGCAGGATCCGCGCCGGACGTCGTATGGTCGGATCCGGTAATGCCTGGGCCTTCGCACCGTTTTCTTCATGAGCCAGCACACGGCGTAGCGTGTGATAGAGCGCATTTCTGGCCAGTGGCCGGGCCTGTTGCTGAAGGGGCGCCAAGGCGCTCACCTGTTCGCCGGGCATGAAATTGCCGTAAGCGGTCACCAGCAGAATGGGCGCGGGCGTCGCAGGTCGAATGGCGAACAGGCATTCAGGGCAGTCGGTGATCACCAGATCGGGGCGGGTATCAAGTTGCAGTGGCTGGGCGCGATCATCAATGCTGCGTCGCTCCACGTCCACCCCCCAGCTCGGCAGCAGATTGCCTAGCAGCTCCACCAGACCGCTACCTGCGGAACTGATCACCATCACCCGGCCCTTGAGCCGGGCGGGGGGTATGGCCTCGATGTGCACGGGCAGCGGCAGCTCCGCGCAGAACTGGCTGCCAAAGCCCGACCTGGACTGAAAGGTCAGGGTGCCATTCATGGCCTGACACAGGCTGTGGGTGAGCGACAGTCCGAGCCCGGTGCCGCCATATTGCCGGGTGATGGCGGCCTCTGCCTGGGTGAACGGCTGAAAGATTCGAGTCTGGGCTTCCTGCGCGATGCCGATCCCGGTGTCGCTTACCTCGATCTTTACCCGGTTCTCCCGGGTCTGAGGATCGATGGAATGGCTGAGTCGCACATCGACTCGCCCGAAGCGGGTGAACTTGAGCGCGTTGGACAGCAGGTTGCTGACGATCTGCCTGACTCTGGTCGGGTCGCCGGAAACCATGGCCGGGAAATCCGGCGCAATCAGGCACGTCAGTTCGACGCTGGGCGCTGCGTTCTGAGACAATAGGTTGGCGGTGTCCTCGACCAGCAGGCCCAGGTCGAACGGGATGCGTTCGATCTCCAGATGCCCGGCGTTGAATTTGGACATGTCGAGAATATCGTTGAGCAGTTCCACCAGCACCTTGCCCGAGTCATGGGCAATCAACAGCTGCTGACGCTGCTCGGCCGTCAGCGGTCCGTCCAGCGACAGTGCGAGCATGCCGAGCAGGCCGTTGAGTGGCGTGCGGATTTCATGGCTCATGTGCGCCAGAAACGCCGAGCGCGCATGCGCCATATCGAGCGCGGTGCTGCGTGCAATCTGCAGTTCCTCGTTGGACTGGCGCAGTCGGATGTTGCTGGTGCGCAATTCGTTGGTGCGGGCCGAGACGATGCTTTCCAACTGGTTCAGGTGATCGGTGAGGCGATCCTCGGCTTCGCGGCGTCGGGCGAACTCGCTGGTCACGGTCTCGATCTGGCGGTTGAAGGTTTCGACCAGTACGCCGATCTCATCCTGCTCATGATTCGGCGGGCAGGTGATCCTTGAGCGCTGCGGACTGCGCGGATCGTGACTGCTCAGCTCGCGGATCAAGCCGACCAGGGGTTTGGTGAGTGTGGCGTAGAACAGAATCGTCAGAATGGCGGCCAGCGCCAGGCTGCGTACAAAGCCGTTGAGCAGGGTGATTTCGGCGCGCTGCATAAAGTGGCTGCCGAAGGCGAAGGTGTCGACGGTCAGGTACAGCGTGCCGATGGTTTCATTCGGCAGATGATCCAGTTTCAGCTTTTCTTCGAACTGACGGCTCTCGCCGAACATCCAGTCACTGAGGACGCGGTAGCGACCGGTCGCCATCGGGCGTTCGACGCTGGACAGCACCATATTATTGTTGTCGGTCAGTCTGGCGCTGACCACGGCGGGCGAACGCAGCAGGCCCAGGGTCAGTTCCTGGGCCAGTTCGGCATCGATGTTGTAAGCGATGCGCGAGGCAGGGTTCTGGATGATTTCCAGCAAGGAATTGATTTCGCGATCGATGGATGCGTCTTCGCTGGCATAATCGATGGCGATCTGAAACAGGCTGAGCAAGGTTCCAAGCGCAAAGCCGATCAGTACGGCAAGACGCGCCTGCTTGAATGAAAGCCTGTTGTTGAGCCTTATATCCATGAATACTAACTGCCACTTCGGGTGCCCGGTGCCGGGCAAGCATAGCTGATCGGGGCAGGTGATCAGTCAGTTAAATATGAGGAGAAACCGTGGATTCGCGGATGAATGCATTTCTTGAGCGCGCAGACGCGGTGCTTGCACGTCTGGAGCCTTTGTTGCCAGCGCTGCGCGAGCCGGTCGACTGGACGCAGGCGCTGGCCGCACGCTGGGTGCGTGAAGGGCGTAGCGGCTACCTGATGCCGCTTGAAGTCAGCCTCGACATGCGCCTGTCCGACTTGATCGGCGTGGATTTGCAGCGTGACCAACTGGGCCGCAATACCCGCCAGTTCATCGACGGGCTGCCGGCCAATCATGCGCTGTTGTGGGGCTCGCGCGGCACCGGCAAGTCTTCGCTGATTCGCGCGCTGCTGGCCGAATATGCAGCGTCGGGCCTGCGTCTGATCGAGATCGAGCGCGATCACCTGGGTGACTTGCCTCGTGTCGTGGAGCAGCTGCAGAAGTTGCCACAACGCTTCGTGTTGTTCTGTGATGATCTGTCGTTCGAGTCGGGCGAGGGTGATTATCGGGTGCTCAAGAGTGTGCTCGATGGTTCGCTGGAGCAGGCACCGGATAATGTACTGCTCTACGCCACCTCGAACCGTCGCCACCTCGTGCCTGAAAAGGAGAGCGACAATGCCAACTGGCAGCAGGTGGACGGAGAGCTTCATCCGAGCGAGGCGGTGGAGGACAAGATTGCCCTGTCCGACCGTTTCGGGCTGTGGTTGTCGTTCTACCCCTTCACGCAGGATCATTACCTGAATGTCGTCGAACACTGGATCACTCAACTGGCGCTGAAATCCGGTCTGAGCTGGCAGCGCGATGAGGATCTGGACAAGGCCGCGGTCCGCTGGGCGACCGGACGCGGTAATCGAAATGGTCGCTGTGCCTACCAGTTCGCACGTTACTGGGTGGGCCTTCAATTGCTGGAGCAACACACATGATCAATCTGCAAGACACGGGCGCAGGCCTGGACGGTTACAACCTGCTGACCGCGCAACTGGAAGCCTTACTGGCGGACGAGCGCGACTTCATCGCCAACGCCGCGCAGTTTTCCGCTTTTCTGTACACCCAGATCGATGACCTGAATTGGGCGGGCTTTTACCTCAATCGCAATGAAGAGCTGGTTCTCGGGCCGTTTCAGGGGCAGGTCGCCTGCGTGCGAATTCCCTTTGGACGTGGTGTGTGCGGCGCAGCGGCGCAGACCCGGCAGACTCAGAGGGTCGAGGACGTGCACAGTTTCGCGGGTCATATCGCCTGCGACAGCGCCTCGAACAGCGAACTGGTCGTGCCGTTGATCAAGGAGGGAAAACTGGTGGGCGTGCTGGACCTGGACAGCCCGAGCGTGGGGCGTTTCAGCGAGGTGGATCAGGCGGGTATCGAGCGTCTGGCGGCGATCTTTCTGGCGGCGACCGACTGCTGAGTGTGTTGGGGTAGACGCTCATAATCTGGTGGGAGGCCCCACCACGTCTTCGACGTAGCGCTGTCGCGCAGCAAACAACTGACCGTGGGAGGCGGCTTGCCGGCGATGCGGTCGACGCGGTTTGTCAGGACCATCGCGTCATCGTTCATCGCGGGCAAGCGCGCTCCTACAAAAAAAGCGTTCCTTCAGTAAGTTAAAGGTTGTTTGATAAGATGCAGCTTGCCGGCGATATGCCGGGAACCGGCAGCATACGGTGTATCAGATGTAATCAGGGGCTGCTGCGCAGCCCATCGCTGCCGTCGTAACCTCCGAGAGCTCCCACGCCCTCCGGGCAGAAGCAGGCGTGCGTGCATTTTCAGCAAGTCAGTTGCATGCAGTCTCACCTGGCTTTGTCAGGGGCAGAGGTGCCAAGTCATCAATCGTAGATGACTTTCTTCTTCCATTCCGATTCGGTTTCGTCAGCCTTCAGGCCTTCGGTCAGTGCGTTGTCATCGTCGGCAGACGGGGCAGTATTGGTCAGGACCATGGAGTTGGCGCGGGCCAGTTGCTTTTCCATCGCCAGCAACTGCTGCTGATAAGTGACCGGGTCCGGCTGGTTGCGCAGGTACTGCACGCCGCGTTCGAATGCCAGACGCGCCTGGCCTGGCTGGTCCTGGGACAGGGCCATCTGACCGAGGTTATTGAAGAACTCGATATGCAGGTTCACCAGAATCGTGCGGATTTCACGGATCCAGTGCTTGGCTTCGCTGGTCTGCAGGAAACCGTCGTGGGCAGCGCGGGTCACCTGACCATGCAGCGCTTCAAGCAGGAAGCGCACGTCCTTGGCCTTGGCTTCGGTCTGGATCGGCGTGACAGGGTTGGTCACTTCGATGCGGTCGCCCTTGGCAACCTGCTCTTCAAGTTCGGCAATGCGGCTCTTGAGCTGGGCGTTGCCCTTTTCCAGCGCCAGCATGCGCTGCACGACGTTCAGCTCCAGGCGGGTCAGCAGCAGCTTGAGTGCCGGAGACATCAGTTGGCCCGGAAACACTTCGGTGATCTCGCCGCAGCGGCGCAGACGATCATTCAGCTCGACCTTGGTGCGTGCCTTGTCCAGTTTGCTGTTTTCAGCGACGTGGTTCAGATAACCGATCGCGATCAGCACAGCGATACCGGCTATTACCATCAGCGTGATCATGAGTGGAGTCACTGCGCAAACCTCAATTGTTCAAGTAATTTTGCAGGGAGTGTAGTGGCTAAGCACTACTGCGCATAGATGTGCCTGTCGGACTTTGTCATATCGCTTCTATTATAGGTACATAATCGCAAACCGCCGGTCGGTGCCCTGAACCGGGTCGAAGTCGTTGATTTCAATAAATTTTCAGAATGGGGTTGACGACCCCTCAAACCATCCATAGAATGCGCGCCACTTACAGCGTAAAGCACACAGCGAAGCGCAATAAGTAGTGAATGTTGTACGTGTGTCCCCTTCGTCTAGTGGCCTAGGACACCGCCCTTTCACGGCGGTAACAGGGGTTCGAGTCCCCTAGGGGACGCCATTGCGGGAATAGCTCAGTTGGTAGAGCACGACCTTGCCAAGGTCGGGGTCGCGAGTTCGAGTCTCGTTTCCCGCTCCATTTTTAAGCAGCCTTGCTTCACGGCAGGGTTGAGTGAAACCAGAACCTTCTTCGGATGAGTTCTGGAACTGGAACATACACCATGATGTTTCAGGCAGTGTCCCCTTCGTCTAGTGGCCTAGGACACCGCCCTTTCACGGCGGTAACAGGGGTTCGAGTCCCCTAGGGGACGCCATTTGCGGGAATAGCTCAGTTGGTAGAGCACGACCTTGCCAAGGTCGGGGTCGCGAGTTCGAGTCTCGTTTCCCGCTCCAAATTCACAAAAACGCCGCTCAACAGAGCGGCGTTTTTGTATGCGCGTTTTAAGCCCGGTCTCAAGCCTGTCGTTCAGCCAGCAATGCATCCAGCTCTGGCATCAGGGTCACGCTTTCCTGTTCGTTGGGATCGGTGCGGGCGATGAGGGCGGTGGCTTCATGTTCCTTGCTCAGGTTGTACGGCACATGCGGCATGCCTGCGGGAATGTAGAAAAAGTCGCCTTCCTCCACTGTTGCGTGTTTCTCGAGCGCTTCGCCGTACCAGCACCCCGTTCCGCCTTTCAAGGCATAGATGGCGGTCTCATGCTCCTGATGTTTGTGCGCCTTGCCTTTGCCGCCAGGCGGGATGGTCAGCAATTGCATGTGAATATGTCGTGCACCAGCGCTTTCGGCTGATATCCCGACCTGATAATCGAGGCCCTGCTTGCCCTGGTAGGTCGCAGCGGGTTTCAACAGCACGCAATCCTGTTGACGGTCGTGGGGCATGGTCAGTCCCTCTGGGTGAGAGTGAAAGTTTGATGGTGGCTGAACGCTTACAGTTATACGCATTGTTCGGAGCGTGAATCAGGCGTGTAAGGGCATCAAGTGAAACAAAGTAACAAGTATGTCCGACACTTGTATGCCTGAAGTGTGGCGTACACAGAAACGCCGTCCAATGAGACGGCGTTCTGCAGGTTTCGTAGCGCTCTGCCCGGCAAGGCGTTCAGGCATCAAGGCATCTGCGGCAGTTCGTTGGGCCGCAGGTCGAACACCAGCACCTCGGCATCCACCCCTTGAGTCAGGGTAATGACCTGTTCATCACGCAGACGCACACCGTCACCTTCGCCAAGCGCCTGGCCGTTGAGGACCACGCTGCCGCGTGCAACGTGCACATAGGCATAGCGATTGGCGGCCAGTTCAAGCGTGGCGGTTTCGCTGCCATCGAACAGACCAGCATATACACGGGCATCCTGGCGGACATTCAGCGCGCCGTTTTCGCCATCGGGCGAAATGATCAGTTGCAGGCGACCGCGTTTCTGCTCGGGGCTGAAATGCTCTTGCTGATACTTGGGAGTGGCACCGCTGACATTCGGTACGATCCAGATCTGCAGAAAGTGCACGCCTTCGGTTTGCGAGTGGTTGAACTCACTGTGCGCCACGCCGCTGCCGGCACTCATCAGTTGCACGTCACCGGGACGAATCACCGAGCCGGTACCGAGGGTATCCTTGTGTTCCAGCGCGCCTTCAAGCACATAGGAGAAAATCTCCATGTCGCGGTGCGGGTGCTGTCCGAAGCCTTTGCCAGCGGTCACACGGTCGTCGTTGATCACCAGCAGGTCGGAGAAACCCTGTTCGTTCGGGTTGCGATAACTGGCAAACGAGAAGGTATGAAAGGATTTGAGCCAGCCGTGATCAGCTGCGCCACGGTTGGAAGCTTTGCGAAGAGTCAGCATGATAGTTTCTCCATCCAGATGTCGACGCTGCAGATTCAGGTATCGACCAAGTGAGATGAAGGTTACTGGTTATCTGTCGGTGCAATAAGTAGCTGAAAGACGAATGACTGTCTCGCTGTGGTTGACAGTCGCTCAATCGACCGTTCCTGCCTGCATAACCTGGGTCTGATCCCGACGCATAGTCCCCATCGCCTGCGATCTTCGCCATAATGCGCCCCTGACCTTTACTCTTTTCAAGTGACGTCTCATTCATGAAAACCGTAGCAATGGTCCTGTTCCCGGAATTTCTTCTGCTCGACATGGCAGGCCCCATGGAGGTGTTTTCCATCGCCAACCGCTATCTGGCGCTGGAAAAGCACTACCAGATAAGCACCGTCGGCACGCAACACGGAGCCATCCGGGCATCCAATGGTGTTCGGGTGATGGCCGATGCTCACCTGGAGCAGGTTGCTGGCAGTCATGATCTGCTGCTGGTACCCGGCGGGCCGGGAGCCTATGACGACAAACATCAGCCGCTGGTGGACTGGTTATTGAGTGCCAGGGAGCAGGCAGGTTGTATCGGCTCGATCTGCACGGGCGCGTTCATTCTCGGCGAGGCAGGTCTGCTGGATGGCCACCGGGTGACGACTCACTGGCATTACACCGAACGTCTTATCAAGCGTTTTCCCAAGGCCATCGTCGAGACCGATCAGATCTATATCAATGACCGCAACCTGCTGACCTCCGGCGGGGTCACCGCAGGTATCGACCTGGCGCTGGCAGTCGTAGCCAAGGATCACGGCAAGAAAGTCGCGCAGGACGTCGCCAAGGTATTGCTGGTACTGATGAAGCGCCAGGGTGGTCAGGCGCAATTCAGTCCGTTGATGGGCGCTGTCGCGACCAACGAGACGGCCGTTACTCGGGTGCAGAATTACGTGCTGGAGCACTTGGACGAGTCATTCAGCGTCGAGCGCATGGCCAATATGGCCAACATGAGCGCCCGGCATTTCGCCCGGCTGTTCTCCCGCGAAGTGCAGATGACGCCCATGGAGTTTCTGCAGAACGCCCGTATCGATCGCGCCAGAAGCCTGCTGGAAGTCAGTGACCTGCCGCTCAAGACGGTGGCTTACCGAAGCGGCTTTGGCAGCGTGCGGCACATGCGCTTTCTGTTCGGTGAAAAGCTGGGGCTGACACCCAGCCAATACCGCGAGCAGTTCAGTTAGTTTCGGCCCAAACGCCGGGGTGTCCGTATCCAGCATCGCATTGACCGTGTGACTCCCCCCGGAAAACTTGTTCCGTCTTCATTGCCTGCCAAGATGAATAGGATCTATTCAGAAGGTGATGCAATGGACTGCCAGCCCAGGCGTTTCAGCCAGCCAGACACATCTAATCAAGCCCAAACGGCCCACGCAAACGACGTGCTGCGGTTCGGCCCCTACGTATTTCACGTGCGTCAGCGCCAGATCCTGCGCGACGGTGAACCGTTGCGTCTGGGTGGGCGTGCACTGGATATCCTGCTGGTCCTGATCGGACACGCCGGTGAAGTGATCGACAAGGAAGCGTTGATCGCACAGGTCTGGCCTGATTCCTTCGTCGAAGAGATCAACCTGAGGGTGCAGATTGCAGCCTTGCGGCGCGCGCTCGACGATGGGCAGCGTTATATCGAAACGTTGCCACAGCGCGGGTATCGTTTCGTGGCACAGGTTCATAAGACTTCGACGTCTGAAAAAACCGAGCCCGTCCATGTCCCCAACAACCTGCCGGTACGCCTCACCCATGTCATGGGGCGCGATGATGTGGTGGGCAAGCTGGTTCGACAGCTGCCTGCAAAACGCTTCATCACGCTGACCGGCGCGGGAGGCATCGGCAAATCGACCGTGGCCTGCCGCGTAGCCGAACGTCTGGTGTCGCGCTATCAGGATGGCGTGTGTGTCATCGATTTCTCGGCGGTGAACAGTGAGCAGATGCTGGCCGGTTGTCTGGCCGAACTCTTGAAGCGGGACGGCGAACCTTGCCTGTCGAGCCTGTCCAGCGAACTGGCACAGGGGCGTCGTCTGTTGATCGCCGACAACTGCGAAGCCCTCGACGAAGGCTGTCGGCAGTGGCTAGGCGCGCTGTTGGCGCAGTCCGATGAACTGGCCATTCTTGCCACCAGTCGACGACCGCTGGACCTGCGCAACGAATCGCTGTTTCCACTGGAGCATTTGACCGTTCCGCCTGCGTCCGCGCAGATCAGTGTCGAGCAGGGCCTGGCTTATCCGGCGGTGCAGTTGTTCGTCAGTCGTGCCCAGGCCGGCCAGCAGGGTCTGGTCCTGCGGGACCGTGACATGAACGTCATCGGTGACCTTTGTCGCAAGCTCGATGGCATCCCTCTGGCACTGGAGCTGGCGGCAGCGCAGGTCAATACCTTTGCATTGGCGGGTCTGCAGGCTCGTCTGGATCAATGCATTCAGTGGCTGACGCAGGGACGACGCACGGCTGTCGCCCGTCACCAGTCGCTCAGGGCTTCGCTTGACTGGAGTCATCAGCGCCTTAGTCCGCGCGAACAGGCGGCACTGCGTCGTCTGGCAACCTTCGATAAGGCTTTCACGAGCGAATCCGCAGTGGATGTCATCGGGTGTGACGGGCTGGAGGCGCAGTCGGTTCGGGAGGCGCTCGTGCAACTGGAGCGTCATTCGGTGCTATGGAATGTGCCCGGCGCCGGGGTTTTGCGTTACCGGCTTGCGCACACCACGCGGCTGTATGCGCTGGAAAAGCTTGAAGACGCTGGCGAACTCCAGACATTCACGGCGCGCCACGCCCGTCACGTCAACTTGCAGCGTTTGCTGGCAAAGTCAGTACAACTGGTCGAGTAGCGCGCGTGCCGCCAGCAGGTCCGGCGTGGCAAATCCTTCGCTGAAGCGGGCATGAACCGGTGCCAGCAGGATCCGGGCCTGCTGCTCCTTGCCCTGGCCCTGCCACAGGCGCGCCAGTGATGTCGCACTGCGCAATTCCCACGCCAGCGCGTGCTGGGAGCGCGCCACCTCCAGGGCTTGGAGCAGCAGCGCCTCCGCACCGTCCTCATCATGCGCCTGCAACGTTTCGGCCCGGCACCGCAGCATCTCTGACGTGCACCAGCCTGCCAGACCTGCCTGAGCCCGCTCCGTCAACGCCAGGTCCACTAGGCCGGGGCGCAGCGTGACCATGATGTCCCGAATCAGACCTGAGCCCTGAGGCTGATCGTCTGACATGGCTGGCTCGCTCAACAACTGCTCATACAAGCCTGCCCAGCGATAAAACAGCAGCACCGAGTGCTTTTGGGCCTGTTCCTGCAGCAGTTTCACTCGTTCGCCTGCCACCTGGATATCACCGTTGTAGAGCGCAATGGCGCAACCGGCCAACGCCAGGGTGTAGCAGATGGACGCGCCGTGGTTGATCTGTAACGCAATCTCCAATGCTTGAGTGGCCGTGCGTGCGGCCTGCTCAGGCTGACCCTGCATCCACAGAATGCGCGCCAGCAAGGTCAGGGACGCAACGCTCAGGTCGTACTGAATGCCGAAGCCTTGCGTAAAGCGATTCAAATGACCGTTGTGTGCCATGTGCTGGATGACCTGCTCGGCGTCTCGCCTGGCCTGCCGCTGGTCACCGTTGTAATGCAGCGCCAGTGCGCGCAGACGTTGGGCGCTCAAACGCAGCGCTTCGTTGGTGTCCAATCCCAGACGGTTGAACTGGCGGCTCTGCTCGATCGTTTGCGGGTAATGACCGCTGCACAGGTTGACAGCCACCAGACCGGAAATCGCCTGCAACTGCCCCGCCAGATCGCCGGCCTGTTCCGCTAGCACCTGCGCGGTGCTGAACGCTTCCACGGTTTCCGGCGTGCTGCCAACGGTGTGGTAACAGAAATTGCCCTGCGCCAGCTTCAGGATCATTTTCAGGTCCAGGCAGGGCAGGGGATTGGCGTCCAGGAGCATCAGCGCCCTGCGCACGTAATGGCCGTGCTCCTTGAGCAGCGACAGCTCCTGCCAGAGCGGCGCCGACTGCGCCACGAGGCGAATGGCGACAATCTGCGGGACGTCGGCGCCCAGCCCCCAGGCCAGCGCCGAGCGGATGTCTTCGAGGATACGGCTGTAGCGGTCGATCCACTGCGCGGTGGAGACCTTTTCCCAGTCTTGCCGCGCCTGTTCCATAATGGCCAGACAACGTCGCGCATGTCGTTCCTGGGTGGCAGGCAGTTCATGGTGAACGCGCAGTTTTTCCAGCGCGTAACGACGCGTGGTGTCGAGCAGGTGATAGAACACCTCGTCATCGCCGACTTCCACGTTCAGCAGGGATTTGGCCACCAGTTGCGTGATGGCGTTGAACACCTCGTAGGTCGCCACCGGCTGATCGGTAATCACCGCAGCGGCCGACTCCAGCGAGAAGCGGCCCTTGAAGATCCCCAGTCGTTGCAGACAGTTCTGCTCGCACGCGCTGAGCATCTGGTAGCTCCAGTCCAGCGTAGTGCGCAGCGTCTGATGACGGGTCATCGCATCGGACGGGTCGTCGCTGTGTTCCCGACAACTCTGCTGCAGATGCTCCAGCACGCCGCTCAGGCGCAGGTTGCCGACTTGCGCGGCGGCAAGCTCGATGGCCAATGGGATGCCATCCAGCCGCTGACACAGCTCGATGGCCAGCGGCAGGTTTTCATCGGTCAGCTCGAACTGCTCATGACTGGCCATGGCCCGTTCGACGAACAGTTGCAGGGCCGCAAAGCCCATGGCGGACGTGCGGTCGCTGTCCGAGGGCGGGCAATCCAGCGCATCCACCCGTTGCACGAACTCGCCTTCAGCCCTTAGAGACTCGCGGCTGGTGGTCAGGATATGCACGTGCGGCGCGCTGCGCAGGATGCGCTCACTGAGCTGCGCGATGGCATCGATCATGTGCTCGCAGTTGTCGATCACCAGCAGCATGTGTCGCCCGCGCAAATACGCGGCCATGTGATTGACGGGCTGCTCGTCAGGCAACGACAGCTCCAGCAATGACGCCAGGTGCGGGACGATCACCGCAGGGTCGGTCAGCGGTGCCAGATCGAGCAGGCGGATGCCATCGCGGTAACGGTCGATCAACTGTTCGGCAACCCGCAGGGCGGTGGTGGTCTTGCCGATGCCGCCGGGGCCGACCAGGGAAATGAATCGGTGCTGCTGCAACTGACTGATCAGGCGTTCGACCAGTGCTTCCCGGCCCAGCATGCGTGCGCGCCGCATGGGCAGATTGTGATGGGGCGGGGTATTCATCCAGGCATCCGGCGCGTTTTCGCTATGTTCCAGGGTAAACGGTGCGACAAAGCTGTATCCGCGTTGCGCGACTGTCACGATGTAGCGTTGTCCGGCCTGACCATCGCCCAGCGCTTTGCGCAAGGCAGCCATGTGCACACGCAGGTTGCCGTCTTCGACCACGGTTCTGGGCCAGACCCGGTTTATCAGGTGCTGCTTGCTGACCACGTTTCCGGCGTTTTCCAGCAGCACCAGCAGGATGTCCACGGCGCGCCGACCCAGCCGCAACGGTCTGTCGGCTTCAAGCACCAGACGCTGTTGCGGATAGATGCGATAAGGGCCGAAACGCATGGCCTGCTCGGTGAGGACGGTCAACGGTCTTTTCCAGTTCGGAGGGATGAGGAAGTCTGCGTGCAGCGTAGCTTAACGGCTGACGGTCACGACGCGGACATCCCTTCACCCTGGCCTGCATTTCTCGCATGTCCGCGCCACGTGAAGGGGTTGATGCCCTCGGCGCGGGAGAAGATATGCGAAAAATGCGATTGATCACAGAAGCCGCACTCCTGACTGATCTGGGTCAGGCTCATGGCGGTGTGCTGAATCAGACATTTGGCACGCGCCAGACGCTGCTCGCGGATCCACTCCTGCGGCGAAAGCCCGGTGCTGCACTTGAAGGCGCGGGAGAAGTAACTGCGCGACAGGGCGCAGGCCCGTGCCAGCTCGGCCACCTCGATGTTCTCACTCAGGTTGTCGCGAATCAGCTGCTTGGCCAGACGTTCTCGCCAGGGCGACAGTCCACCGCTGTTGCGGACCGGTTTCTCGCTGTTCAGCGCGTCAGGGCAAAGCTTGCAGGCATAACTTGAATAGTGGGTCATGGCAAATGTCCGTGGTGGGGTGAGCTTTCCATGGGCAAGAATTTGCGCAGAGGCCGCTATTCTTGATTTCCGCGAGCCGTACTGACGAGTTAATCGTTGTTAATTCCGGGCTGTCCGAGTGGTGGCTAACTGATTGCGCGACAGCTCTGCCACGGTCATCTCAACGGCTTTGCAGCCAGCCGAGGAAGCCGCCTTTTCTGACCTGCGGCGGACGGGCCAGCAGGATCGAATGGCTGTTCTTCTGACGTACCGCCTGCAGCTTGTGCAGAGCAGTATTCACCTGGCTGGATTGCGTCATGCAGGCGCGGGCGATGTCCTTGTCGATGCGATAGACGATGCTGGAAGTCAGCGCGGTGAAGCAGGCTTCGGACGGCGTGTCGTCCAGCAGACCCTGTTCGCCCAACACTTCGCTCGGTCCCATGCGACCGGCCTCGACGCGTTGCTCGCCATTGACCACGGCCGCACTGATCACGCCGGTGGCGATCACGAACAGGCCGTCGGGCACCTCGTTCAGGTCCAGCACCACCTGACCTGCGGCGTACTGCTGGGCAGTCATGTGCTGGGCCAGTTGATCCCGCTCTTCCTCGCTGAGCGAACGGAACACTTTCACTTCTTCCAGCAACGCACGGGCCCGCGAGGCTGGCTCGACGACCGCGTCGGGCTGACGAACGATTCCGGCCGCTTCCAAGTGGCGGTGGGCGAGGTCGAACAACTGGTTGCGCACTTCGCCTTTTTTGCTCAGGTCGGCGATGAAGCCAGTGGCCACGTATTCCGACATGCTGTCTCCCGACGCATGCAGCACGGCCTTTGGCGCAGGGCTCAGCAACAGGCTGCTGCTGCCCTGCAGGGTGCGCTCCAGTGCGTCGAGCACGCGGCGTGGTCGAATGTGGGTCGGCACCTGAATGCTGATCGAAACGCCGTGCATGTTGGTCGGGCGACTGAGGTTGACGATCTTGGCCTTGGCCGCCACCGAGTTGGGCACCACGGCGGTGCTGCCTGCGTGGGTCAACAGGTGCGTGGCGCGCCAGTCGATGTCGAGCACCTTGCCTTCGACGCCGTCGATCGACACCAGATCGTCCACTTGGTAGGGCTTGGTGGTGTTGAGCACAATCCCGGAAAACACGTCGCTGAGTGTGCTTTGCAACGCCAGACCGACGATGATCGCCATCGCGCCGGACGTTGCCAGTAGGCCCTTGACCGGCAGTTCCAGCACATAGCCTGCGGCCGCCACCACGGCAATCAGGAACACCAGCGCGCCGATCACGTCCTGCAACAGGCGTCCGCTGTGTCCGATGCGGTGCATCAGCGCCAGACCGATCAACACGGTCAGCACCCGCGCGGTGTAGACCCACCAGAGAATCGCCAGTGCCGTCGCGCCCAACTGGATCACGCTGTCATCCGGCCAGGACGGGGCCTGCAACGGGCTGATCCCGGCATTGATAATGATCGTGCTGAACGCCAGAAACAGCGCCAGCCGGATGCTCACCTGCGCCACCCTCTGACGCACCGGGGCCAGGTGCCAGATCAGGACATCGGCCAACAGCAGCAGGGCGCTCCAGAGCAGGGGATGGCTCAATGACTGATGCATGGGATGACTCCACAGAACGTTGGGAATGGGCTGTTGGCCCTGTGGACACAGACTAATCAGGTGCTGAAATGCGAAAAAGCGGTTATAAAGCGTTTAACTGTCAACCAGGTCGTGACAATGAACCCTTTTGAAGACATGCGTATCTTTTGCCAGGTGATGGAGTCGGGCAGCTTCACGGCGGCCTCCGACAAGCTGGGGCTGTCCAAGCAGTTCGTCAGCAGGCGGCTGATGCAACTGGAAGAACGGCTGGGCGTGCGCCTGCTGAACCGCTCGACGCGGCGGCTGGACGTCACCCCGCTGGGCCAGAGCTACTACGAATCGGCCTTGCGTCTGCTGGCCGAAGTCGAGCAGGTGGAGCAGGGCATCACAGGTCAGAACAGCGAGCCGCGCGGCACCTTGCGCCTTAGCGCGCCGCTGTCGTTTGCCGTGGCGCATCTGGGCTGTCTGCTGCCGCTGTTCCTGCAGCGCTACCGCGACGTTTCGGTGGAAGTGGACCTGAGCGACCGCCCGGTGGACCTGCTCAGCGAAGGCTACGATCTGGTGCTGCGCATCGGCGTGCTGGAAGACTCCAGCCTGATTGCCCGGCGAATCGCGACCATCGACCGGGTCTACTGCGCCAGTCCTGCTTATCTGGCCGAGCGCGGCACGCCGGAAAAACCCGAGGATCTACATGCTCACGACTGCCTGCCGTATGGCCATGGTCGTCAGGTGCAATGGCGTTTTCAGGGCGCAGGCAAACCTTTTAGCCTGAGCGTCAGCGGGCGGATGCGGGTCAACAATGGCGAGTTGTTGCGCGATGCGGCGGTGGCAGGGCTGGGCGTTACCTACCTGCCGACCTTCATTGTCGGCGCGGCGCTGCGTGACGGCAGCCTGGTGCGTGTACTGGACGAGCTGCGCCCCGAGCCGCTGACCCTGTCAGCGGTGTATCCACAGCATCGCCAGGCTTCCCGGCCGGTACAGGCCTTCATCGAGTTCCTGCGCGAGCGGCTGGACTCTGGCATCGACCTGGATGACCGTCAGGGGTAGTCAGCATACTGATCGTTCCGCACGCTCAGCGCTCATCTTTATACACAAGTCCGCCTCGACACTGATCGTGCCCATCGCGTAGGAACGATCAGTGTGATCTCAAGCACGCCGATCATGCCCATGCTTGTGCTCAGCGTTATACCCGAGTCTTGCTGCGACCACGGACTGTGGTAGGCGGCTGTCTGCCACGGATTTTGCATCCGAGTCTGGAACACGATAAACATCACTCAAACCCAAGGAGTCCGCCTGACATGAGTCTGACCTCGCTGCACTGGGGCGTTTATCGTCCGCAGGTCGTGAACGGCAAGCTGCAAGCCTTGCAGCCTGCCGAGTGGGATAAGGATCCTTCGCCCATAGGTGACTCAGTGGCGGCAGCCATTACCTCGCCGACGCGAGTCATGCGGCCCGCCGTGCGTCGAAGTTTTCTGGAGCAGGCGGGCGGGCAATACGAGTTGCGAGCTGAGCTGCGCGGGCAGGAGCCCTTCGTTGAGGTGTCGTGGGAAGTTGCACTGGATCTGGTCGCCCGTGAGCTGAAACGGGTCAGGCAGGCGCACGGCAATCAGGCGATTTTCGGCGGCAGTTATGGGTGGGGCAGTGCCGGTCGCTTTCACCATGCGCAAAGCCAGCTGCACCGTTTTCTAAACTGCATCGGCGGCTATGTGTCCAGCACCGACAGTTACAGCCTGGGTGCCGGACGGGTGCTAATGCCGCATATCGTCGGCAGCATGGACTGGCTCCTGGCGGCTCACACCTCATGGAAAAACCTTGCCGAACACTGCGAGCTGTTCGTCGCGTTCGGCGGGCTGCCTGCCAAGAATGCCCAGACCAGCCCCGGCGGTGCAACGGATCACCTGCTGACCGACGCGCTGCAAAAAATGTCCGACGCGGGTGTGCAATTCGTCAACGTCAGCCCGCTGCGTGAGGACCTTGCAGGCCCTGCGCAGATCCAGTGGTTGCCTGTCAGGCCCGGCAGTGACACGGCCCTGATGATGGCGCTGTCTTACGTACTGATCACCGAGAACCTGCACAACGAATCGTTCGTTCAACGCTACACCGTCGGCTATGAACGCTTTCGCGATTACCTGCTCGGCCACACCGACGCTCAACCGAAAAGCCCGGACTGGGCCGCAGCGCTGACCGATATTCCCGCACAACAGATTGTCGAACTGGCGCGCCGGATGGCCAGCAAGCGCACCATGATCAACGTCGCCTATTCGTTGCAGCGTTCGGTTCATGGCGAGCAGCCATTCTGGATGACCGTAACGCTCGCCGCCTTACTGGGGCAGATCGGCCTGCCCGGTGCGGGCTTCGGCCTGGGCTATGGCTGTATGAACAACACCGGCAGCGGCCGCAAGGCGTTCTCCGGGCCGCGCTTTTCCCAGGGCAGCAACCCGGTCAAGGCGTTCATCCCGGTGGCGCGCGTGACCGACATGCTGCTCAACCCCGGCACCCCGTTCGATTACAACGGCCAGCGCCCTACCTATCCCGACATCAAGCTGGTGTACTGGGCTGGCGGAAACATCTTTCACCACCATCAGGACCTCAACCGACTGTTGGAAGCCTGGCAGCGTCCGCAGACCATTATCGTTCATGAGCAGTTCTGGACTGCGCAGGCCAAGTACGCCGATATCGTGCTGCCCGCGACCACCGCACTGGAGCGAAACGACATTGGCAGCTCGGCGTCCGACCGGTTCATGATTGCCATGCAGCAGGCCATAGAGCCAGTCGGCGAATCCCGTGACGACTATGCAATCTTCTCCGGCGTGGCCGAGCGCATGGGCCTCGCCGAAACCTTCACCGAAGGCCGTGATGCCCAGACCTGGCTGCGATTCATCTATGACGACTCGCGCCAGCGTGCCGAATCGTTTGGCATTGCGCTGCCTGCGTTCGACCAGTTCTGGCGTGATGGTCTGCTGGAAATCGATTTTCCCGAGGCCGATAACGTGCTGCTCAAGGCCTTTCGCGATGACCCCGATGCCCATCCTTTGCCGACGCCTTCCGGACGCATCGAAATCTTTTCCGAGCGCATAGCCGGGTTTGGTTATGCAGACTGTCCCGGCCACCCGGTGTGGCTGGATAAACCTGCGCCTGCCTTCCCCTTGCACCTCCTCTCCAACCAGCCCAGGACCCGGCTGCATAGCCAATATGACCACGGCAGCTACAGCCGTTCTTCGAAGATCCGTGAGCGCGAGCCGCTGACCATGAACCCGAAAGACGCGCAGGCACGCGGGATCGTCGGGGGCGATGTGATCAAGGTCTTCAATGAACGCGGCGCGTTTCTGGCCGGGGTGATCGTGTCCGACGGTATTCGACCCGGCGTGGTACAGATCGCGACCGGTGCGTGGTTCGATCCGCTGGTGCGGGGCGAGCGGGGCAGTCTTGAAAAGCACGGCAACCCCAACGTCATCACGCGAGACGTCGGTGCGTCGAGCCTGTCCCAAGGCTGCTCGGCACAGACGGCGTCGGTTGAAATCGTCAAATGGGATCAGCCGCTGCCATCGGTCACGGCGTTCGAGCCGCCACCGATGGTGTGATCAGACGCCGGCGTTGCGTGCTGCGAAAGCGGCCTTGCCGACGCCGATCAGCACGGCATCGTTCTGCGGCGTGTGAACCCGGCCGCACAGTACGTTGCGGTAGTGGCGCTGCAACGGGTTGCTGCGCGACAGGCCGGGATTGCCGGATGCTTCGATGGCCAGCTCCACGGCGCGTATCGCATTGCCGGTCACCAGGTATTTGAGCTGACCCGCGTGCTGAGTCGGCGTCAGGCCCTGGGCCGCTGCGTCCAGCAGGCTGCGGTTGGCGAACAGCAGGGTGTCGATGTGGCCAACGGTCTCCTGAAAGCGCGGCAGCGTCGAAAGCGCTGCGCCAAGGTTGGAGGGCTTGCGTTGCTCCAGCCAGTCCACCAGCCAGTCGCGGGCGGACTGCGCGATGCCGTCGTAGACCGATGAAAGCAGCACCGACATCCACAGCATGCTCGCTGGGTCCAGATCCGACTTCGGTGCGCTCCACGGGCTGACACTTACCGCATGCTCCAGCGGCACCAGCACATTGTCGAAACGTATCTCGTGGCTGTTGGTGGCGCGCATGCCCAGATGATCCCAGTCTTCGATGATCTGAATGCCGGGCGTGTCCTTGTGCACCAGCCAGGTGCCCACCAACGGGTCTTCGTCATCGCTGCGCCCCCACACGGCAAACCAGGTCAGGCCATGGCTGCCGGTGGAATAGATCTTGGTGCCGCTGATGCGCCAGCCTTCGGCGGTACGACGGGCGATGGTGCCCGGCAAACCGCCACGTGCGGGCGTGCCCAGATCCGGCTCCACCCGCAGGGCATTGATTAGCGCACCTTCACGGACCGCTTCCTCGCCGACCCGCACGCGCAGGTCCCGGGGCCAATTGACGTTGTCCTGCAGGCGGGCGTGTTGCAGGTACTGCATCACCAGAATCAGCGCCGTGGAAGGCTCGCCTCTTGCGACCGCACTGATCACCTGCTGTGCCTTTACCAGATCCGCGCCGCCACCGCCCAGTTCGGTCGGTACGACGAGACCCAACAGGCCATGCTCGTGCAGCAGACTGAAATTGGCGTGCGGAAAGTGCGCGGTTACGTCGTAGTGCTCAGCCGTTTCGGCGAGTGTCGCGGTCAGGCTGTTCAGTCGAGCTTCAAACGTTGCGACCGATTCGGGCAGTAGCCGACGGAGGGGAGAAGGGCTCATGCGGGATCCTTTCGCGATGGGACGGGATTGAAGGTGCTGATCATTGGCTGGCCGCCTGTGCGACCTGGGGCCGCGCCGCGTTGAAGCTCTTGTCGAAGCCTGTCGAAACGTCGATCGGCTTGCCGAGAATGCCTTCGGCCAGATACGTGTCAGCCGTGGCTTGCAGGCCTTGAATGATCCTGTCGTCAATCAGCGTGCGCTGCATTTGTGTCGCCTTGGCCACCGACAGGTGCACCTCAAGCGGCAGACCGGTGACCCTGGCCTGTGCGGCGGCATATTCCTCGGGGTGCGCATTGGTCCAGTTGAAAGCACGTTCGACCCGTGCGACAAAGTCTTCCAGCTGCGGACGCTTACCCTCGATGGCCTTGCTGGTCGCAGCCAGGTACAGGTGATTGCTCAGCAACTCGCTGCCGCTCACCAGCACCCGTGCATCGCTCTGGCTGATGGAAATAGTGGTGTAAGGATCCCAGGTCGCCCAGGCGTCGGCCTCGCCGCTGTCAAGCAGCAGCCGCGACTCGCTGGGCAACAGGTTGATGAAGGTGACGTCGCTGGTTTTCAGCCCCGCCTCATGCAAGGCGCGGATCGCCAGATAGTGGCCGATGGAACCGCGCCCGGTCACGATGCGCTTGCCCTTGAGGTCGGCGACGGTCTTGATCGGCGAATTCTTTGACACCAGCAGGGCGGTGGTGAAGCGGCCCTGTGCATGGGTGATGCTGACCACTTTCAGTGGCGCGCCCGCGCCCAGTGCAAACACGTAAGGCGCATCGCCCAAGGCGCCAATGTCCACCGCACCGGCATTCAGCGCCTCGCCTAGCGGCGCAGCGGACGGGAACTCGGAAAACTGGATGTCATAGGGCACGTCCTTGAGTTCGCCGGACACCTGCAGCAGGATTTTGAGCAATGACTTCTGGTTGGCGACCCGCAATGGCGCAAGGTCTGCCGCCAGTGCCTGCTGACTGGCGAGCAGGCTCAGCAATGTGACAAGCACCAGGCTTTTAAGGGAAGAGGCTGATTTGAAGAAAGGCAGCATGGAAGAAGGAACTCCGTCATCAGTAAGATGGATGCATCAATCGACTTCACACTGATCGTTCCCTACGCTCTGCGTGGGAATGCCTCTCGGGACGCTCTGCGTCCAGGCGTACCCACGGGATATCTACGATCAGTGTCGAGGCAGGCTTGTATGAGCGCAGGCGCGATCAGGTGTTTAACGTCTCAGATCACGTGAAACCCATGCGTCCCATCGCGCCCCAGTTGTTCGACCAGACCGAACTCCCAGTCCAGATACGCCTGCATCGCGGCCTTGGGTGCGTCGGTGCCTTCATACGGGCGGCGGTAACGGTCGATGCGCGCTGAGGCCAGGCGGGTTTCGCCGTGTTCCAGCGCAAACCCGGCCTTGACCCAACTGGCCGTGCCGCCTTCCAGCACGAACACTGGCCTGTTCGTCAGGGCCTCGACGTCGGCGGCCGCGAAGCGCGCCAGACGGCTGCTGCCACAGGTCAGCACATAGCGCTCGGCGGCGGGCACCTTTGCCAGTGCCTGTTCGAGATCAGCTCGCAGGCACCACCAGGCGCCGGGGATGTGCTGCTTCACGTAGTTGGCGCTGGTGGTGAAGTCCAGCACCGCCACACCGCCGTGGGCCTGCCAGTCGGCGAGGGTTTCGGCACTGATGAACTCCACCTGTGCAGGCGCCGGGAAGGGCGCGTCCCAGTCGCCCAGCTCGGAAAAGTCCTGCGCCTGCAGGCCGTCGATCACCGACACCTCCCAGCCCAGTTGTGCCAGCCAGGAAGCCGACATGTTGGCGCGCACGCCGTCGTCGTCCACCAATACGATTCGTGCACCACGCACGCTGGCGTAATGATCGGTTTCCTGCACCAGTTGCCCGCCGGGCGTCGAGCGCGCTCCGGGCAGATGCCCCTTGGCAAATTCCTCTGACGTACGCACGTCGAACAGGTAGGTGGTGCGCGACGTCTCCCTTTGCCAGCCTTGCAGATCAAACAGACTGGCGCGCTTTACGCCTGCGCGGTCGGCCACGTTGCGGGCGTCGGCGCTGGCCGTGTTACGGGTCTTGTCGCTCACGTCGGCGAAGCGCCGGTTCTGACCATGATCCAGCGTCTGATCGGCGAGCAGCCAGCCGATGGTGCCGTTGCGCAGCGCATGGACCTGATTGGGCAACCCTGCATTGATCAGCGACTGGGTGCCGATGATGCTGCGGGTACGGCCTGCGCAGTTGACGACGATCCGGGTGTTCGGGTCCGGCGCCAGTTCACGGGCGCGCAGCACCAGTTCCGCGCCCGGCACGCTGATGCCGCTCGGGATGCTCATGGTCTGGTATTCGTCATAGCGCCGCGCATCGAGCACCACCACATCGGCCTGGCTGTCGAGCAGCGCCTTGACCTCTTCAGCGGCCAGCGACGGCGTGGCACGCTGATGTTCCACCAGTTCGCCAAACGCCTTGCTCGGTACATTGACATCGATGAACAGTTCACCGCCGGCTTGGCGCCAGCCCTGCAAACCGCCTTCCAGCTGCTTCACGTCGCTGTAGCCCAGAGCCTGCAAGCGTTGCAGAGCGATATCGGCCAGGCCTTCGCCATCGTCATACAGCGTCACGGCGGTGTCGCGACGCGGGATGCGTGAGAACACCTCCAGCTCCAGCTTCGACAATGGAATGTTGGCTGCGAACAACGGATGCGCCTGCGCGAAGGGCGCTTCTTCGCGCACATCCACCAGCGCCAGTTCCTGACGGTCCAGCAGGGCCTGGCGAATTTCGGCAAAGGATCGGGTTGGGTGTGTGCTCATCAGGCGTGACTCCCTGTCGGTTGTGCTTGAGATGGGGGTGGGGCGGGATTGGAATAGCCGGAAATGAAAAGTTTTTCGGTGCCGTCCAGCTCGTAGACTGCGCGCTTCACCTGACCGATGTCGGCGCCGTACACATGGATGCTGATCGAAACCTGATCGCTGAAGGCGTTGCTGACCTGATGGACATCGTTGCGCTGCGGCAACAACGCTTCAACCTGGCCCGGCACCAGACGCACGCTCGGACCCTGCCGCTCAAGGCGCCCGTCATGGCCGCGCACGTAACCCTGAGCGTCTTCCGCGCCGCGCAGCATGCCGATCAGCCCCCACACACGATGGTCATGAATTGGCGTGCGCTGGCCCGGGCCCCAGACAAAACTCACTACCGAGAAGCGCTGCTGTGCATCGGCGTGCAGCAGAAATTGCTGGTAGCGAGTCGGGTCGGGAACAGCGAACTCGTCAGGCAGCCAGTCGTCATGGCTGACCAGTTGCGCAAGCAATCGGCTGCCGCGATGCAGCAGATCGGTTTCGTGGGTGTCGCTGCCAATCAGCTCGGTCAGCGCGTCGATGAAGGCCCCGAGTCGTTCGGGGTGTCGGTTCTGAGTCATGTCCATTCCAGATCAGCGTCAGGTATGGATCGATATAAGCATAATGCGATTGTTTAATATGCTATTTTTTTATGATTAGGATATAACGAAAACGTCTTTCACTGGCCAGGGTTCAGGCTTATGTTGGAAGCGCGGACTATCCATGAACGCCCATTGGCACTATGCTTTTTGCCTATTTTCCTCTTATATTTTTATGTGCGGTCCGAATGAAAATTGATGATATCGATGCGTTCGTTGCGGTGATTCGCTGCCAGTCGATCAGCCATGCAGCTGAATCGCTGGACCTGACCCAACCGGCCATTACGCGCCGGGTGCAGAATTTCGAGCAGGCCCTGGGTGTTGAGTTGTTTGATCGCAATACCAAACCGCTCAAGCCCACGGCCATGGGCGTTCAGGTCTATCAGAAATGCCTGGCGATTCTGCGTGAAATGGATGCGCTGCGTGAGCTGGTGGCCAGCGATACGCCGCCCAGCGGTCTGCTGAGACTGGGTGTGCCACAGACCATCGGTGACGTGGTGCTGCTGGATGCGCTGAAGCAACTGCGGGGCGAGTTTCCCGATTTGCGCGCACAGGTGAGCACCGGCTGGGGCAGCTATCTGATTGGCAAGATCGAGAACGGCGAACTGGATGCGGCCGCCGCGCTGTTCCCGGCCGGCAAGATTTTCCCGGAAAACATCGTGGCGCAGTCCATTGGCCGAATGGAGCTGGTCGTAGTCGCCGCCAGGGACACGGTGCCGAAAAAGCCCGGCAAGCTGGCTGACTGTTACCAGCAGGGCTGGGTGCTGAATCCCGACGGCTGCGGATTTAGGGCAGGCCTGCAACGCACGCTGTCCGATCAGGGCCTGAGCATGAAGGTCAATCTGGAAACCTTCGGCACCGAGTTGCAACTGGGCCTGGTCGCCGACGGCATGGGGCTGGGTCTGGTGCCGCGTCCTTTGCTTGCGCGCAGCATTCATCGCGATCAACTGGCCGTCGTGCCGTTGAAAGACTTCAAACCGGTGATGGACCTGTGGCTGTTCTACCCACGTTTCCTCGGTAACCTGCAAGGGCCGGTGGATGCGTTCGGCGCGCTGGTGGCGCAGTCGCTGGAACAGGTTTCGGCTGCTGCCTGACGGGCATCACCGGCAGGCATGACTGCCGGCCGGTGATGCCCGTAGTGTCTACCCGCAGTTCAGGCAACCTGCTCACGGGCTTCGCGCTCGCGCCGGGCGACCAGTTCGCGGGTCAGTGGAATAAGCTTTTTGCCGTAGTCGATGGCGTCATCCAGCGGGTCGAAACCGCGAATCAGAAAGGTGGTAATCCCCAGGTCGTAGTAATCGAGCAGCGCTTCGGCGACCTGTTCTGGCGTGCCCACCAGCGAGGTCGAGTTGCCTTGCGCACCCAGCAGTTCGGCGATACCTGTCCACAGGCGCTTGTCCAGACGCGAACCTTGCGCGGCGGCGGCCAGCAGGCGACGTGAACCTTCGTTCGGCGGCTCTCGACGGATAAACCCGTTGCGTTCGGCCAGTGCCCTGGCTTTTTCCAGAATGCTGTCGGCGCGTGCCCAGGCCTGTTCTTCGGTGTCGGCCAGAATCGGTCGCAACGACAGACTGAAACGAATGGTGCGGCCATGTTTGGCAGCCTCGGCGCGTACCTGTTTGACCACGTCGCGTACCTGCTCGTACGTCTCGCCCCACAACGCATAAACGTCGGCGTGTTTGCCTGCCACGGCAATCGCAGCAGCTGACGAGCCGCCGAAATACAGGGGAATGTGCGGCTGTTGCGGGGACTTGACCAGCGAGTGCGCGCCCTCGAACTGGTAATACGTGCCCTGGTGATCGAATGGTTTGTCGCTGGTCCATTCCTGGCGCACCACGCTCAAGTATTCGTCGCTGCGCGCGTAACGCTCGTCCTTGCCGATATGGCTGCCGTCGGCACGCAATTCCTTGTCATCGCCTCCGGTGATGATGTGCACCGCTGTCCGCCCGCCGTTGAACACGTCCAGCGTCGCGAACTGACGGGCCGCGACGGTCGGCGAGATAAAACCGGGACGATGGGCAATCAGGAATTTCAGGGTGTGGGTCACGCTGGCAGCGTGCGCAGCCACCAGTGTGCTGTCCGGACTGTTGGAGTGATAGGCGATGAGCGCACGGTCGAAACCCGAGTCTTCATGGGCCTTGGCGACTTTCTGCACATAGTCGGGCTGGATGGTCGCGCCACTGCGTGGATGGATTTCCGAACCGGGCTGCGTAGCGATGTAGCCAATGAATTCGATGCTCATGAATGACTCCTGCCAATGGTTGAGGTCCGTTCGACCTTGTCGACGGGCACCTTAATGGGCGAAGGCAGAGGCTGTGAAATTCGATTTTGGTCTAAGTTAATTATAAAAAATATGCATTATGTTAATTGACGATAATCAAATATTTTAACGATTAGCTTAGATCCAAATAGAATTTCACTCAGGGTTCTTATGCACCTAGCATGATGCCTATCCAGTGAGTCGGGTGCGTTTGCCCGATCCGTTCAGCAAGGATGCCTTCATGTCTGAAACAACCCTCAACTCCATCGATGCCGGATTTCTGGTCGTCAACAAGCCCGAGCGACAGACCGCTGCGCAGTCCGGCCGCCAGTGGCGCGTGCCGGGGTTCGTGCTGCGTCTGCTCAGCCCGCTCGCGTTGTTACTGCTCTGGGAACTGGCCTCACAGACCGGCCTGCTGCCGGTGCGGGTCATTGCTGCGCCGTCGCAGATTGGCGGCACGCTCTGGTCGATGATTCTGTCGGGCGAGCTGGGACGGCACCTGTGGGTGTCGCTGCAGCGCGCGCTGCTGGGCCTGAGTATCGGCGTCAGCATCGGTGTCGTGGCTGCGCTGATCACCGGCCTGTCCAAACGAGGTGAAATTGCCCTCGATTCGCCGATGCAAATGCTGCGCACCATTCCGTCACTGGCGCTGGTGCCGCTGTTCATCCTCTGGTTTGGCATCGGTGAGTTCACCAAAGTGGCGCTGATCGTCATGGGCACCACCTTTCCGGTGTACCTGAACCTGTTTTCCGGGATCCGCAACATCGACCCCAAACTGATCGAGGCCGCCAACACGCTCGGTCTGAGCCGTCGCGAACTGATCTGGCACGTGATCCTGCCGGGCTCGCTGCCCTCGTTCTTCGTGGGCCTGCGCTATTCGCTGGGCATCTCCTGGCTGGCGCTGGTGTTCGTCGAGCAGATCAACACCACGGCAGGCATCGGCTATCTGGCCAGTGACGCCCGCGACTTCATGCGCACCGATGTGATTGTCATCTGCCTGCTGATCTACAGCGTTCTCGGCCTGGTGATCGACGGCATTATTCGCACGCTGGAACGCTACGCCCTGGCCTGGCGCCCGACTTTTGTGAGGAACTGAACATGACCGCTTTCGACGCGCGTAACCCACAGACGACCCTGCATCGTGCTCCGGAAAAAGCCGTGCAGGCCCCGGTCCAACTGCGCAATGTAGTCCGGCAGTTCGGCCAGCAGCGGGTGATCGACGGGCTGGATCTGGACATCGCGCCGGGTGAATTCGTCGCGCTGCTCGGGGCCAGCGGCTCCGGCAAGACCACCTTGCTGCGTACCCTCGCCGGGCTGGACAGCATCGACAGCGGCGAGCTGCGCGTGCCGGTGGCGCGGGCGGCGGTGTTTCAGGAACCCCGCCTGATGCCGTGGAAAAGCGCCTGGAAAAACGTGGTGCTCGGTCTGCACATCGACAATGCCAAGGCGCGAGCCGAAGCCGCGCTGGGCGAGGTCGGCCTGTCACATCGGGTCAATGCATTTCCGGCCACCTTGTCGGGCGGTGAAGCGCAGCGCGTTGCCTTGGCCCGTGGTCTGGTGCGTGAACCCAAGCTGTTACTGCTGGATGAACCCTTCGCCGCGCTCGACGCCCTGACGCGCATTCGCATGCATCAACTGATCATCGACCTGTGGCGCAAGCACACCCCCGCAGTGCTGCTGGTGACCCACGATGTGGACGAAGCGATTTTGCTCGCCGACCGGGTCATCGTGCTGGCCGATGGCAGGATTGCCGACGAGATCCGTATCGAACTGCCGCGCCAGCGCGACAGCGGACAGGCCGGGTTTCAGGCGATACGCGGTCGTCTGCTCGGGCTGCTGGGCGTCAAAGGGCATGAGCAGGACGCCGAACCGGACGATGTTGCGCACAACCCGACGCTCAGCGACCTTCGACGCGTCGCCAACGCTCGTTGAGCGGGCAAACGGTGCGTATCATGAGCGCTCTTTGATGCGGAGCACGCGTTCATGTCTGCCGGAAAACCCGAAGTCATCATCACCTACTGCACCCAGTGCCAATGGTTGCTGCGTGCCGCCTGGCTGGCGCAGGAACTGCTGAGTACGTTCTGCGACGATCTGGGCAAGGTCTCGCTTGAGCCGGCCACGGGTGGTACCTTTCGCATTACCTGTGACGGCGTGCAGATCTGGGAGCGCAAGGCCGACGGTGGATTTCCGGAGGCCAAGGTGCTCAAGCAGCGGGTGCGGGATCAGATCGATCCGGCGCGTGACCTGGGCCACAACGATCGGCATCGCGCAGCGGACCCTCAATGAGATCCGGTCTCTGCACCTCGGTTGCCCATCAGGCCTGAGATCAGAATGGCGACAATGATCAGCGCCCCGCCCAGCAGCATCCGCAGGGTGGGCGTTTCGGCGAAGATCAGCCAGGCGAAGGCGATGCCGTACAACGGCTCCATGGCAAATACCACTGCGGCTATCCGCGCCTTGATCACGGCCAGACTGGCGACGAACAGACTGTGCGCCAGTCCGGTACAGAGCACGCCGAGCAAGGCAATCCACAGCCAGTCACGGGTCGAAACGTCAGGCAATGAATAGGCTGCCCACGGCAGCAGGCAGACGGCGACGATCAGGTTCTGACACAGGGCGGCCTGCACCGCTGGCACATGCAGCGCACTGGCACGGTTGACCAGCGACAGCAGGGCGAAGGTGAAGCCCGAAACAATCGCCCACAACAAGCCGCCCGTCGCTTCGCTGGCCAGATCGAACCCTGGTGTCACCAGTATCAGCCCCACGGTAACCAGCACGACCAGCAGCATCTCGATGCGCCGGATCCGCTCGCGAAAGACCAGACCCTCAAGTATCACGGTGAACGCCGGGAAGCTCGCGAAGCCCAGCGTCGCCACAGCCACGCCTGCTACTTTCACCGCGATGAAAAACGACACCCAGTGCAGGCTAAGCAGTACGCCACTGAGGACCAAACGTGCACCGCTGGCTCGGCTCAATGGTTTCCAGCGCGTGCTGCCGACAAAGCGTGCGAACACGGCGAGTGCTGCGGCTGCGAAGGCCGCGCGGCCGAAAACGATCACGGATGGCGAAGCATGTGCAAGTTTACCCAGCACGCCGGACAGGCCGAACAGCAGGGCGCCGATGTGCAGAGCGAGCAGGGCGGAACGCGGAGTCATGACAATCCTTTGTGGGCGCGGCGACAGGCAAGTCTACCTCGTACAAGCCATTGTCATGACATCGCCATGTGCGTGTCACATTCAATTAACCGGCATGCGGCACTCTTTTGGAAAACCCGCCGGAGGTCGTCCCATGAGCAGTGCTCAGCTCGCCAAACCCAGCCGCAAGCAACGCGTGCGGACCTTGTGGATTTCCGATGTGCATCTGGGCACGCGCGATTGCCAGGCCGAACACCTGTCGGCGTTTCTCAAGCGCTATCAGGCTGACCGGATCTATCTGGTGGGCGATATCATCGACGGCTGGAAGCTGCGTGGCGGCATGTACTGGCCGCAGGCGCATACCAACGTCATCCGGCGTCTGCTGACCATGAGCAAGCGCGGCACCGAAGTCATCTACGTCACGGGCAATCATGACGAGTTTCTGCGCCGTTACTCGAAGCTGATTCTGGGCAATATTCAGTTGGTAGACGAGGCCGAACACGTGACGGCTGATGGTCGCCGTCTGTTGGTGATTCATGGCGATCAATTCGATGTGATCACCCGTTATCACCGCTGGCTGGCCTTTCTCGGCGACTCGGCCTACGAATTCACCCTGACCCTCAATCGCTGGCTGAACCACTGGCGGGCGAAATACGGCTATGGCTACTGGTCGCTGTCGGCGTACCTGAAGCACAAGGTCAAAAGCGCGGTGAATTTCATCAGTGATTTCGAAGAAGCCATCGCCCATGAATGCGTGAAGCGCGATCTGGACGGCGTGGTGTGCGGGCACATTCACCACGCGGAAATCCGTCAGGTAGGCGGCGTGGAATACATGAACTGCGGCGACTGGGTCGAATCCTGTACGGCGCTGATCGAGCACCTGGATGGCCACATTGAACTGTTCCGGCTGGCCGATGCACATTTGAAAGCCAGCCCTGAGGTCGAGCAGCAGGGCGTGCCGGTCAGCGAGCCGGTTGCCTGATTTTCTCTAGAAAGGCACCCGGCCCAACAGCATGTCGCGGTACATGACGAAATCCCCGAGCAGGCTATAGAAAGGGTGCTTGAAGGTGGCGGGGCGGTTCTTCTCGAAGAAGAAATGACCGGCCCAGGCAAAGCCATAACCGGCAACCGGTAACAGCGCCAACAGCCACCAGCGTCCACTGCCTATGCCGAAAGCCAGCAGAAAGATCACCAGCGTGGTGCCAATGAAATGCAGGCGCCGGCTGGTGCTGCTGCGGTGTTCGTCGAGGTAGTAAGGGTAGAAATCGGCAAAGCGGGTGAACGGCTTGGCGGTATCCATGGACAGACCCTCGGGTTGGCTTGGGGTGAGTCTAGCCTGACACGGTGCGATTTGGCAGTACGCTGTGTCGTGGCAAATACCGGACTGTTGCAGGCGCCACCATGTCTTCGACGTAGCGCTGTCGCGCAGCAAACTCAGTGGGAGCGGACTTGTCCGCGAAAAGGCCAGTACATCTGACGAATATTCATCGCCTGAAATACAGTATTCGCGGACAAACGGAACGCCGCCCGGTCCGCTCCCACAAAATCGCGTTTCTTCAGTAAGTTACAGGTAGTTTGATAAGAGGCGGCTTGCCGGCGATGAACGATGACGCGATCTTCCTGAAGTACCGCGTCGAGTGCATCGCCGGCAAGCCGCCTCCCACAAAAGCGTGTTCATTCAGCAGATTACGTGTTGTTTGATAAGAGGCGGCTTTGCGCGCATCAATGCCGCCAGAATGCAGGCACGCACAGCACCAGCACGGTGATTATCTCCAGACGGCCCAGCAGCATCCCGCCGGACAGAATCCATTTTGCCGCGTCCGGCAGGGTGGAGAAGTTGCCCGCTGGCCCGATGACTTCGCCCAGCCCAGGTCCGACGCCTGACACCGTGCTGGCTGCCCCGGTGAGTGCGGTCATCCAGTCCAGACCCAGCAGCGACAGCATCAGCGCGATCAGGCAGATGGTGATGGTGAAGAAAAACGAGAACGTCAGAATCGAACGCACAATCTCGTCGTCCAGCCGGTGGCCGTTGTATTTCTGTTTCATCACAGCACGTGGATGGATCAACTGGTTGAGGTTGGTCTTGAGCAGGATATAGGCGACCTGGAAGCGGAAAATCTTCACGCCGCCCGCCGTCGAGCCGGAACAGCCGCCGATGAAGCCCAGATAAAAGAACAGCATCAACGAGAAATTGCCCCACAGGCTGTAGTCGCCCAGTGCAAAGCCTGTGGTCGTGACCACCGACGTGACGTTCAGCGCTACGTGACGCAACGCCTCGGTCCATGGCAAGTCAGTGGTGTTCGCGTACCACACGGTCATCACCAGCCAGGTGATCAGCAACAGACCGATCAGCCCTTGCACCTGCTCGTCCCGGAACAACGCACCCCGGTTGCCGCGCAGCGTGGCGACGTACAAGGTGAAGGGCAGGCTGCCGAGGATCATCACCACGATGGCGACCCAGTGCACCGCAGGCTGTGGCCATTTCGCCAGAGACATGTCAGACGTCGAGAACCCCCCGGTGGAAATCGCCGACATCGCATGATTGATCGCGTCGAACAGGCTCATGCCCGCCATCCAGAACGCCAGGCTGCCCAGTGCGGTGAAGCTCACATAAGCCAGCACGATGAACTTGGCCACCATGTGCGAACGGGGCATGACCTTTTCGGAGCGGTCGGACGACTCGGTCTGGAACAGCCGCATGCCACCGATCCGCAGCAGCGGAAGAATCGCCACGGCCATACCGATGAAGCCGATGCCACCCAGCCAGTGCAACATCGAGCGCCAGATCAGAATGCCCGGAGACATGCTGTCCAGGTTGCTGAGCACGGTAGAGCCGGTCGCGGTGATTCCGGACATGCTTTCGAAGAAGGAGTCGGTGTAACTGATGTGCTGGGTCAGCAGAAACGGCAGCGCCGCGAAGATGCACACCACGATCCAGCTGGAGACCGTGAGCATGTACATGTCCCGTGGACGCAACTGAACGTGCTCCGGCCGACCCGGCACCACCATCGCAAGCCCGGCGATGAAGGTGATGGCGCTGGCCCACAGAAACGAGCGCAGGTCTTCGAAGCGGTCGTAGATGACCAGCGTGGCCATGGGCACAATCATGGCGACAGCCAGCGTGATCAGGAAGATGCCGATGATGAAACCGATGATGCGAAGGGTCGGCAACGACATGAAGGGCTCTGACTGCAATGAAGAAAGGCGCCATTCTACCCGCGCGCGTGGTCATGTAAACCAGCATGGCCGGGCCTTGCGTTCGACATTGCCTGTAAGTAATTGCCCGTCGTGCTCGTTATTGAACCTGTACAGGCTCTAGAATGCCTGATCAACTTTGAAAGGAGACAGCCCATGCAGGCGCTCGACGCTTTGCTCAACCGCGTATCGGTTCCACGTCTGGTCGATCCGGCCCCGGATGCCGCACAGCGCGAAATCATGTTCAGCGCAGCCTTGCGCTCGCCTGATCACGGCCAGTTGCGGCCGTACCGTTTCCTGACCGTCGAAGGTACGGCACGCGAGCGCATGGGCACCTTGCTGGCCGAGGCGCTGGAGCAGGGCGGTGGCGAAATCACCCCGCAGGCGCTGGACAAGGCCCGCCTGGGACCGTTGCGTGCGCCATTGGTGGTCGTGGTGATTGCGCGGTTGCAGGATCACTTCAAAGTGCCGCGCAAGGAACAGCTGATTACCGCCGGTTGTGCGGCGCATGGCGTATTGCTGGCGGCTTACGCACTGGGCGTTGGCGCAGTCTGGCGCACAGGCGAGCTGTCGTATTCGCCGCATGTGGCCAAAGGGCTGGGGCTTGAAGCCGACGAGGAAGTGGTCGGTTTTCTGTACCTGGGCACGCCGCTGAACCCGCCCCGCGAAGCACCGAAAGTGGACGTGGGCGGGTTTGTCAGCGAATGGCAGGGCTGATCGGCGTCAGACCGATGAGGGATTGACCGGCTCTGGCGGCAAATCCAGTGTAGCGATAAAACCGCCCTCGGGATGATTGCCCAGGGTCAGGCTGCCGCCATGACGCTCGGCAGCGCGTCGGGCGATGGCCAGTCCCAGGCCGTGACCCGGCGCAGTCTGGCCGGGCGCGCGAAAGAAGGGCTCACCCAGTTGCGCCAGATGTTCCTCGGCAACGCCCGGACCATGGTCGCGCACGCTCAGACGTATGCGGTTGTCCACCCGAGTCGCCTGCAAGTCGATGCTCTGGCCCGGCGGGTTGAAGCGCAGGGCATTGCGCAGCAGGTTGTCCAACGCACGCTCGATCATGTCGGGCCAGCCTTGCAACTGCAGGTCGCTTTGCACCTGGATCTGAATAGTCTGCTCGGCACCGTCGAGTTGCGTGTCGTTCTTCAACCGGTGCAACAACCCGTCAAGATCGACCGGCTCGGCGCTGCCGAAGTCGGCGTCCAGACGCGCCAGGGCCAGAATCTCGCTGATCAGTGCTTCCAGCCGATCACATTCGCGGCCCAGACGCGGCCACAGCTTTTCACGCTCGGCAGGTTCGGCGCGCTCGGCCAACGCCAGTGCGATGCGCAGGCGCGCCAGCGGCGAGCGCAATTCATGGGATACATCACGCAACAACTGACGCTGACTGCCGATCAGGCTTTGCAGGCGTGCGCCCATCCGGTTGAAATCGGTGGCCAGCACGCCGAACTCGTCACGCCGATTGGCCAGTTGCGCCAGGCTGTGCTGTTGATAACTGGTCTGCCCCAGATCGTGCACGGCGCCGCGCAAACGGCTCAGCGGTCGGGTGATCGACAGCGTTACGAACAGACTGAACAGGGTCAGCACGACCAGCGCGATGCCCAGCGCACTCAGCGGCCACATCAGGCTCTGACGATGCCATTGATCAAGTTCAGGGTGCGGAATCCGGTAGATGAACAGGTACGTTTCGCCGGTCTTGGGGCTGGTGTATTCGGTGGCCAGACGACGCCATGGCAGTTTTCTGCCTTCATCGTCGTCATCGCCTTGCTGCTGACGCGCTTCGAGGGCGGCTGCACGGGGCGGAAATGTGCCGCGCACGACCGGTTCTCCGCTGTCGTTCAGCACTTGAACGTCGATACGGCTCCGGCGTTTGAGGGTTTGCAGGTAATCCTGAGACGCGTCGGCGCCTTGCTCTTCGAACCGCTGTGTCCAGTTTTCCGGCAGCTCGTTGAGTACCGGATGGCGGCTGAGGATCCAGGCGTCCTGATTGAGCATGTGCCCGAGCAGAATCGACAGGCCTGCAACCAGAGCAATGGCCAGCCAGAAACTGGCCAGGATTCGCCAGAACAATGAGCGCACAGGTTTTCCTCGGTCAAGAAATGAACAAGCCCGGCATGCTTGAGCATGCCGGGTTGGTTGCAATCAGTCTGCCGTCAGGCTTGACTGATGTTATTGCGTCTTCGCAGCCTTGGCTGCTTTCCAGGCCTTGAACTCGGCCCACTCGGCACGACGCTCGTCCTGCTTCTTCTTGATTTCGTCGAACTGCTTCTGCTGATCAGGCTTGAGCAGGGCGCGAATCTGAGTGTCGGTTTCATTACGCTTGGCGTTGATCTCGTCCTGCATGGCTTTCTGCTCGGGGGCAGGCATCTTGTCCAGGTAGCGCTGAGTGATGTCACGACGCTCATGCATCTGGTCGCGCATCAGGCGGTCGATCTGCTGACGCTGTTCACGTGACAGGTCCAGATCACGGAAAGGGCCAGGACCTGGGCCGCGATGCATGCCTGGGCCACGGTCGTCGCGCTCCATGTGCATGGCAGGTGCGCCGGCTTCAGGACCTGCAGGCGGTGGTGGAACAGCCATGGCAACGGTAGGCAGGGCGGCAGCAAACATCAAAGCGATCAGGGTCTTGCGCATGGTGTATCTCCTTGTCTCTAGTGCGGCTCTATGCCGTTGAGCCCAGTTTAGGGAGATCAAGGTCAAGCGCGGTCAGGGCTTGGTAAAGCTTGTGTAAGGACCGTCAGGGCCGGGAAGCGCTCAGAGGCTGTAATAGTAGCCACGGCTGCGCAGCGCCACGATGCGCGGACGACCATCCGGGTGTGGGCCGATTTTCTTGCGCAGGTTGCTGACGTGCATGTCCAGGCTGCGGTCGTAGAGGGTGAGCTTGCGGCCCAGCGCCAGTTGCGCCAGTTCCTGCTTGTCCAGCGGCTCGCCGGGCTGACGCAGCAAGGCTTCCAGCAGGCGGCTTTCCGAGACCGTGAGTGTCAGTTCTTTCTCATCGATACTGACCACGCCGCGCATCGGGCTGAAAGTCAGGTCGCCAAGTTCAAGCTGGGTCGACGAAGCGACCGGGTGACTGCGACGCAGGACGGCGCGCAGGCGGGCGGTCAGTTCGCGGGGATCGCAGGGCTTGGCCAGGTAATCGTCAGCGCCAAGCTCCAGGCCCAGAATACGGTCCAGTGGCTCGCCGCGTGCCGACAGCATCACCACCGGCAGGTCGGGGTGTTCGGACCGCAGCTGCTTGAGCAGCTCAAGACCGCTGCCGTCGGGCAGCATGACGTCCAGTACCACGGCGGAAGGGGCCTGGTCAGCGAGGGCCTGACGCGCACTGTTGCCATCGTGGCAGGCGCGCACCTGAAACCCTTCCTGACTCAACCAACTGCTCAGCAGCTCACAGAGCTCCTGATCATCATCAATTAGTAACAGCTCGCTCATGACTCACTCAATTTAGCCACTGCCGACGTTGCCTACGCCAACCGCTGACAAATATACCGCACAGAAGGGCGATCATCGCAACGCCACCCCCTGCGACGAACCATTGTTGTTGCTCGGTCAGCAGACGCGGCGGCGTGGCTGACAGTGCCTCTTTGAGCTGCAACTTGAGCTTTTGGTTCTCTTGACGCAAACGGCCCAGCAGTGCGCTGTCGCGTTCGGTGTTCTGCACCTGCTTCATCAGGTCTTCGCGCTGGCGCTCGCTGTTGACGAGCCGCGACTGAAGGTCTGCGATCTGGCTGGCTGAATTTGTATAATGCGTCGGCGGTGACGCCCCGACGACGTCCGTCCCTTCCGCCTGAACCTGCAGGCTTGTACTCGATATCGCTATCAGCAGACACAATGTACCTGAACGCATCTGAACTCCCGTTGACCCGAACCGTTTTTATTTGAATCTCGGCAGGCTATCGGCAGCGCGTCAGGAATGATGAATATTGCGCAGGGAGTCGAGGCGGCAGGGCCCTGTCATGTTTCAAACAGGACCGCTACCGCCAGAGGGCGTCAACGGCGTATCAGGGCAGAACCTTTTTGAACGGCTTGACCACAACGTTGGCGTAGACGCCTGCCTCGACGAACGGATCAGCCTTGGCCCAGGCTTCTGCTGCTGCCAGGGAGTCGAACTCAGCGACGATCAGGCTGCCGCTGAAACCGGCTGCGCCAGGGTCATTGCTGTCGACTGCTGGGTTCGGACCGGCCAGTTCCAGACGGCCTGCATCCTTGAGGGCATTAAGGCGCTCAAGGTGCGCAGGGCGTACGCTCAAACGTTTTTCCAGCGAGTTTTCGACGTCAGTGGCGATGATTGCGTAGAGCATGTCAGTCCTCGGATTTGGTCGTGGTGGTGGCAGTGTCGTTCATGTGGCGGGACAGGTAGATACCCTGTGCGACCAGGAAAATCAGGGTCATGGCCAGACTGCCGAAGACTTTGAAGTCGACCCAGAACTCCTGATACGTGAAGGCCACGTAAAGGTTGGCCGCGCCGCAGAACAGGAAAAAGAAGATCCAGGCGATGTTCAGTTTGGTCCAGATGGCCGCAGGCAGCGTGAGAGCGTGGCCCATGATGCGCTGGATGAGCGGGCGGTCACCAATGAAATGGCTGCCGGCAAACGCCAGGGCGAACAGCCAGTTGACCACCGGTGCTTTCCACTTGAGGAAGGTTTCGCTGTGGAAGGCCAGCGTCAGGCTGCCGAACACTAGGCAGGCAATCAGAGTCAGCCACTGGCTCTTCTCCAGTTTGCGCTGCTTTATATAGAGGATGCCATAGACCACCACCGAACTGATGATCAGCATGGCCGTAGCGCTGAAAATGCCGCCTACCGTGTAGCTGTTGCCGAGGATCTCGACAGCGCGCGGTTCGGTTTTGTAGACAATGAAAAACAGGAGCAGCGGGATGAAGTCGATGAATTGTTTCACAATGGCAGCCAGAAGCAGGATGTAGCGGCATAATAACAAACATCAATGACTGCGAAAGCACCACTATGAATGTTGATCTGCATTGCCACAGCACCGCTTCGGACGGGGCCTTGTCGCCCACCGCACTGGTGACGCGTGCTTATGAAAATGGCGTGCGTGTCCTTTCGCTCACCGACCATGACACCCTCGAAGGCCTCGAAGAAGCCCGCGAGACGGCGCATTCACTGGGTATGCAGCTGGTCAACGGCGTCGAGTTGTCCTGCACCTGGGGCGGGGCGACCATCCATATATTGGGTTACGCGTTCGACACCAAGGCCCCTGCACTGACCGAAGCAATCGCGCGTTTGCACGAAGGGCGCTGGTTGCGGGCTGAAGAAATCAGTCGCAAATTGGCGATCAAAGGTATGCCCGGAGCGCTGGAAGGCGCCCGGGCGATCCAGAAAGAGCTGGGCGACAGCGGCAATGCGCCGGCTCGTCCGCACTTCGCCGACTTTCTGGTGCGTGAAGGTTTCGTCAAGGATCGTGCCGAGGCATTCCGAAAATGGCTGGGTGCGGGCAAACTGGGCGACGTCAAGCAACACTGGCCGACACTCGAGGACACCGTGGCAACCCTGAGGGCCTCCGGCGCCTGGGTCAGCCTCGCGCATCCTTCGCATTATGACTTTACCCGCAGTAAACGGCGTAAACTGGTCGGCGATTTCATCCAGGCAGGTGGTCACGCCATCGAAGTGGTCAATGGCATGCAGCCTGCCGATCAGGTCGGAACCCTGGCGATCCTGGCGCGGGAGTTCGGTCTGCTGGTCACTGCCGGCAGCGACTTCCATGGCCCCGGTGCCTGGGGCGAGATTGGAATTTACCGCCCCGTGCCCGAGGATTTGCCACCTCTGTGGTGCAGATTCAAACATGATCAACCTACTGCCGCCGTCTGAACAGGAAGTTACCGTGAGTCAATTTTTCCAGGTCCACCCGGAGAACCCGCAACCGCGCCTGATCAAACAGGCTGCGGAAATCATCAAGGCCGGCGGGCTGGTGGTGTACCCGACAGATTCGTCCTATGCGCTGGGTTGCCAGATTGGCGACAAGAGCGCCATCGAGCGTATCCGTCGTCTGCGTCAGCTGGACGACAAACACAACTTCACGCTCATGTGCTGCGATCTCTCGCAACTGGGACTGTTTGCCAAGGTCGACACCGGTGCTTTCCGAGCGCTCAAGGCCCACACGCCGGGTCCTTACACCTTCATTCTCAACGCCACCCGTGAAGTGCCGCGTCTGGTCCTGCACCCGAAGCGTCGTACCATTGGTCTGCGCGTGCCCAGCCATCCGATCGCTCAGGCGCTGCTGGAGCAACTGGGCGAGCCGCTGATGAGCGTCAGCCTGATCATGCCCGGTGACACGGTGCCGTTGAGCGACCCCTATGAAATGCGCCAGATTCTCGAGCATCAGGTGGACCTGATCATCGACGGCGGCATCGGCGGTATCTCTGCCTCCACGGTTATCAATCTGTCCGAAGGCGAGCCGCAGGTGATCCGTGTCGGCTGTGGCGACCCGACGCCGTTCGCTGACGACGCGTAATGACAGTGGTCGAGACGGTCGACAGTCAGGCCGACGCCCAGCAGGAGCTGCCGTTTGCGCTGGTCTACGGACAGGCGCTCACGCAGATGCCGCTGGATCTCTATATTCCGCCGGACGCGCTGGAAGTCTTTCTTGAGGCGTTCGAAGGCCCGCTCGACCTGCTGCTGTACCTGATCCGCAAACAGAACATCGACATCCTCGACATCCCGGTGGCGGAAATCACCAAGCAGTACATGGGTTATGTCGAGCTGATGAAAACCGTGCGCCTGGAGCTCGCGGCCGAGTACCTGGTGATGGCTGCCATGCTCGCCGAGATCAAGTCGCGCATGTTGCTGCCGCGTTCGGCGGAAATCGAGGAAGAGGAAGGCGATCCGCGTGCCGAACTGATTCGTCGGCTGCAGGAGTACGAACGTTTCAAGGCCGCAGCCGAAGGCATCGATGGCCTGAAGCGGGTAGGGCGCGATGTCATAGTGCCGAAACTGGACGCCCCCGAAGCCCGAGCGCGCAAGCTGCTGCCGGATGTCAGCCTTGAAGAAGTGCTGATGTCGATGGCCGAAGTGCTGCATCGCGGCGACATGTTCGAAAGCCACCAGGTGAGCCGCGAAGCGCTGTCCACTCGCGAGCGCATGAGTGATGTGCTGGAACGCCTCAAGGGCGGCGGTTTCGTGCCGTTCGCCGAGCTGTTCACCGCCGAGGAAGGGCGACTGGGTGTGGTCGTGACATTCATGGCCGTGCTGGAATTGGTCAAGGAATCACTGGTCGAGCTGGTCCAAAACGAGCCCTTTGCGGCGATCCATGTCCGGGCGCGAGCCGAGTAGACCTAGAGCACACCCATGAACCTCAACGAACCCCGCGAACTTGCGCCCTTGCTTGAAGCGTTTCTGCTGGCATCCGGAAAGCCGCAAACGCTCGACCGGCTTTATGAGCTGTTCGAAGAAGGCGAGCGCCCGGAGCCGCCGATCTTCAAGAAGGCTCTGGACATACTGCGCAAGTCTTGCGACGGCCGCGCCTTTGAACTCAAGGAAGTCGCGTCCGGCTATCGTCTGCAGATTCGTGACAAGTTCTCGCCTTGGGTCGGACGTTTGTGGGAAGAGCGGCCGCAACGCTATTCCCGCGCCATGCTGGAAACCCTGGCGCTGATCGCCTACCGCCAGCCGATCACCCGAGGCGAAATTGAAGATGTGCGAGGTGTGGCGGTCAACAGCCACATCGTCAAGACGCTGATGGAGCGAGAGTGGATTCGGGTGGTGGGTTACCGCGATGTGCCCGGCAAACCGGCGATGTTCGCCACCACCAAGGGTTTTCTCGATCACTTCAACCTCAAGAGCCTGGACGAACTGCCGCCGCTGGCTGACCTGCGCGAGATGGAAACCGAGCCTGAGCTGGACTTTGAGGATGCGCCCGTGCCCGCGCACCTTCAGGCGCTGGCCGACGCCAGTCTGGACGTCAATGAAGAGCCCGAGCCGCCGCGTGACGAGACCAGCTTCCGCAGCCTGTTGGTCGAACTGGACTCGATGGAGCAGGGGTTGAAGACGGACTTCGATGATCTGTTGCGGGCCGAGCCTGAGTCGGCTGATGAAGACGAGCCCGACCCGGAAAGCGGACGCGGAGCGTCCTGAACTGCATTCCCACGCAGAGCGTTGGAACGATCATCGGTCTCAAGCACACTGATCGTGCCAACGCTCTGCGCTCATCGTTATACACAAATCGACTTGGAGGAACGCGGTACCCGAAAGTGGGAGCGGACTTGTCCGCGAATACTGCATTTCAGACGCTGGATCTTTGTCGGATGTACCAGCTTTCGCGGACAAACGGAACGCCGCCCGGTCCGCTCCCACGGCCGAAATAGTGCCCGCTCCAGATGCGCGTTACGACTTGTGTATAACGATGAGCGCTCTGCGTGGGCATGCAGCCCGTGACGCTCTGCGTCACAAATGGCACAGACGATGATCTTCATCCGTTCGAATTCATCCCCCCGCCTGCGGTCACACGTTCAGTCATCTTCCCCATGAGAGTTGCTGTCCATGAGTTCAACCAAGAACCCCTGCATCAGCCTGTGCAAATTCGATGACGACATTTGCCTGGGATGCGGTCGCAGCAAGCGGGAAATCAAGGCCTGGAAGAAGCTGGAGAAGGATGAAAAACGCGAGGTGCTCAGCGAATCGGCCAAGCGTCTGGCGAAGCTCAAGACCGGTGGTCGCAAAAAGAAGAAGTGATACGAGGAATTGCACGGCAGGCTGGATGCGTAAAAGACCGCATGAGCGTATGATGGCCGACCCTCGGCGATAACCCTTTCGCCAGGGCTTCAAAGTATTCCGCCTTGCCGCTCTCCACCGCGCGCCGGGCACAGGTCTCGCCGGTTCTCGGTCAGCCCTGATTCGACACACCGGGAGGTGCCCAGATGAGTGAAAAAGACAAGCAGGACAGCCAGGAAATCGGACCCGCAGGCGAAAAGCTGCAGAAGGTTCTGGCACGCATTGGCGTCGGTTCGCGCCGCGACGTGGAAGCCTGGATCACCCAGGGCCGCATCAAGGTCAACGGCAAGGACGCGACCCTCGGTCAGCGTGTTGACCTGCACGACGCCATCAGCGTCGACGGCCGCGTGATCAAACGCGAAGAGGCAGCCGAAACGGTTCGCCGCGTCATCATGTACAACAAACCGGACGGCGAAATCTGCACCCGTGACGACCCAGAAGGCCGTCCGACCGTATTTGATCGTCTGCCGCGCCCGAAAGAAGGCCGCTGGATCAATATCGGTCGTCTGGACATCAACACCACCGGTCTGCTGATGTTCACCACCGATGGTGAACTGGCCAACCGTTTGATGCACCCCTCGTTTGAAATGGACCGTGAATACGCAGTGCGCGTACGTGGCGAAGTCGATGACGAGATGCTGGAGCGCCTCAAGACGGGCGTCGTTCTCGAAGACGGGCCTGCGCGTTTCACCGATATCCAGCAGGCTCCGGGCGGCGAAGGCTTCAACCACTGGTACCACTGCGTGGTGATGGAAGGTCGTAACCGCGAAGTCCGTCGTCTCTGGGAATCCCAGGGTCTGGTGGTCAGCCGTCTGAAGCGCGTGCGTTACGGGCCGGTGTTCCTGAACTCCGACCTGCCGATGGGCCGCTGGCGCGAAATGAGTCAGTACGAAGTCGACATTCTGGCTGCCGAAGTCGGCCTGACACCTGTGGCTCAGCCGCAGATGAACGCCAAGACCAAGGAAAAGCTCGAGCGTCTGCAGCGCCAGTCGTCCCGTCCGTTGGGCAAGGGCGAGCGCGTTCGTACGCTGCGTCCTGCCGCTGGCGCTCCGGCGTCCGGCGAGCGTGCGCAGCGTCAGCCGCAAATCACCGGCAGTGATCGTGATCGTCCGCGTGGCGATTCGACCCAGCGCCCATCGCCGCGCAAGGACTCCGGCAAGCCAGGTTCGCGTTCGCCGCGTCCGGCCGATAACAGCCGCGGTACTCCGGTGGCTGAGCGTCCGAGCGAAATGAACAAGCGCCCGGCCAAGCCAGCACCCAAGCGTGCCGGTATCAAACTGGTCGACGATGATGCGCCGTCGGGCAAGCGTCGTGGTCCACCGGCAGGTTCGGGTCAGCGCCCGGGCTTCGGTCGCCGCAAGCCACAGTAAACGTGGCGCTGTGAGCAACGTGCGTGAATAAACGGAAACGCCAGCCCTCAGCGGCTGGCGTTTCCGTTTCCGGATGTTTTCATTCTGCGAAATGATTTGAATAAACAACCCGGCACGTCTGCCCGCCCTCTTTTAAACCTCGATGTGGAGGCCGGTGTACAATGCCGCGCTTTTTTCTGTGAATCACTGCTGTTTTGAAACGCTCGGGGCTACCCGTCCCGCGTGCTGCATTCTGTTACGTCACGAGCGCAACAGGTCCTATTCCGTCACAGAACAAGAACAATCAGGTGGCTTTTGATGAGTGAACAAAACTCAGCGTCTGGCGAGTTGAAGCGTGGTCTGAAGAATCGACACATCCAGTTGATCGCCCTCGGCGGCGCCATCGGTACTGGTCTGTTTCTCGGTTCGGCAGGCGTGCTGAAGTCGGCCGGTCCTTCGATGATTCTCGGTTACGCGATTTGCGGCTTCATCGCCTTCATGATCATGCGCCAGCTCGGTGAAATGATCGTCGAAGAGCCGGTGGCCGGATCGTTCAGCCATTTCGCGCACAACTACTGGGGCGGCTTTGCCGGTTTCCTGTCTGGCTGGAACTGCTGGCTGCTGTACATCCTGGTCGGCATGTCGGAGCTGACGGCAGTCGGCAAATACATTCATTACTGGTTGCCCGATATCCCCAGCTGGGTCTCGGCGGCAGCCTTCTTCGTGCTCATCAACGTCATCAACCTGGCGAACGTAAAGGTGTTCGGCGAAACCGAATTCTGGTTCGCGATCATCAAGGTCGTCGCGATCATCGGCATGATCGCGCTGGGCAGCTACATGCTGGTCAGTGGCAGCGGCGGACCGCAGGCGTCGGTCAGCAACCTCTGGGAGCATGGCGGATTCTTCCCCAATGGCGTCAGCGGTCTGGTGATGGCGCTGGCAATCATCATGTTCTCGTTCGGTGGCCTGGAAATGCTCGGCTTTACCGCTGCCGAGGCAGAACAGCCGAAAACGGTCATTCCCAAAGCCATCAATCAGGTCATCTACCGCATCCTGATTTTCTACATCGGCGCATTGGTGGTGCTGCTCTCGCTCACGCCATGGGACAGCCTGCTGACCAGCCTCAATGCCTCGGGCGATTCCTACAGCGGCAGCCCGTTCGTGCAGGTGTTCTCGATGCTGGGCAGTGACACCGCTGCGCACATCCTCAACTTCGTGGTCCTGACCGCAGCGCTGTCGGTCTACAACAGCGGCACCTACTGCAACAGCCGCATGCTGGTCGGCATGGCCGAGCAGGGCGATGCGCCCAAGGCACTGGCGCAGGTGGACAAGCGTGGCGTACCGGTCAAGGCGATCTTTGCCTCGGCCGCCGTGACGCTTGTAGCGGTGCTGCTCAACTACTTCGTTCCGCAGCATGCGCTGGAACTGCTGATGTCGCTGGTAGTGGCCACGCTGGTCATCAACTGGGCGATGATCAGCTACTCGCACCTAAAATTCCGCCAGCACTTGGACCGTACGCAACAGGTCCCGCTGTTCAAGGCCCTGTGGTACCCCTACGGCAACTACTTCTGTCTGGCGTTCGTGGTGTTCATTCTGGGCATCATGTTGATGATTCCCGGCATTCAGATATCGGTCTACGCGATACCGGTCTGGCTGGCGGCAATGTGGCTTTGCTACCGGATCAAGAATCGGCGCAACCTGGTCGTGGCCTCTACAGCTACCAAATAGCGTGATTCGTTTTGAAGAACCCGGCTCATGAGGCCGGGTTTTTTATGTCAGCCATGCACGTCGGCTGCGAGCGACGTATCCTTGGCGTTCATTTTGATTCAACGTAGATGCTTTCATGCTGGTGATTTCCAACAACGTCCATCTGCCGGACACTGAAATCGAGTTGACCGCCATTCGTGCCCAGGGCGCGGGTGGGCAGAACGTCAACAAGGTGTCCAGTGCCATGCATTTGCGTTTCGACATTCACGCGTCCTCGCTGCCCCCTTTCTACAAGGAGAGGCTGCTGGCGCTGAGCGACAGTCGGATTACCAGCGATGGCGTGATCGTGATCAAGGCGCAGCAATACCGCACGCAAGAGCAGAACCGTGCCGATGCGCTGTTGAGGCTGAGCGAGTTGATCGTCAATGCAGCGAAGGTCGAGAAAAAGCGCAGGCCGACGAGGCCGACTCTGGGTTCCAAGACTCGCAGGCTGGAGTCCAAGAGCAAACGGGGTTCGATCAAGGCAGGGCGGGGGAAGGTAGACTTCTGATCAGACGAGGCTGCATCTGATGCGCAGGGCAGTCAGTGCAGCCTCATCCTCACCGATTTAGCGAGCGGCTTTCTGCTGAAGCTCGTGACGACGCAGGGCACGCACCTTGTTCAGGGTGTCGGCACAGGTCTTGGCAGCTTCTTCGCCCTTGTGCACGAAGTGATCGAAGAAGAACTTCTGATGCTCTTCGCCCGCATGGAAGTGATGCGGCGTCAGTACCACGGAGAAGACCGGGACCTCGGTTTCCAGCTGGACCTGCATCAATGCGCTGACCACGGTCTGTGCGACGAACTCGTGGCGATAGATGCCACCGTCCACGACCAGAGCGGCGCCGACGATGCCGGCGTAGCGGCCCGAATTGGCGAGCAGTTTGGCGTGCAGCGGGATCTCGAAAGCGCCGCCTACTTCAAAGAAGTCGATATCGCTTTCGGCGTAGCCGTGGTTGGCCATTTCGGCGACAAAACCTTTACGGCTCTGGTCGACGATTTCCTTGTGCCAGCAGGCCTGGATGAACGCGACGCGCTCGTTCGGGTGACTTTTGCTTTTGCTGTCGATTGCAGTGGGTTGCACGTGTTCTGACTCCTGTTTATAGAAAAAACAGGGCATTTGGATCGAAAGGGATTCTAGTCGCGTAGGAAAACCGCTTGAGCGTTGTCGTTCAAGATGGGGTTTTGCAGACGTTCTTTTAGACGCCACTCCCGCTCTCTCTTCATCCGGACTATGACCGTCGGCCCCGGAATCACACCGGGTCTGCTGACCTTGCGAGTCATCAGCCGTGGCTGTCGACCCTCAAGCGCTCGCGGGCTAGACGCATTGCGCGTCATTACCGCCGGTGGGGAATTACGCCCCGCCCTGAGAACGTTGCCGACACATTTCGTGGCCGGCGCGGGATTTTTATCACAGATCCTTGGATCATGCATCGACACTTTCGTACAGTGAACCTGCCTTTTCCTTATATAAGCAGCGCAGTGCCGACCCGTTCAGGCTTGATTATCATGTAGCGAGGCCTCAGTAATGCCTTGTTGCAACTGCAGGGTCGCTGCATTATCGACCTTCGAATTTCAGGGAGCTTTTTCGTGACAGTCATTGATCTGCGCAGTGATACCGTGACTTTACCGACGGCTGGCATGCTCGATGCCATGAACAAGGCGCCTGTTGGCGATGACGTCTACGGGGAAGACCCGACGGTCAATCGTCTGGAAGCCACACTGGCCGAACGCCTGGGCTTTGCCGCTGCGCTGTTCGTGCCGTCGGGCACCATGAGCAACCTGCTGGCGTTGATGGCCCACTGCGAACGCGGCGACGAATACATCGTCGGTCAGCAGGCGCACACCTATAAATACGAGGGCGGCGGCGCTGCGGTGTTGGGCTCGATTCAGCCGCAGCCGCTGGATGTGCAGGCCGACGGCTCGCTGGACCTGCAGCAGGTCCGCGATGCCATCAAGGCCGATGACTTCCACTTCGCCCGCACCCGTCTGCTGGCGCTGGAAAACACCATGCAAGGCAGGGTGCTGCCGCTGTCCTATCTGGCCGATGCACGCGCCATGACCATTGAGAAAGGCTTGGGCCTGCATCTGGATGGCGCTCGGCTATATAACGCAGCGGTCAGGCTGGGAGTCGATGCGCGCGAGATCACCCGTCATTTCGACTCCGTTTCGATCTGCCTGTCCAAAGGGCTAGGCGCTCCGGTCGGCTCCGTGCTTTGCGGCTCCCATGAACTGATTGCCAAGGCGCGCAGGCTGCGCAAGATGGTCGGCGGTGGTATGCGTCAGGCCGGTTCACTGGCGGCTGCCGGCTTGTATGCGCTGGATCACCAGATCGAGCGTCTGGCCGACGATCACGCCAATGCGCAGTTTCTTGCCGACGGCCTTGCCGGGCTTGGCTATAGCGTTGAACCTGTGCAGACCAATATGGTGTATGTGGACATCGGTGACCGGGCCGCCGCGCTCAAGGCATACAGTGCCGAACGTGGCATCCGGCTCGTGGCCGCGCCACGTCTGCGAATGGTCACGCATATGAATGTTTCACGTGCAGATACCGAGCGAGTCATTGCAGAGTTCGCCGGGTTTGCACGCCAATGACACGCCAATAGTCCAGTTACTTGTGTCTATCGTACAAACAGACTGTACCGAGGGCGCAACGCCTATATAATGCGGCCCTTTGCCGTCGCTACGTCTTTGACGTTTTGCAATTGCCTCTGGCCGCAGTCTCCGTGGAAGAACCTATGAAAAGCGCAGAAATCCGTGAAGCCTTCCTTGGCTTCTTCGAAGAGCAGGGCCACACCCGTGTCGCCTCCAGCTCCCTGATTCCGGGCAACGACCCGACCCTGTTGTTCACCAACGCAGGCATGAACCAATTCAAGGATTGCTTCCTCGGCCAGGAGAAGCGTGCCTACACCCGCGCCGTTACCAGCCAGAAGTGCGTGCGTGCCGGTGGCAAGCACAACGACCTGGAGAACGTGGGTTACACCGCTCGTCACCACACATTCTTCGAGATGCTGGGCAACTTCAGTTTTGGCGATTACTTCAAGCGTGACGCCATCACCTATGCCTGGACGTTCCTGACCTCCGAAAAATGGCTGAACCTGCCCAAGGAAAAACTCTGGGTCACGGTTTACGCCACTGACGATGAGGCGTACGACATCTGGACCAAGGACATCGGCGTACCTGCCGAGCGTATGGTTCGCATCGGCGACAACAAGGGTGCGCCTTACGCGTCCGACAACTTCTGGACCATGGGCGATACCGGCCCGTGCGGTCCTTGCAGCGAGATCTTCTTCGATCACGGTCCTGAAATCTGGGGCGGCCCTCCAGGTTCGCCGGAAGAAGACGGCGATCGCTACATCGAGATCTGGAACAACGTTTTCATGCAGTTCAACCGTACCGCTGACGGCGTGCTGCATCCGCTGCCAGCCCCTTCGGTCGACACCGGCATGGGCCTTGAGCGCGTGAGTGCGGTGCTGCAGCACGTTCACTCCAACTATGAAATCGACCTGTTCCAGAGCCTGCTGGCGGCTTCCGCCAAAGCCATCGGTTGCACCAATGACAATCAGGCGTCCCTGAAAGTCGTGGCCGACCACATCCGTTCGTGCGGCTTCCTGATTGCCGACGGCGTGCTGCCATCCAATGAAGGCCGTGGCTACGTGCTGCGCCGCATCATTCGTCGCGCCTGCCGTCATGGCAACAAACTGGGCGCCAAGGGCAGTTTCTTCTACCAGATCGTTGCTGCACTGGTCGCGGAAATGGGCGCTGCGTTCCCGGAACTGGTTCAGCAGCAGGCGCACATCGAGCGCGTACTGAAAGCTGAAGAAGAGCAGTTCGCCAAGACCCTCGAGCAGGGCCTGAAAATTCTCGAACAGGACCTGGCCGAACTCCAGGGTTCGGTCGTGCCGGGCGAAGTCGTGTTCAAGCTTTACGACACCTACGGCTTCCCGATGGACCTGACCGGCGACATCGCCCGCGAGCGCAACCTGACGCTGGACGAAGCAGGCTTCGAGCGCGAGATGGACGCCCAGCGCGTGCGCGCCCGCTCGGCCAGTTCGTTCGGGATGGACTACAACAGTCTGGTCAAGGTCGACGCGGCAACCCTGTTCACCGGCTACTCGGCGACCACGGGCAGCGCCAATGTTGTAGCGCTGTACAAGGACGGCCAGTCCGTTGCGCAACTGAGTGAAGGCGAAGAGGGCGTCGTGATCCTCGACACCACGCCGTTCTACGCCGAATCCGGCGGTCAGATCGGTGACAGCGGTTTCCTGCAGGCGGGTGAGGTACGTTTCGACGTGCGCGACACCACCAAGACCGGCGGTGCGTTCCTGCACCACGGCGTCGTGGCCAGCGGCAGCCTGACCGTAGGCACCCAGGTTGAAACAGAAGTGTCGGCCGAGGTTCGTCAGGCTACGGCGCTGAACCACTCCGCTACCCACTTGCTGCACGCGGCATTGCGTAAAGTGTTGGGCGATCACGTTCAGCAGAAAGGCTCTTTGGTCGACAGTCAGCGCCTGCGCTTCGACTTCAGCCACTTCGAAGCCATCAAGCCTGAGCAGTTGCGTGAGCTGGAAGACATCGTCAACGCCGAGATTCGCAAGAACACCCCGGTCGTTACCGAAGAAACCGACGTCGAAACCGCCAAAAAGCGCGGCGCGATGGCATTGTTCGGCGAGAAGTACGGCGACAGCGTTCGCGTGCTGAGCATGGGCGGTGATTTCTCCGTCGAGCTTTGCGGCGGCATCCACGCCAACCGTACCGGCGACATTTCCCTGCTGAAGATTGTCAGCGAGGGCGGTGTCGCTGCCGGTGTGCGTCGTATCGAAGCAGTCACCGGTGCTGCGGCACTGGACTGGCTGAACTCGGCCGAAGACCAGTTGAAGGAAGCCGCGACGCTGGTCAAAGGCAATCGCGACAACCTGCTGGACAAGCTGACGGCTGTGCTCGAGCGCAACCGTCTGCTGGAAAAACAACTGGAGCAACTGCAGGCCAAGGCCGCCAGTGCTGCGGGCGACGATCTGTCGTCGGCTGCGCTGGATGTCAAAGGCGTCAAGGTTCTGGCCACACGCCTGGATGGTCAGGACGGCAAGGCGCTGCTGGCGCTTGTCGACCAGTTGAAGAACAAGCTCGGCCGCGCAGTGATCCTGCTCGGCAGTGTTCATGAAGACAAGGTCGTCTTGGTTGCAGGCGTGACCAAGGACCTGACTGGCCAACTCAAAGCCGGTGATTTGATGAAACAAGCGGCCGCAGCGGTAGGCGGCAAGGGCGGCGGTCGTCCTGACATGGCTCAAGGTGGCGGTGTCGATGCAGGTGCGCTGGATGCTGCGCTGGCACTGACCGTTCCTTTTGTAGAGCAGGGTATCTGAATCGAATCCGCAGGCCCGCCCGCGCAAGGCGGGCCTGTAACGCGAATTCGACGATCAATGGGTGCTCTTAACGGGTTCTGAGGCGGCTTTGAGATGGCTTTAATCGTACAGAAATTTGGCGGCACCTCCGTGGGCTCTGTCGAGCGCATCGAGCAGGTGGCCGACAAGGTCAAGAAATTCCGTGAAGCGGGCGTTGATCTGGTCGTGGTGCTGTCGGCCATGAGCGGCGAAACCAATCGCCTTATCGAACTGGCCAGGCAGATCAGCGATCAGCCGGTTCCACGTGAGCTGGACGTGATCGTGTCCACGGGCGAGCAGGTCACGATTGCACTGCTGGCCATGGCGTTGATCAAGCGCGGTGTGCCTGCGGTGTCCTATACCGGCAATCAGGTGCGCATTCTCACCGACAGCGCGCACAACAAGGCGCGCATCCTGCAAATCGACGACCAGAAGATCCGCAATGACCTGAAAGAAGGTCGTGTGGTGGTGGTCGCCGGTTTCCAGGGTGTCGACGAGGACGGCAACATCACTACGTTGGGCCGAGGCGGTTCGGATACCACGGGTGTCGCGCTGGCGGCAGCCCTGAAAGCTGATGAGTGCCAGATCTACACCGATGTCGATGGCGTTTACACCACCGATCCGCGGGTTGTGTCGCAAGCTCAGCGTCTGGACAAGATCACCTTCGAAGAGATGCTGGAAATGGCCAGCCTCGGCTCCAAGGTGCTGCAGATCCGGGCAGTCGAGTTTGCCGGCAAATACAATGTCCCGCTGCGCGTTCTGCACAGCTTCAAGGAGGGTCCGGGCACCCTCATTACCATTGATGAAGAGGAATCCATGGAACAGCCGATCATTTCCGGCATCGCGTTCAATCGCGATGAAGCCAAGCTGACGATCCGTGGCGTGCCAGACACCCCGGGTGTGGCGTTCAAGATTCTCGGCCCGATCAGCGCGGCAAACATTGAAGTGGACATGATCGTGCAGAATGTTGCGCACGATAACACCACCGATTTCACCTTCACGATTCATCGCAACGACTATCAGGCAGCGCTTCAGGTGCTTGAGACGACGGCGCGTGAAATCGGCGCACGTGAAGTGTCCGGTGACACCAAGATCGCCAAGGTCTCCATCGTCGGCGTGGGCATGCGTTCCCACGCAGGCGTCGCCAGCCGCATGTTCGAAGCGCTGGCCAAGGAGAGCATCAATATCCAGATGATCTCGACCTCGGAAATCAAGGTGTCCGTGGTGATTGAAGAAAAGTATCTGGAGCTGGCGGTACGTGCACTGCACACGGCTTTTGAACTGGATGCTGCTCGACAGGGTGAGTGATCGGTCTGCAAGTGGCGCGGCCTGGCTGCGTCGTTTGCGGGCTACGCAGAAAGGCTGTTCTTTTCTTTGCGTTAGTTGATACTCAGGTCACGCCTGTGGCCGTTACGGTTGCGGGCTGTGCCTACCGGTTGTGCAGACTGTTGTTCCTGAATGAATGCGTAAGGAGAAAGTTATGCTGATTCTGACTCGTCGGTGCGCAGAAAGCCTGATCATTGGTGATGGTGAAATCACTGTGACCGTGCTGGGCGTCAAGGGTAACCAGGTGCGTATTGGTGTCAATGCGCCCAAGGAAGTCGCGGTTCATCGTGAAGAGATTTACCTGCGGATCAAGAAAGAGAAGGACGAAGAACCAAGCCATTAATTTTTATTGAATTTTTGGTTTGCAAACGGGGAAAAGGGTGGTTATTATACGCCCCGTGTTGCGGAGAGCTGGCCGAGTGGCCGAAGGCGCTCCCCTGCTAAGGGAGTACACCTCAAAAGGGTGTCGGGGGTTCGAATCCCCCGTTCTCCGCCATTATTTATGTAGTGCGTTGGATTTGGCTTGATCTGTAAGTTGTTGAATTTACTAGAAAAAGTGCTTGACTAAACAATCTGACGACCTATAATGCGCGGCACCAACACATGCACTCGTAGCTCAGCTGGATAGAGTACTCGGCTACGAACCGAGCGGTCACAGGTTCGAATCCTGTCGAGTGCACCATTTAAGGTTGGCTTCAAAGTTGTAAGTTATTACAGCATTGAAGTTGACTGGCTTCAACCAGAGGTGATCTGGTCTAAAAACACCAATGCACTCGTAGCTCAGCTGGATAGAGTACTCGGCTACGAACCGAGCGGTCACAGGTTCGAATCCTGTCGAGTGCACCAAACACCAAAAAGCCCGTATCGAAAGATACGGGCTTTTTGCTTTTTAGCGTTTTCCTTTCACGCATCCATTCTCATCGAACGTCACGGTGTTACTGCGACCTTTCTTCTGGTTGTACACGTAACGCAGCTCGCCATTGTTATGGGTCACTTTATCCGGTCGCCCGAGCAGGCTCTCGACGTCGCGCTGCGTCATGCCCGGTGGCGTGCGCTGGTTGATGATGGCTTGTCGACGCTGATCAGCACTCAATCGATTGCCGCAACCATCATCCCGCTGACCGACCACCACGATTTCCCTGTTTATGGATCGATCCCGCCGAGTCTCTTTGTCATCTGCGAATGGCAGCATCATGTCCTGCACGCTTCCAGGCGGTGCGTTGAAGGCGCGCTGTGAGCGGCTGGCATGCCCCTCAGGGCAGCCCAGTGTCGTGAACATCACATTGCCGGAAGCGTCTTCACAACGCTGCACGGTGTTGGCCTGGGTGATCAGTGGCAGGCAGAGCAGGGTGCTCCACAATGAAAGATGGCGGGTGATACGCATGTTTCTATCCTGGATGACAGCGGTCGTGACAGCCTAATGGCGCTCTTGCGGTTGAGCGAACGTGTTTTGTTGGCTGAATGTGACGTCGAACCCCTGTCGATCTGCATAACGTTTGAGGTTTGCGTCGCAAGCACCTGTTTCAGGCTGAATTTCCCGCGTGCGCTTCGCTCAAAGCGGTGTATCATTGCGCCCGTCAGCCCCGCCGGGGCTTGTGGAATACCTCCATGGACTTACCCAGTAGTTACTCAATAGTTTGTTTCACCAATCATGAATTAACTGATTGATCTCCCCGGCGTGCTCCGCTGCTGGGAGTGGAGTTCGCCTATGACCGAAAGAGAAGTCAAAAAAACGCAGGAAAGCTTGCAGGATCGTCTTGCTCAAGTCATCGAGCTACTGCAGCGCCAGCGTATCGTTGAAGACCTGACTCACCGTCAGGAAGGTCAACATCAGGACCGGGTAGAAAACCTGGTTCACCGGCAGAACCTTGTCGAGCTGCAGCGCAAGCTCGACGACCTTCACTCTGCCGACGTCGCCTACATTCTCGAAGCACTTCCTCTGGAAGACCGTCTCTCCGTCTGGCAATTGGTCAAGGCCGAGCGCGACGGCGACATCCTTCTGGAAGTGTCGGATTCCGTTCGTGAAACCCTGATCGCCGACATGGACGATCACGAGCTGCTCGCAGCCGCGCGGGACATGGACGCCGACGAACTCGCCGACCTTGCCCCCGAGCTGCCGCGTGACGTCGTTCATGAGCTCATGGAAGCCCTGGATTCGCAGCAGCGTGAACGCGTCCGCTCTGCGTTGTCCTACGACGAGGATCAAGTTGGCGCACTGATGGACTTTGAAATGGTGACCATCCGTGAGGATGTCAGCCTGGAAGTCGTACTGCGCTATCTGCGCAGGCTCAAGGAGCTGCCCGGTCATACCGACAAGCTGTTCGTTGTGGACATCGACGGCGTGCTCAAGGGTGTTCTGCCGATCAAGCGTCTGCTGGTCAATGACCCGGAAAAGCAGGTCGGTGAAGTGATGGCCAACGATCCGGTCAGCTTTCATCCGGAAGACGACGCTTACGAGGCCGCGCAGGCGTTCGAGCGTTATGACCTGATCTCCACGCCTGTCGTCGACAAGAACGGCAAGCTGATCGGCCGTCTGACCATCGATGAAATGGTCGACCTGATTCGTGAGGAGAGCGAAAACGAAGTCCTCAACATGGCGGGTCTGCGCGAAGAGGAAGATATCTTCGCCTCCGTGTGGCGTTCGCTGCGTAACCGCTGGGCCTGGCTGGCGGTCAACCTGATTACCGCTTTTCTGGCATCCCGCGTGATCGGGCTGTTCGAGGGCTCCATCGAGAAGCTGGTGGCCCTGGCCGCCTTGATGCCTATCGTTGCTGGTATTGGTGGTAACTCCGGTAACCAGACCATCACCATGATCGTTCGCGCCATGGCGCTGGACCAGGTCAACGTCGGTAACACCTCGCGGCTGTTGCGCAAGGAACTCGCCGTCGGCCTTATCAACGGTCTGTTGTGGGGTGGGGTGATCGGTGTGGTGGCCTACATGCTGTACGGCAGTTGGTCGCTTGGCGTGGTGATGACGGCGGCGATGACGCTCAACCTGCTGCTGGCTGCGCTGATGGGTGTTTCCATTCCGATGGCGCTCGCAAAGCTGGGCCGGGATCCGGCCATGGGTGCCAGCGTCATGATTACGGCGATGACCGACAGTGGAGGGTTCTTCATCTTTCTCGGGCTTGCGACCATCTTCCTGCTTTAAACAGCACCCAATAAAAAAACCGCCTGAATGGCGGTTTCTTTTTTGGGGTATGGCTTACATGATGTAGTGAAGTTTCCTACAGCAACTAAGGTTGTATCCCAAAACAAAAAAAGGCCAGCTTACGCTGGCCTTTTTTGTGCTAACTGTCACGACTCTTCTGAAGCAAGTTCCGTGTCGTGGGCAATCAGCGACACCAGAGCATTCTGCTGCCGGTGCGAAAGCTGGCGGAAGCGTTGCAGCAGCTCACGTTCGTGCAAAGACAGCTCAGGACTGTCCAGACGCATGCTTGGCTCATCACCAAGGGCGCCTTCCTGAATCAGGCTTTGTTCGAGGCGAGCAATGATTTCCGAGTTCATGCTGCGGTGATGATTCTTGGCTACCTCTTGCACGCGATTACGCATGCCGTCTGGTAGGCGAACAACGAACTTGTCAGCCGTGCGGCTGGAATAAGTAGCCTGTTTCATAGGGCTCATATATTTAACCGGTTAGTTCAGGGGAAGCGGTTCTAGCAAGTGGCCGCAAGATTGTGAGCTTCTGACAGTCATTTTGGCCAAATGTTCCACCGCATTATCGAAAGGGGCTGCATCATCCCCCATTCCGTCGAATCCTTGGCGTCAATTCTGTGACAAATATTGACTCAGATAAAGGCGATTAGCCAGCACCAATTATCAGAATTGCGGACGGATTTGTAAAAACAATCAAAACCGCTCAACCGATAGCAGAATCCCCGCCTGACTACTTTTTGCCATGATGGCTATCTGTCTTCAGCGTAGAAGGTAAAGGCCGGGAATACGAGCGCATGCCGACAGACGTGATGTCTGGCAGACAGAGAGAGCAAGAGGAGAGAGCGGAGGTGCCCGATACCGGAAGCGGCGTCCGGCAGAGCCGATGATCCGGTCAGAGAGCTCTGTGAGCCTTACCGACCAGCACAACCATCAGCAGGTTGCAGATGACAGGCCAGCGCTTAGCGCAAGACCGGATCGAACTTGAAGCGACGGCCGACGACCAGTGCAACAACAAAAAGGCTCGCGAACACGCCAGCACCTATTTTTGCCGCGGTACTCAAGGCCTGAGCCTGAAGGGGAAGCAGAAGATCAACGGCAACCGCCATAAGTGCCAGGATCATGAAGGACAAAGCGGATTTCGACATGGCTACTCTCTCGTGAAGGTGGGCTATGTGTGACGGTTTCAGAAAACCCAGCGCTGGTCGGCGCGTGGAGCCTGCAGGTTTTCCTGAGCGTCATTGGTCAGCATAGCTGCACTGGCGCTTCTGTCAGTCATGACAGCCAGCTGAGGCGCCTGGCTCAGTTGATGATGAATCGGGGTGTGCTGCACACTCATCTGATCGTTCTTGATGCCCGTGTCCTGAAAATGAAAAGCAATGAGGGCTACCAGAGCTGCTGCATTCAACGCTGAGAGAGTCATGTTCATTGTTCAGTACCTGTGCCCGGACATCATAAGGGAGGGGTGGTTCGCTGCTACTGATAATGCAGTCTGCATGCCAACTGAAATTAAGAAAAAAATCCTTTAAAAACAATGGCTTGAATGCGAAAGAAAATACCCTTCTCTTGCGTTTTGCAATGATGGCTTTTTGGAGTAGTGCAAAATGCATGATTGCCCTGAGTAGGGCGTGTCCTGCGGATAGGGACTACGTCGCTGGCAGGCAATGACGACATGACAAAACCGCTTCAGATCGTTAAGATGCTCGCCGTCCTCGCTGGCACCAATCGGTGTGCTGGCATCAGTGTCTCAGTAGCTCAATTGGATAGAGCATCCCCCTCCTAAGGGGAAGGTTGCAGGTTCGAACCCCGCCTGGGACACCATATAAATCAAGCTCTCCAGCAGTTCCTTACTCTTATGGGTGGTCGGTGGACACCATCGCCCTTAATGCTGAAGTTCGGAAGGTGAGTTCGCCGGACGCTTACTGATTGGTAACCGATGATGCGATTCTCGTATTCCAGCACCAAATCATCCAGTATTCCCGCAGGTCTGTGGTAAGCCCTATCCATTGCAGATACCGCGCTCAAGTTCGGCATAAATCGCCGCAGCTACGTCGCTTTATTGGTAAGGATGGCAATCAGCGAACAACGAACAACGAAGGTATAAAACTTCGTATTGTGGCAATTAGCCAATGACTCGAGAGATAAGGAAATCAGATGAAAAAGGTTTTAGGCGCAATCGCTCTCGCTGGCGCACTCCACGGCTGCGCGTCCGTTCCCATGGGCGATCCAGCGGCCGACATTGAAATGAAGCGTTTCGGCACCGTACCGAATATGTCCCGCGTCTATATTTACCGGAACGAGACCATGGGCGCGGCTATCAAAATGACTGTGACGATCGACGGGCGTGTGATTGGAGCTACCGCAGCCAACACCTACCTTGTCACAGAGGTGCCAGCAGGCAGCCACACTATCGGCTCCGACGCTGAGAACCTGACGATGCTCAAGATCAACACCCAGGCAGGGAAAAACGTCTACGTGTGGCAAGAGGTGAAGATGGGGTTTGGCTACGCTCGCAGCCAGCTTCACCTCGTGCCTGAGGCTGAGGGTAAAGAGGGTGTGTTGGAGACCAAGCTAGCCGGAGCGCTCTAATTCACCGTCCGCCAAGCAGAGATGTGCTCAGTCCTGAGCACATCCTCCCCTATCAAGATTTGCAATAGGTTGGGCTCAGAATGAATCCACTCCAGCATGACGTTTCGAAAAAGATATAAGAGTTTCTGGCCTTATCCGAACTTTGTAAGAATGCCTTTAGTATCCCAGAAAAAAGCGGCCAGTCAGAAGATCCGGCTCCACAAAAAAAGGCCCGCAAAACGGGCCTTTGAACATCATTTTCTGACCGCTCAGCGAGCAGTCAACGCCGAGTAACTGTTCATCAAATTCCGATAGTTCGGAATCCGCTGCGACAGCAGATTGCCCAAACCTTCGATATCGTTGCGCCAGTCGCGCTGCAGCTCACATGCCACCGAGAACCAGTTCATCATCTGGGCACCAGCCTGAGTCATGCGGTTCCAGGCGGCCTGCTGCACAGCTGTATTGAAGGTGCCGGACGAGTCAGTCACCACGAACACATCGAAGCCTTCAGCCAGTGCCGACAAGGTCGGGAACGCTACGCAGACATCCGTCACCACACCGGCAATGATCAGTTGCTTACGACCGGTGGCCTTGATCGCTTTGACAAAGTCTTCGTTATCCCAGGCGTTGATCTGGCCGGGGCGGGCGATGTAGGGCGCGTCCGGGAACATCTCTTTGAGTTCCGGTACCAATGGGCCGTTCGGGCCTTGTTCGAAGCTGGTGGTCAGGATGGTCGGCAGTTCGAAAAACTTCGCCACGTCGGCCAGCGCCAGGACGTTGTTCTTGAACTCGTTCGGCGTGAAGTCCTGTACCAGCGAAATCAAACCTGTCTGGTGATCAACCAGCAGAACGATGGCGTCGTCTTTGTTCAGGCGGTTGTAAGTGGCGTTGGTCATGGCGGAATCCTTTTTCGAAGTGGTGAGTGGCTGTCGTTTCAACGTATGGCTAGATTAATGTCCATCTGAACGTTGAAAAAGCGCTTGAAAAAGGTTTTTCTGTCAACCTGAGGGAGACAATTGAAGCGGGCGAAGGACTAATTCAGAACCGATACGTTAGTTTTTATCAGGCGGTTGCTGATCGTGCGAAACACTGTCTGTTTCGGGAAGGGCACAGTTGTTGGTCCGGCATCGAGCGCTGCCATCAGGATGAGGCAGCCATGCCAACTGCGGGCGCCAGCGGCAGAAGAGGCGATAGGCGACATTAAGCAGCGGTCTGAATGCAGGCCATGACAACGGTGCAGCCCAAGCGCCGAGGCCCGCTGCTCGCCAGCTCCAGAGTGTTGCGTCCAGACCTGTGACCCACGTCCCGTCGTCAAACTTCGCGTGGAGTGCCGATTCCATTTGTTCGAGCGTGTATCCCACAGCAACGGGATCAAAGGCTTCATCACTGATATCGACGAAGTGGAGGCGATCGGGGGCAGCGTGTGCGCGCAGGAGTTTGATTTCTCGGGCGCAGAGCGGGCATTCACCGTCAAAGTAGAGCGTCAGAGGCCACTTTGTGTTCTCGTACATCGATAAGTGTCCCATAGCGGCTTAGGTGGCGTTCTCAGCTTCAGAACAGATTCAGGCAACTCGGTTCCGTTAGGACCCGTAAGCGCCAAGTCGCGCGCTGGCGCTGTGTTGCAATCCATAGCCGTTCGTTTTTAGGCATCCATGAATCACGGTGCAAGCAAAATCGAGGTCATCGGTTTGAATACGACTTCAGGCGGGATGCTGGACATCTCGTCCGGCTTTCTGTCTATCGCCAACGAGGCGTAGCCATGAGCCGTGCTCCAGGCGAGCAGGGTGCGTTGTTCAAGCAGCGCCGGGTCAGGCTCCGCACCGTTTTGCGCAATCCATGCCGTACGAATCGACTGTCGAAGCTGTTGAAGAGCAGCTTCTCCGGCTTTCAGAAGTCGGGGCAGCGAGCGGGTGACACCATCGCCGCCCAACATCAGACGGAAGTGGTGCGGATAGGTGGTCGCAAACTTCACGTACCCGAGTCCGGCGCCCATCATGGGGTCTTTTACCTCGGTCTGAACGGCGCTGATGATGTCTATCAGGCGTTCATAGCCGTCGGCCGCCACTTCGGAAAGCAGGTTATCCATCGAGCCAAAATGGTGGGCGGGTGCCGAGTGGGAAACATTGGCTCGTCGTGCGCACTCACGCAGCGAAAGCCCCCGCACTCCGGATTCTCCGACGATGTCCCACGCCGCCTGACGTATGACGGCAGCCAGATTTCCGTGATGGTAGGAGCGGGTCGTTTCTGATTTCGGCATAGAGCATTTCCGCCAATTATTAAAATAAAAGTTACCCGGCATTCTCCTCCACCTATCTTGTCACTGACAAGATGCGCTGTTTTAATGCCGTCAGATCACCCGATCTGCACGAGGAGTTGCCGTGAAAAAGCTCAACAGAAAAATCCGTATGTTGACCCAGCTGTTTCTCCTGAGGATAGCCAGTCGGGTTTTGCCAGGCCCTACTGGAAGATACCTCGCCCGGCGATTCATTACGCCGCAGCCTGGTGAGCGCTCGAAGGCCGCATCAGCGGTAAGTGCATCATCAGGCGTACATACCGAGACTCTGACGTTGGGCGGCACCGATATAACGACCTACCAATGGGGTGATCCTTTGCGTGAGCCTTATGTGCTGCTCGCGCACGGCTGGTCAAGTTACGCGTTGCGTTTCGTCGAATGGATTCCGATGCTGCGTTCGATGGGCTATGCCGTGGTCAGCTTCGATCAACCTGCTCATGGAGCAAGCAGCGGGAAGATCAACCATTTGCCGCTGTTCGTCGAGATGATTCGGCAGGTGGGACGCCACTTCGGAAAACCGGCAGTCTTTATCGGACATTCCATGGGCGCCTCTTCGGTGATTTTTGCTCAGGATGAGGAGTGGTCTCCGGAGCGCTTCGTACTCATCGCGCCATTCGTGGCGATTTCAGAGAATGCCAGTCGGCAGTTCGAGACCGCAGGGATCTCGCCCAAAGCGTTCCCTTCATTTGAAGCGTACCTGTACTCGGTGACAGGCCGCCGGTTCGCTGAGTATGAAGGCGCATTGCGTTTGCCCTTGATGAAAGGCCCTGCGCTGATCATCCACGACCGGCAGGACCGCGAGACGCCATGGGAGAAGGGCGCCCGGTTTGCAAAGCTATGGCCGGGCGCGCGTCTCTTCTCGACTGAAGGGCTGGGGCACAATCGCTTGCTCGACCATCCTTCCGTTATCAATGAGGTGATGAACTTCATCAAGCCGGAAAAATCATCAAAGGCCGGGTTGAGTGAATAGCCGAGCGGACAGTGTCAGCGCTGCGGTAACCAATAAGCCGCCGCAGGTTGAAACGACTCAGCGACTGGCGTCAGCCAAACCTGTCTCGATAAAGCGCACAGAACTTTCCATCGCCTGCTGACCTTCCGGCAGCATGGCCGCGTAGAAATGCCAGGCGTGGAACATCGCAGGCCACACTTCCAGGTTCATACGAACGCGGTTGTCAGCCAGGTGAGTGGCAAGGCGCATTGCGTCGCTCAGCATCAGCTCGTTCTCGCCGATCTGCACCAGGATGGGTGGAAGTCCGGTGACGTCGGCGAAAACCGGCGAGGCCAGAGGGTGGTTGGCGAGCGTGTCGCCTAAAAACGTTCTGGCCAGTATGTCCAGCACCGACTTGGAATTCAGCGGGTCCAGACCTTCCCGATTGCTCATGGAGGCGCCAGTGTGTTCTAGGTTAGCCCAAGGCGAGATGGAAGAACCCACTGCCGGTAACGGCAGCCCTTTGGACTTGGCCGCCACCATCACGCTGACCACCATCGCTCCGCCTGCCGACTCGCCTGAAAAGGCGATTCGGTTGGCCGGTATTTTCTGCTCAAGCAGCCACTCGTAGGCGCGCAGCGTGTCGTCGATGGATGCCGGAAATTTGTGTTCCGGTGCAAGGCGGTAGTCCGGCATGTACACGCGGGCGCCGAGCATTTTCGCGTAGTTGCCGCCGATGCCGTGGTAGCCGTCCGGACGCCCCACAATATAAGCGCCGCCGTGGATGTACATCACGACTGCGTCGGTTTTGATCTCGTCCGGGGTGACCAGTGTGCCTGGCACGCCGCCCATGTCGACCGCCTCGAACCTGACGCCGGCAGGCGCTGGATTCTGCGCGAGCATTTTTGCGTAGGCGTCGCGGATGTCGCTCATTTTCGTGGTGGTATCCAGTCCCTTCAGGACGGGGACCAGATCGCTCAGGCTGTTGGCCCAAGTGTGTACGGCGGATTCGACTTTCGTGTTCATAACGATCTCAATGGGTAGTGAATTAGCTAATTGAGATATTATTCTTATGATTCGGGAATAGGGTTCCCCATAAAGAGTGCAGCAGAGCCCGAGCCTGAGCGCTCGTCGTTAGGCACAAGTCTGTCTCGACACTGATCCTGCCCACGCTCTGCGTGGGTATGCCGCCCGTGACGCTCCGCGTCACAAATGGCACAGATTGCGAACTCAGTGAGCCGAGCGCATGGCTTGCATAGCGATGCTTGGGCGTTAAGCCTACGACGCTCTGCGCCTCATTCGAGAGCGGACGCGGAGCGTCCTGGGAGGCATTCCCACGCAGAGCGTGGGAACGATCATCATAAAGGGTGCAGCAGAGCCCGAGCCTGGAGCATTGGACACGTATGGAAATTCACAACCTGAACGACATCGCCGCTTTTGTGAGTTCGGTGAACGCGGGTAGCTTCACCGCTGCGGCCAGGCAACTGGGGCTCACGCGTTCGGCAGTCGGCAAATCGATTGTGAGGCTGGAAGCTCGATTGCAGGTGCGTCTGCTCAACCGGACAACCCGCAGCCTGAGCCTGACGGACGACGGTCAGGTCCTCTACGAACGCTGTGTTGGCATCCTTCAGGATCTGGACGATGTCGAGGACGCACTGGCATTTCGTCGTTCGACCCCCAGCGGCCGATTGCGCATGAGTCTGCCGGTCGCCTTGGGCAGGCTCCACGTTCTCCCTCACATTGAACGCTGTCTGAAGGACTGGCCTTCGCTAAGCGTGGACGCGACGTTTTCTGATCGATTGGTAGATCTGATTGACGAGGGGTTTGATCTGGCGATGCGGATCGGCCCGCCCAAAGAGGATTCCCGGCTGCTGACGCGCACCGTTGCGTACCAGCAGATGATCACCTGCGTTTCACCGCACTACCTCGCCGACCATCCACAACCCCAGACGCCCGAGGAGCTGTCTGCGCACGAATGCCTGCATTTCGTCAGCGGGGGAAGATTGCTGCCGTGGCATTTCCGGGTGAACGGCCGGACGGTCGGTTTCACGCAAGGCGGACGGCTACAGATGGACAGCGCTGAAGCGCTGCATCAGTCTGCGTTGGCTGGTTTGGGCATCACGACGCTTCCGTCTTATGTCGTGAGTCATGACCTGCGCAGCGGCAAGCTGGTTCGAGTGCTCGCAGATTACGCTGAGGCCGCAGAGCCTATCCGGATCATTTACCCCAGCAAGCGGCACCTTTCGCCCAAGATACGGTTGTTTATCGACCGGCTGGTGGAGGCGTGGTCGCCTTGTGCTCCTTGGGAAGAAGGGCGGGATTGATACAGTAGGTTTACCTGATTAGGAGTTCGATGCGCGGCAGCTTCCATGCAAATATAGCGCGGCCACCCGATAATGTTACTGGAATTAAATCACTCTCGCTCAAAGCAGTACGCTACCTTTCAATGTTATGCTGCGCTGAAAACGAAATTGTCAGTTTTGAACGAGTCGAGACTCTACTGTATTCTTTGCTCGCACGTGTAGTGCTTGAAAAGTAGCTCAATGATTACGTTTGTTCCTTCTTGAGTGATGCATTCAACTGATAGCGGTTCATTAATGTTGTCATTGAGAAACGTTCTGTCGTATGGAGACAGTTCTGCGGTTATTGTGACTGTGTCGCCTTTTTGGAAATGGCTTGGCTTTATGGATGTGAAAATGCCCTGATAGTTGAGCAGGCGTGAGCGGACACTGCCGCCGTAGGTGCATTCAAATGTAAAGGTGGCTAAAGCTGGATGGGCTTGCCTTATCTCAATGCTGTAGTCTCTCGTCCATTTTTGCGTCCCGGTATCGAGGTTCTTCAACAAGAGTATAGGCGTACCCGGTTTGAAGCCCTGCTGAGGCTCGGCCGACATTATAAGAGGTCTGCCAGAAAATTTCTTCTCGTGGTTTTCCTTGATGTTCCGCAGGTCACTGACTTTATACGTTGCTGTATCGTTGGTGAGATTGTGGTGTGGGTAGCACATATATAAAAGATTATCGTATGCCCTACGGTCTTCGTTGTTCTGATGTATGTTGAATCTTTCTCCTCCAGGCTCAGCTGCTTCAATATGACAGAGTTGCCCTATGTAAACGCCTTCGGCGGAAAGCATGGACTCGTCGCAGCCGGGAAATGCGCACTGATTACCTGATCGGAACTGCAAGGCTCTTAATATTTCCGGAAGAGGATTCAAACGTTTGGGTTTTTCTGTCATGTCAGAGTCTTGAATAATGTGAATGGGAGGCTGCAGTGTGGTTGCGTTACCCATTTTTTTGTTGAGAGTGACAGCTTTCATTCTTTACAGATCAAGCCTAATGACGGAATAGAAAAAACTCAACCCGTGATCGAAAAACGTTCGCGATATTTTTCATGACGTCGTCTCTTTCATTAGTGATGGTGAGCCGGATACATGTACCCCTGTTAACAGCGGATGATGTTGTTGATGTACTCAAGCTGTTGCGGATATAGTGTTTCTAATATTAAAGCGAGTCCTAAAGTTAATCGCAACCATTCCGCCCCACCCCCCGCCAGGCCGCCTCCGCCAGCTCCCCCTTGTAAAACTCCGGCCCGCGCTTCACCCGCCCGGAAAGCCAGGCCCTGCAGTAACTCTCCGCCGCCCCAATCACCAGTGACGGCATCAGCTCAAACGGCAGATCCAGCAATGCCTCCCGACGCCCCGGTTCGGCAAACCACTCTCTCAACTTCGCATTCCTCGCGCGGTTCGCTTCTTCAAGCTGCTCACTGAACCCGCTTTTGGCCACGGCAAAGCGTGCCTGGTACTGAAAGCGCGCCCAGTCCGGTTGGCTGACGACCCAGTCCACGTAGCTGTTGACCATGGCGTAAACCCATTCCCTGGTGGTGCTGATGTCGCTCAGGTAGTGGTCGCGAAGTCTGGCCTGGTCTTCGAGGGCGGCCATGTAAAGGGCGGCGACGAGGCCTTCCTTGTTTTCGAAATGGTGATAAATGGCGCCGACGCTCATTTCGCTTTCGGCGCGAATGGTGTCGATGGTGGTGGCTTCCACGCCGTGCTCGTTGAACAGGGCGAGGGCGCAGCGAAGGATGTGTTTCTTGGACTCGGAGCGACGGCCGGGGTAGCAGCGATCAAGGAGGTCGGCAGGTTCCATTCTTCGGTCCAGGCAAAAGAGGGGATGGTAATGGATGTGGCGGTCTGACACGAGCGATTGACAGGAAGTCAGAATACAGAATAGTGTTCCGTAACAGAATAATATTCTGTAAGCCCCATTACGATAAAAACCAGAGGCATCCCATGAGTCAGACTCTCAGCATGTACCAAAGCGTTGGCGCGTCAGCGTTCAGCAATATGGCCTGTCAGATGGCCCCGTATTTCAGCACCATCACGCCTGAAATCTCGGTTCTGGCGCCGGGCCGTGCAGAGGTCAATGTGCCGTTTCGCAAGGAGATCACCAACCATCTGGCATCGGTTCATGCCATTGCGCTGTGCAACGCGGCCGAGTTGGCGGGTGGAATGATGACCGAGGTCTCGATACCGGCAGGCGCTCGCTGGATTCCGAAAGGCATGACCGTCGAGTATCTGGCCAAGGCCAAGACGTCGATTCATGCGGTTGCAGATGGCAGCGAGATCGACTGGACGTCGTCGGGTGACAAGGTGGTGCCGGTCGATATATTCGACGAGGGCGGCGTGAAGGTGTTTACCGCACGCATCACGATGAACGTGAAACTGGGCTGAGGCCCATCGGACAGCATTCGCCCGCCGTTGCGGCGGGCGATTGGCTTTCAACCTAGTCCATCACCTCTGCCACACCCTGATCTTCTCCCAGAAAACCACCGCTCTGGTGCTGCCACAACCGCGCGTAGGTGCCATTCCTTTCGAGCAGTTCGCTGTGGGTGCCCTGCTCGATGATGCGTCCGTTGTCCATCACGATGAGTCGGTCCATGGCTGCAATGGTGGACAGCCGATGGGCGATGGCGATGACGGTCTTGCCTTGCATCATCTCATCAAGGCTTTCCTGAATCGCCACTTCGACTTCCGAATCCAGTGCGCTGGTCGCTTCGTCAAGCAGCAGAATCGGAGCATTCTTGAGCATCACCCGGGCAATCGCGATGCGCTGGCGCTGGCCGCCCGACAGCTTGATGCCGCGCTCACCCACCAGCGTGTCATAGCCGCTGTGGCCTTGCTTGTCGGTCAACTGATTGATGAAACCGTCAGCCTGAGCGTTGATCGCCGCCCTGCGGATATCCTCGTCGGTCGCATCCGGTCGGCCATAAGCGATGTTGTCGCGAATCGAGCGGTGCAGCAGCGACGTGTCCTGCGTGACCATACCGATCGCGCTGCGCAGGCTGTCCTGGGTGACGTGCGCGATGTTCTGCCCGTCGATGCGGATCTCGCCACTGTCCACGTCGTAGAAGCGCAGCAGCAGGTTGATGAGGGTGGATTTGCCCGCACCGGAACGGCCTACCAGACCGATTTTCTCGCCCGGACGAATGCTCAGATTCAGGCCATCGAGCACCTGACGCTCGCCGTTGTAGTTGAAGCTCACGTTGTCGAACGTCACCGCGCCGCCAGAGGTGACCAGCACGCCTGCGTCAGGCGCATCCTGAACCTTTGGACCGCGGGTCAGTGTTTCCATGCCGTCCTGCACCGTGCCGATGTTTTCGAACAGCGAGGTCATTTGCCACATGATCCAGTGCGACATGCCGTTGACGCGCAGCGCCATCGCAGTAATGGCCGCCACTGCGCCAGTGCCGACTTCACCTTGGTGCCACAGATACAGGGCATAGCCGCCAGCGGCCATGATCAATGCGACGACCAGGGCCTGATTGACGATCTCGAACTGGCTGACCAGACGCATCTGGCGAAAGCCGGTCTGCTTGAAATCTTCCATCGCGGCGCGTGCGAAGTGCGCTTCACGTTTGGAGTGAGAGAACAGCTTGACCGTCGTAATGTTGGTGTAGGCGTCCGAGACACGTCCGGTCATCGATGAACGTGCATTGGCCTGTTCCTGGCCAACCTTTCCTAGGCGGGGCACGAAATACATCATAGCCAGCCCGAACAGCGCAATCCACGCGAGGAAAGGCAGCATCAGTTTCAGGTCGAAGCCGCCCGCCAGCGCGATGATCGCAATGAAATACACGCCGATGCCGGGCGCGATCTCGATAAGGGTGAACAGCACTTCGCGAACGGAGAGCGCTGTCTGCATCACCTTGGTCGTGACACGGCCGGAGAACTCGTCGGAAAAGAACGAAAGGCTTTGCCGCAGCATCAGCCGGTGGAAATCCCAGCGCAGCCGCAGCGGCAGGTTGATCGCCAATACCTGATGCTGGACCATGGTTCTCAACGCCACCAGCCCGATGCTGACCACCAGAATGATACCGATGCCCCACAGCACTTGGCTTTCCTGCCCGCTGACCTCACCGCCCGCCTTCCACGTCGAGAGCAGATCCACGACCTGCCCCAGGAAGGAAAACAGCCAGGCTTCGTAAATCGACACACTGGCGCCCAGTAATGCCAGAGCGAGGATGTAACCGCGGGCACCCCGTGTGCAGGCCCATAGAAATTTCACCAAGCCTTCAGGCGGTGGTGGTGTTTCGTCGGGCGGGAAAGGGTCAAGCCGTTTTTCAAATGCCTGAAGCATCAGCAGTCTCCATGGGAATCAGTTAAAGCGATCCTGTCGTTGCGCTGTACGTTGAGCTTCCGGGACAAGGTGCCGCGCTCAAGAGTAAAAGTGAAGCTGTGTAAAGTCAGTCAGTAGCAGACCTGCTGCAGGAGCAGGGGTTGCACTTGCAAGCACCGGATTGTGGAGGAGGGCAAGCTGCCTCTTCTCAAAACTCTGTCATTTACTGAAATGCACGCACGCCTGCTTCTGCCCGAAGGGCGTGGGAGCTCTCGGAGGCTACGACGGCAGCGATGGGCTGCGCAGCGGCCCCAGGTTGCATCTGACACACCGCGTAGGCAGGTATTGCTGCCGGTTTCCGGTAGATCGCCGGCAAGCCGCCTCCCACAGTTCGGTGTTTACTGCGCGACAGTGTTCAGTCAGACACTTTTGCTCGCCCGCACCTGCGGCGGGCGAACACTCCCTTACGACTGCGTCAGTTACCCAGCGGTGGCGTGCGGGGCGGGATCACGCGCTTGCTGCCCATCGATTCAAAGGCCGAGGCAAAACGCAGCAGGTTGGAGTCGTCATACGCACGACCGGCGAAGGTCAGCCCGACAGGCATGCCGATATCGGCCATCAGACCCATCGGCACGGTAACGGTCGGTACGCCCAGATGACGGATGGCGAGGTTGCCGTTGGCGACCCAGACGCCGTTGCTCCAGGCGATGTCGGCGGATTGGATGTTGATGTCCGCATCGGCAGGTCCAACGTCGGCCACCGTTGGGAACACCACGGCATCGAGCCCGAGTTTTTCCATCCAGTCTTCAAGGTCGACGCGGCGGGTCTGTTCCAGCCCGCGCAGGCCGTCCGGCAGCGTCGGGATTTCGTTCCAGGGCGTGATGCCGCGCTCGGCCATGCGCACGTATTCATCCATGCCTGCCGCCAGATCGTCTTCACGATTGGGCAGGGTGCCCGGATCGTGCGGGAAGATTTTCGACCCGTCGACATCGACGAGGCGATTCAACGCCGGGTCACCGTTGGCGCGCAGGAAGTCATCGAATGCCCAGCCGGAAAGATCCCACAACTCGTGGTGCAGAAACTCTTTCGAGACCAGCCCGCGGGTGAACACCGTTGGCGCGCCGGGACGATCACCTTCGCAGTTGGAAACCAGCGGGAAGTCGACGTCGATCACTTCGGCGCCTGCTGCAACCAAGGCCTGGCGTGCGTCTTCCCAGAGGTCGATCACAGAAGGCCGGGTGATGATGCGCTGGCCGGTCGGACCACCGATACCGGGTTTTTCAGCGGTGCCTGCATCAGGGTCGGCATTGATGTACATGCGCGGCACACCGAAGCGCTTGCCAGCCAGGCTTTCTGCGCCAGCACTCAACTGCGTGTAGGCGGCAGGGCGTACCGAGGCGACGGACGGAATCGGCACCCAGGGCTGCAGGCGCCACAGATCGCCGCGTGTTTCCGGGTCTTCGGCGACGATGACATCCAGCACTTCCAGCAGGTCGGCCATGGTTCTGGCGTAGGGCACGACCACGTCCATGGTCGGCGTCAGCGGCCAGTTGCCGCGCACCGATATCACCCCGCGTGAAGGGGTGTAGGCGCACAGGCCGTTGTTGGAGGCCGGGCCGCGTCCGCTCGACCAGGTTTCCTCGGCCATGCCGAACGCCGCGAAGCTGGCGGCGGTGGCCGTGCCTGCGCCGTTGGACGAGCCGGAAGCGAAGGGCGCGGTCAGGTAGTTCGCGTTGTAGGGGCTTTCGGCGCGTCCATACACGCCGCGCTGCATGCCGCCATTGGCCATCGGCGGCATGTTGGTTTTGCCCAGACAGATGGCGCCGGCAGCACGCAGACGGCCGATGGTGAAGGCATCTTTCTGGGCGACCAGATCGACAAACGCCGGGCTGCCCGATGCAGCCGTCAGGCCCTTGACCAGATAACTGTCCTTGGCGGTGTAGGGGATACCGTCGAGGGGGCTCAGCGTTTCGCCTTTCGCCCGACGGGCGTCAGACGCTTGCGCCTCGGCAAGCGCCTCAGGGTTAGGCACCACCAGAGCGTTCAGTGCCGTGGCAGTGTTCGGTCCGTCATAGGCGTCGATGCGTGCAAGGTACGCCTGAACCAGCTCGACGGCAGTGGTCTTGCCGGATTCAAGCGCCGCGCGCAGCTCGGCAATGGAGACTTCTGTGACTTCGATCATGGGATTCTCACCGACGGCTGATAGGGAACGGCACAGGCGCTAGCATCGTGTGCACTCAGGTGCAGTTGCCTGCTTTGCGATAGCCCGCCGCCCTGGCTTTGGATTCAGAGTCGAAGGATATCCGATTTTTCGACGAGACTTTATCGTAGCTCGGGCAGCCCTGCGGCAGGTGATAGATGTGGCTGTTGAGGTTGCCGATAATCACGCCTGCCGAGGATGCGCGAGGTGCAGGTTTCTTCGCGTCAGGCTGCGTTGTGGCCTGGGCGGTTTTCTGCGGGATGGCGCTGACTACGCCGTCGCCGACCGGCTTGTAGCCTTGCGTCCAGGTACGGGCACGGCTGACGAACGGATTGGCATGGCCCATGACCGTTGCGATGCGACGATCACGTTCCTTTTCCCACGCCGTCACCGGGTATTGCTTGTCCCAGGCCATCAACAACTGTTGCTGCTGACGCGACATGTTCAGGTTGTACCGATCGAACATGTAAAAAGTGGTGCGGGCAACCATGCCTTTCACTTCGTCACGCGGTTCGGCAACGTTCTGCTGGAAATCGACCTTGGTCTTGCACTGTCCATACTGCGGCGCCACGCCTGAGGCCATGCCGTAGTTGTAATTGTTGCGGTCGCCGTTCACTTCGCCCACTGCCGGGTAAAGGTTGAACAGGTCGGCTTCCATGGCCTTGAACACCGGGTCATCGTTTTCGCAAAATTCGCGCCCGCCTTTCTGCCAGCACTGACGCTGATGGCCGAAGGTCCAGGCCGGTACGATGTGCTCCCACTCGGTACGCTCTGCGCGGTTCTCCTGTTTGCGGGCCTGCAGGCCACAGGAGCCGGCATCGATGCGGCCACCTGACTTTCCGACCCAGGTCCATTTGCAGCCGCAATAAAGGTCGCCCTGAGCACTGCTGGCCTGATCGAGATAGATCTTTTGTTTGGCAACTACCTTGGCCTCGGAGAAGGTCGAAGGCGGCTCTGCGAAAGCGGGGTTGATAGCGAGGAACGACAGCGTCAATACGTAAAACAGAAATTTCATGAGTCAGCATATTTCAGGTTCAGGGGCGCGCATTGTACTCATGACAGCCCGAGGGTAAACGTATGATTCAGCTCGATTACAGCTGCGCCTTGAAGCGCGCGCGGTGTTCACTGGGCGTGATGCCGAAGGCTTTGATGAACCGGCGGATCAGCGTTGCCTCGCTGCCCATGCCGCAGCGTTGTGCGATTTCCTTGAGTGGTTTGCTCGACGTATCCAGCAGATGACGCGCCGCTTCCAGGCGAATCGACTCGACCATCCTGCTCGGCGTGCGGCCGGTGCTTTCACGGTATTTGCGGATGAAGGTCCGCTCGCTCATGTTCATGAAGTCGGCGAGCGCGGTGACGGATAAATCATCACACAGATGCACATTCATCCAGGCATGAAGGTCGGAAAACTGGCTGCTCTTCGATTGCAGGGCCAGCGAGGAACTGAACTGGTCCTGATCGCCGGGACGCTTGAGAAACATGATCAGATGCCGGGCCACTTCAAGGGCTGCGGAGTGCCCGAGGTCCTGCTCGACGATGGCCAGTGCCAGGTCGATGCCTGACGTCACCCCGGCAGAGGTCCAGATATCTCCATCGTTGATGAAGATCGGCCCGCGCCTGACCTTGATGGCAGGGAAGCGATGTTCCAGTTCGTCGTACGCGGACCAGTGAGTGGTGGCTTCCCGTGCGTCCAGTTTGCCCGCAGTCGCCAGAGCAAACACGCCCGTACAGACTGACACCAGGCGCTGGGCCTTATCGGCATGCGTGACGAAGTGGCTGAAGAATCTGGCGTCCTTGCAGAAGTCATGGATGCCTGGCCCGCCGGGAACGATCAGCGTGTGCGCTGGTGCGGTGTCGGCGCACAGGTGTTCGGCGCTTAACGAGAAGTTGCAGAAGATGTCGGTCGGGGAGTCGAGGACGAGAACAGAGAGCGCGTAAGGCAGGTCGGCACTTTTGGCGAGATGGTTTGCAGCGACGAACACGTCCAGTGGCCCGGCGAGATCCAGAAGACTGACGTGAGGGTAGGCAACGAACTGTATCGACTTGGCAGGCATTTATACGTGCTCCAGTGCCAGCGGCGGCGGGGTCTTCATCAGTTTGGCGGGAATGATCAACGCTTTGTCATTTATTGAATCAAAGGTCGATTTATCCTGATTCTGCTTTCTTCGGCAGCTTCGGGCACTGCCCCGTACACGTTGATCTTTTTGCAAGGTTCGGAGAACTGACGCCATGTCACGTCTGGTCAGTAGCATCATGGAATTCGAGGCAAGAATGGACGCTGATCTCAACCACGAGATATCGGCCATGTTGTCGGCTATCGCGCAACAGTCGGAACAGTGCGCAGGTTGTGAACTGAGAAAAACCCGAGGTCCGCACGGATGGATCGTCGAATGTGTCTGGCGTGATTCAGGCTCCATGCACGACCATTTTTCATCGCCGCAATTGCAGGCGCTGATCCAGCTGTTGGTGTCCCGATCGAGCAGGATCGTATTCGATATCCCTTGCTGAACAGATTGCGAAGCGTCAATCACTGTCGGGTCTCCAGACAGAACAGCCGTTTCTTGAAGCGCTCGTTGCACACGGCTGCAACGAGCGCTTTTTATTGAACGTCTGACAGGTCCTTTAGAAGTCCAGCGTCAAACCCGCATAGATCGCGCGACCATCGCCAGGCGCATGCAGCGACTGCTCCACACCGCTGCTGGAGTCGTACCACACGTATTCGTAGTATTTGTTCGCGATGTTCTTCGCCTGAACATCCAGGCTCAGCTCAGGTGAAAGCTGGTACGTTGCCCCGAGGTTGATCAATACATAACTGCCGTATTTGCCGGTGCTGTTGGTTCGTTCCAAATAGTAGTCGCTCTGTCCGTTGATCCAGGTCGAGACTTCGAGTTTGGGCGTCAGCCTATACGCCGAGCCTGCGCTGTAGAGATGGTGGGGGACGTGATCCATCTCCTTGCCTTTGCTGGCCGGAAGATTGGGGTTGGGTTTGAGGATTTCGGAGAACTGCCTGGAATAGGACAGCCACAGGCTGCTGGCGTCGGTGGGGTAGACATTGAGTTGCACATCCCAACCCTTGCGCAGGGTTTGCCCGACGTTTTCGGCATCACCCACGGCGTCGTTGAGCTTGCGCTGCACTTCATCCGAAGCTTTCTGCTCCCAGTACGCGATGCGTCCGTTGACCCAATCGACAGGCTGGAATTTGATCCCGGTTTCCCAGCCGTCGTTGATCGAGGGCTTCAAGTCATCAGCCTGCGTCGCCAGGCGATACGCCGCCGAGCCGACGCCAATCTGATAACTGCGCCCCCAGTTGGCGTACACGCTCGTCTGTTCCCAGGGGGAATAGACCACGCTGAGTTTGGGCTGCCGAATCTGGCCGTAGTCGTTGACGTCGGCTCGCTCGCCGGTCAGCTCGTTGGTGTAGTCGCCATAGACTTTGTCGACGCGGTACGCCGGAATGATCTTCAGCGATTTGAACGGCTCGATCACCGCCTGTACGTATGCGCCGTAAACGTCCAGGTCGAATTGCTGGTCGCGCGTCTGCGCCAGCCGCGAACGTTGCAGGGTTCGATACCTGAGGCTCTGGTTCTGCTGACGCTGCACTTCTGCGCCACCTTCCAGCGCGAAGGCGTACAGATGCTCGACCTCGGGACGCCAGGTCAGGCTGCTCAGCGCGCCATATTGCGTCTCGTCGCTGTAGCGTTCCTGTTGCGACGAGGTGCGCCAGTATTGCGTCCAGCGTCGGTCTTCGAAGGTGTTCACATAGGCTTTGCTGGACCAGCTCAACGTCTCTGACAGCGTCGCGTCCAGATGCAGGCTGAGCTGGTTCATTTCACGCTCGCCGGTGTCAGTGGCGTTGTTGGCGTAGGACTGGCGAGCATGGTCGCGCGCGTCGAGCCGGCTCAAGTAACCGGCCTCGTCGGCATCCACCGTGTAGTGGCGGGCAGTGAGTCCTGCGCGCCAGCTTTCATCGTCGGCGGTGTAAAACCACTTACCGGAAAAGCTCATGCGTTCGGCGTCGGCGTGATGGCGATAACCCTCGCTGCCCTGATAGCTGAACGAATAGTTCTGGCTCCAGTTGCCTTGCTCGACGCCTTTGACCAGTTGCAGTTCGCGAGTATCGAAACTGCCGTAGCGCAATCGAAGTTTGCCGTCGTTACCGCCCTGGCGGGTGTTGATGCTCGCGTTACCGGCGATGTTGTGCAGGCCGTATCGCGGGTCATTGGTGCCGCGCACCACTTCGATGCTGTCGATTTCCAGCGGAAAGATCATGTCAATGAACGGCATGTTGCCGTCATTGGTGTTACTCGGAATGCCATCGATCAACAACTTGACCGCGTTGACTTCGCCTTCGCCATTGAAGCCGCGAAACGAGAGCTTGCCCGAGGTGGTGCCCTGGTTGAACTGCGTCAGCATCACTCCCGGAACCCGACCGAACAGTTCCCAGCTGTAATGCACGGGCTGTTTTTCCAGGATGTCGGCACCCAGTACATCGACTGAGCTGAGGATATTGCGGCTGGCCAGCGGGCCGTTCTGGCCTGCTGAAACGTCTACGGCACCGAGCGTAACGACCGAATCTGCGCTGCCACGGGTTTCGGCGATCGCCTCGCTGAGTGGCGTGAAGGCAAAAAGGCAGGACAGCATGACGGGCGATGCAGGGTATGAGGCACGGGGTGTTTTCATGAGCGGCGTATTCCACGCAAAAAAGTGACGCTGTCCCGACGTGCACGCATAAGCGCGCCCGAGGGTTCAGGTTGGGTCAAGTCACACAGCGAGGAACGGAAGAGGAGGCGAGCGGGGGCTGACGGCGGGCCACAGGTAGCGCGGAGGCGGCTGCGCCCAGGAGCGGACGGTGATCGGTGAAATGCTTTTTGCCGGAGCCAGATTCAGCATCCAGTCGCAGGCGTGGCTGGCCGTCAGCACAGTGAAGGAGGAACACACCGGGCAGGACAGTTGGGGGAGTGCGTGCTGCTTCTGATCAGACTCGCTGGCGTCCAGGCCCGCGCTGTCTGAGCCATCCAGCGAACAGTAACCCCCGTTCAGGCCGCTGAGTGCCAGACCGCTCATTTGTCCGTGATGCAAACCGCAGAAGAAAAGGCTCAGCAGGACGCTGGCGTAGAGCGTCCATGCAATAAGCGACCTTTCATCACGGGTTATTTTCATGGGGCGCAACTCTATCACCGCCGCTGCTTTGCAAGCATCGGTCGCGTGTGGCGAATCGTCGCAGTTGTGGGCCTTGCCGAGTGTTCAGCTCAATGGCTGAATGTTGTTTGAAAGAAGGTTGAAGCGGATGCGTAAGGCGATGCAAGTTGGCGAGCGTCATTTTGTGTCATGAACGATATCGCCAGAAACACCAGGCCCATCGCCGCCGGAATGGCGCCCTTGGGTTTGCGCACGTTCAAGTGAGCCATGGCGGACAGGATCAAGTGATAAAGGATGCCTGCGTAGGCAAGGTCACTGAGTGCCACGTTGAAGCGCGACAGAATTACCGCAGGGCCGAGCACTTTTACCGCGATCATGAAGGGGATAAGTCCCGTGGCTGAATAGCCCAGTTCAGCCTGGGCTTCACGTACATAGGTTTGTTTTGTGACGTACATGAGCGCCGACGCGAAATACAGCAGCGACAGCAGGGCGGTGCTGGTCCAGTAAACGTAGAGAGTCATAAGGTTCTCGCTATTGTTTGTATTCGACAGACGGCGAGAATGTAGACTCGTATGAAAACTGACAAGTAGGATGAAATAAGGTGGATTAGTATGGAAAACCTGACTAATACCAGCGCCCATTTGAACATGCATGAAGAAATGCGCCGCGCATTCTCATTGCTGTCAGGCAAATGGAAGCTGGAAATCATGTGGCTGATCAATCAGCGCGTCTATCGTTTTGGCGAACTGCGCAAGGCCATTCCCGGCATCACCCAACACATGCTGACCGCGCAACTGCGCGAGCTTGAGGCAGACGGGCTGTTGACGCGCACCGTGTTCGCCGAAGTGCCGCCGCGCGTGGAATATGAAATCACCGAAAAGGCCCGCGGGCTGGGACCGACCATGGAAGCGCTGACGATCTGGTGGCAGGAACATGGTGCCAGCGTGCCGGTCAGGTCCGCTGGGCGTGGTCGTGTTGCGCGGGAGTCAGGCACGAAATCCAGCTGAAGACACGTGATGTCCTGATCGGGCAAAAACCGCTGACTGGCTCGGCGAAGTTTTGGGAAGAGACCTCGCCCATTTCCGACTCAGCGCTGTCGCGCAGCAAACCCCGGACTATGGGAGGCGGCTTGCCGGCGATCTGCCGGGAACCGGCAGCAAGACCTGCACACACGGTATGTCAGATGTAACCTGGGCCCGCTGCGCAGCCCATCGCTGTCGTCGTAACCTGCGAGAGCTCCTACCCCCTCCGGGCAGAAGCAGAGTTCAGCACTTTTTCGGCAATCAGTCTTACAGCCTGAACCTGCCCACTTCCTGCTGCAGACTGGTCGCGAGATTTTTCAATCCACCGCTGGTCTTGAGCAATTCCTGAACGGACATGTTGTTCTGTTCTGCCATTTGTGCGGAACGCTCCACGCTGCGAGCGACATCCTGGCTGGCGACGGTTTGCTCGCGCAAGGCAAAGGATATCTGGTCCACCACATGCAAAACCTTGCTGGAGCTGTCGCGGATTTCGATGATCGCCTGACCTGCATTGCCTGCCATTTCCACGCCGTTGTTAACTTCCAGCACGCCGCTGCGCATGCTCTCGACGGTCTCTCTGACGCCGGCCTGGATTTTCTCGATCATGCCGGCAATCTCTTTGGTCGATTTGCCTGTGTTCTGTGCCAGCAGGCGCACCTCGTCGGCCACGACGGCAAACCCGCGTCCCTGTTCGCCAGCCCGTGCAGCTTCGATGGCGGCATTGAGCGCCAGCAGGTTGGTCTGATCGGCGATGCCCTGAATCACGCTGATGATCGATGAAATATGCTCGGAGTGCTGGCCCAGGCCTGAAACCTGCGTCGATGAATGCTGCACGGTCCTGGCAATGCCGTTCATGCTCGACAGCGTATTTTCGATGACCTGCGCACCCTCTTTGGATTGCTCACCCGAACGGCTGGCGATCTGATGGGCTTCGTCGGCGTTTTCGGAAACATGGTGAATGCTGACGGTCAGCTCTTCGATGGTGGCGGCCATCATCGAAGCCGAGGTGGACTGCTCCTGGATGGCGCCGGACAGTTGTTCGGAAGCACCGGAAATCTGCTGTACGGACACCACCAATTGATTCGATGCCTGGCTGATCTGTTGAATCATCTCGCGCAGGCGCTTCTGCATCCGGTCGAAGGCTTTGGGCAATTCGTCATGGCTGCTGGTGTCGATGACCGTGTCCAGCCTGCCATCGGCAATCGCTGTGGCGGCGTCGATGGCCAATTGCAGGCGTGCTGTGGTGCTGCGGCCCAGTACCGTTGCCAAAATCGCGGAAAGGAGCGCGGCCGCAATGCCGCCGCATATCAGAACCAGCAGTGCGAAGTGCTTGGCGTCGACCATGTTCTGGGTTCTGACGACCAGCAGCACGTTTTCCGCGGCGCTGATTTCGGCCAGGGTTGCACGCATGCTGTCCATCTTGGCTTTGTCGGCACCGGAGGTGATGCGCTTGTCCAGTTCATCATCAGGCAGATTGCGCGCGGTCAGATCCCTGCGCATGGCAACGATGGCGTTGACGTCATCTTCAAGCCAGCGCTTGTAGGTGTCTCCCAGAGAAGCGAGGCGTCGCTGTTGTTCAGGATTATCGGCCGTCAGCTGTTTGAGCATATCCAGCTCTTCGGTGAAGCGTTTTTCACCCATGACAAGCGGCTCGAGAAACGCATCTTTCGAGGCAATGACAAAGCCGCGCATGCCGGTCTCGATATTGATCAGTTGTTCCAGAGCCAGTTGCGCTTCGCTGAGGACTTTGTAGGTGTGCACGTTACTGTTGGTAGCGTCCTCAACCTCCTCGAATCCCCTGTAGGCACTGGCCACCAGAACGGCGATAAGCACGACGATAGCGATAAAGCTGAAGTAAAGCTTCTGCGAAATGCTGAGCTTGTTGAGCATGGTGTCAGTCCTGAAACTTGCCTCCCTGGCAGTCCGATGATTTTTTTGTGAGAAGAGCGGCAGTGTTCAAAATTTTTAAGTGATGCCATTTAGATATCATGGTTTCGACTGTGCCTTGGTGAACTTGAGGGGCGAGCGTTAACTATTCGAAATATTGTGAAATAATTTTATTAACTCTCTGTTTTTAAATATTTTTTATTTGGATTTTGGTCGTAATTTATAACGCTTTAAAAGACGAAAGTTGATATTTTGACGGCATAAAGTTGACAGATGCTCGGTAACTTGATGGTCTAAGATGACTACTTCTCGACTGTCTCGGGCTGTGCAGCAATGACACATGACACCTCGCTTGAACTGGCTTCCCGCCTGATCCGCAACATCAATGAGGTCTCGCTTGAAAAGCAGGTTCGCGACCCGTTGTATGAAAGTCTGGCAGGGCAGTTGGCAACGGGAACGGCCGCCAGCAAGTTGGGCGCCTCCATCGATATCGTTGCGCCGGGCAAGCGCTCCTGCCCTTATCATTTTCATCATGCGCAGGAGGAAATGTTCGTCGTCATTGAAGGTGAAGGCAGCCTGCGGGTTGCAGACCAGATGCTGCCCATCAGGACTGGCGATGTGATCTTCATCCCGCCAGGGCCGCAGTACCCTCACCAGATCATCAATACCTCGTCAGCACCTCTGAAATACCTGTCGATCAGCACCCGTGAAAAACCCGAGATCTGCGAGTACCCCGACTCCGGCAAGTACCAGGCCATGGCGTCCGGTGAAGGCGCTGCTTTCGTGGCCAGACAGCGGGTCGATCTGAATGTGGACTATTGGGATGGCGAGCCTTAAGCCGCACACTCTCGTGCACATGCGCACGGGTTGCTGTGCCTGTATGCTTCTGCCGACTCAAACGTGAAGTAAACGAATTCATCATGTCCGAAAACGTGCCCGATCCCGCCGCAGCGCCAGCCGCCAAACGTCGTCGCATCCCGAAAGGGGATTTGCGTAAGGTCGATATCATCAAGGCAGCGCTGGTGATCTTTGCCCGCGATGGCTTTGCCGGTGCGTCGCTGTCGAACATCGCCAAGGTGGCGGGTATTTCCCAGGTCGGATTGCTTCACCATTTCCCCAACAAACTGGCGTTGCTGCAAGCGGTGCTCGACCATCGGGATCAGTACATCTCGACACGGTTGCAGGACGCCGAACAGGTGGCAACGCTGGAAGGCTTTGTCGCGTTTCTGCGGTTCATCATGCGATTCAGCATTGAAGATGCGTCTGTCAGTCAGGCGCTGATGATCATCAACACCGAAAGCCTGTCAGTTACTCATCCGGCGCATCGATGGTTCTGCGAGCGTTCTCATATCGTCCACAGCCATCTGCAGGCGCAGTTGAAGCTGCTGGTGCAGGCGGGCGAAGTGCGTGAGGATATCGACGTGAAACAGGTCAGCATCGAGCTGGCGTCGATGATGGACGGGATGCAGATCCAATGGCTTCGTTCACGTGCCGACGTGGACATCGAAGGCGCATTCAACCGGTTCCTCGACCGAATGGTGTCGGACCTGCGGGTACGCCAGTAGAGAAGATGCTGTGCAGCAGGTTGGCAATCGGTGGTCGCGAAGACCACCGATTGCTGCCTGTCAGTAAGCCTGTTCCGGCTTGACCTGTACGGCCTTGCGCAGCGGAACGGGGAGAGGGTTGGAATCACGCGTGGTCAGTTGCTCCGGGTAGAGCGCGACGACGGTGCGATTCAGAGCCAGGTTTTCCGAGTCCTTGCCGACCAGCACCTTGAACTTGCCAGGGTCCACATTCCAGCTCACCGAATCCGGCGAGTAGTAAGCGAACGAACGCGAGTCCAGCGCAATGGTGACGGTCTTGCTTTCGCCCGGCTTCAGGTAAATCTTGGAGAAACCTTTGAGTTCCTTCTCCGGACGATCAACCTGTGGCTTCGATGGTTGCACGTACAACTGAGCGACTTCGAACCCGGCCTTGTCACCGGTGTTGGTGATCGTGAACGTCGCGTTGATGGTCGAACCGGGCGCCAGCACGTTGCTCGACAGTTTCAGGTCGCTGTACTCATACGTCGTGTAAGACAGACCGAAACCAAACGGATACAGCGGTTTGGTGTGCTTCTTGTCGTAACCGCGATAGCCCAGATACAAGCCCTCGCTGTAGGTCATTTCAGTGGGCGGGTTGGCACTGCTGAAATAGTACGGCACAGGATCCTTGTACGAGGCGTAGCTCGGGTTGTCCTCGGCCTTCTTGTCCAGGGTGATCGGCAGCTTGCCGGACGGGTTGACCTTGCCGAACAGGATTTCAGCCAGTGCCTGACCGCCTTGCTGGCCGGGGAACCAGGCGTGCAACGACGCTGCAACCTTGTTGGCCCACGGCTGCATGTCCATGCCGCCACCGCCGTGCATCACCACGATGGTTTTCGGATTGGCCTTCTGCACGAAGCTGATCAGTTCCGACTGGAACTGTGGCAGTTCGAACGGATGGTCGAGGGATTCGCCTTCGTATTCGAAGTTGCTGCCTGCGGCGACGACCACGGCATCGTAGTCGGCCAGGTTTTTCGGCGGACGCAGCGACGCCCAGCTCATCTGAACGCCATTCATGCCGCCCAGCACCGGTGTGAAGTTGCCTTTGAGTCGGCGATATTCCAGGCGCACGTTGTACTCGCTACCGGCTTTCAGGCTGGCGGTCTTGACGGTGCGAGGCACGACCGGAATCAGGTCGAACGAGACCTGACCGCCTTCGTCTTCGGCCACCAACTCATCGTTGATCCACAGCTTGTATGCGCCGTCGGCCCGGACCTTGAACACATGCGGGCCGGTGATCGTTGGTTTGATCTTGCCGGTGAAACGGGCGGAGAACGCGCCTGCTGCCGGGTTGAAACCGCTGACGGTGCTGGTGCCGTTATCGGTCGCGTTGCTGCTGGTGATCCAGTCCAGATTGACGCCCGGCTCGATGCGCGTGGCGACCGGATCGCCGGACAGGTTCGTGTTGCCGTAGTACTCGGCCTTGACGCCTGTGTTGCTGATGGCCTGTTTGTCACTGCCCGGCTGATACCAGACCGAGGACTTCGGGTTCAGGCTCATCTGGCTGATGTAGTCGACATTGGTCGTGTTCGACGCCAGTTGCTTCAGGCCACTGAGCTCGGTGACGTAGCTGCTCGGAACGGAGTAGGCGGTCCCGAACGGCGACGTCGGTGGCTGAACGGCCAGATCGCCGATGACGGCAATTTTCGCATTTTTCGCTAGCGGCAGCAGCGGCTTCTGTCCATCCACCGGTTCGTTGCGCAGCAGCACGATGGATTCCCGGGCCACGTTCAGCGCAGCGACCTGACCGTATTCGCGATGCACCAATGGCTGCGCCTTGTTGATGCCCTTGTCGAAGCCGTAGCTCACCAGCGCCCTGAGGTTGCGGCGGACCTTGTCGTCGATCACGTTCTGGTGCAACTGGCCATTCCAGACGTAAGGCAGCAGTTTGGCTTCGGTAAACTGCAGGCCGCTCGGCATGTCGATGTCAGTGCCTGCCCAAGCGCCTTTGAACGCGTCCTGAACCGAGTTGAAGTCGCTCATGACATTGCCCTGAAAGCCCCACTGGCCTTTCAGAATGTCGGTGATCAGGTGGTGATTCTCGCAGGCATACTCGCCGTTGATCTTGTTGTAGCCGCACATGACCGAGGCGATGTTGGCGTTCTTTACCAGCGACTCGAAGCCCGGCAGATACAGCTCCTGCATGGCGCGCTCGTCGATCTTCACGTCCAGATAATGCCGGTTGGCTTCCTGTTCGTTCATCAGGTAATGCTTGGCGGCGGCCTGCACGCCCTGCACCTGAATACCATTGGTGACCGCAGGTGCCAGCACCGCGCCAAGGAAGGGATCCTCGCCACTCATGTACTCGGCGGAGCGTCCGTTGAACGGCGTGCGGTACAGGTTGATGGCCGGAGACAGCATCTGCTGGCCGCCTGCGATACGGGTTTCGTAGCCGATCGCCAGACCGAATTCCTTGGCCCGGTTGATGCTCCAGGTCGCAGCCAGAGCCGACGGCGACGGGTACTGCGCGCCGAACGTCTTGCCGCCGACCAGAACGCCCATCGACGAGTCATAGGCCACAGTGCCTTGCAGGCCGAACTTGTCCAGCTTGGGGATCATTCGTCCGTCGTCGACGCGAGAGAAATTGATCTTCTCCGATTGCGTCATATTGTCCAGCATTGCGCCGACGCGCGCTTCTACTTCGTTGCCGGTCATGGGGGTGGCGGCAAACAGCGCACTTGCCTGGGCAACGCTCAGCGCTAGAACGCTCAGGCTCAGGCCTTGTTTGATCATGGACACGGTACTACTCCTCGGATAGTGGCTTGAGTGATGGTCGAATCAACGCAGCGCTCACGGCTTTTTTTCATCCACGACAGGGGCATCTGCGGTATCGACAGGGGCGTCCAGCACGGCTTGTTCGCCAGTCGGTTGCTTTTGGGTCACGGCGTCAGTACCGGTGAGGTGCTGGCGCTTGGCATCGACCTGCGCACGTAGCGCATCGGATGTTGCGGGCGAGGGGGGCTGATGGTCCGCAGCCGAAGCGGGGAAGTTGATCAGGCACGTCAGTAAAGCGGCGGCGACAGGCAGCAAGCGTCTGGCCATCGGGAAATCTCCAGATAGAGTGTGTTGGCTATAAGTGTGTGTCGGACGGGGGTAGGGGGCCGACGGCGAGCATTAAGGCCGCAGTGTGGGGATAAAGTTCTCGGGCGGCAAAGAAAAGACGCTGTTTTTGTGTTGAATATTAAAAAATTTCAATAGTTATATTGTTTGAAAGATAATTTTATTGAGATTTATTTGCTTAAATAGTTAATAAATATCAATAAAGTATCCATAAAGTAGAATTCAGTGCAATAAATAACCATTTTTTAAAACAGAGTGATCATTCTGTTTTTAGGGTTTAAAGCGGATTCTGGTAGGAGTTTCTGAAGGGTTTCTGAGGGCTGCCGGTTGGCTGCAATACCCGTGTTTCGCGTTCTAAAACGGACTTAAACGATAAGGCCAGGCTCCGCTATCGACTCGGGAAGGTTTGCCAGCGCTACGTCGAAGACGTCCGTTGATTTATCGCCGACCGGGCTTCGAGACCGTCAAACCCGCTTCGTAATCGATCTCGTCGGCAGCCTTCTCGTTGCGAACCGCACCCGGCGTTTTCCCTGTCCAGGCCTGAAAGGCCCTGGCAAACGAGTTGGGGTCTTCGAACCCCAGCAGGAACGAAATTTCCGCACTCGACATGGCCGTGTTGCGCAGGTAATGGTGGGCCAGCGACTCACGCAGGGTGTCGAGTCTCTGTTGAAACGTAGTGCCTTCGCTTTGCAACCTGCGCTGCAGGGTGCGGGTGCTCACGCCCAGCTTGCGACCGACCGCCTGCATCGAGACCTCCCCGGCCGGCAGGCTCTCCAGCAATGCGCTGCGTACCCGTTCCAGCATGCCGCAGGTTCTGTCCAGATCCGAAAGGCGCTGGCGCAGGTCGGGCTCGAAGAACAGCCACATTCTGTGATTTTCGGTCAGAAACGGGCGATCCATGTCGGCGTTGTCCAGTACCAGCATCGTGACGGCGCTGTGCGTGACCGGGATGCCAAAAAACGCTGCATAGAGGTCTGAATCTTTCTCGAAATCGTCCGGCAATGGCCAGCTGATCTGCAGCGGATTGACCTGGGTGCGAGTGGCCAGCCGTGCCAGTTGCACAAACAGCACCATCTTGAAAATCAGAAACACGGCCGGTGGCGGCTGCGAAGCGGTCAGGAAGTCCAGCGTGATGGTGGTGTGTTCATCGTTGCGCACCATGCGGATGGCCATCGGTGCGATCAGCCGTATGTAGGTGGCGAGGCGCTCCATGGCCGCTCTCATGTTTGCGCTGCACAGGGCGGCAAACAATTCCGGATCGAACCAGTCCGCGGACATGACCCGTGCGATCTGCAGGGGCGTTGGAACCGTGGGTTGCAGGGATTGGGCTTCGGCCTCGATGGCTTCCCACAACCGAAAGAACTCGGCCGAATTCAGGCGCACGCTGCGACGTGCGAACAGGTCACCCGGCAACTGCGCGCGTCGCAGTACCGGAGGCGCGGTCACGCCAGCGTCCTGCATCAGAAGTCGCCATCCTGGCCAAACCGAATATTCCAGCGCCGAGCTGCGTTTGCCGTTCATGGGCTTTTCACTCAAATGTCTGCACGTTGCAGGGCAGTCTAGGTAGCCGATCGTGCCATCACCATAGCCGATGACGCCAAGGCGGCGCGCTGAAGATTGGCGCGTTGGGCAGTCATTCTGGCGCGTTGCGCGAGTGTCAAAAGGCCGGTGCACGAGCAATCTGGTGTCACGGGCAAATGTGTCGGGCACTTGATGACTCATCAGGACCGCTTCGATGTCACAGCCCGCCGAGCAGCCTTACAACGGGCACACATGCGACTCTTCAGGGCATTCAGATGAAAAAGACAGTGTTGATTACCGGCGCATCCTCAGGCTTTGGGCTGCTGCTCGCGACCCGGCTTCACGATCAAGGCTTCGAGGTGATCGGCACCAGCCGTCATCCCCAGAACCACGCGGGTCGTTTCCCCTTCAAATTGCTGCGTCTTGATGTCACCGATGACGCGTCCATCCAATTCTTTTTGGAGCAGTTGTTCACGAACATTCCGCGCGTCGATGTGCTGATCAATAACGCCGGTTACATGCTGACCGGTATTGCCGAAGAAACCCCTGTCGAGGCCGCGCGGGAGCAGTTCGAAACCAACTTCTGGGGCACGGTCAAGGTGACGAATGCGTTGCTGCCGTTCATGCGCGAGAAGAAGGGCAGTCAGATCATCACGGTCAGCTCGATTGTCGGCCTGATAGGGCCGCCCAACCTGTCCTACTACTCGGCGTCCAAGCACGCGGTCGAAGGCTACTTCAAGTCGCTGCGCTTCGAGCTGGACCCGTTCGATATCAGGGTGAGCATGGTCGAGCCTGTCTGGTTCAAGACAAAGCTTGGGCTCAATGCCGTGGCTTCGAAAGGCCAGCGGATCGCGGCATACGATCAGTACAGAGGCCGAGTAGATGCCGTTACCCAAAAGGGTTTGAACGAGGCAGAAGCACCTGACGCAGTGGTGGAGAAAATCATCGGGCTAATGGGTACACGCAGGCCGCCATTGCGCAATCCGGTCGGCAAGATGTCAGGAATGATCGTGTTTCTACAGCATCATGCTCCTAAAATGTTCGAAAGCTCGATCCTGAAAAGCGTGGCCTCGGCTCGATAGTCTGGACGCCACGGACGCTATTCCTTCTATCTTGCAGGTGATCGCTCATGAAGTTCTATTTGTGCAAATACCTTCCGCCCCGCGCGGACTTTCTCGCCACGATGACCGATATCGAACGCGCTTTGATGGCGCAACACGGGGCTTATCTGAACGAGCTGCTCGATAAGGATGTGATTGTCGCGCACGGGCCAGTCATGGACGAGCAGGGTGGTTACGGCGTCTCGCTGTATCAGATCAACGATGATCAGGAGATCGGCGACTTCACGTCACAGGACCCCGTCGTCAAGCAGAGGGTAGGCCACTATGAGCATTACCCCATGCTTCACTTGAAGGCGCGTGGCTGACCCTGCTCCTGGCTGCGTTCGCTGATCAGTTCCTTGATCCTGGATGCCAGCACTTCCAGCCCGAACGGCTTGGTCAGTATCTGCGTCTTCGGTTGCAGGTGGCAGCCGTCCAGTGCCGAGGTCTCGGCGTAACCAGTGATGAACAGCGTGGGCAGGGCGGGGCGTTTCGTGCGTGCGGCGTCGGCCATTTCCCGGCCGTTCATGCCACCGGGCAGGCCGACATCGCTGATCAGCAGGTCGATGTGTATGTCCGACTGCAAAATCTCCAGGCCCGCCTGCGCATCGGCCGCTTCCAGCGCGTGATAGCCTTCTGTTGAAAGCACCTCGACGACCAGCATTCGCACCGACGGTTCGTCGTCGACCACCAGCACCGTCTCACCGTGGTGGGGCAGCGGCGTTTCGTCACTGCTCTTGTCAGTGGTTTCCTGCTGCGCATCGGGAAGGTGACGAGGCAGGTGCATCACGATGGTCGTGCCCTGGCCTTCGACCGACTCGACCTTGATCTGGCCGCCCGACTGCCTTACGAAGCCATACACCATCGACAGACCCAGGCCGGTTCCCGCACCAATCGGCTTGGTGGTGAAGAACGGCTCGAATGCCTTGGCCACGGTCTCCGGACTCATGCCGGTGCCGGTGTCCGTCACGCGAATACTCAGATGATCGCCAGCCGTGATGCCGTGGTCCGGGTCGATGCATTCATCCAGCGAAGCGTTGGAAGTCTCGATGATGATTCGGCCGCCGTTGGGCATGGCATCCCGTGCGTTCAGGCACAGGTTGAGCAGGGAATTTTCCAGCTGCGCATGGTCGATCAGCGCCGGCCAGACGTTGTCTCCTGCAACGACTTGAAGCTCGATGGACGGGCCGACTGTACGGCCAATGAGTTCTTCCATGCCGTGAATGAGGGTGTTCACGTTGGTGACTTCAGGGGACAGCGTCTGGCGTCGGGAAAAGGCCAGCAGACGATGCGTCAATGATGCGGCTCGTCGAACGGCACCCTGAGCCACGCTCACATATTTGTCCACATCGGCCAGACGTCCCTGGGCCATGCGGGTCTGGATCATTTCCAGACTGCCCGAGATGCCGGCCAGCAGGTTATTGAAGTCGTGGGCGATGCCGCCGGTGAGTTGTCCCACGGCGTCCATCTTCTGGGCGTGCCGCAAGGCATCTTCGATCTGTTCACGTTCGTGAATGGCCTGCTCGATGCGTTGTTCCAGCGTCTGATTGAGTTCCTTGACGGCCACTTCGGCCTGCTTTCTGGCCGTCACATCGATGGACGAGCCAATCAGGCCGATGACTTCCCCGTCGTCGTTGAGCAGCGGGGCCTTGGTGGACAGGAACGTGGCGGCCGAGCCATCGGGCAGGTTGACCTGCTCCTCGATCTGCTCGCTGGTGTTGCCGTCCATGATCCGGCGGTCGGTCTGCATGATGATCCGCGCCTGATCCTTGTCCTCCAGAAAGTCCATGTCGGTCTTGCCGATGAAGAATTCCGGCGGCTTGCCGATCAGCGTTTCCGTGCCGCGATTGGCGACCAGCATCCGGCCTTCCAGATCCTTGGCGTAGACAACGCCGGGAACCGCTGCGGTGAAGATACGCAGCAGCGAGGTCAGACGGTCCCGCTCCTGTTCGGCGGCGCGGCGTGCTTCGATATCCAGCAGTACGCCGGGGCAGCGTACGGCCTGGCCCTCTGAGTCGCGTTCTATACGACTGTTGGCTTCCACCCAGCGATAACCGCCATCCTTGTGCTTGACCCGGTACTCGCAACGGAAGATGTCGCCGCTGTTCAGGATGTCCTTGATGGCGTCCCCGACCCTGATAACGTCGTCAGGGTGGATGGAGGTCATCACGCACTCGAGCGGCAGGCCTTCACGGCAAGTTTGCCTGGGTAATCCGAAGGTGCGGGCAAAGCGCTCGTCAGCCACCAGCAGATCGCCGGGCACGTCCCAGATCCAGGTGCCCACGACGGCGCCCGAGTCCAGTGCCAGCTGCATCTGCTCGAAGTTTTCTTCAGTTGAAGAACCCGATTGTTCTGAATGTATTGGCCTCATGTCAGGCGCATCATTATCCATACGGTCGACTCGTTTACGCGCTTGGTTTGCAAGGCCTTATTCATCAGGCAGTTTTGCTGAGCAGAAGTTGTGCAATTCGAAAACTTTTGCGGCCACAGGGTCTGACGTGAGCATCACTGACACGCGATCATTCCATAAATCGCCGACCAAGGTGATGTTAAAAGCACATCATCCGCTCACTGGTCCGGCAGCTCACAGACGATATCGCCTTCGTCGACAGCACTCCGGGTCTTGAATGCCGGTTGCTGTTTGCGCATTGAAGTATCTACAGGATGATCGAGTATCTGAAGGCAGCCCGCTGTCAGGCAACGTATCGCCAGTCTGCCTCAACACTGATCGTGCCCATCGCTCTGAAGTGGGCATGCCGCCCGTGACGCTCCGCGTCACAAATGGCACAGACTGCGGATTCAGTGAGCCAAGCGCGTGGCTCAAGTCACCTTTTCGCCCCTCGGCGACTTATTCATAGTTCGCCAGCCGCTATTGCGGCCACTGCTCCAGCAACATCGCTACAAACTTCTCGGCAGCAGGGGACAGGGATGCGCCGCGCCTCGAGACGAGCCCCAAGGTTCTGATCACAACCGGGTCAACCAGCGGAACGCTCACCAGCGTCGGATGATCGTCGGCCGGCATTGCCAGGCTGGGCATCGCCGAGATGCCGAGACCTGCCTCGACCATCCCCAGCGACGTGGACAAATGCTGCACCTCGTAGAACCACTTAGGACGCCAGCTCAATCCGGCCAATGCATGGTCGAGGATCATCCGGTTACCACTCAAGCGTCCTACACCGATCAGCCGATACTCGCTCAGCTCGATCCAGGCCACGGATTCGCGCTGGGCCAGTTCATGATCACGTCGGCACGCCAGCACGAACTGCTCTTTCACCAGCGGCACGAACTCAATGTCCGGATGCTGCCCGCTCATCATGTTGATGCCGAAATCCGCCTCGCCCCGCAGCACCGCTTCCAGACCTTCGTTGGCACTCAGGTCGAGCAGGCGGATGCGGATCTGTGGATAACGTTCGTTGTACAGCCGTATCACGCTGGGCAGAAAATAGAATGCGGCCGTCGGGATGCAGGCGAGGGTGACCTGACCGATCTGACGTTCGGCCAGTTCACGGATATTGAGAATCGAATCCTCGAAATCATCCAGCAGCCGTCGCGCCTTGGGAAAGAAATCCCGGCCTACGCTCGTCAGACTCACCCGTCGCGTGGTGCGATCCAGCAACGAAGTGCCCAGGCCCTGTTCCAGTTTCTTGATGCGTCGGGTGAGCGCTGGTTGCGAAATGTGCAGCACATCGGCAGCTTCGTGAAAGCTGCCAAGTTCGGCGATCTTCACAAAAGATCGGATATCCTGCAGTTCGTATTCCAAGATTTATTCCCCGCTGCCGAGCATGAAAGGACAATGTGCCGAGCTTACATTATTTCGTTAAGTGGAATAATGGCTACGATCTTTGCATTGGATAAAACATAAACATCCGTGTGACTCTTGCTTTCAACGCATCAATGCTCCCAATTGATCACCAAGAGTCAGACTTTATGCAACCGATTCCCTGCGTCCTCATGCGCGGCGGCACCTCGAAGGGGCCGGTGTTCCTCGCCAGTGATCTACCCGTTTGCACGGCTGAACGTGACGAACTGCTGCTGGCCGTCATGGGCTCGGGGCATGAACTGGAAATCGACGGTATTGGCGGCGGCAGTCCGCAGACCAGCAAGGTCGCGATTGTCAGTCCTTCTCCGCACGCCGACGCCGACGTCGATTATCTGTTCGTGCAGGTTATGGTGTCCCAGCGCCGTGTCGACACGGCGCCCAATTGCGGCAACATGCTCTGCGCCGTCGGGCCGTTCGCGGTCGAGCACGGACTGGTGGCGGCGACCGGCGATGTCACCCAGGTGCGGATTCGCAACCTCAACACCGGCACGTTCGTCTGCGCCGACGTCAACACGCCGGGCGGTCAGGTCAGTTATGACGGCGACACGCAGATCGATGGCGTGCCTGGTTCTGCGGCACCTGTGCAACTGACCTTTCTCGACGCGGCGGGCAGCAAGACCGGCAAGCTGTTCCCGACCGGCCAACAGACCGATGTCTTCGATGGCGTGCCAGTAACCTGCATCGACATGGCAATGCCGATGGTCATCATCGAAGCGACGCTGCTGGGCAAGCGCGGCGATGAAAGCCCTGCCGAACTGGATGCCGACACTGACTTCCTGCGCAAGCTGGAAGCGCTGCGGCTCAAGGCCGGTGCGGCGATGGGGCTGGGTGATGTCAGCGACAAAGTGATCCCCAAGCCGGTGCTGGTTTCACTGCCCAGCGCAGGCGGTACGCTCAAGGTTCGTTACTTCATGCCGCACAACTGCCACAAGGCGCTGGCCATTACTGGCTCGATCGGTCTGGCAACGGCTTGCGTGAGTGACGCCACGGTGGTCGCGCAGTTGCTTGGCACCGGCGGCAACGAGCGCTTGCAGCAGGTACGAATCGAACACCCGAGCGGGGCCATCGACGTTGCGATGAGCTACGTCGGACCAGACCGGCAGACCATCCGGGCTTCGGTGGTGCGCACGGCGCGCCGACTGTTTTCCGGCGAAGTGTACGCGCCACTCGCTCAGCGACTTGCGGGCTAAGCCGCCTGACCTGATTATCAAATCCGCATCAGAACAACTCCAATAATGGGTGATGCCTCATGAAAATCGCAAAATCACTGTATTTCCAGATCATCTGCGCCGTGATCCTCGGGGTCCTGGTCGGACACTTCTGGGCGCAGCAGGCCGTCGCCCTCAAACCGCTGGGCGATGCATTCATCAAGCTGATCAAGATGATGATCGCTCCGGTGGTGTTCTGCACCATCGTCATCGGCATTGCCGGGATGAGTGACAAACAGTCGCTCGGTCGCCTGATGAGCAAGACGCTGCTGCTGTTTCTGGGGCTGACCGTGGTCAGCCTGATTATCGGACTGGTCGCGGTCTACGTGTTCCAGCCCGGAACCGGCATGAACATCGATCCGACAAAGCTCAGTACGGCAGGCCTTTCCCAGTACACCGAGTCGGCGGCCAAGCTCGGTGTCGTGGACTTCTTCATGCACATCATCCCCGAGACCTTCGTGGGGGCGCTCAACAAGGGTGAAGTATTGCCAGTGTTGTTCATCGCGGTGCTGTCGGGCTTTGCCCTGTCGTCGCTGGGCGAGCGCGGCAAGCCGGTGCTGAATGTGCTGGAATCGGCTTCGCACATGGTCTTCAAGATATTTTCCTACCTCATGCGCTTCGCCCCGATTGGCGCGTTCGGCGCGCTGGCGTTCACCGTCGGCCAATACGGCATCACTTCGCTGGGCTCACTCGCCAAGCTGATCATGACCCTGTACATCGCCTGCGGTTTCTTCGTGTTTGTGGTGCTGGGCAGCATTTGCCGGGCCAACGGCTTCAGTCTCTGGAAACTGCTGCGCTACTTCCGCGAAGAGTTTCTGGTGGTGCTGGGCACCTCGTCCACGGAACCGGTCATGCCACGCATGCTGGAAAAACTGCAGGCGCTGGGTTGCAAGAAAGGTGTTGTCGGTCTGGTGCTGCCAACCGGTTATTCCTTCAACCTGGACGGCACGGCGATCTACCTGTCGCTGGCGGCGGTGTTCATCGCCCAGGCCTGCAACATCGAACTGAGCATGACCCAGACCCTGACCATGCTGGCGATCATGCTGCTGTCCTCCAAAGGTGCGGCAGGCGTGACCGGCAGCGGCTTCGTTGCACTGGCCTCGACCCTGACCGTGATCCATGACATTCCGCTCGCTGGCCTGGCCTTGCTGATCGGCGTCGATCGGTTCATGTCCGAAGCCCGCGCGCTGACCAGTCTGGCCAGCAACGCGGTGGCAACTGTGGCGATCTCGCTGTCGGAGAACGCCTGTGACCGTCAGGTGCTGATGCAGCAACTCGACAACCGATCGACAGCCAAACGGCCTGCCCCGGAATGGGACACGCCGCAGGTCGCCGAACGGAGCTGATCCGGCCTCAACAACCTTCGACCGACACGTATCATCTGCCTTCGGGCCTCGCCATCGCGAGGCTCGACAGGCCTTGCCGTGCGCGTCGTTCATCCATAACAACAAGAGAATATTCCGATGCTTGCCTTCCTCGGCCTAGCCATGGTGGTGGTCTTCACCTACCTGATCATGTCCAAACGCCTGTCGCCCATCGTCGCGCTGACCCTGGTGCCTGTGGTCTTCGCGGTGCTGGGCGGTTTCGGCGGCACCACTGGCAAGATGATGCTCGACGGCCTGAAAATGGTCGCCCCGTCTGCCGCACTGCTGCTGTTCGCGATTCTGTTTTTCGGGCTGATGATCGACGCCGGTCTGTTCGATCCGCTGATTCGCAAGATCCTCAAACGCGTCAACGGCGACCCGATGAAAATCGCCGTCGGCACCGCGTTGCTGTCGCTGACTGTCGCACTGGACGGCGATGGCACCACCACCTACATGATCACCTGCGCGGCGATGCTGCCGCTGTACAAGCGCATCGGCATGAACCCGATGATTCTGGGCATCATCTCGATGCTGTCGCTGAGCATCATGAGCGGCATGACGCCCTGGGGTGGACCGGCCACGCGGGCCATTGCCGCGCTAGGGCTGGATGCCGGCGAGTATTTCATTCCGCTGCTGCCGACCATGATCGGCGGGGCTGCGTGGGTGGTGTTCACCGCCTTTCTGCTCGGTCGCAGCGAGCGCAAGCGCATCGGCAATGTGCAACTGCAGAGCGGCGGTGGCGGTTGCTACATCGACGCCATTCTGGGCGACACGCCGCACAAACGGCCCAAACTGGCCTACGTCAACCTGGCGCTGGTGATCGTGGTGATGGTGGCGCTGGTCATGGGTCTGATGCACTCGGCGATCCTGTTTCTGATCGGCTTCGTGCTGGCGCTGATGATCAACTACCCGCAACTGGACATTCAGAAAGAGCGGATTCTGGCCCACTCAGGCAATGCCATGACCGTGGTCTTGCTGGTGTTCGCCGCAGGCATCTTTGCCGGGATTTTTTCCGGCACCAAGATGGTTGATGCCCTGGCGCAAACGCTGGTCAGCTGGATTCCGCCGGAGTGGGGCCACCTGTTTCCGCTGGTGGTGGCGATCACCAGCATGCCGCTGACCTTCGTGCTGTCCAACGATGCCTATTACTTCGGCGTGGTGCCGATTCTCGCCAACGCCGCAGCGGCTTATGGCATCAGCCCGCTGGAAATCGCCCGCGCCTCGATTCTTGGCCAGCCGGTGCACCTGATGAGTCCGTTGGTGGCGTCGACCCTGTTGCTGGTCGGCATGATCGACCGTGACATCGGTGACTTCCAGAAAGCCACCCTGAAATGGGCCGTGCTCACGTCGCTGGTGGTCACAGCGCTGGCCCTGTTGACGGGGGCCATCAGTCTGTTCGTCTGACCCCATAACTTTCCTGTGCATTCACGCGCCCTCGACCGGGGCGCGCGAATCGCTGCGCCTCCAATAACAAGAACGAGCCATGAGCATGAACACATTTTTCCAGCGTACCGCCTTGCCTTCACTGCTGTTGAGCGTCGCCCCTTGGGTGAGCGCGGACGGTTTCATCGAAGACAGCAAATTGAAGCTGCAGCTGCGCAATGTCTACTTCAATGAGAACTTCCGTGACGAACATGGCCTGAGCACGCGCGCTGCGTTGACGGCCAAGAGCGAGCGGACCGAATGGGCGCAAGGGTTGCTGCTGGATTATCAATCCGGGTTCACCCAGGGCGTGCTGGGTTTCGGCGTCGATGCTTCCGGCTTGCTGGGCATCAAGCTTGATTCCGGCAAGGGGCGCAGCGGCACCGGCTTGTTGCCGGTCCACAGCGATGGCCGCGCGGCCGATGAGTTTTCGAGTCAGGGTGCCGCTGCCAAGGTACGTCTGGCCAAGACCACCGTGAAATATGGTTCGCTGCTGCCCAAAACGCCGGTCCTGGTCTACAACGATGCGCGCCTGTTACCGCAGGTCTATCAGGGCACCCAGTTCACCAGCACAGACATTGAAAACCTGACCCTGACGGGCGGGCGCCTGGATCAGTTCAAGTTGCGCGACTCGTCAGACAGCCGCTCGATTGTTCCTGATGGTTTCAGCGGCAAGGGCGCGGACTTTACCTATGTCGGCGGCGACTACCGGCTCGGCAAGAACGTTCGTCTGAGCTACTTCTATGGCGAGCTGGAAGAATTCTATCGCCAGCAGTTTGCGTCCATTCAGCACGACCTGAAGCTGGGATCCGGCGTGCTGACCAGCGACCTGCGTTATTTCCACAGCGTCGATGCTGGTGCTGCGCGCAGCAGCAAGATCGACAACGACATGCTCAGCGGTCAGCTGACCTACGCGCTGGCCGGGCACAGCGTCGGGGCCGGTTATCAGGTATTGAGCGGCGACGCCGGCCTGCCTTATATAAGCGGGGCGACGGTGTACTCGTTCAGTAACGTGGGCATTGGCAAGTTCATTGAGGAAGACGAGAAAACCTGGATGGTCAGTTACGGTTACGATTTCGCCCGCCTGGGTGCGCCGGGCCTGACGTTTTCCACGCGCTACCTGCGTGGGGATAACGAGAAATCAGGTCCGGCGCAGTTGCGCGAGTGGGAACGTGACGCCGAGATTGCCTACGTGGTGCAAGGCGGTGCCCTCAAGGGGCTGGGTGTGAAGCTGCGCAACTATGTGTATCGATCCGATTTCGCCCGGGGGCGCGACAGTAACCGGCTGTACCTGACCTATGACATTGCGCTCTGGTAACAAAAACCGTTTCAGGAAAAGCACAATGCCTGGGCGAGCCAGGCATTGTTCGTATTCGTTGAAGCCTTGATCAGCCGTGGCTGGCGGTCGGTGCCATATTCGCAGCCTGAACCGGCGAGCCTTTGGTCAGCCCGTAATACAGTACGCCGCCCAGAATGCAGCCAGTGAACCAGGCGAAGTTGGCGATGGGCTTGAACCAGGGAATGAAGGTGAAGCACAGGCCGACCAGCGCAGTGAGCAGCAGTGCTTTCACGGCGACCCAGTTCACGCCGTTGGTGTACCAGTAGCGACCGCTCGGGGTGTCGTTGAACAGCGCATCGACGTCGATCTGCTGCTTCTTGATCAGGTAATAGTCGACCAACAGAATGCCGAACAACGGACCGATGCAGGCGGCGAGTACGTCCAGGGTGTAGTGGATCACTTCCGGGTTGTTGAACAGGTTCCAGGGCGTGATGAAGATCGAGGCCACGGCGGCGATCATGCCACCTGCGCGCCAACTGATGCGGCTCGGTGCCACGTTGGCGAAGTCAAACGCCGGGGACACGAAATTGGCGACGATGTTGATGCCGATGGTCGCGGTGACAAAGGTGAACGCACCCAGCAATACCGCAGTGGTGTTGTCGATGCGCGCCACGGTGGCAATCGGGTCGTGGATCATCTCACCGAAGATCGGCAGCGTGCCGGAAACGATGACGACAGTCACCAGCGAGAATGCCAGGAAGTTCACCGGCAGGCCCCAGAAGTTGCCACGGCGCACGTCCGCCATGCTGCGGCAGTAGCGGCTGAAATCGCCGAAATTCAGCGTCGGCCCGGAGAAGTAAGAGACCACCAGCGCGATGGCCATGACCACCTGGCCGAATGCGGCCCAGCCCGACAGTTCTTTCTCGGCCAACGTGAAGCTGATGTTGTCCCAGCCGGCGCGCCAGACGATCCAGCCCGCGAGGGCGAACATCACGGCATACACCGCAGGGCCGGCCCAGTCGATGAAGCGTCTGATCGATTCCATGCCGGTCCAGAACACCGCGGCCTGAACGACCCATAAAGCCAGAAAGCCGAACCAGCCCAGCCATGACAGGCCGAGAAAGGTCACGCTCTGATAGGCAGCCAGTTCCGGGAAGAAACGCAGCACCACGATCACCAGCGCGCTGGACGCCAGGTAGGTCTGGATGCCGTACCACGCCACTGCAATCAGACCGCGAATGATCGCCGGAATGTTGGCCCCGAAGACGCCGAACGCCAATCGGCAAATGACCGGGTAGGGCACCGCAGCCTGCTGGCTGGGTTTGGCCACCAGATTGGCGATCACCTGAATGATGCAGATGCCGACCAGCAGCGCGATCAGCACTTGCCAGCTGGCCAGGCCGAGGGCGAACAGGCTGGCGGCAAAGACGTAACCACCGACGCTGTGCACGTCGCTCATCCAGAACGCCAGAATGTTGTACCAGGTCCACTTCTGCGGAACCGGTCCCAGATCATGGTTGTGCAGGCGCGGACTGTAGCCGGCCGGGCGTTGGTCTGTCATTGCGTTACTCCCTCGCTGATTCGTGACGGGATCGGGGTACGATCGTTGATCTTTTTTGTATACGATCGTGTACGCAAGACATGTGCCATGCCCGATTTTATGGGCTGTGATCAAGCTGAAAGCATTGTCTCAATAAGGTTTTTTGCAGGAAAACTGACGTTTTGGTCAAGCATCAACCGGTTACTGAAATGCACGTAAAGGGGGCGCTTTTGCGCGTTTAAGGTGCGAAAATCGCTGCGAAACGTAGCGTTTGCTCGGTGGTATCGTTTAGATAGCGCTATTCATAAGCAAATTCCTCGGGCACTATTCTTGTATACGATCTGCATGCCAAAGCGATGTGATGCCATGACCCGACCTTCCAGCGCCCCTCTTTTCATTGCCCCCGCTGCCGACGAAAAAGGCCGCGATGAGCAGATCTATCAGCACGTGCTGGAAGCCATCGTCGAACACAGGCTGGCGCCCGGCACACGTTTGCCTGAGGATGCTCTGGCCGAGGTGTTCGAGATCAGTCGCACCGGCATTCGCAAGGTGCTGCAACGTCTGGCGCTGGAACGACTGGTGACGCTGCGGCCCAAACGCGGCGCGGAAGTCGCCCAGCCCTCGGCGCAGGAAGCGCAGGATGTGCTGGGCGCCCGACAGCTGATCGAACCTGCCTTGATGGACACCATCGCGGCACGCGTCAGCGGTCAGCGTCTGGAAGCTCTGCGCACGCTCTGCGATCAGGAACACGCGGCCCAGCATGCAGGTCGTCACAGTGAAGCCATTCAGTTGTCCGCACGCTTTCATGTGCAGTTGTGTGCGCTGGCAGGGAATCAGGTGCTGACCGAGCAGGTGGGGCAATTGACCACGCGTTCATCTTTGATTCTCGCGGTGTATGGCTCGCGGCGCAGCGTCGGTTGCGATTGCGGCGAGCACGCCGATCTGCTGACCTTGCTGGAAGCCGGGCAGGGTGACGAAGCACGGGAGTGGATGGCCGAGCATCTGCGTCGCATCCGCGCCAGCCTTAACGTGGATGAACCCGTCAGCGAGACGGTGGACTTCCACAGTATTTTCAAACGGCGCTGAAGGAGGCCCGGTGCGTATTCAAGTCATCAACCCCAACACCAGTGAAACCATGACCCGCAAGATGGGCCTGGCGGCAGAAACTGTCGCAAGGCCCGGCACGCAGATCATTGCCTGCACCCCGGCGGATGGTCCGGTGTCCATCGAAGGCCATTTCGATGAAGCCATCGCGACGCTTGGTGTGCTGGAAGAAGTACGCAAGGGCCGTGAGCAGCAGGTCGATGCGCATATCATTGCCTGCTTCGGCGACCCCGGTCTGCTGGCCGCCCGGGAAGCCGCGAGCGCACCGGTCATCGGTATCGCCGAAGCGGCGTTTCATGTGGCGAGCCTGATCTCGACCCGGTTTGCCGTGGTCACTACCCTGACTCGCACCCGGATCATTGCCGAGCACCTGCTTCAGCGTTATGGGTTCAGTGACTTGTGCACGTCGGTGCGCTGCATTGATCTACCGGTACTGGCGCTGGAAGAGAGCGGCCCGGAACTGGTCGAACTCATGGCCGAACAGGCGCGCAAGGCACGCGATGAAGAAGGCGCTGGCGCCATCGTGCTGGGTTGTGGCGGGATGGCTGATCTGGGGCGGCAACTGAGCGAAGCCGTCGGCCTGCCAGTGATCGATGGCGTCGCAGCGGCCGTGAAGCTCGCCGAATCGCTGGTGGATCTGGGCCTGACCACCAGCAAACACGGCGACCTGGCCGACCCGATTGGCAAACCGTTCAAGGGGCGGTTCGGGTATTTGAGTCGGTAGGCGTAGCGCCTGTGTCCATTGCTGAAGCGGACGCAGAGCGTCCAGAGAGGCATTCCCACGCGGAGCATGGGAACGATCAAAGTTGGACAGTTGATGATCGTTCCACTCTGCGTGGTAACGCCGCCCAGGACGCTCCGCGTTCGCTCTCGAATGTGAAGTGCCCATCACCCCTTGCTGTGCTCATTCGACGTCGGTGCCTCGACCACGCCACGCGGGCCGCTGATGCCCCAGATCCCGGCACCCACGATAGGTAGTGCAAGGATCAGCACTGTCCAGCCGATTTTGGTGCCGGACGATTTGGTCGAGCGCCAGACGCTGTAGATCAGCCAGGCATCCAGTGCCAGCACGATGATCACTGCCGCGATCCAGAACACGTTAAACGCTTCCATGATGTACCTCCTTCTTTGTCACAACGCTGGAACACCCGTCAATGAGTCAGGCACCGTCACGGGTATGTCATTGCTGCCCGGCGTCAGGATCACCTTGCGGCAGTCTTCTTCTTTCTTGTCGAAAATCTTGTAGGCCGTCGCGGCCTCTTCAAGCGACATGCGGTGGGTGATGATCGCCTCGGGTTGCAGGCGGCCGGTCTCGATGTAGTCCAACAGTTCAGGCATGAAACGCTGCACATGGGTCTGGCCCATCTTGAACGTCAGGCCCTTGTCGAAGGCATCGCCGAACATGAAGCCGTGGATAAAGCCTGCATAAACCCCCGGCACACTCACCACGCCGCCGCGCCTGACGGTCGCGATGCACTGGCGCAGGGCCTTGCCGCTGCTGCCTTCGAGCTTGAGGGTGGCGAGTACCGTTTCGGTGGTGCTGCCCTTGGCTTCGAAGCCGACTGCGTCCACGACGCCGTCCACCCCACGCATGCCCGGTGTCTGGCGAATGATGGTGTCGGCCGCGTCGTCATCCTCATCGAAATTGATCGGAATGACGCCATAAGTCTGTTGTGCGTAAGCCAGGCGATAGGGATGATGGTCGACCATAAAAATCCGCTCGGCCCCCAGCATTCGCGCGCACGCCGCGCTCAGCAGACCGACCGGGCCCGCCCCGTAGATCGCAATGCTCGAACCCTTGCCGATACCGGTGTTGGTCACGGCCTGCCAGGCGGTCGGCAGGATGTCGGAGAGAAACAGCACCTTCTCGTCCGCCAGCGTACCGGGGACCTTGAACGGGCCGGTATTGGCCTTGGGCACCCGCACGTATTCAGCCTGTCCGCCGGGGATGCCGCCGTACAAGTGACTGAAGCCGAACAGCGCGGCTCCCGGTGGAATGGACTTCTTGTTGAGGATCGCGCCGCGTCCGGTGTTGGTGGTTTCACAGGCCGCGTACAGATCCTGATTGCAGAAAAAGCATGAACCGCAGGCAATCACAAAGGGAATCACGACGCGGTCGCCACGCTGCACGGACGTTACGGCCGAGCCAGTCTCTTCCACGATCCCCATGAACTCATGGCCAAAGATATCGCCATGCTCCACCGTGGGAATCTTGCCGCGATACAGGTGCAGGTCCGAACCGCAGATGGCGGTCGCCGTCACTCGCAGAATGATGTCATCGGCCTGCTGTATTTCAGGATCTGGCACGGTATCGACTTTGACATTGTGTGCGCCGTGGTAGGTCAACGCTCTCATGGGAAGCCCTCAGTCTGATCGGGAAGTCTGATCTGTTACTTCTGATGAGCGGATTCCTGGTTTTTTGGTTCAGCGAATTTGTTCGAGGCGGGACTAACGGTTGCTCTGTGGCATCGATGACAGGACGCAGGTGCTGTTCGTCGGGTTGTTGAATACCTGGCCTGAACGGCCTGTCGGGGGCTCTGTCTCGCCATACCCGCGGGAGAAACGCGACTTATTGGGGAGGCGCCGCCGAGTTTGCAGCGCTCATTCCAGTTCAATGCCTGAACGCGGCCATATCCTGCAACAGCATCCCCATTAACCGGCTCGCACCCACGCTGAGTTGACGACCCAGGCGGCTGATCAGGTGCGTCTGCGGGCTGCTGAACACCTCGTGCTGCAACGGCAGCGCCCGGAGTTTTCCACTGTTGATTTCCTCCTCCACAACGAAGGTCGGCAGCAGCGTGACGCCACCCTGCATGGCGAAATGCTTGAGCATGGCGAAGGTGTTACAGGTCAGGGTCGGCTCGAGCGTGACGCCCAACTGGTGTTCGGCTTCAAGAAGAATCTGGCGAATGCCGTATGAGACGGCGGGGAGTGCCAGGCGGTATTCAGCCAATGTCTTGAGTTCGATGGGGCCTGGTTGCTGCGTCAACGGATGATCCGGTGCGGTCACCACGCAGACCGGCTTGCGCTGGTGGGCATGGGAACGGATTTTCGGGTCGGCGGCCGGGTTGAAGACCAGACCGATGTGCGCCTCATCCTCGACCACCTGACGGATCACTTCATTGCTGCCGCAGACATTCACGATCAGCTCGATTCGTGGGTACAGCGCCGAAAACTTCGCCAGCGGCTGCGCCAGGCTTTCTAGAAAACCCTCCCCGGAGACCAGCGTCACCGAACCGCTGTGCAGGCCGCGCAGTGCCTGGATGGAATCCAGCAGGACTTCCTGTTGAGTCAGCCGCTGGCGGTAATAGGCCAGCACCTTGTCACCGGCTTCAGTGGGCTTGACCCCGCGTCGATGGCGCTCCAACAGCGGCGAACCCAGCTCCAGTTCCAGTTGCGCGATCTGGCGGCTGACCGCTGACGGCGCGACATTCAGAAAGTCCGCTGCTGCCCGCACGCTGCCCAGCCGCACAGCTTCGAAGAAATAAAGGATCCGACGATCCTGCACCAGACTCATTGGCTGTCCTGTGTTGCGCTCAAGGCAACATAAATTCGATTTTTGGATTATTGCTGAGAGGGGAGAACGCTGTCCATACTCGATCATCAGCACAAGGGAACGCGTATGAAGGCTCTTTGGCAGCGTCTGCGGGAGCAGGCAAAACAGTTGGGTGAGCGTAACCCGATACTGGGCCGTTACGGACAGGATCGAGTACTGGCCCATGTGTCCTTCGAGACTGCACTGGCTGCCAGTCTGGCCAGGCAGTTGCAGAGCCACGCACCAGAAGCCGATCTCGCCAGCTGGTTCGGCAGCGTCCTTCAAGCGCATCCCGAGATTGCCGAATCGGCAGCATCAGACATCGACCATCTGGTGATCGTCAACCCGGCCTGTCCCGATCACCTCACCGCCTTTCTGACCTTTCGTGGCATCCAGGCCGTGCAGGCGTATCGCATCGCTCACGCCTTGTGGAACGACGGCGATCTTCAAAGTGCAGTCCTGCTGCAGAACTGGGCGGCCAATACCTGGGCCATCGACATTCATCCCGCCGCGCGTCTGGGCAAGCGCCTGTTCGTGGATCACGGCATGGGTCTGGTGATCGGTGAAACCGCTGTGGTCGAGGACGACGTCAGCCTCTGGCATGGCGTCACCCTGGGCAGCACGCTCAGCGAGGCAGGCGACCGGCACCCCAAAATTCGTCGCGGTGCGCTGATCTGCGCAGGCGCCACGGTGCTCGGCAACATCGAAGTGGGCGAGCGCGCCATCGTTGCCGCTGGCGCGGTGGTGCTCAAACCCGTGGAAGCCGGTGTCGTGGTGGCTGGCACGCCAGCCAAAGTCATTGGCAGGGCGCCGGATTCACTGGCGACCTTCACCAGCAAATCTCAGGTCTGATTCAGGGAGCAATCGCATATGGCTGCCGTCGCCCAGTTTCCACAAGGCATCGATCATCCGCTGGTCACTGTCCGTGATCACGCCGCCACGCTTGAGTTGTATCGTCGGATGGGCTTCGCGCCGTCGCCGGTCAGCTATCACCCGTGGGGCAGCGTGACTTCGTTGATGATGTTCAAGAGCAACTTCATCGAGCTGATCGGCATTCACGATGCGTCGCTGTTCGGCACCGGCTCGGTCAATGGCTTCTGCTTCGGCCGCCAGTTGGGCGAGTTTCTGGAGCGCGGCGAAGAGGGCGTTTCGCTGGTCGCGCTGCACAGCCAGGACGCCGACGCGGACCATGCGCGGCTGATGCAGGCCGGTTTGCCGAGTCAGGGCCGAATCGACTTCCGTCGCGCCATGACCTTGCCGGACGGACGTCCTGACGAAGCGGTGGTTTCGCTGGGGCTGTTCATCGACCCGCAACTGCCTGACGCCTCGAATTTCATTTGTCATCAGCACCGCCCCGAACTGATCTGGGTGCCGGGCTGGCAACAGCATCCCAACGCGGTGGACGGCATTGTCAGCGTGACGTATCTGGCCGATCCCGCTCAGCTTGAACCGCGCTGGCGTGCGATTTACGGCGATGCGGTGAGCTGGCAGGGCAACGTGTTGTTCGCCGACACACGATGCGGCGTGTTGCGCGCCATGGATGCGACAACGGCCGCTCGTCATTACCCCGATACGCCGCTGCCACAAGCCCATCGCGAACGGCCACACGCCATCGCCATCGGCCTGCACACCACCAGCCTCGACACGCTGCGCGCCATTCTTGCCGAGAACCACGTGCCGCATCAGCAGGCGCCTGGACGCGTCATGGTCGAGCCGCAGGCGGCAGGCAACGTCATTCTTGAATTCGTACAAAACCTCTAATCGAGATGCAGAACATGACTTTGAAAACAGGCGTCATCGGACTGGGCAACATGGGCGGCGGCATGGCCGCGACACTGGCAGGCAAGGGCTTCGATGTCAGTGGATTCGACCTGTCGCAGACCGCGCTGGCGACGGCCGAAAGCAAAGGCGTGAAGCCGGTTGCCGACCGCACGCAGTTGATCCAGAGCGTGGACATTCTGATTCTGTCGTTGCCCAAGGCCGAGCATGTCGAGTCTGTTTGCCTGGGGGCTGGCGGCATTCGCGAAGTGGGCCACGAAGGGCTGATTGTGGTCGATACCACGACCTCGACGCCTGAGATGAGCCGCAAGGTTGCTGCCGAACTGGCCAAGGCTGGAATCGCCTTCATCGACGCCCCGGTGTCCGGCGGCCCTAAAGGCGCTGCCACCGGCACCATGTCGATGGTGATCGGCGCTGAAGAGGCTGATCTGGCGCGGGCCATGCCGGTGCTGGAAGGCATGAGCGGCACGCGGGTCCACGTCGGTCAGTGCGGCGCGGGCAACGTGGCCAAGATCGCCAACAACATGCTTGCGGCCTGCCACCTGATCAGCACCGCCGAAGCCGTCGCGATGGCGGCCAAGGCAGGCGTTGACCCGGAAAAACTGCTGCAGGGCCTGAACGCCGGTTCCGGCCGCAGCGGCGCGACGCAGGTTATGTTCCCCACCTGGGTATTGAACAAGGCCTACGACTCGGGCTTCACCATGGGCCTGATGCGCAAGGACGTCGGCCTGGCCAGCGATCTGGCGGACAGCCTGGACATGGACCTGCCGTTGTCCCGCGTCGTCGCGCAATTGTGGAAAGCCAGCAGCGAGACGCTGGCCGATAACGAAGACTTCTGCGCCATCGTGCAACGCACTGATGCCAAACTTTACGGTCACGGAGAATAAGTGATGAGCACTGCAAAAATCCTCGAACTGATGCGCCCTTACTGGGGCGATCGCAGTGTCATCGCCAGCTACGTGGGCGGTGAGTTCATCGAAGGCCACGGCGCGCCGGTCGAAGTGCGCAATGCCCATGACGACAGTCTGTTGCTGAGTTTTCCGGACGCCGACGAGTCGCTGGTCGAAAAGGCCGACAACGCTGCGAAAGCCGCGCAGGTTCAGTGGTGGGCGTTGACGGCGCAGGCGCGTGGTCGCGCCATGTATCAGATCGGTAACCTGATCCGTGAAGCGCTGGAAGACCTCGCCCAGATCGAATCCCTGACCGCCAACAAGCCGATTCGCGACGCGCGCGTTGAAGTGCTCAAGGTCGCCGAGATGTTCGAGTACTACGCCGGTTGGGCTGACAAGTTGCACGGCGAAATCATTCCGGTGCCGACCACGCACCTGAACTACGTCACCTACGAACCGCTGGGCACAGTGCTGCAGATCACCCCATGGAACGCGCCGATCTTCACCTGCGGCTGGCAGATTGCACCGGCCATTGCGGCGGGCAACGCGGTCATCCTCAAGCCTTCGGAACTGACGCCGCTGAGTTCGCTGATGGTCGGCGTATTGATCGAACGTGCCGGTGTGCCCAAGGGGCTGGTCAATGTGATCGCCGGTTTCGGCCACTCCATCGGGCAGGCGTTCATCGCCAGGGCCGACATTCGCAAAGTCGTGTTCGTCGGCTCTCCGGCAACCGGTCGCCATATTGCCGTCGCGGCGGCACAACGGTGCATTCCGGCGGTGCTGGAGCTGGGCGGCAAGTCGGCCAACATTGTCTTCGAGGACGCCGATCTTGAGGTCGCCCTGCGCGGCGCTCAGGCGGCGATTTTCTCCGGGGCAGGGCAGAGCTGCGTGTCGGGTTCGCGTCTGTTGGTGCAGGCGTCGATCTTCGAAAAATTCACCAATGCGCTGGCCACCGCTGCGACCCAATTCAAGGTCGGTGACCCGAGCGACCCGGAAACCCAGATCGGGCCGATCAACAACGCCAAGCAGTACAACCACGTGAAGACCATGGTCGAGCGTGCCTTGAAAGACGGCGCCAGGCTGGTCGGCGAGCACGCAGACCCGATCCCGGAAAAGCCCGGTTACTACGTCAACCCGACCGTTCTGGCGGGCACCAACGACCTGCACTGCGCTCAGGAAGAAATCTTCGGCCCGGTGGTCGTGGCCATTCCTTTCAAGGACGAAGAAGATGCGATCCGCATCGCCAACGACAGCCGTTTCGGCTTGGCGGGCGGCGTCTGGACACGTGACGTGGGCCGCGCGCACCGTGTGGCGAAACAGGTGCGTGCCGGTACGTTCTGGGTCAACGGCTACAAGACCATTCATGTCAGCTCGCCGTTTGGTGGCTATGGTGAAAGCGGCTATGGTCGTTCTTCAGGGCTGGATGCATTGCGCGAATACAGCGAAGTGAAAAGCGTGTGGGTCGAGACCGCTGCCAAACCCGCCGCCAGCTTTGGTTATGGCGCGAGCCTGGAGTGAATCACATGAGCATTTCCAAGACATTGATCGAAGAAGCCACGGTCTGGCGCCGCACCATTCATGCGGCCCCGGAGCTGGGCTTTCAGGAGCAGAAAACTTCCGACAAGGTCGCTGAACTGCTCAGCAGCTTTGGCCTTGAGGTCCATCGCGGCCTCGGTGGCACCGGCGTGGTCGGCACGCTGCGCACCGGTGACGGGCCGACTATCGGCATCCGCGCCGACATGGACGCCTTGCCGATTCAGGAATTGGGCGACAGCGTGCACAAGTCTGCGCATAAAGGCTGCATGCATGCCTGTGGCCATGACGGGCATACCGCCATTCTGTTGGCCACTGCCAGGCATCTGGCCGAGACGCGGCGCTTTCGCGGAACCGTGCATTTCGTTTTTCAGCCTGCCGAAGAAAACCTCGGTGGTGCACAGCGCATGATCGAGGACGGCTTGTTCGAGCGTTTCCCGATGGAAGCCATCTACGGCCTGCACAACTGGCCGGGCGTGCCTGCGGGCAAGGTGGTGGTCAATCCGGGGCCGATGATGGCATCGCTGGACACCTTCGAAATCACCCTGACCGGCAAGGGCAGCCACGCGGCCATGCCGGACAAGGGCAACGACCCGATCGTGGCCGCCGCCGAACTGGTGCTGGGTCTGCAGACCATCGTGTCCCGACGTCTGTCGCCGCTGGATTCTGCGGTGGTCAGCATCACCCAGTTCAACGCGGGTGAGGCCATCAACGTGCTGCCGGAAACGGCTGTGCTGCGTGGCACCGTTCGCTGCCTGCAGACCCCGGTGCGCGAGAAGGTCCAGCAATGGATCGGCGAGTTCGTCGAGCGTCTGCCAATGGCTTTCGGCGTGCGTAGCGAGCTGGTCTACAACGTCGGTTATCCAGTGACCGAAAACCACGTCGAAGCCGCCGCAACGATCCGTCGTGCCGCCGTCGCCGCCGTCGGTGAAGCCAACGTGCAATGGGGCTGCAACCCGTCCATGGCCTCGGAAGACTTTGCCTTCATGCTGCACGCCTGTCCGGGCGCCTACATCTGGATGGGCGTTGACGGCGAAAAGCCTTCGGCGGCGCTGCACAACCCATACTACGACTTCAATGATCAGGTGATCGAGCCGGGCGTGAAGGTGTGGACGTCATTGGTGGAGCAGTGTCTGCCGGTGGCGTGATGGATGCGCATCGCTGAAAGACAGTGCAGGTCGCTGATACGGCGCTGTCCCTCAACAAAGAGCGGACCGTGGGAGGCGGCTTGCCGGCGATGCAGTTGACGCGGTATGTCAGGAAAATCGCGTCATCGTTCATCGCCGGCAAGCCGCCTCTTATCAAACAACCTGTAAACCACTGAAGAAACTGGATTTTGTGGGAGCGGACTTGTCCGCGAAAAGGCCAGTACATCCGACGCATATGCGGTGGCTGAAATACTGCATTCGCGGACAAGTCCGCTCCCACCTAGTTTGCTGCGCGACAGCGCTACGTCGAAGACGTGGTGGGGCCTCCCACAAAAACGTGTTCATTCAGCAGATTACGTTTTGTTTGATAAGAGGCGGCTTCCGGCGATCTGCCGGGAACCGGCAGCACAATGCCTGCGCATGCGGTGTATCAGATGCGCTCAAGGGCTGCTGCGCAACCCATCGCTGCCTTCGTAACCCCCACGCCCTCCGGGCAGAAGCAGATTTCAGCGCATCATCAGCAGCCAGGTTTTTGACAAGAAGCGGCATGTGCTCGGAAGGTCATATCAATCCGGTTGTCATGATGCGGTGAGCAATTGCACCTTGATACCGGAAATGTCAGGCAGGCAGGTCAGCAGATGGTCGCGTAATTCCAGCACCCGCTGACGCTTGTAGCTGTCCTGCAGCCAGACCAGGTAATAGGCATCGCCTGTGCCCACTGCGCTCTCGAAAGGCAGATACACCTGGTGTTCGTACACGTCATTGGCGATCAGGAAGAGGTCGCCGATGGATACACCATGACCTCTGATGGCGGCGGTGATGCCCTGGTCCAGGGTGTCGAACACCTTGCCGGTGTCCAGCTTCACCTGATCAGACAGCCCCATTCGTTTCAACCAGCGCCGCCAGTCCCTGCGATCTGTAGACGGGTGGATCAAGTCGGCGTTCTGCAGGCGTTCTGGCCCCCAGGGATGATCCCCCAGATTTTCAGACGAGCAGATCGGAATCAGCCATTCATCGAACAGCTTGCAGCTTTCGACGTTCGCTCCAAAGTTGCCGTTGCCCAACAGAATCGCGCAGTCGTAAGGCTCGGCGTAGAAGTCCACGCTGTCGAAATCCATCCAGACACTGGAGAGCTGTACAGGCTGTGCCGGGACGGGATTTTTGTAGGACTCCAGTGCGTGCAGCAACCAGCGCATCGTCAGGGTCGAGGGTGACTTGAGTCGCAGGTGCTTGCCCTTGCCGCGGAAAGGCTGGCAGGCGTCTTCAATGATCCGAAAGCCGATTTTCAGCTGGCTGGCCAGGTGGCGTCCTTCGTCACTCAAAGACAGTCTGGGGCCGTTGCGCTCGAATAATCGACAGCCCAGGCTTTCTTCAAGCGTGCGGATATGACGACTGATGGCGCTCTGAGTCAGGGACAATTCTTCCGCAGCACGCGTGAAAGAGCATGATCGCGCCGCGACTTCAAAGGCCCTCAGGGCGTAAAGAGGAGGGATGCGTTCGGTCATGCCTATGCCTACCATGATTATTTGTCATGGTAGGGTACACCTTTTTCCCTTTTTCAACGCGCTCATGTCCCTTCAGACTTGCCGGCTCATCACTGTCAGGAAAGAAAAAAAAGAATAAGGCAGTGCTTCTAAAGGCCATGTGCGAGAGGGAATATGCTGCCCAAGTCTGGAATGTTGGTGTGCCAATCGGCGCTCAGGCAAACACTTGAAAATGAAGCTGACACTGCCCGCGTCCCGCAATGGATGATCACTGCCTATCGGCAATTTGAAGGGGTAGTGGATGACAAGGGCTTCCCATGTCTGTTCGGGCGGCGTGCCAACAAGTCGGGAAGCTGCCTGATCGTGTTCATTTCCCGTGAACATGAACAGGCTGACTTGCAGGGCGGCATGCAAGCGTATGCCGCATTTGTCAGGAGCACGCCGCTTGATAAGCGCCTGTTCAGTCCGCTGATTGTTATCTTTGAAGAAAACAGCTTCATCAATCTGGCGCAGGAACAGGCTCATGGCTGGGCGGCGCTTCAGCGTCTGCATGAGGGTGACAGCATACCGTGGCCCGCGACAGTGAGCATCAATCCAGAAACACCCGAGTGGACTTATCACTTCGCCGGACTGTCGTTTTTCATCAACATGAGTTTCCCCAGCCACACTGCCATGCGCAGCCGATCACTGGGCAAGCACATTGTGTTCGTGGTCAACCCTCGGGAAAACTTCGATGAAGTGGCCAGCGCGGAAGATGAAAGCGGACGCCGGATCAGAGAAAGGATCCGTCAGCGAATTGCCGAATACAACGACGGTGTCGTGCCCGAAACACTGGGTTTTTTCGGCGACCGCAACAGCCTGGAGTGGAAGCAATATCAACTGCACGAGGAAGGTGGCCTGAAGTCAAGCCGCTGCCCGTTGCACATCAAGCCCCTGGACGTTCAGGCTGACAAAGCCTGACCCACCAAACGAGCGGTCACAGGTTATGGATATTTCGTTGTTGCTGATCTACATGTTCAGCGTGTTCATGTTGATCATTACGCCGGGTCCGGTCGTGGCATTGATCGTCAATACCAGTCTGGTGTCGGGACCCCGGCGCGCCATGCTCACGGCGTTGGGCACCAATTGGGCTTCGCTGGTACTGGTACTGGTTGCGGCGCTGATCCTGACCGGTACGCTGTCGATCAGCGCGAGTCTGCTCAACTGGATCAGTCTGGTGGGATGTTTCTTCATCGCTTATCTGGCAGTGGATGCGTTGAAGCATGCGCTGCGCAACGAACCTGAATTTGTCGGCACTCCGGTCCAGAGCGGCACGCGGCACAGTGGGCTGGTGACGGGGTTTCTGGTGGGCATTTCAAACCCCAAGGACATCATCTTTTTTGTCTCGTTTTTCCCCCAGTTCATTCACGTGACGCAGTCGTTCAAGGGCAGCATCGCGGTATTGTCAGTGCTGTGGATCATCATCGACCTGTCGATCCTGTTCGCCTATATCTTCCTCATGCGTCAGAAGCTGGCGATGAAGTACAAGCGCAAGATCGAACTCGTCTCCAGCATTACCCTTTTGTTGATTGCGACCGGCGGGATTGTCTATTCCGCTTCGACACTGATTTCTCGATGACACTCCACGGGCGCCTGGAGGCGCCCGTGATACGGATCAACACTCGATCAGATTGACCGCCAGGCCGCCGCGTGAGGTTTCCTTGTACTTATCGTGCATGTCCGCGCCGGTGTCGCGCATGGTGCGGATGGCATGGTCGAGCGAGATGAAGTGTTCGCCGTCGCCACGCAGGGCCATCTGCGCGGCGTTGATCGCCTTCACGGCGGCAATCGCGTTGCGCTCGATGCACGGCACCTGAACCAGTCCGCCGACCGGGTCGCAGGTCAGGCCCAGGTTGTGTTCCAGACCGATTTCAGCAGCGTTTTCCACTTGCTCGGGCGTCGCCCCGAGAATCTCCGCCAGGCCTGCAGCGGCCATGGCGCAGGCCGAACCCACTTCACCCTGACAGCCCACTTCAGCGCCCGAGATCGAGGCGTTTTTCTTGCACAGAATGCCGACAGCGGCAGCGCTCAGAAAGAAGCGCACCACGTCGTCATCGTTGGCCGTGGGTTTGAATTTCATGAAGTAATGCAGCACGGCGGGCACGATCCCGGCCGCGCCATTGGTCGGAGCCGTCACCATGCGGCCACCCGCAGCGTTTTCTTCGTTGACCGCCAGCGCGAACAGGTTGACCCACTCCATGGCGCTGAGGGTCGAGCCGATCACGTTCGGGTTGTCGAGGTTTTGCAGGCTCTGATGCAGGCGATAGGCACGACGGCGCACGTTCAGGCCGCCGGGCAGAATGCCCGTCTCGAGCAGACCTTTGTTGACGCAGGCCTGCATTGCAGCCCAGATAACCATGATGCGCGAGCGGATTTCTTCTTCGCTGCGCCAGACCTTTTCGTTGGCCATCATCAGTTCGGAGATGCTCAGGCCGTGGGTCTTGCACAGTCTCAGCAATTGCGCGCCGCTGGAGAAGTCGTAAGGCAGAACGGTGTCATCGGCATCCAGCACACCGCTGGCTGCCTGTGCGGCATCGATCACAAAACCTCCGCCGACTGAATAGTAGGTCTGCTCGTACAGCTCGCCCGACTTGCCGTACGCGCACAGCGTCATGCCGTTGGGGTGGTAGGGCAGGCTCTCTTCGAGCAGGCACATGTCTCGCTCCCAGACGAAGGTAATCGGCTGTTCACCGGCCAGCAGCAGTTGACCGTCGGCACGCAGCGCGTCGATGCGCTGGTTGACCTGGCTGGGGTCGATCTGGTCCGGCCATTCACCCATCAGCCCCATCACCGTCGCACGATCACTACCATGACCGATGCCGGTCGCGGACAGAGAGCCGTACAATCGCACCTCAACACGTTCTACGCTGTGCAAACGATCCTGGTTGCGCAGGTCAGTGACGAACAGCGCTCCGGCCCGCATCGGTCCGACGGTGTGCGAACTGGACGGCCCGATGCCGATTTTGAACATGTCGAAGACGCTGATAGCCATCACGGTGGTCCTTCAAATGAGATGATGCAGAGGAGTTGAAACTCCTTCTTTCTGGCTTTCATCTTTGGCTTCAGCGGTCGAAACGACAAACGATTGTTCCTATGCAACGCTTTAGCGGAACTCTTCAATGAGCAGAATTTTCAACGCACAGATGCACGCCTGGTTACAGGTCTTCGCCTGTGCGGCACGACACCTTTCCTTTACGCGCTGCGCCGAGGAGCTGCACGTCACGCCGGGTGCGATCAGCCAGCAGATGCGTCAGCTTGAAGAACGGCTGGGCTTTGCGCTGTTCCATCGGGTCGGGCGCGGCCTGGAGCTGACCGCCGAAGGGCAGCGTCTGGCAGTGGTGGCCAACGAGGTGCAGAGCCGCATCAGCGAAGAGCTGCGTCTGTTGTATTCCGGTCGGATCGGCGGGGTATTCAAACTGCGCTGCATTCCATCGTTTCTGAGCAAGTGGCTGATGCCGCGCCTGCCACGTTTGCAGGAAGCGTTTCCAGACATTCAGTTGAGGATCATTGCCGAAGACAGCAGTGGCTCGTTGCGCGATGACGACTTCGACCTGGCCATCGACCTGAACGACGGCAGTTATCCTGGCCTGTCGACCACGCCGTTGCTGGAGGAAGAACTGTTTCCGGTGTGCTCGCCCAAACTGCTCGAAGGCAAACCGCCGCTGGACACGCCCAGCCAGTTGGTGCATTTCCCGCTGCTGCACGACATCACTGCATGGCGCGGCAGCTATGAGTACGCAGAGTGGGAGTTTTACCTGACTGCGATTGGTGCCGATGGCATCGACGTGCGCCGTGGCCACACGTTCAACCGCAACCACCTGACCATCGACGCCGCCCGTATGGGCATGGGCGTGGCCATCGCCCGCAAGGCACTGATCACCGATGAGCTTGAACAGGGCTCGCTGATCGTGCCGTTCGGGCAACCGATCAAGGCCCGCAAGAAATATGTGCTGGCCTACCGCGAAGGCGCTCTTAATACCCCGGCACGCCGTGCGGTGCATGACTGGTTGGTGAATGAGGCGTGAAACTGATCGTGCCGATGCTCTGCGCTCATCGTTATACACAAGTCCGCAAGACGCGCAAAACGGGGGGCAAACCGAAAGTGACTGACTGAATGCATACCCCGTGGGAGGCGGCTTGCCGGCGAGGGCGTCCGTTCAGTCACTGATAGGTCGCTTCAGAAAAAGCATCGCCGGCAAGCCGCCTCCCACAGTCCGTGGTCGCAACAAGACTCGGGTATAACGCTGAGCCCAAGCATGGGCATGATCGGCGTGCTTGAGATCACGCTGATCGTTCCTACGCTCCGCGTGGGAATGCCGCTCAGGACGCTCCGCGTCCGCTCTCGAATGTGGCGCAGATGTGCCCAAGCTCCAGCGTTATTCACGTCATGCGCTCGGCTCACTGGATCCGCAATCTGTGCCATTTGTGACGCGGAGCGTCATGGGCGGCATGCCCACGCGGAGCGATGGGCACGATCAGTGTTGAGGCAGACCTGTGTATAACGATGAGCGCGGAGCATGGGAACGATCAGCGACAACCATCAAATCAATGAAACATCTCGGCGATCATCACGGCGCCGATGAAGGTGCCGAAGTTGGCCAGGAACGACACCAGCACGATCCGCCAGCCCAGACGGCGAAACGCGGGCAGGTCCTTGGCAATCGACAGACCGGCGAAGGTCAGCATCGGCGTGATCACCGCCAGCATGTTGATCGAGCTGGTCAGGCGCGCAATCTCCGCTGCCCATGGGCAAGCCGGGGAGGTCAGGAACATCGCCACCAGCGACACCATGCACACGGCCGGAATCTTGCGGCGAATCAGGCTGCACAGGGCTTCGCCGATAAACGCGCAGAAGACCATGATGCCGATGCCGGTGAAAGCATCGGCGGACAGCGTCTTGTAGCCGACATAGTTGGCGATCAATGCCAGCGCACCGGCGGCCAGCCACGCACTGACCTTGCCCGACCAGCCCAGCTCAGGCACGTCGAGCGACACATCGCTGTGACGCAGGCCGTCATCGGCCATGGAGGCCTTGGTGGTACGGCCGATCAGCGGTTCGAGAACGCGATAGCCCCAGACCGCCAGCGGCAGCGAGATGAACAGGGTGAAGTAGGTCCCGATGGTGGTGGTGATCAGGTTCGACGCCGCCGCCAGGGTCATGACTTCCTTGGCCACTTCCGGCGTCTGCTGAGCCGCAATCGCGCCTGCAGCGGCCGCCATCATGCTGCCAGAGCCGATGCCGGAACCCATCGCCAGCGAGTTGGGATGGAAAATATTCAGGCTGGCAATGAAACCGGCCACGATGGCAATGAACAGCGCACCGAACAGCGTGCCGGTCAGGTACTCGGCGAGCACGCCGCGTCCCTCCGGGGAATCCATGCCATAGCGCTCACCAATGATCGCCAGGCTGGGTTCGCGTCCCACCGAGAAGGTCGCACCAATCGCTTCACGCTTGATCCCCAGCATAAGCGCCACTGGCAGGCCGAGAATCACGGTGCCGACAAAATGCCCGAATTCCTGAAACACCAGCGCCCAGCCCGAGGCGAACACCACCGGCAGCGAGCCGCCGACCACCAGACCCAGCTTGGCAATGAAGATCAACAGGGCAGGTTGCAGAATGGACGCGGAGCGCAGTTGCGTACGGTGATCGATCCCTATCGTGCCCGGCATGCGCCGACTGGCAATGCCGATCATTGCGCCCAGCAGCAAGGCCCAGACCATCGGCAGCAGGACCACCTTGCCAGGGCCCAGCGGAATGCTGATGGCGCCAATGGATTCGGCAATGACGAGGATGACGGCGGCCCAGACGTACAGCTTGACCGTCGAAGAAACGGCCTGCTTGTCGCCCACGACGGCAGCGTGTGAGTTTTGCATGATGATCCCCTTGCCTGCTGAATGACCTTTTTAAGGCCTTATCAATCGTTATTCTGTTTTTTCAGGTAGGCGCAGCGACGCGCCAGGGCAGCGTTGGAAGTCCATGGAGTCATGGAGGCCGTTATCCGGCCTAGTCTTTTTATAAGGCCCGAATTGACCGGACCCAGGCTGCTTCGAGCCTTTCGAGCGGAGCAATTGATGCCCTCGCGCCATCGCAGTATGCATAGCAGGAGGTTGCACACCAATATTGCGGATTTTATTTATCGTTGCGTTAAAGAGAACACTGAAGGGCAGACTCGGGACGTATTTGCAGCGCAGGAATGTGACGCAGAGCGTCACAGGATGCATGCCCACGAGGAGCGATGGGCACGATCAGTGTTGAGGCGGACTTGTTGATGATGATCGTTCCCACGCTCTGCGTGGTAACGCCTCTCAGGACGCTCCGCGTCCGCTTTTGGCGGTCTAAAGCCCCAGCGCCTTCTTGCATTCTTCCAGCGACCTGCGCTCGGTCTCGGCATACAGCTTCAATTCATCAAGCGTCTGACGCCCCAGTGCCTGCTGGAAATCTTCCTGGTTCGAACTGATCGCATAGTGTGCCTGCGCGTTATCGCCCAGATTGGACTGGAAGATGCCCGCCGCGCTGACCGGCAGAAAATCTTCGTACACCAATGGCTCGAAGCGCACATGACCCTCATGAATCAGTTGCTCAAGGTCAGCGCCTGCCTCGACGTGCGCAGCAAGGCCATGTTCGGTCGGGAAGTAGCGAAAGTAAGCCAGCCCTTCGGCACGCATCTCGCTGTAGGTGTCCGGGAACGCTTCAAAAGCTTTTTCCATCAGCGCCGAATAGCGCAGAGCATTGGCTTCGTTGGGAAACTCGCCCAGCTCATCGCGTGCCGCGTTCAGCAACCGGTCGTACAGTGCGCGACCCTTGGGCGTCAGTGCCGCGCCGCGCTGTTCTATTTCGCCGAAGCGTGCCGAATGGCTGCCGGACGCCTGAGTGCCCTGACCGACAAACGTAATCGGCTCTTCCAGTGCCTTGAAGCTGGTCTGGCGCAGCAGGATCGGGCAGCGACGGCGGGGCGGGCCTTCGACCACGGCCTTGGGCGTGATGCCTTTGCCGGGCATGCCTGCCTGCACTGCGTCGATGTCCAGCGTGCGCGGCGTGAGGTGGTTGATGTGCGGACCCCGGAACGCCACCACATCAGCGATCAGGCGGTGCTGTGCGTTGAGCTGTTGGTACTCTCCCAGTGACACCGTGGCCGTGTTGTGCCAGCGAAAGGTTTCCAGTGCCTGCTGGATGAATTCGGCTGCGTCCGCTTCGTCCAGACCGCCGTTCTGCTCGTGCTTCTGTATGAGTTCAAGCGCCTTCGCAGTGAATATCTGGCGTCTGGCGAGCACCTGACGGGCGAACTCACGCAGGCTGTCGCTCTCGATCAACTCCAGACGCAGCAGTGAGGTGAACACGCGAAACGGGCTGACCTGCAAGGCGCTTTCATGCACGGCGCGAAAGGCTGTCGAATGGACCGGCACGCCCGCAGGCGTCAGGTCGTAATAACCCACCGGTTCCATCCCCATCACTGCGAACAGGCGGGCGAGGGTGGCCAGTTCCAGCGCAGTACCGACCCGGATTGCGCCATGGCGCTCCATGTCCAGACGCTGGATTTCGCCTGTCTGCCTCAGGCTGTCCAGCATGCGGTGGTCATGGCTCATGACCCGGTCGTTGACCTCGCTCACCAGCGCCATCAACGTGCCGTACAGTGGGACTTCTTCCTGGTACATCTGCGACATGGCGCGGGAAAAGCCAGCGCGGATGTCGTCAGGGTTGGCAAAGCGTGCGGTGCTCATCAGGGTTCTCTCTCCGTGCTCTTCCCGGTTTTATCGGTCATCAAGTCAGGCCAGCGCCGCCAGGCAGCGTTCGAAAATATCCAGACCTTCGTTCAACACCTCAAGCTCGATAGTCAGTGGAATCAACAGCCGAATGATGTGCCGCGACTTGCCGCTGGGCATCAAGAGTAGCCCGGCTTCTCTGGCCGAGGTCAGCAGTTCGGCGAGTTGTCGGGTGGCCGGAGCGCCGTCTGGTGTCATCAACTCGATGCCGCGCATGCAGCCCACGCCGGTCAGTCTGCCCAGATACGGCGAGAGATTGTTCGCCTGCCAGGCGTTGTAGCGCGACACAATCGCGTTTTCCTGCTGCTCGCCCCAGGTCGACAGGTTCTCATCGGTCATCTGTGCCAGCGACGCCAGGCCCGCCGCGCAGCCAATCGGATTGCCGGAATAAGTGCCGCCCAGCCCGCCCTTGGGCAGATTGTCGAGCAACGCTTTGCGCCCGACCACGGCACCCAGTGGAATACCGCCGGCGATGCTTTTGCCCAGCAGAATCAGGTCCGGTTCGATGCCCAGACGACTGAAGGCAAAGCGCTGCCCGGTGCGGCCGAAACCCGACTGGATTTCATCGGCGATCAGCACGATGCCTTTTTCGGTACAGAGGGCGCGCAACGCCTGAGCGAAGTCCGGCTCCATGGCCAGAAAGCCACCTTCACCCTGCACCGGTTCGAACATGAAACACGCCACGTCGTTGACGTCGATCTCGACGCTGAACAGGCGGTCCATGGCCTTGAGCGCCTGCTCGGTGGTGACGCCGTTGTCCTTGCTGGGAAACGGGATATGAAACACCGGCCCCGGCAACACGCCGACTTTCTGTTTATAGGGCGCGACCTTGCCGTTGAGGTTGAGCGTGGCCAGCGTGCGGCCATGAAAGCCACCGTCAAAAGCGATCACGGCCGTGCGGCCTGTCGCGCCGCGGACGATTTTCAACGCGTTTTCGGCCGCTTCCGCGCCACTGTTGGTAAGCATGCCGCTCAACGGATAACTCACCGGAACGAACTGCATGAGTTGTTCCATGAACCGGAGATAGGGCTCGTGGGGCGTGGCGTTGAAGCAATAGTGGGTCAGTTTTGTCGCCTGTTCCTGAATCGCCTTGACCACCTGCGGGTTGCAGTGCCCCAGGTTGAGTACGCCGATACCGCCGACGAAGTCGATGTAGCGCTTGCCGGTGGTGTCCCAGACTTCCGCATTGCGGCCGTGGGACAGCGTCATGCTGTGGACAAAGGAAATGGATTCGCTGATGTGTTCGCTCATGGACAGGCTCTGCGACGATGGCGTGATGGTCTATCCAAACGCACAAGGTGTATGCGCCACAAACGAAATAAAATCACCGGGTCATTCCAATAATTCAGGAAGTTGACGCTTTTAATGTCTGGATCAGGCAGTAGTTCATTCCTGAAAGGAATCATGTCGTTCGAAAACGTCGTTTGTGAGCAGCCCTTGAAGAGGTCGATACTGGGTCATCAGTGATTTCAACCCTTGTCATGACAGGAGAATCAGCATGGTTGCCGAGTTGTTAGCCAATCTGGGTGTGGCGAAAAGTGCCTACACCGACGGAAACTATCCCGTTCACACCCCTATCGATGGCAGTCAGATCGCTTCAGTCACGCTGGAAGGCAGCGCTCAGGTTCAGGCGCGGATCGACACTGCGCACGACGCCTTTTTGAAATGGCGCACTGTACCGGCCCCACGCCGTGGCGAGCTGGTGCGGATCTTCGGCGAAGTGTTGCGCGAGCACAAAGCTCAACTGGGCGAGCTGGTATCGGTCGAGGCGGGCAAGATCACCCAGGAAGGTCTGGGTGAAGTGCAGGAAATGATCGACATCTGCGACTTCGCCGTCGGCCTGTCGCGCCAGTTGTACGGCCTGACCATCGCTTCCGAGCGTCCCGGTCACCACATGCGTGAAACCTGGCATCCGCTGGGTGTGGTCGGCGTGATCAGCGCGTTCAACTTCCCGGTTGCCGTCTGGGCCTGGAACACCACGCTGGCGCTGGTCTGCGGCAACCCGGTGATCTGGAAGCCGTCGGAGAAAACACCGTTGACCGCGATGGCCTGTCAGGCGCTGTTCGACAAGGCACTGAAGATTTTCGGTGATGCGCCGCAAGGTCTTGCGCAACTGGTGATCGGTGATCGCGACGCGGGCGAAGCCTTGGTGGACGACCCGCGTGTGCCGTTGATCAGCGCCACCGGCAGCACCCGCATGGGCCGTGAAGTGGGTCCGCGTGTCGCGGCACGTTTCGGCCGCAGTATTCTGGAACTGGGCGGCAATAACGCCATGATTCTTGCCCCGAGCGCTGATCTTGATCTGGCTGTGCGCGGCATTCTGTTCAGCGCCGTGGGCACCGCCGGGCAGCGCTGCACTACGTTGCGCCGACTGATCGTGCATCGCTCGATCAAGGACGAAGTGGTTGCGCGGGTCAAGGCCGCCTACGCCAAGGTGCGCGTCGGTGATCCACGCGAAGGCAATCTGATCGGTCCGCTGATCGACAAACAGGCATTCTCGGCCATGCAGGATGCGCTGACCAAGGCGCGTGACGAGGGCGGCCAGGTGTTCGGCGGCGAGCGTCAACTGCAGGACAAATACCCGAACGGTTATTACGTCACCCCGGCCATCGCAGAAATGCCCGGCCAGAGTGACGTTGTGCGCCATGAAACCTTCGCGCCGATTCTTTACGTGATGGCCTACGACGATTTCGACGAAGCGCTGCGTCTGAATAACGAAGTGCCACAAGGCCTGTCGTCGTGCATTTTCACCACCGACCTGCGTGAAGCCGAAGCTTTCCAGAGTGCGGCAGGCAGCGACTGCGGAATCGCCAACGTCAACATCGGCACCAGCGGTGCGGAGATCGGTGGGGCGTTCGGCGGAGAGAAGGAAACCGGTGGCGGTCGTGAATCGGGCTCCGATTCGTGGCGCGCCTACATGCGCAGGCAAACCAACACCGTTAACTACTCCCGCGAGCTGCCGTTGGCTCAGGGCATCGTCTTTGATTGATTCGGGCATGGCTGGAGTTGTTCGATGGCGCACTTGCGTGAAGGGTGTCTTTGGGAACAGGTGACGCCGCAGCGTCCGGTCAGCCCCGCGCTGTTCGGCGAGTGCAGCGCGGATGTGTGCATCATCGGTGCGGGGTTTACCGGACTCTCGGCTGCCCTGCAGTTGCTGGAGGGCGGCAAGTCGGTGTGCGTGGTCGAAGCCCATCAGGTCGGTCACGGCGGGTCCGGGCGTAACGTCGGTCTGGTGAATGCCGGAACCTGGGTTGCGCCCGACGAGCTGGAAAAGACGCTGGGCGCGGTCGAGGCCACGCGGCTCAACACTGCGTTGGGGGCGGCACCTGCGCTGGTGTTCTCGACCATCGATAAGTACAACATCGATTGCCAGGACACCCGCACCGGCAACCTGCACATGGCTCATAACGCCAAAGGTCTTGCCGATTTGCGCAGTCGCGCCGAGCAGTGGCAGCGCCGGGGTGCCCATGTCGAGTTGCTGACCGGCAAGCCCTGCGAAGACGCCTGCGGTACGGACAAGGCCGCCGGAGCGTTGCTTGACCATCGCGCGGGAACCGTCAATCCGATGGCTTATGTGTCGGGCATGGCGCTCAACGTGGTGGCGCGGGGCGGGCAGTTGTTTGGCAGCTCGTCAGTCACCGGTCTGCAACGCACCTCCGATGGCTGGAAGGTCTCGACCGCCGCCGGAAGCGTGCGCGCAGAAAAAGTGATCATCGCGTCCAATGCGTACACCGAAGGCGAGTGGACTGATATCAAGGATCACATCTTCGCCGGCTACTACTATCAGGTCGCCTCGCAACCGCTCTCCGGCGCGGAGCAGGCCGATATTCTGCGCGGCGGGCAGGGTTCGTGGGACACGCGCACTGTGCTCAGCAGCATCCGTCGCGATGCGCAGGGGCGTCTGGTATTGGGCAGTCTGGGCAACGCGGGCAACTATCCGCTGTGGTTCATTCGTCGATGGGCCGACCGCATTCAGCAGCATTACTTTCCCCAGTTGGGCAAGGTCGAGTGGGAAAGCACCTGGACCGGCCGCATCGGTTTCACGCCGGACCACCTGCTGCGATTGTTCGAGCCCGCGCCGGGGCTGCTGGCTGCGACGGGCTTCAACGGGCGCGGCGTCACGACCGGGACGCTGGTGGGCAAGTGCTTTGCCGACTACCTGCTGACCAACGACGCTCAGGCGCTGCCGGTGAGTTTTTCCAGCAGCGGTAAAGTCTCTGGCAGCTCGATACGGACCCTGGCTTACGATGCCGGATTCACGCTGTACCACGCAGGCCAGTGCCTGCGCGTGTTGCTCTGACGCGGCGTTTCAAGAGGTTCTGCTCTTGAGCCTCAGTTCCGCACACAGCCCGCCTTGCGCCGAGTTGCGCAAGTGCAGGCTGCTTTCCAGCTTGCGCACGATCATGTCGACAATCGCCAGACCCAGACCTGCGCCGTTGCTGTTGCCCTGGCTGTAGAACCGTTCGAACAGACGCGCCTTCTGTTGCTCGTCGATGCCGGGACCTGCGTCCTCGACTGACAGGTACGCGCTGCCGTCCTGCTGCGGGTGCAGCGCGACGCGGATTTCGCTGGCGGGCGGTGCGAAGTTCAGCGCGTTGGTCAGCAGATTCTGCAAGGCAATGGTGATGGCTGCCGGGTCGCTGTGGATAACACAGTCCTCGCCTGCTTCGAACACCAGGTCGACCCGTTTTTCCAGCGCCAGCGGCGTCAGCTCGGCCATCTCTTCGCGCACCAGTGTGTTCAATTCGAACCGGGTCAACTGGCTGTCGCTCGAGCGTGGCTCAAGGCGCGCCATGGTCAGCAACTGACTGGCCAGGCGTGCCGCACGATCAACGCCGTGAACCAGGAAATCCAGTGCTTCGAGCCGCTGTTCCGGGGTTTCGGCCTGACGGGCGTTCTGCGCATGGATGCGCAGGATGGTCAGCGGTGTGCGCAGTTCGTGGGCCGCATCGGCGATGAAACGGCGTTCGCGTTCCAGCACGTTCTCGATCTGGGTCAGCAGGCTGTTGAGCGCGTGCTGCATGGGTTCCAGTTCCTTGGCCAGCGGCGAGACGTCGAGCGGCTCGAGACTGTCGGCATCCCGTCGGCTGATCAGGCGCGCCATGCTTTGCAACGGGCGCAGCCCCCAGCCGATCGCCAGCCAGATGGCCACGATCAACAGCGGAACGCCGATCAGCGCGGGCCAGAGCGTGTGGCTGACAATCCGCTGGATCAGGTCCTGACGCACATCGTCGCGCTCGCCCACCCAGATCAGAAAACCCTGCTGCGGGTCTGCCAGTAGAAAGCCGCACCACTCGTGGCCATTTTCGATCAGGTCGTGGGAGCCTTCTTCGCTGGGCGGCGCAGCCAGTAACGGCGCTTCGGCCGAACGCACCAACAGTTCGCCCGAGGTGCGCCACACCTGAAAGGTCAGGCGGGTTTCGTAGGGGTGCGCCACGCCACTGGTGCCGACCCGGCTCATGGCCTGATCGAACGCCTGATAGAGCTTGTCCAGGTCCTGTTCGCCAGCCGCACGTTGACGCAGCACGCCCTGCAGCAGGCGAGCGCTCTGAGCGAGCTGCGCATCGTAGACCTCTTCGATTTCGTGATGGCTGTCGCGCAGGGCGAGCAGGCTGATGGTCAGATCGCCCAGCAGCAACAGCAGCAAAACCGGAACCAGAATGCGAGCGCGTACCGAGGTCATCCCTTGAGCTCCAGCAGGTAACCGACGCCGCGAACGGTGCGGATCAGTTCGGTGGATAGTTTTTTGCGCAGGTTGTGGATCAGCACTTCCAGGGTGTTGCTTTCGACCTTGTCCTGCCAGCCATACAAGGTGTTGGACAGGCGCTCGCGGGTCACGACCTTGCCGGGGCGGATCATCAATTGATGCAGCAACTGATACTCCATTGGCGTCATCGGCACTTCATTGCCCTGGTAGCTGACCTGCTGCGAGGCGGGGTCGAGGCTGATGCCTGCGTGTTCCAGCAGCGGTTGCGCGCGTCCCTGGCTGCGGCGCAGTAATGCACGAACGCGGGCCTTGAGTTCTTCGACATCGAAGGGCTTGATCAGGTAGTCATCGGCGCCGGCATCCAGCCCGGCAATGCGGTCTGCGGTGCCGTCGCGGGCGGTCATGATCAGCACCGGCAAGGTGATGTCTTCGGCGCGCAACTGGCGCAACAGGTCAAAACCGTCCATGCGCGGCAGACCTAGGTCGAGCAGCAGCAGGTCGAACGGCTCGCTGCGCAGGGCATGCAGCGCGCTCAGCCCGTCTTCGAGCCAGTCGAGCGTATAGCCCTCGGTGTTCAGGGCAACCCGAATACCCTGGCCGATGGCTCGATCATCCTCGACAAGAAGCAGACGCATAAGGTTTCGACCCGTGAGTGTGGGGGGAAGGGCGCCATCATGCAGTGAGCGCGTGGTCTCGCGAAGCGCCGGGCGTGCGGGAAGATGTTACCAGCTGTTGCGCATTAAGCTTTTCCTAAGACTCGTTTCGCACAGTGAGCGCTCCTTAACTGCCTGCGAGTATTTGCCATGCGTAAAGTCCTGCTGATTCCCCTGTTGTTGGCCAGCCCTTTGGCGCTGGCAGGTCCGCAATGCACCACGGCTGAAAAGTCCCAGTGGCAGGATCAGGCCAAATTCCAGGAGCAGCTCAAGGCTCAGGGTTATGAGATCAGCAAGTTCAAGGTCACTGACGGCAACTGCTACGAAATCTATGGCTTCGACAAGGACAAGCGCAAGGTCGAGATCTACCACGATCCGGTCACCGGCAAAGCCGTGAAGACCGAGATCAAGGGCTGATGAGTCAGGCGTCCCTGCGCCTCTGGGACCCGGTGGTCAGGCTGTTTCATGTCTCGATCGCGGGTGTCTTCATCGCCAACTACTTCTTCAATGAAGCCGGTGATGACTGGCACGTCTGGCTGGGCTACTACGCGGTGGCCTGGGTGGTGGTGCGAGTGGTGTGGGGATTCGTCGGGCCGGACAGTGCGCGCTGGAGTGATTTCTGGCCGACCCCGGCCCGGCTTCGAGCGCATGTGCACTCGCTGATCAGTCGCCAGCCCGTGCACCGACTCGGCCATTCGCCGCTCGGTGCGCTGGTCATGATCCTGATGATGGCGCTGATCTTAGGCATGGGCCTGACCGGATTCCTGATGCAGGAAGTCGATGCGCTCTGGGGTGCCGACTGGCCGCTGCAGATCCACGAAACGCTGGCCAATACGCTTTGCGCGCTGGTGGTGCTGCACATGGCGGCAGCCCTGTTCGAAAGCTTTCAGGTGCGGGACAACCTGCCGTTGTCGATGCTGACAGGGAAACGACGTCCACTGCCTGAAGATAGGCGTTCCTAAGCCAGCCAACCCTGAACCCAGACCAAACGATTACTTCCTTACCTTCACTACAGTGATGCCCCTTCATGCGTGTAATTTCCCGAAACCTGGTCGCATGGAGCGCAGGCCTGATCGTTGTGTCGATCTTTATCAGTGCGTGGCTCAGCCATCCGCTGCACCGGATTTCCGGCTTTGCGGTCAGCACACCGACCGTCAATACGGAAAGCGTTGCGCCCAAGGCGTCCTACAGCTCGCGCTTCGCCTCGTCCGATCTGGATGACTTCGTGCATTCCTCGGCGGTCACCGCGTTGCCCGGCGGCGACCTGATGTCGGTATGGTTCGCAGGCTCGCGTGAAGGCGCTGGCGATGTCGAGATCCGTACCTCGCGCTTCGATGCCGCAACCGAGGAGTGGGGGAGCGAGCACGTGTTGGCGACCCGCGAATCAACCCAGTCCGGCACCGGAAAATACATCCGCAAGCTGGGCAATCCGGTGATTGCGCTGGCCCCCGACAAGCGCCTCTGGCTGTTCTACGTGTCGGTATCGGTAGGCGGCTGGGCGGGCAGTACGGTCAATGCGATGGTCTCCAGCGATATGGGCGCCAGCTGGTCGCCGCCGCGTCAATTGGTGACCTCGCCTTTTCTGAATATCAGCACCCTGGTGCGCGCCGCACCGGTGTTCCACGCCGACGGCTCTATCGGTCTGCCGGTGTACCACGAGTTTCTCGGTAAGTTTGCCGAGTACCTGTACCTGAGCCCGGACGGTGATGTGATCGACAAGTTTCGCATCAGCCGTGGCAAGAACTCCTTGCAGCCGACCGTTGTGCCGCTGGACGGGCAGCGCGCTGTGGCGCTGCTGCGTTATGCCGGTGAAACCCATCACCGCGTGCTGGCCAGCCGCACCGAAGACGGCGGGCAGACCTGGAGCGAGCCGCATCCGTTGTCGCCCAGCAATCCCAACTCGTCGCTGGCGGCGGTCGGTGTGCCCGGCAAGGGTTTGCTGGTGGCCTTGAACGACCTGCGGGAAGGGCGTTTCAAACTCAGCCTGTATGGCACCGACGAGCAGATGGACATCTGGCGGCCGGTGATCGATCTGGATAAATCCCCCGATCCGCTGGGCACGCCGTTCTCGCTGGAAGCCTACAAAGAGGTGATCGGTGAAGGCTTCAGAAGCTCCAGCGGCGCACGTCGTCAGCCGATGGAAGCCGAGTTTCTGAGCAACCTCGACCAGCGCGTCTGCTCGCCGCAAGGTTGTGACTTCGAATACGAATACCCGTACTTCATCCGCAGTCCCGAGGGTCTGTATCACCTGGTCTACTCGTGGAATAACACCTTTATCAAACATGTCAGCTTCAATGAGGCCTGGCTGGCGGAGCACCTCTTATGATCGCGCTTGGACTGGCTCACTTGGCGTTCGCGTGGACGCTGTTCATTCTGCTCGCACCCCTGACGTCATCGCTGTGGTGGCGGTGCGGTCTGCTGACCGCCACATCGCTGCTCAGCGTGATTTCGGTGAACGGCCTGACCATGGCGGCCTACGCCCGTAGCCTGACCGACGACCTGGCCATCAGCAGTCTGGTGGTGCTGGCCTGGCTGACGCTGAACCGGCTGGGTGTTATCAAGCCGATGGCCGCCTCGCATCGTCTGGTGGTGTTGCTGGTGTTCGCGGCTATGGCGCTGGCGCTGTATCCGGCCACGCTGGGGCTGACCTATTTCGATCCATACCGCTGGGGCTACAACCCGAGGACCATGATCATCATAGTGGCGGTGATTGCGCTGGGGCTGGTTTGCCTGCGCAACGTACTGGGCGTGGTGATGTTAAGCGCTGCCACGCTGGCGTTCACGTTCCGGATCAAGCCGTCGGAAAACTATTGGGACTACCTGATCGACCCGTTGCTGGCGCTGTATTGCTGCGTTGCGCTGGTGTGTGTCGCCGTTCGTTATGTCTATCGCAGGGCCATGGGGCGCAATCGCCCGACTGGCTTGTCTGCCAGTGCTGTCTAGAGGGAAGAGAATGAGTGGGTTGCAATCACGACGCCTGAGTTATTGGCTGGGCGCGATCGGGTTGGTGTTTGTGTTGCTGGCCGTGTTGCGGATGGTGTTCTTTTACGGTTTTTCGGGCGTGGAACCCGGCACACTGTTCACCAGCGGCGAGGTGCTGCAGACGCTGGGCATTGGATTCCGCTTCGACCTGCGCCTGTCGCTGCTGCTGATGCTGCCGGTGGCGTTGCTGCTCTGGCTGCCACGCCTGAATCTGATCCGCATGCCGTCGCTGCGCTGGGTGGTGCGGGTCTATCTGGTGCTGGCACTGGCGATTCTGACCATGGTCTACATCGTCGATTTCGGCCACTACGCTTATCTCGGCGTGAGGCTCAACGCCAGTGTGCTGCGTTACCTGGAAGACGCACAGATCTCCCGCGACATGCTCTGGCAGACCTACCCGGTGCTCTGGATTACCGTTGGCTGGCTGCTGGTCGTTGCGCTGATGGGCTGGGCGCTGATCAGGCTTGAGCGGGTGACGCTGGCGCGCGCTGCCAGGCCGATGACGCGCTTATCGATTGCTGCAGTGTCGGCCGTGATGGTGTGTGCAACCTTTCTCGGGCTGCTGGGGCGGGTCGAAAACCTCAATCTGGAAAACCCGGTGCCGCTGCGCTGGAGCGATGCATTCTTTTCCGGTAACAGTCAGGTGGCGGCGTTGGGGCTCAACCCGGCGCTGTTTCTGTACGACACGTTGAAAGTCGCTCAGTCGCGCTATGACGAAAAACAGGTGCGCGAGCATTACGACGTCGTCGCTCGCTACCTGGGTGTGGACAAGCCTGATGTGAGCGTTCCGAACTTTACCCGTCAGCAACCGGTGCAGCCTTATCGCCTGCCGGGTGATCGACCGCCGAACGTGATGTTCGTGATGCTGGAATCGCTGGGCACCAGTGCCGTCGGCGCGTATGGCAATCCGCTGAATCCGACGCCGAATCTGGACCATCTTGCGACCCAGAGCTGGTTCTTCAAGCATTTCTACGTGCCTGTCACCGGCACGGCGAAAACAGTCTGGGCGAGCATTACCGGCGTTCCCGACGTCACCCGCCAGGAGACCGCCACGCGCCATCCGCTGATCACGCGGCAGAAGACGATCATCAACGACTTCAAGGGCTACGAGAAGCTGTACATGATTGGCGGCAACTCCGGCTGGGCCAACATGAACGCGCTGATCCGGCGCAGCATCGATGACGTGCGTCTGTACGATGAGCGCGACTGGAAATCACCTCAGGTGGACGTCTGGGGCATTTCCGATCTGGACCTGTTCAAGGAAAGCGACCGTATCCTGCGCGCCTTGCCCGCTGACAAACCGTTCTTCGCCTACGTGCAGACGGCGGGCAATCATCGGCCGTTCACCATCCCGAAAGACAACGACGGCTTCAAGGTCAGTGACAAGACCCTGGAGCAGGTTCAGGCCGCCGGCTCACGCAGCGTCGAGCAGTACAACGCGGTACGCCTGCTGGACTTCAACATTGGTCGGCTGATGGAGCTGGCCAAGGCCGGTGGTTATTACGAAAACACCATCTTCGTGCTGTTTGGCGATCACAACACCCGCATCAGTCAGATCCCGCACATGGCGCCTGCTTTCGAGCAACTGGGGCTGGAGAGCAATAACGTGCCGATGCTGATCCACGCGCCGGGCCTGCTCGGCACGCGGGTGATCAACGAAGCGGTGGGCCTTGCCGATCTGCTGCCGACGCTTGCGGGCATGGCCGGGATGCCGTTCAGCAACGGGGCGATGGGGCGCGACATTCAACAGCCTGCACCGGAAGGCGAACGCGTCGTGCCGCTGGTGCTGCGCGAAGGGACGTTCCCTTTGATCGGCGGTGTGACGCAACATTATCTGCTGCAGATGGAGCACGACGGTAGTTCCCCGACGCTGCACGATCTGGCGTCGCCTACGCCGCTGGACAATGTCGCCGAGCAGCACCCTGAAGAGTTCGAGCGTCTACGCGACCTGACTCGCGGGTTGCATGAGACATCACGGATGATGCTGTACCAGAACGTGCGTTGACCCTTTTTACGCCAGCCTTTGTCGTTTGCAGGCTGGCGTTTGCCTCTCGCCTCCAATGCGCCTAACATCCTCGCCTATATAGGTAGGGGGGGTATGGTATGGCGCACATGATCGACGACAAGGCGGATCTGCTCAAACGTGTCCGGCGCATTGCCGGACAGGTACAGGCCATCGAGCGCCATCTGGAAGGCGATGCCGATTGCGGCAAGACGTTGCACCTGGTGGCAGCCACCCGTGGTGCCCTCAACGGTTTGCTGGACCAGATCATCGAAGCCCATGCCCGCGAGCATGTGGCGCATCCCGATTTGAGCGACGAGGCGCGGGCGCAAGGCCTGGAAGAATTGCTTGAAGCCATCCGTCGTTATTCCAAATGACACCCGTCGTGCAAGGAGCCTTGCGATGAGTAACGCACATCACGGCCACGCGGCCGCTCAACCCCATCACCACGTATTTCTCGGCGCAGCCCATGACCGCAACGCTCGCCGTACGCTGTGGGTCGTGGCGCTGACGTTTGCCATGATGGTGGTCGAGATTGTGGCGGGTTATATCACCGGTTCCATGGCGCTGCTTGCGGACGGCCTGCACATGGCGACCCATGCCGGAGCGCTGGGCATCGCAGCCGGTGCCTACGCTTTCGCACGACGTAATGCCCACAACCGCAGGTTCAGTTTCGGCACCGGCAAGGTCGGCGACCTTGCCGGGTTCGCATCGGCGCTCATTCTGGCCATGGTGTCGCTGGGCATCGGCATCGAGTCGCTGGTCCGGCTGTTTCAGCCGACCACCGTTGCCTTTGGCGAAGCCACCGTGATCGCTGTTATCGGTCTGGTGGTCAATGTGCTGAGTGCCGTTTTACTGTCGGGCGGACATGGCCACGCGCATGGGCATCATGACCACGGGCGCTTTCAAGACCATGATCACGACCACCATCATGGCGACAACAACTTCCGTTCGGCCTATCTGCACGTCATGGCCGATGCCTTGACGTCAGTGCTTGCCATCGCGGCGCTGCTGGCCGGGCGTTATCTGGGCTGGGTCTGGCTGGATCCACTGATGGGCATCGTCGGCGCGTGCGTCATCGCCAAGTGGGCGTATGGCCTGATCAAGGACAGTTCCCGTGTCCTGCTGGACGTGACTGATGAGCACGTGGCTGGTGAAATCCGCGAAATTGTGGAAGCCGCCGGAGACGTGAGCATCATCGATCTGCATGTCTGGCGGGTCGGTCCCCAGGCCCATGCAGCGATTGTCAGCGTGCTCGCTGATATTAAAGTGCCTGCCGCCGTGATCCGTGGCAGACTCAGCCACGTACACGAGATCTCGCATCTGACGATCGAATACCAGACCCGAAACGTCTGAGTTCCAACAGGCAATGCTTGCTGGTGTTACGAGTAACCGGCACGCATTGCCTTATGGTCGTCATTTAAAACTTTTGTATTTCATCGGCAATTCGGAAAAAAACTGTCCGCTTTCGCATTCAATCTGTATTTTGTCCGTCACTTTTCGCTCGGACGCGTTTTTTCTGCCTTATCGAACCTTCGAGAGCCTTACTGGATGCCGGCAAAGTTTTCCTTCGCTACACCCTCGAAGTTGCTCGATGCACTTCGTTCTGAAACCAGTCAATTACACCGTCACCTTGAAAAACGCATGCCGTTTTTCTCTTCCAGTCTGGATGCCGCTCTTTACCTCCGTTTGCTGCAGGCCTATTACGGGTTTTATTCACCACTCGAGTCGGCGTTGCGAACCAGTGCGCTGGTTCCGGCAGAACTCGTCCCGCACGAAAGGGTCAAAACTCCCGTGCTGGTTGAAGACCTGCGGGCGCTGGGCATGACTGATCAGAACATCGAGCGCCTTGCGCTCTGTTCCAGGTTGCCCGCGATCGATTCCCCGGCAGCGTGTCTGGGCGTGCTGTATGTGCTCGAAGGTGCCACACTCGGTGGGCAGGTTTTGCGACGCGAGGTGGATAAACGCCTCGGGCTGAATGAGCAAAACGGCGCCGCATTTCTGAATGTTTATGGCGCCGACACCGGACCGCGCTGGAAGGTGTTTCTGGATTATCTGGACAATGTCCCGAACGACATTGTTTTCAATGCAGCTGCAGCGCAGGCGGCGCATTCCACATTTGCATGTTTCGAGCACTGGCTCGACGGTCAAGAGGTACTGTTATGAGCCAACTCGACAAGGACGCTTTTGAAGCGCTCCTGGCCAATTGCGCTGATGAACCTATCCAGTTTCCGGGCGCCATTCAGCCCCATGGTCTGTTGTTTACTCTGACAGAACCCGGTCTGACCGTGCTTCAGGTAAGCGCCAACGTTCATACTGTACTGGGGCTTGAACCGCAGCAGGTGATTGGCCAATCGCTGGAAAAAGCGCTGGGTGCCGGCTGGACCGATGTCATCAGGAGCGCGAGCGCTCATGAATCCTTCGTCGACGCGCCGCGCCTGCTCATCAACGTCAACGGCATCGAGTTCGAAGCCATGATGCACCGCAGCCAGGACGCGCTGGTTCTGGAACTCGAAATCCAGGACAAGGAGGCCCAGGCCGTCAGTTACCTGGAGCGCACGGGCAATCTGGGCCGCATGTTGCGCCAGTTGCACGCCGCCAGGGATTTGCAGACGCTCTACGAAATCAGCGTGCGTGAAGTGCAGAAAATGACCGGTTACGACCGCGTTCTGATCTATCGCTTCGAGGAAGAAGGGCACGGTCAGGTAATTGCCGAAGCCTCCTCTCCGGCCATGGAGTTGTTCAACGGCCTGTTTTTCCCGGCTTCCGACATTCCCGAGCAGGCGCGTGAACTGTACCGCCGCAACTGGCTGCGCATTATTCCCGATGCCGACTACACGCCGGTACCGCTGGTGCCACAACTGCGCCCGGACACCCATCAGCAACTCGATCTGAGCTTCTCGACGCTGCGCAGTGTTTCTCCGATTCACTGCCAGTACATGAAAAACATGGGCGTGCTGTCCTCGATGAGCGTCTCGCTGATCCAGGGTGACAAGCTGTGGGGCCTGATCAGTTGCGGTCACCGCACACCGCTGTACATTTCCCACGAACTGCGCAGCGCCTGTCAGGCGCTCGGTCAGGTGTTGTCCCTGCAGATCAGTGCAATGGAAGCGCTCGACGTCAGCCGTCAGCGCGAGACCAAATTGCTGACGCTCGGCCGTCTGCATCAATCGATGGTCGCCGCCGAAGACAACGTGTTTGACGGGCTGGCTCAACAGCCGCAGTTGCTGATGGAGCTGGTCGGTGCGACCGGTGTGGCAATCATTGAGGACCGTCAGATGCAGTGCTATGGGATCTGTCCCGAGCCAGCGGATATCCGCGCGCTGCACAAGTGGATGATGTCCGGCAGCGAGCCCGTGTTCTCCAGCCATCAATTGTCCAGTGTTTACCCGCCTGCCGAGGCCTATCAGGCCATCGCCAGCGGCGTGCTCGCCATGAGCCTGCCCAAGCCGGTGGACAATGGCGTGATCTGGTTCCGCCCCGAGGTCAAGGAAAGCATTGAGTGGAGCGGCGATCCGGCCAAACCTCTGAATCTGGAAAGCTCCGACGTCGGCATGCACCTCCGGCCTCGTACCTCGTTCGAGATCTGGAAAGTCGAAATGACCGGCATCGCGACCAAGTGGAGCCATGGCGATCTGTTTGCAGCTAACGACCTGCGTCGTTCTGCGCTGGAAGACGACCTGGCGCGTCAGGTCACCCGTGAGCAGCAAGCCGTGCGCGCCCGCGATGAGCTGGTGGCCGTGGTATCCCACGACCTGCGCAACCCCATGACGGTGATCTCGATGCTGTGCGGCATGATGCAGAAGTCCTTCAGCTCCGACGGCCCGCACACTTCACGTCGCATCTCCTCGGCCATCGACACCATGCAGCAGGCCGCCAGCCGCATGAACGTGCTGCTTGAGGATCTGCTCGATACATCCAAAATCGAAGCGGGTCGCTACACCATCACGCCGCAGTCGCTGGAAGTCAGTCAGATCTTCGAGGAAGCCTATTCGCTGCTCGCGCCGCTGGCGATGGACAAGTCCATCGATATTTCTTTCAACGCCGAGCCGGAACTCAAGGTCAAGGCTGATCCCGAGCGCCTGTTCCAGGTGTTGTCGAACCTGATCGGCAACGCCATCAAGTTCACCCCCAAGCTGGGTCGGATCGGCGTTGCGGCGATGTCCAATGGTGAAGAAATCGTCTTCACCGTGCGCGATTCCGGCGAAGGCATCCCGCCCGACCAGTTGCCACACATCTTCGAACGCTACTGGACCGTCAAGGAAGGCAACCCGAGCGGCACCGGACTGGGCCTCTACATCTCGCAAGGCATCATCAAGGCCCATGGCGGGGTGCTGGCAGCCAACAGTGAGGTAGGCAAGGGCAGTGAGTTCCGGTTTACAGTGCCGCGGGCCGAGTGAGTTTGACGGGAGCGCTTAGTACTCGCTCCCGTGTTCTCGTTTTTCTGATGCCTTTCAATCGTTGTAACTGACATAGCGTTCCATCAGATTTGGCCGTGTAAACGTGTCGATGGCATACGCGCGCTGCCACATTGCATCGACCCGCTGCTTGAACGTGTCGTCGTCCATGTCGATCCAGTAGCGCGGGTTACGGCCGTTTTCCTTGTCGTATTTTACTGTGACAGGGTCCAGATGCCGGTAGGCTTCGAACAGCGGGATGTCCGGGATCGGGCGGCTGACGTCCATGTAGTTCTGCAGAAAATCCCACAGCGCGCAGGGACGATGTTTGAAGTCGTCAGGGCCAAGCAGCGAATGAAAGTTGATCTGCCTGTCTTCATAACGATGGCGGAGCAGCAATCCGTAGTAGGGGCCGTAACGATCACGGGTGGTAATCATGTAGGCATCGAACTCGTAGAACGGTGCGATGAACTCGTCTATCACGCCTTCCTTTCGATGGCGCTTGTAGTCGAAGATCGTGACCAGACCTGTCCGGCGGTTCAGCTCCCAGAGTGGGCCCTTGGGAGGGCGGAACCAGATTTTAGGGAAATAGTTTACGACGATGTGACCTATCCCCCAGCAGAATAGGGGTATTCCGAGGAATATTGGGTAGACCTCTTGGAGTAGCTCAAAGGTAACAGCTTGCCAAGGTTCTCTAGATTGATATATAGAAAGAAAATGTATGTAGACAAGTATGGGTGGAAATATTATGCATCCAACTTTTCCCAGTTGCAGAAGGTAAATCCAGAGTTGAGATGTGAATGGTAATTGCGCGAATCTAAAAATTTCGTGGTCATATTTTTGATGAAGTTCTACATCCTCGAAGGGTTTGCGGACATAGGTTCCTTCTGCTTTCTGTCTTTCGTTCTCTTTTGCTGTGTTTTCCAAAAGTTTCATACTCACAGGGCTTGACTGCTCCATGACTCCATCCGATGTCACTTGTTGGGTTTAGCCCCAAGGTAGACGAACTGAGGTGGAACCGAATGGCTTACGCCTCAGACAAGATTTTTGTTCAGGGATACTGCCAGGCTTGTAGGCCTGTGATCCGTAATAGCGTGGGTTACTCTTTGTCGTACTCATAAATGCTCAATCGCTATAGCTGACATTTTTTTCATCAGGTTCGGCCGTGTAAACGTGTCAATGGAATAGATACGCTGCCACATCGCATCGACCCGCTGCTTGAACGTGTCGTCTTCCATGTCGATCCAGTAGCGTGGATTGCGGCCGTTTTCCTTGTCGTATTTGGCTGTTACAGGGTCCAGATGTCGATGGGCTTCGAAGTATGGAATGTCAGGTAGGGGACGACTGGTATCCATGTAGTTCTGAAAGAAGTCCCATAACGCACAGGGCCGTTGTTTGAAATCGTCAGCGATGAACAGTGAGTGAAAGTTGATTTGCTGTTTTTGATAACGGTGACGTAGCAGCAGGCCGTAGTACGTACCATAGCGATCCCGTGTGGTGATCATGTAGGCGTCGAACTCATAAAAAGGCGCAACGAATTCATCGATCACACCTTCTTTTCGGTGGCGCTTGTAGCCGAAGATAGTCACCAGACCCGTTCGGCGGTTCAGTTCCCAGAGGGGGCCTTTGGGGGGGCGGAACCAGATGCTGGGTAAATAGTTTACGACAATATAGCCTGCTCCCCAGCAAAGTAAGGGTAGCCCGAGGAAAACTGGATAGACTTCCTGGAATAGCTCGATCGTAACCTCTTGCCAGGGCTTGCTTGATTCCGATATGAAAGCGAAGTGTGCAATCACGAGTATGGGTGAAAGCAGAATGCATCCAATTTTTCCTAGTTGCAGCATGTATATCCATAGTTGCGATATAAATGGCAAGAGGGCAAATCTAAAAACTTCATGATCATATCTGAGGTGAACGTCTGTTCTTTCATAGTATGGAGCAGTGTAAGTTCCGTTAGTCAGTTGCTCTTTCATTGTTGTCTCTACTTTTTCCCAGAATCTCATGCGATTAGGGTTGGACCCTTCCATGAATTCTGTGGGTATGACTTGTTGAGTGTCACCCCACGGCAGACGCACTTCCGTTGAGAAATAAGATTTTTCTCCAGTGTGCGGATTTTGGGCTGGAATATGATCAGGTCTATAGGCGTTAGCTTCGTAGTAGGCATTTTTTTTGGATTTAGTCATCGACCGCACCTCCGTGACTAACCTCGTCAGCCCAGAAGGGTTGATTGGTTTTTTTAAAGTCAGGCTTTGTTCGGCTCTGGTCAAATACTGTAGGATCTTTCATCGCAGGCGCAGGCAGGTAACGTTTTTCTTCTCCTCGAATCAGCACGAATTGTGCCCTCACGGCCCAGCTGAAGTGGCGTGTTGTGCTAACCCATGCAGTAGCGTTAGTGTTTTGCGGAGTAAAGAGGAATAGCTCCAGTTTTCCAGGGGAGAGCCTTTGTCCTTTTGGAGGTTCCGACTGTTCAGCTAACTCATGTGTCTTCCAATGCATCCCTTGATTGTCGAAGCGTCCATTGGTACATCGTAGCCTGCACTCGGCATTGATATTCAAGCTGTCAAAACTTCCGATAAGGCCCGGTAGACGGCTTTCAATCCTGACTGTCGTATTCGCGCTTCGTATCGCCTGGGGTACTTCTGCTCGAAAGTTGAATTTGGCTTGCGACTCATAAACTGGATTTTTTTCGATGGTAATACTTATGCCTGCGAGCAGGCTGATCAGTCTGTAAAAGGCTTCCAGCGGATCTTGTAAATGCTCACCTTCTGAGTGACTTTCTCCAAAAGGACCGTTTTTTAACCAGGTTTCCATTGGCGATGAGGTTTGCATGAGTACTTGAATGACGCCCGCCCCGATCAGCAGCAAGGCGACCCAACCCAGTGGTGTGAGGCCGAATACCGTTGCCATGCCGCCAAAAACTGAACTCATCAATGCTGCTGACCCTCCTGCAGCTATCATTAGATAGCCGTACATGGCTGGATCGTTCCATTGCCAGGCGTAATAAGCGTCATAAAGATTTACACCAACCAGCAACACTGCTGAGAGGATTTGTGCGCCGATTCTTATCGATATTTGTTTGGTTAACACTGCCCCAAGAGCGGGGCCTATCCATTTCGTCGCGCTGGCTTCGGAAATTTGCATCACTATTTTTCTGGTTAAAGCCGCTTTCGATTGGGTGCCCATTAATTTAATGGCCAGCGCTTCCGCCGCGATCGCGAGGTCCACAATCGCGGCGGCTATACCAGCGGATGCCCTGCCTCTATTTTTTTCACGAGTCGTCTGTTCAAGTGCATCACTCTCCGAACTCACATTCCAAATCTCCAACATCAACACCGCCACACAAAACCGTGTCGATGCCAGAAACCGGTAAACAGGCCCGCTCTTCGTCGCATCCAGATTTTCGATGGCCTGACTCAATCCGCTTCTCGCCCTAACATAGGCGTTCTCCGCCTTGCCAACCGCATGCCCGGCTTCCTGAGCCGCTTTCAGTTTGCGGTTGATGTCGCCGACCAGTCGTGCGGTTTTGTGTGTGCGGGGGATCACCAGTACGTGGTGTTCGCCTGAGGTCAGGGGGCCGTGTGGGTTGAACGGGGGATCGATGTCGCGGAACGGGTTGCCGTTCGGGTCCAGGTATTCGCCGTAGCGTGCGTTGGGCATGGCGCTTTGGGTCGGTAGGTCTTCGAGGCCGAATACGTAGTGCTGCGGAGTGACCCGGTTTCGTTTCAATAGAAACGCGGCGCCGAAATGCTCCGGCATCATGCTGCGCAGTTGCTGAACGCCCCGGCCCTGACGGTTGATGTTGATTCTGCGTGCGTTGGACACAGGCTCGTCGCGGGCTTTGGCCAGTTGATCGATGGCCGACTGGCTTTTGATGTCAGCCTTGGCAGCAGCGACTTTACTGGAGGCAAGCGTCTGTTCAGCTCGCCCGACAGCGTTTTCGGCGGCATCGACTGCGCCTTGCAGGTTTTCGAAGATGCCGACCAGTGCAGCGGTTGTGGCTTTGCCGTTGTTGATGAGGAAGAAGTTCTGCAGGCTGTCACCCTCCAGCAGGTTAGCCAGCAGCGTTGCGTCCAGCGTGAGCTGAGTGGCGGGATCGGGTGCCGGAAAGTTCTCGAAACGTGCCAGTTCGGTTGCGCGAAAGCGACCGTCGCCCAGGTTCTTGTCTTCGTCGAGTGGCGCCTCATAAGGCCGGAAGACCGACTCCAGGTCGCTTTCGGGCCAGAGCATGAGGTGCAACGGATGCGTGCTGTCGTTGGTTATCTGCGAGAGCAGTGTCTGACCCTGACTGACCTTGGCTTCCAGAAAACCGACCTGCGTGACCGCATCCACGATAGTGCCGCCCGGTGCCAGCGGGTCCACGTTTGAAGGCGTGAGTGCGAGTGTCGTCAGGGTTCGGCTCAGGTCATAGAGTGCTGCCACATATTCGAAGCCATCCTGGCTCAAGTGATCGGCGACAGTCTGGAGCGTGATGCCGCGTTGAAGGCTTTCAACCAACAGATTCTGAACGGCGATCATGTTACGCCACACCAGTGCTCGCTGGACGGTGGCGGTGCATTGGTTGACGGCTTGTCGGCCCGTGTCCGAGAGCGAGGTGATCACTTCATTCAGCGGGTTTTTCGCGCCTCCTATCGTTGGCGGAACGATCAACTGATGCACCAGCAGAGCACTGGCGTGATGAGGGTGCTGGATGGCGTACCTGGCGCACACGCCGAGCAGTTGCTGATGGGTGTCGAGTCGCTGTCGCAGGTGGCGCAGCCGATGGCTTGAGTCATCGAGCAGCACGCCGCAGACCTGACGCTGGCGTGCTTTGCTCAACACATCAGTGACACCTGGTTGAGCTTCCCAAAGAACAAGGTTATCGGTTGAATCTTCTTCACCGGCACGCAAGCTGGCCTGCATGGCATCGGCAAGCGCCGACAGCTCCAGATAATGCGTGTCCCTGACCGCTCTGCCTTGGTCAGCTTCGGCAAGAAAGGCGTTTGCCTGTTCGAGCGCCCTGGCCGGAAACTGGCCTGACAGATCACACAGATAAAGAGCGGGGTGCTCCAGCAGCCGTTCGTAACCGGGCTGACGTGCGCGTTGTGGCGCTGCGAGGCTGACGGGAAATACTGACAGTTCGAGATTCAGGCGTGCGGCGGTGATTGGCGCAAGTGTGAGCTGCTGAACCTTGTCGAGCATGTTGAAGCCTGAAAATGCCTTGAGCATGGCCTCGCCGTCGGGCTTGCCCTTGTACAAGCGGTTGAAGCGCTCTTTCGAATAACTGAGGTCCGGTCTGCTGCAACGCGGGGTTCTCAGCGCTGCATCCCGTTCCAGACGCTCCAGTCGGGGCGCGCTGAGCTGTATCTCGGAAAAGCACAACTCCACATCCAGCACACGCCGGTCGTTCCACATCCCGGGCAACCAGATGTCCTCAAGCGCCACGCCGATGGCGGCCCGTTCGCCGCGTGTAAAGCCTTCGTCCTGACGAAAACGGGCGACATCAATGTCATGGTAGGTCGTGCCGGTATCGCTGATCCGCACTTCCAGTTCACGCCATAGCCTTTGCCGATAGAACACGTACACGTAGCCTGCACGGGCCAATACCAGCGTGCCAAGGTCGTATGGGTTTTTCGAACCGGGCAGGGCGACAAAGGGCAGCACCGGGATGATCTGGTTGAATTGTGCGTCGGCCTGCCGTGGCGTGACCTTTGTGTCAGCGAGCAGTGGCAGACGTATCGGTTCGCCTTCGTTGGTCGCAATTTCGAGTTCCAGCTGCGTCTCGGCAGCGTGGTCCCAGACCTCCAGCCTGCAACTGTAAGGCTCTCTTTCCAGCGTCTCGGGACGGGAAGGGTAGGTGCATCCGCCATCCTTGCTGTTCAACAGCAGTTTCTGATGGGGCGCGTGATCCTTGCCCATGACCTGAACGATCAGTTTGCCTGTTTCACAGCACGGGCCTGAACTCAGGCTGCCTATGGTCATTGGACAGGTTCCTTGTGTTGCGCAGACTGCTGCAGCAGGCCTCGCAGGGTGTCCAAACGTTCTTCTCCGGTGCCGCTGTACTGACGTGGCGGAGATTCCTGCCCGGGGTTTTGTGCGCGCAGCGACAGGTAGCAATTCATCAGCGTCGGGTCTGTTGCGAAGCCGTGAGCCATGCCCTCGTCCAGGTAGTCGAGTGCCCTGGGAAAGTCAGTGCCGGTTTGTTTTTTCCACCAGTCATAGGCGAAGCGCTCACGCTCCTGACGGCGGAAGGCGTCTTCCTGGGCGTCGCTCAGTCTCGGTGTGGTTGGCTGGACCGGAGGTGTCCAGCGGGAGACCTGAGGATTGTCGAGGCTCATCCAGCGCTGGTTGCCTTGCGCAAGGTCTGGCCAGGTTCCGCCATACCACGACAATCGGGAAATGGGCCCCAACCATGGCGCGTTATCTTCGATGGTGCCGGTTGTGAAGAAATAGCTGGCCGTTACGGGATTCGAATAACGCAGGACGCCTCGGCGGATTTCCTCAAAATTGACGATCAACACATGTCTGAGATGCGCGAGCAGAATGTCGTGATTAAACGGACTCTCGATGATCAGTCCAGGCCAGCTTTCCGGGGCATTGTGGACCGTCTGCAACAGGCGGTCGTCGTCGGTCGCGGCTACCCACAAGGGGCTCTTGTCCCGATAGGGTGCCAGTTCTGTCCTGTCGAACAGCATCCGAGGCTTGGGATCAGGCAGCAGTTGATAAAGTTTTTCCAGCAGGTGGTCGGTACGCTCCAGCAGCAGGCAGGTCTTCATGATCTGCCTCCTTCCTGCAGCGCCTTGCGACAACCGCAGTCGGGCAGCGGACAGTCAGCGGGTGTTCCGCCTTCAGGCTTTTGACAGAGCTGGGACAGCGGAACCGGCTCTGCCAGCCGCTGCGTCAACAACTCGCCTGCTGTTTCTGTCAGAACCATTTTGACAAGACCCGGCAGGTTCGGCATCGCGCCGCTGCCCGTCGCAGGCATGCCTCCCGAGTTCAGTTTCACCAACGGTCCGCTTACCGTTACCCCTCCCGAGTCGATCTTGATAAAGCTGCCACCCACTTTCAGGGTGATTTCCATTCCTGCCTCGATCACCACCTGATCACCTGCGTTGATGTGAACTTCATGGCCGACGTCCGCGAGCAGTGCTTCGCCGACCTTGATGTGTTGCTTGCCGCTCACGGTCAGGTGATCGTCCGTGCGCACTTCAGTCAGGCGGCTGCCGTCGACCGCGCGATGTTCCTCGGCCTTGAATTCGCTGTAGCTGTTGGCCTCGACCCGGTCGTGCCGTTCGTGGCCGACGCGGATTTTCTGGTCGTGCTGGATGTTCTGGTCCCAGTCGCGCTGGGCATGGACGTAGATCTGCTCCTGACCGGCGCGGTCCTCGATGCGCAGTTCGTTGGAGCCTTTGCCGCCGGGGCTGCTCAGGGTCTTGAACACGCTGCGGGTCTGGTGGGCGGGCAGCGGGTAGGGCGGCGTGTGTTCAGCGTGGTACAGGCAGCCGCTGATCAACGGACGGTCGGGATCGCCTTCGATGAAGGTCACCAGCACTTCCATGCCGACCCTTGGAATGATCATGCCGCCATAGCGGTCACCCGCCCAGCTCGAAGACACGCGCAGCCAGCAACTGCTCTGATCCGTGACCTGACCTTCGCGGTCCCAGTGGAACTGGACCTTGACGCGGCCATGCCTGTCGCAATGAATCTCTTCACCCGCCGGGCCAGTCACGACGGCGGTCTGGCTACCGGCAATGCGCGGTTTGGGATGGCGCAGGTGTGGCCGAAACGTGACTGATCCGGGTATGGCCCTGAAGGTGTTGCGATAGCCCTGGCGCAACTCGCCTGCGCCCGAGTGTTCGTTTGATGCTGCCGCTTCCAGCACTTGCGGCTGACGACCTTCATGCCGGATCTCGGTCAGCAGCCAGAGTGCGTTCCACACCGCCTGAGGATGCTCGCTCAGTGGCAGGAAATGCCCGCTGACCAGCCGTGGCTGATCACTGTGCCCTTCGGCGAGCTGGAAGTCGTGGCGATGGCGCTCCAGAGCGCGGGCGGCCAGATGGCTGCCGCGGTCGCGGTGGGTAAAGAGGCCGGGGTAATCGTAGTCCTCAAGGTCCGGGCGGGCGTCGCCGGGTACTGCGCCTTGCATGGTCAGGCGCGGTTTCTCGAAATGGTAATCGCGGCGCGTGGTGCGGCTCGGTCGGGTTTCCAGACGCAGGTTGAAGCGCTGGATGACGGGTGTGTCGGCGACCATTGCGCTGTCTTGTCGATACACCACGGGCACCAGTGTGGGAAACACCGCCTGATCTTCGCCGAACACCAGCAGATGGGCAGTCGGGCTGTGTTCGAAGTGGTAATGCAGGCCTTCTTCCTCGCAGAGGCGCTGAATGAAGTGCAGGTCCGATTCGTGGTACTGAACGCAGTACTCGCGCTCGGGATAGACGCTGGCCAGCTGGAAGCGATAAGTGGTGGCCAGCAGGCCATGCTCTTCCAGTATCCGGGCAATAATCTGCGGCACCGTACGGTGCTGAAAGATCCGTTGGTTGGTGCGGTGGCCGAGGCGAGCCAGATGCGGACGGAGGGTGACCGAGTAACGGGTCAGGCGTTGCCCGGAATCGCCCTGGGCGACACGGTCGATCAGCCCGTGAATGCCACTGTTATCGGGTGCGAACTGTAGAAAGGCAGGTCTGTTCAGCAGGCTTTCCAGATCCAGTCCTGACGACTCGCTGACCAGCTCCAGCGTAAAGGCGAACGGCTGACTGATCGCTTCGTGGCCCTTGAAGGCGAGTACCTGAAAGCCATGATCGATGTCATCAAGGTTGAGCGTGAAACAAGTCTGGTGGGCAGACATCCCGAATTCCTCTGTACCAACAGGCAACCGCGCCCATCGAATACAGATGCCTATAACAAGATACGTGCCTGATTATTTTTAACCCATAAAAACAAAGGGATAGAAGCTGCAGGAGAATGATTTGATTGTTTTTTGATCAATTTTTCGGTGTTTTCCGCGCAAGGTATTGCGCACCTGCGCAAATGTCTGCAAAGCGGGCCAATCGCATTGGCCTGCATGGCTCGGAACAGGCCTTATCAGTCACGCCTGTGCAATAAGTTGCGCATCAGCAGATGAGCCCAAGGGGCCGAGAACCACGACAGTTTCAGGTGTAAGCGAGCAGTCGTCCGCAGGTCACGACGCCGATCCAGAGTGCGATTGAAAGCGCGGCATGAAATCTGGCGACACAGGGTGCGGCCAGCCGCGTGTTCCAGTGCGTCACCGAGCGGTAGACGCCCACATGAAAGAGCATGGCGTTGGTGCCGGCCGCTGCGATCAGGCACAGTTTGAGAATGAACACACCGTTGTTGACGAACTCATAGGGGTGGGCGGCAAACATCATCAGCCCGGCCGGCACGATCAGCAGCAGTGCCGCCAGCGCCCAGACCAGCAGATGGCGGGCGAGCGCGGTAATCGGGATATCTTTCGAGAACCCCAGCAGCCGCAAGTCGAACAGGATCACTGAGCCGACCAATACGGCAAAACCGACGATATGCACCACTTCCATGATCGGGTAAAGCCAGATTTCTTCACGCATGGCCTGAGCGAGGGGTGACGCTTCCAGCCAGACCAGCCACGAGCCGTCGTTGACGACCGCCATCATCGAAGCTCGACAGTCTTGCCGTTGATGGTGATGCGCTCGGCTCTCACCTCTTCAAACCGGGTGCGATTCTGATAGCCGACGACAGTTGCCTGCGTATCGTTCGCCAGCATTTGCGGGGTCAGCCCGCGGTTTTCCATGCGCGAGGGCGGTGCCAGCACCACGGTCCAGGTGTTGTCGGCGGTTTTGAGATGAATGAAACCATGAGGGTTGGCGTATCCGCTTTGCGTGATGGTGCCGCTCAGCTCGAGTGGTTTTTCAGTGTCGTACTCGCTCCAGCCGTGGTGGGCGAAGGCCGCGGTCGCGACCATCAGTAGCGATAAGCCGAGGCTCTTGTGCATGAGGTTCATGGCACGGTTTCTCCTGCAAGGACGATGGGATGACATCAAGTCGATGCAGACAAGTGAATCAGCTGAGACGAAAAGGGCGACGCACCAGGCTATCTCTCCGACGGATGGAAATCCGGGACTTCCACGGTAGTCAGTTACCGTGGAAATCGTGATCGGTTGGAAGAGACTCAGGCCGTCGCGCCGACCTTCGCTGCCGACTGACGGCTGATGCGCAAGGCAACCAGGCTACCGACGATGGTCAGCGCTGCCAGCGAATAGAGGGCCATGGTGGTGGAGCCGGTCTGGTCCTTGATCCAGCCCACCAGGTAGGGGCTGAGGAAGCCCGCCATCTGCCCGATCGAGTTGATCAGGGCCAGGCCGCCCGCCGCAACGCTGGCGCTGAGCAGGGCGGTCGGCAGCGGCCAGAACATGGGCAGGCTGGTCAACGCGCCCATGGTGGCGATGGTCAGGCCGAGAATGGCCACGAGTGGCACGCTGGCAAAGTTGGCCGCGATGATCAGCCCCGTTGCGCCCATCAGCATCGGCACGACCAGATGCCAGCGGCGTTCGTCACGCAGGTCCGCGGAGCGGCCGACCAGCAGCATGAACACACCCGCCATCAGGTAGGGCACCGCGCTGATCCAGCCGATCACCAGCGCATCGCTGAAACCCAGGCTCTTGATGATCGACGGCAGCCAGAAGTTGATCGCGTAGACGCCGCTCTGAATGCAGAAGTAAATGAAGCCCAGAATCCAGATAAAGGGCATGGTCAGCACCGAAGCCACCGAACTCTTGCCGTGCACCGGGCGATTGAGTTCGTCCTGAGTGATGTCGGTCTTGACCCGTTGCCGTTGCTCGGGCGTCAGCCAGTGTGCGTCTTCGACCTTGTCGCAGAGCAGGAAGAACGCCAGCACGCCCAGCGCAACGGTCGGTAGGCCTTGAATCAGGAACATCCACTGCCAGCCCGCCATACCGCCCTGGCCTGCGGCGAAGTGGTTGAGGATCCAGCCGGAGAACGGTCCGCCCAGTAAGCCGGACACCGGAATCGCCGACATGAACAAGGCCATGATCCGGCCGCGTCGCTGGTTCGGGTACCAGCGCGAAAGGTAGAGGACGATGCCGGGGAAGAAACCTGCTTCGGCCATGCCGGTCAGGAACCGCAGCACGTAGAACTCGACTGGCGTGGTGACGAACAGCAGGCAGGTGGAGAACATGCCCCAGGTGATCATCATCAGCCCGATCCAGCGCGTTGGGCCGAAGCGGTTGAGCGCCAGATTGCTGGGCAGCCCGCACAGCACGTAGCCGATGAAGAAGATACCGGCACCCAGGCCGTAGACCGTTTCGCTGAAACTCAGGGCGTCGAGCATCTGCAGCTTGGCGAAACCGACGTTCACGCGGTCAAGGTAATTGAACAGGTAGCAGATGAAGATGAACGGGATAAGGCGCAGGGTGATGCGACGATAGACATGATTGCCGTCAGCGTCGCCAACCTCGCGAACCGGAGAGTTGGACATGGCGTCAGTTCCTCAGAGCTTGTTATTTTTATGCAGCTTGCCGGGGGCTTCCCGATCATAGGGAGCCTGCAGATAAAACGCTTTGGGGCTTTGCACGGCTGAGGCGGGTGGGTGTTGTGTGGTTGCACAAAAGACTGGGCAGTGCATGGCTTTTTGATTGCGCCAGTCTGCAGCATGTGTGACGCGGAGCGTCACGGGCGGCATGCCCACGCGGAGCGATGGGCACGATCAGTGTTGAGGCAGACTTATGTATACGATGAGCGCTCCGCGTGGGAATGCAGCTCAGGACGCTCCGCGTCCGGGATGCCTGTCTATGTGGAGAGCGGGCAGGTCATCAATTTGAAGCGCCCCTTACTCGATGGCCTCGTAAGGCAGCCCCACATAATTCTCGGCAATGGTCCTGCGTCCGGCTTCGGAGCCGACGTAGTAGTCCAGTTCGGTCTGCTGGATGCGCTGACTGAAGGCGTCGGTGTCGGGAAAGTTGTGCAGGATCGAGGTCATCCACCAGGAAAAGCGCTCGGCTTTCCAGATACGGCGCAAACAGATCTGCGAGTACTTTTCCAGCAGGTCGGTGCGGCCTTCCTGATAGACCTTGAGCAAGATGCGGTACAGCGTACTCACGTCGCTGGCGGCCAGGTTCAGGCCCTTGGCGCCGGTGGGCGGGACGATGTGCGCAGCGTCGCCGAGCAGGAACAGGCGGCCATACTGCATCGGCTCAACCACAAAACTGCGCAGCGGGGCGATGCTTTTCTCGATGGACGGACCCGTCACCAGACGCTCCGCCAGATGGGCAGGCAGGCGTGATTTGAGTTCGTCCCAGAAACGCTCGTCCGACCAGTCCTCGACGCGTTCATCTGCACTGACCTGAACGTAATAACGCGTACGAATCGCCGAACGCATGCTGCACAGCGCAAAGCCGCGCGGATGGTTGGCGTAGACCAGTTCGTCGTTGACCGGCGGGGTGTCGGCCAGCACGCCGAGCCAGCCGAACGGGTAGACGCGCTCGAATACCTTCAGTGCCTCGGCCGGGATCGCCTGCCGTGACACACCATGGAAGCCGTCACATCCGGCAATGTAGTCACAGTCCAGACGCACGGTTTCGCCATTTTTGACGAACGTCACGTAAGGTCGGTCGGTCTTGAGGTCATGGGGCTGGACGTCTTCGGCGTCATAGACCGTCATGGCACCGCACGCGGAGCGGGCCTGCATCAGGTCGCGGGTCACTTCGGTCTGGCCGTAGACCATCACGGTTCGGCCATTGGCCAGGCTTTTCAGGTCGATGCGTTCGCAGCGCCCGTCGAAGGCCAGCTCGAAACCGTCGTGAATCAGGCCTTCAGCGTCCATGCGCTCGCTGACACCGGCTTCGCGCAGCAGATCGACCATGCCTTGCTCAAGAACGCCGGCACGAATGCGGGAAAGGATGTAGTCGGGGTTCTTGCGCTCAACGATGACGTTGTCGATACCGGCACGTTGCAGCAACTGGCCCAGCAGCAGCCCGGACGGGCCTGAGCCGATGATGGCGACTTGGGTTTTCATGGAGATGACCTTTCTGTGATCCCTGCCAGCCATGGCTTGCGGGATGTGTTTGTTTTTGTCTCCTGCATTTTTAATGGATGACCGCGGGATAAGAAGGCAATATCCAGCACATTACCTGGACTTTTCGAGGGTCTGGCGAGGATCGAATGATGCCCAGAACAGCGCCTGTTTCCGTTCCCGTTTTCAAGCTTTACGGCGAAACCACAGCGTGGCCGACGCCAGACCTGATCCACTGCGAATCGATTCCCGAGCGCAGCAAAATCCATGAATGGGAGATCAAGCCCCATCGCCATGGTGATCTGGTTCAGTTGCTGTACGTCCAGTCCGGTCGCGCGGTGCTGAAGGTCGAAGACGTGGTGCACCAGGTCGATACGCCGTCGCTGCAAGTGGTGCCCGCGCTCAGCGTGCACACCTTCAAGTTTGCCGAGGACATTCAGGGGCACATTCTTAGCCTGGCGCGGCCGTTGGTTGAACAACTGGAAGCGGCGCTGGATATTTCGGCCATCGGTACGGCGCGTTGTCATGTTCTGGGCGACGACAGCGTCTACGTGGACATGCTGTTCAGCGCGATTGCCCGCGAGTATCGCCAGCGCAAGCCGGGTCGCGATCTGATGCTGCAGTCGTTGATCAACGTGCTGATGGTCTGGCTCAGCCGACGGGGCAGCGAGCAGCGGGGTGACGACAGTCAGGTGCTGGATCGCGGCCGCGAGCATTTGCAGGTGTTCATGCATCAACTGGAAGGAAGCTTCCGCGAACACTGGTCCATCGAGCAGCACGCGCAGCGCATGGGGCTCAGCGCGGCGCATTTGAATGCACTGTGTCGGCGATTGTGCAGCCAGTCGGCGTTGCAGATCATCAACCAGCGTCTGCTGCTGGAAGCCAAGCGTAATCTGGTCTACACGACCATGACGGTGAATCAGGTATCCGACAGCCTCGGGTTTTCCGAGCCGGCGTATTTTTCCCGATTCTTCAAGCGTGCCACCGGGCAGTCACCCAGCCAGTTCCGCCAGCAGAAATGAAAACGGGGCGCTTCAGAGCGCCCCGTTGTCTGTCCGCCTTATCGAGCGGTCAGGTCACTACCTGGTAGCACGGCACATAGGCTGCGCCACCCGGCAGCTTCATGCGGTGCTGCTCGACGAAAGCCTTAAGCAATTTGTCCAGCGGCTGCATGATCGATGGATCGCCGTGGATCTGGTACGGGCCGTGTTCTTCGATCAGACGAATGCCCTTGTCCTTGACGTTGCCCGCCACGATGCCGGAGAAGGCCCGACGCAGGTTGGCCGCCAGCTCATGAGACGGAACGTCATGGTTGAGCTGCAATCTGGCCATGTTTTCGTGGGTCGGATCGAACGGGTGCTGGAAGCTCTCTTCGATCTTCAGCAGCCAGTTGAAGTGGAATGCGTCGTTGCGCTCGCGACGGAACTGACGCACCTCTTTCAGGCCCTTGGCCATATGACGCGCGACTTCTGCCGGGTTGTCGATGATGATCTGGTAGTGACGTTGCGCCTCTTCACCCAATGTGGCGCCGACGAACGCATGCAGTTGTTGCAGGTAGGGTTCGGTGTTCTTCGGACCGGTCAGGACCACCGGGAAGGGCACGTCCTTGTTGTCCGGGTGCATCAGGATGCCCAGCAGGTACAGGAACTCTTCGGCCGTGCCTGCGCCGCCCGGAAAGATGATGATGCCGTGGCCGACGCGCACGAAGGCTTCCAGGCGCTTTTCGATGTCAGGCAGGATCACCAGTTCGTTGACGATCGGGTTCGGCGCTTCGGCGGCGATGATGCCCGGCTCGGTCAGGCCCAGGTAGCGGCCACCGACGATCCGTTGCTTGGCGTGAGCGATGGTCGCGCCTTTCATCGGGCCTTTCATGACGCCGGGGCCGCAGCCGGTGCAGATGTCCAGACTGCGCAGGCCCAGCTCGTGGCCGACCTTCTTGGTGTATTTGTATTCTTCGGTGTTGATCGAGTGGCCGCCCCAGCACACCACCATTTTAGGTTCGACACCGGCGCGCAGGGTACGGGCGTTGCGCAGCAGGTGGAACACGTAATCGGTGATGCCCTGAGAGTTGCTCAGGTCGATGCGCTGGCTGTCCAGTTCGCTTTCGGTGTAGACGATGTCGCGCAGGGCGCTGAACAGCATTTCACGGGTGCTGGCGATCATCTCGCCATCGACGAAGGCATCGGCCGGAGCGTTGAGCAGCTCCAGGCGCACGCCACGGTCCTGCTGATGAATGCGGACCTCGAAGTTCTCGTAGGCCTCAAGAATGGTCTTGGCGTTATCGACATGGGCGCCAGTATTGAGAATGGCCAGGGCGCACTGGCGGAACAGGGTGTAGGTGCTGCCTGAGCCCGCAGCGCTGAGCTGCTGGACTTCACGTTGGGACAGGGTTTCAAGGCTGCCTTTTGGGCTTACCGTGGCGTTAATCACTTGTCTTGGGATCATTCTATTTTCCATTAGAGCGATGCAGTCGAGGCGGCAGGGCCTGCGCATCAGGATGGTGAGCATCGAAGACGTTCACGCCTGACGGTATTTTCTACAGCACTTGGGCGCGAATGCAAACGCCGGGCCTCGCCTGCTGCGTATTCGAGGGTGCAGGCGTCGTCTGAGGGACTGAAAGTCATATAAAGCAGGCACTTGATCGAAACGCCATGCGGCTGAATTTTGACGCACAAGCGGGCCAATAGTGAACCTGACCCATTTAACAGGGTCTGTTAGCTGATGGACTCTCTGGACAGCCTGTGGAAGTGGCTGCCGATATAAAGGATTGCAGGCGTTTTTCAACGCGCCTGACAGGCAGACAGCCCGTCCAGGCAGGAGTTGCAATTGATTTGCCGCTCGCCAGATCCATCGTTAGCCGGCCCGTACGTCGGGGCTTTATTTTCATTCCAGACAAAGATAATCATTGCCATGTCTCGTCATCTTTCAGCACTGCTTTCTCGTGCCCCTGGCCTGTTCACTGCTTCGCGTCATCTCCTCGGCACCGGTCTGCTCGGCGCCGTGCTTTGCGTCCTTACACCCATTACCGCTCAGGCGGCGGACAGCGAGCGCTGGGTGAGTGACAGCCTGACCACCTACGTGCGCAGCGGCCCGACTGACGGGCATCGCATTGTCGGCACGCTCAAGTCCGGGCAGAAAGTGGAACTGCTCAGCACCTCGGGCAATTTCAGCCAAGTGCGAGGCGAGGGGGGCAGCACCGTGTGGATCCCCAGCAGTGATCTGCAGGAAGTCCCTGGCCAGGCCGAGCGGGTGCCGCAGCTGACCCAGCAGGTCGCAGAACTGACCGAACAATTGAACGGCATCGACAACACCTGGAAAACCCGCGTGCAAGGCATGCAGGAAACTCTGGATGCGCGCAAGAAGCTGGTCGATGAACTGGAAGCGCGTACCAAGACCCTCAACGATCAACTGGCTGACTCACAGGCCGAGCTGCGTTCCACTCAGGCCCGCCTGGGTGACGAGAACAAGCAGGTGATGATGCGCTACATGGTCTACGGTGGCAGCATTGCTGGCGCTGGACTGCTGGTTGGTCTGATCCTGCCGGCACTGACCCGGGGCCGCAAGAAGAACGACGGCTGGGTGTAACGCTCTATCCGCATGCCGCAGCCCTCGAGCGTCGGGGCGCTGCGGTGCAGGGCAATCCTGCGATGTGACTCGCGTCCCCGTAATAGCCTTTACGCTCCTGCTTTTTTGATCCGCCTCGCAAAAAATCCTGCCTGTCCTCGATGCAATCAGTCGCGAAGTCGATGTTCGCTCTATAGTTTCTGCCTGAGTGGTCGAAAAACTGGCTGTTGCCCTTAACTGAATCACGCGATAGAGCGATCAGGGCTATATGTGGCATGTTGCCATTAGTTAACATGCGCATCGATGCTGGACCTGGAAAAGTCGTTCAGGCCTTGGGTCTTATATTTTCACCCTCTCCTGTGTAGGAATCCGGATGCTGGCGTACAACCAAAAAAGCTTTCTTATCGTTGATGACTTCTCCGACTTTCGCAGTTCGGTGCGGTCGATGCTGCGTGAGCTGGGCGTCAAGGAAGTGGATACGGCCGACTCCGGCGAGCAGGCCCTGCGCATGTGCTCGCAAAAGCGTTATGACTTTGTGCTGCATGATTTCAATCTCGGCGATGGCCGCAAAAACGGTCAGCAGGTGCTGGAAGACCTGATGGTCGAGCGGCTGCTGAGCTACGAAAGCGTTTTCATCATGGTCACCGCCGAGAACAGTCAGGCCATGGTCATGAGCGCCCTGGAGTGGGAGCCCGACGGCTACCTGACCAAACCGTTCAACCGCGCAGGCCTGGCCCAGCGCCTGGAAAAGCTGGTGCAGCGCAAGAACCTGCTCAAGCCGATTCTGCAGGCGCTGGACCGTCGCAAGCCCGCCGAAGTGCTGGTCGCGTGCAACAAACTGATCGAGCAGGATCCGCGCTATGCGCCGTTGTGCCTGCGCTACAAGGCCGATGCGCTGCGTGATCTGAAACAGAACGAGCCGCTGGAAGCGTTTCTCAGGACCATCCTGGCCGACCGTGCCACGCCCTGGGCGTATGCCGCGCTGGGCAGTCTGCTGCTCAAACGCGGCAAGGTCACCGAGGCGGAGGCCGTTTACGAACAGGCGATCAAGGCCTTTCCGACCATGCCTGCGTTGTACGATGGTCTCGCCGAGGTGCTAGTGACCCGCGGCGATGCCAAGCGTGCGCAAAGCGCCTTGGAGAACGCCGTGCGCCTGTCGCCATTGGCGGTACGTCGCCAGAAGATGCTGGGCAAGCTGGCGATGGGCAACGAAGACTTTGAAAGCGCTTCCAAGGCCTTTCGTCAGGCCGTTTCCCAAGGAGCGCATTCACGTTTCAAGGACCCGGAAACCAACCTGGGTCTGGCTCATGCCCTGATCAGCAAGGGCGGCGACCAGGGGCTGGATGCGCGCACGCGTGTCGAGATCAACAACGCGCTGGGCGATGTGGCCAAGGAACACACCAACGACGAAGGTCTTCAAGTGCGCACGCGCCTTATGAAAGCCGCCAGTCTGCAGCACTCGGACCCGGAAACCGCCGCCAAGCTCACCGAGCAGGCGATGGCCAGGCTTGAAGGTATGGAGCAGTTCCTCAGTGCCGACGCAGCCCTGCTGGTGGCGTCACAGCTCAAGCAGCTGGGTCAGGAAGAAGCGGGCGCGGGCGTGCTGAAAAACTGCGCGGAAGTCTATGGTGATGACCCGGCCGTGATGAAAAGCGTGGCCAGCATGACCGACGATCCCGCCATTCTGGGTGCGAACAAGGCCGCCATCGATTTCAACCTGCAGGGCGTGCGCAGCTACAAGGCGGGCAACCTGCCGGAGGCGCAGGAGCATTTCCGTCGTGCGCTGGCCTTGCAGCCCAAGAACATCAGTATCGCGCTGAACATGGCGCAGTCGCTGCTGCATCCGGGGCAGAACCTCGGGCAGGCGGGACTCGAGGAATGTCGCGCCAGCCTGAAAATGGTCGGCATGATCCCGGACAGCGATTCACGTTATGAGCGTTATCAGAAACTCAGGGAAAGGGCGTTTGGCGCATGAGCGAAGAGCAGCAACAGGGACTCGATTTTTCCATGGTGATTGCTTCCACCGTGCACGACATGAAGAACTCGCTGGCAACGCTGACCCAGGCGCACAGCGAGTGGCTGGCGAAGCTCTCCGTCCAGCAACGCGACACCCCGGAGCATGGGGTGATCGAGTACGAGTTCGCCAACCTCAACGGCATGCTGGTGCAGTTGCTGGGCCTGTACAAACTCGGGGTCAACCAGCTGCCTTTGCGCCCGGATTACCACGAGCTGGACGATTTCATCGAAGCGCAATTGGCGCATCGTCAGGAGGTGCTGGCCAGTCGCGGTATCGCCGCTCGGGTGGATATCACGGATGCAAGCCCACTTGGGTTTTTCGACCGCGAACTGGTCGGCTCGGTGGTGGGCAATATCATCGTCAACGCGATCGGTTTTGCCCGCGAGCAATTGGCGATCAGCGTCGCTGAACAAGACGGTCAGTTGAAAATCACCATCAATGACGACGGCCCCGGTTACCCGGCTTACCTGATCGAGCGCCAGACCGATTATGTGCAGGGCATCAATCAGGGCACGGGCAGCACCGGCCTGGGCCTTTACTTCGCCGCACACATTGCCCGCTTGCATGTGCGCAACGGCATCCAGGGACGGATAGAGATCGCCAACGGCGGCGTGCTGGGCGGAGCGATGTTCAGCATCTATCTGCCCTGAGCGAAAAAAGCAGTCGCACCTCTTCATTATATTGACGCAGCGCGCGGTGCCCGCGCCGAATCACCGAGGCCTTGAGCGTCATCTTTTTGGCTTTCAGGCCTCCGCGTATTGCTTCCTGCCTACTGAAACCCCGTATTCACGGCACCTTCATCTGTTCAACAGCTTGGTTCGATTATTGCTATATCGCTCTCAGGCGTCGGCTTTGGTCTTCGCAAAATCAATTCAATAGCGGGCTGTCCGGGAGCATAGAGATGGAAGACAAAGTACTCAGGCTGATCGAAGAAGCGATGGAAGCAGACGAAGGCAGTCTGAGCCGGGGCCAGAACCTTGACTGGGATTCCATTGCGGTCCTGACATTCATGTCGCTGGCCGACGAACATCTGGGCAAGACCCTGGCGGCCAATCGTCTCAACGGCTGCAAGACGGTGGACGATGTGATCGATCTCGTCACAGAGAAGTAAGTCGTCAGTCTCTTTTCAAACGTATGAATCGACCCTCAAGGGGAATGTTGGGTGGTGAGTAGTCCTTTTTCACTGAGCGGCAAAGTGGTGATGGTGACAGGTGCCTCTTCCGGCATCGGCAGTCAGGTTGCGATCTGGTTGAGTCAACAGGGCGCGCGCGTGGTGCTGGTGGCCAGAAATACCGAGCGCCTTGAAGCGACCAGGCTTCAGCTCCATGGCGAAGGTCATGGGGTCGAACCTTTCGATCTGCTGCAGGGTGCTGCTGTTTCGGGCTGGATGCGCAACCTGGCCAGGACGTACGCGCCCTTTGACGGGCTGGTGCATGCCGCTGGCGTGCAGATGCCGATGCCGATTCGGGCACTGGGACTCGAGCAGTGGGAGACGGTATTCGCCATCAACGTGACCTCCGGCTTTTCGCTGGTCAAGGCCTTCAGGCAGAAAGGAGTGTTCGTTCAGGGTGCCAGCATCGTGCTGCTCTCGTCGGTGATGGCTCAGGCTGCCCAGCCTTCCCTGATGGCTTACTGCGCCAGCAAGGGGGCGGTTGAATCAATGGTCCGCGCTGCGGCGCTGGAGCTGGCCCGTGACGGAATCAGGGTCAATGCGATTGCGCCGGGTGTGGTGAGAACCGAAATGACCCGCACGCTCGAGGACCTGGTGGGTGTCGATTCCATGAAGGTTGTGGAGCAGAAGCACCCGTTGGGTTTCGGTGAGCCGCTGGATATCGCCTACGCAGTCAATTACCTGCTGTCCCCGGCGGCTCGCTGGGTGACCGGCACGTCGATGGTCGTGGACGGGGGGTATCTGGCCCAATGAATGCCAAAAACCTGCTTATCGTCGGTGCCGGCGCTTTCGGGCGTGAAGTGCACGCGTGGCTGACGGACTGGGTCGCGTTGAATCCGGGCTGGCACATCGCTGGATTCATCAACGATGGACCCGGCTCCACCGAGCGTTTCGATCATTACCCGCCGGTCGTTTCAACCGTGGACGGCTACCAGCCGAAGCCTGACGAGTATCTGGTCTGCGCGATTGGCTCGCCTCAGGGGAAGCGCGCTGTGGTGGAAAAACTGCTCGCCAGGGGCAGCCGGTTTTTCACGCTGATCCATCCCTCGGTCATCATGGGCGAGAATGTCGTGGTGGGTCAGGGCACGGTCATCTGCCCTTCAACCGTGCTGACGGTCGACCTTCGGATCGGTGCATTCGTGACTCTCAATATCGGCTGCCTGATCGGGCATGACGCAGAGATCGGTGATTTCTCTACCTTGAGCGGACATTGCGACATCACCGGGGGGGTGGTGCTGGAAGAGGGCGTTTTCATGGGCACACATGCCAGTGTCCTGCCCAGGGTCAGAATCGGCAAACAGGCTGTAGTCGGAGCGGGCAGTGTTGCAATACGCAATGTGGCCGCAGGCACTACAGTATTCGGTGTACCGGCCAAACGTATCTCGGGGTAATGCTCATGAAGTCTCATGCCAGAATCGTGGACATAGAATATGAACTGCCTGCTCATTCACTGGACAACGAAACGCTGGCCCGGGAATTTCCCGAGTGGGATGTCGAGAAAATCTTCGCCAAGACCGGTATCGGTGAACGGCATATCATCGACAAGGATGAAACCGCGTCCGACCTTGCCTTTCGTGCCTGCGAGAAGCTGTTCCTCAAAGGGGACATTCAGCGCAGCCAGATAGACGCGCTGATCTATTGCACGCAAAGTCCCGATTACGTGCTGCCCGCCACGGCCTGCATCCTGCAGCATCGCCTGCAGTTGCCTACCCAATGCGCCGCCTTCGATTTCAATCAGGGTTGCTCAGGGTTCATCTATGGGCTTGGCATTGCCAAGGGGTTGATCGAGTCAGGCCAATGCCGGAATGTATTGCTGGTAACGGCTGAGACCTACAGCCGCTACATTCACCCGCAGGACAAGAGTGTTCGTACTCTGTTCGGCGATGCTGCGGCCGTTACCCTGATCAGCGCCGCCGAGGGCGGGCCGTTTCTGGAGCGCTTTCGTTATGGCAGCGATGGCTCCGGGGCCGAGAACCTGATTGTGCCCATCGGCGGCGCACGCAGGCCTTCGGCGCAGAATCCGCAGCCTGAAACCCATGAGGACAACAACGGAAATGTGCGTACCGACGCCAACCTGTACATGAACGGCCCGGCGATCTTCGAGTTTTCCATGACACGCGTACCGCAGTTGTTCGCTTCGTTGTTCGATGACGAACTGGCGGTGGCCGATATGGATCTGTTCGTGTTTCATCAGGCCAATCACTTCATGCTGGATGCCCTGCGTCGACGTCTGAAATTGCCTGTCGACAAGTTCGTGTCCGCCTTCCAGCACTGCGGCAATACGGTGTCCTGCACCATCCCCATTGCGCTGAAAGAGTCTTTGGACAAGGGTGCGCTCAAACCCGGTGATCGGGTTGCGGCAGTCGGCTTCGGAGTGGGCTATTCGTGGGGCGCGTGCGTCATACACTGGTAAGCGCTACAGATCGCACTCTGTGTTACGGCTGGCTCGAGGCTCTGCGTCATATCACTGACGCAGGGCCTTTTTAGTGAGCCTTTTGCCGATCAGCCGCCCACCCAGGCGTTGCGCCAGGCTTGCAGGTGATCAGCGTCAAGCATCCAGCGTTCAATGACAGCCTGCTTCAAGGCGTCGCCCCTTTGCGCGCAGGTATCCATCTGCTCGATGTGCTCTTCGATGGCACTTATCCAGGCTTGGGTCTCGTTACCCACCTGCGTGACGGGCAGGTCTTCAGGAACGCTCAGCACGTTGCTGCAAATGACCGGAAAGCCACAGGCACCGAACTGCAGCAGAGCCACCGGGCTTTTGCTCTGGTTGACCCGATTGGACTCGGCAGGCGCCAGTACCAGATCAAGGTTCAGGCCGGCCAGCATTCCGGGAAGCAGCGTCCCTTCCACAGGCGAGCGCAGTTCGTGGATAAAAGGTCGTAGCCAGCGCGTACATGGCCCCATGACGACCCATTCCACACGGTCCGCCAGCGCCTTGATGACCTCCGACAGGATCAACAGGTCGCCCAGTTCGCCCGCTGTGCCGACCCAGCCGACGCGAGGTTTCGGACGGGTCTGGCGCTGGCTTTGCAGATTCAGCCATGAATCTGACGCCAGCCGGGTTTCGATGACCTGAACGTTGGGGTGCGAGTCGCCCAGCAGATACGCCAGTGCTCTCGTGGGGACAGTGATCAGGTCTGCACGTCCCAGGCCGTGGCGCAGAGAGGCTTCAATCGCAGCGAGAGGTACTGCGGTCTTGTCGATCTCGGCGTACGCCGGGTAGTGCGGCAGATCGTAGATGACTCGAGCATGGGTGTGATCCTTGATCGCATTGATGCTGGCGACCAGGCCATCGTTGATCGGACCTTGCACAACGACGGTATCGGGGCTGAGTCTGGCGATCTCCACGAGCGGCAACGGTGTGTGGCTGAGGATGCCGTCCACTGCAAGCCCTGCACGCAGACTGTGAAGGACCGCGCCGACCCGATCGCCGGCGGTTCCACGATCACCGGGTTGCACGAGCACCACCGGCAGCGGGCGATGCGTCAACGGCCGCCAACTCAATTGCGGATTGCTCTGGGTGACAAAACGCTCTGTCAGGGACAGTTGGATGCTGTAGGCCGGGTCCCATGCCATGTAATGCAGCCAGCGATGGGCGAGGGCGCGTGTCGCGAAATCCATCGCTTCGGCGTCGGGCTGTGACTCGTCAGGACGCAGGGCAACAATGGCATGCGGCGTCCAGACGACCAGGTGTCCGGCGCTGCGAGCCCTCAGGCAGAGGTCTACATCACGGAAATGCAGAGGAAAAAGGTGTTCGTCCAGGCCTTCGATCTCGTCATGCACTGACTTGCGAATCATCAGGCAGGAACCGCTGACGGCACTGTAGTTTTGATCGGTTTCCAGACGTTGCGCGAAGCTCGCGCAAGTCGCCGTGTCTTCGGCGGTGATCGCACAAGCGGTACCATCGATCCCCACGATGATCCCGGCTTCCACCATTTTGCTGTCGGGTGAAATGATGTTGGCGCCCACGATGCCTACTTCAGGACGCAGCGCGTGATTGAGGAGTTGTTCGAGCCAGTCCGGCTGAACGATCAGGGTGTTGCTGTCGAGCATCAGCAAATAGTCGCCCCGAGCGTGGTTGGCGGCGGCATTGAACAGTGCCGATGGGCTCACCGTCTGCTCGTGGCGTAGGACGCGGATGCGCTCCGATTGCATCGACTCCAGTGTTCTCAGCCATTCGGTGGTCTGCGCCGACTGGCTGTTGTTGTCGCAGATCAGAATTTCGTAGAACGGGTACGTCGTGTGTTCCAGAATGCTTTCGACACAGGGCAGCAGCGTCTGCAGTTGGTCCTGAGAGGTGACGAGGATCGTGATCAGCGGCTGATAGGCGTGGCCGTATTCGACCCGGTAACGTCCCGACTCCAGCGCATGCACCTGGCCGTCGGCATAGCCGCGCGCGAGCAAATGTCGTTGCAGCGTACGCGCTTCATCATAATTGTCCTGCGCTTGCCAGAGTGGCGAGATGGCAATCGGCTCGGCTACATGGACGAATTCGGTAAAGCTTGAATCTTCGATCAGGCGCAGTATCAGATCGAGCTCGGTAGCCTGAGCGTGGCCTGGATCGAAGCCGCCCACCGCCAGGGCTTTTTCGCGGTTGAACAGCCAGTTGCGGCTGGTGGCCGACGGACAGGCCAGCAGGTAATCCAGACTGAAACCTGGCTGAAAGACCAGATGAGCGCCTGTTTGAGCATGCAGGGTCACTTCGTCACCGAAGACCGCGCAGGCGTGTGGCGCTTCGATCATCTTCATGACGGCGCATAGCAGGCCGCTCGGGGTAAAGGTGGTACCTGCGTCTACCAGCATCCACCAGTCGTGATCATGTTCCTGCATCAGCTCGTTGATGACCGTGGCACGGTTTTCCAGGCTCGCCTCCCGCCAGGGCAACTGGGCCTGAAGCGGTGTCTGCTGCTCGCGGTCGTAGTCGGCCAGTACGAAAACCTTGAGCTTGTCGAGCAGAGGCGCATCGGACGCCATGCTTTGCAGCGTACTCAGCACTCGCTCGGCCTGCTGATCGAAATCGGAAACGACGATGGCAATCGGCGGCCCACCGTTGTGCTGCTGCAAGTGTTCATGCAGTAGGGCATGCTGAGCGGGCGTGGGCCTGCGCTGCCCAAGCCAGTTGGCAACGCGGGTGTTACGAACAGTGGCCTGGGACCTTCTGTCGAAGTAGCCCAGCAGGTCCATGTCCTGAACATTGTCGCGCTGGGTCAGTGGCGCAATCCTGACCTTGCCATTGAGTTCGTCGGGTCGGATCCAGCCCAGTTCGCCGGGAATTCGATGGAAGTTGGCGTGACCTTCGCGAGGCAGGGTAGGGTCTTTTCTGAACGCCTCGCTGCTCTGTTGTTCGGAGACGCGGAAATAGGACAGGGGACGGGCAAGCATTGCCAGATTGCCCTGACGCAGCAGTTTGACGTACATCGCCAGGTCGCCCAGCCCCCAGATCAGCAACTGATTCAGGGACATGATGTCCTGACCGAAGGCCAGCAGGTCTTCGCGGCGACACATGACCGCGCTCGGTTCACCCACGAAGTTGACGGGATACTGGGCCAGAAAGGACACCAGCTCCGGGCCGTTCAGCACCACGTTCTTGCCGAATGGGTAAGCCGTGTACAGGTTGTCGGCCAGCATCGCACCGCTGGCGTCGATTCGTTTTCGTGTCGCTGACACGATCTTGATATCAGGGCTGTCATGCATGACATCGAACATCAGGCGCACGCAGTCGGTGAGCAGGATGTCATCGTCGTAGAGAAATTTGATGTAATCGCCGCGTGCCAGTGACACGCCAAGCGCAATGTTGTGAGGCTCGCCCAGTGGCGTGTCATTTTTGCTGTAGTGAATCGGCCAGCGACTCTGCGGCCTGAGTTTTTCGACAATGTCCCTGATGCCGTCGTCACGGCAGTCGTCAGTGACAATGATCTCGATGTCGTCGTGATTCTGACGCAGCGCGCTGGCAAGCGCCGCTTCGAAAAAAGCAGGTTTGTAAGCAGGAATGACAATACTGACCAGGCGTGAAGAACTCATCGCAATACCACATGTGAAGAAGTGTTGAGAGCCCACCGGGCACGCCGGTCGACATCCATGATCGGCTGCTGTCGTCAGGCCTTGCGGCCCACATACAGAACCGACTGATCAGTAATGCCGTGCTGCCGGAATACGCCTTCGCCGAATGCTTCCGAACCCAGCGCATCGACCTTGAAACCGGACGCCTCCAGACGCGAAACGAAGTCATGCCTGGCGTACATCCGCACATGATCGTCCTGACCGAAGCGCGCCCAGCGCTCATCGACGCTGGACTCATCGGGGTCTTCTTCTGTGTCGGTCGCGGTCAGCAGAATCGGCACCATCAGGATCGCAGAGCCACCCTTGGCCAGAACCCGGTGCAGCTCGGACATGGCCTTGCGGTCATCAGGCACATGTTCCAGAACATGCGAACAGACGATGAAATCAAAGGACTCGTCGGCATACAGGTGCATATCCATGATGTCGACCACGTCATCAGCCAGCGGCGAAAACAGATCGGCAGAGCGATAGCGGGCGTTGGGCAGGCTGCGCAGGAATTTCGACAGCACAACGGCTGGCGCAATGTCGAGAATGCGCAAGGGTTGCCCCGGCGGATTATTCAGCAGGTGCATGGCAAACAACGCGTAAAGCCGGTCCCGGTCCGAGGCCTGGCATTCAGGGCAACTGTATTGACCGACGTTCAGGGTTTCGAAATCGTCCACGCTGTAGAACACGTTCAAACGGTGAAAAATTTCCAGATGACCTCTGTCCATCGGGTAGAAATTCGGAAATCGGCAGGAGCAGACCGGACACGTTCGCATTAGCGGTTCTCGTTACTGGCAGCGACGATGACATTGATGATGCTGTCGAAAGCTTCATCGGTCAGGCTGTCGTAAATAGGCAGGCACAGGATCTGATTCGACAGGCCGGTGGCGATCGGCAAGCGTTCCGGCTTGGCCGAATCCAGACCCCGGTACATCGGGAACGTCGAAATCAGTGGGTAGAAATAGCGGCGGGCCAGAATGTTCTGATCACGCATTCGCTGATACAGCGCGTCGCGTGACACGGCGAACGTCTCGCGTACCAGCACCGGAAAGTACGAGTAGTTATGTTTTTCGGCGCTCTGCCAGACGATATCTATACCGGGGATTGCCGCCAGCGCAGCACGATACAGCTCGTCGATACGCTGGCGCCTGATCAGTGCCTGATCGATGTGCTTGAGCTGAAGCAGGCCGAACGCTGCGTTGATCTCACTCATCTTGCCGTTGATGCCTGGCGCAACCACGGTGACTTCGTCGGCAAAGCCGAAGTTTTTCAGGTAGTCGATACGTTGTTTGGTCTTCAGGTCCGGGCTGACGATGGCGCCGCCTTCGAAGGTGTTGAAGACCTTGGTGGCGTGGAAGCTCAGGATCGACAGGTCGCCATGTCTGAGCAGGCTTTCACCGCGATGCTGCACGCCGAAGGCATGGGCGGCATCGTAGATGACCTTCAGGCCATAGCGATCGGCGATCTGCTGGATACGGTCGACGTCACACGGGATGCCGTAGCAATGCACCGGCATGATGGCGGTAGTCGCCGGCGTGATGGCTTCTTCGATGCGGTCCGGATCCAGATTGTAGGTGCCGGGCTGGATATCGACGAACACTGGCGTCAGGCTGTTCCACAGCAATGAGTGCGCGGTTGCAACGAACGAGTAGGGCGTGGTGATGACTTCGCCTTTGATCCGCAGCGCTTGGATGGCGGTCATCAAGGCCAGGGTCCCGTTGGAAAACAGCGACAGATGTTGAACGCCCAGATAGCTGGCCAGCTCTTTCTCGAGCTGCTGGTGGAACGGTCCGCCGTTGGTGAGCTGGTGGCTGTCCCAGATCTGCTCGAGATAGGGAATGAATTCCTCAAGGGGCGGCAGCAGGGGACGTGTGACGGGAATCGGTGCGCTCATGAAAAGCTCTCAACACGTGTCGCAGAAGATTGCCGTTCGACAGGTCATTTTTAAGGCGCATGGCGCGTCACGCACAGGCGATCGACATAAAAATGGCGGCCAAACTGTTTTGACTTGGATAAAAGCAAAAAACCAGCCAAGAGTTCAGTTTGAGCCGTTTGAGGGGTTCGGTTTGTGAGCGGTCTCACGCTATGTTTCAGCGCTTGATCTCCCGAACGCCCGTTGCGTATTTTGTAGGCACTGCCGCAGGATGGCCTTAACTCTCAGCAAGGATTGAGCAATGAACCGCAATGACGCCCGTTCGGCTGCACAGCAACTGACGGGCATTGACGAAGTGGAATGCGTGACGCCGGACCTCAATGGCGTACCGCGTGGCAAGGTCATGACCGCCGAAGGATTTCTGGAAGCACGGCGATTGCAGATGGCGCGTGGCGTGCTGTTGCAATGCATCATGGGCGGTTATCCACCGGCGCGTTTCTACGGCAGTGATGATGGTGACGTGGCGCTGGTCCCCGACCCTGCGCAGCTGCACCGTCTGCAGTGGAGCGATCAGCCACGTGCACTGGCCATTTGCGACGCCGATGAATTGACCGGTACCAGCTGCGCGCTTTCGACACGCGGTCAGCTCAAGTCCGTACTTGCCCGCTATGACGAGTACGGCCTCACACCGGTGGTGGCCACTGAACTCGAGTTCTTCGTATTTGCCCCCAATCCGGATCCGCTTCAGGCGTTCGTGCCGCCTGTAGGGCTGGACGGTCGGCGCGAGCTGGGGCACTCGGCCTTCAGCATCAGTTCAAACAACGGGCTGCGGCCGTTCTTCACCGAGGTGTACGCCTGCATGGCGGCGCTGGGCCTGCCACGCGATACGTTCATGCACGAGATGGGCGTCAGTCAGTTTGAAATCAACCTGCTGCATGGCGATCCGTTGCTGCTGGCCGACCAGACCTTTCTGTTCAAACACCTGCTCAAGGAAGTGGCGCTCAAACATGGCGTCATTGTGGTCTGTATGGCCAAACCGCTGGCGAACACGCCCGGCAGTTCGATGCACCTGCACCAGAGCGTGGTGGATGCGGTCTCCGGTCGCAATGTATTCAGCGCCGAGGACGGCCAGTCGACGCCCACGTTCAGGCACTTCATCGGTGGGCTGCAGACTTGTATGGCAGACTTCACGGCCTTGTTCGCGCCGAACGTGAACTCTTACCAGCGTCTATTCCATCCGTTCGCTTCACCCAACAACGCCTGCTGGTCCTATGACAACCGCGCCGCCGGTCTGCGAATTCCCGCCAGTGCACCGTCGGCCAGGCGCGTCGAGAATCGTCTGCCGGGTGCCGATGCCAATCCTTATCTCGTCATCGCTGCCAGCCTCGCGGCGGGGCTGTACGGGATCGAGCGGGGCATCGAGCCGACACCTGCCGTGCAGGGCGAGATCCAGGTGCCGGAAGAATTGACGTTGCCGTGTACCTTGCAGGCCGCTCTTGAGCGTCTGAAATGCAGTCACCTGGCCAAGGAACTGTTTGGTCATGAATTCATCGAAGGCTACATTGCGTCGAAGACCCTGGAACTGACCAGCTTTCTCGATGAAATTACCCCCTGGGAACGGCGCGTACTGGCTGCCCAGATTTAAAGAACGTTGTTTCGGGCTCGCCTGTTCAGGCGACTCTGTATTTTGGAATGTCGATGCGCCAAATCTGGAAGTCCTTTCGAGCGCTGTATTTTGCCTCGTTGATGATGTTGATCGGCTCGGGTCTGCTGAGCACCTATCTGGCCCTGCGTCTGGCTGCCGATCAGGTCGACAGCCTGTGGGTCGGCGCCTTGATGGCGGCCAACTATTTCGGCCTGGTGTTGGGCGGCAAGATCGGCCACCGGCTCATCGGCCGGGTCGGCCATATTCGGGCTTATGCAACCTGTGCAGGGATCGTCGGTGCGGCTGTGCTGGGGCATGGACTGATCACCTGGCTGCCTGCCTGGTTGATTCTGCGGGTCATCGTCGGCCTGGGGATGATGTGTCAATACATGGTCATCGAAAGCTGGCTGAACGAGCAGGCTGCCGCCAAGCAGCGAGGCATGGTGTTCAGCGGTTACATGATCGCGTCCTACCTGGGGCTGGTGCTGGGGCAGCTGGTGCTGGTGGTTCATCCGCAGTTGGGGCCTGAATTGCTGATGCTGGTGGCCCTGTGTTTTGCGCTGTGTCTGGTGCCGGTTGCCATGACCCGCGCCATTCACCCTGCGCCATTGCATCCCGCGCCACTCGAACCTCTGTTCTTCATGAAGCGGGTGCCGCAGTCGCTGACGGCGGTGCTGGGCGCCGGCCTGATCATCGGCTCCTTCTACGGTCTGGCGCCGGTCTACGCAGCGGAGCAGGGGCTGACGACCGAGCAGGTGGGTCTGTTCATGGGCTGCTGCATTCTGGCGGGGTTTCTGGTGCAGTGGCCATTGGGCCTGCTGTCCGACCGTTATGATCGTTCAGTACTGATGCGGGTGTTCGCCGCAGCGCTGTTCGTGGCGTCACTGCCCCTTGCCGTCTTCCCCAGCGTGCCCGTGGAAGTGCTGTTCGGCGTGGGCTTTCTGGCCTCGCTGATGCAGTTCTGCCTGTACCCGCTGGCCGTGGCGTTCGCCAACGACCACGTAGAGGCGGAGCGGCGCGTATCGCTGACCGCCATGCTGCTGATGACCTACGGGATCGGCGCAAGCATCGGCCCGCTGGCGGCGGGTGTGATCATGAAAATGTTCGGCGGGCACATGCTGTACGTGTTCGTCTGCGGCGCTGGCGCCATACTGATGCTGCTGATTCGTCCCAAGGCCGTTACGCACCTGCACCAGGTCGAGAATGCGCCGCTGCACCACGTGGCCATGCCGGACAGCATGTCCAGTTCGCCTCTTGTCGTGGCACTTGACCCGCGTGTGGACGAACAGGTCGTGCAGGATCAGATGCAAACCACTGTCGAGCCTGAGCCTGAGCCTGAGCCTGAGCCTGAGTTGGAGCCGGAACCGGAACCGGTAGCCGAGCACGCTTCAGCGCCAGAAGGGCAGGTTGCCGAGACCGGGCACGCAGCAGACGGCGAGCGAGAGCGCGAAGAGGAAACCTGGAAGGCCTGATCGGTTTTCGGAATTGGGGGAGGTTTGCAAGGGGAATCAAGAGGGTGTTGCGTGATTGCGGTAGAAGTTACCGCAATCACTTTAGACGCACGTTCTGTCAGAAGTCGTCGTCTTTGTCGAAGCGCCGGGCTTCACGTTGCAGCTGGTACACGAAGCGTTCAACCTGACGTTGCACCAGCCCGCTCATGTTGTGGAAGCGCACGCCGGCAAAGGTGGTGTGAACCCTTTCCTCGAAATGCAGGTAACGCAGCTCCACCGGGGCGGTCATTGCGCCGAAAGGCAGTCTGGCGATGAAGCGCTCGTATACCTGACCCAGTTGCATGCGCTCGGAAAGGTCGCCTTCGAAACGCAGCTTGCAGCCGGTTGCCGAAATGTCCAGCAGCTTGCCCTTGAGTGGCGACTTGAGTTTATCGCCGCCGATTTCGATATCGACCAGTTGCGCAAGCTTGAGCGCGGCCCGGAAGGCGTTGCGACGCTGGTGATAGATGACTTCCTCTGGCAGCGGCCCGCGATACAGTCGCTGGCCGTCATTGTCCACGATGTCCATCTGTTCCGAGCTTTCCCAGGCGATACGCACGCCGTCGTGAAAGCCTTCTACCCGGAAGGACTCGCCATTGGTGAGGAATCGTTCGCCATCGCGAGGGATCATTTCGTCGAGCGCCAGGACGTTGGTCTCTCGGTCGACTTCGATAACGTAGCTCTGAAAGCGCTGGGCGCGCTCGTGGAAAGTAATGATCAGCGGATCATGACTTTCAAGGAGTAACCGCAGGTTAGCGGCGATTTCCAAAGGTGTATTCAAAACCTTCGGGGGCTGCGGAGCATCATCCGCGCTTGAGCCATTCACGTTCTTACATCTCCAGGCAAAATACTACGGCAACGCAACAGCGGGCATTCTGCCACTACGCACGAAACCTTTATACAGGAAGTTACGCCTGACTGAGCGGGCGTGGTCTTGCTCTTCCGGCAGTCGAACCGCGACTGTCATACAGGGTCGGCGTATCCCCTCCGTTCAAAATGCGAAGCTGGTGGGCAGTGCTCACCTGTTGCATTTGAATAAGGCTGCCATTTCGCTCGTTGAGCGTCTGGCATTCAGCGATCAGCGCGTTCAGCTCGTCGGCGGCCGCAAGCAACTGCTCGCCGATGTCCGAATGGCTGGCCAGTTGCTCAAGCCCCTGCCTGTTAGAGGGTAACCCGAGTCCTGTCAGCACTTGACTGCGACGGCGGCCATGTTGTTCGAGCAGAATCACCAGCGCCTGTTTCTGCGCCAGTACGTGTTCCATCTCGCCCATGTCGCGACCCTGAAGGATCAGTGACTCCGCCTGCAGCAGCTCATGCAGCTGTCTGGTCGGAAGCATGTCGTCGGTGATCATCTGAAGCAAAGTAGTGTCTTGCATCGCATGCTCTGGTTTTTAAGCGTCCAGAATATCCAGCGCGAGCCTCGGGCTTAGCGTTGGGTTTCGAAATTGAGCAGCTTGCTGGCAACGCGGTTGCTGTCCACTGTGTAAGTACCGTCAGCGATGGCCTGCTTGAGTTCAGCAACGCGTGCGCTGTTGACGGTCGGCAGATCGGCGAGCTTGTCAGTGATTTTCTGCAACTGTTGAGCCTCGTTGCTCAGTGAAACGGTTTCCCCTGTGCTTTTTACGCCTGCAGTGCTGCTGGCAGGTGTGGCTGCTTCGGTCTTGCCTGCTTCTTTTATGGCATTGGCGCGGGGTGTGGACTGCGCACCGTTGATACGGTTATTAAAGTCTATGACCATGATAAAAAACCTCTGGGTGTTTGGACGCTTGCCCTTTTTTCGGCCATCCCCGATAAAACTTTAGGCTCGTCGTGATAAAGCTTCTCAAATAGAGGCTTTCACCGTCGGAAAGTTACCGCAGTCTAGAAAAAACGCGTCTTCTATACCAGCGTCAATGTGTTCACATGGCCACTTCCACCTGTCCGGGACCGGTTACGTTCGCCTTGATTACCCGGCTTGAATTGAGGTTTTTCACCCGTATCTGTTCGTTGAAACTGCCGTCGGACATGGCCTCGCCCGGCATGCGGACCGCCAGCGAGCCACTGCGGGCGATGATCACTACCTGATCACCCTTGTGAATCATGCGCGGTTGCTCCAGCGCCACGGGCGTCACCACCTGATCGATGACCATTGGTCGGACAACCTTCTGCCCGACCGCCTGATCCAGCGAAGACATAAAACCCAGCCCCACACTGCTGACGTCGCGCTCGCGCATTGCCACGTCATCTTCGGTGACGATGGCGTCACGTTTAAGAGGGCGCGTCACGGTCACGACGTTACGAAACAGCTGCACCTGGGCGGGCACGAACACCGTCCAGGGCGATGAGCCTTCGCAGCGAACCCGCACGGTGACCCGGCCGACAGGGCGAGGGCTTTCCAGTGCGGCTGTCAAATCCTTGTCGCAGGCATTCATGCGCATACGCGGGTCGAGCTGCTTGACCTGGATGTCATGACGACCCTCAATCTGGTTGGTTGCCAAATAGTCTTCTACTGTGAACTCAAGAAACCCTTGGGTAACGCCGATAAGCTGTTCAGGCAGTGTGAAATTCTCCGCGCGACACAGGTTTGTCACGCTGAAAAGGCACAGCATGCCGATTGCGCACAGAAGCCTGCGGGTTTCTAATGCCAAGTGTCGAGAAATTGTCGTCTTTGGGTTCATGACGTATAAAAAGCAAAGCCCGTGCCGCTTATCAGTCTGGTGTGTGGATAACGGTTGCTTTGGTAAGAGGGGGTCGGCATGGCAGGTGTAATGGATTCGGTAAACCAGCGTACGCAGCTGGTGGGTCAGAATCGTCTGGAGTTGCTCTTGTTCCGTCTCGACGGCAAGCAGCTCTATGGCATCAACGTGTTCAAGGTTAAAGAAGTGCTGCAATGCCCGAAACTCACCATCATGCCCAAATCGAGTCCGATCGTGCGGGGCGTGGCGAGCATTCGCGGCGGCACCATTCCGATCATGGACCTGGCGATGGCAACCGGTTCGACAGGCATGATCTCGCTGGTCAACTCCTTCGTGATCATCACGGAATACAACACCAAGGTTCAGGGTTTTCTGGTGCACTCGGTCGAGCGCATCGTCAACATGAACTGGGAAGAGATTCATCCACCACCCAAAGGCACCGGCCGCGACCATTACCTGACCGCCGTCACACGGGTCGATAATCAGCTGGTCGAGATTATCGACGTCGAGAAAATTCTCGCCGAGGTAGCGCCGATCTCTGAAGAGGTGTCGGTGGGCGTCATTAATGAAGAGGTTCACCACAAGGCAATCTCGCTGCGAGTGCTGACCGTCGATGACTCATCGGTGGCGCGCAAGCAGGTCAGTCGTTGTCTGGAAACGGTCGGCGTGGAGGTGGTTGCGCTGAACGACGGTCGTCAGGCGCTGGACTACCTGCGCAAGATGGTCGAAGAGGGCAAGAAGCCTCACGAAGAGTTCTTGATGATGATCTCCGACATTGAAATGCCGGAGATGGACGGCTATACCCTAACCGCGGCGATCCGCAACGATCCGCGCATGCAGAAAATGCACATCACCCTGCATACCTCGCTTTCCGGGGTGTTCAACCAGGCGATGGTCAAGAAAGTCGGTGCCGACGATTTCCTCGCGAAATTCCGGCCGGATGATCTGGCAGCCAGAGTTGTAGCGCGTATCAACGCAGCAGAATAAGTAATGGAATAATAGTCGGGGGCGTCGTCCCCGGTGATTCACCTGATTTGAGAGGCTGCACCTTGTCTACGGGTAATTTGGATTTTGATCAGTTCCGGGTATTTCTGGAAAAAGCCTGTGGCATCCTGCTTGGGGAAAACAAGCAGTACCTGGTGTCCAGCCGTCTCAACAAACTGATGGAACAGCAAAGCATCAAATCGCTTGGCGAATTGGTCCAGCGCATTCAGACCCAGCCGCGCAGTGGCTTGCGCGAGCAGGTGGTCGATGCGATGACGACCAACGAAACCCTGTGGTTTCGCGATACCTACCCCTTCGAAGTCTTGAAGAACAAGGTGCTTCCCGAGCAGATCAAGGCCAGTCCCGGCCAGCGACTGCGCATATGGTCGGCGGCCTGTTCGTCGGGGCAGGAACCGTATTCGCTGTCGATGTCCATCGATGAATTCGAGCGCGCCAACCCTGGCCAGCTCAAGTCTGGCGCGCAAATCGTTGCCACCGACCTGTCGGGTGCGATGCTCAACAACTGCAAGACTGGTGAGTACGACAGCCTGGCCATCGGCCGCGGCCTGTCGCCGGATCGCCTGCAGCGCTTTTTCGACGTCAAGAGTCCGGGCCGCTGGGTCGTCAAGACGCCGATCAAGAGTCGCGTGGAGTTCCGCTCCTTCAACCTGCTCGACAGCTACGCTGCGCTGGGCAAGTTCGACATCGTGTTCTGCCGCAACGTGCTGATCTACTTCTCTGCTGAGGTGAAAAAAGACATCCTGTTGCGCATCCACGGCACGCTCAAGCCGGGTGGCTACCTGTTCCTGGGGGCTTCCGAAGCGCTCAACGGCCTGCCGGATCACTACCAGATGGTTCAGTGCAGCCCGGGGATCATTTACAAGGCCAAGTGATTGGCAGTGGTTGTACTCAATGAAAATAAAAAAGAGACCTTTGGGTCTCTTTTTTATTGGATGGGAAATAAGTTGGCTAAGGTTGAACAGGTTTCGTGGGCTGTGTGTCCTGGTCAAACGCAGTGTCATCAAGCTTCAGGAATTTTTCCAGGAGGCTTTGAGCGCTCCCGCCTTTGCCTTCGGCGGTGTGGGTCCAGTAATTGAAATCCAGGTCGATAAATGCCTGAAGTCTGGTCTCGTAACCGGCGTCGTAGGTGGCCTGCTCAATGGCTGGCAGCGCTTTGTAGTGATCCAGCACCGAGGTGAAGAACTGGGTGAGTTTGCCCGTTGAACTGTATTCGGCACTCCCTTGCGCCACTACTTTCTGCCGCCAGATTGTTTCCTGATGGTAGGACTCAAGCCACGCCGCTTTTTTCTCATTGACGGTGAAATCTCCACCTTCGTCATACGCGATGACGGAGAGTTGCTCTCGTGACATGCCGGCGAACGGGTTTGTGCCGCTGCCGTTGGTAAAACGAGTGGCCTCTTTGGCGCGTTCCAGACGATCAGGATCAATGCTGTCGGGGACTTCCGCATCGTGCCTGGCTTTATTGTCGTCGTAGCTGCGGCCTATCAGTTGCTCCGTCACTTGACGGGCTTTCTCGCTCAGCTCTTGGCGGCTGAGGCTTTTGTCTCGGGTATCAGCGCGTGCAATGCTCTCGTCGATCGGGTTTTTATCCAGCTTCAGAAGCTGGCTGAACAGGCGCTGAGCACCGCCTTTGCCTTCGGCGGTGTGGGTCCAGTAATTGAAATCGAGGTCGATCCAGCCTTGTAATTTTGCTTCGTAATCTTCCGGGTATTGCGCCTGTTCAATAGCCGGGAGGCCCTTGAAGTGCTGGAGTGCTTCGGTAAACGCGTTGGTGAGTTTTCCGGTTGCGTTGTACTCGGCCATGGCTTTGGCTGCAAATTGTTGCCGCCACTGTGATTCCTGCTGGAAGTCCTCCTCGAAGGCTGCTCTCTTCTCGTTCACCGTGAAGGTGTCGCTGTCGTCATAGGCGATCAGGGCAAGCTGGCTGCGGGGCATTCCTGCAAAGGGGTTGTCGCTACCTCCGCTCACAAACCGAGTCGCTTTCTCAGCGCGAGCCAGTCGTTCGGGATCGTAACTGTCGACAGCCTCTGCATTATTGCGGGCCTTGTTTGCGTCATAGCCAGGCCCTGCGATCTGGCTCAGCTGATGCGCTGCCTTTTCACTCAGCTCCTGACGGGTTAACGCTGAGTCTCTGGAGGCTGCGCGTGTTGCGCTTTCGCTCAATTGAAGCGAAAGGGAAGACAACCCGGCGTTCGTTTCGGCGGTGCCCGTTGCAAACGAAGTTGCATTTGAGCTGGTGGGTGCGCTTGCCGATGCTGCTTTCGTGGCGCTGGCGGCTGGCGGTACGTAGGCGCTATTCGTGCTGACTGAGTTGACCAAGATTTGAAACTCCCTTTGCACATCATTCCTGTGATCATCCAGAGCTATCGACTGTATGCCGGATCTCTGCAGTCATAAGCGACCTGCGTGAGCGTGGTCCTCCGACGCTGGTTGCCAGCAGAATACTGGCAAAAAAACGGCACCCACCTTGCCGCTTTACCTCTTTACAGCGGAAATGCCTTGCCGCTTTTCTGGCATTGCCGCTTTGCCACCGCCCGCAAGCCCCGTAATCATTGCGTTTTGAGAAGTGGCACGCCGATTGCTTTGTCACTGACAACAGAATCAGGTCAACCGGCAAAGGTTTCCCGACATGAGCATCAGTTTCGACAAAGCGCTAGGCATTCACGAAAAGGCCCTCAATTTCCGGGCTCAGCGTGCAGAGGTGTTGGCCAACAACATTTCCAACGCTGATACCCCGAACTTCAAGGCGCGCGATCTCGACTTTTCGTCGGTGCTGGCTGCCGAGAACGACAAGGTCCAGAACGGCCATTTTGCGCTGAACAAGACCAACAGTCGCCACATCGAAGCCGAGGGCATGGGCAATCAGGACGGCACGCTGATGTATCGCACGCCGTCGCAGCCATCGCTTGACCAGAACACCGTCGATTCCCAGGTCGAGCAGGCCAGCTACACCGAGAACGCCATGGGCTTCCAGGCCAGCTTCACTTTGCTCAACAGCAAATTCAAAGGGCTGGTTGCAGCCCTTCGCGGAGAGTAATTCATGTCACTAGCCAATGTGTTCAACATTGCCGGTAGCGCCATGAGTGCCCAGACCACGCGTCTGAACACCACGGCCAGTAACATCGCCAACGCCGAGACCGTTTCCTCGAGCGCTGACGCCACCTACCGCGCCCGTCATCCGGTGTTCGCCACCGTGATGCAGGGTCAGCAGTCCACGGGTGGGTCGCTGTTCCAGGACCAGGGCGAAGCCGGGCAGGGCGTTCAGGTCAACGGCATCATCGAAGACAGTTCCAACCTCGAAGCGCGCTACGAGCCCAATCATCCTTCGGCTGACAAGAACGGGTATGTCTACTACCCCAACGTCAATGTCGTGGAAGAAATGGCCGACATGATTTCTGCCAGTCGTTCGTTCCAGACCAACGCAGAAATCATGAACACCGCAAAATCCATGATGCAGAAGGTTCTGACCCTCGGTCAGTGATAGAAGGCGAAAGATATGGCCGTTGAAAATAATGTATCGACGAGTTTTGTAAACTCGCTTCAGAACCCGACGCCGACGAAGACTGATTCGACGGGCACGCTGGGCAAGGATTCCTTCCTGCAGTTGCTGGTCACGCAGATGAAGAACCAGAACCCGCTGGATCCTCAGGACAACACTGAGTTTGTGGCGCAGCTGGCTCAGTTCAGCAGTGTGGAAAGCCTGCAGAACCTGACCTCTACTGTTGATTCGATTGCCGGCAGCTACCAGTCGTCCCAGGCGCTCCAGGCGTCGTCGCTGGTAGGTCGCTCGGTAATCATCAATGCCGGCTCCACAGCGGTTGACACCACCAAGGGCATGGTCGGCTCCATCGCAGTGCCAGCGACCAGCTCTGTGACGAGCGTCAAGATTTACGACGCCCAGTCGAACCTGGTCAATACCGTGGACCTCGGCACGCTGCCAGCCGGTTCGACCAGCTTTGCCTGGGATGGCAAGGCCAGCGACGGCACCGTGGCACCTGCCGGTACTTACAGCTTCACGGCTGCAGGTTCGGTTGACGGCAAGAACACCCAGTTCACGACTTACCTGCCTGCGATCGTCAACAGCGTCACGCTGGGCGTCAATGGTGCTGAAACAAAGCTCAACCTGGCCAGCGGCAGTGTTGCCTTGTCCAAAGTTCAAACGATCGGAATATAGAGCCGACTAGACGGCGCAGGAGTGGAATATGTCTTTCAATATCGGTCTTAGTGGGCTCTATGCTGCAAACAAGAGTCTTGACGTTACCGGCAACAACATTGCCAACGTAGCGACCACCGGCTTCAAATCGTCTCGTGCGGAATTCGCCGACCAGTATGCGCAATCGATTCGCGGTACGTCCGGCCAGACCAACGTGGGCAGCGGTGTTTCCACTGCAGCGGTTTCCCAGCAGTTCTCTCAGGGCAACCTGACCACGGGCACCGCCAACAGCCTTGACCTTGCCATCAACGGCAACGGTTTCTTCCAGCTCAGCAACAATGGCGAGAAGCTGTACACCCGTGCCGGTGCGTTCCACACCGACAAGGAAGGTTTTGTCGTCAACAGCGGCGGCATGAAACTGCAGGGTTACAACGTCGATGCCAATGGCAGCGTCGTCACCGGTGCACTGAGCGATCTGCGCGTTGATTCGTCGAACCTGGAGCCCAAGCCTACCAGTTCGATCACCAACGTCGCCAACCTGAACTCGGTGACACCATTGCCGAGTCTGTCGACCTTCGATGCCACAGATACCAAAAGCTACAACATGAAGTACAGCACGCCGACTTACGACTCTCAGGGTAATGCACACACCCTGGACCAGTACTTCGTCAAGACAGGCACCAACACGTGGTCCATGTACTCGCTGATGGATGGCCGCAGCATCGCCAACCCGGCCACCACCACTGCCGACAAGAACGACCTGACCTTCAACTCGGCGGGTAATCTGGTTGTGACCGCGCCTGGCGCTGTACCTACCAACAGCCCGAACATCACGTTCAACACTGACGGCACCTTCAACGTCAACAATTGGGTGCCAGGCGTGCAGACCGGTTCCGGTACCACGACGACCTGGGCTGCCAACGGTGCTGCGGGTGCGGCCACGATCAAGCTGAACATGTCCGGCATCACCCAGACTGCTTCGGTATCGGGTCTGCTCACTCAGGATCAGGATGGTTACGCGACCGGCCAGTTGAGCGCGATGAGCGTGGATGCAACCGGCAACCTGTTCGCCACCTACACCAACGGCAAGTCGCAAGTGATCGGTCAGACCTCGCTGACCAACTTCGCCAACGTGCAGGGTCTGGCGCAGGCGGGCGGCACCAACTGGCGTGAAACCTTCGCGTCGGGCGTTCCGGTCAGCGGTACTCCGCAGTCGGGCACCTTGGGCTACATCACCGGCCAGGCGCTGGAAGAGTCCAACGTTGACCTGACCATGGAACTGGTCAACCTGATCAAGGCGCAGAGCAACTATCAGGCGAACGCCAAGACCATCTCGACGCAAAGCACCATCATGCAGACCACCATTCAGATGACTTGATGAAGTCGGTTTTGCGATAAACAAAAAGCCCCTTCAAGGGGCTTTTTGTTTTCTCGACGATCAATCCGAAAACGACCTGTCGGGAGGCTGCTCAGATCGAGCAGTCGGATTTGACGAAGTGACCTTTCAATCGCGTCCAGCCCGGCCCCGGGCTGGTCTGTGCACAGACGATACGGCTGTCGCCCTGCCACTTGTAATAGTGGGCAGGCGCTGCGTGGGCGAGCAGGGCGAAGGTCGTCAGGCTGGCGGTGACGATGCCGATAATCCAGGTGCGAGCAGGCATGTCGATTCCCGATGTGCAGGGTGGTGAGCGCAAGATTATCACTGCCTGTCTACTGCGACGCGGGGGCAGTGAAGTTTTTTTGGCGGTGTGTCCTCCGTGTTGGCAGGCAGGCGGCAGTCTGCCGCCGCTATCGGATAGCCGTTTGCCACAGGTCAGCTGGAGTGCGCCCGTTTTTGCTGGTAAATCAAGCGTTTGTATCGTGCGTAAAGAGTTGGTTCGAAAATTGCTTTCTCACTGTCAGAACAGCTACAGGCGGCAAGCGTCTGTCGGAGGAGGAAGACTGTGGACAAGTTGCTTTACGTCGCAATGAGCGGTGCATCTGAAAACGCGATCGCGCAGAAGGCCCATGCCAACAACCTGGCAAACGTGTCGACCAACGGCTTCATGCGCGACCTGGAACAGGCCCGCTCAATGCCCGTGTACGGCGAGGTCATGCCTTCACGCGCCTACGCCATGAGCGAGCGTCCAGGCACTGATTTCTCCGGCGGCGCCATGGTCGAGACCGGTCGTGAACTGGACATCGCCATCAAGGGCAACGGCTGGATTGCGGTCCAGACACCCGATGGCGGCGAAGCCTATACCCGCAGTTCCGGCATGAACATCGATGCGTTGGGTGTGCTGCGCGACGGCAGCGGTTTGCCGGTAATGGGCAACGGCGGTCCGATTGCCGTGCCGCCTCAGCAGCAGATCGAAATCGGCGCCGACGGCACCATCAGTATTCGTTCGCTTGGCGAAAGCCCTCAGGTGATGGCGCAGGTCGACCGGATCAAGCTGGTCAACCCTGATCTGAAGACGATGGAGAAAGGCCCCGATGGTCTGATCCACACCAAGAGCGGTCGGCCTGCCGACGTGGATGCCAACGTTCAGGTCGAGTCCGGTTTCCTGCAGGCGAGCAACGTGAATGCCGTCGAGGAGATGACCTCGGTGCTGGCCCTGGCTCGTCAGTTCGAGCTGCACGTCAAGATGATGAAGACCGCCGAAGAAGACGACCAGTCGATGGCTCGCGTCTTGCAACTTGGCTAACTATTGACAGCTTGCGCCGACAAACCGGCGCTCGAGGAGAATCCACATGCTACCTGCACTATACGTCGCCAAAACCGGCCTGGCCGCTCAGGACACCAACCTGACCACGATCTCCAACAACCTGGCGAACGTGTCGACCACAGGTTTCAAGAGCGATCGCGCCGAGTTTCAGGACCTGCTCTACCAGATCAAGCGTCAGCCAGGCGCCCAGTCCACTCAGGACAGCGAGCTGCCTTCCGGCCTGCAACTGGGTACCGGTGTGCGCATCGTCGGCACGCAGAAGAACTTCACCGCCGGCAGCCTGCAGACCACCAACAACCCGCTGGACCTGGCCGTCAACGGTCGTGGTTTCTTTCAGGTGACTCAACCGGACGGCACCGTAGCCTACAGCCGCGACGGTACCTTCCACCTGGACGCCAACGGCCAGATCGTGACCGCCAACGGTTATGCCCTCGAGCCTGCAATCGTGGTTCCGCAGAATGCCCAGACCTTCACGGTCGGTCAGGACGGTACGGTTTCGGTCACCTTGGCGGGCGCCACCGCGACGCCGCAGATCATCGGCAACATCCAGACCGCCGACTTCATCAACCCGGCCGGCCTGCAGGCCATCGGCGGCAACCTGTATCTGGAAACCGGTTCCAGCGGCGCGCCGCAGATCGGCACGCCAGGTCTGAACGGCCTCGGTCCTACCCTGCAGAACACCCTGGAAAACTCCAACGTGAGCACGGTTGAGGAACTGGTCAACATGATCACCACCCAGCGCGCCTACGAGATGAACTCCAAAGTGATCTCGACCGCCGACCAGATGCTGCAGAACCTGACTCAGAACCTGTAACACCTTGATCCGCCTGTTGCTCAAGCTCAATCCGATGCGGCGCCTGATAAGCGTCTGTTACACCGCGAGGTTTCAAGTGTCATGAAGCACCTAAGTGTTGTTCCGCGTTTTTCAGTGTTGATCGCTTCATTGTGCGGGATCGCTTTGCTGTCGGGCTGCGTGGCGCCGTCCGCCAAGCCCAATGACCCTTATTACGCGCCGGTGTTGCCGCGCACACCGATGTCGGCTGCGGCCAACAACGGTGCGATCTATCAGGCAGGCTTCGAGCAGAACCTTTATGGCGACCGCAAGGCGTTCCGGGTTGGCGACATCATCACCATCACGCTCTCTGAGCGTATGGCAGCAAGCAAGGCGGCCAGTTCGGCGCTGAAAAAAGACAGTACCAACAGCATTGGGCTGACTTCGTTGTTCGGCTCGGGCCTGACCACCAATAACCCGATCGGCAGCAACGATCTGAGCCTGAACGCCGGGTATAACGGCAAGCGTGCCACTGATGGCAGTGGTCAGGCTGCCCAGAGCAACAGCCTCACCGGTTCCGTGACCGTGACGGTGGCCGACGTGCTGCCCAACGGCATTCTGGCGGTACGTGGCGAGAAGTGGATGACGCTCAACACCGGTGACGAACTGGTGCGCATTGCCGGTCTGATTCGCGCTGACGATATTGCTACCGACAACACCGTTTCGTCCACACGCATTGCCGATGCACGCATCACCTATTCGGGGACAGGCGCCTTCGCCGATTCCAGCCAGCCAGGCTGGTTCGACCGGTTCTTCCTCAGCCCGTTGTTCCCTTTCTGATAGCGGGATAAACATGATCAAGCTCAAGCAACTGATAGCCGCGACCTTGTTGTTGACCACAGCGTTCGGCGCACACGCCGAACGTCTGAAGGACATCGCGAGCATCTCCGGCGTGCGTGCCAACCAATTGATCGGTTACGGTCTGGTGGTGGGTCTCAACGGTACGGGCGACCAGACCACCCAGACGCCGTTCACGCTGCAGACCTTCAACAACATGTTGTCGCAGTTCGGTATCAAGGTGCCAGCCGGTTCCGGCACCGTGCAGCTGAAAAACGTCGCGGCAGTGGCGGTGTACGCCGACCTGCCGGCGTTCGCCAAGCCGGGCCAGACGGTCGACATCACCGTTTCTTCGATCGGTAACTCCAAGAGCCTGCGTGGCGGTGCCTTGTTGATGACGCCGATGAAAGGTGTCGACGGCAACGTCTACGCCATCGCTCAGGGCAACCTGGTGGTGGGTGGTTTTGACGCGGAAGGCCGTGACGGCTCAAAAATTACAGTCAACGTTCCGTCGTCGGGTCGTATCCCTGGCGGTGCGTCGGTCGAGCGCTCGGTGCCGAGCGGCTTCAATCAGGGCAACACCCTGACGCTGAACCTCAACCGTTCCGACTTCACCACCGCCAAGCGCATCGTCGACAAGATCAATGACCTGCTCGGCCCTGGCGTGGCTCAGGCGCTGGACGGCGGATCGGTTCGCGTGACCGCGCCTCTGGATCCGGGTCAGCGTGTCGATTACCTGTCGATTCTGGAAAACCTGGAAGTCGATCCGGGCCAGACGGCGGCCAAGGTCATCATCAATTCGCGGACCGGCACCATCGTGATCGGTCAGAACGTGAAGGTATCGCCAGCCGCCGTGACTCACGGCAGCCTGACGGTGACCATCACCGAAGACCCGATTGTCAGCCAGCCGGGCGCGTTGTCCGGTGGCCAGACGGCTGTAGTGCCTCGTTCGCGGGTCAATGCCCAGCAGGAACTGCACCCGATGTTCAAGTTCGGTCCAGGCACCACGCTTGACGAAATCGTCCGCGCGGTCAATCAGGTGGGCGCTGCGCCCGGTGACCTGATGGCCATCCTCGAAGCCTTGAAGCAGGCCGGCGCATTGCAAGCCGACCTGATCGTCATCTGAGGGCGCGTACATGGACATCAAGGGTGGAATTTCCACACCGGTCGACTCGGGCGCCTATACCGACGTCAATCGTCTGGCATCGCTGAAGCATGGCGACAAGGACAGTGTGGCGAACCAGAAAAAGGTCGCCCAGGAGTTCGAGTCGCTGTTCGTCAGCCAGATGCTCAAGGCCATGCGTTCGGCCAACGAAGTGCTGGCCAAGGACAACCCGATGAACACCGCGGCGACGCGGCAGTATCAGGACATGTATGACCAGCAACTGGCTGTGACGCTTTCCACCCGTGGCAACGGCATTGGTCTGCAGGACGTACTGATGCGTCAGCTCTCGAAAGACAAGGGCATCAAGCACGCAGCGCCAACTGATCAGGCAGCAACAACTGCCGATCCGGCGGCACCTGCCAAGACCGGTCTGGCGAACAGCGTCTATCAGCGTCCGCTGTGGGCCACCCGTTCGGTGGCTGCCGATCAGGCGGCTGCGGCTGCTTCGGCGTCCGGTGAAGGCCGCAACGACATGGCGCTGCTCAATGCGCGTCGTCTGTCGCTGCCGACCAAACTGACTGACAGATTGCTGGCGGGCATCGTGCCGTCGGCTACCGCCGCTGCCAACGTAGTCAACAGCCCCATGCCTTCACGCGCCGTAGCCGGTTCCGGCGGCCAGAATGGAGACTGGACGATGGATCCGAATCTGGCGCCTGCGCCGGAGTACGTGCGCACCATGGCTCAGCCACCGCTGGCCCCGGCCAAGCGGGCGTTCAGCAACGCCGACCAGTTCGTCGAAACCATGTTGCCGCTCGCCAAGGAAGCCGCTGCGCGTATTGGCGTCGATCCGGTCATGTTGGTGGCGCAGGCTGCACTGGAAACCGGCTGGGGCAAATCCATCATGCGTCAGCAGGATGGCAGCAGCAGTCACAACCTGTTCGGCATCAAGGCGGCTGGCAGCTGGAAAGGGCCGGAAGCGCGTGCGATCACCAGCGAGTTCCGCGACGGCAAGATGGTCAAGGAGACGGCAGACTTCCGTTCCTATACCTCGTATGCCGACAGCTTCCACGACCTGGTCAGTCTGCTGCAGAACAACAATCGATATAAAGAAGTGGTCAATTCGGCCGATAAACCAGAACAGTTTGTAAAAGAATTGCAGAAGGCCGGTTACGCAACAGATCCGGACTATGCCAGCAAGATTTCGCAGATTGCGAAGCAGATGAAGAGTTACCAGACGTACGCCGCTGCAACGGGCTCTTCCACGACTTTATAAGGTTTTAATCATGTCGCTGATTTCAATTGGGCTCTCAGGTATCAATGCCAGCAGTGCCGCGATCAACACCATCGGTAACAACACGGCCAACGTGGATACCGCCGGTTACTCGCGTCAGCAGGTGATGACCACGGCGTCGGCACAGATCAACATCGGTCTGGGTGTCGGTTACATCGGCACCGGCACCACGCTGTCCGACGTGCGTCGCATCTACAACAGCTACCTAGACAGCCAATTGCAATCCAGTACAGCGCTCAAGGCCGATGCCACGGCTTACTCCGGGCAAGCGACCAAGACCGATCAGCTGTTGTCCGACAGTACGACCGGCGTTGCCGCGCAAATGACTGATTTCTTCACCAAGTTGCAGAGCGTCGCCAGCAGCGCCACGCAGGCGTCCAGCCGCTCGGCGTTTTTGACCCAGGCAACCTCGGTCAGCGGGCGCTTCAACTCGGTGGCTGCACAGTTGACCTCACAGAACGATAACGTCAACGCACAGCTCAATACCTTCACGCTTCAGGCCAACGAGCTGACCAAGCAGATCGCCGGTCTGAACAAGCAGATCACCCAGGCGTCGGCAGGCAATACCACGCCCAACTCGTTGCTGGACTCGCGCAACGAAGCCGTTCGCAAGCTCAACGAGCTGGTCGGCGTCAAAGTGGTCGAAAACAACGGCAACTACGATGTCTACACCGGCACCGGACAATCGCTGGTCAGTGGTGCGAACGCCTACACCATGAGTGCGTCGCCGAGCGCGGCCGATCCGTTGCAGTACAACCTGCAGATCACTTACGGTCAGACCAAGACAGACGTTACCTCGGTCGTGAGTGGTGGTTCGATTGGCGGTCTTCTGCGTTATCGCGCCGACATACTGGTTCCGGCGGCCAATGAGCTGGGGCGTGTGGCCATGGTGCTGGCCGATCAGATGAACAGCCAGATGAGCCAGGGCATCGACAGCAAGGGCAACTTCGGCTCAGGTCTGTACACCAGCATCAACAGCGCTGATGCGATCCTTCAGCGCAGCACCGGCAACGTCAACAACAGCACCGGCTCCGGCAACCTGGGCGTCACCATCAAAGACACCAGCAAGCTGACCGCCGATGATTACGAAGTCACGTTCAGCGACACCAACAACTACACGATACGTCGCCTGCCCAACGGCGAAAGCGTGGGTACAGGTGCGTTGAGCGACAACCCGCCCAAGCAGTTCGAAGGCTTCAGCATGAGCCTGAGTGGCAATGCGGTGGCTGCTGGCGACATCTTCAAAGTGACGCCGACCCGCAACGGTGCCTCGGGTATCGCCGTGGCGTTGACTGATCCCAAGGACATTGCGGCAGCGGCGCCCCTGACCGCAACGGCGGGTACCAGCAACTCCGGTACCGGCGGCTTTACCCAGCCGGTGGTTGCCACCAAGTCCGATATCTACAACTCCGCGCAAACCGCCGATCTGCGCAATGCGCTGAAAACCACCACGCCCATGAAGCTGGTGATGGGTGCTGCCAGTGCCACAGGCGTTCAGAGCTATTCGCTGGTGGATGCAACCGGTGCCGCTGTGCTCGACCAGAATGGCAACGCTGTCGGTGGTTCGATCATTCAGGGCCAGAACAACCAGATCAAGCTCGCCGTCGGTTATACCGACACGACCACGACGCCCAATACCCGGACGGCGTTCGAGGTCGAGATGACCCTTTCCGGAACGCCGATTGTCAATGACACCTTCAGCATCGGTCTGACGGGCGCAGGTTCTTCCGATAACCGCAACGCGCTGGCGATGATCAACCTGCAGATCTCCAAATCGGTAGGCGTGACGGGTGGCAGTGTCGGCACCAGCCTTTCCGGTGCCTATGCAGACATCGTCTCGGTGGTCGGCACGCGAACCGCCCAGGCCAAGAGCGATGTGACGGCCAACGAGTCGGTCCTGGCAACGGCCAAGGCCGCACGGGACTCGGTGTCCGGTGTATCGCTGGACGAAGAAGCGGCCAACCTGATCAAGTATCAGCAGTACTACACCGCCTCCTCGCAGATCATCAAGGCGGCCCAAACCATTTTCAGCACGCTGATCAACAGTCTTTAAGGAATCGTGAGCCATGCGTATTTCAACCACCCAGATCTACGAATCCACGACCGCTAACTATCAGCGTAACTACTCGAACGTCATCAAGACGGGCGAGGAAGTCTCCAGCGGCATCAAGCTCAACACGGCGAGCGATGATCCGGTAGGAGCAGCGCGCGTTCTGCAGCTCACTCAGCAGAATGCGATGCTGACCCAGTATGAATCGAACATTGCCACGATCAGTACCAACGTGGACAACTCCGAAACGGCGATGAGCAACATCACCGGAACCATGCAGTTGGCTCGAGAGGCCATTGTAAAGGCAGGCAACGGTACGTACACCGATGCGAGCCGTGTCGCCATCGCCAATGAACTGAAGCAGTATCAAAGCCAACTGCTGGGCCTGATGAACAGTCAGGACAGCAACGGGCAGTACATTTTCTCCGGTTCCAAGTCGTCGACGCCCGCGTATACCGAGTCTGCCGACGGCACTTACGTGTACAACGGCGACCAGACCAGCATGAACCTCTCTGTGGGTGATGGCCTGGTGTTGGCCAGCAATACCACTGGCTATGAGGCGTTCGAGCTGTCGATCAACTCGACGCGCACGTCCGCCACGCGGCTTTCCCCCGCAACGGAAGATGGCAAAGTCGTGCTGTCCGGCGGCCTGGTCACCTCCACCAGCGTCTACAACTCTGCCTATCAGGGTGGCGAGCCGTACACGCTGACGTTCTCCAGCAGTACGCAATTCAGGATTACCGACGGCACCGGCAAGGACGTCACTACAGACGCTTCGTCAGCAGGCAACTACACCAGCGGCGGTATTGGCGCTCAGACCTTCACATTCCGTGGTGTGGAAATGAACCTGAACGTCAACCTGTCTGCTGCGGAAAAGGCGACGACTGCCACCGCAGACGCCGCCATGACCAATCGAAGCTACAGCCTTGCGTCGACCCCGGACAACGTCAATGCAACCCGCAGTCCCGGCAACGCATCCAGCGCGACTGTGAGCAGTTCGGCTGTGGGCACAAGTGCTGCAGATCTGACTGCGTACAACAATACATTCCCTACCGGCGGCGCGATTCTCAGGTTCACCAGTGCCACTGATTACGAACTGTATGCTTCGCCCATTACCGGCAGCAGCACGCCGGTTTCTTCGGGGACGATGGCTGGGGGCAACGCCAAGGCTTCCGGGGTCAATTTCGCAATCAACGGCACACCGGCCGCAGGTGACCAGTTCGTCGTTCAGTCCGGTACCCGTCAGACTGAAAACGTGCTGAACACATTGACGGCTGCCATCAAGGCATTGAGTACTCCGGCTGATGGCGATCTGGTTGCAACGCAAAAGCTCAATGCATCGTTGACGTCGGCGCTGGGTAACCTGAGCAGCAGCATCGAGCAGGTCTCGACCGCGACGGCGGCAGGCGGCGCGCGTCAGCTTGCTGCGATGGCTCAGGGTACGACGAATGATTTGCTCAAGGGCAACAACACGGTCGAGCAGGGCACTTATGTGAACGCTGACATCATTGAAGCCACGACACGGCTGACGTTGCAGAAGACCATGCTGGATGCCTCTCAGCAGGTGTTTGTCCAGTTGTCCAAGTTGAACCTGTTCAGCCAGCTGTAACCTTGGCGTTGAGCATCCGCCGTCTTTATTTCAGCGGTGAGGGGAGCCACTTGAACGGTCGCTTCCCGCCGCTCGCGAGTCTGCAATAGTGAATCCAGTCCCCCTCGTCAGTGTCGTCATTCCCGCCTTCAATCCACGCTTCTTCCGCCAGGCGCTGCAAAGTGCGCTGGATCAGGTCTATGACAATCTGGAAATCATTGTCTGCGACGACTGCCGGACCGACGAAATCAAAGCCATTTTTGACGAGTTGGCGTCTGCGCCTGACAGCCGGGCGCGTTACGTGCGCAACGCTCAGCGCCTTGGCTTTCAGCGCAACATTCTTCGCTGCCTGGAAGAAGCCAGCGGCGAATACATCAAGTTTCTGTGTGACGACGACAGGCTCTATGCCTACTGCGTGCTGAATCAGGCTCGGGTGCTCGAGGCGAATGCCGATGTGAAATTGGTGGTTGGCAGGCGTCATCTGGTGGACGCCGATAGTTACATATTGCCGGCACGTATGGAAAACGTCGGGCTTGTGCCTTACGACGCCTTGTACAAAGGCGATGACATGCTGGCCATCTTCGAGCGCACGCCGCGCAATTATCTGGGTGGATTCAGCGGTGCGCTGATGCGCAGGGCCGATGTTCTGGAGTTGCTGCCATCGATTGCGCAGCCCGGCGAGGGTTTTATCGCAACGCTGGATTTCACGCTGTTCATCTGCCTGTTGCGCCGCGGCAATCTTGTCACGCTGCACAGCATCGAAAATATAGAGCGTCTGCATCCGGGGCGTTTGAGTCGTCAGCCTGAAATGAATCAGTTGGCAGTGACTGAATGGGGCTGGATTTCCGAAATGCTCAAGGCCCGCAGTGGCGAGCAGGCACCAGCCCAGGGGTGGGTAAGGTTTCTGCCGCTGCGCAAGGCTTCGCAGGAGCCACGCGAAGAGTGGGACGAGGTTGGTATTTACGGCATCATGGCCAATCGGCAGGGCGTCATGCGAAGCCGGGTGGGCGCTGAAAGTCAGAGTTATGCCGAGCTTTACGAGGATTGGCTATCCTGCCGTCAGTTCAGCAAACCGCAGAAAAAGCTTCTTGAGCAGCGCATCGCAAGCTGGCCATGGCTGCCGCGTATCGTTCCGGTGATCATTGACGCCGACGGCAGTGCCGAGCACCTCGACATCACGCTGCGCAGCATTGCCGAACAGGACTACGCGGCTGAAGCCGTTGTGGTGCTGACCACGGCAACGAGCATCAACGATCCGCAAGTGCTGCGCTTTGCCTTGCACCCTGATCAGGCGCAGCAGTTGAACGACGTGCTGCCGTTGCTGGAGCAGGCCGACTGGGTGTACCTGCTGCGTGCCGGTGACAGGCTGACATCCACTTCGCTGTTGGTGCTGGCCGAACGCATTGCGCACATCCCCGGCATGCTGTGCGCCTACAGTGACGAAGGTGCGATCATCGAGGACGAATCCGGCGAGCCTATTTTCAAGCCCGGATTCAACCTGGACCTGATGCGCGCCTATCCGTATGTCGGGCGCGCGCTCGCCTTCGAGCGACGCAACCTGCTGGCAATGGGCGGATTCGACTCTGCGCACGCAGAGCTGGCACCCCACGACGTGATCTGGCGTCTGGTGGAAGGCCCGGGGTTGCAGACCATCGAGCACATCGCGGAAGTTCAGGTCGAATCAGTGCTTGCGTTCGCTGACTGGCTGTCGCTGCCTGAAGTGATCATTAAGAGTGAGCCGCTGGTGTCGGCTCACCTGACACGCATTGGCCGAGAGCATCTGATCCATCATGACCAGTCGTCGCTGATCAATCGCATCGAATACCTGCACCCAGAGCGGCCGCTGGTATCGATCATTATCACGACGCACGACCAATTGGCGGCGCTGGAGCGTTGTGTCGACAGCCTGCTGAGCAACACGTCCTACCTGAATTACGAAGTGTTGATCGTTGATAAGGCCAGTGAAACCCCTGAAGCGCAAGCCTGGTTTGCCGCGATGGGGCAACTGGGCACCGAGAAGCTACGGATTTTCACATTGTCTGAAACCGGCAGCGAGGCCACCGCGCAGAACCTGGCGGCGCGCGAAGCGCGTGGTGACTATCTGGTCATGCTCAGCCCTCACTCGATCATCCATCAGGCCGACTGGCTGGAAACCCTGCTCAATCATGCTCAGCGTCCCGAGGTTGGTATCGTCGGCCCTCGAATCATCAACCCGCAAGGCAATGTGCTGTACGCAGGGATGGTGCTGGGGATGGAAGGCGTGGCTGGCAGACCATTCTTCAATTTCCACGCGGGCTCGAACAGCTATATGCAGCGGCTGCAAGTGACGCAGAACTGGAGTGCAGTCAGCGGTAATTGCCTGATGGTGCGCAAGGACGTATTCCAGAGCCTTGATGGTTTGGAGGCGCCAACCTTCACCCAAGGCTTGCAGGATCTTGATCTGTGCATGCGCGTCGGACGCAGCGGCTACCTGATAGTCGGCACGCCCGATTCGACGGTCGTATTGGCCGAACCTGCTGCCGCTGTGCGTTCCGATGCGTCGAAAAAAGCGCTTGAAGACGAGCAGAACGCTTTCTACCAGAGGTGGCTGCCGGCGATCGCCCGTGACCCGGCCTACAACCCCAATCTGAGTCTCCATGAAGCGCTATCCTTCGATCTGGAACCTGGTCTGCTGGATGGCTGGAACCCGTTCTGCGCTCGGCATCTGCCGACCATTCTGGGCATGATCGTCAATTCGTCAGCAGTGGGGCACTACCGGGTCAGCCAGCCTCTGATCGAATTGAAGGCCGCTGGACGCGTGCTGGGCAGTCTGGCGTATCACTCGCCGTCGATTGTCGAGGTCGAGCGCATGTCCCCGGATGTGGTGATCCTTCAAGGGCGTTACAGCGAGGCCAAGATTCCCGACATCATTCAGGTGAAAAATTTCTCGAATGCAATGCGCATTTTCGAGCTGGATGACTACATCGCCGACGTTCCGCTGCTTAACGAGCATCGGCGCAACATGCCTGACAACATTGGTCAGATGTTGCGTAAGGGCATTGGGCTGTGTGATCGCGTGGTGGTGTCGACTCATCCGCTGGCTCAGGCGCTGTCCAGCATGCACAGCGATATTCGCGTGGTACCGAACATGCTGGCCCCGCATCTGTGGAGCGGGCTGAAAAGCAAGCGTCGTACGTCCGGCAAACCTCGCATCGGCTGGGGCGGCGGAACCAGTCACCGCGGTGATCTGGAGCTGATTGTCGATGTGGTGCGTGAATTGGCCGATGAAGTCGAATGGGTGCTCTTCGGCATGTGCCCCGACTTGCTCAGGCCCTATATCCATGAGTATCACCCAGGCGTCAGTCTGAGTACGTACCCGGCCAAGCTGGCCAGTCTTAATCTGGACCTGGCCCTGGCTCCGCTGGAATTTCACATCTTCAATGACTGCAAGAGCAATTTGCGGCTATTGGAGTACGGCGCGTGCGGCTATCCAGTGATCTGTTCGGATACAGAAGCCTACCGTGGTCATTTACCGGCTACCCGCGTACTCACCAACAGCCCTGAAGAGTGGCTGCAGGCGATTCGCATGCATTTGTCCGACCCCAATGCCAGTTACCGTATGGGGGATGAGTTGCGCGAAACCGTGCTGCGTGACTTCATGTTGCGCGGGGACAACCTGCAATACTGGGCCAACGGCTGGCTGCCGGACTGACGCTTTATCTGTTGAGCTCGCGCACGGCTCGGAAACCGGACCGGAGTCGGTCCGGGATGCTGAAGCTGCTATGTTCTGTTCTTGCTTCAATGCCGGCTCGGACCGGGTTGAGGGTGTTATCGGTTCGCTATAGGAAAGAGTATGCAAAGCCACTTCGGGAATGAAGCCACACCCTTGAATCAGCGTCTGACCCTGCTGTTGCTGAATCAGGACCAGCCGGATTTCCTGCGTCGAGCGTTGAAGTACTACGGCAGTTTTCCGTGCAGCGTCGTCCTTGTGGATACCTCGCCGGAACCGGCTGCGGGAATCGCCGCGATTGCGGACTTGCACTACGTGCACGCTGCAGCGTTTGCCGAAAAAGGCTTGAACGCCGTTTTGGCCGAAGGCCTTCGGCACGTGACCACGCCGTTCGTGGCGTACGCCAGTGTCGACAGTTTTCTGTTGCCCGACGCCGTGGTCGAGGCGCTGAGCTTTCTGGAAAACAACGAGTCGTACGGCGCCTGTCAGGGCTACAGCCTGAGCTATCAGGCATTGGTCGGTCAGGTGGATTACATGCGCCGGGATCGCCGGATCGCCGAGGATTATGCCAGCGAGTCATCCGCAGAACGGTTATTGAGCTTTTTGGGGCAGGGGATCTCGTTGCTCAACGCCGTGACCCGTACCGAACTGGCTCGTCGCTGGTTTTCCACGGTGACAGAGCAGACCGAGTTGCACTGGCAGGAACTCGGCTACATGACTTATTTGGCAGCCGCCGCAAAACTGCGCATATTGCCAATCCCCTATGCGCTGCATCATGCGTTGGACAAGGACGCGCAGACACGTCTGGGCGGTGCCGTCTCGGGCGCGGTCAAGCATATCGACCCCAAGGCCCGCGCCGCGCGTGAAGCATTCGCCCACACCCTGATATCGGCAATGGACGAGGCGTCCGGTCTTGTAGGGGAGCCAGGCGTTCAAACCGTTCTCGAGGGGCTTCAAGCCGCAGCGGACGGTCTTGAAACCCAGCCGTGGCAAGCGGATGAGAAACTGTTCAGCGCGCTATGGAACGTCGGTCTTGCATGCTCGGAAGCGCACTTCGAGCCTCGGCAGTTTGTCGATCTGCCGTTCTATAACCAGCCATTCTTTGACGAGTTGGCTCGAATCGAGTTTCTGATTCACGTCTTCCCGGCAGGTCGCCTGCAAATGGAAGGACTTGAAGCTGCGCTGCTCAAACAATTCGAGCTGTTGCGCCCGCAGAGCAACCCCGATACGGAGACGCGGATCAGTCGATTGTGGCAGGCCTATGCCACGTACGCGTTCAGCATTGATGTCGTTCAGGCATTGGCGAAAGAACTTGCCGGCTCTGCGGACGATGACGGGGAAGCCGAGGACATCTCTGCCTGGGCGCAGCGTCTGCTCGCAGTTTCCAGTCACAGTAACAGCCGGCTGCTCGACCGCATGGAATCGGGGCGCCTGCTGAGCTGGCTGGACTCGCGCGATCCGAAGCCTGCGCAATTGAAAACGCTTACGGCCCGCCTGTCTAAACAGCCTGCCGGATCGCAGATCGGTATCCTGTTGCTGGATCTGGAGACTGACGTCTTCAAGTTGCAGGCGACATTCGACAGCCTGATGAACGGCCATTACCGGTCGTTCAAGGTGATTGTGTTCACCACCGGCGAGCTGCCTGCAGCGACGACGCTGCAAAACACCCTGCATTTTGTGAAAGTCACCGAGAGCAACTACGTTGACAGAATCAATCAGGTCATCAAGCAGGCGCCCAGTGACTGGTTGATGCTGGCGCAGGCCGGTGACGAGTTCACCCGCAGCGGTCTGTTGCTGGCCAGCGCCCAATTGCTCGATGCATCGCACTGTCGGGCTGTTGCCGTGGACGAGATTCAACGTCAGCCCAATGGCACGCTGGCGCCGCTGTTTCGTCCAGGCTTCAATCTTGATTTGCTGCAAAGTGTGCCAGCCCTCATGGCGCGTCACTGGCTGATTCGCCGCGACCTGCTGGTCGAGGTGGGCGGTTATGCCCGGGAGTTTCCGAAAGCGCTGGAATTCGACCTGCTGCTGCGTCTGATCGAGCAGGGCGGCATGAGCGGTCTGGCTCATCTCAGCGAGCCACTGTTGATCTGCGAGGCGCCGGAACTTGAAGACAACACGGATGAGCAGAAGGCCTTGACTCGTCATCTGAGCCATCGCGGTTATCAGGCCGAAGTCGGTTCAGCGCTGCCTGGTACCTACAAGATCGACTATCGCCACAGTCACCGGCCAATGGTCTCGATCCTGTTGCACAGTCAGGACAACCTGCCCGAGCTGCAGCGATGCCTGCAAAGCATTCTGCAGCGCACCCGCTATCAGCGTTATGAAGTCCTGATCGCCGACAACCAGAGCTCGTCCTCCGAACTGACCGCCTGGCTTGATCAGCAGGAGAAGCTCTCCAGCCGTGTCCGCGTATTCAAGGCCGAACAGCGCGTGAGTATCTCGGCACTGCGCAATCTCGTCAGCCAGGAAGCCAAGGGCGAATACCTGATTCTGCTGGATGCCGAGAGTCAGATCGTCAATGTCGGCTGGATTGAGTCATTGCTCAACCAGGCCCAGCGCCCCGAGGTTGGCGTTGTCGGTGTCCGGCTTATTGAAAAGGACGGCACCATCACGCAGGCAGGTCTGGTTCTCGGGCTAAACGGTGCAGTGGGATCAGGCTTTGTGGGTGAATCGAAAAGATCCCGGGGTTACATGCAGCGTCTGGTCGTCGAGCAGAACTACTCGGCGGTTTCATCGGCCTGCCTGATGATTGGCAAGGCGCTGTTCGATGACGTCGGCGGTCTGGACGAAGGGCTGTTCGCCGAAGCGCTGGGCGATGTCGATCTGTGTCTGAAAGCAGGCCAAGCGGGGTATCTGACGGTATGGACACCGCATGTTCAGGTTATCCATTCCGGAAGGATCGATGCACCTGAGTCTGCGAGCGATGCGTTGATCGGCAAATGGTCAGCACAGTTCTCTCAGGATGAAGCCTACAACGCCAATCTGTCCTTGAAGGGCACAGCGTTTACCCTCGCGTCTCTCTAATCCCGTCTGTTTTTGAGGAAAATCCGGCTGCCAGTCAGCCGGATCGCTCCTTACACCACATCGCAAGGGCCTCACGGCCCTGTTTTTTCCTCACCCAGAATCGCAAAGCAGTCACATTCAAGTGACCTGTGGGTCATAAAGTGCATCTCCACTGTAATGTTTTACAGCGAGTGACAAGCGCCTGACTTGCCTTAATGTGTCATGCGCCCTGAAAATGTCCGCAATTCGCCTCTATTCGGTAGCGCCCTGATTTCTTTGGGACGAACATTTACCTGTTTACTAATCGGGAAGCCATGATGATTGGCATAAAAAGCATAGCGAGTTACGTGCCCGCTGAAGGCGTCGATAACTACGCTCAAGGTGCCAGCTTCGGCAAGGATGAAGACTTCATCCTCGGGAAGATTGGCTCCACGTTCCTGCCGCGCAAGGCAGACGGTCAGGAAACCTCGGATCTGTGTGTCGAAGCGGCCAACAAGCTGTTTGCCAGCAATCCTCAGCTCAAGCGCGAAGAAGTCGATGTACTGATCGTCGTCACCCAGAATGGTGATGAAGAAGGGCTGCCGCACACTGCTGCCATCGTGCAGGACAAGCTGGGGCTTTCGACCAACGTCGCTGCGTTCGATATTTCGCTGGGCTGCTCCGGCTATGTCTACGGTATTTACGCGATCAAGGGCTTCATGGAAGCAGCCGGCCTGAAAAACGGCCTGCTGATCACGGCCGACCCTTACTCGAAGATTGTCGACCCTGAAGACCGCAACACCACCATGCTGTTCGGTGACGCGGCCACCGCCACCTGGATGGGTGAGGGCGCTGCGTGGCAACTGGGCAAGGCGAAGTTCGGTACGGACGGTTCCGGTGCGCCGCACCTGAAGGTCAGTAACGGCGTGTTCTTCATGAACGGTCGTCAGGTGTTCAACTTTGCACTGCTCAAAGTGCCTGCTCACCTGCACGAGCTGCTGGGCGAGTCCGGTCTGCAGCCTGATGACATCGATGCTTTCTGTATCCATCAGGGCAGCGCTGCCATCGTGGACGCCGTGGCGCGTCGTTTTGAGGATAAACCGGAGAAGTTTCTCAAGGACATGGTCGAGACCGGCAATACCGTGTCGTCCAGTATTCCTCTGCTTATAGAAAAGCACGTACTCGATTCTTCCTGGAACCGTGTGGCGTTGAGTGGCTTTGGTGTCGGTTTGTCCTGGGGCTCGGCAATTATTTACAGGGCCTGATTGTCGGCGGTCTGAAATAAAACGCCTGCAACGTTAGTTGCGGGCGTTTTACTCTGGATAAATAGGTTGCAAAAAACTGCTGTCACTGATTTTGTCAATCCAACAGCGCCGTTCCGGCCTGTTGAAGATCCTCTTTTCCTCGTTGTGCGCGCTTCAAGCCCTTGTTTTATAAGGGGTGGCAGACTGCTAGCAAAATTTTTGAAAAAAACACTCAAGCAACCTGCCATCGCGACGATAACTATTACGAAGGTTCTCTAGGCATACCCGGCGCTTGCAGGGGCCGGAAGCCACGTAGTACACAACCCCACGAGGAATTCATCATGGCTTTAACAGTAAATACCAACGTTACGTCGTTGGCCGTTCAAAAGAACCTGAACCGCGCCTCTGACGCACTGTCCACTTCGATGTCCCGTCTGTCGTCGGGCCTGAAAGTACAGAACGCCCGTGACAACGTGGGTGTTTTGAGCACCATCGCTTCGATCAACTCGCAGGTTCGTGGTCAGACCGTAGCGATCCAGAACGCCAACGACGGTATGTCCCTGGCTCAGACCGCTGAAGGCGCTCTGCAAGAATCCGTATCGATCCTGCAGCGTATGCGTGAACTGGCAGTTCAGTCGCGTAACGACAGTAACAGCGCAGTCGACCGTACTGCCTTGAACAAAGAATTCACCGCGATGAGCTCTGAATTGACTCGTATCTCGGCCAGTACCAACCTGAACGGCAAGAACCTGCTTGACGGTTCCGCCAGCACCATGACTTTCCAGGTCGGCGCCAACACCGGTACCTCCAACCAGATCACTCTGACCCTGAGCGCAAGCTTTGACGCAGAAACCCTGGGCGTTGGTTCGGCCATCAGCATCGTCGGTTCGGACAGTGCTGCTTCAGAAGCCGCCTTCTCTGCTGCAATCACTGCAATCGACTCCGCTCTGCAGACCATCTCGTCTAGCCGTGCTGATCTCGGTGCTGCACAAAACCGTCTGACCACCACCATCTCCAACCTGCAGAACATCAACGAAAACGCCAGTGCTGCACTGGGTCGTCTGCAAGACACCGACTTCGCTGCTGAAACTGCACAATTGACCAAGCAGCAGACTCTGCAACAGGCTTCGACTTCGATCCTGTCTCAGGCCAACCAGCTGCCATCCGCTGTACTGAAACTGCTTCAGTAATATCGGCATGAGTTTTGGCGGGGGAGTGCGTAATCGCGCTCTCTCGCTTTTTTGCTTTCGGAGGTGATGGTCATGGAGATGAGTGTAAAGCTGAACGTGTCCTATCCGGCCACTCAACCGACGAGTCCGGCTCCGGCCACGGACAAGTCTGTTGATAAGCCTGCCGACGTCAAGTCGGTGGAGCGGGTTGCCGCTTCGGATGAAAGCAAAGAGCTGGATCATAAGAAGGATGATGCTCAGGAGGAGACTAAAGTCAGGGCTGCGGCGGACGAAATCCAGAAATTTTTTCATTCGGTCAAACGCAATCTTGAGTTTTCGATCGATGAAGGTTCTGGCAAAGTCATCGTCAAAGTCATTGCAAGTGACTCTGGTGAAGTGATCCGGCAGATTCCGAATGCAGAAATCCTGAAACTGGCCGATAGCCTGAGTGACGCGAACAGTTTGTTGTTCCGCGCCAAGGCCTGACCACCGGTAAGGTTATTGTTGCAGGGTTTGGAGGGTCCAATGCCTCGAAGCCCGGTGACACACTAGAAGGAGAAGCGAAATGGCAAGTCCAATTACCTCGACAGTAGGCGTGGGTTCGGGTCTTAATATCGGTGATATCGTCAAGGGGTTAGTGGCTGCCGAGAAGGCGCCCAAGCAGACCCAGATAGACAAGCAGACTTCCGCTACCTCGGCCTCGCTGTCGGGTGTCGGTCAGTTGTCGTCTGCGCTGGCTGCGTTCCAGAAAACCATGGACACGCTCAACAGCACCACAACGCTTGCGTTCAATGGCTTCGCGGCGACCTCGGCCGATGAAAAGGTCGTGAAGGCAACGGCGGGCAACAACGCAGTCAACGGCTCTTACGCTATCGGTGTCACTAAGCTGGCGACTCCGTCCAAGGTCGCGACTGCAGCATTGACGGCTGCCCAGACCAGTGCCATTCCGAGTGGTACCCTGAAAATCACTCAGAATGGCGTTGCTCAGGAGGTCTCGATCGACCAGGGCTCGACGCTGGAGCAGGCACGCGACAAGATCAACTCCACGCTTCAAGGCAAGGGCATTACCGCGAACATCATCAACGACACCAGCGGTGCGCGTCTGGTGTTCAGTTCGACCACAACCGGCAGCGGCAGTGACATCTCGGTAGAGGCCAGTTCCGGTCTGGAAATGTTCAATATCGATGGCACAAAGAAAATGTCGGAGACCGCTACCACCGATGCCAACGGCAAAGTGATCGGAGGCGCGGGCGCGATTTCGGAACTGGCGGGAGACGCAGAGTTCACCGTTGACGGTCTCAGTCTGACCAGTAAGACGAACAAGGTAAGTGGCGCGATTTCCGGCATCACCTTTGACCTGGTTGCGCCGAGTGCACTAGGCGCCACCACCACCGTCACCGTGGCAACCAACACGGATGGTCTGAAGGCTTCTCTGCAGAGCTTCGTCGATTCCTACAACACGTTGGTCAAGCTTGTCGCGACGCTTACCAAGGGTTCGACGGGCAAGGATGCTGACGGCAAGGATGTGTTCGTACCTGCTCCGCTGACCGGCGACGCGACGCCTCGCTCGCTGCTGGCAGTGATCCGTACACAGATCGCTACCTCGACCTCGACTTCAGGCCTTGGCTCTCTCGCTCAGTTGGGTATCCAGACGCAGCAGACCGACGGCACATTGTCTCTGGACTCGACCAAGTTCACGGCGGCGTTGAGTGACAAGAAGATGGGTAGCCAGATCCAGGCGCTCTTCACAGGTGAAGGTGGTCTGCTGAGTCGTCTGGGCAAAGCGGTCCTCCCCTACAATGAACCTGGCAAGGGGATTCTGCCGAGCAAAACGACCAGCCTGACGGCGGTGCAGAAGCAACTAACCAAAGACCAGGCTGACCTGGACCGTCGTATAGACACCCTCACTCAGACCCTGACCAAGAAGTACAACGCGATGGATCTGGTAGTGGGGCAGCTCAAGGCAACAGCGAGCAGCATCACGTCGATATTTGCAGCCATGAATGCGCAAAAGAACAATTCGTAGTTCCATTTGCCGATTATTGTGCTTGCCAACAACCCGACCCTGTGTCGGGTTGTTGTTTTTGGGCTAAAGTTTTTTCGCGCTGCGTCGATAGCTTGAATATGAGTAATCTGGATTTATCATGAGGCCCCCTATGAATCCGATGTTAGCGTTGCGGCAGTATCAGAAGATTGGTTCCCAGGCACAGACCTCGGAAGCCAGCCCACACCGTCTGGTTCAGATGCTGATGGAGGGCGGTCTGGATCGCATTGCCCAGGCCAAGGGCGCGATGTCACGCAAGGAAATCGCTAACAAGGGCATCTTCATCAGCAAGGCCATCGGCATTGTAGGCGGCCTGCGTGATGGTCTGGATCTTGAAAAAGAGCCGACAGAGGCTCTGATCAGGCAGGACAAGCTGTATCACTACATGATGACGCGTCTCGCTGAAGCCAATGCGCACAACGACCAGAAAATGCTCGATGAAGTGGCAGGTCTGTTGATCACGGTCAAGGAAGGCTGGGACGCCATCGGCGCCACGCAATCGCAATAAGGCCCGGCTGCCTTAGGAGAGAGACATCATGAGTGCTGCACTCAAGCGAATCGAAGAAACCCGTGAGGCCTTGGTCGGGGCACTGGCTGAGCGCGACTGGGAGGCCATCGGCAAGCTTGACCTGGCATGCCGTGAATGTGTCGATGCGGTGGTCGGCCATTCGCCTGATGACGAGCCCGCCCTGCGCAGCAACCTGGAAGAGCTTTTAGGGGTCTACAGGCAATTGATTGACGTCGCAACCGGCGAGCGTCAAGCAATCGTCGATGAAATGGCACAAATCCAGAATGCGAAAAACGCAACGAAGGTCTATCATCTCTTCGGCTAGCTTTTATTTGTCGTTTTAATTATCCGACAGGAAGTTCGCCATAAATTTGACTGTGTACGTTTTTTTGACTTAACTAGTGATGTTTACTATTTTCTGGCGTCTCATCGTTTATATCGGCTGAGCGGCCAAGCTGCCCCCCAATCATGGGCATTGAGTTGACTAGGGAAGTTGCTATTGCATGTGGCGTGAAATCAAGATTCTGCTAATCGATGACGATAGCCAGCGCCGCCGGGATCTGGCGGTTATCCTGAACTTCCTTGGCGAAGAAAATCTTTCCTGTTCCAGTCAAGACTGGCAGCAGGTCGTAGGCTCGTTAGGGTCTACGCGGGAAGTGCTTTGCGTGCTGATCGGCAACGTAAACGCCCCGGGCAGCCTTCAAGGACTGCTTAAGACCATCGCCGCATGGGATGAGTTCCTTCCTGTCCTGCTTTTGGGCGAAAGTTCTTCCGTCGAGCTTCCGGAAGACATGCGCAGGCGCGTGCTGTCTGCGCTGGAAATGCCGCCCAGCTACAGCAAACTGCTGGATTCCCTGCACCGTGCCCAGGTCTATCGTGAAATGTACGATCAGGCCCGTGAGCGTGGTCGTCATCGCGAACCGAACCTGTTCCGCAGCCTCGTCGGTACCAGCCGTGCGATCCAGCATGTGCGGCAGATGATGCAGCAGGTGGCCGACACCGACGCCAGTGTTCTGATCCTGGGCGAGTCCGGCACCGGCAAGGAAGTTGTTGCCCGTAACCTGCATTACCACTCCAAACGCCGCGACGCGCCGTTCGTGCCCGTCAACTGCGGTGCGATTCCGGCTGAATTGCTGGAAAGCGAATTGTTCGGTCACGAGAAGGGCGCTTTTACCGGGGCGATCACCAGTCGTGCCGGGCGCTTTGAACTGGCCAATGGCGGCACTCTGTTTCTGGATGAGATCGGCGACATGCCCCTGCCGATGCAGGTCAAATTGCTGCGCGTGCTGCAGGAACGCACCTTTGAGCGCGTTGGCAGTAACAAGACCCAGAGTATTGATGTGCGCATCATTGCCGCTACGCACAAGAATCTCGAAAACATGATCGAGATCGGCAGCTTCCGTGAAGACCTTTATTATCGTCTGAACGTGTTCCCGATCGAGATGGCGCCGCTGCGTGAGCGCGTCGAAGACATTCCGCTGCTGATGAACGAACTGATCTCGCGCATGGAACACGAAAAGCGCGGCTCTATCCGTTTCAACTCGGCGGCCATCATGTCGCTCTGCCGTCATGCCTGGCCGGGCAACGTTCGCGAGCTGGCCAACCTGGTGGAGCGCATGGCGATCATGCACCCGTACGGTGTGATCGGTGTTGCAGAATTGCCGAAGAAGTTTCGCTATGTCGACGACGAAGACGAGCAGATGGTTGACAGCCTGCGCAGCGAGATCGAAGAGCGTGTCGCCATCAACGGTCATACGCCAAACTTCGCCTCCGGTGCGCTGTTGCCGCCTGAAGGGCTCGATCTGAAAGACTACCTGGGTGGTCTCGAGCAGGGGCTTATTCAGCAGGCGCTGGATGATGCCAACGGCATCGTTGCCCGTGCCGCCGAGCGTCTGCGGATCCGTCGCACGACGCTGGTCGAGAAGATGCGCAAGTACGGCATGAGCCGTCGGGAAGGAGACGAACAGGCGGAGGATTGACGCCTGCTCGAACGGCCAAAAATCAAACCTCTGAATTTTCAGGGGTTTTTTTTCGGCACGAGGATTGCTAAGTCTCTCTCAACACACCGTTTACTGACGGTCCGCCACGCGAGAGATGATTTATGTCCAACGCCGCCCAAATGACTTCCGAACTGTCTGTCCAGCCGTTTCCCGCTCTTGAGCTGGAAAGCCGTCACGGGCTGGAACAGGCGTTTTCGCTGTTCAACCAGATGTCGGCACAATTGACCGATTCCTACGGACATCTGGAAGCACGCGTGACTGAACTCAAGGGTGAGCTGGCGCAGGCCGGTGTTCAGCGTATTCAGGAGCTGGCAGAAAAAGAGCGCCTGGCCAACCGCCTGCAGAACCTGCTTGATTTGCTGCCCGGTGGCGTGATCGTCATTGACGGCATGGGTGTGGTCCGCGAGGCCAACCCTGCTGCAATCGATCTGCTGGGTCAGCCGTTGCTGGGCATGCTGTGGCGGCATGTGATCAGTCGCTGCTTCGCTCCGCGTGAAGATGACGGGCACGAGATATCGCTGAAGGACGGCCGTCGTCTGTCCATTTCTACCCGCTCTCTGGATGCCGAGCCGGGCCAGTTGGTGTTGCTTAACGACCTGACTGAAACCCGTCGCCTGCAGGAGCAGCTGGCTCGCCACGAGCGTCTGTCTTCTCTGGGGCGAATGGTTGCCTCGCTGGCGCATCAGATTCGCACGCCGCTGTCGGCTGCGATGATCTATGCCAGCCATTTGACCGAGCAGGAACTGCCGGTGGAAACCCAGCAGCGTTTTGCGGGCCGACTCAAGGAGCGTTTGCATGAACTCGAGCATCAGGTGCGTGACATGCTGGTGTTCGCCCGTGGCGAACTGCCGCTGACCGACCGGATCGCGCCGGGTGCGCTGTTTCAGGCACTTCAGAACGCAGCGGCGACCCATTTGCAGGGCGTGGCGGTTCGCTGGCAGTGCGACAGCGTCGACGGTGAGTTGCTGTGCAATCGCGACACGCTGGTCGGTGCGCTGCTCAATCTGGTTGAAAACGCGGTGCAGGCCAGTGCAGGGCGCACGCGTCTCAAGGTTCACGTCTACAGTCGCGGCAATACGTTGCGGCTGTGCATCAGCGACAATGGCCGTGGCATGGATCAGGCGGCGCTGGCTCGGATCGGTGAGCCATTCTTCACCACCAAGACCACCGGCACCGGCCTTGGCCTTGCGGTGGTTACGGCAGTGACTCGCGCGCATCAGGGTGGCGTGCAATATCGCTCGCGTGTCGGGCGCGGCACTTGCGCCATTGTCAGCCTGCCGTTGATTCCTGCGTCCAGCTCAGTGAGTGCAAGCTGATGTCGATCAAGGTGCTGCTGGTCGAAGACGACCGTTCCTTGCGCGAAGCGCTGGGGGAAACCCTGGAGCTGGCCGGATACGGCTACCGCGCGGTCGGTTCGGCTGAGGAAGCCTTGCTGGCGGTAGAGTCCGAGCCGTTCAGTCTGGTGATCAGTGATGTGAACATGCCGGGCATGGACGGCCATCAGTTGCTGGCTTTGCTGCGCAATCGTCATCCGCAGTTACCTGTGCTGCTGATGACGGCGCACGGCGCTGTCGAGCGTGCCGTCGATGCCATGCGCCAGGGCGCTGCGGATTATCTGGTCAAGCCTTTCGAGCCCAAGGCACTGCTGGCGCTGGTCGCACGCCATGCGCTGGGGCGTCTCGGTCCGGCCGAAGGCGAGGGGCCGATTGCCGTCGAGCCTGCAAGCATTCAACTGCTCAATCTGGCCAGCCGAGTGGCGAAAAGCGACTCCACCGTGCTGATTTCCGGCGAGTCCGGGACCGGCAAGGAAGTTCTGGCTCGATACATTCATCAAAATTCGCCACGTGCCGATAAGCCTTTCATTGCGATCAACTGCGCAGCGATTCCCGACAACATGCTCGAGGCCACGCTGTTCGGTCACGAGAAAGGCTCATTTACAGGGGCCATTGCGGCGCAGGCGGGCAAGTTCGAACAGGCCGATGGCGGCACGATCCTGCTCGACGAGATTTCCGAAATGCCCATGGGCCTGCAGGCCAAGTTGTTGCGCGTGCTGCAAGAACGCGAGGTTGAGCGGGTCGGTGCGCGCAAGCCCATCATTCTTGATATTCGTGTGCTGGCGACCACCAACCGTGATCTGGCCGGAGAAGTGGCGGCGGGGCGCTTCCGTGAGGATCTGTTTTATCGGCTGTCGGTGTTTCCGCTGGCCTGGCAGGCATTGCGTCAAAGGACTGCCGATATTTTGCCCTTGGCCGAGCGTCTTCTGGCCAAGCACGTCAATAAAATGAAGCATGCGCCGGTTCGTCTTTCAGCTGAAGCGCAGGCTTGTCTGGTCAGTTATCCATGGCCGGGCAATGTGCGTGAGCTGGACAATGCTGTGCAGCGCGCGCTGATCCTGCAGCAGGGCGGCGTGATTCAGGCGCAGGATTTCTGCCTCGCCGGCCCGGTGGGCAGCGTTCCTGCTCCGGTGGTCCAGGCGCCCGCACCACACATGCCTGTCACGTCATTGGCGGATACTGCAGTGGCCGCTGGCGGTTCAGAGTCTGCAGGTGCGCTGGGGGATGACCTCAGGCGTCGAGAGTTTCAGATGATCATCGACACGCTGCGCGCCGAGCGCGGCCGTCGCAAGGAAGCTGCCGAGCGGCTGGGTATCAGCCCGCGAACGCTGCGTTACAAGCTGGCGCAGATGCGTGACGCCGGTATGGATGTGGAAGGCTATCTGTTTGCGACCTGACGGCCACCGTCCAGCCAGCTGCAGACCAGTGGTCGTGATCTGGTGTATTTGATTCTTCGTATGACGGATGCAATACGGGAGGCCCGGAGGCCTTGTCCGGTGGGGCTTTTGTCGGTGATGGCATCTGGGCTGACAGGATTTTCGAAGGTGGTGTGGCATATTGCCGCCGTCTAGCTGGCACCGTTGTTGCTAAGTCATCTGTATCCGCTGAATCAGTGTCAAAAATTTGCGGGCCTTACGAGAGAAAATGTCCATGAGCCAAGGTATTGAATTTAATCGCTTGATGTTGGATATGCGTGCCATGCAGATGGATGCAATGGCCGCACCCAAGCCTGTGTCCGGTCCTCAGGAAGCAGGTGCCAGCAGCTTTGCCGATATGCTTGGCCAGGCCGTCAACAAGGTTGCGTCGACTCAGCAGGCCTCCAGCCAGCTGGCCAACGCGTTCGAAATCGGCAAGAGCGGTGTGGATCTGACTGACGTCATGATTTCCTCGCAGAAAGCCAGCGTGTCGTTTCAGGCCTTGACCCAGGTTCGCAACAAACTGGTTCAGGCTTATCAAGACATCATGCAGATGCCGGTTTAAGGGACGTACTGAGTCATGGCCGAAGCAACAGCCGATCCTGTTCCAGCAAGAGCGGGCGCCTCCGACAAGAAACCGTTGTTCGGGCTCTCTTTTCTGGAAAATCTTTCCGAAATGACCATGCTGCGTCAGATCGGCCTTATGGTCGGTCTGGCCGCGAGCGTGGCCATTGGCTTTGCCGTGGTGCTGTGGTCGCAGCAGCCTGACTATCGTCCGTTGTACGGCAGCCTTGCCGGTATGGACAGCAAGCAGATCATGGACACCCTGACTGCTGCGAACATCAATTACACCGTCGAGCCGAACTCCGGCGCTTTGCTGGTCAAGGCTGATGACGTGCAGCGTGCGCGCATCCAGCTGGCTCAAGCAGGCGTGGTGCAGAACGATGCCAACATCGGTTTCGAGATTCTGGACAAGGATCAGGGCCTTGGCACCAGCCAGTTCATGGAAGCCACGCGCTATCGCCGTGGTCTGGAAGGCGAACTGGCGCGTACCATTTCGGCGTTGAACAACGTCAAGGGTGCCCGCGTGCACCTGGCCATTCCGAAGAGTTCGGTTTTCGTCCGTGACGACCGCAAGCCAAGTGCCTCGGTACTGGTCGAGCTGTATGCAGGCCGCTCACTTGAGCCGAGTCAGGTCCTGGCGATCATCAATCTGGTCGCCACCAGTGTTCCTGAGCTGACCAAGTCGCAGATCACCGTTGTCGACCAGAAAGGCACCCTGCTGTCCGATCAGGCCGAGAACTCGGAACTGACCATGGCCGGCAAGCAGTTCGATTACAGCCGTCGTATGGAAGGCATGCTGACGCAACGCGTGCAGAACATCCTGCAACCGATTCTGGGTTCTGATCGCTACAAGGCTGAAGTGTCGGCGGTGGTCGATTTCAGCGCTGTCGAGTCAACCGCCGAAAGCTTCAACCCCGATCAGCCTGCCTTGCGCAGCGAGCAGTCGGTCAACGAACAGCGTTCCAGCAGCTCGGGTTCGCAAGGCGTTCCGGGTGCGTTGAGCAACCAGCCTCCAGGCCCTGCGACCGCGCCTCAGACCGCTGGTGGTGCTGGCGCTGCTGCAGCCGCTATCGCTCCGGGTCAGCCGCTGCTCGATGCCAACGGTCAACAAATCATGGATCCGGCCACCGGTCAGCCTGCGCTGGCGCCATACCCGGCCGACAAGCGCGTGCAGTCCACCAAGAACTTCGAGCTGGACCGTTCCATCAGTCACACCAAACAACAGCAGGGTCGTCTGACGCGCCTGTCGGTTGCCGTGGTGGTCGATGACATGGTCAAGACCAACGCCGCCAACGGCGAAGTGACCCGTGCACCGTGGAGCGCCGCAGATCTGGCCCGCTTCACGCGTCTGGTTCAGGATGCCGTCGGCTTCGATGCCAGCCGTGGCGACAGCGTCAGCGTGATCAACGTACCGTTCTCCAGCGAGCGCGCCGAAGTGCTGCCCGAGGCTTCGTTCTACTCGCAGCCGTGGTTCTGGGACATCGTCAAGCAGGCAGTGGGCGTTATCTTCATCCTGATTCTGGTGTTCGGTGTGCTGCGTCCGGTGTTGAACAACATCACCACTGGCAAGAGCCGCGAACTGGCCGGTTTCGGTGGCGATGCCGAGCTGGGTGGCATGGGCGGCCTGGATGGCGAGCTGTCCAATGACCGCGTCAGCCTGGGCGGTCCACAGAGCATTCTGTTGCCTAGCCCGACCGAGGGTTATGACGCACAGCTCAATGCAATCAAGAGTCTGGTGGCTGAAGATCCGGGTCGTGTGGCCCAGGTCGTGAAAGAGTGGATTAACACTGATGAATGATCGAGCCCTCGTAGCCAAGCTGAGCAAAGTCGAGAAGGCTGCCGTGCTGCTGCTTTCTCTGGGTGAAACCGATGCGGCGCAGGTATTGCGTCACATGGGTCCCAAGGAAGTGCAGAAAGTGGGCGTGGCCATGGCTCAGATGCGCAACGTGCATCGCGAGCAGGTCGAAGAAGTGATGAGCGAGTTCGTCGACATCGTCGGTGACCAGACCAGTCTGGGCGTCGGTTCCGATGGCTACATTCGCAAAATGCTGACCCAGGCGCTGGGCGAAGACAAGGCCAACGGCCTGATCGATCGCATCCTGCTCGGTGGCAACACCAGCGGTCTGGACAGCCTCAAGTGGATGGAGCCGCGCGCGGTTGCCGACGTTATCCGCTTTGAGCACCCGCAGATCCAGGCCATTGTGGTGGCGTATCTGGATGCCGACCAGGCCGGTGAAGTGCTCGGGCATTTCGACCACAAGGTGCGTCTGGACATTATCCTGCGCGTCTCGTCCCTGAACACCGTGCAACCGGCGGCACTGAAAGAGCTCAACCAGATTCTCGAGAAGCAGTTCTCCGGCAACGCCAACACGTCGCGTACTACCCTGGGTGGTATCAAGCGTGCGGCCGACATCATGAACTTTCTCGACAGCTCCATCGAAGGCGCGCTCATGGATTCGATCCGCGAGGTCGACGAAGACCTTTCCGTGCAGATCGAAGACCTCATGTTCGTCTTCAACAACCTCTCCGACGTGGACGACCGCGGTATCCAGGCGCTGTTGCGCGAAGTGTCTTCGGACGTGCTGGTGCTGGCGCTCAAGGGTTCGGACGAGGCGATCAAGGAAAAAATCTTCAAGAACATGTCCAAGCGAGCCGCAGAACTGCTGCGCGACGACCTGGAAGCCAAGGGTCCGGTGCGCGTCAGCGATGTGGAAACTGCCCAGAAAGAAATCCTCACCATTGCGCGTCGTATGGCCGAAGCCGGCGAGATCGTGCTCGGTGGCAAGGGTGGCGAGGAAATGATCTAAGGATTCAGCCGACTCATGTCCAGTTCCAATAAAGAATCGGCCAGCGACCTCATTCGTGCCAAGGATGTCAGTGGTCTCGATCTCTGGGCATTGCCCAGTTTCGACCCGCATGTAGAGCCTGAGCCGGAACCCGAGCCCGATCCGGTCGATGAACCGGCCGAGATGGAAGAAGTGCCGCTGGAAGAAGTCCAGCCGCTGACCCTGGAAGAGCTGGAAAGCATTCGCCAGGAAGCCTGGAACGAAGGCTTCGCCACCGGCGAAAAAGAAGGCTTTCACAGCACTCAGCTCAAGGTTCGGCAGGAGGCGGAAGTGGCGCTGGCTGGCAAGATTGCCAGCCTCGAAATGCTGATGGCCAGCCTGTTGAATCCGATTGCAGAGCAGGACACGCAGATCGAAAAAGCTGTTATCCATCTGGTCGAGCACATTGCCCGACAGGTGATTCAGCGCGAGCTGGCAACCGATTCCGGGCAGATCGCCAGCGTGTTGCGTGACGCGTTGAAGCTGCTGCCGATGGGTGCCAACAATCTGCGTATCTTCATCAATCCTCAGGACTTCGCATTGGTCAAAGCCATGCGCGAGCGTCATGAAGAGACGTGGAAAATTCTCGAAGACGACACGTTGCTGCCGGGCGGTTGCCGGATTGAAACCGAGCACAGCCGCATCGATGCCAGCATCGAAACACGGATAGCTCTGGCGATCTCGAAAATGCACGATCAATTGCACGAACAAGTGACGCACCCCGCACCGGCCGATGTCAGCGTCGAGCTGGATGCAGCCCCTGTTCATGCGTCGAAAACCGTCGCACCCGACATGGACCCGCTTGATGCGCCTTGATCGCACCAGTTTCGGCAAGCGCCTGGGAGCTTACGCAGGCTCCATCAGTCTGCCTGCTCAGCCGGTGGTCGAAGGCCGCCTGCTGCGCATGGTCGGGCTGACGCTGGAAGCCGAAGGCTTGCGTGCCGCCATGGGCAGTCGTTGCGTGGTGATCAACGATGACAGTCACCACCCGGTCGAAGTCGAGGCCGAGGTGATGGGCTTTTCCGGCGGCAAGGTGTTTCTGATGCCGGTCGGCAGCGTTGCAGGTATTGCGCCCGGTGCCCGTGTGGTGCCGTTGGCCGATGCCGGTCGCCTGCCGATGGGCATGACCATGCTGGGCCGGGTGCTGGACGGCGCAGGTCGCCCGCTGGACGGACGTCCGCCGATCAAGGCCGAAGACTGGGTGCCGATGGACGGCCCGGCCATCAACCCGCTCAAGCGTGACCCCATCAGTCAGCCGCTGGACGTCGGCATCCGCTGCATCAACGGTTTGTTGACGGTCGGCCGCGGTCAGCGTCTCGGGCTGTTTGCCGGTACCGGCGTGGGCAAGAGTGTGCTGCTCGGCATGATGACGCGCTTCACCGAAGCGGACATCATCGTCGTCGGCCTGATCGGTGAGCGGGGCCGCGAGGTAAAGGAATTCATCGAGCACATTTTGGGTGAAGAAGGTCTTAAACGCTCGGTGGTGGTGGCTTCGCCTGCCGACGATGCGCCCTTGATGCGTCTGCGCGCTGCGATGTACTGCACGCGCATTGCCGAATATTTCCGTGATAAGGGCAAGAACGTCCTGTTGCTGATGGATTCCCTGACCCGTTTCGCCCAGGCCCAGCGGGAAATTGCGCTGGCCATTGGCGAACCGCCTGCGACCAAGGGTTATCCGCCTTCAGTATTTGCCCGTTTGCCCAAGCTGGTCGAGCGTGCCGGTAACGCCGAAGCGGGCGGCGGTTCGATCACCGCGTTCTATACCGTACTGTCCGAAGGCGATGACCAGCAGGACCCGATTGCCGACTCTGCGCGGGGTGTGCTCGACGGGCACATCGTGCTCTCGCGCCGACTGGCTGAAGAAGGGCATTACCCGGCCATCGATATTGAGGCCTCGATCAGCCGGGTCATGCCATCGGTGGTGACGCCTGAACACATGGCCCGAGCCCAGCATTTCAAGCAGTTGTGGTCGCGCTATCAGCAGACCCGCGACCTGATCAGCGTGGGTGCGTACGTGGCCGGTGGCGATCGGGAAACCGACATGGCCATCGCGCTGCATCCGGTGCTGGTGCGCTACCAGCGTCAGGGCTTGCGCGACAACGAAAGCATGCAGGCCAGTGGCGAAGCGTTGGCTTCGGTATTCGGTCCGGCGCCGGGCGGCTGATAGACCATGGCCCAGAGTCGAGCGGCGCGTCTGGCGCCTGTGGTCGAGATGGCGGAGGCGGCCGAGCGTTCGGCGGCTCAGCGCCTCGGGCATTTTCAGGGGCAGGTCAATCTGGCCAACAACAAGTTGCAGGAGCTGGACCAGTTTCGCCACGACTATCAGCAGCAGTGGCTGCAGCGCGGCAGTTCGGGTGTATCCGGTCAGTGGTTGCTGGGTTATCAGCGTTTTCTGAGTCAGCTCGACGTTGCCGTTGCCCAGCAGTACAAGAGCCTGGAGTGGCACAAGGTCAATCTCGACAAGGCACGCGGTGCCTGGCAGGAAGCCTATGCGCGTGTCGAGGGGCTGCGCAAACTGGTCCAGCGCTACATGGACGAGGCCCGCAAGCTTGAAGACAAGCGCGAGCAGAAGCTGCTGGATGAGTTGTCCCAGCGCCTGCCTCGTCACGAACAGTACTAACACCTATTTTTGACGAGTTGATCGCAAACTCTGGTCTACGCTCACAGTGTCTCGGTGTTGCAACACTTCAGGAATTCCTATGACAGTCACTTCCGAGCTTTCCCCGGACCGGCGCCAACTGACGCTCTACATCGCAGGGCGTTTCGATTTCGCCACGCATCAGGCCTTTCGGGGTGCCTATGAGGGGCAGCCGGGGGACCTGAGTTATGTCGTGGACCTGCGCGACACCCATTATCTGGACAGCTCCGCGCTGGGCATGCTGTTGCTGCTGCGCGACCACGCCGGTGGTGACCGGGCACAGGTGCGACTGATCAACTGCTCGGCCGATGTGTTCAAGATCCTCGCGATCTCCAATTTCTCGAAGCTGTTCCAGTTGAGCTGATCAGTGCAGGCGCTCTCGAAAGGCCTGTGCATCCTGATCGCCGACGACAGCGCCAGCGACCGTCTTCTGCTCGCGACCATCATCGCCCGCCAGGGGCACCGGGTTGTCAGCGCGGCCAACGGCCTGGAGGCCGTGGCGATCTTCAGTACCGAGCGCCCGCACCTGATTCTCATGGATGCGATGATGCCGCTGATGGACGGCTTCGAGGCGGCGCGGCGGATCAAGCTCATGGCTGGCGAGTCGCTGGTGCCGATCATCTTTCTGACGTCGCTCACCGAAGGCGAGGCGTTGGCGCGGTGCCTGGATGCTGGCGGTGATGACTTCGTCTCCAAGCCCTATAACACCCAGGTGCTGGCGGCCAAGATCAATGCCATGAACCGCCTGCGGCTGTTGCAGGAAACGGTTCTGCAGCAGCGGGACCTGATCAGTACCCACCATGAATACCTGCTCAACGAGCAACGCGTCGCCAAGGCCGTCTTCGATCAGGTCGCGCATTCCGGCTGCCTGGGCGCGGCAAATATTCGTTACCTGCAGTCACCTTATGCGCTGTTCAACGGTGACCTGATGCTGGCGGCCTACACCCCGGCCGGGCACATGCATGTGCTGCTGGGCGATTTCACCGGGCACGGTCTGCCGGCTGCCGTAGGGGCCATGCCGCTGGCGGAAGTGTTTTACGGCATGACGGCCAAGGGGTTTGGTCTGGTTGAAATCCTGCGTGAAATGAACGCCAAGCTGAAGCGCATTCTGCCGGTGGATATGTTCTGCTGCGCCACGCTGCTGTGCGTCAATCACAAGCAGCGGCAGGTCGAGGTCTGGAACGGCGGGCTGCCGGATGGTTATCTGTTGCGTGCTGACGGGGGTGATCCGGTCACGCTGGTCTCCCGGCATCTGCCATTGGGCGTGTTGAGCGTTGATGCGTTCGAGGTCAGGACTGACGTCTATCCGCTGGCGCTGGGCGACCGCATCTTTCTGCTGTCCGACGGTGTGCTCGATACCAGCGACAGCGATGATCAGCTCTTCGGTGTGCAGCGACTGCGTGACGTACTGGCCGCTAATGAACAGCCTGTGTTTCTGATCCAGGAAATCCTTCAGGCGCTCAACGACTTTGGCGGCAAGGCGCGTGATGACGTCAGCCTGTTGGAAATCACGGTGATTGACGAACCGCTCGATTCGTTGCCGCTGCCGACGTATTCCGACAGTGGTGCCTCAAGCCCCCTCGACTGGTCGGCCAGTTTCGAGTTTCGCGGCTCCACCCTCAAACGCTTCAATCCCGTGCCCTACGTGTTGCAGTCGCTGCTTGAGGTGCATGGGCTGCGCAACCAGAGCGGTGCACTGCATGCGGTGATGGGCGAGTTGTACAGCAATGCGCTTGAGCACGGTGTGCTGGGGCTCGATTCGACGCTCAAGAACGATGCCGACGGTTTTGCCCTCTACTACGAGCAACGTGCCGAGCGTCTCGATAATCTTCGGGACGGATTTATCTGTATCGCGCTGCGAATTGAACCTGTTGGGCAGGGTGGCCGTCTTACCTTGACCGTTGAAGACAGTGGCAATGGTTTCGACGCGCGACAGGTGATCAATCATGCACCCGTCATTGATGGGTTGTATGGGCGCGGTATAAGACTGGTATGTGAACTGAGTCGGCAGGCCCGATGGTCCACGGATGGCAGGATCGCCTGCGTGGAATTTTCCTGGGAGTGAGTGGCATAATCGCGCCCTGGAGTCTTGATCAAGGAGTGAGCAAGTGTCTGTTCATCTGGATTACAGCGTTTTGAGTACCCTGCAGGAAGTCATGGAAGATGAATATCCCACGTTGCTGGATGTGTTCTTCAAGGACTCCGAGCAGCGCCTGTCCCAGATGCGTCTGGCGCTCGAGCCTCACGGGCCTGATCTGGAAACATTGAGCCTGAATGCCCACAGCTTCAAAGGCAGCAGCAGTAACATGGGCGCGCTACGGCTCTCGGAGCTGTGCCGCGAGCTTGAGGAGCGCGCCCGTCAACAGCAGAGTGCGGGTCTGGAAGAGCTGATCGGCAGGATCGCCAGCGAGTATGCGACCATCCGCCGACTGTTCGATGCAGAGCGCCAGTTCTTCGTCAGTTAAGCGTTCATGGATCACCTTCAGGCCGCCTTTTCAGGGTTGGCCTGCATCTTGCTAATATTTCGGTAACCAGCTGCTCATGCGGAGACCGAAATGCCCCTCGCCACCAACGCGCTTTTACAGGCCAATGCCCCTGCGACCGCCCGGTCCGGCGCGGCAACCAATGCCGCCAAGCCTGCCGACGGCAGCAAAGACGAGGCTTCCAGCTTCTCCAATGTCTATGCCAAGCAGGCAAAGGACGTCGCTTCAGCGCGCGATGATGTGCCTGTCAAGTCGGCCAGGGACAAGACTTCGTCCGGTTCCGACAAGGTCGCGAGCGGCAAGGACAAGCCTTCCGCCGATCAGAACACTGCCACGAATCCGTCGACCGTTGCCGATAGCGGCAACGGTTTGCCTGCCAGCGTGACGACCGCTACCGCCGATGAAGATCAGGTCGCAGCCGACCAGGCCGAAGCAGATCAGGTACTGACCGATACGTTGGCCGAAGGCGATGCGGTGCCGGTTACGGACCCGGCGCTGGACCCGGCATTGCAGGCAATGACCGTACAGGCTCCTGTTGCGCCTGCGATTGCCAAGCCTGCCGTTACCGATACCAAGGCTGCGCCTGTGGTTGAGATCGCTGCCGGAGTCAAGGCACCGCCTCCTGCAGTGGCTGAGGCCGCTTTCGATCCTGAGGCGGATCCGCTCGATGGCCTTGAAGCAGTGCAACTGGCATTGGAAAACGCTAGCGCCAAAACGCAACTCGCGGCGCAGAATGCCCATACCGCCAGCAAGGCGACGCCTTCCAACGCCGAAGCGGACCCGACACAGAATATCGCCAATAACCTGTCGCAATTGAGCGAGCAGTTGCCCACTGACGACAGCAGCACCGAAAGCAGCGACAAATCGTTCAGCGGGTTGATCGGTGAAGGCCTGAAGGATGTGAAAAGCGCCGCAGGTGACACGCGGGTCGACAACTTTGCCGACCGTCTCGCAGCATTGAGTCAGGCTGCGCAGCCCGCCAGGGTCGCGGCAACGCCGACTGCAGCGCCTCTGATGAGTCAGCCTCTGGCGATGCATCAGAGTGGCTGGACCGAAGGTGTGGTGGACCGGGTCATGTACCTGTCGAGCCAGAACCTGAAGTCGGCCGAAATCAAGCTGGAACCGGCGGAACTAGGCCGTCTCGATATCCGCGTCAATATGGCGCCGGATCAGCAGACCCAAGTGACGTTCATGAGCGCCCACGTGGGCGTGCGTGAAGCGCTCGAAAGCCAGATGTCCCGCCTGCGTGACTCATTTAGCCAGCAGGGCTTGGGTCAAGTGGACGTGAACGTCTCGGACCAGTCGCAACAGCAGGCCCAGCAACAGGCTCAGGAGCAGGCCAGCCGGGCTCAGCGCGGCGGTCGCAGTGGTGGGACGGGGTCGGGTGACAGTGCTGACGACGTGTCCATCGCCGATGCCGCTGTTCCCGTCAGCCAGCCTGCGGCGCGGGTGATCGGTACCAGCGAGATCGATTACTACGCCTGATTGGGGTGAGCTGCGGGGCGGGGTGTTGGCCTGCAGCAAACCCAGTCTTCAAAGATGCACTGGCATCTGCCTCTGCCCGGAGGGCGTAGCAGCTCTCGGAGGTTGCGACGGCAGAGATGGGCTGCGCAGCGGCCCTTGACCAAGTCTGATACACCGCATGCGCAGGTTTGCTGTCGGTTCCCGGCAGATCGCCGGCAAGCCGCCTCCCACAGTTTGTTTTCTGTATCGAAGACGCCGTGAGCCTTGTGCAAAATCGCGTTGTTCAGCGGGCAGCATGCTTTTCGAGAGGGCGTGCTGCCTTTGCTTAAAAAACCGTTTAAGCCCGATCCGCCTCCTTTCTCGCAACTCTGGCATAACACTTGCTCTGCCCCTGTCACGTATTGAAGACCCCTTGAATAGTGACGGATTATTGGCATGGCGAAGAGCGAAGAAGTTAAAGACCCCGCTTCCAAAGGCAAACTCAAGCTCATTATCGTAGCGGTTGTGGCCTTGCTGCTCGCTGTCGGTCTGTCAGTGGGTGCGACCTGGTTCATCATGCACAAGGGTGAAAGCGCGCCCGACCCGGCAGTTGCTGCGGCTGCGGCCAACGCCAAGCCGGTGGCGGTTTTCGAACCGCTGACGCCTGCGTTCGTCGTCAACTTCAACGCCAATGGTCGTCAGCGCTACATGCAGGTCAGCATCACCATGCTGGGCCGCAATGCTGCAGACATGGAAGCCCTGAAAGTGCACATGCCGGTGATTCGCAACAATCTGGTCATGCTGTTCGCGGCCATCCCTTTCGAGTCGCTGGCCTCGCCAATCGGCCAGGAAATGCTGCGTCAGAAGGCAACCGCCAGCATTCAGGAAGTGGCGCAGAAAGAACTTGGCAAGACTGTGATCGAACAGCTGCTGTTCACTAATTTCGTATTGCAGTAGGACCTCGACATGGCTGTGCAAGACCTGCTGTCCCAGGATGAAATCGACGCGCTGCTGCATGGCGTTGACGATGGTATGGTCCAGACCGAAAGCCCCGGCGAGCCCGGAAGCGTCAAAAGTTATGACCTGACCAGTCAGGACCGGATCGTCCGGGGTCGTATGCCGACTCTGGAAATGATCAACGAACGATTCGCCCGCTACACCCGCATCAGCATGTTCAACCTGCTGCGCCGCTCTGCGGACGTAGCGGTGGGCGGTGTTCAGGTGATGAAGTTCGGTGAGTACGTGCATTCGCTGTACGTACCGACCAGCCTGAACCTGGCCAAGATCAAGCCGCTGCGCGGCACCGCGCTGTTCATTCTCGACGCCAAGCTGGTGTTCAAGCTGGTAGACAATTTTTTCGGTGGTGACGGCCGTCACGCGAAGATCGAAGGGCGTGAGTTCACGCCGACCGAGCTGCGTGTGGTGCGGATGGTGCTGGATCAGGCGTTCATCGACCTGAAGGAAGCCTGGCAGGCGATCATGGAAGTGAACTTCGAGTACATCAACTCGGAAGTGAACCCGGCCATGGCCAACATCGTCGGGCCGAGCGAAGCGGTGGTCATCTCCACGTTCCACATCGAACTCGATGGCGGTGGCGGCGATCTGCACGTGACCATGCCGTATTCGATGATCGAGCCGATCCGGGAAATGCTCGACGCCGGTTTCCAGTCGGACCTGGACGATCAGGACGAGCGCTGGGTCAACGCGCTCAAGGAAGACGTGCTCGACGTCAACGTGCCGCTCAGTACCACCATCGCCCAGCGTCAGTTGCCGCTGCGCGACATCCTGCACATGCGTCCCGGTGATGTGATCCCGATCGAGCTGGCCGAGTCGCTGGTCCTGCGGGCCAACGGCGTGCCTTCGTTCAAGGTCAAGCTGGGCTCGCACAAGGGCAAGATGGCCCTGCAGGTAATTGAACCCATAGCGCGACGTTGACCTGTCAGGTCGACGTCGGAACATTGTTGCGTAATTGAATCACTGCTTGCAGAGGACTACCGATGGCTGATGAAAACGATATGACGTCTGCTGAAGATCAGGCGCTGGCCGATGAATGGGCTGCTGCACTGGGCGAGGCGGGCGAAGGTGGTCAGGACGATATCGACGCACTGCTGGCCGCGGACGCGGGCAATGCGACCAATCGCATGACCATGGAAGAGTTCGGCAGCGTGCCGAAAAACAATGCGCCGGTCACCCTGGATGGCCCGAACCTGGACGTGATTCTGGATATTCCGGTGTCGATCTCCATGGAAGTGGGCAGCACCGACATCAATATTCGCAACCTGCTGCAACTCAACCAGGGGTCGGTCATCGAGCTGGATCGTCTGGCAGGCGAGCCGCTGGACGTGTTGGTCAACGGTACGTTGATCGCGCATGGCGAAGTGGTGGTGGTCAACGAAAAGTTCGGCATTCGCCTGACTGACGTGATCAGCCCGAGTGAACGCATCAAGAAGCTGCGTTAAGTGAAGCGCTTGCTGAGTGTTCTGCTGATGCTGCCCTCGCTGGCGCTGGCCGCCGAGCCCGCTGCGCAGGCAGCGCCCGCCGTGGCCAATACCGTATCCAGTGGCATGGGTGGTCAGGTGATGCAGCTATTGTTCGGGCTGCTGCTGGTGGTCGGCCTGATTTTCGCGCTGGCCTGGGTGATGCGGCGGGTTCAGCGGGTTGGGCCCAACAACAGCCAGATTATCGAACTGGTCAGCACGCGGGCCATCGGGCCGCGTGATCGTCTGGTGCTGGTGCAGGTGGGCAATGAACAGGTCCTGCTGGGCATCACGCCAGGCAATATCACCACCCTGCATGTGCTCAAGGAGCCTGTGCAGGTTCCGGTCCGGGAGCAGGCGACGCCCGAGTTCGCTCAGCGTCTGCTGGATTTGATGGGCAAGGATAAGGACAAGAAGTAATGGGCGCCTTGCGTTTCCTGGTACTGCTGTTGCTGGTCATGATTGCGCCGGTCGCGTTGGCTGCCGATCCCTTGTCGATTCCGGCCATCACCCTGTCCAACGGGGCTGACGGTCAGCAGGAGTATTCGGTCAGTCTGCAGATCCTGCTGATCATGACCGCGCTGAGCTTCATCCCGGCATTCGTGATGCTGATGACCAGCTTCACGCGGATCATCATCGTCTTCTCGATTTTGCGCCAGGCCCTGGGTCTGCAGCAGACGCCGTCGAACCAGATCCTGACCGGCATGGCGCTGTTTCTGACCATGTTCATCATGGCGCCTGTGTTCGACAAGGTGAATCAGGACGCCTTGCAGCCGTATCTGGCCGAGCAGCTTACGGCGCAGGATGCGGTCGCTAAGGCTCAGGTGCCGATCAAGGATTTCATGCTGGCGCAGACGCGCACCAGCGACCTTGAGCTGTTCATGCGCCTGTCCAAGCGTACCGATATTCCGACGCCGGACGCGGCACCGCTGAATATTCTGGTGCCGGCTTTCGTGATCTCCGAGCTCAAGACCGCGTTTCAGATTGGCTTCATGATCTTCATTCCGTTTCTGATCATCGACCTGGTCGTGGCCAGTGTGCTGATGGCGATGGGTATGATGATGCTGTCGCCGCTGATCATTTCCCTGCCATTCAAGATCATGCTGTTCGTGCTGGTGGATGGCTGGGCGCTGATTGTCGGCACGCTGGCCGGCAGTTTTGGTGGTGTATGAGTCGTTTCGCTGAGGAGTCTGCCCGATGACGCCGGAAGTAGCCGTCGATCTGTTTCGTGAAGCGCTGTGGCTGACCACCATGCTGGTTGCGATTCTGGTGGTGCCGAGTCTGATCTGTGGTCTGCTGGTGGCGATGTTTCAGGCTGCCACCCAGATCAACGAACAGACGCTCAGCTTTCTGCCGCGTCTGATCGTCATGTTGATCACACTGATCGCGATCGGTCCCTGGCTGTTGAAAGTCTTCATGGAATACATGCTGTCGCTGTACACCAGCATTCCGACCGTGATCGGCTGACGCTGCATGCAGCCGATGCTCGCGCTCACCGACGCCCAGATCAGCACCTGGGTCGCCAGCTTCATGTTGCCGCTTTTTCGCATCATCGCGGTGTTGATGACGATGCCGATCATTGGTACGACGCTGGTTCCCCGGCGTGTGCGCCTGTATCTGGCGGTTGCCATGACCGTTGCAGTTGCGCCCGTGTTGCCTGCGATGCCCACAGTGCAGGCCCTCGATCTCAGTGCGCTGCTGTTGATTGGCGAGCAGATCATCATCGGCGCAGGGATGGGGCTCGCCTTACAGCTGTTTTTCCATATTTTCGTGGTGGCGGGGCAGATCATCTCGACGCAGATGGGCATGGGTTTCGCTTCGATGGTCGACCCTACCAACGGCGTCTCGTCGGCTACTATCGGGCAGTTTTTCACCATGCTGGTGACACTGCTGTTTCTGGCCATGAACGGTCATCTGGTGGTGCTGGAAATTCTCGTTGAAAGCTTCACGACCATGCCGGTGGGCAGCGGCCTGCTGGTCAATAATTTCTGGGAGCTGGCGACCGGGCTTGGCTGGGTCATGGGTTCGGCTCTCAGGCTGGTGCTGCCGGCGATTACCGCGCTGCTGGTCATCAACATCGCATTTGGCGTGATGACACGTGCGGCACCTCAGCTCAATATCTTTTCCATCGGTTTTCCGCTGACGCTTGTGCTGGGCATGGTCATTCTGTGGATGACCATGGGCGATATTCTCAATCAATATCAGCCGCTTGCCAGTCAGGCTCTGCAGGCACTGCGCGACATGGTGAGGGCTCGTTGAAATGGCTGAGAACGAAAATGGCCAGGACAAGACAGAAGAGCCCACGGAGAAAAAGGTCCGTGACTCCAGGGCCGATGGTCAGATTGCCCGCTCCAAGGAGCTGACCACCCTGGTGGTGATGCTGATGGGGTCGGGCGGGGCGCTGGTGTTTGGTGGTGGCATCGCACAGATGATGTTCGAGTTGATGCGCGACAATTTCACCATTACCCGTGAAACGCTGATGGACCAGGATTACATGGGCAAGGCACTGCTCAGTTCCGGCCTGCATGCCCTGGTGGTGGTGCTGCCGTTTCTGATTGCCATGCTTATGGCAGCGTTGGTAGGGCCGATCATGCTTGGTGGCTGGTTGTTCGCGACCAAATCGCTGGCTCCCAAGTTCAGCCGCATGAACCCGGCTGCGGGTCTCAAGCGCATGTTCTCGCCTCACGCGCTGGTTGAGCTGCTCAAGTCGCTCGCCAAATTCCTGATCATTCTGGCGGTAGCGCTGGTGGTGCTGAGCAAGGAGCGCAACGATCTTGTCGCCATCGCGCACGAGCCTCTGGAGCAGGCCATTATCCACAGTCTTCAGGTGGTGGGCTGGAGCAGCTTCTGGATGGCCTGCGGTTTGATGTTCGTCGCTGCCGCCGACGTTCCGTTCGTATTGTGGGAGGCGCACAAGAAGCTGCTGATGACCAAGCAGGAAGTGCGCGACGAGCACAAGAACAGCGAGGGCAGTCCAGAGATCAAGCAGCGTATCCGTCAATTGCAGCGCGAGATGTCACAGCGCCGGATGATGGCCTCGATCCCCGAAGCCGACGTGATCATCACCAACCCGACTCACTTCGCCGTGGCGCTCAAATACGATCCCGAGAAGGGTGGCGCGCCAATGCTGCTGGCCAAGGGTACGGATCTGGTTGCGCTGAAAATTCGCGAGATCGCCGCGCACAATCAGATTCTGATTCTGGAGTCGCCCGGCCTGGCGCGCTCCATCTATTACAGCACCGAGCTGGAACAGGAGATTCCTGCAGGGCTTTACCTGGCCGTGGCTCAGGTGCTGGCCTACGTCTACCAGATCCGTCAGTACCACGCAGGACAGGGCAAGCGCCCGGATCCGCTGGGCGACGTGCCGATTCCGCCGGACCTGCAGCGCGATTCCTGATAATGCGGTTTGCCTGATCCACTGCGTCGAATGCATCGCCAGCAAGCCACTTTCAGTTTTTCCTCGTTATTGCTACTTATCTGCCGTTTCACCCCCGCATTCACTGGCTTTTGAAAAGTTGGACAGCTTCTTGCAATAGGTCTGTTCAAGGACGCTGTCGGCGTCAAAGTTTTGATCCAGTGCGCAGGTAAAGAATCGGTGGAACGCTCTCAGATACTCAGTAGCGCACGCAGCAACCTTGCAGGCCTCGGCCGTGGCCAGTTGGGCGTGCCGCTGTTGTTGCTGATCATGCTGGCAATGATGATGTTGCCTATTCCGCCGTTTTTGCTGGACGTGCTGTTCACGTTCAACATTGCGCTGTCCATCGTCGTGCTGCTGGTGTGCGTTTACGCATTGCGGCCGCTGGACTTCTCGGTTTTCCCGACCATTCTGCTGGTCGCCACGCTGCTGCGTCTGGCCCTGAACGTGGCTTCGACCCGTGTGGTGATGCTGCACGGCCAGGACGGACACGCCGCCGCAGGTAAGGTGATCCAGGCCTTCGGTGAGGTGGTGATTGGCGGCAACTACGTGGTCGGTATCGTGGTGTTCGCGATTCTGATGATCATCAACTTCGTGGTGATCACCAAGGGTGCCGGGCGTATCTCCGAAGTGAGCGCACGTTTCACCCTCGACGCGATGCCAGGCAAACAGATGGCGATCGACGCCGACCTCAACGCCGGCCTCATCGACCAGCCTGAAGCCAAGCGCCGTCGTGCTGAAGTCGCCGGGGAAGCCGAGTTCTACGGCTCCATGGACGGTGCGAGCAAGTTCGTGCGCGGTGACGCCATTGCCGGCCTGCTGATTCTGTTCATCAACCTCATCGGCGGCATGCTGGTGGGTATCTTTCAGCACAACATGTCCTTCGCTGACGCAGGTCGCGTATACACCTTGTTGACCATCGGTGACGGTTTGGTGGCGCAATTGCCATCACTGCTGCTGTCCACCGCTGCCGCGATCATGGTGACCCGTGCTTCCGGTTCGGAAGAGATGGGCAAGCTGATCAATCGTCAGATGTTCTCTTCCTACAAGGCGCTGGGTGTATCGGCCGGCATCATGATCGTCATGGGGCTGGTGCCGGGCATGCCGCACTTCGCCTTCATCGGCCTTGGCCTTGTGGCAGCCGGTGGTGCCTACCTGCTGTGGAAGAAAGAGAATCAGGTGAAGTTCGAGGCGCTGGCCGAAGTTCAGCGTCAACAGGATCTGTTGCCATCACCGACCCGCGTTCAGGATTCCAAGGAACTGGGCTGGGACGACGTGACGCCTATCGACATCATCGGTCTGGAAGTGGGCTATCGCCTGATTCCGCTGGTGGATCGCAATCAGGGTGGTCAGTTGCTGGCGCGTATCAAGGGCGTGCGCAAGAAGCTCTCTCAGGAGCTTGGCTTCCTGATGCCGACCGTCCACATCCGCGACAACCTCGATCTGGCGCCCAGCGCCTATCGTCTGACGCTGATGGGCGTGATTCTGGCCGAGGCCGAGATCTATCCCGATCGCGAACTGGCGATCAACCCCGGTCAGGTGTTCGGCACGCTGAACGGCATCACCGCCAGAGATCCGGCATTCGGCCTGGAAGCGGTGTGGATCGAAATCAGCCAGCGCAGTCAGGCTCAGTCTCTCGGCTACACGGTAGTGGACGCCAGCACGGTAGTGGCCACTCACCTCAACCAGATCCTGTACAAGCATTCGCATGAACTGATCGGCCATGAAGAGGTCCAGCAACTAATGCAATTGCTGGCCAAAAGCTCGCCGAAGCTGGCTGAGGAACTGGTTCCGGGTGTCCTTTCGCTGTCGTCGTTGCTCAACGTGCTGCAGGCGCTCCTGGCCGAGCACGTACCGGTACGCGACATCCGCAGCATCGCAGAAGCCATCGCCAACAACGCCGGGAAGAGTCAAGATACCGCCGCGCTGGTGGCGGCGGTCCGCGTCGGTCTGAGCCGCGCAATCGTGCAAAGCATTGTAGGCGTTGAGCCGGAGCTGCCTGTTATCACTCTGGAACCAAGGTTGGAACAGATATTGCTCAATAGTTTGCAGAAGGCTGGTCAGGGTCAGGAAGAAGGCGTTCTGCTTGAACCGAGCATGGCTGAAAAGCTCCAGCGTTCGTTGATCGAGGCGGCCCAGCGTCAGGAAATGCAAGGGTTGCCGGTAATCCTTCTGGTAGCGGGTCCGATCCGGGCCATGCTGTCACGATTTGGACGATTGGCTGTACCGAGTATGCATGTTCTGGCGTATCAGGAAATTCCTGACAACAAGCAAGTAACCATCGTAGCGACTGTCGGGCCCAACGGCTGAGGTAGTGAGTCATGCAAGTTAAGCGATTTTTCGCCGCCGATATGCGTCAAGCCATGAAGCTGGTTCGCGATGAGCTGGGCGCTGAGGCGGCCATCATTGGCAACCGCCGCATCGCCGGTGGCGTCGAGTTGACCGCCGCTCTGGATTACAAGCTGTCTGCGCTGGCGCCACGCGTTCCCAACATGGAACTCGAAGACGAGCTGCGCAAGACTCAGTCGCGCATCGTCTCCGCCCAGGCTGAACTGAACAACCGCAGCGACAGCGATGCCTCGGTCAATCTTCAGCTGTTTTCCGGCAAGTCGATCAGCGCGACCGATACCCACATCGAGCCGACACTCGAAGAGCCGCCACGTCCGTTTGCCTACGCACCGGCTCCTGCAGCCGAGCCTGCAGGCGGTCAACGTGCCTTTGAATCGATGCGCTCCGAATTGAACGGTCTGCGCGAGCTTCTGGAAGTCCAACTCGGTTCCCTGGCCTGGACCCAGTTGCAGGGCAGCCGTCCGCAACAGGCCAACCTGTGGCGTCGCCTGCAACGCGTCGGCCTGTCCGGCCCGCTGTCGCGTGACCTGCTGTCGATGATTCCGGACATTGACGAGCCTCGTCAGGCCTGGCGCATGCTGTTGGCCCATCTGGCGCGCATGATTGCCGTGCCGGATGTCGAGCCACTGGAAGAGGGCGGTGTGATTGCCATGGTCGGTCCTGCCGGCATGGGCAAGACCACCACGCTGGCCAAGCTGGCCGCCCGTTATGTACTGAAATACGGCGCGCAGAACATTGCGCTGGTCAGCATGGACAGTTTCCGCATCGGTGCCCAGGAGCAGCTTAAGACACTGGGCCGCATCCTCAACGTGCCGGTGACTCACGTCGATCCCGGTCAGTCGCTGGCACAGGCCCTTGAGCCTCTGCTGCGCAAGCGTGTGGTCCTCATTGATACCGCCGGGCTGCAAGCCAGTGATCCTGCGTTGCGCATGCAACTGGAAAGCCTGGCGGGTCGTGGCATCAAGTCGCGTAACTACCTGGTCCTGGCCACAACCAGCCAGAAGCAGGTACTGACGGCGGCTTATCACAGTTACAAGCGTTGTGGCCTGGCCGGATGCATTTTGACCAAGCTGGATGAAACCGCCAGCCTGGGTGAAGTTCTGAGCCTGGCAATCAGTCACGAATTGCCGGTGGCCTACCTCACGGACGGACCACGGATTCCTGACGATTTGCACATCCCGCGTCGCCACCAGTTGGTGAGTCGCGCGGTCAGCGTGCAAATGCAGGACGAGCCTAGCGAAGAAGCGATGGCTGATATGTTTGCCGACCTCTATCACTCACCTGGCAAAAGGGTAGGTTAAGTGATGGAGACTATTGGAATGTCCCTGCATCGATGGTCTGCCAGGCATTGTTCGTTCGCGAACGTGCAGCCCCCAATGTGGCTTCGGTCTACGCAAGACAAGGTAAAGAAATAACATGGGCAGCATGCATCCCGTACAGGTTATTGCGGTGACTGGCGGCAAAGGTGGCGTCGGTAAGACTAACGTGTCAGTGAACCTCTCACTGGCCCTGGCTGAGCTCGGTCGACGCGTCATGCTTCTTGACGCCGATCTGGGTCTGGCAAATGTCGATGTCCTGCTGGGGCTGACACCCAAACGCACGCTCGCCGATGTCATAGAAGGCCGTTGCGAGTTGCGCGACGTGCTTCTCCAGGGGCCGGGCGGCGTGCGCATCGTGCCTGCCGCTTCCGGCACCCAGAGCATGGTTCATCTGTCGCCTGCCCAGCATGCCGGTCTGATCCAGGCGTTCAGCGAGATTGGCGACAACCTCGATGTGCTGGTGATCGACACGGCAGCCGGCATTGGTGAATCGGTGGTCAGCTTTGTACGCGCCGCGCAGGAAGTCCTGCTGGTGGTCTGCGACGAGCCGACGTCCATCACCGATGCCTACGCACTGATCAAGTTGCTCAACCGCGACTACGGCATGAATCGTTTCAGGGTGCTGGCCAACATGGCCCAGAGCCCTCAGGAAGGCCGCAATCTGTTCGCCAAGCTGACCAAGGTCACGGACCGCTTTCTGGATGTTGCGCTGCAGTATGTCGGGGCTGTGCCCTACGACGAATGCGTGCGCAAGGCCGTTCAGAAACAGCGTGCCGTCTACGAAGCCTTCCCGCGCTCCAAATGCGCGCTGGCATTCAAGGCCATTGCCCAGAAGGTCGACACCTGGCCGTTGCCGGCCAACCCACGGGGTCACCTTGAATTCTTCGTCGAACGACTCGTTCACCAGACCAGTGCGGGGCCTGTCCAATGACAGCGAGCGGCTATCAGATGTACAGCAAGGCTTCCCGGAATTCGCAGTACGAGCTGATCGAGCGTTATGCGCCTCTGGTCAAACGTATCGCCTATCACCTGCTGGCTCGCCTGCCAGCCAGTGTGCAGGTCGAGGACCTGATTCAGGCCGGCATGATCGGTCTGCTCGAAGTCTCGACCAAATACGATTCCACCAAGGGTGCGAGTTTCGAGACCTATGCGGGTATCCGTATTCGTGGCGCCATGCTCGACGAAGTGCGCAAGGGTGACTGGGCGCCTCGCTCGGTCCACCGCAATACGCGCATGGTGAGCGACGCAATTCGCGCAATTGAAGCGAAAACCGGACGTGACGCTAAAGATCACGAGGTTGCTGCCGAACTCCAGTTGAGTCTCGATGATTATTACGGGATTTTGAATGACACCTTGGGCAGCCGCCTCTTCAGTTTCGACGACCTGCTTCAGGACGGCGACCATGAAGGGCTGCACGAGGACGGTGCCAGCGGTTCGCTTGAACCGTCACGGGACCTGGAAGACGAGCGCTTCCAGGCAGCCCTGGCCGATGCGATTGCCAATTTGCCGGAGCGTGAGCGTCTGGTCTTGGCGCTGTACTACGACGAAGAGCTGAACCTCAAGGAAATCGGAGAGGTCCTGGGGGTCAGCGAATCGCGGGTCAGTCAGTTACACAGCCAGTGCGCAGCTCGTTTGCGAGGGCGTTTGGGGGAGTGGCGAGCGCGTTGACAGTCAAGGTGCGGCCTGGTCCGCACATTGGCTTCAAGCCGGCTGTGCAGAGCGTTACGTGGTAACAGGATAGACAAGGCAGGAGCCTGTCGGGCGGTGCCTCGATGGGCTGTTCGTTCAGGTCTGTACCTGTCGTTTTGCCAAGCCCGTCGTCGTTTCGTACAGCCGGGGGTGTGCTGTGCCAGTATTGAGTGAACAGCGTGTTCAGGTGCTGAACGCGTTAAAGACTGCTTGGAGGTCGAATTGGACAAGAACATGAAAATCCTCATCGTTGATGACTTCTCAACGATGAGGCGGATCATCAAGAACCTGTTGCGTGATCTGGGGTTCACCAACACATCGGAAGCGGACGACGGTCTGACCGCGCTGCCGATGCTGCAGAGCGGCGCCTTTGACTTTCTGGTGACGGACTGGAACATGCCTGGCATGTCCGGTATCGATCTGTTGCGCCAGGTCCGTCAGGACGAGCGCCTCAAGAGCCTTCCCGTGCTGATGGTCACCGCTGAAGCCAAGCGTGAGCAGATCATCGAAGCTGCACAGGCCGGGGTGAACGGTTACGTGGTCAAGCCATTCACGGCTCAAGCGCTGAAAGAGAAGATCGAAAAGATCTTTGAACGCGTCAATAGCTGATGCATGCCGCGAGGGCGCTATGGATAACAATGATTCGATGGCCGACTTTGAGTCGACCCTGAAAAGACACGCGCAGGAACTCGTCACCAGCCTTGAAAAAGGTCGTTTCGGCGAAGCTGTGCAACTGATCCATGAGCTCAACCAGACACGCGACCGCGGCCTTTATCAGGAAGTGGGCAAGCTGACTCGTGAGCTGCACAGTGCAATCGTCAACTTCCAGATCGATCCGCACATGCCTCAGGCCGAGGAGGTATCGCAGATCACGGATGCCACCGAGCGTCTGGGTTACGTCGTGCGGCTGACCGAAAATGCGGCCAACCGCACCATGGATCTGGTCGAGGAAAGCACGCCGGTCATGAACGGTCTGAGCGCCGACGCGAAGGCGTTGAGTGAAGACTGGGGGCGCTTCATGCGCCGCGAAATCGGTGCCGAGGAATTTCGCGATCTCGCCAAGCGGGTCGATGGTTTTCTGACGCGTACCGAGAAGGAAACTCACGAGGTTTCCGCGCACCTCAATGACATTCTGCTCGCCCAGGATTACCAGGACCTCACCGGTCAGGTGATCAAGCGTGTCACGCAGTTGGTCACTGAAGTGGAAGGCAATTTGCTCAAGCTGGTGCTCATGGCCAGCCATGTCGATCGCTTCGCAGGCATCGAACATGACGAAGAATCCATCCTTGCAGAAAAAGATCCTAAAAAACATCTCGCCAAGGGTGAAGGTCCGCAGATTCATGCCGATAAACGTGAAGACGTCGTATCCGGACAGGATGATGTAGACGATCTGCTATCGAGCCTCGGCTTCTAGGTCTGTTGACGGTTAATTTTAGGGAGCACCCCCATGAGCTTCGGCGCCGATGAAGAAATCCTTCAGGATTTTCTGGTAGAGGCCGGCGAAATTCTGGAGCAGTTGTCAGAGCAATTGGTCGAGCTGGAAAGCCGACCGGATGATGCTGATCTGCTCAATGCAATTTTTCGCGGTTTTCACACTGTAAAAGGGGGCGCCGGCTTCCTCCAGCTCCATGAGCTGGTGGAGTGCTGCCATATCGCCGAAAACGTGTTCGACATCCTTCGCAAGGGTGAGCGGCGCGTTGATTCCGAGCTCATGGACGTGGTCCTGGAAGCACTGGACACCGTCAACAGCATGTTCGGCCAGGTGCGCGAACGTACTGACCTGACGCCTGCGACGCCGGAACTGCTGGCGGCGCTGTCGCGTCTGGCTGAACCACAATCCAATGATGCGGTTGCCGAGCCTGAACCTGTGGCCGAGGCAACTGAAGTGCCTGCTCCGGTTGCCGAGGCGGCTGGCGGCGACGACATCACCGACCACGAATTCGAACAGCTGCTCGATTCGCTGCACGGCTCCAAGCCGATTGCAGCACCTGCTGCGGCCCCGGCCGCTCAGGCCTCGTCGAGCGACGAAATCACCGATCAGGAATTCGAATCCCTGCTCGATCAGTTGCACGGCAAGGGCAAGTTTGCCGCCGATGCCGCTCCAGCACCGGCCCCTGCGGCCAAGGCTGGCGGCAGCGCACCGGCCAGTGACGAGATCACTGACGACGAGTTCGAAGCATTGCTGGATCAGTTGCATGGCAAAGGGTCGTTCGACGCTGCTGTCGTCGCGCCGGTTGCTGCCGAGGCCGTTGTGGCCAAGGCTCCAGTGACGGCCAAGGCTGCAGCTTCGGATGAGATCACCGATCACGAATTCGAAAGCCTGCTGGACGAGTTGCACGGCAAGGGCAAGTTCGAGCCTGAGGCCATCGCGGCCAAGGCGCCCGCACCTGCTGCGGCCGCTGCCCCGGCTCCTGCTGCCAAGCCCGCTGCGGCGCCTGCACCTGCTGCGAAGGCCGAGCCTGCGCCAGCCAAGGCTGCTGCACCTGCTCCCGCCCGTGCTCCTGCCCCGACTGGCGAAAAGCCGGTCGCGACAGAAGCCGAAACCACGGTGCGCGTCGATACTGCGCGGCTGGACGAGATCATGAACATGGTCGGCGAACTGGTGCTGGTGCGTAACCGACTGGTTCGCCTGGGTCTGAACAGTGGCGACGAAGCCATGTCCAAGGCCGTTTCCAACCTGGACGTGGTAACCGCAGACCTGCAGACCGCGGTGATGAAAACCCGCATGCAGCCGATCAAGAAAGTCTTCGGCCGCTTTCCGCGTCTGGTTCGTGACCTGGCTCGCCAGCTCAAGAAGGAGATCATCCTGGAACTGGTGGGTGAAGAGACCGACCTGGACAAGAACCTTGTCGAGGCACTGGCCGACCCGTTGGTCCACTTGGTGCGCAACGCCGTCGACCACGGTATCGAAACCCCGGAAGAACGCGAAGCCACCGGCAAGTCCCGCGGCGGCAAGGTGATTCTGGCGGCCGAGCAGGAAGGCGACCATATCCTGTTGTCCATCTCCGATGACGGCAAGGGCATGGACCCCAACGTGCTGCGCTCCATCGCCGTCAAGCGCGGTGTCATGGACAAGGATGCTGCGGACCGTCTCAGCGACACCGACTGCTACAACCTGATCTTTGCACCCGGCTTCTCGACCAAGACCGAGATTTCCGACGTGTCCGGTCGTGGTGTGGGCATGGACGTGGTGAAAACCAAGATTTCCCAGCTCAACGGTTCGATCAACATCTACTCGACCAAGGGTCAGGGTTCGAAGATCGTCATCAAGGTTCCGCTGACGCTTGCGATCATGCCGACCCTGATGGTCATGCTGGGCAATCAGGCCTTTGCCTTCCCGCTGGTCAACGTCAACGAAATCTTCCACCTGGACCTGTCGACCACCAACGTCGTCGATGGTCAGGAAGTAGTGATCGTGCGTGACAAGGCCTTGCCACTGTTTTACCTCAAGCGCTGGCTGGTCAGTTCGGCAGCGCATGAAGAGCAGCGTGAAGGGCACGTGGTGATTCTGTCTGTCGGCACCCAGCGCATCGGCTTCGTCGTCGATCAACTGGTCGGTCAGGAAGAAGTGGTGATCAAACCGCTGGGCAAGATGCTGCAAGGTACGCCAGGCATGTCGGGCGCCACCATCACCGGTGACGGTCGCATTGCCTTGATTCTCGATGTACCGAGCATGCTCAAGCGTTACGCCGCACGGCGTATTTGATTCTGGGGTTGCGGGCAGCTTCGGCTGCCTGCGGCGCCTATTGGAGTGTTTATGGCAGTCAAGGTCCTGGTGGTGGATGATTCCGGTTTCTTCCGCCGCCGCGTTACGGAAATTCTTTCTTCGGACCCCAACATCCAGGTTGTCGGCACGGCAACCAACGGCAAGGAAGCGATCGAACAGGCGCTGGCCCTCAAGCCTGATGTGATCACCATGGACTACGAAATGCCGATGATGGATGGCATTACGGCAGTTCGTCACATCATGCAGCGTATCCCGACCCCGGTTCTGATGTTTTCCTCGCTGACGCACGAAGGTGCACGCGTCACGCTGGATGCGCTGGACGCCGGTGCCGTGGACTTTTTACCCAAGAATTTTGAAGACATCTCGCGCAACCCGCAGAAGGTCAAGCAACTGCTGTGCGAGAAGATCAACAGCATCTCACGCAGTAACCGTCGTCTCAGCGGCGCGAGTTCTGCTTCTGCTGCTCCGGTTTCCTCATCCGCTGCGCCCGCTGCCCGTACCGCTGCGCCGGCACCTGCATCGACCACGCCTGCACGCACGATTGCGCCGCGTACTGCAGTGCCTGCGCCGCATGCAGCCCATGCCCAGCCACAGACGCATGCCCCGGCCCATCCGACCACCTCGGGCACGCCGAAGCGCAAGGCCTACAAGCTGGTTGCCATCGGCACGTCGACCGGCGGTCCCGTGGCATTGCAACGTGTGCTGACGCAACTGCCTGCCGGTTTTCCGGCACCGTTGGTGCTGATCCAGCACATGCCTGCTGCGTTCACCAAAGCCTTTGCCGAGCGCCTGGACAAGCTGTGCAAGATCAGCGTCAAGGAAGCCGAGGACGGTGACGTGCTGCGTCCGGGCCTCGCCCTGCTGGCACCCGGTGGCAAGCAGATGATGGTCGACAGCCGTGGCACAGTGAAGATTCTGCCCGGTGATGAACGCCTCAACTACAAGCCGTGTGTGGATATCACATTCGGTTCGGCCGCCAAGTCCTATGGCGACAAGGTGCTCTCTGTCGTGCTGACCGGCATGGGGGCTGACGGCCGCGAAGGCGCTCGCCTGCTCAAACAGGCCGGCAGTACAGTCTGGGCGCAGGACGAGGCGAGCTGCGTGATTTATGGCATGCCGATGGCCATCGTCAAGGCCGAGCTGGCGGATGCAATCTATAGCCTGGACGATATCGGTCGTCACCTGGTCGAGGCGTGCCTCTGATGGATGTACTGAGTCTGATCGGTCTGATCCTGGCGTTCGTGGCGATCATCGGCGGCAACTTTCTCGAAGGTGGACACCTCAGTGCGCTGCTCAATGGTCCGGCCGCGCTGATCGTGATCGGCGGTACGCTGGGCGCCTCGCTGTTGCAGGCGCCCATGAGCGCTTTCATGCGCGCTATGAAAATCATTCGCTGGGTGCTGTTTCCGCCGCGTGTCGATCTGCCGGGTGGCGTTGACCGTGTGATCGGCTGGAGCATGACCGCTCGCAAGGAAGGCCTGCTGGGCCTGGAAACGGTTGCCGATGCCGAGCCTGACAGCTATGCCCGAAAAGGCCTGCAACTGCTGGTCGACGGCGCCGAGCCGGAAGCGATTCGCAGTATTCTGGAAGTCGATTTCATCACCCAGGAAACCCGAGACATTCAGGCCGCCAAGGTGTTCGAGAGCATGGGCGGCTATGCGCCGACCGTGGGCATCATCGGTGCGGTCATGGGGTTGATTCACGTGATGGGCAACCTGGCCGATCCGAGTCAGTTGGGCAGCGGCATTGCCGTGGCGTTCGTCGCGACCATCTACGGTGTTGCGACGGCCAACCTTATCCTGCTGCCGGTGGCCAACAAGCTCAAGGCGATTGCCCATCGTCAGGCGCGCTACCGCGAAATGCTGCTCGAAGGTCTGCTGTCCATTGCCGAGGGTGAGAACCCGCGCTCCATCGAACTCAAGCTGCAAGGCTTCATGGAGTAACACCTCATGGCTCGACGTCGTCAGCCCGAAGAACACGAAAATCATGAACGCTGGCTGGTGTCTTACGCCGACTTCATTACGCTGCTGTTTGCCTTCTTCGTGGTGATGTACTCGATCTCGTCGGTCAACGAAGGCAAGTACAAGATTCTGTCGCAGGCGCTGGTCGGCGTGTTCAACGACACCGAGCGCACCATGAAGCCGATCCCCATCGGCGAGCAGCGCCCGGTCTCGGTCAAACCGTCCGAGCCATTGCTCAAGGACAGCGAGGAAACCGACGCCGGTATCGCCTCGTCGGCCAGTGATCCGTTGCAGACCATTGCCCAGGATGTACGTGATGCGTTTGGCGATCTGATCCAGTCGGACCAGATGACCGTGCGCGGCAACGAACTGTGGATCGAGATCGAGCTCAACTCCAGTCTGTTGTTCGGCAGCGGTGATGCGATGCCCAGCGACAAGGCGTTCACGATCATTGAAAAGGTCGCCGGTATCGTCAAGCGCTTCGACAACCCGATCCATGTCGAAGGCTTCACCGATGACCAGCCGATCAGCACGGCGCAGTTTCCGACCAACTGGGAACTGTCGTCGGCACGTTCGGCCAGTATCGTCCGCATGCTGGCCATCGATGGCGTCAATCCAGCGCGTCTGGCATCCGTCGGATACGGCGAGTTCCAGCCAATTGCCCCAAACACCAGCGCTACCGGGCGTGCCAAGAACCGTCGTGTGGTGCTGGTCATCTCCCGTAACCTGGATGTGCGGCGCAGTCTGACCAGCACCGGCACTGCGAATGCGCAGCCGGACGCCGCATTGAAGCGTGCTGGCACACAAACTGCACCGGTGCCAGCAAAGCCGCCGGTACGTGCGAACACTGTCAATTCTCCGTCACCCGCACCTTAATAGCGTATTGGTACGGTCATCGCTGTACGGAAGGAAATCATCAATGAGAGTCTGGGCAGTAGCCAACCAGAAAGGTGGAGTCGGAAAGACCACCACGACCATTGCCCTGGCCGGTCTGCTGGCCGATGCGGGCAAGCGCGTCGTCGTGGTCGATCTCGACCCTCACGGCTCCATGACCAGTTATTTCGGGCACAACCCTGACGAACTGGAGCACAGCGCTTTCGATCTGTTTCTGCACAAGGGCGTCGTTCCTGACGGACTTCCGGGGCAACTGCTGTTGCCGACCAGTGACCAGCGTATCTCGCTGATTCCGTCCAGTACCGCATTGGCGACGCTGGAACGACAGTCGCCGGGCCAGAGTGGCCTGGGGCTGGTGATTGCCAAGAGCCTCGCCCAGTTGTGGCAGGATTTTGACTATGCGCTGATCGACAGCCCGCCGTTGCTCGGCGTGTTGATGGTCAACGCACTGGCCGCCAGTCAGCAGCTGGCGATTCCGGTGCAGACCGAATTTCTTGCGGTCAAAGGCCTGGAGCGCATGGTCAACACCCTGACGATGATCAACCGTTCGCGCAAGGTGCCGCTGCCTTACACCATCGTGCCGACGCTGTTCGACCGCCGCACCCAAGCCTCCATGGGCACCCTGAAACTTTTGCGCGACAGCTTTCCCGAGCATGTCTGGCAGGCCTATGTGCCGGTGGACACGCGTTTGCGCGATGCCAGTCGCGCGGGTCTGACGCCGTCGCAGAACGACAGCAAGAGCCGTGGCGTGATTGCGTACCGGGCATTGCTCAAGCATATGCTCGCCGAGCAACTCAATGCTCAGGTGGCCTGACATGCGCGCATATTCTTTCTCTGCTGTCAGCTCAAGTGATGCCTCAATGCGGCCGATAACTCTATCAGGCTGCACTCGCTCCATTTTTTGTTGGGCCCCGGTATGAACCGCCCTGTAGAAGTTGCAACACGACCCAAGCTGGCCCTGCAGTCCTATCTGGATGCGTTGCTTCAGGACGCGACCGAAGAACCGGAGGTTCCAGCCAGCAGCATCGACGAGTTTCAGGCGGCGGTGCTCGAAGAGCAGGCGTTCGATGCGCGCAGGCAGTCGCAGGTAAAGCCGGTCGCAGTGGCTGTAGCCGCCCCTGCAGCCGTAGCGGTGCCTGTTGTCGTTGCGGCGCCGGTGGTGACGCCGGTGCTGGAAGTTGCGCCGGTGATCGTGGCCGAGGCCGTGGTTGAAGTCGAGGTTCCGGTGGTCGAGCTGGTCGAGCCGGTTGCCGAGCTGAGCACCATGGCGCCGCAACGTACGCCCACGCCGCCACCGACCAGCGATGGTCGTCCGGCCTGGGCTGCCGAGCCCTTCGAATGCCTGTTGTTCGATGTGGCGGGGCTGACACTGGCGGTGCCGTTGGTGTGCCTGGGGTCGATTTATCCTTTGGCAGGGCAGGAGCTGACGCCTCTGTTCGGTCAGCCGGACTGGTTTCTCGGGATCCTGCCTTCTCAGGCGGGGAACCTCAAAGTGCTGGATACCGCGCGCTGGATCATGCCTGATCGCTACCGCGACGATTTTCGCCAGGGCTTGCAGTATGTGATTTCGGTTCAGGGGTACGAGTGGGGGTTGGCGGTGCATCAGGTCAGTCGCTCTTTGCGTCTTGATCCGAACGAAATCAAGTGGCGCACACAGCGTGGTCAGCGGCCATGGCTGGCGGGCACAGTGATCGAACACATGTGTGCGTTGCTGGACGTTGCAGAGTTGGCCGAGTTGATAGCCAGTGGCGCGGTCAAGCAGTTGAACAAGTCGAAATAATCATGGGTCGTCGCCAGTCGCGTCGCCCGCAGAGTACACACGTGAGGGGTTAGGGTATGAATAAGTCGTCTGCACAGGGTTCCGAAGATCCTATCCTGCAATGGGTTACGTTCCGCCTGGACAATGAGTCCTATGGCATCAACGTGATGCAGGTCCAGGAAGTGCTGCGCTACACCGAAATCGCTCCGGTACCGGGTGCGCCAAGCTACGTGCTGGGCATCATCAACCTGCGCGGTAATGTCGTGACTGTGATCGACACCCGTCAGCGCTTCGGCCTGGCGCCTGTTGAAGTCAGCGACAACACGCGTATCGTGATCATCGAAGCCGACAAGCAAGTGGTCGGGATTCTGGTCGACAGCGTGGCAGAAGTGGTTTACTTGCGTCAGTCCGAAGTCGAAACCGCACCTAACGTCGGTAACGATGAATCGGCCAAGTTCATTCAGGGCGTCTGCAACAAGAACGGCGAGCTGTTGATTCTGGTCGAGCTGGACAAAATGATGTCCGAAGAAGAGTGGTCCGAGCTGGAGAGCATCTGATTGATTCTAGAGGTTGCAGTCGTCTTTCTGGGCATTCTCTGGGTAGTCACCCTGGGAATGTTCCTGACCCATACCAAGCGTCAGCGCAAGCTCGACGCAGAGCGTGACGAGGCGGCTGCCTTGCGTGATCAGCGTATCAAGGAGTTGGCCCGGCGCGTGGACAACTTCCAGAGCGGCACGGTACGCATGGGTGAGGCTCTGCACGAACTGCGCGCCATCGTTGCGCCGTTGCCCGACAAGCTCACGGCACTGGAACAGCGCGATCCCTCCACGCTGTCCTTTGCCCAGGCAGCGCGTCTGGTCGGCATGGGCGCCAGCATTGACGAGCTGACCCAGTCCTGCGGACTGACTCAGGCAGAAGCGCAACTGATGACCAAGCTTCACGGCAATCCGGCGGGCTGACCGCTGATAAGCCTGGTCCATTCGTGACCAGGCTTTTCCTTCCCTTGATTTTCCTTCCGGCTCGGTCCCGCTCCAGAGTGCCTTACTGTTCGTCCAGCGCGAATTCAGTCAGGCAGAAGGTGGGGATGGCCATGGCCTGCAGGCGTTTCGAACCGCCCAGTTCCGGCAGATCGATGATCGCAGCGGCTTCGTGAATCCGAGCACCCATGCGGCGAATCAGGTTGGCCGCCGCGATCAGCGTTCCGCCCGTGGCGATCAGGTCATCGAACATCACGACCGAGTCGCCGTCGCACAGGCTGTCCGCATGGACTTCCAGGTACGCTTCGCCGTATTCGGTCTGGTAACCCTCGGACAGCACGTCGGCCGGCAGCTTGCCCTGTTTGCGAAACAGCACCAGAGGCTTGTTCAACTCGTAGGCCACGACCGATCCGATCAGAAAGCCGCGTGCGTCCATGACGCCGATGTGGCTGAAGTCGGCTTCGATGTAGCGCTGCACGAAGCTGTCGATCACCTGGCGAGTGGCCTTGGGCGACTGGAAGAGTGGAGTGATGTCGCGGAAGACGACGCCAGGCTTGGGGAAGTCCACGACCGGGCGTATCAGGGATTTGAAGCTCAATTCATCGAAAATCATCAGAAAGTGATCCGGGGCAAGATTGGCCGACAGTTTAAGCCGACCGGCCCCGGATCGCACGCATCAGCTTTGGAAGGCGCCGCCAGCCAGTGCGCAGAGCTGGATCGGGTCGAGGATATGCACCTCTTTGCCTTCTGCGGTGATCAGCTCGTTTTGCTGAAAACGGGTGAATACCCGGGAAACGGTTTCGACCGCAAGGCCCAGGTAATTGCCGATTTCATTGCGCGACATGCTCAGGCGAAACTGGTTGGCGGAAAAGCCTCGCGCCCGGAAGCGCGCCGACAGATTGACCAGAAAGGTTGCGATGCGCTCGTCGGCGGTCTTTTTCGACAGCAGCAGCATCATTTGCTGATCGTCGCGGATCTCGCGGCTCATAACGCGCATCAGTTGCCGACGCAATTGTGGTAATTGCACCGAAAGCTCATCCAGACGCTCGAACGGGATTTCGCAGACCGATGTGGTTTCCAGTGCCTGCGCGGAAACCGGATACGCCTGGGCGTCCATCCCGGACATGCCGACCAGTTCGCTGGGCAGGTGAAAACCGGTGAGCTGTTCTTCACCGGCGTCACTGATGCTGAAGGTTTTCAATGCACCGGAGCGAACGGCATAGACCGACTCGAAGGTATCGCCCTGACGAAACAGGAACTCGCCTTTTTTCAACGGGCGGCCGCGCTTGACGATCTGGTCAAGCGACTCCATGTCTTCGAGGTTCAGCGAGAGGGGCAGGCAGAGCGGGGCGAGACTGCAATCCTTGCAATGAGCCTGGGTTGAAGCACGTGACTTGGCGGGCTCGGACATCACTTAATTCCTTGTGGGAAAACACACATAAGACGTAAGGGTAACTCACCCAAGGCAAGTAGGGCCAGTCTGCGAGTGCTCCCAGGTATCAAGGTTCGTCCCGGTCGGCCGATAGCGGTGTACTCATTCAATGACAGCGGGATGTGCCACCATGACCCTGACCACTTCGCCCGTAGGCGCCATTACACTGGCCGTCGCCACGCCAGCGGTGACTTCCCGTTCGCCTCAGGAGGTCAAGGTCGACGCCGCGCCTGCTACGTCAGAGGGGGTGAAAGTCGACCTGTCGGCTGCAGGAAAGGCAGCAGCCTCGTCGTCTTCCAGGGATGCAGATATCGAACAGAGTGGTTTGCCGGCGTCGGTTCAGAAGCTGCTGAAGGCCATACGCGAACTGCAACGACAGATCGCCGAGCTGACCTTGCAGATCCAGCAGGCGCTCAAGGATCCGAGCCTCACTGACGAGGAGCGTAAGAGCAAGGCGGCGGGTCTGCAGGCAGTGATGAGCATGCTACAGGCGCAGATCAGTACGTCCAGCGATGACCTTTCCACGCTGATGAACAGGCTCAAATCCAGCAATGACGACAAGGTCAAGGCCGGCATGCTGATCATGGCCAAAATGTAAGACGTCTGGCTGGCCTAGATCACCTTTGAAAAGGGTTGAGGGTGCTGCCGGGGCAGGTACGTATCAAACACCTTGCACACCGCGCGCACCAGCAGCCGTCCCGCAGGCAGCACGTCGAGTTTGTCGGTATCCAGAGCGATCAATCCGTCTTCGGCCATGACGTCGAGTTGCGGCCAGATATCACTGAAGTAGGATTTGAAATCGATTGCCAGAGCCTGCCCGGTTTTTACGAAATTCAGGTGGAAATGGCAGATCAATTGTTGAATCACTGCGCGTCTGATCCGGTCATCGTTGTTGCAGAACAGCCCCTGTCTGGTCGCCAGTTGATCGCTGGCGAGCAGGTTCTGGTAGTCGTTCAGATCGCTGCTGTTCTGGCTGTAAAGATTGCCCACCTGGCTGATTGCCGAAACCCCCAGCCCGAGCAGATCGCAGTGTCCGTGGGTGGTGTAACCCTGAAAGTTGCGATGCAGCGTCCGATCTTCCTGCGCGATGGCCAGGTCATCGTGAGGCAGGGCGAAGTGGTCCATGCCGATGTAGCGATAACCCGCCTGAGTCAGTTGCGAAACCGTACGCTCCAGCATTGACAGACGGGTTTCAGGGCAGGGCAGATCGGCGCTTTCGATACGCCGCTGTGGCATGAAACGTTCTGGCAGATGCGCGTAGTTGAACACTGACAGGCGATCCGGCTGCAGCCTGATGACCTCGTCCACCGTGCAGGCAAAGCTGTCGAGGGTCTGTTTGGGCAGGCCGTAGATCAGGTCGATATTGACCGAGCGAAACTGCAGCGTTCGCGCGGCTTCGACCAGTGTCCGGGTTTCCTCCAGGCTTTGCAGGCGATTGATCGCACGCTGTACCGCAGGCTCCAGGTCCTGCACGCCCAGGCTGACGCGGTTGAAGCCCAGTTCACGCAGCAGGCCCATCGTCGCCCAGTCGGCTTCACGCGGATCGATCTCGATGCCGTAGTCTCCCGAGTCGTCCTGCAACAGATTGAAGTGCGCACGCAGGTGCGCCATGAGTTGCCGCAGCTGGTCATGGCTGAGGAACGTCGGCGTCCCACCGCCCAGATGCAACTGCTCGACGATCTGACCGGGGTCGAGATGGCAGGCGAGCATCTCTATTTCATGCATCAGGCGTTGCAGATAAGCCTGTGACCGACCGCGATCCTTGGTGATGACCTTGTTGCAGGCGCAGTAGTAACAAACGTTGGCGCAGAACGGGATGTGCACATACAGCGACAGCGGCCGTAACGCCTTGCGACTGTCACGCAGCGCGTGCAACAGGTCGAAAGCGCCGACATCGGTCCTGAATTGCACGGCCGTCGGATACGAGGTGTAACGCGGGCCTGTGACGTCGTAGCGACGGATCAGGTCTGAATCCCAACGAATGACGTCCAGCATGCATGTTTCCCGGATGGGGTGATGAGCGCCGGAGCATACGAGGGGCGTGTTTATCGGGTGTTGACGTGGGTCAACCGGGCTGACAGCGAGCAGACTCGATCGCTCAATGGCCCATCAACCAGTGCTGATGAGGCCCCGGCAATGTCCAGAGTCCGAACAGGATCACCAGCATGCCACCGGCCGTGCGAACGCTGCGTCTGCGCAGCAGTGCGGTGGTGCGTTCGGCGGCCAGGCCGGTGGCAAGCAGCACGGGCCAGGTACCCAGTCCGAACGCCAGCATCAGCAAGGCGCTGTCGATGGCATTGCCCTGACTGGCAGCCCAGAGCAGGGTGCTGTAGACCAGTCCGCAGGGCAGCCAGCCCCACAGTGCGCCGAGCAACAGGGCGCGGGGGATGCTCGAGATCGGCAGCAGGCGCGTGGCGAAAGGTTGCAGGTAGCGCCAGAGGCCTCGGCCCAGGCGCTCGATGCGGGTCAGGCCGCTCCACCACCCGGCGAGGTACAGGCCCATGGCGATCAGCAGAAGCGCTGCCACAACACGCAGGGTCGTCGCGCCCGGGCTGTTCGCCACGGCCCAGCCGACCAGTCCGCTGAAGAAACCGGCAATCGCGTAGCTGACGATGCGGCCCAGATTGTAAGCCATCAATAGCTGCATGCGGCGTGCACGTTGTTCTCGGGGAATGGCCAGGGTCAATGCGCCCATCAATCCGCCGCACATGCCCAGACAATGGCCGCCGCCCAGCAGCCCCAGTACGAGCGCGGAAAACAGCAGCGGGATGAGGTCAAGCATGAGGCGCGTCAGGCATCAGGTTTTCCTGCACGGTTTGGCGCTTCGGTATCGGACGTGCTGCGTTGTGCCGCGGCCTGATGATCGGGGTCTTGATCGTCGAACAGGATGCTGTGGGCCGGACCGTCCATGTCGTCGTACTGACCACTGTCCACCGCCCAGAAAAAGATGTAGATCGCGACCGCCACCAGCACCAGCGCGGCGGGAATCATGATGTAGAGCGCGGGCATGAAACCTCCGGGACGAATGGCGGTGCTGACGGCGGCATCCGTGTCAGGCGCAGGGCGTTGAGCACCACGATCAATGAACTTGCAGACATACCGATGGCAGCCCAGATCGGTGTGATCCAGCCCAGCGCCGCGAACGGCAGCATCAGGCCATTGTACAAGCCTGCCCACAGCAGGTTCTCGACAATCACCCGGCGGGTACGTCGCGCCAGATCAAAGGCATCGATCAGGCTGTGCAAGCGGTTGGACAGCAGCACCGCGTCTGCCCCGGTCCTGGTCAGGTCGGTGGCCGAGCCCATCGCCACGCTGATGGTGGCTGCGGCCATGGCCGGTACATCATTCACGCCGTCGCCGATCATCAGCACCGTGTGTCCTTGCGCCTGCAACTGCTGCAGCACGGCCAGCTTGTCGTCAGGTCGCAGACCGCCGCGCGCATCATCGATGCCCAGCGTGGCTGCCACTGTTTGCACCATCGGCGAACTGTCCCCCGACAACAGCAGGGTTTTCCAGCCGCGAGCCTGGCAGGCCTTGAGCAGTTCAACGGCATCGTCGCGCAGCCGGTCATCAAGGCCGAACCACGCCAGCGGGCCGTCGGTGTCGCCGAGCAGCAGCCATTGGCCGGTTTCGTCAGGCATCTGCAGGACGCGGGTATCGCTCAACGCGCAGACGAATTCAGGCTGACCGATGCGCAGGCGCCGATTATCCACACTGCCTTCCAGGCCCAGTCCAGGCGTATTCGTGACCTGCCCGGCTTCCTTCGGTGCGCGGCCAAATGCGCGGGCGATGGGGTGTTCGGAACGGCTCTCCAGCGCGGCAGCCAGCTCCAGGCATGTTTCTGCATCCAGCGTTGCCAATGGACGGACAGCCCGCACTGTCAGGCGACCCTCGGTGAGGGTTCCGGTCTTGTCGAAGATGACGGTGTCGATGGTGTTCAGGCCTTCCAACACGTGGCCGCGCGTCACCAACAGCCCGAGTGTGTGCAGCGTGCCGGTCGCAGCGGTCAGTGCGGTGGGCGTTGCCAGTGAAAGGGCGCAGGGACAGGTGGCGACCAGCATCGCCAGAACGATCCACAGGGCGCGGGATGAATCGAGTTGCCACCAGACGATGCCGATCACCGCAGCGGCAATCAGTGAAATCAGCAGAAATGTCTGTGCGGCACGATCCGCCATTCCCGCCAGCCGAGGCTTGTCCGCCTGGGCGCGCTCCAGCAGACGAACAATGGCGGACAGTTGCGTGTCATGACCCAGCGCAAGCACCTGTATCTTCAGGGCGTTTTCGACATTGAGCGTGCCCGCCGTGACGCCGTCACCGACAGTTCTCGTCCGGGGCAGGTATTCGCCGGTCAGTAATGACTCATCGACATTGGATTGACCTTCGAGAATCCTGCCATCCACCGGAATCACTGCGCCGGGCTGCACCATCACCTGATCGTCGATGCGCAGCTCGCTGAGCAGAATGCGTTCGGTCTGGCCGCTGGGGTTCATGCGCAGGCACGAGGCAGGGAGCACATTGACCAACTGTGCCGTCGCCACTGCCGTGCGTTCGCGCGCCCGGCGTTCCAGATAGCGTCCCGCCAGCAGAAACAGCGCGAACATGCCGACGGCGTCGACGTACAGCTCTCCTGTCCCGCTGATGGCGGTCCAGAACCCTGCGACGTAGGCCGTACCAATGGCCAGTGACACCGACACATCCATGGTCAGGTGGCGGCTGCGCAAATCGCGTAATGCGCCGCGAAAGAACGGCGCGCAGCTGTAGAACACGATGGGCGTGGTCAGAAACAGCGCGACCCAGCGCAGGATGGTATGCATCGACGGGCTGAGGTCCAGATTGAATTCCGGCCAGGTCGCCATGGTTGCCATCATTGCCTGAAACCACAGCAGACCGGCGACGCCCAGTTGCCGCAGTGCAAGCCGGTTCTCGCTTGTCAGCCGTTCGGCAGCGTGATCGGCCTGCCAGGGATGGGCGACATAGCCGATGTTGCGCAGCGTGTTCAACAGCTGGCTGAACGCAACCTGATCGCTGACCCAGCGCACCAGCAGTCGATGGTTCGACAGGTTCAGTCGCGCCTCGACGACACCCGGCAGCTTGCCGAGCCGTTGCTCGATCAGCCAGCCACAGGCCGCACAACTGATGCCCTCTATGAGCAGGGTGGTTTCCGAAACGTCGGCGTCATGACGTACGAAAGGCGCCTGCACACCCGGGCGGTCGTACAGCGCCAACTCGTCAAGCACACGTGTGGGCAGGCTCTCCGGGTTGGCGGAGGTTTCGCTGCGATGGGCGTAATAGTGTTCCAGACCGCCCGCAACAATGGCCTCGACCACTGCCTGACATCCAGGGCAGCACAGCTCACGGGTTTCTCCGAGCACGACGGCTGTGAAGCGGCTGCCTGCCGGAACGGGCAGGGCGCAGTGATAGCAGAGCAGGGGCGCGTTCACGTCAGTCCTTGCGGCCTTGAGCCGCCTGCAGCGGCTCGTCGCCCAGCGTCAGTGTGCGGTCATGGCCCAGCCATTCCTCCTCGAACAGGCGCCAGGTCTGGCGGCCTTCGCTGCCCAGCAGTTCGACGAAGCGACGGCCTTCGACCCGGTCCTGAAGTTGCCCGACATAGCGACCTGCCTGCGAAGGGCTGCGGGTCAGAAATACACGGCGATCCCTGTCCGGCTGAGTCGGTGAGATCAGGTTCAATTCCAGCCGATCGGGATTACTGTTGCCACTCAGGTGCAGTTCGGCTTCGCCCGTCACGTCGTCCAGATGAAGGCTGGCGCGCAGTTTGAGGGTCTGGGCGAGTATCTCGCGATTGATCGAGCGATTGATGCCTTTACCCGCTTCGTAATAGTTGTCGGTGACCAGATTGTCCGGGTGATTGATGGCGATGCCCGCCATGGTCAGGCTGAGCACGACCGAGCCACCCAGCATGGCAATGATGATCCATGGCCAGAGGTGCCTGTACCAGGGGCTTGCAGCGGTTGCGGCGGGCATGGCGATGCTCTTAGCGGGTGGACGGGCCGATGAACCGGCTTCTGGTTTCGAGGTGAATCTCGTCGTCATGCACATCCCTGAGAATGAACGTGATGTCCTGCGTGCTCGACGGCAGGGCTTCGGCAGCGCTGGACAGTTGCACTGGCGTGCTGAGAATCTCGCCTGCTTCGACCGTTATTTCACGACGTCCCTGCCATTTCAGATCAGGCAGCCCATGTGCTTCCAGTGCATAGGTATGGGCGACCTGATCCTTGTTCATGACCTTGAGGCTGTACACGTTTTCGATCCGCCCTTCAGCGTTTTCCCGGTACAGCATGCGGTCCTTGCTGACATCCAGCCCTACCAGAGAGCGGGTCAGGAAGGCGCTGGTCAGCAAGCCGATCATCAGCAGCAACACCAGCGCATAGCCGATCAGACGCGGGCGCAGTGTACGCGTTGTATGCCCTGACAATCTGTTCTCGGTGGTGTAGCTGATCAGCCCGCGCGGGTAGGCCATTCTGTCCATGACCGTGTCGCAGGCATCGATACAGGCTGCGCAGCCGATACACTCGACCTGTAAGCCGTCGCGAATGTCGATGCCGGTCGGGCAGACCTGCACGCACATCGTGCAGTCGATGCAATCACCCAGACCTTGCGCCTGATGATCAGCCTCTTTTTTCCTTGCCCCACGTGGTTCACCGCGTTGCGGGTCGTAGGAGACGATCAGGGTGTCTTTGTCGAACATCACGCTCTGGAATCGCGCGTAGGGGCACATGTAAATGCACACCTGTTCGCGCAGCCAGCCCGCGTTGGCGTAGGTCGCCAGGGTGAAGAACCCGACCCAGAAATACGCCCAGCCATCGGCCTGCCCGGTGAACAGGTCCGTGATCAGTTGGCGGATCGGTGAAAAATAGCCGACGAAGGTCAAGCCAGTAGCGAAGCCGATCAACAACCAAAGACTGTGTTTGGCCAGCTTGCGCGCCAGTTTTCCAATGGAAATCGGTGAGCTGTCGAGTCTGATGCGCTGGTTGCGGTCGCCTTCGGTGAGCTTCTCGCACCACATGAAGATCCAGGTCCAGACGCTTTGCGGGCAGGTATAACCGCACCATACGCGTCCTGCGTAAACCGTCACGAAGAACAGGCCGAACGCCGCAACGATCAACAGACCTGAAAGCAGGATGAAATCCTGTGGCCAGAAGGTTGCGCCGAAAATGTAGAACCGGCGCTCAGGCAGGTCCCACCAGATGGCCTGATGACCCTCGCGATTGAGCCAGACCGCGCCGAAGTAGATCAGCAGCAACACCACGCCGGTGGTCATGCGCAGGTTGCGATAGACACCCTTGAACGCACGGGTGTAGATGTTTTTCCGCGAGGCGTACAGGTCGACGAACGCGTCTTCGCTCCCGGTCGGCGGTGTGATGTTGTGTAGCGGGATCCGCTCACTCATGGCGCGGTCCTGCGGCGAGTGTATTCATCGGGCCGCTGTCGAGTAGCTTGCAGGCTCCTCGTTCAACTGGCTGATCCACGGATTCAGCACTGCGACATTGCAGGGCTGGAAATCCGCCGTGTTACGCGTGACCACGGTCATGCCGTGAACCAGTGCGGTGGCCGCAATCAAGGCATCGCATTCGCTGCGTGGGTCGGGAATATGAAGGTGTGCGCACCGTTTGGCAACGGCAGTGTCGACCGCCAGAATGCGCCCGGCGAAAGCTTTCAGAACGTGATGTTCCAACCAGGTTCTGAGCGCTGCGCCCTGAATCGGATCACGTCGTTCGACACGCAGGACGCCTGTTTCCAGTTCCAGAAGGGTGATGGATGAAATGAACAGGCTGGACGCCATGTGTGACCGGGACCATCTGAGCACGTTGGCGTCCGGGCTGCGTTTTCTGAGTTCGGAGACGACGTTAGTGTCGAGCAGAAACATCAGGAGAGGTCCACCGGACGGGGTGTGATAGCAGCCCGTTGTGGTTCGAATTCAATGTCTTCAGGCATCGCGAGCAGGTCGGCAATGCTGACCGCGCTGCCTGTCAGTTTCAGATAATCTTCGATTGAAAGCAGGACATGGGCTGGGCGGCCCCGGTCGGTGATGATGACCGGACCTTCTTTGGCGGCCTTTTTGGCGCCGCTGGTGTCCTGATTGAATTCCCGGCTCGAGAGGGTAGTTGTCATGGGCGACCTCCTTGGAACAGACAGTGCAAAGAAACGAAGTCTAGCCATGTAGAAATGTAACTACAAGCCTGGAATCTTTTCAGAATGAGCCGCGATACTGTCTATAGACGGCCGCTGCGTGGCCATGCAGCTGGATCACTCTGCTTGAGCCGGTTTTTCCCGACGCGACAGGCTGTACACGTACGCCGCCAATATATGCACCCGGTCATCACCCTGAGTCGCCTGTTGCGCAGGCATCTGCCCCTGACGACCATAACGGATCGTCTGTTGAAGCTGGGCAAAGCCCGATCCGTAAATGAAGCCCGCTGGATGAGTCAAATCCGGCGCACCGAGAATCGCCAGACCTTTGCCTTCGGCACCGTGGCAGGCGATGCAACTGGTTGCGTAGATCTTCTGCCCGGCAACCGGGTCGGCCTTCGCGCCTTCGGGCAGGTTTCGACCGTCCATGAGCGTCATGACGTAAGCCGAAACGTCACGCACGCCTTGCTCACCCAGCACTTCGCCCCAGGCGGGCATGACCGCACGACGGCCGTTCAGGATTGAGGTTTTGATCGACTGCGGGTCGCCGCCCCAGCGCCAGTTGTCGTCCGTCAGGTTCGGAAAACCATAGGCCCCCTTGGCGTCCGAACCGTGGCAGACCGAGCAATTGGACGCAAACAGCCGCGCGCCCATGCCCAGCGCTTTTTGATCCTTGGCGACTTCCTCGATGGGCATCGCGGCATATTTTGCAAACAGCGGGCCGTACTGGGCTTCGGCACGCGCCACTTCCTTTTCCCATTCGTGAACGCCAGTCCAGCCTTGCTTTCCGTCGGCAAATTGCAGTTGTTTGTCCTTGTTCAGATAGGTGTAGCCAGGCAGCAGGCCTTGCCAGTTGCCCAGGCCCGGATACAGCACCAGATAGCCCACGGCAAACACGATGGTGCCGATGAACAGCTTGAACCACCAGTTGGGCAGAGGGTTGTCGTATTCCTCAATGCCGTCAAAGGAGTGGCCCATGGTTTCGTCGGTGTGATCCTTGCGCTCGCCCTTGCGGGTCGCCATCAGCAGCCAGACCAGAGCGACCAGCGTGCCCAGCGTCAGGACCGAGACATACAGGCTCCAGAACGTACTCATGGCGCATCGCTCCGGGACGTTGTGGACCGCGCGACTTTGCTGATGGCTTCAGGATCATCGGCGAACGGCAGCAGCGTTGCGTCATCGAACTCGGCCTTGCGCTTCGGGCTGAACACCCACAGCGTCAGGCCGATGAACGCCACCATCACCACCAGCGTGCCAAGGCCTCGAATCATTCCGATGTCCATCATGTTCACCGTTTGCTCTTGATGAGGGTGCCGAGGCCTTGCAGGTACGCGACCAGCGCGTCCATCTCGGTCTTGCCTTGCACGGCCGCCGCAGCACCGGCGATATCGGCATCGGTGTAAGGCGTGCCCAGCGTGCGCAGCACTTCGAGCTTTTTCGCGGTGTCCTTGCCGTCGAGGACCTTTTCGACCAGAAACGGGTAGGCAGGCATTTTCGATTCAGGTACCACGTCGCGCGGGTTGTACAGGTGCGCGCGGTGCCAGTCGTCCGAGTAGCGACCGCCGACTCTTGCCAGATCCGGCCCGGTGCGTTTCGAGCCCCACAGGAACGGGTGATCCCAGACGCTTTCGCCTGCGACCGAATAATGACCGTAACGCTCGGTTTCAGCCCGGAAAGGGCGAATCATCTGCGAATGGCAACCCACACAGCCGTTGGCGATATAGACGTCGCGGCCTTCCACCTCCAGCGCCGTGCGCGGCTTCATGCCCTCGATGGGTTGATTGGTCACGTCCTGAAAGAACAGCGGGACGATTTGTGTCAGACCACCGGTGCTCACTGCAATGACCATGAACAGGGCGAGCAGGCCGATATTCTTTTCCAGCACTTCATGCTTCATCAGTGCGCCCCCACGACTGTGATACGGGCCGCTGCCTCTGCTTCTGCAGGGCTGGAAGCGCGCACCGTGCGCCCTACGTTCCACGCCATCAGGAACATGCCACTGGTGAAAATCGCACCGCCGATAAACCGCACCACGTAGCCGGGATGGCTGGCCTGCATGGCTTCGACAAAGGAGTAGGTGAGCGTGCCGTCGGTGTTGATTGCGCGCCACATCAGGCCTTGTGTGATGCCGTTGACCCACATCGAGGTGATGTACAACACGGTGCCGATGGTTGCCAGCCAGAAATGTGCATTGATCAGGCCGATGCTGTGCATCTGCGGGCGGCCGAACACCCTGGGGATCAGGTGGTAGGTTGCGCCGATGGTGATCATTGCCACCCAGCCCAGTGCGCCGGAGTGCACATGGCCGATGGTCCAGTCGGTGTAGTGCGACAGCGAGTTGACCGTCTTGATCGCCATCATCGGCCCTTCGAACGTCGACATGCCGTAGAACGCCAGCGAGACCACCAGAAAGCGCAGGATCGGATCGGTGCGCAACTTATGCCAGGCCCCGGACAGGGTCATCATGCCGTTGATCATGCCGCCCCAGCTCGGCGCCAGCAGGATGATCGACATGACCATGCCCAGCGACTGTGCCCAGTCAGGCAGGGCGGTGTAATGCAGGTGGTGCGGGCCGGCCCAGATGTACAGCGTGATCAATGCCCAGAAATGCACGATGGACAGGCGATACGAGTAGATCGGGCGTTCGGCCTGTTTGGGCACGAAGTAGTACATCATCCCGAGAAAGCCTGTGGTCAGGAAAAAGCCCACAGCGTTGTGCCCGTACCACCATTGGATCATCGCATCGGTAGCGCCCGCGTAGGCCGAGTAGGATTTGAACAGGCTGACCGGCAGGGCGATGTGATTGACCACGTGCAGCATGCCGGTCACCACGATGAATGCGCCGTAGAACCAGTTGGCGACGTAAATATGCCGGGTCTTGCGCCGCACGATAGTGCCGAAGAACACCGCGCCATAGGCGATCCACACGATGGCCAGCAGGATTGCAATCGGCCACTCCAGTTCTGCGTACTCCTTGGTGGTGGTGTAGCCCATCGGCAGCGAAACGATGGCGCTGACGATAACGGCCTGCCAGCCCCAGAAGGTAAAGGCCGCAAGCCGGTCGGAGATCAGCCGGGTCTGGCAGGTGCGCTGGACCACGTAATAGGACGTGCCGAACAGCGCGCAGCCGCCGAAGGCAAAGATCACCAGATTGGTGTGCAGCGGACGCAAGCGACCGAACGTTGTCCACTCCAGACCGAAGTTCAGCTCGGGCCAGACCAGTTGCGATGCAATGAACACACCCAGTGCCATGCCGACAATGCCCCAGACCACGGTCATGATGGCGAACTGGCGAACCACGGTGTAGTTGTAAGCCGTCGGGCTGATTGCTGCGCTCATTTACAGACTTCCAGAATTCAGATTTTTGCGAGGCATAAGCGGGCTCTGGCGAGGCGCGACATCGCCGGAACACACCGAAAAGGCGGGGCAAGTGGAGATCGGCAAAGCGCTCTGGCACAAGGTGTCTGCGACAGGTCTCTGGTCGGCAAGCTTAACTTTGAAAGGCACACGTGGGAAGCCGACGCACTCATCTGGCGTGGCATCGAGGTGCGGTTGCCGATCGGTCACGGGTATAGTCCGTTTTTTGACTTATACCTCATAGAAGAGAAGTACCCATGAGTACCGGGACACAGGTCGAACATCAGTGCACGCGTCTGGCGCAGGATAACGGCTGGCTATGGACGGCAGGTCAGCGCGAGGCCGGGCAGGAGCCTGTCACGCTGTTGCTGGCGCATGGTGCCGGTGCGCCGATGGACAGCGATTTCATGAACAGCATCGCGGGGTTTCTTGGCAGGCAAGGTGTGGATGTCATGCGCTTCGAGTTCCCGTATATGGCCCAGCGACGCCAGGGTGGGAGCAAGCGTCCGCCCAATCAGCAAGGCCAACTGCTCGACTGTTGGCGTGAGGTTTATGCACAGCTGCGACCCTGTGTCACGGGACGGCTGGCGATTGGGGGCAAATCCATGGGGGGCAGGATGGCGAGCCTGATTGCCGACGAATTGAGCGTCGATGCGCTGGTGTGTCTGGGCTATCCCTTCTATGCGGTGGGCAAGCCGGAAAAACCGCGAACTGCACACCTGGCTGATCTTCGTACGCGGGCGCTGATCGTGCAGGGCGAGCGCGATGCGTTGGGGAATCGTGAGGCGGTCGAGCAATACGTGCTGTCAGGCACGATACGCCTGCACTGGCTGCCGACGGCCAATCATGACCTCAAGCCGTTGAAAGCTGCTGGCGTTACTCATGATCAATGCCTGATGGATTCGGCAGAGAACATTGCCGTATTTCTTCGCGAATGAGTCATTTGCACAGCACTTCGAAGGCACCCTCGGTGACCTCGAATGCCACGGCCGACATGCTGAAACTGAATTCGCCTCTCAAACGCATCGTGCGCGGATTGGCTTCGATCAGTTTCAGTACACCTGCCTGAAAATGCCCGGAGTGGTAGATCACGCTCTGCCAATTGGGCGTTTCGTTATAGATGACCTTGATTCGGTCGTGGCCGATCAGGTTGTGCGTTCCGGGACGCAGGTCATGATCGAAGAACAGTCCGATGCTGGTGCGCTTGTTGCCGACCTTGCCGTCGGCAATCACTTTCCAGATCCAGTGATCAGGCGCGTGGGACAGTTCCGGGCGCTGCGTCAGTCGCCCCAGCAGCGAGGTCAGGACAAAAGGCTTCTGGTTGACGCGGGCGTCGAAAGTGCCTTCGCTGGAAGGAGGGCGGACAAAGCGGCGAGTGGGCGTGGCAGTGTGGCGCATGGTCGGGCTCTTGAAGCGGGAGGGCTGTACGCCTGATGTGCATACATGAAAAGAGGGCGTTACGTTATTCACGTAACGCCCTGGCTAACGCTTCAGCAATCGCTTAGCGAATGGCGACGCCAAGACTGGCATTGTGGTGCAGCAATTTGAAGTCTGCGCCTGTGACCAGATTTTTCACGTAGTACCATTTCCAGCCCACCAGGTTCACTGCCGCGACGGTCGACGACCAGTAGTTGCCTTTGCCCAGCGGCCAGCGGTTGCCATAGGTGGCGTAGATTTCCTTCAACTCGTTGATCGACGGAATTCTGCCGCCCTTGGCCGAGGCTGCGCTGCTCATCTGCGACAGACTGCCGCTGCCCAGCCCCAGGCAATGAATGACCTTGGTGACGGTCACCTGATAACTCTTACTGGCCCCCGATGCATCGGTGACCGAGATCGTTGCCGTGCCTTTGCCGCGCACGGTCGTCAGACCATTGCCGTCCACCTTGGCCACCAGCGGGTTGCTCGATGTGTAACGGTAAGGTGCCTGTCCACCCGAAGCCTGTCGCCTGACGCTGGTGCCAGCCGGAAGCGAAGGCAGCAGATCCGGCACGCTCGGAATCAGATAAACCTTGCCCGCCAGCGTGACGGGCGAGGTATCGAACACCAGCTCCTTTTCCACCGTGAGCCACAATGGGACTGAGCCCTTGGAAACGCTGTCACGCGTCACGGTGTAGGTGACGCTGGCAGAACCGCCTTGCGAAGCGATGATCCATGCCTTGGGAACGTTGAACAGCAGCTCATTGCCCGTCGCAGTTTTGGCCGGCGTGTCATGACTGGAAAGACCGCGCCAGTTGAGCACCACACTGTCCTCGCCACTCATGCCCGGATAACTCACCCGCACCGTTGCCCCGGATTCAGGAATCAACGACGGCTTGACCACGCCATCGTGACCGACCGTGTCCATGCGTGGTGCCGGGAGCTTCGTCAGGCCGGCGAGAACCTTCAAGGTCAGCGTCGCGGACGTCTGCACCAATCCATTGGCGCGGTTGACGGTGTAAACCACTTCAACGTTCTGCCCGGCATTGGCGACCACCAGCGCAGGGGCAAACACGGTTTCCAGCGGCTGACCAGCCTCGCTGTCGATGAGGGTCTTTTCCTTCGTGTCGCTGCCTTTCGGACCTTTCCACTGAACCGTGACTCGATCACCGGCCTTGAAGCTTGCGCTGGCGTCGATGACAACGGTTGCACCATTCGGGGCGTTGGTTGGGTCGAGGGTGTCGCCGTTGGCTTGTTTTACGGTGGGGGTGGGCAAAGGAATCTCTGCAAACAGTTGCAGTTTGACCACCAACGGTTCCGAGTTCATGGACAGGTTGCCCGCCAGGTCGGTCACCGTGTAATAGACCGGTGCTTCGATGTCGCCGATCAGCTCCAGAAAAGGTCTGACAAAGTCGACCATCACCCGCTTCAACCCCATGTCATCTTTAGTGACGACCGCCATTGGGCCTGGCACATTGTTCCAGTAAGTGCGAATCACATCGCCTTCTTCCATGCCTCTGTAGCTGGCAACCGTTCCCGAAAGGATATCCCCCATATCTTTAAGTTCGTCCGAGTTCAGACCGTCCTGAACTTGCTTCGGAAACAGGATGGGAGCCAGGACGGGGCTGCCTGGTCGTAGGCGGTCAATTGTGATTCCGGTTTCCAGAGACTGCTCGGTCACCATGTTGACAGGGTTTTCTATTTCGTATCCGACAGTATGGCTACCTTCAACGAGCAAGCCGGCGGGGATTTCAAGTGTCAGGAGGTCGTCTGGTTTATGACTCTCCAGAATGGGCTTCCTGGGGCCGATGAGGGTGTGGTCAAAGTAGAGCTGATAAGTATAACCGGGCATTGCGCCTGGCCAGACTTTGAACTCCACGATAAGTGGACTGTCCAGGTAAGCAATCGGTATTACGCCGTTATCCAACGCTACCGGAATGCTTGGCGCTTCCAGAACAGGGGTGTCTGCATTGAGTGCGAGGTTGTTATCCATATAAAAATCCTTTTAATGTTAAGTTGCGGGCCGTGAGGCCCGCACGGTCAACGGAGGTAGCAGGTGACTTCGGAAGGTTTCAGCATGTTGACAATAACTCGGGTGCTGACCGAGTTGGCCGGGCTCTGGTTACTGCCCTCTACGGGATTGACCGTATAGCTGGCCTCCGCAAAGCCGGTGCAAATCATTCGGGTATTAATAAAAGGGACTTTGAAGCGATAACCGTCCACGCTGTCGATCTCGTCCAGTTTTCGAGTCGCAATATACGTTGCACTGTCGATCGGGTTGTTGGATTTATCAAAACCCTTGAACGTGAACGTGATACGTTGCCCTTCTGCGATGTTGGCATAGGGCGCGATAGTTACAAATGCACCATCGGGATTCTCATTGGGGCCCAAAACGCCATTTGATGTGAGGTTGAATTTAGGGCCTTCAAGACCATCAGGCCCGCCCGGCTGGTCTTCTTTGGATCTCACCGTGACTGGTTGTACCGGAGATTTGACAGGGTTGGGGTTGCCGCTTCGGGTGACCGTAAAATGCACCGGAATTGCCGGGCCTGTTCCTTGACTCCTGATGATGTCGCCATCGATAGGAATGATAAGGTCTCTGGCGTTGGACACGTCACTCGACTTGATTTGATACCACTGCGGCTTGACTTGCTCACCCCAATGAAGATTCAAGTCGTCACTGATCGTCAGGCCCGCGTTCCATTTTACGACAGCCCGTCCATTCAGTTCATAGTCATCCTCGTCGATAAAGTTATCGTCCTTGTTGGGGTTTCCCACACTGGTGCCCTGAATGACCAGACTGTCCAGGGGGGCCGGGAAAGGCAAGGCAGCGAAAACGTCGATATCTGTATATAAGGACAGGCCCGCGACTTCTTCTTTTCGTGACACTTCGTAATGAACGCTTACCCTGCCTTGCGGTTGATTCATAATTGCTTCATAAGGCACCCGAATTGTCATGACGATGTCTTCATTCTCATCGCCACCGGGCAGGATAACCGGCAGCAGAGGATTGTCGTCGCCCCAGAAAAGCTGGATGTGATCAAGTGCCGCTGCGCCAGGGTAGTGGGGGATATCAACCAGAACGCCTGTCTTCGCTTCGACGTAATCGATCAGGTCTCCAACTGACGGGTCGATAACGGGGGCAGGGAAGTTTGAAGGCGTGTCCTGAAGTCTCAGTACGACAGGCACCGGATTTGAAAAAATCGACGCGTTCCCTGCCCGATCAAAGACCTGATAACTGACCAACTGTTCCTGATCGCCTGCACTTTCCAGAAATTCGCGCGTGAAGGTAATGACGACTTTGTTCAGGCCCATGTCGTCTTCGCTAACCACAGCGTTCGGGCCTTCAACGCCACCCCACCATGTTTGAATGAGGTCGTGCTTCCTCATGCCGGTATAACCAGCGATTTGCACGTCAAGCTTGCCACCCAAGTGATCAAGCTCTGCGGCAGTCAGTCCATTCTGGATTTCGGGCGGAAACTGGATGGCTGCCAGTTCAGGCGCGCCGGGTGGGGTTTTGTCGATTTGAATCCTGAAGACACCCGAGTATTCCTTCACCTCGTTCGTAGGGTTGGTAGCCTTATACTGAACCTTGTGAAACCCTTCGGTCATGAGGTCTGTCGGAATTTCGAGCGTCAGCAGGTCACCTGGTGTATGAGATTCCAGAATATATTTAGTAGGCCCAGAATCTTCATCGTCGAAATGAAGTTGATAGCCGTAGCCCTCTACTGCACCAGGCCAGGCCTTGAGAGTGACAGTCAACGGAGCATCCAGCGCGTTGACGGGAATGAGGCCTGGCGTGTCCTGATCATGGAAGGCAACTTCGATATCGGGTGCAACCAGTTCCAACGGTTGACCCTTGGCATGTTTTTTCAGGACATGAATGGGGGCTGAAACAATACTGTTTAATGCTGTTTTCATAACTGATTTTCCAGTGGGTTATGTAATAAGATTTCGGAGCTTTTTCAGGTAATTGTGCGAGAGACGTTCGATGGCGGTTTTGTTTGTCGGTTGTCTAAGTCACGATTTTGACGTAATAGGGTTTTCGAGTTTGTGTCAATAGGTGCTTTTGGTTTTTTCTCGTTTTAAAAAATTGTTTTTTTATTCGTGCCTTGAGATGGCTTGGTTGTAGGATTTTATTTATATTTAATTCGGAATTTTCCTACATTTATTGCAGATGCTGATGCCTACAGAAAAAGTGTTATCACGCTAATTTTCCTGCTTCGACAATTGAGGAGATGGCGGTGAATTATTCGGTAAAAGCATGCAGAAAAAAAAGATATCTTGTTTCACGTTGCGTGATTGTTTTGATCGGCGCTTCGTTGGTAGGCAAGGTCTTGGCAAATACTCAAACTGGCGGATTGAGGCAGCCTTTACATTTGCCTGACGGGCAGACGGTTATGGCGGTACGCGTTAGCGGGGAGACATTGACGGTAGACTCGACTACCACGATCCCCGACTACTATAACGTCATGGACTCAGGTCAACTCAATATTATCGACAACGGCAGGATACAAGGAGCCTCATTCAGAGACGCGAAGCTGGTTATGAATTCGGGTTATGTAGAGCAAGGTATACTATTGGATGGCAGCTTTGCAGACATCAACGGCGCTACGGTAAAGGGGAGTTCTCAACCCGCTATCCGTGTCGGCAGTTTCGGTACTCCCTCTTCCGGTTCCACGTTGAAAGTCCGTTCCAGCGAAGTGACTGGGGCAGGCGTCGGAATAAGCGCTGGAGTCTTTGGTGATGTCGATATCAGAGCAACTAAAGTGTATGGTCACGCTTGGAGCCCGTTGGGTAGCCCGGGTTACGGTATCAGCGCTGCTGGCCCGAATATGGTCATTGCTGAAGGTAGCTATATTGTAGGTGATGAGAGTGGTATCAGGATTATAGATCCGGCGTCTGGTCAATTGCTGGAAAAGGAATCTGTCATCACTATCGATAACTCGACCGTTGAAGGTATAGGCGGTGCATCCATAAGGGTATATTATCGTGATTTGCTCGATGTTCGCGCAGATATTACGGTGCAAAACAGTTCCAAGTTGCTTTCCGGTAACGGCAATCTGCTGGAAGTCGCTGAAAGCAGCATTGTGGATTTCAAAGTGGATAACAGTACGCTTGGAGGAAATCTGGTTTCGGATGACACCAGCACCCTGAACGTGACGTTGCAAAACAACGCGAGCCTCACTGGCGATATCATCAATGGCAACATCCTTGCTGTGAAGTCCGGTGGCAACTGGCAGATGGTGGGGGATAACGCCATCAAGTCGCTGTCCATGGAAGGCGGTAGTGTGAATTTCGCTGAAGAGGGATTTCATACCTTGTCGCTGAATGAGCTGTCGGGGCAGGGCAGCTTTGGCATGCGGGTGGATCTGGACAAGGGCGTCGGCGACCTGATCGATGTCAACGGTCAGGCCAGCGGGCAGTTCGGGTTGCGGGTGCGTAATACCGGATTGGAGGTCGTTTCTTCCGACATGGAGCCGCTGAAAGTGGTCCACACCGAGGGCGGCGACGCGCAGTTCAGTCTGCTCGGTGGCCGAGTGGACCTGGGTGCTTTTTCCTATCAGTTGAAGCAGCAAGGCAATGACTGGTTCATCGTGGGCGAGGATAAGGTGATCAGTCCGTCCACTCAGAGTGCATTGGCGTTGTTCAATGCCGCGCCAACGGTGTGGATGGGTGAGCTTTCGACGCTGCGAACGCGCATGGGAGAAATCCGCGGGACGGGCCGGGGCGGTAGCTGGATGCGCGCCTATGGCAGTCGCCTCAACGCTACGACCGGTGACGGCGTGGACTATCGGCAGCAGATCAGCGGACTTTCGCTCGGTGCGGATGCGCCGATTGAGGTCAGCCACGGTCAGTTGCTGTTTGGTGTGCTGGGCGGTTACAGCAAGTCCGATCTGGACTTGAGTCGCGGCACGTCGGGCAAGATCGACAGCTACTATGCGGGCGCTTACGGCACCTGGCTGGCGGACGATGGCTACTACCTGGATGGCGTGCTCAAGCTCAACCGCTTCCGCAACAAGGCCAAGGTGGCGATGAGCGATGCCAGCCAGGTCAAGGGTGATTACAGCAACTCCGCAGTGGGCGGCTGGGTAGAGTTCGGTCGCCACATCAAGCTGGCGGACGACTACTTTCTGGAACCCTTTGCTCAGTTGTCCAGTGTTGTTGTTGAAGGGAAGGACTACCGCATGGACAACGACCTGAAGGCGAAGAACGACCGCACACACTCGCTGCTGGGCAAGGTCGGCACCTCGGCGGGTCGCACCATCGCGCTCAAGGACGGCGGCGTGCTGCAGCCCTATGTGCGTGTCGCGTTGGCACAGGAGTTCTCCCGCAGCAATGAGGTGAGCGTCAATGACGCGAAGTTCGACAACAGCCTGTTCGGCTCGCGGGCAGAACTGGGTGCCGGTGTGTCGGTGTCGCTGTCCGAGCGCCTGCAGGTGCATGCGGACTTCGATTACATGAAAGGCAAGCATGTCGAGCAACCCTGGGGGGCCAATGTGGGGCTGAGCCTGGCGTTTTAACGCTTAGAGCGCAGCAGGTTTCATCCAGTCCAAGGCCCCCGGTGATCGCTCACCGAGGGCCTTTCAGTCAGTTATCGGGGAAGCGGCGGCTGATCCAGCGCTTTCGTTGTCGTTGTTTGGGTGTCAACGGGGGCGAGTAGTTGACGGTCACCCTCAAGGCGGGTGAAGTGCCGATCAGTTGGTTCTCCCGATGGATTTCATAATAAAGATCGACAAGCCCGTACTGCGGCTCCGCCATGAAGTGGTAGGACAGGCACATCTCTCGCACGATGCTGTTCGCTCCGACACGGTGATAGACCTGTGTCTGGGATGCGTTCCTGCCCCAGTAAAAGATGATCACGTCGCCTTCGCACAGTTTTACGGAACCGGGTATGTGAATAACGATGCCTGCAAATACCTGCTCCTGAGTGATGGCGTCAGGATTGACATGGGGCAGTTGAGGCGGTTTCAAGGTGTCTGAAATATCAGATGGCGGTATCGCTGCAACCGCAGGCTTACGCTCTGCATAGGCAGCAGTCGGCTCTTCGACCACGTCTGCTGCATCTTCTTTCGGTCGTTCATCCGGGGGTGGTGTTTTCGAATCATCTTCGCTCATCGCGTTCCCTTGCCTGATATATTTAGTCGTTATGAGGTGTTGTGTTCGCAACGGTGGTTTTTCGTTGCGGAAAATATTACAAGGCAATCTGCGTTCAATATCAAGTCACTCGCCATTGGCGAGATGTGCAATGGGTATTTGATTATGGTGTTACAGATTGTGTCTGTTTAAGATGTTTATTTATGACTGCTGGTCCCGTGTTTAAGGGGTCAGGCTTGAATTCGGATCTTTCGGTGCGATCAATTTTTCACGAGTAGCGTAGGACGCTTACTACAGTAATTTCTGAAAATTAGAAAAAGATTCTGCAATCATCCTTATCCCACTCCTATGTAGGATATTTCGTTCAACATTATTACCGAAATCGTTCACACGTTCGCGTGAACGATGGTTTTTCAAGTATTCATATGAGTGCCTTTGTAAGGCTTAACGCTGCATGGACAACTCGACGAGTTGCGCCATGATCGAAACATTACCTGCCCGGTCGACTACCTGATAGCTGAACGTGATGTGCTCGCTGTCCAGGTTCGTCAGAAATTCACGCTCAAAGCCGATTTGCACAGGCCGGTCGGTCAGGTCTTGCGGTGTGACCACGTGAACCGGTCCTTCGATGCCGTTGCACAGGGTCTGAATTCGGTCACCGGACTGCATGTCCGCGTAGCCAGGAATTGCGCCTTTCAGGACTTCCCCGAAGTTGATCTGCGGGAAGATGATTGGGGCGAGGAGGGTTGCGCCGGGTGCAGTGCGGTCTATTCGGATGACTGTCTTTAGCGAGTCCTGCGTGATCATGCCTGGAAAGCCAGTCCAGCTATAGTGGACAGTGTAGGATCCGTCATTCATCAAGTAGCGTGGATGTATATTCATGATGAACGACAGTTCGCTTGGTGGGTTTGGGTCAGAAATGATCTGATCAAAGACTGTTTCAGTACCGTTAATTTTCAACTCGAAGAGATCGCCCTGTTGAATCATACCTGTAAGGGTAAACAGAACCTCGATGTTCGCTGCCAGATCCGCTACCTTTATAAGGCCGTCATAATCGGCTACGGGAATGGCAGGAGCTGACAGCTCAATATTCTTGAACGTGTTCATGATCTTATCCAATTAATTAGCAAGGTGCGTCTGCACGCTTGTTGTTGAGGTTTGAGCAATGCGTGATGTTGCCAGGGTGTAGATGCTATTGCTTGAACTTTAACTAATAGGATATGTGCGTCATTGTCAAACCTGTTTCGCCTGTTTTTCTCTCATGTGAATGGTTAGAGAAGTGACCTACGCAGTACACAGATATTGTTGTAGGAATTACTGTCCTGCTGAGTGCATTTGGCTTGGCTGCATGAAAAGAAAAAGCCCCGACAAACCCAAATCTGCCGAGGCTCTTCCAAACACTATCCCTTACCGATTAAACCGCTCCACCAACGAATATTGCGAATTCGCCGTATCCGTCAATTCCGCGCTCAATACTGCAGAGCGATGCGCTTCATCCGAAGTCTTGTCGGCCAATCCGGCAATGGTCGAGATATTGCGGTTGATCTCTTCAGCCACCGAACTCTGTTCTTCGGTGGCCGTGGCGATCTGGGTGGTCATGTCGGTGATGTTGGCCACCGCTTCGCTGATGCCCACCAGCGCCTGATCGGCTTCCAGTACGCGGGCTACGCCTTCTTCGGCCTGGCGATGCCCGGTGTTCATGGTCTGGACGGCGTCGTTCGCGGTCTGTTGCAGTTTGGCGATCAGGCCATGGATCTGTCCGGTGGATTCGGCGGTGCGTTGCGCCAGTTGCCGGACTTCGTCGGCGACCACGGCAAACCCACGGCCCATTTCTCCGGCGCGGGCGGCTTCGATGGCGGCGTTGAGGGCCAGCAGGTTGGTCTGGTCGGCGATGCCTTTGATCACATCGACCACGCCGCCGATTTCATCGCTGTCCTTGGCGAGTTGCGTCACAGTCAGGCCGGTTTCGCCGACCGATGTCGACAAACGCTGAATGGCTTCGCGGGTCTCGCCGGCAATATCGCGACCGCGACGGGTCAGTTCGTTGGCCTGTTGCGTGGCCTCGGCGGCGCGGTTCACGTGGCTGGCGACCTCTTGTGTGGTAGCCGCCATTTCATTGATCGCAGCGGCCACCTGTTCGGTTTCCACGCGCTGACGCTCGAGCCCGGTCGAGCTGGCGTTGGCCAGCGAGTTGGATTGACGTGCCTGATGGTTCAGGTGTTCAGCGGTGTCCTGCAGGCGCGTCAGGCAGGTTTTCATGCGCGCCTCCTGGCTGAGTATCGACATCTCCAGACGCGCCTGCGGACCGCGACTGTCGGTGTACATCTGCGCGATCAGCGGGTCGGAGGTGGTCTGTTCGGCCAGGCGCAGCAGGCGCTTGGTGCCACGTTGTTGCCACGACAGCCCCAGCAGGCCCAGCGGCACCGAGAGCGCGGCGGTCAGGGCAAAGCCCCATGACGAGTTCAGCCATACACCGATCAGAAAACCGAGCTGGCTGACGAGGATGAACGGCAGCCAGTCCTGCAGCATCGGCAGCCATTTATCGCGCCCTGGCACTGCGCTCTTGCCCTGGTTCAGGCGCGCGTAGAGCCCTTCGGCACGACGGATCTGCTCGGCGGTCGGCTTGATGCGTACCGACTCGAAACCCACAACCTGGCGGTTTTCCAGCATCGGCGTCACGTAGGCATTGACCCAGTAGTGATCGCCGTTCTTGCAGCGGTTCTTGACGATGCCCATCCAGGGTTGGCCGGATTTGAGCGTCGTCCACATGTGCTCAAAAACGGCAGGCGGCACGTCAGGGTGGCGGACGGTATTATGAGGCGCGCCGACGAGTTCTTCATGGCTGTACCCACTGATGTCCACGAAGGCTTCGTTGCAGTACGTGATGGTGCCGCGGGTGTCGGTGGTGGATATCAGACGTTGTTCGGCAGGAAAAGTCCGCTCACATTGAGTGATTGGCTGGTTATTGCGCATTGGATTTCGGTCCTTCGATCAATAAGACTTTCGCGTGTTATCGACCGGTCAGCTCGAAAATTGAATATTACTGGCAGTTTCTGATTCGTCAGACGCAGCTACCGGTCCAGCATAGGGTAGGTAAACAGTGCGAAATGCACCAGATTCAGCCCGAAGTGGCTGATCACCGCAGCCGTCAGGCCACCGAAACGGAAAGCCACGCCGTAACCGATACCCGCCATGCCCGCGAGCAGTACCCATTCCCATCCGGCGCCAAGATGTGAAAGTCCGAAAAGACAGGCTGTGAGGGTGATCGCCAGCGGCGTCGCGAACCTTGTGGAACCGAACCATCGTTGCAGACCGCCTTGAAGATAGGCGCGGAAGAACAGCTCTTCTGTCAGGGTTACCAGGAGTAGGTTGTTCACCCACCAGATCGTGCTTTGCGCAGGCCATTTGGGCGCCCAGCCCGTGATGCCCAGCAGAACGGCCGTCGTCATGCAGAACGCAGATGTGACGACGAGTGCGAGAACGCCGACTTTGAGTGAATGGGCAATGCCGACGCCGACCAGAATCCAGGGGCAGGCCAGCAGCAGCCAGAAGCCGATCAGAGGCTTGTCCAGGTTCAGGTCCATCGTGTAGGCCGCCGCGTCGGGCGTAAACCGTACGGCATCAATGACGATCGCGTTGTTGAAACCGGGCATCACGCTTAAAGCCAGCGCCAGGCCCGTCAGAATGAACATTGCGTGACCGATCACGCGAACGTAGCGAGGGCGAGTGTTCTGGACGCACACGCCAGCGATGATCAGCAGGCTCAGGCCCAGTAACGCTGAAGGGGCGAGGCTGCCGTGTAAAAGCGCCAGCCCGTACCCGAGGCTCAGAAGACTTAAAGCCAGCCAGTGCCGTGAGGCCATAGCAATACCCCTGATGAATGAAATCGGGGAGTCTACAGCGCTTTGGGCGAGGGAATTTGTTTCTAACCGCTTCCGCAGGCACCCGGGGATATCCCAGGTGCCGTCGCGGCTATCAGGACGCGATCAACTGCCGCAGTACGTAATGCAGAATGCCGCCGGACTTGAAGTACTCGACTTCATTCAGCGTATCGATGCGGCACAGCACGTCGACCGTCTCCTGACTGCCATCTTCACGGGTGATGTGCAATTGCAGGCCGATACCCGGACGGATGTCGGCATCGGTCAGCCCGGTGATGCTCAACGTCTCCTTGCCGCTCAGGTTCAGGCTCTTGCGGGTCTGCCCGTTCTTGAACTGCAGCGGCAATACGCCCATACCGACCAGATTGGAGCGGTGGATACGTTCGAAGCTCTCGGCAATCACCGCCTTGACGCCCAGAAGATTGGTGCCTTTGGCTGCCCAGTCGCGGCTGGAGCCGGTGCCGTATTCCTGCCCGGCAATGATCACCAGCGGCGTACCTTCCTGCTGATAACGCATGGCTGCGTCGTAGATCGCCAGCTTATCGCCGGAAGGGACGTGCACGGTATTGCCGCCTTCCTCACCCCCCAGCATTTCGTTGCGAATGCGGATATTGGCGAAAGTGCCGCGCATCATCACTTCATGATTGCCACGACGCGAGCCATAGGAGTTGAAGTCCTGATAGTCGACGCCTTTCTCCTTCAGGTAACGCCCGGCAGGGCTGTCGGCCTTGATGTTGCCCGCAGGAGAGATATGGTCAGTGGTCACGGAGTCGCCCAGCAGCGCAAGGATGCGCGCATTCTCGACATCCTTGATGACCGGCAACGGGCCGCCGATGTCCTCGAAGAACGGCGGATGCTGGATGTAGGTCGAATCGTCCTGCCAGACATAGGTTGCCGCTTGCGGCACCTCGATAGACTGCCACTGCTCGTCACCGGCAAACACTTCTGCGTATTCCTTGTGGAACATGCTGGTGTTGACGCTTTCCACGGCTTCGGCGATTTCTTTCTGGGTCGGCCAGATATCACGCAGATAAACCGGCTTGCCATCCGAGCCTTCGCCCAGCGGCTCGCTGCTGATGTCGATGCGCACCGAGCCTGCCAGTGCGTAGGCCACCACGAGCGGTGGGGAAGCCAACCAGTTGGTTTTCACCAATGGGTGAACACGACCTTCAAAGTTGCGGTTGCCCGACAGCACTGACGCAACGGTCAGGTCCGACTGTTGAATGGCCTTTTCGATGGGTTCCAGCAGCGGGCCTGAGTTACCGATGCAGGTGGTGCAACCGTAGCCCACCAGATCGAACCCCAACTTATCCAGATATTCGGTCAAGCCTGCCGCTTTGTAATAGTCGGTGACGACCTTGGAGCCCGGAGCCAGCGAGCTTTTGACCCACGGCTTGCGCTGCAGGCCTTTTTCTACAGCCTTCTTCGCAACCAGCCCGGCTGCCATCATGACGCTCGGGTTTGAGGTGTTGGTGCAGGAAGTGATGGCGGCGATGACCACGGCGCCATCCTTCAAACGATGGGTTTCGCCATTGTGCTCGTAAGAAATCTCGCCGCCGACCTGCGCTTCGTTGCCCACGGCAACACCGCCTCCGCCTCCGCCTTCGCTTTCAAGTCGACCTTCTTCGACTTTCGCAGGCTTGACCTGCAAGCCGAGGAAGTCACTGAAGGCCTGAGCGACATTGGGTAGAGCAACCCGATCCTGCGGGCGCTTCGGCCCTGCAAGGCTGGCTTCCACCGTGCTCATGTCCAGTTCCAGGCTGTCGGTGAATACCGGTTCCTGACCTGGCAGACGCCACAGGCCCTGTGCCTTGCTATAGGCCTCGACCAGCTTCACGGTTTCATCCGGGCGACCGGACAGGCGCAGGTAATCCAGCGTCACGTCATCGACCGGAAAGAAGCCGCAAGTCGCGCCATATTCCGGCGCCATGTTGGCGATGGTGGCACGGTCCGCCAACGGCAGATCGGCCAGGCCGTCGCCGAAGAACTCGACGAATTTGCCCACCACGCCTTTCTTGCGCAGCATCTGGGTCACGGTCAGCACCAGGTCGGTGGCTGTGATGCCTTCCTTCAATTTGCCGGTCAGCTTGAAGCCGATCACTTCCGGAATCAGCATCGACACCGGCTGGCCGAGCATGGCGGCCTCGGCTTCGATACCGCCCACACCCCAGCCGAGCACCCCCAGGCCATTGATCATGGTGGTGTGCGAGTCGGTTCCGACCAGGGTATCCGGGAACGCGTAGGTGCGACCGTCTCCTTCCTTGGTCCAGACCGTGCGGCCCAGATACTCCAGGTTCACCTGGTGGCAGATGCCAGTGCCTGGCGGCACCACGCTGAAGTTGTCGAAGGCGCTCTGGCCCCAGCGAAGAAACGCGTAACGCTCACCGTTGCGCTGCATCTCGATATCGACGTTTTGCTCGAACGCCTGCGAATCGCCGAACTTGTCGACCATCACCGAGTGGTCGATCACCAGGTCCACCGGCGACAGTGGGTTGATGCGCTGTGGATCGCCACCGGCCTTGGCCACGGCGGCGCGCATGGCGGCCAGATCGACAACCGCAGGTACGCCAGTGAAGTCCTGCATCAGCACCCGTGCAGGGCGGTACTGAATCTCGCGGTCGGAACGACGGTCTTTCAACCAGCCGGCAATGGCCTTGAGGTCGTCACCGGTGACGGTCTTGTCGTCTTCCCAGCGCAGCAGGTTTTCCAGCAGCACCTTGAGTGACATCGGCAGCTTGTCCAGATCACCCAGCGAGCGGGCGGCGTCGGGCAGGCTGAAGTAATGGTAGGTCTTGTTATCGATGTCGAGTGTTTTCAGGCTTTTCAGGCTATCGAGGGAGGGCATGAACGGCTCCTTGTAGAATAATCTGTGAGCGACGAATCGCGGGTCCGGGTGGATCAGGTCGTGGACGCCGCGTGTGGCCTCAAGCTTAGTGGACTGCCGGGCCGCGCCAGTGGTTCCTGATTCCGTTATCATGCGCGGCTTTCAAGTCCGCCGGGTTACGCCCGCGTGTCGTTGTCCCAGGAGTCACCATGAATACGCTGTTTATGCATTGCCGGCCCGGTTTCGAAAGCGAGGTTTGCTCGGAGATCGCCGAGCATGCTGCGCGCCTGGAAGTTGCCGGTTACGCCAAGGCGCGCCCCAACACCGCCTGCGCGGAATTCATCTGCAGCGAGCCCGACGGTGCCGAACGACTGATGAATGGCCAGCGCTTCGATCAACTGATCTTTCCCCGGCAGTGGGCACGCGGCGTTTTTCTGGACCTGCCGGAAACCGACCGCATCAGCGTGATCCTCGGGCAGATGACTGATTTCCCGGTCTGCGGCAGCCTGTGGCTGGAAGTCGTGGACACCAACGACGGCAAGGAACTGTCGAATTTCTGCAAGAAGTTCGAAGCGCCGCTGCGCAAGGCCCTGACCCAGGCGGGCAAGCTGATCGACGACCCGCGCAAGCCGCGCCTGCTGCTGACTTTCAAGAGTGGCCGCGAAGTGTTTCTGGGGCTTGCAGACGCTGGCAATTCGGCGATGTGGCCGATGGGCATTCCGCGCTTGAAGTTTCCGCGTGAGGCGCCCAGCCGCTCGACCTTGAAGCTGGAGGAAGCCTGGCATCACTTCATTCCCAGAGATCAGTGGGATGAGCGCCTGTCCGGCGACATGACCGGCGTGGATCTGGGCGCTGCGCCCGGCGGCTGGACGTATCAACTGGTGCGCCGCGGCATGCTGGTGACCGCAATCGATAATGGCCCGATGGCGGAAAGCCTGATGGACACCGGGCTCGTGCAACACCTGATGGCCGACGGCTTTACCTACAAGCCTCGTCAGCCGGTGGACTGGATGGTGTGCGACATCGTCGAAAAACCTGCGCGCAACGCTGCGCTGCTGGAAACCTGGCTGGGCGAAGGCCTGTGCCGTGAAGCGGTGGTCAATCTCAAGTTGCCGATGAAACAGCGCTACGCTGAAGTGCGCCGTCTGCTCGACCGTATCGAGGAAGGCTTCAAGGAGCGGGGCATTCGCGTATCGATCGGCTGCAAGCAGCTCTATCACGACCGTGAAGAAGTCACCTGTCATTTGCGCAGACTGGACGTCGCCAAGACAGCACGTCCGCGCAAGGGCTGACGTGATCGTGCGAATTAGGTAACAATGACCACCCGTTTCTGGAGCCCCCCATGTCTGAATCCACCGAAAGCCTCACCGTCGATGCCGTGCTGGATGCCAGCGGACTGTTCTGCCCGGAGCCGGTAATGATGCTGCATCAGAAGGTGCGCGACCTGCCTGCTGGCGGATTGCTCAAGGTGATTGCGACCGACCCGTCGACTACCCGCGACATCCCCAAGTTCTGCGTTTTCCTCGGCCATGAACTGATCGAGCAGCAGGCCGGTGACGGGACCTTCCTGTACTGGATCCGCAAGAAGCTGGACTGATTGGTTGTCGCCGCCTCTCGCCCTTGCTCGCGCTGAGCAAGGGCCAATGCCCGCCTTCAGAGAGACCCCCCATGCGCATTGTCGCTGATGAAAACATTCCCCTGCTCGACGCCTTTTTTGCTCACTTTGGCGACATCCGTCGTTTGCCGGGCCGCTCCATCGACCGAGCTGCGGTTGCCGACGCCGACATCCTGTTGGTGCGCTCGGTGACGCCGGTCACTCGCGAGTTGCTGGAAGGCAGTGCAGTACGTTTTGTCGGGACCTGCACCATCGGCACCGACCATCTGGATCTGGCCTATTTTCTGGAAGCCGGAATCCAGTGGTCCAGTGCGCCGGGCTGCAATGCCCGTGGTGTGGTGGACTATGTGCTGGGCAGCCTGCTCACGCTGGCGGAAATCGAAGGTGCCGACCTCGCGCAACGCACCTATGGCATCGTCGGTGCCGGACAGGTGGGCGGGCGGCTGGTCAATGTCCTGAAAGGGCTCGGCTGGAACGTGCTGGTCTGCGACCCTCCGCGTCAGGCGGCTGAGTCGGTTGATTTCGTCACGCTTGATGAGATTGTCGAGCGCTGCGATGTGATCAGCCTGCATACCCCGCTCAACAGAACCGGCAACTTACCGACCTGGCACCTGTTCGACGAATCACGTCTGCGCCAGCTCAGGCAAGGTGCCTGGCTGATCAATGCCAGCCGTGGAGCGGTGGTCGATAACGCCGCACTGCATGAGGTGCTTCTCGATCGTGAAGATCTGCAGGCCGTGCTCGACGTCTGGGAAGGCGAACCGCAGGTCAACGTACCGCTGGCTGATCTGTGTGTGATTGCCACGCCGCACATCGCCGGTTACAGCCTGGACGGCCGGCAGCGCGGGACTGCGCAGATCTATCAGGCGCTCTGTGCCTTTCTCGGTCAGCCAGCCTCCATTGTGCTTGAGGATCTGCTGCCCCGACCCTGGCTTGCCCAGGTGACGCTGGATGAGAGAACCGACCCGGTCTGGGCCTTGAACATGCTGTGCCGGGGCGTTTACGACCCGCGTCGGGATGATGCCGACTTCAGGCGCAGTCTGGTGGGTGATACCGCCAGTCAGCGTCTGGCCTTCGACGCGCTGCGTAAACACTATCCGCCGCGTCGGGAGATCGAAGGGCTCAAGGTCTGCCTGAGTGGCGAGTCCGAGGCGCTGGCGAAGATTGTCCGTGCGCTTGGTGCGGTGGTCATGCAGGGCGAATGACAGGTAGAAAAAACCCGACTCTGGAGTCGGGTTTCAAGGTATTCGGTGTCACTCAGTTTTGTTCTTCAGGGGTGACCCAAAGCTTGTCACACGCCTGGCAGGCCGCCTGAACCATTTCTTCAGTGATCACAACTTCGCGTCCATCCTGGTCGAGAATCGCACCGCCAACGGGCAGGTCTGGGGTCGCTCGAACGATAGTGACTTCGCTACTGCTGCGCTCTTGCAGGCTCATGGTGTTTCTCCTTTCATCAGGGTTGCGCGTTGAATTTAGCGACACTTGATGACCGCCCGATGACATCGTTCAGTCGTTCAAGCGTGGCTCCAGTCCAGCAGAAACAGGATAAATCTGCCAGCAATTGCTTAGATCGATCCCTTATAGGGGGCTCGTAAAGCTGTCATATCACATGACCCGTCAAACGCCGATCAAGTTCACTGATTTTTGCCGACGTCCTCGAGCGTTTTTGTCGCACGAGAGGTGTAGGCTGGCGGCTTGGTCAATCCAGACGTACAGGCAGGTTGGTTTTTTCATGATTTCAGTGGTTCCCCGTCGTCACCGTCAGGCCATTCGTCTGGCTGTGGGTTTTATCGCGCCTTATCGATGGCATGCACTGGGCGCCTTGCTTGCGCTGATTGTCACGGCAGGCATTACGTTGTCCATGGGGCAGGGCATCAAGCTGATGGTCGATCAGGGCTTCATGACCCGCTCGCCCGAATTGCTCGAACGCTCCATCGGCCTGTTCATGTTGCTGACGCTCGGTCTGGCCGTCGGCACGTTCACGCGTTTCTACCTGGTGTCATGGATTGGCGAGCGCGTTGTCGCAGACCTGCGCAAGAGAGTATTCGATCATTTGATCGAGCTGCATCCTGGCTTTTACGAGAACAACCGCAGTTCCGAGATCCAGTCGCGACTGACGGCCGACACCACGTTGCTGCAGTCAGTGATCGGCTCTTCACTGTCGATGTTTTTGCGCAACGCCCTGATGGTGGTCGGGGGCGTCATATTGCTGTTCGTGACCAACCCCAAGCTGACCAGCATCGTGGTGGTCGCGTTGCCGTTGATCATCGCGCCGATCCTGATGTTCGGCAGGCGCGTGCGCAGTTTGTCGCGGGAAAGCCAGGATCGGGTCGCTGATGTCGGCAGCTATGTGGCCGAAGCACTTGGGCAGATCAAGACGGTCCAGGCCTACAACCACCAGCAACAGGACAAACAGCGCTTTTCGGTCACCGCCGAGCAGGCTTTCGATACGGCTCGCAAGCGGATTCTGCAGCGTTCGTGGCTGGTCACGGTCGTGATCGTGCTGGTGTTGGGCGCGGTCGCGGTAATGCTTTGGGTTGGCGGCATGGACGTGATCAGCGGCCGAATCTCCAGCGGCGAACTGGCGGCGTTCGTGTTCTATGCGCTAGTGGTCGGCATGGCAATCGGTACATTGAGCGAGGTGATCGGTGAGCTGCAGCGGGCAGCGGGTGCTGCCGAGCGGATCAGTGAACTGCTTCAGGCCCGCAGCGAAATCACAGCGCCGACGGTCAATCTGCAACGCCTGCCTGCACGGGTCACCGGAAGACTGGCGCTGGAAGGCGTCAGCTTTGCCTACCCGTCTCGTCCGGAACGCAATGCGATCGATGACTTGAGTCTGGCGATCCAGGCAGGCGAAACCCTGGCCATCGTCGGGCCTTCGGGAGCCGGAAAATCAACGCTTTTTGACCTGCTACTGCGCTTCTATGATCCTCAGCAAGGACGTGTCCTGCTCGAAGGTGTGCCTGTCACCGAGCTTGATCCTCTCGATCTGCGCCGCTGTTTCGCGTTTGTCTCTCAATCACCTGCGCTGTTTTTCGGCAGTGTCGAAGACAACATCCGCTACGGCAACGCTACCGCGACGTCTGAGCAGGTTGAGGCCGCCGCTCGCATCGCTCATGCCCACGAATTCATCCTCGACATGGCTGACGGTTACCAGACTCATCTGGGGGATGGCGGAATGGGGCTGTCAGGCGGACAGCGTCAACGTCTGGCCATTGCCAGAGCGCTGCTGGTCGATGCGCCAATCCTGTTGCTGGATGAAGCCACCAGTGCCCTGGATGCGCAAAGTGAGCATCTCATCCAGCAGGCGCTGCCGAGCCTTATGAAAGGGCGTACGACGCTGGTGATCGCCCACAGGCTGGCGACGGTTCAGAACGCCGATCGTATTGTGGTGATGGACAAGGGGCGCCTGGTGGCTGTCGGTACGCATAAACAACTGATTGCCAACAACCCGCTGTACGCGAGGCTGGCGGCGTTGCAGTTCAATGCCGGGATGGATGAAGCGGGGTAGGGCGTGGAAAAGCTTGCGCGAAGCCGTGGGAGGACAGGCCCTCCCACGTTGGTCTGTCAGCGGTACTCACACAGATAGGCGGTGTCGACACTGACCTTGAGCTGGAATTTGCTGTTGGCGGGAACGTTGAACTGGCTGCCGGTGGCGAAGGTTTCCCAGTCGGTGCTGTCAGGGAGCTTTACACTCAACTCGCCCGAAATCACGTGCATGATTTCCTTTTGCGCAGTACCGAACTCGTATTCGCCCGCCGCCATCACACCGATGGTTGCCTGACCTTCAGCCTGGCTGAAAGCGATGGATTTGACGGTGCCGTCGAAGTACTCGTTAACCTTGAACATGGGCGATTCCTTATGAAAGGGTTAAAAAGGGCTTGCCAGTATGCCCAACGGGCGAAATCCCGTCACTTTTAATACATAAGGCTTAATACCAAGTGACTGACGGTCGTTCAGGGCGTCCTGCGGCAAACACCCGACCGTGGGAGGCATTTTGCCGACGATATCAGGAACCATCGTATTCAATTGGGCAGTATCAACGGCAGCAGTCTGGCGGTGTTGCGCGCATCGACCAGCGCGCGATGCTGTTGCCCCGTGAACTGCATGCCGGCCAGTTGCAATGCGCTGTTGAGCCCCACGGGGCGTTGCAACTGGCGAGCCTGGGCGAAGCGTTGTTTGAGGTTGACGTAAGGCATGTCGGACAGGGCGCTGGTCATGTCATGCTGGCGCCATTGTTCCTCCAGCTGCTTGCGGTCGTAGTCGCCCCAGCTCGCCCATCCCACGACTCGCGCCCGGTGATGGCTCAGCCAGCGCTCGAACAGCGGCCACACAATGGGGAATGTCGCGGCGCTGTCGATATTGTTTTGACTGATATGCGTTAGATCACGGCAGAAATGAGTCAGCACCGGCCTGCGCACCGGGCGCACAAAGCGCTCGAAGTGATCCAGCTCCCGGCCATCCTGATTGACCAGCGTCGCGCCTATTTCGATGACTTCCATTTCTGCGACAGGCCAACCACCTTCTTCTGTGGTTGCCTCAAGATCAATCACCAGCCAATGCGGCATTATCAATGCTCCCGTCAGTATGCGTCAGGTTGAGCGTAGCCATTTACGCACGGCTGTGCCCGGTGCTCTTGTCAGGCGGTAGTCATGTGGACGCATCTTGATTGTCCTCTCTCTTGCATCGACCCTGGCAGCAAGTATTCGTGCGTTTGTACCAAGTTGGAAGAACCCTCGAGAAGCCCTCTACTGAATCGATACTTGTACGCTGATTTCTAGAGTTGTTTAAAGCGACGAAACCGCATAGCTTGTGAGGTTTTAATCGATGTCGTTTTTATGAAGAAACATGCAGTGATAATCGAGTCGTTTGCGCGCAGGGCAGTATTGGGAACGCTTCTGGTCGCGTCACTGCTGTCTGCATCGCAGGCTGCCGCCGTTCAGATCGTTCGCGTGGCGGCGGTGCATTTCCCGCCTTATATGGTCCGCCCTGAAAAAGGCGAGGATGCCGGGCTTCTTCCACGGCTGGTGGACGCCTTGAACGCCGAGCAGGACGATTATCAGTTCATCATGGTGCCCACCTCGGTGCCACGCAGGTTCCGCGACTTCGCGGAAGGTCGTTTCGACATCGCGATCTTTGAAAATCCTGAATGGGGCTGGAGGGAGATCGCTCACGAGACCGTGGACATGGGCCTTGAAGACGCTGAAGTTTATGTGGCGCGTCGCGTCGAAGGGCGTCAGCAGAACTATTTCGATGACTTGCATGACAAGCGTCTGGCGATCTTCAGTGGTTATCACTACGGGTTTGCCAACTTCAATGCCGATCAGAAATACCTGGCTGAGCATTTCAACATCACCTCCACCTATTCCCACGACAGCAATCTGTTGATGGTGTTACGTGGACGTGCCGACATCGCGCCTGTCACGCGTTCCTACCTGATCGATTTCATGTCACACAACAAGGATGAAGCGTCGCAGCTGCTGGTCTCTGATCGTGTCGACCAGGTCTATCGGCAGTACGCACTCATGCGTCCACATGGCGCCATCAATGGCGTGCATTTCAGCGAGCTGCTGCAAAAGCTGCGTGAGGACGGGGAGTTGGACACCATCTTCCGGCCGTTGAACATCAAGGTCTTGCCGATGCAGGCCGGTGTCGTTCTGGAATGAGGCAGGGCTGACAGGCTCATGCGCCTTTCAACCCCGGGATTCAGCGGTCCTTGGCTTCCTTGGCGTCCATTTCGGCGTTGCGCTCATGGACACGCTTGAGCTGCTCTTCGGTCAGAGGAACCTTTTTTGCGGTGTCGCGCAGCATCATCAGGCCACCTGCGATCGAGCCGATTGCAACCAACAGAATTAACCAGGCATACCAGGGCATAACGCTCTCCTTCTTGTGATACCGGTTTGAGCTGCGGTGCGGCTCATTGGTTCAAGTGTAAGCGCCATGCAGAGGCCGCGCGCGATCAATTCGCGTGCGGCCTCATGGTTTTATGGGAAGGGCAACGTCAGAGTCCGGTCAGCATGGCGTCGGCAGGTGCGTCGGCGCGGGACTTGGCGGTCAGGCTGAAGTAGATGAAAGCGATCGCCATCAGGCCGAGGAAGATCAGGCCGATCAGCATATTGAACCAGGCCATCGCAAGCAGGCACACCACCGCCAGGGCCAGTGCAATGCCGGGAACCACCGGGTAGCCCGGCGCACGGAACGAGCGCTCCAGCAACGGTTCGGTCTTGCGCAGCTTGAACAGGCTGAGCATGCTCATGATGTACATCACGATGGCACCGAATACCGCCATGGTGATCATCGCAGCAGTCAGCGTCATGCCGCCCAGGTTGATCAGTCCGTCGCTGTAGATCGCGGCGATACCGATCAGGCCGCCTGCGATGATTGCCCGGTGCGGCGTCTGGAAGCGCGACAGCTTTGCCAGAGAAGCTGGAAGATACCCGGCGCGGGCGAGGGCGAAGAACTGACGCGAATAGCCCAGGATGATCCCGTGAAAGCTGGCTACCAGACCGAACAGGCCGATCCACACCAGCATGTGCAGCCAGCCGGAGCTGTCGCCGACCACGGCTTTCATCGCCTGTGGGAGTGGGTCATTGATGTTTGACAGAGTGCGCCAGTCGCCCACGCCACCGGCAAACAGCATCACGCCCAGTGCCAGCGTCACCAGCGTCAGGATGCCGCTGATGTAGGCCTTTGGAATGGTGCGCTTCGGATCTTTCGCTTCCTCGGCCGCCATGGCCGCGCCTTCGATGGCCAGGAAAAACCAGATGGCGAATGGAATCGCCGCGAACATCCCTGCGATGGCCTCGGGGCCGAATGTCTGTGAGCCTGCCCAGCCGTTCAGGGCGAAATTGCTGAAGCTGAAGGCGGGTGCGACCACGCCCATGAACACCAGCAGCTCGGCAACCGCCAGAATGCACACCACCAGCTCAAAGGTCGCCGCCAGCTTCACGCCCATGATGTTGAGGGCCATGAACACGATGTATGCACCGACTGCGGCATGCTTGGGGTCAAGCCCGGGATATTGCACATTGAGGTACGCACCGATTGCCAGAGCAATGGCCGGTGGCGCGAAGACGAATTCGATCAGCGTCGCCATGCCGGCGATCAGGCCGCCTTTCTCGCCGAAGGCGCGACGGCTATAGGCAAATGGGCCACCCGCGTGAGGAATGGCAGTGGTCAGCTCGGTGAAACTGAAGATGAAGCAGGTGTACATGGTGGCGACCATCAGCGCTGTTACCAGAAATCCCAGCGTGCCTGCCACACCCCACCCGTAGCTCCAGCCAAAATATTCGCCGGAAATCACCAGTCCGACAGCGATCCCCCATAGATGCAGCGTGCCTAGCGTTGGCTTGAGTTGAGTACTCATCGTTATCTCCCTGAGGTTCGAAGTTCGTCGAAACATTTTGTTGCAGAGGCTTGCAGAGGCCGTGCCAGTGCACGACGAACCGTCGTATTGCTTCAAAAGAGGTCGTTTGTAGAACGGATCGCTGAATCGGTTCAGGGTGATGTGCGGCTTTGGTGCGTGGCGGGCTTGAGATGTTCGCTGCAAGTGCAGGCCAGCATGGGGCCTCCGGACGATCAGGCTAACGTCTGTCACAGACGGGCGCGCTTGGTAAATACCGATCTACGGGTCCCGTCTGTCCGCAGGTTCGGCTACAATGCGCGCCGATTTCGACTTACCTGAGAACCCGCCCATGTCCGCCTGCCAGACTCCCGTCATTGTCGCCCTGGATTTCCCGACCCGAGAAGCCGCCCTGCGTCTGGCTGATCAGCTCGACCCCAAGCTGTGCCGGGTCAAGGTGGGCAAGGAACTGTTCACCAGTTGTGCGTCGGACATCGTCGAAACCCTGCGTGACAAGGGTTTCGACGTGTTCCTCGACCTCAAATTCCATGACATTCCCAACACCACCGCGATGGCTGTCAAAGCCGCAGCAGAAATGGGTGTCTGGATGGTTAACGTTCACTGTTCGGGTGGCTTGCGCATGATGGCTGCTTGCCGTGAAGTCCTGGATCAGCGCAGCGGTCCGCAGCCGCTGTTGATCGGCGTCACGGTGTTGACCAGCATGGAACGCGAGGACCTGGCCGGTATCGGGCTTGATATTGATCCACAGGTGCAGGTGCTGCGTCTGGCGGCGCTGGCGGAAAAGGCGGGTATGGACGGTCTGGTGTGTTCGGCGCTTGAAGCGCAGGCGCTGAAAGCGGCTCACCCGTCATTGCAACTGGTGACCCCTGGTATCCGTCCGGCAGGCAGCGCGCTGGACGATCAACGCCGCATCCTGACCCCGCGTCAGGCACTGGACGCCGGTTCCGACTACCTAGTGATCGGCCGCCCGATCAGCCAGGCAGCCGATCCGGCCAAGGCACTGGCGGCGGTGGTTGCCGAGCTGGCGTAAACACTGAATGCCTACCCTGTGATCGTTCCCACGCTGCGTTGTAACGCCTCTCAGGACGCTCCGCGTCCGCTCGCGAATGTGAGGCAGAGCGTCACGAGATGCATGCCAACGCAGAGCGCTGGCACGATCCCCCAGCTTCAGTAATTTCAATCCACCTTCAGCATCAACTTGCCGAAGTTCTCGCCACTGAACAGCTTGAGCAGGGTTTCAGGGAAGGTTTCGAGACCTTCCTCGATGTGCTCCTTGCTCTTGATCTTGCCTTCCTTGACCCAGCCTGCCAGTTCCTTGCCCGCTTCACCGAAACGAGCCGCGTGGTCGAGCACTACAAAGCCTTCCATGCGGGCACGGTTGACCAGCAACGACAGATAGTTGGCCGGGCCTTTGACGGCCGTGGTGCTATTGTACTGACTGATCGCACCGCAGATCACTACGCGCGCACCGACTGCCAGTTGGCTGAGCACTGCATCCAGAATGTCGCCGCCCACGTTATCGAAATACACGTTCACGCCGTCCGGGCATTCACGCTTCAGCGCCTTGTGAATGTCGCTCTCGGCCTTGTAGTCGATGGCGGCATCAAACCCCAGTTCTTCGGTCAGCAGGCTGCATTTCTCCTTGCCACCGGCGATCCCGACGACGCGGCAACCCTTGAGCTTGGCGATCTGCCCGGCAATGCTGCCCACTGCCCCGGCTGCACCTGAAATAACCACGGTGTCGCCGCTCTTCGGCAGGCCGACGTCCAGCAGCGCAAAGTAGGCGGTCATGCCGGTCATGCCCAGCGCCGAAAGATAAAGCGGCAGCGGTGCGAGGTTGGTATCGATCTTGTAGAACCCCTTGGGCTCGCCGACGAAGTAATCCTGAACGCCGATGGCGCCTTGTACATGATCGCCCTTGGAGAATTTCGGGTTCTTCGACTCGATGACTTCGCCCACGCCCAGTGCGCGCATCACTTCGCCAAGTTGTACAGGCGGGATGTAGGACTTGCCCTCGTTCATCCAGCCGCGCATGGCAGGGTCCAGCGACAGATATTTGTTTCTCAGCAGAATCTGGCCGTCCGCCAATGCAGGGACAGGCACTTCCTGATAAGTGAAATCATCACGGCGCACGGCACCGGAAGGGCGTTTGGCGAGCAGAAACTGGCGATTGGAAAGATCGGTCATGGCAGGGCCTCCTATAAGAGTCAAAAGGTGATTCAAGCCTCGGACGGTGGCCGAGGCAAGCGGCGGTCGTTGAGCGAATGCCGCCTGATCCATATGGTTGATAGGAGTCCCTGTGGGCGGCTGCGTTCAAATTGATACACATGGCTGTCGCAGAGTGCGAGGCTGCGCCTTGAGTAGGCCAGGCGAGTGCTCTACATTGGCCGTTCATTGAAGTACGGATCACTGGCATGTCCTCGGTAAACTCAAACACCCTTCACCCCACGGTTCTGCGTGCAGGCGACGCCGTCGCACTGGTGTCTCCGGCCGGACCCGTGGACGCGCGCAAGATCGAATCGGCGGTCGAGGTTCTCAAGAGTTGGGGGCTGCGCCCGCGTGTCTATCCTCATGCCCTGGGCAAACATTCGTTCTATTCAGGCACTGACGAAGAACGTCTCGCCGATCTCAACGCCGCGCTGGCCGACCCTGAAATCAGAGCCGTGATCTGCAACCGTGGTGGCTACGGCATGCAGCGGATCGTCCGGCAGGTGGACATGGACGCCGTTCGCCGCGATCCGAAACTGGTCACCGGTTTCTCCGACATCACCGCCTTGCACGGCGCGCTCTGGAACCACGCGCGTCTGGCGAGCATTCACGGTCCGGTCGCGACCCAGCTGGAGCGCGGCGGGCTATTTGCCAGCGGTATGCGCCACGTATTGATGAGCACCGAGCCGGTTCTGCTCAAGTCTGACCCCGCAGCGCCAAACGCCAGTGTACGTACCGGCGGAACGGCGCAGGGTGTGCTGCTGGGCGGCAACCTTTGCATGTTGAGCACCTCGGTCGGTACGCCGTTCATGCCTGAGCTGACTGGCGCGATTCTGTTGCTTGAAGAAGTGAACGAGCCCGCGTATCGGGTCGATCGGATGCTCACGCATCTTGGCAACTGCGGCATTCTTGAGCGTCTGGCAGGTATCGCGCTGGGTGAGTTCAGTCCTGCCCCCAACACCGGTGGCACGATCAGTCCGGCCCATGTATTGGCAGAGCGCCTGAACAGTCTGGGTATCCCTGTGCTGGGCGGACTGCCCGTAGGGCACGGCGATGCCAATCAGGCCGTACCGCTGGGAACACAGGCCGTGCTGGACGCAGATGCAGGTACGTTGCTGGTCGCGGCAGCTGCTCGTGAGTAAACCCGCTTCAAGCTGCCCGGCGCGGATTTAGAATCAGCAGCGTCAACACACCCGCCACAATGCCCCAGAACGCTGAACCGATGGAAAACAGCGTCAGCCCGGATGCGGTCACCATGAAGGTGATCAACGCTGGTTCTCGTTCGCCGGGCTCGGCCATGGCGACAGTCAGGCCGTTGATGATCGAGCCGAACAGCGCCAGCGCCGCAATCGACAGCACCAGCTCTTTGGGAAAGGCGCTGAAGAGCGCGGCCAGCGTCGCGCCGAACACACCCGCCACTGCGTAGAAAATGCCGCACCAGATCGCTGCGGTGTAACGCTTGTCCTTGTCTTCATGCGCGTGTGGGCCGGTGCAGATCGCTGCGCTGATGGCCGCCAGGTTGACGCCATGGGCGCCGAAGGGCGCGGTCAGCAGCGAAGCAATACCGGTCACGGAGATCAACGGCGAGGCGGGCGTCTGATAGCCGTCGGCTCGCAGCACCGCAATCCCCGGCATGTTCTGTGACGTCATGGCCACCACGAACAACGGAATACCGATGCTGATGGTCGCCGCCAGTGAAAACTCAGGTGTCGTCCAGACGGGCAGAGCCACTTCCATCGCCAGACCATCGAAATTGAGCAGTCCCAGCAGCGCTGACAGCACCACCCCGACCAACAGTGCCGCCAGCACCGAATAGCGCGGCGATATACGCTTGATCACCAGATAGGTCAAAAACATACCCAACACCAGGCCGGTACGATGCTGCACCGCGATAAAAATCTCGCTGCCGATCCTGAACAGAATGCCCGCCAACAAGGCTGCAGCAAGCGAGGCGGGCAGGCGTTTGACCATGCGTTCGAAGCTGCCGGTCAGTCCGCACAGCGTAACCAGAATGGCACACGTGATGAACGCGCCGATCGCTTGCGGATACGTCACCCCGCCCAGACTGGTGATCAACAGCGCGGCCCCGGGCGTTGACCAGGCCACGGTGATTGGCGCGCGATAACGCAGTGACAGACCGATGCTGCATACCGCCATGCCCATGAACAAGGCCCACAGCCATGAGGAAATCTGCACGCTGGTCAGCCCCGCTGCCTGGCCTGCCTGAAACATCAGCACCAGCGAACTGGTGCAGCCGGTCATCATGGCGATGAAGCCCGCTACAACAGCGGAGGGCGATGAGTCTGCCAAAGGGCGCAAAGGCAGCTTCAGGTGAGAATTCATGCAGGGTCTTCCTTGAACGGCAGGCAGCAAAAAGGCGCACAGCCTATACGGATCGCCTTGCAGGCGTGCGATACAGCGGCATGAGCAATTGCCGGAACAGTTATTTTCGGTGAGCAGGTAACCTGATCAGTCGGCGTCCGAATCGGCGGGTCGAGCGCTGGACTGCAGCGTCTGGCCAAGCGCTTCGTTGACGGCCATCCAGCCATCCACGGCTGCCTGCCCCGCGTCGGCGAAAACGCGTTGCAGCAGTTTGACCTGCTCGCGACGCAGCGCCTGTTCAAACCTGACGCCTTCTTCAGTCAGCCCGAGCAGTCGCTTGCGCTTATCGGTGTCGGGCGCCTCGCTGTGCACCAGATTCATGGCGATCAGTTGCCGCAGCGGGGCGTTGAGGGCCTGCTTGCTGACGCCGAGTACCGTCAGCAACTCCTTGACGCTGAGGTCGGGATAGCGCGCGATGAAAAACACGATGCGCTGATGGACGCGACTGAAGCCGCGCTTGTCCAGCATTTCGTCGGCCTTGGCAGTGAAAGCCTGGTAGCCGAAGAAAAAGGCTTCCATGGCACGCTGCTGATTGGCGGAATTTTTAAGGTCAAGCATATTGACGTATCCGGGTGGCGCGGCGTAATTTGAGTCAACAAGTTTGACTCATTTGCATTGGGCTCTGCCAGGGATATTGTCATGCCATTCTCCGAACGCGTTTCCCGTCTCAAAAGTTCTCTGATCCGCGAGATTCTTGCCGCTGCCCAGCGTCCGGAAGTCATGTCCTTTGCCGGTGGCCTGCCTGCCGAGTCCATGCTGCCCAAGGTCGAGTGGGCGCAAATGCCTGTCACTCTCGGCCAATACGGCATGAGTGAGGGTGAGCCGGCGCTGCGCGAGGTATTGGCTGCCGAAGCCCGGGCGTTGGGTATCCAGTGCGACGCCAGCCAGATACTGGTGGTCAGCGGTTCGCAACAGACGCTGGACCTTGCTGCCAAGCTGTACATCGACAAGGGCACGGAAATCCTGCTGGAAGCGCCGACTTATCTGGCCGCGCTGCAGATCTTTCAGCTGTTTGGCGCGAATTGCCTCACGGTGCCTTTGCAGGCCGATGGCCCTGACCTCGCTGCCATGCGCCAGCGTCTGGAACAGCACACACCTGCCTTCGCTTATCTGATCCCGACCTTTCAGAACCCCTCCGCCGTGCGCTACAGCGAAGCCAGTCGCGAAGCGGTAGCGGCACTGCTCGACGAGTTCGGCGTGACCCTGATCGAGGACGAACCCTACCGCGAGCTGAGTTTCGACGGCGGCAGCGCCAGGCCCATCGTCAGCCGTTTGAAGACGTCCAGCTGGATCTACACCGGAACGGTCTCCAAGACCCTGCTGCCCGGTCTGCGCGTGGGGTATCTGATCGCCAGTCCCGATCTGTTCCCGCACCTGCTGCGCCTCAAGCAGTCGGCCGATCTGCACACCAATCGCCTCGGACAGTGGCAGGCCTTGCAGTGGATCGGCACCGAACACTATCGTGAGCACCTGACAACGCTGCGTGAGTTCTATCGCAGCCGACGGGACGCGTTCGAGCAGGCGCTGCAGGATCATTTCAGTGATCTGGCCGAGTGGAACAGCCCGCAAGGTGGCCTGTTCTTTTGGCTGACCCTGCGTCAGCCGCTGGATACGCGCACGTTGCTGGACGCCGCGCTGGCGCAGGACGTCGCCTTCATGCCCGGCGAACCGTTCTTTGCCGACCCTGACGCCAATCACGGTCATCTGCGACTCAACTTCAGCCACATTGATCCGGCCCGGCTGGATGAAGGTGTGAAACGACTGGCATCTGTCGTGCGCGCAGCACAGAATCTCAAGGCAGCCTGAATCGATTCGATCAGCAGGGACTTCGGTCACAGAAGGGGCAGGGCGATGTACAAGGTTTACGGTGATTACAACTCGGGCAACTGCTACAAGATCAAGCTGATGCTCAACCTGCTGAATATTCAGTACGAGTGGGTGCCGGTCGATATCCTCAACGGCGAAACCCAGACGCCAGCCTTTCTGGAGAAGAATCCCAACGGCAAGATTCCGGTTCTGGAACTGGAAGACGGCACATGCCTGTGGGAGTCCAACGCAATTCTCAATTTCCTGGCCGACGGCACCGCTTATCTGCCGACCGAGCCACGCTTGCGCACGCAGGTCCTGCAGTGGCAGTTCTTCGAGCAGTACAGTCACGAGCCTTCGGTGGCGGTTGCGCGCTTCATCCAGTTCTATCTGGGCCTGCCCGCAGAGCGCATGGTCGAGTACCGCGCCATGCAGAAGTCCGGCTATCGCGCGTTGGCTGTTATGGAGCAGCAACTGGATCGTACGCCGTTTCTGGTGGGCGAGCATTTTTCCATTGCCGACATCGCGCTCTATGCTTACACCCATGTGGCGCATCAGGGCGGCTTTGATCTGGCGCCTTATTCCGGCATCCGCAAATGGCTGGATCGAGTCAAAGACCAGCCAGGGTACGTGGGAATGCTGGATTGATTGCAGCTGCGGGAGCCGGCCTGTTCACCACAACAGCTACCTGACATACCGAGAAAAGGAATATTCCATGCGTTTCGCTATAACTGTCCTGGCCGCCCTGATGGCACTGGGCGTTGGCTGTTCGGCCCAGGCCGAGGACTGCGATGCCAGTCAGGCGAGCATGAACCAGTGCGCAGCCAAGGAATTATCAGCACTCGATGCCGACCTGAACACGCAGTACAACGCGCAGATGAACTGGCTGAAAAGTCCGGCAAAAAAACAGGCGCTCAAGGACGCTCAGCGCAAATGGCTCGCTCTGCGTGATGCCGACTGCCTGTATCAGGTGGGCAAGCGTGAAGATTCAGGGTCGATCTGGCCATTGCTGCAAACCCGGTGTCTGGCAGAGCAGACCCGAGTACGGGTCAAGCAGTTGAAGGCTTACGTTGCCTGTCGGCAGGAAGGTTGCCCGCGCTGAGGGGGCGCGGGCAGCGGATTCAGACTGCGCCGAATCGTTTGTCCAGATAATCAATGATGACGTTGGACTCGTACATCCAGACCGTTTTGTCGCCTTCTTCGATGCGCAGGCAGGGCACCTTGATTCTGCCGCCTTCGTTGAGCAATGTCTGGCGATCCAGCTCGTTGTTCTTCGCATCGCGCAGGGCGACCGGGACGTTCAGGCGGCGCAGCGCGCGGCGGGTTTTGACGCAGAAAGGGCAGGCGTGAAACTGATACAGCGTCAGGTCCTGAGCCGATTGATTCACTGCGGCCTGCGCTGCCGGATCACGTTTCTTCTTGCTCGGGCGAGTGAGGAAATCGATGCCGATGACGAGTTGGCCGAGACCGACCCTTAATGCTTTCATGAACACGATCACAACCTCTTGCGATGGGGATATGGAGCAGCAGCCGCGCCGAAAGGCGAGGCTGCGAGCCGGGGATCACTTGATCAGGCTGAGAAATTCGCTGCGGGTCGCTGCGTTTTCACGGAACTCGCCAAGCATCACCGAGGTGATCATGGCAGAGTTCTGCTTCTCGACGCCGCGCATCATCATGCACATGTGCTGGGCTTCGATGACCACGGCAACACCGAGTGCGCCAGTGACTTGCTGAATGGCCTCGGCGATCTGACGGCTGAGGTTTTCCTGGATCTGCAGGCGGCGAGCATACATGTCGACGATGCGTGCGACTTTCGACAGCCCAAGCACCTTGCCATTCGGGATGTACGCGACGTGAGCCTTGCCAATGAACGGCAGCAGGTGATGCTCGCACAGCGAATACAGCTCTATGTCCTTGACCATGACCATCTCGCTGGCGTCAGAGCTGAACAGCGCTTCGTTGGTCACTTCTTCAAGGGTCTGCGCGTAACCGCGGCACAGGTACTGCATCGCCTTGGCGGCACGTTTCGGTGTGTCGAGCAGGCCTTCGCGGGAGACGTCTTCGCCCAGTTGCCCCAGGATGGCGGTGTAATTCTGTTCCAGTGTCACAGGACTGTGTTTCCGTGTGGGTTCGATAAACGCGAAGGCATGACGCCTTCGCCAAGTCACATATAGTAACTTACGCGCAGGGACAGGTGCACGGCGGGGCTGCAAAACGGCGTTTTGTATCGGTTTGCTTACTCGATGGCAACGCACTGACTACCCATTTTCCCCGGTGGACGCGGTCTGATGGACAGGTTTTCAAATACTGTCCGTTGAAAGAGTGAGTCCGGGATGTTGAGTCGAATGGTAAAAATGGCAGTGTTCGCCATCGTGTTGTCGTCAATGTCGGGCTGCTGGCCGTTCTGGCCCGGTCCTGGCGGGCATGGGGGCGGCGGTCACCATCAGGGGCCTGGCGGTGGTGGAGGTCCGGGTCCGGGTTTTGGTCCTGATGGCGGTCGCTGAGGTCAAGGGGAGCGCGGTTGGCTTCAGACCGCCTTCCGTTTTCATATCACTGTTCAGTTTTACTCCGTTTCTGTTCGGTGAATCTGCCTGCGTGTCCAGACCGGTATTCAGCCAGGATCTGGGTGTTGATGCCCTTTTGCTATTATGCGCAAGAAGTTGCTCACGCTTTCGGCCAAATCCTGCCTTCTAATCGCTGCAGGCTATGTGGTGGGGGAGCTGTAGCTAATTGCGCAACTTCTTGCACACCGGTGCGCAACTTCTTGCGCACTTCTAATCATAATTCCTACGAAGCAATAGCCTAATTCCTATATTTTTATATTAACTAACTGATTTTAAAAGCTTTTAAAAAGTCTGGCACAAAGCTTGATGGCTCTAAGGCGCCACAGGAGCGATCTTGCTCCTCGGGTCCCCTATTTGTTCAGCAAGGAGCACCTCTATGGCTACGCCAGCGTATATGTCCATCACCGGCACCAAACAAGGCCTGATCACTGCCGGTGCCTTCACCGCTGATTCGGTCGGCAACACCTACCAGGAAGGTCACGAAGACCAGGTCATGGTTCAGGGTTTCAGCCACGAAGTCATCATCCCGCGTGACCCACAGTCCGGCCAGCCAACCGGTCAGCGCGTTCACAAGCCAGTCAAGATCACCAAGGTGTTCGACAAGTCCTCGCCACTGCTGCTGGCAGCACTGACGTCGGGGGAGCGCCTGACCGAGATCACCATTCAGTGGTACCGCACTTCGGCTGCCGGCACCCAGGAACACTACTTCACCACCAAACTCGAAGACGCGATCATCGTCGACATCAAGGACTACATGCATAACTGCCAGGACCCGGCGAACGCGCACTTCACTCACCTGGAAGATGTAGAGTTCACCTACCGCAAAATCACCTGGACCCACGAAGTATCCGGTACTTCGGGTTCCGATGACTGGCGTTCCCCGGTCGCCGGCTAAGTCGCGCCGACCGCTTCAAGCATCGGCCAGCTCTGCTGGTCGATGTCGTTTGCACGCTTTCAGAGTTCAGCGCGCTCAGGACCGTTTATCGGGCTTTGAGGCGCGCTGCGATATTGCACGAGGAACATGGAATGTTCGCACCGGCCAACCAGACTCATTTCAGCCTGACCGTGGAAGGCTTTACCAGTGTTTTTCAGGTGCTTGCCCTCACCGGTAAAGAAGCCATCAGCCAGCCATTCGCCTTCGAGGTAGAGCTGGTCAGTGAGCAACCGTCCCTGGACCTCGAAACGTTGCTGCACAAACCGGCCTTTCTGCAGCTTTCGCCTGACGGCAGCGGCATTCACGGCCAGATCTACCGCGCCGCCCAAGGCGATTCCGGCAAGCGGCTGACCCGCTACGCCGTGACCCTGCGCCCACAGTTGGCGTACCTGGCGCACCGCATTAACCAGCGCATCTTCCAGAACCTGAGCGTGCCGAAAATCATCGGCCAGGTCCTCGAAGAACATGGCATTCAGAGCAACGCCTACCAGTTCAAGGTCGGGGCAACGTACCCGGAGCGCATTTACTGCGTTCAGTACGATGAATCGGACCTGCACTTCGTCCAGCGCCTGTGTGAGGAAGAAGGTATCCATTACCACTTCCAGCACAGCACCACCGGTCACACGCTGGTGTTCGGCGATGACCAGACGGTGTTCCCGAAACTGGCGCCCGTGGCTTATCAGCAGGACTCCGGCATGGTCGCCAGCGACCCGGTGATCAAGCGTTTCGACCTGCGCCTGGAGACCCGCACCAGCCGCACGACCCGTCGCGACTACGATTTCGAAAAGCCGCGCATGACGCTGGAAAGCGAAAACCGTGGCGACGCACTGCCTGACCTCGAGGATTACGACTACCCCGGCCGCTTTGTCGACCGTGACCGCGGCAAGCACCTCGCCAAGCGAGCACTGGAGCGTCATCGCAGCGACTACCAGTTGGTCGAAGGCAAGAGCGATCAGCCGTTACTGGTCAGTGGCCATTTCCTGGCCATGACCCAACACCCCAAGGCCAAATGGAACGACCTGTGGCTGCTCACCGAAATCCTGCACGAAGGCAAACAGCCGCAAGTGCTGGAAGAGTCGGTCACCAGCGACACCACTGACCTGAAGGATGACTTCCATCAGGGCTACCGCAACCGTTTCCAGGCCACCCCGTGGGACGTGCCGAACCGGCCGCCGCTGGACCATCCCAAGCCACGCATTCTCGGCAGCCAGAGCGCCGTGGTCACAGGTCCACAGGGCGAAGAGATTCACTGCGATCAGTACGGCCGCGTCAAAGTACAGTTCCATTGGGATCGCGAAGGCCAGGCCGACGACAAGACCAGTTGCTGGCTGCGGGTCTCATCCGCTTGGGCTGGCGCGATGTACGGTGGCATCGCCATTCCGCGCATTGGCATGGAAGTGCTGGTGACCTTCCTGGAAGGCGACCCCGATCAGCCGCTGATCACTGGCTGCCTGTACCACAAGGAAAATGTCGTTCCGTACGACCTGCCGGCAAACAAGACCCGCAGTACGTTCAAGACCCTCAGCTCACCGGGCGGCGGCGGTTATAACGAGCTGCGCATCGAGGACCGCAAGGGGCAGGAGCAGATCTACCTGCACGCCCAGCGCGACTGGGACGAGAACGTCGAGCACGACCAGAAGATCCGCGTCGGCAACGAGCGCCACGACACCGTCGAGCAGAACAGTTACAGCGAATTCAAGGCCGAGGAACACCACACTGTCTACGCCGACCGCAAGGTCGAAGCCCGTGCCGACGATCACCTGACCGTGGCGGTCAATCAGCACGTGAAGATCGGCACAGGCCAGTTTCTCGACGCTGGCCAGGAAATCCATCTGAGCGCTGGCATGAAGATGGTGATCGAAGCGGGCAAAGAACTGACCCTGAAGGTCGGTGGCAGCTTCATCAAGATCGACGCCAGCGGCGTCACCCTGAGCGGTCCGGTGATCAACGTCAATACCGGCGGCAGTCCCGGCAGCGGCACACCGGCCGCCCCGCTGAAGCCCGGCCCGTTGCAGCAGGCCGATGCTGATGAGGCGGGGCAGGTATTGGTGCCCGCACAACGACAGGCATTGATGCAGAGGAAGCCGATCTGCGCCATCTGTGAAAAGGCCAGACTGGAGACATCAAATGCACGGAATTGAACGGCCGCTGAGCGAGCATTTGCCTCGTGATCTACCTTGGCGGGGAACCGTCGCACTGCTGCTGGATGGAGTCAGCGTCGACAAGTTGCCTCAGCAGTTATACACATGGTCCGAGGCGCCGGATTACCAGCCTCTTTATCTGGGGACGCGTTGGTCAGGGTTGACCGATATCTCGCCGTGCCTGGTCCGCCTGAACAGCGAGCGTGATCCGATCTGTCAGCAGTTTCTGGCGCACGCCGACGAAGAGTGGGGTTACCTCGTCTTCAGCGATCAGCCTTGGCAAACCGTTCTGGATCACTTTCGCTGGTTGATCTGTGTGACTCATCCCCAGGGCCAACAGGTGCTCCTTCGCCTCGCGGATCCGGCGGTGGCGCACGCCTTGCTGGACCAGAGCATGCAACGGGGAGACGCCACATTGTTCGGGCCTTGCTCGCACGTTCTGACTGCCGATGCGGCGCTGAGGTGCTGGCACAACCACCGCCGTCCCGCTAAAGCTCCCGTGACCTCTCACGTCGAACCGTATCGGTTGAGCGAATCACAAGTCACATTGCTGGACGAGGTGAATTTCAGGTCGGTGGTCATCCGTCTTGACCGGCATATGCGGGAATATTTCCCAGCGTTCCAAGTGCACCTTGACGCTCTGGATCGCTGGAAATATCTCTATACGCTTGCCTCGAATGCTTATGAGCGAGGGTTCGGCAGCGAACTGGAAATCACGCTCTACGCCAACATCCACGGATTTCTCGGACCTCATGCCATGACCGAGCATCCAGACCTCGATACGTTGCTTGAAACGCCGTCAACGCTTTCTCCTACTCAACGGATTGAGCATGTCGCCAGTATCGCCAGGGAAAGGGCTGAAAGCCTGCAAGGGAGCCACGGATGAGCACGCCCGCCACCTCAGGAAAAAATCCTAACAACGTCAGCGTGAGTCGCGAGGATGCCAGAAGCTCTACAGGCTCATGCCCGCTGATGAAGGGTAAGATTCAACTGGTGCCTTTGCGTTATGGGCTGGTGAACGGCACTGCTCTTGACCCATCGGGTGAAATACCTGTTCCTTACAAACTTGGCACGCGTCCTTTGGGGATCCGTCTTCTGCGTGATGGATGGCTCTACGTGATCGACAGTCAGAATGATGAGCTGTCGGAGTATCGAGTCATTGATGGTCTGGTCAGCGCAAGGCTGTCGCAGGGTCCTGACGTCAGCAGCGACAAACGCCAGAGCCCGATTGAAAAGCCTGTGTTGGTGTACTCGAAACGCAGCATTCTTTACGTTAACTATTCCGAGGTTCAGTGGACGGCAAAGAAGTGTCGTCAGGTGCTCAAGAGCAAGTCAGAGCGTATGTTTTTTATGCAGGCTGTTGATTTGAACCGGGCCAATTGTGAAACCGGCGGTCCGAGTTTGTTGACGCCTGCTCTGGCCGAGCGCTGGCTGGCAGAAGTTGCGACTGCTCGTGTGCAAAGCGAGCAGATTGAACGCGACAGAGCTGCGGCTAAGGCTCGCGAGGACGCTGAAAACGCTGAACGGAGGAAACGTAATGAACCTGAGGAAAAAGCGACATTTCTTCCTTCAGTCACTGTTTACGTCTCTCCTGAACATGAACGCATTCCCTATTTGTGGGAGAAGCCCGAACGCTTCCGCGAAACGTCAATGACCCCGTTGAGCAGTTGTATTGAGGCAGAGTACCAGCAGGATGTCTTGTATCTTGTGGTAGAGGACAGTATTGGCGTCCTTCGAGATCTCGCCAATTACCAGGATCAGGTAGCCGACTGGATTGATACGTGGGCAAAAGGTGGACCGCAAGAGCGCGCGAACGAACGTGATTACCTGCTTGCCTGCTATATCGAATCGTTGACTCAACTTACTCAGGAGGATATCGGCGGACTGGCCGATGCCAGTGATGATCCGGCCATCAAGCAGATGCTCGGCGATCTGAAAGGAATGCGACAGCCTGAGCAGGGCACCACGCGGCAAGCGATGCTTGAATACCTCAACAAGGGCGGTTTGATGACCCCGCCCAAAGGAAGTCCAGTCCCGCCGGAGCTTGCCGATTTGCAACAGCAGGCATTGGATCATGCGTTGCAGATGGCAATGTACGGCGGCCCTATGGCAGGCCAACACATAGACACTCAGGGGATTGAGGACGCTGACCGTATTTACTACACCCGTGAGCATTTCAAGGGATGTCCTCAAGACTTTGTCAACAAGCACTTCGACGCGCTGCTTAAACTCGGCAAGGAGCAAAATCGCCGGATAAAGGACGTGCTCAATGGCGCCAGGATGGGGCAACGCGGTATTAACGACCTGATTGACCGTGAGGCGATGGATAACGCCTTGTTCGAGCACAGGGGATCAATCAAGCGTTGGAACAGGCTACTCGACAGCATTACCGCCGATAGAGCTGACATGATTTGCGCCGGTCGTTTTCATAAAAATGTCTGGTATTTCGATCCTCAAAATACAGAACAGGTTGGCCAGGCGTTTGCGACAGAATATGGGTGCATGAAAGATATCTGCCGCAGCGATGAAGCCTGCGATGCGATCTTCAAGTATCTGGAGGAAGCACCGCAGTTCAGTCGCCCCATGTTTTACGCGTTACCCTACAGTGAGCAGACGGCGGTCTGGGTTCAGTACGGTTTCGCACAGGCAGCGGGTATCACGTTGTTCAACAACGTGCCTGAATACCTGAAGACCCTTAAAAAGATTGAGGAGCATCGTTTGCCGGCCCTCGATGAGCTCCCGGAAGATACGCGAGCGGTGGCGGACGCTGCACAGCAGACCATGACTCCGGCGCTTAATCGCGGCATGGAAAAAATGCTGGCAGACTTTGATCAGGTGCTGAAGGGGCAGACGATACCTGATCTGGATACGCTTTTCCGCCATTTACCCAACGCCTTGCCGATCCGTATCCTGGATGCCGCGAAGCGTGAGGGCGTGACCTTTACCCTGGCGTCAGACGCCGAGAAGGCCGCGCTCAAGCGTGCGCTTCAGGACGTGCTCGAAGAGCAGGGGCATTTACGCAAACTCAATCAAGAGCGAAATCAGGTAAAGCGCACGGCGGGTCACAAATCGCCAAAAGCTCAACAGCTCCAGGCTGAAATAGTGGTCGCCCGAAAGCAGCTGATGGCCAGTGAGGCCCGTCTGGCAGGGGGACTCAGCCCTATAGGCGAGCTGCCTGACAACAGCGCACGGCTGTATGGGGCAACGCCTGTACGTGCCGGGATTACCGTTGTTTTCCCGCCAGCGAATCATCAAGAGATATCAGGCTTGATGAGAAATTTCCGAGACGGCGTAAAAGCCGCACCGAAGCAAAACCTGATGGGGGATGGGGCGGCGTTATTGTTGTTTGTTGTGCAGGCGGTGAATTTGCTCCAGGTAGCTAAAGAAGCATTTGGCAAAAATAAAGATCAGAGAACCTGGATACCGTTTACAAACGCATTGGCGGCTACTGGTGCGGCAGGGTTCGCTGCTGCTCAAGGCATATTTGATACAGCGCTGACAGCCCGCAGTTCACTTCTTGTGCAAGGGTTGCAGAATCATTCGTTAGGTCATTTACAAGTTCAGATGGGCAAGTTGCATATCGGTTTGGGGTCTATGACCTACGTGTTGGGTATATACGCTGCCGGTGCCAGCTTCAAAGGTTACCAGAGCAGTTGGGAGCAGGCTGTACGTAGCGGAAATGATGGGGCTCAGGCCGGGGCTACCATGTCAATGGCGGGTTCAGGGGGATTGTTGGCTAGCAATGCATACGGGCTGGGCAGCACCGCCCGTGCAACATACACAGTAATCGCTGCTGAACAAGGAGCCGTCAGAGCCGCTGCATGGGCCGCGTCAGGCGCTCGATTATCGAGCGTGTTCTTTCGTGCCAATCTTGTTGGAGCCCTGTTTACTGCGTTGGAGCTGGGAGGGAACTACATTTACAACTACTACAACACCAGCGCGCATGACCAATGGCTACAAACCACACCGTGGGGGAAAGACGCGAGCAAACGCAAATCTCTCAGTCTCGCTGAATACCAACTTTCACTTGTGGCGATAACGCAGGCACCTTCCGTGCAGGTTGGTCGTGTCGAATACGACTCATGGTGGAAAAACCTGTTCCTGAGCGCCAAAATCGGTGACATACATCTGGTTTTACCCGGTCTCGACATGACGGCGTTCCAGGCTCCGTTAGCTGGTCAGCCTAGTCATCAGTTGAAAATCGGAGCTTACCGCATCAACAAAATTCTCATTGATCGGGCACTGACCACAGAGCGTTGGGAAATTCTTAGCGAGCCGGTCGTTGCGGGGCTGCGTAGAAATGAGGGCGATCAGGTGGTCCTCTGTATAAATTACTCAGAGAGCGATGAGCGTATTGTCGGTAAGGCCGGTGAGGAACTGATGTTGGTGGTGGCCGTTCAAAGTATGGGCTCCAATGGCCAGCCTCAACAGCGAATCCACTATATCCGTCTAGATCCGAAGGGCTCAGGTGCCTTTCCCTCGGTTGACCAGGCCCAGCCTGTCCATCAGGCACCTTTGCTCCCGGTAGAGCCTCAGACACTGGAAACTACTTCGCATGTCTAATACCGTTGATGTCAGTATGACCGATCCCGCTACCACAACGCCGCACCGTGCCGGAGACGTAGAGCGTTTTCCCTCTGGGCAAACCATTTACCTCGCACCCTTGCCGCTGCCCACTGATGCAATCCCACACAGCCCCCATGTGAGCGATCTCAATGATACTTATCTGGATTTTGGGGGTGGGAAACCTCAGGTGTTTTCATGGCAAGTGACGTTGGGCGGCCCATTTACGGCTGCGATTTTCATGCTACTGGGTGGCCCGATCATCATCGCTCTTTTGGGCGTGAGCTTTGGCTACGGCGGTTCTGACATCAACGATGCAATGCAAGGCGTTTTTACAGCTGCATTAGAGCCAACCATCTGCATATTTCTATTTAGTCTGAGCATTGGTCTGTTCGTCTGGATCCACAACCATAACAAGTACACCAAAGTCATCCCGACGCGTTTCAATCGCCAGCGCCGTGAAGTCTGCTTTATGCCCACTGGTGCAGAATCCCCCACGTTCGTGCCCTGGGAGTCACTGTCCGCCTGGGTGGTTCAGGCACAGGGCGCGACGCAATATGGCGTGCATCGCCAGTACGCCATGGGGATGGGCTACCAGCAGGCAGGTCAGCAGGTAAGTGTCGAGTTTATGTGTGCAGGCCTACCGTTGGCGATCGCTCACTGGGAAGCTGTCCGCGCCTTCATGGAGTATGAAGTTCACGATCTTAAAAGCATTCAGGACCCGATGGACCTGCAGGGACCTGATGATCCCCGCCATGAAGGTGTGCACACCTTTCGCAACGCGCGAGCCAGGTTACATCGGATGATTCGTGAGAAGGAAAAGGGCTGGGTGTACGGTTTTTTCTGGTACCTGTTCCACGTCATGACGTTCTGGACGCTGCCCAATCGACTCGTTGAATGGGAAGTTCGCCGAATCGAAAAAGTGGGCCGCAGGACGTTGCCGGAGGCCATGCGGTCCTGGTCTGAACCACTGCCGCAAGCTCAATGGGCCAAACCCAGCGAAGAACTCATGCGCCTGAGCAAGGAGGTGAAAGTCTTGAAAGCACGCACGCCATTGCGATCAATTACAGATATCTTCGCCGAGGTTTGTCAGAATACAAAAAGCGGTCAAAAACAGCGGCGATAGTTGATCGATAAGAGGGGAGACAAACACATTGTGTGCCTGTATCTCCATTATTCTTTGATGTATATGCTTTTAATGTAATTATCGTTAAGCGCGGTTCAAGTAATGAGCCTGCCTTTCTTGGCCGACAAGGTTTTGCCTGTCAAGCAGGCGCACCTGCTTCCGTCAGAGCCTCTGATGCTGGAAACTGCCCCGCATGCCTGATACTGCTGATATCAACACGACTGATCCCGCCGCCCCGACACTTTACCGCGCCGGAGACATCGCGCATTTTCCCTCCGGGCAAACCATTTACCTGGCACCCTTGCCGCTGCCTACGGATGCACTGCCACACAGCCCCCACGTGAGCGATCTCAACGATACTTATCTGGATTTTGGGGGTGGAAAGCCACAGGTTTTTTTATGGCAAGTCACGTTAGGCGGTCCATTTACCACTGTGCTTTTAATATTGTTAGGTAGTCCGATCATTATTGGGGTTTTTGGCGCAATCTTCGGCTACGAGTGGACTAATATTCGAGAGGTAATGCAAGGCATTTTCATGGAGTCTATAGGACCAGCAATATTCATGTTTTTATTCGGTCTGGGAATTGGTCTAGTCGTCTGGATCCACAACCATAACAAGTACACTAAAGTCATCCCGACGCGTTTCAATCGCCAGCGCCGTGAAGTCTGCTTTATGCCCACCGGTGCAGAATCTCCCACGTTCGTGCCTTGGGAATCACTCTCCGCCTGGGTGGTTCAGGCACAGGGCGCGACGCAATATGGCGTGCATCGTCAGTACGCCATGGGGATGGGCTACCAGCAGGACGGTCAGCAGGTAAGTGTCGAGTTTATGTGTGCAGGCCTATCGTTGGCGATCGCTCACTGGGAAGCTGTCCGCGCCTTCATGGAGTATGAAGTTCACGATCTCAAACGCATTCAGGACCCGATGGACCTGCAGGGACCTGATGATCCCTGCCATGAAGGTCTGCACACCTTTCGCAACGCGCGAGCCAGGTTGCATCGGATGATTCGCGAGAAGGAAAAGGGCTGGGTGTACGGTTTTTTCTGGTACCTGTTCCACGTCATGACGTTCTGGACGCTGCCCAATCGACTCGTTGAATGGGAAGTTCGCCGAATCGAAAAAGTGGGCCGCAGGACGTTGCCGGAGGCCATGCGGTCCTGGTCTGAACCACTGCCGCAAGCTCAATGGGCCAAACCCAGCGAAGAACTCATGCGCCTGAGCAAGGAGGTGAAAGTCTTGAAAGCACGCACGCCATTGCGATCAATTACAGATATCTTCGCCGAGGTTTGTCAGAATACAAAAAGCGGTCAAAAACAGCGGCGATAGTTGATCGATAAGAGGGGAGACAAACACATTGTGTGCCTGTATCTCCATTATTCTTTGATGTATATGCTTTTAATGTAATTATCGTTAAGCGCGGTTCAAGTAATGAGCCTGCCTTTCTTGGCCGACAAAGTTTTGCCTGTCAAGCAGGCGCACCTGCTTCCGTTAGAGCCTCTGATGCTGGAAACTGCCCCGCATGCTTGATACTGCCGATATCGTCACGACTGACCCCGCCGCCCCGACACTTTACCGTGCCGGAGACGTCGAGCGTTTTCCCTCCGGGCAAACCATTTACCTGGCACCCTTGCCGCTGCCCACCGATGCACTGCCACACAGCCCCTATGTGAGCGATCTTAACGATACGTATCTGGATTTTGGTGGCGGAAAGCCTCAGGTGTTTTCATGGCAGGTGACGTTGGGCGGTCCATTTACTGCGGCGTTTTTAATGGTGGCGGGCATACCGCTAGTAGCCGCTCTGATGCTTTTACCTAGCGGTTTTGAAACGACCGAAGTGCTCGATTTTGTAAAAGATGTTTTCTTAGCTGTGGTGGGACCTGCCATCTGCATGTTTTTGCTTGGTTTGAGTATTTGTCTAGTCGTCTGGATCCACAACCATAACAAGTACACCAAAGTCATCCCGACGCGCTTCAATCGCCAGCGCCGTGAAGTCTGCTTTATGCCCACTGGTGCAGAATCCCCCACGTTCGTGCCCTGGGAATCTCTATCCGCCTGGGTGGTTCAGGCACAGGGCGCGACGCAATATGGCGTGCATCGCCAGTACGCCATGGGGATGGGCTACCAGCAGGCAGGTCAGCAGGTAAGTGTCGAGTTTATGTGTGCAGGCCTACCGTTGGCGATCGCTCACTGGGAAGCTGTCCGCGCCTTCATGGAGTATGAAGTTCACGATCTTAAAAGCATTCAGGACCCGATGGACCTGCAGGGACCTGATGATCCCCGCCATGAAGGTGTGCACACCTTTCGCAACGCGCGAGCCAGGTTGCATCGGATGATTCGTGAGAAGGAAAAGGGCTGGGTGTACGGTTTTTTCTGGTACCTGTTCCACGTCATGACGTTCTGGACACTGCCCAATCGACTGGTTGAATGGGAAGTTCGCCGAATCGCGAAAGTGGGCCGCAGGGCGTTGCCGGAGGCCATGCGGTCCTGGTCTGAACCACTGCCGCAAGCTCAATGGGCCAAACCCACCGAAGAACTCACGCGCCTGAGCAAGCAGGTGAAAGTCTTGAAAGCGCGCACGCCATTGCGATCAATTACGGATATCTTCGCCGAGGTTTATCAGGGCGGGAAGGCGACAGAGAACAGTCGTTCCCGCTAGAGGAGCGTCCGGCTACTCGTCGCGCCCCTCCATCATCGTACGCTTGAGCATCACGTAAACCGCACCCGCGCCACCATGCTTGGCCAAACATGAGCAGAAGCCCAGTACCTGCGAATGCTGACGCAGCCAGGTGTTGACGTGGCTTTTGATCATCGGGCGCTTGCCGTCCAGTCGTACGGCCTTGCCGTGGGTGACGCGCACGCAGCGGATTTCGAGTTTTGTGGCTTCGGCCAGAAATTCCCACAGGGTTTCCCGGGCCAGTTCGACGTTCATTCCGTGCAGATCCAGTGTGCCTTCGAAGCTGATCTGCCCCAATTTGAGTTTGCGCATCTGGCCTTCCTGAACCCCGTCGCGCGACCAGCTCAGAACGTCTTCGGGGCCGACATCGATCACGAACTGGTCCGACAGACCATCAATCGTCACCGCATCGGTGCGCACGGTCGCAGACTGACGCAGGCGCGCCAGTAATTTGCGGTCAGTCTTGGGTTTGCCGACATCGGCATGTTCGTGCTTGATGGGCTTGACGCCACGCGTCTCGCTTCTGAACAGGGAAAAATCGTCGTCTTGCATGGGGCCTCCGCGAAGGGGGCTAGTTTAACCGGGAAGACGAAGCGCTCAGTCGTGTTTTTTCATCAGATGGGCTGACATGCTCAATCCGCCGGAACTGCGCGGCCCGCGACCGCTTCTGCGCCACAGCCACATACCCAGCAAAAGCACCAGCAAACCGGCCACGGCAACCACTGCGGCACCTGCGGGATTGGCGTTCAGATCGCCCAGTGCCTGGGGATGCACGATCAGGCTGGAGCCTCCGGTCAGGGCCAGCGCCACACCGGAGACCAGAAACACGAAGGCAATCGTCTTGCCGATTCGCGTCCGCCAGTTGCTTCGCCCTTTGGGACGCAGCCTGCGGGCGTCGAAACCATCGGATATCTTCATTCCGGTTTCCTCAGTGTTTATCGGCGCTCTGACCAGAACAGGCGGACCTGGGTTCCCGTTCCGGACGCAAAGGAGGGCAATAAGGGATGGGCGGTTAGGTGAAGAGGCTCACACAGCCTGTCCACAGGGGCAGGGCTCAGATCAGGTCTTTGGTCAGTGCCAGCGTGGCAAAGTTGTCGGCCATGATCGCCATCTCGGTGCGGTGCACGACCTGAGCGCTGACCACACCGTGTGGGCTCGGCAGGTCGCGGGTCGCGCAGGCATCATCGACCAGCGTGCAGCGATAGCCGTAATCCTTGGTGGCGCGAACGGTGGTGCTGATGCTCGAGTGGCTCATGAAGCCGCAGACTACCAGATCCAGGTGACCCAGGCTCTGCAGCAATTCGTGCAGTCCGGTGCCGTTGAAGGCGTTGGGCAGGCGCTTTTCAACCAGATGCTCGTCGGCCTGAGGCAGCAGTTCCGGGACCAGTTGGCCGCGCTCGCCCTGTGGGTCGAACAGGCCGCCTACGGTTCCGAGGTGGCGGACATGCACGATCGGGCACTTGACGGCGCGGGCCTTGGCAACCAACTGACCGATATTGGCCAGGGCTTCGTCGACCCCGGTAAGCGCCAACGGACCGCTGAGGTATTCTTTCTGCGCGTCGATGATAATCAACGTGGCATTGCTCAGGCTGGCCGGCGCATGAACACGGCCGCTGAGTTGAAACATGGTCTTGATGGAAGGCATTCGAGGGCTCCTTTTGAATGGGGCTTTTGCGACATTGTCCTCTGGCTGAAGGGTTATGGGAATGGTCACTGTTGCAAGTCACGGTTTTTATGGCCTGCAGGGCATTTGGATGGCTGCGTAGCTGGCGGTTTGCCTTGATGGCGGGTCGCGAATGGGCGAAACTTCCAGGCCTGCCCGCGCCGCTCAGAGATCAGGCGCATTGCCTCGTCCCGCCCCCGGCCTTTTCAAGTGGCCTGTCGTTTTCTCAAGGAGTCTGTCCATGATCACTTCCCGCTTGCGTACCGTGCGCGACCACATCCGTTGGGCCGTCAGCCGGTTTCATGAGGAAGATGTATTTTTCGGTCATGGCACCGACAACGCCTGGGACGAAGCGCGGCAACTGGTGCTGGGCGCGCTGCACCTGCCCTGGGAAATTGCCGACAGCTACCTGGATTGCCGCCTGGAGGTCGATGAGATCTCCGAACTGCAGGGCCTGATCAAGCGCCGCATCAACGAACGTATCCCGACGCCTTATCTGCTGGGCGAGGCCTGGTTCTGTGGCATGTCGTTCATCGTCGATGACCGCGTGCTGATTCCACGTTCGCCGATTGCCGAACTGATCGAAGACCGTTTTGCGCCTTGGCTGGCGAGCGAGCCGACCCGCATTCTTGACTTGTGTACCGGATCGGGCTGTATCGGTATCGCATGTGCCGACGAGTTCAAGGACGCCGAAGTCGCCTTGGCCGATCTGTCATACGACGCGCTTGAAGTGGCCAACCAGAACATCGAGCGTCACGGTATGGAAGACCGCGTCTACACCGTGCAGGGCGATGGCTTCGAAGGTCTGCCCGGGCAGCGCTTCGACCTGATCGTTTCCAACCCGCCGTATGTCGATGCCGAGGATTTTGCCGACATGCCGGACGAATACCAGCACGAGCCGGAACTGGCGCTGGCCTGTGGCAGTGATGGATTGAATCTGGTGCGTCGCATGCTCGCCGAGGCGGCGGATCACCTGACCGAGAAAGGTCTGCTGATCGTTGAGGTGGGCAACAGCCAGGTGCATGTCGAGACGCTTTACCCGGAAGTCGATTTCGCCTGGCTGGACTTCCAGCGCGGCGGGCACGGTGTGTTCATGCTGACCGCCGAGCAGTGCGTCGCGCATCAGGCGCTGTTCCAGTCGAGGGTGTAAATCCCGAGTGGCGGCACTGTGTGTGCCGCCAGATCAACGGTGGGTCGCGATCCAGATCAGCAGGCCCGCCTGGAATACTGCGAATGTCACCAGACAGGCAATCGTGAAGCGCAGGCTGCTGTCTTCGCGCTTGTACTTGCTGACCCGGTCTTCGTGCTGACGGATAGTGACTTCCTGCTCCAGCAGGTTTTTCTCGGCTTTCTCGAGCATGTGCGAGGCTTCAAGAATCTCGATGATCTGCACCTTGTCGTTGTTCCAGGTGCTGTGCAGATTGCCGACGTGCACGTCCTTGATGCTGCCTTTCATGTGCTGGGCATCGGCGTAAACCACCTCGAAACCCAGCGTGCGCAGAAAGTGGTCGCGACGCAGGCGCGTGTCCTCGTTGAGGCCGTCTTTGCTCGCCAGCGCGACACTCTCGATCTTGTACGAAGACCATTTGCGTTGTGCCCAGTGCACGCCGTGCGCAATCAGGAAGCGCCCGATACCGCGGTTCCACGGTTCGATCTGCAAGCCGGACTCGGGGCCGAAACGCACCAGGCGTTTTTGATGGTCCACCCAGATATCCAGATTGTTCTGTTCCTTGCGCACACGCTGACCTGGCAACTGAATGCTGATGCGCAACAGGCTCAGTTCCTTGCTGTGACGCTCGGCGCGTCCAAACTGAACGAAACGCAGCGGTCGTCCACCCGTGGCGCGGTCGGTCGGCAACGGCGACAGGCGCAGCATCTGAAAATTCTCAGGCACCACGTCTTCCCACGGTTGGGGCGGTGCGGGTGCAGCGGCTTCTGCGCTGTCGGGTGCAGCAACGGTTTCGGTCATGGCGGTATCAGTCATGGAGGCGGTCCTGTCCATGGCTTTGTGCAGCAAACACAAAGCCAGCAATCCGCTATCGGCAGTCTTTGCCCAGACTGAAGGGCAAAACGGCGGGTTTGCAGATTACTGGCGTCAAATCTTCCCTCAGGCCGGCGGCAAGGCCTGGATGAAGCGCAGAATGCGGGCCGTGACCTGCTTGGCCAACGGTTGGGTGGGATTGCGATAGGACAGCAACTGTTGCTCCAGATTGTCAGGAACAATGCGCAAGACGTGATTCATACCATCGATCAGCGCCAGTTCGGCATCCGGTTTGGCTTTCTGAAGCAGCAACGCATCGCCCACGCCCACCTGAATGTCGTTGCGGCCTTGAACGATCAACGCAGGCATGGTCAGCGAGCCGAAGGCGGCAGTAGGGTCCTGCCGAAACAGCGAGATCAGATAAGGCTGCACGCTCGGCCTGAACACCACCTCGAGTTCCTGCGGGACCTTGTCATCGGTCTTGCCTGCCTTCAACTCGTCCAGCAGCTGGTTGCTACGTTGCAGCAACTCGGGAGGCAGGCGTTCCTGAAACTGCTCGCGCAGTACTTGATCCACCGGGCGACCGGTGCCGGCAACCGATATCACTGCGGCAGCGCCAGCTTTGTCGGCGGCAAGGGCTGCCACCAATGCGCCTTCGCTATGACCCAGCAGAATCAGCTGACCGAGGCGCGGGTTGGCGCGGATCGCTCTGACCCACAATTGCACGTCGGCCACGTAGCGCTCGACGCTCAGGTCGCGCTCGTCCGGCGTGACGGCCTTGCTCGCCGCCACACCACGTTTGTCATAACGCACGCTGGCGATGCCGTGGGTTGCGAGGAAGACCGCCAGACGCTTCATGCTGTCGTTGCGTCCGCCTTCAGGGTTGTTGCCATCCCGGTCGGTGGGGCCGGAACCCGCAATGATCAGCACCACAGGCACCGGCCTGTCTGCGCGCGGCATCAGCAGCGTGCCGTAAAGCTTGCCGTTTCCGGTGTCCACGTTCATGGGGCGTTGCACGACATTGGGGGTGGCTGCGCTGGCCGTTGCGGCAAACAGGATGAGCAGCAATGTCATCGGCAGGACCAGCAGGCGCAGCATGTTTGAAGCTTTCATCGAAGAATTACCAGATAACATCGCAAGGCCATCATAGGGCAGGGTCTCGCTTGGACGCACGCCGTAACGGAAGGTTCGAGGATGAACTGTACGTCGAGCCTGCGTATACTGGCGCGCTTGATTCAATGATCTGGTTTTTTGGCTGATTTTTCGGAGCGCCCGCATGTCCGGCAACACTTTCGGCAAGCTGTTCACTGTCACCACCGCCGGCGAAAGCCATGGCCCGGCGCTGGTCGCTATCGTCGACGGCTGCCCGCCCGGTCTGGAGCTGGACCTGCAGGACCTGCAGCGCGACCTGGATCGCCGCAAGCCGGGCACCAGCCGGCACACCACGCAGCGCCAGGAAGCTGACGAGGTCGAGATTCTTTCCGGAGTGTTCGAAGGCAAGACCACCGGCGCGTCCATCGGCCTGCTGATCCGCAACACCGATCAGAAGTCCAAGGATTATTCGAACATCAAGGACCTGTTCCGGCCCGCGCATGCCGATTACACCTATCACCACAAGTATGGCGTGCGCGACTACCGTGGCGGCGGTCGCAGCTCGGCGCGTGAAACGGCCATGCGTGTCGCCGCAGGTGCCATCGCCAAGAAATACCTGGCGACCCAGGGTATTGTCATTCGCGGCTACATGAGCCAGCTGGGTCCGATCCAGATTCCGTTCAAGACCTGGGATTCGGTCGAGCAGAACGCATTTTTCTGTCCCGATCCTGACAAGGTGCCGGAGCTGGAGACCTATATGGACCAGTTGCGTCGCGACCAGGATTCGGTTGGCGCGAAAATCACTGTCGTCGCCGAAGGCGTCATGCCGGGTCTGGGCGAACCGATTTTCGACCGTCTGGACGCCGAACTGGCCCATGCGCTGATGAGCATCAACGCCGTCAAGGGCGTAGAAATCGGCGCAGGCTTCGACTGCGTTGCCCAACGTGGCACCGAGCACCGTGACGAGATGACGCCGGAAGGTTTTCTGTCCAATCAGGCAGGCGGCATTCTGGGTGGGATTTCTTCCGGCCAGCCGATCATCGCGCATCTGGCGCTCAAGCCGACATCGAGCATTACCACGCCGGGCCGCTCCATCGATGTCGATGGCAACGCCGCAGACGTCATCACCAAAGGCCGTCATGACCCTTGCGTCGGAATTCGTGCCACGCCGATTGCCGAAGCCATGATGGCCATCGTGCTGCTGGACCATCTGTTGCGCCATCGCGGTCAGAACGCCGACGTCAGTGTCACCACGCCTGTGCTGGCTCAGCTGTAATGAGCGTGGCCACTGTCGCGGACCGCTAACGTGGCGCCACTTCCCCACGGACAGCTTCCTTACTGGCGGCTGTCCGGTTTCTATCTGTGTTACTTCGCCTTGCTCGGCTCGTCCGCGCCGTTCATGGCGCTGTATCTGCATCATCTGGGGTTTTCCAGCGCGCGGATTGGCGAGCTGATCGCCATTCCCATGCTGATGCGATGCGTGGCGCCCAACCTCTGGGGCTGGCTCGGCGATTACACCGGACGGCGACTGGCCATCGTGCGCTTTGGCGCGGTCTGCACGCTGCTGGCGTTCTCGCTCATCCTGCTGGATCACAGCTATGCCTGGCTGGCGATGGTCATGGCCCTGTACGCGTTCTTCTGGCATGCGATTCTGCCGCAGTTCGAGGTGATTACCCTCGCTCACCTGCAAGGTCAGACTGCCCGGTACAGCCAGATCCGCCTGTGGGGCTCGATCGGCTTCATTCTGGCGGTGGTGGTGCTCGGGCGATTGCTCGAATGGTTCAGCCTGGACCTGTTCCCTCACATGCTTCTGATGGTCATGGCCGGCATCGCGATCAGTAGCTGGTGGGTGCCCAATGCGCAGCCAGCTGTTTCATCGAGGCCGTCGGACGAGGGCGGCTTTCTCCGGCAGGTGTCACGCCCTGGCGTGCTGGCGTTCTACCTCAGTGTCGCGCTGATGCTGCTCAGCCATGGCCCGTATTACACGTTTCTGACCCTGCACCTTGAGGCACTGGGCTACAGTCGCAGCCTGATCGGTGTGCTGTGGTCAGTGGGCGTGGTGGCGGAAGTGTTGATGTTCATGGTGATGAGCCGTGTTCTGCAGCGTCTTTCCGTGCGTCAGGTGTTGCTGGCCAGTTTTCTGCTGGCGGCGGTGCGCTGGCTGCTGCTGGGCGCATTTGCCGAGCATTTGCTGGTCTTGCTGGTTGCTCAGGTGATGCACGCCGCGACGTTCGGCAGCTTTCACGCCGCTGCCATCCATTTCGTGCAACGTAGCTTCGGTCCACGTCAGCAAGGTCAGGGGCAGGCGCTGTATGCCGCACTGTCCGGCGTCGGCGGGGCATTCGGCGCGTTGTACTCAGGTTATAGCTGGACTGCGCTGGGACCATTCTGGACCTTTGCCATCGCCAGCCTTGCGGCACTGGCCGCAGCCATCATGATTGTCACACCCAGGAAAGAGGAAGGTGTATGACCCGCGAACACTTGGCACAGCAGATCATCGAAGCCGGCCGGTTTCTGTATGGCCGTGGCTGGTCGCCTGCCACCAGCAGCAACTACTCGGTCCGGCTGTCGGCCAGCGAGGCACTGCTGACGGTGTCCGGCAAGCACAAGGGCCAGTTGGGTATCGACGATGTGCTGGCCACCGATCTGCACGGCAACAGCCTGGAACCAGGCAAGAAGCCATCGGCTGAAACGCTGCTGCACACCCAGCTGTACAGCTGCAGGCCGCAGGTCGGTGCCGTATTGCACACGCATTCCGTGAACGCGACCGTACTGTCCAGGCTGACCGATGCCGATCATCTGGTGTTCGAGGACTACGAACTGCAGAAAGCCTTTCAGGGCGTGGCCACTCATGAATCGCAAGTGGTGGTGCCGATTTTCGACAATGATCAGGACATTGCCCGGCTGGCCGCGAAGGTGCAGCCCTGGCTCGATGCCCATCCGGACTGCGCCGGTTACCTGATACGCGGCCACGGGCTCTATACCTGGGGCGCGCAGATGAGCGATGCACTGCGTCAGATCGAGGCATTCGAATTTCTGTTTGAATGCGAACTGAAGATGCGCACGGTCTTGAACCGTTGACCGCCACGCGTTAAACACGTGCGTATGCCTGACCGGCCTGTAAAAGCCGGAAGGCCTTGCCAAGCCCAAGCCGAGGATTCAATGCCATGAGCAGCCTGTCCGTTTACCACGTTTCAAGTCCTGAGGTGCCCAACAAGGTACTGACCCACCTGGAAGACATCACCTCGACCCTGGCCGAGCAGGGCGTTTCGTTTGCGCGTTGGGAAGCTGCGACGCCAATCACGCCGGGCGCCTCCCAGGAAGATGTCATCCACGCCTACCGCAGCCAGATCGATGCGCTGATGACCGAGCACGGCTACGTGACCGTTGACGTCATCAGCCTCAATAGCGATCACCCGCAAAAAGCCGAATTGCGTGCGAAGTTTCTTGAAGAGCATCGTCATGGCGAAGATGAAGTGCGCTTCTTCGTAGCCGGGCGAGGCCTGTTCACGCTGCACATCGAAGATTACGTCTACGCCGTGCTGTGCGAGAAGAACGACCTGATTTCCGTACCTGCCGGAACGAAGCACTGGTTCGACATGGGTGAAAATCCGCACTTCGTCGCCATCCGCCTGTTCAATAACCCTGAAGGCTGGGTCGCGAACTTCACCGGTGAAGACATCGCAGGCCGTTTCCCAAGGCTTGAAGACTGACCCGTCCGCCGTTTGCTTATGTATCGCTTCAAAGGAGCCAGACCCTGATGTCCATCAAAGCCATCCTCACGGATATCGAAGGCACCACCAGTGCGGTGAGTTTCGTGTTCGACGTGCTGTTCCCGTTCGCCAGGCAGCACTTGCCGGACTTCGTTCGCCAGAACGCTGACAAGCCTGCGGTCGCAGAGCAATTGCAGGCCGTGCGTGCCGACAGTGGCGAGCCGCAGGCCAATGTCGAACGAGTCGTCGAGATTCTCTTGCAGTGGATTGCCGAGGATCGCAAGGCCACGCCACTCAAGGCACTGCAAGGCATGGTCTGGGAGCAGGGCTACAACGCCGGTCAGTTGAAAGGGCATGTGTACCCGGACGCCGTCGAGGCTCTGAAGCGCTGGCACACCGAGGGTTACAGGCTGTATGTCTATTCCTCGGGCTCGATTCAGGCTCAGCAATTGATCTTCGGTTGCTCCGAGGCGGGTGATCTTTCCGGTCTGTTCAGTGGTTATTTCGACACCACGTCCGGCCCCAAGCGCGAGGCGCAGTCCTACCGCACCATCACGCAAGCCATTGGCTGCGAGGCGGGCAAGATTCTGTTTCTGTCGGATATCGTCGAAGAGTTGGATGCCGCACGAGATGCCGGCATGGCGACCTGTGGTCTGGTGCGCGCCGAAGGCGTTCTGGCAGGTCATGAAAACGTATCCAGCTTCGCATTGATCGACCCGACTGCCTGGTAAAAATCCTTTCTCGAACGCTGTTACCAGCGATTTCTGTCAGCAGCGTCCTGCTTTTGAGTGGGACGCTGCCTGTCTGTGAGTGCGTTAATCCTGTTTGTTTAAGGCGTTGTTTTCAAGCACGGTCAGTCGTGTAAGTTTCGCGTTTTCGAATCCCTCATCGAGCGAATGCCACTGGTTTACTCGAGCAGGGCAGGGAGGGAGCGACGGCGATGTGCAGTGCCATGACGGACAACGCAACAATGGGTTTATTGATAGAGCAGATGGTCAGTACGATCACTGAAATCGATGGGCAGACAGCTATCGAGAATGCGCTTCGATGGCTGAGGCAGGAGTGCCGCTGTGAGCGGGCCATGTTCTACCAGTTCAAGGGTGTACAACTGCTGACGTTCGTGACGTCCAACGTCGATGACGTGTGGGGCGAAGCCTATCGTCGTCAGCAGATGATTTCCCATGATCCGGTGGTGCGTCATTACCGCAACAACCTCGGGTTTCTGGAATGGGACGATGCGATCAGGCATTATCTTCCGCCCGCCTGGTATGAAGAAACACTCAGTGCCTGCGACCTCGCACCGGCGATTTCATATGGCTACACCAGCCACTGCCGGGGCGTTGATGGCGTGACGTCGATCTTCACATTGGCGGGACTGAAGCGTAATACCACCCAAGGTGACAAATACCTGATCACCAGTCTGGTACCTGTGTTGCATAGGGTCGGCCGCGGCATTCAGTTCAGCTCCAGGGGGCTTACCCAAAAAGAGCTGGAGATTCTGCAGTGGGCCAGAGACGGAAAGACGGCCTGGGAAATCTCGATGATCAAGGAGATTTCAGAAGCCACTGTGAAATTTCACCTGAAGACCATCTATTCCAAACTGGGTGTCGCCAATCGTGCGCAGGCGGTGGGGGAGGCGTTGTGTCGCGGATTCATTACCTGACAATTAAAACCAGACAGGCAAAAAAAAGCCGCGAGAACAAAAATGTAATCGCGGCGAACAAGGGATGAGAGAGCGTACAACGGCGCCACCAGGTTCGGTGACGCGAAAACTTTAGCGCGTGTGATAAGTCGGCAGATCGAAGCGGTGCTGGCTTTGCAGCATCGAGATGGCCGGCAGATCGCTGGCTTGTGCGGCCAGGTCGCGACGGATTGCGCTGATTACCCATTCCAGCTGAACCGGAGTGTGCAGTTGTGCATAAGACACGGAGCGACGGATCTGTTTGCCTTCATCGTTGCGCAGCGACAACAACACGCCGCCGTCAGGACGAGGCTGGGTGGTCACGGTGTAGTCGGAAAATACGGAAGCGAATTTTTCTTGAATAAAAGTCATGTCTAGCGGCTCCATTGCTCATGGGATAACAAGCTTGGAAGTACTAGTGCAGTGTCTGTGCCACATTTGCCATGAATTTTTTCCCTTTAAAATCAACGAGTTAAAGTAACGTCATTTTAGAGGGTTCGTGCATTTTGCATGAAAGTCTATCGGGCATCCTGCATTTTGCCGTTTGCGGGGAACCAAATGGCTGGAATGCGGACCAAGTCGGTATTTTTTCAATCGAGGGCATGGCTTGACCCTGATCGAACAGCTGGCAAGACTTGCGGTCAGTGTGTTTACCGCTGCCGGGTACATCGGATTCCCGGATGACCGTGCGCCAAGGAGTTAGTGATGACCGATTCAAATACCAGTCAACCGAAGACTATGACTGACGAAGAGACTGCCGAGTTCGCTGAACAGGTATTCAATGTTGCGCGTCAGGGCGATGCGGTGATGCTGGAGCGTCTGCTGAAAAAAGGCCTTCCTGCAGACCTGCGCAACCACAAGGGCGACACCTTGCTGATGCTGGCCAGCTATCACGGCCACCTTGATGCGGTTCGTGTACTGCTCGAGCACAAGGCCAACCCGGAAATTCGCAACGACAATGGACAGAGCCCGATTGCAGGCGCGGCCTTCAAGGGCGACCTTGCGGTGGTGAAACTGCTGGTGGAAAACGGCGCTGAAGTGGAAGGCGCGTCTGCCGATGGTCGCACTGCGCTGATGATGGCGGCGATGTTCAACCGGATGGAAATCGTCGACTACCTGATCAGCAAGGGCGCTGATCCGCATGTCCGCGATGCCAAAGGTGTGAACGCGCTCGCAGCCGCCCAGACAATGGGCGCCACGGGGACCGCAGAGCAACTGATCAATCTGGGTGTTCAGCCGGTCTGATTCGGCCCTGTGGCTGTGATCGGCCTGAAGGCATAGAGGTGCGAAGGATTTCCCGTTATCCTTCGCGCCTCTTTTTTTGCCCGCTATCAGGATGTCCCTCATGAAAGACGCTCTCGCCGAATTAATCAGCAAAATCAGTTCGGGGTGCATGGGCGACGACGAGATCCTGCGCGTGGCTGACGAAGCCGCCCAGGCCTATGCCGACCCGCAGGTTTTTCTGAGCGCCAATCCTGATATCAATTACGACGACACCTTTCCCATCCCGTTGGGTGAGTGGGTCGTGGTCGGCAGTCTGCCGGAGACGGTCCTGTTTCAGGCCGACACCTATGCGGACCTGTTTGAGCAGATCGTCCAGTCGTTTGGCAAGGATGTGACGTTCAACATCAAGTCGAAACAATTGACCAAGGTCGAGCCGCTGGTGGCGCTCAATCGCATCCAGATCCAGCTGAGCAGCATGAACAAGGAAATGGGCGGCTACACCCTGATGGATTTCAGCCAGCCGCTGGACGATGAGCTGCAGGCGGTGCTGGTCTACGGCAACGATGAAGCACGTGTACTGGAGCTGGCAGCAGCGGCGGGCATTCATGCCGCGCCTTCGTTGCAGGCATTGCGCGGCTAATCAGCCGAGCGCGGTATCCAGAAACATCATCACTGCAAATCCGCCCATCAAGCCCAGCGTCGCCGACGTCTGGTGACCGTTGCGGTGGGTTTCCGGGATGACTTCGTGTGACACCACGAAAATCATCGCACCCGCCGCCAGACCCATGCTCAGCGGGTAGGCAATGGCGAAGCCGCTGGAAATGCCCAGTCCTATCAATGCGCCCAGGGGCTCCATCAGGCCGGAGCCAATGGCAACCATCATGGCCTTGAAGGATGAAAGCCCCGTCGCTCTCAATGCCAGCGCTATCGCCAGTCCTTCCGGAATGTCCTGAATGGCGATGGCCGTGGTCAGTGGCAGGCCGACGTTCATGTTGCCGCCTGCGAAGCTCACCCCTATTGCCATGCCTTCCGGCAGGTTATGCAGGGTTATCGCCAGCACGAACAGCCAGACCCGATTGATACGTTCCGAATGCGGTCCCTGACGGCCTACGCTCTCGTGCTCGTGCGGGGTGAACCGGTCCAGGCCGAGCATCAGCAGCACGCCCAGCGCCAGACCCGTGACAACGGTCGCTGCCGCGAATGGGCCGGTGCCGGTGATTTCCCGAGCGGCTTCCAGCCCCGGCAGAATCAGCGAGAAGGAGCTGGCCGCCAGCATCATCCCGGCCGCGAAACCCAGCATGATGTCCTGAGTGCGCTGCGCCACATTGAGGAAAGCAACCGCCATGATCGCGCCGAGCGCCGTCGCGGCGAAACCGGCGGTGCCGCCCAGCAGGGCGTAATTGAAGTTGGTCTGGCTGGTGCCGAAAAAGGCGTTATAGAGGCTTATGGCGCCGAGAATCACGACGATCACAGAAGCGAATATAAAGCCCAGGCTCACCAGTGGGCTGCTTTGAAGCTGGGCGAGCCAGGTCGCCCGCAGGGTTCTTGGGTGCGCGGAAGGTTGCATGCAGAGTGTTACCTTTTGCTGTAGGCCGATCGCCAGAGTCATGAGCTGAACAGGATCAAACAGGTTGCTGAATTCGGAGCCTGAAAATATGCCGTTGGTTCAATGGAACCCCCGAAGGGCACGATCATCCTAGAAGTGTCAGTATTCAATCAGGGGCAACACCATGGGTTCCACATTCAACGGTCTGGTCGGCTTGATCATCCTCGCGCTCGATATCTGGGCCATCATCAACGTGTTGAAGAGCGGCTCGGAAACCGGGGCAAAGATTCTCTGGATCCTGCTGATTGTGCTGCTGCCTGTATTGGGGCTGATCATCTGGGCCATCGCGGGTCCGCGTGGCAACGTGCGTATCTGACGTTACTCAGGTCGGATCAAAGACGCTTGATTACGTGAGTAATCAGGCGTTTTTTGCTTTCAGGGACGGGCAGGGCGGTACGTGTATGGCGGGCTGTGAGCACAGAGGTTCGACCTGTCATGTTCGGCGACGTAGAATGCGCGCCTTTGTTGCGGGCGGTCGGCCGTCCTGTCATCTGTCTTTTTCGGGAGCTTACCCATGAGTGATTATCAGGAAACGTTGTACGAAGGCTACGGCCAGCGCTTTCGTATCGAAAAAATGCTGCACGAAGTGCGCACCGATCACCAGCACCTGGTGATTTTCCAGAACCCGCGCATGGGCCGTGTCATGGCGCTAGACGGCGTGATTCAGACCACCGAGGCCGACGAGTTCATCTACCACGAAATGCTCACCCACGTGCCAATCCTGGCGCATGGTGCAGCCAAGCGTGTGCTGATCATTGGCGGCGGCGACGGCGGCATGCTGCGTGAAGTGGCCAAGCACTCGACGGTCGAGCACATCACCATGGTCGAGATCGACGGCACAGTCGTCGAGATGTGCAAGGAATTCCTGCCGACTCACTCCAACGGCGCTTTCGAGGATTCGCGTCTGAATCTGGTGATCGACGACGGCATGCGTTTCGTTGCGACCACCGAAGAGAAGTTCGATGTGATCATCTCCGACTCCACTGACCCGATCGGTCCGGGAGAGGTGCTGTTTTCGGAAAACTTCTATCAGGCATGCCATCGCTGCCTGAACGAGGGTGGCATTCTGGTTACTCAGAACGGCACACCTTTCATGCAGCTCAGTGGCGTACAGACCACGGCCGGGCGCATGAACGGCCTGTTCGCCGACTGGCATTTCTATCAGGCCGCCATTCCGACCTACATCGGCGGCGCCATGACCTTTGCCTGGGGCGCGACCGACAAGGCGTACCGCAAGCTGCCGCTGGAAACCCTGCGCCAGCGCTTCGCTGGCAGCGGTATTGTTACGCGTTATTACAACCCTGAAGTGCATATCGGCGCGTTCGCGCTGCCGCAGTACGTGCTCAGCGCCATCAAGAAGCCAAGCAACGACTGAGTCCGGTGTCCGACGTTTCGGGCCTGAACGCCTGAAACGTCCTGCCGTATGGCGGGGCGCGACAAAATTTTCACACCCCCCGGCCCAGAATTGCGCGCGACGCTGAACCCGCAGATAGTCTCTGTCGCTGAACGAGACGCGCTGAACGAGCGCCAAATACCTGTCGATCAAGTACTATCTGCCCCCCTTGCAGCCTGCCGCCCACTCGTTGGAGCGCTGGTGTCGCACGCCTGAACCCAACCCTGAATCCACCGGATCCTGACAACCATGGCCAAAACGGACGCCCAGATTCATCGGCAAGCCTTGTCCCGCCTGCAAAACCCGACCGTCAAATCGCATCTGGCTTATACATTGCTCAGTGGCCTGGCCCTGATGGTGATGTACACGCTGCTGCGTATCGGTCTGCTGGTCTACAACCGCGAGATGATTGGCGATACGCCCGCGTCGACCTTCATTGAGGCGCTGTTCAACGGCATGCGTTTCGACCTGCGTCTGACGGTGTATCTGCTGATCCCGCTGATGCTGTCGCTGTTCAGCGCTCGGGCCATGGCGGCACGCGGCTTCTTCCGGTTCTGGCTGACCCTGGTCGGCAGCATCACGCTGTTCTTTGGCCTGATGGAAATGGACTTCTACCGTGAATTCCATCAACGCCTGAACGGCTTGGTGTTCCAGTACGTCAAGGAAGACCCGAAGACCGTTCTGAGCATGCTCTGGTACGGCTTTCCGGTGGTGCGCTATCTGCTGGCGTGGGCCGTGGTCACCTGGCTGTTGAGTCTGGTGTTCAAGGGCATCGACCGTGTGACGCGGCCGCGCAATGCACTGTCGGGCGGTGGCGCTGGCACGCGCTCCATCGCGCCATGGTACATGCGCATAGGCGTGTTCTTCCTGGTCCTGATCGTTGCCGTGATCTGCGCCCGTGGCACCCTGCGCCAGGGCCCGCCGCTGCGTTGGGGTGATGCGTACACCACCGAATCGAACTTCGCCAACCAGTTGGGCCTCAACGGCACGCTGACCCTGATCACGGCTGCCAAAAGCCGCATGTCCGAAGATCGCGACAACATCTGGAAAGCCACGCTGCCACAGGCCGACGCACAACAGACCGTACGCGATATGTTGCTGACCTCCCATGACAAGCTGGTCGAGCCGGACATTGCTGCAGTACGCCGTGACTTCACGCCGCCTGCGGAAAACACCCTGCCGATCCGCAATGTGGTCGTGATCCTGATGGAGAGCTTTGCCGGTCACTCGGTCGGTGCGCTGGGCAGCGATGCAAATATCACGCCGAACTTCGACAGACTGTCCAAGGAAGGCCTGCTGTTCGATCATTTCTTCTCCAACGGCACCCACACCCACCAGGGTATGTTCGCCACCATGGCCTGCTTCCCGAACCTGCCAGGTTTCGAATACCTGATGCAGACGCCGGAAGGCAGCCACAAGCTGTCGGGCCTTCCGCAGCTGTTGAGCGCGGGTCGCAACTACGATGACGTCTACGTTTACAACGGCAACTTTGCCTGGGACAACCAGTCGGGCTTTTTCAGTAACCAGGGCATGACCAACTTTGTTGGCCGTGACGACTTCGTCAACCCAGTGTTCTCCGATCCGACCTGGGGCGTTTCCGACCAGGACATGTTCGACCGGGGCGCTCAGGAACTGAAGGCGCGTCAGGACGGCAAGCCGTTCTATGCGCTGCTGCAGACCCTGTCCAACCACACCCCTTACGCGTTGCCGGAAAACCTGCCGGTCGAGCGTGTGACCGGCCACGGTTCGCTGGACGAGCATTTGACCGCCATGCGTTATTCCGACTGGGCGCTGGGCCAGTTCTTCGAGAAGGCCAAGAAAGAGCCTTACTTCAAGAACACCCTGTTCGTCGTACTGGGTGACCACGGTTTCGGCAACAACCGTCAGCTGACAGAAATGGACCTCGGTCGCTTCAATGTGCCGATGTTGCTGATCGGTCCGGGCGTGCAGGAAAAGTTCGGCCAGCGCAGCAGCATCGTCGGCACCCAGGTGGACGTCGTACCGACCATCATGGGCCGTCTGGGTGGTCAGACACGTAACCAGTGCTGGGGACGCGATCTGCTCAACCTGCCGGAAGGCGACAAGGGCTTTGGCGTGATCAAGCCGTCGGGCAGCGAGCAGGTGGTGGCAATCATCAGCGGCAACCGCATTCTGATCGAACCGACCGAAATGCCGGCCAAGCTGCTGACGTACACCCTGGGTGCCACGCCGCACGCGGAAGAAGTACCCGATGCGCCGGACACCGAGGAGCTCAAGCGCAAGCTGGAGAGCTTCCTGCAAACCGCGACCAAGAGCCTGCTGGACAACACTGCAGGCGTGGAAGCCAGCAAGAACAGAAACTGACTGATGTCGTCCTGCCCGGTATCAATCGGGCAGGACACGCAGTTGACCGTTTCAGCAATGAAAAGGCCCTCGGCATCCAATGCGAGGGCCTTTTTGTTATCCGTTTGAGTCCGTTTGCTGTGCGCAATCCATTGGAACGAATGGAGGCGGTGAAAGGTCCAGAGTAGGTAAGTCAGAGTGCCTGGCTTGCTTATTCTGGAGGCATTGATGAAACAGTGGGCCATTTTGTATCTGGACAAGGATGGTGTGCAGCAGCGTCGGGAAGTGCAGTGGCAGGAACGCCCCAGCGAAGAGGATGCTGCACGTCTGTTGCGCAAGGATTTATATCCCGTCACGGATGAGTTGGATCTCAATGACCTGGAAGGTCGAACCGATGAGCCGACCGTCAAGACACTCAAGGACCATAACAGTGTCCAGATCATTTCCATCACAGAAGCGAGCTGATCCTTCACTGCAAAAAATCTTGTTGCGCCAACCACTTGGCAATGTCCCCCCGATGGGTCTACTCTGCAAATGAGGTCGTGAAGACGGCCTCTGACACAGGTCCATCTCCGGCCCGTTCCAGGTCCGGTCAGCTACATGCTTGATTCCCCACGTCGGAGTAACTGCCGTGCGCTGGCCATCTTCTCGATGGCCACTCGGGAAGAGTTGAAACTCTATCTATCGTTGCATAGGAGGACGTTTCATGAGCACAGCCTATCAAGAGGACATCAGCAGTAACGTACTGCGCCGCATGAAAGAAGGCGGTTTTGACTTCGCGCGAATTCACCCCATCGAGTTCTATGCCATTTTTCCCGACGAGGAACGGGCGCGGCAGGCTGCAGAAAAATTTCGTGGTGAGTCCCTCAATACACAGATCAATGTACGCGATGACGGTGCCTGGCATTTGCAGTTGAGCAAAGTGATGTACGCCACCTATGACGGTATCGGTGACTTCGAGCAAGACTTTCAAATGGCCATTTCGCCAATGGACGGGGAGGTTGAAGGCTGGGGGGTGAAACAGGAGATCAGGAGGCTGCACGCCTGATCCGCTGCAATTGCGATTGATACCTGCGTGCTGATCGGCCGACCTGGAGAAATCTGCCGGGGCGGCCGGTTTTGTTTTCGGGGTCAGGGAATCTCGCGCAAGTGCTGTTCACGAATAGCGTGCTCGCCAGGACCACGTAAAGCCCGAACAGGTTATCCGTGCGCAAAAAAAAGCCACTCAAGAGAGTGGCTCAAAGGGAAGTCCGGTCAGGAACGCGTCATGATGCGTGGCGCTCGCTGAGAAATGGGGTTCAGGGCAAAAGCGACGTTTGATGCCCTGTTTGCTCGGTTGCTGGCGATTATGGCGAACTAATATCGTGTTCGGAAATCAACTCTGACTATGCTGGTCATAGATTTCGCGGCGCAAAGACGCTTCCGAATGACGCATGCGAGAGGTAGCTGGGGCATTTAGCGCACAGGAATGGTGCGCGGCCCGCAGGGTTTATATATAACCTATTGATATTTAAGCGTTTATGCCGGTGGCACGGGCCTTGCGAAGCCTAAGGTGTCCATGGTGACAAGGAGTACGGCATGATCCGCACCTTTTATGACGAGATGTACGATGCTGGCGGTCTGGTCCGCCCGCACTATCGGGAATTCGCCCGCTGGTTGGGCGATACGCCCCCTGAGCTTCTGGCTCAACGCAGGCGTGAAGCCGATCTGCTGTTTCATCGCGCCGGGATCACGTTCACGCTCTACGGTGACGAGCAAGGCACCGAGCGGTTGATTCCGTTCGATACCATTCCGCGCAGCATTCCGGCCAGCGAGTGGCGGGTCGTGGAGCGGGGCTGCATTCAGCGTGTCAAGGCGCTGAACATGTTCCTTGCCGACCTCTACCATGACCAACGCATCATCAAGGCCGGGATCATTCCTGCCGAACAGGTGCTGGCCAACGAGCAATATCAGCTGGCGATGCAGGGTCTGAATCTGCACCGCGACCTGTACTCGCACATCTCCGGCGTCGATCTGGTCCGTGATGGCGATGGCACTTATTACGTGCTCGAAGACAACCTGCGCACGCCCAGCGGCGTGAGCTATATGCTCGAAGACCGCAAGATGATGATGCGCCTGTTCCCCGAGCTGTTCGCGGCGCAGCGCATCGCGCCCATCGATCATTACCCGAACCTGCTGCTCGATACGCTGAAAAGCTCCAGCCCTCTGGATAACCCCAGCGTTGTGGTGCTGACGCCCGGTCGCTTCAACAGCGCGTTCTTCGAACATGCTTTCCTGGCGCGCGAGATGGGCGTCGAGCTGGTCGAGGGTGCCGATCTGTTCGTGCGTGACGATCGCGTCTTCATGCGCACCACCGACGGCCCCAAGGCCGTTGATGTGATCTACCGTCGCCTGGACGATGCATTCCTTGATCCGCTGGCCTTCAACCCTGATTCGATGCTGGGCGTGCCCGGTCTGCTGGCGGCCTATCGCTCCGGCAACGTGGTGCTGGCCAACGCCATCGGCACCGGGGTTGCGGACGACAAGTCGGTGTATCCGTATGTCACCGACATGATTCGTTTCTATCTGGACGAAGAGCCGATCCTCAAGAACGTACCGACCTGGCAATGCCGCAAGCCCGAAGAGTTGTCCCACGTACTGGCTAACCTGAAAGACCTTGTCGTCAAGGAAACCCAGGGTTCCGGCGGTTACGGAATGCTGGTCGGGCCTGCCGCCACGGCTGCCGAGATCGAAGCCTTCCGTGCGCGTCTCAAAGCCAAGCCGCATGCGTATATCGCTCAACCGACACTGTGCCTGTCGACCTGTCCGACGTTTGTCGAGAACGGCATCGCCCCGCGCCATATCGATTTGCGCCCCTTTGTTCTGTCCGGTCGTGAAACCCGCGTCGTGCCTGGCGGCCTCACCCGAGTGGCCTTGCGTGAAGGCTCGCTGGTGGTGAATTCGTCGCAGGGCGGCGGAACCAAAGACACCTGGGTGGTCGAGGATTAAGGATGCCTGCCAATGTTAAGTAGAACTGCCTCGGATCTTTTCTGGATGTCGCGTTACCTGGAGCGAGCGGAGAACCTCGCCCGAATGCTGGACGTGAGCTATTCGCTGTCGCTGATGCCCCAGGACGGGCGTGGCGACGGGCTGGATGAGATAGCCATGCCGTTGTTGATCACCGGTACGCTGGAAACCTACATCGAGCGCCATGGCGAGTTGCACGCCGAGCGCATGCTGCATTTTTTCGCGCTGGATGCGAGCAACCCGGCCAGCATCTACAGCTGCCTGGGCGCTGCACGCGCCAGTGCTCATGCGGTGCGCGGTCGGATCACCGCCGACATGTGGGAGAACATCAACTCCACCTGGCTGGAAATTCGTGGCATTGCCCAGCAGGGGCTGACGCGTTACGGCATGAGCCGTTTCTGTGAGTGGGTCAAGGAGCGTTCTCACCTGTTTCGCGGCGCAACCTACGGCACCATCATGCGCAACGACGCGTTCCGTTTCATTCGCCTCGGGACCTTCATCGAGCGCGCCGACAACACCATGCGCATGCTCGACGCGCGTTATGAAATGCTCGAACTGCGTGGGCCTCAGGCCAACGCCGCCGCCGACAATTCCGCTGCCGGTTATTACCAGTGGAGTGCGTTGTTGCGTGCGTTGTCGTCGTTCGAGGCGTATACCGAGGTGTATCGCGACGCGCCGGGCGCCCGTCAGGTGGCCGAACTGTTGCTGCTACGCGCCGACATTCCGCGCTCGTTGCGTGCCTGCCTGGAAGAGATGGACCTGATTCTTGCCAGTCTGCCCGGCGTCAACGGCAGACCTGCGCAGCGCATGGCGGCCGAGATGGATGCACGCCTGCGCTATACCAGCATCGACGAGATCCTGGATGAGGGCCTGCACGAGTGGCTGAACGAATTCATCCCGATGCTCGCCCAACTGGGTGATGCTATCCACACTTCGTACCTGGAGGCTGCATGAGACTCTCAATTAGCCACGAAACCACCTATCACTATGATGATCAGGTGCGTTCCAGTATCCAGTACCTGCGCCTGACTCCCCACGACAGCGAGCGTCAGAAGGTGCTCAGCTGGCAATTGACGCTGCCACGCGAAGCGCGGGCGCAAGTCGATCCGTTCGGCAATATTCTGCATGTGCTGAGCCTTGAAGAACCTCATGAATCGATCATCATCGGCGCGCGCGGACAGGTCGAAATCGACGCGACGTGCGAAGCCGAGCACGAAAGCCAGTCGCCGCTGCCGTTCCTGCGCGTGACGCGCCTGACCGAGCCGGATGAGGCCATTCGCAGCTTCGCGGCCGCTCAGTGTGGCAAGCGTATCGACCGGACCGCACTGATCGACCTGATGCAGGCATTGAATCAGCACATGACGTACACGCAGGGCGCGACGGAAGTCGATACCAGCGCGGCGAAGGCATTTGCCGGACGCTCAGGCGTCTGCCAGGACCACACGCATGCGTTTCTGGCCTGCGCCCGGACCCTGGGTGTGCCAGCGCGTTATGTTTCGGGTTACCTGTGCAGCGAAGACAGCGATCACCTGTCCAGCCATGCATGGGCCGAAGCCTGGATCGATGATGCGTGGTATAGCTTCGACGTGACCAATCAACTGGCTATTCCCGAGCGCCATTTGAAACTGGCCGTCGGTCTGGACTATCTCGATGCGTGTCCGGTACGCGGGATGCGGCGTGGAGGCGGGGCAGAGCAGATGCACGCCAAGGTGGTGGTGTCGCCGATGGTGAGTGTGCCGAAGACCAAGGCAAGGGTTCAGGGCCAGGCGCAACATCAATAACCGTGCAAGTCCGATCCTCATATCAGGCAGCGCACTCATAAACGTGCCCTGTCTGATGTTTTCCCGGATGTATTCACGCATTTGAATATTATTCCGCCGGGTCGTCCGTAATGTCATACAGCGCGTTGTGCAACTCTTCGTAGTTGCCGCCGTTGATCACGCTGTAATAACCCGCTTTCATGAGCTTGTCCTGGGCTTTGCTGGCTTTCTCGTTGGAACTGCTGAAAATCACGAACACGGCGTTGCGGTCGTTGAGCACCAGCTTCATCTGGTTCACCAGCCGTACCTGATCAACGCGTACGGCGTTGAGCACAGTGCCTGCGTCGTAATCGGTCTGGCTGCGGACATCCATGGCCAGCTTGCCTTCCTTCAACGCCGCAACGGCCGCGGCCTGATCCACATCGCCCGCCTGTGCGGCGAAGCTGCCTGTCAGGGCAATGAACAACGCGATCCATTGGCGCATGAGCCTTTCTCCCTTCATTCGAGTGGGAAGAGTGGCATAGTTGCGCGCAGTTCGATAGCGCAAGTTGACTAGCCGAACAGCCTGTTCAGGTTCGGCAAGATCAATAAAAGAGTGGTGGCGAAGACGATAAGACCCGCCTGACGTACTTTCGAATGTTTAAACATGGCTGACTGCCTTTTGTTGTTATTCCCGAGCGACAAAAGCTGACCGATACATGAGCGGTAATACGGCAGCTGGCAAAGGTTTAGCGGTTGAACAGGCGGGTTCGATCAAGTGACCGCAACCTGACGCGGAACTGTTTTTATCGCGTCGTCCTGTTACAGACTTAACCTTAGAGGTCGCGTGCCCGATGCTTTAGATCCGTTGGGAATTTAAACAGGTGTTATTTTGAGCAAACGGTTATCAGTGCATGCGCTCGCTGGCCTATAGCCCTTAACTAGACGCCTCAGGCCAGATACTGGTCTTTTTACCGTTCGTCCGGCTCGGAAATCTCTTACATCATCTGCGAGCGGCGCCACAGCAATTCGGTTCTAGTAAACGAGGTGCGTAGACATTTTCTGGCTTTACGCTTGGCTGTAGCGTTTCAGTTGTCGTCAGGTTTGCGAAGCGCCGCTTGATTTGCATCAGCCATCAAGGCAGGCTGCCCGCGTGCGCTGTCGCCCATCACTGTTTCAGGTCCCTTTATATGCCGCTACGCATCTGCATTCTGGAAACCGACATCCTGCGACCGGAGCTGGTCGAGCAGTACCAAGGTTACGGACACATGTTCGAGTTGCTGTTCGCGCGCCAGCCGATTGCTGCAGAGTTTGAAGTCTATAACGTGATGCAGGGCGTTTATCCACCCGAGAGCGCCAGCTTCGACGCCTATCTGGTGACCGGCAGCAAAGCCGATTCGTTTGGCAGTGATCCATGGATTCAGGTGCTGAAAGCGTATTTGCTCAAGCTGTACGAGCGCGGCGACAAGCTGTTGGGTGTGTGCTTCGGTCATCAGTTGCTGGCCCTGTTGCTGGGCGGCAAGACCGAGCGGGCGGTGCAAGGCTGGGGCGTGGGTATTCATCATTACCAACTGGCACCCGCCACGCCCTGGATGACACCGGCAATGGACAAGCTGACCCTGCTGATCAGTCATCAGGATCAGGTCACTACCTTGCCCGACAACGCCACGGTGATCGCTTCCAGCGACTTCTGCCCGTTTGCGGCGTACCACATCAACCATCAGGTGCTGTGTTTCCAAGGGCATCCCGAATTCATTCACGATTACTCGCGAACCCTGCTTGATATCCGTCAGGAGTCGTTGGGCGAGCAGATCTATCAGAAGGGCGTCGCCAGTCTCGATCACGACCACCATGGCGTGACGGTAGCCGAATGGATGATGCGCTTCGTGGCGCACAAGCCGGATGGGGCGGCGGTGTGATGGGTCCGGTTCCGGATCAGCGCTGTCTGTGGACGGCCCACACGTCTTCGGCTTAGCGCTGTTGCTTAGCAAACACCGGACTGTGGGAGGCGGCTTGCCGGCGATGGCGTCCGGTCAGTCGCTGACAGGCGGCCTGTGATACCGCATCGCCGGCAAGCCGCCTCTTATCAAACAACCTGTAACCCACTGAAGGAACTCGATTTTGTGGGAGCGGACCGGGCGGCGTTCCGTTTGTCCGCGAAAAGGCCGGTACATCCGACGCATATGCAGTGGCTGAAATACTGCATTCGCGGACAAGTCCGCTCCCACGACGCCCGGCGTTTGCTGCGCGACAGCGCTACGTCGAAGACGTGGTGGTGCCTCCCAAAAAACTGCATTTGTCCAGCGAGTTAAGTGGTGTTCGATAAAATCAGCCTACCTTTTTCGCCCGCACTGCCAAGCAAGGTGCAGCAGGCTACAACCACCCCGACCGCTTGAAGCTGGCGAACAGCGCAGAACACCCTCCAACGATCACGCCGAGCACGATGAAGTAACCGTAGTGCCAGGTCAGCTCGGGCATGTTCTCGAAGTTCATCCCATAGATACCTGCAATTGCCGTCGGAAAGGCCAGAATGGCCGCCCAGCCCGCAAACTTGCGCTGCACGATGCTTTGCCGTGAAGACTCCAGCAGCAGGCCGATCTCTATAGTCTGACTGGCGATGTCGCACAGGTTGCCGAGGTCTTCCATTTGCCGTTTGACGTGAATCTCGACGTCGCGGAAGTACGGCCGCATATTTTTGTCGATGAAGGGGAAGCTGAGTTTCTGCAGCTCTTCGCCCACTTCAACCATCGGTGCCACGTAACGCCGCATTCTGAGCAGATCGCGACGCAAGGCGTGAATGTGCTGAATATCGGCTTCGCGCAACGCGCCACCCAGCACGTTCTGCTCCAGCAACTCCAATTCGGCATGAATGGCTTCGGTCACCGGCTGATAGTTTTCGGTCACGAAATCCAGCAAGGCATACAGCACGAAGTCCTCGCCGTGCTCCAGCAACAGAGGGCGGGCTTCACAGCGCTGACGCACCAGTCCATAGGACTTGGAGTGGCCGTTGCGTGACGTAATGACGTAGCCCTTGCCCGCGAAAATATGGGTTTCGATAAACAGCAACTTGCCGTTGTCGCGCACCGGGGCGTAAGTGACGATGAACAGCGCATCACCGAAGGTCTCAAGCTTCGGGCGGCTGTGAACTTCCATCGCATCTTCCAGCGCCAGTTCGTGCAGGTTGAACTGTTCCTTCAGGCTGGTCAGTTCCTGGGCATTGGGTTGCTCCAGCCCGATCCAGACAAAGTGGCCGGGCTTGGCGGCCCAGGCTGCGCCCTCGTCCAGTGTGATATCCGTGACTTTCTTGCCTTTGCTGTAAACCGCGGCTGCAACAACTCGACCCATGGTGCTATCGCTTCTTCAATGTGGCTGTGGCGCAAGAGGGGATGCGCGGTAGCTGATGAGATTAACCAAACGCGGATGAGTTCGCCGGTAAACAAAAAGCCCGCAATCGCGGGCTTTTCGGGTGGCCTTAAATAAAACTCTTTTTGTCCAGTTCGATGGCCGCGTCCAGGGTGTCCAGAAACGCTTTTCGGCTCTTGAGCTTGGTTTTCCCGTGGGCGTTCATATTGATTTTCTTCAACTGCGTGGCAACCGTACGTGCTGTCTCGGACAAGGCTTCGACGCTGACCACCTGATCCAGAAAGCCCGCCTGCATTGCACCCTCGGGGTTGAAGATTTCGGCGTTGATCACCGAGCGGTTGAACGCCGACCTGCGCAGACGATCACGGGCCAGTTCGATCCCGGCGTGGTGCATGGTCATGCCGATCTGCACTTCGTTCAGGCCGATATTGAAGGAGCCTTCGACGCCGATACGATAATCGGCTGACAGCAGCAGGAACGCGCCCTTGGCAATGGCATGGCCCGGGCAGGCGACAATGATGGGGAAGGGGTGTGACAGCATGCGCCGGGCCAGAGTCGAACCCTGAGTCACCAGACTGCTGGCCGCTTCGGGGCTGGAGGTCATGACTTTCAGGTCGTAGCCGCCCGAGAGAATGCCGGGCTGGCCGGTCACGATCACCACTGCCCGATCCTTCTCGGACTGATCCAGAGCGGCATTGAACGCGGCGATGACGTCCGGGGAAATGGCGTTGACCTTGCCATTGTTCAGGGTCAGCGTTGCGATGCCATCGTCCAGTTGGTACGAGACCAGATCACTCATGACGCGATTCCTTTTTATTGAAGTGAGCAGACGTTACTCACCCATGCTGAACAGGTAAAGCGCTGACTGATGGGTCACTCATTTTTGCTGAAACGCAGGCTACACCTGAATATCGTTCAGCTCGCAGTACTCGTCCCAGTCCATGCCCAGAGCTTCGGCGACCTGCGCATGGGCCTCCAGCCGCATCTGCTTGAGCTGTTCAGGCGATTCGGCAATCAACTCCAGCGCCAGTTCCCAGGGTTCGATCCCTCGGCTTTCGGCTTCATCCTCAAAAGCCCACTGAAGCTGCTGCTTCTGTTCGGCCGCGCTGAGCTGGCTGATTTCGTCTTTGAGCGTGGGATGGGTCGACAGATATTTCGCCAGGGCGGCTTCGTTCCACTCAAGAGCGTTCATGCTGTTTTCCTCGATCTGGCTGGGCGGCCGGAACTCATTGCAGCGCAGTCCGGCCAAACGGCGTGATTGTGCGGGAAGGGAGAAATACCTGCCAGTGCTGTCATAACACTTTGCCGCGTGTCTCGCGGTAGAGTCCCAACACAATTTTACCTGCCACCTGGAGAATATCGACATGATCAAAGTCAGCGTGCTGTACCCGTACAAGGAAGGTGCCCGGTTCGACCATGACTACTATCGCGACCAGCACATGCCGCTGGTGCAGTCCCTGATGGGCGAGCGCTGCAAGCGCTACAGCGTCGACAAGGGCCTGGGCGGTGCAACGCCGGGCTCCACGCCGGTCTATGTCGGCATGTGCCACATCTACTGCGACTCGATTGAAGCGTTCCAGGCCGGCATGGGACCGCACCAGGAGCGGATCAACGCCGACATCATCAACTACACGGACCTGATTCCGGTGATTCAGATCAGTGAGGTCAGGGCCGAGTAAGGCTCAATTGCCCGATACGGCTTTTCCGAATGCAGCGCCGCCCGATGGATCAAAGCATTGACTGTCGTAGCGCGGGCTCTGGCATTGAGAGGGCACATCGGGCGCCGGCAAATGGCTTTTCTGAAAGGCTTTGTAGCTTTCAGTCTCGTACACATTGACCTTGGCGCGGCCGCTGACTTGCAGGTATTCAGTGGCCTTCAGGTTAACCTTGTGGGCATGGTCGACGGGTTCGCCCTGACGCAGCATTTTTGGCGGACCGGGCCGTTGAACCGCGACCTCCGCCGCTCCATCGCATGGAATGGCCGCGTAGCTCACGTGGCCCTGCGCCGAGGTGCATTTGAAGATCTCGCTGTGCGCCGTGCCTGAACCCGCTGCCGCTGTAATCGCGAGCAGCATTGAAAGCCTTTTCATCGTCATCCTCCATGAGTGGCGCAAGGCTACCAGTCCTGACGCGCGTCGCAAAGGGTTTGTGGCAGCTCCGTTCGTCAGTCCCGTGGCACGCCTGAGGTGATTACGCCTCTGAAGAACAGGTTGTACGTTTTAACCCAATGGAGGCGCCTATGACTGGCAACAAGCCAAGCGACAACAGTACCGACAAACCGGATTTCAATACCGAATCACCGGATGCCGGCGATCCGCAGGTTGATCCGGTCAAGCCCGCAAAAACGCCTGCCAAGGAGCACGGCACCAAGGACGACTATCCACCCTACGAATCCGACAAGTAAGTCGAAAGAACAAATACTGGCCCCCGAAGTGATTCGGGGGCTTTTCATTTCACGGCGTTATTTGTTCGCGTCGAGGTATTCCAGCAGGTCTTCCATGCGCTGGTCGTTGCCCATCCACCACAGCTTCATGCGCGTCCCCGGCACCACTTCGCCCGGATCCTTGATGTACGTGGTGAGTTGCTCGCGGGTCCAGGTGATACCCGAGTTTTTCATCGCGTCCGTGTACACATAGTCAGGGTGCTGACCCGCCTTGCTTCCGATAATGCCGTTGAGTGGTGGGCCAAATGCGCTGCGGGCACCGGGTCCGATCTTGTGGCAGCCTGAGCAGAGTCGCGTAAATACCGCTTTTCCGGCCTCTGCATCGCCAGCCCCTTGAGCGGTCGCGTGTATCGCCAGTGCGAGCAGGAATAACGCAGTCTTTTTCATCGATCTTCCATCACAGGTCTGGACAGCCTGATTTTCAAGCGCTGCATGCTAACGCAGTCCCCGATTCGCTGAAACCTCAGGCCCTTTCAAGGGAGGCGCCAGGGAACCACTTGCCCGGCCCGGCCACCCATTGCCATCTCATCGTTCAGGACACGATCATGGCTCAGCAGGCTGTCAGCACTTTTCAGTTCGTCAAAGAATTCTCATGCCTTGCCGAGCGCTGCGAGGACAACTGCTGCAAGGTCTGGCCGGTATCGGTAGGGGCCAGAACCGTCGAGCTGTGGGACCAGAAACTACCCCAGTTGCTCAACCTGATCGTCAAGGACGATGGCGGCACCTGGATGAAAAAGACCGATGGCGACTGCGTGGCGTTCGACAACGGGCGTTGCTCCGTCCATGCGACACACGGCGAAGATGCGCTTTCCGACACTTGCCGAATCTATCCGCGCATGTACCGGCGTATCAACGACGCGCTGACCGGGTCGGCCAGCATGAGCTGTCCCGAAATCGTGCGGCTGGTCCTCAAAAGTGCGACTCCCTTTGCGCCAGCGCAAGTCACCGTGGACGACAAGACGCTGTCTGCCTACCCGGACAAGGATTTCCCCGGCATCGATGCGGAGCAGCGCGCTGCTGTCGTTCAGCAACTGAACGAGCTGGTGCTTCAGGACCAGCAGACCACTCGCCACGCGCTGCTGAGGCTGCTGGACCTGACGCTCAAGCTGGAAACCATTGCCTGCGAGGACTGGTTGTACGCATTGCCCGGACTGATCATGGATTACCAGACGCCTGCCGGTTCGGGCGAGTCGCTGGCGGTTGATCCGGTCATGGTCGTGCTGATCCAGATGCTCAACGGGCCAGGCGTGACAGAGGCGATGCGCGAGCAGGTCATTCGCTCGGTTGACGTCACCCCGGCCCAGGGCGATCAGCCTCAGGGCATGCGGCTCAAAACCGAGTTTCTGGACCTTGCCAGCGGACGGGCAGGGCAGGCGCTGGAGCCTGTCCTGAAACGCTTCGTTTGCGCCGAGATGTCCCGCACCGGCTTTCCATTCATCTCGACCACCGCGTATGGCCAGGACTACGGTACGAGCCTGAGTCAGTGGGCATGCACGCTGGCGCTGCGGACCCTGGCCTTGCGCTGTCTGTTGTTGGTGCACTGCGATCCAGTCACTCGGCAAGCCCCTGATGAGCAAGCCATTGTCGATCTGGTCTACCGCTTCTGTCGCAGCGCCAACCACAGCGTGGCGACAGGCGCAGAACTGTTTTTCAGGCAGAAACTGGGTGAGCAGGGTCTGGGCTATCTGCGCGTATTGACTGATCTGGTTTGAGTTCGCGATAGAGCTGTCAGACTCATGGGCGCAGTGTGGCTCTGGAGCGATTCAAGCCAACGCGCTCACAGCCCAGTATGATTCCCGTACAAACGATGCCCGCCACCATGCCTATAAAAGCGAAAAATACCGCGCCTTCCAGGAAGGACTCGGGCAAGACATAATCGCCTCCCGACACCATCGCGTGCATGGCGTTGACGAGTTGTTCCAGGGTAATGCACAGCCAGATCAGCAGCCCGGTGACAATACCTCCAGCGATGTAGCGCAACGGCGTTGTCAGATAGCGCTCGATAAACCACAACACTGGCCAGTCAGCGAGTATGCTCAGAAATGCTCCGACCAGACCTGCCATGACAAACGTCGACAGGCCAATGTCGGGGCCGTAGAAACCGATGACTGTTGTCGTCCCCAGCGTCAATGCGCCTGACAGCGGGACGGCATACAGAGCGGCGCGCTTCGCCGGGCGGCTCTGATTGTCACTCGTGCACAGTTTTTGAATGCCGTAGATCGTGGCTGAAAAAAGTATTGCGAGAGCGACGCCACGACCGATGGCCAGTGGCAGGCTGTTGAGTGAGGCGCCAGCCAGCAGCCATCCGGCCAGAGCTTGAGTCAGCGCGTTGAACAGGTAGCGGCCTTTGGAATGGTTACCTTTGGTCTCGCTGCGCAGCAATAACGGAATGCCCAGAACAACCCCGATGAGGCAGCCGTAGAGAAAACCTGGCATCAGGTTCTCTCCATTCCAGACTTCGGTTAAGCCGCGGGTGATCGCAAACACGATGCCAGCACACAACGGCACAGCGACGAGGCGCAGCGCCTGCCCATGTCTTTCGGGTCTCATGTTGTTTTCCTTGAGCTCTGTGCCGGTTGCAGTGTCTGACCGGCTCCGCGTCGAGCATTGATACCGGATATCCCTGAAGCAAGTGTCAGCATGCCATGAGTCGTATTGTGTTTCAGGCTGCCTGCGCCTGCGCCTCCGAAATCGTTCGAGTTTTCGCGTGGGACGTGGATATCCTTCGGAAACGAAAAAGCCCCGACGTTCACAAGGAATGTCGGGGCTTTTCGTGTATCGAATATGGCGGTGAAGGAGGGATTCGAACCCTCGATACAATTTCTTGTATACACACTTTCCAGGCGTGCTCCTTAAGCCACTCGGACACCTCACCGTATCTCGCTGACAACGTTGTGTCTGTCGAGGCGCGCTAATGTAGTCGAAAGCTTTTCGGAACGCAAAACTTTTTTTCAGAATTTTCATGCGGTTAAGCAGAAAAACGTGGTCTGCCCGCTGAAAGGTCTGCGCGGGCTGGCGGGCTCCGGGTTTCATGGGAAGGCCGGGCCAGCCATGCGCGTCGTTCGATGGCTGGGATCAGGCGCCGAAGCCGCCGTCGATGGTCAGGCTGGCGCCGGTGATGTAACCCGCTTCCGGGCCAGCGAGGTAGGCGACGAAGCTGGCGATTTCCTCGCTCTTGCCGTAGCGCGGGATCGCCATCATGGCCTTGAGGCTTTCAGCGAATTCACCGTGTCCTGGGTTCATGTCGGTGTCGACCGGGCCGGGCTGGACGTTGTTGACGGTGATGCCCTGCGGGCCGAGGTCGCGTGCCAGGCCTTTGGTCAGGCCGACCAGCGCCGACTTGCTCATGGCATAGATCGCGCCGCCCGCAAAGGGCATACGATCGGCGTTGGTGCTGCCGATGTTGATGATGCGTCCGCCTTCACCCATGTGGCGAGCGGCTTCCTGGCTGGCGATGAACACGCTGCGTACGTTGATGGCCAGGGTTCGGTCAAAGTCCTGCATGGTGAATTCGTTCAACGGGGCAATGGCCAGCACGCCTGCGTTGTTGACCAGAATATCCAGCCCACCCAGGTTTTCGGCGGCAGTCTGAATTGCCTGGCGGATGGCCTTTTCATCAGCGCTGTCGGCTCGAATGGCCAGTGCGTGGCCGCCGTTGGCAGTGATGCTGCCCTGTATCTCCAGCGCGGCTTCTTCGGAGCTGACATAGGTGAAGGCCACGGCGGCGCCTTCCTTGGCCAGGCGCTGGACAATGGCTGCGCCGATACCACGAGAGCCGCCTTGAACGAAGGCGACTTTGCCGGCGAGGTTCAGATGCTGAATCATGGTGTTCTCCAATGTGTGGGTGCGACGGGACGTGGATGTGCGTAGACAGCGTAGTCGCAATAAGCTGTCCGGCGGCTGATACCGCGCTGGAACCGAGCGCAACTTACGACTACTGTCGCAGGCTCGAATTTCAAGGAAATGAACCCCAATGGATATCCGTCCCGACAGCGCGCTGATCCTGATCGACATGCAACAGGGCATCAATCATCCCAAGCTTGGGCGTCGCAACAACCCGCAGGCTGAAGCGCGCATGTCTGAATTACTGTCAGCGTGGCGGGAAGCCGAACGTCCGGTCATTCATGTCAGGCACTTCTCTACCTCGCCTTCTTCGGTGTTCTGGCCCGGGCAGTCCGGCGTGGAATATCAGCCAGCCTTTGTGCCGCAGGCGGACGAGCGGGAACTGAGCAAACAGGTGCCCGATGCCTTCTGCGGATCGTTTCTGGAGATGTGGCTGCGTTCGGACGGGATCAGGCAGATGGTGATCGCAGGCGTTGTCACCAATAACTCGGTGGAGTCCACGGCGCGCAGTGGGGGCAACCTGGGTTTTGAAGTCATCGTTGCGCACGACGCCTGCTTTACCTTCGATCAGGCAGACTTTTTCGGTACGCCGCGCAGCGCCGAAGACGTGCATGCAATGTCACTGGCCAATCTGCATGGCGAGTACGCGACAGTGCTGTCCACGGCGCAGATTCTCGATCAGCGCTGAGTCGGTGGATTCTGCAGGAAAACCACGTAACCCTTGAACCAGGGGCTGTCTTCCAGATAAGCCGGTGCCAGCCAGTCACCGCCCTGAATCAGGCCGACCTTGAACGGAAGGCCGAGACGGCCAAGGCGGGGCAGGTACGCAGCGTAATCCGGGATGCTGTGGCGGCCCTGATAGGTCTGCACCACCACTTCATCCACCACGCCTTTCAGCTCGCCGATAGCGGCGATGTCGGCATTGCTGCTCCAGTCCATCAGCCCGGTGATGCTCAATCGGTAGTCTTCAGGCAGGCGCTGGCGCAGGTCGCGCAGGAAATCGACGTACTCATTCAGGTAGCGGGTGCGGGCGTCGAAGTCGATCTGGATGCCGATCACGTGGGTACCGGATGCTTTCCAGCGCTGAGCCTGACCAAGCAGTTGCCGGTAGACAGCATCCGGCCAGCGCAGCGTGTGGGCGCGGTAGACCAGCCATACCTGGTCCTGCGGCAAACGAGTCACCGAGACGCCTTGCGCGATGAAGCTGACACGTTGCTGCGGATCCCGGCGCGACGTGCTGACCTGGCCTTGCAGCACATACAGGGTCTTTGCCTTATCCATCACTGGCTGCGGCCTGACGCCTGCCCACAGCCAGAACGCATCGTAATCCTCGGCCTTGACCGCTGCATCTGCCTGGCCGAGCGTCAAAAGACAAAGCAGGGCAAGGCAGCGCTGGAGTCTTTGCATTACCAGTAGTACTGCTGGGTCTGGCCCCATTGGGTGTTGGCGAAGTCCTTTTTCAACTGGCGGAACCAGCCCTTGCGTACAGAAGGTGCGACTTCCTTGCCACCACACGTGTTGTAGCCGGACGGGCCGTAGCAGTTGACCGCCCTGTACAGCGCGTAGGCTTTTTCGTCACGCGGCGCCTTGGGGTTGGCGATGACGGTCTTGTAGCCTTCCAGTCGGGAAAACGCCTCACCACTGAAGCCCGGCGCGCTGCCGCCCAGCGTATCGGCGTGGCGCTTGCTGTCCAGCGGCATGCCGTCGAGGCTGTTGGCCCGGATGAACTCGCCCATGCAGTTCAGCGCCTTGGGGTCCTTGGCATCGAGCTTCAACGCGGCGGCTGTCTGCACGATGGCGGGGCAGGTGTAGCCGGATTCGGACGGGGTGCCCTGCCATTGAAACAGGCTCAACGAGGGACCTTTTTCGTACGTATAGCCCAAGGCGTAACCCAGTTTTTCTTCCGGCAGTTTTTCCGGAAGGCGTTTCAGGTCTTCGGCAAAGTCTGCATAGCGGTTGCGCATCAGGTCTTTGTACAGCAGGACGAACAACGCCGTGTTGCGCTCGGTCTCGGTCAGCCCTTGGGTGGTCTGCTGGCGTAGCAGGTCGGCATCGGCGACCCGGCTGAGCAGGATGTAGCGCACTTTGTCCGACTGAATGGGCGAGTCGGCGGCAAACACGCTGGACAGCTGCTCATTACGCTCGAAACTCATGGCCAGCGCCAGTTCCAGTTGTTCGCGTTGCAGTGGTTGTGTGGCGCGTGGCAGCATCTCCAGCCACAGCGCTTGCGCGCCCTTGATGTCCTGACGTGCCTGCAATGCCAGGCCGCGCAGCAGGTGCTGGCTGAACGTCAGATAGTCAAGGTGCTCGGGCAGCGCGGTAGGCAGGTGCTCAAGGGCTTGTTGTGGATCATCCAGGACGTACAGCGCAAGCGCGCCTTGCAGATAACGGTAGAGCTCGGGCTGGTCGGCAAACGAGGGTTCCTGGGTTTTCAGATCGGCTTCGCTCAATCTGGGGCTGGACGTTTCACGCATGCGAATCAGATCGGTGATCGCCAGCATCCAGGGTGAGCGCAGGTTCTGTCTGTCGCTGCCCAGTACGGCCCGGTCCATTTCGATAACGAGTGGCTCAAGGTCGCCTGAGGCCTTGCCTTGCTGCTTGAGCTGCCAGGCATAATCCTCGGCCAGTTTCACGTCATCGCCCGCCAGCCAGTGCACGCGCCGCAAAAGCCCTTGGGCCGAGTCTGCGTAATCGCCGTCGGGGTAGCTGTCCAGATACTGTTTGAACGCCGTTTCGACGTCTGCGAGCGCGGGTTTGTCGACCTTGTCGCGCTGCAGTTGGCTGTATTCGTCGAACACGGCTTCCTGGGCACTGTTCAGTCTGGTGCGCGCGACCATGTAAACGGCGGTTTGCTTGAGCCACGGCTGCGGGCTGTCTGCCAGCGCGGTGAAGCCTGTCAGTGCTTCGTCAAAGTTGCCGTTATAGAAGGCGCCGGCGGCGCGCAGGTACGTGGCGAATGCCTTGCCGGTCGCGGAGGCTACGGCCTTGGGTTGCAGGGCTTCCCGAGCGTCAGCATCCCAGGCGCAGGCACCCAGCATCTGCATGCGGCTGTCGGCCAGTGCCTTGCGTTCGGCATCCGTCAATTCGGTGCTGGCCAGAACCTGACTGATAAATGCCTGGGCGCTTTCATCGGAATTACTGCGACAGCGACTGCCTTCGCCGGACAGGAACTCATCACCCGCCGCTGGCGTATCAGCGCGCGTCAGGCCCAGCTTATCAAGCATGGCTGTCAGTGATGCTTGCGCCGCCGTAGCGGTTGGCTCGTCGGGCTTCACTTCCTCGGCGGTTTCTGTAGCCATTGCCAGATCGGTCGCGCCGAAGCGAAAGAGCGAGAACGGTACGGCGCCAAATCCTTCTTCCCGCTCCAGGTTTTTCTCGCCTGACAACTGGAACGTCTTCAGTCCCTTGTCAGCCAACAGCAGGCGCAGATTCACCTCGCTGTCATTGCCCGGGCTGAGGAACGGCAGGTTGCTGCACGCATCCAGGTTTTCCTTGAGCACCGTCCAGGAGGGATAGCAGGAATCGTCGCCACTGGCATTGGCCTGATTGAGAAGGGCAGAGCCCACCATGACCGCTGTAACGGTCAGCAACCGGGTACGCATGAGAAGTCCTTTAGTCGAGGGTACAAGCGCTGCCGATAGTAGCTCAGTGCCTGTACCCTCGGCTGCTATTTTCTGGACTTCTTGGGTGCTGCGGGGAGAGGCGCGAACAGGGCCTGCAGGTCTTCGTCGCGCAGCTTCCAGTCGCCGCTGGCCCGGCCATCGAGTACGCCTGCCGCCAGGGCGGATTTCTCGCGTTGCAGGCGCTGGATTTTCTCTTCCACTGTGCCGCGCGCGATCATCTTGTAGACGAACACCGGCTTGTCCTGACCTATGCGATAGGCGCGGTCGGTGGCCTGGTTCTCGGCGGCCGGGTTCCACCATGGATCGTAGTGAATCACGGTGTCGGCGGCGGTCAGGTTCAGGCCGGTACCGCCTGCTTTCAGGCTGATCAGGAAGATCGGCAGCTTGCCGCTCTGGAAGTCGTGGATCGGCGTACGTCGGTCACGCGTCGAGCCGGTGAGCAGGGCGTAAGGGATGCCGCGCTGTTTCAGTTCGGCCTCGATCAGGCTCAGCATCGAGGTGAACTGCGAGAACAGCAGGATCTTGCGTCCTTCGGCCAGCAGTTCGTCGAACATTTCCATCAGGCTGTTGAGCTTGCCGGACGTGCCTTGCTTGCTGTTGACCGGCATGTCCGGATTGACCAGACGCAGGTCGCAGCACACCTGACGCAGCTTGAGCAGCGCTTCGAGAATGATGATCTGACTGCGGGCCACACCCTTGCGAGTGATTTCGTCGCGGACCTTCTTGTCCATCGCCAGACGCACGGTTTCATACACGTCGCGCTGGGCGTCGTTGAGGTCGACCCAGTGAATGATCTCGGTCTTGGGCGGCAGTTCGGTCGCGACCTGTTCCTTGGTGCGGCGCAGCAGGAATGGCTTGATGCGTGCATTCAGGTGTTGCAGCCGATCCTGATTGCCGTGCTTCTCGATGGCAGTGCGGTAGTTGCTGTTGAACTCCTTGCTGTTGCCCAGCCAGCCGGGCATCAGGAAATGGAACAGCGACCACAGCTCGCCCAGATGGTTTTCCAGTGGCGTGCCGCTGAGGCAAAGACGCTGGCGCGCATTGAGGTCACGTGCTGCCTGCGCGGCCTTGCTGTTGGGGTTCTTGATGTACTGGGCTTCGTCGAGAATCAGCAGGTGGAAGGACTGCGATTTCAGCAATTCGAGGTCGCGAGGCAGCAAGGCGTACGTGGTCAGGATCAGGTCGTAGTCCTGCAGGTTGCTGGCGTCCTGATGGCGATTGGCGCCATACAGCGCCAGCACCTTGAGGTCTGGCGTGAAGTGCTCGGACTCGTCCAGCCAGTTGGGGATCAGGCTGGTTGGCATTACTGCCAGTGCCGGACGATCCAGACGCCCGGCCTGTTTTTCCATCAACAGGTGCGCCAGCGTCTGCAGAGTCTTGCCCAGGCCCATGTCGTCAGCCAGCACGCCACCGACTTCCAGCTCGCGCAGGGATTGCATCCAGCTCAGGCCTTCCAGCTGATAAGGCCGCAAGGTCGCGTTCAGACCATCGGGGACCGCAACTGGCGCGTCCTTGATGTTGATCAGGCGCTCGGCAAAGTGCCGCAGGCGGTCGCCGCCCTGCCAGGTCAGCGGCAGGTCTTCGAGTTGCGTCAGCCGTGCCGCGTCGGCCCTGCTCATGCGCAGCGCGTTGTTGCCTTCCTGACGCCAGTAGAAGTCACCCAGCGTCGCCAGCACCGGCTTGAGCCGGCCGTAGGGCAGGGCGATCTGCACCGGGCTGCCGCCGCTTTGCGTGAAGTGATTGAGCTGCACCAGCAGTTGTTCTTCGTCGCCGCGCTTGGCAACGGCCGAAGGGCTCATCAGTTCGGGATGGCTGCGGATCAGGTTGATCAGGATTGGCAGCAGACTCAGGCGTTCGCCATTGACGATGATGCCCAGTTCCAGATCGAACCAGTCGCGTTCGTTCTCCTCATCAATGACCGCGTACCAGTCTTCAACCGGCGTGACGTCAAAGCCGAACTCGTCCTGAATCTCGATTTCCCAGCCTTGCTCGCGAAGCTTTGGCAGGTCGTCCAGCACGAAATGCAGCCAGGCCTTGTCGTTCGGCAACTCGTACATGTCGCCGGCGCTGTCGGGCAGAGCCTTGCTCTGCCGCGTGGAAACCTTGAACCCCAGATCGGTCAGTTGCTGGCGCAGCTGCCGTTCCTGCTCGCCCTGACGGCGGATGCGCAGAGTTTCGGTTTCGGTGTGTTCGATGATGTCGCTTTTCTGGTTCACCAGATCGCTGCCCAGCGAACTCACCAGAATGCTGACGTTGGTCGTGCCCACCGCGTAATGCTTGCCGTAAGCGAAGGCCAGTGCGGCGCGATGCTGAATATGCCGTTGCATGCGTCCGTTGCGCGGTTCGTAGGCGCTGAACTCGATGCTGGCCAGAATCAGTCGTGGTTTGGGTTGCAGGTTGTCGACCAGTCGCTCGGGCAGTTTTGGCTTCTGCTCGATCTGTGCCTGGATCTCCCGCTCGTGGGTACTCAGCGCAGCCTGCAGCAACGGCTGGTTGGTCGGGTCCGCAAGGAAGTACATGGCCGCGACACAGTGTTTGCAGTCGTTGCGCACCGGGCACGTGCATTTGCAGGTCAGGTAATTGCGGTAGCGATCCGGATCCTTGAACAGCAGGGTCTGGGTGTAGATCTCCAGCCCCGAGCCTCGGCAGGCGGTACGGATGATCTGCGGGCTGGAGTCTTCCAGCACGATGCGTTTCTGGCGGGCATAGTCGCGCCCGCGCTCAAGCGTTCGATCAGTGAACAGGTCTGTCCAGGCCGAGGCGAGGACTTTTTCGAGAATGGACGACAAGTTAAAAAAAGCCCTACGCCGCAGCGATGCTCAAAAAGAAAGGGAGCACGCCTGTGCTCCTTGAATACGTAACGATCACAGTGGAGAGACTTTGATCAGCAGCGCCAGATTGCCGTTATCCAGGTAATTCAGCCCGCCATTCTTGACCCTGGCGGTCTGCTTCAGGCGCTCGCTGTTGAGGACCACGCCATGCGGGTCCAGCTGGTTGACCCAGAACTGCGCATCGATGTCGGTGAAACGATCCATTGCCAGGCTCACCGTGCCCTCGATGGGGAAGTGGCCGAGCTGTTCTTTGCCGGTGGCAACGGCAATTTTAACGGGCTCGGTGCCAATCGTCTGCTGCCAGGCGCGCTGCATCAGCACCTCGTAGTTGCCACTGCCCTGCAATTTGGCGACCAGATCGTTGAGCGCCGGACTGCGCTCATCGGCTGCGGCGATTTTCTGCGCGCCGGCGTCCCAGTCTTCGGGCGCGAGCTGACGCGTGGCCGCCGGTTCTCCGCTCTGGCGGAACAGGATCAGCTCCACCTGATAGGTGCCCTCGGCAAAGGCTCCCGGCGCGACGAGCACCAGCAGCAGGGACAATGAGCGAAACAGACGCATGGATGAATCCTTCAAGCAGTTGTCGGGGTCAGGCGCTCAAGCAGCGCTTCGATCGTGTTGAAACGCTCATCTGCGCGCTCCATCGGCACCATGAATTTGAACAGCGTGGCGCCTTCGAACTTGTAACGGTTGGGCTGGCTCTGGATCAGCTTGATCAGAGTCAGCGGGTCGACCGGCGTTTCGGCGGCAAACTCAATGCGCCCGCCTTGCGGCCCGGCGTCGATCTTGCGAATGCCCAGTTGCTCGGCGCGCAGTTTGAGTTGCGTGATCCGCACCAGCGCCTTGGTCGGCTCCGGCAACAGGCCGAAGCGGTCGATCATCTCGACCTGCAGGTCCTTCAAACCATCCTCGTCGGCGGCATTGGCAATGCGCTTGTAGAGAATCAGGCGGGTATGCACATCGGGCAGGTAGGCCTCGGGAATCAGCGCAGGCACGCGCAGGTTGATTTCCGGTCCTCCGCCCAGCGGCTGGTCGAGGTTGGGCTGTTCGCCCTTGCGAATCGACTTCACCGCACGTTCGAGCATTTCCATGTACAGGGTGAAACCCACGGCCTGGATCTGGCCGCTCTGGCCATCGCCCAGCAGTTCGCCCGCGCCACGGATTTCCAGGTCGTTGGTGGCAAGCACGAAGCCTGCGCCCAGGTCCTGGGTGTTGGCGATGGCTTCCAGACGTTTCTCGGCATCGCGGGTGACCTGCTTGCGTGGTGGTGTCAGCAGATAGGCATAGGCCTGGTGGTGACTGCGTCCGACACGGCCGCGCAACTGGTGCAGTTGCGCCAGGCCGAACTTGTCGGCGCGCTCGATGATGATGGTGTTGGCGCTCGGCACGTCGATGCCGGTCTCGATGATGGTCGAGGCGATCAGCACGTTGAAGCGCTTGTGGTAGAAGTCGCTCATCACCTGTTCGAGTTCACGCTCGCGCATCTGGCCGTGGCCAATGCCGATACGCGCTTCCGGCACCAGTTCGGCGAGGTCGGCGGCGCATTTCTCGATGGTCTTGACGTCGTTGTGCAGGTAGTAGACCTGGCCGCCGCGCAGCAGCTCGCGCAACAGTGCTTCCTTGATCGTGGGATTGTTCTGCTCCATGACGAAGGTGCGCACCGACAGCCTGCGCGCTGGCGGCGTGGCAATGATCGACAGGTCGCGCATGCCCGACACGGCCATGTTCAGCGTGCGCGGAATAGGCGTTGCAGTCAGGGTCAGAATGTCGACTTCGCTGCGCAGGGCCTTGAGCTGTTCTTTCTGACGGACACCGAATCGATGCTCTTCGTCGATGATGACCAGCCCCAGATTCTTGATCTTCACGTCGTCCTGCAGCAGCTTGTGCGTGCCGATGACGATGTCGATCTTGCCTTCGGCCAGATCGGCGACGGCGGCGCTGACTTCCTTGGCCGACTTGAAGCGGCTCATGACTTCGACAGTCACTGGCCAGTCGGCGAAACGGTCGCGGAAACTGTTGTAGTGCTGTTGGGCGAGCAGGGTGGTCGGCACCAGAATCGCAACCTGACGCCCGCCGTGAACGGCGATGAATGCGGCGCGCATGGCGACTTCGGTCTTGCCGAAGCCCACGTCGCCGCAGACCAGACGATCCATGGGTTTGGGCGCGAGCATGTCGGCGCGCACGGCTTCGATCGTGGTCTGCTGATCCGGCGTCTCTTCGAACGGGAAGCCTGCGCTGAAGGTCGCGTAATCGGCTTTCGGATCGGCGAACGCGTAGCCTTCGCGGGCGGCGCGGCGGGCATAGATGTCGAGCAGCTCGGCGGCCACATCGCGCACTTGCTCGGCGGCCTTGCGCTTGGCTTTCTGCCAGGTTTCCGAACCCAGACGGTGCAGCGGTGCCATTTCGTCGTCGCTGCCGGTGTAGCGTGCAATCAGGTGCAGGTTGGCGACCGGGACGTACAGCTTGGCGTCCTCGGCGTACGCCAGCATCAGGAACTCGGCGACCTGATTTTCGACTTCCAGCGTGGCCAGCCCCAGGTAGCGTCCGACACCGTGGTCGATGTGCACCACCGGCGCGCCTTCGCGCAGCTCGGTCAGGTTCTTGATGACTGCGTCGTTATTGCCGCCATCGGTGCGTTTTTCGCGACGACGGCGTTGCATCACGCGTTGGCCGAACAGCGGGCTCTCGGCAACCAGCGCAAGGGCCGGGTCTTCCAGCAGCAGGCCTTCGTCCAGCGGCGCGATGGTGATCGCCAGCCGGTCCTTGCCGTCCACGAAATCGAGCCAGCTGTCGACCGTCTTCGGCCGCAGCTTGAGGCGCTCCAGCAATTCCAGCAGCACTTCCCGGCGACCCGCCGATTCAGCGGTGAACAGCACACGACCGGGGAATTCATCGAGGAATTTCGACAGCGCGGCCAGCGGCTGGACTGCCTTGGCTTCAATGGCCAGATCCGGCAGGCTCTGCGCGGGGAAACGCGAGCGTTCGCCACCGGCTTCGATGTCCTGCTGGCTGGCAACGACGCGCGGCCAGTTTTTCAGGCGCGCGAAACAGTCTTCCACTGGCAGGAACAGTTCGGCGGGTGGTAGCAAGGGGCGCGACGGGTCTACACGCCGCTCTTCGTAGCGGTTGCGCACGTCTTTCCAGAAGTTTTCCGCCGCCTGTTCAATGCCCGGCAGCGAGAACACCTGAGTGTCCTGCGGCAGGTAGTCGAACAGGGTCGAGGTTTCCTCGAAGAACAGCGGGATGTAGTACTCGATACCGGCAGGCGTGATGCCGCTGCTCAAGTCCTGAAAAATCGGACTGCGCCGGAAATCGACATCGAAACGCTCGCGGAAGCGCGCCTTGAAGCGGGTGACTTCTTCTTTCTTCAGCGGGAATTCACGTGCGGGCAGCAGGCGTACCGATTCGACCTTCTCGATGGAACGCTGCGTGTCCGGGTCGAAGGTGCGCAGGGTTTCGATCTCGTCGTCGAACAGGTCGATGCGGTAAGGCACCTTGCTGCCCATCGGGAACAGATCGATCAGCGCGCCGCGTACCGTGAACTCGCCATGCTCGTAGACCGTGTCCACGTAGCGATAGCCGCTGGCTTCCAGACGGGTGCGCATGGCCTCGACATCGAGCTTCTGGCCGACGTCCAGTACCAGGCTGCTGCCCAGTAGGAATTTAGTCGGCGCCAGTCTGTGTAGGGCCGTGGTGATCGGTACTACGAGAACACCATGCTCCAGTTCCGGCAGGCGATACAGGCTGGCGATACGCTGGGAAATGATGTCCTGGTGCGGCGAGAACAGATCGTAGGGCAGGGTTTCCCAGTCCGGGAAGTGCAGAACCGGCAGCGTGGGCGCGAAGAACTTCAGTTCCTGTTCGAGCCGCTCGGCACTCTGGCTGTCGGCGGTCAGAAGCAGGGTGAAGCGCTTTGCAGCGCTGGCCGCCTCGGCGATTGCCAGGCTCAGTGCGGCACCGGGAAGATTGCCCCAGTGGTGTTTGCCTGCAGCGGCAGAAAGAAGCGGTAGACGCAGAACTGGCACGGAAGGTCAGGCTCCAGGCGTTGCGACAGGGGCGGCGATTGTAGCGGGGGAAGGTGGTGGCTGTCAGTTTTCCAGTCCATTACCGCGTATTTACGGGCCGAAATTATGTAGTGCGTAACGATCTGACAGTCGCGCATTGCTCATAAACACTGGCTTGGTCATAATGTAGCCCCTTTTTTCAGCCCCTACATGTGGAAGGTTCCCGTGACTCAGAAGCCCGACCAGTGTCTTGGTGAATGGATCGATCGTGAAGCCCTCGCCGAGGCGATGATCCCGCTTATCGGTCAGCTCTACCGCAATAACAATGTGGTGAGTTCGATCTATGGCCGCAGCCTGATCAACCGTTCAGTCATCGCGATTCTCAAAGCTCACCGCTTTGCGCGCCATCGTCAGTCCGATGCGAGCGAGTTGTCCGTACACGAGACTTTCCCGCTCATCAAGGCGATGAGCGAGCTTAAACTGGGCGCCGCTTCGGTGGACCTGGGCAAGCTGGCGGTCAAGTTCAAGACCGAAGGCAATGGCCGTACGCCTGAGCAGTTTGTGCGTGACGAACTGGCCAGCGTTGTAGGTCAGCAGAACACCAGCCCGCGCAAGGGTACTGATGTTGTGCTGTACGGTTTTGGTCGCATCGGCCGCCTGCTGGCGCGCATCCTGATCGAAAAAACCGGTGGTGGCGACGGCCTGCGCCTGCGCGCCATCGTGGTCCGCAAAGGCGCGGAAAACGATCTGGTCAAGCGTGCCAGCCTGCTGCGTCGCGATTCGGTGCACGGTCCGTTCGACGGCACCATCACCATCGACGAAGCCAACAGCACCATTACTGCCAACGGTAACCTGATCCAGGTGATCTACGCCAAGAACCCGACCGAGGTGGATTACACCCAGTACGGGATCAAGGACGCTCTGCTGGTGGACAACACCGGTGTATGGCGTGATGCCGACGGTCTGGGCCAGCACCTGTCCTGCCCGGGCATCGACCGCGTCGTACTGACTGCGCCGGGCAAAGGCAAGCTTAAGAACATCGTGCACGGCATCAACCACGGCGAAATCACTGCTGAAGACAAGATCGTTTCCGCAGCTTCCTGCACCACCAACGCCATCGTGCCGGTGCTCAAGGCCGTCAACGACAAGTTCGGCATCGTCAACGGTCACGTCGAAACGGTTCACTCGTACACCAACGACCAGAACCTGATCGACAACTTCCACAAGGGCGACCGTCGTGGTCGCAGCGCCGCGCTGAACATGGTCATCACCGAAACCGGTGCTGCCACGGCGGCCGCCAAGGCTCTGCCTGAGCTGGCCGGCAAGCTGACCGGCAACGCGATTCGCGTTCCGACGCCGAACGTGTCCATGGCCATTCTCAACCTGAACCTCGACAAGCAGACCACTCGCGAAGAAATGAACGAGTACCTGCGCTACATGGCGCTGCATTCGGACCTGCACAAGCAGATCGACTTCGTGAACTCGCAGGAAGTGGTGTCCACTGACTTCGTGGGCTCGCGTCACGCCGGTGTCGTGGATGCCGAAGCGACCATCGTCAACGATAACCGCGTTGTCCTGTACGTCTGGTACGACAACGAATTCGGTTACAGCCATCAGGTGGTTCGCGTGATGGAAGACATGGCCGACGTCAATCCGCCAGCCTTCCCGCAGTAAGCATGCGCGGCCCGGTCAGTCCGGGTAGTGTGTGACGAAAGGGCCGGATCCTGTGCAAACAGGGTCCGGCCTTTTTTTGCGTGTTGGTTGCGACGACAGATCATGGGAAGATCGACGCCCGCGGCGCTGGGCTGACAGCCGCGCAGACAATGGCTCATGGAAGGGGGTTCGGATGAACGATGGTTCGGTCATGGACGGCTCGCAAAAACAACTCAAAACCAGTTTCTTCTTTCTGTTCCTGACGATCTTCATTCCTTTCGGTCTGGGGCATTTCGTTTCCTACCTGTTCCGTACCGTCAATGCCGTGATCTATGTGGATCTGCAGGCCGACCTGAGCCTGCCTGCCAGCAGCCTCGGGTTGCTGACCGGCGTGTACTTCCTGACCTTTGCCGCTGCGCAGATTCCACTGGGCGTGATGCTGGATCGTTATGGACCACGCAGTGTGCAGGCGCCGATGCTGCTGTTTTCAGTGCTGGGTTCGATCATCTTCAGCCTGTCCAGCACCGAGACCGGCCTGCTGATCGGGCGTGGATTGATCGGCCTGGGCGTAGCGGGCTCGTTGATGAGCGCCATCAAGGCCTGCGCCATCTGGCTGCCGGTCGAACGCCTGCCGTTGAGTACCGCCTGCCTGCTGTCGATTGGCGGCCTCGGTGCGATGGCATCCACCACGCCACTGCATTTGCTGCTCGACTGGTTCACCTGGCGTGAGGCGTTTCTGATCCTGGCGCTGCTCACATTCTGCGTTGCGGGAATCATTCATTTCAGCGTGCCCAGAACCTACGAAGCCCGGCCTGCGAGATTTGCCGACATGTTTGCCGCCGTCGGCAGGCTGTACGCCTCGTGGACGTTCTGGCGACTGGCGCTGTATTCGGTGTTCGCTCATGCCATCTACATGTCGGTGCTGTCGTTGTGGATGGGGCCGTGGCTGCATGACGTGGCCGGCCTGAGCGAATCTGCCATGGCCCGCGTGCTGCTGTTCGGAGCGGTGGCGATGGTCGCAGGCTCCCTGGCGTTCGGCACCATCACGGATTATCTGCGCCGCTTCGGCGTGCAGCCGATCATGGTCTGCGGCGCTGGCATGGCGATCTTCATTGGTGTTCAGGCGCTCATGATCAGCGGTTTGCCGGTGTCGCCTTATCTGATTGCCATGGGCTTCAGCTTCTTTGGCACCTCGACCACCATGAACTACGCCATCGTGGCGCAATCGGTTCCGCCGGAATTGGCCGGAAGGGTGAGCTCTTCCTTCAACCTAGTGGTGTTCGTGCTGGCGTTCGTTCTGCAGTGGCTGGCGGGGGCGGTACTGAACCTGTGGCCGACCCTTGACGGCGTTGCACATCCGGTCGAGGCCTATCAGTGGTCGCTGGGACTGATGATTGTGCTGCAGGTGCCGGGGCTGTTGTTGTGGATGAGTTTCAGGCCGTGGCAGCTCAAAGGGTGAGGTGATAAGCGATATAAATCGCCGGTGCGCGCCTAATACCTGTAGCTTCGCGTCCAGTTGCGTTGAATCGCAACCTGCATCGCACACTGTTTTGCGGAGCAATCTTCCCCAGGTAATGGAGTACACAGCATGCGGTTGGCTGATTTCATCGTTCAGAATATCGAGCCCATCCTGCAGCAATGGGAAGACTTCGCGAAAACCATGACCCCGGCAGCAGAGGGTATGGACACGGCGGCCTTGCGGGACCACGCCGAGCAAATGTTGCTCACGATAGCCGCCGATCTGCGCACCACGCAGACCCACGCGGCGAGAATCTCGAAGTCTCATGGTGAGGCGCCGGACTCGCTCAACCGCACCGCCGCCGAAACTCACGCCGATACCCGGCAGGTCTCGGGCTTCACGATCGGTCAGATGATTGCCGAGTACCGGGCTTTGCGTACGAGCGTGCTCATACTCTGGATGCCGCCCAAAGACGTGGCTAAAGATCAGGAAATTTCGGACATTGTCCGGTTCAACGAGGCGATTGATCAGGCGCTTGCCGAATCGGTAGTGACATACACGCAGGCGGTCGATGCCGCGCGAAACGTCTTTCTCGGAATTCTCGGGCATGACCTGAGAAGCCCGTTGGGCGCGATCTCGCTGAGCGCCGAGGTGCTGCTGGGAGCGGGTGATCTGCCTCCGAAAGCCATTAAAAACGTGTCGCGTATTTTCACCAGTGTGAAACGATCAGTCAGTATCGTCGGCGACCTGCTGGATTTCACTCGCACTCAGTTGGGCTCGGGTATTCCAGTGCGCAGGAGGGTGGACGATCTGGCGCAGGCCTGTGAAGCCATGGTCGAGGAGGCGCGCGCCTACCATCCTGACCGCAGTATCGTCCTGCTGTCCGAGCCCCGCCTTGCGGCAAGTTTCGACCGTTCCCGGATGGAACAGGTCATTTCCAACCTGATCGGCAACGCGATCAAGCATGGCGACGCCGGCAGGGCCGTTACCGTGACATTGACCGACGAACAGGGCGTTGCCTGCCTGTCCGTCCACAATGAGGGCGCTCCGATTGACGAAGGTGCCAGGGCCGGTCTTTTCAGCCCGATGGTTCGGCATCTTGCTGAAGGCGGCGTCGAATACGGTGCTGGTGCGGGGTTGGGGCTCGGGCTTTATATCGCATCCGCCATTGTCAGTGCCCACGAGGGCAGTATCGATGTGGAGTCCGTTGCCGGTATGGGAACTACGTTCAAGGTCAGAATTCCGTTATCACCGATTCTGTCCTCGGTATCGCTTCCCGCCATGCAGTGATAAAAAAGGCCGTCGGTCAGATATACAGAAACTTGCGAGCATGTGTTCACTCACAGTCTTAAGACTGGGTTATTGGAGGGATGGGACGATGATTGACGATCTCATCAAGTGGAACAGCCGCTGGCGGCTTAACAGGCGTGTGGTTTCCTGCAGAGTCTGTCTGGCGGGGCAGGAGGAGGCTGATCGCGGAGCCGTGTTCCTGCATTCCAAAGGCTGCTCGTGCGAGTACGAGAAATCAGATCCCTGGGCTGATTTGGACAAGGCGTGCGGGCAGGCAGCGGACTGGAATCCGCAGGTTGCCACCGGTGCCCCGTCTTATCATGCGAGGTATGGGGCGCGCTGAAGAGCCGACGCTTGATCTGTCCCGGAGCGAATAAATGCAAGGTACAGATGTAGAAAACCCCGGTCTGAACGATGTCAGACCGGGGTTTTTTATTGCGCGCGGTGACCCGTAATCAGGCGGTCGCTGCAGCGCCAGGTGCTTCGAGCTTCTGGCCGCCCTTGCGGAACAGGACCAGCGTTGCGACCAGGCCCAGCACGGCAGCGCCGGTGAGCCAGATGCCCGGTGCAGCCTTGTTGCCCAGCGCATGAATCAGGTACGTACAGGCTGCCGGGGTGAAGCCACCGAAGGTCGCGGTTGCCAGGCTGTAGGCCAGCGAGAAGCCGGTGGTGCGGACTTCGACCGGCATGATCTCGGTGAGGGCAACGACCATCGCACCGTTATAGGAGCCGTACAGGAACGAAAACCACAGCTCGACCATCAGCAGGTGGCTGAAGCTTGGGTGATCTACCAGCCACGACAGGGCAGGGTAGGCGGTGGCAATGGCCAGCACCGTGGCAGCTATCAGCAGTGGCTTGCGTCCGATGCGGTCCGAGAACGAACCCATGATCGGCAGCCAGATGAAGTTCGACACACCCACACACACGGTAACCAGCAGGCTTTCAAGGTCTGTCAGGTTCAACTCGTTCTTGCCGAATGTCGGCGTGTAGGCCGTGATCAGGTAGAACGACACAGTGGTCATGACTACCAGCGCCATGCCGCCCAGTACCAGGCCGAAGTTCTGGCTGATCGAGCGAACCACTTCACGCAGGGTTGGACGATGCGTACGTGCTTCGAACTCGGGAGACTCTTCCAGCGAGCGGCGAATGATGAAGATGGCCGGTACGATCATGCAGCCAACCAGGAACGGTACACGCCAGCCCCAGTCAGTCATCTGCTCGGCGCTGAGCCAGTGGTTCAAGCCAACACCCAAGAGGCCCGCGAATACCACTGCGGCCTGTTGGCTGGCGGACTGCCAGCTGACGAAGAAGCCCTTGCGACCCGGTGTCGAAATTTCAGCCAGATAGACCGAAACACCACCCAGTTCCACACCTGCCGAAAAGCCCTGCAACAGGCGCCCCAGCAGTACCAGCAACGGTGCAGCAACACCCAGCGTTGCATAGCCCGGTACACAGGCAATCAGCAGTGTGCCCATGGCCATCATGGCAAGGGTCACGATCAATCCTTTCCGGCGGCCATGACGGTCGATGTAGGCACCCAGAAAAATTGCGCCCAGCGGACGCATCAGGAAGCCTGCGCCGAATGTCGCCAGCGACAGCATCAGGGACGCGAAAGCGCTGTCGGAGGGAAAAAAGGCTTTGGCAATGGCCGTGGCGTAAAAGCCGTAGACCATAAAGTCGAACATTTCGAGGAAGTTACCGCTGACAACGCGAAAGATCGCCTTGCCCTTACTGGTTGTGGAGGCCATTTAGTTACTCGCTCAGGCTCATCGGCTTGTAGGCCGTTGTCGTTTTTATCCCGCATGCGTCACAACGGCGATGTATCCCGCTCATCATGCACATTTGTAACAGTATGTGTTACGTAGCTCAAAGACAACCGTTTCGGGAATTAACGGTTAATTGGCAGGGACTTGACAGCGCTGAGAGCATGCAGAACTACGCGTATTAATTGAATGGCTCGACTGTTTATACCGGACGAGTTATGAGCGACGTCACCGCTTGTCCGAAATTGCCGTGGCACTTGTCGGGCTTTACCGGACATTGGGTGGTAACGGCATTGAGGATGGAGGGCGTGATAGAAGTGAATGGCCGTTTCGGCCTTGCCCGACGCTGCCTGGCAAGGCACTCTTGCAGGCTTTTGGCCTCGTGGTGTTTCGTCGTGAATGCGAGTGCTTCAGAACGGGTATTCAAGACACTGACGTGCGGGAAGCTGATTTGCAGGGAATAGGTTCAAGAGGGCTGGGCAGGTTTGCGGTATGCCTGTTGCTGGTCATCTGCAGTGGCTGCGAGCAACAGCGGGCACTGGAGAGCTTTGGCGGGCCGACCATGGGCAATCACTATTCAGTGGTTTATGCGCATGACGTCACAACGCCTGATCGCGCCCATCTGCAGGCCGAAGTCGAGACCGTGCTGGCCGAAGTCGATCAGCAAATGTCGACCTGGCGGCTCGATTCGGACATAAGCCGCTTCAATCTCCTGCCTGCCAACAGCTGTCAGAACATGCCGCCTGCCGTGCTTGAACTGATCGACGTCGGCAGGCAGTTGTCGCAGGACAGCGGCGGGGCGTTCGACCTCACGGTCGAGCCGTTGATGGAGCTATGGGGTTTTGGTGCTCATGCGTCGAAGACACAGCAGGTACCCTCCGCACCGCAACTGACGCGCGCGCGCGGCCAGATCGGTTATCGCAACCTGCGCATCGACGGTCAGCGACTGTGCAAGGACGCCGCCGTGCAGGTGGACCTCAACAGCCTGGCGGCGGGCCATACCGTTGATCGTATTGCCCGTTTTCTGGACGCGGCCGGCGTGCACGATTATATGGTGCAGGCCATGGGTGAAATGCGCGTCAAGGGTCGAAAACCGGACGGTGCCCCTTGGCGGGTCAAGCTGGAAGCGCCTCGAGACGATCGAGAGACGGCGCAGAAAAGCTTTCAGCTGGACGACTATAGTGTCTCCACATCCGGTGATTACCGTGATCATTTCGAGCATGGTCGTCACGCGCGTTCGCGTACCTTCGATGCACTGACCGGTCTGCCGGTGAGTCATGCCCTTGCTTCGGTGACTGTGCTTCATCCCTCGGCCATGATGGCTGACGGGCTGTCGTCGCTGTTGTTGATTCTCGGGCCGGAGCGGGGATGGAATTACGCGCAAGAGCATCAAATTGCTGCTTTTTTTGTGATTCGTGCCGATAAGCGCTTTATCATTCACAGCAACGCGTCGTTCGACCGACTCGTGACGGAGCAGCCACTGTAAGTGCGGCACAGACAAAAGTGGCCTTCGACGCGACCAAGGGTTAATGTTCGCCGCCTCGGCGCAGCGCTAGACTGCGCCGCGTGATTTAGCCAGAGATGCCAGAGTGGCGCCTCGGACTGTTCTAAAGGAGTACGCATGGCTGTCTACAACTACGACGTAGTGGTACTGGGTTCCGGCCCAGCCGGAGAAGGCGCGGCAATGAACGCCGCGAAGGCGGGACGCAAGGTCGCCATGGTCGACAGCCGTCGGCAAGTGGGCGGCAACTGCACTCATTTGGGCACCATCCCGTCCAAGGCACTGCGTCACTCGGTCAAACAGATCATTCAGTTCAACACCAACCCCATGTTCCGGGCCATTGGCGAGCCGCGCTGGTTTTCGTTTCCGGATGTGTTGAAAAACGCGGAGATGGTCATCTCCAAGCAGGTGGCCTCGCGCACTGCCTACTACGCCCGCAACCGGGTCGATGTGTTCTTTGGGACAGGCAGTTTCGCCGACGAGAACAGCATCAACGTGGTCTGCGCCAATGGCGTCATGGAAAAACTGGTCGCCAACCAGATCATCATCGCCACCGGCTCGCGTCCTTACCGCCCGGCGGACATCGACTTCAGCCACAAACGTATCTACGACAGTGACACCATCCTCAGCCTGGGGCACACCCCGCGCAAGCTGATCATCTACGGTGCTGGCGTAATCGGCTGTGAATACGCGTCGATCTTCAGCGGGCTTGGAGTACTGGTCGAGCTGGTGGACAACCGGGACCAGTTGCTGAGCTTCCTCGATACCGAGATTTCGCAGGCGCTGAGTTATCACTTCAGCAATAACAACGTGATGGTTCGCCACAACGAAGAATACGAAAAGGTCGAAGGCCTGGATAACGGGGTGATTCTGCACCTCAAGTCCGGCAAGAAGATCAAGGCCGATGCCTTGCTGTGGTGTAACGGGCGTACCGGCAACACCGATAAGCTGGGGCTGGAAAATATCGGCCTCAAGGCCAATGGCCGTGGCCAGATCGAAGTCGATGAAACCTATCGCACCAGCGTTGCCAGTGTTTATGGTGCAGGCGATGTGATCGGCTGGCCGAGTCTGGCCAGTGCGGCGTACGACCAGGGGCGCTCGGCGGCGGGCAGTGTGGTTGACAATGGCAGCTGGCGTTATGTGAATGACGTGCCGACCGGCATCTACACCATTCCCGAGATCAGCTCGATCGGCAAGAACGAGCATGAGTTGACCCAGGCCAAGGTGCCATACGAAGTGGGCAAGGCGTTCTTCAAGGGCATGGCGCGTGCGCAGATCTCCGGCGAACGCGTGGGGATGCTGAAGATCCTGTTCCACCGCGAGACGCTTGAAGTGCTGGGCGTGCATTGCTTCGGCGACCAGGCATCGGAAATTGTGCACATCGGTCAGGCGATCATGAGTCAGCCGGGCGAAGCCAACTCGATCAAGTACTTCGTGAACACCACGTTCAACTACCCGACCATGGCCGAAGCCTATCGGGTAGCCGCTTACGATGGCCTCAACCGGCTTTTTTGAGCGACTCCGGCCGGTGGCCTGAGCCGGCCGGGGCGACCGATTTCAGCGATTCCCGAGCGTGGCGGTGGCCAAACCGGGAAAGTCTGTAATCAGGCTGTCCACGCCGAAGTCAGCGAGCCTGCGCATCAGCGCCGGTTCGTTGACCGTCCATACCGACACATGCAGCCCCTGACGCTGTGCCTTTTGCAGGCGCTCAGGGGTGCATAACGTCCAGTTCAACGCCAGAATTTCGCAACCATAGTTCTGCGCGACCTTCAGCGGGTCGAGCCAGGCGTATTCGGCTACCAGTCCCCGCGAGATGTCCGGCGTCAGCTCGACAGCGGCGCGCAGCACTTCACGGGAGCTTGAGGTGATGGTGACCTTGTCCAGCAATCCGTGCCGCTGAACCATTTCACGAATAGCCAGCACGGTATTTGCGGCACGGGTGCGTGAGGCACTTTTGACTTCCAGCTGCCAGTGCTCGAAGTCGCAGTGTTCGAACAACTCTTCCAGGCGCGGAATCGGGCAGGGGTTCACCCAGCCAGGTCCGCCCTTGCGTGCGTCGTAGGTCACCAGATCGGCTGCGTCGTGTTCGTGGACCTTGCCGCGCCGGTCGGTGGTGCGCTTGAGGGTCGGGTCATGGATGACCATCAGTTCCCCGTCGCGCGACAGGTGCAGGTCCAGTTCGCAGCGGCGAACGCCATGCTTGAGGCATTCCTGAAAGCTGGTCAGGGTGTTTTCCGGTGCTTCGCCCTTGGCGCCGCGGTGGCCGTAGATAAGGGTCACGTTTACTCCTGGCCTGAAAGGCGCCAACTACTGGTGTGATCGGATGAGGGGTGAATCATGAGCCTGAGGGCTGGCCTCGCTCCAGCGCCTGGCGACGTTGCTGCGCCTGGCGTTGCAGAACGTGACGGGCAATCAACTGGCGTTGCGCATCAGGCAACTGCACGAACTCGACCCAGGTGTCGAAACCGCCGTCAGCCAGCGGATCGCTCTGCGTCACCCTGGCGTGCAGCATCAGGCCGGCGGCCTGTGGCATCAGCACCATTTTGATCGAGAGTTCTTCGCCCACCGTATAGTTTTGCAACGAATTGAACTGCATGCCGCCTTCGGACAGTTTGACCGGCTGCGGTGTGCCGAGCTTGCCCAACGCGGTGTGGGCGACGACCTGACCGAGCAGGTCGATGCGCTTGTTCAGCGACTTGAGAAAGCTGTTGAGCACGCGGTCCCGCTCGTCGAGCTGGCGCAGCAGATGCTGGGATTCGAATTCGCTGACATGCAGCTCGCTCAGCAGGTCGAACAGCGCCGAGGTCTCCTTCATCGCCTCGTGGCTGGCGGCCTCGGCTGCGGACAGCGGGTTAATTTCCAGTGCGACGCTGGCATCGATACGGTAGTATTCGCGGCGTTCTGCTTCATCTAATGTCGACATGGCGAACCCATGGTAGCGGCGGTGGTCAGAGAGTCTCGAGTGTAAAGCTGCACGTCAAGGCCCGCCACACGGACGTCCTCATTCCTGCGAACAAAGTCCCTAATGTTCAGACCTCTTTTTGTATTCATCGGCACGCGCTACACACGTGCAAAACGACGTAACCATTTTGTTTCCTTCATTTCCCTGACTTCCATGATCGGCCTGGCGCTTGGCGTTGTGGTGATGATAGTCGTGTTATCGGTAATGAATGGCTTCGATCATGAAATGCGCACCCGCGTGTTGGGCATGGTGCCCCACGCGACCATCGAGTCCGGTGATCCGATCACGGACTGGAAGGCGCTCGCCGCCAGGGTTCAGGAGAACTCTGAGGTGCTCGCGGTTGCGCCATTCACCCAGATGCAGGGTCTGTTGACCCACGAAGGCAAGGTGCAGAAAGTGCTGCTCAACGGCATCGACCCGGCCCAGGAACGCAAGGTGTCGATCATCGACAACTTCATCCAGCAGGGTAAGCTCGACAGCCTCGAGCCCGGCAGCTTCGGCATCATGATTGGTGACAAGGCAGCGGCCAAGCTGGGTGTCGCGGTCGGTGACAAACTGACGTTCGTGGCGCCTGAAGTTTCACTGACACCTGCCGGTATGTTTCCGCGCATGAAGCGTTTCGAAGTGACCGGCATTTTCCACGTCGGCGCTGGCGAGATCGACGGCTATCTGGGCTTGACCAATCTTGATGATCTGGCGCGCCTGCATCGCTGGAAACCCAATCAGGTTCAGGGCTTGCGCCTCAAGTTCAAAGACCTGTTCGCTGCACCGCGCACCTCGTGGGAAATCGCTCAGAAGCTGGGCGAAAACAATTTCTATTCCCGTGACTGGACCCGCACCCACGGCAACCTGTATCAGGCGATCCGCATGGAAAAGGCCATGATCGGGCTGCTGTTGCTGCTGATCGTGGCTGTGGCGGCGTTCAACATCATTTCCACGCTGGTCATGGTGGTCAACGACAAGAAGGGCGATATCGCCATCCTGCGCACGCTGGGTTCCACGCCACGCCAAATCATGGCGATCTTCATGGTGCAAGGCACGGTGATCGGCGTCGTTGGCACCCTGATCGGCGCGGCGCTGGGGATTCTCGCTGCGCTCAATGTCAGCGCGGCGATATCGGCGCTTGAAGGGCTGATCGGCCACAAGTTTCTCAACGCCGACGTCTATTTCATCGATTACCTGCCTTCGCAACTGATGGCCCAGGACGTGTTCCAGGTCTGCGGTGCGGCGTTGGTCCTGAGTTTCCTCGCCACCCTGTATCCCGCCTGGCGTGCTGCGCGCACCCAGCCGGCGGAGGCGTTACGTTATGAGTGAGTCGGGCATGTCTGATAAAGCTGTATTGAGTTGCCGCAACCTGGGTAAATCCTACGAGGAAGGCCCGGAATCAGTGGTTGTATTGTCCGGCCTGCAACTGGAACTGCACCCCGGTGAGCGGGTGGCTATCGTCGGCAGCTCGGGCTCCGGCAAAAGTACCTTGCTCAATCTGCTGGGCGGCCTGGACACGCCATCGCAAGGCAGCGTCTGGCTGGCGGGCGAAGAGCTGTCGGCACTGGGCGAGAAGGCCCGTGGTCTGCTGCGCAACCGGGCACTGGGTTTCGTCTACCAGTTCCACCACCTGTTGCCCGAGTTCACGGCGCTGGAAAACGTCTGCATGCCGCTGTTGATCGGCCGCACGGCGATTCCCGAGGCTCGCAATCGCGCCACTGCGCTGTTGGAGCGCGTGGGGCTGGGACATCGTCTGGCGCACAAGCCGTCCGAGCTGTCCGGCGGCGAGCGTCAGCGCGTGGCGATTGCCCGTGCGCTGGTCAATCAGCCGGGTCTGGTGATGCTCGACGAGCCGACCGGCAACCTCGACCATCACACGGCCCAGGGCATTCAGGACCTGATGCGTGAACTGAGCACCTCGTCGCGCACCGCGTTTCTGGTCGTGACCCACGACATGAGCCTGGCCAGACAGATGGACCGCGTATTGCGTCTGGAAGACGGTCGCCTCGTCGAGGCTTGATTCACCCGGCCCGGCGCAAGTCATCGCGCCGGGTTCTACACTTTTTCTACGGTGCTCCGCGAATGTTCAGACCGTTACCCATCTTCATCGGCATGCGCTATACCCGCGCCAAGCGCCGCAAAAGCTTCATCTCGTTCATTTCGATGACCTCGATGATCGGTCTGGCACTGGGTGTGCTGGCAATGATCGTGGTGCTGTCGGTGATGAACGGCTTCCAGCGTGAAATGAGCTCGCGAATTCTTGGCATGGTGCCGCACGCAGTGATTGCTGGCACGACGCCGGTTGATGACTGGAAGCCGCTGGCCGCCGCTGCCCTCAAGAATCCCGAAGTGACGGCAGCCGTGCCGTTCACCGACATGGAAGGCATGCTGTCCTACAAGGGCTCGATGCAGCCGATCCAGATCAGTGGTGTTGATCCGGCACTCGAACACGAAGTGTCGATTGTCACGAAGCACATCACGCGTGGCAGCCTTGAAGATCTGAAGCCCGGCGAGTTTGGCGTCGTGCTGGGCGATCTCACGGCCCGTCGCTTTCGCCTGAGCGTCGGTGACAAGCTGACCCTGATCGTGCCCGAAGTCAGTAGCGCACCGGGCGGCATCACCCCGCGTCTGCAGCGTCTGACGGTCGTTGGCGTGTTCAAGGTCGGTGCCGAGCTTGACGGCTCCATGGCGCTGATCAACATCGCAGACGCCGCACAGATGCAGCGCTGGCAGCCGAATCAGGTGCAGGGCGTGCGTCTCGCGCTGAAAGACCTGTACATGGCGCCGCAAGTGTCGACCGCCATCGCCAGCGGCCTGGGCGACGGTTATCGCGCCGATGACTGGACACACACGCAGGGCAGCCTGTTCAGCGCCATGAAAATGGAAAAGACCATGATCGGCCTGTTGCTGCTGATGATCGTCGCGGTGGCCGCGTTCAACATCATCGCCACGCTGATCATGGTGGTGAACGACAAGGGCGCTGACATCGCCATCCTGCGCACCATCGGCGCGACACCGAAACAGATCATGGCGATCTTCATGGTGCAGGGCACGGTGATCGGTATTGTCGGCACGCTGATCGGTGGCGTGCTCGGCATCGTCGCGGCGCTGAATGTCAGCAGTCTGGTGGGCTGGATCGAGCGGGTCAGTGGTCAGCACATCTTCAGTTCCGACGTGTATTTCATCAGCAACCTGCCGTCCGAACTGCAGGGCGGTGACGTGTTGCTGATCTGCAGCGCCGGTTTCATTCTGAGCTTCCTGGCCACGGTCTATCCGGCCTGGCGCGCCGCGCAGATCGAGCCGGCGCACGCCCTGCGTTACGAGTGATCTTCACGTTGGGACTTCAAGCCGTTGCCGACCCGCAACGGCTTTTTTGTTCTCAGACAGGCAGTTCGATCAGGAAGCGGGTGACACCGTTGGCCGATTCGCAACGAATCGTGCCGCCATGGGCATGAATGATCGAGCGAGTAATCGCCAGACCCAGCCCGGCATGTTCACTGCTTTCCAGTCTGGCGGGGTCTTCGCGGTAAAAGCGGTCGAACAGGCGTGGCAAGGCATCAGCAGCGATATCGGTGCCGCTGTTTTCAACATTAAGAGCAACGCTTGACGGTGACGTCTTCAACTCGATCTTCACGTAGCCACCCGGGTGGGTAAAGCGCAAGGCGTTGTCCAGCAGATTGGACAGCACGCGGCGTAGCAGCGCAGCGTCACCGTGCACGGTGGTCTGTCCCTTTCGCGACAAACTCACCTGTGTGTCTTCGGCCAGTGGCGCGAAGAACTCCAGTACGGCATCCACCTCATTTTCCAGTTGCAGCGCTTCGCGTGCCGGATGCAAGAGGCCGTGCTCGGCCTTGGCCAGAAACAGCATGTCTTTGACCATTTGCGCCATGCCCTGCAACTCTTCGAGGTTGCCGGTCAGCGCTTCACGGTAGTCTTCGAGCGCACGCGGGCGGGTGAGGGTGACCTGGGTCTGGGTCAGCAGGTTGGACAGCGGCGTGCGCAGCTCATGAGCGATATCGGCAGAAAACGCCGACAGGCGCTGGAAGCTGTCGTCCAGACGGCCGAGCATGGCATTGAATGCGCGGGTCAGTTCCGCCAGCTCTGTAGGCATGTCCTGTTCGGGGAGGCGGGTGGTCAGCGAACTGGCCGACACGCTGGCCGCGACAGTGCTCATCCTGCGCAACGGCTTCAGCCCGCTGCGGGTGGCCCAGGCACCGAGCAGCGCGGTAGCGAGGGCAGACAGGCCGACGGTAAGCCAGATGAGGTGTTGCATTCGCTCCAGGAAGTGCTGGTGATGGGTGATGTCCAGCAATAGCGTGACCTTGGGTGAATGTTCTTTGTGCGGCAACAGTGATTCTGTAAGGCTGCGATAGGCCGTCTGGTCAGCGCTGATCGTCTGAAGGCCGTCATCGAGCGGCGCAGCGGTTGAGAGGTTATCGAACCAGATCTGGCCGTCAGGGCCTGTGATGCGCAACGTCAGGTCCGGCTGGTGTCCTGTACTGGACAGCGCCAGTTGCCGACGCTGGTCGAAATCCTGCGCTGTCCCGACACCTTGCAATGTGCTGCGCAGACTGGCGAGTCGGGCGTCGAGCAGTTGCCGGTCCAGTTCGACGAAATGCGCTTCGCTGGCATGGTTGAACAGGATGCCTGCGGTGAGCGAGACCGCAGCCGTGCAGACGCAAAACAGCAGTGCCAGGCGATTGCGTAATGAAAGCCGATCAAACCGGCGCCGTAGATTCACAGTGGACGCTCTTCGATGACATAGCCCATGCCGCGCACGGTATGAATCAGTTTGTCGGGGAAGTCGTCATCGATCTTGGCCCGCAGACGGCGGATGGCAACTTCGATGATGTTGGTGTCACTGTCGAAATTCATGCCCCAGACCTGCGCTGCCAGCAGAGATTTGGGCAGCACCTCCCCGTGACGACGCAGCAGCAACTCCAGCAAAGTGAACTCCTTGGCGGTCAGGACGATTCGCTGGCCGTTGCGTTCAACTTCGCGTCGCATCAGATCCAGACGCAGGTCGGCGATCTGCAGATGAGTCTCGACAGCGGCACTGCCACCGCGGCGCAGCAGGGTACGGACCCTGGCGAGCAATTCGGAGAAGGCGAAGGGTTTGACCAGATAATCGTCAGCGCCCAGTTCCAGGCCGTGAACACGGTCCTCGATGGCATCACGCGCGGTCAGGAACAGCACTGGGGTATCCAGCCCGGCAGCGCGTACCGATTCAAGGATTTCCCAGCCGTCACAATCCGGCAGCATCACATCAAGAATCAGCAGTGCATGGTCGCCACTCAAGGCCCGCTGCTGACCGGCGCTGCCGTCAGCTACCCACTCGGTGTCGAACCCGGCTTCGTTCAGGCCCTGGCGCAGAAACTGGCCGGTTCTGGATTGGTCTTCAACGATCAGTAATTTCATTGGGCGCGGTCATGTGCAGTGCAATGCAGGCTTTATAGCGCAGGCGGCGTTATCAGGGGTGAAGCTGACACGACTGTAATGATCCGGCTGCGCCGCGTCGAGCGAGAGATTGTCGCTGAAAGCCTGCCGCAAACCCTATAAACTCGCCGCGTTAATTCATGATCCAGGTATCGCCATGCATCCCGCAGCCGAACACTCGCCGCTGGGCAAGTCCAGTGAGTACATCGCCACCTATACGCCTTCCTTGCTGTTCCCGATTCCGCGCGCTGCGAAATGGGCCGAGCTGGGGCTTACAGCAGAGACGCTGCCGTATCGGGGTGTCGATTTCTGGAACTGCTATGAGCTGTCCTGGCTGCTGCCGTCGGGCAAGCCGGTGGTGGCGATTGCCGAGTTCAGCATTCCGGCCGACTCGCCGAATATCATCGAGTCCAAGTCGTTCAAGCTGTACCTCAACTCGCTCAACCAGACTGCGTTCGAGACGCGTGAGCAATTACAGGTCACGCTGGAGAAAGACCTTTCAGCGGCTGCCGGAAAACCGGTCGGCGTGCGCATCCGCAGTCTTGACGAGATCGAGCGTGAAGGGGTAGCGGCGTTGCCGGGCGTGTGCATCGATGATCTTGACATCAGCGTCAGCAGTTACGATCGGCCGCAACCTGAACTGCTGCGTTGTGATGAGTCGCGCATCGTCGAGGAAAGCGTGTACAGCCACCTGCTCAAGTCCAACTGTCCGGTCACCAGTCAGCCGGACTGGGGCAGCGTCGTGGTCGAATACCGCGGCGCGGCACTGGATCATGCGAGTCTGCTGGCCTACATCGTCAGCTTCCGCCAGCATTCGGACTTTCACGAGCAATGCGTGGAGCGGATCTTTCTTGATCTGCAACGACTGCTCAAGCCGGAAAAACTGACGGTGTATGCGCGTTACGTACGACGCGGCGGTCTGGACATCAACCCGTATCGCAGTACCGAAGTGCTTGACGTGGAGAACGGTAGGCTGGCGCGGCAGTAAGGCGTTCGGGCCGCTTACTGATCGTTCGCAACGCTGCCCAGGACGCTCCGCGTCCGCTCTTGAATGTGACGCAGAGCGTCACGTGACGCATGCCCATGCAGAGCGATGGGCACGATCAAAGCGGCCTCTCAGCGATCATCAAATCCCGATGTTGCCCAATGTCTGCAAGACATTGCGCAGGGTGCCGGCGATCGCTGGGTGTTCCAGTTCGAAGCGCTCGACCGCCAGGTTCACGCCATCGGCCAGGCTTGGGTCTTCGTGGGTGGCGTTTTCCAGTTCGATTCGGGTCTGGATCTGTGCCATCAGCTCGTGCAGATTGTCGCGTTCGGCCTCGGACAGCGGGGGATTCTGCTCCAGTTGCTCGCGCAGGGTATCGAGTTGTTCTTGCAGTTCGCGGGCAGGCATGACGTGCTCCTTCAATGATAAGTCTGTCCCATGGACTACGCCGCTGGGCTAAAGGTTCGTGACGCCTTAAGACTAATCCACTCCAGAGCAGGCTGCATGTGTGTCAGGGCTTTTCGCCCTTGCTGCGGCGCAGGCTGATGTCTGCAAGGCACGACTCCAGCTCGCCCAAGTGATCGATCACCGAGTGAACGCCCAGCGCATAGAGCTTCAACGTGGCGTGAGCGCGTCGCTGTTCGCGTTCGGCATCGCTCAGGGCTTTCCATTGTAGGGGCGACAACCCGCACAACGGCCCGCACGACGCCAATCCAATCGTCCATAGCCCGGCGTTCAGCCCCGATTGCAGCAGGCGCGGATCACCACTGATCAATACACAGCCATCCAGTTGGCGCACACCCAGAGCCATCAAGGCGGTCCAGCAGGCATCTGGCGCAGGCCACTGTGCGGCGGGACGCGGCGCGGCCATGATCCAGTCATTCAAAGGTTCAGCGAGTTTATTACTGAGTGTGTCCGGCAACTCGTCCAGCCATGCACAGGGCAGGCCTTGCTGACGCAGTCTTCGCAGGGCATCCAATGCACCCGGCGTCGCCTCTGCATGATTGCATTCCCGGTCGGCAGCAGGGCTGGCGGCCTGCGCACCAAAGTCCACAAGGCAACCGCTGAGGCCGAACAGCAGGGCGGAGAATGAGGGTTGCGGGTTGAGGACCGGCGCGAGCATGGTGATCTCTCTGAAATACCAAAGCACGCTACAGGCCTTTTGTGACACTGCGATGAACGAGTGATGACCGCTTTTACCTGCATTGCCTTGCCGACAGAACTGCCTTATTTGTCACAGAACGCTTTATACTGCCGGTCCTTGCGTGTGGGGGCGTAGCACCCGCGTCATTATTTAGATCAGGAGTGTCAGCTATGCCCGTGACCGGTGCAGGCTTTATCAAACGTCTGGCTCAGTTGTCTGTCTGTGCCGGTATGGTGCTGGTTCCAGTTGTCGCGCAGGCGGCAGAAGATGACCCATGGGAAGGCGTCAACCGCGCCATCTTCCGCTTCAACGATGTCGTTGATACCTACACACTCAAGCCACTGGCGAAGGGTTATCAGTACGTCGCGCCTCAATTCGTCGAGGACGGTGTGCACAATTTCTTCAACAACATTGGTGACGTAGGCAACCTTGCCAACGACGTACTGCAGGCCAAACCAGCGGCCGCCGGTGTCGACACCGCCCGCCTGATCTTCAACACCACCTTCGGTCTGCTGGGCTTCATCGACGTGGGCACCCACATGGGCCTGCAGCGCAATGACGAAGACTTCGGCCAGACCCTCGGTCACTGGGGTGTCGGCAGCGGTCCTTTCGTCGTGATCCCTCTGTTGGGCCCGAGCACTGTGCGTGATGCCTTCGCCAAGATTCCAGACACCTACACCACGCCATATCGCTACATCGACCACGTGCCGACCCGTAACACCGCGCTGGGCGTGAATCTGGTCGATACCCGCGCCAGCCTGTTGTCAGCCGAGCGCATGATTAGTGGCGACCGTTACACCTTCATTCGCAATGCGTATCTGCAGAACCGCGAATTCAAGGTCAAGGACGGGCAGGTCGAAGACGATTTTTGATCGTTTTTGCGCAGCGTGATAATGAATAAAGGCGACCAAGGGTCGCCTTTATTATTTTTCCGGATTGTGAACCATGACTCACTTCATGGACACGATGGACAGGCCCAGTTTCTGTCCGCCGCCTTCTTCGTCCGTTACCCAGACCACTTCAGTATCAGCTTCCAGGCCCTTGAGCGCAGGATGATCGGAATCAATGCTGACGTTCAGCTTGTCTCCGACGCTGAACGAGCGGGGCGCCTGGACCTGCATGCCAGAGCTTGAAAGGTCAATGCACACGGCGGGAATAACCTGTCCCGCATGGATCAGGTTGACGTCTGCGTCGACGCGCATGCGGATGTAATCCCTTTTCTCCTCGTAGTCGCGATCGGTTCGACTCATGTCCAGTCCTTCGTTTTGGTTGCTGATGTGACCGTTCTTATAACTCCCGGCGATTTGCGATGTAAAGAGCGCAAAGTCCGCGCCGGAGTACGCTTGAAACGCCCGTCGGATGGGAGTACCGTCTGCGCCTTGAAGGGCACCTCTGAAACACGATGCGCAACATTGTTGTGCACGGATGGTTTAAGAGAGGCTAGAAGCGAATCCAGTAAGCAGGTTCCGGTTAACCGGGCCGCCTACGCAAACCTGATCTGGCGCCGTTTGCCCACATGCCAAAAACCAGTGCCACGCTGCTGATAATCGACGACGATGAAGTCGTGCGCGCAAGCCTTGCCGCCTATCTGGAAGACAGTGGCTTCAGCGTCCTGCAGGCAAGTAACGGCTTGCAGGGTATTCAGATATTCGAGCAGAAAACCCCTGATCTTGTGGTCTGCGACCTGCGCATGCCTCAGATGGGTGGTCTTGAGCTGATTCGTCAGGTGACGTCCATCGCTCCGCAAACGCCGGTCATCGTCGTTTCCGGCGCGGGCGTCATGAGCGATGCGGTCGAAGCCCTGCGTCTGGGCGCCGCCGATTATCTGATCAAGCCACTTGAAGACCTGGCCGTGCTCGAGCATTCAGTGCGCCGAGCGCTGGACCGCGCGCGCCTGCTCAAGGAAAACCAGGTCTACCGCGAAAAACTGGAAACAGCCAATCGCGAGCTTGAAGCCAGCCTTCATCTGCTTCAGGAAGATCAGGATGCGGGCCGTCAGGTGCAGATGAACATGTTGCCGATCACGCCGTGGGCGATCGACGAGTTTCAGTTCGCCCACCAGATCATTCCCTCGTTGTACCTGTCAGGCGATTTTGTCGACTATTTCCGGGTGGATGAGCGACGCGTTGCGTTTTATCTGGCCGACGTATCCGGGCATGGCGCCTCTTCGGCATTCATCACCGTACTGCTGAAGTTCATGACCACGCGGTTGCTGTTTGAATCCAAGCGTGGCGGAACCTTGCCAGAGTTCAAGCCCTCCGATGTATTAGGGCACATCAACCGCGGGCTGATCAGTTGCAAACTGGGCAAGCACGTGACCATGGTTGGCGGTGTTATCGATGAAGAATCAGGCAAGCTGACCTATGCCGTTGGCGGCCATCTGCCGCTGCCGGTGCTGTATACCGAGGGTCAGACGCGTTATCTGGAAGGACGTGGATTGCCGGTCGGGTTGTTCAACGAAGCGACCTATCAGGACCATGAAATGGACCTGCCAGCGTCGTTCAGTCTGACCATGCTGTCTGACGGCATACTCGATCTGTTGCCCGGTGATACACTCAAAGAGAAAGAAGCCGTTTTACCCGAATTGGTGAAGACGGCCGGCGGTAGCCTGGATGGCTTGCGTCAGGTTTTTGAATTGGCAACGCTAGGGGAGATGCCGGATGATATCGCCTTGTTAGTGTTAAGCAGGAATCTTTAATGAGTACCGGTAGAATCCAGTTCGCCGAGCAGGAAGGCACCTTCGTTCTCAAGTTCGTGGGTGAAGTGCGGTTGACGCTGTGTTCGGCCCTGGACGCGACTATCGAGCGAATCTTCACTGCCTTGAATTTTTCGGCGGTGGTGATTGATTTGACCGAAACTCGCAGCATCGACAGCACGACGCTTGGTTTGCTGGCCAAGCTCTCGATCCTGTCCCGTCAGAAAGTGGGTCTGTTGCCAACGCTGGTAACCACTCACGAAGACATCACGCGGTTATTGCAGTCGATGGGTTTCGATCAGGTGTTCAACATCGTCGATCGTCCCATTCCGCGTCCTGAATGTCTGACTGATCTGCCTTCGCAGGATCAATGCGAGGAAGTGGTCAAGGCCAAGGTGCTTGAAGCGCACAAGATCCTCATGGGGCTCAACGACTCCAATCGTGAAGCCTTCCATGATCTGGTCAACGCCCTCGAAGGTCAGCGCTAACAGCATTCCCTGCCTGTCACGCTGAATGGCGGGCAGCAAAAAGGGCGACCTCCGCAAGGAGGTCGCCCTTTAATGTTTTCAGGCCTTGGCGGAGAGCAGAGCCTCGAGCTTTTCCTGATCGCGAGCGAACTGACGAATACCTTCAGCCAGCTTCTCGGTGGCCATGGCATCTTCGTTCGATGCCCAGCGGAACTGACTTTCAGTCAATTTATCGCCAGCTTTGCCATCTTCGCCGGGATTGCCCGGAGCCAGTTTGCGCTCCAGTGTGCCGGTGTCTTCAGCCAGTTGCTTGAGCAGGTCCGGGCTGATGGTCAGACGGTCGCAGCCGGCCAGTTGTTCGATCTGGTTCAGGTTGCGGAAGCTTGCGCCCATCACGACCGTCTTGTAGTCGTTGGCCTTGTAGTAGTTGTAGATGCGGGTCACAGACTGCACGCCAGGATCTTCGGCACCGGTGTAGTCCTGACCGGACGACTTCTTGTACCAGTCGTAGATGCGACCCACGAACGGCGAAATCAGAAACACGCCTGCTTCGGCGCAGGCAATGGCCTGAGCGAAGGAGAACAGCAGGGTCAGGTTGGTTTGAATACCTTCCTTCTCCAGCTTCTCGGCAGCGCGAACACCTTCCCAGGTGGACGCCAGCTTGATCAATACGCGATCACGGCTGACATGCGCTTTGTCGTACAACTCGATGATGCGATGGCTGCGTTCGATCAGGGCGTTGGTATCGAAAGAGAGGCGGGCATCCACTTCAGTGGAAACACGGCCTGGAACGACCTTGAGAATCTCCTGGCCGATGGCGACGGCGAAGCGGTCGCACGCCAGGCCAATGTCACCCTCGCTGCCGCTGAACGCGTCGGCCAGCAGTTGCGAGTTGCTCTCGCTCGAAGCGGCCTTGAGCAGCAGGGAAGGGTTGGTGGTAGCGTCCTGCGGCTTGAGGCTTTTGATTGCGCCGAAGTCACCGGTGTCGGCGACAACGGTGGTGAATTGCTTGAGTTGATCCAGCTTGGAAGTCATGAGCGTGCTCTGTCCTGTGCGGTTGGATGACATTACCCGAGCGCTGCCGCCCACTCAAGGCCGTGGCGCATAAGCTTTGCGCATCAGTGGCGTCGAGGGTCGGCATTGTCGCGCAAACCTTGTCGAGAATGGTTTTGAGCCCATGGCGGGCTGCTTGTTCCCTGAACCTTGATTTAAGCGTGCCCCATGGTCGTATGGTGCGGTTTCACTTAACGTATCTGTACTGGACGAATTGAAAGGATTCCCATGACGACCCCGATATTGCATCTTCTGTGCGGCAAAATCGCATCCGGCAAATCAACCCTGGCCCGCACATTGGGCAGCGAAGCCAAGACAATTGTCATCAGCGAAGACCGCTGGCTTGCGGCGCTCTATCCGGACGAAATCCGCTCTGTTTCCGACTATGTAAATCGCGCCCGGCGTATTCGTGGGGTGCTGGAGCCACTGGTGATCAGCGTACTATCGGCGGGCGTGAGTGTTGTCCTGGATTTTCCTGCCAATACAGTCTCGGATCGAGCCTGGCTTCGTGCGCTCGCCGATGGTGCCCAAGTGCAGAATCGCCTGCATTTTCTTAATGTTGATGATCAGACGTGTCGCGCGCGACTGCGTGCGCGCAATGCCCGGGGTGATCACGATTTTGCTGCCACGGACAAAGAATTCGATCTCATCACCAGCTACTTCACGGTGCCAGACGAGCATGAGGGGCTGGTCATCGTGACGTATTAGGGCGCTCTCATAACGTCTCACAGGCGCCTGGTTTTCTCTGGACGCCTGTGAGTTTGTTTATCGAGCAATCAAAGCGACCACTTCAACGAGAACATCACGTTGCGTGGATCTCCGTAAACGCCGCTGCCGGTCGCGGTTGGAATGCCCTGCCAGTACTTCTCGTCCAGCACGTTGTTCAGGTTCACTCGGGCGTCCCAGTGCTCGTCGAAGCGGTAGCCCGCCATCAGGCCCACCACCGCATACGAATCCTGCTCCGAGCGACCGGTGCCGACACGGTTGTAGGTGTCGCTCTGAGCCAGTACGTCGGCCCCGATGCGCAATTTGCTGAAGTCGCCTGAGAGGTGATACGTGGTTGCGGCCTTGAACAGGTGCTTGGGCTGCTCGGCTGCGAATCGATCACCCTTGTCGAAGTTCCGGTCCTTGACGTACTGGCTCAGCACCAGCGTGTAGGACGCCGAGGCCTGCCAGTTCGGTGTGAGCTCACCGGTGACTTCTGCATCTATGCCGCGGCTACGCACTTCGCCCGCCGCTTCGTAGCAGGTGCGGTTCTGTTGCTGGCAACTGGCGGGCGGATTGACAATGGCGTAAGCGCGGTTTTCCTGAGTCATGTCGAACAGCGCGAGCGAGGCGTTCAGGCCGCCGTTGAAGTATTCGCCCTTCAAACCGATTTCATAGCTCTCGCCGGTCATCGGGTCAAGAATGGCACCGCTCACGTCCTGCTGGTTCTGTGGTTTGAAGATCTCGGTGTAACTGGCGTAGACCGAGTAGGTGTCGTTAAGGTCGTAGACGATGCCGGCATAAGGTGTGACCTCGCGTGTGACCTTGTAATCGCCCGTGTTGGCCGAGCGATTCTGATAGTCGTACCAGCTCACCCGGCTGCCGACGATGATGTGCAGTGGATCGATCGGGTTGAAGCGTGCGGCTGCGTAGATGCCGTCTTCGGTCGCGGTGTTCTGGCTGACATACGCCGTGCGGGTGTTGATGTCCGGCTTGGGAATCACGTTCGGGTTGAAGTTGTAGATATCGATGGGCGTCGAGCCGTAGAAACCGCCTTTCTGGTCGAATTTCTCTTCACGGCGACTGACACCCAGCATCAGGTCATGCTCGCGGCCAAACAGCTTGAAAGGGCCGGACAGCGAGCCATCGATATTGGTCTGCACATCGGTGGTGTCGTACTGACCTGCCGCCTGGCCATAACCGTTGCCGTTAGCCGTCAGATAGTTGGAATACATGTCCGACTCGGCCCATATCTTCGCTGCTGCGATCTTGCCGCTCCAGCCATTGTCGAACCGGTGAGTCACGTCGGTGAATACGCTGACGTTGTCTCGGTCCCAGTAAGCCCAATCGTTGCTCAGGAATGTGGAGCGGGGCAGGCCGAGGTATTGGCCATTCGGACCCGAAGGCAGACTGCCCCAGTCCGATGTTGCATCGTCACGCTGTTTGGAAGCGCCGATGGACCAGGTGGTTGATTCGTTCAGGTCTGCTTCCAGGATTCCGTAGAACGTCTGGCGCTCCTCGTCGCGCTCGTCGAGAAAGCTGTTGCCCTTTTCATACGCTGTCACTACCCGACCGCGCAATGTGCCCGAGTCGTTCAGTTTGTTGGAGGCATCCACTTCCGTTCGGTAGCGATCCCAGCTGCCCGCGCTGGTCGTGACGCTGACTTGCGGTATGGCGGTGGGGCGCTTGCGGATCAGATTCAATGTTGCCGATGGGCTGCCTGCGCCCGTCATCAGACCGGTGGCGCCGCGGACCACTTCGACACGGTCGTACATCGCCAGATCGGCCCCGGAAATGGTGTCCAGCGTGAAGGTGCTCACGATGGTCGGCAGACCGTCGTACATCAGGTTGTCGATGCTGAAACCGCGTGCAAGAAACTGCTGACGGTCTGTACCGAACTTGCGCAGGATGATGCCCGGCGCGTATTTCACCACATCGTTCAGATCGTTCATGCCCTGATCTTCGATGCGCTGACGTGAAATCACGCTCACCGACTGGGGCGTTTCGCGAATCGACAACGGCAACTTGGTGGCGGTGCTCATGGAGCCGGTGGTGTAGGAACCGCTGCCTTCGGTGGTCGCCGTTCCCGCCACGCCTACTCGCGCATTGATGTCGACATTGTCCAGCGTCAACGCGCTCGACTGAGTCTGGGCAGGCGGATTGGTTTGATCGGGAGCAGCCAGCGCAGCAGTTGATGCACCGATAATCGCAAAAGCGGTCAGCGAAGTGAGCGGACGAAACATTGTGGGTTTCCTACGATGGACCTGAGCGTTTGGAAAGTGGCGAACTACTTGAACAACGGGGCGCCGGACGTTTGGTCAGCCAGCAGGCTGGTCGCAGAATCCTAACAATTTTTTCACAATTGACTAAATGCTAATTACTCTCAGTTACATTTATATACATATTTGCATTTGAATGGGTCGACGTCGCTCAGGCGTCTGGAAGTGGTGTTGTGAGGCAGGTTGGGTAAAGATGGGGTTTCAAGCCGCAATGATCTGGGGGAACCAGCATGCAAATTCGACGTACATCGGTTGCGAGTGTCATCGCCTTTTCCATCCTGTCCACCGGCGCTTTCGCGGCGGAGATCTCGCCCGAGCAGCTACTGAAAAAAGCCGAAACCGAACAGACAGCCTATCTCGAGACCGTCAGGCAATTGGTCGATGTCGATACCGGTACAGGCCAGGCTCCCGGCCTGAAAACCATCAGCGCGCTGTTGGTCGAGCGCCTGAAAGCGTTGGGCGCAGAAGTCAGCACCACGCCCGCGACGCCCTCCGCCGGTGACAACATCGTCGGCACGATCAAGGGCAGCGGTACCCGATCCTTTCTGCTGATGGTCCATTACGACACCGTATTCGGGCCGGGCACGGCTGCGAAACGCCCTTTCAAGCAGGACGGTGTACGTGCTTACGGTCCGGGGGTTGCCGATGCCAAAGGTGGCGTCGCAATGATTCTGCATTCCCTGAAGCTTCTGCAGGAGGAGGGCTTCAAGGATTTCGGCACACTCACCGTGCTGTTCAACCCTGATGAGGAAACCGGCTCCAGCGGCTCGAAGAAAATCATCGCCGAACTGGCTCGCCAGCACGATTACGTCTTTTCCTACGAGCCACCTGACAAGGATGCCGTCACCGTCGCCACCAACGGCATCAACGGTGTGATTCTCGACGTCAAAGGCAAGTCTTCACATGCGGGCTCCGCGCCTGAAGCCGGACGCAACGCGGCGATTGAACTGGCGCACCAGATACTGCAACTCAAGGACCTGGGCGATCCAGCCAAAGGCACCACCGTCAACTGGACCCTGATCAAGGGCGGCGAGAAGCGCAACATCATCCCGTCCAGTGCTTCGGCGGAAGCGGACATGCGCTATTCCGATCTGTCTGAAAGTGATCGTGTCATCGCCGACGCCCAGCGCATCGTGCAGAAGAAACTCATCGACGGCACCGAGGTGTCGGTACGTCTGGAGAAAGGACGCCCACCATTGGCGAAAAACCCAGGCTCCGAACAACTGGCCAAAACCGCACAGACGCTTTACGGAAAGATCGGGCGCAACATCGAGCCCATCGCCATGCGCTTCGGCACTGACGCAGGCTATGCCTACGTTCCGGGTAGCGAAAAACCGGCCGTGCTCGAAACCATGGGCGTCGTCGGTGCCGGCTTGCATGCCGATGATGAGTACATCGAACTGTCGAGCATCGCCCCCAGGCTTTACCTGACAGTGGCGTTGATCAAGCAGCTTTCGGATGCCAAATCCTGACGCCATCTGTCGACATCTCTTACGTCCAAGGTTGACCTCAGCCCCGATGCGCGATTAACTGTATATGCATACAGTTAATCATAAAAAGGCTCGCATCATGAGTGTCACCTTCCTTGGCCCCTTGTCCGCAGGGGGCATCAAGCTCCCCTTCATCTCCATGTCGTCCGTCGGCTCGCAATCGCCCGTCATCGAAAAGCACGTCTCGATAGCGGAGCTCTGCGAAGTGCGCGAACCGGACTTTTTCATTGCTGCCATCCAGGACGACAGCATGCAAGGGGAGCACATCAGCAAGGAAGACATGCTGATTGTCGACCGCGGACGCTACGCCGAGCACGGCGACATCGTTATCGCTTCGCTCAACGAGGCGCAGGTATGCAGGCGGTTGCACATGCGCGGGAATGTCGTGATGCTGGAATCCAGCCACAAGGATTACCCGTCGCAGCCTGTGACGGATAATGATGATCTGATTATTTTGGGGGTGGTGACGCAGAGTTTGAGGCGGGTTTGAGTGGCGGGGTGGGTAGCAATTGATTATCCCGTGCCGGCTGTCCGCACGTTTCGACGTTTTTCGAAGATCATCCCATGCTGTGAATCCTGCTCATGAGGGCACACCGAGCTTTCACGTCACCATCCACGCGGAAACCTTACAGGCAGAAATATCTGCTGAAGAGTTTCCCAAGTCGCCAATCCTGACAGCTCGAGTGGAACGTACTAGACTGTGGCCTGTGTGACTTGGAGGTAATTATGAGCACTACACTTTCCCCCATCGTTTCCGAATTTGATACGCAAGAGCAAGCTGATAGCTACGATCTCTGGTTTCGCGCCAAGGTGGAAGCTTCGTTGGCCGAACCTGGACGTGCAGTGCCTCACGATGAAGTCATGGCGCGCATGGACGCGATCATTGAGGCTGCTGAGGCCAGGCAGAGATTGGGTAGCTGATGTTGCCCATTGTCTGGCTGCAAGCTGCTGTAAATGACCTTTCTTCAATCATCCTCTACATCTCCAATGAAAACCCCTCTGCCGCTCGTCGCCTAAAATCACGTCTTCAGGCTGCGCCTTTACCATTAGTTGAACATCCTTATCTTTTTCCTCTGGGGCGGGTTTCCGGTACGCGCGAACTCGTCGCGCATCCCAATTACATCATCGTTTACCGCATTGCCTCAGATCGAGTGGAGATCGTGAACGTCTTGCATTCAAGGCAGACCTATCCGTTGACATGAACAGGGTCACCTGTGTTGCGCAAGGTTCGGCTTCCAATGTGCAATGCGCAGCGTAAGGTAGGTAAGGGTTTATTAAAGGCGGCTATGGAAATCAATGCAGGTCGCTCTGGAGACTTTGCTCAGGACAGCACCTTCGCCATTCATTCCCGTCCCTGTAAGATTCCACGTTGCCCCCTGAGCTACGAGCTTGCGGTAAAAGCTCTGCGCTTCCTGATAAACTACCTTCCCTGCGCGTTTGAACCTGATTTGTGCGGTGTACTTGATTCCACCCTTTTTGTTCATCCTTTGGGTGATCGTTCCCATCTCGTTCCTTCGGTGTTAAAAGTTTTTTTGCGGTGCTAAATTTTAGCACCGAGCCCAAAAAACGGCCAAAAACAGCCCGAAAGTGCTAAAAATCGACTGATAAATATGCAACCAGATATTGCCCAAAACCCCCGTCCTACAAGGCCTGCGCTGTCCCGCCGCTTCTCCGTCGCCCCGATGATGGATTGGACCGACCACCATTGCCGCTTCTTCCTGCGTCTGCTCTCCAAACACGCGTTGCTCTACACCGAGATGGTCACCACCGGCGCGTTGCTGCACGGCGACAGCGCGCGGTTCTTGAAGCATGACGAGACCGAGCATCCGTTGGCGCTGCAGCTGGGTGGCAGTACGGCGGCGGATCTGGCGGCGTGTGCGCGGATGGCGGAAGCGGTGGGGTATGACGAGGTCAATCTGAATGTCGGCTGCCCGAGTGACCGGGTGCAGAACAATATGATTGGCGCGTGCCTGATGGGGCATCCGGAACTGGTGGCGGATTGTGTTAAAGCGATGCGCGATGCGGTGAGCATTCCGGTCACGGTCAAGCACCGTATCGGGATCAATGGTCGTGACAGCTACGAGCAACTATGTGATTTCGTCGGCAAGGTGCATGAAGCGGGTTGCCAGAGTTTTACGGTGCATGCGCGAATCGCGATTCTGGAAGGTCTGTCGCCGAAGGAGAATCGGGATATTCCGCCGCTGCGTTATGACGTGGTTGCGCAATTGAAGAAGGATTTCCCGCAGCTCGAGATCGTCCTCAACGGCGGTATCAAGACGCTGGAGCAATGTCAGGAGCATCTACAGACCTTCGACGGCGTGATGCTGGGCCGTGAGGCGTATCACAATCCCTACCTGCTGGCGGAAGTGGATCAGCAACTGTTCGGCAGTGCCGCGCCGGTTATCAGTCGCGCCGAAGCGCTGGAGGCATTACGGCCTTATATCGAGGCGCATCTTGTCAGCGGCGGCAACATGCACCACATCACCCGGCATGTGCTCGGGCTCGCTCAGGGCTTTCCGGGGGCGCGGCGTTTTCGGCAGTTGCTTTCAGTCGATATCCACAAGCATGAGAACCCGCTGATGCTGCTGGATCAGGCGGCAGCTTTCCTCGAAGGTCGCTAAAGGCGAGCAAACAGGTATTTTCTCAGTGACGTCTGGCAGTCCAGGCGTCGGCTGTTTGCTCTGGATCAAATCAAACACTCTTTGCAGTAGCTGCGCCGCCCGGCTCAGGCTATGTTGACGGCATAATCCAACAAGGAAAGCCGCCATGCATAAAGTTCTTGTTCCTTTCGACGGTTCCGATCACGCCATGCGGGCCCTCGGGTATGTCATTGAGCTGTCTGCCGATCTCAAAAAGCCGCTTGAGGTTCATCTGCTGAACGTACAGGCCAGTCCGATCGACTACAGCCTCTATCTGGCACCGGACATGATCGAGGGTGTGAAGGCCGGTCTGAACAACGAAGGCAAACGCGTGCTGGATGATGCGATCGAACTGCTGACCGCCGCCGGAACACCCTTTCAGGCGCACGTCGATCTGGGCAATGTCGCGGAGCAGGTCGAGGCACAGGTGCAGAAGCTGGGTTGCGACGTGATCGTCATGGGCACCCGTGGGTTGAGCAGCGTGACGGGCCTGTTGCTGGGCTCGGTCGCCACGCGGGTGATTCATGAAGCGTCGGTGCCGGTGACGCTTATCAAGTAAGCCGCCAGCTATTGCTGTGCCAGCGAACGTGGCTGGCGCAGCAGTTCTATATGCTCGGGCGGCACCAGCTTGCGCAGGGTCTTGTACAGCGCGCGCGTCTCCAGCAGGTTCCAGATCCGCAGCATGGTTTCCAGCGCATCGAGCGGTTTGCTGATGAAGTCACGTGCACCCAGTGCCAGGGCGCGCAGGCGAGTGTCACGCGTAGCGTCGGCAGTCAGAACCATGATCGGCACATAATCATTGGTGGGAATGCGCCGGTTCAGTTGTTCCAGGACCGCAAAGCCATCGAACTCGGGCATGTGCAGATCCAGTACCACCAGATCCGGCTCGAAACTGTTGAACAGGTCCAGCGTACGCAACGGCTCGGTGCTGCTCAGTACGTTTGTCAGTCCTTCCCGTGCGAGCAGTTGCTCCATCAACTCAAGGTTGGGGCGCTGATCATCAATGATCAGGATACGGAAATCTCCGGTCATGTCGGCTCCGGTATGTATTGATCCAGATACGCGAGAAAGGCCGGCACCTGGATGGGTTTGGTCAGGATGGCGGTTGCGCCGGCCGCTTGCAAGGTTCGTTGAACGGTGTCGCTGGCGTCGGCGGTGATCATCAGGATCGGCGTGTGCGCGGTCGCTGGCAGGCGCCTGAGCCGCTGCAGGACCTCCAGCCCTTGAAGGTCCGGCAGATTCAGGTCCAGCAGGATCAATTGCGGGGCATGCTGCCTTGCCAGGTCCAGACCCAGTTGCCCCTGCATGCTCGACAGCAACCGAATGCCCGGTCTGCGCTGCAGCAACGTTTCGATCAGGGCCATGCTCGACAGATTGTCTTCGATACACAGCACTTTGCCGTGATAGTCGGCAGTGGCAGGGCGTTGCACAGCCGGGAGCAGTTCGGTCGGACGCGGTGCGGGTGCGACGGGAGCCTGCACTTGAACGTGAGGCAGTCTCAGGGTGAAGCGGCTGCCCTGTCCGGGCGTGCTTTCCACCGACAGCTGACCCTGCATCATCTCGAGCATGCTTTTGCTCAGCGCCAGCCCCAGGCCGGTGCCTTCGACATTCGGATCGGCACCCAGGCGCTCGAACGGCTTGAACAACTGATCAATGCGTTCGGCGGCGATGCCGTGGCCGGTGTCTACGACGGTTACGGACGTGTGCTCATCCAGTTGCTCGACTTCGATCTGCACCTGACCATGGGGCCGGTTGTACTTGATGGCGTTGGATAACAGGTTGAGCAACACCTGAATCAGGCGCTGGCGGTCGGCGATTACGCCAAGTTCGTCCGGCATGTCGGGCAGTTCGACCAGCCGGATGTTGCCGTCCGCCGCCATCGGCGAAACCAGCACCAGCGCTTCCTGAAGCACCGCCGACAGGGCCACCGGTTCCAGGCTCAGGGACAGGTGACCAGCTTCGATACGGGCGATGTCCAGTACCTCGTTGATCAGCTTCAGCAAATGCTGACCGGCACGCAGGATGTGCCCGACCTGCGGCCGCTGGCTTGCCGTCGAATCCATGTCCAGCAACTGGGCAAACCCCAGGATCGAGTTCAGCGGCGTGCGCAACTCGTGGCTCATGCGCGAAAGAAACTCGCTTTTCGCCCGGCTGGCGCGTTCGGCTTCTTCACGGGCCGTACCCAGCGCGATCTCTGCGGCACGGCGGTCGGTGATGTCGCGGGTGATCTTGGAGAAACCGCGCAGTTCGCCGTTGCCGTCGTACTGTGCAGTAATCACCACGCTGGCCCAGAAACGGCTGCCGTCCTTGCGGCAGCGCCAGCCTTCTTCCATGTAATGCCCTTCGACCGTAGCCTCATGTAACGCCATGTCCGGATGCTGCGGACACTCCTCTGGCTGGTAGAAAACAGAGAAGTGCTGACCGATGATTTCCTGCTCGGTGTAGCCCTTGATGCGCTCGGCACCGGCGTTCCAGGTGGTGATGTAGCCGTGCTTGTCCAGCGCGAAAATGCCGTAGTCCTTCACGCCTTCAATGATGAGCCGCAGGCGTTCTTCGTTGTCCCGCAGGGCGCGCTCACGCTCGGCAAGCAATTGCCCGGCTTCGACCAGACGCGTGCTCAACTGACCGATCTCGTCTTTCTCCGGAGGTTGTGGCCGCAAGGGATGGCCGAGCGCCAGGCGTTGGGCGTTGCGCTGCACCTGCTGGACCCGCGTGACGATGCCTCGCGACAGCATGAGCACCGCCAGAATGGCGCCGATGATGCCGCAGGCCGCGGCCAGCAGCGTGGACAGCAACAGTTGCTGGCGAGTGGCCGACGCGGCGGCAGTGCGTTCGGCCAGCAGCGTGTCCTCGCGCTCGCGCATGGTGCTGATGCGTTCGCGCAATTGATCGAGCACGTATTTGTTTTCAATCAGGATGCGCGTGATGTTTTCCGGTACATCCAGGCTGAGTGCCTGCAGTTTTGCCAGCCCGTCGGCCTTGGCGTGGATCAGGGGCTCGATCGACGTCAGGTACCCGCGCATCCGCTCGTCCTGGATATTGGCATCAAGCCGTGACAGCGCCGCGTCGATCAGCGGCTGTGCGTTCAGATAACCAGGCAGAAAATCCGCCTGGCGGGTCAGCAGGTAACCGCGCACGCTTGCGGCTGCTTCGGCGATCTGGGTATGCACCGTCTGAATATCACCCTGCACCAGCAGTGCACGGCGCACATCCTCTTCGGCCTGCGCGGTCTGGCGCTCGGCGTGATAGATCAACCCCAGCGAGGACATCAGCACCACCAGCGGCATCGAAATCGCCAGCAGTGCCTTGCCACGCAGGGGGAGATCCTGCCAGCGGCTGGTGGACAGTGCTGTCATTGCCAGTCGCCCGGTGCCTGAGTAACCAGTCCCAGCGCCACACCACGCACGGCCGCCTGGGTGCGATCAGATGCGCCGAGCTTGCCGATCACTTTTTCCACGTGAGCCTTGGCAGTCCCGGTGGTGATGCCCAGTTTTTCGCCGATTTCCCGGTTGCTGAAACCGCCTGCCACCAGCCCCAACACCTGACGTTCGCGAGGCGTCAGGGCTTCGGGCAGTGACGCGCCGCTGGTGTTGCGCTCGGTCATGCGGCGCAGCAGGCGTGCGCTGACCGCACTGTTCAAAGCCTCTTCACCACGTGCCACGCGTTGCAGGCTGGCAATCACCTCATCGCGGCTGGCGTCCTTGAGCAAGTAGCCCACGGCACCGGCGCTGATCGCCGCTTCCAGGTGATCGGTGCTGTCGTCCATGGTGAAGATCACCACCTTGAGCTTCGGCATGCGTTGCTGCAGAAGCCGGGCTGCGCCCAGTCCGTTGAGCACCGGCATGCGGATGTCGAGTATCGCGATGTCCGGTTGCAGTTCTTCGCAGAGCTCAATGGCCTGCTGGCCGTTGGCGGCCTGGCCAACCACTTCGAATTCAGGATGTCCTGCCAGCAGCGAGACGAATCCGGTACGGGTCACTTCATGGTCGTCCGCAAGGACCAGTCGCAGGGTGTCAGTCATTGAATTGCCTTGTCAGCAGTGAAAGGGACAGTAGCGCGCAATCGCGTCCCGCAATCGGGACGGCTGACACAGGTCAGGCGGCCACCCATCAGACTGGCGCGCTCCTGCATGGCCACCAGCCCCAGTTTCTGAACGCCGTTGCCGTCGCTGCGCTGATCGGTCACGAAACCGCGGCCATTATCCTCGAGCAGCAGCGAAACGTTACTGTCGCTGATGTCCAGCGCCAGCTGCACGCTGCCAGCGCCCGAATGCTTGAGCACGTTGTTGATGCCTTCCTGAGCAATGCGAAACAGGCCGATCTCCAGATGGCTGGGCAGGCGGACCATCGAGCGCGAGCTCCAGTGCACGGCGATGCCGGCTTCACGCAGGCGGTCAGCTTCCTTGTCGACCGCCTGAAGCAGGCCGAAGTCATCGAGCACGGTAGGGCGCAGACCGCTGATCAACTGCCGTCCTTCGCCCACGCAGTGTTGCGCCAGATTGAGGATGGCCTGCAGGTCGGCGCTCATGGGCTCCGGCAGTTCCGGGCAGCGACCGGCGAAACCTTGCAGACGCTGATGCAGTCCGGCAAGCGTTTGTGCCAGACCGTCATGCAGGTCATAGGCCATACGCTTGCGTTCGTCTTCCTGAGCGGTGAACAGTTGATGCACCAGCTCGGACATGGTCCGCTCCCGCGCCACCAGCGCTTCGAGTAGGCGGTTGTTCTCCAGATGCGCCGCCAGCAGAGTGGCGAGCAGTTGCAGGGATTCGATGTCCTCGTTGTCCGGGGCATTGATCCCGACGCTGTTGGCGAGCAGCAGCGTGCCGAACGCGCCTTCATCTGCACCGCGCAACGGCAGCATCAGCACACTGGGCAGTCGGTCTTGCGGACAATCCAGCCACTGCGGGCCGACGGCCAGGGGGTCGGCCACCTTGTCCATCGAGTTCAGACGTTCCTTGCTGCCGTGGCTGGCCGTGATCGTGACTACGTTATCGCTGTTCCACTCAAGCAGCAGGCCATGGTCCATGGCCACGAAGGCACAGGCCCGTTGCAGCACCCGCTGGCGCATGGCTTCGGGCGGCAACTGGGTCAGTTCCTGGCCCGTGTCCACCAGAAGTCGCAGACGGGCGGCACGGCTTTGTGACTGGCGATACTGGGTACGGATCGCCAGGGCACTTGCCGGGTCATGGGGAGGGCTTTGCATAGGGGAGGGCTCCAGCGAAGGGTGATGCGCGCGCGAGCACACCTTGAGTACAGCCATTAGAACGCGTAAGGCGATTGTGCGCCTATCTGCCAGTTGGCATAGGCAAATAACCCCGTTCGGCCGATGGAGAAAACAGCGCTACAGGGCAAATTGGCAACCACTGAATCCCTGAACCGATTACCCCGTAGGAGAGTTGCAATGAAACTGAAATTGACCGCCCTGGCCCTGTTCCTCGCTGTTAGCGCCCCAATGGTTCAGGCAGCTGCCGAACCGGCCGGCGGTTACACCTACCGCATGGTGGCCGAGCAGCCAAGCAACGTAAACGATAAAGAGATTGCAGGTCTGTTCGACCGCTGGAACAAGGCTTTGAAAACCGGCAATCCGCAGACCGTTGTCTCACTCTACGCCAAGGATGCCGTGCTGCAGCCGACAGTCTCGAACAAGGTGCGAGCCAACCCGGCCGAGATCAAGGACTACTTCGAGCACTTCCTGGCCCTGAAGCCGGTCGGTGAGATCAACTACCGGGAAATCCGCCGTCTGGGTCCGGATGCAGCAGTGGACAGCGGTGTCTACACCTTCACCCTGACGTCGGCCGAGGGCAAGCAGAGCAAGGTCCAGGCTCGCTATACCTTCCTTTACCATCGTGTCGGCAACGAGTGGAAGATCTTGAACCACCACTCTTCGGCCATGCCGGAAGTGCAGCCTGAGTACCAGGTCAGCCGCTGATAAAAAGCGTCGAGCCAAAACGAAAAATCCGGAGCCCAGGCTCCGGATTTTTTTGTCGTCTGAAAAGGCTCAAGGCTCGGTTCTGACGCCGTTGACCTTGCGACAGTGAATCAGCGCATCGCGAATCATGAAGTTGACCAGGGTAGGGGAAACGCCCAGTTCCTTGGCGATGTCCTTTTGCGGTACACCGTGCAGGCGGTACATCTCGAACGCGTAACGGGTGCGGGGTGGCAGCTCCGAAAGCGCGTCGGCAATTTTTTCCAGACTCGAGAAGTTGATGTGCGAGGTTTCCGGTGACGCGCCCTGAATCACCACATTCAAACCCTCTGCCTCGGGGCCGGTGTATCGCTGCTCCAGTGCCTGCTTGCGGTAGTGGTCGATGGCCAGATTGCGCACGATCTGAAACAGATAGCTGAGCTGAGCCTTGAACGTCAGTGTGACCTGAGGGGCCGAACGCAGCCTGAAGTAAGCGTCCTGAACCACATCCTCGGCACGGGACCGACAACCCACGATGCGTGCGGCAATCTTGACCAGCAGCAGGTAATTGTCGACGAAAGCCTGGAGGAGGGGTGAATCGCACTTACTTGTGAATACTTGTTCCGTCATGGAATTCACCTTGCTGCAAAGTCATTGGAGGGGAGCGGCCTTGTGGGTCGCACCATCACGTGGGGCGATAAATTAGTCTTAATGATAATTATTGTCAAATGCGAAAGCGCATCATCGCACTTTAAAGGGGCGATTCCGACCAGTGCGCCCGACACGCGTGCAAGGCGGGCGAATGCGACTAATTATTTCCGAACGCCGTCCGTTCTCATTGATGACAGGCCCGCCCATGGCGCAGGCCGGGGATGACATCAGGAGAACACCATGCGTATCAATCGCGCGCATCGAGGCTTTTACACCGGATCCAATGGACGGACGGCCCTGATATGAACAGCTCTACAGGCATGAAGCTGTTCTGCCTGCCGTATTCCGGTGCCAGCGCGATGTTCTACAGCCCCTGGCGGCGCACGTTGCCGGACTGGCTGAACGTGCGCCCGCTGGAACTGCCGGGCCGCGGCATGCGCATGGCGGAGCCGTTGCAGACGGATATCGTGCAACTGGCCGGTCAACTGGCCGATGAAATCGCCGCCGAACTCGACACCCCTTATGCGCTGTTCGGGCACAGCCTGGGCGGACTGCTGGCCTTCGAACTGGCGCATGCACTGCGCGTTCGCGGGCTGCCCGCGCCGCTGGCGCTGTTCGCCTCGGCCACGGCGGGGCCTGCGCGCCGCGACGTCAGCGACTACGCCGTGGCCAGGACCGATGCGCAATTGATCGAACGGCTTCGTACGCTCAAGGGCACCCGCGAAGAGGTGATCGCCAATGACGAACTCATGCAAATGATGCTGCCGATCCTGCGCGCCGATTTTCTGCTGTGTGGCAGCTTTGTCTATGGCGTGCGCGAGCCGCTGCAGATCCCCATTCACGTATTCGGCGGCAAGCAGGACAGCGTCAGCGTCGAAGAACTGCTCGACTGGCAGGAAGACGCCGCGACCGGGTTTTCTCTGGACATGTTCGAAGGCCACCACTTCTACCTGGTCGACGAGCAGGCCCAATTGCTCCGCCATCTGCGGCGTTACGCCGAACAGCACCTGACTCGCTGGCGCAACAGCGCGGCCCGGCACCTGACCCGCGCAGCTGGCTGATGCCCGCTCGCCCGACGCGTCGCTGATCCTGCGACGCGTTTTTTTTTTTGATACCCAGACCCGCTCTGGCAAGCCGAATCCAGCAGGAAACCCATCATGGACGCTTTCGAACTCCCCGAAACTCTGGCTCAGGCGCTGCAACGTCGCGCCGCGAAAACGCCTGACCAGCTGGCGCTGCGTTTTCTCTCCGACGAAAACAGCCAGGGCCTGGTGTTGACCTACCGTGATCTGGACCTGCGCGCGCGCACCATCGCTGCCGCCCTGAAGCGTGAGGCAGTGCCGGGAGATCGCGCGATTCTGTTGTTTCACAGCGGGCCGGATTACGTGGCGGCGTTCTTCGGTTGTCTGTATGCCGGGGTCATTGCCGTACCGGCCTATCCGCCGGAATCCAATCGCCGTCATCATCAGGAACGTCTGCTGTCGATCATCGCCGACGCCGAACCGCGTCTGCTGCTGACCGGTTCCGACCTGAAATCCGCCTTGTTGCAAATGGACGAGCTGGCGGCTGCCGATGCGCCGCAACTGCTTTGTGTGGACACGCTGGACCGCGCCCTGGCCGAGGGTTGGCAAGGACCTGAATTACAGGCCGATGACATCGCCTTTCTGCAGTACACCTCAGGCTCGACTGCCTTGCCCAAAGGCGTGCAGGTGAGCCACGGCAACCTGGTTGCCAACGAAATGCTGATCCGTCACGGCTTCGGCATTGACCTCAACCCCGACGACGTCATCGTCAGCTGGCTGCCGCTGTACCACGACATGGGCCTGATCGGCGGTCTGTTGCAGCCGATTTTCAGCGGCGTGCCCTGCGTACTGATGGCGCCTGCGTACTTTCTGACCCGCCCGTTGCGCTGGCTGGAAGCGATCAACGAGTACGGCGGCACCATCAGCGGTGGACCGGATTTCGCCTATCAGCTGTGCAGCGCACGGGTCAGCGAGTCGGCGCTGGAGCGTCTGGACCTGAGTCGCTGGCGCGTCGCGTACTCCGGTTCCGAGCCGATCCGTCAGGACAGCCTCGACGCGTTCGCCGACAAGTTCGCCCGTTGTGGCTTCACGCCCGACAGCTTCATGGCGTCCTACGGGCTGGCCGAGGCGACGCTCTATGTGGCCGGTGGCAAGCGCGGCAAGGGCATTCCGTCGTTGCGTCTGGACGAAGCGGCGCTGGCGCGCAATGTCGTGGAGCTGGGAGAGGGCAGTCCGGTGATGAGTTGCGGCACCGGTCAGCCGGGGCATGGCGTACTGATCGCTGACCCGAATACCTTGCAAACGCTGGACGATAACCACGTCGGGGAAGTCTGGGCGACCGGCCCGAGCATTGCCCATGGTTACTGGCGCAACCCTGAAGCGACGGCAAAGACCTTCGTCGAACATGACGGCCAGACCTGGCTGCGAACCGGCGATCTGGGTTTCCAGCGCCACGGCGAGCTGTATATCACTGGCCGCTTGAAAGACATGCTGATCGTGCGCGGGCAGAACCTCTATCCGCAGGACATCGAAAAAGTCGTCGAGCGCGACGTCGATGGGGTGCGCAAAGGCCGTATCGCCGCGTTCGCTGTGACTCAGGCGGGCATCGAAGGCATCGGCATTGCGGCTGAAGTCGGTCGCAGTGTGCAGAAAACCCTGCCACCCGAAGCCTTGATCAAGGTCATTCGCCAGGCCGTGGCCGATGCGTTCCAGGAGGCACCGACGGTCGTCGTGCTGCTCAACCCTGGCGCGCTGCCCAAGACCTCCAGCGGCAAACTGCAACGTTCAGCCTGCCGCACGCGTCTGGCCGATGGCAGCCTGGACAGCTACGCGGTGTTTCCTGAAAGCAGCGCATGTCAGGTGGCGCAGGCGCATGCCACGGGTTCGCAGCTGCTGGCCAAAGTCGCCGACGTCTGGTGCGAGCAGTTGCAGCGCGAGCAGATCAGCGCGGATGACCATTTCTTCCTGCTGGGCGGCAACTCGATTGCCGCGACTCAGGTGGTGGCGAAGCTGCGTGAGGTGCTGGGCATCGACCTGAGCCTGCGTCTGCTGTTCGAAGCGCCGACCCTGGGTGCCTTTGTTGCACAGATCGAAGCGCTGCAACTGGCCGCACAACAAGGCGATGCGCCCAGCGAAAACGCCATCACCCGCCTGCCGGGTGACGAGCACTTGCCGCAATCCCTGGCGCAGAACCGCCTGTGGTTTGTCTGGCAACTGGACCCGCACAGCAGCGCCTACAATATTCCCGGCGGTCTGCACTTGCGTGGCGAACTGGACCGCACGTCCCTGCGCGACAGCTTCCAGCGGATGATCGAGCGGCATGAATCGCTGCGTACCCGCTTCTACGAACAGGACGGCGTAGCGCTGCAACGCATCGATCCGGCCGGTGAGTTTCAGTTGCAGGTGCTGGACATCAGTGGCCTGTCTGGCGACGAGCGTCAAAACCGGGCACGGGCGATTCGCGAAGAGCAGGCGCGTCAGCCGTTCGATTTGCAGAACGGTCCGCTGCTGCGCGTAACGCTGGTGCAATTGGACGACGAAGAACACCTGTTGCTGGTGACCTTGCACCACATCATCGCCGACGGCTGGTCGCTGAACGTGCTGATCGATGAATTCTCGCGCCTTTATGCGGCGGCTGTTCAAGGTCAGTCGCTCGAACTGGCACCGCTGGCGCTGCGTTATGCCGACTACGGCCAGTGGCAGCGTGAATGGCTGGCGCGTGGCGAGGCTGCGCGCCAGCTCGAGTACTGGAAGCAGCAATTGGGCAATGAGCAGCCTGTGCTCGCGTTGAACACCGATCATCCGCGCTCGGCGCGCCAGCAGCACAGCGCCGACCGCTACAGTCTGCGCCTGAGTGCCGAATTGAGCGCCGCCGTGCGCAATACGGCGCAAGCCTGGCAATCGACGCCGTTCATGCTGCTGCTGGCCAGCTTCCAGACCCTGTTGCATCGCTACAGCGGACACACCGACATTCGCATCGGCGTGCCCGGTGCCAATCGTCCGCGTCATGAAACCCAAGGCATGATCGGCTTTTTCATCAACACGTTGGTGTTGCGTGCGCAGCTCGATTCGCGCCAGCCATTCTCGGCATTGCTGGCCCAGGCCCGTCAGACGGCGCTGGACGCTCAGGCGCATCAGGATGTGCCCTTCGATCAACTGGTCGAAGCCTTTGCGCAGGCCCGCGAGCACGGTCTGTTTCAAGTCATGTTCAACCATCAGCAGCGCGACCTGAGCGCCTTGCGCCGCTTGCCGGGATTACTCGCCGACGAATTGCCATGGCACAGCCGCGAAGCCAAGTTCGACCTGCAATTGCACAGCGAGGAAGACAGAAACGGGCGCCTGACGCTGTCTTTCGATTACGCCGACGAGCTGTTCGAGCGCGACACCATCGTGCGCATGGCGCAGCACTATGTACGGGTGCTGACTCAGGTCAGCCAGCACGCACAGATCGCGCAGGGTGATCTGCAACTGCTCGGCGATGACGAGCAGGCGCAACAGGCACAGTGGAGCGTTGCGCCCTGTGCGCCCGCGACGCGTTGGCTGCCTGAGCTGCTCAGCAATCAGGCCCGACAGACGCCGGAACGGATTGCGCTGATGTGGGAGGGCGGCAGCCTCGACTTCGCCAGCCTGCATGCTCAGGCCAACCGTCTGGCGCATTACCTGCGCGACAAGTGCGTCGGCCCGGATGTCAAAGTCGCGATTGCCGCCGAGCGCTCGCCACAACTGCTGATCGGGCTGCTCGCGATTCTCAAGGCCGGTGGCGCGTACGTGCCGCTGGACCCGGATTACCCGACCGAACGCCTGGCCTATATGCTTGAGGACAGCGGCGTCGAACTGCTGTTGACCCAGAGCCATCTGCTGGGTGATCTGCCGAGCGCCGAGGGTGTCTGCACGGTGGCGATGGACACCCTGAACCTGGAAAGCTGGCCGGTCAGTGCGCCGGGTCTGCATTTGCAGGGCGATAACCTTGCGTACGTGATCTACACCTCAGGCTCTACCGGGCAACCCAAGGGCGTTGGCAATACCCACGCAGCGCTGGCCGAGCGCCTGCAATGGATGCAGGCGACCTACGCGCTGGATGAGAGCGACGTGCTGATGCAGAAAGCGCCAATCAGTTTCGACGTATCGGTGTGGGAGTGTTTCTGGCCGCTGATCACCGGTTCTCGATTGCTGCTGGCCGGTCCCGGCGAGCACCGCGACCCGCATCGCATCGCGCAACTGGTCAAGGATTACGGCGTCACCACGCTGCACTTCGTGCCGCCGCTGTTGCAGGTGTTCATCGATGAACCGCTCACCCTGCAGTGCAACAGCCTGCGTCGTCTGTTCGCGGGCGGTGAAGCGCTGCCGAGTGAGCTGCGCAACCGGGTGCTGGAGCAACTGCCGAACGTGCAACTGCACAACCGCTATGGCCCGACCGAAACCGCGATCAACGTCAGCCACTGGCACTGCCAATTGGCGGACGGCGAGCGCTCGCCGATTGGCCGCCCGCTGGGCAACGTGCTGTGTCGGGTGCTGGACAATGAATTGAATCCGGTGCCGCAAGGCGTTGCTGGCGAGCTGTGCATTGGCGGCATCGGACTGGCGCGGGGCTATCTGGATCGTCCTGCGCTGACAGCCGAACGTTTCGTGGCCGATCCGCTGGGCGAGGCGGGTGAGCGGCTGTATCGCACCGGCGATCGGGTGCGCTGGGGCAGCGACGGCGCGCTGGAATACCTGGGGCGTCTCGATCAGCAGGTCAAGCTGCGTGGTTTCCGGGTCGAACCGCAGGAAATCGAAGCGCGTTTGTTGGCTCAGCCGAGTATTGGCCATGCGGCGGTGCTGGTGCGCGAAACGGTCGCCGGTCCGCAACTGATCGGCTATTACACCGCAGCGCTCGAGGACGAAAGCGAAGCTGAACAGGCAGAGCGCATCAAGTCCGCACTGGCGCTGGAATTGCCGGATTACATGGTCCCGACGCAATTCGTGCGTCTGGACAGCATGCCCTTGAGCCCTAGCGGCAAGCTCGACCGTCGCGCCTTTCCCGAACCGCAATGGCAGACCCGCGAGCACGTCGAGCCGCAGTCGGCGCTGCAAAAGCAGATCGCCGCCATCTGGCGCGAAGTGCTGGGCGTGCCGCGTGTCGGATTGCGGGATGACTTCTTCACGCTGGGCGGCCATTCCTTGCTGGCCACACAAATCATCTCCCGCGTGCGTCAGGCCTGCGACATTGACCTGCCGCTGCGCACACTGTTCGAAGCCAGCAAACTGGGTGCGTTCGCCGAGCAGGTCGCGAGCATTCAGGCGTCCGGCGTACGCGGCAGCCTGCAACCGATTGCCCGCGTCGACCGCAGCCAGCCGGTGCCGTTGTCCTACTCGCAGCAACGCATGTGGTTCCTCTGGCAGATGGAGCCGGACAGCCCGGCCTACAACGTGGGCGGCATGGCGCGCCTGAACGGCGTGCTGAACATCGAGCGTTTCGACGCGGCGCTGCAAGCGCTGATCCTGCGCCACGAAACCCTGCGCACCACCTTTCCCAGCGTCGATGGCGTGGCGTATCAGAAAGTCTCGGAGCACACCGGTCTGCAGATGCGCTGGGAGGACATTTCCGCGCTGCCTGCCGAGGTTCGTCAGCAGCGGCTTCAGGCTCTGGCCGACAGCGAAGCGCATCAGCCGTTTGATCTGGAAACCGGACCGCTGCTGCGTGCCTGTCTGGTCCGGGCGGGCGAGCTGGAGCATTACTTCGTCCTGACCCTGCACCACATCGTCACCGAAGGCTGGGCGATGGACATTTTCGCTCGCGAACTGGGGCTGTTGTACGAAGCCTTTCTTGAAGGCAAGCCGTCGCCACTGGAGCCGTTGGCGGTGCAGTATCTGGATTACAGCGTCTGGCAACGCCAGTGGATGGAAGCGGGCGAGCGTCAGCGCCAACTGGATTACTGGACCGCACAACTGGGCAACGAGCATCCACTGTTGGAACTGCCCGGCGACCGTCCGCGTCCGCCGGTGCAGAGCCATCAGGGCGAGTTGTACCGTTTTGATCTGCAAGCCGATCTGGCCGCCAGGGTTCGCGCTTTCAACGCACAGAACGGCCTGACCCTGTTCATGACCATGACCGCCACGCTGGCGGTGCTGCTCTACCGTTACAGCGGCCAGACCGACCTGCGCATCGGCGCGCCGGTGGCCAATCGGATTCGCCCGGAAAGCGAAGGCCTGATCGGCGCGTTCCTCAACACCCAGGTGCTGCGTGTGCAGCTCGACGGGCAGATGAGCGTGGCCCAGTTGTTCGAGCAGGTCCGGCATACCGTCATCGAAGGCCAGTCACATCAGGACCTGCCGTTCGACCATCTGGTCGAAGCCCTGCAACCGCCGCGCAGCGCGGCCTACAACCCGCTGTTCCAGGTGATGTGCAACGTGCAGCGCTGGGAATTCCAGCAGAGCCGTGAGCTGGCCGGGATGACGGTCGAGTACCTGGTCAACGATGCGCGGGCGACCAAGTTCGACCTCAATCTCGAAGTCACCGAACTGGATCATCGTCTGGGTTGCTGCCTGACTTACAGCACCGACCTGTTCGACGAGCCGCGCATCGCCAAAATGGCCGAGCACTGGCTCAACCTGCTGCAAGCCTTGCTGGCCGATCCGCAGCAACGCCTCAGCGAACTGCCGCTGTTGCAGGACGCCGAGCGTCAGCAACTGCTCGACAGTCTGGGCGTCGAAGCGGGCGAGCAACGCCTGGATCAGTGCATTCATGAACTGTTTGCCGAGCAGGCCCGCCTGCGTTCGAACGCGCCAGCGCTGACCTTTGCCGGCGAAACCCTGAGCTACGCCGAACTGGACAGCCGGGCCAACCAACTGGCGCGGATGCTTCGCGAGCGGGGTGTCGGGCCGCAAGTGCGTGTCGGTCTGGCGCTGGAGCGTTCGCAGCACATGGTGATCGGCCTGCTGGCGATCCTCAAGGCTGGGGGCGCCTATGTGCCGCTGGACCCGGAATACCCGCTGGAGCGCTTGCAGTACATGATCGAAGACAGCGGCGTCGGCCTGCTGTTGAGTGATCGCGCACTGTTTGCCGCCCTCGGCGAGCTGCCTGATGACGTGGTGCGCTGGTGTCTGGAGGATGACCTGCCATTGCTGGAAGGTTACTCGCACGACGAATTGCCGTTCCTCAGCCTGCCGCAGCATCAGGCGTACCTGATCTACACCTCGGGCTCGACCGGCAAGCCAAAAGGCGTGGTGGTGTCCCATGGCGAGATCGCCATGCACTGCCAGGCGGTGATCCGCCGCTTCGACATGCAGCCTGACGACTGCGAGCTGCATTTCTATTCGATCAATTTCGATGCGGCCACCGAGCGTCTGCTGGTGCCATTGCTTGCCGGTGCACGCGTGGTATTGCGCGCGCAGGGGCAGTGGGACGCCGAAGAAATCTGCAGCCTGATCCGTGAACAACAGGTCAATATTCTCGGTTTCACCCCGAGCTACGGCAGCCAGCTGGCGCAATGGCTGGCGACACAGGGTCAGACCCTGCCAGTACGCATGTGCATCACCGGCGGCGAAGCGCTGACTGGCGAGCACCTGCATCGCATTCGTGCGGTGTTCCAGCCGGAGCTGTTCTTCAACGCCTACGGCCCGACGGAAACCGTGGTCATGCCGCTGGCGAGTCTGGCCCCGCAGCAATTGCCGGAAGGCGAGGCCAGCGTGCCGATTGGTCAGGTGGTGGGCGCGCGAGTCGCCTACATCCTTGATGCCGATCTGGCTCTGGTGCCGCAGGGCGCAAGTGGCGAGTTGTACATTGGCGGACCGGGTCTGGCGCAGGGGTATCACCAGCGTCCGGGCATGACCGCCGAGCGCTTCGTGGCCGATCCGTTCAGCGGGCAGGGCGGGCGTCTGTATCGCACCGGCGATCTGGTGCGCCAGCGTGCCGATGGGCTTGTGGAATACTTGGGCCGAATCGACCATCAGGTCAAAATTCGCGGCTTCCGCATCGAACTGGGCGAAATCGAGACCCGCCTGCTGGAACACGGGCGCGTGCGCGAGGCCGTGGTGTTGGCCCTGGATACGCCGTCAGGCAAGCAATTGGCGGGTTATCTGGTCACTGACGTGGCCGCGCAGGATGCCGGGCAACAGGCGCATCTGCGTGACTCGCTCAAAGCGCACCTCAAGGCGCAACTGCCGGATTACATGGTGCCTGCGCACCTGATTCTGCTGGACAGCATGCCGCTGACGGCCAACGGCAAACTCGACCGACGGGCCTTGCCTGCGCCGGACCCCGAGCTCAATCGTCAGCACTACGTGGCGCCGGTCAGCGACCTCGAGCAGCAACTGGCGGCGATCTGGTGCGCAGTGCTGAACGTGGCGCAGGTCGGGCTCGACGACAACTTCTTCGAGCTGGGCGGCGATTCGATTCTGTCGATTCAGGTGGTCAGTCGGGCGCGTCAGGCGGGCATTCATTTCACACCACGTGATCTGTTTCAGCATCAGACCGTATATACCCTTGCTGCCGTAGCGACGACTCAGCAGTTGATCCAGGCCGAACAGGGCCGGGTGAGCGGCGAATCGGGCTTCACGCCGATTCAGCACTGGTTCTTCGACACGCCGATTCCAGAGCGTCAGCACTGGAATCAGGCGCTGGTGCTGGAGCCTGTCGCCCGCTTGAACGCGCAGACGCTGGAACTCGCGCTGCACGCCGTGCTCGAACAGCACGATGCCCTGAGGCTCGGATTCGAGGAGCAGCGCGGTCATTGGCGCGCCGAGCATCGCGCAGTGGTCACGCAAGACGCGCTGCTGATCCACGCGCAGGTGGCGCAGATGGACGAATGCGCCGCGCTGTTCGAGCAGGCCCAGCGCTGCCTTGATCTGCAGAACGGTCCGCTGTTGCGTGCCGTGCTGGTGGATGGACCGCAGGATCAGCAACGTCTGCTGATGGTCATTCATCACCTGGTGGTCGATGGGGTGTCCTGGCGTGTGCTGCTTGACGATGTGCAGACGTCCTATCGGCAGCTCAGTGAAACCCTGCCGGTTCGTTTGCCGGCCAAGACCAGTGCCTTCCGGGACTGGGCGAGTCGCTTGCAGGCCTATGCCGGCAGCGAGTCGTTGCGTGAAGAGCTTCAATGGTGGCAACGCCAGCTCAGCGGTCCGACCGCAGCGCTGCCGTGCCATGCCCCGCAGGGCGGTCAGCAGAATCGTCACGCCCGAACCCTCAGCGTGCGATTGGACTCCAGTAGCACCCGGCATCTGCTGCAACAGGCGCCGAGCGCCTACCGGACCCAGGTCAACGACTTGCTGCTGACCGCATTGGCGCTGGTAGTGTGTCGCTGGAGCGGGCAAGCCTCGACCCTGATCCAGCTCGAAGGCCACGGCCGCGAAACCCTGTTCGATGACATCGACCTGACCCGCACCGTCGGCTGGTTCACCAGTGCCTATCCGTTGCGCCTGACCCCTGCGCTCGACCATGCCGAACCGGGTGAGTCCATCAAGGCCATCAAGGAGCAGCTGCGTCAGGTGCCGCACAAGGGGCTGGGTTACGGGGTGCTGCGCTATCTGGCCGATGAGGGCAGTCGCAGCGCCATGCAGGCGTTGCCGGTCGCCCCGATCACCTTCAACTACCTGGGCCAGTTCGATCAGAGCTTCGCTGACGACGCGCTGTTTCGGCCGTTGGAAGAGTCCGCTGGCACGGCCCATGACCCCCATGCGCCGCTGCCCAACGAACTGAGCATCGACAGTCAGGTGTACGGTGGTGAGTTGGTGCTGCGCTGGACCTTCAGTGCCGAGCGTTATCAGCCTGAAGCCATCGAAGCCCTGGCGCAGGATTATCTGAAGCAGTTGCAGGCGCTGATCAGCCATTGCCTGACCGAAGGCAGCGGCGGTCTGACGCCGTCGGACTTCCCGCTGGCCGAACTGGATCAGGCGCAGCTCGACGCGTTGCCGGTTCCGGCCGCCCGGATCGAAGACGTCTATCCGCTGACACCGATGCAGGAAGGCATGCTACTGCACACGCTGCTGGAGCCGGGTACGGGCCTGTATTACATGCAGGACCGCTACCGCATCAACAGCGCGCTGGACCCGCAACGTTTCGCGCAAGCCTGGCAGGCGGTGATCGCTCGGCATGAAGCGCTGCGGGCCTCGTTCTGCTGGGACATCGGCGAAACCATGTTGCAGGTCATTCACAAACCGGGCGATACGCCCATCGATTACTTGGACTGGCGCGACGTGGCCAGCGACCAGCAGGAACCGCGCCTGCAGGCCCTGCTCAAGTCCGAGCGTGAGGCCGGTTTCGATCTGCTGCGGCAGCCGCCGTTCCACCTGCGCCTGATCCGCGTGGACGAGGCGCGCTACTGGTTCATGATGAGCAACCACCACATCCTCATCGATGCCTGGTGCCGCTCATTGCTGATGAACGATTTTTTCGACATTTACACTGCGCTGGGTGAAGGCCGTGACGCGCAGCTGGCCCCGGCGCCACGTTACCGCGACTACATCGGCTGGCTGCAACGCCGGGGGCTGACGCAGGCCCGCGACTGGTGGCGTCAGAATCTGGCGGGCTTCGAACGGCCGACGCCGATTCCGAGCGACCGTCCGTTCCTGCGGGAACACGCGGGCGAGAGCGGCGGTATGGTGGTCGGTGACTGCTACACCCGTCTCGATGTCGCGGACGGCGCACGGCTGCGTGAACTGGCGCAGCAGCACCAACTGACCGTCAACACCTTCGCCCAGGCCGCGTGGGCCTTGACCCTGCGGCGTCTGAGCGGCGATCGCGACGTCGTGTTCGGTGTCACCGTGGCAGGCCGTCCGGTGGAATTGCCGCAGATGCAGCGCACCGTCGGGCTGTTCATCAACACCATCGCGCTGCGCATCGGCATGCCGGGGGACGAGCAGCGGTGCAGCGTGCGTCAGTGGCTGAGTCAGTTGCTGGACAGCAACATGCAACTGCGCGAGTACGAATACCTGCCGCTGGTGACCATTCAGGAAAACAGCGAGCTGCCCAAGGGCCAGCCACTGTTCGACAGCCTGTTTGTCTTCGAGAACGCGCCGGTGGAGGTCTCGGTGCTGGACCGCGCCCAAAGCCTGAACGCCACCTCCGATTCCGGTCGCACTCACACCAACTACCCGCTGACGGCGGTCTGCTACCCCGGCAATGACCTGGGCCTGCACCTGTCCTACGACCAGCGTTACTTCGACGAATCCACCGTGCAGGGCATGCTTGGCGAGTTCAAGCGCCTGCTGCTGGCGTTGGTCGAAGGCTTCCACGGCGACATGGCCGAGCTGGCGCTGCTCGGCGAAGCGGAACGTGAATTTCTGCTGGAAGGCTGTAACCAGAGCGAGCGCGTCTATCCGCTGGAGCGCAGCTACGTGGCGTTGTTCGAGGCGCAGGTTGCCGAGCATCCCGAGCGCATCGCCGTCAGCTGTCTGGAACATCGCGCCAGCTATGCCGAGCTGAACCACTCTGCAAACCGACTGGGCCATGCTCTGATCAGGGCCGGTGTCGGGTTCGATCAGCCGATTGCGCTGCTGGCCGAGCGCGGGCCTGAGCTGTTGGGCATGATTATTGGCAGCTTCAAGGCCGGTGCCGGTTACCTGCCGCTGGACCCTGCGCTGCCGAATCCACGCCTGAGCGGGATCATCGGTCAGAGCCGTACGCCGGTTCTGGTGTGTGCCGAGCACTGTGTGGGGCAGGGCAGGGCCTTGCTTGAGGCGCTGCCCGAAGCCAATCGTCCGCACTTGCTGGTCTGGGAAACCGTGCAGCAGCGGGAAACCGCACAGCACAATCCGGGTCGCTACAGCGCACCGGACAACCTGGCCTATGTGATCTTCACCTCGGGTTCGACCGGGCAACCGAAAGGCGTGATGGTCGAGCAGCGCGGCATGCTCAACAATCAGCTGAGCAAGGTGCCTTACCTGAACCTCAGCGCTGCCGATGTGATTGCCCAGACCGCTTCGCAGAGCTTCGACATCTCGGTCTGGCAGTTCCTCGCTGCGCCGCTGTTTGGCGCTCGGGTCGATATTGTCCCCAACGACATCGCTCGCGATCCTCAGGCGCTGCTCAAACATGTTCAGGTGCAGGGCATCAGCGTGCTGGAAAGCGTGCCGTCACTGATCACCGGGCTGTTGGCCGAAGAGCAGGCGACGCTCGACGGCCTGCGCTGGATGCTTCCGACGGGCGAGGCGATGCCGCCGGAACTGGCCAGCCAGTGGCTGCAACGCTATCCCGATATCGAGCTGGTGAATGCCTACGGTCCGGCTGAATGTTCGGACGACGTGGCGTTCTTCCGGGTCGATCCGGCGTCGACCCGCAGCACCTACCTGCCCATCGGCCTGCCGACCGACAACAACCGTTTGTATGTGCTCGATGAAGCGCTGGAGCTTGTGCCGCTGGGCGCCGTCGGTGAGCTCTGCGTGGCGGGTACCGGGGTCGGACGCGGTTATGTCGGCGATCCGCTGCGCACCGTGCCGTTGTTCGTGCCCAACCCGTTCGGTGCGCCGGGCGAGCGGCTGTATCGCACCGGCGATCTGGCACGCCGTCGCCGTGATGGCGTGCTGGAATACGTCGGTCGGGTCGACCACCAGGTCAAGATCCGTGGCTACCGAATCGAGCTGGGCGAGATCGAAACCCGTTTGCAGGAGCATGCTGCGATTCGCGAATCGGTGGTGCTGGATATCGACGGTCCGCTGGGCAGGGTGCTCGCCGCCTATCTGGTGCCCAACGGCGTGGTGCAGGACCCCGACGCCTTGCGTGACGACCTGAAGAACCAGCTCAGGGCCAGCTTGCCGGACTACATGGTGCCCTCGCATCTGGTGCTGCTGGAGCAGATGCCGCTGACCCCGAACGGCAAGCTGGACCGCAAGGCCCTGCCTGCGCCGGACGTCAGCCTGGCGCAGCAGGATTACGTCGCGCCACAAAGCGAAATGGAGCAGCAACTGGCGGCGATCTGGGCCGATGTGCTCAAGGTGGAGCGGGTCGGTATCACCGACAACTTCTTCGAACTGGGCGGCCATTCACTGCTCGCCACCCAGGTAGTGACCCGTGCGCAGAAACAGTTGCAGCGCAACGTGCCGCTAAGGGCAATGTTCGAGTTCAACACGGTTCAGGCGCTGGCACAGCATCTGGAAAGCCTGGGCGGGCAGAAGGTCGACGAGCAGAAATTCGACCGGCTGGCCGACCTGATGGCGGAACTGGAAGGGCTCTGATCGGCCTGTCGTCGGGCTATCGGCCTAGCGGATGAAAAACTCGTTACCGGGTGTAAATCCCCAGGTCGCTGGCGCGTTTTCAAGGGAAGGAATAAATGCCTTGCTCGACCGGGTCCAGCACCCGGTCGAGCAAGGTCACACAACGGTTTCGCTCATCAGACAGCGTATTGAGGGTTGCACAGATGTCAGTCGCTACCAGGTTTATCGATGACCAACCGGCACGGGTTTCCCCGGCGCCGGTCGAGACGCTCTACCAGTTCGACGAGTCGCCCTTGCTGGCGCGCCAGAGTCGCCAGGAGTCCAACGCCCGCAGCTACCCGCGGCGCATTCCGCTGGCACTCAAGCGCGCCAAGGGCATTCATGTCGAAGACGTCGAAGGACGGCGTTTCATCGATTGCCTGGCAGGCGCTGGCACGTTGGCGCTGGGTCACAATCACCCGGTGGTGATCGAAGCAATTCAGCAAGTCATCAGCGACGAATTGCCGTTACACACGCTGGACCTCACCACGCCGGTCAAGGATCAGTTCGTGCAGGACCTGTTCGGTCTGCTGCCCGAAGAACTGGCTCGTGAAGCGAAGATTCAATTCTGCGGTCCGACCGGCACTGACGCGGTGGAAGCAGCGCTGAAACTGGTGCGCACGGCGACTGGACGCAGCACCGTGCTGTCCTTTCAGGGTGGTTACCACGGCATGAGCCAGGGCGCGCTGAGCCTGATGGGCAGCCTGGGTCCGAAGCAGCCGCTGGGTGCGCTGCTCAGCGCAGGCGTGCAGTTTCTGCCGTATCCCTACGACTACCGCTGCCCGTTCGGGCTGGGCGGCGCGCAGGGCGTGAAAGCCAACCTGCATTACCTGGAAAACCTGCTCAACGACCCGGAAGCCGGTGTACAACTGCCTGCAGCGGTGATTGTCGAAGTGGTGCAGGGCGAGGGCGGCGTGATTCCGGCTGACCTCGACTGGCTGCGTGGCGTGCGTCGTATCACCGAGAAGGCAGGCGTGGCGTTGATCGTCGACGAAATCCAGAGCGGTTTTGCCCGCACCGGCAGGATGTTCGCCTTCGAGCACGCCGGAATCATTCCGGACGTGGTGGTGATGTCCAAGGCCATCGGTGGCAGCCTGCCGCTGGCGGTCGTTGTCTATCGCCAGTGGCTCGACACCTGGCTGCCGGGCGCGCATGCCGGGACTTTCCGTGGCAACCAGATGGCCATGGCCACCGGCTCTGCGGTGATGCGTTATCTCAAGGAACACAACATTTGCGAGCACGCGACCGCGATGGGCGCGCGGCTGGTTGCGCACCTGCGCGAGCTGCAGCGTGATTTCCCGCAACTGGGCGATATTCGCGGACGTGGCTTGATGCTTGGCGTTGAACTGGTCGACCCGGCCGGTACGCGTGACGCTCAGGGTCATCCGCCGGTGTTTGCACGCCTGGCGCCGCTGATCCAGCGCGAATGCCTCAAGCGCGGGCTGATTCTGGAACTGGGTGGTCGGCACGGCAGCGTCGTGCGCTTCCTGCCGCCACTGGTCATCACCGCCGAACAGATCGACGAAGTCGCCGGCATCTTCGGCCGCGCGCTGAACGCCGCAGTCGCTCAGCTTTAATTTTTCGACGTAGCGATACGTTCAATCCCTATAGCCGCCATGAATTGGCACGGCGGCGCTGAACCCTCATGGAGAGCAACAATGACTTCAGTATTCGACCGGGAAGACATCGTCTTTCAAGTGGTGGTCAACCACGAAGAACAGTATTCGATCTGGCCCGACTACAAAGCCATCCCCAACGGCTGGCGCACCGTGGGCAAGAGCGGCTTCAAGAAAGAATGCCTGGCCTACATTGAAGAAGTCTGGACCGACATGCGTCCTCTGAGCCTGCGCCAGAAGATGGACGCGCAGACGGCGGCGAGCCACTGATCAAGTCGGATCAATGATCGTGCCCATGCTCCGCGCTCGGCGTTATACACAGGTCCGCCTCAACACTGATCGTGCCCATCGCTCCGCGTGGGCATGCCGCCCGTGACGCTCCGCGTCACACATGGCACAGATTGCGGATTCAGTGAGCCGAGCGCATGACGTGGATAACGCTGGAGCTTGTCCACGCATCTGCGCCACATTCAAGAGCGGACGCGGAGCGTCCTGAGCGGCATTCCCACGCGGAGCGTAGGAACGATCAGCGTGATCTCAAGCACGCCGATCATGCCCATGCTTGTGCTCAGCGTTATGCCCGAGTCTTGCTACGACTACGGGGTATGCATTCAGCCCGGGACGCTCTGCGTCCCATTGGGTCTGGCGACGCCAATCACTCAGGCCGATGATTCAGTGCAGGCACCGGGACGCGGAGCGTTCTGAGAGGCGTTACCACGCGAAGCGTGGTAACGATCAGGGTGATATCAATGAGCGCGACTGCGCCCAATCAGTATCACTTCAACGCCCCGATAATCTGCTCGATATCCCCCTGCAATTCCGCCAGCGGATCAGCGCCATCGATCCCCAGCACCAGCAACTTGCTGCCTGCCTGGGCAATCGCGGCCTTGACCGGCTCGGGGGGCTGGCGGTGGTCGAGTACCAGGGCCACGTCGTTGTCCTTGAGAGTCTTCGCCAGCTTTTGCACCGCTTCTGGCGTCCATTGTTCGTCGGTCAATGCCTGGCTGTCGATCAGCTCCAGATTCAACCCGCTGACCAGATAACCGAAGCGGTCCGACAGACTCACCACGCTCAGGTTGTCGGCGCTCGCCAGACTCGCTTCGCTGCTGGCGCTGAGCTTGAGCAGTTGCTGCTTGAGCGCTGCCAGATTGCCCTCGATCTTCGGCTTGGCGGCTGGCGCCAGTCGCACCAGGTCTGCCGCCATCACGTCGGCCATGCGCCCCATGTTGTTGCTCGCCAGCCACGGCTGACTGTTCAGGCCATCGACACCTTGCCCCGGCTGAACCGCGATGCCGGGCAGGCTGCCGTCCACGGGACGCGCGGCGTCGATCTCAACGATACGAATGTTGCTGCGGCGCGCATTGGGGTAGAGCGGGTCATCGGCCCAGATCGAGCGCAGCCCGATCACCGCATCAGCCTTGACCGCCAGCCCGCGCAATGCCTCGGCACCACGCCCGGTGAAGTAGGCAGTCTGGCGAGAGCCGGGCAGATTGGCTGCTGCAGCCCGCTCCAGCACTACGCCGCTGTCCTTGAGCAGAATCTGCCCCAGGCCATAGGTGATCGGCAGGCTGGCGAGCACGCGCACCGGCTGGGCGGATTGCGCTGTGGCATCAGCCGCAGAGACGGCATTGCAGAGCAGGCCGGTCATGGCCAGCGCGAGGGTCATACGTCGCAGAGTGAACATTTATCCGATATTTCCTTTGAGGCTGGGCACTGTGCCGCGAGCGATGGCGGCCAGGGCGAACGCGACGCCGGCCACCAGAATGATCGCTGCGCCGGAAGGTACAGGCAGGTCGAAGACGATGGGCAGCAAGATGCCGCACAGGGTGCTGACGGTCGCAATCGCCACCGAGATCCAGAAGAACCCCTTGAGTGACTGGCTCAGCAGACGCGCCGCCGCAGCGGGAATCACCAACAGGGCGCCGACCAGAATCGCGCCGATGACCTTCACTGCCGCCACAGTGATCAGCGTCACCAGAATCACGAACAGGTAATCCAGCGTCTTCACCGCCACGCCACGCACAGCGGCCAGTTGCGGATTGAAGCTGGCCAGCATGATGCGGTTGTACAGCGGCAGGCTAAGCCCCATGACCAGCGAACCGACGACCAGCAGCACCAGCAGGTCATTGCCGTTGACGGTCAGTACCGAGCCAAACAGCACGTTTTCCAGAATGTGCACGTTGATCTTGCCCGCCAGCACCAGCAGCAGGCTCGCACCCAGCGCCAGCGAGACCGACAGGAACACGCCGATCAGCGTGTCGGGCGCTAGGCCGGTGCGGTTGCGCAGGTAATTGAGCACGATGCCGAACAGCAGGCAGTAGCCGAACAAACTGCCATATGGGCCGGTGTAAGGCTCGCCGAGCAGGATGCCGATGGCCACGCCCGTCAACGCCGCATGGCCTACCGCTTCGGAGAAGAACGCGAAGCGCTTGACCACCACCAGCGTGCCCAGACCGCCCAGCACCGGACCGATCAGCAAGCCTGCAAGCAGGGCATTGACCACGAAGCCGTAGGCGAGCGCTTCAGGCAGATAACCGGATGACGCCAGGCCTTGAATGAACAGTCGAAAGCTCTCGTAATCCATCACGCGGCGCTCCCGTTCGTGACGTCTGCCGCACGCGGATGCGCCGAAAACAGGGTCAGCAGCCGTTCCGGCGTGAGCGCTGTCTGCGCCGATTCATCGAACAACACCCGACGATTGAGTCCGGTCACCTGATCGGCGAGCCGCTTCACGGCTTCCAGATCATGCTCGATCCACAACACCGTGATACCGGCTCGACGCCAGTCGCCCAGCAGGCGTTCGAAGACCTGAATACCGGCTTCATCCAGCGCCGACATTGGTTCATCCAGCACCAGCAGCTGCGGAGCCGGAATCAGGCCCTGCGCCAGCAACACACGCTGGCGTTCGCCGCCCGACAGCGCGCCCATGCGACGTTTGCGCTTGTCCTGCATGCCGACCCGCTCCAGTGCTTCGCCGATGGCCGCAGCGTAGTGCTTCGACAAGCCCAGAAAGGCAGGGCGTCGCTGGCACATGGCCGCCATGAAATCATCGACGGTCATCGGCAGGCCGCGGTCGAATTCCAGCGCCTGTGGCACATAGCCGATCAGGCCGGGCGAGCCGGGCCATTGCAGGCTGAGCTGGCCCTGATGCGGGGTCTGGCCAAGCAGTGTCTTGATCAGCGAGCTCTTGCCGCCGCCATTGGGGCCGACCAGTGCATGCACGCTGCCTGCCCGCACGTTGAAGGTGATGCGATCAAGGATCGTGGTGCGGCCCAGCGTCAGGCTCACGTCGCTGAATTCAATGTCAGGCCCCTGATGGGGAATCTCAAGGTTTTGCGCAGCCGTCATGCGCCTGCCTCCTGAATCGCCCGGACCACGGTGTCGAGGTTGCCGGCCATTTCCTTTTCGTACTTGTCGGCGCTGTATTCGCCATAGGAGATGTGCGACAGCGGGTACAGCTTGACCCCGGACTCACGCTGGATGGTGTCGACGTAGGTGGACGGGAAATCCATCTCCGAGAAGATCACTTTCACGTCCAGCTCACGCAATTGATCGATGGTTTTCTTCAACTGGCTCGGGCTCGGTTCGATGCCATGGGCCGGTTCCACCACTGCCGTAACCTCAAGGCCGAACTCGCGCAGCAGGTAATCGTAGGCGGCATGCACCGTGGCCACACGCAGGTCGGCGTTGGGTGCCTTGGTCAGCTTGGCCAGGGCGTCAGCACGCATCTGCCGCAGGCGTTTGCCGTAGGCGCGGGCGTTGGCGGTGTAGGTCTTGGCGTTGTCCGGGTCGAGCTTGCCCAGTTCACGGGCGATGTTGTTGACCTGTGCGATGGATGCGCTGATCGACAGGAAGGTGTGCGGGTTGACCACCTTGCCCGCGCCGCGTGCAGCAACACCGGTGGCCGCCAGCAGCGGCACGTCGGCGTTGGCTTCGATGGTCTTGATGTCCGGCTTTTCGCTGGCGGCGATCATGCGGTCGGCAAAGTCGTCATGGCCGACGCCATTGAGCACGACAACGTCGAGCGAACCGATGCGCTTGATGTCCTCGGCGCGAGGCTCATAGGCGTGGGGATTGAAACCCGCTGGAATCAGCGGTACGACCTCGGCCTTGTCGCCCACGATATTGGCCACGTAGCTGTAATACGGGTGCAGGGTGATGCCGATGCGCAGGCGCTTGGCCGGATCGGCGGCATGGCTCAGCGGCGCCATCAGCGTGGCACACAGGCCGATCAGCAGAACACGCAGCAAGGTGCGGCGTTTGAAAAAAATAGGCATGGGCGAGCGATCTTCTCTGATGATTTCAGTGCTGATGCTGGCGGGTGACACCAGCGTCGAATTGCGCGACAACCTGTTGCCAGCCTGCGCCGATCAGGGTCTTGTCGCTGAGGTCGGCCGGTGCAGCCGTGGTCTTGCGGTTGATCCAGATGTCGGCCTGAGCGTCAGGCGAGGTGCCGACCCGCATCAGGAACGAGCCCGCCACCGTCGGCGTCTGGCTCAGCCCCAGATAGGACTGCTCCAGCATCTGCCACGCATGGGCGCCACGGCTCACGGAACTTGCGTCTTCAGCGAACGGCGCAAAACCTTCCTCGCCCAGTTGCTGCGGCGTGACCGGCGTTGATTGCTCCTGAGTCAGCAGGCGGATTTCATCCAGCGTCACGCGCAGGTCGGCGTAGATGCCCTGTTCGGCGGCGGTCAGGTCGCGACGGGCATCAAGCTGATGGCTGGCGACACTGTGGTCGTCCTGACGCTCACCGTGCAGGCTGACGACACCTGCTGCAGCCGCCAGAATCACCAGACACAACAGGAGGACGTAGAGGGTTTCATGCCCGGCACCGGCCGGCCGTACGATCTGTCGGGTCGGCGCACTCATGGGGTCGGGATGTCCGCTTGGTCGATCTCCACGACATGGCCGGGACCGGCATCGAACAGCACATAGAACTCCGAAGCGGGGCGCTTGAAAGTGACGGTGGAATCCTCACCCAGCTTGCCGGGCACCAGAATGGTCTCGTCATAGCCGATCACATCCAGGGTCACACCCGGCGCGCCGCTGCCGTCGGAGAAACCGCCGGTGCAGCGGATCTGTTCATTGTCGATCTGTTTGCACTCGCACATCGGGTTGTGGGCCTGCACGTTGGCGCTCAGGCCCAAGCCGATCAGGCAGAGCGCAGCGGCCGTCAGCCGCCGGAGGGAGAAGCGGGCATTCATGGTTTGGCTCCTTGTTTTTTCAGCCAGGCCACGGTGGTGGGCGAGGCCTGTTGCAGGGGAATGGAGGTCTGATGCACGGAACCGTCCCAGCCTTCCATGGTGATCCACAGGTCCGAGTCGGGGCTGGTGGTTTCCGGGATCTGCATGAAGGCACCCATGCGATAGCCGCCGCCGAAGAAAATTACCCCGGCGGTGCGCAGGCTGCGGGGCTTGCCGATGCGCAGGTAAGTCGCCTTGACCCGGTCGATGCAGGCGTTGCACAGCGCGGCGTTGAAGCTTTTCATGTAGCCCGACGCACCGGACAGACGCGGCGCTTCGTTGCGGTCTTCGGCTAGACGCAGGCTCCACGGGCCGACCTTGAACTCGCCAATCTCCCGCTGCCCGAGGCCCGTGTCGCCGCGATCCAGCGCGTTGTCGGCAAAGTATTTGGGCATGAAACCCAGCGGAATCAGGATCAGCAGTACGTTGATGTGGAAACGCCATTTGTGCCAGAAACGGCTCAGTGACGAAGCGGGTTGCGCGACAGCGGCCTTGCTCACAGGTTGTTCTCCGGGGTGCCGGTCGCCAGCGGCGACCGAGGGGTTTGCCGGGTGGAAAGCGGTTGGATTCTGTTCTCGCGCTTCAAGGCATTGAGCGTGGCCAGTGCGGTGCGCTTGCTCCAGATCAGCAGGCCGCTGAGCACCATCATGCTCAGCACCAGACCGAAGAACGCCCAGATCAGCTTGATCCATATGCCGCCGAAGTCGCCGGTGTGCAGCGGACGCATGGACTCGGTCACGAACTCCAGCTTGTTGCGGTCCGACAGCAAATGAGAGGCGGCGATCTCACCGCTGTACGGGTTGATCTCGGCGGTCTGGTACATCAGCGGATACCAGCTGCGGCCGCCGACCTGCAGGTTGCTGTAGGCGTTGAACGGCGGTGTGATGAAACTGGCTTCCAGGCCTGGAATGCGCTCCTTGGCGATTTCCACGGCCTTTTCCAGGCTGATGGTCGGCGCAGGGCTGCCATCGGCGGTCAGCGGCACCGCGCTGTGAGGAATGATCGAAGCGACCTGGGAACGGCTGGAGATACTGATCTGGTTGTCACCGAGGATTGCCTGAATCAGAAACCAGGTGCCGGTGATGGAAATGACGGCAATGAACCAGATCGACCAGACACCGCTGAGCCGGTGCAGGTCGCCCCAGAAGATCCGCGGACCCTGGCTGAAGCGCAGCGGCTTGAAAAAGCCTTTCCAAAACTTCTTGTAGACCACCAGCCCGGTCACCAGCGACGCCAGCAGCGGCAGGCCGAGAATGGAGACCAGATACCAGCCCCACGAATAGCCATTGGTGAACGGCACCAGCCACCAGCCATGCAGGGCGCGGGTGAAGCGGCGGAAATCGAACGACGGCGTCAGGCCCTGAATCACTCCGGTATATGGATTGACGTAGGCCGGTACTGAACGGCCGTCGGGGTAAGTCACGAACACGCTGAGGGCAAAATAGTCGCCGTCGGGCTGCATGATCGTGCCGACGATCAGGTCCGGCTCGTTACGCTCGATGGTGGCGCGAATCTGCTCGAAACTCATCCGTTCGGCCGTGTCCGAAGGCGGGTTGTCACGTATTTCCGGCATCGCCAGCCACATGATTTCCTTGCTGACCACAGCCAGGGTGCCGGTCACACAGACAATCAGCACGAAGAACCAGATGGGCAGGGCCAGCCAGCTGTGGACGAGAAACCAGATTTTCGAGCGGGATTTCTTCGACATGGGTAAACGGTCTCGATTCACGGTATGGAGCGGCCTTCAGGCAGGCATGGGCTCTCTGTGGGGCATCATCTGAAAAACGGGCGCGGTTCTACCGACAGGCCCTGCATCCAGTTAAAGACGAATGAGAATACGAAAGATGTAGTTTTTTCTCGCGCTTAAATGAAAGGAAATGTTTCAGAGCAGGATCTGGGGAGGGTGAATGTCGTGCGTCGGCTAATTTTCCGCCCGCCGGTTACGTTCAATCTGGACATTGGCGTTGCGTCCGGCCGCAGGGGATCAGGCGCTTTTGCCATCAAGGGAGAGTCATCATGAGTCATGCGTTGAGTTTGGATATCCGGCCATTGCTGGCGGGTGCAGGCACATTGCCGATGCTGGTACAGGCGCCCGAGCCAGGTCTGGACTTGATGGAAGCGCTGGGCGAATTCAAGCCGGTGGTCGCAGAGCACCTCTATCGTGCCGGGGGCATTCTGTTTCGCGGCTTCGACGTGGGCGGCCCTGAAGCGTTTCGCGAGTTTGCTGCTGGCTTCGGCGATCCGCTGCTCAATTACGAATTCGGTTCCACGCCCCGCAGCAACGTGACCAAAGGCGTATACACCTCCACCGAATACCCGGCGCACCAGAGCATTCCGCTGCACAACGAGCAGGCCTACACCCTGGAATGGCCGATGAAGATCTGGTTCTACAGCATGATCGCCGCGCAGACCGGCGGCGAAACGCCGATTGCCGACAGCCGGGAGATCTACCGTCGCATTCCGGCGCGCATCCGTGACCGTTTCATCGAAAAGAAACTGATGTACGTGCGCAATTACGGCAACGGGCTGGACGTGGAATGGAGTCAGGTGTTCAACACCGAAGATGAAAGCGTGGTCGAAGCCTACTGCCGCGCCCACGCCATCGAGTGCGAGTGGAAGGACGACGGCGAACTGCGCACCCGGCAGATTTGCCAGGCGGTGTCGCGCCATCCGGTCACTCAGGACACGGTCTGGTTCAATCAGGCGCACCTGTTTCACATTTCCAACCTGCAGCCGGAAGTGCGCGAAACCCTGCTGGACGTCGTGGACGAGGAAGACCTGCCGCGCAACGTGTACTACGGCGACGGCTCGGCCATCGAAGAGACCCTGCTTGACGAGATTCGCGGCGTGCTGGACGACTGCACGGTGAGTTTCCCGTGGCTGGAAAACGACGTGCTGATGCTCGACAACATGCTCACCGCCCACTCCCGTGCCCCGTTCACCGGCAAGCGCAAAGTGGTGGTGGCCATGGCGCAGGGACATTCGGACAAATAAGCGCCGGGTTCCTCGTCTACTGCGTAGAAGATGACTTCAAGCGAGCGCTCGGTCTGCGCCATGTGTGACGCGGAGCGTCACGGGAGGCATGCCCACGCGGAGCGATGGGCACGATCAGTGCCGGGGTGCGTTGATCGTTCCTCACGCTCCGCGTGGGAATGCCTCCCAGGACGCTCCGCGTCCGATCTGCAAGACGCACCGGAGCATCTGCTAATACCCTCAAAACCTTTCTAAATATTTCCCCGCCAATTCGTTCTTGTTGAGACGGCCGCGTCACACGGTCAGCCCCATTCAGCAAGGACATGCCCCCATGAACCCCGAACACGCCCAGAAACTCGCTCGCCGTTTTGTCGAGTTGCCCTTGGAAAAACGTCGCTTGTTTCTCGACGGCATGCGTCGTGAAGACATGGATTTTTCGTTGTTTCCGATCCCTTCGTGCGAGGGGCTGGCGGAGCGGGACGGGCTGTCTTATGCGCAGCAGCGCATGTGGTTTCTCTGGCAACTGGACCCGACCAGCGCGGCCTACAACCTGCCGATGTCGGTGTGCCTGAACGGCGCGCTGGAGCTGCCGCGGCTGGAGCAGGCCTTCAGCGTGCTGGTCGAGCGCCACGAGAGCCTGCGCACGACCTTTGGTCAGGAAGGTGACCGGGCATTTCAGCGCGTCGCGCCAGCGGCTCCCGTCCGTATCGAGCTGACTGACCTGAGTGCAATGCCTGTCGATCAGCGCTGGGCTGCGGCGCGTCAGGCCATGGCCGAGCAGGCGGTGCAGGCGTTCGATCTGCAACACGGGCCGCTGTTCACCGTGCGCGTCTTGCGCCTGGCCGGGCAGGAGCATGTGCTGCTGCTCAACCTGCACCACATGATCACCGACGGCTGGTCGATGAACGTACTGATCGACGAATGGCTGCGAGGCTACGACGCGCTGGTCGCCGGTCAGCCGCTTCCGTTCCAGCCGCTGGTCGTGCAGTACCGCGATTACGCCGTGTGGCAACGCAGCTGGCTGGAAGCGGGTGAGCAGGCACGGCAGCTGGATTACTGGCGCGCGCATCTGGGCGATGAACATCCGGTGCTGGAGCTGCCGACCGACCGTCCATACCCGGCCTTGCCCAGCCACGAAGGCGCACGCCTCGAGCTGGCGCTGGAACCCGAATTGTTACGCAACCTGAAAATCCTGGCCCAGCGTCAGGGCGTGACGCTGTTCGTGGTCCTGCTCGCGACCTTCAAGAGCCTGCTGCACCGTTACAGCGGGCAGACCGATATCCGGGTCGGCGGGCTGATTGCCAACCGCACCCGCAGCGAAACCGAAGGGCTGGTCGGCTGCTTCATCAACACCCAGGTGCTGCGCAGCGAAGTCACGGCACAGACGCGCTTTGTCGATCTGCTGCAAACCGTGGCCAACGCCTCGACCGGCGCACAGTCGCATCAGGAATTACCCTTCGACGCGGTCATCGACGCGCTCCAGCCCGAGCGCAGTCAAAGCCACAATCCGCTGTTCCAGGTGATGTTCAATCACCAGCCGGTGGTCGCCGATCTCCTCGACAAGCAACTGGCCTGCGGTCTGCGGGTGGCCAACCTGCCTGCCGAGCAACAGGCGCTCGCCCAGCGCTCCCATGCCGCAGCCAGCGACCTGATGCTGGCCACCAGCGGCGAAGGCGAGCAGTTGAACGCCGCGTTCACTTACGCCATCGATATTTTCGACGAGGCAACCATCGCCCGGCTGGCCGCGCACTGGCGCAACCTGCTGGCGTCGGTCTGCGCCGATCCGCTGCAAACCGTGTCACAACTGTCGATGCTGGCGGCGCAAGAGCGCACGCAGTTACTGGACGTCGATAATCTCATCAAAGCCGATAGCAGCACGCCTGCGCACCAACTGTTCGAAGCGCAGGTCAGACGCACCCCGGATGCCGTAGCGCTGATCCTTGCTCAGGACAGCGACTCGCCGGGCATGACCTACGCCGAACTGAACGCACGCGGCAATCGACTGGCCCGACGCTTGCGCGAACGCGGCGTAGGGCCCGACGTGCTGGTCGGTGTGGCGCTGGGGCGTTCGCTGGATATGCCCGTCGCGCTGTTGGCCGTGCTCAAGGCGGGGGGCGCTTACGTGCCGCTGGACCTGTCGGCGCCAAGCGAGCGTCTGCGGCATGTCATGGACGACAGTGGCCTCAAGCTGCTGCTGACCCACAGTGACCGTCTCGCCGCTTTGCCGATGCCTGAGGGGCTCGATTACCTGTGCGTCGATGAGGTCGACAACATGACGACCGACATAAGCGATCTGCATGTCCCTGTTGATCCGGCCAGCCTCGCGTATGTGATCTACACCTCCGGCTCCACCGGGCGGCCCAAGGGCGTGGCGATCAGTCATGGAGCGCTCGCCGAATTTGTGACCTTGGGTGCCGATTACAGCGACCTGCGCGACGGCGACCGGGTGCTGCAGTTCGCGACCCACAGCTTCGACGGCTTCGTCGAACAGTTCTACCCGCCGTTATGCCGAGGCGCCGCCGTGGTGCTGCGTGACGAACGTGTGTGGCACAGCGCGACCTTCCATCAGGCAGTCGTCGAGCATGGTGTGACGCTGGCCGACTTGCCCGCTGCCTACTGGCTCACGCTGGTTCAGGACTTCGCCGCCAGTCCGCCTGCGCATTACGGCGCGCTGCGGCAGATTCATGTGGGCGGCGAGGCCATGGCCATCGAAGGCTTGCGTCTGTGGCGCGACGCGGGTCTGGGTCATGTTCGCCTGCTCAACACCTACGGCCCGACCGAGGCCACTGTGGTGTCGAGCATTCACGATTGCAGCGCGTTGACGCCGGAAGCGGTGTCCTGGCGTGGCGTGCCGATTGGTCATGCACTGGCTGGTCGCCGTCTGTATGTGCTCGACGACGATCTGAATCTGCTGCCGCAAGGCGCGGTGGGCGAGTTGTACATCGGCGGGCCGGGGTTGGCGCGGGGTTATCACGGCCAACCGGGTCTGAGTGCCGAGCGCTTTGTCGCTGATCCGTTCGTGGCGGGGGAGCGCCTGTATCGCACTGGCGACCGCGCCCGGCAGCGTCTCGATGGCGCCATTGAGTACATCGGTCGAGTCGACCATCAGGTGAAGATTCGTGGCTTCCGCATTGAGCTGGGAGAGATCGAGTCGCGCCTGCAACAGTGCCATGACGTGCGCGAAGCCGTGGTGCTGGCCGTCCCTCTGGCGGGCAGCACGCAACTGGTGGCGTACATCGTGCCGCAAGCCGCGACCGTCAGCGAAGCCGAGCAACTGACGTTGCGCCAGCGCATCAAGGCCGAGTTGCAGGCCAGCCTGCCGGATTACATGGTGCCGAGCCACCTGCTGCTGTTGCCGACCCTGCCGCTGACGCCCAGCGGCAAACTGGATCGCAAGGCCTTGCCCGCGCCGGACGTCAGCCAGTTGCAGGCCCGATATCGCGCGCCGACCAGCGAGGTAGAAGTCTGCCTCGCCGCCATCTGGCAGGAAGTCCTGCACGCGCCGAGGGTCGGGCTCGACGACCACTTCTTCGAACTGGGCGGCCATTCGCTGCTGGCCGCGCAAGTCATTGCCCGTATCAAGACGCAACTGGGCGTCAGCCTGCCGCTGCGCGTGCTCTTCGAAAAACCGGTGCTGGGCGATTTGTCTGCCGAGGTCGCGCTGCTGACCGCCAATACCCCTGACAACGACTGGAGCGACATGGACCAGTTCATGGATTCGCTGGAGGAATTTGAAGCATGACCGGGACCACTGCTGCACGTATCGCGAAGCGCTTTGTCGGCCTGTCGCTGGAGCAACGCCGACAATTTCTCGCCCGGCTGCGTCAGGACGGCAAGGACTTCAGTCTGCTGCCGGTGCCGGTCAGTCGTCACGATTTCACTGCGATCCCGCTGTCCTTCGCTCAGCAGCGCTTGCTGTTCCTCTGGCAGCTCGATCCGTCGAGCGATGCCTACAAGATGACCACCGGCCTGCGTCTGCATGGCACGCTGAACGAGGCGGCGCTGACCCGCGCATTCGACCATCTGATCGAGCGCCACGAAGTGCTGCGCACGGTGTTCCAGACCGACGGCGACCAGCCGCTGCAAGTGGTGCTGAATGACCAGCACGTGGCGCTTGAGCGCATCGATCTGTCTGCGCTGGACAACGAACAGCGCGACGCCGAACTGGCCCTGCAGGTGGCGACGGTCACTGCGCAGCCTTTCGATCTGCGCTTCGGTCCGCTGCTGCGTGCCCATCTGTTCCGTCTGGCCAGTGACGAGCATGTGCTGGTGGTGTGCATGCACCACATCGTCTCCGACGGCTGGTCGATGGACGTGATGATTCAGGAGTTCGTCCACGCTTATCAGGCGTACAGCCAAGGCCGCGAGCCGAGCCTGGCGGAGTTGCCGCTGCAATACGCCGATTACGCGATCTGGCAACGCAGCTGGCTGGAGGCGGGCGAGGGCGAGCGGCAACTGGCTTACTGGCGCGATCAGTTGGGCGACGAACAACCGCTGCTCGACGCCGCACAGGACTTCCCGCGGCCGGTCGCGCAGAGCTATCAGGGCGAGCATCTGTGCTTTGATTTCGGTGCCGACCTCTCGCGTCAGCTCAATGCCTTTGCCCGCGCTCACGGCATGAGCCTGTTCATGCTGGTGCTGGCCGGTTTCTCGCTGTTCCTGTCGCGCAAGGCCGGGCAACGCGACATCCGCATCGGTGTGCCCAACGCCAATCGGGGCAGGGCTGAGACGGAAGGGCTGATCGGCTTCTTCATCAACACCCAGGTGCTGCGCTGCCAAGTGGACGAACGCCTGAGCTACCTCGATCTGCTGGCTCAGATCCGCGACACCTCATTTGGCGCACAGGCCCATCAGGACGTACCGTTCGAACAACTGGTCGACCATCTCGCACCGGAGCGCAATCTGGGCCACAACCCGCTGTTCCAGGCCAAGTTCAACCAGAACGTGGTGCTCAAACAGAAGACCGCGCTCAGGCTCCCGGGTCTGCAAGTCAGCGAGTATCCGTTCGATAAACAGGGCGCGCACTTCGACCTGGCGCTGGACATCACCGACGACGGCACGCTGATTCACGGCGACCTGGCCTTTGCCAGCGACCTGTATCGCCGCTCGACCGTCGAGCGTTTCGTGCCCGAGTTGCTGGCACTGTTCCAGACCCTGTTGGCTGCGCCCGACGCGCCGCTGCTCAGTCTCGGCGCGTTGGCCGTCGAGCAGGCACCATGTCCGCTTGAGCCCGCGCTGTCCGTGCTGCAGCAGTGGGATCGTCAGGTCGAACGGCAGCCGCATACGCTTGCGGCCCGTTATCTGGACTGCACATTGAGCACGCTGGAGCTGGATCAGGCCGCCAATCAACTGGCCCGCCATCTGATTCGGCTGGGCGTACAGCAAGGCCAGCCGGTCGCCGTGCTGATGGAGCGCTCGCTGGAGTGGCTGATGTCAGTGCTGGCGATCTTCAAGGCTGGTGGCGCGTACATGCCGCTGGACGTGAAAGCGCCAGATGCGCGCCTGCAGCAGATGCTGGTCAACGCGAAGGCCAGCGTGGTGCTGTGTGCCGAAGGCGATGCACGGGCTGAGTCGCTGAAAGTCGAGGGTTGTCAGGGCGTCAGTTGGACGCCTGCGGTGTGGCAGGATTTGCCAGCCACTACCTTCGACTCGACGCTTGCCGCCGAGTCGCCTGCCTACGTCATCCACACCTCCGGTTCCACCGGCCAGCCCAAGGGCGTACTGGTCAGCCACGGCGCGCTGGCCAGTTACGTGCGGGGTCTGCTGGACAGGCTGCAACTGGCTCCCGAGGCGAGCATGGCGCTGGTCTCGACCATCGCCGCCGACCTGGGCCATACCGTGCTGTTCGGTGCCTTGTGTTCCGGTCGCACCCTGCACGTGCTGCCTGAAACCCTGGGTTTCGACCCGGACGGTTTTGCCCGTTACATGGCCGAACATCAGGTCGGCGTGCTGAAGATCGTGCCCGGCCATCTGGCGGCACTGATGCAGGCCAGCCAGCCCGCCGACGTGCTGCCCCAGCATGCGTTGATCGTTGGCGGCGAAGCCTGTTCGCCGACGCTGGTCGAGCAGATTCGCCAGCTCAAGCCAGAGTGCCGGGTGATCAACCATTACGGCCCGAGCGAGACCACGGTCGGGGTGCTGACTCACGAAGTGCTCGTCTTCGACCCGATGCGTCCTGTCCCCGTGGGTAAACCTTTGCCGGGTGCGCAGGCATATGTGCTGGATGACGTGCTCAACCTGAGCGACACGCAGGTGGCGGGCGAGCTGTACATCGGTGGTGACAGCGTGGCGCTGGGTTATCTCGGACAACCCGGGCTGACCGCCGAACGCTTCGTGCCGGATCCGTTCGCGCAGGATGGCGCTCGGGTCTACCGCAGCGGCGACCGCATGCGCCGCAACCATGAGGGACTGCTGGAGTTCATCGGTCGCGCCGACGATCAGGTCAAGGTGCGCGGCTATCGGGTCGAGCCTGCCGAAGTGGCGCGGGTGCTGCTGGCGCTTGAAACGGTGAGCGAGGCCTGCGTGCTGCCGCTGCCGATGGAAGGTGACGAGTCGCGCCTGCAACTGGTGGCGTATTGCGTAGCGTCTGCCAGCGCTGAAATCCTGCGCGAACAACTGGCGACAAGGTTGCCGGACTACATGGTGCCCGCGCAGATTGTGCTGCTCGACCGCCTGCCGCTGACCGCCAACGGCAAGCTCGACAAGCGTGCCTTGCCCAAGCCGGGCGTGGTACAGCAGCGCTACACCGCGCCGGTCGGCGAGGTCGAGGAAAAGCTCGCAGCGGTCTGGGCCGATGTCTTGAAGCTGGAGCAGGTCGGCAGCACCGACAATTTCTTCGAGCTGGGCGGCGATTCGATTCTCAGTCTGCAGATCATCGCCCGCGCCAAGCGGCAGGGCATCAAGCTCAGCCCCAAGCAGTTGTTCGAAAAACAGACCATCGGCCAATTGGCGTCGGTCGCCAGGCTGATTCAGAAAAAGCCGGTGGCGACGGTGGAGCAGAGCAGCGGTACGCTCCCCTTGCTGCCGATTCAGGCGCGCTTTTTCGAACTGGAGATCGCCGAGCGACATCACTGGAATCAGGCCGTGATGCTCAAACCGCAAACGGTACTCGACGCGACATTGCTGCGAGGCGCGCTGACTGCGCTGATCGAGCAGCACGACGCTTTGCGCCTCGGCTTCGTTCAGCAGGACGGCCAGTGGCACGCGAGCTTCGGCGCGCACGACTCGCGCAATCTGCTGTGGATTCATGAACTGGACAATCGCGAGCCCCTGACCGAGCTGGCCGACAAGGCCCAGCGCAGTCTGAATCTGCACACCGGCCCACTGCTGCGCGCCGTGCTGGTGAACTTGCCGCAAGGCGAGCAACGCCTGCTGTTGGTCATTCATCACCTTGCTGTGGATGGCGTGTCATGGCGTGTGCTGCTGGAAGACCTGCAACAGGGTTATCAGGCGTTGGCGGCTGGTCAGCCACTGACATTGCCCGCGAAAACCAGCGCGTTGCAGCGCTGGGCCGAACAGTTGCAGCTCTATGCACAGAGTGACGCGCTCACAGCCGAGCGTGATTACTGGCTGCAGGCCCTGCAGGGCGCCGATCAACCGCTGCCACGCGACAATCCGCAAGGCACGCAGCGCAACCGCGATGCGGCCCACGCATCGTCCTGGCTGAGCAAGGAACTGACGCATCAGTTGCTGAAAGTTGCGCCTGCTGCCTATCGCACTCAGGTCAACGACCTGCTGCTGACCGCGCTGGCGCAGGTGCTTTGCGAGTGGAGTCGACAGCCGTCGGTGCTGATCCAGCTGGAAGGTCACGGCCGCGAAGACCTGTTTGACGACATGGACCTCAGTCGCACGGTCGGCTGGTTCAGCAGCCTGTTTCCGGTCCGGCTTACGCCACGGTCCGCGCTGGGTGCGAGCCTGTGCGGCATCAAGGAACAGCTGCGAGCCGTGCCGAACAAGGGCATCGGTTATGGCGTGCTGCGTTATCTGGGCGAGGCGTCGTTCGCCGGCCAACTGGCTGAACTGCCCGAAGCGCAGGTCACGTTCAACTACCTGGGCCAGTTCGATGGCAGCTTCGACAGCAAGGACGCACTGTGGCTGCCCAGTTCAGATGACACGGGTGTCGCGCTCAACGAGGACGGCCCGCTGGCCAACAGTCTGAGCCTCAACGGCCAGGTGTTCGACGGCCAATTGCAGATGAACTGGACCTTCAGCCGCGAGCAATACCAGCCCTCGACCATCGACGCGCTGGCGCGTCGTTACGAGCAGGCCCTGACCACGCTGATCGAACATTGTCTGGCCGGGCATCAGGGCGTCACGCCGTCTGACTTTCCGCTGGCCCGAGTGAGCCAGGCGCAGCTTGATCGTCTGCCGATGCCTGCCAGCAACGTTCAGGACGTCTACCCGCTGGCTCCGATGCAGCAGGGCATGCTGTTTCACAGCCTGTTCGAACAGGACGCGGGTCATTACATCAATCAGCTTCGCGTGTCCGTAAGCGGGCTGGATGTGCCGCGTTTCAAGGCGGCCTGGCAGTCTGCCGTGGACGCCCATGACGTGCTGCGCAGCGGTTTTGTCAGCCATGCAGAGCAGTCGCTGCAAGTGGTGCAGCGTCAGGCCGATGTGCCATTTGTGGTGCTGGATGCGCGTGGCAAGCCGGATCACTGGCTGGACGACTGGGCCAACGATGACCGTCAGCGGGGCTTCGATCTGGCCAAGGGGCCACTGCTGCGTCTGGCACTGCTACAGACCGGCGAAGACAATTATCAACTGATCTACACCAGCCATCACATCCTCATGGACGGCTGGAGCAGCTCGCGCCTGCTGGGCGAAGTGTTGCAACGCTACAGTGGCCAGACACTTCCGAAACAGGCCGGGCGATATCGCGACTACATCCAGTGGCTGAGCGCTCAGGACGCTGATCTCAGCCAGCGTTTCTGGACGCAGCAACTGGCCGAACTCGACGAGCCGACCCGGCTGGTGCAGACGCTCAAGTCGTCGCCGAGCGGGCAGGGGCATGCCGATTACGTGCAACTGATCGATGCCGACAGCACCCGACGCCTGACCGAGTTTGCCCGTGAGCAACGCGTGACCCTCAACACGCTGGTGCAGTCGGCGTGGCTGCTGGTGCTGCACCGCTACACCGGTCAGTCGAGCGTGACCTTCGGCGCCACCGTGGCCGGACGTCCGTCGGATCTGCCGGGCGTCGAGGAACAGCTCGGTCTGTTCATCAATACCCTGCCGGTCATCGCCAGCCCGCGCCCTGAGCAGACCGTTGCCGACTGGGTGCAGCAGGTGCAGGCGAAAAACCTCGCGCTGCGCGAACATGAACACACGCCGCTGTACGACATCCAGCGCTGGGCGCGGACCGGCGGCGAAGCGTTGTTCGACAACATTCTGGTGTTCGAAAACTACCCGATGTCCGAGGCGTTGCAACGTGCACCGGACGGTCTGACGTTCAGCGAGCTGCGCAATCAGGAGCAGGCGCATTACCCGCTGACACTGGTGATCGAGGCCGCCGACGTGTTGTCGGTACGCTTCAGTTACGACCGTCAGCACTTCAGCGCCGAAGCCGTCGCGCAACTGGCTGCGCACTTTGATCACTTGTTGCAAAGCCTGAGTGCCGAACCTTCGGCCTGCCTCGGTGAATTGTCGCTGCCGGTCGGCTGGACGCAGGCTGTGCAGGTCTGGCCGACCACGCAGTGCGCTCATCAGCGTTTCGAGGCGCAGGCTGCAGAAACACCTCAGGCCCTCGCCCTGAGTCTGGGCAGCGAGCAATTGAGCTATGACCAGCTCAACCGCCGCGCCAATCAGCTGGCCCACAAACTGCGCGAGCAGGGTGTCGGCCCTGACGTGCGCGTAGGGTTGGCGGCCGAGCGCAGTCTGGACATGATCGTCGGCCTGCTGGCAATCCTCAAAGCAGGTGGCGCTTACGTGCCGCTGGACCCGGATTACCCGCAGGATCGCCTGTCTTTCCTGATGCGGGACAGCGGTATTGAATTGTTGTTGACCCAAGGGTATCTGCTGGAGCAGTTGCCGGTTCCGGCCCACGTACAGTGGCTGCTGATTGAGAGTTCGCTGGACGGCTATAGCGCCGAGAACCTGATCAACAATACGACACCGGACAATCTGGCGTACGTGATCTATACCTCCGGCTCGACCGGAAAACCCAAGGGCACGCTGCTCGCTCATAACAACCTGATGCGCCTGTTCGCCGCCACCGACGACTGGTTCGCCTTCAACGAAAAAGACGTCTGGACGCTGTTCCATTCCTTCGCCTTCGACTTTTCGGTCTGGGAAATCTTCGGCGCGCTGCTGCATGGCGGCCGACTGGTGATCGTGCCGCGTGAAACCAGACGCTCTCCGGAAGACTTCCACGCCTTGCTGGTCGAGCAGCAGGTCACTGTGCTGAACCAGACGCCGTCGGCGTTCAAGCAGTTGATGCACTTGGCCTGCGAGAGCGCAAAACCGCTGGCACTGCGTTCGGTGATCTTCGGTGGCGAAGCATTGGACGTGACCAGTCTGACGCCGTGGTTCGAACGCTTTGGCGATCAGACGCCGCAGTTGATCAACATGTACGGCATCACCGAAACCACGGTTCACGTCACCTATCGGCCGATCACTCAGGCCGACACACACAACCCTGCGAGTCCCATCGGCGAGGCCATTCCTGACCTGTCGTGGTACGTACTGGATGCCGACTTCAATCCGGTCGCCCAAGGTTGCAGCGGCGAACTGCACATCGGTCATGCGGGGCTGGCGCGGGGGTATCACAACCGCGCTGCGCTGACCGCTGAACGCTTTGTGCCCGATCCGTTTTCAACGAACGGCGGACGCCTGTACCGCACCGGCGACCTGGCGCGTTATCGCGCGACCGGAATCATTGAATACGCCGGGCGTATCGACCATCAGGTCAAGATCCGTGGCCATCGCATCGAGCTGGGCGAGATCGAAGCGCATCTGCAGGGCCAAGCCCAGGTGCGCGAAGTGATCGTGCTCGCACTGGGCGGGCAACTGGTGGCGTATCTGGTGCCGGGCGACCCTGCGCAGGACCCGCAAACACTGCGGGAAACCCTCAAGGCAGAGCTGAAAGCCCATCTGCCGGACTACATGGTGCCGACCCATTTCGTGCTGCTGGACGCCATGCCGCTGACCGCCAACGGCAAGCTGGATCGCAAGGCGCTGCCTGCGCCGGATGCCACTCAATTGCAGGCGCAGTACGTTGCGCCCGAAGGCGAGCTGGAACAGCAACTGGCCGCGATCTGGGCCGACGTGCTGAAGGTCGATCAGGTCGGACGTACCGACAATTTCTTCGAGCTGGGCGGGCATTCGCTGGTGGCGGTGCAGATGCTGGTCCGCGTGCGTGAGCAGTTGAAGCACGAGGTCAGCCTCAAGGACCTGTTCGAACGGCCCGTACTCGCCGACTTCTGCGCCACGATTCAGCAGAAAAACGGTGAAAGTGACCACGCACAGGACGAATTGACTAAATCACTGGAGGCTCTCAAACGTTTATCAGCGGAGGAAATTGATAATTTGCTGGCGTGATGGTTTTGCGGGGTGGAGGGGCATTTTTATTCCCTGACACGCCGCAGATTTGCAGCAAGAAACAAACTGTGGGAGGGGGCTTGCCCGCGAAGAACGACGATGCGGTTTGCCTGACAAGCCGCATCCATCAATCGCCGGCAAGCCGCCTCCCACAGTCCAGTGCCTGCTGCGAGATAGCGCTGTGTCAGACACAGCGCGCCAGTTCCCTCAGGAATGCTTCAGTTCAGTTGTTCAGGAGAGACACCCGTGCACCAGTTGCTTGACTCCGTTAAATCGCTGTCCCCTCGTGAACGCAAGGCGTTGGCGGTCCTGCTCAAGCGTCAGGGGGTGAATCTTTACGGGGTCACGCCGATCTTCCCGAGGGAGACGCAGGAACCGGCAGCGCTGTCCTTCGCCCAGCAACGGCAATGGATTCTCTGGCAACTGGAGCCGCACAGCGCGGCCTACAATATTCCGCTGGCCTTGCGGCTGCATGGCCCGCTGAACATTGAAGCGCTGCGTCGCAGTATCGAAGCGCTGATCGAGCGTCACGAAACCCTGCGCACGACCTTCGAGCAACAGGGGGACGAAGCGCTTCAGGTTGTGCACCCGGCGTCGGCCTTTTTACTGAACGTTGATCGGCTTGCCGATGGCCAATCGGTTCAGGACTACGTCGATCACGAAGTGCAGCAGCCGTTCGATCTGCAACACGGACCGCTGCTGCGCGTCAGGCTGCTGCAGGTCGCCGATGAAGAACACGTGCTGGTGCTGACCCAGCACCACATCGTCTCCGACGGCTGGTCGATGCCGATCATGGTCGAGGAACTGCTGCAGGGTTATCAGGCCATCAGCCTGGGGCGAGCGATCGAGCGTGAGCCGCTGCCCATCCAGTACGCTGACTACGCCATCTGGCAACGCAACTGGCTGGAGATGGGTGAACAGGCACGGCAGCTGGAATACTGGAAAAATCAGCTCGGTGACCAGTCTCCCGTGCTTGAATTGCCCACCGACCGTCCACGTCCGGCCATGCGCAATCCTCATGGCGCACGCTTGAATGTCGAACTGGATGCCGCGCTGCTGAATCGCCTCAAGGCCCTTGCCCGTGAGCAGGGAATTACCCTGTTCATGTTGTTGCTGGCCTCGTTCCAGACCCTGCTGCATCGCTACAGCGGGCAGGACGATGTGCGTGTCGGCGTGCCGATTGCCAACCGCAACCGCAGCGAAACCGAAGGGCTGATCGGCTTCTTCGTCAACACTCAGGTGCTCAAGGCCGAGTTTTCGGCGCAGACCACCGTGGCCCAACTGCTGCAACAGATCAAACAGACTGCCGTGCAGGCTCAGGCCCATCAGGACCTGCCGTTCGAGCAACTGGTCGAAGCCCTGCAGCCGGAACGCGACCCGAGTCGCAGCCCGCTGTTTCAGGTCGCCTACAACCACCAGACCGAGTCCCGCAACGAAGCCCGCGAACTGGCGGGTCTGCGTCTCGAGTATCAGCTGTCCGACAAACACACCGCCCAGTTCGACCTGACGCTGGACACCTGTGAGCGTCTGGACGGGCTTGGTGCATCACTGATCTACGCCACCAACCTGTTCGATGCGTCCACCATCGAGCGCATGGCGGGCCACTGGCGCAACCTGTTGCAAGCCATGACGAACGATGTGCAGCAGCGCATTGCCGACCTGCCGTTGCTGAGCACCGATGAGCGTGAGGCGACCTTGCAGGGCTGGAACGCCGGTCTGAAGGTTTATACGACCGGGCAGTGCGCGCATCAGCGCTTTGAAACTCAGGCGTTGAAAACACCACAGGCCATTGCCCTGAGTCTGGGCAGTGAGCAATTGAGCTACGACCAGCTCAATCAACGGGCCAACCAGTTGGCTCACAAATTGCTTGAGCAGGGCGTCGGCCCTGATGTGCGCGTGGGCCTGGCGGCCGAGCGCAGTCTGGACATGATCGTCGGCCTGCTGGCAATCCTCAAAGCCGGTGGCGCTTACGTACCGCTGGACCCGGATTACCCGCAGGACCGGCTGAGTTTCCTGATGCAGGACAGCGGCATCGAGCTGCTGCTGACTCAACGTCATCTGATGAATGGCTTACCGGTCCCGGCGAACGTGCAGTGCCTGTTCATCGAAGCCGCGCTGGACGGCTATAGCGCCGAGAACCTGATCAACCATACGACACCGGACAATCTGGCCTACGTCATCTACACCTCAGGCTCGACCGGCAAGCCCAAAGGCACGTTGCTCGCACACCACAACCTGATGCGCCTGTTCGCCGCCACCGATGAGTGGTTCGCCTTCAACGAACGTGACGTTTGGACGCTGTTCCATTCCTTTGCCTTCGACTTTTCGGTCTGGGAAATCTTCGGCGCGCTGCTGCATGGCGGCCGGTTGGTGATCGTGCCCCGTGAAACCAGCCGCTCGCCGGAAGACTTCCACGCCTTGCTGGTCGAGCAGCAGGTCACTGTGCTGAACCAGACGCCGTCGGCGTTCAAGCAACTGATGCACGTCGCCTGCGAGAGCCCAAAACCGCTGGCGCTGCGCTCTGTAATCTTCGGTGGCGAAGCATTGGACGTGACCAGTCTGACGCCGTGGTTCGAACGTTTTGGCGATCAAGCGCCGCAACTGATCAACATGTACGGCATCACCGAAACCACGGTTCACGTCACCTATCGGCCGATCACCCAGGCCGACACACACAACCCTGCGAGTCCCATCGGCGAGGCCATTCCTGACCTGTCGTGGTACGTACTGGATGCCGATTTCAATCCGGTGGCCCAAGGCTGCAGCGGCGAGCTGCACATCGGTCATGCGGGGCTGGCGCGGGGGTATCACAACCGCGCTGCGCTGACCGCCGAACGCTTTGTGCCTGATCCGTTTTCTGCTGACGGCGGACGCCTGTACCGCACCGGGGACCTGGCGCGTTATCGCGCAGCTGGCGTCATCGAATACGCCGGGCGTATCGACCATCAAGTCAAGATCCGTGGCCATCGCATCGAGCTGGGCGAGATCGAAGCGCGTCTGCAGGCCCAGGCCCAGGTGCGCGAAGTGATCGTGCTGGCGCTGGACGGGCAACTGGTGGCGTATCTGGTGCCGGACGACCCTGCGCAGGACCCGCAAACACTGCGGGAAACCCTCAAGGCCGAGCTGAAAACCCATCTGCCGGACTACATGGTGCCGACCCATTTCGTGCTGCTGGACGCCATGCCGCTGACCGCCAACGGCAAGCTGGATCGCAAGGCACTGCCCGCTCCGGATGCCACCCAATTGCAGGCGCAGTACGTCGCGCCCGAAGGCGAGCTGGAACACCAACTGGCCGTGATCTGGGCCGAAGTGTTGAAGGTTGAGCAGGTCGGTCGTACCGAAAATTTCTTCGAGCTGGGCGGGCACTCGTTGCTGGCCACACAGGTTATTTCGCGCATTCGTCAGCAGCTCAGTGTCGAGCTGTCCCTGCGTCATCTGTTCGAAGCGCGGGATCTGGCCGCGTTTGCGCAGTGTGCCGGTCAGGGGCAGGCCGCCAGCATGCCGTCGTTCGTCAAGGCCGACCGCAGCCAGGCGCTGGGTCTGTCTTACGCCCAGCAGCGTCAATGGTTTCTCTGGCAACTCGACCCGCAAGGCACGGCCTACAACATGCCTGCCGTGCTGCGCCTGAGCGGCCCATTGGACATCGCAGCGCTGGAAAACAGTTTCAGCGCGCTGATCGCCCGTCATGAAACCTTGCGCACCACGTTCCGTCAGGATGGCGAGCAGGCGGTGCAGATCATCCATCCGGCCCATACGTTCACGCTGACGGTCGAGTCGCTGCCGAGCGGGCAGGGTGTTGAAGTGGTCGTGCAGCAGGAAGTGCAGCGTCCGTTCGATCTGGAGCAAGGCCCGCTGCTGCGCGTCAAGCTGCTGAATCTGCGCAGCGATGAGCACCTACTGATCCTGACCCAGCACCACATCGTCTCCGATGGCTGGTCGATGCCGATCATGGTCAACGAACTGGTGCGTCTCTACGAAGGCTTCAGTCAGGGCCGCGACGCGCAACTGGCCGAGCTGAGCCTGCAATACGCCGATTACGCGCTCTGGCAACGCAACTGGATGGAGGCGGGCGAGCAGGCGCGACAGCTGGCGTACTGGAAACAGCAGTTGGGTGACGAACAACCGATTCTGGAACTGCCCGCCGACCGGCCGCGTCCGGCGCTGCAAAGCCATGCCGGGGCGCGACTCGCCATCGAGCTGGATGAGGCGTTGGTCGAGGGGTTGAAGAGCGTGGCCCGCCAACAGGGCGTGAGTCTGTTCATGGTGCTGCTGGCTTCGTTCCAGAGCCTGCTGCATCGCCACAGTGGGCAGTCCGACATTCGCGTCGGCGTGCCGATTGCCAACCGCACCCGGGCTGAAACCGAAGGCCTGATTGGCTTTTTCGTCAACACTCAGGTGCTGCGTGCCGGATTTGATCTGCACACGACTTTCAACGAGTTGCTGCAACAGGTCAAACAGACCGCGCTGCAGGCCCAGGCGCATCAGGAGCTGCCGTTCGAGCAACTGGTCGAAGCCCTGCAACCCCAACGCAGCCTCAGTCACAGCCCGCTGTTCCAGGTCATGTTCAACCACCAGAACCAGGCCAGCGCCGAGGTGCGCGAGGTGGCGGGTCTGCAGGTTCAATCAGTCGAACTCGACAGCTACCCGGCGCAGTTTGACCTGACCCTGAACACCGCCGAACACGACGGTGGGCTCAGCGCGGGCATGACCTATGCCACCGAATTGTTCGATCGCCGCACCATCGAGCGCATGGCCGGGCATTGGCGAACCCTGTTGCGGGCCATCTGCGCCAATCCCGGCCAGCGTATTGCCGAGCTGCCGATACTGAACGACGCCGAACGCCAGCAGATGCTGGACTGGAACGCCACGTCTGCGGAGTTCCCGAGCGAACAGTGCATTCACACGCTGATCGAGACTCAAGTTCAAAAAACGCCGGACGCTCCTGCGCTGATCTTTGCTGAACAACAACTGAGTTACGCGCACCTCAACGCCCGCGCCAACCAACTGGCTCATCGTTTGCGTGATTCAGGCGTCGGCCCGGACGTGCGAGTGGGCATTTGCGTCGAGCGCAGTCTGGAACTGGTGATCGGCCTGCTGGCCATCGTCAAGGCAGGCGGTACCTACGTGCCGCTGGACCCGGATTATCCCGAAGACCGGCTGGCCTACATGATGCAGGACAGCGGTATCGGCCTTTTGCTGACCCAGACGCCGCTGCTGGCGCGTCTGCCGATGCCTGCCGGGGTGCAGAGTCTGTGCCTGGATCAGAACGGCGACTGGCTGGACGGTTATAGCACCGCCAACCCGGTCAACCTGACGGATCCGCTCAATCTGGCGTACATGATTTACACCTCGGGATCGACCGGCAAACCCAAAGGCGCGGGCAACAGCCATCGTGCGTTGGTCAACCGTCTGCATTGGATGCAGAAGGCTTATGCGCTGGATGCGACCGATACCGTGCTGCAGAAAACCCCGTTCAGCTTCGACGTATCGGTCTGGGAATTCTTCTGGCCGCTGCTGACCGGAGCGCGTCTGGCCGTGGCGTTGCCGGGTGATCATCGCGACCCTGAGCGGCTGGTGCAGACCATTCAGCAGCATCAGGTCACGACCTTGCACTTCGTGCCGTCGATGCTTCAGGCCTTTCTCACTCATCCGCAGGTGGAAAGCTGCCGCAGCTTGAAACGCGTGGTGTGCAGCGGCGAAGCCTTGCCAGCGGAACTGGCCGGGCAGGTGCTCAAGCGTCTGCCACAGATCGGGCTTTACAACCTCTATGGCCCGACCGAAGCGGCCATCGACGTCACGCACTGGACCTGTTCGCTGGACGATGTGCTGAGCGTGCCGATTGGTCGTCCCATCGACAACCTCAAGACCCACATCCTCGATGACGGCCTGCTGCCGGCCGCACCCGGCGTGGCGGCGGAGCTGTACCTGGGCGGCGTCGGGCTGGCGCGGGGTTATCACAACCGCGCCGCGCTGACGGCCGAACGCTTTGTGCCGGACCCGTTCGACGAACAGGGTGGTGGTCGTCTTTACCGCACGGGCGATCTGGCACGTTATCGCCAGGAAGGCGTGATCGAATACGCCGGGCGTATCGACCACCAGGTGAAGATTCGCGGGTTGCGCATTGAACTGGGTGAAATCGAAGCCAGCCTTCTCGAACACCCTTCCGTTCAGGAAGCAGTAGTCATCGACATCGAAGGCTCGTCCGGCAAGCAGCTCGCCGCGTATGTGGTGACGAACGATCAGAACCCGGACGTTGAAGGTCTGCGGGACAGGCTCAGGGCGTTCCTCAAAGAAACATTGCCGGACCACATGGTGCCTCATCACGTTGTCTGGCTGGCCAGGATGCCGCTCACGGCCAATGGCAAGCTGGACCGCAAGGCCTTGCCGAAACCGCAGTCCGGCCAAGCGGCACGCCTTTACGTGGCACCGGCCACCGAACAGGAGCAACAACTGGCGGCGATCTGGGCCGAGGTGCTGAAGGTCGAGCGAGTTGGGCTGACCGACGACTTCTTCGAACTGGGCGGCCATTCGCTGTTGGCCACGCAACTGGTGTCCAGAATCCACTCGGGACTGGGCATCGACATCCCGTTGCGGCTGATCTTCGAGAAACCGCAACTGAACGAATTTATCCAGGCGTTCGCCCAGAGCGGCCTGTCGCTGACCGAGGACGGCTTGTCCGATATCGAGAAAATGATGAACGAAATGGCGGGTATCTGACATGGACCAGTCTGCAGCAGCGCGTATCGCCCAGCGTTTCGTCGGTTTGCCCGTCGAACAGCGTCGTCAGATTCTCGGCAAGATGAATGAAACCGGACAGAGCTTCAGGCTGCTGCCGATTGCCGTGACCCGCCATGAGATTGCCCGCATTCCACTGTCGTACGCACAGCAACGTATGCTGTTTCTCTGGCAGATGGAGCCGCACAACATCGCCTACAACGTGCCGCTGGCAGTGCGTCTGAATGGCCCGCTGAACCCGCAGGCGCTGGGCGCAGCGCTCGACCAACTGGTGCAGCGTCATGAAACCCTGCGCACCCGGTTCGTCTCCGAAGACGGCGAGTTTCATCAGGAAATTCTGCCGCAGGGCAACGTTGCCCTGGAGTGCGTCAGTGTCGAGGCAGAGCAGATTGAGGCGCAGGTACGTGCCGAACTGCATAAGCCGTTCGATCTGCTCAGCGGTACGTTGCTGCGGGTCAAGCTGTTCCAGCTGAGCGACGCTGAACACGTGCTGACGGTGTGCCTGCATCACGTGGTGTCCGATGGCTGGTCGGGCGAATTGCTGATTCGTGAATTCGTGCAGCTGTATCAGGCGCAAGTCCTTTGGCAGACCGCAACCCTGCCTGAACTGGCGATTCAATACGCTGACTACGCCATCTGGCAGCGCGCCTGGCTGGAAGCCGGGGAGGGCGAGCGGCAGCTGGATTACTGGAAGCAGCAACTGGGCAGTGAGCACCCGGTGCTGACCCTGCCGCTGGACCATGAGCGTCCGTTGCAGCCCAGCCATCGTGGCGCGACCGTGCGTGTCGATCTCTCGGAACACCTGTCGACACAGTTGAAAACCCTGGCCCGCAGCCGTGGCCAGACGATCTTCATGCAGGTGCTGGCGGCGCTGTCGGTGGTGTTGTCGCGCTTCAGCGGGCAGGCGGATATTCGCATCGGTGCACCGAATGCCGGACGTACCCGCAGCGAACTGGAAGGACTGATCGGTTTCTTCATCAACACCCAAGTGCTGCGCGTGCAGGTGGACGAGCGCCAGAGTTTTGCGGCATTGCTGGATCAGGTGAAACAGGTGGTGAGCGGCGCGCAGTCGCATCAGGAACTGCCTTTCGAGCATCTGGTGGACGCCCTCGCCCCAGAGCGCAATCTGGGCCACAACCCGTTGTTCCAGTTCAAGATCAACCAACACGTCTACGCTGCCGATCAGGCCGACGCCTCGCGCCAGAGCCTGACCGGGCTGAGCGTCAGCGAGTTTCCGGTGGGCGCAAGCGATGCACGCTTCGATCTGGCCTTCGATTTCACCGACACACCGGATGGCCTGCGCGGTTATTTCACCTATGCCACCGACCTGTTCGAGGCTCGCACCATCGAGCGTATCGCTGACGCGTTGCGCGAGGTGTTGCAGGCGCTGGTGACGAATGTTGATCGTCGTCTGGCGGATCAGCCGCTCACAGGTTCGCTGCCGATTATCGAAACGTCGCTGGATTTCGCCTGCTCCGACTTCCTCGGCCTTTGGCAGAACGGCCTGCACAACGTACGTGACAAAACGGCCGTGCGGGTTGGCCAACAGACGCTGAGCTTTGCGCAACTGGAGCAACAGTCCAACCGTTTCGCTCGCTACCTGCAAGCCGAGGGCATCGGCGCAGGCATGACGATTGCGCTGTGTCAGGACCGCTCCGTGGAGTGGGTGGTCAGCCTGCTGGCGGTGCTGAAACTCGGTGCGGTGTACCTGCCGCTGGACACCTCACAGCCCGCCGAGCGCTTGCAGCAATTGGTCAGGGACAGCGGCGCGGCATTGCTGATTCATGCTGCGGACAACGACAAGGCCGCACGGCTTGGCGTCTGCCCGGTGCTGGCGTTCGATGCGACGCAGTGGGCCGATTGCGCCGATGAAGCGTTGGGGATTCAGGTCGAGGCCGAGCAACCGGCTTACATCATTTACACCTCAGGCTCCACCGGGCAGCCCAAGGGCGTGGTGATCAGCCACGGCGCGCTGGCCAATTACGTGCAGTCCGTGCTGACGCGCCTGTCGCTCGATGCGGAGGCGAGCATGGCGATGGTCTCTACCGTAGCGGCCGACCTGGGTCACACCTTGCTGTTCGGCGCGCTGGCCTCCGGTCGCACATTGCACTTGCTGTCCCACGAACAGGCCTTCGATCCCGACGGATTTGCCCGCTACATGGCCGAGCATCAGGTGGACGTGCTGAAGATCGTTCCAAGCCATCTGCAAGGTCTGCTACAGGCCGCAAGGCCCGCCGATGTGTTGCCCAGGCAGATGCTGATTTTGGGTGGAGAAGCCAGTTCCTGGGCCTTGATCGAGCAGGTTCGCTCGCTCAAGCCGGGCTGCCGGATCGTCAACCACTACGGTCCCACCGAAACCACGGTCGGCATCCTCACCCACGAAGTGGCTGAAAAGTTGTCCGCCTGCCGCAGTGTCCCTGTTGGCCAGCCGCTGGCCAACGGCAAGGCGCGGGTGCTGGACGCATACCTGAACCCGGTCGCCGAGCGTGTCGCCGGCGAGTTGTACCTTGGCGGCGCGGGTCTGGCGCAGGGCTATCTGGGCCGTGCGGCGATGACTGCCGAACGCTTCGTGCCGGACCCTGAAGCCGATGGCAAACGCCTGTACCGTGCAGGCGACCGCGCGCGCCGGGTGGATGGCGTGCTGGAGTATCTGGGTCGCGCTGACGATCAGGTGAAAATCCGTGGCTATCGGGTCGAGCCCGGTGAAGTCGGGCAGTTGCTGCAAACCCTGGAAGGCGTCGCCGAAGCGGTGGTGCTGGCCCAGCCGCTGGACAGCGATGAGTCGCGTCTGCAACTGGTGGCGTGGTGCGTGGCGTCGGTAAGCGCTGAAACCCTGCGCGAACAACTGACCGCACGCCTGCCGGAATACCTCGTGCCAGCGCAAATCCTGATGCTCGAGCGTCTGCCGCTGACCGCCAACGGCAAACTCGACAAAAGCGCCTTGCCCAGACCGGGCGTGGTCAAACAACGCTACACCGCACCGGTCGGCGAGATCGAGGAAAAGCTCGCCGCGGTCTGGGCCGATGTGCTCAAGCTGGAGCAGGTGGGCAGCACCGACAACTTCTTCGAACTGGGCGGCGACTCGATCCTCAGTCTGCAAATCATCGCCCGCGCCAAGCGTCAGGGCATCAAGCTCAGCCCGAAGCAGTTGTTCGAAAAGCAGACCATCGGCCAATTGGCGTCGGTGGCGAAACTCATTCAGAAGAAGCCTGCCGCTACGGTGGAGCAGGTCAGCGGTTCACTGCCCTTGCTGCCGATTCAGGCGCGCTTCTTCGAACTGGAGATTCCCGAGCGTCATCACTGGAATCAGGCGGTGACGCTCAAGCCCAATACGGTTCTGGACGCAACGCTGCTGCAAAGCGCGCTGACAGCGCTGATCGAACATCACGACGCGCTGCGTCTGGGCTTCTCTCGGCAGGACGGGCAATGGCATGCCACGTTTGGCGCGCTGAATACTCGCGATGTGCTGTGGACGCATGAGCTGGACGACACCGAACGCCTGACCGAACTGGCCGACGAAGCACAACGCAGCCTTGATCTGAAAAACGGACCGCTGCTGCGCGGCGTGCTGGTCAATCTGCCGCAGAACGAGCAACGCCTGCTGCTGGTCATTCACCACCTCGTGGTGGATGGCGTGTCGTGGCGTGTGCTGCTGGAAGACTTGCAACAGGTGTATCAGTCCATTGCCGCAGGACAAACCCTGGCGCTTCCGAGTAAAACCAGTTCCCTCAAAAGTTGGGCCGAACACCTGCAGGCCCATGCGCAGAGCGCTGCGCTGGAGCAGGAACTGTCCTGGTGGCAGAACCAGTTGCAGGGCGCCAGCGACGCGTTGCCCTGCGACAACCCACAGGGCGGGCAGCAGCAGAAACACGCGACCTCTGTGGTCACGCAACTGGGCAACGAACTGACCCGGCAACTGCTGCAGGACGCACCAGCGGCCTATCGTACCCAGATCAACGACCTGCTGTTGACGGCGCTGGCGCAGGTGATCAGCCGCTGGACCGGACAGTCCGACGTGCTGATCCGCCTGGAAGGCCATGGCCGTGAGGACCTGTTCGACACGCTGGACCTCAGCCGTACCGTTGGCTGGTTCAGCAACCTGTACCCGGTCAGGTTGTCGCCACAGAGCGTGTTGTCCGATTCGATCATGGCCATCAAGGAACAATTGCGCGCGGTGCCCGACAAGGGCATCGGTTATGGCGCGCTTCGCTATCTGGGCAGCGACGCCGCGCGTCATGCGCTGCAACAGCTGCCGCAGGGCAGCATCGTCTTCAATTATCTGGGCCAGTTCGACGGCAGTTTCGATGCGCAGGACGCGTTATTCGCCCCATCGGCTGACAGCGCGGGCGCCTCTCAAAGTGCCGAAGCGCCGCTGGCTGCGCCCCTCAGCATCAACGGTCAGGTGTACGGTGGCGAGCTGCGTCTGAGCTGGAGTTTCAGCGGCGCGGTGTTCGAGACCGGCACGGTGCAACGTCTGGCCGACGACTACGCACTGGAGTTGCAACAGCTCATCGCGCACTGCACGGCGTCAGGCGTGGCCGGTGTCACGCCGTCCGACTTCCCGCTGGCCCGTCTGACTCAGGCACAACTGAACAGCCTGCCGATGGCGGCCCGAGACATCGAAGACATCTACCCGCTGGCGCCGATGCAGCAGGGCATGCTGTTCCACACCCTGTTCGAACAGGAGGCGGGCAACTACATCAACCAGATGCGCGTCGAAGTCAGCGGCCTGGATGTCGCGCGTTTCAAGGCGGCCTGGCAGGCCACGCTGAATACCCATGAAGTGCTGCGCAGCGGTTTCGTCAGCCATCTGGATCAGTCACTGCAGGTGGTGTTGCGCGAAGTGCCGATGCCGTTCGCCGAGGTGGATGCCATAGGCCAGACGCCGCAATGGCTGGATGACTGGGCCGATGCGGACCGTCGACAGGGTTTTGATCTGACTCAGGCGCCGTTGCTGCGTCTGACGGTATTGCGCACCGCGGAAGACAAACATCAGTTGGTCTACACCAGCCACCACATTCTCATGGACGGCTGGAGCAGCTCGCGCCTGTTGGGCGAAGTGTTGCAGCGTTACAGCGGACAGACGCCGGCAAGACAGACCAGCCGTTATCGCGATTACATCGAATGGCTGCAACGTCAGGACGCGGCGCTCAGCGAACGTTTCTGGACCGGACAACTGGCGGAGCTGGATGAGCCGACCCGCCTGATGCAGAGCTTCAAGTCGCAGCCGGGCGAGGCCGGGCAGGGCGATCACCTGCAACTGATCGACGCGCACGCCACACAGGCATTGAGCGAGTTCGCCCGCGAACAGCGTGTAACCCTCAATACGCTGGTGCAGTCGGCCTGGCTGCTCGTGCTGCGACGCTACACCGGGCAATCCAGCGTGACCTTCGGTGCAACGGTGGCGGGGCGTCCTGCCGAGTTGCCGGGTGTCGAGGAACAGCTCGGTCTGTTCATCAACACCTTGCCGGTGATCGCCAGCCCGCGTCCCGAGCAGCGTGTTGCCGACTGGGTCCAGCAGGTCCAGACCAAGAATCTGGCCCTGCGCGAATATGAACACACGCCGCTTTACGACATTCAGCGTTGGGCGCGCAGTGGCGGTGATGCGCTGTTCGACAGCATTCTGGTGTTCGAGAACTACCCGGTCTCCGACGCGTTGCAACAGACCGCGCCGCCGGGGCTGGTCTTCGGCGGCCTGCATACGCAGGAACAGACTCATTACCCGCTGACGCTGGTGGTCAATCTGGGTCAGACCCTGTCGATGCGTTTCAGCTACGACCGGCAGAGCATGAGCGACGCCGACGTGGTGCAATTGTCGGCGCATTTCCAGCACCTGTTGCAGGCGCTGATTCGTGATCCACAGGCTGCAATTGGTGAACTGGCGCTGCTGGATCAGCCTGCGCAGCGGCAGGTATTGCGCGACTGGAACGATACGGCTGCAGACTTCCCGAGCGAACAGTGCATTCATACGCTGATCGAGACTCAGGTGCTGGCGACGCCGGATGCGCCTGCACTGATCTTTGCCGAGCAGCAACTGAGTTACACGCAACTCAACGCCCGCGCCAACCAGCTGGCTTACCGTTTGCGTGAATCGGGCGTCGGCCCGGACGTGCGAGTGGGCATCTGTGTCGAACGCAGTCTGGAACTGGTGATCGGCCTGCTGGCCATCGTCAAGGCAGGCGGTGCCTACGTGCCGCTGGACCCGGATTATCCCGAAGACCGGCTGGCCTACATGATGCAGGACAGCGGTATCGGCCTTTTGCTGACCCAGACGCCGCTGCTGGCGCGTCTGCCGATGCCTGCCGGGGTGCAGAGTCTGTGCCTGGATCAGAACGGCGACTGGCTGGACGGTTATAGCACCGCCAACCCGGTCAACCTGACGGATCCGCTCAATCTGGCGTACATGATTTACACCTCGGGATCGACCGGCAAACCCAAAGGCGCGGGCAACAGCCATCGTGCGTTGGTCAACCGTCTGCATTGGATGCAGAAGGCTTATGCGCTGGATGCGACCGATACCGTGCTGCAGAAAACCCCGTTCAGCTTCGACGTATCGGTCTGGGAATTCTTCTGGCCGCTGCTGACCGGAGCGCGTCTGGCCGTGGCGTTGCCGGGTGATCATCGCGACCCTGAGCGGCTGGTGCAGACCATTCAGCAGCATCAGGTCACGACCTTGCACTTCGTGCCGTCGATGCTTCAGGCCTTTCTCACTCATCCGCAGGTGGAAAGCTGCCGCAGCTTGAAACGCGTGGTGTGCAGCGGCGAAGCCTTGCCAGCGGAACTGGCCGGGCAGGTGCTCAAGCGTCTGCCACAGATCGGGCTTTACAACCTCTATGGCCCGACCGAAGCGGCCATCGACGTCACGCACTGGACCTGTTCGCTGGACGATGTGCTGAGCGTGCCGATTGGTCGTCCCATCGACAACCTCAAGACCCACATCCTCGATGACGGCCTGCTGCCGGCCGCACCCGGCGTGGCGGCGGAGCTGTACCTGGGCGGCGTCGGGCTGGCGCGGGGTTATCACAACCGCGCCGCGCTGACGGCCGAACGCTTTGTGCCGGACCCGTTCGACGAACAGGGTGGTGGTCGTCTTTACCGCACGGGCGATCTGGCACGTTATCGCCAGGAAGGCGTGATCGAATACGCCGGGCGTATCGACCACCAGGTGAAGATTCGCGGGTTGCGCATTGAACTGGGTGAAATCGAAGCGCGGCTGCTTGAACACGCCGTTGTGCATGAAGCCAGCGTGATCGACATCGACGGACCGACCGGTAAGCAACTGGTGGCCTATGTGGTGCCGAGCGATGCGGAGCAGGGATCAGAGGGCTTGCGTGAGGCGCTGAAAGCGCAGCTCAAGTCCCACCTGCCGGATTACATGGTGCCTGCGCATTTCGTGCTGCTCGACGCCATGCCGCTGACCGCCAACGGCAAGCTGGACCGCCGCGCTCTGCCCAAGCCTGAAGCAGGCCGTGCGCAGGGTTACGTGGCGCCGCGTAGCGAGTTCGAACAACGTCTGGCTGCGCTTTGGGAACAGGTGCTGCAGGTCGAACAGGTTGGATTGAACGACAACTTCTTTGCCTTGGGCGGACACTCGCTGCTGGCGGTTTCACTGGCCGGGCGGATTCGCGAGACCTTCGATGTGTCGATCAAGCTGCATGATTTCCTGCTGATGCAGACCTTGGGCGAGTTGGCCGATTTCATGCGCGCTGGCGAGGCGAAGGTCAAATCGGCGGTCATTGCCATGAACACCAGTGGCTCGACCCGCACGCCAGTGTTCTGCCTGCCGCCGGGCGGCGGCGGTACGTATTCCTACTATCCACTGGCCGGGAAACTGACTGACCACCGCGTGGTGTACGGGCTGGTCAACAAGGCCTACGTGATGCCGGGCTGGTTCGATACGTCATGGACAGAGATGGTGGATTACTACGTCGAGCAGATTCGCAACACCCAGCCGGTCGGGCCTTACAGCCTGATGGGCTGGTCGATGGGCGGCGCACTGGCTATCGACGTCGCGCATTGTCTGGAAAGCGCAGGCGAAATCGTTGAGTTCGTGGGGCTGGTGGATACCCAGCTGCCCGTTTCCGTCGGCATGGAGTGGGTCGAGGAAGCGCCGGACGTCACTCGCCAGAAGCAGGACGAGAACTACTACCGCAGCCTGATCAAGAGCCTTCAGGCCTTTGTTCCGGGCTTGCAGGAAGAGGCCATTGTCCAGTTGATCGAAACGGCCCGGCAGTCGGTTTCAAGCGAAAGCGAGGTGATTGATCGGGTGGTCGATCAGGTTGCACACGACGCCGGGATGAGTGCCGACAGCCTGCGCAGCGTGTTCCAGGACATTGCCGTGCAGGACGAAATCGAAACCGGCTACCGCCTGCTCGACGCCAACGCCCGCCTGAGCGAAGCCTTCACCCTGAAACGGTTGAACGTCAAAGTCGATTGCTGGTGGGCCGGACAAAGCCGCCAGCCCGACCAGATCGCCAAGGCTGAGCGGGTATTGCTCGAACAGTGCTCAGTGAACGGGCTGGCGAGTTCAAGCGTGGTTGATCAGCGTCACGACAACGTGGTGATTGCCGATGCGTTTCTGGATGGGCTGCTGGCGCGGTTGAGGATGTGATCTGTTGCTGATCGTACGTCACCCCGGACGCGGAGCGTCCTGAGCGGCATTCCCACGCAGAGCGTAGGAACGATCAGCGACGATGAGTGCTCCGCGAGGGCATGCAGCCCGGGACGCTCTGAGTCCCAGTGGATCTGTTGACTCGGAGATTCGGTAGAAAACGATCAGCGTGAGTCGGCAACGCGCAACTTCAGAAATCCCCGCGCACGGTCAGGACGTAATTGCGTGGATCGCCGTAATAGTTGCCCCGGTCGATATCGCCAGTAGCCTTGTAATACTTGCGGTCGAGCAGGTTGTTGCCGTTCAACGCGATGGACCAGTGCTCGTCGACCTTCCACGACACGCGGGCATCCCAGATCGCCCGACCGGGATTTTCGATGACCTGGGTCGATTCGGTTTCCCGGTAGCCGCTCTGGGCTGAAACGCCAGCGCCAACGGACAGCCGCCTCCACGCTCCGGGCAGGGTGTAATTGCTGCTGATGCGTGCCATGTGCCGCGGAGTCTCGGCAGAAATGGACTGCCCGTCACTGCCGCGGGTGAGGTTGAAGGTATATCCCGCCAGCGTCTGCAACCCCGGCAGCAGTTCGCCGCTGACTTCCATCTCGAAACCCTTGCTGCGTCGTACTTCGCCGTTCAGGTAGCAGGTCCCGTAAGCGTCGTTCATCAGGCACTCGCCGACATGGGTATCGTCCTCGACCGCCACGTCTTTCTGTTTCACGTAGAACACGGCAAAGGAAACGTTCAGGCGTTTGTCGAGCAGTTCGCCCTTGATCCCGGTTTCGTGACTGGCGCCGATGGCCGGATCGAGCAGGGCGCCGCCCGCCGTGCGATAGCCGCTCTGCGGCAGGAAAATATCGGTGTAGCTGGCGTACCACGACCAGTCCGGGGACAGGTCGTAGATCACACCGAGAAAGGGCGTGACTTCGTTGTCCTGTCGGGCGCGGGTCGTCAACCCGGCCGATTGGGTCTGATAGTCATACCAGCTCACACGGCCGCCCATGACCAGACTCAGTGATTCGGTCAGGGCCAGCCGCAGATTGCTGTAGACGCCGTAGCGCTTGTCGCTGAAGTCGGTACTGCTCCAGGCCGGGCGCGCGGGTTCGGTGACTGCGTCGTGGTCGACGTTGAACACATCAACCGCACGAACCGTATTCACGGTGGTGTAGCGTGAGTCGCGTTTCTGCTCCGACCAGTTGGCGCCCAGCGTCAACTGATGAGTCAGCCCGAACCCCTCGAAGCGGCCGTCCAGATGGGTGTCCAGGCCATCGCTCTGCAGATCGTCCGAACGGAACAGGGTTTTGACCAGCCGAGAGCCCGCCTGCGTTTGCGGGTCGATTGCACCCTGGGCGTAGGCGACTTGCTGTTCGAACGAACCGTTGGAATGCGTGGCCGACAGCTTCGCCGTCCAGTCGTCGTCTAAACGGTGTTCCAGTTCGCTGAAGACTTCATCAGTCTGCGTCTCGTGACGGTTCCAGGATTGAGCCAGCGAGGTCGAGCGTGACACCTCGAGCGCCCGGCCGTCGCTGTAGCGCGGCAGGCCGAATATCGAGAAGCCGTCAGTGTCCGCACGCTGACGGCGGATCCCGAGGGTCAGCGTGGTGTCCTCGTTCAGATCGCTTTCCAGAATGCCGTAGAGCAGCGGGGCGGTCTTGTGCAGCACATCGATGAAGTAGCCCCGGTCTTCATATGAAGCCACGAAGCGACCGCGCACACTGCCCGAGTCATTGAGGCGACTGCTGCCATCCAGATCGACGCGATAATTGTCCCAACTGCCTGCGCGGGTGGTCACCGAGAGCTGAGGAATGGCCGTCGGACGCTTGCGCACCAGATTGACCGCTCCGCCCGGATTACCTGCGCCGATCAGCAGGCCCGCCGCGCCGCGCAATACTTCGACACGATCGTAGATGGCCATGTCCGGCGTCATCCAGCCGGTCACGCTGTAGCCCTGCCCGGAAACACCATCGATGGTGTAGCTTTCGTCCTCCATGGCGAAGCCGCGCGAGCTGTAGACGTGGGAGCCGAAGTTGCGTTGCGAGAAGGTAATGCCCGGCGTTTGCGCCATCACCTCGTCAAGCCCGGTCAGGTTCTTGTCGTCCATCAACTGGCGGGTCATCACCGTCACGGATTGCGGTGTGTCACGCAGTGACTGAGGTGTCTTGTTGAGGCTCACGGCGGCGGTGGTGTACGAGCCGCTACCCTCGGTGGTGACGCCAAACTGCTGTGCCTGAATCGCCACCGGTTTGAGCGTCACAGGCGGCAGAAGCGGCGTGCGGCTGAGCGTCAGGGTGTTGGCTTCGAAGGTATGCGCCACTCCAGCCTTGCGCAGCAGATCCGTGACCGCCTGCTCGGGCGTGAGCTTGCCGCGCACCACGCCGCTGGTCTTGCCGCGTACGTCATCCGGGTTGTACAGCACTTGCAGATCGCCCTGGCGCGCCAGTTCTTTCAAGGCGCTGCTCAAGGGCTGGGCGGAAATGTCGAAGTCCAGCTCCTCGGCCATCGCCTGGCCCTGGAGCAACAGCGAGAACACCAGACCCAGCACCCTCAACATCAACCCGGATTTCGGGCGTTTGTCGAAGGGTTTTACGCGTCCCGAGTGGCAGCGTCTGAAGGGTGGTGGCATAGCAGGAGGGCTCTTTTGGTACGCGCGTGCAGGATAGTGTATTTGTCGTCGGCCGGGTGTCAGTCTTCGTCAGCAGGCTCATTGTTTTTGACTTACCAGTCTGTGGGAGGCGGCTTGCCGGCGATGCAGCCAGCGCGGTGTCGCAGGCGGACCGCGTTATCGTTCATCGCCGGCAAGCCGCCTCTTATCAAACAACCTGTAAACCACTGAAGAAACTGGATTTTGTGGGAGCGGACCGGGCGGCGTTCCGTTTGTCCGCGAATACTGTATTTCAGGCGATGAATATTCGTCGGATGTACTGGCCCTTTCGCGGACAAGTCCGCTCCCACTGAGTTTGCTGCGCGACAGCGCTACGTCTAAGACGTGGTGACGCCTCCCACAAGACCGTGTTCTTCAGGCTGTTTCCAGCATCGGGCAGACACCTTCGATGTCGGCACCGCGAAAGCACAAAAAGCCAAGGGTTTCCCCTTGGCCTTGTGGCTGTTGCCGTTATCCGTGAATCTGACGGTGGATCAGAAATCTCCGCGCAAGGTCAGGACGTAACTGCGCGGCTCGCCGTACACGTTGGAACGGTCGGTGGCCACTGCAGTGGTGTAGTACTTGCGGTCGAACAGGTTCTCGGCATTGAGCGAAACACGCCAGTTTTCGTCCAGCTTCCAGGAGGCACGCGCATCCCAGATCGCGCGACCTGAAACACCCAACTGGTCGTTGGAAGGCACTTCGTAACCCGAATCCGCCGACACACCGGCACCCAGGGTCAGACGATTCCAGGCGCCCGGCAGGTTGTAGCTGGTGTTGAGGCGCAGCATGTGTTTCGGCGTTTCGTAGGCAACTTCCGCGTCGCCATTGTTACGCAGCATGTTGTAGGTATAACCGCCGAACACCTGCAGGCCCGGCAGCACTTCGCCGCTGGCTTCGAGTTCCACGCCCTTGCTGCGCTTGATGCCGTCCTGCACATAGCACGAACCGTCCGAGCTGGTCGGGCAGAACACGGAAGCGGCGTCGGCAGACAGGTCAACCGCGGCAACGTCCTTCTGCTTGATGTAGAACAGCGCCATCGACAGGTTCAAGCGCTTGTCGAACAACTCGCCCTTGAAGCCGGTCTCGTAGTTGGAACCGATGGCCGGATCCAGTGGCGAGCCAGCCACGTCGACGAAATCGGCTTGCGGCGTGAAGATATCGGCGTAACTGGCGTACCACGACCAATTGTCGTTGATGTCGTAGATCAGACCGGCGAACGGGGTGAATTCCTGCGTCTGCTTGGATTCATAGCTGTTGGCTGCGCCGGTTTTTACATCGTACTTATAGTCATACCAGCTCAAGCGGCTGCCGAGCACTACGCTCAATGGTTCGCTCAAGTGAATGCGCGCGTTGGCGTAAAGGCCCGCACGCTCTTCGGTCATGTCGATGTCGTTGCCCCAGGCCGGACGCACTGGCTTGGCGAAAGCGTTCTGGTTGACGTTGAAGATGTTGATGGGCGAAGCCGTTCTGACCTGCGCCTGTTTGGTGTTGGATTTCTGCCTGGACCAGTCGGCACCCAGGGTCAACTGATGGTTCAGGCCGAACGCGTTGAAGTTGCCCTCCAGCTGGCTGTTCAGGCCTGTGCTGTTGACTTCGTCCTTACGGAACAGCGTGTTCTGGAAGGTCGAGCCTGCCAGTGTGGTCGGGTTCACCGCGCCGCGTGCATACGCAATCGCCTGATCAAACCCACCCTGGGAGTAGGTCAACGAGGTCCGGCTTCTCCAGTCATCGTTGAAGCGGTGTTCGATTTCGGTGAAGACCTCGGTCATGTCGCTTTCGAGGCGGTTCCAGTCCTGCGCCAGGTTGGTCGAGCGCGACAGGCCCAGCGACTGGCCGTTGCTGTAGCGCGGCAGGCCATAGATGGAATAGCCGTTGATGACCTGTTCCTGACGACGCAGGCTCATGGTCAGCGTGGTGTCGTCGGTCACGTCGGCTTCGACGATGCCGTACAGCAGCGGCGTGCGGCTGTCACGGCCATCCAGGTACGAGCCGCTGTCGTCATAGGCGGCGACCATGCGGCCACGCAGGGTGCCCGAATCGTTGAGCTTGCCGCTACCGTCCAGATCGACCCGGTATTGATCCCAGGATCCGGCGCGGGTGGTGATCGAAAACTTGTTCTCGGCGGTCGGGCGCTTGCGCACCAGGTTCACCGCGCCGCCTGGCTGCCCTGCACCGACCAGCAGACCGGACGCACCGCGCAATACTTCGACACGGTCATAGATGGCCATATCCGGCTGCATCCAGCCAGTGATCTGATAGCCCTGACCGCCGATGCCATCGACCAGAAAGCTCTCCGCCAGCAGCGAGAAACCGCGTGAGGTGTACACGTGACCGCCGAAATTGCGGTACTGGAAGCTCATGCCGGGCGTGTCTTCCAGAACATCGCTGAGGCTGTTCAGGTTGTTGTCGTCCATCACCTGACGGGTTACGACGCTGACCGATTGCGGCGTTTCGCGCAATGACTGCGGCGCGCCCTTGCCAATGCTCACGGCGCCGGTGGTGTAGGAACCGGTCCCGTCGGTGGTGGTGCCCAGCGATTTGGAGTCGATGGCAGTCGGGGCCAGGGTCACCGTGCCTGCGGTGCTGGGGCCTTCTGCAGTGGCTTCCTCCGCCTGGACCTGCGCAGCCAGCGGCATGCAAAGCGCGAAACCCATGGCTGCCATGGATGGTCGGGAAGTGAACATCGGGCGGAGCAGCAAGGCTTTGCTGAGCGGGGTGAGTCGTGACGGGTTGTGCATGACGTGGCTCTTTTAGTGAGTATCGGCAGAGGGCAGATAGCGTCGATCAGATCTGCGCGGTCTGGTCCAGCCAGCCATTCGCGCCGTCGTGAGCAACTTTTTTATGGGCAATCGGGGCGGGAAAGCAGCCATGCGCACCGTTGCTGTAAATGAGAACGAAAGCGAATCACTGTTATTTAATGAATTTTTCACATTGCGCGAAAAATAGGTGGCGGATGGCTATTAACGCTCATGTGCAGGTGGCCTGCAGAACGAAAAAGCCCCGCTCGCGGACAGGCCGGGCGGGGCTTGGGGAGCGCTTGAAATCAGGCGGAAACGGAAGCGTTCTGTACCTGTTCGACGTCGATTTTGCCGGCCTGCATGCGCACCAGTTGGTCGGCGATGTAAAAATACCGGTCGTCGTGGGAAATCACGATGATGGTCTTGCCCTGTTGTTTGAGCTCAGGCAGCAGCTCGGTGTAGAACACGCGGCGGAAGGCCGGGTCCTGATCGGCGGCCCACTCGTCGAAGACCAGCACCTGACGCTCGTCCAGCCAGGCATTGATCAGCGCCAGACGCTTGCGCTGGCCGGTGGACAGGTCGGTGGTGGTAAATGCGCCGTCGCGGATGCTGACCTTGTGGGCGATGTCCAGCCGCTCCAGGTACTTGCCCGCGTCTTCGGGGAGACTGGCCTGACCCTGCAGCGGCTCATCGAACAGGTAGTAGTCGGCGAAAATGGTGGTGAACAGCTGCCGATAATCATCCAGGTTTTCCGGCGTCACCGTCTGGCCGTTGAGGCGGATTTCGCCCTGCTGCGGCGTGTACAGGCCCAGCAGCAACTTGATCAGCGTGGTCTTGCCGCAGCCGTTCTCGCCGACGATGAACACGATATCGCCCTGCTTGATACTCAGGTTGACCGGGCCGAGGTGGAACGCGTCGCTGCCTTCGACCGGCGGGTAGTCGTAACGCAGTTGATGCAGTTCCAGCGTCTTGAGACTGGCCAGCGAGTTGGGCCGGTCACTGACCAGCAGGTGCGGCTCGGGGCTTGAAAACTTCCACGACAGCTCGGCGATGCGGCGCATGGCGATCTGCGCGCGGCTGATGGCGGGCAGGGAGTTGATCAGGCGTTCCAGCGGGCCTTTCATGTACAGCATCACCAGCACGAAACCGCCCAGCACGGTCTTCTCGGTCGTCGGCCACAGGGCCTGAAAGGCGATGGCCATGCCGATCACCGCAAAGAACAGCATCGAGCCGAAGGTCTCTGCGCTGACAAAGATGTTCGCCGCACGGATGTTCGAGCGGCAGATCTGCTCGGTGGCACCCTGAATCTTCTCATCGAGCATGTGCTGACGACGCTTGCGCTGGATGCGCAGCTCCTTGGCACCCGCCGACAGCGCCTGATAGTGCTTCTGCAGTTCGTCCTCGCCGTTGCGTGCTGCCAGAATGCTGCGCATGCCGAATCGGTGGGCCACGAACTGCGCACCGGTGCCCAGCACCACGGTCAGCACTGTCAGCGCCAGAATCTGCCAGGACAACAGCGCCAGATAGGTCAGGCAACCGAGGGTCACGGTGAAGGCGATCACCATCGGCGCCACCGACAGGGCGAAGGTGCTGAGGGTGTTGACGTCGTTGAGCAACACCGGAATCAGTCGATGCGAGCGGTAGCGTTCCAGTTGCTCGATAGGCGCCACCAGCACCTTGGCCGCCAGTTCGCGGCGCAGGTTGGCGACCACGCGCTGGCCCACATAGTTGGTCGACAGGTTGGACAGTGTCGAGCACGCCAGCGTCAGCACGCACAGCCCGGCGAACAGCAGCGCGGTGTGGGTGTTCGGCCCGCCCGGCAGGTTCATCGCGTTGTTGATCGTGGCCAGCAGCGCCGTCACGCTCAGGCCACTGACGATCCCCAGCACCGTCGACAGCGCCACCAGCCACCAGAAGGGTTTGAGGATCCTCAGGGTTTCCCCGGCGAGGCTATGGGTTTTGAGGGTCATGAGGGTTCTCGTAAGTGTCCGTGATTGCGGCCCCTGGCAAAGGCCGCAGGCTCGATGAGTCGGTCAGAGGTCGCGCATGACCCGGAAGCCCAGCCAGTCGCCACGCACATCCGGCTGACGGCTGTTGCGGTTGCCGGAGCGCGAGAAGATCGGCGCTTCGGTCCAGTCGTTGCCGCGGATCATCTTCCAGGTGCAATCGCCCGCCAGCCAGGCGCTGCCGTCGGTGGGTGCGCCGTTGTAATTGCTGGTCTCGCAGTCGGCAGTCCACTCGTACACGTTGCCGTGGGCGTCGTAGATGCCGAAGTCGTTCGGGCTATAGCTGCCCGCCGGAGCGGTGTAGCTGAAGCCGTCTTCCGGGCCGTAGGTGTTGGCGTGTCTGGCGATGCCGTAGGGCTTGCCTTCATCCATCGGGAACGGGAACGAACCCTTGCTGCCGCCACGAGCGGCGTATTCACGGGCCGATTCGCTGACCATGCGATACGACTTGCCGGTCTTCTTCGACAGCCAGGCGACGTAGGCCTTGGCTTCGTTCCAGTCCATGCACACCGCAGGCTGGCGCGGGCCCAGCGGATAGCGCGGCTTGCCCGCCTTGCACTCACGTCCTGGACGGGTGTCACCGTCCGGCATTTTGTAACCGGAGCTTTTGATGTAGGCGTCCCATTCGCCGCTCAGCACCTGAAACCGGCTGATGGCGAAGGGCTTGGCAAAGGTCACATCGTGCATCGGGCCTTCGTCCGGCTGGCGACCCAGTTCCTCTTCCGGCGCGCCCATGGTGAAGGTGCCCGCAGGCAGCACGACCATCTCGGGGCAATCCTTGCAGTCCTTGAAGACTTTGCCGGCCTCGGGTGTGGCCGCCTGCGCGGTGCCGCTCAAGGACAGGCCGAGCAGCGAGCTCAGGGACAGGGTGAACAGCATCTTTTTCATGACGGGCCTCAATGGCAAAAACGGAAAGCAGGTGATGCGGAGCAGTTATGCAGGCGTCAGGTACGCTGGCTGAGCAGCGCCATGAAACGGTCGACCTCGGCTTCGCTGTTCAACAGGCCCGGCGCGGTACGCACCACCGGGCCGACATCGCGGCTCACCGCATCGACCACCATGCGGTTTTTCATCAGCCATGCAGCAACGTCGTCGCTGGCCTGATCCTTGATTCTGAAAAAACTGAAGCCTGCCGACAGGGCCGGATCCATCGGGGTGATCAGCTCGATAGTGCGCTGCGCCTGCAGGCGTTCCTTGATGTAGCTGTTGAGCTGATGAATGCGCGCCTGTACGTCGGCCTTGCCCAGTTGCAGGTGCAACTCGAAGGCCTTGTTCAACGCCCAGCGATGTTCGAACGAGTGGTAGCCGCCCGGCGTCATGGTGGTAGCGAAATTGGTCGCTTCGGAGAAGGTCGGGATCGTCGGCGTGAGGTCGGTCATCTGTTCCGAACGGGCGCAGACAATCCCGGTGCCGCGCGGGCCGAACATCCACTTGTGGGTGCCCGCCACGAAGTAGTCGCACTTCATGTCCGGGAAATCCAGATTCTCCACGCCAAAGCCGTGCACGCCGTCGACCACATAGAGGATGCGGTCCTTGGCGTCGCGGTTGCGGTTGTGCTCTTCGACCAGCTCACCGATGGCCCCGAGCGGCAGCTTCACGCCGCTGCCCGATTGCACCCAGGTCATGCCCAGTACACGTGTGTTGGGTTGAATGCTGCGGGCAATCGAGCCGATGATTTCGTCGGCTGAGACCTGCGCCGGGTCCTTGAACAGGCGGATCCTGCGCACCTGAGTGCCGTCACGCTGCTGGCGGAAATTGAGGATGCTGCGTGCGCAGGAGTGCTCGTGCTCAGTGGTGAGAATTTCCTGATCCGGGCGTATGTGCAGCCCGCCGTAGATGATCGCCAGCCCTTCGGTGGTGCTGCCGGTCAGGGCGATCTGGCCGGGTTTGGCGTTCAGGTACTTGCCCGCCCAGACCCGCACGTCATGTTCGCGCAGTTCGGTTTCCTGCAGGTCCCAGTCCATTGCCAGCCCGGGGTTGCGGTCGATGTGAGCGCGGTGCTGCTCGATGGCATCCCGCACCGGCTTCGGGTGCGAGGTCACCAGGAAGTTGGAGAAGTGAATGTAGTCCGGGTCCTGGTTGAACAGCTGTTTCAAACCGATCCACTTGTCTGCTGATACGGGCTCTTTTGTGGCGGCCACAGCAGGCGCGATCAGGCCCGAGCCGAGCGGCAGGGCGGCGGCCAGCAGTCCGGCCTGTTTGAGGAATGTTCTGCGATCAGTCATGGCTGGGCCACCGGTTTTGCCGAGGCTTGCACCTGTTCCCAGACGCGCAGGAAGTTGCCGCCCCACAGTTTGGCAATGTCCGCTTCGGCATAGCCGCGCTCGATCAGCTCGGCGGTCACGTTGCGGATCTCGCTGACATCGTTGAAGCCGTTCACGCCGCCGCCGTCGTTGAAGTCGGAACTGATGCCGACGTGATCGATGCCGATCTTGCGCACGGTGTAGTCGATGGCGTTGACGAAATCCTTGACCGTGGCCTTGGGTTCTTCCTCGAGAATGGCGTACAACTTGCTCGCGTAGGCACCGAAGCGTTGTTCCGGCCAGACCGTAATGATCGCGTCGCCGGGCATCAGCGCCATGGCCAGATTCGGCAGCGGCGGCAGGTCGAATTCCTTGCGCAGCGTATTGAGCTTGTCCTGGGTTTTCTGACTCAAGGGCTTGAGGTAGGCGGGGAAGGCCACCACCTGCACCACGCCGCCGCTCTGCTTGATCAGCTGCATTTCCTCATCGCTGAGGTTGCGCGGGATGTCCACCAGCGCACGCGGTGCCGAGTGCGAGGCGACCATTGGCGTGCGGCTCAATTGGCTGATCTGTTCCAGCGCCTTGCTCGACATCTGCGATACATCAATGATCACGCCCAGATCGTTCAGGCGCTGTACGGCCTGTTTGCCGATGTCGGACAGACCGCCCAGTGCATCCGGCGTATCGTTGAGGAAGGGCAGCGGGCGCGACGAGTCCGCCCAGCTGTTGTTGCCCACGTAACTGAAGCCGAACATGCGCATGCCCCGTGCGGTCCAGCGGTCCAGCGCATCGAGGTCGTTGCCCAGCGGGTAGGCGTTGAGCATGCTGATGAAGATCGCAAACTTGCCTTCGCCCTGCAGGCGGCGCATGTCGTCCGGGGTATAGGCGATGCCGACCTGATTGGGGAAGTCGCGCACCATGCCGGTGATGATCTTGTAGCGTACTTCCTGTTGCTGACGCGCCTCATCGACGAAGCCGGGCGTCGGGCGATGCGGTGCGTTGGGGCCGTTCCAGATTTCCGGCCAGCCGAACACCGTCAGTGCGGCGCCGGACAGCCGCCCGCGTGCGGTTTTCACCAGATCGAACTGGCCTGAGCCATCCTTGTCGGCTTCGTTGCGCTCGCTGCCGAACTTCATCGGCACGGTGATGTGGCTGTCGAAGGAAATGATCCGTTCCTGCAGGTCTTCGGCCTGTTTCATGACCTTCACCGGGTAACCCGCTGGCGACCAGTAATTCCAGGCCAGATAACCCGCGCCTGCACTGATGGCCAGAGCCAGGGGCAGGCCGATGAAGAGAGCCTTTTTCCAACGCGGTCTTGTCATTGCCGTCTCGTTCAGATGATCGGTGCAGGCCTGCCTCGCATGCGGGCATCGGGGCCGTTGCTATCTGGGGAGAACGAGCGGATGGCGGGAAAATTTAGCGGTGGTCTTGTCAGGCGAGGCGTTCATCTGCGCGCAAGTCTGCCTGCACACTGATCGTGCCCATGCTTCGCGTTCATCGGTATACACAAGTGTGCCTCAACGCTGATCGTGCCCATCGCTCCGCGTGGGCATGCCTCCCGTGACGCTCCGCGTCACAAATGGTGCAGCCTGCGGATTCGGTGAGCCGAGCGCTCGGGCTCGATCAGTGCGCTTCCTGCGCAGGCAAGCTGAGAAGTAAATTTATCCTCAGGCTTTACGTTCTAGCTGGATACCCGGTGTCTCGGGGGCTGTAACAGGTAGGGTGATGACGATTTCTCGACGAGGGTTCATGGCAGGGCTGGCGCTGACCGGCGCGGCAGTACCGGCTGCCTGGTATGCACATCGGGAACTCACGCGCGTCGAGGAACCTGTTACTCCCGGCGAAGCCACCGCAGGCCCGGCCGACGTCGCCACCCAGCGTCTGGCCGACAAGCTGCGCGGCGTGTGGACGTTGCGCTTCGAGGGTCGCGATGCAGGGCTGCGTGATGCGCCGTTGCAAGGCCTGGAACTGTTCCTCGACATCGCCCCGCGCGGTCGTGGAATGCGCGGTTACATCGATACCGCTGACAACCTGCGTGGCGAGGCAATGCCACGCTTTCGGGTGATCGGCGACCTGCAGCCGGCCAACGCCGCCAAATTGTATCTGCGGGTCATGGACGGTCACGCAGGCAACGACCCGCACAGCGATACCCCGGATTACGAGTTCAGCCTGATCCTCGATGAGGTATGGGGCGGATTCGGCAATGCGGGCAGCGGCACGCTGAGTGGTCGTATCGAACGCCTTGACCGACCGCTGGCCTTGCCGGAGCTGGAAAACCGGGTGATCGCGGTCAAGCAATTGTTCCCGGAAGCGCGGGAGCGGGTCAGTCTGACGCCTGAGTTTCACGCCTGGCTGATTTCAAAGGAACATCGCCTGTTCCACCAGCTCTGGCATGCGTCCCGGGACAAATGGCACAAACTGCCCACCGACAAGCAGGAAGCCCTGCGCGGTATCGGTTGGCAGCCAGGGCCGCGGGACAAGGAGCGCGATGCTCGCGGACCGCGCAAGGACCGGAACGGCTCGGGCGTGGACTTCTTCTTCATGCACCGGCACATGCTGATTCAGGCGCGGCAGATTCAGGACCTGCCATCGTGGCCGCGTTTTCCAATGCCGCAGCCAGAACTTGAGCGCGACCGGCCGGGTTTCGCACGTTACTTCGACAATCACGACGGCTGTTCATTGCCGCCGAACTGGCTGGCGCAGGGCGACGAGGAATACACCCAACTGGTCAGCGACATCAAAAGTCCCGAGACCTATCACACCCATTTTCAGGTCTGGGAATCCCAGTACCGTGACCCGCGCTTTCTGTCGAAGCTGACGCTGGGGCAGTTCGGTTCGCAGGTCGAGCTGGAGCTGCATGACTGGCTGCACATGCGCTGGGCCTCGGTGGCCCGCGACCCGGCCAACGGCCAGCCGGTGCCGATGGCAAGGCGGTCGGATGACTTTGCCGAGCGCTGGTTCGGACCGGAAAACGACTTTCTGGCCGACCCGTTTTCGTCCCACGTGAACCCGGTTTTCTGGATGTTCCATGGCTGGATCGACGACCGTATCGATGACTGGTTCCGGGCGCACGAGCGTTTTCATCCGGGTGAAGTGAAGCGCCTCGAGGTCAACGGCGTGCCCTGGTTCGCGCCGGGTCGCTGGGTGGAAGTCAGCGACCCGTGGCTGGGGCCGGTGACCCACGGTTGCAGCACCACGCCGGGCCTGCAGGCCGGGACCTCGATGGAAATGGACCCGGAAGTCATGAAGCTCGCGCTGCGCATCACCTTCGCCGCCGACGACAAGCTCGGTGACCTGATCCGTCGCGTGCCGCGTCGCCCGTGGTATGCGCGCAATCTGCTGCCGGAGAAGTGGTTTTAGATCGATATACGCAGTCTTGCAGCTCACCGGACTGTGGGAGGCACCACCACGTCTTCGACGTAGCGCTGTCGCGCATCAAACACCGGACCGTGGGAGGCGGCTTGCCGGCGATGAACGATGACGCGATTTTCCTGACATACCGCGTCGACTGCATCGCCGGCAAGCCGCCTCCCACAAAAACGTGTTCATTCAGCAGATTACGTATTGTTTGATAAGAGGCGGAGCGATGGGCACGATCAGTGTCGTACCTCGGATCGTTCCCATCGCTCCAGCGTGGGAACGCCTCTCAGGACGCTCCGCGTCCGCCATGCAACTCAGTGCACCTGCCAGCCACCGCCCAGCGCTTTGTACAGCGCGATACTCGCCTGCATCCTCGATAACCTTAACTGCACGCTGACGTCCTGTGCCTGATACAGGGTGCGTTGGGTCTCCAGCACGGTCAGCAGATCTTCGGCGCCTTCCTGATAACGACTCTGGGCGATGCGAAACGCGGTCTGCGCCTGTTTCAGTTCTTCTTCATGCCAGCCACGCTGTCGATCAAGGCCGTCGATGCTGTTGAGTGCCTTTTCCACGTCGGCGAAGCCGTTGATGATCGCGCCGCGATAGGTTTCCAGCAGTTCTTCCTGCCGCGCCGTGGTCCGGTCGCGCTCGGCTCCGAGGCGGCCATTGTTGAAGATCGGCCCGACCAGACCTGCCGCCAGGCTGCTGAACGGTGCGCGCAGCCAGTCTTCGGCGCGGACCGATTCGGTGCCGACGTGGGCACTCAAGGTCATCTTGGGCAGCATCGCGGCGCGGGCGACCGTGACGTCGGCGTGCGCGGCTGCCAGCTCGGCTTCGGCTTTGGCCAGGTCCGGGCGGCGGGTGAGAAGATCGCTGGGCACGCCGCTGCCGATGTCTGGCCAGCTCAGGGTGTCAAACGCCTGACCACCGAGTTTGAGGTTCTGCACCGGCTGGCCCAGCAGGGCGGCGAGGGTGATCAACTGCTCGTTGGCCAGTTGCTGAATCCGTGGCAATTCGCGCTGCTGGGTGGCGACCAGATTTTTCTGCTGTGCCAGTTCCAGTGCCGTTGCCGACCCCGAGTCGTAACGTGTCTGCACCAGTCGCAACACATCCTGCGCGTTGGCCAGGTTGAGCGCGGCGATACGGCCCTGCTCGCGGGCTGACAGGGTTTGTGCGTAGCGGTCGGCTACATTGCTGAGCAGTGTCAGCTCCACGGTCGCCTGATCGAACTGGCTGGCACGCAAACGCTGCACGGCGCTGTCGCGACCGGCCGCCACGCCGCCCCAGAAGTCCACTTCATAGCTGGCGGTCAGGGCGGCGGTGAACATGTCGGTGTTGTTGTCGTCGGACGGATTGGCCTTGCGGTCGCTGCTGCGCATGAATGTGTTGCGCTCGCCGCGCAGGTCATAACCCAGCTCCGGCAACAGCGGCGCGCCACCGATGATCGCCGTCGCCTGGGCCTGACGCACCCGCGCCATGGCCGCGCCGACTTCATGGCTGTCACGGCTGGCCTGTTCGATCAGGCGATTCAGTTCCGGGCTGCCGAAGCGTTGCCACCACCGGGCGTCGTTGCGCTGAGTCGCCGCGCTCTGGGCAAACGCCCAGGTTGGCGGTGGCTGGACGCCGCTGTCCGGGACGGGCGCGGACGTGCCGCAGGCGGCCAGCAACAGGCATGTGGTCAACAGCGTGAGACGTGGTTTCATGGATTGACCCTTCATTGACTGGTAAGGGCCGCCACCGGGTCGAGGCGGGCGGCTTTGCGGGCGGGCATGAAGCCGAAGATCACCCCGGTGATCAGCGCACAGCCAAAGGCCCCGGCCACGGCCGACAGGGAAAAGGCCACGGCCACGTTGCTCAGCAACAGCACTGTGCCCATGCCCAGCGCGAGGACGATACCGGCCAGACCGCCGACCACCGAGAGCATCACCGCTTCGGTAAGAAACTGACGGAGAATGTCGCTCTGACGCGCACCGGTGGCCATGCGGATGCCGATTTCCCGGGTCCGCTCGCGCACGGTCATCAGCATGATGTTCATCACGCCAATGCCGCCGACCAGCAGCGAGATCGCCGCAATCGAGCCGAGCATCAACGACAGCGTGTTCTGGGTACGGGCCTCGGCCTGGATCATCGCCGCGTTGTTGGTCAGCTCGTAATCCTGCTTGCCGTTGTGCAACTGGTTCAGCAAATTGCGGATCGCCGCTTCGGCCTGTTTGACGTTGTCGGCGTCGCGGGTGGCGATGGTGATGTACTCGGGATCCTGCGAGCCGAACAGGCGAATGCTGGCCGCCGAATAGGGAATCGCGATGCGATTGTCGCTGTCCAGATCGCCCGAACTGGCGCCCTTTTCCTGAAGCACGCCGACCACCTGAAACGGTACGTTCTCGATCAGGATGTACTGGCCGATGGGGTCGATGGGCTCGCCGAACAGTTTCTGCCGGACCTTGTGTCCGATCACGGCCACTGCCGCGGCACTCTGTTCATCGGCTTCGGTGAAGTAACTGCCTTCTACCACCGGCCAGTTGAAAATGGCCGGGAAGTGCGTGTCATTGCCGCCCACGTAGCTGGAATGATCGACATTGCCGAAGCGCACACCTGCCTGCCCGCCGTTGACCGGCATGATCATGCGGACCTCGGGCAGATCGCCCAGCGCGGCGACCTCTTCCAGCGTGATGATGCCTTTCGGCGCACGCGGGCTGGGGGCCTTGCCATTAAGGTAAATGATGTTGGAACCGAACGACGACATCTGCGCCATGACCTGACGCTTGCTGCCTTCGCCGACCGCAAGCATGACCACGACCGAGGCCACGCCGATGACAATGCCCAGCAACGTCAGTGCAGTGCGGAATCGGTTGATCCACATCACTCGCCACGCCGCCTGAACGGCGTCGAGCAACTCGCCTTTCCACGCGCTTCGGGCGTTGCTGCCCTGGGCCAGTCGCGCCCGCAGATCGACGGCTTGCAGGGCGTCCGTTGGCTGAGCATCCCCAGTAGTCTCACTGAGTGTGTCGCTGACAATCCGCCCGTCGCTGATTTCGATGACGCGTCTGGCGCGGGCGGCGACGTCGCGGTCGTGGGTAATCAGAATGACGACGTGGCCCTGACTGGCCAGCTCGTCCAGCAACGTCATGACTTCCGCGCCGCTGTGGCTGTCCAGAGCGCCGGTCGGCTCATCGGCCAGGATGATATGGCCGCCGTTCATCAAGGCGCGGGCAATGGACACTCGCTGCTGCTGGCCACCGGAGAGTTGATGCGGGCGATTGCCGGTGCGCGAACCAAGCCCCAGCCGGTCCAGCAAGGCGGCGGCACGGGCATGGCGTTGCGCAGCAGGCGTGCCAGCATAGATCGCCGGCATCTCGACGTTTTCCTGTGCCGAGCCGGACGGGATCAGGTGATAGCCCTGAAACACGAAGCCGAACGCTTCGCGGCGCAGCCAGGCCAGCTCGTCGCTGCCCAGCTCCGCGACGTTTTCGCCTGCAAACAGGTATTCACCCGAGGTAGGGCGATCCAGGCAGCCCAGAATATTCATCAGCGTCGATTTGCCGGAGCCGGACGCGCCGACAATCGCGACGAACTCTCCGGCGTGAATCGACAGGTCGATGCCCTGCAGGACGTTGACCTGCGGGCTGTCGCCTCCGCCGTAGGATTTTCGAATGGCCCGCAGGTCGATCAGCGGCATCTGCATTCAGCCTCCGCTGCCAGGCGCGGAAGGCACCAGAAGGCGGTCGCCTTCCTCAAGACCGTCGAGGATCTGGACGCGCAACCGGTCGCTGATCCCGGTGCGCACCTGACGGTTCTGCACTTCGCCGCTGGCGGTAAGCACCTGCGCGGTCTGCAGATCGCCTTGCGTACCGTTTTTCAAAGCGGAAAGTGGCGCGGTCAGGGTGTTCTGCGCGCTGCCTGCAACGAAAAAGATCTGCGCCGTCATCTCGGCCATCAGTGCCTGATCGTCGTTGTCGACGTCCAGCAGCACGGTGTACAGCACCACTCGGCCGCCGCCGGTCTTGCGCGAACTGCTCGGGCTGCCGCCGCCCTGATTGGCCTGCTCCAGAGGTTTGGGTGGCACGGGCAGGATCTGCCGTACGGTGCTTTTCCAGCGCCGACTGCCGCCGCTCAGGGTCGTGAAGTAAGCGCTCATGCCGGGTTTCACATGGCCGATGTCGGCCTCGGACACTTCGGCCCACACCGTCATCGGCGACAGGCGGGCGATGCGCAGGATCAGCGGGGTCTGTTGCTGTGCGTTGAGGGTCTGGCCTTCGCGGGCATCCAGCGCAACCACCGTGCCGCTCATGGGCGCGTAGATGCGGGTGTAGCCCAGCGCAGCCTCGTCACTGCGCAGCGCTGCCTGGGCTTCAAGGATCTGCGCCTTGAACATGTCGACCCGGGCCTGGGTAGCGCGAAACTCGGACTCGGCCGCCTGCACATCCTCGGCCCTTGTCGCACCTCCGGCCGCCAGACGTTGCTGACGTTGCTGCTTCTGTTGCGCCAGTTCGTGCAGCGCGCGCTGCTCCTGAAGCTGGGCCTTGAGGTTGTCGATGGCGTAGCGCGCTGCATCGAGCCTGGCTTTTTGTGTGGACGGATCGATCTCGACCAGCAACTGACCTTCCTTGACCTGATCGCCCACCTGCACATGGATCTTCATGATCTGCCCGGTTGCCTGCGAGCCCACATCTACATAACTGCGCGGTTGCAGCGTGCCCAGCGCCGTCACGCTGTTTTCAATGCTGCTGCGCGTGACGGTGACGGTGGGCGTCCTGTTGTGGTCGCCCGGCAGGATCTGCCACGCGCACACCGCGATGACCGGAAACAGGCACAGTGCCGCGAGGACAGTGCGTCGAGGGAGTCGAGAGCGTTTCATGCAGGGTTCCTGCCTGGAAAAAATCGGCCGGTCGACGGGCGACGGCTACTGGGGCTGTCATTAAGACGAGGGGAGTGCGGCGGAATTTAGCGCTGTCAATTAATTGGCTTTGTTCACTAAATTTTGTTCTGGCGAATCGTTTAAGGGGAGCGGCTCATTCCAGCCGTGTTCCGTTTTCCTTTCGAGGTGGAGTCAGCATGATCATTTCCAGACCGTTGTCCGGTTTCCTTGTTGCAGGTCTTTCGCTTGGGCTGGTGCTGCCCGCTCAGGCACTGGTTGCTCCCGAGAATCGGAGCGTCTCGGCGCAAGTGCGTCGCACCACATTTGGCGTGCCGCATATAGTGGCTGCTGACGAGCGCGGGCTGGGATATGGCATCGGTTACGCCTATGCCCAAGACAACCTTTGCCTGCTGGCGAACGAGATCGTCACGGTCAATGGCGAGCGCTCCCGCTATTTCGGGCCGGACAAGGCGACCCTCGAACAGCGCAACAATATGGCCAGCGACCTGTTGTTCAAATGGTTGAACACGCCTGAGTCGCTCGCGGATTTCTGGAAGGCCCAGCCACCCGAGATTCGTCAGTTGATGCAGGGTTACGCGGCTGGCTATAACCGCTCACTGGACGAGCAGAATGCCAAAGGCTTGCCGACAGCCTGCGCAGCCGAATGGGTACGACCGATCAGTACCGACGATCTGGTGCGTCTGACCCGTCGATTGCTGGTTGAGGGTGGCGTGGGTCAGTTCACCGAAGCGCTGGCTGGCGCCAGACCGCCGCAAGCGGGTGCTCAGGCCCAACTCCAGACCGAGCAGCGTGAGGCCCTGCAACTGGCCGCCGCGCGCAATGAACAGTTTGCGCTGGAGCGTGGCAGCAATGCGGTGGCGATCGGGCGCAAGCTGTCCGCCAACGGCCGCGGCATGTTGCTGGCCAACCCGCATTTTCCGTGGGGCGGTGGCATGCGTTTCTACCAGATGCACCTGACCATTCCCGGCAAACTGGACGTGATGGGCGCGGCGTTGCCGGGTCTGCCGCTGATCAACATCGGCTTCAACCAGCACCTGGCCTGGACCCACACCGTCGATACGTCGAAGCACTTCACGTTGCATCGACTGACGCTCGATCCCAGGGATTCGACGCGTTACATGCTCGACGGCAAGTCAGTGGCGATGGGCAAGCAACAGGTGAATGTCGAGGCGAAACAGGCGGACGGCAGCATCAAGCCTGTAACCCGCACGATCTATTCGTCGAAATTCGGCCCTGTGGTGCAATGGCCCGGCAGGCTGGACTGGGACGACAAGTACGCCTTCAGCCTGCGCGACGCGAACCTCAAGAATGACCGCGTGCTGCAACAGTGGTACGCCATGGATCAGGCGAAAAACCTCAAGGCGTTTCAGGATTCGGTACGCAGCATTCAGGGCATCCCGTGGGTGAACACCGTGGCGGTCGATGCCAAGGGTCAGGCGCTGTACATGAACCTGTCGGTGGTGCCGAATGTCGACGCGGTCAAGCTCGCCAAGTGCAGCGATCCACGCATTGGCACCGAGCTGATTATCCTCGACGGTTCGCGCAGCGACTGTAACTGGGACATCGCGCCCGAGGCAGCGCAACCCGGCATCTATCCGTCGTCACGTCAGCCGCAATTGCTGCGGACCGACTTCGTGCAGCATTCCAATGACTCGGCCTGGATGGTCAATCCGGCGGTGCCGCAGAAAAACTTTTCGCCGCTGATCAGCCAGGAAGGCCAGCCGCTCGGGCTGCGCGCGCGTTTCGCGCTGGATCGACTCGGCAAACTGCAGCAGTCGGGCAAGGTCAGCGTCGAGAACCTGCAGGCCATGGTGATGGACAACGAGGTGTATCAGGCCGGGCAGGTGTTGCCTGATCTTTTGCAGTTTTGTGCGACAGGACTGGGTGATGACGAAAAGCGCCTGGCACCGCTGTGCACGGCATTGAAAGCCTGGGACGGTCGAGTCGACCTGAGCAGTGGTGTGGGCTTCGTGTACTTCCAGAAAATCATGACCGCGATGCAGTCCGTCGGTTCGCGCTGGCGGGTAGTGTTCGATGCCAACGATCCGATTCACACGCCCCGTGGTCTGGCCATCGAGTACCCGGAAGTCGCCACGGCGTTACGCGCTGCCATGCTGACGGCGCAGGACGAGGTGAGCAAGGTGGGCCTGACGGCGAAGACGACCTGGGGTGATATTCAGGTGTCGAGCCAAAGCGGTGTATCGGTTCCGATCCACGGCGGTCCTGCGGTACTGGGCGTTTACAATGCCATGCAGACAGTGGCGGGCAAGGATGGCAAGCGAGAAGTGGTCAGCGGTACCAGCTACCTGCAAGTGGTGACATTCGACGAAAATGGACCGCAGGCCAAGGGATTATTGGCGTTTTCCGAATCGAGCAATCCGCAGTCGGCGCATTCGCGGGATCAAACCGAGGCGTTCTCCAATAAGCGGTGGGCTGACCTGCCGTTTACCGAGCAGCAGATCAAGGCTGATCCGGCGTATCAGGTGCAGGAAATCAGGGAGCAACTTTCCCCGCCCGTGCATTGATTAGTCAAAAGCTGAATCAGGCAATAGCAGTGATTGGGCCGCACGGCCCAATTCACCTGCCAAGCACAAGGCTTCAACCGCCCTGGGTATCGATATCGGCATCAACGCCCTGAGTCGGCTGATGATTACGTTGAGTCTGAGGCTTCTCCTGCGGCTCATAGTCAGGCACGTAGGCGCTTTTTTCAGACGATCCTTGCGATTGGCTCTGGCTCTGACTTTGCTGTTGATTCTGACGCTGACCGTCATGCTCGCTCGAATCCGGTACAGCATCCGGCTCTTGCGGATCGATGGCCGGATCGTTGCGTTCCGTGCCCTGGTCCGGCGGCGTGTGCTGACCGGGTGCCTGTTCTTTTTGCCGTTGCGGTTCGGTAGACATGAATACCTCGAAAGTCTGCTTCATAAATGGCTGACAGACTTTCGAGGTCTTGGGGAGAGGGATCGTTCGATCGGATTGCCGAGTGGTATGCGGGCTGACTGGGCACGATCAGTGCGCTTGAGATCCCTGATCGTTCCCACGCTCCAGCGCTCATTGTTGTACACAATTCATCTGGTTATCCAGTGAGACAGCGGCATTGCCGTGCTTTTGTAGCGCGATGGCATGAACACCGCAGATCGCGACGTGGGTGAAGGCTGAGTTCTGGCGCTGATTCGGGGGGCAATCGGCATGGATGCCGATTGAGCTGCACTGGGCCATGGATGGCCCATTTGCAGCGACCCCCGAATCAGTGTCAGGACGAAGGAACCCCGGCGAAGCCGGGGCCGGAACCGGAGCAAAGGACTTTGGCTACTTTGGTCCCTCAAAGTAGCGCGCCGTAAGGGCGCAAAGGTGACCTGAGCCATGCGCTCGGCTCACTGAGTCAATCTGTGCCATGTGTGACGCAGAGCGTCACAGGATGCATGCTCACGCGGAGTGAGCATGATCAGTTCCCTCTTACAACACCTTCTTGATCGCGTCGCACACAGCGTCGATGTTTTTCTGGTTCAACGCCGCGACACAGATACGACCGGTGTCCAGCGCATAGATGCCGAACTCGCTGCGCAGGCGCTGGGCCTGTTCGGCGGTCAGGCCGGAGTAGGAGAACATGCCGCACTGACGGCCGACGAAGCTGAAGTCCTGACCGGCCGGGTTGTCGGCCAGACGCTCGACCATCGCCTTGCGCATGCCCTGGATGCGCACGCGCATTTCCCCCAGTTCCTCTTCCCACATGGCACGCAGCGCCGGGTCGTTGAGCACAGCTGCGGAGATGATTGCGCCATGGGTCGGCGGGTTGGAGTAGTTGGTGCGGATCACACGCTTGACCTGGGACAGGACGCGGGCGGTCTCTTCTTTCGATTCAGTGATGATCGACAGCGCACCGACGCGCTCGCCGTAAAGCGACAGCGACTTGGAGAACGAGCTGGAAGCGAAGAAGGTCATGCCGGACTCGGCGAACAGACGCACGGCGATGGCGTCTTCCTGAATGCCCTGGCCGAAACCCTGATAGGCCATGTCCAGAAACGGCACGTGACCCTTGGCTTTGACCACTTCCAGGACCTTTTTCCAGTCTTCCAGATTCAGGTCGACGCCGGTCGGATTGTGGCAGCAGGCGTGCAGCACGACCACGGAGTGGTCAGGCAGGTTTTTCAGGTCTTCGAGCATGCCGCCACGGTTCACGTCGTGGGAGGCAGCGTCGTAGTAGCGATAGTTGTGAACCGGAAAGCCTGCGGTTTCGAACAGCGCACGGTGGTTTTCCCAGCTCGGGTCGCTGATGGCCACAACGGCGTTTGGCAGCAGTTGCTTGAGGAAGTCTGCGCCGATCTTCAGCGCGCCAGTGCCACCGACCGATTGGGTGGTCAGAACACGGCCCGACGCGATCAATGGCGAGTCGGCGCCCAGCAACAGCTTCTGCACGGCCAGGTCGTAGGCCGCGATACCGTCGATCGGCAAATAGCCACGTGGCGCGTGCTGGGCAACACGGATCTTCTCGGCTTCAGCCACTGCGCGCAGCAGGGGAATGCGCCCGTCTTCGTCACAGTAGACGCCCACGCCAAGGTTGACCTTGGTGGTGCGAGTGTCGGCGTTGAATGCTTCGTTGATACCCAGGATAGGATCGCGGGGCGCCATTTCGACAGCGGAGAAGAGGCTCATTTTTGCGGCAGCTCTGAATGAAGGAGGGAGGGGTATGCACGCCGCGGCCGAATGCGCCAAAGCGGTGCACAAACGGGGACCTAGTATAAAGAGCATCCCCCTGAGGGGCGACAGGGCAGGGCGGGTTTTTTCAAGGTTTTTCGGTTTATTTGCAGAACGTTCGTCCCGTTGAAACCTCAATGATGTAGCCACTGGTGAAATGAGCGCCTTGAAACATGCGCAAACGTCTCCATTTAATGTGCATCACTTCAAGCACTGCCACTGCCGCACGTCGTCTCCCATTGACGGGATGAGTCGTCGGTGGTGTTTTCGTCATTGCCGGCACAGGCCGCGCAGACGAGTCCTTGTCGCGAACCCCGACGCGAACGAATTCAAGAGGTAGGTTATGTCCGAGTTCCAGCTCGTTACCCGTTTTGAGCCCGCTGGTGATCAGCCCGAGGCCATTCGCCAACTGGTCGAAGGGATTGACGCCGGACTTGCGCACCAGACCCTGCTGGGTGTGACGGGTTCGGGCAAGACGTTCAGCATCGCCAACGTCATCTCTCAGGTGCAGCGCCCGACCCTGGTGCTGGCGCCGAACAAGACCCTGGCGGCGCAGTTGTATGGCGAATTCAAGGCGTTCTTTCCGAACAATGCCGTCGAATATTTCGTCTCGTACTACGACTACTACCAGCCGGAAGCCTATGTGCCGTCGTCCGACACCTTCATCGAGAAGGATGCGTCGATCAACGATCACATCGAGCAGATGCGTCTGTCCGCGACCAAGGCACTGTTGGAACGCAAGGACGCGATCATCGTGACCACCGTGTCGTGCATCTACGGTCTCGGCAGCCCCGAAACCTACCTGCGCATGGTCTTGCACATCGACCGGGGCGACAAACTGGATCAGCGCGCCTTGCTGCGCCGTCTGGCTGACCTGCAATACACCCGCAACGACATGGACTTTGCCCGTGCCACCTTCCGGGTGCGGGGCGATGTGATTGACATCTATCCGGCCGAATCGGATCTGGAAGCGATCCGCGTCGAGCTGTTCGACGACGAGGTCGAGAGCCTGTCGGCGTTCGATCCCCTGACCGGTGAGGTGATTCGCAAGCTGCCGCGCTTCACCTTTTACCCCAAGAGCCACTACGTCACGCCCCGCGAAACGCTGCTGGACGCGATGGAAGGCATCAAGGTCGAGCTTGGCGAGCGTCTGGAATATCTGCGCAGCCAGAACAAGCTGGTCGAAGCCCAGCGTCTGGAGCAGCGCACCCGGTTCGATCTTGAGATGATTCTGGAGCTGGGCTACTGCAACGGCATCGAGAACTACTCACGCTACCTGTCGGGCCGCCCGACCGGCGCGCCGCCGCCGACACTGTACGACTACCTGCCGCCGGACGCCTTGCTGGTGATCGACGAGTCCCACGTCAGCGTGCCGCAGGTGGGCGCCATGTACAAAGGCGACCGTTCGCGCAAGGAAACCCTGGTGGAATACGGTTTCCGTCTGCCGTCCGCGCTGGACAACCGGCCGATGCGTTTCGAAGAGTGGGAGAACGTCAGCCCGCAAACCATTTTTGTCTCGGCGACTCCGGGCAAGTACGAAGCGGAACATGCCGGGCGTGTGGTCGAGCAGGTGGTGCGGCCGACCGGTCTGGTGGACCCGCAGATCGAGATTCGCCCGGCGCTGACCCAGGTCGATGACCTGCTGTCGGAAATCAACAAGCGTGCCTCCATCGACGAGCGTGTACTGGTGACCACGTTGACCAAACGCATGGCCGAGGACCTGACCGATTACCTCAGCGACCATGGCGTGCGGGTGCGTTACCTGCACTCGGACATCGATACGGTGGAGCGGGTCGAGATCATTCGTGACCTGCGTCTGGGCACTTTTGACGTGCTGGTGGGCATCAACCTGCTGCGCGAAGGTCTGGACATGCCGGAAGTGTCGCTGGTGGCAATTCTCGATGCCGACAAGGAAGGCTTCCTGCGTTCCGACCGTTCGTTGATCCAGACCATCGGTCGGGCGGCGCGTAACCTCAATGGCCGGGCAATTCTGTATGCCGACCGGATCACCGGCTCCATGGAGCGGGCGATCAACGAGACTGAACGTCGTCGAGAGAAACAGATCGCGTTCAACCTTGAGCATGGCATCACGCCAAAAGGTGTGTTCAAGGACGTGGCCGACATCATGGAAGGCGCCACCGTGCCAGGCTCGCGCAGCAAGAAGCGCAAAGGCATGGCCAAGGCCGCCGAGGAAAACGCCAAGTACGAAAACGAACTGCGCTCGCCCAGCGAAATCACCAAGCGCATCCGTCAACTGGAAGAGAAGATGTACCAGCTGGCCCGCGATCTGGAGTTCGAGGCCGCAGCACAGATGCGCGACGAAATCGGCAAACTGCGCGAGCGCTTGCTGGCGGTATGATGCAGCGTTGGCTCGCTGCACCCTGACGTTCCCATGCTCTGCGTGGGAATGCCGCCCAGGACGCTCCGCGTCCGCTCTGGAATGTGGCGCAGATGCGTGCCCAAGCTCCAGCGTTATCCACGTCATGCGCTCGGCTTACTGAATCCTCAGTCTGTGCCATTTGTGACGCGGAGCGTCACGGGAGGCATGCCCACGCGGAGCGATGGGCACGATCAATATCGCGCAATGATCGTTCCCATGCCCTGCGCTTGGCGTTATACACAAGTCCTCCTGGAGGAATACGATGATGATCGTTCCTACGCTCTGCGCTCATCGTTATACACAAGTCCGGAAGACGCGCAAAACGGGGCCAAAACGTAAGTATCTGACTGAATGCATACCCCGTGGGAGGCGGCTTGCCGGCGATGGCGTCAGTTCAGTCACTGATAGATCGCTTCAGAAAAAGCATCGCCGGCAAGCCGCCTCCCACAGTCCGTGGTCGCAGCAAGACTCGGGTATAACGCTGAGCACAGGCATGGGCGTGATCGGCGTGCCTGAGATCACTCTGATCGTTCCTCACGCTCCGCGTGGGAATGCCTCTCAGGACGCTCCGCGTCCGCTCTCGAACGTGGCGCAGATGCGCGCCCAAGCTCCATCGTTATCCACGTCAGGCACCCGGCTTACTGAATCCGCAATCCGTGCCATTTGTGACGCGGAGCGTCACGGGAGGCATGTCCACGCGGAGCGATGGGCACGATCAGTGTGGAGGCGGACTTTGTATAACGATGAGCGCAGAGTGGTAACGATCACTGATCTGCCAGCACCCGCGCTGGAGCCCAACCCCCCGGGCCTGTTAACATTCCGCGCTTGATCGACCTTATTTCGGGATTTTCCATGACCACCGTTCGTACCCGCATCGCGCCATCGCCCACGGGCGACCCTCACGTTGGCACGGCTTACATCGCACTTTTCAACTATTGCTTTGCCAAGCAGCACGGTGGCGAGTTCATTCTGCGCATCGAAGACACCGATCAGCTGCGTTCGACCCGTGAGTCCGAGCAGCAGATTTTCGACGCATTGCGCTGGTTGGGCATCGAGTGGAGCGAAGGTCCGGACGTTGGCGGACCGCACGGTCCGTACCGGCAGAGCGAGCGGGGCGAGATTTACCAGAAGTACGCCCGGCAACTGGTCGAAATGGGCCATGCCTTCCCGTGCTTCTGCACTGCGGAAGAGTTGGACGAAATGCGTGCCGAGCAGATGGCCCGTGGCGAGACCCCGCGTTATGACGGCCGTGCGCTGCTGCTTTCCAAAGAGGAAGTGCAGCGTCGTCTGGACGCTGGCGAGCCGCACGTCATCCGCATGAAGGTGCCGACCGAAGGCGTCTGCGTGGTACCGGACCTGCTGCGCGGCGAAGTGGAAATCCCGTGGGACCGCATGGACATGCAGGTCCTGATGAAGACCGACGGTCTGCCGACCTACTTCCTGGCCAACGTGGTCGATGACCACCTGATGGGCATCACCCACGTGCTGCGTGGCGAAGAGTGGCTGCCCTCGGCCCCGAAACTGATTCTGCTGTACGAATACTTCGGCTGGGACAAGCCGCAGCTGTGCTATATGCCGCTGCTGCGTAACCCGGACAAGAGCAAGCTGTCCAAGCGCAAGAACCCGACCTCGGTGACCTTCTACGAGCGCATGGGCTTCATGCCTGAAGCCATGCTCAATTACCTGGGCCGCATGGGCTGGTCGATGCCGGACGAGCGCGAGAAGTTCTCGCTGCAGGAAATGGTCGAGCACTTCGACCTGTCCCGCGTGTCGCTGGGCGGTCCGATTTTCGATATCGAGAAGCTGTCCTGGCTCAACGGTCAGTGGCTGCGTGAGCTGCCGGTCGAGGAGTTTGCCGCTCGTGTGCAGAACTGGGCGCTGAACCCCGAGTACATGATGAAGATCGCACCGCACGTGCAGGGCCGCGTCGAGACGTTCAGTCAGATCGCGCCATTGGCCAGCTTCTTCTTCGCCGGTGGTGTCACGCCGGACGTGAAACTGTTCGAGCACAAGAAGCTGTCCGGCGACCAGGTGCGCCAGTTGATGCAACTGATCCTGTGGAAGCTGGAATCGCTGCGTCAGTGGGAGAAGGACCCGATCACCGCCTGCATCCAGTCGGTGGTCGAGCACCTTGGCCTCAAGCTGCGTGACGCCATGCCGCTGATGTTCGCCTCGATCACCGGGCAGGCCAGCTCCGTTTCGGTGCTGGATGCGATGGAGATTCTCGGCCCGGACCTGACGCGTTTCCGTCTGCGTCAGGCCATTGATCTGCTGGGCGGCGTTTCGAAGAAAGAAAACAAAGAGTGGGAAAAACTGCTGGGCGCCATTGCCTGACCCATCAGTGATGTGAAGAAGCCACTGTGTGCCTGCGTGAGCAGGGCAGGCAGTGGCTGACTCGGCCTCGGATTTGCGGGCCGAAACGGTAAGTGATTGTTATGCCGACGAAAAACTTTCAAATTTCTCGAAAATAAATTTGACAGGTTAGCGACTCACGCTTAACATGCGCCCCGTCCACTGATGTGGGGCTATAGCTCAGCTGGGAGAGCGCCTGCATGGCATGCAGGAGGTCAGCGGTTCGATCCCGCTTAGCTCCACCAAATTCAAGGTTCAAGGCCTGGTAAAACAGGGTGTTGAATCGATCAGAGTCCCAACTCTGATCAGGTAGAAGGTTTTGTCCCCTTCGTCTAGTGGCCTAGGACACCGCCCTTTCACGGCGGTAACAGGGGTTCGAGTCCCCTAGGGGACGCCAGTTTCACCGAGTGATGCCGGAAGGTTTAACTCCGCCGCGAGGCGATAAATCCGGGGCTATAGCTCAGCTGGGAGAGCGCCTGCATGGCATGCAGGAGGTCAGCGGTTCGATCCCGCTTAGCTCCACCAATTTTGCCAGGGTTCATCTCTGATGAACCTGACTGAAGGTTTTGCGTCCCCTTCGTCTAGTGGCCTAGGACACCGCCCTTTCACGGCGGTAACAGGGGTTCGAGTCCCCTAGGGGACGCCACGATTTCCCGCTCTGCGGGACCAAGGGTCATTCGATTATTGAATGGCCCTTTTGTTTTTTCAGGGTTCTGTTTTTTCTTCGAGCCCGTCTCCTGCCTTCAAAAATCTCCAGACATGCCTTGCCGCGCATGCATTCCAGCTACACTGCCGCCAACGAAATTACCCAAGCAGGAGCGAGCATGGTCTGGGATCGGGCAACGCCTTTCGTCATCGATCTGAATGTGGGTAGCGATGATATCGACGGTCTGGGGCACGCCAACAACGCGGTCTATGTTACCTGGCTGGAGCGTTGCGCCTGGCGTCATTCGCAGTATCTGGGTCTGGACCTCAGCGAGTATCGCCGACTGGACCGCGCCATGGCTGTGGTCCGGCACGAGATCGATTACCTGGCCAGTGCCTACGAGGGCGATGAGCTGCAACTCGCGACCTGGATCGTCGATTGGGATCGTCGCCTGAAAATGACGCGCTGCTTTCAGCTCAAACGTCCCTCAGACAACCTGACACTGTTGCGGGCGCAAACCACCTTCGTCTGCATCGAACTGTCCACCGGTCGCCCGAAGCGCATGCCGTCAGAGTTCATCGAAGGCTATGGCGCTGCAATGTTGGACGGCGGCGTTCCCAATCCGGGTGACGAGCAGTAAACTGCCGGACTTTTTTTCGAGTGTGACCCATGCAAATTGCTCTGGCGCCCATGGAGGGGTTGGTCGACGACATCCTGCGTAATGTGCTGACTCGCGTCGGTGGCATCGACTGGTGTGTGACCGAATTCATCCGGGTGACCGAGCGGGTCATGCCTGCCACCTATTACTACAAGATGGCCTCCGAACTGCACACCGATGCCAAAACGGCAGCAGGCGTGCCGCTGCACTTGCAGTTGCTGGGGTCCGATCCGGTCTGTCTGGCAGAGAACGCCGCGTTTGCCTGTGAGCTGGGCGCGCCAGTCATGGACCTCAACTTCGGGTGTCCGGCCAAGACCGTCAACCGTTCCCGGGGCGGTGCGATTCTGCTCAAGGAGCCTGACCTGCTGCACTCCATTGTCAGTCAGGTGCGGCGCGCCGTGCCTCGCGACATTCCCGTCACCGCGAAAATGCGCCTGGGCTATGAAAACACTGACGGCGCCCTGGACTGTGCCCGGGCGCTGGCCGATGGCGGTGCGGAACGCATCGTGGTTCATGCGCGCACCAAGGTCGATGGCTACAAGCCGCCGGCGCACTGGGAGTGGATCGCGCGCATTCAGGAAGTGGTCAAGGTGCCGGTCGTTGCCAACGGTGAAATCTGGACGGTCGAGGACTGGCGGCGCTGTCAGGAGATCTGTGGCGCCCGCGACATCATGATCGGTCGCGGTCTGGTAGCGCGTCCCGATCTGGCCCGCCAGATTGCTGCGGCCCATGCGGGCGAGGAGGTGGTCGAGATGACCTGGGCCGAGCTGCAACCGATGTTGCGCACGTTCTGGGGCGATTGCCTGGCCAAGATGACCCTGGTGCAGGCGCCGGGCCGCCTCAAGCAATGGCTGGTGCTGCTGACCAAGAGTTACCCGGAAGCGACGCTGATGTTCAACGCCTTGCGCCGCGAAACCGATTGCGACCGGATCAGTGTTCTGCTGGGTTATTCAGCCGAAAGTCAGCCCGACGAACGGTCGTGTTTTTCGTAAAAAATCGCTCTTGAAAAGTCAGTGACCGGCCCTAGTTTGGGGATTACGCGATGCCGAATCCGGGTCGCGCAAACTACTCGCTGATTAACAGGAGAATTATCATGACGACTGCATTTTCTCTGGCTCCACTGTTTCGTCACTCAGTGGGCTTCGACCGCTTCAACGACCTTTTCGAGTCGGCGGCACGCAATGATTCGTCCAGTGGCTACCCTCCCTACAACGTGGAGCGGCATAGCGACGATCAGTACCGGATCGTGATCGCAGCGGCAGGCATGCAGGAAGAAGACCTTGATTTGCAGGTCGAGAAAGGGGTGCTGACAGTCACTGGCGGCAAGCGCGAACGCGAAGCCGAAAACGTGACCTATCTGCATCAGGGCATCGCCCGGCGCGAATTCAAGTTGTCGTTCCGTCTGGCGGACAATATCGAGGTTCGGGGTGCCGATCTGTCCCATGGCCTGCTGAACATCGATCTGGTGCGTAATGTGCCCGAAGAGGCCAAGCCAAAGCGCATTCCGCTGAATACTCAGAAAGCCATCGAGCAGTGATCGCTGCTGTAACGGAAAGGCGCCTTCGGGCGCCTTTCTGCGTTTAGTGATCCGGGAGCAGGCTCGGCTGGCGAACGGGCTGCTTGAGTCGCAGCAGGGCTTCAAATTGCGAGTCGCCCAGCGGTTCGCTGAACAGATACCCCTGATACACGTGGCACCCCAGTTTTTCGAGGAACGCCAGTTGCTCAACGGTTTCGACGCCCTCGGCGATGACATTGAGGTTAAGACTCTGTGCCATCGCCACAATCGCGCGAATGATCTCGGCGTCATTGGGGTCGCTGGTGGCATCCTGCACGAACGATTGATCGATCTTGAGCGTATCCACCGGAAGACGCTTGAGATACGTCAGCGACGAATAACCAGTGCCGAAATCGTCCATGGCAAAGCTGATCCCCAGCTTTTTCAGGCTGCGCATCTTGGCAATGGTGTCTTCCAGGTTCTGGATGACGATGCCTTCGGTGATTTCCAGTTTCAGCATGGTTGCAGGCAGCTGATGCAGCTTCAGGCTGCGCTCCACCCGTGCGACAAAGTCGGTCTGCCTGAACTGGCGCGGGCTGATATTGACGCCCATCAGGAACCCGTTGTGCGCGATCAGCCCCTGTTTGAGCAGGCGACCGGCAGTCTTGCAAGCCTCGTCCAGCACCCAGCTACCCACCTCAAGAATCATGCCGCTCTCTTCAAGGATCTGCACGAACTGAGTGGGCGGCAGCACGCCATAGTCGGGATGCTGCCAGCGCAGCAGTGCCTCGGCACCTGTGAGGGCCTGGTTCCGGCAATCCACTTGGGCCTGAAAGTGCAGGTGGAATTCGTTACGGGTCAGTGCCAGGCGTAGATCGTTTTCCATGCGCAGGCGCTGGCTCACCGCTTTTTGCATGGAGCTGTGGAAGAATTGCGCGGTGTTGCGGCCTGAATCCTTGGCGCGATACAGCGCGATATCGGCGCGCTTGAGCAGGTCGGCAGGGGTCGAACCGTCGTCCGGGATCAGCACCATGCCGATGCTGGGCGTTACCTGGAGTCGATGGCCGTCGAGGAACATGGGTTCCGCCAGCAGCTCGCGCAGGTTGTCTGACAGCTCCTGAACCTGTTGGGTCACCTCGTGACGTGAGCCTTCCAGACCGCAGATCAGCACCACGAATTCGTCCCCGCCGAGGCGCGCCACGGTGTCTTCGAGGCGCACGCTGGCCTCCAGCCGAGCGGAGACGATATTCAGCACGCTGTCGCCGACCGGGTGGCCGAGGGAGTCATTGATGTGCTTGAAGTGGTCGAGGTCCATGAACAGCAGCGCGCCACGCAGGCGGTGATGCTTGAGCAGCGACAGTTGTTGGCTCAGGCGGTCCATGAGCAGCGCACGGTTGGGCAGGCCGGTCAACGGGTCGTGATAGGCCAGGTGCTGGATCTGCGCCTGGGCGCTTTTCAACTGGCCGATGTCCCGGGCGTTCATCAGCAGGCAGGCGGTCTGGTTCAGGGTGATGAATTCCACCGACACATCGAGGGTCAGCGGATCGCCATTCTTGTTGCGGCCTGCCATCTCTCGATGATGCACGCGGCCAGTGTCGCGCAATTGATCGATCATGCTCTGGCGCTGATCAGGGTCGGTCCAGATGCCGATCTCCTGGACCGTCCTGCCCAGCACTTCGGGCGCGGTATAGCCGGTGAGGCGGCAGAAACCGTCGTTGACCTCCACGTACCGGCCGGTGCCCAGTTCGGTGATGGTGATCGAGTCGGGGCTTGAGTGGAACGCCTTGGCAAACTTCTCTTCGCTGGCCTCCAGTGCGGCCTGGGCCTGTTGCTGAGTGATGTCGAGCAGCGTGCCGACCAGTCTCGAAGGCGTGCCGTCAGCGTTGCGGTAAAGGATGGCGCGGCTTTCGAGCAGTCGTGACAGGCCGTTTTGCAATTGAAAGCGGTAAGTCAGCTGGAAGGTGTCCTGTTCACCGGCGACCACCGCTTTGTAGGCGCTGCGCATGCGATGACGTTCCACCGTTGGCACGCCCGCCAGAAAGCGGGTGAAGTCGTAATCGAGTGACCGGGCTTCGCGGCCATGCAATTGGGCGGCTCGTGCGCAGGCGTGCAGTTGATCGGTGGCAATGTCCCATTCCCAGGTCCCCATCTGCGCGGAACTCAACGCCAGATTCAGACGATCCAGCGTTTCCCTGAGGGTCTGTTCCACAGTGCCCTGTGCCGCTGGCGCGGCTGCAGGCTGTGCGGACGCCAGCAGAATGGTCGGGTCCAGAAGGTTGGGCATTGATCACGAGCCTTTAATGAATAAAGCCAGTAAAACGATCGATCTGCATCCTGTATCGCATAAAAAAACACTATCAACCGCTGTATCGCGCATTACAACAATTTCATGAATGCCCGGGCCGCATTTGATAGAGTCCGCTCCGTGTGCAGGATGTAGCCTAGCTGGCGATTCAGTTGCACGCCTGTCAACGGAATCCGCGCAACCTGTTCATCGAGCATGGTGCGTGGCAGAACACTCCAGGCCAGCCCGATGGACACCATCATTTTTATGGTTTCAAGGTAGTTGGTGCTCATCGCGATATCAGGCTTGAGGCCGTGGGCCTCGCACAGGTTGCTGACAATCTTGTGGGTGAAGGTGTTGTCGCTGGGCAGCACGGCCGGGTAGCGGGCAATATCCTCCAGTTTCATCGGGCCGCTGTTTGTCAGCGGGTGTTCCGGTGCCGCCACGAAGTCCAGCGGGTCGTCCCATACGGCAGTGGCGCGTACCAGTGCATGAGGTTCCGGCGCGAGGGTGATGACGGCCAGCTCGGCGCGGCCGTGCAGAATTTCGTCATAGGCCGCTTCGGAATCCATGAACCGGATATCCAGCGCCACGGCCGGATACGTGCGAGTGAACTCGCGCAATAAAGGTGGCAGACGATGCAGACCGATATGGTGGCTGGTGATCAGTTTCAAACGCCCGGACACCTCGCCGTTCAGATTGGTCAGCGCCCGACGCGTGTCATCCAGCACGTTGGTGATCTGATAGGCCCGTGGCAGCAGAGCGCGGCCCGCTTCGGTCAGGCTCACCTCACGACCCAGGCGGTCGAACAGGCGCACGCCGATTTGCTGCTCAAGTACTGCGATTCGTTTGCTGATGGCCGGCTGGGTAAGGTGCAGGCGTTCTCCGGCACCGGAAAAGCTTCCGGTTTCGGCGATGGCCAGAAAAGCATTCAGGTTGGCGAGATCCATCGTCACATTCCAGTTGGTTATCCAAAGCATAAAAAATATGAATTGGAGTTATTTAAGCACATTCCATAGGATGGTCACACAAGCCAAGGGCCCATGGACGTCCGTAGCCCAAGGCATAAAAAAGCTGATGAGGAAGTACGTCCAATGGCCGGTAAAACGCTCTACGACAAGCTCTGGGATTCGCATCTGGTCAAACAGCGCGACGATGGTTCGGCGCTGATCTACATTGACCGTCACATCATCCACGAAGTGACCTCGCCACAAGCCTTCGAGGGCCTGCGCCTTGCCAAGCGCAAGCCGTGGCGCATCGACTCGATCATCGCCACCCCCGACCACAACGTACCGACCACCTCGGAACGCAAGGGCGGCATCGGTGCCATCGAGGATCAGGTTTCGCGTCTGCAGGTCCAGACCCTGGACGACAACTGCGACGAATACGGCATCACCGAATTCAAGATGAACGATCCGCGTCAGGGCATCGTCCACGTAATCGGCCCTGAGCAGGGCGCAACCCTGCCGGGCATGAGCGTGGTCTGCGGTGACTCGCACACCTCCACACACGGCGCTTTTGGTGCACTGGCTCACGGTATCGGCACGTCCGAGGTCGAGCATGTGCTGGCTACCCAGTGCCTGGTCGCCAAGAAAATGAAGAACATGTTGGTGTCGGTCGAAGGGCAACTGCCATTCGGCGTGACCGCCAAGGACATCGTGCTCGCAGTGATCGGCAAGATCGGCACCGCAGGCGGCAACGGTTATGCCATCGAATTCGCTGGCAGTGCAATTCGTGACCTGTCCATCGAAGGCCGCATGACCATCTGCAACATGTCCATCGAAGCAGGCGCCCGCGTCGGCATGGTGGCCACCGATGAAAAAACCGTCGAGTACGTCAAGGGCCGTCCGTTTGCGCCAAAAGGTGCCGAGTGGGATCTGGCGGTAGAGGCGTGGAAGGATCTGGTTTCCGACCCGGACGCGGTGTTCGACACCGTAGTCAGGCTCGACGCTGCGGAGATCAAACCGCAGGTCAGCTGGGGCACTTCGCCGGAAATGGTACTGGCTGTCGATCAGAACGTGCCCGATCCTGCGCAGGAAATGGATCTGGTCAAGCGTGGCTCCATCGAGCGTGCCTTGAAGTACATGGGCCTCAAGGCCAACCAGCCGATCACCGACATTCAGCTGGATCGCGTGTTCATCGGTTCGTGCACCAACTCGCGCATCGAAGACCTGCGCGCCGCCGCCGATATCGCCAAGGGCCGCAAGGTTGCCGCGACCATCAAGCAGGCCATCGTGGTGCCGGGCTCCGGCCTCATCAAGGCTCAGGCCGAGAAGGAAGGGCTGGACAAGATCTTCATCGAAGCCGGTTTCGAATGGCGTGAGCCAGGCTGCTCCATGTGTCTGGCGATGAACCCGGATCGACTGGGTTCCGGCGAACACTGCGCCTCGACGTCCAACCGTAACTTCGAAGGGCGACAGGGCGCTGGCGGCCGGACTCACCTGGTGAGCCCGGCGATGGCAGCAGCAGCGGCCGTCAATGGCCGTTTCATCGACGTTCGCGACCTGATCCAGCACTGAGGACACCCGCATGAAAGCCTTTACCCAGCACAATGGTCTGGTCGCTCCTCTGGATCGCGCCAACGTCGACACCGACCAGATCATTCCCAAGCAGTTTCTCAAGTCGATCAAGCGCACCGGCTTTGGCCCGAACCTGTTCGACGAGTGGCGTTATCTGGATGTGGGTCAGCCGTATCAGGACAACTCCAAGCGCCCGCTGAACCATGAGTTCGTGCTCAATCACGAGCGTTATCAGGGAGCCAGCGTGTTGCTGGCCCGTGAGAACTTCGGTTGCGGCTCCAGCCGCGAGCACGCGCCATGGGCACTGGAAGAGTACGGTTTCTGCGCAATCATCGCGCCCAGCTATGCCGACATCTTCTTCAACAACAGCTTCAAGAACGGTCTATTGCCGATCATCCTGACCGAAGCTGAAGTTGACGAACTGTTCAAGCAGGTTGAAGCGAGCCCGGGTTATCAGCTGACCATCGATCTGCAGGCTCAGACCGTGACCCGTCCAGACGGCAAGGTGCTGAGCTTTGAGATCGACGCGTTTCGCAAGCATTGTTTGCTCAATGGCCTGGACGACATCGGCCTGACGCTGATGGACGCCGATGCCATTGCGACGTTCGAGAGCAAGCACCGTGCAAGCCAACCGTGGTTGTTTCGCGACTGACAGGCGGGTAGCGGCTGTCTCCTGAGTAACGCAGCACGTGTGGGAGACGGCTTGCCGGCGATGCGATTTACAGGGGACATCTCAGTGCCTGAAATGACGCCATCGCCGGCAAGCCGCCTCCCACGGTTCGGTGTTTGCTGCGCGACAGCGCTACGTCGAAGACGTGGTGGTGCCTTCCACAGGATGTTTCGGCGTGTCAGTCAGCAGATCGCGCGTTCGTGAAAGCACGTTCAAGAGTCCCCCAATTCAACACCCTGAACCTTCAGAGAAACCACCCATGACCAGCACAGCCCACTCCCAGGTCGTACAGCGTCAATTCGGCGAACAGGCTTCGGCTTACCTCAATAGCGCCGTTCACGCGCAAGGTGCCGAGTTTGCGCTGCTACAGGAGGCTGTCGAAGGGCGCGTTGATGCGCGGGTGTTGGATCTGGGTTGCGGGGCGGGTCATGTCAGCTTCAATGTTGCGCCGTCTGTCGGTGAAGTGGTCGCGTACGACCTGTCACAGCAGATGCTCGACGTGGTCGCCGCTGCGGCCGCCGACAAGGGTCTGGGCAACATCCGAACGGTATGCGGTGCGGCCGAGCGTTTGCCGTTCGCTGACGGCGAGTTCGACTTCGTGTTCAGTCGCTATTCGGCTCATCATTGGAGCGATCTCGCTCTGGCGTTGCGTGAAGTGCGCCGGGTATTGAAACCGGGCGGTGTGGCGGCGTTCATCGACGTGATGTCGCCGGGCAGCCCGTTGCTGGATACTTATCTGCAAACGGTTGAAGTGCTGCGCGACACCAGTCATGTGCGCGATTATTCCGCCGCCGAATGGCTGCATCAGGTCAGCGACGCGGGGTTGTTTACCCGCAGTCATGCCCGCCAGCGGCTGCATCTGGAGTTTACGTCGTGGGTGGAGCGCATGCGCACGCCACAGCCGTTGCGCGTGGCCATACGCGAATTGCAGCAGGCGATGGGCGATGAAGTGCGTCAGTATTTCGAGATTGATGCGCAGGGTTCATTCAGTACCGATGTGCTGGTGCTGTGGGCCGAGCGTTAATCTTTTACGGCTTGAAACGTTATAAACGGGCGCTGTCCGAGGCGTCGATAAAAAATCGAGGAAGTTATGAGCAAGCAGATTCTGATTCTCCCGGGTGACGGCATTGGTCCGGAAATCATGACCGAAGCGGTCAAGGTGCTGGAACTGGCCAACGAGAAGTATCAGCTGGGTTTTGAATTGACTCACGACGTGATCGGTGGCGCTGCCATCGACAAGCACGGCGTTCCGCTGGCCGACGAGACTCTCGAGCGCGCCCGCAAAGCCGACGCTGTTCTGCTCGGCGCCGTGGGTGGCCCCAAGTGGGACACCATCGAACGCGACATCCGTCCTGAGCGCGGCCTGTTGAAAATCCGTGCGCAACTGGGCCTGTTCGGCAACCTGCGTCCGGCGATTCTCTATCCGCAACTGGCCGACGCCTCCAGCCTCAAGCCTGAAATCGTCGCCGGTCTGGACATCCTGATCGTGCGCGAACTGACCGGTGGGATCTACTTCGGCGCGCCACGTGGTGTTCGTGTGCTGGATAACGGCGAGCGCGAGGCTTATGACACGCTGCCCTACAGCGAAAGCGAGATCCGTCGCATCGCCCGCGTCGGTTTCGACATGGCCATGGTGCGCAACAAGAAGCTGTGTTCGGTGGACAAGGCCAACGTGCTGTCGTCGAGCCAGCTGTGGCGCGAAATCGTCGAGCAGGTCGCCAAGGATTACCCTGAAGTCGAGCTGAGCCACATGTACGTCGACAACGCCGCCATGCAACTGGTGCGTGCGCCCAAGCAGTTCGACGTGATCGTGACCGACAACCTGTTCGGCGACATCCTGTCCGATCAGGCGTCGATGCTGACCGGCTCCATCGGCATGCTGCCGTCCGCGTCGCTGGACACCAACAACAAGGGCATGTACGAGCCTTGCCACGGTTCGGCACCGGACATCGCTGGCAAAGGCATCGCCAACCCGCTGGCGACTATCCTCTCGGTATCGATGATGCTGCGTTACAGCTTCAACCTGACCGACGCTGCCGACGCCATCGAAAAGGCCGTCAGCGTGGTTCTGGATCAGGGTCTGCGCACCGGCGACATCTTTTCGACGGGTAACACCAAAGTCGGTACGCAAGAAATGGGCGACGCAGTAGTCGCCGCGCTGCGGAATCTGTAATCTCTCTGGCCCGCTATTCTGCTGTGCATCCGCAGAATAGCGGTCCCACTTTTTTTCTAGGTGTGTTGCGATGAAACGTGTAGGTCTGATCGGTTGGCGTGGCATGGTCGGTTCCGTGCTCATGCAGCGGATGCGGGAAGAGCAGGACTTCGATCTCATTGAGCCGGTGTTCTTCACTACCTCCAATGTCGGTGGCCAGGCGCCTTCGGTGGGCAAGGATCTTGCGCCACTGAAAGATGCGTACAGCATCGACGAGCTGAAGACCCTGGACGTGGTGCTGACCTGCCAGGGCGGCGACTACACCAACGAGGTATTCCCCAAGCTGCGCGAGGCGGGCTGGCAGGGTTACTGGATCGACGCGGCTTCCAGCCTGCGCATGCAGGATGATGCCGTTATCGTGCTGGATCCGGTCAACCGCAAGGTCATCGATCAGCAGCTCGACGCCGGTACCAAGAACTACATCGGCGGCAACTGCACGGTCAGTCTGATGCTGATGGGGCTGGGTGGTCTGTTCGAAGCCGGTCTGGTCGAGTGGATGAACGTCATGACGTACCAGGCGGCTTCCGGTGCCGGTGCGCAGAACATGCGTGAGCTGATCAAGCAGATGGGCGCTGTGCACGCGTCGGTTGCCGATGAACTGGCCAACCCGGCCAGCGCCATTCTGGACATCGACCGCAAGGTGGCTGAAGCCATGCGCGGCGAAGCGTTCCCGACCGAGAACTTCGGCGTACCGCTGGCCGGCAGTCTGATTCCATGGATCGACAAGGCGCTGCCGAACGGCCAGAGCCGTGAAGAGTGGAAAGGCCAGGCCGAGACCAACAAGATTCTGGGTCGCTTCAAGAGCCCGATTCCGGTGGATGGCATCTGCGTGCGCATCGGCGCCATGCGTTGCCACAGTCAGGCACTGACCATCAAGCTGAACAAGGATGTGCCGATTGCGGACATTGAAGGCTTGATCAGCCAGCACAACCCTTGGGTCAAGCTGGTGCCGAACAACCGTGAAGCCAGCATGCAGGACCTCAGCCCGACGGCTGTGACCGGCACCATGAGCATTCCTGTGGGTCGCCTGCGCAAGCTGAACATGGGCTCGCAGTACCTGGGCGCATTCACTGTGGGTGACCAACTGCTGTGGGGCGCGGCCGAACCGCTGCGCCGCATGTTGAGAATCCTGCTGGAACGTTGATCGAAACGCCGTTGCACCCCGAACCCGCGTCCTGACCAGGACGCGGGTTTTTTATTGCCCGTTGATAAGGCAATATATATCCCAATATATGGGATTGAAATTTACATATTGAGATAACTCCGATTTCGGGTTTATAGTCCGTCCTGCACTCACTTCCAAAAATACAAAAGGTGAAGCAATGCAGGCGCACTTGATCGCGCTCGACTGGGGGACGACCTCACTTCGTGCTTATCGACTTGGCGAACACGGCCAGGTACTGGAACAACGCGCCCTGAGCGCGGGCATCATGCAATTGCCGGACAACCCAAGGATGATCGCGGGCGCGCTGTGCAGCGATGGGTTCGAGCTGGCCTTTGATGAAGCGTGCGGCGACTGGCTCGACGCGCGGCCTGATCTGCCGGTGATCGCCTGCGGCATGGTTGGCAGCGCGCAAGGCTGGCGTGAGGCGACCTATCGTGAAGCGCCTGCCAGCGTCGATGAGCTGAGCGCCGCTTTGCAGACCGTACGCAGCGTGCGTGGCGTGACCGTTCACATCATCCCCGGTGTGTTGCAGCGTTCGACGCTGCCCAATGTCATGCGCGGTGAAGAGACTCAGGTGCTGGGCGTGCTCGCCGGACTCGACGAGCAGTCGGCCAGCCAGCCGCTGTTGATCGGCCTGCCGGGCAGCCACTCCAAGTGGGTGCAGGTGGCGCAGGATCGCATCGTTCATTTCGATACCTTCATGACCGGTGAGGTCTACGCTGCGCTGTGCGCCCATACCATTCTCGGACGCACCATGCAGCCGAGCGAAACGTTCGACAGTGCCGCGTTCGATCGCGGGCTCGCCAATGCACAGTCGGAGGAGGGCGCTGCCGGCCCTCTGTCCACCATCTTCAGTTGCCGAACGCTCGGCCTTACTGGCCAGTTACCTGCGAGCAGCCAGCCCGATTACCTGTCCGGTCTGTTGATCGGCCATGAACTGGCCTCGCTCGCCAGACTTCAATACGACGCCCACGGCCATCTGCCTGCGGTGATTCTCATCGGCAGCGAGTCGCTGTGCCAGCGCTATGCGCGTGGCCTGACCGCCTGCGGCTTTCCCCGGGTGACAGTGGCCGCCCAGGCGACCGAACGCGGCCTCTGGCAGGTCGCAGTTCAGGCCGGTCTGGTCGCGCGCCAGTCGTCCCATTACGTTCAAGAGGTGTGACATGCTCAAGCAAGCATTGAAGGAAAACGGCCTGGTCGCGATTCTGCGCGGCCTGCGTCCCGAAGAGGCCCCGGCGATTGGCGATGAGCTGTATCAGGCGGGCTTTCGGGTCATCGAAGTGCCGCTCAATTCTCCTCAGCCGTTCGACAGCATCGGCCTGCTGCGCCAGCGCCTGCCTGCCGATTGCCTGATCGGCGCCGGAACCGTGCTGACGCCCGAGCAGGTGACGCAGGTCAAGGACGCAGGCGGGCAGGTCATCGTCATGCCGCACAGCGACCCCAAGGTACTGCGGGCGGCCAAAGCGGCAAACATGTTCCTGTCGCCGGGCGTGGCCACGCCGACCGAGGCCTTTGCCGCACTGTCTGAGGGCGCTGATGTACTCAAGCTGTTCCCGGCCGAGCAAATGTCGCCCGCAGTGGTCAAGGCCTGGTTGGCGGTGCTGCCCGCAGGCACGGTCCTGCTGCCGGTCGGTGGCATCACGCCGGACAACATGAAGGTGTTTCTCGACGCGGGCGTCAAAGGTTTCGGTCTCGGTTCCGGGCTGTTCAAGCCGGGCATGAGCGCTGCCGACGTCGCCGAGCGCGCCAAGGCCTATGTGGCCGCCTGGAAAGAACACACCTCATCGCTTTGAAACGGATCGGCGGGCCAGACGCAGCCGCCTGACAAGAGAACCAATAAGAGAAGCCGTACTCATGAAAATCACCAAATTGACCACCTTCATCGTTCCGCCGCGCTGGTGCTTCCTGAAAGTCGAGACCGACGAGGGCGTCGTTGGCTGGGGTGAGCCGGTCGTCGAGGGCCGTGCGCACACCGTGGCCGCGGCCGTGGAAGAGCTTTCCGATTACCTGATCGGCAAGGACCCGCGCAACATCGAAGACATCTGGACCGTGCTGTACCGCGGCGGCTTCTACCGTGGCGGGGCGATCCACATGAGCGCGCTGGCCGGGATCGATCAGGCGCTGTGGGACATCAAGGGCAAGGCGCTGGGTGTATCGGTCAGCGATCTGCTGGGTGGTCAGGTGCGTGACAAGATTCGCGTCTATTCCTGGATCGGCGGCGACCGTCCGGCCGACACCGCACGTGCGGCACGGGAAGCGGTCGAGCGTGGTTTCACTGCGGTGAAGATGAATGGCACTGAAGAACTGCAATTCCTCGACACCTTCGACAAGGTCGATCTGGCCCTGGCCAACGTCGCGGCGGTGCGTGACGCGGTCGGTCCCAACGTCGGGATCGGCGTCGATTTCCATGGTCGCGTGCACAAGCCGATGGCCAAAGTACTGATGAAGGAGCTGGACCCGTACAAGCTGATGTTCATCGAGGAGCCGGTGCTCAGCGAGAACTACGAAGCGCTGAAAGAGCTGGCGCCGCTGACCAGTACGCCGATTGCGCTGGGTGAGCGGTTGTTCTCGCGCTGGGACTTCAAGCGCGTGTTGAGCGAAGGCTACGTCGACATCATCCAGCCGGATGCATCGCACGCGGGTGGCATCACCGAGACGCGCAAGATCGCCAACATGGCCGAAGCCTACGACGTGGCGCTGGCGCTGCATTGTCCGCTGGGGCCGATTGCACTGGCGGCGTGCCTGCAACTGGATGCGGTCTGCTACAACGCGTTCATTCAGGAGCAGAGCCTGGGCATTCACTACAACGAAAGCAACGACCTGCTGGATTACGTCAAGCACCCGGAAGTCTTTGACTACGACAAGGGCATGGTCAAGATCCCCAACGGTCCGGGCCTTGGCATTGAAATCAACGAGGAATACGTCAAGGAACGCGCTGCGATCGGTCACCGCTGGCGCAACCCGATCTGGCGTCATGCCGATGGCAGCTTTGCCGAGTGGTGATCTGATCCGGAGCAGGCCTCCTGATCGTGCCCACGCAGAGCGTGAGGCACGATCCAAGCGATTTGCCAACAACACACATCCTCAATAAATCCAAAAAGAGGAAACATTTTCATGCGCACTCGTACGATGGAGGGCGCGGCATCACTGGTGACGCCGTCCCGCAAACGTTTCTTTATCATGGTGCTGCTGTTCATCACCGTGGTCATCAATTACCTGGACCGCAGTAACCTGTCGATTGCCGCGCCGGCGCTGACGTCCGAGCTGGGCATCGATCCGGTTCATGTAGGTCTGATCTTCTCCGCGTTCGGCTGGACCTATGCGGCCATGCAGTTGCCCGGTGGCTGGCTGGTGGATCGCGTGCCGCCGCGTATTCTTTACACCGTGGCCCTGGCGTTGTGGTCGATCGCTACCATCATGCTTGGCTTTGCCGCCAGCTTCATTGCGCTGTTCGTGCTGCGCATGGCCGTCGGTGCGCTGGAAGCTCCTGCCTATCCGATCAACAGCCGCGTAGTGACCACCTGGTTTCCCGAGCGCGAGCGTGCCACGGCGATTGGTTTCTATACGTCCGGGCAGTTCGTCGGTCTGGCGTTTCTGACGCCGGTGCTGGCGTGGCTGCAGGCGCACTACGGCTGGCACATGGTGTTCGTCGCGACCGGCGGCGTCGGTGTGCTCTGGGCAGCGATCTGGTACGCGGTGTACCGCGAGCCCCGTGACTTCAAGGGTGTCAATCAGCAGGAAATCGACCTGATCCGCGAAGGCGGCGGGCTGGTGGACATTCAGAAGGACGTCGAAAAGCAGAAGCAGGGTTTCAGCTGGCTGGACCTGGGCATCGTCCTCAGCAGGCGCAAGCTTTGGGGTATTTACCTCGGCCAGTTTTGCCTGAACTCCACGCTCTGGTTCTTCCTGACCTGGTTCCCGACCTATCTGGTGAAATACCGGGGCATGGACTTCATCAAGTCCGGGCTGCTGGCGTCGCTGCCGTTTCTGGCCGCCTTCGTTGGCGTGCTGTGTTCGGGGTTCTTCTCCGACTGGCTGATCCGTCGCGGGCACACCGTGGGCTTCGCTCGCAAGCTGCCGATCATTGCGGGTCTGCTGATTTCCACGTCGATCATCGGCGCCAATTTCGTCGAATCCACGCCGCTGGTGATCGCGTTTCTGGCACTGGCATTCTTTGGTAACGGTCTGGCTTCTATTACGTGGTCGCTGGTATCGACGCTGGCCCCGGCGCGTCTTCTGGGGCTGACAGGCGGCACCTTCAACTTCATCGGCAATCTGGCGGCCATCGCCACGCCAATCGTGATCGGCTTCCTGGCTTCGGGCGATTCGTTTGCACCCGCCATCACCTACATCTCGGTGCTGGCACTGCTGGGTGCGCTGTCCTACATACTGCTGGTGGGTAAAGTCGAGCGCATCGAACTCTGATATCGACGTGTCCTGACGCTGGCGACGATAATGCCGCCAGCGTCCCGATCTGATTAAGGCTTGTCATGCACAACGAACCGCTTCCCGCTGAAAATCCTCCAGGCAAAGAGTCGGCCCCTGCCGGAACCCAGACCCTGTTGCGCGGCCTGGGTGTGGTTCAGGCCGTGGCCAGTGGTGCGCGGGATCTGAAGGAAATCGCCCGCCTGATCGGCACTACACGCAGCACCACCCATCGTCTGGCCAGTTGTCTGGTGGACGAACGCTATCTTCGGGTGGTTCCTCAGGTGGGTTATCTGTTGGGGCCGAAACTGATCGAGCTGGGCTTTCAGGCGCGCGAAGAAGTGCCGCTGGCTATTCTGGCGCGGCCGTTTCTGGACAGACTATCGGCGTTGACCGGAGACACCGTGCATCTGGCGGTGCGTGAAGGCGATGACGTGCTGTACCTGCACAAGAATCCCGGCCGCAATGGTCCGGAGATGCGGTCGCGGGTCGGGCATCGTATGCCGTTGGTGCGCACGGGTATCGGCAAGGCGCTATTGCTGGACAGTCCTGAAGCCGAGTGGCTTCGTCTCTACGAGGTCAGCATGCCAGCGTCAGGCAAGCATCCGCTGTGGCCCAATCACGAGCAACAGACGTGGGAGCAGCTGCAGGAGCGCAGGCAGGAATATGTGGCGGGAGGTTATGCGTTCGATCTGGAGGACAACGAACCGTCGATCCGTTGTGTAGCGGCGCCGGTGCGTGATGCCAGCCAACAGATTGTGGCTGGCATCAGCGTCGCCAGTACGGTGCCGTACATGCCCCTGGAAAAGATGGCCGAACTGGTCCCGCTGATCAGGGAGATCGCGGCGGGACTGTCGGCCGAACTCGGGGCCGCCTGAATCAGGCTTTGAGCGTGGCCATGTCGATGACAAAGCGGTACTTCACGTCACCGGCGAGCATGCGCTCGTAGGCTTCGTTGATGTTGCGGATGTCGAGCATCTCGATGTCGCAGGTGATGTCGTTCTCGGCGCAGAAATCCAGCACTTCCTGAGTCTCGGCGATACCACCGATCAGCGAACCGGCCAGTACGCGGCGGCTCATCACCAGATTGGCGGCGTGGACCGGCGGTTCAACCGGCTCGATCAGACCGACCAGGATGTGCACACCGTCGAAACGCAGGGTCTGCAGGTAGGGGTTCAGGTCGTGCTGCACCGGAATGGTGTCGAGCAGGAAGTCGAAATGACCGGCGGCCGCTTTCATCTGTTCGGCATCGGTGGAGACGATCACGTGATCGGCACCCTGGCGACGCGCTTCCTGAGCTTTCGACGCGGAGCGGGTGAAGAGGGTGACTTCGGCGCCCATCGCCTTGGCGAACTTGATGCCCATGTGGCCCAGACCACCCATGCCCAGAATGCCGACCTTGTCACCGGCCTTCACGCCGTAGTGCTTGAGCGGCGAGTAGGTGGTGATGCCTGCACAGAGAATCGGTGCAGCAGCGGCCGGATCCAGCTTCTCGGGAACGCGCACGACGAAGTGTTCGCTGACCACGATGCTGTTGGAATAACCGCCCATGGTGTTGCTGCCGTCCACGCGGTCTGGCGTGGCGTAGGTCATGGTCGGACCTTCCAGGCAATACTGCTCAAGGTCCGACTTGCAGGCCGAGCACTCACGGCAGGAGTCGACCATGCAGCCGACACCGACCAGATCACCGACCTTGTATTGGGTGGCGTTGGCACCGGTGGCGGTAACGCGACCGACGATCTCGTGGCCCGGCATCAACGGGTAGACGGCAATGCCCCACTCGTTGCGCGCCTGGTGGATGTCGGAGTGGCATACGCCACAGTAGAGGATTTCGATGGCAACGTCGTCGGCACGCGGAGCGCGACGTTCGAAGGTCATCGGGGCGAGGGGAGCGGTGGCTGACTGAGCGGCGTAACCGATGGCTGTGTACATAAATATGACCTCGCGAAATGATACGGAGAAGAGGCGAATCATTGTCCGCGTGATGGGCGCGTGTCGCTAGGGTGATTCCTCCGTGTTTCATGCCTATTCCTCCGGCTACCGGATCCGGGTACCGCTCAAGCGCGCAAATCTGCGATCATGGAGCTGTCTGATTCTCTGCCGGTACTCCTTATGTCGCTCCCTCACCCTGTCGATGGCAATGCTGTTCTGGTCTCGTTGATCCAGCCGCTGGCGGTGCGTCCCGGCTTTGTCGACACGCACTTGCCCGAGGTGCGTGTGCTTTCGGCGTTCAGCTATGTGGCCAGCAGCCCGCAGATGTATGAGCCGAGCCTGATGATCGTGGTGCAGGGCAGCAAGATCGCCTGCCTGGGGACGCGCACGTTCGAGTATGGCACCGGTCACTACCTGATTCAGGCACTGTCAGTGCCCTTCAAATGCGAGACGTTTGCTACGCCTGACAAGCCGCTGTATGGCGTGTCGGTGTCCATCGACCGTGTGTTGCTCGGCGAACTGGTGCAGGTGATGGGCTCGCTGTCGTTGCAGGACTGCCAGCCGCAGACGCCTGAGTCCATGACCTCGGTACTGATCGATGCCGGGATGCGTGACAGTGTCGAGCGCCTGCTGCGCTGCCTGCACGACCCGCTGGAGTGTCAGGCCATGGGTCAGGCCCGGATTCGTGATGTGCTGTACAGCGCGCTGCGCGGGCCGCAGGCGGGCGTGCTGCGGGCGCTGGTCGAACAGCAAGGGCAATTTGCACGGATCGCGTCTGCGGTGACCTACTTGCATGAGCATTACGCCGATGCTTTGAATGTCGATACGCTGGCGCGTTGCGCGAACATGAGCACCTCGACCTTTCATGAGCACTTCAAGCGCAGCACCTTGTTGTCGCCGGTGCAGTACCTCAAGCGCCTGCGGCTGCTCAAGGCTCAGCAGTTGCTGGTGGCTGAAGGGCTGGGCGTCGCGCAGGTGGCGTTGCGGGTCGGCTATCAGAGCGCGTCGCAATTCAGTCGCGAGTACAAACGCTATTTCGAGCGCAGTCCGGGCGAAGAGGGCGCGTATCCGGGCGTTCCCGCCTGACCTGCTGCTGAAAAAGATAAAGGCTCCCGAGGGAGCCTTTATTGTTGTCGCGACCGGAACACTTACATGTTCGGGTAAGTCGGACCGCCAGCGCCTTCCGGTGCCACCCAGGTGATGTTCTGGGAGGGATCCTTGATGTCGCAGGTCTTGCAGTGCACGCAGTTCTGGGCGTTGATCTGGAAGCGTTTCTCGCCGTCTTCTTTGGTGATCACTTCATACACGCCCGCCGGGCAGTAGCGCTGCGCCGGTTCGTCGTACAGCGGCAGGTTCTTGCTGATCGGAATGCTCGGGTCGGTCAGCTTCAAGTGGCAAGGCTGTTCCTCTTCATGGTTGGTGCTGGAGAGGAATACCGAGCTGAGCTTGTCGAAGCTGAGCTTGCCGTCGGGTTTCGGGTAGTCGATCTTCTTCGAGTCGGCGGCCAGCTTGAGGCAGGCGTAGTCCGGCTTGGTGTCGTGCAGCGTGAACGGCAGTTTGCCACCGAAGATGTTCTGGTCGATGAAGTTGAATGCACCGCCCTTGATCGCGCCGTACTTGTGAATGGCCACGCCGAAGTTGCGGCTGGTGAACAGTTCATCATGCAGCCAGCTGGCCTTGAATGCATCGACGTAGGAAGTCAGTGTGTCGCCGCCTTCCTTGCCTGCCAGCAACGCTTCGGCAACCGAATCGGCAGCCAGCATGCCGGACTTCATGGCGGTGTGGCTGCCCTTGATCTTGGCGAAGTTCAGGGTGCCCAGGTCGCAGCCGATCAGTGCGCCACCGGGGAAGACCATCTTCGGCAGCGAGTTCAGGCCGCCCTTGGCAATGGCGCGGGCACCGTAGCTGATGCGCTTGCCGCCTTCCAGGTATTGCTTGATGATCGGGTGATGCTTGTAACGCTGGAATTCGTCGAACGGCGACAGGTACGGGTTGGAGTAGGAAAGATCAACGATCAGACCAACTACCACCTGATTGTTTTCCAGGTGATAAAGGAAGGAGCCGCCCGGATTGGCGTCGTCCAGCGGCCAGCCGGCGGTGTGGACCACCAGACCCTGCTCGTGTTTCGCCGGGTCGACTTCCCAGATTTCCTTGAGGCCGATGGCGTAATGCTGCACGTCGGCTTCATTGTCCAGATCGAAACGCTTGATCAGTTGCTTGCCGATGTGGCCGCGGCAGCCTTCTGCAAACAGCGTGTACTTGGCGCGCAACTCCATGCCTGGGGTGTACAGGCCTTCTTTCGGGTTGCCTTCGCGATCGACACCCAGGTCGCCGGTGACGATGCCGCGCACGATGCCGTTTTCGTCGAACAGGGCTTCCTGAGCTGCGAAGCCGGGGTAAATCTCAACGCCCAGGTTCTCGGCCTGCTGAGCCATCCAGCGGCACAGATTGCCCAGCGAGATGATGTAGTTGCCTTCGTTGTGCATGGTCCTGGGCACGAAGAAGTTCGGCACCTTGCGGGCTTTCTCGGCGTCATTCAGGACATAAATGTCGTCGCGCTTGACCGGCGTGTTGAGCGGCGCGCCCAGCGCCTGCCAGTCAGGGAACAGTTCGTTCAGGGCGCGGGGTTCGAACACCGCACCGGACAGGATGTGTGCACCGACTTCGGAGCCTTTTTCCACCACGCAGACGCTGATTTCCTGCCCGGCTTCGGCAGCCTTCTGCTTGAGGCGGCAAGCGGCTGAAAGCCCGGACGGGCCGGCTCCGACGATGACGACGTCGAATTCCATGTATTCGCGTTCCACAGGCTATCTCCTACTCTCAAGGCTCACGGTATTTTTTTATGGGTCACGGTGGACCGACATACGGACTTGGACCGCATATCTTTTTAAGGCGTGCAGTATATCTACACCACTGCGAGGGTCCAATACAAACGTTTGTTTGAATCGGCCGCAGGCCAGATAAATCAAAGACGCGCGACTCATGACTGGCCGATTTGGCGTATTGACCGGAAAAGGCGTTGCGGTCAAGATACGGGCGGTTTTGCGTTCGCCGTAGGCTGAAACGGGCTTCCACGGACATCCCTTGGGGATATCCGCAGCGGACCCCGGAAAAAGGCATCAGGCGAATGCAGTGCAGGCAGTCACGTAAACGGCCAGTGTCGCCCGGCGCATTTTACACACCCTGCCGGTGCATGACGGGTGACGCCCTGTTTTTATCGGGCTTTTGGCGGGATTTGCATCAAGGCATGTTCGCCTGCACGAATACGATTGCTTGTTGAGGACACATATCGATCGCCTGGTATTGCCGGGCGACTTCTTTTCACCGGAGAGTGAGGAATCCATGAAGGTTCTTGTAGCTGTCAAACGAGTGGTCGACTACAACGTCAAGGTTCGCGTCAAGGCGGACAACTCCGGCGTCGATCTTGCCAACGTCAAAATGTCCATGAACCCTTTCTGCGAAATTGCCGTGGAAGAGGCTGTACGCCTGAAAGAGAAGGGCGTAGCGACCGAGATCGTGGTGGTGACCATCGGCCCGACCACTGCTCAAGAGCAATTGCGTACTGCGTTGGCACTGGGTGCCGACCGCGCAGTGCTGGTCGAGTCCGCCGAAGAGCTGACGTCCCTGGCCGTTGCCAAGCTGCTCAAGGCCGTTGTCGACAAGGAGCAGCCGCAACTGGTCATCCTTGGCAAACAGGCCATCGACAGCGACAACAATCAGACTGGCCAGATGCTGGCTGCGCTGAGCGGCTATCCGCAGGGCACCTTCGCGTCCAAGGTCGAAGTGTCGGGCGACAAGGTTGCCGTGACCCGCGAGATCGACGGCGGTCTGCAAACCGTTTCCCTGAGCCTGCCGGCCATCGTGACCACAGACCTGCGTCTGAACGAGCCGCGTTACGCCTCGCTGCCCAACATCATGAAGGCCAAGAAGAAGCCGCTTGAAGTGCTGACACCCGATGCACTGGGCGTTTCCACGGCCTCGACCAACAAGACCCTCAAGGTCGAAGCACCGGCTGCGCGCAGCGCGGGCATCAAGGTCAAATCGGTGGCCGAACTGGTCGAGAAACTGAAAACCGAAGCGAAGGTAATCTAAATGACGATCCTGGTTATCGCTGAGCACGACAATGCAACCGTAGCCCCGGCTACGCTCAACACCCTCGCTGCGGCCCAGAAGATCGGTGGCGACATCCACCTGCTGGTGGCCGGTTCCGGCGTAAGCGCCGTGGCCGAAGCCGCTGCGAAAATCGCTGGCGTGGCAAAAGTGCTGGTGGCCGACAACGCCGCCTACGCGCATCAATTGCCGGAAAACATCGCGCCGCTGGTCGTCGAGCTGGCCGCCGGTCACAGCCACGTACTGGCTGCCGCCACGTCCAATGGCAAGAACATCCTGCCGCGCGTTGCTGCGCAGCTGGATGTGGACCAGATCTCGGAAATCATTTCGGTCGAGTCGGCTGACACCTTCACCCGTCCGATCTACGCCGGTAACGCCATTGCCACCGTGCAGTCCACTGCTTCGGTCAAGGTCATCACCGTGCGTGCCACCGGCTTCGATCCGGTTGCCGCAGAAGGCGGTTCGGCGTCGGTCGAAGCGGTTTCGGCTGCTCACGACGCGGGCAAGTCGAGCTTCGTCGGCGAAGAGCTGGCCAAGTCCGACCGTCCTGAGCTGACGGCTGCCAAAATCGTCGTTTCCGGCGGTCGCGGCATGCAGAACGGTGACAACTTCAAGCACCTGTACGCGCTGGCGGACAAGCTGGGCGCTGCGGTTGGTGCTTCGCGCGCTGCCGTCGATGCCGGTTTCGTGCCCAACGACATGCAGGTCGGCCAGACCGGCAAGATCGTTGCGCCACAGCTGTACATCGCGGTCGGTATCTCCGGCGCGATCCAGCATCTGGCGGGCATGAAGGACTCCAAGGTGATCGTTGCGATCAACAAGGACGAAGAAGCGCCGATCTTCCAGGTGGCCGATTACGGTTTGGTAGCGGATCTGTTCGAAGCAATCCCGGAGCTGGAGAAGCTGGTCTGATTCAGGCTCTTCCACTATAAAGAGAACCCGTTCCATTCGGCTTCATTCACTGTCAGGCTTGCCTGCGGTGTTTGAAGTCTGATGAACGGGTTTTTTATCGACTTGTGAAAAGGGCTGTCCATGCAACGCCATTCCGTTCCTCATTTCAGACTGTTGCGCTCGCTTCTGCTGGGGCTGCTTGTGTCGCCAGCGCTGGGTTTTGCGGCGGGTAAATGTGAGCGGCTGATCGTGACCGGCAGCCCTGACGCGCCGCCTTACCTGTGGCGCGATCCTCAGGATCCCAGGCACCTGATGGGCGCCAACGCTGATCTGTTGAAACAGGCGGCCGGAGAGCTGGGTATCAAGGTCGAGTTTCTGTACGCAGGCAAGCGCAGCCAGGCCCTCGAAGAGGTACGCACCGGACGCATGGACCTGCTGGCCGATGCGCCCATGAATGCCGCACAACTGGATGCCCTTGACTACATCCATCCAGCCATCGCGCAGAACGATATCGTGATCTGGACACGTCATGATCATGCTGTTCCGCTGACGACGTTCAGCGAACTTCATGGTCACAGCGGCGCCATCTCTGACAAAACGCGGCTGACGCCTGACTTCGACGAGGCCACCCGACAGCATTTGAAGCTGGAGCGCGTTTCCGGTCTGACCCCGGCATTCCAGAAACTGGCGCTGGGCGAGGTTGATTACGTGCTGGCCGGTCGCTATGCGGGGATGGTCATGGTGCAGACATTGGGCTTGTCGGCTGACGTAGTTGCCCAGCCTTTACCTCTCGACAGGCCCGGTTTCTACCTGGCGCTGTCGTTCAATTCGGCCTGCAACGATCCATGGTTGCGCGGACAGCTGGCGAAAAAGATGACAGAATCGGCCGCCTCCGGCCTTGCAGGTGAAGTGATCCGACACAATCTGGATCTCTGGAAAACCCAGCTGTTGCAGCCTGCCAGTGCCAGCGCCTCAACCAAGTAGGGATGTTTTTTGTGAGTATTCGTTTTTCAATCGCCGCCCTGGCAGCCGCCATGCTGGTCGGTTGCGCCAGTGATCCGGTTCCGACCGAGCAATTCAAGCTGACCGAGCAGGCGCTTGAGCAGGCCAAGGCTGTCGGTGCTGACGAGCAACCCGAGCTGGAAACGGCCGAGGCCAAGTTCGCCGATGCCCGTACCGACATGGCTGACAAGTCCTACAAAGACGCGCGCATGAAAGCCGAGCAGGCCGAGCTGGATGCCCGTCTGGCAGAGGCGCGCGTCCTGACGCTGAAAAGCCAGGAGCAGATCACGCAGTTGAACACCCGCCTGAATCGTTTGCGCAAGCAACTGGGAGACGCCCAATGAATCGCATTCCACGTGCGCTCAGCGTTTGCCTGTTGCTGGGCTCTGCAGGTCTTTACGGTTGCGCCGGTCACCAGAACAGTGATCAGGCCCTGCAGCAGGCCAGTGCGGACTTCCAGAAGGTCAAGGAGGACACCGATGTACTGCGCAGTGCGCCGAAAGACGTGATTCGTGCCGGTGAGTCACTGGCTCGTGCCGAGCGACTCTCCAGTTACCTTGGCAGCGGCGCCGACGTGAATCATTACGCCTATTTGAGCAGCCGCTACAGCGAAATCGCCCGTGAGCACAGCAATCTCATGCTGAGCCAGGAGCGTCTGGCGAAAATGGAAATGGAACGTCAGCGCCTGCAATTGGGCTTGCGCGAAGCCAAGCTGGCCAGCGCCCAGCAGCAGGGCAGGTGGCTTGAAGACCAGATCCTCAGCCTCGCCACAACCCAGACCGATCGTGGGCTGGTCATGACCCTGGGCGATGTGCTGTTTGATGCGGGCCATGCCGAGCTGAAGAATTCTGCGAGTCGCACCGTGCTCAAGGTCGTGCAGTTCCTGCAGATCAACCCGCGCCGGATCGTCAGGATCGAGGGCTATACCGACAGCACCGGTGATCGTCAGGAAAACCTCAAGCTGTCCCGTGATCGGGCACAGGCCGTTGCTGACGTGCTGATGGACCTTGGGATCGATGAAAAGCGAATCAAGGTCGAGGGTTATGGTCAGGAATTCCCGGTCAACGTGAACGCAACCGAACGTGGGCGCGCTCAGAATCGTCGCGTTGAAATCGTCTTTTCCGACGAGAAGGGTCAGCTTGGCGCGGCTCGTTAAGGCTGGGTTCTGGCTTTGCTCCGTCAAAGTTGCCTAGGGGGAAGGATGACCTGAGTCGTGCGCTCGGCTTACGGAATCCGCAGTCTGTGCCATTTGTGACGCGGAGCGTCACGGGCGGCATGCCCACGCGATGGGCACGATCAATGTTGGTTGATGATCGTTCCCACACTCCTGCGTGGTAACGCCGCTCAGGACGCTCCGCGTCCGCTCTGGAATGTGCCTGGCTTGAACGTGCGCTCACTAATTGTCCGCACCCCACACATTCGCTGGCCCGTTCTCAAACTGTTCCAGTACACTTCATGACAATGGTCGGCCACCACCAATCTGTTTTATAAAAAAATGGCCGACCCTCATGAGGCTGTGGTCATGACCAATCTTTTGCTCTATCAGCGCATCGCTCAGCAACTGGCTGAAGACATTCGTCGTGGTGTTTATCAACCCGGCGAGCGTGTGCCGTCGGTGCGCAAGATGAGTTCGCAGCTCAATGTCAGCCATGCCACGGTCCTGCAGGCCTATGCGAACCTCGAAGATCAAGGTTTGATCCGGGCCAGGCCGCAGTCCGGCTATTACGTGCATCAGACGCCTGCGTTGACCGCCTCCACGCCTGATATAGCCCGTGTCGAGCGTCCGGGGCTGGTCACGCGCAGCAGCATCATTCAGCAGGTGCTCGAAGAGTCGCGCCGTGAGGGGGTCTTCGCGCTGGGTGCAGCCGTGCCTCATGTTGACTATCTGCCTGTTCGCGCTTTGCATCAGCAGCTCGCCAAGGTCACGCGTTTTCACAGTCCGCGGGCATTCAGTTACATGTTCAGCCCGGGTTTCGAGCCGTTGCGCAGGCAGGTGGCTATTCGAATGCGTGATGCGGGCGTGGTGGTCGATCCGTCTGAAGTGGTGATCACACACGGTTGTGTCGATGCGCTGCAGATGGCATTACGCGTCCTGACTCGTCCCGGCGATCTGATTGCCGCCGAGTCGCCAGCCTACTACGGCCTGCTTCAACTGGCTGACCTGCTCGGCCTGAAAGTCATCGAGATTCCAAGTGATCCGGCCACCGGCATCAGCCTTGAGGCCTTGCAGCTCGCTGCCAATCAGTGGTCGATCAAGGCGCTGGTGCTGACCTCCCGGCTGAGCAATCCGCTGGGTGGCACCATGCCTGAAGAGCGGCAGAAAAATCTTCTGCGACTGGCTTCGGATTTCGACATTCAGGTCGTCGAAGATGATGTCTATGGCGAGTTGATGTTCGAGGTGGGGCGCACTAAGGCGCTCAAGGCCTTTGATCGACTGGGGCGGGTGATTTATTGCTCGAGTTTCTCCAAGACGTTGTCACCGGGCGTGCGCGTGGGCTGGATGATCGCCGGCAAGTACCAGGCCGAAATCCAGCGCCTGCAAACCTTCAGCACCCATTCGGCCTGCAGTGTGACGCAGATGGCAGTTGCCGCTTACCTGGAGAATGGCGGCTACGACCGGCACCTCAGGTTTATACGGCTGGAATACCGCAAGAATCTGAGTGCCTACCAACTTGCGGTTCAGCAATCGTTTCCCGAAGGCACGCAGATGAGCAGGCCGGCGGGCGGTTTTATTCTTTGGGTCAGCCTGCCTGGACGGGTCAATACTCAGGAACTTCATGTCCGGGCGTTGGAGCAGGGCATCAGTATTGCGCCGGGGCTTATTTTCAGTAACACCGAGCAATTCAACCACTGTATTCGACTCAATTGCGGAATGCCCTGGAACAGGGAGGCGGAGCGTGCATTGATGACATTGGGAATGTTGGCCAGACAGTTGTGTCAGGAAGTTTCGCCAGCCTACTGAATGCCAGCCGATTTTCGTCAAATGTTCGGAACTCTTGGCTTGTCATGCATGCCTCAAAAGCACAGCATGTAGCTCTTTCGGCTTTGCCACTGTCTTGTCTGATCTTTTGCCTATGAATATGTTTCGCTGTCTGGGGCTTTGCGTGATCGTTTTACTGGGTGCGTGTGACGCTCGGGAAACGCCGGTGCCCAAACCAAAGACCGAAAGTAGCGCGCCTGCGGCGGCGCAGGCTCCAGTCGCTGCCGAGGCGCGTTCCACGGTCGATTCGCCACGCGAGTCTGTGGTCACCGATTCGGCATCCGAGAAGTCGCCCGTGACGATGCACGAGTTGATGCCCAATATTCCGGTGAAGCCGGTGGTGGCTGGCAAGGAGTCGTCTCAGCCCGTTGCACCCCGTCCTATCCTCGAGGCAGTTGAAAAACCCCGGCCGACTGTGAAAGCGGCGGCGACAAAGTCGACAGCTGTGAAGCGTGAGGTGGCTGCCAAGACTGGCAAAGAGGTCAAGGCCAGGGACGTGCGTCTCAATCCGCCGAAGCTGGACCTCAGCCTGCCTCCCGAGATGGTCAAGGCGCTCGATCCACCTGCCAATGTCATCACGGCCAAACGAAAGCCGATATTGCCGCAGATGTTCGGCGGCAAGGATTCGCCTTCGGACTCAGGGGCCTTCGAGTTGAATGGCCGACTGCTGTCCAATGAAATGCAGCTGCAGATGCGTAATGACAACCGTCGCGACGTCGAAGGTGCAGCGCTGGACTTCAAATTTCACCAGTAAGGCATCATCATCGTCCGGAACGCCGTTTTCAAACGGGCGTATTGATGAGTACTATCCTGCTTCTTTCAATCATTCAGCAAGGGTTCGGGTCATGGACTGCCGCTCTGGTTGCGGTGCCTGCTGCATCGCGCCTTCCATCACGTCTCCCATACCGGGCATGCCGAACGGCAAGCCGGCAGGGGAGCGCTGTCTGCATCTTTCCATCGAGCTTCTTTGCGGGTTGTTCGGTAATCCCGAACGGCCAGCGGTCTGCAGTCAGTTCAAGGCGGCGGAGGATGTGTGTGGCGTCGATCAGGCTGATGCGATCCGTCTGATCGGATGGTGGGAAAAAATGACCGCAGTTGCCTGAACAAGCTGTTCTACATGATGGTTTCGTCGGCATCTCAACAATAAGGAATAAGACAATGGGTCCGCTGTATCGCATGGCTGTCGCTTGTGGCTTGACTGTAATGCTGGTGGGGGCTGTTCAGGCTGAAGACTGGCAGGTCGCCAAGGACGAAGACGGCATCAAGGTTTCGCTCAGTGATGTGCCGGGCTCCAAGTACAAGGCGTATCGCGGGGTGGCGATCATCAATGCCAGCGTGAGCAAGTTGCGCGCGCTGCAGGAAGACGTGGCGGGTGCCTGTGCCTGGATCCATGAGTGCCAGTCACAGAAGGTGCTCAAGCATGAAGGCAACAAGGCCTGGACTTATACGCGTTTCAATACGCCCTGGCCTGTTACGCCGCGTGATTCGGTGCTGCTGATTACCACGCAAGAGGGGGCTGACGGCAGTCTTACCCGAAATATTCAGGAACAGCCTGACTACATCCCCGAAGAGAAAGGTTATGTACGTGTGGCGGAGGTCGAAGGTTTCTGGAAGCTGGTGCCCAAAGGGCCCAACCAGACTGAGGTAACGTATCAGGTGCACACCGAGCCCGGCGGCAGCGTGCCGTCCATGCTGGCCAACAAGTTCGTGGTCGACGCGCCTTTCAACACTCTGAAGGCGTTGCGGGAGAGGGCAGCGCAATAACGTCACGGTCTTGATGCGATAACTGAAAAGGGCTGCCATTGGCAGCCCTTTTTCGTTTTGCAGTACGGCTTACTTGCGGTCTTTGAGCTCGACAATGTCGCGCTGCACGTTGCCGGTGTACAGCTGGCGTGGGCGGCCGATCTTGTAAGGGCTCGAGAGCATTTCCTTCCAGTGCGAGATCCAGCCGACGGTCCGCGCCAGGGCGAAGATCACGGTGAACATGCTGGTCGGAATGCCGATGGCTTTCAGGATGATGCCCGAGTAGAAATCGACGTTCGGGTACAGCGAGCGCTCGATGAAGTACGGATCGGTCAGGGCGATCTCTTCAAGGCGCATGGCCAGTTCGAGCTGAGGATCGTTGGTGATGCCCAGTTCTTTCAGCACTTCGTCGCAGGTCTGCTTCATCACGGTGGCGCGTGGGTCACGGTTCTTGTAGACGCGGTGACCGAAGCCCATGAGCTTGAACGGATCGTTCTTGTCCTTGGCCTTGGCGATGAAGGTGTCGATGTTCGAAACATCGCCGATTTCATCGAGCATGGTCAGTACAGCCTCGTTGGCGCCGCCGTGAGCGGGGCCCCAGAGCGCTGCAATGCCTGCGGCAATACAGGCGAACGGGTTGGCGCCCGAAGAGCCCGCCATGCGCACTGTGGACGTCGAGGCGTTCTGTTCGTGGTCGGCGTGGAGGATGAAGATCTTGTCCATCGCCTTGGCCAGCACCGGGCTGATCGGTTTGATCTCGCACGGGGTGTTGAACATCATGTGCAGGAAGTTTTCGGCGTAGCTGAGGTCATTGCGCGGGTACATCATGGGCTGACCCATGGAGTACTTGTAGACCATGGCGGCCAGGGTCGGCATCTTGGCGACCAGGCGTACGGCGGAAATCTCGCGGTGCTGCGGATTATTGATGTCCAGCGAGTCGTGGTAGAACGCTGAAAGCGCGCCGACCACGCCGCACATTACGGCCATCGGGTGGGCGTCGCGACGGAAGCCGTTGAAAAAGGTCTTGAGCTGTTCGTGGACCATCGTGTGGTTCTTGACCACGGCGACGAACTGGGCTTTCTGCTCGGCGGTCGGCAATTCGCCATTGAGCAGCAGGTAGCAGGTCTCCAGGTAGTCGGAGTGCTGGGCCAGTTGTTCGATAGGGTAGCCGCGGTGCAGCAGGATTCCGTTGTCACCATCGATGTAGGTGATCTTCGACTCGCAAGAGGCGGTCGACATGAAGCCAGGGTCGAATGTGAAGCGGCCGGTGGCGGTGAGACCGCGTACGTCGATCACGTCCGGACCCACTGTACCGGTCAGAATTGGCAGCTCGACGGGGGCAGCGCCCTCGATGATCAACTGCGCTTTTTTGTCAGCCATGTGGCCTCCTATTTATGCTTCAAATCATCAGACAGGCCCCCCACGCAGGGCCCGCATCACTATAGTGAGATAAATTCTAAAGTCAATTTGGCTAAAGTCGCGTTCCAGAAGGCCTTCCTGCATATTTTTCAAGGCCCGTTTCCTGCCGTTTACGCCTTTTACGTGACGAGCGCAATCCGCTATTGGCGGTAAGTCTGTGCGTTGTCATTAGTAACCTAACTGTCTATACTCGGCGTCCGACCGCCGGGGGCTTTTGGGCCTGTTCGAAGGGGGTCGTCACTTCCTGGGTGGTGGGTACCTGACCAGTGCACTTCCCAACAACTTGCCCTGATTGTTAGGGGCTCTTCAGTGTGAAAAAAGCCGTGAATAGCCAACGACCTGTAAATCTAGACCTAAGGACCATCAAGCTCCCAGTCACTGCTTACACGTCCATCCTTCACCGTATCTCCGGTGTCATCCTCTTTGTCGGTATTGCAATCATGCTGTACGCAATGGACAAGTCGCTGGCATCCGAAGAGGGCTTCGGTGAAGTAAAGGCGTGTCTGACCAGCCCGCTGGCCAAGCTTGTCATCTGGGGGCTGCTGTCTGCCCTGCTGTATCACCTGGTGGCCGGTATCCGTCACCTGATCATGGACACGGGAGTGGGCGAGACGCTGGAAGGCGGCAAGCTGGGCTCCAAAATCGTTATCGCGGTTTCCGTGGTACTGATTCTTCTGGCAGGAGTATGGATATGGTAACCAACGTCACCAACCTTTCACGTTCGGGCCTCTATGACTGGATGGCGCAGCGTGTTTCTGCGGTCGTGCTCGCGGCTTATTTCATCTTCCTGATCGGATACATGGTCTTTCACCCGGGTCTGAGCTACGCCCAATGGCATGATCTGTTCGCGAACAACTGGATGCGCATCTTCAGTCTGCTGGCCCTCGTTGCCCTCGGCGCTCACGCCTGGGTCGGCATGTGGACCATCGCGACCGACTACCTGACGCCGATGGCGCTGGGCAAGTCCGCGACTGCAGTCCGTTTCCTGTTCCAGGCGGTATGCGGTGTTCTGATGTTCGCCTACTTCGTCTGGGGCGTGCAGATTCTTTGGGGTATCTGATCCATGGCTAACACAAATACGCTTTCTTTCGACGCCATCATCATTGGTGGTGGCGGTGCAGGCATGCGCGCTGCGCTGCAGCTCGCTCAGGGTGGTCACAAGACCGCCGTGGTCACCAAGGTCTTCCCGACCCGCTCGCACACTGTATCCGCACAGGGTGGCATCACCTGCGCAATCGCTTCGGCCGACCCGAACGATGACTGGCGCTGGCACATGTACGATACCGTCAAGGGTTCCGACTACATCGGCGACCAGGACGCTATCGAGTACATGTGTTCCGTAGGTCCGGAAGCGGTCTTCGAGCTCGAGCACATGGGCCTGCCGTTTTCCCGTACCGAACAGGGTCGTATCTATCAGCGTCCGTTTGGTGGCCAGTCCAAGGACTTCGGCAAGGGTGGTCAGGCTGCACGTACCTGCGCCGCGGCCGACCGTACCGGTCACGCACTGTTGCACACCCTGTATCAGGCCAACCTGAAGGCCGGCACCGTATTCCTGAACGAATACTACGCAGTGGATCTGGTGAAGAACCAGGACGGCGCGTTCGTCGGCATCATCGCCATCTGCATCGAAACCGGTGAGACCTCTTACATTCGCGCCAACGCAACTGTACTGGCGACCGGTGGTGCAGGCCGTATCTACTCTTCGACCACCAACGCCCTGATCAACACTGGCGACGGTATCGGCATGGCGCTGCGCGCCGGTGTGCCGGTTCAGGACATCGAGATGTGGCAGTTCCACCCGACCGGCATTGCTGGCGCAGGTGTACTGGTTACCGAAGGCTGCCGCGGTGAAGGCGGCTACCTGATCAACAAGCACGGCGAGCGTTTCATGGAGCGTTATGCTCCGAACGCGAAAGACCTTGCCGGTCGTGACGTCGTTGCGCGTTCCATGGTCAAGGAAATCATTGCCGGTAACGGCTGTGGTCCTGACGGTGACCACGTGATGCTCAAGCTCGATCACCTCGGTGAGGAAGTGCTGCACAGCCGCCTGCCAGGCATCATGGAACTGTCCAAGACCTTCGCACACGTTGACCCGGCTTCCGCGCCGATCCCTGTGGTACCGACCTGCCACTATATGATGGGCGGCGTTGCCACCAATATTCACGGTCAGGCAATCACTCAGGACGCGGCTGGAACGGATCAGATCATTCCGGGTCTGTTCGCTGTAGGTGAAGTGGCTTGCGTATCGGTTCACGGTGCCAACCGTCTGGGCGGCAACTCGTTGCTCGATCTGGTGGTGTTCGGTCGTGCTGCGGGTATCCACCTGGAGCAGGCCCTGCGTGAAGGTGTTGATTACGCCCGTGCTTCCCAGTCCGACATCGACGCCGCTCTGGCGCGTCTTGCCGGCCTGAACGAGCGCACCGAAGGCGAAGACGTTGCCTCGCTGCGTAAAGAGTTGCAAAGCTGCATGCAGAACTACTTCGGTGTATTCCGTACCGGCGAATACATGCAGAAGGGTATTGCCCAGTTGGCAGACCTGCGTGGTCGTATCGCCAACGTCAAGATCAACGACAAGAGCCAGGCGTTCAACACTGCCCGTATCGAAGCGCTTGAACTGCAAAACCTGCTGGAAGTCGCAGAAGCTACCGCGATTGCCGCAGAGCATCGTAAAGAGTCCCGCGGCGCTCACGCCCGTGAAGACTTTGAAGATCGCGACGACGAGAACTGGTTGTGCCACACCCTGTACTTCCCGGGTGACAAGCGCGTAACCAAGCGTGCCGTGAACTTCTCGCCGAAAACTGTTCCGACTTTTGAACCTAAGATTCGGACTTATTAAGGGGTGGCCGATATGTTGCAAGTCAGTGTTTATCGTTACAACCCTGAGCAGGACGCTGCGCCGTTCATGCAGGAGTTTCAGGTCGATACCGGTGGTAAGGACCTGATGGTGCTGGACGTGCTGGCCCTGGTCAAAGAACAGGATCAAGGTTTTTCGTATCGCCGCTCGTGCCGTGAAGGCGTCTGCGGTTCCGACGGCATGAACATGAACGGCAAGAACGGCCTGGCCTGCATCACGCCAGTGTCTGCTGTGGTTGCCAAGGGCAAGCTGATCGTACGTCCGCTGCCGGGCCTGCCGGTCATTCGTGACCTGGTTGTCGATATGAGCATCTTCTACAAGCAGTACGAGAAGGTGAAGCCATTCCTGCAGAACGACACGCCGGCTCCGGCCATCGAACGTCTGCAGACTCCGGAAGAGCGCGAAAAGCTCGATGGCCTGTACGAGTGCATTCTGTGCGCCTGCTGCTCGACATCCTGCCCGTCCTTCTGGTGGAACCCCGACAAGTTCCTGGGCCCGGCTGCACTGCTGCAAGCCTACCGTTTCCTGGCTGACAGCCGTGACACCCGGACCAGTGAGCGTCTGGCTTCACTGGACGATCCGTTCAGCGTGTTCCGCTGCCGTGGGATCATGAACTGCGTCAACGTTTGTCCGAAAGGCCTTAACCCAACCAAGGCTATCGGTCACGTACGCAACATGCTTCTGCAGAACGGCGTCTGATTCAACGCTTTACCTGTAACACCGTTGCACTGAAATGGCCGCGGCGCAGGCTTCAACCGGCGCCGTGGTTTTAACCTGAGCAGTAGCTCGCAAGGCTGCGGCTCTTATTTTGAAGAAATGAGACCAGCAGGGGCATCCGGGCTGGTACCCGGACTATCTGCGTGATTCCCTGGTGACTTGATACAGTCGCTGCACACGACTATTTCAGGATTGCTCTGGTGTCTTCGCCGGTGGTGTCCCCTTACCGAGGGTGACCAAGCATGCAAGAAAGCGTGATGCAGCGCATGTGGAACAGTGCCCACCTATCCGGTGGTAACGCTGCCTATGTGGAAGAGCTCTATGAGCTTTACCTGCACGACCCTAACGCTGTGCCAGAAGAATGGCGCACCTACTTTCAGAAGTTGCCAGCTGATGGCAGCTCTGCCACTGATGTATCGCATTCGACCATTCGCGATCATTTCGTGTTGCTGGCCAAAAACCAGCGCCGCGCTCAACCGGTGTCCGCCGGCAGTGTGAGCAGCGAACACGAGAAGAAGCAGGTTGAAGTACTGCGACTGATCCAGGCTTATCGTATGCGTGGCCACCAGGCCGCCCTGCTCGATCCGCTGGGTCTGTGGCAGCGTCCTGCACCCGCCGATCTGTCGATCAATCACTACGGCTTGACCAATGCCGATCTGGATACGACTTTCCGCGCCGGCGACTTGTTCATCGGCAAAGAGGAAGCGAGCCTACGCGAAATCCACGAAGCGTTGCAGCAGACATATTGTCGCACCATCGGCTCCGAGTTCACGCACATCGTGGATTCCGAGCAGCGCAACTGGTTCATGCAGCGTCTGGAAAGCGTACGCGGTCGTCCCGTCTTTTCGGCTGACATCCAGAGCCATCTGCTCGAGCGCGTAACCGCTGCCGAAGGCCTCGAAAAATACCTGGGTACCAAATACCCGGGCACCAAGCGTTTCGGCCTGGAAGGCGGCGAAAGCCTGATTCCGATGCTCGATGAGCTGATCCAGCGTTCCGGCTCCTACGGCACCAAGGAAGTCGTGATCGGCATGGCCCACCGTGGCCGTCTGAACGTACTGGTCAACACCTTCGGCAAGAACCCGCGCGACTTGTTCGACGAGTTCGAAGGCAAGAAGAAAGTGGAACTGGGTTCCGGTGACGTCAAGTATCACCAGGGCTTCTCTTCCAACGTCATGACCGCAGGCGGCGAAGTTCACCTCGCCATGGCATTCAACCCGTCCCACCTTGAGATCGTGTCTCCGGTGGTCGAGGGGTCGGTGCGCGCGCGTCAGGATCGTCGCAACGATCCGAACGGTGACAAGGTTCTGCCGATTTCCCTTCACGGCGACGCTGCCTTCGCAGGCCAGGGCGTTGTGATGGAAACCTTCCAGATGTCGCAGACCCGCGGCTTCAAGACGGGCGGCACGATCCATATCGTCATCAACAACCAGGTAGGCTTCACCATCAGCAACCCGCTGGACTCGCGTTCCACCGAGTACGCCACCGACGTTGCGAAGATGATTCAGGCACCGATTCTCCATGTGAATGGCGATGATCCTGAAGCCGTGATGTTCGTGACCCAGCTGGCGATCGACTACCGCATGCAGTTCAAGCGTGACATCGTCATTGACCTGGTCTGCTATCGTCGTCGCGGTCACAACGAAGCTGACGAGCCGAGCGGCACCCAGCCTCTGATGTACCAGCAGATCACCAAGCAGCGCACCACCCGCGAGTTGTATGCCGAGCGTCTGATCAAGACCGGCGTTCTCGACGAGGCCCGTGTTCAGGCCAAGGTCGACGACTACCGCAGCGCGCTGGACAATGGTCTGCACGTGGTGAAAAGCCTGGTCAAGGAACCGAACAAGGAATTGTTCGTCGACTGGCGTCCGTATCTGGGCCACGCCTGGACTGCGCGTCACGACACGCGTTTCGACCTCAAGACCCTGCAGGAACTGTCCGCCAAACTGATGGAGCTGCCGGAAGGCTTCGTCGTGCAGCGTCAGGTCCAGAAGATCTACGAGGATCGCCAGAAGATGCAGGCCGGTGGCTTGCCGATCAACTGGGGCTATGCCGAAACCATGGCGTACGCCACGCTGGCGTTCGAAGGCCACCCGATCCGCATGACGGGTCAGGACATCGGTCGCGGTACGTTCTCGCACCGTCACGCCGTGTTGCATAACCAGAAGGATGCAGGTACCTACATTCCGCTGCAGAACCTGTACGCCGGTCAGCCTCGCTTTGACCTGTATGACTCGTTCCTGTCGGAAGAAGCGGTGCTGGCATTCGAGTACGGCTATTCGACCACCCAGCCCAACGCGCTGGTCATCTGGGAAGCCCAGTTCGGCGACTTCGCCAACGGTGCCCAGGTGGTTGTCGACCAGTTCATCACCAGCGGCGAGCACAAGTGGGGCCGTCTGTGCGGTCTGACCATGCTGTTGCCTCACGGTTATGAAGGGCAGGGCCCGGAGCACTCCTCCGCGCGCCTTGAGCGCTACCTGCAATTGTGTGCCGAGCACAACATTCAGGTATGTGTGCCGACCACGCCGGCACAGATCTACCACTTGCTGCGTCGTCAGGTGATCCGCCCGCTGCGCAAGCCGCTGATTGTGCTGACGCCCAAGTCGCTGTTGCGTCACAAGCTTGCGGTTTCAACGCTCGAAGAACTGGCCGAAGGCTCGTTCCAGACCGTGATCCCGGAAATCGATACCCTCGACCCGGCCAAGGTCACACGTCTGGTGCTGTGCAGCGGCAAGGTCTACTACGACCTGCTGGAAAAACGCCGTGCCGAAGGTCGTGAAGATATCGCCATCGTTCGTATCGAGCAGCTGTATCCGTTCCCTGAAGATGACCTGATGGAAACGATCGCGCCTTATACCAACCTGCAGCATGCAGTCTGGTGTCAGGAAGAGCCGATGAACCAGGGTGCCTGGTACAGCAGTCAGCATCATCTGCGTCGCAGTGTGGGCAACCACAAGCGCGAACTCGTTCTCGAGTATGCAGGTCGTGATGCTTCTGCCGCTCCAGCCTGTGGCTACGCTTCGATGCACGCCGAGCAGCAGGAAAAACTCCTGCAAGATGCCTTCACTGTTTAACGCCTTCGAGCATTAGAAACCGAATTAAGGAATTACAGATAATGGCTATCGAGATCAAAGCCCCCTCTTTCCCGGAATCCGTTGCCGACGGCACCATTTCCAAGTGGCACAAGCAACCGGGCGAAGCGGTAAAACGTGACGAGCTGCTGGTCGACATCGAGACTGACAAGGTTGTCCTCGAAGTTCTGGCCGAAGCCGACGGCGTGCTGGCATCGATCGTTAAAGGCGAGGGCGACACTGTCCTGTCCAATGAACTGATTGCAACCCTGGATGCCGGTGCAACTGCATCGGCTGCTCCAGCTGCTGCTGCCGCTGCTCCTGCGGCATCGGCGCCTGCTGCATCCGCCGCTGACGATGAAGACCCGATTGCTGCGCCTGCCGCACGCCAGCTGGCTGCAGAAAACGGTATCAACCTGGCCAGCGTCAAGGGCACCGGTAAAGACGGCCGTATCACCAAGGAAGACCTGGTTGCTGCGATTGAAGCGAAGAAATCCGCTCCAGCCGCTGCGCCTGCTGCCAAGCCTGCTGCCGCCGCCGCTCCTGTGGTCGCCGCTGGCGACCGCACCGAGAAGCGCGTGCCGATGACCCGTGTGCGTGCAACCGTGGCCAAGCGTCTGGTTGAAGCCCAGTCGAACATGGCCATGCTGACCACGTTCAACGAAGTGGACATGACTGAAGTCATGGCGCTGCGTTCGAAGTACAAGGACCTGTTCGAGAAGTCGCACAACGGCGTACGTCTGGGCTTCATGTCGTTCTTTGTCAAGGCGGCTACCGAAGCACTGAAGCGCTTCCCGGCTGTGAACGCGTCGATCGACGGTTCCGACATCGTTTACCACGGCTACGCTGACGTGGGTGTTGCGGTTTCCAGCGACCGTGGTCTGGTTGTACCGGTTCTGCGTAACGCCGAGCACATGAGCCTGGCTGAAATCGAAGGCGGCATCGCCACCTTCGGCAAGAAGGCGCGCGACGGCAAGCTGTCCATCGACGAGATGACTGGCGGCACGTTCACCATCACCAACGGTGGTACTTTCGGTTCGATGATGTCGACGCCGATCGTCAACCCGCCGCAGGCAGCCATCCTGGGCATGCACAACATTCTGCAGCGTCCCATGGCAGTCAACGGTCAGGTCGTGATCCGTCCAATGATGTATCTGGCACTGTCGTACGATCACCGTTTGATCGACGGTAAAGAAGCTGTAACCTTCCTCGTTACCATCAAGAACCTGCTGGAAGATCCAGCGCGTCTTCTGCTGGATATCTGATGAAGCGGCCACAGGTTGCACGTGTCGGGCTTGAGCGATCAGGTCGATGTGCAGCCTGAGGCTGGTGTGTTGCATCTTATGAATTGGTCGCAAGCCAGCGACGCCGCAAGGCAGAGCGGCTTGCAGCTTGCAGCTTGAAGCTCGCAGCTAAAAAGGAATCTTTTTATGTCCCAGAAATTCGACGTGGTAGTGATTGGCGCAGGCCCTGGCGGTTATGTTGCCGCCATCAAGGCTGCGCAACTTGGTCTCAAGACTGCCTGCATCGAGAAATACCAGGACAAGGAGGGCAAACTGGCCCTCGGCGGTACCTGCCTGAACGTGGGTTGCATTCCGTCCAAGGCGCTGCTGGACAGCTCCTGGAAGTTCTACGAAGCCAAGAACGGCTTTGCGGTCCACGGTATTTCGACCTCCGAAGTGAGCATGGACGTACCGGCCATGATCGGTCGCAAGTCCACCATCGTCAAAGGCCTGACCGGCGGCGTTGCCAGCCTGTTCAAGGCCAACGGCGTGACCACTCTGCAAGGCCACGGCAAGCTGCTGGCCGGCAAGAAGGTCGAGCTGACCGGTGCTGATGGCACAGTCGAAATCATCGAAGCGGATCACGTGATCTTGGCTTCCGGTTCGCGTCCGATCGACATTCCGCCGGCTCCGGTCGACCAGAAAGTCATCGTCGACTCGACCGGTGCTCTGGAATTCCAACAGGTGCCAAAGCGCCTGGGCGTGATCGGCGCAGGCGTGATCGGTCTGGAACTGGGTTCCGTCTGGGCGCGTCTTGGCGCTCAGGTGACCGTTCTGGAAGCACTGGAAAAATTCATTCCAGCAGCTGACGAAGCGGTTTCCAAGGAAGCGCTGAAGACCTTCACCAAGCAGGGTCTGGACATCAAGCTGGGCGCTCGCGTGACCGGCTCGAAAGTCAACGGCGAAGAAGTTGAAGTCACCTACACCGACGCTGCCGGCGAACAGAAGATCGTTTTCGACCGCCTGATCGTTGCCGTAGGCCGTCGTCCTGTGACGACTGATCTGCTGGCAGCCGACAGCGGCGTCGACATCGACGAGCGCGGCTTCATCTTCGTCGATGACCATTGCACCACCAGCGTTCCGGGCGTCTACGCGATCGGCGACGTGGTTCGTGGTCTGATGCTGGCGCACAAGGCGTCGGAAGAGGGCATCATGGTCGTCGAGCGCATCAAGGGCCACAAGGCCCAGATGAACTACGATCTGGTTCCTTCGGTCATTTACACCCACCCGGAAATTGCATGGGTCGGCAAGACCGAGCAGACCCTGAAGGCCGAAGGCGTTGAAGTCAACGTCGGTTCCTTCCCGTTCGCAGCCAGCGGCCGTGCCATGGCAGCCAACGATACTGGCGGTTTCGTCAAGATCATCGCCGATGCCAAGACCGACCGCGTTCTGGGTGTTCACGTGATTGGCCCGAGCGCTGCCGAACTGGTACAGCAGGGTGCTATTGCAATGGAGTTCGGCACCAGCGCCGAAGACATCGGCATGATGGTCTTCTCGCACCCGACGCTGTCCGAAGCGCTGCACGAAGCGGCCCTGGCAGTGAATGGCGGCGCCATCCACATCCAGAACCGCAAGAAACGCTGAGACAACAAGAAACCACGACGCAGTGCCCGTCGTGAATCCTGCCAGCAGGAATCACCGCGGAATCTGCGTCGGACTCGACCTCTCAGGCGGCTTCAGGAAGGCCCGACGGCCTTTCCGGAGTCCACCCGGAGTAGCGGTCACAGGTGGTGCGGCACGCTGACGTGCAGCACCGAATGCGCAGTACCTAAACGAAGACGGTAATAAGCATGAATCTTCACGAGTATCAGGGTAAGCAGCTGTTCGCTGAATACGGCCTGCCAGTATCCAAAGGCTACGCAGTAGACACCCCCGAAGCAGCAGCAGAAGCCTGCGACAAGATCGGCGGAACCGAGTGGGTCGTCAAAGCCCAGGTTCACGCAGGTGGTCGCGGTAAAGCGGGCGGCGTAAAGCTGGTTCGCAGCAAGGAAGACGCTGCAGCGTTCGCACAGCAGTGGCTGGGCAAGCGTCTGGTGACTTACCAGACTGACGCCAATGGTCAGCCAGTGACCAAGATCCTGGTCGAGTCGTGCACCGATATCGCCAAAGAGCTGTACCTGGGCGCTGTTGTAGACCGTTCCAGCCGTCGTATCGTGTTCATGGCTTCCACCGAGGGTGGTGTGGACATCGAGAAGATCGCTCACGACACTCCTGAAAAGATTCTCAAGGCCACGATCGATCCACTGGTTGGCGCTCAGCCGTTCCAGGGTCGCGATCTGGCATTCCAGCTGGGTCTGGAAGGCAAGCAGGTCACTCAGTTCGCCAAGATCTTCACCGGTCTGGCCAAACTGTTCCAGGACCACGATCTGGCCCTGCTGGAAGTGAACCCGCTGGTGATCAAGGCTGACGGCGACCTGCATTGCCTCGACGCCAAGATCAACATCGACGCCAACGCCATGTACCGCCAGCCAAAGCTGAAGGCTTTCCACGATCCATCGCAAGATGACCCGCGCGAAGCCCACGCTGCCAAGTTCGAACTGAACTACGTGGCACTGGAAGGCAACATCGGCTGCATGGTCAACGGTGCTGGCCTGGCCATGGGTACCATGGACATCGTCAACCTGCATGGCGGCAAGCCTGCAAACTTCCTTGACGTTGGCGGTGGCGCTACCAAGGAACGCGTTACCGAAGCGTTCAAGATCATCCTGTCCGACACCAACGTCGCTGCAGTACTGGTCAACATCTTCGGCGGCATCGTTCGTTGCGACATGATTGCCGAAGGCATCATCGGTGCAGTGAAAGAAGTCGGCGTGAAAATCCCGGTTGTTGTTCGTCTTGAAGGCAACAACGCTGAACTGGGCGCTAAAGTACTGGCAGAAAGCGGTTTGAACATCATCGCGGCTACCAGCCTGACCGACGCTGCTCAACAAGTCGTCAAAGCTGCGGAGGGCAAATAATGAGCGTCCTGATCAATAAAGACACCAAGGTTATCTGCCAGGGCTTCACTGGCTCGCAGGGTACCTTCCACTCCGAACAAGCCATTGCCTACGGCACCAAAATGGTTGGCGGCGTGACACCAGGCAAGGGTGGCACCACTCACCTGAACCTGCCGGTGTTCAACACTGTTGCAGAAGCGGTTGCTACCACTGGCGCCGATGCTTCGGTTATCTACGTTCCGGCTCCTTTCTGCAAGGATTCGATCCTGGAAGCTGCATTCGCCGGCATCAAGCTGATCGTCTGCATCACCGAAGGCATCCCGACCATCGACATGCTGGAAGCCAAGGTCAAGTGTGACGAACTGGGCGTGGTCCTGATCGGCCCTAACTGCCCAGGCGTCATCACTCCGGGCGAGTGCAAGATCGGCATCATGCCAGGTCACATTCACTTGCCAGGCAAGGTCGGTATCGTGTCGCGTTCCGGCACCCTGACCTACGAAGCTGTGAAGCAGACCACTGACGCCGGTTTCGGTCAGTCCACCTGCGTTGGTATCGGTGGTGACCCGATCCCGGGCTCCAACTTCATCGACATCCTGAAACTGTTCCAGGAAGACCCGAAGACCGAAGCGATCGTCATGATCGGTGAGATCGGCGGTTCGGCTGAAGAAGAAGCGGCTGCCTACATCAAGGCACACGTGACCAAGCCGGTTGTTTCCTACATCGCTGGTGTGACTGCTCCTCCGGGCAAGCGCATGGGCCATGCGGGCGCAATCATCTCCGGCGGTAAAGGTACTGCAGACGAGAAATTCGCTGCACTGCAGGACGCGGGCGTCAAAACCGTTCGTTCCCTGGCAGACATCGGCAAGGCCTTGGCCGAGCTGACCGGTTGGCCGGTGAAGTAAGCCTCGCTTACTTTTTCGAGCAATCAGCAAAGGCCACCTTCGGGTGGCCTTTGTGCATTCTGGGGTTGGGAAATCAATCGCGGCCACGCCACTCGCAAGCTACTAAAGAAACAGGATTTTTTTGTGACAGACCCGTCACGTCGAAGGCGTGGTGGCGCATCCCACAATCGAGTGTTTGTGGCTATAAATTCCTGCGCTTATAAAGTGCGTATATCGGAAGCTCGCCCTTCAATAGTGCATTTATTGGCCGGATTCGCTACCCTGTCGACCGTTTTTGCGTCGCCCTCACAAGGGGCACGTCGCAAGGTACTGCCACGTCTTACGCTGACGGGCTGCGTTCACCTCATTCACGGGTGACGTCATTTCCCTTATCTCGATTTTGTGTGGTCCTTCGCAATGAAAGTGTTGAAAGGCCAGGACATCCTGGCACTTGGTTTCATGACGTTCGCCCTGTTCGTCGGGGCGGGCAATATCATCTTCCCGCCTATCGTGGGCCTGCAGGCCGGTCCCCATGTATGGATCGCCGCGCTGGGCTTTCTGGTTACGGCAGTGGGCTTGCCAGTGGTCACGGTAATTGCCCTGGCCAGGGTCGGTGGCGCGATGGATGCGTTGAGCAGCCCGATCGGCAAGGTCGCGGGCGGTATTCTCGCTGCAGTGTGTTACCTCGCCGTCGGCCCTTTGTTCGCCACGCCGCGCACGGCCACGGTTTCCTTCGAGGTCGGGCTTGCGCCGTTGACCGGTGACGGTCCGATGGCGCTGGCCCTGTATAGCCTCGTGTATTTCCTGGTGGTGTTCTGGGTGTCGCTGTATCCGGGGCGACTGCTCGACACGGTAGGGCGCTTTCTCGCGCCGCTCAAGATACTCGCACTGGCGATTCTGGGTATCGCAGCCTTTGCTCTGCCAGCAGGCGACATTGGTACCGCAGAGCCTGCTTATACGGCAGCGCCATTCTCGCAGGGCTTCATCAATGGCTATCTGACCATGGACACCCTGGGGGCTCTGGTCTTCGGCATTGTCATCGTCAATGCCATTCGCTCGCGGGGCGTCGAATCGCCGCGGCTGATCACGCGTTACGCGATCATCGCCGGACTGATTGCAGGGGTAGGGCTGGCGCTGGTGTACATCAGTCTGTTTCGCCTGGGCTCCGGCAGTCACTCGGTGGCTGCGGGTGCAACCAATGGCGCGGTGGTGCTGCACGCTTACGTGCAACACACCTTCGGTTCGCTGGGCAGCGGCTTTCTGGCCGTGCTGATTTCGCTGGCGTGTCTGGTGACAGCGGTAGGTCTTACCTGCGCCTGTGCCGAATACTTTGCCAAGATCCTGCCGCTGTCCTACAGGACGCTGGTGGTGATGCTGGCTGTCTTCTCGCTGCTGGTGTCGAATCTGGGCCTGACCAAGCTGATCCTGTTCTCGATCCCGGTACTGACCGCGATCTATCCGCCCTGCATCGTTCTGGTTGCGTTGAGCTTCTGCAAGGGATTCTGGCAACGTCAGGGTCGAGTGGTGGCACCGGTCATGCTGGTGTCGCTGATCTTTGGGCTGATCGATGCGATAAAAGGCGCGGGCTTTACTGACTCTCTGCCGAAAGCGTTGGCTAACTTGCCATTGAGTGAGCAGGGTCTGGCCTGGTTGATTCCGTCGGTTATAACATTGGCGGGTGCAATCATTGTCGACAGAATAAAAGGCAAACGCAGCGAAGCGTTGGCATGAAGTCGATCATATAACTAAACGCGCAATAATAAAGCCCGCCTAAGCGGGCTTTATTATGTGTAGTTCTGCAAGCCGATGGCTTTACTTGGTTGCAGGTGCTGCTTCAGTTGCCGGGGCCGGAGCCTGGTTGGCGTTCTCGGTCGCGCGCTGTTGAGCGGCTTCAGCGTTTTTCTGAGCAGCTTCCTGGCTTTCCTTGGCCGCGTCGTTCACTTTTTCCTGAGCCTTCTCCATCGACTCCTGGGACTGTTGAGCAGCTTTGTTGGCATCTTGCTGAGTGTTCTCGGATTTTTTGTCGCAGGCAGCAAGACCCAGAGTGGCAGAAAGCATCAAGGCATAGGCTAAAGATTTACGCATGGGGTATTTCTCCTTATTGAGTATCCACGTGCCTAAGAGCATGCCCGTGTAAATTAAGTTCCAGACAGTTCGGTATATTATTTAACCTCGCTGTTTTATTCATGTTTCGTCCAGCTTAAACAGCTCGCAAGCAGCAGCCGATGCTATTACGCATACGCGGTGCCGATCCGCGACGACGGAGAAGTTCACAGCCCGGTCGACAGTCGGAACGCATCGATTGATTCCTGTGCTCTTGAAATCCCTCGCCCAGCCCCCACTTTGATGACTACGCGCTGCTACACAGGCTCATGCCTCGCTGTGGCGGCTTATGCCATCCAGATCGGAGTTTGATGACCATGAGTGTGGAAACTCAAAAGGAAACCCTGGGCTTCCAGACCGAGGTAAAGCAGCTGCTTCACCTCATGATCCATTCGCTGTATTCCAACAAGGAAATCTTCCTTCGCGAATTGATCTCGAACGCGTCTGACGCGGTCGACAAATTGCGTTTCGAGGCGCTGTCCAGGCCTGAGCTGCTGGAAGGCGGCGCAGAGCTGAAGATTCGCGTGAGCTTCGACAAGGACGCGAAGACCGTTACGCTCGAAGACAACGGCATTGGTATGAGCCGTGACGATGTGATCACCCATCTGGGGACCATCGCCAAATCCGGTACCGCTGATTTCATGAAAAACCTGTCGGGCGACCAGAAGAAGGACTCGCACCTGATCGGTCAGTTCGGCGTCGGTTTCTATTCGGCGTTCATCGTCGCCAATCAGGTTGAAGTGTTCAGCCGTCGTGCGGGCCTGCCGGCCAGCGAAGGTGTGCACTGGTCCTCCAAGGGTGAAGGCGAGTTCGAAGTCGCGACCCTGGACAAGGCCGAGCGCGGCACCCGCATCGTCCTGCACCTGAAAGACGGCGAAGATGAGTTTGCCGACGGCTACCGTCTGCGCAACATCATCAAGAAGTACTCCGACCATATCGCTCTGCCTATCGAGCTGCCGAAAGAGCAGGCTCCAGCGGCAGAAGGCGAAGAGGCACCGGCGCTTGAGTGGGAAACCGTCAACCGCGCCAGTGCGCTGTGGACCCGTTCCCGTTCCGAAGTGAAGGACGAGGAGTATCAGGAGTTCTACAAGCATGTCGCCCACGACTACGAGAACCCGCTGAGCTGGAGCCACAACAAGGTCGAAGGCAAGCTGGAGTACACCTCGCTGCTTTATGTACCGGCCCGCGCACCGTTCGACCTGTATCAACGCGAAGCGCCGCGTGGCCTGAAGCTGTACGTGCAGCGTGTCTTTGTCATGGATCAGGCCGAGTCGTTCCTGCCGCTGTACATGCGCTTCATCAAGGGTGTGGTCGATTCCAATGACCTGTCGTTGAACGTGTCCCGCGAGATCCTGCAGAAAGACCCGATCATCGACTCGATGAAGTCGGCGCTGACCAAGCGTGTTCTCGACATGCTGGAAAAACTGGCGAAGAACGAACCCGAGCAATACAAGGGTTTCTGGAAGAATTTCGGTCAGGTCCTCAAGGAAGGCCCGGCAGAAGACTTCGCCAACAAGGAGAAGATCGCCGGCCTGCTGCGCTTCGCTTCCACCTCCGACGAGAGCGGCGAGCAGAGCGTTTCTCTGGCCGAGTACCTGGCTCGCGCCAAGGAAGGTCAGGACAAGATCTACTACCTGACCGGCGAATCCTACGCTCAGGTCAAGAACAGCCCGCACCTTGAAGTCTTCCGCAAGAAAGGCATCGAAGTGCTGCTGTTGACCGACCGTATCGACGAGTGGCTGATGAGCTACCTGAGCGACTTCGACGGCAAGGGCTTCGTGGACGTGGCACGTGGTGATCTGGATCTGGGCAAGCTTGACTCCGAAGAGGACAAGAAGGCTCAGGAAGAGATTGCCAAGGACAAGGAAGGCTTGATCGAGCGTATCAAGACGGCCTTGGGCGAGTCTGTCAGTGAGGTGCGTGTGTCGCATCGTCTGACCGATTCACCTGCGATTCTGGCCATCGGCGAGCAGGACATGGGTCTGCAGATGCGTCAGATTCTGGAAGCCAGCGGTCAGAAGGTTCCGGACTCCAAGCCGATCTTCGAATTCAACCCGGCTCACCCTCTGATCGGCAAGCTGGACGCCGAGCAGAGCGAAGAACGCTTTGGCGACCTGTCGCACATCCTGTTCGATCAGGCTGCGCTGGCTGCCGGTGACAGCCTCAAGGATCCGGCCGCTTACGTGCGCCGTCTGAACAAGCTGTTGGTAGAACTGTCGGTTTGATGACCGAATGACAGAAAACCCGCTTCGGCGGGTTTTTTGTTTGTGCTTGCGCACCGTATTTTTTACAACCTCAAATGATCAGGAGTCAGCAATGAGCAGCAAGATTACTGTCCGTTCCGTAGTACACCAGATTGATGGTCAGCCCTACGAAAGTCGTCTCGTGTACGACGCCAGCGCGACCTCGTCCCGTCCTGGCCTGTTGATGGCTCCCAACTGGATGGGCGTCAGCGAAGGTGCCGAGGACATCGCCAAGGCCGTGGCTGAGCAGGGTTATGTGGTGCTGCTGGCCGACCTGTATGGTCAGAAAATCCGTCCGGCCAATGGCGATGAAGCAGGCGCGGCAATGATGCCCCTGAAGGACGACCGTGCATTGCTGCGCAAGCGCATGCAGGCCGGTCTCGATCTGCTGCTGAGTCAGGCAGGTGTGTCACTGGACGCCAAGCGCATTGCGACGTTCGGCTTCTGCTTCGGTGGCTGCTGCTCGCTGGAGCTAGCGCGCAGCGGTGCTGATGTGAAGGCGGCGATATCCTTCCACGGCACACTGGACACGCCAAACCCTGGTGATGCCAGCAACATCAAGGGTTCTGTTCTGGTCCTGAACGGCGCATCGGACCCTATGGTCCCGAAAGAGCAGCAGTTGGCGTTCGAAGATGAAATGAACGCGGCGAATGTCGACTGGCAGTTGCACAACTATGGCGGCGCGTTCCATTCGTTCACCGACCCGCACGCCAATGTTCCGGGCAAGATGATGTACGACGCCAAGGTCGCTGCGCGGGCCTTCAAGTCGATGCACGATCTGTTGGGCGAAGTGTTCAACCAAAAGTAAGTCAGTGTAAAGGCCGGATCTTCAAGGCAACTCGATCCGGCCCGTTTCTCCTGGAACTGTCGGCCAGTCGCCGTCTGCCCATCGACGCCGTGCATCTTCGATCAGTGCGGCCTCGCTGGCGACGAAATTCCAGTTCATGCGTCGCGGTCCGTCCAGGGCTGCGCCGCCTATCAGCACAGCATGGCATTCGCTTTCCGCGCACAGGTTGACGGTGGTTCCCGGTTCCAGCACGACCAGCGTGCAGGGCAGGACCGGTGTGCCATCCAGTGCGGCTTCACCTTCGAGCACATACAGCGCGCGCTCCTGATGTTCCGGTTCAATTGCCAGTGTTGTGGCGGTCTGCAGGCGCAACTCGGCGTACAGCGTGTCCGAGAGCACCGGTACGGGTGATTTCAGGCCAAAGCCGCTACCGGCCAGCATGCGTATGAAAATTCCCATGCTGTCGCTTTGCGGCAGGCTGTGTGCCGTGTGATGGCTGTAATGACCTTCGCCCTGTTCGTGGTCGCGGGGCGATGCCAGCCAGACCTGCAGGCCATGCAGGCGCGATCCGCTCACCCGCAACGGCTCCGGCGTTCGCTCGATGTGGGCGATGGCTGCGCCTGACGTCATCCAGCTCACATCCCCCGCCTTGAAACGCTGGTCGCTGCCCAGGCTGTCCTTGTGTTGCAGTTCGCCTTCCAGCAGGTACGTCAGCGTCGACAGGCCGATGTGCGGATGCTGACGGATATCCATGCCGGTGCCAGGGGGGTAATCCGTCGCGAGCATATGGTCGAAGAACACGAATGGCCCCACGCTGCGACAGCGTGCGGAGGGCAGGGGGCGCAGGATCGGCTGGCCTTCCACCGTTTCAGCGCGTGGTGTGAGGGTGAGCATGATTCGAGTCTCGATGATGAGGCAGGGAATGGCAGGAATCATAACGCGGGCTGGGTGAGGGGCGAATGTCATCGCAGGCAAGCCGCCTCCAGCGAACCGTATCATCCAGCGTGCCGCGTGCGGCATCCTGAAAACAGAAAAGGCGCCTCGAAAGGCGCCTTTTCAGTCTTGCACGGTCTTGCTTATGCGTTGTAGCGCTGCAGAACCAGAGTTGCGTTGGTGCCACCGAAGCCGAAGCTGTTGCTCATGATGCGATCGAGCTTTGCGTTTTCCCGGGTTTCCAGCAGGATCGGCATGTCAGCGACTTTCGGGTCCAGCTCGTCGATGTTGGCGGAGCCGGCGATGAAGTTGTTCTCCATCATCAACAGGCAGTAGATCGCCTCGTGAACGCCAGCGGCACCCAGCGAGTGGCCCGACAGGCTCTTGGTGGAGCTGATTGCCGGAGCATTGTCGCCGAAGACTGCACGTACGCCGTTCATCTCCATTTCATCACCGACCGGGGTCGATGTGCCATGGGTGTTCAGGTAGTCGATCGGGCCTTCAACGGTCGACAGGGCCATCTGCATGCAGCGGATGGCACCTTCGCCGCTCGGTGCGACCATGTCGTAGCCATCGGATGTCGCGCCGTAGCCGACGATTTCCGCGTAGATCTTCGCGCCACGTGCCAGAGCGTGTTCCAGCTCCTCGACCACGACCATACCGCCACCGCCTGCGATGACGAAACCGTCACGCTTGGCGTCGTAGGCGCGGGAAGCCTTTTCCGGCGTCTCGTTGTACTGGGTCGACAGTGCGCCCATGGCGTCGAACAGGAACGACTGGCTCCAGTGTTCTTCTTCACCACCGCCTGCAAAGACGATGTCCTGCTTGCCCAGCTGGATCTGCTCGACAGCGTTGCCGATGCAGTGGGCGCTGGTGGCGCACGCGGAAGAGATGGAGTAGTTCACGCCCTTGATCTTGAACGGCGTGGCCAGACAGGCGGAAACGGTGCTGCCCATGGTCCGCGTGACGCGGTAAGGGCCAACGCGCTTGACGCCTTTCTCACGCAGGATGTCCAGCGCTTCCATCTGGTTCAGTGTCGATGCGCCGCCGCTGCCGGCGATCAGGCCGGTACGCACGTTGGACACCTGCTCGTCGGTCAGGCCGGCGTCAGCGATGGCGTCTTTCATGGCCAGATAGGCATAGGCTGCCGCATGGCCGACGAAGCGGTAGATCTTGCGATCGATCAGTTCTTCAAGGTTGAGGTCGATGGAGCCGGCAACCTGGCTACGCAGACCCATTTCGGCATATTCCGGCTGGAATTTGATGCCAGGGCGGTTGGCACGCAGGTTAGCGGTGACGGTGTCTTTGTCATTGCCCAAGCAGGAAACAATACCCAGACCAGTGATAACGACGCGGCGCATGCGATTACCCTTAGAAATTTTCAGTGGAAGTGAACAGACCGACACGCAGACCTTCGGCGCTGTAGATTTCGCGACCATCAACGCTCACGGTACCGTCGGCGATTGCCAGGACCAGTTTGCCGCGCATGGTGCGTTTGATATGGATGTTATAGGTGACTTTTTTGGCAGTCGGGAGGACCTGGCCGAAAAACTTCACTTCACCCGAACCCAGGGCGCGGCCGCGGCCGGGGTTGCCTTGCCAGCCCAGATAGAAGCCGACCAGCTGCCACATGGCGTCAAGGCCCAGGCAGCCCGGCATCACCGGGTCACCTTCGAAGTGACAGGCAAAGAACCACAGGTCAGGATTGATATCGAGTTCGGCGACCAACTCACCCTTGCCGAACTTGCCGCCTTCTTCGCTGATGTGCGTAATGCGGTCAACCATCAGCATATTGGGGGCGGGCAGTTGCGCATTACCTGGGCCGAACAGCTCGCCACGACTGCAGCGCAGCAGGTCTTCCCGGGTAAAGGCGTGTTGTTTGGTCATGCGAGCTCCTCAATGATCTTGTGCGGCAGGTTGGGGCGCCACTGGCCCAAACGCCAGTCCTGGCGGACTAAATTGCCAGGACTATGTCCGGCAGCCTACTCATAGACTGTTGCGTTGTAATGAAAGTCACAGGACAGGAGAAATCAAAGTACACCTGTGCACTGAATTTTGTCACTCGACCGCCGTTCAGGGTCGATCAGGCTGTCAAGACTGCCGCAATTTAACATTTATCGCCAGTCACAGGTGTCCGAAAGAATAGCCAGCGGCGCAAAACCTGCTGTAAATCAGCGTGTTTGAAGGGCTTTGCGAGATAGTCGTCCATCCCCGCCTGTAAACAGGCGTCACGATCACCCTGCAGTGCGTTGGCCGTCAACGCGATAATGGGCAACTGTTCGAGGCCTTCCAGTTGCCTGATACGGCGCGTGGCCTCATAGCCGTCCATGACCGGCAGTCGGCAATCCATTAGAATAAGGCCGTATTCGCCTGCGGCGGCCATGTTAACAGCCTCGGCACCATCGACGGCGACGTCCACCCGGCACCCCAGGTTGTGCAGCATGGCCTGAACCACGGTGCGGTTCACCGGATTGTCTTCGACCAGCAGAACACTGCGCTCCTTGCCGGAAGCGTCCAGTGCCGAGAGCGGCTGGCGAATATCGACGGGCAATTGCCGCGATATCGACAGTGGTATCTGCAGGGTGAACAGCGACCCCGCGCCTTCTTCGCTTTGCGCGCGCAACGTGCCACCCATGCGCTCGGCCAGGGTGCGCGCAATCGGCAAGCCAAGCCCGGTTCCGCCATAGCGTCTGGAGATGGAGCTGTCAGCCTGCTGGAAGGCGTCGAACATCGATTCCAGCATGTCGGCATGAATGCCGATGCCGCTGTCCTGAACCGTGCAGGTGAACTGAAGCCGGTCTTCTTCGATCAGGCTCCAGCCCGCCTTGATGCAGACGCTGCCTTGCTCGGTGAACTTCAGCGCGTTGCCGATCAGGTTGACCAGTATCTGCCGGATACGTGTCGGATCGCCGATGACGGTCAGCGATTCCAGGCCTGGCTGGACGTGCAGATTCAACTGCAGGTTGCGCTGCTGTGCGTTGTGGTTGAAGGCATGGGTGGATGCGTTGACCAGTTCGGCCAGATTGAACGCGATTCCCTCCATCTGCAGGGCATCGCGTTCGATACGCGAGAAATCGAGAATGTCGTTGATGACGCGTAACAGATGCTCGGTGGACTCGGTGGCGAGCGTGGCGTATTCGCTCTGCTCGTCGGTCATGCGGGTCGTTTCCAGCAATTGCAGCATGCCCAGCACGCCGTTCATGGGCGTGCGCAACTCGTGGCTCATCATCGCCAGAAAGTCGGATTTGGCACGGTTGGCCTGTTCCGCTTCCTCGCGGGTCTGGATGAGCTGCGCCATGGAGCGTTGCTGCTCCAGGCTGGCCTTGTCCAGATTCGCTGCCAGATTATTGATGTGCCGCGCCAGCGCCCCGAGTTCGGCATCGTCACTGATCGGCAGCGGCGTTCTGTAGTCTCCCTGCTGAATGGCCTTGAGGGCTTCACCCATGCGGCTGATCGGGCGCGACAGGCTGAGGGCAAGGCGTCTGGCCAGGAGAAACGTGAACAATAAGGCGCACAGCGCCAGGATGCCGGCCTTGAGCAGGATTTCCTGCTGGCGTCGGTTGAAGGCTTCGCTGGACATGCCGACCAGTACCCGGCCCAGATAACGCTTGGAGCCTGCCGTCGATAACGGCTCTCCCGATGCAGGTGCCTTGTGTACGACCAGATGCTGGGCGCGTACCGGTGCCTGGAAAATTTCCATCTGGCGCGTCTGGTGTTCGTTTTCCCTTGGTTGGTCGATGTAAACCAGAACGGTGTTGGAGCTGTCCTGAATCTCGACATAGCGAACGCTGGGCATGGACAGCGTGGCGCGCATCAGGCCTTTAAGGCTTTCGGTATCGCCGACCAGCAATCCGGGCTCGGCGGCAGGTGCCAGCTGGTTGGCGATGAGTTGGCCGGTGTGGTTGAGTTCCTGACGCAGATCCTGAATCCGCACGAACGTGAAGAACCCGATCAGCAGGACGGTCAGCAGCAGGGCCGGGCCGAGACTGATCATTTGCGTGCGGGTGTTAATGTCCCAGTGACGAAACGTCATCGCCAGCCCCGTTCGGCGGCGGCCTGTTCCTGAAATTCGACTGATGCGTCCATGCCGGTGCGCTCGCGGGTTCGTATCAATGCATCGATGGCATCGTTCCGGATGCTCAGGAAAGCCGATGTTCACGATGATGCATGCAGTGTGCGCATATGTTAACCGAGATAACTGCAGTTCCAGACACCTTATTGCTTGCTGACAGGCTCTGGCGCGTTTGACGCTGGCCGATGACGCAACGCTCCGTATAATGCCGACATTGCCAGTCAATGGCCCAGGATGGATTGATTTATGACCACGCAGCAGCCTGTAGCGGTTCTTGGTGGCGGCAGCTTTGGCACCGCCATCGCAAATCTTCTGGCCGAAAACGGCCATCAGGTTCGCCAGTGGATGCGTGATCCCGAGCAGGCGGAGGCCATTCGCGTCAACCGTGAAAACCCGCGCTACCTCAAGGGCATCAAGGTCCGGCCTGAAGTGGAGCCTGTAACCGATCTGGCCGCAACGCTTGAAGGCAGCGAGCTGATCTTCGTCGCGTTGCCCTCCAGCGCACTGCGCGGTGTGTTGTCGCCTCATGTCGAATGCCTGAGCGGCAAGATGCTGGTGAGCCTGACCAAGGGTATCGAAGCGCAGACGTTCAAGCTGATGAGTCAGATTCTCGAAGAAATCGTGCCGCAGGCGCGTATCGGCGTGTTGTCCGGACCGAATCTGGCGCGGGAAATCGCCGAGCATGCGTTGACCGCCACCGTGGTCGCCAGCGAAGACGAGGCGCTGTGTCAGCAGGTGCAGGCCGTTCTGCATGGTCGTACCTTTCGGGTTTACGCCAGCGCTGATCGGTTCGGTGTCGAACTGGGCGGGGCGCTGAAGAACGTGTACGCGATCATCGCTGGTATGGCCGTGGCGCTGGACATGGGTGAGAACACCAAGAGCATGCTGATCACACGCGCCCTGGCCGAGATGACCCGTTTTGCCGTGGCTCAGGGTGCCAACCCAATGACGTTTCTGGGGCTGGCCGGCGTCGGCGACCTGATCGTCACCTGTTCGTCGCCGAAAAGCCGTAATTATCAAGTCGGTTTCGCGCTGGGTCAGGGGCTGACTCTCGACGAGGCGGTCACGCGTCTGGGCGAGGTCGCAGAAGGGGTGAACACCCTCAAGGTGCTCAAGGTCAAAGCCCAGGAAGTCCAGGTTTATATGCCACTGGTCGCGGGCCTGCATGCCATCCTTTTCGAAGGTCGTACGCTCAACCAGGTCATCGAAGCGCTGATGCGCGCCGAGCCCAAGACGGACGTCGATTTCATTTCAATCACGGGCTTCAATTGAAACCACTTCAGCCGGGAGAAGGATCTTGAACGAGTCGAATACCCAGAAGAACGAATCCATCGCGCTGCGCATCCTCTGGATGCTGCTATTTGTCATCGTTTGGCAGGTTGCAGAAGTGGTGCTGGCAGGCGTGGTCATTGTGCAACTGGGCTATCGCCTGATCTATGGCGCACCCAGCGGCAGCCTGATGAATTTTGGCGACAGCCTCAGCCAGTTTCTGGCTCAGATCGGCCGTTTCGGCACCTTCCATTCTGATCAGAAACCCTGGCCGTTCGCTGACTGGCCTACGCCACGTTTGCCGGAGGGCGAAGCTGCGCATTTCGTTGCCCCTGCGCCGCATCCGGTGCGTGACGAGGAGCCGAAGCTATGAAGGTCTGGGTGTTGCGCCACGGCGAAGCCCAGTCCCGGGCGCGCAGCGATGCCGAGCGGGAGCTGACCGATCATGGTCGAGAAGAAGTGCTCAAGAGCGCCGTTCACCTGAGTGACAAGCCGTTGCAGAAAATACTTGCCAGCCCTTATGTCCGCGCGCAGCAGACAGCCGGGCTGGTGCACAGGTCGCTGGGCTTCGATGACGCGGTCGTGACCGTGCCATGGCTGACACCGGACAGCGATCCGCGTGAGGTTCTGGATCAGCTCGCGGCGCTGACTGTCGACGAAGTCCTGCTGGTCAGCCACCAGCCTTTGGTCGGTGCCCTGATCGGGCTGCTGGCCCACGGCAGTTATCAGCATGCCGAACCGATGAGCACGGCCAGCCTTGCCGAGCTTGAAGGCGATCATGTGCTCGCAGGTGGCATGAACCTCAACAGTATTCGCCACGTGTGAGCGGACCGAAAAGTCGGCCGCTCGCCGTGTGAAAAACCAGCGTCACCCCACCATAAAAAGGACTGAACATGAGTGTATGGCGTGTCACCCCGGATATCGATGCCCTGATGAAGGCGCAGAAGAACACCATCGGCGAAGTGCTTGATATCCGCTTCGAAGCCTTCACGGACGACTCCCTGACCGCCAGCATGGTGGTCGATCAGCGTACCCATCAACCCTTCGGCTTGCTGCACGGTGGCGCGTCGGTGGTGCTTGCCGAATCACTGGGTTCGATGGCCAGCTACCTGGTTGTGGATCCGGACAAGTTTTTCTGCGTTGGGCTTGAGGTCAACGCCAACCACCTGCGTGGCGTGCGTTCCGGACGCGTCACAGGCGTGGTAAGGCCGGTGCACCTGGGTCGTACGACCCATGTCTGGGACATTCGAATCACCACAGAAGAGGGCAAGCTGAGCTGTATCTCGCGTCTGACCGTCGCCGTGGTGCCTCATGGGCAGGAACCGCCAGCTCGTTGACTGGCCTCGGGCTTCTGACACTTCGGCCTGTAAATGGCCGGAGTGACACCTTCGATGGCAGTTCCAATCGTTGTCGTAGTTTTGGCCCGGTGCGCACAATCAGTACTCGTCCGGCCCTTGAGTCTATCGGCATGCCCCAGCCCGTGTTCTTCGCCCACGCCAATGGCTTTCCCTCGGCCACCTACGGCAAGTTGTTCGCTGCGCTGGGGCCTGAATATGCAGTGGCACATCTGGAACAGCATGCCCATGATCCGCGTTTTCCCGTGGACGACAACTGGCTGAATCTGGTCGATGAACTGATCCATCATTTGCGAGAGCAGGCCGAGCCGGTGTGGGGCGTGGGGCATTCGCTGGGCGGGTTGTTGCACCTGCATGCCGCCCTGCGTTGTCCCGAGCTTTACCGAGGGGTGGTGATGCTCGATTCGCCGGTACTGGGGCTGGCTGACCAGTTGTTCATCCGCGCTGCCAAGCGTCTTGGGTTCATTGACCGGATCACACCTGCGGGGCGAACGCTGGGGCGTCGGGAGGCCTTTGCCGATCTGGAATCTGCGCGGGCCTATTTTTCCAGCAAGACGCTGTTTCGCAGATTCGATCCGGAATGCCTGGATGCCTATCTGCAGCATGGCCTGCAACGGGATGGCGAGCAGTTGCGCCTGCGCTTCGATCCGGCCACTGAAATCAGTATCTACCGCAGCATTCCCCACACCAGCCCCGTTCCATCACGGCAGCTCAAGGTGCCGCTGGCAATGGTGCGTGGCAAGCACAGCCGTGTGATCATGCCGCACCATGGCTATCTGGCCAGACGCATGCGTGAAGGCGAATACCTGTCGATGCCGGGAGGGCACATGTTTCCACTGGAAAGGCCGGATGAAACGGCGCAGTTGCTCAAATCACTGTTCGCGCGCTGGGACGAACGCAATGCACGTCGTCACGCACAGAAAACTCCTGCATGAAGTGTGCTGTCGAGGAAGTGCGCCTGAGCCTCGGGCATGTCGAGCTTGCTGCGCATCTGTTCGGCCCCGAAGAAGGCACGCCGGTCATCGCGTTGCATGGCTGGCTCGACAACGCCAACAGCTTTGCCAGACTTGCCCCGAAGCTTGACGGCCTGCGTATCGTGGCACTGGATCTGGCCGGGCACGGTCACTCCGATCACCGACCGGCAGGTGCCGGCTATGCGTTGGCCGATTATGTGTTCGACGTCCTTCAGGTCGCCGAGCAGTTGGGCTGGTCGCGCTTCGCGCTGCTCGGGCATTCGTTGGGGGCAATCATTTCGGTCATGCTGGCTGGCGCGCTGCCCGAGCGAATTAGCCATCTTGCTTTGATCGACGGCCTGATCCCGCTGACAGGCGAGGCTGACTCTTCTGCCGAAAGGATGGGCGCTGCGCTGCAGGCGCAACTGGCATTGCCCGGCAAGAAAAAACCGGTTTATCAGGATCAGGACCGGGCCATTCAGGCGCGCATGAAGGGCGTGGTGGCAGTCAGCCGAGAGGCTGCCGAGTTGCTCGCGCAGCGCGGACTGATGCCGGTGCCGGGTGGATACACCTGGCGCAGCGACAGCCGCCTGACCCTGCCTTCTGCAACGCGCCTGACTCACGAACAGGCCATGGCGTTCATCAACAATGTGAAATGTCCGACGCAACTGGTCATCGCTCGCGAGGGCATGCTGGCAAAAAAGCACGACGTCATCGAGCGTCTGCCTTTCGGCATCGAAACCTTGCCGGGCGGCCATCACCTGCATCTGGATGACGAGGAGGGCGCGTGCGCTGTTGCACGCTGTTTCAATCGCTTCTTCGCTGCTTCTTGACTTGCGGTCGGCAACTGCCGACGCTGAGCAGGTTGAAACAGGAGCCAACCACGATGGATCAATCCTCCACTCTGCAAGATTGCCTTGTTGGCAATGCCCTTAACGTTTTCCTTTTGTCTGCCTGCCAATGAGAGCACTCATGCGTGTATCAAGTGTTCCATTCGTCGCACTCCTTGCGTCGGTCTTCAGTGCCATGGTGGGTGCTGCCGATCTGCCGGGCAGTCAGGATTTGCAGATTCTGCCGCGGCTGGCCGACTCTGAAATCGTCGACTATCGCCCCCGCGCCGAACTCGAACGTGTCTACCCGATGGGCTCGATCCGCAAGATCAGCGGCCAGTTGCGGTTCGATGGTCAGGTCAGTGCGCGAGGCAATCTGACGTCGGTTACCTATCAGCTGCCTGCCGAGCATTCTTCTGACGACGCATTCACCGCAGCGCGCGAAGCCTTGCAACAACAGGGTGCCGAGTTACTGTTCTGGTGCCAGGCCCGCGACTGTGGCGAAAGCAGCCTGTGGGCCAACGAGGTATTCGGCAACTCCAAATTGTACGGCGCCGATGACCGGCAAGCGTATCTGCTGTTGCGCCTTGCTGAACCCGATACGGATACGCTGGTTGCGCTCTACAGCATTACCCGTGGCAATCGCCGTGCCTATCTGCATGTCGAGCAGTTCGAATCCGCCGCGCCGCTGGGCGATCTGTTGCCGACCTCGGCTACCTTGCTGCGTCAGCTCAAGAGCACCGGCAGGCTCGATCTGCCAAGGTTGAGTGGCGACCCTCAGGAGACCTGGGTGACGTTGATATCGCGCGGGCTCAACCTCGACAGCACATTGCGTGTCACCGTTTCCGGGGCCAGCGCGGCTGCATGGCGCGATGCGTTGATCGCCAAGGGTGTCCGTGCTGCACGACTGGAGACCGGCGGTGCCGATAAAAAGGGCGTGTCCATCGAAGTGATTCGCTAGCGTTCCATGTTCTGCTCGCGACGAATACGGCTGACGCGAGCCGTGTTCGTCTTTATGCTCGCCACTTCCGATTCCTTCTCGCAGGCCCTTCATGTTCAACAACGATCGTCTACTGGTTCAGATCCTGCTGCTGGCCCTGTTCGGCGCTTGCCTGTGGGTGATGGCGCCGTTCTGGTCGGCACTGGTCTGGGGCGCGGTGCTGGCGTTTGCCAGTTGGCCGTTGATGCGCCTGCTGACGCGCTGGTTCAAGGGGCGGGAATCGCTGGCCGCATTGGTCATGAGTCTATGCTGGCTGCTATTGGTGGCCGCGCCGCTGGTATGGTTGGGTTTCAATCTGGCTGACCACGTGCGTGATGCCACGGCGTTTGTCAAAGATGTTCAGGTCGATGGTCTGCCGGATCCGCCCACCTGGCTGGCAGGCATTCCGATCGTGGGTGAGCGGCTGGTGGGTTTCTGGACCACCATCGATCAGCAGGGCGCAGCCTTCATGACGACGGTCAAACCCTATTTGGGCGAAGTCGGTAACTGGTTGCTGGCGCGCAGTGCGCAAATCGGTGGCGGTATTCTCGAGCTGACCCTGAGCATCGTCTTTGCGTTTTTCTTCTACCGCGACGGCCCGCGTCTGGCGGCCTTCGTGCTCAGCCTGCTCGAGCGTCTGATCGGCGATCGAGCCCAGTATTATCTGGATCTGGTCGCTGGTACGGTTCAGCGCGTGGTCAACGGTGTGATCGGTACCGCTGCTGCCCAGGCGGTGCTGGCGCTGATCGGTTTCCTGATTGCAGGCATTCCCGGCGCGCTGGTGCTGGGTATTCTGACCTTCCTGTTCAGCCTTATCCCCATGGGCCCGCCGCTGGTCTGGCTGCCGGCCACCGCCTGGCTGGTGTGGCAGGGTGAGTACGGCATGGCCGTGTTCCTAGGCATCTGGGGCATGTTCGTCATCAGTGGCGTGGACAACGTGCTCAAGCCGTACCTGATCAGCCGGGGCGGCAACCTGCCGTTGGTGATTGTATTGTTGGGTGTTTTTGGCGGGCTGCTGGCGTTCGGTTTTATCGGTCTGTTCATCGGGCCGACTTTACTGGCGGTAGCTTATAGTCTGTTGACGGATTGGGTGGGCAGCGAGAGGGCGCGCACGCCGCGTTGAATTGACGTTCGCGCAGGCCAGCGACGTCGCAGGGCCAATACCTGTGGCGTCCGGGGCTCAATGACGCGGCAAATACAGCACTGCCGTCAGTCCTCCACCCGGTGTCTGTTCCAGCGACAATTCCCCCCCGATCCGTCGCGCTGCTTCACGGGCGATGGTCATGCCCATGCCGACGCCACCGGAGTTGCGATTGCGTGAACCTTCCAGTCGATAAAAGGGCTCGAACACGCTCTCATGCAGTTCAGGCGCAATGCCGGGGCCATGATCGACGACCGAAATCTTGACCCGATCAGCGCCGTCCTCAATCACGATCTTCGCGCTGCCTGCGTAGCGCAGGGCGTTATCGACAAGGTTCTGCAGGCATGAGCGCAGCGCCATGGGCTGGGTTTTCAGCGGCTTGCACTGGCCTTCGTATTGAACATCGTCGCCATTGTCCTGCGCGTTTTCAGCATGTGATTCGATCAGCGCCTGCAAATCCAGCTGTTGCAGGACTTCGGTTCTGCGGTGTTCGTTGAGGTACGCCAGGGTCGCGTCAAGCATGTTGATCATGTCGTTGAGGTCCTGGGTCATCTGCCCGTGCAGCCTGGGATCCTCGATCTGTTCGACACGCAGCTTGAGCCGCGACAGGGGCGTGCGCAGGTCATGAGAGACCGCTGCCAGCATGCGCCCGCGTTGCTGCATCTGCTCACGGAGCTTGTGCTGCATCAGGTTGAAGGTCTGCGCCGCCTGACGTGCTTCGCGCGGGCCGGAGATTTCCAGCGGCGGGCTGTCGAGGTTTTCACTCAGGCGTTCGGCGGCTTCGCTCAATCGCTGCACAGGACGACTCAGGGCCTTGGCGCCATACCACGCTGCGATGATCAGCGTAATGAACTGAAAGATCAGTGGCACGACAGGACCGCCCAGTAGTGGTGGTCTGGGCGGTCTGCGTCGCTCGTCCGGATAATCCGGCCTGCTCTGATCGTGCTGGACAGAAAGTTCACCCCCTGGCGGAGGCTGCATCGGGTGCATGCCGTAATTCATGAACCAAATGAACGCCAGCAGGTGAGCGAGCAGAATGGCCAATAGCGCGCCACCGAAGAGGCGGGCGAAGAGCGTATCGAACCTGCGGATCAACCCAGGTCCCTGGCATCGAACAGATAGCCTTCGCCGCGTACGGTCTTGATCAGTTGCGGGTTCTTCGGGTCGTCAGCCAGCTTTTGGCGCAGGCGCGAGACCAGCAGGTCGATGCTGCGATCAAATGCCTCGATGGAGCGGCCTCGGGCGGCATCCAACAATTGCTCGCGGCTCAGTACGCGATGCGGACGTTCTATGAACACCCGAAGCAGGCGAAACTCGGCGTTCGACAGTGGCACGACAAGGCCGTCAGGCGCGATCAATTGGCGCAGCACGCTATTCAAGCGCCAAGTGTTGAAGCGAATCGTGCTGCGCTGATCGCTGCGTTCATCGCGGACCCGGCGCAGGACTGTCTGAATGCGTGCTACCAGTTCGCGGGGCTCGAACGGCTTGGCCATGTAGTCGTCTGCACCCAGTTCCAGGCCGATGATTCGGTCGGTGGGTTCGCAACGGGCGGTCAGCATCAGGATAGGGATGTCCGAGGTGCTGCGTAGCCAGCGGCACAGCGACAGGCCGTCCTCGCCGGGCAACATCAGGTCCAGCACGACTACGTCGAAGCTTTCTTCGCTAAGGGCAAGACGCATCTGGGCACCGTCAGTCACGCCGCGTGCCTGAATATTGAAGCGCGTCAGGTAATCGCACAGCAGTTCACGGATCGCCACGTCGTCATCGACGATCAGGGCGCGCACTGCCCAGCGCTGCTCGGGGGCGGTAGTGCCGGATGAATTCTCGGTGAATGCCTGCATAGTGCCTGTGCTGCCTGTTGATGCTGCCATGGTTGGCCGCTGTTGATGATTCAGGCTCCCGTCATACCGATTCGCCGGGAGGCGCGGCGAGAGGGTGGGGCTTCTGATTGTCATCGGCATGTCGGGAATGTATCGGAGTTGATACACCTCAGAATTTTTACCTCATTTCTGTGCATGCACCTAGCGTTTCCAACAGTATCGACAACGCCGCTGTCCACGTTAAATGGCGTCTGTACGGCCGCGCAACCGCAGTGTTGCTGCGTGCCGGCAGGTCGCCTTCTCGGTCATGAAAGTCCGTTCAGGCCCATGTGTCATTGCCCGTCGGTCCGGCGGGTCTTCGTCAGGGAGACGCATTGATGACTGTATCAAAACCTCAACCCGAACTGACCGCCGCTGAGCAGGCGCGGCAGTCCTATCGAAAAAAACGTTCCGAGGGTTCACAGAAAAAGGTGGACCTGGATCAGCCCGACGTCGATGGCGTGCTCGGGTTTATTGATGGAGATGAAAGGTACCTCTGGCCCAGAACTCAGTGGGGAAACGACTGGACGATCAGGATTCCGAACTCTGTACAACTGAACCCTTATGAACAACTGCATTTCTTCATGAATGGAGATCGACTGGATGTTATCAACCTGCCTGATCCAGTGACCCCTGCCATTCGCGAATATGTGATACCCGCAGATAAATTCGAATCCGAAGGCGCCTATAAGATTGAATATCTGCACGCAAATAGTGATGGCAACACAATTGGTTCGGCTTCCCGGTCAGTGACTGTCGACCACACGGCGCCCAACGGAAACATTCCCGGGCAGACTCCCGGCTTGCCGCAAGACGTCATCGGTAACGGCCTTACACTGGCGTACTTCGATGCTCATGCGACGCTTGATATCAGTATTCCTCGTACCAGCGATATCATTGCCGGGGATGATATTCGATTGTATTGGGGGGCGGTCGGTCCAAAAAGCATGGCCGATCCGATAGACCACATCGAATCCATTACCGTCTCAAAGGATCAAGCCTTGCCAGGAGCTGGTGACCCGGTCATAAGCCTTGACGCTGATCTCGTCAAAACGCTTCAGGATGGCTCGATCGCAGTGCTTTATCGCTATGTCGATCGAACCGGCAACCTGGGTCAGCCCTCAAGGTGGCAGGAGATCTACGTTGATCTTGATCCGTCGCCGGAAAGTCTTGTGGCGCCGCTGGTACCGCTGGCAGATGATGGTTTGATCGATCGTGCCGACGCGCGTCTGGGCGTGTACGTGGAAATTCCCGCGCCGGGTTACGGCAACCCGCAACCAGGCAAGGACATGATTGAGGTCAATTGGGAAAACACCACGGTTCCAGCGGTGCCTCTGTCAACCTTTCCGATGTCGATTTTCATTGACTGGCCTACGTTGTCGGCAGAAGGAGCGCTGGACGCGCGCAGCTTCAAAGTGAGTTATAGCGTGGTCCGGGGCGCTGCCAAGACAAAATCTTCGGAAATTGACATCTCTGTGGATTTCACCGTGGCAGGTGTCAATCCAGATCCGGATCCGGATCCCGAAGGGCCTGATCCGATAAATGACAAGCTGCCACCGGTGGTCATCAAGAGCCGCGGGCCTGTAGATAACGAGCTAAGCGAGGAGGACAAGGGGCAGGATGCCAAGGCGCTGGTGACGCCAAATCCTGTGATCGCCGGACAGAGCCTGCGTCTGTTCTGGGGGGCGCTGATACCTCATGTCGATGAGGTGGTTATTACCGACCCGCCCGCCGATCCCGTTGAGTTCACAGTGCCTTGGGACAAAATCCAGCAAGGTGGCTACAACGAACAATTACCGGTCTATTACAGCACCTGGAATGGCGTCAACGAGCAACAATCCCCGCGTACCCTGGTAAAGGTGACTATCGTCGAGTCGGAAGAACTCGCCGATGTAGAGTTTCCAGACCGGTATTCCGGAGGAAATCCGGCCATTCCGGTGATCAACTGCTGCTCGAAACCCTGGGACGGAATCAAAGCCAGGATCCCGGGGGATCGGGTGAGTTTCGAAGTGGGTAACACGGTTGATGTCAGCTGGCAGGCATACGATGACTCGCAAGGTAACTCGCCTATTCCTGGAACGGCCTATTCGGCGCCCACTGTAACGCTGGATGACGACGCAGTGAGAAACGGTTTTACCATCACGGTGCCTTATACCGATTACATCGAGCCCATCGTGACGCGTGGCAGTGGCCGCGTCACCTATGTGTTGAAGAAATCGCCAACCCAGATAAGTGTCAAATCGACCCTGGTCGTTGTAACGCGCGTACTGCCAGGCGAGTTAAACCTGTGCACACGGGAAGAACCGGGAGTTTGCGATATCCCCGATCTCGCTGAATGACGGCCTGCGACGCGGCGTGACGATTGAACTGTAGTGAATACGGCAATACCTGAGGATTGTAGGGGGGTGGGTATTGCCGATTTTGATTCAAAGGGTCGCGAAATCGAGGCGTCCATCCTTTCTGTTGCGGGCCACCCGATTTAACTAAGCCGATGAATTTATAGTTCAAAACGTTCTGTTGCGTTGAATTCCAGGCTTTAAACTTAGAGGCTGACGGCATTATTACGTAGGACGAGTCCTACAATAACATCAGATTGGTCTTGCATAAGTTTGAGGTGCAAGCATGTAGTCTGCGCGGCCGCTCACTTATGAAGGGCCCGGCTGGCATTACCCGATGCGTATCAGCCGCCCATGGCCTCAAGGATATTATGTATGTCGATCGCCGATTTGTTCATTCGTCGCCCCTTGCCGGCTGCGATCAACCTGACGTCGCTCTTGCCGGTTTTTCTCTTCAGCCATACGGCGCTGGGTGCCACTATTCCAGTCAAGGGCGTTCTGGACATTGATCGACTCAGCAATAGTAATAACTACATCGTGACCGAGGGGGGAACGCTGAATGTCAAAGGTGGAACCCAGCACGGCTCGGTCATTGTGCGGAACTCCACCTTGACGATGACCGCCGGATCCTCGATCGAGTACGCCGATTTGTCGTTCGGCTCATCGTTTACGATGACAGGCTCGACGGTCAGAAGCGGAACGACGTTGAACGAAAGCCAGGGAACGATCGTCGACAGTACATTGCTCAACAGCACGGGTAGCGGCCTTTCCCTTATAAGGCAGTCAAGCAATACCTTCGGCTCGACCGTGACCCTGACCAACAGCACCAGCACTGGCGTGACTGCCGGGGCTTCGGTGACGCACTTCAGCCTGCTCAATTTGCAGAACTCGACGTTGACCGGCAACGGTACCAGCGGTTTGGGCCTGCGACTGATTGCAGGCGCGGCCGAGGCGAGCGGCAGTAGCATTACCGGTACTAAGCAGGGTGTGCTGGTCGTCGCAGAACAGGGTTACAGGGAGGGTTCGTTGAGCCTCGATGCCAGCCAGGTGACCGGGCAGACCGGTGCTGCAATCAGGGTCGCACAATCGAACCCGACAAGCGCTCTACCCATCGCCGTCATCAATGTGAATAACGGTTCCACCTTGACGGGCGGCAACGGAAATATCCTCGAAACCGCGGACGGGTCGCACGCTACCCTGAACGTCAACGACAGCCGCCTGAACGGTAATGTCCAGGTTGATGCCAGCAGTACGGCCACCGTCACTCTAAACCAGAGTAGCCTCACGGGCGATATCGTTGCCGAGTCCGGCGGTACGGCCAATGTGCGACTGGACAACGGCTCTCTACTGACCGGTCGTCTTGAAAACACTCGCAGTGTAGCTGTCGGCAACGGGTCGCAGTGGACGATGGTCGACAACGGCAACGTCGAAAACCTCGTGATGAACGGCGGTGCCGTCCAGCTCGGCGAGGCTGCCGCGTTTTACACCCTTTCGGTCGCCAATCTGTCTGGCAGCGGCACCTTCAGGATGGATGTGGACTTCGGCGGGGCGCAAACCGATTTTATCGACATCACTGGCAGCGCGACGGGCAGCCACCAGTTGCTGGTCGGCAGTACTGGCAGCGATCCGACTACCGACACCAGTCTGCATGTGGTGCATGCTCAAGCGGGTGATGCCAGTTTCGCGCTGGTCGGCGGACGCGTGGACCTGGGCACCTGGTCTTATGACCTGATCAAGCAGGGCGACAACGACTGGTATCTGGACGCTACTACCCGCACGATCGGTCCTGCACCGCAGACAGTTCTGGCCCTGTTCAACGCCGCACCTACCGTGTGGTACGGCGAGTTGAGCAGTCTGCGCACACGTATGGGTGAGCTGCGCGCCAATGGTGGGCGCTCAGGCGTCTGGATGAGGTCTTACGGCAATAAATTCAATGTGGCCAATGCATCCGGCTTCGGCTACAAACAGGTGCAGCACGGAACTGCTTTGGGAGCGGACGGCAGCATACCGACCTCTAACGGGCAATGGCTGGCAGGCGTGATGGCTGGGCAAAGCACGTCCGACCTGGATCTGGATCTGGGAGCCAACGGCAAGGTTGACAGTTATTACGTGGGCGCCTACAGCACCTGGCTGGACAGCCAGAGCGGCTATTATCTGGACGGCGTGATCAAGCTCAACCGCTTCAATAACAAGGCGCGAGTGAATCTCAGTGATGGTACGCGCACCAAGGGGGACTACAGCAATTCCGGCGTTGGTGCGTCCGTTGAGTTTGGGCGTCACATCAAACTGGACGGCAGCTATTACGTCGAGCCCTATACCCAACTGATCGGGGCATTAATCGAAAGCAAGGATTACGAGCTGGATAACGGTCTGCGTGCCGAGGGTGATTCGACCCGCTCGCTGTTGGGCAAGGTGGGTGTCACGACAGGGCGCAACTTCGATATGGGGCAGGGCCGGATCGTTCAGCCATATCTGCGCGTCGCGCTGGCACATGAGTTCGTCAAAAGCAACGAAGTGAAAGTGAACGAAAACCGGTTCGACAATGACATTTCCGGTTCACGCGGTGAGCTGGGAGCTGGCGTCGCCGTTGCGTTTTCCGAGCGGCTGGAGGCGCACATGGACTTCGAATACAGCAATGGCAGCAGCATTGAGCAGCCTTGGGGTGCCAACGTCGGACTCAGGTACAACTGGTAATCGCCAGAAATTTCTACCGCATCCAAAGGGAAGGCCAGCAGGTCTTCCCTTTTTTCGTATGTCTCTCATCGACGACCTAGCAGATCTGCCAGTGTTTACGACACGGGTCAGCGTGTTAAATCTGGATCTTGAAGAATTGATGCCGATTTCATGACGCTATGAAACGGATGGTGAGGGTGCACATGACCGACTCCACTCCAAAGCAAGAACTCGCGTTGCCCGTTGTCGCCGATTTGATGGCTGACGATTCCCGATGGGACGAAACGGGTCTGCTGCCCGCCTGCTTGGCGACCTCGCCATTGCGGATCGAAGTGCCTGCCTGGGGATACACCCCCAAGCCCAATGAGCGTTTTTATCTCAACATATTATGGGATGAAAAGCTGCTTGACAGACGGGAGCTGGATGGCGAGGTGCCTACCTTGCCTGCGAACGATCTGATCTTCGACATACCTGTTGCGCAATTGACCCAAGGGGCGCATGAGCTTCATTACGTTGTGGTCAATTCAGATGGCAACTCGAACGATTCGTTGAGACAGATCGTTACGGTGGATGTGATCGCTCCTGTACTGAACGCCGCCTCCGGCCAGTTGGAGTTCGACACTGCGACTATCACAGAACAGTATCTGCACGACCACGACAATAAGGTCATTGGCATTGTGCCTGCTTACAGTGGCGGCAAGGCAGGTGATGTGGTGACTTGGTACTGGAGTGAAAATGCCTTCAATTTCAGTGACGCTGATGTGGTTTCAACCAGGATCCTGGAGCGAGAAGAAGTGGGCAAGCCGGTCGCGCTCGCGTTTGGTGGTGACATGATTCTGTCGCGCCAGGACGGAACGCGTTACGCGTTCTACAGACTCCGCGATCGGGCGGGCAATCTCAGCCCGTATTCCCACCCCTTTGAACTTGAGGTCAAGGCCCAGCCTGCACCTCGCGTACTGCCTCCCCCGAGAGTCACACAAGCGACTGGATCGGCAGCAACCAGCACGCTCGACCCGATAAATGCCATCCACGGCGCCACGGTAACAATACCCGACGACGCTGTGATCCGTGCCGGAGAAACAGTCTCGGTGCAGTGGGCGGAGCCAGAGAGCGTGGGTTCCTATCTCACGTCAAAGGAGGATGCGAGGGCGTTCAGCATCCCGTCCACCTGCATCGCGCAGCACTTCGGAAAATCAATTCCGGTCTATTACGAGGTGCACGAAAGCGGTGTCGCGGATCCTCACGTTTCGAACACTCACACCTTGAGGGTGTCGACGATCAGCGGCTTTCCCGTGGTGCAGTGCGACAAGGTTTCGGGCGGGCGGTTGAGTCTGGGCAGCATTGCAGATGGCGGAAGGGCCCTTTTTACGCTGGGTAGCTGGCCGTTCATGGACACCAGCCAATTCATCAACATTCAGGTCATCGGCCTGAGCGTCGGAGGACAGAACCTGACCATTGATGTCTTGAAAGAGTCTCCGGTCCCCCATGTCGCCGATACCATCGATGTCGGGCACATCACCAAAACCGACCTGCAACGTTTCAAGACAGGTGGTCTGCTGGAAGTGCGCACGAAGGTGAGTTTCGATGAGAAAGTCAGCTGGCTGCCATTCGGGTCGCTGAGGCCGACGCTGTCCAACTGATCCGGAAAGTCGGCTATCGAGCGCTCACCACTACCGGTAGGTCATCGTGAAACTGAGCGCTCCTTTTGCCAGCCCCGGACGAATCTCGCTTCTGGTATGGGTCTGGTAGAAACGGGCATTGAAATTGACCGTGGTGCTGCCCGGCATGATCGTGACCAGAGGCACTTCTGCCTGCAGTTCCATCGGCGTAACACCATCGGCCTTGAGGATCTGAATGCCCATCCCCTCAGCTCCCGAATCGCTCGTCAGGCTGAAAATTCCGTTGCTGGCCTGCCCAATAGGTGTTGAGCCATTGACGCCGTCCAACTGGATGTGTGCGGTGCTCACGAACGCTCCGCTGGCATCGGTCTCGCAATTGCTCAGGGCAATGCTGAAAGGAACCGGGGGGGTGGTAAAGCCTGGTCCTGTAAAGTCCGAGCTGTTCCATTCACCCAGTTGTACCGGATCTGCACTGACCGGGTTGCTGCCTACAGTGCACTGAGCCTGGATGATGGTGCCGACCAGTCCGTATCTCATGATCCTGCCCAGCGTCGTGACGCTGCCGGACCAGAGTTCGCCACCGTCCAGTTGATGCGGGCCAGGCGGGATCGGTCCGGTCTTCACCAGTGTTATCACATTAGTCAGATACGTCATGCTGAGCGAAGTCAGCATCTGCTGGTGGTCGTTGATCCCGAGGTAGGGCACCGTCGGATTTCCCCCCACCGGTAAGAAGCAATTGGCGCAAGGGCCAAACGGGGTAGTGAACGGATAACCCAGTTTGATCCTGACACCGACGCCTGGAATATTGGTTTGCAATATTTTGCCGGTTACATCTTCACCATTGATCGGGTCGATTACGCCCGGAAAGATCGGTGCAGTTGCGACCGCGTTGAATTCGAGAAGCACCGTGCCGTTGTTGCCACAGGCGGCGTGCAGGTTGGCAAGATCAGTGCTTCTCGCGCTCATGTCCACCGTACCGATAACGCTGCCGATGCGTGCATCCCGGGGGATATACAGCGTGCCGATGTCGCGACGGAAGTCTTTGATTCCAGGGGTAGAAACCCAGTAACAATCGTTGTTGGGGTTTTGCTTTTGCGGTTGTGCCTGGACGCTGGCACCGTAGAGGACACCAAGGGCGATCAGGCCCCGTGTCAGGCGCTTCATTGGGTCGTTCATCAAGTATTCCTTGGCGGCGGGCGGTTTGACGGTGTCGGTTGCGTGGCGATCAGGTGCAGGTCAGCTCTTGCAAGCGATAGCCATCGGTCTGCGGCATGCTTGCTGGATCAATGTGCAGTTGGCATTGCGGCTCGCCTTGTTCGCCCCAGCGCACGTCAAGGGTCTGCGGTCGGGCGTCAGTGGCGATCAGGACCTGTCCACCCTGGCCGGCAATTCCCAGCGGCTTTCCGGTTGCATCGCTGATCCGGGCTCCGAATGGCAAAGGCTGACCCCCGGCGGTCCGGGCGGTAATGATCAGTCGCGTGACCGTACGGGCAGCGAAGGTGGTCTTGATCACGGCCCCTCGTGTGGGAACCACTTGAGCGCTGCCGTTTTCGATTTCGACTTCCGGGCCGAGCTGATCGGTCTGCAGAGCAATCTGGTTGTACCTGTAGGGGCGCAGATAGGGGACCAACGCGTAGCCCTGGCGGTTTGTTTCGACCCCTGTGGCGTTGAGAATGCCGACACCTGGCGTGCCAGGCACTTGCACCAGCGCAATGGTGTCGCCCAGATTGGGTCCCAGCTCGATGCCGTCGGCGTGGAGCAGAACGGCGCCATTGGCGTTGATCGATGTGCTGCGATAACCGGTACCTTGAGTGACGCCTGCACCAACGCTGCCGAAAGCGGCCTGGTAGCCTGCCGAAAGCCCGACGCTGCGTTGGTGCCCGTCGTCACTGCTCAGGCTGGTTCGGTAGCTGAGGCGGTTATCGTCAAGGCTGCCACTCAGGCTCGCTCTTTGACTGTGACGGCTGCCGCTGCTTTGCGTATCGAACGTGACATTGCTGGAATGACCGATGTCCAGAGGCATTGACAGACTGAGACCGATTTGCCGATCGCTGTTGCGATTGCGCCCCTCGCTCAGCGATTGCGAGGCATACAGGTTATAGGTGATGCCGGCATATCGAGTGTTGAAGTTGAATTGATACTGGCGTTGCTCACTCCGGGTACCCCAGTAGTCCTGTTGTGACAGCGTCATGCCGAGGCTGCTGCGTGACCCGATCCGTTGATGAATGGACGCTTCCAGACGGCTGCGTCTGCTGCCGCTGAACGTGTTGCTCTGGTCGCGTTGGCGCACAGCTTCGTCGAAGTCCCGATACCCTTCGGTGGAGTAGCGATAACCCGCGAAACGCAGGCTTGTGTCGGTCGCGAATGCCTTGCCGTATTTGATCGCATAACTCATGCCTTGCACGCTGTTCTCATCAAGCCGGTCTGTATCGGCACGCGAATGGGTGAGGTCGAAGGCCAGGGCACCCAGCTGTCCCATGTCCCTTGATATTCCGAGCGCTCCGGCGTGATAGATATCACTGGTCATCAAGCCACCATAAAGCGTCGAGTTCCAGCCGATACCCATGGCCAAAGTGCCTTGCCACAGCCAGGGCTGTTCGCTGTCCCGAGCGCCGTTGTAACGTCCGAGCGCAGCGCTGTACCTCCATACGCCTTCGCGCAGCAGATTGCTGATCGTGGCGTAGGGCTGGATAAAGCGCCGGACCTGCCCATCGGCCTCGGTCAGCACGACTTCCAGTTCGCCGCTGCCTGCTGTGGTCAGATCTTCAATCACATAGGGGCCCGCACTGACGTAGGTTGAATAGATCGGATAGCCGTTTTGAAGCACTTCCAGTTTGGCGCGGCTTTGTGCAACACCACGGATCACCGGTGCGTAGCCTTGAAGCGCATCCGGCAGCATTTCCTGATCGGTCCTGATGAGCGCCCCTTCTATCGGCACGCTTGCGAAGACGTCACCTGCGGTATAGGTCTCGCCCAGGGTCAGGTTCGCATGAGTACCTGGCAGATCCCGCTGTGCATAGGCGTAGGCCCGTTTCCATTGGCGGCCTCCTTCTTCATCGTGGCGTATGCTTTGATTGCTGCGCAGTCGCCAGGCACCCAGATTGATCCCGCTATTGAGGTAGAGGTCAGCGCTGTTGCGCCTTCCGGTATGGGTTGCGGTGCTTTGCTGAGCTGACGCCTGATAGCTGAAAAACGCAGCGTTGATACCATGATCCCAGAGGGCTGGATCGACCTGGCCGATCATGTCGCGGCGCATGGCGACCTGCGGGACGGAGAGTGACAACTGGAGCCTGCCGCCGTCGAATTCGATTTGTGATCCCGGGACCAGTCGCAGCAGGTCGACGCACTGCTCTTGCAACAAGGCAGGTTCGGCAAGGCTTTCAACCCGAAGCCCCATCTGTTCCAGCATTGGGCTGGAGAAACAGGGCACGAGACCTTCGTCCGTCGGCCGTTGGATAAAACGGATTTGTCTCTGGCCGAAATAGCGCGTGTTCACGTAGATCTCTATCCAGTAGTTTCCCGGGACCAGATCCTGAGTGTCGGTGAGCGAATCGAGCGCCTGTACGCCGGCATCGCTGGAATAACCGGGGCCCTGACGCAGGAAGCCTGACTGGAACTGGAGCGTAGCCGCAGCACTGGAGCTCGGCTTCAGGACCAGGGCACCGCTTCCGCATACCAATAACAGGCGCATGAAACGCAGGCGCACCGGTATGAGCCCGGATTCGGGTAATAGCTTCATTTTCAATGTCCTGGAGGTGAATCCAAAAAAGGCCGACTCAGGGTGTCAGCAAGGCAGGGGCGGTCTGTGGCGTGCTGTAACCGCCGTAATCGTTGATAGCCGAAAACACCACTTGCACGCCTGGTGTCGCGTAGGTTTCATCCAGCAGGTAACGTTGGGTCGAAAAGGGGGCGAGCATGGTGGCCTGCCTGAGCTTTTCAGTCTTGCCGCTGCCATTGACTTCCAGACGGATGAACGACACGTGAAAAGGCGTCGGATTGGCGGCAGTCAGGTAGGTTTTTCCCTCCAGACTGCTGATCGACCATTGCAGATCCTTGAGCCGCGAGATGGGGTTGTCCTTGAGCTGCGCAGGCCGATAGAACAGTTTCAGGCGTGTGCGCAGTGCGATGTTCAGTACGTTGCCTTGTGACGCGTCGGCCTGTGGGATTTCCTGGACGTTGAAGAAAAACAGCGATTCGCGATCATCGGGCAGATCATTGGGCAGGCCGTTTATCTGCACCTGCTGTTCCTTGCCGGGGTTGAGGCGAAACAGCGAAGGTGAGGGGGCAAACGGCACGAGTGAGGTGGCGTCGTCCGCCTGGGTGTTGACCCACGTCTGAACGGCGAAAGGTCGATTGCTCGGGTTGGAAATGATGACCGAAGTGCTGCGCTTGTCGCTGGCAAATACCACGCGAGTTGCATTGACGGTCAATGCCGCACGAGCTTCGTGCATGAAAGCGGTGAGCATGAGCAAAGCCACGCAAAGCGCACGTGCACGGCCTGGAAAAACCTGCTGACGGGTTACGCCGATCATTGGATTTACCTTGTGCATCCAGACCTCAGGAGGTCTGGATGCATTGACGATGTTTCAGGTGGATGGTGCGTGGACGACCATGTCGGAAGCCAGCGGGCAGATCAGTTGATTGCAACGACGAACTGCACGTCTGCCGAGGCCGTACCCGCAGTGACTGTGGCAGCGGTCGAGCGGTAGTAGGCATCGAATACCATGTCTGTGATGCCGTCCTTGATCAGCGGGTACTCGGCAGATTCCGCGCCGGGGGCAACAGCCGCGCCGGTGTGGTCCTTGATCACGATGGCCACGCCGGTCGCTCCATCCGAGGTAGGGGTAACACCGAAATAGCTGCCAGAGGTGTCAGCAGTACCGTTGAATGTCACCTTGGCGACGTCATCGACGCCGGTCAGACCGCAGCTGCCTTTATCGTCGATGCGCAGGGCAAATCGCTTGCCGCTGTATTCCTGGCCCACGCTGGTAAAACGGCTGGCGTCGACCGAACCCATTTTCACCAGATTGCCCACTGCGCCGTCGCCGGGATTGACGACTTCAATCGGGCAGGTACTGCTGGTGATCTTGCCTTCGAAGTTGATGGTGCCGGTATTGGCCGATGCCGACGCTGCGTAAAGTGCGGCGGCCACGGTCAGGCCCAGTGCGGATACTGTTTTTTTCACGGTAAGAACCTTATGGCGAGGTGAAGTGTCGAAAGTTTTTTGCGTTATATGTATCTGTTTATATCAAACGGTATGGCGTTTTTATTGCGTGTCATGACGGGGCGGGATTCTAGTGCGGGAAATTTGATTGATAAAGGGGCGAGTCTTACTTGGTTGATGACTGTGCCTGTAAGAACTTTCCTGATGATTTTTTAAAGGGAAATAAATGGCATGTGACGGGGTTTTCTATTTCTTTTTGTATGTGGATATTTCTCGTTTAAAAACAAGGCGGCCTGGAAGTTGTGGGTCGTTGCAGTGATGGGGGTGTAACTGCAGTTTTTGTAATGGTGGCAGGGCAACATCGATTATTAGAAGTTGTTTCAAGAGTAATCTGTAGTGAGGTTTTGAGCAGGCGGAAGTGCTCGCTCAGAGCACTCCGGCCATTCCACCTTTTATGTGATCATGCCCTCACTGGGTAGGCTTCATGTCACAGCAAGCCCGTAGCGTTGCGTCACATCAGTTGTATCCAATCATTCTGATCCCATAGTTCAGTTTGCCGTTCGCCGGAAACTGCTCTGCGATGACGAATGTCGGCTGGATATTCTGACCTGTGACTGCCATGGCTGGCACGTTGTTCAGTACCGGTTGAGCGGCTCGATTGGCGCTGGCTGCGGTCCGCGCACCGCTGACACCGGGGTTACTGCCTGACACTTTTATCGGCAGCGTGTGCAGCCTTGAAGCGCTCATGTCTACGTTAATCGCCATGAACTGAGGTTTAAGGGCAGCTCTTGGTAGAGTGATGAAATCGTCGAGAGTGCTTCTCAGGCCGTTCGAGGTTCTCGACGCAGCGCCTCCCGCGTTCGACTCACTCGCTGCTATAACTGCGACGCTTGACGATAAGCTGCTTCTAGCTGCCGTCTGCGCGGCTGCCGCAGGCCCAAGAGCCGCTTTGACGGTACTTTTCACTGTGGAGGCGATTGCACCGCCGCCGAATGAGAGAGGTATCGATGCCAGACCCGCGTACAGGCCTGCTGCGCGCCAGGTATTGTTGTTGGTAGCAGCGCCATATGCGCTGGCCGCAGTTGACGCAGCCTGCACCACCGTACCCAGAGCGAGCATCCCGGTGGCTATTGTCGAGGCTGATGCGGCACTCATCGAGATCCCCATTACCGAGACAGGAACCGTTACCGGCGCGGTTGCTCCGAAGCTGGCAACTGTCGCGTAGGCACCCGCTATGGTGAATACGACGCCCACACCCAGCATCACCCAGTCCACCACTCCAAAACCACCACCAGCGGAACTTCCCGGCACCACATTTTCATCCGGTCGACGCAACCGGCCACTCTGGTTGGCTGCGTCGTGGCCGGTGGGGTCACGCAGGGCGATGGGGTTGCCCAGGCAGTAGGCATAAGGATTGACCCCGGCCTCGCTGAATGGACTCATGAAGTCCGGACTGTGAAAACGCATCAGGGCAGGGTTGTACGCCCTGTAGCCGTTACCCAGCAGGTACCAGCCGGTGGATGCCTCTCGCGATTCGCCGTTGAACCCATGAAGTGCGAGAAGCGGTTGGTCCGACGGCTGCTCCCCGTAGGCGCTGTAGACCGCCGTTCTCAACGTGTCTTGCTGAAATTCACCAAGCACACTCCGGTTGGCGTCGGTGAGCAACAGCAGTGTTTTTTGCGGGTCGTCCGTCGTCTGCTGGCCCAGTGGTTGCTCGTCGAGATAAAGGTGCTGGGTGCGGTGACCGTCCTGGACACGGCTGCTTTCCTGATGTCCCTGATAGAAGTGCAGCGTTTCACTGGCGCTGCCGTGTCTGGAGGTTACGAGGTGATCATGACCGTCATACGCATAGGCGCTGACTGGCTCGCCCTCGGAGCCATGAACACCCACCAGACGATTCTGGCTATCGTACTCAAGCTTCTGGCCTCGCTCGTCATTGAGTTGGTTGCCGTTCAGGTCGTAGGTGAACGACGGATTCGGTGTTGCCCTTGCAGGCATGTACGCAATACCTGTCAGCTGGCAGGGGTTATGAGTGTCATACGAGAACATGGCGAGTTCGAGCTTGCCATCGGCAAATTCGGCTTTGCTCAGCGTGATGTTGTCCAGAGCATCGAAGCTGAACTGTTGTTTCGTGATCTCGCGACCCATGACATCTTTGGGGAGCGTGGCGCCTGAACAACGGTAATCGTCAAGACGTCCCCTGGCGTCGTACCTGAACTCTTCAAGCAGCAGACTGGTTCCGTCGTTCAGGTGAAGATGTCGGCTCTTGAGCAGATTGTCCGCTTGCCATTCCTGACGAATGTAGCGCGCGGGCTGGTCGGGAAAACACTGCGTTCTGAGGGTTTCCCTTCCTTGATCATCGTATTCAAGTGCCGTGCTTAACACGGTCGATGCGTTGATGTCGGTCGTCAATATCAGCTGAACGCGACCCAAGTCGTCGTAGCCGAACTCTGCAACAAGATTGCCCTGCTCCAGCGTTGCGATTCGACCGAGCGTGTCATAGTCATACGTTGTGTCGATAGACAGGGTCGTGCCGGGAATCTGCTCGCTACGTTTTATAGGGCGTCCCTTTGATGACGACTCGTGAAAGGTTGTCCAGTCGTTGCCCTGCTTATCGGTCCATGCCTCACGCTGCAGGCGGCCGAGCGCGTCATAGAGGTAGGTGCGTTTACCCTGTTCGTTCTCTGCAAGCAGCAGGCGGGCGCTCTTGTCGTGGTATTCGAAGCGGGCCCTTTCATCCGGCGCAGTGCTGGTCAGGGCCTGATGCGTCAGTGTCGGGTCGTAAGTGAACTGTATCGTGTCGGTTTTGCCGGTTGTTCTTGCCTTGATCTGTGATCGGCTATCCTCGTAAGTGAAGGTCTCGGTCCGGTTGCCAATCCGGGTCTGCGTCAGACGCTGCAGCCCGTCGAATACCTGCTCACCTGCCAGCGTCCGGGTCGTGCCGTCGGCGTGAATGACTTCAATTTTTTCCGGCAACTCGGCAGAACTGTGCACGGCGTAACTGCGTTCGACCACGCTGGTGTCGGGCAACGTTGTTGTGATCATGCGCGACCATGCATCGTAGCGGTACAACGTTTCCTGCTGCAGTTGATCGGTCTGCTTCGTACAGCGTCCCAGACCATCGTATAAAAAGGTCTGAGTGCTGGCTGTCTCTCCATCGCCGTTCTGGCTGATGATGCGGTCCGGTTTGCCGAACAGGTTCAGCCAGGTTTCCTGGCGACCGGTAATGAGCGGTTCCGGCCCGGCGCTTTGAACCCAGCTGCGCAGAATGGGGCTGGCGGATTCTGCGCTGCCGACGGGATCGAACAACTGATGGGTCTGCACACCATCGCTGCCGATAACGCAGCGTTGTTGGTTCCAGTCGTCATACAGGTAACGGTTGGTGAGAACGAGCGGTTGATCATTGTCGCGGTGGTCGTACACGGTCTCTGTGAGCATGTTGCTCCAGGCGTCGTAGCAGGCCGAATATATTTGCTTCAGGGCCTGGGGGTTATTGCTGTCGAGGTTGTCCCGAGCCTCGAAGATGATCCGGCCCATTCCGTCCACTCGGGTACAGGTCTTTACACCCAGTGCATCGGTCATGACCTGTTCGGCCTGATCTTCAGGTCCCGCGCACAAGGTGTACTGGTAAGAACGGCTGGCCTCGAAGAGTGGCGTGCCTGGCGCAGTCGTTTCAAGAATCACTCTTCTCAGAACGTCGTACTTGTAGTGAATCTTCACACCATCGGCAAGGCTCATTTGCTCAAGTGCCGTCTGCAGTGACTGCTGGCGCAGGCTCGTCTTGGTGGCGTTATCGAAATCGTTGCTCAGGCACTGTTTGGTCTGCAAGGCTTGCAGGCCCGTCTGTTCACTCGTGATTTTTTTGTAATCGTAGGTGATAGAGGTCGATTTTTTATTCAAGGTTTGAGTCTGACGCTGGGTGCGACCATGCGAAAATGGTTCCTCCAGAGCGTGAAAATACTCTTTGCGGGTCCGCTGCAGCTCCAGCTCATTACCGTTGCCGTCAGCGTTCAGGTGCACCATCGTCTCGGTGACCGGCACGATCCATTCAGGCATGTTGCTGCCCTCCAGCGCAGGCAGCGCTGTATAGGTGTAACGCGTACTCAACGTCGGAGCGCCATCCTGACTGGACTTCGCGGGTGTAATAGTCTTTTCCTTCAACTGACTGACAAAACCTTTGGGGTTGGCAGGGCAGAGCTCGCTGCCGTCCGGGCTTCTCTCGCCTTGCGCTGGATACCACGTCAGGTGTTCGACGACTCCGTCCGCACGTGTCTTGGTCTGCAGGTTGCCGTCAGGGTAGTAGGTGTGGGTGACTGTCTCCTTGCGTATCGCCGACTCACCCGACACGGTCCACTCTGTAGTGATCTCGCGGGGCATCTGGCAATCGATGGGTTGCTGGTCAAAAGGCAGGCCCGGTCTGATGTTGTAGTCCGTACGTAACGTCTGGGTATGGTTGTTCTGGGAGGTGACTTCCAGCGTCTGCAGATGAAACCGGTTGAAGGTGCGCTGAACAGTGCGTGCGGGTTTGTCATCGATACACAGGCTTTCAGTGCAGACGTAGTCGTAGTCCTGGAGGGTTTTGAACAGGTTGTCCAGGCCGTCGTTTTCCCAGGCTATGGTAAGACCGGCACCCAGGAAGTTCTTGTCGCTGTAGATGTATTCCACATCGACCGCAGATTGACCAAACCCCGGTTCAGTCCGGTGATGGGTAACTCTGGGCAGAGCGGTACGATGGGCACTGGCAGGAAATGTGTGCCCAGCGTCATGGTAGCTCAGGAATTCCCTTCCACCCGTCGGCGTGCGTACAGACACGATGCACAGCTGTTCGTGGCTGTAATCATATTCGAACTCCCAGCTCGCCTCATTATCGGTAGGCAAAACAACGCGTTTCACGCGGTTATCGCTGTAACCGAGGATCAGCTTGTAATCGGTCAGTTGGCCATCCGTGCCTGAGTCAGGGTAGAGATCAATGCTCACCATGTTATCGCTGCGCGACACGGCAAGCAGTCTTTCACCGGCGTCATCCGTGATCTCTTTCAACCTGAACTGACTGTTGCCCGCAGCGGAATAACTGAGGTGCACGCTGTGCCCGGAGGGCGCAATGATCCGGGTGACGAGGGCAACCTGGGAGTCGCCGGCGCTGTGCACGGTCAGCAGTTCCGTGAGTCCGGATTTATGTGCCACACGAAAGCTTTTTTGATCGATCCTGTAGAAGTGAAACGTATCCAGTTTTTTCTCCGTCGCCAGCAGCTCGGCGCCGTCCGTGTTATCGATGCGGTACGTTTCACCGGTACTTAGAGACAGAATATGCCGACTGATATCGTAGTGCGAAAGTTCGAGGGTCCAGCCGTAGCCATAGCCACTGTCCAGGGTATTCAAGGGGCTGTAAGACAGCGTGGGTTTGATGTCCGGACCGCGCAAGTCATTGCATTTCAACTCGGGCAGATCGATCGATACGTTGTAAAGCCCGGTGCGCGGATCGACACCGCTTTTCAGGTTGCTCATGAAACTGAGCGCTTTGGAATGCACGGAACTGGTGGCTGCAGGCATGGAGGCGGACCTCTTTGATCGGCGAAGAGACGAGTGCGCGGACGCCTGACAATCTCTGATCCGTGCGCCTGGGCATTATTGAGCCTGCAGTGCTGAAGCCAGGCTCGTATTAACCCTAACAATCCTCCGCAGGCTGGCAACCTAGCAATTGTGCGAGTAGGCGGGGCAGTGGGCACGGGGTAGAAATGCTCCACCCGCTGTCGTGAGCCTGATGCCCGCAGCGTTTCGTTCTTGAGTCGAGTACGAATGCGACAGGAGCCATCCGATATGACCCGCAATCTGCCTGCGCCAAAGGTGCCTGACCTGCAACAGCCTGGCAATTACATCGATCTGGCCAGGTTGGGCACCGCTGCCCTGACGACGTATGTCAGTTATCCGGGCATCGCTGACGGTGATTTTTTCTACCCTAACTGGCGAGGCTGCGGGGCTGCAGGAGAGGTTGTGGATTTCTTTGCAGATATGCAGCAGGTCATCAATCCAGGGCCCGAAGGCATGCTTCTGGAGATTGATAATGCGTTGCTCAAGGCGCTGGATCAGGGCTGGGTGTTTTATTCCTATCGGCTCCTCGATCCCGCCCAGCCGAACGATCCGGGCGAAGAGTCCGCGCGGCTGTTTTTCTACGTCGGCGAGCGGTCGATGATGTTGCCTGCCCTGGCAGTCGCGCAGTGCAAGGAGTCTCATGACCTGCACCTCGATCCTGCGCTGCTGGAAAAGATCGATACCATTTCGATCGTGACGCCGCCTTATCGCGCCATGCTTGCGGGTGACAAGGTCACGCTCACGCTCGACCTTTACCTGGTTGAGGATTTTTGCCTGATCTCCCTCGTTCAGTCAAAAGAGGTGACCGAGGCGGATGTGGGGCAAACGTTGCTGTGGGTCATCGGTGTGACCGAGCTGTCGATGATCGAAGACGGTTTTTTTTTCATGCACTACAGCGTCGACTATGCGACACCCACGCAACCGACGGTGTCGCTCATTCAGAGGCTGTCTGTCGTCGCTCCTTCGCAACCTATGCTGCCCGCGTTGACGATTGAAGGGTTCAGCGGTGGCTCGCTGGACCCCAACTCCTTTCCCGACGGCCTCACACTGGTCATCGAGCCCTATCCCGGCATGCGTATCGACGACGGCGTGGTGCTGTACGCAAGCGGTGTGCAACAAGAGGCACAGAGCCTGCGTACTGATCGTTCGAATCTCGACAGCGGCGTGCTGCAGTTCGATCTTTCGTATCAATGGTTGTTGCAGAACAACGGCAAGGAAATCGAGTTTACATGGCAGTACGCGCGTGAAGGCCAGGCGGGCAGCGCCATTGCACACAAAGTAATGATCCGCAAACCCCTCGATCTACCGCCGCCGGAGATCGACGATGCCATTATCGACGGCGTGATCGAAAACGGCGTGGCGGGGCATATCTTTGCATCCAGCCTTGTTCGTGGAGCACGTGTCCGTATTCCGGACAGCGCCTTCATCGGTGTCGACGATACCGTGCAAATGCATTGGGACGGGTACGGCAACACCGGCAGCTTCATTGCCATTCCTTTACCAGGTGATCCCCGTTCCTTCGATATCCCTGCCTCTGCCGTGCCTGCCAACATGGGGCGGCATGTCAGTGTCTATTACGAGGTCAAGCCTGTTTCGCAACCCTCGGGAATGTCGAAAATATTCGATCTGGAAGTCAGAGGGATCAAGGAAGGCTGGCCAGTGATCCAGATCAAGCGTCCACCTGCCACTGATGCGCGAATTCCATTGGGCAGCGTGCCTGCGAAGGGCGCCGGGCTTGATCTGGCCTCATGGGTCTATATGGCGCAGGGCCAGCGCGTACAGGTCAAGGCCATAGGCGTATTGCAGGCAGGAGGGGAAGAAAGAATCGACATTCGTACGGGGGCTGCCGAACCCGTTACCCCTACGGAGTATCAGGCGAGAGAGGTATCGGTAATCCTTCCCAAGGATTTTCTGGCGCGCCTGAAGAGAAACAGCGAGACCAACAGGGTTACGGTTGCCGTCAGCTTTGATGACGGGGCGACCTACGTGACCTTCCCCTTTATCGACTTCAGTGTGCTCGACTGATTCAACGCCTGACGTTTGGCTGGGAGAAAATCGCTATGGATGGCAGTTCGCTGGAAGGTCTCGTGTCATGGATGCGCGACAGCAAAAACGACGTGATGCATCGCTGGGGATGCATTGCAGTACTGGCGCGCAAGCAGCTCAATGAGGTGCTGGTGCAGAATCACATTGCCAGCCATACCGCTGATACCGGGTTTCGTATCGATGCAGCGGTTGACACGATTCCGGGCAAGCAGAAAGACATCCTCAGCGGTTTTTTGCTGGATGCGCCCCAGTTATCGTTCGAGAGGGCCGAGCACGATCATGCAAGCCTGAGCTGTCCGGTCACAGCCGGTTCCTGGCTCTTGCTCGTTGCCGAGACTCAGGGCTGGCATATCCAGAAAGTCACGGCGATCAACCCCTTGACCGCCCCCAGAGTACTGCTGAACGTGGACCTGACAACTGCGTCGGGAGACGTGGACGACGACGGTCGCATCCTGCTGGACCTCAGGAACTGTGATGACTTCAGGTTTATGGGAGCCGACACTGAAGAGCAGCAAAAAAGGATCGGGCAGATTTTTCAAAACTGGTTCAAAGGACAGCCGGATGACAAACGTATCCTGGAGCTGGGCAGTATAGGCGGCGAAGGTGGAGGGCTGATGACGCCGGATGGCTTTACGCTGCGTGCGCAGAAAAACCCGGCAGCGGAGCGGGATAATGATGGCGACGGCGCTGTTCTTGTGTGCATCAACATGGCGGGTCAGGACAGGGGAGACGACTTTCCGGCTGATTACCCCTATTTCATTCCTGACGATGTCGGGGAGCAGTATTCGGCCACGGTACTTTTTGACCAGGCCACAACCCCCTTTGCCTTGTTCGCTGCTATCGAGAAAGCATTCGGCGGCCAGGCATTTTCGTTTGCCTACGATGCACAGAGTTCACGCGCAGAAGCGAAGCTGACCTCCGGAGAATTGAGCGTGCCGCCCATGACGATCGAGCAAACCGATCCGGACACGGGTTATGTGGTGGTTTGCGTCATTGAAAAAATGAAGTTCCCTGCCACGGTCGAGCAGCCGCTCGTACTGGGCATCGAGGGCACCAGCATTCATATCACCTGGTCTTCGGCAGCCTCAGCGACAATGCGTATGTCGGCAGAGGATCAGTCCGAGGAGGACAGCATCACCTTTGGTGTGTCCCTAAGGCTCGACGCCACTTATGAACTGCAAGGCCTCACGTTCTCCAGAACGGCTTATACGCTCGATAAAACATACGTTGCCCCCGCTGACCTTGATCTGGCTCGCCGGACGGGCTGGTTCTGGAGTTTTATCGAGCAGGTGATACTCGACCTCGTTCACTACGCATTTCTGGAAACAGTCAGCGAAAGCATCGATCCGATGTTTGAAACCACCTTTTCGGCCGGGACCGGTGCCGAAGCCTTCCTGAAGGACAACATCAAGGTGGGGGCTGACCAGTTCATCGAAAGCCAGAGCCTGCACATCCCTCGTGACGTTGTCATTTTTGGCCGCGTCAACCCGACCCTGACGACGTTCGTCATCAATCCTTTGCAGCCGATAATGGCGGCAGGAGGCAGTCAGCAGTTCAGCACCCAACCCGGTGTCGCAGGTGTGATCTGGTCACTGGAGGACCCGGCAGGCGGCGGTGCAGGCCTGGGCAGCATCAATTCTGCAGGGCTGTACAAGGCACCTGGCGCTGAAACGTCAGGCCCCGCGATCAATCGCATAAGGGTGGTCGCCACGCACAACGGGCACAGCAGCGCTGCGCTTGTCACTGTACTGGAACACAGGTTGAACATCAGTCCCTTGATTCAGGTATGCAACGCCGGCGAAACCGTGGAACTGGCGGGCGGCGCACTGGACGATGCAGCGCTGCAGTGGACGGTGCGCAACCCGGTGGCGGGGGAAAGCGGTACGCTGGAACCCGGTAAGGTGCCTGGCCACGATTGCAGCTACGTCGCGGCGGCAAGAGTGCCGGACAAGACGTATGTGATCGATGAACTGCAGGTCAGCAGCGCAGGCGAGACGCGTTCTGCCTGGGTGCTGGTCAGGCAGATAGTGTCACCGTTGACAGTCAGACCGTTCCCGGACGTCAACCTGTCCGCCGGGCAGATACGTCTGCGAGCCTTCTTCGACAGCGACGAGGCCATGCCTGTCTCATGGCGTCTGCCGCTGGAAGGTCCGGGCTCTCTCGATGCAGAGGGCATCTATACCGCACCTCAAGGTACCGATGACCGGTTTGTCCTGATATTTGCCTCGTATGACGATGCATTTCTTGGCGACATCGAAGGCCACATCATCCTGCCACTTCCGCTGGAAGACTTCCCTGACGAGCTGGGGTTGCTGAGCGTGGGCATTGAAGAGGAAGAAATGGGTCAGAAATCGCTGCTCAATGATCCTTCCCTCGAGGGGCTCGTGCAATGGATGGCCAAACCCGACAGCAACGTCATGTGGGGGTGGGGCGCCATCTGTGCCATGGCACGGGGCAAGATCAACGATCTGTTATTACAGGAATATACCGCCCGTTTCGACAGCGACACTTACCTGCCGCCCATCAGCGGTGAAGTGTCGACAGTGAACGGGGTGTGGAAGGAAAGCATTCACGATTTCATCCTCGATGCACCACGTCTGGCCTTTACCAATGATGACCTTGGTCGCTCACGCGCGACCTTGAAATGTTCCATTTACAGCGGAACGCAGTTCACGCTTCACAACAACGTCGATGTCTGGCAGGTCGAAAAGGCGGTGTACATCGACCCGCTGCAGGGGCCTGAGTTGACGCTTGACCTGCAACTCGATCAGGTTCCTGGTCTTGTCGAAAGTGACGGTCGGGTGCGACTGGACCTCAAGGACAGTGACAATTTCACGCTGTCGTTTGCAGACACCGAATATGAGCGAAAGCTGGGCGGTGATTTTTTCAGCGAGCTCTTCAACAAGCTGCCCGACTCACAGCGGATCTGGACACTGGGTGTCATTCAGAAGAACAGCAACCCGTTGCTGGTGCCGGCGTCGTTCAAGCTGCGTACGCAGTCCGATCCCATGGCTGCGCGCGATGGCCGTGCGGCGAGCTTTGGTGACGGGGCTCTTCTGGTGTTCATACGGATGGAGGGCAGCTCGGAGGGCGGAGATATTCCGGTCGAGTATGCGTATCTGATCCCGAATGATCAGGACAAGGACTATTCAGCCACCGTCCTGCTCGAAGCTGAGCGAGCCTTTGACGCCGCGCGTTACGTTGAAACGGTGGCAGAGGCCATCAAGGCGCGCTTCGAGGCCGCCAAGTTTGACTATAAGCAAAACGCTGACGGCGTCGTGATCAATGCTACTGCAACCAGTGGTTTGCTGAATTTTCCGACCTCCAGTCAGGATCTTCTCCCAAGCAGGGTCGACGGTGTTTTGGTGACTCCCCACATTTACTGGAACGGTGCGCAGGTTGATATTGCGCGATCGCAGCCGATGGTTCTGGAGCTGGCCGGACGTAACCGTGTTCTGCTGAAGTGGAAGGACAGCCTCACGATTGCCAATATGCTTGAGCTGAAAGGCATACAGTTTCCGCCGATTGTGTTCGCGGAAAAAATCTCGATTGACGTGACTGTCCAGTACAGTTTCAACGATGAAACCGGCGAATTGATCCTCAAGCCCGAGCTCAACCTGGACGTAAGCAGTTCAGACCAGGATATCGGCATCGAACCCGGTGCCCCGACCCCTTCTCTCGCGCTTATGACTTTGATTATGGCAGCAGGTTATGCTGCCTCGACCAGCAGCCGGGCGCTGTTCATCACAAGGATTACGGACATCCTGGAAAGCACGTTCAATGCGAGTGTGCAAGTCAGCGGGTTCATCCGTGAAAGCGTCCAGCTCAATTTCAATCGCGCCGTCACCAGCGATGTGTTGCGTGCACCTCGGGATTTCCTATCGGTCGGTCGTGTGGCTGCGGTGGCAGACGATTTTGTCGTGACGCCTCAGGAGCACCTGATGGCGGCTGACAGCTCCATGAAGTTCACGACCGATCCACCCGAGGTGGATGTGCAATGGAGTATCGAAAATCTGTACGGAGAATCCGAAGATTTTGGTGCGATCAGTGGGGTGGGCAAGTATTACGCGCCGGAAGCCAGCTCGCTTGAAAAGTCGTTCACCCGGATCAGGGTCACCGCCACGGATCCGGCCACCGGGCATGCCAGCTCGGCGCTGGTTACCGTGCTGGCCAATGCGCTGACCGTCAATCCGCTTATTCAGGTCTGCGATGCCCTGGCTAGCGTGGAATTGGCTGCCGGTGCCCTTGGCGGCGGTGATCTGGAATGGCGCATTGACAATTTTGTCGAAGGCGAAAGTGGAGAGCTGCAATTCAGCGAGCAACCAGGCAGTGATCACAACGGCAATCGCGCCTATCTCGCGGCGCCGGCCGTACGAGGTAAAACCTACGTACTGGATGAGGTTGTCGTGACAGGCGTCGACGGCTGCGTATCGGCCTGGGTGCTGGTGCAACAGAAGCCGCCAGGCCTGGTGATCAAACATGAAGAGGCGGGGCTTACCGCAGACAGCATCCATTTGTTGGCGTTCGCCAATGGCAAACCCTTGCCGCCCGATCAGGTCGTTAACTGGTCAATCGGGGCGCACGGGCCCGGGTCAATCAGCGAAACCGGCACCTACCTCAGTGATCCGCAATCCAGCGAACGATTTGTTCTGATTTTCGCAAGGTGGGAGCACCCGATCCTGGGGGCGTTCGAGGGGCATATCATTCTGCCGTTGCCTTTGCGTGAACGCTAAAGTGGGTCAAGGCTGCCTTCACGATTCGCAATGTATTCAGCAAAGCAATTGACGGTAGTTTGTAAACAAGATGCACACGGATATCACAGGAGGTGATGTCATGGCGGGTTATTCAATGGACAGTCTGTTGGTGTGGTTGAGGGACACGACCCGGTTGAGAGGTTGGGATAATGTGATAGCGCTGGATACTCGACAGGTCAGTGAGGGCCTGAAGGGCATTTACCAGCTCAACCTCGAGAATGGCGTGACGCCAACCGTACCCGACGGAAGCGTCTCCATCCTCGACACCAACATCTCGCACTTTTTCTCGGGATTCGTATCAGGGCCGCCAGGCCTTTCACTCAGGCAGGCCTCGCTTGAACATGCACCACTGGCATGGCGAGTGTCGATGGTCGGTGGCCTGCATACTATTCTGGCCCGAGAGTATGGTCAGAACGAGGTACTGCGGATATCGGCCTATGAGCCGCTTAACAGTCCGGCGCTTGATATGGATCTGGCGCTGGCCAGCGAATCCAATACCCTTTCTGTGGATCTGGCGCTTGGCGAGGGCCCGGAGCTGACGATTGCCGGCACGAAGACTGAGCAGCGCGAGGCGGGCAAATATTTTCACAGTTGGTTGCAAAGCCTTTCCGAATCTGCGCGCGTGTTTCCGATCGTCGAATTCAGCGCCACGGACAACCCGTTGTTGAAGGTGCGCAGGATCGAGGCAAGAGCCCAGCTCGAGAACGCTCAAGGTGTTTCTCGACAAACCGCAGAGGCGCAGGGCAAGGGAGCGTTGCTGCTGTTTGTCACGCTTGATTATGGCGTGGCGGGTGGGCTGCCGGATGACAGCTCGGATTTCCGTTATCTGATTCCCAATGACGCAGGCGCTGACTATTCGGCGGCGATGGTGTTTTCCTCTCACGCGCTCCACAGGGCCGCGCTTGGCCATGCCGTGATGGAAATGCTCAATAGCCCCGAATTCTTTTTCGAAATGCCTGACAAGGAGCCGCTGAGATCAATGGTCGCCCGGTCGGGCACGTTCGACGTGGCGGGCGACAGTTACCAGAGCGCCGACTTTGTTTTCGAGTCTTCCGCATTCAGTGTGCAGGCCTCTGACACGTACAAGCCACTGACGGTTGATTTCGATTACGGCAACGCTGTTCACAGTTGGGGTTTTCCCTGCACGCTCAACTTTCGGTACCGGGCGCTGAACAGTAGCGAGTGGCAGCCGTATCAGGAGGCAACGTTCAACGTCACCCTCAAGCATGAGTTTCACCTGACGCCTGGTGAATTCGATAACGATGTGATCGAGGGCCATTTCTATTGCCCTTATAACCATGATGCGCAGGTCACCCCTGTGGCAGATCATTTGGCAGACATTTCGCCCGCAGAACTGCAACAGATCAATGGCTTCGTTGCCTACACGGCCAAACATGGTCTGCTCAAGGGACTGGCCCCGCATTTTCGTGCCGATGGCAGTGAAACCTACCTGTCGGGTCTGAAACTGTGCGGCGGGCACGGATTGCAAGCTCGGGCAAAGAGGCTGCCTCACGATCTGGCAGTGTTCGGCCGAATGGGGCCTGACTCCTCGACGCTAAGGATTGTCGCGCTCCAGGGCGTGGTTGTGGCTGGATCGAGCCTGCAGTTGAGGACTGAGCCCATCCGCGAAGGCTTGCGATGGTCTGTCACTCTGCCTGATGACAGTCATGGCGCCCCGGGGACGATCAGTGCCCAAGGCCTGTATCAGGCCCCTGATACCGAGGCGATGGGGCAGCGGTTTCATCAGGTGTTGATCAGCGCAGAGAACGCTGTCGGCAACGAGCGCGCTACAACGCTGATTGCCGTCCAGTTTCATGGCGTCAGCCTGAACCCTCTGATCGAAGTCTGCAATCACAGCGAGTCGGTAAGGCTGTCGGCCAGAAGTGTCAGTGGCGCAGATCTTGTCTGGAAGAAAAAGGACGCGGCCAGTGGCGGCAGCCTCGGGCCTGACGAGACTGATCCGGCAGGCGGCCAGATCTACACCGCCGGGCCGAGGGTGGCAGATAAAACCTATGTGCTGGATGAAGTGACGGTCAGCGATGGCAATGACGCCCGTTCGGCCTGGATCCTTGTGAAGCAGATGCCGCCTTCGCTCGCGATCAGGCCTGTCGAGGATGCAACGCTTCCCGAAGGGCAAATTCGCCTGGAGGTCTTGAGCGGCGTCGATACAACGAGCTTGAAAAAGGGAGAACGCATTCCGGCAAAGACTTCCGACGAGGAAGGGTTCGTGTGGTCATTGCCTGCCGGTGGCCCCGGCTCTATTGATCAGAACGGTGTCTACACCAGCGCTTCCAATGCCGGCGACTGTTTCGTCCTGATTTATGCCACCTGGGAAGACGATTTCCTCGGAGAGTTGGCAGGGCACATCATTCTGCCCCTGCCGCTCAAACAGGCTGCGGCCGTAGTCAAGGCGCTTTCGATCAAACCCGATGACCAGGCGCAGCCTGTTGTGCCCGGAGTGTGAATCATGTCAATTTCCCTCAGGTATCTGAAACACCGGTTACAGACTTCCGACAACGGTTCGGTCACTCAAGGCTGGGGCGCTGTTCTGGCCATCAGCTTCTCCGAGCTGAACGAACAATTGCTCGTTCAGTATCTGGAGCGCCATGCGCGGTTGAGTTTTCTTCCATCGTTTTCCGGTGACATCGACTCGACAGACAAGGCCGTGAACATTCATCTGTCTCGCATCGAGTTGGGTGTGCCGGTTCTGTCCATCTCAAGTGCGTCTGCGTACAAACAGTTCGTGCAGGTGACGATTGGGGTGGTGTCCGGTACTTGCCGAATATCGCGCTGCCCGCAAGGCAGCGCCACCACAGTGTCACAGGATGTACGCATCACTGAGGCCATGGGTTTCAGCCTGCAGGCAGTCGCTGAACTGCAGCTTGATGATGACCTTGGCGTGACACTGGATCTGGCAAAAGCATTCGACTTCACCTGCAACGTGGCGGGGGCTGACGAAGTCTCCAGTGCGCTTGTTGCCAAATTTATTGAGCAGAAGTTCAACAATCTTCGTCTGCACCAGAGTTCATTTTTTCTTGTGCAGAAGTTACCTCCACAGGTGCTTTCGGGCAGCAGGCTTTTCATTCAGCCAGCGCCTGGATCGCACGTGCGGGGGGCCAGAAACTTCGGTGCGGGTGCTCTGGTGGTATTCATGCGATTGAGGGGGCGTCCTGAGTCCGGACGTTTCCCACCCACCAGTGATTTTCCATTCCTGATTCCTGACGCCTCCGGCGCGGACAAACGTGCTGGGTTCGGGGTGACGCTGGCACTTTCGCGCGACGCACGAGGCATGACTGCCGAGGGGCTTGCGATGATCGTTGACAGCCTGCGCTTCGCTGGGCGGAGCAGGTTTGTCGAGGTGGAGCGCGATGTGTCGAGCGATCTGGTGCTGTTCGGTACGCTCGCGTCGCCGCAGGCTGCTATCAGCCCATCGACGACCAGATTGTATGCCGGGGAGCAGCGGCGGTTTGTGCTGCAGGATGCTGACGGTATGGAATTGGACGTTGACAGGTGGGAGGTGCGGGGCCTGGAAAGCCATACGCTTGAAAGCCAGGGCAAGATCAATCCACTTGGCGTTTACACGGCAGCCCGCGTGGACCTGCTGGGCCACGAATCCCTCCGTGTCGCGATCATCGCGACTTACGGTGGTGCCAGACCTCGCGTCGCTTCGGCGCTGGTGACGGTCGTGTACGAGAAACTGGAACTCGGGCCACGCCTGGTGCTCGTCGCAGGTGGAACACGCCCTGAATCTGTGACCCTGAAGGCATCTGATTCCGACGGTGCCGTAACGCTCTGGGCGTTACACAGTCCTGAGTACGGCGTACTGAGTGAGGTCGAAGGTGGTGCACTGTTCACCCCCGATGAGCGATCTGTAAACAAGGCACTGATCGCCCAGCAGATCGAGGCAGGGGGGGCGGACGGGAAAGTTGCCACAGTTTTGATAGCCAATGGGCAACCCATGCTGCGAATCGATCCCGTCTTTGTAGCGCGGGCGCGACAATCGACTCCCGTCAAGCTGACCGACGACGCCACGATGCTTCCGGGCTTTCAGCGCCGCTGGCACGTGATCAGTGGCGCTGGCAGCGTCAATGACCAGGGCGAGTTCAGCCCGCCTCTGGAGAATACCGGGTCAAACAGCGTGGTCAGATGTGAGATCGTCCGCGAGGGTATGGTGCTGGCCTGTGGCTATAGCGTTATCGAGGTGTCGGATCTGATCGATGAGCCGACGTGGAGTGAGCTGAGTGTTTTCAAGGTGGTGGTGCCAAACATATATAACCTTCATGCCGGGAAGTTGCTTCCGAACGGTCGCCAGCAACTCGCGTTCCGGGTCGAGACGCAAACCATGGACGTCAGCGGTGTGAATTATCCGTTGAGCCCGGCAGAAATGGCTTCGATGCGACTGGTCGATAAAGCTACCAGTCAGGAGATAGCATTCCTGCTTGATGGTCAGGAGGCTATCGCTGAAGCGGCCGCACTGCAAGAGCAGCAACTGTGGGCGACCCACAGTCTCGCCAATCGTTTCGATCTCGCTACCTGGACGATGGCCAGTGCGGATGTGCCGGATACGTTCGCCGCGGCCGAGTCGTCACTTATTAGTTCGAGCACCGTCGTCCAGCCCTTTTATCTGCAAAGTCGTGCACCTGCAGGAATGGTCACGGAGTTTTATGCCAGGTTTCAATCTGAAACAAAAGCGTGGTTTGAATCGATCCAGTTTGCCGACGAGTTCAACAGGATAACGATCGAGCCGTTAGCGCTTGTTGTATTTGACACGAAAGACTATTCGTTCGAACCGCATCGGGTCGAGGGCAATGATATTCCTCCTCCCACAGCGGAACCGCCCCCGCCCGCGGCGGATGGCGACGTCACTTCAGACCCCGCATTCAATCTCGTATTTAAGTCTGTTGATTTCTGGGCGTTGAAAGTGTTGGATCCGATGACGCGTCAATGGATGAAGTTTTACACCGTTGAGTTCCTGCCTTCGGTCAACGGGAGCGATGATATCAATTGTTCGGCACTGCTTTGGGAGAGCGAACAAGTGAACGAGTCGTTTGTCAGCTGGACAGGTTATATATTTCAGGCCATCCCGGATGGCCCGAGCGTTGAAAAGATTTCATTCGATCCCGGTGTTTCGGACGTTACAGGCACCGGTGAAAGTCTGGATAAGGGCGTGGTACTGCCGGGGTTTGAAGTGGGGTCGCTGGTCATCAGCCTGCACCGCTCCTGGAAAATACCTTACCGTCCCGCAGGCGATGCGGTGCGCGATCGTTTGTACCGTCCGCTGGCGGTCATGTTGATTGATCAGAAAGGAAACGTTCACCGAAGATACATCGACTTTAGACCCAGCGGTGTCGGAAGACGAAATCGTCTGCTTCATAGTTTGTATACCCCCTTTAAACCTTAGGCTATTGAACGACAGGGAGTCAGGGTCATGAATATAAGGAATGGTTTTTTTGCCTGCCTGCTGGTGGCAGGCTTGACGAGTTTGCAAGGATTCGGCTCTGACAGGCAGCCGGTAGCGCTCGAAGGCGATACATCACGCTCCATAAATTTTGCAGAAAAATATGAAAATCAAAGACCTGAGGGCGATCAGTGCTCGGTCCCCATCAATTCGACTGTGGATTGGAGTTTCGCGGATGATAATCCCTGCAAGAATGATCAGATGAATTATTTTCAGCTGAATAATGTTCGTTCGGCCACGGGCATCGAATTGGAGTCGAGGCACTGTAACGATTCCGGTGGGTGGGTGTTTGCTTTAAAGACGTACGTTGATCCGGTGAGTACGGACTGGATTGACATCCAGGAACTGAAAGGCCAAGAGCCTGGTTATATCGTTCGGGAGGGCGTTTATCTCGAGTGGAAAAAACGTGAAGACGACGATCAGATAAAAGGAAAGCTGTCCTGTGTCAGGGTGAGAACCTCTCGTTGACGGTGAGCGCATGGGGTTCGTTGCAAGGGAACGATGAGGCCTGTCTTCCCTTGCGAAAAAGAATGGGAGAATCACGCAATGACGCTTTCAACTTCCGTACATTCCAACGCTTTCAATTTCATGAGTTTCGTCCAAAGTGGCGTAGACCCCCGTACCGGTCAGTACACCGTTTCCATTACATTGCCGGATATAAAAACCAATGGGCTTCGCGGTCCGGGTTTTCCATTGGCATTGAACTATAACCCGCTCAATACCCAAGACAGTGGTTTTGGCCTGGGCTGGAATCTGGGGTTGTCGCAATACACACCGGGTAGTCAGATACTTGCCTTGAGCACCGGCGAGACGTTCAAGGTGGATGACAGTAGCGGCGATCAGTTACTGATGTCGGAAAAGAAGATCGACAGTTTCCACTTTCACGAACAGGTCGACTCGACGTACCGGGTCGTGCACAAGTCCGGACAGGTAGAGATACTTGAAGTTGTCGGGAGTCGCGAGAATCCCGTTGCGCTGCCCGTGCAACTGTTTGCCCCTGAAGGGCACAGTTTGAAACTGACCTACACGTCTTTCGACAATACCCATCAGTTGCTCAGCGAAGTCATCGATGATGCAGGCCACACCTTGCTGAGCATCTGTCGAGACGATCTGTCTGTCAGTCTCCGGATGAGTGCGGGGGAGGGGCCGGACGTCGAGTTTTTAATGAGACTGGGCGGTTCGGATCATCGTGTCCATAGGATTGAACTTCCTACCGAGAATGCCGCATCCTGGCGTTTTGATTACGAGTTGTTTCGCGAACACCTCTGTGTCACATCACTCGACACACCTGCCGGAGGTCACGAAGACATTGCCTACCTGGACGGCGGCCATCAGTTTCCGGGGTCAGCGGGACGTCAGCCATTGCCGCGCGTGACCTGTCATCGCACCACGCCCGGTTTTGACCAGCCTGAAGTGGAGGTGCACTACACCTATCAGGACAGCGAAGGCCGTGAGCATAATTTCCTCGGTGCCGGCCTCGAGATTGATTGGGCGGACGACGGCCTCGACAATCTCTACAAATACGGGGGGGCGCAAGCGTATCACTATGTGACGACCGAAACCCTGTGCGTGGACGATCAGGAGGCACGCACGATTGAGCGTGTGTTCAATCAGTTCCACCTGCTCACCCTGGAAACCACCCGCCAGAACAACAATGTCAAAGAGGTGCAGACCCTGTACTACGTTGATCCGGACAAGCCCTTCGACCAGCAGCCCAACTATTGTCAGCTTCCCAGGGAGGTCAGGACAGTATGGCGGCAACTGGAAAGTGGGCGTGTGCCGCGCAGTGAAATCGTCAGCAGCCGCTATGACACGCATGGCAACCTGCTCAGTCAGACCGACGCAAACGGGGTGGTCGAAACCAGTGTGTGGTACGAGGCCGAAGGAGAGGATGGTTGCCCGCCCGATCCGGAAGGGTTTGTTCGTAACATCAAGAGCCGCACTGTCGAGCCTGCGGCTTCGGAGTACGGTCAGGCGCCGACACTTGTTACACGCTACCGTTACACGTCGCTTGATCCGATAGCGGACAGCGAGCTCGACAACTGGCTGGCTGTGCAGAGCGAAACGCAGGTGCAGATTGAGACAGGGACCCTACACAAGCTGCAAGCGAGTCTGGACAAAATGGCTGCGGCTGTAGTTTCAAAACTGGCCCCTATCTTTCAACGCACTGCGCGCAAGCTCATCGAGGCTGTCAGGAAGAAAGTCGCACAAAGCGAGCAGCCGCTGCAGAGTACTTTCTACGACTATATTGACGTGCCCACCGATGCATTTCGGCATGGGCGCATCGGGCGACAGATCTTGACACTGGACGGCCAGGACACCGCAACCGATTTCGCCTACGACACGTTGCAAAGCCCCGTCTTTGGCGAAAGTGTGCAGCGTACGGTTCAGACGGTCACCGGCTTTGATTGCGAACAGAAAGTCACGACGTTTGAGCACTCTCTGCTCATGGGTGAGCCTTTACTCAATCGCGATGACAACGATGTGGAAATCCGCTATGCATACGACTCGCTCAGACGCGTTTTTTCGGAGACCGTTGCGCCCGATACGATGTACGAGGCTTCCCGGTTCTACAGCTATGTCCTTTGCGCCGATGACGGCGATCAGGCCGAGCAAGGGGTGTTCGACGTCAAGGGCGTGAAAACCATCAGTTACATGGACGGCTTGCACCGGGTGATCCGCGAGGAACGTGACGATGCTGACAACCCCAGCCCGTTCGGTACCCGTTTTACACGTCCGACCTATGCGGCCCACTATGATCCATGGGGGCGGCTGGCGTGGGAGTGCGAGTACGACTGGCTTGATGCGCGTGCTCTGGCGTTGACCAGCAGATTCGAGTACGACGACTGGGGAGAACAACGCTGCGTGACGGGCCCGGACGGTGTCAGGAATTTTGAAGAAACCGACCCTATCGGTACCGATGAGTCCAAAGGACCTGTCCGGCGCAGCTGGAGCGAAGGAACCGACGAAAACGGTATCGTTGTAAAAACCGGCGTCACCGAAACCTGGCTCAATCTGTTTGAAAAACCCACCCTTGTCGTCCGGTTTGACCGTGACGGTAAAAAAGTCAGCCAGACGCAGAGCCACTACGATGGCCTGGGACGTACCGTGGAGGAGATCGTCGGCCTCGAGCCACCGTTCAGGGAAACGAAGTTTTCCTATGATGCCTTTGGCCGGGCTGTCAGAACCACCTTGCCGGATAACGCCATCGTGCACCGTACCTTTGCGCGCCACAGCAGCGAAGACCTGCCTGTTTCCATCAGCGTCGAACATGCCGGCAAGACATTTCCACTGGGCGAACAGGTGTTCGATGGCCTTGACCGCATCAGGAAAACCGTCACGGGTGGACGACAGCGCGTATTGAAGTATGAGGCGGGGATGTTGCAACCCCAGTCGGTCACCACGGCCAGCGGAAAAACTGTGGGGTATACCTACGAGCCTCGGCTGGGCTCCGATCCGTTGCAACGGACGCTGGAGGGCGTGACGTCTGATTACACCTATGATCCGAAAAATGCACGTCTGCTTCATTCCCAGGAGCAGGGCGAACGTCTGGAGCGCAATTACTACAGCACCGGAGAATTGAAAAGCGAGCAGCGGCTCTCCGATGGAAATCTTTACTCAATGCAGTATCGCTACAGTCGGCTTGGCCGAATGCTGGGCTATACCGATGTGCTCAAACAGGAGCAAACCTTCCTGTACGACGACTACGGGCGTTTGAGGTACACCTCGCTGGGTACTACATCCACGGATTTCACCTACGATGCCCTGGGTCGCACGAGAAGCATCACAACGACTGACACCGGAAATCAGCAGCGTGTCGCGGTCGGTCTGGAGTACGACGATTTCGGTCGCGAGATCCTGCGCACTTTTGATCTTGCCGGCGTCATGCAGCAAATGGAACAGGAGTACGATCATGTTGATGACATGACCAGGCGTCTGCTGACTGAAGGAAACACCGTCATTCGGGACGAGACTTACGGTTATGACCTGCGTGGACGTCTGACCCGATACGCCTGTGAAGGCACTCACTGTCCTGTGGATCCCTACGGCAAGACCGTCTCCAGACAACTGTTCAGTTTCGACGGTCTGGACAACCTGAGACTGGTCCAGACCAGCTTCGGTAACGAAAGCAATATTGCCAGCTATCTTTACGAAAATCCCGACCCTGTACAATTGAGCGCCGTCACGAATAAACACGCGGATTACCCGGCCAGAATCGATCTGACTTATGATCCGGACGGCAATCTGATTCGCGATGAATGCAACCGCACGCTTAAATACGACGCCCTTGGCCGTCTGATCGAGGTCGGCAGTCCGGGCGTGACGATTGACAGTCCCCACGACCCTGCCGATCCTCTGGCAGTCGCAAGCTCTGAGGATACGCAAGTCAGGCGTTGAGGCGTTGCTTGTAGAAGGCCGGCCAAGAATGCTTTGTATCCTGGCCGGCTTTTTTATGAGGGATTGAAAAGCATTTCAAGCAGTTGCCTACCTGGAAAGCAACATGCCCTGATTGATGGCGATGACCAGCGCCGCTCTTATCGAGCTGACCCCGAATTTGCGACGAATATTGCTCAGGTGGAAGTTGATCGCCGCTTCGCTGCAATCCTGTATGCGCGAGGTTTCCCACGCGGTCTTGCCGAGCATGGCCCAGTGCAGGGCCTCCTGTTCCTTGGGGGTCAAGCGTACGGGCGCTTCATGGGCGCGATAATAGCGTTCTACAGTGTTCATGGCCGGTTCCTCATCCTTGAAAACCAGCCATTAACTTAGCGCGTCAATGAGCGCTTGAAACCTGACAGAAATGTCATTTATTCACTCCCGGTTCGCCAACCGACCTGATGTTCTTTGCGCGAGCGTTTTTTAGCGCAAAATCCCGAATTTTACAGTTTCTTTATGCGGGTTCTGCCGCCTCGCCCTCGTTCCTTTACGCCTTTGATCCTGACAATGCCATTACGCGGCCATCGCCGTATTCGATGTGGCCTGATCATGGGGAAATTGCAATGAGCGTTATGGATGGTATCTCTCTGTTGATGGGAGTCGGGCTGTTCATCTATCTGTTGGTGGCGCTGTTGCGCGCCGACCAGAACTAGGAGCGGCCATGCACAGTTATGACTATCTGTTGATCCTGGCCTTTCTGGTGCTGCTGCTGTTGCCGGCACCCTGGCTTGGGCGTTTTTACTACCGAGTGATGGAAGGCGAGCGTACCTGGCTGACGCCTGTGCTGGGACCCGTTGAGCGGGCCTGCTACCGGATATCCGGCGTTGATCCACGGGTGGAACAGTCCTGGAAACAGTACGCCTGGGCCTTGCTGGCCTTCAATCTGGCGGGCTTTGTCCTGTTGTTTGCGATCCTGTTGTTGCAGGGCGTGCTACCGCTCAACCCGCAGCAGTTGCCCGGCATGGAGTGGTCACTGGCGTTCAACACCACGATGAGTTTCATTACCAACACCAACTGGCAGGCCTACAGCGGCGAAGCGTCGCTCAGCTACCTGAGCCAGATGGTCGGCCTGACCGTGCAGAATTTCGTCAGCGCCGCCACCGGCCTCGCCGTGCTGGTTGCCTTGTGCCGAGGCATCAGCCGTCGTTCTTCCAACAGCCTGGGTAATTTCTGGGCCGACATGACTCGCGCCACACTGTACGGCCTTCTGCCGATCAGCATCGTGCTGGCCGTGTTTCTGGTCTGGCAGGGCGTGCCGCAAAGCTTCGCCCATTACATCGATGCGCTGACCCTGCAAGGCACCGATCAGAGCCTGCCGATGGGGCCAGCCGCGAGCCAGATTGCAATCAAACAACTGGGCACCAACGGCGGCGGCTTCTTCGGCGTCAACTCGGCGCATCCGTTCGAGAACCCGACGGCCTGGAGCAACCTGTTCGAGCTGGTCTCGATCCTGCTGATCCCGGCGGCACTGGTGTTCACCTTCGGGCATTACGTCAAGGACATGCGCCAGAGCCGCGCGATTCTCGGTTGCATGCTGGCGTTGCTGCTGATTGGCGGTGCAGTGTCACTGTGGGCCGAGTACCAGCCTAACCCGATGCTGAATCTGGCAGGCGTCGAACAGACCGCACCGCTGGAAGGCAAGGAAACCCGTTTCGGCACCACCGGCACCGTGCTCTGGTCGGTGGCCACGACCGCGGCTTCCAACGGCTCGGTCAATGGCATGCATGACAGCCTCAACCCGCTGACGGGCATGGTGGCGCTGGTCAACATGATGGTCGGTGAGGTGATCTTCGGCGGCGTTGGTGTCGGCCTCAACGGCATGCTGCTGAACGTGCTGATCGCCGTGTTTCTGGCAGGCCTGATGATCGGTCGCACGCCAGAGTATCTGGGCAAGAAACTGCAGGCTCAGGAAGTGCGGCTGCTGGTCGCGACGCTGCTGGTAATGCCGGTCGGCGTGCTGGTACTGGGCGCCATCGCCGCGAGTATTCCCGGTCCTGCGGGTGCGATCAGCAACCCCGGTCCGCATGGCTTCAGCCAGTTGCTTTACGCCTACACCTCGGCCACTGCCAACAACGGCTCGGCGTTCGGCGGTTTCAGTGCCAACACCGTTTTCCATAACCTGATGCTCAGTCTGGCGATCTTCATCGGCCGTTTCGGCTACATCCTGCCGGTCCTGGCCCTTGCGGGCAGCCTGGCGATGAAAAAGAGCATACCGCAGGGTCAGGACAGCTTCCCGACCCATGGCCTGCTGTTCGTGACATTGCTGACGGTGACCATTCTGCTGGTCGGCGGGCTGACCTTTTTGCCGACGCTGGCACTGGGTCCGATTGCCGAACACTTGAGCCTGGGTTTCTGAGGAACCGAACATGAATATGCCTATTTCTTCTGCCAGACAGGCCGAATCCCAAACCGCTCAGACTTCTGCCAAAACCGGTATGTCGGCCCTGTGGCGTCCGGCACTGGTGCAAGCCTTCGTCAAGCTGGACCCGCGTTTGCTCAAGCGTTCGCCGGTGATGCTGGTGGTGGAACTGACCGCCATCCTGACCACCGTGCTGTGCTTCATTCCCGATCCACAGGTGTCGACCTCGGTCGCGTTGCAGATTGCGCTGTGGCTGTGGTTCACCGTGTTGTTCGCCAACTTCGCCGAAGCGCTGGCCGAAGGTCGTGGCAAGGCGCGGGCCGACAGTCTCAAGGCGGGCAGCGAAGGGCTGAAAGCCCGTATCCGTGACGAGAACGGCAGCCTGCGCACCATTAATGCCAGCGAACTGCGCAAGGGCGATGTGGTACGCGTCGAAGCCGGGGAGATGATTCCCGGTGACGGCGAGGTCATCGAAGGCATTGCGGCGGTCAACGAGGCAGCGATTACCGGTGAGTCCGCCCCCGTGATCCGAGAGTCCGGCGGCGATCGCTCCGCCGTGACCGGCAACACGCGTCTGGTCTCCGACTGGCTGCTGGTGCGCATCAGTGCCAACCCCGGCGAGTCGACGCTAGACCGCATGATCGCGCTGGTGGAAGGTGCCAAGCGTCAGAAGACGCCCAACGAAGTGGCGCTGGATATCCTGCTGATCGGCCTGACGCTTATCTTCCTGCTGGTGGTGATCACCCTGCAGCCGTTCGCTCACTTTGCCGGTGGCAGCCTGCCGCTGGTGTTTCTGGTGGCACTGCTGGTGACGCTGATTCCGACCACGATTGGCGGCCTGCTGTCGGCCATCGGTATCGCCGGTATGGACCGACTGGTGCGCCTCAACGTGATCGCCAAGTCCGGTCGCGCCGTGGAAGCGGCGGGTGACGTGCACGTATTGCTGCTCGACAAGACGGGCACCATCACCTTCGGCAACCGTCGTTGCGCCGCCGTCTACGCAGCCCCCGGTGTGACCCCCAAAGAGTTGGGCGAGGGCGCCTTGCTCGCTTCGCTGGCCGATGAAACCGCCGAAGGCAAATCCATCGTCGAATTCCTGCGCAATCTGCACCCGATGAACGAGCCGACGCTGAGCTCGGTGACCGCCGTGCCGTTCAGCGCCGACACGCGACTGTCTGGCGTGGACTATCAGGGCCATGTGTATCGCAAGGGCGCGGTGGATTCGCTGTTGGCGTTCATCAACCTGCAACGCAGCGACCTGCCTGCACCGCTGGCACGTGAAGTCGACAAGATCGCCAAGACCGGTGGTACGCCGCTGCTGGTCTGCGCCAATGGCCGTCTGCTGGGCGCGATTCACCTCAAGGACGTGGTGAAGCCTGGCATCCGTGAGCGTTTCGAAGAGCTGCGCAAGCTAGGCATCCGCACCGTGATGGTGACCGGCGACAACCCGCTCACTGCGGCGGCGATTGCAGCAGAGGCGGGTGTGGATGACGTGCTGGCCGAAGCCACCCCCGAGAAGAAACTGGAACGGATTCGTCAGGAACAGGGCGAAGGTCGTCTGGTCGCCATGTGCGGCGACGGTGCCAACGACGCCCCGGCACTGGCGCAGGCTGACGTCGGCATGGCCATGAACGATGGTACTCAGGCGGCCCGTGAGGCGGCCAACATGGTCGACCTGGACAGCGACCCCACCAAGCTGCTGGACGTGGTGCACATCGGCAAGCAGTTGCTGGTGACCCGCGGCGCGCTGACCACGTTCTCCATCGCCAACGACGTGGCCAAGTACTTCGCTGTGCTGCCCGCATTGTTCGCTGCGATCTACCCGCAACTGGGCGTGCTCAACGTCATGCGACTGGCCAGCCCGCAGAGCGCGATTCTGTCGGCGATCATCTTCAACGCGTTGATCATCGTGGTGCTGATTCCGCTGGCCCTGCGTGGCGTGCGGGTGCAGGCCGCCAGCGCTGCGCACCTGCTGCGTCGCAACCTGCTGATCTACGGCGTGGGCGGCATCTTCGTGCCGTTCGTGGGGATCAAGCTGATCGACATGCTGCTGGTCGCGTTTGGCCTGGTTTGAGTGGATGACTGAGCTGCGCGCCGGTCGGCGCGCAGCTTCACCTGATTGAGGATGAAGAAATGTCGAATGTAGTGCGTCCGGCCCTGAGCCTGATTGTGTTGATGAGTCTGATCACCGGCGTGGCCTATCCGCTGGTGGTGACCGGTGTGGCGCAAGTGGCGTTCCCGGCGCAGGCCAATGGCAGCCTGCTGTATGACAACGAGGGCAAGGTGCGCGGTTCCGAGCTGATCGCCCAAGCGTTTACTGGTGATGAGTGGTTCCAGCCGCGTCCTTCGGCCGGTGCTTTCGCAACGGTTGCCAGCGGTGCCAGCAACTTTGCACCGAGCAACCCGGCACTGGCGACACGTGTTACCGAAGACGCCGCAAAACTGGCTGTTCCCGGTCAGGGCCCGGTGCCGCTGGCCTTGCTGACTACGTCCGGCAGCGGGCTTGATCCTCACCTGTCGCCTGAAGCGGCGGACTGGCAGGCCGCACGTGTGGCCAATGCACGGAAATTGCCGCTGGAAAGGATTCAGACGCTGATCGAAGCCAACACCCGGCGTCCACTGATCGGCCCGCCAGTGGTCAACGTATTGACCTTGAATATGAGCCTGAATCAGATAACGTCTGCACAACGCAACGCGCAGCTGTAACATTCGCTGACAAAGCGCTGTTTCGCGATAACGCCCACAGTCCGGTGTTCGATGCGAGACAACGCTGTTTCAGAAAAGGCGTTCTTCCGGCCGCCATGATGTTCAACGGCGCCCAGGCCACACCGAAAGAGAGTGATACCCAACGTGAGTGATTCCGGTCGAGCAGACGCATTACTGGCTCAATTGCCCCGCGACGGCCGAGGGCGGCTGAAGGTTTTTCTGGGCGCGGCGCCGGGCGTGGGCAAGACCTACGCCATGCTGCAGGCCGCTCACAAACAGCTGCGTCAGGGCGTGAACGTCATGGCGGGTGTCGTGGAAACCCACGGGCGTGCGGAGACCGAAGCTCTGCTCAACGGCCTGCCGCAGCAGCCGCTGTTGCGCAGCGAATACCGTGGCATGACGCTGGAAGAAATGGACCTGGACGCCTTGCTCAAGGCCGCGCCGAGTCTGGTACTGGTCGATGAACTGGCGCACAGCAATGCGCCCGGCAGTCGTCACGCCAAGCGCTGGCAGGACATTCAGGAGTTGCTGGCTGCGGGCATCGACGTCTACACCACGGTCAACGTTCAGCACCTGGAAAGCCTCAACGATCAAGTGCGCGGCATCACCGGCGTGCAGGTCCGCGAAACGCTGCCCGACTGGGTGTTGCAGGAAGCCTTCGATCTTATCCTGATCGACCTGCCGCCCCGCGAGCTGCTGGAGCGGTTGCGCGAGGGCAAGGTCTATGTTCCGGAACAGGCACGCGCGGCCATCGACGCCTTCTTCACCCCGACCAACCTGAGTGCTCTGCGCGAACTGGCCATGCAGACTGCGGCCACCCAGGTCGACAACGATCTGGCGCAGGGTTATCGGCAATTGGGGCAGGCCGCTCCGGCAGTGCGCGGGCGGTTGTTGGTGGGTATTGACGGCGATACTCAGGCCGAGCGCCTTGTACGTCATGCCAGCCGAGTCGCCCAGCGCCGTCACCTGCCGTGGAGCGCCGTGCATGTCGACGACGGGCAGACGCTGGACGAACAGTCCCGGGCGCGTCTGCAAGGTGCCCAGCAATTGGCCGAGCGACTGGGCGGCGAAGTGGTGTCCCTACGCGCGGGAGAGGTGGCCCGAACCCTGATTCAGCATGCGGTGGAGCGTCGTGCCAATGTGGTGCTGGTCGGCCAGTCGCATCGACACTGGCACCGGCGTATTTTCGGCGGCGGTGTGGCCGCACGTCTGCTGCGCGAAGGACACGGGCTGGAAGTCTGTGTGCTCGACGACAGCGAGCAGCAACCCGACCAGCCGCCCCGCGCCCGGCCGCTTCGCGATGTGGTGTGGTTCGACTACGGGCTGGCGCTGATCGCAACGGTGCTGGCCAGTCTGGTGGCGTGGGGCGTTTCGGGCGTGCTGGCGTTGCCCAACATCTCTCTGATCTTTCTCGCGGCCGTGCTGCTGGTGGCGGTTCGCAGCAGCATGGGGCCGGCGCTGGCCTGTGCCGGACTGTCGTTTCTGGCCTACGACTTTCTGTTCATCCCGCCCAGTTTCTCGCTGAGCATCCAGCGCGACGAAGACGTGTTGACCCTGATGTTTTTCCTGCTGATGTCGGCGCTCACCGGCAAGCTGGCGGCACGTCAGCGTCGGCAGTTGCAGGCGTTGCGCGACACTCAGGAACAGACCAGCGAGTTGCTGGACCTGTCACGCAAGATGACCGCCGCCGCCGACAGCAAGGCCGTGTTTCATGCCGCTGAACAGCATTTCAGTGGCTGGAAGGAATTGAAGCTTTGTCTGCTGGATCGCGACAAGCAGGGCGGCTGGACGGTCGAGACCGGCGGGCCACTGACCTTTACCGAGGCCGAGCGCGCTGCAGCCGACTGGGCCTGGCAGCATGAGCAGCCTGCGGGCAGCGGCACCGGCACCTTGCCGTCAGGGCAATGGTGGTGGTGGCCGATCACCGCCGAAGAGGGGCCGTTGGCGCTGCTCGGGGTCACGGCCCGCAAGGGTCAGTCGTTCACGGCGCAGCATCGGCGTCTGCTGGCGGCGCTGACTCAACCCTTGGCCCAAGCCCTCGCACGTGCGCAGTTGGCCGAAGAGCTGGAAGCGGCTCGCCTGCACGGTGAAACCGAGCAATTGCGCAGCGCCTTGCTGGCGTCCGTCTCCCATGACCTGCGCACGCCACTGACGTCCATGCGCGGCAGCATCGACAGTCTGCTGGCGCTGGGCGAGGCCATTCCGCTGGAGGATCGTCGTGAACTGCTTGAGGGCACGCGCGACGAAGCCGAACGTCTGGATCGTTATATCCAGAACCTGCTGGACATGACCCGGCTCGGTCACGGCGCTTTGAAACTGGCCCGCGACTGGGTCTCGCCCGCCGACATCGTCGGCAGCGCGCTCAATCGTCTGCGTGCCGTGATGACGCCGTTGCAGGTCAGTACCCAGGTCGCCGAAGTGTTGCCGCTGCTTTACGTGCATGCGGCGCTGATCGAGCAGGCCCTGGTCAACGTGCTGGAAAACGCTGCACGATTTTCGCCGCCGGAAGGACGTCTGCAAGTGGCGGCGGGCGTTATCGACAGCGAACTGTTTTTCTCGGTCAGCGATGAAGGGCCGGGTATTCCCGAAGAGGAGCGCGCGAAGATTTTCGACATGTTCTACACCGCCGCACGCGGCGACCGGGGCGGGCAGGGCACGGGCCTTGGTCTCGCAATCTGTCAGGGCATGGTCGGTGCGCATGGCGGCCGTTTGAGCGTCGGCGAAGGCATTGACGGTCTGGGTACGCGCATTACCCTGTTCCTGCCGTTGCAGGCTCAGCCCGATGCTGAAACGGAGGAGCAGGCTTGAGTCGATCCCGGGTTACGCTTGTGTTCACTTACTGTATTGAAACGGCAGCGCACCGATGAGTCAGACGGCAACCATACTGGTGATCGACGACGAGCCGCAGATCCGCAAATTCCTGCGCATCAGCCTCGTGTCCCAGGGCTACAAGGTGCTGGAGGCTGCCACCGGCGCGGAGGGTCTGACTCAGGCGGCACTGAACAAACCCGATCTGTTGGTGCTCGACCTGGGCCTGCCGGACATGGACGGCCAGCAGGTGCTGAGCGAGTTTCGCGAATGGTCGGCGGTGCCGGTCCTGGTGCTGTCGGTACGCGCCAGCGAAGCCCAGAAGGTGCAGGCGCTGGACGCAGGCGCCAACGATTACGTGACCAAGCCGTTCGGCATTCAGGAGTTTCTGGCCAGGGTCAGGTCACTGTTGCGCCAGTCCTCCGGCATTGAAAAACCCGACGCCGCACTGAGCTTCGGCCCGCTGACGGTGGACCTGGCGTATCGCCGAGTGCTGCTGGATGGCAACGAAGTCGCACTGACCCGCAAGGAGTACGCAGTGCTCGCGCAACTGGCGCGCCACCCCGGACGTGTGATCACTCAGCAGCAACTGCTCAAGGACATCTGGGGCCCGACCCATACGGAAGACAGCCACTACCTGCGCATTGTGGTGGGGCACCTGCGTCAGAAACTGGGCGACGACCCGACAGCGCCCAGGTTCATCCTGACCGAGGCGGGCGTGGGTTACCGGTTGCTGGCCAGGGATTAAGCGCAGTGCCCGCAAACGTGCCGCTCTGCGCCACATCACGGCCGGACGCGGAGCGTCCCGAGAGGCGTTACCACGCTGGAGCGTGGTAACGATCAGAGGTCTCAAGCACACCAATCACGCCCACTCCAGCGCTCATCGTTTTACACAAGTCACCTGGCTATCCAGAGAGGCAGCAGCACTGATGCGCTTTTCTAACGCGATGGTAAGAACACCGCAGAACGCGACGTGGGTGAAGGCTGAGTCCTGGCGCTGATTCGGGGGGCAATCGGCATGGATGCCGATTGAGCTGCACTGGGCCATGGATGGCCCATTTGCAGCGACCCCCGAATCAGTGTCAGGACGAAGGAACCCCGGCGAAGCCGGGGCCGGAACCGGAGCAAAGGACTTTGGCTACTTTGGTCCCTCAAAGTAGCGCGCCGTAAGGGCGCAAAGGTGACCTGAGCCGGGCGCTTGGCTCACTGAGTCCGCAATCTGTGCCATTTGTGACGCGGAGCGTCACGGGCGGCATGCCCACGCGGAGTGAAGTGAACCCACGCACTCAAACGAAAACAGTTACCCTTGAGCCCGCGCATGACGGCACTTTCAGCCAATATCGCCGTCAAAGCCGCACAATTCTATTTCTACTTGAGGTAACACCCCATGAAAGCCTGGATCTGTCTGCCATTGTTCATCGTGGTTCTTGCAGGTTGTGCTGGCAAGACCGGGTATCGGGACAGCTGTGCCACGCAAATCGATGCGGCCTGGCATGAGCTTGATCTGGCCAAGGCCGAAGGCTTTGCCGGAACCGTCAGTTACTCCAAGGCCCTCTCGCTGTTGACAGGCGCCAAGACCCAGCAGCAATTCGAAGCATTCGAAGGTTGCACCGAGAAGTCCGAAAAGGCCCGTTTCTACATTCGTGAGTCGCGCGCCGGTCGTTGATGGTTCCCCACGGGCAGGCACATCACGTGTGCTTGCCCGTCCTCGTTTCAGCCCCTCCTGAGCAAATCCCTACTCGCTCTTCAGCAAATCGCTACCCCCTCTGGTGAAACGGCCTACGCTAACCGTAAAGTGATCATACGTTTGGCATCCTTGGTCATGCATGACCAGCCATAAAGCAGTTGCCGGGGAGGCGTATCAATGGGCAAAAGACTCGATGCATGCTTGAGCGCCATCAATGAGGTGGTGTTGGGCAAGGAAGCACAGGTGCGTCTGGCGATGACCTGCCTGATCGGCGGCGGACATCTGCTGATCGAAGACTTGCCCGGCATGGGCAAAACCACACTCAGCCACGCACTGGCGAAGATTCTGGGCCTGAGCTATCAGCGCATCCAGTTCACGTCCGACCTGTTGCCGGGTGACATTCTTGGCACCTCGGTGTTCGATCGCGACACCGGGCAATTCACCTTCCATCCGGGGCCGATCTTCGCCGAGCTGGTGCTTGCAGACGAAATCAACCGCGCCACGCCCAAGAGCCAGAGCGCGCTTTTGGAAGCTATGGAAGAAGGGCAGGTGTCCATCGAAGGGGCGACACGCCTGTTGCCGGATCCGTTTTTCGTGATTGCCACCCAGAACCCCTTCAGTTCCGGGGGGACGTTCGCCTTGCCCGAGTCGCAACTGGACCGCTTTCTGATGCGCATCTCCATGGGTTATCCCGCACGCGCTGCCGAGAAGGCGCTGCTGCTGGGCGAGTCGCGCCGTGAGCTGTTGCCGCGCCTGCAACCGATACTCGATCACGCCATGCTCGGCCAGTTGCAGGCCGAGGCGCGTCAGGTTCGCGCCAGCGATGCGCTGGTCGATTATGTGCTGCGTCTGGTGGATGCGACCCGCAGTCAGCCGCAATTCGCTTACGGCCTTTCGCCGCGTGCCAGTCTGGCGATTCTGGCGGCGGCGCGGGCCTGGGCCATGCTGACGGGCCGGGATTATGTGATCCCGGAAGACGTGCAGTCGGTGCTGCCGTCGGTGGTGGGGCATCGCCTGCGTGAACGCACCGATCCGACCGGTCATGGTGGCGGGGCGCTGGTGCAATGGCTGTTGCGTGAGGTGCCGGTGCTTTGATTCCGCCGCTCAAACCGTTCTGGCAACGCTGGCTGGCAAGACGCATTCCTGCGGCGTCGCGCATCGTGCTCGATCATCGACGCATCTTCATCCTGCCGACGCGCACGGGCGTGACCTTCATGGTCGTGCTGGTCCTGATGCTGCTCGTTGCAATCAACTATCAGAACAGCCTGGCTTACGGACTGACCTTTCTGCTGTTGTCGGTCGGGGTGCTGGCTATTCTGCATACCTACCGCAACCTGAGCGGACTGATCCTCAGTGCCGGACCGGCCCGCTCGGTGTTTGTCGGCGAGGCCGTGCAGTTGCGTCTGCGCCTTGAAAGCGCAAACCATGCCCATCAGGCGCTCGGGCTGGGCTGGGAGGCGGACAGTCTGCAACATGGCGACGTCAGCGCCCAGGGACTGACCGAAGTCGAGTTAACACTGTCTGCTGAGCGTCGAGGCTGGCTGCGTGCGCCTCGGCTGCGGGTGGAGAGCGTGTTTCCGCTGGGTGTCTTTCGTGCCTGGACCTGGCTGGATCTGGAGCAGACGGCGCTGATCTATCCGCGTCCGTTGGCGGGCACCATGCCGTTGCTGAATGGCGTGCAGCCCCATGCAGAAGATGACGGCCACGCGACTCAGGGCGCAGGCGTGGATGACTATCAGGGGTTGCGCAGCTATCAGCCGGGCGACAATCGTGGACGGCTGCACTGGAAAGCCTATTCGCGAGGGCAGGGCCTGCTGGTCAAGGAGTTCACTGATCTGAGCGGGCATGAGCTGTGTCTGGATTTTCTGGCGTTGGGCGGCAATATCGAAGAACGTCTGTCGCGCCTGTGCTACTGGGTGCTGGAACTCTCTGAGCGTCGCCAGCCGTTTGCGTTGCGCCTGCCAGGCTTTTTGTCCGGCATCGACGTCGGCGATGCGCATCGGGAAGCCTGCCTGCGTGCGCTGGCCTTGTACGGGCAACGGCCATGACGACCAAAACGGCGGTGAGCCAACCGATTCCCCGGGTCAGCCTGACCTGGCTGCTGCTGGCGCAGGCTCTGGTGGTGGTGCCGTTTGCGTTGCACGTACCGGCTTCGATCGTGGTGCTGTGGCTGGGCTGCAGCCTCTGGCGGGTCCAGGCGTTTCGCATGCGTGTGCGTTTGCCTGGGACCTGGGTCAAGTCCGGATTGCTGGTTGGCACGGCCGGAGGGGTTTATCTGGCGCGTGGCAGTCTGGTGGGGCTGGATGCAGGCGCGGCGCTGCTGGTTGCAGCGTTTGTGCTGAAGATGCTGGAAATGAATACGCACCGCGATGCAAGGGTACTGATCTTTCTCGGTTTCTTCTGCGTGGCGGTTGGCTATCTGTTCGAAGATAACCTGCTGTGGGCGCTGTTCAGCCTGCTGCCGATCGGTGCGCTGCTGGCGGCCCTGATCGGCTTGCAGCAATCGGATCTGGCGAGCAAGCCTTCGGGCACTCTGAAGCTGGCATTCAAGCTGATGGCGCAAGCGGTGCCGCTGATGATTCTGCTGTTTCTGTTCTTTCCACGTCTGGATCCGCTCTGGTCGCTGCCGCAGCCCAGCAACAGAGGGGTCACCGGGCTTTCCGACAACATGGCCCCCGGCGACATGGCCGAGCTGAGCCGCTCGCCCGCGCTGGTGTTTCGCGCCAGTTTCGAAGGGGCCATACCTGCGCGCAAGCAGTTGTACTGGCGCGGTCTGACACTGGAACAGTTTGACGGCCGACGCTGGTCGCAGTCGGCACGCGCCCAGGCTGTGCAGGTGCCGCAATGGCAGAAGCGCGGTGAACCGGTGGCCTACAGCGTCGTCATGGAGGCCAGCGGCCGGCCCTGGCTGCCGAGTCTGGACATCGGCGAAACCCCGCTGTCCGATGTGCGTCAGATGAGTGATTTTCGCTTGCAGCGCAGGCGCCCGGTCGAGCAGTCGTTGTTGTACAGCGTCACGTCGTGGCCGGACAGTGTGCGCGACTCGCAGCTCAGCGAGCAGATTCAGCGCCAGGACCTGCAACTGCCTGCCAAGGGCAACCCGCAGGCCAGGCAATGGGCCGAGGAGCTGCGACGTCGTTACGCCAGGCCCGATGAGCGGGTGCAGGCCATGCTGAGGTACTTTGCCGACCAGCCGTTTCACTACACCCTCAAGCCCGATTCGCTGGGCAATGACAGCATTGACGAATTCCTGTTTGTGAGCCGCCGGGGCTTTTGCGCCCACTACGCCGGGGCGATGACCTTCGTGCTGCGTTCAGCCGGGATTCCCGCGCGCGTGGTGGCGGGGTATCAGGGCGGCGAACTCAATCCAGAGGGCCAGTACCTCACCGTGCGCCAGTTCGACGCGCATGCGTGGGTCGAATACTGGCAGCCGGACGTTGGCTGGCGCAGTGTCGATCCGACCGCCGCCGTCGCGCCTCAGCGCATCGAGCAGGGACTGGAACAGGCGCTGGCCGCCGATGAGGACTTTCTTCAGGACTCGCCCATGTCTGCCTTGCGCTATCGACACGTGCCCTGGATCAACGCGATGCGCCTGAGCTGGGACAACCTCAATTACGGCTGGCAACGCTGGGTGCTGGGTTATCAGGGCCAGCAGCAACTGCAGGTACTGAGCCGCTGGTTCTCGGGTTTCCAGGCACCGGTGTTCGTCGCCGGGATCGCGCTTTCGCTGGGACTGGTTGCCTTGTGGCTGTTCAAACCGTGGCAGCGGGAAAGCGATTCACAGCTGCGATTGTTCAATGCCTTTGAACGCTTGCTCGCTCGCCATGGTCTGCGTCGTATGCCGGGCGAAGGTGCCGAGGCGTTCGGTGCTCGTGCCGCGCTGTTTCTGCCGCAGCACGCCGAGGCCATCGGCGCCTTTATCGACGAGTTCCAGGCGCAGCGCTATGCCGGACATTCGGGTTCCGCAAGCCATTTGCGAAGCCGTCTTAGAGTGTTGCGTCGTCGTTTGCCATGGCGATTCTCGTCGTCCCGAAACAGTCATTCTTAATTTTTTTGCAAGGGGGAATTGCATGTCTTCAATGGTGGATCATCTGGTCGCTGAAGTCCTGGCGCTGGACGTCAAACTGCTTGCCTGTCAGGCACGCCTGGCCGTCTCGACCGACAGTGAAGCGCTGCATGATCTGCGCACCACCGTGCGCCGTCTTCGTAGTGTGCTGAGGCCGCTACGCGAGTTTTCCGGTGCTACGCAATTGGAAGACGCCGCCAAGGCAGTGGGCCAGTTGACCACGCCGTTGCGTGACATGCAGGTCCTGGCTGCATTCCTCGACAAGCAGGGCCTCAGCGACGCCGCCCGCAAACGTCACGATCATCTGAGCAGCGCCTGCCCACGTGTGGCGAAGTCCAGCGAACTGACCCGGCTGCTGACCTTGATCGACCAGTTTCCGACGATGTTGCGCATGCAGCAACGCCAGGGCCTGTTACGCGGTCTGCGCAAGACCATCGAGAAGCGCATGGACAAACAGTGGCGCAAACTGCGCACGGCGATTGCCGAGCCGGATCATGATCGCCACGACCTGCGCCTGTTGATCAAGCGTGTGCGTTACGCCGCCGAGGCGTACCCGGAACTGAGCCATCAACCCAAGAACATGCAGGCGCGTCTCAAGTCGGCACAGAGCGAACTGGGTGACTGGCATGACCATCTGCAATGGCTCGCGCAGGCCGGCGAACAACCTGATCTAGCGCCGTGCATTGCCGGTTGGCAGATCGGGATCGTGCGTGCCGAACGCAAGGCGGAGGCATCGCTGAAACGTCTGGCGAAGGCCTGTTTCTGAACGCTGGCTTTATGAGGTCTTTTCCTACGGTAAACAGGTCATTCAGGCCGCAATAATGGCCGATATGTAGCATGTCAGTGAGGAGGGGGATGAGTACCATCATCCCTACTCACATCGAATCCCGCAGGAACGCCCATGACCTTCTCCGAACTGATCGCCGCAGTGCGTGACAACCCCGGTTCCGTCACCATTCCTGCCGAATGGTCTCAGGGCCGGGCCTGCTTCGGCGGTCTCATGGCAGCGTTGAACTACGAGGCCATGCGCGCCCAGGTGCCGGAAGGGCGACCTGTGCGTTCACTGGCGATCACCTTTGTCGGTCCTGCAGAGCCTGGCGTGCCGATCTCGTTCGAAGTCGAAATCCTGCGTCACGGCAAGGCGGTGAGTCAGGTCCTCGGTCGCGCTGTGCAGAACGGTCAGGTGATGACGCTGATGCAAGGCAGTTTCGGTGCTTCACGGGAGTCGATGATCTCGGTCAAGGCAGACGCTGCGCCCGACCTCAAACCGGTCGACGCATGCCCCGAGCTGCCCTTTGTCAGCGGCATCATGCCGGAGTACCTGCGTTTCATGGAGATTCGCTGGGCGCTGGGTGGTCTGCCGTTCAGCAACACGCCATCACCCGCCGTTGGCGGTTACGCACGCTTCAGGGATACCTCGCAATCGGAGCCGATGACCGAGGCGCATATTCTGGCGCTGGTCGATACCTGGCCGCCTGCGGTGCTACCGCATCTGAACAGACCTGCGCCCGGCAGCTCGCTGACTTGGACCATCGAGTTCGTGCAGCCACAGCCGGTGCTCGATACCCTGCAATGGTGCAGCTACCGCGCGGTGATCGAACATGCGCGTGACGGCTACGGGCACACCGCTGCCGCGATGTGGACGCCTGAGGGTGAGCTGATCGCGATCAGCCGTCAGACGGTTACGGTGTTTGGCTGACCAGCATGGTCAGACGATGCAGGCCGTCTGTTATCAAACTACACGTAGTCTGCTGAGTGAACACGTTTTTGTGGGAGGCGGCTTGCCGGCGATGAACGATGACGCGATGTTCCTGACGTACCGTGGCGACTGCATCGCCGGCAAGCCGCCTCTTATCAAACAACCTGTAACCCACTGAAGGAACTCGATTTTGTGGGAGCGGACTTGTCCGCGAAAAGGCCGGTACATCCGACGCATACGCAGTGGCTGAAATACTGCATTCGCGGACAAGTCCGCTCCCACCAAGTTTGCTGCGCGACAGCGCTACGTCGAAGACGTAGTGGCGCCTCCCACTATCCCGTATTTGCTGCAAGACAGCGCTGTGCCAGGGACACAGGGCATCTTCCACAGTCCATGCTTTGTGTAAGACCGGGCTGTTAACGCTACCGTCGATGCCGCTCCTTCCAGGCCCGCCACCATGCACCACTGAGCACGAAGCGCGGGAAGGTCACGAATTGCTCGACGAGCAGGCGTTTGACCGCGTCGCTGCGATCACTGAACGGTTCAGGTGACTGCTGTTCCAGCGTGTGGCCATGACGCTGGAAAGCCAGCGCCGCGATCAGTCCGATGATGCCGATGGCAATCGACGAGACGCTGAGTGAAAACAGCCCGTCAACGATCAACAGCGCTGCCAGGATGAACAGGGGGACGGCAATCAGGTGAAGCACCAGATTCGCCGGATGCCGATGATTGTCTGCGTAACCGCGCCACTGCCATGTGTGTAAATTGGGAAGTCGCTTGCCCATACTGCTGTCCTCTTCAATGCATTCAACGCATGTTTCAATGCATGAAGAATAGGCCCGACCCCGACAGGCCGCGAGTCAAGCCTGACTATCGGTGTGATAGCGTTTACAAACAGCCGCTTACAGCTTGAGTTGGCCGATGGCGGTGTTCAGTTCGCCCGCCAGTATCGCGAGTTCGCCGCTGGTATTGGCCGACTCCACGGTCTGGGTCACAGTGCGTTCTGTCACATCGCGAATGCTCACCACTGCCCGATTCATCTCTTCCGCAACCTGACTCTGTTGCTGAGCGGCCACTGCGATCTGCGTATTGCTTTCACGCATCTGCGCCACGGCGCCAGCAATCGCCGCCAATGCCTCACCTGCTTCACGGGCCTGCTGCACGCATTCATCGGCCTTGTACGAGCTGTCCTGCATGAAATCCACCGCGTCGCGGGTACCGCTCTGCAAGGCGGACACCATGGTGGTGATTTCGTCGGTCGAAGTCTGCACACGCTTGGCAAGGTTGCGGACTTCGTCGGCGACCACGGCAAAGCCGCGTCCCATCTCACCAGCCCGCGCCGCTTCAATCGCGGCGTTGAGCGCCAGCAGGTTGGTCTGCTCGGCAATGCTGTGGATCACATTGACCACGCCATTGATCTTCTGGCTGTCGGCGGCCATGCGCTGGATCATTTCGGCGGTCTGCTGCACGCCGCTGGACAGACCGGCAATCGATACCTGCACCCGGTCCACCACCGCCTTGCCGCTGCCTGCCAACGCATCGGCGGTCTGTGACTGATCACGCGTGGTGGTGGCGTGCTGAGCGATGTGGTGCACGGTGGCGGTCATCTCGTTGATGGCCGTGGCGACCTGATCGGTTTCACTCTGCTGGCCCAGCATGCCGTGACGCACCTCGGTCATGCCGCACGCCAGGTGCGCGGCTCCCTGATCGAGCCGGATGGCGGTCTGCGACACTGTGGCAACCACACGCTGATACCCGGCCTGCAACGCATTGAACGCCTTGGCCATCTGCCCGACTTCGTCGTCACTGCGGTTGGGTACGCGCGCCGAAAGGTCACCGCTCTGTTCGACATGCAGCATGACGTCTTTCAGCGTGTTGAGCTGACTGAGCAGAAAACGGATCAGTAACTGCGAAGCGCCGAGCATCACAATCATCAGGACAAACACGGCCAGGGCGTAGTGAGCAAAATGCTGTTCAAGTACATCGGTAAAGGTCGGTGCATGGATGAGCGCTGCGCCGCTGGCAGGCAGCGGCTGGGTAGTGGGCCATTGGGCGATCAGCTGCGCAGCGTTGTGCGCCGACTCTTCACGCGATTTCTGCTCCAGATGCACGGCATACAGCACCAGCAGCAGGGTGGTGATGAACGCGACCGCGTTTACCGCCCAGAATTTGTACTTGAGTGACAGGTTGCCAAGCCATGAGCGCATGAGGGGTCTTCTTCGATGATCGGTAGAAATAGCAGCAAGGTGCCATCACTGTATTCCGGTCATCAAAGCGACCTTTGACGCGGATCAAGAAAACTGCGGATTTTCGTCGGCGGCCTGTTCCACGACTGGCAAGCCAAAGAACTCACGGGCACACGCTGTGCTGTGACGCGCCAGGTCCTCCTGGGACTCACCTCGGTGCAGCGCCACTTCGCGCAGTACTTCGGGCAGATAGGCGGGTTCGTTGCGACCGTTTTTCGGTTTGGGCCTCAGGCTGCGCGGCAGCAGATAAGGCGCGTCGCTTTCCAGCATCAGTCGGCCGCGGGGAATGTTACCCACCAGCGGGTGCAGATGGGTGCCACGGCGCTCGTCGCAGATCCAGCCAGTGATACCGATGTGCAGGTCCAGGTCCAGATAGCTGAACAGCGCAGCCCGCTCGCCAGTGAAGCAATGCACCACCGCCGCAGGTAAACGGTCGCGGTAATCGCGCAGGATTTCCAGCATTCGCTGATTGGCGTCGCGCTCGTGCAGGAACACCGGCAGTTGCAGTTCCACAGCCATGGCCAAGTGCGCTTCCAGCACTTTCTCCTGCTGCGGGCGAGGGGAGAAGTCGCGATTGAAATCCAGCCCGCATTCACCGACGGCACGCACGCGGTTTTCCTTGAGCAGGGCATGCAACTGTTTCTCGGTGTCGCCGGTCCAATCGGTCGCCGAGTGAGGGTGTATGCCTGCCGTGCAGAACAGTCGCTGCGCACTGTCGTCCAGTTCCAGACACAGCTGCAAGGCTTCTTCGCTGCCTTCGACGCTGGTGCCTGTCACCACGAGTTGATCAACGCCTGCAGCGTAGGCACGGTCGAGTACCGCCTGTCGCTGCGAAGCGAAGCTGGCGTTAGTCAGATTGACGCCAATGTCGATGAGTTGCATGGTGCTACCTCCAGCGCAAGGCTGCCGAGCATATCAGAGCTTCGGTAAAAACAAGAAAACGCTGGCTATTCAAACGGTTGAGCTCAAGGACTCGATGCTTTTCTTCAATGTTGATGCTGCTGCGTGACTTCCAGAGTTCCTTTTTCCTGTTACGGCGATGCCACTGGGGAATGAATGATCCGATCCGCGCTTGTGTCCATTGCCTGCCTTCTGCCGCTTCTGACGACCTTCTCGGGTGAAGTGTCTGCACGTCCGGTCACGTCTGCCGGGCCTGTGGTCGCTGCACCGCACGCGCCGCCCGTGCGCGATCTGGCCGCGATTCGTAGCAGCAAGGTGCTTCGGGTACTGGTCAATCAGAGCCGCAACAGTTCCGGCGATGTGAAGGGTCAGGAAATCGGCGTCGAGTATCACCGGCTGGAAGCGTTCGAGCGCTACCTCAACAGCCATGCCCGCGACGGGCAGAAGGTCACTTTCAAAGTCATCCCCAAAGCCAAGAATCAACTGCTCAGCGCTCTGCAGCGCGGCGAGGGTGATCTGATCGCGCCTGGCGAGCTGCTGGATGTGAGCGATGCCAAGGGCGTTCAGGCCAGTAATCCGATCATTCATGACGTGCCACTGGTGCTCGTTGGCCTGCGCGGTGATCGCAGCCTGCGGCGCGTGGAGCAATTGTCCGGTCGAACCCTGAGCCTGGCCACCGGCAGCGCTGCGGACGAAGCCCTGCATCAGGTCAATCGGCAACTGGAACTGCGCAAGCTGCCGCCAGTGAAGATCGAATGGGTTGATCCCAGCCTTGCCGTCGAAGACGTGCTGGAGATGGTCCAGGCTGGCATCTACCCGATGACGCTGGTCGAGCAGCCGATCGCCGAGCGCTGGGCCGGGGTGATGCCCAAACTGCGTCTGGATCGTGGGCTTTCCCTGAAAACCCACGGCGATGTGAGCTGGTTCGTGCGCGATAACGCCACCATGCTGCGCGCCAGCATCAATGACTTCCTCAAGGACTACAAACCGTCCAACCGTCAGGATGTAGCCTTTGAAAAGGCTTACAAGAACATGTACCGGGTCAATAATCCACTGGTGCGCGGCAACATTCAGCGCCTCGAACAGTTGCGCCCCATGCTGCAACGCCATGCCGATGCGCAGGGCATGGACTGGCTCGACCTGGCTGCGTTGGCGTTCAAGGAATCCAAGCTCGACCCGTCTGCGAAAGGCAGTGGTGGCGCAACGGGGCTGCTGCAGATCACGCCCTCGGCGGCCAAAAGCGTCGGTGTCTCGAATATCCAGAATGCCGATGACAATATTCGCGCCGGATCACGTTACATGGCCTCGATCAAGCGCAAGTATTTCTCCAGCCCCAGGGTCAACGAGCGTGAGCGCATGGCGTTCACCATGGCCGCGTACAACATGGGGCCGGAACGGGTTCAGAGTATGCGTGATGAGGCGCGCAAGCGCGGGCTCAATCCCAATCAATGGTTCTTTCAGACCGAGCGCATCGCGATGGAGCAGGGCGGCGCCAACGTCGTGACCTTCGTCAACAGCGTCAACAAATACTACCTGGCCTTCGACCGTCAGCGCGATGCGCTGGAAAAGGAAGGCTCCGGGAAATCAACGGTCAGGCGTTAATCGAACAATTCGATAGGTATGTGCCATTTATTGCCGTTTTCACATGAGTCATTTTGATTATGATGGCGCCACTCCCACTTAATCAACGATGGAACGCACTCGCATGAACAGCCTGATCAAATCCGTACTCACCACCCGCGCCGGTTATGGCCTGACCATCCTGCGTGTCATTGTCGGTATCGCTTTCATCGCGCACGGCAGCCAGAAACTGTTCGGCGCGTTTGGTGGCTATGGTCTGGAAGGCACCGCGCAGTACATGGAAAGCCTGGGCCTGACGCCCGGTTATCTGATGGCGCTGCTGTCCGGCGGTGCCGAGTTCTTCGGTGGTCTGGGTCTGCTGGTCGGCCTGCTGGCCCGCCCGGCTGCGGCATTGGTGACCGTGTTGCTGCTGGTGGCGATTTTCACCGTGCACATCGGCAACGGCTTCTTCATGGCCAACAACGGTTTTGAATATGCGCTCGCCTTGCTGGGTGGCGCGCTGGCTGTGTTGATCGAAGGCGCAGGCAAGCTGTCACTGGACCGCCTCATCGCGCGATAACCTCTGCCGCTTGCAGACTGAAGGCCCACGTGAAAGTGGGCCTTTTGCGTTTCAGCAGGATTGTAGGGCAAGGTAATTGACAATGAAGGGCGGGCTTCTCTAGGATGCGTGCTCAAGCGCCGATTTAACAACTACTTGCGGGGCGCCTGACAAGGCTCGAACCTTGTCGAAATACCGCTAAAACGTTGGTTCGGTGTTGCCTCTCACCGCTGCCCAGCGGAGCTTTTGAGGCAGAGACAAAACCATGAACAACCTGCGCCCGCTTCTTCGTCTGTCCCCGATCAGCACTGTGCTGACGCGCAAGAATCCGAAAATCCTTCTCGCCGGTTCCCATCAGCCGACGCTGCTGCGTTATCTGGACGGCTGGCCACGTCGCCGTGGCGGCTCCTGTGCCTTCCTCATCCAGTTTGTCGACGCTCACCAACCGCTCAGCCATTTCGCCAATGATCAGTTTGATCTGGCAGTGATTCAGTCACCGGATGCAGAGCAGGTAGAGCAGGTGATTCGCGACCTCACCCGGGTGGCCCGGCAGGGTTTGATCACCTTCGGCTGAGAAGGCATTATGCTGGCCCCCACCGAATCGCCTGACAGGCAGAATCGCCGCCTTATCAAAGGATTAGGTGTGGTGTCTGCATGCGATTGGTTTATTGTGCTCTGGCTTGCCTGACGCTGTCGGGCGTTGCATTGTCTGCCCAGGCCCGAAACGCTACTGAAGGCGAACGTTACCTCTGTCGCTGGGGTTCGACCATTGCGAGTGGTGCGCAAGCGGCGAAGCTTTCAGGCGTCACCCGCTATGGTGCGCGGCAAAAGCTTCAGGCGCGCAAGTTCACCAAACAGTGGATGCGTCCGATGGCGCTGGGTATTACCGAGCAGACTTACGACAGCGACTCGCGTCTCAAGCCCGACAGCGTCAGGCAGATTTATTACGACGGCTGCATCCGCCACGAGGTGGCGCGCCGATAATGCCATGGCCCCTGTCGCGCTGATGTTTGTGTTTACGGAGGAACGTCTTGAGTACAAAGATCATCACCAAACAGGGGCATGATGCCCTTAAAAAAGAACTCGACTATCTCTGGCGCGAGCATCGCCCGGACATCACCCAGAAGGTCGCCTGGGCGGCCTCTCTGGGGGACCGCAGCGAAAATGCGGACTATCAGTACAACAAGAAGCTGCTGCGCGAAATCGACCGCCGCGTACGCTACCTGCGCAAGCGTCTGGAAGACATGCGCGTGGTGCAGTACTCGCCCGAGCAGGAAGGGCGGGTGTTCTTCGGTGCCTGGGTCGAGATCGAGAACGAAGACGGCGACCTGAAGAAATTTCGCATCGTGGGTTACGACGAGATTTATGGTCGCAACGACTATATCTCCATCGACTCACCGATGGCGCGGGCGTTGTTGAAGAAGGAAGAGGGCGACGAAGTGATCGTCAACACGCCCGAGGGCGAGAAACTGTGGTTCGTGAACAGTATTGTTTATGAGCAGTGAGGACAGTATCCCGCTCGCGAAGACGCTGCGGGATCTTTTCAAGCAACACGTCTCTTTCTGAAGAAGCACAATTCGTGGGAGGCGGCTTGCCGGCGATGGCGTCAATTCAGTCGCTGAATAGCGCCTGAAAAACCCAATCGCCGGCAAGCCGCTTCCCACAGTGTTTACTGCGTTCACGCTTGCAATCAACCCTCCCGCAGCACCGTCAACGGGCTGGCATTCAGCGCACGGCGTGTGCCGAACACACCGGCACCGCCCACCAGCAGTGCGCCAATCAGCGGCAGCAGCAACAGCCACGGATGTGGGCTCCATTCCAGCGAGAAGGCGTAGCGGTACAGCACAAAGCTCACCAGCTCACAGCCCAGCGCCGCCAGCAGTCCGCTCGCAGCGCCCAGCAGGCCAAACTCGATCCTGCGTGACTTGATCAGCAATGCCCGCTCCGCACCCAGGGCACGCAGCAGCGCGCCTTGGCGGATGCGCTCGTCCAGCGTCGCCTGCAAGCCCGAGAACAGCACGGCAACACCGGCGGCCAGTACAAACAGCAAGACGAACTGCACGGCCAGCGTGACCTGATCGAGGATGCTGCGCACCTGCTCCAACAGGGCTTCCACGCCCAGGATGCTGATGGCCGGGAAGGCCCGCGACAGCTCGACGATCTGCTTGTCCTGACCCTTGGGCAGGTAAAAACTGGTCAGGTAAGTGGTCGGCAGATCGGCCAGTGTGCCGGGCTGGAAGATCATGAAGAAGTTGGGCTGGAACGTATCCCAATTCACGTCTCGCAGGCTGGTGACGACGGCTTCGCGGGTCAGACCGCCAACGATGAAACTCAGGCGATCCCCCAGCTTGATCTGCAGGCTCTCGGCGAGTTTGGTTTCGATTGATACGCCTGGCGTGGTATCGGCCTGGCCGGTTGCGGGCAGGTCTTTCCACCATTGTCCGGCGGTCAGCGTGTTGCCTTCAGGCAAGTCGGCAGCCCAGGTCAGGCTCAGGTCGCGCCGGGTCGCGTTCTCGCCGCGTGAGTCCTTGGTGACGAAATTGCCCACCGGCTCACCGTTGATACTGGTCAAGCGTCCCGGCACCACCGGATACAGTGGCGCCGAGTGAGTGGACAGCTTGCTCATGGCCTGGGCGAAGTTCTCTTTCTCAGAAGGCAGCACATTGAGCACGAAATAGTTCGGCGCATCCTTGGGCAGCTGATTTTGCCAAGTGTCGAGCAATTCGCCACGCAGCAGCGCGATCAAACCCATCGACAGCAGAATCAGGCCGAAGGCCAGCGATTGACCGGCAGCAGCAAGCGGATAACGCAGCAGTTGGCCCAGACCCAGGCGCCACGGCAGCGACGCCCCGGACAATAGACGGCGCAGGCTCTTGAGGCCCAACAGCAACAGGCTGCCGAGCACCAGCGCCGCAACGATGCCGCCACCCAGCAGGGCGAAGGTCAGGACCAGATCCAAGCTCAGGCGCCACATGATCAGGCCCAGCGCCAACAGCGCGGCGCCATACACCAGCCACGAACTGGCAGGGATGGGCAGCATGTCCCGGCGCAACACACGCAACGGCGGAACGCGACCCAGCGCCGCCAGCGGCGGCAAGGCAAAACCGGCCAGTGCGACCAGACCTGTACCCATGCCAGCCAGCGCGGGCAGCAAGCCGCCCGGCGGCACGGTTGCAGGCAAGAGATTTTGCAGCAGCGCGAACAGCCCCAGTTGCGCCAGCCAGCCAAGCATCGCACCGCTCAGGCTCGCCAGCAGGCCGATGATTGCCAGTTGCAGACTGAACAACGCCATTGCTTCGCCTCGCGACAGACCCAGGCAGCGCAGCAGGGCGCTGGCGTCGAAGCGTCGTGCGGCGAAGCGTGATGCCGACAAAGCGACCGCAACACCCGCCAGCAGTACAGCGACCAGACTGGCCATATTCAGATAGCGTTCCGCCTTGCCCAGCGCGCCTCCAATCTGCTGGCTGCCGTCGCGGGCATCCTTGATTTCCTGATGCGGTTCCAGACCCGGCTCGATGGCTTTGCGATAGGCGGCGAGTGTTTCCGGCGGACCGCTCCACATTTCCCGATAGGTGACCCGGCTGCCCGGCTGCACTACGCCTGTGGCGGCAAGGTCCTGCAGGTTGATCATTACCCGAGGGGTGAGGCTGTAGAAATTGCCGGCGCGGTCGGGCTCGTAGGTGAGCACACGGGTCAGTTTCAAGGTCTTGGCACCGACGTCGATGTCGTCGCCAATCTTCAGGTTCACGGCAGGAAACAGCCGTGCCTCGGCCCAGGCTTCACCGGTTTTCGGTCCGCTGCCTGCCTCTTCGGTCTGGTACAGCTCGGAGGCGCTTTTCAGCTCGCCGCGCAACGGGTAGGCATCGTCTACCGCCTTGATGCTCGACAGTTGGATACCAGCGTCCGTGGCGATGACGCTGGAGAAGATCACGATCTGCGCATGCTTGAGTTGCAGCCGCTCGCCTTCCTGAACCTGTTCTGGGCGGGCAGGGCTTGAGCCTTCCAGAATCAGATCGGCCCCCAGGAATTCGGTGGCGCGCAGCAACATTGCGCCGTTCAGGCGTGCACCGAAATAGCCGATGGCAGTGCTGGCGGCCACGGCCACCAGCAACGCAAAAAACAACACCCGCAATTCGCCTGCGCGGGCATCGCGCAACAGTTGGCGGGCAGCGAGGCTCAGCAGACGAACAAAAGGCAGGCGTGCCATCAAGGCTCCAGCGGGGCGACCAGGCGGCCCCCTTCAAGACGGATCAGGCGTCGGCAGCGATGGGCCAGACGCTCGTCGTGGGTAACCAGCACCAACGTCGTGTTGCGTTCCTTGTTCAGCTCGAACAGCAGATCGCTGATGCGCTCACCCGTGTGACTGTCCAGGTTGCCGGTGGGTTCGTCGGCGAACAGCACGTCGGGATGGGCAGCAAAAGCACGGGCGATGGCCACGCGCTGCTGTTCGCCGCCGGACAGCTGGCGCGGGGTGTGGGTCAGGCGTTGGCCCAGACCAACCCGCTGCAGCAGATCGCGCGCCTGCTCACGGGCGTCGCGGCGACCTTCCAGCTCCATGGGCAGCATGACGTTTTCCAGCGCATTGAGGCTGTCTAGCAGCTGAAACGACTGAAAGACAAAACCGACGTGCTCGGCACGTACCCGGGCGCGCTGGTCTTCATCCAGCTCACTCAGGTTGCGACCGGCGAGGATGACGGAACCTGCGCTGGGCAGGTCGAGGCCGGCGAGCAGGCCGAGTAGCGTGGATTTGCCCGAACCCGATGAGCCGACGATGGCCAGTGTGTCGCCCTTGTTTAGTTCCAGGGAGAGTTCGTGCAGGATAGTCAGGTCACCTTCGGTGCTGGGGACCACTTTACTGAGGCTTTGGGCACTGAGAATACTTTCACTCATGGAGAATCCGATGCGTGCGTGGTTTTTAAGTGCTGGCCTGGGGTTGCTGCTGCTGTCACAGGGCGCAGTGGCGGGCACGGTGTTGATCGTTGGGGATAGTATCAGCGCGGCTTTCGGCCTGGATACCCGCGTGGGGTGGGTCAGCCTGCTCGAACAGCGCCTCAAGGAACAGGGTTTCGACGATAAGGTGATCAATGCATCGATCAGTGGCGACACCAGTGCCGGAGGCCAGGCGCGGCTGCCTGCGCTGCTTGCAGAGCATAAGCCTGAGCTGGTTATTCTCGAACTGGGTGGCAATGATGGCTTGCGTGGCCAGTTGCCTGCTCAATTGCAACAAAACCTTTCGTCGATGATCGACAGCTCTCGCGCAGCCGGTGCGAAGGTACTGTTGTTGGGGATGCGGATCCCGCCCAACTATGGCCCGCGCTACACCAAGGCCTTCGAAGAGGTCTACAGCAATCTGGCCGAAGATAAAAAGGTCCCGTTTGTACCCTTCTTTCTGGAGGGCGTCGGGGGTGTTCCGCAGTTGATGCAGGCCGATGGTCTTCATCCCGCAGCCGCTGCGCAGGGAAAACTGCTGGAAAATGTCTGGCCGACGCTGAAACCGCTGCTTTGAGGCTTTTCCAGGCGGGAGCTTTCGGCTAATGTGGCGCCCCCGATCTGGAGCCCCCCATGCCGCGTCCCGCCTGGTCCCTGTATGCCTACCAAATGCTTGAGCCTGATGAACAGCTGGATCTGTTCGCGTGTCAGGAAGTGCGGGTGCATCTGATTGCTCGTCAACTGGAACTGGGCGGCTCGATCGATCGCACCTTGTGCGGTACCTTGCTACCGGCTCAGCCGCACCTGTCGGCGGTGCAAACCGATGCGCTGCGTGATGAGCGCCTGTGTCCACTGTGCAAGGCCATTCTCGATGCCCAGCGGCGTGGGATGAACCCGATCTGGCCTGAACTGTAACCTTGTCAGCGTGTTCACCCCTGCGGATCTCCCCGAATCGCCGGGTGCGGGTGTACACTTCGAATCTTTCCCATATCGCCGTTACTCGAAGGATCTTCCCGGATGTTGTCGCGCATTCCAGCCGTTGCCCGCTGTCTGTCACTTGCTGCTCTCTGCGCGGCGAGCTCCGTTCATGCACTGGAGTTTCCGTTGCCGCCACCCGGCGAGGACATTGTCGGGCAGGTGCAGGTCATCAAGGCCAAATACGAAGACACGTTCGCTGACATCGGCACCCAGTACGATCTGGGCTACCTGGAAATGATCGCGGCCAACCCCGGTGTCGATCCATGGTTGCCGGGGGCAGGCAAGGACATCGTGCTGCCAACCCGTTTCATCCTGCCGCCGGGTCCGCGTGAAGGGATCGTCATCAACCTGGCCGAGTACCGCATGTATTACTACCCGAAAGGGCAGAACGTGGTGCACACCTATCCGCTGGGTGTAGGTCGTGAGGGCTGGGGTTCGCCGATCGGTGTCACCAAGGTGACGGCCAAGACGCCGAACCCGACGTGGACGCCACCGGCATCGATCAAGGCCGAACACGCTGCCGATGGTGATCCGCTGCCCAACGTGGTTCCGGCAGGCCCGGACAACCCGCTGGGGCCGTTCAAGTTCGGGCTCGGGATGTCCGGTTACCTGATCCACGGTTCGAACAAGAAATTCGGTATCGGCATGCGCACCAGCCACGGCTGCTTCCGCATGTACAACAACAACGTGCTGGAACTGGCCGACATGGCACCCGTCGGCACTACGGTGCGCATTATCAGCGAGCCCTACAAGTTCGGTTTGAGCGGCGGCAAGGTCTATCTGGAAGCGCACACGCCGGTGGACGATCTGGGCAATCCGTCGGTGGTCGACAAGCACACGGCGGTCATCAACGCCTTGCTCAAGCGTGACGATCTGGCCAACAACCTGCGCATGAACTGGGATCTGGTGCGTGATGTGGTTGCCGCGGAAGATGGGATGCCGGTAGAAATCGCGGTGCCGGGCACGGCTCCTGCTGCGGCTGATGCGCCGGTGGTTTTTCAGTGATTTGAAGCGCGTTACCTTTTTATGATCGTGCCCATCCGCGTGGGCACGCAGCCCAAGATGATCTGCGCCACATTCGAGAGCGGACGCGGAGCGTCCTGGGCGGCGTTACCACGCTGGAGCGTGGGAACGATCATGGACTTCAAGCACACTGATCGTGCCCATCGCTCCGCGTGGGCATGCCTCCTGTGACGCTCCGCGTCACAAATGGCACAGACTGCGGATTCAGTGAGTCGAGCGCATGGCTCCAGTCACCTTTTCGCCCCTCGGCGACGTACTTTGACGGGGCAAAGTACGCAACCCCCTGTGCTCAGCCTTTACCCGCGTCGCGTTCTGCGGTGTTCATGCCATCGCGCTACAAAAGCACACCAGTGCCGTTGCGTCTCCAGATTGCCAGATGACCTTTGTATAGCGATGAGCGCAGAGCCTACTTGGATGTAACGCTGAGCGCATCGCCTCGGAAGCGATCATGCTCCATGCCTCTCAAACGTCGCCCAATAAAAAAGCCGACCCGCTGCCGGGTCGGCTTTTTCAACAATCCCGAGGGGACTATTACTTGCGGCTAGCCTTGTCCAACATGCGCAGTGCGCGCTCGTTGGCTTCGTCAGCAGTCTGCTGAGCTTTTTGAGCTGCAGCCAGTGCTTCGTCAGCCTTGCGGTAGGCTTCGTCGGCACGTGCTTGCGAACGGGCTGCTGCGTCTTCGGTAGCTGTCAGACGAGCTTCGGTTTCTTTGGATACGCTGCTGCAACCGGTGGCCAGAACTGCTGCCAGAGCCAGAGCAGAGAATTTCAGAACGTTGTTCATCGTGTTCCCCTTCAAGGACTTATTTCAAATTAGTCATCTCTCGAAAGTGAGAAAATGACCGGCGTACATAGTACCCATTGTTTGTAGTAAGTAAACGGAGGAAGCGCAAGAAGCGCATAAATTTCTTGGCTTTGAAAGTGTTCCGCGTTACTTCTCATGCAAACTGTCTAAAAACTATCCACTTTGCTGTGGCTGGCCACTGCTGTAAAGCTGACAACAGCCTTATCGAAACGGTTCCTGTATGACCGCGCAGACAGTGATGGATGTTGGCTTCATATCGGTCATCCTGTGTCCGCTGTAGAGCCTTTTATTCGGCGGATCCAATGCATCGACGAGCACAAGGCAAGTGCCTGAATCGATCGTGTTGAACTGCCGCGCAAGGGGCGAGCGAGTGTTGGCTATGCCTTGCCGTGGTTTTATGCTTTTTTTATAGCTATCGCACTTGAGCATCTCCGGTAATGACGCCTACTATTTACAGGTGCTCTTTGTTGAGATCGGCCAGGCTCTTCCCGGTGTCAAAAACAGGCACAGGGTGGCGTAGATGTTCCTTCGCCGGAAAAAGATCGGTAAGGTAGGGGTCAAATTCCAAGACCCGCGAGGAGTAGCGATGAGCGAGGCGTTGTCCATCCACCATGATCAGACCGGCCATCAGTTCGAAATCAATATCGATGGCCATCGGGCCTACCTGACCTATATGGATCTGGGGAAACAGACCCTGGATTTCTATCGGACTTTCGTCCCGGATGCATTGCGCGGCAGGGGCATCGCTGCTGCCCTGACCGAGAAGGCACTCGACTACGCCGACAGCATGGGCTACACCGTTATTCCTTCCTGCTCCTACGTTGAGCGTTATATGGAGCGCCATCAGCGACAGGCCGCGAAGATCTGATCTGCATCACGCTGTAATCGACACCTGCAAAAACGCCGAGCATTGCTCGGCGTTTTGGTGTGCGTGACCGATTACTTGCGCTTGCGCGCCGGTAATACACCCTTGAGCTTGGCGTGCATGCCGCGCAGGGTTTTCTCGGTGCTTTCCCAATCGATGCAGGCATCGGTGATGGACACGCCGTATTGCAGTTCCGACAGGTCCTTGGGAATGGCCTGACAACCCCAGTTCAGATGGCTCTCTACCATCAGACCGATGATCGACTCGTTGCCTTCCAGGATCTGGTTGGCGACGTTTTCCATGACCAGTGGCTGAAGGGCCGGGTCCTTGTTGGAGTTGGCGTGGCTGCAGTCGACCATGATGTTCGGGCGAATGCCGGCCTTGTTCAGGGCCTGCTCACAGAGCGCCACGCTCACCGAATCGTAGTTCGGCTTGCCGTTGCCGCCGCGCAGCACCACATGACCGTAGGCATTGCCTTTGGTGGTCACGATGGACACGCCGCCTTCCTGATTGATACCCAGGAACCGGTGCGGGCTGGAAACCGACTGCAGGGCGTTAATGGCGACGGTCAGGCCGCCGTCGGTGCCGTTCTTGAAGCCGACTGCCGACGACAGGCCCGAAGCCATTTCGCGGTGCGTCTGGGATTCGGTGGTGCGGGCACCGATGGCCGACCAACTGATCAGGTCCTGCAGATACTGCGGGGAGATCGGGTCCAGCGCTTCGGTTGCGGTCGGCAGGCCCATTTCGGCCAGATCCAGCAGCAACTGACGGCCGATATGCAGGCCGTCCTGGATCTTGAACGAGTCATCCAGGTACGGGTCGTTGATCAGGCCTTTCCAACCCACGGTAGTGCGTGGTTTCTCGAAATAGACGCGCATGACCAGATACAGGGTGTCGGACACCTCTGCTGCCAGCGCCTTGAGGCGCTCGGCGTATTCCTTGGCCGCTTTCAGGTCATGGATCGAGCATGGGCCGATCACGATGAACAGGCGGTGATCGTTGCCGTCGAGAATATTGCGGATCACTTCGCGACCCTTGCTGACCGTGTGCAGGGCAGCGTCGGTCAGGGGGATTTCGCGCTTGAGCTGATCCGGTGTGATCAGAGTCTCGTTGGATGCAACGTTGAGGTCGTCAATCGGTAAATCAGCCATCGTGTTACTCATCAGGTCGCGGGTACTGGCCGCCTGCGATCCCCTGTGCGGCGGTGCCCAGCAGGTTGAGCGCAGTGGGGAGCGGAACCTTAGCGCGTTATCGCGCTGTTCGACAATGGGCAAAGCGGCGTATCGGGCCTGTTTACCGCGACCTGACGGCCTTGAAGCATCTGTCATTTGCAACCACTGGCGCTGCAACGGATAGTGTACGGCCAGAGGTGAGGGCTATTTCGTTGACTGAACTGCAACTGAGCGACTTTGACATTGATCACCAATTGCTTGAGCTGACCGGCACGTCGCTGGTCATTTTTACCAGCGTGGGCTGCTCTGCCTGTCGCTGGGCCAGGCAGCAGTTGCCTGGGATGGGCCTTGCGGTTGATCGCCTGTGCTGGATCGACGCCCAGGACAATGGTGGCGCGGTGCAGCGCTACGAAGTGTTTCACCTTCCAGCACTGTTTCTGGTGCGCGACGGAGCCTTCCATGGCGCAATTCGCGCCCCGCTGAACGTCAAGGGTCTGGCTTCGGCACTGGACCGTGCACTTGCCAGCCCACCCGACGAATTACCCTGATAAGACAGTCAGCCAGAGAGACGTTATGAGCAGTGAAATCAGACGCCCGCGAATCGGTATCGTGGGCACCGGGGCCATCGGCGGTTTTTATGGCCTGATGCTGGCTCGCGCCGGATTCGATGTGCACTTTCTGCTGCGCAGCGAGTTTGATGCCGTCGCGCAAAACGGCCTTCGGATCAACAGTGCGGTGCATGGCGATCTGCAACTCAACCCGGTGCAGGCCTACTGTTCGGCTGTCGATATGCCGCCGTGCGACTGGTTGCTGGTCGGCACCAAGAGCACCGGCAATGCCGAGCTGGGACCGGTCATCGGCGCGATGGCTGCCAATGGCGCTAAAGTTCTGTTGTTGCAAAACGGGCTCGCGGTCGAAGACCAGTTGCGAGCGGTTCTGCCGGACAGCCTGCACATACTGGGCGGCTTGTGTTTCGTCTGCGTCCACCGGACCGCGCCCGGCGTCGTGGCGCATCAGGCGTTCGGGGCAGTGAGCATCGGCTATCACAGCGGCCCGGCGGTTGATGAAGCGGAGCGCCTGTCCATTGTCGAAGCCTGTGCGCAGTTGTTCCGGCAGGCCGGTGTCGAATCGCGCGCCATGCCCAGCCTGCAACAGGCCCGCTGGCAGAAGCTGGTGTGGAACGTCCCGTTCAACGGGCTTTCGGCGCTGTTGCGGACCAGCACGTCGCGCCTGATGAACGACCCCGCCAGTCGTGAGCTGGTGCTGGCCTTGATGGACGAGGTGGTGCAGGGCGCAGAGGCCTGTGGTCATGCCTTGCCGGAAGGCATTGCGCGGCATCTGTTCACGGTGACCGAAAGCATGCCCGACTATAAACCCAGCATGCACCATGACCTTATCGAAAAACGCCCGCTGGAGCTGGATGCCATCTATACCCGGCCTCTGGCCGCTGCGCTCGATGCCGGCGTTGACATGCCGCGCGTGCGAACGCTGTATCAGGCCCTGGCCTTTATTGATCGCGACAATCGCTGAAGAGGCGAGGAAGCAGACATGACAACAAACGCCGAAGATCACAAACTGGTACTGGCCATTTCATCCAGAGCGCTGTTTGATTTGAGCGACAGTCATGCGGTTTACATGGCAGAGGGTGTCGAGGCGTACCGCAAGTATCAAATCGAACACGAAGACGAGATTCTCGAGCAGGGCGATGCCTATCTGCTGGTCGAGAAGCTGCTGAGCCTCAACGCCAGCCTGAGCAAGGCGCGCGTCGAAGTGGTTCTGGTGTCGCGCAACAGTGCCGATACCGGGTTGCGCGTGTTCAACTCCATCCAGCATTACGGGCTGGACATCAGTCGGGCGGCGTTCGTCGGCGGGCGCAGTCCTTATCCCTATCTGGCCGCGTTCGGCTGCCATCTGTTTCTGTCGACCCATGCGGAGGACGTGCGCAGTGCGCTGGATGCCGGGTTTGCGGCGGCAACCATCCTGTCGGGTGGTGCGCGACGGGCGGCCAGTCCCGAGTTGCGCATCGCGTTCGATGGCGATGCGGTGCTGTTTTCCGATGAGTCGGAGCGGGTCTATCAGTCCGGCGGGCTGCTGGCCTTTCAGGCCAGCGAACGAGAGTCGGCCCGTGAGCCATTGCGCGGTGGGCCGTTCAAGCCGTTTCTGGCAGCGCTCAATCTGCTGCAACGTGAATTCCCCGAGGCAAGCTGCCCGATCCGCACCGCACTGGTCACTGCCCGTTCGGCGCCTGCCCACGAGCGGGTCATCCGCACCTTGCGTGAATGGGACATTCGGCTCGACGAATCGCTGTTTCTCGGCGGGCTGCAGAAATCGGCGTTTCTTGAGGCGTTCGCTGCGGATGTGTTCTTCGACGATCAGCCGGGGCACTGCGAAAAAGCGCGTGAAGTGGTAGCAACCGGCCACGTTCCCCATGGGATCACCAACGAAATCAAGCTTTGAGCGGACAGACCGCCAATTGTCCGCCGTCGCGGTCTTTGGCGCACTGCTAAGCTCAATCAATCTCCGCCAATGTGGCTGTCCGGGAGGTTGTATGGTTCGTTCGATGCTGTATGCCACAGACCTCGGTCTGTATGCGCCCTATGTGACACAGCATGCGCTGGCACTGGCCCGGACGTTCGATGCCGAACTTTACGTTATCCATGTCGTTGAACCCATGGGGCTGTTCGCCGAATCGGTGCTGCAGAGCTATCTGGGCGAGGATGCGTTGAGGGAGCTTCACAGCAGGGGCGTGAGTGCGTTCATGGATGGAATAGAGCAACGGATGCTCGACGGGTTTCGTGAGGAACTGGGTGAAGGTCACAAAGACCTGTCTTTCATTCGCACAGTGCGGGTCGTTCAGGGAGAACCCTCCAGCGTTATTCTTGAGCAGGCGCGGAAACTGGATGTGGATTTGCTGGTGGTGGGCAGTCACAGCCACCGGGCGAAAGAGGGCGAGTCGATAGGTCGTACGGCCGCCAGGGTTTTACAGCTTTCCGATGTACCGGTTTACATGGTGCCCATGATGCAGAACAGAGGGCGAGGGTAGAGCGACGGTTCGAGAAGGTCTAATTGGCTGTTCAAGTGAAATCGAGCGTGCCATCGCCCCACAAAGGTGATAAAAAGTTCTAGAATTATTCGCCTGACCATTAATCCAGTTATATACCGTCGCTGATGCCCCTAGGGTTTATCTGCTTTGAGGGATACATATGAAGCTCCAACAACTGCGCTACATTTGGGAAGTGGCGCACCACGACCTCAACGTTTCCGCGACGGCACAGAGCCTTTACACTTCACAGCCCGGCATCAGCAAGCAGATACGCCTGCTTGAGGACGAACTGGGGGTCGAGGTGTTTGCGCGCAGCGGCAAGCACCTGACGCGTGTCACACCGGCAGGCGAGCGCATCATCACCACGGCAGGTGAGATTTTGCGCAAGGTCGAAAGTATCAAACAGATCGCTCAGGAGTTCTCTAACGAGAAGAAGGGCACGCTGTCGATTGCAACCACTCACACTCAGGCGCGTTACGCATTACCGCCTGTCATCAGCAATTTTATTCGGCAATACCCGGACGTAGCACTGCATATGCATCAGGGGTCGCCTACTCAGATCGCCGAAATGGCGGCTGACGGGACTGTTGATTTCGCCATCGCCACCGAAGCGCTCGAGCAGTTCAGTGACCTGGTTATGATGCCGTGCTATCGCTGGAACCGTTGCGTCGTGGTGCCTCAGGGCCATCCCCTGACCAAGGTGCCGAAGTTGACGCTGGAATTGTTGGCCGAATACCCGATTGTGACGTACGTGTTCGGTTTCACCGGTCGTTCCAAACTGGACGAAGCCTTCAGCCACCGTGGTCTGGTGCCCAAGGTCGTGTTCACAGCGGCAGATGCCGACGTGATCAAGACCTATGTTCGCTTGAATCTGGGTGTGGGTATCGTCGCCAGAATGGCGGTGGACGAAGAACTGGACAGCGATCTGGTGATTCTGGATGCCAGCGACCTGTTCGAGTCCAGTGTTACCAAGATTGCATTTCGTCGCGGCACGTTCCTGCGTGGCTTCATGTGCGACTTCATCGAGAAATTCGCCCCGCACCTGACTCGCGAAGTCATGGCCAAGGCGATTACCTGCCATAACAAACAGGAGATGGAAGAGCTGTTCGCCAATGTCGAACTGCCCGTGCATTGATCGGGCACAGCTGACACAGCGTCATTGCGGGCAGCACTCGATGCCCGCAATGAGCTGGGCTGCAGTCGGTCAGACCTTGGCGATCAGGTTGCCCGAATGCAGGCCGCACTCTTTCTGAGTGGCTTCTTCCCACCACCAGCGACCTTCACGTTCGTGCTGGTTCGGCAAGACCGGACGCGTGCAGGGCTCGCAACCAATGCTGATGAAGCCGCGCTCGTGCAGGCTGTTGTAAGGCAGCTCCAGCATGCGGATATAGCCCCAGATTTCCTCACTGCTCATCTGCGCCAGCGGGTTGAACTTGTAGAGCGTCCGCTCGGGCGTCGAGAAGGCCGTATCGATTTCCATGACCGCCACTGCGCTGCGGGTACCAGGGCTCTGGTCACGTCGCTGGCCTGTTGCCCAGGCTTTGACGCCTGACAGCTTGCGGCGCAGCGGTTCGATCTTGCGGATGCCGCAGCACTCGCCATGGCCGTCACGATAGAAGCTGAACAGCCCCTTTTCCTTGACGAAAGGTTCGAGCTTGCTCTGATCCGGCGAGATGATCTCGATGTCGATCTTGTAGTGCTCGCGGACCTGCTCGATGAACCGATAGGTTTCCGGGTGCAGACGACCCGTATCGAGGCTGAATACCTTGACGTTCTTGTTCAGTTTCCAGGCCATGTCCACCAGCACCACGTCTTCGGCACCGCTGAAGGAAATCCACAGCTCGTCACCGAAATGTTCGAAGGCCAGTTTCAGAATGTCCTGCGCAGACTTGTTCGCATAAGTCGTCGCCAGCTCGGCGACGTCGAAAGGTTGGCTCATCAGGCGGCTTCCTGAGTAAAGGGTGGCGCTTAAGCGCTCGTGATGGCAGCAATGGTAACAAAATCCATCGTTGCATGGCCGCTTCGCTGGCCCTTGTGATGCGTTGCGCGGGGTCTGACGAGCGGCTAGAGTGCCGCTTCCCTTTGTCTTGAAGTGTTCCTTGAGGAGCGTTCTGTGGAAATTGCCTGTCTCGACCTGGAAGGTGTGCTGGTCCCGGAAATCTGGATCGCCTTTGCCGAAAAAACCGGTATCGAATCCCTGCGCGCCACCACCCGGGACATTCCCGACTACGACGTGCTGATGAGGCAGCGCCTGCGCATTCTTGACGAGCACGGCCTGAAACTGTCGGACATTCAGGAAGTGATCGGCACCCTCAAGCCGCTGGACGGTGCGGTGGAATTCGTCAACTGGCTGCGCGAGCGATTTCAGGTGGTGATTCTCTCGGACACGTTTTACGAGTTTTCCCAGCCGCTGATGCGCCAACTGGGTTTTCCGACCTTGCTATGCCATCGCCTGATTACTGACGAGACCGACCGGGTGGTGAGCTATCAATTGCGCCAGAAAGACCCCAAGCGCCAATCGGTGCTGGCCTTCAAGAGCCTGTATTACCGCATCATCGCAGCAGGCGATTCCTATAACGACACCACCATGCTGGGCGAAGCTGACGCTGGCATCCTGTTTCACGCCCCTGAAAACGTGATCCGCGAGTTTCCGCAGTTTCCGGCGGTGCATACATTCGAAGACTTGAAGAAGGAATTCATCAAGGCATCGAATCGAGAATTGACGCTCTAGCCCGATTTTGATGGGTTCTGGCGCTCTGTGTCGTCACATTCGAGAGCGGACGCGGAGCGTCCTGGGCGGCGTTACCACGCTGGGGCGCTCATCGTTATACACAAGTCCTCCTGGAGGAATCCGATGATGATCGTTCCTACGCTCCGCGTGGGAATGCCGCTCAGGACGCTCCGCGTCCGCTCTTGAATGTGGCGCAGAGGCGTGGACAAGCTCCAGCGTTACCCACGTCATGCGCCCGGCTAATTGAATCCGCAATCTGTGCCATTTGTGACGCAGAGCGTCACGGGAGGCATGCCCACGCGGAGCGATGGGCACGATCAGTGCTGAGGCGGACTTGTGTATAACGATGAGCGCGGAGCATAGAAACGATCGGGTACAGATGCCAGCCCTCACACTGATCGTTCCTACGCTCCGCGTGGGAATGCCGCTCAGGACGCTCCGCGTCCGCTCTCGAATGTGGCGCAGATGCTAGCCCAAGCTCCAGCGTTATCCACGTCATGCGCCCGGCTAACTGAATCCGCAGTCTGTGCCATGTGTGACGCGGAGCGTCACGGGAGGCATGCCCACGCGGAGCGATGGGCACGATCAGTGTTGAGGCAGACTTGTGTATAACGATGAGCGCCGGAGCGTGGGAGCGATCATCACGGCCGGATCATGACAGCGCATTCAGCGTCTCAAGCAGTACGCGCACCTTGGTGAAGGTCTCCTGATATTCCGCTTCGCACTCGGAATCCGCTACGATGCCGCCGCCGCCCCAGCAGGACACCTGTCCGTCCTTGACCAGCAGGCTGCGAATGGCGATTGAGCTGTCCATCTGCCCGCGTACGTCCATGTACATCAGTGAACCGCAATAGATGCTGCGCCGCGTGGGCTCCAGTTCGTCGATGATCTGCATGGCCCGGATCTTCGGCGCGCCGGTGATCGAGCCGCCGGGGAAGCTGCCTGCGATCAGGTCCAGTGCATCATGGTCTGCCGCCAGTTCGCCGGTCACGCTGCTCACCAGATGATGCACGTTGGGGTAGGTTTCGAGGCTGAACAGTTGCGGGACTTTCACTGAGCCGATTCTGCAACTGCGCCCCAGGTCATTGCGCAGCAGGTCGACGATCATCAGGTTCTCGGCGCGATCTTTTTCGCTGCTCAGCAGTTGCCCGGCGAGTTCGGCGTCCTGTGCCGGGTCTTTGCCACGCGGGCGGGTGCCTTTGATCGGCCGGGTTTCGACCTGCCGGTCGCTGACCTTAACAAAACGCTCGGGTGACAGGCTCAGGATCGCGTCGTCATCCGGCAAGGCCATGAAACCTGCAAACGGCGTCGGACAGGCCGAGCGTAGAGCCCGGTAGGCTTGCCACGGATCGCCCGAGCAAGGTGCCTGAAATCGCTGGGTGAGGTTGACCTGATAGCAGTCGCCTGCCTGGATATAGTCCTGAATCCGCTCGAACGCTTGCTGGTAATCGCTGGCGCTGATGCTGGCGGCAAAAGGCCGTTGCAGTGAGAACGGTGTCACGTCGGGTGCCGGTTTGCCTTCGAACAGCTCAATCAGGTGTTCGCACTCGGCCTCGGCCATGACCGGATGAAAGATCAGTTGACTGGTCTGCGCCTGATGATCGCTTATCAAGGCCCAGCCATAGAGTCCCAAGCGTGCATCGGGCAGTTGCAGGTCGTCGATGGCCTGACCTGGCAGAGGTTCAAGTCGCCGCCCGAAATCATAGCTCAGGTAGCCGATCAGCCCGCCTGCGAAGGGCAGCGCGCAGCCTTCCGGCAGGCTGGCACTGCCCAGTGCCGCGAGGCTTGCGCGCAGCCGTTCGATGTAGGCGCTGCCGGTTTCCTGCGTCCCGACTGTCAGCTCCTGCAAGGGCCAGGCGCTGAGCAGGTCAAAGCGACCCCGATCGGCTACGGGTCTTCCGCTGTCGAGCAGGATCGCGCCCGGTGCCTGGCGAATGCGTGAGAAGTACTCGGCCGGGTCTGGGCTGTAGGGCAGGGGATGAATCAGGCAGGTGGGCATGTCGAAACGTCAGTATTGAGGCGCGGCCGGGGATTGTAGTCCTGTGGACTGTCGCCTCCTAGGGGTATGTCGGGATTGGGCAGAGACTGATCGTTCTCAGGCGCCGGGTACATGGCCGAACAGCGCCTGTACGAACTCGACCCGTTCCTGAGGCGTTTCCTGCCGGCCTTCCAGCGCCAGGTGCTCAATGCGCGCCTCGACCGCCTGAGTGCGGTGTGTCAGGCCGCTGTCATTGGCGATCTGAATGTTCAGACCGGGGCGGGCATTAAGCTCAAGGATCAGCGGTCCCTTGTCCTGATCAAGCACCATGTCGACGCCTATATAGCCCAGCCCGCACAGCTCATAGCATTCGGCCGAGAGTTTCATGAAGCCGTCCCAGTTGGGCAACTGCACGCCATCCACCGAGTTGGTGGTGTCCGGGTGTTTACTGATGATGCTGTTCAGCCAGGTGCCTTGCAGGGTGATGCCCGTTGCCAGGTCAACACCCACGCCGATGGCGCCCTGATGCAGGTTGGCCTTGCCGCCCGACTGACGGGTAGGCAGGCGCAACATGGCCATGACCGGGTATCCCATCAGCACGATGATGCGTATGTCCGGCACGCCTTCGTAGCTGATGCTCTTGAAGATCGGGTCCGGCGTGACGCGGTATTCGATCAATGCGCGGTCGCGGTGTCCACCCAGCGAATACAGGCCGGTCAGGATGCTGGACACCTGATGCTCGATTTCCGACTTGCTGATGATGCGCCCGGACACTGTGCGATAACGGTCTTCGAAGCGGTCGGCGATCACCAGGATGCCGTCGCCGCCTGCGCCCTGTGCCGGTTTGATCACGAAATCGCTGCGTCCGCCGATGATCTCGTCGAGCTGGTCGATTTCCTTTTCGGTCGAAATCACGCCATACATTTCCGGCACATGAATGCCAGCCGCGATGGCGCGTTCCTTGGTGATGATCTTGTCATCGACAATCGGGTACAGGCTGCGCTTGTTGTACTTGAGCACGTAATCGGCGTTTCGCCGATTGATGCCCATGATCCCGCGCGCTTCCAGCGCCTTCCAGGTTTTCCACCAGCCGATCACTTGGCCTGTTCCTCTTTCAGGAAGGCCTTGAAGCGCATCAGTTCTGTCAGGCGGTAGCCACGGTATCTGCCCATCGCCAGCATGAAACCGACCAGCACCAGCAACACTGCGGGGAAGGTGAACACAAAATAGGTCAGCTCCGGCACGCTCATGATCAGGTGCGCCAGGGACGCCGCGAACAGCGTACCGATGGCCACTTTCATGGCGTGGCTGGCGCCGCGTTCTTCCCAGGTGATCGACAGGCGTTCAATGGTCATGGTCAGGATCACCATCGGGAACAGCGCCACCGACAGGCCGCGTTCCAGCCCCAGTTTATGGCTGAACAGACTGATGGCGGCGATCAGTACCACCACGAAGGTCAGTACCACCGACAGGCGCGGCAGCATCTGCAGCTTCAGGTGCTCAAGGTAGGAACGCAGCGACAGCCCGAGCGCGGTGATCACCGTAAACAGCGCAATACCGAAGCCCAGCTGGGTTTCGCGGAAGGCCAGGGCGATCAGCACCGGCGTAAACGTACCCAGCGTCTGCAGGCCGATCAGGTTGCGCAGAATCAGGATAACCAGCACGCCAATCGGGATCATGACCATGATCATGAACGTCTGCTGGGTCTGCAGTGGCAGGCCGTACAACGAATAGGCGAGGAAATCCGAATCAGTGCTGGCGTCGGTCAGTTTGGCCAGACGCATGGCATTCATTTCGCTGTTGTTCAGGCTGAAGGTGACCTGCACCTTCTTGCCGCCTTCGACGGTGACCAGATTCTCGTCACCGGTCCACCACAGCAGGCGATCGTCCGGCAAACCGGCTTCACCGGTGTCCGGGTTGAAATACAGCCATTCCTTGCCATTGAAGCTGCGCAGCCACAGTTCAGGCGTTTGCGGCTGACCGGCGTCCAGGCGAATGGTGTGAGCCTTTTCCATCGGCACGTGGGCGATGGACAGCAGCAATTCAGTGACCTGGGCTTTCTTGCCGGCAGACGTATCGCCCGCCAGCAGAAGCTTGACGTTGTCGTCGTTCAGGTTGTTGACGCGCTTGATGGCCTCGGTGATGAAGGTCTCGACATCCGCCGAATGCTGGCGAATGGGCGCAAGCAATGCTTCGGCAGCGACTTTTTCCGGGCCTTCGACGGGCAGGCTGTCACGGAAGATCGGGCCTTTGACCTTGGGCTTGTCGCCGCTGTAGCGCTTGGTCAGCACCAGTCGGTAGTAAAGCGTCTGGTTGCCGGTGGCACGGCGGGTCGACCAGGTGACGCGGCGATTGCCGTCGCCACGGTTGACGCTGACGCCGTAGTTGTTGGAGATAAAGCTTTCATTGAGGCTGATGTAGTCGTGCGCCAGCGGCGGCACGAACATCTGGATCTTGACCGAGTCCTTGGGGTTGGCAACAAATTCGACCTTGGCATCGATGTTCCACAGGTCGTCGGTTTCGTCTTCGGTCACCGGAATGCCGAGCGCCAGTATCTGATAGGCCGTGATTGCGATGCCAAGCGTGACGAGCACCGTGATCAGGATTTTCAGATGGAGCGTAAGAGAGCGCATGTATTTACTCTGCGTTTTGAGCGACGGAAGCGCAGCCAGGCTTCCCTGCCGCATATTTAAGACTTGGATCGACCAGCGCATCGAAGTGTTTCAAGGCTTCGGAGCCGATCAAAAGCGGGTATTGGAAAGCACTTCGGTCGGTCAAGTTCACTTCTATGGTGCGTAAAACTTCACCCATGCAGACCGACAGGCTGATGACTGGGCGAGCGGTGTACTTTTTTTCGTCATCCGGGTCACGGTCATCGGCGCGGCGCTTGATCTTGCTGACCCGCGCCAGCGGTCGTTCTATGGGGTGCGCATGGCTGTCGTCGATGGCCAGATAGAAACGTACCCAGCTTTCGCCATTGCGTTTGAAGTGCTTGATGTCGCGCGCGCTCAATGAAGCCGTCTTGGCGCCAGTATCCAGCTTTGCGGCGACCTCAAGGTCAATATCAGCGAGTCGCGCGTACTCGTTCAGGCCGTAGACAGTCTTGTTGGCTGCAACGCTGAAGGCAGGCAGAAGCAAAAGGCAAAACAGAGTGGCGAGGGTATCAAGTCTCATAAATCCTGGCGCAATGAGCGCAAAACTTCAGGGTCAGGGCTCAAACGGGATGGGCCTGATGACGAAAAAAAACAGGGTTGCAGGCTGGAATCCGGGGCCGGGCAGCGCTGAATAAATGTGGCGCGCAGTCTAGCATGAAGCCTTGCCGCTGCCAGTTTTGTGACAGCGTCCGGCACCCTTCGCTAGTCTGTGAAAAACTTCCGTTTATTAGATGATTGTCGACAATCGCTCGTTTTTCTTTGACGGGTCGAATGTGTATGACTAGATTTAGCCCTATTGAAATTCAAGGTGTCGACAATGTTGGGTGCGCTTGAAGAAGTTACAGTGTTGGCGGACGATTCGGAAACCCTTTCCGAGAACGTCTTTCGGCGTATCCAGGCGGCTATCGTCAAAGGCGAGATCGCGCCCGGCAGCAAGATTTCCGAGCCGGAACTGGCCCGTACCTATGGCATCAGCCGTGGCCCGCTGCGCGAAGCGATTCATCGTCTCGAAGGCCAGCGTCTGGTGGTCCGCGTGCCGCATGTCGGCGCCCGCGTGGTCTCCCTGAGCCACGCCGAAATGATCGAGCTGTACGAAATCCGTGAATCCCTTGAAGGCATGGCCTGTCGGCTGGCGGCCGAACGCATGACGAGCGAGGAGATCGACGAGTTGCGTCGGGTACTGGATACCCACGAGCGCGACGCTGCGTTTCAGGCCGGTGTCGGCTATTACCAGCAGGAAGGCGATTTCGACTTTCATTACCGGATCATTCAGGGCAGCGGCAACCGCACCCTCAGCCAGATGCTCTGTGGCGAGCTGTATCAGCTTGTTCGCATGTACCGCATCCAGTTTTCGACCACGCCGAACCGACCCCGCCAGGCCTTTGCCGAGCATCACCGCATCCTCGATGCGATTGCCGAACGCGATGGCGAGCTGGCCGAATTATTGATGCGCCGCCATATCGGTGCGTCCAGACGCAACATTGAGCGCCATTATCAGGCGGCTACCGACCGAGGTGAATCATGAGTCGCGACACCACAACTCCCGGGCAGCGTTTTCGTGACGCGGTTATCAGCGAACAGCCGTTGCAGGTGGTTGGCGCAATCAATGCCAATCATGCGCTGCTGGCCAAACGTGCCGGGTTCAAGGCGATTTATCTGTCCGGTGGCGGAGTGGCTGCAGGCTCGCTGGGTATTCCGGACCTGGGCATTACCGGGCTTGAAGATGTGCTGATAGATGTGCGACGCATCACCGATGTCTGTGACCTGCCGCTGCTGGTCGATGTCGACACCGGTTTTGGTTCGTCGGCATTCAACGTGGCGCGTACCGTGCGTTCGATGATCAAGGCCGGTGCGGCCGCCATTCACATCGAAGATCAGGTCGGCGCCAAGCGTTGCGGGCATCGTCCGAACAAGGAAATCGTGTCGCAGCAGGAGATGGTCGACCGCATCAAGGCCGCCGTCGATGCGCGGACCGACGACAGTTTCGTGATCATGGCGCGCACCGATGCGCTGGCGGTCGAAGGTCTTGATTCGGCCCTGGAACGGGCGGCGGCCTGCATCGAAGCCGGTGCGGACATGATCTTCCCGGAAGCGATCACCGAGCTTGCCATGTACAAGCAGTTCGCCAACCGCGCCGGTGTGCCGATCCTGGCCAACATCACCGAGTTCGGTGCCACGCCGTTGTTTACCGTGGACGAGCTGCGCGACGCTGATGTATCGCTGGTGCTCTATCCTCTTTCGGCATTCCGCGCCATGAACAAGGCGGCGGAAAATGTCTACGGCGCGATCCGCCGCGATGGCACCCAACAGAATGTGATCGACACCATGCAGACCCGAATGGAGCTGTACGACGCCATCGATTACCACACCTTCGAGCAGAAGCTCGACGCGCTGTTTGCGCAGAAGAAAGGCTGAAAAAAAGCCCGCTGATCGTTCCCACTCCTGCGTGGTAACACCGCCCAGGACGCTCAGCGTCCGCTCTCGAGTGTTTCGTGGCGCACGAGCGGGATATTCACATGATCATTCCCGACAATTTCAAGAACTGGAGAATGCAATGGCTGAAGCAAAAGTATTGAGCGGCGCAGGTCTGCGGGGCCAGGTCGCCGGACAGACTGCCCTGTCCACCGTCGGCATGGCAGGCGCTGGCCTGACCTATCGTGGCTATGACGTTCGCGAGCTGGCCGCCGAAGCGCGCTTCGAAGAAGTCGCCTATCTGCTGCTCTACGGCGAGCTGCCGACCCGGATGCAACTGACCGCCTACATGCAACGCCTCAAGGAAATGCGCGAACTGCCTCAGGCCCTGAAAGAAGTGCTTGAGCGCATACCCGCCGACACCCACCCGATGGACGTGATGCGCACCGGGGCCTCGATGCTCGGGACCCTGGAACCGGAGCGCAGCTTCGAGCAGCAGCGTGATTCCACCGACCGCCTGCTGGCAGCCTTTCCGGCGATCATGTGCTACTGGTACCGCTTCAGCCATGAAGGCAAGCGCATCGACTGCATCACGAACGAAGACTCCATCGGCGGGCATTTCCTGCACCTGCTGCTGGACAAGACACCCAGCGAACTGCACCGCAAGGTCATGGACGTGTCACTGATCCTGTACGCCGAGCACGAATTCAACGCTTCGACGTTTACCGCGCGTGTCTGCGCATCGACCCTGTCCGACCTGTATTCCTGCATCACGGCGGCTATCGGCACCTTGCGCGGTCCGTTGCATGGCGGTGCCAACGAGGCGGCCATGGAGATGATCCAGCGTTTCGGCTCGGCTGAAGAGGCGACCCAGGGCACGCTGGGCATGCTGGAGCGCAAGGAGAAGATCATGGGCTTCGGCCATGCGATCTACAAGGAATCCGACCCGCGCAACGAGGTGATCAAGGGTTGGTCGAAAAAGCTCGCCGATGAGGTGGGTGACACTGTGCTATTCCCTGTGTCCGAGGCCATCGACAAGGTCATGTGGGAACAGAAGAAACTGTTTCCCAACGCGGACTTCTACCACGCGTCGGCCTACCACTTCATGGGCATTCCGACCAAGCTTTTCACGCCTATCTTCGTCTGCTCGCGCCTGACGGGCTGGGCGGCGCATGTGTTCGAACAGCGCAGCAACAACCGCATCATTCGTCCGAGCGCCGAGTACACCGGCGTCGAGCAGCGCAGCTTCGTGCCCATCGAGCAACGCTGAGCCAGGTGGGCAGGGGAGCCGCCGATGAGCTTCCCGCCTGCTTTTCGAAACCTGATTTAGCCGCTATGAACCGAGCCCAGCAATGAACAGTGAATTTCGCAAACCGCTTCCCGGCACCCGGCTGGACTACTTCGATGCACATGCAGCCATCGAAGCCCTCAAGCCCGGTGCATACGCCACCTTGCCTTACACCTCACGCGTGCTGGCCGAAAACCTGGTGCGTCGCTGTGATCCAGCGACCCTTAATGCCTCGCTGACCCAGTTGATCGAGCGCCGCCGCGACCTGGATTTTCCGTGGTTTCCGGCGCGTGTGGTGTGCCACGACATCCTGGGTCAGACCGCGCTGGTCGACCTCGCAGGCCTGCGCGATGCCATCGCGTCCCAGGGCGGCGACCCTGCGCTGGTCAATCCGGTGGTGCCGGTGCAACTGATCGTCGATCACTCGCTGGCCGTTGAGTGCGGCGGCAATGATCCGCAGGCATTCGAGAAGAACCGCGCCATCGAGGATCGCCGCAACGAAGACCGCTTCCACTTCATCGACTGGACCAAGCAGGCGTTCAAGAACGTCGAAGTGATCCCGCCCGGCAACGGCATCATGCACCAGATCAATCTGGAGAAAATGTCGCCGGTGGTTCAGGTGCTCGACGGCGTGGCGTTTCCCGACACGCTGGTCGGCACCGACAGTCACACGCCGCATGTCGATGCGCTCGGCGTGATCGCTATTGGCGTGGGCGGCCTTGAGGCGGAAAACGTGATGCTGGGTCGCGCGTCCTGGATGCGTCTGCCGGACATCATCGGGGTTGAACTGACCGGTCGCCGCCAGCCCGGGATTACCGCTACCGATGTGGTATTGGCCCTGACCGAATACCTGCGCCAACAGAAAGTGGTGGGCGCGTACCTTGAGTTCTACGGCGAAGGCGCGGCCAGCCTGACGCTGGGCGACCGGGCGACGATTTCCAACATGGCGCCTGAGTACGGTGCCACGGCCGCGATGTTTTCCATCGACTCGCAGACCATCGATTACCTGCGCCTGACCGGGCGCGAGGATGAGCAGGTCAAGCTGGTGGAGCTGTACGCCAGGCACACCGGATTGTGGTCCGACAGCCTTGAACAGGTTGAATACGAGCGCGTGCTGAGCTTCGATCTGTCCAGCGTGGTGCGCAACATGGCCGGGCCGTCGAATCCGCATGCGCGTGTGGCCACGTCCGATCTGGCCGCCAGAGGCATTGCCGGGCAATGGGACGAAGTGCCGGGGCAAATGCCCGATGGTGCGGTGATCATTGCCGCGATCACCAGTTGCACCAACACCAGCAACCCGCGCAACGTGATCGCCGCAGGTCTGCTGGCACGTAACGCCAATCGCCTGGGTCTGACTCGCAAGCCCTGGGTGAAGTCTTCGCTGGCGCCCGGTTCGAAAACCGTGGCGCTGTATCTGGACGCTGCCGGGCTGACCACGGAGCTTGAGCAACTGGGTTTCGGCGTGGTGGCGTTTGCCTGCACCACCTGCAACGGCATGTCCGGCGCGCTGGATCCGGCCATCCAGCAGGAAATCATCGACCGCGATCTGTACGCTACTGCTGTACTGTCCGGTAACCGCAACTTCGACGGACGTATCCATCCTTACGCCAAACAGGCATTTCTCGCCTCGCCGCCGCTGGTAGTCGCTTACGCGATTGCAGGCACGATCCGGTTCGATATCGAGAAGGATGTGCTGGGCGTTGTCGATGGCAAAGAGATCCGCCTGATGGACCTCTGGCCGAGCGACGAAGAAATCGACGCCGTGGTGCAGGCTTCGGTCAAGCCGGAGCAGTTCCGCCAGGTCTACATCCCGATGTTCGCTATCGAAGAACATACCGGTCCCAAGGTTGAGCCGCTGTACGACTGGCGCCCGATGAGTACCTATATCCGCCGTCCACCTTATTGGGAAGGCGCGCTGGCCGGAGAGCGCACGCTGAAGGGCATGCGCCCGCTGGCGGTGCTGCCGGACAACATCACCACCGATCACCTGTCGCCGTCGAACGCGATCATGCTCAACAGTGCCGCCGGTGAATATCTGGCGAAAATGGGCGTGCCGGAAGAAGACTTCAACTCCTACGCCACCCACCGCGGCGATCACCTGACCGCCCAGCGCGCCACGTTCGCCAACCCGCAACTGGTCAACGAGATGGCGGTCGTCGAGGGCAAGGTCAAGAAGGGCTCGCTGACCCGGATCGAGCCGGAAGGGCAGGTCACGCGCATGTGGGAAGCCATCGAAACCTACATGGCGCGCAAACAGCCGCTGATCATCATCGCCGGTGCCGACTACGGTCAGGGCTCGTCCCGTGACTGGGCGGCCAAAGGCGTGCGGCTGGCGGGCGTTGAGGCGATTGCTGCCGAAGGTTTCGAACGTATCCATCGCACCAATCTGGTCGGTATGGGCGTGTTGCCGCTGGAGTTCAAACCGGGCACCAACCGACTGACGCTGGGCATCGATGGCAGCGAAACCTTCGACGTGATCGGTCAGCGTACGCCGCGTGCAACCCTGACGCTGGTGATCACTCGCAAGAACGGCGAGCGCCTGGAAGTGCCGGTGACCTGTCGTCTGGACACCGGCGAAGAACTCTCTATTTATGAGGCGGGCGGCGTGCTGCAACGCTTCGCCCAGGACTTTCTCGAAGCGACGGCGTCTTGAAATCTGAGCAGCGCTGATCGTGCTCATCGCTCTACGCTCGTCGTTAGTGCGATGGCATGAACACCCCCGAATCAGTGTCAGGACGAAGGAGCCGCGGCGAAGCCGGGGCCGGAACCGGAGCAAAGGACTTTGGCTACTTTGGTCCCTCAAAGTAGCGCGCCGTAAGGGCGCAAAGGTGGCCTGAGCCGGGCGCTTGGCTCACTGAGTCCGCAATCTGTGCCATGTGTGACGCGGGGCGTCACGGGAGGCATGCCCACGCGGAGCGATGGGCACGATCAGTGTTGAGGCAGACGTGTGTATAACGATCAGCGCAGAACATGGGAGCGGTCGATGACCGGGACAGGAACAGACATGACTCATTTACCGCAAATCCGAATCCCCGCCACCTATATGCGTGGCGGTACCAGCAAGGGTGTGTTCTTCAACTTGCTTGATCTGCCCGAGGCTGCGCAGGTTCCAGGTCCGGCAAGAGACGCACTGCTGCTGCGCGTGATCGGCAGTCCCGATCCGTATGAGAAACAGATTGATGGCATGGGCGGGGCGACGTCCAGCACCAGCAAGACCGTGATCCTGTCGCGCTCCAACAAGGCCGATCACGATGTCGATTACCTCTTTGGTCAAGTGTCCATCGACAAGCCGTTCGTGGACTGGAGCGGCAACTGCGGCAACCTGTCGGCAGGGGTTGGCTCGTTCGCGATTCTCAGCGGTCTGGTGGATGCCAGTCGCATTCCGCAGAACGGTATTGCCACGGTGCGCATCTGGCAGGCCAACATCGGCAAGACCATCATCGCCCACGTGCCGATCAATCAGGGCGAGGTGCAGGAAACCGGCGACTTCGAGCTGGACGGCGTGACCTTTCCCGCAGCCGAGGTGCAACTGGAGTTTCTCGATCCGGCAGCGGACGAAGAGGGCGCCGGTGGCTCGATGTTTCCGACTGGCAATCTGGTAGACGACCTGGAAGTGCCGGGTGTCGGCACGTTGAAGGCAACCCTGATCAACGCGGGCATACCGACCATTTTCATCAACGCCGCCGATATCGGTTACACCGGCACCGAGCTGCAGGGCGACATCAATGGCAGCCCTGAAGCACTGGCGAAGCTGGAAACCATTCGGGCCTACGGCGCTGTGCGCATGGGACTGATCGGGCATGTGGACGAAGCGGCACGTCGGCAGCACACGCCGAAGGTCGCTTTCGTCGCGCCACCGTCCGGCTACGTGTCGTCCAGCGGCAAGTCGGTCGCGACGCAGGATATCGATTTACTGGTGCGGGCCGTGTCCATGGGCAAGTTGCACCACGCGATGATGGGCACTGCCGCTGTGGCGATTGGTACGGCGGCTGCCATTCCGGGCACACTGGTGAATCTGGCGGCGGGCGGCGAAACCCGCAGCGCGGTGCGGTTCGGCCATCCCTCCGGCACCTTGCGGGTGGGCGCCGAGGCGCATCAGCAAGAGGGCGAATGGAAAGTCACCAAGGCCATCATGAGCCGCAGCGCCAGAGTGTTGATGGAAGGCTGGGTGCGTGTGCCGCAGGCCTAGTGCGCTCGGTCGTGCCAATGCTCCGCGTTGGCACCCAGTCCGGGACGCTCCGCGTCCCACGAATCAGTGTCAGGGCGAAGGAACCCCGGCGAAGCCGGGGCCGGAACCGGAGCTAAGGACTTTGGCTACTTTGGTCCCTCAAAGTAGCGCGCCGTAAGGGCGCAAAGGTGACCTGAGTCGGGCGCCCGGCTCACTGAGTCCGCAGTCTGTGCCATTTGTGACGCGGAGCGTCACGGGAGGCATGCCCACGCAGAGCGATGGGCACGATCAGAGTTGAGGCAGACTCGTGTATCGCGATGAGCGCGATCAGGATCTAACGAAATGGCCCCTACTTGAACCGCCGCTCAACCCCTTTCTCCACCAGCACCTTGGCGGAGATTTCTTCCACCGAGAAATGGGTGGAGTTAATGTTCGGGATGTTCTCCCGGCGAAACAGACTCTCCACTTCCCGTACTTCGAATTCGCACTGGGCAAAGCTTGAGTAGCGACTGTTGGGTTTGCGTTCGTGACGAATGGCCGTCAGGCGATCCGGGTCGATGGTCAGGCCGAACAGTTTCTCGCGATGCTGCTTGAGCGCCGCAGGCAGTTGCAGGCGTTCCATGTCGTCTTCGGTCAGCGGATAGTTGGCTGCGCGGATGCCGAACTGCATGGCCATGTACAGGCAGGTCGGGGTCTTTCCGCAGCGCGAGACACCGACCAGAATGATGTCGGCCTTGTCGTAGTAATGCGTGCGCGCACCGTCATCGTTATCCAGTGCGAAATTGACCGCCTCGATGCGCTCCATGTAGTTGGAGTTGTGACCGATGGAGTGCGATTTGCCCACCGAATACGAGGAGTGTGAACTAAGCTCCAGTTCCAGCGGCGCCAGGAAGGTCGAGAAAATATCGATCATGAAGCCGTTCGACGTCGCCAGAATTTCCCGGATGTCCTGATTGACGATGGTGTCGAAGATGATCGGCCGCACCTCGTCCTTGTCGGCGGCCTTGTTGATTTGTTGTACCATCGCCCGCGCTTTCTCGACGCTGTCGATATAGGGCCTGGTGAACTTGTTGAACGTGATGTTTTCAAATTGCGCTAACAGGCTTTGCCCAAGGGTCTCGGCCGTGATGCCGGTCCCGTCGGAGATGAAGAAAGCGGATCGTTTCATTTGCGCCCCTGGCCTTAAGCAGTTGACGATTTCTGGATATCATAGGCGCGCTTGCGGGCCCTGAGGGTCTGCATTCTCGCCTATTTTGAAGGTTCGGGTTCGCGCCTGTTCCGAAACGCCTGCGGTCGCGTTGCCGTGACCCCGGTGAATGAGCTTTTCCCAACAATAAACACAGTTAGTGGAGAGATCACCTTGGTAGAGTACGTAGTTTCCCTCGATAAGCTCGGCGTCCATGATGTGGAGCATGTGGGAGGCAAGAACGCATCCCTCGGCGAAATGATCAGCAACCTCGCAGGCGCTGGTGTCTCAGTGCCTGGTGGTTTCGCGACTACGGCCCAGGCCTACCGTGATTTTCTCGAGCTCAGCGGTCTGAACGATCAGATCCACGCAGCTCTGGATGCTCTTGATGTCGACGACGTCAACGCCCTGGCCAGAACAGGCGCGCAGATTCGTCAGTGGATCATGGAAGCCGAGTTCCCCGAGAAGCTCAACGCCGAGATTCGCACTGCGTTTGCCGCGCTGTCGGCAGGCAATCCGAATCTGGCCGTTGCCGTGCGTTCTTCCGCCACCGCCGAAGACCTGCCTGATGCCTCCTTCGCAGGCCAGCAGGAAACCTTCCTGAACATCCGTGGCGTCGAGAACGTCATTCGTGCCGCCAAGGAAGTGTTCGCCTCGCTGTTCAACGACCGCGCCATTTCCTACCGCGTGCATCAGGGCTTCGATCACAAGCTGGTCGCACTCTCCGCTGGCGTGCAGCGCATGGTGCGTTCCGAAACCGGTACTGCGGGCGTGATGTTTACCCTGGATACCGAGTCGGGCTTTCGCGACGTGGTGTTCATCACCGGCGCCTACGGCCTGGGTGAAACGGTTGTGCAGGGCGCAGTCAATCCGGACGAATTCTACGTACACAAAGATACCCTGGCCGCTGGCCGTCCTGCGATCCTGCGTCGCAACCTGGGTAGCAAGGCCATCAAGATGATCTACGGCGAAGAAGCCAAGGCCGGTCGTTCGGTCAAGGTGATCGACGTCGAGCCTGCGGATCGTGCGCGTTTCTGCCTGACCGATGCCGAAGTGTCCGAACTGGCCAAACAGGCCATGATCATCGAGAAGCACTACAAGTGCCCGATGGACATCGAGTGGGCCAAGGACGGTGACGATGGCAAGCTCTACATCGTTCAGGCGCGTCCTGAAACCGTGAAGAGCCGCGCCTCGGCCAACGTCATGGAGCGCTACCTGCTCAAGGAGACCGGCAAGGTGCTGGTCGAAGGTCGCGCAATCGGTCAGCGCATCGGCGCGGGCAAGGTGCGGATCATCAAGGACGTGTCCGAGATGGACAAGGTCCAGGCAGGTGACGTGCTGGTCTCCGACATGACCGACCCCGACTGGGAACCGGTCATGAAGCGCGCCAGTGCCATTGTCACCAACCGTGGCGGTCGCACCTGCCACGCAGCGATCATTGCGCGTGAACTGGGCATTCCGGCCGTTGTGGGTTGCGGCAACGCCACCCAGTTGCTGCAGGACGGGCAGGGTGTGACGGTTTCCTGCGCCGAAGGCGACACCGGTTACATTTTTGAAGGCGAGCTGGGTTTCGACATCAAGACCAACTCGGTCGATGCCATGCCCGAGCTGCCGTTCAAGATCATGATGAACGTCGGCAACCCGGACCGCGCGTTCGATTTCGCCCAGCTGCCCAACGCCGGTGTCGGCCTGGCGCGTCTGGAGTTCATCATCAACCGGATGATCGGCGTGCACCCGAAGGCGCTGCTGAACTACTCGCTGCTGCCGCCGGAAATCAAGGACAGCGTCGACAAGCGCATCGCCGGTTACGACGATCCGGTCGGCTTCTACGTCGAGAAGCTGGTCGAGGGCATCAGCACCCTGGCTGCCGCGTTTACCCCGAAAAAGGTCATCGTGCGTCTGTCGGACTTCAAGTCCAACGAATACGCCAACCTGATCGGCGGCAAACTGTACGAGCCGGAAGAAGAAAACCCGATGCTGGGTTTCCGCGGTGCATCGCGTTACATCAGCGAAAACTTCCGCGATTGCTTCGAGCTGGAATGCCGTGCCCTCAAGCGTGTACGTGAAGACATGGGCCTGACCAACGTCGAGATCATGGTGCCGTTCGTGCGCACCCTGGGCGAAGCGAGCCAGGTCATCGACCTGCTGGCGGCCAACGGCCTGAAGCGCGGCGAAAACGGTCTGCGCATCATCATGATGTGCGAGCTGCCGTCCAACGCGATTCTGGCTGAAGAGTTCCTCGAGTACTTCGACGGGTTCTCCATCGGCTCCAACGATCTGACGCAGCTGACCCTCGGTCTGGATCGTGATTCGGGCGTCATTGCGCATCTGTTCGACGAACGCAACCCAGCGGTCAAGAAGCTGTTGTCCAACGCCATTCAGGCCTGTAACAAGGCTGGCAAGTACATCGGCATCTGCGGTCAGGGGCCTTCCGATCACCCGGATCTGGCGCGCTGGCTGATGGATCAGGGCATCGAGAGTGTTTCGCTCAACCCCGATTCGGTGCTGGAAACCTGGTTCTTCCTGGCCGAGGCGCAGGCGCCGGTCTGATGTGACGCGAAAAAGCCCTGAGCCGTCTTGTGGTTCAGGGTTTCATCAAAAAGAGGCGGTTTTTTCGGAGACCGCCTTTTTTATGCGCCTCACGGCGCACCCACACGCAGTTTCATACAGTCTGTCAGAGGCGACCCGATGCCTTTGAATTTCCGAAAAAGAGCAATATGCAAAGCAGCAGCCACCTATTTCCCGTTGCCTTGATCAGTGCCGAGCGTCGTGGTGATCTGGTCGAGGATGTCTACCGCCTCAAACCTGCCAACAGTCCTGACCCGAGCGTCGAACTGGCCGTGACCCGCCTGGGTCTGGTCGATCAGGCTCATGGACGCGGTATCCCGGTCATTCTGGTACACGGCAGTTTTTCCAATCGCAGGTTCTGGTATTCGCCCAAGGGAATCGGTCTGGGGCCGTTTCTGGCGCGTGCCGGTTATGACGTCTGGATTCCCGAAATGCGCGGACACGGGCTGTCGGCGCGCAATCAGAACTATCGCGGCAATTGCGTGGCCGATTACGCCCGCTATGACGTGCCAGCAATCGCCGCCTTCGTACAAGAGCAAAACGGGCAGGTACCGCACTGGATCGGTCATTCGCTGGGTGGTACCACGCTGGCTGCAGCGTTGGGCGGCGAATACCTTGGCGTCGAGAGCGCGGCGTCGGTGGCGTTGTTCGGCAGTCAGATCAGTCGCAGCTACTGGCCGCTGAAGATTCCGCCGCTGCAATGGTCCAGTCGTCTTCTGCTCAAGCGTTTCGAGCATGTATCGGGTCCGCGTTTCAAGCGCGGCCCGGAAGACGAGCCCATGGGCATATTGCTTGAAAGCATGCGCTGGCATGGTCTGTTCGGGCGTTTCGGTGATCGTCACGGTGACTGGTGGGCAGGCTTGAAAGCCGTTCAGGTTCCGTTGTTGGCAGTGGCCGCGGTGGGCGATCACCAGGATCCGGTATGGGCCTGTCGAATGCTGTTCGATCAGGCAGGCAGCGAACTCAAGCAGTTTCTCTGTCTGGGCCGCGAGCATGGCTTCAACGAAGATTTCGGTCATGTGCAGATGCTGGTCAGCAAGGGCGCGCAGCAACAGGTATGGCCCCGAGTGATCGATTGGCTGCGCGAGCGGTCTGCTGAACAGACAGCTGAGCTTCAGGTGGCAGTAGGCAGTTAGCGGTTAAAGTCGCTATAAAGACACTGCACTGCGCAGCACGCTGATCTGCACCATTCTTGAGCCCATGCCTCAATGACAGGAGTTGACCTCATGCACTACCTCACCCCCGATCTGTGTGACGCTTATCCGGACCTGATACAGGTTGTCGAGCCGATGTTCAGCAATTTCGGTGGACGCGACTCGTTTGGCGGCCAGATCGTCACCCTCAAGTGTTTCGAAGACAACTCGCTGGTCAAGGAGCAGATTGCTCTGGACGGCAAGGGCAAGGTCCTGGTGGTTGACGGCGGCGGTTCGCTGCGTTGCGCAATGCTGGGCGATATGGTCGCCGAGCAGGCCTCGAAAAATGGCTGGGAAGGTCTGCTGATCTACGGCTGCGTGCGAGACGTGGACATGCTGGCCCAGACCGATCTGGGCGTGCAGGCGCTGGCCAGCCATCCGAAGAAAAGCGAAAAGCGCGGCATCGGTGAGCTGAACGTGCCGGTGACCTTCGGTGGTGTGACCTTCAAGCCGGGCGATTATCTGTACGCCGACAACAACGGCGTGATTATTTCTCCTTCCCCCCTGACCATGCCGGAATAAGCGACGACTCAATGTTCGATGAAGCAAACGCGCAGTGGGGGCTGGTTCATGCCCTCGTATTGGATGGTAAGGGTGGGGCGCGCTTCATCGCTCGGACCGAGCTTCAGGAACTTCAGATGCAGCCGCAGGAAAGCCTGTGGCTGCATTGGGACCGCAGTCATCCGCAGACCCAGACATGGTTGCGCAACGCCAGCGGCCTGAGCGAGTTCGCCTGTGATCTGCTGCTTGAAGAAAATACCCGGCCGCGTCTGCTGGCGTTGCCGGACGAGGAATTGCTGCTGTTTCTGCGCGGCGTGAACCTCAATCCCGGCGCTGAGCCGGAAGACATGGTTTCGGTGCGGATTTTCGCAGCGGCGCAGCGGGTCATCTCGTTGCGGCTGCGGCCCTTGCGCGCCACCGAAGAACTGATCGAGCTGCTCGGCCAGTCCAAAGGCCCCAAAACGGCGTCGGAACTGATTCTCTATCTGGCCCAGTACCTGACCGACAAGGTTCAGGATCTGGTGGGCGAGCTGACTGAGTCGGTCGATGAGGAAGAAGAAAAGACCGACGCCGACGAACGGTACAGTCCCGAACATGGCAAGTTGCTGCACATCCGCCGCCGTGCGGCAGGTCTCAGGCGTTTTCTGGGGCCGCAGCGCGATATCTATGGCCAGCTTTCACGGATCAAACTGACCTGGTTCGACAATGAAGACGCCGACTACTGGAACGAGTTGAACAACAGCCTGACCCGTTACCTTGAAGAGCTTGAACTGACCCGAGAGCGAGTCGGGCTGCTGCTTGAGTCCGAAGACCGGCGTCTGCGCGAGCACATGAATCGCACTCTGTACCGCTTCGGCATCATCACCGGTATCTTCCTGCCCATGAGTTTTCTGACCGGCCTGCTGGGTATCAATGTCGGTGGCATTCCGGGGGCGGAAAATCCCTACGGTTTTCTGGTCGCGTGCGGCCTGATCGTCGCGCTGGCGGCCGGGCAGTGGTGGTTGTTCAGACGGTTGCGTTGGGTATAAGGCTTATACTTATATGTTTTTTCATGAAGCGTTTGTGACTCACCCGCAAAGCGTCACGTCTTTGACTTACATTGCGTGAGGTGCCTGATGCACGATCCGTTCGAAGAATCTTTACGTGACATGCTGAACTCGTCATCCTCCAGCCGGGACGACGATGCATGTCTGGGGCGAGTCCTGAAAACCGCCAACCGCCAGGTCGGTGCCGGTGTGTTGTTCGGGCTGCTGGGCCGTTGGTCCGAGGCGATGATGATCGCACTCAACAACGGTTCTGCCCATGTCGCTCCCGTTTCCCGTCGCACCGGATCTGGTGCCCGTTCTACCGATAAGGCTGATTGAGCATGGAATTGAACCTCTGGACGCAGAGCCTTCTTGCTGCAATGACTGCATTGTGGACCAAAGTTGCAAACTTCATCCCCAACCTGTTTGGCGCGCTCGTCGTGGTGGTGCTCGGCTTTGCCGTAGCCAAGCTGCTTGATGCGCTGCTGTCCAAACTGCTCGCCAAGCTGGGGCTGGATCGTCTGGTCGGCGGCACAGGGCTGACCAAGATCATGGGGCGTGCGGGCGTCAAGGTGCCGATCTCCACACTTATCGGCAGGATCGTTTACTGGTTTGTGTTGCTGATTTTCCTGGTATCCGCTGCAGAATCTCTGGGTCTGCAGCGCGTATCGGCCACGCTCGACATGCTGGCGCTTTATCTGCCGAAGGTGTTCGGCGCGGCACTGGTGCTGCTGGTCGGTGTCTTGCTGGCGCAACTGGTCAATGGACTGGTGCGCGGTGCGGCTGAAGGCGTCGGCATCGATTACTCCGCCGGACTCGGGCGAATTGCCCAGGGGCTGGTCATTATCATCAGCATTTCTGTCGCGATCAGCCAGCTGGAGGTCAAAACCGACCTGCTGAACCATGTGATCGTGATTGCCTTGCTGACCGTTGGTCTGGCGGTCGCCCTGGCGTTGGGCCTGGGAAGTCGCGAAATTGCAGGTCAGATCATCGCCGGAATTTATGTGCGTGAACTTTATCAGGTGGGCCAGCAGGTGCAGATAGGCGACACCGAGGGGCAGATAGAGGAAATCGGTACGGTCAAGACGACCCTGCTGACAGACGAAGGGGAGCTGGTTTCTTTTTCCAACCGCATCCTCCTCGATCAGAGAGTAAGCAGCCGTTAAGCGGCTAACCTGCTAATCTATGCCGCCAAGTTGCCGGAAAGGGCTGTGGCGGACATTGACCTGACTGTCGGCAAGATTCGTTTTGAATAAACCTCAACCGCTTTCAACGCGCTACGATCCACACGAGCTCTCGGATGAGGAGCTGGTGGCACGTGCCCACGTCGAGCTGTTCAACGTGACGCGGGCGTATGAAGAATTGATGCGTCGCTATCAGCGGACACTTTTTAACGTCTGTGCACGTTATTTAGGGAACGATCGCGACGCGGACGATGTCTGTCAGGAGGTGATGCTTAAGGTGTTGTATGGCTTGAAGAATTTCGAGGGTAAATCGAAATTCAAGACCTGGCTCTACAGCATCACGTACAACGAGTGCATCACTCAATACAGGAAGGAACGGCGTAAGCGTCGCTTGATGGACGCTTTGAGTCTGGATCCGCTTGAGGAAGCGTCGGAAGAAAAGACGCCAAAACCTGAAGAGCGGGGCGGTCTCGATCGCTGGCTTGTGCACGTGAACCCGATTGATCGGGAGATTCTGGTGCTGCGATTTGTCGCAGAACTGGAGTTCCAGGAGATCGCAGACATCATGCACATGGGCTTGAGCGCAACGAAAATGCGTTACAAGCGGGCGCTTGATAAACTACGTGAGAAATTTGCAGGTATCGTCGAAACTTAACGGCGAGCAAATATCTCTAACGAACTGGCAAGGTCTGGTAGACTTGCCGACGAGTTGTCCCCAGTTATGCGGGACTGCTTTACAATCATCAGATGGGGATTTAACGGATGAAACTGAAAAACACCTTGGGCTTGGCCATTGGTACTATTGTTGCCGCAACTTCTTTCGGCGCTCTGGCACAAGGCCAAGGCGCGGTCGAAATCGAAGGCTTCGCCAAGAAAGAATATTACGACAGCGCTCGTAACTTCAAAAACGACGGCAACCTGTTCGGCGGCTCCGTTGGCTACTTCCTGACCGATGACGTTGAATTGCGTCTGGGCTACGACGAAGTTCACAACGTCCGTAGCGACAGCGGCAAGAACATCAAGGGCTCCAACACCGCCCTGGACGCTCTGTACCACTTCAACAACCCGGGCGACATGCTGCGTCCTTACCTGTCTGCCGGTTTCTCTGACCAGAGCATTGGCCAGGACGCTCGTGGCGGCCGTAACGGCTCCACCTTCGCCAACGTTGGCGGCGGCGCGAAGCTGTACTTCACTGACAACTTCTATGCCCGTGCAGGCGTTGAAGCTCAGTACAACATCGACCAAGGCGACACCGAGTGGGCGCCAAGCGTCGGTATCGGCGTTAACTTCGGTGGCGGCAGCAAGAAAGTTGAAGCAGCACCCGCTCCAGTAGCTGAAGTGTGCTCCGACAGCGACAACGATGGCGTTTGCGACAACGTTGACAAGTGCCCAGACACCCCGGCAAACGTAACTGTTGACGCTGATGGCTGCCCAGCCGTTGCTGAAGTGGTTCGTGTTGAGCTGGACGTGAAGTTCGATTTCGACAAATCCGTAGTCAAGCCTAGCAGCTACGGCGACATCAAGAACCTCGCTGACTTCATGCAGCAGTACCCACAAACCTCCACCACTGTTGAAGGTCACACTGACTCCGTCGGTCCTGACGCTTACAACCAGAAGCTGTCCGAGCGTCGTGCAAACGCCGTTAAGCAGGTCCTGGTCAACCAGTATGGCGTTGGTGCTAGCCGCGTAAACTCGGTTGGTTACGGCGAATCCCGTCCAGTTGCTGACAACGCAACTGAGTCTGGCCGCGCAGTTAACCGTCGCGTAGAAGCAGAAGTAGAAGCTCAAGCTAAGTAATTAGCCGCTTGTACTGAAAAGCCCGGCTCAGGCCGGGCTTTTCTTTGTCTGCGATTTGAGCGTGCATGCATGCTGGCGGGTAGGCAATAAAGCTGGAACTCAGCCGGCCTGTTGCTGAAGATCGTCCAACAATGTCTGATTCAAGACTTCCTGGTTGCCTGCGGCGACTGCGCCGATCACCAGAGTGGCAGGGCTCTTCAATTCGAACGCAGCGGCATCACGCTGCATGTTTGCAAGTGTGCTGCGGCATTCACGTTGCGATGGCAGGGACGCGTTCTCGATCATCGCCACCGGCATGTCCGGGCTCATTCCTCCCGCCAGCAGGTTCTCATGAATCTGTGGCAGCTTCGCCACGCCCATGTACACCACCAGTGTCGTGCCGCTTTGCGCCAGTGCCTGCCAATTGAGGCTGCTGTCGTCCTGAGTATGGGCGGTGACCAGCGTTACCCCACGGCTGATCCCGCGTAGCGTCAGCGAAATACCGCATTGCGTTGCACCCGCCAGGCCAGCAGTAATGCCGTTGACCAGCTCCACTGCCACGCCGCGTTCCTGCAACCACTCTGCTTCCTCACCGCCACGGCCGAAGATGCACGGGTCTCCGCCCTTTAAGCGCACCACGCATTTACCCTGTCGCACGTAGCGCAGCATCAGGCGATGGATGAAGGCCTGTGGCGTCGAGCGACAACCGCCGCGCTTACCGACCGGGATAACCCTTGCAGCAGGACAGTGCTCAAGCACAGCGGGGTTGACCAGATCATCGATCAACACCACATCCGCCTCATGCAAGGCCCGCACGGCCTTGAGCGTCAGCAATTCGGGATCACCCGGGCCTGCGCCCACCAGCCAGACTTTTGCGCTCATGCTGTGTTCCTCATTCAGTGACCATCACGGTGTTGATCAGTCTTTTTATTTCAGGGACGCAGGAACCGCACATCGTCCCGCAGCCTAATTGTTTCTTCAGTTGATTCAAGTCCAGGCCAGCTTCGACGCCTTTCAGCACGGCGCTCTGTTTGACGTTCATGCAGTTGCACAGGGTCTTGTCGCGCGCTTGCGAACCATCCTTGCCCGGCTGGCTGCTCAGTGGCGCGAGCAGCCAGCGGCGCAGCGGTAGATCGACGCGCTCTTCGAGCCACAGCGTCTGCAACCAATGCTGCGCCAGGGTCTCGCCGGCCAGGCGGATGGCGGTAATACGACCGTTGTCGATCCGCACCCGCTTGCCGATGGCGCGCTTGGGGTCGTCGTAGGCCAGTACCGGACCTTCAGCGACACTCAGCAACACGTCGATCTGTTGCAGCAGGCTCGCGTCCGGCGCAACAGCGTTTGCGGCTCGAATCACCAGGGCAGGGCGTTCGCGGCCGACGAGGCCAAGACTCAGGTAGGTGAATGATCCACACAATGAGCGCAGACGCTCCCATTGCTGCTGCACATCGCCTTCCACCAGCGCAAAAAACTGCCAGGGCAGATCGGCTTTTTCAATCCTGACGCCAGAATGTTTGAGTTCCGGCTGTTTTGAAATCGGGTCATACGCCGGCTGGGTCAGGACATTCACGCCACCCTTGAGGAAGCGATCGCCCCAGTGCATGGGCAGGAATGCCTGGCCGGGACGTACGCTGTCATCGCTGCTCACCGGCAAATACAGTTCACCGCGACGGCTGACCAGTTTGATCAGATCGCCGGCCTGCAACGCATGCAGTTGCAAGTCTTGCGGGTGCAGACCCAGCACCGCTTCGCTGACGTGGCCGAACAGGCGGGCAGCGGTCCCGGTCCGGCTCATGCCGTGCCATTGGTCACGCAGGCGACCGGTGTTGAGGGTCAGCGGGAAGTCGGCATCGCGCAGTTCCCTGGCAGCCACGTACGGCTCGCTCAGGAACTGCGCACGGCCCGATGGGGAAGGGAAGATGCCATCCGCATACAGGCGCGGCGTACCGACGCTGGTGCCCACCGGGAATGGCCATTGCTGCGGCCCCTGACGGTCGATCAATGCGCGATCAATGCCTGACATGTCCAGGTCGCGCCCGACGGTCAGGCCTTTGAATTCATCGAACAGGGCGGCCGGATTCCTGAAGTCGAACAGGGCGGGCGCTTCGGGCTGCAGCCGATGTTGCAGGCGTTGGGCGAAGTCCACGGTGATCGCCCAATCCGGACGTGCCTGGCCGGGAGCCTGAATCGCCTTTCGCACATTGGAAATCCGTCGCTCCGAGTTGGTTACCGTGCCTTCCTTTTCACCCCAACTGGCGGCGGGCAGCAACAGGTCGGCGAAGCGTGCCGTTTCAGTGGTCTTGAACGCTTCCTGAAGCACCACGAACGGGCAGGTCTGCAGCGCTTCTCTGATTCTGTTCTGGTCCGGCAGTGACTGCGCCGGGTTGGTACAGGCAATCCACAGCGCCTTGATCTTGCCGCTCTGCAGCTGTTCGAACAGCTCGATGGCAGACAGACCGGGGTTGGCGGGCAACTGGTCGACGCCCCAGTATTCGGCCACTTCGGCGCGATGTTCCGGGTTGGCGGCTTCGCGATGGCCCGGCAGCAGGTTGGACAGGCTGCCGGTTTCACGGCCACCCATGGCGTTTGGCTGGCCGGTGAGCGAGAAGGGGCCGGCGCCAACGCGGCCGATCTGGCCCGTTGCGAGGTGAAGATTGATCAGCGCGCTGTTCTTGGCGCTGCCCGCCGTGGACTGGTTCAGCCCCATGCACCACAGTGACAGAAAACTGGGCGTTTCGCCGATCCAGCGGGCGCAGGTCAGCAGTTGCTCGAGCGCAATGCCGCACAGCTGTGCGACGTGCTCCGGGGGGTAATCGCGGACCAGCGTTTCGAGGTCGTCGTAGCCCTGAGTGTGTGCGGCGATGAACGCCTGATCGATAAGTCTTTGAGAGATCAGCACGTGGAGAATGCCGTGGAATAAGGCCACATCGGTGCCGGGCTGAATCGCCAAATGCAGATCGGCCAGTTCGCACGTGTCGGTACGCCGAGGATCGATGACGATGAGTTTCATCGCGGGTCTGCGGCTCTTCGCTTCTTCCAGACGACGGAACAGAATCGGATGGGCGTAGGCCATGTTGCTGCCGACGATCATCACGCAATCGCTCAGCTCGATGTCTTCGTAGCTGCAGGGCGGGGCGTCGGCGCCGAGGCTGCGTTTGTAGCCCGCCACGGCCGATGACATGCACAGCCGCGAGTTGCTGTCGATGTTGTTGGTGCCGATCAGGGCGCGGGCCAGTTTGTTGAATGCGTAGTAATCCTCGGTCAGCAACTGGCCGGATATGTAGAACGCCACGCTGTCCGGGCCATGCTTACGGATGCTGTCGGCGAATACGTTGGCAGCGTGGTCCAGCGCCGTATCCCAGTCGGTGACACTGCGGGCCAGATCTTTGCCCAGGCGCAGTTCCGGGTAAAGTGCGCGCGCGTCGATGTCGCCGGTCAGGTGCAGGCTTGAGCCTTTGCTGCACAGTTTGCCGAAGTTGGCCGGGTGCTGCGGGTCGCCACTGACGCCCAGAATGTTCTGCCCGTCGTGCTCGATCAGCACCCCGCAACCCACGCCGCAGTAGCAGCAGGTGGATGCCGTGATTTGAGTGGTCGGGATCGCCAGGCGGGTCATGCGCACGCCGCCTCGGTCGGAGCGGGTTCGCCGAACATCAGGTGGTTGCGAATGGCATCGATGCCCTGGCCTTCGCGAATCTGTTTCAAGTACCAGCTGCCATCGGCGGTGTCGCCGTACAGGCACGCACCCACCAGCACGTCATTCTTGATGACCAGTTTTTTATAGATCCCGCTGATAGGGTCGGACAGGGTGATGCTTTCCGTGCCTTCGCCACCCAGAAAGTCGCCAGCGGAGAACAGGTCGATTCCCGTCACTTTCAGCTTGGTCGACGTCACCGAGCCCTGGTAACGGGCGAAACCCAGCTGCGCAAGGTGATTGGCGCAGACCCTGGCCTGTTCGAACAGAGGTGCGACCAGGCCGTAGGCGATGCCTCGATGGCTGACGCACTCGCCGATGGCGTAGATACGCGGGTCGTAGGTCTGCAGCGTGTCGTTGACCAGAATGCCACGGCTGCACGGCAGGCCAGCCTGTTCGGCTAGTTCGGTATTGGGACGAATTCCGGCTGCCATCACCACCAGATCAGCGGCGATGACATCGCCGTTCCTGAAGCGCACGGCTTGTACGCGACCGTGATCGTCGCCCAGCAAGGCCTCGGTCTGCTCGTTGAGGCGAAAGCTCAGACCGCGCTGTTCAAGCGCGGCCTGAAGCATCAGACCGCTGGTCTTGTCCAGTTGACGCTCCAGCAGCGTTTGTCCGTTATGGACCACTGTGACCAGCATGCCGCGCATGCTCAGGCCATTGGCCGCTTCCAGGCCCAGCAGACCGCCGCCGATAACCACCGCGCGCTTGTGCGTGGCGGCAGTGTCGATCATTTCCCGGGTGTGGCCGATGTCGCGATAGCCGATCACGCCCTCCAGCGTGTTGCCGGGAATCGGCAGAATGAACGGGCTCGAACCGGTAGCGATCAGCAGGCGGTCGTAATGGGCCTGCGTGCCATCGTCAGCGATCACCAGACGCTTGATGCGATCAATCCTGACCACGCGCCGGTTCAGCAGCAACTGAATGCCGTTGTTTTCATACCAGGCGAGGTCGTTGAGTACGATTTCTTCGAACGTCTGTTCGCCCGCCAGCACTGGCGAGAGCAGAATCCGGTTGTAGTTGGGGTGTGGCTCGGCACCGAAGACTGTGATGTCGTACAAGTCTTCGCTTAATTTGAGCAACTCTTCGAGTGTGCGCACGCCGGCCATGCCGTTGCCAATCATCACCAGTTTGAGTTTTTTCATCGTGCCTCCGAGTCACCGTCAGGGTGCGCTCGACAAATTGCGCGCAAACAAAAAAGGCGTCCCGTCAGTTGCCTGACGAGGACGCCTTTGTCCGGTCCCGTTCTCTCGGGAAGCGCTGCCTTCATCGTTGAGGGCGGCGCGTTATGAAACTTCTGAGGGAGATCATGCAGCGGTTGTGCCAACTCTGATCAGGCTGCGAATGCGGGGGTTCGGGTCGATTGCGGGAGAGTTGCCTGCACTGCGTTGAGGCGCGTTGCACAGAAGCGGGGCGATGTAGGGCGGCTCAGCGCTTAATGGCGGCTCATCAGCCAGATCAGGCCGACCAGATTGATCAGCAGAGAAACCAGTGCCAGCGTACGCCATACCTTCAGCGGCTCGCGCTCCAGCAATGGCCTGGGTCGCGCGACCACAGGGCGTTGTTCGGCCTGTTCCAGTTCAAGCTGCCACTGCTCGGCGGTTTCATAACGCTGGGCGGGATTGGCCTGCACGGCCTTGTCCAGACTCTGGCTCAGCCAGAGCGGCAAGTCGGGCCGGTAGCGACTGGCCGGAATCGGTGTGCCGAAGCGGCGGTGCTGAAAAGCCTCGATTTCGCCATACGGATACTGACCGGTCAGCAGGTAATAAAGCGTGACGCCGACTGCGTACAGATCCTGTTGCGGATCGGGTTCGGCACCGTTGAAGGCCTCCGGTGCAATGTAGCTCGGCGTGCCAGGCAAATCCTCTGCATTGGCCGCAGACAGGCCGGGACAGAACGCCAGACCGAAATCCAGCAGGCGCAACTCGCCGTCGTCACCCAGCAGCAGGTTCTCCGGCTTGATGTCGCGATGGATGATGTTGCGTCGATGCAGAAGACCCGTGGCCCGTAGCAGTCGAGTGGCCAGATCCTGCCATTGCGCCAGTGGCAGGGGGCCGCTCAGGGAGAAGAGATGGGCGAGCGTGCGCCCGGAGTATTCGCGCATGGCGTAATACAGATGCTGACGCTCGGGCAGCGGATGGATTTCTGGAAAGAAGCGTCCGGCGACCCTGCGCAGGAACCATTCCTCCAACAGCAGGCCCTGACCTGCACCGGGTTCGTCATGCCGGGCAGATGGCAGCGTCTTGATCAGCCAGGGCAGCCCATGAGCATCGTGGGCGCGGTACAGAATGGATTGCCGCGACTGGGCTAGCACATTGCCAATACTCCAGCCTTCAAACACCTGGCCGGGTTTGAGTGCCGGCGGTAACGGCCATTGCTGTAACTGCAATAGTGCATCCCCGAGATCATCCTCGCCCAGGCTGTCGACCTGGATGAGCAGGGCGCTGGCATTGTCCTGACTGCCCGCCAGATGCGCCGCGCTGACCAGGGTTATGACTGCGGCATCCAGATCGTCCTGTTCGGTCAGGATCGAGCGGATGCTGGCATCGCCCAGCGTCGCCCAGATGCCGTCGCTGACCAGCAGCAGGCGCTCGCCTTCACAGAGCTCGCCCTCCAGATAGTCCATGACCACGTACTGATCCAGCCCCAGCGCACGCTTGAGCACGTGCTGCATGTCGGCCTGTTCCCAGACATGGTCTTCACTGATGCGTTTGAGCTTGCCGTCTTGCCAGCGATACGCGCGACAATCGCCCACGTGGGCGAGGGTGAAGCGTCTGCCGCGCAGGACCAGCGCGCTGAGGGTGGTCAGCAGACCGTTGGCCAGCAGCCAGCGGTTCTGGGCCAGCAACAGACGATCCAGAGACTGGGCCACGCCCCAGGTCTCTGGTGTCGAGTAGTAGTCCAGCGCCAGCGCCTGCAGTGTTGACTGCGCAGCCAGCGCACCATCGGCACACTGACTGACCCCGTCGGCCAAGGCAAACAGATAACCCTTGCTGGCCGCCAATGCTGCGACCGGGGTCACCAGACGCAGGGCGTCCTGATTCTCAGGTCGCGGGCCGCTGGCGCTGAACTCGGCAAAGCGCAGTTGCAGCGTCATGGACCGGTCAGACCCGTGCTGCGGTCACTGCCGCCGAACCCCAGGTGGTTCTCCAGCGGCGCTTGACGTTCATCAGGCCGAACCAGGCGAGCACGGCCAGGCTTGCGAACAGCCACAGGCCCAGCTGATAGTCACCGGTGTTCTGCTTGATGCTGCCAAGGCCTGCGGCCAGCAGGAAACCACCGATGCCGCCCGCCATGCCGATCAGGCCCGTCATGACGCCGATTTCCTTGCGGAAGCGCTGTGGCACTAGTTGGAACACCGCGCCGTTGCCAGCGCCCAGGCCCAGCATGGCGGCGACAAACAGCGCCAGTGCAGCCCACGAGCTTGGCAGGTTGAAACCCACTGCAGCGATGCCGATGGCTGCCACTGCGTACATGGCGGTCAGCGTGCGGATGCCACCGAAGCGGTCGGCCAGCGCGCCACCCAGCGGACGCATCAGACTGCCGCCGAACACGCAGGCTGCGGTGTAGTAACCGGCCGTGATCGGGCTCAGGCCGTACTGGTCGTTGAAGTAGCCGGGCAGGGCGCTGGCCAGGCCGATGAAGCCGCCGAAGGTCACGCTGTAGAAAAACATGAACCACCAGCTGTCCCGGTCGCCGAGGGCCTTGAGGTAGTCGGCAGTGGACTTGGGCTTGCTGCGCTCGGGTGCATTGCGCGCCATCAGCGTGAAGGCGATCAGGGTCAGCACCAGCGGGATCAGCGCCAGACCGAACACATTGCCCCAACCGAAACTGGCGGCAAGAACTGGCGCGATCAGCGCGGCGAGTACGGTGCCCGAGTTGCCGGCACCGGCGATGCCCATGGCTTTGCCTTGGTGCTGAGGCGGATACCATTGCGACGCCAGCGGCAGCGCGACGGCGAACGACGCGCCCGCCATCCCCAGGAACACGCCCAGCAGCAGCACCTGTTCATAGCTACGGATGCCCAGTTGCCAAGCGGTCAGCAGGGCACCGATCACAATCACCTGACCGATGATGCCAGCGGTCTTGGGCGACAGCTGATCGGCCAGCAGGCCCATGAAGAAGCGCAGTATCGCCCCGGCCAGAATCGGTGTGGCGACCATCAGGCCGCGTTGTTGGGTGGTCAGGTGCAGGTCGGTGGCGATCTGTACCGCCATCGGGCCCAGCAGGTACCAGACCATGAAACTCAGGTCGAAGTAGAGAAAGGCAGCGAACAGGGTCGGTCTGTGACCGGCCTTCCAGAAGCTTGTATCCATTGGCACACCTCATCATCTGCTAGCGGGTCAGTCGGGGTTTGTGCCCTCGACGTGGAAAATTTCAGACGCTGTGGCGGAGTGTTCCGAATACCGGCGACTCCACCGGCCCCATCGCCGGGGCCAAACGCAAAAAACGTCGCCTCTCTGTCCGCGTGAGCGAAAGAGATGAGCGACGTCTTTGTCGTGAGTGGTGGCAACCGCCGTTGGCTACCTGAGGGTGCTAAAGCAAGAGGCGGGCCATATGCAGTTTTCTTCCTGGGCGATTGGCAGAGGCCGCATGGCAGCATGCTGTGACCTGAAACGCCGGGTGAGCAGGTGTGATGGCAGCCGAGTCCCGATGACCTTGAACCGGGCACCGATGGCATCGGCCGCCGCAAAAAAGTGCGAGCGGCTTCTCCCGACACAAGTCCGCCTCAACACTGATCGTGCCCATCGCTCTGCGCTCATCGTTCTACACAAGTCATCTGGCTATTCAGAGATACAACGGCACTGACGCGCTTTTGTAGCGCGATGGCATGAACACTGCAGAACGCGACGTGGGTGAAGGCTGAGTCCTGGCGCTGATTCGGGGGGGCAATCGGCATGGATGCCGATTGAGCTGCACTGGGCCATGGATGGCCCATTTGCAGCGACCCCCGAATCAGTGTCAGGACGAAGGAACCCCGGCGAAGCCGGGGCCGGAACCGGAGCGAAGGACTTTGGCTACTTTGGTCCCTCAAAGTAGCGCGCCGTAAGGGCGCAAAGGTGACCTGAGCCAAGCGCTCGGCTCACTGAATCCGCAATCTGTGCCATCTGTGACGCGGAGCGTCACGGGAGGCATGCCCACGCAGAGCGATGGGCACGATCATTTCTCCATAAGGACTTGTGTGTAACGATGAGCGCAGCGCGCAGCTTTTGCAGTAATAGCGTTGTGAAATATAAGCGTTGATCCAATAACAAACGCCACTATCAATACACTTTGATTAAAGCAGAATGACATTGTTTTGATGCCTTTGTATGACGAGGTCAATACTGAACGAAACCGAATATTAATATTGGTTCATGTGTATTTTGAAAAAAAACAGGCAGTTGCTTAACGGTAGGGAATATTTAATTTACTTTCGCATCTGTCTCTGAGAGGATCCTTTTCGTCGTGCAGAACACGACGCCTCTCGAGAGGGCGATTCATGTGCAATAGGCCAGCTTGCAATAAAGTGGCTTATTGAAATCAACTGATGAGTGCCCAAGTGCCTCCCATCATTTTTCTGTTGTTTCGGCCTTTCGTTAATGGATGAATGCCGTGATTGCAGAGTTTCAGAACGCACTTCAGCGATGTAATAAGTTTGCATGCTGCCTTGTCTTCATCTATGCGCCGGACGTGTCTGGCGTCAATAAAGGACATCAACATGAGTAACGTCACTTACAAGCCTACCGTGTGGACCCGGGCCGATGCGCTCAAGGTCAACGAAAACGACCCTACCACCACCCAGCCGCTGGTCAGTCCCGACTTTCCGGTGATGAGTGATACGGTTTTCATCTGGGACACCATGCCACTGCGCGAGCTCGATGGCACGGTGGTGTCCGTCAACGGCTGGTCAGTGATCCTGACACTCACGGCTGACCGGCATCCGAACGATCCCCAGTATCTGGGACCCAACGGCCGCTATGACATCAAGCGTGACTGGGAAGATCGTCATGGTCGTGCCCGCATGTGCTACTGGTATTCCCGAACCGGCAAGGACTGGATCTTCGGTGGGCGCGTCATGGCCGAAGGCGTATCGCCGACGACTCGCGAATGGGCCGGTACGCCGATCCTGCTCAACGACAAGGGCGACATCGATCTTTATTACACCTGTGTGACGCCGGGCGCTGCCATTGCCAAAGTACGTGGCCGTGTCGTGACGTCTGACAGCGGTGTAATATTGACCGACTTTACTGAAGTCAAAACATTGTTCGAAGCCGACGGCACTTATTATCAAACCGAAGCCCAGAACTCTACGTGGAACTTTCGTGATCCCAGTCCGTTTATTGATCCCCGTGATGGCAAGTTGTACATGGTGTTCGAAGGTAATGTGGCCGGCGAGCGCGGTTCACATACAGTAGGGCCGACAGAACTGGGGCATGTACCGCCGGGTCACGAGGATGTGGGCGGTGCCAGATTTCAGGTGGGCTGTATTGGCCTGGCGGTTGCAAAGGATCTCAATGGCGACGAGTGGGAAATCCTTCCGCCGCTTGTTACTGCGGTGGGTGTAAATGATCAGACCGAACGTCCGCACTATGTATTTCAGGACAATAAGTATTACTTGTTCACTATCAGTCACAAGTTTACGTATGCCGATGGTATAACCGGCCCTGATGGCGTTTACGGGTTTGTCAGTGAACAGCTGTTCGGCCCATACCAGCCCATGAATGCGTCAGGCCTGGTGCTCGGGAATCCGCCTTCGCAGCCTTTCCAGACCTATTCGCACTGCGTGATGCCCAACGGCCTGGTGACGTCGTTCATCGACAGCGTGCCGACCACCGGACAGGATTTCCGCATCGGTGGCACCGAGGCGCCTACCGTGAAGATCCTGCTGCAGGGCGACCGCTCGTTCGTGCAGGAATCGTATGACTATGGCTACATACCGCCGATGAAGAATGTGGTGCTGACTCAATAGTCAGACTCACAGCGGCTTTGGGCGGCCTGCCACAGTCCCGGTCGTAAACAGGACTGTGGGAGGCGCCACCACGTCTTCGACGTAGCGCTGTCGCGCAGCAAACTTGGTGGGAGCGGACTTGTCCGCGAATGCAGTGTTTCAGCCACCGCATATGCGTGGGATGTACCGGCCTTTTCGCGGACAAGTCCGCTCCCACGACGTCCGGTGTTTGCCGCGCGGCAGTGTTACATCGAAGACCTGGTGGCGCCTCCCACACGTGGTGTTTCGTCAGTAACTCTCCCGATCTACCTGTTCAACCCAGCATTTCACTCATCGAGATGATCTGCTCGGCCACCTGAATCAGCTTCTGCTGGCGGCTCATTGCCTGGCGCCGCATCAGGGTATAGGCCTCTTCCTCGTTACAGTCCTTCATTTTCATCAACAGTCCTTTCGCCAGTTCGATGCGTTTGCGTTCTGCCAGTTGCTGGTCGCGGGCGTGGAGTTGCGCGCGCAGGGCCTGGTCGCTCTCGAAACGGGCCATGGCCACGTCGAGGATGGGCTGCAGGCGTTGGGCCTGAATGCCTTCGACGATATAGGCGCTGACGCCGGACTTGATCGCCTGACGCATCACGCCAGGGTCGTGCTCATCGGTGAACATCACGATCGGGCGGGGCTGGTCGCGGCTGACCAGGACCACTTGCTCCATGACGTCACGACCGGGCGATTCGGTGTCGATGAGGATCACGTCGGGGCGCACCGCGTCTACGCGTGCGGGCAGGTCGATGATGAAACCGGATTCGTCGATTACCTCGAAGCCTGCCTCGATCAGGGCGGTTCTCAGGCGACCGACTTTCTTTGGCGTGTCATTGATCAGCAGGATACGCAGCATGGTCACGTTCTCCTTCAACGACGGGCGGCGACGGGCACGTTATCGGCCCAGGCGTTGATCTTGAAACTGCGCGCATAGGCCGCCGGATCACTGCCGTCCCAAACCCTGCCATCGATCAACTGACTGCTGCGCAACGTAGCGCTCGGTACCTTGATGCCCAGTGCCTCGGCGGCCTGTCGATACAGTTCCAGCTGCTGGACACGCTCGGCAACGGCCAGATAATCCGGGTCTTCACGCAACAGCCCCCAGCGGCGGAACTGGGTCATGAACCACATCCCGTCCGACAGCCATGGGTAATTGACTTGTCCCTGACCATGAAAACTGACGGCGTGGTGGTCTTCCCAGTGATTGCCGAGGCCGTCGCTGTACCGGCCCAGCAGGCGCGGCTCGATGCAGTCCAGCGGTGTGTCCAGATACTCGGCACCGCTGAGCAGTTGTGCGGTGCTGCGTCGATTATGCTCGCTCTCCTCGATGAAACGACTCGCTTCCAGCACGGCCATGACCAGCGCTCTGGCGGTATTGGGGTTCTGCTCGACGAATTCGCGGGTGCAACCCAGGACCTTGCCCGGATGGTCGGGCCAGATGGTCTGGCTGGTGGCCATGCTGAAGCCCAGTTGTTGACTGACTGCACTGGCGGCCCAGGGCTCTCCGACGCAGAAACCGTCGATACGGCCGGCCTGCAGATGCTGAACCATCTGCGGCGGCGGCACGACCACACTGTTCACGTCGTCCAGCGGATGAATGCCCTGGCTGGCGAGCCAGTAATAAAGCCACATGGCATGGTTGCCGGTGGGAAAGGTCTGGGCAAACGTCAGTTTCGGACCGCTTTGGTGCACGCGTTTGTCCAGTGCCTCAGGAGTGATCACGCCACTCTCCTGTAGGCCGCGCGACAGGTTGATGCATTGGCCGTTCTGGTTCAGCCCCATCAGAATTGCCATGTCCCTGGCCGGACCGCCGCTGATGCCCAGTTCGACGGCGTAGATCATCCCGTAGAGACTGTGTGCCGCCTGCAACTGGCCACTGACCAGCTTGTCTCGCAGGCCGGCCCAGGAGGTCTGGCGCTTGAGGTTGAGGGTCAGGCCGTAAGGCTGGGCAAAGCCCTGGGTCGCTGCAACCACCAGCGAGGCGCAGTCGGTCAGGGCCATGAAACCCACATCCAGGCTGTTCATCTCGGGCGCATCGCTGCCGTTGACCCAGTCCAGCGCATTGCTTGTTCGTACGTTCATGGCACTTGCTTCATAAAGGACATCCAGAAAAAAGGCGTCGTCCAGCCCCTGCAAGGTGCAAGTGCCGGAACGACGCCGTTGTCCGGGCAGCGCTCCGTCGTTGGAGCGCGTGCCGATAACGGTTTCAAGCAAGGCATATGCCAGCGCTCGGCGGTTCAGGGTAACAAGTTTTTTGCATGCCTCGCGTGCAGGGCCTTCACGCGGCTATAATCGCGCCCCTGAATTCAGCTTCTCACGAGCCTCGCCCGCCCATGTATAACCTGGCCCGCCAGTTACTGTTCAAGCTTTCCCCGGAAACCTCCCATGACCTGTCGCTGGACCTGATCGGTGCCGGTGGGCGTCTGGGCCTCAACGGCCTGTTGAGCAAGGCCCCGGCCAGAGTGCCGGTCACCGTCATGGGGCTGGAGTTTCCCAATCCTGTGGGTCTGGCGGCCGGTCTGGACAAGAACGGCTCGGCCATCGACGGCTTCGCGCAACTGGGCTTTGGCTTCGTCGAGATCGGTACCGTCACGCCGCGTCCGCAGCCGGGCAACCCCAAGCCACGGATTTTCCGTCTGCCCCACGCCGAAGCCATCATCAACCGCATGGGCTTCAACAACCTGGGTGTCGACAATCTGGTCAGCCGTGTGCAGGCCGCGAAGTACAAAGGCATTCTGGGCATCAACATCGGCAAGAATTTCGACACGCCGGTCGAGCGTGCCGTGGACGACTACCTGATCTGTCTGGACAAGGTCTACGCCCACGCCAGCTATGTGACCGTCAACGTCAGCTCGCCCAATACACCGGGCCTGCGCAGCCTGCAATTCGGTGATTCGCTCAAGCAACTGCTCGAGGCCCTGAGTCTGCGTCAGCAGGAACTCACGCAGCGTCATGGCAAGCGTGTGCCACTGGCCATCAAGATCGCCCCGGACATGACCGATGAAGAAACCGTACTGGTCGCCGCCGCGCTGATCGAATCCGGCATGGACGCGGTTATCGCCACCAACACCACCCTCAGCCGCGAAGGCGTCGAAGGTCTGCCACATGCGGACGAGGCGGGTGGACTGTCGGGCGCACCGGTTCGCGAGAAGAGCACTCACACGGTGAAGATACTGGCGGGCGAGTTGGCAGGGTGCATGCCGATCATCGCTGCGGGTGGTATCACCGAAGGGCGTCACGCGGCCGAAAAAATGGCGGCGGGTGCGAGTCTGGTGCAGATCTACTCGGGCTTCATCTACAAGGGGCCGGCACTGATTCGCGAATCGGTGGATGCGATCGCGGCAATGCCGCGTCAGCAGGTCTGAATCGCAGGCAAAAAAAGGGGCTCTTGAAGAGCCCCTGGGCTTTTGGCCCGCCGCCCGGATAGGACGTGCATGGTATGGGTGTAGATGATCAGTCAATAAAGCTTTGATGGACTGGTCGGGGCCTGTGTCTCCATAGGCGCGTTATCCGACCGCGTGAAGTTCGTTGAGTCTGTGGATTCCCGCAGTGCCGGTCATACCGTCCCAATTGTCGCCGCGTCCTTCTCGCCATCCATTGATCCATGCCTGGCGTACTGACGGTAGAGTAAAAGGGCAAAGCTCACGGGATTTACCATGAACGCCGTACTGATATCCGCGTAAAAATGCTCTTTCCAACGGATCACGCTTAAGTCTTCTCATAGGGTATTGCCCTCGTCTGTTGACTGTTATATCCCTGAGACCTCATGGTGAGGTCGGGCAGAAAGGTCTGCCGTTGGTGCCCGCTGCCGGCGTCGCGGGCCTTGGTGTCAGAACCGTTGCGGTAATGACCTGAGGTGATTTCTAACCAAAGCTTCGGACCCTGTGAATGATCGTTTTGTCATAAGCACGTCACATTTAGGTCTGTCGGGCGATAAGGAAGGTCGGGTTTCAACACCGTTTTTTGGCGCAAGCCTTTTGACGCGGGCGTTTCAGACCGGATTGAGAGCGCGTCTCAGACGCGGATGATGGCTGAATGCTTTAAGCGTCTATTCGACGAAGGGTCGAGATGTGACTTTTTGTTGCCCACTTCGTCGGGTTGAATAGCCGCTCTTCATATAGCAAAGCTATGTTGAGAGCGTGATGGATTGAAAACTGCCGCATTTACGCTGCCCTGGTCTCAAGGCAGGTTTCATGCGGCGGATCGGCACATTCAACGTGCCACGCAGGCGTTCTCCAAGAAAGGCGCCTGTTTAAAATCTGGTCGGGCAATGCGTTGCCCGCCGCTGACGGCTCAGGCCCTGGAATACACATGTCGGATCGCTACGAACTTTTCCTCACTTGCCCAAAAGGCCTCGAAGGACTGCTGGCCGAAGAGGCCACGGCCCTCGGTCTCGAGGATACCCGCGAACACACCTCGGCCATTCGCGGTTCGGCCGACATGGAAACCGCCTACCGGCTGTGCCTGTGGTCCCGCCTCGCCAACCGCGTGCTGCTGGTGCTCAAGCGCTTCCCGATGAAGGACGCCGAAGACCTGTATCACGGCGTGCTCGACGTTGAATGGCACGACCATCTCGAATCGGATGGCACCATCGCCGTTGAATTCAGCGGTCACGGGTCAGGCATCGACAACACCCACTTCGGCGCGCTTAAGGTCAAGGATGCAATCGTCGACAAATTGCGCACGCCGGACGGCGAGCGTCCTTCGGTAGACAAGATCAACCCCGACCTGCGCGTGCATCTGCGTCTGGACCGTGGCGAGGCGATTCTGTCCCTGGACCTGTCCGGTCACAGTCTGCACCAGCGTGGCTATCGCCTGCAGCAGGGCGCTGCGCCCCTGAAGGAAAACCTCGCCGCCGCCATTCTGGTGCGTGCCGGCTGGCCGCGTATCGCTGCCGAAGGTGGTGCGCTGGCTGACCCGATGTGTGGTGTGGGTACCTTCCTGGTCGAAGCCGGCCTGATTGCCGCCGACATTGCGCCGAACATCAAGCGTGAGCGCTGGGGCTTCTCCGCCTGGCTGGGTCACGTTCCGGCCCTGTGGCGCAAGCTGCACGACGAGGCGTTGGCACGTGCCAAGGCAGGCCTTGCCAAACCGCCGCTGTGGATCCGCGGCTATGAAGCCGACCCACGTCTGATTCAGCCCGCGCGCAACAACATCGAGCGCGCAGGACTGAGCGACTGGATCAAGGTCTACCAGGGTGAAGTCGCCACGTTCGAGCCGCGTCCGGATCAGAACCAGAAAGGTCTTGTCATCTGCAACCCGCCATACGGCGAGCGTCTGGGTGACGAAGCCAGCCTGCTGTATCTCTACCAGAACCTGGGTGAGCGCCTGCGCCAGTCGTGCCTGAACTGGGAAGCGGCGGTATTCACTGGCGCGCCTGATCTGGGCAAGCGCATGGGCATTCGCAGTCACAAACAGTATTCGTTCTGGAACGGCGCGCTGCCCTGCAAGCTGTTGCTGATCAAGGTGTTGCCGGATCAGTTCGTCACCGGCGAGCGTCGTACCCCCGAACAACGTCAGATCGAGCGCGAAACGCCCGTCGAGACCGAAGTCGAAGTTGAAAGAAAATTCAACAAGAACGGCAATCCGATCAAGCCCGCTCCTGTGGTGGTCGAACAGCCACGCTTGAGCGAAGGCGGGCAAATGTTCGCCAACCGCCTGCAAAAGAACCTCAAGCTGATGGGCAAGTGGGTACGCCGTGAAGGCATCGATTGCTATCGCGTGTACGACGCCGACATGCCCGAGTATTCGATGGCCATCGACCTGTACCACGACTGGGTCCATGTGCAGGAATACGCCGCGCCCAAATCCATCGACCCGGAGAAGGCTTCGGCACGTCTGTTCGATGCGCTGGCGGCCATTCCGCAGGCGCTGAACATTGACAAGAGCCGCGTGGTGATCAAGCGTCGCGAGCGTCAGAGCGGCACCCGCCAGTACGAGCGTCAGAGTGCGCAGGGTCAGTTCCTGGAGGTGAAGGAAGGTGGCGTCAAGCTGCTGGTCAACCTGACCGATTACCTGGACACCGGTCTGTTCCTCGACCATCGCCCGATGCGCATGCGTATCCAGCGTGAGGCGGCCGGCAAGCGCTTCCTCAACCTGTTTGCCTACACCGCGACCGCCAGCGTTCATGCGGCCAAGGGCGGTGCGCGCAGCACCACCAGCGTCGACCTGTCGCGTACCTATCTGGACTGGGCACGCCGCAACCTGTCGCTGAACGGTTTCTCGGACAAGAACCGTCTGGAGCAGAGCGATGTCACGGTCTGGCTGCAGGCTTGCCGCGAAGAGTACGACCTGATCTTCATCGATCCGCCGACCTTCTCCAACTCAAAGCGCATGGAAGGGGTGTTCGACGTACAGCGCGATCAGGTCGAGCTGATCGATCTGGCCATGGCGCGTCTGGCACCGGGCGGCGTGCTGTATTTCTCCAACAACTTCCGCAAGTTCGTGCTCGATGAAAACCTCGGCCAGCGCTATGCCGTTGAGGAGATTACCCAGCAGACCATCGACCAGGATTTTGCCCGCAACAGCAAGATTCACCGGGCCTGGAAGATCACCGCACGGGCCTGATGCCGGGTCTGATGAACGAATCTGTGCGCGACTTGCGCAGGTTCGTTCATCATCCACTAGGCAAATTACTGGCGAATAGCTATAACCAATGCACAGCCAGCGTGGCGCAACACCCTGTTGGCGTCATGAGTTGTGTCTATGGCGGCGAAACGGTACAGGCTCAGAGTACTGGGCTTCATCAGTGAACAGGTTTCAGCGTGGCTGGTAGCGGTTCTGACGATGCTGGTCGGTGCGGCGCTGACGGTCATGCTGGCGCTGGCTGACCATGATGCCTATCAATATCAGTTGCGCCAGCGTTTCGATATTCTGGCCAGCGAGCGTTTCAGTCGCATTCAGGAACGTCTGGATCGTCAGGTCAGCAGGCTGGATACGGTTCGCCGCTTCTTTCTTTTTTCCCATGACATTACCCGCGAAGAATACGAAGGCTTCGTAGGTCCGTTGCTGATCGGCACCCAGGCTTATGGCTGGAACCCGAGAGTGACCCGGGCCGGGCGGGCCGCATTCGAGGCGGAGGTGCGCAAGGGTGGGCTCAAGGATTTTGCGATCCGCCAACTCGATGAGCACGGCAAACTGAGCGTGGCGGGCGTGCGCGACGAATATTTTCCTGTCCTCTATCTGAATTCGATCAGTGCGTTGCCGGTGCCTTTGGGCTTCGATATCTACTCTGAACCGATCCGTCATTTGGCCCTGGACAAGGCGCGGCTGCTGGACCGCATCACGGCGACGCCCCGGATACAGCTGTTGGGCCTGGACCCTGCCAACACACGCGGCGTGTTGCTGATGGCGCCCGTGTTCTCAAGCGTCAGTGCGCCGGGTGAAACGCCCGAGTTGAGAGGTGTGCTCACGGCAGTCATCGGTCTCTCGCAACTGATGAGTGTGGGGGCGGCAGAACGCGACACCCTGGCGGTCACACTCACTGACCTGAACGCGCAGCCCGAACCTGATCCCGTGTATCTGTCTCCAGCCAAAGCGGCCACGAATGAGCTGTACCAGAGCACACTGCTGGGACTGGGGGATCGCGATTATCTGCTTGAGGTTCGTCCCACCGAGCTGTTTCAGTCAAATAATCGGGAAACGTCCAGCAATGTTCTTTGGTTCGGCGGGCTGTTGAGTCTGATGCTCAGTGCCTTGCTTTACAGCCTCATCAGCCAGCGCCAGCGTGCGCTTGTACGTGTCGAGCAGCGCACCCGAGAGTTGCGCGTGCGCGAGAAGCAATTGAACGTGGCCAACGGTCAGTTGCGCAACATTCTGAATGCGGCGACCGAAGTCGCAATTATTGCGACCGACCTCAATGGTGTGATCAACACGTTCAACGTCGGTGCGCAGCGCATGCTTGGTTATTCCGATGAGGAAGTCCTGGGGCGGTTCGGGCTCAAGGATTTCCAGCACTCTGAGCCATCAGATCCCAGTGACGTCAGCGAAGTCCGCATGTTGCAGGACATGCTTGGCGCTGCCATTCAGGAAGGCAGTCATCCGGCCCGCGAGTTGACCTTTCAGCGACGCGACGGCAGCACGCTGGTCGTCAACATGCTCGTCACGGCCGTGCGCGACGATCAGGGGCAGTGGATCGGCTGTCTGGCGGTGTGCACCGACATGACCGAACATCGACGCGTGCATGATGCGCTGGAGGCTCAGGGGCAATTGCTCGAAAAGCTCGGCTCGCAGGTACCGGGAGGGATCTATCAGTACCAGCTGGATGCTGATGGCAGCTCACGGTTCAGGTATGTCAGCGTTGGCATGTGCGAGTTGTTCGAGCTCGATGAAGTGCACGTGCTGATCGATGCGGAGGTGCTGCTGCAACGTATTCATCCCATGGACCTGGCCCGAATCAGAAACTCGATCATTCCCAGTGCGCAGCAACTGACGCCGTGGCGTGAAGAGTACCGGGTTCAATTACCGAACAAGGGGCTGCGCTGGTTGCGCGCGGCCTCGACGCCCGAGCAACTGGCTGATGGTGCCGTGCTGTGGCATGGATTCGTTTCGGACATCTCCGATCTGAAACGGGTCGAGCAGGAGCTGCGTGAACTGTCGGTCACCGATGTGCTGACCGGTGCTTTCAACCGTCGATACTTTCAGGATCGGCTGCAGGCCGAGCTCAAGCGTATCGACCGGCATGGCGGCCATCTGTCGATCATCATGCTCGACATCGATCACTTCAAGCGCATTAACGACCGGTTCGGGCACGGTGTCGGGGATCAGGTGCTAAAAGCCATCTCGCAACGCATCACGCATCGGCTGCGCACGGATGACGTGTTCTGTCGGTTGGGGGGCGAAGAGTTCATGGTGCTGTGCCCCGGTACTCAGGGCGCCCAGGCTTATCAGTTGGCGCTTGGTCTTCGCGAAGAGCTGAACAGGGCGGGCATCGACGGCGTGGGCCGGGTAACGGCCAGTTTCGGAATCGCCAGTTGGCGGGAAGGCGAGGGCGTCGACGCGATGCTGCTGCGCGCCGACTCGGGGGTTTATGCCGCCAAGCAGGCGGGGCGGGACAAGGTGGAACCGGAGCAGGCCTGATCGGGCTCAGGCCTGCTCTTTGTGGTCTGGCGCGGGATCAGGGCTGCTGGATCGATACCGTGGTATTGCTCAGCTTGGGCTGACGGTAAAGATCGACCAGCACTTCGTCGAGTACCGACGAGGCGCCGAACGGACGCGGGTCATTCAGGATCGCCACGACCGCCCAAGTGTTGCCGTTGCTGTCGCGGCTGAAGCCTGCGATGGCACGTACGGTGTTTAGGGTGCCGGTCTTGATGTGCGCTTCGCCCAACAGAGGTGTGCGTTTCAGACGCTTGCGCATGGTGCCATCCATACCCGCAAGTGGCATGGAGCTCATGAATTCGGCGGCATACGGGCTGCGCCAGGCGGCCTGAAGGATCACCGCCATTTCACGGGCGCTGACTCGTTCGGCGCGCGACAGGCCTGAACCGTTTTCCATCACCAGATGCGGTGCGGTGATGCCTTTTTTGGCCAGCCAGCCGCGAATCACCCGTTGCGCGGCCTTGGCGTCGTCGCCGTCGGCGTCGCTGCGGAACTCTTCGCCAAGGCTGAGAAACAGCTGCTGAGCCATGGTGTTGTTGCTGTATTTGTTGATGTCGCGAATCACTTCGACCAGGTCCGGGGAAAACGCCTTGGCCAGCAGCTTGGCGCTGGACGGCACGACGTCGACGCGGTTCTTGCCCAGAATGGTGCCGCCCAGTTCCTGCCAGATGGCGCGCACGGCACCGGCAGCGTAGGTCGGGTGGTCGAGCAGCGACAGGTAGGTCTGGGAGTTGCAGCCATTGCCCAGTTGTCCCGTCACCGTCACGTTGACGCTGCCATCAGGCTGGGTTACCGGGTTGTAGCGGACATCGCCCGTGCATTGTTTCGAGGCGACCGCCTTGACCTGATTGTCGATACGTATGGTGGCGATGGGCGGCTCTACCGAGACCAGGATGCGGCCATCATCGTTGCGGGTGACAAAGCGCAGGGCCTTCAGGTTGACCATCAGCGAATCAGGCTTGACCAGAAAGGGCTTGTTGTCGTCGTTGCCATCGTCGTTGAAAACCGGCAATTGCGGCTGCACGAAGTGGCTGCGGTCCAGCACCAGATCACCGGTGACCTGCTGGACGCCATTGGCGCGCAGGTCGCGCATCAGCAGCCAGAGCTTTTCCATGTTCAGCTTGGGGTCGCCGCCGCCCTTGAGGTACAGGTTGCCGCGCAGCACGCCATTGCTCAGGGTGCCGTCGGTGAAGAACTCGGTTTTCCATTGGTGGGTAGGGCCGAGAATTTCAAGTGCTGCATAGGTCGTGATCAGCTTCATGGTCGAGGCCGGGTTCACCGATACATCGGCATTGAATACAGTCGGTGTGCCTGGGCCGTTGAGCGGCAACATGACAAGCGATAATGCGTCATCGCCAAGTTTGCTGGCCTTGAGTGCCTGTTGGACCTTGGGGGAAAGTGTGGTGTTGATGACGGCCGCATTTGCGGAGAGGGCCAGTGGCAAGAGCAATGAAGCGATCAGAAGAGGGCGAAACGACTTGATCATGAATAAACCCTACTGCAGGAGGGGAAACAAAAAAGAGGGCATGGATGAATTCCCTCGGTCATTCTGAATATTTGAATAACAGCAGCTAACTGCGAACAACTATAGCGAACAGGTGAAGATTGACGCTTGAATGTGCAGGGTTTTCGTAATGCGAAAGGTCAACGCCTGCAACCGGCGGCATTATGCCCCAAGCAGGGGGCGCATGTGATGGGGCCGTGACCCTGAACCGCTATTTTTTTTCCAGCACGCCCCATCTGTCAGTCAACGCATCGAACATTGCTCCCAGCCTTCATTTGTCGGGCTTTTACCTGCCCGAACTGGTAAAGTGCCGCCCGATATTTACTGATGAGGATTGTCCCATGGCTACGAACCGTTCCCGCCGTCTGCGCAAAAAACTCTGCGTTGATGAATTTCAGGAGCTGGGTTTTGAGCTGAACCTGGACTTCAAGCAAGAGCTGGATGACCAGGCAATCGACGCCTTCCTCGACGCTTTCCTGAAAGAAGCAATGGAAGCCAACGGTCTTGGCTATGTCGGCGGCGATGACTTTGGTCTGGTTTGCCTGAGCAAGCGTGGCTCGGTCAGCGAAGAGCAGCGCGCTGCCGTTGAAGCCTGGCTCAAGGGCCGCAGCGAACTGACAGAAGTGACTGTCAGCCCGCTGATCGACGTCTGGTACCCGGAAAACGAAATCAACCCGGTCGCCTGATGTATCAGGAAGCAGGCTCAGGCCTGCTTCCTTGTTTCATCCCCCCCCTTCAATCGCTTCATCCCCCTTTCTGTGCCGCGCTTCTCCGTCCATTCTGCTTGCCGTCAACTGTCTGTTTTTCCTGTCGTGCCGGGTTTCTCCTGCTGCGCGGACAATGCCCTTTCAAGTTCGAGCATGGCGCTGTCTACCGCCTGATGACAGGCGCGAAGCCGGGCTTCACTCGTCCCGGGCTCGCATGCCTGTTCAAGTGCATTGCAGGCGTCCACCACGTGTGAAGCGCTGATGATGCGTGCGGCGCCCTTGATCCGGTGGGCCATGTCACGAATCTCGTCCGGGTGTCCTTCGCGCATATGGGTGGCGAGCAACTGCCGATCCTCCTGGTTGCTGCGCAGCAATTCGCTCAGCAGGCGCTTGACCATTTCAGGACGATCACCGGTAAGTCGGCTGACGCTGCCCGGATTGAACGCAGGTGTCGAACGCGTCAGCGGTGAAAGCAGGGCCAGCCTGTCGCTGAGCAGGCTTAGGCTGATGGGTTTGAACAGGCAGTCATCCATGCCCGCGTCCCGGCAGCGCTGTACTTCTTCCTGCTGGGCGTTGGCCGTGAATCCCCAGACCGTGCAGGGCTGGCTATCGCGAGACTGCTCCTGGGCCCTGATGGCCCGCGTCAGGTCGTAACCGTTCATGACCGGCATGTTGCAGTCGGCAACCACCAGATCAAAGCGATTCTGCAACCAGCACTCGAGCCCCAGCGCACCGTTTTCGGCGACTTCGCAGTGATGCCCCAGAAACCCGAGCTGCTCACAGAGCAGCAGCCGGTTGGCCGGATGATCATCGACGATCAGAATGTGCAGGATGTGGTTGGGCGTCGGTGCAGCATCCTGTTGAACCGGCACATGGGCTGCCGGGTCGAGTGAAGTGAGCACCAGATGCATGTTGATCTGCGTGCCTTGGCCCGGCTCGCTGTCCAGTGTCAGGGTGCCGCCCATCATCTCGCACAGGCTGCGGCAGATCACCAATCCCAGGCCTGCACCGGTGCGCGCCATCTGGCCGTTGCTGTCCACTTGGGCGAACGGTTCGAACAGGCGCTCCTGATCGGGCTGGCTGATACCGATGCCGCTGTCCTGCACGGTCAGATGCAGTTGCAGGCGCTGTGAGTCGGTCAGATCCCCGGTTTGCAGGCTGATTCTGACCTGTCCCTGTTGCGTGAACTTGATGGCGTTGCTGACCAGATTGGACAGGATCTGCTTGAAACGCAGCGGGTCCACCAGTACGTCGGTGTTGATGCGGCTGTCCAGTTCCAGCGCCAGGGTCAGGTTCTTCTGCCGGGCCAGTCCGTCGAATACCCTGACCACCGACTCCACCAGCTGACGCAGGTTGGCTCGCTCGGGGTTGAGGGTCAGTCGGCCGGACTCGATGCGGGCGATGTCGAGGATATCGCCGATCAGGTCCAGCAGCTCCTTCGCCGAACCGTAGGCGACTTCGATGGCCGATCGATCCAGCTCACCCTGATCGGCGCGTTTGAGTGCCAGTTCGAGCATGCCGATCACGGCATTCATCGGGGTCCTGATTTCGTGACTCATGGTGGCCAGAAAGGTGCTCTTGGCCCGGTTGGCCGCGTCGGCCTGTTCCTTGGCGGTCTGCAGGTCTTCGATGAGCTGACGTCGCTCGCTGATATCGATCCAGCCGCCGATGATGCCCTGTACCTCACCCAGCGAATCCCGGAAGGGCAGGATCCAGTGGTAGATGGTCAGCCTTCGCTCGCCGATATGCAGTGTGCGATCCTGGACCAGCGCGGTATTGGTGGCCATTACCCGCTGATAATCGGCCGCATATTCGTGTGCTTCGAACTCGTTGCTCAGCACACCGTCGGTGGCGCTCTTGTCGATGATGTCTTCGCGCTGTGCTGAAAACGAGGTGAGGTAGCTGTCGTTGCACATGCGCAGCAGGCCTTCACGGTCACGCACATAGATCGGGTGGGGGGTGCCGTCGACCAGTGCCCTCATGAACTCGAACTGGTCGCCCAGCGCCCGCTCGGCAGCTTCACGCTGTTTGATCTGGCGCCGCATGTAGGCATTCCAGACCAGCAGACCGATCAGCAGCAGGCCGGCACCGGTAATGATCTGGTAGATCAGGCGCTGGTAGTCGTGCCAGTTGGCACCTGCGGGTGTGTAGGAGCGCCATCGGTTGTTGATCACGGCCAACTCCTGGGGGGCGATGCTGGCCAGCGCCTTGTCCAGAATCGAGCTCAGTTCGGTGGCGTTGCGTGAGGTGGCCATGGAGATCAGTGCCGGGTCTTCCCCGGTGGTGGCGGTGATCTGCAGGCGCTCGCCGAATATGCCTGAGGACAGAAAATAATTGGCGCTGAGCAGCGATGTCGCGGCAGCCTCGGTTCTGCCGATTGCCAGCATGTCCAGCGCCTGGAAAGGGTTATCGACCTCGACTGTCACGATGTCCGGATGTTCGCGGTGCATCCAGCTCAGCAATGCGCTGCCCTGGGTGACCGCGAGGCGTTTCTTGCCGAGGTTTTCAAGGTGGGACGGCGAGCCGGCTTCCTTGCGTGTCACCAGCACGAACGAATTGTCGATGTAAGGACGGCTGAAACTCAGCCGGTCCTCACGCTCGTCGCTGGCGTCCAGAGCACCGATCATGTCCGCCTGACCCTGGCTGACCTGGTTGATCATGTCGGCAAGGCTTGCCGAACGGGTGACTTCGAAGTTGATTCCGGTGCGCAGGCGCACCAGTTCCAGCAGCTCCGCCGTGATGCCGCGAAACGTACCGTTGGCATCGAAGAAGGTCAGAGGTGCGTAGGCTTCGTTGACCAGTACCCGCACGGTAGGGTGCTGGGCGATCCAGCGCTCCTCCCGTTGGGTCAGTTGCAGCTTCTGGTCGGTCAGCAGCAGATCGCTGCCGGCGCTCCAGCGTTTTGAAATATCGATGCGCTCGTCAACCGGAATGGCCTTGAGCGTCTGGTTGATGACGTCCAGCAGTTGCGGGTTATCGTTGCTGATGGCGAAGCTGAATCCGTTGGCTTCATGCTTGCCGAAGTTGGCCATTTGCACATTGTTCAGGTAACCCCTGTTGATGATGTATTGGGTTGAAATGGTATCGCCGAGAAAGACGTCGGCCTGGTTGAAGGCCACGGCGTTGATCGCGTTCTGAAAGGACGGGTAGGTGTCGATGGTCGCGTCGGGATAGGTCGTCTTGACCTCGTCCAGCGGCAGGTAGTGATAGACCATGCTCAGACGCAGGCCCTTGAGGCCCTCGGTCAGCGGGCGGGTTTCGCCAATGCGCGTGACCAGTACCGGCTGATCCACCGAGTAGGGGTGGGTCAGCATGATGTCGCGTTCCTTGGCTTCGAACCCGTTGGCGGTTCCCAGCAGATCGATTTGCCCGCTGACAAGCGCCTTCATGGCGTGGTCGCGGCTTTCAAAACGCTGAACCCTGACAGGCAGGTCCAGCGTTCGGGAAATGATGCCGGCGTAATCGGCGGTTATACCTTCGTAGTCGTTGCCGGAAATGGTGATGTCGAAGGGCGGGTAGTCGGGTGCAGAAGTGCCGAGGATCAACTCGCGTTTGCTGCGGACCCACTGCCATTGTTTGCTGTCCAGCTTCACATCCATGTGCGCCGGGCTCGAGCGGCCGAGCAGGGTGTAGTGGTCGGCGGCCTCAAGGCGGGCGAGCAGACCCCAGCTCAGGCAAAGGCTTGTGGCCAGTATCAGAAATTGTTTGAAGCGCGTGGACATCCGGTCTCTCACACTAGCGCGTTGCGTTTCGCCATCTCGATAAGTTCTACCAAGGTTCTTGTTTTCAGTTTTTGCATCAGCCGTGTCTTGTAGGTGCTGACAGTCTTGTTGCTGAGAAACATGCCCTTGGCGATTTCCTTGTTGGAGCGGCCCTGGGCAAAGAGTTGCAAGACCATCAGTTCGCGATCATTGACCAACTTGAACAACTCGATTTCGCTCGGTTGACCATCTTCGCGAACGGCAGGCGTCAATGCCTGGCTGGGGAAGTAATTGTAGCCGGATAATACCGCTTTCACCGAACTGAGCAATTCACTGAGGTCCTCCTGTTTGCAGACATAGCCCGCTGCGCCGGATTGCATGCAGCGTATCGCGAACAGTTTCGGGGTCTGTGAAGTGAGGACCAGGATTTTCGACGGCAGGCCCATGGTGTTGAAGCGGGCCAGTACCTCCAGGCCGTCGAGCTTGGGAATGCTGATGTCCAGAATGATCAGGTCGGGCATGCATTCACGGACCATCTGCATGGCGTCAACGCCATTATCGGTTTCACCGACGACCTCGTAGTTTTCGTTCTCCAGCAGCATTCTCACGGCCAGTCGAACAACAGGGTGGTCGTCGATGATAAAAACTGAGTTCATATTTAAATCCATACAAGCAGCGAAGAAAGCGCGCACCTTAGCTCAGATGTTCGGGCAGGCCCATGAAGAGACGTGGTCGGCACGTATATATAGGAAAGTTCCTACAGTAATTAGAGTCTCGGAGTACGTAAAAGCCTACTTTGAACGCTCCATGTTTAAAAAGATTTCGCGCTTTATTCTGGGGGTTAGTTAGGTTTTCAGGGCGTGTTTATTGCGTTTGGGAATTAGCCGTCGCGTCTATAGTATTATTCCTACAATACGGATGTGCAGTAAGTCATAACGTCTGAGCGTTCATCCAAAGGTCGGTGCGACGACCTGTTGCACAGTGTCATTGCGAACCTGAAACGCCGTTCAGCAGGTGGACAAGAACCGGGCCGTTCAGTGGCTTGCTCAGGCAGCCAAGCATTGGCAGACCCAGCTGGATGGCAAGCTGTTCGAGGTCAAGCAGTTGCTGTGCCGCAAGCCCGCTGAGCAGCACGGCATGCCGGATCAGCCCGCGCTTCCAGGCCTTTTCGATCAGATCCAGACCATCGAGGTCGGGGAGCCTCTGGTCACACAGAATGAGGTCGTAGGGTTCTGGACTGCGTTCCATGGCAGCCATGGCCTCGCTGGCCGTCAGAACGGGGGTCAGCAGAAAATATCCCTGGTTGTTGAGCAGTATCTGGGTGGCGATCAACTGAAAGGGATGATCCTCCACCAGCAGGATTCGCAGGTTGTGCTTGAACATGAGGTTACCGGCTGGGACGAGGCAGGGGCGGTTCGAGCCGGGTCGACAGGTATCGTGCGGTTCCCGAAGGTGCCGCAGGCAGCTGGATGGCTTACCGGTTCGGCCATGAAGTGCCGGGATTATTGGGGTGTGTCGAAAACGCTGCGATAAGACGCGTCTGGCAGGTGTGTAGGACGTTTCTGAAGTTGAGGTGCGGTGAAGTCCACGGCCGAGCGAGCGAGCACCGGTTTCGGGTGGCTCTGCTCGCCCGGTACCCGCCCTCAGAACTGCGCGGATCGGCCCGTCATTTCTCGGGCCATCTCGGTTGCGTAGCTGTCGGTCATGCCGGCAATGAAGTCGATCATGCGCAGAAACGAAGCATGCAGCGGCGCCTTCGGATCGGGCGCGCTGTTGCCCAGCAGATCGAGAATGCGCCGGTGCTTGAACGAGGGCGTACGGCCACCGAACTGCTCCACCGCAGCGCCGCAAAAAGCGTTAAGGAGAATTTCCAGCGTGGTATAGGCGCCAATCTCGTGCAGGGTCTTGCGCTTGTCCTGAAAGATCTTCTTGCGGGCCATGTCCTTGGCGCTCAACACGCAGCGCTTGGCCGGACCATGCATGTGCTCCACCAGATCGCCCTGAAGCGTGCCGGCCAGCAGGGCATCCTGCTGCTCGACAAACGCGCGGGCCGCGGCATTGGTCAGGTGCTCGATGGCCTTGCCGCGCAGGATCGCCAGCTTGCGTCGCCGCGAGTCCGACGGGCCCAGTTGACGGTAGGTTTCCGGCAGGTCATCGCCCACCAGCCCCAGCAGCAGGGCTTCCACTTCGGCGTAATCGAGCAGGTCCATTTCCAGACCGTCCTCAAGGTCGATCAGGGCGTAGCAGATGTCATCGGCGGCTTCCATCAGGTAAACCAGCGGATGACGTGCCCAGCGCTGCTCTTCCAACTGCGGCAGGCCGAGCTTGTTGGCAATCTGCTCGAGAATCGGCAGTTCGCTCTGGTAGCAGCCGAACTTGTGCTTCTTGTAGCCCAGCGAGTCGGCATGCCGCGCGGTCCACGGGTACTTCAGGTAGGTACCCAGCGTGGCGTAGGTCAGCCGGGTGCCTCCGTCGAACTGGTGATACTCCAGCTGCGTGAGTACGCGAAAGCCCTGCGCATTGCCTTCGAAGTTGAGGAAGTCGTTGCGCTCGGTTTCGCTCATCGCATCGAGCCAGCCACGGCCCGCTGCCTGGTTGAACCAGTTGCGGATCGCGTCTTCACCCGAATGCCCGAAGGGAGGATTGCCGATGTCATGGGCCAGGCACGCTGACTGGATTACCATGCCCAGATCGCTGGGGTCGCACCAGTCGGGCAGGGCGCTGCGCAGGGTTTCACCGACCCGCATGCCCAGCGAGCGACCCACGCAACTGACTTCCAGCGAATGGGTCAGGCGGGTGTGGATATGGTCATTGCTGGAGACCGGATGGACCTGGGTCTTGCGTCCCAGACGCCGGAAGGCACCTGAGAAGATGATGCGGTCATGGTCCTTGTGGAATGGGCTGCGCCCCAGTTCCTCGGGGCTGTGCAGGGTCTTGCCGAGTCGTTCGCGGTTAAGCAGGGTTTGCCAATCCAAGGCGGTCACTCCGTCAGTCGTATTGGCCTAGCTTCCCGGTTCGGCGCGCTGGCCGCAAGGCCTTCACATGCCGGCGGCGTCGATATCGATGAGAAGCAGACGCGTGCCGTTGTCGAAGAACTGGCCTGCCGTCAGGCAATACTGGTTAGTGGTGGCGTCGCGGTAGGTGTTCGACAGGGTCAGACGGCGTTCGTGCCAGCCCTCGGCCAGAAGATGGTAGAAGTACGGACGCCACGACCAGTTGTGCCCCAGGTAGCGCGCATCGGCATGCCAGGCACCGTCTCGCCATTCCAGGTTGGGCGTCAACTGCGTGCCGTGGCGGTCGCACTGATAGAACCGCAGCAGCCAGGGATAATCGTGCAATTGCGGCAGTGCGCTGATCGGCGCCTGTGTCTGCGCCCAGCGCTGCAGGCTGTCCATCAGAATGGCGAGACGCTGGCGCAGGTCCATCAGGCGTGCCCGTTCGGCCACCTTGCGCAACACATAGCGATCGCGCAGCTCGGCGAATCGGGCCACGAAGGCGTCGGCCGCGAAGAATTCCAGCTCGCCTTTCGCGAACAGGTAGCCCTGAACGTAACGTGCTCCGCACTCCAGAGCGAAGTGCAATTGGGCTTCGGTCTCGACACCTTCGGCAATGATCCAGCAGCCGGTCTTTTCCGCCATCAGCGCGAGCGCCTTGACCACATCGCTGCTCGGGCCGCCCTTTGCAGCAGCCTGAAACAGGCGCATGTCGAGTTTGAGGATATCCGGTTGCAACGCCAGAACCCGGTCCAGTTGCGAATAACCTGCGCCGAAGTCATCGATCGCGATGCGCGCGCCCGCCTCGCGATAACGCTCTACAACCTCGCTCAGACGCTGAATGTCGCCGCCCAGCTCGGTGATTTCAAACACCACACGTTCAGCAGGAACATGATGCTGCACCAGTTGCGCGAGGCTCGGCAGAGCCTGGCCGGGCCGCAGTCGGCTGATCCAGCGGGGGGAAATATTCAGGCTGAGAAACCAGTCCTCGGGAGCTTCATGCAGACGACTCAAGGCGTGGTCACGAATCAGGCGGTCAAGTCGCCGCAGTTCGGCGGCCGGCACCTGCGGGTCGTTGAACAGCGGTCCGACCGAATGCAGCCGTCCTTCGCTGTCGCGCAGTCGGCCAAGCGCCTCGACGCCTGCTATGCGGCCAGTGGCGGTGTCAATGAACGGCTGGAAGCAGGCAAGGGGTTGCCCTGAAATCACGTGGCCTTCCTTAGTGAAGTTGGAATGAGCGTTAGGGAGGGAGGTAAACGCAAGCCGCCCGCTGTGAGTGTTCACAGCGGGCGAAATGTTACTTGGCAGGAGTTAGCAAGAATGCAGCCAACAGGTGTCTCAGCGTTTGCGCGCGCGACTCTGCAGAGCGACCTTGATCAGCGGTGTGAGCGTGATGCCCAGCTTGAGCAGCTTGCCAAGGAAGCTGGTGCGCCCGGTCTTGGCCCGCTTGCCGCTGAGAAAGCCCAGCAGCGCGACCGAACCCACTCCCCACAGTGGCGCATGGCGAATGCCCAGCGCACTTTTCCAGTCGTGACGCAGGCCCCTGAAGCGTTGCAGGGGCTGCAGCAGCGTGGTGGATTCGTGGCGTATTTCCTGGCGATGCATTTCCATGCGCAGACGGATCAGCGCCTTGCGCAGTTCGCGACGGGTGTTGCCCTGATGGGATTTGGGTTCGCTCATGGCATCAGTCGCTCACGGTCGTTGGCCAGTTCTTCGAGAGTCGCATGGAACGGCGAGGATTCGTCGAAGATGGCAGCCTTCAAGCGAAGTCCACAGAACACCGCAGCCAGGAAGTAGAACGTGCACAGGCCGATGATGCCGGCCAGCCTGTAACTGTCCCACAACACAATCAGCAGCAGTGCCGACAGCCCGGTGAGCAGCAGCAGACCGAACACCAGTGCCAGACCCGCGAACAGCAAAAGACTGACAGTACGCGCCTTCTGCTCCTGCAATTCGATGCCGAACAGCTCGACATGGCTGTGCAGCAAGCCCAGAAAAGCGGCACCCAGGCGCCGCGGTGAAGAGCCGTGGTCCGCGTGGGGCGGACCTGATTCCGTTCCCGAAGTCATGGTATTAGCGCCTTGTGGCCAGCAGGCCGATCAGGAAACCGGCACCGGCGGCCAGGCCGACCGATTGCCATGGATTGTTCTGTACGTATTCTTCGGTTGCGACGATTGCTGCTTCGCCACGCTCGCGCAGGGATTCTTCAGTCTGCTTGAGCGTCTCTTTGGCACGCAGCAGGCTTTCCTGAATCTGGGCACGCAGTTCATCTGCCTGATCACCCGCGAGGGTTGCCGTATGTGCCAGCAGCTTCTCGGTGTCGGCGACCAGGACCTGAAAGTCTGCCATCAAGATTTCCTGAGCATTCTGTGCGGTTTGGCGAGGCATGGTTTTCTCCGTTTGGTGGCGTATGGATGTTTCGAGTACAGGGAATTGGCGAAGGTTCACTTCAATTGCTGCGTCGACGCACATCGCGTGGCGACGCGGCTTTCGCCTTGTGCTGGTGCGTGGCGTACAGGCATTTGCGCCAGATCGGCGCATCGGCAGATTACCGGTGGACAACCTTACTCCATAAGCGCAAGCCGCGAGAAAAAAACGGGAGGCTCGCGCAGGTGTTTCATAATGGCTGCGTTTGGCTATGCTCGTTGTGCAGGACGCAACGAACTGTGGTAGATGCCTCTATGTCTTTGACACAGCGCTGTCGCGCAGCAAACACCGGACCTACAGGAAAAACGTGCGTATCCGCTTGCCCGTGCAGCGTTTGACAAGACCCGACTCGTTCGGGGTCGTTCTGGAAGTACCGGCGCAGCGTCGGTCAGTGATTGGAGAGGGGCATGGAGCGGTTGTACTCGCTGCAAGGATTGAGGGGCCTGGCCGTTCTGGGTGTGGTGCTGTTTCACATGATGCCGATCGAGGCGCGGTTTTCCGGTGGCGATACCTTGCTGCCACCTTCGCTGGATTTCTTTCAGCTCGGTGTCGACCTGTTTTTCGTCATCAGCGGCTTCGTGATGGTGATCGTCAGTCGTGGCCGGTTCCAGAGTGGCGTTGAGGCTCAGCGCTTTCTGTTCAACCGGGTGTCGCGGATCTATCCGACCTACTGGCTGTATTTCTTCATCACGCTCGGGGTCTTTCTGGTGCAGCCGGGTCTGGTCAACAGCGGTCATGGCTCGTCGAACCTGCTGATGTCGTTCCTGTTGTTGCCCAACGACAAGGTGCTGCTGGTGATGGTCGCCTGGTCGCTGCTGTTCGAGCTTTGGTTCTACCTGGTATTTACCGGTCTGCTGCTGTTCAAGGAACGTCATCTGCCTTGGCTGATGGCGGGCTGGGCGTTGATCATCGTGGCGTTCAACCTCTTGCAGGACTGGCAGAATCAGTCGTCGGCATTGAAGATCATCCTGCATCCCTATTCGCTGGAGTTCATCATCGGCGTGGCGCTGGCGCTGTTCTTCTACAGCCGTCACAGCGCGCGCCTGCCGACGGCTGCTGTCTGGGGGTTGCTGGCTGTTGCCTTGCTGGCAGGTGTTCCGTTGATTGCGACCTATCGGCTCTACGACAGTCAGGGTTTGCTGCGCATGCTGATGGTGGGCGGCACGTTCGGTCTGCTGGTGCTGACCCTGGCGCTGCTGGAGAGACGACAAAAGATCTTCGTGCCGACGCCGCTGGTGGTCGTGGGCGACATGTCCTACACCATCTACCTGTCTCATCTGCTGGTGCTGGGAGTGATCGGGCGCATCTGGAATGGGGTGGGCGCATGGCCCGAGAGCTATCTGGACAACCTGTTCTTCGCGGGCCTGATGGTGGCGGCCACCCTGTGCTACGGCTGGGTTGGTTATCGCTGTTTCGAGAAGCCGGTGCTGGACCGCGCCAATGCGTTTGGTAAACGGCGCTTTAGAACTGGCGCGGCGAAGGTGGGTGCATAGAAATTTTTACATGGCGCCCAGAGGCAGGGTTCTGCTGAGATACGTCGTTGAACGGACGGCCGGATCGAGGAGACTTGCGGATGGGCCCACAGCTGTTTACCCCTTATGGCGGGATTACGGTCATGCTGCCCGCAGCACTGGTGATCGCTGCCTGGCTATGGACCGCCCGCTCGAAGCGTTCGGCCTTGTTGTGGATGGCGACGCTCTTTGTAGCCTACTCGATGGTGGTGATCAGCAAAGTACTGTTCAAGGGCTGGGGGGTGGCGATCGAGAGTCTGGGGATCTATGTACTCAGCGGGCATGCCATGAATACCTGCCTGATTCTGACCGTCGGCCTGAGTCTTCTGGCGCGACAGTACGATCAGCGTCTTCGCTGGCCCGGTGCCCTGACCGGACTGCTGCTGGGCTGGCTGTACAGCGTCTTTTGTGTCGCGCCTTTCATTCATCCGCTCGCCGAGGCGGTGGCGGGGGCGCTGCTGGGTTCAACGGCGGCCTGCCTGTTTCTCCTTGGCCTCGAGCAGCATGCGACCAGGCGGATTCCTTCGTCCGCCGTTCTTGTCGGTCTGTTGTTCATCGCCATCAGCAGCACGACCACAAAGTACAACGCCGAACGACTGCTGGACCGTATATCGGTCAAGATTTCCGGCTCCGAGCGCGCGTTCAAACAGCCGGACTGGCGGGCTCCCGCTGAACCGCTGTAGCACCGATACGGCTGTCGGTCGCCTCGACGCGATCCAGGACCGGGCCTAGAATGTTTCGGCAGGTCACGCTCTTTACGAGGAGGGTTCGATGCTTCCTGAATGCCAACTGTTCGGCACCCTGGGTTGTCATTTGTGCGATATCGCGCAAGCCGTGTTGCTGCCGTTCGTGGATGAGTGCGGTTTGCTGGTTGAGCGACGCGACATCTGCGAGGATGAGTGGCTGTTCGAACGTTATGAGCTGAGGATACCGGTGCTGCGTCGCGTGGACACCGGCGAAGAGCTGGACTGGCCTTTCGATGCGCCGCAGGTGGCGTCCTTTCTGAGCACGTAACGGATCATCTTTCTCCCTAGGGCAAGACACGCATTGAATATCGATACCAGAATCAAGTTTCGCCATCTGGTGTGCTTTCTCGAAGTGGCGCGCCAGGGCAGTCTGGCGCGGGCCTGCGATGTGTTGTCGATCAGCCAGCCAGCGCTTTCCAAGACGCTCAAGGAACTGGAAACCCTGCTGGCAACGACGCTATTCGTGCGCAGCAAGACCGGCGCGGCGCTGACCGAAGCCGGTGTGGCGTTCATGCGCTATGCGGGGCCGAGCGTTCAGGCTTTGCGCGAAGGCGTGAACAGCCTGCGCTCCGGCGAGCACGAAACGGTCACGGCGCGTCTGGGTGTGTTGTCGACGGCCGAGAGCCTGCTGGTTCCCGAAGTCGTCGGGCGTCTGCACGAGCAGCACCCGGCATTGATCATCAGCGTCATGACCGGCCCCAGCGCTTATCTGTTGTCGCAACTGCGTGTCGGAGAACTGGATCTGGTGATCGGGCGAATGACTGACAGTCCACAGATACTGGGGCTAACCTTCGAGCACCTGTACAACGAGTCGATGACCCTGGTGGTGCGTACCGGCCATCCGTTGCTGGCGGCACCCCTCAAACCTGAAAGCCTGGCGAATTTCCCGCTGGTATTGCCGCTGGCGGGCACCACTATCCGCAAGTTCGCCGACAGCCTGTTCGTGCAATGCGGCATACAGCCGCCGCGCCAGCGCCTTGAAACGCTATCGCTGACGCTGAGCCGACGCTACGTCGAGCGCAGCGATGCCATTTGGATCGCGCCGCTGGATGCCGTTCTGCAGGAGTTGCACAACGGCACGCTGGTCGAGCTGGACATGGGCATCCGTGAGCCGGGCGGTTCGGTGGGGCTGTGCAGCAACCCGGCTGTTCCCCTGACACGCGCTGCCCAGTGGTGTGTGGATGAGTTTCGGGTCGTTGGCGAGACCTACCGACAGATGTCCTATACATAACCATTTGGTTATGGATGGCAGGCAATTATTCAGTGTTGGTGGATGCATGAAGCGCGCGACACTTCGCCGCAGCCTGTCGCGCACGTGTTCGACGCTCGCGCGCCCATAAGAAAGCCAACAATAAGGAGAACGCCATGTCTGTCGCGGACAACAGCCGCTTCGTCATTCGTGATCGCAACTGGCATCCCAAAGCCCTGACGCCTGATTACAAGACCTCGATCCTGCGCTCACCGCGCCAGGCACTGGTCAGCATCCCTCAATCCATCTCAGAAGCCTCCGGGCCGGATTTCTCGCACCTGAAGTTCGGTCAGCACGACAACGACCTGTTGCTCAATTTCAACAACGGCGGGCTGCCGATCGGTGAGCGCATTCTGCTCGCCGGTCGGGTCTGTGATCAGTACGGCAAGCCGATTCCCCATACGCTGGTGGAAATCTGGCAGGCCAACGCAGGCGGTCGTTATCGCCACAAGCGTGACGCGTACCTTGCGCCCATGGACCCCAATTTCGGTGGCGTGGGCCGGGCACTGACCGACAGCGAAGGCAACTACAGCTTCCGCACCGTCAAGCCCGGGCCGTACCCTTGGCGCAACGGTCCCAACGACTGGCGTCCGGCGCACATTCACGTGTCGATCAGTGGCCCGTCGATTGCCACGCGTTTGATCACCCAGCTGTATTTCGAGGGCGATCCGCTGATTCCGATCTGCCCGATCGTTAAATCCATCGCCAATCCCGATGCGGTGCAAAGCCTGATCGCCCGGCTTGATCTGGCCATGGGCAACCCGATGGATTGCCTTGCGTATCGCTTTGACATCGTTCTGCGCGGTCAGCGCAAGACTCACTTCGAAAACTGCTGAGGAGGCCCGACATGCCCGTTCAATTGCTGCAGGAAACCCCTTCGCAGACCGCAGGTCCCTATGTGCACATCGGCCTGGCACCGCAAGTGGCCGGCAACCCGACTCGCGAGCTGGAAATCTGGAACGAAATGGCCAGGCCCGGCGCGCCAGGTGAGCACATCGTGTTGCTGGGCAACGTCTTCGATGGCAACGGCCACCTGATTCGCGACGCCTATCTGGAGTTCTGGCAGGCCGATCACGAAGGCGCGTATCACAGCGAATACAACCCGGCGAACCCGTTCAACGGCTTCGGTCGCACTGCCACATCCGACGATGGCCAGTGGGTTCTCAAGACCATCAAGCCCGGTTCGATGCGTAACGCTGCCGGTGTGCCGATGGCCTCGCACATCAACGTTTCGCTGTTCGCCCGCGGCATCAATATTCACTTGCAGACCCGGCTGTATTTCGACGATGAAGCACAGGCCAATCTCGTCGACCCGGTGCTCAACCTGATCGAACAGCCACAACGCCGTGAAACGCTGATTGCACGGCGCTGCGAGGTGGATGGAAAAACGGCCTATCGTTTTGATATCCGGGTGCAGGGCGAAGGCGAGACGGTGTTTTTCGATTTCTGAGCAATGTGCGTGCGCTACACGGCATCTGCAGGCGCAGGTGACCTTATAAAAATAAAAGGAAATGTTCATGACACTATCCGCTCGCGGGCCTGCTACTGGCACGCTCGACGTTCAGGCTTTCATCAATGCCCAGCCGTTGTCGGGTTACCAGTGGCGCGTGGTTGCGCTGTGCTTTCTGATCGTCTTTCTCGACGGCCTGGACACGGCGGCGATGGGCTTCATCGCGCCGGCCCTGAGCCAGGACTGGGGCATTGATCGCGCCAGTCTGGGGCCGGTGATGAGCGCCGCGCTGATCGGCATGGTGTTCGGCGCGCTGGGTTCCGGCCCGCTGGCCGACCGCTTCGGACGCAAGGTGGTGCTGGTGGTGGCGGTGTTTCTGTTCGGGCTGTTCAGCCTGGCGTCGGCCTACAGCACCAACATCGACCAGTTGCTGGTGCTGCGTCTGCTCACCGGTCTGGGGCTGGGTGCGGCGATGCCCAACGCCACCACGCTGCTGTCCGAATACACGCCTGAGCGTCTGAAGTCGTTGCTGGTTACCAGCATGTTCTGCGGTTTCAACCTGGGGATGGCCTGCGGCGGTTTTGTGTCCGCCAAGCTCATTCCCAGCATGGGTTGGCACAGCCTGTTGATGCTCGGCGGCATCCTGCCGCTGATCCTGGCCGTGGTGCTGATGGTCTGGCTGCCGGAGTCTGCGCGGTTTCTGGTGGTGCGCAACCGGGGTGTCGAGCGGATTCGCAAGGTGCTGGCGCCGATTGCGCCGAAGGAAGTCGCGGGTGTAACGGCGTTCAGCGTTCCTGAACAGAAGACCGTCAGCAGCCGCAATGTCTTGAAAGTGATTTTCTCCGGCACTTACAGTGCGGGCACCCTGTTGCTGTGGCTGACCTACTTCATGGGGCTGGTGATCGTGTACTTGCTGACCAGCTGGCTGCCGACGTTGATGCGTGACAGCGGCGCGAGCATGGAGCAGTCGGCGTTCATCGGCGCGCTGTTCCAGTTCGGTGGCGTGCTCAGTGCCGTGGGCGTCGGCTGGGCCATGGACCGTTACAACCCGCATAAGGTGATAGGCGTGGCCTACGCACTGGCCGGCGTGTTTGCCTGGCTGGTCGGGCAGAGCCTCGGCAACGTCGCAGTCCTGGCGACACTGGTGCTGGTCGCGGGCATGTGCATCAACGGCGCACAGTCGGCGATGCCTTCGCTGGCGGCGCGCTTTTATCCGACTCAGGGCCGCGCCACGGGCGTGTCATGGATGCTGGGTATCGGCCGGTTCGGTGCGATTCTTGGCGCATGGGCCGGTGCGACCCTGTTGGGACTGGGCTGGTCGTTCGAGCAGGTGCTGACGGCGCTGGTGGTGCCTGCTGCACTGGCCGCGCTGGCTGTCCTGATCAAGGGCTGGGTCAGCCACTCGGACGCCACTTGAAACCTTTTACTCTGGAGCGCTGATGTGAGCAGACCGGGCAATCAACTTTTCGACACGTACTTCACACAACCCGACATGCGCCGGATTTTTTCGGACGAGGGGCGGGTGCAGGGCATGCTCGATTTCGAGGCTGCGCTGGCGCGGGCCGAGGCCAGGGTTGGTCTGATTCCGCAAAATGTGGTGTCAGACATCACGCAAAGCTGCCGCGCCGAGCTGTTCGATTTCGACGCGCTGGCGATTGCCATCGGCAACGCAGGCAACTCGGCGATCCCTCTGGTCAAGGCGCTGGGCAAGCGCATCGCTGCGCACAGCCCCGAGGCCGAACGCTATGTGCACATGGGGGCGACCAGTCAGGACGTCATGGACAGCGGTCTGATTCTGCAGATCCGGGACGCTATCGATGTGCTGGAACGCGACCTCGGACAATTGGGCGACGCCTTGACGCAACAGGCGCAGGTTCACGAGGCGACGCCGCTGGCCGGCCGTACCTGGCTGCAACAGGCCACGCCCGTCACGCTGGGCATGAAGATCGCAGGCTGGCTGGGGGCGATTACGCGCCACCGCCAGCGCCTGAACGAAATCAAGCCTCGCGTGCTGTGCCTGCAGTTCGGCGGCGCGTCGGGCAGTCTGGCGGCGCTCGGCGATCAGGCGTTCAAAGTGGCCGAAGCGCTAGCGGAGGAACTGCAACTGCACTTGCCCGAGCAGCCGTGGCACACGCAAAGGGATCGGCTGGTGGAGTTTGCTTCGCTGCTCGGTCTGATCGCGGGCAGCCTTGGCAAGCTGGGCCGGGATGTCAGTCTGCTGATGCAGACCGAAGTGGGCGAAGTCTTCGAGCCGTCTGCGCCGGGCAAGGGCGGGTCCTCGACCATGCCGCACAAGCGCAATCCGGTGGGCGCTGCGGTCATGATCGGCGCGGCGACACGTGCGCCGGGTCTGGTCGCAACGATGTTCTCCGCGATGCCTCAGGAGCACGAGCGCAGTCTGGGCCTGTGGCATGCCGAGTGGGAAACCTTGCCTGAACTCTGCTGCCTGGTGTCCGGTTCGTTGCAGCAGGCATTGCAGGTGGTGCCAGGCCTGCAGGTCGATGCCGGGCGCATGCTGGTCAATCTGGAATCCACTCGGGGGCTGGTGCTGGCCGAAGCGGTCAGCATTGCCCTGGCGCAGCGCATCGGCCGCGATGCCGCGCACCACCTGATCGAGCAGAGCTGTCGTCAGGCGGTGGAGCAGAGCGTGCACCTGCGTCAGGTGCTGGGGGAAAACCCTGAGGTCACCGCACAACTTTCTTCCGACGAGCTGGATCGCTTGCTCGATCCGGCCCATTACCTTGGCCAGGCCCGACGTTGGGTCGAGCGCGCCGTGGCCGAACACACAAGGATCACGCAATGACCGAAGACGAACGTTATCAGGCGGGCATGCAGGTGCGCCGCGCCGTACTCGGCGATACGCATGTCGATAACAGCCTGAAAAAGTTGACGCCGTTCAACGAGGAATTTCAGGAAATGATCACCCGGCATGCCTGGGGTGACATCTGGACACGTCCGGGTCTGCCGCGTCATACCCGGAGCCTGATCACCATCGCCATGCTGATCGGCATGAACCGCGAAGGTGAGCTGCGCCTGCACCTCAAGGCCGCCAAAAACAATGGCGTGACCCGCGAAGAGATCAAGGAAGTGCTGATGCAGAGCGCGATCTATTGCGGCATTCCAGCGGCCAACGCCACCTTCCATCTGGCCGAGGAAGTGTGGGATGAAATGGGTGTGGAGTCGCTGAACAAGGACTGATTGCTTGAATTGAAAACGCCGCCGCAGTGCTGAACTGCGGCGGCGTTTTTCGTGATGCCAGCGCTGTCAGAGCAGCGAGAGCGGGTAGCTGACGATCACACGGTTTTCGTCGAACTGGTTGGTGCTGTAGTCGCGCCGCATTGTCGAGTTGCGCCACTTGACTGACAGACTCTTGAACGCGCCGCTCTGGAACACGTAGGCCAGCTCGGTTTCCCGGGCCCATTCCTCGCCGTCGGTGATTGTGCCGGTGTGCACGTTTTCGCCGCTGATGTAGCGATTCATCAGGGTCAGACCGGGCACGCCCAGACCCGCGAAATCGTAGTCGTGGCGCAGTTGCCAGGATTTTTCCCGGGCGTTGTCGAAGCTCGAGTTGTAGCTGTCGTTGGCCAGAGTGCCGCCGCTGGTGCCGTTGACTCGCATCCATGCGCTGTCGCCGCTGACCTTCTGCAAACCGACATAGAACGTATTGCTGCCGTGACGGGCAGAGAGCAGGGCCGACCAGGTCTTGTTGTCCAGATCGCCTGCCAGCGACTGACCGTCGTCCTTGCCCTGGAAATAACCGAGGTTTGCACCCAGCGTCCAGCTGCCCAATGGCTGGCTGTGCAGCAGGTTGACGTATTGCTGGTGATAGATGTCTTCAAGCTCGGCGTACCACAGGCCGACCTGGGTGCGTTTCTCATTGAAGACGTACTCGCCGCCACCGAAGTTGAAACGATCCGAGGTAAAGGCGGCGCGGCCGTTCATGGACATGTCTTCCATGCTGGCGTCGTTGCGCGGGCTGTTGCCACGGAATTGGCCACCGTACAGCGTCAGACCGTCGATTTCCTTGGAGGTGATCTGACCGCCCTGGAAAGTCTGCGGCAGGGATCGTCCGTCATCGGAGCGCAGGATTGGCAGCACTGGCATCCATTCGCCGACCTTCAGTTCGGTCTTGGAGAAGCGTGCCTTGCCCGCGACTGCCAGACGCCCGAAATCGTCGGCCGGACGGCCATCGCTGTGAATCGGCAGCAGTTGTGTGCCGCCGGTGCCTTTGCCGCCGTCCAGTTTGAGCGAATAGAGGCCCAGTACGTCGACGCCGAAACCCACGGTGCCTTGGGTGAAGCCCGAGCGGGCGTCGAGGATGAAGTTCTGGGTCCATTCTTCGGCGTAGTTCTGGGCGTTGGCCGGGTCGACGAAGTTGCGGTTGATGTAGAAGTTGCGTAGGTTCAGATTCACCTTGGCATCTTCAACGAAACCGGCAGCCTGAGAGACGGCGGGTATCAGGCTGGTTGCGATGGCCGCAGAGAGGCCGCAAACGACTTTGCAGGGACGAGATGAGCGCATGGAAGACCTTTTTTGTAATTATTCAGTCAGTGAAGCTGGGTCTGATAGTGAAAGGCCGGGGTCAGCTCTGCAATTGTGAAACCATGGTTTTGGGCGATTACCGAACGTTAATGAACCGGTTCGAACATTTTATCCGGGACGATGCGAAGACAGGCTGCGATGCTCACTGCCATGAACGTTTTCAGCGTATTTAGTCCCGACACTATTGAGTAAGGAAGCCCGATGAGCACTGCCAGTACGCCACTGTCCGGCGTCAATCAACCCCTCAAGGGGATCGGTTTCATTCTGCTGGCCACCTTTCTGTTTGCCAGCCACGACACACTCTCCAAATACCTGTCCGGCTTCTATCCGATCATTCTGGTGGTGTGGGCGCGCTATCTGGTGCACACGCTGCTGATGGCCTGCATCTTCATGCCGTCGTCCGGTCTGCGGGTGCTGCGTACCAAGCGGCCCGGCCTGCAGGCGCTGCGTGCACTGGCTTTGCTGGGCACCAGTCTGCTGTTCACCAGCAGCCTGATGTTCATTCCGCAGGCCGAGGCCACGGCGGTCAACTTTCTCGCGCCGCTGCTGGTCACTGCGCTGTCGGTGCCGCTGTTGCATGAGCGGGTGACGCGCGGGCAATGGATTGCCGTGATCGTCGGTTTCATGGGGGTGATGATCATCATTCATCCGGGCGGCGAGTTGTTCACGCCCGCGATTCTGTTGCCGCTGTCTTCGGCGTTCTGTTTTGCGCTGTATCAGTTGCTGACCCGGCTGGTCAGCCCGTTCGACAGCCCGACTACCAGCAACTTCTTTGCCGGGTTGTTCAACACCCTGTTGATGAGCGTGCTGGTGCCCTTCTTCTGGGAGGTGCCTGAACTCAAACACCTGCCGTTCCTGCTCGCGCTGGGCGCCTGCGGCATGGCCGCGCACCTGCTGCTGACCCAGGCCTTCCGCTTCGCCGCACCTGCGATGCTGGCGCCGTTCAGTTACTGCCAGATCGTGTTTGCCGGTCTACTGGGTTTCATCGTGTTCGACCACATGCCCTCGCCGACAGCGCAGGCCGGTATCGCAATCATCTGCCTGAGCGGGCTGGCGGCTGCGTGGCAGCAGCGGCGTAAAGGCGGGTAGTTGTCGCGGTCTTGCCCCTCACATAAACACCAGCGAGCCAGTAAGTTGAGTGCGACCTGATGAGGAATGCGACCCGATAAAAAAGGCCCGCTCACTCACGTGAACGGGCCTTTCTCATGTGCATCACCCCATCATTCTTTGAGGTCAGGCACCTTGCGCGGAGCCATGAAGTACATCCAGATCAGTGCGATGAAGTACATCGCCGGGATCATGGTGAACAGCACGTTGTAGTTGTTATTGGTGGCGGTCAGGACCGCGCCGACGATCTGGGTCATGAACATGCCGCCGATTGCTGCACACATGCCGCCGAAGCCGAACACTGTGCTCATCATGTGCTTGGGGGTGTAGTCCATCACCAGGCTCCAGATGTTGGCAGTCCAGGCCTGGTGCGCACCGACGGCCAGCGAAATGGCCAGAACCGCTACCCACAGGCCGCTGGCGTTGGCGGCGAAGACCACGCTGCAGATGGTGATGGCGAAGATCAGCATCGACACCAGACGCGCCGTGGTGGCCCTCACGCCCCGGCCGATCAGCCAGGAGGACAGGATGCCGCCGCCGATGCTGCCGAAGTCTGCGGTCAGCCAGATCAGGATCAGCGGGATACCCATCTGGGTGACGCTGATGCCCAGGTTGTATTGCTGATTGAGGAACGGCGGCAGCCAGTAGAGGTAGAACCAGAACACTGGCGCAGTGATCGCATACGCCAGGGCGAAGGCCCAGGTGCCGCGCATTTTTAGAATGGCCGAGAACGGCATTTTGACTGGCTCGGGTTCGACTTCCTGATTGATGTAGTCCAGTTCGCTCTTGCTGACGGTGGGGTGTTCTTCAGGGTTGTAGTACTTGAGGCGCCACATGATGACCCAGATCAGGCCGAGCGAACCCATTGCCACGAACGCGGCCTGCCAGCCCCATACAGTGAGAATCAGCGGCAGCAGGGCGGGGGTCAGCATGGCGCCGACGTTGGTTCCGGCGTTGAAGATGCCGGTGGCCACCGCACGTTCGCCCGCCGGGAACCACAGGCGTGTGGTCTTGACGCAGGCCGGATAGTTGGCGGCCTCGGTCAGGCCCAGAATGAAGCGGCAGACCATGAAGCCGGCCGCCGAAGTGGCCAGACCGTGTGCGCCGGTCGCCAGGCTCCACAGCAGCACGGCCAGGAAGAACGCACGCTTGACGCCGACCCGGTCGATGAACCGGCCCTGCAGCACGAAGCCTACTGCGTAACCCACCTGGAACCAGAAGTTGATGTTGGCGTAGTCCATCGCCGTCCAGCTCATTTCCTTGGCAAGAATCGGCTGCATGACCCCGAGGGCTGCGCGGTCGATGTAGTTCAGCGTGGTGGCGAAGAACACCAGAGCGAGCATGCCCCAGCGAGTCTTGCCCACGGCGAGTGCGCCGCGAATCTTTTCGCCCATGCCCGCATGGGCGGCCTGGGCGACAGGGTTGGTCTGGGTATTGAGCATGATGTTCTAACCATCCGTTCCAAGACTGCGCTGCTGGCGACAGTCGGACTGAGAAGTCCACTCGATTCAGGCGTTATGCGTGTGCAGTGAAGCCGCTGCGATTCGAAAGCCATGGGGCATGGTCTTGCGAAACGTTTTCAGGGCCGACAATTTACAGGCTGTTGCTGACGAGTGCGCTGGATTGTTTCAGGAAACGAAGTGCCGGATCGATTGTGTGACCGGATGGGCTCTTCGATCCTGCAACCGTGGACGGCGAACGGAACTGACGAGCGGGGCGGTTGAGGTGCACATGAGCAATGTTCCTGTTGTTTGAATTGTTATGGTTTGCTACGGGTAACGGGTGTTCGAAACGTTCTGCTGCGCTGCAAGGTGAGGCTGATGGTGAGCATTGCGCCACGCATCGTCAATCAAGTAACTCGGCTTCTGTTCGATAATCGAACGTAAAACTAACCGGTTCGTACACTTTATGTTGCTGTAGTATTTTGACAGGCAAATACTTGAATGGCACCTCTGAATAAGGCCGGGAAAGGCCAGGAATGCGGTGCTGTCCAGTCACGATTCGTCAGGGTCGTGTTCATTCAGGAGCTAGAAGCATGCAGCGTTCAATTGCCACCGTATCCTTGAGCGGTACTCTGCCCGAAAAGCTCGAGGCCATCGCCGCAGCCGGCTTTGATGGCGTCGAGATTTTCGAAAACGACCTTCTTTACTACGATGGCAGCCCTCGCAACGTGCGGCAGATGTGTGCCGATCTGGGCATCGCCATTACCCTGTTCCAGCCGTTTCGCGACTTCGAAGGCTGCCGCCGTGACCGCCTGCAGCGCAACGTGGACCGTGCCGAGCGCAAATTCGATTTGATGCAGGAGCTGGGCACCGATCTGGTGCTGGTCTGCAGTAACGCATCCGCCGATTCGGTGGGCGACGAAAACATCCTGCTCGACGACCTGAGTCTGCTGGCCGAGCACGCCGGTGCGCGGGGTCTGCGGGTCGGTTACGAAGCGCTCGCCTGGGGGCGTCATGTGAACACCTGGCAGCAGGTCTGGAATCTGGTGCGTCAGGTGGATCACCCGGCGCTGGGTGTCCTGCTCGACAGCTTCCACACCTTGTCGCTCAAAGGTGATCCGAGCGCGATTGCGCAGATTCCGGGCGACAAGATTTTCTTCGTGCAAATGGCAGATGCGCCGATTCTGGCCATGGACGTGCTGGAATGGAGCCGTCATTTCCGCTGCTTCCCCGGCCAGGGTGAGTTCGATCTGGCAGGCTTTCTCGCGCCGATCCTGCGCAGTGGCTACACCGGCCCGTTGTCGCTGGAAGTGTTCAACGACGGTTTTCGCGCGGCACCGACCCGCGCCAATGCGGCTGACGGTCTGCGCTCGCTGCTGTATCTGGAAGAAAAGACTCGCCAGTTGCTGGCCCGCGAGGCCGAGGCAAAAATCCCCGACATCCTGTTCAGCCCGCCACCGGCCAGCACCTACAACGGCGTCGAGTTTCTTGAATTTGCCGTCGATGAAAGCCACGGCGCACGCCTGTCGGGCTGGCTGGAGCGACTGGGCTTCGCCAAGCTGGGCCAGCACCGCTCCAAGGCCGTCAGCCTGTTGGGGCAGGGCGATATCAAGATCGTCCTTAATGCCGAACCGTATTCATTTGCTCACAGCTTCTTCGAAGCCCACGGTCCGTCGCTGTGCGCGACCGCATTACGCGTCGATGACGGGCATCAGGCGCTGGAGCGTGCGCGGGCCTTCAAAGGCCAGCCTTATCGCGGTCTGGTCGGCCCCAACGAGCGCGAGATTCCATCGGTGCGCGCCCCGGATGGCAGCCTGATCTATCTGGTCGACAACGCCGCACCGGGCGATTCGATCTACGACAGCGACTTTGTCATCAACCCGCAGGTAGCCGGCAAGGGCGGGCTGCAGCGCATTGATCACATGGCCATGGCGTTGCCAGCCGACAGCCTCGACAGCTGGGTGCTGTTCTACAAGAGCATTCTGGACTTCGAAGCCGACGACGAAGTCGTGCTCCCGGACCCTTACGGGCTGGTCAAGAGTCGCGCCTTGCGCAGCCGCTGCAGCACCGTGCGCCTGCCGTTGAATATTTCAGAGAACCGAAATACGGCGATCTCCCACGCGCTGTCCAGTTATCGTGGTTCGGGCGTGCACCACATCGCGTTTTCCTGCGAAGACATCTTTGCCGAAGTCAGCCGCGCCAAGGAAGCCGGTGTGCCGCTGCTGGACATCCCGCTCAACTATTACGATGACCTGGCGGCCCGCTTCGATTTCGATGACGAGTTCCTCAGCGAACTGGCTTACTACAACGTGTTGTACGACCGCGATGCTGACGGCGGCGAGCTGTTTCACGTCTACACCGATGCGTTCGACGGGCGATTCTTCTTCGAGATCCTGCAGCGCAAGAACCGCTACGTCGGGTATGGCGCAGCCAACGTTGCAGTGCGTCTGGCCGCAATGGCCAAGGCGCGCAGTGTGGCAATACGTCAGGCGCGGTTGTGAGCGTTTGATCTGATCGAACCGGTCGCTGCAGGCACTCGGGTGCCTCGCAGCTTCCCTGCCTCGACGCTCGGCGGCATACTCCACGTACAACCCGTGGTCATGAGCCAACAATGAAAACAACCGACGACTCCGTTGCCCTCGAACCTGTCACGTTGCGGCCCTCGGGACGCAAGAACAATCCTGAAAAGACCCGCGAAGACATCCTTCAGGCTGCCGTTGCCGAATTCGTCGCCCACGGCCTTTCAGGCGCGCGCGTCGATGCGATAGCCGAGCGCACGAAGACGTCCAAGCGGATGATCTATTACTACTTCGGCAGCAAGGAACAGCTCTACGTCGAGGTTCTGGAAAAGCTTTACGGCGATATCCGCAATACCGAAAGCGAGCTGAATCTGGGCGAGCTGGAGCCTGTCGAGGCAATCCATCGAGTGGTGGAGTTCACCTTCGATCACCACGACAACAACGTCGATTTCGTGCGCATCGTCTGCATCGAAAACATTCACAACGGCGAAAACGTCAAGCAGTCCGATACCATTCAGGCCAAGAGCCAGAATATCATTCGGGCGCTGGAAGGTATCCTGCGTCGCGGTGAGGAAAGCGGAGAGTTCCGCGCGGGCGTGCACCCGATCGACCTGCATCTGATGATCAGCTCGTTCTGCTTTTATCGCATTTCCAACCGCCACACGTTCAGCGAGATATTCCAGATCGAGCTGTGGAGCGATGAGGTCAAACAGCGTCACAAGGCCATGATCTGCGACGCTGTGTTGCGTTACCTCAAGGCCTGAACGCTAAAGGCTGTGGAAGTGCTGCATCATGCGCTCGGCATCCGCTGACCGGCCGCTGAACAGCTCGAAGGCTTTGACGGCCTGAAACACGGCCATGGTCGTGCCGTCCAGCGTGCGGCAGCCCAGCGCGCGAGCATGCCTGAGCAGTTCGGTTTCCAGTGGAAAGTAGATGATTTCCGCGACCCATTGCGCAGCACGCAGCAGTTCCACCGGCAGCGGTGTACCGGGCAACTTGGCCATGCCGACCGGTGTGGTGTTGACCACGCCGTCGGCTTCGGCCATTGCCGCAGGCAGATTCAGACCAACCTGCGCACGGCCCGCGCCGAAATGAGCGGTGAGGTTGTCCACCAGACCCTGGGCACGCTGCGGTTCGACCTCGAACACGCTCAAGCGCTCGACGCCTGCACTCAACAACGCATAAGCCACCGCAGCGCCCGCGCCGCCTGCACCCATTTGCACGACGTGCTGGCGTGGCGCCTTGTCCAGACCACGCTTGAAGCCTTCCGCGAACCCCAGACAATCGGTGTTGTGGCCGGTGCTCTTACCGTCCTTGAACACCACGGTATTGACTGCGCCGATGCCGCGCGCTTCTTCGGACAGTTCGTTCAAAAGCGGAATGACCGCCTGCTTGCAGGGGAAGGTGATGTTCAGGCCGGTGAAGCCGCAGTCACGTGCACCTTCAATCAGACGGGGCAGGGCGCTGATGTCCAGTTTGAGCGCATCGATGTCGATCAGGCGATACAGATAGCGCATGCCCTGCGCGTCACCTTCGTGTTCGTGCAGCGCCGGGGTGCGTGATGCCTGGATGCCTGAGCCGATCAGGCCGGCGAGTACGGAGGTTGATTCAGCGTGGCTCATGACGATATGTCTCTTGTTTTTGTCGTGCCGCCCGATGGCGGGAGGGTTTCAAAAAATGTACCAGATGGTTAATAGTGACGCAGTGGCTGATCAATTGCCATGTGTTGATTCTGTGCGGTGATCGCCCCGATCAGGGATAATGCGCGGCCATAGCCGTTCAAGCCTTTCAAGAGATGACGAGTCCACGCATGTCCGAATCCGTTTTTCGCGCCGCTCACCAGCAAGCCAGCACGCTGTACCTGCCAGCAGGCCCATGGACGACGGTGCTGGACTGCCTGTGCGCGAAGTTCTCCGCCATCAGCCGCGAAGAGTGGCTGGACCGTATCGCCCGGTCGCGGGTGCTGGATGCCAACGGCCAGGCCATCACCGCTGACCTGGCTTACCGCGAAGGCCTGAAGATTCACTATTTTCGCGAAGTGCCGAACGAGACGCCGATTCCAGTCGTCGAGACCATTCTGTATGCCGATGAACATCTGGTGGTCGCTGACAAGCCACACTTTCTGCCGGTCACGCCTGCGGGCGAATACGTCGAGCAGACCCTGCTGCGTCGTCTGATCCACCGTCTGGATAATCCGGATCTGGTGCCCCTGCACCGCATCGACCGCCATACCGCCGGGCTGGTGCTGTTCTCGGCAAACAGGCAGACCCGTTCGGCGTATCAGGCATTGTTCCCAACACGTCGTATCGACAAGTTCTACGAGGCGATTGCGCCTGCGCTGCCTACGATGGACTTTCCGCGGCTGCACGAGAGCCGTCTGGTCGATGGCGAGCCATTCTTCCGCATGCAGGAAGCATCGGGGCCTGCGAATACACAGACTCGAATCGAGGTGCTCGAACGCAATGACTCGCTGTGGCGCTATGGGCTGTACCCGGTGACGGGCAAGAAACATCAGTTGCGCGTACACATGGCCGCGCTGGGCGCTGCCATCTGCAACGACCCTTTCTACCCGGAGGTGATCAGGGACGCAGTCGATGACTATCAGCAGCCGCTCAAGCTGCTGGCAAAGGCGCTGCGGTTCGACGATCCGCTCACTGGCGAGCCGCGTAAGTTTCAAAGCCAGCTGAAACTCGACTGGTAGCCGCGAGGCGAGCAGACGAAAAAAAACCCGCACTCGGCGGGTTTTTTCATATCAGTAACGTCACGCGAGGATCACAGATCCTTGACGGTACGTACCTGATCCTTGTTGATGCGGGTTTCTTTGCCATCAAGCTGCTTGAACTCGTAGAAGCCCGAGTCCTCATCATACTTCGGAGTGTCGACAGACTGGATTTCACGACCATCATTCAGAGTGATCACAGTGGGCGAAGCGCAGCCAGCCAAAGAGGCGATGCCCAATGCAAGCAGAAAGGCAGCGGGAAGGGTCCGTTGTTTCATTACTGTGTCTCCAGATGGATTCTTGATTAACTGACCGTAAGACGTATACACCCGCCGCAAGTTCAATGAACAGTCACTTGCGTCGGTTGTCATCTGATCCGGTCAGCAGACAGGGTGTGTTCAGGTTGGCCAGTCTCGGGTCTCCGGCGTCCAGTTGCAGGGCCACTGGATGCAGGGGTGCCAACGCCCGCCGTGGGCTGCGCTCGCCTGTCTGCCATGCGGCTTCCAGCGTCGCAGCGTGGGCGGTCGGGATGATACATAAAAGCGGCTGCCAATGTTCACCTTCACGCACCATGACCGGGTTGTCCGGGTGCCTGTCGGCTAATTGGCGCAACGCGTCCAGCAGCGATTTATCGATCAGCGGCACGTCGCAGGGCAGCACCAGCAGCGCGTCATGCTGTGCCTGCGGCAGCGCGGCGAGTATTCCGGCCAGCGGACCGTTGAAGTCAGTGTCACTGTCCTGAACCAGTCGGTCAGCGTAAGCGGCGTAACGTTCGAGGTTGCGATTGCAGGAAATGATCAGGTCGTCGGTCAGTGGGCGGGTCAGGCGATGCAGGTGCTGGATCATCGGTTCGCCCTGCCACTCGATCAGCCCTTTGTCGCGCCCGCCCATGCGCTGGCCGCGACCTCCTGCGAGCAGCAGAATCGAGCAGGGCGGCAATGGGGCAGAGGCGTTCATCAGAGACTCGGCAGGCAGTGAAAAGGAGTGCTGTGATATAACACCGGCCTGTTTCCTTAACAACCGGATCGAGGCCATGAAAGCAAAGGCTGACACACCTTTTGTACCCCTGAACATCGCTGTACTGACCGTCAGCGACACCCGCACCCGCGAAACCGATACCTCGGGCCAGATGTTCGTCGATCGCTTGACCGAAGCCGGTCACGGCCTGATCGAGCGCGTCCTGCTCAAGGATGACCTCTACAAGATCCGCGCTCAGGTAGCGACCTGGATCGCCGATGAGCAGGTTCAGGTCGTACTGATCACTGGCGGCACCGGCTTCACCGGACGCGACAGCACGCCGGAAGCCGTGGCCTGTCTGCTGGACAAGCAGGTCGACGGATTCGGCGAGCTGTTTCGGCAGATATCGGTGCCGGACATCGGCACCTCGACCATTCAGTCGCGTGCGCTGGCCGGGCTGTCCAACGGCACACTGGTCTGCTGCCTGCCAGGCTCCACCAACGCCGTGCGTACCGCCTGGGACGGCATTCTGGCTGAACAGCTGGATTCACGTTTCCGTCCGTGCAATTTCGTTCCGCACCTCAAGCAGGCCGAGCCCTGCGCGACCCGTGGTTGAACGGTCATGAGCGTTGAGCCCAAGGCCTTGATGCCTGTCGAAGACGCCATCGCGCGTTTGCTGGAGATGGCCGAAGCTGCGCCGATCACGCAGCATGAGCGTGTGCGGCTGGCTGATGCCGAAGGTCGCGTGCTGGCGACCGATCTGGTGTCGACGCTGGACCTGCCGCCGTGGTCCAACAGCGCCATGGATGGCTACGCCTTGCGCGTGGCCGACTGGCGCGGAGAGCCCTTGCCCGTCAGCCAGCGTATTTTCGCGGGCCAGGCTCCCGAGCCTCTGGCGCCCGGAACCTGCGCACGCATCTTCACCGGCGCGCCGGTGCCTGAGGGTGCTGATTGCGTCGAGATGCAGGAAAACGCCGAGGTCCTGGATGATCAACGTGTGCGTTTCACCGAATCACTGAAACCTGAACAGAACATTCGTCCTCAGGGCCAGGAAACCCGGATTGGCGACACGGTGCTGGCGGCCGGTACACGGCTGGGGCCGATCGAACTGGGGCTGGTTGCGTCGCTCGGTCTGGCCGAAGTGAACGTGGTCCGGCAGGTGCGCGTGGCGGTGCTGTCCACTGGCGACGAACTGATCGAGCCGGGGCAGCCGCTGGGGCCGGGGCAGATCTATAACAGCAATCGTGTGCTGTTGTGCAGTTGGCTGAAGCGTCTGCAGTGCGATGTTGTTGATGCCGGAATTCTGCCGGACGATCTCGCAAAGACCCGCGCTGCATTGGCGAGCCTGTATGAGGTCGACCTGATTCTGTCTACCGGCGGTGTGTCGGTGGGCGAGGCGGATTTTCTGGGGCACGCCCTGCGCGAAGAAGGCGAGCTGTCGCTCTGGAAGCTTGCCATCAAGCCAGGCAAGCCGCTGACGTTCGGGCATTTTCGGGGTGTGCCGGTGATCGGCCTGCCGGGCAATCCCGCTTCTACGCTGGTGACCTTTGCCTTGCTGGCCCGCGCCTATCTGTTGCGCCGCCAGGGCGTACTCGATGTCACGCCATTGAAGTTTGCAGTACCTGCGGGATTTGTCTGGACGCGTCCCGGCAATCGTCGCGAGTACCTGCGCGGGCGTCTTGAACAGGGCAGGGCGGTTCCCTATCGCAACCAGAGCTCCGGCGTGCTGCGTAGCGCGGCCTGGGCTGACGGGCTGATCGAAGTGCGTGAAGGCGCCACGGTTGCGGAAGGTGACTGGGTCAACTTCATTCCTCTAAGCGAGGTGATGGGTTGACGTCGTGGCTGGCTGACCGGGCATGAGCTACCCTCAACAACGCTGACAAGTAGGGCATCCTGTTTTCGCCCCGGAGTATTGTTATGGCGTCATTGAGAGTGGCTTGTGTCATCCCGACCTACAACGGACATAAGGACCTGGAGCGCCTGCTGGACTCTCTGGCCACGCAGACGGCGTCGTTCGACACGCTGATCGTCGACTCCAGTTCGTCGGACGGCACGCTTGAGCTGGCGCGCGCGCGTTGCGCAAACGTGCTGTGCATCGACAGCAAGGACTTCAACCACGGCGGCACCCGGCAGATGATGGTCGATCTGCACCCCGAGTATGACGTTTACGTCTATATGACTCAGGACGCCTACGTCGAAGACGTTGATGCAATTGCCAACCTCCTGCTGCCATTTGCCGACCCGAAAGTCGGTGCCGTGTGCGGGCGGCAATTGCCCCACAAGAACGCCAACCTGCTGGCCCAGCACGCGCGGCTGTTCAACTACCCGCCGACCTCGCAGATCAAGACCCTTGCAGACGCGCCCGTGCTGGGCATCAAGACGCCGTTCATGTCCAATTCGTTTGCGGCCTATCGCGGCGAAGCCTTGCTGGCCATCGGCGGATTTCCCCGGCATGTGATCCTGTCCGAGGACATGTACGTCACGGCCAAGATGCTGATCGATGGCTGGAAAGTGGCCTACGAAGGCTCGGCGGTCTGTCGGCATTCGCACAACTACAGCCTGCGTGAGGAGTTTCGGCGCTACTTCGACATTGGTGTGTTCCAGTCGCGTGAAGCGTGGATCTACGAAACCTTCGGCGGCATCGCGGGCGAAGGCATGCGCTACGTGAAATCCGAACTCGCGTTCCTTGGCCCCAGACGTTTTCTCTGGTGGCCGATGTCCTTCGTTCGCAACGCCGTCAAGCTGCTGGCCTACAAACTCAGCAAGCAGGAAAAGCGCCTGCCCCGAGGCGTGAAGAAAAGGCTCGGGATGTACAAACGGTATTGGGACAGCCCGTATGCGTGAGCCTGCCGTCGCGTCACGTTCCCGAACTCTCACTGATCGTGCCCATCGCTCTGCGTTGGCATGCCTCCCGTGACGCTCCGCGTCACAAACGGCACAGACTGAGGATTCAGTGAGCCGAGCGCATGACGTGGATAACGCTGGAGCTTGGGCACACATCTGCGCCACATTCGAGAGCGGACGCGGAGCGTCCTGGGCGGCATTCCCACGCGGAGCGTGAGGAACGATCAGTGTGAGGGCTGGCATCTGTACCCGATCGTGCCCATCGCTCTGCGCTCATCGTTATAAACAGGTCTGCCTCGACACTGATCGTGCCCATCGCTCCGCGTGGGCATGCCGCCCGTGACGCTCCGCGTCACATTCCCGAAAGCGCCTCTCTTTTTCTGAACGGCGCTTGATCAGCGGCCAGCCATCCATGAACGCAGAGATCACGGATGCATCTGCATTCGTGCGTCCGGTGCACTTATACGCTGTGCAAATGTAAATTTTCCTGAGTGGCCCCGTTTTCTAAAATGCCAGCGCTTCCCTCGCTCTGGATTCCGTCGCCCATGTCTTCGCTTGTCGCCATCGACCCTGTCATCCCGGCTGCCCAGCCCATCAAACCTGCGCCTGCGGTATTCGGCCTGCAGACGATCATCGGGCTTCTGGGCGTGCTGCTGGCGGTGCTGGTCGCCGGGATCAACGAGGGCGTGACGCGCATTGCCATGGCCGACATTCGGGGTGCGATGTTCATCGGTGCCGATGAAGCGACCTGGCTGGTGGCGGCCTATTCGGCGACCTCGGTTGCGGCGATGGCCTTCGCGCCATGGTTCGCGGTCAGCCTGTCGCTGCGACGGTTCACCCTTGGCGCTATCACGGCCTTCATCGTGCTTGGCCTGTTGTGCCCGTTCGCGCCGAACTATCCCAGCCTGCTGGTCCTGCGGATCCTGCAAGGTCTGGCGGCGGGCTGTCTGCCACCCATGCTGATGACCGTCGCGCTGCGCTTTCTACCGCCGCACATCAAGTTGTACGGGCTGGCCGGGTACGCCCTGACCGCAACCTTCGGTCCCAGTCTGGGTACGCCGCTGGCAGCGTTGTGGACCGAGCATTTCAACTGGCAATGGACGTTCTGGCAGGTCATCCCTCCGTGTCTCGTCGCAATGATCGCCATTGCCCACGGCATTCCTCAGGACCCGTTGCGTCTGGAGCGCTTCAGAACGTTCAACTGGCGTGGCGTGCTGCTCGGTTTGCCTGCCATTGCAGCGCTGGTGATCGGCATCCTGCAAGGCAATCGCCTGGACTGGTTCGAGTCCACCCTGATCTGCTGGCTGCTGGGCGGCGGACTGGTGCTGCTGGTGGCGTTCATGGTCAACGAATGGTTCACCCCGGTGCCGTTTTTCAAACTGCAGCTGCTGGCGGGTCGAAACCTGTCGCATGCCTTGCTGACCCTGGGCGGTGTGCTGATCGTCCTGACTGCGGTCGCCTCGATTCCGTCGTCCTATCTGGCCCAGGTGCACGGTTACCGCCCGTTGCAGACTGCACCGCTGATGCTGATCGTTGCTTTGCCACAGCTGCTTGCACTGCCTCTGGTGGCGGCGCTGTGCAACGTGCGCTGGATCGATTGCCGCTGGGTATTGGCGACCGGACTTGGCCTGCTCGCGCTGTATTGCGGGTTGGCGACGCAAATGACTTCGGAATGGATTCGCGACAACTTCTACAGCCTGCAACTGCTGCAGATCATTGCCCAGCCGATGGCGGTCCTGCCGTTGCTGATGCAGGCGACTGGCGGGATCGCTCCGCCCGATGGCCCGTTTGCGTCTTCATGGTTCAACACCGTGCGCGGTTTGTCGGCGGTTATCGCCACCGGCGTGCTGGAAGCCCTGACCACCTCGCGCCAGCATTTTCACTCCAACGTGCTGGTTGATCGTCTTGGCAACTCACCCTGGCTGGCTGCTGACGATTCGGTGGCCTCCCTGACCCATCGTCTGCACGAGCAGGCCGTGGTGCTGACCAGTGTCGATCTGTATTTCTGCATGGGCTGGCTTGCCGCCGGACTGATTCTGCTGATTCCTCTGATGCCGACGCGGGTCTATCCGCCTCGTGCGCCGAACTGATTTTCTGTCGAGACCTTTTTCATGAGCATGACTTCAAAACAGACCCTGGCCCTGTGTGGCGCGGCCATCGTGCTCGCCGGTCTGGGCATCTACACACTGACCGGTGACAGCACGCGCCAGGCCACCAATGACGCATTCATCACCGCCGATTATTCGGTGGTCGCGCCCAAAGTGTCGGGTTTCATCAGCCAGGTGCTGGTGGAAGACAACCAGCCGGTCAAGGCAGGGCAATTACTGGCGGTAATTGATGATCGCGATGTGCAGACGGCGCTGGCTTCGGCAGAGGCGGGTGTAGCGACCGCAGCGGCGGAGCTGGAGCAGGTCACCGCGTTACTGCAGCGTCAGACTGCGGTGATCGATCAGGCCAGGGCCGCGTTGACCGCCAGTACGGCAGCGGTGCGCTTTGCCGAGCAGGAACGCGACCGTTACGAGCATCTGGCAGGTGCAGGTGCCGGCACCGTGCAGAACGCGCAGCAGGCGCGCAACCGGATCGACACAGCCAATGCCAACCACGCCAGTGCCAGTGCGTCACTGGTGGCCGAGCGCAAGCAGGTCGACATCCTGACGGCTCGCCAGCACAGCGCCGAAGCGGGCCTCAAGCATGCACGGGCCGCGCGTGATCAGGCGCAGTTGCAGGTGTCCTACACGCACATCGTTGCGCCCATTGACGGTGTCGTGGGTGAGCGGGCGGTGCGCGTCGGTAACTACGTCAATCCCGGCAGCAAGTTGCTGTCAGTGGTGCCGCTCGCCGACGCCTACGTGGTGGGCAACTTTCAGGAAACCCAACTGACCCATGTGAGCGTAGGGCAATCAGTCGAGGTGCGTGTTGACACCTATCCCGATGAAGTCCTCAAGGCTCACGTACAGAGTATTGCCCCTGCCACCGGCGTGACTTTCGCTGCCGTGCGGCCCGACAACGCCACCGGTAATTTCACCAAGGTCGTGCAGCGCATTCCAGTGAAGATCGTCCTCGATCCGGGACAACCGCTTGCGGCAAGGTTGAGGGTCGGGATGTCGGTGGACGCCAGTATCGACACGCAATCCCCATCCGCTGAACAGCCAGTGGGTGCCTTGTGAACCGTCTCGCTGCTGCGAGCAGCCTGGTGCTGTTGGCGAGTCTGTCGGGCTGCCAGGTCGGACAGGATTTCCAGCGCCCGCAAACCAGCGACGTGCAATGGTTGCCCATTCAGGGAGAACAGGCCGTCAGTCAAATTAATACCACCCCTTATAGCGCTCGATGGTGGGAGATATTCCGTGATCCCCAGTTGTCATCATTGGTTGATCGGGCGGCGGCTTCCAACCTTGATCTGAAAATGGCGGAGGCGCGACTGGCGCAAAGCCGGGCGGCGCGTCAGGTGATCGCCGGCGAGCAAGTGCCCAGTGTGGATGGCAAGCTGGGTTACCAGCGCAAACGCAACAGCGCCGAAGGGTTGAACGACCCATCAGGCAACGAGGGCAGGGCGGCGTTCAGCCAGTGGGACGGCGGCATCAATGCCAGCTGGGAAGTGGATCTGTGGGGGCGGGTCAAGCGCGAAGTCGAGGCTGCAGACGCCAACGTAGACGTTGCAGACAATGACCGGCGCGCAGCCTTGCTGTCGCTTCAGGCGGAAGTAGCCAGGGACTATCTGCAGCTGCGGGGCACCCAGTCGGTCCTCGCCGTGACCCGGCAAAACCTGCAATTGTCCCGCAACAGCCTGGAGCTTTCGAAGGTCAGGCAGGGCAGTGGGGTGGCGACCAATCTGGATGTGGCTGAAGCCGCTGCGCAGGTATCGGCGGTCGAGTCCCGTCTTCCAGTACTTGAGCAGCGACAGGCCAGGCTGATCAATGCATTGAGCCTGTTGCTGGCGCAATCGCCCAGAGCCTTGCAGAGCGAGCTGGAGAAATCCGTGGAAATGGGTGCCGTGCCCGCCACTGTACCCGTCGGCCTGCCTTCCGAGCTGGCGCAGCGCCGCCCGGACATTCGCCGTGCCGAAGCGCGGCTGCATGCGGCAACCGCGAGCATTGGTGTCGCACAAGGCGATTTCTATCCACGCATCGTGCTGTCAGGCAATGTCGGATTTCAGGCCCTGCAGCTGTCTGACCTCGGCAGTTGGGGCTCACGCCAGTTCGGCATCGGCCCACAACTGAGCCTGCCGATCTTCGAAGGCGGTCGGCTGCGCGGCATGTTGCGTTTGCGCGAAGCCCAGGAGCAGGAAACAGCCCTGGCGTATCAGCAGACCGTGTTGCGTGCGTGGCAGGAAATCGACGACAGCATGAGTCTCTACAACGCCAGCCAGCTTCAGCAGCGCAAACTGGACGAGGCGGTGCGCCAGAACCGTATCGCGCTGGATACCGCCAAGCGGCAATACACAGAAGGTGTGGTGGACTTCCTCAACGTCCTCACGGTGCAGCGCACCCTGTTGGATATCGAGGAACAGTGGGTCCAGAGTTCAACCACTCAAGCCCAGGCGCTGGTCGGGCTGTACAGCGCGCTGGGCGGTGGCTGGTAGCTCAGGCTTTTGCGGCCTCTTCTTCGTCGAGCCGGTCGGCCTCGAACAACTGGGCCAGCTCGACCCTGGCCTCGCGGGCTGTTTGCAGCACTTTTGCTTCGTCGTCGTAGATCTCGTGCTGCGCGGCGAGCACCTGTTCATCGTGACGCTTGAAACGACTGATGCGCGCATCGGCCTGCGCTTCGCTCAAGCCCAGCCCCAGCAGGGTCTGTCGCGACATTTCAAGGCTTGAGTAGAAGGTCTCACGCACTGCATGTGCACCGGCATCCATCAGCTTGTGAACGTGCTGACGGTTGCGGGCACGAGCGATGATCTTCATGTGCGGATACAGCTTGTTGATCAGTTCGGCCGTCTTGATGTTGATGTCCGGGTCATCGGTGGCAATGATGAAAAACTCGGCGTCCTGCACCTTGGCTGCTCTGAGGATTTCCGGACGCAACGGGTCGCCGTAGAACACTGGCACGTTGCCGAAGCTGCGAGAGAATTCGATGGACTCCACTGCAGTGTCCAGGGCAATGAACGGGATTTTCTGCGCACGCAGGATACGCGCAACGATCTGGCCCATCCGGCCCATGCCGGCGATGACCACGCGCGGCTTGTCGGTCTGGATGTCGCGGTACTCTTCCGGTACTTCCACCACTTTGGCCTTGGGCTTGATCCAGCGCGCCAGTGCGATGAACAGCAGCGGGGTGATCGCCATCGACAGGGTGATGGTCAGTACCAGCATGTCATAGAGGCCTGCTTCGAACAGCCCCTGAGCGCTGCCGATCTTGAACACCACGAAGGCAAATTCACCGCCCGCTGCCAGGACCAGGCCCAGGCGCAATGCGCTGCGCTTGCTCAGGCCACCTGCGGTGCGGCCAATAATGAACAACAACGGCAGCTTGATTGCGACCAGCAGCACCGTGAGGCCAAGCACCACCAGTGGCGCACTGAACAGCAGGCCGATGTTGGCGCCCATGCCGACACTGATGAAGAACAGCCCCAGCAGCAATCCCTTGAACGGTTCGATCTGGGCTTCCAGCTCGTGCCGGTATTCGGAGTCGGCGAGCAGCAGGCCTGCCAGAAAAGCGCCCAGCGCCATGGACACACCGACCAGTTCCATCAACCACGCTGTGCCGATTACCACCAGCAGCGCAGTAGCGGTCGACACTTCCTGAATGCGGGTCTTGGCCACGATGCGAAACACCGGGCGCAGCAGATAACGTCCGCCCACGACCACGATGGCGATGCTGCCCAGTACGCGCAGACCATGGTTGATACTTTCCTGAGTGCTGGTCGCATGGTCCCCACCGGCCAGAAATGGCACCAGCGCGATCAGCGGAATGGCTGCAATGTCCTGAAACAGCAGAATGGCGAACGCCGTACGCCCATGCGGGCTGTTCAGTTCCTTACGCTCGGCCAGACTCTGCAGGCCGAAAGCCGTGGAGGACAGTGCCAGACCAAGGCCCAGCACAATCGCGGTGTTCATCGATTGTCCGAACGCAACCAGGGCAACTGCGCCGATGACCAGGCCGGTCAGCAACACCTGCGCCGTGCCCACGCCGAACACTGCCTTGCGCATCACCCATAAACGCTTTGGCGACAACTCAAGACCAATAATGAACAGCAGTAATACCACCCCAAGTTCCGAAATGTGACTGACACTCTCCGTATCTCCTATCAACCCCAGCACCGATGGGCCGATCACGACGCCAGCGGCCAGATAACCGATCACGGCACCCAGCTTCAGGCGCTTGGCCAATGGCACGGCGATGACGGCGGCGAACAGAAATACCACTGCGGCCTGCAGCAGGCTGCCTTCATGGGGCATGTGAAACTCCTTGGCAATGACAGGAAACGATTTGAAACAGGCCCGCATTAAACCACGTGAGTTTTTCACAGCAACGCCGAATCCGGCATGACGAACATCAATCGCATTGATGTTTGCACGCAGGATCATAGAAAGGGGAGGCGGTGAGTCGCCGGGACGTATTCCGTCCATGCCATCGGTCATGCATCAGCGTAAGATGTCCGCGCATTTGCGCAGAGCCGATGCCGTTCATGACGTAATCAGGAAAACCGAAATGACCAACAAGCAGCGTTTGATTTACTCGATTCTGATCGCTCTGAGTGTGCTGGCGATCATGCTGGGCCTCTCGCACCTGCAGAACAGCGGTGTGATCAGCGAGAAGGCCTTCCAGTACATCGCCATCGGCGTTGCTGTGCTGGTGGTGGTGCTCAACGGGATCATGCGCCGCAAGGTCAGGCGCTGAGCTTCACGGGCCGCCGGATTACCTGCTCGATTCGCCCAGCCATTCCATGGCACGAGGATGCAGACTGTAGGTCTTGTCCTCGTTGAGATGGATGACGCCTTCATCGCAAAGACGCTTGAGCACCTCGCGTACGCTGAGGAATGACAACGGCACGTCCAGCCTGAGCAGTTGACTGTGCACGCCTCGCACGCCGAGCGACTGACCGCTTTCGTTCGACACCAGCAGTGCATCCAGCACCTTGAGTCTGACCAGGCTGGTGCGCAGACCGAAGCTCTTGAGCAGCAGCCGGATGTGATCATTGCCCGGACGCTCGATCTCTGCCGCAGGCGATTGGGCCTGGGTCTGCGCCTGCGCAGAAATGGCGGTCTGCCTGAGCATCGTACGGGTCGTTGTTCCTTGGCGATTGAACATGCGCAAATTCCTTTTCAGGCTTTTAAACAAAATCTCATCTATAAGACGAACGAGCGGCGCAAAACCTCAGGTGCGAACGCAAAAAAATAGCAGAGAGTTGCACGACGAGCCGGATTACCGCGTACCAAGTCGCGAAAACAGCGGCGTCGAGCACGGATGACTTCAGGCGCAAGGGATGTTTCAGGATGTAAGATCAGCGCCGTCTCTGGACATGAGTCAGCCTTTGGGTGAGTTGGTGCCACGTGTGTTCAGGACCGGATTTCCGTTCTGGTTCTGCGTCACATAAACCGGCAATACCTTGGGCAGTGACGTGAGCAGGCCCGAGATGTCTCGGGTGTTGTAAGTGCCGCCAAGACGAATCGCACCGGTGGCATTGTCCGCCAGCAGGATCGGCGTCTGCAGGTAACGGTTGATCATCGGCAATGCCTGGCTCAACGGCAGATCATTGAAGATCAGCTTGCCGTTGCGCCACGCCAGACTGGTGTCGTCGGCGGCGACATGACTGATGCCGGGGCGGTTATCACCGGTTTTGTAAGTGGCTTGCATACCGGGGTCCAGGTGATCGCTGAAGTCCGGTTGCGAGCGATCGCTGCTGACCTGTACCGACCCCTCGACCAGCGTTACCCGAACCTGATCCTGATAGGTCCACACATTGAAGCGCGTGCCGGTCACCTTGATGCTTCCTGCGCCGGCGTCCACGACGAAAGGGTGGGTGAGGTCGTGGCTGACTTCGAAAAATGCTTCGCCTTTTTTCAAGGTAACGCTGCGGCGGTCCTTGTAATTGGCGTAGGTCAGTTCTGTGCCCAGGTCCATTTCCACGCGGCTGCCGTCGTCCATGGTGATGAGACGAGTAGCATTGGTCGTGGTGTAGGTTTCGTACGCGTTGGGAATCAGTCCCTGGTTCCAGCCGATGTAGCCAGCCACCGGTACAGCCAGTGCCGCAACGGTTGCAGCCACGGCGAGAGGACGCCAGTTGCGCCTGCGTCGTGGCAAGACATTGGACTCTGGTGCAGTGTTCGATACGACGGGCGAGGGTGGCGGATTGACCGGATCCAGCTGTCCCGACATCTCCCAGATATCGCGCATTGCCTCGAACTCGGTCGCGTGCAGCGGATGAGCCTTGAGCCACTGATCGAACAGTTTCCGCTCGGCAGGCGAGCAGTCGTCAGCGTGCAGTCGCATACACCAGTGCGCGGCGGCATCGGTGATCTGCTCGTATTCTGCTTCGCTGAGGCTGGGTTCGTTCATGGGCTCTCCGTTACTGACCGCTGGCGCATTCTACCCCCGGACAGGAGAGGGAGAGAACATTGGACCGTTACGATGTATCAATCCCGGCTTAATTCTTCGTGAATGTGATCTGCTCTCATTGATGTATCGGGCTGCGGGAGTGTTTCTGGAATGCGCTTGGCGCTACTCTTGATCGCAACCCAATGCCTGCCCTGACCGTCATGATCCGGAGTTCCAGATGCACGCCGCTCACCCTGATGACTCGACCCGAACCCTTTCCCTTGCGCAACTGACCGAGCTGTTGCAACGAATCTTTCTGGCCCATGGCACGTCGCTGGATGTGGCGACTGTTCTTTCTGAAAACTGCGCCAGCGCCCAGCGGGACGGTTCGCACAGTCACGGCATCTTTCGCATTCCGGGGTATCTTTCTTCGCTGGCCAGCGGTTGGGTGGACGGCAAGGCGGTGCCGGTTGTGGAGGATGTCGCACCTGCGTTCGTGAGGGTCGACGCGGCCAACGGTTTCGCCCAGCCCGCGCTCGCGGCGGCGCGGCCGTTGCTGATCGACAAGGCGCGCAGCGCAGGTATTGCGATTCTGGCCATCCGAAACTCTCATCATTTTGCGGCGCTGTGGCCGGACGTCGAGCCGTTCGCCGAGCAGGGGCTGGTGGCCCTGAGCATGGTCAACAGCATGACCTGCGTTGTGCCGCACGGTGCGCAGAAGCCGTTGTTCGGAACCAACCCCATCGCGTTCGCAGCACCTCGTCATGATTCAACGCCACTGGTTTTCGATCTGGCGACCAGTGCCATGGCCCATGGCGATGTGCAGATCGCTGCGCGTGAAGGCCGTCTGTTACCCGAAGGGATGGGGGTGGATCGGGAGGGACAGGCGACCTGTGACCCCAAGGCGATTCTGGATGGCGGGGCGCTGCTGCCGTTTGGCGGGCACAAGGGTTCGGCATTGGCGATGATGGTTGAACTGCTGGCGGCGGGTTTGACCGGCGGAAACTTTTCGTTCGAGTTCGACTGGTCGAAGCATCCCGGTGCGCAAACGCCATGGACCGGCCAGTTGATGATTGTCATCGATCCCGACAAGGGCAGTGGCCAGTCCTTTGCGCAACGTAGCGAGGTGCTTGTGCAGCAGCTTCATGGTGTCGGTCAGGCGCGTATGCCGGGTGATCGTCGTTACGCCGAGCGAGCCAGATCGATGGCGAATGGCATCGAAATGAACGCCAGCGATGTGATGCGCCTGCAGGCACTGGCAGAGAATGACCATTCGTCGTAACCGGGCTTGTATTAGCCTCTGGATCTAAATACTGTATGCATAACCAGTAAAGAAAAAGAGGTGTTCCATGTCCCTGAAGTCAGCGCATAGCCCGGTTGCCCATCAGCTTCGCACCGGTACGTCGGTCAACGAAATGCAGCGTGAAGATTTTCTGGCTCTGGCCGCAGCACTGCGCCAGTTCAATGCGTACGAGGCGCAGGTTTCCATGGTCGTCGCGGCTGCTCAGGCAGGTGGTGACTATCGTGAAAACCGCGCGAGTGAATAAAGCCCGATAACTCAACATGATTAATGGATGCAGCGTATCGTGATGGATGCAATTCCGCCTCAGGTGCATCCATATGAAAGATTTCGGCGCGCGACTGAAAGAAGAGCGCCAGGCATTGGGGCTATCGCAACACAGATTTGCCGCCATTGGTGGTGTCGAGGCCAATGCCCAGGGCAAATACGAAAACGGTAAGCGCATGCCGCGTTCCACTTATCTGGTGGCGCTGAGCGAGAAAGGAGTCGACGTGCTGTATGTGCTGTGCGGTAAAAGATTACCGGTCTGCATCGACTCACTCTCGGCTGCCGAAAAAGACATCATCCTGCGCTTCAGATCACTGAGCTGCGTCGACCAGAGCGCGATCAGCCAGCTGGCGTTGTCCTTGTGCAAGCGTCTCGACTGATCACTCGATACACCTGTTCTGTTGCTTGTGAATATACGAAACGTATATGCTTCGTATATTCAAAGTGAGGTGAAACATGGGCCTGGTCAAAATTTCCGAACACATGCACGCAGACCTGCGTTGCGCCAGTGTTGCACTGAGTCGTTCCATCAATGCTCAGGCGGAGCACTGGATGCGCATCGGCATGCTCGCAGAGCTGCATCCAACGTTGGACTACAGCGAAATCTGTCAGATGCTGATTCGTCTCGAAGACGCTGACGGTACTGTGCTGTCGACTCAATCCTTCAAGCTGACCGAACTGTCGAAGGCGGCCTCATGAGCGGCGGTATCAGTCTCAAGACCGAGCAGGATCTGGTTCAGTTGCGCATCGCCGGCAGGCTCGCGGCTGACGTGCTTGCGATGATCACGCCTTACGTCAAGGCAGGCGTGAGCACCGAAGCGCTGGACGACATCTGCAACGAGTACATCGTCAAGGAACTCAAGGTGATTCCGGCCAACGTCGGGTATCACGGCTTTACCAAGACAACCTGCATTTCCCCGAATGCGGTGGTCTGCCATGGCATTCCGTCGGCATCGGACATCCTCAAGGAAGGCGACATCGTCAACATTGATGTGGCCGTCATCAAGGATGGCTGGTACGGCGATACCAGTCGCATGTATCTGGTCGGCGAGGTCAGTCCGCTGGCCCGGCGTCTGGTCGAAACCACCTACGAAGCAACCCGTGCAGGCATTCACGCGGTGCGTCCGGGTGCGACGTTGGGCGACATTGGATATGCGATCCAGAGCGTTGCCCATCGCGAAGGTTTCAGCGTGGTGCGCGAGTACTGCGGGCACGGCATTGGACGCAAATACCATGAAGAGCCTCAGGTGCTGCATTACGGTACGCAGGGCAAAGGCCTGAAACTCAAGGAAGGCATGGTCTTCACCATCGAGCCGATGATCAACGCAGGCAAGGCGGGCACCCGCACATTGCCGGATGGCTGGACCGTATTGACCAGTGACATGTCACTTTCAGCGCAGTGGGAGCACATGGTGGCAGTCACCTCGACGGGTTTCGAGCTGCTGACGCCCTGGCCCGAGGGCACAGGTTCTTATCCTGCGATCTGAGTCGCATTGCAGCCCAAAAAAACGACCTCCAGGTGAGGTCGTTTTTTATTGTGAGTCTCGACAGTGCCGACTCAGGTCTGCTCAGGCTGCGTACGCCGCTTCCAGTGCACCTCTGTCACACCAAAGCCTTGAGCCTGCAAGGTCGCCAGCCTCACAGGCCCGGCGGCGACATGATCGCTGACCGTACCGACACCTGCATGCAGCGTTGCGCAATGCAGCGCATCGCTCTGGCAAAGTTGAAGAGTCTGGTGAAGAAAGGACCGGGTTTCACCCTTGAACCGATAGTGAATTTCAAATTCCGTTTGATTCATCATTACCTGCCTGCAAGGCGTAGACACTACGCCATCCTAAAATGAGTACGTGGGGTACTGGGCAGTTCGAAGCCGGGGCTGCTTCGACGCTGCAACATCATTTCGAGATCGATACAGGCGTGTACTGCTACGCGTCGCCTTGATCGGACTGCTGTCTCAGAAGGGTAGCGCGAAAATTACACCGTTTCGATTGCAAGTGAACAGTTGTCCGACAAGTGGCGCAAAGCCATATCTGTTCGCGTGTAAAAGCTGTGTATGACTGTCCGAACGAAGGTGTCGCTGTCGGGGGCAGTAGCACGCGCAACCACCTATGGTATGTGCCATGCAGGTCCTTTATATGTGTGAATACAGAGGTGTCATCGCCTCGCCTTCCGAAGAGCGGGAGCAGGTCGAGATAAACGTTTGGCCTGGCTAGCGCTGCTCGGCAGCGTGATTCATTTCTTTCAGGTGCGTAACAAGGTTTGCGGTAGGGATGTACACCGTGTCGGTGTAATAGGCTTTGAATCCGTAGGCGGTGACGGACACTTGGCACGGAATGCTTTCTTGTCCGGCCAAAAGATTTTCCAAGGCTGCCCCCGAGGTGATTGGCATCGGGACAGGTACCTCTTTTTCTTCGGTTGTGTTGAATGACAGCGAAGAACGGAAGTAAAACGTCCCGCTTTTGCCGGGCTTGGTGTCAGCTTCAAGAAGACCGATTCCCCGCGCTTTAATCGTGTGATTCACATCGAAATTCTTATCATGGTCCAAGGCGCACACGAATTTAGGCGTATTTTGATTCTGCTGCTCATAGATATTGAAGACTTCGCTAAGATTTTGATCCGATTCAAGTTTTACATAAAGTACGGAGTCGCCGGGTTGGGAGAATCCCGCAAAAGTCAATGATGCGGTCGGAATGTTGGGTGTGCGTGCGCATGCGCTGCACGTGAGCACGGTGACGAGTGTCATTAGTTTCAGGGGCGTGGTCATTTTAAACTTTTCACGTAGGCATCAAACAGAAAGTCCAAAGCACATTTATTTTCTTCAATCAGTGCAACCATCATATGGCCCGCGAACGCATGGTTCAGATTGACTGTTGCATTGATATTAGGGCCTTGACCCACACTCCATCGCTCTCCGAAGTTCGCGACGTGGTCTGACGCATCTGGTTTGTCTGGGTGAGCACGAATATTGATCCACATTTCGGCAACGGGCGTTGGTTCAGAGTAATAGATATCAGAACCCAGCCAGACCAGAGAGCCTTTGCCGACAGGGTCCAAGGTTATCAGAAGCGCGATTTTATAGCCTTTGTCAGACAGGATCCTGGAGAGGTGAGCTCCATTCCATCCACCGAGACTGTGTCCAACTATATAGACGGGGGAGGATTTGCCAGGGATAAGCTTGATGAAATGATCTTCGATATCACTTTCCCCGCGAGCCTTCTCATATCCCCAAACATACTTTGTATATTTCTCAGAAAGCTGCGCATTTGTCATTCTCTTCGACATCAGCAAGTCCACATCATCGATGTTACGAAATGCGCCTTGAAAATAGTAGCTTTGCTGGTCTCCGGCGCCGCCGATGTAAAATATAACAGGCTTGGCGGCGGGTACAGGTACGACCTTGATTTGTGAATTGCTCACTGCTGTCAAGGTGTGCGTTGTCGCCAAGCTTGCGGTGTTGCCATTGGGCAAAATTATTTTCTCTGCTTCCATGCTCTCAATCTTCCAAAAATAGTTTGATACTTTCAGCCAGGTGCGAGCTCACTCTATGTGTGTAACCCTGCGCATCGCTGATCCCGTGTTCAATACTGCCATCAGCGCGCTGAATACCGTAGGCATGGTGTGGAACAGGTTCGCCCGACGTTTCATCGACGAGTCTTATTTTATCGTCGAAGTGCACTGGCATTGGCGCCAACCCACTGAAAGGCGCAGGCACGAAAGTGTCGCCGATTATAATAGTGCTCGAGCCAGCCGTTACGATATTGCCATGGGCACCAACGCTATCCACGGTGGCAGCATTTAGCCCATTTATGAACACTGAAGAAGAGACTCCACTGTTAATCGGACTACCGCACGCGGACGTGTCGCCAAGGCGCGCAGCACCCAGGCCTTCGAAGATCACATCGGACGAGCCGGTAGCGAGCGAATTGGTAGCGTGACCCGAGATCGGGCACGCAGTGGGGTCAGTGATACGCGCCGCAGGTTTGCCGCTCATGGGGACGTCCGTTTCAGATATTCAAGGGTGAATAGTAAAGATGAACGTGCGCGTCTGGAAGGCACTGGATTTTCATGAGTCAGCACACTGCTCGGCTGGTTTGGCGGGGGGCAAGCCAGCCGAAGGGCAATGTTATCTGACTGGAGCAGAACTCCCTTATACCAAGGGGGACAGCCCGGTAGCATCTGGGATTTTAAGTTCGGGTGACTTGGTAAATGACAGTCGCGTTTGAGCAAACACACCTGACCGGTCACCAATTTGTGACCTCAATCTTCCTTCGGCACCGTCCAGAACAGCTGCACACCACCATCATCACGCCAGGCAAGGGTAACGTTGTCGTTTTCGGCTATTTCTTCAAGCAGTTGAGCCCAGTCATCTTCCGATTCGTCCTGCAGACGAAAGAGCAGGGCTGCTCTGGATTTCTGCGCGGTCGGCGAGTTGATGATCTTCTGTACCCGAATGCCCATGCGCTGATAGGAGTCGGGGGCTGAGGTTGCTGAGGATTGATTTGCCACGGAAAAAGTCCCTGAATAAGCTGTACGTGCGTACAGTATTTGAGTGTCGGATCTTTCGCAACACTTACGCAGGATAATGTTTCCGCCCTTTGATGATGCCTGTATCGTTTCACCTGCACATTCGTATAGGCCCAAGGAGTGAACATGAAATTCAAATTGCTGGTGCTGCCTGCCGTGGTTGCGGCTTCTCTCATGTTGTCTGGATGCTCCACCCCGTCGGTCGTCACGTTGCAGGACGGAACGCAATACATCACCAAGGATGCGCCAAAGACCAAGAGCCGTGACGGTTTCTATGAGTTCGAAGATATTTCGGGCAAAACCATCCGGATCAAGGCCGACGAAGTGGCCACTGTCCGCCCCGAAGAGTGAGACAGCGCTGCCCGGAGCAATCCTTCGGGCAGACTTCATTTCCCCGATTGACAAACCCTGCGACATTTTTCATAGTTCGCTTCTCGCAAACGTTTGCGCATCGATCCTGCGGATTGATTCTGCGTCGTTCGCCCGAACAATAATCACAAGATCGGAGATGAACTCATGAAGCTGCCATTCGCTGGACGCCTGCTCGCTGTCGCCATGTTTTCTGCCCTTGCGGCAATCGTTCCCCTCTCAGCCGTACACGCCCAGACCCCTGAAAAGCCTAAAGTCGCGCTGGTCATGAAATCCCTGGCCAACGAGTTCTTTCGGACCATGGAAGACGGTGCCAAGGCTTACCAGAAAGAACACGCCAGCGAGTTTGATCTCGTCTCCAACGGCATCAAGGATGAGTCCGATACCGCCAGCCAGATTCGCATTGTCGAGCAGATGATCGTTTCCAAGGTCGATGCACTGGTCATTGCGCCTGCCGACTCGAAAGCGCTGGTGTCGGTCTTGAAGAAAGCCTCCGATGCCGGGATCAAAGTCGTCAACATCGATAACCAGCTCGACGCCGACGTACTCAAAAGCAAGAACCTGCAGATTCCGTTCGTAGGCCCAGATAACCGCAAGGGCGCTGCCCAGGTCGGTGATTATCTGGCGACCAAGCTGAAGGCAGGCGATGAAGTCGGCATCATCGAAGGCGTGCCGACAACCACCAATGCCCAGCAGCGTACGGCCGGTTTCAAGGACGCCATGGACAAGGCGCAGATGAAAGTCGTGTCGGTACAGTCCGGCAACTGGGAAATCGACAAGGGCAACGCCGTCGCGTCCGCCATGCTGAACGAATACCCGAACCTCAAGGCATTGCTGGCCGGCAATGACAGCATGGCACTGGGCGCCGTTTCTGCCGTACGTGCTGCAGGCAAGACTGGCAAGGTGATGGTGGTGGGTTACGACAACATCAACGCCATCAAGCCGATGCTCAAGGATGGTCGAATCCTCGCCACCGCCGATCAGTACGCTGCCAGGCAGGCCGTGTTCGGGATCGAAGCGGCACTCAAGGCCGTCAAGGGCGAGAAGGTCGACACCAACGAGAAGGGCGTTATCGAAACGCCGGTCGAACTCGTTACCCAACCTTGATCCACACCGAGTGAAAGGCGTCTGCCCGAACAGGGCAGGCGCTGGGAGAAATGTATGTCAGCGTCTGCTCAGACGGCTGTTCTTTCGGTCAGTGGCATTGGTAAAACCTACGCTCAACCCGTGCTTGGCGATGTCGACCTGACGTTGATGCGCGGTGAAGTGCTGGCCCTGACCGGGGAAAACGGTGCCGGAAAAAGCACCTTGTCAAAGATCATCGGCGGGCTGGTCACGCCCACCACCGGCAGCATGCAATTTCAGGGGCAGCCCTACCAGCCAGCCAATCGCACCCAGGCCGAAAAGCTCGGGGTGCGTATGGTCATGCAGGAGCTGAACCTGCTGCCAACCCTGACCGTTGCCGAAAACCTGTTTCTGGACGATCTGCCACGCCGCGCGGGCTGGATCGATCGTAAGCGCCTGCGTGAAAACGCCATCAAGGCCATGGCCCAGGTTGGCCTGGATGCGATTGACCCGGACACGCTGGTTGGCGATCTGGGCATCGGGCATCAGCAGATGGTGGAAATTGCCCGTAACCTCGCTGGCGACTGCCACGTGCTGATTCTCGACGAGCCGACGGCGATGCTGACCTCGCGTGAAGTCGAAATGCTGTTCGAGCAGATCACGCGGTTGCAGGCTCGTGGCGTCTCGATCATCTACATTTCCCATCGCCTCGAAGAACTGGCCAGAGTGTCGCAGCGCATCGCCGTGTTGCGTGACGGCAAGCTGGTTTGCGTCGAGCCGATTTCCCGTTACAACAGCGAGCAACTGGTCACCCTGATGGTGGGGCGCGAACTGGGCGAACACATGGATATGGGCGCCCGGCAGATCGGCGAAGTCGCACTGTCGGTCAAATCGCTCAACCGCAAGGGCAAGGTCCAGGACGTCTCGTTCGATGTCCGCCGCGGTGAAATCTTCGGTATCTCCGGGCTGATCGGGGCGGGGCGGACCGAGCTGCTGCGCCTGATCTACGGCGCCGACATCGCCGACAGTGGCACGATTGAAGTGGGCCAGCCATTGCAGGCCGTCACCATTCGTTCGCCCGCCGATGCGGTCGAGCATGGCATTGCCTTGATCACGGAAGACCGCAAGAGCGAAGGCTTGCTGATGTCGCAATCGATCAGCGCCAACATCGCGCTGGGCAACATGAAAGCCATTTCCAGCGCAGGCATCGTCAATGCCGCTGACGAGCTCAAGCTCGCACAGCGTCAGGTGGACGCCATGCGTATTCGCAGCTCCAGCCCGACCCAATTGGTGTCGGAACTGTCCGGCGGCAATCAGCAGAAAGTGGTGATCGGTCGCTGGCTGGAGCGCGACTGCCCCGTCATGTTGTTCGACGAGCCAACGCGGGGCATCGATGTCGGCGCCAAATTCGACATCTATGCGCTGCTCGGCGAACTCACTCGTCAGGGCAGGGCGCTGGTGGTGGTTTCCAGTGATCTGCGCGAACTGATGCTGATCTGTGACCGCATCGGCGTGCTGTCGGCCGGTCGCCTGATCGATACGTTCGAACGCGACAGCTGGAGTCAGGACCAATTGCTGGCCGCAGCCTTTGCCGGTTATCAGAAACGTGATGCGCTGCTCAACGATGCAGCGCCCAGGAACGAGCCATGAAAAACGACACATCCCCGACGCTGACACTGCCGGCCCGTCGCGGCGGCACTTATTTCGGCCTGGGCACTTACCTGGGACTGGCGGGCGCCTTGCTGGCGATGATCGTCCTGTTCTCGCTACTCAGTGACCATTTCCTGTCGTACCAGACCTTCAGCACCCTGGCCAACCAGATTCCTGATCTGATGGTGCTGTCTGTCGGCATGACCCTGATCCTGATCATCGGCGGCATCGACCTGTCCGTGGGTTCGGTACTGGCATTGGCTGCAGCCGCGGTCAGCGTGGCTGTTCTGGGCTGGGGCTGGAGTGTGTTTCCGGCCGCGTTGCTGGGCATTGCCTGCGCAACACTGGCGGGCACCATCACCGGTTCGATCACCGTCGCATGGCGCATCCCGTCATTCATCGTCTCGCTGGGCGTGCTGGAAATGGCCCGGGGCGTGGCTTACCAGATGACTGACTCGCGCACGGCCTACATCGGTGATTCGTTCGCCTGGCTGTCCGATCCGGTGGCATTCGGTATTTCCCCGTCTTTCATTATTGCGCTGCTGGTGATCATCGTCGCTCAGGCTGTGCTGACCCGCACCGTCTTCGGTCGCTACCTGATCGGTATCGGCACCAATGAAGAAGCAGTGCGTCTGGCAGGCATCAATCCCAAGCCCTACAAGATCCTGGTGTTCTCGTTGATGGGGCTGCTGGCGGGCGTCGCGGCGCTGTTCCAGATCTCGCGACTGGAAGCGGCTGATCCAAATGCCGGTGCCGGGCTGGAATTGCAGGTGATCGCCGCTGTGGTCATTGGCGGTACCAGCCTGATGGGTGGACGCGGTTCGATCATCAGCACATTCTTCGGCGTGCTGATCATTTCGGTACTGGCCGCAGGCCTGGCGCAGATCGGCGCCACCGAACCCACCAAACGCATCATCACCGGCGCTGTGATCGTGATTGCCGTGGTGCTGGACACCTACCGCAGCAACCGGGCGCGGCGACAGGGCTGACATGGCAACCATCAAGGACGTAGCAGCACTGGCCGGGATTTCCTACACAACGGTTTCCCATGTGCTGAACAAGACCCGGCCGGTGAGCGAGCCGGTCCGGCTCAAGGTCGAGGCGGCCATCGCACAACTGGACTACGTGCCCAGTGCGGTGGCCCGTTCGCTCAAAGCCAAAAGTACGTCGACCATCGGCCTGTTGATTCCCAATGGCATGAACCCGTATTTCGCCGAGCTGGCCAGAGGCATCGAGGACTACTGCGAGCGCAACGGTTTCTGCGTGATTCTGTGCAACTCCGATGACAATCCCGAGAAGCAGCGCAGTTACCTGCGGGTTCTGCTGGAGAAGCGGGTAGACGGCCTGATCGTCTCATCGGTGGGCGCAGACGCGAGTGTTGCAGGAGGTCTTGCGGACGTTCGCACGCCGCTGGTCATCGTCGACCGCGAGCTGGAAAGTATCGAAGCCGACACGGTGCGTATCGATCACGAGCAGGGTGCCTATCTGGCGACGCGTCATCTGCTCGATCTGGGGCATAAACGCATTGCCTGTATCGGTGGGCCTCGCAACAGCACTGTTGCCGAAATGCGTCTGGCAGGGTATCGGCGTGCGATGCAGGAGGCGTCTGTCGAAATTGATCCGCAGTGGGCCGTACACAGTGATTTCACCAGTTCGGCCGGATACGAGGCCGCAGGCGAGCTGTTGGCCAGGCATCAGCCCACCGCGATCTTCGCCGGTAACGACGTCATTGCCATTGGTGTGCTGAGGGCTGCCGCCGAACGCAATATTGCTGTCCCGCAAAATCTGTCGGTCATCGGTTTCGATGACATCGAAATCAGCCGCTATGTCTATCCCGCACTCACCACCGTGGGGCAGTCGATCATGCAACTGGGCGAAACCGCGGCGCAAATGCTCTTGTGCAGAATCGCGGCGCCTCATGCCTCGCCCGTCGAAAAGCGTCTGGTGACGCCTGTCGTCGTGGTGCGTGAATCCACGGCCGCACCCTACAACGCTCCTGATCAATGACGAGCACGCACAGTAACGAGTGAATGAGCCATGCAAGCAAAAATAGTGATAGTGGGCAGTCTCAATATGGATCTGGTGATCCGTGCCCAGCGTCTGCCGCGCCCTGGCGAAACACTGATCGGAGACAGTTTCGCTACAGTTCCCGGTGGCAAGGGCGCCAACCAGGCGGTCGCCGCTGCACGTCTGGGTGCTGAGGTGGCAATGATCGGCTGTGTGGGCGCCGATGCTTACGGAGAGCAGTTGCGTGCTGCGCTGCTGGCCGAACGGATTGATTGCCAGGCGGTGACAGTGGTCGATGGCGTACCCACCGGCATTGCCTCGATCGTGGTCGACGCCAACAGCCAGAATGCAATCGTCATCGTCGCGGGCGGCAATGGTCAACTGACGCCTGCGCTGATCGAGCGCTTCGACCCACTGCTCGCAGGTTCGGACATTGTCATCTGTCAGCTCGAAGTCCCGACCGAGACGGTCTTCCACACCTTGTCGCGTGCCCGTGAGTTGGGCAAGACCGTCATTCTGAACCCGGCGCCAGCCAGTGAGCCGCTGCCCGCTCACTGGTACAGCCTGATCGATTACCTGATTCCCAACGAAAGCGAAGCCCAGGCATTGTCCGGGATCAGTGTCGACTCGCCAGCCTCTGCGCAACAGGCGGCTCTGGCGCTGCTGGCAGCCGGTGCACGTAACGTGATCATCACGCTTGGTGAGCAGGGGACGTTGTTCGCCAGTGCCGCTGGCGTCGAACATATTCCAACGCGTCGCGTTCAGGCCGTGGACACCACCGCTGCAGGTGATACCTTTGTCGGTGGTTTTGCAGCGGCGCTCGCCAGAGGGCAGAGCGAATCGCAGGCCATCCGCTTTGGTCAGGCTGCCGCAGCGCTGTCGGTCACCCGCGCAGGCGCGCAGCCGTCCATCCCGACGTTCGAGGAAGTACAAGGATTCAACCCGAGATGAAAAAAACACCGCTACTCAATATCGCCCTGTCGCGCGTGATCGCATCGCTGGGTCACGGCGATATCCTGATGATTGTTGACGCTGGCATGCCCGTGCCGCCCGGCGTCGAACTGATCGACCTGGCCCTGACCCGTGGCGTACCGGATTTCGTCAGCGTGCTGGATGTGGTGTTGAGCGAAATGCAGGTCGAAAGCCACGTGCTGGCAAATGAGATGGCTGAAATCAAGCCACCTGCGTTGCAGGTCATCGAGAGCCTGAACCTTGATGATCAATTGGGGCATCAGCGCTGGATCAGCCATGACGATCTGAAAATTCTGAGCCGCAAGGCCAAGGCCATCATCCGCACTGGCGAGTGCCAGCCCTACAGCAATGTGGCGCTGGTATCCGGGGTTGTGTTCTAGGTATTCAGCCTGAACACGTATTCATGACAGGGAGTTACACATGACGTTGACACAGTTTTCCAGACAACTCATTCGGGGAGCGCTGCTCTTGTCCATTCTCGGTGCGACAGCCGTTCAGGCCGTCGAAAAGCGTGACGTGATCATCGACACCGACCCGGGTGCCGACGATGTGGTCGCCTTGCTGCTGGCGTTGGCATCGCCTGAAGAACTCAATGTCATGGCGATCACCACCGTTGCCGGCAATGTGCGTCTGGACAAGACATCACGTAACGCCAGGCTCGCTCGCGAGTGGGCAGGCCGTGAGGAAGTGCCAGTGTATGCCGGTGCGCCCAAACCTCTGGTGCGTACGCCTATCTACGCTGAAAACGTGCATGGCAAGGAAGGCTTGCCCGGCGTACCGGTACACGAGCCGGCCAAAGGGTTGGCCCAAGGCAACGCCGTTGATTATCTGATTCAGACGCTCAGCAAGGCCAAGCCTCACAGCATTACCGTTGCAATGCTTGGCCCACAGACCAACCTTGCGCTCGCATTGGTGCAGGCACCGGAGATCACCCAGGGCATCAAGGAAGTGATCGTCATGGGGGGCGCGCACTTCAACGGCGGCAACATCACTCCGGTTGCCGAGTTCAACATCTTTGCCGATCCTCATGCGGCGCAGATCGTTCTGGCCAGCGGTGTGAAGCTGACCTACGTGCCGCTGGACGTGACTCACAAGATCCTGACCAGCGAGAAGCGTCTCCAGCAGATTGCCGCGCTGAACAATCAGGCTGGCAAGCTGGTGGAAGGTATTCTCAATGAATACGTCAAGCTGGATATGGAGCACTACGGTCTGCCGGGCGGCCCGATTCACGATGCCAGCGTCATCGCCTGGATGCTCAAACCCGAGCTGTTTTCGGGCAGGCAGATCAATATGGCGATCGACAGCCGTGAAGGCATTGGTTTCGGCCAGACCGTCGCGGACTGGAACGGCACGCTCAAGCAACCGCAAAACGTCTTCTGGGTCGAGGATGGCGACGCCCAGGGCTTCTTCGATCTGCTGACCGAGCGTCTGGCTCGATTGAAGTAACGCTGTCTGGAGTCGAACGCTGTCAGGCAGGCAGCTCTGTCGTCGCGTACCGGCTCCACACTTGAGTGATGAAGGCTCGGGCACCCTCGGTGCCCAGTTCCTTGATCAACAGATCGACAGCGATGATCACCAGCTCCTCCGGTGTGCCCGGGCTGTGCGAGCAGTGGCCTTGGGGCCATTTGGCCTTGATGTCCGCATCGATTGAAATCACTGTCATGTCCGTCTCGCCTTCAAGAAAGCACCGCATTGCTCAGGCCGCCGTGCATCGCCCTTTATCCCTATGGTCGGTTGCAGTAAACCATTGTGCGAGCCGTTTGACACTTCTACTTACGCATCATGAGCGCGATCTGACGTCCATTGAAAACATGTTGTGACGATTTGCGGGCGCATGGAAAAGCGGGGCGAGGCAGACTGCGCGCGCCTTGCAGACATCCTCGCTTACGAGTGGTGGCGATGACTGCAGTGCAACCAATGCGGCAAGGTGCGGTCGCACAAGGTCTGGAAAATGTTTATTGGCAAAGGAGGGTGTATGCCCTGGAAATTCGCAACATTGGGTTTTGTGGTCGTGACGTCGGTTCTGGCAGGGTGCAGCAGCACGCCTGATTCGGTGCCCGAGGCCACCAGCAAGACCGAGGCGCCCGCCGCCAGTAATACCGTGCCGGGCCGCTGTGATGCAGAGCCTGCACAATTTGCCATTGGCAAGCAGGCATCCATCGATTTGCTGACCCAGGTACGCAGCCGTTCCGGTTCCATGGATGCACGCATTCTGGGTCCCAACGATATGGTCACGCTTGAGTACCGCTCCGAGCGCGTCAACGTCAATACCGACGCCTCCGGCAAGGTGATCCGCATCAACTGCGGCTGAACCTTGCTCATTGCGCAGGCATAAAAAAACCCCGTCAATGACGGGGTTTTTTCAAATCAAGTGGATCAGTCCACTTTGACTTCTTCTGCCTGCATGCCTTTCTGGCCTTTAGCAGCAACGAAAGAAACGGTCTGGCCTTCTTTCAGGCTTTTGAAACCGTCGCTCTGGATTGCTTTGAAGTGTACGAACAGGTCGTCACCGCCACCTTGTGGAGTGATAAAGCCGAAGCCTTTTTCATCGTTGAACCATTTTACGGTGCCGGTTTGGCGATTAGACATGGTGTATCTCCAAGAACATAATTTTCAATAGCGTGCTGCTCAGGCCAACTGGGCACACCGGCCTATCATAGTCGAAATGTACGAAAAGACAGCTATTTAGGTGGGAACTTTGAGCGTCGCGCGTAGGTATGCAGACCGTCATATTCAGGAATGGCCGAATCGGCTTGCTGGCTGGCATTGATCCATGCGTACGAGGAGGGCGCTCAAAGCCCCGTTTTACGGGGCCTTGAATGGTATTGGCACTGACAGGATGGCGCGCAACGACAGGGCGTTTTTACACGCCCGGCCGGATATTAATTTTTTGCTTTAGTGCAGTTTTCGGTGACCAGTTTCTGCAGTTTCGAGGTCAATTCCGGGCTTGGCGCAGTGCCAGTATTGTTCAGTGACGCGATTTCCTTGTCGGAGAAATGGCTGTCCACCTGTTTGGCGCCGCAGTCGCAATGCGCCTTGGCGGTCTTGTCATCCAGGTTCTGTGCCTTCGCGGCACTGATGCACTCTTGAGTGAACGTGCTGCGAGTCGCTCCGTCCATCGCGGCCTGGGCGCCCAATGGGGCCAGAATTGCAGCGCAAGCGAGGAGTGCGGACAGGCGTGGAAGCTTCATGGTGTTCTCCTTTGCTGGGGAAATTCTTGCAGGTTGACGACTAGTTCTGACGGTCTGCGGACGTACCAGTTCAGGTGCTGTGGCGATTTCATCTTCATTTGTCATGAGGTGCGACTCGACGGCTGCACTGTGATAGGATGCGCGTCCTGTAAATTTCCAGCACCCTCTATTGGCTTTGTTTTCAGTCAGGTGCAGCAGGTTTTGTACACTCCAGTCATCTGGTCCGTTTCAAGGTTGGCCGCAAGGCTCCTGCCACTGTGAGGCAGGCGTACCACCGGATCACGTACTGGCTCATCCCAACCCACGTGACCTTTGGTAGGGGTCACCACTAGGAGAGGAGGCGCCATGCCAACTATTACTCTTCCCGACGGCAGTCAACGTTCTTTCGATCATGCGGTTTCCGTAGCCGATGTCGCGCTTTCAATTGGTGCGGGTCTGGCCAAGGCCACCGTGGCCGGCAAAGTCGACGGCAAGCTTGTCGACGCCTGCGACCTGATCGAAAACGATGCCAGCCTGCAGATCATCACCCCGAAGGATCAGGAAGGACTGGAAATCATCCGTCACTCTTGTGCTCACCTGGTAGGCCATGCCGTCAAGCAGTTGTACCCGACTGCAAAGATGGTCATCGGCCCGGTGATCGACGACGGCTTCTATTACGATATCGCCTACGAGCGCCCGTTCACGCCAGATGACATGGCGGCGATCGAGCAGCGCATGCAGCAGCTGATCGAAAAAGACTACGACGTCATCAAGAAAGTGACCCCGCGCGCCGAAGTGATCGAGGTGTTCACCGCTCGTCACGAAGACTACAAGCTGCGTCTGGTCGAAGACATGCCGAACGAGCAGGCCATGGGCCTGTATTATCACGAAGAATATGTCGACATGTGCCGCGGTCCGCACGTGCCGAACACCCGCTTCCTGAAGTCCTTCAAGCTGACCAAGCTGTCCGGTGCCTACTGGCGCGGCGATGCCAAGAACGAGCAGTTACAGCGCGTCTACGGCACCGCATGGGCTGACAAGAAGCAACTGGCGGCCTACATCCAGCGTATCGAAGAGGCCGAAAAACGCGACCATCGCAAGATCGGCAAGCGTCTGGGCCTGTTCCATACCCAGGAAGAAGCGCCGGGCATGGTGTTCTGGCACCCCCAGGGCTGGACCCTGTATCAGGTGCTCGAGCAGTACATGCGCAAGGTTCAGCACGAAAACGGCTATCTTGAAATCAAGACGCCGCAAGTGGTTGATCGCTCGCTGTGGGAAAAGTCCGGCCACTGGGCCAACTACGCCGACAACATGTTCACCACAGAGTCCGAGAGCCGCGACTACGCCATCAAGCCCATGAACTGCCCTTGCCACGTGCAGGTGTTCAATCAGGGTCTGAAGAGCTACCGCGAGCTGCCGATGCGTCTGGCCGAGTTCGGTGCCTGCCACCGAAATGAGCCGTCAGGTGCCTTGCATGGCATCATGCGTGTACGTGGCTTCACTCAGGACGACGCGCACATCTTCTGCACCGAAGAGCAGATGCAGTCCGAGTCCGCAGCCTTCATCAAGCTGACCCTGGATGTCTATGCCGATTTCGGCTTCAAGGACATCGAGCTCAAGCTGTCCACTCGCCCTGAAAAGCGCGTCGGCTCCGATGAGTTGTGGGATCGTGCAGAATCGGCTTTGGCCGCAGCACTCGACAGCGCAGGTCTGCCTTATGACCTGCAGCCGGGCGAGGGTGCGTTCTACGGTCCGAAGATCGAGTTCTCTCTGAAAGACTGTCTCGGCCGTGTCTGGCAGTGCGGCACCTTGCAGCTGGACTTCAACCTGCCGATCCGTCTCAGTGCCGAGTACGTTTCGGAAGACAACAGCCGCAAGAGTCCGGTCATGCTGCACCGTGCAATCCTTGGTTCGTTCGAGCGTTTCATCGGTATTCTGATCGAACACTACGAAGGTGCGTTCCCGGCTTGGCTGGCGCCGACTCAGGCAGTGATCATGAATATCACTGACAAACAGGCCGATTTTGCCCTCGAAGTCGAAAAAACCTTGGCCCAAAGCGGGTTTCGTGCCAAGTCCGACTTGAGAAATGAAAAGATCGGCTTTAAAATCCGTGAGCATACTTTGCTCAAGGTTCCTTATCTCCTTGTGATAGGAGATCGGGAGGTTGAAATGCAAACTGTCGCTGTGCGGACACGCGAAGGCGCTGACCTCGGCTCGATGCCGGTCGCCCAATTCGCTGAATTCCTCGCACAAGCGGTTTCCCGGCGTGGTCGCCAAGATTCGGAGTAATTATTATTAAGCGTGAAATGAGACAAGATAAACGAGCTGCACCCAAGGCCCCGATCAATGAGAATATCTCGGCCCGCGAGGTTCGGTTAATTGGCGCTGACGGCGAGCAGATTGGCATCGTCTCGATTGATGAAGCGCTTCGTATAGCGGAAGAGTCGAAGCTGGATCTGGTAGAGATTTCTGCCGACGCAGTACCTCCTGTCTGCCGTGTGATGGATTACGGCAAGTCGATCTTCGAGAAGAAGAAGCAGGTCGCTGCAGCGAAGAAAAACCAGAAGCAGATCCAGGTTAAAGAAATCAAGTTTCGTCCAGGGACGGAGGAAGGGGATTACCAGGTAAAACTGCGCAACCTGGTACGTTTCCTGAGTGACGGGGACAGGGCCAAGGTATCGTTGAGATTCCGCGGTCGTGAGATGGCCCACCAGGAGCTGGGTATGGAATTGTTGAAGCGGGTTGAAGGTGACCTTCTCGAATACGGTTCCGTCGAACAGCATCCTAAGATGGAAGGACGCCAGCTGATCATGGTCATCGCCCCGAAAAAGAAGAAGTAACCACCAGGGCACGGCAGGCCTTGCGGTTATGTTTATCAACTGAATGCGGAGTATCCGAACATGCCAAAGATGAAGACTAAAAGTGGTGCAGCTAAGCGGTTTCTGAAAACTGCTAACGGCATCAAGCACAAACACGCTTTCAAGAGCCACATCCTGACCAAAATGTCGACAAAGCGTAAGCGTCAACTGCGCGGAAGCAGCCTGCTGCATCCGTCCGACGTGGCAAAAGTCGAGCGCATGCTGCGCCTTCGTTAATTTTGATCAAGATATAGAGGAAGTAACTCATGGCTCGTGTTAAGCGTGGCGTCATTGCCCGTAAGCGTCACAAGAAAATTCTGAAACTTGCAAAAGGCTACTACGGCGCGCGTTCACGCGTATTCCGTGTTGCCAAGCAAGCGGTAATCAAGGCAGGCCAATACGCCTACCGTGACCGTCGTCAGAAAAAACGTCAGTTCCGCGCTCTGTGGATCGCTCGTATCAACGCTGGTGCTCGTGTTAACGGTCTGTCCTACAGCCGTTTCATTGCCGGCCTGAAAAAAGCGTCCATCGAGATCGACCGTAAGGTTCTGGCTGATCTGGCAGTGAACGAAAAAGCGGCGTTTGCTGCGATTGTCGAGAAAGCTAAAGCCACTTTGGCCTAAGTCCCCGACAATCACTGGCCCCGGTTTTCCGGGGTCGGTGTTGAACGTCATAAATAGGGGAAGAGCCTTCAGCTCTTCCCCTATTTCGTATCTGGAGTCTGTACATGGAAAACCTGGACGCGCTGGTCTCTCAAGCTCTTGAGGCTGTGCAAAGCGCCGAAGATATCAATGCCCTGGAGCAAATCCGGGTTCACTACCTCGGCAAGAAAGGCGAGTTGACTCAGGTGATGAAGACCCTGGGGAACCTGCCTGCTGAAGAGCGTCCGCAAGTCGGTGCGCTGATCAACGTTGCCAAGGAACGTGTCACAGAGGTCCTCAATGCACGCAAGGCATCGTTTGAGCAGGCAGAACTGACTGCCAGACTCGCGGCCGAATGCATCGACGTGACCCTGCCGGGCCGCGGTCAGACCTCTGGTGGTCTGCACCCGATCACCCGCACTCTGGAGCGGATCGAACAATTCTTCACTCACATTGGCTACGGCATCGCCGAAGGCCCTGAGGTCGAAGACGATTACCACAACTTCGAGGCGCTCAACATCCCTGGCCACCACCCGGCGCGGGCGATGCATGACACCTTCTATTTCAATGCGAACATGCTGTTGCGTACCCACACCTCCCCGGTGCAGGTGCGGACCATGGAATCGAAGCAGCCGCCGATCCGGATCGTTTGTCCGGGCCGTGTCTATCGCTGCGACTCGGATATCACCCACTCGCCGATGTTCCACCAGATCGAAGGTTTGCTGGTTGACCGTGATATCAATTTCGCGGACCTGAAAGGCACCATCGAAGAATTCCTGCGCGTGTTCTTCGAGAAAGAGCTGGCCGTTCGCTTCCGTCCTTCGTTCTTCCCGTTCACCGAACCATCGGCGGAAGTCGACATGGAATGCGTGATGTGCAGCGGCAAAGGCTGCCGTGTCTGCAAGCAGACCGGCTGGCTGGAAGTCATGGGCTGCGGCATGGTCCACCCGAACGTGCTGCGCATGTCCGGTATCGATCCTGAAGAGTTTCAGGGCTTTGCATTCGGCATGGGCGTTGAACGTCTGGCCATGCTGCGTTACGGCGTCAATGATTTGCGCCTGTTCTTCGACAACGACTTGCGGTTCCTCGCGCAATTTCGCTAGGTCGCACGTAACGAATCTTTCAGGAGAGCAGGATGAAATTCAGTGAACAATGGCTGCGCGGCTGGGTAAGCCCGCAGGTTTCCCGCGACGAGCTGGTTGCTCGTCTGTCGATGGCCGGTCTTGAGGTTGACAGCGTCACGCTGGCCGCCGGCGTCTTCACCGGTGTCGTGGTCGGCGAGGTGCTGAGCACCGAGCAACACCCTGATGCCGACAAACTGCGTGTTTGCCAGGTCAGCAATGGCACGGAGACTTTCCAGGTCGTCTGCGGCGCGCCCAATGTGCGCCCGGGCCTGAAGATCCCGTTCGCCATGATCGGTGCCGAGCTGCCGGGCGATTTCAAGATCAAGAAAGCCAAGCTGCGTGGCGTCGAGTCCAACGGCATGCTGTGCTCCGCCGCCGAATTGCAGGCCGGCGAGGGCAATGATGGCTTGATGGAACTGGCTGCTGATGCGCCGGTGGGTCAGGACATTCGTGTCTATCTGGGGCTGGACGATGCAAGTATCGAGGTCGATCTGACCCCGAACCGTGGCGACTGCCTGTCGGTTGCCGGTCTGGCCCGTGAAGTCGGCGCGCTCTATGCCGCTGAAGTCACGCGTCCACAGGTGGCAACCGTTGCTGCCGTGCATGATGAAGTTCGCCCTGTGGAAGTGCTGGCACCTGCGGCTTGCCCACGCTATCTGGGCCGCGTCATCCGCAACGTCGACCTGTCTCGTCCGACCCCATTGTGGATGGTAGAGCGCCTGCGTCGTTCCGACGTGCGCAGCATCGACGCTGCGGTCGACATCACCAACTACGTGATGCTGGAACTGGGTCAGCCGCTGCATGCATTCGATCTGGCCGAAATCAACGGCGGGATTCGCGTACGCATGGCCGAGGAGGGCGAGAAGCTCGTTCTGCTCGATGGTCAGGAAGTCAGCCTGCGTGCCGACACCCTGGTCATTGCCGACCACCAGCGCGCGCTGGCTATTGCCGGTGTCATGGGTGGCGAACACAGCGGCGTGACCGCTGGCACGCGCGACATTTTCCTGGAAAGTGCCTTCTTCGACACCATCTCGGTGGCTGGCAAGGCGCGCTCCTATGGTCTGCACACCGACGCATCCCATCGTTACGAGCGCGGTGTTGACTGGCAACTGGCTCGCGAAGCGATGGAGCGGGCAACCGGTCTGCTGCTGGAAATCACGGGTGGCGAAGCCGGTCCTGTGACCGAAGTGGTCAGCGAACAGCACTTGCCGTCCGTGGCTCCAGTGACATTGCGCGCGAGCCGCGTCGAGCAAATGCTCGGTCTGGTGATCGAGAATGCCGAAATCGAACGCCTGCTCAAGGCGCTGGGTCTGGGTGTCTCGGCCGAAGCGAATGGTCAGTGGCATGTCACCGTGCCAAGTCATCGTTTCGACATCAGCCTCGAAGTCGACCTGATCGAAGAGCTGGCGCGTCTCTATGGCTACAACCGTCTGCCGGTTCGTTACCCGCAGGCCCGTCTGGCACCGCAGGCCAAGGCCGAAGCCCAGGGCGATCTGCCTGAGCTGCGCCGTCTGCTGGTTGCACGTGGCTATCAGGAGGCGATCACCTACAGCTTCATCGATCCCAAGTGGTTCGAACTGTTCACGCCAGGCGTCAAGCCGCTGTTGCTCGCTAATCCGATCTCCAATGACATGGCCGCCATGCGCGCCTCGCTCTGGCCGGGTCTGGTCAAGGCGTTGCAGCACAACCTCAACCGTCAGCAGGATCGTGTGCGGATGTTCGAAAGTGGCCTGCGTTTCGTCGGGCAACTGGAAGGTCTGAAGCAAGAGCCGATGCTGGCTGGCGTGGTATGTGGCAGCCGCCTTCCGGAAGGCTGGGCGCAAGGCCGTGACGCTGTCGATTTCTTCGACGTGAAAGCCGATGTGGAAGCCGTATTGGGCTTCGCTGGCGCACTGGGCGATTTCAGCTTCACGCCGGGCGAGCATCCTGCGCTTCATCCGGGCCAGACCGCGCGTATCCTGCGCGATGGTCGTGAAGTCGGTTTCCTGGGCGCAATTCACCCTGAGCTGTCGAAGAACTTGGGTCTGGATCGTCCGGTGTTCGTTTTCGAGCTGGTTCTGGGTGAGGTCGCCAAAGGCCGTCTGCCAAAATTCCACGAGCTGTCGCGCTTCCCTGAAGTGCGTCGTGACCTGGCACTTCTGGCCGATCGGGATGTCTCTTCCAGTGCGGTAATGGACGTTATTCGTGAAAATGCAGGCGAATGGCTCACAGACCTCAGGCTATTTGATGTTTATCAGGGTAAAGGCATTGATCCGCATAGAAAAAGCCTTGCGGTCGGCTTGACCTGGCAGCATCCATCGCGCACTCTTAATGACGATGAGGTCAACGCAACGACACTTGCCATCCTCACCTCACTTGAGGAGAGGTTAAACGCCACATTAAGGAAGTAGCGTATGGGGGCTCTGACGAAAGCTGAAATGGCCGAACGTCTGTACGAAGAGCTGGGCCTGAATAAACGAGAAGCCAAGGAATTGGTGGAGCTGTTCTTCGAGGAAATCAGGCACGCTCTGGAAGACAACGAGCAGGTAAAACTGTCCGGTTTCGGCAATTTCGACCTGCGAGACAAACGCCAGCGGCCTGGGAGAAATCCCAAGACCGGCGAAGAAATTCCGATCACGGCACGCCGTGTGGTCACCTTTCGTCCAGGGCAGAAGTTGAAGGCCCGAGTTGAGGCATATGCTGGAACCAAGTCATAACGACGAGCTGCCGCCGATTCCTGGCAAACGCTACTTCACCATCGGTGAGGTGAGCGAGCTCTGCGCGGTGAAACCGCACGTTTTGCGCTATTGGGAACAGGAATTTCCTCAGCTCAACCCCGTAAAACGCCGCGGAAACCGTCGGTATTATCAGCGCCAGGATGTGCTGATGATCCGCCAGATCCGCGGCTTGCTATACGACCAGGGCTTTACCATCGGAGGAGCGCGTCTGCGCCTTACCAACGGTGAAGTCAAGGACGATACCCAGCAGTACAAGCAGATGATCCGGCAGATGATTGCCGAGCTGGAAGACGTGCTGGTCATGCTCAAGTCGTAACCGAGCCCACCAGATACTTCCATAATTCAAAAGCTTAGGGTATATTCCTCGAAGTTTTCGCAACACGCGAAACAGTTTCACGCCTAGTCGGGGCGTAGCGCAGTCCGGTAGCGCACTAGCATGGGGTGCTAGGGGTCGAGTGTTCGAATCACTCCGTCCCGACCATATTTTTCAATGATTGAGCCCAGCCTTTTCAGGTTGGGCTTTTTCATGTGCGGGACTTTTGCAGGGGATAGGCCTGTGGTGATTCAGCCTCTTTGCGCATCAATAAGCGCGAGTAAGGCAAGCAATATAATCCCTGGTTTCGAATCTGCCGATGACCGGCAACCAATGAGTCTGGCAATCGTCTATTCTCGGTGAAACGATTTTGTCAGGTGGAATACAAGATGTTTTCAAAGTCCGATCTCCAACGAGTCCTTGAGACCGCTTTTTTGCCCTCCAAGTGTGAATGCGTCATGGGGGCGAACGAAACCTTTTCGGTCAAGCTTCTCCATCCCGAAACAGGTGAGCTTCAGTTGTATGTCACGGGGATGCCGCTGTCCGACCTGGCCACCAGCCGGTCCATCGCAAAACTGGTGCTCTCACTGAAAGAGCAGAGAGACCTGATGGGGCAGATGGAGTTGTCGATGAAGCGCTTGGCTTAGGGCAGAGCGGAAAAGCCCGGCGCCGTGCCGGGCTCGTCTTACTTACAGGTGCCGCCCTTGTGGTGCGAACCTGTTCCCCCAGTCGGATGTGTGCCCTTGGGGCAGGCTGACGCAGAGACTGAAACGATTGAAAGTAGAGCGATAAGTCCGGCTACAGCTATCTTTTTTTTCATGATGCCTCCTTGCACTGCGGAATGCAGTACAAGTCTATCGGCGCTGATGGTGCCTTCTTAATGAGTTTTTCATTTATTGGCCAGCATCCCTTTACACCTTTAAATCCCACGTGCCTTTTTGGCATTCTGCCGCGCGGAAGTGTGCTTTAGTAAAGGTTCTCCACAACTCTATCGCCAGCCGAGTCATTGCAGTCTTCATGTGATTCAAAGCGATCACAGCACTTTGAGTATTGGCAGAATATAGAGAGATTTTCGTGCTCCCACCGCTAGACACATTGCTTCAGGTCTTCTGTCTGCTGTGACGACTTGGTCATGTCGATGATGGTCAGGTACTGATCGGAATCATGTATGACAAGTGTTGCGCGTCGTCTTGGCGTTTAGCCCGGCAAAAAAGATGGGACGGGCTTACTCGCTTTTTCATGCCTGCTGTTTTGATATTGAATGTACTTCGGGGCCGAAAACTTCGAGCGCTTCGATGACACTTTCAGCTCGGCAGCGTGACAACATCTGATTGCTATCGTCAGAAGCAAGTACTGGCTCCGACCGCTATGCCCTGTGGCGGTGACTGCGCTGACTTGTCGTTTGGAATCTTTGAAATAGTCCTTTGTTTTTTCCGCAAAGGCTTTAACAGCGTCCTTTACGTCGGAATGGATGCGGAGCTCTCGAACGGCAAGTCATTCATCCACAGCAGCCTTGATGATATTCCGACGGTCACGTGTATTAGCGTGGTGGCATAGGTTTTGAAAAGATCGAGCAGATGCTTCAGTGGCCCTTCGTTATTCATTTTCCGAGTCGTGGCGAGTTGCTATACCTTTTCCTGTCTAAAAGCTATCAGATGTAATGAAGGGCGGGCTGTCAGTGAATTTGCCATAAGTGGTTAATGCTGTCAGTACGCAACGACTGAGGTTTTACGGCCCGGTCCATTGTTACGCGAAGTAGTGCCATTTATCAGTGCTGTATATACCATGATCAAACTGTTGGTCAGAAATTTCTCTGTTATATAAATAGTTCAAGTGTGTAGAGACTCAGTGGCGGTTCGTGTTCTCATAAAGCGGTTTGTAGGAGGCTTCTTAAAATCGCTTAAGAAATTTCCCTGTCTTTATTTTGGGCTGGTAAAAATTATTTAAAGTGGTTCACTGTAGCCAGGAAACACAGAGATTTACATGTTGCCATGTGCCTGATGGTCTTTAAAAGAGTTACACGCGGCTTGGCCATGCCGCGCTTGCTGTTTGATCCCAGGTCCAATCTGTACTCCCGCAAGTGAACGGGGGCATCCCGAAGGATGTCGCTTCATTAAAGATGTCTGCGCCGAATGGCGCTGATTTGGTGCTCAAAAAAAGATCAATTTATAAGTAATAGTTGTCTTCATTCAATCAAAGTCCAGATACGGCCACGTCGTTTTTCGGAGGTGTAAGCGTGCTCAGCAGTTTGAAAGGCTTTTCCGACAACAGTCGGCGGACGGTGTGTAAGAAACGTTGATGAACCACCAGTGGTCAGTCTAGCCCATGCACCGCCACCGCAATGCAATGCCGAGCAGCACTTTTAGGCGTGCTACAGGGCAATGCTCTATGCCACCCGGGCCGGACTGATCTTCACGCCCCAGCGCGAAGCCCACACCCTTGAACGGTTGCGCCATTACCTCGCGCCCATTGCGACGAACACAGGAAGTGAATGTTATGACCCTAACCAGGAGCGGCCGCTATAGCGTCGCCCGGCTCGGCGTATGTGTGGGCGTATTGCTCGCACAGGGCGCGCAGGCCAGCACCCTTGAAGCCATCAACCACACCCACTGGGCGATCAACCGCTTCAGCGTCGATGGCCGTTCGGGTATCGACATCATCGGTCCGTATCAGGGCGGTGGGGGCGGTTGCTGTTATGTCGCGCCGTCGCGCTGGGAGCCGGGGATGACGGTGCGGGTTGATTGGGAGACTGGAGTTGGTAGCACCGAGGATTTTCCGGGCACTGGTGATTGGCCAAAGTTTTTAGCATGGGAAAAAGCAATAAAAGCCCAAAAACGCCGACACACCAAAACAGTCCCCGTCCCCGACTACACCGGCCAGAACGTCTGTGGCCTCACCGTGCATTTCCTGCCCTGCGATGAACTTCAGGTCACGACGTCCTGTTACGCCTACGGCAGCCCCGAATACCCGATCAAGACCGCGCTGCACTTGCCGGAGCCTCAGTCATGTCCGAAGTGAACCATGCCAGCGTCTGTCTGCCACCGCCGTTTCCGTTGGAAGGCCGTCTGCCGCGTAATGCCTGCAGGTGCAGAGAAACCTCCTGCGCCAGTGCGAACAGGAACGGGACTATCACGATGCGCTGTGCCTCGCGGCCGGGGCTCGGGTCACCCGACCGTGCTGCAAGACCCTGCACATCAGCCTGTTCTTCGATGGCACCGGCAATAACCTGAACAACGACCTGTACGAGTCCGCCACGCCGCACCCGACCAATATCGCCCGGCTGTTTCGCGCCACCATCGGGGACGGGTACGCCGGGGGCACCGGGCACAGCGACAAGGCCCGGCACCTGACGGACGCGGCGGGTGTCGGGTATGGCCAGTACTTCAAGTACTACATGCCCGGCGTCGGCACGTCATTTGCGGAGGTGGGCGATCTGGATTACTCCACGGCCGGGCTGGCCGGTGCCTGGTTCGGTGAGGAGCGGGTCAACTGGGGCTTGCTGATGCTCATCGATGCGCTGCGCCGTTCACTGGGCCTGCCTCGGCAGGACAATGCCAGCCTGAAAGCGGCGGTGCAGGCGATGGGCACGTTGCCAGGGATGGGCTTCATCAAGGGCCAGGCCAACCGTGCAGCGGTCTTCCGCAAACAGCTCAAGGCCATTGAAAAGCCCTTGCGCCTTGCGCTGGCTCAACCCAACCCCGGTGCGTCAAAGCTGCTGGGCCTCAGGCTGTATGTCTATGGGTTTTCCCGGGGGGCCTCCGCTGCGCGGGCGTTCGTCAGCTGGTTGAACGAACTGATGCGGTATCAGCCGTTTCTGAAGCTGGACGATCTGGAACTCCCGTTAAGCGTGCAGTACCTGGGGCTGCTGGACACCGTGGCTTCGGTCGGCATCACCGACATTCTGCCGGGCGCGGACGGGCACATGGCCTGGGCCGATGGCAATCAGGAGCTGCCGGGGGGCGGGCTGGTCAAGCGTTGCCTGCACCTGACGGCGGGTTTCGAGCAGCGTCTGTGTTTTCCGCTGGAGTCGATACGCCGCGAGAGTGGCAGTTACCCGGTGAACAGTGAGGAAGTGATCTATCCGGGCGTGCATTCGGATTTGGGTGGAGGGTATCCGCCCGGGGATCAGGGGAAGGCGAACGGCGAAAACGATCAACTGCTGTTGTCGCAAATTCCGTTAAATGACTTATATGCTGACGCCTTCGCACATGGCGCACCGTTCAAAGTTCCAAAAAATATTTTACCAGTCGAATTACGCCATGAACTTTGGCGGGCAATGGCGCCTGAAGTTGTTTTAGAGCTCATTGTTGCACCAACTTTAGTGAATCGCTTCAACGCTTGGCGTCAAGTAACCCTGGGTCTGCCCCCTGTCACCCAACCACTGCCTGTTGAGCAGATCGAACACTATCAACCTCTGTCATCCACCACCACCCTGGAACAAGCGGCACGCTCTCAACTGGGCTGGATCACTGCCTGGCGTATCGATCGGTATGCCTTCGCCAGCCTGAAGCAGCAAACGTTCTACCTGCAGGCGACCGATACCGAAGCCGACCCCGCCGCACGCAAGCGCGCCGAGGCTGAGCGGAACCGGAAACAGGCCGCCGTCAAAACACGGCGCAAGGAGCAACTGGCCCTTGAGCGTACCGGTCGAGTGCCGCCGAGGCCGCTGGAACCCGGCGTCAAGGACTTCGATGCCGACATGGGCCAGACCCAGCTGCGCGAAGCCGCCGAGGAGTTCGGGGTGGCCTGTCGTGACCCCGATCACCTGGCTTCAAGCCTGAGCCGACTGCTGCCGGCAAACGCTCCGCCCGAGGTGGTTCTGCGCATCATCACCGCTGACGCTCGGGTCGAGTGCCGACAGATGAAAGCGGCCGGGCGCGCCAGGGTAAGCGAACTGTTTCCGGCACCGGGGCCTTGGCACAACCATGCCGACGAAAACAACCGGGGCTCCGTCAACGAAACCGTCAATGCCACCCAGCCGACGGGGCTGTTGCGGGCGCTGCTCGACGAACAGGTGCACGACTCCCGGGCGTGGTTCCTCTATTCCTTCGGGCGAGAGCCGATGGGCAGCTATTTCCGCGAGCGCATGGTGTTCTTCGGTGAAGCGAGTAGACGGGAGCTGGCGCTGAATCACGAGACGCGGAAAGCGTTGCTCGCCGCCGGTACGCCTTTTCCTGTTTCGACACCTGCCGTTGCCCCTCGACCGCCAGCCATGGATGCGCAACGCCTCGCCGAGGTTCACGAAGCCATCAATGCGAGCTGGGACGCCTATTACGCGAAGCTTGGCGAGGTGAACAATGCGCCTTCCTGAGCCCGTTTTTAAGACATCTGCTCCAGGAATGAAGACTCTGTCGAGGCTCAATTCCTGCCGTGGGCCGATCACGGCACTTTGTGGCCTGATCGGGGCCTTGCTTGTGCAAAATGCTATGGCCAGCACCCTTGAAGCCATCAACCACACCCACTGGGCCATCAACCGGTTCAGCGTCGATGGCCGTTCGGGTATCGACATCATCGGTCCGTATCAGGGCGGTGGGGGCGGTTGTTGTTATGTCGCGCCAACTCATTGGCAGCCGGGGACGACTGTGCGTGTTGATTGGGAGAGCGGTATGGCCTACTCCTACGATAATCCTGGTCTGTCTGATGAGGCTAAGTACGATGCATGGCTAGATAAAATTGATTCCCAAAAACGCCAACACACCAAAACAGTCCCCGTCCCCGACTACACCGGGCAGAACGTCTGTGGCCTCACCGTGCATTTCCTGCCTTGCGATGAACTTCAGGTCACGACGTCCTGCTACGCCTACGGCAGCCCCGAATACCCGATCAAGACCCCGTTGCACCTGCCGGAGCCTCAGTCATGTCCAAAATAAGACAGATCAGCCTCCGGTTGTCTCGGCCATGTCTGCGGCAAAGCCGTTCGCTCCTTGCCGGGGGCGTTTCCTGCCAGATGCTCATGACGGCACTGTGCGGCGTGGCCGGAGTCGCGCTCGCACAGGGCGCGCAGGCCAGTACCCTTGAAGCCATCAACCACACCCACTGGGCGATCAACCGATTCAGCGTCGATGGCCGTTCGGGTATCGACATCATCGGTCCGTATCAGGGGGGCGGGGGCGGTTGCTGCTATGTCGCGCCGTCGCGCTGGGAGCCGGGGATGACGGTGCGGGTTGATTGGGAGACTGGTGTCGCTTATGCATCCGACTCTCCTGGCTACGCCGACTGGCCCAGATACTTAACTTGGGTTGAAAAAATCAATGCCCAAAAACGCCAACACACCAAAACAGTCCCCGTCCCCGACTACACCAACCAGAACGTCTGCGGCCTCACCGTGCATTTCCTGCCCTGTGATGAACTTCAGGTCACGACGTCCTGCTACGCCTACGGCAGCCCCGAATACCCGATCAAGACCCCGTTGCAACTGCCGGAGCCTCAGTCATGTCCGAAGTGAAGCCAGCCGATGCAGGTCCGTCTGCCGGCTCCCGGCGGCTTGAACCACACAGAAGTCGCCGTGGCAGATCGGTACGGTTGGGTATACCGGCCTGCTCCACTTGTGCAAGGAATGCATGTAACTGGCGTATCGCAGTCATGATTTCGAGATGAAGAAGTACCGCCGCAAAACGGCGCTCGAATGGCTGGTGGATGCCACTCGGCCACAGAACCTGACGCTTGAACCTGATGTGGCCTGAGTATCTCGCAGCGGTCAGGATCGCGTCAGATGATCAGATGCATCACACCAGATTTTCCCCTTGTCAATGCGCGCGCAAACCTGGAATTCGAAAAAACCTATCAAGTTCAAGCGATTACAGTCGATACCCTACGCACCGTTAGTCAGTGGCAATTTGGTACAGATCTGTTCAGGATGCCGCGTTATTTGATCGTCATGGAAAGCGAAATGAACGAAATGAAAGTCCCGTCTTCACCCCGCAAGGTCGGAATCATTCTGGGAATCCTGATTGCGCTGATGCCTCAGTTCTTCGCCTGGCTGCTGCTGCGTAAAGGGCATACAAAAAAAGCCAGGCTGATTGGCTTCGGGTGGATGGCGCTCTGGATGATTATTTCCCTGGTCTTACACAAGCCTGCCAATCGTGATTCATCAGCTTCCGTTGCTCCGGCCGTTGCCGTAGCCCCCGCAGCGTCGCCCGCAACCCCTGCTGAAGTTGCTCCTGTTCTTGCGACAGCCCCAGCTCCAGCCCCGGCTCCAGCGGCCAAACCTGTCGCTCAGGCAACTGCCGAACCCGTTGCAGAACCTGTAAAAGCCTACACGGCCCTACAAGTATCGACCGGGTACGATGAAAATACCGTAGCGGCGGACATGCTGTACAAAGACAAGCGCGTGCAAGTGACCGGTCGCATCCTGGACATAAATACCGACTTCATGGGGTATCCGTACCTGATATTGGCTGGACACAACAGGATGCTGGCGCCGCAGTTCAAGTTCGGCAAGTCTCACTTGTCATCGATTGCGGCGCTGAAGAAGGGGGCAGAGGTTTCTGTTGTCTGTACGGGGACTGGCGACTTGGCCAAGACGCCGATGTTCAAGGACTGTGTGTTTCCAAAGTAAACACGAGTCACCGGGTCAAACGTGAAAGACCTCACCACCACTCGCCTCATAAAACGTGCATCAAACGAAAAAGCCCATCCTGAGATGGGCTTTTTCATGTCCAGCGAGTTTCACACGTTCTGCGGCAACGCTTTTACCGGCTACTGAACAACAATGATTTTTTTAGGCTGACACATCAGCAATGAACTGCCATCCGGCATTTCCAGAATGATGCCGTAGGCCCCTGTGTCCAGGCCAGACAGATCGACAGTGAAATTGAAGCCCGTCTTGAGCAGTTTTTCGTTATTAAAGACTTTGACGATATCCGGCCGATCTACCTGAGCGGGCTTCTCGAAGGTATGAGGGGCGCCTTGCGCACCTGTGAGACGAAGCCTCAACTCAGTCGGTGACGCCTGTTTCTGCGTGTCAACGGCCCAGCCAGAGACCATGACCGTACCTCGCTTGACGTAGACGGTCGCGTCGCCTTTTCCGCCGATGGCGTCGACAAAGCATTTGTCTGTCGCAGACCGGTTGGCAGCTTTGCTTTCTTGCGTGTCGCCGCATCCTGCAAGCGAAGCCAGGCCGATAGCCATTGCAACAAATGCGGTAAGTTTTCTGTACATGAGGTTTCCTGAGAGCGGCATGGTGAAATTTTGCCAGTCAGTCGCTTGTCAGCCGACCGACGTTTCGCCTGATGAGAGGGCAATTCATACAGGTCGCTTGCACAGCGCCCGTGAATAGAGGGTGCGCGATTATGGAGTGAGTGTCGGAATGTAACAAGATAGCTTTCCGAGGTTTCACAAACCAGGCCTCACTTGCGCCGCACCTGTGGCGCAACGCCTGTCAGATGCAGGCGGGCAGTCGCCCAGGCGAGGTGCAGGGCCTGGCGCAACACCATCGCATTAGTGCCCGTTATTCTCACCGATACCCCGCAATCACTCGGCAAGGCACTGACCCCCACGTAGCTGTCAGTTAGCCCGCGTAACGCCTCTCGCAACCCCGTCTTTATCTCTTCTAATGGCAGCCCGTGGCTGAGCAGCATGAAAGTGGCGACGGCTTCAAATGGGCCGCTGACACCCGGCAGGCGACGTTGCAGGTCTTCGCCGGTCAGGGCCAGCCTGTCTCCGGCCAAGAGCCGCCCAGCTGGGCAACGTACTTCAAGATCGGCGCGGTAATAGCTTGGCAGTCCGTCTGTGCCGTGGGGGGTGTGCACGCAGAATGCATCGCAGAGCAGGACGTGAGCGTCAGGGTGCAAGGTCACCAGCACCTGGCTGTGCAGGCGTGCCTGGGGGAACAGGATGGTTGCCATCGGCAGGTATTCGAGCAACGCGCCGGATTCGGCTACCAGCGCGACGGTCTGGCGTGCGGGTTGTTCGAGCATGCTGTGGACGATGGTTGCCGCGCCTGTGCTGACATGCACTTGCGTGTCGGCCTCGGCGTGCAGACGCAGATGCAAGTGCTCTCCGGCGAACAGTCCTCCCGAGCAGGATTGCAGATAGACCGCGGCCATGCCGGGTGGATCCTGTGGCAGTTTCAAGGTCCGGCCCAAGTGGAAGGGATAGCCCACTTCCTGACGCGAGACGTAGCTGATCCCCGACGGTGCTCTGCTGAAGCTGATCTGTGCGGCAGGGCGCGTCTGCACGGGCTCGATGGGTTGACGGGCGTTCATACTCGGTCGAACAGCACGGCACGGCTGATCGCCTCGACCACTGCATCGACGCCATCCCCGGTGCTGCAGTTGGTGAACAGCACGGGGCGGCCGTTGCGTGCGTCGGCAGATTCACGCCGCATGCGTGATAAATCGACGCCGACATAAGGCGCCAGATCGTATTTGTTGACCACCAGCAGATCGCAGCTCAGCACGCCAGGCCCTCGTTTGCGCGGAATATCATCACCGCCGGCAACGTCGATGACGAAGATCCAGTAATCCACCAGATCCAGTGAGAAGGTCGAAGCCAGGTTGTCGCCGCCAGATTCGATCAGCACCAGATCGAGGTTCTTGAAGTGCGCTTCCAGCTCATCGGCCATTTGCAGATTGAGTGTCGGGTCTTCCCGAATCGCTGTATGCGGGCATGCACCCGTTTCCACCGCGCGCACTCGCATCGGGTCGATCAGACCGCTGCGCTGCACGCGTTCGGCGTCCTCACGGGTTGCGAGGTCATTGGTGATGACGGCCAGTTCGATTCCGCGGGCGATGAAGCGTGGAATCAACTGTTCCAGCAGACGGGTCTTGCCCGAGCCAACCGGGCCACCGATGCCGACACGTGCAGCGCCGGGGTGAGGCTGTGAAGTGGACAGGGTTGGCGCATTCAATGGCAGATTCATGATCAGGCTCCTTCGCAAATGGGTTCAGCGCAGCATGTAGCGTTGAGCGAGCGGGACTTCGCTGACCGGATCACAGAACAGCCGCTCGCCGTCGGCGTACACGTCGAACGTTTGTGGGTCGACGCGAATGTCCGGGCAGGCATCGTTATGCAGCATGTCGGACTTGCGCAGGGTGCGGGTGCCGAACGCGGGCAGCAGCGCTTTCTTGAGGCCCAGTTTGCTGGCCGTGTCGGCTTCGACGGCCAGCCGGTTGACGAAGTTGACCGACAGCGCCTTGCTCGCTTCACCGAACGCGCCCCATTGCGGACGCATCACCAGCGGTTCGCAGGTGTAGAGCGAGGCGGCCGAGTCACCCATCACGCCGTGCACGATGAAACCGCCTTTGATCACCAGTTCCGGCTTGATACCGAAAAAGGCCGGCCGCCATATCACCAGATCGGCCAGCTTGCCCGGCTCCAGCGAGCCGATGTAGCTGTCGATGCCGAACACGCGCGCAGCGTTGATGGTGTACTTGGCGATGTAGCGTTTGATGCGCTCATTGTCGCCCAGCGCTGTGGCTTCTTCCGGCAGGCGACCGCGCTGATCCTTCATCTTCGACGCCAGTTGCCAGGTGCGGCAGATGACTTCGTTGATGCGCCCCATGCCTTGGCTGTCCGAGCCCAGAATCGAGATCGCGCCAGTGTCGTGGAGGATGTCTTCGGCAGCGATGGTCTGCGGCCTCACGCGGGATTCGGCGAACGCTACGTCTTCCGGCACGTCCGGATTGAGGTGGTGGCAGACCATGATCATGTCCAGGTGTTCGTCGAAGGTGTTGATCGTGTAAGGGTTGGTCGGGTTGGTGGAGGAGGGGATGCAGTTCGGCTTGCCCGCCACGCTGATGATGTCCGGCGCATGCCCGCCGCCCGCGCCTTCGGTGTGGTACATGTGGATGGTGCGATCGCCGATGGCGGCCAGGGTGTCTTCCAGAAAACCCGATTCGTTAAGCGTGTCAGTGTGCAGTTGCACCTGAAAGTCATATTCGTCGGCGACCTTCAGGCAGGTGTCGATCACCGCAGGCATCGCGCCCCAGTCCTCATGGATTTTCAGCCCCAGGCAGCCGCCGCGCAGTTGCCCGAGCAGTGATTCGGGCTTGCTCGAATTGCCGCGTCCGAGAAAGCCGAAGTTGATCGGCCAGTGCTCGGACGCCTGCAGCATCTTGCCCACGTTCCACTCGCCGCCGCAGTCGATGCCCACGGTGATCGGGCCCAGCGAGCCGCCGATCAAGGTGGTCAGTCCGGCCGCCAGCGCGTGGTCGCAGAGCTGCGCCGAGTCGAAATGCACGTGCACATCGATGCCGCCGGGGGTGACGATCAGGCCTTCGGCATCGCGCACGGTGGTGGCGACGCCGCAGATGAGTTTCGGGTGCACGCCGTCCATGATCTGCGGGTTGCCCGCCTTGCCGATGGCAACGATCTTGCCGTCCTTGATACCGATGTCGCCTTTGACGATGCCGATCACCGGATCGATGATCAGCGCGTTGCAGATCAACATGTCGAGGGCGCCGTCGTCGCTGTCGTGGCCCGGCATCAGGCCCATGCCATCGCGCAGGGTCTTGCCGCCGCCGTGCAGGCATTCGTCGCCGGGTACCGCGTGGTCGAACTCGACCTCGGCAAGCAGCGAGGTATCACCCAGCCGGACCGCGTCGCCCTTGGTGGGGCCGTACATCGCGGCGTATTCCTTGCGGGTCATCGTGGCCATGGGTCAGGCTCCCTTGAAGTGCTGGGCGCGCGCACGGTCCAGCGCCATGCGCTTGCAGGCCGGGTCGTGCAGGTTGCCATTGGTCAGGCCGCTGAAGCCGTGAATGTCGCCGGTGCCGCCGAACTGCACCAGTTGCACCTCACGCAGTTCGCCGGGTTCAAAACGCACAGCGGTGCCGGCCGGAATGTCCAGGTGCATGCCGAAGGCGATGTCGCGGGGGAAATCCAGCGCCTTGTTGACTTCGAAAAAGTGGTAGTGGCTGCCGATCTGCACGGGGCGGTCGCCGGTATTCAGGGCGCGCAGCGTTGCAGTGGGTCGGCCGCCGTTGAGCTGGATGTCGCCTTCAGGCGCAATAATCTCGCCGGGCGTAGGCATCTCCGCCAGCGGCAGTCGGCCGGGGCGAATCGGTTGATGAACCGTCACCAGTTTGGTGCCGTCCGGAAACGTACCTTCGACCTGTAGCACCGGCAGCAACTCGGCAACGCCGGGCATCACGTCATCAGTGTTGAGAATCGTCGAACCGAAGCCGATCAGTTCGGCCACGCTGCGTCCCTCGCGGGCGCCTTCCAGAATTTCGTCGGCGATCAGCGCCGAGGCTTCCGGAAAGTTCAGGCGCAGGCCCTTGCCCCGACGTTTGCGTGACAGTTCGGCAGCGGTGTAGAGCGTGAGGCGTTCAAGCTCGGTGGGGGTCAGCAGCATGGCATGGCTCCTGCGGGCAGGTGATCAATTGGCAAACAGGCGTAATTCCTGCGTTTCGTGACGCATCACGGCGATCTCGGCCATCGGCGTGAAGCCGCTGGCGTTGTCCGGCTCGGGCGCTGCGTCCGCCAGCAGTTGCGTGATCAAAGGTTGAATGGCGGTCAGCACCCGCTGAGCATCAATGTGGCCCATGACGCCAAGGCGTACGGCAGCGCTGACCAGTCCGGTGCCCAGGCCGTGGGCCGCCGCCAGCTGGCAATGTTCAAGCTGCATGCCCAGCTGTTTCCATATCAGCCCCTGCAACACCGGCAGATGCCCCGGCGTTTCGCCGGCCAGCACCTGCTGCTGATAGCGCGCCGCGCCGGGTGTGCCGAGCGCGACATGAACGCCCAGCAGCGCCTGGCCGACACGCCGTGAACCCTGGCGCAGCTCTTCGGCCATCGTCAGCGCTTCGACCTGCGCATCCAGTGTCATCAGATATTCCAGATCGTCGGCCGACTGCCAGGCGGCGACCAGAAACGCCCGGTCAAAACTGTTCCAGCGGTGACGCAGTTGACCTTCGACAAAACCGCACACCTCAGCGCTGCGATCCGGACGTGTTTCCCGCTGGCGGCGTCGCGGCGGGACTCGTTCGATCGGTCCCAGATGACCGTCCGCCTTGAGGGTTTCCAGCCCCCACGACCAGGCCACGGCGCCGGTGGGGAAGAAACTGTCGGCCTGCTGCAGGGCCAGCAGGACGCTGCCCAAGTCGTCGAGAAGGTCGTTCATGCGCGCGACACCCGGCCGTCGGCGATCATGGGGGCCAGGCGTTCCAGGTAATCGGCTTCAGGCCCGCTGAGCGGGATCTGCAAGGTGTCCTCGGCAAAGCGCACGGCCCAGTGCATGTTGCCTGCGAAGTAACCCAGTTCCAGCGCTGCGGCTGCATCGCGTGGCCGCAGGCTCAGGTACTGCTGATCCTGCATCTGCACGACGATGGCGCGCTGGCCGTCGAGCATCAGCACCGAGCCGTTGCGCAGTTGCTGATGCCGCTCCAGACGAATCGCGCAGTCGGTGCCCCGGTCGCTGGCCAGCCGCAGACGATGGCGCTGGATGTCACTGCCGGACAGGCTCAGGGTCTCCACCTGCCCGTTGTGGCTCAGTTCATGAAGCTGCTCGGCGAGGGCCGGGTCGCTGGCCTGGCCGAGGATGCGGTCGAGTATCAGCATGGCGTGTCTCCCGTGCCGGTTCAGATGGTGAGGTAACGCAGGATGCGCTCGCGGTCGACGGTTTCGCGGACTTCGCTGTGCACGAACTCGCCCTTTTCGATAATCAGGTAACGGTCGGCCACCGCCATGGCGAACGACAGCACCTGCTCGGACACAATCAGTGAAAAGCCACGTTCCTTCTTGAGCAGATTCAGGGCCTTGGCGATGTCCTTGATGATCGACGGCTGGATGCCTTCGGTGGGTTCGTCGAGGATCAATACCTTGGGGTTGGACACCAGTGCGCGAGCGATGGCGAGTTGTTGCTGCTGGCCGCCGGAGAGGTTGCCGCCCTTGCGCCTGCGCATCTCGAACAGCACCGGGAAGTACTCGAAGATGTAGTCGGGAATCGCTGCAGCGGGCGCGCCCTGCATGCCGGTGAGGATGTTTTCCTCGACGCTCAGGTACGGAAAAATCATTCGGCCCTGTGGCACGAAGCCGACGCCTGCAGCAACGCGCTCATAACTCTTGCTGCCGGTGAGTTCCTGCCCGGCCAGCTTGATGCTGCCGCTGCGGGTCGGCAGCATGCCTACCAGACTGCGCAGTAGCGTGGTCTTGCCCATGCCGTTGCGGCCCATGATCGCCAGCGATTCGCCCGGCGCAAGGTCAAGGCTGAGGTTGCGCAGCACGTGGCTGTCGCCGTAATAGACGTTCAGTTCAGTGACATTCAGCATGTTCAGTGCCCCAGATAGACGTCGATGACGCGAGGATCGTTCTGCACCTGATCCATCGAGCCGTAGGCCAGGGTTTTGCCCTGATGCAGCACGGTGACCTTGTCGGCCACCGACTTCACGAACTCCATGTCGTGCTCGATGATCACCATTGCGCGGCCCTTGGCGATCAGCTTGAGCAGGCCTGCGGTTTTCTCCCGCTCGCCTGCACTCATGCCCGCCACCGGTTCGTCCAGCAACAGCAGTTCCGGACGTTGCATCAGCAGCATGCCGATCTCCAGCCACTGCTTCTGGCCGTGGGACAGCAGCCCGGCCTTGCGGCCCAACTGGTCCTTGAGAAAGATCATCTCGGCGGTCTGCTCGATTTCGGCCTGCAAAGCGGTGTTCTTCCCCGCAAACAGGCAGTTGAAAATGCCGCGTTTGTCCGGCGAGGAAATGTCCAGGTTCTCGCGCACGGTCAGGTCTTCGTACACCGACGGGTTCTGGAACTTGCGACCGACGCCCGCTCGGGTGATCTGGTACTCGATCATGTTCGCCAGTTGCAGGTCCTTGAAGCGAATGCTCCCGGCGCTCGGTCGGGTCTTGCCGCAGATCATGTCCAGCAGCGTGGTCTTGCCTGCGCCGTTCGGGCCGATCACCACATGCACCTGGTTTTCTTCGACATAGAAATTGAGGTTGTCCACGGCCTTGAAACCGTCAAACGACACCGTCAGGTCTTCGACACTCAGTAGCAGCGCGCCCATCAGTTCGCCTCCTTGTTGTTCAGTCGTTGCAGCAGACCGGCCAGGCCTGCGGGCAGGAACAGCACCACGCCCATGAACAGAAAGCCGATGAAGTACTGCCAGAAGCTGACGAAGTTCTCCGAGAGGTAGGTTTTCGCCGTGCCGATCAACAGCGTGCCGTACACCGCACCGACCAGCGATAAGCGTCCGCCCAGCGCTGCGTAGATGACGATTTCAGTCGAGGGAATGATGCCCACCAGCGAGGGCGATGCCAGACCGACCTGCAGGGTGAACATCACCCCGCCCAGCGCCGAGATCAGCGCGGCGACGGCAAAGATAAAGGCCTTGAACAGGGCGGTGTTGTAGCCGGAGAAACGCACCCGGTCTTCGCGGTCGCGGATCGCCACGATCACCTTGCCCAGACGGCTGCGCAGAATGAAGCCGCACATCGCGACGCAGGCCAGCAACAGCAGGGTGGTGATCAGGTACAGGATCCAGGGCGTCTGCGGCGTTTGCAGGCTCAGGCCGAACACTGTCTTGAAATCGGTCAGGCCGTTGACCCCGCCGGTGTAGCCTTGTTGACCGATGATCATGATCGACATGATCGAAGCCAGCGACAGGGTGATGATCGAGAAGTACACGCCGCCTACGCGTTTCTTGAAGTAGGCGTAGCTGAACAGGAACGCCAGCAACGCCGGAAGAATCAGGATCGCCACCAGCGTGAAGGTTGCCGACTCGAATGGTTTCCACCACCACGGCAGCGACTCGACGCTGTTCCAGATCATGAAGTCGGGCAGCGCCGAGCCGTAGAAGGCGGCGAGGGCGCTGGCGGCCTCGTCCGTGGCGGTGGCTTCGAGTTTCAGGTACATCGCCATCATGTAACTGCCCAGGCCGAAGAAGATCCCCTGGCCGAGACTGAGGATGCCGCCGTAGCCCCAGATCATCACCATGCCGACTGCGCAGAATCCCAGGCTCAGGTATTTGCCTGCGAGCCCCAGACGGAAGTCGCCCAGGCACAACGGCAACACCACCAGTAGCAGAACCGAGAGCCAGATGAGGCTGTAGCGCTCCAGCAGTGCCAGCCAGCCGCCACTGAGCCAGGCGGGGCGGGAGCTCGTTGTGCGGGGCAGGGCTGGCGGCTTTTCAGTCATGTCATTCATCTCAACGTCTCACTTTCGTGGCGAACAGGCCGTTGGGGCGGAAGAACAGCAGCACGATCACCACCAGCAGGGTCATGGCCTTGGCCATGGAACCGGTGGTGAGGTATTCCAGCGATATCTGCGTCTGGCCGATGGCGAAGGCCGACAGGAAGGTGCCCAGCAGGCTTTCGACGCCGCCGAACACGACCACGATGAAGGTGTCGACCAGGTATTGCTGGCCGCTGACCGGGCCGGTGGAGGCGAGCATGGTGAACGAACTCCCGGCGATGCCGGCCAGCCCGCAACCCAGCGCGAAGGTCACCGAATCCACCCGTGCGGTATTGATCCCCGCAGCACCGGCCATGGCGCGGTTCTGGGTCACAGCGCGGATGCGCAGGCCCCAGCGGCTGCGGTAGAGAAACAGGAAAACGGCAGCGGCAATGACGAACGTCAGACCGATGATGAAAATCCGGTTGATCGGCAGCTCCAGGCCTTCGCTGACTTTCCACGCGCCCTGCAGCCATTGCACGGTCGGCACGCTGACTTCCTTGGGGCCGAAGACCTGACGAAAGACCTGTTGCAACACCAGCGACAGCCCCCAGGTTGCCAGCAGGGTGTCCAGCGGGCGGTTGTACATGAAACGGATAAAACAGCGTTCAAGCAGAAAGCCAAAGGCGAAGGTCACCAGGAAGGCGACGCCGATCGCGACGATGAAGTACCAGCCCATGAGTTCGGGCAGGTAGCGCTGAAACACCACCGACGTGACGTAGGTCATGTACGCGCCCATTGCCATCAGTTCGCCGTGGGCCATGTTGATCACGCCCATCAGGCCGAACACGATGGTCAGCCCCAGTGCCATGAGCACCAGCACCGAGAACAGCGAGAACCCGCTGAAGACTTGCATTACCAGCGTATCGAAAGTCATGGCGTCGCCACCTGTCGCTGAAGGTTGAAAGAGGCGGGCGTGGATTGGCTCACGCCCGCGCAGGTGTCAGAGTTTCGGGAACGGGTTGGGCTCGATGGGCGCGGACTCGTAGATCACGTCGACCTGACCCTGCGCGTTGAGGGTGCCGATGCGTGCGCGTTTCCACAGGTGATGGTTGTCCTTGTGCACCTTGATCTCGCCTTCAGGCGCATCCAGTTCCATCTCCGAGGACGCTGCAATGACGTTCGGCACGTCGAAACTGCCCGCTTTCTCGACGGCTTTTTTCCACAGGTACACAGCGGTGTAGGCGGCTGCCATCGGGTCGCCGATCACGCGTTGCTGGCCATAACGGGTCTTGAACGCCTGAACGAATTTTTCGTTGACCGGGTTTTTCAGACTCTGAAAGTAGCTCATGCAGGTCAGGAAACCGGTGAGGTTTTCGGCGCCGATACCGGTGACTTCTTCTTCCGTCACGGCGAGCGCCATCAGGGTCTGGTTGCTGCTGTCGATCCCGGCGGCCTTGAGCTGTTTGTAGAACGCCACGTTGGAGCCGCCGACGATGGTGGAAATCACGATGTCAGGCTTGGCGACCTTGATCTTGTTGATCACCGAGGAGAACTCGATGGCGCCCAGTGGCAGGTAATCCTCGCCGACAATCGAGCCGCCTTGCTTGGTCACCGACACGCGCGCCAGCTTGTTGGTGGTGCGTGGCCAGATGTAGTCCGAGCCGACCAGATAGACGCTTTTGCCCTTGTTGGCCATCAGCCAGGTGACGGCTGCCAAGGTCTGCTGCGAGGCCTCGGCGCCGGTGTAGATAATCGCCGGGGATTTTTCCAGACCCTCGTAGAAGGTCGGGTAGTAGAGCAGGCCCTTGTTGCGTTCGAAGACCGGCAGCACAGCCTTGCGTGAAGCAGAGGTGAACGCGCCGAAGGTCACCGCGACCTTGTCGTTTTCCAGCAGCTTGCGCGCCTTTTCGGCGAAGGTAGGCCAGTCACTGGCACCGTCTTCGACGATCGGTTCGATGGTCTTGCCCAGTACGCCACCGCTGGCGTTGATTTCGTCGATGGCCAGTTTTTCGGCGTCCACCACCGAGGCTTCACTGATGGCCATGGTGCCGGTGAGCGAGTGGATGATCCCCACTTTCACGGTCTCGGCTGCGTGCGCCTGACCGATCAGGGAAAACGGCAGCAGGCTCATGGCGCTCAGCAACAGCGCATGCTTGATCAAACGGCGTTTGTCGTTGTGCATTCACTTCTCTCCCAGGAATAAAAAAAGCCCGACATTCCGTCCTGCGAACAGGCGGAAGGTCAGGCTTTTGTGCCGAATCTGGCGGGACAGACGATGTCCGATCCAGTCGTACGCGAGGTGTCTCCTTACTTGCCATGAGGGCGTAGGGCAGGCAGCTGGCGCGATGTCTCTGAAAGGTCATAGCAAGGCCGGTGCCAAGTGCCAAATACCGGCGATGGCTTGCTTTGCAGCGCGTTGCCAGAGCGCCCCTTCATTAATTGCACGCGCGCAAGGGCCTGCGCCGCTTTGGCGCGAGAGCAGGGCGGCACGCACCAAAAACGTGACCGGACACGTATGCCAGTCCGTGCATTTGCTGTCGATTATTGATCGTGTGCACGCTGGCCCGCTCCCTGCATGGGCTTGAACGACACCCTCGCAGGGTCCCTTGTCACACGCCCATCCCCGGCAGGTGTGGAAGGCCCCTCGCATGCGCTGGCCCTGACACTGTTGTCACGCCAGCCCAGGCACAACCGCCTGAGAGCCACCGCTGAACCTCGCGGTTTTCGCTCAGCCCTTTTATGCATGAACCCCAGGACCCCGGCCAAAGGCGGGCGTCTCATCTCACGCTGAACAAGGTTTATTGGCATGGTTGACCAGTCGATCCGCATAGGCGGTCTGTTTTCAAACACCGGGGTCACGGCCGCAGGCGAATGCTCGACGATGCGCGGCGCGCAGTTCGCCATTGAGCAGATCAACGCAGCCGGTGGTGTGGATGGCCGGCCATTGGAAATGATTACCCGCAACCCCGATTCCACGCCTGCGCTGTTTGCCATGCATGTCGAGTCGCTGATTCGCGAAGAGAAGCTGAAGTTCTTTTTCGGCTGCTACACCTCGGCCGCGCGCAAGGCGGTATTGCCGGTCGTCGAGCGTTACGATGCCTTGCTGCTATACCCCGTGTACTACGAGGGCTTTGAATACTCACGCAACATTATCTACACCGGTGCCACGCCCAATCACAATGCCGTGCCGTTGGGCAATTACATGTTCGAGCACTTTGGCAACCGCGTGCTGATGATCGGCTCCGAATACGTCTATCCGTACGAAACCAACCGCCTGATGAGCGACCTGCTGTACGAGCGCGGCGGGCAGAAACTGGGCGAGTATTACCTGCCGCTCAAGAACGCCCGTCCTGAAGATTTCGCCAGACTGATGATCAAGGCGCGGGAACTCAAACCCTCGTTCATCTTCTCCACAGTGGTTGGCGAGACCATGGCCCATCTGTATCAGGCCTACGCCGATGCAGGCTTCGATCCGGCTGCCATGCCGATTGCCAGCGTCACCACCAGCGAAACCGACATTCAACAGATGGGCGTGCATTTGGGCACCGGCCATATCTCGGCGGCGAGTTATTTCCAGTCCATCGACACACCGCTCAATCGCCAGTGCATCGCCGAATACCGCGAGCTGTTCGGCCAGCACCAAGTGACCGACCGCTGCTGGGAAGCGGCGTATTTTCAAGTGCACCTGCTGGCCAAGGCCATCAGCCGTGCCGGCAGCACTGAGGTGGAAGCGGTGCTGCAGACCATGCGCGGTCTGGAATTCGACGCGCCTCAAGGACGAGTGAGAATCGATGAAAACAACCACCACACCTACCTGTACTCACGGATCGGACGCGCCAACGCCGACGGTCAGTTCGACATTCTTTACGAGAGCCAGAAGGCGCTCAAACCCGACCCCTATGCCATTGCGCCCGATTTCAGTGGCTGGTCCGGTCTGGCCGGGAGGCGTCCATGACCCTGCGTGCTGCCAAGAAACGCCTGCGCAACGACAGCGCAGGCGGCATCAAGGACCTGCGTGACATCAGCGTGCTGGTGATGCACCCGGATGACGAAGACGGGCGCAACCTGATCGCGCAATTGCAGCGCATCGGCTGTCAGGTGCGTGTGCAATGGCCGATCCCTGAACGCCTGCACAGTGAGGCGGATGTGATCGTGCTGGCGATATCGCCGGAAAGCCTGTCGACCAATACGCCCTGGCTGCTGCACAGCGCGACCCCGCCGATCATTCCGGTGATCGCTTACGAGAACCCGATTATCGTCGAGGCGCTGGTCCAGTTGAACGCCTGCTCGGTGATTCCGTCACCCGTCAGATCCTTCGGACTGCTCACCGCGCTGACCCTCACCCTGAGCCATGCGCGCAAGACCCGCGAACGGGAGAAGCACGTCAAGCGTCTGGAAGGACGTATGGCGGTCATGCGGACTGTGCAGCAGGCGAAAATCATCCTGATGGAAACCAAGGGGCTGTCGGAAATCGACGCCTACAACGCACTGCGTGATCAGGCCATGAGCAAGCGCGAACCGGTAGAGAAAATTGCCGAGGCGCTGGTGAAAGCCCACGAGTTGTTTCAACAGGCCTGCTCCTGATCATTTGTTGAGCGTCAGGCCATAACGCCTGATCCTCTTCTGCGTGGACGTTTGCCATACGCCCTGAACCGGCAGGTATGGAGCACCGCGTGGCGACCGGCATGGACAACGGCGTCCTCCGGAACGAGCTTGAGCCCGTGCACTCGGCACCGGCGGCTCCTACCGTCATCTGGAGAACATCATGTCCATCAAACGCCCTGAAAATGCCGACTTTCTTCTTGCCGCCCAGGACCATGGCTACGACCTGTCCGACAGCCAGATGCAGGCGTACCTGAACCTCGCTGACAAGAGCCTGAATTCCTACGAAGCCATTGATGCGCTGTACGCTGCCCATGTCGCTCAGCCGACACCGCTGCGCGAACACAGCAAGCCGCTGCCCGCCGAAAACCTGCACGCCGCCTGGTACGTGAAAACCCACATCACGGGGGCCGCCGAAGGTCCGTTGAAGGGCCGGACCGTGGTCATCAAGGACAACGTCTCGGTCGCAGGCGTGCCCATGGCCAATGGCTCGTTGAGCCTGGAAGGCTACGTGCCGTCCGAAGACGCCACCGTGGTCAAACGCCTGCTGGCAGCGGGCGCCACAGTGGTTGGCAAATCGGTGTGCGAAGACCTGTGCTTTTCCGGTGCCAGCTTCACCTCCGCCAGTGGTGCGGTGAAGAATCCGTGGGACATGACCCGCAACGCGGGCGGCTCGTCCAGCGGCAGCGCGGTACTGGTTTCTCTTGGCGAAGTCGACATGGCCATTGGTGGCGATCAGGGCGGATCGATCCGCATGCCGTCGGCCTGGAGTGGCATCGTCGGCCACAAACCGACCTACAGCCTGGTGCCTTACACTGGCGCGTTTCCCATCGAGCGGACCATCGACCACGTCGGCCCGATGGCCAACACCGTGCGCGACTGCGCCTTGATGCTGGATGTGATCGCAGGCGCCGACGGGCTGGATTCGCGGCAGAAAAATCCGCCCGCAGTCAATTGCCTCGCGACCCTGGATCAAGGCGTTGCCGGCTTGAAAATCGGTCTGCTGCGTGAAGGTTTCGCGATTCCCGGCATGTCCGAGCCGCAGGTGGACACATTGGTCAAAGCTGCCGTCGCGCAGCTTGAAAGCCTCGGCGCGATTGTCGGCGAAGCCAGTGCGCCATGGCATTCGGGTGTCGCGCTGGACATGTGGAACGTGATCGCCACCGACGGCGCTGCGTACCAGATGCTGCAAGGCAACGGCTATGGCATGAACGTCGATGGTTACTACGATCCGGACATCATGAGTTATTACGGCGCCAAACGCCGCGAACACGCCAACTCGCTGTCGCACAGTGTGCGCGCCGTGGCGTTGACCGGTCACTACAGCCTGAAGAACCTGCATGGCGCCAGCTACGCCAAGGCGCGCATGCTGGTGCCGGAACTCACGCGTCAGTATGACGAAGCGTTCAAGTCATTCGACGTGCTGGTGATGCCGACCATGCCGTTCGTGGCGACGCCCTTGACCGCACCGGACGCACCCATCGAGGAATACGTACACAGCGCACTGAACATGCTTGCCAATACCGCACCGTTCGACATCACCGGCCACCCGGCAACGTCGATTCCCGCCGGATTGGCCGACGGTTTGCCGGTAGCCATGATGATCGTCGCACCACGCTTTCAGGACGCACTGGCGTTGCGGGTGGCGCAGGCTTACGAACAGGTCCGGGGTGAGTTCCCCAAGCCGCCGCGCTCGTCGTAATACCTAAGTCCGCCTCAACACTGATCGTGCCCATGCTCCGCGTGGGTATGCCTCCCGTGACGCTCCGCGTCACAAATGGCACGGACTGAGGATTCAGTGAGCCGAGCGCATGGCGTGGATAACGGCGGAGCTTGGCCACGCATCTGCGCCACATTCAAGAGCGGACGCGGAGCGTCCTGAGCGGCATTCCCACGCGGAGCGTAGGAACGATCAGCGTGATCTCAAGCACGCCGATCATGCCCATGCTTGTGCTCAGCGTTATACCTGAGTCTTACTGCGACCACGGACTGTGGGAGGCGGCTTGCCGGCGATGGCGTCCGTTCAGTCACTGATAGGTCGCGTCAGAAAAAGCATCGCCGGCAAGCCGCCTCCCACGGGGTATGCATTCAGTCAGTCACTTTCGTTTTACTCCCCGTTTTTCGCGTCTTGCGGACTTGTGTATAACGATGAGCGCAGAGCGTAGGAACGATCATCATCGTATTTCTTCATGAGGACGCGCGTATAACGACAAGAGCCGCCGCGTGGTTGAATTCGTCCGTGAAAGCGAAACGCCCGGACATCTCCGGGCGCTTCACACTGCGGGTTTCAGGCAGAAAGGTAATCGTCGACGGATTTGACCGTGGCATAGCCGAATTCGAACGCCGCCATCATCGCAGCATGCACCTGAGCCGAAGGTACATTCACGCCGTTGTAGCTCAGGTCCAGCGTCGCGCAGGCGTCGTGGAGTACGGTCACGGGATAACCCATGTCTGCTGCTGCACGCACCACGGCGTCGATGCACATATGGCTCATCGCGCCGATCACCACGACTTCCTGAACACCGAACGTCTTCAGTTGATGCTTGAGATCGGTTTCCCGAAAAGCGTTGATGTGTTTCTTGACCGTCACCGTTTCTTCGCCTTGCGGCGCAACGGCGTGCTGAATTTCTGCACCGTTCGAGCCTTTGACGAAGATCCCGGCACCTTCACCCTCGGACTCATGGCGAATGTGAAACACCGGAACGCCGGCGCTTCTGGCATGCGCGATCACTCGGACGGCATTGGCAACCGCCGCTTCAATGCCGGTCAACGGCAGCTTGCCGGTGGGCAGGTACTCGTTCTGAAGATCTACAACAATAAGGCCTGGTTTCATGAGCGGACTCCAATCGAGTGAATGGCGGGGTATGGAATTGCAACGAACTGCATTGTTGGCAAATGCTCGAGAATTCAACAGTGGCCTTAATGACATAATTAGATAAAATTGGGCCAACTCGAATTCAGCCAGAGATTGCGCCATGTCACCCATACGCGTTGCCGTTCTGGCTTTTGAAGGCGTAAGCCTGTTTCACCTGTCCGTCCCGGGGATTGTGCTGGGTGCTGTCGAAGTCGCCCCCGATGAGCCCCGGTACGAGATCAACTACTGTGCGCAGGTGCCGGGCATGGTCCGCAGTGACCAGGGCCTGGACATCGCTGTGGAGCAAGGGCTTGAGTTGATGGACAGTTCCGACGTCATCATCATTCCGGCCTGGGGCGATGACCTTGAGCCTGCTTCTGCATCGCTCATCAAGGCGCTTCAGGATGCCAATGCCCAGGGCAAGCTGATCGTAGGGTTGTGCCTGGGCTCGTTCGTGCTTGGTGATGCCGGTTTGCTCGACGGCAAGGAAGCGACGACGCATTGGATTGCTCGCGACGTCTTTGCACAGCGTTTCCCCGCAGCGCGTTTTCGGCCCGATGTGCTGTACGTCAGTGCAGACAACATCATGACGTCCGCCGGAACCATGGCTGCCATCGACTGCTGCCTGCACCTGATACGTGAACGTCACGGTGCCGATGCGGCGAATCGCACCGCCAGGCTGCTGGTGACACCTCCACACAGGCAGGGCGGGCAGGCGCAGTACGTGGAAAACCCTGTCCCGCAACTGGCGTCCCAAACTCATCTGTCAGAAGTGCTCGCGTGGGCGCGGCTCAATCTGGGCAATGACCTGTCGCTGGACGTTCTGGCTGAAAAGGCGCGGATGAGCCGACGTACTTTCACACGCCGCTTCAAGGATGCGACCGGAAGTACGGTCTCCCACTGGCTGAATGCAGAGCGCGTTTCCAAGGCACAGCAGTTACTGGAAACGACTGATCTGCCTATCGAATGCATCGCGGGGGAGGCAGGGTTTGGCACACCGCTGTCTTTGCGGCAACAGTTCAGCGTGCAGTTGGGCACGTCGCCTTCGGATTATCGGCGGATGTTTTTTCGGCACAGGGGTGAGGGTAAAAAGGGCAAAGAGAGTGAGCGTTCCAGCACAACGTCCCGCTGATTTACCCCACGAGCCCTAGCCGTATTCGGCACAAATCACCCAGCCGCTACCGCACCGGAACAAAATTTGCCTCCTTTCAACCTAGTGACCTTGAAACGCATTAAGGGCAGGGCCGATGAATAACAATAATGTAGCGATACAGACCGCGCCTCACCTGCAGCATTTCCAGACCTGCGACATCGACGAGCACGGTCGCAACCTCGGTGGGTGGCAGGTTCGTTACGATCAAGTGACGCCCGGTGGCTTTGAAGGCGAGCTGACGGAGTTTCGGTCGGACTGGCTGCAACTGGTCCGCGACCGCTCCAATCAGGCGCTGGCCAAGAGTGGCATGGCCTGGAAGGGCGCGATTGTTTTTGCGTTGCCCTTGAGCGCCAGCGGTCCGGCATTCTGCGCCGGGCATACGCTTCAGGAACCCAGTCTGATCGTCGCGCATGGCGAGAATCTTCCCGAGTTGAGCACGCCGCTGCAACTGGATGCACTGGGCGTGGCGATCGAAGAGGGGGCCTTGGCGCACGCGTTGGAGCGTCAGGGCAGTCGTTTTGAGATTACCGATCTTCCCAAGTGTTACCGTTTGACCGATCCAACGGTCCGGACGAGGTTCGCTGCGCTGTTCGATAACCTGTTGAACGGTGAGCAGGCGTGTCTGGAGAAGCTTGAGCACGATTCGATCCGTCGTGGCCTGAGGGATGCTGTCATGTTGCAGGTGCTGGAACTGGTGGCACCCGATCAGGCGCCGCCTCTCAATACCACGGCGCGAAAGAGAATGGTCGACCGGGCGCGGGATTATGTTCTGGCGCATCTGGACGAGCCATTGTCGATTCTGGATGTGTGCAACCACATTGGCACCAGCCGCCGCAAACTTCAGTACTGCTTTCAGGAAACGCTGGGCATCAATCCTGTTGCCTATCTGCGCACGTTGCGTCTTAACGCAGTCAGGCGCGAGTTGCGTGAAAGCAGCCGGATCGAACGAGTACAGACCGTCGCAGCGCGCTGGGGATTCTGGCACTTGAGCCGTTTTTCCAGTGACTACCGGACGCTCTTTGGGGAAACACCGTCGCAGACATTACAGCGCACGCATCTTTGCTGAAAACGGATAACGGCAAAAAGCCTGGCTGAATAGCATGGCTCCACCACCTTCGTGGTCAGGGGCATGCAATGACTCATAACAATAATTTCACGATCAGACGCTTCACCTGCCTGACACTCAGCCTGATGAGCCTGAGCGCCACGGTTCAGGCCACAGAAAATGGCGCGCCTACCACCTCCTTCGGCGTCTACGATTTTGGCGCAGGCATACTGCCTCCGGCGACGCCGGTGGGCACGCTGGGCATGCGCGTGGCGTTCTATTCGGCCAACGTGCAGAAAGATCGCAACGGCCGTTCGCTGGATAACAACTTCTCCCTGGACGTTCTGTCCATCGGCGTAGCGTACTTTCGCATGACCGATTACCGAATGCTGGGTGCGCGCTTCGGCTATAGCGTGGCGGTGCCGTTCTTTCAGATGGATGCCTCGTTTCGCGTGCAGACACCTGGCGGTCCACTTGACCTCAAGGCGGATCCGTTCCGAATGGCCGATATCTCAGTGTCGCCGCTCATTCTGCAGTGGGATCTATCCTCCAACCTGTTCGTGAACGCGCGCTTGCAGATTCAGGCACCGACCGGCGACTACGACAGAAATCGTCTGATCTCGCCGGGGTTGAACCACTGGACCTTTTCTCCCACTGTCAACGCAACGTACATAACCGACAGCGGTTTCGAGGTGTCCAGCAGCTTTCAGACTGACTTCAACACCCGCAACCCTGCGACCGACTACAGGAGCGGTGTCGAATACCGCCACGAGTTTGCAGTGGGTCAGCATGCGGGTCCGTTCACACTCGGGCTGGGCGGGTTCTATTACCGCCAGTTCTCCGATGACGATGCGCCTGGTCTGGAAACGGGTAATCGCGCCCGGGTTGTCGCCGCAGGACCTGCGATCAGTTACTTCACGCCCGGCATGCCTGCGGCGTGGTTTCACCTTTACAAGGAGTTCGGCGCGCGCAACCGCTCCGAGGGCTACACCGTGGCGTTACGGATCGGCCACAGTTTTTGATGCGGTTGCGTCAGCGGCCATCTTCCATTTCAGCTCGATCTCAAACCATCAGGGGCTTCGCATGAAAGACATTCAGACGTTGTTGAACGAGGAGGACGGTACGGCGCTGGCCGAGTGGGTCAGGCGTGGCGAGGTCCAGCCGATCGATCTGCTGGAGGGCGTTATCCAGCGTATCGAGCAGGTCGAGCCGCAGCTCAATGCCGTCGCCGAGCGACTGTACGACTCGGCCCGTGACACTGCGCTGAGCGCTGCAAATGGCCAGGGCGTTTTTGCGGGCGTGCCGACGCTTATCAAGGATCTGTTTTCGCCGGTCAACGGCGCTGTCATGAGCAACGGCTCATTGTCCATGGGCGAGTTTCGCGCCACGTTTGATGCCGAAGGGGTCAGTCGCCTGAGGCGTGCCGCGTGCGTGTTTGTCGGAACCACGACAGCACCTGAATTCGGTACGTCCTATTCCACCGAATCCACCCGCTTTGGCGCGACCCGTAACCCGTGGAACCTTGAGCACAGTGCTGGCGGTTCCAGTGGCGGAGCTGCGGCACTGGTGGCGGCGCGGGTGGTGCCTTTTGCTCACGGCAACGACGGAGGTGGTTCATTAAGGGTGCCCGCATCGTGCTGCGGTGTGTTCGGCTTCAAGCCGAGTCGCGGGCTGATGCCTTCCGGTCCGATGGTGGGCGAGGGCTGGGCCGGGATGAGCACTGCACATGCGCTCACCTTGTCGGTGCGTGACAGTGCCGCCTTGCTGGACGCCACGGCTGGCATGGACCTTGGCGCGCCGTACGCGGCGCCTGTTCAGACCACACCTTACGTCAGCGCCGTGCAACGTGATCCCGAACCCTTGCGCATTGCCTTGATCGAGGAGTCGGGCACCTGGCCCACCTCGGTCGAGAGCCTTGCAGCGGTGCGCGAAGCGGCGCAATTGTGCGAGTCCCTCGGGCATCGAATCGAGCCGGTCAGCCTGCCCGTGGTGTTGCCGGAATTTCTGGATCACGTGTTTACCATCATCGGTGCCAACACCCGCAATCACGTCGACCTGCTGGGGCGCATGCGCGGTTTCGATGTGCAGGACGCCGAACTGGAAGCACGCACCCGGATCATTCTGCGCGACAAGGGCAATGTCAGCGGCGCTCGGTACGCTGCTGCTGTTGAGTGGGTTCATGCACTGGGTCGTCAACTGGCAACGTTCATGCAGGACTACGATGTGATTCTGTCGCCGGTCCTGACGCGTGAGCCAGCACGCATCGGTGAGCTGGTCGTCCCGGATATCAGCCTGAGCCTGGACGACATGATCGAGCGCTCTCACCGCTACTCGCCCTTTGCCGCGCTGTTCAATGCCAGCGGTCAACCCGCGATGTCAGTGCCACTGTCCTGGAGCGCTGCGGGCTTGCCCATGGGCGCACACTTTGCCGGACGGTTCGGCGAGGAAAGCACGCTGCTGGCACTCGCCGCGCAACTGGAACGCGCCCAGCCTTGGCGCGGTCGTGTACCGCTGGTCAATGCCTGTCGTTTCTGATGGGCGGTTTCACGCTTTATCAGACACCCGGCTGATGTGAGCCGGGTCGTATCGGTGCTTCAAGGTTGGCACCGCACTGGAATTCATCCGACGCGTTGCGTCGCCAGTTCACCGGATCGCGCAGGTAGTGGGAAAGCATCCAGTGGATGGCCGCCGCCTGTTCGTCTTCGGATTTTTCCGGGATCTGATAACCCAGCAGCCTCAGGCCCTGCGCAATGCACATGCAGCTGAAGTTGGCTCTGCCGAGGATGTAACGAAGGTCGTCGTCGAGTGGCAAGGGTGTGGGGCTGATGATCAGTTCACGAAGTTCCTGCACCGCTGCCGACTGATCGGGGCAGGGCAGGGCAGTCTGTCTATCTTCGCCAGTCTTTGCAGAAGGGTGGAGGGCACGATTTGACATCTTTCGTTCATGATAACTCCGGGTAGCACTGCTCGATCATCCTCCTTGATCTGCACCATTGTTTTTGTTTGCCAGCGGGCTTGGTCCTTGCTCATGGGTGCCGCATTGATGAATGTATTTCGGATCGATTCAGTTGGTCATGGGTGTGTCTAGTGGCCCTGTGATATTGCGGTCCACCTTTGTATAGGGCTGTCAAAAAAAGTACAAGTTCGTTTAATTGAAAGACGAAAGGTATGAGCGGCAATGGGATGGAATGCACGCTCCTGACGAGCGTCATGGACTGTGGGCCGAGGAAGATAATCGGTGTATCCAGTGGTCGGTCTGATGCCATGAATGCACAACTTCCAGATCAGCGTTCGGTCATCCTGACAGGGCCTGCTTCAAGGCTCGACCGTACGTCAGGCAAGGAGGAAATAAAGATGGTCGACGAAGAAAAAGTCCGTCAGAAAGCCTATGAACTGTGGCAACAGGCGGGCAGTCCGGAGGGCGAACGTGAACGCCTCAAGTTCTGGGACAAGGCACAAAAGACGCTGGAGGCCGACCAGCCGCCAGCGGACGCCGCACTGCTTGATTCATCCGAGCAGATCGAGTCCAGCGGTGAGCGGCCTGCAGACTAACGTTTGCCGGATTTCTTCAGAGCGGGTGACGGCTGTGCCCGCAAAGACAGGACAGGCGCAGGCTTCTTGAAAAGCGTGTCTGTGAGAATGGTCACGCTTTGTTTTACGCCATTCTGGACGTAATGGAATTCGAAACGGGCAGGGATGTTCATGAGGCTGTTTCTCTTGTTATGCCGATGAAGGGCAGTCATGGATTGCCCTTCACCGGTCATGTTCAGTCGACCTGAGCCAGCAGGTTTTCTTTCAGGATCGTGCGGATGGCACTCAGATGCTCTTCTTCCTCGCGCAATGCCTGTTCGAAGTCGCCGGCAATCATCGGATGCCCGGCCTTGCGAGTGAGTTCAATCAACATGGCCCAGGCGTCGTTGTCTTCCAGCTCCAGGGTCAGGATTGCGCTCAGGCACTGCGAGGTCGTGGTGCGTGGGTCGGTCAGCACCTGCATCACGCCTTGCGACTTGACGGCGGCCACGTCTGCGCAGGGCGTCATGGCAGTAGGGTCGCCACCCAGGGTTTCGATGGCCTTGCGCAGCACCGCCATATGCTGATGCTCTTCGCTCTGGATCTGTCGCAAGGTATCGACCAGCACGCTGTCCGCACCCTTTGCCGACAAGGCCTTGGCAATCATGGCTTCGTACATGCGCACCCCGGTGCGCTCGAACGCCAGCCGCTCGCCCAGTTTGTCGATGAGCACTTCCGGGTTCTTGCCGCGCAGTTTATCCAGGGCGCTTTTGACCATGCCCTTCAGCGAGCCTGGAATCGGGACGGACCCCACTGTGTCCGCGTCGAGAATGGCTTGCTGGCGCTCTTCGGTCAGTTGTTCGATGCTGCCGGGCACATCGGCCGGGAAGCGTTGTGTGGCTTCGATCTGTCGTTGTGTGTCATCGGGCGACAACTGGACAGGCGTACGGTTGAGGCCAAGTTTCAGTTCAGGACTCGTCATGACGGTTTCCCCCGCGTGCTTATAGTGGGTGGTTCAGTTCGGTGCCGGGCTGCCAGTTGTATCCGGCGGACGCCACACTCGCCGGAACACCTTGTGCGTTCAGGCGGGCGCGGTAATCCAGCGATGCCTGATTTTCATCCTGCTTGTTGACGTAATTGATCCCATGGGCCCGCAGATCGACTTCTGCGGCCAGTGTGGTGCGCACGAAATCCCGCTGACTTTTGAACGCAATCATCTCGGGTAGCTGTCCGCCGAGGATTTCGGCCGGATCGCGGCGCTCAAGGTTCTTGAACAGCTCGCATGCCAGATTCAGATGCCCCAGTTCATAATCGACGAAGCGTTCCCACATCGCCTTGATGCGCGGATTGTCTTCCTGCTCGGCACAACTGGCGTAGGCGTAGACTTCCATGGCTTCATGGATCAGCCATTTCTCGATGAAGGTCTCGCTCGGGTCCTGAAGCGAGCCGTACTGGGTGACATGCTTTTCTTCCACCGAGGCGATTTCAGCGTACAACGCACGTGCCACCGGGTCGGCAAAGGTCGGGCCGATGTTCATGTAATAGTCATGGGTCTGGTATTCGGCTGCTGTGATCAGCGCGGCATGGATCTTGGTGATGAGCTCGGCCTGATCCTTCTGGTAGTTCTCACGCAAGTCATCCTGCGGCGCACGATGATGCTCGCTGGTCGGACGCCCCGGCACCAGGTCGGTGTAGCCCTGAAGAATGTTGTTCGCATCCTTGCCTTAGAGGCGATCAAGCATCGCCGAATAACGGTACAGGTGATCGAAAACCTCGAGCAGTCCGAAGCGGTAGGTCTGCGCCTGATAAGGGTCCGGCTCGGTCTGCGCCACGGCGGCGGTGATTTCGATGGCCGTCTGCTCGTAGGCCACCGTGGTTTCCAGCGGCGAGTGGTCCGCTGACAGCAGCCAGTTGACCATGGTCATCTGGTGCTGCTCCGCACGGCGTACCTGCGCCAGAGGATCGCGCAACGCCTTGTGAAAACGGGAGCCGAAATGCTTGAGACGCAAGGCGTCGGACTCCACGCCGTTCATGAGGATCACCCGTACCCGGGTGAAGGCATCGTCATCCAGTTTGGAGATGGGCTTGCCTGCCATTTCCTTCCAGGTGAAGTGCTGTTTATCGAGCGGTGTACCCTTGTTGTCGAGCAGGTTGGAAAGTGTTGTCATGCGCTTTCTCCGGTCGTCAGGTCTGGAATAAACCTGTGCATTCCTTTGAGTGACCGGCCATGGCTCACCAGGATTTCCAGCGTCTGACCGGTGGCCGTCGAACAAACGGTGTGGCTGACGAATGGAGAAAACGGGTCTTCGAATGACCAGCGCACGGCACTAGGCGAGGTCGGTTCTGGAGTCCTCGTTCTTGCTCAGAATGCTTTTTACGCTGTCGGAAAATTCGATCAGGCTGAACGGTTTGAACAGCATTTTTCCCAGCGACTGTCCTTCTGTGATGCCTTCTGCCTTGGTGTAGCCGGTGATGAACAGCACCTTGAGGGTAGGGCGCGACGCCGTCAGTTCCTGCGCCAGCATGATGCCGTTCATGGGGCCTGGCAGGCCGATGTCGGTGATCAGCAGGTCCAGCCTGTCGAGCGTCCTGGCTTGTTCGAGAGCCGATATGCAGTCGGCTGCCTCGAACACGTCGTAGCCCTGGTCGGACAGCAGGTCGGCGGCGATTTCACGAACACCGGTTTCATCGTCCACAATCAGAATCACTTCGCCGTTTCCGGTTTTTTCCGGAATGGCGGCATACGTGGTGTCGGCCATCTGTTCGACGGTTCTCTGATCGACGGGGAAGTACATGGTCACGGTTGTGCCGACTCCCGATTCGCTCTGGATACGCACCTGTCCACCGGACTGTCGGGTGAATCCGTAGATCATCGATAACCCGAGACCGGTGCCCTGACCGAGTTTTTTTGTCGTGAAGAAAGGGTCGAACGCCCGTCGCAAGACTTCTTCGTCCATCCCGCAGCCGTCATCAATGACCGAGATTAATACGTAAGGCAGTGGCTGCAGATCCTCTGCCATAGCCATCGCCTCGTCGGGCTCCAGGCGCTGGGTGCAAAGGGTCAGCGTGCCGCCTTTGGGCATGGCGTCCCGCGCATTGATCGACAGATTGAGCAGCGCGTTTTCCAGCTGATTGAGGTCGCAATTGATATTGCCCACGCTGCTCAACTGGCATGTCACCTGAATCGTCGGACCCATGGTGCGACGTATCATGTCCTCCATGCTGGCAACCACGGCGCTGGGGTCAAGCACTTGCGGCTCCAGCGGTTGCAGGCGTGAGAATGCCAGCAGTCGCGCGGTCAGGGCCGCCGCTCGTTTCACCGCCGTCATCGCCAGCGCCTGATACTTGTCTACTTCGGAATAACGCTGGCTGTCCAGGCGCAATCGCATCAGTTCCAGGCTGGCGGAGATGCTGCCCAGAAGATTGTTGAAATCATGGGCAATGCCCCCGGTCAACTGGCCCACGGCTTCCATCTTCTGACTTTGCCGCAGCTTGGCTTCGGCGGCTTCGCGCTCACGCTGTTCCTCCTGCAACTGTCGGGTTCGTTCGGCAATGCGCTCTTCAAGTTGATCATTCCACTGGCGCAGCACAGACTCCAGTTGAACGCGCTCGTTGATGTCTTCGACGGTGCCATACCACTGCCTGCATAAGCCTTCGTCATCCAGATCGGGAAAGGCCTGGACGCGGTACCAGTGATACTCGCCCATCGCCTTTCGCAGACGCACCTGAATATCGAACGGTTGCAACGTCGCGACCGATTGGCGCCACTGCTGGATGATCATGGACATGTCATCCGGGTGCGTGGATTGTCTCCAGCCCTGGCCCAGCGTCTTCTCGCGCAGCACACCGGAGAAATCCGACCAGCGATGATCCAGAGAGGTGATGGTGCCTTGAGCGTCTGCCGTCCAGGGAATCTGCGGATTCAGTTGCACGGCAATACGGTATTGCCTTTCGCTTTCACGCAGCCGCGCCTCGGTTGCCTTGAGCGCGTCGGTAATCCGGAAACGTTCGAAACAGCCTGCGATCAGGTTGGCGTAACTGCGCAGGAAATCCACGTCGCGGTCGCTGAAGGCACGCGAGACGCGGCTGTCGACCTGAAAGATACCGATGGGGGACTGGTCATGGGGTGCGTAAACGATAACGTTCACGAAGGCCTTTACCTGATTGTCGGTTTGAAAAGGATGCAGGTTGAAGCGAGTGTCCTGGATCGCATCGGTCGAGATAACGGGCTGGTTGATGTCCAGCGAGTGCCACTCTGGACCGCCCTTTTTCAAAGGCAGTCTGAGCTGACCAACGATCCCCGGTGTCCAGCCGACGCCATTGCGGACCCACATCTGTCGTCTGTCCTGCGTGATCTGTACGAACTTTGCCAGATGGGTTCCCAGTGCTTCGCCAGCCCTGGCACAGGCCGAGTTGATCACAATATCCAGATCCGGGCTGATCAGCGCCAATTCTCCAAACTCTGCCAGCACCTTGCGCTGGCGCAGCAGTGCCTGCTCCCGTTCAAACCTGTTCATGTAATTCATCCCGCAGGCGCATGGCTCTTTTGCTCCTGATGCTGGCATATCCATATTCCGTAAAAATCTTGAAACTACAAGGTCGAACAGTGGGGCGTGTTTGCGCTATGGCAGTAAAACATCTGTTTCAGTCTGGAGTGGAATAGCGAAAAACAGCCACTCGATAAAAAAGTGTCTGTTTTTTTGAGCATTTATGGCACCTGTAAAGGATGTTTTCAGAGAGGAATAAAGTGCATTGATTCAGCAATAAAGTCGATATCTTATTGAGTGGGTAATATATTCAAATGAGTGTTTTTGTAAAATTATACAAGAATAAAATATCGTTATTTGGAGGCGAAATCAGGCAGTAGCTGCCGCATCAGAAACGGCAGCTGCGAGGGACTGATTAAAGTCAGACGGTGCTTGATGATGTATCGGATTTCGTCTTTCCAACCTTCCTTTTCGCCGGGTTTGCCTTGTTTTTCGGGGCGGGAGGCGCAACGCTGCTGGTGATGGAACCTGTCAGGCCGTCGCTGTTCTGGCCATCCAGTTCCCGTCTGGCCTCCAGCCAGTGTTCAAAATCCATGCCGTCGGGCTTTCCCTGTTCTTCCCACAGACGGTAAGCGATCTGTTTGAGGGTTTCTTCGTTCATTACGTTCTCCTTCTATATAAAAACAAGGGGTGCATAACGCCCTGAGATAAAGATTAGTTGATCTAAATCGTCGGGGGGTGTTTCAGGAATAAAACAGATGAGCGGAGCTGCGAAAATATTCTGGTTGGGGTGCAGGTATGAGCTTGCCTGATCCATGAAGTGTCATGGATCAAGCAGTAAAACGTTCTTCTCAAGCAAGTTCCGAACAGCGGCAGTGTCAGTGTGCAAGCATGTTGTGATGAATACTGAACATGATCCACAACGTCAGCCCCACCAGCAGGACAATGATCACAAGGGAAAATATCAGCGCGCGCATGTTCCAGCGTTGCTCGGCTGCGGTATCGAGGTGCAGAAAGAATTTCAGGTGCACGACGATCTGAATCAGCCCGGTCAACACCACCAGCCACAACGTCGTCATTCGCGGCAGTGCGGGGTACATGGCCAGAAGAAAGGGAATCAGGGTCAGGACAACCGACAGGATGAAACCGACCATGTAGGAACGGCTGCTGCCGTGGCTGGTTCCGGCGCTGCTGCGCACAGGGCTTTGAGTGTACATATCAGAGAACCCCCAAAATGTAGACGACAGTGAACACGCAGATCCAGACCACATCGAGAAAGTGCCAGAACAGGCTCAGGCAACTGAGCCGGGTTGCGTGCACGGTCGTCAGTCCACGGCTGCGCACCTGCCACATCAGCACGGCCATCCACACCAGCCCCGTCAATACGTGAGCGCCATGCGTGCCGACCAGCGTGAAGAAAGCGGTAAGAAATCCACTGCGATCCGGGCCGTAGCCCTGCTCGATCAGATGATGGAATTCATTGATCTCCATGGCAATGAAGGCGGTGCCCAGCAGGAACGTCACCCCCAACCAACGCAATACGCCAGTGCGGTCATCGCGGTTCATGGCCAGCATGGCGTAGCCGTAAGTGATACTGCTGAACAGCAGCAGCATGGTTTCGGTGAGCACGTAGGGCAGTTCGAAAATGTCCACCGTGGACGGTCCGCCTGCGACGCTGTCGCGCAGTACCGCATAGCCTGCGAACAGCGTCGCGAACAGGATGCAGTCGGTCATCAGGTAGATCCAGAACCCGAAGACCGACATCGAGCCCGAGTCTTCGTGACCTTGCTCATGGTTATGGGCAATGTCCTTGTCGATCACAATGTTAGACATGCTCATGCCTCCGCCAATTCTTTGAGTCGCGCCTGTTCGATTTCAGCCACTTCCTGCGCCGGTATGAAGTAGTCGATGTCGTCGTCGTTACTGCGAATGACCATCGTCACCACAGACGCGACCAGGCCGAAGGTAGCCAGCCACCAGATATGCCAGACCAGCGCGAAGCTTGCGATCAGTGCAAACAGGCTGATGATCAGACCGGCAGCGGTGTTGCGAGGCATATGGATGGCGCGGTAGTCGGTATGACTGAGGGTGCTGACACCACGTTCTTTCATGCCCCAGTAGGCATCCAGATCATCCACTTTTGGCTGCTCGGCAAAGTTGTAGACGGGAGGCGGGGAGGCGGTCGCCCACTCCAGTGTCCGGGCATCCCAGGGGTCGCCGGTGGTGTCGCGGGTCTTGTGGCGATTGCGGATGCTGACGAACAGTTGCAGGGCCTGTCCGGCCACGCCCACCAGAATGATTGCCACGCCGATCAGCTCCAGCATCAGCCATGGACGCCATTCGGGGTTGTCGAAGTGATTGAGACGCCGGGTCATGCCCATGAAACCCAGCACGTAGGAGGGCATGAACGCGAAGTAGAAACCGACAATCCAGCACCAGAACGAGAGTCTTCCCAGCCGGTCGTTGAGCTTGAACCCGAACGCCTTGGGGAACCAGTACGTGAGCCCGGCCATATAACCGAATACCGCGCCCCCGATGATCACGTTATGGAAGTGGGCGACGAGGAACAGGCTGTTGTGCAGCAGGAAATCGGCACCGGGCACGGCCAGCAATACGCCCGTCATGCCGCCGATGCTGAAGGTCACGATGAAGCCGATGGTCCAGAGCATCGGCGTCTCGAAACGCACCCGGCCGTGGTACATGGTGAACAGCCAGGTGAAGATCTTCACGCCTGTCGGTACGGCAATGATCATGGTCATGATGCCAAAGAACGCGTTGACGTTGGCACCCGCGCCCATGGTGAAGAAGTGGTGCAGCCAGACGATGAACGACAGCACGGTGATCACGATGGTGGCCCACACCAGCGACTTGTAGCCGAACAGGCGTTTGCTGCTGAAGGTTGCCGCGATCTCCGAGAAGATGCCGAACGCGGGCAGGATAAGGATGTACACCTCCGGATGCCCCCACGCCCAGATCAGGTTCACGTACATCATCGGGTTGCCGCCGGCTTCGCTGGTGAAGAAGTGCATGCCCAGGTAGCGATCCAGGGTGAGCATAAACAGCGTGGCGGTCAGGATCGGGAACGCCGCGAGGATAAGTACCGAGGTGCACAGCGCCGTCCAGGTGAAGACCGGCATCTTGAATAGCGTCATGCCGGTGGTGCGCATCTTCAGGATGGTCACGAAGAAATTAAGTCCCGTCAGCAGCGTGCCTATCCCTGATATCTGTAACGACCAGATGTAGTAATCCACGCCGACGCCCGGGCTGTATCCCAGTTCCGAGAGCGGGGGATAGGCGACCCATCCGGTCCGGGCGAATTCGCCGACGCCCAGCGAAATATTCACCAGCGCGGCACCGACCACGAACAGCCAGAAGCTCAGCGCGTTGAGGAAAGGGTAGGCGACGTCGCGAGCACCGATCTGTAGCGGCACCACGATATTCAGCAGGCCGACCATGAACGGCATCGCCATGAAGAAAATCATGATCACGCCGTGTGCGGTAAAGATCTGGTCGTAATGCTCGGGCGGCAGATAGCCAGGGCCTCCTTCGGCGGCCATTGCCTGTTGCGTGCGCATCATGATTGCGTCTGAAAACCCGCGCAGCAGCATGACCAGCGCAACGATGATGTACATGCAGCCGATCTTCTTGTGGTCCACCGAGGTGAACCACTCGCGCCACAGGTAACCCCAGGCCCCTTTCCAGGTAATCGAACCGACCATCCCCACTGCGATGAGACCCACTATCGCAAGGGTATACATGATGATGGGTTCATGAAGCGGGATGGCGTCCCAGGACAGTTTTCCGAACATGTCAGCGCTCCTTCTGCGTCGAATTACGGTCATCGGCATCTTCGGAGGCCACTGGCTCCGGTATCGTCCTTCTGGATTTGTTCATCCCTTCGTACTTGTCGACGATGGTCTTGAAGAGCTGCTGATCGACAGCTGAGTAGTAGGTGATGTCATAGCCGTGAGTCGGCGTCGCCAGCGTCTTGTAAGTCGCTGGATCGAGTGTTCGGGAAGTGTTCCTGACCTTTGTGACCCAGGCCTCGAAGTCGGCGGGCGTCGTGGCCAGGGTGCTGAAGTGCATGTCGGAAAAACCGGGACCGCTGTAGTTGGCGGAGATGCCTCGGTACTGGCCGACCTCGTTGGCAATCAGGTGCAAGCGGGTCTGCATGCCGGCCATGGCATAGATCTGGCCGCCCAGGGCCGGGATGAAAAACGAATTCATGGCAGCGTCAGAGGTGACCGTGAAACTGACTGGCGTATGCACCGGCATGGCCAGCTCGTTTACCGTGGCAATGCCCAGGTCCGGGTAGATGAACAACCACTTCCAATCCATGGCGATCACTTGGACATTGATCGGCAGGTTGTCGGATTCGATCGGGCGGTAAGGGTCGAGCTCGTGCGTCGTGACCCAGGTCACCCAGCCCAGAATGATAATGATGACCAGAGGAACACCCCACACCACGGCTTCGATCTTGTGGGAGCTTGCCCAGCGCGGGGAGTACCTGGCTTTCTTGTTGGTCGACCGGTACTGCCAGGCGAACAGAAACGTCATCACGATGACCGGAATTACGACGATCAGCATCAGGGCGGTGGCGAGGATGATCAGGTTGCGCTGCTCGAGTGCGATCTGACCCTTGGGATTGAAAATCACCCAGTTGCACCCTGACATCAGAGCGAAACAGAGCGCCACCAGACAGGATTTGACCGTTCGCATTGACCTTCTACCTCGCGTTTCAGAAAAACCAAAGTGCAACTAAGTTGCCATCACTCTAAGTACCGACTGGCTATAAAACCAATACGAGCTCAAACGAAAACGTTATTGAACCTGTTGGCAGTCAATAAAGGTTGCGCCGTTCAAGATGCTCATAAGTGTTATTCGGTTGAATGTCATGCTGCGGTGAGTGCTGGCCTTTTGATTGCCTGTTTTTACTTGTCTGATTAGCAAGGTTTTCCATGCGGCGCTCATAGACGGCATGATTGGAAGGGGTATTGGCATACTCGGAGCAGTTGCTCCGGTCTCTATCCGATATAGGCGACATTCGGCGACTCCTGGCCATATGCATTGCACTTGGCCTGTTGCGATAGTGTTTGCGCCGACTTCGTTCTGGCTACCAACCGGTTTGAATGCAGCAAGTGTGGCTTGGTTTTGAAAAAATGCTCAAGAGGCGACGAACGGCACAACTAACGAAGCGGCAGGGTGCCTCTTGTCGGGTGCCATGGCAGTTGGCTGTAAGTTTTATATGCTGATCAAGTGTGTCTCGCATGTAATAGTTTCCCGGAGGGCAGCATGTTCAACAAGTCATCCACGTCTCCCGCACAGTCTGACAGTCCCGTTATTGAAAAGAGTTATGAGCGTGACCTGGAAAATGGTTGCAAGGCCAATGTGTGTGCTCATGAATTGCCGGACGGCGATATCGAATTGGTCGTCAGCGTGTGTGACAAGGAGGGACGCTCCGTGGCGAAGCGAACCACCAGATTGCCGGGCGCCGAGTGGACGGTTCCGGATGCCATGAAACGGGGTCGGGATCAGGCCGAGCGGATTGCCGGAGGGGAGTCGGGCCGGCTGCCCTGTGCCGATCGCGCTGATCGTGAAGAAGACGATGACGACGATTGATCGGCAGGACGGCGGCTCATGAATGGACGGTGTGAACGACAAACTCGCCTTCCAGGGATGGAGTCGTCACCGCGTGAATCATCCCGGCCGTCAGCGCTTGCGCGGGATCCAGAATGCGCGGTGCGGCGGTCAGGTACTTTTCGATCTCCAGCTTCTCTTCAGCATTTTTGGTGCGCTCACCCACAATGCGGGCATAGAGCTGCAGGTCGTAATCCAGGCTCATGGCGTATTCAGACATGCGTGAGTGGTCGACAGAACCATTCAGGTACCAGTGAAACGGGTGAAACAGGAACTTGCTGTGTCGGCACGCCGTTCTGCGCTCGCCCGCCAGAAAGACGATGTTGCCCATGGATTCCACGGTGCCGAGATTGTGCGTGTGCACCGGAATCGGCAGCGCCATCAGAAAGTTGTAGAGAGTGAATCCATAACTGCACTCGCCGCCCAGCGTCGCAATGTTGATCGTAAGGTCCGTGGCTTTGCTCTGAACCGCCAGTGCCGCCTTCTCAATGGTCTGGCCGCAGGTAGACGCATTGATGGGGCCGGTGAAGTTGATGATATGCAAGGTCATGACGCACCTTCGTGGTAAATAACGGACAGTCGAACACCCGGCCGGTCGTGGTGTCCGAAGACGCCGTAACCGGTCGGGTGATCGTTGTGAGCAGAGACGAATACCTTCGTCACGCCAACGCCTGTGGACTAGCTGTTGCGTCCGCCTCCATGGCTGTTTTGTCCACCTTTGCGCCCGGCCTCAGATGCCTTTTCGCGATCATTGGCAAAGTTGCCGCCGCTGTTCTGTCCTCCCTTGCTGCCGGCTTCTGCAGCGCGCTCAGGGTCGTTCTTGAAATTGCCGCCGCTGTTCTGGCCGCCTTTGCTGCCAGCTTCCGCAGCGCGCTCGGGGTCATTCTTGAAGTTACCGCCGCTGTTCTGACCGCCCTTGCTGCCAATTTCCTGATAGAACTCTTTGTCGTGGCTGGCTGAGGTTGCTTCGCCGCCTTTTTTGCCCGCTTCGTTTACACTCATGCCGCCTTGTTTATCTTGTGCCATTTTCTGATACCTCATTGAAGTTGCAGTACTGTACAAGTCAACAATCGGGATCGATTGTATGAATCTTCGCTGCAGGCATTATAAATACCTGGCAGAAAGTGTCGGGTTCCGGGCTCGTCTACGCCTTGTGCAGTGTTGATCAGACGCTGCAGGGCCTGTTCGGAATAGCCCCTTTTTACGTAAACAAGCCGGAACATGGTTGACACGGATCAATCAGGATTTGCGGCCGCCACCATGGCTGTTTTGTCCGCCCTTTTTACCTGCCTCGGAGGCTTTTTCCCGGTCGTTGGCAAAGTTGCCGCCCGAGGCTTGTCCTCCTTTCTTACCGGCTTCCGATGCTTTCTCGCGATCATTGGCGAAGTTTCCCGGGTTTTTATTGCCTGTAGTCATGATGGCTCTCCAGTATCATTTACGATTCTCGAAGTTGGCGTCCAGTTTCCAGAACGGACACTTACTCCGATAAGCGTCAGGCGCAGAATGCTTTTACTATTTGTTTTCCGGCTGATAAGTGGCAGCAGTTGTAAAGGCTTTGTACAGGTAACGAAGTAAGCGGGTGAGTTTGTACAGTTTCGATATCGGTCTGACAGCCGTTACGCTTTTTTGCGATCTATCGTTTTCTCGATCACTGACGTCAGCGTGCGTTGTTTCAAACGTAGGTGGAGCAGCGCCGTCTCAGGTTGCCAGACCGGCAAAAAATAATCATCGAAGCGGTGATCCACTGGACCTCGCCACCCGTATGCAGAGGCTGATTTTTTTCAGGCACTTTTCCTGTCACATCCGGGAGGCACATGGATCCGCGTCTGGCAGGGCTTTCGTTCCTGCTCACTCTCACATGGACCGGGGCAGTCGTCCTGGTGATCTGGTTTTTTTCCTGATGGCGTGACACTCCGAAACATCGGATTACCGGTAGTGGCGAACTAATGGCTCATGGCGCAATCTGTTGTAGCTGTCAGGTCTTCATGAGCCGAGAGCTCGACGCCAACCGTTAGTCCGTATGGGCTGCAGCGCTATCGGGGTCATCGAGAAATACGATTACCTGTTTTGCCCGGCAGGCAGCAACGTGGCATGTGCTGTGAAGCGTTTGCCTCGCCCGCGAACACTGATGTGCATCACCTTTTTTCCTAATTGCTTTAATTCTCAGAGCACTGTTCATGTCGACAACAACTGTAAGTACCCCTAAGGACATAACCGGGGTGCAGTTGGACCTCCACTCGCTCATGACGGCCATTGATCGGTCGCAAGCGATGATTGAATTCGATCTTGAAGGCAACATCCTGCGGGCCAACACCAATTTTCTGGACTGCGTCGGCTATCGCCTCGACGAAATTCAGGGCCGTCATCACCGCATTTTCTGCACCCCCGACCACGCTTCCAGCCTGGAATATGCAACTTTCTGGAAGAAGCTGAGCGAGGGCGCATTCGATGAAGGTCAATACAAACGGCTGGGCAAGGGCGGCAAGGAAATCTGGCTGCAGGCGACCTATAACCCGGTGCTCGACGAGCACGGCAATCCGTTCAAGGTCGTGAAGTTCGCAACCGACGTGACCCATCAACGCAAGACCAATGCCGAATACGAAGGCAAGGTGTCTGCCATCGAGCGTTCGCAGGCGGTGATCGAGTTTGACCTGAACGGTCGTGTGCTCAGCGCCAACGAAAATTTTCTGTCGATTCTGGGCTACCGTCTGGACGAGGTTCAGGGTCAGCACCACCGCATGTTTTGCGATGACGAATACCTCAACAGCCCGGCCTACCGTGCCTTCTGGGCGAAGCTTGAGCGTGGCGAGTATGACTCGGGCGAATACAAACGCGTCGGCAAGAACGGTCGCGAGCTGTGGATCAGCGCCACTTACAACCCTATCCTCGATCCGGACGGCCGCCCGTACAAGGTCGTCAAGTTCGCCAACGACGTGACGGAAAGCCGCGCCCGCCAGGCCGAGCAGGCCGGCAAGGTGACCGCCATCGAGCGTTCCCAGGCCGTGATCGAGTTCGATCTGACCGGCAAGGTGCTGACCGCCAACCGCAATTTCCTCAACGTATTCGGCTATGACCTGAACGAGATTGTCGGTGAGCATCACCGCATGTTCTGTTCCGAGGATTTCATCAGCAGCCTTGCCTATCGCGAACTGTGGGACAAGCTGGGCCGTGGCGAATACGACGCCAACGAATACAAGCGCAAGCGCAAGGACGGCAGAGAGATCTGGATTCAGGCTACCTACAACCCGATCTTCGATGCTCAGGGCAAGGCCTACAAGATCGTCAAGTTCGCGCTGGACGTGACCGATGCCAAGGAAAGCAGTGTCGAGGACAAGGGTAAGGTCACGGCAATCGACCGTGCCCAGGCGGTGATCGAATTCGACATGGCCGGCAACATCCTCACGGCCAACCCCAACTTCCTGAAAGCGATGGGTTACGGTATGCAGGAGCTCAAGGGCCAGCATCACCGGATCTTCTGCGAAGAGGAATACGTGCGCAGCACGCCTTATCGCGAGTTCTGGCACAGCCTGGGGCAGGGCGAATTCTTCTCGGGACGATTCATGCGCCTGAGCAAATACGGCCAGCACATCTGGATTCAGGCGACCTACAACCCGATCTTCGACCACGAAGGCAAGCCGTTCAAAGTCGTCAAGTTCGCCACCGACATCACCCGTCAGGTCGAGATCGAGCAGGCCATCGAGGCCAAGACTCTGGCCATGGACAATTCGGTCAAGGCGCTGATGGGCGCGATAGCCTACGTCGCGCAAAGCACCGACACCGCCACCGAACTGGCCAGACAGACGCGTGAACAGGCCAGCCGTGGTTCGCAGACGCTTAACAAGGCGTCCGAAGCGATGGGCATGATCGCCAAATCGGCTGAGGGCATTCAGGATATCGTTCAGGTCATCAGCGAAATTGCCAGCCAGACCAACATGCTGGCGTTCAACGCCGCCATCGAAGCGGCGCGCGCCGGTGAGCATGGTCTTGGTTTCTCGGTCGTGGCGGACGAGGTGCGCAAGCTGGCCGAGAAGTCTTCGCGGGCGACCAAGGAGATCAACAAACTGATTCTCGAAACGGTCGGCCGGATCGAGTCGGGCAACGAGATTTCCCTCAGCGCGGGCGAAGCCTTCGAGCACATCGTCGAAGGTGTGATGCAGACCACTCAGGCCATTGACGGGATCAATGCGGCCACCGAGAAACAGCGTGTTTCTGCGCAGGAAGTCGAGTCGTTGATCGTCGAGCTGCACAAGGCCAATGCCAATGGCAGCAGCACTGAGGCGCTGGACAGGATGTCGCTCGGGCAGCCTGCATGAACGGCGTGCATGCCTATGGCGTGGTGCAGATAAACGGCACCTACCTGGCGGTCATCGCCGATGCGTTGATGGAGGCGGTGCACTGGCCGACCGATCTGCAGTCGCATCCGCTGACACGCGGTGCACTGCTGGGCGTGTTCACACTGCGTGGCAAACCGGTGCCACTGGTGGATCTGCGTGGTCAGCTTGCCGAAGGGGCCGACAATTCGGCACCCACACCGCTGGTTGCCATCCTGAAATTCGGCGGCGGTTATCTGGGGCTGGCGATCGATACCGTGTGCGATATTCTCAAGGCACGTGACGCGCAGTTCTGTTCGATAGGACCTGGCGGCACCAGCACCGGATTGCTGCCGGAGCTGCTGTTGGGCAGCGAAGAGTCGCGCATGATCTACAAGCTGGATCTGCAGGTACTGGCCAGTCTGCCGGGCGTCATGTTTGCGGCCGATCAGCACGCACAGTTGCTCAAGGAGGAAGCCCAGGCGGCCAAGCGTCGCTTGTTGCACTATCTGGTCTTCGAGTGCGACGGTCGGCACTTCTGCATCGATGCCAGCGTCGTTACCGAACTGGTGGACGGGCCTGAAATCAGCGCATCGGATTTCGGCAGCGATTGCTGCTTTGGCGTTACCTCGGTGCGCGGTACAAAGGTGCCGGCGCTCAACCTTTCCGAGGTCCTGGGGCTGGATCACACGCGGCAGGTTTCCAAGCCTCAACTCCTGCTGCTGACCGCGCCGGACGGGCGTGTTTGCGGGTTTGGTTACGACCGTATGGTCGCGATTCATCGGCAGGACCCGGACAGTCTCCTGGCGGCGCCCGCGTATGGTTTGCCTCATCCCGAGCTGTTCGCCGGGGTGATGAATCTGCAGGAAGGTAAGCAAGCCTTGTTGCTCGATCATCCGGCGCTGCTGCAACGGCCCGAGGTCACCAGTTACACCAAGGTCTATCAGAACGACGTACAGCCTGCGCAAGCCTCGCATGACGTCACGAAGGCGATGCTGCGGCATGCCTGTCTGTTGTTCGATGCACCGAGCCGCTTCGTCGCCCCGTTGAGCCAGATCGTCGAGATTCTTGCCGTGCCCCGGCAACTGATCGGCTTGGCCCAACCCTCTACGCATTTGCTGGGGCAGTTCAATCTGCGCGGTGAGCAGGTGCCGTTGATCTGTCTGAGCAGCCTGCTTGGCGAGACAGCGCCAGCGCAGACCGAAGCGTCCCGCGTGCTGATTGTGCGGGGTGAACGTCTCTGTTTCGGATTTACAGTGAGTCGGGTCGACTCGATCGATGCGTTCAATCAGTTTGATCCGGCAATGCTGGAGCAGGGCTGGCAGACCAATCTGGGCAAGGATATTTCGGTCAACGACCGGGCGCGCTCACTGGTCAGTGTCGGCAGTCCTGAACGCAGTTCCCGTTTGACGCTGCTGGACTTGCAAGGCGTGGCCAGACAACTGGAGCAGAGCGTGCAGCAACGCGCGGTCGCGTGATGTGAGGGTGAATCAATCTGAACCGAACGCTGCGCATGTGGCCTTACGTTGACAGCCACGAGTGGAGCATCTGACGATGACTGACAAGAAAGATGAAAAGAAACCGGAACCTCGCGACGACGTGCCTGCGCACTCGACGCCCGAGGAAAAGGAACGCCTCAAGGACTTCAATAAGGATGGCATTCCGCCTGGTGTTTGTTGACACCTGTCTTTATAAAAACGCCCGGCCTTCACAGACCGGGCGTTTTCGTTTACTGGCGTCTAACGATCATTCGCCTGCTGCGAAATCGCGCAGAACGCTGCCTTCCATCCGATAGCGCACCCACTCATCCTGCGGCGCGGCGCCGATGGCTTCGTAGAATTTGATGGCGGGTTCGTTCCAGTCCAGCACACTCCATTCCAGACGGCCACAGTCGTTGGCTACCGCTTCGCGGGCAATGTGTCGCAACAATTTGCGTCCAGCACCGACACTGCGTTGTTCCGGTGTGATGTACAGGTCTTCCAGGTACACGCCGTTGCGACCCAGCCAGGTGGAGTAGCTGTAAAAATACACGGCGTACCCGATGGGCTTGTCGTCGCACAGGCACATCAGCGCCCTGGCGGGTGCATTGTCTGCGAACAGGGAGCGCTGAATGTCCTCTTCGCTGGCCTTGACCTCATGCCCGGCACGTTCGTAGATCGCAAGTTCGGTGATGAACGCCAGAATCTGGCTGGCGTCGGCGGCAGTGGCGGGGCGGATGGTGAGGGACACAGAGACTCCTTGGCAGGCTGCAGGATGATGGCGCGGCATGATAGCCGCATCGTTCGACAGTCCGGTAGTCAGGCGTCGCGCAGCAGGTCGTTGGCGTTGAGCAATTGCCAGGCGATGTGCGGGTTGGCTTCCAGCGCCCGTCTGATGGCGGCGGGGATGGATTGGCGAGTCTTGCGGCAGACACCGATTTTCTGTTCCACGACTATAGTGATGCCGCGCATCGTGCGCACCTCGTTGAAGCCCGGCATGACCTCTACACGGACGCCCAGTTGCGTTTCGATCTTGCGCAGCACGTGTTCCAGATCGCCCAGGCTGGTGATGGCCTCGAGACGCTCAAGCAGGCGCTTCTCCTGATCGCGGGTCAGCAGCAGAATCCGCCGGTCGGCGTCAGGCGCATCGAGCCGATCCCGTTCGCAATCGCAGACGCCGGGTGGGCAAGGGTTTCGGGTGGGAAGCGATGCATTCATGGGGCGCAGCATAGCCATTGTGCGAGGCGTCTGACCATAGGTGCATCAGGCCTTTTATCGTGGCGCGGGCTCCTGAAACAGTTAAGTGAACAGACCCGATGGGACGCAGAGCATCGTTATACACAAGTCTGCCTCAACACTGATCGTGCCCATCGCTCCGCGTGGGCATGCCTCCCGTGACGCTCCGCGTCACAAATGGCACGGACTGCGGACTCAGTGAGCCGAGCGCATGGCTCCAGTCACCTTTTCGCCCCTCGGCGACTTACTTTGAGAGGCCAAAGTAAGCAAAGCCTTTTGCTCCGGTTCCGGCCCCGGCTTCGCCGGGGTTCCTTCGTCCTGACACTGATTCGGGGGTCGCTGCAAATGGGCCATCCATGGCCCAGTGCAGCTCAATCGGCATCCATGCCGATTGCCCCCCGAATCAGCGCCAGGACTCAGCCTTCACCCACGTCGCGTTCTGCGGTGTTCATGCGATCGCGCTAAAAAAGCGCATCACTGCCGCTTTCTCTCCGGACAGCCAGATGACTTGTATATAACGCTGAGTGCTCCGCATGGGAATGCCGATCTGCACGCCCCCCCCAACCATCGCAACCCGCAAGAATGTTCAAGACGCGCGCCCGGGATTCTGCGAAAGTTGCTGCCCCATAATCGGTCATGCGGTTGTTCATGTTTCGTTCTTCATCTGCTTATCAGGCGTTCAGCCAGGGCGCGATTGCGGTCATGCCGCTGTCGTTGGCCTGTGCGCCATGGGGCCTGCTGGCCGGGTCTCTGGCGCTGGAAGCCAATCTCACGCCGCTGGAAAGCCAGGGCCTGTCAGTCATCGTCTTTGCCGGCGCTGCGCAACTCGTCGCCATCGGCATGCTGAAAAGCGGGGCAGGGATCGGCTCGATTCTGCTGACGACGCTGCTGTTGACCTCCCAGCATCTGCTCTATGGTCTGCACATGCGCCCGACGCTCTCACGGCTGCCGTTGCGCTGGCGAATGAGCCTGGGCTTTCTGCTGACCGACGAATTCTTCGCCCTCAACAGCCAGCACGGTGGCGCGTCGTTCAATCGCTGGTTCGCCCTCGGCGTCGGGCTGACGTTCTACCTGATCTGGAACCTGTTCACCTTTCTGGGCATCGTGCTGGGCAACAGCTTTCCGGGGCTGGAACATCTTGGGCTGGAGTTCTCGATCATCGCCACCTTCATCGCCCTGGTCACGCCGCTGGTGCGTAATCTGCCGGTGGTGGTATGCGTGGCCGTTTCGCTGTTCTGCTCGGTGTTGTTCAGCTACTGGCACTGGAGTGCGGCGCTGGTGCTGGCCGGAATTGCAGGCATGGCCGCAGGCTTCGTCGTCAAACGCGCGCTGGGGCAGGAGGCACCATGATCTTTGCCGTGATCATGGGAATGGGGCTGGCGGTGTTTTTCAATCGCTATGTGTTTCTGGAGCCGCGCCTGCCGTTCACGCTGGGGCGCAATGCACGGGATTTTCTCGGCTTCGCCGTGCCCGGCATGCTGACCGCCATTTGTGGACCGATCATCTTTCTGCCTGAACACCGGCTGGAGCTGAGTCTGACCAATCCGTACTTGCTGGGTGCACTGTGCACCATCGTCTTGATGCTCTGGACCAAACGCGTGCTGACCAGTGTGGTGCTGGGCATGGGCTGTTTCTACGCATTTCGCTGGCTGTTTGCGGTGTAGTCGCGCTGGCAGGCTGCGATAACAGCGGCCTGCCAGCATGAAGCGCGCCAGCGACTGATCAGATCAGTTCGGCCACTTCATCTCGCCCTTGATCACCTTGGCGCTCAGCTCCAGGGAACTCGGTTCTGCCAGTTGCGGCCAGGCCTTTTTCATGGCGTCGATCAGCGCGGCGGAATCCTTGGCCTTGGTAGCGTGCTTCTCGAAAGACTTGAGGTAGTCGGCGGTGAACGTGACAGCCTTGGTCCCTTCAGGCACCTCGCCCAGATAGTGGCCCGGAATGACGGTGGTCGGCTTCAAGGCTTCGATGCCCTTGAGCGTGGCGAGCCAGTCCTGACGGGATTTCGGCGTCTGGGTATCGGCGACCCAGACGTGAATGCCGCTGGACACCACGACGCCACCGACAACGGCCTTGAGCGACGGAATCCACACGTAACTGCGTTGCGGTGTTGGGCCTTGCAGACCCTTGATTTCCAGTGGCTGGCCTTCCAGAGTCAGATGATCGCCCTTGAGCACTTCAGGCAGGACCAGTTTGGCCGGCGCGTTGTCCTTGAGGATCGGACCCCAATAGGCCAGCTTGCCTTGCATCGATGCCTTGATGGCTTTCACGGTCGGTTCGCTGGCAACAATCTTCGCCTCCGGGAACGCTGCCTGAATCACGTCCAGACCGAAGTAGTAATCCGGATCGCTATGGCTGATGTAGACGGTGGTGAGTTTTTTGCCGCTGGCCTTGATCTTCTGCACCAGCGCTTCGGCGTCGTTGCGCTGGAATTGGGCGTCGATCAGCACCGCGTCATGCTGGCCGGTGATCAGTTCGGAGGAGACCGGAAAGATGGCTTTTTCGGCCGGGTTGTAGACGTCGATCTTCAGCGGATCGGCGGCCTGGGCGGCCAGCGGAAAAAGTGTGGCAAAGGAGAGGGCAAACAGGGCACTGCGCAACATGGGAACGACCTTTTCAAGTGGCAGAACGGGAGTGGCCATATCTTAGGTTGCTTGAAGTGAAACAAAAGCCCTACTATTGGCAACTATCGGTTGCCTGGATCGGACGAATCATGGATCGCATCATGGCGGCTCGGGTGTTCATCGCCATCAACGAGCGGGGCAGCCTGATCGCTGCCGCCGACTCGCTGGACATGTCCCGGGCCATGGTTACGCGCTATCTGGCGCAAATGGAAACCTGGGCGGGCGCACGCCTGCTGCACCGCACCACGCGCAAGCTCGGTCTGACCGCATCCGGTCAGGTAACGCTGGTACGCTGTCAGCAGCTCCTGGAATTGGCCGATGCCATGCCGCTGGCGGCCGATACACAGGTGGACGAGCCTCGCGGCATGTTGCGCATTGCCTGTTCCCAATCGCTGGCACAGGCGGTGCTGGCACCGGCGGTGACGGCTTATCTGCTGCGCTATCCCGGCACGTCTGTGGATTTGCTGATCGGCAATCAGGCGGTTGATCTGGTGGGCGAACGGATTGATCTGGCGATTCGAATCACCAATCAACTGGACCCCAACCTTATTGCCCGACCGCTAGGAACCTGCGATTCGGTCATGTGTGCCTCGCCCGCTTATCTGACGGCCCGTGGCACTCCGGTCCGGCCGCAGGAGTTGAGCAGTCACAATTGCCTGACCTATTCCTACTTCGGCAAGAGTCTTTGGGAGTTCATTCAGGCAGGACAGCCACTGAGTGTGCCGGTGGGCGGCAATCTCAGCGCCAATGACTCGGTGGTACTGCTGGAAGCGGCAGTGGCAGGTGCGGGGATCACCCTGCAGCCGGTTCACTCGGCAGCGCCATTGCTGGCCAGTGGGAAGCTAGTCGCACTGATGCCTGACTACCAACCCCGCACGCTGGGCATGCACGGCATCTACACCTCGCGCCAGCACCAGTCGGCGACCTTGCGCACCATGCTGGATTTTCTGGCGGGATGGTTCGGGGAGGAAGTTTTGTTGCGGGGGTAGGTGGGTGGAGGCATCCATTGCTTGATACCCGAGTATTTAATCCGCTGCGTTGTAGCAGACGTCTCACCATGTCTTCGACGCATAAGCTGTCGCGTGGCAAACACAGACCGTAGGAGCGCGCTTGCCCGCGATCTGCCGGGAACCGGCAGCAAAACCTGCACACGCGGTATGCCAGATGTAAGCTCAGGGCCGCTGCGCAGCCCATCGCTGCCGTCGTAACCTCCGAGAGCTCCTACGCCCTTCGGGCAGAAGCACGCGCGCGTGCGCATCAGTAAATTACAGAGAGTTTGACAAGAGGCGGCTTGCCGACGATTCGTTTTCTCAGGCGACATGCCTGTGACAGAACTGAAGCTATCGCCGGCAAGCCGCCTCCCACAAAAAGCGTTCGCCCTCAATCAATCACGCGGTGTTCGTGGGCGCTGGCGTTTTCCAGATGCCCTTGCCATCACGTCTTGAACTTGCGCACCAGTGCATCCAGCTCGTTGGACAGCGACGCCAGGCTGCTGGAGTCGGCGCGGGCCGAGTCGGACAGGGTGGCGATGAGTTGCGCATCGCCATGGATCTGGCTGATGTGACGGTTGATGTCCTCGGCCACCTGATGCTGCTCTTCGGCGGCGGTCGCGATCTGGGTGTTCATGTCGCGGATCACGTCCACCGACTCGCGGATCTGGCCGAAGCTGCTGCGCGCCTGGCCGATCTTGGTCACCGACTGCTGCGACACATCCAGGCTCGCATTCATCTGCTGCGCCACGGACTTGGTGCGCTTGGCGAGGTTGCCCAGCAGCGTGTCGATCTCGGCCGTCGAGTCGGCAGTGCGCTTGGCCAGCGCGCGAACCTCGTCAGCTACCACGGCGAATCCGCGGCCTTGTTCACCGGCACGCGCGGCTTCGATGGCTGCGTTGAGCGCGAGCAGGTTGGTCTGTTCGGCAATCGAGCGAATGGTGGCCAGAATCGACTGGATGTCGATGCTGTCCTTTTCCAGTTGCGTCACGTCCTTGGCCGAGCGGGCGATTTCCTCGCTCAGTTGATCGACGCTGCGCACCGCATCGTCGATCTGGCGCTGACCTTCACGGGCTTGCTGTTGACCGCTGTCGGCAGAGTCAGCCGCCTGGCTGCAGGAGCGGGCGACTTCGTTGGAGGTCGCGACCATCTCATGGAACGCCGTAGACACCATGTCTACCGCTTCACGCTGACGGCCTGCCGCTTCGGCCATGTCGTTGGACACGCGAGTGGAGCTGTGCGACGCCTCGAGAATCTTGTGCGCTGCCTGACCGATGTGCTGGATCAGGCTGCGAATCGCAGTCAGGAATTTGTTGAACCAGCCCGCCAGTTGCGCGGTCTCGTCGTTGCCGCGTACGGTCAGGTTATGGGTAAGGTCGCCTTCACCTTCAGCGATGCCTTCCAGACCGGTCGAAACGCTATGGATCGGACGCACGATGACTCTGGCGAAGCTGGCTCCGACAATGGCGAACACGAGTGCCAGCACGGCAGCGATGACGCCGATCAGCCAGGTCAGACGCGTGGCCGAGGCCATGACTTCGTCCTGTCTGATCAGGCCGATGAAGTTCCAGCCCAACTGATCGGACGGGTAGACGTTGGCCATATAACGCTCGCCGTTGAGGGTGAGTTCGACCAGGCCGCTGCTGGTCTTGGCCAGTTCGGCAAAGCCGTCACCCAGTTCACCCAGCTTCTTGAAGTTGTGCTCCGGCTGTTTGGGATCGACCAGCACGGTGCCGTTCTTTTCCATCAGCATCAGATAGCCGCTTTCGCCCAGCTTGATCTGTTTGACGATGTTAGTCAGCTGTTTGAGCGACACGTCGATGTTGACCACGCCGCCGGGGTTGCCGAGCTTGTTGGGAATCGCGCGGATGGTGCTGACCAGCACCGCGTCGTCGGCGGCCCAGTAATAGGCATCGCTGCGCACGGTCTTGCCGACGTTGGCCATCGCGGTCTTGTACCAGGGGCGGACGCGAGGGTCGTAGTTGCTCATCCTCGGGTCTTCCGGCGTCATGATGTAGCTGCCGTTGATCAGGCCGTAGGACACGTAGGAGTAAGCCGGGTGTGCCTTGGCGATGCTGGCGAACAGCTCGGTGGCTTGCCTGTCATTTTCCGACTGCGCTGTTGCGGCTGCGCCCATGTAGTTTCTGAAATCGTCGCTGGCACCGGCGATCAGTGGGTGCGCGGCGATGTAGTTGACGTTCTGGGTGATGCCATCGAAGAACAGCTGCATGGCGTTATCGACCTGACGAATCTCTCGCCCGCTGCCGTCTACAAAATCCTTGGTCGCCTCGTCGCGCAGATTCACGACGACAATCGTTGCCACCACAATGATCGGAAGGCACGCAATCACTGCGAATGCCCAGGTCAGCTTCTGTTTGATGTTCATGTGAGCTCCGGAGTGTCCATTACTACCGTGTGTTGGGCGCTGCATCTGTGTGCAGTCTGTCGAACCATGTCATCACTCGGGAGCGCTGTCTTATGGTCTACCACTAGCAGGTCGGCGTTCTACCTGGAATCTTTAAACAGGATGACGTTATCAGGCATTTGTGTCGTTTCTGGATCAGGGGCGGTAACCCAGCTCACTGCTGATGCGTTCGCTGCACGCCAGTAGAAGGTCTTGAAATCGCTCCCGCGCGCCATCCGGGTCCATGATGGCGTCCGGGCCCGACAGGTTGATGGCCGCCGTGATCTTGCCCGCGTGGTCCTTGATTGACGTGGCGATTGCAGTTGAATAGTCCGAGCGATGGAGAACCCAGCCGCGCTCGCGGTCCTGCCTCGTCATTGCCTGAAGTTCAGGCAGCGTGCGCGGTGCCGGGGCAGGGTAGTCGTCCAGACGAATGTGCTGATAAAGCCTGCTCAGCTCAGCGTCGTCCAGTGCCGTCAGCAGCATGCGACCCATGGCCGTGCAGTGGCAGGCGATGCGAGTCCCGACCGGAACATTCACCGAAAGACGCTGCGCAGCGAACGCCCGGTAGAGGTACAGACTGTCGGTCTGCTCACGAATGCTCAGGTGGCAGGACAGCGAAGACTGATCGCGCAGCCGGTTCAGGTGTGGCATCGCGACGTCGACAATGTCGCGGCTGGCCAGATAACTGAAACCATCACTGATCACCCGCGCACCCAGTTCGTACTGCGTGCCGTTTTTGTCGAGATAGCCCATGTCGGTCAGGGTGAACAGAATCCGGTACACCGCCGACGTGCTGACCCCCAGCCGCTCGGCGATATCGTGCATGCCGAGCGAGCGGGTCTGCGCTGAAAACATACCCAGCACACTCAACCCGCGGGCGAGGGCGGGGACGATGTAATCGGTGTCCTTTTCAGTCGTGTCAGTCATGGCTAGCTCCGCAGTTGATACGGCACACGCTCTGCGCTCGTCGTTAAACACACATCAGCCTCAACACTGATCGTGCCCATCGCTCCGCGTGGCCATGCAGCCCACAGCGCGCTCAGACACTCACGCCATCAAACTCTGTCATCGCATCCAGCAGCGCATCCTTGAAGTAGGTCAGCGATGCGCGGTCGAACAGGATCTGGAAACACGGCACCGATCGCGCCCCGACATTCACCACGATCACGTTGATACGCGCCGCCGAGGTCTGGGCCACGGCGCTGGGCGGGAACGCCTGCGCGCGCAGGTCGACGCCGCACAGCTTGGCCATCACCTCACTGATACACACCCCGCTCAGTTGCAGCCACGCGTGGCTGTCTTCCCGTGGCAGCAGATAGTTGGCGTTGTGATCCATCTCCCAGCTGGCTTCTTCATCGGCGATGCGTTGGCCTTGATCCTGCGCGCTGCCCAACAGCAGGTATTCGGTCTGGGACAGGCGGGCCACGTGGCTGCCATCTGTCTGGGTCACTGCGCGGTTGGGCACGTCGGGTAGGCTGAAGCCGCGTGCAGTCAGGTAGGCGGCGCTGTCCGTGCCGCGAAAGCCGACGCGTGGCAGGTCGGTCAGGTCCTCCAGCGTGCACAGCGGCATCGGGTCAAGTCCAACAGAGCGTTCTGCAGTAAGGCTGGTCATGGTTCAAAGCTCCTGGCGCTGATTGTCGGGATCGAAGAAAGGCAGTTTCACCACGGTGGCCTGGACCACCACGCCGTCCTCGACGCGAATCGGAATCTGCTGGCCGGGCGTGCTCTGGTCGAACGCGGCGTAGGCCAGCCCGATGATCCTGCCCAGTGTCTGCGAGTATTCGCAGGAGGTAACGTTGCCGCTGATGTCCGGCCCCTTGAGCACCAGATGGCCTTCGAGCGGTTGCGGACTGGCCTTGGGCAGGGTGAAGCCCACCAGTTTGCGTTTCTGTGGCTGGGCTTCGAGGATGTCCACCGAACGACGGCCGACGAAGAAAGGTTTGGTCCGGCTCACCGCCCATCCCATGTCGATCTCGGCCGGGTGGGTCATGCCGTCGGTGTCCTGGCTGATGATCACATGACCTTTTTCCAGGCGCAGCAGACGCTGGGTTTCAACGCCGAACGGGCGCATATCAAAGGCACGACCCGCTTCGATGAGGGCGTCCCAGAGCTTGAGCCCGTGACGCGCCGCTACGTGGATCTCGTAACCCAGCTCACCGACGAAACCGACCCGCAGCAGGCGCGCCTTGATGCCAGCCACGGTGCCCTGACGCACGCCCAGATAGGGGAAACCTTCCGAAGACAGATCCAGATCGTTGCACACCTGCTCGAGTACCTTGCGCGAGTCGGGACCTGCCACATTGACCGCACAGATCGCTGCCGTGACGTTGGTGATGTCCACATTCAGACGCCATTGTGCGTTCCACTTGAGCATCTGCTGATAGATGCGATCCACGCCGCTGGTGGTCGCGGTCACGTAGAAATGCTGCTCGGCAAAGCGCGCGCACACGCCGTCGTCGATCACCACGCCCTGTTCATTGGTCATCAGGGCGTAGCGCGACCGGCCGACTGGCTGCTTGAGAAACGCGAAGGTGTACATGCGCTGGAGCAGTTCAGCGGCGTCCGGCCCACGGATATCCAGCCCGCCGAGGGTCGACACATCAATGATCCCGACCTTGTTGCGTACGTGCGCAGCTTCTTCCTGCATGCACGCATCGCGTTGCGGCGGCTTGCCGTAGAACGCCGGGCGCTGCCAGATGCCCGCTGGCATCATCTTCGCGCCTGCTTCAACGTGGCGGCGATGCATGGGCGTTTGCCGGTATGGATCGAAGGCGCGGCCTGCCACATGCGCCAGTTTTTCAGCCTCGAACGGCGGGCGTGCTGTGGTAACACCGGTTTCGCTGATACTGCGCTGGGTCGAAGCCGCGACCAGGCGTGCCGTCGGCAGCGCCGAGTGACGACCCTGCGAAGGGCCCATGCCGACCGTGGAGTAGCGCTTCACCAGTTGAATGTCGCGATAGCCGATCCGGGTAGCGTTGACGATGTCGCGCACCTGTAGGTCTTCATCGAAGTCGACGAAATCCTTGCCTTTGGGGTGCGGGAAGATCGGCCAGGCAAAATTGACCCGCGCTTCGTTGCGCAGTGCAGGCGGGTTACCGTCAAAGGTGAGGCCCAGAGCCTTGAGCACATCGGCTGCTGCGCGCGTCGCGTCGGCCAGCACGTTATCCAGCGCGTGACAGCCGTTGACGGAACCGGCGATGCCCAGGTTCTGCGGCAATCCGCTGATGGCGAACTCGGCCTGGGTGTCGTCATAGTCGAGCCTGCCGCCCGCCTGACACAGCAACTGGTAGGCGGGCATGTAACCACCCGACATGCACAGCAGATCGCACTCGACGGTCAGGCCGCTGTTCGCCACCTGTCCCTGGCCGGTGATCTTGCGCAGGTCCGCGCCGCTGACGTGGCGCATGCCTTTTTCGTGCAGCGCTTCGAACACCGTGGTGTTCATGTGGCAGGTGATGCCGCGTTGTTCGACGGCGTTCTGCAGTGCCCGGTCGGATGCATGGGGGCGCATGTCGACAACCGCGACGACGTCCACGCCCTGATCGTTGAGGTCCAGCGCCGCGAGATAACCGTCATCGTTACCGGTCAGCACTACCGCGCGTTTGCCGGGTTTGACCGCGTACAGTTTCATCAGGCGCTGGACGGCGCTGGTCAGCATCACGCCGGGCAGGTCGTTGTTGCGGAAGATCACCGGCTGATCGAACGATCCGCTGCACACCAGACACTGCGTGGCGCGGACCTTGTACAGGCGCTTGCCTTGAATCACCGGCAGGTAATTGTCGGTGAACCAGGCATTGCAGGTCGCCTGTTTGAGCACGCGGATGTTGGCGTGACTTTCCACTGTCTCGACCAGCTCACTGAGTACCTGACCGGCGCGCTGACCATCGAGGTCGAAACGAGCGTAGGTCAACGAACCGCCGAGAATCGCCTGCTGTTCGATCAGGAGCACCTGAGCACCGGCATTGGCGGCGGTCAGAGCAGCCTGCAAGCCTGCTGGCCCGGCGCCAATGATTGCCAGATCAGTGAACAGGTAGGCCTTGTCGTAATACTCCGGCTGGAATTTCAGGTCCAGCACACCCAGGCCGGCCTTTTTGCGAATGATCGGCTCCCAGATTTTCCACATGCCTTTTGGCTTGTAGAACGAGCGATAGTAGAAACCGACCGGCATGAACTTCGAGAACTTGCCCAGCACCGCGTCCTTGTCGTTATCCAGCGAGCCGTTGAAGTTCTGTCCGCTGGCGTGCAGGCCTTGCTGCAGCGCGAACGTGTCGGCCATCACGTTGGGCTCGTGGGGCAACTGGATCAGGCTGTTGGCGTCCTGCCCGGCCATGGTCAGCGGGCCGCGCGGGCGGTGGTACTTGAACGAGCGCGAGAGCAGAAAGCGACCGTTGGCCAACAGGGCGCTGGCGATGCTGTCGCCTTGCAGGCCCTGATACGTCTTGCCGTCGAAACTGAAAGTGAGCGGCTGGTTGCGGTCGATCAGCAGACCCATGGGCGCGGGCAGGCGGGCGGGGGTGTTCATCCTGCGATCTCCTTGGAGGGCATCGGTGTGAAGTCGATACGGGCGGTGAACACTTCCCGTGGGTCGAACGTGCGGATGATCTGGTCGCTTGCAGTGTGGCGCTCGGCCAGAAACCAATAGCTGGACGGGTTGTGCATCCACCATTCGCGCACCACGCCCAGCGTGTCTTCGCTGTTGAATACGTAATCGGCCCACTCGGCATCGCTGCACGTCTGCGGGTCTGGCATGTGCTTGAACTCGCCGCCGTAGGTGAATTCACTGATATTGCGTGGCCCGTTGAGCGGGCAGGTCATGATTTTCATGTATCGCTCCTTACTCGATAACGGGTCAGTGGCTGGCCGCGGTTGCGCCCATTTCGTTGACTTGCTGGAAGGTGGAGAACCGCTCCAGGGCGAAGGGCTTGATCAGCTCCGGGACTTTGCCGCCGCTGGCGACCAACTCGGCCATGGTCTTGCCGCAGATGGGCGTCGCCTTGAACCCCCAGGTGCCCCAGCCTGCGTCCAGGTAATAATTCTTCACCGGCGAAAGGCCCATGATCGGGCTGTAGTCCGGGGTCATGTCGGTGATCCCGGCCCACTGGCGCATCAGCTTGGCGTTGGCCAGAAAAGGAAACATCTCGATGGCATGGGCCAGCAGGCTTTCCTTCAGGTCGAGCGTGGAGCGGGTGTTGAACAGCGGGTAGGGGTCCGATCCGCCGCCAAACACCACTTCGCCACGGCTGGTCTGCTGTACGTAGCAATGCAGCGCTGAAGAGCTCACCAGCGGGTCGAGGAACGGCTTGAACGGCTGGGTGACCATGGCCTGCAACGGGAACGTCTGGATCGGCGAGCTAATACCGGCCTTTTTCATCATCTGCGAACTCATGCCCGCGACCGCCTGCACGGCGCAGCCACAGTGGATGGTGCCTCGGTTGGTCTTGACCGCCGTGATGGCGCCGTTCTCGATCACCAGTTCCTGCACCTCGGTGAGCTGATGGATCTCCACCCCCCGCTTGGCCGCTTGCTTGGCGTAGCCCCAGGCGACGGCGTCGTGCCGTGCAGTGCCGCCGTCGATGTGCCACAGCCCGGCAAGCACGGGAAGATGTCCGGGATCAAGGTTGAGGCTGGGCACCAGTTCGCGAATCTGCTGACGGTCGATCATCTCGGTGCGCCCGCCAAAATGCTTGTTGACCTCGGCACGCTGGCGGAACGAACGCACCGTGGCGTCGGTATGCGCCAGGGTCAGTTGGCCGCGCTCGGAATACATGATGTTGAAATCGAATTCGTTGGACAGGCCCTGAAACATTTTTACCGACTCGGCGTAGAACCGGACGCCTTCGCTGGTCAGGTAATTGGAACGGATCACTGCTGTGTTGCGCGCTGTATTACCGCCGCCCAGATAGCCTTTTTCCAGCACCGCGATGTTGGTGATGCCATGGTATTTGGACAGGTAGTAAGCCGTAGCGAGGCCATGACCTCCGCCGCCGATGATCACCACGTCATAAGCCTTTTTCAGCTCCTTGGGCGCAGGCAGGTCAACATCGACCGGGTACTCCGGGCTGAGCCCGTATTTCAATAGATTGAAAGGCATACGGCCTCCGATTGGCTGCGTTGCGCACGGGACTGCTGGCGGGCAGCGGTCACGGTGTTTTTCATGAGAAAGGCGATGGTCATCGGGCCGACGCCACCGGGCACCGGGGTGATGGCCGATGCCACGTTCAAGACATTGTCGAAATCCACGTCGCCGACCAGTCGGCTTCGGCCCTGATCCTGAATGCGGTTGATGCCTACATCGATCACCACCGCGCCGGGCTTGAGCCAGCTGGCGTCGATCATGCGAGGACGGCCGACGGCGGCGACCACGATGTCGGCCAGTTGGCACAGGGCCTTGGCGTCCGTGCTGCGCGAATGCACGACGGTTACCGAGCAATGCGCCTGAAGGAGCAGGGCGGCCATGGGTTTTCCGACGATGTTGGAGCGACCGATCACCACCGCGTGCCTGCCCGTCAGGTTGCCGCAGGTTTCCTGTAACAGGTGCATGCAGCCACTGGGTGTGCAGGGCGTCAGCACCTCGCGGCCCTGACTCAGACCGCCGACGTTTTCACTGTGAAAACCATCGACGTCCTTGGCCGGGTCGATGGCCTGCAGCGCGCAGGCTTCTTCTATGTGTGCAGGCAGCGGCAGTTGCAGCAGAATGCCATTCACGCTCGGGTCGGCATTGAGCCCGGCAATCACCGCCAGCACGCGGGCCTGTGAGCTGTCGGCGGGCAGGCGGTACTCCAATGAGCGGATTCCGGCTTCCTCGGCGCGCAGGATCTTGTTGCGCACGTAGACTTCGCTGGCCGGATCGTCGCCCACCAGAATGACCGCCAGCGCCGGTGAAATACCCTCGGCCTTGAGGCTCTGCACCTCGTCGCGTACCTGCTGCAGCACTTTTGCGGCTGAGGCCTTGCCATCAATGAGTCGGGCCTGGTTCATCGGAAAATCACCGTTCGGTCAGTGTTGAGAAACACCCGATGTTCCAAGTGATATTTCACGGCACGGGACAGTGCGATGGTTTCGGTGTTACGGCCTGCTGCGACCAGATCGTCCGGCAGGTACACGTGATCTACGCGCTGCACTTCCTGCTCGATGATCGGGCCTTCGTCCAGATCGCTGGTCACGTAATGCGCGGTTGCACCAATCAGCTTTACGCCCCGCTCGTAGGCCTGGTGATAAGGCTTGGCGCCCTTGAACCCGGGCAGGAAGGAGTGGTGGATATTGATCGCCCGGCCCGAGAGCTGGCGGCACAGCTCGTCGGAGAGAATCTGCATGTAGCGTGCGAGCACCACCAGCTCGGTTCCGGTCTCATCGACCACTCGCATCAACGCCGCTTCCTGCTCGGCCTTGGTGTCTTTGGTCACCGGCAGATAGATAAATCGAATCCCCTCACGCTCGGCCATCGGCCGCAGGTCCAGGTGGTTGGACACGATGGCGGTGATGGTCATGTCCATCTCGCCCTTGTGATAGCGGTAGAGCAGGTCGGTCAGGCAGTGGTCGAACTTGCTGACCATCAACAGCACGCGCATCGGCCGACGCGTATCGTGCAGCTCCCACTGCATCGAAAAATCACTGGCTACCGCATCGAAGCCGGCCTTTAGCTGCTCGATATCGCCCGCATGCCCGTCATTGAAACGAAACACCGCACGCATGAAAAACGTACCGCTGAACTCATCGTCGAACTGGGCCATTTCACCGATGTAGCACTGATTGCCTGCCAGATACGACGTGACTGCCGCCACGATCCCGGACGTCGCCGGACAACTGATCTTCAGGATGAAATGGTTCTTCTCGTGTTGCATGGTCAGTCCTCTGAAAGGTGGCGGCAGCTCGGTGAGGCAAAAATGTTCAGGGGTAAAAACTGTTTTGATGAATGAATAAAAATTCCTATCAGGAATTAAATATTCACTAAGACTGTTTTATAGGCGAAAGGAAATGCAGCGTCCAGAGGTTTCTGGAAACTTTATTGAGTGAAGGGAATATTTTAGGTGCGTCCCGCCCAGGACGCTTCGCGTTTCAGCGTACGGACGAGGAATCTGCGTCGTCAGACGCATTTGGGACGCGGAGCGTCCCGGGCTGCATGCCCACGCGGAGCGATGGGCACGATCGGTGTGCTGGAGATCAGTGATCGTTCCCATCGCTTCGCGTGGGAATGCCGCTCAGGACGCTCCGCGTCCGCTCTCGAATGTGGCGCAGATGCGTGGACAAGCTCCAGCGTTATCCACGTCATGCGCTCGGCTCACTGAATCCGCAATCTGTGCCATTTGTGACGCGGAGCGTCACGGGATGCATGCCCACGCGGAGCGATGGGCACGATCAGTGTCGAGGCCGATTTGTGTATAACGATGAGCGCGGAGCGATGGGCACGATCGGTGTGCTGGAGATCAGTGATCGTTACCACGCTCTGCGTGGTAATGCCTCCCGGGACGCTCCGCGTCCCAGGTGGGTAAGGCTATGCAAGGCTTATCGAGTTGGCGCAGCGTTCTTCAAGGGCAGCGCAGAAGCGAGCAGAATGGCTCAGGTGGCGCGATCTACTCTCCCTGTGCGCCGTAATTCATGATCGACAACAACCTGATCGGCACCTGCACCAGTTGTTCCGGCCCATGGGGAATGTCGCCGTCGAACGTCAGGCTGTCGCCCGCCTGCATCGGGTAAAGCTGATTGCCGTGGCGGTAGATCAGTTCGCCCTCCAGCAGGTGCAGAAACTCGGTGCCTGGGTGGGAGAAGGTCGGGAACTCTTCGCTCGCGTCGTCCATGGTCACCATGTACGCCTCGAAACTCTTCTTCGGACCTCGCGTGTGATTGAGCAGGTGATAGGTATGGCCTTTCTCCGTGCCGCGCCTGACCACTTCCAGACCTTCATCGGCCTTGACCAGCAAGGCGCTGCTGCCTTGTTGATCGTACTGGCTGAACAGCTTGGACATCGGCATGCCCAGCACATCGCACAGACGGCTGAGGTTATCGAGGCTGGTAGAGACCTGGGCGTTCTCGATCTTGCTCAGCATGCCCTGGCTGATTCCGGCAATGCGGGCCACATCGGCCAGTTTCAGTTCTTGAGCCTGACGCTGGCGCTTGATCTGGATGCCCAGGTATTGCTCAAGTTTGAGCTTGGGCGGCGTTTCGTTCGGCGTGTTCATCTGGTCTGTCATCGGCTGTGCACGGTTTCCGCTCGTTAATTTTTATTTCGCACTGGGAATGTGCAGCGCGTCCGCCTGTTGAGCGATTTATTCCCGGAGAGAAAACGAGTTTCCCATATAAACAGCTGAATTTCTCCTCTCTGACGCATCCGACTTCTGGCATACCAAACTGGCAAGCGCTTTGCATTCCTATTGGGAAATTAACTTTCCTGATCGGAATATAATCCGGCGGAGGGTGAAACTGCGGTTCTTACCTGAAACGTTTTGCTCATGCCAGGAGACAAGTCTCATGTTGCCACCCGAAACACAGCGTCTGATCGAACAACACGGCATCAAATACGTGCTGGCTCAGTTCGTGGACATTCATGGCTCGTCGAAGACCAAATCGGTGCCTGTCTCAGGGTTGGAAATGGTCGCCGAAGACGGCGCCGGTTTCGCCGGATTTGCCATCTGCGGCATGGGCATGGAGCCGCACGGGCCTGATTTCATGGCCAAGGGCGATTTGTCGTCGCTGACGCCGGTGCCGTGGCAGCCGGGGTATGGGCGGGTGGTGTGCATCGGGCATGTGGACGGCAAACCCTGGCCCTACGACAGCCGTTTCGTGCTGCAGCAACAGGTCGAGCGTCTGACCCAGCGTGGCTGGACCCTCAATACCGGCCTCGAGCCCGAGTTCAGCCTGTTCAAGCGCGATGCTGCGGGCAGCCTGCAAATGGTCGACGCCAGCGACAACCTCGACAAGCCTTGCTACGACTACAAAGGCCTGTCGCGTTCCCGGGAGTTTCTTGAGCGCCTGACCGAGGCGTTACAGCCCGTCGGCTTCGACATCTATCAGATCGACCATGAAGACGCCAACGGCCAGTTCGAGATCAATTACACCTACAGCGACGCGATGGAGTCCGCCGATCGCTTCACCTTCTTCCGCATGGCCGCAGGCGAAATCGCCAACGACATGGGCATGATCTGCTCGTTCATGCCCAAGCCCGACCCCAAGCGCGCGGGCAACGGCATGCACTTTCACCTGTCGATCGGCAGCGCCAGCAACAAGAACCTGTTCCACGACGCCAGCGACCCCAGCGGCATGGGATTGTCGAAGATGGCCTACCACTTTGCCGCTGGCCTGCTGGCGCATGGACCGGCGCTGTGTGCGTTCGCTGCACCCACCGTCAACTCTTACAAGCGTCTGGTGGTGGGCAACTCGCTGTCAGGCGCGACGTGGGCGCCCGCGTTCATCGCCTTTGGTGCCAACAACCGTTCAGCCATGGTGCGGGTGCCTTATGGCCGCCTGGAATTTCGCCTGCCGGACGCCGGTTGCAATCCCTATCTGGTCAGCGCCGCGATCATCGCCGCAGGCCTGGACGGTATCGACCGCCAACTGGAAATCGATCATGTCTGCAACGAGAACCTCTACAAGCTGAGCCTTGAAGAGATTGCGGCACGTGGCATCAAGACCTTGCCGCAGTCGCTCAAGGAAGCCTGCGATGCGCTGGAAGCCGACCCGTTGTTCGCCGAAGTGCTGGGCAACGAGATCGTCGGCGAATTCGTGCGCCTCAAACGCATGGAGTGGGTGGAATACAGCCGCCATGTCAGCGATTGGGAAGTGAAGCGTTACATCGAATTCTTCTGATCTGCCGGATCGTCAAGCAACCGTTTTCGACGTCTTGCCGGTGGGCGGGGCGTCTCTGCCCAGGAGTTGAGTCATGTGTGGAATCGTAGGGCTTTACCTGAAAAATCCGGCGCTGGAGTCGCAGCTCGGCCAGTTGTTCGAGCCGATGCTCGAAGCCATGACCGATCGCGGTCCCGACAGCGCCGGCTTCGCCATTTACGGTGATGAAGTGGCCGATGGCTGGATCAAGCTGACCTTGCAGGCGACCACTGAGGACTATGACTTCAAGGCGCTGATTGCCGGGATCGAAGACAGACTGGCCGTACCGCTGGACTGGTTTCAGAACGCCAGCGCCGTGGTCCTTAAAGTCCAGGCCGAAGAAGCGCCGGTGCGCGCCTTGCTGTCGCAACTGGCGCCGACCGTGCGCATCATGAGCGCCGGACAAAGCATCGAGATCCTCAAGGGCATGGGCCTGCCGAGGGCGATTTCCCAACGCTTCGGGCTGGGCTCGATGAAAGGCAGCCACATCATCGGCCACACCCGTATGGCCACCGAAAGCGCTGTAACCATGGAAGGCAGTCATCCATTTTCCACCGGCGCCGACCTGTGTCTGGTGCACAACGGCTCGCTGTCCAATCACTTCCGCCTGCGCCAGAACCTGCGTCGTGAAGGCATTCATTTCGAAACCGACAACGACACCGAAGTCGCCGCCGGTTATCTGGCCTGGCGTCTGCAGCAGGGCGATACCCTCAAGCAGGCCCTCGACAAATCCCTCGAAGACCTCGACGGCTTCTTCACCTTTGCCATTGGCACGCGCAATGGTTTTGCGGTGATTCGCGACCCGATTGCCTGCAAGCCGGCCATCCTCGCCGAAACCGATGACTATGTCGCCATGGCCTCGGAGTATCAGGCGCTGTCCAGCCTGCCGGGCATCGAGCACGCCAGGGTCTGGGAACCTGTCCCGGCCACCATGTACATCTGGGAACGCGAGTCGGCCTAAGGAGCACGCACATGAAAACCATCGATCTGTCCAACGCCACCGTGCGTGACCTCAATCAGGCCCTGCACGATCAGGTCAGGCAACTGGAAGACCGCGAATGGGTGGTCACTCACCCCGACGGCGCTCACAACCTGGCGGTCGGAGTCAACGAAGCCATCTCCATCGATATTCAGGGCCATGCGGGTTATTACTGCGCCGGCATGAATCAGAAAGCCTCGATCACCGTGCACGGCAATGTCGGCGTCGGCTGCGCGGAAAACATGATGTCCGGCGCGGTCCGGGTCAAGGGCAGCGCCTCGCAGGCTGCCGGTGCCACGGCCCACGGCGGACTGCTGGTGATCGAAGGCGACGCCGGTGCCCGTTGCGGGATCTCCATGAAGGGCATCGACATTGTGGTCGGCGGCAGCATCGGCCACATGAGCTGCTTCATGGGCCAGGCCGGAAGGCTTGTGGTCTGCGGCGACGCGGGCGATGCGCTGGGCGACTCGCTCTATGAAACCCGGATCTACGTCAAAGGCAAGGTCGAGTCTCTGGGCTCGGACTGCATCGCCAAGGAGATGCGCGAAGAGCATCTGCAGGAATTGCAGGAGTTGCTCAATCGCGCAGGTTTCAACGAGAAGGCCGCAGATTTCAAACGCTACGGTTCGGCCCGTCAGTTGTACAACTTCAAAGTCGATAACGCCTCCGCGTACTGATTCAGGAGCAAGACCATGAGCGATTCCTCAACTCCCAAAGCCCCGGTCCTGCGCGAGTCGGCGACGTTTGATCGCCTGACCATCCAGGAAATTCAGCGCGCAGCCGAAACCGGCATCTACGACATTCGCGGCGGCGGCACCAAGCGCAAGCTGCCGCACTTCGACGACCTGCTGCTGCTTGGCGCCAGCGTCTCCCGTTATCCATTGGAAGGCTATCGCGAAAAATGCGGTACCGACGTGGTGCTTGGCAACCGTTTCGCCAAGAAGCCGCTGTACCTGAAAATTCCGGTGACCATCGCAGGCATGAGCTTCGGTGCGTTGTCGGCCAACGCCAAGGAGGCACTGGGCCGCGGTGCAACTATCGCCGGCACCAGCACCACGACGGGTGACGGCGGCATGACGCCTGAAGAGCGCGGCCAGTCGCAGCATCTGGTCTATCAATACCTGCCGTCACGTTACGGCATGAACCCGGACGATCTGCGCAAGGCCGATGCCATCGAAATCGTGCTGGGGCAGGGTGCCAAGCCGGGCGGCGGAGGCATGCTGCTGGGCATGAAGGTCACCGAACGTGTTGCGGGCATGCGCACCTTGCCGGTGGGCGTCGATCAGCGTTCGGCCTGTCGTCACCCCGACTGGACCGGGCCGGATGACCTGGCGATCAAGATTGCCGAGATCCGTGAGATCACTGACTGGGAAAAACCCATCTACGTGAAGATCGGGGCCAGTCGTCCTTATTACGACGTCAAGCTGGCGGTGAAGGCGGGCGCTGACGTGATCGTGCTGGACGGCATGCAGGGCGGCACGGCGGCGACTCAGGAGGTGTTCATCGAACACGTCGGCATCCCGATTCTGCCCGCCATTCCGCAAGCGGTTCAGGCGTTGCAGGAAATGGGCATGCATCGCAAGGTGCAGTTGATCGTCTCCGGCGGTATTCGCAACGGCGCGGACGTGGCCAAGGCCATGGCGCTGGGTGCCGATGCCGTAGCTATTGGTACCGCCGCGCTGATTGCGTTGGGTGACAACCACCCGCGTCTGGACGAAGAGTTGAAGAAGATCGGCTCGGCGGCGGGTTTCTACGATGACTGGCAGAACGGTCGTGATCCGGCAGGCATCACCACGCAGGATCCGGAACTGTCCAAGCGCCTCGACCCGGTGGAAGGCGGCCGCCGCTTGGCCAACTACCTGCGCGTGCTGGTGCTGGAAGCCCAGACCATGGCCCGCGCCTGCGGCAAGTCGCACCTGCACAACCTGGACCCCGAAGACCTCGTGGCCCTGACCGTCGAGTCGGCCGCCATGGCCCGCGTGCCGCTGGCCGGAACGTCGTGGATTCCTGGAGGTGGCAGCGGGTATTGATCTTCAGGACATCGATCGTGCCCATGCTCCGCGCTCATCGTTATACACAAGGCATCTGGCTATCTGGAGAGGCAGCGGTACTGATGTCCTTTTGTAGCGCGATAGTGAGAACACTGCAGAACGCGACGTGGGTGAAGGCTGAGTCCTGGCGCTGATTCGGGGGGCAATCGGCATGGATGCCGATTGAGCTGCACTGGGCCATGGATGGCCCATTTGCAGCGACCCCCGAATCAGTGTCAGGACGAAGGAACCCCGGCGAAGCCGGGGCCGGAACCGGAGCAAAAGGCTTTGCTTACTTTGGCCTCTCAAAGTAAGTCGCCGAGGGGCGAAAAGGTGACTTGAGCCATGCGCTCGGCTCACTGAATCCAAAGTCTGAGTCACAACCGTGCCGCGAAGTCATGGCGGCAAGTCACCCCTAAGAGGCCTTGAAGGCCCACTGCTTCAGCTAAATACCTTGGTTTTCTGCCCGGCACTTTTCCATTCATTTGCGGGAGCTTTGAACATGGTCAATCGTCTACTCGGCAAACCCCTTCTGGCATCACTGGCACTCGGCATTTTCGCCCCGCTGGTGCAGGCCGCAGAAACCCCCACACTCAACACCGGCAGTACCGCCTGGATGATCACGGCTGCGGTGCTGGTGCTGTTCATGTGCCTTCCGGGGCTGGCGTTGTTTTACGGCGGGCTGGTGCGCGCCAAGAACATGCTATCGCTGTTCACCCAGTGTTTCGGCATCGCCGGTGTGGTGGGCGTGCTCTGGGTGATCTATGGCTACAGCATGGTCGTCGACACCAGCAACATGGTCGAAGGGCAGGTGACCTTCAACAGTTTTGTCGGCGGGCTGAGTCGCGCGTTTCTTGCGGGCATGACGCCCGACAGTCTGGTCGGTGATATTCCAGAAGGCGTGTTCGTGACCTTCCAGATGACCTTCGCCATCATCACCCCGGCGCTGATTGCCGGTGCCTTCGCCGAGCGCATGAAATTCTCGGCCGCGCTGCTGTTCATGGCGCTGTGGTTCACTTTTGTCTACGCCCCGGTGGCGCACATGGTCTGGGGCGGAGCGGGTGCGCTGATGCATAACTGGGGCGTACTGGATTTTGCCGGTGGCACTGCCGTGCACATCAACGCAGGTGTCGCGGCACTGGCGGCCTGTCTGGTGCTCGGCAAACGCAAGGGTTATCAGAACACACCGATGCCTGCCCATAACCTGAGCCTGACCATGGCCGGTGCAGCAATGCTCTGGGTCGGCTGGTTCGGTTTCAATATCGGCTCAGGCGGCGGTCTGAGCGGCACGTCCGGAATCGTCATGCTCAACACTCAGGTCGGCGCTTGCGCAGGGATTCTCGGCTGGATGTTCACCGAGTGGTTCAAGGTCGGCAAACCCAGTGCATTGGGTCTGGCCAGCGGTGCCTTGGCCGGTCTGGTAGGTATTACACCCGCGTGTGCGTATGTCGGCGTGGGTGGCGCGTTGGCGATCGGCGTGTTGTGCGGGGTGTTCTGCTACCTGAGTGTGACCGTATTGAAGAAACGCCTGGGCTACGACGACAGCCTCGACGTATTCGGCCTGCATGGGATCGGCGGCATGATCGGCGCTGTGCTGACCGGCGTGTTCTGCGTGCCATCCATGGGCGGTCTGGTACCGGACGTGACCATGGGCGCGCAGGTCGTTGCGCAGATCAAGGGCGTACTGTTCACCACGGTTTATTGCTTTGCGGTGAGCTGGGTGATTCTCAAGGTGGTCAAGGCGCTCATTGGACTGCGAGCTCACGAGACTGTCGAAGAGCTGGGCCTGGACCTGTCCGAGCACAACGAACGCGCCTATAACCATTGAGGTCAGGCGCGATGTTGTGGGTGCGCCACTACGTTTTCGACGTAGCGCTGTGGCGCCGCAAACAGTTGACCGTGGGAGGCGGCTTGCCGGCGATCTGCCGGGAACCGGCAGCAAAACCTGCGCACGCGGTGTATCAGGTGCACTCAGGGGCTGCTGCGCAGCCCATCGCTGCCATCGTAACCTCCGAGAGCTCCCACGCCCTTCGGGCAGAAGCAGGTTCGGCGCTTCCTCAACAGCCCTGTGTTTGCTGCGAGGCAGCGCCGTGTCGGCGAAACTTTACCGAAACGCTGTCACCACGTGCTTGATGAACAGCTCAAGCGACTTCTTCTTCTCGGCATGCGGCAGGCTGTTGTCGCACCAGAAGCTGAACTCGTCGACACCCAGTTCCTGGTAGTACTTGATGCGCGGAATGATCTCTTCCGGCGTGCCGATCATTGCCGTCCTGTGCAGGCTTTCGAGGGTGAATTCGGGGCGCTCCGCGAACTTTTCTTCAGGACTCGGTGCCAGGAAACCATTGACCGGCGTCTGCTTGTTGCCGAACCAGGCGTCGAAGGTGCGATAGAATTTCGAGATCGCTTTCGCGCCGACTTTCCAGCCTTCAGGATCGTCCGTCGCATGCACATGGGTGTGACGCAGCACCATCAGCTGCGGACGCGGCACGCCTGGGTTGTTGGCCAGCGCGGCCTCGAACTTGTTCTTCAGGTCGACGACTTCCTCATCGCCTTTCATCAACGGCGTGACCATGACGTTGCAGCCGTTCGCTACCGCAAAATTGTGCGAGTCCGGATCGCGCGCGGCGATCCACATCGGCGGTGTATTGATGGGCTTTGGCACGCAGGTCGAGGTCGGGAATTTCCAGATGTCGCCGTCGTGAGCGTAGTCGCCTTGCCACAGCGCACGTACCACCGGAACCATCTCGCGCAACGCCTTGCCGCCTTCGGAAGCGGGCATGCCGCCTGCCATGCGGTCGAACTCGACCTGATACGCGCCACGCGCCAGGCCGACTTCCATGCGTCCGTTACTGATCACGTCAAGCAATGCACATTCGCCCGCGACCCGCAACGGGTGCCAGAACGGCGCGATGATGGTGCCTGCGCCCAGGTGAATGGTCTCGGTTCTGGCCGCCAGATACGCCAGCAAGGGCATGGGGCTTGGGGAAATGGTGTATTCCATCGCGTGGTGTTCGCCGATCCAGACCGTGCTGAAACCGCCTTTTTCGGCCATCAGCGTCAGTTCGGTCAGGTCTTCGAAGAGCTGGCGGTGGCTGACGGATTCGTCCCAGCGTTCCATGTGCACGAACAGCGAAAATTTCATGACACTTACCTCGATCAGAGCGGGGCGCCTGCTAGGTCGGCACCCGTATTATCAAATGGGTGGGAAGAGTGAAGTCACTCAGGCCAGAGCAGGCAACGTGCTCATCTTGCCGCGGCAGTACACCATCGGGTCGACAGGCTGTTGCGGCTGAATCAGGTTCTTGATCGCGCCGACCATGATCGCGTGATCGCCACCTTCGTACTCGCGCCACAGTTCGCACTCGATGATCGCCGTGGCGTTGTTCAACAGTGGATTACCCAGTTCGCTCAGTGTCCACTCGATGCCTTCGGCTTTCAGCTTGCCTTTGCGGGCGAACGCGTAGGCTTCTTCCTGCTGGCCGCCGGAAAGCAGGTGGATGGCGAAGCGTTTGCTTTTGATCAGCGTCGCGTAGGAGTCGGAGCTGTAGTTGGGGCAGAACAGGACCAGCGGCGGGTCCATCGACAAGGAGCTGAATGCGCTGGCGGTCAGGCCGACGACTTCGCCGTCTTCATTGAGCGTGGTAATGACGGTAACGCCCGACGGAAAGGAGCCCATGACGTTCTTGTAGTCAGTTGCGTCGATCATTTGCTACCTCTGCACGGTGTGCCGACAGTTTCATATTGTTGTCTGTCTGATGGTATACCGTAATACTTCAGGTGCAAGTATTTTTTGTGTATTGCGCGCGCAGGCGATCGCGCAGCACTTGTTCAAAGCGCTGCGGTGTCTGGTCAGCAAGGGGTGTTCTCTGGTTTCAGAGAGGGGTGTGGCGGAGCGTCTCAGCTACAGGCTTCGGTCTGAATGTACTGCGCAGTCGAGTCGCGAATCACAGGTCCCATGCCGCTGACAGCATGAGCGCTTTCCATGATTTCAAGCGTCTCGCCTGTGCCGACCAGGTTGACCGTATGGTTGTCGCAGTTGTAGACGCGTTTGGAATAGATCACGCCGAGCAGGCTTTCGCGTTTGGTCACCACGACGCGATGCGTCATCGTCCCGCTTTTGTCCACCAGCGCGTGCTGCGCTGCAGGATCAATCGGAACCGCGATGGGTTTTGCTTCTGCATGTGCGGAAACGGCGGGGATCATGAGGATCAAAAACCAGGCATGAAATTTCATCGGTGCTCCTGCGGACGAATACGACTTCATTGGATCCAAAAGTACGCTGACCGAAGCGTGCTGGATAGCCAGTGGCCATGCCTTCCGTCGGGTTTGGATCCGGTTGCCGATGAGCGGTGTGTTTCAGTACCGTCTGTCACCCTTTGAGGCCGGGTTCAGCCAATCGCGTGAGTGACCAGTGCCGCCACCACCAGGTAACGCGCGCCCTTGGCCACTGTGACGATCAGCACAAAGCGCCACAGCGGCTCGCGCAGAACGCCCGCGATCAGCGTCAGTGGATCGCCGATGAGAGGCACCCAGCTCAGAAGCAGTGACCAGTAGCCGTATTTCAGGTAGAAGCGCTGGGCTTTTTCCAGTTGCGCTTCACTGGCCGGAAACCAGCGCTTGTGGCGCAGTCGGATGATGGAACGGCCCAGCAGCCAGTTCAGGATCGAGCCCAGTACGTTGCCCAGCGTGGCTACCCAGAGCAGCACCACGGCCGGATAGGCCTGGCTGAGCAGCATGCCGGCCAGCACGGTTTCCGACTGCATGGGCAGCAGCGTCGCCGCACCCAGTGCTGCCATGAACAGACCGAAGTAGCTTGAGAGTTCGAACATCACTTGCAGCCTTGCGTGCGGGAATCGTCGCAGATGGAGCGGGCGCATTGTGTTGCAGGCCACGGCCTTAGACAAGGCACAGACTGTTGCCTGGGCAACACCCACTCAACACCTTGCAGGGCTGCCGACAGCTGGCGTGTTCCATCAGGCTGTCCAACTTGTTGATTCGGTTCGATATGTTGCAGTGGCACGGTTGCTGCTCTGTTGCTGTTCATCAAGCCCGCTCGATTCGTGTGTCCGGGACCCTGAAGCCAGAGGAGTAACGATATGAGTCAGACCCCTATCAAATTTGCGTACTGGGTGCCGAACGTCAGCGGCGGCCTGGTGGTGAGCAAGATCGAACAGCGCACCAGCTGGACCATCGACTACAACCGTAAGCTGGCGCAGATCGCCGAGAAGTCCGGTTTTGAATACGCCCTGACCCAGATTCGCTTCACGGCCGGTTACGGCGCCGAATACCAGCACGAGTCGGTCGCGTTCAGTCATGCACTGCTGGCGGCCACAGACAAGCTCAAGGTCATCGCCGCGATTCTGCCCGGCCCCTGGACGCCTTCCGTGGTTGCCAAGCAGCTGGCGACCATCGACCAGCTCACGGCAGGCCGCGTGGCAGTCAACATTGTCAGCGGCTGGTTCAAGGGCGAGTTCACTGCCATTGGCGAGCCCTGGCTGGAGCATGACGAGCGTTATCGCCGTTCGGAAGAGTTCATCCGTGCACTCAAGGGCATCTGGACCACCGATAATTTCACCTTCAAGGGCGATTTCTATCGCTTCCACGATTACACCCTCAAGCCCAAGCCCATCCAGCGTCCGCACCCGGAAATCTTTCAGGGCGGCAGCTCCAGAGCGGCACGTGACATGGCTGCCCGTGTGTCGGACTGGTATTTCACCAACGGCAACACTCTGGAGGGCATCAAGGCGCAGGTCGACGATATTCGTGCCAAGGCGGCTGCCAACGGGCACTCCGTGAAAATCGGTGTCAACGCGTTCATCATTGCCCGTGACACCGAAGAAGAAGCCCGTGCCGTGCTGTCCGAAATCGTCGACAAGGCAGACCCGGAAGCGGTCAATGCCTTTGGTGATGCCGCGAAACAGGCGGGCAAGGCAAGTCCGGAGGGCGAGGGTAACTGGGCGAAGTCCACTTTCCAGGACCTTGTCCAGTACAACGACGGTTTCAAGACCAACCTGATCGGTACGCCCCGGCAGATTGCCGAGCGTATCGTGGCGCTCAAGGCGGTCGGTGTGGATCTGGTGCTGTCCGCATTCCTACATTTCCAGGAAGAAGTCGCCTATTTCGGCGAACACGTCCTGCCGCTGGTGCGTGAGCTGGAAGCCGAAGCCGTGCGTGCGCCCGCGCAGACTGCCGCCATCGCCTGATCGCCCCGAACTGTCTCGCAACAATCCCGCCTTATCGCCGTGAGCCGAAGCGCTCACGGCCCTTCAAAAATAAATCCTCGACAGTGATCCAATCTCCAGGTCCTCGCGTATGTTGAGCCCTGTTTGATCTGCGATTACACGTCATCCAATCGCAAAAATTGACAGCGGGCGCTGAAGCTCAGGCCCATGTGTGCCGATAAGTAACTATCGGTGTGTCCGGACACTGATACTCGGATTTCGTGCAGGTCGGTTGCGCGAGCTCTCATTTGCCGCGGAGGCAGGTTTTGAAACGCGATCTCAGACTTGCCTCCTGGCTGATCTGTACGACATGTGTTTGTGTCGTATTGCTCATGGCCTGGCAGACCTGGACGGCACGCCAGAAGACCTTCGAAAACATCCAGACCAACAGCGCAAACCTGGCCAGCGCGCTGAGTACTTATACCGACGGCATTTTCAAGCAGAGCGAGGTGATGCTTCTCGGCCTGACCGAACGCGTTGAAAAAGAAGGTGCCGGGCCTGACCAGATCGAGCGCCTGCGCTCGATCATCGCCCGGCAGATGGGCGCATTGCCGCAGATCAGCAGCGTGTCGCTGTACAACGCCGAAGGGATCTGCACCTTCTCCACCAATGGCAACGCCGTCGGCATCAACAGCACAAACCGCGAGTTCTACAGGCACCATGTCGAGAACCCCGGACGTGCGTCTTTCATAGGGCCGACCATCCGCAGTCGCGCAAACGGCCAGTGGGTGATTTCTGTGAGTCGGCGGATCAATCATCCTGACGGCGGTTTCGCGGGCCTGATGGTGGTAACCATTGGTATCGACCACCTGCTTAAGTTCTATTCAGACATTCAGGTCGGGAATTCAGGTGTCATCAGCCTGACGACTTCGGAAGGGCGATTGCACGTCAGGTTTCCCTATCGAGAAGGGGACATTGGTCGTGACCTGTCCTCCACACCCATCTTCAGCCTCTTTTCCGATAAAAAGTCTGGCTATGTCGATTTCGTTTCAAGGCTCGACGGCGTTCCTCGTTTCTACGCCTTCCAGCGCAGCAACGTATATCCTCTGGTGACGGTGGTTGCGCTGGGCCAACAGGAAGCCATGCATGCCTGGCTGGTACAGGCCAAACAGTCATTGCTGCTGGTTATGGTGCTGCTGGTACTGGTAGTCGGTCTCGGCGTGCGTCTGATCGTGCACATTCACAGCCGCATCCGGGTCGAGGAGCAACTGCGACTGTCCCAGGCCGCCCTGATCGAACTCAACCAGAATCTCGAACTGATCGCCTCCGAAGACAAATTGACCGGGCTGGCCAATCGTCGTCGTTTCGATCAGTTCATAGACATCGAATTCAAGCGCGCCCGCCGCGAGCGCGGCGTGTTGTCACTGATCCTGATCGACGCCGACCATTTCAAGCGCTACAACGACCATTTCGGCCATCTGGCAGGCGATGAATGCCTGGTTGCCATCAGCCGGCTGGTCGAGCAGTGCATTCGCCGACCTGGGGATATTGCCGCGCGTTATGGCGGAGAGGAAATTGCCGTGGTGCTGCCAAGTACCGATGAGGCGAACGCCTGCAAGGTGGCCGAGGCGATCCTGCGAAAGCTTCAGGAACAGCGCATCGAACACCCGCAAAGCCCGTTTGAAATCGTCACCGTCAGCCTGGGCGTTGCCACATTCGTCGGTACTGATCGGCATATGGATCAGCGCGGGCTGATCCAGTTGGCCGACCGGGCGCTGTATGCCGCCAAATCCCAGGGACGCAACCGGGTCAGCGTGGCCTCCGAGATCGTCACCGATACGGTTCCCGCCTGGACCCAGGGCCATCATCCAACAGATGATGGCGCGCTTGTGGCTCAGTCCCCCGATACCTTGTCCTGACCCGGATTGTCGTCGACGACTTGCTGATGAGGCTTGCGGCGCAGTACCGACAGCACCCAGACGAAGAAGATCGGCACCAGCACCACGCCCAGCAGCGTCGCACTGAGCATGCCGCCGATCACCCCGGTGCCGATGGCCCGCTGACTCGCAGCGCCTGCACCGGTCGCGAGCGTCAGCGGCACGACACCCAGAATGAACGCCAGCGAGGTCATGACAATGGGCCGGAAGCGCAGACGCGCGGCTTCCATCGCAGCATCACGCAGAGAGTGGCCCTGTTCCCACAACTCCTTGGCGAACTCGACGATCAGAATGGCGTTCTTCGCCGCCAGACCAATGATGGTGATCAGGCCGACCTTGAAATACACGTCGTTCGGCAGGCCCACCGCCGTGACGGCCAGCACTGCACCCAGCGCACCTACAGGCACGATCAGCATCACCACCAGCGGGATGGCCCAGCTCTCGTACAGTGCGACCAGCAACAGAAACACCACCAGCAGCGCCAGGGCGAACAGCCCGGTTGCCTGACCGCTGGCAACCTTTTCCTGATAGGACAGGCCGGTCCACTCATAACCGATGCCCGGCGGCAGTTGCGAGACGATGCGCTCGATTTCAGCCATTGCCTCGCCAGTACTGACACCCGGCGGAGCGTCGCCCGAGATCTTGAACGCCGGGTAGCCGTTGTAACGGGCAATCTGCACCGGGCCTTCTTCCCAATGTGTCGACACGAATGCGCCGAGGGGAACCAGCGTGCCGCTGCTATTAGGCACATACAGCTGAAGCACGCTCTCAGGCGTCATCCGTGCGCCTTGCTCGGCCTGCACCACCACGCGTTGCTGGCGGCCGGCGTTGGCGAAATCGCTGATCACCGAAGAGCCGAATGCAGTCGCCAGCGCACTGCTGATCGATTCGAAACTGACCCCCATGGTGCGGGCCTTCTCGCGGTCAATGTTCAGGCGCAATTGCGGTGCTTCTGCAAGACCTTCCATCATGGCGTAAAGAATTTTCGGGTTGCCGTTGGCCTTGCCCAACAGTTCGTTGCGCGCTGCCAGCAGGGCTTCACGGCCCAGTCCGGCGCGATCCTGAAGGCGCAGGGCGAAACCGCCTGAGGTGCCGAGGCCTTCAATGGGCGGTGGCGTGACCGCCATGACCGTACCATCGCTGAGACCGGCGAAATGCTGGTTGAACGCCGCCGCTTCGTCCGCTGCCGATTGTCCGTCGCCGCGCTCCGACCAGTCCTTGAGGGTAGGGAAGGCCAGACCGGCGTTTTCGCCCATGCCGGAGAAACTGAAGCCCAGCAGCATGGTGACCGCGTCTGTCGTTTCCCGGGACAGCATGTAATCTTCCAGCAGCTTCGCCGTGGCATCGGTCCGCAGACGGGTCGCGCCTGGCGGCAACTGCACATCGATGATCAGGTAACCCTGATCTTCCACGGGCACGAACGACTCGGGCAGACGCAGGTAAAAGAAACCCAGCAGCCCGACGATGCCGACGTACAGCAGCATGTAGCGGCCAGCACGTTTGATCAGGCTGGAGTTGACCCGATCGTAACGGTCGGTGAGTTTGCCGAACAGACGGTTGAAGCCGCCGAAGAAACCGCGCTTCTCGGTATGACCCTTGGGGATCGGTTTGAGCAGCGTGGCGCACAGGGCTGGCGTAAAGGTCAGGGCGAGGAACCCCGAAAACAGAATCGACACGGCCAGCGACAGCGAGAACTGCTGGTAGATAACCCCGACCGAGCCGCCCATGAACGCCAGTGGCAGGAACACCGCTGCCAGTACCAGAGTGATGCCCAGAATCGCGCCAGACACCTGTCCCATGGCCTTGACGGTGGCGGCGGGCGGGGAGAGGCCTTCTTCGGCCATGATCCGTTCGACGTTTTCGACCACCACAATGGCGTCGTCCACCAGAATGCCGATGGCCAGCACCATGCCGAACATGGTCATCATGTTCACCGAGAAACCCAGCACGTACATGATCGCCAGCGTACCGGCCAGACAGACCGGTACCACGATGGTCGGAATCAACGTGTAACGGATGTTCTGCAGGAACAGGAACATCACCATGAACACCAGCACCATGGCTTCGATCAGGGTGTAGATCACCTTGTCGATGGCCACGTCCACGAAACGCGAGGTGTCGTAAGGAATCGAGTACTCGACGCCTTCCGGGAAGTTGACCGACAGCTCGTCGAGGCGCTGCTTGACGGCCTTCACGGTCTGGATGGCATTGGCGCCGGGCGACAGCTGAATAGCACCGGCCACGGCGCGTTTGCCATCCAGTCTCGATTCGAAGTTGTAATCCTGACTGCCGACGGCCAGCCGGGCGACGTCTTCCAGATGGACGGTGGAGCCGTCCTGATTGGCGCGCAGCACAATGCGTCCGAATTCTTCCGGATTATCCAGCGTGCCTTTCACCGCGAGGGTCGCGGTCAGCTCCTGCAGGGATGAACCCGGTGTGCTGCCGAAACTGCCGGCGGGCACCTGAACGTTCTGGGCGCGGATCGCGGCGTTGACGTCATCGATCGACAGGCCGTAGCCCACCAGTTTCTGTGGATCGATCCAGACGCGCATGGCCGCTTCGGCGGCGAAGAACTGCAGCCTGCCGACACCGTTCACCCGACTGATCTCGTTGTTGACGTTGCGCGCCGCGTAGTCGGCCAGCGCCACCGTGTCCTTGTTGGCCGTGTCACCGGTATAGCTCAGGGCAAAGATCATCAGGAACCCGGAACTGGCTTGCTCGACCTGCAAGCCCTGACTCAGCACAGGCTGCGGCAGACGGGCTTCGGCTTTCTTGATCCGGTTCTGGACTTCAACCTGAGCCATGTCCGGATTGGTGCCCGGATTGAAGGTGACGTTGATCTCGGCGGAGCCAGTCGAGTTGCTGGTCGACTCGTAGTACAGCATGCCCTTGGCGCCGTTGAGCTCGTCTTCGATTACGCTGGTGACCGAATCGACCAGCACCTTCGCCGAAGCGCCAGGGTAGGTGGCGGTGATGGTGATCTGCGGCGGCGCGACCACGGGGTATTGCGCTACAGGCAAGGCGGGCAGGGCCATCAGCCCCGCCAGCAGGATGAACAGGGCAAGCACCCAGGCAAAATTGGGCCGCCGGATAAAGAACAGGGACATGGAAGGTGATCCTCGATCGCGCTGAAGGCGGCTTTACTGAGCCTTGGCCTGCTGTTGGGCGGGTTGCGATTTGGGGACGACCTTGTCACCCGGGTTGATGCCGGTCATGTTGCCGACAATGACCTGCTCATCGGCCTTCAGGCCTTCGGTGATCTGCCAGCGCGAGTCCTGCATTGCGCCTGTCTTGACGGGGCGGGCCTCGACCGCGCCGTCCTGGCCGATCACCAGCACGCGAGCCGTGCCGTCGCCGGAACGCTGTACAGCGCGCTGCGGCACGAGAATGGCGTTGGCATTGACGCTTTGTGGCGTGCGTACCCGCACATACATGCCGGGAAGCAGCACGCCTTGAGGGTTGGCGAAGCGTGCGCGCAACAGCACTTGCCCGGTGGTGCGATCCACTTCGACGTCGGTAAACAGCAGCGTGCCGGTGCTGGTGTAATCGGTACCGTCGATGCTCAGGGACAATGCATCTTCACCGCCCTTGGGCAGGCGACCTTCCTGAATGGCGGCGCGCATGTGCAGTGCATCGGCGACGGGCTGGGTGAAGTCGACAAACACCGGTTCCAGTTGCTGGATGGTCGCCATCAGCGTGGTTTCCGCCTGGCCCACCAATGCACCCTCGGTGACCAGAGCCCGGCCGATGCGGCCCGAAATCGGTGCCCTGACCGTCGCAAAACCCAGGTTCAGCTGTGCTGTTTCCACGTCAGCCTGAGCCGAGCGTTTGGCAGCGACAGCGTTTTGCAGCGTGGCGCGGGCGGTGTCGTAGGTCTGGCGGCTGACCGCCTCGATTTCCACCAGCGATTCATAGCGTTTGACCGTGGCCCGGGCTTCGAACAGCGTGGCTTCGGTTCTGGCCAGATCGCCTTGCGCCTTTGACAGGGCGGCCTTGAATGGCGCCGGGTCGATCTGGAACAGTACGGCGCCGGCCTTTACATCGGCGCCTTCCTCGAAATTGCGGGTCAGCACGATGCCGGCAACGCGGGCACGCACCTGAGCGACGCGGACCGGTTCGACGCGTCCGGGCAGCTCGTTGATGACCGTGAGGGATTCGGTTTTCACCGCCACCGACTCGACCTGTCGGGGAGCAGTTGCGGCGCTCTGGTCCTGCTGGGGCTTCTGCTCGCAACCGGCGAGAACCGCCGCAGACAGCAGCGTAACCATCGACAACCTACGCCAGTCGCGCAATGTACTCATATCTCACCCGGGCATGGCCCATCAGACGCTAAAGCCGCGAATGATCTACGCTGTAATCAGATGAGTCAATATTGACTCACGTGATACTTTCGTGACCAAATGTTAATGGCTTTTGTGAAAACAGGCTGTCTTCTGCACAATGCGCGCCGCATTCCACCCGAAGAGGTAAAAAAGCAACCAATGGACTTGACCGCTGCTGATGAAAAGCTTTTGAAAGCCCTTGCCGTTGCGCTGGTAGACCATCCTGCCGGCACGCTCAAGGACATTGCCCAGGCGGCCGGTGTGAGCAAGGCAACGCTCAACCGGTTCTGCGGCACCCGCGCCAACCTGATTGAAATGCTGCTCAATCATGCCTCGGACCTGATGAATCAGATGATCGCCGAGGCTGATCTGGAGCACGCGCCTCATGTCGAAGCGCTGCAACGTCTGGTCGACAACCACCTCATTCATCGTGAAATGCTGGTGTTTCTGGTCTTTCAATGGCGTCCGGACACCATGGACGAAAGCTGTGGCGGACGTCGTTGGTTACCGTATTCCGATGCGCTGGATGCCTTCTTTCTACGTGGCCAGCGGGAAGGGCTGTTCAGAATCGATATGAGCGCTGCGGTGCTTACTGAAACCTTCGCTTCGTTGTTGTTCGGTCTGGTCGATGCCGAACGGCGCGGGCGGGTGGCGCGCGCCGGGATGGGGGCGATGTTGATTCAACTGTTCATGCACGGTGCCCGCGTCGGCTGATGGATTGTGGGAGGCGCCACCACGTCTTCGACGTAGCGCTGTCGCGCAGCAAACACCGGGCGTCGTGGGAGCGGACTTGTCCGCGAATGCAGTATTTCAGCCACTGCATATTTGTCGGATGTACCGCCTTTTCGCGGACAAACGGAACGCCGCCCGGTCCGCTCCCACAAAATCTCATTTCTTCAGTGGTTTACAGGTTGTTTGATAAGAGCGACTCCAGAATGGAGCAGTGGTAAGCGTGCCTGTGCCGTTTTGTCGCACCCTCACTGCAGCCCGCAGCAGCACGGCTCGCGCTCCAGCACGTTTTTTGTAACAGCATTCGCGGTGTTCGCCAGCACCCTTGAGTGTTAAATTCGCCGCCATGAATTTCGTCCGAACCCACCGCTCGCTCATCGCCTGGATGCTGTACGGCTTCGTCCTGTTCAATGGCGTTGCGTGCGGTTTCGGTCATGGGCAGATGCTGTCGGCCATTTCGTCGGTTTCAGCGGACGATATCTGCGGTGATGTCGGCGCTTCTTTTCCTTCGATGGACAAGGGCAGCCATGCCCTTGTCATGCAACTGGCCACGTTCGATTGCGCCTTTGCCGGCAAGCTGACCCTCGCGCTGCTGTTCTTCATTGGCCTGGGATGGCTGGCGCGTACCCTGAATGTCAGGCTGCGTCTGCCTCAAGGCCTGCTACATCAAGCCCCTCGCCAGGCGTCCCCAGGTTGCCTGCCGCAAGCGCCTTGAGCCTGTAAGCCTATGCTCATCGTTTGTGGTCAGGCATCAACGCTGTTGAGCCTGCCGGTTTACGGGAACGACAGCTGGCTTCAATACCAGTGGTCGCGCCTTATCCTTCAAGGGACGTAATACATGACGCAGAATTTCACCCGCCGCGAGGTCGTCTCCGGCCTCTCGCTGCTCAGCCTTGGCCTGCTGGCCGGTTGCGGCAATTCCAATGCCTTGCCGTTCAAGCACGGCAAGGACATGAGCAATGAAATCGTCGGTCGCAACTTCCGGCTCAAGGACCCGAAAGGCGAGGTCAAGACGCTGTCGAGCTTTCGTGGCCTGATGCCGATGGTCTTCTTCGGTTTCACCCAGTGTCCAGCCATCTGCCCCACAGCGCTTGCCCGCGCTGCGCAGATCAGAAAGCTGATGGGCGAGGACGGCAAGACCTTTCAGGTGGTGTTCATCACCCTTGACCCGGAGCGCGACACGCCCGAAGTGATCGATGCCTACGTGAAGGCGTTCGATCCGACCTTCGTCGCCCTGTCCGGAACACTTGAAGAAACTGCTGCCACGGCGAAAGAGTTCGGTGTGTTCTTCGAAAAGGTCCCGCTTGGCGATACCTATACGATCTCACACACCGCCACCAGCTATGTCTATGACACCCGTGGTGTGCTGCGTCTGGGCCTGTCGCACAAGTTGTCTGCCCAGCAATGCGCCGAAGATCTGCTCACTTTGATGGAAGTATGTTGATGAATACGCTGATTCGTAACGCCGTAAAACCGATGCTGCTGGCTGTCTCGCTGCTGGGGCTGAGTGCTCATGCGTTTGCCGAGACACGGGTTGATGATGCCTGGGTACGCGCCACTGTGCCGGGTCAGCCTGCAACCGGTGCATTCATGCACATCACCGCAAGCGAGGACAGCAAGCTGGTGGACGTCGCTTCGCCCGTGGCCAAGACCGTTCAGATCCATCAGATGAGCATGAAAAACGATGTGATGAACATGGGGCAGGTGGCCTCCGTGGACCTGCCGGCGGGCAAGACCGTGGCGCTCGATGCCGACGGTTATCACGTGATGTTCATGGGGCTGCTGGCGCAGGTCAAAGAGGGCGATCAGGTGCCGTTGACCCTGACCGTGGAAAACGCCAAGGGTGTGAAGGAGTCGATCAAGGTGACAGCGGTGGCCAGGTCCTTGACCGCTGACGCACACAGCGGTCATGGCGATCACAGCGGGCATTGATCTGTCGGCCGAGCGGCCCGCACAGACGGGTCGCTCAGGAGTAAGGTAGGCGGGGCATCACGATATTTCTCTTGCTACTGGAGGTGAATATGAGTGCTCCCATGCTTTCCAAAACCCAGATCAACGGCTATCAACTGATCAGCGTCAACCGCGGTCCCTGGACCGTGTGTACCCCTAAAGACCGACTTGCCTCATTCAACACCCGACAGGAAGCCATGGCGTACGCGGCTTCCCTGCCAGTTCGTGACTGGGGCAAGTCGCGTCCGGCTTGATGTGGAAAGCCCTCGTTCTGCAAGCTTCTGAGCGGACGCCAACTGTGGGAGGCGGCTTGCCGGCGATGCGTTTTTTCAGGCAGCCCAGCATTGACTGACTTGACGCCATCGCTGGCAAGCCGCCTCCCACGGTCTTTGTACCGATTCCGCCTATCCAGTTTATATCTCTTAAAAGAATAACCAGCGAACCAAATATTCTTTTAAGGAGCAAGCACCTTTAAGCCATGATTGCCTTGCCACACCAACTTTGGAAAGGTGACTGATACCAACAGAACCTGGATTTTTTATAAAAAAATACAGGAGCGTATCAATGGGCAATGTCCAGACCGCCGCCAGCGCACTTGATGTGCCATGGCGCCAGACGCCGAATGGCGACCTGGTTGATCTGGGGCGTCCCTTTCGTGGCCCCTTGTCATCGGCGCGACTGCACAGCAATCCCAAACCTGTTCTCGGGCGCCGGGAAGCCATCCTGCTGGGCGTGTTTGCGCTCGTGTTGCACGGCGCGGTGATCTACTGGCTGAGTCAAAAGCCGACGCCCGCGTTACCGGTGGTGCCGCCGGAAATTCCGCCGATGACCATCGAATTTTCAAGGTCTGCACCGCCGGTGCAGGCACCGCCGCCGCCACCCGAGCCTGTCGTACAGCCTGTAACCGAGCCGCCGCCTCCGGTCGAGGATGAGCTGGCCGTCAAGCCGCCACCGCCCAAGCCGATACCCAAGCCAAAGCCGCAACCGCCCAAACCGGTCGTGAAGCCGGTCGCGAAACCCGTGGAGTCCACGCCTGCGCCGCCTGTGCCCGCGCCGCCAGTCGCAGCACCTGCACCTCCAGCGCCGCCCGCGCCAAAACCCGTCACGCCAGCTTCGGCCAGTGCCGGTTATCTACGCAATCCTGCACCGGAATACCCCTCGCTGGCCATGCGTCGCGGGTGGGAAGGGACCGTGATGTTGCGGGTACACGTGCTGGCCAGCGGCAAACCCGGTGAAATCCAGATTCAGAAAAGCAGCGGCCGCGAGTCGCTCGACGACGCCGCACTGGCTGCCGTGAAACGCTGGAGCTTCGTTCCGGCCAAGCAGGGTGATGTCGCCCAGGATGGCTGGGTCAGCGTGCCCATCGACTTCAAGATCAACTAAATCCACGTATTCGATTGACCGTGCGGGCTACCTGACAAAAGGCGCATCGCGACACCCCATGCCTTGTTCAGAGAGAGCTGCGCCATGAACCTACTTGCTTCGCCGTTTGAATCCATCGAACACGCCGTCATCTGGCTGCTGGTGATCTTTTCGGTCGCTACCTGGGGCCTGGCCCTGCTTAAAGGCGTGCAGTTCTCACGCCTCAAGGCTCAGGATCGCGCATTTCACAAGCAGTTCTGGGCCGCGTCGAGCCTGGATTCCGCCGCGCAGCTGGCCAATGAAAAGCCGGGCGCTGCCGCCCGCGTAGCGCTCGCCGGTTACGCCGCCATCCAGGTCAACGAGGCTGTGCAGCCCCACGACCTGAGCCAGTCCATCAATCATCAGGACCGACTGGAACGCTCGTTGCGTCAGCAGATTATGCGCGAGCGTCGATCGCTGGAAAACGGTCTGGCGATTGTCGCCAGTATCGGCAGCACGTCGCCCTTCATCGGCCTGTTCGGTACGGTCTGGGGCATCATGTCGGCGCTCAAGGGGATCAGTGCCGCAGGCTCCGCAAGCCTTGAAACCGTGGCAGGCCCTATCGGTGCTGCACTGGTGGCAACGGGCGTCGGTATTGCGGTCGCCGTGCCTGCGGTGCTCGTTTACAACTACTACCTGCGCCGTCTGAAGCTGACGGTTGCCGATCTCGATGACTTTGCCCACGACTTCTACAGCCTGGCGCAGAAGAGTGCCTTCCGGGTGCTGCTGCATCCGGTGCTCAAGTCAAGTGCAAACGGCACTGGGCAAAAAGTGAAGGAGGCTTCCTGACATGGCCTTTTCCACTCAGGACAGCGATGAAGTGCTGAGCGAGATCAATGTCACGCCGTTGGTGGACGTGATGCTGGTACTGCTGGTGGTGTTCATCGTCACCGCGCCGCTGCTCACCAACTCGATTCCGATCAACCTGCCCAAGACCGAATCCGTTGCTCCGGTGGAGCAAAAAGACCCGTTGGTGGTGAGCATCGACGGGCAGGGCAAGCTGTTCATCAACAAGGATGAAATCCAGCCGGACCTGCTGGAAACCAACCTCAAGGCCGCCAGGGAAAAAGCGCCGGATGTGCGCGTGCAACTGCAGGCCGACGACGGTGTGAACTACGGCGAGGTGGCGCGTGCCATGGCGTCCATCGAGCGCGCCGGGATTACCAAACTGTCGGTGATCACCGCCAGATAGGCGCAGTCAGGCTCGGAACAGTCACCTTTTGGGGCCGCATTCTCAGGCAGATGCGGCCTCTTTTTTATGCGTCATCGGGCACCTTTCAATTAGACAAAAAGGCAGCAGCTTATGCGTTATTGGTATTTAAAACCTGATATTTAATGGCGCTAAGCTATAACGCATCGGTCCACCGGAACATCAAATAAAACCGTCATGATCGCCACCGTCCACCGCACGGATCGCTCGTTGTCACCAGAACACGATGTTCTGGATAAGGGAATTCAAGGGGTTGCGGTATGGGGAGTTTCAAACGAAAAGTGCTGGCCACGGCGATTTTCTCGGCAAATCTGCTGGGCGCTGCAGGTGTCAGCACGGTCGCGAAGGCTGAAGAAACTGTTGAGGACAACGCGCAGGCGCAAACCTCGACTCTGGGCACCGTCATCGTCACCGGTACTCGAGCACAGGAACGTACCGCCAGCGGATCACTATCGCCTATCGACGTGATTTCCGGCGACAGCTTGCGCAGTTCCGGTTCAAGCGAACTAGGCACGGTGCTGGCACGCCTGATTCCTTCTATCAATTTTCCACGGCCCAGTCTGGTGGACGGTGCCGAGCTGGCCCGGCCAGCCCAGTTGCGCGGTCTTTCGCCTGATCAGGTACTGGTACTGGTCAACGGCAAGCGTCGTCACACATCGGCCTTCGTCAATCTGGGTGGCGCGGTGGGGCGAGGCTCGGCGCCTGCGGACCTGAACGCCATTGCGCTGTCCGCTATCGATCACATCGAAGTGCTGCGTGACGGAGCTTCGGCCCGTTATGGCTCGGATGCCATTGCCGGAGTGATCAACATCATCCTCAAGAATGCCGACCACGGCGGTGCGGTCTCGACCCGTTATGGTCAGTACAAGAAGGGCGATGGCATTCAGCGGCAAGTTGCGGGCAATACCGGTTTTGCGCTGGGCAGCAACGGTTTTTTCAATCTGTCCGGCGAGGGTGCCAACGACGATTACACCAACCGGGCCGGCGACGACCTGCGTGCGTCCAGCATCGGATCGACGACTTACGGTCAGCGCGTTTTTCGTCAGGGCGAGCCGGAAACCGAAGAGGGCAAGGTCCAGTTCAACACCGAATACAGTTTCAGTGACGCGCTGGAGTTCTACAGCTTCGGTGGCTACAGCAAGCGGCGGGGTGAAACCGCTGCGTTTTATCGACCCAGCAATGCGTCGAACAACAACCCGGCCATTTTTCCCAATGGTTACCTGCCGCTGATCCACGGCACGCTGGAAGACACGTCGCTGGTCGCGGGTTTGCGCGGTGAGCTGGCGGATGACTGGCATTACGACCTGTCGGCCAACTACGGCAAGAACAGCTACGAGATTCGTACCCGGACCATCAATACGTCGCTGGGTCTGACCACGCCACGCTCGTTCGACAACGGCACGCTGACCAACGATCAGAAACAACTGAGCCTGGACCTGTCGCGGGAATTCAATGCGGCATGGCTGCCGTATCCGGTGTCGGTAGCATTCGGCGCCGAGTATCTGCGGCAGGGTTATCAAATCGAAGCAGGGCAGGCCGAGTCTTATTTTCAGACAGGCAGTTCCGGGCTGGGCGGATTCCGGGCGGCCGATGCGGGCAGCGCTTCACGCCACAATTTTGCGCAGTATCTGGATGTTGAAACCAACCTGACCGAGAAGCTCGGCGTGTCGGCGGCAGTGCGCCACGAGGATTACAGCGACTTCGGTTCCAACATCAGTGGCTCGGTATCGGCACGCTACGATTTCACCCCGCAAGTCGCCCTGCGTGGCAGTGTATCCACCGGTTTCCGCGCGCCGTCACTGGCCCAGCAGAATTTCACCTTCACCTCGTCGCAACTGATCGGCAACACCATTCAGGAAGCCGGTACGTTTCCGGCCGGCAGCAACGTTGCGCAACTGCTCGGCGCCGAAGACTTGAAAGCAGAGAAGTCCCGCAACTACAGCCTGGGGCTGGTGCTGGAGCCGCTGGACAACCTGACCGTTACGGCCGACGTGTACCGCATCGACATTCGCGACCGGATCTCGCTGTCGTCCAATCTTGTGCTCAACAACACCGCGATCAACTACCTGCGCAACAATGGCGTGGGCGACATCAATTACACCAGTGCCCGCTACTTCACCAACGCCACCGACACCAGCACCGACGGCATCGATCTTGTGGCTAACTATCGCTATCAGTTCGATAACGGCGTGCGCTGGAACAGCACGGTCGGCTACAACTACAACCACACCAAAGTCACCGATGTAAAAGCCAATCCGGCGATACTCGATCAACTGGGCGTGAACCTGGTGCGGGTTGATCGTCGCGAACGTATCGGTCTGCTGGGCGATACCACGCCGCAGCACAAGCTCAGTCTGGGTAACGACTTCACGTTCGGGCCGTGGGCGCTGCACTCCAATCTGGTCCGTTACGGGGAATTCACCAGCTATCAGGCAGACAAGGTCAACGATCAGACCTTCAGTGCAGCCTGGCTTCTGGATCTCGCCGTGGATTACACGCACAAGAATTGGGTGTTCACCCTGGGAGGGGATAACGTGACAGACAAATACCCTGAAAAGCTCAACGACTTTGCGTCGAGTGGCGGCAACCTGGCGTACAGCACCTATTCGCCTTATGGCTACAGCGGGGCGTTCTATTACGGGAAGGTGGCGTACAACTGGTAACGGAAGGAACGCAACGCAGATTCAGGCGCAGTGAGCCGGGCAGCTCACCGCGCCTGATCATGATCAGATTACGCCAGCAGCTCGGTTCCCAGCTGGAACGCTACCCACAACGCCAGACCCGTGGCGAAGGTCAGCGCAATGTTCTCGAACAGGTTGTTGCGGTATTCCTTGGCCAGCAGGGATTTCTGGTTGGACATGATCAGCAGGCCCAGCGAGATGATCGGCAGGCCGACAATGTTCAGCGCGTTGACGCCCAGGGTCAGGGTCACGAAATCCGGCATGCCTGGCAGCGACCAGATCAGTGGGGTCACCAGAATGAACAGCATGAACCACTTGTGCATCGGATCACGGTGAAACTCTTTGCCGTAGCGTGTGCGGCGTTCGGGACGGATGTGCTGGAACGCGTCGGTGATGAGCATCGGGAACGCCGTGGTCTTGCCGGAAATACTGGCGAACAGCGTGGCGAACACGCCGATGAAGAAGATGTACCAGCCCAGCGGACCGAAGAACAGTTCCAGCGCCTTGCCCAGATCGCCCAGCGTGTTCACCTGAATGCCGTTGGGACGCAGAATCTCGACGCCCACCACCCAGATCGCCAGGTTGATGACGATGCCGACGATGACCGCGAACAGCAGGTCGTTGCGCTGAATGCGTTTGTGTTGCGGACCGATCCAGCCCTTTTCACGCATCACGTAAGGGTGAACGAAGTTGGCAATGGAACCGGCGACTGCACCGATGACCGACACCGCGACCAGCAGCGCGCCATGCACGCCTTCATCGGGCGGAATGCTGAAACCGATAGTGCCTTTGATGATGCCGGTGACATCCGGACCGGACATGATCGCCAGGGTCAGAAAGGCCAGCGTCATGATCGCCAGCAGCACTTTCATCACGCCTTCGATCATCGCGTAGATGTTGCGTCCCACCAGCAACCACACTGCAATCACCACCGCGACCGAACAGAGCAGCGGCTGGTTGATGTGCAGCAACATCGCCAGCGCCTCACCGGCACCCTTGATCATGTAGGCGTTGATCAAATGGCCCATCAACAACGCGTACGCGAGCATGAACCAGGCGAAGAACGGATGCAGTTGCGCGTAGCCCTGCAGGATGGTCATGCCTTGGTTATTGCAGAGCTGGAAGCGGGCAATGATGTTGACGATCAGAAACCTGAGCAGCAGCGAAATCGCCAGCACCCACATCATCGCGTACCCGTAACTCGCACCGGCAACCGAAGAGGTAATTAGATCGCCCGCGCCGAGCCAGGACAATACGGCGATGATGCCGGGTCCCAACAGCTTGGCGAGCTTTTTCAAGCGGGGTTCTGCGACGGACGTTGCCTTTTCTTCAATCGAAGGGGTGCCAGGCATGTGTCGAATCTCCATTGTTATTGTAGTGAGATGAAAGACAGTCGCAGATAAGATAAGACGTCGTACAACATGCGTGGGGATTCAAATGTAACTTGTTGTGAATGCAGGTCGCTCCTGCGTTCTGCGTCCCATCTGAAATGCATAGCGCAGCACAAATGTGACGCGGAGCGTCACGGGCGGCATGCCCACGCGGAGCGATGGGCACGATCATCAGTGTTTGACAGACTCTGATCGTTACCACGCTCCGCGTGGTAATGCCTCTCAGGACGCTCTGCGTCCGGTCTATAGTTCGCGCACAATGCCGCAGACAGAACCCCGACCTGCACGATCAACCAACAGAGAGCCGTCATGCCCCCGATCTTCGCCGCCGCGCAATTCCATTCTGAACGTGGCCAGGTTGCGCGCAATCTCGAGGGGCATCTGACCTTCATGCGCCGCGCCGCAGACCAAGGTGCCGAGTACCTGCTGTTCCCCGAACTGTCCCTGACCGGCTACGAGCCGGACATCGCCCGTGAACTGGCGGTCGCCCCTGAAGACGACCGTCTGGAGCCCATCCGCTCACTGGCAATGCAACTGAATCTGGCAACCACCGTTGGCATCCCGTTGAAGGAGCCCAACGGCACTGTCCACATCGGCGCGCTGACCTTCACCGCGGAGGGCGAGGTCATTGCGTACGCCAAGCAATACCTGCACCCCGGCGAGGACGCGGTGTTCAGTGCCGGATCGAAAGACTGTTTTCTGCCATTGGGGCAACAACGGATAGGCCTGTGCGTCTGCGCCGATTTCAGTCATCCCGAGCATGTTCAGCGCATGGCTGACGGCAAGGCGTGGGTGTACGCAGCGAGCGTGCTGATCTCACCCGGCGGTTACGAGAAGGATGCTGCGCTGCTGCAGGGGCACGCCCGGCGCCATGGACTGCCTGTCCTGATGGCTAACCACGGCGGACCTACTGGCGGTTGGGAATCGGCCGGTCGCAGCGGTTTGTGGGATGAAGAGGGCGTCTGGATCGGCGGTCTGGAAGGCACCGGAAATGGACTGGTGATCGCGACCTGCCAGCCGCAAGGCTGGCAGGTGCAAGTGATCAGGCTGGCGTGACAGAGGTCATCGCGTCAGGGTCGGAATCGGTCGGGCCTTTTCCATCGGACCCTTGCTCAGCCTGAGCGAGGGTTTCCGGCACGGCGAACCACAGCAGGCAGAACGCCGCCGCCGCCACCCCGGCGAGGGTCAGGAACGCGGCACTGTAACCCGCCGAGTGCACCACGAAACCTGCCAGGCTGTTGCTCAGCGCAGCCCCGAGACCAAACATCGTCGACAGCGCGCCCAGGCTGACGTTGAAGCGTCCGGTGCCTTGGGTCAGGTCTTTGACCATCAATGGGAACAGCGCGCCGAACAGGCCCGCACCGATGCCGTCGAGCATCTGTACTGCGACCAGCCAGTAGGGGTCATCAGACAACGTGTAGAGCACGCCGCGAATCGGCAGAATCAGAAAGCCTGCCATCAACAAGGGCTTACGACCCCATACATCTGCTTTCATGCCCACCAGCAAAGCCGCGGGGACCATGACCAATTGAGCGGCAACGATGCAGGCCGAGGTCAGCGGCGTTGCCATCTGCATGTTGATCTGCGAAAGCTTCTGGCTCACCAGCGGCAGCATCGCGGCGTTGGCCAAGTGGAAAAGGGCGCAGCAGATGCCGAACAACAGCAGCGGCTTGTTGCTCAGCAAAGCCTTCAGGCCCGACGGCGCACCGTCATGCACCTTATGACTGGCGTCGAAACCTCGAGCCACATCATGGTCGATCGCATCGGCGGAAACGAAGCTGACGGCAAGGATACTGGCCAGCGCCATGGCCGCCATCAGATAGAACACCGCCACAGGACCGAACAGGTAAGCGAAACCACCCGCCAGCAGCGCCGCGCAGGCATTGCCGGCGTGGTTGAAGGTTTCATTGCGCCCGGTGCGTCGGGTGAAGGCGCGCGGTCCGGTAATGCCCAGCGAAATGGCGGCGATGGCCGGCGCGAAAACGGACGCAGCGACGCTGCTCAGCGCCTGGGTCAGCGCCACCAGCGTGAAGGACGAGGTGAACGGCAAAACAAGGCAACTCAAGGTTACGAGTAACGCGGCAGCAGCAATGATCGCGCGCTTGTACTTCGTTCGGTCGATCAGGGCTCCGGCGGGTGTCTGGGTCACGAGCCCGGCAATACCGGCAATGGTCATCACCACGCCGATGCTGGCCGGGTCCCATTTGTGTACCGCCAACAGGTAAATGGCGAGGTAGGGACCCAGTCCGTCGCGCACGTCGGCGAGGAAAAAGTTCAGGCTGTCCAGGGAGAGGGTATTGCGGCGATCTGCATGACTGGCCAAGGCGAGCATTCTCGTAATTCGTCAGACTCCAACCCACCGAGCCACGAGAAATACAGACCTGAGCCGTTTTAAAGAAGTTTCAGCATGTTTCATGAATTAGCGGTGTCAGACAGTCTTTTTCTGCAGGCTCTTCATGCGCTGAGTGGCGCGTTGTACGGCAGCCATTTTCTCCGGACGCTTCATGCGCTTCCATTTGCGAATGTCATCCTTGGTCCGGCCGCAGCTGACGCACAGATCACCGCTGAGCTGGCACACGGAAATGCGGGGGTTTTCGATGTCCTTGGCCATGGGTCAACCTCGTCTGGCGTACTTACGTGAAAGTCGAAGCTCCCAATTGCCGCCGTTTTCGCGCAGGCACTGTTCTTCGCTGTCGAAGTGTACGTGCCTAGCCAGTGTCTTCAGCGTGATATCGACTTCGTCCAGCGCCTCGGCGGTCAACTGGATCATGCGTTGATCCAACCCCTGGCTCAATGCCTGATCTTTCGCTGCCATGGTGTCGAATGCCCAGATCACCTGAAGACTGGCCGGGAAGTTCGCATAATCAACTTCGTGGGTCAGCCAACAAAAGCCCGGAATCTCCGATTTTGCCGTTTCGCAGGACCGCGTCAGTGCGGCAATCAAACTGCGCTCTGTCTGCGCCTGTTCACGTTTGCTCGACGGCATGACTGAAGCCCTCAAAGAAATGAGATGAATAAAGGCGCAGCACGATACCTGATTGTGGTTTCAAGCCCCAGCCTGTTCATTGTCGAATGCACATCGCACTTGAGCGATCTTAACGCTGTCCTACTGTCTGGGCATCGTCAACAAAGCGCGATGTCACTCTTCTAACAATAAATAAGGACGCACCCATGGATTTTTCTCAAGCAGGTACCGCTACCGATCAGGGCCGCAGGGGATTTCTGAAAAAGTCGCTGGCGGTCTCGGCGACCGTTGCAGCCATTGGCGCATTGCCGCGATTTTCTCTCGCCGAGCCACTCACCCAGCGCTACCCCGATCCTTTGGTCGGCATATTGGATGACAGCTTCATGGACCTGCGCATCTTCAATGCCAGCGTCGAAAAGCTCGCGACCGGCATGCGCTGGGCCGAAGGTCCGGTATGGATTGGCGATGGTCGCTACCTGCTGGTCAGCGACATTGCCAATAACCGAATCATGCGCTGGGATGAGGTTTCCGGGAGTTTCTCGGTGTATCGCGAGCACTCGAATTTTTCCAACGGCATGTGCCGTGATCGTCAAGGGCGTCTGCTGGTGTGCGAAGGGTCATTCACCACCCGCGAAGGGCGGCGTGTCACACGCACCGAATACAACGGACGCATCACCGTGCTGGCCGACAGTTTCGAAGGCAAGCCTTTCAATTCGCCGAACGACATCGTCTGCAAGCGCGACGGCTCGATCTGGTTCACTGACCCGATGTTCCAGGCCAACAGCGACTATGAAGGCCACAAGGTGCCTCAGTCCCAGCCTTTCGGTGTGTATCGCATCGATCCCGCCGACGGCAAGGTCAGCCGGGTGATCGATGATCTGGCCGGGCCGAACGGGCTGTGTTTTGCGCCGGACGAGAAAACCCTCTATGTCGTCGAAGGTCGCGCCAAGCCGAACGGCATCATCTGGGCCATTGCCGTGAACGATGACGGCACGCTCGGCGCGCGCCGCAAGCACGTCGAGGGTGCGGATTACGCCGCCATCGACGGCATCAAGTGCGACGAGAACGGGAACCTGTGGTGCGGCTGGGGTGGTAATGGCAATCCCCAGGCCGATCTTGAAAAGCTCGACGGAGTGCGGGTGTTCAATCCGCAGGGCAAGGCCATCGGTCACATCACGCTTCCGGAACGTTGCGCCAACGTCTGTTTCGGCGGGCGGGAAGGCAACCGGTTGTTCATGGCGAGCAGCCATTCGCTGTATTCACTGTTTGTGAACGCTCGGGGCGCGACCTTCGCCTGAGGCAGCCTTAAAGTGGCAGAGCGATTCATTTCGCTCTGCACCTCAATTGCTTCGAAATTGCTTCGAACCCCTGGAGTGGTCACGGGTCTGTTCGTGTATCACTCTTTTCAGGGAAGGTCCTTATGTCTGCGCAACGCAGCCTTGTCATGCTTGCACGAGGCGGTTACGCCGCTCGTGGTGTTGTCTATCTGATCATCGGTCTGTTCGCCGTACTGGCGGCGCAGGGTTCCTCGCAACCCGCAGACAGCCATAGCAGCCTTGAAGCCTTGTTGAGTCAGCCGTTCGGTAACGTGCTGGTCGGGATTGTCGTGGTCGGCCTGCTCGCATTCGCCGCCTGGCGTGTGCTGCAAGCGACCCGCGATGTCGATCATCATGGGCGCGAACTCAAGGGACTGGTGATTCGTGGTGGTCTCTTGGTCGGCGGTTTCACCTATGGCGCGCTGGCGTTCTTCGCCGCAGGCCTGTTGATCAGCGGTCTGAAAAGCTCCGGTGGTTCGGGTGGCGGCCAGACGCAGGATCTGCTGCAATCGATCCTGTCCTGGGATCACTCCAATCTGCTCGTTTACGTGGTGGCGCTGGTGCCGCTGGCACTGGGCATCGTGCACATCATCAAGGGCTACAAGGCGTCGTTCGAAAAGTATTTCGAGGCCGACGAAGACGTCATGCGCTACGTTCGTCCTGTCTCGCGCTTCGGTCTGATTGCCAGGGGCGTGGCCTTCATCGAGATCGCGGTATTGCTTGCCGTGAGCGGTTCCAGCTATCAGGCAATGCATCCTCCGGGCATGAAAGATGCGCTCAACGGTCTGCAGGACCTGCCAGCCGGCGGACTGGTGCTGCTGATCGTGGCGCTCGGGCTGATTGCCTTTTCGGTGTACAGCTTTGCCCAGGCGGCGTGGCGTCGCATCAACATGGATGTTCCCGATGCACCTGAAGCGGTTGCGCGACACTTTCGCTGAGCGTTATCAGGGCAGATCAGGGCAGCGCCTGAGGCGACATCGGGCGCTCCCTGAGCAACATGAAATAGTGTGAACCCTTCCTCAAGTCGCCTATTCCCCAGCCGACACCCTCTTTTGAGCTCCGACCCATTTGCGTGTCGACGTCCCCGGCGTTCCCGCGCAAGGCATCCGGTGCACCATAAAAACAAAAGAGGACAGCCATGACCATTCTTCAGCGAGTGATTGGTGGGTTTGCCGTGCTGGTTGTGCTGTTGCTCGCCATGGTGAGTATCAGTTATCAGAGCACCCATTCGATAAGCGAGCGGCTGACCGTGATCACAGGTCAATCGGCACCGTTGAGCCGTGCAGCGAGCGAGCTGTATGTTCACGTTCTGCGCGCCAACCAGGCGCTGCTGGGCGTGCTGGTCAGCAACGACCCCAAGCAGATCGATGACGGCAAGCAGCCGTTCAACGACAGCATGGCGCGTTTCAATCAGTTGCTCGACAGCACGCCAGCCTACATCGGCGACCGCGCCGGGCTGCGCGACAATCTGGCACAGGAGAAGCAGCTCAGCGCGGCCTATGCCGAGCAGGCGCAGACCCTGATCGCCAGTCATCGTCAACACGTCATCCAGATGCTGCAGACCCGTGTCCTGCAGGGCTACAGCAGCAGCCAGAGCGTCCAGTTGACCAGTTACCTGCGTGACTACATTGCCCGCGAGCGCACGACCGGCTCGGCCGACAACGTCGCCGCAGCCGAGAAGTTGCTGCTGGAAGTGGGCAAGTCCTACGAAGGTCTGGCCGCGCACGCTGCGACGCCCGACATGCAAACCCTGCAGCGCCTGCTCAATCTTCAGGACGAAGTGATCAGCACCCGAGCCCGTGAGCTGACCGCAGTCGATCCTCGCGCAGGCCGCATTGCCGGGGTGATGGTCAACCGTCTGCTCAATGACCTGACCGGCGCTGATGGCGTCTATCAGGCCTATCGTCAGGAAGCGGCGCTGGCCGATCAGGTCGGCAAGCAGCGCCAGGCCGCCGAAGCACGTCTTCAGGCCACACTGGACAAGATCGGCGAATTCGGCAACCAGTCGCTGGCGGTTGCCAACGAGGCCAAGGAGGGTGCTGACTCGACGATCGCCACCAGCCTGAGCCTGCTGCTGGTTGCCTGCATTCTGGCGGTGCTGGCGGCGGTCGTGATCGGCACCTGGGTGGCCTTCAGCCTGCGTCGCCCGCTGGCGGCATTCCGCGAGGTACTGAAAACCCTGAGCACAGGCGACATGCGCGTGCGGTTCGATGTCAGCCGCAAGGACGAGTTCGGCGAGCTGGGTGGCTACCTGAACGAGTTCACCCAGTCCCTGCAACAGACCTTCCGCGAGCTGATCGGCTCCGCCGATACCCTGGCGTTGACCGCCAGCAACAACGCGCAGATCAGCGAGCAGACCACGCGGGTGGTCGATGAGCAGAAGGATCGTCTGCACTCGGCTGCTTCGGCCATGAACGAAATGGAAAGCACAGTCGAGGAAGTCGCCCGGCGTGCCCAGGACACCCGCAGTGCGGTGGACAGCACCAGCGAACTGACCGAAAAGGTTCAGCAGCGAGTGGCTGAAACCATCGTCAACATTCGCCAGCAGGCCGAGCAGGTCAACAAGGCGTCGGCAGTGACCGATGAGTTGCAGAAATACGGCCAGAACATCGACGGCATTGTCGATGCGATTCGCACCATCGCCGAACAGACCAACCTGCTGGCGCTCAACGCCGCCATTGAGGCTGCGCGGGCGGGTGAGCAGGGTCGCGGGTTTGCGGTGGTCGCCGATGAAGTCAGGTCGCTTGCAAGCCGCACCCAGACGTCCACCAGCGAAATCCAGGAAATGATCGGCCAGATGCAGAGCAAGATTCATTCTGCGGTGCAGGTCATGAACGAAAGCCAGATCCAGTCCAATCATTGCGTCACGCTGGCGTCCGGCGCGGATGAGCTGTTGCAGGAGATGAGCGAGGCGGTGGGCACCATTCGCGACATGAACATCCAGATTGCCGCCGCCACCGAAGAGCAGAGCGCGACGGTGCAGGAAACCAGCCGCATGGTCACGCACATCAACGACTCAGCCCAGCAGGCCGCAGACGGTGCCGAGCAATCGGCCAGCAGCAGCCAGGACTTGTCGAAAATGGCCAGGGATCAGCGCGAGCTGCTCCATCATTTCAGCGTTTGATGCCCGGGAGTCAGAACATGAAGCAATGGTTAGCGATTTCCCTGGGTGCCAGCCTGCTGGCCGCCAGTCTGGCTCACGCCAGCACGCCTTTGGTCGGCGTCGGCATGGCCAAGTACAACGACAACTTTCAGACCATCCTGCGTCACGGTGTGGAGAAGCAGGTTGCAGTGCTCGACGCCGATATCTTCATGGAGAACGGCCAGGACAATGTGGAGCTGCAGATGCGCCAGTTCCACAACCTGGTGAGCTCCAGAGTCGACGCGATTGTTGTCGCGATGGTCAACGGCAAAAGCGCGCCGGAGATGATGCGTCTGGCCAACGAGGCGAAAATTCCGCTGGTGTTCGTCAACCGCAATCCGGAACCCGCCAAGTGGCCGCCGCAGACGGCATTCGTCGGTTCCGACGAGCTGGAGTCCGGCACCTTGCAGGCGGAAGAGCTGGCGCGGCGTGCCAGCTACAAGGGCAACGTGGTGATTCTGGTGGGCGATCCGAGCAACAAGTCGTCGGTCATGCGCACCGAAGACGTGGAAAAGGTGGTCGCCAAATACCCGAACATGAAAGTCGTGCAGAAGAAAATCGGCAACTGGGAGCGCAGTCAGGCCGCCACGATCGTCATCGACTGGGTCAAGCAAGGCGTGGACTTCTCGATCATCGCTGCCAACAACGATGAAATGGCCATCGGTGCGATCATGGGCCTTGAAAAAGCCGGCAAGAATGCCCGCGACTATCTGGTGGGCGGCATCGACGGCACGCCCGACGGACTGAAACTGATGGCCGAGGGCAAGCTGGCCGTGAGTGTGTTTCAGGACGCGGTCGGTCAGGCCAACGGTGCGGTGGATGCGGCGTTGAGCATGGCGCGCGGCGAAACGCTGGCGTCTCCGGTGATCTGGGTGCCGTTCAAGCTGATCACGCCGGAAAACCGCCAGCAGTTCGAGTAATGCACGGACAGGGCGTTCGGCTGTTAGTTACAGCCGGATGTCCTGCGGTCCGCGAATCTGCGCCTCGATGCGGGTACCGGTCAGGCGCTCTTCGTTGGAAAATCCGTCATAGTCCGCCAGCTTGCCGAAATGGATACCGGTGAGCTGTTCGATCTGCGCCACGCTGCGTTGCCAGGTCTTGAGCTGGCCGAACACGATGCTCAGCTCGCCCAGTTCGCGGCTCTGATCAATCATGTAAGCGCTTGCAGAAGGCTTGCCATCGTCGCCAAGAAACGCAACGACTTTCCAGAACGCCGAAGGGATTTTCACGTTGCGGTAGCTGCGGTCGTCATCGCGCAGAATTGGCCCACTGAACACCGTCACCCGCGATTTCCAGCGGCGAGTGTTATCCAGAATGTAGTCTTCCAGCTCAAGCCAGGTCTTCTGGTTGAACGCGCTCATCTGTGGTGAACAGTTGGTGAAATGGAAGGTGTCCGCATTGGCGGTTTGTGCATCCTTGCCCCAGTTCGGATCCTGTCGCCGCACCAGATGCCCGCGGTCCAGCAGGTTGCTGGCATACAGACTTTCACCAATCTGCGCCTCGGCAGGCAGCCTGCCGTCGAACGACCACGAATCGTTGCTGCGCTTGACCTCCACGCTGCTATCGCCATCGATGTTCACGCCCACGTAGAGCGCCAGACGCCGGCTGCGCGACATGGTGATGGAAAAGTGCATGTAGTCCAGGCGATCCCCGGCGTTCTTCAACGGATAGACATCGGCAGCCAGCTCAGTGTCCGGTGCTGGCCAAGGCACAACGAAGTCGCCGAGGAAATCTTCCGCGTAGCCTTTGCGCGACTTCAGGTCGCTGGCAGGCGTGGTGCGTGGCGCCACCAGCGGCTCGGCTTGCGGTGCCAGCAGCCCGGCAGGTGGGTTGAGTGGGCTGAGGTCGGCGAGGCGAGGGCGATAGGTCAGGTCGGCTTTCAAAGTCTTGTCAGGCACTGCGCTTGCTCCTGCGGTTAGCGTGGATTGCGTCCAGTTCACCATAGACGCATGACAGCGCTGCGTCGAAGACGTGGTGTGGAGCCTCTATATCGCATTCATCCTTGTAAATCCTTATCCGATAATCGCCCAGTATTGTGCGTGCCCAGGCGAGGTAATGATTCCAAAAAAATATTTATTCGGCGCGGATCGTAGCTTTTGGCTGCTGTTAGGCAATGTTGATCAATGAATTCAGGATTCGGTCCACCCTACGACAATCAAAAACCCATTGACGTTATTAACCGGCTGGTACATTTTTAACGCACATCCGCCTGTGCCGTTCCAGGCAGGAACACAATAAGAACAATCGAGGCACACCGTCATGCTCCAGGGATTGATCCTTTCCGTTTCACCTTCGCCGTTCGTCAATGCCCGATATGCAGGCATTGGCTGGATTCGCTCGCAGTAGTTTTTCGATTCGCCCATCCGTTTCAGCGCAGTTGCGCCCCATGACGCCCATCCCGAGATGGCTCTCATGATGTCTGGCCGCTGCGCTGGCTCTTGTGCATCTGCGAGGTCTGCCAATGACGAAAATCGTCGATCTGTATTTCAAGCTGCTCAAACTGTTGATCGTGTTGTGCATGGTGGCCATGGTCGTGCTGGTGTTTGGCAACGTCGTGCTGCGTTATGCGTTCAACTCCGGCATCAGCGTGTCGGAAGAGCTCTCACGCTGGTTCTTTGTGTGGATGATCTTTCTTGGCGCGCTAGTGGCGATGAAAGAGCGGGGACATCTGGGCCTGGACAGCCTGGTCAAACGCTTGCCGCCGATGGGCAGGCGCATCTGCCTGATTACCGGACAACTGCTGATGCTCTACATCTGCTGGCTGATTTCCAGCGGCAGTTGGCAGCAGGCTGTGATCAACCTGCATGTCGTGGCGCCCGCGTCCGGATTTTCGATGGCGGTGTTCTATGCAGCCGGGCTGGTATTCGGCGTCAGCGCTGCGGCGATCCTGCTGTATCAGTTGTATCTGGCGCTGAGCGGCAGGCTGGATGAGGGTGCGCTGGTCATGGTCAGGGAAAACGAAGCCGAAGCCGACACCACCATCAAATCCGATGCGCCTGCTGCTACGCGGAGTGACCGACCATGACCCTGATGATCTTTCTCGGATCGCTGCTAGGCAGCATGGCGCTGGGGATTCCGATTGCGTTCGCGCTGCTGCTGGTCAGTGTCGCGTTGATGCTGCACCTGGACCTGTTCGATGCTCAGATCATCGCCCAGAACCTGCTCAACGGCGCCGACAGCTTTCCGCTGATGGCCGTGCCGTTCTTCATGCTGGCTGGCGAGGTGATGAACGCCGGAGGCTTGTCCAAACGGATCGTCAACATCGCCATGGCGCTGGTCGGGCACAAGCGCGGCGGGCTTGGCTATGTGGCGATCATCGCGTCCTGTCTGCTGGCCTCGTTGTCCGGTTCTGCAGTCGCTGATGCTGCCGCGCTGGCTGCATTGCTGGTGCCGATGATGGTTCATGCCGGGCACAATCGCTCGCATTCGGCGGGCCTGATCGCGGCGGGCGGCATCATTGCGCCGATCATTCCACCAAGCATCGGCTTCATCGTGTTCGGTGTCGCGTCCGGGGTCTCGATCTCGAAACTGTTTCTGGCCGGAATCGTGCCGGGGTTGATGCTGGGTGCCGCACTGGCCATCGCCTGGTGGTTCGTCTCGCGCAGTGAGAACGTCGAACCGCCGCCCAAGCGCAGCGGCAAGGAAATCCTGCGCACGCTGGTGGATGGCTCATGGGCGCTGGGCTTGCCGCTGATCATCGTGTTCGGCCTGAAGTTCGGCATCTTCACGCCGACCGAGGCCGCCGTGGTTGCGGCGGTTTACGCCTTGTTCGTGTCGCTGGTGATCTACCGCGAACTGAAGATCAATCAACTGTACGAACTGGTGCTGTCGTCCGCCAAGACCACCTCGGTGGTGATGTTGCTGGTCGCTGCGGCCATGGTCTCGTCGTGGCTGGTGACGATCGCGGAGCTGCCTGACCAACTGGCGGCGTTGCTTGAGCCGTTCATGGACAACCCGACCCTGCTGCTGATGGTCATCATGCTGCTGGTGATCATGGTTGGCACGGTGATGGACATGACCCCGACCATTCTGATTCTGACGCCGGTTCTCATGCCTGCCGTGACCATGGCGGGTATCGACCCGGTGTATTTCGGTGTGCTGTTTCTGATCAACACCGCCATCGGCCTGATCACGCCACCCGTGGGCACGGTGCTCAACGTGGTGTGCGGCGTCTCGAAGATCAGCATGGACGAGATCATTCGAGGCGTCTGGCCTTTCATGCTGGCGCAGTTTGTCGTGCTGTTGTTGCTGGTGCTGTTCCCGCAACTGGTGCTGGTTCCGCTGAGCTTTTTGACCCGATGACAAAGAGGCAGGAGCCGCTGGCTTTCAATCACTCCATTTCCAATAACAAGACCGGAGAATGACATGCAGAAACTGATGAAGACCCTGTTGGCCGGCGCTTGCGCCACCAGCCTGTTGCTGGCGAGTGTGGCCAGCCATGCGGCAGAGATTCGCGAACGCACCCTGCGTTTTGCGTTTCAGAACGTCAAGGAGCATCCGCAAGGGCAGGGCGCACAGAAATTCGCTGACCTGCTGAGCGAAAGCAGTGGCGGCAAGATCAAGGTGCGGCTGTTTCCCGGCGGCACGCTGGGCGGCGATGTGCAGACCGTGTCAGCCTTGCAGGGCGGCACGCTCGACATTACGGTCCTCAATTCCGGGATTCTCGCCGCTCAGGCGCCTGACTTCGCGATGCTCGATTTCCCGTTTCTGTTCAACGACGTGAAAGAAGCCCATGCGGTCATCGACGGCCCGGTCGGCCAGAAGCTCGCAGCGCAGCTCGACAGCAAGGGGCTGGTCGCCCTGGGCTATTGGGACCTCGGGTTTCGCAACGTGACGAACAGCAAGAACCCGATCACCCGCCTGGAGGACATGCAGGGCCTGAAGATCCGCGTCATTCAGTCGCCCATCTACCTGAAGACCTTCTCGGCCCTTGGCGCCAACCCGGTGCCAATGGCGTTTCCCGAGGTCTACACCGGCCTTGAGCAGCACACCATCGATGGTCAGGAAAATCCGTACACAGTAATCGAAGGCAGCAAGTTCTTCGAAGTGCAGAAATACCTGTCCGCGACCGGGCACATCTTCAACCCGCAGTCGCTGATCATGAGTCAGAAAACCTGGAATCGTCTGAACGACGATGAAAAGGCACTGATTCGCGATGCCGCCGCCAAGGCTCAGGTCTTCCAGCGTGAAGTGACGGCCGCCAGCATGGACAATGCCCGGGCCAATCTGGAGAAGCAGATTGCGGTCAACGACATTTCTCCTGCCGAGAAAGACCGTTTTCGTGAGCGCGTAAAACCTGTCATCGACGAGTTTTCCCAGCAACTGGATGCCGGTCTGGTGAAGATGATGTACGACGAAATCGCCAAGGCACGCGCAACACAGTAAAGCCCTTGTCGCGTCAGAGCCCGTCCGGCGGGCCTGACGCTGCACGCTCGATACATCCAATCCGATTTAAACCGGTAACCCCCCGAAAATAGTCTTAAATATCCGTGAACAGGCGTCGATAAGCTTTGCATAAGAGCAATCCGCAGCTCGCGTTATTTCATTGACCGCAGGGGAGCTTCAGGATGTCGATCAAACTTCGTTTGTTTCTGTTGATAGGCACCGGGGTACTGGCTGTGCTGATCATCAGTCTGGTCAGCTATCTGGGCAATAACCGGATGGAGGCGGCGATGGCCGACAACGAGGTCAGCATGACCGCGCTGAGCAATCATCTGCAGGCCGACATGATGCACGACGCCCTGCGCGCCGATGTGCTCTCGGCGATGCTGGTCGGGCTGGGCAAGAGCGAAACCACCCGTGACGAGGTCCTGGCCTCCCTCAATGAGCACGCCGCGCAGTTCCGCAAAGTGCTGAGTGACAACCTGGCGCTGCCGATCAATGACACCCTCAAGGCCGAACTGAACAAGGTCAAGCCCAGCCTCGACGCCTACATCAGCGCGGGCGAGCGAATTGTCGGCCTCGCGCTGGACAGTCCTGACCGCGCCCAACAGGATCTGGGTACATTCTCTGCCGCCTTCACCCAGCTTGAAGGCCAGATGTCCACGTTGAGCGACCTGATCGAAGACAACTCGAAAGCCAGCGGCGAAATCACCCGCGACGCCATCAGCACCGCCAATACCACGCTTGGCGTGGTTCTGGTCATCAGCCTGTTGCTGCTGGTCGCGCAGGGGCATTGGGTGACCCGCAGCATCATGATTCCCCTGCAGTCGGCCAGTCGCATCGCTGACAGCATCGCGCATGGCGACCTTAGCGAGCCAATTACCGAGCCGACCAGTCGTGATGAGGCCAGCGCGCTGATTCGCAGCCTTGCGGTCATGCAGCGCGATCTGCGCGGCATGATCGAAGTGGTGCGCAGCAACGCCCATGGCGTCAGTGGCATGAGCGGGCAATTGAGCAGCGGCTGTCACGAAGTGGCGGGCAGCAGCCAGCAGCAAAGCTCGGCGGCGGCGACCATGTCGGCGGCCACCAGCGAAATGACCGCCAGCATCGAAGAAATCACGCGTCACGCCGAACAGGCACGGGAAATGGCCAATCAGGCCGAGACGCTGGCCAAGAACGGCGGACGGGTGATCCATCAGGTGGTCAGCGACATGGACGGCATTGCCCGTTCGGCGCAACAGTCGGCGCAGGTGATCCGCACGCTGGACAAGGAATCGGAAGCTATTTTCAACATCATTCAGGTCATCAAGAGCATTGCCGATCAGACCAACCTGCTGGCGCTCAACGCGGCCATCGAGGCGGCGCGTGCCGGTGAACAGGGCCGTGGTTTTGCCGTGGTCGCCGATGAGGTGCGCAGCCTGGCAGGTCGCACTAGCGCATCGACTCAGGAAATCACCGGCATGGTCGCCCGCATTCAACAAAGCACCCGCGAGGCGGTGACCAGCATGGAAGCCGGGGTGGTCCAGGTCGATAAAGGCATGGCGGTGACCGCCGAGGTCCAGCAGGCCATCCGGGATATCCTCGACGCCACGCTGAGCACCACGCACCTTGTCAACGACATCACTCGCACGATTGGCGAACAGAGCCTGGCGAGTAATGAAATCGCCCACCAGGTGGAAATGATCGCCAGCATGTCCGAGGACAACAGTCGGGTCATCGGCCAGACCGCGACCACCACAGATGAGTTGTCCGCCCTGGCAGTGCAGCTCTCGCGTTCGGTGGATCGGTTCCGGCTTTGACGTCTACAGATCCTCATCCGGCCTCATTCCGCTACCCGCTCGCCCACCGCCTGTTCGCAGGCGGTTGTCGCCCGATCAGGTGTTTTTCGAAACTGATCGCTCCGGTTCATTAAAGCTTTTGCACTAACAGACGTTAACCATCGAAACCGATCATCTTCCGCGCCCAGGAGCAGCTGCATGCAAACGTTAAAGGCCTTGTACGAGTCGGTCGAAAAGCAGTTCTTCAACACCCTGACCAAAAAGCTCTCAAGCCTTTTTCTGTTGGTCGTCGTCAGTGCACTGCTGTACTGGGTGGCGCTGTCTGTTCGTGCCGACATCGTGATGTTGCTGCGCAGTGCGCAGCTGGAAACCGGTGTACTGGCGCGTATCGAGGGCAGGCTGGATGCGCTGAGCAACGCGATTCTGATCAGCACCCTGTTCACGCTGGGCATGGTCAGTTTCATGGTCTGGTACCTGCGTCATCTCATCGTGCGGCCTGTGATGTTCATGACCGGTGCGCTGGAAGAAATCGCCAATGGCGAGGGTGATCTGTCCAAGGATCTGCCGCTGCTGACCCATGATGAAATCCGCGTGCTGGCCAGCACCTGCAACCGGTTCCTCGCCAAGCAGCGCGAAGTGATCAGCAGCATTCAGGCGCTGACCGTGCAGATCGCGGTCGAATCCGCGCGTTCGCTCAAGAACATCAGTGATTCCAGCGACAGCGCGACCGATCAGGCACGCTTTGCAAAGGAGGTCATGGACCAGAGCAATATGGCGGTCGGCAGCATTGAGGACGTGTCGCAGCAGACTCAGGGTATTTCCAGCACCACTGCCCAGAACCTGAGCATGGCGCGCGGTTCCTACTCCGAACTGCTCGAAGTGACGGGCAACATCAGCCAGATATCCAGCAGCCTCAATGAATTCGGCGTGTTGGTGTCTGCCCTGAACCAGCGTTCGTCAAGCATCAAGTCCATCGTCGGCCTGATCCAGCAGATTTCTTCGCAGACCAACCTGTTGGCCCTAAACGCTGCCATCGAAGCGGCACGTGCCGGTGAAAGCGGTCGCGGCTTTGCTGTGGTGGCCGACGAGGTGCGCACCCTGGCGCAAAACGTCAGCAAAGCCACCGACGACATTTCACAGAACATCGATGCGATGCTGCTGGAAGTCAGCTCGACCTACGAGCAGACCACCCAGATCAGCCAGAGCGCACGTGAAACGCAATTGGTCGTGGAGCGGGCCTCGGGGCATTTCGAGAGCATGATCGTCGACTTCGAATCCACCAATGGCAAGCTCGCCGACATTGCCTCCCACATCCAGCAGTTCGCCACGACCAATACCGGCATCAACGACCGGGTGACGCGCATCTACGCCGACAGCCAGGCCATCGACCAGCGCATGCAGCATTCGGCGACAGCCACCCGTGACCTGTCCGGTGTTGCCGAGAGGGTGCAGGCGCTGCTGGGACGTTTCGTGCTCGGGCACGGTGAGCTGGACGCTGCAATCACGCGGGCCAGTGAGTGTCGGGATATTCTGCAGGCGCGGCTTGCGGCGCTGCACAAGGGGGGCGTCAATCTGTTCGATCAGAGTTACAAACTGATTCCCGGCACCGACCCCAAGCAATACATGACCAGCTACACCGAGCGTTTCGCGCAGATCTGCCAGGAAGAGTGCGACAAGCTGACCAAGGGCACCCGGGGCGGCAAGGTCACGTTCATTGTCGATAACAAAGGCTATTGCCCGGTCAACAACAGCTGGGTATCGCAGAAACCGACCGGCAATCGCGCCGTCGACCTGCCGGTGTGCCGCAACAAGCGGATGTTCTCTGACCCGGTCGGCCTGCGAGCGGCAGGTAACAAGCAGCGTTTCCTGCTGCAGACCTACCTGCGCGATACCGGTGAAATCATGACCGAGATCGACGTGCCGTTCTTCTTCGAAGGCCGTCATTGGGGCAATCTGCGGATGGGCTTCGACGCGGCGCAGTTGCTGGGCCACTGAGTCGTCGGGTGTGACGCCCGCCCGTCTGCGCACAGACAGGCGGGCGTCCGGTGAGTCAGCCGAGCAGGTGTTGGGCGATGTACCTTGAGATTTCAACCATTGACGTCTTGCCTGTGAATTCGAACTTCACCTTGCCAATCGCCGAGTAATAGATCTCCAGTTCCGAATCCAGGTCGAAGGTCCCCGAGGTTTCCACCGACCAGGCCACGATGTTCTTGTAGGGCAGCGAGGTGAAGTCTTTCTTGCTGCCTGTCAGCCCCTGAACGTTGACCGAGATGATGCGTTTGGTGGTGAACACCACGCCGTCGCGCATGGACTTGTAGGCGTCGATGACTGTTTCGCCGTCCAGCAGCAGGTCCTTCACGCGTTCTGAGTACTCGTCATTCTGCTTGAGCTTGAAAAAGCCTTTGTTGTTGAAATCGATCATTTTCTGTCCTTGAACCATTACTTAAGGAAGCGGAGCGCGTCTGTACCGAGCACTGCGCAAGCAGAGTAGCAGCTGGCCACTTCTTTTAGTCGCTCGTCTGGCGAGGGGCATTGTTCATGTCTGACATGACAGCAAGGGAACGTTAACGTCGATTCAGGCTCAATTTCTGTGACGCTCTGATTCCCGGAACGCCCACGGAGGTGTGATTTTGAACATTCAAAACCTGTCCAGCGATATCAAGGCTGGCAAGATCAGTGAGCTCAATCTGGTGTCGATGGAAGGCGGTTCGTACGTGCTCCATGCGCTTGTGGACGGCAAGTCAGTGCCGGTTCAGGACTCGCACGGCAAGCCTTTGCATCTGGCTTCGGTCGAGGAAGCGCGCAAGGTGCTGTCGTCGGTGCCGGATGTGCAACTTTTTCTGAGCCAGGGCGTGGCGCACGACGAGATGGTCGGCCTGGACGACGTGCAGGTCGAATCTTCCCGGCATGAGATTCCGTTGCGCTCCAGCCTCTGATACATCGCTTTCACCTGTCCGAATGAACGGAACACCGCTCTGCCCACCAGAGCGGTCAGTTGGTACTGCTGATCGACTCAATGGCAGCAGTCCGCTATTCAGGAGCAGTCATGTCTTTCCAGAAACTACCCCGAATCCTGATCACCAACGACGATGGCATCGATGCCCCAGGTCTGCTGGCACTTGAAGAAGTGGCCGGCGAGTTGGCCGACGACGTCTGGATCGTTGCCCCTGATCACGACCAGAGCGGCATATCGCATGCCTTGAGCATTCATCACCCACTGCGCGTGACCAAGCGTGGCGAGCGCAGGTTTTCGGTGTCGGGCACGCCCGCCGACTGTGTCGCCATGGCTTTGCAGCAATTGATGAGTCAACCACCCACCTTGATCCTGTCCGGCATCAATAAAGGCGCGAACCTGGGCGTTGAAACGGTGTTTTCCGGTACGGTCGGTGCGGCCATGGCCGGGCTGTTGCTGGGCGTCCCTTCGATTGCCCTGAGCCAGGCCCTGACGCGCCGTGACTCGGTGCGCTGGGAGACGGCACGGCAACTGGCGCCTGATGTGATTCGCAAGGTCTGGGGACTGGGTTGGGAGCAGGGCGCTTGTCTGAACATCAATTTCCCTGATGTCCCGGCAGCGGAAGCAGGCCCGATGCAGTTCACCACCCAGGGGGCCGGTCGTATCGACTCCCTGGAAGTCACTTCACGCACCGACATGCGTGAGCGGGACTACTTCTGGTTGAGCATTCATCGCCATGATCTGGCAGACGCGCCCGGCAGCGAAACCCATGTGGTCATGAATGGCGGTGTTTCCGTCACGCCGCTGCGTTTCGAGCGCACCGACACGACGATGCTGGACCAGCTAAAGGCGCGTTCCCAGAACTGAAGCGTCCAGTCAGGCTTGACGGATCACAGCCACGCACTTGATCTCCAGCAACAGGCCTGGATGCGCCAGTTCGGCAACGCCGATGCAGGTCCAGGCGCACTGACCGCGTGGAAACAGCCGGTTCTTCACGTCGCGAAAGACCGGCATGTGCTCGCTCATCGACACGTGATACGTCGTCATGTCGACGATGTCCTCGAACGTGCAGCCAGCTTCGGCCAATACCGTGCGCAGGTTCTCCCAGCAGGCAATGAACTGCGCTTCAGGGTTCAGGATCACGTCCATATCCCGTGTGCGTCCGACCTGCCCGGAGCAGTAGAGCGTATGGCCGACCCTGACCGCAGGCGCGTAGCCAGCACGGTCCATGATCAGTTCCATGGTGGGAGGGACAATGATTTCGCGGTCTGACATGTGGCTACACCTGGTTATGCAGTTTTGAATTGATTCCTTGCAGCGAATACCTGCCCGGCGGGCCTAAGCCTTGCTGGCAGGTTTCACGGCGCGGCGCGGTTTTTTCACCGCCGTGCCGGTTGCTTTCTCGGTGCCTGCGACCTTGCGCGGGCTTGCCTTGCGCTTTTTCTTCCAGGGCGGCTTCACACCTGCCGGGCTCGCCGGACCGCTGATGGACATGCGCATGCCGACGCAGCGGCTAACGTGCTTGCTCATCCAGGCGGCCTGCCGGGTAACGAACTCTTCAAGGCTCATTTCGCCGCTCTGCACCATGTCCAGCGCCTGTTCCCAGATGGCAGTGGTGCCTGGGTCGGCGATGGCGCGCGGCACGGCATCGATCAAACTGAAAGCCGCTGGCGTGGCACACAGCGCCTTGCCCTGCTTGGTGAGATAGCCACGATCCAGCAGCCCCTGAATGATGCCCGCGCGCGTCGCCTCGGTGCCGATGCCGGTAGTGTCCTTGAGCTTCTGCTTGAGCAGCGGATCTTCCACCAGTTTTGCGACATTCTTCATCGCCTTGATCAGATCACCTTCGGTGAACGGCTTGGGCGGCTGGGTCCAGAGGTCCTTGAGGATGACATCGGCAACAGCGCAGTCGCAGCCCTGGATCAATCTGGGTAGCGGCTGGGGCGCGGGGGCTTCGCGACCTTTTGCCGGGGCCAGCGCCTCGGGCATGGCACGCTTCCAGCCCGGTTCGACGATCTGTTTGCCGACGGCGCGCAAGGCGTGACCTGCGCAGTCGAAGTCGGCCTGGGTGCGGTCGTACTCATGATTGGGCAGAAACTGCGCCAGATAGCGGGCTCTGATCAGCGTGTAGACCGCTCTCGGTTTGCCGGTCAGGCGCTCGATGCCTCGGGCTGCTGCAGTGGGGATGATGCCGTGGTGCGCGCTGACCTTGGCATCGTTCCATGCTCGAGAGCGGCGTTGTGCATCAAGGTGCGGCATCAACTCGCCCAGCGCCGGATCGGCCTTGCCCAGCGCCGCAATGATGCTCGCGGCTTCGCTGTGCTGGCTGTTGGGCAGGTAGCCGCAATCGCTGCGCGGGTAGGTGATCACCTTGTGGGTTTCGTACAGGGACTGGGCAATGTCGAGTGTTTCCTGAGCGCCGAGGCCGAGCTTCTTCGAGCAGATTTCTTGCAGCGTGCCGAGATCGAAGGGCAGGGGCGCCGCTTCACGAATTCGCTCGGTGCGCAGTTTGACCAGCCGAGCGCTGCCTGCCCTGCGAATGTCTTCTGCTGCCTGCTGCGCCAGCGGCTGATTCAGGCAGCGGTCCTGATCATCACAAACGTCCGACGGCGCTCGCCATTGGGCGATGAACGCCTGTTGGTCATGCAGCAGCTTCACATCGATGGCCCAGTAAGGCACAGGGACAAAATTGGCAATGCTGCGGTCGCGGTCCACGACCAGTCGAAGTGTCGGGGTCTGCACGCGTCCGACCGGCAGCACGCCCTGATAGCCCGATTGTCGGCCCAGCAGGGTGAACAGTCGGCTCATGTTCATGCCGATCAGCCAGTCGGCGCGGGAACGGCCCAGTGCCGAGTGATACAGGCTGAAAGTATCCGCACCGGGCTTGAGCGTGGCCAGCGCCTTGCGGATCGAAGCGTCGTCCAGGGCGGACAGCCACAGGCGCTGGATCGGCCCGCGATAGCGGCAATGTTCGACCAGCTCCCGGGCAATCATTTCACCCTCGCGGTCGGCGTCCGTGGCAATCACCAGCTCTTTTGCCTCTCCCAGCAGACGCTTTACCGCCTTGAACTGGCTGGCGGTTCTGGGCTTGACCAGCATCTTCCATTGCTGCGGAACGATGGGCAGGTCTTCCAGCACCCAGCGCTTGTAACGGGCGTCGTAGGCATCCGGCGGTGCGGTTTCCAGCAAATGGCCGATGCACCAGGTCACGGTGGCATTGGCACCCACCCAGCAGCCGTCCCCACGCCGCGTTGCGCCGAGCACAGCCGCGATGTCTTTGGCCTGAGAGGGTTTTTCGCAAAGGAACAGCCGCATGACTACCGTCTTCGATTACCGGTGGTGAAGGCTGCAAGGATGAACTTTGAAGCGGCGATGGGCAAGTTTTATCTGTATGGATATACAGATAAATGCTCTGGAGGCCATATTTGACTGATCAAAACCCGTGGGAAATCAAAAGGTGACTGGAGCCATGCGCTCGGCTCACTGAATCCCCAATCTGTGCCATGTGTGACCCGGAGCGTCACGGGAGGCATGCCCACGCGGCGATGGGCATGATCAGTGTCCGGATGATCAACGATCGTTCCCATGCTCTGCGCTCATCGTTATACACAAGTCGCTACGCGCATCTGGAGCGAGCACTATTTCGGTCGTAGGAGCGGACCGGGCGGCGTTCCGTTTGTCCGCGAAAGCTGGCACATCCGACAAAGATCCAGCGTCTGAATCGCAGTATTCGCGGACAAGTCCGCTCCCACTTTCGGGCACCGCGTTCCTTCAGGTCGATTTGTGTATAACGATGAGTGCTCCGCGTGGGAATGCCGCTCAGGACGCTCCGCGTCCCGGCGACGCATCTGGAGTAACGCGCGATCATGCCGGCCAAACATCCCTGCCGCTAAACCGCAATCTCCACCTGATCACCGTTCAACCGCACCGGCCAGACCTCCAGTCGCTGTTCCGGATATTCCAGACAGGAGCCGTCATGCAGGCGGAAGTGTTGTTTGTACAGTGGCGAGGCGATGACCAGGTCTCCGGCGATCTGGCCAATCAGCCCGCGTCCGATCACGTTGGCTCCGGACTTGGGGTCGCGGTTGTCGATGGCGTAAAGCTTCTCGCCTTCTGCCGTATCAGGCACATAAAACAACGCAACCTGCGTACCGTCGAGCCATGCCACCACGCCTGAGTTGGCGACCAGATCCTGGCGTCCGCACAGGGCATGCCAGTGCAGATGCAGTGCGGACTGAGTGTTTTCTGCAAAAGCCGTATCGGATGAGTTCATCAGACCACCTCCTTGAACGATGGGATCAGCTTGAGTTCTTCAGGTCTTGCCGGACGACGCTGGGCGCGCTCCTTGACGAAATGCACGTCCGGGTCGCCACGGCCGTCGTTGACGAAGGTGCGGAAGCGTTTGAGCTTTTCCGGATCCTTCAGTGCGTTGGCCCACTCGCATTCATAGCGATGGACCACCAGTTGCATCTGCGATTCGAGTTCCGCCGCAAGCCCCAGACTGTCGTCGAGGATCACGGCCTTCAGGTAATCCAGCCCGCCTTCCAGCGACTCGCGCCATACGGACGTGCGCTGCAGCTTGTCCGCAGTGCGGATGTAGAGCATCAGGAATCGGTCGATGTAGCGGATCAGGGTTTCGTCATCCAGGTCGGTCGCGAACAGCTCGGCGTGACGCGGACGCATACCGCCGTTGCCGCAGAGGTACAGGTTCCAGCCGTTCTCGGTGGCAATCACACCCACGTCCTTGCTCTGCGCTTCAGCGCATTCACGGGTGCAGCCTGACACCGCGAACTTGAGTTTGTGCGGCGAGCGCAGGCCCTTGTAGCGGTCCTCGATGCGCAGCGCCATGGCGACGCTGTCCTGAACGCCGTAGCGGCACCAGGTACTGCCGACACAGGACTTCACGGTCCGGGTCGATTTGCCGTAGGCGTGACCGGTTTCGAATCCGGCTTCGATCAGTTCGCTCCAGATGTCCGGCAACTCGTGCAGTTGCGCGCCGAACAGGTCGATACGCTGACCGCCGGTAATCTTGGTGTAAAGATCATACTTCTTGGCCACCGCACCGATGGCGATCAGGCCGTCGGGCGTGATTTCACCGCCTGGAATGCGCGGCACCACCGAGTAGGTGCCGTTCTTCTGCATGTTGGCCATGAAGGTGTCGTTGGTGTCCTGCAGTGGCACCAGCGAAGGCTCGGTGATTGGCCGGTTCCAGCACGAAGCCAGGATCGAGCCGACCGCAGGCTTGCAGATGTCGCAGCCGTGAGCACCCTTGCCGTGCCGGGCAAACAGTTCCTCGAAGGTTTCGATCCCTTCGACGCGGACCATCGAATACAGCTCCTGACGGGTGTAGGCGAAGTGTTCGCACAGGCTCTTGTCCACCGCCACGCCGCGGGCGATCAGTTCATGTTCGAAAACCTGCTTGAGCAGCGCGGTACAGCCGCCACAGCCAGTCGCCGCCTTGGTGCAGGCCTTGATTCCTGCAAGGTCGGTGCAGCCATTGTCGATGGCCGAGCAGATTGAGCCCTTGCTGACGTTGTGGCATGAGCAGATCGTCGCGGTGGCGGGCAGCGCGTCGGCACCCAGTGTCGGCGCGCCTTCGCTGTGCGGCAGGATCAGGCTCGACGGATCGGCAGGCAGGGTGATGCCGTTCTGCGCGTATTGCAGCAGCGTGTCGTAGTAGCTGTTGTCGCCGACCAGCACGGCACCCAACACCTGTTTGCCGTCAGCCGACACCACCAGTCGGCGATAGCTGGCGGTGGCTTCGTCGATGAAGCGATAGCTGACCGCCCCGGCCAGCGCGCCGTGGGCATCGCCAATGGAGCCGACGTCCACGCCCAGCAACTTGAGCTTGGTGGACATGTCCGCACCGAAGAAGGGGTCGGTGTCCTTGTCGCACAATTGCGCCGCTACGCCACGGGCCATCTGATAGCCCGGCGCAACCAGGCCGAACACGCTACCGTTCCAGGCCGCGCATTCGCCGATGGCATAAATGTCTTCATCGCTGGTGCGGCAGTGTTCGTCAATCACGATACCGCCACGAGGGCCGAGTTCGAGCTCGCACTGGCGGGCAAGGGCATCCTGCGGACGAATACCGGCGGAGAACACGATCAGGTCGGTTTCGAGGAATTCGTCGTTGGCGAAGTTCATGCGATAGCGGTACTGCTTGCCGTCAGTGATCGACTGAGTGGCGCGTGAAAGGTGCACGCCCACGCCGAGCGCTTCGATGCGAGCCTTCAAGGCAGCGCCGCCCAGTTCGTCGAGTTGGACCGGCATCAGGCGCGGCGCGAACTCCACGACGTGGGCCTCAAGACCCAGAGATTTCAGGGCGTTGGCCGCTTCCAGTCCCAGCAGGCCGCCACCGACCACTACGCCGCGACGGGCTTTCGAGGCGGCGTAACGAATGCTGTCCAGGTCTTCGAGCGTGCGATAGACCAGTTTTGAATTGCCCTGCGCGCCTTCGATGGGCGGCACGAACGGGTACGAGCCCGTGGCCAGAATCAGCTTGTCATAACTGAAGCAGCCTTCAGCGGTGATGATCTCGTGTCGATCACGGTCGATCTCCAGCACCGGCACGCCCAGGTGCAGGGTCAGACCCGCCTGTTCGTAAAGCGCCATTTCGCTCATGGCCAGCGACTCGGCGTCGCGCCCGGTGAAGTACTCGGACAGGTGAACGCGGTCATAGGCACGCTGGGCCTCTTCGCCGAACACATGAATGCGATAACGCTCAAGCGCGCCGCCTGCGATCAACTGCTCGACGCAATGATGACCGACCATGCCATTGCCGACGACGATCAGGGTTTTTACATCGTTGTGGGGGAAGACTGTGGTGTTCATGGCTAATCCCGGCCGAGGCCAATCAGGTTTTTTGAAGCAAAAAAAAGCGCCCGGAACCTTTCGGTTCCAGGCGCCTTTGCCTGTTCTCTTATGCTGTAAAGGGTGCGGATCGAGCCTCGTTGCCGGATGCACCTGATGGCCCTGAGGTCTCCATGAGACTGGCGATCTGCGTCGATCAACCGGGGCGGCCCGACCCTATTGAAGGTGGGGTTGTCTGGAATAATGCAGGGGTTGTGCCAGCTTGGTGTCGATCATTGATGAGTGACCGCACGCCTCGTGTTTCCGGGCGTCTTAAGCGACATCAGTGTCCTGGAGCAGGTATCGGGATGGCCGGGCAGGCTGCATTGCAATGGTGCGCAACGGACGAGTTGCGCTGTAAAGGTGTGCATGAAAGAGGATGGGTGGCAGATGTGGAGCGTCACTGGATGCGTGCCTATGCTCCGCGCTCATTGTTATACAAAAATCCGCCTCACCACTGATCGTGCCCATCGCTCTGCGTGGGCACGCCTCCCGTGACGCTCCGCGTCACAAATGGCACAGATTGCGGACTCAGTGAGCCGGGCGCATGACGTGGATAACGCTGGAGCTTGGGCATACATCTGCACCGCATTCAAGAGCGGACGCGGAGCGTCCTGGGAGGCGTTACCACGCTGGAGCGTGGGAACGATCATCATCGTATTCCCGCATGAGGACTTGTGTACACCGATGAGCGCAGTGCGATGGGCACGATCATTACCCGTATGAAGCTGGCGCAGCATTTGTATTACCCTGCGTCTTCATTCACAAGATCCGTTGCCATGACCCTTACTATCCAGGAAGTCACCCGCGCCGAAATTTCTGAAACCATCGAGTTCGCCATGCGTGCCCGAGCCGAGGTTTTCCCCATGCTCGATGCCGCCGTGCTCCCTGCCGATCTGGCAGCCTTCGAACAGGTGTACCTGAACGGCGACAGAGGAAAATTTCTGACTGCACGTCATGACGGGAAGATCATCGCGGCTGTCGGCTATTTGCCGTTCGATCATCGCTTTCCACAACTGGACTACGTCGGTCGCGATACCGTGGAGATCGTGCGCCTTTACGTCATGCCTCAGTTCCGGGGTGATGGTCTGGCCAGTCGCCTGTGTGAAGCGCTGTGGGCGCACGCCGAAGCTGGCGGGATAGAGGTGCTGTACCTGCACACCCATCCGTTTCTGCCCGGCGCGATCCGCTTCTGGGAAAAGCAGGGATTTTCGGTGACCGACGTTGAAACCGATCCGGTGTGGAACACCACGCATATGGAGTGCGTGCCTGGCGAGCGGCAACGGAATCCCGAGGGCGAGTAAACGCCTGCCCTCAGGACTGACTCATATCAGCGCGGAGCGCGCTGGCGTGCGGTCTTCATCAGGTCTTCAGGCGTGATATGGCCGACGACTGCCTTGGCCGCGGCGCTGCCCGGCAGTGGCAGGTCCAGAATGTGGCCTTTCATCTTGCCCACCACGTGCATCTCACAGGGTTTGCAGTCGAACTTCAGGGTCAGCACTTCGTCCCCATGAATCAGCTGCATCGGTGCGACCTTGGTGCGCACGCCGGTCACGCCCTTGGCCTGTTTCGGGCACAGGTTGAACGAGAAACGCAGGCAGTGCTTGGTGATCATGACCGGCACTTCGCCGGTCTCTTCGTGCGCTTCATAAGCCGCATCGATCAGTTGCACACCATGACGGTGGTAGAAATCACGCGCTTTCTGGTTGTACACGTTGGCCAGGAACGACAGGTGTGACTCAGGATAAACCGGAGGCGGCGTGGTTTCAGCCTTGCGGCCGCCCTGAGGATGCGCCTTGATGCGGGCTTCGGTCAGCGCTTCGATGGTGTCGCGGCGCAGGGTCTTGAGCTGGGAGTTGGGCACGAAGAACGCTTGGGGTGCGTCCAGCTTGATGTTTTGAGCGTAGTAAATCGTGGTGCCCAGTTGGGACAGCAGATCGCGCAACTGGTCCAGCGCCTGTTCCGGCTTGTTCGCCGCGCCAAACGGGCCGTCCAGATGCGTCGTGACGCTGACGCCTTCTTCGCTGATCGCGGTCAGGTTCAGGCGCTCTTCACGCAGTTCAACCTGCCATTGAATGCCGATCCGGCGTTCGGCCGAGGTCTTTAACAAGGCCTGCTGCCAGTTGTGGTCCAGGTTACGGCTCAGAGGGTGATTCGGACGCAGGCGGGAGAGGGCAGCCGGCATCTCGTTAGGCTCGACGCGATAGCGCCAGCGTTTTTCACCGTCTTCCTCGAATTCGCCTTTGAGCTCCGCGACGTTGGCGCGGAAACCCACCACTTCACGTTTGATCAGCACGTTCAGCCCGTCGCCGTTGGACAGCGGCTCGTGGGTGACGGCGATCAGGTCGCGCTTGCCCAGTTTCTCCACGTTGCCGACCAGCAGGCCGGTGAAGGTCGGCGTGTCGAACGCGCCGATGTCGATCTTGCGGTCGCTGACGAAATAATCGGTGCTGCCACGGTTGAAGGTCTTTTCCGGGTCCGGCACGAAGAAGTGTGCAGTACGGCCGCTGGAGGCGCGCGCCAGATCTGGGCGGTCTTCCAGAATATCGTCCAGACGCTGGCGGTAATACGCGGTGATGTTCTTGACGTAGCCCGCATCCTTGTAGCGTCCTTCGATCTTGAACGAGCGCACGCCTGCTTCGACCAAGGCACGCAGGTTGGCGCTCTGATTGTTGTCTTTCATCGACAGCAGGTGTTTTTCGAAGGCCACGACGCGACCCTGATCATCCTTCAGGGTGTACGGCAGGCGGCAGGCCTGGGAGCAGTCGCCACGGTTGGCGCTGCGGCCGTTCTGCGCGTGGGAGATGTTGCACTGCCCGGAGAACGCCACACACAGTGCGCCGTGAATGAAAAACTCGATGGCTGCGTCGGTTTCGTCGGCGATCTCGCGGATTTCCTGCAGGTTCAGCTCACGTGCCAGTACCAGCTGAGAGAAACCGGCCTGATCGAGAAACTTCGCCCGGCCCAGCGTGCGGATGTCGGTCTGGGTGCTGGCATGCAGCTCGATGGGCGGAATGTCCATGTCCAGGACGCCGAGGTCCTGCACGATCAATGCGTCCACGCCCGCGTCGTAGAGCTGGTGAATCAGCTTGCGGGCCGGTTCCAGCTCATCGTCATGCAGGATGGTGTTGATCGTGGTGAAGATGCGCGCGTGGTAGCGATGGGCGAACTTGACCAGTTCGGCGATATCGCTGACCTCGTTGCAGGCGTTGTGTCGTGCGCCGAAGCTTGGCCCGCCAATGTACACCGCGTCGGCGCCATGCAGAATGGCTTCACGGGCGATGCTCGTGTCCCGTGCGGGGCTGAGCAATTCCAGGTGGTGTTTGGGTAGGGACATGGCTACGGCATCCGACGGCGGGCAAAGCGCGCATTGTAGTGCCATGGGCCGCGCTGCGCACCTGCGCTGATCGCTGCTGCGGCATTTACTGACTGTCGGCGGGGGGAGGCGGCTGTTTCAGGGCGATCGCAGACGCAGAATCCGCGAGCCATCGAACGGGTCGGTCAGCCAGCGGCCCACCACCCCGAAGGTCTCCAGCAGCCGCTCGGGAGTCAGCACCTCGGCGGGTGCGCCCAGCGCGACCATGCGGCCCTTTTCCATGACCGCCACCCGGTCGCAGTCCAGCGCCTGATTCAGGTCATGCAGGGCGATGACCGTGGTCACCGGCAACGCCTTGACCAGACCGAGAATGGTCAACTGATGCTGGATATCCAGGTGATTGGTCGGCTCGTCCAGCAACAGGATGCCTGGCCTCTGTGCCAGCGCCCGTGCGATATGCACCCGTTGCCGCTCCCCGCCCGACAGGGTATGCCAGGCGCGCTTGATGAAAGGCAGCATGTCCACGTCCACCAGCGCCTGCCGAACGATACGGTCGTCGTTGTCGCTCCAGGGCGCCAGCGCCGACAACCATGGCGTGCGGCCCAGTTCAACGGCATCCAGTACCGTGATCGCGTCGCTGGTTTCTGCCTGTTGCTCGACCACCGCCAGCGCGCGGGCAATGTCGCGCCGGTTCAGGCTCGACAGAGGCCGTTCGCCGATCGTTACCTGACCGCTGGACGGCTTGTGGATGCCGGACAACAGCTTGAGCAGGGTCGATTTGCCCGAGCCATTCGGCCCCACGATGCCCAGCGTCTCGCCTTGCGCGATGCTCAGATCCACCTCGCGCAGCAGTGTTGCGCCACGGACCGAATAGCCAAGCCCCTTGCAACCGAGCGCTGGGGTGCCGATATCGGGAGTGAAGGCGTTCATCGTGTCCTGTTCCCTTGAATGAGGATCAGCGCAAACACCGGTGCGCCGATCAGGGCGGTGATCACCCCGATGGGCAGCGCCTGACCCTTGATCAGCGTGCGGGAAAGAATGTCCGCAGCGATCAGGAACAGCGCGCCGCTCAGGGCGCTCAGCGGCACCAGTCGGGCATGGCGCACGCCGGTGAGCATCCGTACAGCGTGGGGGATTACCAGACCGACAAAACCGATGGACCCCACAATCGAGACCATCACTGCCGTGACCAGTGCCGCAGTGGCGATCAACACGATCTGCACCCGCCGTACGGCGATTCCCAGAGACGCGGCGGAGTCACTGCCGAAGGTGAAGGCATCCAGTGCGCGCCGATGCCAGAGGCACACCAACAGGCCGAACAACGCTGCCGGAACAGCCATCCACACCGAAGGCCAGCGTACGCCACTCAGATTTCCCAGTAGCCAGAACATGATGCCGCGCGCCTGTTCGGAGCTGGCCGACTTGGTGATCAGGAACGAGGTCAGCGCGTTGAACAGTTGCGAGCCGGCAATGCCCGCCAGAATGATCTGCCCGGCGGCCGTGTTGCCTCGCGATGAGTGGGCGAGCAGGGCGACCAGAGAGAACGCCACCAGCGCACCGACAAAAGCGCCTGCCGACATGGAAATGACCCCGGCACCGAAACCCAGAATCGCGACCATGACTGCGCCGGTCGAGGCGCCTGCTGAGATGCCCAGCAGATAAGGATCGGCCAGCGGGTTGCGCAACAGCGACTGCAGCACCACGCCGCAAATGGCCAGCCCGGAACCGCAGGCAGCGGCGACGATGGCGCGGGTCAGCCGGTAGTTCCAGACGATGCCTTCATCGATGGGGTCCAGCGCGTAGCCCGCCGCCCACAGTTTATTGGCCAGCACCTGAAACACCACCTGCAGGCTGATCGAGGTTTCGCCAATGGCAGCGCCGACGATGATCGCCAGCACCAGCACTGCCGAGACCCAGATCACATGGCCGAGCGCGACGGGCAATCTCATGGAGTGGCGTTGAAGTGGTTGGCGGCGGCAGACAGCTCTTCGATGCCCGTGAACAGGCGCAGGCTGGCCTGCATGCCTTCGGCGTCGATGATCACGATGCGGTCATGCTTCACAGCGTCCATGTTGCGGGTCACCGGGTCAGATTTGAGGAATTCGATTTTCTTGCGGTAATCGTCGGCCGGGAAGCGACGACGGTCCATGCGGGCGATCACCAGGATGCTCGGGTTGGCCTTGGCGATGGTTTCCCAGCCAACAGTGGGCCACTCTTCGTCGGACTGGACGATGTTGCGCATCCCCAGATTATTGAGCATGAAGTCCGGAATACCCTTGCGACCCGCGACGAAAGGGTCGGCTTTCAGGTCGGAGCTTGAGAACCAGAACACAGCTGATACGTCTTTGTCGTGGTTCTGTTTGACGTTGGCCACTGCGGCGCTCAGACGGGCCTTGAGATCGGCGACCAGTTTGTCGCCGCGATCCTGCACGTCAAAGATTCGCGCCAGTTGCTCGATGCTCTTGTAGATGGTCTCGATGCGAAATGCCTCGAGGCGCGTGCCGTCGGCGCCAACCAGATTGTCCTTGCCTTCGCAGTCGGACGGCATGAGGTAGGTCGGGATTTTCAGTTCATGGAACTGCTCCCGCGTGCCGACTGCGCCTTGCTTGCCGACCATCCATTCCAGCTGCACGGCAACCAGTTCGGGACGTTTGCCGATCACTGCCTCAAAACTGGGTTCGTTGTTGGCCAGGCGCTCGACGTTGTCGTTCTGCTCTTTGAAGCGCGGCAATACATCGTTGAACCACAGGGAGGTGCCGACCAGTCTGTCCCCCAGGCCAAGCTCGTAAAGCATCTCCGTGCCCGACTGGCCGATGGTCACTGCTTTGGTCGGTGCATGCTCGAACGTCAGCGAGTAACCGCAGTTTTCAAGGGTCAGCGGATAGTGGGTCGGTGCGGCGAACGCAAGGCTTGAAAGGGTCAGGCTGGCAGCGAGTGCGGCAAGGCGGGGCAGTGACATGGAATGCGACCTCGATTCGAACGTGTGTCAGGGCGCACGCACAACAGGAAAACACATCCCTGCCTGCCGGAAACGGCAGCACTCGGCGCACTAAGGCCAGGCGCAAGGATGTCCTTCCCGGACACCCCGCCGGTTAGTGATTGATTCAGGTCGGCAGGTCTCCTGACTGGCACGTCATCGCCTGACTCCGGCCTTCCCGGGGATCACCCAGTGGCAGTGGTGGAGCTGGCTCGATGCCTACAGTTGCGGGGGCAGTTTCGTTTCGGCTCGTGGCGCGAGGCGGGCGAATTCCCTGTTAGTTCCTCTCGGAAACCGACGGGCGGCATGGTAAACGATAAGGGATGGGCTCGCTATGGCTTTGCACGCAGGCGTTGCAGGCTGTTGATCAGGTGCAGACGCATGGCTGCGCGGGCGGCGTCGCGATCCTGATGGGCCAGAGCGTCGAAGATCTGTTCCTGCTCGCGCTGCTGAATATGAGGATCGTCTTCCATCTGCAACGACGTGACGTTGCCGAAACCGCCGCGTGTGCGCGGCAGAATGCTGCTGCCCAGCTGGTTCATTACATCGGTGAAGAAACTGTTGGCGGTGCACAGGGAAATGCGGCGATGGAATTCGTAATCGGCCTGCAGGGTGTCCTGGCCGGTCCGTACGCAGCGGTGCAGTTCGTCGAGCGCCTGACGAATGGCGCTCAATTGCTCGGGCGTGCGACGTTGTGCAGCCAGCGCAGCGGCTTCGGGCTCCAGACTCAATCGCAGTTCAATGATCGCCACGGCGTCGCCAGGTGTGCCGATGGACAACTCGTCCGATTGATCGGCCCTGGCCTCGGAGGCGTCGACCACGAAGGTGCCGATGCCATGCCGGGTCTCGACCAGTCCTTCGGCCTGCAGGCGCGACATGGCTTCACGGACAACGGTACGACTGACCCCGGTTTCACGAATGATCACCTGTTCGGTGGGCAGCTTTTCGCCGCTCTGGATCTCGCCTTCGCGAATTTTGCGGGCGAATTCGGCGACCAATTGCTGGGTCAGGCTGGAACGGCGGCCTTTCGGGGATGCGGTAGGTTCCATGGCGGGTGATCAGGTCCGTGTCGGGGCGCTGAGTATAACCTCACTCAGGGCGTGTTTTGTGCGGGGATCGCAGCCTATACTCGGGTATTCGATAGACATGAGGCTGCAATGTCGGACAACGCGCTTTCCTCGCAAAAGAATCATCGCCGCCTGGCTGAAACCCTGGTTGACCGCTTTGCCCAGCGCATGCGTGACGGTGTGCTTCAGCGTGGCGAGAAGCTGCCTTCCGAACTCAATATCATGGAGGCCGAGGGCGTCAGCCGCACGGTGGTGCGCGATGCGTTGTCGCGGATGCAGGCGGCGGGGCTGGTGGAAACGCGTCATGGGGTCGGGACCTTCGTGCTCGATATGCCACCGCCGGAAGGGTTTTCCGTCGGGCCTGCCACCATTGTCACGGTGGCGGATGTACTGAACCTGCTTGAGTTTCGTCTGAGTCTTGAAGTCGAAGCGGCAGGTCTGGCGGCGCAACGACGCAGTCCTGAAGCATTGCTGGAGCTCAAGCGGGCCTTCGACGCGCTGCTGGAAGGGCCGCAGAAGTCCGGAACGACCATCAACGCCGACTTTCAGTTTCACCTCAAGATTGCCAAGGCGTCGGGCAATGCCTACCTGATCGATATCATGAAACACCTCGGCACCAAGCTGATTCCCCGCACCCGCATGAACTCGGCCTACACCGGCCAGAGCGACCGAAATGCCTATCTGGCTGGCATCAATGCCGAACACCGGCAGATCTACAACGCCATCGCCGAAGGCAACGTCGACGCCGCACGTTCGGCCATGTACCTGCACCTCAACGGCAGCCGCATGCGCCTGCGCAGGACACAGGCCCTGTACAGCGACTGACATCGAAGGGACGCAGAGCGTCCCGGTGTGCATGCCGACGCGGAGCATCGGCACGATCAACTTTGTCAGCCTTACGCTGATCGTTCCTCACGCTCCAGCGTGGGAATGCCTCTTGGGACGCTCCGCGTCCTGGCGACCTGCGGCAGTGCTCGGCCAGCCCTCAAAGAAAGTTGTACTGCACGCCCACCCGCAATCTCAGCTGGCGCTTGTCGTCCTCGGAGTTGACCTTGATGTCGCCGACTTCGAAAAACGGCACCCAGTTCTTGTCCCATTTGTACTTGAAGGCCGCATTCTGTTCGTAGTCGGTCTTGTCGTTGTCGTAGCGGATGTAGTCGGCGTCGAAGTAGGTGAACTGGTACTCGTATGACCAGGGGCCTTTGGTCGCGTAGTTGACCCAGACGTCGTAGCGGTTGACGGACTGATCGTTCATTTCATTGTCCGGCATGTCGCGGTTGACCCTGTCGCGGTCCAGCTTGATCGAGTCATACCGGTAGCGACCGGAAAGCGTGAGTTGATCGGTGACCTTGTAGCCGACCTTCAGCCCCATCTTGTAGGCCGTGGAGCGCTCGATGCTCTCCAGTGCGAGGGAAGGGGTCAGCAGCCATTTGTCATTGAGCTTGTGCTGATAACTCACCGTCAGTTCGTGGCCGTTGCCGACGGTGTTGTCGAACGCGACGTCCTGGCGATCACCCGCCGTTTTGTACTTCAGTTCACCTTCAAAGCCCCAGCCGCTGTCCAGCCGCGTGCCGAACTTGACCCGGTCGGCGTGCATGCGGGTGCTTTCTGCGTATTGGTGGCGATAGTTGATGTAGGCGCTGTCGGCATGGGTCCATGCGCTTGGGAACAGGGCGGCCAGGGAGAGCAAAGCGAATGATTTTTTCATTTTTTTATTCTTGTTCGAGTGAGAAAAAAGGTGTTTGAGGCAAATCGCAGGCAGCCGGACCCGATGGCCGATTCGGCCAGGGATCACGCTGTCAGCAGGGTTCGGTGGTGTGCAGGAGACCTGCAGCGGTCATCCGCTCGGGCGTACGTCCATGTCGCGACTGGCCTGGATCAGCAGTCGTGAGTAGTCGTGCTGCGCCTGATCGTTGCTCAACTGGCTGCTGTCGAGCGTCTCCACGACCTGACCCAGTTGCATGACGGCAACCCGGTCGCACAGGTGCGCGACCACGCCCAGGTCGTGCGTCACCATCAGGTAGGTCAGGCCCTGCTGCTGACGAAGGTCCGCCAGCAGGTTGAGGATTTCAGCCTGCACCGAGACGTCGAGCGCCGAAGTGGGTTCATCCAGCAACAATACGCGCGGCTCCAGAATCAGCGCTCTGGCAATCGCGACTCGCTGACGCTGGCCACCGGACAGTTGATGCGGATAACGAAAGCGGAAACTCTCGTTGAGGCCGACGCGGTTCAGCACGTCGCAGACGCGTCGGTCACGCTGGTCGATCTTGTGGATGCTCAGCGGTTCCTTGAGGGCCGCGTCAATGGTGTGACGCGGGTGTAACGAGGCGTAGGGGTCCTGGAACACCATCTGCACGGTGCGGTAGTGGCTGGCGTCGAGCTTGCGACCGACCTGCTGACCCGCGACGCTCAAGGCACCTGTCCAGTGGTGATACTGCCCGGCCAGACAGCGCAGCACAGTGGTCTTGCCCGACCCCGACTCGCCGACCAGTCCGAACGACTGACCCTGCTCGACCTGCAGGTTGACGTCGCGCAGCACCTGATTCAAAGCAGTGCCCGTGCCGAAGCTCAGGTTCAGTGAATTGACTTCAATCATTGCCATGGGAGCGTTCTCAGTGAGTGAGCCAGAGGGGATCGCGCTGCAATACCGGCAGGCTGGCGCGGGGGCGATCAAGACTGGGCAGTGCGGCCAGCAGGCCCTGTGTGTAGGGATGGCAGGCCTGATCCAGCTCATCGGCCTTGAGTGATTCCACGACGCGTCCGGCATACATCACCAGCACGCGGTCACAGAAATGTCGCACCATGTTCAGGTCGTGGCTGATGAAGATCAGCCCCAGATCCCGCTCGCTGACCAGCTCTTCGAGCACATTGAGGACCTGGCGGCGTACCGAAACGTCCAGCGCCGAGGTCGGTTCGTCGGCGATGATCACCTGTGGATCGGTGATGACCATCATCGCGATCATGATCCGTTGTCCCATACCGCCTGACACCTCGTGCGGATACAACTCGTAGACCCGCGCCGGTTCGCGGATGTGCACCTTGGCGAGCATGTCCAGCGTGCGTTCGCGGGCTTCCTTGCGCGATACCCTGTGGTGCGCCAGATAGGCCTCGGCAATCTGCTCGCCGACCTTGATCACCGGATTGAGCGAGTATTTCGGGTCCTGCATGATCATCGACATGCGTCGTCCGCGAATGCCCTGGATCTGTTTTTCACTGCATTCGAGCAGATTGACGTCACCGAAGCGCAGGGTTTTGGCCGTGATTCGTGCGCTGGCCGGGTGCAGGCGCAACAGGCTGCGCCCGACCGTGGACTTGCCCGAGCCGGACTCGCCGACAATCGCCAGCTTTTCACGGCCCAGCGTGAACGACACGTCGCGAACCGCCGCCGTGGTCTTGCCGGCGTTGTGGAACTCGACCCGCAAATCTTCTACCGCAAGCTTTATCTGAGACATGGTTATCGTCCTTGTTATTGTCATTCGCTGCGTGGATCGAGTACGTCGCGCAGGCCGTCGCCGAGCAGGTTGAACGCCAGGCTGACCAGCATGATGGTCGCGCCGGGCGCTGCCACCAGCCACCAGCTTTCCAGCATGTAGCGGCGGCCGCTGGAGATCATTGCGCCCCATTCCGGTAGCGGCGCCTGGGCGCCCAGCCCGAGAAAACCCAGTGCTGCTGCGGTAAGGATGATGCTGGCCATGTTCATGGTCAGGCGGATGATCACCGAGGACAGACACATCGGAATGATGTGACGGCCGATGACCCGTACCGACGAGGCGCCTTGCAGCTTCACGGCGACCACGAAATCGGCGTTGCGCAGCGACAGGGTTTCGGCCCGCGCCAGACGAGCGATGGGCGGCCAGGCGGTGAGGGCGATGGCAATCACCGCATGTTCCAGACCTGGACCCAGTGCCGCGATGAAGGCCAGCGCCAGCACCAGGCTCGGGAACGAGATGAAGATGTCGGTGATGCGCATGAACAGGCTGTCGACCCAGCCGCCGAAATAACCCGACACCGTGCCGATCAGCAGGCCGATGGGGCCGACGATCACGGTGACCAGCATCACGATGTACAGCGTGATGCGCGAGCCGTACACCAGACGGCTGAACACATCGCGGCCGTACTCATCGGTACCGAACCAGTTCTGCGCGCCAGGGCTGCGCAAGGCGGCGGACAGGTCCTGAGCGAGCGGATCGTGCGTCGCGATCCAGGGGGCGAACAGGGCGACGATCATCAGCGTGCTGATCACGATCAGTCCCGCCAGAGTCATCGGATTGCGCAGCAGGAAACGCATCAGTTTTGCGCTGCTGGTGGCGAAGGCCGCAAGGCTTGAAGTCGGGGCCTGAAACGTCGATTTGGCGCTGCTTGTCATGGAAGTCGTCATCAGCGGGTTCTCGGGTCGAAGACTTTGTAGAGGGCGTCACTGATCTGGTTCAGGACCACGAAGATCAGGCCGATCAACAACACGCAGGCCATCACTGCATTCATGTCGCCCAGCAACAGGCTGCTGGTCAGGTACTGGCCGAAGCCGGGCCAGGCGAAGACGGTTTCGATCAGCACCGCGCCTTCCAGCAGGCCGCCGTAGGCGAGGGCGACGATGGTCAGCAACTGCACACGAATGTTGCGGAACGCGTGGCCCCAGACAATGCGTCGTTGCGACAGGCCTTTTACCCGGGCGGTGATGATGTATTCCTGCGACAGCTGTTCCAGCATGAAGCTGCGGGTCATGCGACTGATGTAGGCCACCGAGTTGAAGCTCAGAATCACTGCGGGCAGCAGGATGTGGCGCAGCGCACTGCGAAACGCCTCCCAATCGCCGGACAGGGCGGTATCGATCAGCAGCAGGCCGGTGCGGGTTTCGATCAGGCCGTCGTAGGCCAGGCCGATGCGTCCCACGCCGCCTGCCCATCCCAACCAGGCGTAGAACACCAGAAAGGCCATCATGCCGAGCCAGAAGATCGGTGTTGAGTAACCGAACAGGGTAATGACCCGCGCGACGTGATCACCGGCGCGGCCCTGATGCGTCGCGGCGTAAACACCCAGTGGCAGGCCGATCAGCACGCCGAACAGGATGGCCAGGGTGGCCAGTTCCAGCGTGGCCGGGAACACCCTGGCGATGTCTTCGATCACCGGATGGCCGGTCAGCAGGGCCTTGCCCAGATCACCGTGCAACAGGTCCTTGAGGTACATGACGAACTGGGTGGTCAGTGGCTTGTCCAGGCCCAGCTCCTGATAGGCCTGGGCATAGGCGGCCGCGTCTGCATCCGGTCCGACGATGGCCAGTACCGGGTCCAGCGGCATGACCCGGCCGATGAAGAAAGTGAGCAACAGCAGGCCGAACAGGGTCGCCGCCACTGATCCGCTGCGACGGGTGCCATTGGCGACCCGACTGCTCCAAAATGAAATCGATGCACTCGACATGGTGTATTCCTGCCTTGGCTTGAGCGATTGAACGCGTGTGTTCAGCGTTGCTTGTAGACGTCACGCAGGCGCGTGGTGGCGGCGCTGTGCCCCAGGTATTCGCGCACGTCGGCGTGAATCACCACCTCGTCCGTCATCTGCGACACCGGCATGATCGGCCCGGCTTTCTGGTCGTAGAGGGTCTGGATGCGCTGGTAATCCGCCAGTTGCTGCGCGGCATCGCGCTCGCGCTCGGCCTGCTCGATCAGTTGATTGATCTCGGCGTCATAGAACGAGGTGCGCCAGCCCTGGAAGTTGCTCAGCCTGGCTTCCTCACGGTTGTCCGGGTTGTAGATCAGTGCGCGCAGGCTCGAGTGAGGATGACGTTCGGCACCGCCGCCGCCACGACCGACGAGAATGTCGAAGCGCCGGTCGCGCATCGCACCGTAGATCTGGTTGCCGGTGCCGGTGATGATGTTGGCGTGAATGCCGGCCTGAGCGAGGGTCGATTGCAGGCTGGTGGCGATGTTGATGAAGGGCGAGTCGGTCAGCGAACGAATAGTGATCCTGAAGCCATCCGGGTAACCGGCCTCGGCCAGCAGGCGTTTGGCTTTCGCGACATTCAGCGCGTAGCCCGGATCGTCGAGGCGGGCAGGCAGACCCAGTTGCAGCGGGCGCTGGTTGATCACGCCATAGTGCGGCATGACCACATTGTTGATGCCCTGATAGTCGATCAGCGAGCGAATGGCCTGACGCACGCGGATGTCCTTGAACAGGGGCTGCTCCATGCTCAGGGCGACGTAATAGATCGTGCCGCGCGGAATGGTCTGCACCGTGACCTCGTCCGAGCGGGTCAGTGCCTTGATGTCGGTGGCGGCCATGCCGCGTGCCACGTCCAGATCACCACGCTCGACCATCAGACGCAGGGCCTGGGACTCGGTCATGTTGCGCATGATCACCCGGCGCATCTTGGCCGGACCGCGCCAGTAATGGTCGAAGCGGCTCATCAGAATCACGTCGTTGGCGCGCCAGATGTCCAGCTTGAAGGCGCCGGAACCCGCTGTGTTGGTCGTCAGCCAGCCTGCGCCCAGGTCATCGCCTTTGGCGTGCTGCAGGGCAGTGACGCGGTCGATGATGAAGGCACTCGGCGAGGTCGCCAGCGTATTGAGCACCAGCATAGGGTCGGTGGCTTTGGGCAGATCGAGGACGAAGGTGGAAGGGCCTTCGGCGCGCATCAGCTCGCTGACGTTGCTGGCGGTGTAGCCGTAGGCTTTCCAGGTGGAAGCCAGCGCCTTGTTCAGCGTCACCACTCGTTGCAGCGACCAGGCGACATCCTGGGCGGTGAGCGGGTTGCCGGAATGAAAGGTGACGCCCGTACGCAGGTGAAAGGTCAGACGCATGCGGTCGGGACTGATTTCCCAGCGCTCGGCCAGGGCAGGGATCAACTGGTCCGGTCTGGCGGCGTCCTGCTCCAGCAGCATGTCGTAGACATTGGAATTGACCTCGGCCACTTCCAGTCCGGTGGCACCGGCAGGATCGAGTGACAGCAGGTTGATCATGCTCATGCCGACCACCAGTTGATCCACTGGTGTTTCACCGCGCGCCAGGGCGGGCGGGGATTGCATGAGTGTCGCCGTCATGGCGAAGCAAAGCAGCCAGGGCAGGCGCTTGGGCCAGAGCTTCATGGGTGCGGTCCTTTTTTATAGTTATTCAGACGCTTGTTTGTCGAAACACTTTTAGCGAGGGACGCCTCGAGCCCCCCTCGTTACGCCGCCTCTCAGTAGCGTTGTACGGTATGGGTCTCGATGTAGCTGAAGTTGATGTCCTCACCCAGCCCGGGTTTCTCGCTAAGGTGTACGAAGCCGTCCTTGTCCATTGGGTCGACCAACGTGTTGAGGTACGCCGGTACGTCATCGTAATCGAGAAACGGATGCAGCAGGCCGCGTTCGTACCAGCGACAGTTGCTGATCGCGCCGACCACGGCCAGGTTGGCGGCACCGTTGCCGTGCACTTCGCAATCCATGCCGAAGGATTCGGCCAGATGCGCGACTTTCAGGCACGGCCCGATACCGCCGACACCGGCCACGCCTGCGCGCAGGATGTCGCAGGATTTGTTGGCCACCCAGCTGGCGCGGCTGTGGTATTTGCCGGAAATGCTTTCCGGGCCGAGCACCGGAATGTCCAGGTTGGCCGCCAGCCACGCGTAGGATTCGGCGGAATCTTCCATCATTGGTTCTTCGAACCAGGCGAAGTCGAGCTTCTGCAGTTCGCGTCCGATGTACAGCGCGTCGGTGCGGCTGTACCAGTGATAACCATCAAGCATCAGGGCGATGTCCGGGCCGACCGCTTCGCGCACGGCGGCACATGCCTGAACGTCCATGCGCGGATCGGGCGCGAAGGAGATCGGAGGCATCCAGGTGTGCAGCTTGATGCCTTTATAGCCACGCTGGACCAGCTTCTCGGCGAACTGGCCGTATTCGTCCGGAGTGGAAAGGCCACCTGTCAGGTCGTCGCCGCACATGGTCGATCCGTACGCCAGCACCTTGTCGCGATAACCGCCCAGCAGCTTGTGTACCGGTTGCTTCAGCACACGTCCTGCCAGATCCCACAGTGCCTGCTCCACCAGCGCCAGTGCACGGTCGGTGAACTGACTGGCGCTGCCGCGTTGCCAGTGCGCCAGTTCCTGCCAGATCTTTTCCCGGTTCATCGGGTTCTGGCCGACCAGCACTTTCTTGACGAACGATTCGATGATGTGGGGACGGATCAGCTCGGGAGGGCCGAAGGAAAAGCCTTCGCTGCCGTCGTCACAGGCGATACGCAGCATGGCCATTCTGACCGGTTTTTCTTCGCCGGGATGGGCGTGGCCTGCGCTGTCTACAGCGCGTCGCGAGGGGAAGGTAAAGACGTCGACACTGACCGAAGTGATGTTCATGAGGGCCTTCAGAGTTATTGTAGTTATTCGAAAATTTCTAGTATGTCGTCATACAACGTTGGGCCGAGTATTTGTGCTTTTGTAGGACGATGTCAAGAGTCGTATGACGACTTTATACGATATAAACGCTGATTATAGAGCGTAATGTGGGTTGGGGTGTTTATGAGGCTTGGCTTGGGAGGTGATATGACGGCTGTAAAGTCATCATACCTTTAGATCGTTCATCGGTCTGTGAGAGGCGCCACCATGTCTTCGTAGCGCTGTCGCGCTGCAAACACCGGACTGTGGGAGGCGGCTTGCCGGCGATGAACGATGACGCGATTTTCCTGACCTGCCGCGTCGACTGCATCTCCGGCAGGCCGCCTCCCACGAAGGAGGATCACCAAGACGTTATAGGTCGTCGGAAAGCGCCAGCGCCCGCTCTTCTGCCTCAAGTTTCAGCGTGCGCGAGAACAGTCTGGCCACAGCGGGTTGATGGCTAATGCCGATGACCAACGTGTTTGGCAGTGCCCGTCGGACTGTTTCAAGCAACTGACAGGCGCTCGGTTCGTCCAGTTGATTGGTCGCTTCATCCAGATACAGCGTTTGTGGCGCACACAGCAGGGCACGGGCAAGACCGATGCGTTGTTGTTCACCGCCGGACAGTTCGCGGCTCCATTCGCGCTCGTGCGTCAGGCTGTCAGCCAATTGCGCGAGGCCTATCTGATGCAGCACCGACACAAGCACTTCGTCCGCCGGACAATCAGTGACCGGGTACGACAGCAATTGCCGCAGCGGCAGGCTGGGCAAGTACGGTTGCTGAGGTATCAGCAGGCTGCTTCCGCCCGGCAATTGCCAACTGCCCCGGTAGTAAGGCCACAACCCTTGCAGCGTGCGCAGCAGGGTCGATTTGCCAATACCACTGCGGCCCGCAATGCGTAGCCACTGGCCAGGCCCGGCGATGAAGTTCAGTTTGCCCAGCATCTGGCTGCCATCGGCGCGATGAATCTCCAGGTTTTCAACGCGCAGCACCGCACCCTGTTCAGGCCTGCTGACCTGCCCGCGTGTCGCTTCGATAGCCTGCTGAAATTGACCAAGACGTTCGACGGTGGCGCTCCATGCAGCCAGGCGCGGGTACACGTCGATGAACCAGCTCAGCGAGCCTTGCACCAACTGAAAGGCGTTGCGGATCTGCATTAGGCCGCCCAGCGTAATGGTCTTGGCGAGAAAGGCGGGGAGTGCGGCGAACATCGGAATGATCCGGCTGACCCGGTCGTAGCTGACCGTGAAGAACTGCAGCTTGCGCATGCGGTTCATCAGTTGCCACCAGTTGCCCGCGATGTGTTCGAAGCGTTCGCCCAGTTGCCGTTGCTCGACCGCTTCACCGCGATACAGTGCGATCTGTTCGGCATTGTCACGCTTGCGCAGCAGGCTGGCACGAAAGTCCGCTTCATAGCGCTGCTGCTGGTAATTCAACGGCTGCAACGGGCGACCGATGAAGTGCGTGAAGGCGGTGCCGAGCAGGGTATAGACGACCGCGATCCACAGCAGGTAGCCATGAATCGTGATCGTCTGGCCCAGCACCTGGAAATTCAGCACGCCGGACAGGTTCCACAGCACCACGGAGAACGCGCCGACTTGCGCGAGGTTGATGATCAGTGAAGCCAGCAGTTCCACACTTCGGTCGACCAGCACGGCGATGTCCTCGGCAATGCGCTGGTCCGGGTTGTCCGGCTCGCCGGTCAGGCCCAGCCGATAGTACGCCTGACCCTGCATCCAGTTTTCCAGCGTGCTGGCGGTCATCGCCCTCCGCCAGCGCAGCACCAGTGCTTTGCGCAGCCACTCCAGGTACACCATGATCACCACATAGGCGGCGATATAGATCACGTATTCGCCCATCAGCGCATACAACGCCTCGGTATTGAACCCGCCCAGCGCGTCGAAAAAGGTCTTGCTCCAGGTGTTGATCAGTACGTTGACCTGCACCACCAGAAGACCCAGGCCGATGACGCTGGCCAGTAGCACCCAGGACAGCCACTGCCTGCGGTCCAGCCAGTAAGGAGCGGCCAGTCGGTAGAAGGTTCTGAGGGTATTCATTGTCCTGCCGTCGCCTCTGGCGCAGACAACAGGCGCAGTTGCACCTGATTTCGGCCATTGAACAACTTGCCGGCCATTCGCTTGAGCGCCGTGACGGTCAGCGCGTCAGGCAGTCGTGCCTGTTCGGTGAGGTAGCGCGGATCACCCCAATGGCGCTCGCTGAGGATCAGGCGGCGCAGCTGCGTTTGCGGATCATCCTGCCGCAGGCGCTCCTGTTGTTTGAGACGACTGCGCGCTGTCGCCGCGTCTTTCTCGTTGAGCGTAACCGGCAGTGACGACAGGGTCTTGTTCGCCAGTTGCCACAACTCTTCGACCCGCGCCGGATCGCTGCTGAAACTGAGACGACTTTCGATGCGCTGGCTTTGCTGATTCAGGGTGCTGTCGAAGGACAACCGATAAACGCCCGAGGCCTCGCCCCGTAGTTGCCGTTTCAGCGCGGCACTGGCGATTTCCTGAAGCGCCGAAATCCGGGCGGCATCCTCGGGTGTCCACGGATGGGGTTTGAAGGTGATGACTTGCAGCAAGGCCCGCGGCTCGATCCCGATGGCCAACGACTGCTGATGCCGACCGTCGCGCTGTACCCGGACGTGGGGCTTCAAGGCTGCGCCGCGCTGAATGCTTGCCAGCTCGCTCTCGATCAGTGGTTGCAGCACCTGCGGCTCGACATCGGCCATCAGGTAAAAGGTCACCGGCGCCCGACTCAAGCGCTGCCAGTCATTGTTGAGCTGCGAGGCCTTCACCTGCGCAACGTCTTGCGCGGTCGGTATGACCCAGGTTTCCGGACCGTACTGTAGCTCGCGCAACGCTTCGTCCTGTCGTTCGCGAACATTGACGGTCTTGCGCGAAAGTTCGTCGGCCAGTTCGTCCCGCGCCTGCTCGACGGCCCTGGCGTCGATGCGTACCGCTTGGCCGAGACGATAGGTTTGCAGCAAGGCCTGCAAACGCTGCGGGGCAGGACGATCGCTTTTGGCGTCTAGCGTTGTGACGTCGATTTGCAACCGGTCCGTCTGCTGGTTTAACGACAACGACGTGCCGGACTCGCTGCGCCAGCGACGGATCTGTTCCTCGCTCCAGCCTTCTGGCGCGCTCTGCCCAGCCAGTTGCGCGGCCATCTGGTTGCGCCAGTAAGGCAGATCCGGCGTCATGAAGCCTGCGCTCGAGTCGGCCTGCATCACGAAGCGACCCTTGTCGCCGTTGCGCTTGAGCCAGACCAGTTTGTCGCTGTTGCTCAGTTGCCAGTGCTCGACGTTCTGTTCGGCGAACAGTTTTCGTCCGATGACCTTGCCAGTGCTGACCGCAGCGGGGACGTCGGGCAGGTCCGGAACCGCGACCTCTGCGGCAACGTTCACAGGCTCAGGCGGAGCAAGCGTGCTGCGGCGCACCTGAGCCATGAGCGCCTGGACGTCGCTCACGCCCGGCAGCTCAAGCGGGGTCAGGCCGGGCGCCATCATTTGCAGCACCTGATCCTGATTGTCGGTCCAGCGCACCAGGCGCGCATTGAGGTCATCAAGCGTGACCGTGTCCAGCACTGCCAGGTAGTGCGAGGCAATGTCGTGCTTGCTGGACACCACTTTGTTCTGGGTCGCCGCATCGTTCAGGCCGGTGACCCATTGTTCGAAGGTGCGTTGCCTGTTCTCGCTCAGCATCCGCCTGGCGATGTCACGTATGGCCTCGCGTTCCTTGTTCATGTCTGTCGCCTGCAACCCATGACGGCGCAGACGTTCTATCTCTTTCAACAACTGCTGCAAGGCCACAGCGTGGTTCTGACCTTCGACACCAGCGGCAATCCCCAGCACGCTTGAGTGATCGCCGATCAGGCTTTTCTGCACGGTCAGGCTGCGCACGCCCGGCTCGCGCGGCTGACGGCGCAACTGGGTCTGCAAAGCGTTCAGGGTCAGACGGTCGATCAGGCGTTCCCGAACACCGTTCAGCGTCGAAGTGCGGCTGGCCGGCTCATGCAGACGGAACAACAGGGTGACCTGATTGCTGCCGCTCTGACTGTCCTGCAAACGAACAATCTTCAGCGCCGGCTGCAGTGGCAACTCGCGATAGCCCTTGTCGGGCAGTGCCTTCGGTTTTGCCTGACCGAACCAGTGCTCGATACGGGCGGGAAGCGTGGCGGGGTCGATATCGCCGACCACGGTCAGCAGCATGTTGTTGGGCACGTACCAGCGCTGTTGGAAATCCTTCAGATCGGAAATCCGGGCCAAGCGGATCGCCGCTTCGTTACCGATGGTGCGGTGCGCGGGATAGCGAGATCCGACGCGTTGCGACGCGGTGCGCTGGTCGTTCATGCGCTGCGCCACGCCCAGGCCGCCGCGCCATTCCTCAATGACGATCGGCCGTTCGCGTTCGAGGTTTTCGGCGGTGTAATCCTGCGTCAGCGTCAGGGTTGCCAGCGCTTGCAACGCCTGTTCGGTCTGCACCGTGCCGCCCGGCGGGCTCAGCAGGTACTGGGTACGGTCATAGCTGGTCATGGCGTTGTAACTGCGACCCTGGATCCAGCCCCACTGGTTCATGAGGCTGCGGATATCCTGCGATTGCTGGCCACGGCTGTAGAAATTCAAATGTTCGACCATGTGCGCGACGCCCACTTGATCCTCTTCTTCATCCACTGAACCGGCCTTGACGGTCAGGCGCATGTCGATGCGTCCCGGCTGGCCGGTTTCGCGCACCAGACGGTATTCCAGGCCGTTGCTCAACTGGCCACGCGTGACCTGGTCATCCCAGACCTGAGCCTCTTGGCTGTCAAGCATGCGGGCGCAGCCGCCCAGCATCAGCAAGCCGATCAGGCTCATGATTATTTTGTTCATCAGGTATCCCGGTTGAAACGTTTTTAGAGGTGTGGGCGAAGAGCGTGCGGTCAGAAGCGGTAGCCGACTTCCAGCCAGTACTGACGGCCGACTTCATAGGTCGTGTTGCCGCCCCGGCTGACGATGGAGTTCACCCGGTCGGCAACGTTGGTGACGTCCACGGCGACGAACACCGCTTCGTCCTTGCCGGTCGGCAGCTCCCAGTCGACGCGCATGTCCCAGGTAGGGGCCGCGCTAACGCTTTCGGTTTCGAAGACCGAGACGCTTCTGCCATCGATGATCACGTCGTCGTTGGTGTTGACGATCTGGTCGTAGGGGCCGCGGTAACGGAAGAAGTTGCTCCAGGTCAGGTGCAGTTGCGGGATTTCGGTGATGGTGGTCATGCGCGCTGTCCACGGCCGGTTGAAGTTGCCGGCCGGCAGGTCGCTGTACTTGATCAGGCTGCCGTCGTAGAGCACGTCATCGTTGAGCAGCAGTTCGGAGTTGATGGCGTCGTCGTAGTTGCCGTAGGCGTCGCGGGTGCGCGACCAGTCGAAGGCCATCTGCACGCTGGTGCGGGTGCCTTGAAGTTTCAGTTCCTGCAACGGCGTGATGCTCAGGGTAACGTTGTCGCTCTCGCTGGAGCCTTCGTTGGTGTAGGTGTAGTACTCGGTGGCGTAACCGGGCTCGCTCGGCAAACCCTGCACGCGGCCCAGCGAGCGGTTGATCTTGTCCTTGCCCTTGCGGTTGACGTATTTCAGGCGAAAGTCAGTATCCAGCCAGCGCTGGTCCAGGCCCAGGGTCAGTTCGTCGTCGTAGGGAATGTCCAGCGTCGAGAATTTGCTGAGGCTGCTCTGGCGCGTGCCGCTCCAGGCGCCGGTCTGGCTGGTGCGTGTATAGCTGGTCAGCAGCGAGTTGCGGCCATCGGCAAGGCGGTACTTGAACAGGTTGCGGCCGTAATAGCGGTTGGCACCGAACACCACCACCGTGCTGCGATCACCGAACACGTCGTAGTCACCGGAAAAGCGCGGGGCGACGGTTTTCTTTTCCATGTAGTCATCGCCTTCGAAACGCAGGCCGGGGCGCAGGGTCAACTGGCCCAGTTGAATCTTGTCCTGCATGAAGAAGGCGTACTTGTTTTCGGTTTCCTCGAGTTTGCCGGCGGCGTATTCGGTTCTGCGGTTGGCGTATTGACGGCGGTTGCCATTTAGCAGCGGGCTGACCGAGCACAGTTCATCTGCGCCACAGGTGGTGCCGTTGTCGCGGGTGAAACCGGTGGCGGCGACGACGGTGTCGGGGCGCTCCCAGGTTGCGGTCTGATGCGACAGCTCCATGCCGGTGGTGAAAGTGTGTTCGGTGCCTGCCAGTTCCACGGGCAGCCAGTCAGCCTTGGTGGTGTAGGTGACGCCGCGCTGGGTCTGATCCAGGGAGCCGAATGCGCCGTCGGCACTGCGTGCGGTAGTGCTGCTCGGGTTGCCCCAGTTCTTGGTCTGCGAGTAGTACCAGTTGGTGTAACTGTCGGACTCGGCATCGCGTGAACTGGTGAGGTTGGTCAGCGCCAGTTTGTGGGTCCAGGTGGCGTTGTCGGCAAGCCAGGTGGCTTTGAGCGAGCCCTGATAACCGCCGCCTTCGGTGGTGAAGCCGGAGTTGATGCGGTTGGCCTGGAAGTAATAGCTCTCTTGCGGCGCATAGGTCAGCGAGGTGTCGAGAGTCAGCCGGTCGTTGACGTTCCAGTAGGTCTTGACCAGATAATTGTCGATGCGCCGGGTCTGGTCCTTGCTGTTGTCTGCGTTGGGGCTGCTGTAGCCGTTTTCGAAGGCATTGAGGGCGATGGTCGAGCGCTTCTGCGAGAAGTTGAGAATCGCGCCGAAATCTTCAGTCAGATGACCTTCCAGCGTGCCGCGTACGGTGGTCTTGTCGAAATCCGGCTGATATTGCTCGTCGGACGCGTTGTCGAAGTTTTCCTGATCGTCCTTGCTGATGTGGTATTTGGTCCAGGCAGAACGGGTCATGGACGCCGAGAGCTTGCCGTGCAGCTCCCGGGTCGGCTTGCGGGTCACGGCATCGACCACGCCGCCATTGAAGCCGCCGTACTCCGCCGGAACGTTGCTGTCGTAGACGCGTACTTCCTGCAACAGATCGGCGTCCAGGGCGATGCCATGGGAGCGACTGGGTGCGGAGTCGAACTGGCGCACCGAGTTGTAGTCGTGTTCGCCGGGGTCCAGATCGTTGTTGATCGAGATGCCGTCGATCATGAAGTTGTTCTGATAGTACTTGGCGCCGTTGATGCTGATGTCGGCGGGGTCGATCTCGCCCGGTGAGTTGGAGCTTTGCTGGTTGCTGTCGAACTGCACGCTGGGGTGCATGCGCAGCAGGGTGGTGATATCGCCGTTGGCACCTGGAAACGCCTGAATCGCCTTGCGACCGATGACCGTTTCGCCCTGAAAGCTGTTCTCTTCAGGCTGGCCGAGCACCACGGTGCTCTGCAATTCCATGGGTTTGTCGAAAGTCAGGCCGCCGCCCAGATGAAAGACCAGACTGCCTTGTTCGTAGCGCCATTCCACGCCACTGCCGGACAACAGTTTTTTCAGCGCTTGCTCACTGCTCATCTGACCTTTGACCGCTTGCGAGTAGCGGTTGGCCAACAAGCCGGGATCCACCGACACCTGCAAGCCGCTCTGCTGACCGAAGCTGATCAGCGCTGCGTCGAGTGTCTGCACCGAGATATCGAAGCTGTGCAGGGTTTGTAGGATCGGCTCACGTTCGTTCAGCGTGGTACTGGCCATGACGTTCTGGCTGTTGATGGCCCAGCAAAGGCTCAGGGCGCTCAGCTGTGCGGCATGGTTCAAATGCCTGCGGATCGCCGTGGTCAGGTTTTGCGACGGCTGAATGTTCGGTGTCATCCCGTGTCCCTATACGAGCTTTGGCCCGCAAACTTTGAATGAGAATTGATCTCAATGTATGTGCGAGTCAAAGGACGGGACAGCCGCAGGAATTTTCAGGAAAAACGTTAAATAATTTTCATCCGGCATGGCGCAGAAACGCCATAGTCAAGCCTGGGGTTCTTGCAGCCCTTATGGCACGTGGCCTGTACGCTAAACGGCGTAGTCAGGGCGATGCAAGTCATTCGCACCTTGCAACGTCTTTTTCACATCTTCTTCACCGCTTCCGCACGAAGCCGACCCTATCTTGGCCGCAGCTGAAATAACGCAGATGTCCAGTACAGGAGCGGCCACGTGGCGCGCAGTTCAACCAGCAGAGACGGGGCCATGACCAGACCCTGGTTCTTCAGGTCGGCTACCGGGAAACCGTTGCTGACCAATCGACAGATCGCCTTGATGCTCGCCGTGGTGGCTACCGCTGCCATTGGCGTCTGGGGTGTGAGCGTCTTCAAGGCAGCCCACGTCGTCAACCTGGGCACCAACGGCATGTTGAAGAAATCGGGCCTCTACGCGCACTGGAAGCAGGGCGATGTGGTGGTCATGATTCGGCATGCGGAACGCTGTGATCGCTCCACCAATCCCTGCATGGCGGACGCGCAAGGCATTACGCTCAAGGGCAGTGAGGAGGCGTTGGCGGTAGGCGCAGGTCTCAAACGTCTCGGGTTCGTGGATGCCCGGATGATCACCAGCCCCAGAATGCGTACCCAGCAGACCGCCGACCTGATCTCCGGGCACGCCGTCGCGAACGAAGCGTGGCCCAACGACTGCAACGGTAATTTCAAGAACGCCGTACAGGCGCACAAGGTCAAGGGTGAAAACATGATTCTGATCACCCACAGCGGCTGCATCGATCAGTTTGAGCGCAAGCTGGGTGTGCCCTTCAATGAACGCTCCAGCGCCTACGCCGAAGCAGTGTTCGTTCAGGTGGACGGCACGCACACCCCGAAAATCCTTGGATCCCTGAATGCCAGGCAATGGGCAGATATCGACAGCGAGCAACTGAATTGAAGACACCGTCCAGCGCCCGTTACACCTTCTACCGCAACAATCTGGTGTTTCCTTTACTGTTCGGTCTGGTGGTGTTCGCCGTCTTCGACCTGACCCGACTCGATATCCTGATCAGCAACCTGCTTTTCGATCCGGTTGCGGGCCATTTCCCGATTGGCGAAAGCCATCTGTTCGAAAAGATCACCCACAACTGGGCCCGGATCATTCCGAACTGGACGGGTGAGTTTGCGATCATTGGCGCCTTGCTGTCGTTCATCTGGCCCGCGCTGCAATACCGCCCGAACGCCCGTCTGACGCGCTGGGTCGGTCGCAGTCGTGGCGCAACCGCGTTGCAGTTTTTCAGTCGGCACCGGCTGGATTTTTTCTTCGTGGTCGTCGCGTTTGCGTTGAGCACCGGGATGATCCATTTCCTCAAGAGCCACACCAGCATCTATTGCCCGGTTGAAACCACGCTGTACGGCGGGGTGCAGGCTCAGGTGGAATGGTTCCGCAATTTCAATCTGTGGCATGAAGCGGGGGCAGGGCGTTGCTGGCCGGGTGGTCATGCATCGAGCGGCTTCAGCCTGTTGGCTCTGTACTTCGTTGCCCGTCGCTATCGCTGGCAGCATTCGAACCGCCTGCTGATCGGGATTCTGCTGCTGGGCATGATTTATGGCACCACACGGGTGCTGCAGGGCTGGCACTTCATGTCGCACACGTTCTGGGCCGGGCTGGTCGTGTGGCTTAGCACGCTGCTGGTTGCGCTGTGTTTCTATGGCCGCTCGCGGTTGCAGCAACCCTTGTCGGATGCGCCTGATCGCCAGCTTGTCATGGCTGGCTCCGGGTTGGTCAGGTAAAGACAGGAACGCTGCCATGAACATTCTGGTCATCGAGGATCACCGTGATATTCACGACAACCTGCTGGAGTTTTTCGAGCTGAGAGGGCACGCGGTCGAGGGCGCGCTGGACGGTCTGAGCGGACTGCACCTGGCGGCGTCGAAACGTTTCGACGCGATCATTCTCGACATCATGCTGCCCGGCATCGACGGCAACCAGATCTGCCGCAGTCTGCGTCAGTACTCACAGTCAGAGGTCGCCATTGTCATGCTCAGCGCCCGCGACGAGCTGGAAGACCGCCTGATCGGCTTCAAGGTCGGCGCCGACGACTACATCACCAAACCCTTCGCCATGTCCGAGGTGCTGGCCCGTGTCGAGGCGGTCGTCGGACGTCGGCAGCGTAAGGACAACCGGCAGATGGTGGTGGCGGATCTGGTGTTCGATCTCGATACGCTGGAAGTTTCGCGACGTGGCCTGCCTTTGAAGCTCAACCCGACCAACATGAAGCTGCTGGAATTGTTGATGCGCAAGAGTCCGCACATCGTCAAGCGGGCCGAGCTGGAGGAGGTGCTGTGGGGCCGCGATGCGCCGAAAAGCGACAGCCTGCGCAGCAACATCCACACGCTCAGACGTGTACTGGACAAGGATTTCGACACGCCGCTGCTGCACACCGCCCACGGGCTGGGTTACAAATTGTGCGAGCAAAGGGTGCTTGGCGATGTGCCCTGCAAGCGCCCCTTCAGTCGAAGCTGAACAGGCGCTGGATCAGCGTAGGTGTACTGCCGGTCCAGCGTTTGAACGCACGGCGAAAATTCGCCGGGTCGTTGAAGTTCAGGTATTCGGCCACTGCCTCGTTGCTCATGCCCTTGATCTGATACAGGTACAGCGCGACGTGCTTGCGCGCCAGGTCGTGCCGGGCCTGAAAGCAGGTGCCGTGCTTGTGCAGCTTGCGCTTGAGGGTTGCCGGGCTCATGGCAAAGGTCTGCGCCACCTGTTCCAGACTGGTGGCGTCGCGCACGGTGTCCGTAAGGTGTTGGTGCAGCCGGTCCAGCAGACTGGCGCACATGCCAAGCGCGGCGAGCTGCGCCGCGGCTTCCCGCTGGGCGACCTGCGCCGCGATGGGAGAAGCGCCGGGCCATGGCCGCGTCAGAAAATGCCGGGGCAGGCGCATCATGTCCAGAGGCCGTTCGAACGCGGTGTTTTCGCCCAGATGTACCCAGTACTGCTCCACATAACGCGGCTCCGGATAACTGAAGCTGCATTCCCACGGCAGGCGCTCGCCACTCAATTGCTGACTCATGGCAACCATCGACGTCATGGCTGCCTCCAGCAGAAACACCTGCTGTTCGCCCGCACCGCAGTTGTCCAGCCAGTACAGGTAGGCGAACTGCTCGTCCAGCTCCAGCCGAGGGGTCAGCAACGGGCTGAGCAGGGCGCGCTGATGAATCACGATCTCCAGCGCCTGATGCAGGTTCTGGGCGTGGCGGAGAGCGTGGCTGGCGGCGCCGTAATGGCCGGGAAACAGTCGCTGGCCGAATAGAAAGCTGGTGTCGTCAGCCTCCATCTGCCGCTGTGCGTTGCTAATCAGGACAAAGCACTGTTGCGGGCTCAAGCGCGTATTGCCCGCCAGAATGTCTTCGTAGAAAAGTCCGGTGCCCCTGAGCAGCCGATGACTGTCCAGCCCGCGCGACAATGCCAGATCGATCAGCGTGGCGGGCTGATAATGGCCGGGGATGAAGCGGCTGTCGGCTTCGTACCAATCACTCTTGATGGTCACGGCGGGCCTCAGGCAGTTCGCGACAGCGGACGTCTGGCGCGGGCCAGCGACAGGTTCAGGCGCCGCAGCAGGTTGTCCGGTGTTTCGTTGATGGCCATGACCACCGCGACGCTGGCCGACAGATGAACCCGCTCGCCCTGTTGCCGCGTCTTGTGCGCCAGGCTGGCGACCGCCTGTTGCAGCTCCAGGGCCAGCAGTTTCGCCTGGCTCTCGCCAGTGTTGGGCAGCAGCACCACAAACCGGTCGCCTGCCAGACGACACAGCAGATCCTGACGCCGCAGATTCAGCACCAACAGATGGCTGAGCGCCGACAGCACTTCGTCGCCCTCGGCATGACCATAGGCATTGTTGATGGCGCTGAAGCTGTCGATGTCCACGGCCATCAGCGACAAGGGCTGCTGTTCGGTCACGCTCTGCTCAAGGCTCAATACCAATTGGCGCTTCAAGTAATCCGCGCTGCCCAATGGCGTGAGCTTGTCGTACAGCCGGTGTTCACGAAACCCGCGCTCACGTTTTTCCATCTGCGCGCTGATCGCCAGTTGCTCGCGATGCCAGTGATAGATACCGATGGTCAGCAGGATCAGGCCCACCGGCATTGGACCCGATTCCAGCCAGTGATCCCATTCGATCTCGCTGGGCAGGCGGATGAATTCATCCAGTGCGTCGATCCACCACGAGAAGAACACGCAGCTCAGTCCGATCGACAGGTAGTTCGTGACCCGTCCTGCGGGGCGGCTCTTGAACACCAGAAACAGCCAGACCAGCGACAACAGCGCCGAACCGCCTTCGCCGATGATGTCCAGCCACTTCCATTCGCTGAAATACTTGATGTCGCCGAAGGCCAGGAACGCCAGCAGGCCGAGATTGGAGGCAATCAGCAGGACAGCGAGTTTCCAGCGGTGGGGTTGGATAATCCTGAACATGGCCAGTGGCGCTCCTGAGGTACTGATAGTCGGCCAGCAGAACAGATGCGCATGACACTTGCGTGACGCGCGACAGGCGCCGGGCAAGGTCGAATCAGCTCACGTCCGTTTCCATCTTTTATCGCGAAAATCTGTACGCCGTCAGCTCGAAACGTCGTTGTTTCAAGGCCTGCAGGCCTTGTCACGCGCCTCGCGATTGGCGCGCGGAGCGGTGGCCGGGCCTCGCAGGGAAGTCATATCAGCTCATTTCCTGATGAATCACCCCTCCAAAGCGGTCTTTAAGCCAGCACTGCGCCGAACCTGTCACAGAACCGTCATTGCACGACTCTAGCTTGCGCCTCCAGTTGCCGGGCCAATTTGCCTGGCCCGTCGGGAATTCTGGGGAGGACTCACATGTACATGCGCCGCAGCAGGGCTCAACTGGTTGGCTTTACCTTCAGCGGGCTGGCACTGGCCATTGCCGGTGAACGGTTGCAGGCCGCCGAAGCGGACGCCACCGAGCACGTACAGGTGGTGGGTCAGGCGGCAAGTATCGACAACGCGCTCAAGGAGCAGCGCAGTTCCGACAGCATCAAGAGCGTGGTGCATGCCGACGGCGTGGCGCAGTTGCCTGATCAGAACGTCGCCGAAGCGGTGCAGCGCCTGCCGGGCATCAGTGTCGAGCGCGATCAGGGCGAAGGACGTTTCGTGACCGTGCGCGGTCTGGCACCGGACCTCAACAGCGTGACCATCAACGGCACACTGGTGCCTGCACCGGAAAGCGGTCGTCGTGCCGTGGCGCTGGACGTGCTGCCCGCCGAGTTGGTGCAGTCGCTGTCGGTGATCAAGACCCTGACACCTGACATGGACGCCAACTCGCTGGGCGGCACGGTGGATGTCGAAAGCCTGTCGGCTTTCGATCACAAGGGGCTGTTCTATACCGGTAGCAGTGAAGCCAGTTACGACAAGAACACCCGCCAGACCAGCCCGAAGTTTTCCGGCGCAGCGAGCAACCGTTTCAGCCTGGGTGACGGCATCGATAACTTTGGCGTAGCGGCTGCGCTGAGCTGGCAGAAGCGCGATTTCGGCTCAGACAACGTCGAGACCGGCGGTGCGTGGGACGGTGCGCGTTTGCAGGAGTTCGAGCAGCGCGATTACGACATCAGCCGCGAGCGTGCCGGTGGCGGCCTGAACTTCGATTACAAGCCCGACGACGTCAGCAAGTATTACCTGCGCACGCTGTACAGCCGCTTCAAGGACGATGAGGTGCGCACCACCAATGGTTTCGAATTCTCCGATGCCCAGGCCGCAGGCCAGACCGGCGATGCCGAAGGCACGCGCAAGCTGAAGGCGCGTACCGAAACCCAGGAAATCAAATCCTACGTGTTCGGCGGCGAACGCATGCTCGGGCTGTGGACCCTCAGCGGTCAGGCCGGTTACAGCGAGTCCAGTGAAGACAGCCCGGGCCACATCGCCGGGGCGACCTTTACCGGCAACGATGATTTTTCGGACAGCGGGTTCTATGACCGCGACAAGCCGCGGCCCATTGTCAGCCCGGCGTTCTACGACAACTCCAACTTCACCCTGGACAAGGTCGATTGGGAAAAGCAGTACACCAAGGACACGGAAAAGAACCTGCGTCTGGACCTGGCCCGCGACTACGACTTCAGCGGCTACGCCTCACAATTCAAGTTCGGTGGCAAGGTCAGTCGACGCGACAAGACCAATGACCTGGAAGTCTGGAAATATCAGGACTTCGACGATCAGGGCATCAGTGACAATCAACTGAACCTGACGCAATTTCAGAAGGGCAACATCGACTACCGGCTGGGCAACTTCGGCAGCGGCATCAGCCCCGACGCGGTCAAGGGGCTGATTGGCGGCCTGGATGCAGCGACTGCTTTCGACCCGGCTGAATCCCGCGCCAACGACTTCGATATCAGCGAAGACATCAACGCCGGGTACTTCATGAACACGCTGGATGTCGACAAGTGGCGCTTCATCGCCGGGCTGCGCTACGAAGGCACCGAGATGAACGCCAAAGGCACCGGCGTGCGCGACGGGCAGTTCGAAACCAGCGACACCGAGCGCCGTTATCACCACTGGTTGCCCGGCCTGCATGCCCGTTATCAGGTGGACAAGAACACCCAGGTGCGAGCGGCCTGGACCAAGACCGTGGTGCGCCCGACCTTCGGGCAACTGGCGCCGGGTTTCGTGATCGATGACGACGAGGCGTCGTTTGGCAATCCGCAACTCAAGCCGCTGGAGTCCAGCAACCTGGACCTGGGTATCGAGCACTTCATGGGTCGTGCCGGAACGGTGTCGGCGTTCGTGTTCTACAAGGACATCCAGAACTTCGTCTACAACACGGACCTTGCCGGTACCGGCCAGTGGGCGAACTTCTCCCAAGCCAACACTTTCGCCAACGGTGACAAGGCCAAGCTGTACGGGCTGGAGTTGGCGTACTCACAGAAGCTCGACTGGCTGCCTGCACCCTGGAACGGTTTGCTGCTCGGCGCAAACGCGACCCTGAGCCGTTCCGATGCGAGCATCAACGGTTTTGACCAGAGCACCGGCACCAACCGCAAGCGCGATATCGACCTGCCGAGCCAGTCGAAAACCGTTGGTAACGTGATGCTCGGCTGGGAGAACGACAAGCTCAGTCTGCGTCTGTCGGCCAACTACAAATCAGCCTATCTCTACGAACTGGCCGCCATTGGCGACAAGGATCACGACCAGTACGTCGATGCGCAGACCTTCGTCGATTTCAGCGCCCGCTATTCGCTGACCAAGAACCTCAAGGTCAGTTTCGAGGCGCAGAACCTCACCGATCAGCCGTACTTCGTCTACAGCGGCCACCGCGCCTACAACGGCCAGTACGAAGAATACGGCCCGACGTACAAGGTCGGCCTGACCTTTACCCACTTCTGATCCATTCGGCCGCGCCGTTGCGGCGGCGTAGCCATGCGGGCTCATTCAAGGATTCGACCGTTGATGATGATTTCGGTGTTACCCAAAACCCTTTGCCTGACGTTGCTCTCGGGCCTGATGGCCGCCGTTGCGCAGGCCTCGCCACCGCTGGACCTGAACCTGACGCGCTGGGCCGAAAACGAACCCTTCAAGGCGCAGTCGCTGACCTTTCTGCCCGGCAGTGACGGCACGCAGCGTCTGGCAGCGAGTGTAAAAAGTGGTCTGTTGATGCTCGACGCGCAGGGAAAGCAACTCGCACAATTGCCGGGTTCCTTCCAGGGGCTGGACAGCCGCGCCTCGGGCTCGCAAGTGCTGGTGGCGACGCTGGACAATGCTCGGCAGCAAGCCATGCTCACCCGGCTCGATGCTGGCAGGCACAGTTGGTCGAAGCCTGTGTATGTGCCGGTCCGAGACTATTCGATCGCCGGTCTGTGCCTGTACCGCGACGATGCCAGCAACCTGTTCGTGTTTCTGGTCGGCGAGGAGGGCAAGGGTGAACAGTGGTTGGTTGGGGCGGGCGATCAGCTCAGTGATACGCCGCGTCTGGTGCGCCATCTGCCGCTGCCGCCCAATGCCGAGTTCTGTCAGGTCGACGACGCTGCGCATCAGTTGTACGTCAATGAGCAGAATATCGGCTGGTGGGCTTATCCGGCGCATCCTGAAGCCCACGTCGCGCGCCAGCCTGTGGCGTTGCGTGAGCCGTTCGGCGATGTGAAACAGGCCGCAGGCGCGATGGCGATTGTGCCTGGCGGCCTGCTGGCGCTGGACCCCAAAGGCAAGGCGTTGCACCTCTATCAACAGCAGGCGCAGGGCTGGACGTCGGCGGGTGATCTGTCGCTGATGAACCTGAAAAAGCCCGAAGGGCTGTCGGTGAATCAGGGCAAGGAAGGCCTGCAACTGCTGGTCAACGACAACGATGGCGAGCGCTTGCATCAGGGCACTCTGGGCTGGACGCCGACCCCGGTTCCCGTTGAGGCAGCCTTGCCGAGCGTGTTGCCATTGGCGCAGACCCAGCCCGTGGCCCGCCAAGGCGATGCCGCCGATGACCCGGCGATCTGGGTGCACCCACAGAAACCGGCGCTGAGCCGTGTGTTGGGCACCAACAAGAAACAGGGCCTGCTGGTGTATGACCTCAACGGCAAACAACTGCAGTCACTGCCGGTGGGCCGCTTGAACAACGTCGATGTGCGTCCCGGCTTCATGCTCGGCAAGCGCAATGTCGATCTGGCAGTGGCCAGCAACCGTGATCGCAACAGCCTGAGCCTGTTCAGCATCGACCGCGCGACCGGCGAACTGCGTGAAGCGGGCGAGATTCCGACCCCGCTGGCGGAAATCTACGGCGTCTGCCTGTTCAAGCCTGCCAGTGGCGAGCTGTACGCCTTCGCCAACGGCAAGGACGGCAGCTTTCTGCAGTACCGCCTGACTGCGCGGAACGGCAAGGCGCAGGGCGAGTTGGTGCGTCGCTTCAAGGTCGAGACCCAGCCGGAAGGCTGCGTGGCCGACGACCAGCGTCAACGCCTGTTTCTCGGTGAGGAAGATGTCGGCGTCTGGGAAGTGGATGCCCGCGCCGATCAGCCGGCAGCCCTGTCCAGCGTAATCAAAGTGGGTGATGTGCTGCACGCCGATGTCGAGGGGCTGGCGTTCTACCAAAGCGAACAGCACGACTATCTGGTGATGTCCAGCCAGGGCAATGACAGCTACGTGGTGGTCGATGCCGAGCCGCCGTATGCGCTGCGCGGTGCGTTCCGGGTCGGGCTCAATGCACAGGCCGGGATCGATGGCAGTTCCGAAACCGACGGCATCGAAGTGACGTCGACCAACCTGGGCGGTGCCTGGAGCCGCGGCATGCTGGTGGTGCAGGACGGTCGCAAGCGCATGCCCGAGCAGGCGCAGAACTTCAAATTCGTCCCTTGGGCCGATGTGGTGAAAACCCTGTCGCTGCCGTAAGTCGTTTGTCATCGAACGGTGATAGACAGTCGATTCATCCCGCGTGCCGACCGCAACCGGACGGCACTGCAAGACGAGGAAAGACCGATGCACGCAACCCTGGAACACATGACCCTGTGGAGTCTGATCAGCGACGCCAGCCTGCTGGTCAAGGCGGTGATGCTGACCCTGCTGCTGGCTTCATTGCTCAGCTGGTACCTGATCGTTCAGCGCAGCCTTGCGTTGCGCCACTACGAACGCACGCTGGACCATTTTCAAGCGCGTTTCCGCAGCGAGACCGACCTGGCGCCGCTGTATGCCGAGCAGGATCAGGACGATGGCGTCGGGCAGGTGTTTCGCGCCGGTTACGCTGAATACGTACAGCTCAAACAGCGCCCTGGAGCCGAGCCGGAAGCGGTGTTGTCCGGTGTCGAGCGTTCATTGCAGGTGGCAATCAGCGAGCAGGAATTGCAGCTGGAAAAAGGCCTGCAATTTCTCGCCACGGTCGGGTCGGTCAGCCCTTACATCGGCCTGTTCGGCACCGTCTGGGGGATCATGAACGCCTTCATCGGCCTGTCGCAGGTGCAGCAGGCCACGCTGTCCACCGTCGCGCCCGGCATCGCTGAAGCCCTGATCGCGACCGCCATCGGCCTGTTCGCGGCGATTCCTGCCGTCATCGCCTACAACCGCTTTGCCGCGCGTGGCCATACGCTGGCAGCTCGTTACTACAGCTTCGGCAACGAATTGCAGGTGCGTCTGAACCGCATTCTGCAGGCCACACCACGCACCATGGCCGCTGCGGCCTGAGGACTTGCCATGCTGGTCAAACCGCAACGCAAACACGGCCCGAAAGCCGAAATGAACGTGGTGCCCTACATCGACGTGATGCTGGTGCTGCTGGTGATCTTCATGGTCACGGCGCCGATGCTCACCCAGGGCGTGAAGATCGAGTTGCCCAAGGTCGCGAGCGAGGCACTTGCCAGCGATACCAAACAGCGCATCGTGACCTTGTCGGTCAAGGCGGAAGGTGGCTACTACTGGAATCTGGGCGACACCGTCGACACCCATGCGCAGACCGACACTGCCGCCAGCCTTGAAGACATGCAGGGACGTGTCGCGCAACTGGTGGCCGAGCGTCCGGACACCCAGGTATTCATTCGCGCCGATGACAAGGCCGATTACGGGCGTGTGGTGGCTGCCATGGCGGCCTTGCAGCACAGTGGTGTCACGCAGTTGGGGTTGGTGACCGAGGCGCCGCAATGACTGCCATGACCCTCCCTTACACGCAGGCGCGCCCCGAGGCCCTGAACCGGCCACGGCTGCGCAGCCACGGACTGGCTGCGGCGTTTGCAGTGGCCTTGCATGTTGTCGTGCTGGCCGCACTGATGCAGGGTTGGGTTGCCGAGCAAAAACTGCCTGAGCCGGTGAGAACCCTGACCACTCAGTTACTGATTCTGCCGCCTGCGCCTGCACCTGTCGCGCCATCACCGGAGCCGGTTGTCGAGCCTGTTCAGGCGGCGGCGCCTGCGCCCGAGCCTGCGCCGGTCGCGAAGCCAGTCGAAGCTCCTGCGCCGCAGCCGGACACTCAGCGTCAGGCGCGGCAGATCGAACAGGCAGCCCTGGCGCGCAAGCGGGTCGAGGAGCAGAAGCGCGAACTTGATCAGCGCCGCAGCGAAGAGCAGAAGAGGGTGCTCGATCAGCAGAAACAGGCCGAACAGCAAAGGCTGCAGGACCAGCAGCGCCTCGCCGAGCAGCAACGTCTGCAAGCCGAACAGGCCCGGCAGTCCGCTGACCGCGCTCGCCAGTCACAACAGGCGGCTGCTGCCGACAACAGTCAGTATCAGCCCCTGAGCAAGGAAGCGCCGGACTACCCCGAACGTGCGCTGGACAAAGGCATCGAAGGCGACTGCACCGTGGTCTACGACGTCTCGCCCCAGGGCCGCGTCGTCAACCCACAAGTGCAGGGCACCTGCCATCCACTGTTCATGCGCCCGTCAGTCGCCGCTGCCGAAACGTTTCGCTATCAGCCACGCATCGTCGACGGCAAGCCGGTGACGGTGTCCGGGGTGAAGAACACGTTTCATTATCGGATCAAGTAAGAGAAAGGCTGAAATGCGGCGATACCGTTGACACCGCGTCATCGTTCATCGCCGGTAAGCCGCCTCTTATCAAACAACACATAATTCACTGAAGAAACGCGATTTTTGTAGGAGCGCGCTTGCCCGCGATCTGCCGGGAACCGGCAGCAAAACCTGCGTATGCGGTGTGTCAGATGAAATCTGGGGCCGCTGCGCAGCCCATCGCTGCCGTCGTAACCTCCGAGAGCTCCTACGCCCTTCGGGCAGAATCAGGTACGCGTACTGTTCAGTAAACACAGAGTGTTTGATAAGAAAGGGCTTGCCCGCGATGAGGGTCACGCGGTGGGGCTGGACAATCGCATCCGCAGCGGCACAGCGCAGGTTGCAGATCATTTGTCAGCATGAGCCCAGAGTGTTTCGCCTATTCACGAAACACTCTGGACTGACTCTGGATCAACTCACCTTGAAGCGCCTTACCAACGCAATCAACCGGGTATTGGACTCGGCCAGTGCCGCCGTGCTGCGTTCGTTGCTGGAGCCGCCTTCCACCAGTTCTTCGACGATGTGTTTCACCGCGATGATGTTGCGGCTGATCTCTTCGGACACCGCGCTCTGCTCTTCGGCGGCGGTGGCGATCTGGGTGCTCAGGTCGTTGATGCGCAGGACCGAACTGGTCATGTCGTCGAGCCCGGCGGTCACGGCCGTGGTCTTGCCCGCAGTGGCCTGACAACTCTGACGGGTTTTTTCCATGGCCGCGACGGCAGCACTGACGCCTTGCTGCAGGCTGTTGAGCATCTCGTTGATTTCCGAGGTGCTGGCCTGCGTACGGGCGGCGAGGGCGCGGACTTCGTCGGCGACGACTGCGAAGCCACGGCCCTGTTCACCGGCGCGTGCGGCCTCGATGGCGGCGTTGAGCGCCAGCAGGTTGGTCTGCCCGGCGATTTCACCGATCACTGCCAGCACGGCGTTGATGCGCTTGGCGTCCTGCTCCATCGACTGCACCTTGCTGGTGGCCGAATCCACTTCGCTGATCAGCGCGTTCACGCTGTCCGATGCGTCGGATACCACAGTCTTGGAGACCTGCGCATTCTCGTTGGCCGATTGCGTGAAGCTGGCGGTCTGGGCAGCACTGCGCGCCACTTCATCGGCCGTGGAGGACATCTCGGTGATTGCCGTCACCGCCTGATCAGTCTCGTTGGCATGGCGCACCAGAATCGCGTTGGTTGTGCCGGCCTGACTGCGCAGTTGCTCGATGCCCATGGCGATGTCGCTGGTCGAGGAACTGACTTCGACCATCATGCGCTGCAGATAGGCAATGAAGCGGTTGACCGATTCACCCACCTGATCAACCTCATCCTGACCTTTTACCGCAATGCGGCGGGTCAGGTCAGCGTCACCGGCCGACAGCGTATCGATATTGGTCTTGAGCACGGTGAGGCGTTTCATCAGCGTGCCGAGGGCAACGATCATCAGCACGAGCAGGACCAGCACCATCGGAATCTGCAGCCAGGCCAGGGTCTTGAGGACCGTCTCGCTCTGGGTCTTCAGCAGTGCGGTGTTCTGCGACACGGCCAGCAGCCAGGGCGTGCCGGCGACCGGCATCAGGAACAGGGTCGATTCTTCGCCGTCACTGTTGTCGTAGGTCAGGCGGGTGGTGCCGCTGCTCTTGAGGGCGAGGGCCGATTTGATGCCGTTGATGAACGGCGACTGCCCTGCCAGTTCGGAAATGTTGCGCAGCACGATCTTGTCGTTGCTGCCCGGCACGTTGGAGAGGATCTTGCCATCGGCTTCGATGATCATGATCCGGCCGTTGACCTCACGCTCCTTGGCTTCGACCAACTGGTTGAAAAAGCCCAGGGTCACGTCGATGGTCGATACGCCCCATGGCTTGCCATCCTTGGTAATTGCCATCGCGCAGTTGGTGCGCGGCTCGGGGCTCGCTGCGTCCTGATAGGCCGGAGCCCAGGCGCATTGACCGGCAGGCGAACTCAGGCCGCCCTTGTGCCAGCCCTGCTCGAAATAGTTGAGCGATTCCGGAGAGTTCCAGTGGGTGTTGACGATCAGCTTGCCGGAGGCATCGCGGTGATAAAAAGTGCTGTGCTTGGCGCGCCCCGGTGTGCGCACTTCAGGCAACGGCCAGATGCCGCCGCCGAAGACCTTGGCCTCGCCATACTGGTTGACCATGAAGGGCAGCAACCGGTCGATGTCGTCGCTGGACAGCTGCGGCACGATCTCGGTGATAACGCGAGCCTGTGCCTGAACCCGGGCCAGCTCGGTCTTGATCTCGTTACTGATGTCGGCTGCCTTGACGGTCAGCATGTTCTCGTCGTTGGCCGTGAGCCTGGGCGTGACAAACTGATTGATCCCATAAACAGTCAGGATAATGACCAGCGCCATGAATCCCACGAATGTAGCGGTGTAGCGTGCCTGAACGGTCTTGAGCGTGGCCATTATTGTTATACCTGCGCGTGAGAAGGGGGCTGTGTTGCCGAGGTGTCGGCATCGCGCGGCAGTTCTTGAGAGGGTAAAAGCGCCACATTCCGGTCTGGCGATGATCGGTCTGGCTATCTTTAGCAGTCTGCAGACGGGTGCAGGTTTATCGTGTCAGCACTTGCAGCCACGGCGTCCAGCTTTCGACATGTGCGCCGTGGGGTTGCGCCATGGCCTGCAAGGCGGCCTGCGGATTGCGGGTGTCATAGACGCCAGTGATGCGCAGTTCGGCGAGCTGCGGGTCCTTGAGCCAGACCTTGCCGGGCAGATAGCGCTGCAATTCGTCTACCATGTCGCCGAGGCGGGCGTTGTCGGCGATCAGCTGGTTATTGCGCCAAGTGGCGACACGACTCGCGGGCTGGGCCAGCAATCGGGCCTGTCCACTGTAACGGTCGACATCCAGACGCTGCCCTGCGATCAGGCCGGGGTTGAGCAGGCGCTGACTGTCACGCTCACTGACCTTGACCGAACCGTGCTGGACGACCACTTCAATGGTGTTCGATTCCAGGTCCACATTGAACGCGGTGCCGGTTACCGTGACGTCGAGGCTCTGGACTTGAACATTGAACGGCTTGCTGCGATCGGGTGTGACGTCGAAGAAGGCTTGACCACGCAGTAGGCGGACTTCCCGGCGTGTGCCGGAAAAGTCCACGGCAATGGCGCTGTTGCGGTCCAGCGCAGCAAGACTGCCGTCGGGCAGCCGGACGTCACGGCGCTCATTGCTGGCGGTGGCGAAGTCGGCCTGCAGCAAGGTTGTGAAGGTTGGGTTGAGGGCCAGCACCAGGCAGGCGGCAAGCGCGCCGCCAACCGCCCAGCTCAGGGTTCGGCGTCTCACGGGGCGCTTTTTGACCGGGCGTTGCGCAGTCGCAGCGTCATGCACGGACGGAATCGGCGGCCATTTGTGCGCCGTGGTAGGTGTGAGCTGGCCGGTCAACTGCCAGATACGCTCAGCCCTGCGCAGCGCCTCGGCGTTCTGCGGGTCGGCCTCTTCCCACTGGCGCATCTCATCGTGCAGCCGCGCATCGTCAGGTGCCTGTCGGGCACGCATCAACCATTCCAGAGCAATGTTCTGAAGGGCCTGGCGAGGTTCGGCTTGCGGCATGTCCGGCAAGGCTCCAGCGGCGGAAAAGGGGGGCAAGGGTCGCACAGGATCGCGCCCTTCAGCAAAAGACGGATGGCTGCCGGTTTTTTTCAGATTCTTTTGAATGTTTTCGTCGCGCGGGTCAGTCATTGCCACGGTCCAGCCATGCAGCGCAATGACTCAAGGCTTCATGCACCAGATGATGTGTCAACCCTACCGAAATACCCAGCGCACTGGCCACCTGTTGCAACGTGTAGCCGCCCAGGCGATGCATCTCGAAGGCCATGCGCGTGCGTTCCGGCAACCGGGCCAGCGCGTCAGCCACCTGTTGCAGCTCGTCCTGACCGACCACTTCCTGCTCGGGCGATGCCGTAACAGCTGGCAGTTCGGCCAGAAGGGCGTCGCTGTCGGGCTGTCGCTTTTCGGTGGACATGCTGCGCGTGAGGTCCAGCGACAGATTGCGCACGATGCGATACAGGTAGCCAACCGGATTGTTGATCGAAAGAGTCTGGTCCTCACGTCCGTTGAATCGCAGCCAGGCTTCCTGAACGACATCCTCGGCACGCGCACGGCAACCCACGATCGGTGTGGCGTAGTCCACCAGTGCCGAACGGTGCGCGAGATAGAGGTCGAGTTTGCTGGCGGACGAATCCACAGGGCATTGATGCTCGTTTCGTGGGGAAGAAGCGATATGTCCTGCCCGGAAGAACGCATGCTACCCGTTTTCGATAATCGTTATCAAATGCGATCTGTAGTCGTTAACCTGGGCTCGCGGGCGCGGCATGTGCTGCGCCCGCGGGTTTCAAGGCTTCAGAAAATATAGTCAGTGGTCAGAAAGCTCGACTCGCGGTTGCGAATGATGTCGCTGACCAGCTGCTTGTTGCTCTCCTGAAATTTCGTCGCCACCAGCGTGCGGATCGAGAACACCCTTAACGCATCGTGAACCGACAGGGTGCCTTCTGCCGAATTCTTCCGTCCGTTGAACGGGTATTTGTCCGGACCGCGCTGGCACTGGGCGTTGAGGTTGATCCGGCCGACCTGATTGGCGAACGCGTCAACCAGCCGTCCGACCTGCGCCGAGTCATTGCCGAAGATGCTCAGCTGCTGGCCGAAGTCGGAATCCAGTACGTAATCGATCACGCTGTTCAGGTCGCGGTAAGGCACGACGGGGACAACCGGACCGAATTGTTCTTCGTGATAGACGCGCATTTCAGGTGTAACCGGATACAGCAGAGCAGGGTGGAAGAACGACTCGCTGACCAGTGCACCGTTGTTATTGATAATCTTTGCACCTTTGCCGAGTGCGTCGGCCACCAGCCCTTGCAGATAATCCGTCTTGCCGGGCTCGGGCAGCGGCGTCAGCGAGACACCTGGTTCCCAGGGCATGCCGGGTTTGAGCTGGGCCAGCTTCTCATGAAATTTTTCCAGAAAGCTTTCGACCACGTCTTCATGCACGAAGAAGATTTTCAGCGCCGTGCAGCGCTGGCCGTTGAAGGACAGCGAGCCGGTGACCGCTTCGCTGACCGCGTTGTTCAGATCCACGTCGGGCAGGACGATGCCGGGGTTCTTCGCGTCCAGACCCAGCGCCGCGCGGAGGCGGTGAGGGCGCGGATGGAGTTTTTTCAGGTCGCTGGCAGCCTTGTTGGTGCCGATGAACGCGAACACGTCGATCATGCCGCTGGCCATCAACGCACTCACCGTGTCGCGACCGCTGCCATAGATCACATTGATGACCCCGGCCGGGAAGCTGTCTCTAAACGCCTCAAGCAGCGGACGGATCAGCAACACACCGAACTTGGCGGGCTTGAACACCACGGTGTTGCCCATGATCAGCGCAGGGATGAGCGTGGTGAATGTCTCGTTCAACGGATAGTTGTAAGGCCCCATGCACAGCGTCACGCCCAGCGGCACGCGGCGTATCTGGCCGAGCGTGTCCTGCTCAAGCTCGAAGCGACTGGAGCGCCGGTCGAGTTCCTTGAGCGCATTGATGGTATCGACGATGTAATCGCAGGTGCGATCGAACTCCTTCTCCGAGTCCTTCAGGTTCTTGCCGATCTCCCACATCAGCAGATTGACCACTGCCGTACGCTGCTCACGCATGCGCTTGAGAAACGCCTCCACATGCTGGATACGCTCGGCAACGCGCATCGTCGGCCAGCGACCCTGGCCTCTGTCCCAGGCGCTGACCGCTGCGTCGAGTGCCGTCATCGCGGTTGCCGCATCCAGCAAAGGCGTGCTGCCCAGAATCATCGGTTCAAGGCCGGTGCTGCTTCTGATGCACACCGGACTGCGTACCGGCGCCAATGGGCCGTTCCAGGTCTGCAGCTTGCCATCGACCAGATAATCGCGCTGCTCGATGGGCGGGCCTGGGCGATACTGCTCGGGAATGTCATCGACAGTGGGGAATAGCGTTTCAAGATGGCTATTCAGGGGCATCGGCTTTACCTCGAAAATGGTTGCGTCAGGTCAAGGGCAAATACACTACGCCACCTGTGACGCGCTAATGAACCCGTCTCACGACGAGCGAGCGTTCTTTCATCGGACTTTCAGTGAAAAAATTTCAGCCGCTCGCTTGACTTCGTTTTGCGAATCAGTAACATAGCGCTCATTCCGCGATAGCTCAGTTGGTAGAGCAAGTGACTGTTAATCACTGGGTCCCTGGTTCGAGTCCAGGTCGTGGAGCCACTTTTCATATAGTTCAAGGTGTTGCCCGTAACGAGTTAATGCAGATGCTGAGGTTCAGAGCCTCACTCGCAGTTACCCGACACCTTGAAACTTCGCTCAGCAAAATCCCCTTTCAGGCAGCTACACAAACATTTCAGTCTTGTGCTGTTCATTATCCTTTCTGATTCCTTTTCAAGTTCTGTTTCGCCAGTCAGATCCATTGCCACAGGCGTATCGCAAACGACAAAGCCTCGTCATTGACTGACGAGGCTTCGTTTCAAGCGTTTCAAGCGTTTCAGGCCGCAGTGGCGGTCTGGCGACGTGCCCAGAAAGGCTGGTCGCGGTAACGTGTTTCCACACTGTAATAGCTGCGTTTGAGGTTCTGGTACTCGTTTACGTGCCGACGAACATCATCGGCATACGCCTGACGTTGCTCGCTGTCGTCCTGCTTCTGGGTAATGCTGCTGGCGGCAAGCCGGGCAGCGTGAATCCCGGTGGTCAGGGCGTAGCCGATGCCCATTGAGGACAACGGATCGAATGCGGCTGCTGCATCTCCGGCAGCCACCCATCCATTACCGCAACTGGGCTCCAGTTGTTGTGAATGTGCTGGCCATACCTGTAGATCGCCACTGACCGTGCGTAGTCCGAGACGCTCGCGGGTATTGGGTGCCTGGGCCATTGCCTCGTTCCAGAATGCGGAACGGTCGGCATTTGAGGCCTGCAGCAGGTCTGCGTCGGTCATCAATACCGCAACCATTCTGCCGTCCGGTAACGGCGCGCTGTACCACCAGCCCGCAGGAATCGCTTCGACCAGCGAGCTGGATTCGACGGGTAGATCACTCGACGAGAAGTACGCTGAGATGCCCACCAACCGGTCGTCCTGCACCGTCCTGGCGCCTACCGCACGACCCAGCCAGGCGCTACGCCCGCTGGCGTCGATCAGGTAGCGACACTGCACCTGTACGTCATCGCTCAGATCGACCCGCCAGCCGTCATCCTGCTTTTGCACCTGTTTCAGGCGTTTGCCGAGCACCAATTGCGTACCAAAGCTGCGGGCGGCGTTGGCCAGACCCGCATCGAAACGCGCTCGATCCAGATGCCACCCATGGCCGCGCCCGGTGAACAGGAAGTCCCGCGTGCTGACGTGCTCGTCTCCCCAGGCTGCCGTAAAGGCGTGGGACGGCGCGAAGTTGCCTTGGCGGAAATGTTCCCCCACACCGAGATAGTCCAGCAATGGCAGGACCGCAGGCGACAAGGTTTCTCCGACCTTGTCCTTTCCGTATCCGGTCTGTTCCACCAACATCACCGAGAGATCGGTATGGCGACACAGGGTGAGGGCCGCCGCGCAACCGGCGGGACCTCCCCCTGCGATAACCACATCTACGATCCTCGGTCCGCTAGCGGACAAGATGCCCCCGCGTTGCGACAGCGCGACGGGTATCAACTTTCGGCAGGGTTTTGTCCGGTGCCAAGTACCAGGTATTGAAAAAGTTGGCGTCGGCGCCGCTGACCACGTTGGCACCGCTGGCGACAGCTACGCTGGCTGCCAGGAAGCGCTCGTTATTGCGCTCTGTTTCCATGAAGTTGGGGAACAGGTCGCGATAAGGGCCTTTGGCTTCGTTGGTGATAAAACCCAGGTAGTGCCAGGCATTGATCATCTCCGAGAAGCTGTTGATGCCGCGGTTGTAGATCGACTGCAGACCGGCAGGAATACCGGACTGTTCCTGCGCTTGCGCCGACAGGTCGCCAGGAATGACGTTCCACGGACTTTGCGGCGGCCACCAGTACGCATAGTAGGTAGGCGGCTTGGGAATGCCGTCTGCCTTATTGGCGTCGTTGTCGCTGAAATTGATGTACTGAACCGTGCACTGGAAGAAGTCCGACTGCCAGGGCGTAGCCATGCGCTTGGTCAGATCCCCCGGTTCGCATCCCTGGACGTTGCCCGACGGATCGGTTTCGTTTTCGTCCGGGCACAGTCCATTCTGGCGGTAATAATCCTCATCATGACGATGCCTGATGCGGTAAGGCGCCTCGTAAAGCGCTTTGCTGTAAAGGCTCCAGGTCACCTCAATACCTGGGCAAAACGGACCGCCGACGCAGTTGCCGACGCTGGCACGATCCAGATCGGTAACGTTCGGTAGAGGCGCCGCAGGGCTCACGTCAAATTTACCCGCCGCCCATTGGCCAAGCATGAAGTACTGAGTGCGGGTCAGCGTCAGGAATTTGTCCAGCACGTCGTTGCTGACCGAGTTGGACCCCGAGTTCAGTGGCATCAGCGGAATGCCGCTGTTGTCATCGAACAGCTGGTTGGTCTGCCCGCCTGTAAAGCCGTTCTCACCCGGGCGGCGAAACAGACTGAAATAGGCGCGGCGATATTCAAGAGTGGTATCGCTGGCATCGGTCGCATCGAACGGCGGAGGCGAAAAGCTGTTGAGAGCCGGAATCGCTGCCACCCAGCGGTAGCCCGCAGGACGTAACAGGATCGGTTCGATGTCCCGTTTGTAGTTGACGATGAAGTCAGGGTTGTATTCGCCCTGGCTGTACAGCGCCGGGACCAGTTGATGCTCGCGCACGCCAACATCGAACATCACGTCATCCAGCGTGACGATGTTCTCCAGTTCCGGTGCGAACTTGGGCGAGCCCACCACGCACCAGGCGCGGAGCTCTTGCGGGGGACTGCCATCACTGAAGGTCAGTGTGCAGGTTACCGGCCCATCGGACGTATCGTCATGCCAGGTGTCTGCCCCGGCGAAGCTGGTGATCGATTGATCCCCACCAGCATGCCCGTATCCACCGAGAACCAGCAAGCGACCCTTGTTGTCGGTCAGCACGCCGCCCAGCGTATTGATAGGCAGCCCTTGCTGCGGTCCCGAGCCATTGGCATAGATCGGAAAGGAGCCGTAAGGGTAATTGGCCGGTATGGTGTGGCGCGAAAACTCCTGCTGCGGATGGTGAGGTCCGGAGACTCTGCGCGGCCCCGGATCGATCAGTAACTCGCTTTGTCGAGCCTCGCCATGCACGGTGCTGTTACGTTTGGGGACGTTGCAGGCTTCGTAGCTATTGTCAGGACCAAGCAAGAGGTTGCCCTGAAGCTCGCTGAAGCTGTACCAGGCGGCTTTCTTGTTGGCCAGGTGAACGGTCCATTCAATCCCGGCGATCGCCGGATCATCCAGCGTGACTTCTCGGCTGTCGCCATCCTCGTCAACAGCGAACAGGCAAAAACGGGCAGCCTGTCGTTTCACACGACCCTGATCATCCTTGTAATGGCTGACGTAGATGGGGTGTCCATTATCCAGCGACTGATCGCCGGCCTGACTGCATTCCAGCGGCCTGCCGCCCAGTTTCTCAGGGGCCAGGTAAAACTCTGTCGGACTGTTGCCCACCCGGGCAATACCAACACTGGGACCGATTACGTACTTCATGACCACGCTCCTTGTCTTGCCTTCGAAGTTTCCGCAGCCGGGATTCAGGCGTTGGAGTTGACTTGCACATCATTGCAATGCGATTTGCTCACGCGCGGCCGAGTCCGTTCAGCAGTGGCTGCGGGTTGCAGATTCAGGAAAATACTGGAGTGACCTTCGCGATAAGCGGCAGTCTTCATCCGCGAAGCGGAATAGGGAAATGGCCGTGCCGGTACTAACAGTCCCTGGTCCGGCAGACACAACGAAAAGCGCCAATGTGCGTCCATACACATACCCGTACTCCTTTGGTGGCAGAACTGTAGCTAATGGCAAAAGGATGTCAAATGAGCGGGCTCACGTCGTGAACACTCGCTCCTCCCTCAAACCGATACCCCCGACTGTCCAACCCGACTAGAATCGCCGCCTCGCTGAGCGCTTCACCTGAAGCGCTCAGCCCCAGTCCGTTCAGGGGAGCGTAATGGCTGCAGCCAGCGCGATATTTACCGAAGGTCCCGTATCACGACACGTCATGGTCACCGCCAGCACCAGCGCCTTGAGTCTGTTCGCCGTTTTTCTGGTCGACATCCTCACGCTGGTCTACGTCTCCATGCTGCACGACCCGGTGCTGCTGGCAGCGGTTGGCATTGCCAAGGTGATGATGTTCATCAACATGTCGCTGGCCAGCGGTTTCATCATCGCTGCCACGGCGGTATTGTCGGCGCGCATCGGTCACCGGGTGACGAAATCGGTGGCGCGGCTCTGCGCCAGCCTGATGCTGATGATTCTTGTGGTGTCCGGTGTTGCAGCGGTGCTGCAACTGTTCCTGATGGTGCCGATTACCCACTGGCTGGGTGCTGAGGCAACGGTTTACGAGGCAGCGCGCGGGTTTATCTGGCTGGCGCTGCCCGCGACTGTTTTGCAGGCCGTGATGCAGATGGCCGCGCAGATGCTCAGGACGGCGGGCGATAACCACCGTGCGCTGGGTGTGGTGCTGTCAGGAGCCGCGACGCTTGCGGTAGCGGATCCGTTCTTTATCTTCGGGCTCGGTCTGGGGCTGGAAGGGGCGGGGCTGGCATTCGCGCTGTCCGGGTGTGTGTCGGCCTGCCTGGGCGTTTACTGGGTGCGTAAGCGGATCGGCCTGACGTTCTCCCGCAACCTTAAACTGCTGCGCAATCACGCAGGCCGGACCTTCAAGCTGGCGCTGCCAGCCATGGCTGCCAACCTGGCGACGCCGGTCGGGCTGGCCTATCTGGTCGCCTCGCTGTCAGCGTTCGGCACCTCGGCGCTGGCCGCCATGAGCGTGATGGATCGCGTGCTGCAATTTTCCTACTGCGCCTTTTTCGCACTGCCCGGCGCGCTGGCGCCGATACTGGGGCAGAATATCGGGGCGCAACGGGACGACCGTGTTCGCCAGGCCATCGTCTTCACCCGCAGACTGGTGGTCGGTTACGGGTTGGCGGTCTGGCTGGTGCTGGTAGTGTTCAGCAGTACCATCGCCGATATCTATCAGCTGGAAGGCGAGGTTCGCACGGTCTTTTTGAATTACTGCCGGTTGGGTGGCGGGCTCTGGGTGATCATCGGCCTGGATTTCGTCGCCATCGCGGTATTCATGACCATGAACCGGTCATGGCTGGTGGCGGTTTTCGCCTGGCTGCGTGCGACGCTCGGCACTGTGCCGTTCGTATATGTCGGGGCTCACTGGTTTGGCGGCAGCGGCGCGGTACCAGGCATGTTTGCCGGTAACGCCGTGATCGCGTCGATCTCCATATTCGTCGCATCGCTGACCGCAAAACGGTTTTTCGCGAGCAGGGCCCAGGCTGCAGGCACTGGGAAATATTGAAGACACATCGGCTCAAGGTGTTATCAGGTTTTATGTCAGTTGAAGACTCAGGGAATGAATCCGAAGAGGCCGTGCAGCCCAAACGCCGCCGCGCACCCAAGGGTGACATGCGCAGAAAGGCCTTGCTGGATGCGGCGACGATCGTCTTCGCCCGCAATGGCTATTCGAGCGCCTCGATGCGTGACGTGGCGACGCTGGCAGGTATTACTACGGTCGGTTTGCTGCACCATTTCCCGAACAAGGAAGCCTTGCTGAGCGCGCTGCTGGAACGTCGCGATCAACGAGTAGTGTCCAGATTTCAGGATCTGGTCACCGAGCCGACGCTTGAAGGTTTTATCAAGTTCATCAAATTGAGCATGGGTTTCAGCATCGAGGACGCAGCCGAGTGTCAGGCGGCCTTGCTGATGAACACCGAAAGCCTGTCGCCTGAGCATCCGGCGTGGGCCTGGCACAAGGAGCGCTTTCATCTGACCCACCAGCATGCGCGAGGCCACTTGAATGCCTTGAAAGAGGCGGGGGAGATACGTGCGGATGTCGACGTACAAGCCTTGGCCCAGGAGATCTTCTCGGTCATGGATGGCTTGCAGATTCAGTGGCTAAGGTGCCCTGAAGAAGTGGATGTGATGGCGGTCTTCGACGTTTACGCGCAGCGATTGGGAAGGGACATCAAGGCTCTTCCATGAGCCTTGATGCTGACATCAGTATTTCAGTGAAGCTGACACCTGCACCGCCTTGCGCAGTGGCAACGGCAGCGGGTTGCTGTCGCGGGTCGTCAGTTTTTCCGGGTACAGGGTGATCAGGGTCCGGTTGAGCGTCAGGTTTTCCGAGTCCGCACCGACCAGAATCTTGTACTTGCCTGCGTCCACATCCCAGCTTGCAGTCTTGTCGACGTAGTAGGCCAGCGAACGCGAGTCGATCGGGATGCTGACGGTTTTGCTCTCGCCCGGCTGCAGGTACACCTTGGTGAAGCCCTTGAGTTCTTTTTCCGGACGATCAACGGCAGGTTTTACCGGCTGCACGTAGAGCTGCGCCACTTCGAAACCGGCCTTGTCACCGGTGTTGGTCAGGGTGAACTTCACGTCAATGGTAGAGCCTGGCGTCAGCACATTGGTCGACAGCTTGAGGTTGCTGTAGCCGAATGTGGTGTAGGACAGGCCGTAACCGAACGGGTAGAGCGGCTTGGCGTGCTTCTTGTCGTAACCGCGATAACCCATGTACAGGCCTTCGCTGTAGTTCATTTCAGTCAGGGCCTTGTCGCCACGGTATGCGGCCGGATCCGGATACGACGCGTAGCTCGGGTTGTCCTCGATCTTCTTGTCGATGGTGATCGGCAGTTTGCCCGACGGGTTGACCTTGCCGAACAGAATCTCCGCAAGTGCCTGACCGCCTTGCTGGCCGGGGAACCAGGCTTGCAGTGTTGCGCCGACCTTGTTGGCCCACGGCTGCATGTTGGCCACGCCACCACCGTGCATCACGACGATGGTGTTGGGGTTGGCCTTGGTCACGTAGCTGACCAGTTCGGCCTGTTGGTCCGGCAGGTCGAAACCGTGGTCCGAGCCTTCGCCTTCGTTCTCGTAGTTGGTGCCAGTGGCGACGACCACCGCATCGTATTTCGACAGATCCTTCGGCGGACGCAGCGAAGCCCAGCTCATCTGTACGCCAGTCACGCCACCGAGTGCCGGAATGAAGTTGCCCTGCACGCGCTTGTATTCAAGCTTGACGGTGTACGACTTGCCCGCGGTCAAAGCGGCGGTCTTGCCGGAGGTGGTCAGTGCATTGACCACGTCGGACGAGTACGGAACGCCGTCGCTTTCCACGACCAGTTCGTCGTTGACCCAGAGCTTGTAAGGGCCATCCGCACGCACCTTGAAGACTTGCGGGCCGGAGACCGTCGGCTTGATCACCGATGTGAAGCGTGCCGAGAACGAGCCGGGTGCAGGGCTGAAGCCGGAAACGGCGGTGGTACCTGCGTCGGTGACGTTGGTGCCGGTGGTCCAGTTCAGGTTCACGCCGGGCTCGACGCGGGTCAGCGCCGGGTCACCGGAGAAACTGGTGTTGGAGAAATATTCGGCTTTGACGCCCGAATTATTGATGCCGTTGTTACCGGTTGCAGGCTGATACCAGGCCGAGCTGGCCGGGTTCAGGCTCAACTCCGACAGGTAGGTCACGTTGGCGCTGCTGGATGCCAGTTGCTGCAAGCCGCTCAGCTCCGTCACGTAGCTGTTGGGTGGCGAGTTGGCGGTGCCGAAAGGCGAGGCGGGTGCGTCGTGTGCCCAGTTGCCGATCACGGCGATCTTCGCAGTGCGCGCCAAGGGCAGCAGCGGTTTGCCCGCAGTGGTGTTTTCGTTGCGCAACAGGACGATGGATTCACGCGCCGTGTTCAGTGCTGCACGCATGCCGTACTCGGGATGGTCCAGGGTCTTGGCCGTGTTGAGGTTTTCCTGGAAGTCGTAGCTGACGATGGCGCGCAGGTTGCGCTTGACCTTGTCATCAATGACGTTCTGGGTCAGTTGGCCGCTCCACAGGTACGGCAGCAGGTTGGCTTCGGTGAATTGCAGGCCGGACGGCATGTCGATATCGGTGCCGGCCCATGCGCCTTTGAACGCGTCATGAATGGCATTGAAGTCGCTGATGACCGTGCCCTGATAACCCCATTCGCCCTTGAGCACTTCGGTGATCAGGTGATGGTTTTCACAGGCGTAGTCGCCGTTGATCTTGTTGAAGCCACACATGATCGACGCGACGTTGGCGTTCTTGACCATCGATTCGAAGCCCGGCAGGTACAGCTCGCGCAGGGTGCGTTCGTTGACTGTCACGTTGAGTGCCTGGCGGTTGGCTTCCTGCTCATTGGCCAGGTAGTGCTTGCCGCTCGCCTGAATCCCCTGCACCTGAATGCCGTTGACGATAGCCGGAGCCAATACTGCGCCAAGGAACGGATCTTCACCGCTCACGTACTCGGCCGACCGTCCATTGAATGGCGTGCGGTAAAGATTCGCGCCGGGCGACAGCATCTGCTGCCCGCCGGAAATACGGGTCTCGTAGGCAATCGCCTGTCCGAATTCCTTGGCACGGTTGATGCTCCAGGTCGCGGCCAGTGCGGACTGCGATGGGTACTGCGCGCCGAAGGTGGCGTTGTTGACGTGCACACCCATAGACGAGTCGTAGGCAACCGTGCCCTTGATGCCCCACTTGAGCAGGGAAGGGATCATGTGCCCGTCGTTGACGCGGGTGAAGTTGATCTTTTCCGACGTGTTCATGTTGTCGAGAATCGAGCTGACGCGCGCCTCGACTTCATTGCCGGTGGCGGGGGTGACGACGGCCGCCAGCGCCAGATTGGCCTGCATGACACTGAAGGTCAGCAGGCTCAGGCCCAGCGTTTGTTTGAAAGCTGACAAGGCAAATGCTCGCTTGGCGCACAGGGGCGGATTAAGGTCTGACGGTGTCATCAGTGTTGCTCCTGTCGAGGTGCGTCGTCGGTGTTCACAGGCTCGTCGAGCAGGGTGGAAGCGCCTTTCTGTGCAGGTGTGGTGACTTTGTCGGCACCGGAAATCCGGTCACGTTTGGCCTCGACCTGAACTCTGACTTGTGCGTCGGAAGTTCCCTTGGTGGCAGTGGAAGTTGAGTCCGCTGCGAAGGCAGACAAACTTTGCGCGCACAGAAGTACAGCGCCGAAAACAGGCAACATGGATCGGGTCATCAATGGCAATCTCGATTGACGGTGGCAAGGATAATCAAATAGGCGTTTAGCGCGACATACCTGTCAGCCGAGTGTTAAGTCCGGAAAGCGCGAAAGAAGTTCAGCTGTTTATAAAATATTACCGCAGCGGAATTTATGAAATGCTGGCATATGGCCTGCCTGCTGCTGGCGCGCTTTTTTTGAACAGGGTAGCGCTTGGGGTAGAGTGATTTTCGCGACTTTATAGATATATAAACCATTTTTTTCGTAATATTTGATGATTAATCGCTAAAAAAACACATATAAAGGTATTATTCTCTAATCTGCTAAACCTAACTGTGATTAGGTTTAGTGCTCTGCTATCATGGCCGCTCTGCTGAAACAGCCGCATTTTTTACAGTCTTTAAAGGGCGATCATTATTGATGCATACACGCCTTGAGTTGATAGACAGTGATCGGGCTTATCGGTCTTTATAGTGATATCGACTCTGATGAAAAAAGGCTGTTTGGCTGTTTTGGTTTCATCAGATTTTATCGACGTTATCGCCAGATCTTTCGCTGTTTGTTTATATTTTGACGAAACGTGGCAACTTGATTTGTCACGTCGAAGTGTGCCCGCCCATGACATCAGATAATGTGAGCGACAAGCCTGGTCGAATCGATGTGGCCATATTGAGCGCCGTCAGGCGCCTGAGCCCGGATCGCACCCGAAAGCTCACCTTCGGCCAGATCTACATGGAACTGCTCAAGCGCTCTGCGCGTGTCTGCCCCATCGTCGACTGCGTGCTGGCGGTCGATGTGCTGGCAAGGGAAGGGTTGCTGATCTCGGAACGACTGTTGGAAGTCGATCCGTCCTTTCCGTACACGCAGCACATCATCAGTGGCCTGACCGATGTAGGCGCCGCCTCTCTGGATGAGCGCGAAGCACCGTCAGCCAGAAGCCGCTGCTTCGGCTGAACAGAACCCATCTTTCATTCGCTGTACGGCAACGAGAGGTAGTACTGACCCAGTTCCGTCAGTCTTCCTTCGGCATCCAGCAGGCTTGAAAAGTGCGGATCCGGTGTCATTCGCCCGGTGAACCAGGCGTACCTGAACACGTCCGACCGCCGCTCCAGCATCGTGACCATCTCTGCCATCTGCTGCTTCTGTTTTTCCAGTGAATCGATCTGCAGTCCGTCATCAAGCGTGTGCCAGTTGGCGAACTCGGTTACCCAGAAGGGTTTGCCGTATCGGGACAGTCTGTCGAGCATGCTCGACAGGCCGTAGTCATACCAATGAAAGGCCAGGTAATCGATCTGCGGGTCCCGTCCCTGATGGGCTGACGCATAGGCTGCGTAGAACGCGTCAAGCCAGGCCACCGGGTCGCCGTAGCCGGTCATGGTTCCCCAGTTCATCGCAGGGCCGACCAGTTTGACCCCGGTCTGCGCCGAAATCTGTTCCAGACGAGGCCACAACTGTGCAGCGGCCTGGGGTGTCATGTTGGCCTGATCGACCAGATTGGGCTCGTTGATGACCAGCAGATAACGAATGCCGGGGTGCGCCAGCAGATAGAGCTTCAACTGACCGTCATCGAGATTGGCGTTCCAGACCATCGGCACGAAATCGACGTTGTACTGGCCCGCATAGTCATAGGCGGCCAGACGATCATGGGGCTTCGGGCTCCAGTTGTACCACCAGCTCATGCCAGTCGATAAAGCACTCAGGTCCGCAGGCGAGGCCACGTCATACGCGACGCCGCGCTTTACGCTTTTGGTGGCTGTCCAGGCGGACTCGGAAAGCACACTCAGCAGCAGTGCGAAGGCGATCAGTGCATGGCGTGTTTGAAGGGCTTTTCTCAAGATCATGATTCGCACATCCCTGGAATCAATGGCTGATGATCTGGCAGTCCCTTTCGTGACGAGGTAGGCGTTATTGGCGTTGTGGTTGCTTGCCCGAATGGCTGTCTCCAGCCATTACAACGATTGGGTGACGAGTCCGGACGTTACCCCAATCGCGAATCAAAGTCTTTGCATGTCAATCACCGGCTGTGCTCAGTCGCTCAATGCTGATCTCGCGCATGCGAAATTTCTGCACCTTGCCGGTGACCGTCATCGGGAATTCGTCGACGAAGAAAAAGTGCCTTGGCACCTTGAAGTGCGCTACACGGGAACGAAAGAAATCGCGCAGCAACGGTTCTTCGCACACGTGACCGGGATGCAGCCTGACCCAGGCCACCAGGTCTTCGCCGTAGCGATCACACGGAATGCCGACGACATAGGCTTCAGCTATGTCGCTGTGCTGTAAAAGCAGTTCTTCGATTTCACGCGGGTAGATGTTCTCGCCACCGCGAATGATCATGTCCTTGCTGCGGCCCACGATCGTCACGTAGCCATCAGCGTCCATCTGCACCAGATCGCCGGTGTGCATCCAGCCCTCGGCATCGATGTCTCTGGCCGTGGCTTCGGCGTCCTGCCAGTAACCCAACATGACGCTGTAACCTCGGGTGCAGAGTTCACCGACCTGACCACGCTCCACTGTGTTTCCGTGGGGGTCGATCACCTTGTGTTCCAGATGCGGCTGAGTGCGGCCAACGCTGGTCACGCGCAAGTCCAGAGGGTCGTCATTGGACGTCTGCAGGGAAACCGGGCTGGTCTCGGTCATGCCATAGGCGATCTGCACACCGCTCATGTGCATCTGGTCAATGACCTGACGCATCACTTCGATGGGGCAGATGCTGCCTGCCATGATTCCGCCCTTGAGGCTGGAAAGATCCAGTGCCTGTCGCTCAGGAAGATCGAGTTCCTTGATGAACATGGTTGGCACGCCATACAGGTAAGTCGCCCGCTCGCTGGCGACCGCTTCGAGTGTTGCCAGGGGTTCGAACGACGGCGCCGGATAGATCATCGTCGCGCCATGGGTCAGGCAGGCGAGGTTGCCCATCACCATGCCGAAGCAGTGATAAAGCGGCACCGGAATGACCAGCCGGTCCTCGGATCCCAGGCCAAGGTTGTAGCCGACCATGTAACCGTTGTTGAGGATGTTGCGATGGCTCAGCGTGGCGCCTTTCGGAAAACCGGTGGTGCCCGAGGTGTACTGGATGTTGATCGGGTCGTTCACCTCCAGGCTGGCAGCGCGCAGTTCGAGGGCATCCGCAGGCGTCGATTCGGCAAGCGAATGAAGCGTGCGCCAAGCCAGCATGCCGGGCGGCGGGCTGTCGGACAGGCTGATCACGCCGCGCAGTTCGGGCAGTGCTTCGCTGTGCCAGGCTCCAGGCGTCCGGGTCAGCAACTGTGGAACGACCTGACCCAGCATGGCGTGATAATTCGAGTCCTTGAAGCAGTCTGCAGTCACCAACCACGAACAGCCTGAACGCTGCAATGCGTAGGTCAACTCCGAAGTGCGATAGGCCGGATTGATGTTGACCAGCACTGCGCCAATCTTCGCGCTTGCCAGTTGCGTGATGCACCACTGGGCGCAATTGGGTGCCCAGATGCCGATCCGCTGGCCCTTGTCGATACCCAGAGCGAGCAGGGCGCTAGCCACGGTATCGACCTCACGTCCAAGGTCGCGCCAGCTATAGCGCACCTGCTGGAATGGCACGATCAATGCGTCCTGCTCCGGCCAACGTTTTACGGCTTCGGACAGGGCGCTGCCGATTGTGAGTTCAAGCAAGGGTGGATGTTGCATTCCAGCGGAATAGCTCAGCATGTCGCATCCTCGATCTTTTTATTGTTGAGATGTGATGACTGCGAGTGAAGGTTGCCGCTTACGTTAACGTCATGGCGAAACGCTGTCCAGTTCCTCTCGGCGGGCATCGCTTGCTGACCTTTCGGCAGATTACAGCCCCGTTTCTGCCGACGATTGCCTGATCCGGTTTCATGAATGCCTGTTCCGATGCGCTGGCTTGAGGTAGGTTCTTGAAAACCTTTCAATCACACTCAAGGATGGATTGCGCATGCGCCTGTTTTCCCGCTCGCCACTGGCCGCTCGGCTGGGCCTGGTTTTCGTTCTGACAGCCCTCACTCCGCTTGCCATGGCCGAGCCTCATCAGAAGATTCAGGCCGACGCCGAGCAGTATCAGGACGAAGCCTTGAAGCTGCTCGAACGTCTGGTGAACATCGATTCAGGCTCTGGCTACACCCAAGGCCTGGGTCAGGTCAGTGACATCGCCATCGAAGAACTGAAAAAGCTCGGTGCCACCATCGAGTTGGTCCCCAATACGCCTGAGGCCAGCAATCATGTGCTGGCCACAATCAAGGGCACTGGCAAGGCGAAGATTCTGTTGATGGCGCACATGGACACCGTATTCAAGGAAGGCACCGCTGCCGAGCGACCGTTTCACATCAAGGATGGCCGTGCCTACGGTCCCGGTGTGATGGATGACAAGGGCGGAATCGTGGCGGCGATCTACGCGCTGAAAGTGCTGCAGAACCTCAACTTCAAGGATTACGCGCAGATCACGGTACTGCTCGACGCCAGCGAGGAAATCGGTTCGACGGTTGGCACCGAGCTGATCAAAAAGACTGCCAAGGCGCATGACGTCACCCTCAACCTGGAGCCGGGTCGTCCGGCCGATGGTCTGGTGGTCTGGCGCAAGGGCGTCGCCACGGCATTGGTCGAGGTCAAGGGCAAGGCGTCCCACGCAGGCGTTGCGCCGGAGCTGGGACGCAATGCGGCCAGCGAGGTCGCCCACCAGATTCTGCAACTGGGCAAGCTCGGTGACGAGGAGAAAAAGACCACCATCAACTTCACGGTGCTCAAGGCTGGCGACCGCACCAACGTGATCCCCGATCAGGCCAGCGCCAAGGCTGATGTGCGTGCGGTGTTGCCGGAGGAGTTTGATCGCATCGAACAGGACATGGCCAAGGTGTCCGCCAACAAACTGATTCCCGACACCGAGGTCAAGACCAGTCTGGTACGCGGCCTGCCGCCGATGCCGCAGACGCCGCAGTCCGATGCATTGGTGGCCATGGCGCAGGGCATCTATGGCGAGCTGGGGCGCACGCTGACCATCGAAGGCAGCGGCGGGGCGGCGGACTCGAGTTTGTCAGCCAGCGTGGGGACGCCAACGCTGGACGGTTTCGGCATCGTCGGCGGCAATATTCATACGCCTGAGGAATACGCAGAAGTCGCAAGCGTCGCGCCGCGTATCTATCTGCTGTCGCGGATGATCATGAAGGTCGCCGGGGCGCAGTAATGCTCTGGCTCAGACCGGGATCATCAGGCGGATCACCGATCCGCCGCCCGGTCTGTTCTGTGCGCTGATGACTGCATCATGCTCAAGACAGATGGCCCGGGCGATTGATAAACCCAGCCCGCTGCCACCCGAGTAGCGCGCTCTGGAACGCTCGGCCCGCCAGAATCGGTCGAACACCTGTTCAAGGTTGTCCTCGCCAAAACCCGGCCCTCTGTCTGCAAACGCCAGTTCCACCTGGGTGCCGATGGCGCTCGCCGTGATGTGCAGTTCGCCGCCCTGTGCCGAGTAGCGCAACACGTTGTCGACCAGAATGTTCACGACCTGACCGATTCGGTCCCGATCCGCGGTCAGCTTCAGCGCGGACGGGATGTCCAGCGCCACCTTGACGCCTGCCTGCTGAAGCTGCGTGGCAAACCAGTCCAGACGTTCGGTGACAAGTTTTCCCAGCGAAAAGGCGGTCTTGTTCAAGACCAGTTGACCGGCGCTGGCCAATGACAGCAAGTGCAGGTCATTGACCAGTTTGTTGAGTTGGTTGAGCTGTCGGCTGACCATTTCCAGTTGTGCGAGATCGCTTGGGAAAACCTCATCGATCATGCCCTGCACACGGCCCATCGCTGCGTTGAGTGGGGTGCGCAGCTCATGGGCGATCATGGCACTGGATTCGCTGACTTCCAGCTCGTAGCGTTCGAGTTGAGTGGTCATGGTGTTGAAGTCGCGCACCAATGATTGCAGTTCGTCCGGACCGTGATCGATGGCAGGCAGGCGCGTCTTGAAATCACCTTGCGCTACTTGGCGCGCACCTTTGGCCACGGAGGAAAACTGGCTCGACAGCGGGCGCGAGAACAGGAACCCGAAAAAGATGATGACGGGTGTCGCCACTCCGATCAGCCCAGCCAGCAACCACCACAATTGATTGGCAATGCCAGGCAGCATGTATTCGGTCGGATAGTACTGCACGAACAGTTCACGAAGCCTGGGAACGTTCAGGTCCGGCTGGGCCTGCAACTGCTCAAGTTCGATGCGCACGCTCTCGGGGATGGAGTGCAGGGTGATCCAGTCCGTTGCGGTTACGTACAGCCACATGCAGAACGCAATCACGATGATGGCGCCGATTGCGAGCATGCTCATGCGCATCCCGACCCAGTGCCATAACGGCCTAGCCTTGGAATCCGGTTGACTTGGTGGCATGACAGTCACCTGAACCGGTAGCCGACGGCGCGCACGGTGACCAGCACGTTATCGATGCCGTGCAGTTCCAGCTTGCGGCGCAGGTTATGCACGTGAGCATCCACCACCCGCGCCAGCGCTTCGCTTTCCGGCAGACAGATCTCGAGTAGCTCCTCGCGGGTAAACGCCTTGGATGGGGTCTTCAGCAAAGTGCAGAGAATCTTGAACTCGGTGGGCGTGAGGTCCAGCAGCGTCTGTTCCTGTTCCAGCCCTTCGATACGCGCCGTGACGGCGTCGAGATCGACCACCAGATCCTGGTAGCGCAGCTGTCTTTCGGCGCTGCCACCCGGTTGGGCACGGCGCAGAACGGCGTGCACCCGCGCCACCACTTCCTTGGGGTTGTATGGCTTGACCACGTAGTCGTCCGCGCCATAACGCAGTGCACCGAGTTTTTCCGGCTCGTCACCCATGGCGGTGACCATGATCACCGGCGTATCGCTGCAGCGCCTGATTGCCGACAGCACATCGGTGCCGCTGACCAGCGGCAACATCACGTCGAGCAGCACCAGATCGGGCCTCCATTGCCGGTGCATGTCGATGCCGCGCTGGCCGTTTTCCGCGAGGCCGACGATGAAGCCGTCCCGAAGCAGGTAGGCCTCCAGAATGCTTGCACTGTCGGCGTCGTCTTCGACCACCAGAATACGTTTTCCTGACACAGGGCCGCCTCTTGATCAAATCTTGATAATTCACGAACGGTTTATTGATAGTCGACGTTCAGGATTGCGTTCAGACCCCACTGTCGCGAACAGATCCTATGCCCACTCTCACGCTGCTGTCCAAGCCTATCCGTGTTTCCCGGCATCGCACCCTGCGGTGGTGCGCGGCGTGGCTGATGGTGCTGACTGTTTCAGGTTGCTCCCTGGCACCCGAGTATCAGCAGCCGCCATTACCTGTCCCTGCCACGGTGTCATCCGGCGTTGTGTCAGCCGCTGCACCGCCTTCGCAAGCGGTGCTGACGTCCGACGAAGAGACGCTGATTACCGAGCTGTCTCCAACCGGTGAACTGCGCACGCTGGTGCTGTCGGCGCTGGACTTCAATCGTGACTTTCGCATCGCCGGCCTGCGCGTCGAGGAAGCCCGGGCGATGCGCGGCCTGAGCGTCGCGGATCGCTTTCCGACGGTGGCCGCAGGGCTCGAGCGTGATCGCCAGCACTTCGACAACAAGGCCGCTGACGAGCGTTACGGCCAGGACATCACCGTCGCCTCCGTGGGCATTTCCAATTACGAGCTGGATTTCTTCGGTCGCTTGCGCAGCCTGTCCGACGCAGCGCGTCATGACTATCTGGCCACGCTTCATGGCCAGCAGGCCGCCCGCAGCGCTCTGGTGGCCGAAGTGACGCAGGCCTGGCTCGCCGAGCGCATGGCGGCAGCCTTGCAGGTCGATGCGCAGACGATCAGTGACACGCGCTCGATGCTGCTCGGCATGGCCGAGGGACAGCAGCGCGCGGGCGCCATTTCCCTCGACGACGTTGCCATGCAGCGCCTGGAGGTGCTGAGCGCGCAGCAGCAACTGCAGGATGCCATCGGTGATCATTCCAGCGCCTCTCAGGCATTGTTGCTCCTGACCGGCTACTCGGCGCCGTTGCCGTCGATGACGCTCGAACCTGCACACCTGACCGCCGCTGCGATCGACACGCCTGCATTGCTGATGAACTTGCCGTCTCAACGTCTGCTGGAACGCTTCGACGTTCGCCAGCGCGAAGAGGCGTTGAAGGCCAGCAACGCGAACATTGGCGCAGCCCGTGCGGCCTTTTTCCCGTCCATCACGCTCAGCACAGGAGTCGGTGTGCAGAGCGACAGCCTGCGCAGCCTGTTCAGTCACGGCAGCGGTGCCTGGCTGTTCAGTCCGCAGTTGAACCTGCCGCTGTTCGACGGTGGACGCAATCGCGCCAACCTGGACCTGGCACAGGTGCGCAAACAGATCGCCGTCGCCGACTACGAGAAAACCATTCAGATCGCTTTCCGCGAAATGGCCGATGTATTGACCCGCCGTCAGCAGGCGCTGGATCACGTGCGTGATGAGGTCAAGCGTGTCGCGCTGGTCCAGGAAAAGGTCCGGCGCATGGCCTTCGAACTGGAGGCGGGCAACACAGACCGCAGCGCGCCGCTGGCATCGGCCATTCGTGTCGCCCAGGCCGACGCCACCTTTCGCAAGTCTTTGCACGATCTGCAGCGTAACCGCCTGGACCTCTATCGCGTCCTGAACGGCGCAGAACCTGTCACTTCTTCCCCCCTGACTCAACCTGGAGTTACCCCATGACTATCATGAACATCTGCACCCCGTCACGTCCCTTGCTGTTCAAGGTTTTGATTGCCACTGCTGCTGTGGTGCTGGCCGGTCAGGCACGCGCCGACGATGCCGCTTCCGGCTCATCGCTGCTGGGCGACAAGGTCAATGTCAATCTGGGACTGGGCATGGGCGTCGGGCCGCGTTACATGGGCGCGGACGAATACCGCAGCCAGGTGCTGCCGATGTTCACCGTACAGAGCGGCATGCTGTTCGCTGACAGCCTCAGAGGGCTGGGGCTGCAGTATCAGTCGCAGTCGGGCTTCGGTGCCAGTGCTGCGCTCAACTATGACTTCGGCCGTACCGAGAAAAACAGCACAAACCGTCCGGGCTCCAACGAGCTCAAGGGCATGGGGACGGTCGGTGGTGCGACGGTCGCTGACCTCATGCTTTCCCAGCAGCTTTTGCCTTGGCTGACCGTCAGCGGCGAAGCCGAACTGCGCCTGGCAGGCGAGAAGCGCGGCAATCGCTACCGTCTGGGCTTTGAAGGCATTGCCTACCACAGCCAGTCAGACACCGTGGCTATCGATATCGACGCGCACGCCGGAGACGGTCGCTATAACCAGATTTATTTCGGGGTCAGCCCGATCCAGAGCCAGCGCACCGGCTTTTCCCGTTTCACGGCCGACAGCGGCATTTATGCGTATTCCGCAGCGCTCAGCTGGCAGCACAGCTTCGACGATCACTGGTCGACGGTTACCAGCGTCGGTGTCACGCATTACACCGATCAGACCCGCGGCAGCCCGCTGGTCGAGACGGACGCCGAAGCGAGCGGTCTGCTTGCCTTGAACTACGCCTTTTGACCGCCAGAGGCCTGCCATGCGATTCCATTTCATGACATTGCCCGGCTTGATGAAGCGGCTGGGCGTTGGTTGTGGCGCTGTTCTTCTTGCGGTGCTGGTGAGCGGTTGCGACGACAAGCCTGCCGCCGTGGCGCCTGTCATTCGGGCGGTAAAAGTCGAAACTGTCAGAAGCGGAGCGGGCGAAGGCCTGCGTTTTTCCGGCGTCGTTCGCCAGCCTGACAGCGCCAGCCTGGCGTTTGAATCGGCAGGTACGCTGGCCGACCTGCGGGTCGACATTGGAGATGCATTCGAAAAGGGCCAAGTGCTCGCGGCGCTGGATCGTCAGCCCGCCGCGCTGCGGCTCCAGCAGGCCCAGGCCAGCCTGAGCGCTGCGACGGCTCAGGCTGCGGAGCGTGGGCTCAACTATCAACGCCAGAAAAATCTGCTGGCCGCTGGCAGCGTCGCCGAAAGCGTTGTGGAGGCAGCCCGTGCTGCGCAGACTCAGGCTGTGGCAGAGCAGACGCGGGCGAAGTCCGAGCTTGCTCTGGCACGTCGGGAGGCCGAGCGCAGTCAGTTGATCGCTCCCTTTTCCGGGCGTGTCGTGGCGCGCCGTGCCGACCGTTTCGCCATGTTGGCGGCCGGGCAGGTGGTTCTGCAGGTGGAATCGCGCAATCGGCCGCAAGTGATGGCAGCGGTTCCCGTCGAGCAGGCCAGCCATTTCAAAGTCGGCGATCGGGCGCACGCTTCCTTTAGCTCAGGATCGTCTGCCGGGTTTGATCTGGTGCTTGAAGGCATCTCGCCGCGTTCCGAGGACGGGCTGGTGCGCAACTGCCTGTTTCGTCTGCTCGATCCTTCCGAATCAGTGGCCAGTGGCGTGACGCTGCTGGTGCACATGACGCCTGAGCAGGGCGTACAACCCTTATCAATACCGGTTCAAGCGTTGTGGATGGGGACGAGCAAGGGAGCTGCGCAGGTGTTTGTCTATCAGCCACCTGGCACGGTTGCCATCAGAAACATCACGCTGGGCGCCGTCAGGGAAGGGCGCGCGGTTGTCACCGAGGGACTGTTCGCAAACGAGCAGGTGGTAACAGCCGGCACTGCTTTTTTGCAGGACGGACAGACCGTCAGCCTGTTCCAACCCACGACCCGTTTGACTGAGAGCGCCCCATGAACATTACCCGTAACGCCATGGGGGCGAGTCGCCTCACGCTGTTTGCCGCTGGCCTGATCCTGATCGCCGGTGTCCTGGCTTTTCTGGGTTTTCCTTCTCAGGAAGAACCGTCCGTGACCGTGCGCGATGCGCTGGTCAGCGTGGCGTTGCCGGGTCTGCCCGTCGAGCGCGCGGAGGAGTTGCTGGCAAGGCCACTGGAAGACAGGATCCGGGAGTTGGCGCAGATCAAGGACATCGTCACGACCATCAAGCCGGGCCGAGTGATCGTACAGGTCACAGCTTATGACAGCGTCAAGGATCTCCCCGCGCTGTGGCAACGGCTCAGGGCCAAGGTGGGCGAACTGAGCGGCAGCTTTCCGCCCGGCACTCAGGGGCCGCTGGTGGACGATGACTTCGGCCGTGTCGCCGTCGCCTCGGTCGCCGTCACGGCGCCGGGCTTCAGCATGAGTGAGATGCGCGGCCCCATCAAACGTCTCCGTGATCAGTTGTACGGTCTGAGCGGGGTTGATCAGGTCGAGTTGTACGGCCTGCAGGATGAACGCATCTACCTTGATTTCGACCACCAGACGCTGGGTGCTTCCGGGCTAGCGCCGCAGCAGGTGCTGCAACAGTTGCAGGGTCAGAATGCGATTGCGCTGGGCGGCAATCCGGTTGTGGGGGAGCAGAGCACCACGCTGTCGGTGAGTGGCGAAATCCTTTCTCTGGAGCAACTGCGGCGGTTTCCCGTGCAACTGGCGAGCGGTGAGCGCGTACCACTGCAATCTCTGGCGAAGGTGTCAGTAGCCCCTGTCGACCCGCCGGAAACGGCGGCCATCTATCAGGGACAGTCAGCGGTCGTGCTGGCCGTCTCGATGCAATCGGGACTCAATGTTCAGGCCTTCGGCACGTCGCTTCGCGCACGTCTGGGCGAACTTGAGCAGCAACTGCCTGCCGGTTTTGCTCTGCACATCGTGACGTTCCAGGCCGATGTGGTGCAGAACGAGATGAGCAAGATGTACCACGTCATGGGCGAAACCGTGGTGATCGTCATGTGCGTGGTCATGCTGTTTCTGGGCTGGCGCACCGGGCTGGTCGTAGGGGCCATCGTTCCGCTGACGATCCTGACGACGCTCATTGTGATGCGCTCGCTGGGCATCGAGCTGCAAACCGTGTCGATCGCGGCAATCATCCTGGCCCTCGGGTTACTGGTCGATAACGGTATCGTGATTGCCGAGGACATCGAGCGACGGCTGCATGCCGGTGAGGCGAGATGGCAGGCGTGCGAGGACGCAGGACGTACGCTGGCGATTCCGTTGCTGACCTCTTCATTGGTGATCGTGCTGGCGTTCTCGCCGTTTTTTCTCGGACAGACCAGCACCAATGAATACTTACGTTCGCTGGCGATCGTTCTGGCGACCACGCTGATCAGTTCCTGGCTGCTGAGCATCACCGTGACGCCGCTGTTGTGCTTTTACTTCGCCAAGGCGCCGACCGTTGATCAAGACGCACCGGCACCCGACGAGTACGCTTCAGGTTTCTACCGCGGCTATCGCACGGTCATCGAGCAACTGCTGCATTACCCCTTCATCTTTCTGGGCTGCATGCTCGGCTTGCTGGCTGGTGCGGTCGTGGTACTGACCCACGTGCCCTATGACTTTCTGCCCAAGTCCGACCGTTTGCAGTTCCAGATTCCGCTGACGATGGAGCCCGGCAGCAGCTCGACAGCGACGTTGCAGACCGTGCGTGACATCAGCCAGTGGCTGAGCAATGACCGGGATGTGGTCGACAGCATCGGGTATGTCGCCGACGGCGGGCCGAGAATCGTGCTGGGTCTCAACCCGCCGTTGCCAGCCCCTGACATTGCCTACTTCACGGTCAGCGTGCGCAAGGGCGTCGATCTGGATGCGGTGATTGCCAGAACACGCCGGTTCCTGCTGCAGCAACATCCGGAAGTCCAGGCACAGCCGAAGCGTTTTTCCATGGGCACCACCGAGGCAGGCGTGGCGATCTATCGGATCATCGGCCCGGACGAAGAGGTATTGCGCCAGGCGGCCGGTCAGCTTGAAAAGGCCCTGTTGGCGTTGCCCGGCACCGTTGACGTGCAGGACGACTGGCGCAGTCGCCTGCTGCGGTATGAGGTGGTGGTCGATCCATACAAGGCGCGCTTGGCAGGGGTCAGCAGCGAGGACATCGCTCAGGCACTGCGCTTGCGTAATGGTGGTCTGTCCGTGTCGTCGATGCAGGATGGCGAGACCACGGTAGCGCTGGTGGCCCGAGCGGTTGAGGATGCCGGAGCCTCCGGCAATGATCTGGACACGACGTTTATCTACCCGGCCTCGGGTTCAGGTCCTGTCCCACTGTCGACAGTCGCTACTCTGGAGCCACAGTCCGAAGCGTCTACGTTGTTGCGCAGGAACATGGAGCGCGCCATCACCGTGACCGGACACAATCCCTCGCTGACGGCGACGACCATTGTCCAGCGCCTGGCTCCGCAAGTTGCAGCAATCAAGCTGCCGGTGGGCTACCGCATCGAACTGGGCGGGGAGATTCAGGACTCTGCCGATGCCAATCAGGCGTTGCTGCAGTACATGCCGCATGCGCTGGTCGGCATGCTGCTGCTGTTCGTCTGGCAGTTCAATTCGTTTCGCAAGTTGCTGATCGTGATCACCAGTGTGCCGTTCGTGCTGATCGGGGCGGCGTGCGCCTTGCTCATCACCGGTTATCCGTTTGGCTTCATGGCCACCTTCGGCCTGCTGTCGCTGGCGGGCATCATTGTCAATAACGCGGTGTTGCTGCTTGAGCGGATCGATGTAGAGCGCGAGCACGGCCTGAATGTGCACGAAGCGGTGGTCAACGCCGCCGTCAAACGCCTGCGGCCTATCGTGATGACCAAACTGACCTGCATCATCGGGCTGGTGCCGTTGATGCTGTTTGCCGGCCCGCTGTGGGAAGGCATGGCAATCACGATCATCGGTGGATTGGCCCTGGGGACACTGGTGACCCTGGGCCTGATTCCCATTCTTTACTTGCTGCTGTTCGACAGGTTCGACAGGTCCAGCCTCAGGAAGGCGGTATCGTCCCCAGCAGGCCCACCGCAATCGTGAATGCCAGAAACGCCAGTAAACCCAATGCCATCTTGCCCATGAGAACCCCTTGATTGATCGGTGTGGATCGCAGGGCAATTATCGGACGCAGGTGAAAACTGGTACAGATTCAGAAAGCGCAAAAAAACAGGGATCAGTTGTGGCGTGTATCCCGGAATGAAGCGAGGATACGGCCCAGAGTTGCCATGGCCTGTTCGCACCGATCGTCCCAGGGGCTGCCGTGATTCAGGCGTGCGCAGTTGCGAAAGCGCTGCGAGGGCGAAAAGATTGGTCCCGGCGCCAGGCTTATGCCTTGCGCCAGGGCCTCCTGAAACAGTCGAAGCGAATCCACGTGTTCGGGAAACTCGAACCACAGAAAGTAGCCGCCGACCGGTTTCGTCACGCGAGTGCCCGCCGGGAAGTAGCGAGCCGCTGCGGCGAGCATGGCACCTTGTTGAATTTCCAGCGTGTCGCGCAGCTTGCGCAGATGCCGGTCATAACCGCCATGATTGAGGTAATCGGCAATCGCCGCCTGCGCAGGCACCGAGGGCGAAATAGTGGTCATGAGCTTGAGACGATTGATCTGCTCGGCGTAACGTCCGCCCGCCACCCAGCCAACCCGGTAGCCCGGCGCAAGGGTCTTGGCAAACGAGCCGCAATGCATGACCCGGCCACTGCGGTCCAGGCTCTTCACCGGCTGCGGCGCGGTGCTGCCGTAATACAGCTCGGCGTACACATCGTCTTCGATCAACGGGACGTCGTGGGTTTCCAGCAGTTCGTACAGCCGGGTCTTCTTTTCCGGCGTCAGGCTCGCGCCCAGCGGGTTCTGAAAACTGCTCATGAACCAGCAGGCCTTGATCGGCAATCGACCGAGACTGTCCTGCAGCGAATCCAGGTCCACACCGTCACGGGGATGCACCGGAATTTCCACGGCTTTCAGTTTCAAGCGTTCCAGCACCTGCAGGCACGCATAAAAGGCAGGCGCCTCGATGGCAACCAGATCGCCGGGCTCGGTGACGCATTGCAGGCACAGGTTCAGCGCTTCCATGGCGCCATTGGTAATCACCAGTTCGTGTGCTGGCAGCCGCACACCGCTGATCATGTAGCGCAGTGCGATTTGCCGACGCAACTCGGCGTTTCCCGTGGTCATGTCATTGATGATGGTTGATGGGGTGAGCGCTCTTGCGGCGATGCCCATGGATTTCGCCAGGCGTGGCAACGGATAAAGATGAGGGCTGGGAAACGCCGAGCCGAACGGAACGGTGTCTGGATCCTTGAGCGACGCCAGCACCGAAAAGATCAGGTCGCTGACACTGACCTCCGTCCCTTCGCTCACATGCCTGACCAGCTCGGGCTCGGTCATGGTCTGCGGGCCGTACTCGCGCACGTAATAACCCGAACGGGCACGCGCCTGAATGAGTCCTTTGTCTTCCAGCAAATAGTAAGCCTTGAAAACCGTTGTCGGACTGACCGAATACGTACGGCTCGCCACACGCACTGAGGGGACTTTTTCGCCGGGTGGCAGAATCCCGCTGCGGATCATTTCAGCGATGTCGGCGGCGAATTTTTCGTAGCGTTTCATGGAAGGCATCGAGAAGAGGGCGGTTGCATGATGCGTGAAGGAGGGCTGTTGCGACAACGCTCCGATGCCTTTCATAGTCGCCGAGCGGTCTGCATGGTCTTTTGATGTCAGCTAGGCTTGATCTTCTTTGCGAGGGATATCAGCCATGTACACGCTCTACGGTGCCAAGGGCTGCGGTTCGGCAGCCATCGAGGTCGCGCTTGAGCTTTGCGCTACACCCTACACATTGATCGACGCCTGCGCCTCGGAAGAGGGACCCGGCAAGGAAGCGTTGAAACAGGTCAATCCCCTGATGCAGGTGCCTGTTCTGGTGCTGCCCGACGGCACCGTCGTGACCGAGAGCGCGGCAATCCTGATTCACCTGGGGCTTGAGTTTCCGGAAGCAGGCCTTCTGCCGCGTGCAGCGCCCCAGCGGTCGCAAGCGCTCCGGGCGCTGATCTATATAGCCACTAACTGCTACATACCCAGCGCCATCATCGACTTCCCGGAACGCTGGCTGGTTGATGGTGATGAGGCGACTCACCGCAAGCTGGAGTCGGGCGCGCGGTTACGCCTTTACTGGCACTGGCAGATGTTCAGCGATCTGTTCGCCAAGCCGGGACATTGGCATCCCGAAGCACCCGGCGCGGTCGAGATCCTGGCCAGCATCGCAAGCCGCTGGAGCGGGGCGCGTGATGACCTGCGTGGTTCGCGACCGACATTTCATGCTTCGCTGTTGCAGATCGATGCTCATCCTGTTGTAAATGCGGTGGTTCAGCGCCACTGGCCGTGAGCGCTCATGTTGAACTGATGAGTGCCTGTTCAGCGTTCGTTCAGTCTGGTCAGGTAAGCTTGACGCCGCCCTCATAGGGCGCTGGTGCTGTGTTGATCCCGATTGATGTTATTCAGGAAAAGACGATGACTTCACTTGCACGGATATTCCAGAGCTTCGACCCCTCCAGTCCCTTCAACGCCCCCGAAAACTGGCTGCAAGGCCGAACGGTTTATGGCGGGCTGACCGCCGCGCTTGCGTTGCATGCTGCGATTCAGGCGGGCGGTTCCGAGCTGCCGCCATTGAAGTCTGCCCAGATCACCTTCGTCGGCCCTGCGATGCACGAGCAGACCTTCAAACCAACCGTGTTGCGTCAGGGGAAGTCAGTCACCGTCATGACCGCCGACTGTTTTTCGTCAGCGCAACTGGCGCTGCACATGACGATGGTGTTTGCCGCTTCGCGTGACAGCCGGATTCTTCACGATTATTCACAGCGGCCCGCCGTCGGCCACCCCGACGATTATTCATTGTGGGATGCAGGGCCACAGGCACCCATTTGTGTTCACAACTTCCAGAAAAAGCCCGCCGGTGGGGCCTTGCCGTTCTCCGGAGTAGTTGATCCCGAACTGTTGATGTGGGTCAGGCACGAGGATGCGCAAGGCATCGATCCAATGGTGGCGCTTATCGCACTGGCAGACGCGTTGCCCCCGGCATCCATCACCACCCTGACAGCCCACGTGCCGCTCAGCACGATCACCTGGACACTGGATATCGTCAACGCGCCTGCGCCGGACCAGTGGTTCTTGCTCAAAACCTCAAGCCATTTGGCGGCTGACGGTTATTCGTTTCAAGACATGGAAATCTGGAGTGAGAGCGGTGAGCTGGTGCTGAGGGGGCGGCAGACGGTTGCGATTTTTGCGTAGCTAAATCCTGTTCGTTTCAGTGCCTCGGGGCTCCTCTGGCCTCGGTAATAAATTTTGTACAAAGTAGTACAAATATTTGACGCCAGTGTAATGGCGAACTAATATCGCGCCCGAATTTAATATCAATATGATATCGCAGGGACGCGTCGTGCATCTGTTCGCTTCAAGATTGGCCGTGCTGGCGCTGCTTGCCGTGGCGCCACTGTCCGCTTTCGCCGCCACCACGCCTGGCGAGCAGGACCTTATCCGTGATCGCCAGGACCGCCTGCTTGAAGAGCAGCGACGCCGGCTTGAAGACCTCAAGGATCTGCCGGGCAAGCAAACCGAGCCTGCTGCTCCGGTCGCGCCTGCCGACACACGCTGTTTCACGATCGATCGCATCGAGCTCAAGGGCGCGGATTCGCTTTCAGCCGCTGAGCGCGACGACCTGATCAAGCCTTATATCGGTCAATGCCTGGGCGTTCCTCAGCTCAACGAGCTGCTCAAGGTCATCACCGATCACTACATCGAAAAAGGTCTGGTGACCACGCGCGCTTATCTGCCGCAGCAGGATCTGTCCAAAGGCGACCTGCAGGTGCTGGTGATTGAAGGCAAGCTCGAGAACCTGCGTGGCGCTGCCGACAGCGGCCTGTCGGCGCGTGAGCTGGCGATGACCTTTCCAGGTCAGGAAGGCACGATGGTCAACCTGCGCGAGATCGAGCAGATGGTCGATCAGCTCAACCGCCTGCCGTCCAATCAGACGCAGATGGAACTGACGCCCGGCAAGGCGGTGGGTGGCAGTGATGTGGTGGTCAAGAACACGCCGCAAAAGCCTTGGCGAGCCAATCTGTCGCGTACCAACGAAGGTCAGCGCAGTACCGGTGAGCAGCAATGGAATGCAGGGATCGAGTGGGATAACCCGCTGGGCCTGGCTGATCAGTTCAGCCTGCGCGGCGGACACGATGCGATCAGTGATCGCCAGAAAGCCTCTCGCAATGCCTCGCTGTCGTACAGCATGCCGTGGGGCTGGTGGACGTTCAGTTACCTGTACAGCACCAGCGAATATCGCTCGGTGGCCCAGGCGTCCAATATCGACTTCAAGCAGGACGGCGACAGCCAGAACCATCAGTTCAGGGCTGAGCGGGTCGTGCACCGTGACGCGCTGAGCAAGACCTCGCTCAATGCCGGTCTGGCGTACCTGCGGACCAACAACTATGTAGAAGACAGCAAGCTGGCACTCAGCAGCAACCGCATCACTGAGGCGCAATTCGGCATCAACCACGGCCGCCGGATAGGCTCTGCGTTTCTCAACATCGACCTGGGCATGCAACAGGGCATTGGCGCGCTGGATGCCCAGGGCAACCATGACCCGGGTCCAGGCCAGGCCGATGCGCGCTATCGCAAATACACCGGCACCCTCAGCTACCTGCAACCGTTTCAGTTATGGGGCGAGAAGCTGACGTTCACCAGCCTCGCCACCGGGCAGCGCAGTGAAGATGTGCTGTTCAGCCCGCAGCGCCAGAGCCTGGGCGGCTCGTCGTCGGTGCGCGGTTACAAGGATCAGTTTCTGTCGGGTGACAGTGGCGGCTACTGGCGAAACGAAATACGACTGACTCGTCCGGTCACCCTCGACTGGATGCGGCCGGTCTTTGCCGAGTATGGCGCCGCGGCCGGTTACGATCAGGGCGTGATCCAAGGCGACCGTTACAACGGCGATCAGCATGGCCGCCTGTCCAGCAATTCATTCGAACTGTTTACCCGTGGCCAGCATGTCGCCGCGTCGGTGACCTTTGCCCGCTCCCTGGAACGTCCCGACGTTATCGAGCGTGAATCGCCGATCTATTTCCGCGTGGATTTCTTCCTGTAACCCAGCCTTTCATCTTTTCCGTTTCGAGGTCACTTACATGGACGTTCACCAGTTTGCTCTGCTCGCCCGTCAGCCTTCTGCGGCGTTGACCGAGCGTCAGCATTTCTGGGGAATGCCCAAGCGTGGCCTTGCGCTGATTCTGGCCAATGCCCTGTTCTGGCAGCCGCTGCTGGTTCAGGCCGAAGGCATCGCGGTCAGTGGCACGGGGACCACGCTGGGCCAGGCCGGCAATGGCGTGCCCATCATCAACATTGCCACGCCCAATGCCAGCGGCCTGTCGCACAACCAGTTCGAGCAGTACAACGTCGACAGTCAGGGCGTGATCCTCAACAACTCGACCAACCAGACCCAGAGCACCCAGCTGGGCGGCATCATCGTCGGCAACTCCAACCTGCGTGGCACAGCGGCCAACACGATTCTCAACGAAGTGGTCGGCGCCAATGCCAGCCAGCTCAGGGGTTACACAGAAGTGGCGGGGCAGGCGGCCCGCGTCATTGTCGCCAACCCGTATGGCATCAGTTGCAACGGCTGCGGGTTCATCAACACGCCGCAGGTCACGCTGACCACCGGCAAACCGATTCTGGACGCCAACGGTCAACTGCAGCGCTTCAACGTCCAGGGTGGCAGCATCTCGATTGACGGCGTGGGGCTGAATGCCGACAACGTCGATCAGTTCGACATCATCACCCGCAGCGCGAAGATCAACGCCGAACTGCACGCCAAGCGCCTCAAGATCATCACCGGTCGCAACGACGTCGATGCACAGACCCTGAACCCGACGGCACTGGCAGACGACGGCAGCAGCAAACCGGAACTGGCGATCGACAGCTCGGCCCTGGGCGGCATGTACGCCGGTGCCATCCGGCTGGTCGGTACCGAAGCGGGCGTCGGCGTCAGGCTCGCCGGAGACCTGGCGGCCAGTGGCGGCGATATCCAGATCGATGCCAACGGCCACCTCAACGTCATGCAGGTGGCGGCGAGCGGCGCGGTTAACGTGCGGGCCAACACCGCAGAGGTCAACGGGCCGGTCTACGCCGGGTCCTCACTGGCGATGACCACCGGCGGTGATCTCACCACCCGGCAGAACGTCGCTGCCCGCGATGCACTGACCCTGTCCGCTGGCGGTCAATTGCGTAACTCGGCCGTGATCGAAGCGGGCGTCAACGCAGACAACAGCCGCAACGCTTCGGGCGATGTGACCCTGTCGGCCAACAGCTTGACCAACAGCGGCAGCATCACCGCCAGCCGCGCCTTGCAGGCGACCGTTACCCAGACGCTCAACAACCAGGGCGCCACACTGAACGGACAGGCCCGCGTATGGGTTGCTGCGGGCGTGATCGACAACCGCCAGTCCGGGCGTATTCTCAGCCAGGGTGGTAACGCTGATATCAATGCCTCTCAAATACTGAACGCACAGAGCGGGCTGATCAGCAGCAGCGGCAATCTGAACATCACCGCCCAAACGCTGGACAACAGCCAGCAAGGCAAACTGTCCAGCGGCGCCGTATTGACCGCGCGCATCTCCGGCCAGGTGCTCAACCAGTTGGGCATCATCAACGCCGCAGGTGGCCTGCTGCTGAACACCGGCACCGTGGACAACCGCACCGGTGAAATCTCCAGCCTGGGCAACCTGACCGCCACGCTCGTTCAGTTCGACAACAGCAGCAACGGTCGCCTGTTGGCCAACGGTACCTTGCAGCTCACAGCTGACACGCTGAACAACCAGAACGCCGGATCAGTGTCCGGCCAGCAGAACGTGCAACTGACGCTGGGGCAACTGACCAACACCGGCAAAGGCAGCGTTTACGCCAGAAACAACCTGGGCGTGACCGCCACCAGAGCCGTGAATAACGATCAGGGCGTGCTGCGCAGTGATGGCACCCTGAACCTGAGCGCGGCGAGCCTTGCCAGCAGCGGCGGCAGCGTCACCAGCGCCGGAACGGCCTCGATTACCACCACTGCAGCCGTCGTCAACCAGGGCGGACAGATGCTCAGTGATGCCAGCCTGACGTTGACCAGCGGTTCGCTGGACAACAGTCAGAGCGGTCGCATTGCAGCGAACGGCGTGACCGTCACCACGGGCGCATTCGACAACCACAAGGACGGCCGCCTGACCAGCACCGGCACCCTTGGGCTGACTGCCGCTCAGGTCAACAACACCGAGGCGGGCCGGATCGCCAGCGCCATGGCCCTGACAGCGGTGGTCACCGGCCTTGATCAGACCAATGATGGTCGTCTTTATAGCAACAGTGATGTCAGCCTGGATCTGAATAACGGTGTGCTGAACAACCAGGATGGTTTGATCAACGCACCCGGCCAGTTGGTGCTGAAAAATCTGAATGTGGTGAGTAACCGGAGCGGCGAGATTTCCAGTGCGAATGGTTTCTCGCTGGCGGCCACTTCGTTGGACAATACCGAAGGTTCGATACTGAGCGACAAGGCGCTGATCCTTCGCGTCAACCAGCTGCTGACCAACCTGCGCGGGATGGTATCTGCCAATGGCCTCGAGCTGCACGCGGCAACCCTGAACAACCAGAACGCGGAAATTTCCAGCCTCGGGGCGCTCACAGCAACGGTCGGCCAGTTCGATAACAGTCAGAAAGGCCGTTTGATGGCCAACGGCACCCTACAACTGACGGCCGACAATCTGGACAACCAGAACGCCGGTTCGGTATCCGGCCAGCAGAACGTTCAACTGACGCTGGGGCAACTGACCAACACCGGCAAGGGCAGCGTTTACGCCAGAAACAGCCTGGGCGTGACTGCCACCAGAGCCGTCAATAACGATCAGGGCGTGCTGCGCAGTGATGGCACCCTGAACCTGAGCGCGGCGAGCCTTGCCAGCAGCGGCGGCAGCGTCACCAGCGCCGGAACGGCCTCGATTACCACCACTGCAGCCGTCGTCAACCAGGGCGGACAGATGCTCAGTGACGCCAGCCTGACGTTGACCAGCGGCTCGCTGGACAACAGTCAGAGCGGTCGCATTGCAGCGAACGGCGTGACCGTCACCACGGGCGCATTCGACAACCACAAGGACGGCCGCCTGACCAGCACCGGCACCCTTGGGCTGACTGCTGCTCAGGTCAACAACACCGAGGCAGGTCGCATCGCCAGCGCCATGGCCCTGACGGCGGTGGTCACCGGTCTTGATCAGACCAGTGATGGTCGGCTTTATAGCAACAGTGATGTCAGCCTCGATCTGAATAACGGTGTGCTGAACAACCAGGATGGTTTGATCAACGCACCCGGTCAGTTGCTGCTGAAAAACCTGAATGTGGTGAGTAACCGGAGCGGCGAGATTTCCAGTGCGAATGGTTTCTCGCTGGCGGCCACTTCGTTGGACAATACCGAAGGTTCGGTGCTGAGCGACAAGGCGCTTATCCTTCGCGTAAACCAGCTGCTGACCAACCTGCGCGGGATGGTATCTGCCAATGGCCTCGCGCTGCACGCGGCAGCCCTGAACAACCAGAACGCGGAAATCTCCAGCCTCGGGGCGCTCACAGCAACGGTCGGCCAGTTCGATAACAGCCAGAAAGGCCGTTTGATGGCCAACGGCGCGTTGTTGCTGACGGCAGACAGTTTCGACAACCAGGCCAACGGCGTGGTCTCCGGGCAGCAATCCGTCCAGTTGAATCTCGGTGAATTGACCAATACCGGCAGCGGTCGGATTTACGGCAAAAACAGCCTGGGTTTCAACATTGCCAGTGCATTGAACAATGAACAGGGCGTCATCCGCAGCGATGGCACGTTGTCCCTGACGGCCGCATCGCTGAACAACACCAGCGGCAGTATTTCCAGTGCGCAAACCGCTACGATTACTGCCACCGGAGCTGCGGTCAATAACGGCGGTGAGGTGCTGAGCGACGCCAGTCTTAAGCTCACGACAGGTCGTCTCGATAACGCTCGCAAAGGGCGAATTGCCGGTAACGGCATTGAGTTGACCACCGGAACGTTCGAAAACCAGAACAGCGGAAGCCTCATCAGCAGCGGAGTCATGAGCCTGACTGCCGGCCAGGTCAATAACAGTGAGGCGGGTCGCATCGCCAGCGCGATGGCATTGACTGCCGTGGTGACTGCCCTCGACCAGACCAATGATGGTCGGTTGTATGGCAACAGCGATGTCAGCCTCGATTTGAGTCACGGTGTATTGAATAACCAGGGAGGGCTGATCACCGCTCCGGGCCAGTTGATTCTGAAAAACCTGACCACCGTCAATAATCGGAGCGGTGAAATTTCCAGCGCCAACGGCTTCACGCTGACGGCCAACTCGATGGATAACACCGCCGGTTCATTAATCAGCGACAAGGCACTGATCGTGCGCGTTGATAAGTTGCTGAACAACCTGCGCGGGCTGATTTCTGCCACAGGTCTTGAACTGAATGCCGCGACGCTGAACAACCAGAATGCAGAAGTCTCAAGCCTGGGTACGCTGACGGCAACAGTGGGTCAATTCGATAACAGCCGCAAAGGCCGCTTGCTGGCCAACGGGGCTCTTTTGCTGACGGCCGACAGTCTCGATAACCAGACCGCAGGCGTGGTCTCAGGCCAGCAGTCTGTACAACTTAATCTGGGCCAGTTGACCAACACGGACAGCGGTCGGATTTACGGCAAAAACAGTCTGGGCTTTAACGTTACCGATGCGCTGAACAATAGTCAGGGCGTTGTTCGCAGCGATGGAACGTTGGAGCTGAAGGCTGCATCGCTGAACAATACAGGCGGCAGCATCACCAGCGCTGATACGTCCTTGCTGACTGTTACCGGAAACGTCGTCAGCCAGGGCGGTGAGATATTGAGCAGCGCCGACCTGAGGCTTGACAGCGCAAGTCTGGATAACAGCAAGAATGGCCGTATCGCAGGCAAAGGGGTAACGGTCGATACGGGAGCGTTCGACAACCAGCAGGGCGGTCGCCTGACCAGCACGGATGTGCTGAGTCTGACCGCGGCTCAGGTCAACAACAGTGAGGCAGGCCGTATCGCCAGTGCGAAAGCGCTGACGGCGTTCGTCACCGGCCTAGATCAGAGCAAGGACGGCCGGCTCTACAGTAATAGCGACGTCAGCCTCGATTTGAACAACGGTGTGCTGAAGAACCTGGGCGGTTTGATCACGGCCCCTGGCCAACTGCTCTTGAGAAACCTGACCACAGTCGATAACCGGAATGGCGAAATCTCCAGCGCCAATGGTTTCAAGCTGTCGGCCACTTCGCTGGACAACACTGACGGTTCGGTTATCAGCGAGCAGGCACTGATCGTGCGCGTCGATAAGTTGCTTACCAACGTGCGCGGTCTGGTTTCCGGCATGGGGATCGATCTTGGTGCAAATGAACTGAACAACAATGGCGGCAGCGTCAGCAGTGATGATGATCTGATCATTGATGTGAAGGACGCTCTGTCAAACCAACTGGGTGAACTGACCAGCGCCGGCAAAACCGATTTGGCTTCCCTGAGCCTGGACAATACCCAGGGTCAGGTCATGGCCGACAAGTTTCTGAACATGGTCGTTGGCAAGGCGATCAACAATCAGGTAGGCACCTTGGGGTCAGGGCAGGGCGTTGATATTCACGCGGTGAGCCTGGACAACAGTCAGTCTGGATCGGTAGTGACCGACGGCAAGCTTTCTCTCGTTCTGACGGGGGCACTGGACAATCAAACCGGGGGCAGCCTGCAGGCCAAGGGGCTGATGGATCTATCCAGCTTCTCAGTGGACAACCGTGGCGGCAGCATCATCGCCAGGGATCTGCTGATCGTACACAGCGACAGCGTCGCCAACCGCGGCGGAGCCATCCGTGCTGAAAAAGGCATGCAGCTGTTCGTCGATGAACTCGACAACAATCAGGCAGATCTGGCGGCAAAACAGAAAGGCGGTATTCAGAGTAACGCTGGCCTTGAGTTGAAAGGCACGTTTCTGGATAACCGGAGCGGCCTGCTCAATGCTGCTGACCTGATGAAATTACAGGTGACAACAGCGCTCAACGACTCGGGACGTATCGCCAGTCAGGCTGATCTTGTTACTGAAATCGACAGCCTGACCCAGAAAGGCGGTGAGCTGGTTGCGCAAGGTGATCTGACCTTGATCGGCAAGACGCTGGATAACCGGTCGGGTGGTCTGGTAGGCGCAACAAAAGCGCTGAAACTCAATGTGGACGATATCGACAACCGCAACGGTGAGATATCCAGCCAGATCGGCGTAGACATCACTGCCAAAACGCTTGAGAACAGTGACGGCGGCAAGGTTCTAGCCGGTACTGCGCTGGAATTGGAAGTGGCGCGCATCATCAACCTTAACAAGGGGCTGCTTTTCGGCAACACCTTGCATCTGGACGGCGCTCGGCTGGACAACGCGGGCGGCACGCTGGCCTCTCAGAACAACCTGACCGTCCTGCTGACCGGCGCACTGGACAACACGGGCGGCCTGCTCAGCAGCGAAGCCGCACTAAGTGTGACAGCCGATTCGCTGCAAAACGCCAAGGGCAGTCTGTCCAGCGCTGATGCATTGCAGATTGATACAACAGGCGCGCTGTTTAACCAGTCCGGTTCTGTTACCACAGATTCAACGCTCACGATCTCCAGTGCCAGCCTCGACAACAGCCAGGGCGGAGCGTTGTCTGGCAAAGGTGCGACCAAGGTCACTGTTACTGTCGGCACATTCGACAACAGTCAGAAAGGCCGCCTGACCAGCAGCGATACGCTTGAACTGACAGCAGGCAAGGTCATCAACCAGAGTGCCGGGCGTATCGCCAGCGCACTGGCATTGACCGCCACGGTCACCCGTCTTGATCAGCAGGCGGGCGAAATGTTCAGCAACACCTCGTTGAGTCTGGACCTCAACAACGGGCAGTTGAACAACCAGGGCGGCCTCATCAATGCCTCCGGCCTACTGCTGCTGAAAAACCTCAAAGGCGTTGCAAACCAGAGCGGCGAAATATCCAGCAATCAGGCCTTCACAGTGAAGGCCGGTAGCCTTGATAACAGTGGCGGCAAGTTGCTGAGCGGCCAGAAGTTGACGCTGGTCATCGACGAGGCGCTGGCCAACGTCAAAGGCTCTATTTCCGCTGCTGCGTTGGATATGCATAGCGCGGTGCTGGACAACACCACAGGCTTGATCAGCAGCCGTGGCGCGTTGGACCTGACTGTCGACACCGCTCTGAACAATACGAAAGGCGTGGTCATTGCCGATGCAGACGTAGAACTGTATGCGGCTTCCGTCGACAACCTTGAAGGTCAGCTTGCCAGCAAGAAAAACCTTGTCGCGCACATAGGCAATCTGCAGCAGAAAGGCGGCCAATTGATCGCGCAGGGCTCTCTGACGCTGACCGGTGATGCACTGACCAACAGCAACAAGGGCCTGATTGGTGCAACCCAGGCGCTGAGTATCAATGTTGCTGATATTGACAACCGTGGTGGCGAGATCTCGGGTCAGGACACGATCACACTGACCGGAGCCAGGCTGAATAACAGCGACAGCGGCCAGGTTCTTGCGCAGAAAGCCCTGAAACTGAACGTCGCCCGGACTACCAATCAGAACGATGGCCTGCTATCCAGCACGACCGGCCTGACGGTCGTCGGCACGGCACTGGACAACACCGGCGGAACGTTAAGTGGGCTGCAGGACATCAATATCGATTTGTCCGGGCTGCTCGATAACACAAAGGGCCTGGTCAGCAGCGAAGGTACGCTGACCCTGAAGGCTGGCAGCCTGACCAACACCGCTGGCAATGTTTCCAGTGCTGACACCCTGTATCTGCGTAGCGTCGGAGCATTCGGCAATCAGGGCGGCAAGCTGGTGACCGATGGTGCACTCGATCTGGGGAGCGGGGTCCTCGATAACAGCCAGCGCGGCACCATCAGCAGCAAGGGCTTGCTGAAGCTCACTACGGGCGATTTCGATAACAGTCAGAATGGGCGTGTCAGCACCGGTGACCGACTGGAGCTGACCGCCGCGAAACTCACCAACAGCAGTGGCGGCAGCATCGGCAGCAGTCAGGCAATGACCGCAAGCGTCAGCCGTCTGGATCAGCAGAAAGGCACTCTGTTCAGCAACACCTCACTCAGCCTTGATCTGAACAATGGCCAACTGGACAACCAGAGCGGACTTATCAATGCCCCAGGCACGCTGCTGCTGAAAAATCTGGGTGTGGTGTTGAACCAGGGTGGCGAAATTTCCAGTGGGCAGGCGTTCACGCTGTCTGCAAACAGCCTTGAAAACAACGGCGGCAAGGTACTCAGCAATCAATTCCTCACTCTGCGTATTGCCAATGCACTGAATAACGTCAAAGGCATGATCGCCGCAGCAGGTGTGGATGCCAAGGCAGGCACGCTGGACAACACCGGTGGGACCCTGACCAGTCGCAACGATCTGGAACTGACGGTTACCGGGACGCTGACCAATCGCGAAAAAGGCCTCATCAACGCGAACCAGTTTCTTGAATTGGGTTCGGGCGTCCTTGATAACCAGACAGGCCAGTTACTGGCTAAAACGGGTCTGACGCTAGACGCAACAACGATCAATAACACCGTCAACGGCTTGATCAATAGCGGCAGTACGCTGGTTCTGACAGCCAACAGTCTGAATTCGGGCAACGGTGGTGAAGTTTCGGCATTGGGCGCGATGAGCGTCACCCTTGATGCGCTGTCATTCGACTCTGGACGTTTGATGGGCAACACCAGTCTGTCCATTGATCTGAAAAACGCTGATCTGGATAACCGTGGCGGACTGGTTTCTGCCAAAGGCTCTCTGACGTTCAAGCGCGTACGCGACTTCATCAACCAGTCAGGCGAAATCTCCAGCTCACAGAGCTTTGAGCTGAACGGCCGTGCGCTCGATAACACAAACGGCAAGGTCATCAGCAGCGACGTACTGACGGTCGCAACCGACAGCGTCAATAACCAGAACGGCCTGCTTTCCGGTTGGCAACGTCTGGACGTTCACGGCAAAAGTCTCGACAACCGCAACAACGGGACGCTGTCCAGTCGCAACGGCTCGGTTGGCGTTGACCTGAGCGGTGCGTTGCTCAACAGCGGTGGCGGGGCACTGGTCAGCCAGACGGCACTGACTGTCACGTCTGACAGCCTCAGCAACAGTGGAGGCATCCTGTCCAGCGGTGCTGGCCAGAGTCTGACCGTTACCGGTCGGTTGGACAACAGTCAGAAAGGCTTGATTGACAGCGGAGCCGGACTGACGATCAAAGCCGCTACGCTTGATAACACCGCTGGCAACCTGACGGCCGCGCAGGACCTGAGTTTCGAGGGCGGAACTCTCGACAACAGCGCGGGAAACCTCAGCAGCAGAGGCGCGATGACCCTCGACCTGCTGGCTGCCCTGACCAACACCAACGGGAAGCTGGCCAGCGGCGGCGCGTTATTGCTGCGTCGCAGTACCCAGATCAATAACCAGGGCGGCCAACTGGTCAGCAAGAGCCTGTTGACGCTCAATACAGCCGGGCAACTGGATAACAGTAACCGCGGCACACTCGCATCTGACGGTAAGCTGCATCTCATCGCCACCGGTAATGTGGTCAACGCTACAGACGGCCTGATCTACAGTCAGGGCGGCGATGTAGAGGTGGACGCGGCAGGTCTCGACAACAAACTTGGCACGTTGCAAAGCCAGGGAGCGCTTCGCGTATCTGTTAACAAAGACGTCGATAACCTGAATGGCCGCATTATCGCCCAAGGGGGCGATCTGGGCGTTACCGCAGCAAATCTCAACAGCCAGGGTGGTGTGCTTTCCAGTTTGCAGGGTGCATTCACTTCGACCATTACCGGCGTGTTGAACAACGGTTATGACGGCAAGCGGCAAGGAGGTGTGATCCAGGCTCAGCGTCTCAACCTGACCGCGTTGGGCGGCTTCAATAACTACGGCGGTCGTGTTTCTGCCCGGACCGGCGAAGCGCTGATAACCACGTCGGATTTCGATAACCGTAATGGCGGTCTGTACGCGAAAGGGTTGGTGCGCGTCAAGGGCGTCAACTTCGATAACAGCGGTGATAACGACGGCCAGATTGCGGGCGGCCAGATCGAACTCGATCTCGGCGGGCTGCTGAACAATCGCCTGGGCATCATCGAGAGTGACAGCACGCTGAACATCCGCGCCGCGAATCTGGACAACCAGACCGGCCAGCTTCGCGCGCTGGGGGCAGGTGGTTCGACACTCTTCCAGATCGGCAGCCAGTTCGACAACCGCAGCGGCCGACTGGAAGTGGCAAGCAGCGACCTGACGCTTAACGCGGCCAGCTTCCTCAATGCCAATGGTTCTCTGCTGCATACCGGAGAAGGCACCTTCGCGATCTCCACGCCCAATCTGACCAATGCTGGCGGCAGTGTCGTAACGCGCGGCGGACTGACGCTCGCGGCTGACAGCTGGACAAACAGTAGCGTGATTCAGGCAGGGAGATTGACGGTCAATGTCGGGACATTCAATCAGACGGCGAGCGGGCAGTTGCTGGCGTCGGATGCATTTGTCGGGACGGGGGGGAACTGGATCAATGATGGGTTGATAGCTAGTGATGGGAGCTTGAGTCTAGAAAACGAGGGGGCTTATTCGGGAGGGGGGCGAGTAGCTAGTCTCGGTAGCCTAAAGTTGGCGGCTAGCAAACTTTCTTTGAATGGTACGTCAAGTGTCGCGGGCGGTGCTCACAGCGAGCTTAAGGCGTCTGGGCAGCTCGATAATTACGGTCGTATATCTTCGGCTGCGGATCTTGTGGTGACTGCAAGTGTAATTAATAATTATGGGTCTTTAGGAGGGGCTTTGGATGTTGCTGTAAATGCATCTTCGGTGCTCAATCACGGTGGATTGATTTATAGTGGTGCGAATATAAAACTAGGCGCTAGTGATTTTTCAAACCAGAAAGGAGATATTTACAGCTTAGGTAATACTTTTATTGTTGGTAATGGGGTGGAGCAAGCTGGTCGAGTTGCAAATATCTCAGGAAGCATGGAAAGCGGAGGTGACTTTTCCATAGGCGCCAAAGTTTTTGAAAATCGAACAGAGGGAATTGATGGTAAGAAAGGGTCTGCAGGCCGTACGCTTACTAAAGCCATATTGGCTTTACAATGTCTTGACTGTAAAGGCGACACCTATTCAGTTAATTACGTATTGAGAGAGTTTTTTGAAGGCGTATCAGATAGCGACGAATCTGCATCTTCTTTGATTGCTGCTGGGCGTGATTTTTATTTTTCTGGTGGGGATTTTTTAAATAGTAAAAGCAATATTAATGCTGGTCGCAATATTAGCGTCAACGCTGTTGATTTCAGAAATATTGGTGCGATTGGAGGTGATATTGAGCGTACACGTATCTACAAGGCCGATGGGGTCTCAGATAATAGTGTTTATAGTGAGCTAGATCTGCTAAAAGCTTATAATCAGCGTAATAATCCTGAGTTTCCTAATATTTATTATGTCGGTGTTGATGGGGAGCTCCGGTTGGGTGTGGTGGTGCCTGAAATAACTTCGGTTGGGTCCGATACTCCAGTAGATTGGACCGTGTACATGATAAAAGATCCCGTGACTTTGCAGTATGTTGAAAATGTACCTTATTCTGAATACTACACTGAAGGTGGGTTTAATAGAACTTTGCCAGTGTCTATGTATGACCCGCATAACCTATTCCAAACGATACCGGACGAAATCGCGAGGCACAATTTAGTAAGTGATGTGGAGAGGGCTCGTGACGGTAACGTAGGAGGACGAAGTGCTGTAATTCAGGCAGGGGGCAACGTTTCTATAAGCGCAACGCAGCAGTTACAGAATAGTGTTATTCGTCAGGATTATCTGGCAGGTGGTGGCGTCAGTAAAGTCCAAGATACGAGAACTTCAGGTGCAGGTACAACAGTTATTAGAATAAACGCCCAACTCCCCCCTGACCTTGCTCAACAACAAGTCAACCCACTTGCCCTGCCAGGTTTCAGCCTGCCGACAGGCCAGAATGGCCTGTTCCGTCTTAGTGGTCAATCAGGCAACACGAGTTCTATTTCCCAGGCCACCGGCACCCCGCAGAGCTGGACAATAGGCGGCGCGAGCATTTCGCTGGCTCAGCGTGAGCAATCTGTTCCTGATGCGCAGCCTGGCATCATTCAACTCGATGCCGTCGGACAGATCGACAGCGCCACTCGCCAGCTTGCGCTAACCACACGGCAGGCTGCCGGTGTGAGTGCGAATGCATCAACCTTCGACACCAGTGCTCCGGGTTTTTCGAACGCTGGTGGATTCATCTTGCCGGGTCACAGCTCAGACGCCGCTGGCGTAACTCTGGTCGATACAGTTGCCGGAGTGACAGCGAGCAATCAGGGCAACGGCGCTCTATTGCCTGTTCAAAGTAACGGCTCGTCGACCGCAGTGCCGTTGATTACCGCAGCCTCATCCAGTGGTGGCACGATCCAGAATCCTGGGGCGGTGCAGGGCGGCGCGATCACCTCGGTTACACAGGTCATCGGTACGTCAGTAGCCAGTCAGATCCCGACTTCCGCCAGACCGTCAGTGATCGCTCAAGCCAATCAGGTGACCAGCGCAGCGCAGCCGGTTGTTGTCTCTCAGAGCAACGCTATCAGCCCTGTCGCAGGTGCCGCCTCGCAAACGGTCGCGAAGGTTCAGGGGCTGCCAAACAGCACATTCGTCTCCAAGCCTCAGAAATACCTGATCGAAACCAACCCGGTACTGACTGAACTCAAGCAGTTCATGAGTTCGGATTACCTGCTTGCAGGTCTCGGCTACGACCCGGAAGTCAGTGCCAAACGTCTGGGCGACGGTCTTTACGAGCAGCGGCTTGTGCAACAAGCGGTGGTCGCTCGTACCGGTCAGGCGTTCATTCAGGGACAGACCTCCAACGAAGCGCAGTTCAAGTACCTGATGAACAACGCTATCGCGAGTAAGCAACAACTGAACCTCGCTGTCGGCGTATCGCTGAGTTCGCAGCAGGTTGCCGCGCTGACCCACGACATCGTCTGGCTCGAAGAACATGAAGTGAATGGCGAAAAGGTCCTGGTTCCGGTGTTGTACCTGGCGCAGGCGGATAACCGTTTGGGACCAACCGGTGCATTGATCGCCGGTAACGACGTCTCGCTGATTGCTGGCCAGAACCTCGATAACGTCGGCACATTACTCGCCAGCAACAATCTCTCCGCCGTCGCGGGCAACAACCTTGTCAATGCCGGTTTGATAGAGGCGGGCAATCGCCTGGACTTGCTGGCAGGCAACGATCTGATCAACACGGCAGGCGGCATCATCAAAGGCCGTGATGTGTCCTTGACCTCGCTCAATGGTGACGTGATCAACGAGCGCAGCATCACGTCGATGGACAACGATGTCCGTGGACAGCGACACAGCGAGTTCGCCGACAGCGCGGCGCGCATCGAAGCTGCCAACGACATGAGCATTTCGGCTGGTCGTGACTTCATCAACCGTGGCAGCGTTCTGGAAAGCGGGCGTGATCTGAATATTGTTGCCGGACGTGATTTGACGATCGGGACTACGGAAGTCAATAACAGCCTGTTCTTCGACAAAAACCACAATAGTAGCGACATCACCCAGCTGGGCTCTACTGTCACTGCTGGACGTGATCTGGGCGCCAAGGCTGGCCGCGATATCTCCCTGATTGCCAGCGACATCGATGCCAAGCGCGACATCGCAATGGCTGCCACGGAAAACATGACCATCAGCTCTGCGGCGGACGAAGAGCACTCCCTGTCCAAAAGCAAGAAACTGACCCGTCAGGAAGATCACGTCAGCCAGATCGCTACCGACCTCAACGCTGGTGGCAGCGTGGCCCTGCAAGCCGGTCAGAACCTCGCCGTGATCTCCAGTCGGATTACAGCAGGTCAGCAAGCGTACCTGGTGGCGGGCGAAAACCTCGACATCCTCGCGGCGCAAGACAGTGACTACTCGCTGTACGACAAGAAGAAAAAGGGCTCGTTTGGTTCCAAGAACTTCAAGCGCGATGAAGTGACCGATGTGAAGAACATCGGAAGTGAAATCACGACTGGCGGTGATCTGGTTCTGGCGAGTGGTGGCGATCAGAAGTATCAGGTGGCGAAGCTGGAGAGCGGGAAAGACCTGACGATTGAGAGTGGCGGGGCGGTGACGTTTGAGGGGGTGAAGGATCTTCACGACGAAAGCCATACTAAAAGTAAAAATGACGCGTTCTGGACTTCCTCGAAGGGCAAGGGCAATACCGACGAGACACTTCGTCAGACGCAAATGTCTGCGAAAGGCAGCATCGCGATCAACGCTGTTAATGGGCTGGCAATCGATGTCAAACAGATAGATCAACAGACCGTAAGCCAATCTATCGATGCGATGGTTAAAGCCGATCCACAACTTGCTTGGTTAAAACAAGCTGAAGCAAGGGGGGATGTGGATTGGCGATTGGTGAAAGAGGTTCATGAGTCATTTAAGTATCAGAACTCTGGGTTAGGCCCTGCATCTCAACTGATTATTGCGATTGCTCTGGCTGCTGTCATGGGACCGATGATGGCCAGCCTGAACGCTATGGTGCAGGCTGGCGCTGTCAGTGTTGCTACCAAAGCCACAGTCAGCACGATTGACAATCGGGGTAATCTTGGAAGAGTTCTGAAAGATGTTACATCCAAGGACAGCATCAAGGGGTATGCGGTGGCAGTCGCGACGGCTGGCGTTGCTGATGGCCTCGGATACACGCCAGATAGCGTGGATTTTGATATCCCCAGTGCCAAAGCTGTCGCGTTAAAAATAACTGCAGATGCAGTGATAAAAACCGCAGTGTACGGCGGTAGTTTTGCGGACAATCTGGCTAGCTCGTTTGTAGGCACAGCGGCCAGCATAGGAGGGGCTGTAGGTGCAGGTCAGATCGGTAACTCAGGTTTTGCCGACGGCGGCCTTGTCAAGATCCTTCTGCATGCTGGTTTGGGTGGTCTGCTAGCCGAAGCCATGGGAGGAGACTTTCGTGCGGGGGCTTTTGTAGGCGGTGCGAATGAAGTTTTGGTAGGGCTCCTCGGGGATAAGCTACTCCCTTCAAACCTCCTCAAGGGAACACGAGAGTACGAGCAGGCCCAAGCGAATCTTTTAGCGCTATCGCAAATTGTCGCGGTCCTGGGCGCTACGGCCGGTAATTCGGATGCTCAAGTCGCTGCTGCTGTAGCGGCAAACGCCACCCAATACAACTGGCTATTACACTCTGAGATCCGGGCGGCTGATGAGGCTCGGGCTGCATGTGGAAAAATGGGTGGGAACGTTGAAGCCTGTCAGGCTAATATCACTCGTGGGATGGATGAGCTTGACAAAGCAAGAGACTATGAGCTGGAAGAGCGCAAACGCCTTATTCAACTCCAGTCTTTTAAAGACGGCGGGTGGAGCCTAGGTGAATACAACAAGGCACTTTTTGATGACTATTTTGCCCTCAAGGGCGTAGATCCCAACCAGGTAACATTTAACGGATATGCTCCCGCAAAAACATTGGGTTACATGCTTTCCGAGCGCGGCATCGGCAGTATTAACGAAGCGATACAATGGCCAGGCAAGATTGTTGATTCTTTAGCAGGCCTTGCTCAACCCATTAATACAGTTGTCGGCGCGGCCCAAGACATATGGTCAGCGGCAAATTCGGGGGTGGAATGGGCAACCAGTCCGATCCCTGCGCAGGGGCTTGAGCGCTTGGGTGATCAGCTACTGGCACAGTCTGACCAGCAGGCAGGCGCACTGATCTTCGATGTAGCCACTGGGTTGATTACCTCCGTCAGCGGAGGTATTGTCACCAAGTGGATTGGAGGCAGATGGGTAACGGTTGCAGCCAACGATAAAAACCTTACAACCTCTTTTGTTGATGCTGACGCAGGTACCAAAGGCCCTGCATCCGGTTTGGTTACTGGAGAAACAAGTGTTGTAGGTACCGGAAAAGCTGCCGCCAATGACTCGAGCTATGATGGTTTCCAAAGTGAGGGAGGTAATGCTCTTCAGCTATTGCCTGAATTCTCAAATGGAAGGAAAGCCTTCGAGCATTACGCTAAACATTCTCAAGGCGTAGTATTGGGTGCGAAAGGAAAAGCGGTGGCTAAGCAGGATGGTGCTGATATGCCCGAGTTTACTTCTTTGGATTCTTATGTAAGCGCTGCAAGATCCTTTTGGTCACCCTCTGCTAGAAGTGGTATTCAGCAGGGGGTAAGAGCAGACGGCTCTACCCTTAGGTTTGAACCTTCTACAGGTTATTTTGGTGTGATGCGAAATGGTAAAATAAATACTTTCTTTAGACCCGATGGCGATGCTGCAGCTCAACTAAAATACTTTAAGGATCAGTTATGAGTACTGAAAATATTGCTGATTTGTGTTTGGGGGTTTTGAAAGATCTCGGTTTTGGGGATGAAAGTGTCAGTTCTTTGGTTGAAAGATGGCAAGAATTTGTCGATGAATGTAGAAGTGGTTATGCTTGGGATTACTCTGAATACAAAAACGAAATTAGGGTGAGGGGGTTGCTGCAGTGTTTGTTGGATCATCCGGAAATTTGTAAGGCGGGTGAGGTTAAGTGGATATTTGAAGAGGTTCTCCGTCTTGATGATGAGTTTAAATCCCTGTTGCAGCCTGGCGTTAGTCTTAGTCGCGGTGAAGGGTGGTGGGATACAGGGGTTTTGATATATGGTGGAGAGGAGTATTGTCAGTATATGAAAAATGCTCATGGCATATCGGTCCGGCAAGTGTAGGTATGGCTTTGCTTTCAGTTTAATAATGGTCTGTATGATGCTGGTTTCTGATATTGGTTGAGGTTCAATGTTTTTTGTTTTTTGTTTTTTGTTTTTATGGCTGTATTTGTCAAGGGGGCGTGAAGACTTTCTATCGGCAGGTGTTTATATGGGTTTCTGATAGAGTGTTTACCCCAATTTAAGTCTGCGGGGACAGATGCAGATGCTGACAATGGTCGGACACCAAAAATGCGCTCCCAAACATGGTTCGATCAATAAACTATCAAAATGAGGCTTTTAAAAGCTTGCTTAAACGTTGAATCAGTTAACGGCGCCAAGAGATCTGAACGAGCAGACTTTGTGGAACAGAGTGATACAAAATTCTTCTGCTGGTCGTGATACAAAACTAGCGGGCGATAAAGATTCCCGCGGAGTGAGGGATGGAGAAAAGCGGAAGTAAGTCACCGTCTACCTAACGGAGAAAATATACCCATCCACTACCAGTACAACTCCGTAACCGGTAAATCATACGATATGAAAATTACTACGCCGCAACAGCTGCCCCCCTGTGCTGCAGCCCGGTAGAGCTATTGAGTGATGTGGAATGATTATTCGAGAAATTGGGCGAGAAGAGCCTGTACAGGTGTTTGGGATTTACTGGATAGAGAACGAGCGTTTTTACTGGGTCATTCCTTATGATGGCTACGGTGGCCTGATGGCACTCAGCGATAGAGAAGTCAATGTTGTTGACTCTTCTTTGTCAAGTGATCTCATCCTCTGCAAGGATGGTGGGGGAGGGGACATGATTCTGCATTGGGCAGCGGAAGATTTAATTGAAAAACTTGTGGGGCGTGATCCACTAGCAATGGTCGAGTTCTTAGAACGCATAAAAGGCTGATGGTGCAAAAGAGATTGGCGCTCCTGCGAAAGTCGATTATTCAAATGTTGAAAATCCGCCAAATATCGGCCCCGGTAAAGAATTTGCTTTGCGGCAAAAACAAGAGGCGTTGGGATTGAATAAAGCAGCCAACGACGGCGTAGTTAAATCCGATGCCGGTGGTGCTGTCTTAATCAAACTACAAAAAAGTCAGCGCGGTGTAACTCCAGATCCTAGCGAGTGGCCGTTTGACCACATAAAACCAAAAAATTGTAATGGTAAAATTTCAGTTCATATCTCCCAATCATATCTCCACAAGAGACTAGGGCTAAATCTGACAAATAGGCGGTCCTAGATGGATAGTTCAATTCTATACATAAACGAGCTACCTTCAGTTGAGCGTGTTAAATATGTGGCCCAAGGCCTTGCGCTGTTGGATGCTATAATCATGCCCGAGTGGGAGTGCAGATGTTTCTCATTCAACTGTAATTGGGATGGAGCGGGGCAAGAAATGATGGGCTCGATGAGGGACGGTTCGGGGCTGAGTATTTTTTGCACTTTACCGATGCAGGTGTTGCGGGAAAAGTTATGTTTGGTTCTCCACTATCTAATGTGTCTAAATGTTTGAATGCCATGCCCGAGGCGTTTCAGCGATTTAAAGTTGAACCAGCGTTCTCTACGAGTTTTGCAAGTCTGTTTTTTTGGCGTGATCTCAAACAGCCATCGTGGTGTGCGTTGCCGGAAGGGTTGAAAAAGTATCCGCTGCTGGGTTTTTTAGCGGGAAGTATTGCGGCTTATAAAATTTTAGCTGAGGACTACTATGAAAAAAGCATCGATGCAATCGTGCTTGAGGAAGTGTTTACATCGCTAGACGTTACCGCTGATCAGCTAATGGTACTTAACCCTAAGATAGAATTAGCTGACTTGGCCGATGATGTTAAAGAGATTTTAGGTCGTGCGCTTTGATTTTTAGATTGTTAGATCGGGGCAAATGGCATTCAGAAGGTTCCATGTTTGGGAGGTGTGGATGATTTCTTTACATTGCAATCGACTAGTCTCAATAAAAGGCTGGGACAAAAATTGGTGAGAGCCGTTTACCGTATGAAGCAAGTATTGTTGTTGTAGAACGGTCTATGCAACGGTTGAAGAAACCCTAGGGAAACTTTGAAGTAAGGCTACTTATGTCCTTAATTTGGATGGTACTCTTAACCCTGAAAAGACAAAAGCTCCACTCGGAAGGACTATAAATGACGCGCATGAATGATGTGAAGAAAATAATCTCTGCTCTTATTTCAAAAAATAAGATAGATTTTTGCCACGACGGCTGGAGTGCTAACTATAGGCAGGACTGGGATGAGGAACTTTCAAAGGATTTGCGCCTTGCTTTTGATGATGTTGAAAAATTGATTGCTGGGGTAGAAAACAATGATGATGTTTTGAGTTTAGGGGCGCTCACTATGGCTCGCATTAGATTTTTAACGCTTTCAGATTACTTTTTAAATATTCATGAGGACTTAGAAAAAATGCTTGTGATCTACAGGGATAAGAATATTGAAATTCCTGAGGATTATAAGTACTGATTGGAGGTTTTGGTCTGGCGGTCAGGCGCTTATGATTGGAGAAAAATATTAAAGCTCTCGTTTTTGTTGGGGGAATAGCGTTGTTGTCGCTTGTTGAGGAAAACGAAAAGTACCGGGTCGAACACGTCAATCCTGATATCCGGTTCGACCAGCGCAGCCATGCCGTCAATGGATTTTCTAAAGTCGACGGTCTTGGGGTAGAGGTACACTTTCTCGACTTGAGCGTTGAGTCGCATCATGGTAGATGGGCTTCTGAAAAAATCGGGAATCCAGCTTCCGGCATTAGCTTAGCGTTTTGATTGGTGTTCATGGAGCGGTTACTGTAGTAGATCGGAGCGTCCCTAAACCCCCATCAATCCAAATTCCCAACCACCTTCCTATACTCCTCCCGCCCCCGACCCGTCTCCCGAGTCAATCGAATCTCGATCCCTTTAGGATTATTCTCCCGATTACCATCAAGCGTGTGCCAGTCATTGTCCGTCTTCCAGATCCGTGTCTGCATATCCACGATACTCCCAAGCACCGCAACCCCTTCCTTGGGCGCAGGCAGTGGATATCGATCACTCGGCAGGCCCATGGCCCGATAGAGCGTTCCGTCTTTCAGCCACCAGCGCACGCGTTGCAGGCCTTCGCCCGATACGGCGGCACTGCGAATCACGTCCAGACGGAACTCACCCGTGTCAGCGGCACGCACACTGACTGCTGCCGGGGCCTGAGATCGGTCGTTCTGATCGCCGTCCAGGTCCGGTTCCTGCATTTCGATGCTGGCGCGCAGGGCCATGTCGCGCTCCAGCTGATTGAAGGCTCGCAATAAGGACTCGGTCTGTTCGGTGTTTTCACGCAGTCGGGCGTCGGTGCGGGTCACGCTGTCCAGGCCGCGCCAAGCGATCAGGCTGACGATGGACATCAGCAGAATCGCGACCATCACTTCGAGCAGGGTAAAGCCACGCTGATGTTTGTTCATGGCGTACTGAACACGTTCAACTGACCCAAGGCCGAACGCTCTACGCCCAGCGTGTGTTCGCCATCGGAGAGGCGGATGTGCAGCACCGGCGTGATCCATTCGGCGTTCAGGACGACGGATTGGCGAGGCTGGATCTGCACGCGCATGGACGGGGTTTCCCAGGTGCGCGGATGCAGGTGCGGGTCGTCTGTGAAGTGATCAAAACCGGTGCCTTGTTCGTCGCGGCGCTGGAAAACGAAGCCTTTGCCATCGGCCAGCCAGGTGATCGGGCGGCCGTCGGCGCGGGCCTCGGCCTGGGCGATCTGCAGCAGTTGCGCCAGTCGTTGGCTGTCCTTGCGCAGCAGTGCGTCGGCATCGGGTTTGATGCTCAGGCTGACGGCGGCACTGGCAATGCCGATGATGACCAGCACGACCATCAGTTCGATCAAGGTGAAGCCCTGTTGCCTGTCCATGGTCATGAAGCCGGGGTCCTTGGTTGAGCCGCTATACCGACGCGCAGTCTGATGTAGACTCTGGTTCCAGACGAACAGGAGGTTCAGTCATGGCAGTTGCTTTTGGTGTATCGGCTCCGCGATTGTTGCAGTCAGCGGCCTTGCTTGCGGCGTTGGCAGGCGTGGTGGTCTGGTCTTCGTTATTGATGACATCGGCTCAATCGTCCGCGCCTGTGCAGACGAGCGTAACCCAGGAAGGCGGTTCCGCCAGCCCGGCAAGGCAATGGTTTGCCAATCAGCCTTCGCAAGTGCAGATCAGTGTGTCCGGTGTCATGGCGGGCGCGCGAGGTGCGGTGGCGGTTGTCCGGCTCAATGATGGTCCGGCGCGCAGCGTGATGGCGGGCGAGCGACTGGCGAGGGATGTACGTCTGGTCGCGATAGAAGCTGACGGCGTGGTGATCGAGCGAGGATCGGAGCAGACCCGAATCAAGGTCAGCACGCTCTCCGAGGTCTCCGGGCTGCCGGACCTGATACGCCGCTGAATGGCTCACTGCGGCCTGACCCAGGGGCGGCCCAGTATTGTTTCCAGGCGCGCCAGCGGCGGCCCTTGTCGCTCACGTTCCGACACCCTTACGTTTACGCGCATCAGCGTGCCACCGGCCATGGCGCTCAGGGTCTGATCGCAGCGCAGCAGCAGACGTCCCTGATCACAATCGAGGGTTTTAACACCAGCCTTGAGCTGACCTTCGAGACGTAATTCCGCGAGTCGGTTCTGCGCGGCCAGCAGGGCGATTGATCGGTCACGCAGCAGGCCATTGCTTTGCGTCATCCCACCTGCAACACGCACCGCTGCCGACATGGACACAGCGATAATTGCCAGCGCGACGAGCACCTCGACCAGGGTGAAACCACGTTCCTTGTGTGTCTGTCCCATGGTGCCTCCTGGCGGACTACAGGGGCGCAGAATAGCACTGGTCCACCGTTCTGATGCGAACGCAAATCACTGAATATTTCCCTCGTCCCGTTTTATAGTTTTGTTACACTGCGGCGCTGATAAGGATTATCAAGGGAAGTAGATATGGAAGTCGCGCGCGTCACGCAGCGGCCTGCAGGCCATCGCGCCCAGGCTGGTTTTACCCTGATCGAAATCATGGTTGTGGTCGTTATTCTGGGTATTCTGGCGGCCATCGTGGTCCCCAAAGTGCTTGACCGCCCCGATCAGGCCCGCGCTACGGCAGCCAGGCAGGATATCGGCGGTTTGATGCAGGCGCTCAAGCTTTACCGCCTCGATCACGGCAGTTATCCCACTCAGAATCAGGGCCTCAAGGTGCTCGTCGAGCGCCCGGCCAATGTCAGTAAAAGCAACTGGCGCTCCTACCTTGAACGACTGCCCAACGACCCGTGGGGCCGCCCCTACAATTACCTGAATCCTGGCGTCAACGGCGAGGTGGACATTTTCTCCCTCGGTGCCGATGGCCAGCCGGACGGTGACGGCGTGAATGCCGATATCGGCTCCTGGCAGCTTTAAGCGCTGCCATGAAAAACGTCTTCTTCACTATGTCCCGACAGCGTGGCTCGGCGATCATCAGCGCGTTGCTGATCGCGGCAATCGTGGCGGTGATTGCGGCAGGCATGCTCACTCGTCAGGGCGTGCTGACCCGCAGCCTTGAAGCCGAGCAATCACGTGTGCAGGGCAGTCAGCAGTTGTTGGGCGGGCTTGAGATCAGTCGCCAACTGCTGTGGGACTCGCGTCAGCAGGACGCTTCGACGCGCCTTGATCAGCCGTGGGCCAGACCGATCATCATCGACGCGTCGAATGCCGAGCCGGGTGAGTTCGAAGGGCAATTGCAGGATCAGCAGGGCAAGTTCAATTTGCGCAACCTGCTGACCAACCAACAGGCGGACATCGGGCAGCAGCGCAGCTTCGAGCGCTTGTGCGAACTGATCGGCATCGATGCCGCACTGGCCCAGCGCATCAGTCAGCGGGTCATCGCGTCCTATCCAAGGCTGCTTTCCACGTCAATGTCGACGGGCTCGGCGAGCAGTTTCGACAGCGGTCGAGTGACTTCGCCCGGCACCGCGCAAACGCTTCTGCCAGCCACCCAGCCGATGCTGCGCAGCCTCGAAGACCTGCGTGGTATGGCAGGCCTGACCGAGGCCTCGCTAACGCGTCTCGACTACTACGTGAGTGTGCTACCGAGCAACACCTGGGTGAACGGCAACACGGCCAGCGCCGAGGTGCTGGCGGCGGTCATTCCCGGCCTGTCGTTGTCCAGAGCGCAGGCGGTGGTGTCCGAGCGCGACAGGGGTGTGTGGTTCGTCAACCGGGGCGACCTGATCAACCGGCTGCGGGTACCCAAATTGACGGTCGACAACCTCAACGTCGGCGTCACCAGTGAGTGGTTCATACTGCGTGGGCAGGCGCGTCCCCAGCAGCGTCAGGTCAGAATCCAGGCCTTGCTGCATCGCGTTGGCGACACGCTGCCACGGGTCATATGGTCGCGGGTGGGCATATGAGCCGCTTGCGCATCGCCTTGCCGCCTCTGCCTGAGTTGGCCCGGGAGACGACGGTGGCTTTCGCTCGTCTGGACCGTGCAGGCCGTGTCACCGAAAGCGGACACAGCACCTTGTCAGCCTTGGCCGCAGGGCCGAAGACCTCGGGCGTTGAGTGCTACCTGCACCCGCTGGACAGCGTCCTGACCGGTATCGATCTTCCGCCGTTGAGTGGATCGCGTCTCAAGGCTGCCGTCATCTGCGCAGCGCAAGGATTGATGCTCGGAAACAGCGATCAGATGCACATCGCCCACAGCGCCCGGGACGCGCAAGGTCATGTGCAGGTCGCCTGGCTGCCAAAAGAATCACTGGAGCGGCTGACCGGGTTGTTGAGTCAGATGCGCCTGCCATTGCGTGGGCTGTATCCGGCGCCGTTCGGTCTGCCGACTCCTGTAGCAGGGCAGATCAGCGCAGGTCTGCTGGAAGAGCACTGGCTGCTGCGTCACGGTCTGGATCACGCCGTGGTGCAGCCTTGCATTGAAGACCGGCTCGATGAGCGGCTGGCTTCGGGTGCCGAGCTTTGCTGGATTGGCGATGACGGAGCTGCAGACACGCAGACGTTGTCGGCAGATCAGGCATTGAGCGGCGTCGCGCCGGGCTGGAGTCTGCATGCGGGGTTTGGCCGCAATGGCAACCAGGTTTCCAGTTGGACACCCGCGCTGTTCTGCTGCGTGCTGGCGGTCGCCGTATGGACGTTGGGGCTGAACCTCTATGCCGCTCGCGAGGCTGCCCAAGGGCAGGCGCTCAAGGCCGGTATGAGTCAGCGGGTCAAGCAGGCATTTCCAGAACTGCCGGTGATTCTCAACCCCTTGCAGCAAGCCCGTCAGCAGTTGGCCGCACGCCAGGGCGGTGCCGGAAGTGATCCCGGTCAGCGTTTCACTCAGCTGATGCAACAAGCCGCCGAGGGCATGCCCTTCATGGCTGGCAGCGTGCAAAGCCTGATGTTCTCCGGGGATAAATTACAGTTGCAGATGCTGGATGAGACACCTCAGGTGCCCCTTGACAGTACCTGGCAGGATTCACTGAAACAGGTCGGGTTGAGTGTCAGTCGCCAGGAGCGCTTATGGACGCTGAGCCCGTTGGCTGAGTCCACTTCGGCCGAGAGCGACGAAGCTCAGGGCGACGATCATGAGTAGAGCCACGCTGAACCTTGCGAAAGCGCGCTGGCGATTCTGGCGTACCCGTGCAGCGACAGGCTGGTCTGGCCTGACGCGGCGGGAAAGGCAACTGGTGACCGGCGCTGCGTGGGTGCTGTCGGGTCTGGTGGTGTGGCTGCTGTTGATTCAGCCGCCGTTGCAGAAAATCGCTTACTGGCAGGCCGAGACGCCCAAACTGCGTACTCAGAAACAAACCCTCGAAACGTTGCTGCAGCAACTGCCGGCTACGTCCGCGCAAGTGTCAGGGCAGGGCCTGGAGCAGGCGTTGCGCGCCAGTCTGGAAACCGCCGGGCTGGAGCAGGTCTATCGGTTGCAGGCTGATACCGAAACAGGTGATTCGACCTGGCAACTGACGTTCAATCAGGCTCCGGCCGATGGCGTCATGCAGTGGTTGCTGGAGCAGCCGCAACAGTTTTCGCTTTACGTTACCGAAGCCCGACTGCAACGCGCAGACGGGGCTTCCGCACAAGCCTCGGCAGGTCACTTGTCGGGGATCGTTCGCATGGATCAGGCGCCCGGCGCCAGCAAGGAAGCTTTATGAAGTGGTCAGGCTTCAATGATGTGCGCCCGTGTCGCAAGGCGTTGCCTTTCGTGCTGCTGGCGCTGAGTGCATGCACCCACTCGACACCACCCCCGCCAATGGACAGCGAACTGGGCCAGCCCTTGGCCAACACGCAGCGCAGTGGTGACGCCTTGCTTGATCGCCAGCGTGCGCAGACCAGTGTGCCAAGTCAGCCCAGGGTGCAGCATCCGATCAGCACGCCCCGCAAGCAGAACGGCGGCCGTAGTCCTGCCGCAGCGCGCAGCATGCTGGGCAATCAACCGGTGCAACTCAATTTTGTCGACGCTGATATTCAGGCCGTCGTGCGTGCGCTGTCTCGCTCGACCGGCCAGCAGTTTCTGGTCGATCCACGCGTCACCGGCACCCTGACCCTGGTCAGCGAAGGTCAGGTGCCTGCCGTTCAGGCCTACGACATGCTCCTGTCCGCCTTGCGCATGCAGGGTTTCAGCGTTGTCGATGTGGGCGGTGTCGCGCATGTGGTGCCCGAGGCGGATGCCAAGCTGCTGGGCGGGCCGATCTACAGCCCTGACAAACCGGCCGGCAATGGGATGCTGACCCGCACCTTTCGGCTGCAGTACGAGAACGCGGTCAACCTGATTCCGGTCCTGCGGCCCATCGTGTCGCCGAACAACCCGATCAATGCCTATCCCGGCAACAACACCATTGTGGTGACCGATTACGCGGAAAACCTGACCCGCGTCGCGCAGATCATCGACGGCATCGACACGCCCAGCGCTATCGATACCGACGTGGTGTCGGTTCGCAACGGCATTGCCGTGGACATCGCCGGGATGGTCAGTGAACTGCTGGACACCCAAGGCGGCGACCCGACCCAGAAGATCAGTGTGATCGGTGATCCGCGCTCCAACGCCATCATCATCCGTGCTGGCAGCCCCGAGCGTACCGAGCTGGCGCGCAATCTGATCTACAAACTGGATAACGCCCAGAGCAATCCCAGCAACCTGCATGTGGTCTATCTGCGCAATGCCCAGGCGGGCAAACTGGCCCAGGCGTTGCGCGGTCTGTTGACGGGCGAGAGCGACAGCGGCGCGACCGATACTGCGCGGGCAATGCTCAGCGGCATGGGCGGGATGAGCAACAAGAATGAAGGGCAGGGCACTACCAGCACGTCCAGTGGCAGTGGCTCGGCAAGTGGTACAGGCAGCAACGGTTACGGTCAGGCTGGCGGCACGACAGCGAATGCGGGAGTCAGCGGTCAGCAGGGCGATCAGAGCACGGCGTTCACCGCAAGCGGGGTGACCATTCAGGCGGATGCGACCACCAACACCCTGCTGATCTCGGCGCCGGAACCCTTGTACCGCAATCTGCGTGAGGTGATCGACCAGCTGGATCAGCGGCGTGCCCAGGTGGTGATTGAAAGCCTGATCGTCGAAGTCAGTGAGGACGATGCCAACGAATTCGGCGTGCAGTGGCAGACCGGCAACCTGAGCGGCAGCGGTGTGTTCGGGGGTGCCAATCTGGGCGGCAGTGGATTGGTCAGTAACCCGGCTGGCGGCACGACCATCGATGTGCTGCCACCGGGGTTGAACGTTGGCGTGGTGAAAGGCACAGTGACCATTCCGGGCATCGGCGAGGTGCTGGACCTCAAAGTACTGGCGCGGGCGCTGAAGAGCAAAGGCGGCAGCAACGTGCTGTCCACGCCGAACCTGCTGACACTCGACAACGAAGCCGCGAGCATTTTCGTCGGCCAGACCATTCCCTTCGTCACTGGCAGCTACGTGACCGGCGGAGGCGGCACCAGCAACAACCCGTTCCAGACCGTGGAGCGCGAGGAAGTGGGTCTGAAGCTTAATGTACGGCCGCAGATTTCCGAAGGCGGTACTGTCAAGCTGGACATCTATCAGGAAGTCAGCAGCGTCGATCAGCGTGCATCGGTCGACGCCGGAACCGTGACCAACAAGCGCGCCATCGACACCAGCATCCTGCTCGATGACGGGCAGATCATGGTCCTGGGCGGTCTGCTTCAGGATGGCTACAACCAGAGCAATGACGCTGTGCCCTGGCTGTCGAACATTCCGGTACTGGGCGTGCTGTTTCGCAATGACCGGCGTCAGATGACCAAGACCAACCTGATGGTGTTCCTGCGGCCTTACATCATTCGTGACAGCGGCGCGGGGCGTAGCATCACGCTCAATCGCTACGAATACATGCGCCGGGCTCAGGGCAGCCTGCAGCCGGAACGCAACTGGGCGTTGCCGGACATGCAAGGGCCGCAACTGCCGCCAGCGGCGAAGGCGATTCCCGAATCGGTGGCCGCGCCAGGACAGATGCCACGCGCGACGATTCGCGCCGTGCCAGTCCCCGCACCATGACCGGGCTGCCTTACGCGTGGGCCAAGGCGCAGCGCATTCTGTTGCGGCTCAGTGAGCAGGGGGCGGTGCTGGTCATGTGCCAGTCGACGCCCGGCTGGGCCATCAACGAGGCTCGCCGACAGTTCGGGCCGGCCACTCTGGAACGTGTTGACGATGCACAGATGGACGGACTGCTCGCAGCCGCTTACGCCGACACGGGCAGCGCTGCTGCGGTGGTCGGTGCGGCCGAGAGCGAGGCAGATCTGGACCGCCTGATGCAGGACATCCCGGAAATCACCGACCTGCTGGATGCTCAGGACGGTGCGCCGGTGATCCGCATGATCAACGCGCTGTTCACTCAGGCGGCGCGGGACGAAGCCAGCGACATTCACATCGAACCCTACGAAAGCCATTCCGTGGTCCGCTACCGCGTCGACGGCACGCTGCGTGACGTGGTGTCGCCACGCAAGGCGCTGCATGGCTCGCTGGTGTCGCGGATCAAGATCATGGCGCAACTGGACATCGCCGAGAAACGTCTGCCACAGGATGGACGAATCGCGTTGCGGGTGGCCGGACGACCGATCGATATTCGTGTCTCCACGGTGCCCACCGGCCACGGCGAGCGCGTGGTAATGCGTTTGCTGGACAAGCAGGCCGGACGCCTGCAACTGGAAACCCTGGGCATGGACCCGGACCTGCTCGCCAGACTCGATCACCTGATTCGTCAGCCCCATGGGATCGTGCTGGTTACGGGGCCCACCGGCAGCGGCAAGACCACCAGTCTCTATGCCGCGCTGGCACGACTGGACGCCAGCACCAGCAACATTCTGACCGTCGAGGATCCGGTGGAGTACGACCTGCCGGGCATCAGCCAGATTCAGGTCAACACCCGCATCGACATGACCTTTGCTCTTGCTCTACGCGCCATCCTGCGTCAGGACCCGGACATCATCATGATCGGTGAGATTCGCGATCTGGAAACCGCACAGATCGCCGTGCAGGCATCGCTGACCGGCCACCTCGTGCTGGCGACGCTACACACCAACGATTCGGTGTCGGCGGTCAATCGGCTTATCGACATGGGGGTCGAGCCGTTCCTGCTCGCTTCGTCGCTGCTGGGCGTGCTTGCCCAGCGTCTCGTGCGCCGTCTGTGCCCGCACTGCAAGCAGGAAGACCCGGCCGTGCCTGGCACCTGGCGTCCGGTGGGCTGTGCGGTCTGTAATCAGATCGGCTACAGCGGTCGTACCGGCATTCACGAACTGTTCTGTGTCGATGACGCTGTTCGCAGCCTGATTCACAGCGGTGCCGACGAACAGGCTTTGCGCGTGGCTGCACGCCATGCCGGGATGTTGAGCATGCGCGAGGATGGCAGTCGCTGGGTGCGCAGTGGCACCACGGCGCCTGAAGAAATTCTGCGCGTCACACGGGACGTCTGATGAATCGCTATCGCTACGAAGCCGCCAATGCACAGGGCAGAATCGAATCCGGGCATCTGGAGGCCGACAGCCGCAACGCCGCCTTCGGCGTTCTGCGCAGCCGTGGGCTGACGGCGTTGCAGGTCGAGCCGGAAACGGTCCGGGCTGGGAGTGGAGGGCGCGGGCTTTTCAGCGCCAGGCTTTCGGACACGGACCTGGCGTCGGTAACGCGCCAACTGGCAAGCCTGCTGGGTGCGGGACTGCCGCTGGATGAAGCGTTGACTGCCACGCTGGAGCAGGCCGAGCGCAAGCACATCATCCAGACCCTTGGCGCGGTGCGCAGCGATGTGCGCAGCGGCATGCGTCTGGCCGAAGCCCTGGCTGCTCGCCCCGGTGATTTTCCGGACATTTACCGGGCGTTGATTGCAGCCGGTGAAGAGTCCGGCGATCTGGCGCATGTCATGGAGCGTCTGGCGGATTACATCGAAGACCGCAACGGCCTGCGCAGCAAGATCCTGACGGCGTTCATCTATCCCGGTGTCGTAGGGCTGGTGTCGGTTGCCATCGTGATCTTCCTGCTCAGTTACGTGGTGCCACAGGTGGTCAGTGCCTTTTCACAGGCGCGGCAGGATTTGCCGGGCCTCACGCTGGCCATGCTCAACGCCAGTGATTTCATTCGTGGCTGGGGTTGGTTGTGTCTGCTGGGGCTGACGATCAGCGTCTGGAGCTGGCGGATTTACCTGCGCAATCCCGCAGCGCGCCTGAGCTGGCACGCACGTGTGCTGCGTTTGCCATTGATCGGTCGCTTCGTGCTGGGTCTCAATACCGCGCGCTTCGCCTCGACCCTGGCGATTCTCGGCGGCGCTGGTGTGCCCTTGCTGCGCGCGCTGGATGCGGCGCGTCAGACCCTGTCCAATGACCGTCTCAGCGAGAGCGTTACCGAAGCCACCGCCAAGGTGCGCGAAGGCGTGAATCTGGCCGCAGCCTTGCGTGTCGAGAAGGTCTTTCCGCCGTTGCTCATCCACCTCATTGCCAGCGGCGAGAAAACAGGCGCGTTGCCGCCGATGCTGGAGCGTGCCGCGCAGACCCTGTCGCGTGACATCGAGCGTCGCGCCATGGGCATGACGGCATTGCTCGAGCCGCTGATGATCGTGGTGATGGGCGGTGTGGTGCTGGTGATCGTGCTGGCCGTGCTGCTGCCGATCATCGAGATCAATCAACTGGTCGGTTGATTCGCCATGCAAAAGGCCCTCGATCAAGAGGGCCTTCTGTTCGACAGGTCAAAGGTCAGCGTCAGATTTTGCCTGCGCCAGCCTTGGCCTTGACGTCCGCAGCCACCTTGTCGGCGCTCAGCGGGCTATAGCTGTAAGGCGGGGTCCAGCCGATGCTGGTGCTCCACGGGCAGCTCAGGGCTGTGCCATTCAGGCGCGAGCCGCTGTCACGGTAGGTGCTTCCGCCGTAGTCGGCGGCAATCTTGTCGCAGCCGCTGATGCCGCTGATTTCGAAGGCGTTCTGCTCAGAGAAAATCTTCGAACTCTTGCCCATGCCATGCGCGTAGGTGAAGGGGTAGATTTTGTGGCTGGTGCTGCCCACGTGGTAGTTGTTGTACAGGTGCACTTGGCCGAAGCGCACACGCGGTGCGCGAGCGGAGATGTTTTCGAACAGCGTGTTGTGGATCGTGACCTTGAGCTTGCCATCGTCGGTGGTCTTGCTGTCGCTCGAACCGATCAGGTTGTTCTTCTCGTGGTTCTTGAAGATCGAATACGAGATGGTCACGTAGTTGGCGCCGTTCTTCACGTCCATGGCACCGTCGTGATGCTGCTTGGGGCGACCGTTGGCAGTGCCGTTCTGATCATCGGTGCGGCGGCCGTCGGTAAAGGTTACGTGGTCGACCCACACGTTGTTGGCACCTTCGACGGTCAGGCTGTCGTACTCGGAGTTCCAGTTGCCCGCGCTGCCGTCATCGGCGTCCCAGATCGGCTCCGGATCCCACGGGTTCTCGATGGTCAGGTTGCGGATGATCACATCGTTTTCCTTGGCGTAGAAGAAACCCTCACGGATTTCTGCACTGCTGCTGGTACCCACGATGGTGGTCTTGCCGGGGATGTCCAGGCGGCCCCGGACTTTCATGTCCGAGGTCTTGGTGTACGCCTTGCCTTCGCTGACATCGATCAGGCCGGTGATCTTGATGATGCGGCCGTTGCTGCCCACCGAGGCGGCCAGCGCGCTTTTCAGTTCAGCAGCGTTCTTGACGGTGAAGATGTCCTTCGCAGCAGCCCGTGAGCCGCCTTTGGTGCCGCCGTTCTGGGTGGCCCAGCCGGTGGTGGCTACATCGGTTGCGATATCGGCATGAGCAGAAAGACTGACGAGCATCAGCGAACCGAAGAGACCGCTGGCAAGTTTGATTGGCAGATTGTTTCGAGACTTAACCATTTAATCTGATCCTTGATTAATTTGAGGTACAACCCGCAGCAGACAACTGCGTGTCTCACCAGCAAACGTCCATTTGCTATTACCACTGCGCAAACAATCCGTTTGCTGCGACTTGAATATACGGGATAAGAAAACCGTTTATGAAGGTTGTATGACGACAATCTGAGTAAAAGAGAATATTTGCTATTCACATGCCTGGAAGTGTTGGGCGGATGACGGGGTTGTCAGCGGAGAAGGGCCGTGATTCTGACCGTTGCCGGGATTATTGGCTTATAAATCAGAACATTGGTTTTGTTACAGCAAGGCTTTGTATTAGGCGAGGTTCCGGGCTATCGGCGTGTCGATGTATGACGTCAGGTTAGATTGAGGTATCGATTGCCGTTTAAAACATGTGTAATAACGCGGGGTTGTGTGGGTTTGATCGATCAGCTATTTGGAAGCGCCAACTTTCCAACAAGCACTTGATCATGAGGTTAATACCCGTCCGGTAGTTGCCTGGAAGCGCGCTCTGGCAAACGATGAATGGACTGATATAAATGCGCCGAATGACGGCCATGCTGTGCTGCCCAGTGCAAAACATGGGGTGTAAGGCGAGGGTGTTTGCCGATGTACAGCGCGGGAAAGTGCGTTATTGAGGCGGGAGCAGGGCCGTCTCGATACGTCCAAGGATTCGCAGATACAGTTTCATGCAGGTCCCGTCACCGGGTGCGGTTTCGACACGCACGCCGCCTCCGGCATTTACTGCAAATTCCTGCACTTGGGCCAGACCCAGACCGGTTCCCAGCCCCGTCTTCTTGGTGGTGAAAAACGGCTCGAAAATCCGCGATGCCAGTTCGCCCGGCATGCCCGGACCGTTGTCGGTCACGCTGATCACCAGATAGTCGCCTTCGGGCAGTCGAAGGTCATCCTCGACAGCCTCCATGCGGGTCGCAATGCACGCCTTGCCAGGACCGGACATGGCGTCCCGGGCGTTGGCCAGCAGGTTCAGGATGGCCGCGTGCAACTGGGCTTCAACGCACAGTACGCCCCAGCCCGTGGCCTGAAGATCGAAGGACAGTTCCATCTCTTCACCGACCGAGCGCAGCAACAGATCACGCGCGGCATCAAGCCGCTCGCTGACGTCGATGCAGATCAGTTCCGGCCCGTCCTGACGCACGCTGGACAGCAGCCGAGCGACCAGTTGGCGGCCATGTTCAACCGCCTGCAGGCCGGTATCACTCAGGCTTTCCACGTCGGTCGGACGCCGCGCCCGCATGCGCACCAATTGCAGGCTGGCGCTCAGCGCCTGGAGAAGATTATTGAAGTCATGGGCGATGCTTGCCGTCAGCATGCCCAGCGATGAAACCCGTTGCGAATGGCGCAGGTTCCGCTCTGTGGTCCGATTATGGTCCTGAGCTTTTTCGAGTTCGTGCGTCAGCGCAGTGGCCCGCTGTTCATGCTGTCCGCTCAACATGCGCAATTGCAACAAGGCGGCGGTCTGGCGTGCCAGCGCCTGGAGCGCCAGACGCTGGGCATCGCTGAGGGTGCGGGGTTTGGTGTCGATCACGCAGACGGTGCCCATCGGCAGACCCGCATCGCTGCAGATGGGGGCTCCGGCGTAAAAACGGATGTGGGGCGGTCCCAGAACCAGCGCACTGTGCTCGAAGCGTGGGTCCTGTGTAGCGTCTTCCACGACCAGCACGTCGGTCGGTGCCAGAATCGCATGGGCGCAGAACGCGAGGTCGCGGTGCGTCTCGCGCACGTCCAGACCAATGCAAGCCTTGAACCACTGCCGCTCACGGTCCACCAGCGATACCAGTGCTATCGGCACATCGCACAGCGTAGTGGCCAGCAGTACCACATCGTCGAAGCCCTGTTCAGGCTCGCTGTCCAGAATGCCGAGATGCTCCAGCGACAGAATTCTGTCTGCCTCGTTGGCGGGGAAGGGCGCAGGACGGTGGGTCATGGGAAAGCATCGCGGGGAGGGCAGAATGTGGCCGTATGATGCCTGTAGTGCAGAGACCACAGCAAGATACTTCCGAGTGTCTGGTTTGGGGCTTGCGGCCTGTGACAAGGTCTGGTTACCTCAACAGTCAATCTGCCCGGAGACTTCTGCATGTCATCCAACGCCGCAACCCGTCCACCCCTGCCACCGTTTACCCGCGAATCGGCCATTGAAAAGGTTCGTCTGGCCGAAGACGGCTGGAACAGCCGCAACCCCGAGAAAGTCGCGCTGGCCTATACGCCAGATACCCACTGGCGCAATCGTGCCGAATTCATCACCAACCGCGAGCAGGCGCAGCAGTTCCTGAAACGTAAATGGAAGAAGGAACTGGACTACCGCTTGATCAAGGAGCTTTGGGCGTTCGACGGCAACCGCATCGCCGTTCGCTACGCCTACGAATGGCATGACGATTCGGGGAACTGGTTTCGCTCCTACGGCAATGAAAACTGGGAATTCAACGATGACGGGCTGATGGCCAAACGTTATGCCTGCATCAACGACCTGCCGATCCAGGAATCGGAGCGTAAATTCCACTGGCCGCAGGGGCGTCGTCCGGATGATCATCCGGGGTTGTCGGAGCTGGGTCTCTGAGAACCGTCGACGCTATTTGACCAGCCGCTTTTCCTTGGACGGTCGGTAACCGAAGAACGAGCTGTAGCACTTGCTGAAATGGCTCGGGGAGACGAAACCGCAGGCGACCAGCACCTCCAGTTGTGACATCTCAGTGTGTTGCAGCAGCCTGCGGGCTTCGGTGATTCGCAATTCGAGGTAATAGCGTTGTGGTGTCGTGCCCAGTTGCTCTCTGAACAGCCGTTCAACCTGGCGGCGTGACCTGCCCGAATAGACCGCCAGTTGCTCAAGCTCAAGCGGTTCTTCCAGGTTGGCTTCCATGAGCTTGACGACTTCGCGCAGCGGAGCGCTCACTGAAAGATTCACACTGGGCTTGACCCGTCGATAGCGTGATTCTTCAAAGCACAGAATGTCTTCGATGCCTTCCACCAGCGCCTTGTCATGCAATCCCTTGATCCATTCCAGCACCAGATGAAAGGCGCCGGTGGGGCTTGAAGCGGTGAGCCGGTCGCGGTCGATCACGTAGGCTTCGCTGGTCACGTGCGTGACCTTGGCGATTTCGGCCAGGGCAGGGCGATGCTCCGGATGAATTGCGCAGCGATAGCCCTCAAGCAGCCCCGCTGCGCCGAGAAACCATGCGCCGTTCCACAGACCGCCCAGCGTTACGCCGTGTTCAGTCGCCATCTGGAGCAGATATATAAGCTCCGGCTCCGCCTTGAGTTCCGTCCGGTAGCCGCCGCAAATCACCAGCAGATCAACGTTCTGAACGATGTCTGCATCCAGGCCCTGGTCCGGCCGAATCACCAGCCCCAGATCACTGACGACTTCTTCCGGCCGCAGACCGAGTGTGGTCGAGGTGAAAAGTCTGGGGCGCAGCAGGTTGGCGGTGACAATGGCGTCCAGCGCCTGAGTGAAGGCGGGCAGCGAGAAATATTCGAGCAGCAGAAAGGCGACACGGGTTATCGGCTTTTTTTCAGTGTTTGCTTCACCCAGATACCGGAGGTTCTTGCCGCGCATGGCGCTGCTGAATTGTCGTCGTGCAATCACCGCTCGGCTCACCTCAGGCTGCTGGAATCATGAATGTCGCTCTGCGGTAGCGGGCTGTCAGCCTTCTCGACCTGCTCGCAGTGCCTGCCAGCTTATGACTGAACGCACGCCAAGTCTTGTCAATATCTTCGGCGGCAGCTTACTGGGGCCGGGAGAGCTGCTGAAGTCATCGAGGAAACGCGAGTGCGTGCCCGTTGCCAGCTCGGCTGCAAGGACGCCCGCCAGTGTACTTTTGACGGTTCCCAGGCCGTTTTCGCAGCAGGCCGAGTAAAGATTTTCCTCCACCTCGCCGAAAGCCGCTGCGCTGTTGCGGCTAAGGCAGAGACGGCCGGCCCAACTGAACTCCAGTGCAACGGCTTTCAATTCGGGAAAGCGCGCATCCAGTGAATCTCGCTGCTCGCGCGCAACCTCCGCCACGCGCGCTGCAGTGACCTGAATGCTGGGGTCATAGGTGAACCGGGTACGAATGACGATCCGTGACTGGCCCTGTGCGGAGATCTTGCGCACGGTCGCGCCCATTGGGTCGGCGGGCAAGAGAGCCCAGCTGTCCCGGCCCGTCCCGCGTCCTTTGGCAACATCGTCCCTGAAGCCTGCCGTCATGGAGGCATAGGTAAATACATGCAGCAGCCGTCCCTGAAAGTGTCCGAAATCTTCAATGTGGCCATTGACCGCAAGAATCACTTTTGGCGCAGTGATGGCGCCCTTTGTGGAGCGTGCGGTCCAGTCCGCCCCTGATCGCGACAGCTCGATAATGGGCGAGTGTTCGTACAGACTGATTTTTGTGCTCAGACCGTCAGCCAGGTCGCGGATGTATTGCGCCGGCTGGATCACCACCGCGCCGGGCGTGAACAGTCCGCCGCTGTAATAGTCTGAACCGGTGATTTCACGCATCTGCGCCGTGTCGAGCAATTCGTAGCGCTCGCCGATGCTCTTCAACGACTTGGCGTAATTGATGTTCAGCCTGGCGCCGCGCGCACTTGCGCAGGCATTGATCTTGCCGGACGGATCGAACGTGGTCGCAGACATTCCGTATTCCTGGGCGGCCTTTGAAGCAAAATCAATGGCAAAGCGGTTTTGGGCGATTTCCCGTGATGTGGCCGACTCCCCGGCGACCGAATATTCGCCGGAGGAAAGGCTGTGCGGCACATCGATCATGAAGCCCGAGTTACGGCCCGCGGGCCCTTTGGCGATCTCGTGCGCATCGACGACGACAATGCTGTCGTCGGGGCGCAGTTGAGACAGTCTGCGCGCTGCGGACAGCCCGGCAAAACCGGCACCTATGATGAGCCAGTCCGCCGTCACGCTTCCATCAAGCGTGCGCACAGGAGTTGAACGAGTCGAAATCGCTTCCCAGCCTGAAACACCGGTGTCTACCGGGAGACGCTTGATGGAATGAGTGGTCATTTTACGGTCTCATCGACTGATCGATCAGACACATCGATCCAGATGGTTTTGATTTCGGTGTACTGGTCGTGGGCAAATACCGATTTGTCTCGACCGCCGAAGCCCGACTCCTTGTAGCCGCCGAACGGGGTCGAGGCATCGCCCTCGCCAAAGCAGTTCACCGTGACGATGCCGGCGCGGATCTCGCGTGACAGCTTGATGGCCTTGCGCAGATTGCCGGTATAGACCGAAGCGGCCAGACCGTACACAGTGTCATTGGCAAGGCTGATCGCTTCGTTGATCGTGCTGAAGGTGGTGACCGACAGCACCGGACCAAAGATCTCTTCCTGGAACAGCCGACTGTCACGGTCAACGCCATCGACGACGGTCAGTTGTACGAACGCGCCCTCCTGGGTGTCGCCGCCGTAAACAATATCCAGGCCACCGGTATGGGCGTAGTCGAGGTAGGACTTCACTTTGGCGAAGTGATCGGGGCTGACCAGCGCGCCGACCCGGTTTTGAGGATCCAGCGGATCGCCCATTTTCCATTCGCGGATGTAGGCGCCCATGCGCTCCAGCAATGGGTCCTTGATCGATTCATGGACCAGCAGTCGCGAGGTCGCCGAGCAGTTTTCGCCCATGTTCCAGAACGCGCCGTTGACCACCTGTTCGGCGACCAGATCGAGGTCTTCGGCGTCGTCCATGACCACGGCCGGGTTCTTGCCGCCGCATTCGAGGACCACGCGCTTGAGGTTTGAATCTGCCGCGTAATGAAGAAAACGGCGGCCGGTGGCGGTCGAGCCGGTGAAGCTGACCATGTCGACATCCTTGTGCAACCCGATGGGCTCGCCGACCTCCTTGCCAGTGCCCGTCACGATATTGAGAACGCCTGCCGGAACCCCTGCTTCGAACGCCAGTTCTGCGACGCGCAAGGTGGTCAGACTGGTCTGTTCGGCAGGCTTTACGATGACCGAGCAGCCTGCCGCAAGCGCCGGACCAATCTTCCAGGCCAGCATCAGCAACGGGAAGTTCCACGGCAGCACACAGCCCACGACCCCGATCGGCTCGCGAACCACCATGGTCAACGCATCGTTACCGACCGGAGCCGTGTTGTCGTAGAGCTTGTCGATCAGTTCGGCGTGCCAGCGAAGTGTGTGGATGGTGTCCGGTACATCGACCAACTGACACTCACGCACCGGCTTGCCGCTGTCCAGGCTTTCCAGCACCGCCAGTTCGTGACGATTGTTCTCCAGCAGTCTGGCGAACTTGAGCAGAATGTCCTTGCGCTCGCCGGGCGCCAGCAGGCTCCAGCGTCCGTCTTCGAAGGCTTCCCGCGCCTTGCTGACGGCGAAGTCCACATCCTCGGGGCCGCAGGCGGCCAGGTCGGTGAGGAATGCACCGGTTGCAGGATTGGTCGTGGCCAGCGTGCTGCCGGACAAGGCTGGCTTGAACGCGCCGTTGATGAAGGCGTTGGAAGGAAACGCCAGTGAGCTGGCGATGGCGGCATATTCATCCGCAGTAAGAAGATCACGCATGGCTGGCTCCCGAAGTGATGTGAGCGACAGTGCGCTTCACATTGGCGATGACGGTCTGAAGGCCGCGCTTGTCCTGCGCATTGAGCGGGCGAAGGGGGGCGCGGACGTCCCCGACTTTCAGGCCGTTCAACTCACAGCCGAATTTGATGCATTGCACGAACTTGCCGCCGTCCAGCGCATTCATCAGCGGCATCATGGCCGACATGATCTGGCGACCCTTGTCGAAGTTCTTCTCGATGACGCAGGCTTCATACAGCGCAACATGTTCCCTGGGCAGGAAGTTAGAACCGGCGCAGACCCAGCTTCTGGCGCCCCAGGCAAAGAATTCCAGCGCCTGATCGTCCCAGCCGCACGACAGGGCGATATGAGGAAACTCCCGGGCCAACAGGTGTACACGCCCCATGTCGCCCGAACTTTCCTTGATCGCCACAACGTTCTTGGACTTGCCGACACGAGCGAGATAGTCTTCGTTCATCTGTACGCACATGCGGCCGGGATAGTTGTACAACATGATCGGCATGTTGGCGGCGCGGTCGATGGTCAGGGCATGAATGGCATTTTCCTGATCGGACGGCAGGGCATAGGGCGGCGTTGTCACCAGAATGGCGTCGGCCTTGAGGGCCTTCGCGTCCCTGGCAAACAGCACGGCATCTTCAGTGCGTATGGCGCCTGTACCGATGATCAACTGGACGCGTGAGCCTATGACGTCCTTGGCACGAGCCGCCAGCTTGAGGCGTTCCTCGGCGGTCTGTGCGTAATATTCGCCGGTCGAGCCACCGATGATGATGCCGTGCACGTTCGCCTCGATCAGAGACTCAAGAACGTGCGGAAATACGTTCCAGTCAATGTCGCCATCGGGCGTGTGCGGTGTTACCGCGGGTGTGTAGATGCCTTCGAATCTCAAGAGAGAGTTCTCCGAATAGTAAGGGCCGAACGTCAGAGTGCACACGACCTTGAGGTCCTGGGCTTTATAAGCAAGTTGTTCGTTATCGCGAGTGTCTATCGATGATCAGTTTATTAACGCTTCATCGTGCCGATCGGGCGCAGAGTGCCTGCAAACAAACCGTGTGTTTGTCTGATTCGAAACGTGCGCGGCACTGCAGTGACAAACAAGACGGCGTATTATCAAAACACCGTCTTGTCGTGATCGTCAGCCTACCGATTTAAGTTTGATCGTATCGTTGAGTCGGGTCTGCATAATGTCGCAATACCAGTCATCAAACTGACAGACACCGTTTTCAGCCTTGGACGAGAACGGGCCGGGTTCGTAGGCGGGCGAATTGACGCCAACCTGTGCGCCTTCAACCAGCGTGCGGTCCTGGTCATTGGTCGCCAGCCACACCTTGGTCAGCCTGGCCAGATCGTAATCGACGCCTTCCTGTGCAGTCTTTTTGACAATCCATTTGGTGGTGACGAGCGTCTCGTTCGGGCCGAGCGGCAGCACACGGAAGCTCAGCGCGTGATCACCCAGAAAGTGGTTCCAGGTAGACGGATAATTGAAGTAGAGCAGGGCGCCGATGTCGGCTTCGCCACTGTTGTCCAGTCGGCCGTTCACCGCAGGCTTGCCATCCATGGTGTAACTCACGGCACCCGAGGACAACGGGATTCGTGTGATACGGAAGCGTCCATCCTTGCCCATGACCAGTCGACTCGGCATGCCGGCGGCTTCACAACGGTCCCAGTGTGCGGCCAGCTCAGGATCATCCGCACCGCCGACACCCGCTACCGAAAGGTTTTCGACGAATGAGTTCATCAACTCCGGGTGCGTGCCGTCGCAGTGGTAGCATTCGCGGTTGTTTTCGAAGACCAGCTTCCAGTTGCCTTTTTCGATCAGGTTTGATTCAAAGGCAACTTTGCAGTCATCCAGAATATGCGGTGCGAGGAACGGCGTTACTGCGTTCTTGAAGACCGAAAAGTCCGGCGCGATAGTCGCCACGCAGACATAGATATAACTCTCGACGATTTCGCAGTGAACGGGCTTCAGTCCGTATTCGGACTTGTCGAAGTCATCGCCCATGTTGCCCGCAAACAACAGCCTGCCGTCCAGCTCGAACGTCCATTTGTGATAAGGGCATACCAACTTGGCGACCTTGCCTTTCGCTTCCGGGCAAACTTTGGAGCCTCTGTGCCTGCAGGAATTGTGAAGGGCCCGAATCTGGCCATCGGCGCCGCGCACAACGGCAACGGGATACTCGCCAATCTGCAATGAAATGTATTGCCCCTGCTTTTCGATTTCGAAGGTGTGCCCGGCAAATATCCAGTCTTTGTGCCACAGCTGATCCAGGTCCTGTTGGTAGACATCCGGATGGCTGTACAGCGCCTGCGGAAGTGCATGGCGAGGTTTGCGCTGAGCGATAAGTTTCGAAACCGTTGAGCGAGTATCCACGTTTCCTGCACTCCTTGAGTATGAAGCGATGCGCGTTCGCCGCTGACCTTCACTGGGCCCCGACGGCTTTTGTGAAGATTACGTGTAGAAATCGACGTGCAACAAGAAACATTTATGTACGGCAATGCATAAGCAAATGTTATCGATCGGGCAGGTCATGCCGCGATTTATTCGAGGGTCACGCGCCACCTTGGGCGTTGGCTCGCGGCGTCTGGAAGTAGGCGAGCACCCAGTCGCGCAGCTTGCAGCAGGCCGGGTCGCTGGCTCTATCTTCCTTGAAAGCGAGGTAATGCTGAGAGTCCTTGTGCACCACTTCATTATTGATCGGACGAACCAGCGCGCCGCTCTGGATCGATTCGGCGACCAGATGGCTCCAGCCCAGCGCGACCCCCTGATGGGCCAGCGTCATATTGAGGACGACATTGTAATCATTGGCGCTGAACACGTGAGGCCGGTCATTGGGGCGCTTCTCGATATTGGTGTCATGAAAGGCGAGCCATACGCCCCAGTCGATATGTTCGGCCACTTGTGACCTCCCATAGGGGCTCAGGTTGAGCAGCGCGCTGTCTCTCAAGCCTTCCAGAGTGGAAAGCTCAGGGTGCTGATCACGGTACTGTGGGGTGCAGACCGGATAAATCACGTCATGAAACAGCGGATAGCTTCGATAGCCACCCTGAAAACTGGAAAACTTGGTGATGAAGATATCCGGAGTGACGCCGGGCTCCATCGACAGGAAGTTTTGCGTGCTGATGATATTCAGGTTGATGTCCTGATGCTCGCTGAAGAACGCGGGCAGCTTGGGTGAAAGCCAAAGGGATGCGAATGCGGGCGAGCAACACAGCGTCAGCTCCGATTTGCCGGACCGATGCGCGCCGACGCGTCTGGCGGCCTGAGAGATATTCACGAAGGACAACTGCGCAGCATCGAAGAACGCCGAGCCAGCTTCGGTCAGTTCGACCGCTCGCCCGACACGCCGAAACAACTCGACGCCCAGGTAAGTTTCGAGCTCTCTGATCTGGCGGCTGATGGCAGCCTGAGTAACGCACAGGGCTTCGGCGGCACGGGTAAAACTTTGATATTTGGCTGCAGCCACGAAGGATTTCACGGCTTTCAGCGACGGCATTTTCAGCAGGGTGTTATCAGGATCGATGTGCTTAACCATAACGTGGGGTATCCAGTCTTGCCGAAAACGTACGAGTGTCGAACCGCCTATCAGGCCTCTCATCAGTGTCTGTGCAGGTCCATGCACGGCGCAGAATAGCCGATGGGCTGGCCTTCAAACAGACATGAACTGCTTTGGCCGTCCTCTGACGCTGTGTAATGACGACGAAAGGCAGCCGGGCTGCTCGATAACCTGACGTTATTGATTGACTGGACGAAATGTTGTTAGACGAACCCGGACCAAGGTAATAACTTTGTCATCACGGCTTTCAACCAGGAAAAGCCGACCGCCAGCACATAATAATAAGAGGTCCGCCCAATGCTCTGTTTTTTCCCTTCATCACGTTTGTCTGCCGCGATACCAGATGTTCATTCTGGCTGGATATAGCCCGGCTATTTTCCTGTCTCTCACAATGCTCGCAGAAAGGAAGGGACTATGAGTCTTGGTGACGAAATACTCTCGGTCAACAACATCTACAAAGTCTTTGGCCCACAGCCGAACGTCGCAATGGATATGCTGAAACGCGGCGCAGATAAAAACGAAATCTTTAACAGGACCGGTCAGGTCGTCGGTGTATTCGACGCAAGTTTTTCGGTCAAACGCGGTGAGATTTTCGTCATCATGGGCCTGTCCGGTTCCGGGAAGTCCACCATGGTTCGTCTGTTCAACAGACTGATCGAACCCACCAGCGGCACCATCCACCTGAACGGCAAGGAAATCACCGGTCTGTCCGATGAAGCACTGTTGAACGTGCGTCGCAAGGACATGAGCATGGTGTTTCAGTCGTTCGCATTGATGCCGCACATGAATGTCATCGACAACGCCGCTTTCGGCCTGGAAGTGTCTGGCGTTGCGGAAGGCGAGCGGCATGAACGTGCCCGTGAAGCGCTTCGGCAAGTCGGCTTGAAAGGCCACGAATACAGTTATCCGCATCAGTTGTCGGGCGGGATGCAGCAGCGGGTCGGCCTGGCGCGGGCGCTTGCCAACGATCCTGCCATTCTGCTGATGGACGAGGCGTTTTCGGCACTTGACCCGCTCATCCGCCACGAAATGCAGGGGGAACTCATACGCCTGCAGGCCGAGCAGCATCGCACCATCATTTTCATCTCCCACGATATCGAAGAAGCCATCCGCATCGGTCATCGAATCGCGATCATGGAAGGTGGGCGCATCGTGCAGATCGGGACGCCTCAGGAACTGCTGTGCAATCCAGTCAACGACTATGTCAGGGCATTCTTCAAAGGCTTTGACGCCTCCAAGATTCTCCGTGCAGGGGACGTGGCGACACTGAGCCCGGAGCATCCCTACAACGCTGACTCGAGCAGGCCTACGCTGCAGGCGGATGCCGCGCTGCAGGACATTCTGCACATCGTGGCCAGCGCCGAGCACCCGGTGGCCGTTCTGGATGGAGATGGCCTGTTCAAGGGCACCATTTCCAAAAGTCTGCTGCTGCAGACCATGAGCCGTCACTGACAACGTCGACTGAGCGATTCAAAGGCTCAGCCCATCAGGTAACTTCCATGTCCGATTTCAGTTTTCTCGATCCGTTTCAAACATTCACCATTCCGCTTGGCCAATGGGTCGAGTTGATTCTCAACTATCTGGTGCATAACTTTCGGGAAGTGTTCCGCTCGATTCGCTGGCCGGTCGATCAGATCCTCAATGGCATTCAGTACGGCCTGCTGTCCATTCCACCCACGATTTTCATCATTGTGGCCACGCTGCTGGGATGGCAGGTAGGCGGGAAGCGCGTCGGCGCGCTGTGCTTCGTGACGCTTACGCTACTGGGACTGATCGGCGTGTGGAGTGATGCCATGACCACGCTGTCACTGGTGCTCACTTCATTGGTGTTCTGCGTGATCGTCGGCGTTCCGCTCGGCGTACTGTGCGCCCGCAGTGACCGGCTTGAACGCATCCTGCGTCCGGTTCTGGACGCCATGCAGACGCTGCCGGCATTCGTCTATCTGGTGCCGGTGGTCATGTTGTTCGGGATCGGTAACGTACCGGGCGTTCTGGTCACCATCATCTTTTCCGTCGCCCCGCTGGTCCGCCTCACCAACCTGGGGATTCGCCAGGTGCCGGAAGACAAGATCGAGGCGGCACGTGCATTTGGCTGCACGCGGCGACAGATGCTGGTCAAGATCCAGCTGCCACTGGCCGCGCCGACCATCATGGCCGGTTTGAATCAGGCCTTGATGCTCTCGCTGTCCATGGTGGTGATCGCTTCAATGATCTCCGTCGGCGGTCTTGGCCTGATGGTTCTTCGCGGCATCGGCCGCCTCGACATGGGGCTGGCGACCGTGGGCGGTGTTGGTCTGGTGCTGTTGGCCATCTTCCTGGATCGCCTGACTCAGGCGATGGGGGAGCGCAGCAACAATGCGATCAGGAAAGGTGAACGCTGGTACCACACAGGTCCTGTCGGCCTGCTGTTCAGGCACAGAAAGACGTCCGACGCAAAACAACCTTCCGAGCCATTAAAAGAGCATTAAGTGCCAGGCAAAGGACGTTGGAACAGTTTGATTCGCTGCATACCTGCCCTCACACAATCCAGCAAGGTAGATGACTGATGAATTCCATAAGCCCCGGTATCAAATCCAGAGTGGTTCATTGCGTAGCAGCTCTGGCGATTGCGATTACACCGATCTTCGCCAGTGCTGCAAGTCAGCAACCGGGGAAAGGGGTGTCGGTCACGCCTATTTTTCCGACCATTTCCGAAGAGCGTTTTCGTGGTGAAATCGCTATGGCCGGTCTGAAGGAACTGGGTTATGACGTCAAGCCGCCCAAGGAAGCCGACTACCCGGCCATGATGCTCGCCCTGTCTTACGGCGATGCGGATTTTACCGTGCATGCCTGGGAGCAACTGCACGCCTCGTTCTACGCCAAAGCGGGAGGGGATGACACACTGGTAAAGGTCGGCACCATCATGCCGGGCGTGCTGCAAGGCTACATGATCGACAAGAAAACAGCGGACCAGTACCACATCACCTCCGTCGAAGACCTGAAGAAGCCTGAAATCGCCAAATTGTTCGACAGCAATGGCGACGGCAAGGCCGACATGACCGGCTGCAACCCAGGCTGGGGCTGCGAGGTCGTCGTCGAGCACCATATGAAAGCCTATGACCTTGAAAAAACCGTCACTGACAATCGTGGCTCTTACTTCGCGCTGATGGCCGACACTATTGCCCGCTTCAACGAGGGCAAGCCGATTCTTTACTTCACCTGGGTTCCTCAATGGATTTCCAGTGTGTTGATCGAGGGACGGGATGTGGTCTGGCTGTCGGTGCCGCGCACTGACCTGCCTGGCGGGAAGAACGATGTCAACACGCAGTACAAAGGTAAAAACCTTGGCTTCGCAGTGGATACGATTCGCGCGGTATTGAATAAGGACTTCGCCGAAAAGAACCCGGCTGCGGTGAAGTTCCTGTCTGAAATGCAGATCACCACGGACGATGAGAGTGCTCAGAATCTGAAAATGCACAACGGTGAAAAGTCCGCCGCTGATATCAGGCGTCACGCTGCTGAATGGATTGCAGCGCACCGTTCAGCCTACGATGGCTGGCTGGCAGACGCCCGCGCTGCCGCCAAATAAGTGTTGAGACGACTCATGGGCTGCCCTTGCGGGCGGCCTTTTTTATAGCCTGTTCATAGAGGACGTCCCATGTCCCTGTATTCATTCGTCCAGCAGTTCACGCTGAACGATGCACCTGCTGGCACGCGGCGGCTGATTGAAACCTGTCTGCTGGATATCATCGGTGTCGCTGCTGCCGCTCGCGACAATCAGACCAGCAGAGTGCTCAAGGAATATGCCGCAACGCATTATCCTGCCGTTTCGCTGGCCAGCCGTCTGTGGTTCGATGGCCGTTCGGTGCATCCTCTGGGCGCTGCCTGGGCAGGTGGTTTCAGCGTCGACAGTCTGGATGCGCACGAAGGGCATTTCACGTCCAAGGGCCATGCCGGTGCGACAGTCATTCCCGCCATCATCGCGTTGGTGGATGCGTATTGCGAGCGCGGCAGGACGATCAGTGGCGAGGAGCTACTGTGCCTGCTGACGCTGGGTTATGAAACTGCGCTACGGGCCGGTCGGGCGCTGATGGCGACTGCACCGGAATATCATGCATCGGGTGCGTTCTCCGGCGTAGGCGTCGTCTGTGCAGGCGCCCGGCTGTTGAAACTGGATGAAAACACGTTCAATCACGCGCTCGGGATCGCCGAGTACTTCGGGCCCAGATGCCCGATGATGCGGCTGGTCGATCATCCTTCGATGCTCAGAGACGCACACGGCGCTGGCGCGCACGCTGGAATAAATGCGCTGCTGATGGCTCAGGCGGGCGTGACCGGTGCGCCAGCGGCAACGGTCGAGTCGGCGTCTGTTGCCGGTTTCTGGGAAGGGTTGGGTGAGACGTGGGAGATCGATGAGCAATATTTCAAACCGTGGCCAGTGTGCCGCTGGGCGCAGCCTGCTCTGACTGCAATGACTCAGCTGATGAGTGTTCACGCGCAGATTGCACCGCACAACATCGAGTCCATCGAGATTCAGACGTTTCATGAATCGGTGAGATTGCAGGGACATCGCCCGAACAATGCCGATGAAGCACAGTACGCGCTGGCATTCCCGGTGGCGGCACTGGTCGCGCGTGGTCAAGTCGGTGCAGACGAAGTCACCGGCGCTTCGATTCATGCCGCCGATATTCTGAGTATCAGCCAGAAAATAACCATCTGCGAGGCGGACGACCTGTCGCAACGCTTCCCCCACGAGATCCTGTCGCGGGTCACGGTGCTGCTCAAGGACGGCACCGTCCTGCGCAGTCCGACAACGCCTGCGAAGGGCGACCCGGCCAACCCGATGTCGGCCCAGGAATTCATTGATAAATTCCGCGCATTCTCGGAGCCTGGCCTGGGACTTTCGCGCAGCCGGTTGCTGGAGCAGGCCGTGGCGAGCCTGGTGGACAAGCAGGACTGCGAAGGGCTCCTGAACCTTCTCCTGTCACCTGTCACACAACCCGGCTCAACCTGAGTTCAGCAGCATTTCGGAGGGTTGAATGCCATGGCCTACGTGTTTGAAAGTGTTCTGAAGGATCAGAATCTGCGCTATTCGTCGTTCGGTAAAAATGAGTCGACCCCGAAAACGGCGGTACGCGTTGCCTTCATTCTCATGGATCATTTTTCCATGATGGCTTTCACCGGAGCCATGGATGCATTGGTGACGGCAAACCTGATGAGCAGCCGTCCGACGTTCGACATTGTCAGGGCAGGAATGGACGGCGGGGTGGCGCGAAGCGATCTTGGCATCACGATTCCTACCGATCTGGACGTGGAGCGTTTACGTGACCGTTTCGATCTGCTGATTGTGGTCGGCGGCCTGCGAGTCGAGTTGAAAACCAACGCTTGCCTGAGGCGCAAGCTTCAGGCCGCAGCCTCCATGGGGGCGTGCATCGGCGGGCTGTGGAACGGCGCGTGGTTCCTGGCTGAGGCTCAGGTCATGAACGGTTACCAATGTGCGTTTCATCCGGATGGACGGGCGATCATGACCGAAGCCTATCCCGGCGTCCGTATCTGCGACCGAAGCCATGTGATTGATCGTGATCGTCTGACCTGTGCGGGCGCCAGCAGCTCGCTGCGGATGATGCTGGCGTACATGCGCACCACCCAGGGCAGCGCGCTGACCCGTGCAGTGGAAGAGATTCTGGGGTGTGACGAGCATGAGAACGCCCGTGGTGTCTGCGCGGTCTCTGTCGACTCCGATCCGACCCTGCCCCAGGCCTTGAAGGTGGCGCTGGAACTGATGCAGAACAACATTGAGGAGCCACTGAGTCTGGATGATCTTGCCGCGTGCGCGGGCGTGTCGAAGCGTCAGCTGGAGCGGCGTTTCTATCGCTTCATCGGTGCAGCGCCCGGTCGTTACTACCTCGAGCTGAGGCTGACACGAGCCCGGCAGTTGGTGCTGCAGACCAATCGTTCCATCACCGACATTGCCATGGCCACCGGGTTTGTCAGCCTGCCGCATTTTCAAAAGCGCTTTCGTGATTTCTTCGAGGCAGCACCTGGCAGTTATCGGGCCACGTATCAGCTGCGCAAGTAGCCTCGGGAAGTTGCAGCACCCGTCCGGGATCGTGCAGGGCATCTGCGCAGACCTTTCTGCGCTGATGCCCTGCAGTCATCTGCGGAAAATCACAGCTCTTTCTTCAAATGCTTTTCGATCTGCTCAAGCGACTTGCCCTTGGTTTCCGGCAGGCAGAGGAAGACGAAGATCAGCGAGCCGACGTTGATCGCTGCAAACACGAAGAAGGTCGGGTTACCGATGACATCGACCGCGATGGGGAAGGCGAACGCCACCGACGCGTTGAACAGCCATTGCATCGACACGGCAACGCCTGTCAGCAGACCTCTGACCTGCATCGGGAACAGTTCCGACATGAGCAGCCAGTAGACCGGCGAGATGCACATCTGCATGAACAGCAGAAACACCAGAATGCAGGCGAGGGCGGCATAGCTCTGGGTCAGGTTCTGCGGCATGAACTGCAACACACAGCCGAGCGCGGCCTGCATCAGGATCACGATGACCAGGCCGGTCATCAGCAAATGCCGACGACCGTAACGGCCAATCGCCCAGATGCCCAGTAGCGTTGCAATCACCGAAACCACGCCATTGCCGATGGTGGCGGTCAGCGCAGCGTTGGTGCCCATGCCAGTGGTCTTGAGAATGATCGGCGTGTAGTACATGAACGCGTTGACGCCGGTGAACTGGGCCGTGAAGCCCAGGCCAACGCCGATCAGCAGCAGTTTGATGACCCAGCTCTGACGCAACAGGTCCTTCACTGCGGGACGGTTGCGAGCCTGTTTGTCCTGAGCCTTCATCTCATCGACTTCGCGCTGGGCGTCTTCCTTGGTGTCGCGCAACTGTTCCAGCACATCCTGCGCGTCGTCAAAGCGGCCCTTGGACGCCAGCCAGCGTGGCGAGGGCGGTACGAAGAAGGTGCCGACCAGCAACAGCACGCCCGGAATCATCGCGATGGCCAGCATGTAGCGCCAGATGCCCGGCGTATGCAGCACTGCTGCCATGAAGGCGCTCAGCACGTAGGCCAGCAACTGACCGCTGACGATCATCAGTTCATTACGGCTGACCAGCCGGGCGCGACGTGACGGGCCAGCGATCTCGGCGATGAACACCGGTACAGTCGCCGAGCCACCGCCCACCGCGATGCCGAGCACAAAGCGTGCGGCGATCATGAATGGAATCGACGGGGCCATTGCCGTGCCCAAGGCACCGAAAATGAACAGGATCGACAACAGACGCAGTGTTACGCGGCGTCCATAACGGTCCGAGATATAACCGCTGGCAAGCGAGCCGAAAGCGGCGCCGACAATCAGTGAGGCGGTGACCAGACCTTCGCTATAGGCGTTGAGCCCCAGTCCGCCCTGGTCCATGGGCAACGTCATGAACGGCAATGCACCGGCGATGATGCCGGTGTCATAGCCGAATGCGAGTGCGCCCATGGTTGCAACGAGTACTGAAATGAAGATCAATCGGCCGGGTGAAGCCTGCTTTCGACCCGGCTGGCCTGCCGCTGTCGAGGTGATGCTTGAAGACATGAATATAAAGTCCTTCACGTGGGACCAGCGTCGTGCCAGTACAGATGTGAGGCTTAGGGCGGTGTCGGCGGTGTGAGTTCCGTAAGAAAGAAAAATCGATTCAGCTTGTTAAGGTTTTAGGTATGGACAACAGGGTCATGACTGGCTTTGAAGGCGTCGGCGCTTGCCTTGAACACCAGGCTTGGCGCTTTGCCTGGCACGTCATCCTGGATGCCAATGCGCTGCATGCCAATTTTCTCAAGTACCTTGATAGAAGCCGCATGATCAGGCCGTACCAGCCCGTAGACATCAGGCAACTGCAGCGTTTCGAAGGCGTGGACCAGTCCCGCTTTACCCAGTTGCGTAGCGAATCCTTTGCCCCATGCGCTAACCGCGAAGCGATAACCCAGATTGACGCGCATCTCGCCCAGATAGTCGTGGTGTGCGATGCCGCCGAACCCAATCACCTGATCTGGCGAATACTCAGTAGTAACGGCCCACCAGCCATAACCCCGCAGGGACCAATGCTCAAGCCAGCGCTCCAGGACTTTTTCGGCATGAGCAAGGGTGCGCAACGGGCCTGCCGGATTGAACAGGTGGGTTTGTGGATCGCCGTAAATGTCGAAAAGCGCTGGCAAGTCAGCGTGCGTGGGTTTCCTGTAGAGCAAGCGTGAATGGCGTTCAGTCATTGTGTTGTCACTGTTGAGAGGCATCGGATGGGTGTACTGCAGTCTGATGAGACTGCACGAAATCCACAAAAGCCCGCAAGGGCGAAGGCAGGTATCGACGTCCGGGGTAGTAAAGATACGGCCCGGGAAAGCTCGGCCACCATGACTCAAGTACGGGCTCGAGTTCACCCGTGGCGAAGTACGGCTTGAGCCACTCATCGAACAGGTTGATGACGCCCAGCCCGTCAATGGCGGACTGCACGGCCAGCTCCACACCACCGCCGATGCCGAAAATCATCGGGCCGGTCGGATCGACCCGGACGATCTCGTGCCGGTTTTCGTACTCCCAGAGCAGGATCGAGCCGCTGGGGAACTTGCCTCGCAGGCAGGCGTGGTCGAGCAGATCCCGAGGGTGCTCGGGGCGTCCCCTCGCGTCGAGGTATTTCGGCGAAGCAGCGGTGGCGAAGCGCTGAGTGCGCGGTCCGATGGGCACGGCGATCATGTCCTGCTCCAGTCGCTCGTCATAACGAATGCCCGCATCACACCCGGCTGCGAGTATGTCGACGAAGCTTTCTTCGACGATGACTTCGAGGCGGATGTCGGGGTAAGTCTGCAGAAAGGGCGTGATGATCGACGGCAGCACCAGTCGGGCGACGCTGAGCGGCACGTTCAGTTTCAGCGAACCCGAGGGACGGTCACGGAAGTCGTTGACCACGTCCAAAGCCGATTCGACTTCGCCCAGTGCAGGAACGATGCGCTCCATCAGTTTAGCGCCCGCTTCGGTGGGCAATACGCTGCGCGTAGTGCGGTTGAGCAGCCGAACGCCCAACCGGGTTTCCAGGCGGCGAATGGCGTCGCTGAGGCTTGAGGCGGATTGTCCGCTCAAGCGCGCCGCTTCACGAAAGCCCTTGGCGTTGACGACCGCCACAAAGGCGAGCAAATCCTGAATGTCGGTTTTCATTGTTCTCCATACCGTACAACCCGTGCAGATTGCACCCGATTATCGTAGCAGTGCTCGGCGCTTATAGTGCGATTCACACCTTCAAGCGAGACGCATCAGATGAGCATTCCGAACAATACAGGCAACTTTCTGCTGGGCGACCTACGGGTCAACCGAATGGGTTACGGGGCCATGCAGTTGGCAGGTCCGCAGGTGTTCGGCCCGGCAAAAGATCCGGCGGCAGCGGTCGCGGTCCTTCGCGAAGCCGTTGCGGCCGGTGTCAACCACATCGACACAGCCGATTTTTACGGCCCACACGTCACCAACCAGTTGATCCGTGAGGCGCTGCACCCGTATGCAGAGGACCTCGTCATCGTCACCAAGGTCGGCGCTGTGCGCGGGGCCGATGCGTCCTGGAATCCGGCGCAAAGCCCTGAAGAACTGGTTCGCGCCGTTCATGACAACCTGCGCAATCTCGGGCTGGAGGTTCTGGATGTGGTCAACTTTCGGGCATGGGGTGCTCATCAGGCACCTTCCGAAGGCTCCATAGAAGCATCGTTTACCGCACTTGCAGAACTGCAGCGTCAGGGACTCATCCGTCATCTGGGCCTCAGCAACGTGACAGGGGCACAGGTAAGGGAAGCTCAAGGCATCGCGGATATTGTCTGCGTGCAAAACCACTACAACCTGGCCCATCGGGTCGACGAGCCACTGATTGCGGAACTGGGCAGGCAGAAGATTGCTTATGTACCGTTCTTCCCGCTGGGAGGTTTCACGCCGTTGCAGTCTGAAACGCTCTCACGCGTAGCCGCGGCAATGGGCGCTTCACCGCTATGCGTGGCGCTGGCCTGGTTGATGCGGCGTGCCGACAATATCCTGCTGATTCCGGGGACGTCCTCGGTGGCGCATCTCAGGGAGAACCTCAGTGCGAGTGGCCTGGTGATTCCCCCTGAGCTATTGGCCGAGCTGGACAGAATTGCCTGACGAGCTCGCTGGCCAGGCGCTTACCCCAATCGACCTTCCTGGCGCAGCAAGGCGCCAATGCGTTTGATCTCTTTCTCGCCCTGATCAAGCGCCGCCTTGCTGGTGTGCACCGAGTAGTAGCCCATCACCAGATCGTGCGGATGCTTGATGGCTGAACCGAGCACGAACGACGTATCGCCATGAGCAACCAGATCAATCGCCCGGTCCGACTCTTCGAACACGGCGAGTTCGCCCGTCTCAATCAGACCGTTGGCGTTCAGCTGCCCCGTATTGACCGCAAGCCAGCCCACGGTGTGGCCAGCAGGGGGCGTGTAGCGCCAGTGCTCGCCGTCCTTGAGGGTGACCGCCAGGTAGTTCATACCCTCGGGTGCGGGAACGGGGCTTTTGGCAGTTCCGTATTCGCCCAGCAGCACACGTGCAGGGCCTTGCTGGGGGATTTTTGACGCGTCCAGGTAAACGCTCAGGGCCGGCCCGTTTTCCTGAGCAGCCGGCAGCGCAACCCAGAGCTGGAACCCTGTCATCGGCGAACTGTTGACGGGTTTGGCGTCATGCCATACGCCGTTGCCTGCGCTCATCCATTCCACGCCGCCTTCGGGCAGCACGCCGGATTTCCCCGTGGTGTCTTCATATGCCACTTCGCCTTCGATCATGTAGGTGAAGGTGGCGATGCCGGAGTGTGGGTGCATGCCAAAGCCTTTCTGGCCAGGTTCGGGCTTGAAACCGAAATGATCGAGAAAGACGAACGGCTTGAGGTGCTGACCCAGATCGCCAGGGCTCATCAGGCGGGTGATCGGCCCCTGGCGGGTGCCCTTGGTGCGATGAATGACCCGACGTGGAAGGGTGTTCACGGCAACGGAAGCTGCGGAATGACGTGGCATGGTGGAATCCTCATGAAGGAGGCTTTATCGCCTTGAGCCAAGCATATGCGCCTATTGATTGGTTGATTAGTTGGTATAGTCGGGATGGACCCATCCATATTTAAAGGGAATCGATCGGCAGATGCTTGACCTCAATGACGTCGCACTGTTCGTCCAAGTGGTACGCAACGGAAGCTTCGCGCAGGCCGCGAGGCAGCTTGGCGTGCCTTCCAATACGGTGAGCCGCCGCGTTCAGCAACTCGAGGAACAGCTGGGCGCGCGACTGTTGCAGCGATCCACGCGCAAGTTGGTCGTGACACAGACGGGGCAGGATTTTTTCGAGCGCTGCAAAGAGGCGGTGGATGGTCTGATCGATGCAGGGGAGCGAATCGTTTCAAGCGGCGAAATCCCCAGCGGCAAGGTGCGGGTTGCCGCGATGGCTGATTTCTTCGACTTTTTTTCGATGCAGTGGGTTGCCGATTTTCTTGCCCGATACCCGAAAGTGCAGCTGGAATTCGTCCTTGCCGATGCACGCTCCGATCTGATCGCCGAGCGTCTGGACATTGCGTTCAGGGGCGGGCCATTGCTGGACTCGGGTTATGTCGGCCGTCAATTGATTCCGGCAGGTACGGAAGGGATGGTTGCCAGCCCAGGTTACGTTCAGGCACATGGCATGCCCGAAGGGCTGGAGGATCTCATTGATCATTACTGCGTCAGTACTGGCCATCCCAGCGGGCTGACGACCTGGCGGCTGGTCGGGCCGCAAGGCACCGAGCATGCCGTGCAGCTCGCCAGTCGGTTCAATGCCAACACAGCTCAGGCACTGCGCCGGGCGACGCTGGCGGGGCTGGGGATTGCACTGCTGCCAATGGCGCTGATCGCTTCCGACCTCAAAGCCGGTCGACTGGTGCCGATACTGCCCAGGTATCAGCGCACCAGCCATGGTCTCCACGTTTTATACCCGAGCCGCCAGCATTTGCCACTGGCGGTTTCTGCGTTCATAGAGCTGGTCATGGAGAAGCTGCGAATGAACGAGTTTCCTGCGCAGTCAATTAATGGATAAACAGACGGGTCTCAAGGGATTCTGACGAAGTTGATGGCGGCCAGCGGGCCGAAGGGCAGGGTGGCCAGCCTTCCGCCGACGTCCAGCGCTCCCAAGTCAACCGGGAAGTAACCCGCGCTTTCTAGGATCCCGCGTACCACGCCCTTGGCGTCAGCGTCGTCGCCAGAATAGAACTGCACACGTTGCCCGCCCGCGACTTCCGGTTGTGTGAGCACTTGTACGTCCAGGTGATTCAGGGCTTTGACAAGCCGTGCGCCAGGCACCAGATCACGGACGATTTCACTCGAATGCCTGTCGCCAAGGTCAATGGCCTTGATGCCGTAGGCGGCAAGCGGGTTGCTCGGGTCGGTTGCATCCGGGGATTGAGGATCGAGGAACTCGACCGCGTTGGTGCCGTCAATCACGATGCGATTGTTCCAGGCAGGCAGTGTGCCCAGTACCTGAGGCAGAGCGCTCCAGCGCAGGGCGATCAGCACGACATCGGCACTGGCCGCTTCTTCAGCCGTGACGGCTTTGATCAGCGGGCCGGTTTCGTCTATGAGCGCCTGTAACGACTGCGGACCGCGGCTGTTCGCGATCATTGCCGAAACGCCTGCATTGGCCAGCGCGCGTGCCACGTTGGAGCCTAGGGCGCCAGAACCGAGAATGCCTATCGTCGTCATGCTAATTCCTGTCTTTTCGAGAAGGGGCTCAGGTTGAATCCGGACGCCCTGATGATCGAACGTTGGCTCGATCAAGTGAGACCTCATCGTATATATGTGTAACCGACACATCAACACTTATTTTTGAGTTATCTGCGCTTTGGGGTTTGTCTTCAATTTTTAGAAGGAGCGGGCGGGCGACTGTTTTTACAGTTCGAACGGTATCTCGAACTTGCCCAGTCTTGCGACTTCACTGGCAATGTCCGCAATGCTGACGGCGGCCAGCTCGGATTCCAGCGCTTCACGTGCGCGTGTCAATGCGGGCCGCAGGGCCTCAAGAATGTTGCCGCCGACGGCGCAGTTTTCACACGGTGGCGTGCGGTGCAGGGAAAATATTTCCGAGTCCTCCACGGCTCTGTACACATCGAGCAATCTGATGCTTTCGGCAGGCTTCGCAAGCAGTGCGCCGCCTCCTGCGCCGAGCTGCGAAGTGGTCAGTCCGGCTGCAGTCAGGCGCGACAGAATCCCCCGCACAACCACCGCGCTGGTATTGACGCTGTAAGCCAGATCCTCCGACCGCACAGGACGCCCGCCGCGAACGGCAAGCACGGAGAGGGTATGGACAGAGACTGCAAATCGGGTGCTGGTCGGCATTTCTGGGTGCTTTCGGTATGTTTCGGTATCGGCACATTACCGGCAATGCCCGGCAATTGAAAATCGCATGCGGTCGTCTGGGCTATTCGAGGCGATGTCCGTAAGTGAGAGTGAGGTGTGAAACAGGCCGCCCAGCTGTGAACTGACGTCACAGCAGCTGTGCCCCGCCAGCTGTTTTCAGTGCACAGGTGCTGCTCTAACCTTTTTGTCAGCCGAGGTCACAGCGTTTGACGCTGATCGTGATCTGCGGAATATCAACAGAGAGGATGCACCGTGAATACCCCGATCAAGCCTGATGAACTCGCCGTTCCCTATCAACTGCCTCAAGTTCCGTTCATGACGCCGGACATGGTCCACCCAGGTGTGATGACCCAGTGGCTGGAGGATAACGAACTCTGGGTGCCGGTGACCCGGACCGTATCGTTCAAGCCGCTGCTGCTCAATACTGCCGGTGGTTATTACATCAATCTGTTGCGCGTGCGGCAGGCCGGCGTGTTGTCGCGCCATCGTCACAGCGGGGGCGTGCACGCAATCGTTCTCAAGGGTCGCTGGTATTATCTGGAGCACGACTGGGTGGCTGAAGAAGGCTCCTTTGCCTATGAGCCACCCGGCGAAACCCACACCCTGTTCGTTCCCGAAGACGTCGAAGAGATGATCACCTGGTTTCACGTGCAGGGCGGTTACACCTATGTCGATCCTCAGGGTGTCGCCGTAGCCTATGAGGACGTGTTCACCAAACTTGAGGCGGCTCGGGCCCACTACGCTTCGCTGGGCTTGCCGGCGGATTACATCGAGCAGTTCATCCGCTAGATGTGGATGCAGTGGCTGAACGCGCTTCGGCGCGTTTTGTCCTTTGGAACCATTCAAACAGTCTTTCAATCGGCAGGAGCGTGCATGGATCATTATTCCCAGATGCTGGCGTTCATCTGGTCCACCGAATCTGGCAGTTTTTCGGCCGCGGCCCGTCAGCACCAGATGACACCGTCTGCTGTCAGCAAACTGATCTCGCGCCTGGAAAACCGGCTTCAGGTCAGGCTTTTCCAGCGCGGTTCGCGAATGCTCACCCTGACTGAAGAAGGTGCCGCTTATCTGCTCAGTGCCAGAGCGGTGGTTGATGCCATGAACGAGGCCGACTCGCTGGCCGAGGCATTGCCGTCCCGGGTCAGTGGTACGTTGCGTATCCATACCATGACTTCATTCGCCAGGCACCAGATCGTGCCATGGCTTCCGGAGTTTCTGGATTGCTATCCCGCGCTGGACGTGGAGATTCAACTGGGTGCGCAATTCGTCGATCACTTCGAGCACGGCCTGGATATCGCGATTCACAGCGGCGTTCTGCCCAGTTCGTCGCGCATTGCCAGACGTATCGGGGAGTGTCAGTGGTTGATCTGTGCCTCGCCGGATTATCTGACCAGACACGGTGTCCCGACGGTCCCGACCGATCTGCTGAACCACCGCTGCTTCAATTTCAGCTTTGTCAGCCCCTGGAACACCTGGTCGTTTCTACAGGACGGCGAAGGCGTTTCGGTCCCGGTCACCGCACGTGCATCCTTCACCCAGGGCGACCTGCTGCGTGACATGGCGCTCTCGGGCGCCGGCATCGTCAGGCTGGCTGACTTCCATGTCAGCCAGGACCTGCAGGCCGGTACGCTCGTGACAGTGCTGGATGCTTTCAGTCCAGAGGTCGTCGAGCCGATATACCTGTTGTATTCGGACCGAAAACACCTCAGTCCCAGAATCCGAACCTTCATCGATTTCTTTCAGGACAAGTGGCGCAGGCATCCCTGGCGCGTCAATTGCGAGTGATCACGATCTCCAGATACTCCGCTGGAACGACCAGCGACTTTCCGCAAGAGCGGTTCATCCGGGTGAGCAGTTCGGTTAGATCAGTCTTCAGATTATCTGCCTCAACCTTGGAAAGCGCCTTGAATGCCTTGTGCACCGGGCCGTACCAGCGGCTGAATATCTCTACGAAGTGTTCTGCTGACCGGTAACGAAAGTTGAACAGTCTGAGGTTGCTGCGGATTTCAGCAGCCTCGCGTGCGAACATCTGGTGAATATGGCCCTTTACGCCCCAGTTCGACGGCTTTGCCGCACCCTCGGGAGGCGGGACATGGCGGGCCAGCGTTGAAAACATCTGACCGACGAAGCCTTCTGGCGTCCAGCAGGTCAATCCGATGCGACCGTTTGGCCGACAGACCCGCGTCAGTTCTGTCGCAGCCTGTTCCTGATCCGGCGTGAACATCACGCCAAAGGTCGATAGCACGGCGTCGAATGTTGCGTCCTCGAACGGCAGCGCTTCTGCATCGGCTTCCTGGAACGCTACGTCGAAATGCTCGGCGCGTGCCCGTTCCCGGCCTCGCTCCAGAAGTGCGCCTACGTAATCGGTAGACGTCACGATGCAGCCTCGTCGTGCGGCTGCAAGTGTCGCGTTGCCGTTTCCGGCAGCGACGTCGAGCACGTATTCGTCGTGGTTCAAATCGCAGGATTCAGCCAACAGCTCGCCGGTGATGGATAGCGTGGTGCCGATGACGGTGTAGTCGCCGCAGCTCCAGGCTTCTCTCTGCCTGGCCTTGATGACTTGCAGATCGGTTGGGGTGTGCATGATAGGTGTCCTTTCCTGACAGATTGGAGAGGCAGGCACCCTGACTGCGAAGATCGGCAACGGTATGGCATGTGAGGAGATCGACCGGGCGGCTCAAGGACGCCCAGTCAGTGCCCGAGGTGCACTTGCCTGAGTGATCAAGCATAGCGGTGGTGTCGGCTATGCCTGTAAGCGAAGGGGTGAATGGTCGTTTGTTGCGGCCCGGCTTTGTAACCGGATTCTACGAGGCTACTTTATTCTGGAGGTCATGTAGATGAGGCGTACAGCGGCAAGGGTGATCGCTTCGGCATCGCCCTTGATGGTTTCCAGATGTGATCTGTCCAGATTCTCGTCATCGGAGCGGGCTTCGACCAGTCGGGTGACGTGATAAAGGTTCTGGGTCACTTCGTGCAGGCTGCCGTGCAGACGACCAAGTACGCGATTCAGCCGTTCCGAGTGCGTGTTTCCGTGGGTTTCTATCTGCGGGGTAGAACGTTCAAGGCTGAACCCGGTAACAACGTAAGTGACATCAATGCCAGCATCCGAGATGCGTGACAGGTAGTCGGCCCTGGGAGAGCGTATACCATTTTCGTAGTTGCCCTGGGCGTTGGTTTCGACGCCCCCAATGGCACCGAGTGCACTCTGGGAGAGCTTCAACCGCAGCCGTTCCCGTTTAAGTCGTGGACCAATTCCTGTCATATATCTGTCCTCAAGACACCGTCCACCGACATTGTCTCGGCAGTACCGCAATAATTAAGGTTTGCCGACCAGCGTGTATGACAACGACCGGAGCTCGTTCCGGTTCCATTACGCCGTAGAGCGCGTGCGCAACTTCAGGCAAGCGCCTGATAATGCTGGCACATTGTAATAGAGGGTTTGAACGAAATGATATCGTTTTGTACTTAGTTGAACTGTTTCAGCAGGCTTCAGTCTAGCGTTTCAAAGAACTGATCGAGGCCGTTCAAGGCCTCGATTATCTGTGCAGTCAGAGGCAGCGTGCAGTGGGCTGCTGGGCCCAACGTTCAGCGGTGCCGGCAATCTTCTCCGCCAGACGGCCAACGGCTTTCTGGTGCGCAATGATCAGGCCTTCCATGCCTGCTCCCGCCTGTTCACGGATCACGCTGCTGCAGGTCAGGTTGGTGCGTTTGCTGCCTGCTGTTGCGCCTGCGCTGCGCTGGGTGAGGGTCCAGACCACATCGATTAGCGCGTAATTGCCGGGCACCGATTCGAAGCGCCGCACGTCCGTGCGGATGGACAAGAGGGGCTGCTCGGTATTCTTGGGAAGCCCTGCCATGTCGCGACTGCCGAAGCGGCGCTCAAGCTGAGGCGTCAGCGCGTCATGAAATTCGTCGCCCAGCGGCGAGCCCCAGCGCTCGGTATCGAGTATCGCCAGACTGCCATCACCCTGACGTACCACCAGCGGCGGCTGGTCGACCTGTACCGGCATGATCACCGGCAGCATTTCGAACTGGAACGGCGCGGCCTGGCTGGCCGCAGCGGTGTTCGACGCCATCGGAGCGATGAGCGTGTAGTAATGAGTCTGGGTCGAGGTGCAGGCACTGATGCCCAGCGCAGCGGTCAGGGCTGCCAGTTTAAGGCGCAGGGTCATTGGTTCGGCTCCGCAATGGCTCGGGATGAAGAGGGTGCATTGAATGAACGCGGGGCAGCATCGCCGGTACGACCGCGGATCAGCGATTCGGGATGGCGGCTGAGGAAGTCGGTCAGCACGCGAACCGAGCGGGCTGTGCGCTGTACTTCATCCATTGCCTGGCCCAGTTGCTGACGCGCAGGTGAGTCTTCGGCCAGCGAGTCGTTGGCGGTCCCGAGGGTTTTTTCCGCCTGCTGCAAGGTGCCACGCATTTGCGGCAGGATGCTGCTGTTGACCTGTTTGAGGGTCTTCTGAAGCTCGCTCAGGCTGCCATTGAGGTTGGCGGCCAACTGATCGATCGGCAGTTTGCTGAGTTTCTCGACGAACGCCTGCAATTGTTCCTGCAGTTTGTCGAAGCTGCCCGGCACGGTCGGTATCTCCAGCGGACGGGCTTTGGGGTTGAACGTCACCTTCTGTGCCTTCGGATCGAACTCCATGGCGATGTACAGCTGGCCGGTCAGCAGGTTGCCGTTGCGAACCTGCGCACGCAGTCCGTTGGCGACGAATGCGCCCAGAACCCTGGCCGACTGTTCATCTTCGTCGCCCTTGCCGCCCAGTTCCTGGAGCTTGGATTCCGCTGCACCGAGGCGCTTGGGGTAGATCACTGCGCCGACGATGCCTGGGAACGTCTTGGTGGCCGGGTCGTAGTCCAGATCCACCGAGACCACTTTGCCGATATTGACCCCCAGGAAGTCGACCGGGGAGTTGACGGTCAGGCCGCGCAGCGACTGATTGAAGCGCATACGGATGTAGCGGGGCTCGCCGTCTGGCGGGGCCAGCGCGGTGGCCTGATCGTCGAATATCTTGAATTCGGCATATTCGTCGGCCGGCTTGGAGTCCGGGCTCCAGTTGGGTTCACGAAATGCCACGCCGCCGGAGATGATCGAGGTCAGCGACTGAGTATTGATCTTGAGGCCCGATGCGCCCACGGTGACGTCCACGCCGCTGGCGTTCCAGAAACGGGTATCGGTGGTGATGTACTGGTCATTGGGTGAGCTGATGAAAATCTGGATATCGACGCCACGGCCATCCTTGGACAGTTCATAGCCGACCACCTGACCCACCTGAATCCGGCGGAAATAGATCGGCGAGCCAATGTCCAGCGACCCAAGGTCGTCGGTATGCAGAATGAAGCGCTTGCCTTTTTCGCCGAACGTCACCGGGGGCGGCGTTTCCAGACCGGTGAACTCATTCTTGGTGTCCTGCGCGCTGCCCGCATCCGCGCCGATGAAAGCACCGGACAGCAGGGTGTCGACGCCCGATACGCCATGTGCACCGATGCGCGGCCGTACGACCCAGAATTGGCTGTCGATGCGGGTAAACGGGTGCGCAGTGTTATTGAGCTCAATGGTGGCCAGCACATGGGTGCGGTCATCGCTGAGGGTGATGTCGGTCACCATGCCAATGACCACGTTCTTGTACTTGACCTGAGTCTTGTTGGCTTCAAGACCTTCTGCCGTGAGAAAACTCACGGTGATCCTCGGGCCGATGTTCATCCAGTCATGAAAGGCCATGGACAGGCCGATCAGCCCTGCGACGATAGGCACCAGCCAGATCAGCGAAATGCGCACGCGGCGCCGCTTAACCTCGGGGCGGGGCATCGAAGCAGAAGGGGGGAGGGTATTGTCAGACATCTTCAACCTCTGCGTCCCAGATAAGCCGGGGATCGAAACTCATGGCGGCGAACATCGTCATCACCACAACCAAACCAAAAAACAGAATGCCGATCCGCGGCTCGATGGTGCTCAGCTCACGAAACTGCACAAGGGATGCCACCAGGGCGACGACCAGTACATCGAGCATTGACCAGTAGCCGATCAGTTCGATGAACCGGTAAAGACGGGCGCGTTCGCGCATGGCCCAGCGGCTGCGGCGCTGGCAGGTGATCAGCAGCATGCCCAGCACCAGAAATTTGATGCACGGCACGACTACGCTGGCCACGAAGATCAATATGGCGATGTCCCACGAGCCGCTTTCGAAGAACTCGATGACGCCGCTCATGATGGTGTTCTGGCTGCTGTTGCCCAGCAGTGAGGTGTACATCACCGGCAATGTATTGGCCGGAATGTAGAAAATCAGCGCGGCGATCAGGTAGGCCCAGGTGCGAACGACACTGTTGGGCTTGCGTCGGTGCACCGGCGAATCGCAGCGCGGGCAGCGGCTGGCGTCTTCCTGACAGGCGTAACCGCAGGTGTGGCACAGGCACAGTTTGTGTTCATGGGCGAAAGGGATGCCGTTCATTCAGCCTTGACTCCCAGTTCGTCCCATAGGTCACGAATCCCCTTGTTGGCGATCAGCAGGATCAGCACCATCAGCATCGCCATGGCCCAGAGCCCTACGCCGGGGTGCACATCGAGCATGCCTGCCAGCTTGATGATCGCCACCAGAATGCCCAGCATGCACACTTCCAGCATGCTCCAGGGGCGCAGGTGTTCCAGTGCGCGCATGCAGGTCTTGAAGCCCGGCGCGATGACGCCCCTGTTGGCATGCAGCAGCACCCAGAACAGCAGGGCGATCTGTAGCAGCGGGGCGAAGATGATCGCGACGCCTGCTACCAGAGCAATGATGGTGATGCGTCCCTGGGCCAGCGCCTCGACCGACTGCCAGAGCGTGACCTCGTTGGTCAGGCCTTTCATGCTGATGCTGATTACCGGAAAGATGTTGGCGAAGACGAAGAAGATCGCGGCAGCAATGGTCAGGGCCAGCAGTTGCTCGATGCTCATGCGCCGTCCCCGGCCGAGCACTGCGCGGCAACGCAGGCAGAACGCGGCATCGCCGGGTTTCAACGGTTGGGCTTCATACAACGAATCGCAGTGTTCGCAGATGATCAGGTCCGGTGGGTGTCTCGTGGAATGCACAGTGCTCATCGACGCCGTTGATGCAGAGTTCTGGGTGGAAGATCGGAGGTTCGGAAAGATACCTCTTTATTGGCTGTGCAGTGTTTTTTTCTGTGCGTCCCGTCACAACCCTGCAGGGCTGCATGATTGACCGCGGAGGCTGGCGGTGGTTCATGTCATCGGGCCATTATCTATGGATTGCCCCATGTAGCCAATGGCACCGTTGTCAGCACTGTCCATGCTTCTGAACAGGGCAGTGCTGACGGGCCACCGTCAAGGCTTGCCTGGTCTGGCGCGTTGTTTGAGATAGCCCAACAGCTGCCGCGCAGCCTGAGGGACGCTGTGCTCGTCGAAGGTCATGCAGATGGCTCGGGTATCGTCCTCGATGGTGATTTCGTACTGATTCAGGTCGCGTCCGTCTTCATTGAAGGCTTCCCCCGACTTGTTCAGTCCGCTGTCACTCACCAGCCGTTCAAGCTGTTCGGCCTCGGGTTGTTCGAGGGTGGAGGTGTCCACCTCACACCGTTTTATCGCGCCGGCAAAACCGCCCGATTGGACCAGACACACCTTCATCGCTACACCTCCTCAATGTTCAGACCTTGACCCCGACCTTCTTCCAGGCGGCCTGAACGGCTTTTTTGGCGTCTGCACCGAAACGGGGGTCGCTGGCGACCTTTATGCTGATTCTGGCGCAATCGGCGAACTGGCTGTCCGATGCCAGCTCCAGCATTGTTTCATACCAGATTCTGCCTGCCACTTCCCAGGCATTTCCGCCGAGCGCCTTGGCGACCAGTACGAAAGCGCGATTGGGAATGCCCGAGTTGATATGCACGCCGCCCCGGTCCTTGGCACCGGTGTACAGGTCAGCCATGGTGGCGGGCTGCGGGTCGTCGCCCAGATCCGGGTCGTTGGCGTAAGCGGTTCCGGGTTTCTCCATGTCACGAATCCCGCGGCGGGTCGGGGCAGGGACCAGCAGTTCCTTGCCAACAACCCAGTCCGATTCTTCGGCGCTGGTGCCTTCTTTCCACTGGCGAACCAGCATGCCGAAGACATCGGCGAAATGTTCGTTCAAGGCACCCGACTGGCCACGGTATTCCAGATTGGACGTGAAACTCTGCACGCCATGCGTCAGTTCGTGGCCAATGACTTCCAGACTGCCCGTGAAACGTTTGAAGACCAGGTCGTCGCCATCGCCATAGGCCATCTGGCTGCCGTTCCAGTACGCGTTGCTGAGGGGCACGTAATCGCCTTGAAAATCGACTTCGGCCACATGCACGGTCGAGACCAGCGCCATGCCTGCATCGTCCAGTGAGTTGCGTTCGAACAGTTGCTGATAAAAATCGTAGACATCACCCGAACCGTCATAGGCTTCATCGGTGGCCTTGTCGCCGGTGGCCTTCTGGCCTTCGGAACGCACCACTTTACCCGGCAACTGATCGGTGCCTTTGGCATCGTGGATCACCCGGTGTTTGGTGCCGCTCGGTGATTTTATGGCATGCATCGACGGCATCGTCCGGGCGGTCAGGCGCGAAGCCAGGAATGCGGAGCTGCCGGTCAGGTTGGCGATGGCCCGTGCGCTGATACCGGGCTGTGAGGACTGCGCCATATGCTCGAGCATGTAAGGCGGAATGAAGCAATGCAGGGGATGTCTATCGCACATGTGAAACTCCTGTAGTAATGCACCGATAGCAGCAAGCCACCGGTCAACATGGTCGCGAGAGGTTTGACAGGTGAAAGACGGGTTTTATGCCAAAGAAATATTTCATTACATGATGACCGGTAGGCAAATGATTGGCGCGTTCGCCAATATTCAGTCTGGCCGGGCGTTTGCGGGAAGGGCGGTCGACCTGCGTCACCTCGACACAGCCACTCGATCCACGCGCCGGGAATGCTAGACTCGCGCCACTTCAGACGAGGAGCAGACTCACGTGCGCAAGACGGTAATGATCATGGCGGTGCTGGCACTGGCCGGATGCGATGCAGGCGGTTCCAGAACTCCTGCCCGGGAGAAGTCCCAGGACACGGTTCAGACGGCGCCGGTTACCGGCCCGCAGTGGTTTATCCAGATGAACTCCAGAGAGGCGGTCAGCGATACCAGTGCCTGGCTGCTCGAGCGCAGCTATGTGCCCGTCATCGTCACGATCGACGGCAAGCAGCAAATGTTGCTCGGTCCTTACCCGAGCGAGGCCGAAGCCGAAGAGCAGCGTGTCGCCCTGCAGGCCAAGGTCAGCAAATCACACCGTTTTGCCACGCCTTCGGTGGTGCAGTACACCCGCTGAGGCACCAGACAGCAAAAGGGCGTGATCGCTGTGCAGCGATCACGCCCTTTTTTACGCCTGGTGCGGTGTGTCGATCAACGACGGCCCAGCAGCAAGCCCACGACCAGTCCGAAGCCGGCAGAAATGGCCACGGTCTGCCATGGATGGCCACCGATGTAAGTCTCGGTCGCATCCACCGCCGGCTTGGCGCGATCACGCACGCTCGCCACCGAATCCAGTGCCTGCTTGAGCTTCAGGCTCAGTTGCGCGCGCAGGGTCTCTGCGTCCTCGCCTACCAGCGCTGCGCTGTCCTTGAGTAGCTTGTCGGATTCCTCGATCAGTGCCTGCAGGTCGCTGAACGCCTGATCCTTGATCTGATCGGCAGCAGTTTGGGCAGAGGTCTTGCGAGCCATGGCATTTTCCTTTTCAAGTGATGGCAATAGTGATCAATGGAGTATCGGTCCTCGCGAAAAGTTGCACCGGCTTGAATGACCTGACGCAGGGCTCTGCAAAGAAACACCATTACGGGTGTAAGATGCAGCCGTTTTTAGTCGTAGGTGAACGTTATGAGTTTCAATCTGGCCAATCGGCCCCTTCCTGAACGCGCCGCTATCGAAGATGAAAAATCCCGCCTGTTCGACCTGTGGCAGAGCAATCTCGGCAAGGCCAAGGGCGAGGCAGCGCGGTTGATGGGCGAACGTGCCAAGCGCAAGGGTAAATGGTCGGAGTGGGTTCGCTCCGAGCTGGACACCATGAGCCCGCCGGAATACGCCAACATGGTACGCAGTGAAGTCAATCGCCTGATGGCGGCGGCCAAGTAAGCCGTCACACAATCAGGCAGACAGCGTTATCCCTGGCCTTCGATCACCAGGGATCGCCTTCCGCCTGCCGAAGGTCCAGCGTGCCGCTGTCTTTGAAACGCATGGTACCGAACAGGCCGCCGGCCAGCTTGCCGCGTAGCGTATAGGGCAGGTTGTCCAGTCGCTGGGTCTGGCTCAGGCCGAGCGCCTGGCGCAGGGCCGCAAAGGCCGAGACGCTGACCGGCACCACCAGAACTGCTTCGGAGAACGAGCCGATGGAACCGCGCTGGTTGCTGACGCCAGACGCCAGCAACCGACCGTTCACATCCAGATCCAGCGCCACGCCGCTGTAATCGATGGCGGTCTCGTTTGGGTTCTGCAAGCGCAGCTTCACCGCCATGCGCAACTCCAGTCCCTGACCCGGCAAGGGGTCGATGCCCACCACACTGATGGTCAACGGATCGCGATTGGGCAGCAGGGTACATGCACTCAGCGCCAGCATCAGAAGGCCCGAAAGCACGAGGCGCATTGGGTGTAGCGACATTGTCCGGTTCCTCGGCGTGGCGTCAGTCACCTTCAGACCGCATGGCTGTCAAGAGATTCGCGGGCAAGTGAAAGGCCCGTCGGATGACCCCGAAGATTCAACGTCCGCGCCGTTACCCGCTAATCTGCCTGTTTCAACCATTGCGTCGTGCTGCGCGCAGGTTGATGATTTCAGCGATCCAATAACAACAAGACTGGAGATAGCCATGTCCATCGAAAGGACAACCCCTCATCAAAACCCTGCCCAAAACCCTGCTCAAGATCCTGTCGTCATCGTTAGTGCTGTCCGCACGCCCATGGGCGGTTTTCAGGGCGAACTGCAGAGCCTGAGTGCCACACGCCTGGGCTCGCTGGCCATCGGCGCCGCCGTAGAGCGTGCCGGTATCGACCCCCGTGACGTTGAAGAAGTCCTGTTCGGTTGCGTGCTGCCCGCAGGCCTCGGTCAGGCGCCCGCCAGACAGGCCGCGCTGGGCGCGGGTCTGGGCAAGGCCACGCTGTGCACCACGCTCAACAAGATGTGCGGCTCGGGTATGCAGGCCACCATTCTGGCTCATGATCTGCTGATGGCGGGCAGTGCAAGCGTTGTCGTGGCAGGCGGCATGGAAAGCATGTCCAACGCACCGTATCTGCTGGACCGCGCCCGTGGCGGTTATCGCATGGGCCACGGTCGTGTGCTGGATCACATGTTTCTCGATGGTCTGGAAGACGCCTATGAGCCGGGCCGCCTGATGGGCACCTACGCCGAGGATTGCGCGCAGAACAATGGTTTCAGTCGCGAGGCGCAGGATGCGTTTGCCATCGCTTCCCTGACCCGCGCCCAGCAGGCCATTTCAGAAGGGCATTTCGACGCCGAGATCGTTCCGGTGCAGGTCACTGTCGGCAAGGAACTGCACCTGATTGCCCATGACGAGCAGCCGCCCAAGGCGCGACTGGACAAGATCCCGACACTCAAGCCGGCGTTCCGCGAAGGCGGCACGGTGACGGCGGCCAACGCGAGTTCGATCTCCGACGGTGCCGCTGCGTTGCTGTTGATGCGTCATTCCGAAGCCGCGCGCCGGGGACTGAAGCCGCTCGCCGTTATTCATGCTCACGCCGCGTTCGCCGACGAGCCTGGCCTGTTTCCCACCGCTCCGATTGGGGCGATCAAGCGGCTTCTCGGCAAGACAGGCTGGACGGTGGATGATGTGGATCTCTACGAAATTAACGAGGCCTTCGCCGTCGTGCCTCTGGTCGCCATGAGTCACCTGGAAATTGCGCACCACAAGGTCAATGTCAATGGCGGAGCCTGTGCGCTGGGTCATCCCATTGGTGCCTCGGGTGCACGCATCATCGTGACCTTGCTGGCGGCCCTGCGTCGCAGAAAACTCAAGCGTGGAATCGCGGCTATCTGCATCGGCGGTGGCGAGGCAACGGCTGTTGCGCTTGAAGTAATTGAATAGTTATTTAAATCAACAGCTTGAATGGTATATGTGATGTTGATTGTTTGGTTTTGGATTTAATTTTCAAAAAATATAAAAAAGGATATTTATCAATGGTTTACGAGACTATCTTGAGTGAGGTCAGAGACGGGGTCGGGCTCGTGACGCTCAACCGTCCCAAGGCTCTGAACGCGCTCAACGCTCGATTGATCGATGAACTGAACCATTCGCTGGACGCCTTCGAAGCTGACAGCGCCATCGGCTGTATTGTGCTCACGGGCTCTGAAAAAGCCTTTGCTGCTGGCGCTGATATCAAGGAAATGGTCGATCTGACCTACCCGCAGATCTACCTCGATGACCTGTTTCGCGAAAGCGATCGTGTTGCTTCACGACGCAAGCCCATGATCGCCGCAGTTGCCGGTTTTGCGTTGGGGGGCGGGTGTGAGCTGGCGCTGATGTGCGACTTTATCCTTGCGGCTGACAATGCCCGCTTCGGGCAACCGGAAATCAATCTGGGCGTACTGCCGGGCATGGGCGGCACCCAGCGGCTGACCCGGGCCGTCGGCAAGGCCAAGGCCATGGAAATGTGCCTGACCGGGCGCTTGATCGACGCCCACGAAGCCGAGCGCGCCGGCATGGTGTCTCGGGTCCTGCCGCTGGAAGAGCTCCTCGACGAGGCGCTGAAGGCCGCCGCCAGTATTGCTGCCAAGTCCTTGCCTGTCGCGATGCAGGTCAAGGAAAGCGTCAACCGCGCCTTCGAAGTCAGCCTCGCCGAAGGCATCCGTTTCGAACGCCGTGTGTTTCACGCCACCTTCGCCAGTCAGGATCAGAAGGAAGGCATGCAGGCGTTCATCGAAAAACGGCCGGCTGTCTTCAGGGACTGCTGATATTCAGGGCATCGCGCTGCTGCTGCGTCCAGTTCTGCTGGAAATAGGTATGCAGCGCCATGCACTCGCCGGGATGGATCAGCCATAGCTCCTGGGGCGTCTTGTGATACTCCCTGATCAGTTGCTGGCGATCGGCTTCGCTCAGGCCCAGATAACCCAGATCGTCGGTGGTGCCTTCGAACAGGAAGTGCCTGGGTGCCAAGCGAGCCAGATGATGCAGCCCCGGCTTGCGCATGCGCACGATGTACCAGATTCTCGCGCCCAGTGGTGCGCCGCGCAGACCTGGCAGCTTTGTCAGGCGCAGATCGCTGATGGTCAGGGTCTTTCGGGGTGGAGCATCGGGCGCAAACGTATCCAGCGTGGTATTGCCCCGCACCGAAATCATCTCCGGCGTCAGGTGCAGCTCGGTCTGCGCGCCTTTCACGTTGATGACCTTGTCCGATTCGATATGCAAGTGCTGGCCGGAGCGCAGATGCACGTAGACCGGCGACTTGACGTCGATCCCTTCCAGTCTTATCCGTGGTCTGTTTGCAGGCAGGGCTCTTGGCACGCCACAGATCACCGGGCGGTCCGGATCGCTGTTCAGGTGAGCGACGATCACGCGGGTGCCTGCCTGTAGCCGGGCGACCGGGTTGGCAGCCGCACACATCACCTGTGCCAGCGGCCACTGTTCGGGCTCATTTTCCAGACCGGATGCTTTCTGCCAGTCAAAGCGGATCGGCCTGTGGCCTGGCAGGCTGTTCTGCGCATCGACGATCAGCTCCTGAGGCATGAGTGTCGCCTCTTGAAGCTGGTTGATTCTCGGCTTGGGGTGTCTGAGCGCAGGGCGAAAGGGCATCGCCCAAGGCAACACCTTGAACCGATTCGTGTAGCCAGCGGCTGAAACGCTTTCGTCAGGTAGAGGGTCGTTTTCTGTTTCAGGCAGCGCACTGATGATGGCCGCAATGTCGTTGGGGTCTACGCCTTCCAGTATCTGCAGCTGTCTGCCTGCATGGCGCACCTCGATCAGCAGCCACTGATCGTTGAGCAGCGGTTCGGGATGATCGAGTACGTGCATGATTTCGCCGCTGCGCAGGCCTGGCTGATCGCTGACGCCCTGAAAGTCCCGACGCTCGCAACGCAGCCGCTCCAGATGGCGCACGCTGCGCTGTTGTCGATGGGCCGTCGCCTGATCGGTCGGTCGCTGGCCGCTAGAGGCTTCAAGGGGTTCCCTGAGCGCTTGCGCTTCGCGTTCCGTGCGTGCTTTTGAGCCGCTGGACGGGGTCGAGTGGGTCGCCTGCCAGAACGGGTCCTGCTGGCCGCTATGGATCGACCGGCGTTCGGCCAGATGCACAAGTGCAGTCGAGCGGTCGTGAGGGTCGCGACGGAACCGTGTAGGTAACCGATGTTCGGTGAAGCTGGCCGGATCGTCGGAAAAGACCAGCGTATGGCTATCGGGCGCCTGTTCGAAACGGAAGTGAATGCCTTCCTCCTCGCACAGGCGCTGCAACAGGTGCAGATCGGTCTCATCGTACTGGATGCACAAGGGGCGACGTGGATAGAGCCCTGTCATCTGATCGAAGCGGTAGGCGGCTGTCGGCAGCCCATCGCGTTCAAGCAGATGGGCGATCAGTTGTGGGGCGCTCATGTCGTGGTAAGCGCAGCGTCGAGGCTGCCCGGCCAGGTTTTGCAAGGCAGGCATCAGCACCAGTCGATAATGCGTCAGGCGACTGCCGACATACACTTCGAGTGCATGATGGATCAGGCCATGCACGCCTTGACCGGCCAGGCCGAAGCTCAGGAACGCGCTGCGCCCGATCAGGCTGGCCGTGTCCAGCGAGGCTTGCGTGCCGACCAGGTCGATATTGAAACGGTACACGTCGTTCAAGGCATCCAGCCCGGTAAAGCTTATGACATGCAGATCCATCTGGCAGTCGGCAATCGCCAAGGTCATTGGCATTTGCGGGTCTTTGCACATCGTCGGGCGCTCCCACCATGAAATTCAGGGTGCGAAGGTTACGAAATGCGTGAGTGCAAAAGCATCGTTTCAAAGTTTTTCAGAAAAGGACTACACGACGAAGCGCGAGCAGGCCTGAGATATTGAGCGCAGTGACACGCTCATCGACGCAATCACAGCCCGGCAGGGGTTTCATCTGGCGTGATCGCGTATAAAATGCGTCGCGCCGGAAACGTCTTTGCCGGCCACCCCTATTTTCAACGTCCTGCCACCCTTGCAGGCTGCCTCGCAGTCGCACCGGGCGGGACGCACACTGGATCAAGAGAGCAGACATGGGCGCACAGTGGAAGGTCAAGCATAAAGAAGCGGCAGCCAACGCCAAGGGACGTACGTTCGGCAAGCTGTCCAAGGAAATCATGATCGCGGCCCGCGCAGGCGCCGACCCTGACATGAACTCGCGGCTGCGTCTGGTGGTGGAGCAGGCCAAGAAAGCCTCGATGCCCCGTGAAACCCTCGAGCGCGCGATCAAGAAGGGCGCAGGCCTGCTGGGCGAAAGCGTCAACTTCGAACACCTGACCTATGAAGGTTTCGCACCGCATCGCGTGCCAGTGATCGTCGAATGCCTGACCGACAACATCAACCGCACCGTGTCGGAAATCCGCGTCCTGTTTCGCAAGGGGCAGCTGGGCGCTGCAGGCTCCGTGTCCTGGGATTTCAACTACCAGGGCATGATCGAAGCGGTGCCTGCGTCGCCGGACGCCGATCCTGACGAAGCGGCAATCGAAGCTGGCGCCCAGGACTGCGAGCCGGCGGAAGAGGGTGCCACTCTGTTTCTGACTGACCCCACAGACATGGACGCGGTGTGCAAGAAACTGCCTGAATTCGGCTTTACCGTGCAGTCTGCGCAGTTGGGCTACCGTCCGAAAAGCACGGTGGACGGCCTGACCGATGAGCAGATGGCAGAAGTCGAAGCTTTCCTGGAAGCCATCGATAACCACGACGATGTGCAGAACGTCTACGTGGGTCTGGCGGGCTGATCCACTCCGGTCTGGAGCGCCTCAGGCGCTCCATGCCTGCAACTTCACCAACACTTCCTCAAGCAGCGGCCTGCGTTTGCAGTCAGGCTGGATGCAGCTTTTCTGAAGCTGCTCGAGTCCTTCACGGATCTGCGCGTCTTCGGCTGGCGGCTCGCAGCGCTCCAGCAGTTCCCCCAGCAGGATGCCGAATGCCCGCGTTTCCAGACGCTGCAGCGCCTGTCCCGCAGACTCGGACGGATGAAAAGAGGCCGCCCCGAAGTCACCCAGCAGACAATTGCCGTTTTCCTGCACAAGGATATTGTGGCCGTACAGGTCGCCGTGGCTGATACCGCAGACATGCAGGTGAGCGGTGACCGATGCGATGCCCGTTGCCAGACGCAGCAGCTCCTGCAGCGAGAACCGGGTATCGGCGTCGTAGATATCGCGACTGCAGGAGTCCAGGCTGGGTGGGCCAGCGAGGTTGCGGAAGTCGGGCGCTATCAGCTCCATTACCAGGCCCCGTTGCTGTTCGGGGTGCTCCGCGATCTGCCCCAGCACCTCGATCAGGTGCGCATGTCGGCCTGCGGCAATGCACGCGGCCATTTCATTGAGCGGGGAGCCATCGCTGGTCACATCACCCTTGTACAGCTTGACCGCTACCGTCTGCGCCTGCCCGTCGTCCTGCCATTCGGCCTGCTGAATGACGCCTGATGCTCCTTCACCCAGACGCTGCCCCAGGCTCAAGTGCTGCCATGGAATCTGCCGCACTGGCAGCGCCTCATGCTCCGGGCACAACGGGTTGTCTGCAAACGCCAGCCAGGCGAGGGCGGGCAGTTGCAGCAGCCATCCTGGCAGTTCGGTCAGCCGGTTTGCGGCAATACGGATCAGTTCCAGCCTGTGACAGTCGGCAAGCGTCGGCGGCAGGCGCTGTAACCGGTTACCGGCCAGCATCAGCTTTTGCAGATCGGGTCGGCGACCCAGTTCGTCCGGCAACGACTCGATGCAGTTATCGGTCAGAATCAGCCAGCGCAGACGTGGCGGTAGTGCCGACGCGCTGACCTGCCGAATACGATTGGCCTTGAAGCCGACGATGCGCAGCTGCTCGCACCGCCCGATGCACTCAGGCAGATGGGTAAAGGCGTTGTCGGACCCGAACAGCACGTGCAGCCGAGTCAGGCGATGCAGGTCGTCCGGCAGATCGCTCAGCGAATTGCCACTTAGGTTGAGGACTTCCAGCGTATCCGCCAGGTCGAAAATTTCCTGCGGGAATTCGGTCAGTCCGCAGGACAGGTCAAGACGCCGTATGCCGGCCAGCTTGCCGGCGCGCAGGTCTGCGAGGGTATGCATAGGGGTGGGTTCGGTCTTCAGTCGGACAAGCGCGCATCATAACGGCAGTTTTTGCAGGTCGCCGCAGATATCATCCTTCATGGCAGGCAGCGCTCTACCCACTGATGCACGGTGGCGAGGCTCGGCGGGGATTCGGAATAGAGAATCCGGTAGATCATGGGGGCGACGATGGCGTCGATCAGTTCGTCGGCCGATGGCGACGGCTCGTTTCGACTCGCGGCGCGATCAATGATGGTCTGCAACTGCTCGCGAACGATTGATGCGCATTTGCCGCCACAGTTCGAGGCACTGGCCGCCACGTCACGCATCATCTCGCGCCCTGGCGCCGAGGACATTTCGTCCAGGTACATCTCGCTCCAGCTCAACAGATCAAGGCGCAGTTCGCCGTGATCGATGGGCTCATCCGGGCGCAGCCGCGCAATGGCAGCGTCGGCCAGCAGATTGGTCAGGTCGCCCCAGCGCCGGTAGATGGTCGACGGTGTGACGCCTGCGCGAGTCGCGATCAGAGGCACGCTGAGCGTCGAGCGGTCCTGTTCCAGCAACAGATCGCGAACGGCACGGTGAATGGATTCCTGCACACGGGCGCTGCGGCCTCCGGTGCGTACTGCTTCTTTGATAGCCATATGGCGGACCTTAACACAAAGTATTTGCTTTAAACGGCATCAGACAGCACACTCCGCAAAAGCTAATTAATGGCTTTAAAAGGTTGCATCAGTGGAGAGTGTACCCATGTCCCTATCTTTGCAGAACCCGCAGCCCGATAGCCGGGGGCAAAGCCATCTGGTCTTTCTGGCCTTCACGACCCTGTGTTTCTTTGCCGCATCCAGCACGCCTACGCCGCTGTATCACTTGTATCAGGAGTCGTGGGGTTTTTCTTCCGGGATGCTCACGCTGATTTTCGCGGTCTATGCATTCAGCCTGCTCGCGGCGCTGTTAATGGGCGGATCACTCTCCGATTATCTGGGACGTCGCCCGGTCATTCTCGGTGCCTTGCTGATCCAGGCAGCCTCCATGCTGTGCTTCATCGCCGCCACGGATGTGACCTGGCTGGTGATCGCGCGGCTGCTTCAAGGGTTCGCTACCGGGCTGGCGGCCAGTGCGCTGGGCGCAGCGTTGCTGGACAGTGATCAGGTCCGTGGACCGCTGATCAACAGCATTTCCCCGATGTTGGGTATGGCGGTCGGTGCATTGGGTACAGCGCTGCTGGTGCAGTTCGCGCCGCATCCCTTGTTGCTGGCTTACTGCCTGCTGTTGGCGGCCTTTCTGGCGCAGGCGCTTTACCTGAAGCGAGTGCCCGAGACGGTCAGTCCGCAACCGGGCGCATGGCAGTCCCTGAAACCTTCGCTGCACGTGCCTGTGCAGGCCAGACGCATGCTGTGGCTGGTGCTTCCGGTGGACATCGCCGCCTGGGCACTGGGAGGATTTTTTCTGTCACTGAGTCCGTCCTTGCTGGCCGCTGCCACAGGTTCGACTTCGCCGCTGGATGGCGGACTTGCAGTTGCGGCACTGACGCTGAGTGGTGCGCTGGCCATTATGATCCTGCGCCAGCGTGCTCCAGAGCTGGGGCTCTGGGTCGGGGCAAGTTTCATGATCGTCGGGGTGGCGGTGATTCTGCTGGCCGTCAACTCAGGCGTGCTCTGGCTGTTCTTCTGCGGCGCGATGATCGCCGGGATTGGCTTTGGATCGAGTTTTCTCGGCGCGTTGCGCATGCTCATGCCGACTGCGCACGCACATGAGCGAGCGGGCCTGATGTCGGCCTTTCTGGTGCTCAGCTACCTGGCGTTCTGCATGCCAGCGCTGGCAGCCGGTTTTGCTGCGCGTTCGTTTGGTCTGGTAATGACCAGTAACGTCTATGGTGGGATCGTTATCGTGTTGGCATTGATGGCGCTGGCCGGATTGCTGGTGCGCCGTGCTGCGGGCGCAGGCACGACGGGGGATGAGCGTGTTGCGTGATTGCTGACCCGAATCTGCCGGGCAAACGCCACCCAGTGTGGGAGGCGGCTTGCCGGCGATTCGATTTCCCGGACGACATCCCGGCGTCTTGACTGAACCCCGTTACCGTCAACGCAGATCCTGAACCATTTCCGTCAACACGCTCAGGACGTCCTTGCCCAACTGCGCCGAGCGTTTGCCTGACCAGCCGGTGATCGGATCAGGCGCGTTGTCGTTGTCCTTGAACGGCATCTCCAGCGTCAGGGCCAGGCATTTGTAACGTTCGCCAATGCTGTTGCAGGCCAGGTTCATGTTGGCCTGGCCTGGAGCGCTGCGCGGGTAGCCGTACACACTCTGGAAATCGACCGTGATCTCACCCAGGCGACGACGGAATTGCTCTTCCAATTGCTGTTGTTTGGCGGTGTAGCCCGGATTGCCTTCGCAGGCTGCAGTGAAAACGTAAGGGATTTCTTCGTCACCATGCACGTCCAGGAACAGGTCGACGCCGTAGTGTTCCATCTGCTGTTTGACGAAAAACACCTCAGGGCTGAGTTCCTCGGTGCTGTCCTGCCAAGCACGGTTCAGGTCCTTGCCTTTGGCATTGGTGCGCAGATGACCGTGGAACGCGCCGTCGGGGTTCACGTTTGGCACCAGATACAGGTCTGCATTGGCCAGTAGCTGCTGCATGGCCGCATCGTCGTCCTGCTGAAGACGCTCGATAACGCCCTCCATGAACCATTCGGCCATGTGCTCACCGGGATGCTGCTGGGCGATGATCCAGATGTTGCGTTTGCCTTGCGCACCGTCGCCTTTGCGCAGCAACTGAATATCGCGGCCCTCGACGCTCTTTCCGGTCTCCAGCAGCTGCATCCCGGCCTGTTCCTGAGCCTGCTCGATCAGCCTTTCATGACGCTCGCGGCTGTAGGGTTCGAAATACGCGAACCAGACCTGCGGCTGGCTCGGCGACAGGCTGAAATCGAGTGCCTTGCCATCGAACCCGGACGGCACCCGGAACCATTCTTCGTGATCATAGGACGCGACCGCGTGATAACCGGTCCACGCGCTGTTGAACGTCGATTCGCTGGCGTTGGTCAGGCTGAAGGTATGGGGTGCGCCGACCTCCATGCCTTCGACCTTGAAGTGGAACCACTGAAAATGGCCACTTTGGGTGTCAGGTCGGATGGCCAGTTTGATGCGAGCCGGGTTGCTGGCATCCAGAACTTGAATGTTGCCGCTGTCGAAGTCTGCGTCGATGATGAGGGTCAAGGTGCGTGCCTGCATATGTTGTGCGTTCAAGGCAGCCACTTTACACCGATCGGCTCGTCACGGACTTCTCTGAAACGGTCATTCAGCGTCAGGAAAGTACCTCGGCCGTGACCATCAGGCTGCACAGCAACGTGGTCAGCAGGCACCAGGCGAGATACACGCGCCGTTTGCGCCGGTGCCAGCCGCCGATTCCCAGCAATGAAGCCGGGGCCTGAAGTTCGCGCCAGATGCGCTCACAGCTCTGAAACGCCGCCAGGTGCCTGGAATCCGCGTCGAGCCAGTGCCGAAATTCGATCCGCTCGCTAGCAGTTGCGCTTGGGCTTTGCAGATGCACGTACCAGCGGCTTGCCTGTTCCTGAATGGTCTGACCATCGAGGGCGGAATCGGAGGCGCAGCCATGGGCCTGCCTGAGCACGCGAACCATGGCACGCTCTACCTTGGCGACATCGGCATCAAGGAAGCGGGCAATCTCTGCGTAGGGCAAACCGTCGAGGCGGCTGAGCAGGAAAATCTGCCGGGTACGGCGCGACAGTCTGCCGAGGGTATGGCAGGTTTCGATTGTACGCGCTGACGGAGCCAGGTCCGGCAACGTGGCGGGCAGGGGCAACAAGGGCGAGAGCTGACTACTCATGATGTATCGCTCGCTGATCTTCCATAGAAATTCTTCCTTGAACCTATAGGTTTCATCCATGACACATTCAGCCTAGTGAATGCGAGAATCGTTCTCAAGTGAAAAGGCGCTGCAATTGCGATTTATCTGAACGTTTCAGTCATTGTCGGCGTAAAAAACTGACCTCATGCGGCGTTGCACTGATATCATCAGCGCCATTCTGAAACACCGTGCAACACCCCAGACTTCATTAGCCTGAAGCAGCGAAAAAACCAAAAAAAAGACCCGGCAAAAAAGCCGGGTCAAAAACCGTGATTAGCCTGATGAGGAGATAATCTGCAAGCCGACCTAAGACTTCCAGGTTATCAAGCCAGTCTCGCGACCAGCTGATGCAATAATAATCATTATCATTTGCCAGTCAAATGTTTTGGCATCCTCATAGAAAGAAACAATCCATTGGCGCTCGTCGATGGATTGCGCCTTTTTCTCACTATCTCTTCTTCGTCCTCAGTCCAGCGGCAGTTCTGTCGTGCGCTTGACCGTGCTCATGGCGATGTTGGAGTGTGCTTCGTGCACATGCGGCAGTTGCAGCAGATGGTCTCGCAGAAAGCGCTCGTAACTCGCTATGTCCTGTGCCACGACCTTGAGCATGAAGTCCATGCCGCCTGCCATGGTGTAGCACTCCAGCACCTCCGGGTGGCCGATGATCGCTTCTTCGAACTCGGCAAGATACCGCCTGCCGTGGCCTGAAAGCTTGACCTCGACGAACACTGTCATGCTCAGCCCCAGCTTTTGCGCGCTGAGCAAAGCAACGGTGCGCTCGATCACGCCTTCCTCCTGAAGTCTGTGTATGCGTCGCCAGCAGGGTGACTGCGACAGCTCGACACGCTCGGCAATCTCTGCCGCCGACAGATCGGCGTCATGTTGCAACAGGCGGAGAATCTTGCGATCGATGGGGCTCAATTTAAGCTGCATGAATTGACCTTGTTTTTTGTTTTTTTCGAAAAGGGCATGCTCAATATCAGCAGATATCTGTCAATTTAGAAAGAAAAAGCCTCTTTTCTACAGGCAGTCTAATGGCAAGGCCGCCGGGCTGGACCCTCCCGGCGAGATGGACCTTACTCATAAGAAAGCCTGAATAAAAACAAGAGAGGTAATCGCATGACCCTGGCTGATATTCGTCTGGACGATAAATACCGGCTCGCCACCGGCAACCTGTACCTCACCGGAACACAGGCGCTGACCCGGCTGCCGATGCTGCAGAAGCAGCGTGACGAAGCGCGCGGGCTCAATACGGCGGGTTTCATTTCCGGCTATCGCGGCTCGCCGCTGGGCAATCTGGACAAAAGCCTGTGGGATGCGAAGGATTATCTCCAGCAGAACGCCATTCATTTCCAGCCGGGCATCAACGAAGAACTCGCAGCCACTGCCGTATGGGGCAGCCAGCAGGTCAATCTGTTTCCTCAGGGCAAGTACGACGGGGTGTTCGCACTCTGGTACGGCAAGGGACCGGGTGTCGATCGTTGCGGTGACGTCTTCAAGCACGGCAACTCGGCCGGCGTTGCGGCCAACGGCGGGGTGCTGATCCTCGCGGGCGATGATCACGGCTGCAAGTCGTCGACCATTGCGCACCAGAGCGAACACGCCTTCATCGCCTCGATGATTCCGGTGCTCAATCCCAGCAACGTTCAGGAAATCCTCGACTACGGCATCATTGGCTGGGAGCTTTCGCGCTACAGCGGTTGCTGGGTGGCGATGAAGACCATCGCAGAAAACGTCGATTCTTCTGCGGTCGTCGAAGTCGATCCGTTGCGCATGCAGACCCGCATTCCCGAAGATTTTGAGCTGCCCGAAGGCGGTCTGCACATTCGCTGGCCGGATCCACCGCTGGCCCAGGAAGCGCGCCTCAACACTTACAAGATCTACGCCGCCAGGGCGTTTGCTCGTGCCAATGAACTGAACAAGGTGGTCATCGATTCTGCCCAGCCGCGTCTGGGTATCGTGACCACAGGCAAATCCTATCTGGATGTGCGCCAAGCGCTCGAAGAGCTGGGCATTGATGAGCAACTCTGCGATCAGGTCGGCATTCGCGTGCTCAAAGTCGGAATGAGCTGGCCGCTGGAGCCGGTATCGGTGCATGACTTCGCCCAGGGTCTGGACGAGATTCTGGTGGTCGAAGAAAAGCGCAGCGTCATCGAAGACCAGTTGACCGGCCAGCTGTACAACTGGCCGGTAGACCGTCGCCCGGTGGTGGTTGGCGAGTTCGACGAGCAGGGCCGCTCATTGTTGCCGAACCTGAGTGAACTGACTCCGGCGATGATCGCCCGGGTCATCGCCAAACGGCTTGCTCCGTTCTACAGCAGCGCGCAGATCGACGCGCGCCTGCAGTTTCTCAGCGAGAAGGAAAAAGCCCTGCAGGCGCCGCTGTTCACTACCCAGCGCACACCGCACTTCTGTTCCGGCTGCCCGCACAACACCTCTACCCGAGTACCGGAAGGCAGCCGTGCACTGGCGGGTATCGGCTGCCATTACATGACGATCTGGATGGACCGTGCGACCGATACCTTCACCCAGATGGGCGGCGAGGGCGTGACCTGGATCGGTCAGGCACCGTTTACCGATACCCCGCACGTGTTTCAGAACCTGGGTGATGGCACCTATTTCCACTCGGGCCATCTCGCGCTTCGGGCGGCTGTCGCGTCCAAGGTCAACATTACCTACAAGATTCTCTACAACGATGCCGTGGCCATGACCGGCGGGCAGCCTATCGATGGCGTATTGCGCGTCGATCAACTGAGCCGTCAGGTGTTCAACGAAGGCGTGCAGCGCATCGCCCTGGTGTCTGACGAACCGGACAAATACCCGAACAGGGAAGGCTTCGCGCCGATCACCACGTTCCATCACCGACGCGATCTGGACAGCGTGCAGCGCGAGCTTCGCGAGTTCAAAGGCGTGTCGGTGATCATCTACGACCAGACCTGCGCCACCGAGAAGCGCCGTCGCCGTAAGCGCGGCACGATGCCTGATCTGGAAAAACGTGCGTTGATCAACCCGGCGGTGTGCGAGGGGTGCGGTGACTGTGGCGTGAAATCCGGCTGTCTGTCTGTGCTGCCGAAGGAGACTGCGCAGGGCCGCAAGCGTGAAATCGACCAGAACGCCTGCAACAAGGACTTCAGTTGCGTCGAGGGCTTCTGCCCCAGTTTCGTCACCGTTCATGGCGGCAAATTGCGCAAGCCGGTCCTGCCTAAACAGGTCGAAGCGTTCGCCACCTTGCCGGAGCCGACTCTGCCTTCACTGGAACGGCCATTCAATATTTTGCTGCCTGGCGTCGGTGGCACCGGTGTGACCACTGTAGGTGCAATGCTCGGTTACGCCGCCAATCTGGAGGGCAAAGGCTGCAGCGTGCTGGATCAGGCCGGACTGGCGCAGAAATTTGGTCCAGTGGTCAGCCATATCCGCATCGCAGCGCGCCAGCAGGATCTCTTTGCAGTACGGATTGCCGCTGGCGAGGCGCATCTGCTACTGGGTTGCGACCTATTGGTGGCAGCCGGGCCGGATGCGATTGCCAAGCTGGACAGCGCGATTTCCCATGCGGTGGTCAACAGCCAGCAGACGCCGACTGCAGAGTTCACCCGCAACCCGGATGCCGTGTTCCCGGTCGAGGCCATGAAGCAGACCATCATCGATGCGGTGGGCGCAGACAAGACCCATTTCGTCGAAGCCACCTCGCTGGCGACCCGGTTGATGGGCGACAGTATCGCCAGCAACCTGTTCATGCTCGGTTATGCCTATCAATTGGGCTTGATCCCGCTGACGTCGAAGGCCATCGAGAAGGCCATCGAGCTTAACGGTGTGTCCGTGAGCCTCAATCAACAGGCTTTCCTGTGGGGGCGTCGTACCGCTCACGATCCGGTTGCGGTGGAAGCATTCGTCAATCCGAAACAGCAGCCCGTCGAGCCGTCGCAGCTTACGCTGGAACAGCGTATCCAGAGCAATCTGGCCACGTTGTCCGAGTACCAGAACCAGGCCTATGCCGATCGCTACCTCAAACTCGTACAGCGTGTGCAGGATGCCGAAGCCAGGGTGTTCCCCGGTCAGCAGCCAACGCTGACCGAGGCCGTGGCGTTCAACTACTTCAAGCTGCTGGCCTACAAGGACGAATATGAAGTGGCGCGCCTTTACAGCAACGGTGACTTCACACGGCAACTGGAAGCGCAGTTCGAAGGGGATTACCGCCTTGAATTTCATCTGGCGCCGTCATGGCTTGCCAAGCGTGACCCGCACACCGGGCAGCCGCGCAAACGCAGCTTCGGTCCCTGGATGTTGCGGGCATTCGATGTGCTGGCGAAATTCAAGTTTTTGCGTGGCACCGCGCTCGACCCGTTTGGCCGCAGCCTTGAGCGTCGTCAGGAGCGCGAGCTGATCGAGCGCTACGTCAGCGATGTCGAGCTGATTCTGCAGCACTTGCAGGCTGGCAATCGTCACACTGCGTTGAGTCTGGCACGCCTGCCTGAGCGTATCCGCGGCTATGGTTACGTCAAGGAGAGTGCAATGAAGGCTGCTGCGTTGCAGGCGAATGTGCTGCGTCGCAGTCTTGAAAGCGGAGAAGTGGCTGCGCCGAAGTTGTATGAGGTGGCGGCGTAAACAGAGCCTGTCTGGTTATTTATAACTGACGGATTGCGCATTCACGGCGGATGCGCAATCCATTCTTTGTATTCAAAGGCGTGTTAATTCTATCTGGGCATATGCTTTTGAGTGGTTTCTGTTGAGTGTTGTTATCAAATACTATTGAGCTGATTAATATATTTGAATTTAATTTTTCACAGATGGTCGCCAACGTTTAAAGTAAAAAGAATATTTGCTCTAAGTTTAAAGTTTGAAGTTGTGATGCCGAAAACTTGATGCAGGTTGCACCGGCAGGGAGTCGCCAAATACATCACACTCAAAAACTTATCAAGAGCTTTATATGCTGACTACTCTTCTGGGCAATATCAGTGTCCGGTCCAAACTTGTTCTGGGCTTCACACTGGTTATTTTGCTGACTGTACTTATCGCACTCACAGGCTGGTCGGGCATTGTCTCTCTGAGCGATCGTAGCGAACGCACCGCCGATATCGGCAAGCTGAGTACCCTGACACGCGACATGCGCATCGCGCGCCTGTCGTTCACGATCAACTATGATGCCGAGCGCGCCAGCAACTGGCTCAAAGCGTACGAGAATCTCGATAACCATGTGCGCTATGCCTCGACGGTGTTCACCTCCGAGATCAATGTGCCGCTGATCAATGCGTCGCAGGCTGCCATGAAAGATTATCGGATTCATTATGACAACCTGATGCAAGCCACCGAAGCGCGGGAAGCCACCCGTCAAGTGTTCGGTCGGCACGCGGATGCGGCAGCGGAAGACCTGCAGAAACTGCAAGGGGTTGCAAACTCCAGTGAGGGCAGTGCGCAGTTGCGGGAAACATCCGCCCAGGCATTGATGGTCTTTCAGAAAATGCGCTTCGATGTACGCGGGTACACTTTTTCGCTCAAGGCCGACAGCAAGGTGGTCGCTGAGTCCTCCATCAAAACAGCCATCGACTTCATGAAAACGTTGAGCGGATTCAGCGGTCAGGCCGATACCGTTAAACATCTTCAGGATGCCTTGACTGCTTATCAGAGCGCGATTGGTCAATTCGTCAGCGCGCAGGCCAGAATCGATGAAGCTCAGGCCGGTGTTTCCAAAAACATCGAGATCCTGCTCGCGTCCGCTGACCAGCTTTCCAAAAATCAGGTCACCCTGAGAATGGAGGATATGAATCAGGCCAAATCCCTGCTGATTCTCTGGCTGGTGTCCGCACTGGTGGTCAGTATCCTTGCGGCCTGGGTCATCACCCGACTGATCGTCGGCCCGTTGATGGAAACGCTGAAGCTGGCCGAACGTGTGGCAGATGGCGACCTCACTGACAGCCGCGTCATCACCCGCAAGGACGAACTGGGTCTGCTGCAAGGCACCATGCAACGCATGACAGGCAACCTGCGTGAACTGATTGGCGGACTGCGCGATGGCGTCACCCAGATCGCCAGCGCGGCGGAGCAGTTGTCTGCCGTTACCGAGCAGACCAGTGCCGGGGTTAACAGCCAGAAAACCGAAACCGATCAGGTCGCGACGGCGATGCATGAGATGTCCACGACTGTGCAGGACGTGGCCAGAAATGCCGAGCAGGCCTCGCATGCCGCAGTCAATGCCTCGAAAGAAGCGCGTGAAGGCGACAGCGTCGTTGCCAGGGCGATCACTCAGATCGAAAGTCTGGCCAGCGAAGTTGAACACTCCAAGTCCGCCATGGACGAGCTGAAAAGCGAAAGCAACAAGATTGGCGGCGTTCTGGACGTGATCAAGGCGGTTGCCGAGCAGACCAATCTGCTGGCGCTCAATGCGGCTATTGAAGCGGCTCGCGCCGGTGAAGCCGGTCGAGGCTTCGCGGTGGTTGCCGACGAGGTGCGCAGCCTTGCGCAACGCACCCAGACCTCTACAGAGGAAATCGCCTCGCTCATCGGCGGTCTGCACAGCCGAACGGCACAGGTCGCGACCATTCTGGAGAGCAGCCGGGCGTTGACCGAAAACAGCGTGGAACTCACCCGCGACGCCGGGCGATCCATCAACAACATTACGTCGTCGATCTCGACCATCGAGACCATGAATCACCAGATCGCTGCGGCGGCCGAACAACAGAGCGTTGTGGCCGAAGAGATCAATCGCAGCGTGCTGAAAGTGCGGGATATTTCCGAGCAGACCGCATCCGCCAGCGAAGAGACGGCTTCATCAAGCATCGAACTGGCGCGCCTTGGTGTGCACCTGCAAGGTCTGGTCAGTCGTTTCAAGGTCTGACTTCAAGGCATCTCCGTAAGGCGATGCCTGACGATTCCGGCGCGCGGGCAAGAAGGCGCGCCGGATCAACGGCCCCACATCTCCATCGCGAAGTCGACGAAGCTGCGCAGCTTTGGCAGTCGATAGCGGTCCTGTACATACAACAGATTCATGGGGCGGCTGGGTAGCTGATAATCCGGCAACAGCGCCACCAGTCGGCCTTCATCCAGATCGCGTTGCACCAGCGCGTCCGACAGCATCACCACACCCATCCCCACGCGGGCAGCGTTGCACAAGCCTGACGAGGTATTGATCAGCATCGAGCCCTGCACGTCTACCAGCACTTCACCTTCTGCGCCGGTCATGCGCCAGCGCTTGCCTGTGTCACGCCATCCATCACCTGCCTGATAGGCGAACGCCAGACAGTTGTGTGCACGCAAATCCTCGGGCCGGATCGGCGTGCCGTGGCGGGCCAGGTAATCGGGCGAGGCGCAGATGGTCAGGGTGTAATCCTGCAAGGGTCTGGCAATCAGCGGCGAAGCGTCGGGAAGGGCGCCGAGCCGAATGGCAATGTCGAAGCCATTGTCGATCAGGTCCAGGCGCTGATCGCTCAGGACCAGATCGAGCCTGACCTTTGGAAAGCGTCTGGAGAATTCGGCCATTGCCGGAGCCAGCACCTCCGAGCCGAAGGTCAGGGGGGCCGTGATGCGCAGGGTTCCTGCGGGTTCGCCCTGGGTCTGTTCGGCGATTCGTTCGGAGGCAGCCACCAGCCCCAGCACTTCCAGACAGCGTTCGTAGTATTGCGTACCGAACTCTGTCAGGCGCTGACGGCGCGTCGTGCGGGTCAGCAGACTGACGCCCAGACGCTGTTCCAGCGAGCGCAGGTGATTGCCGACCATGGTGGTGGAAATCGAGCACGCCTGGGCGGCACCCGTCAGGCTGCCGGTTTCGACCACTTTTACGTACACGGTCATCGCCTGAAACAGGTCCATTATCAATTCCAGCTTTAAAATGATTGAAGTGATTCGCGGTTTATCGAGCGCAGGTGGTTAACGATACTGCAAAAACACTTCTTACACCTATGGAGCTTCACCTCATGACCACGGCCTGCCTGATGACCACATACCAACCCCTTGCCCTGAGTTTCAGCCATGGCCTCGGCACTCGCCTGTGGGATCAGGCGGGTCGTGAGTATCTGGATGCGGTGGCAGGCGTGGCCGTTACCAATGTCGGTCACTCGCACCCGCTGCTGGTCGAGGCGATCCGTGATCAGGCAGGGTTGCTTTTGCACACCTCCAACCTATACAGCATTGACTGGCAGCTCCGTCTGGCACAGAAGTTGACTGCGCTGTCCGGGCTTGATCGGGTGTTTTTCAACAATTCCGGTGCCGAAGCCAATGAAACAGCGCTCAAGCTGGCACGCTTGCACGGCTGGCATAAATACATTGAGCAGCCGTTGGTGGTGGTCATGGAAAACGCATTCCACGGCCGTACCCTGGGCACGCTGTGCGCCAGCGACGGGCCTGCGGTGCGCTCGGGGTATGGCGTGTTGCCAGGGGATTTCGTCAAGGTGCTATTCGGTGATCTGGCAGCCTTCAACAAGGTCTGTGATCAGTACGGTCATCGGATCAGCGCCGTGCTGGTCGAGCCAATACAGGGAGAGGGCGGTGCTCGGGTCGCGCCTCAAGGTTATCTCAAGGCCCTGCATGAACGCTGCACGCAGCGTAACTGGCTGCTGATGCTCGACGAAATCCAGACCGGCATGGGCCGTACCGGCAAGTGGTTCGCGTTTCAGCACGAGGGCTTTGTGCCGGACGTCATCACCCTGGCCAAAGGGCTTGGCAACGGCATTCCCATCGGAGCGTGCCTAGCGCGGGGCAAGGCGGCTGAACTGTTCACGCCGGGCAGTCATGGCAGTACGTTTGGCGGTAATCCGCTGGCCTGTCGAGCCGGGTGTACCGTTATCGATATCATTGAGCAGCAGAGCCTGGTGGAAAACGCCCGGCAGCAGGGGCAGCTTTTGCTGGAGCGGCTGCGGGCCAGGTTGAAGGGCCATCCTCAGGTGCTGGAGGTCCGGGGCAGGGGGCTGATGATAGGTATCGAATTGCTACAGGCCATTCCCGGGCTGACGCGGCTTGCAGCGCAGGATCATGGTCTGCTCATCAACGTGACCCGTGGCAAGGTCATTCGTCTTTTACCACCGCTGGTGCTGGATGCTGCGGAGGTCGCGCTGATTGTGGAAGGGGTTGCCGCGACGCTGGATAGTGCCATTTCCTTGCAGCATGAACGCCTGGCTTGATGTGAAGGTTTGAGTGCAGGAGCTATGCTGGGCTGTACCGCAACGACCCAAATGCGGTAGAACAGGGGCGCATTGCGTGTGTCTATGCAATGGCTACCCCATGGATTCAAAAGGAGCCCACCATGTCAATCCGGTCCCTGACCTCCGCCGTTCTGCTCGTCGCCGCAGGGCTTGTCCTGGCAGGTCCCGCCCTGGCCGCCGACAGTGATGGCCCGCTGGCGCAGGAGCGTGGCAAGACACGCCCACTGATCATCATTGTCTCCAGTAAGGCTGACCCAACGCTCGTCAGCGTCAAGAAAGCGCTTGAGGAGCCCGCCAACCGCGAAGCGTTCGCGCAACGCAACATGGTGTTGTTCACGGTGGTCAACACCATTGGCGAACGCGACAACAAGACCTTGGACGCGCAGTCCACAATGGCCCTGATTCGCGAGCTCAAACTGAACGCTGGCGACAAAACCAAAGTCATTCTGAAGGGTAAGGACGGGGAGACAAAGCTCAAAAAGGATGAGAATGTCGATCTCAAGGAAATCTTCGCCACCATCGACCAGATGCCGATGCGCGAACGAGAAGCCAGCGCGCCGCCGCCTGAGCCGGAACCCAAGCTTGCACCTGCCGAAAAAGCCGGAAAACCGGGCAAGGCTGCACCGGCCGGTAAAACGCTGGACGACTGATTGAGTGCCGCGCAGCCTCTTCGGCGCTGCGCGGCCTCGCAGTAAATATCGGGCCGTGGGAGGCGGCTTGCCGGCGATGCAGTCGACGCGGTATGTCAGGAAAATCGCGTCATGGCTCATCGTCGGATTGCCGCCCAGACCAAGCCCCTCTGCTCAAACAACCTGTAAGCCACTGAAAGAACGCGATTTTTTGTAGGAGCGCGCTTGCCCGCGATTGCGTCATGTCAGTCACTGATTTTCTGTCTGAAAGAACCTATCGCGGGCAGTCGGTCGGTTACGTGGCGTTTGATGGGAGATATCGTTTGTATCTCTCACAGCATTCAACCCCTGTACCTACTCGCCGCGTATGTACTGCTCGAGCTGCTGAATCAGGCTGGCCTGTTCATTGATGGCTTCCTTCACGAGGTCACCGATCGACAGCAGGCCCAACAGCTCGCCGTTCTCCACGACCGGCAGGTGGCGCAGGTGGCTGTCGGTCATGATTCCCATGCACGCCTCGACGGTCTGTTGCGAGTCGACGGTGATCACCTTGCTGCTCATGATCGCGCTGACCGGCGTGCCCACGGACGAGCGACCTTTGAGAATCATCTTGCGGGCGTAGTCACGCTCGCTCATGACGCCTACCACCACGCCATTTTCGACCACCGGCAAGGCGCCGATGTTCTTCTCGGCCATCAGCCTGAGCGCATCGAGCACCATATGGTCCGGCCCGATGGTGTGCACTTGCTGGTTGTGTTCGGCTTTCAGTTTCAACAACTGGGCGACGGTCTTCATGGCGCTCTCCGGTGTGAGTGTGACCCTGTGTCTAGGCACAGTGCTGTCTTCTACAGAATCGTGCAGTCAGTGCGTTCCGGCAAGTGGCAAAGCGACCTCAAACCGGCGAGAACCCGACAGTCAGCTTTCCGACTGACAGGTCTGAGCCTGAACGGCGTCCAGAAACGCTGTCAGCGGCATGGGCCTGTTCAGGTAATAGCCCTGGGCTTCGTCGCAGCCCAGTGATTGCAGGCAGTCAAGTTGTCGAGCAGTCTCGACGCCCTCGGCAGTGATGGTCATCGACAGGCTACGGCCTAGTTGAATGATGGCCTGAACGATGGACAGACTCTGGGTATTGGCGCCGATCTCGCTGATGAAGCTGCGATCGATTTTCAACGTGTCGAAGGGAAACATTTTCAAGTAACTCAGCGACGAATAACCCGTGCCGAAATCGTCCATCGACAGCCTTACACCCAGGGTCTTGAGTTCATTGATCAGCTTCAGGGCGGCCTGAGCGTCGTGAATCATTACCCGCTCGGTCACCTCCAGCTCCAGGCGATGACTGGGCAGACCGGTCGTGGCCAATACCTGGCGCACCCGCTCCACGAGCCCTGGCGTGCGAAACTCAACAGCAGAAATGTTTACCGATACGCGCAGGTCACTGTCCCAGGCCACTGCATCGCTGCAGGCCCGATGCAGCACCCAATCGCTCAATGACAGGATCAGGCCGTTCTCTTCGGCCAGTCCGATGAACTGGTCCGGCATGCACAGTCCCAGTGTTGGATGCTCCCAGCGAATCAGCGCTTCGGCGCCGCAGATTCTGCCACTGAGGACGTCATGGCGAGGCTGATAGCGCAGCGTGAACTCGTCGTTCCTTATCGCCACTCGCAGGCTTTTTTCCATCTCGCGCAACTCAGTGATGCGTGTGCTCATCATCTGTTCATAAAAGCGCCAGGTATTGCGACCTTCCTTTTTTGCCTGGTACAGGGCCAGGTCCGAAAACCGGATCAGATCCTGACTTTCATGGGTGTGCAGGGGACAGAGGGCAATGCCGATGCTCAGACCGATGAACACTTCCTGATTGTTGATCGTGAAAGGACGGCGGATGTGGCGTATCAATCGCTCGCACAGCTGTTCAACCTTTTCCATGGTGGCAAGACTGGTCGCCACCATCAGGAACTCATCGCCGCCTTGCCGGGCCAGCAATCCACAAGGAGGCAGGCATCGCGACAGCCGTTCGGCAACCTCACGCAGCACACTGTCGCCCACACTGTGCCCAAACACATCGTTGATGGGTTTGAAGCTGTCCAGGTCGAGGTTCAGCATGGTCACCGTCGAACCCGGATCGGTGCGCTGTTCGAAGGTGCGATTCAGGAAGGCCTGCATCTGGGTGCGATTGGGCAGGCCGGTCAATGCATCATGCTGGGACAGGTGAAACAGTCGCGACTGGGCTTCCACCTCATGGGTGATGTCCGAGGCAATACCCAGGTAGCCCTTGACCTGCCCATCTAGCACGATCGGCCTGACGGCAATGTTACTGGTGCGCACGGCGCCCTGTAATGAGTGATGCGTACAGCGCAGCACCGCGCGCTCGTCCTTGGGGCGCTCGAGACGAATCCAGTCGGCCAGTGACTGGCTTTCGCAGGACAGCAACTGCGTCAGGTAGCGTCCTGTCCAAGGGTGCGATGCATGCCCGGTGACACGGGTGAAACGCTCTGAGAGGTAGGTGATGCGAAGATCGGCGTCGGTTTCCCAGACCCAGTCCGATGCGCTTTCGGCCACGTTGCGAAACCGTTCTTCACTGCTGAGCAGTGCCGCTCGACTCTGAGTGAGGAGGTCAAACTGCCGGTCCATCAGTTCGGCGGTTCTCATGGTCTTTCGGGTAACACGTCTGGCAATGAACGCCAGGGTAATCAGAAAGATGATCAGAATCGGCAGCAGGCCGCCGACCAGCTTCATGCCCGGCTGTTCGGGATCCCAGCGCAACAGCAGTCCCGGGGCAATTTCCAGTGACGGAAAGCGTTTCGCATCCTGCGCGTCGGTCGCTTCGCGCAGTCCGTCGAGACCATAGAGCAAGCCCAGGGCCTGCAATTTTTCGGGGGTGAGTCTGTAGGCCAATACCAGAATCGACTGGACGGTATCGGTCTGTTGCACCTGGTCATCGCCGCCGGTGGTCAAGGGCGCTGCGATCAACAACACCGGACCATGGTCCACCTGACGCATCTGGGTGAACACCTCATCCTCGCTGGCGCGTTCACGGGCCTGAGTGACAAGTTGATCCTGACCGCTGTTCAGCCAGTCAGTCAGTTGCAGCGTGACCAGTTCGCCCTTGTCCACGGCATAGGTGGTGTGATTCTGGCCATCAACGACAAAAACGCCGTCGAACCCGAAGTCCGTATACAGCGAAGCGCCGAGGTTGTTGCGTGTGTACGCCCAGTCCGTGTCGACCTGGATGTGCAGGTGCTTGTAGGCGTCCCCCCAGTAGGCATTGTCCTTGAAGGTCGCAACCAGCGCCTTTTCCCGGGATTGCCAGATATTCTCGACCAGCCGCTGACTCTGCAACGCCGCGCTGTGATTGAGCTGGTAGGTGATATAGAACAGCGAGACGATCATCACCGATGACAGCGCGCCCAGCAGGCCGGCCATGGTCATGAGGGTGCGACGTGCCAGAAACGTGTTGCCCGGGATGGCTCGTGGCAGTGGGTCGAGCGAGTCGAGGGATTTCATTGCTGCTATTCCATGGTCAATAGCGTCGACACGACACGTCGCGATCATTCTGGCGGCACTTGCCTGTGGCGGGTGCGCCCACTCGTATGTTCAATCCATGGTCAGAAGTCATGTCTGGCTATCGGCGGCGGCAAATGTTTCTTGAACCGACCGTCAGGCGCGCCTTTGCGCGCATAGCCACGTAGAATCGGGCGCTGAATCGTCTGATCGAGGTTGCACCGTTGGATTTACAGCAGGGCTTCATCCTGAGTCGGCACTGGCAGGACACGCCCGCAGGGACGGAAGTCGACTTCTGGCTGGCGACCGATGACGGTCCGCGTCATCTCCGTCTGCCTTGTCAGCCTTCCGTTGCGTTCATTCCGGCCGAACAGCAGGAACGTGCCCGGGCCTTGCTAAGAGCAGAGCGCGGTGTGGAGTTGCGGCCGCTGCAATTAAGCGACTTTCGCCATAGGCCGGTGCTGGGCGTTTATTGCCAGCAGCACCGGCAACTGATGAACATCGAAAAGCTGCTGCGCAAGGGCAATGTCGATGTGTATGAAGCCGACATCCGTCCGCCCGAGCGCTACCTCATGGAGCGCTTCATCACCGCGCCCGTGCAGTTCAGCGGCACGGCGGATGCCGACGGCGTGCTGTGCAATGCGCAGATCAAGCCGCTTGCCGATTACCGCCCCCGATTGAAACTGGTGTCGCTGGACATCGAGACCACTGCGCGCGGCGAGCTGTACTCGATTGCGCTGGAGGGTTGCGGTCAGCGTCAGGTCTACATGCTGGGCCCAGCCAACGGTGGCAGCGAAGCGCTGGATTTTCAGCTCGAGTATTGCGAGACCCGTGCCCAGCTGCTGGAGCGTCTGAACGAGTGGCTGGCATTGCATGACCCTGACGCGATCATTGGCTGGAACGTGGTGCAGTTCGACCTGCGAGTCCTGCACGAACATGCACAACGTCTGAATGTGCCGCTCATGCTGGGTCGTGGCGGGGAAACCATGGGCTGGCGTGAACATGGCAGCCGCAACAATCATTTCTTCGCCGACATCAGCGGACGGCTGGTGATCGACGGCATCGAGGCGCTGCGCTCGGCGACCTGGAGCTTCCCGTCTTTCAGTCTGGAGAACGTCGCGCAGACGCTGCTGGGCGAAGGCAAGGCCATCAGCACGCCATACCAGCGCATGGATGAAATCAACCGCATGTTCGCCGAGGACAAGCCCGCGCTGGCGCGTTACAACATCAAGGACTGCGAGCTGGTGACGCGGATCTTCGCCAAAACCCAGTTGCTGACCTTCCTGCTGGAACGCGCCACGGTGACCGGGCTGCCAGCCGACCGCAGCGGTGGTTCGGTCGCGGCTTTCTGCCATTTGTACATTCCGCTGATGCACCGTCAGGGGTTTGTGGCACCCAATCTGGGCGAGCGTCTGCCGGAAGCCAGCCCTGGCGGATTCGTCATGGATTCACAGCCCGGCCTTTACGAATCGGTGCTGGTGCTGGACTACAAGAGCCTGTATCCGTCGATCATTCGCACTTTTCTCATCGACCCGGTCGGGCTGATCGAAGGCCTGCGTCACACTGACGACAGTGAATCGGTGCCGGGTTTTCGCGGCGCACGTTTCTCTCGCACCCGGCATAGCCTGCCTGCCATTGTCGAGCGGGTCTGGCAGGGCCGGGAGACGGCCAAGCGCGAGCACAACGCGCCGCTGTCCCAGGCCCTGAAAATCATCATGAACGCGTTCTATGGCGTATTGGGCTCCAGCGGCTGCCGGTTCTTCGATCCACGGCTGGCATCATCCATTACCCTGCGCGGCCATGAAATCATGCTCAAGACCCGCGAACTTATCCAGGCGCAGGGCTACACCGTGATCTACGGCGACACCGATTCGACGTTCGTCTGGCTTGGCCGTCCGCATGGTCAGGAAGAAGCCGCCTCGATTGGCAAGGCGCTGGTGCAGCAGGTCAATGAGTGGTGGCGCGAACATTTGCATGACACGTACGCGCTGACCAGTGCTCTGGAACTGCAATACGAAACCCACTTCAAGCGCTTTCTGATGCCGACCGTTCGTGGCGCGGAGGAGGGCAGCAAGAAACGTTATGCCGGGCTGGTCACGCGTGCCGACGGCAGCGAAGAGATGGTTTACAAGGGGCTGGAAACCGTTCGCACCGACTGGTCACCACTGGCCCAGCAGTTTCAGCAGGAGTTGTACCTGCGGATCTTCAAGCGTCAGCCGTACCAGGACTATGTGCGCGATTACGTGAGGCGCACGCTGGCAGGCGAACTGGATGATCTGTTGATTTACCGCAAGCGCCTGCGTCGCAAGCTGGACGACTATCAGCGCAACGTGCCGCCACATGTGCGTGCGGCGCGCCTCGCTGACGAGTACAACGACCAGCAAGGCCGCCCGCGTCAGTATCAGAGCGGTGGCTGGATCAGCTATGTGATGACCGTCGTCGGCCCCGAGCCGCTTGAAGTCTGCACGGCGCCAATCGATTACGACCACTATGTGACCCGGCAGCTTCAACCGTTGGCCGATGCCATCCTGCCGTTCGTGGACGATGATTTCGCCACCCTGATCGGCGGGCAATTGGGGTTGTTCTAGCGACTTACTGTCGTTTCGCGGCAGGCAGACGCCTGTCCATTCAACATGATTCAGAGCTATGCAAGGATTCAACGTGAGCAGAGAGCAACTGGAACAACAGCAGATTCCGATCTATTTCATTGCCGTGGTTGTCGCGGCCGTCGGCGGGCTTTTCGTGCCTGTCGCGTCGCAGGCATTGGCTGTGCTGGTGACCCCGGCGATTGCCGTGCTCATGTACGCCATGTTTCTGCAGATCCCGTTTCTGGACCTGCGTCAGGGGCTGAGCAACAGACGTTTCATGCTCGCGCTGCTGATTGCCAACTTTGTGGTGATTCCGCTGCTGGTCTGGTTACTGACCCGCGTGCTGAGCGAACACACGGCCATTCTGGTGGGGGCCTTGCTGGTGCTGTTGACGCCCTGCATCGATTACGTCGTGGTGTTCACGCACTTGGGAAAGGGTGATTCGCGACTTGTCCTGGCCGCCACGCCCTTGCTGCTTCTTCTGCAACTGGTGCTGTTGCCGCTGTACCTGGCACTGATGCTGGGAAGCGAGTCGTCGGTGGCGATTTCCATCAGCCCCTTTATCGAGGCGTTTCTGGTGTTGATCGTACTGCCGCTGGTGCTTGCGGTGCTCACCGCTGCCGGGGTCAGGCGATCATCCATGGCGGCGCGCTGGAACGATGCCTGGGCGTGGATGCCGGTACCGGCGATGGCTGCGGTTTTGTTCGTGGTGATCGGTTCGCAGATCGCTTCGGTGGCGAACAGCATCGATCAGTTGCTGCCTGTGATTCCGGTGTATCTGGCGTTCATGGTGCTGGCACCACTGGCGGGTGCGCTGGTGGCCAGAGCCTTCAGGCTGCCTGCAGTCAGCGCCAGATCGGTGGCCTTCAGTACGTCAACGCGCAACTCGCTGGTGGTACTGCCTTTGGCCCTCGCACTGCCGGAAGGAATCAGGGAGCTCGCGGCGGCGGCCGTCATTACTCAAACGCTGATCGAGTTGGTGAGCGAATTGATCTACATTCGTGTGATTCCTGCGCTGATCCGTGGAGAAGAGCAGGCTGAAGCCGTTCACTGACCTTTCACGTAGACCGGGTCAGTTCTTCGGCAAGCAGTGGCAGCAGCTGTTCGCACGGTGCTTCGATCTTCATGTCCAGCAATTCGTCGGCGCGGGTCTTGCCGTGGTTGATGGCGATGATCGGTTTGCCCTGTTCGGCCATCGCCTTGCACAGGCGGAACGCTGACCAGGCCATCAGTGACGTACCCACCACCAGCAAGCCTTCGGCCTGATCCGCGCTGAGCATGGCTTTCGCGGCAGTGGGCGGGGCGACATTCTCGCCAAAGAACACCACGTCAGGCTTGAGCCGGTTGCCTTGGCAATGCGGGCATGGCGGCACCTTGAAACCGGCCTCGAAAGCAGGGTCCAGCACGGTGTCTCCATCCGGAGCCTGAACGGCATACACGCCGAGCAGATACGGATTCTGCTCCAGCATCACCTCCTGAATCGCCGCACGGTCGTGACGCTGATGACAATCCAGGCACAGCACCCGGTGCAGGCTGCCGTGCAGCTCGATCACTTCACGGCTTCCCGCCTGCGTGTGCAAGGCGTCGACGTTCTGGGTGATCAATCCTGTGATGGCGTGACTGTTCTGCAAGTGTGCCAACGCTTGGTGCGCCGCATTGGGCTGCGCCGCCCGGATTCTCGGCCAGCCCAGCATGGCCCTTGCCCAGTAACGTTGGCGGGCCGCCGGGTTGTTGACGAATTCCTGATACATCATCGGTTGTTTGCCACGCCGAACCCCGTCCTTGTCACGGTAATCGGGGATGCCGGATGCGGTGCTGATACCGGCTCCGGTAATCACCAGAAACGGCCGTTCAGCCATGTGCTGGCCAAGGGCGTCGAGCTGTTCGCGGGCAGGGCTGTCCAGCATGTCAAACCTCGTGTGGTCTGCAGATCATGGATGTGACATTACCATCAAGCGTATTGTTCGCAGGGCCGGTAGATCAGCCTGACAGTATGCGGTTGTTGTCCTGCCACGCCATTGCGTGCGACCTTTGCCGACTGACACCCAACAAGGAAGCCATGAATGCGCTCGTTCGATTTCAAACAGGTCGATGTCTTCAGTGAACAGCCGCTGCTCGGCAACCCATTGGCTGTGGTGCTCGGTGCTGACGGTCTGAGCGATGAGCAGATGGCGGCTTTCGCCCGTTGGACGAATCTGAGCGAAACCACTTTCCTGCTCAAACCTACCGATCCGCGCGCCGACTATCGCGTACGCATTTTTACCACGCTCCACGAACTGCCGTTTGCAGGGCATCCGACGCTGGGCAGCTGTCACGCATGGCTTGAGAGCGGCGGCGTTGCGCAGGGTGAGGAAATCGTTCAGGAATGTGGCGTGGGTCTGATCAGGATTCGTCGTGACGGTCAGCAGTTGGCATTTACTGCGCCGCCCTTGCTGCGCTCCGGCCCGGTAGAGCCCGATCTGGTTGAGCAGGTTCGCGATGGTTTTGGTCTGGAAAAAGGCGCGATTCTGGATGCGCGCTGGGCAGACAACGGTCCGGGCTGGATGGTGCTGAGATTGGCAGATCGTGCCAGCGTGCTTGCGCTGCAGCCGGATAACGCGAAGCTCAATGGGTTGAAGATTGGCGTGTTCGCACCCTGGAGTCCCGCAGTGGACGGCGACGAGGCGCAGTTTGAAGTGCGCGCGTTCGTGCCGGGAGACGGCATGGCCGAGGATCCTGTCACTGGGAGCCTGAATGCCGGTATTGCCCTGTGGGTGCTGGAGGATGGTCTGGCCGCGGACAGCTATGTCGCCAGCCAGGGCGCCGCGTTGGGCCGCAAGGGCAGGGTGCACGTCAAGCGTGTAGGTAATGACGTGTGGGTCGGTGGGGCAACGGTGACCTGTATCGATGGGCGCGTTTCGCTTTGAGGTTGCAGTTCAATCACGAGTTATCGAAAAACCCATAAGCCACTGAAAAAAGCCATTTTTCTGTGGGAGGCGCCACCACGTCTTCGACGTAGCGCTGTCGCGCGGCAAACACCGGACTGTGGGAGGCGGCTTGCCGGCGATGAACGATGACGTGATTTTCCTGACCTACCGCGTCGACGACATCGCCGGCAAGCCGCCTCTTATCAAACAACCTATAACTTACTGAAGAAACTGGGTTTTGTGGGAGCGGACTTGTCCGCGAAAAGGCCGGTACATCCGACGCATATGCGGTGGCTGAAACACTGCATTCGCGGACAAGTCCGCTCCCACGACGCCCGGTGTTTGATGCGCGACAGCGCTACGTCGAAGACGTGGTGGTGCCTCCCACAAAAACGTGTTCATTCAGCAGATTACGTGTTGTTTGATAAGAGGGCGCTTGCCCCGCGACAGCGCTAAAACGAAGACTGGGTGAGGCCTCCTATAAAACGTTATTTCTCCAGTAGGCTGCGCGCTGCTTGAAGACAAACCCGGCTGCAGCACATATCGACAAATAGCTTGATCTCATACCTGGATTCGCAACCTCTCAATCCCGATGCGCAATCTTCTTGCCGCGTCGGGCGGCGATATCGTTCGCCTGACCATCGCGTTGTTTGCCCGTGCGGGCCTGGGTAATCAGTGCCGGAATAAGCGGGCCTTCCGGCAGGTTTTTCCAGAACCGTGACGGGAAATGGCCTTCCATGACTTTGGGGTTGAGGCGGGCCGGGTTGAAGATGTGGCTGTAATAGGTCAGCCACAGCTCGCCATGCGGATCGTCGACCTGACGTGCCATGGTCTTCCAGGCTTCCGGGCAGCGGCGCTCATGGATCAACTGCTTGCCGTCGTAATAGACGCCATCCTGCGGCGTGGCGATCATCCAGCGGTGCTGGCCCATACGGCCGATGAAGTGCTCGCTGGCGCTGTGCAGAATGTCATGGGCCGGTTCGTGCCAGGCTACGTATTCCGGGCGCATCAGCTCATCGTCCTGCTCGGGCGCGGGCAGTGCCACAAAGCGCAGAAAGGCGTGCAGGTGATGCGCCTCGCGGCGAATCGACTTGAGTCGCCGGTGCAGCTCGCTGCCCAGTTTGTCGCCCGCCATCATCGCCGTACGGTCGCCATGGCTGACGCGCCACAGCACTTCATACAACAGGCTCCAGCGTTGCTCTCCACGGTAGCGCGATGCGCTTTCCAGCAAATGCAGCAGTTCCAGCGGCACGCGTGCCTGGAAGGGGCCTTGCTCTTTCGGACAGTCCTGATCGCTGCCGAACAGGTCGGCAGCATCCGGGGATTTCCAGCTGACCTGGCTCGGGTCGATCCCGTGGCTCAACAGCCAGCGCGCCTGCTGCCGCCAAGTATCGAACAGGTCATCGCAATCAAGACAGATCATCCCCACAGTCCCATCTGTTGAGGTTGCGGACGGTCACGTAACTGATGATGCAGAAACTCGCTGGTCGTCTCGGCCTGAGGCGGGTGGTAGTCGCTGGTGATGATGAAGGGCTTGGCCTTGGCCAGCACACAGCGCATACGGGTCAGGTCTTCATAGCGGATGCGCCGCTGCCGACGCAGTTCGACCAGTCGCTGGGTGGTGCGAATGCCGATGCCGGGCACGCGCGCGATCAATGCAGGGTCGGCGTTGTTCAGGTCCAGTGGGAACACTTGGCGGTTACCCAGCGCCCAGGCCAGCTTCGGATCGATGTCCAGCGCCAGATCTCCCGGGCCGTTCAACAACTCTCCCGCCGTGAACCCATAGCCACGCAGCAGAAAGTCAGCCTGGTACAGCCGATGCTCGCGCATCAGGGGCGGTGCCGCCAGCGGTACGCTGTTCGGGCTGTTGGGGATCGGGCTGAACGCCGAGTAGTAGACCCGGCGCAGCTTGAAGTTGCTGTAAAGCGACTGCGCGCTGTGCAGGATTGTGCTGTCGTCAGTGGCATCGGCCCCGACGATCATCTGGGTGCTTTGCCCGGCCGGTGCGAATTTCGGTGAGCGTGGTTCGTTGCGCACGGTCTGCTCGCCGGTATAGATCGTCTGCATCGACCGCTTGATCGAGGCGACGTCCTTTTCCGGGGCCAGAGTCTGCAGGCTCGCATCAGTAGGCAACTCGATGTTAACGCTCAGGCGATCGGCATAGCGACCGGCCTGGGCGATCAACGCGGGGTCGGCGTCGGGAATGGTCTTGAGGTGGATGTACCCGCGAAACTCGTGCACTTCGCGCAACAGGCGGGCGACCTCCACCAGTTGCTCCATGGTGTAGTCCGCCGAGCGGATGATGCCGGAGCTGAGAAACAGGCCACTCACACAATTGCGACGATAGAAATCCAGCGTCAGGGTGACCACTTCTTCAGGCGTGAACCGGGCGCGGGGCACGTCGCTGGAGCGCCTGTTGACGCAATACTGGCAGTCATAGAGGCAGAAGTTGGTCAGCAGGATCTTCAGCAGGGATACGCAACGCCCGTCGGGCGTGTAGCTGTGGCAGATACCCATGCCATTGGTTGAGCCAAGCCCGGATTTATCCTGCGAACTGCGCTTGGGTGCTCCGCTGCTTGCGCATGACGCGTCGTACTTGGCGGCGTCCGCCAGAATGCTGAGCTTGTCGATGAGCTGCATGGAATACCCCATTACTGTTTGCATGTACAGTAGCGGGTTGCAGGGCAAGACTCAAGCCGGGCGGCATCAAGCAGACCGAAGGTCAGGCGGGGCTGAAAAAACATGACGAATATGAATGTTATTTTATAACGGCAAGATGATGGCTTATGTAATACTGTAACGAATAGTTTCAGGTTGCTTCGTAGTGAAAACACCTCACCCATCGTCTATCGCAAGCTCGGTCCTGGCCCAGTCAGCCTGGAAGCGCATTCTGTTTTCCCTGTCCGTTCTGGCGCTGCTGTGGCTGGCCATCGGCTGGTCGGTGGCCATTCCGTGAGCGCCGCCATCGCGCTGGAAAACCTCACGGTGGCCTATGAGCGTCGGCCTGCCGTTCACCACATCAGTGGCCGTTTCGAAGCCGGGAGCCTGACGGCTATCGTCGGCCCCAATGGCGCAGGCAAGTCCACCTTGATCAAAGCCATCGCCGGAACCATGAAGCCCGCGCAGGGCCGCGTGGATCGCGGCCGTCTGGCAATCCGCACCATCGGCTATCTGCCACAGGCTGCCGAGATCGACCGCAGTTTTCCGCTGAGCGTGGCTGACACTGTGGCGATGGGCGCCTGGCACAGCATCGGACCGTTCCGCAGCCTGACCCGCAACCATGCCGACCTTACCCGGCAGGCGTTGTTGACGGTCGGTCTGGAAGGCTTCGAAACGCGCAGCATCGGCTCGCTGTCGTCCGGGCAATTCCAGCGGGTGCTGTTCGCCCGACTGCTGCTGCAGGATGCCTCGGTGATTCTGCTCGACGAGCCCTTCACCGCCATCGATGCGCGTACCACACGCGATCTGCTGCAACTGGTGCGGGTCTGGCACGGCCAGGGACGCACCGTGATTGCCGTGCTGCATGACATCGATCAGGTCCGCCAGCATTTTCCGCAGACCTTGCTGATGGCCCGCGAGGCGATTGCCTGGGGTGACACGGCTGAGGTGCTGAGCGTCGCCAACCTTCGCAAAGCCCGCAACATGGCCGAGTACTGGACCGTCGATGAGTCCATGTGCGACGTCGAGGATGAGCCGTCATGATGCTTTACAACCTGGTGATCGAGCCTTTCGTCGAGTTCGGTTTCATGCGTCGTGCGCTGGTGGCATGTCTGGCGTTGGGTATCGGTTCCGGACCGGTTGGCGTGTTGCTGATGCTCAGACGCATGAGCCTGGTGGGCGATGCGATGAGTCATGCGGTGCTGCCGGGCGCCGCAGTCGGCTTCATGGTTGCAGGGCTTTCGTTGCCGGCGATGGGGTTCGGCGGGCTGATCGCCGGTCTCGCGGTTGCGCTGTTATCCGGACTGGTCAGCCGCCTGACGGCGCTGCGCGAAGACGCCAGCTTTGCCAGTTTCTACCTGACTTCCCTGGCCGCAGGGGTGTTGATCGTCTCGCTGCATGGCTCCAGTGTCGATCTGCTCCATGTGCTGTTCGGCACCATTCTGGCCATCGACAGCGCCTCTATCTATATGGTCGGCGGCATCGCTTCGTTCACCCTGATTCTGCTCGCCGTGATCTACCGCCCGCTGGTGCTTGAATGCTTCGATCCGGGCTTTCTGCGCGCAGTCGGCGGGCGCGGTTCGCTGTATCACGTCCTGTTTCTGCTGCTGGTGGTGCTGAATCTGGTGGCGGGCTTTCAGGCCTTGGGCACGCTGATGGCGGTCGGCATGATGATGCTGCCAGCCACGGCGGCGCGTTTCTGGGCCAGCTCATTGAGCGCGCTGATGTTGATCTCGACCCTGCTGGCCACGCTGGCGGGCCTCATCGGACTGATTGTTTCCTACCATCTGGGCGTCGCGTCGGGGCCTGCCATCGTCCTGACCGCCAGTGCGTTCTACGTGTTTTCTCTGCTCTTCGGGCGCACGGGCATCCTGCGCCGACTGTTTCCCAAACCTCACCTGGCTCACTGAAAAGGTATGTCATGAAACGACTGATGTTGTTGAGTTCAATGGCCGCGCTGGCGCTGTCTGCCTTTGCATCCATCGCCCAGGCCAAGCCGTTGGAAGCGGTTGCATCGTTCACGGTGATCGCCGATATGGTCAGCACCGTGGGTGGCGATCGTGTGCACGTTACTTCTCTGATCGGCCCCAATGGCGATCCGCATGTCTACGAGCCGACCCCGACCGATGCACAGGCCCTGAAGAACGCTGACCTGACCTTCGTCAGTGGTCTGCATCTGGAAGGCTGGATGGATCGTCTGATCAAGGCGTCGGGCTACAAGGGCCAGCCGGTGGTGCTGTCCGAGGGCATCAAGACCCGCAGCATGGACGAGGACGGCAAGCGCATCACCGACCCGCACGCCTGGAACAGTGCCGCCAATGGCGTGATTTACGTGCGTAACATTGTGGCTGCGCTGAAGAAGGCTGACCCCGAAGGCGCAACGCTGTATCAGGCCAACGGCGACCGTTACATCGTCGAGCTGCAGCAGCTGGACCTGTATGCGCGTGACCAGATCAAGGCCATCCCGACAGCCAATCGCAAGATCCTCACCTCGCATGACGCCTTTGGGTATTTTGGTGATGCCTATGGCGTGACGTTCCTGTCGCCGCTTGGCCTGTCTACCGAATCGGAAGCATCGGCAGCGGACGTCTCGAAACTGATCCGGCAGATCAAGGCCGAGCACGTCAGCGCCTATTTCTTCGAAAACTCGGGTGATCCGCGTCTGGTCAAGCAAATTGCCGAGGCGAGCGGTGCGCAGCCAGGCGGCGAGTTGTATGTCGAAGCCTTGTCACCGCCGGACGGTCCTGCTTCCACGTACGCGAAGATGTTTCGCTACAACGTCGACACGCTGGTCGCCGCGATGAAGAAGCATCAGTAATCCATATCAATGTTCAGCGGGGTGTAGCGGGTCGACGATATCCAGTCGCCGTACACCTCCGCCAGGGTCAGGTAGTCGGCGAACAGTCCGCGTCCATTGATCTTCTCTGCAGCCAGCCCTGCAGTCTTCAGTCGGGTGTCCTCAGCGGCGCCTGCCGGTGGAATCACCCAGAACGCACTGAACCCTTCGGCGGTAATGCCTTCGGTCCTGATCGTGTCGATGAAGTCGTCCTGCGACAGCCATTCCAGCGCTGCGTTGTAATGGCTGACAATGGCATGGAGGGGGAGGGGGTGTTGCGGTATTGCCCTGTCGGCGAATACCAGACCTGACAGGTAGTGGGCAAGGGCGGGCAAGCGATAAGGGGCAATCTGAGCAGACATAGTGTCATCCTCGATTTTCTGAGGGTGGGGGGATGTCGTACTCCTTTCATTACGCGACGTGTTGAGCATAACGCGCAGCCCTCGTTCTACAAGGGCTGCGCGACAGGCTGTGTCAGTTATTCAGGAATTTGAAGACGGTGGTCTGGGTGTAGGCCTTGCCTGGATCAAGCCGGGTGCTCGGGAATTTTGGCTGGTTGGGCGCGTCGGGGTAGTGCTGGGTTTCCAGCGTGAACGCGCCCCAGTGCGGGTACACCTTGCCGCCCTTGCCGTGGATGCTGCCATCCAGGAAGTTGCCGGTATAGAGCTGCACGCCGGGCTCGGTAGTGAACAGTTGAAGTGTGCGGCCCGACTGCGGATCGCTGACTTCAGCCGCCAGTTTCTTCACGTCACCCTTGGTGTCGAGCACCCAGTTGAAGTCGAAGCCACCCTGCTTGGGTTCGGCGTATTTCAACTGCTGATGATCGTCCTTGATGTGCTGACCAAAGGCGGTGGGTTTGAGAAAGTCCATCGGGGTGCCTTTCACGGCAGGCAATTCGCCGGTCGGGATCAGTTTGTCGTTGACCGGGGTGTAGTGCGAAGCGTGCAGGGTGGCGACCTGCTTGAGAATATCGCCGCTGCCTGCACCCGCCAGGTTGAAGTAACTGTGGTTGGTCAGGTTCAGCACCGTGGGCTTGTCGGTGGTCGCGCGGTAGTCGATCTTCAGCTCGTTTTTCTCGTTCAGGCTGTAAGTGACTACGGTGGTCAGCGTACCGGGGAAACCCATTTCTCCGTCAGGTGAGACGTAGGTCAGTTTCACGCCGACAGAATCACCGGTCTTCGTGTCTTCGGCTTTCCAGAGTCGCTTGTCGAAACCCTGATTGCCGCCGTGCAGCGCATTGGTCTTGTCGTTGAGCGGCACCTGATAGGTTTTGCCGTCCAGCGTGAATTTGCCGCCTGCGAGGCGATTGCCGAAACGACCAATGGTGGCACCAAAGTAAACCGTGCCGTTGTTCTGATAGCCCTGCACATCGTCGAAGCCCAGCACGATGTCTTCCACTTTGCCGGCTTTGTCAGGAACCATCAGCGATTGAAGGGTGGCGCCATAGGTGATGACGCTGGCTTCGATGCCGTGGCTGTTGCGCAGGGTGTATTTTTCGACGGCGGTGCCATCGGGCAATTGGCCGAAGCTGCTGTGTTCGCTGGACAGCGTTGCGGCGTGCGCGGTCAACGTGCTGATCATGAGAGACAGTCCAAGGGTGCTGAGAAGAGCATGCTTTTTCATCTGATCTACCCGCTTTTATTTTTATTGGTAAGACTATTTGATCGGATTTTTATCCGATGGGAGGATTTATAGCCCAAAAAATGCTGCTTGAAAAATTAATTGTAATACTATTTAGTAATGCAGGTGTTGCGCTGACCATGTGGACCGCTGGGGTTCATTTGACAGCCATTGGTATGATGATTAGCCTCGGGCCGAACAGAATGCGACACGAGGCATCAGGACATGAGCAGTAATTTCCACGCATCGACCGTGGATTGGCTGGGTGCCTGGATTGCTGCAGGCAACGTCCTGCCGGGTCAGACCCTGAAGGTGGAAGCGGCGCTGTGTGAAGAATTGGGCGTCAGTCGCACGGTATTGCGGGAGGCGATCAAGACGTTGGTGGCCAAAGGGTTGCTGGAAGTCGGTCCCAAGGTGGGCACACGCGTACTGCCGTTGCGTTCCTGGAACCTGTTCGACCCTCAGGTCGTCGGCTGGCTGGCACGCAAGGGGCTTCCGGAAGCCTTCGTGAAGGACCTGCTGGACTTGCGCAGAACCATCGAGCCGATGGCCGTACGCTGGGCGTGCGACCGGGCCACAGCGCAACAGATTGACGAGATTCGCGAAGCGTACCGGTTGCTGGAAGCATCGGTGACTGACAAAGGTGATTACAACCTCGCTGATCGACACTTTCACGAGGCAGTCCTGGCAGCCAGTCACAATCGCTTCATTGAACAGATGCTGCCTGCGCTGGGTGCTTTACTGGCCGTATCGTTCGAGGTTACCTCGGGGATGCCGGGCCAGTTGGGCAAGACCCTTCCGCTGCACAGGGACCTGGCTGAAGCCATTGCTACACGTGATTCCGGGCGGGGCGTATGGGCCTGCATGAGCCTGATAGAACAGGCGGCAGAGGTGATCGACACCTACTTTCTGCGGCAGAAGGGAGCCTGTGACGCGATACCTTGAGCACTGGATATTCGCTTGAACGATTGAATGCTGCATCACACTGAAAAGTACCTTTTACAACAATAACAAAGGACATTTTCATGAACTGGTTGCCCGTCTCCGAGCACCGATTCAAGCTGGGCGAAGGCTCCTTCTGGGACGTCGAACAGCAGGCCCTGTACTGGGTCGACATCTCGGGCTTTCTCGCCAGCAGACTCCTTGATGGCGAATACCGCCAATGGCGCATGCCCGAGCCGGTGTCCGCCTTTATCCCCACCAAAAGGGGCGATGCACTGGTGACACTGGCCAGCGGCGTCTACCGACTGGACCTGAATTCGACGAAAACATCTCTCTCGCTGTTCTGCGTCGCCGATCCGGTTTCCGGCAACCGTGCCAACGAATCGCGCTGCGATGCGCAGGGCCGCCTCTGGCTGGGCAGCATGCAGAACAACATCGACGCTGAAGGCGGGGACGTGCCGTTGGTGCGCCGCTCGGGCGGGTTGTTCCGGATCGATGCCGATGCGAACGTCACGCGCCTGCTGGACCGGCAGGGCATCGTCAATACCTTGCTGTGGAACGCCTCGGCTGACGTGCTGTACAGCGCCGACACGCTGGATGAAGTCATCTATCAATACCCGATTCTGCCGGACGGCAGCCTTGGACCGCGCAAGGTCTGGGCGGCCGAGCACTCCCGTGGCTCGCCCGACGGTTCGGCGATGGACGCCGAAGGCTATGTCTGGAATGCCCGTTGGGGCGGCAGCTGCCTGATTCGATTCGCACCTGACGGCAGCGTTGATCGAGTGATCGATCTGCCTGTCAGCCATCCCACCAGTTGTGTGTTTGGTGGGCCTGAACTCAAAACCATCTACGTCACCAGCGCTGCGCCTGCGGATGCAAAGGGTGAGTGTGATGGTGCGTTGCTGATGGCTGACGTAGGCATCCAGGGGCTCGAATGCACCCGGTTTGCCGGTTGATGAAGGTCGTTGAACGGTTACGTCACGTATCGCTTCCGAGTCTGGCAGTGATGGAGTGACATTCGGTTACATTGCGGTCAATCATAATATGGTATGACTATTGAACCGGTTTTCAGATGCCTCCGCATCCGGGAATCGCCACCTTGCTGAACGCTGTAGCTATTCAATAAAAATAAGGAGTTAGCTATGTTGAGTCGTCACGGGATTCGTTCCCTGTGCTGTGCCGCTGTCACCACCGCCATCATGAGCATGAGTGGCATTACCTCTGCTGCCGACGAAGTCAAGATCGGTTTCCTCGTCAAACAGGCCGAAGAACCCTGGTTCCAGACCGAATGGGCCTTTGCCGAAAAAGCAGGCAAGGAACACGGTTTCACCGTGCTCAAGATCGCCGTGCCGGACGGTGAAAAAACCCTGGCTGCCATCGATAACCTCGCCGCCAACGGCGCCAAGGGCTTCGTGATCTGCCCACCGGACGTTTCCCTCGGCCCTGCCATCGTGGCCAAGGCCAAGGCGCTGGGCCTGAAAGTCATGGCCGTCGATGACCGCTTCGTCGATGCCAATGGCAAGTTCATGGAAGACGTTCCGTATCTTGGTATGGCCGCTTTCGAAGTCGGTCAGAAGCAAGGTGCCGCCATGGCCACCGAAGCCAAGAATCGCAAGTGGGATGACAACGAGTGGAAGGGCACTTACGCGATCATCAACACGTACAACGAGCTGGACACGGGCAAGAAGCGCACCGACGGTTCTGTCGACGCGCTGAAAAAAGCGGGTCTTCCTGAGAAGAACATTCTGTTCACTGCACAGAAAACCCTCGATGTGCCTGGCAGCATGGACGCCACCAACTCCGCGTTGCCCAAACTGCCGGGTGATGCCAAGAATCTGATCATCGGCGGCATGAACGACAACACCGTACTGGGCGGCGTACGTGCCACGGCCAGCAACGGCTTCAGCGCGGACAACGTGATCGGTATCGGCATCAACGGTACTGACGCCATTGATGAGCTGAAGAAAAAGAAAAGCGGCTTCTTCGGTTCGATGCTGCCCAGCCCGGACAAGGAAGGCTACAACACCGCCAAGTACATGTATGAGTGGATCAAGGACGGCAAAGAGCCGCCCAAGTACACCGCCATGGACGACGTGACGCTGATCACCCGCGCCAACTTCCAGGAAGAACTGACCAAGATCGGTTTGTGGAAGTGAGCTGAACGGGGGGCCTGAAACAGGCCCCTCAATTGCGCGAGGAGGTGGGTGTGATGCAACAGGCTATCAAAACGAATACCACAACAGGTGCCCTGCGCTTTAACGGCATCGGCAAGGTGTTCCCCGGCGTGAAAGCGCTCTCGGACATCAGCTTCGAAGCGCGCCCCGGCAGCGTTCATGCGTTGATGGGCGAAAACGGCGCGGGCAAGTCCACGCTGCTCAAGATTCTGGGCGGCTCTTACCAGCCGAACAGCGGCACCCTGCAGATCGGCGACCAGACCCATCAGTTCAAATCCACCGCTGACAGCATCGCAGCGGGTGTGGCAGTGATTCACCAGGAACTGCATCTGGTGCCGGAAATGACGGTTGCCGAAAACCTGCTGTTGGGCCATATGCCCAGCCGCTTCGGCTTGATCAATCGCGGCGCCATGCGGCGTCGTGCTGCAGAATTGCTCAAAGGGCTGGCTGACGAGATCGATCCGGGCACGCGCCTTGGTGATCTTTCACTCGGTCAGCGGCAGTTGGTGGAAATCGCCAAGGCCATGTCGCGCAACGCTCATGTGATTGCCTTCGACGAACCGACCAGCAGCCTGTCGGCACGCGAGATCGACCGTCTGATGGCAATCATCGTCCGCTTGCGTGACGAGGGGCGAGTCATTCTTTACGTGTCGCACCGCATGGAAGAAATCTTCCGCGTCTGCGATGCCGTGACGGTTTTCAAGGACGGACGCTTCGTGCGCACCTTCGAACAAATGGCCGACCTGGACCACGATCGTCTGGTGACCTGCATGGTCGGGCGCGATATTCAGGACATCTACAATTATCGTCCACGTCAGCATCAGGGGCCGAGCCTGCGGGTCACCGGTCTCATGGGGGCGGGTCTTCAGGAACCGGTCAGCTTTGCGGTCGAGAAGGGCGAAGTACTGGGTTTCTTTGGTCTGGTCGGTGCCGGTCGTACCGAGCTGTTTCGTTTGCTGTCCGGGTTGACCCGCAGCACTGCCGGTTCGCTGCAGCTGGACGGCAAGCCTCTGACCCTCAAGTCGCCGCGTGATGCCATCGCTGCAGGCATTCTGCTCTGCCCGGAAGACCGCAAGAAAGAAGGCATCGTGCCGCTGTCCAGCGTCGCCGAAAACATCAACATCGGTGCCCGTCCACGACACGTCAGTCTGGGCTGCCTGATCCAGGGCCGTTGGGAGCGTGACAACGCGAAGGGCCAGATTCAGGCCATGAACGTCAAGACGCCTTCGCCCGAACAGCAAATCATGTACCTGTCCGGCGGCAACCAGCAGAAAGCCATTCTGGGCCGCTGGCTGTCGATGCCGATGAAGGTGCTGTTGCTGGACGAGCCGACCCGCGGCATCGACATCGGCGCCAAGTCCGAGATTTACCAGATCATTCACAACCTCGCGGCCGATGGCATTGCTGTGATCGTGGTGTCCAGTGACCTGATGGAAGTGATGGGTATTTCCGACCGAATTCTGGTGATGAGCGAAGGCGCCATTACCGGTGAACTGAACCGCGACGAGGCTGAAGAGTCGCGACTCCTGCAACTGGCTCTGCCACGCACGCGCGGCTGAACAACTGGTCCCTGACCATGAACAATAAAAAAGAGGTGCGTATGTCTACCGAATCCAGCCTGCGGGCTCCCCGTCAGGGCTTGAACCTGCGCCGTTTTGCCGATGAGTGGGTCATGCTGCTGGCCGCCGTGGGCATCTTCCTGCTGTGCGCAGTGTTCATCGACAACTTCATGTCACCTTTGAACATGCGCGGCCTGGGCCTGGCGATTTCCACTGTGGGCATCGCTGCCTGCACCATGCTCTATTGCCTGGCGTCCGGTCACTTCGACCTGTCGATCGGCTCGGTGCTGGCCTGCTCCGGCGTCATCGCCGGGATCGTGATCCGCGACACCGACAGCGTGTTTCTGGGCGTGTCGGCTGCTCTGGCGATGGGCCTGGTGGTAGGGCTGATCAACGGCATCGTGATCGCCAAACTCAGGATCAACGCCTTGATTGCCACGCTAGCGACCATGCAGATCGTGCGCGGTCTGGCGTACATTTTCTCCAACGGCAAGGCGGTCGGTGTATCCAACGAAGATTTCTTCGTGTTTGGTAACGGCCAGCTGTACGGCGTGCCGGTGCCGATCCTGATCACCATCGTCTGCTTCATCTTCTTCGGCTGGCTGCTCAACTACACCACCTACGGGCGCAACACCATGGCCATCGGCGGCAACCAGGAAGCCGCGCTGCTGGCGGGTGTCCACGTTGACCGCACCAAGATCATCATCTTCGCGGTACACGGCCTGATTGGCGCGCTGGCGGGCGTCGTGCTGGCCTCACGTATGACCTCGGGCCAGCCGATGGTCGGGCAGGGCTTCGAACTGACGGTCATCTCGGCCTGCGTACTGGGCGGTGTCTCGCTCAGCGGCGGCATCGGCATGATCCGCCACGTGATTGCGGGTGTGCTGATTCTGGCAATCATCGAGAACGCGATGAACCTGAAGAACATCGACACCTTCTACCAGTACGTGATTCGCGGCACCATCCTGCTGCTGGCGGTGATCATTGACCGCATGAAGCGTCGCTGACTGTCACACGTCGACAGATGATCGTTCCCACGCTCTGCGCTCATCGTTATACACAAGTCTGTCAAACACTGATCGTGCCCATCGCTCCGCGTGGGCATGCCTCCCGTGACGCTCCGCGTCACACATGGCACAGATTGCGGATTCAGTGAGCCGAGCGCATGGCTCAAGCCACCTTTTCGCCCCTCGGCGACTTACTTTGAGAGGCCAAAGTAAGCAAAGCCTTTTGCTCCGGTTGCGGCCCCGGCTTCGCCGGGGTTCCTTCGTCCTGACACTGATTCGGGGGTCGCTGCAAACGGGCCATCCATGGCCCAGTGCAGCTCAATCGGCATCCATGCCGATTGCCCCCCGAATCAGCGCCAGGACTCAGCCTTCACCCACGTCGCGATCTGCGGTGTTCATGCCATCGCGCTACAAAAGCACATCAATACCGCTGCCTCTCCGGATAGCCAGATGACTTGTGTATAACGATGAGTGCTCTGCGTGGGTATGCCGCCCGCGACGCTCTGCGTCCGCTCTCGAATGTGGCGCAGATGTTTGCCCAAGCTCCGGCGTTATGCACGTCATCTCGCTATATTCCCGAGCGACAACTAAGATCCATGCCACGTGCTGCTCTTCAGTCACGGCAGTTCATGGCAGATTGGTCGTTTTGGATATTCAGCGGGCAGGTGTCTCACCGTTTGGATGTTCATTGCACGCCAGCAATCTGTTGCATCAACAGTGCTGGCTATATCGCTGGATGCGTTATGTCGATGCCTGATGTTTCTGCGCAACGTCATTCGACAGTCAAAAGACTGGTCGCGTGTTTCGTTGTGATTGTGATCGTTTCAATTCTCTCGGTATTCGTCTGGGTGAGTTGGCAAAGTTACGACCAGCACATTCGTGAAGGTGAGGGCAATGTCGCCAACCTGGCGCGAGCCGCCGCCCAGCATGCAGAGGATGCGGTCAGGGAAATCGATGCGGTTTCCGCCGGTGTACTCGAGCGAATCGAGTGGTATGGGGTCGATTCCATGGACAAGGAGCGGCTGCGCACTGTCTTCAAGAAGCGCTCGGACCTGATGCCGCAGATTCATGGCTTCTTCGTGTACGACAAGGATGGAAACTGGCTGCTTACCGACAAGGATTCGATTCCTGTGTCAGCCAACAATGCGGACCGGGATTATTTCATCTACCACAGGGCTCATCCCGGCGACCGGGAGATGCATGTCAGCAAGGTCGTCAAGAGTCGCTCGACCGGTGATTATGTCGTGCCTCTTTCCAGGCGAATCGATAATCCCGACGGCAGTTTTGCGGGCGTATTTCTGGTCACGATGTCCATCGAGTACTTCAACCAGTATTACGCGGGCTTCCATCTGGACGACAACGGTATTTTCCTGATCTCACTTGATGACGGCACAATTCTCACGCGTCGACCTTTCTTCGAAAACCTTATCGGTGCAAGTGTCGCGAAGGGGAATGTGTTCATGGATCACTTGCCCTATGCCAGATCAGGTATTGCGCACATCAAATCCGTGATCGATAACATGGAAAGAATCAACGGATACGTGAGTATCGATCACTATCCTCTGGTGGTTCAGGCCGGCATGTCGAAGGATGGAATTCTGACGCCCTGGCATCATCAGCTGTATACCTCTCTGGCCTTTGTCAGTCTGGTCACCCTCGGGATTCTGGTCTTTGCGTACGCGCTCATGCGACAGATAAGGATCGGTGACGCGCTGCAAACGCAGCTGGAAGGCACTCAAGTCATCCTGCAGAAAATGGCGGCTGAAGACAGTCTGACCGGACTGCTCAACCGAAGAAGCCTGGATGAGCTGCTGCCACTCGAGCTTGAGCGCGCAGAGAAGGCCCGAACCCGAATCAGCCTGCTCATGCTGGATATCGATCACTTCAAATCCTACAACGATCTTTATGGGCATCCTGCGGGTGATGCCTGCATCAAGGAGGTTGCGGGTGCCCTGCAGGCGGCGGTCCGGCGACCGCAGGATCTGGCGGTTCGTTATGGCGGGGAAGAGTTCACCGCTCTGCTGCCCAACACTGACCGCGAGGGTGCCATGCGCATCGCCCAGGAAATTCGCACACAGCTGGAGTCGCTTCACATCGAGCATGCGGGAAACGCCACGGGAGCGGTTACTGTCAGCATCGGCGCCATGACGGTAGACAACGCAGCCGGCATGACGCCGCAGGCCATGCTCAAGTCCGCCGATAATGCACTCTACGAAGCCAAACATCTCGGTCGTAATCAGGTGCGCTTCGCGACCACCTTTGATACGTCCGGCACCGACGCCTTGGCATGAGTCCGGATTGCAACCATTAAGCGTGCGTTGTTTCGCCGGTTTCAGGCAATGGGCTGAAGTCCAGGCGGGCGCAGGTACCCAGCGTCGGCATCGATTCCAGGGTCAGGCGCCAGTGAAAACGATCACAGATACGTCGCACCAGGAATAACCCCAATCCTTTTCCTGTCCCCGCTTTGGTCGACTGTCTGACCATGGTCAGGTAGCGCCGGGACGCTTCGGCCGTGTCGAAGCCCTCGCCTGAATCGGTCACGCTGACAATGCCGTCCTTGAGCCTTACTGCAATGGTGCCGTCGTAGGTGTTCTCGGCGGCATTGCGCAGCAGGTTGCCAATAGCGATGCGCAGCATGGCTTCCGGGGCGGACACGGTCAGGGTTTCATGGATGTGGATGGAGAACCGGACCGGTTTACCGTCCAGCAGGTGTTCATGATCCTTGATCAGCGCCGGCAACAGGCGGTCCAGTTCGATGGGGTCGTCCGCTTTGGCCACCTTCGGCTCGCGGGAAAGAAAGAGCAGGGCGACCATGATCTCCGTGAGGTTTTCCACCGTGGCGCGCATGCGTTGCAAAGGCGGCGTGGCAGTGGCTGGCAGCGTTTGCCGGTCCAGCACATCCAGCGCGCCGCTGATCACGGCAATCGGCGTGCGGAATTCATGGCTGGCCTGATCCAGCAGGCTGCGCTCGCGCGCCATGAATTGCTCGACCCGCTCCAGATGCGCATTGATGCCGCTGGCGATCTCCTGAAGTTCTTGCTGAACGTAGTGCACCGGCAGGCGCTGCGCAGGTCGTTCCGGATCAAGTTGTTTCATGCGATGGGCCAGTTCCTGAACCGGGCGACGCATGCGCACGTACAGCCAGGCAATCGCACAAATGATCAGCACCAGATTCAATAGCAGGTACAGGGCCCCGATCAGCGCAATCCTGTTCTGCTGGTGCTCCAGATCGCTGATGTCGATGGCGGCGATCATGCGTCCGGATTCGAGCGCTGTGACCAGTACGGCATAATCCGAATCACCGGGAAACCAGAGGCCGTTGTCCAGATCGCCTTCGCTGTAAAAACCCGGCCTAAGCGCTGTGAATTCTGCAGGCATGTCAGGTGCATTTCTGTCGCTCGTAAGTGTCCAGACCCTGATTCTGCCCATGTCCTGTGCAGCGGGCTGCGAAGGTGACTTCAGCGCGCTTTGCGTCGCGGTTTCCAGCAACTCTTTCCAGACTGGATGGTCGATGAGATGCTGACTCATGGAGGCTTGAGTCGCCAGACCGGCCGTCATCAGCAGACCGAAACCGACCAGAATCAGACTGATCAGCTGGTGCAGGCTGCCGCGGCTGCCGAAGAAGTCGGTCATGACAGCACGCACAGACGAAAGCCGACACCCGATACCGTGTGCAACAGCCGGTTCCCGGCCGCGCAATCGCTGTCGATGGTCCTTCTGAGCAAATGCATGTGCGAGCGCAGCAGATCGCCGTCCGGCACTCGATCTCCCCACACCAGCGCCTCAAGCTGGGGCCGCGTGACAACGTCGGGCGAGTTGCGCATCAGCACCTCCAGGAGGGTTCGTCTTATGGGCGAGAAGGGCAACTGCTTTCCCGCTCGCGTAATGGTCTGCGTGCCCAGATCGAACCTCAGATCGCCAACCTCCAGCGTCTGTCGCACATTGGAACGTGGCTGACTGCGCGCCGCCAGCACCCGGAGACGGATTTCAAGTTCAGGCAGTGCAAGAGGCTTGACGATGTAATCGTCCGCCCCGGATTCGAAGCCTTCCAGTTTGTCTTCCAACTGATCTTTGGCCGTCAGCAGCATCACCGGAGTCGGGCTACCCATCTCATGACGAAGGTGGTGCAGCAGTGCGATGCCGTCCATGCGCGGCATCATCCAGTCCAGCACGATCACGTCGTAGGTGTTCTCCAGCAGCAGGCGTGTGGCGGCCTTGCCGTCGGGCGCTGCATCGGGCGTGTGACCGCAGGCCTCCAGGTAGTCGAACATGTTGGCCGCCAGGGCCAGATTGTCTTCGACGATTAACACGCTCAGTGAACGCTCGATCATGAGGGGCTGGAACTCTGCTGTATCGTTGATGATTCAGTCTGACAGGCATCAGAACTTGCGTGAAATACCGATAAACATTGATGTCGAGCTGTTGGTTCCATCCTCCACCAGCGGGCTGTCGGCAAGTTCGTCAGGGAGGCTGGTGTAGCGGATATTGCCGGACACTTCCCACTGTTTGCCGATGGGTTGAGAGAAGCCCAGGCCAATGTAGGAAACGTTGGCGCTTCCCGGCCGGTAGCGTGTTATGCCGCGCTGCTCTTCCTTGTTCAGGGTGCCGAAGTAGTAATCGACCAGATTGGCGGACATGTGCGTGGCGCCGATATGAGGCTTGAAGCGCGTTTCGCCCCAACGGATCGGATACGCGTATTCAAGGTTCATCGAGTAGCCATCGCTGGTACCGCTGATGTCTGATTTCGCGACCAGCTCGAGTTGCCCGCCGCTGCCCCGCAGACTGGCTGCAAGACCGGCGTCGAAGCCATTGTCGCGGTCCTCCAGCAGATCGCGGTCGATGCCATTTCTGGCCAACTCACGGCGACCGAAGTCATCGCGATCAATGCCGTCCATGTTCAGAGACACGATGGCATCCAGGGAAAATACGCCGGTATCCACCAGATGATAGCCGCCGGTTATGCCGTGCAGAAAAAAGCTGTCGCTGTCGTACTTGATCAGCGGCAGCGGATTGACCTGCGTGCCGGCTCCGGCATAAGGGCTCTCGTTTATGGCTGCACCAAGACCAAGGCTCAGGCTCGACTGCTCGGCGAACGCAGCCTCGAAAGGCAACATGGGAAAGGTGAGGGCGGCGAAGGCGGATACGGACAGTCTTTTCATCACAATCAGTTCTCGAGGGGTGAGCTTCAGTTGCAGATGAGTGTGGAGGTGACGCTGTCGTTTCCGTGTCGCGGCGGCGCAACGTGACCTGGCCCGATCTTCAGCCATCGGAGCCTGGTTCAGGGGCGGGCCTGTGCAGATAGTTTTCAATCAGGGTAACCACTTCTGGAACGAAGTCGGGTCGTGCGAGGAGTGCAGGCCGGTCGGCGGTGACGGTGTGGATGATTGCGTGGGCTGCAACGCCCATCAGATAGATTGACAGGTCCGGGTCGGGCACATTCTTCATGAGCGGCGTCAGGACTTCTGCAAAGCGCCGTTGCAGCGTATCTCTGTCGGTATCCAATCGTCGCACCGTCAGTGGCAATTCCTCATGAATGGCCTTGTGCACGGCAGGTGCAACGCGATGCTCGGCGACGAGCATCTCGACGATCATGGTCAGGGCACCTCGAAGCGTGGGCGACTCTGGCAGGTCTTGCAATACGTTCACCAGATCGGTGCGCGTGGCGGCAACGTGTCGTCGTTGCAACTCGGCAATAATCGCCTCCTTGTTCGGAAAGAACTGATACAGCGAGCCGATGTTGACACCCGCACGTTCGGCAATCGCATTAGTGGTGAGGCCATCCCAGCCGACTTTGGTCAAAATGTAAGTCGTTGCTTGAATTATCGCGTCAACGGTCGCACGAGAGCGCGCCTGAGCCGGTGTTTTTCTGGGTTTGACGGATGTTCGGCTTTTGCTCATGGGGCGCTCCGGAACATGAGTTTTTAAAAACTAAGTATTAACTTACGATTTGAGTCGTGAAAACACAACGTTCTTCACGTACCGAGAATCGAATCATGAACACACCTGATCCCGTACTTGCGTGGGAAGCCTTTCAGGCCGCGAATCGCTTTCGTCGAGCCATCCGGAAATTCAACGCCACCCCTGTTGCCGAAAGTGACGTGCAGGCTCTGCTGTCGGAAGCGGCTTTTGCACCTTCCAGCGGTAACATGCAGCCTTACCAGTTGCACTGGATTCGCGACCCTGTGTTGAAGGCCAACATGGCGGAGGCCTGTAACGGACAGAAAGCCGCTGCAACGGCAGCCGAATTCATCGTGGTGGTCGCAAGCCCCGCACTGGGCCTGCGTACCGCCAATGCACAGCTTGAGCATGTCGAAGGCTCAACAGGACTGGAGGAAAACTCCAAAGCTTATTACCGCAAGCAAATCGGCATGTTCCAGAAGGTTCTCGGAATCGGCTCTTGCGCGCTGTGGTCGCCCTTTGTCGCCTTTGCAGCGCTCCTGCGTCCGACGCTTTCCCTGATTCCCATAGGCCATCTGGGTGGTCGTCAATGGGCGGCCCGCAACGCAATTTTTGCCGCTCAGACCCTGATGCTGGCTGCCGCCGCAAAAGGCATTGACACCTGCCCCATGGAAGGCTTTTCCGCCTCACAGGTTGCCAGGCTGCTGAACATTCCACGTGGCTCCGTGATTCCGCTGGTCGTCGCACTCGGCTATCGGTCGGACGACGCCAGGATCGAGACGCGGTGGCGCAACCCGATATCGGAACTCGTCATTTCACATTGATCGCGCACCCGTTCCGACCGTTGCCGGATCGGTGTGGCGAGCATTGCGCGTGCCACTGACGGCTTGATGTGCCTTTACGTTCGGTTACCCAAATGAATTCCAGAATTTTATGTGACGCGAGCCTGCGCGGAAGGCGCTCGCTCGCTGGTCCGTGGTACTGGCGACTGTCGATACACGCACTGGGCATGGCGATGCTGGTGTCAGGCGGGTGTGCCTTGCAGCCGGCCTATGTGACACCCCCGCTGGCGACGCCAACCGCCTGGAGCGCACAGCGTGAGCTGTCTGAAAGACAGACTGTCGGAGGGGATGCCTCTTGGTGGCATCTTCTTCACGATGATGCCATCGACGCTCTGACCAAGGCGGCGTTTGCCGACAATCCGACCCTCATCCAGGCGTTGAGCCGGGTTGAAGAAGCCAGAGCTGACCTGGGCGTCAAAGGGGCAGCCACGATGCCTGCCGTTGACCTGGACGCCAACGTTACCCGGGCAAAGAGTCGCAACACCTCGCCGATTCAGTCAGGCGTGACGATGCTGAGTAACTCGGCCTCGGCAGGGCCTGCGTTCAGCTGGGAACTTGACTTGTTCGGTCGGATCAGTCAGTCGGTGGACGCGGCCCGGGATCACCTGGACGCCCGAACAGCAGATGCCGCTTCAACGCGTCTCGCACTGGCTGCCGATGTCGCGAACGATGTGCTGTCGCTGCGTGCCTGCGAGAACTCACGGCGCGTATGGCTTGACGATATCGCCTCGCGGGAGAAAACACTGTCGCTGACCCGACTGCGTCTGAACACCGGGCTTGCCAGCTCGGTTGATGAGGCACGAATCCTCACAGGCCTGGCAAGTTCGCGCACCAGCCTGGCGACCCAGGTCGATCAATGTGCCCGTCAGGTCAATGCGCTGGTGGCGTTGACTGGCCAGAGTTCAGACGTTGTTCGTCGGCATGTCGGTATCACGCAGGCGGGACCCGGCGTAGATCAAGTGTTCATGCCGCGTGCACCTCGTGCGCTGCCCGAGCTGCCTGCCACGGTTCTGGCATCACACCCCGACGTTGTTTCAGCCGAAAGAGAAGCAGCAGCAGCCTGGGCCGATATCGCAGTGGCCCGCGCTGACCGATTGCCGCGTATCGATCTGGCGGCGGCCCTCAGCGGACAATGGATTCGCGCTGCAGGCTCAAGCCTCGATTTCAACACCTGGTCCATTGGCCCGAGCCTGACCGGTCCGCTCTTCGATGGCGGGGCGGGGGCGGCAAATGTCAGGAGTGCCCAGGCTCGCTACACGCGTGCCACTGCCAATTTGCAGGCCACGGTTCGCACCACGACCGAGGACGTGGAGAACGCGCTGGCCGAGCAGGTCTCGGCAGCAGCGCGGGTGACCTCGACCCGGGAGGGTGTCGATGCCGCCCATACCACGTTCACTGTCAGTAACGACCAATGGAAAGCCGGAGCGATCAGCCTGTTCGAGCTGGAAGACAGCCGCCGACAGTTCGCCTCGGCACAGGACGCAGAAATCTCCGCCCGGCGCGATCAGGGACAAGCCTGGATCGCGCTCGTCAAAGCCACGGGCGCTGCTATTACCTTGACCCCGGACACCACCTCTCATGAATAAGTTATCGATCCTGGCCTCACTTTTCGGCCGCCGGTTACTGAGCCTGATCGTGCCGTGCGCGATGCTGATCACCGGCGGTGTGCTGTATATGCGGCCGACCGAAGCGACCCCGTCAACCCACCAGCCTGCTCCGGCGCTGACCGTGACCGTCGCCGCAGCAGTCGACACTCGTTGGCCCACGATCATCGAAGCCAGTGGCTCGGTTGCACCCTGGGAAGAGGCCGTGATCGGCGCTCAGGTTGCCAATCTCAGGCTGACGGACTTGCGCGCCAACGTGGGGGATCGTGTGAAGCGTGGGCAGTTGCTCGCCACCTTCGATGCCGACTTGTTGAGCGCCGATGAAGAGCGACTCAAGGCCAACTGGCTACAGGCCGATGCCAACCGCAAGCGTGCGTTGCTGTTGAAAGGCACGGGCGGCATGAGCGATCAGGACGTGCTTCAGTATGAAACCCAAGCCGATGTCACTCGAGCTCAATTGACCAGCACGCAGTTGCAATTGCGCTATGCCAGAGTCATTGCTCCCGACGACGGCGTGATCAGCGCACGCAGCGCCACAACAGGCGCTGTTTACGGTAATGGACAGGAGTTATTTCGTCTGATTCGCCAAGGCCGTCTGGAGTGGCGCGGCGAGCTGAATGCGGGACAAATGGCTCAGGTGCAGTCGGGTCAGCGCATCGACCTCCAATTGCCTGACGGTACGTCCGCGTCCGCCAGCATCCGCGAGTTGGCCCCCAGCCTGGACAGCCAGACCCGGCTTGGCCTGGCCTATGCCGACATCGATCCCGGCAGCACAGCGCGTGCCGGCATGTACGCCATCGGCAAGGTGAGTCTGGCCGAACGTCCTGCGGTGATCGTCCCGGCGGCCAGCGCGGTGATTCGCGATGGCCGCAGCTACGTGCCGATACTGCTCGGCGATAACCGCATCAGCCTGCAGGCGGTGACGGTGGGGCGGCGGCAGGACAGCCATGTCGAGATTCTGTCCGGCATCGCCGCAGGAGACCGGGTCGCGGTGCAGGGCGCCGGTTTTCTGAACGATGGCGACCTGGTCAACGTTGCCGCAACACCTGCGCAAGCGGGGGAGTGAATGATGAATTTTGCTACCTGGTCGATCCGCAACCCTATTCCTTCCATCCTGCTTTTCATTCTGCTTTCCCTGGCTGGCGTCATGGGCTTTCGCGCCTTGCCCATCGCCAACATGCCGGATGTCGATCTGCCCACCGTGGTCATCACGCTGACCCAGCCGGGCGCGGCTCCTGCACAACTGGAAACCGAAGTGGCGCGCAAGGTGGAGAACTCGCTGGCTACGCTGTCCGGTATCAAGCACATCACCACGTCCATTGTGGACGGACTGGTTACCATCAATGTCGAGTTCATTCTGGAAAAGCAACTTTCCGATGCGCTGATCGAGACCAAGGATGCAGTAGACCGCGTCAGGTCCGACCTGCCCACCGATCTGGAGCAGCCCTCCATCAGCGCGGTCCGGGTCGGCGGTGACGACGCGACCCTGTTGTACGCGGTAGCCTCGACAAAGATGGATGAGGAAGCGCTTTCCTGGTTTGTGGATGACACCATCAACAAGACGATACTTGGCGTGCCGGGCATCGGTAAGTTCGAGCGGGTCGGGGGCGTGCAGCGTCAGGTACTGGTGGAAGTCGATCCATCGAGCCTCGCCGCACAGGGCGCTACCGCTGCGGAAGTCTCGCGCGCCTTGAAAAACGTCGAACAGGAATCATCCGGCGGGCGAGGGCAGATGGGCAGCGCCGAGCAGGCGGTAAGGACCATCGCCACCGTCAGGCAAGCCGCTGAACTGAACCGCTTGCCAGTGGTGCTGGGCAACGGCCGACGCGTCAATCTGGATCAGGTGGCTGTGGTAAAGGATACCTATGCAGATCGTACCCAGATCGCCACGCTCGATGGCAAGCCGGTGGTCGGTTTCCGGTTGTTCCGCGCCAAGGGGTTCGATGAGACCCGCGTCGCCGCTGGCGTGATCAGTGCGCTCGATCAATTGCACGCCGCTGACTCGACGCTTTCCTTTACCAAGGTGTCGGGAACCGTCGACTACACGCACGAGCAGTACGAGGGCTCGATGCACATGCTGTACGAGGGTGCCTTGCTGGCGGTTCTGGTGGTCTGGTGGTTTCTGCGCGACTGGCGAGCCACGCTCATCTCCGCCTCGGCATTGCCCTTGTCGGTGCTGCCGACGTTTCTGGTCATGAACTGGCTCGGTTACTCGCTCAATACCCTGACGCTGCTCGCACTGGCGGTCATCGTCGGCATTCTGGTGGACGATGCCATCGTCGAGATCGAGAACATCGAACGGCACAGTCGCATGGGTAAACCCATCAAGCAGGCCGCAGGTGACGCCGTGACGGAAATTGCCCTGGCTGTCATGGCGACGACCATGACCCTGGTGGTGGTGTTCCTGCCTACTGCCATGATGAGCGGCGTGCCCGGTCTTTTCTTCAAGCAGTTCGGCTGGACTGCGGTGGTGGCGGTGCTGTCCTCGCTCCTGGTAGCGCGAATACTCACGCCGATGATGGCGGCCTATCTGCTCAAGACACATCCCGACAAGCAGGAACCGGCGGATGGGGCGCTGATGACACGCTACCTGAGCGCGGTTCGCTGGTGCCTGAAACATCGTGGCCTGACCCTGGGGGCTACCCTGCTGGTGTTCGTCGCTTCGATAGCGATGGTCCCGCTTCTGGAGACAGGCTTGATTCCGGCGTCCGACAAGGGATATAGCAACATCAATGTGGAACTGCCTCCGGGCAGCAGTCTGGAGGCTACCCGATCGACGGTCGAGGCGGTGAGTCGCGTCATCAAGGACATTCCGGGTATCGAGCATGTGTTCAGTACGGTGGGGGTGGCTCAGTCTGCCGGGCATGGACAGACTCAGGCGGCTGAATTGCGTCGCGCGACCATGACTCTTGTGCTTTCTGACCGTGGTACGCGCGCCGGTCAGACCGATATCGAAAACCGCATACGCGGGGTCTTGCATGGGATCCCGGGTGCACGGTTCTCGTTGGGCAGCGGTGGTCTTGGCGAGAAGATGGCGTTGATTCTCTCCAGTGACGACCCCGCAGCGCTCAAAGCGACCGCCCAGGCGCTGGAACGTGAATTGCGGGATGTACCCGGCCTGGCCAACATTACGTCGACCGCGAGTCTGGAACGTCCGGAAATCGTGGTTCGCCCGGACGCCCGGCAGGCAGCCGAGCGCGGCGTGACCACAGCGACCATCGGTGAGACGGTGCGCATTGCCACCAATGGTGACTTCGATTCGCAGATGGCCAAGCTGAACCTGGATAACCGTCAGATCTCGATACAGGTGCGTATTCCACAAGCCGCGCGGCAGGACCTGGAAACCATTGCCGATCTCCGGGTGCGTGGTCGGGACGGGCTGGTCCCCTTATCGAGTGTTGCGCAACTGAGCGTAGAAAGTGGCCCGACCCAGATCGACCGGTATGACCGACGGCGCTATGCCAATGTCAGCGCCGATCTGGGGCACATGCCGCTCGGCCAGGCACTGACCATTGCCCGGTCCCTGCCAGCGATCCAGTCCATGCCGTCCAGCGTCAGGCTTATTGAAACAGGCGATGCAGAGATCATGGCCGAATTGATGGAAGGCTTCGGCATGGCCATCATTATTGGTCTGGTTTGCGTCTACGTGGTGCTGGTGCTGCTGTTCAGCGACTTCTTCCAGCCGTTGACCATTCTTTTCGCCATTCCACTGTCGGTAGGTGGAGCCTTTGTCGCCTTGCTGCTCACCCGGGGCATGTTGAGCCTCCCGTCCCTGATCGGTCTGGTGATGCTGATGGGGATCGTCACCAAAAATTCGATTCTACTGGTCGAGTATTCGGTGATGGGCATCAGGAAGCAGGGCCTTTCAGTGGCAGATGCCCTGATCAATGCCTGCCACAAGCGCGTTCGCCCAATCATCATGACCACCCTTGCGATGATCGCGGGGATGATGCCGATTGCCTTGGGGCTGGGGGCTGACGCGAGTTTCCGACAGCCCATGGCCATTGCGGTGATTGGCGGGTTGATGACGTCTACCGCCTTGAGTCTGCTGGTGGTGCCTGTCGCATTCACTTACATCGATGAGCTGGAGCGCTTGCTGCACCGCTGGTTCAGCCGCGGAGCCGCTCACCATGGCGAGTCTATTCACTGATGCGTGAAACCGCCTGCGGCCTGCCCAGCCGGTTCAGGCCGTACAGCACCGCACCGACCACCAGCATGATCCCGGCCCGCAGCCAGGTTTCCGGCCCTTGTTGAGTCAACAGCAACAGACAGGACAGTATCCCAAGGACGGGAATCACCCAGTGAACCTGAAAGTGCGCAGGCTCGACCTTGTCCCGCTTGAGCACCAGCACGGCCACATTGACGCTGAGGAATACGAACAGCAACAGGAGCACCACCGTTTCGGCGAGCGTGGTCAGGGTGCTGGTGAACGACAGCGCGATGGCAACCAGAGTGGTGACCAGAATGGCCACGCCGGGTGTGCGTCGACGCGGCAGCACGCTGCCCAGAATCGCAGGCAGCAGACCTTCGCGCGCCATGCCGAACGTCAGTCGGCTGGCCATGATCATTGTCAACAGCGCGCCATTGGCGACCGCGATCAGTGCGATCAAGGCAAACCAGGGTGACGGAATCCCCAGACCCGATGCCTTCACCACATCCAGCAGCGGCGCCTGCGAGTCCTTCAACTGATCGACGGGCAACACCATGGCTGCGCCCACGCCCACCAGCACATACACAGCACCGGCGATCAGCAATGCTCCGAACAGGGCGCGGGGATAGACCTTGCGTACATCCTTGATTTCCTCGGCCAGATTGGCGGAGGTTTCGAAACCGACAAAGGAATAGAACGCCAGCAGCGATGCCGCCAGAATGGCCGTCGCAGGGGAGGGCGTGTCCAGTTCGAACACCCGTTGCGGCACGCCCTGGCCCTGGCCGACGAACCAGGCTGCAGCCGCGATCACCATGACCAGTCCGCTCAGCTCGATGGTGGTCATCAGCAGGTTGGCCCCCAGCGATTCCTTGATGCCTCGCGCATTCAACAGTCCGACGATAACCAGAAACCCGACACAGACCCATTGCGGTGGCACGCTGATCAGCGCTTGCAGGTAGTCACCGGCGAACGCAACGGCCAGCCCCGCTGCGCTGGTGACGCCTGCCGCGATCATCGAGAAGCCCACGAGAAAGGACAGCAGGGGTTTGCCAAAGGCTTTTTCGGCATACACCGCAGCGCCGCCCGCACGCGGGTACTTGGTGACCAGTTCGGCATAGGACGCTGCCGTCAGCAGGGCAAAACACAGCGCGATCAGCAAGGGCGCCCAGATAGCTCCACCCACGCGTCCGGCGATGGTGCCTGCCAGCGCGTAGACGCCAGCGCCGAGCACATCGCCGAGGATGAACAGCATTAGCATCGGAGCGGTGATCGCACGTCGTAGTGACGCTGTTTCGTGACTGGCCATGGGGGAGTGATTCCTTTCGGGGGCTGCGGCGTATGAGTTTCAGCGTTATGAGTTTCAGAGCTTTGCGGTGGAGGTTGGTTCTGTCTTTCGGCCAGGTGCCCTGATTGAAGGCCAAGGCTCGGCCTGCTTCAGCTCTGGAGCGGAGCGCTGGTGAAAATTCGATGGCATGTTCCACGTTTCACTCTTCGTCCCGTTGCTTGCGACAGCGCTCCAGTAGGCGCCTGCGCGGGGCTTCCGGGCGAAGCTCGCGGATGATCACCCTCATAATATGTTTCAGCCTGCTGGCGATATCGCTCGTCAGTGACGGCTTTGTGTCCCGTTTTCGCTCAATGACGGCTGTGATCAATTCCTTCATTCAGGGCTCCCATGGCTGAAAGTCGGCACCGCTTCGGTCTGGCCGGTGCGTGTCTGAAAAATGATCTTGATTCAAACCGGAAATTCAAAGCGATGATCTTCAGCCCTGACAGGCGGTTTCATGAAGTGAAACGTTGGTCATGCAAGGGAGTATTGGTCAGGCGCGTTGTCACAGTTGCGGTATCCGGATGAATCTGTGAGGGCTGAACGTTGAATATTGCATGCCTGGGCTGGGGATCATTGATGTGGGAGCCGGGCGCGCTTCCGTTGGCGGGTGAGTGGTACAGGGACGGTCCTGCGCTGCCGATCGAATTTTCGCGGGTGGCGGATGGAGGAGAGCTGTCTACCGCCATTTGCCTGAACGCACCATCCGTGAAAGTGTGCTGGGCGCTGCTTGCAGTGTCGAGCGTCGAGGAGGCCTGCGCGGCGTTGCGTGAGCGAGAGCAGATCCCAGCAGAGCGGGAAGGCGCTATCGCCAGTCTGCTGGTTTCACGCAAGCCGGTAGGTATGTTGATGGAATGGGCGTGGGAGCGGCGGATCGACGCCGTTATCTGGACGGCATTGCCGCCCCGGTTCGACGGTATTGAAGGCCGCGTCCCGTCGGTTGAGGATGCTGTGGCGTATCTCTCGGGTCTGACCGGTGAAACGCTACAGCATGCGCGCGACTACATCGAGCAGGTTCCCGAGCAGATCGACACGCCCTATCGTCGGATTATCAGGCGTCAGCTGGGATGGCATCCCGGATCCGCGCTCTGAATTTTTGCGAGCTATGAGCCGCAAACCTGAAACCTTTGCCGATGAAGGGAGTTGAAAGTGAAGCATGAACGTCATGAGCGGTTTGATGCTGTCTGGGTAACGCTTGAGCGATTGCGCGACGACATTCGAAGCCTTGAGCGCAGCGAGCTTGAGCGGGTGGCGCATTTGCGCGGACATCAGACGGTCGATGATCTGGAGGCGTTGCAGCAGTCGTTCGTCAAGCTGGATCACGCTGTGCTGGACATCGAACAGACACTGGCCAGCCTGGGCGAGGCCACCGGGGAAATCGGAAAACTCTAAGCGGTGGCGCTGTGCTGCCATGAACCATGTGTCAGTTGCACGGTCCTACTCGGGCCCTGAAAAAAGGGCCGCAGTCCGCTGGGCAGTCCCTGCCTTTTACGGCTATTTCCTTCCCCAGAGTCCATGCCCATCATGCGCAAGCACCTCCGTTTTCCATGGCGTGTCCGGCTCTGCCTGATTTCGTTCGCGTCCTTGTTTGCCGTGCCTGCCATGGCCAGCGAAGGGCAGCAGATTGTCCAGAGCATCAATGCCTACCGTGCGCAGCCGCAGCGCTGTGAGTCGCGAACAACCAAGGTGGCTCGCCCATTGGTGCTGAACGATAGTGTCACGCTGCCCATCGTCTTCAACGGCAGTTCCCGCGATGCGCTCAAGGTTGCGGGCTACCAAGCGGTAACCGTGCGCACCATCCGTCTGGCAGGCGCGCATGACGCCAACGAAGCGTTCGGCATGCTCAAGGCGCGTTACTGCGGCGCGTTGCTGGACGCTCAGTACGCCGATGTCGGCATCACTCGAGAACGAAACGATTGGCGCATCGTGCTGGCTCGTCCTTTGATCGACAGCAAGCTGAGTGACACTCGCTCGGCGGGCAAGCTGCTGCTCGCACAGATCAATGAAGCGCGGTCCAAACCCCGTATGTGCGGCAAACGACCGTTTGCAGCGGCGCAGCCTGTGGTCTGGAATGCGACGCTGGAACTGGCCGCTCAGGGCCACAGCCAGTCGATGGCCAGCGAAAACTATTTTCAGCATCGCGGTTTCGATGGCGACTCGCCTGCTGACCGGGCCCGCGCGGCAGGTTACAGCGGCCGACAGATTGGAGAGAACATCGCGGCAGGTCAGAGCACGCCAGGCAAGGCCATGGCCAGTTGGCTGGCAAGTCCCGGGCATTGCGCGAACCTCATGAATCCGATGTTCACCGAGGTGGGCGTGGCGTATGCGACCGGCTCACAGACCGATTATGGCGTTTACTGGACGATGCTGTTCGGTGGGCCTTGATGCCTGGCATCACGACCGTTGGTCGTGCAGTCGCACAGACTGAACAAACCCTGCGTGCGGCCTGATTGTCTGCAAGGGAAGGCGCGTCGTTTCAATCGCCGCAGCCTTTCAATGCAATGCAATGATCAGGAGTATTCACATGAGCAAGCCAGCGATCTGCCTGGGTTTTTTCTGTCTATTGGCCCTGCACGGCTGCTTCGACAATTCAGGTAACGAGACCAAGAACAACACCGACGGCAGCAAGTCCTCGGTACAGATGCAGCAGGGCAAGTCCGAGCAGAGCAAGTAATCGCCATGAGCCAGTCCGTGACTGCCTCTGACCTGCAGATCGACTTGAGCGCGGACAAGGAGAAGTCCCTGTTCAAGTGGCTGGTCGCCAGCTTTCTGATGGGCAAAAGGATTCAGGCCCAAATTGCCTGCGAAGCCTACCGGGTGATCGTCGAGCACAGGGGTCGTGACACGCCCCGCAAGCTGGCGAGCTGCACGCATCGCGAACTGGTCGGCCTGCTGGGGCAGGCGCATTACGTGCGCTATGACGAATCCACTGCCGAACGGCTGCTGGCACTGGCCGTCAAGCTGAACGAGGAATATGGCGGCAAGCTTCTCAATGTTCACGAAGCCAGTGATGGCAGGGCGGATTTCGAGAAGCGCCTGCTGGCATTCGAGGGAGTCGGCCCCAAGACCGTGGAGATCTTCATGCGCGAGGCTGGCAGGGTGCTGTATTGAGCGCGTTCCTTATCGGCTGCGCGGGCTGGAGCCTGGCGCGTCAATACTGGTCCGTATTTCCTGATGAAGGCACCCATCTGCAGCGTTATGCGGCACGCTTCAATGCGGTGGAGATCAACAGCTCGTTCTATCGTCCTCATCGTCCAGAGACCTATGCGCGCTGGGCCGATTCGGTGCCTGAAGGCTTTCGCTTTTCCGTGAAGCTGCCCAGGGCTATCAGCCATGAATTGCGTCTGCATGATTGCGAAAGCCTGTTGAGGGGCTTTCTCGAGCAGTGCATGCAACTGGGTGACAAGCTGGGTTGCCTGTTGATTCAGCTGCCTCCGTCGTTTCGCTATGACCCGGAGATCGCGCAACGTTTTTTTGCGTTACTGCGTGAGTGCTATGCCGGGCATGTGGTGCTCGAGCCGCGCCACGATTCCTGGCGGCAGGCACAGCCGTTGCTGGTCGAGCAGTATATCGGGCAGGTTGCCGCTGACCCGTCACCCGTGTCAGGTGGTGACGTTCCAGCGGGCTGGGAAGGTGTACGCTATTGGCGGTTGCATGGCTCGCCGCAGATCTACCACAGTCCGTATGGTGCAGATCGTCTGGCCAAGAGTGCCGAGCAGTTACGCCGATCCGGGCAGGAGGGCGCAGCGACCTGGTGCCTGTTCGACAACACCGCCAGCGGTGCTGCGGTAGGGGATGCGTTGGGGCTGCAAGAGCTGCTCACGGACTGATTTGCCAGCGTGCTTCTCTTGCGTACGTCGGGACGCAGAGCGTCCTGAGCGGCACTCCCACGCGTGGGAACGATCATGGTGGAGCCGACAAACAGTGATCGTTCCCATGCTCGGCGCTCCTCGTTATGCGCAAGCCGGCCTCGACACTGATCGTGCCTACGCTCCGCGTGGGTATGCCGCCCGTGACGCTCCGCGTCACAAATGGCACAGACTGCGGGGCACTGAGCCAGCCACATGTTTCAAGTCACGTTTGCGCCCCTCACTCCCGCCCTGCAAGTTTGTCTTCAATCTCGCGGTTCTTTTCCTTGAGGGTCTCGGCGTCCTGTTCCTTTTCGCGGTTGGAGGTTGGGGTGATGATCTTGTCGACGCCTTCGGCAGGTGAGTCCTGATTGTCGATGTCCTTGCGCACGACTTCGACAGGTTCGCCGGACTGGTCGACGGTAGGGGTGTAGGGTTTGTCTTCTGACGCCTTGTCCTGAGGTCTTGCGTGGTCATTACTCATGTGGGTTCCTCGCTGATGGCTGTCTTCCTTGGAGAGGACGACGAAACGGCGAGTTCGATTTTTTTCACGGTGATCTGCCTGACAGCCGTCAGTCACTGAGCCGTAGAAGGTCGTTGCAGCAGGTCGATCAGGGTAAGGGTCGGTTCATTCAGGCTTGGCCGGTCGCGGTGCACCAGCCCCACGTCTCGATGAAAGGTCTGCTCGCCAAGGTCCAGCGCCCTTATGCCCTCAGGCCAGGGATGGTGGCTGGCCGTCTGCGGTATCAGCGCCACGCCCAGGCCACGGGCGACCAGTTTGATGATGGCTTCCAGTTCATCCAGCTCGCAGACTTCCCGGACGCTGAACGGCATCTGGCGCAGGAAACGGTCCACCTGCCGGCCGCCAAACGAAGAGCGGTCATAGCGAATCAGGGGTTGTGAGGAGAGCAATTGCAGCCAGTCATCGCCCGGTATCTCGGCAGGCACGATCAGGCGATAGGGTTCCTGCGCAAGACTGGTCCAGCGCAGATCGCTTTGCAGCGAGAAGGGCGGTCGGATAATCGCCGCCAGATCGATTTCGCCAGCGTCAACCTGATTGACCAGATTCATGGAAACACCCGGAATCACTCGCGTCCGGCACTGCGGCCATAAGCGATGAAAGGCCGCCAGCGCGTCCGGCAGTAATGAGCACTGCATGGAGGCGATGGCACCGATGGTGAGGTGCAGTACGGCGGGCTGACCGGCAGGAGACGAGCCCAGATTGTGGTAGAGCCGAATCAGCTCCTGCGCCTGCAGCAGGGTCTGATGCCCCATGCGATTCAACTGCGCCGAACGACCCTTACGCTCAAACAGCGCAAAGCCCAGTTCGGCTTCCAGACGCTGCATCTGCGCGCTGACGGCTGCCTGGGTCAGCCCGATTCGGTTGCCTGCCGCAGCAAAGGTTCCGGCCTGTGCAACGGCTACCAGGGTCTTGAGCTCGCGAATCATTGATAAATCTCTTTTGTGTATTGGAGAAATATATATTGATTTTAGTGTTGAGTCCTCGCGCATATGATTGACCCGGCGTTATCAAGAAGGACGCATCGACGTCCCGCCCAACAGACCTGAGCCCGGAGCCTGCAATGAGCCTTTCACCTTTTCATCTGGCGATACCTGTTTATGACCTCGCTGCCGCGCGCAGTTTCTACGGCGAAGTGTTCGGCCTGGCTGAAGGTCGTTCCAGCGAGCAGTGGGTCGACTTCGATTTCTACGGGCACCAATTGGTGATCCACGAACACCCGAAGACGTCTTCGCAGGAACACGTTCACAGCAATGCGGTGGACGGTCACGATGTGCCGGTTCCGCATTTCGGCATCATCCTGCACTGGGAGCAGTGGGAAGCGCTGGCCGAGCGCCTGAGGTCGCTGGGGACGCAGTTCGTGATCGAACCTTATATCCGCTTCAAAGGTCAGGTCGGCGAGCAGGCCACCATGTTCCTGTTCGATCCGTGCGGCAATGCGCTGGAGTTCAAGGCGTTCAAGGACATGAGTCAGCTGTTCGCCAAGTGAAGGGCAGAAAGCCGCTTTCAGGGAAGCGGCTTTCTGGTTGTAACCATGGCTGAAAGGCTGATCAGACCTTCGAGCCGCCCCAACGTGGCGCGTTCCTCAGGTCGTCTCGTTGCTGGGTATCCGGCGACTTGTGCGGTTCGCCGTACTCCACGTGCAACGTTTCATCCAGTCGGTTGCTGGACGAGCCTTTTTTCTGCGGCGTTTCGTCGAAGTGCTCCCACTCGGCGCGCTGGAAACGGAACAGGCTGTCGTCTTCAGGCGCTTCGCGTTCGCGATAATGGTGAATCGAGTAATGCGCGTATTCCACCTTGTCGCCCCAGTCGGCCTGCAGCAGGCCATCGGCGGCCAGATCCCGATACCAGTCGTTTTCCTTCTCGGACGCTTTCTGTTTCTTGTTGTGGTCGACGAAGTAACCGATGATCCCGCCAACCACGGCGATGACCACCCCGACCAGAAAGAACGGCCCGGCCAGCGCAGTGGCCGCAGCTCCGCCTGCGCCGACCAGCGCTGCGGTGCCCAGCACCCCGGCAGACGCGCCGAATGCACCGCCCGCGATCTGCAAACCTCCCGCGGCCTGAGCCAGCTTGTCACCGGACTTGACCCCGTCCTTGATGGTGAAGGCACCGAGTACGATGTCGGCAAAACCGCCCGCCAGGTCAGTTGCCGGCCCCAGTACTTTCACCACAGAGCCCGCAATCTTGGCCGAGACGCCGGGCTTGAGTTTGACCTCACTGTCCAGACGCTGGGAAATACCCTCCATTGCCTTGTGCTCGGCCTGCGCATTGCCGGTCAGGTCGCCGATGAGGTCCATGCGCTGGTTGTCAGGGATGTCCAGCGCAGTACGGATCTCGGCGAGCCGCTCGGCACTCAGGCCACTTGGGCTGACTTCGACCTTGGGCGGCTTCATGTCCGACTTGCCCCAGATTTCCGGAACGGTCTTGTCCAGACCCAGCAGGTCGACCAGGCCGCCTTTGCCCATCAGGTCGCCCACCTTGTCGGCCAGTTTGACGAAATGGCTCGCGCCGCCGGCAAAACTGATGAAGTCCTTGGCAATGCTCAGACGCTGGAGAGGCGTTTCGCCCAGTTTTCCACCTTGACCCACCATTTGATAAATGGCCGAAAGCAGTGAAACACCCGCAGCCACCGAGCCCATCACGCCCTTGCTGTTGAGGGTGTTGAAGATTTCACCCAGTTTGCCGCGATCCGCTACCGGGATGTAGGGCTTGGACAGGGCGGTCTTGATGTCGGCTTCGCTCACCGAGCCTTTTTCCTGATAGGCCTTGCCGACTTCCTTGAGCGCCTTGGCGATGTCCTCGGTCTTGGCGTTGCCGACGACGCCTTCCTGGATGAATTTCTCGAACGTGGGCTGCAGGTGGCGGGGCAGGTCGACCAGAATGCCCTTCAGCTCGCCCTTGAGCAGGCCGAACAGGTCCTTGGTGGCCAACGCGTTGTTTTCGTCACTGATCTTCGACGGGTCGGCAACCAGGTCATTGAGATCACTGGTGAGGCCATCGGCCTGGATCGACTGCGCCGCCTTGCTCGCTGCCTCAGGGTCGACCAGTGCCAGCGATGACAGGGTGTCGCTCAGGTCTTTCTGGGCTTCCTGTCCAAGGCCCTGCGCCTTGAGGTCCTTGAGGTACAGCACGTAATCGGGATTGGCCGTCAGGTCGATCAGCTTTTGCTTGATGGCGTCCTTGTCGGGCACCTTGCCCAGCGCGTCGGTCATCTTGGTCTGATAGTCCTGCTGCACGGTTGGATCAGAGAACAGCGTCGTCAGCTGTTCCTGCAGCTTGCCGCCATCGATGATGTCGTGCATGTCCGCCGAACTCAGTTGAGTCTGCTTGCTGTCGAACTCCCGCCATGTACCACCAAAGGCACCCTGGGCTTCTTCATAGCCGGTCAGGCCGCGACCGTTGTCGTAGGCGGCCTGTGCTTCGATGGCTCTCACCAGCTTGGCGCGCGGATCATCCTTGGGGATTTCCCCCTTCTTGACGCCTTCGCGGTAATGATCCAGCAGCTCTTTGGTGGCCAGTTCGCCGACATTCAGCTCGGGAGAGTTTTCATCGTCCTTGTCAGCCTTGACCCCGGTTTTCTGGCCCATCAGGTCCAGTTCGGCGGCAGGAGGCAGGTTGTGGCGGGTGCGCGTCTCACCGATATTGCCCGTACCCAGCTCGTTCCATTTCGCCACGACATCGTCGTACAGCTGAGGACTTTGATCCTTGGACACGATGAACTTGTCATCACCGTTGGCGAACCGGATCAGGCCATCGCCCAGCTCATCCGGCGAGCCAATCACAATGTCCTTGTTTTTCAGGAAGTCGTTCGGGCCAGCCAGTTTGTAACCTTCAGCTTCACTGCTGTGAATCTTCGCCCAGGCATCGTTAAGCGTGCTGACCTTTTCGAACAACTCGGGCGTCAAGGATTCGGAGACGACGATTCGCTCACCCGCCTGATTCTTGTAGCTTATCTGGCTGCCTTCCTGGCCGGTGACCCAGTTGAACTCGGTGATGTCGCCCAGTTTCGGGATCGGGGTATTACCGTCGGCCAGAATTTGCCCCTCATTGACGGCCGTTTCCAGTGCCTTCCTTTTCTCCGGATCGGACACGACGGTTCGCAAGGCTGACAGGTACTCGAACAGTTTCGGGTTATCGTCCCGCGCTACCACGACCTTTTCGCCATTGTGTTCGTAACGGATGGTGCCTGGACCCGCTTCGTCCAGCGGGCCGACCGTGGTGCCGAACACGGGCGGCCACACTTCGTTGTCACCCGCCCTGCGATAGCCTTCGCCTTCGCTCTTGCTCAAACCGGTCAGGCTCGTGAATGCGTCCTTGGCGGCCTTGTACAGTTCAGGGTTGTCACGCTCCGCCACGACGATCTTGTTGCCTTCGCGGTCCACGTAGCGCATGACTCCGGGACCGACTTCATCCACTGGCCCGACCACGGCGAAGTCACCCAGTTTTTCGGGTGGTTTCTCATCCGCTCCTGCCACGCGATAGCCTTCACGCTGGCTGCTGCCCACGCCAGACAGGGCCTTGAAATCAGACGCTACCTGTTTGAACAGTTCAGGGCTCTGCTGCTGCGACACGATGACCTTGCTGCCATCGGCAGCTTCATAACGAATGAGGCCCGGCCCGCTTTCGTCCGGCGGACCGATACGTGAATAGCCGCTCAGCGTTTCGGGTGCCGCCGCGTCAGCGTTGGCCAGCGCGTAGCCAGCCTCGACGCTGGCCTTGAAACCGGCCACGCGCGGCTGGTCTTCGACCACCTGTTGGTAAAGCGCCGGGCTCGTGGATTTGCTGACCAGCACGTGGTCGCCATCCTGCGTGATGTAGCGCACCGTGTCGGCCGCAACCGTGCCTGGCTTTTCAATGGAGGTGTAGTCAGTCAGCGCCGGCGCTTTATCGTTGGCGCCAGCCGGTCGGTACTGAGCGCCATTGCGGTTACTGGTCTGCAGCAACTGTGTGAAACGAGCCTTGGCATTGAAGCCTGGCGTTGCCGAGGGAAGAGGGCCGGGTGTCTGACCTATCGAGGGTGTCGACATACCATATGACTCCTGTTGTAACGGTTGGACTTCGTCTCGAAACGGACCGCGCGTTGCCTCGCCAAGAGGCACAGGCCAGTCTCGGCCTTTCGGGCGACATACACTTGCGAGCGTGAGCGGGTCATTGAATTGTGCCGTGGTTTAATCGCGGCCAATTGCGATAGTGCAGGGTGTTACTTGCATGACACTAACATTGCTGCGTGACATATAAGGGTTGCGAAGTGCTTTTTCACAACATTTCACAACCGGCTTGAAAACGCCCTGGGGCACGGCACGTCTGTCTCCGTGCCGCACGCGTTGAGCTGCCGGTGTCTGATATAAAGTTCACTGTTCCGAAAAATATAATTGCTGTTGATATATATCATTTTGATATTACTTGTCCGATATCTTTCGTTTATACCTGTTTTCGCAAATTCACAACGTTTCACAGCACAGTCCAATAGTCGCTGCGTAGTATTTGTGAGGTCGGACAGCAAACTTGTTTAGTGGCGAAATCGCCAACTATGAAGCGCGCAGTTCAATGCGCAAAAGTGTCCGGTCATCGCTTTTTTGGCTTGCCTGTCGGCAGGTACAACTTCCCTCGAAGCAAGGAGAAACAACATGAGTTCTACTCCACCCGTAAGCTCCGGCAACTCTGACGCAGCGATCGAAAAAATGTCCGCCACCTTTGATATGGCTATCGAGAAATCGGCCAAGATCACCGAAATCTCCACTGCCAAAAAAGCAGAGCTGGACGCGACCAAGCAACGTCCGCAGAACTGACGTTGCCATGCGGGCAGCCTCGCCGCTGCCCGCATCTTCTCTTCACGAAAAGTCTTGCGATCGACAGTTTTACCCGGCTCTGACGTGCCGTTTCCGGTAAATCACACGGTGGTGACTCGATCATGACAGCCCTGATTTCATTCAAGTCGACGCCCGATACTGTGGCGCCCGGCCAGAGCACGTGTGTGCTCGAAATTCTTCAAGGTTTGCACAAGGGTGTTTCGCTGGCCCTGGATAAGCCGAGCTACAGCATCGGCAGCGCCGCGCCTGCCGACCTCATCCTGAGCGATACCGATATCGCCGCACAGCATGTGCGTCTGGTTCTTGGTCGTGACCCTGCGGATCGCGGTCAGGTGGCCATCGAAGCCAGCGGCGGTGATGTCGCGTTCATTCACGCCAGCGGCCTGCGTGCCGTACTGGCTGCAGGCACCGGTCAGCGAGTCCGACTGCCAGTGGAACTGGAGCTGGGTCAGGCCCGGCTTTGTCTGCGTGCAGATCGACTGCAAGCAGTCGTCTCCGATGTTCCGAACGCTCGTTCCCCTCGGGTCTGGGCGCTCTTCGCTGCGTTGACGCTGTTGCTGATATGCGCGACCGCGTTTGCGCTGCATGCTCCGCGCGAAGATGCCATGCGAGCAGCAGGCACCCGCCAAAAACAGTTGCCCGCAGCCGCTCCGGCGCCGACGCTCGCTCAGGCGCAAGGCTGGCTTGAACAGGCGTTGAAAGACGCTGGGCTTCAACAGTTGCACCTTGTCAGTCACAACGGCACAGGGCCTGGCGGACAGCTCGGTGTGGAAGGCACCTATTCCCCGGAACAGAAAGGTAGCTGGCTGCAGATCCAGCGCGCATTCGACAGTCAGTTCGGCCAACACATCGTACTGACCCCCAAAGTGCAGCTCGCAGCTTCGGTGGCCAAGCCCCGCGTACGTTTTCAGGCGGTCTGGTTCGGTCCGGACCCTTACGTGATCGATGAACACGGCAAGCGTGTCTATCCCGGCGCAGCGCTGCAGGACAACTGGACCCTGGAAGGCATCGCTGATGATCAGGTGCGTCTGGTGCGCGGCCAGGAAAGGTTTGTGTTTACGTTATGAAAGTCGACCTGCGCCCCGTACTTCCATCCCCTGGCGAGCCGCTGCCGGCCGTTGAACGCGTCGCTCCGGTGTCGCCACGCCAGGCGCCGCGTTTCGAAGCATTGCTCGACCTGCGCGAAAGAAAGGTTCGCCGTTCGCTGCGCGGCGAGCTGGAGCAGACCGATCAGGCCGCTGCTGCCAGCACCGAGCTGTTCGGCACCGTACGCTCGCTCCAGACCCTGCGTTACCTGCTGGACGAAGTCTTGCCTGCGCTGGACGCCGAGCCCGATATCCGGGCGCTGGCCGAAGACGTGATTCGTGAGGAGATCGACATTCGTCTGCTATTGGAACAGCAACGCGCGCAGGTGCAGCCATGAGCGCGAGTCAGGATCGTGACTGCGTCGAGCTGCTCAAGGGGCTTGGCGATCTTTATCGTCGCTGCGGTCAGCCGCAACGGGCGCTGGTGATGCTGTTGATTGCCATCCAGTTGGCCCCGGCCGACACCGGTCTGCTGCACAGCCTGGTGCTGGCCTTCACTGACAGCGGCGATACCGGCCGGGCGTTGGCAGCGCTGGATCGTCTGGTGAGCTATCAGGGCGAGAGCGCTGCCTTGCTGTTGTTGCGCAGCCGCGCCTTGTGGAAAGCCGGCAGCAAGGACGAAGCCCGCCAGTGCTTCAGACGCTACCTGAGCGCGCGGAGGGATGAGCAATGACGTTCATGAATCGTCTCAACCTGCTGGCGCAGATCGCTTCGAAGCGCACCGACGTGATCATCGTCGCGTTCATGCTGATGGCCATCGCCATGATGATCATTCCGTTGCCGACCTATCTGGTCGATGCGCTGATCGGCGTGAACATCGCCCTGAGCCTGCTGATCCTGATCGTTGCCTTCTACATCAATCATTCCGTGGAGTTTTCGGCGCTGCCGCCGCTGATTCTGCTCAGCACGTTGTTCCGGCTCTCCCTGTCGATCACCACGACGCGTCTGATTCTGCTGGACGGCAACGCCGGTCATATCGTCAAGGCCTTCGGTGATTTCGTGATCGCAGGTCAAGTGGTGGTCGGGCTGGTGGTGTTTCTGATCATCACTGTGGCGCAGTTCGTGGTCATCACCAAAGGTGCCGAGCGGGTGGCCGAAGTGGCCGCACGTTTCACCCTGGACGCCATGCCCGGCAAGCAGATGAGCATCGACAACGATTTGCGCAACGGCGATATCGATCAGGCCGAGGCGCGCCGTCGCCGCTCGCGTCTGGAGCGAGAAAGCCAGATGTTCGGTGCCATGGACGGTGCCATGAAGTTCGTCAAGGGCGACGCCATCGCGGGGCTGGTGATCCTGTTCGTCAACCTGCTGGGCGGGATGATGATCGGTATGGTCGAGCGCGGAATGCCGTTTGCCGAAGCTGCTCACACCTATTCGTTGCTGACCGTCGGTGACGGCCTGATTGCGCAGATTCCGGCGCTGCTGATTTCGGTGGCTGCCGGCACGGTGGTCACGCGAGTCAACAGTGATGGCGAGGAGCGCGACCTGGGAACGGAAATCGTCCGGCAGCTGGGCGCCAGTCACCGTGCGCTGGGGCTGACGGCCCTTATCCTGCTGGGTGTCGGACTGTTGCCGGGGTTCCCGTTGCTGGTGTTCGTCACACTGGCGGCGGTGCTGGGCGGCAGTGCGGTGGTGCTCTGGCGTCGCGCCAGAACCGGCGCTTCCGTGCCCGCGATCGACCTGCCGGACGATGAACTGGCCATGGAGCCAGACGCGCCTGAAGTGTTGGAAACGTTCGAACGTCCGCTGGACAGTCGAGTGCTGCTGAGTGTCGGAGACGGTCTGGCTCAGGTAGCGCCATTGCAGCCGCTGCGGCAGCGGATCGAAGCGCTGTGCCACGAGATTCGCGCCGACCTTGGCATCGATGTAACGGTGCCGGAGGTGTACCTGGATCGCTCGATGTCCGCAGACCGTTTTCAGGTCGAGCTGGAAGGCGTGCCCGTCTGCGAAGGTGAATTTGACGGGCAATGGCTGCTGCTGCAGGACGATCCCGTGCACGCCCAGTTGCTCGCTGTCGAGCCTCGCGAGGCGCCGTCACCGATCAGTGAACGTTCCGGTCGCTGGGTGGAGCGCGAGCACGCCAGTCAATTGCAGGAGGCCGGTATCGGCTTTCTGTTTGCCGACGAGGTGTTGCGTGAGGTGCTTGATCGCACGTTGCGCCGTTACGCTGCCGATTTTCTGGGGATCCAGGAAACCCGCGTGATGCTGGAGCAATTGGAAGGCAAATACGGTGAGCTGATCAAGGAGGTGCTGCGCGTCCTGCCGTTGCAGCGCGTGGCCGAAGCACTGCGTCTGCTGGTCGCCGAAGGCGTTTCCATCCGCAATCGCCGAGGTTTGCTGGAAGCGATGGTGGAATGGGGGAGCCGCGAATCCGACGCCGGACGGCTCACCGAGCACCTGCGTGCCGGACTGGCGCGGCAGATCAGTCATCAGTACGCCGACCGTAACCGGGTGATCAGCGCGTTCGTACTGGCCCCGGCGCTGGAAGAGCAGTTGCGTGCCGCCATCAGCCGCCTGGACAAGGGGCGTGATTCGGTCCCGGACGACATCGCCCGCACCCTGCTCGTGCAGTTGCGCCGCTTGTGTGACCTGTTGCCGGAAAACGATTCCACCGTGCTGCTGGTGCACCCCGAACTGCGTCGGGGTATCCGCCGCATGATCGTTCGCGGCGAGCTGCAACTGGCCGTGCTGTCCTTCAGAGAGCTGGCGGGCGAATACAACCTTCAGGCGGTCGGCACCCTCAGCCTGACCGATATCAATACGCGCCCGGCCTCAGGTGCCGGGTCCGTCTCTTCACTGGCGACTGCCTCATGACTTGTTCAGTAGCTGCACTGCGTACGTTTTTCTTCGGCCTTGGCGTGATGCTCCTGAGCAGCCACGCCAGCGCCGAGAACATCGGCAAAGGTGCCAAAGGCACGATCGATCTGGGAATCGGCGAAGGCCGGGTTCTGCATTTTTCGGCGCCCGTGGATTCGGTGATGGTTGCCGAACCGGGGATTGCCGATCTGCAGGTGGTGTCGCCCGGCGTGATCTACGTGTTCGGCAAGGCGGCCGGGGAGACCAGCCTGATTGCGCTGGACGCTGAAGGGCAGGAGACCGCCACGCTGAGCCTGTCGATCAACAGCGGCACCTCGGCCGTCTCACGGCCGCTCAAGGCGCTTCATCCGCAGAGCCAGACGCGTATCAAGGCCACCGGCAACCGTCTGGTGGCCGATGGTGCGGTGCGGGACGTGGGCGAGGCCACCGACCTCAATGCGCTGTTGAGCACCGAAGGGCAGAACTTTCAGTCAACGGTCAACAGCGCTACCTACGCGGGCTCTGCTCAGGTCAACATCCGGGTACGTTTCGCCGAAGTGTCGCGCTCCGAACTGCTGCGCTACGGCGTGAACTGGAACGCGCTGTTCAACAACGGCACGTTCTCCTTCGGTCTGCTGACCGGTGGCGGCCTGGCGAGCGGCGCGGCAGGCGGCGCCTCGAATGTGATCAGCGCGGGACTGGCCTCGGGCAACGTCAACATCGACGCCATGCTGGAAGCACTGCAAAGCAATGGTGTGCTTGAGGTGCTGGCCGAACCGAACATTACGGCGATGACCGGACAGACCGCCAGTTTTCTCGCCGGTGGCGAGGTGGCGGTACCGGTACCGGTCAATCGCGAGGTCGTCGGGATCGAATACAAGCCGTACGGCGTGTCATTGCTGTTCAGTCCGACGCTGCTGCCGAACGGGCGAATCGCCTTGCAGGTGCGCCCGGAGGTCAGCAGCCTGATGAGCACCACCACGCTGGACGTCAACGGTTATCAAGTGCCGTCGTTTCGCGTACGTCGTGCGGACACTCGGGTGGAAGTCGGCAGCGGTCAGACCTTCGCCATTGCCGGGCTGTTCCAGCGTGAAAGCAGTCAGGACATGGACAAGGTGCCGATGCTCGGCGACATGCCGATTCTCGGCAATCTGTTTCGCTCCAAACGGTTCCAGCGCAATGAAACCGAGCTGGTGATTCTGATCACGCCATACCTCGTCGAGCCGGTCAAGGACCGTGTGGTGGCCACGCCGCTGGACAAGCAGCGCGCGGCCGCCACGGCATCCGCCAGCCCGCGCACCGGTGGCGCATTCGGCTTCTACATGAACTGAAAGGAGCAGGCCATGAACTTCAATCCAGCGTTGCCCGTTCCCTTTTTGTGTCTGTTTCTCTGCCTGCTGGGCGGCTGCAAGACGCACCTGGATCCGGTCAGTTATTCGCCGGATTACACCGCAATCACCCGCGCGGACGGCCGTATCGAACTGGTGCCTCAGGCGTGTGCCCAGCCTGCGGCGCAGGATGCCATCGATGTCGGTGAAGACTTTCAGGCGTTGCTGCCGCCTGGCTGCGCCAGCAATCTGATTCTGTTGCAGATGGTCGAGCAGCGTGCGGACGTGCTGCGCGGGCGTGACACCGGGCCGACCATGGCGGCGCCGGTCGGCCGTGCCGCGCAGGTGTACATCGACGGTTATGACCGTGAAGAGCTGCGTCGCCGTCAGGCCGAGCAGCAGGCCAGTACCGACACCCGGGAGGCTCGATGAACTCAGCGGCCGTCGACAAGCCCCAGTGCCTGGGCCTGCGCTGCAGGATCCTTGATCGCCTTGATGCGGCGCGCCTCGGTGATCAACTTACTGCGCTCGGCCTTCGGAATGTCCTCGAAGCTCATGCCCTTGAGGTCCTTCTCTCGCCCGGCCAGGACCATGACCAGCAATTCGTTGCGCTGATGCCTGGGCTGCGCCAATGGCGACTGGCTGACCGTTTCGATGGTCTGCAACGCCTTCTGACTGTCGTCGCCCAGCGCGTAGGCCAGCGCCAGGTTGCAGCGGGTGTCCAGATCGTTCGGGGCAAGGCGCAGGCTGGTGTTGAACGCAGTCTGGGCCGGTTTGGCCTGCCCCAGCAGGATGTGTGCGATGCCCAGCCGATTCCAGGCTGTCGGCTGTTGCGACGCGTCCGCCGCCTGGGTCAAAGCGGTGACGGCGCGCTCCAGCTTGCCTTGACGCAACTGTGCCGTGCCCAGACCCAGCAAGGCGTCAGGGTCGTTGGCCTTGAGTTCCAGTGCACGCTGAAAAGCCCGCTCGGCACCCCGTGTGTCGTTGCTGGCGAGCAGGGCATCACCGAGCTTGAGCCACGACTCGACACCGGCCTCGGGCTGCTGCGTGGCGCGCTGGTAGAACGATGCCGCCGTGGTCGGGTCGCCGCGCTTTTCCAGGTCCGCCGCCAGTTGCATGAACCGCTCGTAGCTGGCATCGCTGCGGGGTTGAGTGGCACAGGCCGTCAGGGTCAGACAGCCGAGCAGCAACAGCGTGGACACGGAACGAGGGGGCATGGACAAGGCTCTTGTGAAAGTGGATCGGGCGAGGCGAATCAACCGCCGAGGGCTGTTGCAGGCGAGCGCCATCTTATCGACTCGGCGCGCAATTGCGACCGTTTTCTGAGCCTGATTCAGCCCGCTTTGTTCCCTGCGAACATGACGCAGGATGGAGGTCGCCATGGTGCTCTTCAGGCTTGAACGCTTCTTGGTGCGCAGCCTCATGTTGCTGGCGCTGGCCGGGTTTTCCTGTGTGCTGAATGCCGCGCCCGATCACGAGCCGGACTGGTTTTCCAAACCTTACGCCTACGTGTTGGTGGATCAGGATATCCGCGGTGCCCTGACCGAATTCGGCCAGAACCTGGACCTGATCGTGGTGTTCTCCGACAAGGTGCGCGGCTCGGCGCGGGGCACCGTGCGCGGCGCCAGTGCGGGAGAGTTTCTGTCCCGGCTGTGCGACGCCAATCAGCTGAGCTGGTATTTCGACGGCAATGTGCTGCACATCGCACAGTCGGATGAAGTCGGCACCCGGGTGTTCGACCTGCCGGGGCCGAAGCTGGATGAACTGCAGCACTACCTGGCGCAACTGGAGGTCTCGGGCCAGCCGATGTCCAGTCGTGCCAGCCCCGATCACGACAGCCTGTTCGTGTCCGGTCCGCCTGCATACCTGGCGCAGATCCAGCAACACCTTGATCGTCAACCTGTCGCCGAGGCTGCACCTGTGGTGCGTGAGCGCGGTGTGCGGGTATTCCGTGGCGGTGTCGTCACCCAGGTCAACACTGACCGTCAATAACCCAAAGGAGCATCACTCATGTCCGTGAATCCGGTAGACAGCACGACCGATATCAACCCTTCCAGTCAGGAGTCGCGTTTCAACGCAGCCGTCGACAATGCCACACAGGCGTCCAGCGACGCTGAGTTCAACGATGCGCTGATCACCCAGGCCGTCACCATCGGCGGGCAATTCATCATCATGCCGCGCGCTCAGGAAATGCTGAACGAAGCGCAGTCCGATGATGACTCTGAATAAGGATCGACCATGACCGTCAATCTGGCTGCATCACCGGCGGCGGCTGCCTTGCCGTCGCCGGGAGGAGGCGGGGGCATGCAGGCCTCGCAGAACCTTTTCGAACACATGGCCGAAAGCGCCAAGGGGATGCCGCAGGGCGCGAGCCCGCACCAGATAGGCAGCAACCTCATGGAGCGTCTGGACGGCTTCATCGACCGCTCACGGCAGTTCTCCGAACGCGCCGATGCGATGACCCATGGCAGTGCGCCTTCGTCCGCCGGTCATACGCCACCATCCGAAGCAAGCGCTGCTCAGGATGTGAGCAAGACAGGCGGTCCCCAGGTCGATCGCATCGTGCAGTCGCTGGGCCGGATGTTCGACTACTCCATCGAAACCCAGATGGTGGTGCGCGGGGCTACGCAGATATCCGGTTCCGCCAACACCCTTCTCAAAGGTCAATGAACCATGCCCAGATGCCGCCGTGTCCTGCGCCTGCTGATCGTGTCCGCGCTTGCCAGCCTGTTGCAGGCCTGTGATGTCGATCTCTACACCAATCTGGGCGAGCGCGAGGCCAATGCCATGCTCGCCGTGCTGCTGCGCGATGGCATTCCGGCTTCGCGCAAGGTTCAGGACAACGGCCAGCTGAAGGTCATGGTGGACGAGAAGCGCTTCGCACAGGCCATGGCGGTGCTGGATGACGCCGGTCTGCCGGGGCAGAGTTTTTCCAACATGGGTGAGGTGTTCAAGGGCAATGGCCTGGTGTCCTCACCGGTGCAGGAGCGTGCGCAGATGGTCTACGCGCTGAGCGAGGAACTGTCGCACACCGTTTCGCAGATCGACGGCATCCTGTCTGCGCGAGTGCATGTGGTGCTGCCCGACAACGATCTGCTCAAACGGGTGATCTCGCCGTCTTCGGCTTCGGTGCTGGTGCGTTTCGATCCGAAAACCGACATCAATGTGTTGATTCCGCAGATCAAGACCCTGGTCGCCAATGGCATTTCCGGACTGGGTTACGACGGGGTTTCCGTGACTGCGATCAAGGCGGTGCTGCCAGCCAACGCCTCTGCCGGTCCGCAACTCGGTAGCTTTCTCGGGTTATGGATGCTTGAAGACGACGTGCCTCGGGCCAGATGGCTGTTCGGCACATTGTTGCTGATTGCTCTGGGGCTGGCCGCGATTCTGGGCCGCCAGCTCTGGAAGCGGCAAAAGGCTGAAGGGGCTTACGTCCTGAGTGATGCGCCATGAGTGCCGGGTTGACGGGGCGGTGGCAAACGCTGACTGAACAGCCGTTGGCCTTTGTCCGCGAGCGTTGTGTCAGTGACTGCCTGGTGCACGACCTTGCGCCTGCCGACCTTGCGAGCCTGCGCGAATCGCCACGCTTTGCTTCGCGTCTTGAGAGCTTGTTGAACCATCATTTTGGTTTACAGCCGTTGGCGCAATTGGCGTTGCCTGCCGAGCAGGACTTGCCGGTCCTGCTGCTGAGTGACAACGATTTTGCACGTCTGCCGCGCCTGTGTGGCGCGGTCTGGCACGCGGCAACACTGAGCCGGGAAATTCGCGGTCAGGTGGTCAGCGAATACCGTCAATTGCTGGGTGAAGAAACCTTTGCCTTCGCGCTGGCGCATCGGTATCTGGCGGGTGCGGCTGACCTGCTTCGGACCCCGGCCGAGCTGGCTCAGGCCATCGACCGCGACGGCGCGTTCTGCGTGGCCACCTGGCTGGGTGCCCAGCCTGCGAACCTGCGGGCCTGGCTGCAGCTGCGTCTGGCGTGTTCTGAGCCGGATCAACCCGAGGATCAACGACAGGTCCGGGTGGTGCAGGTCGTGGCCGCTCACCTGCTCAAGCGTGCACAAGGAAACGACCATGAGTGAGTTGCCGACCCGCCCTGGCGCACGCATCGTGCGGGCTGCCGACGCGGCGCGATGGATCGACGGTTACGCGTTTGTGGAGGCCGCGCATGACGAGGCCCGCCGGGTGCGTGAGGACAGCGCGCAATGGCTGGAGCAGGCTCGTGCAGAAGGTTTCGAACACGCTCGCCGACAGGGTGCCGAGGAGGCCGCCGCGCTGTTGGCGCAGACCAGCGCCCAGGTGGATCGCTACCTTGCAGGTCTTGAGACTTCGCTCGCCGAACTGGCGCTGAATATCGCGCGCCAGGTGTTGGGTGAACTGGACGGGCGCGAGCGGCTCGTGCGCTGCACGGCTCAGGCCTTGTCGGCGTTTCGCCAGGATCAGGTGCTGACGCTGTATGTGCCCCGCAATGAAGTCGAACGTCTGCGTCAGCACATTGCGCAAGGCCCGTTGTCGTTGCAGGCGCTGAATGTGGAAGGCGATGACCAGCTTGAAGCCGGTCAGGCACGGCTGGGCAGTCCGGCGGGCTCGGTGGAACTCGGGCTGGATGCGCAACTGGACAACCTGCGACGCGCGCTGTTGCCGCTGGCCGAGGGTGAGCGCCATGAGTGAAGCCCTGGCCGCATTGATCGGTGGCTTGAACCAGCGTCTGCAGCGTGCCCAGCCGCGGCCGATGCACGGCACCTTGCGCAGCATTCGCGGTGTGTTGCTGCGTGCCAGCGTCGCCGGGGTGCGCATCGGCGAGCTGTGCGTGCTGCGTGATCCGGGCAACGGTCGGGAACTGTCGGCTGAAGTGATCGGCTTTGATGAGGACGATGCGATCCTCTCGCCCATCGGCTCAATGGAGGGCTTGTCGACCCGTACCCGGATCATCGCCACCGGACAGGCGATGGGTGTGCAGGTGGGTGATGCCTTGCTCGGTCGGGTGGTCAGCCCGATGGGTGAGTTTCTCGACGGCCCGGCGCTGACCGCCACCCTCGGCCTGCAGCGCTACCCGCTGCACGCCGAGCCACCGGCCCCGTTCAGCCGCCAGCGCATTGTCGAACCCCTGTCGCTGGGTGTACGTGCCATCGACAGTCTGCTGACCGTTGCCTGCGGGCAACGCATGGGCATCTTTGGTGAGCCAGGTGTGGGCAAATCATCGTTGCTGGCCAGTATTGTCCGTAACAGCGACGCCGATGTGATCGTCATCGGCCTGATCGGCGAGCGTGGGCGCGAAGTGCGCGAACTGCTCGAGGGGCAACTGGACGAGGCGGCGCGTGCCCGAACCGTTGCCGTTGTCGCCACCTCGGACCGGCCTGCCGCCGAGCGGGTCAGGGCGGCCTACGTGGCGACCGCTCAGGCTGAATATCATCGCGATCAGGGACGCAATGTGCTGTTGCTGATGGACAGCCTGACCCGCTTCGCCCGTGCCCAGCGCGAGATCGGCCTGGCGGTCGGCGAGCCCCCGACCCGGCGCGGCTATCCGCCCTCGTTTTTCTCGGCGCTGCCCCGCTTGCTGGAGCGAGCCGGTCCAGGCCCGACCGGCAGCATCACCGCCTTGTACACCGTGCTTACCGAAGGTGACGCGGCGATGGACCCGGTCGCCGAGGAAACCCGCTCGATTCTCGACGGCCACATCGTACTCAGCGCCGAACTGGCCCAGCGTGATCACTTTCCAGCCATTGATGTGCTGCACAGCCGCAGCCGTTTGATGGAGCAGGTGGCTTCGGCGGCGCACAGGCAACTGGCGTCGCGAATGCGTGAACTGATCGCTCGCCGTCAGGCGATAGAACTGCTGATTCAGGTCGGTGAATACGCCGCGGGCAGTGACCCGCTGGCGGATGAAGCCATTGCCCGTCATGCAGCAATAGAAGCATTCCTGCGCCAGCCTGCCGCTGAAAACGACACCCTCGCACAGACCCTGGCGCATATGCGCAAGGTACTGGCATGAGCGTACTCAACCACGGAACTCCCAATGGGCTGCGTCACGGAGACACCCAATGAAGACGGCTGATCTGCATAACCTGCAAGCCCTGCGCCTGCTGCGTGAGCAGCGTGCCTCTGCTCATCTGGCCACTCAACGCGAGCGTTGCCGTGAAACCGAACATCACCTTGATCAGGCCAGAGAAACCTTGCGCCTGCACCGCGAGAGACGCGCCCAGGAAGCAGAGCAGGCCTACGGTCTGTTCAGCGAGGGCATTTCAGTGAGTGCCTGGCAGGCGGCCCAAGAGCACCTCAAGCAACTGGATGAAGAACGTGAGGCGCTGCAGGCCGAGGTCAACGCCGCTGTGCTGAACGTTGAAACCGAGGAGCAGGCCCGTGAGCGACTGCGCATCGAGCACAGGCAACGTCAACAACAGAGCCAGGCATGGCAAAGCCTGCTTGAACAGCGCCTGAGCCTCGAAACGCGTCTGGGTGAGCAGCGCGACGAAGCCGAGCAGTCGGGCTCGTCGAGCGATAACGCCCTGAGCGTCGACGCAGGCAGTGCAACAGGCGCTGGAGGCGAGCGGTGACGGCTTACGAAACCTCCTTCAATGGCGCCGCGCTGTCGGATCTGCCGTCGTTCGACCCCGATGTGCTCAGCCTGCACAACCGCCTGCATCGCCGCGTGGCCGACTGGCATGGCGTGCTGCGCGGTCAGCCGATGCGAGTGCAGTGGGCCTGCGGTAGGGATGTCGATCAACCGTGCGTGTCGGTTGCCCTGATGATCGGCCAGACATTGGTCGAGTTGAGGGTGCCGGAGCCCTTGTTTGAGCGGTCCTGGATGACCTGGCAACCCGGCTCGGCCATTGACCGCCAGAACGAGGCGTTGTTGCTGGAGCAGGCCTGGCTGGGCTGGATCGAACCCCTTGAAGCCATTCTGGGTGAACCCTTGCAGGTGGTTCCCTGGGACGCGGACCCGACGGCACGTTGCCTCGGTGTCTCGCTGGAGGTGCACACCGCAGACTTCCCGGCAGCGCGCGTGGAACTTCGGATGAACAGCGCCGCAGCTGATCACGTCGCAGCTCTGTTGGAGCGCCACGCAATGCCTGATCAGGGTGCGCTGCAAGCGCTCAGGCTGGTGATGAGTGCCGAGGCGGGACATGCGCCGCTGCGCGTGGACGAGCTGCGCAGTCTCGCGCCGGGCGACGTGGTGATGCTCGACACGCTGCCTGACGATCAGGTTCGTCTGCGCATCGGTCAGCACCTTCAGGCTTACGCACGACGCTCGGGGCGTTCGCTCGAGTGGTGCGGACCATGGCGCGGTTCCGACCCCGACCTGAGCGCGGTAACCCATCTCAACAGGAATGACGCAATGAATGAACCTACCGTAACGCCGGACCTGGATGTCTCACTGGACGCGCTGCCGCTGACGCTGGTCTGCCAGTTGGGCAGTGTCGAACTGACGCTTGAGCAACTGCGCGCAATGGCCCCCGGGACGCTGCTGCCGCTGGCCTCGTCGGGTCAGGACGAGGTGGACCTGATGGTGAATGGACGACGCATAGGACGTGGCGAACTGGTGCGCATTGGTGATGGCCTGGGCGTGCGCCTGCTGGGTTTCAATGCGCCATGAACGGCTATCAGCCGAACCTCATCGAGATCATTCTGGTCGTTGCGACCATCGGCCTGATTCCGCTGGCCGTGGTGACACTGACCGGTTTCATGAAGATATCCGTGGTGCTGTTTCTGATTCGCAACGCCTTGGGCGTGCAGCAGACGCCACCGAATCTGGTGCTGTACGGCATCGCCCTGATTCTCTCGGTCTACGTGACCACGCCCTTGATCGGCGACATGTACCGACAGGTTCAGGGGCGTGATCTGAGCCTGCAGAATGTGCAGCAACTCGAAGAACTCGGCAGCGCACTTCGACCTCCCTTGCAGGCGCATTTATCGAAATACGCCAACGAGAACGAGCGTGGTTTTTTCGTTCAGGCGACCGAAACCATCTGGTCACCCGAAGCGCGAGCCGATCTGCGTGACGACGATCTGGTGGTGCTGATCCCCGCGTTCGTCAGTTCCGAGCTGACCCGTGCATTCGAGATCGGCTTTCTGTTGTACATCCCGTTTCTGGTGGTCGACCTGCTGGTCTCCAACGTGCTGATGGCGATGGGCATGTCGATGGTCTCGCCGACGCTCATTTCGATACCCCTGAAGATCTTCCTGTTCGTGGCATTGAGCGGCTGGTCGCGGCTGATGCATGGGTTGATCCTGAGCTACGGAGGCTGACGTCATGGGGCAGGATGTGTTTCTTTCGCTGATGAACCAGGCCTTGATGACGGTGCTGCTGCTTTCGGCGCCTGCGCTGGCGGTTGCCATCGTCGTCGGCCTGAGTGTGGGGCTGCTGCAGGCGCTGACCCAGATCCAGGACCAGACCCTGCCTCAAGTGGTCAAACTCGTCGGGGTGTTGCTGGTGATTGTGTTTGTCGGGCCGTTGCTGGCCGGGCAGGTGGCCGAACTGGGCAATCAGGTGCTCGACAATTTTCCGTTGTGGACTCGCTGACGCACCATGGATGCCGAACTGACCAATGCATTCATCGAGATTGCCTATCCGGTGATCAGCTCTGCATCGCTGGCGGCCTCACGGGCGATGGGCGTGGTGATCATCACACCGGCGTTCAATCGCCTCGGGCTGACCGGGATGATTCGTGGCTGCGTCGCAGTGGCGATATCCGTGCCAATGATTCTGCCGGTATTCACTGCGTTCACGTCGATGCCCGAACACAGCGGGTTCTTTCTGGCCGGGTTGATGGTCAAGGAATTGCTGATCGGGCTGCTCATCGGTCTGTTGTTCGGCATTCCATTCTGGGCTGCGGAAGTGGCCGGTGAACTGATCGATCTGCAGCGTGGCTCGACCATGGAGCAACTGGTGGATCCTCTGGGGCAGGGCGAGGCCAGTGTCATGGCCACGCTGTTCACGGTGATGCTGATTGCGCTGTTCTTCATGTCAGGCGGCTTCATCCTGATGGTCGATGGCTATTACCACAGTTACCAGTTGTGGCCGGTGACTGAGTTCACTCCGTTGTTCAGTAGCGCCGCACTCATGTCGATTCTGGCGCTCCTCGATCAGGTCATGCGCATCGGCGTATTGATGGTGGCGCCGCTACTGGTGGCAATGCTGATCACCGACCTGATGCTGGCGTACCTGTCGCGAATGGCGCCGAGCCTGCATATTTTCGACTTGTCGCTACCGGTCAAGAACCTGTTTTTTGCGGTGTTGATGGTGGTGTACATCAGCTTCCTGATCCCGGTGATGATTGACCAGCTGGCGCAGTTTCGAGGGACGGTAGAGGTGCTCAAGGCGCTGGCGAGCGAGGCACCGTAATGGCCGATACCAGCGAGGAGAAAAGCCAGCCGGCCACAGACAAAAAGCTGCGTGACGCACGCAAGAAGGGCCAGGTCGCCAAGAGTCAGGATCTGGTGTCCGGCGTGGTTATTCTGCTGTGTACGCTGTGCATTGCCGTGCTGTTGCCCAGGGCCCGCGCTCAGGTCGAGGCGTTGATCGACCTGACAGCGAACATCTACATAGAACCGTTTGCCGACGTCTGGCCAAGGCTGCTCGACCATGCCGAGCAAATCGTGCTGGGCATCACCTTGCCGGTGGTCGCCGTGACCGTCGCGGCGGTCATCCTGACCAATATCGTGACCATGCGCGGCGTGGTGTTTTCGGTCGAACCGGTCAAGCCGGACATCAAGCGCATCCATCCCGGCGAAGGCTTCAAACGGATTTTCGCCATGCGCAACCTGATCGAGTTTCTCAAGGGGCTGGTCAAGGTGTTGCTGCTGGCGCTGGCGTTCTACATCGTCGGCCGCCAGGCGCTACAGGCATTGATGGAGTCTTCACGCTGTGGTGCCGGCTGCATCGAATCGACGTTTTACCTGGTGCTCAAACCGCTGGTGTTCACCGTGCTGGCGGCGTTTCTGCTGGTGGGTGCGGTGGACGTCCTGATGCAGCGCTGGCTGTTCGGGCGTGACATGAAGATGAGTCGCAGTGAACAGAAACGCGAACGCAAGGATGTCGACGGCGATCCATTGATCAAGCGCGAGCGTCAGCGCCAGCGGCGCGAGATGCAGGCGCTGGCAACGAAGCTGGGGTTGGGACGGGCGTCGCTGATGATCGGCATCGGCGGTAACTGGGTGGTCGGCGTGCGTTATGTGCGCGGCGAAACGCCCGTGCCGGTGGTGGTCTGCCGAGGTTCGCCTGAAGAGTCCGTCCAGTTGCTGGCGCAGGCTGCACCGCTGGGCATTGCAGTGTGGGCGGATGCCGGGCTTGCCGAACAGATCGCCAAACGCAGCGTGGCCGGTGATCCGGTACCGGAAAACACCTTTCAGGCGGTGGCCGACGCGTTGGTGGCACACCGGTTGATCTGACCCGGTGCGTCCCTCATCAATGCATGGCAGGGCGATATCGAGTGGCTGGCGTGCCGTTGACGACCTTCAGTCGATTGAGGTCGGCGTTGATGCGCCATGCCCAGAAATGCGTGCCGTCCTGTCGCGATATTTCCAGTGCCTGGGCCAGCACCGTGCGAACGTCTTCCAGAGCATGCGTTTGGGGTTGGTCGAGCATCAGTTGCGCCTTGATGCGCATCATCTCCGGGAGGTACCAGCGATCATTGCGTTTCACGGCATTGACCACCAGTTCATCGAGCGTCTCCAGCGCCAGCGGTTGCAGCCCCAGCGCGGCAAGGCCCAGCACGTACTCGGTATTGAGCATCGAGTGCAGCGGTGTTTCCACATGGCGACGCAGTTGCTGAAGTGCTTCGCCCAGCCGTGGGGCACCTGTCGCGGCATCACCTTCGCGAATAGTCAGAATGCTTTCATAGCAGCAGGTCAACTGACGCCAGACATGCAGCGGCTGCCGCTCGCTGCTCTGTTTGAGCAATTCGAGAAACTGTCGGGTCTTGTGCAGGGTGCCTGCGATCAGGGTGGCCGGAATGGCGCTGAACGCCAGCGTGTACCAGATGGTGGCGGGGTGTCCCAGCGCAACAGCCTGTCTGATGTTGGTGTCCAGTGCCACCATGGCCTGCCCGATATTGCCCACCATCAACTGCACTTGCGCCCTCAGCGACTGGGCGGCGATACGCTGGTCGAAATGCATGTCCACGGCATAGGAAGACGCTGAAAGAGGTGCGCCCAGGGCTTCGTGAGCAGCCTGACCGGCGGTTTTCATGTCGCCCATATAGAACGCGCTGGTGGCCCGCATGCGTTTGCCCAGAAGCTGGCAATCGGCGATCCGGTGATCCTTGCCAAGCGCCAGAAACTGCAGGGCGATCTGTCGGCCCTGGACGTGACGATTGCTGCAGGTATGGTCGTTCCATTGTCCCCACAGCGCGCGCAGGCGGTATTCCGTGTCGTTCAGCGCATCGGCATCCTCGCCGACCTGTTGCCAGATCTCGCGCATTTTCTGTCCGGCGCCGTACGTAAGCATCAGGATGCTGCCCGACACCGTCAGCAGTCGCATGCGCTGGTGCCGGTCCATCTGCGCCATCTCCACATGGCGAGGCAGGCCATGGTTGACCCAGTCCTGGTATTCATGGACCAGCGATAGCCTCATCCACAACGGAGCGCTGCGTAACGTGAGCTCGACGCCAATCTGCCGGTCGCCCTCGGGGGAAAAGGCCCAGGCGAGGGCGGCGCGCACGGTATCGATCTCCACCGCGTAACGTCGAGTCCAGGCGTCATGGGACAACCGGTCCAGGTCCAGCCTGGCCTCGTCGAGCAGGCTCAGGGCCCAGTTGGCATGAGCGCGCGACAGGCGATCCAGGTCATCGAGCTGCACCAGTTTTTCATGGGCGTACAGACGGGTCGTTTCCAGCAGCCGAAAGCGTTTGCCGTGGCTGTGATCGAACCGTCCAAGCAATGATTTGTCCAGCAGGCTTTCCAGCATCGGCAGGGTCATGCGCACATCGGGCAGACCGATATTGACCGTCGCCATGACCCCGTCCAGTGCGAACGAGCCATTGAAAATGGACAGCTGTCGCAACAGCGCCTGCTCGTGTCCGGTGAGCATGCCGTAGGTCCAGTCCAGTGCTGCACTCAAAGAGCGCTGACGGGGCAGGGCGGTGCGGCGCCCAGTCATCTGCAGGCGGAAGCTGCCATCGAGCAGGCCGACCAGTTCATGAATGCCAAACGTCCGGACGCGGGCGGCGGCCAACTCGATTGCCAGCGGGTTGCCGTCCAGCTTGCGACAGATGGCCGCCACACTTTGCGTATCGCGATCATGGAAGACAAAGCCCGGGTCTTGCTCCCGGACTCGGGTAATGAACAATTCCACACCGGAAAACGTGAGCGCCTCGGCTGCGGTCAATGGCGGATGGTCGCCAGGCACCTGCAGGGACGCCAGGTCGTGGACACATTCTCCGTTTGCCCTTAACGGCTCACGGCTGGTGACCACCACGCAGCATCGCGTGGTGTTGGCCAGCAAGGCTTCGACCGCTGTGGCGGTCTCTTCCAGCACATGTTCGCAGTTGTCGAGTACCAGCAACTGCGGGCGCTCTGCCAGCTCCCCCGGAATATCCAGCAGAAGGTTCTCATCGTCTGCGTTAAGGCCAAGCGCACTGGCGATCATCCCTTTTACCGACTGTGCGCCACTGACGGGCGTCAGATCGAGAAATGCGCTGCTCAACGATGATTGGGTGGCAAGGCGGTCAGCCAGAGCCAGCGCGACGGTGGTTTTGCCGACACCACCGGGGCCGGTGAGGGTCAGTAATCGCTGGGTCAGAAGCTGATCGGTCAGGCGGCGAATCAGATCATCACGGCCCAGTACAGGCTGTTTGGCGTCCTGTGTCGCTGCCACAGGTTCAGGAGGCGGAGCGACGACCTGTGGCGCGGTCTGGATCGTCACGGGTGCGCTGAACCGATAGCCGCGACCCGGTACGGTCACGATGCAACTGAAGTCTTCATCGTCTCCCAATGCTCTGCGCAGGGCGACGATCTGCGCGCGAAGGTTGCACTCTTCAACCACTGCCTTCGGCCAGGCCACGGCCAGCAGTTCAGCTTTCTCCAGCAGCTCGCCGGGACGTGAGGCAAGTGCGACCAGCAAGGACATGGCGCGACTGCCCAAGGGCACAGGTTGGGAGTGTTTGAACAGGACCTGTTGGCGTGGAAGCAGCACGAAGGCCCCGAAGCGAATGGCTTCCTCGGGACCGGGTGCTTTATCTGTTACGAAATCGATCTGTGTAGCCGTACCGCTTGCTTCAAAATCCATGGTTAGACCTGTATCAGAAGTAACAGCAGTGCTTGCGCATCGTGGCGGAGCATGACGGTGTCGATCTGTGCACCGGCGCTGGGAGCGGGTTGTTTATTGCCTACCCTGACGTAGTCATGACCGGCCGAGCTTATAGCATTTGAATCAATTACTTATTACACCAAGGGGTATGATTCGGCCAAACAGGGGATGGATACGGACATGCGTGACGGGTTTTCCACCCATGATTCCCCACGGGGACGGGCAGGCGCGCAGGTCAGAAATATTCGACCTGTCTTTTTGCAAACAGTGCAGCAAGAAATGCGCCGACACTCAGGCTGTCAGCCGGTAATTATTCCTTGCGTTGTCAGCGGCGGGTAAAACAGCACCTTTCAGGCGGATTCACGTTGCGCAACAGGACGTTGCCATGAAGTGTCTGATCGGACGATAAAACAAAAACACCCTGCAAAAGCAGCGCTCTTGCAGGGTGTTCAAGGTGACATTGATTGGCCCTGCCAGATCAGATCCGGCAGGGCCTTGCTTCAGGCTTGAGGGCCTTACAGCGCCATGTCACTGGCAGGGTTGCTTTCACGCTTCTCTGCAGGCTGGGCAGCAGGCGCAGCAGCGGCCGTTGCCTTGTTCACCGGTGGCGGTGGAGTCAGTTGCAGGGTTTCGGCGGTGTAGGCCCATTCCTGTGCAACGCGATCCGGGTTTTCGTTCAGCTTGGTGCCGTAGCTTGGAACGATCTGGTGCAGTTTTTCCTGCCAGGCCGGAGTCGCTACCTTGTCCTTGAACACTTTCTCAAGCACGCCGAGCATGATCGGAGCAGCCGTCGAAGCACCTGGCGAAGCGCCCAGCAGACCGGCAATGGAGCCGTCCTTGGAAGCAACGATTTCGGTACCCAGTTTCAGGACGCCGCCTTTCTCTTCGTCACGCTTGATGATCTGAACGCGCTGACCGGCCTGCATCAGGCGCCAGTCTTCTTTCTTGGCGTTCGGGAAGTACTGCTGCAGGGCAGCAAAACGGTCGTCATCGGACATCATGACCTGGCCAGCCAGGTATTCGATCAGTGGGTACTGAGCGATGCCGACGCGGGTCATTGGCCACACGTTATGCGTGGTGGTGCTGGTCAGCAGGTCCAGGTAGGAACCGTTTTTCAGGAACTTCGTAGAGAAGGTCGCGAATGGGCCAAACAGGATCACGCGCTTGCCGTCCAGAACACGGGTGTCCAGGTGCGGAACCGACATGGGTGGCGCGCCAGTGGACGCGATACCGTAAGCCTTGCCCATGTGTTGCATGGCCAGGGTAGGGTTCTCGGTTACCAGCCACGAACCGCCGACCGGGAAGCCGCCGTATTCCTTGGCTTCAGGAATACCCGACTCTTGCAGCAGGTGCAGTGCGGCACCGCCGGCACCGATGAACAGGAACTTGGTATCGGTCTCGGTTTCGGTACCGTCTTTCAGGTTCTTGTACTTGACGCGCCAGCTGCCGTCGTCATTGCGGGTGATGTCCTGGACTTCACTCGACAGCTTCAGATCGAAGTTGGATTTGGTCTGCAGGTTGGCGACGAACTGACGGGTGATCTCGCCGAAGTTCACGTCGGTGCCAATCGGGCTCCAGGTCACGGCCAGCTTCTGCGCCGGGTCACGACCTTCCATCATCAATGGAACCCACTTCTTGATCTGCTCGTGGTCTTCGGAGTACTGCATGCCGCTGAACAGCGGGCTCGATTGCAGTGCTGCGTAACGCTTGCGCAGGAACTTGATGTTGTCGTCGCCCCACACGAAGCTCATGTGCGGCGTGGAGTTGATGAACGAACGCGGGTTCTTCAGAACGCCGGTCTTGACCTGCCAGGACCAGAATTGACGAGAGATCTGGAACGCTTCGTTGATCTCGATGGCCTTGGAGATGTCGACGTTGCCGTTCTTGTCTTCCGGGGTGTAGTTCAGCTCGGCCAGGGCGGAGTGACCGGTACCGGCGTTGTTCCAGCCGTTGGAGCTTTCTTCGGCCACGCCATCGAGGCGCTCGACCATTTCCATGGACCAGCTCGGCTCGAGCTCGTTGAGCCAGACTGCCAGGGTGGCACTCATGATGCCGCCGCCGACCATCAGTACATCTACTTTCTTGGCTTCGGCGGAGTGCGCGGGCATCATCCCGAGCGACATCGCCAGACCCAGAAGGGCCGTGTTCACTTTCTTCAACATGCTGTAATCCATTTGATAAATGCCATCCGCCGACAGCTCCTGGGGGATCCGGATTCTGCGTACACCGCAAGCATGCGACAAACGCCCGCACCTTCAGGGGCTAGAGGTGGACATACAAGGCCAATACAATACTGCTCAAGACCTCACTTTATGTCCTACTGCGCTGGCTTCTTATCGTCGTTGGATTCAGCGTCATGAAGCGACATGTGCCAATTGATGCAACGCAACATCGGGAAACAAATCCCGTCGTATTGCGCAATGCGCATCTGATCAGCCTGTTCACGGAGTCTTGGACGCCGCATGGGGGTCATGGAGACACGCTCTTAGGCGTATTTTTTGCGCTCGTCCGGGACGGCACGCCATGGTGCCATATCGGCAAGACGCGGCATTTTCGCATATTGTGAGGTGTCTACGCGAGGTGTTATCTACACACCGACATCCTTACGCCCGACCAAACGAAACAAGGCGTGTCCAGATTTTATCGTCACGCCCGCCGTTACCTTGAGGCCTTGACCGTGTTTTGGCCGAAATGCGGCATGGTCATTTGCCCTCGTTCCGCTCAAACCCCCCGCCTGCAAGCCCGGCCAGCATCGTGCGTACCCAATGCCGAGCATTGATGAGCATTCCTCATGACTTCAAGTAACGCGCGGCAGCTAATACTCCATTGAGTCGGGTGCTAACGTCATTACTCAGCCAATGCATGTCCCGGCGCTGCTCGTCCTGAATGTCGTGCGCCAAAGACGATGATCCGTAAACATCCCGCAACAGCTGCCTGATCCGGACCTCGAGCAAAACGTTGAACTTTTAGCGTGTCAGTCAGTTAAAGACATATGCCAACCATAATGCCATGACGCTCCTGGCACGTTTCTGCCGGGACTGCATGCGTTGAAGGGACCTGAACCAGCCCTCGCCACACCACCACGCCCAGCACAATAAATAACGCCCGCCACTTCACAGCAGTGACGGCTATGACAAGGTGATTCTGATGAGTGATACCAAGACGCACAAAGGAACTGTCGCCGACGCCGTGCAGCCTTCACGACGCAATTTTCTGAAGTTCGGAGCGTCCGGAATCGCCGCCGCGACCCTGTCGACCTGGATACCTGCCGACGGGATGCTGCAGGCCGCGCCTGCGCCCGCGCCGGTCGTGGTGGAAGACACTGACGCCCCCGGCGTCGGCGAGCACCGCATTCAATTGAAGGTCAATGGCCAGAATCACGCACTGAACGTACCGGCCAATGCCGTCCTCCTTGATGTTCTGCGTGACCGCCTGCAACTGACCGGTACCAAGAAGGGTTGTGACCACGGCCAGTGCGGGGCATGCACGCTGCTGGTCAACGGGGTGGCCATCAACTCCTGCCTGTCGATTGCCATTCAGCACGATGGCGACAGCATCACCACCATCGAAGGGCTCGCCGAGAACGGCACGCTGCATCCGGTGCAGGAAGCTTTCTGGGAACACGATGCCTATCAGTGCGGTTATTGCACCTCGGGCCAGATCATGAGCGCCGTGGCGATTCTCAACGACCCGAATATCCCCTCCGATGACGCCAGCGTCCGCGAAGCCATGAGCGGCAACATCTGCCGCTGCGGGGCCTACAAGAACATTCTGTCGGCGGTGCAGTCGGCGCGCTCGAAGATGCCGAAGGCAGGGGGAACGGTCTGATGAGAACCTTCGATTATGCCAAGGCCACCACACCTGCACAGGCCGTCAGTACGGCTTCAGGCGAGGGTGAGCGTTTCTATCTGGCAGGCGGCACGACGCTGCTGGACCTGGTCAAGCTCGACATCATGCAACCCGGGCAACTGGTGGATATCAATCACCTGGCACTCAAACAGATCGAATCGCTGCCGGACGGCCGTCTGCGCATTGGCGCGTTGGTCAGCAATACGGCGCTGGCCAGTCATCCTCTGGTCCGGGAGCGCTACCCGGTCCTGTCGCAAGCCCTGCTGGCAGGTGCTTCCACGCAACTGCGCAACAAGGCCACCACGGCGGGCAACCTCATGCAGCGCGTGCGTTGCCCGTACTTTCGCGACGGGATCTCGGCCTGCAACAAGCGTGAGCCGGGCTCAGGCTGCGCCGCCATCGGCGGGATGAACCGCAGCGTGCACGCCGTACTGGGCACCAGCGATCACTGCATCGCGACCCATCCTTCGGACATGTGCGTGGGCATGGCGGCAGTGGGCGCGCAGGTCACCGTGCAGGGGCCGAATGGCAGCCGGGACATTCCTTTCGCCGACTTCCATTTGCTGCCGGGCACCACACCTGAACGCGAGCATGCGCTGGCGCCTCATGAACTGGTCACCCACGTGACCCTCGACGCGCCGCTGTCGGGCAGTCGTTCCGGTTATCTGAAGCTGCGTGACCGCACCTCGTATCAGTTCGCCCTGGCCTCCAGCGCGATCATCGTGGTGACGGACGGCAAACGTGTCACCGATGCGCGCATCGCGCTGGGCGGCGTCGGCACCAAACCGTGGCGCGCGGTCGAGGCCGAGCGTGCACTGATCGGTCAGCGTGCCGACATGGACACTTTCGCCAGGGTGGCTGCCCTGGCCATGAAAGGCTCCAAAGCCTACGAACATAACGCCTTCAAGATCCCGCTGGGTGAGCAGGTCATCGTCCGCAATCTTCGTGACCTAACGGCGTAGGAATTTTCCATGAGCGAACAGATTATCGGTATCCCGCAGCGTCGTATCGACGGCGGCAAGAAAGTCAGTGGCGAGGCGCGTTATGCAGCCGACCACCCCATGAAAGACATGCTGTACGCGTACGGCGTCTACAGCACCATCGGCAGTGGCCGGATACTCGCGGTCAACGATCAGGACGCGCGCAAGATGCCCGGCGTGGTCGAGGTCTTCCATCACGGCCATTTCCCCGAGTTGCACCGTACGCCTGAAACGGCGTTCAGTTTTGCGACGCTGTTGTCGGCGAGTAAGGCCGACGAGCATCGCCTGCCATTCGAAGATGATCGGGTCTATTACCCAGGCCAGTTCGTGGCGCTGGTCGTGGCCGAGAGTTTCGAGCAGGCCAGGGCTGCGGCTCATCGGGTCAAGGTCGACTATCAGGAGAACAAGCCGGTCAAGGATTTGCAGGAAGCGCTGCGCAACAATGGCGCCCGCGACGGCGGTGCCGGGCATACACGTGGCAATCCGGACGGGGCGTTCCTCGCCGCGAGCAGAAAGGTCGATCAGACCTACACCACCCCGGTCGAAGTGCATAACCCGATGGAGATGCACGCAAGCACCGCGTGGTGGCAGGACGGCAAGCTCTACGTCTATGAAAGCACCCAGGGTGTCGTCAACCATCGCAATCTGCTGGCAAACGTGTTCGATCTGCCGCCGGACCGTGTCGAGGTGCGTGCGCCGTTCATTGGTTCCGGGTTTGGTGGCAAGCTCTGGCCATGGCCGCACTCGGTCGCCGCCTGTGCAGCGTCAAAGGTGACCAAACGCCCGGTCCAGTTGGTATTGCCCCGCGCGCAAATGTTCACCACGGTCGGTCATCGTCCGGAAACGCGGCAGCGACTGCGTCTGGCCAGCGATGCGAACGGCAAGCTGGTCTCGATCCGTCACGAGTCCTTCAACAGCACTTCGACGCTCGACGACTACACCGAAACCTGTGGCGGTGTGACCAAGAGCCTGTACGGCTGCGACAACGTGCTGGTCAGCCACCGCATTGCTGCAGTCAATCGCGGTACGCCGACCTCGATGCGTGCGCCTGGCGCTGCACCGGGCCTGTTTGCGCTGGAGTCGGCTATCGACGAGCTGGCGCTGGCCAACGGCATGGACCCGCTGGCTTTTCGCAAGCTGAATCTGTCGGAGATGGACCAGAGTCAGGGCCTGCCGTGGTCCAGCAATCACTTGCCGGAAGCCATTGATCAGGCGGCCGAGCGTTTCGGCTGGCAGGCGCGCAAGGCCGAGGTTGGCTCGATGCGCGATGGCGATGAGATCATCGGTTACGGCATGGGTGCCTGCAACTGGGAGGCCTTTCAGGTGCCGACCGATGCACGCGTGATCCTGCGCTCCGACGGCACAGCCCTGGCGCAGTGCGGTTTGCAGGACATCGGCACCGGTACGTACACCATCATCGCCCAGACTGTCAGCCAACTCACCGGCATCCCGATGGATCGCGTTGAAGTGGAGCTGGGCAGCTCATCGTTTCCGGCAGGTCCGGTGTCCGGCGGTTCCTGGGTTACTGCCAGTGTGATGCCGGCGATTGCCGGTGCCACGCGCGAGGCGCTACAGAAACTCCGTCAGTATTCGGTGGGCAAGAATGCGGCCTTTGCAGGTCAGCCGGTTGATTCGATCATGGTCGAAAACGGTCAACTGGTGTCCGGTGAGAAGCGAGTCAGTTTTGTCGACGTCCTGAAAGGTCAGCGTCTGTCTCGTGCCGAAGGCAATTTTCAGAGCGGCATGCAATCTTCCGACAAGTTCTCGTTCCGCTCGTTTGGCGTGCACTTTGTCGAGGTGCGTTGGGATCCGGGCATTTCAAGCCTGCGGGTCTCGCGAGTGGTCAGCGCCATCGACGTCGGCAAAGTGGTCAACCCGCTGGCGGCGCGCAATCAGGTGGAGGGCGCGATAGTGATGGGCATCGGCATGGCCATGTTCGAAGCCGCCGAGTACGACCCGCGCACCGGTTTGCCGGTCAACAACAACTACGCCGAGTACGTGGTTCCCGTGCATGCGGACCAGCCCGAAATCGACGTGATTCTGCTGGATTACCCGGACCACAATATTGGTGAGTTTGGCGCGCGTGGCATCGGCGAAATCGGCGTGACCGGTCTCGCCGCTGCGGTGGCCAATGCCGTGTACCACGCCACGGGCAAACGGGTGCGTAATTTGCCTATCACCAAAGAAAAGCTGATGGCAGGGCTGTAGAGATGAAGCAACTTGACTTGCAGGTCATTCAGCAGGCGCGTGACTGGCTGGCGACAGGCAAATCCGTGTGGCTCTGCACCGTCCTCTCGACCTTCGGTTCCGCTCCGCGCGGACCGGGGGCGATGCTGGTCGCGCTGAGCAGTGGCGAACATCGCGGGTCGCTGTCCGGCGGCTGCGTGGAAGAGGACTTTCTGGAGCGGTTGACGGCCGGTCAATTCGAGCCGCTCAACCAGATCGTGCGTTACGGGGAGGGCGGTCTGGCACCGACTCTGGCGCTGCCGTGTGGTGGTGTGCTGGATGTATTGATCGAATGCATGACGCCCAGCCCTGAAGCCGACCGGCATCTGGCCGCAGTAGAACAGGCCCTTGCCGGACGCACGGTGATCGGCCGCGAGGTCGTGCTGGGCGGTGTCCAGCGCAGCACCGGTCCGGCTGCGTTGGGCGAGTCGCGGGTGCAGGTCGAGGGCGAGCACATCAGCATTCGCATGGGCGCGGTCTACCGCGTGCTGTTGGCCGGGCTGTCGCCGGTGGCCGAATTCTGCGCCAGTTTTGCCGTTGCCATGGGCTATGAAGTCATTGTTTGTGACCCTCGTACCGAAGTCACGGCCGGCTTCTCGATGCCGGGTGTCGAAGTGCGCGACGTGCTGCCTGCGGTGTTCATTGCCGAAGGCGGCTGTCATGCGTCAACGGCTGTGCTGGCCCTGACTCACGATCCGAAGCTGGATGATCTGACCATGCTTGAAGCCGTGCGTACCGAGGCGTTTTACATCGGTGCCATGGGTTCGATGCGCACCAGCAGCAAGCGCAAGGAGCGGTTGGCACGGATCGGCGGACTGGATGACGAGGCCCTGGCGCGGATTCATGCGCCCATCGGCCTCAATCTGGGCAGCAAGACCCCGGCCGAGATCGCCATTGCGGTGATGGCAGATATTCTGCGGGTAGCCAACGGCGTCAGTCGCCAGCAGCTTTGACGAACGTCTGGCAGGCAAGTGCCAGCGCCGCTTGCGTATCGGCGTCGCGCAGTATGCCGGGATCGTCACACATCAGCACGTCGCACAGCTCAGGATGGCTTTTGATGATCGATTTTGCACCTTGATCGCCTTCCAGGTTCAGCAATAAAGGCCAGAACTCGCGCCCGATGATCACCGGATGCCCGCGTTGTCCGTCATGGCCTGGCAGGGCGATACGTCCTGGATTGGCCATGCGGGCGAGGGCTTGCAGGGTGGCGGGTTGTATCCATGGCATGTCGGCCAACAGCACAGCGACCGCGTCGGCGCGGGATGGCATGAGTGCCTCGATACCGCTGGCCAGACTGTGTCCCATGCCCAGATCGGCCTGCGGACTGCGCACTACCTTCACTTGCTGCGGAACCCCCAGCATGTCCGCATCATCCTCTTCTCTCACAACCACCCAGACCTCGCTGAAGGCGTCCACGGCGTTGTCGATGCTTGCGCGCAGCAAGGTGCGACCGCAGGGCAGAGTGGCGCGACGCTTGTCGCCATCGAAACGGCGGCTGCGACCTGCGGCAAGGAGCAGGGCGAACACTTGGGGAATTGGGCTGTCTATGCTGGTCAATCCGAAGCCTTTTGAAAAAAGGTGAAGGGAACAGGGCCGGTTCGTCATCCACTCAGACACACGATGATCTACGCGTGAGACACGCACAATGCCTGATTCCGCTGCCTTTTTGCAGTGACAAGATTTACATTTTCGAGGGTTTCACGTGGACAATCATATCCGCCCAGTCGAGATGGAAAAGGCCTACCGCCTGCTCAATCACGGTCCTACCGTGCTGGTGTCATCCGCTCACGATGGCGTTCATAACGTCATGGCCGCGGCCTGGGCCTGTGCGCTGGACTTCTCGCCGCCCAAGGTGACGCTGGTGATCGACAAGATGACCAAAACCCGCAGCCTGGTGGAAAACAGCGGTTACTTTGCCCTGCAGGTGCCCAATCGCGACCAGTTGAACCTGACCTTTGAAGTGGGCACCCAGAGCCTGATCTTCACCCCGGACAAACTGGAGAAGGCGGGCGCCGAACTGTTCCGAATTGAAGGGCACGACACGCCTTTGGTCGCCGGGTGTTCCGCCTGGCTGATATGCAAGGTCATCCCGGAGCCCCATAACGAGCAGACCTACGACCTGTTCATCGCCGAAGTCGTCGGTGCCTGGGCGGATACCCGGGTGTTTCGTGACGGGCACTGGGAATTTGAAACAGCCGACCCGAAATGGCGCAGCCTGCACTACGTCGCCGGCGGGCATTTCTACACCATTGGCGACGCTGCGGTGGTGGAGACAGAAGCGGATTGAGCGTTGCTGCTGCAAATGGGACGCTGAGCGTCCCGGACTGCATGCTCACGCAGAGCACTCATCGTTATACACAAGTCCGCTTGGAGGAATACGATGATGATCGTTCCCACGCTCTGCGTGGTAACGCCTCCCAGGACGCTCCGCGTCCGCTCTTGAATGTGACGCAGATGCGCGCCCAGGCTCCAGCGTTATCCTCGTCATGCGCTCGGCTCACTGAATCCGCAATCTGTGCCATTTGTGACGCAGAGCGTCACGGAATGCATGCCCACGCGGAGCGATGGGCACGATCATCAACCTCATACTGAATGATCGTTCCCATGCTCCGCGTGGGAATGCCTCTCGGGACGCTCCGCGTCCGCTATATGCGCCGACGCAGATACGTGTTCAACAACCCCTTCAATGACGATCCCGCCATACGGTCTGGGCATTGGTGAATTCGCGTACGCCAAAGTGCGAGAGTTCACGTCCGTAACCGCTTTTCTTGACGCCGCCAAAGGTCACGCGCGGGTCCGAGGCGCTGTAGCCGTTGATGAACACGCCGCCGGTGTCCAGCTCGTCCGCCAGTTGTTCGGCCAGTTCCAGATTGCGGGTGTAAACGGTGGCGGTCAGGCCGAAGTCGCTGTCGTTGGCCAATTCAAGCGCATGCCGGGCGTCGCGGGCGGTGATGATCGAGGCGACCGGGCCGAATAGCTCCTGCTTGAACGACGTCATCTGGTCGGTGACATCACCGAGCACTGTCGGCGCATAGAAATTGCCCTGACCTGCAATCCGTTCGCCGCCCAACAGCAGTGTCGCCCCTTCGGCCAACGTGGCCTGAACCTGTGCGTCCAGCTCGTCACGCAGGTCGAAGCGCGCCATCGGACCGATATAGGTCTCGGCCGACAACGGGTCGCCGATCACTAGCTTGCGTGTTTCCTCAACGAACCGGCGGGTGAATTCCTCGACCACACCGTCTTCGATGATCAGACGCTTGGCCGCTGCACATACCTGCCCGGTATTCTGGAAACGGCCGATGACCGCAGCTTTCACGGCCTGATCCAGATCCGCGTCATTGAGCACGATGAACGGATCGGAGCCGCCGAGTTCCAGTACGCTCTTCTTGAGCGCGGCACCCGCTTGCGCACCGATGGCCTGGCCTGCACGCACGCTGCCGGTCAGCGTGACTGCGGCGATCCGCGGATCGGCAATGGCCCTGGAGACGCCATCCTGAGTCGCGTTGATCACCTCGAACACACCGTCGGGAAAACCGGCGCGCTTGAACGCGTCGAGCATCAAGTAAGCGCAGCCCATCACATTGGGGGCGTGTTTGAGCACATAGGTATTACCGGCCAGCAACGTCGGCACCGCGCCGCGCAGGACTTGCCAGATCGGGAAGTTCCACGGCATGACCGCGAGAATCGGGCCGAGTGGGCGGTACTCGATGCGTGCCTTGTCGTTTTCAACCAGAGTCGGCTCGGCCGCCAGCATTGCGGGGCCTTGCGCTGCGTACCAGTCGCACAATTGGGCACATTTCTCGACTTCGCCCAGCGCCTGTTTGATGGGCTTGCCCATCTCCTGGCTGATCATCTGCGCGATGGCATTCGCGTCTTCACGCAAGGTCTTGCCTAGCGCAATGATCAGCTGTGCACGCTCGTCGATGGTTTTGCGCTTCCAGACCGAAAAGCTCGCCGCAGCGTGGGCAAGGCTGTTTTCAAGCTCCGCATCGGAGGCAAACGGGTAATGACCGATCTGTTCGCCCGTGGCGGGATTGGTCGAAATTGCATGGGTCTTGCTGGAAATAGCAGTCATGGCGCCATCCTGTTCAGGTGGGGAATGAAACCAGAATAAGCCCGTGACACGCTCTGCGAAACTGAATAATACTGAGCATATCTTTCACGTTTGGAGAATGGTGTGGATCTGGTCCAGCTGGAGATCTTCAAGGCAGTTGCCGAGCACGGCAGCATCAGTGCGGCTGCGCAGCATATCCATCGGGTGCCTTCCAACCTGACCACGCGCATCAAGCAACTGGAACAGGACCTGGGCGTTGAGCTGTTTATTCGTGAAAAGCTCCGGTTGCGGCTGTCGCCTGCCGGTTGGAATTTTCTCGACTACACGCGGCGTATTCTTGATCTGGTTCAGGAGGCGCGGTTGTCAGTGTCTGGCGAGGAGCCGCAGGGTCCGTTTGCACTCGGCTCGCTGGAAAGCACGGCGGCGGTGCGGATTCCGGCGTTGCTGGCGGCTTATAACCAGCAGTACACCAAGGTCGAGCTGGACCTGAGCACTGGCCCCTCCGGCACCATGATCGACGGGGTGCTTGCAGGTCGACTGGTTGCGGCGTTCGTAGACGGCCCGGTATTGCACCCGTCACTGGAAGGCATACCCGTATTCGAAGAGGAAATGGTGGTGATCGCACCGCTGCAGCACGCGCCGGTGACCCGTGGACGGGACGTGAGCGGGGAAAGTATCTATGCCTTTCGCGCCAACTGTTCGTACCGGCATCATTTCGAGCGCTGGTTCACCGATGACGCTGCCGTGCCGGGCAAGATCCACGAGATGGAGTCCTACCACGGCATGCTCGCCTGCGTCAGCGCTGGCGCGGGCCTGGCGCTGATGCCGCGCAGCATGCTGGAAAGCATGCCCGGTTGCAGCACGGTCAGTATCTGGCCGCTGTCGGAAGCCTTCCGTTACCTGCAGACCTGGCTGATCTGGCGCCGTGGCACGGAGTCACGCAGTCTGACGCGCTTTATCGAACTGGTTCAGGCGCAGGGCGAGTCGCTCAAGACGGCTTGAGCGACTCGCCGGTTTACGCCTTCGAAAGCCTGGCGGCGATCGCTTGACCCACGTCCTGCGTCGAGCATTTGCCGCCCAGATCCGGAGTGATATTTCCGCTGGCGATGACCTGCTCGATGGCACCGACAATCTCGTCGTGTGCTGCGGTGAATCGCTCGTCACCCTGACCCAGAAACTCCAGCATCAGTGCGCCCGACCAGATCATGGCAATCGGGTTGGCGATGTTCTTGCCGAAGATGTCGGGAGCCGAACCGTGGACCGGTTCGAACAGGGACGGAAAATTGCGTTCCGGGTTGAGGTTGGCCGACGGTGCGATGCCGATGGTGCCTGCACAGGCCGGTCCAAGGTCGCTGAGAATATCGCCGAACAGGTTGGACGCCACGACCACGTCGAAGCGTTCCGGTTGCAGCACGAAGCGTGCACACAGGATGTCGATGTGCTGCCGGTCCCAACTGATGGCCGGGTATTGGCTGGCCATCGCTTCGGTGCGTTTGTCCCAATACGGCATGCTGATCGCCATCCCGTTGGATTTGGTCGCCGATGTCACGTGTTTGCGTTCACGTTTGCTGGCCAGTTCGAAGGCGTATTTTAGAATGCGGTCGACGCCGCGGCGGGTGAACACCGATTCCTGCAGGACGAATTCGTTTTCGGTGTTTTCAAACATGATGCCGCCCAGGGACGAGTATTCGCCCTCAGTGTTTTCCCGCACCACGATGAAGTCGATATCGCCGGGCTTGCGGTTGGCCAGCGGGCAGGGCACGCCGGGAAACAAACGTACCGGGCGGATGTTGGCGTACTGGTCGAACTCACGGCGAAACTTGAGCAGCGAGCCCCACAGCGAAATGTGGTCTGGCACTTTGTCGGGCCAGCCCACGGCACCGAAGAAAATCGAATCGAAGCCTTTGAGCTGTTCGAACCAGTCGTCCGGCATCATCTTGCCGTGCTCAAGGTAATAGTCGCAGCTGGCCCACTCGAAGTATTCGAACTCCAGTTCGATGCCATGGCGAGCGGCAGCGGCCTGGACGACCCGTACGCCTTCGGGCAGCACTTCCTGGCCGATACCGTCTCCGGCGATGGCCGCGATGCGCAGTTTCTTATTGTTCATGGCGAGGCTCTCTCTGTGGATGGGTTGCTCAGGTTGCTTATGCTATAAGCACACGAAACAAAGATAATCAGCGGCTCAATGCATTCAAGGAACACGGTTCGTGAATAATTACCCCAGCCTCGATGACCTGAATGTGTTCATCCACGTTGCGCGACGCTCCAGCTTTGTCGGCGCGGCGAACGAACTGAGTATGTCTGCGGCTTACGTGAGCAAGCGCATTCGTCTGTTGGAGCAGAGCATGGGCGTTTTGCTGCTGCACCGCTCGACGCGTCAGGTGTCGATCACCGAGGACGGCGAGCGGGTCTATGAATGGGCCAAGGGCATTCTGGAGTCGGTGCAGCAAATGGGCGATGAGGTCGCGGCGCTGCACGACGAGCCCAGTGGCCTGCTGCGCGTGGTCAGCAGCCAGGGTTTCGGTCGCCGATTCGTGGCTCCGGCGCTGTCGGAACTGGCGGCGCGCTACCCGAAGCTGGACATCCGTCTGGACATTCAGGACCGGTTGATCGATCTGATCGAGGAGGGCGTCGATCTGGATATTCGGGTCGGCAACGAAATCGCGCCGCACCTGCGTGCCCGTCATCTGGCGAGCAACTGGCGGGTGTTATGTGCCAGCCCGGCCTATCTTGCCCAGCGCGGCGCCCCCATGAGCCTGTCAGAACTGGCCAACCATGACTGTCTGGTCATCAAGGAGCGTGACCGGCCATTCGGTATCTGGCACTTGAACGGGCCGCAGGGCGCTGAAACGGTCAAGGTCACCGGCAGTCTGTCGACCAACCACGGCGAGATCGCCCGGCAATGGTGCCTTGATGGGCGAGGCGTGTTACTGCGCTCACTCTGGGACGTGCGCGATGATCTGGCCGAGGGGCGGCTGGTTCAGGTGCTGGCAGATTATCGTCAGGAGGCGGACATCTGGGCGGTGTACACCTCGCCACTGATGCGCTCGGCCAAGGTGCGGGTCACGGTGGAGTTCCTGCGTGAGTTTCTGGCACAGGGTCAGGTCGGGGTGGGTGAGCAGTAGTTGGCAGCGTCATGTTGATTTCGGGCTGTGGGAGGCGGCTTGCCGGCGATAGCGTCAGGTCGGTCGCTGATGTGGCTTCCGGGAAACCGAATCGCCGGCAAGCCGCCTCCCACGGTTCGGTGTTTGATGCGTGACAGCGCTATGTCGAAGACGTGGTGGCGCCTCCCCAGGTGTTACGTTCTTCAACAGATGATGCGTAATCCAGAAAGACCGGTCAGTCCAAAACAGATCAATGCGCCCCGGCCGCCTTGTTCAGGTCGCCATCGGTCCATTCGGTGTAGATGCAGGCATCCGCCGCCGCCCAGCGCACTTTCACGGCATCGTCTGCCTGCATCGGCATGCCGGTGGCCGACAGCGCCTTGACCGTCATGGCGGTGCCGCCAGCCGTCACCACCGAACAGGTCTGGCTTTCACCCAGAAACAGTACTTCGGTCACCGTGGCATTCACCTCGTTCCAGCCCGGCTCAAGCGCAGTGGCCGCCGCCTGTTGCAGGCTCAGGGCCTGCGCCTTTTCTGGCCGGATCATCGCCAGCACGTCCTGATCGGTCTTCAAACCGTTGGTGATGCGGATCGCCAGCGGGCTGCCTTCGAACGTTGCAACGGCATTACCCTGAGCCTTGAGCCTGAGGAAGTTGGAGTTGCCCAGAAACGAGGCGACAAAGGCGTTCGGCGGGTTCTGGTACAGGTCGTAACCACTGCCCAGACCGACAATCTTGCCGTGGCTGAAAATCGCGATGCGCTGAGACAGGCGCATGGCTTCTTCCTGATCATGGGTCACGTAGACGATGGTGATGCCCAGACGCCGATGCAGTTGACGCAATTCGTCCTGCAGGTCTTCTCGCAGTTTCTTGTCCAGTGCGCCGAGCGGTTCGTCCATCAGCAGGATGCGTGGTTCGTAGACCAGCGCTCTGGCAATCGCAACGCGCTGTTGTTGGCCTCCGGACAGCTGAGAAGGGCGGCGATGGGCGAAGGCTTCGAGTTGCACCAGCTTGAGCATGGCGTCGACACGCTGTTCCCGTTCGGCTGCAGGCAGCTTGCGAATGGCCAGCGGGAAGGCAATGTTGTCGCGCACACTCAGGTGCGGAAACAGCGAGTAGCGCTGGAACACCATACCGATGTCGCGCTTGTGCGGCGGCACGTTAACCAGCGACTTGCCCTCCACCAGAATCTCGCCGGAGCTTGGGGTTTCAAAACCGGCCAGCATCGACAGCGTGGTGCTCTTGCCCGAGCCGCTGGAGCCCAGGAAGGTCAGGAATTCGCCGTTCTGGATATCCAGAGAAATATTGTCGACGGCCGCGAAATCGCCGTAATGCTTGTTGAGGTTGCACAGGCTGACCAGGGTCTTCTGATCGTGTTGCGCGGTGTCTTTGATCACGGCACTCATGAGGTACTCCTGGCTTCGTTGCGGCGACGCAGGGTCGCGGCGATGAACATGACCAACACCGACAGGGCAATCAGCAGTGTCGAGGCGACGGCGATGACCGGGGTCAGGTCCTGACGCAGCGTGGTCCACATTTTGACGGGAAGGGTTTGCAGGGTCGGGCTGGCCATCATCACGCTCAGCACCACTTCGTCCCACGAGACCAGAAACGCGAACAGCGCACCAGCCATCATGCCGGGACGAATGCCGGGAAAGGTGACCTTGTAGATCGCTTGCAGGCGTGACGCGCCACAGATCACTGCCGCGTCTTCAATCGACTGATCGAACAGCTTCAGCGAGTTGATGATGGAAATGATGGTGAACGGCAGCGCGACGATCACATGGCTGACCACGAACGAGAACAGCGTGCCGGTGTAGCCGAGCTTCAGGAACAGTGCATAGACCGCCACCGCAATGATCACCAGCGGTACGATCATCGGCAGGGTGAAGACGCCGTACAGCAGGTCGCGGCCGGGAAACCTGCCGCGCACCAGCGCAAACGCCGTCGGCAGGCCCAGCGCTACCGCACTGATGGTTGTGAGGATGGCGACCTTGAAGCTCGACATCGCTGCATCCATCCATTCCGGATTGGAAAAGAACTGCTGATACCACTTGAACGTCCAGCCCGGCGGCGGGAACACCAGCCACTGGGACGAGCCGAATGACAGCAGCACGATGAACAGGATCGGCAGCAACAGGAACAGCGCAATCAGCCCGGTGGTCAGGTACAGCCCCGACCGCAGGCGAAGGCTCATGGCATTGGGTGTCAGGAGCATGGCGGCTTACCTCCCGTTGCTGGCGCCGACCGGAGATTCCGGCTGGAGCTTGAGATAGAAGTAGAACAGCACCAGGGTGATCACAATCAGCAACGCAGCGGCGGCGCTCGCCAGCCCCCAGTTAAGGAACGACTGCACCTGCTGGACGATGAACTCAGGCAGCATCATGTTTTGCGCGCCGCCCAGCAAGGCCGGGGTGACGTAGTAACCCAGCGACATCACGAACACCATCAGACCGCCGGAAAACAGACCCGGACGGCACAGCGGCAGAAATACCCGGAAGAAGTTGGTCCATGGACTGGCGCCGCAAATGGAACCGGCCTGCAACACCATCGGGTCGATGGCCTGCATGGTTGCCTGCAGCGGCAGGACAATGAACGGGATCATGATGTAGCTCATGCCGATCACCACGCCGGTCAGGTTGTGCACCATCTCCAGCGGCTGATCGATGATACCCATGGCCATCAGTGCCTTGTTGATGACGCCTGAGGCCTGCAACAGCACCAGCCACGAATAGGTGCGGGCCAGCAGGCTGGTCCACATCGACAGCAGCACGATGTTGAAGATCCAGCGCCCCCAGCCGCGTGGCACCAGCGTGATCACCCAGGCCAGTGGGAAGCCGAGCAGCAGGCTGAACAGTGTCACCAGGCCTGCGACCGAGAAGGTATTGATCAGTACCCGCGAATAAGCCGAGTTGGCAAACAGTTGCTCATAGTTGCCCAGCCCCGGAACGGGTTCGAGCACGCCACGCAGCAGCAGGCCGATCAAGGGTGCAAAGAAGAACAGTCCCAGAAACAACAGCGCGGGTATCAGGTTACGACTGCCGCGCCAGCGTTGTGCCAGAGAAGGGGTTGGCTGCATGTTCGTCGCCTTGCCTGAAACCGCACCGGTGGTGCGCGAAGCACCCCCGGCCGGATGGGGTTGACCGGACACGACAGCCGTCATTTTTACTTGACCAGCCATTCGTTCCACCGTGTCGCAATGTCCGGACCGTTCTTGGCCCAATATGCGAAGTCGAGAGTGATTTGGTCTGCGCCGTAAGCCGTTGGCAGATTCTTCGCCAGGGTCGAGTCAAGGCGCGGCACGCTGTCCAGGTTCACCGGGGCGTAGGCGCTCAGGTTGGAGAAGTCGGCCTGGCCTCTGGGGCTGGTGGCTTCGGCGATGAACTTCATCGCTGCGTCCTTGTTTTTGGCACCTTTTGGGACGACCAGAAAGTCGGCCATGACCAGGTTCTGCTTCCAGCTCACGCCGACCGGAGCGCCGTCCTGTTGCAGGGCGTACACGCGGCCGTTCCACATCTGGCCCATCGAAGCCTCGCCGGACGCCAGCAATTGCTGGGATTGCGCACCGCCGCCCCACCAGACGATGTCTTTCTTGATGGTGTCGAGTTTCTTGAAGGCGCGATCCAGGTCCAGCGGATAGAGCTTGTCGGCGGCTACACCGTCAGCCAGCAGGGCGAGTTCGAGCACGCCAGGGCTTGGCCATTTGTACAGCGCGCGTTTGCCGGGGTAGGTCTTGGTGTCGAACATGGCGGTCCAGTCGACGGGTTTTTTGCTGCCCAGCTTGTCTTCGTTATAGCCCAGCACGAACGAGAAGAAGAACGAGCCGACGCCACTGTCCGAGGCGAAGCGGGGATCGATGCGATCACGCTTGATGGTGTTGAAGTCCAGAGGTTCCAGCAGGCCCTCGGCGGCGGCACGCAGGGCGAAGTCGGCTTCGACGTCGACCACATCCCACTGCACGTTGCCGCTTTCGACCATGGCCTTGAGTTTGCCGTAGTCGGTCGGTCCGTCCTGTACGACGGTGATGCCGTTGGCCTTGGCGAAGGGAACCGCCCACGCCTGCTTCTGGGCGTCCTGCGTCGAGCCACCCCAACTGACGAAGTTGACGCTGTCGGCGGCCATGGCAGCAACGCTCGAGAAAGCCAACACACCGGCCATCAGAGCCGCCGTTGCACGTTTGTTCAACACCATTTTCACGCCCTCATTTGTTGTGTTTTGAGCGGGCATTTCATGCCCGCATAATCGGGAGCAGTAGGTCCAATGGGCCTTTGAAACCAGTCACTGTCAGAAGCTTTTTATTGATGCTGTCCCCGTGCCGGAGGCGCCTGACAAATCGTTGCGGCTGTGGAATGTCATATTATGGTATTCCAAACTTTGTGCAAGTATTTTGCCTCTGTGTGGCTATCGATCTGTCGTTTTATCTGCTTGAAACCCAGCGTTTGCAGGCCGTTCGGGCAGTGCCGATCAGCAATTGTCCTGTTGTCAGATCAAGCGTTCAGCCTGGAAATGGAATGCTTTCAACCACTTCCAGATCGTAGCCAGTCAGGCCTGCGTACTTCAGTGGCGGGCCGAGGTGGCGCAGTTTGCCGACGCCCAGGTCCTGCAATATCTGCGCGCCGGTGCCGACTTCCGAATAGATGCGCGACTGTGAGCGGGTGTACTGACGTGGCGGCTGGGTGAGGTGTGGAATTCGCTCCAGCAAGGCTTGCGATGACTCATGATTGGCGAGCACCACGACGATCCCGCGACCTTCTTCGGCAACCTTCTGTAATGCAGCCCAGAGCGTCCAGTTGGCAGGCCCGGTGTATTCGGCGCCGACCAGATCACGCAATGGATCGACCACATGCACTCGCACCAGCGTGGGTTCGTCGCGGCGCACATCACCCATGACCATGGCCATGTGCACGCCGCCTTCGATGCGGTCTTCATAAGTGAACAGGCGGAAGGTGCCGTGCACGGTAGGCAGCTCACGTTCGCCGATTCTGACGATGGTGTGTTCGGTACTCAGCCGGTAATGGATCAGGTCGGCGATGGTGCCGATACGGATGCCATGCTTCTCGGCGAAGCGCTCCAGATCGGGACGCCGGGCCATGGTGCCGTCATCGTTCATGACTTCGACAATGACCGAGGCGGGCGTGAAACCGGCGAGCCGTGCCAGGTCACAACCGGCTTCGGTATGCCCGGCGCGGGTCAGCACGCCGCCCTCGCGGGCCCGCAGCGGGAAGATGTGGCCCGGTTGCACGAGGTCTTCCGGAACCGCCTGCGGATTGACGGCGGCCTGAACGGTACGTGCTCGATCTGCAGCGCTGATGCCGGTCGTCACGCCCGTGGCCGCCTCAATGGAAACCGTGAATGCGGTGGAGAACACGCTGCCGTTACTGGGCACCATCTGCTCAAGGCCCAGACGCTGACAATGCTCATCGGTCAGGGTCAGGCAAATCAGTCCTCGTGCCTCACGGGCCATGAAACTGATGGCCTCGGGCGAGCAGCAATCTGCAGCCAGCAACAGGTCGCCTTCATTTTCGCGGTCCTCGTCATCGACGAACAGGACCATCTTTCCCTGACGATAGTCTTCAATGATGTCTTCGATGCGATCGAATGCCATGGTCGGATCCCGGTGTTATGGATGAGTTATTGTGGTATACCATAAGACAGAATATTTCACAGATTCCCTATCATTGAAACAGTGAGATCACGATGAAGGCTTATTGGATTGCACACGTTGACGTGACCGACCCTCAGCAGTACAGCGAATATACCCAGCGCGCGCCAGCCGCTTTCGCGTTATTTGGTGGCAAATTCATGGCTCGCGGAGGTCGGTCCGAAGCGCTTGAAGGACGAGCGACGCCGCAACGCACTGTGGTGATTGAATTCGAGTCGTACGAACAGGCAGTTGCCTGCTATAGATCACCCGAGTATCAGGAAGCCATGAGCCATCGAAAGGGCGCATCGAAGGCGGAGATCGTGATTGTTGAAGGGATGGAGTAGGGCGCTGGCGAGGGCTGGTCAGAGGCGGGTCATGGCATCTAGACTGAGCGCCCCTGTATTAGTGGACTAAACACAGTGCATGCTCCCGCTTCCAGTATCGTCATCCAGTGCCTGGCTGAAACACACCTTGAAAGCCTTGCCGCGCTTTATAACGATCCGGCTGTTTGCCGCCAGGTATTGCAGATGCCGTACCAGTCGGTCGAGGTCTGGCGCAAACGTCTGGCTGCGAGCAATGAGCGGCAGATAAAACTGGTGGCCGTGCACGGCAATGAGGTGATCGGTCATATAGGTCTTGACCAATACACACGTATTCGCCAGACCCACATTGGTAGCATCGGCATGGTCGTGACCCCCGAATGGCACCGCAAGGGGGTTGGGTCGAAGCTGCTGGCTGCCGTGCTGGACGTCGCCGATAACTGGATGAACCTGCGCAGGGTCGAGCTGACGGTTTATGCCGACAACGAGGCTGCCATTGGCCTGTATCAGAAGTTCAGCTTCGAGACAGAAGGGCGGCTGCGTCAGTACGCGATACGTGACGGAATGATGGTCGATGCGCTGACCATGGCGCGGTTGCGGTGAAGTAAGCAGTGGTCAGTGATCTGGTGCATCTCTAGTGGGAATGCCTCTACGGACGCTCCGCGTCCAGCGATGTTGGGTCAGACTCACCACCCTTACCGAATGAAATGCACCTTCCCGGTATCATCATTGCCGATGTAGAGGCCATACACCCCGGCCTGGCGTTCTTCGATATAACGCTCCAGGATCTGGCGGATGGCGGGGTAGTAGATGCTGTCCCACGGAATCTCTTCGGGGGCGAAGAACTTGTAATCCAGCGTCTCGGGGCCGAACTGGCCAGTGATTTCCAGCGCGATGGCGCGGAAGATGATGTACACCTCGCTGATCTGCGGCACGCTGAAGATCGAGTAGGGCGAGATGATTTCGCCGCGTACGCCGCTTTCTTCCCACACCTCGCGCAGCGCCGCCTGTTCGGTGGTCTCGCCGCTTTCCATGAAGCCTGCTGGCAGGGTCCAGGTACCGGGACGGGGCGCAATCGCACGCTGGCACAGCAGGTACTTGCCTTCCTGCTCGATGATGCAGCCAGCGATGATTTTCGGATTAACGTAATGGATGTACTGACAATTGCCGCATATCAACCGCGCATGAGTGTCGCCTGAAGGTATGCGCTGATCGAGATCAGCGCTGCCGCATTGGGGACAGAAGCGCGGTTGGGCCATTTCATCGACCTATGCGGGGTTCTTTCAGGGCCACTGGCGCCACGATCTCGCGGACCTTGGCGTCGTCGTCCTGCTTGGATTTGAGGTACTCGAGCGCGACGCGGGCGGCGTTGCGCACGTGATCCACCGAGGCCTGATGTGCGGCCAGCGGATCGCCGCTCTTGATGGCTTCGACGATCAGTTCCATTTCCTTGTTGCTGGCGCCGCGACGGTTTTCCTGGGAGACCGAAGTGGCACGCAAGTAGCTGATACGGGCCTGCAACTGACGCAGCTGGGTGGCGGCGACGTGGTTGCCCGAACCTTCCAGCAGCACGTCGTAGAAGCCCTGCACCGAATCGATGACTTGTTGCAGCTCGCCTTCCTTGAGCGACTTACGGTTCACTTCAAGGGCTTTTTCCAGCGCCTTGATGTCCTTGGGCTTGGCACGCAGGGTGAACAACTGGACGATCAGCCCCTCCAGCACACACCGCAGCTCGTAGATGTCGCAGGCGTCTTCCAGTGTAATGATGGCAACGCGCGGCCCCTTGGCATCGGCAAACTCCACCAGCCCTTCGGACTCCAGGTGACGCAGCGCCTCGCGTACCGAGGTACGGCTCACACCCAGACGATCACACAAGTCACGCTCGACCAGACGATCTCCCGGAAGCAGCTGGAAGTTCATGATCGCGCTACGCAATTTGTCCAGCACGATCTCGCGCAGGGTAACGGGGTTGCGGTTGACCTTGAAGTTGTCGTCGAGTGGCAGGCGTTTCATCGGGTGTGCTCGGAGTGGGGCTGTCAGATAAAAAACACGGCCTTTGGAACTGGCCGCGTTCATGTCGGCAGCCCTCGATTCAAGCGGGCTGCTGCATGGCCCGGAGCTGTAAACCGGGTCGCGGCCGAGTTTATCACGCTGTTGCCCGCATCCACCAAAACCGACAGGACTGCGTCAGACCAGCGCGGGCAGGGCGCCCATCTTGCCGCGGTGGTAAACCATCGGCGTGACAGGGGTGGCCGGCAGGATCAGGTTTTTCACTGCGCCGACGATGATCGCGTGGTCGCCGCCATCGTATTCACGCCACAGCTCACACTCGATGATCGCAGTAGCGTTATTGAGCAGCGGGTTGCCCAGATCGCTCAGGTGCCACTCGATGCCCTTGGTCTTTTCCTTGCCTTTGCTGGCGAAGGCATAGGCTTCGGCCTGTTGATCGGCCGAGAGCAGATGAATCGCGAATTTCTTGCCGTCGCGCAGCACAGGATAGGTGTCCGATGCGTAGTTGGGGCAGAACAGCACCAGTGCCGGGTCGATGGACAACGCACTGAACGCACTGGCAGTGATGCCTACCAGATTGCCTTCCGGGTCCAGCGCAGTGACGATGGTGACGCCTGACGGAAACGACGCCATCACTTCTTTATAAATACCGGGTTCGATCATCGCAGCGGCCTCGTTAACGCATTACAAATGGATCAGGCATGGGCGCCTGCGAAAGGTTGATCCACACCGTTTTCAGTTCGGTGTAGGCCAGCACAGAGTCTATCCCGCTCTCGCGACCATAGCCGCTGTTTTTGAAACCTCCGATGGGGGCCATCGCCGAAACGGCGCGGTACGTGTTGACCCAGATGATCCCGGAGCGGATATCGCGCGCCAGACGATGGGCGCGTCCCAGGTCGCGGGTCCAGATGCCCGCAGCCAGGCCAAACTGTGAGTCGTTGGCAATCGCCAGCGCCTCGGCCTCGTCCTTGAAACGGATCACGGAAGCCACCGGACCGAATACTTCTTCCTGCATGATCTTCATCGAATTGCGGTCGCATTCGAACAGGGTCGGCTCGTAGAACCAGCCGTCGCTGGCCAGTTCCGGCCGCTTGCCGCCCAGACGCAAGCGTGCGCCTTCGGCCAGTGCATCAGCGACCAGACCTTCGACCACCGCCAATTGTTGAGCGGTGGCCATCGGACCCATTTCGGTCGTTTCGTCCTGCGGGTTACCGATGCGAATACGGCGGGCGCGTTCGACCAGCCGCTCGACAAATTCGTCGTAGATCTCGTCCTGCACCAGCAGTCTCGAGCCGGACACGCAGCTCTGGCCCGATGCTGCGTAGATGCCCGCAACGGCGCCGTTGATGGCGCTGTCCAGATCGGCGTCGGCAAAAATGATGTTGGGAGACTTGCCGCCCAGTTCCAGCGACAGTTTGGCGAAATTTTCCGCACTGCTTCGGACCACATGACGCGCCGTGGCAGCGCCGCCGGTAAAAGCAATCTTGCGCACCAGCGGATGGCGGGTGAGGGCCGCGCCCGTGGTCGGACCGTAACCGGTGATGACGTTGACGACGCCCGGCGGAATCCCCGCTTCCAGCGCCAGACGGGCCAGCTCCAGTACCGTGGCGGAGGCGTGTTCGGAAGGCTTGAGCACGATGGTGTTGCCCGCCGCCAGCGCCGGAGCGAGCTTGATGGCGGTCAGGTACAGCGGGCTGTTCCACGGGATGATGCCAGCGACTACGCCCATCGGTTCATGCACGGTGTAGGCGAACAGGTCTGGCTTGTCGAGGGGCAGGGTACCGCCTTCGAGCTTGTCGGCCAGCCCTGCGGTGTAATGAAAGAACTCGGGCAAATAGCTGACTTGACCACGGGTTTCACGGATCAGTTTGCCGTTGTCGCGGCTTTCCAGTTGCGCCAGTTGCTCCTTGTTCTCGGCAATCAGATCGCCCAGCCTGCGCAGCAATTTGCCGCGTGCGGTCGCGGTCAGACCACGCCACGCCGGGTTCTCGAAAGCTTTCTGTGCGGCCTGCACGGCGCGCTCCACGTCCGCTTCGTCAGCGTCGGGCAACTGCGCCCAGGGCTGCGCCAATGCCGGGTTGAGGCTGTCGAAGGTCTTGCCTGAAAGTGCGTCGACCCAGAGGCCGTCGATGCACATCTGAAAACGGGTGAGGCTCATGCAACGATCCCCTTTATCGAGTTGTGAACACGCGCCGACTTGTCGAGAAAGTCCAGCAGCACCTGATTGACCAGGCGCGGCGATTCCACCGGCATCATGTGGCGTTGGTCAGGCAGTATCGCGACCTCCGCGCCCTTGATGCGCATGGCCAGTTCCCTCGCCATTTCAGGCGTGGAGCCTGGGTCCAGCTCGCCGGTGGCGATGAGTGTCGGTGCGCGAATATCGCCCAGATCGTCGGCGCGGTACATATCCTGTGTGGCAAACAGCTTGTACGTGGTGAGGTAACCCTGCGGATCGTTGCTCGCCAGATTCTGGCGAATGGCAGCGATCTGCGCCGGATTGGCTGCCTGATACTCGCGACTGAACCAGCGTGATAATGCTTCGGCCGCGTTGGCGTCCGGGCCGTGCTCGGCGGCCTGACTGGTGCGAGCGATGACCCCCGCACGCTGCTGCGGACTGCGGTTGAACACGCTGTTGAGGATGACCATGGCCGACAGGTGTTGTGGAAAATGCAGTGCGAAGGCCCGTGCAACCAGCCCGCCCATCGAGAACCCGATGACCGACGCCTGCGGCAGGCCCAGATGCTCCAGCAGCTCGCGCAACTGTTCGGCATAACCGGGCAGGCCGGTGTCCGGGTCAGGCCGCGGGCTGGCACCATGGCCCAGCATGTCATAAGCAATGACCTGGTAATGCGGGGCCAGGCCGACAATCTGGCCGCCCCACATTTCCTTGTTCAGGCCCACCCCGTGAATCAACACCACGGGGTGGCCTTGGCCGGTGGCCAGATAACTGGTACCCGCCGGGGTGCATTCAGCGGTGAGCTGATTCATGGATCGCTCCTGCGCAGACTGGATGAAGGGGATCACTGCGCTTTTTCAGCGGCCAGTTCTTCCAGGTCGATGTAGCGGTTGCCGATGCGCGGATGCAGACGTCCGCCGTTGGCGGCGCCCAGCACCACGACAATTTCGTCGGCACGTGGCGAGTCTTCGATGTGCATTTCCAGGGTGATGTAGTGCGAGCGCAGACCTTCGTCGTCCTTGTGCATCATCGGAATCTGGATGGAGGTACCTGGTCCGCCACGCTTGTTGGTGAAGCTCAGATAGCTCTTGGCCTTGACCGCTTCGCGGTAATGATTGCCGAAGCGCAGGGTGTGGATCACCGCCGATGCATGTTCGATTTCGCCGTCTGCACCGACCACGGCAGCTTTGCCATAGGCTTCGATCTTGTCGGCGCCGCCGATGGCATCGGTCAGACGCTTGACCATCAGTTCGCCCAGATCCGAGCAATTGGCGCGGATCTCGGGCTTCAGGTCTTCGACAAAACCATTGCCCAGCCACGGGTTCTTGATCACGACCGCCAGCCCGACCATGGTCACCGGTTTGTCGGTGGCCTTGCCGCCTTCGATGAAGGTTTCTTCGGTGTAATTGACGATCTTGCGGATTTCAAAGCTCATGAAGGACTCCCGGAACGAGCACTATTGTATTTCGTATGATGGTATACCATAAGATTGCTCGTGCAAGCGTTTTTCTTCTTCTGGTGGCGGGTCGGGCAAATCGGCAAAGTGCGTTGCCCGAAAATGACCATTCGTCCGGTGCCAGCGCCATCGCTTTGAACACGCGCCCTCATGTCGTGACAGATATTCGGTGAGCTATTAATCGCTCATCCTATTTTTCACTTCAGGAGAGCCAAGCATGAAAGCCATCGTCTATAACGGGCCGCGCGATGTCAGTGTCAAGAACGTGCCGGACGCGAAGATCGAGAAGCCAACCGACGCTCTTGTCAGAGTGACAACCACCAATATCTGCGGCTCCGATCTGCATATGTATGAGGGCCGCACCTCGTTCGAGACCGGGCGCATCTTCGGTCACGAAAACCTGGGCGAAGTGATCGCCGTCGGTGCTGGTGTCGACCGCATCAAGGTCGGCGACCGGGTCTGCCTGCCGTTCAACATCGGCTGCGGCTTCTGCGAAAACTGTGAAAAAGGCCTGACTGGTTTCTGTCTGACCGTTAATCCGGGCAGCGCTGGCGGGGCTTATGGTTTTGCCGACATGGGTGACTACGCAGGCGGCCAGGCCGAACTGCTGCGCGTCCCTTACGCAGACTTCAACTGCCTTTTGCTGCCGGAAGATGCTGTCGAGAAGGAAGACGACTACGTCATGCTGTCCGACATCTTTCCTACCGGTTGGCACGCAACGGAGCTGGCCGGCCTGTTGCCGGGTGAAAGCGTCGCGATTTACGGCGCAGGCCCGGTCGGCCTGATGGCCGCGCACTCAGCCATGATCAAGGGCGCGTCGCAGGTATTCGTGGTGGACAACCATCCGGATCGACTTGCCCTGGCGGCGAAGATGGGCGCCACGCCGATCAACTCGGTCGAGCAGGAAGCGGTCGAGCAGATTCTCAACCTGACGAATGGCAAAGGCACCGACCGGGGTTGTGAGTGCGTCGGCTATCAGTGCTGTGACCGCCACGGGCATGAGGCCAACCACCTGACGATGAACAACCTGGTGGCTTCGACCAAGCCTACCGGCGGAATCGGTGTCGTGGGCGTATTCGTCCCTCAGGATCCGGGTGCCAAGAATGATCTGGCCAAGGAAGGCAAGATGGCCTTCGACTTCGGCGCGTTCTGGTTCAAGGGCCAGCAGATCCGCACCGGTCAGGCCAACGTCAAGGCCTACAACCGTCGCCTTGCCGAACTCATCCACCACGGACGCGCCACGCCGTCGCAGATCATTTCCCACCGTCTGAAACTGGAAGAAGGCCCTGAGGCCTACCAGCACTTCGACGCCCGCGACAACGGCTGGACCAAAGTGGTGCTCAAGCCCGCTGCCTGATTGCATCACCTGACCAGATGCCCCACGTCGCTGCGGCGGTGTGGGCTTCGTAATCAAGGAGACCAATATGAAAGATTTCGAAAGCTATCCAAAACCACCGTTTCCCAAGCAGGCTCAGAAAGTGCCGGGTGAGCAGGGCAGGATGGAGCCGTATCCCGATTGTGGCGAGAAGAGCTACACCGGGCATGGTCGTCTGCAGGACAAGATTGCCTTGATCAGCGGTGCCGACAGCGGCATCGGTCGCGCTGTGGCCATTGCCTTTGCCCGTGAAGGCGCACAGGTTGCAATTTCCTATCTCGACGAGCACGAAGATGCCAAAGAGACCGCGCGCTGGGTCGAAGAAGCTGGCAGGAAGTGTCTGTTATTGCCGGGCGATCTGGCAAAGAAAGAGCAGTGCGAATACATCGTGAGCAAGACCGTCGAAGAGTTCGGTCGCATCGATGTGCTGGTCAACAATGCTGCGTTCCAGATGAGCCATGAAACCCTGGAAGAAATCAGCGATGAAGAGTGGCTGATGACCTTCGATGTAAACATCACGGCGATGTTTCGCATCTGCAAGGCCGCAGTGCCGCATATGAGGCGTGGTGGGTCGATCATCAACACCAGCTCGGTGAACTCGGACATGCCCAAGGCGACGCTGCTGCCTTACGCTACGACCAAGGGAGCGATTGCCAACTTCACCGCGGGTCTTGCGCAAATGCTGGGCGAGAAAGGCATTCGCGTGAACAGCGTAGCGCCGGGTCCCATCTGGACGCCGTTGATCGTCTCGACCATGCCCGAAGAAGAAGCTTCGAGCTTTGGCGGCCAGACGCCACTGGGCCGTCCGGGTCAGCCAGTGGAAGTGTCGCCGATCTACGTGTTGCTGGCTTCGGACGAAGCGAGCTACATCTCGGGCACACGCTACGGTGTGACCGGCGGCAAGCCGATTCTTTAACGGCTTTTCAGATCGCCCGCGAGGGCAGCGTCATCATGAACGCTGCCTGAATCGCGGGCTTTTTTTATGGTTTTTTTCAGCCTTTCACACTTTATTGCCATTGGGTCAGGCAGGCTGAAAAATGAACACGATGGTCGGCGACCTCGCGAAGTCGCTTGACCATTAGGGGTATACACCCCTAAATTCGTTTCAGTATTTTTCGAGCGCGCACCTCACGCTCCTCGCAACGACCCATGGAGAGTTGCCATGTATCCTGATGTACAGCTTTATATAGACGGCCAATGGCGCGCCAGCCGTGATGGCCGCACGATTTCAGTGATCAATCCCGCCACCGGCGATGCACTCGGTACCGTCGCCCATGCAGGCATTACCGATCTGGACGAGGCACTGGTTGCCGCCGAGAAAGGCTTCACCACTTGGCGTAATACCTCGGCCTACGACCGTTACAAGATCATGCAGAAAGCCGCGAATCTGGTCCGTGAGCGTGCCGACGCTATCGCTCGCATCATGACGCAGGAGCAGGGCAAGCCGCTGGCTGAAGCGCGCATGGAGACCCTGTCCGCCGCTGACATGATCGACTGGCTGGCTGAAGAGGGTCGCCGCAGCTACGGCCGCATTGTGCCGTCACGTGGCGTGAACATCGAACAGAAGGTCGTCAAGGAGCCGGTCGGTCCGGTGGCGGCGTTCACGCCCTGGAACTTCCCGATCAACCAGGTGGTACGCAAGCTGTCGTCGGCGCTGGCTGCCGGTTGCTCGATCATCGTCAAGGCACCCGAAGAAACCCCGGGCTCGCCTGCCGAGTTGATCCGCGCCTTCGCGGACGCTGGCGTGCCAGCCGGTGTGATCGGGCTGGTGTATGGCGACCCTGCAGAAATCTCCAGCTACCTGATCCCGCACCCCGTGATCCGCAAAGTGACCTTCACCGGTTCCACGCCTGTCGGCAAACAGCTTGCGGCATTGGCAGGCAAGCACATGAAGCGTGCGACCATGGAACTGGGCGGCCACGCGCCTGCGCTGGTCTTTGATGACGCTGATATTGATCTTGCCGCTCGGGTGCTGGCCACCGCCAAGTTCCGTAACGCCGGTCAGGTCTGTGTCTCGCCAACGCGCATTCTGGTGCAGCGCAAGGTGCTGGCGGCGTTCACCGAGAAGTTTGTCGGCCTGACGCAGGAAATCAAGGTCGGCAACGGTCTGGAGAGCGGCACCACCATGGGGCCGGTTGCCAATGACCGCCGCATCCCTGCGCTGGTGGACCTGATCGAAGACGCCGTGAAGAGCGGTGCAACCCTGTCAACGGGTGGCAAGGCAGTGGAAGGGCCGGGCTACTTCTTTCAGCCGACGGTGTTGAGTGGTCTGACTCCGGCCATGCGCATCATGAACGAAGAGCCATTTGGCCCTGTCGCGCTGCTGGTGCCGTTCGACACCGTGGAAGAGGCGATCGCCGAGTCCAACCGGGTGCCTTTCGGTCTGGCGTCCTACGCGTTCACCACGTCGATGAAGACTGCCCAGGCGCTCAGCACTTACATCGAAGCGGGCATGCTGTCGATCAACCATCAGGGCATCGGTTTGCCGGAAGTCCCGTTCGGCGGGATCAAGGATTCCGGTTATGGCTCTGAAGGCGGCACCGAGGCCATCGAGGCGTACTTGAACACCAAGCTGGTGACTCAGTACAACTGATTGTCCGCGTTGTAAGCAAAACGGCCGCGATGTCTGCACATCGCGGCCGTTTTTTTAACCCGGTTCGATCAGTCCCGAGCCTGAATCCCGGTCTGTTTCATGACCAGATTCTTTTCTTTCTTGTACTGCAACGCCACTTCCGGTGCCGGACCACTCTGGCCGGTTTCCATCCACTTGCGCAGGCGGCTGGCGTCGGCAAAGTGCGTGTATTTGCCGAAAGCATCGAGAATGACCACCGATACCGGGCGGTTGGCCATGGTCGTCAAAAGCACCAGGCAGTGACCGGCCTGATTGGTGAAGCCGGTCTTGGTCAGCTTGATGTCCCAGTTTTCCTTGCGCACCAGGTGATCGGTGTTGTTGAACACCAGGCTGTAGGCCGGTTTGCGGAAGGTTACTGTCTTGGTTTCGGTGGTGCTCAGTTCGCTCAGCATCGGGTATTTGCGCGCTGCCATGACCAGTTTGGTCAGGTCACGGGCGGTCGACACGTTGTAGACCGACAGGCCGGTGGGTTCGACATAGGCGGTGTGCTTCATGCCCAGTGCCTTGGCCTTGGCGTTCATGGCCAGAATGAAGGCCGGATAGCCACCCGGATAGCTGTGCGCCAGACTGGCAGCCGCGCGGTTCTCCGAAGACATCAGGGTGATCAGCAGCATGTCCCGGCGATTCATTTCGCTGCCCAGCTTGACGCGGGAGAACACGCCCTTCATTTCCGGTGTCTGGGAAATATTGACCGGGATGACTTCGTCCATTGATTGTTTGGCATCCAGCACTACCATCGCGGTCATCAATTTGGTGACAGAAGCGATGGGCACGATCACGTCAGGGTTACTGGAATACAGGACCTTGTCGGTTTGCAGGTCGATCACCATGGCGCTGCCGGAGGCCAGGTGCAGGTTGGAGGGATCACGATTGAGAGCGGCGGTTTCGTTTGCCAGGATGGAAGTGGAAAATGCCGAACCCGTAAGTACACATAATAGGCCCAGAACAGACAGACGAATTTTCAAGAACAAGGCTCACTCGATAAGGTACGTAAAAGAAAGGAACAGGCTGGAACCCGGCATTTTATGAGTAGGCTTTCACTTATGTCGATGGGAGTCGTAGGGCGTTTCGTCAATAAAATCGGAAAACAGCGCTTCGTTAAGTTGCGGTTAAGTAGGAAAAGTGTTCAAAACGCTCTGCGTCTTGAATATTCGTGGTGCTGCAAGCCTGCACCGATTAGCATTCCCAGCCATCGAACGTCATGGGTTCAAGGAGTCGCGTAATGCTCAAGGGGTTTATCGGCAAGGATTACGTTGTACTGGTAATCGCCGCATCACTGGTTGCCGTGCTGTTGCTGCTGGCCGGCTTTTTTACCCGTCCTTCGGACTGGGCAGGCTGGATGCAGGCCATTGCCCTGATCGTTGGCATGATGGTCGCGATTGCCGTCCCGGCCATTCAGCGCAGGCAGGAAGCGGTTGTGACCAACAAGCAGCTGCGTGATCGCGAGACAGGCTATGCCCGGCGCATGCAGTACCTGTGCGGCGAATTGAGTGAATTGCACGGGCGCATCAACCTGAATCTTGCGCATCTGCGCGCCAGTGACCGCCATAGCCTCAAGTTCACGCTGCAGGATTATCTGCATCGCCTGTTCGAGTCACACAAGCAGGACCTGAACGACGACCGCGTGGTGCTGGCCTATGAACTGCGTCAGGTAGCCAATGACCTGATCGACGAGCTGGACAGCGGTCGCAATGATCGTGTGGTGTTCATGGCACTGGAAAAGCGCCTGCAGAAGCTGACCCATCGCTGCCAGGTGAATGCTGCGATGGCCGAGCGGACGTGATTATGACGTTCGAGCATGCGGTTAACGCATGACGTGCTCAATAGCGAGTTTTCGTGGGTCCGGTGTCTACTGCGCAACAGCGCTATGTCGTGTTCCCCATAATTGCTGATATTTCCCAATAAAAAAACCGCATCAAACGATGCGGTCAAGGGAGAGTGCGGAGCAACGCACGAAGTACGGTGAACAACCGGGCAGGGCGTCAGCTGTGCAGGACGCGGCCTTTCAGTTCCTCGGAAAAAGCCTGGGCGACGGGCAGGGAAGCGAAGGGGCCGCTGACCGGTTCACCGTCCTGAATCAGGTACCAGCACGCCAGCAGACCGCGCTCTCTGAGCGGAGCCGGGACTGCGCTGCCTACCACCGACATGATTTGAACGTTGTTCATAGCGACCTCCATCTGTTCATGAGGCTACTGTACGTTCTGATCCCGGCAGGCAGAAATCGACGCTCTCAATAGTCGTCATTGACGGGAACGAGGGTTGAACACGTTGCAGTGCCGGGCAGGGCTGTGCGCAAGAAATGAAAAACCCGCCAATGAAGGCGGGTTTTTTGTGCCGTTACCAGCGACCGTGCGGGCCGTAGCCTTGGTAATAACCTGGAGGCGGGCCGTCATAACGACGGTAGTAACGTGGCGGCGGAGCCGGATACCGCTCTACAACTTCATACGCCGGTTGGTAGTAGACCACTGGCGGCGGAGGTGGCGGCGCGTAATAGACCTGCTGCACGGGCGGCTGGTAGTAAACCGGCTGACGCTCGACGTAGACCGTTCTGTCACGGCTGGAAGATACCGCTGCGCCCACCACGGCCGCGCCCACCAGCGCACCTACCACGGCTGGGCCACCCCAGCCACGATGATCGGCGTTCGCCTGACCTGCAAGGGCCAACGCACCTATAAACAAGGCAATCTTGGGGATTTGACGAATCATGAGTGTTCCTCGCTTTCAACCCGTTGTCGCGGGCCTGCATTAAGCTCAAGCACTGCCACGGGATAACTCTAAGACATCGAATTTGTAAAAAACTGCGAAATCGTTGAGTAAATTTTATGTAAGGTGTTTTCCGATCCGCAATGCCGGGCAACTTCATTCGGGTCAGCCAGGCGCAGTGTACGCCTGGCGTACAGATTTAATCCAATACCGTTCGGGAGAAAAACATGGCCATTACTGCCAACCGGGACACGTTATTGTGCATGTCCATGGCGGCGCGTCCGGGAAACTTCGGCGTGCGTTTCCATAACCATCTTTATGAACAGTTGGGCCTCAATTATTACTACAAGACCTTCGCGCCCAATGACTTGAAGGCCGCGGTAGCAGGCATTCGTGCGCTGGGCATCCGTGGCAGCGCCGTTTCCATGCCGTTCAAGGAAGACTGCATTGCGCTGGTGGACGAGCTGGATGCGTCGGCCGCGGCGATCCAGTCGATCAACACCATCGTCAATACCGACGGCCATCTGAAAGCCTTCAACACCGATTACATTGCTGTCGCGCAACTGATGCAAAGCCACGCAGTGCCGCATACACCGTTTGCCCTGCGCGGCAGTGGCGGCATGGCAAAGGCGGTTGCCTTCGCGCTGCGTGATGCAGGTTTTACCGACGGTTTGATTGTGGCGCGCAACGAGCAAGCCGGGAAACGCCTGGCTCAAGCCTGCGGCTTTCGATGGCAGTCCGGGTTGGGCGATGAACGTCCTGCACTGCTGGTCAACGTCACGCCACTGGGCATGATCGGCCCGCAGTCTGACGAGCTGGCGTTCGATGAGGCGGCTATCAGTGCTGCGCAGACAGTTTTCGATGTGGTCGCCACGCCTGCGGACACCCCGTTGATTCAGACCGCCCGACGTCTCGGTAAAAAGGTCATCAGCGGAGACGAGGTGGCTGCGATTCAGGCGTTGGAGCAGTTCGTGCTGTACACCGGCGTTCGCCCGACCGACGAGCAATACCAAAAGGCAGCGGCCTTCGCCCGAGGCTGAACCCTCATCGTGATACACAAGTCTGGAAGACGCGCGAAACGGAGCCAAAACGTAAGTATCCGAGTGAATGCATACCCTGTGGGAGGCGCCACCACGTCTTCGACGTAGCGCTGTCGCGCGGCAAACTAGGTGGGAGCGGACTTGTCCGCGAAAAGGCCTGTACATCCGACGAATATTCATCGGCTGAATTACAGCATTCGCGGACAAACGGAACGCCGCCCGGTCCGCTCCCACAAAATCCAGTTTCTTCAGTGGCTTACAGGTTGTTTGATAAGAGGCGGCTTGCCGGCGATGGCGTCAGTTCAGTCACTGACAGGTCGCTTCAGAAAACGCATCGCCGGCAAGCCGCCTCCCACAGTAGTCCGTGGTTGCGGCAAGACTTGGGTGCATGGGCATGATCGGCGTGCTTGAGACCACTCTGATCGTTCCTACGCGGAGCGATGGGCACGATCAGGGTTGAGGCGGACTGGTGTATCCGCCGACCTGTCAGTGCTGTTCGAGTCTGGCCAGCCGTTCTTCGAGAGCGGCCACGCGGGCTTCGAGTTCTTCGATACGCTCGTTCGACGCAGCAGTGGCTGTGCTGCGGTCCGGTGCGTTCTGGCGCTGGGCGAGCAGCGCCTGCAGGTCTTCGGGATTACCCAGCGCGTGCATGTAACGGTCCTCGCGCTGGCCTGCCTGACGCGGTATCAAGGTCGCCAGACCTCTGGCGATCAGCCGCTCGAGTTGATGAACGACCTGCTCGGCGTCTTCGAAATCATGCATGCGATTACTGCGTGTGAGCAGCTCATTGACGGTCTGCGGGCCTCGCAACAACAGCAGTCCGGTCAGGATGACTTGCGCAGGCACCAGTTCCAGACCCTTGTCTACCTTGTGCTCCCAGCGGTCGGCGCGGCTGCCCATCACCAGCCGCGTCAAGCCCTGGCCTTCCAGTGCGCGCAGGCTCTGTCCAACCTGGCCCTGAGTCAGGTTCATGACCGGGTCGCGGCTGGTCTTCTGGTTGCAGGCCAGCACCAATGCATTGAGGGTCAGCGGGTAGGTCTCGGGATTGGTCGCCTGCTTTTCGATCAGACAGCCCAGAATGCGTACTTCGGTACTGGTGAGCTGCAAGGTCTCGGCGGTGTCGGGGACTTCGGTCGAAGAGGGTTCGGTGGACATGGACGCTTCCCTGAGTAATGACGGTGGATCAGACTATGAGCTGTTGCAGCATTTTGCCAGCGCATCCGCACGTGCGCCGAAAAGACTGACGGCCTTTCGCGTCAGGCAGGTCTATAATTGCGCCTTTCTCAATCAGGATATGTCATGTCTATTTCCCTGTATGCCGCTTCGATTCCTGTCTTCCAGCAAATGCTCAATGCGTTGAGCGACGTTCTGACCAAGGCTGAAGCCCACGCAACCGAGAAGAAAATCCAGCCGCCAGCGCTGCTGCAGGCTCGTCTGTTCCCGGACATGCTGCCGTTTACCCGTCAGGTGCAAATCGCAGTGGACTTTGCCAAGGGTGCCTCCGCGCGTCTGGCAGGTGTCGAGATTCCGCAGTATGACGACACTGAAACCAGCTTCGCCGAATTGCAGGCCCTGCTGGCCAAGACACTCGAATTCATCGGCAGCATCAAGCCCGAGCAGGTTGACGGCAACGAAGGCATCGAAATCGTGCTGCGTCCCGGCACCGAGAAAGAGCGCCGCCTGAACGGCCAGGCGTACCTGCTGAGCTATGCCTTGCCGCAGTTCTTCTTCCACGTGACCACCGCTTATGACCTGCTTCGCCACAATGGCGTCGAGATCGGCAAGCGCGATTTCATGGGCAAGTTCTAACGTTGTCGATGTAAGCCGGATCTTCGTGGGGTCGTTGCATGCGCATGCCGCAGGTGAATACCCCACGCTCGCTTCAACCTCGTTTCTGTTTTTGATGATCTCAAATGAAGGCCCATCCAGCGGATGGGCCTTCATCGTTGTTCTGGAGTTTTGATGTTACTGCCCATTCTGCTGTTGTCAGCCGCCGGGTTTACCGTGCTGACCACAGAGTTCGTCATCGTCGGCCTTTTGCCTGCCATGGCGCGTGATCTTCACGTCACGGTGCCGCAGGCCGGTCTGCTGGTGACCCTGTTTGCCTTTACCGTCGCCGCTTTCGGCCCGTTCCTGACGGCGTACTGCTCGCGCTTCAGCCGCAAGCGCCTGTTTGTGGGCATCCTGATTCTGTTCGGGCTTTCGAATGCGCTGGCCGCCCTGGCACCGAACATCGCGGTGATGGGCGTTGCCCGATTGATCCCGGCGCTGGGGCTGCCGGTGTTCTGGGCACTGGCCAGTGAAACGGCGGTGGACATCGTCGGTCCGCAGTTCGCGGGTAGGGCGATTGCCCGGATCGGTTTCGGGATCGTCTGTGCCACGGTGTTCGGCATTCCTGTCGGTACGCTGATTTCCGATGCGTTCGGCTGGCGCACGGCATTTGCAGCCCTGTCGGTGCTGGCCTTTGCCAAGGCGTTGCTACTGACGGTGTACCTCCCCAGCGTCGTCAAAAAGGAGCCTGTCTCGATTCTCGGCCAGTTCGGCATCCTGCGCAGTCCGTTGATGCAGGGCCACGTGTTGCTGTCCGTACTGGTCTTCAGCGGCATGTTCACGGCCTACACCTATCTGGCCGACATGCTCGAGCGTCTGGCCGGTTTCGACGGCACGCTGGTCGGCTGGTGCCTGATGGGCTTCGGCGCGGTCGGCTTGCTCGGCAACTCGTTGGGCGGACGCATGGTGGATCGCCATCCGCTGATCGCCAGTCTGGTGTTCTGCGCGTTCATGGTGGTGGGCATGGTGGCGGTGGTGCCGAGTATCCATTCCTGGTTCGCTCTGGCGCTTGCGCTGGCGGTATGGGGGATCACTCAAGCTGCGCTGTTCCTGGTCAGCCACGTGCGTCTGATCAAAGCGGCACCGCAGGCACCGGCTTTCGCCGCGTCACTGAACATCGCCGGTGCCAACCTGGGCATCGGGATCGGAGCGGTTATCGGCGGGCGAGTGATCGATCATCTTGGGCTCGGCAGGCTGGGCTTCGCCGCAGCCGGCATTATCTTTCTCGCGATAGTGCTGGCCTGGGTTCTGATGAAAAGTAAACCGACACCCGTCACGGCTTAAAGACTGTCAGTGAACAACTGGTTACGGGCACCCTCGGCAATGGCAACCACGCCGGGGTGCCTGACCTTGCGTTCTACCGTAATCGCGTAGAACGATTCGGTCACCGCGTCGGTCTGGCCGATGATCTCCACGCCATACTGACTCTGCACCTCGTCAGCAATCACGCTGGGCGCCACGAACACGCCGCTGCCTGATTTCCCGAAAGCCTTCATCAAGGCGCTGTCATCGAACTCGCCCACAATGCGCGGCTGGATTTTCAATTCGGCGAACCAGCGCATCAGTCGCCCACGCACCACGGTTTCCTGACCCGGTATCAGCAGTGGAGCGCCGTGCATGCAGTGCGGAAAGTCGTTCCCGATGCGTTCGGCCACTTCCTGGGTTGCGAAAAAACTGACACCGCACTCGCCCAGTTTCTGACTATGCCCCTTGATGTCCAGATGAGGCGGCATAGGGCTGTCGGAAATCACCAGATCCAGACGCTGAACCGCAAGGTCGGCCAGCAGGCGTTCGAGCTTGTCCTCGCGACAGGTGATGCGTATCGATCCATCGAGGTCCATGGTGGGCGCAAGCAGGTGATAAACGATGGATTTGGGCACCACGTCGGCGACGCCAATCCGAAACAGCAGTTGTTGTTCGTCAGGGTTTGAACTCAGCAAGGCTTCAAGCTCATTGCCCAGTTGAAACATCTGCTCGGCGTAGGGTAGGGCCATGCGGCCCGCTTCGGTCATTTCCAGCTGCCGACCCACGCGCTGGAAAAGATCGACGCCCAGGGACGACTCCAGCAGGCTGATCTGGCCGCTGACGGTTTGTGGTGTGAGGTTCAATTGTTCGCAGGCACGGACAATGCTGCCGGTCTTGGCCACGACCCAGAAGTAATGAAGCTGACGGTAATTGAGCATGTCTGTTCCCGATTCGTTAAAACCGAAGTATATCGCTTATAAAATCGAATTTTCCTGATGTTTCAGCTTCCCTAGAATGCCTTTCCAACGCCGGACCCAAAGCAACGTCCGGCCTTGCCTATCGAGGGACACATGAAAAAATCATTTTACGCTGTACTTTTGACCGGTTCGCTGTTGGTAATGGCCGGGTGCGATCAGATTGAGTCGTCCTCCAAGCAGATGTTGAATACGGCGGCCGATTCAGCCAAAAAGGCAATCGATGACACTCATCAGGCAGCGAGCAAGGCTGTAGAAGAGGCCAAGCGGGAACTTTCGGTACTGGAACCGGCACCAAGCCCGGCTGAATCAGAAAGCAAGTCCGGTAAAGAAATCTAACATTCGTTCAACTATTGGCTCAGGCAGGGCAGTGATCTATGGAATACCTATTGGAACTCGCGACCAGTCCGGCTGCGTGGATTGCGCTGGCGACGCTGGTCGTGATGGAAGTCGTACTGGGTATCGATAACCTGATCTTCATTTCGATCATCACCAACAAGCTGCCGGAACATCAGCGCGAAAAGGCGAGAAAGCTGGGCATCGGCATGGCGCTGGTCATGCGCCTGGGCCTGCTGAGCACCGTGGCGTACATCGTGCAGTTGACCGAGCCTGTGTTCGAAATGTTTGGTCAGGCCTTTTCGTGGAAGGACATGATCCTGATTGCCGGTGGTCTGTTCCTGGTCTGGAAAGCGACCACGGAAATCCATCACAGCATGGACGTGAAGACCGAGGAAGAGAAAACCTTGAGCAATGCCGTGGCGCTGACCATGGGTAGTGCGATCGTTCAGATCCTGATGCTGGACCTGGTGTTCTCCATCGACAGCATCATCACCGCTGTGGGCATGACCGAGCACTTGCCGATCATGATCATCGCTGTCGTGAGTGCCGTGGTCGTGATGCTGGTTGCCGCCAACCCGCTGGCGAAGTTCATCAACGACAACCCGACCGTGGTCATGTTGGCGCTGGGCTTCCTGATCATGATCGGTATGACGCTGATCGCCGAGGGCTTCGGTGCTCATGTTCCGAAGGGCTACATCTACGCCGCCATGACATTCTCGGCTGCGATTGAAGGCCTGAACATGATGGTCCGCAAGGCCAAGCGCAAAAAGGCTGCACGTCTGGCTTCCAACGCCTGATCGCACGTCGCATGAAAAAACGGTCGGCCCGAGTCATCGGGTCGACCGTTTTGCGTTTCAGGCTGCCAGAATCACTTGCAACCCGGGTTCAGTGCGCAGCGGCATGACCGGTTTTCGGCGACCTCTCCAGCTTCAAGCGCTTGGGCGAGGGCTGGGTGACAGTGTGTGGATGATGACGGCGGGACACGCGCATCACACCCCACAACATGGCCGTAGCCACCGCAAGCCACGAGGCGACCAGCATCACGATTGTCAATTCCAGGCTCATAAGTGCCTCCACGTTTCCTGCTTTTGTGTTGCATTCCTGATAACTGACAGTCTAGTACCGGGCATGTTGCGATTAATTGACCAATGGCGTTTTGGTATGACCGTTTCGATCTATTGCCGTCGCATCACTGCGCGCAAAGGCTATACCCGGTCTCTCACGGGCTCTATGATCAGCGTTCAGATCGAGTGGTGATTGCTCGATGTCAGTTGAAGTGAGTGAACATGTTGCCGTTACGCATTCTTTCAAGCGCTGTCCGTTCCAGGGGTTCATTGCTGCTGGCTGCACTGGTGCTGTGCCTTTCAGGCTGCTCCTCGATGGTCACGCCGCAGATCAAGAGCCTGCCTGATCGTGTGGAGCTTAACTCGGTGCCGTTCTTCCGTGGCAACGCGTATCAGAGCGGGCCGGGCGCGCTGGCGAGCATGCTTGCCAATCAGCAGGTACAGACCACGCCAGGTCTGTTGGACAAGCCTCTGCAACTGCCGGGCGCCGAAGATCGTCTGGAGCAGAACATGCCCCGGGTCGCCCGCGAGTACGGTTTCATGGTGTACCCGCTGGATCACGACCTGCAGGCGTTGCTCGCTCAGGTGTCGGCTGGCTATCCGGTGATGCTGCGGTTTTCCCAGGGCTCGGCATTCTGGAAAGCGCCACGCTATGCTGTTCTGGTGGGCTACAACCGGGTGAAAGAAACCGTCCTGCTCAGCGCGGGCATGGACCGGCGCTACACCATGAGTTTCAGCAGTTTCGACTCGGCCTGGAAAAACGCCGGCAGTTGGGCGGTATTGATCCAGTCGCCACGCCAGCTGCCTGCGCAAGTCGATGCGCAGCGCTGGTTGAAGGCGGCCGCCGACCTGTCGCAGGCCGGGCAGGAACAGGCGGCAGGTGAGGCGACCCGAACGCTGAATCGCGCCGTTAAATGAAATAGACAGCCTGAATGAAAACGGCGCCCTGTAAGGCGCCGTTTTTCATGAACCGTCAGAAGCCCAGTCGATCACGCAGGCTGTAGTACCACGCACCCAGCGCAGTCATGGGCGTGCGCAGCAACTGTCCGCCGGGGAACGGATAGTGCGGCAGGTCGGCGAACGCATCGAAACGTTCGGCCTGACCGCGCAGCGCCTCGGCCAGCACTTTGCCCGCCAGGTGGGTGTAAGTGACCCCGTGACCGCTGCAACCCTGTGAATAATAGATGTTGTCGCCCAGGCGTCCGACCTGAGGCAGGCGGGACAGGGTCAGCAGGAAATTACCGGTCCACGCGTAGTCGATCTTCACGTCCTTGAGCTGCGGGAACGCCTTGAGCATCTTCGGGCGGATAATGGCTTCGATGTTGGCCGGATCCCTCGCGCCATACACCACGCCGCCGCCGAAGATCAGGCGCTTGTCGGCGCTCAGGCGGTAGTAGTCCAGCAGGTAATTGCAGTCTTCTACGCAATAGTCCTGTGGCAGCAACGTCCTGGCGAGTTCTTCGTCCAGCGGTTCAGTAGTGATCACCTGAGTGCCGCACGGCATGGATTTGGCTGCCAGCTCCGGGACCAGATTACCCAGATAGGCATTGCCCGCAACGATGATGAATTTGGCGCGGACCTTTCCCTGGGCAGTATGCACCACAGGATTGGCGCCACGCTCGATGCGAATCGCGGCGGATTGCTCATAGATCGTTCCGCCCAGCGTTTCCACCGCAGCCGCTTCGCCCAGCGCCAGGTTCAGCGGGTGAATGTGGCCACCGCTCATGTCCAGCAGGCCGCCAATGTATTGCTCGCAATTCACCACTTCATTGATGCGGCGTTGATCCATCAGCTCCAGTTGTGAATGGCCGTAGCGTTCCCACAGCCGTTTCTGCGCTTCAAGGTGAGCCATCTGCTTGCCTGTCAGCGCGGCAAACACACCGCCATCCTTCAGGTCGCACTTTATGCCGTAGCGTGAGACGCGATCACGAATGATCGCCGCGCCTTCGAACGCCATCTGCCCCAACAACTGAGCCTGTCGCGGACCGACCGTGCGTTCGATCACGTCGATGTCACGGCTGTAGCTGTTGACGATCTGTCCGCCGTTGCGACCCGACGCGCCGAACCCGACCTTCGCCGCCTCAAGTACGGTCACTTTGAAACCGTTCTCCAGCAGAAACAGCGCGCTGGAGAGTCCCGTGTAACCAGCACCGATGATGCACACATCGGTTTCAACCTCGCCTTGCAGGGCAGGGCGTTCAGGCACCGGATTGGCCGACGCGGCGTAATAGGACTGCGGATAAGGCGTGTTGGCCATCCTGAAGCTCCGTTTAATATTCTTGACGAGTGCGCCGATCCTACCCGAGATGGAAACGCTCTGCCAGCGTCAGGTGAAAAGACCTTTCATTTCTTTCCTGGCAAAAACATCGTTAATTCATAGGGTTAGCGGTAAAAACAGATTGACATGAAGATTAAAGCCGGTAGGATGCACACCCACAGCAGGCACGTAGCTCAGTTGGTTAGAGCACCACCTTGACATGGTGGGGGTCGTTGGTTCGAGTCCAATCGCGCCTACCAGACAAAATCCGCTCTGCTGGGCGGTAATGAAAAGGGCGACCCGAGAGGGTCGCCCTTTTTTTGTTTCCCAGCGCAATTGGCCCAGTCAAATAATCCGCATATTCAGAGAGTTACTGCAAAAAAAGCCATTGACACCCATCTGAATATCCGTAGAATGCCGACCCACAGCAGGCACGTAGCTCAGTTGGTTAGAGCACCACCTTGACATGGTGGGGGTCGTTGGTTCGAGTCCAATCGCGCCTACCAAACAAAATCCGCTCTGCTGGGCGGTAACGAAAAGGGCGATCCGAAAGGGTCGCCCTTTTTTGTGCGCGTTTTCCGAGATGGGCAAGGGCTTGCCTTCAATGCGCCAGCGGCTGGGCGCATTGAAGGCTGCGTTCACCCTTGTCGGGCAAATGATTTGACGATGGACTTGGTGGCCGGGCTCGCTTTCAGGTCGCTGACGTTCTTGGGGGCGAGCCATTTGCAGGCGGCTATCTCGTTCTGGGGCTTGGCTTCACTGGAGTCCGGCACCAGAGTGATGAACACATGATGGGTCACCCGGTCTTTTTCATACTCGGCCAGATAACGCAGTTCCAGATTTTCCAGGCCTGTCTCTTCGTTCAGCTCACGCACCGCTGCCTGTGCAGGGGTTTCTCCGGGCTCGACCTTACCGCCCGGCAAGGCCCATTTGGATTTCGGTTTGCGCACGTAGAGGATCTGTCCGTCTCGCTTGCAGATGACTGTCGCTCGTTCTTTCATATCCGTTCACCTTAAGCGTCCCTCACCATCAATATCTGCAAGGACTTCATGAACTTGAGACCGGCAAGCAGTCAGTGGTAGTCACTAAATTGTAATAAAAAGTTCATTTATGTGAATGAAGCACAATCAGTGCCATGAATTAAGCGTAGTTGAAGAGGGGTCGATCGCTCGAGTCATTGAGTTCTCGGCCCCAGGGCTTCAGTGATGCCTGGCGAGACCTCGTGTAGCGATATGCTGCGACAGCTTTTGATAGGTCCTGTCGTCTGCGGCTGCGAGTATTTTTCTGCCGTCCTTGAACGTCGTCAGAAACGTTATTTCCTTTTCCTCGCCGGCCAGCATGACGCCTGCTGCCGCGCCTACAGGCCCGAGCACCAGCGCGCCCGCGAGACCGTAGCCGATAGCGCCGTCGATTTTTTTACTGGATGCCTGGCTGGCCATTTCCACTGACTTGATGTCGTTGTGCTTGAAGCTGATACCCGGCCACGGGAAGAGGGGAGTTACGAGAGTGATGGTGCCAGCACGGTATTCCCCATCACCTTGAAGAAAATCACCCGCTAAAATCTTGATATTAGCCATGTGTCATTCTCCGTCCATTGAGTTGGCGCGTTTCAATCGAGCAACTATTTCGCGCCCCAAAAAAGTGCGTGTCAACGCTCTGGAGACGAACTGCACGGGATCAAAAGACGAAAGGTTCGACGGCGTTCGTCTTCGTTCCACGGTGCTGGAAATAGAATGCGTGAACGAATGGCGTGCACGAATGGCGTGCACGAATGGCGTGCACGAAATTGCGCCGTCAGGCGGCTGCCTGTCACTCATCGTTATGCACAAGTCCGCCTCCACACTGATCGTGCCCATCGCTCCGCTTGGGCATGCCTCCCGTGACGCTCCGCGTCACAAATGGCACAGATTGCGGATTCAGTGAGCCGAACGCATGACGTGGATAACGCTCGGGCTTGAACCACGCATCTGCGCCACATTCAAAAGCGGACGCGGAGCGTCCTGAGAGGCGTTACCACGCAGAGTGCTCATCGTTATACACAAGTCGAAACGCGCATCTGGAGCGGGCACTATTTCGGCCGTGGGAGCGGACCGGGCGGCGTTCCGTTTGTCCGCGAAAGCTGGTACATCCGACGAAGATCCAGCGTCTGAAACGCAGTATTCGCGGACAAGTCCGCTCCCACTTCAGATACCGCATTCCTTCAGGTCGATTTGTGTATAACGATGAGCGCAGAGCGTAGGAACGATCATCATCGTGTTCATCCAAGAGGACTTATGTATAACGATGAGTGCCTGTCACGGGGGCGGACAAGACCGCATTTTATGGTATGCAGTGGTCTGGCTGGCATGTCGCCAGTCAGACCGCCCGTGAAGGTCAGGCTGCAGAAGCTTCCTGTTTAAGGGTTGCCATATCAATCACAAAACGATACTTCACGTCGCCCTTGAGCATCCGCTCGTAGGCTTCGTTGATATCCTGCATGGCAATTTCTTCGATATCGGACACGATGTTGTGTTTGGCACAGAAGTCCAGCATCTCCTGGGTTTCCTGAATGCCACCAATCAACGAGCCTGCCAGGCTGCGGCGTTTGAAGATCAGGTTGAATACCGCAGGCGAAGGATGGGGCTCGGCGGGTGCGCCGACCAGTGTCATGGTGCCGTCGCGCTTGAGCAGGGAAAGGAAGGCGTCCAGGTCATGAGGCGCTGCAACGGTATTGAGGATGAAATCCAGGCTGTTGGTGTGGGCGGCCATCTCATCCGGGTCTTTTGAAACCACGACTTCGTCTGCACCCAGACGCAGGCCGTCTTCGCGTTTTTTGGGTGAGGTGGTGAACAGCACCACATGAGCACCCATGGCGTGGGCAATCTTTACGCCCATGTGACCCAGACCGCCCAGACCCACGATTCCGACCTTCTTGCCTGGACCGACTTTCCAGTGATTCAGCGGCGAGTAGGTGGTGATGCCCGCACACAGCAGCGGTGCAACGGCTGCCAGATTCTGGTCGGGCGCGATGCGCAGGACAAACTTTTCTTTGACGACGATTTTGTCCGAGTAGCCGCCGAAGGTGTTCTCACCGCCGAAGACGGGTCCGTTGTAAGTGCCGGTAAAGCCTTTTTCGCAGTACTGCTCTTCATGCTCTTCGCAGGATTGACATGCCTGGCAACTGTCGACCATGCAGCCTACGCCTGCCAGATCGCCCACCTTGAATTGGGTGACATTGGCCCCGACGGCAGTCACCTTGCCGACGATCTCATGGCCTGGTACCGATGGATAAAGCGTGTTGTGCCATTCGTTGCGCGCAGTGTGCAGGTCAGAGTGGCAGACGCCGCAGTACAGGATGTCGATCTGAACATCGTCGGCGCCAGGAGCGCGTCGTTCGAATTGATAAGGTGCGAGCTTGTCGGTGGCAGCCTGGGCTGCATAGCTGTAAGTCTTGATCATTGCGATCACCTGTCCAGTATGTGTTTGGCGAAGAAAGCGCAGGCCAGCATAGTGCGCAAAAGACGATGTTGCCTGCTGCGGGAACACTCTCTGACCGGGAAAACCATGAAATAGTGCCACGATCACAGCAATGTTCAGGTAAACCAACATGCCGACTTGCAGGTACAATCCTTGCATCACAATTGCTGCTTTAATGTGACAGCGCACTGCCAACTCTGGCCGGAAGCGTCAATTATATTCGCCGTCGGTTTCTGGATCTGGTGTTGACATGACTGTACCCCCTTTGGCCTCCTGCCTGCGCCAGACGAACGATAGCGTCGCTCCCGGCGATACGCTGCGCGACCGTCGTGACCGGCTGTCCAGTCATCAGGCCATCGATGAGTTAATGGCTGTTGCACGCCAACAGGTCCCCGGCGTGCCTTGGGCGTTCTATATCGCGGGTGAGCAGAAGCGTCTGCTGGGGCAGGGCGCGCTTCATTACGATTGGCCAGAGCACATTCCCGTTGGCCGGTTTGAGTCGTTCTGTAACGAAGGTCAGGTACATCGGTGGGCGACAGGCCAGGGTGAAGAGGCGCTGGGCTGGCTGCTTGCACCGCTGGCCGAACAGCACAATCCGGCACTGGCGGATCTCGCCGTCAGACTGGGCTCTCTGTTGCAGAGCGCTGCACTGGTCAGGGCGCAGAGCACCCAGCGCGCGCTGTACGAGATCAGCCTGCTGGCCAGCTCGACCCACGAGCGAGGCACGCTGCTGCAAGGGATTCACCAGCAGCTTGGGACGCTGATCGACGCCGAGAATTTCTACCTGGCGCTGTACGACAGTCAGTCCGGCAAAATCACCTATCCCTATTACATCGACCGTTTCGACGATGAGGCGATGGCCCCGGAAACCTTCGAATACCTTGAACCCGCCAATATTTCCATGACTGGCTATGTGCTGACCCAGGGGCAGTCCATGTTTCTTGATGCGGCGGGCATCGAAGAGGCAGAAGCGGCTGGCCGTTTCAGGTGTAGAGGACGTCGTCCGGAGTTCTGGATGGGCGCGCCGCTGAAAAACGCGTCGGATGAAGTGTTCGGCATGGTCGCCATGCAAGTCTACGATGTGTCCCGTGTCTACAGCGTTCAGGACCGGGCGCTGTTTTCAGTGGTCTCGCGGCATGTGGCCATGGCAATGGACCGGCTGCTGCATCGCGCCCATCTTGAGCAGACCGTGCTGTTACGCACCCAGCAGTTGTCTGCTGCCAACGATGCGTTACGTCTGGAAGTGGCTGAGCGCGAGCGTGCCGAGCACCTGCAAAGTGCGCTGTTTCAGATTGCCGAGCTGTCCAGCCGTCCCGGAGACATGAACGAGCTGTTCCAGAGTCTGCACATGATCGTGGGTGAACTGCTGGTGGCGCTCAACTTCTACATCGCGCTTTATGACAAAACCACGGGCGAGGTCACCTTTCCCTATTACATTGACGAGCGTTTGACGCAGTCACCTGCGCCCCGGCGTGGTCAACGCGGGTTCACCGAATATGTCATTCGCCAGCGCCGTCCATGCCTGATCGACAGCAAAGACGCGCTCAGGCTCGAAGCTGCGGGCGAGATTGAAGTACAGAACCAGACCAACCGATCGACCTCCTGGCTGGGTATTCCGCTGTTCGAGGCGGAGGAAGTGCGGGGTGTCCTGGCCGTCCAGAGCTATTCTCGCCACGTCAGCTACACCTTGCGCGATCAGGAGCTGTTGACCTTCGTTTCCCGGCACATCGATACAGCACTCTCTCGCCGCAGCGCTGCCGAGGCGATTCATACCGCCAACCTGCGTCTGGAGGCGCGCGTGCTCGACCGGACCCGTGAGCTGGATCAGCTCAATGCAAGGCTTCAGCACGAAAACGCTCATGACTCACTGACCGGTTTACCCAACCGCAGCCATTTGCAGCAACGATTGCAGGTGGCCTGGGAGGAGTTCTGCGGCCGGGGTCGCGCACTGGTGGTGATGTTCATCGACCTGGATCGCTTCAAGATCGTCAACGACAGTCTCGGGCACCATTGTGGCGATCTGTTGCTGATTCAGGCGGCGCAGCGTCTACGCAGTTGCATGCGCGTGGGTGACCTGCTGGCCCGACTGGGCGGCGACGAATTCGCCGTGTTGGGGATTGGCGCGCGATTGAGCACGGGGGTCGGGATCGCTCAACGGATCCTCACGGCGTTCGAGTCGCCCTTTGTGATTGATGAACACACGGTCTTCACCTCCTGCAGTATCGGCGTCGTCGGGGCTGACGGTGAGTTCCACAAGGAGCCTGCTGATCTGTTGCGCGATGCCGACACGGCAATGTACACGGTGAAGAACGGCGGACGTGATGGCTGTGCAGTTTTCAACCAGGCACTGCGCCGTCAGGTCTCGGATCAGATGGATCAGGAAGGCGCGTTGCGGAACGCGCTGAAACGCACTGATCAGCTCATTCCCTATTTCCAACCCATCACCTGCCTGGAAACCGGCAGGCTGCTGGCGCTGGAGGCGTTGATTCGCTGGCGGCAGCCTGACGGGCAGGTGCTGACGCCCGAGTGCTTCCTGCCCGCGCTGGAGGGCCTGCGGCTGATTGGCCGTCTCGACCTGTACATGCTCAGGCAGGTCATCGCGATTCTGGCCGATCCAGCCAACGCGCACTTGCCGCCAGTCCATGTGAACTGCTCCAGCTACAGCATTACCCGGCCTGCGTTTGCAGGCGAAGTGCTTTCCATGCTCGCAGAATACGGTGTGTCTCCGGCCAGATTGTGTCTTGAGCTCACTGAAGGCGCGCTGGTGGCAGATCCCGAACAGGCGCGTCTGTCCATGAAGCAACTGGCCGATCAGGGCATGTCAGTGGTGTTGGATGACTTCGGTGCCGGGTTTTCTTCTCTCAGCTATGTGCACCAGTACCATTTCAGCGGCTTGAAGATCGACAAGTCGTTCATCTTCGAACTGACCACCAGTGACCGCAGTCGCGCCATCGTGCGGGCGATTGTACGGATGGCCGAGTCGCTGGACCTGACCGTCGTCGCCGAAGGCGTGGAGGACCGGCAGACGCTGGAACTGCTGCGCGAGATGGGGGCGGGTCAGGCGCAAGGCTACTACCTCGCAGGCCCGCTGCCGCTGGAACAGTTGCAGATCGCTCAGGGCCAGACGACCCATTGACGGCAACACGTTGCCGCGTTTGACGTGATCTGGAAGGGCTGGCTGGTAAACGTCATCTTTCTGCCGCTGCCGTTAGTCGCCATTGCCATAGAAATCATGGGCTTAGGGTGATATCGGTAGTTGGCACCGCTCTTGCTGGTGTACAGGCGCATCACGTCATCAGGAGGTGAAAGATGATTATTGGCAACAGTGGGCTCGAACAGCTGGTTTCCCATGCTGTAGGAGCCATAGGGCGCAAGACGCTGGGCGAGGTCTCGCAGGATTCGTTCGGCGCGATGGCCGCAGCAGGTCTTGGCAACGGGGCGTTCCCGGTCACCTCGCAAACCGCCAACGCTGCGTCCACGGATGACGCGCAGGGCAACAGTGGCTACAACGAATCGTTTGCACGGATGATGGTCAATCTCAAGAGCGGGGCGGAGACGTCGCTTTCCGAGAAGACCGCTGATCGCGATAACGGCGTCACCGGCGCGAATGCTGCCAGTGTCGGCGCTGCCGATGGCGCTGCGACGGGGGTCCAGAAATTCATGGACACCCTGAAGCAGACGGCCGAAGAGAAAGTGCGGGAAAAACTGACTGGCATCACCCAGCAGCAATACACCGCGATGAAGCCTGAGGATCAACTGACGATCGACCAGAAAGTCCAGGACGCCCTCAAGGACAAGCAGAACGATGTTGCGGATGACATCAATACGCGCATCCGGGGCATCAAGGCCGGTTTGTTGGCCTGACATCCCGATAGGTTGCACCCATGATTTCGCGAGCCGGCTCGCTTTCACGTACGCGTGAGAGCAAGGTGACTCGCGATTTTTTTTGTCTGGGTTTTGGGCGTTCAGGCAGTTGCGCGTGGAACCGGGACGCGGAGCGTCCTGAGAGGCGTGGCTGAAACTGATCGTGCCCATCGCTCCGCGTGGGCATGCCTCCCGTGACGCTCCGCGTCACAAATGGCACAGACTGAGGATTCAGTGAGCCGAGCGCATGACGTGGATAACGCTGGAGCTTGGGCACATATCTGCGCCACATTCGAGAGCGGACGCGGAGCGTCCTGGGAGGCATTCCCACGCAGAGCGTAGGAACGATCATCAATCAGGGACGCGGAGCGTCCCATTGGGTCTGATCACCTGGACGTTTCGGTTGATACCTTGGTCGTCCTCACTCAGCGCAACTGATCCCGGTAGGGCAGGTCCGGCCCCACCCGTGTGCAGGTCAGCGCCGCTGCACTCGCTGCAAAATCCAGCATCTGGTCCAGCATGTCCTTCGTAAGCTCCGACAGCGCCTTTGGCGTATCCAGCTGGCGTTCAGTCAGGAACGTCAGGAGTGCTGCCTGGAATGTATCGCCTGCGCCCACCGTGTCCACCGTCACGACGTTCTTTGCCGGGATCGACCAGGTGCCGTGCTCGCGGGTGAAGATGCTTGCGCCCTGCGTGCCACGGGTCACGATCACCAGGTGCGTGTGCCGGTTCAGCCAGCCTTTTGCAATGGTTTCGGGGTCGCGGTCGGGATACAACAGGTGCAGGTCTTCATCGCTGACCTTGATCATGTGCGCATGCTCGGCGAATGCCGCGATCTGGGAGCGCCAGCGTTCAATGTCCGGTGCCGGATTGAGGCGTACGTTCGGGTCCAGCGAAATCAGGCGTTTGCCGCTTTCCCTCGCGACGAGCGCCAGCAGCGTATCGGCAATCGGCTGCACCACCAGCGAGAACGAGCCGACATGGATACCCCGTACCTTGTCGTCGAGTCTGGGCAAGTGTTCCAGGCGCAACTGGCGATCGGCGCAACCGTCGCCTCTGAAACTGTAGGTGGGCGAACCGTCGGCGCCGACCGCGACCATGGCCAGCGTGGTGGGCGCGTCGAATTCAATCAGATGCTCGGCACCGACCTGTTCGTCATCGAGCACAGCGCGCAGGCGACGACCCAGGTAATCCGTCGACAGGCCGGCAAACAGGGCAGATTCCACACCCAGTCTGCGCAGGCCTATGGCAACGTTGAAGGGTGAGCCGCCGGCGATGGCGTCAAACCCCAGCTTATTGAGCGCGCTGCCAGTGTCGGCGCGGGTGAAAATATCGAACAGGGCTTCGCCGCAAACCAGAAACATAGGTGCTCCATGAAAAAGGCAGGTTCAAACTGCTCGTAATTGATCTTGGTAGTGCTGGTAGACCTGTTGATAGGCGACGACGTTCTGCGCAATCGGTCGTGTCTCGCTGGCAGCGTCCAGGCTCACGCAACGCTCGCACAGGTCCTGCAGGCTGTCGGGTTGACCCTTGGCCGTCGACCAGCACCACGCTGCCTGAATCGCCGCGCCCAACGCAGCGGCCTCTGCCAAGCGTGTGCAGACCACTGGCGTATCCATGATGTCGGCCACGATCTGCCGCCATACCGGACTTTTCGAGCCGCCGCCGATCAGGCGGATGCTCTCGCTTTTGATGCCGCTGGCGCGCAGCAGATCAAGCCCGTAGCGCAGGCCGAACGTCGTGCCTTCCACCACTGCCCGACACAGGTTTCCCTGGCTCAGATTGGTGCTGTCCAGACCGCGAATGCTGCCGGTGGCGTCGGGCAGGGCGGGGACGCGTTCGCCGTTCAGGAACGGCAGCATCAGCACGCCTTCAGCGCCGATCGGTGCGCTGGCAACGGCCGTATTGAACGCCGCGATGTCCAGCGCAAACAACTCGCGGATGGCCGTCGTGGCGTTGGTCAGGTTCATGGTGCAGATCAGCGGCAGCCAGCCGCCGGACGACGAGCAGAAGGTCGCAACCGAGCCGTGCTCGCTGACCGCAGGCTGATCGGCGAACGCGTACACCGTGCCGGATGAACCCAGGCTCATGGTGATCAACCCCGGCTGGATATTGCCGGTGCCGATCGCCCCCATCATGTTGTCACCGCCGCCGCTGGACACCAGCGCCTGCGGGTTCAGATTCAGCAGTTGGGCGATCTCTGGCCTCAATGTGCCAACCGCCTGTTCAGCGTCCAGTAACTGCGGCAGTGCCTTTTCAAGGCGTCCGCTCGGGTCGATATGGGCCAGCAACGGCAAATCCCATTCGCGCGTGCGCACATTGAAGTAGCCGGTGCCCGAGGCATCGCCGTAGTCGGTGCAGCAGCGGCCGGTCAGCCAGTAGTTCAGGTAGTCGTGGGGCAGCAGGATCCTGTCGATCTGCTCGAACAGTTCCGGGTGTTGCTCCTTGGTCCACAACAGCTTTGACACCGTGTAGCCCGGCGCGATGACCAGTCCCAGGCGCTCCAGTGAGCCTTTTTCGCCGCCCAGATGGTCCAGCAGACGTTGATTTTCCGGAGCGCTTTCAGTGTCACACCAAAGCTTGGCCGGGCGCAGCACCTGGCCCTGCGCGTCGAGCAGGACTAAGCCGTGCTGCTGTCCGGAGATGCCGATGCCGTTCACATCCTGTCCTGAAACACCGGACTGAGCGAGCGCTTCGCCGACCGCGTGCTGCAGGGCTGTGAGCCATTGCTGGACGTCCTGCTCGCGCCGTCCGTGATGATCGCTGATCAGGCTGTGGGGTGCCGAGCCTTCGCCCAGCACGCGGCCTGTCTGTGTATCGAGCAGCAAGGCTTTGGTGCCTTGGGTGCCGCAATCGATTCCAAGAAACATGGGTGTCCCTCAGAGGCTCTTGGCCAGTAGTTTTTCCAGGGTGCCGCTGACGCCCAGCGTGCGCAGATCGGCCAGGTTCTGCTCGAACGCCGCCACGAAAGGTGCAGACTGCGCAATGGCCAGGCCGAAGATCTCCTCGACCTGCAGCAGGCGTTCGGTGATCAATGCATCGTCGGCAACCAGACCTTTGCAGAAATCGGCGCGTGGGTCAGGAATGCTGTAAACCGCGCCGTTTTCATCCTTGCCCTTGAGGTACAGGGCCCAGGCGGCGACCACGAGCGAAGCCCGTTCCAGATTGCCCTGATCGACGATCAGCCGGTTGATGGTCGGAATCGTGAACTTCGGGAATTTCGACGAGCCGTCCGAACAGACCCGCTCCAACTGGTCGGCAATCGCCTGATTGGAGAAACGCTCGATCAGCGTGTCCTTGTAGCCCTCCAGATCGATGCCGGGCACTGACGCCAGCTGCGGCGTGACGTCGAGGTCCATGTAGGCGCGGATGTAACGCACGAACAGCGGATCGTTCATGGTCTCGTGTACGAAACGATAGCCCTTGAGAAAGCCCAGATAGGTCAGGGCCAGATGGCTGCCGTTGAGCAGCTTGATCTTCATTTCCTCGTAAGGCGTCACGTCATCGGTGAACTGCACGCCGACCTTTTCCCAGGCTGGCCTGCCGTTGACGAACTTGTCTTCCAGCACCCATTGCACGAACGGTTCGCAAACTACCGGCCAGGCGTCGTCGATGTGCTTCTCGTCGGCCAGCTTCAATCGGTGCGCGGCGCTGGTCATTGGCGTGATGCGGTCAACCATCGCGTTGGGAAAACTGACGTTGTCAGCAATCCAGTCGTGCAGATCGGCGTCGCGCTGGGCGGCGAAGGCCAGCAGCGCCTTACGGGTGACCGCGCCGTTGTGCGGCAGATTATCGCAGGACATCAGCGTGAACGCAGGCGTGCCCTCGGCGCGGCGGCGGGCGAGTGCGGCGCACAGGAAACCGAACACGGTTTTCGGCGTGGCGGGATTGGCAAGGTCATGCTGAATCTGCGGCAGGTGGGTCATGAACTGACCGTTGCTGTCGTCGATGCAGTAGCCGCCTTCGGTGATCGTCAGCGACACGATCCGGATGTCCGGGCTGGCCATCTTGTCGATGAGCGCCTGCGGACTGTCTTCGGCCAGCAGCATGCCGCTGATCGAGGCGATGACGCGTGTCTTGGTGTCCGGCGTGTCGCCCAGTTCATAGAGCGTGTACAGGTAATCCTGCTGCGCGAGGGCGTCGCGCACTGCGCGGTCATCGGGACGCAGCCCGACACCGCAGATGCTCCAGTCCAGACCTTCGCCGGTGTTCATCAGCGCATCGGTGTAAAAAGCCTGATGGGCGCGGTGGAAACCGCCGACCCCGATGTGCGCGATGCCCTGGCGGGTGTCGGTCGCGGAATAGGCCGGTACGTCGATGTCGGCACCCAGGCGCGACAGGTTCTGTTTGTTCAATTTCATGACAGGACTCTCCAGGACTCAGGCGGCAGCGGTCTGCAGGGCTTTGGGGATCACCAGACCATCAGCGTCAAACAGGTGGCAGTGGGCACTGTCCAGATGCAAGTGCAGCGTCTCGCCATACTGGCTGGCCAGATCGCCACGAATACGCATGGTCAGCGCCTCTCCCGAGCGGGTGCGCACGTGGCAGAACGTGTCGCTGCCCAGGCGTTCGCTGACATCGGCAATCACCTGCAACTGGCAATCGCCGCTCTGGGCGATGTCCAGGTGTTCGGGGCGAATGCCCAGCGTCACCTGAGCGCCAACCGCCAGACCTGCGCGGCTGACCGGCATGCTGACCGTGGTGCCCGCGTCCAGCTCGACCTGGCAACTGCCGCTGTCGATCCGGCTGATCCTGCCCTTGAGGAAGCCCATTTTGGGCGTGCCGAGAAAGCCTGCCACGAACAAGTTGGCCGGGTGGTGATACAGGTCCAGCGGAGAGCCGACCTGTTCGACCTTGCCGCCGTTGAGCACCACGACCTTGTCGGCCAGAGTCATCGCCTCAACCTGATCGTGGGTCACGTAAATCATGGTTGCCTGCAGCTCCTTGTGCAGGCGCGACAGCTCCAGACGAGTCTGCACGCGAAGCGCGGCGTCGAGGTTGGAGAGCGGTTCGTCGAACAGGAATATCTTGGGGTTACGCACGATGGCGCGGCCAATCGCGACCCGCTGACGCTGACCGCCGGACAGTTGCTTGGGTTTGCGCTCAAGCAGCGGTCCCAGCTCCAGGATCCGGGCGGCCTCATCGACTTTCTTCTTGATCTCGTCCTTGTTGCCGCCAGCCAGATCCAGAGCGAAGGACAGGTTCTTGCCAACGGTCATGTGCGGGTACAGCGCGTAGGTCTGGAACACCATCGCCAGATCGCGCTTGGCCGGGGTCACCTGGGTGATGTCGCGGCCATCGAGTTCGATGGTGCCGGAGGTCACTTCCTCCAGGCCTGCGATCAGGCGCAGGAGGGTGGATTTACCGCAGCCCGACGGACCGACGAAGACCACGAATTCACGGTCTTTCACATCAAGGTCGATGCCCTTGATGATCTGGTGACCGTCGAAGCCTTTTTGCAGATTTCTGATGCTGAGGTTAGCCATGATGGACTCCTTTTTATTCTGTAGACCGGGGCTATTTGACGGCACCGAACGAAAGACCGCGAACCAGTTGTTTCTGGCTGATCCAGCCGAAGATCAGGATCGGCGCGCATGCCAGCGTCGAGACAGCCGACAGCTTGGCCCAGAACAGCCCTTCGGGACTTGAGTAGGATGCGATCAGCGCCGTGAGTGGCGCAGCGGCAGACGAGGTGAGGTTCAGGGACCAGAACGCTTCGTTCCAGCACAGGATCAGCGAAAGCAGTGCAGTGGAGGCCAGGCCACCCTTGCAGATCGGCATCAGCACGCGAAAGATTTCCTGACGGGTACTGGCACCGTCCAGGCGCGAAGCTTCGAGAATTTCGCCCGGAATGTCCTTGAAGTAGGTGTAGATCATCCAGACCACGATCGGCAGGTTGATCAGCGTATAGATGATGATTAGCGCCAGCCGCGAGTCCAGCAGGCCGAAGGTCTTGGCCAGCAGGTAGATCGGCATCAGCACGCCCACGGGCGGCAGCATTTTGGTGGAGAGCATCCACAGCAGCGTGCCGCGGGTGCGCTTGGTTTCGAAGAACGCCATCGAGTAGGCCGCCGGAATGGCCACCAACATGCTCAGGATCGTCGCGCTGAACGAGATCAGCACCGAGTTCCAGGCGAAGTGGAAGTAGTCACTGCGCTCCTGAATGTGCAGGTAGTTTTCCAGCGTCGGCGTGAAGAACAACTGCGGCGGCGTGGCGAAGGCGTCGATCTCGGTCTTGAAGCTGGTCAGGACCATCCAGAAGATCGGGAAGAAGATCAGCGCGGCGATGAGCCAGGACAACGTCCCGAGCAACAGGCTTTGCAGGCGGCGTGATTGTTTGAGCGTCATCATGGCAAGGCCCTCATGACTTGTCGGTGAGGTTTTTGCCGATCATCCGGATCAGGATGATCGCTGCGATGTTGGCGATGACCACGGCGATCAGTCCGCCTGCTGACGCCATACCGACGTCGAATTGCAGCAGTGCCTGGATGTAGATCAGGTAGGCCAGGTTGGTCGAGGCAAAACCCGGACCGCCGTTGGTGGTGGTGAAGATTTCAGCGAACACCGACAGCAGGAAGATGGTTTCGATCATCACCACGACCGCAATCGGGCGCGCCAGGTGCGGCAGGGTCAGGTGCCAGAAGATTGCAATCGGGCCTGCGCCGTCGAGACGTGCCGCTTCCTTCTGTTCCTGATCCAGCGACTGCATGGCGGTCATCAGAATCAGGATGGCGAACGGCAGCCACTGCCAGGACACAATGATAATGATCGATAGCATCGGGTAATGGGCGAACCAGTCGATGGGCTCGGCCCCGAAGAACTTCCACACCGCCGCCAGCACGCCGGAAACCGGGTGGAAAATCAGGTTTTTCCAGATCAGCGCGCTGACCGTCGGCATGATGAAGAAGGGTGAGATCAACAGCACCCGCACGATGCCGCGACCGAAGAACTCACTGGCTTCCAGCAGCGCCGAGATGAGCACGCCGAGGATCACACTGATCGCCAGCACGCTGCCTACCAGCAGCAGGGTGTTGCCTGCGCCGGGCAGAAAACCGCTGTCGGTGACGAAGTATTCGAAGTTTTCCAGACCGACGAATTCGTTGTCGCCGGGAGACAGCAGGTTGTAGCGAATCAGCGAGAAATAAATGGTCATGCCCAACGGCACGATCATCCACACCAGCAGCAGCGCGACGGAAGGGCTGACCAGAAACCAGCCCGGTTTGAAACGACGGCTTTTGATCGGGGGCAGTTCGCCGGACGCGTCCGTACGATCAGAAATGGCTGAGGTTTTCATGGGGGCTCCCATCGGATATCACAGAGTCTTGATGCAAGGGCGGGAGAAATGGATCTCCCGCCCTGCAGCGTGCGGTTACTTCTTCGGGTAGCCCGCGCGCTTCATGTCGCGCTCTGTGGAGGTCTGCGCGTTTTTCAAGGCGGCGTCGACCGAGGTCTGGCCAATGAGTGCGGCCGAGAACTGCTGGCCGACACTGGTGCCGATGGCCTGAAACTCGGGGATCGTGACCAGCTGGATGCCGACATAAGGCACTGGCTTGAGGGTCGGTGTCTTGGGCGTCACGGCCTTGAGCGATTCCAGCGTGATGTTGGCGAACGGCGCCGCTTTTTTGTACTCATCGCTGTAGGTCGAAGCGCGGGTGCCTGGCGGCACGTTGGAGACGCCATCTTTCTCGGCCACGAGCGCGGCGTACTCTTTAGAGGTCGCCCACTGGGTGAACTCGGCGGCGTCCTTGGCATTCTTGGCGCTGGCTGGAATGGCCAGGGACCACGAATAGATCCAGGATGAACCCTTGTCGGTCACTTCATGCGGCGCGTAGGTGAAGCCGACGGTATCGGCAACCTTGCTTTGAGTCTTGTCGGTCACGAAAGAACCGGCCACGCTGGCGTCCACCCAGATGGCGCACTTGCCGCTGTTGAACAGCGCGAGGTTTTCGTTGAAGCCGTTGCTCGACGCGCCCGGTGGGCCGGATTGCTTCATGGTGTTGACGTAGAAATTCAGCGCGTTCTTCCATTCAGGCTGATCGAACTGCGGTTTCCACTGCTCATCGAACCAGCGCGCACCAAACGAGTTGGCCACGGTGGTGATCAGCGCCATGTTCTCGCCCCAGCCGGCCTTGCCGCGCAGGCAGATACCGTACTGTTCCTTGGATTTGTCAGTCAGCTTGCCGGCGAACTCGGCGATCTGGGTCCAGGTCGGACGCTCGGGCATGGTCAGGCCTGCCTTTTCGAACAGGTCCTTGCGGTAGTAGGTGATCGAGCTTTCTGCATAGAACGGCAGGGCGAACAGCTTACCGTCGACCGACAGACCGTCACGCACCGAAGGGAACACGTCATCGAGTTCGTAGCTGGCGGGCAGGTCTTTCATTTCCTGCAGCCAACCCTTGGCACCCCACAGTGAGGCTTCGTACATGCCGATGGTCAGTACGTCGAACTGACCGCCCTTGGTGGCGATGTCAGTGGTCAGGCGCTGACGCAGGACGTTTTCTTCAAGCACCACCCAGTTGAGTTTGATGTCCGGGTGCTTTTCTTCGAAGGTCTTGGAGAGGCGCTGCATGCGGATCATGTCGCTGTTGTTGACCGTGGCGATGGTCACGGTTCCGGCAGTGGCGGTGCCACTGACCATGAAACAGGTGCTGAGGACGGTACTGGCAAGCAGAACTTTTGCTGAGGTCTTCATTGATCACTCCTCTTCCACGCCCAGAGAGCTGCAGAAGGCAGGTTATTGTTTTTGTCTCTTCCGGAGGAAGGAAGATGTGCACTGATTACAACGGCGTTCGCGATGAAAGACAAATCCTGCACCGCACTGCTACTGATACTTTTTTGCAGTGAGTCTGCAAGCGTGCCTGCGCCGCGAACGCCCAGTCACAGGCGTTGGCGATGTTTGAGCGTAGACGATGGGCGAGGAGGCGGGGCGAATCAGTACAGGTTTTGTTCGGTCAGACGCTGGACGGCCAGGCGCCGGTAATGTGACGGCGTCATGCCCTTGAGTTGCTGGAAACGCCGGTTGAAGTTGGAAATGTTGTTGAAGCCGGACTCGAAGCACACGTCGGTCACAGGCTTGTCGCCATCGGCCAGCAGCTCGCAGGATTTGCTGATACGCAGGCGATTGACGAACTCCACGAAGCAACGGCCAGTGGCCTGCTTGAAGACTCTGGAGAAATACGTAGGCTTCATGCCCAGGTACTCGGCGACTTCTTCGAGCGGCAATTCCCGGCTGTAGTTGGCGAAGATGTAATCCACCGCCCGGTTGGTGCGGTCGACGCTGTGCTCGTCCGCCGAATGAGTGACCGCCGTACCGGAGAGCAACTGATAATCATCGCTGGCCGCCAGCAGTTCCAGCAGGATGAAGAAATGACCCAGACGGGTGATGCCATTGGAGTCGGCGATTCGCTGCATCAGTCTCATGGCCTGGCGAATCGTGCGCTTGCAGCGAAACTCGATACCGTAACGGGCACGCTCCAGCAGCGGCGCCAGGGTTCTGAGTTCGGCGAAGACCTGATTGCCGCTTTCCAGCAGCTCGTCGGTGAAGTTGACCAGCATGTCGCGCTTGGGCACGACCTCGTCTTCATCGATCTGGCTGATCCAGTTGTGCGGCAGGTTGGGGCCGGTCAGGAACAGGCTGGCCGGGTTGAAGTTGCCGATGTAATCACCCACGAAGACCTTGCCGGAACTGGCGACGATCAGGTGCAACTCGTATTCCTTGTGAAAGTGCCAGCGCACCAGCGGGCATGGAAAACCGTGCTCGCGATAAATGATCGACAGGCCGTTATGGTCGTCCATCAATTCATAGGAAGGATCCGCAATTCTTGTTGTTTTACTCATGGCGTGGCCGTTTGCAGTGGTTGCCAGGGCGTTAATGTGCCTCATTTTTCAGATCATTGCCCGACCGACGCCGAAAAAACGCTTAGGATCAGTCACTCTTCACAGCAGTCATTGCAGGAGCGGGACGCGATGAAACAGATTCTTCTGATCGGCATGGGGGCCGGCGATCCCGAGCAGATCACGGTTCAGGCTATCAATGCCCTGAACCGGACGAACGCAGTGTTCCTGCTCGACAAGGGCTACGCCGACGACGATCTGCTGCTATCGCGCAAGGCGATGTGTGAGCGCTACATCACTCACACCGACTATCGGCTGGTGCAGGTCCAGGACCCGCGCCGCGAAGACGATCCCAGCGGCTATGAACGCGGCGTCGAGCATTGGCACGAGCAGCGCGCCATCCTGTTCGAGCGCCTGATCGCCGATGAGCTTGGCAAGGACGAGACAGGCGCGTTTCTGGTCTGGGGTGATCCTGCGCTGTACGACAGCACCCTGCGTATTCTCGACCGGGTGCTGGCGCGGGGCAGGGAAGTCTTTGAATACCAAGTCATCCCCGGCATCACCAGCGTGCAGGCGCTGGTCGCCAGTCATCGGATACCGCTGAACCGCATCGGTGAACCGGTGCTGATCACCACAGGCCGTCGCCTCGCAGCGAGTCTGGATGATGCACCGGACAATGCGGTGGTGATGCTGGATGCCCATTGCACGTTCGATCGTTTCATCGGCAAAGGGCTGGATATCTACTGGGGCGCCTACCTGGGCACCCCGGACGAGATACGGGTGTCAGGCAGGCTCGATGATGTGTGCGAGCAGATCAAACAACTGCGCGCCGAGGCGCGGCAGCGCAAGGGATGGGTGATGGATACGTATCTGTTGCGCAGACCGTGTTCCTCGACGGAGACCACAGACTGACCGTTCAAGGAACAACAGCCTTCAGGCCCTGAATCGCGCGGATTGCGTCATCAACCGTTTCCACCAGGGACCTTTCACAGGCGCTGAGCCCGAATGAGTCTGCACCTGAACCAGTTCAGGCACGTCGCGCAGCCTGATCCACAGATCATCATGCCATTGCAGTGTGCTCAGCGGGCGTCCTTGCCAGCGCATCTGGCAGGATTCCGGATGGTCAAAATCTTCGCGATGCCGGGCGTGCAAGGCAGGCAGCACGTCCTGAACCAGCCACTGACGCAGGGCACGGTTCTCGGGGACGTAATGGTGGACGAGCATGGCGAACACAGCTGATTCGCTGAGCAACAGGCAGCGTTCCCACTGCTGGTGGGTCTGCAGCCACGCCGTGCGGGACTGATCGGCATCGAGCTTCAGCGTAGAGCGCTCGTCCAGGCGCTTGCCCATGAGGCGGGCAAGGTCTGACAGCGGAAACCAGGCTTGAGCACCAATCATGACGGCGCGCAGCATGCGGTGATGGCGGATGAAGACCGTGGGTTCGAGATAGTCGGTGCAAGGGGAGGCGGGGTGTGGCAGGTCCATGAGTGAAAGCTCCTTTGAGTAAAAGAGCTGCCCGGCGTCGTCAAACGCAGTGGGTGGCAGCTGTGCGAAGGTTGACGAACCGGCCTTCACTCAAGCACACCGGCAGACCCGAAAGTCTCCGACGCACAGCCGCCATGAAGTCACCTTGAACACAGGAAGTGCAAAGGCAACATGCAGCGCGATTGCGAATGAAGGTTCGGATCGTCAAATCCGGTCACTGTTCTGCAGCGACGGCGCACCTTAAAGCCGCAAATCGACACGCGCAAGCGGTCAGGATTTTCTCGGAAACTTCATACGAAGGAAAGGGAATTGTCGCTATTACCAAATCGCATTCGGGCCGCTATACAGGCCTGAAGCACTGAAGGGATGAGCGCCGATATCAAGCGCATTGGCATTGGCATTGGCAGGCACCCGGCCTCTCTGGACGAAATGTGCAGACCGTGGGGAAAAATACATGGATTCTATAACTGAACAAGATATTGCGAAGGCTGAAGGGCGTATGAACGAGCGCCTGAAAACAGGCCCGTACGCTGTAGAGGCACATTACGACCGCAGAGTTTCCCGAATCATCATCGTGTTGAATTCAGGCGTGGAATTGGCTATCCCCCCAGGATCGGTCGAAGGGCTCAGTGATGTGCGTCCAGATCAACTGGACAACATTGAAGTCAGCCCGAGCGGGCTTGGGTTACATTTTCCTGAACTGGACGCTGATCTGTATGTGCCAGCGCTGCTGGAAGGTGTCTTGGGCAGTCACTCGTGGATGGCGCGCCAATTGGGTACGAAAGGCGGGGCATGAACTAGGGCACCAAGACTGCAGCGTTCTGGCGCCCTAAGCTCGGGCATAAGCAATGAGGTCCATGTCGTCAGACGTGGCAGTAGCACTCAAACCTTGCGATTCTTCGCCTCGATCCACTGCGCCATGTACTTGGTGCTCTTGTGGTGATGGTGCCGCAACATCGAACCGGTGAAGTTGGCCAGCCGATGGCCTGGCAGGTCGCGGCGCAGGGTGTCGATGCGTTCCATCAGGCTGGCGCAGTGCTGTTCGTGGCGGTAACGCGCTTTCAAGAGTGCCCGGCCAGCTGTCTGTGCTTCTGACCACAGCGCTCGACTCTGATACAGGCGGACCGCAGCGTCAGCGATCTGCGCGGGATCGGTCTCGACGATTCCGGGCCACGGCAGTCCGCCGCTCATGGCCTCGGCACCGATCGGTGTCGTGACCGATGGTGTCCCGCACAGCATGGCGTCGATGAGCTTGCCTTTGATACCCGCACCGAAGCGCAAGGGTGCCAGGCACACGCGTGCGTTGGACATGACCTGAAGCGCATCCTCGGCCCAGTTCATGATGTGGAAACCTTGCGCCCCGTTGTGCAACGCCGTCGCCTTGGGTGGTGTATAGGCGCCGTAGATATGCAGTTGCGCCTGAGGAAGCTGCTGGCGAATCAGCGGCCAGATGGCGTTTTTCATCCAGAGCACCGCATCCCAGTTCGGCGCATGGCGAAAATTGCCGATACTCAGAAAGTGCGCCCGCTGATCGAACGGCCGGGCAGTCTGTGACGGCTCATCGAGCATCAGCGGGCACCAGTGCAGCAAGGATGCAGGCATGCCGAATGAGCCGGTCAGCAGCTCGATTTCCACGTCCGAGGTCATCAGGTTCAGGTCGCATCGGTACAACGACGCGATTTCACGCTGGGCCAGATCACTGCCAGCCATCAGACTGAACAGCTCGGCATCGCACGGCTCGAATAAATCTGAAGGGGTGTTGCCGGACTCGTCGTTCAGCAGATCCTTCAGCCGTTGATGGCGCGCGTGGCGCAGGCTCTGCAGGTCAGAGGTCTCCAGCACCCGCAAGGCGTCGGGGCACTGCTGTTCGACACGCCAGCCGAACTGTTCCTCGATCATGAACTGATCGAACAGCACGACGTCGGGCTGCAATTCGCCGACGAAAGTATCGAAACTACTGTTGTTGAGTTCGATGCGCACTTCGGTGATGCCCAGGCTGACCAGGTCGGCGCGGTGTTCGCCTTCTGTGGCAGGGCTGGCAAACGTGATCTGCCAGCCATGCTCAAGGAAACAGCGAATCAATTGCATCACATGGCCGCTGGCCGCAGATGAGCGCGGCTCTGGCCAGACGTAACCGATAATCAGCAGGCGCTGGCTGGTGTTCTCGGCAGAAGGGGAAGGGCTGTCGGGTGCGTCGATATCAATGCTGGTCAAGAACGCTTTTTACCTTGTCGCGCAAATCATCGATGGAGAACGGCTTGCCGATCGAATGCATGCCCGCAGGCACTTCGATGTTTTCCGAGTAACCGCTGGCGAACAGCACCGGCAGTTCCGGGCGCAATGCTCTGGCTTTTTTGGCCAGCTCCGTGCCTTTCAGATCGGGCAGGCCCTGATCGGTCATCATCAGGTCGATGGTTCTTGTTTCATCCTTGATGATTTCAAGCGCCGTCATTGCATCTTCGGCTTCGAGCACGGTGTATTCCAGCTCTTCGAGAACGTCGACGATCAGCATGCGCACGATAGTGTCATCCTCGACCACAAGAATGGTGCTGGTTGCGTCCGGCATGATTGACTCCTTAAAGCCTGAAGATAAAGGTGGTGCAAAGAGCGCAGAACGTTATGCGCCTTGCCGGACATTTCAAGGTCGGTGACCCTGACGTGCCCGCTATTCATACAGTCCCTGTATCAGTAAATAAAATGCATGCAGAAGTTCAATCTGTCGCGGTTCCACGCACACCAGCATAGCAATCTATGGCGTAAGAGCCATGCTTGCTGATGCGCAGGAGCTTATCGCCGATTTATGTGTGAAATTTCAATCCTCTATGTGAGAAATGAGAGTCTTTTTCACGGGTTTACGGCAAACTCTACGGTTTTGATCCAACCGTCAGGGATTTTTCATGAATCGGACGTCTGTTATCGATGAACAACGGTTCCGCAAACTGCTGGGACGTAACGTCGGCCTGCCTTTAGGCGTCGGCGTTTTAAGCGCAGTTTTCTTTATTCTGTTGATCAGCTATCTGTTGTCGGCCATTCAATGGGTCGAGCATACGGATCGGGTCATCAACAACACCAATCGCTCGATGAAGCTGTCCATCGACATGGAAACCGGCATGCGCGGTTTTCTGTTGACCGGCGATCAGCATTTTCTCGACCCTTATGAAGTGGCCAAGCCTTTGCTGACGGCGGAACTGCAAGGGCTTCAGGCATTGGTGGAAGACAATCCGACTCAGCTGGATCGTTTTCGCCGCCTGCTCACCCTGCAGGAAGAGTGGAATGTCTTTGCTCTTGAAATGATCAAGCTGCGCCGCGAAAACGGCGATTACCAGACGCCAGTCCTCGCCGGACGGGGCAAACGCATCACCGACCAGATCCGTACCGAATACGATCAGGCCGTGGAGATGGAGCAGCAACTGCGCCTGAACCGTAATGCCGAGGTTACCCGCAGTACAGTCATGTCTGTCGCGCTGTACCTGGTCTTCGTCGTTATCGTCAGTGGCATCCTGGCGTGGGTCGGTCGTCGTGACCTGATGGCGCTGTCCGACACTTACAGCGAGAACCTCAGGCAGCAGGAAATCAATGCTGAACGCTTGCAGAAGGTCGCGTGGCTGCGCAACGGGCAGAGCGAGCTGGCAGAGCATGTGTTGGGGCAACTGACCTTGGGCATGCTGGGCCGCAATATCCTTCAGTTTCTGGCCCGCTATCTGGGGGCTTCGGTGGCGGCGGTCTACGTACGTCAGGAACACGGCGGTCTGACCCGCATCGCCTCTTACGGGTTTTCCCGCGAACAGGAAGAGCGTGACCAGACCATTCACAGTGACGAAGGTATCGTTGGCCAGGCGGCGCGACAGGATCGGGTCATCACTCTGAAAGACGTGCCCGTCGACTACTTCAAGGTCAGTTCCGGTCTGGGTGACGGCTCGCCACGCAGCGTGATCGTAGTGCCGACCAGCAACGACGATCAGGTCAACGGCGTGATCGAGCTGGGTTTTCTGCACGGGCTGACCGAACAGGACGTCGAATTCCTCGAACTGATCTCCGACAATATCGGCACTTCCATCGAGGCGGCGCGTTATCGCCAGCGTCTGCAGGAAGTGCTGGCCGAGACGCAGCAGCTCAACGAAGAATTGCAGGTGCAGCAGGAAGAGCTGCGCACGGCCAACGAAGAGCTCGAGGAGCAGTCGCGGATTCTGAAGGAATCCCAGGCGCATCTGGAAACCCAGCAGGCCGAGCTTGAACAGACCAACGAACAACTGGCCGAGCAGGGCCAGGCGCTGGCCGATCAGCGCGACGCACTGGATCGCAACAACGAAGAGCTGAATCAGGCCCAGGTGGAATTGCAGGCCCGAGCTGATGAGTTGCAGCGCTCCAGCAAATACAAGTCCGAGTTCCTGGCCAACATGTCCCACGAGCTGCGCACGCCGCTCAACAGTTCGCTGATTCTGGCCAAGCTGCTGGCCGAGAACCCGACCGAGAATCTGACTGCCGAGCAGGTCAAATTCGCCGAGTCGATCTATTCGGCGGGCAATGACCTGTTGAACCTGATCAACGACATTCTGGACATTTCCAAGGTCGAGGCCGGCAAGCTGGAGGTGCGGCCGGAAAACAGCAGCGTGTCGCGTCTGGTGGAGGGTTTGCGTGGCCTGTTCCAGCCATTGGCGACCGAGAAGCGTCTGCAGTTCACGGTCGAAATGCAGGCCGGTGCCCCGACCATGCTGTACACCGACCGACAGCGACTGGAGCAGATTCTCAAGAACCTGCTGTCCAACGCCATCAAGTTCACCGAAACCGGCACCGTGAGCATGATCGTGTCGCGTCAGCCGGGTTCAGGCATCGCGTTCACGGTTCGTGACTCTGGCATCGGCATCGCTGAAGAACATCAGCAGAGCATCTTCGAAGCGTTCCGTCAGGCGGACGGCACGACCAACCGTCGCTACGGCGGCACCGGGCTGGGCCTGTCGATCTCCCGTGACCTGGCCGCGCTGCTGGGCGGTTCGATCAGCGTGACCAGTGCACCCGGGCAGGGCAGCATCTTCACACTGGTGTTGCCGGAGCAGTACGTCGAGCAATCCACCGAGGCGCAAGGCGCGAACATCGCTGCCGTGGTGTCGACGCCGATCATGCCGGCGCCGGCCGTTGCCAGACCTGTTGTCGAGCCGGTTGTCGTGCGGGACGAGGCGATTCCGGTCTTCGACGATGACCGTGACAAGGCACCGTTCGACAAGCGCTGCATTCTGGTCATCGAAGATGAAGTGCGGTTCGCTCAGATCCTGTTCGATCTCGCTCACGAGCTGGGCTACTACTGCCTGGTCGCTCACGCGGCCGATGACGGCTTCAATCTGGCCGCGCGCTTCACGCCGGACGCGATCCTGCTGGACATGCGCCTGCCGGACCACTCGGGCCTGACGGTTCTGCAGCGCCTCAAGGAGCTGGCGCCTACCCGGCACATTCCGGTGCACGTGATCTCGGTCGAAGACCGTCAGGAAGCGGCCTTGCACATGGGCGCCATCGGTTATGCGGTCAAGCCCACGACCCGCGAAGAACTCAAGGATGTGTTTGCCAAGCTGGAAGCCAAACTGACCCAGAAGGTCAAGCGCATCCTGTTGGTCGAAGACGATGCTTTGCAGCGTGACAGCATTGCGCGTCTGATCGGCGATGACGACATCGAGATCACGGCGGTAGGTTTCGCTCAGGAAGCGCTGGATCTGCTGCGCGACAATATCTACGACTGCATGATCATCGACCTCAAACTGCCTGACATGCTCGGTGACGAGTTGCTGAAGCGCATGTCCACCGAAGAGATCTGTTCGTTCCCGCCGGTGATTGTCTATACCGGGCGCAACATGACCCGTGACGAAGAAGCCGAGCTGATGAAATATTCGCGCTCGATCATCATCAAGGGCGCGCGCTCGCCGGAACGCCTGCTCGACGAAGTGACGCTGTTCCTGCACAAGGTCGAATCCCAGCTTTCCAATGAGCGTCAGAAGATGCTCAAGACCGCCCGCAGCCGTGACAAGGTGTTCGAGGCGCGCAAGATTCTGGTGGTGGATGACGATGTGCGTAACATCTTCGCGTTGACCAGTGCACTCGAGCACAAGGGCGCGGTGGTCGAGATCGCGCGTAACGGGCTTGAGGCAATTGCAAAACTCAATGAAGTCGAAGACATCGATCTGGTGCTGATGGACGTGATGATGCCGGAGATGGATGGCTACGAAGCCACCATCGAGATCCGCAAGGACCCGCGCTGGCGCAAGCTGCCGATCATCGCGGTGACGGCCAAGGCCATGAAGGATGACCAGGAACGGTGCCTGCAAGCAGGTTCCAACGATTACCTGGCCAAGCCTATCGATCTGGATCGATTGTTCTCGTTGATTCGCGTGTGGCTGCCAAAAATGGAACGTATTTGAATGCGCACGGCCAAACCGGTCTTCGCTCACACTTTCGGGTTCGTCCATGCACCTTGATCGCAATGCCGAGATCGAGTTGAGGCTGCTCATCGAGGCGATCTACCTCAAGTACAGCTACGACTTTCGGGATTATTCCGGCGCTTCGGTCAAGCGCCGTGTGGCGCATGCGTTGCGTCAGTTCGATTGCAGCACGATCTCCGCATTGCAGGAGCGGGTGCTGCATGACCCGGCTGCGTTCATGCAATTGCTGCAGATCCTCACCATTCCCGTGAGCGAGATGTTTCGTGATCCGTCGCACTTCCTGGCGATTCGTCAGGAAGTCGTGCCGCTTCTGCGCACCTATCCTTCCATCAAGGTATGGATCGCCGGCTGCAGCACAGGCGAAGAGGTGTACTCGATGGCCATCCTGCTGCGCGAGGAAGGGCTGCTGGAGCGCACAATCATCTACGCTACGGACATCAACCCCAGCTCGCTGGAGAAAGCCAAGCAGGGGATCTTCTCCATGGAAAACCTGCGCGCCTACACCGAGAACTATCGCAAGTCCGGTGGGTTGCGGGATTTCACCGAGTACTACACATCGGCCTACGATTACGCGATCTTCGACAAGACGTTGCGTGAAAACGTGACCTTTGCCGATCACAGTCTGGCGACAGATAGTGTATTCTCCGAGACCCAGTTCATTTCATGCCGTAACGTATTGATTTACTTCAATAAAAAACTGCAGGACAGGGCCTTCGGGCTGTTTCATGACTCGCTCTGCCATCGGGGTTTCCTGGCGTTGGGCAGCAAGGAAACGCTCGAGTTTTCAGCCTATGGCACTGCGTTCGAGACGCTGGTCAAGCCTGAGCGGATCTACCGTAAATCATGAAGACGACTTTTGCCGGGGCTTCAGCCGACGACGTTCTGCCGGTGGTGGATGCGATCGTGGTCGGTGCTTCGGCAGGCGGCGTCGAGGCGCTGCTGAGAATTTTCACTTGTCTGCGGCCGGGGTTCGGCTTGCCGATCCTGGTGGTGCTGCATTTGCCGGATGATCGTCGCAGTCAGTTGGCGCATGTGTTCCAGAGTCGCCTGCCGTTTCCCGTAAAGGAAGCCGACGACAAGGAAAGCATCAGGCCCGGCACGTTGTACTTTGCGCCGTCGGGTTATCACCTCTCTGTCGAGACTGACCGTACGTTGTCATTGAGTCAGGAAGACCGGGTTTTCTATTCAAGACCGAGCATCGACATTCTGTTCGACTCGGCCTCTGACGCCTACGGTGAGCGCCTGGCGGGCGTGCTACTGACCGGTGCCAACAACGACGGAGCGCAGGGATTGCTGCAGATCAAGCATTATAAAGGTTTCACGGTTATTCAGGACCCGCAGCAGGCCCAGGCGAGTACCATGCCCGAGGCCGCCCTGGCGCTGCATTCGCCGGATTACCTTCTGTCTTTGAACGAAATCGGCCCGTTGCTGGCCGAGCTGGAACGAATCGCATGCTAAATGAAGTCCAGGCAAAACTGCTGATCGTCGACGATCTGCCGGAGAACCTGCTGGCCCTCGAAGCGCTGATCAAGCGTGAGGACCGACTGGTGTTCAAGGCGCTGTCGGCCGACGAGGCGTTGTCGCTCCTGCTGCAGCATGAATTCGCGCTGGCCATCCTTGATGTGCAGATGCCGGGCATGAATGGCTTCGAGCTGGCCGAGCTGATGCGCAGCACTGAAAAGACCAAGAGCATCCCGATCGTGTTTGTCAGCGCTGCGGGTCGCGAGCTCAATTACGCATTCAAGGGCTATGAAAGCGGCGCGGTGGACTTCCTGCACAAGCCGCTGGACATCCATGCGGTGAAGAGCAAGGTCAACGTGTTCGTCGACCTGTTCCGGCAGCGCAAGGCCATGAAGATGCAGGTCGAGGAACTCGAGCGTAGCCGGCAGGAGCAGGAAGCCCTGCTCAAGCGCCTGCAATCCACTCAGGGTGAACTTGAGCACGCGATACGCATGCGCGATGACTTCATGTCGATCGTATCCCACGAGGTGCGCACGCCGCTCAACGGCCTCATTCTGGAAACCCAGTTGCGTCAGTTGCACTTGGCCAAGGGCAACATGTCGGCATTTACGCTCGACAAGCTGCGCGCCATGGTCGACCGCGACGAGCGTCAGATTCAAAGCCTTATACGACTGATCGAGGACATGCTGGACGTGTCGCGTATCCGTACGGGCAAGCTGTCGATCAGGCCAAGCCCGTTTGACTTGTGTGAACTGGTGACTCAACTGCTGGAAAGTTTCTCGGCCCAGATCGCTGCGGCGAGCTCGAGTGTCACGCTGGTTGCCGAGGAACCGGTCATCGGCGTGTGGGATGAGTTCAGGATCGAGCAGGTCATTGCCAACCTGCTGACCAACGCCCTGCGCTACGGCGCCCGCAAGCCCATCGAGGTGCGCGTATATTGCGAGGGCGGACAGGCGAGTGTGGAGGTTCGCGATCAGGGCATCGGCATCACTCCTGAGAACCAGAAGCGTATCTTCCAGCAGTTCGAACGTGTCTCGGCCAACCATGCGGTTGCAGGACTCGGACTGGGACTGTTCATCTCCGAACAGATCGTCATGGCCCATGGCGGCCGGATCGAAGTGGAAAGCGAAGAGGGTAAGGGTTCGGTTTTTCGCGTCTGTCTGCCTCAGTAAAGCGGGCGGACCTTCAAAAACAGATGGCACTACGGAATTATCGTACTTCCGTCGCAACCTCCTCAGCGCGCCGTGGTCGTATTGGCAGCTATCTATAAGATCAAAGGCAGTTCAATGAGCGCTGATGCAGAAAACGTCGTACTTATCGTCGAAGATGAACCCCTGATCCTGATGCTGCTGGCTGATTACCTGTCGGGCGTGGGCTATCGCGTCCTGCAGGCCGAGAACGGTGAGCAGGCATTCGAGATTCTCGCCACCAAACCGCACCTGGACCTGATGATCACCGACTATCGCCTGCCTGGCGGTATTTCGGGCGTGCAGATTGCAGAGCCGGCGGTCAAGTTACGACCGGAACTGAAGGTCATCTTCATCAGCGGCTATCCCGCAGAGATCATTGATTCGGGCAGCCCGATAGCGGCCAAGGCTCCCATTCTGGCCAAGCCGTTCACCATGGAAACGCTGCAGTCGCAGATTCAGGATTTACTGGCCTGATTGTTTGCTGAAATTCGTTTCTGCCTGGAGGGCTTAGGCCTTCTCGGAGGTACGACGGCAACGATGGGCTGCGCAGCGGCCCCAAGTCGCATCTGACACATCGCTTGCGTCGGTTTTGCTGCCGGCTCCCGGCAGATCGCGGGCAAGCGCGCTCCTACAGTTCGGTGTTTGCTGCGCTACAGCGCTCCGTCAAAGATGCGGTGAGCATTTCCACAGTCTGGTTTCTGCTGCGCGATGGCGGAAGAGGTCCGGGAGTCTGGATGGTGCGCAACGGAGGGCTATCGGGCTTGAGCTTTCTCAAGCCTCGATCATTTCCCGCACTTTGGACGTCAGGTGATCAAACGCGAAGGGTTTGGTGATCAGTTGCATGCCGGTGTCCAGGAATCCTGAGCGTGCAGCGGCATGTTCGGCATAGCCAGTGATGAACAACACCTTAAGCTCCGGCCGCAGTTGCCTTGCGATTTCCGCGAGCTGACGTCCATTCATGCCGGGAAGCCCGACATCGCTGATCAAGAGGTCGATCCGCTGCCCTGACTCCAGTATCGGCACTGCGGACAGAGAGTCACCTGCCTCGATGAAGGCGTACCCCAGTTCACTGAGTACCTCGCTGACCAGCGCCCTGACGGCCGGGTCGTCTTCGACGATCAGCACGGTTTCGCCATCTTTGGCGTACACCGCATTGCTCTGGAAGCTTTGCTCGTCCTCGTCCTGATTGCCTTTGAAGCGCGGCAGGAACAGTTCCACGGTGGTGCCGCGACCGACTTCGCTCTTGATCGCCACATGGCCGTGAGACTGCTTGCTGAAGCCGTAGATCATGGACAGCCCGAGGCCTGTGCCCTGACCGATGGGTTTGGTCGTGAAAAACGGGTCAAATGCGCGGCTGATGACCGCTTCCGGCATGCCGCAGCCGTTGTCGGTGATGCTCAGGACGACGTAGTCGCCCGGCAGCAGGTTCTCATGAGCGTTGGTAAAGGACTTGTCCAGTTGACGGTTGTAAGTCTCTACCGTCAGCAGTCCGCCATCCGGCATCGCGTCGCGGGCGTTGAGTACCAGATTGAGGAGGGCGTTTTCCAACTGGTTGGGGTCTGCCTCGGCGGTCCACAGATCGCCGGCCAGCTGCATTTCCAGCTTGATGCTCTCGTTGACGCTGCGCTGAATCAGTTCGCCCATGGCGTTGATCAGATGGTTCATCTCTACCGGCTTGGAGTCCAGCGACTGACGGCGGGAGAACGCCAGCAGGCGATGGGTGAGGGCGGCTGCACGATTGGCTGAAGTGACGCCCAGGTCGATCAGGTTATCCAGGCCCTCGGTACGCCCGCGTGCCAGACGTCGCCTGATTAGCTCCAGGCTGCCAATGATGCCGGTCAGCATGTTGTTGAAGTCGTGGGCGATACCGCCGGTCAACTGTCCGACGGCTTCCATCTTCTGCGACTGTCGCAGCACTTCTTCCTTGTGGCGCAGCTGCGAGGTGCGTTCTTCGACCTGCTGTTCCAGTGTTTCGTTGAGGCGTCTGAGCTGGGATTCAGCCTGTTTGCGCTCGGTGATGTCGGATGTCACGCCGACCAGCGAGCTGACGTGGCCGTTATTGTCGCGGATGGAGCGGGCGCGCACATCGACCCAGTTGAGCGACCCGTCTGGCCAGACATTGCGATATTCAATGATGAAGTCGACGCCCGTATCCAGACTGCGCTGCAGTGCGGACTGCATGCGCGGCTGGTCCTCGGGATAAACGACAGCGAGCCAGTCTTCGTATGTGAAGGCCTGATGCTCTTCACGGCCGTAATGACCTCGGGTGATAGCAGAGCAGGTGAGTAGCAGGCGCTCGGATTCAAGCTCCCATGAGCCGAGCCGTCCGGCCTTGAGTGCATTTTGCAGGCGTTTTTCGCTTTCCAGCAGGTCCTCCAGGCGTGCACGCGCTTCGTACTGACGTCGTCGCCCGCGTACCGCAGTCGCCACCAGGCTGACCAGCGTGACAGGATGGAAGGGGCGTTCCAGGAACGTGACATTGCCCAGCAGACTGCCCATTCGCGCCGACGGATTCTGCTCGGGGCCGCCATGATGAGTCAGCAGGACAATAGGCAGGTCCGACCAGGCAGGCTGCTGGCCCAGCAGGTCGAGCAGCGGCGTGATGTCAACGGTACGCAGAGCCTCGTCGGCGACGATCACAAGACCTGCGCCGGTTTCCAGTTCTGCAACCAGTTCGTTAAGGTCGCGTGCAACGGTTGCCGGGTAGCCGGCTTCCTTGAGAATCATCAGGGCAATCTGGCTGTCCCGTCCACGAGGCGCCAGGATGACCGCCCGCTCTGAAAGTTGCCCCTTAATACTCACAAGTCTTCGTCCGTCAACAGCGGTTTGCTTTCGCCCAGATAGGTAGGAACGCCGCGCAATACGCCCTGGAAGGCTTCCAGCGGCGCACCGATCTTCAAACCCTTGCTACTGATCCGGTATTCGCGAATGGTCGATTCGTGCGTACCGGTGCGTTTCTTGATGATGGAAATGGCCCGGCGCACCTGGCCCAGCGCTTCGAAATAGCGCAGCAGAATCACGCTGTCGGCCAGATAGGTGATGTCGACCGGCGAACGCATGTCGCCGACCAGTCCGTGCTGTGCGACGGTCATGAACGTCGAGGCACCCCGGCGGTTGAGGTACAGAAGCAATTCGTGCATGTGCAGAACCAGCGCGTTTTCTTCCGGCATGGACGCCTGATAACCGTTGATACTGTCAATCACCACAGTCTTGATCTGCTTCTGATCGACTGCGCGTCTGACGCGATGGGAGAACTCGCCGGGCGACAGTTCGGCGGCGTCGATCTGCTCGATCAGCATGTTGCCGGTCTCCTGCAGCGCACGCAGGTCGATGCCGATCTTCAGCATGCGCTCGAACAGCAGGCCCATCTCCTCGTCAAAGATGAACAGCCCGACTCGCTCACCCCGCGCAACTGCCTGTGCAGCAAAAACCATCGAGATAAGTGACTTGCCGGTGCCCGCAGGACCAAGAATCAATGTGCTGGAGCCGCCTTCGATGCCGCCGCCCAGCAAATCGTCCAGCTCCTGAATGCCGCTGCTGAATTGAGCGCGCGAATAGTCGGATCGATGTTCGGCAGCCACCAGCCTTGGAAAGACGTGGATACCATCTTCAGCAATAGTGAAGTCATGAAAGCCGCCACGGTACTTCTGGCCACGGTACTTGACGATCTTCAGGCGCCTGCGTTCTGCGCCGTAGGCAGGTGTCAATGATTCGAGCCGAATGACGCCGTGGGCCACGCTGTGCACGGTCTTGTCCAGCGCTTCGGTGGTCAGGTCGTCCAACAGCACGACAGTGGCGTCATAGCGAGCAAAGTAGTGCTTGATCGCCAGGATCTGACGGCGATAGCGCAACGAGCTTTGCGCCAGCAGGCGAATTTCCGAAAGGCTGTCGATGACCACGCGGGTCGGCTTTACGCGTTCGACCACTTCGAAAATCTGCCGTGTCGCTTCGCCCAGCTCCAGGTCGGAGGAGTACAGCAGGCTCTGATGGTGGTCAGCGTCCAGCAGGCTTTCTGGCGGCGTCAGCTCAAAAATCTTGATGTGCTCATCCAGCTCCCAGCCGTGGGAACGCGCGCCGTCGCGCAGCTCCCGTTCGGTCTCGGAAAGCGTGATATACAGCGAAGTTTCGCCCGCTTGGGCGCCTGCCAGCAGGAACTGCAGCGCTACGGTTGTCTTGCCGGTTCCGGGTTCTCCTTCGAGAAGGAAAACGTGACAGCGTGAAAGACCTCCCGAAAGGATGTCGTCCAGACCTTCAATGCCGGTTGCCGCTTTTGACGTATTCAAGTATCGCCCTCTGATGACTGACGGAGCAGTAGTAGTGTCACCCATTACTGGACATCATGGCACTACGACGGTTCAGACTATTTGGTGGCCAGCCTGGCCTGCACCCTTGCCACAAGGGCATATGGGTCCGGCAAATGTCACAACAGTCGCCTGACAGCAGTCGTGACTGGATTGTTATAGTCCAACGATGGAAATTCACCTGCCTGAGGATCAAGCCGTGCGCGACTACCAAACCTTTCTCGTTGAACTGAACGACAACATTGCCCATGTGCAGATCAATCGTGCTGACAAGATCAACGCCATGAGCGAGGCGTTCTGGACCGAGATCATCGAGATCTTCCAGTGGATCGAGCGTGAGGATGAGGTACGGGTGGTGGTGCTCAGCGGCGCGGGCAAACATTTCTCGTCCGGTATCGACCTGAAGATGCTCGCGTCGGTCGCCGGACAGCTTGGCAAGGATGCCGGGCGTAATGCGCGGGTACTCAGGCGCACCATCCTCGACATGCAGGCCTCGTTCACTGCCGTGGACACCTGTCGCAAGCCAGTTCTTGCGGCGATTCAGGGCTACTGTCTGGGCGGCGCAATCGATCTGGTGTCGGCGTGCGACATGCGCTACGCCGCCGCCGATGTGCAATTTGCGATCCGCGAAATCGACATGGGCATGGCGGCCGATGTCGGCACCCTGCAACGCCTGCCGCGAATCATCCCGGACGGCATCATGCGCGAGCTGGCCTACACGGGCCGTACGGTAGAAGCCGATGAGGCGCTGCGTATCGGCCTCATCAACCAGTGCTTTACCGATAAAGCTGCGTTGCTTGACGGCGTGATGGCCATCGCCCGACAGATTGCCGAGAAATCGCCGATTGCCATTGAAGGCACCAAACAGATGATCGGCTACATGCGTGACCACAGCGTGGACGATGGGCTTGAGCACGTTGCTATCTGGAACGCTGCCATGTTGCAATCAGCGGACCTGAAGCTGGCAATGGTTGCCCAGATGAGCAAGCAGAAGCCAGTTTTCGACAATTGAAGCGGTAGCACGCTTGCGTTCGAACAGAGGAGTTTTTCCATGACGCGCCCGGAGCGTTGGACGACCGCGGTACTGGATATCGAGGCCAGTGGCGGTTGGGCCGTGGTCCATGGTGACCAGGGATTTCTGCTGGACAGCAACGGGGTGATGTTCCCCAGAGCCTGGCTCAAGGGGCTGGATTTGCCGGTACAGAGCGAACACGGCATCGGTCATTTCGACGGCGAGGCTGTCTATCTGCTGGTGCTTGAACGGTCGGTAGCGGTCGAGGGCTGTTCGTGGCAGGGCCTGCGGCAGTTCATGCTGGAGGGTGACTTTGCCATCTTCGAAATGCTGGGTTACGCGGCGCAGATCAGCACCTGGGCCCGGGAACACCGTTTCTGCGGAGCCTGCGGCCGTCCGACGGTGCAGGTGCATGGCGAGCGTGCCATGTACTGCGAACATGACAACCTGCGGCTCTATCCGCGCATTTCACCTTCCATGATCGTGCTGATCACTCGCGGCGACGAGATCCTGCTGGCGCGGTCCCCACGCTTTGTGACGGGCGTTTACAGTACGCTGGCGGGGTTCGTCGAGCCCGGTGAGTCAGCCGAGGATTGTGTGCGTCGTGAGGTGATGGAAGAGGTGCAGGTGCGCATCAAAAACCTCAAATACATGGGCAGCCAGTGCTGGCCGTTTCCACATTCGATGATGCTGGGCTTTCATGCTGAATACGACAGCGGAGAGATTGTGCCTCAGGCCGATGAAATCGAAGACGCACGCTGGTTCCGGATCGATGACCTGCCACCCCTGCCTGCCAATCGTTCCATTGCGCGTTATCTGATCGAGGCCTATCTGGCCGAGCGATCAGGCTCCCCCGAACCAGTGTTGCCAGGCTAGACGCACGGTCAGGCCCAGTACCACAGTGATGAACACAGGGCGGATGAATTTCGCGCCGCCCTTGATCGCCGTTCCTGCACCGAAGTAGGCGCCGAGCATCACCGCCAGACCCATGCAAAGGCCGATCACGTAATCCACCTGACCCGAGAACATGAACACCGACAGCGCCACCGCATTGCTGACGAAGTTCATGCTGCGCGCTACGCCGCTGGCCTTGACCAGATCGACCGGGTAAATCAGCAGTGTGCTGACCGTCCAGAAAGCGCCGGTTCCAGGGCCTGCGACGCCGTCGTAGAAGCCCAGACCCAGCCCCTGAGGCAGTTGCCATTTCTTCTTGATCGGAGCATCGCTGTCCAGCGGCGCCTTGGGTGTGCCGCCAAACAGCAGGTACAGGCCGCAGCCGAACACAATCACTGGCAGCATCTGATTCAGCCATTCGGCAGGCAGATAATGAGCAATCACTGCGCCGATTGCCGCGCCGACAGCCGTGCCGACAATGGCGTGAACCCACTGTTTCGGATCGAACAGCTTGCGCCGGTAGAACGTGAAGCTGGCAGTCGCCGAGCCGAACGTCGAGCTGAGCTTGTTGGTGCCCAGTACCAGATGAGGCGGCAGGCCCGCTGTCATCAGAGCTGGGGTGGTCAGCAGTCCGCCGCCGCCTGCGATGGCGTCGATGAATCCGGCAATGAAGGCAACGACCGCCAGAATGGCGAGGGTGGTCAGGTCGACGCTGAGTTCGAAAGGCATGGAGGGCGGCTTATTGGCAGAAGGGCAGAATGGCGGCGCATTCTAACCCTTTGCCGAATGTTGCAGGAAGCCTGTCAGATATCCGCGAGCGCGATCCAGCGTTGCTGCTCGGCGGCCAGGCGAATGGCCGCCGCCAGGCGTTCGATTTGCCAGGCTTCCTCGAAGTCCGGGCCACGGTTGCCTTGGCCGCACATCGACAGGATCAGCGCCTGGACCTCCAGCGCCTTGAGTTCGTTGTACCCCAACTGGTGACCCGGCGCAGGGCAAAACGCGGCGTAACCGGGCAGTGAAGGGCCTGCCAGCAATCGTTGGAAGCCGTCCCGGCCGGGCGCTCCGGCGCGGCATAGACGCAGTTCGTTGAGCCTTTCCTGATCGAAAGCCAGTGTGCCTTTGGTGCCGCTGATCTCGAAGCTGAGATGATTCTTGTAGCCGTGCTTGAGCCAGCTGCTGCTGAAGGTCCCGCGTGCGCCATTGGCGAAGCGCAGCAGGGCATGGGTCTGGTCGTCGACGGCAATGTCGCGCAGTTCGGTGCTGCCCGCGCTGGCAGGGCGTTGACGGTGAACGGTGCTGACATCGGCACATACCGCTTCGACGTCGCCCAGCAGATAGCGCGCCATGGCCAGCAGGTGGCTGCCCAGGTCGGCCAGGGCTCCGCCTGCGTGCGCGGCTTCGCAGCGCCACGACCAGGGCGATTGCGCGTTGCCCATAAAGTCTTCACTGAATTCGCCCTGGAAGCTGACAATCTCGCCCAGTTCGCCAGCCTCGATCATTTCCCGGGCCAGGCCAATCATGGGGTTGTGCTGGTAGTTGTAACCCACCTGGGTCACGACGCCTGCGGCTCTGGCGCTGCGTCGCATCTGATCGGCCTGGGCCAGGCTCACTGCCAAAGGTTTTTCGCAGTACACCGCCTTGCCTGCGGCAATGGCGGCCATGGCCATCGGGAAATGCAGATGGTTGGGCGTGGTGATCGCCACGATTTGTACGCTCGGATCATCGATCAATTGCTGCCAGTCGGCATGGCTGCGATCAAAACCCCAGGCCTGCGCACACTGCTCGGCGCGTACGCTGTCGGCATCGGCCAGCGCGGCGAGGCGAATGCGTGCGGGAAGGTCAAGGGCCGCGTTGGCGTTGCCGAATGCCAGCGCGTGAGCACGGCCCATGAAACCGGTACCAATAAGACCGATACCGTATTCCGGAAGGGTGGAAGAAGTGGTTTCCCGCATGACATTCTCCAGAAAGGATTGTTGTTATGCGGAAAATATATTCCAAATAATTAATTAATGGAAAATATAATTCATATCGCAGCTTTGAGGTGGCCTCAGCGCTGGCTGATCAGGACAGGAAACCGCCATCCACGTTCAGCGCGACGCCAGTGGTGTAGCTGGAAGCCTCGCTGGCAAGGTACAAGACGGCTCCGGCCATTTCGCTGGGCGCTGCCACGCGCTTGAGCGGTATCTGCGCCAGCGCCATGTTCAGGATTGCATCGTTCTTGACCAGCGCCGAAGCGAATTTGGTGTCGGTCAGGCCGGGCAGCAGGGCATTGCAGCGGATGCCGAAGCCCGCGCATTCCTTGGCGAATACTTTGGTCATGTTGATCACTGCAGCCTTGGTCATCGAATAGACGCCCTGGAACGCTCCCGGTGAAACCGCGTTGATCGACGCCACGTTGATGATGCTGCCGCCGCCGGTCTCGCGCATCAGCTTGCCGGCTTCCACCGACATGAAGAAATAGCCGCGAATGTTCACGTCCACGGTTTTCTGGAACGCGCTGAGGTCGGTGTCCAGCACGTTGCAGAACTGCGGGTTGGTGGCGGCATTGTTGACCAGAATGTCCAGGCGCCCGAACTGTTCCCGAATCTGCGCGAAGACGCTGCCGATCTGTTCCATTTCGCCGATATGACATGCGATTGCAGTGGCCTTGCCGCCATCTGCGATGATTGCGTCGGCGATGGCCTGACATCCGTCGATTTTGCGACTGGACACAATGACATGGGCGCCTTGCTGGGCCAGCAGGCGGGCAATGGCCTCACCGATCCCGCGACTGGCGCCGGAAACGAAAGCGATCTTGCCGTCGAGGTCGAAGAGTTGGGTTCTGGACATGTCTTTTCCTTGTTCTGATGTCATCAAAGGCTGGATTTGGCAATTACATTGAGGCTCATCTGCTCCAGCAGCCGGTTCATGTGAATGAACTGTGCGAAGCGTTTGTCCTGCGTCTGGCCGTGATAGAACCGGTAGTAGATCTGCTGCACGATACCGGCCAGACGAAACAGGCCGTAGGTGTAATAGAAATCGAAGTTGTCGATCCGCACGCCGGCGCGTTCCGCGTAGTAATCCACGAATTGCTGGCGGGTCAACATGCCGGGCGCATGACTGGGTTGACGACGCATCAGTTGCACGGGCGCCGGGTCATCGGCCTGAATCCAGTAGGCGAGGGTGTTGCCCAGGTCCATCAGCGGATCGCCCAGGGTGGTCAGCTCCCAGTCCAGCACACCGATGATGTGCATCGGGTTTTCGGGGTCGAGAATCACGTTGTCGAAGCGGTAGTCGTTGTGCACGATGCTGGCAACCGGTGAGTCGGCTGGCATCTTCGCAGCCAGCCAGGCCTTGACCTGATCCCACGCGGGCGCGTCGGGGGTCATGGCTTTCTCGTAGCGTTCGGTCCAGCCCAGAATCTGCCGCTGTACGTAGCCGTGGGGTTTGCCCAGATCGCCCAGGCCACAGGCCTGATAATCGACCCGGTGCAGGTCCACCAGCTTGTCGATGAAGCTCTTGCACAGGTCCTCGGTCTGCCTTGCGCCCAGACCCAGTGCGGGTGGCAGGTCCGAACGCAGGATGATGCCCTGGACGCGTTCCATCACATAGAACTCGGACCCGATGACCGATTCGTCGGTGCAGTGCAGGTAAGCCTGAGGGCAGTAGGGAAACGCATCCTTGAGTTGATTGAGGATGCGGTACTCGCGACCCATGTCGTGGGCCGAGCGCGCCTTGTGCCCGAAGGGCGGCCGACGCAGCACCAGTTCCCGTTCGGGGTACTGGATCAGGTAGGTGAGATTCGAGGCGCCGCCCGGAAACTGACTGATCAGCGGCGTGCCATGCAGCTCCGGAAGATGGTTTTTGAGATACGGATCGATGAGGGCGACGTCAAGTTCTTCGCCGCTACGGATGTCCGTGGACTGGTCGGTCAGCGCCATGCTTATCCCTTCTGCTTATTATGGTCAGCCAGAAACATTGACTAATCTAATGATAGGCGAGCCCGCAAACAACTGCCGGACCGCTTTATAGGCTAGCGTGTTGCCGGTCAATCAGCGGCCTTGATCACTGGACATGAACGGTCAGGCGAAAAAAAAACCGAAGCCTGTCGGCTTCGGTTTCTTCGTATGCATCAAGCGTTGTCCTGGATTTATACCGGAAACAGCTCGCTCAGCTTCATCGCCAGCATCATGTCGCCTTCAGCGCGCAGCTTGCCGCCCATGAACGCCTGCATGCCGTCGGTTTCGCCGCTGACGATACCTTTGAGCGTTGCGCTGTCCATCACCAGCGTGACGTTGGCATCAGGGTTCTCGCCTTCCTGCAGGTCGCAGGTGCTGTCCTTGACGATCAGTGCGTAGTACTTGTCTTCGTCGGTGATATGGAAACCGAAGACCAGGTCCAGGCCGGCAGCGGCGCTTGGGTTGAACTTGGCTTGCATGGTTTTCACGGCGTCAGCTGTTGAGGTCATGTCTTGATCCTTTTATGGGTTCTGATGTTGGTGATTTCTGGCGCCCGACGAGCGCGCTTTTGGCCAGCTCAGCGATAGGTGATGAGCTCCGGCGTCTTCAGCAATTGCAGGTGCGTGTAACTGTTGAAGGAAGCCAGGGTCACTTCGTTGTCTCTGAATCCTAGCCGGTGCACCGAAGTGTTGACGATGTGCCAGTTGAGTTCGAATGCCTGCTGCGCAGGCATGCCTGTAATCAGATGCAGCAGTGCGGTAATGGTGCCGCCGGAGGTGAACACGGCGATGCGCTCATTGGGCGCTGCGTTCTGGACGATCCGGTCCAGCCCGGCCTTTACCCTTGCGACGAAACCCAGCCAGCTCTGCAGGCCGAGGGTGTCGTGCTGACCACCGATCCAGCGACCGATAATCAGTGAAAACAGGCGCTGAAATTCGGCGCGATTGTTGGCGGCATCCCGCAGGATATCCAGCGCCTTCGGTTCTTGCGACAGCATGGCGGGGATCAGGGCACGCATGACGCCTTCGGCATCGAACTCGTCGAACGCGCTGTCGATTTCAAGCTCCGGCACATTCAGACCGGCTTCGCCGAACTGGGCCAGTGCATTGAGCGCGGTGTCTTTCTGACGACGCAGGTCGCCGGAGATGCAGCGATCGAAGCCAATACCGAGATCTGCGAGGTGTGCGCCGACAATCTGTGCCTGACGAATGCCCAGAGGCGACAGGACGTCGTAATCGTCTGCACCAAATGAGGCCTGGCCATGTCGTATCAGGTAGATGCTGCCCACGTCCGGTTCGTCTCGGTACGTTGAAGGTCTGGCGAGGTTATGAGGGATGCCGGGGAGCTGTCAATCAAAAAACATACGCTCGTTTGAAATCACCGTTTTAATGGCTTGTAACCCTTGCCGCTGGTGATCGTGAGGGGGCGTCGGTATGCTGGCGACATCGCGGCCCTTGATTGGTAAGGGCGCAATGCAAGTGAGGATTATCCGTGGAGTTCGTTGTCGATTACGCCAGTTTTCTGGCCAAGACAGTCACGCTGGTGGTTGCCATCATCGTGGTGCTGGTCGCCATTGCGTCCATGCGTGGCAAGGGACGTCGCAAAACCGCCGGACAATTGCAGGTCACACGCCTCAATGACTTCTACAAAGGTCTGCGCGAGCGTCTGGAGCAGTCGCTGCTGGGCAAGGATCGCCTCAAGGCGCTTCGCAAGGAGCAGGCCAGGGCGCTGAAGAAAGAGAAGAAGGACAAGGTCGAAGAGAAGGCCCGCGTCTACGTGCTGGACTTCGATGGGGATATCAAGGCCTCTGCCACCGAAAGCATGCGCCACGAGATCACGGCACTGCTGACCCTGGCCACCGACAAGGACGAAGTGGTGCTGCGTCTGGAAAGCGGCGGCGGTATGGTTCACAGCTATGGGCTGGCGTCTTCGCAGCTGGCCCGTATCCGTCAGGCAGGCATTCCGCTGACCATCTGCATCGACAAGGTCGCGGCAAGCGGCGGCTACATGATGGCCTGCATCGGCAACAAGATTATCAGCGCACCGTTTGCGATTCTCGGGTCGATTGGCGTTGTCGCTCAATTGCCCAACGTCAACCGTCTGCTGAAGAAACACGACATCGACTTTGAAGTGCTGACCGCGGGTGAATACAAACGCACGCTGACGGTGTTCGGCGAAAACACCGAGAAGGGCCGCGAGAAGTTTCAGCAGGACCTGGACATCACCCACGACCTGTTCAAGAACTTCGTCGCCAGCTACCGTCCTCAGCTGTCGATCGATGAAGTCGCTACCGGCGAAGTCTGGCTGGGCATGGCTGCGCTGGACAAGCAACTGGTGGATGAGCTCAAGACCAGTGACGAGTACCTGGCCGAGCGTGCCAAGGATGCCGACGTGTTCCATCTGCACTACGTACAGCGCAAGAGCCTGCAGGAGCGCATGGGCATGGCAGCGGCTGCATCGGCAGATGGTTTGGTTGCCAAGTGGTGGGGGCGGCTGACGCAGCAGCGGTTCTGGTGATCGTTGCTTCTCCGGTCAGAGCGATGGGCACGATCAGTAGAGGTCCTCACATGGATCTTTCCTCCGCTCCGTGCTCATCGTTATACACAAATCATCTGGCTATCCGGAGAGGCAGCCCCACTGATGTGCTTTTGTAGTGCGATGGTGAGAACACTGCAGAACGCGACGTGGGTGAAGGCTGAGTCCTGGCGCTGATTCGGGGGGCAATCGGCATGGATGCCGATTGAGCTGCACTGGGCCATGGATGGCCCATTTGCAGCGACCCCCGAATCAGTGTCAGGACGAAGGAACCCCGGCGAAGCCGGGGCCGGAACCGGAGCAGCGGGCTTTGCCTACTTTGGCCCCTCAAAGTAGGTCGCCGAGGGGCGAAAAGGTGACTTGAGCCATGCGCTCGGCTCACTGAATCCGCAGTCTGTGACATGTGTGACGCGGAGCGTCACGGGCGGCATACCCACGCAGAGCGTGGGCACGATCAGGGTTGAGGCAGACTTTTGTGTATAACGACGAGCGCTCCGCTTGGGAATGCCGCCCAAGACGCTCCGCGTCCGCTTCAGGATGCAGTGCAGAGCCGAGGCACGAACCCTTTGCAAGCCACAACTAAAAAGCCCGGACCTTCAATGAAGGCCCGTGCTTTTTTGTTTCAGCGGGTCAGCGCAATCAGCGGCGACGGAACAGAGGCAGTGGCTCGTCGGTCGCGGCCTGGTAGGTCACCGAGAAGTCCTTGAGGCCTTCCAGCGCTTCGTACGGGTCCTTGTCGGGACGTATGGCAAAGGCGTCGAAGCCGCAGCGGCGCATGTAGAACAACTGGTCGCGCAGTACGTCGCCGATGGCGCGCAGCTCACCCTTGTAACCGTAGCGGTCACGCAGCAGGCGCGCGTTGGAGAAGTTGCGCCCGTCTGTGAAGGCCGGGAAGTTCAGGGCGATGACCTGGAACTGATCGACGTCAGCGCCGATTTCCTCGGCTTCTTCGTCACTGTCCAGCCACACACCCAGACCGCCATCACGCGCCTTGAGCGCATGACCATGTTCGCGCCACAGCGACAACGGCACGATCAGGTCGTCACAGTTGGACAGGCTGTCGAAGGTCGTGTCCTTGGGCAACAGGTGCCAGGTCTCGTCGATGACTTCGTTGTTCTTAATGATTCGCTGCATAGACGCGCTCCTTGAAAGGGTCAATGCCGATACGCTGATAGGTGTCGATGAAACGCTCGTCTTCGTTGCGTTTCTCGACATACACGTCGATCAGCTTCTCGATGACATCCGGCATGGCGTCCTGAGCGAAGGACGGGCCGAGGATCTTGCCCAGGCTGGCATCGCGGCTGGCGCTGCCACCCAGCGAAACCTGATAGAACTCTTCACCTTTCTTGTCCACGCCCAGGATGCCGATATGGCCGACGTGGTGGTGACCGCAGGCGTTCATGCAGCCGGAAATGTTCAGGTCCAGTTCGCCGATGTCGAACAGGTAATCCAGATCATCGAAGCGGCGCTGGATCGATTCCGCAATCGGGATCGACTTGGCGTTGGCCAGCGAGCAGAAATCGCCGCCAGGGCAGCAGATGATGTCGGTCAGCAGGCCGATGTTCGGCGTGGCGAAGCCGTTTTCGCGCAGTTCGCTCCACAGCGTGAACAGTTCGGTCTGCTCGACGTCCGCCAGAATGATGTTCTGCTCGTGGGACGTACGCAGCTCGCCGAAGCTGTAGCGATCAGCCAGGTCTGCAATGGCGTCCAGCTGCTTGTCGGTCACGTCACCCGGTGCAACACCGGTCGGCTTGAGCGACAGGGTCACGGCAACATAGCCAGGCTTCTTGTGTGCGAACACGTTGCGCTGGCGCCAGCGAGCGAAGCCAGGGTGCTGGGCATCCAGCGCGGCCAGTTCGGCGTGCTGATCGGCCAGAGCCTTGTATTGCGGGTCGATGAAGTGCTTCGAAACGCGCTCAACCTCGGCTTCGGTCAGTGTGGTCTGGCCGCCGCGCAGGTGAGTCATTTCCGCTTCGACTTTCTCGGCGAACACTTCAGGGGTCAGCGCCTTGACCAGAATCTTGATCCGCGCCTTGTACTTGTTGTCGCGACGGCCATAGCGGTTGTACACACGCAGGATGGCGTCGAGGTAGCTCAACAGGTCCTGCCACGGCAGGAATTCATTGATAAAGGCACCGACCACGGGCGTACGGCCCAGGCCGCCGCCGACCAGCACGCGGAAGCCCAGCTCGCCGGCTTCGTTGCGCAGCGGCTCAAGGCCGATGTCATGCACTTCGATGGCCGCGCGGTCGCCGCTCGAACCGTTGATCGCGATCTTGAACTTGCGCGGCAGGTAAGCGAATTCCGGGTGGAAAGTGGTCCACTGGCGAACAATTTCGCACCATGGACGCGGGTCGACCAGTTCGTCTGCTGCGACACCGGCAAACTGATCGGTGGTCACGTTGCGCAGGCAGTTGCCGCTGGTCTGAATGGCGTGCATCTGCACGGTGGCCAGTTCAGCGAGAATGTCCGGCACATCTTCCAGCGCCGGCCAGTTGAACTGCACGTTCTGGCGAGTACTGATGTGGGCGTAACCCTTGTCGAAATCGCGGGCGATCTTCGCCATCATGCGCGCCTGGCGCGAGGTCAACTGGCCGTAAGGAACGGCCACGCGCAGCATCGGGGCGAAACGCTGGACATAGAGACCGTTTTGCAGGCGCAACGGTCGAAACTCTTCCTCGCTCAGTTCCCCGGCCAGGTAGCGTCGGGTCTGATCCCGGAACTGCTTGACGCGGTCCTCGATGATCCTCTGATCGTAATCGTCGTATACGTACATATAGGTCCTGTTCTCAGGCTTCGTAATGAAGCAGGGCCGCTGCGGTCGATTGCAGGCAGCCACTGCGTCATCTGATCAATTCTGCGCGCACGGTCGCGCACTCCCTACGGAGCGGAGGCGACGATAGCAGTTTGCAGATATCGATAAAAGTGATGTTTATATATATGCAAATCACTAAAAGCGATAAGCGTTGAAGGGTTTGAACATACCCTTGCTTGCCGTGTGGGCAACTGTCGACTTAACTGACGGTTATCACTGTCTGAAGAGCCTGCTTCAGTCCTTTCATATGCAATCACCCATAAGACCGACAAGAGGCGATGCGATGAGCAAGCACCCCAAAACGACCAAGCCCGACAGCTCTGTGGATGCCTGGGCCATTCTCTTTATTATCCTGCTGGCCGTAGGTGCCGCCGTGTTCTGGGTCAGCGGGCGATAGCAGCGCCCGGAGAATTTGCTGCACACGCTCCAGAAGCCGACCGTTGCCGCCGATAGATCTGCCATAGCGCGATCAATTCTGCGGTTCAGGGTCTGGATATATGAAGGTGTTCGTGGTTCGTCTGGCGGTCCTGATGGGCTGGCTGTGGGCGAGTTCGGCGTGGGCAGCCACGGTGGTGTTTATCAGTCCCGGCACGGAGAGCGACGGGTATTGGCGCAGCTATGTCCGGGTCATGCAATCGGCAGCCCGCACCACCGACATGACGCTGACGGTGCTGTATTCCGACCGCGACACCCGCAAGCTGCTCGCCATGGCGCGCGAAACGCTGCAGGGCAAGGCACGTCCCGATTATCTGCTGTTCTCCAACGAGCTCAACGTCGCCCCGGAGATTCTGCGTTTGTCGCTGGGCAGTGGGGTCAAACTGTTTGCTGTGAACAACACCCTCACGGCAGACCAGATTCGTATCATCGGTGACCTTCCCATGCGTTATCCCGACTTTATCGGCAGTCTGGTCGGCAATGACGAAGAGGGCGGTTACCTGACTGCCAAACGCCTTATCAGTCTTTATCCGCATCAGCCAGGAGGCGGGACGGTGGAGATGCTGGCGTTTTCCGGCACCAACACCACGCCCGTCTCGTTGTATCGCGAACAAGGTCTGCGTCGTGCGCTCGCCGAGCACCCTGAAGTCCATCTGCGTCAGATCGTGCTCAGTGGCTGGTTGCGATATCGGGCGCTCGAGCAGGCGCGGGTTTTGTTCAACCGCTATCCGGACATTCGTCTGGTCTGGTCCGCCAATGAACAAATGGCCTTCGGCGCCATGGACGCGTTGCGCGAGCGGGGCGGCCAGCCGGGCAAGGACGTTCTGTTCAGTGCGATCAATGGCACCTCCATGTCACTGCAGGCGCAGTTGGATGGGCGTCTCAGTGTCGTCGCAACCGGGCACTTTACCCTTGGCGGCTGGGCGATCATCCTGTTGCACCGCTATGACACGGCTCATCGACAGACTCACCTGCAGGCCGGGGCGAGGACCGTCGAGGTGCTGCATCTGGTTGAACGGCAGGATGCCCAGCGTTTTCTGGAGGCGACCCGAAACGAAGGCTACCGGCTCGACGTTCAGGCGTTCAACGTGAGCGCGACGGGTGAAGACTCACCGTTCTCACTGAAAAACATGTTGCCGGACGCTCATTCCAGCGCCAGGTAAAGCACCAGTTGCACGATGCCAAACAGGATCGCAACGAAAATCACGGTGAACAACAACCCCAGCAGCAAAAAGTGCGCAGGCTTGCCGTAGGTGAAATCACGCTCGCGATTCTTGCCGCTCTGCACGCCAAACGCGGCTGCCAGAACGCTGTGCAGCATCTGCCTGAACGTGGGTGCCTTGTTTTTGGAAGCGTCGTCGGATGGTTCGTCCATAACACTCACCTGCCAATGCCTCTTCAGCTTAGCCAAGGCAGCATTGCGGCGGTGAGCAGCTCGTCGCCGGATTGCCCGGCGCTCATCGTTATACACAAGTCGCAACGCGCGCAAAACGGGGGGCAAAACGAAAGTGTCTGACTGAATGCATACCCGTGGGAGGCGGCTTGCCGGCGATGGCGTCAGTTCAGTCACTGACAGGTCGCTTCAGAAAAAGCATCGCCGGCAAGCCGCCTCCCACAGTCCGTGGTCGCAGCAAGACTCGGGTATAACGCTGAGCACAAGCATGGGCATGATCGGCGTGCTTGAGATCACGCTGATCGTTCCTACGCTCCGCGTGGGAATGCCTCCCAGGACGCTCCGCGTCCGCTCTCGAATGTGGCGCAGATATGTGCCCAAGCTCCAGCGTTATCCACGTCATGCGCTCGGCTCACTGAATCCACAGTCTGTGCCATTTGTGACGCGGAGCGTCACGGGAGGCATACCCACGCAGAGCGATGGGCACGATCAGTGTCGAGGCGGACTTGTGTATAACGACTCGTGCCCGGCGACGGTCTGACATTGCTGCGGCTTACTCGTCGTAACCCAGGTTCGGTGCCAGCCAGCGCTCGGTCACGCTGAGGTCCTGACCTTTACGGGCGGTGTAGCTCTCGATCTGATCCTTGTCGATCTTGCCGACTGCGAAGTACTGCGCTTGAGGATGGGCAAAGTACCAGCCGCTGACCGCCGCCGCCGGGAACATGGCGTAGTGTTCGGTCAGGAACACGCCGCTGCGGCCAGGGGTGTGCTCGGGCGTGCCTTCCGGCAGCGGGTCCAGCAAGGCGAACAGGGTGCCTTTTTCGGTGTGATCCGGGCACGCCGGATAGCCTGGCGCCGGGCGAATGCCCATGTACTGCTCTTTGATAAGGGCTTCGTTGTCCAGCGCCTCGTCCTTTGCGTAACCCCAGTAATCCTTGCGCACCTGCTGGTGCAGCCACTCGGCACACGCTTCGGCCAGACGGTCGGCCAGGGCCTTGACCATGATCGAGTTGTAGTCGTCGCCGTTGTCCTGATAAGCCTTGGCCACTTCCTCGGCACCGATGCCTGCGGTGGTGATGAAGCCACCGATGTAGTCGGTCAGGCCGCTGCTCTTCGGCGCCACGAAGTCGGCGAGCGAGTAGTTGGGCTTGCCGTCTGGCTTGATGGTCTGCTGGCGCAGGTGATGCAGTTTTGCCAGCGGCTTGCCGTCTTCGCCATAGACTTCCAGATCATCGTGATCAACCTGATTGGCCGGCCAGAAGCCGAACACGGCGCGGGCGCTGATCAGTTTTTCGTCGATCAGCTTGCGCAGCATCTGCTGAGCGTCGGCGAACAGCGCGGTGGCAGCCTCGCCAACCACTTCGTCGGTCAGGATGCGCGGGTATTTGCCGGCCAGATCCCAGGAGATGAAGAACGGCGTCCAGTCGATGTAGTCGGCCAGGACGTTCAGGTCGATGTCGTTCAGTACCCGGGTGCCGGTGAAGGTCGGCCGGGCAGGGGTGTAGTGTTCCCAGTCGAACTGCGGCTTTTTCGCAACGGCAGCGCCGTAGCTCAGGCGTTCGGTGCGCGAACTGCGTGCCGAGGTGCGCTCGCGCACTTCGATGTAGTCCAGGCGCGTCTTCTCGATGAAGGCGGGCTTCAACTCTTTGGACAACAGTTGAGTGGCAACGCCCACGGCACGCGATGCGTCGGTCACGTAGATGACTGCGTCATTGCTGTACTTGGGTTCGATCTTGACCGCAGTGTGGGCCTTGGACGTGGTTGCGCCACCGATCATCAGTGGCAGGTGGAAGTCCTGACGCTGCATTTCCCGGGCGACATGCACCATTTCGTCCAGCGAAGGCGTGATCAGGCCGGACAGGCCGATGATGTCGCATTTCTCTTCGCGGGCCACCTGGAGGATTTTCTCCGCAGGCACCATCACGCCCAGGTCGACGATGTCATAGCCGTTACAGCCCAGCACCACGCCGACGATGTTCTTGCCGATGTCATGCACGTCGCCTTTGACCGTGGCCATCAGAATCTTGCCCTTGGCCTCCGGCTTGTCGCCTTTTTCCAATTCGATGAAGGGAATCAGGTGCGCCACGGCCTGTTTCATCACGCGGGCGGATTTGACCACTTGGGGCAGGAACATCTTGCCGGAACCGAACAGGTCGCCGACCACGTTCATGCCAGACATCAGCGGGCCTTCGATCACTTCGATAGGGCGGTTGAACGACTGGCGCGACTCTTCGGTGTCTTCGACGATGTGGGTGGTGATGCCCTTGACCAGCGCGTGTTCCAGGCGCTGATTCACGGGCCAGCTGCGCCATTCCTCGGTTTCGGCTTCCTTGACGCTGCCATCGCCCTTGAACTTGTCGGCAATCGCCAGCAACGCATCGGTGCCTTCGGGGTTGCGGTTTAGCACCACATCCTCCACGCAGTCGCGCAGTTCCGCCGGGATCTGGTCGTAGATTTCCAGCTGGCCGGCGTTGACGATACCCATGCTCAGGCCGTTGCGGATGGCGTGCAGCAGGAAAACCGAGTGAATGGCCTCGCGCACCGGGTTGTTGCCCCGGAACGAGAACGATACGTTGGACACACCGCCGGAGGTCAGCGCATACGGCAGCTCGTCGCGGATGTAGGCGCAGGCGTTGATGAAGTCTACGGCGTAGTTGTTGTGCTCTTCGATGCCGGTGGCAATGGCGAAGATGTTCGGGTCGAAGATGATGTCTTCCGGCGGGAAGCCGACTTCATTGACCAGAATGTCGTAAGAGCGTTTGCAGATTTCCTTCTTGCGCGCCTCGGTGTCGGCCTGGCCCTGTTCGTCGAAGGCCATGACCACTACCGCCGCGCCGTAACGCTTGCAGAGTCTGGCGTGGTGAATGAACTGCTCGACGCCTTCCTTCATGCTGATGGAGTTGACGATGCCCTTGCCCTGGATGCATTTCAGGCCCGCTTCGATCACTTCCCATTTCGAGGAATCGATCATGATCGGCACACGGGAAATGTCCGGTTCGCCTGCGATCAGGTTGAGGAAGGTCACCATCGCCTTCTTCGAGTCCAGCATCCCTTCGTCCATGTTGATGTCGATCACCTGCGCACCGGCCTCGACCTGCTGCAGGGCGACTTCCAGTGCTTCGGTGTAGTTGTCTTCACGGATCAGGCGGGCGAAGCGGGCGGAACCGGTGATGTTGGTGCGCTCGCCGACGTTGACGAACAGCGACTGGCGATCGATGGTGAACGGCTCGAGCCCCGACAGGCGACAGGCCTTGGGGATGTCCGGGATCTGACGCGGCGCATAGCCGGAAACGGCCTGGGCGATGGCCTTGATGTGTGCGGGCGTGGTGCCGCAGCAGCCGCCGACGATGTTCAGGAACCCGCTTTCGGCGAATTCCTCGATGATTTTTGCAGTCTGGCTCGGCAGCTCGTCGTATTCACCGAAGGCATTGGGAAGACCGGCGTTCGGGTGCGCGGACACATGGGTGTTGGCCTTGTTGGCCAGTTCCTGCAGATAAGGACGCAGTTCGCTGGCGCCCAGTGCGCAGTTCAGACCGACCGAGATCGGCTTGGCGTGACTGATGGAGTTCCAGAACGCTTCGGTGGTCTGGCCGGACAAGGTGCGGCCGGACGCGTCGGTGATGGTCCCGGAAATCATGATCGGCAGCTCGAAGCCCAGTTCTTCGAACACGCCTTGCACGGCGAAAATCGCGGCCTTGGCGTTGAGGGTGTCGAAAATGGTTTCGATCAGGATCAGGTCCGCGCCGCCCTCGATCAGGCCGCGCGTGGCTTCGGTATAGTTTTCCACCAGCTCATCGAAGGTGACGTTGCGGTAGCCGGGATTGTTGACGTCAGGCGACAGCGAGCAGGTCCGGCTGGTCGGGCCGAGCACGCCTGCGACAAAGCGCGGTTTGTCCGGGGTTTCAAGGGTCTTGGCATCCGCGACCTTGCGCGCCAGGCGAGCGCCTTCGACGTTCAGCTCATAAACGATGGATTCCATGCCGTAATCGGCCTGGGACACCTGAGTGGCGTTGAAGGTGTTGGTCTCGAGAATGTCGGCCCCGGCGTCCAGGTATTCCTTCTCGATGGCGCCGATCACGTCCGGGCGCGTCAGGATCAACAGGTCGTTGTTACCCTTGACGTCGCTCGGCCAGTCGGCGAAACGCTTGCCACGGTAGTCCTGCTCCTCAAGCCTGTAGCTCTGGATCATCGTGCCCATGCCGCCATCGAGGATCAGGATCCTTTGTTTCAGAGCATTGATGAAGGCTTGATGGCGGGCGCTACGGTCGGACATGAGGGCTACCTTGAGAAGGTCGATACTTAAAGAAGGCGATAATAGCAAACCGGAACGGATTTGGTGTTGTCGGGGCTTTTGCATGAAAATCGTTCATGTTGAGGCGGTGTATAGCCTTGTAGAATCATCGGCTTTTACTCTCAGAGCCCGGTTTCCATGCCGCACCGCTTGCTGGCAGGCATTGTCCTGCTCTTTTCCTGCTGCGTGCTTCAGGCCCAGACACCGCCTCCGGTCTCGTCGCCTGCCATTTCCTACGTGCGGGATATTCAACCGATCCTCACCGAAAAGTGCGTGGCCTGTCATGCCTGCAACGACGCGCCTTGTCAGTTGAATCTGGGCAGTGGCGAGGGCGTCAGTCGCGGCGCCAGCAAGATACCGGTCTATCAGGGTGAGCGCACCGAGGCCGCCGCGCCGACCCGTCTGTTCTATGACGCTCGCGACACCGACGCGTGGCGCGGCAAGGGCTTCTACTCGGTGCTGGATGCACAGGGCAGTCAGGCGGCGCTGATGGCGCGCATGCTGGAATTGGGGCGCAGTGCGCCATTACCTGCCAATAGCAAGATTCCGGACACCATTGCACTGGGCATTAATCGTGAAAACGTCTGCCCGCTGCCCGGCGAGTTCAATGCCTACGCGGCCGCGCATGCCCAGCAGGGCATGCCGCTGGCGGTTGCAGGACTGACCGACGCCGAATACCAGACGCTGCAGCGCTGGCTGGCCGCCGGCGCCCCGGTTGAGTCGCAGACGATCACGCCGACGGTCACCGAGGCAAGTCAGATTCTTGCCTGGGAAAACCTGCTCAATCAGCCCGGTGCCAATCAGGCGCTGGTCGGTCGCTGGCTGTTCGAGCATCTGTTTCTGGCCCACATCTACTTTGAAGACGGCGCGGCGGGGCATTTCTATCAGTGGGTGCGCTCACGAACACCAACCGGCAAGCCGATTGACCTGATTGCCACGCGGCGCCCCAACGATGATCCGGGCAGTAACGTCTACTACCGTCTGGTGCCGGTGCAGGGCGTGATCGTCCACAAGACCCATATCACCTACGTGCTGAGCCCGCAGAAGATGGCCCGGGTCAAGCAACTGTTCTACGCCAACGACTGGAAGGTCAACGCCTTGCCCGGCTACGGTCCGGGACATCGGGCCAATCCGTTTCAGACCTTCGAGGCCATTCCGGCCGAGGCGCGTTATGAGTTCATGCTCGATAACGCCGAGTACTTCGTGCGCACCTTCATCCGTGGCCCAGTCTGTCGTGGGCAGATCGCTACCGACGTGATCCGCGATCAGTTCTGGGTCATGTTCCAGGAACCCGGACACGACCGTTACGTGACTGATGCGGTTTACCGGGGCGAGGCGACGCCGTTACTGGCCATGCCCGGGCAGAACGATAACGTCGGCAGTGTGCTGAGCCTCTGGCTGTCCTATCGTGATCGTCGCAATGCCTACGAGAACCTGCGGCGCGACACCTACGCGAAGAAACCGCCACCGGGCTGGGGCGATTTGTGGACCGGAAATGACAACGCACTGTTGACCGTCTTCCGCCATTTCGACAGTGCTTCGGTGACCAAGGGGCTGATCGGCGACGTGCCGCATTCAATGTGGCTGTTCGATTACCCGTTGCTGGAACGCACCTATTACCAGTTGGCGGTCAATTTCGACGTCTATGGCAATGTCTCGCATCAGGCCCAGACGCGGCTGTATTTCGACCTGATCCGCAATGGCGCGGAAATCAACTTCCTGCGCCTGATGCCTGCCGACCTGCGCGAAGGTCTGCTCGGTGATCTGTATCAGGACAGTGGCAAGGTCAAGATGTGGCTGGATTATCAGGACATCGACGACGACACCCCCACAGGCATCGGCCTGGACAAGAAAAGCCCGGTACGTGACTTCGCCAACAAGCTGATTCAGCGGGTCGGCCCGCTCAATGCGTCGCCCGATCCGATCAATCGCTGTGATGGCGCGTTTTGTTCGCGTCCGGGCCTGAGCAGCAGCTTTGCCCAGGCGGAGCAGGCGCTCAGCCGGTTGACGTCGCGTCCCGCTGCGGGGCTCAAGGTCATCGACCAGTTGCCCGAAGCGACGATGCTGCGTATCGAGGACGGCACCGGCAAGCGGGAGATGTACAGCATGTTGCGCAACCGCGCCCACACCAACGTGGCGTTCTTGCTGGGTGAGTCCTACCGCTATATTCCGGGGCTGGACACGCTGAGCATTTATCCCGGTGTGCTCAGCAGTTACCCGAACTTCATGTTCAACGTGCCGGCTGCCGAAGTGCCCGCGTTCGTCGATGCGATGCAGCAGAGCAAGGATCAGGCGAGCTTTGAACAGATCGTCCAGCGGTGGGGCATCCGGCGGACGCATCCGCTGTTCTGGACGTACTTCCACGACCTGAACCGCTATATTCAGGAAACTGCGCCGCGTGAAGCGGCGGTGCTCGACATGAACCGCTACGAAAACCTCTGAATCCGTACGTTTCCGCCTGCAGGCCATGAGATATATGGCCTGCGGCCATCTCTGCAAACCTGAACGAATCCCGTTTTCTACGATCTTTTTTTCAAAAATGCGGTCCGAGGGGGGGCGCGCCATGGAACCTGTCGCTGACGCGAGCCCGGGTTGCTGGTTGAGTTGAAAGTCAGGCAGTAGAGGTTTTTCAATGTTGATTTCGGTACAGGCCCTGCGGGCGTTCGCAGCATGGGTGGTGGTATGTCATCACTTCATGCAGATTTTTTACGACTTCAAGGCCAGTGGTCCCATTGGCGAATTCTTTGTCTCCAAAGGCGCCGTCGGCGTCGATATCTTTTTCGTGATCAGCGGACTGGTGATCTTCCTTTCTACCCAGAAAAGCGACATGCCCGCTAGTCGTTTCATCCTGCATCGTCTGATTCGTATCGTCCCTGCGTACTGGCTGTATACCGCCGCCATGGCGCTGTTGCTGCTGGCTGCGGCGCCCATGTTGCCGCACCAGGTCATCGGCTGGCAGAACTTCATGCTGTCGCTGATCTTTATTCCCTCCGAAAATCCCGGCGGTTACGGCTTGTACCCCACGCTGAACGTGGGCTGGACGCTCAATTACGAAATGTTCTTTTACCTGCTGTTCAGCATGGTATTTCTGTTCAGACAGCGCCATCGGCCGCTGATCATCGCAGCGGCGCTGTTCGGTGTCAGTGAGGTGCTGGCGCGTGCGGGGGTGATCAGCCGCTTCTACGGCAACGACATTATTTACGAGTTTCTGCTGGGTATCGGCATCGGCATTCTGTATCGCCGTGGCTGGATCAAGGAGGCGCTCTGGCTGCCGTTGGCGGGTATCGCGGTCGGTCTGTACGCCATCAATCACCTGACCAATGACCAGCGCCTGCTGAACTGGGGACTGCCCAGCGCACTGATTGTATTGTCCTGTATTTCGCTGGAACCCTACTTCCGTGGCAGTCGACTGCTCAAGGTGCTCGGCGATTGCTCGTATTCGGTGTACCTGTTGCATGTGCTGGTGCTGTACGCAGGGTTGCTGATGGCGCAGCGCTACGGTCTGAGCCCTTATCTGGTGTTCGCATTCTGTGTGCCGGTCATCGCCATTGGCGCATGGCTGAGTTATGAGTGGATCGAGAAGGGGATGTATCGTCGTCTCAAGGACTGGCTGGACGCGCGCCGCGCCGTGCAGCCCGCCAGGGCGCTTTCCTGATGGGTCCATTTCCGACGGGCTCTTTTCCGACAAGAATACTAGGACTTTGTGCGGCGCACTCGATTGGCGTAAACTGCTGGCACGTCTGCGAGGAATTTTCATGACCGCTATCACTATTACCGATGCCGCCCACGATTATCTGGCCGATCTGCTGGAAAAGCAGAACACCCCGGGCATCGGCATCCGCGTGTTTATTACCCAACCTGGCACTCAGTACGCCGAAACCTGCATCGCCTATTGCAAGCCGGGCGAAGAAAAGCCGGAAGACAAGGCGATTGGCCTCAAGAGCTTCACGGCCTGGATCGACGGTTTCAGCGAAGCCTTTCTGGACGACGCTGTCGTCGATTACGCCACCGACCGTATGGGCGGCCAACTGACCATCAAGGCACCTAACGCCAAGGTGCCGATGGTCAACGCCGACAGTCCGATCAACGAGCGGATCAACTACTACCTGCAAACCGAAATCAATCCGGGGCTCGCCAGCCACGGCGGTCAGGTTACGTTGATCGACGTGGTCGAGGAAGACACCCAGAACATCGCTGTTCTGCAGTTCGGCGGCGGTTGCCAGGGCTGCGGTCAGGCCGATGTCACCCTGAAGGAAGGCATCGAACGTACCCTGCTGGAGCGTATTCCAGAGCTGTCGGGTGTACGGGATGTGACCGACCATACCCAGAAAGAAAACGCTTACTACTAAGCTGTTCCTTTCCCGGAAAACGCCCTGACCTGTTCAGGGCGTTTTCGTTTCTGGCGAGTGCATCTCCCTCAAGATTTTGTATGAAGTTGTACGCTCATCCCTTCAGTTTTCGTTTTCCATGACGATCTAGTGGCACTGGGCCAAAGGAGGTGGCTGTCAACGTCTGAAGAGTGAGCAATCAATGTCCTTTTTTCCTTTCTGGCGCCGCGATCGTGCTGCGCTCAAGCAGCTGGTTTCGGCCATCGTGAGTGGCGGCAAGCCAAATGTCGCAGGTTGCGCCGAAGCCGCAGGCGTGACTGAAGCCTGGAACCACATCGAAACAACCAACCTGCAGGCGCAGGATCGCATTCGTTCGCTGGAGATTGAACTCGAGCAGGCTCGGCTTATGCTGGGGGAGGCTGCGTCGAGCGCTACTGCGTATGAAACCCGATTCGATCTGGTGAATCTCGCTTCCAGTGAGGGGCTTTGGGACATGGAGGTCGTGGCGGGCGATCCTGTGAATCCGAAGAATCGGTTCTGGTGGTCTCAGCAGTTGCGCACCTTATTGGGATTCAACGACGAACGCGACTTCCCCAATGTGCTGGCGAGCTGGGCGGACCGACTTCATCCGGAAGACAAGCAAGCCACGCTGGATGCGTTCGCACGGCACCTTAACGACAAGACCGGCCGTACGCCCTACAAGGTCAAAAATCGCCTCGCCATGAAGAATGGCACCTACCGCTGGTTTTATGCGCAAGGCGAAACACTGCGCGACGCCCATGGGGTCCCGCTGCGTGTGGCAGGTTCACTGCGAGACATTCAGGACGAGCTCGAACGCGACCGCGCTCATGACGTCATCATCACCCGCTTCGAACTGGCGCGTGAAATGCTCTCTGATGGCCTGTGGGACATGGAGGTTATCGCTGGTGATCCGGTCAATCCTCGAAACCCCTTCTGGTGGTCACCTCAGTTCAGAAGGCTTCTAGGCTTCGAGACTGTCGAAGAGTTTCCCGATGTGCTGGACAGCTGGGCGTCCAGGCTGCATCCCGAGGACAAGGAGCGCAGCCTCAATTCTTTTGGTGCTCACCTGAACGATCGCAGCGGCAAGACGCCGTTCGACATCGAGTACCGATTGAAGATGAAGAGCGGAGAGTATCGCTGGTTCAGGGCTCGTGGGCAGACCAAGCGCGATGCGACTGGCGCGCCACTTCGCGTGGTAGGTGCTTTGGTTGATGTGCATGTTCTGCATGAGCAGGAGGCGCTTCGTGAGGCGGAATCCCAGCATCAGCGCAATCTGGAGGAAAACCTGGCGCAGCTTTCCCAGATCGTCAGCACCATCGAGAGCATTGCGAGCCAGACCAATCTGCTGGCGTTGAACGCTGCCATCGAAGCGGCGCGGGCCGGTGAAGCAGGGCGCGGGTTTGCAGTAGTCGCTGACGAAGTGCGCAAGCTCGCGACCCGAACCACGGATGCGACCCGGCAAGCCGTCAGCATGATGGGCCGATAAGCCTTCATTCCGGTCTGTTATCAGCAGCGTGCGCCATGAGCTCTGGCCGCACGCTGCTGTGCTTTGGTGGCTTTCCTGGCTTTCAGGCAGGTTGCTGAACGGATGGCGATTCATCGAGGGTGACCAGCACAGCCCCTTCATTGACCATGTCGCCCTCGCGGCAGTGCAGCGCCGTGACCACGCCCGCTGTAGCTGCGCGGATGCTGTGTTCCATTTTCATGGCCTCCAGCACCACCAGCAGCGTTCCGGCTTCGACAGACTGCCCGGGCTCCATGAGCACTCGAACAATGCTGCCGTTCATGGGAGCTGTCAGACCGCCGTGCAGGTTACCGATCAGTCCGGCCTGGGCGATCGGGTCTGGCTGGGTGACCGTGAAGGGCTCGCCGTGCCATTTCAGGTACAGGCTGGTACCTCGACGAATGGCCAGATGCTGAAGCCTGACACCGCCCGTTTCGACACTCAGCGTCTCTGAGTTCAACCGATACCGTGATTCGCTGTCGTTACGCAGCCGAAGCCTTTTGCGGTCGCCATTGCACTCCAGATGCAGGTCGATTTCAGCCGGCATACCTGCGCGAAAACCAGACCTGGCGCTCCATGGCGAGGCGGGGTCGTCTTCGCGGAGGCGTCCGGGTTCGCTCTGCCTGAAGGCTTCAGCAGCGGCCTGCCAAAAATCCTCGGACAATGGCCGTTGTTCGGGCAGCAACTGAGCCTGATAGCGGGGGATGAACCCGGTATCCAGCTCGGCAGCGGCGAAGGCCGGGTGCGCGATGATCCGGCGCAGGAACGTCAGGTTGGTCCGCACGCCACCGACTGCAAACTCATCGAGCATGCCGAGCAGGCGCAGGCGCGCTTCCTCACGGTTTTCACCCCAGGCAATCAGCTTGCCGAGCATTGGGTCGTAGAACGGCGAGATGCCGTCGCCTTCGCAGACACCGCTGTCTACGCGGCGTCCGAAGCCGGGTGTCGATTCTCGATACAGCTCGAGCTTTCCGGTCGCGGGCAGAAAATCATTGGCCGGGTCTTCGGCGTACAGCCGTACCTCGATGGCGTGGCCGATCAGCGGAACCTGCGCCTGGCTGATGGGCAGCGGTTCACCGCGTGCCACGCGGATCTGCCATTCCACCAGATCGAGGCCGGTGATGTATTCGGTGACCGGGTGTTCGACCTGCAGGCGGGTATTCATCTCCATGAAGAAGAACTCGCCGCGTGCATCCAGCAGAAACTCCACTGTGCCCGCACCCACATAACCGATGGCTTGTGCCGCCTTGACCGCCGCTTCACCCATGGCCCGCCGCAGCTCGGGCGAAAGGCCGGGGGCGGGCGCTTCCTCGACGACTTTCTGGTGACGACGCTGAATCGAACAGTCGCGCTCGTTCAGGTACAGGCAATGGCCGTGTTGATCGGCAAATACCTGAATCTCCACATGCCGTGGCTGAAGCACATATTTTTCGACCAGCATGCGCGAGTCGCCAAAAGAGGACAAAGCTTCACGCTGGGCAGAGGCCAGGGCTTCGGCCAGTTCGCTGTCCTGCTCGACCACCTTCATGCCCTTGCCGCCACCACCGGCTGTGGCTTTGAGCAGGACCGGGTAACCGATACGCTCTGCCGCGGCGCGAAAGGTCTCGATGTCCTGTGCAGCACCGTGATAGCCCGGCACCAGTGGCACGCCTGCGTCTTCCATCAGGGACTTGGCCGCCGACTTGCTGCCCATGGCGTTGATGGCCGAGGCGGGCGGGCCGAGAAAGATCAGCCCGGCGTTTTCGATGGAACGGGCAAAGTCGGCGTTCTCCGAGAGGAAACCGTAGCCGGGGTGAATGGCCTGGGCTCCGCTGGCCTTGGCGGCGGCGATGAGCTTGTCGATCATCAGGTAGCTTTCCGAGGCCTTGCTGCCGCCCAGATCGACGCAGATGTCGGCTTCGCGACTGTGACGTGCGTCCCGATCAGTTGCGCTGTGTACGGCAACGGTGGTCAGGCCCATTTTCTTTGCCGTGCGCATGATGCGGCAGGCAATTTCGCCTCTGTTGGCAACCAGCAGCGTGTTCAGTTCAATATGGCTCATGACTGCGAGTCCTTTTCATACGAGGCGCTGTCATCGGCTTGCGCCTGCCAGCCGGGCGAGCGCTTGTTCAGGAAGGCGCGCAGACCTTCCTGTCCTTCGGCACTGGTGCGGATGCGCGCGATGGCGCTTTCGCAGTAACGACGCAGGGCTGGGGTCAACTCGCCGCTGCCGACCTCGCGAAGCAGATCCTTGCTGGCGCGCATGGCTTGCGGGCTGTTCAGCAGCAGGTTATCGACCCAAAGGGCGGTCTGCTCGTCCAGCGTCGCCAGCGGGTAGTGTTCGGCGATCAAGCCGATCTGTTGCGCGCGCTCGGCACTGAAGCGCTCCGCTGTCAGCGCATAACGCCGTGCGGCGCGTTCACCGATGGCTTGAACCACGAACGGGCTGATGACCGCAGGCGCCAGGCCGATGCGCACTTCGGACAGGCAGAACTGCGCATCGTCAGCGGCGATTGCCATGTCGCAGCAACTGATCAGGCCCAGTGCGCCGCCGAAGGCTGCACCTTGCACCACGGCCAGCGTAGGAATCTTCAGCTTGGCGAGGTTGTACATCAGCTCGGCCAGTTCCCGAGCGTCGTCCAGGTTGGTGTTGTAGTCCAGTTCTGCGGCCTGTTGCATCCAGGCCAGATCGGCACCAGCGCTGAAATGCTTGCCGCGACCGCGCACCAGCAGAAAACGCAAGGCCGGTTGGCTCTGGACCTCGTCCAGCGCCAGGATCAGTTCGCGGATCATCTGCGCGTTGAAGGCGTTGTTCTTGTCCGGCCGGTTCAGCCACAGCGTGGCGAAGCCGCGTGGGTCGTCAATCAGTTCTATTGTCGCGAAGGCAGTCATGGTCATTTCCCGGCTTACATTCGGAACAGGCCGAACGTGGTGGGTTCGATAGGGGCGTTGAGCGAAGCGGAGAGGGCAAGCGCAAGAATGTCCCGGGTCTGCGCCGGGTCAATCACGCCGTCGTCCCACAGGCGGGCGCTGGAATAGTACGGGTGGCCCTGATGCTCGTATTGATCGAGGATCGGCTGTTTCAGCTCGGCCTGCTGTTGTGCACTGAACGCCTGGCCGCTGCGTTCGGCCTGTTCGCACTTGACCTGCACCAGCACGCCAGCAGCCTGCTCGCCGCCCATCACGCCGATTCTTGCGTTGGGCCACATCCACAGAAAACGCGGATCGTAAGCGCGGCCACACATGCCGTAATTGCCCGCGCCGAAACTGCCGCCGATGATCACGGTGAATTTCGGCACCCGCGCACAAGCAACAGCCGTTACCAGCTTGGCGCCATGCTTGGCGATGCCGCCTGCTTCGTATTTCTGACCGACCATGAAGCCTGTGATGTTCTGCAGGAAGAGCAGGGGAATACCGCGCTGGCAGGCCAGTTCGATGAAATGCGCGCCTTTCTGCGCGGCCTCGGCGAACAAAATGCCGTTGTTGGCCAGGATCGCGACCGGATAGCCTTTCAAATGGGCGAAGCCGCACACCAGTGTGGTGCCGAACAGCGCCTTGAACTCATCGAACACCGACCCATCCACCAGCCGGGCGATGACTTCACGCACATCGAACGGTTGCTTGGTATCGGTCGGGATGATGCCGTACAGCTCGTCGCTGGCGTACAGCGGGTCAATGGGCGTCTGTACATTCAGCTGTCCCTGCTTGCGCCAGTTCAGGTTCGCGATGCAGCGCCGCGCCAATGCCAATGCGTGTTCATCGCTGTCAGCGTAATGGTCTGCGACGCCCGAGGTCCGGCAATGCACGTCGGCACCTCCCAGGTCTTCGGCGCTGACCACTTCGCCAGTGGCGGCCTTCACCAGCGGCGGACCGGCGAGAAAGATCGTTGCCTGCTCACGGACCATGATCGCCTCGTCGGCCATCGCAGGCACGTAAGCGCCGCCAGCGGTGCAGGAACCCATGACCACGGCGATCTGGGCAATGCCCTGAGCGCTCATATTGGCCTGATTGAAGAAGATGCGGCCAAAGTGTTCACGGTCCGGAAACACTTCGTCCTGACGCGGCAGATTGGCCCCGCCGGAATCCACCAGATAGATGCAGGGCAGACGGTTCTGCTGGGCGATGGCCTGGGCACGCAGGTGCTTTTTGACCGTCAGTGGATAGTACGAGCCGCCTTTGACGGTGGCGTCGTTGGCGACGATCATGCACTCGACACCCTCGACCCTGCCGATTCCGGCGATCACGCCCGCTGCCGGGACGTCTTCGCCGTAAACCTCGTAGGCGGCCAACTGGCCGATTTCCAGAAACGGCGAACCAAGGTCCAGCAACTGATTGATGCGGTCACGGGGCAATAGCTTGCCGCGCGACGTGTGGCGCTCCTGCGCCTTGGGACCGCCGCCTTGCTGAACCTTGCTCAGCAAGGCACGCAATTCATGAACCTGTTCCAGCAGCGCTGCGCGATTGAGCGCGAATTGCGGGTCCCGGAGATTGATGCGGGTATGCAGAATGGCCATAAGGACTCCGGAATCAACGGGTTTCGTTGAACAGTTCGCGGCCGATCAGCATGCGGCGAATTTCGCTGGTGCCCGCGCCGATTTCATAGAGTTTGGCGTCGCGTAGCAGACGGCCTGCGGGAAACTCGTTGATATAGCCGTTTCCGCCGAGGATCTGAATGGTGTCGAGTGCCATCTGGGTGGCGCGTTCGGCGCTGTAGAGGATCACGCCTGCAGCGTCCTTGCGGGTGGTTTCGCCACGATCACAGGCCTGCGCCACGGCGTACAGGTAGGCACGGCTGGCGTTGAGCTGGGTGTACATGTCGGCGACCTTGCCCTGGATCAGCTGGAACTCGCCGATGCTCTGGCCAAACTGCTTGCGGTCATGGATGTAAGGCACCACCACATCCATGCAGGCCTGCATGATTCCCGTCGGGCCGCCAGAGAGCACGACGCGCTCGTAATCCAGGCCGCTCATCAGCACCCGGACGCCGCCGTCGAGCGTGCCGAGCAGGTTTTCTTCAGGCACCTCGACGTCATCGAAGAACAGCTCGCAGGTGTTGGAACCACGCATGCCGAGCTTGTCGAACTTGTTGCTGCGGGAGAAGCCTTTCCAGTCGCGCTCGACGATGAACGCGCTGATACCGTGGGCCGCCTTTTCCAGGTCGGTCTTGGCGTAGATCACGTAAGTGTTGGCATCCGGGCCGTTGGTGATCCAGGTCTTGCTGCCATTGAGCACATAGCGATCGCCGCGTTTGTCGGCGCGCAGCTTCATCGACACCACGTCCGAACCGGCATTGGGCTCGCTCATGGCCAGTGCACCAACGTGCTCGCCGCTGATCAGCTTCGGCAGATAACGAGCTTTCTGCTCGGGGTTGCCGTTGCGATTGATCTGGTTCACACACAGGTTCGAGTGCGCACCATAGGAAAGCGCTACCGAGGCCGAGCCGCGACTGATTTCTTCCATCGCCACGACATGAGCCAGATAGCCGAGACCGGCGCCGCCGTATTCTTCACTGACCGTGATACCCAGCAGACCCATGTCGCCAAACTTTCGCCACATATCAGCCGGGAACAGGTTGTCTTTGTCGATCTGCGCTGCGCGTGGGGAAAGTTCTGCGCTGACGAAGGACCGCAACTGGTCGCGCAGCATGTCGATGGTTTCGCCCAGGGCGAAGTTCAGGCTGGGGTAACTCATGGGTAGCGTTCCTGTTTTATTCTTGGCGGATAGGCTATGACCTTTACGTTAACGTAAACCTGCGTCGTGGCACTGTCAATGTCGGCGTTGATCGCAACAGGTAGTCAGCGGGGGTGAGGGGAATGTCGAATGCCGGAAAGCACGAAGGGGAGCCTGGGCTCCCCTTCAAGGTTTCTTCTTTATGCTCTTTTTTTGTTTTCGGGAGGCCTGTTGTTGTTTTTGGCAGCCTTGCCCTTCACATCTTTTTTGAGCGATCCCTAGGCGGGACCAAAAGCAAACGTATTTTTTTGAGCGCTGATGACACTTTCATCGTAGTGATCCAACCAGTCTGGTACCCGCCTTGAGGCAGTTTTATTGTTCTCTGTCTGGTTGCGAACGGCTTGCAGGCAAGCAGTTCTGAAAAGCTATCCACTCCAAAAAAATCTGTTAGCTACGCCTCTGTCCGTGTTGTTCTTGTTGTGTCAGAGCCGGTACGTATTGTTTTTATTGGGTTGCTGCGTGTTTTTTTATTTTTGTTGTACCAGAGATATAGCAGGACCCGTGCCAGTTTTACGAAACCCTTTAAATACGGGGCTTCGGGTGTCTCGCTGCATCACGTGACCTTTAAATGGGTTGTCGATTGTTTCCGTGTTACCCGTTTGCCTCGACAGGACGCGACGGAGGGTAACACTCTGTGACAAGTTGTCGCACTTGGTTACCGACCGGTGACACGCTCATGCAGACAGGCGCGCCCTGGCTACGCGCGAACCGTTGCTGCGCTCAAGCACGTCGCAGATACGCTGGCCGGCCTGAATCACCTGATCGAGATCGACTCCGGTTTCGATGCCCATGCCTTCGAGCATGTACAGCACGTCTTCGGTCGCGACGTTGCCGCTGGCGCCCTTGGCATAAGGGCAGCCACCAAGGCCCGCCACAGAGCTGTCGAACACGTGAATCCCTTCCTCAAGGCTGGCGTAGATATTCACCAGCGCCTGACCGTAGGTGTCGTGAAAGTGTCCCGCCAGCTTACCGCGTGGAATCTGACCGGCCACGGTATTGAACAGGGCATGGGTTGCGCCGGGCGTGCCGGTGCCGATGGTGTCGCCCAGCGAGATCTCGTAGCAGCCCATGGCGTGCAGTTCATTGGCGACGGCAGCCACTTGCTCGGGGGCGATACGACCTTCATAAGGGCAGCCCAGCACGCAGGATACGTAACCCCGGACGCGCAGCCCATGCAGACGCGCCGCCTCCATGATGGGTGCGAAACGCTCCAGGCTCTCGCTGATCGAGCAGTTGAGGTTGCGCTGCGAGAACGCTTCGGAGGCAGCGGCGAACACCGCCACTTCCCGCACGCCAGCCGCCAGGGCGTCTTCGAATCCTCTGAAGTTGGGTGCCAGCGCCGAATAGATAACGCCTTCACGGCGCTGAATCTGTTCAAAGACGTGCGCGGACCCGGCCATTTGCGGTACCCATTTGGGCGAGACAAAGCTGCCGACCTCGATGTGGCCCAGCCCTGCGGCGGTCAGGTCGTCCACCAGACGGACCTTGTCTGCGATGCTGATGGGGCGTGATTCGTTCTGCAGGCCATCGCGCGGACCCACTTCTACAAGGCTTACATGCTGGGGCAGGGACGTGGGCAAAGGCATGGCTAGGCTACCTGAAGTCATAAGGTTGGAGTGGCGGTTCGATCCAGTGCCGCACGGCAGCGCTCTTCCGCCGTATCGAGTTCAAGCTGCATCTGCTGTATGTCCAGTAACTGCTGTTCGAGCTGATCACGACGTTCGGCGATCTTGCCGAGCATGGTGTGCAGTTGCTTCTGGTTATCGCCGCTGGGGTCGTAGAGCGAGATCAGTTCCTTGCACTCGGCCAGCGAAAAGCCGATGCGCTTGCCGCGCAGAATCAGTTTCAGCGTGACCTTGTCGCGCGCCGAATAGATGCGTTCCATGCCGCGTCGCTCGGGGCAGAGCATGCCTTGTTCTTCATAGAAACGAATGGCGCGGGTGGTGATGTCCAGCTCGCGAGCGAGTTCTGAAATGCTGTAGGTCTGGCTGCTCATGGTGGGCTCAACGATAGACGTAGGGCTTAACCTACGGCCTGCTTGACGTTTACGTCAAGCAGGCGCGTTGATGAGTCGCCACCACAAAACAGTCTGTTTCAAGCTCGAATCAACTTTAACGTTAAGGATTTTATTTAAATTAATCAGATATTTGAGCGTTTAAGCTGAAGCTTTATCGAGGTTCTGTTCTTGCGCGGTAACCCGCTGACACAGCTCGATGATCTGCTCGCGCATCCAGCGATTGGCCGGGTCCTGATCCGTGCTTTCGTGCCAATAGAGGTGCGTTTCGACCGAGGGCACGTCATTCACCGGCAGGTACACGAAGTGCAGGTCATTGCGCCGGGCGAAGCGTTCCGGCACGGTCATGACCATGTCCGTCTGCTGCAAGACCTGTGTCGCCATCAGGTAGTGCTGGGAGCGCAGGGCGATCTTGCGCTGGATGCCCATCTTGCCCAGCGCCAGATCCACATGCCCCAATCCACTGCGCCGACTCGAAATATGAATGTGTGCCTGGGCCAGGTAGTCATCCAGTCCGAACGCCGGCTTGCCGGCCAGAGGGTGGCCTTTTCGCATGGCGCAGACATATCGGTCTTCCATCAGCTTGACGTGACGTACCTGCGGATCGGTGTTGAGCGGCGCATCGACTGCGAAATCCAGGCGCCCGGCCGCCAGTTCCTTGGTCGTCTCGCGGCGCTTGGACAGAAAGCTCTCGATGGTCACTGCTGGCGCCAGACGCCGCAGACGTTGAAACAGCAGCGGCAGAATCACCGCTTCGGTAAGGTCGGTCATGCTGATGCGATAGTTCTTGCTGGCCTGCTGCGGATTGAATATCCGGCTTTCCTGCACGGACACTCTCAGCAGAGACAGGGCATTGCGCACCGGACCGATGATGTTCTGCGCCATGGGGGTTGGGACCATGCCCTGGGCGGTGCGCACGAACAGCGCATCGTTGAAGGTTTCGCGCAAGCGTGCCAGCGCGTTTGAGACGGCGGGTTGGGTGATGCCGACGATCTGTCCGGCCCGGGTCAGATTGGCTTCGGTATAAATGGCGTCGAAGACAATGAATAGATTGAGATCAACCTTGCTCAGGTTCATTGGTGGAGCGCCTCGTCCTGTTTTTGTGGATCGTCGCTTGTGCCGCAACGTGGCTCGATCATATATCGGTTATGAATGTTTATACACGCCGAGAATAGATTAGATAAATGTCTGAGCGTTCTCTAGGATCCTTCTCATCAAAAGACGCCCTGAAAAAAGGTAGCTGCTCATGGATTTTGCGTATTCCCCCAAGGTGCAGGCACTGCGTGAGCGTGTGACCGCGTTCATGGATGCCTATGTGTATCCGGCCGAGCCGGTATTCGAGCGGCAGGTTGCAGAGGGTGACCGCTGGCAGCCGACGGCGATCATGGAGCAGCTCAAGGCGCAGGCGAGGGCGGAAGGGTTGTGGAACCTGTTCCTGCCCGAATCGGAACTGGGTGCCGGGCTGACCAATCTGGAATACGCGCCGCTTGCGGAAATCATGGGCCGTTCGCTGCTGGGGCCGGAACCCTTCAACTGCTCGGCACCGGACACCGGCAATATGGAAGTGCTGGTTCGTTACGCCAGCGAAGAGCAGAAAACCCGCTGGCTCGAGCCTCTGTTGCGTGGCGAGATTCGTTCGGCCTTTGCCATGACCGAGCCGGACGTTGCCTCATCCGATGCCACCAACATGGCTGCGCGGGCCGAACGTCAGGGCGATGAATGGATGATCAACGGCCGTAAATGGTGGACATCCGGTGCCTGTGATCCACGCTGCAAAATCCTGATTTTCATGGGCCTGAGCAACCCGGATGGTCCGCGTCATCAGCAGCACTCCATGATTCTGGTGCCGGTCGACACGCCCGGCGTGAAAATAGTGCGGCCGCTGCCGGTATTCGGTTACGACGATGCGCCTCATGGTCACGCAGAGGTGCTGTTCGAAAACGTTCGCGTACCTTATGAAAACGTTCTGTTGGGAGAAGGACGCGGCTTCGAAATCGCTCAGGGGCGTCTCGGGCCGGGCCGTATCCACCACTGCATGCGCTCGATCGGCATGGCCGAACGGGCACTTGAATTGATGTGCAAGCGCTCCATCGATCGCGTCGCATTCGGCAAGCCTTTGGCGAGGCTCGGCGGCAATATCGACAAGATCGCCGATTCACGCATGGAAATCGACATGGCTCGCCTGCTGACACTCAAGGCGGCGTACATGATGGATACCGTGGGCAACAAGGTGGCGAAGAGCGAGATCGCGCAGATCAAGGTCGTGGCGCCCAACGTTGCGTTGAAGGTGATCGACCGGGCCATCCAGATGCATGGCGGCGCGGGCGTTTCCAATGATTTCCCGCTGGCCTACATGTATGCCATGCAACGTACCCTGCGCCTGGCCGATGGCCCTGACGAGGTCCACCGGGCGGCAATCGGCAAGTTTGAGCTGGGCAAGTACGTGCCTGCGGATGTGTTGCGCGGTCGTTCCTGAACCCTCTGACAGGCCGCTGCCCGCGGCAGGTACGCTTCGTTGGAGGCGCCACCAAGCCTTCGACCTGGCGATGTCGCGCAGCAGATACGGGGCTGTGGGAGGCGGCTTGCCGGCGATGCAGTCGACGCGGTATGTCAGGAAAATCGCGTCATCGTTCATCGCCGGCAAGCCGCCTCCCTCGGTCCGTTGAAATGCCGCGAACCTCAGCTACTCCACCCACACCTCAACCCGCCGGTTCTTGATCCTTCCATCGTCCAGATCATTGGCCGCTACAGGCATCTCATCGCCAAGCCCCAGAATTTCACGAAAGGTCACACCGCTTTTCTGCAGTTCACGGCGTACGGCCATGGCTCTGAGTCTTGAAAGCAGCACCGCGCGCTCCGGGTCGCTCTTGGCGTCACCGAAGCCGACCAGCGTGACATGCTGGTCAAGCTTCCCGTTGGCCTTCAGGTATTCCACCACGCGCTTCAGATCCAGCTGGGCCTTATTGTCCAGCCGCGCGCTGCCCTGGGCGAAGCGGAAGTTGACTGAAAGGCGCTCGGCCTTGCGGGTGAGGGATTGGTAATCGACCGGCATCTGGCTGGTTGTCGCGACCTTGACCGCCTGCACGGTCTGCGCGACGAACCCGTTCTGCGCCACGATGGCCTGACCCTCTGCGCTTTGAGCGAACTGCACCAGCGCCTCAGCCCAAGGCTGTTGTTTCAGTGGCGGCACATAGAAGAACAGGCGCCTCGACAGCGGATAATCCTCGGTGGCGATCAGGTTGACCGTCGGCAGCATGGGCTTTGAATCACCATCGGCGATCGCGATGGCACGGGCGCGACGAACGTAAGGCAGGCCGATGAACCCGATACCGTTACGGTCCTTGCTGACCTCATCGGACAGCTGCTCGCTGGACTCGAATCGTAGCGCGGCTTTGGACAGGCTTTTGCCCTGCTTGACCAGCACCAGTTCCTTGAAGGTTTCCCAGGTCCCCGACTTCTCGTCGCGTGCGTAAAGCCTGATCGGGCCGGTCGTGCCACCGACCTCGCTCCAGTCCCGGACCTCGCCGGAAAAGATCCGCGCCAGTTGCCGGGTATCCAGCACGCGCAATGGATTGGCCGGATGCAGAATCACGGCCACACCGTCGATGGCAATGACTTGTTCTCCGGCAGTGCTTTGAAGGTCACCAAGTCTTGCGAGGTCCGCAGCCTCCTGGGGCTTGATCGGGCGTGAGGAGGAGGCCATGTCGGCCGTCCCTGCATTCAGCGCCTCGAATCCGGTGCCTGAACCATGGGCGGCGACTTCTACCCGAACGGGCTTATCCCTGCCGGGCACCGTGCCTACAACACGCTGTTCATTGACGGCGTCGCCCGGCAAGGTCTGTACGGCTTGCAGGCCCTGTTGCCGCATCAGGCCTTCGACCAGCGCTGGTCCGAGCCGGGCGTTGATGGTATTGGAACCTTGAATGCGCAACGCGGGCGAATCGTCAGTCGGCATCGGCAGCAGGGGAGCCGCGACGCAGGGAAAAGTGGCGCTTGCAAGGAGCAGCGCCGCAAGCAGAGCGCGCAACATCGGCGGCACCTTGAATGAACGGAAGTGCCGAGAGAATAAGACAGGGACGTTACTGCAAAATGACAGTTTTCATGTCGGATGAGGCGCTACCTGCCCGGAATGTCGGGCAGGCGCTTGTGCTCGGCCGTCAGTTGAGTTCGAGCCAGATCGGCGCGTGGTCCGATGGCTTTTCCATGCCTCGCAGATCGTAATCCACCCCGGCAGCCTTGATGCGAGGCTGCAGGCCGCTGGAGGTCATGATCAGGTCGATCCTGAGGCCGCGCTTGGGTTCGTCTTCAAAACCTCGGCTGCGGTAGTCGAACCAGCTGAACCGATCGACGACTTCCGGGTGCAGGTGCCGGAAACTGTCCACCAGGCCCCAGTTTTTCAAGCGTTCCATCCACTCGCGCTCTTCGGGCAGGAAACTGCATTTACCGGTTTTCAACCAACGCTTGGCGTTGTCCGGACCGATGCCGATGTCGCAGTCCTGTGGCGAAATGTTCACGTCGCCCATCACGATCAGCGGCTGCTCTTTGCTGAAACGGGTTTCCAGCAGCGTTTGCAGGTCGTTGTAAAAGCGCTGTTTGGCGGGGAACTTGGTCGGATGGTCGCGGCTTTCGCCCTGTGGGAAATAGCCGTTCATGATGGTAACGGACTGGCCGTCGGCATCGGCATAAGTACCCCAGATGAAGCGCTTCTGTGATTCTTCGTCGTCGCTGTCAAAGCCCTTGTGCAGTGCCAGCGGTGCCTGGCGCGATAACAGAGCGACGCCGTAATGACCTTTCTGACCATGAAAATGAACGTGGTAACCCAGGGCTTCGATCTCCGCCTGCGGGAACTGCTCGTCCGAGACCTTGGTTTCCTGAAGGCCGATCACGTCAGGCTGGTGTTTCTCGATCAGCGCTGCCAGCTGATGCGGTCGAGCGCGAAGCCCATTGATGTTGAACGAGACGATTTTCATAAAACGGCAGTCCTGAAGAAAAACAAACCGCGATGCTAGCTGACCTGTCGGCTCAGGGCCAGTAGAGCGGGCTGCCGAGCTATATCGAGCCTGTCGGACAATTTGTTTGAACTGTCGCAAGGTGCCATCACTCGAAACGATGCTTGCCCAAGTGCTGCGCAATAGCAGTCCCGTCATTATGAGGTCCGTCCATGTCCCAACCTGCTGCCATCCGGGGCGAAATTCGCCAGCTCGACAGTGGTTATGCCCGTGAAACCCGTGCCTTGCTGTTCCGTGCGTACCGTAACGATCCGACCTTCGCCTATGTCTTCAACTCGCAGCGCTCGGGCTTCGAGAACCGTATTCGCGAAACCATCCGCCAACTGGTCAAGCAGCACTTTCTGCAGAACCAGCCCGGGATGGGTCTGTTCATTGACGATCGTCTGGTCGGCGTGGCGCTCATTGCGCCGCCGCAGCGTCGTTTGGGCATCACTGAAAGCTGGGCATGGCGATTGCGCATGGTGGTAGGGACTGGCCTGAGCTGCACACAACGCTATCTGGCTTATTACAATGCAGTGCTCGCCTGTGTCCCATCGGAGACCGTACATGTGCTGCCGTTGATCGGGCTGGAGCCTGAGTTTCAGGGGCAAAAAACCGGTCAGGAGCTGAGCGAGCAACTGCTGCAGGCACTCCACGACTGGTGCTCGGAAGATGAAAATTCCGAAGGCATCGTGCTGGATACTGGAAACCCGCGCTATCTTGAGTTCTATAAGCGGCAGGGCTATCAGGAAATCGGCGAAATCGTGGTAGGACCTGTCCGCGAGCACGTCTTCTTTCACCCCAATCCTAAGGTCCCACTGGCGGTCCATGACGTAACGGTTTGAAACACCGTTGTTTTGGGGTTTTCAGCGTAGCCCTCAGGTCGTGCTAGCATCCATGCCCATGAAGCTTTTCAGAATATGCAGTGGCGGTGTGCTTGTGATGTCTTTGAGTGCTGCGGCCCTGGCCGATGCACGCCTTGATGTGCAGATCACGCCCGCCAACCCAGACCTCAAGGCCAACATCGAAGGTTATGTCGGTGAGCTTGGCGAGCGTAATGCCCAGGCGCTGCGCAACTTCAGTCTGGGTGCGGAACAGCAGGCAGAAAAGGCGGCTCAGGCGCTTGGTTACTACCAGGCGCAGATCGACAGTGAAATTCAGGACGGTGAAAACCCTCGCCTGGTCATCAAGGTCTTGCCGGGTGAGCCTATCCGCTTGCGCAACGTGGTCGTCCGGGTCGAAGGTCCGGCCGCGTCCCTGAAAGCGTTCAAGGTGCCGCAGAGCGATGCGCTCAAGGCCGGTGCCGTTCTGAACCATGGTCATTATGAAGACGCCAAACGGCTGATTCAGAATCAGGCATCCCGCTATGGTTTCTTCAGCGGTCGCTTCACGAGCCAGCGCCTTGCCATTGACCCACGCGCCGGTGTTGCGGACATCGAACTGGTGTATGACAGCGGACCCCGCTATTCGCTGGGCAAGGTGATGTTCAGTGGTGATTCGCCCTTCGACGAAGATCTGCTCAAGCGAATGGTGCCGTTCAAGGAAAACACGCCTTACGATTCGCAGTTGATTGCGGAGCTGAATCAGGCGATGCAGGCAAGCGGCTATTTCGAGGGCGTGCGTGTGGACGCTGCACCGACCGCAGCAGTCGGTCAGGTTATCCCGGTCACGGTTCAGCTTGAAACCCGCAAGCCACGCACCATGGGCCTGGGTCTGGGTTTCTCCACCGACGTCGGGGTCAGAGGCAAGGCCAACTGGACCCGGCACTGGGCCAACGCCCAGGGTCACAGCTACGGGTTCGAGTCGGAACTCTCGGCCCCTCGGCAGAACGTGGGTCTTTGGTACGACGTGCCGCTCGATCCGCCGTTGACCGACAAGCTGCGTTTCGCGGGCGGCTATCAATACGAAGAGATCGCAGGTACCGACAGCCTCAGCAAGCTGCTGACCGTCGGCCCCGAATGGCACAGCAAATTGCCCAGCGGCTGGGAGCGGGTGATTTCGCTTAAATGGCAACGCGAGGAATACCGGCTCGGCGATGATTCCGGTCTGAGCACCTTGCTGATGCCGGGCATCAGCTATTCCTACCTGCGCAGCGACGACCGCATCGACCCGCACAAAGGCTACCGGCTGCAATTCGATGCGCAAGTGGCCAAGGAGGGGGTTGGGTCCGACGCCAACCTGATTCGCGGCAACGTGCTGCTCAAAGGACTGACCACCGTTGCGCAAAATCACCGTTTCCTCGGGCGCGTGCAGTTCGGCGGCAACTTCACCGATGGCTACACCTCGATACCCCCGTCACTGCGCTTCTTCGCGGGTGGCGATCAGAGCGTGCGCGGTTATGACTACCAGACCCTGTCACCGACCAACTCCGACGGCGACCGGATCGGTGGGCGCTACATGGTCGCAGGCAGTGTCGAGTATCAGTATTCCATTGCCGAAAAATGGCGACTGGCGACCTTTGTCGATCAGGGCAATTCATTCAATAATCTGGATCTGCCGAGTCTGAAAACCGGTGTGGGATTTGGTGTGCGCTGGGTTTCTCCGGTCGGACCGCTGCGTCTCGATCTGGCGCATCCACTGGACGATGACGGCGGCGTTCGTCTGCACTTTTCCATGGGGCCGGAGCTTTGACGAGGATGAACATCAAGCGCGGCCTGAAAATCGCCGGCCTGAGCCTGCTGGCGGTTTTGCTGATTCTGGTGGCAAGCATCTGGATGGTAGTCGGCACCCAAAGTGGCAGCCAGTGGGCACTGGCGCGAGTGCCAGGCCTGCAACTGGAGAACTTTCAAGGCCGGCTGGGCGGGCAGTGGAGCGCCGACCGGTTGCTCTGGCTGCAAGGCGAGGACCGCGTCGAGGTCCAGGCGCTGGCATTCGACTGGACGCCGGGTTGCCTGCTCAAAATGACGCTCTGCATCGATCGACTGAACGCCGAAAAGATCATGCTGCACTTTGCGCCCGGCACCGAGCCAGCCAAAGAAGGCCCCATCACGTTACCCAATCTCACGTTACCGCTGGCTATTCAGCTCAAGGATGTCCAGCTTGGCAGTCTGCAACTCGACGGCATCGAGCAATTGCGCGACCTCAGGCTTGCCGCGCACTGGACGGCTCAGGGGTTGCAGATCGACAGTGCGCATCTGCAACGTGACGAACTGGTGCTGGACCTCAACGGCCTGCTCGATCCTGCTGGCGACTGGCCGCTGACCCTTGACGGGCAATTGCAATTGCCGCCGCAGGACGGCAAACCCTGGATGCTGGCCCTGGATATTCAGGGCGATCTGCTCAAGACCCTGCACCTCAAAGCCGACAGCAGCGGGTACCTGGCAGGGGTTCTGAGTGGAGAGTTGCAACCGCTCGCCGAGCATTTGCCTGCTCGCCTGAAACTGACCTCGGATCGCTTCAGGCCCAGCGCAGGATTGCCGGAAACGATACAGCTCGATCAATTGCTACTGACCGCCGAAGGTAATCTGGACAGTGGCTATCAGATCAACGGAACGGCTGGCCTGCCTGCTGAAAAAAGCCCCATGACTCTTGTGCTGCAAGGGCTTGCGGATGCCAAGGGCGCCACCATTGACGCGCTGAACCTCGCCGCCAGCGAGCAACAGCGCCTGTTGGTCAATGGCAAGCTGAACTGGGAAACCGGTTTCAGCGCAGACGCTTCCGTCGACTGGCTCGATTTCCCGTGGCAGCGGCTTTACCCGCTTGAAGCGGAGCCTCAAGTGGCGCTGCATGCGTTCAAGGGTGATGTGTCCTACACCGACGGCAAGTACCTGGGGAATTTCAACGCGGGTCTCAAGGGGCCGGCCGGCGCGTTTACCGTCGTCAGTCCGTTCAGCGGCGACCTGCAGCGGATCTATCTGCCGCAACTGGAAGTGGTGGCCGGGCAGGGCAAGGCCAGCGGTCATCTGAACCTGCAATTCGCCGACGGCATCGGCTGGGACACGGCGCTGGACCTGAGTGCGCTTGATCCCTCGTTCTGGGTGGCTGAACTGCCCGGCACGCTGGCCGGTCCTTTGCGCAGCAAGGGGCAGTTCAAAAACGAGCAACTGGAGCTGACCGCCGACCTGGATCTGAAAGGTCGCCTGCGCGGGCAACCCGCGGTGTTGCAGGTCAAGGCCGACGGCCGGGGTCAGCAATGGAATCTGGCCGGCCTGAGCATGCGCCTCGGTGACAACCGGATCGAGGGGCGCGGCAGTCTCGATCAGCGCCTGCAGGGTCAACTGGATCTGAATCTGCCGCGACTGGGCCAATTGTGGCCACGCCTGCAGGGTCAGGCTAAAGGACGTGTGGATCTGGCGGGCACCTTGAAGGCGCCGCAGGGCCAGCTCAATCTGCAAGGCAGCCAGCTCGCGTTTCAGGACAACCGTCTGCAAAGTCTGGTTGCCAGCGCGAAACTCGACCCGGCGCAACGCGCGACGATCAACGTCAAGGGCTCGGGTATTCAGGCGGGCGATACGGCGCTGGGGACGTTGACGCTGGACGGCCAGGGCACCCTCAAGGCGCAGCAGCTGAAGCTTGATTTGCAAGGACCGTTGCTCAAGCTGGCGCTCGCGCTGGACGGCACGCTGGATAACGGCAACTGGCGTGGCCGTCTGGCCAGTGGCAACGTCCAGAGCGGCGGGCAGGCCTGGCGTCTGCAACAGCCTGCAAAGATCGAACGACTGGCTGATGGCAAACTCAATTTTGGTGCGCATTGCTGGTTGTCCGGTAACGCCAGCCTTTGCGGTGAGGATCAGCGGCTGATGCCCCAGCCTCGCTTGCGCTATCACCTCAAGAACTTCCCGCTCGACAGCCTGGCCCAGTGGATGCCGAAGGACTTTGCCTGGAAAGGATCGCTCAACGCCGACGTTCAACTGGATGTGCCAGCAGCTGGCCCCAATGGCCAGATCACGGTCGATGCCGGTGGCGGCACCTTGCGGGTGCGTGATAAGGACCAATGGCTCGACTTCCCTTACCAGACGCTCAGGCTGACCAGCTCGTTGACCCCCAAGCGCATTGACTCGCGCCTCGATTTCGATGGCGCGAAGTTGGGGCGTCTGCTGCTGACAGCGCAGATCGATCCGCTGTCCAGCAACAAGGCGCTGTCTGGCGAATTCAGCTTGTCGGGTCTGGACCTGTCGGTGGCGCGTCCGTTTGCACCCATGGTCGAGAAACTCAACGGTCGTCTGAACGGCAGTGGTCGTCTGTCGGGTGGATTGCTTGCACCGCTGGTCAATGGCAGCGTGACGCTGCAGGGCGGCGAAGTATCGGGTCCAGAGCTGCCGATGGAATTGCTTGACCTGAATGTCCAGGCGCTGATTGCCGGGGAGAGTGTTCAGGTGAACGGCGGCTGGAAAAGTGGCGCTACGGGGCAGGGCGCTCTGACCGGACAAGTGGCCTGGGGACAGGCCTTGGTGGTTGATCTGAATCTGAAGGGTTCACGGCTGCCGATCCATGTGGAGCCTTACGCCGAAGTCGAAGCGGCGCCTGAGCTGAAAATTTCAATGCAGGGCGAGCGGCTGGCGGTCTCCGGCAAGGTCCTGATCCCCAAGGGAACCATCACCGTTCGTGAGTTGCCACCTTCAACCGTCAAGCTGTCGGGCGACACTGTGATTGTCGGCCAGCAGACCGAGGAGGGCGCGCCGCCGCTTGCCGTTGCCATGGACATCGACGTGGAAGTCGGTCAGGACAAGCTCAGCTTCAACGGCTTCGGCCTCACTGCCGATCTGGTCGGGCGTGTCCACATAGGCGACAACCTCGATACCCGTGGCGAGCTCAATCTCAACAACGGGCGTTATCGGGCCTATGGGCAGCGCCTGACCATTCGCAAGGCGCGGCTGCTGTTTGCAGGCCCTGTGGATCAACCTTATCTGGATATCGAAGCGATTCGTCAGACAGACGATGTGATCGCAGGTATTCGCCTGACCGGTAGCGCCGAGCAGCCAACCACCGAAGTGTTCTCGGAGCCTGCGATGAGTCAGGAGCAGGCGCTGTCCTATCTGGTGATGGGCCGTCCGCTGGGCAATTCCGGTGAGGACAACAACATGGTTGCGCAAGCCGCGCTGGCACTGGGCGTTGCAGGCAGTGCTTCGACAACTGGCAAACTGGCCGATAATCTGGGCATCAAGGACTTCGAACTGGACACCAGCGGCACCGGCGACAAGACCAATGTGGTGGCCAGTGGCAAGATCACCGACAAGCTGAGTCTGCGCTACGGAGTTGGCGTGTTCGAGCCTGCCAATACCATCGCGTTGCGCTACCTGCTCAGCAAGCGGGTCTATCTGGAAGCGGCCAGTGGAATCGCCAGCTCGCTGGACATATTCTACAAGCGCGACTTTTGATAGCGGGGCTGTCACAGAAGGCTGAAAAGATGTTGCGCTCGACAGAACAGGCAAGAACCCGCTAAAACGTTTCTTCTTATTGGCTCACCCAGCAAAGCGGAATACCGGTAATCATGGATCGATTCAACGCCATGCGCGTTTTCACCCGCATCGTCGAGCTTGGCGGTTTTGCCAGAGCCGCCGAGAGCCTGCAGATGCCTCGTGCGTCGGTGACGATCCTGATCAAGCAGCTGGAAGCGCATCTGGGTGTCCAGCTTCTGCAGCGCACCACGCGCCAGGTCAGTGCCACGCCTGATGGCAACGCATACTACCAACGCTGCCTGAGTCTGCTCGCTGATCTGGAAGATGCCGAGTCAGCGTTCTCATCCCTTAATACCGGGCCCAAGGGCCTGCTGCGGGTTGATCTGCCCATGAGTCTGGGATGCATGATCGTGATGCCCTCGCTGCCCGAGTTCACTCGACGTTATCCGCAGATCGAACTGGAGATCGGCATGAGTGACCGGCAGGTCGATCTGATACGCGAAGGCGTCGATTGCGTGCTGCGCGCCGGAAGTTCCCATGACGAGGCGCTGGTCGCCAGGCCGCTGGAAAACCTGACGCAGATGACCTGTGCCAGCCGGGTTTATCTGGATCAGCACGGCTCGCCGCTGGACCTTGATGAGTTGGCGCAGCATCAGGTGATCGAATATTTCTCGACCGGGACCAACAAGCGTTACGGGTTACAGTTCATGGTACGCGGACAATTGCACGAGCCGCGCCTACCGCGATCAATTGCCGTCAACAGTGCTGAAGGCTATATCGCTGCGTGCGAGGCTGGATTCGGACTTATTCAGGCACCGCGCTACCATATTGCCGACAAGTTGCGCAGCGGTACGCTGGTCGAGGTGCTGCGTGAATATCGACCGCCTGCATTACCGTTGATGGCGTTATATCCACCCCATCGACAGCTGTCGCGGCGGGTGAGGGTGTTTGTCGACTGGCTGGCTGAATTGTGTGCCCGGCCCGAGATCAGGGACAGGCTCAATTCCTGAGCGAATTCGGAATTATCCGATATAGGTCATGCTGCACTTTCGTGTTTAACTTCTGGTTCTTATCTAAACCCACTGAAAAAGGACATCGTTTCATGGCTCAAGTGACCCTCAAAGGCAACCCTGTTCAAGTCAACGGCGAACTGCCGAAGAACGGCAGCGCTGCACCTGCTTTCACACTGGTGGGTGCCGGTCTGGCTGAGGTGACTCTGCAGGAGTTCGCCGGCAAGCGCAAAGTGCTGAACATCTTCCCAAGCGTCGACACCCCGACCTGCGCGACGTCGGTACGCAAGTTCAACGCTCAGGCGAACGATGTGGCCAACGCCGTCGTACTGTGCATTTCTGCTGACCTGCCTTTTGCCCAGGCTCGCTTCTGCGGCTCCGAAGGTCTGGAAAACGTCAAGAACCTGTCCACCTTCCGCAGCGCCGATTTCAGCGAAAACTACGGCGTCGCCATTGCCGACGGTCCTCTGAAAGGCCTGACTGCACGCGCCGTTGTGGTTCTGGATGAAAACAACAACGTGCTGCACAGTGAACTGGTTTCCGAAATCGCTGAAGAACCGAACTACGAGGCTGCACTGGCAGTATTGAAGTAACGTTCGGCAACACATCGACGGCCTGAACCCGTTCAGGCCGTTTTTATTTGTGCTTCAACCGTTTAATGAAAGTAAGCGCTTGGTAAAGGCGCTTTGCTTGCAGCTCATCTGTGCTTATTGTTCAGCCTCCAAAGTAGCCCTCACCTGTAATGGTTGATTTATTCATGCAATCGTCTGGCCCCCGTAAATCCCGTCGCTGGTTGATCAGTTTGTTGGTTCTGTTGCTCATTGTCGGCCTGTGCTGGTGGTTCTGGCCCGGCTCTGCGTCGACGACCGGCACAGACACGGCTGGCAAAGCCACGCACACCAGCAAATCGAGTGGCATGGTCAGGCCAGGGTTTGGCGGCTCGGCTGCTGCCGTTCCAGTGCGCGTCGCGCCGGTGACACAGGGCGATTTCCCGATTTATTACAAGGCGCTGGGCACTGTTACTGCAACCAATACCATCAATGTGCGCAGCCGGGTTGCGGGCGAACTGGTCAAGCTCAACTTTCAGGAAGGCCAGATGGTGAAGGCGGGCGACCTGCTGGCGGAAATCGATCCGCGCAGTTATCAGGTCGCACTGCAGCAGGCCGAAGGCACGCTGGCAACCAATCAGGCACTGCTCAAAAATGCCCAGCTTGACGTTCAGCGCTATCGCGGCCTTTACGCCGAGGACAGCATCGCCAAGCAGACGCTGGACACCGCCGAGTCGCTGGTCAATCAGTACCAGGGCACCATCAAGACCAATCAGGCAGCGGTGGCCGAAGCGAAGCTCAATCTGGACTTCACCCGTATCCGCGCGCCGATTGCCGGCCGGGTAGGGCTCAAGCAACTGGACGTCGGCAATCTGGTGGCTGCCAACGACACTACTGCGCTGGTCGTGATTACCCAGACCCAACCGATTTCAGTCAATTTCACGTTGCCCGAGAAAGACCTGTCCAGCGTCATTGCCCGCTATCGCACCGGCGACAAGCTGCCCGTCGAAGCCTGGGATCGCGGCGACGTCAAGATGCAGGCCTCCGGCGTACTCGCCAGCCTCGACAACCAGATTGACGTGGCAACAGGCACCCTGAAGTTCAAGGCGCGTTTCGAGAATCGTGACGAAGCCCTGTTCCCCAATCAGTTCGTCAACGTCCGGCTGCGGGCCGACACGCTGACCCAGGCCATTCTGGTGCCCACCGCTGCGGTCCAGTTCGGCACCAACGGAACGTTCGTGTATGTCATGGACGGTGACAAGAAGGTCAAGATCAACCTGCTCAAGACCGGCCCGAGCAACGAGACGTCCACGGTTATCACCGAAGGTCTGGCTGCCGGAGCCCGTGTAGTGCTGGAAGGCACCGACCGTCTGCGTGACGGCGCCGAGGTCGAAGTGGTCAGTGACAGCAAGGACGTGCCCGCAGGGCCGGGCCAGAAACTGCAGGGCAAGCCTGACAGCGGTACCGATAAATCGGCGTCGGTGCTGAAGGCGGATAAACCAAGCGTATGAACATGTCCCGCCTGTTCATCCTGCGCCCGGTCGCCACCACGCTCAGCATGCTGGCGATTGTGCTTGCCGGTTTGATCGCCTATGGCCTGCTGCCGGTTTCGGCGCTGCCTCAGGTGGATTACCCGACCATTCGCGTGATGACGCTGTATCCGGGCGCGAGCCCGCAGGTGATGACCAGTGCCGTCACGGCGCCGCTGGAACGTCAGTTCGGTCAGATGCCGGGGCTGACCCAGATGGCCTCGACCAGCTCGGGCGGCGCTTCGGTCATCACGCTACGCTTCAGCCTGGAAATCAACATGGACGTGGCCGAGCAGGAAGTGCAGGCCGCCATCAATGGCGCCACCAACCTGTTGCCCACTGACCTGCCTGCGCCACCGGTCTACAACAAGGTCAACCCGGCAGATACGCCTGTACTGACCCTGGCGATCACCTCCAAAACCATGCTGCTGCCCAAGCTCAACGATCTGGTCGACACACGCATGGCGCAGAAGATCTCGCAGATCAGCGGCGTCGGCATGGTCAGCATTGCCGGTGGGCAGCGGCAGGCCGTACGAATCAAGGTCAACCCCGAGGCACTGGCTGCCAACAGCCTGAACCTCGCGGATGTGCGCACACTGATCAGCGCCTCCAACGTCAATCAGCCCAAGGGCAACTTCGACGGTCCGACCCGGGTTTCAATGCTGGATGCCAACGACCAGCTCAAGTCGCCCGAGGAATACGCCAACCTGATCCTGGCCTACAAGGATGGCGCGCCACTGCGCCTTAAGGACGTGGCGCAGATCGTCGACGGTGCCGAGAACGAAAGGCTGGCGGCCTGGGCCAATCGCAATCAGGCCGTTCTGCTGAACATCCAGCGTCAGCCGGGCGCCAACGTCATCGACGTGGTGGACCGGATCAAGACCCTGCTGCCCGGCATCACCGATAATCTGCCGGCCGGACTCGACGTGACGGTGCTGACCGATCGCACCCAGACCATCCGCGCCTCGGTCACCGACGTCCAGCACGAATTGCTGATCGCCATCGTGCTGGTGGTGCTGGTCACGTTCCTGTTCCTGCGTCGCCTGAGCGCGACGATCATTCCGTCGATTGCCGTGCCGCTGTCACTCGTCGGTACGTTCGGGGTCATGTATCTGGCCGGTTTTTCCATCAATAACCTGACCCTGATGGCGCTGACCATTGCCACCGGTTTTGTGGTGGACGATGCCATCGTCATGCTGGAAAACATTTCGCGCCACATCGAAGAAGGCGAAACGCCTCTGCAGGCGGCCTTGAAGGGGGCGAAGCAGATCGGTTTCACTCTGATTTCCCTGACCCTGTCGCTGATCGCCGTACTGATTCCGCTGTTGTTCATGGCCGACGTGGTGGGGCGGCTGTTCCGCGAGTTCGCCATCACACTGGCGGTCGCGATCCTGATTTCCCTCTTGGTCTCGCTGACCCTGACGCCGATGATGTGCGCGCGTCTGCTCAAGCGCGAACCCAGGGAAGAGGAGCAAAGCCGTTTCTATCGTGCCAGCGGTGCGTGGATCGACTGGCTTGTCCATGTCTACGGTGGCGGTTTGCGCTGGGTGCTAAAGCACCAACCGCTGACACTGCTGGTGGCCATCGGCACGCTGGGTCTTACGGTGCTGCTCTACATCATCGTGCCCAAGGGCTTTTTCCCGGTGCAGGACACCGGCGTCATCCAGGGCATTTCCGAAGCCCCTCAGTCCGTGTCTTTCAAGGCGATGAGCGAGCGCCAACAGGCACTGGCCGATATCATTCTGAAAGATCCATCGGTGGTCAGTCTGTCCTCTTACATTGGTGTGGATGGCGACAACGCCACGCTCAACAGTGGCCGGTTCCTGATCAACCTCAAGCCCCATGGCGAACGCGACCTGACGGCTGCCGAAATCATTCAGCGTATACAGCCGGAAGTCGACAAACTGTCGGACATTCGCCTGTTCATGCAGCCGGTGCAGGACCTGACCATCGAAGACCGCGTCAGCCGGACCCAGTATCAGTTCAGCATGTCATCCCCTGACGCAGAGCTGCTCAGCGAATGGAGTGTCAGGCTGGCAGATGCATTGGCCCAGCGCCCCGAGTTGACGGATGTCGCCAGCGATCTGCAGGACAAGGGGCTTCAGGTGTATCTGGTGATTGACCGGGATGCGGCCAGTCGGGTCGGCGTCAGCGTCGCCAACATCACCGACGCGCTGTATGACGCGTTCGGTCAGCGCCAGATTTCAACCATCTATACCCAGGCCAGTCAGTACCGGGTAGTGCTGCAGTCGGCGTCCGCCAGCGAGTTGGGGCCGGAAGCACTGGAACAGATTCATGTGAAAACCACTGACGGTGCTCAGGTCAAACTGTCGAGCCTGGCGCGGGTCGAGCAGCGTCAGGCGCAGCTGGCAATCGCCCACATCGGGCAGTTCCCGGCGGTCATGATGTCGTTCAATCTGGCGCCGAACATCGCGCTGGGCGAGGCGGTCGAGGTCATCGAGCAAGTGCAGAAGGACATCGGCATGCCGATTGGCGTACAGACCCAGTTCCAGGGCGCGGCGCAGGCGTTCCAGGCATCCTTGTCCAGCACGCTGCTGTTGATTCTCGCAGCCGTGGTGACGATGTACATCGTGCTGGGCGTGCTGTACGAGAGCTACATTCACCCGATCACCATTCTCTCGACCCTGCCTTCCGCTGCGGTCGGCGCGTTGCTGGCGCTGCTCATCAGCGGTAACGACCTTGGCATGATTGCCATCATCGGCATCATTCTGCTGATCGGTATCGTCAAAAAGAACGCCATCATGATGATCGACTTCGCGCTCGACGCAGAACGCAATCGTGGTGTCGATCCCGAGACGGCGATCTACGAAGCGGCCCTGCTGCGTTTCCGGCCGATCCTGATGACGACTCTGGCAGCGCTGTTCGGCGCCATTCCGTTGATGCTGGCCACCGGTTCCGGCGCAGAGCTGCGTCAACCGCTGGGTCTGGTGATGGTGGGCGGTCTGCTGCTGAGCCAGATTCTGACCCTGTTCACCACACCGGTGATCTACCTGTATTTCGACCGGCTGGGTCGCCGATGGAGCCGCAAACCTGACGCCCCGGTTCGACTGGAGAAGGCTGACGCATGAACCTGTCAGCACCCTTCATCCGCCGACCGGTCGCCACCGTTCTGCTGAGCCTGGCAATCATGCTGCTGGGCGCCGTCAGTTTCCGGCTGTTGCCGGTGGCGCCATTGCCGAACATGGATTTCCCGGTCATTGTCGTTTCGGCCAGCCTGCCGGGCGCCAGTCCGGAAATCATGGCGTCGAGCGTTGCCACGCCGCTTGAGCGGTCGCTGGGCACCATCGCCGGGGTCAACACCATGACCAGCAACTCGAGTCAGGGCACGACGCGGGTGATTCTGCAGTTCGATCTGGATCGGGACATCAACGGTGCGGCCCGTGAGGTTCAGGCTGCCATCAACGCATCGCGCAATCTGCTGCCCAGCGGCATGCGCAGCATGCCGACCTACAAGAAGGTCAACCCGTCCCAGGCACCGATCATGGTGCTGTCGCTGACGTCGACCGTGCTGGAAAAAGGCCAACTGTACGATCTGGCGTCCACCATCCTGTCGCAGAGCCTGTCCCAGGTCACGGGCGTGGGTGAAGTGCAGATCGGCGGCAGTTCGCTGCCTGCGGTGCGTATCGAACTGGAGCCCCAGTTGCTTTCCCAGTACGGCATCTCGCTGGACGAGGTGCGCACTGCGATCACCGGCAGCAACGTCAGGCGACCCAAAGGCTCGGTGGAAAACGATCAACACAACTGGCAGGTCCAGGCTAACGACCAGTTGGAAACGGCCAAGGATTACGCGCCGCTGATCATTCGCTATCAGGATGGCGCAACGCTGCGACTCAAGGATGTTGCCAAGGTCAGCGATGCGGTCGAGAACCGCTACAACAGCGGTTTCTTCAATGACGACAGGGCCGTGTTGCTGGTCATCAACCGGCAGGCCGGCGCCAACATCATCGAGACCGTGGCGCAGATCAAGGCCCAGTTGCCTGCATTGCAGGCCGTATTGCCTGCCAGCGTGAAGCTCGACATCGCCATGGATCGTTCCCCGGTGATCACTGCAACCCTGCATGAAGCCGAAATGACCCTGCTGATCGCCGTGGTGCTGGTGGTGCTGGTGGTGTTCCTGTTTCTGGGCAGCTTCCGCGCTTCGCTGATTCCAACCCTGGCGGTGCCGGTCTCGCTGGTGGGCACCTTCGCCCTCATGTACCTGTGCGGATTTTCCCTGAACAACCTGTCTCTGATGGCGTTGATTCTGGCCACGGGGCTGGTGGTGGACGATGCCATCGTGGTGCTGGAAAACATCTCAAGGCACATTCATAACGGTCTTGACCCCATGAAAGCGGCTTTTCTGGGGGCCAAGGAGGTCGGCTTCACGCTGCTGTCGATGAACGTCTCGCTGGTGGCCGTGTTCGTTTCGATTCTGTTCATGGGCGGTCTGGTCGAAAGCCTGTTCCGCGAGTTTTCCATCACGCTGTCAGTGTCGATCGTCGTCTCGCTGGTCGTTTCCCTGACGCTGACGCCCATGCTCTGCGCCCGTTGGCTGAAGCCGCGTGAGGCGGAGCAGGAGAATGCGTTTCAGCGGTGGAGCGAGCGGGTCAATGACCGGATGGTCGCTGGCTACGATCGTTCGCTTGGCTGGGTGCTGCGCCACCCGCGCCTCACGCTGGTGAGCCTGCTGATCACCATCGTGGTCAATATCGCGCTTTATGTCGTAGTGCCCAAGACCTTCCTGCCGCAACAGGACACCGGGCAACTGATGGGCTTCGTTCGCGGAGACGACGGCCTGTCGTTCAAGGTCATGCAGCCGAAGATGGAAATCTTCAGGCGCGCCGTGCTGGCGGACCCGGCAGTGCAGAGCGTCGCAGGCTTCATCGGCGGCAGCGGCGGGACCAATAACGCTTTCATGATCGTGCGCCTCAAGCCCATCGGCGAGCGCAAGCTGTCGGCCGAGAAGGTGGTCGAGCGGCTGCGCAAGAACCTGCCGCATGTGCCGGGCGGCCGTCTGTTTCTGGCCCCGGATCAGGACCTGCAGTTGGGCGGCGGGCGCGAACAGACCAGCTCGCAGTATCAGTACATCGTGCAGAGCGGCGATCTGGAAGTCCTGCGCGAGTGGTACCCGAAAATCGTCGCCGCGCTCAAATCGTTGCCGCAGCTCACGGCCATCGACGCGCGGGAAGGGCGAGGGGCGCAGCAGGTCACGCTGATCGTCAATCGCGACACCGCCAAGCGGCTGGGCATCGACATGAACATGGTCACCGCGGTGCTGAACAATGCCTACAGCCAGCGTCAGGTTTCCACGATCTACGACAGCCTGAACCAGTATCAGGTGGTGATGGAGGTCAACCCCAAATATGCGCAGGACCCGGTGACCCTCGAGCAGGTGCAGGTCATCACGGCCGACGGGCAGCGAGTGCCGTTGTCGAGCATCGCGCACTATGAACGCAGCCTGGAGAACGACCGCGTTTCTCACGACGGTCAGTTTGCCTCGGAGAACATTTCGTTCGATCTGGCCGAGGGCGTCAGCCTTGATCAGGCGACCGTCGCCATCGAGCGTTCCGTCGCAGCCATCGGCTTGCCCTCCGGGATCATTTCGAAGATGGCCGGGACTGCGAACGCGTTTGCCGCGACCCAGAAAAGCCAGCCCTGGATGATTCTCGGTGCCTTGCTGGCGGTGTACCTGGTGCTGGGGATTCTTTATGAAAGCTATATTCATCCACTGACGATCCTTTCGACCTTGCCGTCGGCGGGTGTGGGCGCCTTGTTGACCATCTATGTGCTGCGCAGCGAATTCAGCCTGATCTCGCTGCTGGGCCTGTTCCTGTTGATCGGCGTGGTCAAGAAGAACGCGATCATGATGATCGATCTGGCGTTGCACCTGGAACGGGATCAGGGCATGACGCCTCAGGAATCCATCCGCAGCGCGTGCCTGCAGCGTTTGCGGCCCATCCTGATGACCACCATGGCCGCCATTCTGGGCGCGCTGCCGCTGTTGCTCAGCACCGCCGAGGGCGCTGAAATGCGTCGGCCGCTGGGCCTTACCATCATTGGTGGTCTGGTGTTCAGTCAGGTGCTGACGCTCTACACCACTCCTGTGGTTTACCTTTATCTCGACCGCCTGCGTCACCGCTTCAGCCGGTGGCGGGGCCGTCGTACCGATGCAGCTCTGGAAACTCCGTTATGACTGATCGCCTCGACTCCAAACCCAATCACCGATGGCTGGTCAGGCCGCTTGGCATGGCGCTTTGCGTCTTGCTGCTGAGTGCCTGTGCGGTCGGCCCGGATTATCACAAGCCGGACATGGCCACACCTGCCAGCTTCAAGGCGGCAGCAGGCTGGAAGCAGGCGACGCCACGCGATGACGCAGTGGCCAGAGGCGCATGGTGGGAGGTCTACGACGACAAGGCGCTCAACGCACTGGTGGAGCGTCTGAACGCCTCCAACCAGACCGTGGCACAGTACGAAGCTCAGTACCGTCAGGCCCAGGCGTTGATTCGCAGCTCGCGAGCAGCGTTTTTTCCTACCCTTGATCTCTCCGTCGGCAAGACCCGCTCCAGTCAGGGAACCGGCAGCAGTACGTCGGGGAGCAGTAACCTCAACTCCGGCATCCGCGAGACCCACAGTGCCCAGTTGGGTGTCAGTTGGGAGGCCGATGTCTGGGGCAAGCTGCGTCGCGGCCTTGAGGCCGACACGGCCAACGCACAGGCAAGCCTTGCGGATCTGGCGGCCATGCGTCTGAGTCTGCAGTCGGAACTGGTGCAGAACTACCTGCAACTGCGCGTCATCGACGAGCAGAAGCGCTTGCTGGAAGCCACGGTCGATGCCTATCAGCGCTCGTTGACGCTGACCCAGAATCAGTACCGTGCCGGTATCTCGGGGCGTGATGCCGTGGCTCAGGCGCAGACCCAGTTGAAAAGTACCCAGGCCGATCTGATCGATCTGGCGTGGCAGCGGGCGCAATTTGAAAACGCCATTGCCGTGCTGATGGGCATGGCGCCAGCGGACTTCAATCTGCAGGCAACCACCTCCATCCCCAGACTGCCGCAGATTCCTGTCGGCTTGCCGTCCCAGTTGCTCGAACGCAGACCCGACATCGCTGCCGCCGAGCGTTCGGTGATGGGGGCCAACGCCAATATCGGTGTTGCGAAGGCGGCTTATTACCCTGACTTCACCCTGAGCATGAGCGGCGGCTATAACAGCAGTACGTTTGCCAACTGGATCAGTTTGCCGAATCGCTTCTGGTCGGTCGGTCCGCAACTGGCCATGACCCTGTTCGACGGAGGGCGACGTTCTGCTGAAGTGGACCGCACCGAAGCCGTCTACGACCAGACCGTCGCCCAGTACCGACAGACCGTGCTCAACGGTTTCCAGGAGGTAGAGAATTATCTGGTTCAGCTCAAGGTCTACGAAGAGGAAGCCGGGGTCCGTCAGGAAGCCCTGGTGGCTGCCCGCGACTCCCTGCGCCTGACCAGCAATCAGTACAAGGCCGGTCTGATCGGCTATCTGGATGTGGTCAACGTACAGGCCACGGCACTGAGCAACGAACGTACGGTGCTGAACGTGCTGCAAAGTCGCCTGATCGCCAGTGTGCAGTTGATCGCTGCACTGGGCGGCGGCTGGGATGCTCAAGAGGCGCAAGCGTCGCCGGTGGCCGAGCGCTGAGGTCATGGAGGTCTCTGTATGGCAGCGCTTGCTGACCGGTAAGGCCGGCTGAAACTGAAACACGGCGATGGCGTCTGATTCCAAACACTGGCAGGATCAGTGCTCACCGCAGGCACGTGCCCGGTGCCCACGGTCAGTTTGAGAAACACAAGAGACCCATCCATGGAAAAAGTTCTCATCATCACGGGAGGCTCCAGGGGGATTGGCGCAGCCACGGCCATTCTTGCTGCGTCTCAGGGCTACCGCATCTGCATCAACTACCTGTCTGATCATGCCGCTGCCGAGAGAACCTGCGCGCAGGTCAGGGCTCAGGGCGCCCAGGCCATCACCGTACAGGCGGACGTCAGCAACGAAGACGAGATCATCCGACTGTTCGCCCGTGTCGATGCCGAGCTGGGGCGCGTGACGCATCTGGTCAACAACGCCGGCACGCTGGCCCAGGCCTGCCGGGTCGAAGAGATGTCGGAATTCCGCATGCTCAAGATGATGATGAGCAACGTCGTCGGCCCCATGCTTTGCAGCAAGCATGCGTTGCTGCGCATGTCGCCGCACCATGGCGGGCAGGGCGGCAGCATCGTCAATGTGTCCTCGGCAGCGGCCAGACTGGGATCGGCCGGGGAGTACGTCGATTACGCCGCATCCAAAGGAGCGCTGGACACCTTCACCCTCGGCCTTTCCAAGGAAGTGGCGCCGGAGGGTATACGGGTCAATGCGGTCAGACCGGGTTTCATTTTCACAGACTTCCACGCCCTCAGTGGCGACCCGTTCCGCGTGAGCAAGCTTGAAGGCGCGCTGCCGATGGGGCGTGGTGGTACCGCCGAGGAAGTTGCAGAGGCGATTCTGTGGCTGCTGTCTGACAAGGCTTCCTACGCCACCGGTACGTTCATTGATCTGGCGGGCGGACGCTGACCGGCACTCTGTCACATCGTCGAGGTCAATAATGTCGGTCCTTTTTTCAAGGAGCGACGATGAACGAATGGTGGCAGGAAGTCGTGACAACGCTGCAGTCGGAATTTTCGGACGTTACCGACGCATCACAAATGACGCGGGTGGCAGTCCGTCTGACGGTGGCCGCGCTGTTGGGCGGTATTCTCGGTTTCGAGCGCGAGAACCGCGGCAAGGCCGCTGGCGTGCGCACCCACATGCTGGTGTCGATGGGTGCAGCGCTGTTCGTTCTGGTGCCACGCCTGGGCGGCGCCGATGACGACGCGTTGAGTCGGGTGATTCAAGGGCTGGTCGCCGGGATCGGCTTTCTGGGCGCGGGAACCATCCTCAAGGAAAACGCGAGAAACGTGGCGCAGGTCAAAGGCCTGACCACGGCGGCCGGGCTGTGGATGACTGCCGCAATCGGCGTGTCGGCGGGAATGGGCCGTGAGATGACCGCTATCCTCAGTACCTTTCTGGCACTCGGTATTCTTCGCTTTGTGCCGTACATCGTCGAGCGGGCTGACCCGTCCAAAGGCACTACGGCCAAAAGGAACGGGTCAGAGGATCCCTAGTTGTCCTCAATAAGTAGTTGCACTCCAGAATCGATCAGATAATGACTGGCGGCTCCTGAACAGGCGGATCACCGGCAGGCGGGTCGATGACCGGCGGCACTGTCGACGGAGGCTCCTGCTCAGGGGGCGGCACGTCCGAGGGCGGTACGGGAACGGGAGGTTCATCGATGTTCGGGTCGATGGGTTCCGGCGGGGTTGGAATATTCATGGCTTCAGCCTCCTTGTTGGCCTGTTGGCTTTCTTTCGACTTGCGCCCGTCACCGATGATTCAATCCAATCGCAACGCTGCCGTGGGCTGTGGGCATATCGCCTGACGAGGTTCACTTGTCCATTGCTGCGCTATGCTCTGAAACGTCGTCATCCTCTGCTCAAAACCTTTGAACTTTAGTCACGCAGACCGCTCGGAACTTAAGCAGCCGAATCAGGCGAGTTGTCAGCGCAGGGGGGATTTGTGCTGCCGTATCGTCAATTTTTCAATTGCATGGAATGCACAGGAGCGTCCCTGGGGCGTGAAGGAGTGATGCTCGATGAATGAACAGTCATACGGCCCGGATTCCCTGGCCTCAGAAGTTCCGCACCCAAGTCGTCCCTTGTCATTGACCCAAGCCCTGCAGTTGCCCCGCATCGTGATCGAAGACACGTTGCCGGTGATCGATGGCGGGTTGTTTGCGGCGAAAGGTATCGTCGGCCAACCGGTGACCGTCACCAGCAAGGTTTACGCAGACGGTCACGACAAGATGGCCGTCAACATTGTCTGGCGCGCTGCGGATGAAGAACACTGGCACAGCGCGCCAATGCGCGAACTGGGCAACGACAGTTGGGTCGGTGAGTTCACGCCGACCTCCGTGGCCCGCTATGTCTTTCGCCTGGAAGCCTGGATTGATCAGTTCGGCAGCTACCGCTACGAGCTGGAAAAGAAATTCGGCGCGGGCGTGCCCATTGAGCTGGAGCTGGAGGAAGGTCGCATCCACCTCCTTCATGCAGCGGAACGTAGCCAGGATGAGCAACGTCATGCCATCGAGAGTGTGTTGCAGCGTCTGGGCGAGTCGGACAACGACGAGAAGGTTGCCCTGTTGCTGCACAGCGAAACCGCAGGCCTGATGAAACAGGCTGACAATCATGCGTTTCTCAGCCGCAGTGCAGAGTTCCCGCTCGACATCGAGCGTGAGCTGGCCCAGTTCGCCAGTTGGTACGAGCTGTTCCCGCGCTCCATCACCGATGACAAGGCCCGCCATGGCACGTTCAACGACGTGCATTCGCGCCTGCCGATGATTCGTGACATGGGCTTTGATGTCCTTTATTTCCCGCCGATCCATCCGATCGGTCGCGCACACCGCAAAGGCCCCAACAATTCCCTGACCGCAGGCCCCGATGATCCGGGCAGCCCTTACGCCATCGGCAGCGAGGACGGCGGCCATGAGGCGATTCATCCGCAACTGGGCAGCCGTGAGGACTTCCGTCGCCTGGTTGCCGCTGCAGCGGATCACGGGCTGGAAATCGCCCTGGATTTCGCCATTCAGTGTTCTCAGGATCACCCGTGGCTCAAGCAGCATCCGGGCTGGTTCTCGTGGCGTCCAGACGGCACCATTCGTTACGCGGAAAACCCGCCGAAGAAATACCAGGACATCGTCAACGTCGACTTCTACGCACCCGACGCCATTCCCGGTCTGTGGCTGGAACTGCGTGACATCGTGCTGGGCTGGGTCGAGGAGGGCGTGAAGATTTTCCGCGTCGACAATCCGCACACCAAGCCGCTGCCGTTCTGGCAATGGATGATCGGTGAAGTGCGCAGTCAGCATCCTGACGTGATGTTCCTGGCTGAAGCCTTTACCAAGCCCGCAATGATGGCCCGCCTGGGCAAGGTGGGTTACTCGCAGAGCTATACCTACTTCACCTGGCGCAACACCAAGGCCGAGCTGTCCGAGTACTTCACCCAGTTGAACGAGGTGCCATGGCGTGATTGCTACCGGCCGAACTTCTTCGTCAACACGCCGGACATCAACCCGCGATTCCTGCATGAGTCAGGGCGGCCCGGATTTCTGATCCGTGCGGCACTGGCAACCATGGGCTCGGGGCTGTGGGGCATGTATTCGGGCTTCGAACTGTGCGAAGCCGCGCCTATCCCCGGCAAGGAAGAATACCTGGACTCCGAGAAGTACGAGATTCGAGTCCGCGATTTCACCGCGCCGGGCAACATCATTGCCGAGATTGCCCAGCTCAACCGTATTCGCCGCCAGAACCCGGCGTTGCAGACCCATCTGGGCCTGAAGCTGTTGAATGCCTGGAACGACAACATCCTGTATTTCGGCAAGCGTTCGGCTGATGGCAGCAACTTTGTGCTGGTCGCGGTCAACCTCGACCCGCACAACGTTCAGGAAGCGAACTTCGAGTTGCCGCTTTGGGAAATGGGCTTGCCAGACGATGCAGTGACGTCCGGTGAGGATTTGATGACCGGTCACCGCTGGAACTGGTACGGCAAGGTGCAGTGGATGCGCATTGACCCGTCGTATCAACCTTTCGGTATCTGGCGTATCCAGGTCGCACAGTAAAACTGCAAGGAGTCAGCCATGGCAAAAAAGCCCGATGACGCGGCATTCATCAAAGATCCGCTCTGGTACAAGGACGCGGTGATTTACCAGGTGCATGTGAAATCGTTCTACGACTCCAATAACGATGGGATCGGTGATTTCGCAGGCCTGATCGACAAGCTCGACTACATTGCTGCGCTTGGGGTCAACACGATCTGGCTGCTTCCGTTCTACCCATCGCCGCGTCGGGACGATGGCTACGACATTTCCGAATACCGCGACGTGCACAGCGATTACGGCACGATGGCGGACGCCAAGCGTTTCATCGCTCAGGCCCACAAGCGCGGCTTGCGGGTCATCACCGAGCTGGTCATCAACCACACCTCGGATCAGCATCCCTGGTTCCAGAAGGCCCGGCACGCCAAGCGCGGTTCCAAGGCGCGGGACTTCTATGTGTGGTCCGATACCGATCAGAAATACGACGGCACGCGCATCATCTTTCTGGACACTGAAAAGTCCAACTGGACCTGGGATCCGGTGGCGGAGCAGTATTTCTGGCACCGCTTCTATTCGCATCAGCCGGACCTGAATTTCGACAATCCGGCGGTCATGACAGCGGTGCTGGAAGTCATGCGTTTCTGGCTGGACATGGGTATCGACGGTCTTCGTCTGGATGCGATCCCTTATCTGATCGAGCGCGATGGCACCAACAACGAGAACCTGCCCGAGACCCATCAGGTTCTCAAGCGCATTCGGGCCGAGATCGACGCCAATTACCCGGACCGCATGTTGCTGGCGGAAGCCAATCAGTGGCCGGAAGACACCCAGTTGTACTTCGGTGACAGCAAGGGGCCTGACGGCGATGAGTGCCACATGGCCTTTCACTTCCCGTTGATGCCGCGCATGTACATGGCGCTGGCGCAGGAAGACCGCTTTCCGATTACCGACATCCTGCGTCAGACCCCGGAAATTCCGGAAAACTGCCAGTGGGCAATTTTCCTGCGCAACCACGATGAACTGACGCTGGAAATGGTCACGGATCGTGAGCGTGACTACCTGTGGAATTACTACGCCGCGGATCGTCGTGCGCGGATCAACCTCGGCATCCGCCGTCGTCTCGCCCCTCTGGTGGAGCGTGATCGTCGTCGGGTCGAGTTGCTGAACAGCATGCTGTTGTCCATGCCGGGCACTCCCACCCTCTATTACGGCGACGAGATCGGGATGGGCGACAACATCTATCTTGGCGACCGGGATGGCGTGCGCACGCCGATGCAATGGTCCATCGACCGCAATGGCGGTTTCTCCCGCGCCGATCCGGCCAGCCTTGTGTTGCCGCCGATCATGGACCCGATGTACGGCTTCCAGTCGGTCAACGTCGAAAGTCAGGAGCGCGATCCACATTCGCTGCTTAACTGGAACCGCCGCATGCTGGCCGTGCGCAAACAGCAGAAAGCATTCGGACGCGGCACGCTCAAGATGCTGTCGCCTTCCAATCGCAGGATTCTGGCGTACCTGCGCGAATACACCGGACCCGATGGCCACAGCGAAATCGTGCTGTGCGTGGCCAACGTATCCAGCGCAGCCCAGGCCGCAGAACTCGAATTGTCGGCCTATGCCGGCACCGTTCCCGTCGAGATGCTGGGTGGCAGCGCATTCCCGCCGATTGGCCAGCTGAGTTATTTGCTCACGCTGCCGCCTTACGGTTTTTACTGGTTTCTATTGGCTTCGGAGAATCAAATGCCCAGTTGGCACGTCGAACCGGCACAAAGCATGCCGGACTTCCCGACCCTGGTGCTCAAGAAGCGTCTGGAGGAGCTGCTCGACGAGCCGCTCCGCAGCACCATGGAAAACACCTCACTGGCGGTCTACATGCCCAAGCGCCGGTGGTTCGCAGGCAAGGACAAGCCCATTGAGCGGGTCAATATTGCCTACGCGGTTCGTTTTGGCGATCCGGCACATCCTGTCCTGCTCAACGAGATCGAAGTCACCGCAGGCGAACAGACCGAACGCTACCAACTGCCGTTCGGCCTGCTGGCGGAAGAGGAAATCAACAGTGCATTGCCCCAGCAACTGGCGCTGGCCAGGGTCCGCCGTGGCCGTCAGGTGGGATTGATCACCGATGCCTTCACGCTGGAAACCTTCATTCGCGCAGTGATTCAAGGCATGCAGGCCGACACCGTGATCCCTTGCGATGACGGCGAGCTGCGCTTTGAACAGACTGCGCAACTCGCGCCGCTGGGGCTGAACAACGAATCTGAAGTGCGTTATCTGTCGGCCGAGCAGTCCAACAGCTCGGTGGTAGTGGGCAGCGGTCTGGTTCTCAAGATGATCCGTAAAGTCAGCGCCGGTACCCACCCGGAACTGGAAATGGGCGCGTTCCTGACCAATGCAGGCTATCGCAACATCTCGCCGCTGCTGGGCTCTGTGGTCCGCGTGGGGCATGACGGTGAGCCGCATCTGCTGATGATCGCCCAAGGTTATCTGAGCAATCAGGGTGATGCATGGGAGTGGACCCAGAACAATCTGGAGCGCGCCGTTCGTGATGAGCTCGCGCATGGTGTTTCCGAGCAGGAGCAGCACTACAACGCGCTGCTTGAATTGGCCGATTTCTCCCGCAGCCTGGGGCAGCGTCTGGGTGAGATGCATCAGATTCTGGCCGCAGCGACCGACAATCCGGATTTTGCCGTGGAAGTGACCGGTCAGGAAGATGGCGAGGCTTCGGCGAAAAGTGTGGTAGCCCAGCTGGATCGAGCCTTGCAACTGCTTGAACAGCGCAAAGGCGACCTCGGTGCCGATGATCAGCAACTGGTGGATGACCTGGTCGCCCAGCGTCAGGCCATCGCGCAGCATGTTGCGCGTCTCGCCAAGCGCTCGGTAGGCGGTCTGCGCATCCGCGTACACGGGGACTTGCACCTGGGTCAGGTGCTGGTCGTCAAGGGTGACGCGTACCTGATCGACTTCGAGGGCGAGCCTGCGCGTGCGTTGAGTGAGCGTCGCGCCAAGCACAGCCCGTTCAAGGATGTCAGTGGTGTGCTGCGCTCGTTCGACTACGCTGCCGCCATGGCCGTGCGCAGCGCGCAAAGCGTGGACACTTCCGAAGAGGCGGCTGCCGCTCGCAAACGCGTTGCCAGTACGTATTTGTCCCAGGCCCGTGAAGCGTTCATCGAAGGTTATCGCGCAGCGACCACCGAGATGGCCCACACCTGGAAAGATTCAAACGGGGGGGACGCCGCGCTGGAACTGTTCACCCTGGAAAAAACCGCTTATGAAGTAATCTACGAAGCCGAGAATCGCCCGACCTGGCTGGCTGTGCCGCTGCAAGGCTTGCGTGGATTGCTGCACCTGTCTGATGGAGAGCCAACATGAATGCACCTGACAAAACCGGTATGCGTCGCCAGGCGATGCCCGCCGCAGTGGACATGGATGCGTTGATCCGTGCTGAACATCGTGACCCTTTTTCGATTCTCGGCCCGCATGGCGATGGTGGCAGCGGGCAGTTCGTCCGCGCCTACCTGCCGGGCGCCCTGAGTGTGCGTCTGCTCGCCCCGGATGACGGGCGCGAACTGGGCGAGCTGGAGATGAGCGAAGTCCCGGGTTTCTTCATCGGTCATCTTGAACACGCTCAGCCCTACCAGTTGAAAATCAACTGGGCAGGCGGCGAACAGATCACCGAAGACCCTTACAGCTATGGCCCGTTGCTCGGCGAAATGGACCTGTATCTGTTTGCCGAAGGCAATCATCGCGACCTGAGCAGTTGCCTGGGTGCGCAGGTGACCAACGTTGGTGGCGTGGACGGTGTACGTTTTGCCGTCTGGGCACCGAACGCCCGGCGCGTCTCGGTGGTCGGCAGCTTCAACAACTGGGACGGCCGTCGTCACCCGATGCGGCTGCGTCACCCGACCGGTGTCTGGGAAATTTTCGTCCCACGCCTGCAACCGGGCGAAGTCTACAAGTACGAGATTCTCGGCCCTCACGGCATTCTCCCGCTCAAGTGCGACCCGATGGCGCTGTCCACGACGCTGCCGCCGGATACGGCCTCCAAGGTGTCCGCACCGCTGCATTTCAACTGGAACGACAGCCACTGGATGGACTCCCGGGCCAGCCTGCATGACGTGAGCGCGCCATTGTCGATCTATGAACTGCACGCCGGTTCGTGGCAGATGGAGCAGAACGAGGAAGGCGAGTGGCGTCAATACAACTGGCGTGAGCTGGCAGACCGTCTGATCCCCTACATCAAGGAACTGGGGTTTACCCACATCGAGCTGATGCCAATCATGGAGCACCCGTTTGGTGGTTCGTGGGGCTATCAACTGCTTGCCCAGTTCGCACCGACTGCACGCTACGGCTCGCCTGAAGATTTCGCGGCATTTGTCGACGCCTGTCACCAGGCGGGCATCGGTGTGATTCTGGACTGGGTGCCCGCGCATTTCCCGACCGATACTCACGGTCTGGCTCAGTTCGATGGCACTGCCTTGTATGAATACGCCGACCCCAAGGAAGGCTTTCATCAGGACTGGGACACGCTGATCTACAACCTGGGCCGCACCGAGGTTCACGGCTTCATGCTGGCGTCGGCGCTGCACTGGCTCAAGCATTACCACATCGACGGCCTGCGGGTGGATGCGGTGGCCTCTATGCTGTACCGCGACTATTCCCGCAAGGCGGGCGAATGGGTGCCGAACCGTTTTGGCGGCCGCGAGAACCTCGAAGCGATCGACTTCCTGCGCCACCTCAATGACGTCGTCGCGCTGGAAGCGCCGGGCACCATGGTCATCGCCGAAGAATCCACGGCGTGGCCGGGTGTCAGCCAACCGACCCAACAGGGCGGTTTGGGTTTCAACTACAAGTGGAACATGGGCTGGATGCATGATTCGCTGCACTACATGGAACAGGACCCGATCCATCGTGAGCACCATCATGGCGAATTGAGCTTTGGTCTGATGTACGCATGGTCCGAACGCTTCATCCTGCCGATTTCCCACGATGAGGTGGTACACGGCAAGCACTCACTGATCGACAAGATGCCCGGTGATCGCTGGCAGAAGTTCGCCAACCTGCGCGCCTACCTGACATTCATGTGGACCCATCCCGGCAAGAAGCTGCTGTTCATGGGCTGCGAGTTCGGCCAGTGGCGCGAGTGGAACCACGACGAGCAACTGGACTGGTACCTGCTGCAGTACGCGGATCATATCGGCGTGAAGAAGCTGGTCAGCGACCTGAACCGTATCTACCGCGAAGAAAAGGCCCTGCACGAACGTGATGCAGAGCCGATGGGATTCCAGTGGCTGATCGGTGACGACAAGACCAACAGCGTGTATGCCTATTTGCGCTGGAGCAAGGAAGGCGAGCCGTTGCTGGTGGTCGCCAACATGACGCCGGTTCCGCGCATGGACTACCGCATCGGTGTGCCGTTCGATGGCAAATGGGGCGAACTGCTCAACAGCGATGCCGAAATGTATGCAGGTTCGAACATCGGTAATGGCGGAGGGGTAGTGGCTGATGATCAGCAGGCACACGGACAGCCTGTGTCGCTGAGTCTGAACCTGCCACCGTTGGCGGTGCTGATTCTCAAGCCTGTGGGACGTCAGGACTGAAAGTAATAACCTGTTATAGGTCATAGGGCACGGAGGGAGGCGTCACCACGTCTCCGACGTTGCGCTGTCGCGCAGCATGCACGAACCGTGGGAGGCGGCTTGCCGGCGATGCGGTCTGTCAGTTGAATTTTTTGACTGGCTTTACGCAATCGCCGACAAGCCGCCTTCTTCATTCAAAGGTTTTGTATGACAGGGCGCTGGTTGCAAGTCGATTACCAACTCAGCCTGATCCCGACGCTGAAGCCCGTTTGTTGTGTGTCACTTCCGCTCAGCTCCCGCCTGTGATCCGCGCTCAGGTAAACACCCAGGTGTTCAGATGGCTGTGCCACCAATCCGGCACCCAGACTCGCGGTTTTCGAATCATGTTCTGTTCTGATCCTGTCGACACTTTGATAAATAACAGTGTCGTGCCCATTGGCGTCGCGCCAGAGATCGGCCCTCATATAGGGCTCTACGGGCACTCCCCAAGGTCTGTAACGACCCTTTAACCGTATGCCCAAACGCCCCGTGTTTCGGGACGGGCTATCAAATTCGAGAGACGATATCCCGTCGTGCTGATCGTCCAGATCGACACGCTGGTGAATGACCTGTACCTGCGGTTCTGCCACCCAGTTGGCGCCAACAGGCAAGGGATAACCGGCCTCAATCGACAGACTTACTACGTGACCGTCGATATCAACGCGCACGCCACGCTCGGAGCGGCTTGAGCCGTCGAGGCGTGTGCCCATCGCCACAGCGTCCACATAGCCTTGACGGGGACCGATCAGCGTCCAGTACGCGCCGATGCTATCGCCGCGAAGGCTCAATCGGCCGGTACGAGTGTCCTCGAATCCGCCCGCGAAGCCCTTGATGCGTCCTTTCAGGCGATTGTTCGCCACGAAGATGCCGACCCGCTGGATCGCGCCATCGCCAGGCTGCCAGGCAAACAGGTCGTGGCCGATCTGGTAGCCCTCAAGCGACGCGTCGAGGCTCGGGCTGACCGTACCGGACCAGTGCTGTTTGAGATCACTGCCAAATACGCGCGCCCAGCCTGCCGGGTTCGCACCCTGTTGATTCAGCAAATACTGATCGCCCTGTCGTTCGTGGAAAGTGCCTAACGAGGACGTCGCCAAAAGGGCAGCGGCAGGCGCTATGACGGAATAGTCCGGCACCTCCTGCCGGTAAATCGGGACCGGTGCCGCACCGCGCAGGGGCTCGGGCAGTGGCGGTGTGCCGACGGCCGGAACGGGCAGGGTGGCTGCAGGTTGCGGGATAGTTGGGGCGGTTGGTTCGGGTGTTGGTGGAACAGGTTCGGCAGGAGATTCAGGCTCAGGTGGTGGCGTTGGCGTTGGCGTTGGCGATGGAGGTGTAGGTGCTGGCTCCGGCGCTGGATCAGGCTCGGCAGGCAGACTCGCAATCGTCAGTGGTGGTGAAAGCACGGAGGAACGCAGGAACCAGCTGTTCTCGCTGCCCGCCGTGGCACCGCCCTTGAACAGGTAATACTGGTACGCCCCGACCGACAGCGAGTTCTCCAACGAGAATGCGCCTTTGTCACTGGTTGCCCCTTGAATGGCCTGGACCACTTCGATGCCGTTGCTCTGGGTCAGCGCGCCCGGACCGCCTTCGTTGATGACGGTCATGCGCGTGGTTCCGCCGATTCGACCCTGGGCGATCACCAGCCTGTCACTGTCGGCGCTGTCGTCGCCCAGCACCGACTGCACTAACAACTGCCCGTTGAGACCGGTGTAATTACCTTGCACCGTCAGGGTGTCCCGAGCGAATCCGCTGCTCAGGTCCAGGGTGCCTGCATTGTTCAGCGTGGCGGGCGTGGCGCTGTTGAATGACCTGATCGCGCCTGACGCGGATGACAGGCGACTGCTGGCATCCATGTTCAAAACCCCGGTTCCGCTGGCGCTGTCTCCCAGCGTCAGGTCGCCCGCCAGGTCCATCCGTGAACCGTTGTTCAGATTGACCGTTTCCCACTGGCGATAGCGGGCGGGCACTGCCGAGGTCGTGTTGTCCAGCGTCAGCGTATCGTTGCCCGTTCCGCCATCGAGCACGCTGCTGGTGCTGAGGTAATACTCGCTCAGGTTGTACAGGCGGGCGATGTCGTCGCCTTCGGCCATCAGTACGCTGCCCGTCACGTTGCCGCCATCACGCCAGGTGAACTGGTCGTTGCCGAAGCTGGCCCTGATGCCGCCGAGGATTTCGCCGCCACTGAGGGTCAGTCGGTCATCACCGCCACTGACACTGACTGCGCCACCGATTCTGCCGCCGGACACGTTGATGGTGTCGCGCCCGAAGCCGGTGACCAGATTGCCAATGATCGTGCCGCCGGAGAGATCGAACAGGTTGTCGTCCAGCTTCATGTCCACCCGCCCGATACTGCCGCCACTCATGGTCGCCCGGTCGCCATCCTCGAACGCTCTGGTGATGATGCCGCCCGTCATCTGGAACGTGTCGAGTCCGTCGCCCTGAGCCAGTGAGCCGATGCTGCCCCCGCTCATGATAAAGGTGTCCGGTTCCGCTCCCTGGCTGATATCGCCGGTGACGATGCCCGCGGACAGTGAGAACCGGTCTCTGCCAGCGCCTTGCATGACATTACCGGTAATACGGCCCGAGTTCATGTCCACGCTGTCCAGACCCGGGCCGAACGTGACATTGCCATTGATCGAGCCGCTGCCACCGGCAGGGAAAATCAGCGTGTCGTTGGCCCCCGACCAGGTCACTGCGCCGCTGCTGCCGCTGTCACAGGTTTGCGTATCACTGCCGGGCGTCGACACCAGATCGCACGCGCCTTCGGCGTAGGGCGAAACGATCACCAATAGCGCGACGGTCAGAAGTTTGCCTTTGCCACACTGCGGGAACTGCTTGAGGGTCATGACTGCTCTCCCTGTGAAGTGGTCAGGGAGGCATGAAAAGGTTGCGTCGGGTGCCCGGCTGCCACGTCAGTGACGTCGCGCTGGAGGCTGGCGACGACTGCTCTGCCAGCCCACAGAAAGGGCCGCACGTTCAAGTCAAGGATGGATCCCGTTCAGCGTCAAGAAGTTGACCGACCGGCGGCAAAGGGATTGGCTGAATACGCAACCTATGGAACAAGCAGGTAAAAGCTTATAGCGTAATGAGCGTTTTCAGACGGTTTTGCGAGCTCGACGAGACAGCCAGACGGTTAGCAGCAAGGCGCTCACCGACAGCAGGGAGGCGTAGAAAAATATCCAGTCATAACCCTGACCCAGCGCGATGGCACCCATCACCGGGCCGGCAATCGCCAGCGCCAGATCAAAGAACACCGCATAGGCACTCAAGCCTGCGCCTCTACTGGGCGTCGGCACGTTCTTGATCGCTTCGACGCCCAGCGCCGGGTAGACCAGAGACAGACCGATACCGGTCAATCCCGCGCCAGCCAACGCGAAGCCGCTGCTCGGTGCAAGCCACAGTAATACCAGTCCACAAGTTTCCACCGCCATGCAGAGAATGGCCGCGTTGAACCCGCCGAGTCGATTGATGGCCCCTATGAACAGCAGTCGGGCAAGGATGAAGCACACCCCGAACATGCTCAGGCAATAGGCTGCGCCTTCCCAGCCACGGCTCAGGTAGTAGAGGGTGATAAAGGTGGTCAAGGTGCCGTAGCCGATGGAGGACAATGTCAGCCCCAAACCATAGGGCGCAATGCGGCCGAACACCGACCAGTAGGGCAGGCGTTCGCCGGTAATAATGGGCACTGAAGGCTTGTTGCGTATCAGCCACAACGCCAGGCCTGCCATGACGATCAGCGCAATACCCAGGCTGTTGAAGCCCACAGCGTCGATCACCACCACGCCCAGTGGTGCGCCAATGGCGATGGCGCCGTAGGAGGCAATGCCGTTCCACGAAATCGACTTGGCAGTGTGTTCCGAACCCACCTTGCCGATGCACCAGCTGATGGTCCCGACGCCAATCAGTCCTTGGGAAACGCCCAGAAACAGGCGGGCCAGAATCAGAATCGACAGGCTCGCAGTTGGAAAAGGCTCAAGCAGAGTGGCCAGCAAGGTCATTGCGCCAGTGATGCCAATGCCCCACAGGCCGAAGACAATCGCGCGTTTACTGCCCAGTGTATCGGTGGCCCGACCGGCATAGGGGCGGCTGAGCAGGGTGGCGAGGTATTGCGACGCGATGGCCAGACCTGCGATCAGCGGACTGAAACCCAACTGGTCATGAACATAGCCCGGCAGCACCGCGATCGGCAGGCCGATGCACAGGAAGGCGATGAAGGTGTAGAGAACGATGGAAACGATTTGCAGCGTGATCGTGATCGAACTGGGCTGCACGGCAGATTGTTCAGGTGAGGCAGGCATCGGGCTCGTTCGCTGGCAGGCGGTGGGCGTGCATCATCATGGCCCGCGTTGCCCATAAATGAAAGCACGCTAACGGTTTATCTGTCGCTTCACGGCGCTGTTGCCGTTGCGTTTGGATAGTCATAGGATGACTGATCACAAACAATAACAAAAAGGTCCTCCATGAAAAAAATCCTCCTGCTGGCCGCTGCGGTTGGCTGCTCGTTCGGTCTGCCGGTCCAGGCATCGACCTTCGCTTATATCTCAAGCCCCGCCGACGGGCTCATCTCGCAGTACCAACTGGACGACGCCAGTGGTGCGCTCAGCCTGGTCGAGCAGACCAAGGCAGGCGATCAGGTCAACCCGATGGCGCTATCGCCCGACGGCAAGGCGCTGTTTGCAGCGTTGCGCGCCAAACCGTATCAGGTGGTCAGCTTCAGCATCGAGCCTGTGACCGGGCATTTGAAGCCCTTGGCTCAGGCGCCATTGGCAGAGAGCCTGGCGTACCTGTCCACCGACCGCAGCGGCCGCTTTCTGATGGGCGCGTCCTATGGCGCCGATTTGTTGAGCGTGCAGCCCATCGACGCCCAGCATCGCCCCAGCGACAGCATTCAGACTTACAAGACCGGTATGCACGCGCATTCGGTGCGCACCGACCCAAGCAACCGATTCGCCTATGCAGGCAACCTCGGCGTTGATCGCGTTCTGCAATACCGCCTCGAACCCAAGGACGGCAAGCTGGTGCCGATCGGTGAGGGCTATGTGACGGTTCCTGAAAACACCGGACCGCGCCACCTGGCGTTCGCACCGAATGGCAAATTCCTCTATGTCGTCGGCGAAATGAGCGGCACCGTCACGGCCTTTTCGATCAATGACAAGACCGGAGGCTTGAAGCAGGTCAACCAGGCCAACGGCATTCCCGAGCGTCTGAAGCTGGCTCCGGGGCAGGCGCGGGATGCGCGTAACAACGACTTGAAGGACGATCCGACCCCGCGCATCTGGGCCGCTGACGTGCGTATTTCGCCCGACGGCAAATGGTTGTTCACGAGCGAGCGCACCAGCAGCAGTGTGTCGGTGTTCAAGGTTGACCCAGCCACTGGCAAGGTCACGTTCGTGGAAAACTATCCGGTTGAGGAAAAGCAGCCGCGTAACATCGCAGTGGCGCCGAACGGACGCTGGTTGCTGGTGACCGGGGAGAAAGCCGAGAAGGTCGGCAGCTACAGCATCGCAGCGGACGGCGCGTTGAAGCGCGTCAGTGAAGCACCGTCAGGCAAAGGCGCATTGTGGATCGAAATGCTCAGCCAGCCTGCTCAGTAATGCCACCCGTTTTGTTTGCGTAGTTCTGAAACGCAAAACCCCTGCCGCAAGGGCAGGGGTTTCAGGTACAGCAAGTGCGAATCGAGGCGTCAGGCTTAGAACGCCACGCCCTGGCTGCGCAGGTAGTCGTCGTACGTACCGCTGAAGTCGATCACGCCGCTTGGGCTCAGCTCGATGATGCGCGTGGCGAGCGAGGACACGAACTCACGGTCATGGCTGACGAACACCAGCGTGCCCGGGTAGTTTTCCAGCGCGAGGTTGAGGGCCTCGATGGATTCCATGTCCAGGTGGTTGGTCGGTTCGTCCATCACCAGCACGTTCGGCTTTTGCAGGATCAGCTTGCCGAACAGCATGCGACCCTGTTCACCACCGGAAATCACTTTGACCGACTTGAGGATCTCGTCGTTGGAGAACAGCATGCGGCCCAGGGTGCCGCGAACCAGCTGCTCGCCGCCTTGGGTCCATTGACCCATCCAGTCGAAGAGGGTGCTGTCGTCTTCGAAGTCGTGAGCGTGGTCCTGCGCGTAGTAACCGATCTCTGCCGACTCGGTCCACTTGACCGAACCTGCATCCGGTTGCAGCTCGTTGACCAAGGTGCGCAGCAGGGTGGTCTTGCCGATACCGTTCGGGCCGATGATCGCCACGCGCTCGCCGGCTTCAACGGTGAAGCTGAAGTCCTTGAACAGCGGCACACCATCAAAACCCTTCGCCATGCGCTCGACCACAACCGCCTGACGGTGCAGCTTCTTGGTCTGCTCGAAACGAATGAACGGGCTGACGCGACTGGACGGCTTGACCTCGGCCAGCTGGATCTTGTCGATCTGCTTGGCGCGGGAGGTGGCCTGCTTGGCTTTCGAAGCGTTGGCCGAGAAGCGGCTGACGAACGACTGCAGCTCGGAAATCTGCGCTTTCTTCTTGGCGTTGTCGGACAGCAACTGCTCGCGGGACTGGGTCGCCACGGTCATGTATTCGTCGTAGTTGCCCGGGAACAGACGCAGCTCGCCGTAATCAAGGTCAGCCATGTGCGTGCACACGCTGTTCAGGAAGTGACGGTCGTGGGAGATGATGATCATCAGGCTGTTACGCTGGGTCAGGATGTTTTCCAGCCAGCGAATGGTGTTGATGTCCAAGTGGTTGGTCGGTTCGTCGAGCAACAGCACTTCAGGATCGGAGAACAGCGCCTGCGCCAGCAGTACGCGCAGTTTCCAGCCGGGCGAGACTTCGCTCATCGGGCCGTTGTGCTGTTCGATGCCTATACCCAGACCCAGCAGCAGTTCACCGGCGCGGGACTCGGCGGTGTAGCCGTCCATTTCCGCAAACTCGGTTTCCAGCTCGGCCACGGCCATGCCGTCGTCTTCGCTCATTTCCGGCAGCGAGTAGATGCGATCGCGCTCGGCCTTGACCTTCCATAGCTCTTCGTGACCCATGATCACCGTGTCGAGCACAGTGAATTCTTCGTAGGCGAACTGATCCTGGCGCAGCTTACCCAGACGCACGTTCGGCTCCAGCATCACCTGACCACCCGAAGGCTCGAGATCGCCGCCCAGGATTTTCATGAACGTGGACTTACCGCAGCCGTTCGCGCCGATCAGGCCGTAACGGTTACCGGCACCAAACTTGACCGAGACGTTCTCGAACAGGGGTTTGGGGCCGAACTGCATCGTGATGTTAGCTGTGGAGATCAATTACTTTACCTATCAATAGCTTATGGTGCGCTTATTTGGGCCGGGACCCATTCAGGGCCAATCAGGAGCCTTTCCGGTTCGCTCCAGTCCGGGCTCGAGTTGATCCATCGCGCATGCGTCGACAGCAGCATCAGCGCGTTATGGCCGAGCTGCCGGGAGATAAATGCGGGGGTTCATGCCAGACATGGCGCGCATTGTCGCATAGGTATGGCGACAGTTGTATGGCCAGGGAGATATGCGTCGATACATTCTCAAGGGCACACGCATCTTGCGTGCCTGGCGCGAAGTAACGTTGGGCACTGCCTGAGGGCATCCCCTGCTGGTATTTCCGCGCACAGATCAAGCTTGGCACTTTGCAGCCGAAACAGTCGAACGGAGGAAAAAACAGGCTACGGCAGGCTGCTACTGAATCATCTTCGGCTATTAGAAAACGTCACCTTCATAGAACGTTCGCCCGAGGTCGTTTTAACCACAAGTGTGCAAGTCATGAGGTCTGCAATGCTTAGAAACGCCCCTTTGAGTACCAAACTGCTACTTATTCTGATGTTCCCTCTGCTTGGCTTTCTGGCCTTTGCGGGGATTTTTGTGGCTGACAAAAGCGATACGCTCGGTTCCATGAACCGGGCTGTTACCGCTACCAATGCTGCACAGAAACTGAGCGATGTCGTTACTACCATCCAGCGTGAACGCGGCGCCAGCGGCGTGTTTCTGGGCAGTGGTGGCAAGTCCATGCAGAACGAGCTGAAGACCTTTCGCCAGGAAACCGACAAGGCGGTTGGCGTGATGCGAGCGCAAACGACCGAGGGTATTCCTGCGCCGGACAAGGTGCTTCGTGCGCTGGATGATCTGATCGCGCTGCGCCTCAAGGTCGATTCGCAGGCAATCAACAATACCGAATCCGGTGCCCGCTTTACCGACCTGATCAAAGTCCTGATCGGCTTCAATTATTCTCTGGAAGCGAGTATCGACGATCCACAGATCCTGCGCGGGTTGAGCTCGCTCAACCAGTTCGTGGATATGAAGGAACGCGCTGGCCGAGAGCGTGTATTGCTCGGTCTGGCGTTCAACCAGAACCGCTTTGACGCAGCACTGTTGTCACGCTTCAGCCGCAACCTCGGTGAGTTCTCCGGCTATTTCGAAGCTTACCAGCGCTGGTCGCCTGTCGAATTCAAGAACAAGCTGGATGCCGTTCTGCAACAGCCCGGCTCACTGGAAGTGGCGCGTCTGCAGCGTCTGGGTTTCGATACGCCGCTGGGTGATCCACTCAATATCAAGCCGGAAGACTGGTTCAACCTGGCCACCGTTCGCATCGACTTGATGGCCAAGGTGGAGGCGGAGCTGGGGCAGATGGTGGTGGGTCTTGCCAGTGATGAGCGTACCGACGCCGAACGCAGTCTGTACGTGGCAATCGCGATCGTGGTCCTGATGTTGATTGCCGTGCTGTGGCTGGCATCGGTCATCATTCGCAATATCAAGATCGCCGTTGTTGATGTGAATCGCACCCTGATCTCGCTTTCGACCCGTGACCTGACAGCCAGGACTCTTTATACGGGCAAGGATGAGTTTGGAGAGATCGCTCGCAATCTTGACAACATGGCCCTGCAGATCAGCGAAGTCATCCGCGAGATTGGCAGCGCCACCGCACAGGTCGCCACCGCGGCCGAGCAATCATCTGCCGTAGCCCTGCAGACCAGCAACAACGTGGCACAGCAACGTCAGGGCACTGACCAGGTCGCCACTGCCATCAGCGAGATGAGCGCCACGGTCAAGGACGTCGCACGCAGCACCACCGATGCCGCCGAGATGTCACAGCGCGTCAATGCCAGCACTCTGCAGGGCAAGACTGAAATCGAAAACACCATCAGCCTGATTCAGGGACTGGAGGTTCAGGCTGAACAGACCTCGCGGATCATTGGGGAGCTCAAGGGTGAAAGCGATTCGATCTCTTCGGTTCTGGATGTGATTCGTGGCGTTGCCGAGCAGACCAACCTGCTGGCCCTTAACGCTGCCATCGAGGCTGCCCGCGCAGGCGAGCAAGGCCGTGGTTTCGCCGTGGTCGCCGACGAAGTGAGGAACCTGGCCAAGAAAACCCAGGATTCCACCGTCAGCATCCAGAACATGATTGCCAACCTGCAGTCCGGCTCTGATCGGGCCGCCAGTTCCATGCAGGAAACACTGGGCAAAGCGAAGGAGGGCGCGAGCAACGTGGTGCGTGCCGGTGAGTTGCTGGAAGAAATCGCCGAAGGCATTGCGTCGATCAGTGATCGCAATATTCAGGTGGCTTCGGCCGCCGAAGAACAAAGCCTGGTCGCCGAGGAGATCCACCGCAACGTCAACGACATCAACACGCTGGTGGTTCAGGTCAGCGCAGGTGCCGAGCAGACAGCCGTCACCAGCCGCGAGCTGGCACGACTGGCCGAACAGCAGCAGGGGCTGGTCGGTCGTTTCAAGGTGAGCTGATCCAAAGGATCTGTTCTGATATCAAAGGCCTGTGAGCGTCAGCTTGCAGGCCTTTTTTGTTGGTCGTTGGCGCAGGTCATTCCGATGCCGCAACATCATCCGTTATAGCTCGAAAGCCCCAGCATGTGTCGAACACCTTCCAGGCTCAGCCTGGGGATGACGTCGTCCGGTACTCTGGATGTCGCCGACAGGTTGTAGACCTGGAAGTCGTCACCCATCACCGAGTTGGCCATCAGTTTCAGGGACGGCAGGATCCGCGACTCATAGTGTTGGTCAAGCCCGCACGGGGACAGTCTGGCCCCAGATGTTTCGTAGTAGCGTCCTGCAGATTGATTCATGTCGAAACCCACCAGAAACACCTTGCTGAAGCCAAGGTGATGGGCAAGTTGCAGGGCCAGATACATGACGGTGCGGGCGTCGAAAAAGCCCAGGCTCATGTCCTTGCTGAAACCGATGTCCCTGCTGCGTCGGCTGAACAGTGAAAGCTTTCTGACCAGATCGGATCGCTGTTCGAAAAGGCTCGCGGCACCCAGCCGGTCGGCCTTCTTCAGCGCATAGACATTGCCCCTGGGCGAAGTTCGGAGCTTCCCGATCTGGCTGTCCCATAGGGCGATGTTGTCGCTGCTGCGCATGGCCTGGGCAAACAGTTCCGGCTGTTGCCTGGAAAAGTCCCGGTCCGAGCAGACGTAGAAGTGGGGGTTGATTCCAGCCCTGGTAAACATGGAAATCGCCCCATTCATCGTAATCATGGGGATGCAGGAAAACTCCCTTATCGGGAAGTCTGCTGCCGAGGCGCCCGAACCCACCAGAAAGACCGGCCCTGCCGAGTTGCCCTTGCAGTTGCCGAAATCTTGCTGATCACAGATATCATCGGAAACCTCGATGGCAACAGGCATAGGATAATCCGTTACTTTCGAAAAGTGTCTAATCATCGTGATGGCTTATTGATGTTATATGGTGCGGGTTAGTTACATACGCTGGTATTGGATGATATCACCCTGCATCTAAAAATAGTTCGCCAAGTTAAATCGCTGTTTTAGTCATGTATCCGGATTGTATCTGTTAGTTGTCCGAAGTTGCAGATGAATATCGAATATGAGTACGGTTGATTGGCTCGCCATCGTGATGAGGTGTCCAGGCGTAATGCGATGAAATACATGGATTTAAGTCAGTATGATGTCGTTATGATATTGCTTTGTGATATCATTTTAACTTGATGATTATCCAGCAACGGAGTTGCAAAAATGCGCCCAGCGTCACCCCTCAAAATCTCCCTCTTTGCCATCGCGGCCTTTGCCGTTACCGGTTGTGCGAGCATCGTCAGCGATTCGAAATACCCGGTAGCGGTGACATCCAGTCCCTCCGGCGCTGCTTACGAGATCTTCAATGAGGGTGGCGTTTCCGTTCGCTCGGGTGTCACGCCTGACGAGGTGACGCTGAGGGCTGGAGCGGGTTATTTCGACGGCGAGAAATACACGGTCACCTATCGCAAGGACGGCTATACCAGCAGCACTCAAACACTCGAGTCAGGCATTGACGGTTGGTACTGGGGCAACATTGTTATTGGTGGGCTGATCGGCATGCTGATCGTCGATCCCGCAACCGGCGCCATGTACACGCTACCGGAGAAGATCAATTCGACACTGACGGTAGCGCCGGTTTCGGCAATCTCTGCTGTTGGGCAGTCTTCGGTGCAGGTTCAATAGCTGCGGGCCGATACGCTCTTGTATCGGGCTTCAGGAATTCAAACGCCGCGCCTTCCCAGGAAGAGCGCGGCGTTTTTACGCGTGTCAGGGGAACTAGATGATGGCATTGCGAGACTATAGGTTCGCTTATGTTCGACAGGCTGTCTGATCGAGCGCGCATTCTTATGATCTCGGAGATCCATGACATGAAGTCCTTTTTTCGTCCCGCTCTGCTGCTGGCTGTTGCGCTGCCCCTGGTACTGGCTGGCTGTGGTGACAAGGAGCCGGAGCAGCGCGCCGCGTTCACGCAGTTCCTGCAGACCCGCATTGTCGACAAGCCTGGCGTTCGGGTTCCCACGCTGACCGAGGATGAAAAGAAATCCTTCGGCGATTACAGCTCCCACTATGCCGTCATCTCGGATTTCAACGCAGGGATGGATGCTTCGGTCAAGCCATTGAATGAGCTTGTGCAAAAGGGCGCTATTCGTTCGTTGAATGACGTGATGGAGCGCCGCGCCGACCTGAAGGCTGTGCAGACAGGCCTCAACGAGATGGGCGAGCAACTGACCAAAGAGCAGGCCAAGGCTGATGCCGCTCATGAGAAGCTGAAGCAGCCGGACGATCTGAAAGTGGTCTACAACAAGGCCTATGACAAGACTGTCAGCGTGCCGGCCAATACCTTTCGCGAAATCCTGCCGCAGATCAACGGCACATTCGAAAGCACGCTGAAGATTGCCGACTATGTCGATGCGCACAAATCGCAGATCGATCTGTCCGGTTCGGTTGCGAAAGTGAATGACCCAGTCGTGCAGACCGAGCTCAACAAGTTGCTGCAGGACCTCAACGCACAGGCGAAAAACGTCCAACAGGCGCAAGCCCGCTTGCAGGCTGTCATGCTGGGTCGCTGATCCGGACCCTTGCCTGAAGGCTGATAGCCTTCAGGCCCATGATGAAACCGGTCGATCGCACAATCGACCGGTTGCGATTTGCCCGTCACCGCCTAGTCTGTCTGGCAGACAGTCTGACGCCCTGTCAGACCTTGCAGTGAGGAGGTATCCCATGTCGACAATACCACCACTTTTCAACGACGAAGTTCCTGCCTGGGATCGTTATGCGGCGGCTGCGCTCAGCACGACGATTACGTGCACCGAGACGGCAGAGGAGGCGGTCGTCGCTGCTGCCGACCTTGCAGACAAACTCGTCAAGGAACGCGAGAAACGGATCAAGGCTGCCAAAGAACAGCTTTTCCAGCATTGAGCTTCACTTCGAGCCTGGTCCTGGACCGGGCTCGCTGGCCGATAAAGTGGCCCTCCTGATGTATGATCGGCGTGTCGTCCTTCACTTTTTCGGCCAGTCGTTCAATGATTAATACCACCCCATTTGATTTGGTCCTTCGCGAAGCCATTGTCGAAGATTCGTTGTGTGTGGCGGTATTGGGGCTGCAGGTGTTTCTGGATACTTATGCCACTGAGGGCATTCGTGATTCGATTGCTCGTGAGGCACTGGAAGCCTTTTCCCAAGCGTCCATTGCCGGGATCATTGCTCAGCCCGGTACATTCGTTATCGTTGCCCAATCTCATGGGCATCTGGTGGGATTTGCCCAAGTGGCGCTGCTTGCTGCGCACGAGATGATCGACACTGCGCAGGCGGCCGAACTGCAGCGTCTGTATGTACAGGAACGGTTTACCGGGCTGGGAGTAGGGAAGCGCCTGCTCAGGGCTGCCGAACAGCAGGCCGCACTCGGCGGCGCGCTTCTGCTTTGGGCGACGGTCTGGGTGGGCAACGATCGCGCGCTGGGTTTCTATCCGCAAATGGGCTACAGGCTCGAGGGCGCGCCGATGTATGTGTTACAAGGCGAAGAACACGAGAATCGGCTATACGCCAAACGGCTGTATGGTTTTGAACCGAAGGACATGGATCCGCAATAAGGACATTGAATGTTACGCATATTGGGCAAGGCGTCTTCCATCAATGTGCGGAAGGTATTGTGGGCATGCGAGGAACTGGCAATACCGTTCACCCAGGAGGACTGGGGCAGCGATTTCAGATCGACCAACAGTGCAGCGTTTTTGAAGCTTAATCCCAATGCCATGGTGCCCGTCATCATTGACGGTGATTTCGTGCTGTGGGAATCCAACACCATCATCCGTTATCTGGCCGGTCAGTATGGCGGCGAGCACCTCTATCCCAGGGCGCCGAAGGCACGGGCGCGGGTTGATCAGTGGATGGACTGGCAGAGCTCTGACCTCAACAAGTCGTGGACTTATGCCTTTATGTCACTGGCACGTCGCTCGGCCAATTTTCAGGATGCAGACGCAGTTGCTGCGTCGCTTTCCATGTGGTCCAGGCACATGCAGGTGCTGAACAGCCAACTCGAAAAGACCGGTGCTTATGTGGCTGGCGAGCAGTTTTCTCTGGCTGACATTGCTGTCGGGCTTTCAGTCAATCGCTGGTTCGAAACGCCCTTCGAGCATCCCGACCTGCCGGCAGTCAATGGGTATTACGAACGGCTCAGTCATCGGCCGGGCTATCTGTTGTACGGACGAAACGGTATCTCGTGACGTCTGATGGCGTCAGTGTTTATCCTTCACGCCCACCTGATAATCATCAAAGGAAACGCGGCAGTGACCCTCATTAAAATAACCGCTGGCGGCTATTCGTTTCTGGCCGAAACCAATCCGGACGCGCCGAAGACTGTCGCTGCGTTCTTGAAGCTGCTGCCTTATAAGCAGAAGTTTATTCATGTGCGCTGGAGCGGCGAAGGTTGCTGGGTGCCGCTGGACGATTACGAATTGAAGCTCGATGACACGTTGGTCGGCTTTGAAAACGCCACCAGTCATCCTTCGGTGGGCGATATCCTGTTTTATCCCGGCGGCTACAGTGAGACGGAGATCATCCTGGCGTATGGGTCGTGCTGCTTTGCCAGCAAGATGGGGCAGTTGGCGGGTAATCATTTCCTGACGATCACCGAGGGCAAGGAAAACCTGCGCAAGCTGGGTGTGAAAACACTCTGGGAAGGGGCGCAGGACGTGGTGTTCGAGCTGGCTTGAGCGTTGCGTTCGACAAAATGCTGGCGAGATGCCGATTCGCCAGTATTTTTTGGAACCGCTGATCTTCGCGAAGGGTCTAGTCAACAATGCTTCCACAACCCGGAAGTCGAACTGGAGATCAGCCCTTGAATATTTTCGAAGCACTACGCGAAAGCCATGATCGTCAACGCGGCTATGCCGATGCACTGATCCAGACCAGCGGCGATTCAGAAGCAAGGGCCCAGGCCTACAAGCAACTCAAGGAAGAACTTCAGGCGCATGAAACCGCTGAAGAACGTTTCTTCTATATTCCGTTGATGGAACACGACAACGGCATTGATCTGAGCCGTCACGCCATTTCCGAGCACCACGAAATGGACGAGATGATGGAAGAGCTGGACGAGACCGAAATGTCGAGCCCGGCCTGGCTGGCGACTGCAAAAAAGCTCTCCGAGAAAGTGCACCACCATTTGAAGGAAGAAGAGCAGAAGTTCTTCCAGATGGCTGGCAAGCTGCTCGACGAGAAGCAGAAGCAGTCCCTGGCGGGTAAGTACGTGAAAGAGTACGAAGAGCAAATCGCCGAAGGATGACGGGTGACCGCGGTGCTAGAATCGGTTTTTTATCAGCGAAGGCATGACATGAAGTTAGCGATTCTGGTGATTGCGGCAGCGGTGTTGGTCGGATGCGCGGCGCCGTCGAATTCGGCACGTTCAGGCGGACCATTCAAGATTCTCTCCAGCACCAAACCGGCGGCTGCCGTCGCCCAGTGCATTCAGGTGACCTGGCAGAACGAAGCCATGTTCGGCAGCTCTGCTGACGTGTTCATGGATAAGCTGTCTGGAGGGGGTTTCACTGTGTTTACCACGGAGACCCGTTACTTCGCGGACGTGCGTCCCCAGGGCGCAGCGTCTTCTGTCGATTTCTATGCCGCCCCGAGCGACACCCAGACAGGCCTGCGCTCCGCCGCCATCGCCACCTGCCTTTAAGCATCGCCCTTCAGGCCCGCCACTCTGGTGGGCCTTTGCTTGCAAAAAGTAACGCCAGTCCCTTCTTCAACTCTGCATGACCCACTGCAAAAACATCCCAGTGTGGGTGTCGTCTGCAAACCACCGCTTTTCAGACGTCGCTCAGCGCGAATGGCCGCTGTGCGCCCATTTGCGGCGCGCACGCACAGGTATGGGGCCTTATGACTCAGATGTTGCTGCCGGTAGCGCCATCTTGTCGAAAGCGCTGAGTTGTCCCCGTCGCACGGTATTTTCCAGTCCCTTGATTCGCCTCGTTTTTTTGCGGTCTGCTTTTGCCACGCATTCTATGGCACACTTTCTGCTCTCTATTCCGTTGTTACATACCTATATCCGCTATAGCGGAATAAAGACAAATCTGGTGGAGTTCATGTGATGCGCTACGGACCTTCTTTTCTGAAAACCTGTGTATTTGCTTTTGCAGCGGCCGTCACCCTGGTCAATCCGGCAATAGCAGCAGAGGGCAGCAAACTGGACGCGGTATTGAAACGCGGCAATCTGGTGGTCGGCACGGGCAGCACCAATGCGCCTTGGCACTTTCAGGGGGCGGACGGCAAGTTGCAGGGGTTCGATATCGACATCGGCAGGATCATCGCCAAAGGCCTGTTCAACGATCCGAGCAAGGTCGAGTTCGTGGTTCAGTCGTCGGACGCGCGCATTCCCAATCTGCTGACGGACAAGGTGGACATCAGCTGCCAGTTCATCACCGTCACCGCCAGCCGTGCCCAACAGGTTGCGTTCACCTTGCCGTACTACCGGGAAGGCGTCGCGCTGCTGTTGCCTGCCAATAGCAAATACAAGGAAATCGATGACCTGAAAGCCGCAGGCGACGGCGTAACGGTTGCCGTGCTGCAGAACGTCTACGCCGAAGAACTGGTTCATCAGGCGCTGCCCAAGGCCAAGGTCGATCAGTACGACAGCGTTGACCTGATGTACCAGGCCGTCAACTCCGGCCGTGCCGACACCGCTGCGACCGACCAGTCCTCGGTCAAGTACCTGATGGTGCAGAACCCTGGCCGCTATCGTTCGCCAGCCTTCGCCTGGAGCCCGCAAACCTATGCCTGCGCGGTCAAGCGTGGCGATCAGGACTGGCTGAACTTCGTCAACACCGCACTGCATGAAGCCATGACCGGTGTCGAATTCCCGGCCTATGCCGCTTCGTTCAAGCAATGGTTCGGCGTGGACCTGCCAGTGCCTGCGATTGGCTTCCCGATGGAATACAAGTAAGTCGGATCGAACCTCTTGAAGGGCAGGGTGAGCTGAAATGCCAACCCTGCCGGGTACAGGCAACCATGAACTATCAGTTGAATTTTGATGCCGTCTGGCGCGATTTTCCGAGTCTGCTGGCGGGGCTGGGCCTCGGGCTGGAACTGGCCCTGATCTCGATTGCCATCGGCTGTGTGATCGGTCTGATGAACGCGTTCGCGCTGCTGTCGCGTTACCGCGCGTTGCGTATCGTGGCGTCGATCTACGTAACGGTGGTGCGCAATACACCCATTCTGGTGCTCATTCTGTTGATCTACTTCGCGCTGCCGGGCCTGGGCATTCGTCTGGACAAGCTGCCGTCGTTCGTCATCACCCTGTCGTTGTACGCAGGCGCTTATCTGACCGAAGTGTTTCGCGCCGGTCTGCTGAGCATTCACAAGGGGCAGCGTGAAGCGGGGCTGGCTATCGGTCTTGGCGAGTGGCAGGTGAGGGCGTACATCGTTGTACCGGTGATGCTGCGTAACGTGCTGCCGGCGCTGTCCAATAATTTCATTTCGCTGTTCAAGGACACCTCGCTGGCCGCTGCCATCGCAGTGCCGGAACTGACCTACTACGCACGCAAGATCAATGTCGAAAGCTACCGGGTGATTGAAACCTGGCTGGTGACCACTGCGCTCTATGTGGTGGCCTGCTATGCGATCGCCATGCTGCTGCGCGCCCTCGAACAACGTTTGGCGATTCGCCGTTAGGAGGCCGTCATGTATCAACCCCCTGGCTGGCTGCAGGAAGTGTGGAATGCCCGTGAAGTGCTGTGGTCGGGTTTTCTGACCAGTATTCAGTGTTCGGCGCTGGCCATTCTGTTCGGCACCCTGATCGGCATGTTCGCCGGTCTGGTGCTGACCTACGGCGGATTTTTTGCGCGCCTGCCGATTCGGCTGTACGTCGATCTCATTCGCGGCACGCCGGTGTTCGTGCTGGTGCTCGCGGTGTTCTACATGGTGCCCGCGCTGGGCTGGCAGATCAGTGCCTTTCAGGCCGGTGCGCTGGGACTGACACTGTTCTGCGGCTCACACGTGTCGGAAATCGTACGCGGTGCCCTGCAGGCGATTCCGCGCGGACAACTGGAGGCAGGCAAGGCAATCGGGCTGCGGTTCGGCCAGTCGCTGCGCTACGTGCTGTTGCCGCAGGCCATGCGCCAGATCCTGCCGACCTGGGTCAACTCCTCGACCGAGATCGTCAAGGCTTCGACCCTGCTGTCGGTGATCGGCGTGGCCGAACTGCTGCTCAGCACCCAACAGGTGATCGCCCGGACCTTCATGACGCTGGAGTTCTACCTGTTCGCCGGTTTTCTGTTCTTCCTCATCAACTACGCCATTGAGCTGCTTGGGCGACACATCGAAAAACGGGTGGCCTTGCCATGACACAAACCCAGACCAAAACGCTTTCACCCGCGTTGCTCAGCATCGAGGGGCTACACAAATCCTACGGCACTGTCGAAGTGCTCAAGGGCGTCGATCTGCGCATGCAGAAAGGCAATGTCGTGACCCTGATCGGCTCCAGTGGCTCGGGCAAGACCACGCTGCTGCGCTGCGTCAACCTGCTGGAAGAGTTCCAGGGCGGACACATCCGGCTGGAAGGCCAGGACATCGGTTACAGCGAAATCAATGGCAAGCGCACCCGTCATCCCGAGCGCCTTATTGCTCAACACAGAGCCATGACGGGTATGGCGTTCCAGCAGTTCAACCTGTTTCCGCATTTGAGTGCGCTGCAAAACGTGACGCTCGGGCTGCTCAAGGTCAAAAAGATGCCCAAGGACCAGGCCGTGGCGCTGGCCGAGAAATGGCTGGATCGGGTTGGCCTGTTGTCGAGGCGCGATCACTTCCCCGGCCAGTTGTCTGGCGGTCAGCAGCAGCGCGTGGCAATTGCCCGAGCCATCGCCATGAATCCCAGTCTGATGCTGTTCGATGAAGTGACTTCGGCGCTGGACCCGGAACTGGTCGGCGAAGTGCTGAATGTCATCAAGGACCTGGCGGAAGAGGGCATGACCATGTTGCTGGTCACCCATGAGATGCGATTCGCTTACGAAGTGTCCGATCAGATTGTGTTCATGAATCAGGGCCGTATCGAGGAGCAGGGCCCGCCCAAGGCGCTGTTCGAGCAACCCAAGTCAGCGCGCCTGAGCGAATTTCTCAAAAACATCCGGTTTTAATTTTTCAAGAAGGAGAACCCCATGAGCATTACCCGTTATGGTGCTGGCAGCACTGCCGGGGGCGGCCAGCCCCGTCCATTCGCACGCGCCGTCGAAGCCGATGGCTGGCTGCACGTCTCCGGGCAGGTCCCGGCGGTGGACGGCGAGATCATCGTCGGCGGTATCGTCGAGCAGACCCATCAGACCATGCGCAACCTGATCGCCATCCTTGAAGAGGCCGGTTACGAGCTCAAGGATGTGATCCGCGTCGGCGTCTGGCTGGAAGATCCACGCGACTTCTGGAGCTTCAACAAGGTCTTCGGTGAGTATTTCACGCCGGAGCACGCACCCGCACGCGCTTGTGTACAGGCCAACATGATGGTGGACTGCAAAGTCGAGATCGATTGCATCGCCTATCGGCAGAAGTAGCGGCTCAGATTTGCCGCCAGCCCGCGCTGGCGGCTCAACACTATGGATAGCAGCAGATGACCGACGTGACTCAAGCGAGCGAAGACACCATCAAGCGCCGTGCCCGCGGGCTGGACCGGGCGTTCGACATCCTCGACTTCCTCAAGGAAAAAGCCACGCCCATGCGGCCCAATGAGATTGCCAGCGGCATCGGCAGCCCCAAGTCCACGATCTACGAGCTGGTGGCTTCACTGCTGGAGCGACGGATTCTGGAGCCGGTCGGCAAGGACGGACACGTGTACCTTGGTCGCCAGCTGTATTTTCTGGGCCAGGCGCACCTGCGGCATTTTGATTTCACTCGCGAAGCAGAGGTGTGCCTGGGTGAGATTGTCAGCCAGACCCGGGAAACTGCGCAGATGTGCCTGCTCAATGGCCGTAAGTACACCGTGGCGCTGATGAAAGAAGGCGAGCGGCATTTCCGGATATCTTCGGACATTGGTGAGAATGCGCCGATTCCCTGGACGGCTTCCGGGCGCCTGCTGCTCAGCCACCTCAGTGACCAGGAGATCATCGACCTGATCGACCCTGAGGACTTCATCCTGCCGGGCGGCGAACGGCTGCCGCTGGACACCTTTCTGAGCGAGATCCGCAAGGCGGGTGAGGAAGGTTTCTTTTCCTTCGACAGCGTGGCCGACACCTTCACGCATTGCTTCGCCGCGCCGGTCAGGAACGAGCAGGGCCAATGCATCGCCACCCTGTGCATCGTTGCGCCGCGTGCCGATGCCAAGACTCATTACAGCGACTATCGCCGGGTGCTGATCGACAGCGCCAACGGCCTGGCTCGCCGAATCAACGAATAACGTGTTTTCAGCAGGAGATTACTGATGAGCATTGCCGTCATCGATAAGGGTTTCGCCCGGCCGGGAGACAGTCTGGTCAGCGACGTCAGCCTGCCTGCGCTGGTCGTTCACCAGCAGGCGCTTGATCACAACATTCGCTGGATGCAGACCTTCGCGACCAACAGCGGCGCCGAACTGGCACCGCATGGCAAGACCAGCATGGTGCCCGCGCTGTTCCGGCGGCAGATCGAGGAGGGCGCCTGGGGCATGACACTGGCGACCGCGGTACAGACCCAGGCCGCCTATGCCCATGGCGTGCGCCGTATCCTGATGGCCAACCAGTTGGTCGGCCAGCCCAATATGGCGCTGATTGCCGAACTGCTGGCGGATTCGACCTTCGAATTTCACTGCATGGTCGACCATCCGGACAATGTCGCTGCGCTGGGCGCATTCTTCGCCGAGCGTGGTCTGCGCTTGAACGTGATGATCGAATACGGTGTGCCGGGCGGACGTTGCGGTTGTCGCACCGAAGCCCAGGTGCTCGAGTTGGCAGACGCCGTTCTGGCGCAGCCTTCGTTGGCGTTGACCGGCATCGAGGGTTACGAAGGCGTGATTCATGGTGATCACGCCATCAGTGGCATCAAGGCATTTGCCGCTTCGCTGGTGCGCCTGGCGGTCGAGTTGCAGGACAAGGGCGCGTTCGCGCTGGATCGGCCGATCGTCACCGCGTCAGGTTCGGCCTGGTATGACCTGATCGCCGAGGCGTTTGATGAGCAAGCAGTGCGCGAGCGGTTTCTCAGCGTGTTGCGCCCCGGCAGTTATGTGGTGCACGACCATGGCATCTACAAGGATGCGCAATGCTGCGTGCTGGACCGGCGTGCCGAGCTGAGCGAAGCGCTACGACCGGCGCTGGAAGTATGGGCCCACGTGCAGTCCATGCCGGAGCCAGGCTTTGCGGTCATCGCCATGGGCAAGCGTGATGTGGCCTATGATGCAGGCATGCCGAATCCGTTGCGCCGTTACAAGGCGGGTGTACTGCCTGCCAGCGGCGATGACGTCAGCGGCTGCAAGGTCACGGCCGTGATGGATCAGCACGCCTTCATGACTGTGGCGCCCGATTGTGAGCTGAAGGTGGGCGACATCATCGCCTTCGGCACATCGCATCCATGTCTCACCTTCGACAAGTGGCGTTCAGGTTGCCTGGTGGATGATGACCTGCGGGTGATAGAACCCTTCAGCACGTACTTCTGATTCCACGCGTACAGAGGAGTGACCGCCACATGAGCCTTCCACGTGTCGCCTTGATCGGCGAATGCATGATCGAGTTGCAGCAGCATGCTGACGGCAGTCTGCGCCAGAGCTTTGGTGGGGACACCTTGAACACGGCGGTCTATCTGGCCCGCTTGCTGGGCAGCGGGCAGGTGGACTACGTCACCGCGCTCGGCGACGACAGCTTCAGCGATGCCATGTGCAAGGTCTGGTCGGAAGAGGGGATCGGTCTGGGCAAAGTGCAGCGCCTGCCAGGCCGCTTGCCGGGGCTGTACTGCATCCAGACCGATGCCAATGGCGAGCGACGGTTTCTGTACTGGCGCAACGAGGCTGCGGTGCGCGATTGCTTCATGACACCGGCAGCCGAGCCGATTCTCGCTGCATTGACCAGTTACGATGTGCTGTACTTCAGCGGCATCACCCTAGCGGTGCTGGGTGCCGAAGGCCGGTCGCGTTTGCTCATGATGCTTGCCAAGGCCCGCTCACGCGGTGCCAAGGTTGCCTTTGACAACAACTACCGGCCCCGGTTGTGGGCCAGTGTCGAGCAGGCACGTGAGGCTTATCTTGCCTGCCTTCCGTATGTGGACCTGGCATTGCTGACCGAAGACGACGAGCAGGCGCTGTACGGATATACCGACACCGATCAGTTGCTGACGGCCTATCGGCAGCGCGGGATTGACGAAGTCGTCATCAAACGGGGCGCACAGAGCTGCATCGTGGAAACCGACGGCAAGCGTTTCGAGATTCCCACGCAAAAGGTGGAGCGGGTAGTCGACACCACGGCCGCCGGGGATTCGTTCAGCGCTGCGTATCTGGCGGCCCGACTCAAGGGTGAACACCCACAGCAGGCGGCTGAAGCCGGGCATCGGCTGGCGGGTATCGTCATTCAGCATCCGGGCGCACTGGTGCCGAAATCTGTCATGCCGCAGTAATGGCATTTACCGCATTACATGCAGTTGATCGGCTAACGCACTGAGTGCAAAGCATTTCGCTGGAACCTGAGCGCGAATCCAGCCACCATAGGCGTCCTTTTTGCCCACGAGCCCATGACCGGAGTCTGCGTGCCCGACGACCTGCCTTCTGCGCTTCCCCATGACCTGGATGTCGATCTCAACCCTCCCGAGCAGTTGCCGTTCCTCAAGCGGCTGTTGGCACGGCTGCTCGGCCGCAGCCTGACCGGGCTGGGGTCGCAGCACATGCCGTCGTGGTTTCATGGGCATGCCGATGGTTACCTGAACGGGCACATCGAAGGCGTCAGGGAAGGTTACGCCGACGGTTACATGGACGGTCAGCAGGAAGGCCGTCAGGTGCTGGTGATCAGCGACACACGTCCGGCAAAGCACCGCGGCCCCAAGGTGGACGATCACCTGTTCGACGACTGGCGGCTGGCGCTCACGCCTGAACTGAAAAAACGCATCAAGAGTGATGTCGCCGAAAAACTCCCCGCGCATGCCCAGCCGAGTGCGGCACAGTGGAAAATGATCTTCAGCGACACGCCGTCAACCTATGTGATTGCCGGTGCAGGCGCAGGTAAATCCACGTCGCTGGTGCTGCGCATCCTGTTGCTGCATCACTACCTGGGCTACGAGCTGGATGCGATGACTGTGGTGACCTTCACCCGTGAGTCACGCAAGGACTTCATCAATAAGCTGATCGACGTCATGGCCCTGTGGGGACATGCCTTGAGCCAGAAACAGGCGCGCGATGTGGTGCGTACCTTCCACTCACGCATTCTGCCGCTGGTACGCAGCCTGCCTGGCTTCGAACAGTTGCGAGCCTTCGAGACGCTCGACAGCCAGACGTCCACTCAGGAAGACGCCGACAGCAATCCGTTCGATCTGCGCATCAACGATGCCCAGCGCCATCAGATGAACCTCTGTTATCGCGACCTCTATGCCAGCAATGAGCGTTTCCGGGAGGTGATGGCGCCGTTGTATCGCCACGCCCTGCAGCTCAAGGAGCTGGACCGCGACCATCCCGATGTGCAGAAACGGGTGGCGGTGACGGAGCTGTCCTCGAAACGGGACGAGGAGTGGTGCGATACCGTCGAGGACCTGTGGATACGTGCCAAGGCCTGGCCTATAAAAGGCATTGAGCCCATGCGGCAAACCGTTGAAATCAATGGGTTTCCTTTCCATTTTCACGGCTATATCGCCGAGCTGGATGCATGGGTCGTGCTGGGGCTGGATTCGAGTGAGGACCAGCAGCTCAAGCGACCCGGGGCGAAATTGCCGGTCTGGGCGGAAGGCGTCATCAAGCGCACCCTGTTTCAAGCTTTCTGCAATAAGCCATTGATATGGATGGATAATTACGATTCGGCGAACAAGGTCATGCAGTCGCTGGCCGGTTCCGCTGTCGCCGGTCCCGGTTTCGACTATAGGGTCAAGGGCGAACTCAGCGCCGGGCCTTTGCTGGACTGTTTTGTGACGGCTGCAAGCTTCATCGAAAACCTGGGCCTGGACGTGCCGAGTGCCGTTGCCGAGATGAGCTTTGCCAGCGATGATCCGGACCGGTTTTTCTTCGAAGCCCTCAGCCTGTTCTGGAAAGCCTTCGAGCAGCACCTGCTGGCCCAGTCTCCACCGGTCATGACGTACAACCGGATGTTCGCGCTGTTCGGGGAAACCTCGCCGGAGAACCTCAGGCACGTCAGTGACCCTGTACTGCGTCCTCTGTCGCACCTGATGATCGATGAGTTTCAGGACGTCTCGCCGCAGATCGTTTCGTGGATTCGCACCTGTCTGCGCGAAATCCGCCGACGTGGACCGGCGATGCACGTCGGACGTATTGCCCAGCATTCGTCACTGCTCTGCGTGGGCGATGACTGGCAGTCGATCTACGGCTGGCGCGGGAGTTCGCCAAAGTACTTCATGGAGTTCGCCAAGGAGTTCCCGTCGCCGGCGACCACTAAAGTCATGCTCAGCGAAAACTACCGCAGCCATCAGTACATCATCGATGCGGCCGAGCATATCGTTCGGGCGGCCCCGGCGATTCCCGGCAAGAAAGCCCGGGCCAGCGGTGCGCCTCAGGAGTTGCTGCCGGTCAGCGTGCGTGATCGGGATGAGGACGAGCTTGCCGAGCGGGTCGCCGAGCATTACAACGACGGCGACTCGATCCTGCTGCTGTACCGCAAGGGCAGCGAAAAGGCCCGTTTCTCACAGCGGCTTCAAGCGCTGATCGACACTGACACCCTGCTCGGCGCGCACAACCGGCGCATCAGGACGCTGACGTACCACAGCTCCAAAGGGTTGCAGGCCGATGCCGTGTTTCTGCTGGGCGATTGCCAGCACCTGACCGTTTCGCCCTACAAGAATCAGGTTTATCGCCTGGCGGGTCTTGGCGATGCCAATGACTTGCAACCGTTCGATTCGGCACAGAAGGATGAAGTGTTGCGCCTGGCCTATGTCGCCATTACGCGTGCAGCCCGGCATTGCTACTGGTATGTCGAAGAAAGTACCAGCGGCACTGACAGCGTTCAGATGCCCAAGGCATCGGACAGGGTCGCAGGTGACAAGCCCTTCTTCGAAGACGTGCGCCAGAAGTCACTGACAGGCAGTCAGTGACGCGCTGTTTGCATCGGGATTGATATCAGGAAAAGCCGACCAGTTGAGTGTGGGCACCGAACAGTTCAAGTTCGGTCTCGATGGCCTCGATGATTCGTTCCACATCCGCAGCGTTCATGACCGTGGCGCAGGGCAGTCCGGCGATGGCCAGTACCGTCTCGCCACTGGCTCGGTCGAACAGTCGGGCGATCATGCTGCTGGGCGCGTCCATGCTGGCTTCAAAGCCTACCGGATGAAAATGCCAGCGCATGAGTTGGCATGCATTGGGGAACGTTACCTTGTTCATGGCTATATTCATGACGATGGCCCACCTGATTCAATCGAGCACTTCCGGGCTCCATAGGGTAGGGAGACCCACCGAGACTCAACCTGCAAAAGCCCGAGAGAGCGGGTAAGAATTACCGAGGTAATTCCTGGCCGCATCATGCTGCTTTCCTACGGTGTTATCAGAGCGGTCTGACCAGCACTAAAAATAGCACCCGACAACGGGCTGATGGAAAAATTTTTTATGACGCAGCAAGATTTTTTCAATTATTTGATGTGGGTCAGTATCGAGTATTCGTAAGGGGCGTTCTGTGCAGGTCTTGTGGCCTTGTCATGCACTAGGGCAAGCTGTCGCCATTGACCTGAGGAAAAACAATAATGTTTAAAAAAGCCCTTGCTGCGCTGATGTTGCTGGCCTCCACCAGCCATGCAGCGGAGACGGTCAATATCTACAACTGGACCGACTACATCGCGCCGGACACGTTGAAGAATTTCGAGTCCGCCACGGGCTTCAAGGCCGTGTACGAGACCTATGAAACCAATGAAGAGCTGAACGCGAAGCTGATGGCCGGGCATTCCGGCTATGACGTGGTTTTTCCGTCCGTTCACTTCATGGGCAGGCAGATAGAAAAGGGCCTGCTCACCCCGCTTGACAAGCGTCAGTTGCCGAACTGGAAAAACCTCAACCCGGTATTACTCAAGGCGCTGGAAAGCAGTGATCCAGGCAACCAGCACGGCTTTCCGTATCTGTGGGGCAGTACCGGTATCGGCTACAACGTGGCTCAGGTGAAAGCGGTGCTTGGAAAAGATATGCCGCTGGATTCGTGGGACCTGATTCTGAAACCCGAAAACATGAAGAAACTTGCCCAGTGTGGCGTCGCCATTCTGGACAGCGCACCCGCCATGTTGCCCATCACCCTGAATTATCTGGGGCTTGAACCGCACAGTGAGAACCCTGCCGATTACAGCAAGGCGCAGACTGTGTTGAACAGCGTACGCCCGTACATTCGTGATTTCAGTTCATCGCAGTACATCGCGGATCTGGCAGACGGCAAAATCTGTGTCGCTGTTGGCTATTCGGGGGACATCTCCCAGGCTCAGGAGAAGGCAGAGCAGGCGGGCAACAAGGTCACCGTCAACTACATGGTTCCCAAAGAGGGCGCGCCAATGTGGTTCGACATGGTCGCCATACCGGCCGATGCTCCCGACCCGAAAGCCGCCTACGCGTTTCTCAACTACCTGTTGCGTCCGGAAGTCATCGCCAGGATTACCAATGTCGTGCACTACGCCAATGGCAATGAAAAAGCCGACGCCTTGATCAGCCCTGCGTTGTGGACGGACACCGATATCTATCCTGACGCGGAAACGCTCGGGCGCATGTTTGCCATGAGCCCGTTGCCGACCAAAATCGATGCGTTGCGGGCCGGTATATGGAATGACATCAAGGCTGGCAGGTAGCACCTCGCGACCACGCTCAGATCAGATGAGCCTCCTGCAATTCGGTCAGGGCCTGGGCCTTGAGGCTGGCCAGCCGCGGGTCACGTCGATCCCGTGGCGTGTTCAGGTCCACCGTCAGTTCATGCACGATTCTGCCGGGGCGGCTGCCCATGACCAGCACACGGTCACTCAGGTACAGCGCTTCATCCACGTCGTGGGTCACCAGCAGCAGGGTGATGGCGTGGCGGCTGGCCAGTTGCAGCAACAGGTCCTGAAGCTTCATGCGGGTAAACGCATCCACGGCACTGAACGGTTCGTCCAGCAATAGAACGGCCGGGTGAGAGTACAGGCCGCGGGCAATCGCCACGCGTTGCGCCATGCCACCGGACAGCGCCTTGGGCAGGGCCTCGGCAAAGCCGGTCAGGCCCACTTCATCGATCAGTTGCCGGACCCAGACACGGTCGTAATGCCCGTCATCACTGAAGCCGATGTTCTGCTCGACGGTTAACCATGGCATCAGCCGCGGCTCCTGAAAAACGAACGCCACTTCTCCCTGTAGCCTGTTCACCTTGCCCTGAAAGTCGCGCTCAAGGCCGGCGGCGATTCTCAGCAGCGTGCTTTTGCCACAACCGCTCGGGCCAAGCAGACTGACGATTTCACCCGCCTGCAACGACAGGTCGATGTCCCGCAGGACAGTGCTCTCGGCAAAGGCCTTGTGTGTAACGCGAATTTCCATCAATGCAGCAGCCATTGATCAACCCTCCTGGCTCTGGCCGTTGAATGCGTCGCGCCAGCTCAGGCAACGTCTTTCCAGCCTCGCCAGCAGGCCGTCACTTAACTTGCCCAGGCCCGCCAGCACGACGATGGCGGCCAGAACGATGTCCGGACGCGAGGTTTCGCGGCCGTCGCTGAGCAGGTATCCCAGGCCCTTTGTGGCGGCGATCAGTTCGGCGGCGACCAGAAACATCCAGGCCAGACTCATGCCGCTGCGCAGTCCGGTGAACAGGCCGGGCAGGGCGGCAGGCAGAAGAATCCGACGTGTCAGGCGATAGCGGCTGAAGCCGTACATCTGCCCGACCTCCACCAGTTTGCGGTCAATGCCGCGTATCGCCGCCACGCCATTGAGATAGACCGGGAAAAACGCACCGATGGCAATCAGCACGATCTTTGAGGTTTCTCCAATACCCAGCCACAACAGCAGCAACGGCACCCACGCCAGGCTCGGGATCGAGCGTAGTCCGGCAAAAGTGGGTTCCAGATAGGCCTCGGCTTCACGGCTGAGGCCCACCCAGGCAGCGAACAACAGCGCCAGGCTCGCACCGATGGCAAAACCACTGAGTACCCGCAGCAGGCTGGCACCGATGTGCTTCCACAACGAACCCTCGGCCAGATCACCCAGGGTCATCACGATCTCGCTGGGCGCAGGCATCTGGTAGGAAGGCAGCCAGCCGATCCTCACGACCAGCTCGAGAAACACGATAATCAGGGCAGGTAATACCAACCCTTTACCTAATGTTTTATGTCTTCCCCACACTCCGCGTTTTGGCTCGGTGAACAGGGCAGACTGCGCACCCGTCAGCGTTTTTTCTGCACGATTCATTGGTGAGCGATCACGGAAGCCGAAAAGTCAGGCGTGATCAACTGCTCGACGACCTGCTCGACGTTCACGCCTTTGCGCACCAGTTCTTCGGAGACCAGAATCGGCGCCGCTGCCTTGGAGGATTCAACATCCCTGGCGCTCAGTTGCGGCGCGCTCAGGTCAGTACGTGACAATTGCAGGCGGGCCACTTCCAGTGGCAGGCCAGACTCCTGGGCCAGCAATCTGGCCAGTTCATCCGGGTTCTTGACTGCCCAGTCCCGCGCTCTCTCATAAGCCGTCAGGACCGTTTTTATCGCCTCCGGGTGCTTCTTGGCGTAGGTCTCGGTGACGCTCAGCACGCCATAGCTGTTGAAGTCCTTGTTGCGATACAGCAGGCGCGATCCTGCCTGAATCTGGCTGGCGGCCATGTGCGGGTCAAGACCTGCCCAGGCGTCCACGTCGCCTTTTTCCAGCGCGATACGGCCATCCGGGTGTTGCAGGTGCAGCAGGTCCACGTCGTCTTTCTTCAGACCGGCCTGTTGCAACGCGCGCAGGGTGAACAGGTACGGGTCGGTGCCTTTGGTGGCAGCGATCTTCTTGCCTTTGAGGTCTGCCACTGTTTGCAGAGGCGAATCCTTGCGCACCACGAACGCAGTCCATTCCGCCCGGCTGTAGACATACACCGACTTGATCGGGCTGCCATTGGCGCGAGCCAGCACTGCCGACAGACTGGCCGAAGAGGCGAAATCGACACTGCCGCTGTTGAGGTATTCCAGTGAACGGTTGCTGCCCTGGCTCAGGACCCAGGTCACCTTCGATTGCGGCAGTGCCTGCTCCAGCCAGCCGAAATGTTTGAGCGCAAGGCTTACGGGTGAGTAGTAGGCATAATCCAGATGGATTTCTGCCGGTACTGTTTCAACTGCTTGGGCGGCCGGCTGAAGCGCAAAGGCCAAAGCGAGACTGGTCAGCAACCCTTTGGCGAGTACGCGGGGAGTCTTCAGGCGAAACGCAGAACGAAGTGATGGCATAAATCGGTGTCCGGATCAGGAAGAGGAGGCGCTGCCGAATCTGTTATTTCCAATTCAGCAGTTGGGCGCGTATAAGGTGCTTAAAAGGGAATATGCAGCCTCTGTGCCAGATGCAATCCGGGGCGATGCAGCGTGATTTGTCGCTATCCTGGCTGCAGGCACTGTTGCCTGAAGCACAGGATTGTTCGAAGACTGTTGCTCCACCAACAGTCGAAACCGGGTGCGCAGGACCTGCCTTGTTTGGGTTTTTTGTAGAAAAATCAGGCTTTTTTCAGCCTCAAGTGCAACAGAAAGGGATTTTCGGACTCCTATCGTCCGTATTCTTCATTCCGCAACATTGCAGTACTAGTCTTTATCCGTGATCAAGGGACACGTATTCGACTGATCCGCAGGGACAGAAAAGGGTGGCGAACCCGCTATGGCAAGCGCCTTCGCAGCAGCGACACGCTGACTTTTCCCTTAACCGCGTACCGGACTCAGACAATAATGAATATTCCCAAACTCTCATTGAGCAGCCGACTTCAGCGGCGTATTGCCTGGATTACCCTTCCTTCAGTTCTGATGGTTTCAGCCGTGCTGCTGTTTTCCATGGGCAAAGGCGTGTACGCCGACCCGAAAAACGGCACTCAGACCCTGGTCTTCCTGCGCCATGCCGAAAAGCCCTCCATGGGCCTGGGGCAGTTGAATTGTCAGGGTCTCAATCGCGCCATCGAACTGTCCGAACTGCTGCCTAAGGAATTCGGCAAGGCCGACTTCATCTTTGCCGCCAATCCAAGTCGGCACGTGGAAGAGGGTGATGGCGACCTTTCCTATAGTTACGTTCGCCCCCTGATGACCGTTGGCCCGAGCGCAATCAAGCTGGGCCTGCCGATCAACATCGACTTCGGTGCCAACGACACCAGCGATCTGGCTGACGAGTTGATGCACGACAAGTACCACAACGCGATCATCTACACCGCTTGGTCACACGGCTATCTGCCGGAACTGATCAACAAGGTGGCCAAGGAAGCGTCCGGCAAGGACGTGAAGCTGGTCAACGATTGGGAAGGCGATGATTTCGACTCAGTCGTCGTCGTGACCCTGAAGTGGGTCGACGGCAAGGCCACGCTGGAATACAAGAACCACAAACAGGGCCTGAACAACGGAACCGAAGCGTGTCCGCAATCGACGTGAGAATGTCGCCACGCACACCCGCTTCTGCCCGGAGGGCGTGGGAGCTCTCGGAGGTTACGACGGCAGCGATGGGCTGCGCAGCAGCCCAAGGTTGCATCTGATACACCGAGTGTGCAGGTTTTGCTGCCGGTTTCCGGCAGATCGCCGGCAAGCCGCCTCTTATCAAACAACCTGTAACTTACTGAAGAAAAACGATTTGTTGTAGGAGCGCGCTTGCCCGCGATTGCGTCATGTCATTCACTAATTTTCTGTCTGCAAGAACCTATCGCGGGCAAGCGCGCTCCTACGGCCCTCGTTTGCTGCGCGACAGCGCTACGTCGAAGACGGTGTTATGCCTCCCACATAGCGTGTTTCTTCAGTCAAGCTGTTGATGGTTGATCAGATCCGCCCGATCAGCCGTTTACAAACTTCATCGATTCTGCACTGTAACGCTCACCCGCCACGGCACCTTCGGCCGGAAAGATCGCATCCATCTGCGCCAGTTCGTCTTTGCTCAACTCTACCGAAGCCGCCGCCACGTTGCTTTCCAGGTACTTGCGCTGCTTTGTGCCAGGGATCGGAATGATGTCGTCACCCTGGGCCAGAACCCAGGCCAGGGCCAATTGTGAGGCGCTGATGCCTTTGGCTGCCGCGACGGCTTTGACCTTTTCCACCAGTTGCAGATTGCGGTTGAAGTTCTCACCCTGAAAGCGCGGGCTGAAGCGACGGTAGTCGTCTGGCGCAAAGTCTTCGGGGGTGCGCAGTTCTCCGGTCAGAAACCCTCGTCCCAGCGGGCTGTAGGCTACAAACGCGATGCCCAGGCGACGGCAGGTGGCAAGCACATCGTCCTGCTCCGGATCGCGCGACCACAGCGAGTACTCGCTTTGCACCGCCGCCAGTGGATGCACCCTGTGGGCGCGCTCGATGGTCTCTGCGCTGGCTTCGCAAATACCGATGTGGCGCACCTTGCCAGCCTTCACCAGCTCGGCCATGGCGCCGATGGTGTCCTCGATCGGCACATTCGGATCGACGCGGTGCTGGTAATACAGGTCCAGATAGTCAGTGTTCAAGCGCTTGAGGCTGCCATCGATGGCCTGGCGCACATACTCGGGACGGCCATCGACACCGCGGGCATGCGGATCATCGCTGCGCACGATACCGAATTTGCTGGCCAGATAAAGACTGTCGCGCTTGCCCTGCAAGGCACGACCGAGAAGGGCTTCATTGGTGTGCGGGCCGTACATGTCGGCGGTGTCGAAAAAGCTGACGCCCAGTTCCAGAGCGCGATGCAGTGTCGCGATGGACTCCTGTTCGTCGATGCCCGTGGTGTAGAAGTCCGACATGCCCATGCAGCCCAGTCCGATTGCAGAAACCTGCGGGCCATGCTGGCCCAGTTGACGTGTGATCACGATGCTTTCTCCCTGGAATGAAAAGACAGATCAAGTGTGTACTCTGCGCATTGCGCAATAAACCGGCTATTTACGATTTGACTGTTCGGTTTATCTAAACAATCTGAAGCACGATACCGGTTGCAAGCATGGCAACTATGATTAAGCGGCACTGCTGATCCGACAAAACGCACTAGCCAGAAAAAACGCAAAAGAGTACAAATGTACTCCATGAGCACATTATCTCCCCGTCGCAGCGCCATCCTTACCTTCATCCGCGATCGCATCGCGCAGCAAGGGCAATCGCCGAGCCTGGCGGAAATCTCCGAAGCGTTCGGCTTTGCTTCACGCAGCGTGGCACGCAAACACATTGTGGCCCTCACCGAAGCGGGGCTGATCGAAGTCGTGCCGCATCAGGCGCGCGGCATTCGTCTGGTGCAGAACGAATCCCGCCCCGAGCTGCTGGAAATCCCCGTGTTGGGCCGGGTCGCTGCCGGTGCGCCCATTGGGCCGGACCTTGATATACATGCCACGCTGCATCTGGATCGCAGCACTTTTACCCGCGTGCCGGATTACCTGCTGCGCGTACAGGGCGATTCCATGATCGAAGACGGCATTCTCGACGGCGATCTGGTTGGCGTGCACCGCAACCCGCAGGCCAGCGACGGCCAGATCGTTGTCGCCCGGCTGGACGGCGAAGTCACTATCAAGCGCCTGCGGCACAGTGCCGACGGGCTGCAGTTGCTGCCACGCAATCCGGCCTACAAGCCCATCATTGTTACGCCGGATCAGGACTTCGCCATCGAAGGCGTGTTCTGTGGTCTGGTCCGGCGCGAATGATGGGCGCTGTCGTCAGCCTGGACAGCCTGCTGGACGAGCGCAGGGTCTGGAAAGGGCGTCAGCAGTCTGCGCCGCAGGTCAGCCCGCAGCCCAGCGGCCATGCTTTGCTCGACAGCGTCCTGCCCACAGGCGGCTGGCCGCCATCGGCGCTGACTGAAATCCTGATTCCGGCCAATGGCAGTGGCGAGCTGCGCCTGTTGTGGCCCAGTCTGGCGAGGCTGTCCGGCATAGGCGAACGCATCGTGCTGGTCGCGCCGCCTTACCTGCCTTACCCGCAGGCCTGGCTGGCGGCTGGAGTCGATTTACGCCAGATGACCCTGATCGAGGCCAGCGCCAGGGATGCCTTGTGGGCCGCCGAACAATGTTTGCGTTCCGGCAGTTGTGGCGCCGTGGTGTGCTGGCCCGGCATGGTCGACGACCGTGCGTTGCGTCGCCTGCAAGTGGCTGCTGAAACCGGGCAGACCCTGGCCTTCGCCTGTCGGCCTCAACTGGCCGCTGCCAACCCGTCGCCCGCTGCGCTGCGCATTGCTGTCGATACCCGTCCTGCACAACTGCGGGTGCTCAAATGCCGTGGCGGGCTTGCTCCCGCCTTGCCGATACCTTTCCCGACCGACGCTTGAGGTTCTTATGCTGTGGGCCTGTGTCTTGCTGCCGCAACTGGCACTCGACGGCGTCATGCGCCGCCATACCGATCCGGATGAACCGCTGGCCCTGATCAGCGGCAGTGCGCAACGTCGAGTGCTGCAGGCCGTCAATCCGGCCGCTCGAGCCTTGGGCCTGCGACCCGGTCAATCGCTCAGTGCGGCGCAGGCGCTGGTGTCAGGCTTCACCATGGTCCCGCATGACCCGACTGAAACCGAGCGTTTGCAGCAACTGCTGGCCGCCTGGGCCTATGGTTTCAGCTCCAATGTCAGCCTCAGATACCCACGCGTGCTGCTGATGGAAATCGAGTCCAGCCTGAAGCTGTTCGGGCCGTGGCCGGTGTTCGAGGCGAGGTTGCGTGAAGAGCTGACCGGGCTCGGCTTTCGTCATCGCATCGTCGTGGCACCCAACCCGATTGCGGCGCGCATGCTGGCCAACATGCACGACGGGCTGAGTATCGATTGCCCGCATGACCTGCGGCGCACCCTGGAACAGATGCCGGTGGACCGCATCGGTCTCGCTCGCGAAGTGGCAACCGCCCTGGCCCGCATGGGGCTGCGCAATGTCCGGCAGGTGCTGGCCCTGCCACGCGATACCCTGGCGCGGCGCTTTCCTGCCAGCGTGCTGCAGCACCTCGATACACTGCTCGGCGAGCGGCCGGTGGCGCTGGAGTGCTACATGCCACCGGACTTTTTCGACCTGCGCATCGAATTGAATTTCGACGTCGAATCGCATCAAGCGCTTCTGTTCCCGCTCAAGCGCCTGATTGCCGATCTGGCCATGTTCCTGACTGGTCGCGACAGCGGCGTGCAGCGTTTTGCCCTGCACCTGGAGCATGTGGACGGGCCGGATACCGTCGTGCAGGTCGGTCTGCTCAGCGCCGAACGGGATGCCTCGATGCTGTTCGAGCTGGCCCGTGGCAGGCTGGAGCAGGTGCTGGTCGCTTCTCCGGTGCGGGCGGTGCGCTTGCTGGCGCAGGATTTGCCGGATTTCGTCCCGACGCACCGAACCCTGTTCGATGAGCGCGAACAACAGACGCTGCCCTGGGAGCAGTTGCGCGAGCGCCTGCGGGCACGGCTGGGCGACGAGTCGGTCAACGGCCTGCGAGCGCTTGCCGATCATCGTCCCGAGTGCGCCTGGCGGCCTGTGGCTGAAAGCAAGGTCATTGCGCAGGTCCACGGTCATCCGCGTCCGGGCTGGTTGCTGCACCAACCACAGCCATTGCCTGCGCACACCACCCGCATCGTGGCCGGGCCTGAGCGCATCGAGTCAGGCTGGTGGGACGGTGGTGATGTGCGGCGCGATTATTACCTGGTGGAAACTCTCAGCGGCCAGCGCGCCTGGGCCTACCGCACGGTGGGCGAAAACGGCGAACTGCTGCTGCACGGCTGGTTCGCATGAACGTGGATTACGCCGAGCTGCACTGCCTGTCGAACTTCAGCTTCCAGCGTGGCGCTTCAAGCGCTCAGGAACTGTTTCAAAGAGCAAAACGGCATGGTTATACGGCGCTGGCGATCACCGACGAATGCACGCTGGCCGGTATCGTACGGGCGTGGCAGGCCTCGAAAGACAGTGGTCTGCCACTGATCATCGGCAGTGAGATGCAGATCGAAAACGGGCCGAAGATCGTCCTGCTGGTAGAAGACCTGATCGGCTATCAAACGCTGTGCCGGATCATCACCCTGGCCCGGCGTCGCGCCAAAAAGGGTGAGTACCGGCTGTTGCCCGATGACTTCGAGATAGCGTCCAACGGTTTGCTGGCGGTCTGGCTGCCAGAGATCGAGAACGATACGCAAGCCTGTCTGGCTCAGGGCAACTGGTTGCGCGAACGGTTTGCCGAACGCCTGTGGCTCGGCGTCGAGCTGCATCGAGGACCGGATGACGAACAACGGCTTGCAGATCTGCTGGCATTGGCGCAGTCCCTGAGCATTCCGGCGGTTGCCAGCGGCGACGTCCACATGCACGCCCGAGGACGACGTGCGTTGCAGGACACCATGACTGCGATCCGTCACCACACGACGGTGGCCGAGGCCGGGCATCTGCTGTTTGCCAACGGCGAGCGCCATTTGCGCACCCCGGATGCGCTCGCCGAGCTGTACCCCGACTGGCTGTTGGCCGAATCGGTACGCATCGCCCGCCGTTGTACATTCGACCTTGACGACTTGAAGTACGAATACCCCCATGAGCTGGTGCCCAAGGGCCAGACGCCGTCGTCCTGGCTGCGCGAACTGACCGAACGAGGCGTGCGCAAACGCTGGCCCGACGGCCTGCGCCCGACAACCCGTGAGCAGGTCGAGAAGGAGCTGGCGCTGATCGCGGAAATGAACTTCGACAGTTATTTCCTGACCGTCCACGACATCGTCGAATTTGCCCGCAGCCAGTACATTCTTTGCCAAGGGCGAGGTTCGGCGGCCAACTCGGTGGTGTGTTATGCGCTGGGGATTACCGAGCTGAATCCGGAGAAGAGCAACCTGCTGTTTGAGCGCTTCATCTCCAGGGAACGCAACGAACCGCCTGACATTGATGTGGATTTCGAGCATGACCGCCGCGAAGAGGTCATTCAGTACGTGTTCCGGCGCTATGGCCGGGGCAGGGCAGCGCTCACCGCCGTGGCCAGCACATATCACGGTTCCGGCGCGATGCGTGACGTGGCGCGGGTGCTGGGCTTGCCGCCGGATCAGATCAACGCACTGGCTGATGCCTTCAGCCGCTGGAGCGATACGCTGCCATCCCCCGAGCGGCTGCGCGAATACGGCCTGGACCCTGAAGCGCCGATGCTCAAACGCGTGCTGGCCCTGAGTGACGAACTGATCGGCTTCCCCCGACATCTTTCGCAGCATCCGGGCGGATTCGTGATTTCCGAGCATCCGTTGGACACTCTGGTGCCGGTCGAGAACGCAGCCATGGCCGAGCGCACCATCATTCAGTGGGACAAGGACGATCTGGATCTGGTCGGCCTGCTGAAGGTCGATATTCTGGCCTTGGGCATGCTCAGTGCGTTGCGCAGAACCTTCGATCTGGTGCATCTGCATCGCGGCAAACAATGGACGCTTGCCAGCGTGCCATCGGATGACCGCCCGACCTATGAAATGATCAGCCGCGCCGACACCATCGGCGTGTTCCAGATCGAGTCGCGAGCGCAGATGGCCATGCTGCCGCGCCTGAGACCCGAGAAGTTCTACGATCTGGTGATCGAGGTGGCCATCGTTCGACCGGGGCCGATCCAGGGCGACATGGTTCATCCGTACCTGCGCAGACGTAACGGCGAAGAAGCCATCACCTATCCGCCCGCCCTTGAAAAAGTATTCGAGCGAACCCTCGGCGTGCCGCTGTTTCAGGAGCAGGTCATGGAAGTGGCGATCATCGCCGCCGACTACACGCCCGGCGAGGCCGATCAGCTGCGTCGTTCGATGGCTGCCTGGAAGCGTCATGGCGGGCTTGAGCCGCATCGCGAGCGTCTGACCAAGGGCATGCTCAAGAACGGCTACGAACAGGACTTCGCCGATCGCATCTTCGAGCAGATCAAGGGCTTCGGCAGTTACGGTTTTCCCGAGTCCCACGCTGCCAGCTTCGCCTTGTTGACCTACGCCAGTTGCTGGCTCAAGTGCCATGAACCGGCAGCCTTCACCTGTGCGCTGATCAACAGTTGGCCCATGGGCTTTTACAGCCCGGACCAGCTGTTGCAGGACGCACGTCGCCATCACATCGAAATCCGTCCGGTGGACGTGCGTTACAGCGACTGGGATTGCTCGCTGGAGCCCATCGAACACCCTGACTACACACGCAATCTGGCGATCCGCTTGGGCATGCGCATGGTGCGCGGCTTTCGGGAAGACGATGCGCTGCGTATCGAGCGCGCCAGAGCGACACGCGCGTTTTCGGATGCCACTGACCTGACGATTCGCGCCGGGCTGGACAATCGTGCTGCCGAGTCTTTGGCCGATTCCGGTGCGTTGCGCGGCCTGATCGGTCACCGGCATCGTGCACGCTGGGAAGTGGCTGGCGTGGAAGCGCAGCGGCCGCTGTTCGATGATCTGCCCAGCGAAGAGCATCAGGTCACATTGCCGCTGCCTACCGTGGCCGAGGATCTGGTTGCCGACTACGCCACGCTGGGCACGACGCTGGGGCCACATCCGCTGGCCTTGTTACGACGGCAACTGGCTGCCAAGCGCTTTCGCAGCTCGCGGGACCTGCTTACGCTGGAGAATGACCGAACCCTCAGCGTGGCCGGGCTGGTCATTGGCAGGCAACGCCCTGGCACGGCCAGCGGTGTGACCTTCGTGACGCTGGAGGATGAGTTCGGAATGGTCAACGTCGTGGTCTGGCGCGATCTGGCCGAGCGGCAGCGCAAAGTGTTGGTCGGTTCACAGCTGCTGCAAGTGTTCGGTCGTCTGGAGTCCAAGAGCGGCGTGCGGCATCTGATTGCCCAGCGTCTCTATGATCTGACACCGCTGCTGACCGGGCTGGATGTGCGCAGTCGGGATTTCCAGTGAGTGCAGGGTGCGAAACGGGCTCGCAATTTGCAGCGTTGAGAACCTTTCCAAGCTGCCCAGTAGAGGTCCTGCATGTACAAAGACTATCCCGCTGCCTATCAGGTGAGTAAAGGTGCCGCGCTGCAAGTGGATACGGCCTTTTACGAGCGCATACGCGCCAATATGCAGCAGCGCACACTGATCGAGCAGTTCGAAATACCGATCCGCACCGGGCGAGCGTGGAAGGTCAGGGCAGGACAGGTGTTTCGTGTCACCACACCGGTAGGCCCGCAGGTGGGCGATTTCAACGTTTGGAACGCCGACGATCCTCGTGAGCGCATGTGGGCCGCCAGAACCCGTCAGCTGCAGGGCGCGCACGTCAGCACCCATGACAGGCTCTGGTCGAACCTGCCGTTCCTGCGGCCGATGGTCACCATCACCGACGACAGCCTGGCCAGTTACGGCATCGACGAACATGGCGGACGCCTGCACGACCTCTTGGGCACGCGTTGCGACCCTTACGTCAACAAAATGCTGACCGGCGAGGACTTTCATCATCACTGCCATTCGAACCTGACGCGCGCTGTACTGCCTCACGGTCTGACCGAGTTCGATGTGCACGATGTGCTGAACATTTTCCAATGCACCGGGCTCAATCATGACGACATGTACTTCATGAAAGCCTGCCCGGCACAAAAGGGCGATTACCTGGAGTTCTTCGCCGAAATCGATTTGCTGTGCGCGTTGTCGACCTGCCCGGGAGGCGATCTGTCACTACCGATGTGGGGACCGGATGCACAGGATCCGTTAAGCGTATGCAGGCCGTTGGGCGTGGAAATCTATGATCTGGAAGCGACTCTGCTGGAAGGCTGGCAACCACCCCAGCGCGCGGCTTACAACGGACTGCATGGGTTGCAGATCGCCAAGGCCGAATGGGAAGTCTAGGTTTTCTGAGGCAGCAGGCAGCCTCCCACAGTCCGGTGTTTGCCACACGACAGCACTACGTCGACGTGGCTATGCCTCCCAAGGTAAAGACCGGCTCATGCCGAGCGCGCCATCCTGCGCAATCCCCAGATCATCGCGACGCCCATACCCAGCATGGCTACCAGCAGCGCGGGATAGCTGACCCACCAGTGCAGCGGGGCAGTCATCATGCTGAATTCCGACATGCCGCCGATCCCGGCAATCAGATTGAGCGGCAGGAACACCACGTTGATCAGGGTCAGCTTGCGCAGCAGGTTATTGGTGCTGTTGTTGACCAGATTGCCCCGCGCATCCATCAGCCCGGCAAAGACCGTCGAATAGATTTCAGCCTGCTTGTAGCACTGATCGTTCTCAATGATCATATCGTCGATCAGCGCCAGGCTGGCGTTGCCGTACTGTTTGCCCTGCGCATGATTGCGCAGCCGGGTCAGGACAGCACCGTTGCTGTGAATCGCGTTGATGTAATACACCAGGCTTTCACTGAGGTTGAACATCTGCAGGAGGTGACGATTTTCCAGTGATGAATTGAATTTCTGCTGCAGTTCACGCGCCACCATCTTGATCACCTTCAAGTGGCCCAGATAGTGATGGATGTTGTTGAACAGCATCTCCAGCAGAATATCCAACGGCTGCTCAAGCGGGCGTTGCGTCAACAGTGACGTCAGCGGTTGATCGTCGTCGCAGATCAACAGCAATTGATCCTGCTTCAGCAAAACGCCGAATGACGAGACATCGAACGAAAAGCTGTCCTTGCCTGAATAGTTTTCAGGCCGCTTCCAGATCAGAAACAGCGCATCGGGATGAAACTCGATGCGGGAAATTTCATCCGGGTCCAGCGCCGATGCCACAGCATGCTCATCCAGGTGAAAACGCTCGGCCAGCAGCGTGCGTTCGCCGGCGTCCGGTTTGCTGAACCACAGCACCTGCGCCATCAGTGGGTCGCAGGCTTGAAGGCGGTTGGCGTCGAGTTTCAGGCCTTTGATCATGGGTGATTACCAGGCCTGGCCAAGACGTTTGATGTCCAGGCGGCGAATGAATTCTTCCAGTATCAGACCGTACAGATCGTCCTGCAGGTAGGCGTCTTCAATACCGGCGTCGAGGTTGGGGTTATCGTTGACTTCGATCACCACCACCTTGTCGCCAGACTGCTTCAGGTCAACGCCGTATAGCCCGTCGCCAATCAGGTTGGCGGTCTTGAGCGCCAGTTCAACCACCGCTCTCGGCGCTTCATGAACCGCCAGGGTGCGGCATTCACCGTTGATTTCGGCCCCGACAGCCTTGTGGTTGTAAATCTGCCAGTGCCCCTTGGACATGAAGTATTGGCAGGCAAAGATCGGCTTGCGGTTAAGAATGCCGATGCGCCAGTCGTACTCGGTGTAGAAGAATTCCTGCGCCAGCAGCAGTACCGAATGCTCGAACAACTGCGCAGTGGCGGTGTGCATTTCTTCAGCTGTACCGACCTTGATCACACCGCGTGAGAAACAGCCGTCAGGGATTTTCAACACCAACGGAAAGCCCAACCGTCTGGCGACATTCTCCAGCTCTTCGGGTCGGTCCTTGTAAAGGATTTCGGTACGCGGCATGCCCAGGTCATGGCTTTTGAGCAGATCGGTCAGGTACACCTTGTTGGTACAGCGCAGAATGGACGTCGAATCGTCCATGACCACCAGCCCCTCGCTTTCTGCCTTCTTGGCGAAACGATAGGTGTGGTTGTCGACACTCGTGGTCTCTCGGATCAGCAGCGCGTCGTATTCAGCGAGTCGCGAGTAGTCCTTCTTTTCGATCAATTCGACATCGATCCCCAGACGCTGGCCGACGCGAATGAAGTTGGCCAGGGCCTCTGCGTTGGAGGGTGGCAATTGCTCCTGCGGGTCGTGCAGGATCGCCAGGTCGTAACGTGCCACGCGGCGCGAGCCTGGTTGACGCCAGACCTTACGACTGAAGCCGTCCAGCGCAAGGGCGAACTCGTCCTGTTGATCGTCACGCAAACGGGGCAGGGCACCGGACTTGATGCCTGCGATATGCCAGTTTTCGCGCTTGCGAAATTCAACCAGCAGAATCGGGCAGGGAAAGGCTTCGAACAACTGACGCGCCAGATCATTCAAGGGCGCGAGTGTTGTCTGGCCGAAATAAAGTGTCAGGGTAAAACCTTCGGTATTGTCATACGGGTGATCCTGAAGTGCGGTTTCCAACACTTTGTCCAGATCATCCAGTGCCAGCCCATACAATGATTTGCGTGTCAGCTCGCTGATAGTACGCACGGAGGGAATGACATGGTGCTGACGCGCTTCGGCCAGCAGAGAACAATAATAACCGTGGCCCAGGTACTTATAGCTCCGGCACAGGTTGATGACCTGTACGCGCTTGCCAGCCGTGGCTTGCAGCGGCTTCTCCAGATAGTCCTGCGCCGTCATCAGGTTTTCGCTGGGGAAATAGGATGCCCAGTCTTCCAACCGCTCGACAATAATGACCACCTGGCTTTGTGCTGCAAAAGGGACTGCGGGATAAGCACGTTTCGTTGTTGCTGAAACTGCACGTTGAGCCGATACTTCGTTCATCTTCACCTGCGCCGCTGACATGTGTAATCGATCCGATGGGAAACAGTCCTTTCTATTAAGCATGTGCTTATTGAAATGTCCCGTTTCGTTACACAACTTTTACGGCGGTGCAGATGGACTTTATATTTCGCGATGCAGTGGATTCCGACGTCGAGGATTTGCTGTTTCTGGAGAACCAGTGCTTTGAAGGCGACCGGCTGACGGCACGCAGTTTCAACTGGATGATCCGCCGGGCCAACGCCTGCCTGATCGTGGCCGAGCGGGCCGGGCAGTTGACCGGATACGCGCTGGTGCTGTTTCACCGTGGCACGTCGCTGGGGCGTCTGTACTCGCTGGCCATCGCCGATGCGGCGCGAGGGCTGGGGCTTGGCAAGCAGCTGTTGCAGCATGCCGAACAGCGGGCGGTCGAGCGCGATTGCGCGTATCTGCGTCTGGAAGTGCGCCCCGACAACCTTGCAGCCATCGGTCTTTATGAACGCAGTGGCTATCGGCGTTTCGCTCAGGTCGACGATTACTATCAGGACCATGCACCCGCGCTGCGTTATGAAAAGCGCATCGTCGAGCATGCCCGGCATAACGGCCGCTCGGTCCCTTACTACCAGCAGACACTGGACTTTACCTGCGGCCCGGCCTGCCTGTTGATGGCCATGAAAGCCTTGCAGCCCGAGCGCTCGATGATGCGTGCCGAGGAATTGCAGATATGGCGCGAGGCAACCACCGTATTCATGACGTCGGGCCATGGCTGTTGCAGTCCGCAAGGGCTGGCGCTGGCAGCCTGGCGGCGCGGCTTTGCCGTGAAACTGCTGGTGTCGATAGCCGGGCCGTTGTTTTTGAACGGCGTGCGCAGTGATACCAAGAAACAGGTGGTGCGTCTGGTCCACGAACAGTTCTGCCGCGAACTTGACGCTTCCGACGTGCAGACGCTGGCCAATCATGCCTTGAACCTGCCGCGTGTGCTGGCGGAAGGCGGCAAACCGCTGGTGCTGATCAGCAGCTATCGCCTGACCCGCTCCAAGGCTCCGCACTGGGTGATGGTCACGGACTGCGACGCCGATTTCGTCTATCTGCATGACCCGGATATCGATCACAGCCTGCACCGTCAGGCCATCGACTGTCAGCATTTACCGGTGAGCCACGCTGACTTCAATCGCATGAGTTGCTTCGGGACTGACAAGCTGCGGGCAGCCGTGATCGTTTACCCGTCGGGACCTGGAGAACCTGATTGTGCGCAGGTTTCATGAACCGCTATGGCTTTAATCCTGACGCGCGGCTAGTGTGTGCGCCGCAGTACCGGTGAATGTTCATTGCCCGGTCATTCGGAACACACGCTCATGAAAACCGCTTTTGCCGTCTTGTGGACCTCGATCACTGTCTTGAGTTTGTCGGCCTGCATCAGTTCGCCTGTGCCGCTGACGACAGAGACCGCCGAGCGGCTTCGTCAGCAACCGCCAGTACGTTTCCTGCTGTCGTTCGATGACGGCCCCAGCGCGACAACCTTCTACAACCCGACGGCAACCGTGCTCGACAGCCTGGCCGACAATCCGCTGGAACCGAACATCAAAGCGGTGTTTTTCGTGCAGACCGGCGCAACCGGGGCGGGCAACAGTGATGAGGGAAGGGCGCTGATGCAGCGTGAGCACGCGCAAGGTCACGTGCTGGGCTTTCACACTGCAACGCCGCACCACACCAACCACCGCTCGCTGACCTCTGAAGAACTCCATCAGTCGCTGACTCAGGGCAGCGAAATCATCGAGTCGATCACCGATACGCCGACCGTTCTGCTGCGTCCGCCATTCTGGAACTACGACAAGCGCACCTTCGGCATTTATCAGCAGCACGGGCTGCATGTACTGCTGACCGACCTGAGTGCCAATGACGGGAAGATCTGGGGTTACAACTTCAGCCTGAGACGTCGTTCGAACATGGTCAGCCAGTTGTCGCAGGTGCGTGAACGCATCGCTGCGGGCGAATTGCCTGCAGTCGATGGTGTGATTCCGGTAGTGGTGACCTTCCATGACCTGAACCGCTACACGGCCCGGCATGCGCGTGAGTACCTGCAGATTCTGGTCGACAGTGCCAATCAGACCGGCGTGCGACTGTCTGCCAAACCGTTCTACGACGACAGCGCACAGTTGCAGCGCGCCGCAATGGCCCGCACCGTCAGGGACGCAGACGAATCCGTGAAGCTACCGGGACTGTGGAACTGGATCTGGGATCACAACGCCGACTGAGCCCCTGTCGGTATTCCACTGCGCAAGATACTTCTCTGTCTCTGACACAGCGCTATCTGACAGCAAATACAAACTGTGGGAGGCGCCACTACGTCTTCGACGTAGCGCTGTCGCGCAGCAAACACCGGGCGTCGTGGGAGCGGACCGGGCGGCGTTCCGTTTGTCCGCGAATGCTGCATTTCAGCCGCTGAACCTTCATCGGCCGCACCGCCCCTTCGCGGACAAGTCCGCTCCCACAAAATCCGGTTTCTTCAGTGGTTTGGGGTTGTTTGACCAGAGACATTCGGCCCTTGGATCGAGGGCCGAGCCGATTTGGCCATTCAGATCAGCGTGTTCTTGCGCACCTTGCCACCCTGAACAATCATCGCCAGTCGTTCGCCCTGGCCAACCAGACAGTGAATGTCGGTCAGCGGATCGCCGTCCACGACCAGCACGTCAGCAATCGCGCCCTTGGCGATGCAGCCCAGTTCGCCTTCGCGCTGCAGAATCTGCGCCGCTACGCTGGTTGCGCTGCGCAATGCCGCCAGATTGCCCAGCACTTCGGCGCGGATTTTCAGTTCGTGAGTCTGGTACTCATGCATTTCGCCCAACAGATCGGAGCCGTAGCCCATCGGCACACCGGCTTCGGCGAACAGTACCAGCGCGTTGCGCCCGGCCTGACGGACGTCCTCGATCTTGGCCACTGAATCCGGTGGCAGACCGAAGCGTTCGCCGTACTCGGCGAGCATTTCGTAAGTGACTTGGGTCGGCACCGCAAACGCGCCTTTCTCAGCCATCAACCGCGCTGTGTCAGCGTCAACCAGATTACCGTGCTCGATGGTCCGCACGCCGCACTCGATGGCCCGGCGAATGGCGCGTGCGGTGTAGGCGTGAGCCATGACGTAGGTGTTGGCCGCCGCCGCTTCATCGACAATCGCGCGAATTTCAGCCTCGCTGTACTGGGTGTTGGCGATCGGGTCGGTCGGCGAAGACACACCGCCCGAGGCCATGATTTTGATCTGGTTCGCGCCCTGTTGCAGCTCTTCACGCACGGCCAGGCGTACGTTGTCGACACCATCCACCACACGGGCAATAGCACCGGCCCGGAAGCAGCAGGAACAGGGCTCGTTGAGCAGCAGTTCACCGCGGGCGCGCATGTCGCCGTGGCCGCCGGTCTGGGAAAGCGCCTTGCCCGAGGCAAAGATTCTTGGCCCTGGGATCAGCCCCATCTGAATGGAGCGCGCCAGCGCCCAGTCAGCGCCGCCTGCGTCACGCACCGTGGTGAAGCCGCGATCCAGCATTGCAGACAGAATCGGCAGAGCGCGGTACATGATGATTGCGTTGGGTTGCAGCGCATTCATGCCCAGGTTGGCGTTGGACGCCAGCACGTGAACGTGGCAGTCGATCAGGCCCGGCATCAGGGTCTTGCCGCCCAGATCGATCACCTGATCGTCCGGTCCGGCAGGCTCGCCTTCGGCGCGTACATCGATAATGCGCTCGCCCTGGATCACGACTTCCTGACCTGAAACAAGTTTGCCCAGTTCAACGTCCAGAATGCGGCCGTTGCGCAGGATCAGGCGTGGGGATTCAGCAGTACTCATTGATAGGCTCCAGTCAGAGGGCGGTTTACGGCAGGGGCAGGGTCGCGATAGAGCAGCGCGCCGATGCCGCTGACAATCGCCGCGAACATGATGTAGAAGGCCGGCGCGAGATTGCTGCCGGTCGAGGCAATCAGCCAGGTGATGGTGAAGGTGGCGAAACCGCCGAAAATGGTCACTGCGAAGTTGTAGGCGACCGATAGACCCGTGGACAGGACATGGGTCGGCAGCAACTCACCGAACGCGGAGAGAATCGAGCCGATGTAGCCGGAAATCAGCAGACCCAGCACCAGTTCGAAAATCAGCAGCGAGAACAGCCCAGGCATCTGGTTGATGAACAGGAACATCGGGTAAGCGCTGAAGAAAATGGCGATGGCCGAGCCCAGCAGCCATGAACGGTTGCCGCTGCGATCCGCCATGGCGCCCACCAGCGGTGTGGCGACGATCAACACGGCGCCACCCATCATCCCCGCGCTGAAACCCATCCATGACGGCAGGCCCAGCACGCGCTGGGCGTAAGAGGGGATGTAGAACAGAATCGCGTAGGTGCAGACGGTCCAGAGCACCACCAGCGAAAAGCTGATCAGGGTCTGGCGCGGGTAGGTCTTGATCACTTCACGCAGCGGCGAATCGACCGGTTTGCTGGCGGTATAGGCAGGGGTCTCGTCGACCCGGCTGCGAATGTAGAAACCCACCGGGCCGATCAGGGTGCCGATCAGGAACGGCACGCGCCAGCCCCAGCTTTCCAGCTGTGCCTGGGTCAGGTAGCTGGACAGGATCGCGCCCAGTGTCGAGCCGAGCAGCACGGCGACGCCGATACTCGCCTGAATCCAGCTGGAGTAGAACGCTTTACGGCCGGCCGGCGCATGTTCAGTCAGAAACGCCGTGGCGCTGCCCATCTCGCCGCCGGCGGAAAAACCCTGTAGCAGACGCGCCAGCACGATCAGCACCGGGGCCAGGTAGCCGATCTGCGCGAAGCTCGGCGTGAGGGCAATAATCAGCGTTCCGAAGGCCATGAGCAGGATGGTCAGCGACAAGGCCGCCTTGCGCCCATGCTTGTCGCCGTAGATGCCCAGCACGATGCCACCCACCGGACGCATGAAAAAGCCCACGCCAAAGGTCGCAAGTGCCAGCAGATAGGACGTCAGTTCGCTACCGGTCGGGAAGAACACCTTGGCGATGATGACCGAGAAAAAGCTGTAGACCGTGAAGTCGAACCACTCCAGGCCATTGCCGATGACCGTGGCAGTGATGGCGCGGCGCGCCTGCCTGTTCTGGGGATGTGTGAGGGATTGTTGTAGTGTGCTCACTTTTTAGCTCCTGCATGCAATACACGCAGGGAACGACCCTGCATTGAAAAGGGGGCAGAGTCGGAAGGTGAAACAGAATAAGGTCTAGCGCCCGTTAGGGTTGAGAGTAGGCTCATGCCCGGTTTGGAGAAAACGCTCTTTACGCAGGTTTGCATGCGCGATACGCATGCAAGAGCTCTCTGTAACAATCAGCCTTGCGAACTGATCTCGTCGCTCAGCCATTTCTCGAAGGCACGTGCCGCGCGGCGGGGCATCTTGCCGCTGGGCGTCAGAAGGTAATAGCCGCCCACCGCGCCGACACTTGTGCTGCACGCAGGCACCAGCGCGCCGGAACGCACATGCCTGTCGATCATCGGCTGCCAGCCGAGCACAATGCCATGACCAGACATTGCCAGATCCACCAGCACCGGATACAGGTTGACCGTCATGCGCTTGCGGATCAGCGAGGCATCCACGCCCTGACGACCGAACCAGTCATTCCAGGACAGCCATTGGCGCTGGCCGTCTTCCAGCATCAGCAGACAGTAGTCGAGCAATTGCGCAGGTTCGAGCAGTTGGCCGTTCAGATACTCAGGCGAGCAGTAGGCGTTGACCGACTCGGCAAACAGCAGCCGGCTGTCCAGCCCGGCAGGCGAGCTTTCACGCAGAAAATACAAAGCCAGATCGAATTCGGCACGGATCAGCGAATCCAGCCCGTCCACGACGCGCAGCCGGATATCGACGCCGGGAAATTCGTCGCGATAGCGGCCCAGCAAAGGACCGAGCCACAAGGCCGCGACGCCGCTGGAACAGGCCAGTGTCAGTTGTTGCTCGCCACTGTGGGTAATGACCTGCGCCGTGGCTTCCGCGCACAGGGTCAGCACGCGATGAATCTGTTCGGCGTAGATCTGCCCGGCAACGGTCAGGTGAATGCGCTTGTGCTCGCGACGGAACAGCGCTCGGCCCAGAAACTCTTCCAATTGCGCCACTTGCCGACTGATCGCGCTTTGCGTCAGGTGCAGTTCGGTCGCCGCACGGGTAAAGCTGCCGTGGCGTACGGTGGCCTCGAAAGCAATCAGGTTCTGCAAGGGTGGCAGCGGTTCGATGCGCATGAAGACTCCGGATCAGAGGCTGTCGGGAAACGGAATGGACAGCAGCCAGTCTCTGAACACGCACAGTGACGGCAGGTTCTGAAAACGTGTGGCGTAGGCCAGGTAATAGTTACGGCCGCTGTCCAGCGGTTCGAACAGCGTCACTAGCTCGCCGCTTGCGAGTTCGTCCAGCACCAGAATGCGTGGCACCAGCGCGATACCGATGCCTGCCGCCACTGCCTGGATCAGGTGTGAGGTCAGTTCGAAGCTCGGGCCGGGGCGCATCACATGATGATCCAGCCGGTTACGCTCGAACCAATCCGACCAGGCGTTGGGACGCGACACCACGCTGAGCAGCGAGTAGTACGCCACCTGTGCCGGGGTCATGGATGCATACCCTTTCAGCGCGCCGGGACTGGCAATCAGGACCAGTTTTTCACTGACTAGCGGGTGGGCGATGTAGCCCGGCCAGTTGCCGGTGCCTGCGCAGATGATGGCGTTCATCTCGCTGGCGGCTGGCGTCAGGTCGGCGTGCACGATGCGCGAATGCACGTGCACCACATAGCCCGGATGCCTCGCGTAAAAGTCATTCATGCGCGGCAGCAGCCATTTGGAGCCAAAGGTGGGCAGCACGGCAAGATGCAGGGTGCCGCCTTCGGCCTTGTGAGCGATGGTCTGCAGCGTCGCGCTGCGGATTCGACCGAGGGCTGCGGCCAGTTCGTGCTGGTACAGCGCCCCTGCGGTGGTCAGCTCGATACGTCGGCCATCGCGCTTGAACAGCTCGACCTCAAGCTGGGCTTCGAGCGCCTGCACCTGACGGCTCACCGCGCTCTGGGTCAGCGTCAGTTCATCGGCGGCCTTGGTAAAGCTGCCATGCCGGGCGGCCGCTTCGAAAGCGATCAGCAGCGACATCGAAGGCGTCAGTCTTCTGGGGTTCATTCATAAAGCTCATGGAAAAACGGCAGGTTTTACGTTTGCACTGCGGCGCCGCAGGCCGGAGAATCACGCCAACCGTTGATATTGCCGTGCTTGCGAGCCCTTCGAAGCATACGTGCTTTGCATATAAAAAGCCTAACCCGTCAGGAACACCACCATGATTGCGCTGCTGAAGCCCACGTCCGAACAGGTCGGTCACTACGACCGTTTCCTCAACGCCCTGAGCGAGGGTGGTTTTCGCGGGGAAATCGCCCGGGACATGGGTTCACGCACCGTGCTGGCCACCGACAACTCCATCTACCAGCGTCTGCCGCAGGCTGCGGTGTTCCCGATGGACAGCCATGACGTGGCCATCGTCGCCCGGCTGGCCGCCCGCCCTGAATATAAAGAGGTCGTCCTGACCCCCCGGGGCGGCGGTACCGGCACCAATGGCCAGTCGCTGACCGATGGCGTGGTGGTCGATCTGTCGCGGCACATGAACAATATTCTTGAAATCAACGTCGAGGAGCGCTGGGTGCGCGTCCAGACTGGCGTGGTCAAGGACCAGCTCAACGCCGCGCTCAAGCCTCATGGGCTGTTTTTCGCGCCGGAGCTGTCGACGTCCAACCGTGCCACGGTGGGCGGGATGATTAACACCGACGCCAGCGGGCAGGGCAGTTGCACCTACGGCAAGACCCGTGACCACGTGCTGGAACTGTCCACCGTGTTGCTGGGCGGTTCATACGTGAATACCCAGGCCATGGATGCCGAGCAACTGATGCGCGAACAGGCGCGTGTTGATCGTGCAGGCGACGTCTATCGCTGCGCGCAGCAGATTGCCGACACTCAGGCGCAACTGATCAAGGACGTTTTCCCGCCCCTCAATCGCTGCCTGACCGGTTATGACCTGGCGCACCTGCGTGAGGAAGACGGGCGCTTCAACCTCAACAGCGTGCTGTGCGGTTCCGAAGGTTCACTGGGCTTTATCGTCGAGGCCAGGCTGAACGTGCTGCCGATCCCCAAACATTCGATTCTGGTCAACGTGCGGTACGCAGGCTTCATGGACGCGTTGCGCGACGCCAAGGCGTTGATGGCGCACAAGCCGCTGTCCATCGAAACGGTGGATTCCAAGGTCTTGATGCTGGCGATGCAAGACATCGTCTGGCACGGCGTTGCCGAGTATTTTCCTCAGGATCCGGCCACGCCGACGCTGGGTATCAACCTGATCGAGTTCAGTGGCGACGAATTGAACGAAGTCGAGCAGCGGGTGCATGCGTTTGTCGCGCACCTGCAGACGGATACCTCGGTCGTGCGTCTCGGCCACACCCTGGCGACGGGTAGTGCTGCGGTTAGCCGCGTTTACACCATGCGCAAACGTTCTGTGGGTTTGCTGGGCAACGTCAAAGGCGAGGCGCGTCCGCAGCCGTTCGTGGAAGACACGGCCGTGCCGCCGGAAAACCTGGCCGATTACATTCAGGAATTCCGTGCGCTGCTGGACAGCTACGGTCTGCAGTACGGCATGTTCGGCCATGTGGACGCGGGCGTGCTGCACGTGCGGCCGATTCTGGACATGAAAGACCCGGCGCAGGCTGCCTTGATTCGTCCGATTTCCGACGCCGTCGCCGCGCTGACCAAGCGCTACGGCGGTCTGCTCTGGGGCGAGCATGGCAAGGGCCTGCGCTCACAGTACGTGCCCGAGTATTTCGGCGAGTTGTATCCCGCACTTCAGGCGTTGAAGGCTGCCTGCGATCCGTTCAACCAGCTCAACCCCGGCAAGATCGCCACGCCTGCTTCGGTGCCTGAGGCGCGCCTGACCCTGGTGGACGAGGTGAAACTGCGCGGTGATCTGGACCGTACCATCGACGAGCGTGTCTGGCAGAGCTATGACACGGCACTGCATTGCAACGGTAATGGCGCCTGTTACAACTACGATCCCGACGATGCGATGTGCCCGTCCTGGAAAGCCACACGCGACCGTGTTCATTCACCGAAGGGTCGGGCGTCGCTGGTCAGGGAATGGTTGCGCTTGCAGGGCGAGCAGGACGTGAACGTGCTGACCGCCAGCGCCAGGGCGCGTACGGCCAATGTGGTGAAGAGCCTGGCCGAGCGCACCGTCAACAGCGTGGCGCGAGTGGCGGGGCAGAAGGACTTCTCGCATGAAGTCTATAACGCCATGTCGGGTTGCCTGGCGTGCAAGTCCTGCGCAGGTCAGTGCCCTGTCAAGGTCAACGTGCCCGAGTTTCGCTCGCGCTTTCTGGAGTTGTACCACAGCCGTTACCTGCGGCCGCTCAAGGATTACCTGATCGGCTCGCTGGAATTCAGCATTCCGCATCTGGCGCGTTTTCCCAGACTGTACAACGGCGTGATGGGGGCAAAGCCGGTCCGTTATCTGCTTGAGCATGTGGCGGGCATGGTCGACAGCCCGTTGCTGAGTCTGATGGACTTCCGCGCAGCCTGCGCGCGCTGGAACGTCGGTATTGCAACGCCTGCGCGTCTCGCGGCGCTGACCGAGGAAGAACGCCAGCGTACGGTGGTGCTGGTGCAGGACGCGTTTACCCGTTACTTCGAAACCCCGTTGGCAGCCGACTGGCTGGAGCTGATTTCGCGCATGGGTTATCAGGTTTACCTTGCCCCGTTCGCCCCCAACGGCAAGCCCCTGCAGGTCCAGGGTTTCATGGGTGCGTTCGAAAAGGCAGCGAGTTTCAATAGTCAGTCACTGCGCAAGCTTCAGGATTCCGGCATTCCGCTGATCGGACTTGATCCGGCAATGACGCTGGTCTATCGCCAGGAATACAGCAAGACCCTGGGCAGCGAAAACGTGCCGACCGTGATGCTGCCGCAGGAATGGCTGGCTTCGGCGCTGGTCGAGCAGGGTTCGGAAGCCGAAAGCGAAACGTATTACTTCCTGCCGCACTGCACCGAAAAAACCAACGAACCGGCCAGCGTCGGCCTCTGGCAGCAAGCTTTTGCCCGCAACGGCCTGACCCTGCAGGTATTGCCAAGCGGCTGCTGCGGCATGTCCGGCACCTACGGCCATGAAACCCGCAACGTGAAGACCAGTAAAACCATCTACAGCCAGTCCTGGCAGCCGCTGGTAGCGCGTCATGGCGGGGATGACCGATTGGTTGCCGATGGTTACTCGTGCAGAAGTCAGGTCAAGCGTCAGGATGGCAAGGTGATCAGGCATCCGTTGCAAGTGCTGCTTGAGCGGATGCGGGCGGGGTGATGGGGCACGATCTTCCCTACATCTGCGTTAGTCGTTACACAAACGTCCTCATGGAGGAATGATCGTGCCCATCGCTCCGCGTGGGCATGCCGCCCGGGACGCTCCGCGTCCCATCAGGTCCGATCACTTAGATAATCGGTGGCACCGATGCGCTTTTGTACCGCGATGTCATGAACACCGCAGATCGCGACGTGGGTGAAGGCTGAGTCTTGGCGCTGATTCGGGGGGCAATCGGCATGGATGCCGATTGAGCTGCACTGGGCCATGGATGGCCCATTTGCAGCGACCCCCGAATCAGTGTCAGGACGAAGGAACCCCGGCGAAGCCGGGGCCGGAACCGGAGCAGCGGGCTTTGCCTACTTTGGCCCCTCAAAGTAGGTCGCCGAGGGGCGAAAAGGTGACGTGAGCCATGCGCTCGGCTCACTGAGTCCGCAGTCTGTGCCATTTGTGACGCGGAGCGTCACGGGAGGCATGCCCACGCGGAGCAATTCAAACGAGATATTTCCTGAACCACCCCAGCGTCCGGTCCCAGGCCAGTTTGGCGGCGGCCTCGTCATAGCGCGGGGTCGAGTCGTTGTGGAAACCGTGGTTGGCGCCCGGATAAATGTACGTTTCGTAAGTCGTGCGGGCGGCTTTCAGGGCCTTTTCATAAGCAGGCCAGCCTTCGTTGATGCGCGTGTCCAGCTCGCCATAGTGGATCATGATCGGCGCCTTGATCTTCACCACATCCTCCGAATTCGGCTGGCGTCCGTAAAACGAGACCGCCGCGCCCAACTCCGGATAGGCCACCGCCGCTGCGTTGGTGACGCCACCGCCATAACAGAAGCCTGTAATACCGACCTTGCCCGTGCTTGCATCGTGCTTCATCAGCCACTCGATGGCGGCGAAGAAGTCGTTCATCAGTTTTTCAGGGTCGACCTTCTGCTGAAGCTCGCGGCCCTTGTCGTCATTGCCCGGATAACCGCCCACCGATGACAGTCCGTCCGGTGCCAGGGCGATGAAGCCTGCCTTGGCCACGCGCCGGGCAACGTCTTCGATATACGGGTTCAACCCACGGTTTTCATGCGCCACTACAATGGCGGCAACCTTGCCGGTCGCCTTGGCGGGACGCACCAGATAGCCGCGCACCTGACCATGGCCTTTGGGCGAGGGGTAATTCACGTATTCGGCGATGATGTCCGGGTCGGTGAATTCCACCTGCTCGGCCAACGCATAGTTGGGGCTCAGGGAAGCGAGCAGGGCGCTTGCGGTAAGGCCGCCCAGGGTGAACACTGCCGCGCGGTCGAGAAATTCGCGTCGGTTGATCTTGCCATGGGCGTAATAGTCGTAAAGTTCGAGCAGTTCAGGTGCAAAGTCTTTCGCTGTGAGACGTTCCATCCGTACCCTTCCTTATCAGTCATTCGAGGCCAGCCATGCGCTGGGGAAGCAGCGTTCCATTAAAGCAGTGTTTGACCTGAATGAGGCATTTCACCTTCACAAGCCGCATGCCAGAGCACACGAGCGAATTGTTCTGTGGCCCTACGGGCACTTTCAAGGGCCAATGCCTTCAAACAAGAGCCTCACAGCCCGGTTGCAACGACAATTATTGTTGCTGGGACGCATCAAGCGCAGGCTGTTCATGCCGACAATACGACATGAATCACGCCTTGATACCCCACGGTCGTATTCAACCTGTACTCTCGAGATAACGTGATGATCCTCTCCGCCGATGACCGTTCCCAGCTCTTCAAGGAGACTGCTGTCCAGTTCTGGAAACACATCATTCCCATCGTGTACGTCGCGCTCCTGATTCATTTTGTTCTGTTCGGGCTGTTCATCGCACTGGACGTGCCCATTCTCTGGGGCGCCAACTTCCTGAGCACGCTGATCTACATCAATTGCCTGTACCTGATACGCGGTCGCCGCTACCGGCAGGCGGGTCAGTTGATGAGCCTTGAAATCATAGGTCACGCGATTCTGGCCACCTGGGTGCTGGGCTGGGACAGCAATTTCAGTTTCTACCTGTTCTGCGTCGTGCCGATCATCGCCTTCACCTTTCAACTGGCCACGTTCCGACGGTTGGTCTACAGCCTGTCGATCCTGATGGCGGCCGTCGGCTGCTTCGCGTTTCGCCGTCATATGGGGCTCTCGTCCGGGCTCAGCAGAGAGGTTCTGGACATGTTCGGCATCGCCAATGTGCTGATCGCCACATCGCTGTCGATCTACGCCACGGCACTGTCGGTACGTTTTACCTCTTCGATGCAGCTGAGCCTGTTCCATATCGCCAATCGGGACAGCCTCACCAACCTTTACACCCGCCGCCGAATCCTGCACCGCGTGCGACAGATGGAGTCGCAGCGCCAGGGGCTTTCCGCATCGCTGATATTGCTCGACATCGATCATTTCAAGCAGATCAACGACCTTCACGGCCATGAGTCCGGCGACCTCATCCTGCAACGGGTCGCAGGCATCATCAGCACCTGCGTGCGTCAGAACGACATGGCCGCGCGTTGGGGTGGCGAAGAGTTTCTGGTATTGATGCCGGACACTTCGCTGGCCGATACGCGCAAGGTGGCCGAACGTATCTGGGCGCGGATCAGTGAAGAGGCAGGGCACATCGACACCCGCAAGCTGGACGTGACGGCGACGCTGGCGACGGCAGTCATTCATCCCGGCGAGGCCTTTCAGGTTGCGCTCAACCGTGCGGATGCATTGCTCTATCAGGGAAAGGAACAGGGCCGAAATCGAGTGATGACGGCCGAGCAGGGCGCTCGCGTTACAGCGCCTTGAAAAATACCAGCTTGAGGTAAGGACTGATGGCTTGCGCGTCGCCGTAGGCCTGGTAGAGGTGTTTTTCCGCCATCGACAGATGGGCATGAAGCTGCTCAGCCACTTTCTGCTGACCGTACAGCGAAACGAACGTCGACTTGCCCTTGTCCTTGCCTTGATCCTTGGCGTTGTCGAACGCGTCGTCCTGCAGATCGTCGTAGAGCTGAAAGGCCTGCCCCAGCTCCGTGGCAAACCCCTGCAGCTCTAGCCGCACGCGTTCGTCGTCGCTGCCGATCAGCCAGGCCATGTCCATGATGGCGCCAAACAGAACGCCGGTTTTGAGCCGATTGGTCAGGGCGATCTCTTCGGCACAGCGGCTGTGCTGACCTTCACGCAGGTCCTGATACTGTCCGCGAACCAGCCCTTGCATGCCCACTGTATCGGCGAGGATTTCAACAATCCGGGTACGGTTCGCAGGCGGCACGTCATTGATCGCCGCGACCACGCCGAATGCCCGGCTCAGCAAAGCGATCGCCGCGAGAATCGCCACATCCTGACCGAATTTCAGGTGCACTGTGGGACGTCCTCGCCTTAACTGCGCGTTATCCATGCACGGCATGTCGTCCAGCACCAGAGACGCTGCGTGGATCATCTCCACGGCACAGCCAAGATCCAGCGACGCGCCTTCAGACTGGCGGTCGGAATGACCCAGTCCTTCGGCAGCCAGCATCAACAGCATGGGGCGCACGCGCTTGCCGGGTGCCAGTGTGCCCTCGCGCATTGCCAGTGCGACCAGGTCGCGCTCATTACCTTCCTGCGGCAGCAATTCATCCAGACGCTTCTCGATGCGCTCACGCATGTCTGCCAGCTGTTTGATCAGTCCGCTATGGAGGGAGGCATCCATTTCCATTTTTGTCATTGCTTCTACTCTGGCTATGTAGGCTCGACAGTCCAACTGTCTCGTCTCAGGCTCATTTCCTGGCTTTCAATCAAACGGAACGACCTACGCTCCTGAGTGCCTCAAGAATCTAGAGACCACACGCTCGGAAAAATGATCCAGCTAAATCGGAGCTGTCATGGACAACATCGACCTCAGTCGACGCAAGGATGATCACCTCGATATCGTCCTCAAGCAAAGCTTCGCAGGCTCTGGCACGGGCCTTGAAGCGGTTCGCTTCGAACATTGCGCGTTACCGGAACTGAACCTCGGCGACATTGATTTAAGCAGCAGTCTGCTGGGTATTCCCCTGCGCGCACCGCTGTTGATCAGCTCGATGACCGGCGGTGCCGAACGCTCGACAGCGATCAATCGGCATCTGGCCCAGGCCGCGCAACGGCTGGGGATTGCCATGGGCGTAGGGTCGCAGCGAGTCGGATTGCGCAGCCCCAACGATCAGGGCCTGACCCGCGAACTCAGACGTCTGGCCCCGGATATCCCATTGCTGAGCAACATCGGCGCGGCGCAGTTGCTTGAAGCGGACGGCCTCGACCTGGCGCGCCGGGCAGTGGATGCGTTGCAGGCCGATGCGTTAATCATCCACCTCAACCCCTTGCAGGAAGCCGTTCAGGCGGAGGGCGACAAGAACTGGCGCGGCGTACTGGATGCGATTGCGAGCACGGTCGAAAGTGTGGGCGTGGCGGTCATCGTCAAGGAGGTCGGCGCCGGATTGTCGGCCCCGGTCGCCCGCGCGCTGGTTGCCCACGGCGTACAGGTACTGGATGTGGCGGGCAAGGGCGGCACGAGCTGGGCAGCGATCGAGGGCGAGCGCGCCACCCGGTCGGCGGATCGAGAGGTAGCGATGGCCTTTGCAGACTGGGGCATACCGACGGCCACGAGTCTGATTAAAGTCCGACAGGCACTGCCGCACACGACGCTGATTGCCTCCGGCGGCATTCGTAACGGCATAGACGCTGCCCGGGCAATCCGCCTCGGAGCGGATCTGGTCGGACAGGCTGCCGGTGTGCTTACCGAGGCGCTGGAATCGGATTCCGCCGTGATTGAACATTTTGAAACAATAATTCGCCAGTTGCGCATCGCCTGCTTCTGTACCGGCTCCAGAGATCTGGCTGCACTGCGTGAGGCGCGACTGCTCGATCCACTCCCGTCGAGCGAGCGTGCTTCATGAGTCATTTCGGCGTCGTGGCACCCGCGTTCTACAGCCACTTTCAGGCGCTCCAGGCCCTGGCGCTGGAATTGATCGAGCGTGGTCACCGGGTCACGTTCTTTCATCAGGCCGATGCTCATCGCTGGCTGACCGATCCACGCATTGGCTTTTACACCCTGGGCGCCATCAGCCACCCGCCTGGCAGTCTGGCTGGATCGTTGCGCCGGGCCGCAGCTCCGCACGGCCCGCTGGGCTTGCGCCGCGTGATTCGCGACCTGAGTAGCACGACGGCCATGTTCTGCACCGAACTGCCTGCCGCGCTGGCGCACGAAGCCATCGACGCACTGCTGTGCGATCAGATGGAGGCGGGCGGCGGGCTGGTGGCGGAGGCGCTGGGTCTGCCATTCGTTTCAGTGGCCTGCGCACTGCCGATCAACCGTGAGCCCCGGTTGCCGCTGCCGGTGATGCCGTTTGCCTACGGCACCGATGCGCGCAGCAGACGCCTCTATGAGGCAAGCACAAGGGTGTACGACTGGATGATGCGCCCGCTGCGCAAGGTCCTGCACGAGGCATCCCATCGATTGGGCGTGACCCCGCGCAACGGCATGCACGAGTACCTGTCGCCGTTTGCGCAGATCAGCCAGACGCTGGACGGTTTCGATTTCCCGCGTGAGAACCGGCCTGCGCATTTTCACACCGTCGGCCCGCTGCGATCGGCGCCCCATCAGGTGCAGGGCGAGTGGTCCATCGATCCGAGCCGGCCCTTCATTTTCGCCAGTCTGGGCACCTTGCAGGGTGGTCGGCTGGGTATGTTCAAACAGATGGTGATTGCCTGCCAGCGTCTGAATGCCCAACTGCTGATCGCTCACTGTGGCGGCCTCGATGCCGCTCAGGAGCAGACGCTCAGGCAGATGGGCGATGTCCGGGTGACGGCATTCGCGCCTCAGCAGTGGGTGCTGGAGCAGGCCGATGTGGTGATTACTCATGGCGGTCTGAACACGGTGATGGATGCGATTGCCGCCGGCACGCCAATGCTGGTCATGCCGATTGCCTTCGATCAGCCCGGTGTGGCAGCCAGGGTCTGTTATCACAGGCTTGGCAAGCAGCTGCATCGTCGCGCCCGAGCAGCGAAGATCCAGGCCCAGTTACAACACCTGCTTGTGCATTCCGACAAACCGCTGCGTCAGCTGGCAACTGAACTGGATTCGGCAGGCGGAACCTTCAAGGCCGCAAATATCGTCGAAGATGTGCTTCGCACGCGCCAACCGGTGTTCGCAGGAGGCGTTCATGCGTTATGACCTGATTCTGGCGGGCGGCGGACTCGCCAACGGGCTGATCGCCTGGCGACTCAAGCAGCGTCTGCCAGAGTTGAACATCCTGTGTGTCGAGGAACAGCCGCAGTTGGGCGGCAACCACACCTGGTCCTTTCATGATGGCGATCTGAGTCCGGATCAGCATCAATGGATCCGCCCGTTGGTGGTCAAGACCTGGCCTGCTTACGACGTCTACTTTCCAGAGCGAGCGCGGCGAATGGAGAGTGGTTACGCGAGTATCACTTCCGAGCGCTTCGCTCAGGTCATCGGGCCTGCGTTGGACGATAGCCTGATGACAGGAACGCGTATCACTGATGTCAGCCCGGACTCGGTACTGCTCGACAATGGCGAGCGCCTGCAGGCCCGCGCCGTGATCGACGGCCGTGGCGTGCAGCCTAGCGAGCATCTGGTACTCGGACAGCAGGCATTTCTGGGCCAGTTGCTGCAATTGAAGCACCCCCACGGGCTGGACATGCCGATCATCATGGATGCCCGCGTGCCTCAGGAAAGCGGGTATCGCTTCGTCTACGTGCTGCCGTTCACCCGAGATACGCTGCTGATCGAGGACACTCATTACGTGGATCGGCAATCGTCGTCACCGGATGAGTTGCGTCGGCACATTGCCGACTACGCGCGTCAGCACGGCTGGACGATTCAGTCGTGCCTTCGTGAAGAGCAGGGTGTGCTGCCCATTACGCTGGCCGGGGATTTCAATGCGTTCTGGAACGAACATCCGGGCCAGCCGCGTTCCGGCTTGCGTGCAGGGCTGTTCCACTGCACCACCGGCTACTCGCTGCCCTTGGCCGTGCGGCTGGCCGAGTGGATCACTCACCAGCGTGACTTCGAAGCCGAGTCGCTGGCACAAGGCATTCGCGCCTTTGCGCGTGCCCAATGGCAGCGCCAGCGCTTCTATCGGCTGCTCAACCGGATGCTGTTTCTGGCCGGCCGACCTCAGGATCGCTGGCAAGTGATGCAGCGCTTTTACGGTTTGCCCGACAACCTGATTCGCCGCTTTTACGCCGGTGACACGCTCGCCCGCGACAAGGTCCGGGTGCTGGTCGGCAAGCCTCCTGTGCCGGTCGCCGAAGCCATGCGTGCCGCCGTACGTTATCTGCCCAGACATTACGAGAATTCTCTATGACCCCAGCAAAAAACGCCGTGGTGATTGGCGCCGGTTTCGGCGGCCTGGCACTGGCGATCCGGCTCCAGGCCGCAGGCGTGCAGACAACCCTGCTCGAAAAGCGCGACAAGCCGGGCGGAAGGGCCTACGTCTATGAGGACGAGGGTTTCACTTTCGATGCAGGGCCTACGGTGATCACCGACCCCTCGGCCATCGAAGAGTTGTTCACGGCGGCCGGTAAATCGATCAAGGATTACGTCGACCTGTTGCCGGTCTCGCCGTTCTACCGTCTGTGCTGGGAGGACGGCACGCAGTTCGACTACGCCAACGATCAGGCTTCTCTGGATCGCCAGATCGGCGCGCTCAACCCCAGGGACGTCGCGGGCTATCAGAGGTTTCTGGCGTATTCGAAAGCGGTGTTCAACGAGGGCTATCTGAAACTGGGGGCTGTGCCGTTTCTGTCGTTTCGCGACATGATTCAGGCCGGTCCGCAACTGGCACGTCTTCAGGCCTGGCGCAGCGTTTACTCCAAAGTGTCCGAATTCATCGAAGACGAGAAACTGCGCCAGGCGTTCTCGTTCCACTCGTTGCTGGTGGGCGGTAATCCATTTGCCACATCCTCTATTTACACCCTGATTCACGCGCTGGAGCGCCAATGGGGCGTCTGGTTTCCGAAGGGCGGAACCGGCGCACTGGTACAGGGAATGGTCAAACTGTTCGAGGACATCGGCGGACGCATCGAACTCAATGCCGAAGTCGCCAGCATCGAAGTCAGCGGCGCACGCGCCACGGGTGTGCGGTTGCATGACGGCCGGGTGTTGAACGCCGACTGCGTGGCCTCGAATGCCGACGTGGTGCACACCTATGCCAATCTTCTGGCCCAGTATCCACGGGGCGTGAAGGAGGGCGCGCGGCTCAAGCGAAAGCGGTTCAGCAACTCGCTGTTCGTCATTCACTTCGGCCTCAAGCGACCACAGCCACAATTGCAGCACCACACCGTGTGCTTCGGGCCGCGTTACCGCGAACTGATCCAGGAAATCTTCAAAGGCGATGCGCTGGCCGAGGATTTCTCGCTGTACCTGCACGCACCCTGCATCACCGACCCCAGTCTTGCGCCGCCGGGTTGTTCCAGCCATTACGTGTTGTCACCGGTTCCGCACCTGGGTAATGCGCCGATTGATTGGGAAATCGAAGGGCCGCGCTACCGGGACCGGATCTTTGAATACCTCGAAAAGTACTACATGCCCGGCCTGCGCGAAGACCTGGTGACCAGCCGGATCTTCACACCCAACGACTTCCGCGATGAACTGAACGCGCATCTGGGCTCGGCCTTCTCGCTGGAGCCCGTCCTGCAACAAAGTGCCTGGTTTCGGCCTCACAACCGCGACGCGAATCTGGCCAATGTGTATCTGGTCGGCGCCGGAACGCATCCGGGCGCAGGTGTTCCGGGTGTGATCGGCTCGGCCAAGGCCACCGCAGGCTTGATGCTGGAGGGCGTCCACGCATGACAGCACCGGATACACAGGATCAGCAACTGGTAGACCATGCTTTACAGAGCATTGCCGTGGGTTCGAAGAGCTTCGCGGCCGCCTCGAAACTGTTCGATCCGCTGACACGCCGCAGCGCCGTGATGTTGTACGCCTGGTGCCGTCACTGTGACGATGTGATCGATGGGCAGGAAGCGGGCCATGACGCAACGGTCGTCTCACCCGTAGAAGTACGCCAGCGTCTGGCCGGGCTCATCGCCCGGACGCATGACGTCTACGCAGGCATCCCGCCGCAGACCCCGGCCTTCGCCGCGTTCAAGGACGTGGTCTACCGCCACGGCATTCGTCAGGATTACGCGCTGGACCACCTCGCAGGGTTTGCGATGGATGTGAATCAACGGGACTATCGCAGCATCGAAGACACACTGGAATACTGCTACCACGTGGCCGGGGTCGTCGGGTTGATGATGGCGCAGGTCATGAACGTCAGTGACGAAGCGATCCTGGATCGGGCCTGCGATCTGGGCATGGCGTTCCAGTTGACCAACATTGCCCGCGATATCGTCGAAGATGCTGCCGTCGGACGCTGCTATCTGCCCGCCGACTGGCTGACCGAACTGGACATACCGCGTGACCGGCTGGCCGAGCCGGAGTATCGCCAGCGCATTGCCGTGCTCGCCCGGCGGCTGGTAGACATGGCTGAGCCGTTCTATGACAGCGCGCAGGCCGGATTGGCCGCGTTGCCGTGGCGCTCGGCCTGGGCCGTCGCCACCGCCAGAGGTGTCTACCGCGAGATAGGCGTGAAGGTGCGGGAGGCCGGAGCGCAGGCGTGGGACTCACGCCAGTCGACCTCGAAACTCGACAAGCTCAGACTGGTCGCCGCCGGCGCATGGCAGGCCACTATTTCGCGCGGGAAGCGCTATCCCCGACGTCCGCCCGACCTGTGGAAACGTCCTCGTCGTGCCTATTGAGCGGACCGCCGTGCAGCTCGCGCAGTTGCGCCTTCAGTTTTGCCACGGAAGGCGCGTACAGAAAGCCGAATGACACACAGCGCTGCTTGCCGGACACCGCATGATGCATCAGGTGCGCCTGATAGAGTCGCTTGGCATAGCCTGCGCGTGGCACAAGACTGAACGGCCAGCGCCGGTGAACCAGTCCGTCATGCGCTACGAAATACAACAGGCCATAGGCCGTCATTCCAGCACCGATCCACTCCAGCGGATGATAACCCCCGGTGCCCAGCGCAATCAGCACGATGGCAACGCCCGCAAACACCACTGCATACAGATCATTCTTCTCGAACCAGCCGGTCCGCGGTTCATGGTGCGAGCGATGCCAGCCCCATCCCCAGCCATGCATGACGTACTTGTGCGCCAGGAACGCAAAGCCTTCCATGCCGATCAGCGTGGCCAGAAACACCAGCGAGTTGAAAATCATCCGTTTTGTCCTCCAGGGTTGCCTGGGTTGAGACTGTGGCAGAGTGGCGGCGTTCGGTCGGGCTCTCGGGCGGCAGTGCAGGCTCTGCAAATCGTACTCCGTACAGGCGCGTCCGCTCCACACTGCGTGTAGACTTTTGCCACTCGTACGGCAAAGCCGCGCAACGCGCGCTCCGGCCATCATCGGTATCGATCAAGGGTTCTTATGGATTTGCGTCAACTTGAAGCCTTTGCGGCAGTGATGTCGGCGGGCAGTGTCACCGCCGCTGGCAAGATGCTCGGCCGCTCGCAGCCGTCGGTCACCCGGGTGATTCAGGAACTTGAGCAGGAGCTGGGTTTTGCGCTGTTCGAGCGCAGTGGGCCGAAGGTCACGCCGACGCACAAGGCCTTCATGATGTATGGCGAGGTAGAAAGTGCGCTGCTGGGCATTCGCAACATTCGCCAGCGCGCGCAGCATATCGCCGAGGAAGAGAATCATCAGATCAAGCTGGTGGCGATTTCGGCCCTGGCCGCCGGGTTGCTGCCCGCTGCGCTGGCACGCCTGCCCGAGCACTTGAAGCCACGGCAGATCCAGTTGCAGAGCATGTCGCCGGAAAATGTGGTGCAGGCGGTGCTGTCCAAGACCACGGACCTGGGGGCGGTGAGCCTGCCGCTGGAGCATCGCGGGCTGGAGATTCACTGGATAGGCGAAGCACCTTGCGTCGCTGTCCTGCCGGCCGATTCAGAGCTGGCCGCTTATGACGTGCTACCGATGGACGTGCTCGCGTGTCAGACGCTGATCACCATGGCCAATCCCTATCGGTTTCGTCGGCGCATCGACAAGGCGTTTCAGGCAGCGGGCGGCGAGTTGCCGCACATGCTCGATACCAACACGTCACTGATCGCCATGCAGATGGCCAGGGCAGGGCTGGGAGTCGCACTGGTCGATCCATTCACGGCCATGGGCGTGCCAATTCAAGGCGTAGTGGTGCGGCCGATTGCCTGCAATATCCCGTTTTTCTTCGGCCTGATTTCGGCGTTCGCCAGCCCGCACTCCGATGTGGCCCTTGCGCTGATCGATGAAATTGCCACCACCGCGAAGACGCTGTTGCCGGACATGGTCATGCATGAAGCCAGTGCTCACGACGCCCTGTTGCAGAGCATTTACGCAGAATAAGACCGTTCGGATGTTGGTAAAGATCGTCAGGACCTGACATTTAGGAATATCAATATGCCTTTTTGCGCGTTGCGGGAATAAAAAACGCCTTTTAGTATTCGGTTTTCGCATTCAAAGCCTTAATGAATTCATTTATTTCGTTATTGGAATGGATTTTGAAAGGTTGAATGAAAGCTCGGGTTGTCTGCCCGATCATTTGCCGAGTACCGATCAATGCCCCATGTAGATGCCCCCGCAGGTCTTGCGGCACTGGAAGCACGCTTGCGTCAGGACCTTGCCTGGCTGGACCTGCCTGCCAACCCGTGGGTCAAACCACGCCAGAGCGAGGGCAGGGCCGTGCTGGACGTTGCGATCATCGGCGGTGGCATGGCGGGGCTTGCGCTGGCGGCCGAGCTGCGCCATCTGGGGGTGGCCGCGGTGATATTCGATCAATCGCCCGCAGGCTATGAAGGCCCTTGGGCGACCACGGCGCGCATGCAAACCCTGCGCTCGCCCAAACAGCTCACGGGGCCGGCGCTCGGTCTTCCTGCGCTCACGTTCCGTGCCTGGTACGAAGCGCAGTTCGGCACCGAAGGCTGGGCGATGCTGGACAAGATTCCGCGCCTGCAATGGGCCGACTACCTGCGCTGGTACCGCAAGGTGTTGAGTCTGGATGTGCGTAATGAACACCGTGTCAGCCGGGTCGCACCCAGGGCGGACGGGTTGGTCGCGCTGGATATCGAAACACCGTCGCAGACTCTTTTCTTCGAGGCACGCCATGTGGTGCTGGCGACCGGCCGTGACGGACTGGGCGGTCCCTGGGTGCCTGAGTTCGCGAAATCGCTGCCTCGTCATCTTTGGGCTCACTCCGCTGACGGCTTGCAGGACGACTGGTTCGAGGGCAAGCGTGTCGCTGTGATCGGTGGTGGCGCTTCGGCCATGGACAGCGCCGCGACTGCGCTGGAGGCGGGCGCGACAGGCGTCGATCTGCTGATTCGCCGTGCAGTGCTGCCGCGCGTCAACAAGGGCAAGGGCGCAGGTAATCCGGGGATGGTCCACGGTTACTGGCGCCTGCCGGATGAGTGGAAGTGGCGCCTCCGTCATTACCTCAACACTCAACAGGTTCCGCCACCGCGCGGCAGTACGCTGCGGGTCTCCGGTTCCGGCAAGGCACGGTTTCTGCTCGGTTGTCCGCTGATGGGCGTCGAGCAGAATCCTGCGGGCGGCGTGTGGCTGGACACGCCGTCGGCACGGATCGAGGCGGACTTTGTGGTGTTCGCGACAGGTTTTCGGACCGACTTTGCGCAGCGGCCTGAGTTCGCACCGTTCTCCGCGCACATTCGCGTCTGGCAGGACCGCTTCAAGGCGTCTGCCGATGAACAGGATGCGGAACTGGCTCAATTGCCGGACCTGGGCAACTGCTTCGAGTTTCAGGAGAAAACGCCAGGTGCCTGCCCCGGAATCGAGCACATTCACTGCTTCAGCTACCCGGCAGCGTTGAGCTATGGCGCGGTGTCCGGTGACATCCCGGCCATCAGCGAAGGCTCCAAGCGACTGGCGCACGCATTGGTCGGGCAGTTGTTCAATGAAGACGTGGCGTTGCACTTTCAGGCCATGCGCGACTACGCCGATCCCGAATTGCTGGGTGACGAATGGGTCGCCAGCCAGCCGAATGCCGACGAGTTACGCTCATGATCGGCTGGGCATTGCGTCGGCTGACACAGTCATTGTTGGTGATTCTGCTGATGACCCTGGTGGTATTCGTCGGCCTGAACGCCATTGGCAATCCGATGGACATTCTGGTGGGCGAAGACCTCAATCAGGCCGAGCGCCTGCAGGCGATTGCGCATCTGGGGCTGGACAAGCCGCTGTGGCAGCAATACCTGATCTTTCTCAAGGGCGCGCTCCACGGCAATCTCGGCCAGAGCTTCGTTTACCACGAAGACGCGATGCGCCTGATTCTGCAACGCCTGCCAGCAACCTTCGAACTGGCCTTCAGCGCGCTGTTTCTGGCCGTGGTGATCGGCGTGCCGCTGGGCATGTTTGCCGGGACCTGGCCGGATCATCCGGTTTCGAAGCTGCTGATGGCGGGCAGCATTGTCGGCTTCTCGCTGCCAGCGTTCTGGGTGGCCTTGATGATGATCATGCTCTTCTCGATCACGCTGGGCTGGCTGCCCGCCAGTGGGCGCGGCGAGACTCGCGAGTGGCTGGGCGTGCAATGGTCATGGCTGACGCTGGACGGCCTGCAGCACTTGCTGTTGCCCGCGCTGAATCTGGCGCTGTTCAAGATTTCGCTGGTGTTGCGCCTGACTCGCGCCGGTGTGCGTGAGGTGCTGCCCCAGGAATTCGTCAAATTTGCCCGGGCCAAGGGCCTGTCGCCACTGCGGGTGATGTGCATGCACGTCATGCGCAACACCATGATCCCCGTGGTCACGGTACTGGCCATGGAGCTGGGTTCGACCATTGCCTACGCGGTGGTCACAGAAAGCATCTTTGCCTGGCCCGGCGCCGGCAAGCTGATTCTGGACAGCATCAACATGCTGGATCGCCCGGTGGTGGTCGCATACCTGATGGTCGTCGTGGTGATTTTCGTGGTGCTCAACCTGATCGTCGACGGCTTGTATTACCTGCTTGATCCACGCGTACGCGTCGAGGCTTCCCGATGAATGCCATCTCCAAAACAGCCACCGCCAGCGTCGGTCTGCAAGCGCAGTCGCCGTGGCGGCGCGTGGCGGTCGAGTTCACCCGCTCGCCGTCTGCCATGTTGGGTCTGGTGGTTCTGATGATCATCATTCTGGTCGCCGCGCTGGCGCCCTGGATCGTGGTGCAGAACCCTTACGACCTGATGCAGTTGAACGTCATGGATGCCCGCATGGCGCCCGGCAGTCCGAACATGGACACCGGTTACACCTATTGGCTGGGCACTGACGGCCAGGGGCGTGACCTGGTTTCAGCGATCATTTACGGCCTGCGCATCAGTCTGTGGGTCGGGATCGGTTCGGCACTGATCGCCGCCGTGATCGGCACGCTGCTGGGGCTGGTCTCTGCGTATGCAGGCGGCTGGGTCGATGCGCTGTTGATGCGTCTGGTGGACCTTCTGCTGTCGTTTCCGGTGATCCTCATGGCGTTGATGATTCTCGCCTGGCTGGGCAAGGGCGTCGGTAACGTGATGCTCACCCTGGTATTGCTGGAATGGGCGTATTACGCCCGCACTGCAAGGGGCCAGGCCCTGACTGAAAGCCGTCGCGAATACGTGGATGCGGCGCGCGGGCAGGGCATTGGTCCATGGCGCATTGTGATCGGTCATATTCTGCCCAACTGTCTGCCGCCGCTGATCGTCATCGGCGCGCTGCAGATTGCCCGCGCCATCACGCTGGAGGCGACCCTCTCGTTTCTCGGCCTGGGTGTGCCGGTCACCGAACCTTCGCTGGGGTTGCTGATTGCCAATGGCTTCCAGTACATGCTCAGCAATGAATACTGGATCAGTCTGTTTCCGGGGCTGGCGCTGTTGATCACCATCGTCGCGATCAATCTGGTGGGCGACCGTCTGCGTGATGTGCTGAACCCGAGGTTGCAGCGATGAGCCATCTTGAAGCAATACCGATGGCTGAACAGCCGACCCTTGATGTACGCGGCCTGTGCACCTCGTTCTATACCCGAGCAGGCGTGCTGCCGGCCGTGCGTGATGTGTCATTGAGCGTGCAACCGGGCCGGATTCTCGGGCTGGTCGGTGAATCGGGGTCGGGCAAATCGGTGACGGGGTTTTCCATTCTGGGACTGGTCGACGAGCCGGGCCGTATCAGCGCAGGTCAGGTGCTGTTCAAGGGGCGTGACCTGACGAAACTCACGGCCTCGCAATTGCGCGACGTGCAGGGCAATCGGGTGGCGATGATCTTTCAGGACCCGATGATGACCCTCAATCCTGTCCTGCGGGTCGACACGCAGATGGTGGAGGCCGTTCGCGCGCATCGTCCGGTCAGCAAGCGCGAAGCACGTGAGCACGCCAGCCGCACGTTGGCGCTGATGGGCATTGCCAGCCCTGAAGAGCGCCTGCGCGCCTACCCGCATCAATTGTCAGGCGGCATGCGTCAGCGTGTGGCGATTGCCATCGCGCTGTTGCACGCCCCGGACCTGATCATTGCCGATGAGCCGACCACCGCGCTGGATGTGACCATTCAGGCGCAGATTCTCAGCGAAGTGCAGAAGCTGGTCCGGGAGCAGGGTACGTCGCTGATCTGGATCACCCACGACCTGTCCGTGGTGGCCGGGCTGGCCGACGACGTGGCGGTCATGTACGCCGGGCGCATCGTCGAACAGGGCTCGGTCGCCGATGTGCTGGACCGCCCGCAACATCCTTATACCCAAGGGCTGATCGACAGCCTGCCCAGTCGTAACCGGCGAGGTCAGCGCCTGCGGCAGATTCCCGGCATGGCGCCGGATCTGCTGTCGATGCCGGAAGGCTGCGCGTTTGCCGCCCGTTGTCCAAGAGCCTCGTCGGTCTGTGCGCAGGAACCTGCGCCACGCGAAATCGCGCCCGGCCAGACGGTGCGTTGTTTTCATCCGGGAGCCGCCGATGTCCAGTGAACAGATTCCCCTGATCGAACTGCATCAGGTCAGCAAGACATTCGGCAAGCCGGTGGCTGAACGCTCCGTTCAAGGCGTTCTGCAGCGCCTGCACCTGACGCGACCCAGACCTGTCACCCATGCGGTAGATGGCGTGGACCTGTGCATCGCACGGGGCGAGGTGGTGGGACTGGTCGGGGAGTCCGGCTGCGGCAAGTCGACACTCGGGCGCATGGTCGCCGGACTGCTGCCGGTGTCTTCGGGCTCGGTGTCGGTGGACGGCAAGCCCGTCGACAACCTGACGGCCAGCGAGCGCAAGGCGTTGCGCCTCAAGGTACAGATGATCTTTCAGGACCCGTCGTCGAGCCTCAATCCGCGTCTGCGGGTCGACCGTATCGTCGGCGAAGGTGCGCTGCTGCATGGCCTGACCGACAGCAAAGGCATGGACGACTACGTCAGTGCGCAACTGCAGCGCGCCGGGCTCAGTCCGCAGTTGCGCCAGCGTTACCCGCACCAGTTCAGCGGTGGTCAGCGCCAGCGCATCGGTATTGCCAGAGCGCTGGCCGTGCAGCCCGAGCTGTTGGTGTGCGATGAGTCGGTCGCCGCGCTGGACGTGTCGATCCAGGCGCAGATTCTCAACCTGTTCATGGACCTGCGCGATGAGCTGGGCCTGACGTATCTGTTCATCAGCCATGACCTTGGGGTGGTCGAGCACCTGTGTGACCGGGTCGTCGTGATGTACCTGGGCCGTGTGGTCGAGACAGCATCGGTCGACGATCTGTTCGCCCGTGCCAATCATCCGTACACCCAGGCGCTATTGGCGCAGATCCCGCGTTTCGATATCCGCAGTACCCGTTATGACGCGATCAAAGGGGAAATCCCCAGCCCGCTGAACCCGCCTGCCGGGTGTCATTTCCATCCTCGTTGCCCGCACGCCATGGCGCGCTGCCGCGAAGAAGTTCCAGCGCTGAGGGAGGTTTCGCCGAACCACCGGAGCGCGTGTCACCTCAACGACAACCTCTGAACGAGCGCGCAGATGCTCGTGCTCCCTCTTGCCATTGATTGCGTACCAGGAATTCTCATGAAACCACTTGTTCGTTCCCTGTTAGCTTCAGCCCTTGTTCTGGCCGCAGGCAGTGCGGCGGCGCAGAGCCTGCGTATCGGCTATGCCGACCCGATCTCATCCCTCGATCCGCAACTGAACAACTACGCAGGAGACCGTTCGGTCGCATTGCATGCGTTCGAGTCGCTGGTCAGCCGCCGCGACGACAAGACGCTGCCTGGCCTGGCGAAAAGCTGGAAAGTGGTCGATGACACCACGTGGGAGTTCGACCTGCGTGATGACGTCAAATGGCAGGACGGCCAGCCGCTGACTGCGGATGACCTGGTGTTCTCCTTCGAGCGCGCCCGCAACGTGCCGGGCAGCGTGGCGTCCTACGCCGGAGCCACGCGCACGGTTGCATCCGTGACCGCCAGGGACGACCACACGCTGATCATCAAGACCCGCCTGCCCAACGCCAACCTGCTGCCGGACGTCGATTCGATCTACATCGTCAGCCGTCACGCAGGCGCCAACGCCAGCAGTGCCGACTACAACTCCGGCAAGGCCATGATCGGCACCGGGCCTTATCGTTTCGTGTCCTTCGTGCCGGGCGACCGGACGGTTTTTGAGCGCAATGACGCTTACTGGGGCGCGAAGCCGACCTGGGACAAGGTCGATTACCGCTTCATCGCCAACGCGGCCAACCGGACTGCCGCATTGCTGGCAGGTGACGTTGACGTGATCGACAAGGTTTCTCCGACCGATGTGGCACGCTTGCGCCAGACACCGACGGTCAAGGTCTATGCCTATCAGGGCCTGCGCGCGTTGCTGATTCAGCCGAGTTTCCGCGCTGGCCCCAACGAATTCATTCGCGACAATGCGGGCAAGCCGCTGCCCGAAAACCCGCTGCTCGACGTCAGGGTGCGCAAGGCACTGTCGCTGGCCATCAACCGTCAGGCCATCAATGAACGCATCATGCAAGGCACCGTGACCGAGGCCAATCAGTGGATGCCAGCCAATACCTTCGGTTACAACCCGGACGTGAAGAACATCCCGTATGACGCGAAGCAGGCCAAGGACCTGCTGGCACAGGCCGGTTTTCCCGAAGGCTTTCAATTGACCGTGCATGTGCCTGGCGATCGCTACCCGCAGGCACCGGAAGTGATGCAAGCCGTCGCGCAGTTCTGGTCGCGCATTGGCGTCAAGGTCCAGCTGGAAGTGCTGCCATGGGCGGTTTATGCCGGCAAGGCCAACAAGAACGAGCTGGCGATCAGCGTCATCGCCTGGGGTAACGGAACGGGCGAGGCGGCGTACGCGCTGACCAATATCCTGACCACCGTCGACAGCGCCAAAGGGCAGGGCGCATCCAACTGGGGTCATTACAGCAACCCGCTGGTGGACAAGGCGCTCGCTGATTCGACCGCCGAATTCGATGAAGCCAAACGCCGCCAGATTCTTCAGGACTCGGTCAAGGTCGTCAGTGATGACGTGGGCATCATTCCATTGTTCCACTATCAGAACATCTGGGCAGCGCGCAAAGGCCTGAAAGTCGAGCCACTGGTCAGCGACCGCACAGCTGCGACCATGGTCACCGAACAACCCTGATCTCTCTGCCTTCGCATCAGCATTTGACGCGCGGTGCGAAGGCCACACTCACAGTGAGAATGCCCATGACGTTGACGACTGAAGTTCACCCACAGCCGGATCTGCTCGACAGTCTGCTGAATATTGCGCCAGGCAGCCCTTTGCACCAGATCCGCCACGCGCGTGAAAAAGTGGCTTCGGCAACCCAAGGCAGTCAGAACCTGTTTTTCGATCCGGCGCTGGATAACGACCTGTCGCTGAGCGAGCGCCTGTGGGTGGCCTATTACGCCGCAAGGCTCGGCGAGCAGGCCACGCTGACCGCGCATTACCTGAAGCAATTGCAGGCTCTGGGAATAAAAGCTTCGGTACTGGCCGACGTCGATGCGGGCGCCATTGATGTACTGGACGATGCACGGCTGGCGGCGATTCTGCGTTTCACCCGCACGTTGATCGAGTCGCCGGTGCATGGTGATCAGGCCGCGCTGCTGGCATTGCAGCACGAAGGGTTGAGCACCGCCGAAATCGTGGTGCTCGCACAGCTGATTGCGTTTATGTCCTATCAAGTGCGTCTGGCCGCCGGGCTGGCTGCAATGCACTCTGCCGGAGCAGCCCAATGAGCGAGCTTATCGAAAGCAATGGCTTCACCAATCAGGTGCTTGGCTGGAAAGCCTGGCTGCCCACCGTCGATCTGAACAGCGCTATGCCTGAACAGCTCGCCGTGCTTGAAGAAAGCCATCCGCAGGCCAAAACCTCGGATTACTACCTGACCCTGGCGCATCACCCGGCGATTCTTCGTCAGCGTTCTCAGGCATTCAACGCCATCATGTACGCGCCAGGTGGTCTGTCCCGCGCCGAGCGGGAACTGGCCAGCACCGTGGTCTCTCGCATCAACCGCTGTGTGTACTGTGCCTCGGTGCATGCGCAGCGCTTCGAGCAACTGGCCAAGCGCAACGACGTCATCGCTCAGGTGTTCGCCGACCCGGCTACCGCAGGGACCAATGATCGGGAGCGCGCTATCGTCCGGTTCGCCATCGACCTGACGCTTGAACCCGCTTCGCTCAATGCCGGCAGTATCAGCGCGCTGCGCGAGCAGGGACTGGACGACGCGCAGGTGCTGGACCTGATTCATGCGATCTCGATTTTCGCCTGGGCCAATCGGTTGATGCTGAATCTGGGGGAGCCGGTGTTTCCTGAAGCCTGATAACCTCGGGATCAGCATCCGGTGCCACGGCTAGACCAGTCGTGGCTGCACCGAATCCGCCAGCCGGGTCAGGATCAGACAGCACGACACCGCGCCCGCATCCAGCACGCCGATAGAGCGTTCGCCCAGACGGCTGGCGCGGCCGATTTTGGCCATCAGGTCCCTGGTCGAGTCGCGTCCCTGTGAGGCTGCGCGTTTCATGGCTTCCAGCGCATCGTTGAACGAAGCGCCCGAGGCGTGGGCCTGTTCGAAGGCTTCGACGGCTGGAATCAAGGTGTCCATCAGGCACTTGTCGCCCACGCCCGCTTCGGTGATGTCCTGCAGGGACGTGAGCCCGCCGCGCAACAAATGGGCGAAGGTCGCTGCGTCGATCTGCTCACTGCCGCGTACTTCGTCGGCCATGCCAATGAACAGGCTGCCATACAACGGACCCATGGAGCCGCCGATGCCTTCCATCAGGCTCAGCGTAAGTTCATCGAGCGCCTCGGCAAGGGTCAGTTGTCGGCCCTCGATGCTGCGACCGCAGTGGGCAAAACCCTTGGCCATGTTGATGCCGTGGTCGCCATCACCGATGGCACCATCGACTTCACTGAGGTATTCACGGTTAGCCACGATCACGGTGACCAGATCGGTGACGATGGCGCTGCCGTCACGAGAGGAAAAATGCTGGCTCATGGTTCACTCCGCCTGGGTCATGCCGATGGAACGGCAAGGGTGGTCGATCAAGGTTTTCAGCTCGGCGTCCAGGCCCAGCAGGGTCAGGGTCACGCCCATCATTTCCAGGGACGTGAAGTAGTTGCCGACGTAGCAGCGATGAATGTTCAGGCCGCGCGCCTTGAGCTGGCGTTCGACTTCGGCGTAGAAGATGTACAGCTCCATGACCGGCGTTGCGCCGAGTCCCGACACCAGCACCACGACGCTGTCGTCCTGATGGAAATCCCGGTCAGCGAGAATCGGCGCCAGCATGCGTTCGGCCATGGCGGCGGCGGACTCGATGGGGATGACCTCAATGCCGGGTTCGCCGTGGTGGCCGATACCCAGTTCCATCTGGCCGTCCGGGATCTGGAAGTTGGGCTTGCCGACTGCCGCGATGGTGCAGGGCGTCAGGCCGATGCCGATGGAGCGGCACTGATCGACGGCTTTCTGGGCGACACGGATCACGCCGTCCAGGTCGTAGCCCAGCGCTGCGGCAGCGCCGCCGGTCTTCCACATGAAGATTTCACCGGCCACGCCGCGACGTTTGGCAATGTCGGCTTTGGGTGCCGAGGCCACGTCGTCATTGGCGACCACGGTGCGAATCTGCAAGTCCTTGCTGGCGGCCATTTTCATCGCCAGCTTTACGTTCATGTTGTCACCGGCGTAGTTGCCATACAGGCAGGCCACGCCAGCGCCACGATCAGCTGCGCGGAAAGCATCGAAGAAACTTTTGGCGGTAGGGGAAGAGAATATCTCGCCGACTGCCACGGCATCGACCAGGCCGGGGCCGACATAGCCGAGAAACGCTGGCTCGTGACCCGAACCGCCACCGGTGACGATGCCGACCCGGCCGTGGGGTGAAGGCGTGGTCTTGCTGATGACTCGGGGATTGCTGTCGCCTTGCGATAGCTCGGGATGCGCAACCAGAATGCCGCGCAGCATGTCCTCGACCACTTGGTCGGGATCGTTGATGACTCGATTCATAACGCGGTTTCCTGTGTTCTTTTTATAAGGAGCGTGCGTGTTACGGTTCCAGCACCACTTTCAGCGACTTGTCGCCGCGTTCCATCACAGCGAAGGCTTCCTTGAAATCGGCGAGGGGGAATTTGTGGGTGACCACGTCTCGCATGTCGATCTTGCGGTTGCCAATGAAATCGATGGCGCGTGGGTACATGTAGGGGCCCAGGTGTGAGCCCAGCACGTCCAGTTCCTTGCGGTCGCCGATGATTGACCAATCTACCGTGGCCTCGTCGTTGAACACACTGAATTCAACGAAACGACCCAGCTTGCGCAGCATCGCCAGACCCTGGTTGACCGCCTTGTGGTGTCCGGTGGCTTCTATATAGATGTCGCAGCCATAGCCTTCGGTGATTTCGCGAATTTTCGCCAGTACATCCACTTCGGCCGGGTTCCAGACTTCATCCGCACCCATGCGCAGGGCGAGGGCGGCGCGTTCGGGTTTCATGTCCAGCACGATGAGCTTTTTCGGGTTACGCATGCGCACCGCGCCGATGATGCCCAGGCCCAGCGTGCCGGCCCCGGCAACCACCACCACGTCGTCGAAATCGACATTGGCGCGTTCTGCTGCGTGCAGTGAGCACGCCAGCGGCTCGATCAGAATCGCCTCGTCCGGCGCGATGGAGTCGGGCACTTTGTGGATGATGCCTTCCTTGGTGAAGATCATGTATTGGGCCATCGCGCCCTGAACATTGTTCTGAAAACCATACAAGTCGTGCTTCTGGCACATCCAGTACTGACCGTGGTTGCAGAAGCGGCAGCCCCAGCACGGTACGATCTGCTCGGAAATCACCCGGTCGCCAATCTTCACCCCGCGTTTTTTTTCGGCACCCGGGCCGAGGGCGACCACGCGGCAAACGAACTCGTGGCCGGGAATCATAGGCGGTTTGACGTAGCGCGGCTGCTCGGCATCGCCCCAGAATGAGGGCGCGCCGCGATAGGTCTTGATGTCGCCCATGCAGATTCCGCACAGCTCGACCTTGGTCAGGATCTCATCAGGGCCGGGCGTCGGGACGTCGACCGTTTCAAGCCGGTAGTCTTCCGGGCCATGACAGACCACGGCCTGCATGGTGGCGGGAATCACGGGAGAGAGTTGTTCGGCGGTGCGTTCGGTAGCGGTGGACATGACGAAACCTCGCGACAGAAAAGGGGGTTACTGAATGCTGTAGCCGCCGTCGATCACCACGTTCTCTCCGGTGATCATGGCGGCGACGTCGCTGAGCAGGTAAAGCGCCAGCCCGGCAACTTCTTCCGGCTGGGCGAAGCGTCCCGCCGGGATCTGCAATCTGGCCTTTTCACCCAGCTCGCCCGCCCAGGCTTTCTTGCCCAGCGCGGTTTCGACGATGGTGGGGGAGATGGCATTGACGTTGATGTGCGGCGCCCACTCCATGGCCAGCACTTTAGTCATGCCGACCACCGCAGCCTTGCTGGCGCAGTAGGCGACGTGGCGATCCAGGCCGATCACTGCCGCCTGTGACGCCAGATTGACAATGCGCCCGCTGCCTTGGGCGAGCATGTGCCGAGCGCAGGCTTGGGCAACGAAAAAGCTGGCTTTCAGATTGATGTCCAGCGTGGTGTCCCAGGCGTCTTCGCTGACATCGACGGCCTTGTCCAGCAACGCGACGCCTGCGCTATTGATCAGATAATCCAGGCGCTTGAAGTGCTCAAAGGCGTGGTCGACGCTGCGTTGCACCTGATCGAGCTGACGCAGGTCCACGGCGATGCCAAGATGGCCGTCGCCCAGGCGTGCGGCGACTTCAACCACTGCGGGGTCACGATCAAGCAACGCAACCCGCGCACCGCGCTCCACCAGCAGGCTGGCACAGGCCAGACCGATCCCGGCCGCGCCGCCCGTGATGACGGCGCATTTGCCGGTAAGGTCGAAGGCCTGATTCCAGAATCCAGACATGAACATGACTCCTGTTGTTGGAGGGAACACACTGATCTTGCCCATCGCTCTGCGTGGGCATGCAGCCCGTGGCGCTCTGCGTCATATCCGAGAGCGGACGCGGAGCGTCCTGGGCGGCGTTCCCACGCAGAGCGTGGGAACGATCAGTTTCGTATTTCGCCATCAGAACTTGTGTGACGCCGAACGCAGCGCATCGGAACGATCAGCAGAGGGTTACTTGCCGCCACTCACCTGTTGATACAGCGCATCGGCGTTGGCGTCGGTCACCGGTACCCATGGCAGGATGTAGTTCTTGTCGGTGCCATCACCCCATTTCACGTCTTTGGCGTAACGCTCCCAGATCACGGACTGCGGCTTGTAATCCTTGCCGGCGAGGGCGCGAAGGGCGACGTCCAGCGCGCCCTGGGATTGGGCCTGGGCATCCTGCAGGAAGGTGGTCACTTCGTTTTTCTTGGCAGCCTGAATGGCGTCCGGCATGCCGTCGATGGAGGTGACGGGCACTTCAGCAGGGGTCAGGCCGCGTGATTTGACGGCTTGCAAGGCGCCGAGCGCCATGTCGTCGTTCTGGGCGATGATCCCGGAAATGCCGCCATTAGGGTGCGCATTGAGCCAATCTTCAGTCAGGGCTAGCGCTTCGGCACGCGACCAGTTGGCGGTTTTCATTTCAATGATCTTGATATCAGGGTGTTTCTTCAGGACTTTCATCTCGCCCTTTTCACGGTCGATCTGGGCCGACTGGCCAATCGGCCCCTGAATGATCACCACGTTGCCCTTGCCTTTGATCTTGTCGACCATGGCCTGAGCCTGCAGGCGTCCGCCCTCGACATCATCGTTGCCGACGTAGGGCACTTTGGTCCCGGCCACACGAGTGTTGGACGCGATGACCGGAATATCGTTTTCCATGGCGCGGGCCACGGTGCCGACGCCGGCCTTGGTGTCGATGGGCACGAAGATGATCGCGTCGTAGTGCTGGGTGATCATGGTTTCGATCTGGTTGTTCTGGGTCAGCGCGTCGTAGTTGCCGTCGAACACGGTGATTTGCACGGTGCCATCCTTGACCGCCGGGTGCTGCTTGAGCTCGCGAACCCAGTTCTGCATGAACTGGCCTTTGAGCCCGTAAACGGCTGCGCCGATCTTGTAGGTCTTGCCGTCAGCTGCCAGGGAAATGCTGCTGGCAAGCAGGGTGAGCGCCGCGACAGCGGCCAGGGATGTGCCGAATTTCATGATGAGAACTCCGTTATTGTTGTAGTCAGTCGTTCATTCAGAGGAAAAGCGATTAGCGTTTTTTCTTGCGCCACACGTCGATCAGTACTGCGAACACGATGATCAGGCCCTTGGCGACCTGCTGGTAATAGGAAGACACGCCGAGCAGGTTCAGGCCGTTGTTGATCACGCCAATCAACAGCGCGCCGAACAGGGTGCCAACGATGCTGCCCGTGCCGCCCGACAGGCTGGTGCCGCCGATGACCACAGCTGCGATGGCATCCAGCTCATACGACATGCCTGCCTGGGGCAGGGCGGACGTGGTGCGGGCGGACAGCACCACGCCGGCTAGCCCTGCCAGCAATCCGGAAACCACGTACACCGAGAACATCACCTTGCGCACGCCGATGCCTGAGGTGCGGGCGCTTTTCTCGTTGCCACCCACGGCGTACACGTAGCGGCCGTAGGTGGTGTAACGCAGCACCATCCAGAAAATCAGCGCCACCACAGCGAAGATGATGATCGGCACACCAATCGGACCGATTCGCCCGGTGCCCAGCGCCAGATAGGCTTCAGGCAGGTCAGTCACCGGGCTGCCATCGTTGAGAATGAAGGTCATGCCGCGGGCGATGCTGAGCATGCCTAGGGTCGCGACAAACGGCGGAATCGACAGATTGGCGACCATGAAGCCGTTGACCACCCCGAGCATTGCCCCGGCGAACATCCCGGCACTGACCGCCGCCAGCAATCCATAGCCCTGAGTCGCAACCAGCGCGCTGCACAGCCCGGCGAACGCCAGAATCGAACCGACTGAAAGGTCGATGCCTTTGGTCAGGATCACGTAGGTCATGCCGACCGCGAGAATGCCGTTGATGGAGGTCTGGCGCAGGATGTCCATCCAGTTGCGCCAGGTCATGAAGTATTCGCTGGAGAACGCCATCACGATACACAGCACGATGAACACCAGCGGCAGGCCGAAACGGTCCAGGGACAGACGCAGGCGGATTCGGGGTGCAGCGTTAGCGGGGGCGATGACGGTTTTGGCATTCATGAGGCAAGACTCAACAGGGCTTCCTGGGAAAGGTCGGTGTCGCTGCTGATGGTTACCAGCTTTCCGGCCTTGAATACGGCGATTCGGTCACTCAGGCGCAACAGTTCCGGCGCTTCCGAAGACACCACGATGGCAGCGCCACCGGCGCGCACGAACTGGTCCAACAGGTGATAGATCTCCTGCTTGGCGCCTTCGTCGATGCCCCGGGTCGGCTCATCGCACAGCAGGCAGACGGGCTCGGTGGACAGGCACTTGGCGAGCACCACTTTTTGCTGATTGCCGCCACTCATGGAGGCGACGGGCAGGTCCAGTGAAGTGGTCTTGATCTGCAGGCGTCTGACCATGTCTTCGGCTAGACGGCTTTCCTTGCGTGCGTCGATCAGCGACCAGGTCGACAGACGCTTGTACGCCGAGAGGGCAATGTTGGAGAGAATGCTGCTGGTCAGCACCAGGCCGCTGTCCTTGCGGTCTTCGGTCACCAGCGACATGCCTGCGCGTATCGTTGCCTTGGGCAGGCCGACCGGCATGGGCTTGCCCTGCAGGGTAACGGTGCCTGAGTCCGGCGTGGTCAGTCCGTATATACAGTTGAGAAATTCGCTGCGTCCCGAGCCCATCAGGCCATAGATGCCGAGAATCTCGCCCTGACGCAGTTGCAGGCTGATGTCGTGGAATTCGCCGTTGCGACTCAGGCTTTCAACGTTCAGGCAGCATTCGGCAGCGCATTCGCGACCGACTTTGTGGTCGATGCGCGTCAGCTCCTGGCCAACGATGCCGCGCACCAGATGGGCGCGATCAATGTCCGCCATGCGGCCGGTTTCGACAAAAGCCCCATCGCGGAAGATGGTGTAGTCATCGGCGATCTGCGCCAGCTCACTGAGGCGGTGTGAGACATAGACAATACCGGCGCCTCGCGCGGTCAGGCGCCGAATGGCCTTGAACAGCGTTTGTGCTTCGCGCTCGCCGATGGCCGAGGTGGGCTCATCCATGATCATGACTTCGCAGTCGTGACTGAAAGCCTTGGCGATTTCTACCAGTTGAATCTGCGCCACGCTCAGGCGATGCATGGGGCTGGTGGCCTCGACCTCGAATTCCAGGCTCTCCAGCAGCTCGCGGGTGCGCCTGTTGAGCTCGCGGGTATCGACAATGCAGCCCGCACGACGCGGCTCGCGGCCCAGCCAGATGTTTTCGGCGACGGTCATGTACGGGATGGGTTCGAGTTCCTGGGTGATCATCGCGATCCCGGCAGCCAGCGCATCGCCTGGACGATTGAACTGCACCGGATTGCCGTTGAGCAGGATGGTCCCGGCGTCACGCTGGGTGATGCCCATCAGGATACTGAGAAAGGTCGATTTGCCTGCGCCGTTGCCGCCGCACAGGGCGTGAACGCTGCCTGCGCGCAACGAGAGACGGCCGTCACGCAGGGCAGGGATGCCGGCGTAGGCCTTGGCGACATGTTCAGCCTGGAGCAGTAATGGCATAGCCATCGGCGTGTCCTCGTGCTGTGAATTCTTATTAGGTGCACTGGTGTGGCTCAGTGAGCATATGTGTATCAAATGAAATTCTGTGCAGTCAATCTCTTTCATCGATAAATTTCGAAAGGCTTTTAAATCGGGGTTAAAGCCGGTTTTTAAGCGATCGTTTGAATATGCGTCGAAAACTTGCTTGACAGTATCCCGGTATTATCTGAGAAATAAGTGATCGGAATTTCACCGATTGAACATTTGGTCAGTGATATGTGACCCCCGGCAGTGGAGCCAAACGCCATGAACACACTTTTCCCGGTGGCTATCGGATGCGACGAAGCGGGTTATGAACTCAAAGAGTTGTTGAAGCGGCACATCGAAACGCTGGGGCACCCGGTAACCGACTTCGGCACCCACTCGACAGCGCCGGTGCTGTATCCGGACATCGCCCTTGCCGTGGCAACCGCCATCAATGCCGGGCAGCAGCGGCTGGGCATACTGGTGTGCGGGACGGGAATCGGCATGGCGATCTCGGCCAACAAGGTACTAGGCATTCGTGCAGCGCAGGCCCACGACACTTATTCGGCAGAACGGGCGCGCAAGAGCAACGATGCGCAGATCCTGTCCATCGGTGCGCGGGTGATCGGCGTGGAGCTGGCGAAAAGCATCGTCAAGTCATTTCTGGAGTCGGAGTTCGAGGCGGCGCGCTCGGGTGCCAAGGTCGACCGCATCAGCGCCATCGAGCGCGACGGGCATCAGTAGTGGACGCAGAGGGCCGGGAGTAGGGAGAATGCGCCTTTGACGTCGAAACGGAAGCCCGTCCACATGAGTGACAGTAACCAGCGCATGGCCAGCGACATCGATCTGATGACCGAGGTCGCGATGCTTTATTACCTCGAGAACGTCACTCAGGAAGCCATCGCCAAACGTTTTGACCTGTCCCGCGCAAAAGTCAGTCGATTGCTCAAACGCGCGCGTGACGAAGGCATTGTCGAAGTGCGTGTTCTGCAGCATCCGGCGATGAACAATGAACTCGAGCAGGCGCTGGTCGAGCGCTTTCAACTGGATCGCGCTCTGATTGCAGTCGATCACAGCGACCCCGACACCCAGCGTTCTGCCGTCGCGAGTCTGGTTGCCAATTACCTGAACAAGACCCTGGGCGACGGCATGATCGTCGCCGTCGGCATGGGCCGCAATGTGGGTGCGGTGGCGGACAATGTGTTCCTGCCCGTGACCCGCAACTGCACCTTTGTCTGTGCCATCGGCGGCTCGCTCAAGGCAGGCGAGTACATGAACCCCGATCACATCTGTCGGCGTCTGGCGCTGCGTTTCGGTGGCGAAAGCGAAAGCCTGTACGCCCCGGCGCTGGTCGCCAATCCTGAATTGCGTGGCGTGCTGATCAATAACGACACCGTGCGTTCTACCCTGGACCGTGCGCGACGTGCCGACATTGCCTTGATCGGCATCGGTGACATGAGTGAGAACAGCAACATGGTGCGCATGGGCTGGTTCTCGCCACAGGAAATCGCTCAGGCCCGGCTGTCCGGCACGGTCGGCGACATGATGGGCTACGACTTCATCGACATTCATGGCCAGCCTGCGGTCAATGCCATTCAGGGCAGGGTGATCGGGCTGACGGTGCAGGAGCTGTTTCGCATCCCGGATGTGGTGGCCATCGCCAGCGAAAACACCAAGGCGGCGGCGACACTGGGCGCTTTGCGTTCCGGTGTGATCAACACCCTCGCGACCACTGTGACCAACGCTCACACCATCCTTGCGCTGGATGACGCCACGCGCAAAGTATGATGACCTGACGGTTTGTTGCCTTGCCAACACTTTCATAAACCGCTTTACTGCGTTTCAGTGCCGAACAGGTATGTCGTCAGACAACCTTTTCGGCTGGCTGGATGCAGGTCTCGTGGAAGGCACCACCACGTCTTCTAAATCGCACTGTCGTTCAGTAAACGCGGGACCGTGGGGGGCGGCTTGTCGGCGATGGCTTCAGCCGCCGCTTGAAAAACACGCGCTCAACACACGGTTTCATCACATAACAAGAAAGGACAGGGACGATGATTTTAAGAGCGACAGGTATCGTGATGGCGATACTGAGCATTGCGCTGCTTTATATGGGAGCACAACTGGTAGCGGTGGGCGGCTCCCCGGCTTATTCGGTGATTGCCCTGGGCGTGCTGGCCACCGCAGTACTGGTGTTTCTGAAGAAAAAATCGGCGTTGACGCTGTATGCGCTGCTGATGTGGGGGATTGTGCTGTGGATCGTCTACGAAGTCGGCTTTGATAAATGGCAGTGGATTCCACGGGGCGACCTGTTCGCGCTGATCGGTTTCTGGCTGGCAATGCCTTGGGTAGTGCGCCCGTTATTGCGCAACCAGGCTGCCGGCAGCAATCGCGGCTTTCACCCTTTTCTGGGCAGCACTGTCGCCATCATGGCGCTGATCGTGATTGCGCTCATGTTCTACGACCCCTATGCAGTGAAGGGCCAGATTGGCACCTCGACCGCATCACGCAGTACCGAGGTCGCTGGTAATGAATGGGCGGCTTATGGCGGCACCCCAAGCGGTCAGCGTTTCTCGAGTCTGGATCAGATCAATCCGCAGACCATCAACAAACTGTCGGTGGCCTGGGAGTACCACACCGGTGATCTGCGTGACGCGGGCAAGGATGCTGGCGAATACACTTTCGAAGCCACGCCGTTGAAGGTCAACAACCGCGTATATGTGTGCACCCCTCATAACGAAGTACACGCCATCAACCCGGAAAACGGCAAGCCGGACTGGAAATACACCCCGGAGAAAATCCGTTCCTACCTCCAGCAGCACCAGACCTGTCGTGGCGTGAGTTACTACGCAGCGCCTGCGGCTCAGAATGCACCGGCAGCGCAGTGCGAAAAACGCATCATCATGGCCACAGCGGACGCCAGGCTGGTTGCGCTCGATGCCGACACCGGCAAGCTCTGCAGCGATTTTGGCAGCAATGGTGTAGTCGATCTGCACGACAACATGGGCAACGTCCGCCCACACGCCCTGATGCAGACCGCCGCGCCACTGGTAGCCGGGGATCTCATCGTGCTCGGTGGCTCGGTGATGGATAACGGTTATGACCAGGGCAACCCGTCAGGCGTGATTCGCGCCTACAACGTCGCCACCGGCAAGCTGGTCTGGAACTTCGATCCCGATAATCCACAAAACACCGCGCCTGTTTCCGCAGAGCAGAACTATCCGCAGGACACCCCGGTGGCATGGGCCACGTTGAGTGCCGACCTGAAAAACGGTCTGGTGTACGTGCCGTTCGGCAATGCGTCGCCTGACGAAACCGGCACGCGTCGCGACCCGAACAGCAATACCGAAAAATTCCGTGACGCACTGGTGGCGCTGGATCTGAAAACCGGTGCGTTCAAATGGAAGTTCCAGACCTCCCACAACGACCTGTGGGATCGCGATAACCCGTCGCAGCCTTCGTTGCTTGATCTGGGCAAGGAGGGCAGCAAACAGCCTGCACTGCTGTTGCCGACCAAGGTGGGTAACATCTTTGTCCTCAATCGTCTGACCGGTGAACCGATCACGCCTGTCGATCAGGCCAGGGTGCAGACAGCAGGTGGCGTGCCGGGTGAACGCTTTGCGCCGACACAGCCGGTTTCAAGGCTCAACTTCATTCCGCCGCCGCTGACCGAGAAGTCGATGTGGGGCGTCACGCCGTTCGATCAGATGGCCTGCCGCACCACCTTCAACACGCTGCGCTACGATGGTAATCCCTGGACGCCGGCCACCGAGTCCGGTTCGCTGATCTATCCCGGAAACATCGGGGTATTCAACTGGGGCTCTGTAGCGGTAGATCCTGACCGGCAGATTCTGGTAGCAACGCCTGTGCGTCTGGCCTACATCTATAACCTGATCAAGCGTCCCGAGCAGGATCAGGAGAAGCGTCTGTTCACCAAGGATGGCAAGCCGTACTGGAACGAAAACTTCAACGGCGATTATGCGATCCGCATCTCGCGACTGGCATCTGGCCTGGGTATCCCTTGCACCGCGCCGCCCTGGGGCAGCATGGTCGGTGTGGATCTGAACACTGGCAAGACCGAATGGAAACGCCGGGTCGGCACGACCAAGAACCTCAAGACCACTTTCATGGAAGACCGCTTTCCAGTCGGGTTCCCGATGGGAATGGTGGCCCATGGCGGTCCGTTGGTCACGGCAGGCGGTGTGGTTTTTCACGGGGCAACGGCTGACAACTTCATCCGCGCCTACGACGTGAACACCGGCGAAGCGCTCTGGCAATACGAACTGCCCGCAGGTGGGCAGGCGACGCCTTCTACCTACATCGGAAGCGATGGCAAGCAATACGTGATCATCTCCGCAGGTGGCCACGGTTCTCTGGGCACGACGCTGGGTGACAGCGTGATCGCGTTTCGTCTGAACTGAGCAGCACGCCTGTCGTTATACACAAGTCCGCAAGACGCGCAAAACGGGGGGGCAAAATGAAGGTGACTGACTGAATGCATACCCCGTGGGAGGCGGCTTGCCGGCGATGGCGTCCGTTCAGTCACTGATAGGTCGCTTCAGAAAAAGCGTCGCCGGCAAGCCGCCTCCCACAGTCCGTGGTCGCAGCAAGACTCGGGTATAACGCTGAGCACAAGCATGGGCATGATCGGCTTGCTTGAGATCACGCTGATCGTTCCTACGCTCCGCGCTCATCGTTATACACAAGTCATCTGGCTATCCAGTGAGACAGCGGCACTCCCGTGCTTTTTTGCGCGATAGTGCGGACACCGCCGATTGCGACGTGGGTGAAGGCTGAGTCCTGGCGCTGATTCGGGGGGCAATCGGCATGGATGCCGATTGAGCTGCACTGGGCCATGGATGGCCCATTTGCAGCGACCCCCGAATCAGTGTCAGGACGAAGGAACCCCGGCGAAGCCGGGGCTGGAACCGGAGCGAAGGACTTTGGCTACTTTGGTCCCTCAAAGTAGCGCGCCGTAAGGGCGCAAAGGTGACCTGAGCCGGGCGCTCGGCTCACTGAGTCCACAGTCTGTGCCATTTGTGACGCGGAGCGTCACGGGAGGCATGCCCACGCGGAGCGATGGGCACGATCAGTATCAGAAAGGGCCATGCGCTGACGCGTCATGGCCCTTTTTTCCTACGCAATGAGACCTGTACGGCTTACGGGCCGGCCATCCATCTCGCCAGACTGTGTCGGCCACTGACGCCAAGCTTGGCGGTTGCGCGTTTCAGGTAGGTTTCCACCGAACTGTTCTTGAGGTTCAGTCTTTGTGCCATCTCTGCAACCGAGCCACCGGTCAGCAGGCCGATGCAGACTTCCTGCTCGCGCGCCGACAGCGTGATTGCGTCCTGCGCCAGACGCCCGCTGAACGCTTCATCGATCGAGCCAGGCTCGGATTCGATCTTTTCCGCAGCAGATTGCACCAGCAGCTGTGAGTGGTGCTCGACCAGCGGCAATAGGGTGTCGGAGAGACTCTTGAGCAATGACAACTCGGTCAGCGAGAAAGCTTTGGAACCGGCCAGTCGATAAAAGCAGATGATGCGGCGCAGTTCGCCGCTGCTGGACACCAGGCTGCAGACCTGAATGTCACGACGTGCCGATTTCTGTCCAACAGGCACTCGGGTCTGAACCAGCAGAGAGGCGTCCATGTGCACGATGCTCTGCAGCAACGATTGCTGAAGGGTTTCAGATGCGCAGATATCGTGCTGAACGCCCGCACCACCCAGGCGGGTCACGCGCTCGACACCTGACTGAGCCGCATCAAGCGCCCACTCGCACAGAACAATCCCCTGGACCGAGACCAGCGTGTCGACCAGTTGCAACATTTGCCCGGCAAATGACGAGCTGCCAGTGCTGGAAACCAGTTGGCCGAGTTCCTGATAGAAACGCGGGTCGTGGCTGGCATTCGGCGAGCGTGTCGATTTCATCTTTTAGCCTCCTTGACTCTGTCCGTGCATGAGCGCCGCCCTGACATTGACCTTCGACAGGGTGACGGCAGATACAGCGGATGATTCGGCGTATTCAACCGAAGGATCCATCCGACGTCTGTAGCAGAAAACAGGGACAGTCCTGCCACCCCATTTCGCACGCTGGACAGGCAAGGACAGAGATCGGTGGATGCAGCAGCATCCCGTGCAGGGGCCGAGGCGTCTAGGTCGGGCAATTGAGTAATGGCTATGAGCCAGCGTCCGGGTTAAGCGGGACATACAGTGTCAACATGCCAGTGCTTCAATTCCCGACTAAATTTCCAGGAAGGACTTTGAGACATGTCGGCCACTGATTTGTTCCCCCTGACCGCTGCCCAGCGTGACATCTGGCTGGACCAGATCAGCCATGGCGACTCGCCTTTGTATAACGTCGGCGGCTACGTGAAGCTGGTCGGTCATGTCGATATGGTCCTGTTGCAGCGTGCAATCGAGCAACTGGTTGCAGCGCATGATGCCTTGCGCACGCTCTTGTTGCCGGGGGCAGGTGCCGACGGTTTACCGATGCAGCGCTACGCCGACTTCATCCCGGTGTCCCTGCCGCATCACGATCTGCGTGACCATCCCGAGCGAATCAGTGCCGCTCAGGCGTTGATTCGCGAGCAGATGCAGCGTCCCTATGCTCTTGATGGCAGCCCGCTGTTCCGGTTCTGCCTGGTGCGCGCGGATGAGGATCAATACTGGCTGGGCATTCAGGCCCATCACCTGATTCTCGATGGCTGGGGCTTCGGCCAGTTGCTCAAGTCGCTGGCCGAGCAGTACACCGCACTCGCTGAAGGCGAAAGCCTTGATCTTCAGGGGCCGTCCTACAGCGACTTCATCAACGATGATGCGCGCTATCACGATTCGCCCCGTTATAAGAGGGACAAGGCCTATTGGCTGGAAAAGTACCGGGATCTGCCGGAACCGCTGCTGGTGTCCCGCTACCACAACCGCAGGTCCACCGACCCAGCACCGTCCCATAGCTGTGTACTGGCGTTCCCGGCCGCATTGCACACACGCATGAACCAGTTCGCCGAGCGCCGTGGTGCCTCGGCGTTTCACGTTCTGCTGGCTGCGCTGCATGTCTACTTCACGCGCACGGCACAGCGCGACGACTGGGTGGTCGGCTTGCCATTGCTCAACCGCACGGGCGCACGTTTCAAGGCAACGCTGGGGCATTTCGCGCAGGTCAGCGCGGTGCATATGGCCTTCGAACAGGACCTCGATTTCTCTGCACTGGTCACCGAGGTACGCGACAGTCTAAAGCGCGACTTCCGTCACCAGCGCTTTCCGTTGAGCGAACTCAACCGCACCCTTGGCGTGTCGCGTGAAGACCGGGCGCAGTTGTTCGAGGTCTCGGTCTCCTACGAGCAAGACGACCACGACTACCGTTTTGGCGATATCCAGGCGCAGGCCGTGAAAGTCTCCAATGGCTATGAGCCGACGCCTCTGGCCTTGCACATGCGCACCAACAGGTTCAGCGATCAGGCGTCGTTGCACGTGGTCCATCACCGCGCCTGGTTCGATGATGTGGAAGCCCAGTCGATCGGCGAGCGGCTGCTGCAGGTGATCCAGCAGGCGCTGGAAAACCCTGCATTGCAGGTCAGCGCGTTCGATGTGTTGACACCTGCCGAACGCCGACAAATGAGCCGCTGGAACGACACCGAAACGGTGTCAGCCAGTCAGCTGTTGATTCATCAGCGTATCGAGCAGCATGCCCGTCATTGTCCGGAAGCCGTGGCAGCGATTTTCGATGGTCAGAGCCTGACCTACAGCCAGCTTGACCGCAGTGCCAACAGCCTGGCACGACGACTGATCGAGTCGGGCATTGTGCCGGACGACCGCGTTGCGGTGGTCTCGCGCCGAGGGCTGGACACGCTGGTCAGCCTGCTGGCCATTCTGAAGGCCGGTGCCGCTTACGTACCGGTTGACCCCGCGCATCCACGCGAGCGGCTGGCTTATCTGCTGAACGACAGCGCGCCGTCGGTGGTGCTGACGCGTGCAAACCTGCGTGAGCGTCTACCGGAACTGAGCCAGCCGGTGATCGAGCTGGACCACTGCCATGAAGACCGTGGCTCCGACATCAAACCCAACATTGTCTCGCTGCGCAGCAGCAACCTGGCGTACGTGATTTACACCTCAGGCTCTACCGGCCAGCCCAAGGGCGTCATGGTGGAGCACCGAATGCTGGCCAATCTGGTGGATTGGCACTGCGAGGCGTTCAAGCTGAGTGCAGGCGGGCATGCGTCCTGTCTGGCAGGCTTCGGTTTCGACGCGATGGCCTGGGAGATCTGGCCGACCCTGTGCGCAGGCGCAACGCTGCATCTGGCCCCGGTTCAGGAAAATGGCGATGACGTCGATGCGATGCTGCGCTGGTGGCTGAAGCAGCCGCTGGACGTCAGTTTCCTGCCGACACCGGTTGCCGAATACGCGTTCAGCCTCGATGAGGATCACCCGACGCTACGCACCCTGTTGATCGGCGGTGACCGTCTTCGTCAGTTCGCCGAAAACCGCCGCTACGCCGTCGTCAACAACTATGGCCCCACCGAAACCACGGTGGTTGCGACCTCCGGCCTGGTGCAGGCCGGTGCATCGCTGCACATCGGCGGTCCTATCGCCAACACACGGGTCTACGTGCTGGACGCGCAGCTGCAAAAGTTGCCGGTCGGTGTGACAGGGGAGCTGTACATCGGTGGTTCGGGTGTCGCGCGTGGCTATCTCAACCGCCCTGAAATGACCGAAGAACGCTTCCTGGCCGATCCCTTCAGCCTGGCCCCGCAGGCGCGGATGTACCGCAGCGGCGATCTGGTGCGCTGGAATGCCGACGGCACGCTGGATTACCAGGGCCGCAACGATGATCAGGTCAAGATTCGCGGCATGCGCATCGAACCCGGCGAAATCGAAGCGGTGATTGCCAGTCAGACCGGCGTCAAGGAGGCCGTAGTGCTGGTGCGCGACGAGCAGCTTCTGGCGTGGTTTACCGAAACCTCGGGCGTGGACACTGACGAATTGCGCCAGGCCCTGCGCGCCCGATTGCCGGCGTACATGGTGCCGCGCGCGTTTACCCGTCTGGACGTCCTGCCGCTGACCGGCAACGGCAAGCTTGACCGCCGTGCGTTGCCGAATCCTGACCCTGCCAGTCTGCTGGGCCAGGCGTACGAAGCACCGGAAGGCGAAGCCGAAATCGCGATGGCAGCTGTCTGGGCACAGGTGCTGGGCATTGAACGGGTAGGGCGGCATGACAACTTCTTCGAACTGGGTGGCCATTCGCTGCTCGCGATCAAGCTGGTAGAGCGCCTGCGTGCTGCCGGGCTCAAGGCTGATGTGCATGTGTTGTTGTCACAGCCAACCGTAGCTGCACTGGCGGCGAGCAGGGCGGATATCCACGAACAGGCTGTACCGCCCAACGCCGTGCCACCGGGTTGCGAACGCATCACCCCGCAGATGCTGAGCCTGACCTGTCTCGATCAGGCCGCGATAGACCGCATCGTTGGCAGCGTTCCGGGCGGCGCTGCCAATGTGCAGGAAATCTACCCGCTGGCACCGCTGCAGGAAGGCATTCTCTATCACCACCTGTCTGCCGAACAGGGCGACCCCTATCTGCTGCAATGGCGTCTGGCGTTCGACAGCCCGGAGCGCCTGAACGCGTGGGCCGATGCCTTGCAACAGGTCATCGATCGTCACGACATTCTGCGCACCGCTGTGGCCTGGAAAGGGCTTGAGAGCGCCCAACAGGTGGTCTGGCGCAAGGCCGATCTGCTGGTCCAGCAGGTCAACCTCAACAGCGCTGCCGATGAGCACGCTGCCGACTCCGTGATGGATCATCTGCACCAGCAGTTCGACGCCCGTCATCATCGTATGGACCTTTCCCAGGCGCCGTTGATGCGTCTGGTTCATACCCATGATCCGGTCAACGGTGAAGTCGCTGCCGTTCTGTTGTTCCACCATCTGGTGCTCGACAACGCCGCGATGGAAATCGTCACTCGGGAAATGGAAGCACTGCTGCTCGAACCACAAACCCGTCTCGCTGCGCCGGTGCCATACCGTAACTATGTGGCCCATGTGCGCATGGCCAATGATGACGCGCGACACGAAGCGTTTTTCAGCGACATGCTGGGGGATGTAGACGAGCCGACCCTGCCGTTCGGGGTGCAGGACGTGCGTTCCGACGGCGGTGATGTCGAGCAGGCCCGACGGGTACTCGACAACGATCTGGCACTGCGTCTGCGCGAGCAGGCCCGCCAGCAAGGTGTCAGCGCAGCCAGCCTGATGCACGCCGCCTGGGCCCGCGTGCTCGGGGTCATCGCCAACCGTCGTGATGTGGTCTTCGGCACGGTGCTGCTGGGTCGCATGCAAGGCGGCGAGGGCGCAGACCGGGCGCTGGGTGTGTTCATCAATACCTTGCCGCTGCGGGTTGATACCACACGCAACGCCCGTCATGCCGTGAAGGCCGTGCATTCAAGGCTGTCGGCCCTGATTGCCCATGAACAGGCATCGCTGGTGCTGGCTCAACGCTGCAGCGGCGTGGCTTCCGGCGCGCCGCTGTTCAGCGCCTTGCTCAACTACCGCCACAGCGCCGAAGTCCGGCCTCGCGACGGCGAAGGTGTGTGGCAGGGCGTGCGCGTTCTGGGCGGCGAAGTGCGCAGCAATTACCCGCTGACTTTGAGTGTGGACGATCTGGGCGAAGGGTTCGACCTGCATGTGCTTGCGCGGCATGGCATGGGGGCCGAGCGCATCGCCGGCTGGATGAACAACGCTGTGACGCAACTGGTGCAGGCGCTGGAACAGGGCTTGCCCGAGCCGCTGGAAAGCCTGTCGATTCTGGAAACGGCCGAGCGGGAACGCGTGTTGACGGCCTTCAATGCCAGCGCACGCAGCTTTGCCGAAGGTCTGACGGTGCACGCGCAGGTCGAATCCTGCGCCGCAAGCGATCCGCAGGCTCAGGCGGTCGTACAGGGTGACGAAGTACTGACGTACGCCGAACTGAACCAGCGAGCCAACCGCCTTGCACACCACTTGATCAGCCTGGGCGTGAAACCGGATGAGCGTGTTGCGCTGTGTCTGCGTCGCGGTGCAGGCCGTGTGGTCGGCATGCTGGCCATTCTCAAGGCTGGGGCCGCCTACGTTCCGATAGACCCGGCGTACCCGGCAGAACGTATCGCCTGGCTGCTGGAAGACAGCGCACCGCGCGCCGTCGTGACCGAAGACTCGACGGCCAGTCTGGTGGGCAACGTACGTCAGGTGAATCTGGACCTTGGCGTCCGGCACGAAGCAGCCGACAGCAATCCGCAGGTGGCAGGCCTCAATGACCGTCATCTGGCCTATGTCATTTACACCTCCGGCTCTACCGGCCAGCCCAAGGGCGTGATGGTCGAACACCGCACCTTGAACAATCTGGTGCATTGGCACTGCCAGGCATTCGACCTGCACGCAGGCAGCCACACCAGCACCGTTGCCGGTTTCGGCTTCGACGCCATGGCCTGGGAAGTCTGGCCAGCGCTCTGTGCAGGTGCCGTGCTGCATGTGCCGCCTGCCGAAGTCGCCAATGAGCACGTCGACGAACTGCTCGACTGGTGGCTGGAGCAACCGCTTCAGGTCAGCTTTCTGCCAACGCCGGTGGCCGAGCAGGCGTTCGGCCGTGCACGTCAGCATCCGACCCTGCGCACACTGTTGATCGGCGGCGACCGCCTGCGCCAGTTCGACAAGGACCCCGGTTTTGCGGTCATCAACAACTATGGCCCGACGGAGACCACCGTGGTCGCGACTTCGGGGCAGGTGATTCCGGGCGCGCAATTGCACATTGGCGGCCCGGTAGCCAACACCCGCCTGTATGTGCTGGACGAGCAACAGCAACCGGTGCCGGTCGGTGTGATCGGCGAGCTTTATATCGCGGGCGCGGGCGTTGCCCGTGGCTACCTGAATCGCCCGGACCTGACCGAAGAACGATTCCTCACCGATCCGTTCTGTGCTGATAACCAGGCACGTATGTATCGCAGCGGCGATCTGGTGCGCTGGAACAGCGATGGCACGCTGGATTACGTGGGTCGCAACGACGATCAGGTCAAGATTCGCGGCATGCGCATCGAGCTGGGCGAGATCGAGACGGCACTCGCCAGTCAGCCCGGCGTGAAAGACGCCGTGGTGCTGGTGCGCAACGAGCGTCTGCTGGCCTGGTTCACCGAGACGGCAGAGGTGGACACCGATGCGCTGCGTCTGGCACTGCTGGACCGGTTGCCGGGTTACATGGTGCCATTGGCGTTCATGCTTCTGGCGGCCTTGCCCCTGACCAGCCACGGCAAACTCGACCGCCGGGCCTTGCCGGACCCTGAGCTCGCCGATCTGACGGCGACTGTCTACGAAGCGCCGCAAGGTGAAAATGAGGTCATCATCGCCGGGCTCTGGGAGCAGGTGCTGGGCCTGGAGCGCGTCGGGCGCCATGACAACTTCTTCGAACTGGGCGGGCATTCGCTGCTGGCCGTGAGTCTGGTCGAGCGGATGCGCAATGCCGGCCTGAGTGCCGATGTGCGCGTTCTACTCGGTCAGCCGACCGTCGCAGCACTGGCCGCATCGGTCGGCAACGGTCGCGAAATCGTGGTGCCGGACAACCACGTGCCCACCGGCTGCACACGCATCACGCCGGACATGCTGAGCCTGACGCGTCTGGATCAGGCCGCCATCGAGCGCATCGTTTCGACGGTGCCGGGCGGCGCTGCCAATGTGCAGGAAATCTACCCGCTGGCGCCGCTTCAGGAAGGCATCCTGTACCACAACCTGACGGCTGAGCAGGATGATCCTTACCTGCTCCAATTGCGTTTGAACTTCGACAGCATGGCTCGTCTGCAGAGCGTTGCCGCAGGCTTGCGCAAAGTCATCGCCCGCCACGACAGCCTGCGCACCGCCGTGATCTGGGAAGGCCTGGAAGCGCCGCAGCAAGTAGTCTGGCGGCATGCCGAACTGTCAGTCGAGGAAGTCTCTGACCTTGCACATCCGGCCCCGATGGACCTGGGCCGTGCGCCACTGATACGGCTGGATTACAACCGTGACCCGTCGCGGGAAAGCATTTCTGCCACGCTGCTGTTTCATCACATTGTGGTCGACGCGACAGCACTTGAAGTGATGCGCGAGGAATTGCTCACGCATCTGCGCGGCGAGCCTGAAACCACGCTGCCTGCCGTTCCTTATCGCAACTACGTGGCGCAGGCACGCCTGGGCGTCAGCGAGGCCGAGCACGAGGCGTATTTCCGCGAGCAACTGGGCGATATCGACGAACCGACCCTGCCGTTCGGGTTGCGTGATGTGCAAGGCAATGTGCAGGGCGATGGTCGCTGCATCGAAGAACACCAGCACACACTGCCCGACGAACTGATGCACCGCCTGCGCAGCCATGCACGGCAGCTGGGCTTCAGTGTCGCCAGCCTGTTCCACCTTGCCTGGGGCCGGGTTCTGGGTGCCGCGACCGGCAATGATCGTGTGGTGTTCGGCACGGTATTGCTGGGTCGTCTGCAAGGCGGTGCCGGTGCAGACCGTGGCATGGGCATGTTCATCAACACCTTGCCCGTGCGGGTGGATCTGGATGAGGTCAGTGTGCGTGATGGCGCACGCGCCACTCATGCGCGTCTTGCCACATTGCTGGGGCATGAGCACGCGTCTCTGGCTCAGGCTCAGCGTTTCAGCGGCGTGGGCACAGCGTCACCCTTGTTCAGCGCAATCCTCAATTATCGCCACAGCGCAGGTCAGGCAAGACAGGATGCCCAGCGCGACAGCTGGCAAGGCCTGGAGATTCTGGCCAGTGAAAAACACACCAACTACCCGTTGAGCCTCAATGTCGACGACCTGGGCGAGTCCCTGCGTCTGTCTGTCACTGTCGCGCCCAAAGTGGGTGCTCAACGCATTTGTGGCTACATGCAGCAGGCGCTGACGGGGCTGGTCGATGCGCTGGACACCGAGCCCGATTTGCCTTTGCTGGAATTGCCGGTGCTTGACGCGCGCGAGCGTCAGCAATTGCTGGCCGGGTTCAACGCAACAGCCACCGCCCATAACCCCGAGCAGACGCTTCTTGACCTGTTCAAGGCTCAGGTTGCCCGTACACCGGAGGCCATCGCCGTAATGGCGGAAAATGCGCAGTTGAGCTGGCAACAGCTCAACGAGCAGGCCAACGCCCTGGCTCATCACCTGATCGATCTGGGCGTGCAACCTGATGATCGGGTTGCGATCTGTGTCGAGCGCGGTACGCCGATGGTGATCGGCCTGCTGGCCATTCTCAAGGCGGGCGGTGCCTACGTGCCGCTCGATCCGGGTTATCCCCGCGAGCGGCTGCATTACATGCTTGAAGACAGCGCGCCGAAAGTGCTGCTGGTGCAGGCCTCGACCCGCAAGCTGCTGGAAAACGAGCAGGTGTTGCGCGTTGATATGGACGCACCGGACTGGAGCCACGAACGTCTTCATGACCCTGAAGTCGCCAGTCTCACTGCCCGTCACCTGGCCTATGTGATCTACACCTCGGGTTCCACCGGCACACCGAAGGGCGTGATGGTCGAGCATCGCAACCTGGCGAATCTTGTGCGCTGGGGCTCACTGCTGTGCCCGGCGACGCCGCACGGCAGACTGTTGCACAAGACGCCGATCAGTTTCGACGCGTCGGTCTGGGAGATTTTCTGGCCACTGTGCAGCGGGCTGCCGCTGGTGCTGGCCCGTCCGGACGGGCAGCGTGATCCGGCCTATCTGTCCCGTTTGATCCGCGAACGGCAGGTCAGCGTGGTGCAGTTCGTGCCGGTGCTGCTTCAGCAGTTCCTCGAGCTGCCGGACAGCAGCCAGTGTCACAGCCTGACCGACATCGTCTGCGGCGGCGGTGAATTGACGGCTGCGCTGGCCGAGCAGGTGCGCCTGCGGCTGCCGTGGGTGCGTCTGCACAACGTATACGGACCCACGGAAACCACCGTCGATTGCAGCTTCTGGACGCTTGACCCGCAGATGCCGCTGCCGGAGACCACGCTGCCGATTGGCCGTCCGGTCAGCAACACGCGTCTGTACGTGCTCGACACGCATGATCGGTTGGTGCCACAGGGTGTCATCGGACAATTGCACATCGGCGGTGCAGGGGTCACCCGCGGTTACCTGAACCTGCCGGAACAGCAGGCCGAGCGTTTCATTGACAGTCCTTTCGTCGAGGGCGATCGCCTGTATCGCAGCGGCGATCTGGTGCGCCAGCAGGCCGATGGCAATCTGGAGTTTCTGGGGCGCAATGACGATCAGGTGAAAATCAACGGGCTGCGCATCGAACCCGGCGACATTCAGGCCTGCCTGATTCGTCACCCCGGTATCGAGCAGGCGGTGGTCATGGTGCGCAACGAGCAGCCGGGCGGTCAGCGGCTGGTGGCGTATTACATCGGCGCGCCACAGTCAGTCGAGGCCCTGCGCGATGCACTCCGCAAGGATCTGCCGGATTACATGGTGCCGGCCCTTTACGTGCACCTCGATGCCTTGCCGCTGAGCCCCAACGGCAAACTGGATCGGCATGCACTCCCGGTGCCGGGCGCCGACGCGTTGCTATCCCGGCCTTATGAAGCGCCGGAAGGCGAGATGGAAAACCTGCTGGCCGAACTCTGGAGCGAACTGCTCGGAGTCCATAACGTAGGCCGACATGACAATTTCTTCGAACTGGGCGGCCACTCGCTGCTGGCGGTCAGCCTGACCGCGCGCCTGCGTCAGGAAGGTCTTGAAGCCGACGTCCGCGCACTGTTCGAGCACCCAACGCTGGCGGGCTACGCAGCCATCACAGAGAACATGGAGATTATCCTGTGAGCATCAACGAACTTCTGGCGACGCTGAAAGCCAACGACATCCACCTGACGGTCAAGGACGGTCAACTGGTGGTGCAGGGCAATCGCCGCGCACTGACGGATAAAGGCCTGCTGGACAGCCTGCGTGAACACAAACCGGCGCTGATCGAGCGCCTCGAACAAGGTGATGCGCTGACCACCCGACGTGGCACCCAGACCTTCCCGGAAAACGCCATTCCGAGCGGCTGTACCCACATCACCCCCGACATGCTGACCCTGGTAGTACTCGACCAGCCAGCCATCGATCAACTGGTCCAGGCCATACCGGGCGGTGCTGCCAACATCCAGGACCTGTATCCGTTGGCGCCGTTGCAGCAGGGCATTCTGTATCACCACGTTACGGCAACTCACGGCGACCCGTATGTGATGCAGGTGGAATTCGCCTTTGCCGACCGTGAGCGTCTCGACGCCTTTGCACTGGCGTTGCAAACGGTGATCGCACGCCACGACATTCTGCGCACTTCGGTGCACTGGGACGGTCTGGACACGCCGGTGCAGGTGGTCTGGCGTCATGCGGAACTGGTCGTCGATACTTTGCCGAGCACCGCAGGCATTCTGTTGGATTTGGGGCAGGCGCCGTTGATTCGGCTGATCTGCAACCCGAATATGGACAACGGCGTCAAGGCGACCCTAGTGTTTCACCACATTGCCATGGACCACAGCGCGCTGGAGGTGGTACGCCACGAAATTCAGGCTTGTTTGTACGGGCAAGCCGAAGCGCTGGGCACTCCCGTGCCGTTCCGCAAGTACGTGGCGCAGGCACTGCTGGGCGTCAGCGAAGCCGAGCATGAGGCGTTCTTCCGCGACATGCTGGCCGATCTGGATGAGCCGACACTGGCGTACGACCTGCAGGACCTCAGCGGAGAAGGCGGCGACATCGGCGAATTCACGCTGGCGCTGGATCCATTGCTGTGCCAGCGGCTGCGCAATCAGGCACGCACGCTGGGCGTCAGCGTTGCCAGCCTGTTCCACCTGGGCTGGGCGCGAGTACTGGCTGGCCTGACTGGCAGCCAGCGCGTGGTCTTCGGCACCGTGTTGATGGGCCGTCTGCTGGGGGCCGAGGCCACCGAACGGGCGCTGGGGATCTTCATCAATACCCTGCCGTTGCGTCTGGATCTGGGCGATCAGGACCTGCGCACCGCGATTCGCGCCACGCATCAGCGCCTGACTACGCTGATGCGTCACGAGCATGCGCCACTGGCGCTGGCCCAGCGTTGCAGCGGTGTTGCAGCACCTACACCGTTATTCAACGCCTTGCTCAACTATCGCCACAGCGCGCCTGCCGAGGCGGGCAGCGAGACCTGGCAGGGCATCCAGGTACTGCATGCGCAGGAACGCAGCAACTACCCACTGGTGGTGAGCGTCGATGACCTGGGTGAAGCGTTCAGCCTGACGGCCCAGACATCACCGCAAATTGACCCGCAGCGCATCTGCGCTTATTTGCAACGTGCGATGGAGCATTTGCTGGAGGCGCTGGATCAGTCGCCTCTGACCTCGGCCGAACAGCTCGACATGTTGCCGCTCGAAGAGCGCACGCACCTGCTGCAGCACTTCAATCCGCAGCCGTCTGACTTCGCTGGCAGCCTGACGCTGCAGCAGCGTATCGAACAGCACGCGCCTGAATCCGTTGCCGCACAGGTAGGCGAGCAATCGTTGAATTACGGCGAACTGAACCTGCGCGCCAACGCGCTGGCCCATCACCTGGTCAGCCTCGGCGTGCGCATCGACGACCGCGTGGCCGTCATGGCCCGTCGCGGCCTCGATACGCTGGTGGCCATGCTTGCGGTGCTCAAGTCCGGTGCCGGTTACGTGCCGGTGGATCCTTCACACCCTGACGAGCGCATCGCTTATCTGCTGAGCGACAGCGCGCCCAAGGTGGTGCTGACCCAGCAGGCATTGCTGGCTCGCGTGCCGGAACTGGCCGCGCCAGTGATCGCCTTCGACCAGCCAACCTGGCCGGAACGTCTGGACAACCCGCAGGTGACGGGACTGACCTCGTCGCATCTGGCTTATGTGATCTACACCTCAGGCTCTACCGGCCAGCCGAAAGGCGTGATGGTCGAGCATCGCACGCTGAACAACCTCATCGACTGGCACTGCCAGGCCTTCGACCTGCACGCGGGCAGCCACACCGCCAGCGTCGCAGGCTTCGGTTTCGACGCCATGGCCTGGGAAGTCTGGCCCGCCTTGTGTGCCGGGGCGACGCTGCACCTGCCGCCTGCGGACGTGGGCAACGAACAGCTTGATGCCTTGCTTGACTGGTGGATCGCCCAGCCGTTGCAGGTCGCGTTCCTGCCGACGCCGGTCGCCGAATACGCTTTCAGCCGGGACCTGCGTCACCCGACCTTGCGTACGCTGCTGATCGGCGGTGACCGTCTGCGCCAGTTCCATCGGGATCCTGGCTTTGCCGTGATCAACAACTACGGCCCGACCGAGGCCACGGTGGTGGCGACTTCGGGACGTTTGCTGCCCGACGGCAGCCTCGATATCGGCAAGCCTGTTGCCAACACCCGCGTGTACCTGCTCGACGAGCGTCAGCAATTGGTGCCTTTGGGTGTGGCAGGCGAGTTGTATGTCGCTGGTGAAAGCGTGGCGCGCGGCTACCTGAATCGTCCGGAAATGACCGCAGAGCGATTCCTGCGTGATCCGTTCCACAACAATCCAGAAGCGCGTATGTACCGCACTGGCGACCTGGCGCGCTGGAACGCCGATGGCACGCTGGAATACCTGGGTCGAAACGATGATCAGGTGAAGATCCGCGGCGTGCGTATCGAACTGGGCGAGATCGAGGCCCAGTTGAGCCAGTTGCCGGGTATCGAAGAAGCGCTGGTTCTGGCACGTGAAGACGAACCGGGCCAGCCGAGGCTGGTGGGTTACTTCACCGAACAGGCAGATGTCACCACCTTGAACGTGGGCGAACTGCGTACGGCCTTGCTGGCGGCGCTGCCGGGCTACATGGTGCCCAGCGCACTGGTCCGTCTGGACGCCTGGCCCTTGACTGCCAATGGCAAGGTCGACCGTCGTGCCTTGCCCGTACCGGATCGTGACGCACTGAACACCGGTGAATACCAGACGCCGCAAGGCGAGCTGGAAGTTGCCCTGGCGGCGATCTGGAGCGAATTGCTGCAGGTCGAGCGGGTAGGGCGTCACGACCGATTCTTCGAACTGGGCGGCCACTCACTGCTGGCCATGCGCATGGTGTCCCAGGTGCGTCAGCGCCTGTCACTGGAGCTTGCGCTGGGCGATCTGTTTGCCGACAGCGCACTGGCTGCAGTCGCGCGCTGCCTGGGCAGCACCGGGCGCAGTGAGCTGCCTGCCATCCAGGTCATCCGCCATGAAGGGCCGGTGCCGCTGTCCTTTGCCCAGCAACGATTGTGGTTTCTGGCGCAAATGGAAGACGCCAACAGTGCCTACAACATTCCGCTGGGCCTGCAACTGAACGGCCAGTTGGATACCCGCGCACTGAAACGCGCCCTTGAGCGCATCGTTGTCCGCCACGACAGCCTGCGCAGCCGCTTCACTCAGCAGGAAGGCGAGGCCCGTGTGCAGGCTGCACCGGCGTCCGTCCTTCCCGACCTGCTCTGGCAGGACTTGCGCGGTCAGGACGAGCAGGCGCTGCAACGTGTGGTTCGCGAAGAAGCCGCACAGCCGTTCGATCTGCTGGATGACCTGCCGATTCGTGGGCGTCTGCTGTGCCTGGCCGAAGACCGGCACGTGCTGTTGCTGACCCTGCACCACATCGTCGCCGATGGTTGGTCGCTGGGCGTATTCACCCGTGAACTCACCGTGCTGTACCGGGCTTTCAGTCAGGGGCTGGACGATCCGCTGCCGCCGCTGGCCTTGCAATACGCCGATTACACACTGTGGCAGCGCGACTGGCTGGACGGTGAGCGCATGAGCCATCAGAGCGATTATTGGCATCAGGCGCTGAGCGGCGCGCCCGCGCTGTTGACCCTGCCCACCGACCGGCCACGCCCGGCGCGTCAGGACTACTCGGGGGCGAGCGTTGCCGTGCGTCTCGATCCGCGCCTGTGCGATGACCTGAAAACCTTCTGCCAGCTTCATGCCGTGACACCGTTCATGCTGTTCATGGGCGCCTGGGCCGTGCTGCTGGCTCGCTTGTCAGGGCAATCCGAGGTGGTGATCGGCATGCCGGTGGCCAACCGCCGGCGCAGCGAAGTCGAAGAACTGATCGGCCTGTTCGTCAACACGCTTGCGGTACGCATCGACACGTCTGGTGAGCCCGACGTCAGCACCTTGCTGGCGCGCATCAAGTCTCAGGTGATTCAGGCTCAGGAACATCAGGACCTGCCGTTCGAGCAGGTGGTGGAGCGCTTGCGGCCGCCACGCAGTCTGGCCCACAGCCCTCTGTTTCAGGCCTCGCTGGCCTGGGACGGAAGCCAGGGGCTTGGGCTGCAACTGGGCGACCTGCACCTGCAACCGCTGTCCGAACAGCCGACCTTCGCCAAGTTCGACCTGACCCTGAGCATGGGCGAGACCGATGAAGGGTTCGGGGGCGTGGTGGATTACGCCACTGCACTGTTCGACGAATCGACCGTTGCACGTTACGTGGGTTACCTGGAACAGTTGCTGTGGACGATGGTCGGCAACGCGCACGCCGTGCCTGCCAGAGCCGGATTGCTGGGGCCTCAGGAACGCCGCCGTCTGTTGGTCGAGTTCAATGCCAGCGAGCAGGATTTCCAACTCGATCAGCCTCTGCAGGCACTGTTCGAGGCTCAGGTCGCCCGAACGCCGGATGCCGTTGCGCTGGAGTCGGCCGGTGTCTGCCTGAGCTATCGCCAGCTCAATGAGGCCGCGAATCGTCTGGCTCATCATCTGATCGGGCAGGGCGTGCAGACTGAAAGCCGCGTCGCGGTGTGCCTGCAGCGTGGTCCGCAGCTGGTGGTCGGCCTGTTGGCTGTGCTCAAGGCCGGCGGTGCCTACGTGCCGCTGGATCCGGGCTACCCGATGGATCGTCTGGCCTACATGCTCGGCGACAGCGAAGCCGTGGCGCTGCTGGTCGATGGCACGACGCAGGCGCGTTTTGCCGATCGCCCGCTGCCGCAGGTCAATCTGGACAGTTGCACCTGGAACGCACAATCGCCCGAGAACCCGTTTGTTCAGGGGTTGGGCGCGGGCCATCTGGCTTACGTGATCTACACCTCGGGCTCTACCGGAGCGCCCAAGGGCGTAATGGTCGAACATCGCGGCCTGTGCAATCTGGTGCAGTGGAGTTCGCAATTGTGTCCACCGGTGCCGAACGGTGCGCTGCTGCACAAGACGCCGGTGAGTTTCGATGCCTCGGTCTGGGAACTGTTCTGGCCCCTGTGTGCGGGCATGCGTCTGGTACTGGCGCGTCCCGATGGTCAGCGTGATCCGGCGTATCTGGTCCAGGAAATTCAGGACCGTCAGGTCAGCGTGGTGCAGTTCGTGCCCGCGTTGCTGCAACAGTTCGTCGATCTCGATGAAAGCGCCCGTTGCGTCAGCCTGACCGACATCGTCTGTGGCGGCGGCGAACTGACCGCAGCCATGGCGGCACAGGTCCGCCTGCGTCTGCCACAGGTCCGTCTGCACAATGTCTATGGTCCGACTGAAGCCACGGTGGACTGCAGCGTCTGGACCCTGGAGCCTCATGAACCGGTTCCGGAATCGGCCTTGCCAATCGGTCGCGCAATCAGCAACACGCGACTGTATGTACTGGACGACTATGACCAGCCGGTGCCACAAGGCGTGGTGGGTCAGTTGCACATTGGTGGCGCCGGTGTCACCCGTGGTTACCTGAATCTGCCTGACATGCAGGCCGAACGCTTCATCGACAGCCCGTTCGTACCCGGTGACCGCCTGTATCGCAGCGGCGATCTGGTTCGCCAGCGGGCAGACGGCCAACTGGAATTTCTCGGCCGCAACGACTTCCAGGTCAAGCTGCATGGCCTGCGCATCGAACTGGGCGAGATCGAAGCGCGTCTTAGCGCCCATCCAGCGCTGCGTGAAGTGGCTGTGCTGCTGCATGGCGAACGTCTGGTGGCCTGGTTCAGCTGTCGCGAAGGCCATTCGGCACCTGGCATCGAAGCCTTGCGCGCTCATGTGATGGCGCAACTGCCGGATTACATGGTGCCGACCGCCTACGTCGCGCTGTCGGCCTTACCTCTGAGCCTCAACGGCAAGCTGGACCGCGCAGCGCTGCCGGAACCGGACGCAAGCGCAGTGCTGAGCCGCCACTACGAAGCGCCGCTGTGCGAAACCGAAGCACTTCTCGCCGAACTCTGGGCCGAGCTGCTGAACGTCGCCCGAGTAGGGCGTCAGGATCACTTCTTCGAACTGGGCGGCCATTCGCTGCTCGCCGTCACGCTGATTGCACGCATGCGCAAGCTGGGCATGAGTGCCGACATTCGCGTGCTGTTCGCCCAGCCCACCCTGGCTGCGCTGGCCAGCGCAGTCGGCACTGACAACGCGCTACAGATTCCGGCGAACCGGATCGATGCGGATTGCCGTTACATCACACCGGACCTGTTGCCGCTGGTGCAGCTGGATCAGGAGGCCATCGACCGGATCGTCGCCCATGTGCCTGGCGGTGCTGCCAATGTGCAGGACATCTACCCGGTCGGGCCGTTGCAGGCCGGCATCCTTTATCACCATCTGGCCGCTGGCGAAAGCGACCCGTACCTGCTGCAGCCTCGATTCACCTTCGCTGACACGACACGTCTGGACGCGTTCTGCGGTGCGTTGCAACAGGTGATCGAGCGTCACGACATCCTGCGCACGGCGCTGTTCTGGGAAGGCTTGCAAGCTCCGGTGCAGGTCGTGTGGCGCAAGGCGACACTGCGTGTGGATGCGGTTGAACTGCAGGATCTGGACGACGCGCCGCGCATGGACCTGACCCAGGCACCGCTGCTGCATCTGGTACACGCTCATGATCCGGCCACCGGGCTGATCGCTGCGGCGCTGCGTTTCCATCACGTGGTCATGGACCATGTGGCACTCGATGTCCTGGGCCAGGAGCTGCAAAGCATCCTGCTGGGCGACCACGCGCAGCTGGCCGAGCCTGTTCCGTACCGCAATTACATCGCTCAGGTGCTGCAAGGCCCGGACGATGCCGCCCACGAAGCGTTCTTCCGCGAACAGCTGGGCGACATCGATGAGCCGACGCTGCCGTATGGCCTCGCGTTCGCCGCGCAGGACGACATTCCCCACGAGGCACGTCTGGTGCTGGACGACGCCCTGTGCCACAAGGTGCGCGATCAGTCGCGTCTGCTGGGTGTCAGCGCCGCCAGTCTGATGCACCTGGCCTGGGCCCAGGTGCTCGGGCACTTGTCGGGACGCGAAAGCGTGGTCTTCGGCACGGTACTGCTGGGCCGCCTGCACGGCACCGAAGGTGTGGAACGGGCGCTGGGTGTGTTCATCAACACCTTGCCGCTGCGCATCGAACTGGGCAGCCAGTCGGTGCGCGATGCTGTGCTCGACACTCACCGCAGGCTGACCGGTCTGCTGGCCCACGAGCATGCGCAACTGGCGCTGGCCCAGCGCTGCAGCGCACTGCCCGCGGGCGCTCCGCTGTTCAACACCTTGCTCAACTACCGTCACAGCGCGGCACACAAAGCCGCTGACAACGCGACTGTGCAGGCCTGGCAAGGTATCGAGGTGCTGAACGCCGAGGAACGCAGCAACTATCCACTGACCCTGAGCGTCGATGACCTGGGCGAAGGTTTCAGTTTCACGGCGCAGGCCACGCCGGGCATCGAACCGCAACGGATCTGCGATTACCTGCACGAAGCGCTGACGCACGTGATTCTGGCGCTTGAGCAGCAGCCGGACACGGACATGACGCAACTGGCCATTTTGCCTGCTGCCGAGCGTCAGGAACTGCTCAGCGTGTTCAACGATACCCGCCGTGATTACCCACGCAAACAGCCTGTGCACCGTCTGTTCGAACAGCGTGCCGCCCGGCATCCTGATCGTGTGGCCGCCGAGCATGGCCAGCGTTCGATGACCTACGGTGAACTGAACGCGCAGGCCAACCGACTCGCTCATTACCTGATCGAACAGGGCGTTGCGCCCGACGATCATGTCGCTATCGTCCTTCCGCGTTCACTGGAACTGCTGATCGGCCAACTGGCTGTGAGCAAATGCGCCGCGACCTTCGTTCCGCTGGATGTCAATGCACCTGCGGAACGCCAGAGCTACATGCTGGATGACTGCCAGGCCGTCTGCGTGCTGACTCGCAGCACGGCGACCATCAACGCGGCAACGCGCCGTATCGATCTGGACAGCCTTGATCTGAAAGGCCTGCCGAGCCATGACCCGGAGCTGGCGCAGGGTTCGGACACGGCGGCCTACGTCATGTACACCTCTGGCTCCACCGGCGCGCCCAAAGGGGTGCGTGTGCCGCATCGCGGTATCGCCCGTCTGGTGCTGAACAATGGCTATGCCGATTTCAACGAACATGACCGCATCGCCTTTGCGTCCAACCCGGCGTTCGATGCCAGCACCATGGAAGTGTGGGGTGCCTTGCTCAATGGCGGGCAGCTGTGTGTGGTTGACCATGAAACGCTGGTCGATCCGGTTCGCTTCAGCGCCTTGCTGATCGATGCCCGAATCAGCGTGCTGTTCATTACCACGGCGCTGTTCAACCAGTACGTGCAACAGATTCCGCAAGCCCTGCAAGGCCTGAGGCTGCTGCTTTCTGGCGGCGAACGCGCAGACCCTGCCAGTTATCGGACGCTGCTGAGCCAGGCGCAGGGCCTGCGCCTGTTCAATGGCTACGGGCCGACCGAAACCACCACGTTTGCCGCTGTATACGAAGTGAGTGCGATTTGCGAGGGCGACGAGAGCGTGCCGATTGGCCGTCCTATCGGCAACACGAGTATTTATGTGCTGGATGCCCACCAACGTCTGGCGCCCAAAGGGGTGACGGGCGAGCTGTACATCGGTGGCGACGGCGTGGCGCTGGGCTACCTGAATCGCCCGGAGCTGAGCGTCGAGAAATTCCTTGTCGACCCGTTCAGCGATGAACCAGGCGCCATGATGTACCGCACCGGCGACCTCGGTCGCTGGATGGAAGACGGTCAGCTGGAATGCCTGGGACGCAACGACGATCAGGTCAAGATCCGTGGCTTCCGTATCGAGTTGGGTGAAATCGTCAGCTGCCTGCACCAGTTGCCGGGCATTGGCGAAACCGTGGTACTGGCTCGCGAAGACGAACCGGGCAACGTGCGGCTCGTGGCCTATTACACCAGCCATGAAGAAGACACGCTGCTTGCCCCGGAACAGATGCGCGCGCACTTGCAGGCCAGCCTGCCGGACTACATGGTGCCGACGGCGTTCATCGAGCTGAAGACGCTGCCCCTGACAGCCAACGGCAAGCTGGATCGTCGTGCGCTGCCCAAGCCCGAGCGTTCGGCATTGTTCGGGGTGAATTACGAAGCGCCTGAAGGCGAGTTCGAAGTGGCACTGGCCGAGATCTGGGCCGAGGTGCTGCAGGTCGAGCGAGTTGGCCGTCACGACCATTTCTTCGACCTGGGCGGGCATTCGCTGCTGGCCATGCGCATGGTGTCTCAGGTTCGCCAGCAACTGGGCGTGGAACTGCCGCTGGGTGAGCTGTTTGCCCTCGGTGAGCTGGCCGCTGTGGCGGCCGCCTTGTCTGGCGTGGCCCGCAGCGAATTGCCTTCGATTCTGCCGGTGAAGCGCGACCAGCCAATGCCACTGTCTTTTGCCCAGCAACGGCTGTGGTTCCTGGCACAGATGGACGGCGGCAACGAAGCCTATAACATCCCGATGGCACTGAGCCTTGAAGGCGCGCTCGACGTCACGGCACTGACGCGAGCCCTGGCGCGTATCGTCGAACGCCACGAAACCTTGCGCAGCCGGTTCGTGGCCAGCGGCGACAGTGCGCAAGTGCTGTTCGTGCCCACGCCCGCCGACGCCAGGCTGTTGGTCGAGGATATTCGTCACGCTCCCCTGAGCCTGGAGGCGTGTCTGCGTGCCGAGGCAGTCGCCCCGTTCGACCTGGCCCACGGCCCGCTGATCCGCGCTCATCTGCTGCAGGTTGCGGATGAGCGTCATGTGCTGCTGCTGACCGTGCACCACATCGTCGCTGATGGCTGGTCGATGGGCGTACTGACACAGGAACTGCTCGCGCTGTACCCGGCGTTCTGTCAGGAACAGCCTGACCCGCTGCCACCGCTGGCGATCCAGTACGCCGATTATGCTGTGTGGCAACGTCGCTGGCTGACCGGTGAGCGTCTGCAACACCAGGCCGCCTACTGGCGCCAAGTGTTGGAAGGCGCGCCGACACTGCTCACCTTGCCGACCGACCGTCCGCGTCCTGCGCAACAGGACTTTGCAGGCGCCAGCCTCGCGTTGCAGCTGGATACAAGGCTTGCGGCCGATCTGCGCAAACTGGCGCAACGCCAGGGCGTCACGTTGTACATGGCACTGATGGCCGCCTGGGCCACGACGCTCACACGTCTCTCCGGTCAGGCCGAAGTGGTGATCGGCAGCCCGGTAGCGGGACGCGGTCGTACCGAACTGGAAGACCTGGTCGGCCTGTTCGTCAACACCCTGGCCGTGCGCATCGACACCTCGGGCAGTCCGAGCGGTGAAGCGCTGCTGGCGCAGGTCAAGGCGCGTGTACTTGAGGCGCAGGACCATCAGGACCTGCCGTTCGAGCAGGTCGTGGAAGTGGTTCGCCCGACACGCAGCCTGGCCCATGCTCCATTGTTCCAGACTACGCTGAACTGGATGCCGGGTAAGCACGTTGCCGTACCGCTTGGCGGTCTGGTGGTGACGCCTGTCGAACAGGTCAGCCAGGTGTCCAAGTTCGACCTGTCGCTGAACCTGAGCGAGCAGGGCGAAACCCTGGTCGGCTCGCTGGACTACGCCACGGTTCTGTTCGACGAAGCGACGGCGCAGCGGTATCTGAACTACTTCGTGCAGATCCTTGAAACGCTGGCGACTCATGAGCACACGCGGCTTGATCGCGTTGCTCTGGTCGGCGAGCAGGAGCGGCGTTACCTGTTGGAAACGCTCAATGCGACTGCCGTTGCGGTGGATAACGAGCAGACGGTGCACGCCATTATCGAAGCCCTTGCAGCCAGCTTGCCCGAAAGCGTTGCGGCACAGGTCGGCGAGCGTCGTCTGAATTACGGCGAGCTGAACCTGCGTGCCAACGCGCTGGCCCATCACCTGATCAGCCTCGGCGTGCGCGCCGACGACCGCGTTGCCGTCATGGCCCGTCGCGGCCTCGATACGCTGGTGGCCATGCTTGCAGTGCTCAAGTCCGGTGCCGGTTACGTGCCGGTGGATCCGTCGCACCCTGACGAGCGCATCGCTTATCTGCTGAGCGACAGCGCGCCGAAAGTGGTGCTGACCCAACAGGCATTGCTGGCTCGCGTGCCGGAATTGGCTGCGCCAGTGATTGCCTTCGACCAGCCAACCTGGCCGGAGCGTCTGGACAACCCGCAGGTGGCAGGGCTGACTTCTGCGAATCTGGCCTACGTGATCTACACGTCGGGTTCCACTGGCCAGCCGAAAGGCGTGATGGTCGAGCATCGCACGCTGAATAACCTCATCGACTGGCACTGCCAGGCCTTCGACCTGCACGCGGGCAGCCACACGGCCAGTGTCGCAGGCTTCGGTTTCGACGCCATGGCCTGGGAAGTCTGGCCGGCACTGTGCGCAGGGGCGACCCTGCACCTGCCGCCTGCGGACGTGGGCAACGAACAGCTCGATGCCTTGCTCGACTGGTGGATCGCCCAGCCGCTGCAGGTCGCGTTCCTGCCGACGCCGGTCGCCGAATACGCCTTCAGCCGGGACCTGCGCCATCCAACCTTGCGTACGCTGCTGATCGGCGGTGACCGTCTGCGCCAGTTCCATCGGGATCCTGGCTTTGCCGTGATCAACAACTACGGCCCGACCGAGGCCACGGTGGTGGCGACTTCGGGACGTTTGCTGCCCGACGGCAGCCTCGACATCGGCAAACCAATCGCCAACACCCGCGTGTACCTGCTCGACGAGCGTCAGCAATTGGTGCCTTTGGGTGTGGCAGGCGAGTTGTATGTTGCCGGTGACAGCGTGGCGCGCGGTTATCTGAATCGTCCGGAAATGACCGCAGAGCGATTCCTGCGTGATCCGTTTCACAACAATCCAGAAGCACGCATGTACCGCACCGGCGACCTGGCGCGCTGGAACGCCGACGGCACGCTGGAATACCTCGGTCGCAACGATGATCAGGTGAAGATCCGTGGCGTGCGCATTGAGCTGGGCGAGATCGAAGCCCAGTTGAGCCAGTTGCCGGGTATCGAAGAAGCGCTGGTTCTGGCACGTGAAGATGAGCCGGGACAGCCAAGACTCGCGGCGTATTTCATCGAGCGCGATGGTTCCCTGTCGACGCCGGTGTCCGAACTGCGTGCCGCCTTGCTGGCCTTACTGCCGGGCTACATGGTGCCCAGCGCCTTCGTGCGCCTGGACGCCTGGCCTCTGACCGCCAACGGCAAGGTCGACCGTCGTGCCTTGCCGGTGCCGGATCGTGAAGCGCTGCCGGGTCGGGACTATGAGGCACCCCAAGGGGCGCTGGAAACGGCCGTCGCCGAGATATGGAGTTCGCTGCTGCACGTCGAACGTGTGGGCCGTCATGACCATTTCTTCGAATTGGGCGGGCATTCGCTGCTGGCCGTGAACCTGATCGCGCAAATGCGCCGCCAGGGGCTCGATGCGGATATTCGCACGCTGTTCGCGCAGCCGACGCTGGCTGCATTGGCGGCTGCGATTGGCAACAGTCAGCAAACACAGGTGCCCGCCAATCTGATCGAGCCGGGTTGCCTGCGCATCACCCCGGATCTTCTGCCGTTGGTGGAACTGGAACAGGCCGACATCGATCTGATCGTCGCCAGTGTTCCGGGGGGCGTGGCCAACGTGCAGGACATCTATCCGCTGGGGCCGCTGCAGGCCGGTATCTTCTACCATCACTTGTCTGCAGGCGGCGACGATCCCTATCAGTTGCAGGCCCGTTTCGCCTTCGCTGACCGTTCGCGTCTGGACGCATTCTGTGTCGCCCTGCAGCAGGTGATCGCCCGCAACGACGTGCTGCGGACCTCTCTGTGCTGGGAAGGGCTGGAAACGCCGGTGCAGGTGGTCTGGCGCCAAGCCACGCTGTCCGTGATCGAAGTCGCGCTGGATGATCTCGCGGACGCAGAGCCTCTTGGACTTGAACGGGCGCCGTTGCTGCGTCTGGTCCACGCTGCCGATCCTGCCAATGGACGGATTGTCGCGGTTTTGCTGTTCCATCACCTGATCATGGATCACATGGCGCTGGAGCTGCTGAGCCATGAACTGCAGGCGATACTGCTCGATCAGGAAGCACAACTGCCTGCGCCGGTTCCGTATCGCAATTACATTGCCCAGACCTTGCAGGGGCAGGGTGATCAGGGTCATGAGCTGTTCTTCCGCGAGCAGCTGGGAGATCTGGACGAACCGACCCTGCCTTATGGCCAAGGCTGGTTGCCGGGCGCTGACGTGCCAGGTGAAGCGAGGCAGCCGATGACGGCTGACTTGAGTCGCAAAGTGCGTGATCAGGCGCGTGTGTTGGGCGTCAGTGCGGCCAGCCTGATGCACCTGGCCTGGGCTCAGGTGCTCGGACAGTTGTCCGGTCGCGACAAGGTGGTGTTCGGCACCGTTCTGCTTGGCCGACTGCAAGGCGGAGAAGGCGTGGAGCGCACGCTGGGTGTGTTTATCAACACCTTGCCGCTGCGCATCGATCTCGCTGGCCAGTCCGCACAAGAGGCCGTGCTTCAGGCCCATCGCCGCCTGAGCGGCCTGTTGACGCACGAACATGCGCCGCTGGCACTCGCCCAACGCTGCAGCGCGCTGCCCGCCGGTGCGCCGCTGTTCAGTGCATTGCTCAATTACCGACACAGCGCAGCCCCGCAAACTGCCGACGCTGCGGCCAGCGAAGCCTGGCAGGGTATCGAACTGCTTGAGGCCGATGAGCGCAGCAACTACCCGCTGACCCTGAGCGTCGATGATCTGGGCGAGGGCTTCGACCTGACCGCGCTCACCTCGTCAGGCATTGATGCGCGACGTATCTGTGCCTACATTGTCTGCGCCGTGGAAGCACTGGTTCAGACCCTGGCGCAGACGCCGCGCTTGAGCCTCGACACGCTGGATCTGTTGCCCGCTGCCGAACGCATCGAGCTGCTGGACGGCTTCAATGCCCGACGCAGCGAGCCTGACAGCGAGTTCACCATTCACCAACGCATCGAGCAGCAGGCAGCCATGGCGCCTGATGCCGTGGCCGCGCAAGTGGGTGATCAGCGTCTGAGCTACGGCGAATTGAACCGTCGCGCCAACGCTCTGGCGCATCATCTGATCGGACTGGGTGTCCGCCCTGACGACCGCGTGGCGGTCATGGCTTGCCGCGGGCTGGACACACTGGTCGGGCTGCTGGCAGTGCTCAAGGCCGGTGCCGGTTATGTGCCGGTCGATCCGGGTCACCCGGACGAGCGGATCGGCTACCTGCTGCAGGACAGCTCGCCGGTAGCGGTGCTGACTCAGGCCGATCTGCTGGAGCGGCTTCCACCGCTGGCAGTGCGGGTCGTGACACTGGACCGCGCTGACTGGCCAATGCGTGAGGACAATCCGCAGGTCGTGCACCTGACCGTCGACCATCTGGCCTACGTGATCTATACGTCGGGCTCCACCGGGTTGCCCAAAGGTGTGATGGTCGAGCATCGAACCCTCAATAATCTGGTGGACTGGCATTGTCAGGCCTTCGACCTGCACGCTGGCAGCCATACCGCCAGCGTCGCCGGTTTCGGCTTCGACGCAATGGCCTGGGAGGTCTGGCCTGCGCTCTGCGCCGGGGCAACACTGCACGTGCCGCCTGCCGGGATCGGCAATGAGCAACTGGATGCGCTGCTCGACTGGTGGATTGCCCAGCCGCTGCAGGTGGCCTTCCTGCCGACGCCGGTTGCCGAATACGCGTTCAGCCGCGAACTGCGTCATCCGACGTTGCGCACGCTGCTGATCGGCGGCGACCGCCTGCGACAGTTCCCTCGCGACCCCGGCTTTACTGTGATCAACAACTACGGCCCGACCGAAACCACAGTCGTTGCCAGTTCCGGCGAGATGTCGCCGGGCGGCGTGCTGCACATCGGCAAACCGGTGTCCCACGCACGCCTCTACGTGCTGGATGCGCGTTGCCAGCCGGTGCCGCTGGGTGTGCCCGGCGAGCTGTACATCGGCGGTGACGGTGTGGCCCGGGGTTACCTGAACCGCCCGGACATGACCGCCGAACGCTTCCTCGATGACCCGTTCAGCGAGCAGCCCAAAGCGCGGATGTATCGCTCCGGTGACCTGGTTCGCTGGCTGGCCGATGGCACGCTGGAATACCTGGGACGCAATGACGACCAGGTGAAGATTCGCGGCGTGCGTATCGAACTGGGCGAGATCGAGCAGCAACTGGCGTCATACCCGGGCATCGGCGAAGCCGTGGTCGTGGCGCGGCAGATGGAAGAGGGCGGATTGCGACTGGTGGCTTATTACACCTGTCTGGATGCGCAGCTCGATGCAACCGCGTTGCGAGCGCACCTTACGGGTCATTTGCCCGAGTACATGGTGCCTGCGGCTTATGTCGCGCTGGATGCACTGCCGCTGACCCAGAACGGAAAGGTGGACCGCAAGGCACTGCCGGTGCCGAGCCTGGATGCGCTGGCAACCGCCACTTATCAGGCACCCGAGACGCCGATGGAGCAGCGCCTGGCCGAACTATGGGCCGAGGTGCTGGAAGTCGAGCGGGTCGGCCGCCACGACAGCTTCTTCGAGCTGGGCGGTCACTCGTTGCTGGCGATCCGTCTGGTCAGCCTGATGCAGAAATCCGGTCTGTCGCTGAGTCTGGCAGAGCTGTTCCAGCACCCGAGCATTGCAGCGTTGGCCGGGCTGCTTGAGCAACGACCTGACGGCACTGCCGACACGCCTGAGGTGATCACGGTACGTGAGGGCAGCCATGGTACGCCGCTGTTCCTGATCCACGACTTCACCGGTCTGGACGCCTATTTCCCGGTGCTGGGGCAGCATCTGGACGGCGATTTTGCGATCTACGGTCTGCCCGGCATCGGCCTGGGACAACCGCAACTCAATACGCTGGAAGGTCTGGCAGCCGGACTGCTCGAGCGGATTCGTGGTGTGCAGCCGCACGGGCCTTATCGACTGGCAGGCTGGTCGTTCGGCGGCGTGCTGGCTTATGAAGTGGCCACGCAACTGCTGGGCATGGATGAAACCGTCTCCTTCGTCGGGCTGCTGGACAGCTACGTGCCGCGTCTGACCGACCAGGGCAAGGCGCGCTGGGAAGGTCCGCACCTGCTTGAACGCGAGCTGCTGGCACATTGCGCGGCGTACTGGCAGGCGCAAGGCAAGGCTGGCGTCACGCCACTGATGCGCCTTGTCAGCCTGCAGGAACAGGCCGACATGCCTGCATTCGAGACGTTGTTGCAGCTGTGTCGGGATGAACAATTGCTGTATCCGGAACTGGCCGAGGCGAGCGATCTGCAGTTGCGTCATTACCTGGAGCGCGAACTGGCTCACGGTCATGCGCTGGCTCATTATCGGCTCGAACCGATGAGCCTGCCGGTGCATCTGTTCCGCGCCGAACAGCTACAGAATGCACCGAGCGATGCCGCCAGCGGGCAGGACTCAAACCATGGTTGGGCCGATGTCCTGCCTGCCGGGCAACTGCATTGCGTCAGCGTGCCGGGCGATCACATGAGCATGATGCAGGCGCCCCATGTCCATGTGTTGGGACAGGCGCTGGGCAAGGCGCTGGCCGCTCAGGCCGGTGCTGTGCAGCCGTCCCAGGTCTACAAGTCATTGCTGGCCATCCAGAGCGGACAGAATGCCCGTGCACCGCTGTTTTGTGTGCCGGGGGCGGGAGACAGTGTCACCAGCCTGATCGGTCTGGCCGAAGCGCTGGGGCCTGACTGGCCGATCTACGGGTTCCAGGCGCGCGGACTGGAAGGCCGTTACGTGCCTCACAGCCGTGTCGACGCCGCAGCCAGAAGCTATGTGCGGGAAATCGAGAGCCTGTACCCGCAAGGGCCGCTGCATCTGGTGGGGCATTCGTTTGGTGGCTGGGTGGCGCATGCCATGGCGGGAAGGTTGCAGGCACAGGGGCGCGAAGTGCTTTCCCTGACCCTGATCGACAGCGAAGCGCCCGGCAACACCACGACCTGCGGCAAGCCATACACCGCCACGGCGGCGGTGCAGCGGCTGATCAATGCGCTGCAATTGTCCAGCGGCAAGGACCTCGGGCTTGATACGCAGGCCTTCGCCGACGCTGACGACGCGGCTCAATCAGTGCAGCTTCGTGAGGCCATGGTGCGCGTTGGCCTGCTGTCCTCACGGATTGCGCCACAGGCGCTGAACGGCATCGTGCGCACGTTCTCCAGTGCATTGCGCACCCTGTATCGGCCGGAAATAGGCTACGCCGGGCCCGCGAGTCTGGTGCTGCTGACCGATCCCGCACTGGATGCAGCGGCCAATCGCGTCGAGCAGAGCGACATGACTCAGGGCTGGCAGCAGGTAGTGCCGCAACTGACGCTGTGGAACGGTCCTGGCGATCATTTCAGCATCCTCAAGACGCCCGACGTCTACAGCCTGGCGGCATGGTGGTACGACAGGCAGCCGGTCAGTGTGCGGGAAACGCTCTCATGAAACCCTGAATAAAACCCCGGCGGCAGGCATTCGGCCTGCTCTGGGGCTGCGCATGGAAAACGGTAAATCAGTCGTCGCCCCATGAGCGGGCGCGATCTTCAAGGATCAGCAGGCCTCTATGAACAAGTCGAAATTACGCAAGACGGGATTGATCACTGCGCTGGTACTGGTGGCGGGTGCCGTGCTGTATGCCGTCGAGGCACCGGCCAAACCGCCCGCGTACATTACCGCCAAGGCCGAGCGTGGTGACATCGAGAACGCCGTACTCGCCACGGGCGTGCTGGAAGGCATCAAGCAGGTGGATGTCGGCGCTCAGGTGTCGGGGCAATTGAAGTCGCTCAAGGTCAAGCTGGGCGACAAGGTCAAGAAAGGCCAGTGGCTGGCAGAGATCGATCCGCTGGTATTGCGCAACACATTGCGTCAGGCGGAGGTGGACGAGGAAAAGCTCAAGGCCCAGCGGGCCTCGGCGCAGGCTCAGATGAAACAGGCCAAGCGTCTGTATGACCGCTACAAGGAATTACAGACCGATCAGTCGGTATCCCGTCAGGACTTCGAAAGCGCCGAGTCCGACTACGAAATGCAGCAGGCCAACGTACGGGCTCTGGACGCTGAAATCAAAAGCGCTCAGGTGCAGATCGACACCGCCAAGGTCAATCTGGGCTACACGCGGATCATTGCGCCCATTGATGGTGATGTGGTCGGTATCGTCACGCAGGAAGGCCAGACTGTCATCGCCCAACAACTGGCGCCGGTGCTGTTGAAGCTGGCCGATCTGGAGACCATGACCATCAAGGCCCAAGTGTCGGAAGCGGACGTTATCCATATCACGCCGGGGCAGGAGGTCTATTTCACGATTCTGGGTGAGGACAAACGCTACTACGCCAAGCTGCGCGGCACCGAGCCTGCGCCGCAGGATTACCTGGAAACCGAAAGTGGCAGCTCGGCTTCCCGGCAGAACTCGGCAGTCTTCTACAACGCGCTGTTCGAAGTTCCGAATCAGGATCAGCGCCTGCGCATCGCCATGACCGCTCAGGTGCGCATCGTTCTGGGCACGGCGCGCAACGCGATTACCGTACCCGTGGCCGCCCTTGGTTCGCGGACCAGCGAGGGTTCTTCCTTTGTACGGGTGGTGGACGCCAAGGGCTTCGCTCAGGAGCGCAAGGTTCAGGTCGGCATCAACAACAACGTGCAGGCGGAGATCAAGGACGGGCTGGTCGAAGGTGATCAGGTGGTCATAGGCGATCCGACCGCGGTTGTGGCAGGGGCCTGATATGAACCAGAAGGTAGAAGTCGCCGACCTGCACGAAGCCTCGATTGCAGCGCAGCAGCCGTTGCTGCAACTGGAGAACGTGAGTCGCAGCTTCATGGCCGGGGATCGCGAGGTCACCGTCCTCAAGCAGATCAATCTGTCGATTCATGCCGGTGAGCTGGTGGCGATCATCGGTGCTTCCGGCTCGGGCAAGTCCACGCTGATGAACATTCTCGGTTGCCTGGATAACGCCAGCAGCGGTATCTACCGGGTCGCCGGTCAGCAGACCCGTGATCTGGATGACGACGCACTGGCTGCGTTGCGGCGCGATCATTTCGGCTTCATTTTTCAGCGTTACCACCTGCTGCCGCACCTGGATGCCGTGCGCAACACTGAGATTCCGGCCGTCTATGCGGGCACTTCGCAGGCCGGGCGTCACCAGCGTGCCCAGGAACTGCTGACGCGCCTCGGGCTGGGCGGGCATCTCGAGCACCGCCCGAGTCAGATGTCAGGCGGGCAACAGCAGCGGGTCAGTATCGCCCGGGCATTGATGAACGGCGGCGAGGTGATTCTTGCCGACGAACCGACCGGCGCACTGGACACCACCAGCGGCAAGGAGGTCATGCGCATCCTGCTGGAGCTCCATGCAATGGGGCACACCGTTATCCTCGTGACCCACGACCCGAAAGTCGCGGCCAATGCCGAGCGGGTCATCGAAGTCAGCGACGGTGAAATCATCAGCGACAGGCGCACCTCGCCACGTGTGCAGCCGGTGGCTGAACCCAAGCCTGAACTGCAGCCAACGGCCACCGCCCGGCGCCGCATGATCGCCAGCTTCGGCCTGTTTCGCGAAGCGTTCAACATGGCCTGGATCGCGCTGATTTCGCACCGCATGCGCACGCTGCTGACCATGCTTGGGATCATCATCGGTATCACCTCTGTGGTCTCGATTTCGGCCATCGGCGAAGGCGCCAAGCGTTACGTGCTCAAGGACATCCAGTCGATTGGCAGCAACACCATCGACATCTACGCGGGCAGCAACTTCGGCGACAGTCGGGCCAAGTCCATCGAAACGCTGCTGCCATCGGACGTCACGGCGCTCAATCAGATGTATTACATCGACAGCGCCACCCCGGTGGTCGGGCGCAGCATGCTGGTGCGCTACCGCAACATCGACGTCGATGCACAGCTCAATGGCGTCAGCAGTCGCTACTTCCAGGTGCGCAACATTCAACTGGCAGCCGGTATCACCTTTGACGATCAGGACGCCCGGCGTCAGGCGCAGGTCGTGGTGCTGGACCACAACACCGCCCAGCGCCTGTTCGGCCCCGGCGTCGATCCGCTCGGAAAGGTGATCCTGATCGGCAAGCTGCCGTGCACCGTGATTGGCGTTACCAGCGATCACAAGAACCTGTTCATTGCAGGCAATACGCTCAACATCTGGATGCCCTACGAGACGGCTGCCGGACGCGTGCTTGGCCAGCGTCACCTGGACAGCATCAGCGTACGGGTCAAGGACGGCATGCCCAGCAAGGTGGTGGAAGAAGAAATCAAGGCGCTGATGCTGCAGCGTCACGGCACCAAGGACTTTTTCACCAACAACCTGGACAGCGTCATGCAGACGGTGCAGAAAACCAGTCGTTCACTGACGTTGCTGCTGTCGTTGATCGCCGTAATCTCGCTGGTGGTGGGAGGCATCGGGGTAATGAACATCATGCTGGTGTCGGTCACCGAGCGAACCCGGGAGATCGGGATTCGCATGGCAGTGGGTGCCCGACAGTCGGATATCCGCCAGCAGTTTCTGGTGGAAGCGGTCATGGTCTGCCTGATCGGTGGCGTCATCGGCATCGGCCTGTCCTATGGCATCGGCTACCTGTTCACGCTGTTCGTCAAACAGTGGGAAATGGTCTTTTCCATGGCCTCGGTGGTCACCGCGTTTGGCTGTTCGACACTGATCGGCGTGTTGTTCGGCTTCGTACCGGCCCGCAATGCAGCAAGGCTCGACCCTATCGAAGCGCTGGCGCGGGATTGAAGACCGGCGTACGGCTCCGGTCGCTCGACGGCATTTCGTCGGGCGACGCGTACATCCAGCGCATCAGCGAGTTGCGTCCGCTGATGCCCAGCTTGACCGCTGCCCGACGCTGGTAGCTGCTCACCGTGCTGACCTTGAGTGCCAGACGCTCTGCCTGTTCCATGGCGGTCTGGCCGGTCAGCAGTCCCACGCACACTTGCAATTCGCGCTCTGACAGCATCAGTCCGGTCTCGCGCAGTCGCTCGTGAAAGCGGTCTTCGAGGCCCTCTGGCTTCTTCGATTCGGCCTCCAGTGTGGCCAGTTGCAGGGCGTCGACGTGCTTTTCCAGAATCGAAAACAGCAGCGGAGAGATGTCCTCCAGGCGGCGTCGCTCGGTCATCGAGAAATCACTGGACGGGCGTCCGCGAAACGCCGTGATCTTGCAGCAATAGCTGGGCGATTCCTGTGCCGGGTTCAACTGGATGGAATCGGTGAAGCGCGAGGCTGCCCGAGGGGAAGTCACGGTCTCGTTGAACACCGTGGAAACCGGCGCTTTCGGCGTTTGCCAGGGCCTTGGCAGCAAGTAAAGGTGGGTGGCATCCACGGTCAATTGCGAGTTGATCAACTCATGAAACATGCTCGAGAAATGGCCGCTGCCGATGCTGGCTATGGCCCTGCCGATCTGGGGAAGTAGTGTAGGGGTCATCTTGCTCATCCATGATTTCAGAACTACTGACGTCTTTGAGACGTTAATACGACTTGGCAGTCACATAAACTAATATTTTTATTTAGTTGAACTAGCGTGCCTGCGAAAGATGACGATTTAGAGCGAAGGGAAATTATCTGCCGTAAATGCGGAGGTTAATCTTGGGGTGTCGGAGTGGCTGGTCAGGCCGAAGGGCGAAGGTGCAGGGAACACCTGGCGGCGCAAGGAAGCTTGCCAGCGGCCGGGGTTTTCCAGCGATACGTTCATCACTGGGCTGACCCTGTCGCCGACAAGCTATGCGCAATAATTCTGCGTCTGCGCAGCCGCTATGCCAGCTCAGCCCGCAACTGACGTGCTGCAGCGACCATGCCCGCCAGAGCGGCCTCGGTTTCCGGCCAGCCACGGGTTTTCAGGCCGCAATCGGGATTGACCCAAAGACGTTCCGATGGCACGCGTTTGGCCGCTTTGCGCAGCAGGTTGACCATTTCATGGGTCTCGGGAACGCGCGGGGAGTGGATGTCGTAGACGCCGGGACCGATATCGTTCGGGTAATCGAAGGCTTCGAACGCTTCCAGTAACTCCATGTCCGACCGTGAGGTTTCAATGGTGATCACGTCGGCGTCCATGGCAGCAATGGATTCAATCACGTCATTGAACTCGCTGTAGCACATGTGGGTATGGATCTGCGTCTCATCGCGCACGCCCGATGCGCACAGACGGAAAGCTTCCACGGCCCAGTTCAAGTACTCGGCCCATTGCTCACGCCGCAGTGGCAACCCTTCACGAAATGCGGCTTCGTCGATCTGCACAATCTTGATACCCGCCGCTTCCAGGTCCACCACTTCATCGCGGATCGCCAGGGCCAGTTGCTGAGCCTGAACCTTGCGAGACACGTCCTCGCGTGCGAATGACCACATCAGCATGGTGACCGGCCCGGTGAGCATGCCCTTCATGATTTTGTCGGTTTGCGCCTGCGCATAGCGGATCCACTCGACCGTCATCGCCTTTGGCCGACTGAGGTCGCCAAAAATGATTGCAGGCTTCACGCAGCGCGAACCATAACTCTGCACCCAGCCGAAACGGGTGAAGGCGTAGCCGTCCAGTTGCTCGGCGAAGTACTCGACCATATCGTTACGCTCGGCCTCGCCATGCACCAGCACGTCCAGTCCCAGACGCTCTTGCACCTGAACGGCATGGCGGATTTCATGGTGCATGGCGTCGGTATAGTCGCTGATCGAAATCTTGCCCTGCTTGTAAGCCTGTCTGGCTAGTCGAATCGACGATGTCTGTGGGAAAGAACCAATGGTTGTAGTCGGAAATAGCGGCAACGCCAAGCGGGACCGCTGCAGTTCTATCCGTTGTGCGAATGGCGAAAGTCGCTGAATGTCGGCAGCGCCAATCGTGGCCAGCCGCGCCTGCACCTCGGTTTTATGGATTCGACTGGAGTGTGCGCGACTTGCCTGCTGGCTCCGGCTGGTCTGTAGTGCCTGCTGAACATCATTCCCATGCGGGTTGACGACCGCCTTGCTCAATATTGCGATCTCAGCGCATTTCTGCACCGCAAAGGCGAGCCAGCCTTCGAGTTCTGCGTCTAGCGTGTCTTCGCTGGCCAGGTCCACCGGACTGTGCAGCAAGGAGCACGAACTGGACACCCACAAACGCTCGTCCAGTTGCTCATGCGCCGCTTGAAGGTGCGCCAGCGCCTTGTCCAGATCGCAGCGCCAGACGTTGCGACCATTGACTACGCCGACCGAAAGCACCTTGTCTTCAGGGTACGCCGCCAGAACAGCGGCGAGCTGTTCGGGTGCGCGCACCAGGTCGATGTGCAGCCCATTTACAGGCAAATCGATCGCCAGCGTGAGGTTGTCTTCGAGGCCGCCAAAATAGCTGGCAACCAGGGTTTTGAGTGGCGCTTGTTGCAGCCTGTGGTAAGCAAGTGCGAATGCGCTTTTCCATTCGGGTTGCAGGTCCAGCGCGAGGATCGGCTCGTCGAGCTGAACCCATTCCACGCCTTTTTCCGCGAGTCGGTTCAGGATTTCAGCGTAGACAGGCAGCAGGCGCTCCAGCAATTCCAGTTTGTCGAAGTCATCGCCCTTGGCTTTGCCAAGCCACAGATACGTCAGTGGGCCGATGATCACCGGCTTGATTTCATGACCAAGCGCAAGCGCCTCATCGACTTCATCGAACAACTGAGTCCAGCTCAGCAGGAAGGTCTGGTCCGCCGTGAATTCAGGTACCAGATAGTGGTAGTTGGTGTCGAACCACTTGGTCAGCTCCTGAGCATATTGCGTGCTCGACTGCTCGCCACAACATGCCGTACTCGCCCCACGCGCCATGGCGAAAAGAGTGTCCAGTGTCGGTAGTCCAGCCTCTCCCAGCGTCGAGGCGAAACGCTTGGGAATAACGCCGAACGCCAGAGAATGGCTCAGCACCTGGTCGTACCAGGCAAAGTCGCCTACCGGCAGCAACTCGATGCCCGCATCACGCTGCACAGCCCAATGACGGGCACGCAGGTCACGACCGACTCTTTCCAGTGCAGGCTGATCGACGTCGCCTTTCCAATAGGATTCCAGTGCTTTCTTGAGTTCCCGATCTGCGCCTATGCGGGGGAAGCCGAGTGAATGAGCCAGTGCCATAGCGATACATCTCCAGTGCGGTAAGTCCGCGCATTGTCGGCATCGCTTGATAATGAAACAAATTCATTATTTTCTTATTGATTGCGAAATGTATTCATATTCGTTCTGTCATCAATCCCTGCTGCCTCGGTTGCCTTCAGTCATGGGGTTGTCAGAAACAGGTCGTGCAAAGCGGAATAAGTTAATGACTAAACGGTCTTTTTTTTATTACCAAATGCGCTTTATCGTCGCTTCCCAATAACTCATCTTCATAAGGGAATGCACGATGCGGCGTCTGACAGCTCTCACAGTGGCGATCACACTCAGCAGTTCAGCCTGGGCACTGACGCCCCCGGATACGCTGGTAGTGGCGCGTTCCATCGATGACATCGCAAGCCTTGACCCTGCCGAAAGTTTCGAGATAACGGCCACCAATACGCTGGCCAACATTTACCAGCGCCTGATCGAACCGGACCGTGATAAGCCGTCCGATCTGGTGCCTTCGCTGGCATCAGGCTGGGAGGCGGGCAGTGATGACAAGAGCCTGGTTTTCGAACTGCGAAAAGGCGCCCGATTTTCCTCGGGCGCCGACGTGCGCCCGGAAGATGTCATCTACTCGCTGACCCGTGTGGTCAAGTTGAACAAGACACCTGCGTTCATTCTGGGCGAACTGGGCTGGACTGCAGAGAACGTCGACAGCTTTGTGACGCGGGTCGACGACAACCATGTGAAAATCGCCTGGTCTGCGGCAGTGGGTAGCTCATTTGCGTTGAGCATTCTGTCGGCCACACCTGTGGGTTTCATCGTCGATGCGGCAGAGGTCCAGAAGCACGCGCAGGGCGCGGATTTTGGTAATGGCTGGCTGAAGACGCACTCCGCGGGCACCGGCGCTTATGCCTTGCGTACTTATGTTCCTCACGAGGCATTGGTGCTGCAGGCCAACCCTCATGCAGCCAAAGCCCCGAAACTCAAGACCGTGGTCATCAAGAACGTGACCGACCCGGCAACCCGTCGTCTGCTGGTGGTGCAGGGCGATGCCGATATGGCATTCGATCTGGGCGCCGATCAGTTCAGCGCGTTGGAAAACCAGAAAGGCGTCAGCGTGCAGCGCTTTCCTTCGTCGATGATTTATTACCTGGGCATCAACAGCGGCAACACTCAAGTGACTGCCTTGAAGAATCCGGCTTTCTGGGAAGCGGCTCGCTGGCTGGTGGACTATCAGGGCATTTCCAAAGACCTGCTGAAGAATCAGTACAGCGTGCATCAAGCGTTTCTGCCGAACGGGGTTGCAGGTTCGTTAAGCGACAAGCCGTTCAAGCTGGATGTGGACAAGGCCAGGGCTATTCTCAAGGCAGGCGGGATCGCGCCAGGTACCAGGGTCGAACTGAGCGTCTTCAATCAGCCGCCCTACACCGATATTGCTCAGGCATTGCAGGCCAGTTTCGCCAAGGCCGATATCGATATTTCGGTGCGGCCTCTGGTCGAGAGCGAGTTATGGGCCAAGATGCGCAGCCGGGACTACCAGTTGATCTTCACCTACTGGGGCATGGATTATCTGGACCCACACTCCAACGCCAGCACCTTCACCTATAACGTCGCCAACGGACCCAAGACCCTGGCCTGGCGTACCCAGTGGGATATCCCGCAATTGAGTCAGGAAACCCGCGCTGCCGCAGCCGAACGCGACCCGCAAAAACGTGTGGCGCTGTATACGCATCTGCAGAAGACCGTGCAGGACAGCTCACCCTACGTGGTCGCGCTGCAAGGGCAGAACCAGGTTGCCGTGCACGATGGTGTTGAAGGCGTGCTGCAGAACATCACTGCATCGCTGCCTTACTTCGATCAGGTGAGCAAGTCCAAGTGAGGGTAGGGGCTGCGCGCAGGATCAAGGTGGCGGCTGGCGGGGTGTTATCGCTGGCGGTCACGCTCATCGGGTTGCTGTTCTTTACCTTCATGTTGACCACGCTGTCGCCGGTCGATCCGGCGCTGCGAATTGCCGGTGACCGCGCCAGCGAGGCCACGCTCGCCCAGGTGCGCAGCGATCTGGGGCTGGATCAGCCATGGCCGACACGTTTCGGGCGTTATTTGAACGACTTGAGGCAGGGCGATCTGGGCGTTTCCAGCACGTCTGGTCAACCGGTGTTGCAAGGCTTGAGCCGGGCGATACCGGCGACACTGGAGCTTGCCACTCTGGCCATCCTGCTCGGTAGCAGCCTTGGGCTATCGCTGGGCCTGCTGGCCGCATGGCGACCGGGCGGCTGGGTCGATGGTTCGGTCAGGCTGTTTTCGCTGTTTGGCTATTCGGTGCCGATATTCTGGCTTGGCCTGCTCATGCTCCTGTTGTTCTATGCCCGGCTGCAATGGGCAGGCGGGCCGGGGCGGCTCGACGATTCGTATCTGTACACCCTCGACCTCTCAAGCGGCTGGATGCTTTGGGACACCTGGCGCTCCGGTGAGACCGGCGCATTCGCCAACGCATTTGCGCATTTGGTGTTGCCCGTGCTGGTACTGGCCTTTCATTCCATGGCCGGGATCTGCCGAATGACTCGCTCGGCGTTGCTGGGCGAAATGGGCAAGGAATACGTGGTCACCGCACTGGCCAAAGGCGCAGGGCGTGGCCGAGTGCTGTTGCGTCACGCGCTGCCCAATGTCTCCGGTACTCTGGTGGTAGTCGTTGCGCTGTCCTATGCGAGCCTGCTGGAAGGCTCCATTCTCACCGAGACGGTATTCGCGTGGCCGGGAATCGGACGTTACCTGACGACCGCTTTATTCGCAGGCGATGTGCCTGCGATTCTGGGCAGTACGCTGGTGATCGGTCTCTGTTTTGTAGTGATCAACGGCTTGGCCGATGTGCTGGCGGGCATGATCGACCCACGCACGCGAGGTCTGTCATGAACCTTTCTGTAGCCTTCGAAGGCCTTTCGGCTTCAAGCATCTGGCGTCGCTCACCGGCACTGACCATCGGCGTATCGTTCATTGCCTTATTGATAGCGGTCGCGGTGTTCGCCCCACTGCTGAGTGGCTTTGATCCGAACGCGCAAAATATTCAGGATCGGTTATTACCGCCTTCGGCCATTCACTGGCTGGGCACCGACGCGTTTGGCCGAGACCTGTTTACCCGTTTGCTGCATGGCACACGTCCCACATTGCTGCTGGTGTCGCTGGTCTTGCTGCTGACCCTGCCGATTGGTGTGCTGGTTGGTGTGACAGCGGGTTTCTATGGCGGCTGGACGGAGCGGATCCTGATGCGCCTGACCGACGTGATCATGGCCTTTCCGCAACTGGTACTGGCGCTGGCATTTGTGGCGATTCTCGGGCCGGGGTTGCTCAACGGCGCATTGGCGCTGTCCCTGACGGCCTGGCCGGCGTATGCGCGTCAGGCCCGGGCGGAAACCAGCGTGCTGCGTAACAGTGACTATCTGGCTGCCGCCCATCTGCAAGGCATACGAGGGATGCGCCTGCTGATCGGGCACGTGCTGCCGCTGTGCCTTCCATCCGTGATCGTTCGGGTCGCGTTGAACCTGGGCGGCATCATTCTCGCCGCCGCAGGGCTCGGGTTCCTCGGACTGGGCGTCCAACCGCCCATGGCCGAATGGGGTTCGATGGTTGCCGAAGGCAGCCGGGTCATCTTCGATCAGTGGTGGGTAGCAGCAGTACCGGGCATCGCCATTCTGCTGACGAGCCTGTCTTTCAATCTGCTGGGCGACGGCCTGCGCGACGTACTGGATCCCCGCCATGGCGCATGAATCATCATTATTGGACGTCAAAGGCCTGCGCATCGGCTTCCCCGGGCCGGGCTCGGACCTGATCGAGGTGGTGAAGGGTATCGACTTCACGATCGGCACCGAGACCGTGGCGCTGGTCGGTGAGTCAGGTTCGGGCAAATCACTGACTGCGCGGGCGCTGATGGGACTGGTCGCACGTCCCGGCCAGGTGACGGCCGAGCGACTGAGTCTGGCAGGCGATGATCTGCTTGGATTGTCGGCCCGGCAATGGCAACAGGTGAGGGGAACACGGTTGTCGCTGGTCTTGCAGGACCCCAGGTACTCGCTCAACCCGGTGCTGAAGATCGGCACTCAGGTCGAGGAAGCACTGGTGCTGCATACCCGGCTGGGTCGCCGCGAAAGCCGCGAGAAAGTCCTGGACATGCTCGATGCCGTGGGATTGCCCGATCCCGCATCGCTTTACCACAGCTATCCACATGAATTGTCCGGCGGTATGGGCCAGCGGGTGATGCTCGCCGCGATGCTGATCAACGATCCCAGACTGCTGATCGCGGACGAGCCCACCTCTGCGCTGGACAGCGGCCTGCGTGACCAGATGCTTGAGTTGATTCTACGGCTGGTCCGGCAGCGGGGCATGGCGTTGCTGCTGATCAGCCACGATCTGCCACTGGTTGCCCGTTACTGCGACCGTGCGCTGGTCATGTACCGCGGCAGGATTATCGACCGTTGTCGCGCCACTGAGCTGGCCACGTCCAGCAATCCGTACACGCGCACGCTCTGGAGCTGTCAGCCCTCGGCACAGACTCATGGTCAGGCACTGCCCACTCTGGACCGAAGCCTGATCGAGGAACTGTCATGAACGCGGTGGATATTGAACATCTGACCGTGAGCTTCAAACGGGGATTCGGTCATTTCACTGCGCTGGAACTTGACGGGTTGCGGATCGAACCGGGCGAATGCTTCGGGCTCATCGGCGGCTCCGGCTCAGGCAAATCGACCTTGCTGCGCGTACTCGCCGGCCTGCACCGTGACTGGCAGGGCAGGGTGAATCTGATGGGCCAGCCGCTCACGGCACAGCATGCGTTCAAGGGTGCATTGCGTCGGCAGGTACAGATGGTGTTTCAGGACCCCTATGCATCACTGCATCCACTGCACCGGATTCGGCGCAGTCTGCGCGAACCGCGGCAGATCAACGGGCTGCCGTTCGACGAGCCCAGTCTGATCGCGTCGCTGGAACGGGTCGGGTTGCCCGCCGAGGTTCTTGACCGGTATCCCCATCAGTTGTCCGGCGGCCAGCGGCAACGCGTGGCCATCGTCCGGGCATTGCAGTTGAATCCTGCATTACTGTTGCTGGACGAGCCGACTTCAGCGCTGGACATGACGGTACAGGCGGAAATACTCAATCTGCTTCAGACGCTGCGCAGGGAAACGGGCATGACCATGATTCTTGTCAGTCATGACATCAATACCGTTGCCCATCTGTGCGACCGGGCGCTGCTGATCAAGCAGGGCCGTGTCGAAAAACGGCTTGATCGCGTCGAGCTGTGTGCGCTGGCAGGCTCAGCGTAACAACAATCTGTCAAGGTTCGATCATCAGCCAAACCGTTGCAAACCGTGCCGTTGCGCGGTTTTGACAGTCTCTCGGCCCAGCGACGGCGGGGGCTTAATCGAAAAAGTGCGTGGACTCGGGATATAACACTAATTAGAATGAGTCTCATTTGACACATCCATAGCGCAAGGCCTCTCGACATGATCGAAGCAGCGACGTCAACGGACCATTCTCTACATTCCCTGTATCGCGACCACTATGGCTGGCTGGAAAGCTGGCTGAGACGGCGCATGGGCAATGCCTGGGATGCTGCGGACCTTAGCCAGGATACGTTTCTTCGCGTGCTGTCCAGTTCCCAGCAGATCGCCGATATGCAGGAACCTCGTGCTTATCTGTTGACCGTCGGCAAGCGCCTGTTGAGCAACTTCTATACCCGTCGCAGTCTGGAGCAGGCTTATCTCGAAGCGCTGGCTCAGCTCCCTGAAGAAGCTGCTCCGTCTCCCGAACAGCGCTGGCTGCTATTGGAAACCCTGCAAGCGCTGGATGAGTTGCTGGATGGACTGTCAGCCGTCGTGCGCAGGGCGTTTCTGTGGAGTCAGCTGGAAGGCCTGGGTTATCGCGAAATCGCCGAACGTCTGCAGGTCTCCGAACGCACCGTCAAACGTTACATGGCCCAAGCCTACGAACATTGTCTGTTGGTGGACTGGTGATTCGTCAGTCGCTGTCCAGCGAAGATCGCGAAGTCGCACGCGCAGCGGCGCATTGGCTTGCGTTGCTGGAGTCTGGCGGTGCCAGCGATGAGGATTACGTCAAACTTCAGTATTGGCGCGACAGCGCCAGCAGCCACGAGCGCGCCTGGCAAAAGGCTCAGCAGTTGCGTCAACGTTTTTTCGGCCTGCCATCCCATCTGGCGATGGCCACCCTCGACCGCCCCGAAAAGGCAAGGCGCGCGGCCCTCAAAAGGGCGCTTGGGGTGGCGACACTGGTTCCGGCCGTCTGGCTGCTGGGGCGGCAGTTGCCGATAGACGTCTGGCGCGCCGACCTGCAAACCTCCATCGGTGAGCACAAGCGCCTTGCGCTGGCCGACGGCAGCCAATTGCAACTGAATACCGACAGTGCGGTGAACGTCGACCTGAACACCCGGCAAGTCACACTGGTACGCGGCGAGATGGCGCTCAAGGTGTCGGGCAGTACGCCGCTCACCATCGAAGTTCCGTATGGCAGGATCATCGTCAGCCGTAGCGAAGTCTGCGTGCGTCTCAACGCCAACGATTGCCGGGTCTCGGTGGTCAGCGGCAGCGTGCGGTTGCAGCCGTTGCAAGGGGCTGAACTAAACCTGCTTGCGCAACAGCAGATCAGTCTGCGGCCTCAGGGGGCAGGGCCGGTCAGCGCCTTCGACGCCCTGTTGCCAGGCTGGCGCGACGGCGTGCTGACCGCCCAGAACCAGCCGTTGGGCAGCTTCCTGCGTGAACTCGGTCGCTACCGTCCAGGGTTGCTGCGCTGGGAGCCTGAACTGGAAAACTTGCGTGTTACGGGCAGTTTCCGGCTCGACGACACGGACCGTGTCCTTTCGCTGCTGGCGGCCAGCCTGCAGGTGGATGTGCATATGCGGACCCGCTACTGGGTGACGCTGGTGCCTCGCAAAAATCTTTCTGCAAAAAATAGTGCGTGAAGCCTGTCCCTTTTTTTCGCCTCACTGGTCATTCCAGGTAAGTGAACAAAAAACTACGAGAGCTTCCCTACATGTCCGCAGTGCCTCCTTATCGTTTACGTCCGCTTTTGCACTTGAGTCTGTTGCTGACCCTCAGTTCCAGCCCGCTGTTCATCTCCAACAGTTGGGCGGAAACCTCGGGGCGCCGCGCCTATGAGGTTCCGGCAGGCAGTCTGAGCGCCGCGCTGACCCGTTTCGCCGGCCTGGCCGGTGTGAATCTGTCGGTAGACCCTGCACTGGTGAACGGACGCAACAGCGCAGGCCTGTCCGGAGACTTTGCGGTCGAGGAAGGCTTCGCGCGTTTGTTGCAAGGCTCGGGCCTGCAATTGATGCCGGTAGGCGAACAGGCCTACACGCTGGTCCCGGCGCCGAGCAGCGGCAGCCTGGAACTGGCGCCCACCTCGATTCTCGGTGCCGGCGGCACGACTGATGGTCAGGCCTATGCGGGCGGTCAGGTTGCCCGCCGTGGCTCGCAAGGCATGCTCGGCGCGCGGGACTTCATGGACACGCCGTTCAGCATGACCACCTACACCCAGGAAGCGGTCAAGAACCAGCAGGCCCGCACGCTGGGTGACCTGATCGCCAGCGACCCTTCGGTACGCGCCACCAACCCGGCGGGCGGACGCTACGAGCAGTTCACCATTCGCGGCCTTAGCCTGTTCAACAGCGACGTTTCCTACAACGGCCTGTACGGCATCCTGCCGACCTACACGATCGACATGGAAATGGCCGAGCGCGTGGACATCCTCAAAGGGCCGAGCCAATTGGTCAACGGCATCTCGCCGCGTGGCAGTGTCGGCGGCGGCATCAACGTGGTGCCCAAGCGCGCCACAGACAAGCCGATCACCGAGTTCACTGGTAGTTATGCCTCCGACAGCCAAGTTGGCGGTGCAGTGGACATCGCCCGCCGCTTTGGCGACGAAGACAAGTTCGGTATCCGCTTCAACGGCGTCAAGCAGTCCGGCGATACCACTTGGGACCACCAGAGTGTTGACCGCCAGATGGCGGTCCTGGGGCTGGACTTCCGAGGTGAGCGTCTGCGCCTTTCGACCGATATCGGGCACACCGAACGCAACACCGATGCGCCACAGGAACGCGTCCAGATTGGCCCGAACGCCAAGGTGCCGAACGCCAACGATGTGCGGGACAACTACGCGCAACCCTGGAGCAAGGCACGCACCGAGGACACCTTCGGCATGGTCAACGCCGAATACGACGTCAACGATTCCGTGATGCTGTACGGCGGCGTGGGCGCGCGCAAAAGCGACCATGACTTCCTGCGCCATGCGGTTTCGATCACCAACAATGCGGGCGACTTCAGCGTTCAGCCGCGCGACTTCACCCGCGACGAAAACGTACGCACGGCCACGGCCGGTGTGCGCAACTGGTTCAAGACCGGTCCGGTCAGCCACGAAGTGAACCTGGCGGCCAGCTACTTCTACATGGACTTCGAGAATGGCGGTGCCCGCTACGCGGCGTCTCCGAGCAACCTGTTCAACCCCGTCGACACGCCGACGCCCGCCAACCCGACACGCAGGGATGACAAGGTCTACACCGAAAACCGCTTCAGCGGTCTGGCGCTGTCCGACACGCTGGGCTTTTTCGACGATCGCCTGCTACTGACCCTGGGCGCACGCTGGCAGCGGGTCAAGGTCGATGACTGGACCAACAACGTCAAGGGCGACACGGCGTACGACGAGGAAAAGGTCTCGCCGTCGGGCGGCATTCTGTACAAGGTGACCGATGAGCTGTCGGTGTACGCCAACTACATGGAAGGCCTGAGCCAGGGCAAGATCGCACCATCGACCTCGATCAACGAAGACGAGATCTTCCCGCCCTTCATCAGCCGTCAGGTCGAGGTGGGTGCCAAATATGACCTGGGTTCGTTCGCCTTTACCGGCAGCGTGTTCCGCATCAAACAGCCCGCCTACGAAACCAATGCCGCCTCCCGCGTGTTCGGCCCTAACGGCAAGCGTGAGAACAACGGCGTAGAGCTGACCATGTTCGGCGAGCCGCTCAAGGGTTTCCGCCTGCTGGGCGGCGTGATGTACATCGACAGCGAACTGAAAAACACCACTGGCGGCACATTTGACGGCAACCGTGCGCCTGCCACGCCCGAATACAACGTCAATATCGGGGCCGAGTGGGACGTGCCGACCGTACAGGGCCTGACGCTGACCGGGCGGGGCATCTACACCAGTTCCCAATACCTGGATCAGGCCAATACCAAGGACATCGATTCGTCCGAGCGCTTCGACGTCGGCGCGCGCTATGCCTTCAAGGTCGATCAGAAGACCGTCACGCTGCGGGCCAACGTCGAGAACGTCATGGACAAGCGCTACTGGAGCTCTGCCGGCGCCTCTGACGACAGCGAGCCTGGTCTGACGCTCGCAACACCCCGAACCTATCTGATCTCGGCCACTGTGGGTTTCTGATCCATCACTCATGCGCTGCCCAGGGAAGGGCGCCTGCGCTTCACGACTCAATGCGCAACGACTCTGACAGAGAGAACGCCATGCAAAGTGCCAGTTGAATAAATAAATAGCTCACTTATAACGTAATCAAAGTGCGGCCTTCAAAAAGGCAATAACCGATACGCCGACGTTGATGAGTCCGGACGCGTTGAATATATCCAGCGTTAGTTGGCGTAATGCTGTGCGCCTCTCATTAAACAAGCACGCATGTATTGTCATATTAAATTCAGAATTAAATTTCAGTAACGGACTTGCAGTTTTCTGGAAATGAGAATAGTTTGCATCCCGAACTTAGCGAGGGTTACCCCATGTTGAATGATGGCTTATTGCAGTCTACTACGTCTTCGCATAAAACCAATGCCAACTATCTGGCCCGGCAGGCGAGATTTGAATCCAATGTAAGAAGTTACCCGCGCAAGTTGCCTCTGGCGATTGCCAAGGCACATGGGCTCTGGGTAACGGATGTTGAGGGCAACACGTATCTGGACTGCCTGGCCGGGGCCGGAACGCTGGCGCTGGGGCACAACCATGAAGCAATCATGGCCAGCCTCGACGGCTTCCTGACCTCGGGTATGCCGATGCATACCCTGGACCTGACCACGCCGGTCAAGGACGCTTTCAGCGAGACATTGCTGAGCCTGCTGCCTGGGCAGGGTCGGGACTATTGCCTGCAGTTCTGCGGCCCGTCCGGCGCCGATGCGGTGGAAGCCTCGATCAAGCTGGCGAAAACCGCCACGGGGCGCAGCAACATCATCAGCTTCTCCGGCGCTTACCACGGCATGACCCACGGCGCTCTGGCGCTGACCGGCAACACCGGGCCGAAAGATGCGGTCGCCAGCCTGATGCCCGGCGTGCAATTTCTGCCGTACCCGCACGAATACCGCTGCCCGCTGGGCCTCGGTGGCGAGGCCGGGACCGAAGCGCTGAGCTACTACTTCACCCAGTTCATCGAAGACGTCGAAAGTGGCGTATCGCTTCCGGCTGCGGTGATTCTGGAAGCCGTGCAGGGCGAGGGCGGCGTCAATCCCGCGCCGGACAGCTGGCTGCGGCAGATCCGCGAAGTGACCCGTAAACACGGCATTCTGCTGATCCTTGACGAAGTACAGGCCGGGTTTGGCCGCACCGGCAAGATGTTCGCCTTCGAGCATGCCGGTATCGAACCGGACATCATCGTCATGTCCAAGGCAGTCGGTGGCGGTCTGCCGCTTGCCGTGCTGGGCATCCGGCGTGAGTTCGACGCGTGGGCACCGGGCAATCACTCCGGCACCTTCCGCGGCAACCAGATGGCAATGGCCACAGGTCTTGCCACGCTGGAAGTGCTACAGCGCCAGAACCTGGCCGGACAGGCCGCCAGACGCGGGCAGTGGCTCAAGGATCAACTGACGCTTTTGCAACCGCATTACCCGGCCATGGGGCAGGTACGTGGGCGCGGTCTGATGCTCGGCATCGAGATCGTCGACGAGCGCAAACCTGCAGATCGTCTCGGCAGTTTTCCGATAGACGCCGAACTTGCGCTGGTCATTCAGCAGCAGTGTTTCAAACAGGGACTTTTGCTGGAGCGGGGTGGCCGTAATGGCAACGTGATCCGCCTGTTACCACCGCTGATCATCACGGACGAACAGTGCCAACTGGTTATCCAGCGATTCGAAGAGGCACTCAAGGCCGCGCTGAGTCAGTTGCGCACTCAATAACTTCATCACGTTATTGTTATTCAAGACAATCTGGACCGGTCAGAACTTCGGGCCGAACGAACGTAGCGTATTTGCTGACAGGGTTTATCTGGCCATGGCGTGCCGAGTGATAAGCCGGGCAAATGCTTGAGTTGTTTTCGCAGCAGATGATTATCTGACACTTTGTTGCGATGTCACTTAGACAGTCAGCGTAAAGCGACTGTGGAGCAGACATGACTAATACCGATCGCACCGTTTTATCAACTATGGTGAGCGAGCTGGCGACGACCCGCGCGTTACTCAATTGCCTGATAAAGGAATTTGCACTGCCGGAACACTGCCTTCATTACACCTGGCCGCAGGGCATGCAGGGCATCGCGCCTGGGTGTTTTGTCGATGGCGGCCAGTGGAAAGGCATCCCGCTGACCATCAGCCTGCCCAATAAACAACAGTTCTTCGTGCTGGTGGATCGTCGCGACGGTCTGGGCAGCCACCGCTACCTTTCCGATGTCTATGCACGGCGTGGACAGGGCAGCTGGCAGTGCCCGGCATTTCCCGAGTTCGTTCAGCAACTGCTCAGCGCCTGTGAGCACATGACCCGCGCCAGCAACGACGAACTGCTCGATCAGGTCATGCAAAGCCAGCACCTGACGGCCGCCATCGTGGCCCACAACATGGCGGGTGAGCACCCGGAGCCGTTGAGCGGTTACCTGGCCAGCGAACAGGGTCTGTGGTTCGGTCACCCCAATCATCCCGCGCCCAAGGCACGGCTGTGGCCTAAACATCTGGCGCAGGAAACCTACGCGCCGGAGTTTCAGGCGAAGACCGCGCTTCACCTGTTCGAAGTGCCGATGGAAGGGCTGCGGATCACCTCCAACGGTCTGAGCGACACACAGGTCATGGCCGGTTTTGTCGATCAGGCAAAGGCCCGTCCCGGACACGCGCTGATCTGCATGCACCCGGTGCAGGCTGAGCTGTTCATGCAGGATCGTCGCGTACAGCGTCTGCTGGAGCTGGGTGAGGTCACAGACCTCGGCACGACCGGACCACTGGCCAGCCCGACGGCTTCGATGCGCACCTGGTACATCGAAGGCCACGACTATTTCATCAAGGGCTCACTGAATGTGCGCATCACCAACTGTGTCAGGAAAAACGCCTGGTATGAGCTGGAAAGCACGCTGATCATCGACGAACTGTTCCAGCGCCTGCAGCAGACGCAGCCAGAAACCCTCGGTGGACTGTCCACGGTGGCTGAACCGGGTTCGATGAGCTGGGCACCCAAAGGGGTCGGCGAAACCGATGCCCACTGGTTTCGCGAACAGACCGGCGCGATTCTGCGGGAAAACTTCTGCCTTCGCTCCGGTGCCGACCGCAGCGTGATGGCGGGCACCTTGTTCGCTCGCGACCTGCGCTCACGGCCGCTGGTGCATGATTTCCTGCAGCGCTTCAAAGGCTGGGAACTTGGTGATGAGGACCTGCTGACATGGTTTGATCAATACCAGGCCTTGCTGCTGCGCCCGGTCATGGCGCTGTTCTTCAACCATGGCGTGGTGATGGAGCCGCATTTGCAGAATGCCGTGCTGATTCACGATAACGGCCAGCCTCGACAGTTGCTGTTGCGCGACTTTGAGGGCGTCAAACTCACCGACGAACTCGGCATCAAGTCCATCGAGGTCGGGCTGCACCCGCGCATTCGCCAGTCGCTGACTTACTCCCGCGAGCAGGGCTGGAGCCGCATCACTTACTGCCTGCTGATCAACAACCTGTCCGAGGCCGTGCTGGCCCTGAGTTGGGAGCGGCCGCACCTGGCGCCGTTGATGTGGCAGCAGGTCGAACAACAGCTGCGCAGCATTCGCGAGGAACTGGTACGTCCTGCGCCGGAACTGGATGCATTGATTGCAGGCCACTCGATTGCCTGCAAGACCAACCTCAAGGTGCGTCTGGCGGCCAAGGCCGACCGCGAAGCCAATTACGTGCGTCTGGCATCGCCGTGGGGCGAGGAAGCGCGTTACGCCGAGCAGGAAGAGGTGCGTTATGCATAAGTTGCCTGACACGGTGCGTGCCGCCATAAACGAGGCCCGGTCGCTGGAGACGGATCCGCTGGCTGCCTTCGTTTACGATCTGGACGCCCTTGAACAGCATGTGAGCGAGGTCATGGCAGCGCTGCCTGCTGGCGTGGAACTGTATTACGCGATCAAGGCCAACAGCGAAGCGCCGGTACTGGCGACGCTGGCTCCGCTGGTCAGCGGTTTCGAGATTTCCTCGGGAGGGGAGATCGAGCGGGTGATGGCGTGTCCGATGCGCAAACCCTATGTGTTCTCAGGCCCCGGCAAGCTGGACTCGGACCTGCGCAGCGCGCTGCTGAACAAGGTTGAGGCCTTCCATGTGGAGAGCCTCAACGAAATCGAACGTCTGCAGCGACTGGCGAGCGAAGTCGGGCGCGTGCAGCCGGTGTTCATCCGCATCAATCCGCAGTTGCCGCCCACCCAGTCGAGCCGACTGGCCATGGCCGGAACCGCCACGCCATTCGGCATCGACGAAGCGGACCTGGCTGAAGCCGTGCATCGCGTGGACAGCGCCAGTCACTTGTCGCTCAAGGGCTTTCATGTGCATGCCATGTCGCACCAGCAATCGGTCGAGCGACACGAGCAATTGATCGATCTGTACCTGCAGCGCTGGCCGCAATGGAAAGCCCTGACCCGTCACCCGGAGCAGGTCACCCATTTCAACGTGGGCGGCGGTATTGGTGTCGATTACCTCAGCGGTCAGCGCTTCGACTGGCAGCGCTTTTGCCGTTATCTGGAAAAACGCCTGGGCGAGGAGGCCGATGCGCCGATCCTGCGTTTCGAGCCAGGCCGGTTCATCAGCGCCTATTGCGGTTATTACGCGATTGAAGTGCTGGACATGAAAACCAGTCACGGCGAGCACTTTCTGGTGTGCCGCGGCGGTACCCATCAGTTCCGTCTGCCGGTGGCCCAGAGCCATGATCACCCGGTCATTCATCTGCCCAACGTGCCACAGACTGCCGAATCCGAGGAAAAGGCCTGCACCGTGGTCGGTCAGCTATGCACGCCCAAGGACGTATTGAGTCGCAAACATCCGTTCAAGGGCGTCGAGATCGGTGATCTGCTGGTGCTGCCGTTGGCGGGCGCCTATGGGTTCAACATTTCCCATGTGGATTTTCTCTGCCATCCGCGTCCGGCGCAGCATTTCATACGCAACGGTGAACGGATCCGGGAGGACCTTCGGTGAAATCCGGCTTCAACGTCCCGCGCAGTTGGGTGGTGATCAACGTTTTACTGGGCACACTGACCGTGAGCCTGAGCAACAGCTCACTCAACCCGGCGCTGCCCACGTTCATGGAAGCGTTCCGGATTGGTCCGCTGATGGCCACCTGGATCGTCGCCGCGTTCATGACCAGCATGGGCATGACCATGCCGCTGACCAGCTTCCTCAGCCAGCGGGTCGGGCGCAAGCGTCTGTACCTGTGGGGTGTTGCGCTGTTCATCGGTGGGTCACTGCTGGGCGCACTGGCCAATTCCATTGCGCTGGTCATCGCGGCGCGGGTGGTGCAGGGCGTGGCCAGCGGACTGATGATTCCGTTGTCGCTGGCAATCATCTTCGCCGTGTATGAAAAGCATGAGCGGGGCAGGGTGACCGGGCTTTGGAGCGCCGCCGTGATGCTCGCTCCGGCACTGGGACCGCTGTGCGGCAGCCTGCTGCTGGAGTGGTTCAGCTGGCGCTCGCTGTTCCTGATGAATGTGCCCATTGGCCTGCTGGCGTTGTTGCTGGGCGTCGGCGTGTTGCCTGCGTCCGAACCTGCGGAACGCAAGCCTTTCGACCTGATTGGCTACCTGCTGATCGCGTCAGGGATCGGCCTGCTGATGGTGGCCATCAGTCGCATGCACCATGCCGAGGCGCTGTTGGACCCACTCAATCAGGCCATGGTGTTGGTCGCCGTGGCCTGCCTGATCGCGTTTGTCCGCGTGGAACTGCGTCGCAAGGATCCGTTGCTGAACCTGCGTCTGTTTAATCTGCGCGGCTACCGACTGAGTGTGATCGTCGCCGTGGTGCAATCGGTCGGCATGTTCGAGTGCCTGGTGCTGTTGCCGCTGCTGGTGCAGACCGTGATGGGCTACAACCCGATCTGGACCGGTCTGTCGCTGCTCTGCACGGCGGCGTTCGCCAGCCTGTTCGGACAGTGGGGCGGCAAGGCACTGGATCGGCATGGGCCACGCAAGGTGGTCGCCATCGGCCTGTTGCTGACCGGGCTGTCGACGCTGGCGCTGGGTCTGCTCAAGTCCGATGCGGCGATAGGCGTGGTGTTCGTCCTGATGATGGTTCGCGGCGCCGGACTGGGTCTGTCCTACATGCCCATCACCACAGCCGGCCTAAATGCCTTGCCTGAGCCGATGGTTACGCAGGGCGCGGCGATGAACAACATTTCACGGCGTCTGGTGGCGTCGCTGGGGATTGTCATCGCTTCCCTGTGGCTCGAATTCCGCCTGAGTTCCGCAGGGCCGACCGCCACGCCGTCTGCCATCAGCGAAGTGTTTATCGCCACCGGACTGTTGATTTTCCTGGCTTTGCCTTGCGCCTGGCGCTTCCCCGTCAATGAAGCGCCCGTGAAAGAAAAGCCTGTCAACGACGAGCGCGCCGAGGCACAGCCCGACGCCGTCGAAACCCGATAATTTTCATTTGAGGTATGAACATGGCAACCCCTCTACCGCTGAACCCTTTGCCGCGTGAACCAAAATCCGTCAAAGCCCCGGCAACCGGCGACTGGCTGGCGGATATCGACGCGGGCCGTTATACAAAAGTGCAGCGCCGCGTGATCGGTCAGTTGCTGCAGACGCTGCTTTATGAAGCCGCTCTGCCTTACACCTGTGTATCACTGGATGAGCATCGGCACTTGTTTGTGGTGCCAGCAACCGATTCGGCTCAGGCACCTGTCGAGTACCGCTGCAGCGGCCTGCTCAGCAGCAGTTTCGAACTGATCCGGCTTGAACATGCCAGTCTTGAACGTGTCGACAAGGACGGTAAACGCAGCGTACCGGACTTGCATCAGGCCCTGACCGAGCTGTTGAGCCCATTCCAGGACAGCCCGCATCTGGCGCGCTTCATCCAGGAAATCGAGCAGACCCAGCTCAAGGACCTACAAGCCCGCAATCAGAGCTACAAGCCCGCAAAGCCCGCTCATCAACTGGATGTGGATGCTCTGGAACAGCATTTCATGGACGCCCACAGCTACCACCCGTGCTACAAGTCGCGCATCGGCTTTTCACTGGCCGACAACGTCAAGTACGGACCGGAGTTCGCCACGCCGATTGAAGTGGTCTGGATTGCGGTTGCGAAAAGCAGCGCCTCTGTCGGTCATGTTCGTGCGATGGACATTCAACAGTTCGTTCGTGACGAACTCGGCACACAGCGCTGGCAAGCGTTTGCCCAGACGCTGGCCGCGCAGGGCAAGTCCATCGACGACTATCAGCTCATGCCGGTGCATCCGTGGCAGTGGGACAACGTAACCGTATCGACTTTCTTCCCGGAACTGGCGCGCGGCGAACTGATCTACCTGGGCACCTCCAGCGACCAGTACAAGGCGCAGCAGTCAATTCGTACACTGGCCAATGCCAACGATCCGAAGAAGCCGTACGTCAAACTGGCAATGAGCATGACCAACACATCCAGTACGCGCATTCTGGCGCGGCATACGGTGTTGAACGGGCCGATCATTGCCGACTGGCTGCAACACCTGATCAGCACCGACAGCACGGCTCGGGAGCTCGGTTTCGTGATTCTGGGCGAAGTGGCCGGGGTCAGCTTCGACTATCGCCATCTGGCGGAATCGCGCTCGGCGCAGACCTACGGCACGCTGGGTGCGATCTGGCGTGAAAGCCTGCATCAGTACCTCAAGGATGATGAGCAGGCCGTGCCGTTCAACGGGCTGAGCCATGTGGAAAATCGTTACGGTGATGGAGAGCAGTCGCCTTTCATCGATGCATGGGTGCGCCAGTACGGCCTGGAAAACTGGACCCGGCAATTGTTGCAGGTCACTGTGCCGCCGATCATTCACATGCTCTATGCCGAGGGCATCGGCATGGAGTCCCACGGCCAGAACATCGTACTGATCACCAAAGACGGCTGGCCGCAGCGCATTGCGCTCAAGGACTTCCATGACGGCGTGCGCTATTCGCCGGCACATCTGGGCCGCCCCGAACTGTGCCCGGAACTGGTGCCGCTGCCTGCCAGCCACGCGAAGCTCAACCGCAACTCGTTCATCGTCACTGACGATGTCAATGCTGTGCGCGACTTCTCCTGTGATTGCTTCTTCTTTATCTGCCTCGCGGAAATGGCCATTTTCCTGCGCCAACAGTACCAACTGGACGAAGCGCTGTTCTGGCAGATGACCGCCGATGTGATCCTCGGGTATCAAAAGGCTCATCCGCAACACCGTGACCGTTTCGGCCTGTTCGACGTATTTGCACCGACCTACGAAGTGGAGGAACTCACCAAACGTCGCCTGCTCGGCGACGGCGAACGCCGCTTCAGGCCTGTGCCCAACCCTCTGCATGCCTACAGGCCGCAGTGATGCTGAGGACCAATACGCTCAAGCAGAAGCTCGGCAGACACCAGCCGGTGTACGGACTGATCAGCTCGATCCCGGCGCCTGCCGCCATCGAACTGATCGCCGAAGCCGGTTTCGACTTCGTGATCATCGACATGGAACACGTGCTGATCAACCCGGAAACCGTGGAGAACATGATCCGCGTGGCCGAAAGCTACGACCTCACGCCCCTGGTGCGGGTCGCCGATCTGAACCCGAAAACCCTGCTGCGGCTGCTTGATGGCGGCGCGCAGGGCATCGTGCTGCCCATGATCGAAAGCCCTGAACAACTGGCGGAAGCGATTGCGGCCTGCAAGTACCACCCGCTGGGCCGCCGCAGCCTGAATGCCGGGCGTCCTGGCTCGTTCGGCAAGCACAGCCTGGCGCAGTACGTCGAAGCCGCGAACGCGCAAATCATGCTGGTGGCGATGATCGAGAGCGCCGAAGGCGTGCGCCGCGCAGCCGACATCGCTGCGGTGCCGGGGCTGGACATGATTCTCGAAGGCGCGGCGGATCTGTCCCAGTCGCTCGGCATGCCCTGGCAGATCGATACCCCCGTCGTGCAGCAGGCACTGCTCGACACCTGGCAGGCAGCCAAAGCCGCCGACGTTGCCTATTGCACCATTCCCCGCCAGCCGGGCGACGCTGCTCGCTGGCAGGCTCGCGGGGTCAACGCTTTTGTTCTGGGGGATGAGCGCGGCATTGCCTTTCGTGCGCTTCAAGCCCGCCTGACTCAACATTCTGTAGAAGGAAACTGATCCGATGAATTTCACTTCACATGCCGCAGACCTGGTGATGCAGGATCTGGTCGACTGCCTGCTGGCCGAAGACTTTTTCGGCCAGGAAAACCTGGCATTGCAGGACACCGCCCAATGGCAACTGAGCCACCCGCAGGCTCCGGCGCTGTCCGGGAAAGGCGCCGGCCAACAGGTCTGGGACTGGAACTGCGATGCCGCCGAGCAACGCTTCATCAGCATTGCGTTGCGCCCCGGTATCACCCAGCAATGGGAGAAGGTACCCGGCACGCCGGTGCTGGGCCGTCAGGGCGAGCGTTGGACGCAGTTGTCGCCCGAAGACTTCATGAAGTGGGTGTTCGCCGGCATGGCGACGCGCTTTGCCGACAACGAAAAAGGCCTGTCGCTGTTCCTCGATGTGCTGCGCATCAGTGTCTGGCAGACCGCACTGTCGCTGGATCACAACGTGGACGACCAGAACCTGATGGTCCAGGACGGTCACACCTTCTTCCGTACCATGGAGCAATGGGCCTCGTTGCGTGACCGTCCTTACCATCCGCTGGCCAAAGCCAAGCAGGGCCTGGATGAGCAGCAGTACCGCGCCTATCAGGCCGAGTTTGCCAAACCGGTGGTGCTGAACTGGGTGGCGGTGGACAAGACCCTGCTGCAATGTGGCGAGGGCGTCGCGGACCTGAAGGCGTCTTTCCCGGCCCGTTACCTGCTGCCCACTGACCTGCAGGCCCGGCTCGATCAGGAAATGCAGGTCCGCGGCATTGCCCACAGTCACGTCGCGCTGCCGGTTCATCCCTGGCAGTTCGATCACGTGCTGGAGGCGCAAGTGGGTGACGCGCTGGCCAAGGGCGACTGCCTGCGACTGGACTTTCAGGAAGCGTCGGTATTTGCAACCTCGTCGTTGCGTTCGATGACGCCGTGCTTCGACAGCGCCGATTACCTGAAGCTGCCGATGGCGATCTACTCGCTCGGTGCGTCACGTTATCTGCCAGCCGTGAAGATGATCAATGGCAATCTGAGCGAAGCCTTGTTGCGTCAGGTGGTCGAGAAGGACGAGACACTGGGTCGCTCGCTGCACCTGTGTGACGAGCGCACGTGGTGGGCCTTCATGCCGACTGGCGCCAGCCTGTTCGACGAAGGCCCACGTCATCTTTCGGCGATGCTGCGCCGTTATCCGGCAGCACTGCTGGACGATCCCGAATGCCGTCTGCTGCCGATGGCCGCGCTGGGCACGCCGTTGCCGGGCAGCAACCGGCACTTCTTCGATGAGTGGATGGCGTATCGCGAGCTGCCACGCAATCAGGCCTCGGTGCTGACGCTGTTCCGGGAGTTGAGCCACAGCTTCTTCGACATTAACCTGCGCATGCTGCGCCTGGGCATGCTCGGCGAAGTGCACGGTCAGAATGCGGTACTGGTCTGGAAAGCCGGGCAGGCACAGGGCCTGTTGCTGCGTGATCATGACTCGCTGCGCATCTTCGTGCCGTGGCTTGAGCGCAACGGCATGCAGGATCCGGTGTATCGCATGAAGAAAGGTCATGCCAATACCCTGTACCATGAGCGCCCCGAAGATCTGCTGTTCTGGCTGCAGACCCTGGGTATTCAGGTCAACGTCCGGGCAATCATGGACACCCTGGCGCAGGTCTACGACATTCCGGTCACCGCGCTGTGGACCGTATTGCGCGATGTGCTGGACTACCTGATCACCACCATTGAATTCGACGAGGAGGCCCGCAACATGCTCCGGCACCAACTGTTCGAAGTACCGAACTGGCCACAGAAACTGCTGCTCACGCCGATGATTGCGCGTGCTGGCGGGCCGGGCAGCATGCCGTTCGGCAAGGGTCAGGTGGTCAACCCGTTCCACAGGTTGCGACGTGAGGTCTGACGAGCCTGATCGGCCATCGCGGCGCAAGGTATTGCGCCTGTCGCTGGGACTGTTGGTGTTACCCGGATTGACGCTGCCCGGCATTGCCCGGGCAGCGCCGTTGCGGGTGGTCACGCTGTTTCAGGGCGCCTCCGACACAGCGGTGGCGCTGGGCGTCACGCCCTGTGGCGTGGTGGATTCCTGGAGTGAAAAGCCCATGTACCGCTACCTGCGCCCGGCGCTGGCGGCGGTGCCCCATGTGGGCCTGGAAACCCAGCCGAGCCTGGAAGACATTGTGCTGCTCAAGCCGGACCTGATCGTGGCCTCGCGCTTTCGTCATCAACGTATTGCGCCGTTGCTCGAACAGATTGCACCTCTGGTGATGCTGGAAGAGGTGTTCGAATTCAAGCGCACCCTGGCGATGATGGGCGCGGCCCTGAATCGCCAGCAGCAGGCCATGGCGCTGCTCGGGCAATGGCAGCAACGTGTGACGACGCTGCGTGAACAACTGAAGGCGAGGTTTGCCGGACGCTGGCCCATCACCGTATCGGTGCTCGATGTCCGCGAGGACCATATCCGCAGTTACCTGCCTGCCAGTTTTGCCGGCTCCGTGCTCAGCGAGCTGGGCTTCGACTGGACACCCGCCGCCCGCGAAGCGCAGGGCGTTTCCCTCAAACTCAGCAGTAAAGAGAGTCTGCCTGTGGTCGATGCCGACCTGTTCTTTATCTTTCAGCGTGGCGACAGCAAGGCCGCGCAGAACACATACGAAAAGCTGGTGCAGCATCCGTTCTGGAAACAGTTGCGAGCACCGCAGGACGGCCAGGTCTGGCGCGTCGATGCGGTGGCCTGGAGCCTGTCCGGCGGAATTCTGGGCGCCAACCTGATGCTCGACGAAATATCAAAGGTCGCGCTCGGGACCCGCTCTTCATGAAGCAAGGAACGAGACTGGGCATCGGCGTGTGGGTGCTCATGGTGTGCATGGGGTTGAGCCTTGCGTCAGGGGCCAGCTGGATTTCGCCTGCGGCGATCGTCAACAGCCTCTGGCAGCCTGATGCCTTGAGTGCGACCCAACATGTCCTGTTAGACAGCCGCTTCACCCGTACGCTGATGGCGATTGCCGTGGGTGCGAGTCTGGCCGTGGCCGGCGCCTTGATGCAGGCCCTGACACGCAACCCGCTGGCGTCTCCGGGTCTGTTCGGGATCAATGCCGGGGCGACGTTTTCGATCATTGCCTGTTCGTCGTTGCTGACCCTGACGTCGATGAGTCAGTGGCTGTGGTGCGCTTTCATCGGCGCGGCGGTGGCGGGGTGTCTGGTCTGGGTGATCGGCAATCGGGGGCAGGGCAGCCTCAATCCGCTGCGTATCGTGCTGGCGGGAGCAGCTATCACGGCGCTGTTCACCGCGTTCAGTCAGGCGTTGCTGGTGGTCAATCAGGACGGTCTGGACACGGTGTTGTTCTGGCTCGCGGGTTCGCTGTCGGAGCGCGACCTGAGCACCGCAGCGCCCATGCTGGTCTGTGTGGTGCTGGCCCTGCTCGCCGCGCTGCTGCTGGCAGGGCAGGTCAATGTGCTCAATACCGGCGAAGCCATTGCCACGGCTCTGGGCCAGCGTACCGGGCTCATCCGCTTGCTGATGAGTATCGTGATCATTGCCCTGGCGGGCAGCGCAGTGGCGCTGGCGGGCAGTATCGGTTTCATCGGCCTGCTGGTCCCGCACATGGTGCGCAAGACGGTGTCCATCGACCATCGCTGGCTGCTGCCGGGCTGTGCGCTGCTGGGTGCGACGCTTTTGCTGCTCGCCGATACGCTGTCGCGGGTAGTGATCGTGCCGCAGGAAGTGCCGGTCGGTGTAATGACGGCGCTGTTCGGTGCGCCATTTTTCATTGCGCTGGCACGTCGGGGAGTGCGTTATGGATAAGCACCTGACGCTCCGTTATCGCGGATTTTCCAGACGTTTCAGTCTGGCTGGCCTGACACGATTGCTGGCGGCGCTGGCCTTCACCTTACTGGTCATGCTGGGCTCACTGGCGCTGGGCAAGGTCAACCTGTCGCCTGCCACACTGTTCGACGTACTGTTCGGGCAGGCAGACCAGCGTCTGGTGTTCATCGTCGAGCAACTGCGCATGCCAAGGCTGGCGCTGGCCGCGCTTGTGGGCGCAGCGCTTGCCGTGTCCGGCCTGATCCTGCAGAGCATCATCCGCAATCCTCTGGCGTCGCCTGACCTGCTGGGCATCACCAGCGGTGCCAGCGCGGCAGCGGTGATCTACCTGTCGTTCTTCTCGGCAGCGTTGGGTGCGCAGTTTCTGCCCCTTGCCGCCATCAGCGGTGCCGGTCTGGCAGCATTGGCCATCTATCTGCTGGCCTGGAATCAAGGGGCTTCGCCGCTGCGGCTGGTGCTGATCGGCGTCGGGGTATCGGCTTTACTGGCTGCCGTCACCACCTTCATTCTGGTGTTCAGCCCGTTGACCACCACCTTGTCGGCCTACGTCTGGCTGACCGGCAGCGTGTATGGTGCCAGTTGGCCCGAGCCGCGTGCGCTCGCAGGCTGGCTGGTGGTGGTTCTGCCATTGCTGGTGCTGCTCGCCCGACAGGTGCGGGTGCAACAGCTGGATGATGATCTGGCTCAGGGTATCGGTGTGCGTGTGCAGTGGTTGCGCGCCGGGCTGTTGCTGGTCAGCGTGGCGCTGGCCGGTCTGGCCGTGGCCTGGGGCGGGGCAATTGCCTTTGTCGGCCTGATCGCGCCGCACATCGCCAAGCGTCTGGTGCCGCCGGGGTTCGCCGGACAGGCGCTGATGTCTGCGCTGATGGGCGCCAATCTGGTGATGCTGGCCGATCTGGCCGGACGTACGCTGTTCCTGCCGCTGGACCTGCCCGCAGGAATTTTTGTCGCGGTGCTGGGCACGCCGTTTTTTCTGTATCTCTTGATCAACCAGCGGCATTAAGGAATTTCGGATGGCGTCCATTGCAACCCGTGACCTGACCCTGAGCTATCAGGGCCAGGTCATCATCGACAGCCTTGACCTGCAGCTTCCTGCGGGCAAGGTGACGGTGCTGATCGGCAGCAACGGTTGCGGCAAAAGCACGTTGCTCAAATCCCTGGCCCGACTGCTGAAACCTCAGGCAGGCAGTGTGGTGCTCAATGGGGCTGACATTCATCACAAGTCCACGGTCACCGTGGCACGTGAACTGGCGATCCTGCCGCAGATGCCCAGCGCGCCTGAAGGCATCAGCGTCCGTCAACTGGTTGCGCTGGGCCGCTATCCGTATCAGAACTGGATGCAGCAATGGTCCGCACAGGATGAGGCCATGGTCGAAAAGGCCCTGATGCAGACCGGCATGCACGCCTTGGCCGAGCGCCCGGTGGACGCCTTGTCGGGCGGCCAGCGTCAGCGCGCGTGGATCGCCATGACCCTGGCACAGGACACCGACCTGGTGCTGCTGGACGAGCCGACCACCTTTCTCGACCTGGCCCATCAGATCGAAGTGCTCGACCTGCTGCGCGACCTCAACCGGCAGGAAGGCAAGACCATCGTCATGGTTCTGCACGATCTGAATCTGGCCTGCCGCTACGCCGATTACATGATTGCCGTGCACCAACGCACGGCATTCGCGCAGGGACGTCCTGCCGATATCCTCAGCGAAACACTGGTCAAGCAGGTGTTCGACCTGAACTGCCGGATCATTCCCGACCCGTTTTTCGGCACGCCGCTGTGCATTCCCTTCGGCCGGGAACTGCCGCAATGACGGCTGGGCAAGCCTTCAGCGACGCCGAGTGGGCTTTGCTCTGCGGGCCGCTCCAGCTCAGAACGGCAGAGGCTCGCGACTCAAGATCCTTGCCCGCACAGGACCTGCTGGATGAGGCCGTGTGCAGCGATCTGCTGGATGCACTGGGTCCCGTCATTGGCTCTCCGACGCGGGCGATCACGGCATCCCTGCTGGCCAAGCGGTTCTCCTTTCTTGGCACCGGTGCCTGCCTTTACTCGATGTCAGTATTCGACAAGGGCCTGACCTTGTCGCTGGACAATAGCGTGATCGAGTACGCCCACGATGACGGCCTGTGGACGTCGTCCATGCCGCTGCTGAATGTTGCTCCCTTTGGCTATGCAACCGGAGACCGGGACATCTGGCGTGAATCGATCGTCCGGACCCTGTTCGCCGGATTGCTGAAACCGCTCTGGGAAACCTTCAACCGGGTGAGCGGTATTTCCCGACGCATCCTGTGGGAAAACACTGCCGTGCGGGTGTACTCGCTCTACGAGAAGCGCATGGCCAAGGTCGACGATCCCGTCATTCGTGCGCGTTACGAAGCCGATTTCGACTGGCTGTTGAACCACGCCGATCCTTCATTGTTCGGTCTGGAGTACAACCCGCTGAAGCATTTCATGCGACCACCGACGACATTGCCTTCCGGGCAAAGCATCCGTTTCCGACGCACCTGCTGTTTTTATTACGACGCAAGCAATCCCGTCGAGTACTGCTCGACCTGTCCGTTATTGAGGCCAAAGAAATGCCGATGAATGAGCGAATCGCACCGCGACAGCAGCACATCAGCCAGGACGTGCTTGATCAGTACCGGGACATTTCAGCATCCACCATCGGTCACGTGACCGAGGCGGGCTATCTGCCCGGCCTCAGGCCTGTGTTCGAAGGCGCGCGCATGGTCGGCAATGTGGTCACCGTCAAAGTGGATCTGCCCGATGGCAGCATCCTGCGTGACGCCTTGATCAACAGCGAGCCCGGCGACGTACTGGTCGTCGAATGCACGGGTGATGCCCATTGCGCCTGCTGGGGAGAGTTGCGGACACTGGCGGGGCTGATCAAAGGACTGGCAGGTGTGGTGGTGTCGGGCTCCGTCACGGATGTTGCGGCGTTACGTGCGCATGGACTGCCGGTATTCAGTCGCGGGATCAGCGCCGTTACCACGCGCAGCATTGGGCAGAGCGGGGCGCTCAATCATCCGGTCAGGATCGGCGAGGTCACGGTACAACCTGGAGATCTGGCCATTGGTGACGACGACGGCGTGTTCATTCTGAGCGCGCAGCAGGCAGGCGAACTATTGCCTGAGTTGCTGGCGAAAGAGCAGGCAGACCGTACACGCCGTGACGAATTGCTGGGACGGTTGGTCGAGAAGCGGATGAATGTATCGAAACGCTTCGTGGTGTAGTACCAGTCAGCCAAACCGCTAAAGTCGCGCGCAATGCAATCCGGTTTCATTGCGCGCAATAGCGGCAGAAGGACTCAGTTGGGATCGTCCATGGAGACCTGAGCGATACCTTCTGCGCCCAGGCTGTCCATGATGCCGTTGACCAGTTGCGTGATGGTCCAGGGCTTGGCAATGAACAGTACGTCATCCTTCAACTGATCGCTGCCCGGCGTACCGTGGCCGGACATGACCACGACCGGAATATGCGACCACTGCGAGCCCACCACGTTGGCTAGCGCGATGCCGTCCATACTGCCCGGCATACGGACATCGGTCAGCAGCAGGGCGACCTTGTTGATGTTCTGCTGGAGGTATTTCATTGCTTCGTCGGCGTTTTCCACCGCCTTGGTGCGCAGTCCGACGTCCGTCTCGAGGATTTCACAGACGAAGTCACGGATCGTCTGTTCGTCTTCAACGACCAGCACCAGACCTTCCCCTTGTGCAGGCTTCCCATACTGCTCTGATTGAGCCATTTTTCGTTCCCTCAGCCTTGCATATCACATTCAAAAACACTGCAACGGCGGATCGAACCGTTGCTCATGCTGATATGAGCAAAACAGGGGCGGAAAAATTCATATTTTTCTGAAAATCAGCTCATCTCATTGCTTGGCAGGGCCAGTGGGCAGCGGCTGAGCCTGGGTGCCGGCCACACTGATCTTGCCTGCACCTGCGGTCTGGGGCACCTGTTTGAACGCTACGTCTGCGGGCAACGGCGTAATCAGATAGTCGAGGTGTTGGCTGAAGGCCTGAAGCGCATTGAGGTCTTCAGGGCGGTAGTCGTTGCCGCTGAACTCCTGTTGATTAGGTACGCAAGGTCTGCCGATCGCGGCCTGACACGCGGCGTTTTCGGCTTCGGTGCCTGGCGCGAACAGCGCGAATGCCGTACCGGGCTGTTTGGCATCGAGGTAGAAGGGATGCGTGACATGATCGAAATAATTGCCTTCCACCAGCAGATGCGAGTAAGAGGTTCGCGGCATGATCGCGCCCTGATAACTCAGGTTGGAGTAGACGTTATTGACCAGTTGCACGGTAACGTCGGCATTGGCCATGCCGCCCGCGTGCGGTCCCCGACCGGACGTGTCGTGGATGAGGTTCCTGGCCACGGTCACGGTGTCCGGGTCGCCCAGGAATAGCCACACCCAATAGTGATGGCCGTCGCAAGACGCGGAGTAGGGCGTGCGACCGTCGAACTCGTTGTCTGAAATGGTGATATGAGACGCAGACATCCAGCCGGTGGCGATCATCTGTCTGCCGATGCGCGCGAACGTATTGTTGCTGATCCACACGCCGTCGGTATTTTCGATGATGAGCGCATCGCCAGCCCATACAGTCTGAGGGTTGACATCGGACAGCGTCAGATTGCGAACGATAACGTTGTGGACACCTCCGCCGATGTGCACCGCGATGCCTTGGATGGCAGCCTGACTGCCGACTCCAATCAGCGTTTTGTTCGATCCGACATTGAGGCGTGTCATACCGGCGTTGTCATAGGTCACGCTGGCCGCTTTCCTGTCTTGACAGAAACCATTGAAACCGTTGATTGCCAACTGTCCACCCCCGGCAGGACACGGGTTCACCTCGCACCCCATCTCGGTGGTTGTGGGGCTGCCGTTGATCATCACGCTGCCACGAAAGTCGAAGGCATGATCGATCTCGATGACACGAGGCGTGTCGTCGGAACAATGGCCATGGTTATCGTATGAGCCGCACAGCGCTTTTCGAAGCTCAACGAGCGTGGTCGGGCGTACAGGTGCTGCGTCACCACCGCCTGTGACGTTTTTGGCAAATCCGTCCGGAAGGTCTGCCGCGTGGGACAGCTCAGGCATCAGTAGCCCGCTGACTGTCATCAGTCCAAAAACCAGCAAGCCAAACAGGCCGTGTGCGGGGATAACCCGCGATGTTTTCCAAGAGGCAGGCGATCTCATTCGGTGCGATTCCACGGTTTTGGACAGGCGAACGTCACTCATCGGCTGCATGAATCGCAGCGATGAGCATTTATGGGGATTGGCCTGTTGGTCAGACAGGCGCCCGAGGTTCCACCGAAAGACGGGAAAAGATCAAATGACTAATTATTTAACCGCACGTCCTGACGCTCGTGCGGTAAGGGGCAAAAGAGCCGGTGTTCTTCCTGAGGGCGAGAACCGCTTCAGCTGATGAGTGAACGGGCCGTCGCAAGATCGGTGATCAATACATCCAGATAGCCGCCGTGCAGGGCGCCGCGAATCGCGTTGACCTTGCGCTCGCCACCGGCAAGACCGATGACGCGCTCTATGTTCAGGAGCTGTTCCAGGTCCACCGAAACCACCACTTCCTCGCTGTCCTGCAGCACCGGCTTGCCGTCCGCATCGTAATAGCGCAGACAGATATCACCCACCGCGCCGCGTTCGGCCAGCAGCTTGAGCATGGGCTCGCCGTGATAGTTTCCGCTATTGCGCAGCAGCTTGGACGGTTCAAGCTCGCCAATGCCGACAATTGCAACGGTCAGATTGGAGAAGCGTTCGACGACTTCCCTGACCTCATCCAATTGCAGAATACGGTGACGGCTGTCGACCGACTGCTCGATGCTCTGCGATGGAAGCAAATAGGAAGGGCAGCCCAGCAGCGTCGCCAGTTGCTGAGTCAGCAATGTGGCCTCGAAGGCGCCCTTGTTACCGACACCGCCCAGCAGCTGAACCACTTCAGTGGCCGCACTCTGTTTGGAACTGTGCATATAGCCGACCATCGCGCGAATGGTCGAGCTCCATGAACTGATGCCGATCCGGTCTTTCTCGGTAAGGGTGGTTTCGATGTAATGCGCCGCCGCCGAGCCGATGGCCTGCTTGAGGGCGTCTTCATCTTCGCTGGTGGGCTCGACGACGATCACCTGCCTGACGCCGTAGCGCTGTTGCAGCTCACGTTCCAGATCGAGATGGAAATTCAGCGGACGCTGCACCGAAATCTTGACGATTCCCTCTTTCAGCGCGCGATTGAGCGCCCGACTCACGAACGATTGAGACAGATCCAGTTGCTGTGAAATCTGGGACTGCTTCAGTCCGTCTTCGTAATAAAGCGAAGCAATCTTAGTCAGGAGCCGCTGCTCCTCAAGCATTCTCATCCGGGATCCAACTTAGCCAGTTTGCAGGCACTATGGTGCAGTTCGCCTCAAAGCAAAAGCAACCCTTTGCTTGATCAGGACATGATCAGACCGCCGTCGACGTTGATTGACTGGCCGGTAATGTAGGCGGCATCCGCAGAGGCCAGAAAGGTGACCAGTCCGGCAACGTCACGGGCAGTCCCGGCACGTTTCATCGGGATACCGGCGACCCATTCGGCCATCAGTTCGCCAGTGCCGTAGGTTTTATCGGGGGTGGACAGAATCTGCCCCCAGACCCGGTCGTTGTATTCCCACATCTCACTCTCGATGATGCCGGGGCAAAAGGCGTTCACCGTGATGCCGTGAGGCGCCAGCTCATGGGCCAGACTGTGGGTGATGCCGATCACGCCCATTTTGCTGGCGGCGTAGTGGGGCGTGTAGATGAAACCCTGACGACCCTGTCCGGAGCTGGTGTTGATCAGCCGACCACCACGCCCGCTGTTGATCATGTGTTTGGCGGCTTCGCGGCAACACAGCCAGACGCCGGTGGTGTTGACCTGCAGCACTCGGTCGAAATCGGCACGGGGCATGCGGTCGAAATGGTCGATGGTGATGATCCCGGCGTTCTGCACCGAGACGTCGACACGGCCGAAGCGAGCCTGTGCCTGGGCGTACAGGTCGATCACCTCCTGTTCATTGGTGACATCGGCCACCACCGGCAGTACCTGAGCGCCGGTCAGTTCGACGATTCGTCGGGCCGTTTCATTGATCCGGTCGGCGTTGGACACCATGACCAGGTTGGCGCCTTCTCGGGCGAAGCGTTCTGCAATGCCTTCACCGATGCCCCGGCATGCGCCGGTAATGACCACGGTGGCTGCGTGGAAGCGTTTACTGTTCAAGGTTGTGCTCCTTTGCGGGTGGATTCGGTTCGGGATGCCTGTTTCACGCGCCGCGGCTCACCAGCAGACGAATCCACCGTCCACGACCAGGTCGATGCCGGTGCAGAAAGACGCCGCCTGACTGGAGAGAAAGATGGCAGGCCCGACCATTTCATCGACCGTGGCCATGCGGCCCAGCGGCGTTGTTTCCTCGAAAATCTTCACCTGATCGGCGACCTCGGGCCGTGTATTCATGGGCGTGGCGGTATAGCCGGGGCTGATGCTGTTGACCCGCACACCGCGCTGCGCCCATTCCATCGCCAGGCTTTTGGACAGGTGGATAACCCCCGCTTTGGAAGTGTTGTAATGAGCCTGCAACAGGCCACGGTTGACGATGATCCCGGACATCGAGGCAATGTTGATGATCGACCCGCGCTGGCGCGGCAGCATCACACGAGCCTGCGCCTGACAGCTGAGCATGATGCCGGTCAGATTGACGTCGAGCATCTGCTGCCAGCGGCTCAACTCCAGTGTTTCCGCAGGCTGGGCGTTGGCGATCCCGGCGGCGTTGACCGCCAGGCTGAGCGCACCCAGGTCCTGTTCGGTGCGGGCAACTGCCGCTTCCAGCTCCTCGGGCGAGGTCACCGAGCCTTCCAGTGCCAGGGCTTTGCGGCCATGACGCTGAATGCCTTCTATAGTGCTGGACATGTCCCGACTGCCGGGGAGGTCGAAGCACGCGACGTTGGCGCCGGCTTCAGCCAGCCCGATCGCGATGGCCTGACCGATGCCGCTTCCGGCACCGGTGACGAAGGCGGTTTGTCCACTCAAATCAAACAGACGCATAAATCGGCTCCTAGGCTGTCGCCAGTTCCATCACTGCCACAGGCGTGGCGTTCTCTTTGTCCAGAATGCCCATCTGGCGGCCCCGGCTCATGACCATGACCCGGCTGGCCAGACCCAGCACCTCATCCAGGTCGGAACTCACCACAATCACGGCCATGCCGTTGGCGGCCAGTTCGGCGATCACCTCATAGATTGCCGCACGGGCACCGACGTCGATGCCTCGGGTCGGCTCATCGAGAATGAACACCTTGGGGTTACGGGCGAGCCACTTCGCGATGATCACTTTCTGCTGATTGCCGCCGGACAGGCAGGAAATCGTCTGTTCCGGCAGGCCTTTGACGCCCATCCGCGAGACGGCCCTCTGCGCGAATTCCCTCAAGCCGGACGGAGAAATCCATCCCTGGCCCGGGAGCAGGTCGGTATTGCCATAGATCAGGTTTTCTTCGATGGCGTGATCCACCACCACGCCTTGCTGCTTGCGATCTTCCGGCACCAGAACGATCCCGGCCTGGATTGCTTCGTGCGGTGACTCGAAGTTTTGAGGATGATTGTCGAGGATCAGCGTGCCGGTGATGTGCTCGGCCGCGCCCGCGATGGCCCGGACCAGTTCGGTCCTGCCAGCCCCGACGACGCCTGCGATACCGAACACCTCACCTTTGTAAACCGAGAAGTCTATATCGTGAAATTCCATTTCCCGGCACTTGAGGTCTTTGACCGTCAGCACGACCTCTGACTGGGCCGGCTTCATCACCGGGAAGATCCGGTCGACGCTACGGCCGACCATTTCCGCGACCAGTTGCCGGACCGGCACCTGCGCGGTGGCATGGACGGCGACCTGCCGACCATCGCGCAACACCAGTATCCGGTCTGCCACTCTGGCAATTTCTTCCATTCGGTGGCTGATATAGATGAACGACACACCTTCGGTTTTCAGCCGGTCGACCTGGGCGAAGAGCTTTTCGGTTTCTTCGCCGCCCAGTGCCGCCGTGGGCTCGTCGAGAATCAGCAGACTGGCCTTGAGGGTCAGCGCCTTGGCGATCTCGACCAGTTGCTGTGCCGCCACGCTCAAACCCGCAACCTTGCGGGTCGCCGAAACCTTCAGCCCTAGACGATCCAGCTGCTTTTGCGCTTCGGCTTCCATGAAGGCTCTGTCGACACGCCCGAAGCGAGTCGGCAGACGCCCCACGAACATGTTTTCGGCAATCGACAGTTCCGGCAACAGCCGGATTTCCTGATGGATGAGCCCGATACCTGAATCCAGCGCAGCACCGGGAGAGGCGGGCGCATAGGCTTCGCCTTGCCAGGTCATCGAACCGCCAGCCTCGGGCGGAACGAGACCGGCGATGATCGAAGACAGCGTGGATTTGCCCGCACCGTTCTCGCCGAGCAAGGCAAGCACTTCGCCCGGGTAGATATCGACGTCGATGTCAGCAAGCACCTCGATGGCCGCGTACTTCTTGCCGATATTGCGCAGGCTGAGCCTTGGTGCAGGCTGCGATTGATCTATTGCGGTGGCAGACATGGGCTCTCCCGGGCAGTGACTGGATGGTTCGGCACCTTGAGAGGTGCTGGCCAATCAAGGATGGTTGGCGATGAAAGGCGCCACGTTTTCCTTGGTCGTCAGAATCGCTTCCTGCAACTGTTCCTTGGGCACGGTCTTTCCTTCCTTCAGTGCGATGGCGGAGTCCAGCGCCAGACGGCCCATCTTCTGCGCCTGCTGGGTCATGGTGGCCGACAGCGTGCCATTGGCGACCGCCTTGAGGCCCGCAACATCACCGTCGAAGCCCACGATAGTCACCGGCTGCTCCAGATTGGCGACCTTGACCGCTTGGGCCGCGCCCAATGCCATGGCGTCGGCTCTGCCGAAGAACACGGTAATGTTCGGGTCGCGCTGGAGCATGTCCTGAGCGACGGCGAAACCACGGTCCTGTGCCCATTCGGCCGGTTGCTCGGCGACGACTTTCAGGTCGGGGAATTTCTTGAGGCCTTCGGAGAAGCCTTTGGCGCGATCGTTTTCAGGCGAGGTGCCGATCTGCCCCTGAAGAATGGCAACCCGGCCTTTGCCGCCGGTTACCTTGCCGACGTATTCGGCCAGCGTACGGGCGGCTGCGACGCTGTCGCTGGCGATGAAGGTGTCACCCGGCGCGTCGGGCGCGTTGCGATCCACCGCGATGACCGGGATACCCGCAGCCTTGGCCGCCTTGACCGGAACCCCGGCGGCGGTGGCGCCTGCCGGAATATAGATGAGGGCGTCGATCTTGCGCGTGATCAGGTCCTGAACCTGGCTCACCTGCGTGGCCGAGTTGCCTTGAGCATCGACCGTAATGACCTTGATGCCTTTTTCCTTGCCAGCGGCCTCGACCGACTGTTTGATCTGATTGAAAAAGTCAGCCTGCAGGTTGGCGACAGCCAGGCCGACGGTGAGGTTTTCAGCCCAGGCCTGGCCCGTTGTGGCAAGGGTGACAGCCGCGAACAGACTGCCCAGCAACAGCTTTTTTGGCGCGAACATAGCGGTTCTCCATTGTTTTTGTTGTGTACTGCGGTCAGGGAACAGAAATCGCAAAGCATTCAAAATCAACGTTGGTTGGCGCGGCGGCGCAGCGTGTCCAGCGTCACCGCCAAGGCGATCACTACGCCTATCACCACCTGTTGGACGAACGGCGAGACGCCCAGCAGGTTCAGGCCGTTGCGCAGCACACCGATGATCAGCACACCAACCAGCGTGCCGCCGATGCTGCCGACACCGCCACTGAGACTGGCGCCGCCAATGACCACGGCTGCGATGGCATCGAGCTCCAGCGTCAGCCCGGCGCTCGGTTGCGACGAATCAAGCCGCGCGGCCATGGCCACGGCTGCAAGTCCGGCCAGCGCGCCGCTCAACGCATAAATCCACAGGGTAATTTTCTTGACCTTGATGCCTGACAGGCGCGCCACTTCAGCGCTGCCGCCAATCGCATACAGGCTGCGGCCACCTGCCCGAAAGCGCAGGTAGACCCAGGCCACGGCCAGCATCACCAGAAACAGCGCGACGGTTGCGGACAGAAAGCCGAAGTGACGCTGAGTTGCGAGGCTGGTGAACCAGTCGGGAAAACCGACGATCTGGCGTCCGTCGGTGAGGATATTCGCCATCCCGCGTGCAACCGACATCATGGTCAGCGTCGCAATGAAGGCGGGCAGCCGGGCCTTGGCGATCAGCGTTCCAGAGATCAGACCGCACACCATGCCGCCCAGAATGGCCAGCGGTATGGCAAAGCCCATCGGCACGCCCACATCCTGATAAAGCCAGCCCAGCAACATCATGGAAAACGCCAGCACCGATCCGACCGACAGGTCGATCCCGCCGATGACGATCACCGCCGTCATGCCGATGGCAAGAATGCCCAGCACAGTGACCTGGTCGAGGATGTTGAGGGCGTTGCGGACCGAGAAGAAATATTCGGAAGTGAACGAAAACGCCAGGATCAAAAGCGCAAGCCCGATCAGCGGACCGCCTACGTTCTGAGGCAGGCGCAGTGCCAGGCGGGTGAGGGGTTTGGGTGGGATCGAGCCAATCGGGGCTTTTGCGTCCACGGGCTTCTCCTGGGTTTTGTTGTTGTTATTTGGCACGCCGGAATAATTATTCGTACGTGATTTTTAAATCAGACTCCTGCTGTGGCTCTTGGATGTCAAGTGCTTTCTTCGCTTTGAGGATGTGCGGCAGGTCGACCCAAAGGTCGACAGAAGGGATTGACGACGGAACGGATTAGGCTCTAAATACAAATATATTCTCATACATGAATAATTATTCGAGAATGACGCAGCCTCGATTTTCCGGTTTGCGTCCAGGTCACAACCAGGGGATCGAGATGAATCCATTCCGCTATGACGTACCGCAAATTCGCGCAACTGCCCAGGCGATCCGGCGCAGGATCATCAAGCTGAACGCCGAGTCGCCAGCCGGGGGACACACCGGGGCCGACCTGTCCGAGACCGATATCCTCGCGACGTTGTATTTCCGGTTGCTCAACGTGTCGCCCGCAACGCTCAGCGATCCGGACCGCGATATCTATATCCAGAGCAAGGGGCACGGTGTCGGCGGTCTTTACTGCTGCCTGGCAGAAGCGGGGTATTTCCCTGCCGAGTGGCTGGACACCTACCAGCACTTCGACTCACACCTGCCGGGGCATCCGGTGCGCCAGAAAACCCCAGGCATCGAATTGAATACCGGTGCTCTGGGGCACGGTTTGCCTGTGGCCTGTGGCATTGCCATTGCCGCCAAGAAGTCCGGCAGCTGCAAGCATGTCTTCGTACTGACTGGCGATGGCGAGCTGGGTGAAGGCTCCAACTGGGAGGCGGCATTGACGGCCGCCAAGTACCAACTGGATAACCTGATCGTGATCGTCGATCACAACCAGTTGCAGCTCGCCGGTCGAACTGCAGAGATTCTTCCCCTGGAGCCTTTGCCGGACAAATGGCGTGCCTTCGGTTTTCAGGTCAGCGAGTGCGATGGCAATGACGTCGCCCAGTTGGTCCAGACGCTGGAAGCCATGCTGCAGCAGTCCGGAGGCCCCAAGGTCCTGATTGCAAACACGGTGAAAGGCAAGGGCGTTTCGTTCATCGAGGACAAGCCCGAGTGGCATCACCGCGTACCCAAGGGTGACGAAATAGAAGCCGCATTGAAGGAGCTTGATCATGTCCACTGAACACACTGTAGCGCCAGAAGCGCATCTCGCTTCGGTCATGGTCGAGGCGTTCATCAATGCCGTGGATAACGGTGTCGACCTGATCCCGGTAGTCAGCGATTCGACATCGACCGCAAAGATCGGCCCGTTCATGAAGCGCTTTCCTGATCGCCTGGTAAACGTAGGCATTGCCGAGCAGACACTGGTGGGTGTTGCCGCAGGTCTGGGGCTGTCAGGAAAGGTCGCCGTCACCTGCAACGCCGCGCCGTTTCTGATCTCCCGGGCCAATGAACAGGTGAAGGTGGACGTCTGCTACAACCGCTCGAACGTCAAGATGTTCGGCCTCAACGCAGGCACCAGCTACGGCCCGCTCGCGAGCACCCACCACAGCATCGATGACATCTCGGTCATGCGTGGTTTCGGTAACGTGCAGATTTTTGCGCCAGCGGACGGCGAGGAATGCCGGCAGATCGTCGATTACGCCATTGGCTATGACGGCCCGGTTTACATCCGGTTGGACGGCAAGGCACTGCCTGCTTTGCATAAGGCCGATTACCGATTCGTGCCTGGCCAGGTCGATATCTTGAAAACGGGACACGACGTCAGCATTGTCGCGCTGGGTTCGGTCGTTCACGAAGCCGTTGACGCAGCGGTTCGTCTCGAAGAACTGGGGATCAGCGCGCAGGTCATTAATCTGTCCTCCATCCGCCCGCTACAGCGTGATGCCTTGCTCCAGGCCTTGTGCGCCACTCGCGCCGTGGTCTCGGTGGAAGAGCACAACGTCAATGGCGGTGCCGGCAGCATCGTGGCAGAAGTACTGGCTGAAGCGGGACTGGGCATTGCGCTGGTTCGGCTGGGCATTCAGGACGGCGAATACGCCTCGGCCGGTGGCCGTTCGCCGACACGTGCCAGGCATCAGATCGATGCGGCCGGGATTGTTGCGGCGGCGACGGCGCTGTTGCAATAAGCTGAACGGCTTGTCCGCTCATCAAGACACAAACAACAATAACAACAGGAAGCACGCGATGGCCTCCCTCGATCCCCTGATTCTGGCGCTGGACGAAGGCACCACCAATGCCAAGGCGATCCTTATCGATCGCAGCGGCAAAGTGGTTGCTCGCTCGTCGCAGCCACTGAGCGTTTCCCATCCCCGGCCCGGCTACGCGGAGCAGGATCCGACCGGGATCTGGCACGCCATGCTCGCGGCCATCGAACACTGCATCGCCCAGACCACAGCGCCACTTGCCGCCATCGCCATCAGCAACCAGCGCGAGTCGGTTCTGGCCTGGGACAGAAAAACCGGCCAGCCCGTTTCGCCGCTTGTGAGCTGGCAATGTCGCCGCTCCGATGACTTCTGCGAGCAACTGGCCCGGCAAGGCCACGCCGAACTGATCCGCTCAACCAGCGGGCTGGCTCTGGACCCGATGTTCTCAGCAGGAAAGATGCGCTGGATTCTCGATCAGTTGCCGGATGGACAGGCGAGGGCGGTGAACGGTGAGGTATGCCTGGGCACCGTGGACAGTTGGCTGCTCTGGCAGTTGACCGGTGGCAAGGTCTTCGCCACGGACGCCTCCAATGCAGCGCGCACGCAGCTGATGGACCTGCGTACCTGCCAGTGGAGCACTGCGTTGACGGAGGTTTTCAATATTCCGCTGGCGGCATTGCCTGACATCCGCCCGAGCGCGGGCCTGTTTGGTGAGACAACAGCGCATGGGTCGCTTCCTGCAGGTATCGCGATCATGTCGATGATCGGGGACTCCCATGCGGCGCTCTTCGGTCAGGGCGGATTTACGCCGGGCCTGGTGAAAGCCACGCTGGGCACGGGCTCGTCGCTCATGACGCCCATGGCCCGACAGGTGGGCTCAAGTGCAGGTCTGGCCACAACCGTTGCCTGGCACACCGAGGCGCCAACGTATGCGCTGGAAGGGAACATCGTGCATACCGGCGGTGCAGTGAGCTGGGCCGCACGCTTGCTGGGTGCGGCGGACGACATTGACGCACTGGCGGCCGAGGCGGCAGCGTTGCCGGATAACGGCGGTGTGTATTTCGTTCCGGCGCTCGGCGGCCTGGGTGCGCCTCACTGGAACTCGCAGGCTCGCGGGCTGATTTGCGGACTGACTGAAGCCTCCAGCCGGGCACACATTCTGCGCGCCACTCTGGAAGCCATTGCCTACCAGATTCGCGATGTTTTCGACGCGATGGAACAGGACAGTCCCGACCCGCTGGGCGAACTCTGGGTCGATGGCGGCGCCACGCGCAACGAGTGGCTGATGCAATTTCAGGCGGACCTGTTGCAACGCCCGGTTATCCGCAGCCTGTCTCCTGAGGTCTCCGCCATCGGCGCAGCGCATCTCGCAGGTTTCGCGCTTCGCTGGTGGCCGGATGAAGACGCGCTGGCAAGCCTTGAACGTCCTCGTCAGCGCTACGAGCCCAGGCGCAATGCAGTGCCTGAACTCTATGAACACTGGCAGCAGGCGTTGAAGCGCACCATCATGTCCTGAGCACTGCCGACTTACCGGTTATCCATTTTCAGGAACCGATCGGCTGCCTGATATTTCTACTGGCACAGGCGCAGTGGGGCGCCGGTGTCGGAGGATAATCACATGCAAGTACAGGTGGACAGTAATCACATCGAAGGCAGCGCAGAGCTGCAGGAGTGGGTCGGCAGCACAGTCGGTGACGAACTGGAGCGCTATAGCGATCTGCTGACCCGGATCGAGATTCACGTAGGCGACGTCAACGCACAGAAAGCCGGAGCCCAGGACAAGCGCTGCCAGATAGAGGCGCGACCCAAGGGGCATACGCCGCTTTCCGTCACCCACAAGGCGGACAGTCTGGATCTGGCTGTTGCTGGCGCTTCGCGCAAAATGAGCCATGCGCTGGAACACCTTGTGGGCAAGCTGTCTACGAAAGTCGAGTCAACCGGGCATCTGACCGCTCCGGTTGTGCATGAGGACTCGGCCGCCGAGATCGATGCCATGCTGGAAGACGAGTTCCTCGCGAAACAGTCTCGTCTTGCCAAAGACTAGGAGGTCGTCATGGTTCAGATTCAACCCTTTACCCGGCAGACCCTGGACACGCTTCTGGAATTGGCGGGACGTCCCAATCTCAGTGTGTACATGCCAACGCATCGAACCTTTCCGCAGCGTAATCAGGATCCGATTCGGCTGAAGAATCTGATCAAGGAGCTGGAAACCCTGCTGGAGCGGCACTACCCGCAGATAGCCAAGCAGGCATTGATCACCCCGTTCCAGGCGCTGATCGACGATCAGACTTTCTGGAACGCCTGCCCTGAAGGCATCGCAATTTTTGGCGGCCTTGAACATTTCATGGTGGTGGGCCTGCACAAGGCGGTGGCTGAAACCGCCGTGGTCAACAGCCATCCCTACCTGAAACCCCTGTTGCGGCTAGCGCCGATGACCGACCGCTATCAGGCCCTTTGTCTGTCGCGCGACAGCGTGCGTGTCTACGAAGGATCGATGCAGAGCCTGCAGGAAATCAGTCTGCCGGAGGCGGTACCGACGAATCAGATCGAGGCGTTGGGCGACGACCTGACCCCTCGTGATCAGCGAGGTCATCCGGACGGCTTCAGCGGTGGTGGAGAACGTGGCGATCCGATGATGCATGAGTCGGGCGGCAGCGGTAAGCAGGAGGAAATCAACCTCGACCGGGAACGGTTTTTCCGCATCGTCGACCGCAAGATCACCGAACACTGTTCGCGTGTCTCGAAACTGCCGCTTGTTTTGGTAGCACTGCCTGAAAATCAGGCGGTATTCAGGGCGCAAAGTCGCAACCCGTTTTTGCTGCCCGAGGGCGTCGAGCAGGATCCCGCGACCCTTACCGCGACGCAGTTGACGTCCGCTTGTGGAGAACTCATCGGCGTGCGACACGATGACAGGCTCAATCAGGCCTTGGGGCGTTACGAAAAAGCCGTGGGACAGCGGCTGAACGCAAACGAATTGCCGGACATCGCCCGGGCCGCCACCGAGGGCAGGGTGGCCCTGCTGCTGGTCGAAGCCGAACGCACGGTGAATGGCGTGATGGACGGGATGAGTGGCGAACTTGCGATTCGGAGCGACGACGATCCCGGTTCGGATGACGTACTGGACGAAATGATTCTGGCCGTCATGCAGCATGGCGGGGAGGTGATCGTCCTCCCGCCTGAGCGCTCGATGCCCAGTGAGACGGGCGCTGCGGCTGTTTATCGCTACTGACCTTCAACGGACCGCGGGTTCATGCCCCGTGGTCCCTATTTTCACTTCCCGGCCGATAAAAACAGGCTCAGGAGGCGCAACCATGACCAGAAACGACAAGCAGATGGAACTCAAGGCATGGCACCTGTTACTGGAAGACGATACCTATCGCCTGGATCTTCCCGACGACTTTTATCAGACCCTCATCCGTCGGGCGGACGAGCTGGTGCTGCGCGAGGTGATCACCCTGCAGGAGTGGCAGCGCTTGAAAGACACTGCCGATGCCGTTTATGAAAAAACACTACAGAGTCTATCGACCCTGCAACGTGATCGTCTGGACACCGTTTCGATTGATCTGTGTATCTCATCGGAGAAGCCATGAACGATCAAGGCAAATGCTTGCGGTTACTGGTTTTATTCAACCAGTTGCACGCTGTCATAGACAAAGCCCGGACTCAGAAAGCCCGTGCCGGACTTGCCGGAGGCAACGCCGATCTCCAACGAGTTTGAACCCGCGTGCAGCGCAGACGCCGGAATGTCGAATTCGAACGGGACGTTGTTGCCACGCCAGGTTCCACGGGTGATCCCACGGCTGTCGGGCTGCACCGACGCAGCAGGCACCGGCGCATGCCAGCTGCCGTTGACACTCAGTTGCGGACGTCCGCTAGCCTGAGCCAGTGATATGAGCACACGCAGCCGATAATCGTGCAGTTCGTTGGCGCCCAGCACAAAGTCGATCCGGGTCGGACTGTTGATGTCGCGCCATTGTGCGGCAGGGAAGTCGGCAAGGGTGCTTGTTCCGACCGTGTACTTCCCAGTGGTCCAGGGTGCCATCCGCGCGTCGGACGGATGAGCCGATGGCAGAAGTCCCGCGTTACGAAAGCCTGCGGGCGTTCCATCGGGCAGGCCAATCTGCCATTTCACTCGGCCCGAAGGCGGCTCGGCGTGCAAACTGGTTTGTGTGACGCGGCCAGCTGAAACGTCTACCGTGCTGTGTGCGATGTCCAGTTCGTTCTGGTAAAGCGTCGATCGATAGCGGCCCGGACGAACATCGGCTAGACGGAAATCACCTGTTGTGGAGGTTCGAGCCCAATACTCTGCCGTGTCATTACTCAGGCCGACCACAAGTGACGTGCCTTGGACAGTTCCCGAGGCATGGCCTGACACCGAACCTCGCTCAGCGCTGCTCAGAAACCCTGCAAGCCCCAGCGTGCCGTTCAGAAAATCCAGGTTGGTCAGCACGGCCGACGGTGCTTCTCCCTGGGTAAACAGCAGACCATACGCACCGTGCAGACCGCCCCGGTAAGCTTCGGTCTGGGTATGGTTGGAAAACATGTAGTTGTACAACTCGTGAGTCTTTACGGTTTTCTGGGTGGCGATGTCCTTGAAAAAAAGACCTCCCGAACTGAGCTCGCGATTGCCCATGAGCATATAAACAGCCACGCCCGGTCCTTTCACGCCGTGAATGGGGTCATCGATCATGGGCTGTGCCGAATAGAACTTGGAACTGGTGCGCCCGTCCGGCAGCAAGAACACATCCTTGCCTTCAATCGCTGTGCCGACGTTGGAATCGGTTCCGTGATCGGCCTTGGGCAGCTTATCGACATCGAGGCGCGCAACAAATCGCAACTCGCCAACCGGCAGCAAAGTGGGCGCGTACGTCGCCATGTAAATCGCATCGCGACCTTTCACCGCCATGTAGTACTGCGTCAGGTCGCCCGCGTGGGCGCTGATCACGACCACATCGCCGACGGTCCTGACATCCACCTGCGCCGCACCCAGGCCTGATGCAATCTGCGACGCTTTGGGCTCGCGGGTCTGTAATTCCTGACCCCGGTAGCGCATGGACACCAGATCGCCGTTGCGCTCGTCCACGCTGAAGACCAACTGACTACCGGTGTCCACGACAATCCGCGGCGAGGTTCGAACGAACCCGAAGGATGCGCTCTGTGCCTCGCCGGCAAGACCGACCAGACAGCAAAAAGCGCTGCACAGCATCCAGATCAAACGTTGCATCAGGCGTACTCTCGGCATTTGGAATCGAAATCAGTCCTTGCCCGCACCGGCGTGCAGAGGCACTTGCGCCAATGCCCTCTCGGCAGGCAAGGGCGTCACGAGGTATTGACGGTAGGGCGCGAACGCTTCAAGCACCGCGTCGTCTTGCGGGCGATAGTCGTCGCCGCTCAGTTGTTGCAGGTTGGCGGCGCATGCTCTGCCAAGGGTGCGCTGGCATTCGTCATCGACAGACGCAGCGGCAGCCGTCGAGAACAGGGCAAACCCGGTGCCCGGCTGCTGGGTATCGTTGAACATCGGGTGTGTCACACTTTCGAAGCCGTTCGCTTCGACCAGCAATTGCGAGGAGGGCGTGCGCGACATGATTGCGCCCTGATAGGTCATGCGAGCAAACACGTTGTTGACCAACTGAGCGATGACCGCAGCATCGTGCATGCCCCCCGCATGTGGCGCGCGGCCTGAGGTGTCATGCACGTAGTTGCGGGCCAGCGTCAACGTGTCATGGCTGCCGAGGAACAGCCACACCCAGTAATGATGGCCGTCGCAGGTCGAGGACCAGGGCGTACGGCCGTCGAATTCGTTATCGGAAATCGTCACATGGGACGCCGCGCCGAAACCGGTCACGATCATCTGCCTGCCGATGCGCGCGAAGGTGTTGTGGTTGATCCAGACGCCGTCTGCGTCGTCGATGGTCAGCGCATCGCCGCCCCAGACTACCTGCGCATTGATGTCGGACAAGGTGAGGTTGCGAACGATGACGTTGTGGACACCGCTACCGATGAACAGGCCCATCCCCTGAATGCCTGCCTGTTTTCCCACGCCTTCCAACGTCTTGTTGGAACCGATCTTCAAACGCTGCAACCCGGCGTTGTCATAGGTCACGGAGGCAGGCGGCCTGGACTGGCAGAAGTTGTTTGCCCCGTTGAGCGCCAGTTGCGATCCACCCTTGGGACAGGCCTTGACCATGCAGCCGGTCTCCGTGGTGGTAGCACTGCCGTTTGCCACAACGCTGCCACGAAAATCGAACGTGTGGTCCAGCACTACTACGCGTGGTGTGGCGTCTGTGCAATGACCACGATGATCGTACATGCTGCACAACGCCTGCTTGAGTTCATCAAGCGTCGCAGGATGCACAGCGGCAGCACTTCCGCCCCCCGTGACATCTTTTGCAAAACCGTCGGGATGCTCGGCAGCCTGCAACAGCGAAGGTGTGACGAGAACGGCGCAACACAAGGCCATACCCTGCAGCATCGATCTACGCAAAAGAATGTCCTCACAGGCAGCAAACGAATCGTTGAAGGCCGATCATCCGACATTCAACGATTCGCTGGCGTGTAGATCGACGCTTCTTAAGCTGCTGTTCAGCCGCCCGTGTCTATTCATCACCCTTCATGCGTCGCGCCATCAGGTAGATACCCAGGCCCGCCAGCGCACAGCCCGCGCCGATATAACCCGTGCTGGTCCAGCCAAGCCCCGCGGTGATCGCCATGCCGCCGAACCAAGGACCCAATGCATTGGCCAGGTTGAACGCAGCATGGTTGGAGGCGGCAGCGAGACTCGGCGCTTCGTGGGCGATGTCCATCAGGCGAATCTGCAGCGGTGCGGCCAGCGCGACCATGGTGCCGACCAGCGCGATGCCGAGCAGTACGCCCCACAGCGAACCGGCGGCGAACGGGAAGAACAGCAGGACCGCCATCGACCAGATCAGCAGCACGCCAACAGCCTTGAACTGCATGCGGTCGAACAGCTTGCCACCTGCGACGTTGCCGATGATGCCGCCCACACCGAAGGCCGCCAGCCCGAAAGGAATCCACTGTGGTGAGACGCGCGTCACTTCGAGCATGGTCGGTGCCAGATAGCTGAACACGCAGAACATCCCGGCAAAGCCTACGGCACCGATGGCCAGCGCCATCCACACCTGCGGCTTGGTGAAAGCACCCAGTTCCTTGCGCGGATCGCTGCGCGGCTCGTCATGACGGTCCGGTACGAATTGCCAGACCAGTGCGATGGTGCAGAGGGCAATCAGGCCCACCAGCGCGAACGCCGAACGCCAGCCGAAGAACTGGCCAAGAAACGTTGCGATCGGATTGCCCAGCAACATCGCCAGGGTCAGTCCCATCATCACCCGCGCCACCGCGCCGGCACGCTGATTGTCCGGCACCATGCTCGACGCCACCACCGCAGCGATACCGAAGTAGGCTCCGTGAGGCAGGCCGCTGATGAAACGAAAGGCCACCAGACTGCCAAAGGTCGGCGTGAAGGCCGTGGCCACGTTGCCAATCGCGTAGAGCGCCATCAGCAACAACAGCATGTGTTTGCGCAACAGTTTGGCGCCGAGGATCGTCAGCAGCGGGGCGCCCACCATCACGCCAAGCGCGTAGGCACTGATGGCATGACCGACCTGAGGTTCGCTCAGGTGCAGATTATTGGCGATGTCAGGCATCAGGCCCATGATTGCGAACTCGCCCGTACCGATGGCGAAGCTGCCTACGGCCATGGCCGCTTCCATTTTGCCAGCGGCGCGCGCGGGCAGAACGTGCCCGTTTTTTTGCTGAATCGACATGCGTCGCTCCGTTTTTAAGGATTACCAAACCAAAAACGCCGATGGCATGCGCGCATCGGCGAAGGGTTCTAGAACAGCGATTGCCGAGAGAGTTCCGGCCAAGTCAGCGGCGCATTGCGAAAGGCGCGGTTCGATGTCAGATGCGGAAGCTTCCCACAAGTTGTGTCCGACGGGCCGACTGTCGTTCCAGATCAGTACAGGCGCGCAGCGTTGCGTTGAGGTTTTCCACGCCTTCCTGGTTCAGGGTATTGATCTGGGTGATGTCAACGTTGATGGCTTCCACCACTGAGGTCTGTTCTTCGGTCGCTGTGGCCACCGATTGGTTCATGCCGTCGATTTCACCGATGCGCACACTGACGCTCTCAAGACTGGCAACGGCCTGATTGGCGATGCCGACCGTCTCGATGCTTTCACGCTGGCTGTCGGTCATGATTGCAACCGCTTCCCGAGCGCCGGACTGCAATTGCTCGATCATTTCCTGCACCTGACTGGCAGACTCCTGGGTGCGATGGGCCAGGCTGCGCACTTCATCTGCGACCACGGCAAAGCCTCGTCCTGCCTCGCCGGCGCGCGCGGCTTCAATTGCGGCGTTCAGGGCCAGCAGATTGGTCTGTTGAGAGATGCCGGTGATCACTTCCAGAATCTGACCGATGTTGGCCGTTTTCGTGTTGAGTGCTTCTATCTCGTCACTGGCACCACTGATCCGCGACGACAGGCGGTTCATTGCAGCGATGTTCTTGCCCACCACTTCCTGTCCATTGGAGGCGAGGGTACGGGCATCGCTCGAATGGCCCGAGGCCCGTGCGGCATTCTGTGCGATTTCCTGGGCGGCCGCGCCCAGTTCGTTAATGGCCGCCGCCACGCTGCTGGTGCGATTGGCTTGCTGATCGGAGTTGAGCATGGAGGAGTTCGATGCGCTCACGACCCTCAGTGCGACTTCGTTGAGCTGGGTTGTGGAAGACGCGACCTCACGCATGGAGTCGTGAATACGCTCCACAAACAGATTGAAACCATTGCCCAGGTAGCCGAACTCGTCCTGGCTCTGAATGACCAGACGCTTGGTCAAGTCGCCTTCGCCTGCGGCGATGTCATGCATGGCACGGCCCATCAGGTTCAGCGGGCGCATCAGCACACTCAGCAGCATCCCGAGAAGACCGATGATCAGCACCACAGCGATGACCGTGGCCACGATTGCCGAGTTTCGGAACTCGCTCAGCGCAGCATACGCTTTGCTTTTGCATCGCCACGCCGACATACCAGTCGACCGAGGGCAGCCCGTTCACGTGAGCAAACGTCAGAATCTGGTTCTTGCCGGCGAATTCGCTTTCACTGAGTTCCTGCGACAGTCCGGGTGTGCTGACCGGATAGACTTCAGCCAGCGTTTTCATGGCCAGTGAAGCGTCAGGGTGGACCAGAATGCGACCATTGGCATCGACCAGAAATGCGTAGCCATCGTTGTGCAGGCGCAGCGAACTGATCATTTTTACCAGAGTTTCCAGGCTCAAATCTCCACCGACGACGCCTGACACTCCCGACGCGGATTTGACAGGTTTGCAATGGTGACGATCAGGCCCTTGGTGACCGCATCGAGATAGGGTTCGGTGAGCGTCGTCTTGCCCGCTGCGATGGCGCCGGTGTACCAGGGCCGGGTTCTGGGATCATAGTCACCCGGCATATCGTCAGGAGGCTGGGTGCTGAAAGAACCGTCTTTCTTGCCCACGTAAATGCTCATGAATGTAGAAAGCAGAGTCGGCTGGCCAAGGGCAATATTCTGCGCCTCGCTCGATTGAGGAACGGCTGCATTCTCCGCGAGATTTTCCACCAGCAGGATCCGCCCTGAAAGCCAGTTGCGGATGTTGCCCGCCGTGCTGTCACCTGTCTGGTTCAGGTTTTCTTTCAATTGCGCGCGCAGAGCATTGCGTTGCAGGTAGTCGTTGTAAAACGTGAACGATGTGAACGCCGCGATGACGATGAGGGAGGCAGCCAACAGAATCTTGTGGCTGAATTTCAGGGTTCTGGTCATGCGAATACGAGCCTTTGAAGTGTCTAGCGCGGTGGTTTTATGTTGCCGGGTCACTTCGGCGCTTATCGGCGGCTACCCTGATTAATAAATGCCGCTCGTCATATAGCTGTCCCGGAACCGACATATGACGCACATCTGTTACTCGCGATCGGCCGTTGTAACCGCCTTCCGATACCCAAGACAAATGCAGAAAATATAATATTAATATGCATATATGATAAATATTAATAATATTAGCTTATGCATAAATAGAATTATATTTTCAGTATTCATTCCGTTATGTTGCAGTTCTACGGCCTACCCCTTACCCCGGATGGTACCAATCGCGATCAAGAATCTGCGCACCATGCCGCAGAACGCAGCCACGGCCAACCGCCAAAAACTGCGCGGCATGACAGGGTGATCACCGCTGATCCCTGTAGCAGAGTCGTTGGAAGGGAGTTCGACGTATGTTGCTTTTCCACCCTCGTCATTCGCTGTTCATGTTCAGCGCTACCAGTCCTGTGCGTCCTGCACCCATCTTGCTGTTTTCCGGCGCTCCGCCTCCTGCATAGCTTCGACGGCTGAGCACCTCAGGCTGTCGTGCGCGTTGCGCGTGTACGCGGCAAAGGACGTCCTCCACCAAGCAACTTTATAGAGAGCGCTGTTCAGGTGACGGCGCAAGTACCTGACCGCGCGAGCTGGAAGCATGGCCGATGATGACGGCCATTCTGGAGTGGACATGAAACGAGTCATACAACACGCCCGAAGCCGGGTCTCGCTCATAGGGTTCAGCCCCTTGGCCGTCGCCATCGGCGGCGCACTGCTGTCAGACGGTAGTCAGGCCCAAGGTGCGCCCGCCAGCGAAAACAGCACGCTGTCGGCGGTCGTCGTGACCGGCAATCGCGGCGCCGGGCAACGCACGGTGACCAGCAGCGCAGTGCCCATAGATGTGGTCAGTGCCCGGCAATTGCAGAGCACCGGCAAGCCCGGATTGATGGAAGCCTTGAGCGCGGTGATTCCGTCGCTGACCCTGCCGGAAAAAACCGGCTGGGACGCCAGTGGCATTGCCCGCGCGCCGAACCTGCGCGGGTTGAGTGCCGCCGAAGTGCTGGTATTGGTCAATGGCAAACGCCGCCATACCAGCGCGACCCTGAACATCAACGGGATCAACACCGGCGCTGCGCCTGCCGATCTGGACTTCATTCCTATCAGCGCCATCGACCATGTCGAAGTGCTGCGCGATGGCGCTGCGGCCCAATACGGCTCGGACGCTATCGCCGGGGTGATCAATGTGATTTTAAAGGCCGACACCAGCGGAACGTCGGTAACCAACGCCGGTATCGGCTATGACGGCAAAAAACAGACCGTTCAGCAGAGCCTGAACAAGGGCTTCGAGATCGGCGAGGGTGGCATCGTGCAACTGGCACTGGACGCCCGCAGCCAGAACGATGACAACAAGGCGTCCTCCAACGGTTACACCGAACAGCAGGCACTTGGCCAGGCGGGCAAGAGCACCTACGGCGGCTATGGCACACCCAAGACCAACCTGCTGACCCTGGGCTACAACGCCGAACTGCCAGTCGATGACAGCCTGAGCCTGTATTCCTTCACCACCTATTCGCACCGCAAGGGCGAACAGGGTCAGAATTTTCGTCTGCCGACCATCACCAATACCATTACGACCGGCCCGAACGGTTATCCCGCCGGCTATGCGCCGACCTGGTACATCGAAGAGGACGATTTTCAGGCGGCATTTGGCGGCAAGGGAACCCTGGGTGAGTGGGACTGGGACCTGTCCAGCACCTATGGCCGTAACGAGGCGGAGCAGGGCACTTGGCACAACCAGAATCCCTCATTGGGCGAGGCGACGCCCAACAGCTTCACCTCAGGCACCTGGATTGCCAGCGAGCTGACCACCAATCTGGATTTCAAGCGCGGTTTCGACATCGGCCTGCAGAAACCGCTGGACCTGTCCTACGGCTTCGAGCATCGGCGCGAGACTTATGAGGTGCAAGAGGGCGACTGGGCTTCCTACGCCGACGGCGGTTATTGCGTTGCGCCAGGCAATTGCGCGTCGTCGGGGGCGCAGGTCACCAATGGCATTTCCCCTGACGAAGCCAGCAGCACCTCGCGCAATAGCGTCGCCGGTTATGTCGACGCGGGATTCAATCCGTTGCCTGAGTGGTATCTGGGCACGGCGCTGCGGTACGAGCATTACAACCAGGGCGTCGGTGGTACACGCAGCGGCAAGCTCACCACCCGCTATGATTTCACCCCGCAATTTGCCGTGCGCGCCACGGTAAGCAACGGATTTCGTGCGCCGTCGCTGGCCAACAGCCTGTTCAGCGCTCGCTCGACCACTTACGGCATCGTCGACGGCACTTACCAGTCGATCAACTACGGCGTTCTGCCCGTCGGATCGGGCGCAGCAAAAGCGCTCGGCGCACAGTACCTCAAGCCCGAGCGGTCCACCAACTTCAGCCTGGGTTTCACCCTGGCGCCGACAGAGCGCCTGAGCCTGACGGCCGATGCCTACGTGATCAACCTGCGTGATCGCATCACCCTGACCGGAACCTTGCTGGGTGATGAAGTGACCCAGGTGCTGCTCAACAACGGCATCAACTCAACCTCCGGCGGCCAGTATTTCATCAACGGCGCCGACACCCGCACCAAAGGCGTGGATCTGGTCGGCAACTACCGTCAGGACCTCGGCCGGTACGGCTCTTTGAAGTGGACGGCTGCCTTCAACTGGAATCAGACGCAGATTCTCAACTACAAGGAGTCCACGTCGATCCTGGGCACCTCCTACGAGTTGATGGACCGTGAGGCGCGCAACCTGATTACGGGCGTTCAGCCCAAGACCAAGTTGATTCTGGGCGGCGACTGGCGCATCGAACGCTTCAACCTGAATCTGGCCCTGACACGCTATGGCGCCTACAAGGAGGTCAACGCCTCCAGCGACCGCTCGCTGGACCGTGTCTATGCCGCCAAATGGATCACCGACCTGGACCTGGGCTACGACCTCACCAAAACCCTGAACGTGGCCATCGGTGCCAAGAACCTGTTCGACATCTATCCCAAAAAGCAGGGTGTGCCCAGCAGCACCATGGTCAGCAGTTACGGCACCTATTCGCCCTTCGGCTTCACGGGTGGTTACTACTACACCCGCCTGAGCTATGCGTTCTGAATCGCCCCAGACCCACACCCCAAACAACAGCCTGATATGTACATGCGTGCGAGGAACCGTCCATGCCTATAGTCGCCAAACCCTTTGACCTCATCGATGACGCGGGTCATTACCCGATACCAAAGCGCCAGGCCAGACCGGCAGCCAGACCTGAAACCATAAAGGCCCTGAGGGTGGTCCCGTCCCGTCATCCCTGGCGATGGGCCGGGTCGATATTTGCGGCCATGGTGCTGCTGGCCATCGGTCATTCGCTGGCGAGCAACCCACGCTGGGAGTGGGGCGTTTTCGGTCAGTGGTTCTTCTCGCCGTCGGTATTGCGCGGCCTGGCACAGACGCTTTTATTGACCCTCTTAAGTACGGTTTTCAGCATTCTGCTCGGGACGGGGCTGGCGCTGGCGCGCCTCTCTGGCTCTCCGTTGCTGGCAGCGCTAGCGTGGGGCTACATCTGGTTCTTTCGCTCCATGCCTGCGCTGCTGGTGTTGATCATCCTCTACAACTTCGCCTACCTGTACGACCACATCGTGATCGGCGTGCCGTTCACTGATCTGGTGATCGCCCAATGGTCGACGGTCGACGTGCTCAGCCAGTTCACTGTTGCGGTGCTGGGGCTGAGCCTGATGCAGGCGGCTTACACGGCTGAAATCATTCGCGGCGGCCTGATCGGCGTCGATGCCGGCCAGCATGAAGCGGCAGCGGCATTGGGGCTGCCCGCGTCCCGCCGGGTCCTGCGCATCATCCTGCCTCAGGCGCTGCGCTCGATTCTGCCGTCCGGTTTCAACGAAATCATTGGGCTGGTCAAAGGTACCTCCATTGTCTACGTCCTGGCGCTGCCGGAACTGTTCTACACCGTGCAGGTGATCTACAACCGCACCCAGGCGGTGATTCCGCTGCTGATCGTCGCAACAGTCTGGTACCTGATCATTACCACTGTCCTCACCAGCGCGCAGTATTACGTCGAGCGCTATTTCGCCCGGGGCACGGCTCGCGTTTTACCGCCCACGCCGCTGCAACGAGTGCGTCGCTGGCTCAAGGAGAGCGCCCATGACTGAAGCCGTGAGCGTCACTCCGAACCTGCGGGCCGGACGCATCGAGATTCAAGGCGTCGGCAAGCGCTTTGGCAGTCAGCAGGTGCTCAAGGACATCGACCTGAGCATCGAACCTGGCCAGGTCACGGTGATTCTCGGACCGTCAGGCTCCGGGAAGTCAACGCTGCTGCGCACCATCAACCATCTGGAGAAAGTCGACAGCGGCCATATCACCATCGACGGTGAGTACGTTGGCTACCGGCGCAAGGGCGATCTGCTGTACGAACTCAAGGAGCGTGAGATTCTCAAGCGCCGCATTGACGTCGGTTTCGTGTTTCAGAACTTCAACCTGTTTGCGCACCTCACGGTCTGGGAAAACATCGCCGAGGCACCGCTGGCCCATCAGCGCTGGAACAAGGCCGAGGCCAAAACCAACGCGTTGGCGTTGCTGAAAAAAGTCGGGCTGGCCGACAAGCTCGATGCCTATCCACGCCAGCTTTCCGGAGGGCAGCAGCAACGGGTTGCGATTGCCCGTGCGCTGGCCCTCGACCCCAAGGTGCTGCTGTTCGATGAACCCACCTCGGCGCTTGATCCCGAGCTGGTCGGCGAGGTGCTGGACGTGATCAAGGGCCTGACCCGCCTGGGCGTCACGCTGGTGATCGTGACCCACGAAATCGGTTTCGCCAGAGAAGTGGCCGATCACGTGGTGTTTCTCTGCGACGGTCAGTTGATCGAACAGGGCCCCCCGGAACAGGTTTTTCTGCGTCCCCGCCATCCACGTACCGCTGCCTTTCTGGGCAAGGTGCTGTGAACCCGTTTGCCTTATCGAAGGAGTGATAGCCCATGTTAGTGAATACCGTCCGAGTGGCCGTGCTGGCACTCGCCGTCAGCGCGGGTTTGCCCGCATTTGCAGCGCAGGAGGATGCTTCCGGCGCACCGAAGTTCGACCTGAGCCCTGACCAGCCGCGCATCCACGCACCGCGCAACGAAGCGGCCATTGCGCAGATCCCGCAAGGTTTCAAGTTCGCCCAGCCCGGCAAGTTCACAGTGGCCGTCTCGGGCACTGCGGGGCCGCCGTTGGCACTGCTGGCCAATGATGACAAGACCACCATCGGCAGTGAAGCCGACACCGCGCAACTGGTGGCCGACAGCCTGGGCCTGCAGTTGAATGTGGTGCAGACCAGTTGGGAGGACTGGCCGCTGGGTGTCAGCTCAGGCAAATACGATGCGGTCATCAGCAACGTCACCGTGACCGAAGCGCGCAAGAAGCGCTTTGACTTCGCGACGTATCGTCAGGACGTGCTGGGCTTTTACGTCAAAAGCACCAGCCCGATCACCGAGATCAAGGAGGCCAAAGACATAGCCGGCCTGAAGATCATCGTCGGTTCGGGCACCAATCAGGAAAAGGTCCTGCTGGCCTGGAACGAAGCCAACGAAAAGGCCGGCATTGCGCCCGCGATCCTGCAGTACTTCGACGATAAGGCCGCCGCGCAATTGGCCGTACAGTCCCGACGCAGCGATGCGCTGTTCGGTCCCAACTCGATCTATGCCTACTCAGCGGCGATCACCGGCGGCATCAAGCGCGTCGGCGTGGTCAATGGCGGCTGGCCGCTGAAAGCCGACATCGCCGTGACCACCCGCAAGGACAACGGGCTGGTTCGACCGATCAATACAGCATTGGAGGGCGCGATTGCCGGAGGCCAATACGATCAGGTCCTCAAGCGCTGGGGCCTGGATGTGGAGCGCATCGACACATCGCTGATCAACCCGCCCGGTCTTCCGGACTGACATCTATCAGGGAGCAATAAAGATGGGATTGACTCGACGTGAAGCGCTTTCAAGCCTCGCTGCCGTGGGCGGCGACAAGGCGGTCAAGGATGCGCTCGCCGTATTGGGGCTGGGGCCATCGTCCCACCGGAGACCCCAGCCCTTGAAACTGCAAAAGGAACTGGGGCAGGGCACCCGCGTACTTGTGCTTGGCGCCGGGATTGCCGGGCTGGTGACAGCGCTGGAGCTGAAACGGGCCGGGTTCGACGTGCAGGTGCTCGAAGCCCGCGACCGGGTGGGTGGCCGAACGTGGACGCTGCGCAATGGCGACCGTGTGGACTACAAGGACGGTCGCTCGCAGACGGTGGCATTCGATCAAGGCATATATTTCAACGCAGGACCTGGCCGAATTCCGAGTCAGCATCGAACCCTGCTCGATTACTGCAGCGAACTGGGCGTGCCGCTGGAGGTGCTGGTCAACAGCTGCCACGGCGCGCAAGTGCGTCCGGACCTGAATCGACCGGCGTTCTCTGCCGGGCAGGCGATCAACGACGCCCGTGGCCACGTCTCGGGGTTGTTGGCTAAAGCTGTGCAGCGAGATGCGCTTGACGATCTGCTGAGCGCCGAAGAACGAAGCCGCCTGCTGGCTTTTCTGCAGGTGTATGGCGATTTGTCCCAGGAGTTGACGTACGAAGGCAGCCTCCGTGCCGGGCATCTTGAATCGGCCAGCCATCCGGGGGCGCTGCCGGGCAGCGTCGTTCCACTGACGCTGGAGCGGCTGCTGCATCCCGAGCTCTGGGGCGCGTTGCTGCACACCGAATTTCCCGAGTTTTCGGCCACGATGTTCCAACCGGTCGGCGGCATGGACCGCATTACCGATGCCTTCTACCACCGCGTGACCGGGCAGGTGCAGCTCGGCGCCAGGGTAAACAGCATTCGTCAGCACCCGGAGGGTGTGACCGTTACCTGGCACGATCAACGCAGTGGCCGCGAACAGGTGTCTCATGCCGACTATCTGGTCTCCACGCTGCCATTGCCGTTGCTGGCCGAGCTGGACACCGACTTCAGCGACCCTATCAAGACAGCGCTGCTGAGTACGCGCAACGATCAGGCGACCAAAGTGGCTTGGCAATCGCCACGGTTCTGGGAAACCGATTACCGCACCTACGGCGGACTGTCCTGGGTAGAACACCCGGCGCGCCTGCTCTGGTACCCGAGCAACGACCTGAATACCGCCGAAGGCCTGCTGGTTGCCGGTTACGTGACAGGCGAGGGCGCCGCAGCCTTCGGCAAGCTGCCTCTGGAGGTGCAGCACGCCACCTCACGCGAGGCCGTTGAGCTTTTGCATCCAGGTTATTCAAGGCACCTGCGCCATCCGCTGGCAGTGTCCTGGGAGCAGATCCCGTTCAGCGAAGGCCCATGGCTGCAACGCGAGCATTTCCCGGCCGACGCCAGCGCGTTGCTTGAAGCGGGCCACGGCCGGGTGTATTTCGCCGGCGATGGTCTGGTGCAGAGCGGCGTCGGCATCTGGCAGGAATCAGCCGCCAATTCGGCACGTCATGTGGTTGCGCAACTGGCTGAACAGGTAGTTCAGCAGCGTCACACCGCAGCGATTGCGGTGTGACGCTGTACCCATTCCCGAAAATCCATCCTCCAAGGAGCAACATCCATGAGCGACAGCATTCAACGCACCAGCGTCGGCGATTTCCCCATCTCGCAAACCGTGACCGTTCCAGCCTCCGCCAGTCTGGTGTTCGTCAGCGGCACCTTGCCCGACCTTGCCAACCCTCATGCTCAGCCCGGAACACCTGCGGCCTACGGCAATACCGAAGTGCAGGCGGTTTCGGTATTCAACAAGCTGCGCGCCATCCTCAGGCAGCAGGACCTGGACCTGGGCGACATCGTGCAACTGCGGATTTTTCTGGTGGGCGCCGAAGAAACCGGCGGCAGGCTCGACTTCGCGGGCCTGCAGGCCGGCTACACGCAATTTTTCGGAACGCCTGAGCAGCCGAACAAACCCGCGCGTACTGCCTTGCAGGTTGTGGCTCTGCCGTTGCCGGGGGCGTTGGTGGAAGTCGAAGCGATAGCGGCGAGGACCGCCTAGAAAGTCTTTACGAACACAGGGCTTCGACGTGAAGGCGTCGAAGCCCTTTTACGTTTCGGGTCAGTACCCGCGTTTCACGTTCGCCTGATTTTCCAATGCCGAGCCCTTCAGGTAGCGCTCCAGATTGGCCAGGAAACTGTTGGCAATCTCATGGTGACTGTTGCTGGAAATCGCCGAGGTATGAGGTGAAAGCCGAACCCTGGGGTGAGCGTAAAGCGGGTGGCCGTCCGGCAAGGGTTCGGGTTCGGTGACATCCAGCGACGCTAGGCCGACGCGACCCGTGTCCAGCGCTTCCAGCAACGCCTCATGGTCCAGCAGACCGCCCCGGGCGATGTTGATCAGGTGCAGATCCGGTTTGGCACTCTCCAGCACGGCGCGGTCGACGAGGTGCCGGGTCGAAGCGGTCAGCGGCGCTGCCAGTACCAGATGGTCGGAGCGGGCGAACAAATCATGAACGTCCCGTGCCGCTTCTACACCCGCCACCTCGAACGGCGTCTGGCTTTCACGCAGCGCAATCACCTTGATGCCCAGCGCATGGGCCTTGGTCGCCAGGCTGCGGCCAATCGCGCCAAACCCCAGGATCCCCAGGATGCTGCCCTTGAGGGGCGTCAGTGCGGTGAAATTCCACTGCGAATCCTTTACCCAGATGTCCGGCAGATGCTTGGCCGCTGCGAAGATCGCCGCAAGGGCAAATTCGGCGATATTATCTGCCGCGCTGCCGCGTGAGGTACTCACTGGCGGGCCGTCGAAAAACCATGAAGGGTAGAAGTCGATGCCCGACGACACCACCTGAATCCACTTCAAGCCATAGGGCCAGCCGGGAGGCGCGGTATCAGGTGCCTGATAACCCCGCACGTTGATCGGTCGCGCCAGCAGTACGCTGACTTCTGGCGGTAGATCACTGGGCACCCCGGTGGGCACACTGATGATCCGAGCGTCCGGCAAGACAGCTTCCAGGCGTTGGCGGATGACCTCATTGAAATGTTCATCCAACTGACTGGCGATAACGAGCTGACTCATGCCAGTGCCTCGCTGTGTTCTTCCTGTGCGACGCCGGCATAACGATTGGGCGGCACGTCCAGAGCAAGATGATCGCGCAGCGTATCGCCGCTGTACTCATCACGAAACAGCCCGCGCTGTTGCAGCACCGGCACGACCAGCTCGGTGAAGTACGCCAGGCCGTCGGGCAGCAGCGAGTTGATGATGAAACCGTCGGCAGCGCTTTGTTCGAACCAGTTTTGTATGGCGTCTGCGACCTGTTCAGGTGTTCCGACGAAGTCGCGTCGCGGTCTGGAAAAACGTAGGGCGACTTCGCGCAGGGTGAGGCCTTCGTCACGGGCCAATTGCTTGATGCGGTCCGACCCGCCTTTCTGGCTGTTGGAACCCAGATCGCCCAGTTCGGGAAACGGTGCGTCGAGCGGGTACTGGCTGAAATCATGATCGTTGAACGGTCGGCCGAGCGCGACGATCGCGTCTTCGATGGTCACCAGCTTCACAGCCTGCCGATAACGGCTTTCCACCTCGGCTTCATCACGACCCACAATTGGACGGATACCCGGAAGAATCGACAACGTATCGGCATTGCGGCCGAACCCGGTGGCACGCTGCTTCAAATCCTGATAGTAGGCGCGGGCTTCTTCGAACGATTCGGCGTGGACGAATATCGCATCGGAATTCTGCGCGGCGAAATTACGCCCATCCTCGGAAGTGCCCGCCTGAAAAATCACCGGCTGGCCCTGCTTCGAGCGAGCGATGTTGAGCGGACCTTTGACCGCAAAGAACTCACCTTTGTGGTCCAGCGCATGCAGCTTGCCGGGGGTGAAAAACTCGCCGCTCTGCTTGTTGTAGGCGAAAGCATCGTCTTCCCAGGAGTCCCACAAGCCCTTGACCACTGCAACGTGCTCCTTGGCAATGCGATAACGCACCGCATGCGGCGGATGCTCGGCCTTGCCGAAGTTGTCGGCCGTGCCACTTAGCCAGGACGTCACCACGTTCCAGCCAGCCCGGCCGCCGCTGATGTGATCCAGCGAGGCGAACTGGCGGGCGACCTGGAAGGGTTCGGTGTAACTGACCGTGACGGTCGCCACCAGACCGATGTGATGCGTGGTGGCCGCCAGCGCAGAAAGAATGGTCAGCGGTTCGAAACGATTGAGGTAATGCGGGCTGGATTTTTCATGAATGTGCAGGCTGTCGGCGATAAACACGAAATCGAATTTCGCGGTTTCCGCCAATTGCGCCTGCTGCTTATAGAAGTCGAAATTGACGCTGGCATTGGCCAGGGCCTGCGGATGGCGCCATTCGCCCCAGCCGTGGCCGACGCCATGAACCATTGCACCGAGTTTCAGTTGGCGTTGCTTGCTCATGGGTGTACTCCTGTAGGGGTCGCATCATTTTCAGAACGGCAGCCGGAAGCGACCGCCCAAGGGTCGACGAGCCACCGCCCAGGGTTCAGGCGGGGACAGCAGCCTTGCGGGTAAGAGACAGAGGGGGGCATTAAAGGCAGGCTCCAGGCGGCGGGTATCGTTGATCGTGTGCCTCCGCCTGGAGGAAGGGGTCGGTCTGAAGTAAACCTAACCGTGTAGAAATGCGCTGTAAAAGTCTTTCTGGTTATATCTTAATGATCACATTATTTAAGTAATGCATTTTACGAAACGCATTCAGCAGATTCTGGCGCCGTTTGTTCACGTTTAATCGACTTCATCGCAGGCAGCAGACTCAGCAAGCCCACCAGCGCCATTGCGGCACCAACCCATAGCGGCGAACGCAAACCATACCCGGCATCGATCACGGCACCACCCGCCCAACTGCCAAACGCCAGGCCCGCAGTGATCACCGAAGTATGCAGGATGTTGACCATGGCCGCAGGTTCGGCCGCCTTCATCACCCGCGCAACCATCGCCGGGTTCAAGGCGACACCTGTGAGGCCTAGCGCGAAGAAGCAGCCCAGATTCAGCCACAGATGATCGCCCGCCAGGGCAAAGCCACCCAATGCCAGCACCATCAGCGCAAGGCCCCAGGCGAGGGCAGGGAAGGTGTGGCGGTCTGCGAAACGACCGACGATCATGTTGCCCATCAGATTGGCAACGCCATAGATGGCGAGAACAGGAGCAACCAGCGTCGGCGCAATGCCGACCTCATGAATCAGGATCGGCGTGCAATAACTGAACGCAGCGAAGGTGCCGCCGATGATCAGGCCGCTGGTGATGTAAGCGCCCCACAACGTGCGATTTTTCAAGCCCGCCCATTGCTGACTGAGGGGCGGCTCGCCGCCTTTCTGAATGGCTGGCAGGCGACGTGTCGCCAGGACCGTACACAGCATCGCCAACGCGACCACGGCCCAGGAACTGGCACGCCAGCCGACATGCTGTTCGACCCAGGTGGTCATGGGCACACCTATCACCGGAGACAACATCAACCCCGCCAGCACCACCGAAACCGCGCGCCCGCGACCTTCAGGCGCCACCAGACCTGCGCATATCGTCATGCACAAGCCGATGCACACGGCACTCGAGATACCCATGACGATACGTGCCACCGCAAGGACAGCGTAGCTGGGTGCCGCTGCCGCAACAGCGCCCGCGATCACGTAACACGTCAGCAGCCAGACCAATGCCCGCTTGTTGCTGATGCCTCGGGAGAGCAGCAACACCGTGACCGGCGGACCGCCCAGCGCCATGCCCAGCGCGTAATAGGCAATCAGATTGCCGACCTGCGCCAGACTGACGGAAAACGCTTCGGCCAGCGCAGGCATCATTCCGGCAACCATGAATTCGGCTGTCACCAGGGAAAAGATCGTCAGACCCAGCAGGTAGACGGTTGAAGGCAGTTTGGAGCGGGTAGTCATCAGTGTCTCGGGCCGGGAAAAAGGTCGGTCACGGTAGGGAATGTTGACCGGCTGGTCAAATCGACGTCAGGCATATCGTTATTCACTCGACGTCATAGTGAAGCCATATTTCAAATAACACGGTTTCGTCAGTGGGCACTGAACGGTGGAAAATGCCTCATGTCTTTAAAACATTGCCTTTGCATTTAACCGGACTGCGGAGCCACATCCCATGCCGACCACATCGCCCCATGGCTCTCGCTCATGATTCGCGCAGCAGCGCTGAAGTGGACCAATGTGCGACCGGGCGAGCGAGCTGCTTTATTGCTCGGTTTCGCCTTCCATTTCTGCGTGCTGGCAAGCTATTACCTGGTACGCCCCTTGCGCGATGCGCTTGGCCTGGAAGGCGGTGCCGACAAACTCCAGTGGCTCTTCACCGCGACCTTTCTGGTGATGCTGCTGATGGTCCCGCTGTTTGGCGCGCTGGTGTCCAGACTGCCGACACGACGCTTCGTGCCGTTGATCTATCGATGCATCGCGCTGACGATGATCCTTTTCGGCGTTCTGATCGCGAACCGGGTCGCGCCGGTGCAGGTCGGCAACGTGTTCTTCGTCTGGATCAGCGTATACAACCTGTTCATCGTGTCGATCTTCTGGAGCGTGCTGGTTGATCGGTTTTCCAGTGAGCAGGGGCAGCGGCTGTTCGGCTTTGTCGCCGCTGGCGGCACACTGGGCACCTTCATCGGGCCGTTGCTGGCTGCGACCATGGCGTCGCGCCTTGGGCCTATTGCATTGACCCTGGCCGCTGCCGTGCTGCTGGAACTGGCTGTTCGCTGCCATCGCGCGCTTCTGGCTCGCACCGAGGCGCAGTCTGTTGATCCTTTGCGCGTGGATCGCCGCATGGGCGGCAGCATGCTTGCCGGCATTACGTTGATCTCACGCTCGCCTTACCTGCTGGGGCTGGTGTTGTTTATGCTCCTGCACACCACCGCTGCGACTTTTCTGTACTTCGAGCAAGGCCGTATCGTCGCGGACAGCTATTCGGACGTGGCCAGCAGGACACAGTTCTTTGCGGTCGTCGATCTGATCGTGTCGGCGCTGACCCTGACGTTCCAGCTTTTGCTGACAGGTCCTTTGATCCGCATGATCGGCGTCGGCGGCGCGCTGATCACGTTACCGCTGGCGACCGTTGTCGCATTCACCGCCATGGCGCTGGCACCTGTACCGACCACCGTCGCGCTGGCGCAGGGTCTGCGCCGCGCCATTGAATTTTCCGTAGTGCGCCCGGCGCGGGAAGTGCTCTGGACCGTGGTCAGTCGCGAAGAAAAGTACAAAGCCAAGAATGTCATCGAAACGCTGGTGTATCGAGGTGGCGACGCGATGAGCGGATGGCTGTCGGTGGGGCTGGCCGCAATGGGTGCAGGATTCGGCATCGTTGCCACGCTGATTCTGCCGGTCGCCGGAGGTTGGGCAGGGTTGTGCCTGTGGCTCGCCAAACGGCAGAAGCACAAGGCGGATGCGGCTGAGGATTTACGCACGGCGCATCGGTATAAGCAGTAGAAGACGCTATCCCTTGAACCAGGTTTTCAACCGGTCTCTGAAACTCTGAATCAAAGGCTCTTTGACACGGCCGCGGCGCAGAGCCAGCGAGAAGGGGGCCTGATGCCCAAATGTGGTGGGCAGCAAGACCTTCAGGCGCTTCTGATCCACCCAGAACTGCGCATAGTGCTCCGGCAAATAGCCGATGTAAGCGCCTGACAGCACCAGAATCAACTGCGCTTCCATTGACTCGACCGTCGCGGCGCTGTCCTTGAAGCCGTGACGGGCCAGTTCGGCCTGGCTCCAGTAACCACGCCCGACCATGCGTTGCTGGGTGATGACTTCTGCCGGGATACGGCGCTGCTCGAACAACTCGTGCCGGTCACTGCAGTACAACCAGTGCTGTTCGCGGTACAGCGCCTGGTACATCAAACCGTTCATGCGCGTAGAGAACGAACCAATGGCCAGGTCCACACGGTTTTCCAGCACACCCAGTTGCAGTTGCGCAGGGCTGAGCACCGAGAGGTGCAAATGGACCGCCGGGTGTTCCTTGCTGTAGGCCCCGATGACATCCGCCAGCGGCAATGCCGGGTCACTGACTGTCGAGTCCAGTACACCGAGATTCAGGGTGCCGCGCAGTTCGCCCTTGAGCGCCGCGCTGTAGCGTTCGAAACCTTCGAGCTCTGCCAGCAGTCGCAGGGTTTCCTGATGGAAAAGCTCACCCTTGCTGGTCAGATTGAAACCGCCGCGACCCCGATGACAGAGCACCAGCCCCACATGGGTTTCGAGCTGACTCATGTAAGTGCTGATCGCCGACGTGGAAAGATTGAGCTCCTGCTGCGCTGCCGCGAACCCTTGATGGCGTACCACACTGGCGAAGATGCGCAGCAGTTTCAGGTCGGGCAAGGCAGAGGACATGGGCGCTCCGTGGGCAGTCGGTGGTTCGGCGGCTGGTGTCTGTTGCGCATATCAGCAGCCTTGTGCGGCACACATCATGCCTGCCAAACGCCGACGACGACAATCGGCGATAGTTTAGAAATCTCTGAACTGAGTATTTGCTGGCAGCGATTCTTCTGCTCCCACGCCATCACCAGAATGGCCGCACATTTATCGGAACAACGCGAGGCCCTTCGTGGACAAGACTTTCCACCAGCCACTGGGCGGTAATGAGATGCCGCGCTTTGGCGGTATCGCCACCATGCTGCGCCTGCCCCATGTGCAAGCCCCTGAAGAACTGGACCGTCTGGACGCGGCCTTTGTCGGCATTCCGCTGGACGTCGGCACGTCGCTGCGCCCTGGCACTCGCTTCGGACCACGCGGGATTCGCGCCGAATCGGTGATGATTCGCCCGTACAACATGGCCACCGGCGCCGCACCTTTCGATTCATTGAACGTGGCCGATATCGGCGACGTGGCGATCAACACCTTCAACCTGCTGGACAGCGTGCGCATCATCGAAGAGGCGTACGACCGCATTCTCGGCCACGGCATCATTCCGCTGACGCTGGGTGGCGATCACACCCTGACCCTGCCGATCCTGCGCGCCATTCACAAGAAACACGGCAAGGTCGGGCTGGTGCACATCGATGCCCACGCCGACGTCAACGATCACATGTTCGGCGAGAAAATCGCCCATGGCACAACCTTCCGCCGCGCCCAGGAGGAAGGCCTGCTGGACAGCGAGCGCGTGGTACAGATCGGCCTGCGCGCCCAGGGTTATACCGCCGAGGACTTCAACTGGAGCCGCAAACAGGGCTTCCGTGTGGTGCAGGCCGAGGAATGCTGGCACCAGTCTCTGGCACCCTTGATGGCTGAAGTGCGCGAGAAAGTCGGTGGCGGGCCGGTGTATCTGTCGTTCGACATCGATGGCATCGATCCCGCATGGGCACCAGGCACCGGCACACCTGAAGTGGGCGGCCTGACGACCATTCAGGCACTGGAGATCATTCGCGGTTGCCAAGGGCTGGACCTGATTGGTTGCGATCTGGTGGAAGTTTCACCGCCTTATGACACCACCGGCAACACCTCACTGCTGGGCGCCAATCTGCTGTACGAAATGCTGTGCGTGCTGCCGGGCGTGGTGCGCCGTTGAGCCTCTTGGCATGAACACCGATTACGTGTGACAGAAGAATAATCAGATCGACCCTCCGCCCGGGGTTAACGGGCGGCCATAAAGGGTCAGCGTGCCTGCGCTGGCCTTACAACAACCGTGACAGGTGCTGGAGCGACACATGAGCCATTCGACGCGTGCCGAAAAACCCGACAAAACCCGAATCGAAACCTGGGGCGTCGAGCAGATCCCCGACAGCCAGCGTCATGCACGCCCGCTGGATCTGTTTCGTCTGATCTTCGGCGGTGCCAACACCTTTTCCACGGCAGTGCTGGGCAGTTTTCCAGTGCTGTTCGGGTTGTCGTTTCAGGCCGGGTTCTGGTCGATTGTGCTTGGCGTGATGGTTGGAGCGCTGATCCTCGCACCCATGGGGCTGTTCGGCGCACTCAACGGCACCAACAACGCAGTCTCTTCCGGCGCGCATTTCGGCGTGCATGGACGCATCATCGGCTCGTTTCTGTCGCTGCTGACGGCGGTGGCATTCTTTTCCCTGTCGGTCTGGAGCTCCGGTGACGCGCTGGTGGGCGGCGCACAGCGCTTGATCGGTCTGCCGGAAAATGACCTGAGTCTGGGACTGGCCTACGGCTTGTTCGCCATCCTGGTGCTGGTGGTGTGCATCTTTGGTTTCCGCTTCATGTTGTGGGTCAATAAGATCGCGGTCTGGGCGTCGAGCCTGCTGTTTCTGCTGGGCATCTTCGCGTTCGCCGGCCCGTTCGATGCGGGATACGCAGGCAGCGTCGATCTTCACCAGCCCGGTTTCTGGGCGGCATTTGTCGGCGCTGCGCTCCTGGCGATGAGCAATCCGGTGTCGTTCGGCGCGTTTCTGGGCGACTGGTCGCGCTACATTCCGCGTGAGACGTCAAAAGCACGAATCATGCTCGCGGTGCTGGCAGCTCAGGCCAGCACCTTGATTCCCTTTCTGTTCGGCCTGTGCACGGCGACCCTGGTGGCCAGTCAGGCACCGCAATACATCGAAGCCAATAACTATGTCGGCGGCTTGCTGGCGATTTCGCCGGCCTGGTTCTTTCTGCCGGTGTGCCTCATTGCAGTCATCGGTGGGCTGTCTACCGGCACTACTGCGCTGTACGGCACCGGGCTGGACATGTCGAGCATCTTCCCACGCCTGCTGAGCCGTGCCGGAGCCACATTGCTGATCGGCATTGCGGCCATTGCCTTTATCTTCATCGGTCGTTTCACCTTCAACCTGGTGCAAAGCGTGTCGACCTTTGCGGTGCTGATCATTACCTGCACCAGCCCATGGATGGTGATCATGATTCTGGGACTCATCACTCGTCGTGGCTTCTATCACGCCGACGATCTGCAAGTGTTCACCCGTGGTCAGCGGGGCGGGCATTACTGGTTCCACCATGGCTGGAACTGGCGCGGGCTGGGTGCCTGGATTCCCAGTGCGGCGACCGGCCTGTGCTTCGTCAACCTGCCGGGACAATTTGTGGGGCCATTGGGTGAGCTCGCTGGCGGTATCGACATCAGCCTGCCGATCACACTCGGCCTGGCGACGCTGTTGTACCTGACCCTGCTACGCACCTTTCCCGAGCCTGCCGGGGTCTACGGCCCAAAAGGCGCGCACCCGGTGCTCGGCCGCAAGGCGATGAGCAACGAGGTACAACCGGCTTCCGTCCACTCGTGATCGGTGCTGCTCCCCAAGCGGGCGCAGACGATGAGGCATGCTCATGAAACTGGAACTCTTTCGTACGCTATGGGGCTACCGAGGCACTTGGCAGCAGGCGCTGGATGAAGCGCGAGCCGCAGGTTTCGATGGACTTGAAGCCCGCATCCCTGAAGAAGGCGCAGAGCGCGCTGCATTCGGGGCCTTTCTGCGCTACAACCAGGTGCCCTACATCGCCATTCTGTTCACCTCGACGCCCGTGCTGCCATCTCAGTCCGCCACGCCCGCCGAGCATCTGGACGACTTCGCCCATAAGTTGCAGCTGGCAGCAGAGCTGGAGCCGCGCTTCGTCAACGTGCTGGCCGGTAACGACCGCTGGCCATTGGCGCAGCAAGTGGACTTTTTCGGGGAGGCGCTGGAGATTGCCGCTCGCAGCGGCCTGGTGTGCAGCTTCGAAACTCATCGGGCGCGCTCGCTGTTCAATCCCTGGCTGACCCTGCAATTGATCGAGCAGGTACCGGACCTGCGTTTCACCAGCGACATCAGCCACTGGGTGGTGACGTGCGAACGTCTGTTGAACGATCCGGCTGACGATTTGCGCGCTTTCGTCGAGCGTGTGCACCACATTCAGGCGCGGGTCGGTTATGACCAGGGTCCGCAGGTGCCACATCCGGCAGCGCCGGAATATGCCGAGGCGCTGGCGTTTCATCAGCAGCACTGGGCCGACATCTGGACATCGCAGCAGGCGCGAGGCTACAGCGGCACGACCATGACCCCGGAGTTCGGCCCCGACGGCTATCTGCATCACCTGCCGTTTACCGATGTACCAGTCGCCGATCTGTGGCGCCTCAACGCCTGGATGGGTCGTACCGAGCGCGAGCACTTCAATACCTTCTTCAATCCATCCGCGAGGCCGCTGTCATGAGTGAACGTCCTGCTTTCACGCACATTCCTGTGGTTGATATCCAAGGGCTGTTCAGCGAGCGTCTGGAGGATCGTCAGGCAGTCGCTCAGCATCTGGGTGAGGCTGCCCGTCAGGTGGGCTTTCTGTACATCACCGGGCACGGGATCGAGCCTGCGCTGATCAACAACCTGCACCGCGCCGCCGAGCACTATTTCGCCCAGCCGATCGACGCCAAGATGCGTCATTACATCGGTGCCTCGCAGACCCACAAGGGCTTCGTGCCTGAAGGTGAAGAGGTGTATGGCACAGGCAGGCCGGACCACAAGGAAGCATTCGATGTCGGGTTTGAAGTGCCCGCCAACAACCCGTTGGTGATCGCCGGTACGCCGTTGCTGGGTCCGAATGACTGGCCGACGTTGCCCGGATTTCAGACCGCCGTGCAGGCTTATTACCAGGCTGTCTTCGCCCTGGGGCGTCAGCTGTTTCGCGGCTTTGCTCTGGCGCTGGGTCTCGATGAGCATTACTTCGATGAGATGGCCTGTTTCCCGCCATCCAAACTTCGCCTGATTCATTACCCGTTCGACGCCACCGCCGAAGACGCACCGGGCATCGGCGCCCACACCGACTACGAGTGCTTCACCATTCTTATGGCTGATCAGCCGGGGCTCGAGGTCATGAACGAAAAGGGCGAGTGGATTGATGCACCGCCGTTGCCGAATGCGTTTGTGGTCAACATCGGCGACATGCTTGAGGTCATGACCAGCGGGGCCTTCGTGGCCACCGCGCACCGAGTGCGCAAGGTCAAACAAGAGCGTTATTCCTTTCCGCTGTTCTATGCCTGCGATTACCACACGCTGATCAAACCCTTGCCGCAATTCGCAGCAGCCGGGCAGGGCTACGAGGAAATCGCCATCGGCGAGCACATGTGGGCCCAGGCTTTGCAAACCTATCAATACCTTCGCCAGCGCGTGGCCAGCGGGCAAATTGCCCTGCCGGAACGCGCCAGAAAGCCATCAAGCTTCGGGCACCTGAAAAACCAGAGCGTGACTTCGTGACCTGCCGTTTCCCTCAATCTGGAATGACTACTATGCAAAACACCACGCTTTCGCGCTTTGCCGCTTCGATTCTCGGCCTGGCCCTGTTCGCCGGCGTCGCTCACGCAGCGCCTACGGCAACACCCGGCACACTCAAGGTCGGCATGGAGATTTCCTACCCGCCGTTCGAGTCCTACGATGGCGACAAGGTGGTCGGTTTTGACCCGGATGTCTCCGCTGCGCTGGCCAAACAGCTGGGCGGCCTGAAAGTGGAGTTCGTCGACACGCGCTTTCCGAACCTGATCCTGGGCCTGAACGCCAACCGCTTCGACACCATCATTTCGGGCATGTACATCACTGACGAGCGCACCAAACAGGCCGAAGCGATTCCTTACGCGCAGGTCGGTGCCGCGATCATGGTCCGCAGCGACAACACGACCAAGCCGCAGCAACCTGAAGACCTGTGCGGCATGAAAGTCGGCCTGCAACAGGGCACCAACTGGATCAACCAGCTCAAGGCCGTGTCCGCCGATCACTGCGCCAAACAGAACAAGGGCGAGATCGCCATCAGCGAATTTCCGACCACTGCCGAGGCGTCCCAGGCACTGATGTCCGGCAACATCCAGGCGCACCTGGAAATCTCCGCTGCTGCCCAGATGATCATCGACAAGGCCCGTGGCCGTATTGTGATCAGCTCGCAGAAATCGCTGTATCCGCAGACGCTGGGCATTTACATCAAGAAGGGCAACACCGAGCTGGCGGAGCAGATGCGCAGTGCGGTGGACGCGTGGAAGAAAAGCAGTGAGTACGGCGAGATTCTCAAGAAGTACAACCTTGAGCCTGCGTGAAGTGATGGTGCTGTGCTCCTGAGATAACCAGGACGCACAGCAGACACCGGACGGTAGGAGCGCGCTTGCCCGCGATGCGATCTTTAAGACGATCAATCAGCGACTGTGCTAACGCCATCGCGGGCAAGCGCGCTCCTACAAACAAGCTTTTCGCAATGTCGCGACATCTGCAGGTCAACGCCACAGCTACACCGGCCATCACCTTCACCCGCTGCACCGAGGTCAACATGGCATTCGATTGGGCTTATTTCTTCTCGCTGTTTTCGTTTTCCGCTTTCTGGAAAGCCTGCGTCACGGTGGTTCAGTTGAGCACCCTGGCATGGACGCTCGGGCTTGCGCTGGGCTTTGTGCTGGCCAGCGCCAAGCTGTCCAGCCACGCCTGGCTGCGCCTACCCGCACATTTCTACGTTTGGCTGTTTCGCAGCATCCCGCTACTGGTGCTGCTGGTGTTCGTCTACAACCTGCCGCAGTTGTTCCCATCGACCGGCAGTGTGTTGTCGCAGCCGTTCTATTCCGGGCTTATCGCGCTGGTGCTGACCGAAACCGCGTACATGGCCGAGATCCATCGCGGCGGACTGCTATCGGTACTCAAAGGCCAGCGTGAAGCGGCCAAGGCTTTGGGTATTCGCGGACTTGGCGCTCAGCGGCTGGTGATCATTCCGCAGGCCATACGCATTGCACTGCCGACACTGACCAACGAATACGTGACCATCGTCAAACTCACCTCGCTGGTGTCGGTCATTTCGCTGAACGAGTTGCTGCTGGTGGGCCAGCGCCTGTATGCGCAGAACTTCCTGGTGCTGGAAACCCTCGCCGCAGTGGCCGTGTATTACGTGCTGATCGTCACCGTGTTCGGCTGGCTATTGCAGTGGGCCGAGCGGCACCTTGATCTGTCTCGCAAGAACGCCCAGACGCTGGACGACAGTCAGGCCGCTGCGCTTCGTCAACCGACCGCGAAGGGCAAGCCTGCTGTTCAGAAAATCCCCGGACAACCGGATGCGCTGTTGCTGCGCAGCATTCACAAGCGCTACGGCAATCATGAAGTGCTCAAAGGCATTGATCTGACCGTACGCCCCGGAGAAGTGATTTCCATCATCGGGCCGTCAGGCTCCGGCAAGACCTCGTTGATCCGTACGGTCAATAACCTGGAAAGCATCGACAAGGGCGAGATCGTGCTGTTCGGCAATGATTTCATCGCCGCTGGCAAGCACCCGGACTCCCCGGTAATCCGCCAAGGCATTCGGCGCATCGGCATGGTGTTCCAGAACTTCAACCTGTTTCCGCACCGCACCATCCTCGACAACGTGATTCTGGCCCCCCGTTACCACGGACTGGCCAGTTCCAGTGAACTGCGCCGCAAAGGCCATGCTTTGCTAGACCGGGTGGGCTTGCTGGCCCATGCCGACAAGTACCCGCATCAACTGTCGGGTGGCCAGCAACAGCGGGTCGCCATTGCCCGCGCATTGGCCATGGAGCCGGACATCATGCTGTTCGACGAACCGACCTCGGCACTTGACCCGGAACTGGTGGGCGATGTGCTGAATGTCATTCGTGACCTGGCAGAAGAGGGCATGACCATGTTGATCGTGACTCACGAAATGGATTTCGCCCTGTCGATTTCCGACCGCATCGTGTTCATGGAAAACGGTCATGTGGCCGCCGATGCCTCACCCGCCGAGATCCGCAGCGACGGCCATGAACGGGTACGCCGCTTCATTGGCCTGGAACAGGAGGCGATGGCATGACCACTTGTGGCGAGTTTCTTGTCAAACAGCTGCAAGCCTGGAGCGTCGATACCGTATTCGGTATTCCCGGCGTGCACACCGTTGAGCTGTATCGTGGCCTGCCGTCCAGCAGCATTCGTCACATCACCCCGCGTCACGAGCAGGGCGCAGGGTTCATGGCCGACGGTTATGCGCGGGTCAGTGGCAAACCCGGCGTATGTTTCATCATCACCGGGCCGGGCATGACCAACATCCTGACCGCGATGGGCCAGGCCTACGCCGATTCGATTCCGATGCTGGTGATCTCCAGCGTCAACGAGCGCTCCCGTTTGGGGCTGGGCAACGGCTACCTGCACGAATTGCCGGATCAGCGCGCCATGGTGGCGGGTGTCAGCGCGTTCAGCCATACGCTGATGGACGTCGATGAACTGCCTTACGTACTGGACAGGACGTTTGCGGTGTTCGATAGCCAGCGGCCGCGACCGGTGCACATCGAATTGCCGCTGGACATCATCACCGCAGCTGCCGATCACTTGCAGGTGCGCCCGCGCAAAGTGGTCGCTCGCCCAGCGCCGGACCCGGCAGCGATTCATGAAGTTGCCGAACGTCTTCAGAAGGCCCAAAAGCCGCTGCTGTTGCTGGGCGGCGGCTGTGTGGACGCGGCAATCGAGGCAAGCGAACTGGCCATACGTCTCGACGCGCCGACCGCGCTGACCATCAATGCCAAGGGATTGCTGGCGAGCGATCATCCGTTGTTGATCGGCAGCAACCAGTCACTGGTTCCGGTGAGGCAGTTGGCGCTGGACGCCGATGTGGTGCTGGCCATCGGCACCGAGTTGGGCGAAACCGATTACGACGTGGTGTTCGACGGCAACTTCCGGGTTGGCGGCGAGCTGATTCGCATCGATATCGACGCCACGCAACTGACCCGCAACCATCCGCCGAGCCTATCGATTGTCAGTGATGCGCGACTGGCCATGAAGGCGCTGCTGGACGCCTTGCCATCCCGGATTCCCCGTATCGACAGCCCAGGCGCACAGCAGGCGGCGCAGGTTCGAAAGCAACTGGTCGAGGACTTCAGCGGCTGGGCGCATTACCGGCGATTGTTCGACTGCATCCTTGAAGTGCTGCCTGACGCACGCTTTGTCGGTGATTCGACCCAGACCGTCTACAGCGGCAATCATCTGGTCGACCTCGACAGCCCACGGCGCTGGTTCAACGCATCGACCGGCTACGGCACGCTGGGTTACGGCCTGCCAGCCGCCATCGGCGCAAAGCTGGCTGACCCGAAGGTGCCTGTGATCAGCCTGATGGGTGATGGCGGCATTCAGTTCACGCTGCCGGAACTGGCCAGCGCCGTGGAAGCGCGGGTCGGGATTATCGTGCTGCTGTGGAATAACCAGGGCTACGGCGAGATCAAGCGCTACATGGAACGGCGCGACATCACACCGCTGGGCGTGGACATCTACACCCCGGATTTTGTGGCCATCGCCCGAGGCTTTGGCTGCCTGGCCGAACGTGCCCTCGACCACGCACACCTGCAAACGCTGTTGCGCGAAGCTCCAGGCGACCGGCCGTTGATCATTGAGGTCAATGAAGCGCCGCCGTTTGCCCCCTGAACCCCGAAAGCCGGACCTTCGCAATCCCGTTTCAAGGAGCAGTGCCCGATGAATACCCCGCATTACATCAACGGTCAGTGGCAGGCAGGCGAGGGCAACGATGTTCTCACGGTCTACGATCCTTCCCTTGGCGAGCCATTCGCAGAGCTGGTGTCGGCGAGCCCTGCGCAGGTTGATCAGGCCGTGACAGCTGCGCGAGCTGCGTTACCCGCCTGGAAGGCAACGACCGTCACCCATCGGGCAACCGTGCTGCGTGGCTTTGCCGAGCAGCTTGCCCAGCGTCGCGAAGCGTTGATCGAACTGCAGATGCGCAACAACGGCAAACCTCGCCATGAAGCCGAGGTGGATCTGGACGATGCGGTGGCGACGTTCAATTACTACGCCAATTTGATTGAAACCCAGTCCTCACATCGCGATGTGCAGCTGCCAGTGCCCGGTTTTACCTCTCGCACGCGTCTTGAAGCGGTGGGCGTGGTCGGCCTGATCGTGCCGTGGAATTTCCCGCTGGTGACCAGCGCCTGGAAGCTCGCCCCGGCCCTGGCAGCGGGTTGCACTGTGATCCTCAAGCCTTCGGAGATAACCCCACTGGTCGAACTGGCGTATGCGCAGATCGCCGAGCATGTGGGCTTGCCGACTGGCGTGCTGAACATCGTCAACGGCAAGGCCGAGACCGGCGCGGCGCTTAGCGAACACGCAGGTCTGGACAAGTTGTCGTTCACCGGCAGCAACGCCGTGGGCGTTCAGGTGATGCGCAACTCGGCAGCGTACTGTCGGCCGGTGACGCTGGAGCTGGGCGGCAAATCGGCGTTTATCGTGTTCGACGATTGTGACCCGGATCAGGCTGTGGAGTGGATCGTTGCCGGTATCTGCTGGAACGCCGGACAAATGTGCTCGGCCACCTCGCGGTTGCTGATCCAGGAGGGGATCGCCGAGGCGCTGACTCTGCGTCTGAAGGTTGCTTTTCAGAACATGCGTGTGGGTAATCCTCTGGTCGACGAAGTGGACATGGGTCCGCTGACCAGCCAGGCGCAGTGGCGCAAGGTCCAAGAATATTTCGAAATCGCCGAACAAGAGGGACTGACGTGTCTGGCAGGCGGGAAGGCAAACCGGCAAGGACAGGGCTGGTTCGTCAGCCCTACGGTTTACACCGACGTGCCGAACAGCAGCCGCTTGTGGACTGAAGAAATCTTCGGCCCCGTGCTCTGCACCCGGCGTTTCAGCACTGAAGACGAAGCCATTGCGCTTGCCAACGACAGCCGTTTCGGGCTGGTCGCCACGGTGGCCAGCGCAGACATCCAGCGCGCCGAGCGAGTGGCCGATGCGCTGGAGGTTGGCCACGTCTGGATCAATTCGATCCAGGCCGTCTTCGTCGAAACGTCCTGGGGCGGCACAAAGGGCAGTGGCATCGGGCGTGAACTCGGGCCTTGGGGACTTGCGGCGTATCAGTCGGTCAAGCATGTGACGCGGTGCGGATAAGTCGTCTGTTTCAAGAGAACCACGGCAGATGAATCAGCAGCAGTACTGGTCTTTCTGAGAGGCGATGATCTGCAATCCACCTTGCCATGCCAGCGCGACGATTCCACTGTCGTAGTCGTCGGCAAAGGTATCGCTGGTCTTTCTGCAGGTATCAGGATCAGGCGTGACGATGTTCTGATTCATGCTTCTGATGGTGACGTGGATCTGACAGGCCCGTTCCAGCATGTAAACACTGTGGAAGGCTTCACCGATGGTACGTCCGCCGACGATGATTCCATGATTGCGCAAAAGCATGGCGCTGGAATCCCCCAGGCTATCAAGCATGTTCTGCTGTTCCTGTTGCGTATCTATAAAAGAGCCGTAGGTGTGATAGGCGAGACGACCGTAAAACTTCATGGCGTGCTGGGACAAGGGCGGCAGGCCTTCCTCGAGTGTCGAGACGGCGATGCCTGCTGCGGTATGGGTGTGGATCACGCAGTTCATGTCAGGACGGGCTGCATGAACCGCGGAGTGGATCACGGCACCGGCAACATTTAGCGTCTCCGAGCGGTCGCCCGATGGCACTGGTTCACCGTCAAAACCGACCTTGACCAGATCACTGGCACGCATTTTCTCGAACGGTACGCCGTATCGGTTGATGAGAAATACATCGGGCTGGCCGGGGATGCAGGCCGAGGCATGGGAGTCGACCAGGTCCGTCATGCGGTAATACGCCAGCAGTCGAAAAAGTGCTGCCAGATCACACCGGGTCGACCATTCCTGTGGAGACATACTTTCAAACGTTTTCATTGCGTCAGGCTCGTGGTAGTGGTTGCTGCCCGCACCCTATGAAAAGACGATCAGGCTGCCTATTCACATTTTGTTATGTTGTGTATTGCATCAACCAATATGAGCCGTAGCCCATGGGTTTCAGACCGAACAATCGGGTGAGTTCAAGCGAGCCTCGCTCTGTCAGTGAGCGTATGGACTGGAACCTGCTCAAGACATTCAGTGCCGTCGCCATCGAGAAAAGCATCAGCAAGGGGGCATCGCGGCTCAACTTGTCTCAGCCTGCTGTCAGCCAGGCCATCAAGCGTCTTGAAGAGCAGCTGGAAAGCACCTTGATCGAGCGGGACAGCCATCGATTTGAATTGACCGAAGCCGGCGTGTCGGTATTGAAAATCGCACTCGCAGCCAGGCAAAGCATTCGGGAAATCGATGAAGTTGTCGGCAGTGAAGCGGGGGCCGTCAAAGGCGTCATTCGCCTGCTGACTGTCAGCGGTGTCGAAAGTCCGGAGTACGATAGGGTTCTGAGGGACATGCACGCCACGTATCCCGGTATTAGCTTCAATATCGAAGTCGCTACGACGCAGGAAATCGTCAGTGCACTTCACCGAAATACAGCCTCGTTCGGCATAGGCATCAACCAGCCCGGGGAAGTTGATATCAAACAGTGCCAGTTGAGCCGTGAGCAGGTGTTTTTCTACTGCAGTCATGCTCATCCGCTGTTTCATGAGGAAATGGTGACGATCGAACACCTGAAGTCCGCACGATTCGTCAGCTTTTCCGGCGAGTCGCTGGGTGGCATGGTGTCTCCTTTGTCAGCGCATTACGGCAACCCGTACATCCGTCAGCAAATAGCTGCGTCATCCTCGAACACTGGAGAAGTGCTGCGCATGGTGCTGGCAGGCATAGGCATTGGCGCTCTTTCCGAGCACCTGTGCCGGGAGTACGAGGCGCAGGGTTTGCTGCGAAGACTGGTGCCTGAATCACGCGTATGCGAGGTGTCGGTCATGTTGATGTGGAGCGCCCATCAGGTCCGCAACCCGGCCGAAGAAATCTTTCTTGGCAGGATGCAAGCGGCTTTGGCATCTGGCTGACACCAGACGACTGTCACGCAGGCTTGCTGATCCCGGTTTTCTCGCGTATCGCGTGACCTCTGCAGACCAGCACCAGAAGCGACCCCGCCGCAGCGGCGGCCATATCCTTTTGCGCATCCCAAAAATCGTCCTGCGCCCCCACGAATGCTGATCCACCCTGACCGAACGATGCGCCACCGATCCATTCCATCAGCTCGTAAAGCATTGAAGTGGACAGCACCAGCGACCAGGCAATCAGTGACGCCCAGGCACCCTGAAGCCTGCATTTGACCGTCACGATTTCGCGCAAGGGCAGGGCGCCAAGCACCCCGTAGGCCAGATGCACAAAGCGGTCATATTGATTGCGTTGCCAGCCGAATAATTGATCGATGCTGACACCCGTCATCTTCTGGATCGCAGGGTCATAGGGCACCTGCGGATAGGTGAAATGTGTGCCGACTTCATGCAAGCCTACGAAAGCCAGCACCAGTGCCCAGGACTTTGTTGTCCAGTAAAACCTGTGGCGACAGAACCAGAGCGCAGCAGCGCACAGGACCACTACGCTGTTTTCCATCAACCATGTCTTTCGATCCAGCGGCGCCCAGCCCAGCAGTACAACAACAATCAGAAAAGTGGCCTGCAATACCCGGATGACGTTTATTTCATATTTACTCACTTGCGCATGCTCCAGCCTGTAATTGGCATTCTTTCCCGGGAAAGAACTCACAGGTTTTAGTCATGGGTGAACCCGGTAAATTCGATTGAATTCAGCTTTGGCAGACCGATGTACTCAGGCTGCAAGGCATGTCACATCACGCGTTGACGGAAAAGACTTGAAGGAAAGTGCAGCGCATCAACCCTTGGAAGAACTAAAACATTGGATCCGTCAGCGAACCTGAAGGGCTTTATCAGCCACCATAGAATGATGACTGCTTCTCTATGCCGAGCGCAAAATCAATAAAGGTCGGGCAATGACGTCCTCAATCTGTCATATCGGCTACGTACCGTAAAAACAGATAGAGCAAGCAGAGGCCACTGCGCCCTCAACTTATAAAAACTTTAGAGAGCGGTAGGCAGTCTTCGACACTGCAGATTTTCGCCGCCAACGGCGTGCCTATCGCTCATCTTGAAGAACTTATTAGTTGCCATCATGCCGAACGAGCGTGCAATGGCGACGCAATCATCAACTGACCAACTTGGGCACTTTGACTTATGAGCGCATGTCATTTAAACATTCCGGGACTTTTACGGAAGTCACACTTATGACGGCGTCCTGGACGATGGCCCTCGCAACGAGTGCAATGCTGGGTTCAGGCATGGCAATGGCTGCGTTTTTACCCATTAAAAACCCCAGCGTTATCGTGGTCCTGAAATTCGTAAAGCGTACAGACGGACCCGGTGTTCAGTTTGTCCCGGCCAGTTGCGTCGCGTGCGAACCGGTCACTGATGAATTGTGGAATGCCGACAATCCGCGCGAAACCATCATTGCACTCAAAGTGCCTCGATCACGCACACTGGAACTGGCGTTTGACGGAGCGGTTGCGAATATCTCCCGTGTCATTCTGGAGGCGGGCGACATCGGGTTCCGGTTCGACGGCAAGCATCTGATCGTTGCACTTCCACCACTGGCGGCAGACGCAATCACCGCCGCGCAGGTATCGACCCATATCGTCGAACCCGGCATGGTATTGCGCCTTGAGCATGCCGATCCTGCACGCCGCGCCGGAGCTTACGCCCAGGGAGAGTTTCCATCCCTTCAGCGTGCTGCGGCCAACGTATTGCAGTTCGCACAGCGAGAAGTCCTGCGCGATCTGGATCTGGGCCGTTACGTGCAGCAGCACGGGCTGGGTCAGATCCAGATCATGGGCTTCGATACCAATGCGCCGCACGGCCACGAAGACGCACCGCCTCACGTCCACATGCATTTGCGCTGGCCGGGCAATACCGGAACGCAAATCGCGCATTACTACGTCGGCACGGACGGTGTGCTGACACACAATATCGTGGGCGTGAAGGGCAGCGATGCCCCCGAGAGGCGCTTCGAGCGCGGCGCTGCGTTCACCACCCTGGGCCCGGATGGTCAGCCGGTCTATACCCATCGAATCACGCCAGAGGGCTGGCTGCAGATCAGTCGTCCCGACGGTGCAACGTGCACGATCGAGCCCCTGGAACCCAAAGGATCAGGATTCGCGAACGGAGCCAGCATCACCTGCTCCGGCGGGTTCAGACACGTTCTAAGAGTCGATGATGACCTGCAGCAAGGGCGACTCAAGGTAAGTATCGACGATGTCGAAGAGATCTTTTCCTACGACTCGGATACCGGCGCCTTGACGTCCCCCACGCAACCACCTCCCGCACCACCCTCTGTGTATGTGGAAGCGATGACAGGCCAGAACCTGCCATCGGCAATGCCCGACTGATGTGATACTCACTTGAAGGAGGTCAAGCTTATGTTACGTATGCCGAGATGGGTTTTAGCCTGTGCCAGTGCTGTTCTAATTACTCCCTGCGTCTCGTTTGCCGAAGAGTACAACACTGACAAAATCGGTAATGTTCTCAAAAGTGCGCACAATGACCTGACTATTGTCTGCGCCCACCGTGGGTTGCATGGCACTGCCACGGATCCCAAATCCCCGCGTGATGTACCGGAGAACTCGATTGCGGCTATCCTGAAGGCGCATCAAGAGAGAATTGAGTGTTCCGAAATTGATCTGCAGCTCGACCGCGCCGGCAACGTCATTCTTTTACATGACAGCAATCTAGGCCGAACCACCGACGTGTTCACAGCCGGACGTGCGGGTGATTACGACCCTTATACTCGTATGGGCTACAATCCTGCGTTGTCGAGTTACTTTGGAAATACACTCAGGCTGGTACTTCGCAATCCATTACGCACGGGATACACCAATCAGACCGTGCCGAGCCTCGACGCCGTTCTGACTGCTATCAAGGACAATCGGATTGCGATGATCCTTTTACTTGACGTGAAAAACATCGAGGCTGCGAAGAAAGCCTGGCAAATCGTGAAAGCACACACCAACGCGTGGGGGACGCCAGCTGAACGCTGGGTGTATTTCAAGATGCCCGTCAACTCGATTGGCATGACGGCCGGTGACTTCGAAGCCAAGGGCATCATCAATGTTCAAAGCGAAGGCAGCCGCTTCAGGCTGATTCCGGTGTTCGGCGCTGACGCGATCGACACCAGCGGCGGACCAGCGAATCTGCTCCGAAACTGGCAAGGCTACTACGACAAGAATTATGTTTACGCAACTGAGGTGCGACTCAAGGAATTCGACAGCACACTGCATTTTCCGCTGAACAATATCATGCAGAAATATGACTCAGGGCTTCTGCGCAACGGCAAAACCGTAGGCGCTTACCAGCCCGTCCCTGAAACCAAAAATAATCAGTATTTTGCAGCTGACGGTCATTGCTGTACAGGCCCTGCCTTTTGGCACTGGGAATCCAAGAAGGGATTTGGTAAAGAGACCGGAGACAATCGACCCGATCTTCACTGGATCATACATACCGCACATGATGCGTTTCGATACATCATCAGCGATGACCCAGTGACCGCCATGCATGCACTTAAAGACAATGGGCGTCGAAACATGGCATTAATTTCGAACTGATCACCTGACTCCGAAGCATCCTCTGTATTTCAATGCATTGTCCGGGCGGCCAAGAAGCGCCCGGCCAATCACAAAGCTAAAAAAACAACATTATAAAATCGCTTAAAGCAAACCAAACAGGTCATAAAACCAGAATAAAACCGTCATACATAAACACTTTCCCGCGCTGAGTAATAGATGACGCGCAGCATACCAAGTTAATACTAACAGGCCACCATGCACCCAAGATGAAACTTAATAGCAAGTTTCCGCACCGTCACATTAACTACATAAAACCCATAGTAGCATCGCCCAACTTTTAAAAAGCGGCCCGCTCTTCGGTATTCCGCACTGAACTGGTGATGTTATGCCTGCGTTACTTTCATCCAGACGTCCGCCGCAACAATTTCGCGAACACACGTCGGCACCAAACCTTGCAGCACACTCATTCGACAGGCCCGCCGCGCCGTTGCCGGAAGTGGCGGTGCCACCGATCGGCAAACGTCACATTGCGCTGGTCTGCGTCATCGCGCTGAGCGCGCATGTGGGTGGATTTCTCTTGTTGCACAACATGCCTGCGCAGCCGTTGCCGCCCATCACTCAACCGATGCCGATCGCCATGCAGATGGTCTCTGCGCCCAAACCGCCCGTGCCTTCGGCACCAGCGGAACCCGCGCCGCCTGTGGCACAACCGACGCCACCACCGCCGCCGCCACCTGCGCCGGTAGAGCCACCCAAACCTGTGGCCCCCACGCCCAAGCCAGCGACACGACCGGTGCCTGCCAAGCCACAGGCCAAGCCGCAAGTGGCCGAAAAGCCAGTCGCGCCTCCAACCCCTCCGGCGCCCCAGACCGTTACAAAGGCAGCCCCGGCGCCAGCACCGAGCCCGGAGCCACGAACCACTGCGCCCATTGGCCGCGCCGGTTACCTGAACAACCCGCCGCCGGTGTATCCGCCCGCCGCCGCGAAGCGCCATCAGCAGGGCACGACCCTGTTACGTGTGCATGTATTGGCCAGCGGCCATCCGGATCAGGTTGAAGTGGCGCAGACCAGCGGTTTCCCGGCACTCGACGACGCGGCAAAAGCGGCGGTGCGGCAATGGTCATTCACTCCTGCCAAGCGTGGCGACACTCCGGTCGATGGCTGGGTCAACGTTCCGCTTGCCTTCACTCTCGCTCCTTGAGGCTTCACTATGACAATCGACTATTCAACCCTGATCCAGCAAAGCTCCATGGGCATTCTGTTGCTGTTTTCACTGGCGACCTGGGCCGTGCTGTTACTCAAGGCCTGGCAGCAGGGAAGGGCGAAAAGCCAGAACAAGCACTACACCCAGGCGTTCTGGGCAGCACAGGATTTTGATGCGGCATTGCGCAGCGGCCCGGAGAAAAGCCAGTTGGCGCGTCTTGCGCAGGTAACGACCCGAGCGCTCTCCAATGGTCAGGACGGCCACGAGCCGACCGACAGCTGGAGTCGTCAGGAACTGCTCGAGCGCAGCCTGCATCAGCAGATTCACGGTGAACGACGCGCCCTGGAAAGCGGCATGATCGTGCTCGCGTCCATCGGCAGCACGGCACCGTTCATTGGCCTGTTCGGCACCGTGTTCGGCATCATCCATGCCTTGCAAGCCATCAGTACCGCCAAGTCAGCCAGCATTGCGATCGTTGCCGGGCCTATCGGCGAAGCCCTGATCGCCACCGGTGTCGGCATCGCCGTCGCCGTGCCTGCGGTGCTGGCCTACAACTTCCTGGGTCGTCGCGTGAAGCTCATGGTTGCCGATCTGGATGCGTTCGCGGTTGATCTGCTCAATCGCGCCCAGCGCCATGCTTTCAGATTGAAAGGTGAGCGTGACGGCGTCCGCAACCTCAGCGGGGTTGCATGACATGGCTTTTTCATCGAGCAATGACGACGACGCGATCAGCGATATCAACATCACGCCAATGGTCGACGTCATGCTGGTGCTGCTGGTGGTGTTCATCGTCACCGCGCCCTTGTTGACCAACGCCATCCCGCTGAACCTGCCGCAGACCGTGTCCACTGCGCCGCTGGATGACGCCAAGCCGGTTGCGATCAGTATCGACGCGACCGGCAGTCTGTTTGTCGATGGCGAGCCTCTGGTCGAGGAGCAACTGCCGGATGCCCTGCAAACCCTTCATACGCGAGACCCGGAGGTCGCGCTGACCCTGCGCGCCGATACGGCAACCGACTACGGACGAGTCGCCCGCGTACTGGCGGATGTGCAGCGCTCCGGCATTACACGGCTCGCGGTGATCACCGAAAGCCCTTGAATCCAATAATCCCGGCCAGCCCTCACGCGGGCCGGAACCTGTCGACTCATTACGTCCTGGAAATCCTTTCATGATCACGTTATCGACCACGCACGCGTCACGTTTCCCCATCCGACGCCTGGTGCTATTGATCGGTTTGCACACGTTAAGTCTGGCGGCTTATGCGCAGGACACCGCGACGCCGACCGAGGAACCCGTCTCCGCAGCGGCAGATACCACGCTGGGCACGGTTTCCGTCATCGGCCAGGGCGAAACGCGCCAGGTGCAGCGGGTGAGTGACAAGGACATCAAGGCGTATTCGGCCGCCACCAACCCGATGAAAGTCCTGCAGCGTCTGGCAGGGGTCAGCTTTCAGTCCGGCGACCCGTTGGGGCGGGAGGAGAGCAGTCAGCGCATCAGTCTGCGCGGCTTCGACATGCACCACCTGGGCTACACGCTGGATGGCGTCACGCTGGGCAACATGAGCTTTGCCAACTTCAACGGCCTGAGCATTACCCGGGCGATCATTGCGGAAAACATCGCCAGCAGTGAAGTGGCCGCCGGTATCGGCGCGCTGGGCACGGCCTCCAACAGCAATCTGGGCGGTACGGTTGCCTTCACCAGTTCCAACCCCGACAAGGAGCTTGGCGCGCGCCTGTCCCAGACCTTTGGCGACTACAAAACCAAACGCACGTTTGTGCGGTTCGACACCGGCGAATACAACGGTCTGGCCGCTTACATTTCCGGAGAAACCTACGACGCCGACGCCTGGAAAGGCCACGACAACCCGCAGGAATCGGACGCGGTCAACGCCAAGGTTACCTACGATTTCGGCAGCAACCACCTGAGTTTCTTTCACAGCACTTCGACCCACAACGAGGCCAGCCTGCCGTCCCTGTCGAGCAGCATGATCAGGCGTCTGGGTTACAACTGGAGCTATTACACGCCGGACTGGACCCGCGCCGTGAATGCGGCCAACGGCATCTTTACCGGCGGCGTCACCCGTGCGGGGGATGCGACCTACAACGGCAGCAGCCTGCGTGACGATGAACTGGATATCCTGAGTGGCAATTTCTCGCTCAGTGACGATCTGCTGCTGGATGCTGCGGTCTATCACCACCACGACTCGGGCCGCGGCAACTCTTACTACCCGTTTACCTTCACCAGCGGCAGTACCACGGTGCCCACCAACTCCATTCGCAGCACGGTGTATGGCATCAACCGGTCGGGCTTTCAGACGTCGCTGACGTATTTCCTCGGCCAGCATGAGATCCAAGGCGGATTCTGGATTCAGTCGAACAAGAACGACATCGGTCGCTATCTATTCGACCCGACCGGGACTGCGCCGCAGAACAACATTGTGAAAACCAAGGGTCTCCCGCAGGTCGCGACCGTTCTTGCCCAGGATTACAACGACCTGACGCGGCAGTTCTATCTGCGCGACAGCTACACCTTGCTGGATGACCGCCTGAAGCTGGAGTTCGGTGCGAAGAACACGGTCACCACCTCGACTGCAGAAGGCAAGGGCGGCGGTTACGCCAGTGGCTCGCTGGAAGCACGGGACCGCTTTCTGCCGCAGCTGGGCGCGACGTACAAACTCAATGATCAGGACGAGGTCTTCACCTCGTATTCCGAGAACGTCGCCGCGTTCCCCAGCAGTGGCTACAGCCCGTTCTTCACCACGCAGGTTGCCGTCGATGCGGCAGGTGGGTTCAAGAACCTCAAGCCCGAAACTTCCAAGACCGTTGAAGTCGGTGTGCGCCGCAGCAATCCGCTGTACTCGACCTCGGCTGCGGTCTACAACACCAAATTCGACAATCGCCTGGTTGCGATCGCCAACTGCACCGGCATCGTTATCTGTCAGAACAGCGTCGCCAACGTCGGCTCGGTCACCAGCCGTGGCCTTGAACTGACCTTCGCCCTGACGCCCAACGAAAACTGGCGCTGGTCCAACTCGGCGTCTTATAACCGAAGCACTTACGACGACGATTACCAGAGCGGAACCAGCCAGGTGCATGTCAAAGGCAAAACCGTGGTCGACACGCCCAAGCTGATGTATTCCAGCAGCCTGGACTGGCATTGGCAGCAATGGAACGCGGGCTTGCAAGGCAGCTACATGAGCAAGCGTTACTACACGTACACCAACGATTCGAGCGTCGCGGGCTACTGGCTGGCCAACACGACCCTGGGCTATGACTTCGGCAAGCTGGGCGCTGTCAAGGACACTACACTGTCGCTGAACGTGGTGAACCTGTTCGACAAGCGCTACATCTCCACCCTGAACACCGACGCCAGTGCCGCGAGCGATCCGACAGGCGACCTGCAGATTCTTCAAGTGGGCAACCCGCGCAGTGCGTTCGTGACCATGGCGGTTCGTCTGTAGCTTTGCCGTGCCGCGACAGGCCACCATGGAACGGGCAGGACACGCAAGCCGCGAAAGCGGCTTCACGATGCTGGAAATGCTCGCGGCGCTGACACTCATGGCCCTGTGCAGCACCGTAGTGCTGGTCGCGTTCGGCCAGAGCGCGCATTCCCTGTCGATGGTCGCGCAAAGCGACCGGCTGACCCATGTGGCCATGAGCGTGATGGATGAGCAAACCTCGGCACCGCTGACTCAAGGGCATCAACAGGGCAGCCTGGGTGACGGGATCGAATGGCAAATGAACGTCGCCCGACAACCGACCCATACGGGCCAGCCGCGCATGTTTCGTCTCGATCTTGTCGTTACCCAGGCACAACGCGCAGCTCGCTTCAGTACGCTGAAACTGGAACCTGCCACCGACAAGGCACACCTATGAAAGGCGTTTCACGTCAGCACGGCGTGGCATTGCTGTTGGTGCTGTGGGTGCTCGCCATCCTGAGCCTGCTGCTGGGTTCGCTGGCTGGTTGGGTGCAACTGGAGAGTCGTCAGGCCTTACAGCTTCGTCAGCACGCCCAGGCGTTGATGGCGGCGCAGGCGGGCATCGAGCTGGCGGTTCAGGGTCTGCATGATCCTGCACAACGCGGAAAATGGATCGCCGATGGACGAGAAATTCCCCTGATGTTCGACGATGCCAGGCTTTTCATCCGTTTGCACAGCGAAAGCGGAAAGCTGTACCTGAACAACGCCGACCCTGAAGATTTTTCCCGCCTGGCGCTGGCCTGCGGTGCTACACAGGCTCAGGCCAGCCAGGTCGGCACGGAACTCGTGGCCAAACGTAACGACGGCCAGACACCTTTCAAACTGCTGGAAGAACTCAGCCAGCTCCCCGGCATGACCCAGGCGCTTTACACTCGATTACTGCCGGAAATCACACTGTGGAGCGGCTATGACCGTCCCGACCCTGCATTCGCCAGCCCGTTGATGCGCAAGGCCCTGAATCTGCCGGTACAAAGCGCAGTCGACATGACGGTTGGGGACGTGCTGGTGATCGACAGCACGGCGCAAATGCCGGGCGGTTCTACCGCGCGTTTGCAGGTTACGGTGTTGCTGAGTCCTGAGCAGGGGGTGGAGAAGGCTTATGAGGTGTTGCGGTGGGGGAAGTGAGGCATGTGTGGGTTTGCATTGACGCCGTCCAGCGGGACAGCATCAAGTACAGATTTTATTCTTCAGCAGTAAGGCGTTTTATAAGCTCCCCAGGAATGACAATTCATCGGGCACTTCATAGTGACCCTTGTCGTATTTCAGAATCGTCCTGGAGGCGACAGGTTTGCTGCCTGTGCTTTCGCATTCTTCGCCTTTGACCTTGTGTAGTGTCTTGACGACCTGTTCGTCTATTTGCAGATTGGCCATTCCATTTATGCCTTTACCTGCTATGGATAGCGTGCGTTGGGTCTGGGTGAACTGACCAGTGCACATTCCATCCGACTCACCGTTATACCTGCTGACCTCCAGCGCTTTCATCACCGGACGTAACGTTTTACCCTCAAGTACGTAAAGATTCAGAAGTGTACTGTCCACTGTGACGACTCGGGATGAATTTCGAAGGGCTACCCTGACCCCAAATGCTCGCAGCTTCGGTGCAAGCTGATAGCGAGCGGTGTCCAGTGTCAGACCGTCAAAAAAAATTGCGTCTGAACTGATCGCTGCACTTTGATAATGCTGGGCGATGATCCTGTTGCTATTGGTATCCGTCACAAGCATCGCAAGCCCATAATCGCCCTCGCCATCTACCGTGACACTCTCGGCAAACGGCAGGGCTGCCAGTGTCTGGCTGGCGTTGGCCGGGTTGATCTTGCAGACCGCGTGCTCCTTGTCGAGCTTGAGATCGGGCTTGATGGCTCTGGCCCAGTCTGCAAGTTGTTCGGTACAGTCAGCGGAGGCTAACAGGGGAAGGACGAGTAGCGGCAGAGCGGCGAGTTTGAGCATTGCAGTGTTCGATTCCGTTCAAGAGCCAAGAGGGGTGCATCGTTGAGTACGTCAGTATCTTCGATAAGAGTATCGAAAACGACGGCAATAAAAGCGCCGTGTGCGAATTGACAGATGACAGCCTGTTGTCCGCAATGGGGCTACATGTTCCTCATCGGCAAAGTCTGCCGAGGCAACCCTGCCAAACGGTGATTCATGCCAGCGGCTGGTTACTTTCAAGCATCTATGCATGGCGCTGTGGTGGTGTAATACATCAGTAACACGCCCACGCACTGAAGCCTTGAACGGACCCTCTGACCATGCCCGCACCTTTGACCGCCATAGAATCTTCCCCTGAATTACCGACGCAGGCCGACGTGGTCGTGATCGGCGGCGGCATCATCGGGGCGTTTACCGCCTATTACCTGGCCAGACGCGGCATGAAAGTCGCGCTGATCGAAAAAGGTCGTATAGGTGCAGAGCAATCAAGCCGCAACTGGGGCTGGTGCCGTCAGCAGAACCGCGATGCGCGTGAGCTGCCGATGGCCACCAAGGCTCTGGAATTGTGGGAACAATTCGGCGCAGAAACCGGCGAGCAGACCGGCTTCTCACGCTGTGGCCTGCTGTATCTCAGTAACAACGAACAGGAAATCGCCGGCTGGGCGCGCTGGGGCGAGTTTGCTCGCACGGTCAATGTCGACACGCGCATGCTCACCTCGCAGCAGGCTGCCGAACACGGCAAAGCAACGGGCAAACAGTGGAAAGGCGGGGTCTTCGCCCCCTCTGACGGCACAGCGGATCCTTCCCGTGCGGCACCGGCAGTCGCGCGCGCCATCATGGCCCTCGGCAGCACCGTGCATCAAGGCTGCGCCGTGCGCGGCATCGAGACCGAGGCGGGGCGGTTGTCTGCCGTCGTGACCGAAAAAGGCGTCATCCGCACCCCGATCGCCGTGCTCGCCGCAGGTGCCTGGGCGTCGTCGTTCTGTCGCCAGTACGGCATTCGCTTCCCTCAGGCGACCATTCGCCAGACCGTACTGTCGGTCTCCGCACCAAGCGAAGAAATACCCGGCGCACTGCATACCGCCGGCGTCTCGATGACACGCCGTTTCGATGGCAGCTACACACTGGCAATCAGCGGAAGAGGGCGCGTCGATCCAACCCCTCAACTCCTCGGCTATGGCACGCAATTCCTGCCGATGTTCATGCGCCGATGGCGCAACCTCGCGCCGGGCGGGCTGGAAGGCATTCGCTCAGGCCACGAAAGCTGGAAACGCTGGAGCCTCGACCAGCCGACACCGATGGAAAAGATGCGAATCCTCGACCCCACAGCCGACGCTTCGGCAGTCGCACTGACCTACCAACGCGCACAGGAACTGGTCCCGGCGCTGCGAGACTCATCCATAAAAGCCGCCTGGGCGGGGTATGTGGACAGCACCCCCGATGGCGTTCCCGGTATCGGAGAAATGGCCAGCTTGCCGGGCCTGGTGCTGGCGGCCGGGTTCAGCGGCCACGGTTTTGGAATAGGGCCGGGGGCAGGGCATTTGATCGCCGACATTGTCAGTGGCGCTGCGCCGATTGTTGATCCCAAGCCTTATCATCCGGATCGGTTCAAGGGATCGGCTTGGGGTAAGGTGGCGGATTTTTGAGGAGTGATTCGAAATCGACATCTGCGCCTCTCATTGCCGTCGTGCCAGTTTCCTTTGGGTAACGGCCGGCTTTAAAACCCCAACGGGTACTGAACCACTACATAGATCCGGTCAATATCATCACCCGCCTGGGCGCTGTTGGCCCGGTGCGAGACTTGGGACAGTTGCACTGAAAGGTTCTTGGCCGCACCGGACTGGACAATGTAGTGCAGGTCAACATCACGTTCCCAGTGACGGCCGCCATCACCTTGCTGAGGCTGGTACTCGCCGCTTTCCGCGTCGAACGGGTTGTAGGCGCCGCCCTTGGGCGCATGCGTGCCGTCGATATGGCTGCCGGACACGTAACGGGTCATGAAACTCAGCCCCGGAATGCCGAACGCACCGAAATCCAGATCATAACGGGCTTGCCACGAGCGTTCATTGGCGCCGTTGAAGTCGGCGTATTTGATTGAGTTGGCCAGATAGATAGAGTCGCCGCCGACGAAATCGAAGGGCGTATCGCCGTCGATCCTTTGCCAGCCGAGCATCACTGCATGGGCACCCAAGGTGTATTTGCCCGAAAGGCTGAACGCCGTGTTGTCGATTTCTCCCGCCAGTGCCTGACCGGTATCGCGGGTGTGGTAGACGTTGGCATCGAGCAACACGCCGGACTGTTTCCAGTGCAGATTGGCGTAGTACTGATGCCAGGTTTCACTGAGGTCAGAAGCATACAGCGCGCCACCCAGCGGGCTGTCGCTGAACAGATCAGCCCCGACAAAACTGATCCCGCCAGCGTCAGTGCTGGCGCCGTAGCCTTGAAAATCGTCCTTGCCGGATGCACTGTCCTGATTCTTGAACGCCGTGAAATGACCTGCCATAAGGTTCACATTGTCGATCTCGCGACTGTTGAGTAAAAACCCGGTGGCGTACTCCGGCTGCAGACGTTTGTCCGACGTATCGAATACTGGCGTCTCTACCGTCATTTCGCCAAAGGCGAGGGTGGTTCGGGAGGCTTTCAGCTTGAGCGCGCCACCCGCACTGGAGTAGTCCCGCTCGCTGCGACCGTCACTGTCCACCGGCAGCAATCCCGTTCCCGAATGCCCCTTGCCGCCGTCCAGTTTCAGCCCGTAAAAAGCGTGAGCATCAAGACCCACTCCAATCGTGCCGTCAGTGAAGCCTGAGGTGAACGTGCCGATGAATCCCTGCGCCCATTCCTGTTTGGAGTTTTTTCCGGAGGGAGAAGGCGAGCGGTAGTCGTTGCTCAGAAAGTAATTGCGGGCGAGCAGGGTGGTGGTTGCATCGTCGAGCAAGCCAGTGGCGGAAGCGGATTCGGCCATCGCCGAGAAAAGCAGGCCGAGTGCGATGTGAGGGTGTTTGGAGAACTGCATTTTCGGGGACCAGGGATAGCGGGAATGCGTGGATGGTCCCTGAAAACAATAACGGTGGATTGAGTGGATGTGCTGACCTCTAACCTTCAGGCGTACTGCCCTCATAGGTATGGATTCCAAGATCGTGACGTCCGGGTGCGATATGCGGCTTGAGTGTCAACGCCGGAATTTCATAGTCCCCGGCATTCTGGCGACGAAATGCCAGAGGCTCATCATCGAACAGGTTATCCAGCCGAGCCGCATAAGCCGTGCATAGCTGCTCGAAACGAGCGGCGTCCATTTTCCCGGTTTTATAGATGGGAAAGTGTGGCATTACAGTGAACCCCGGATAGAACAGCACCCCATGCTGGATAGGGAACAGCAGATCATCCAGTGCGCCGTTCACCCCGCGACCGCTGTAATGAGACTCCCATCCACCCATGCTGACCACCAACATCGCCCGCTTTCCAGCCATGCTGCCTTCGCCGTATCGATCGCCCCAGTGGCTTTCGCTGTGTTCGCCCACACCGTAGGCAAATCCATAGGCGTAGACGCGTTCGACCCAGCCCTTGAGGATCGCTGGCATCGAGAACCACCACAGGGGGAATTGAAAGATGACGGCGTCGGCCCATAGCAGTTTGGCCTGCTCTTCTTCGATATCTGTCGGCTGGGTGCCAGCGGCGAATACACGCTGCGATTCGGTTGCGGGGTTGAAAGGTTTTTCGTGGTCGTAGCCTGGGGCGTCGTCCTTATCAATGGGCGCTTTCCAGCGCATCTCGTACAGATCCGAAACCTTGACCTCGTGGCCCGCAGTTTTCAGGTGAGCGATTGCAAAATCCCTGAGCGAGCCATTGAGTGAACGAGGTTCCGGGTGGGCGTAAATCAGTAGCAGCTTCATAAGAGGCTCCGAATGGATGTATGCCTCACGGTAGCGACGAACCCGGTATGATAGAAATGAATTTCCGAAACATGTGGTATTTACATGCACAATACCTTGCGTCGTCTGGATCTTAATTTGTTGGTCACATTGGACGCGCTCCTGTCCGAGCAAAACGTCACACGCGCGGCGAGGCTGCTCAATCTCGCCCAGCCGACCGTCAGCCTGCAGCTGGGTCGACTGCGGGAAATTCTGGACGATCCATTATTGCTGCCCGGCCCCCGAGGCATGTCGCCGACCGAGCGCGCCCGTGAATTGCGCGGGCCGCTACGCGAAGCGCTGGTAGCGTTGGAAGGGGCGCTGAGTCCTGGCGCACCGTTCGATCCAGCACTGTCCAGCCAGACGTGGAGGGTTGCTGCCAGTGATTACGCAACGACGGCTTTGATCTGGCCATCGCTGGCGTCGCTCAGGCGTCTGGCCCCCAATACCCGCTTGGCACTGTTGAACAAACATCCCGTCAGCCTCGCCAACGATCTTGAAAATGGCCAGCTTGATCTTGCGCTGCACACCCGCGACGAAGCGCCCCCAAAACTGCGTCAGCGGTCTTTGTTTCACGAACGCTATGTGCTGGCAGGGCGGCGAGATCATCCGGCCTTGGCAACCCGGCTGTCGCTCAAAGCGTTCTGCGGCCTGGAACATGCTGTGATGTCACCCAATGGCGCCGGGTTCGTCGGGAGCACGGACCAGGCGCTGTCCGCCAAAGGTCTGGAGCGACGAGTCGTCTTGTCCGTGCCCAACTTCAACTCGCTTGTCTCGGCATTGGCCCACAGCAATCTGGTTGCGGTGGTGCCAGAAAGGCTGGTGCGGGATGAGCCCGAACTTATCGTCCAAGAGCCTCCACTCGCGATTCCAGGGTTTGAAATGCTCATGTTATGGCCCGAACGCCTGCACCGGGATCCCGCTCATATATGGCTACGCGACCTTATCGCCTCGACGCAAACAGCCGCCAACTCAAAGGTTGACTAGAGGGTAGGGGACTCGAAAATTCCCCTGCCTCATCTTCACCTCAAGATGCGTCACTGATTGTCATAACGTTTGCGCGCCTCGTTGAACCCATCCGACTGTGCGATCACCCACGTCCACAGCGGAATCATCTGCACCAATAAGCCCATTCCCAGCTCAGTCAAAGCGTACTCGACGCGCAAGGGCTTCTCGCCAAAGTCGTGACGAGAGATAAGCCCGTCGCGCTCCAGCTGACGCAGCGTGTGAGTGAGCATGCGTTGGGTGACACCATGCAATCGGCGACGCAACTCCGCATGGCGCAACGGGCTGGTGACGCCCAGCGCATGCACCACGCCGAGTGACCACCGGTTACCGGAATGACCCAGGATATCGCGCTTGAGACCATCCTCATCATCGGAAAGCGCACGACACGCATCCTGCGAAAGCCGCACGATGTCCTGAGCATCAAGACCACTCGGTATCACGGATGTACCTACTTTTTGCGCTTCAAAGTCCATGACAAGATCCCTGGCCTCACGTTAAGTACGACAAAAGAGGCTTACCATGCAGGCTGCTATTTCAAACGTCAAACAACGCATTCTGGTACTAGGGGCCGGCGAACTGGGACTTGCCGTACTGCAAGGACTGGCCGCCCGTTCAACCGAATCGATGAGCATCAGCGTGCTGCTGCGTCAGGCCACGGTGCAGAGTTCGAGCAAGGCAAAACAGCAGGAAATCGATACCATCAGGACGCTGGGCGTGACCATCGAGACAGCCGATATCAACGTTGCCTCCGTGCAAGAGCTTGCTGCAGTGCTCGGACGCTTCGACACGGTGATCAGCTGCGTAGGATTTGCAGCGGGCCGTGGGACACAGCGCAAACTGACCGAAGCCGCACTCATGTCGGGAGTGAAACGCTATATTCCGTGGCAATTCGGCGTCGACTACGACGTGATTGGCCGCGGCAGCCCTCAGGATCTGTTTGACGAGCAACTGGATGTTCGCGACCTGTTGCGTGCTCAATCCCGGACCGAGTGGGTGATTATTTCCACCGGCATGTTCACCAGTTTCTTGTTCGATCCAGCGTTCGGAGTCGTTGACCTGGCAGCCGGAAAGGTCAACGCGCTGGGCAGTCTGGAAACGATGGTCACCGTGACGACACCCGAAGACATAGGCACGCTCACCGCCGCCATCGTGCTGCACAGCCCGCGCCTGATAAACCAGGTCGTATACACCGCTGGCGATACACTTAGCTACGGTGCTTTGGCTGACCTGGTTGAACAAGTCATCGGACGGAAAGTCGAGCGCCGGGAGCTTGGCGTGCAGCAGTTGCTGGCCGATCTTGCAGAGGAGCCTGATGATAATTTACGGAAATACCGGGCGGTGTTTGCCATGGGGCGTGGTGTGGCTTGGGATGTGGCGGGGACGTTTAACGCGGTGCAGGGGTTGTCTGTGATGAGTGCGGAGCGGTGGGCGAGATCGAATCTTGGTCGTGGTAGAGAAGGGCACACGCACGTTGAGTAGCCTGGCGAGCGTCAGACTTCTATAGTCTGACTCATTCCAACGGGCTGAGCTGTACGTGTGTTTTGCGCTTGCGACAGAGGGAATTGCGACTTGAGCCATAGTGGAGAGCCAATGCTTCCTAAAGCGGTTTTATTCGATCTTGATAACACCCTGACTAACCGGGCGCTCAGTATTGAACGGTATGTGAAGTGCTTTTTGAAAGACTTTGGTCTCGTCGTCCATGCCGACAGTCAGGCTATCGTCCGGTTGATCAGCCGGGTAGATAATGGAGGCTATTTAAAAGCGGGTTCGGCATTTTCCTCTATCCGCCAGGCAGTCGGGCACATTTTGGCTAATGAGCTGGCGTGGCGCGTGGCGCAGACACCGCAGACTTTAAGCGATCACTGGCAGATTCACTTTCCACGTTCAGCAGTGGCGATGTCAGGCAGCGAGCTTTTGGTTGAGGAGCTATCACGTCGAGACATCAGGATTGCCATTGTCTCCAACGGCGCGGAGTCCTCCCGCCAGAGTACTGTTGCCTGCTTGCCATTTGCTTCGCATATCGATGCGATTTTTAGCTCTGAAAAGGTTGGGACCACCAAGCCGGCATCCGCGATTTTTCTGGCAGCGGCAGAGCATTTGCAAGTAAGGCCCGAAGAATGTTGGTTTGTGGGCGATCATCCTTTTAACGACTACCTGGGCGCTTGCTCAGCAGGAATGCAAGCGGTGTGGTTACGGGGATTTCATGACTGGCCGCAGGAGATGGGCGCTGCACCAGTCTCGATTTCCTCACTTAACGAGGTGGTCGGGTTGCTAAATGAAATAACGGAGTAGAACGCGCGGCACATTGAAGAATGCGCCGCCTTATCCGCAGACCGGAAAAACAAATGCAAACCTCACCGTTACCCATGGTCCGGAACCCGGCCATTCACGTTTATGAACTGCACTCAGAAAATGCTGCCGAGCTGCAAAGTTTCTTTGACCGTAACGCTGAATACTTTTTGATCTGCCACGGAGAACCTGCACGGACTGATGAAGCTGTGAACGAGCTGGAGCTAAGACTGCCGGACGGAATGTCTTGTACTAGGCAGTGGTTTATCGGTTTTCGTGAACAAGGCGTGGGTTTGATCGCCGTGGAGCACGTTATTCAGGATTTATTTATTGAGGGGGTCTGGCATATCGGACTTCTGATTCTGAAGGGCAGCCGCCATGGAAAAGGTGATGCCCAATTAATCTATGCTGCAACCGAGCACTGGGCAGTGACTCGCGGAGCACGCTGGCTTCGCATCGGAGTGGTCACAGATAATCCAAGAGCCAAACGTTTCTGGGAAACCCAAGGATTCGCCACAGTGTGCGAGCGTGAAGGAGTGACGATGGGGCTGAAGAAAAATACGATTAGCACAATGATTAAAGCGCTATCCGGAGCAACCGTTTCTCAATATCTGGACTTGGTCGAGAGGGATCGCACCTAGACGTTCAGGTACAAACGAACTGCGTTGGTCCAACCATCGAATCGTATCAACGGCAGATAGCAGCTTGTCAGAATGGCAAGGAGGACAATAATGGCAAGCCAGTCACAAATAGACACAATTTAACATAATATACATTATGCGGCCCTAGGCATTATCCATAACGGCACCGGTACACACCATTTCAAAACCATATCCACCGAAATCATCAAATGCCCCCAATCGACATCAGCGACAAATCCCTCGACAGTCCCGCACGCTCTTAACCTGCACCATTTCAAGGATGAATCATGAACCGCACCCTGACGTTCGTTCTCGCCTGCATCAGTCTGCCTGCCTGGTCAGCCAGTCCGAATGCCTTCGAGGCCACGCCACTCAGCAAGCACATTCATACCCTGAGCAATGCGTTCGCCTGTGAAGTCACTGCCGGAATGCCTGGCGCAAGAAAGTCACCTAAATGCCGCAACGGAAATAACCCAGCGCTCACGAACTCCAGAGGCCTCGATAAAACCGCAGACAGAAAAACCCTGCGCGAATGCATGAAGCCTGACAACCTGATCGATGAGGATGTGCGCACCTGCATGAAGGGTATATAACCCGTAATCACGCAAACAGCTGCAGCGCAGTCTCGTCCCATTCATGTCCGGCGACTGACCAACCGTTATCCGCTGGTGGCGGGAATCCGGTGCGGCAATAGCCTTGTTTCGCCTGGAAATCGACGATTGCATGGGGATAATCGTTGATCAGCAGGACTGCTTTGCAGTGATCCAGAGACCAGCCAATCTTGATATTCGAGGGTTTTGCACGGTCAGTAACGTCTGCCACGTTGTAAATGTGCAGTGCGTCCTGGATGGGATTGTCCGTGGAGCCAGTGTCGAGTGCGTAGCAATAGCCGGTGTCCCCGTCATCTTCGAATACCATGACGAAGGTGCCTTCCTGCGCTGGGGCTTCGACCACCAGGGCCTGTCCCACATTCAATTCGTGTTCAGCAGCCAGATAAACAGGCATTTGCGTAATCCTCAGGTGTTTGGACTTACTTGATAGTGACTTCGATATTCTGCCTTTGCATGCAGATCAACCTCAATGCTCCTAAGCTCCATGCGCCGATCAGCCCTTCAGAAACGGGCTATTTCGCGCTATCCTTCCAAATCTATAATATGCAAATATCTGATAACTCAACTAAAGAGTCATTTAGTTTAGTTATGTAATACGAAGCTCAGAGTCGATCAGCCCTAACCCTCCAATACCAACGAAACATTCGGATATCTGGCGCACATGAAGTCGACGAATGCGCGGACCTTGGGAGCGGCCAGTCGTCTTGATGTATGCAATACCCAAAGCTCAGCTTCTACGTCCGACATTACGCCCCATTGAACCAGCTCTCCTTTGGCCAGGTTATTCCACACGATGGATTGCGGGATCAGAGCCACACCGCCACCGGCTATGGCTGCGTCGCGGATCATGAGAAACGAAGAGAACTTGAGTCTTGGGACAGGTTCCAGTTTCAGCGCCCCGCCGTCCAGAGCCCAGATGGTTGGCTGAAAATTAAAGGCCACGATTGCGGATACCGGGTTGATTGCATCAGATGTCGGCTTTGGTATTTCAGGCGCAGCGACAACGATCAACCGGTCTTTGGCAAAGCACCGCCCTACCAGATTGCTGTCCGGACGTGGGTTTACCCGAATGCACGCGTCGAATTGCTCTTCGACAGGATCAACCACACGATCCTCGGCGACCACCTCAAGCTCGATCTCGGGATAGGCCGCACAAAAATCGGCACCGATACGCCCCATCGCGAGTTGCGAGAACAGGATCGGGGCCGCGATGCGTAATCGCCCGCGAGGTATCGACACGCCCTCCTTCGCCGCTGTCATGGCTTCCGTCACCTCGCCCAACGGTCCTTCCGCTCTGTCCAACAGCATCTGCCCGGCCTCGGTCAGCCTTAGTCCTCGGGCACTGCGCTCGATCAGTCTGACGCCTAGTTGCTCTTCAAGCTCGGCGATTCGGCGCGATAACGTGGCCTTTGATCGACCGCTTGCGCGACTGGCTTTTCCAAGCCCTCCATTGGCAGCAACGAGTGTGAAATCGATCAAAGCGTTGAGGTTCATGGCGTTCCACTTTTGAGACGGAGTATCTACATATTGGCGTCTTCGTTTTATACCTGCAACGAAATACCTTGATCTAAACGCAGCGGGATTGCTCGCTGACTTCATCAGGTATTCATTGCAGGAGATTCAACCATGAGCATTCTTGTCATCGGAGCCACAGGCACTGTCGGTTCACTCATTGTCCAACGTCTGGCTGCAGCAGACGCTGAAGTCAAAGCGCTCGTTCGTCAGCCTGGCAAGGCAAGCTTTCCGGCTGGCGTCACCGAGGTGGTTGCGGACTTGACCGATGTGCCTTCGATACGCGCCGCGTTAACGTCGGTACGAACCCTGTTTCTGCTCAATGCCGTTACGCCGGATGAGGTCACGCAAGCGCTCATCACGCTCAATCTCGCGCAAGAGGCCGGCATCGAACGCATCGTTTACCTGTCGGTCATCCACGCGGACAGGTTTACCAACGTGCCGCACTTCACCGGCAAGCATTCGGTCGAGCGCATGATCGAGAGCCTCGACATTGCTGCCACCGTTCTGCGTCCGGCTTACTTCATGCAGAACGAAGGCATGGTTCAGCAAACGATTCAGGGCTATTCGGTGTATCCGATGCCGATCGGTGATGCGGGCGTTTCGATGATCGACGCACGCGACATCGCCGATATTGCAGTCGCGGAATTGCTGCGACGTGATCGGGCACCCGTTGCGCTGGAGCGCCTGACACTGGAGCTGGTCGGTCCGCAGGTCCTCACGGGTCCATCAGTGGCAAAAATCTGGAGTACCGCGCTGGGTCGTGAGGTGGCTTATGGCGGTGACGATGTTGCAGCCTTTGAAGCGCAGATGGCTTCGTACATCCCTGCCTGGCTGGCTTACGACCTTCGCCTGATGATGTCGGGTATCCAGAAGTTCGGCATGCAGGCGGCCGAGGGAACGGTTGATCGTTTGCAAACCATCATCGGGCGTCCTCTGCGTACTTACGAAGATTTCGTTCGTGAGGCCACGGGCAGCATCTGATTCCGACAGATAAATAGGGGGCAAACGGTGCCTGCCCCCTTCCCTGCGTTCAAACGCTTTCAACGACGTCCGTCTGTAACGACAACGAGACCCGGCCGAGCTGGTTGGTGCCAACGACGGCATCGATCAACATTTCCATGGAGCGCCTGGCGAGCGTTTCCACGGGGTGGGACAGCACGGCCTGCACCAGTCCGCTTTGCAGAGCGCTGCGGGTAAGGTCCGTCAAATCGTGACATACCACAGTCGGCAAGCGTGCCCGGCGACTGCGCATCTCCTCCAGTGCACTGACCACCCCTTCTATACCGCCTCCCGCCACATAAAGACCAGCCAGATCCGGGCATGCCGTGAGCAGATCCAGCGTGTTGCCGCGTGCGAACTCTTCATCCTCAAGTGTCAGGCGCGAAGCCAGTAACTCCCAGTCGCCGGACGATTCAGCCATGTAGCTCTGAAAACTCAGTTCACAAAGCTCTTGGCACTGGAACCGTTGACTGCCGACCATCACGGCGACAGGACCGGGACGTGCTGCCAGTCGATCAACGAACCAGCCGGCAACGCGTCCCATGCGGCGGCTGTCCACTCCGACGAAACCTGCGCCGGCATGGCTTCCCAGCTCCGAAATCATTGCCACCACAGGAGTCCCGCTGAGGCGAAGCTCGCAGACGGCGTCCTGCACCTCTTTGTGGTCAGCGGCCACGACGCCAAGGGCGTCGACGTCCTTGCCCAGCGCCAGAATGCGCTGGGCGACCACGCGCGGGTTCAGGTCATCCAGATAGCCGATCATCACCCGGACCCGAGCATGAGGGCTAACGGCTGCCGCGTCTGCCAGGGCCTGTGCCAGCCCCTGATAGAACGCCACCCCGCTCTTCTGCAACAGAAACCCCAACTTCACCGTGGGTCGGCTGTGCTGCAGCCGCTGCTCGATGACGCTACGGGCGTGAAAACCGAGACGCTGCGCGGCAGCAGAAATGCGCTGCGCCGTGTCGACCCGGACTGTAGCGCGCAGGTTGAGTACCCGATCTACCGTTGACAGGCTGACCCCGGCTTCCCGGGCGACATCGGCCATCGTGGGCCGGCGTGAGTCGGAATCGTGCTCTGACATGAAATGAAAGTCTCTGACCGATCCATAAAAGGTTTTGACAGTTTTACCGGCTGGACTATAGCAGTGCCGCGCACACCGACCTAGCATCCTGATGCAACCGATCACCCCTCCCCTGACACAACAATAACAACAGCCGGAGTGAGCCAATGGCCATCCATTTATCCACCGCCCCCTGCTGCTGGGGCGTAGACGACGTCAACAATCCCTATCTGCCACCGTGGCGTCAGGTGCTCAGCGAAGCAGCGCAGGCTGGTTATCGGGGCATCGAACTGGGCCCTTATGGATATCTCCCGCTGAATGTCGACGAGCTTGGCGGAGCACTGGCAGAGAATGGTCTGCACCTGATTGCAGGCACGATCTTCGACAATCTGGTCGACCCGGCAAACCTGCCCTCGCTGCTGAAACAGGCCCACGATATCTGTGCGCTGCTCAAAGCGTTGCGGCCTGCCGGGCAACAGCAGGAGCCACACCTTCCCGCCCCCTATCTGGTCATCATCGACTGGGGACATGAGGTGCGCGACTACGCAGCCGGGCATTCTGATAAGGCGCCTCGTCTGAATGCTGCCGAATGGTCCGCCATGATGGCGCACATCCGCAAAATCGCAGACATCGCGAATCGCTACGGCGTGCGGGCCGTGATTCATCCCCACGCCGGAGGCTACATCGAGTTCGCCGACGAGCTGGCGCAACTGGTGCAGGACATTCACCCGGATGTTGCCGGGCTGTGCCTGGACACCGGACATCTTTACTACGCAGGCATGGACCCGGCAGCGACCTTGCGCCAGTACGCGTCACGCCTCGATTACCTGCACTTCAAGGACATCGATCCGCTGGTGTTCGATCAGGTACTCGGCGAACGCATCACTTTCTTCGCCGCTTGCGCCAAAGGCGTGATGTGCCCGCTCGGGCGCGGATTCATTGACTACCCCGCGTTACGCACGCTCATTCGCGAACTGGATTACCAGGGCTATATCACGGTCGAGCAGGAACGCGACCCGCGCCATGTCGGCGGCAGCCTGGCAGATGTTACCGAGAGCCGTACCTACCTGACCCGCTGCGGTTTCTGACAAGGAAAAGATCATGATCAACGGCAGCAAGCGTATTTCCCGCCCTGTTCGATGGGCGATGGTGGGTGGCGGCGCGAACAGCCAGATCGGCTACATCCACCGCTCGGCAGCACTGCGTGACCAGAACTTCGCGTTAATTGCAGGCGCGTTCGATATCGACCCTGAGCGCGGCCGTGCTTTTGGCGAACAATTGGGTGTGGACCCCGAACGCTGTTACCCAGACTACCTGCAGCTTATTGAACAGGAAGCCCGGCGCCCGGACGGTATCGAGGCCATTTCCGTCGCCACATCCAATGGCACTCACTTCAACATCACCAAAGCGGCACTTGAAGCCGGTTTGCATGTGGTGTGTGAGAAACCGCTGTGCTTCACGCTCGAAGAAGCCGAGACCCTCAGGGAAATATCCAGAGCCAACCAGCGCATCGTCGGCGTGACTTATGGCTACGCGGGCCACCAGTTGATCGAGCAGGCCAGACATATGATTGCCGCAGGCGAGCTTGGTGAGATTCGCATGGTGCACATGCAGTTCGCCCATGGCTTTCACAGCGCTCCGGTCGAAACGCAAAACCAGGCCACTCAGTGGCGTGTGGATCCACGCACTGCGGGGCCGAGCTATGTATTGGGCGATGTGGGCACCCATCCGTTGTACATCGCCGAAGTCATGTTGCCTGAGCTGAAAATCAAACGGCTGCAATGCAACCGACAGAGCTTCGTGAAAAGCCGGGCACCGCTCGAAGACAATGCCTACACCCTGATGGAGTACGAAGGCGGTGCCATGGGCTGGGTCTGGTCCAGTGCCGTCAACGCCGGGTCAATGCACGGCCAGAAGGTTCGGGTGATCGGCTCAAGGGCCAGCCTCGAGTGGTGGGATGAGCGTCCCAACCAGCTCAGCTTCGAAGTGCAAGGCCAGCCCGCCCAGATACTGGAGCGCGGCATGGGGTATCTGCATCCAGACGCGCTGCTCGACGATCGTATTGGTGGCGGGCACCCGGAAGGCCTGTTCGAAGCCTGGTCCAACCTTTACTACCGCTTTGCTCTGGCCATGAACGCCACCACACGTGGCGATGCGGCGACGCTGCAGGCATTGCGCTACCCCGACATAAACGCAGGTGTCGAGGGAGTGCGCTGGGTGCAGCGCTGCGTGGAGTCGGCCGATCAGGGTGGGATATGGATTGATTACTGAGTTCCAGATCCCGCAAGGCCGGACAGATTTTGCTCAAGGTTCATCCACTGGAGAATGACAATGAAAATAGCCCTGGATCCTTACATGCATCGCCATCTCAGCCTGACTGAGGTGTGTCGCAAGGCTGCAGAGATGGGATACGAATACCTGGAACTGTCGCCCCGCGAGGATTTTCTGCCCTGGTGGGTCAGACCCCGTGCGCACAAGGAACGTATCGCCGAGTTCAAGAAGGCCCTGAAAGACCATGACCTGAAGGTTGCTTCGCTGCTGCCTATGTACCGCTGGGCCAGCCCACACGAAGATGAACGCACGACGGCAGTCGACTATTGGAAGCAGGCCATTCAGGTCGCCGTGGAGCTGGACTGCGACACCATGAACTCCGAGTTCGGCCGCGGGCCGTCTCCCGAGCGAGGACATAAAAGCAACTGCTGCGGCGGCAGTCATAGCCACGAATCCAGCGAAGCCGCGTGGTGGCGGTCCATGGAGGAACTGGTGCCTGAACTTGAAAGGCAGGGAGTCAACCTGAACATCGAGCCGCACCCCGAAGACTGGTGCGAAACATTGCAACCTGCACTCGACATGTTGAAGAGCATCGGTTCCAGTAACGTCAGATTTCTATACTGCGCGCCGCACACTTTCTTCTTCGGCGATGACATGGCGAAGATGATTGCCGAAGCAGGCCCGATGATTGCGCATGTACACGTCGCCGATACCTGGAATCACAAAGCGTCTTCAGGGCTACGCTATATCGTCAATCCCCCCGGCGCCAAAGTGACAGTGCATCAGCATATGGACATGTATCAGGGCGAAATTGATTGGGACGTTTTCTTCTCTTCGCTGGCCAAGGTCGGTTTTGATGGAATTGTCACGGCGTGCGTATTCGGCTGGGAAGAACGCGCCGATCAGTCCGGGACTTTCATGCGGCGAGAGATTCAGAGTTACGTGGACAAGTATTGGCCAGACACAGCTGTCAATCGAAGCTGACAGTATTAAACACACAACCTGTAAAACCGCCCTGACTCCGTTGAACAGTCAGGCTTATAAAAGCGCTAAAAAAAGGGGACGATTATCGTCCCCTTCTTTATTCGCTCAACTCAACACGTGTATCAGACCGCAGCGACAACCTTGGCCGGTGGCTGAGTACGACGACCCAGTACACCTGCGCCGGCAGCGACCAGACCCGAGATCACCAGAGTGATCAGCAGAATCCACGCGCCTTGCGATACGCGCTTGGCAGTCACTTCAGCCGCTTCACGTGCTTTCTGTTCAGCCTGGGCTTTCAGTTCCTGATACTTGGCATAAGCCTGACGATAGCTGGCCTGAGCCTGATCTACGATCTGGTTGGCCTCTGCATCAGTCTTGTTGCCACGCGCCTTGATCAGATTGACCAGCGCCTGACGGTCAGCGGCATCCCAGGCCTGATCACCCTTGGCCTTGATGCGATCCATCAGGCCGCCCAACTGCTCGTCAGCCTGCTGTGGGTTCTGCGCGCTGCGCTCTGCAGTGTTCTGCGCATCCTGCTGGGTCGCCTGAGCTTCCTGCTTGATGGCATCGGGGTTCAGTTCGGCCTTGCCGGTCTGACGCATGGCGGTTTCGATTTCACCCTGAATATCGTCCAGGTTGAATTCGATGCCCTGCTCACGCAGTTGGTCCTGAATCTTGGTGCCCACGGCCGGAGCAACCTGAGCGATACCGCTGCCCAGTGCCGACATGCCGCTGCCTGCCAGATTCAGACCGCCACGTACCACGCCAGTTACAGCGCTGGTGACCAGATAGACAGTGATCAGCGATACGCTCGCCCATACCAGCAGACCGTGGAAAGCGCCTTCGCGCTGAGCCAGACGCCCCGCAGCCCAGCCGCCGACAAACAGCGAGATGACCGAACTGACAACGACCCATATACCGGCGCCGGTGCCGATACCGGACATCGGATTGGCTTCCTGCATGGGATCGATGCTGGCGGTGCCAATGGCAGTACCCAGTAGATTCAATAACAGGGAAACAACCATGGCCAGTACCACACCGGCCAGAATCGCGCTCCAGGAAATACGTTTGAGCAAAGGTGCCATGGCGTGGGTGTCCTGATAGACAGGTGCGCCTGGGGCGATACGGTCATCGCGAATCATAGTGGTAATCCTTCGAGTCAGTGGCAGAACACGCTAAGTTATTTGGCGTACACTCCAATGACCCAAGGCCCTTTGAATAAGTTTAATGATTTCGACAACTTTTTTTGAAGAGCAAATACTCTATGAATATTAGCCAAAACCCAACGGAACGGAACGGCTCACCCATGTTCCAACTCGCTCGCTTTTCATGCAGATTCGATAATAAATCAATACAGATGAGCGATGTCATCAGTTGTCTGTTGTTTACTATTGCGCTGTTGACTATCGATCCTGCCAAACACTGCATTTGATATAAGTAGCGCTATTAATGGAACCAGAGCGATAAGGCAGCAGCGTTTTGAATGAACAGGCCCACATGACATGAACATTTCCACGAACACAGGCGACCGCTGCGCTGTTACAAGCCGCAGCGGACGATGATTGATCAACGCTTTCTATAGACCAGTATGAAAAACAGCGGAACGAAAAACAGAGCCAGAATCGTCCCCGACAGCATGCCACCGGTTACAGCGACGCCAAGCGCGTTCTGCGCACCCGCGCCGGCACCGCTGCTCAGCACCAGCGGCAATACGCCAAGAATGAACGCAAAGGATGTCATCAAAATCGGGCGCAAGCGCATTCGGGTTGCCTGCAACGTCGCCTCGATGATTCCTGTACCGCGGTCATGGAGATCCTTGGCAAATTCCACAATGAGAATCGCGTTCTTGGCCGCGAGCCCGATGGTGGTCAGCAGTCCTACCTGAAAGTACACATCGTTCATCTTCCAGGTGAGAACTGCGCCCAGCAGCACACCGAAGACGCCGAGCGGGATGACCATGATCACCGATAACGGCACGCTCCAGCTCTCATAAAGAGCCGCCAGACACAGGAACACGAACAGGATCGAGAGCGAGTACAGCAGCGTCGTCTGTCCGGTAGAGGCTTTCTCCTGACGCGACAGCCCTGTCCACTCGAAGCCGAAGCCCGGCGGCAGTTCGGCGACCGCCGCTTCAACGATGGCCAGCGCCTCTCCGCTTGACGCCTGACCTGGCAAGGCCATGCCAAGTATCTCGATGGACGACACGCCGTTGTAACGTTCAAGCCTTGGTGAACCGGAAGTCCACTCAGCCTTGGCAAAGGCCGCAAAAGACACCATGGTTCCGGCGCTGTTTCGCACGTACCAACGGCCAATGTCCTGAGGCAGCATACGAAACGGCGCTTCTGCCTGAAGCATCACCTTCTTGACCCTTCCCTGATCGAGAAAATCGTTTACGTAATTGCTCCCCCAGGCCATGGAAAACGTATCGTTGATATCCGACATCGACAGCCCGAGCGTTCCGGCCTTGTGTGCGTCAATCTGCAGACGAAACTCCGGTGCATTCTCCTGGCCATTGGCACGCACCGCGACCAGGCGTGGATCCTTACTCAGCTTTTCCAGCAACTGATTACGCGCTTTCATCAACGCGTCATGCCCCAGATTGCCGCGGTCCTGAAGCATCAGGTCGAATCCGGTGGCATTGCCCAGCTCCGACACCGCAGGCGGCGCGAAGGGCACTATCAGAGCGTCCCTGATTCCAGAAAAAGCCTGCCAGGCACGCGCAGTTACCTGGGTAACCGTGAGGGATTCATCACTGCGCTCGTTCCAGGGTCGCAGCTTGACGAACGCCAGACCGATGTTCTGGCCGCTGCCCGCAAAGCTGAAACCGGACACAGTGAAAACACCCGAAACCGCATCTTTCTCGTCCACCATAAAATGCTGCTCGACCTGACGAAGCACTTCGTCGGTTCGTTTTTCCGTGGCACCTGGCGGAAGCTGGATCAGCGCAAACAGGGTCCCCTGATCTTCGTCGGGAAGAAAGCCCACAGGCAGCTTGCTGAAGCCCAGCATCACCAGCAAGACGATGACCCCATAGCCGATCATGTAACGCCAGGGTCGGACAAGCATGTGGCCGACGACCCCCTGATACCGGTTGCTACCGCGATCAAAGGCCCTGTTGAACCAGCCGAAGAACCCGCGACGTTCCTGTCCGTGGTTGATGCCGACCGGCTTGAGCAATGTTGCGCAGAGCGCAGGCGTCAGGATCATCGCAACCAGCACCGAGAGCGTCATGGCCGACACGATGGTGATCGAGAATTGCCGGTAAATAACACCTGAAGAGCCGCTGAAGAACGCCATCGGGATGAACACTGCGGCCAGAACAAGAGCGATACCCACCAGTGCGCCGCTGATCTGCTCCATGGATTGCCGGGCTGCCGCTTTCGGCTCAAGCCCCTCTTCACTCATCACTCGTTCAACGTTTTCCACCACGACGATGGCGTCATCCACCAGCAGACCGATAGCCAGAACCATCGCAAACATTGTCAGGGTATTGATGCTGTAGCCAAATACCGCCAACACACCGAACGTACCAAGCAGCACGACAGGCACCGCAATGGTCGGTATCAGCGTGGCCCGGAAGTTTTGCAGAAACAGGTACATCACCAGGAAAACCAGCACAACGGCTTCTACCAGCGTACGCACCACCTCTTCGATGGAAATACGCACGAACGGTGTAATGTCGTAAGGCTTTTGAACCCGCACACCTTCCGGCCAGTAAGGCTTCAGTTCCTCGATCCGCGCGTCAATGGCCTTGACGGTGTCCAGCGCATTGGCGCCCGTGGCAAGCTTGATCGCCAGACCTGCCGCCGGTTTGCCATTGAATCGACTGGTATTGCTGTAGCTTTCGCTGCCGAGTTCGACCTTGGCAACGTCACGCAGCCGGACCTGGGAACCGTCTGTTTCGGTGCGCAACAGGATGTCTTCGAACTGCTCGGCGGTTTGTAAGCGCGTCTGAGAGGTGATGGTTGCATTGAGTTGCTGGTTGCCCGCCGCAGGCAACGCACCCAATTGTCCCGACGACACCTGAACGTTCTGCGCCTGAATGGCGTTCCTGACGTCTATGGGCGTCATCTTGTAACTGGCCAGCTTGTCGGGATTGATCCAGATACGCATCGCATATTGCGCGCCAAACAGCGTTGTATCTCCGACGCCGTCGACCCTGCCAATCGCCTCCTGGATATTTGCCGAGACGTAATCCGAGAGATCCGCGCCGTTCATTCGCCCGTCTTCGGAGGTGAATGCCAGAATATTGAGGAAGTTGGTCGATGATTTGACGACCTGCACGCCCTGCTGTTGAACCTCAGAGGGCAGCAGTGGCGTCGCCAGAGTGAGCTTGTTCTGCACCTGCACTTGCGCAGTATCGGCATCCGTTCCGTTTTCGAAGGTCAGCGTAATGGTCACCGAACCACTGGACTCACTGGTCGAAGCGATATAACTGAGCCTATCCAGGCCCTTCATCTTCTGCTCGATCACCTGAGTGACGGTGTCCTCAAGCGTCTTGGCCGATGCGCCCGGATAGTTGGCAGTGATCGCAATCGCGGGAGGCGCAATCGTCGGGTACTGGGCAATGGGCAGCGTCAGAATCGCCATGATGCCTGCGAGCATGACGATGATGGCCAGAACCCAGGCGAAGATGGGGCGATCGATGAAAAAGCGCGACATGTTATCTACCCGGAATTATTGGAGGTCGGAAGGCGTGGCAACTGCCGCTACAGATTGCGGCTTCCATGGCACGGTCTTGACCTTCACGCCGGCCGAGGCGCGCTGCTGACCGTCGACAACCAGCTGGTCACCGACATTCAACCCGCTGCTGATCAGCCATTGATCACCGATCGCACGGTCAGTCGTCAGCTCACGGCGCTCCAGCGTATTGTCCTTACCCACCACGTACGCCATGGGTTTACCCGTGCTGTCTCGGGAAACTGCCTGCTGCGGAACCAGCAATCCCTGCTCCTTGAAGCCTTCTTCAAGCACCGCGCGCACATACATGCCAGGCAACAGATCGGCATTCGGGTTGGGGAACACGGCACGCAGGGTAATCGCGCCCGTGTCCTGATCCACTGTCACGTCGGAGAACTCGAGGGTGCCCTCCAGCGGATAGAGACTGCCGTCCTCAAGCTTCAACCTCACTTTGGCGGCAGTGGCGCCACTCTTCTGGATTTCGCCGTTGCTCAGCGATTTTTTCAGGCGCAGCAACGCCGCACTCGGCTGCGTGACATCGACGTATATCGGGTCAAGTTGCTGAATGGTCGCCATGGTCGAGGTCTGGTTCGCAGTGACCAGTGCGCCCGGGGTGATACCGGATTTACCGATTCGACCTGTAATCGGAGCGTTGACCTGGGTATACGTCAGATTGATACGGCTGCTTTCGACATTGGCTTTGGCCGAGGCAACATCCGCCCGGCTCTCACCCAATGAAGACACGGCATCGTCGTAGTCCTGCCGACTGACCGCATCGAGGGCAGCCAGCTCTTTGTAGCGCTCGTTCTTGAGCCGGACCGATGTCAATGATGCTTCTGCCTTGGCCAGCGCCGCCAGGTCACTGTTGTACGTAGCGCGGTAGGTGGCAGGGTCGATCAGGTAGAGCACTTGCCCCGCCTTGACCGTGCTGCCCTCCGTAAAGCTGCGCTTCTGAACGATCCCGCTGACCTGGGGCCGTATCTCGGCAATCATGAACGGCGCAGTGCGCCCCGGAAGCTCCGTGCTGAAAACCACTCGCTGTGCCTGCACCGCGAGTATGCCGACTTCAGGTGTTCCAGGTGCAGGTGGAGGGCCGCCCGGCGGCTTGCCGCATCCCGTCAGAACACTGATCGACAGAAAAGCGGCCATGACATGACGGCGACAGAGAAAGACAGAACACATAAGGGAAGCTCCGGACAACGATTCGACATAACGATACCAATCGGTACTGTTATATTTTGGCGGTCGTGTTCCGTCAAGCGATAATGATACAGTTCGGTATCGTAATAGGAGAATTGATTGTGCGAGTGCTCACAGATGCCAAGCGGGACGCGATTATTGACGCTGCGGCGCAGGTGTTTCAGGAAGATGGATTCGAAGCCGCTTCGATGGCTGCGATAGCAGCTCGGGTGGGTGGCTCCAAATCCACGCTCTACCGATACTACAACTCCAAGGAAGCGCTATTTGTAGCCGTCAGCAGCAAGGCTGCGAAAAGTCAGTTGCTGCCCAGTCTGGAGAAGCTGCTTGCTACCGAGGACAAGGACCTGTCGACAGTGCTCACCGCATTTGGAAAAGCCACGCTGTCCGTCGTGGCCAGCGAAGCCATGATCAAGACGTTGCGCACGGTAATCAGCGAGTCGGGGCGCAGCGACATTGGCATGCTGTTTCACGAGGCAGGGCCCAGGATCGCATTCAAACTGCTGGCCGATTTCTTCAGCGTGCACATGGATGCGGGCAGCATGCGCCGTGCGGATCCAGACATTGTCACTCGCCACCTTATTGCCCTGTTTGACTCGGAAACCGTGTTCCCGCGGCTGATGGGCATTCGTGACGCGTTGACCGCCGATGAAATCGACAGTGCGGTAGAGCGAGCGGTCGAAACCTTCGTGCGAGGTTACAGCGTCTGATAAACGCGCCTGAACACCGAGAGGCTTCAGCGCAATGACCCGGACAAAAAAAGCCTGACCGAAATCAGGCTTCTCAAGTCACTGGACACTCATCGGTCAGGCAATACCATTCGGCCCGTCCAGCACCTGCCTGACTTTTCTGGCCAGATCGTGAGGCATGCAGGGCTTGGACACCACATCAAACTCCGAGCCGCCGATATCGGTGCGCTCTATCGAGCTCTCGGCATAGCCGGTGGTGAGCAGCACTTTGATCTTGGGATAACGACGCTTGACCTCACGAGCGAGCATGACCCCATTCATACCGCCCGGCATGATCAGGTCGGTGAACAGCAGATCGTACGTGCTGCCGGACTCGAATTTCTTCAAGGCTTCCCGTGCGTTGAGCACGATATCTGAAGCGTAGCCGTAATCATCCAGTACCATCTTGGCCAGTTCGGCAACATCCGGTCGGTCTTCCACGATCAGAATTCGCTCACTGCTGCCCAGTCGCTGCCGCTGCTCCAGCGCCTGAGGCGACTCACTGGCAATGGTGGCTTCGTCAACCGGGAAGTAAAGGCGCAAGGTGGTGCCCACACCTTCCTCGGTGTAAATACGCGCTGCACCGCCCGACTGTTTGGCGAAGCCGTACACCATGGACAGGCCCAGACCTGAACCCTTGCCCTCCTCCTTGGTGGTAAAGAACGGGTCCATCACCCGGTCCCGGATGCTCGACGGCATGCCGATGCCGTTATCCGTCACAGCGATGCTGACGTAGCGTCCCGGCAACAGGCCGTCGTAAGACATGTTGGCCAGTTCATCGACCACCAGGTTACGCGTCTCGATGAAGACCTTGGGGTTTGGCCTGCCAATCAACGCATCTCTGGAATTGATGAAGATGTTCAGCAGCGCGACTTCTGCCTGCGTCGGGTCGATCCGGCAGTTCTTCAAACCCGGATCAAGATCGGTCTCGATGATCACTTCCGAGCCGAACGTACGCTCGATCAGCGGTTCAGTGCTGGATATCAAACCATTGAGATTGAGCACCCGGCCGTGCAGTTTCTGTTTCCGGGCGAACGCCAGTAATTGCTTGGTGAGCGTGCTCGCTCTTTCCACAGCAGATTTGGCGTGATGCACGCTGCGCTGAACGCGCGGAATGTCGATGGTCGGCTTTTCGGCCGCCGTGCCGATCAGATCGATGTATCCGCCCATGACCTGCAGCAGATTGTTGAAGTCATGGGCGATGCCGCCAGTCAGTTGACCGAGCGCTTCCATTTTCTGCGCCTGACGAAGCGCTTCCTCGGCATCGCGGCGACGACTGATGTCCAGCTGTGACGCAAAGAAATAGATCAGATCGCCCGCGTCGTTGTACACCGGAGAGATGAACAAAGCGTTCCAGAACGACGAACCGTCCTTGCGATAGTTGAGTATCTCAGTGGAGATATCGTTGCGCTCATGAATCGCATCGCGAATGGTCTGCACCACTGCCCGGTCGGTTTCCGGACCCTGCAGGAACCGACAGTTGGAGCCAATGATTTCTTCGGAGGCGTACCCGGTCATTTCCAGAAACGCCTTGTTGGCGAAGATGATCGGGTTATCTTCAGTGTTGGGGTCAGTCACGATCATCGGCATGCGTGTCGTTTCTACCGCTGCGAAGAAGATATCCTTTCCCTTATGGGAGATGTCACCACTCGCCGTATTGTCGACACGGGTTTTGTTTTCCGACACGCCAGAACTCCCAGAATAATATCAGCGTGACTGCACGCACTCACCGCTTACGACTTCAATACCCTCGAAAGGGTTCTATGCAGCAATAAAAAAACAGAATTATATGCATATGGATGGGCCGGGAGAACCTGATTCATTCGCCGACGAGTGTCTGAGCGACCCAGAGCGACTCATAGACACCGCCTTGTCTGCGCAGTTGCATGGGCGGTCCATCTTCAATGATTTGTCCGTCGTGCAGCACGATGACCCGGTCGAAATTGGCCACAGTAGACAGCCTGTGCGCCACCACCAGCACAGTTCTGCCGTGCATCAGTTTGGCAAGTGCCACCTGAATCACTGCTTCGGAATGCGAGTCCAGTGCGGACGTCGCTTCGTCAAGAATCAGGATCGGCGCATTCTTGAGAAAGACCCGGGCCAATCCCAGTCGCTGGCGCTGACCGCCTGACAGTTTCACGCCCCGCTCACCCACTAACGTGTCATAACCTTCCGGTAGCGCGCGAATGAACTCGTCGCAGTAAGCCTGTCGCGAAGCTTGAATAACGTCTTCGTAACGCGCATCGGGTAACCCGTAGGCGATGTTTTCGTAAATGCTGCGGTTGAACAGCGTGGGTTCCTGCGGAACGACGGCAATCTGTTTCCTGAGACTGTCCTGGCTGACGGCTCTGATATCGCGATCATCAATCAGAATCACGCCACTGCTGACATCGTCAAGACGTTGTAACAGGCTCAATAAGGTGGACTTTCCAGCGCCCGAGGAGCCGACGATACCCACACGCTGTCCGGCGGGTATATCCAGATTCAAGTGCTCGAATATTCGACGTCCTTCCGGATAGCCGTACGACACATCGATAATACGGATCGCTCCACGACTGGGTTTCAACTCGGCCTTGGCATCGCTCAACGTATAGGGCTGGATAATGATGCGCAGCGTATCGGCGATAACACCCAGTTGCTGCGAGGTGTCAACCAGCGCCAGTGCCAAGTCTCGAGAGCCGTGCAGGATACGGAAGGTCAACGCGCTGACCAGCACCACGTCACCGGCGGTCACGGCATCGGCCCGCCACAATAGAATGGCCCAGCCCAGCATTCCGCCTGCCATGACCGACAGGCAGATGTCGTGCAGCACACGGGCCTTTTCCAGGTAGATCCAGCTGCGCCGCTGCGCGCGTGCTTCAACGCCGATCGAGGCTTCCAGCCGCTGGCGTTCGCGCTCGCGGGCAGAGAACGCCTTGATGGTCCAGATGTTGGAGACCAGATCCACCATCTCGCCACCCACTCTGGCCGAATGCGCGGCAAAGTCGATGTGTTTCGAGCGACCGCGCACACCGACCACGGTGATCAATGCAGCGACCAGCAACACACACAGAATCAGCACGTTCGCCATGGCCACCTTGACCGTGTACAGCACCACTACGGCCCCCAGAAAGTCGACGCAGGGTGGAATGATCTTCCAGGCCAGGCCACCGTAGATCGAGCCGGCCGCGGCACCTGCCGATGAGATGCGATTGGCCAGCGATCCCGAAAAGTGCTGGGCGAAGTAGCGCATCGGGTGACCGGTAAGGTGATTGAACAGGTCCACGCGCAGGTCGGCGCAACTGGCGACGACGGTGCGGCAACCCAGCCAGCCACCGAGTCGCCAGAACAGGTTTTCGACCACAATCAGCCCGAGGAACAGGAAGAACGGAAACCAGACGTGCTCGCTTCTGCGGTCGCCCAGGGTCATGACATCGACCAGCATCTTCATGCCGTACTGCACCGCCACCGCGCAACTGGCCGCGCCTACGATCAGGAAGAACATGGCGCCGAAATGCCAGGGCCGCAGAGACACGTAGCGAATCAAAAAGGGCACGGCACGTTCCGGCAGCGGTGTCGCAGTGCTCGCTCGCATGCTTCATCTGCCTCTTTCAGCGTTCAGCGCCGATGAATACAGGGCTTCGAACGCCTCATCCGCTTCACGAATCGCCAGTTGCAGCGGGTGAAACTCAGCACGCTGACCCTGGCCGTCTGCATAGCCCAGCAGGCCCGCCGGGCAATACCGCCCGTCATCCCAGCCGGGATAATCCAGGATCGGATACCAGCAGATGCCTTCCACCGGCACCCCCGCCTGCACGGCTTTGCTGACCTGATCGGTCACATAACGAAACCAGGGCACACGCTGCTCGTCCTCGGCACCTGTTTCCGACACCAGAATGGGCCTGCCATAGCGTGCGTGCAGCTCACGAAGCATGCCGCTGAAGGGCCGATAATCCGGTTCGTCGCGCATCACGCGGCGACCGTTGAATATCCATTGGTTGTGGGGATAGAAATTGGCACCCAGCACGTCCAGGTACTCGGGTCGCCCTCCGAGTCCGGGCCACTGGCGTCCGCTCAAGAGGTCCCAGGCTTCGAATTGCGCCTGCCGATAATTTTCAGCGGCTTCGATGTCATCGTTGCGCCCGCTTGACGGCATCACATGAATCAACGGGTCAGCCTGCACGAAACGCGCGCCAGGCTCGACGTCGCGCACCGCCTCGATCGCTGCGATGCTGGCCCTGATCAACTGATGTTTGAATTCCATACCACGGCGTTCCATGCCGGGATTGAAATAGCCGACATCGCCCCCCGCCCAGCTCCAGAACGAAATCTCGTTGATCGGCGAATAGAACGGCACAACTTCCCCCTCATCCTTGATCACCTGCGCCGCAGCAGCCGCAAAGCGCGCGAAACGCTCCACGAACTGTGGACGCCAGATGTCCATATCATCCGGGTAACCGTAATGGCAGAGGTCCCAGATCACTTGGGTGCCTTGAGCACGAGCCGCCCGCAGCATGGGCAGGAAACTGCTCCAGTCATAGACACCGGGGCGCGTTTCGATCAGGTGCCAGCGCAGCCCGCTGCGCACCGTGCGCATGGCGCAGTTCGCCATTGCCGCGAAGTCCTCGGCTGGCCAGCGGGCGTGGCCTGTGGAATGCAGCAGGTCCAGGCGTTTGCCATCGCGTCGCCGGTGAGTCGAACACTCGAATCCGCCCACAAAAAAACTCTTGAACAGACCTGGCATGCTAATTCCCCGCTGGCTGTTCGTTGAACACCGGCGGTTTCAGCTCTGATGCAGCAGGTGCATGCACTTCGGCAAGACGCTGATACAAGGCCAGCGCCTGACCTACGACCTGATCCATGTTGTAGTACTTGTACGTGCCCAGGCGCCCAAGGAAGGTGACATCGTCGGACTGATCGGCCAGAGCCTTGTAACGTTTGTACAGCTCGTTGTTCTCCTGACGGGGTATCGGGTAGTACGGATCACCCTCGGCAGTCGGAAATTCATAGGTCACGCTGGTTTTCGGATGCTGCTGCCCTGTCAGGTGCTTGTACTCAGTAATACGGGTGTACGGGACTTCTTCATCCGGGTAATTGACCACCGCGACGGGCTGGAACCGAGTCTGATCAACCGTTTTGTGTTCGAAGCGCAATGAGCGATAGGGAAGCCGTCCGTAACAGCGGCCGAAATATTCATCGATGGGGCCGCAATACACCAAGTGCCGATAGGACAGCGCCTCACGCACCTCGGCAAAATCGACGCCCAGCACAATATCGATCCGTTCGTGATCCAGCATGCGCTCGAACATTTTCGTGTAGCCGTGCAGCGGCATCTTCTGAAAGCTGTCGCCGAAATAGCGGCTGTCGGTCGTGGTGCGGGTCGGCACCCTGGACGTCACCGACTTGTCCAGTTGCGAAGGGTCCAGGCCCCACTGTTTGCGCGTGTAACCCCTGAAAAACTTCTCGTACAGCTCTCGTCCGATCTGATTGATCACCACATCCTCGGAAGTCCTGATCATCTCCACCGGCTCTGCACGTTCGGCCAGGAACACCTCGGCCTGCTGCTCGTCCATCTGCAGGCCATACAGCGTATTCAACGTATCCAGGTTGATGGGAATCGGCACCAGTTTGCCGTCGACCCGCGCCAGAACCCGGTGCTCGTAGCTGTGCCATTCGGTGAACTGCGACAGGTAGTCGACAATGCGTTCGGCGTTGGTATGAAAGATGTGCGGCCCGTAGCGATGCACCAGCACGCCCGCGCTGTCGAGATGGTCGTAGGCGTTGCCTGCGATATGGGAACGACGATCAATCAACAACACGCGCTTGCCGAGCCCTGCGGCCAGTCTTTCAGCCAGTACGCTGCCGGCAAAACCGGCACCGACAATTAGAAAATCGTAGGACTGTGAAGCATTGATGGCTGAGTCGAGGGTTATTTCAGGCATTGGATCTGCTCCTTCATGGCTGCACAGGTCTTGTCCCAGGACTTGTCCGCAAGCACGGCGTCGGCACGATCGTAGAATTCGCTGGACTTGCCGCGCGCAAGCGCACGTTCGATGGCGTCGCAAAACTGCGCGGCGTCAGCAGCGATGGTCACTACACCACTGTCTCCGTAGGTATTGACCACATCAGTGATCGGCGTCGACACCACCGGGCAGCCGCCCGCCAGGTATTCCGGAGTTTTGGTCGGGCTGATGAAGCGCGTGGACTCGTTGATCGCGAATGGCATCAACGCCACGTCCCAGCCGGACAGGTAGGCTGGCAGGTCGTCATAGGATTTGCCGCCCAGGTAATGAATGTTCGGCAACTGCGGCAGGCTGCCCGGATCAATCTTGACCACAGGGCCAATCAACACGATTTGCCAGTCAGGCCGGACGCTGGCTACCTGACGAATCAGCTCGATGTCGAATCGCTCGTCGATGACGCCAAAGAACCCCAGGCGTGGGCGTGGAATGCCCTGTTGATCGGGCGGATCGCTCAACCCACGTCTGGCCGTCGCGAAATGCTCGATGTCCACGCTGCTGGGCATGGAGTGCACATTATCGTGCCGTTCCTTCTTGGCCTCCCAGAGGCTGTGGCCACCCGTGAAAACCACATCCGCACGCTCCAGCAAATCCTGTTCCATGTCGATCAGTTCAGGCGGCGCGCCCTTGAATGCAGACAATTCGTCCATGCAGTCGTAAATGATCGCCTGCGGCCAGAGATGATCGGTGAACGCCAGGCTCATGGGCGTGAAGTACCACAGGAGCAGATCGTTTGATGGATGCTGCTCAAGCCAGTGATCCAGCAACTGACGTTGCGCGAGAACCACTTGATCAGGCGGCAGATCACGAGGCAGATGAGGCACCAGCACGATTACACCTGAAGGCTGCGGCAAGGCTTCCAGGCGGCTATCGGGGGAATCGGCGAAGACCGGCTCCTCGAAAAAAAGCACGTCATAGTCGCGGGCCATCCGAGACATGATGTGCTGAGGACGCTGGTAGACAAAACCCCACCTCAGGTGAGAGAGGCAGAGCAGAACGGGGCGTGTGTCTGGCTTGGCTTGCGATGCGGTCGACAGGTCTGAATGAATCGCTTCTGCACGGTTCATGAAGTTTCCCTTCTTATGAAAAAAAGTGCCCGGACGAATCTGAAGGGCGCCTCTGAGGGCTGAACTTCGACTGCATTCATTGAATGAAAACAAGGCGGCCATGAGCGTTGAAACCCTTACAGGCTCTGCTGATGCCCGCCCTTACTGAGGGTATTGAGAGTGTTCCGGCCCGCCCGTTCAGTTCTCCCGATGAAGTGCACACACCACTGGGAAAAGTTCGTTGAACTCATGCGCGGGGAAATTTCCCTAGTCATAAGCGAATGCTTTTTTGGTACCTGCAGTACGTCACTGGTCTGTTGGGTCGATGGGTCCTGATTTTCGCTCGCAAACACTCCGTATGCCCTGATCCATGAGGGACGGAGTCGTCAGCCTGCCTCTCCCCGAGGCCGCGAAAACCAAAGGAAGGACAACCATGATCCTAGTGACCGGTGGTGCGGGATACATTGGCGCTCATATCGTGCTGGCGCTGCTTGAGCACGGCAATGAGGTGCTGGTGCTGGACAACCTGTGCAACAGCTCGCGAGAAACGCTTGATCGAGTGGCAAACATCACCGGAAGACATTTCGACTTCATTCCTGGAGACGTTCGCAGCAAGGCCACTCTGCATGCCCTGTTCGCCGAATACCCCATAGAAGCGGTCGTGCACTGTGCGGGCCTCAAGGCCGTGGGCGAAAGTGTGCGTGAGCCACTGCGCTATTTCGAGACCAATGTCAGTGGCAGCGTCAATCTGTGCCAGGCGATGGCCGAGGCCGGCGTCTTCAACCTGCTGTTCAGCTCATCAGCCACGGTCTATGGCGAAGCCGACCGCATGCCGCTGGACGAAACCTGCGCGCTGGGCTTGCCGACCAATCCCTACGGCCATTCCAAACTCATGGCCGAACACGTGATGAAGAGCGCCGCCAGTTCGGACCCGCGCTGGGCCATTGGCCTGTTGCGCTACTTCAATCCAATTGGCGCGCATCCATCCGGAATGCTGGGTGAATCACCACGCAACACACCCAATAACCTGCTGCCATTCCTGCTGCAGGTCGCCAATCGGCAGCGCCCTGCCCTGCATGTGTTCGGCAGTGACTACCCGACACCTGATGGCACCGGCATACGGGATTACCTGCATGTGATGGATCTGGCCGAGGGCCATTTGCAAGCATTGGCCCGCATAGGCACCCAGCGCGGCGTGTCCATCTGGAATCTGGGCACCGGTCGAGGGTATTCGGTGCTCGAAGTGGTGAAGACCTTCGAGCGAATCTCGGGCGTCAAGGTGCCCCTCGTCTTCGAGCCTCGCCGCTCAGGCGACGTGGCGGAGTGCTGGTCGGATCCTGGCAAGGCGCTGCTTGAGCTGAACTGGCAGGCCCGGCATGACCTTGAAGCCATGCTGACCGACGCCTGGCGCTGGCAATGCATGAACCCGCAGGGCCTGGAACTCGAGGTATTGGTGGGCTGATGCCTGTTTCAGGGCCATTCGTCACCCTGCCGGACAAACCTCGGAACCGGTTCAACGCAGCATTTTTCTACTTTTTACCACTCACTCAGAAGAGGTACGCACCATGAGCACGACGACAAAACAGGACAACCTTATCGATTGGCTGCGCGATGCACACGCCATGGAGCAACAGGCGGAAAAAATGCTGACGGCCCAGGCGGAAAGACTGGAGCACTACCCGGTACTCAAAAAAAGGATTGAACAGCACATCGAGGAAACGCGGGGCCAGCAGGAGAAAGTCGAGGCATGCCTCACGCGTCTGGACAGCAGCCCTTCGACAATAAAGGACATTGGCGGAAAGCTGATGGCAGTCGGTCAGGGACTGGGCGGTATGTTGATGTCTGACGAAGTCGTTAAAGGCGCGATGAGCGGTTATGTGTTCGAGAACATTGAAATCGCGACGTACACCGTACTCATCGAGGCCGCAGAGGCGGCGGGCGAACCTCAGATCCGCAAGGATTGCGAGCAGATCCTGAAGCAGGAAGTCGCCATGGCGGACTGGCTGCGCGAGCACTTGCCTGAAATCACCAGAGCGTTCCTGAATCGCTCTGAATCGCCGAACGTCGAGGCAAAGCGCTGATAACGATACCCTAAAGACCAGACAGTGGTCGGGCGCGTATCACTGCAGTTGCCGCTCGACGATCCCGCTGTCATTGATTCGACGAGGAGTGACTCATGAATCAACTACCACTGGTTGCAGCCAGGTCCACCATCTGGCGCGTCAACCACCCCGAGCTGAAAACAACCGAACGCGCCCTGTCCATCACTGCCGGCAGCCTGCTGCTGTTCACCGCCCTGCACCGCGGCGGTGTCGTCGGCTTGCTGGGAGCGGCCGCTGGCGCTTACTGCGTGTTTCGCGGCGCCACCGGGCGTTGCGCGATAAAGCGCAGCCTGGCCCCGACCCCGTTTGAACATCAGTTTCAGAACGCTCACGGCTGGAAGGCCAGTGAAGCCGTTTCCCGCAGTGTCACCATCGGCAAGCCCCTCAGCGAAGTACGCGATTTTCTGGAGCAACCGCAGAACATTGGTCCGCTGATTCCATGGGTCGACAGCATCGAAGCCGTTGACGCAGATACCAGTCGATGGACCGTGCGCGGCCCGCTGGGTCGCAAGCTGAGCTGGACCGTGCAACGACAGCCTTCGAACATCGACGACAGCCTTCACTGGCGTACCCGGCCCGAAGGCAAATGGCAGCACGACATCTCGGCGTACCTCAAATCCGCACCAGGCAACCGCGGCACCGAGCTGAAGGTCGTTGCCGTCTGCGAGCCCGGCGCAGGAAGCCTGGGTCATGCACTGGCCAAGGCCATCAGCACGTTCAGCGACAAGGCGCTGCTCAATCTGTTGAGCAATCTCAAGCAGCATCTGGAGACCGGTGAAGTGAGCACCAATCAGATGCGGGCCAGCGAAGTGCGTGACTTCCTGTTCCTGCACGGCCAGACAACCGACACCCCCGAGCCTGCGCATGAGCAGCCCGAGGTAGCGGCCCTGCCGCGTCCGCAATCGCTGCTGGAAAGGGGGAATGCCTGATGCGCGCGCTGACCTGGCAAGCCCCCAACAAACTGCAAGTCGATACGGTCCCCGATCCTGCGATCCTCAACCCCCGTGACGCGATCATTCGCGTGACACTGTCTTCGGTCTGCGGCTCTGACCTGCACCTGCTGGGCGGTTACGTCCCGGCAATGAAACCGGGCGATATCATCGGCCACGAGTTTCTCGGTGAAGTGGTCGAGACCGGCTCGGCGGTGAAAACCGTCAAGAAAGGCGACAGGGTCATCACCATTTCAATTATCGGCTGCGGGCAGTGCGAGCCCTGCAAACGCAGTGACTTCTCCTGCTGCGACAACCCGAACCCCAACCCCTCGACCACTGACATTGCTTATGGCCAGCCCTGCTGCGGCATCATCGGTTACAGCCATGCCTTCGGTGGGTACGCAGGCAGCCACGCCACATACATTCGCGTGCCTTTTGCCGACGTGAACCTGTTCACAGTGCCCGATGGGGTGAACGACGATCAGGCGCTGTTCGTTTCCGATGCTGCACCCACGGGCTACTTCGCGGCGGATAACGCCGACATCGAGCCCGGCGATATCGTCGCGGTCTGGGGCTGCGGTGGTGTCGGTCTGATGGCGATACGCAGCGCGTTTCTGCTGGGCGCCGAGCAGGTGATCGCCATTGACCGGTATCCGGACCGATTACGTCTGGCGCAACAAAAGGTCGGCGCAACGGTGATCAACTACGAAACCACCCATGTGCACGAAGCGCTGCTGGAATTGACCGGGGGTCGAGGCCCTGATCGCTGTATCGACTGCGTTGGCATGGAAGCCCATGGCACGGAAATCGATTACGCCTACGACAAGGCCAAGCAAATGCTGCGCCTGCACACGGAACGCGGCACCGTACTGCGCCAGGCCATACGCGCCTGTCGCAAGGGCGGCACGGTGTCGGTGGTCGGCGTTTATGGCGGGCTGCTGGACAAGTTTCCAATGGGTGCCATCGTCAACAAGGCACTGACCTTGCGCTCAGGCCAACAGCCGGGCCAGCGCTATGCTCCGACCCTGTTTAACCATATCCGCAATGGCGAGCTGGATCCTTCGTTTCTGTTGACTCATCGCATGAGTCTGGAGGATTCGCCGAAGGGCTACGCGATGTTCAAGGAAAAGACCGATCACTGCCTGCGGGCAGTCTTCGAACCCTGACCGCCAGCTGCATCAACCACGACGGGGTCAGCCCCCGTCGTGCTCGTCATCGATCCACGTATCGATCAGCGATCCGCCCTGCCCTGTGACCGGATCGGTAAGCGGGGTCGGCACCTTGGCGATGCGAGCCACCGCCTGATCATGCACCGCAGGATCGACGCGTTGAATGTCATAGTCTTCCTGGCCTCGCGGATAGGCACCGACCACCAGAAAGTCTTCACTCTGCTCAAGGCGACAATGACCGGTCCCGGCTGGAAGAACCAGCACATCGCCGGCCTTGACCCTGTGATCGCTGCCATGTTCACCACCCAGCCGCAGTGTGGCGTGCCCGCTGGCGACGCCCAGCACCTCATGGGCCGTGGAGTGGTAATGGTGATAGTCGAATACGCCGTCCCGCCAGAGTGGCGACCATTCGTTGCTTTCGAACAGACGCTCGAAAGCCGTCGCCACATCCATGTCCGGGTTGATCGCCAGTTCATAAACAAGCACCGGAAACCGGCTGTTGGGCGTGGAGCCGTCGTCTTCGAAGAACAGGACATGCGGCACCAGCAGTGAAAGCTCCCGGTACGCAAACTCCTCATTCAAGCTGTTCATGCAGTCACTCCTTTGTCGAACCGCACTCACGCGGGTAGCCCACACTCAAGGTGCGGGAGACCGGCTGTTGGTGCCTTTATCCTGTGGCCTCGGGGCTGGGTGATGGGACGCCGTACCGCTCGGATCGGGCAACTGGATGACCTTGCCATCCATCCAGGCGTTTGCACCCGGCAACACGGGCTGAGGCTTGATGTCCTTGCGCGCCTCGCGTTCGGCGACGCTGTCCAGCCCCATCCGTTCGTCACGCGCCTTGACCATCTGCGGGTCGGCCTGTCCGTCCCGGGTAAAGCCCATCATCAACTGAGGCACACCCAGGGGCAGCGATTTGTCCTTGTCGGTGTGCCACGTATGCCAGGTCTTGCCGTAGGTATTGACCAGCTTTTCCATGAGCGCGTGCTCGGCAGGTTCTGGAATACCGGGAGCAACCAGCTGGCCCGACGTCACTTCATGGGAATGACTGTGCCAATAGGCTTTTTCTTCAGTTGGCAGGCCTTCGAACAACCTGGCGCTGATGATGTACTCGACGCCCATCAAGTGCGCATCCTTGACGTTGCCGTCGTAGATCACGCACTGAATGACCTCTTCGTTGAGAATCGAGCAGTAATGGTGCGCTTCCATCTGCGATTCGATCGTGCCGTTGTAGAAATGAAAGCCATCCAGATACGTATTCAACGCATCGAGCGGCGGGTGTGATTGAAGCATGGCGGCGCCGGTCTCAAGCACCGCAGTCGAGGCCTGCTTGTCAGCCCCTGGAGACGATACCGGCGGGCGTGTATCAGTTCCGTTGCAGGCCGAGAGCGCTGTCAGCGTCGCCAACAGCGCAATACGTTTGCTCACCTGCAAGTGCTTCAGATGATTCAGGCGGCAGTAGGTAGTTGAGAAAGTCACGATTCTGTCCCTTGAAGATGGTGTTGGCACAAAGCGGTATCAGGGCGAAATCGGGTCACTGGCAGGGAAGGTTTCCTCGATTGCCTCATCCAGTTTGTCTTCCGCCGCCTCTTCGCAATGACAGCCCGGCGACTGGCATTTCTCGTGATTGACGTGGTGGTTCGCGCAGGCCTCGCAGCAGAACTGCTGATGATCTTGTTCAACAACGGTGTTGCTGTCGACCGCGCAGTTGCATTGCGGACAAGCACAGGTGTTATCAGTCATAAAGCTCTCCTGATTTAAAGAAGCGCCTGATTCAGCGCCTGTCATTTTCGAAACAGGCCAGCCTGGATAGTTGTCGGAATCTGCCCGGACACCGACCAGCGGTGGCGGATGCATCCTGAGACGTGACGCGCCAGGGATATCCGGCATCGAACCCTCTGTCCCCAGAACACGCATGGCCACCGGCTCTGCGATGGCCGTCACCTTCTGCAGTGCGTAGCGGCCCCAGCCAAGAGGCCTCTTTACGTGCAACACACTCCACCCTTCCCGCTCGCTGCTGCGTTGAAACTGCTTGGTGTGACCACGGCGCTTGCCTGCGCCACTCAGGTTCGCGCGGATCAGACCGTGAACCTGTCCAGTATCGAAGTGGATGGCAACGCCGTGGAAAGCCGAGCAGAAGCAGCTCGCGACGCCTTGCGCAGCGTGCCCGGCGGCACCAACGTTGTTGACCTGAATCGAGTTGATCAGGGGCGCGTGGCCACCAATGAAGACGTGTTCCGCTATCAGGCAGGCATCTACGCAAAGGCAGCCAACAACGAAGGTGCGAAGATTTCCATTCGTGGTTCCGGGCTGAATCGGGCACCCGGCGCGCACGCCTCGGGGCTGTTTGAAATGCTCGACGGGTTGCCACTCACCGGCCCCGGCGGCACACCGTATGAGCTCAAGGAGCCTTTGTGGCTGAGCCATGTCGAAGTGCGTCGTGGCGCGAACGGTTTTGAACAGGGATCACTGGCACTGGGCGGCGCAGTCAACTACATCACCCACACCGGCTACGATGCGCCGCGCCTGCAAGTGCGCTATGAAGCCGGAAGTCACGGTTACACCAAACGGCAGATCAGTTCCGGTGATGTCCTCGGCGATCTGGATTACTACGTCGCCCTGACCGATTCCAACTACGACGGTTTTCAGGATCACAGCGCTGGCGGCAGCAAGGGCATCGCTGCAAACGTCGGCTATCGTTTCAGTCCTGATCTGGAAACCCGCTTCTTCTTTCGTTACCGGAAAACCGACAACGACTCGCCGGGTCGGCTGACACGCGATCAGATTCGTCACGATCCGCGTGCCGCCAACACGCTCAACGCAGCACGTGATTCCAAGCGCCTGCAGCCGGGCAGCACCTGGCTGGGCAATAAGACCACGCTCTACCTGGATGACAGTTCCAGAATCGAAACCGGTCTGGTCTATCACGACTATCCGATGGACCTGCGCGAAGGCACCAATCGCCTGAAGGTCGCTTACACCGACATCAGCGGTACGCTGAATTACATTCGACAGGACACCGTGTTCGGTCACCAGAGCAACACGACCCTGGGCCTGCGCACCACCAAGGGCTTGCCGAACAATGGCGCTTCAGAATTCGTGCGCATCCCTGCTGGCAACACCGCGAGCTATACGCCAGGCACCAGAACCCGTGACTACAGCTATCTGGGCTCGGACAGCGTTCTGCAACTGAGCAATGATCTGGAATTGGTCCCCGACCTGTGGCTGACCACAGGCGTAGCTGCGATTTACACCCGCCGCGAAACCGGGGTTACCTACCCCGCTACCCAGCAAGCGGTAAGCACCCACGACTGGGACTATGCGTCACGTCTTGGATTGCGTTATGACTTCACTCCGCAACTGCAGGTCTACGGCAACCTGAGCCGCTCAGTCGAGCCGCCTCACGCGTGGTCGATGATCTGGGGCTCGAACCAGTTCTTCCCCGCTGGAAGCGGCCCGACGACAGGTCTGCAACGCGTTGGCGTGAAACTTGAAAACCAGACCGCGACTACTCTGGAACTCGGAGGGCGCGGCCGGGGATGGATGGGTGACTGGGAAGCGGGGTGGTATTACTCGCAGGTCAGGCACGAGCTATTGAGCGTCGAAACCCAGGCCGCCAGCGCGACCTCTTCGCAGGTGATTGCCGAATCCAACGCTAGCCCGACGGTTCACACCGGCGTCGAGCTGAGCCTCGACAGCCCGCTGTGGCAAGGCGGTGCCGCTGGCAAGCTGGATCTGCGTCAGGCGTACACATTCAGCGACTTTCACTATCGGGACGATGACCGGTTTGGCGACAACGCCCTCCCCGGCATTCCACGGCATTATTACCAGGCTGAATTGCGTTACAGCCATCCGACCGGGTTTTACGCAGGATTGAATACGGAACATGCCTCGAAGGTCGCCGTCGATTACGCGAATTCCTTCTACGCCGATCAGTACACCTTGCTGGGCGCGACCTTCGGCTACGCCTCGCCCAAGGACGACTGGCAAACCTGGCTGGACCTGCGCAACCTGACCAATCGACGCTATGCCAACACGGTGACGCCGGGCTACGACGATGGCGGGCGTGACGTTGCGCGCTCGACGCCCGGCGACGGTATGGGTGTCTATGCGGGCGTGTCCTGGAGTCTGCGTTAAGACGCAGTCAGCGGGGATGATCAAAAGTTGGCGGGGGTGTTGGCGCTGATGATTTCGGCCTCATCCTGGCCAATGTTGCGGAAGCGATGTGGCAAGGTAGTCGGAAAGTAGTAGCCATCGCCGGGACCAAGAATATTGATCTGCCCGTTGATGGTCAGCTCGACCGTGCCACGGGTGACCATACCGCACTCCTCGCCTTCGCTGTGCACGATGGGCTCTTCACCCGAATCGGCTCCCGGTGCGTACTGCTCGCGCAGAAAGCGCATCTGACGGGTCGGCAGTGTCGCGCCTACCAGCAACAGGCGCACGCCGTTGCGGCCCAGGTCGGGCTGATCGCCGCCTCGAAACACGTATTGATCCTGCCCAGGCGGCTGGTCGAACGTGAAGAAATCGGCCAGCGACATCGGAATGCCTTCCAGCAGCTTCTTGAGCGAACTGATGGAGGGGCTCACGCGGTTCTGTTCGATCAGGGAAATCGTGGCATTGGTCACACCACTGCGTCTGGCGAGTTCGCGTTGCGACAGCTTGTAGCTTTCACGCACCAGCTTGAGTCGTGCTCCCGTATCCATAATGGCCTTATGCGAAAAATATCCGGTGAAGAAACTCGGCTCCGACGCGGCGGTGCGCCTGGAGCCATGAGGCCGGATATTAAATCATGTTTGTCGGCAAGGCTCAGTAGTTGATCGCTGACCGTGCGCGGGCATAAACCTGACATGCATCGCGAAACGCTTCGAACATTTTCAGTGACACCGGATTCTCCATCAGCGCCCATTCGGGATGCCACTGCACGCCCAGCACAAAACCCGGTGCGCCGGGCAGCGAAACGGCTTCCACCAACCCGTCGGGCGCAAGCGCTTCAGCGCGCAAGTCGGACGCAAGGCGATCAATACCCTGACTGTGCAGGCTGTTCACTGCAAAGCCGGGGGCCAGTCCCAGAGACTTGAGGATGCCACCCGGCTGCACCGAGACATCATGTTGCGGCACGTATTGTTCGGCCACCACGTCGCTCTGCGGCTCGCGATGATCCAGATAGCCCGGTAGATCCTGAACGCGTTGATGCAGGCTGCCGCCCAGCGCTACGTTCAGTTCCTGAAACCCACGGCAGATGCACAGCACTGGAACGCCCTGGGCGATGGCGGCCCTGAGCAGCGGCAGCGTGTTGCGATCACGGAACACATCGTGGGCAGTGCCTTCGATACTCGGCGTGCCGTTGTAATGATGAGGCTCCACATTGGAAGGTGATCCGGTGAACAGCAGGCCGTCCAGGTGCTCGAGTATCTGCGCTGGCTCGGTCGGTACGTTGAGTGCTGGCAGGATTACAGGGATACCTGCAAATCCCGCCGCTTCGACATATTTGTCGCCGGCTGTGTGCGAAGAGTATTTGCCCAGTTGCTGACGGCAGGCGGTGACGCCGATCAAGGGGAGTCGAGACATGATTCAGGTCCTGATTTGAAAGGTTGCGCACTGGGCTTGAGATGAATAAGACGCTATCCAGTGCAATTGAAACCAGTCTAGGATAGTCAGCTACGCAATCTACATGGGCGCTCAGGCAAGGAAACTGTGCAGTAATGCAATATGAAGTCAGCCATTCGGATCTTTCTCTGGTGCTTGCGCTGGTCAGAGGCCGCACCCTCGCACGCGCCGCAGAGCTGTTGAGCGTCGATATTTCCACGGCATTCCGTTCAATCAAACGCCTTGAGGCTGCGCTGGGCATCGCCCTGTTCGAAAAGAACCGACGCGGTTACATCCCCACCGATACCGCCAGCGCCATGGCCGAACAGGCAGAACGCGCGGAGCTTGCGTTGAACGCCGCGCGTATCGCCTTGCAGCAAGGCGAGAACGTGGTGAGCGGGACCGTGCGTCTGACCTGCACCGACGCTGTGCTGCACAACCTGCTGCTGCCCGCCCTCGCCCGCTTCATGCCCAACTACCCGGCGCTCACACTGGAACTGGCAACCTCCAATTCCTTCGCCAACCTCAGCCGTCGGGACGCTGATATCGCGTTGCGCCTGACCAACACGCCACCGGAACACTTAGTGGGTCGACGCATCGGTACGGCCGAATATGTGATCTGCGGGGTGCCCGGCTTTCGTGATGCACTGGAAACAGCGCCATCGTCTGTGCCGTGGATAAGCCCTGACGACTCGATGCCGGACCACACTTCCGTGATCTGGCGCAACCAGGCTTTTCCGGACGTCGTGCCACGTTATCGCTGCAGCAGCATGTCCGCTGTGTCGCAGTTGGTCGCTGCCGGGCTCGGTGTCGCGGCGCTGACAGACTTCACCGCTCGCGGACTTTCAGGCGTCGAGAAACTGAGCGCGCCATTGGAAGGCTGCAGCACCGACCTCTGGCTCCTGACCCGCCCCGACTGCCGCGCCTTGCGTTCCGTTCAGACCCTGCTGGACGAACTCGCGCCCCTGCTGCGCGATGCCTTGCAGCCCTGATTCATATCCACTGATCTTATCCACACGCTGCGTCGCATTCGAGAGCGGACGCGGAGCGCCCTGGGCGGCGTTACCACGCTGGAGCGTGGGAACGATCAGGGTGATCTCAAGCGCACTGATCACACCCACGCACCGCGTCGCACTCGAGAGCGGACGCGGAGCGTCCTGGGTGAACGATCACCATAAGTCTGCTCGACACCGATCGTGCCCACGCTCCGCGTGGACATGCAGCCCGGGACGCTCCGCGTCCCATTGGGTCTGATCACACAACTTTTATGCCCGGGCCAGATCACATAGCCCTCTGGAAGGGCTCTTTTCCATGTCATTCGCAAACCCTAATGGATCCACTAAATAATAGTTAACAAATTTAATCATTTTATTTTCCCTCTCCTTGTGGCATTAATAGCTCAAGCCACATTTCTGGCTGAACCTGATGGATCCATAACAACAAAACCGAACCGTGGAGAACCCTCATGCATCCGAAAAATACGTGGTACGTGGCCTGTGCAGCGGATGAAGTCACTGACAAGCCGCTCGGCAGGCAAATCTGCAATGAGAAGATGGTGTTCTACCGCGATCAGGATCAGCAGATCGTGGCCCTCGAGGACTTCTGTCCGCATCGCGGTGCCCCGCTCTCTCTGGGATTCGTCGAGAACGGGCAACTGGTCTGCGGTTACCACGGTCTGGTGATGGGTGGCGATGGCCAGACGGTCGCCATGCCCGGTCAGCGTGTCAGGGGCTTTCCCTGCAACAAGACCTTTGCCGCCATCGAGCGTTACGGATTCATCTGGGTCTGGCCGGGGGAGCGGGACAAGGCCGATGCCGCCCTGATTCCTCATCTGGAGTGGGCTGTGAGTGATCAATGGGCGTATGGCGGAGGGCTGTTTCACATTCAGTGCGATTACCGCCTGATGATCGACAACCTGATGGACCTCACTCACGAAACCTACGTCCATGCCTCCAGCATCGGCCAGAAGGAAATCGACGAGGCGCCGCCGGTGACCACCGTCGAAGGCGAAGAAGTTGTAACGGCCCGGCACATGGAAAACATCATGCCGCCGCCGTTCTGGCAGATGGCGCTGCGTGGCAACAACCTGGCCGACGACGTGCCGGTGGACCGCTGGCAGATCTGCCGTTTCACACCGCCCAGCCACGTTCATATTGAGGTGGGTGTCGCCCATGCCGGAAAAGGTGGCTACAACGCCCCTCGCGAATTCAAGGCCTCAAGCATCGTCGTAGACTTCATCACCCCGGAAACCGACACGTCCATCTGGTACTTCTGGGGCATGGCGCGCAACTTCAATCCGCAGGACGAAGCCCTGACGGCAAGCATTCGCGAAGGCCAGGGCAAGATCTTCACCGAGGATCTGGAAATGCTCGAGCGCCAGCAACAGAACCTGCTCCAGCATCCGCACCGCAAGCTGCTCAAGCTCAACATCGATGCGGGCGGCGTGCAGTCCCGCAAGATTATCGAGCGACTGATCGCCAGCGAACAGGCCGCCAGCGGCGACCAGATTCCTGCGGCTAACCTGAATTGAACCCGAGGTGCGACATGATCGACGTGACTGTGTTATCGCGCACGGACGAAGCGCTGGACATCTGCAGCTATGAACTGGTGCGAACCGACGGCGGACTGCTGCCGCCCTTCACTGCCGGTTCGCACATCGACGTGCACCTGCCGGACGGCCTGATTCGCCAGTACTCTTTATGCAACCCGCCCACAGAGCGCCATCGCTACCTGATTGGCGTGCTCAACGATCCGGCTTCACGGGGCGGCTCGCGCGCCCTGCACCAGCAGATTCATCCGGGCACTCACCTGAGCATCAGCGAACCGCGAAACCTGTTTCCGCTCGCCGAGCGAGCAAGCCGTACCCTGCTGTTCGGGGGTGGTATTGGGATCACGCCCATCCTGTGTATGGCCGAGCATCTGGCGCAAAACGACCAGCCCTTTGAATTGCACTACTGCGCCCGCTCGGTAGACCGCGCCGCATTCGTGGAACGCCTGAAACAGTCCGCATTCGCCGAAAAGGTCAGCCTGCACTTCGATGATCGCCCGGAAACCCGGCTGGACGCGCTGACAGTGCTGGCCGACCCCGATGCCGATGCGCAGGTGTACGTCTGCGGCCCCAGCGGATTCATGCAGCATATTCTCGACACGGCTCACGCCCAGGGCTGGCCGGAGCATCAGCTGCATCGCGAATACTTCAGCGCAGCGCCCGTGGACACCAGCAACGACGGCAGCTTCTCGGTGGAAATCGTCAGCACCGGCCAAGTGCTCAGCGTGCCGGCCAACAAGACCGTCGCTCAGGTGCTGGAAAGCAATGGCATCGACATTCCCCTGTCCTGCGAACAGGGTGTGTGCGGCACCTGTCTGACTCGAGTGCTCAAAGGCATTCCCGATCATCGGGACCTGTTTCTGACCGAGGCCGAACAGGCGCTCAATGATCAGTTCACCCCGTGCTGCTCTCGCTCGAAAACACCGCTGCTGGTACTCGACATCTAACTATTCGGAGCGCTGGATCACCTTCATGCGCTCATGAACGCCAGCGCCGAATACCTCGGCATAACGCAAGGTCGCGTTGGCGTGCTCACGCATGATCGCTTCGGCACGTGCACTCTGGCCATTGATTAACGCATCCACCACTGCGTGGTGCTGCATGTGCGCGAAGTTGAAGCGCCGGAACTCACGCACCAGGTCATTGCGATCCACGGCAAGCGCGGTGACCGAGGCGAACGGCAAGTGATCATTACGCGCCAGCGCATCGGCAATCGCCGGGTTGCCACTGCCTTCGACGATCACCCGGTGCAGACGCATGTTCAGGTCGTGATAGACCTCAAGGTCATCCTCGGTGACAAAGCCCTTGGCGAACAGCGCATCGCCTTGCACCAGGCAGGTTTCCAGTTCGTCCCGGGCCTCCTGACTGACGCCGATTTCAGCCATCTGCCGCGCGGCCAGACCTTCAAGCACGCCGCGAACTTCAACCGCTCCGGCGATTTCATGCGGGCTGATCGAACGCACCTGAAAACCGCGCCCCCCGAAAGGCACCAGCAGCCCTTCCTGCTCCAGCGTGCGAAAGGCCATGCGCACCGGCATACGCGACACACCGAATCGCTCGGCGGTGGGCACTTCCATCAAACGCTCTCCGGCCGCCAGCTCGCCTGATGCGATCATCTTGCGCAGTGATACAAGAACGGTCTGGCCGGGTTTGCTCATGAACGGGGTTCCGGGGAATGGAGGCATGCATCATAACAGGCCCCACGCCGAGCGCTCATCAAGCTCCCCGCGCTGCTTAAGGCACAGTCACCCGAAGCCGCGTTCGTCATTCGGCGTGTCGAGCCACTTCAGCGTTTCTTCAAAGCTGATCGGCGGGCTGTAGAAGTAGCCCTGAACCAGCGTGCAGCCCAGGGTTTCAAGAGCGCTGAGTTCTTCCTGCGTCTCTACGCCCTCAATCACGCAACCGAGCGACATGTCCATGCTCAAGGCCACCAGCGACTTGACGATCTTGTAGCTGGCCGGATTGTCGTGAACGCCTGTTACGAAGCTTCGGTCGATCTTGAGTTTGGTCAGCGCCAGTGCGTGCAACTGGCTCAGGCTCGAATACCCCGTACCGAAGTCGTCCAGCGAAATCCCGCATCCCAGTTGCCGGAACTGGTTGACCGCCTGTTGCACTTGGGCGATGTCTTTCATGACGGCCGTCTCGGTGATTTCAAGATCCAGTCGCGATGGTTCAAAACCGCTGTTTTCGATGATCTCCACGATCAGATTGACGCTCTCGCACGTGGCAAAATCATGCGCCGACAGGTTGAACGACAATCTGATGGGCGCAGGCCATGACAGCGCCTTCTGCAGGGCATGTGTCAGCAATGGCGCAGTCAGTTTGTTGATCATGCCGATGCGCTCGGCGATGGGAATGAAGCGCGCAGGCGACACCGCGCCCAGTTCTGGACTGTTCCACCGGGCAAGCGCTTCGAACGCGACTGTTTCCCGGCTCCGGCTGTTCATGATGGGCTGGAACAGCACGTAGAACTCGGTCTCCAGGCTGGCCCGGCGCAGCGCCTGTTCAGTGACACCATCGGCGTGCAGCTGTTGACGATGACTCGCAGAAAACAGGCAGGTCGAACCGGGATTGTGATGCTTTCCCTGATAGAGCGCGTAGTCCGCGTATTCGAACAACTGGGTGGCGTTGTCGGCCGTCGTCGGGTAGGTCGCAATGCCAAAGGTGGCGCCGATCTGGATCGGCATTTCCAACAGTTCGAACTGCTCATGCATCTGATCGCACAGGCGTTTGCCCAAGGCCAGCAAGGCTTCTCGACTGATGTCGCCTTTGATGACCAGGGCGAATTCATCGCCACCCAGCCGCGACACGTGCACCGTATCGCTCGCCACCTGCCTCAGGCGATCAGCGACCATGACCAGCAATTGGTCGCCCGTACGATGACCGTAAAGGTCATTGACCGGTTTGAAACCATCCAGATCCAGTATGCCGACTGCAAGCCCCGCGCCCTTCTCCAGCGCCTCGGTCATGGCCAGATCCAGGGTCTGGAAAAACTGACGCCGGTTGGGTAATCCAGTCAGGCTGTCCTGGTTGGCCAGCAGCAGGTTTTCATTACTCAGTCGCTCGGTCTGCACCTGTACCGTCACCAGGCGAGTGAAGTCGCGGTATTGATAACGAAGAATGATCAGCATGCCGATCGACACCAGCACGATGTTTACTGCCGTGGCGATGAAGATCGTGTTATGGGTCGAGGCGAAGAACACCACGAAGGCCGCGTTCACAATCACCGCCGTCGTCAGCGCGGCAGGCTGCAGGTGCATCATGCAGAAGATGCACACAATCACTGTGATGCCCATGAAAAAGGCCACATGGGCCTGAGCGTAGGCGCCGCCATAGGGGTACAGCGCCAGCGACCAACCCGCAAATGCAGCGGCAATGATTCCCGCCAGGCCATTGGTGCTGCGCAAGGTGGCGAGGATCATCGCTTCGGATGGCAGCCGATTGACCGTGCGCAACCACATACGGGCGCGAATGCCGCACACCAGTGTCAGCAATCCCGGTACCAGCAGGGTCAGCCACGTCGGCGCGGAACGATGCGTGAACGCGAGCGCCCAGGTGTTGACCAGCAACACGAAGTACATCAACGGCAGTTGACGGGACAACGCTATGTATTGGGCCTGAAGCAGCCGGGGTTGATCGGTGGGCACTGATATCAGGGTACGCAGCGTACCCAACAGGTTTTTCAGCATCGCAAGGCTTCTCTGTTACCACAGTCAAAGCGCACGTGGCTTGCTGTATTTCATGCGGGCCGGGCAACGTGCGGCTCGCTTGTCATGCTCTCGGCCAGGCGAACTCTTTCTTTAACACAAAATACGACTTTCAAGCGGATTTCCAGTTGAATAGTTTCCAACTTTACCGGTCTGCGCCGACTCGACGCAGACCGGTAGCTGTTGTATATATCAGGGCGATTTAAAATCCCCGCGAATTGAACCAAAACGTAGAAAAGAACTCACCACACACGCTTTTTAGCAAGCGCGCTTGTTTTCAGTCACTAAGTGCCACGCCCGGCCCTTTACGAATACACGGAGAAGTAAGATGAACAGGAAAGTTATTATCGACACGGATATGGGCTGGGACGATGTGCTGTCCATTGTGTATCTGATGAAACGCCCGGATATCGACATCGTCGGCATTACGGTCACCGGGTGTGGCGAAACGGACCTGGGCTGGGGCGTGATCATCGCCCGGCATTTGCTGGGGATCGGCAACCGGCTTGATACCGTCGTTGCCCGTGGCACGGACACACCGCTGGAGCATGACTACCGCTTCCCCCAGGACTTCAAGAACGACATGAACGATGTCATGGGGCTTTTGGGGACATTGAACCCTGCACAACTTCCTGCGCTCTCGGATACGCCCGCCTGGACGTTTCTGTTTGAAACAATCAACAACAGCACTGTCCCCATCACCCTTCTTTCGCTGGGCGGTTTTACCAACATTGCAAAGATGTTGTCTTTGAGCACACACCCGAGCGACTTTGCCAACCTCGACAACATTTATGCAATGGCGGGTGCCGTTTATGTCGACGGTAACGTCGCCGGTTTGAACAACGCACAGCCTGCCTGGGATCAGGGGCCTGCTTATAGCAGCAACTATTATGCAGAGTGGAATGTGTTTGTGGATGCCGTGGCGGCCGACAGCGTATTCGGCTCGACGCTGCCCCTGACGCTGGTGCCGCTGGACGCGTGCAATCAGGTGATACTCGACCCGACCTACTCGACGCGGATCACCGCGACCGATCCTGTGGCGACCCTGGTGCGCAAGGTGCTTGAGGTCAAGTCCGGCACACACGCCGAAGGCAACCTGCCAGTGCCTATTTTCGACCCGTTGGCGACGCTACTGATGGCGGGTGGTATTAGCGCCACCAAGACCAATGCCGAGTACCTGGCGGTCAACACCATCAGTTCCGAACACGACAACCACTGCGGACAGGTTGTCGTCAGGGAAGACGGCTCAAGGCCCGTCTCGTTCGTGACCGGCGTGTCGCAAACCGCCTTCGCCAACAATTTTGCGCAAGTGATCAACTGCCCGCTGAACTGACAGCGTTGCCGTGCCCGGGCATTCTGCGCGGGCACGGCGACACAGATGGATCCTGGCAGCCCTGAACCATGTACGACGCCCGGCAGTCAGAAAGCTACTTCACGCCCTGCCCAGGACATCCGCATGTTCAGCCGTACCCTGCTTGTCGCTGCCACCCTGACCTGCTCATCACTCGCGTCCGCCAACGACACACTGCGCATCGAGCGCCTGCAACGCTGTGACGACCTGCTCGACCGCCAACAGCAGACGTTCTGCCTCAGTGCAGAAGGCATGGGCTCAGCCCCGATAGAAATCAAGCTGAGCGGCAAAACCCTTCCAGACGCAGCCATCCAGCGCGACGGCGATCGTCTGCGGGTGCAGTTGAAATACGCCGACTGGCAGAGCGGCCCGCTATGGCTGCAGCAGGACGGCAACAACAGCAATGCGGTCTGGCTGAGCCTGGCAGGCAGTCACGTCCTGGCCGCTACGCCGGATGAAGTCGCGAAAAACATGGATGGGCTGACCACCTATGTAAACCTGATCAGCCTGATCATCGAAGAACGGTTCGACGGCCATGAAGAAGCGCAGAGAATTGCACAGAAGTTTGGCGCAACTGTCGTCGGCTCGATTGCACCGCTCAACACCTGGCAACTGCGCCTGCCGACAAAGAATCTGGTGGAGCGCGACGCCATGGTGCTGCGCATGGGCAGCGAGGTCAGTGTCGACGCCGTCGTCATAGAAGAGTCCCAGGCCGAGGCCGCAGAAGGTGAAGCACCGCCTTCGGACGGCAAGCAGGAAAAACCGACGCGCGAACAATGGACGGCCAACCGCTTCATGGACGCCGTGAATTACTACCAGCGCCGGATTCCGGGCAAGGTATCGCCCATCAAGCCTGTACCGATTCGCGTCGGCATCATCGAGCGCAACGTGGATTTCGACACGCCGGACTTTGCCGATTACCGAGGCGACTGCCACAGCGGCGCACCACGCACCTGCGTGTTTGCCCGTGACGCCCGCAAGCCTGACGGGCATGGCACTACGGTGACCGGCATTCTGGCGGCCAATACCGCCGAGGGTGGCAACACCGGCTTTCTCAAATCGCTGGACGGCGCGAGTCAGGGCTTCGACGTCATCGTTGAGCGCAACTCCGACGCAGGGATCACCGCCAACGTGGCGGCCTCGGTCAATCTGGTCGAAGACGGCGTCAGGGTGCTGAACTGGAGCTGGGGCATTCACCGGATCGGCGCAAAGAATATCCAGGGGGACGACGTCGATTCGCTGATCCGCTCAGGACTCGCCATGTCCGGCTATGAAGAACTGCTGGAGGAGTTCTTTCTCTGGCTGCGCGAGAAACACCCGGATGTGCTGGTGGTGAACTCGGCAGGCAACGGCTCGTCGTTCTCGAGCACCGACGAATACCGCCTGCCCTCCTCATTCATTACCGATCAGTTGCTGGTGGTCGGCGGGCATCAGCGCACCGAACGCGATGACGTGGCAGTGGATGACCCGGCCTATGTCGAGAAGCGCGAATCCTCCAACGTCGATATGCGCGTCGACATCATGGCGTCCGCCTGCACCCGCGCGTCAACGGCCAAGGCTGGCGAACAGGGTGCGGTGCACTGCGGCACGTCCTACGCCACGCCCATGGTCACGGGCATGGTGGCTGCCATGCTGTCGATCAACCCCAGGCTCACGCCCGAACAGATCCGCATGCTGCTGCGTCGCAGTGCCATGACCATCGGCAGCAACTATGACTTCGAACCGGTGGGCGCCGACGACCTGACTGCACCCATCCTGCCGTCTGAGCGGGAATTCAAGCTGCATGACAAGGACGTGGGTCGCTCGGCGCGGCTCGATATGCAAAAGGCTCTGGACCTTTCGGTGCAGAGCCTTGATCGCGTGAGGTGAGTAACCGGGCGGGGATCAGTTTGCAGCCACCTGATCCCGCTCAGCCTGCAGGACCAGCGCCTTGAGCGAGGCGTCGAACTGTTTCAGGGCAGTGACCTGCAGTTCGCGTTGCTGGTCGATCTGCGCGGCGATTTCAGGAGCGGCCTTGCCCTTGACCCAGACTGAAGGCATTGCCTGGCCGGTTGCGCCTTCTGCCTTGCCGATGTACTGCAGGTTGGCGTCGTAGAAGCGCGCCAGATAACGGGCTTCCACCTGATTGTTGCGCTTGCTCACCAACTGGTTGTAAGTGTCGAGCATCACCACCACGTCAGGCCGCGCCTGCATCACTGCGTCCAGGTTGTCGTAGACGGTCACCGAGGCGAACTCTTTCTTCAGCGAGCCGGTGAGCCAGTCGATGGCCAACTTCGGGTCGGAGCTGTTGATGAAGGCGTCACGAATGCGCGAATCCAGTGCAGGATTTCGCGCAGAGCGCTGGGCAACGGCATGATAGTTGTTCAGGTACTCGAGATTACTGACGGTGTTCTCGCTGTACAGCACGCCGACCGACTGCGAATGCTGAAGGCTGGCAGGGCTGTCCGCTACCGGCTGGAAGTGGCAGGCCTGGGCATTATCGAAAGCAGTGGCAGCGGAAACGGACGACGTGGCCAGAGGTGCACTGATCAAGACAGCGACAAAAGTCAGCAGGTTGAAAATTTTCATCGTTCGTTTCCTTCTGTACGGAGCAAGTGGCTATGACGCCATCCTCCTCCTTTGCCGAAAAAACAGAACTTGCCTTTCTTGATGGTGACTATCGATTGAACGAATGATAGTAGACGGCCATGAACTGCGGGCGTCTTCTGCATAAATACTTCAAATATTCATATCGACTTTCACCGCTGCCCGAATGGCCTCAAGCAGCATCATGCACGCCGGATTGTCATTGTCGGTCCGCCAGACCAGATGCAGTTCGCTCTGCACGCCCTCGCCCAAGTCGATCTCGCGAAACACCACGTCTTTGAACACCACATTGGTCGCGCAGCGCGGCACCAGCGCCAGGCCCATACCGGCGTTCACCAGCGCCAGAATCGTCAGCGACGAGCCGAGCCACTGCACATAATCCGGAGCAACACGGGCCGAACGGAACATGCCGGTCAGCAGCTCGTTGAAGGGCGGATAGGCCGAGTGTGAGTACATGAGGAATGGGGCACCGTCCAAATCTTCAACCGCGACCGTCGAAGCCCGAGCCAGCGGGTGGTTGCCCGGCACCGCGAGTACGAATGGCTCGCGCACCAGACACTCGGTCTCGTAGCCCGGCTGAAACAACGGAGCCCGCACAATGCCCAGATCAATGCGCCGCGCCCTGAGCGCTTCGTGCTGCTGGTAGGTATTCATTTCAGTGAGGGATATCTTGACCTGAGGCTGGTTGAGCCGCGCCTCGGCGATCACCTTGGGCAGGAACTCGTACACCGCGCTGCCAACGAAACTGATCGTCACCGAGCCGATATCGCCTTCGGCAAAGCGTCGTGCCGAAATGGCCGCCTGCTGGGCGCGCTCCAGCAGTGTCTGCGCCTCAATGAAAAATGCACGCCCCGCAGCGGTCAACGCCACGCTGCGGGTGCTGCGCGTGAACAGTTCGACACCCAGATTGTGCTCGAGCAACTGGATCTGTCGGCTCAGCGGCGGCTGAGTCATGTTCAGACGTTCGGCCGCTCTTCGAAAATTCAATTCCGTGGCGACGGTGGTGAAACAGCGCAGTTGGGCCAGCTCGAACATTGATTCATTCCAGGTATCAATCAAATCAATATCTAGATTAGACGGGAATAATCCCAGCGTCCATGATCGGCTCATCCCCAAAAAAACAATGAATGGGAGTTGCCTCTTGAATACCGTCCCTCATGCTTCGGACTCCACGGTGCTTGCCCGTGCGGCCAGCAAGGTGAAACGCCACGTGCTGCCGCTGTTCGTGGTGATGTTCATCGTCAATTACATCGACCGCGTCAACATCGGCTTTGTGCGCAGCCACCTGGAAACCGATCTGGGCATAGGCGCAGCGGCCTACGGGTTGGGCGCTGGTCTGTTCTTTGTCGGCTATGCGCTGTTTGAAGTGCCTTCCAACATGCTGCTGCAACGCTACGGCGCTCGCGCCTGGCTGACCCGCATCATGTTTACCTGGGGCGCGGCCGCCATGGCCATGGCCTTCGTTCAGGGCGAAACCAGCTTCTACGTGCTGCGTTTCGTGCTCGGCGCCGCTGAGGCGGGTTTCTTTCCCGGGATCATCTATTACTTCACCCAATGGCTGCCTGCCAGTGACCGCGGCAAGGCCATGGCGTTGTTTCTGAGCGGTTCGGCCATCGCCTCGGTGATTTCCGGGCCGCTGTCCGGCGCGTTGCTGGGCATCAGCGGCCTGAGCCTGCATGGCTGGCAGTGGATGTTTCTGATCGAAGGTTTCGCCTCGATTGTGCTGTGCGGGTTCGTCTGGTTCTGGCTGCAGTCGCACCCTCGTGAAGCCAAATGGCTGACCGAGGAAGAAAAGACCACGCTGGTCAACGCCATCGCCGAGGAACAGCGCGCTCGGGAAGCCACGCAAACCGTCCGCCCTTCGGTGTTCAAGCTGCTGGCGGATCGGCAGATCATCCTGTTCTGCTTCATCTACTTCTCGGTTGCCCTGACTATCTATGGCGCCACGTTCTGGCTGCCGAGCATGATTCGCAAGATGGGCAGCCTGAGCGACTTCGAAGTCGGGCTGTTCAACTCGGTGCCGTGGCTCATCTCGATTGTCGCCATGTACGGTTTCGCTGCTCTGGCTGCGCGCTTCAAGCATCAGCAGGCGTGGGTCGCCGTGACGCTGGTGATCGCTGCATTGGGCATGTTCATGTCCACCACCGGCGGGCCGGTCTTTGCCTTCGTCGCCATCTGCTTTGCCGCGATTGGCTTCAAGGCTGCGTCGGCGCTGTTCTGGCCGATTCCGCAGGGTTATCTGGATGCCCGTATCGCCGCTGCAGTCATTGCATTGATCAACTCCATCGGCAACCTGGGCGGCTTCGTTGCCCCTACCGCATTCGGCTTTCTGGAGCAGACCACCGGTTCCATTCAAGGCGGTCTGTACGGGCTTGCGGCCACCTCGCTGCTGGCGGCCATCGTGATCTTCTTTGCCCGCACCACCCCGCGAGGTGATGCGCGCCGCCCGTCCAGGGCTGAGCCGGCGACCTCGCATGCGACCGCCCCGCTCGGCACCCACTCCAGCATCAAACCCTGATCAACCGGGAGACAGTCCTTTGAAAATCATTCGTGTCACCGTCACCCCCATCGCCTTTCGCGATCCGCCCCTGCTCAATGCCAGCGGCATACACGAACCCTTTGCCCTGCGCTCGATCATCGAAATCGAAAGCGACAATGGTTACATCGGTCTGGGTGAAAGCTATGGCGATGCCCCGGCACTGGCGATTCAGCAGCAGGTGCAGAACCAGCTGATCGGCCTAGATCCGTTCAATCTCAGCCAGTTGCGCAGCATCGTTCAGGCCACTGTGGCGGCCCACAAACCGGCCAGTCTGGCGGGTGCTGAACTGGCGCCCGGCTCTCACGCCAGCAAAGCCGTGAGCAACGCTTACTCGGCGTTCGAAGTGGCGTTTCTTGACCTGCAGGCGCGTTCGATCAATGTACCGCTGGTGGATCTGCTCGGTGGCGCGGTTCGTGATCAAGTGCCGTTCAGTGCGTACCTGTTCTTCAAGTACGCGCAGCACGCCGATTCGCCTTACGCACCGGACAGCTGGGGCGAAGCGCTGAGCGAGGAACAGATCGTCGCTCAGGCGCGGCGCATGATCGAGGCTTACGGTTTCAAGAGCATCAAGCTCAAGGCGGGCGCGCTGAACCCGGCGCACGAAGTGTCCTGCATCAAGGCGCTGAAGAAAGCCTTCCCCGGCTATCCGTTGCGCATTGACCCCAACGGCAACTGGTCGCTGGAAACCTCGATCCGCATGGCCGAGCTGTTGGGCGACGACCTGCAGTACTACGAAGACCCGACGCCGGGTCTGGACGGCATGTCCGAGTTGCACAAACGCACCGGCCTGCCGCTGGCGACCAACATGGTGGTCACCGACTTCGACGAGTTCCGCCGCAGCGTTGCGTTGAACAGCGTGCAGATCGTGCTGGCCGACCATCACTACTGGGGCGGACTGCGCGACACCCAGGCACTGGCAAAGATATGCGACACGTTCGGGCTGGGTGTATCGATGCACTCCAACTCGCATCTGGGCATCAGCCTCATGGCCATGACCCATGTCGCTGCGTCCGTGTCTAACCTCGACTACGCCTGCGACACGCATTACCCATGGCAGGAGCCGGACGAGGAAGTCATCAAGGGCGGTAAGCTGCCCATCGTCGACGGTTGCGTAAAACTCACTCGCGAACCGGGTCTGGGGCTGGAACTGGATTATGACCAGCTCGGCAAGCTCAACGACCAGTACCTGAGTTGCGGCATCCGCCAGCGCGATGACGTGAAGCAGATGCAGAAATACAAACCGGAATGGAAGGCTGTGAAGCCGCGCTATTGAGAGACAGGCAAGTCTGAAGGCCCCGTGCTCCGGGGCCTGATCACCTGAGCTGCACCACGACCTTGCCCTTGGCCCTTCCCTGCTCGACATACGCCAGCGCCTCGGCGGTCTGCTGGAAAGCAAAGGTACGGTCCAGAATCGGCTTGATGATCCCTGCTTCGATCAGTCGGGTGATTTCCTTGAGTTGGGCGCCATTGGCGCGCATGAACACGAAACTGTAGGCAACACCGTGTTTACGGGCCTTTCTGCGGATGCCATAACTCAACAGGCGCATCACCTGCTTCAACACCCCGTTCAGTTTCTGTTCTTCAGCAAATTGCGGTGTGGGCGGACCGGAAATGGAGATCAGATGACCGCCCGGCTTGAGCACCTTGAGCGATTTTTCCAGTTCGTCGGTGCCCAGGCTGTTCAGCACCACGTCATAGCCCTGCAAAAGGCTTTCAAATCTCTGAGTCTTGTAGTCGATCACCACGTCGGCGCCCAGCGCCTTGACCCACTCGACATTGGCAGTACTGGTCGTGGTCGCAACGAAGGCGCCCAGGTGTTTCGCGAGCTGGATGGCAATGGTGCCGACGCCACCAGAACCCGCGTGTATCAATACCCGCTGGCCTGGCTGCAGCCTTGCGGTTTCCACCAGCACTTGCCAGGCGGTCAGCGCCACCAACGGAACGGATGCCGCCTGCACCATGGCGAGGTGCGCAGGTTTGAGCGCGATGGAATCTTCGCGCAGGCAGATCAACTCCGCAAAACTGCCCATGCGTTCCTCCTCGGGCCGCGCATACACCTCATCGCCAGGCTTGAAACCTTTGACGTCTGGCCCGACGGCCACCACGATGCCCGCCACATCGTTGCCCAGCACCAAGGGCAGTTTGTAAGGCAGGATCGGTTTGAATTCGCCGTTGCGGATCTTGACGTCCAGCATGTTCACGCCGGCCGCATGAACCTGGACCAATACGTCTTTTGGTCCGATGCCAGGATCGGGCCTCTCGCCAATCCGACCGACGTCCTTCTTTCCATACCGGTCGATGATGAATGCTTTCATGGGTGTTCAATTCTCTTTGAATACAAAATGGCTCGGCTGCTTATTGCGCGAGGTATCTTTCACGGCGCTGGACGAACAGGAAGGCCATCGAAAACAGCACTTCGATCGCAACCGCAGCCAGAATTCCCGGATTCGCATGCCCTGATAGCAGTTCGAATACGCCCAGTGCGGCGAGGGTCAGACAGGCCGTGACAAAGCCTGCGACCAACGCCGAACGTGCCACCGAAGGCGCAGCGTTTCTGGCCAGAAAGAGCATCACGCCCAAGCCCAGATACAAAGCGGCTGCACGACGGCTCACCAGGCCGGCCTCGCTGGAAAAACCGACTCCCCAATTCGCCAGCATCTGCGCAGGCACAAACATCCAGGCAACTGCGAGCGCCCAGAACACAATGGCGCTCATGGCCGCGAGATGACGAAACTTCATGGCTGTTTACTCATGCGTTGATGACTGGCAAATGGAATGCGCGGTCTTCCCGGCGCGAGGCATCAGGAAGCGGTCTGATAACGCTGCGCGACCTCGGCCTGACGGATTTCGCCGAGCAGACCCTGACGCGCACCCTGCAGTGCATCCCAGCGGGCATCGTCACGCAGCGGCGGGATGGTGATCGGTTCACGGCGGTCGAAACCGACCAGCGCCGCATCCACCAGGTCGTGCACTTCCATGATGTCCGGCAGCGTATTGATGTCGATACCGGCGCGCTCCCAGATCTCGGTACGGGTGGCGGCGGGCAGCACGGCCTGCACGTAGACCCCCTTCTCTGCCAGTTCCAGGCTCATACCCTGGGACAGGAACACAACGTACGCCTTGGTCGCGCCATAGATCGACATGCCGAACTCCGGTGCAAGACCGACGACGGAGGCGATGTTGACGATAGCGCCCTCACCCGCCTGCACCAGCCGTGGCGCGATGGCGTTGGCCAGCCGGGTCAGTGCCGTGATGTTGAGGGTGACCAGTTGATCAATGCTGGCGGACGTCTGGTCCAGAAAACCACCGCTTTGGGCAACACCGGCGTTATTGATGAGCACGCCGATGCGGGCGTCATCGCGCAGACGTGTCTCGACGGCGGCCACGTCGTCGTTGCGGGTCAGGTCAGCCTGCAGCACATCGACGGCGACGCCGTGTTCTTCACGCAGACGGGCCGCGAGAATGTCCATGCGCGCCTTGTCACGGGCGACCAGCACCAGATCGTGACCGCGGCCTGCGAAACGATCAGCGTACACAGCGCCGATGCCGGTGGATGCGCCAGTGATGAGAACAGAAGGAAGTGCGGTCATGGGAGTGCTCTCTTGCAGAAAGAATCATTGAGGTGCCCAAGCGATGGTCGCCTGGACTTGGCACAATGATGATGATCAGCATCTTATTCGTCAACAACTTTAATGACGGTTAACATCAATGCTATAGTGCGTGCATATTGGATCGCATACACATAGAGGCATCTCATGAGGGTCACCAAAGCGCAGGCGCAAGCGAACCGCGCGCACATTGTCGAAACGGCCTCGGTGCAGTTTCGCGAACACGGATATGACGGGGTGGGAGTGGCGGACCTGATGGCTGCTGCAGGCTTCACCCATGGCGGGTTCTACAAGCACTTCGGGTCAAAGTCCGACCTGATGGCTGAAGCAGCTGCCTGCAGCATGTCGAAAATCGTGGAACAGTCGGCGGGCGTCAACCCTGCCCGCTTCATTGAGTATTACCTGAGCCGGGAACACCGCGACGACGTTGCGACCGGCTGCACCATGGCTGCTCTTGGCGGAGACGCATCGCGCCAGTCCGACGACGTAAAAAACGCCTTCGCCAACGGTATTGAGCAGTTGCTGAAAACCATGGCGCCTGATTCATCGACTCAGGAAGCGGCCCCCAAGGCGTCACGCGCAGCACTGCTGGACATGCTGGCCCATGCGGTGGGCGCGGTCATGTTGTCACGCGCTGTGCCGAACGATTCGAAACTGGCGGACGAAATACTCGAAGCCTGCCGGGCAACGATGCTCGTCCAGGCCGAAAAATTGTCTTGAGACGTTCCTGCTTCAGCTGGGCAAGGCCGGCGATACTCAGCCGGCCGCCCGGAACACCCGACCCGTCAGGATTCAAATAACCGGCTCAGGCACGCCAGTTTCTTTTTGTACGACTTGCGAGCCTGCAAGGCGTCTTCAAGGGTGACGGCAACGAAACGCGCCTTCTGATTGGGCTGCATCTGCCCGATCAGGTCGAGGTCGGCGCTGATCACCGTGCCAATCATTGCGTAGCCGCCGCCGGACACCGCGTCGCGATGCAGCACGATGGGTTCCAGCCCGGCCGGCACCTGAATCGAACCGATCGGATAACAACTGTCGACGATGTTGGAGGGATCGGAGCCAGCGCCAAACGGTTGCTCGCGTGGCTGGAAGGTCAGCGCCTTGCCGCCTTTGAAGCGATAGCCGATGCGGTCTGCCTCGGAACCCACCGTCCAGGATTCGGAAAAAAAGCTGGTCGCCGCATACTCCGTCAGGCGCTCGTAGTACAGCCCCGGCACCACGCGCAGATACACCTCACCGCCCAGCGACTGACGCAAGGCCATCGGCAGACTGGCTCCCGCCCGGCCTTTGCCACTGGGTACACCGATTGCCAACTGATCGTCAGCAGCCAGACGTCGCCCTTCAAAACCGCCCAACGCGCCCAGCGTGTAGGTCGAGCGACTGCCCAGCACCATAGGCACATCGATACCGCCTGCCACCGCCACATAAGCGCGAGCGCCGTCCTTGGGAAAATCGAAACGCAGCACTTGCCCCGCTTTCACCGCGAATGCCGTGTCATGGTGCATATCGACCCCATCCAGACGGGGCGTCATGTGCGCGCCGCACACCGCGACCAATGCGTCGGTTTGAAACTCCAGTTCGGGCCCGACGAGCGTGCATTCCAGACCCGCAGCGCCCGGCGGATTGCCGACCAATTGGTTGGCTGCGCTGAGCGCATATTGGTCCAGCGCGCCGGAAGGCGGAATGCCCAGGTGGTAATACCCTTCGCGGCCCAGATCCTGAACTGAAGTCGCCAAGCCCGGTTTAAGTACCTTGATCATGCCAGCACCTCCTGCAGCGAAGCCGGATAACCGGCCGGGTCGGCGAGAAAGCTATCGAGAGAGAACTCGACCGGACGGATGCGCAGATCGAATCGACCTGCGTCCACTTCGGCAACAGCAAGGTCGTACGCCTCACGATCGATGGGTTTGAACTGAACGATATCGCCGGGCCTGAAAAACACCATGTGCTCTTTCAGATACGCCAATTGTTGCTGCGGGTCGTAGATCGGGGCTGGCGTGACGCCGAACATCTGGTAGCCGCCTGCGCCGCGCACCGAGTAGATACAGCCAAAGCAGCCGCCATGACCGAGGGTCAGTTTCGGCGTGTCGGTGCGCGGACGCAGGTATTTGGGAACCTGCAACTGACGCTCGCGCTCGACCATCTGAAACATGAATGGCAGCCCGGCCACGAAACCCACCATCGACACGAACCACGGCGCGCCGCTGTGAGCCGCAATGAAGGCGTCGACGTCGGCCAGATTGTTGATCCGTGCGGCATACTCCAGGTCCGTGCCGCTCGGGTCCTGATGACGGTCGCGAAAGCGCATCAGGGTCTCGTGGGTCCAGGGATCGTTATAAAGCACCGGAATCTCGATGATGCGGGTCTGCAGCGTGCGCTCTGCGACCGCACCTGCCTCTGCGGTTCTGACGGCATCGAGCAACGCATGGGGCGCAATCCGGTCCGGATCAAAGCGGATCTGGAATGAAGCATTGGCCAGACACACGTCCAGCACGCCATCGAGTTGCAGGCGTTCCACAGCACGGGTCACCGCCATGCCCTTGAAGAAGGCTTCCAGCGACATGCTTTCGCTGACCTCGGCAAACAGGTGTTCGTCGGCACCGAAACTGTAGCGAATCGGATCGTTCATGCCCGCCCTCCGCTGAATTGATAGTCGGCCATGTCTGTTCCTCTTGAATGGGTTGGAGAACGGCAGGCAAACGGTAACGGGACCCGGCATCTGTGTGCCGGTGTCCTTGCAGGGTCATCGGGGCGCTTTCACCAGAATACCGGCATTGTCCAGCGCCCTGCGCGTGGCTTCGGCCAGATCCAGCGCACCTGGCGTGTCGCTGTGCAGGCAGATGGAATCGAACTCGATGGCCAGATCCTCTTCCTCGACAGTCTGCACCACGCCTTCCTGACAGGCACGCAGCACCCGAGCCGCCACTTTTGCCGGATCGTAAGCCTGCACGTTTCGGGTGAAGACAATCGAGCCGCTGAGATCGTAAGCGCGGTCGGCGTAGAACTCACGGATGACCGGCTGCCCCAGTTCCTGCGCGACTCTGCAGATGACTGAGCCTGGCATGCAGTACAGCAACAACGCAGGCTCTACGCGCTGCAGGTTTTCGACCAGCAAACGGGCTGCTTCCTCGTCACGGGCCAGGTGCATGTAAAGTGCGCCGTGGGGTTTGAAATGTTGCAGCGTTACGCCCTGGGCGCGAGCGATCTCTCTCAAGGCGCCCAACTGGTAGAGCATGTCGTCCACCAGTTCCTGCGCTGGGGCCTGAATATGACGACGGCCGAACCCGACCAGATCGTGAAACCCCGGATGCGCCCCGACGGCAACCCCAAGGCGCTTGGCCTGCTCGACCGTACGACGCATGGTGCCGGGGTCGCCCGCATGAAAACCGGTGGCCACATTGGCTGAACTGATGAATTTCATGAGCTCGGTGTCCACGCCATCACCGATGGTCCAGGCACCGAAGCTCTCACCCATGTCCGAATTGAAATCGACTGTCCGCATGTCGCACCCTCCTGACATGAAATTGCGATCTGACGCAGACAACGTTAGATTTCTCCTGACCCCTTGGGTAGATCTATTAACAGATAAACCTTTATCTATAAATCAGATGGCCTGCCTGAAGGAAAGACGATGTCCCTCACCCTTCGCCAGATTCGCTATTTTGTCGCCACTGCAGAGATCGGCCAGATATCCCAGGCGGCCATTCACCTGAACATCTCCCAGTCAGCGGTGACCACAGCAATCAAGGAGCTGGAGCACATTCTGGGAAGTCTGCTGTTCCAGCGTTCGGCACAAGGCATGACGCTGACCGACGCCGGGCGGCATTTTCTCAACCGCGCCTATGTGATCCTGCGCAGCGTCGACGATGCCTTGAACAGCCCGCTGCCTGACGTGCGCGCCAGCGGGCTGCTGCGCCTGGCCGCGAGTTACACGGTGATAGGCTATTTCCTGCCCCACCACCTGCAACGGCTGGAACACTGGCATCCGGACGTATCGATTCAGGTCCATGAGCAGGAACGTCAGGCCATCGAACAGGGTTTGCTGGAGGGTTGTTTCGACATGGCGGTGGTGCTCACTGAGAACATCACTCACCCGGATATCGTTTCCGAAACGCTGTTCAATTCCGAGCGTCGCCTGTGGCTGCCCAGCCATCATCCGTTGTGTCAGCGTGATGTGGTGAGCCTCGCGGATGTGGCCAAAGAGCCATATATCCTGCTCACCGTCGACGAAGCGGAGCAGAGTGCCATGCGCTATTGGGACATGGCCCGCCAGAAACCCAACGTGCGGGTGCGCACCAGTTCGGTCGAGGCGGTGCGCAGCATGGTCGCCAACGGCAGCGGCGTGGCCATCCTGTCGGATCTGGTGCACCGGCCCTGGTCGCTGGAAGGCAAACGCATCGAAACCATCACGGTGACAGACAAGGTTACGCCCATGAGCGTAGGTCTCGCTTGGCATCGCGAGCGGGCGTTCAGTCCGGCGATGCAGGCGTTTCGTCAGTACTTTCACGACGCCTTTCTGGCCCCGCAACAGCTGTCGGCGCGCCGTTAACGCGCATTGACCGGGGCATGCTCGGCCATCAGTTCCGCAACCCAATCGATGAACACACGCACCTTGGCGCTGACATGCCGGTTCGGCGGAAAAGCTACATACATCGGCATCGAGTCCATACGCCAGTCTTCGAACAGCGGCATCAGATCACCACTGCCTAGGTGAGGCCGGACCATGTAGTCGGGAAGCCAGATGACACCCATTCCTGCCAGGCCGGCAGCCAGATAGGCATTGCCGTCGTCCACCGCCAGCACATAACGACCGTGGACATGAACGCTTTCCTCACCACGATGCATGGCATAAGGCAGCGCCTTGCCGGTGCGTGCCCACAGATAACCGACAATCCGGTGATGCGAGTTCTCGAGGTCCTTCGGATGGTCCGGCGTTCCCATGCGCTGCAGATAGCCGGGCGTCGCGTAAATGCCCAGCCGCAGATCCCCGACCCGTCGTGCAATCAGCGACTGATCAGTGATCTCTCCGCCACGCAGCACACAGTCCACATTCTCTCGAACCAGATCGACGACTCGGTCACTGGCCCCCAAGTCGATCTGGATGTCGGGATAGCGCGCGTGAAAAGCAGGCAATGCCGGCATCAGCAGCAGGCTGGCGAAGGGGCTGGGTACGTCCACCCGTAGTCGGCCTCGTGGCAATGCCGCAGCACTGGACAGGCTGGTCTCGGCATCGTCCATGTCTGCCAGCAGCTGTATCACACGCTCGTAATACGCTGCGCCATCAGCGGTAACATTGACCTTGCGCGTAGTGCGGTTGAGCAGCTTGACCCGCAGACGGGCCTCAAGCTGTTGCACCAGTTGCGTCACACTGGTCTTGCTCATGTGCAACGTGCCGGCGGCCTTGGTGAAGCTGCCAGTTTCCACCACTCGTGCAAACGCCTGCATCGCATCGAACCGATCCATTCTCGCCCCGTGTTTATGCCTGATTGTTTGGGATTACCAAACAGTGATGACTACAGTTGCGCGTTTATCCGTCCAGCGCAAGCGCCTAAAGTCGATCCATCTTGAATGACAGGTCACTGCGACCTTTGGATGGAGAAAGCTCATGACACAGCGTGACGTGGTATTCCCGACAGGCCGCCAGGCCCTTTATGAACGCAATCGCTATTCGCCAGCAGTGCGCGCCAATGGTCTTCTGTTTGTTTCCGGTCAGGTCGGCAGTCGCGAGGACGGCTCGCCGGAACCCGATCCGGACAAGCAGGTGCAACTCGCGTTTTGCAACCTGAATGCCGTGCTGGAGGCGGCCGGATGCACATTCAGCGATGTACAGGACGTCACCCTGTTCATCGTCGATCCGGAGAAGAAGTTCGAGCATATCTGGAACACGGTGGTGCCGCAGTACTGGGGGCATGCACCCTATCCGACCGTCACCGCCGTTGGCGTGACCTGGCTTTATGGCTTTGAATTCGAGATCAAGGTGGTTGCAAAGCTGCCTGACGGCGGAGCGAACTGATCGAGTAAGCAGCGGCCAGACTAGCGCTGGCCGCCTTTTCGATAACTGCGGATAGGCACGACACGGTCATGGTCGTCGGGGACCGTCGGCTCTTCGAACTGACTGAAGAACTGACCGGATATCACATCCTCGAGAAACTGCTTCTGTTCGTCAGCAACGCGTTGCCTGGACGAACGAGAGCCGGCGCTTGCGTTCGCCAGCCAGATGGCACGCCGTTCGATGGCCACAGTGATGAACGCCCTTCTCTCCTCATCCGTCATCTTCATCAGATGATCACACGTATTTTCAAGCATCCGGACAGCCAGATCCTGCTCGAGTTGATCCTCATCCGTGAACATCAAATGCCAGATAAAATCGAAAGAGAGTTCGGCGAGGGTACGCATGGATGCAATCCGTGTTGTCTGAGCCTGCGAGATTCGCGCTTCGCCAGCGTTTGGTCAAGCTATATAAAGGTATGATAAGCGCCATAGAAACCGGGGCCTGCAGGCCTTGGCCGGGTTGTTTGAGCAGGTTCTATGGGTCGTGGAAACGCTAGCCCTCAAACGCAGGATTCTCGATCAACAATGCCATGCCCTGCCCGCCGCCGATACAGGCAGCGACAATGCCATACCGCAGATTTTCTTCGCGCAACTGGCGAGCCAACGTCATGACCAGCCGCAGCCCGGTTGCAGCCAGCGGATGCCCAAGGCCAAGCGATCCGCCGTGGACATTCAAACGATCCCTATCGAGCTCCAGTGTCTGGACAACGGCGAGCACCTGAGCGGCTTGTGCTTCGTTGATTTCCAGGCGTCCGATATCGTTCAGACCCAAGCCACTTCGCTGCAACAGCAACTGAATGGCCGGGGCCGGGCCTATGCCCATGAATTCAGGAGGCACGCCCACCACGGCGCTGGCCAGCAGATGCGCCAGAACCGGACCGTCCGTTTCCGACGCTTTGCCCACCAGCGCAGCTGCCGCGCCGTCGACCACGGCGCAACTGTTGCCTGCGGTCTGTACACCGTCGGCATGGATGGAGCGCAGCCTCGACAGCGCCGCCATATCAGTAGCGCGCGGGTGGCTGTCTTGCGACACGCTGTCCACGCCGCGCGGCAACTCGATGGCTCTGGGCTGATAACCGTCCAGCACGAACTGCTCGGGCGTGACGGCCACGATTTCTCTGCTCAACCTGCCGCTGACCTGAGTCTGAAGCGCTCGCTCATGGCTCGAGAGCGCATAGCCATCCACCTGCTCACGAGTGAGACTGTGGCGCCGTGCAAGGTTGTCAGCGGTGGCGATCATGTCCATGCCCGGTGCCGGGTCGTACAGCGCTTCCCAGAGAAAATCCTTGAACTGCACACCAGCGCCCAGGCGAAATCCGTCGCGATGGGTGTAGGCGGCAATCGGATTGCGCGACATGGATTCAGCTGCGACACACAGCGCGAGCTGTCCGCCTGCACCGACGTGCACAGCAGCCTGACGCAACAGTTCGAAACCGGTCGCACAGATGCGCTGCACGCCCAGTGCCGGAACGCTCTGCGCCACGCCGCTGTACAGACCGATATGCCTGGGCAGCAGGTAGGCGTCAAAACTGGCCTGCGCCATTGATCCGGCCAGCACGGTATCGACCCGCTCCGCCTTGATAGCGGCCCGAGCCAGGACCTCACGGCCGACCTTTATGCCCAGATCGATCGGCGACACCCGCGCCAGCGCGCCGCCTAGATCGATCCACGGCGTGCGCACCGACTCGATGATCGCCACGTCGTTGAGGGCCGAATACTGCCCGTTCATTTCAAAGGGCCGGCACGCAGCACGTCGGGTTCTTCGCCGCGATACAGCGCATCGACGATCGCTGCACGCCACTGCAGCACGGCACGCTGGTTGATCGAGCCCTTGTCGGTGATTTCTCCACGGTCAATCGATGCGGGCTCGACCAGCAGGCTGATCCATTCAAGACGACTGGCGTTGCCGGTGGCATCACGGTTCAAGCGAGCCAGCCAGTCAGAGAACCACTGGCGAACCGGTGCGCTGGTCAGGACCTCGGCATCACTGGCATCGGCACTCAGCCCCGACAGTTGGCGACAGTCGTGCAGCCTCGGGAACACCAGCGCGCCCAGGCATTCCCGATCTGGCGCGGCGATGACCACATCCTGCACATAGGGCGAGCCATCGAGTACCGCGCGGTTGCGCATCGGGCCGACGCTGACAAACACCCCGGACGACAATTTGAAATCCTCCGCCAGACGACCATCGAACATCAGGCCCAACTCTGGCGCTGTCGGGTCGGCGAGTTTTATCGCGTCACCGGAGCAGTAAAAGCCGTCTTCGTCGAACACCTCGGCGGTCTGCTGCGGCGAACGCCAGTAGCCCGGCATGATGTGCGGCCCGCGAAAACGGCCTTCCAGTTTGCCGTCCACCGGCACCAGTCGTACTTCACAACCCGGTGCTGGCAGGCCGATGTAACCGGCCATGGACAGCGGCCCGGTGGTGAAAGTGCAGGACGGCGCGGCCTCGGTCATGCCCAGCCCGGCCATCATGCGGATGCGCTCGCCGCAATGCAGCTCGGCAACCCGGTCGAGCCGGTCCCAGATGCTTTGCGACAGTCCGGCGGCGGCGAAGAAGAACAGTTTCATACGCGAGAAAAATCGGTCGCGCAGCTCGGCGTCCTGCTCCAGCGCGTTGACCAGTTCCTCCCAGCCCTTGGGCACGGTCAGGTAGGCAGTCGGCGAGATATCCTTGAGATTGCGCAGGGTTTCAGCGAAGCCCTGAACCGTGGGTTTGCCGTTGTCCAGATAGAAGGTGCCGCCGTTGTAGAGCACGATGCCGACGTTATGGCTTCCGCCAAAGGTATGATTCCACGGCAGCCAGTCCACCAGCACCGGAGGTTCTTCGCCAAACACCGGAAAGGTCTGCAGCAGCATTTGCTGGTTGGCGCAGAGCATGCGCTGGGTCGTGACCACGGCCTTGGGCAGCTTGGTGGAGCCTGAGGTAAACAGAAACTTGGCGATGCTGTCCGGCCCGGTGGCGTCGAATGCAGCCTCGGCTTCGGCGCCGCCGGGTTGTACCAGCAGGCTGTCGAATCGGATATGGGATCGCCCGGCGAGCTGACCACGCACGGTGATGACTGGCGTATCGGCGGGGATCACCGCGTCGATGGCACGCTGGAAAGGCGCTGCATCGCTGACGAATACCAGACCCGGCCGCAACACGCCGCAAACGTGGCGCAACTTGGCGTAATCCTGGGACAGCACCGAGTAGGCAGGCGACACCGGGCAGTAGGGAATGCCCGCGTACATCGCCCCCAGCGCGATTTGCAGGTGTTCGATGTCGTTACCCGACAGCAGCGCCAGCGGCTTTTCGGCTGACAACTCATACTTGAGCAGGCTCTGGGCAATGGCGCGCACGCTGTCCAGCATCTCGGCATAGCTGACAGTGCGCCAGCCACCCAGGCTGTCGCGGGCGGCGACAAACGTCTGTTGCGGACGAACATCGGCCCAGTGCACCAACCGGTCAAGCAAGCGCCTGGGCAACTCGGCCAGCGGTTCAAGCGAGCGCATGTGCAGGACGCCCCGCTCTTCGCGCATTTCAACGGCAGGATGACCAATGCTCACCTGACGGTAGCGTGGCGGATTGACTTCGGTATGCGGCGTTGAGGATCTTGGTTCGGAACTCACTATCGTCTCTCCGTCAAGGCACGCGCACACCGAACCGCACGGCAGTTCGTGGTGGGCGTGGCAGCGGCTGGCTGCGGCCTTGTTATTGTTGTGCCTGACTGATCGGCACCGACGCCTCCAAACAAGGCCGCCCGCGCCAACGTGAACGGTTCAGATCGGGTAGTGCCGCGGCCCGTTTTGCAACGTCACCCAACGCAACTGAGTGAAGTGCTCGATCGATGCCTTGCCGCCAAAGCTGCCATATCCACTGGACTTGACCCCGCCGAAAGGCATCTGCGCCTCGTCGTGAACCGTCGGTCCGTTGATGTGGCAGATGCCCGACTCGACCCGCTGCGCCAGTGCCAGAGCGCGAGTGGTGTCGCGACTGAAAATCGCCGACGACAGGCCAAACTCCGAGTCGTTGGCCAGGCGCAGCAGCTCCTCGTCCCCTTCTCCACGAATCAGCACCGCAACCGGCCCGAAGGATTCTTCGCGATACAGGCGCATGCCGTCGGTGACCTCGTCCAGCAAGGTGGGCTGCAGGATGCTGCCCTTGAGCTGTCCGCCGGCAATCAGTTTTGCGCCCTGGCTTACGGCATCGTCAATCAGCGCCTTGATGCGCGTTCCCGCGCCGACATCGACCAGTGAACCCAGCACAGACGTGCTGTCGTCCGGAGGACCTGCCCGCAGCGTTTCGATCTTGGCCGCCAGTTTCGAGACAAAGGCATCGGCTACTTTGCGGTCTACGATCAGGCGTTCGGTGGACATGCAGATCTGGCCCTGATTGAAGTAGGCACCGAATGCAGCCGCCTCCACGGCAGCATCCAGATCGGCGTCGTCCAGCACCAGAAACGGGGCCTTGCCGCCCAGTTCCAGCAAGGCTGGTTTCAGATGACGGGCCGAGAGTTCGGCGATAATGCGTCCCACATGAGTGGAACCGGTGAAATTGACCCGACGCACCGCCGGGTTGGCGATCAGCCGCTCAACGATGGCGGGCGCGTCGGCCGGTGCGTTGCTGATTACATTGATCACCCCGTCGCCCAATCCCGCGTCCTGCAGCACCTGACCGATCAGGCGATGCACGGCCGGGCTCAGTTCGGAGGCCTTGAGCACCACGGTATTGCCGCAGGCCAGCGGCATGGCGATGGCGCGCGTGGCCAGAATCACCGGCGCGTTCCACGGTGCGATACCCAGCACCACGCCACATGGTTGGCGCAGGGCCATGGCAAAGTTGCCGGGCACATTGGAGGGAATGATCTCGCCATTGATCTGGGTCGTCATCGACGCTGCTTCACGCAGCATGTTGGCCGCCAATTGCACGTTGAAGCCATACCAGTTGGCCATCGCGCCGGTCTCGCCTGCTGCAGCAATGAATTCGGCGCTGCGCGCCTGCAATTGCTCGGCCGCCTGCATCAGACGGGCACGGCGCTCACCGGGTGCCATTGCTGACCAGGCCGGAAACGCAGCCTGAGCGGCGGCGACTGCCGCATCGGCGTCTTCAAGGGTGGCTGCGGCGACGCGCGAAACCACTTCGCCCGTCACGGGATTGCGACGATCGAAAGTACGTCCGTCGCGGGCGGGGCACGACTGGCCGCCGATCAGCAGGGGCACGTCCAGCATGATGATTCCTCTTTATTCTATTTATCGGGAATACAGCGCAGCGTTTGATCACATTAGCTTCAACAGGTCATCCGGCATAGCGGGCCATGCCGGATTCGAGTCAACGCTTGTAGGCCTGCAGGCCAGGCTTGATGCTCTTGTCGTCGAGGAACTGTTTCATGCCCTGCTCGCGGCCGCCTTCCTTGTCCAGCAGACGCGATTGATCGAGTTTGGCGTACAGGTAATCCTCGTTCTGCTCCCAGGTGAGTTCGCGGCAACGCTTGAAGCCATGTTTGGCAGCGCGCAGCACGACCGGGTTCTTCTCCAGCAGATTGAGCGCCAGATCGATGGTCACCTGACGCAGTTGCGCCAGCGGCACGCTTTCGTTGACCAGGCCCATTTCCGCAGCCTTACGGCCATCGAAAGTCTTGCCGGTCATGATGTAGTACAGCGACTGGCGATGGCCCACGGTATCGGCCATGGCTTTGCTGACCAGATTGCCCGGCGGGATGCCCCAGTTGATTTCCGAAAGACCGAAAGTGGCTTCGTCAGCGCAGATCGCCAGGTCGCATGCCACCAGCGGACTGAAACCACCCCCGAAGCACCAGCCGTTGACCATGGCGATGGTGGGCTTGGCGTACATGCGCAGCAGTTTCCACTGCCACTGGGAAGCCTCGCGACGGATCTTTTCCTGAAGGATTTCCGGACCGGCGTCCACTTCACGGAAATATTCCTTGAGGTCCATGCCGGCGGTCCAGGCATCGCCAGCACCCGTCAGGACCAGCACGCCGGCTTCAGGATCCTGTTCGAGCGTTTCCAGCACATCGATCATTTCCCGGTTCAGCGTCGGGCTCATGGCGTTGCGCTTTTCAGGGCGATTGAGGATGACCCAGGCAATGCCCTGCTCGATTTCGACCTTGACGGTGGTCCAGCGGCCTTCGTACGTGCTCATCGCGGTGCTCTCTTGTTTTGATTGGGAGATGAATCAAACGTAAACCGGAAAATTAGTTATGTCAATTAACTGTTATTAACCTTAATTAACATTTACCGCACTCCATTCGGATATGCTGGTCACAACTGTGAATGCCCATGGCCTTCGCTCGCGAACACCGGCACACTGCCGGAAACATTGCTCACCACCCAAAAGGACTGGATTTTCAATGGCCAAGCCATCCGACATCGCCACCCTCTGCCCAACCACGGCACAGGTTACCGAGGCGTCGTTGCCTATGGACTCCGCACTGGATGACCTGATCGGTTACGCCATGCGCCGGGCACAGCTCAAACTTTTCCAGAACCTCATCGCACGTTTGTCGAGTCACGACCTGCGACCCGCGCAATTTTCTGCGCTGGCGATCATCGACAAGAATCCGGGTCTGATGCAGGCCGACCTGGCCAAGGCGCTGGCCATCGAGCCGCCGCAGGTCGTGCCGCTGCTGAACAAGCTGGAAAGCCGTGCACTGGCGGTCCGTCTGCGCTGCAAACCGGACAAGCGGTCGTACGGGATCTTTCTCAGCAAAACCGGCGAAACGCTGCTCAAGGAACTGAAACAGATCGCCGCCGAAAGCGACCTGGACTCCACTTCGGCACTCGATACCCAGGAGCGTGAGGAACTGCTCCGGTTGCTGAAAAAGGTCTATCAGGCCTGACACACGCCCTCCGACGACGTGCCTGCGTCGTCGGCGCTCTTTTGATCAACCACGATCACCAGAGCGGCAACGCGTACTGCACGACAAAGCGCGTCTGGTTCTCATCGCGAAAGGCTGCCCCTGCCGGAAAGTCATTGCGGTAGATCGACTTTCGCGCCAGCAGGCTGACGTTTTTCAACGGTCCGCTCTGAATCACATAGCCCAACTCCATCTGAAACTCCCGTTCCTTGCGGTCGTCAGCGTTCAAGGCGGCCAGTTCGATGTTGTCGCCGCGCACGTAACGCAAACGGCTGCGCAGCCCGACGATGCCGACCGCAGTGAAATCGTAATCATAGATGGCCTGCCAGGTACGCTCTTTGGCGTTGAGAAAATCCGAACTCATGGTCAGCTCGCTGAGGCCCATGAGTTCCGTGCCTGACAGATAAGGTGTCGCGGTATCGCCGCTGGAATGCATGTAGCCCAGACTGACGCTGTGCCCGCCCAGCTTGTAACCCACCAGCGCAGAGAGGTTCTGGTTATCCACTTCGCCCGCCTTGGCGCTGCCGGTGTCGCGGCTGAAGAAACTGCGCAGATCGGTGGTCAGCGTGCCATCCCCCAACGGCAATTGATGCAGCAAGGCCAGCGTGTTCTGAGTGTAAAGATCATCCACTTCAGCGTGATAGGCGCGCAGGCTGAGCTGTCGGCTTAGCTGATAATCGCCGCCGGCATAGGCCATGTGTGATGAGGTGGCGGCGCCGTTGAAGCGCCGGTTCGGCGAAGCAATGGCGAGTGGCTGATAATTGCTCGAATCGCGCTTGTTGACCCGGTCGATATAGCCAGCATTGAACGTCAGCCCCTCCAATTCCTTCGAAGAGAGCGTGGTGCCTCTGAAGGTCTGTGGCAGCAGGCGGGACGGACTGGCGAACGCGAAAGGCAGAAAGATCGAAACGTCGCCGGTTTTTATCGTGGTCTGGCTGAAGCGCATCTTGCCGGTCAGACCCAGCCGCGAATACTCATCGGCGGCACGGCCGTCCCGGGCAGATACCGGCAGCAGTTCGGTGCCGCTTCGGTCAGGCGATGAATCGAGCTTCACGCCGACAAGAGCGCGTGCATCCAGGCCGAACCCTAGCTTGCCGGGCGTAAATCCGGACTCCACATTCATAATGAAGCCCTGCGCCCACTCTCGGGCGGCGGTTTTTGCGCCATCGTCCTTGTAATCGCGATCCATGTAGTAATTGCGCAAGGTCAGCGTGCCATGGCTGTCAGCGACCAGCCCCTCGGCCAGCAGCGAAGCGGGCATCATGCTGACTCCCATCAACCCCAGCACCAGTGTGTACGTTTTGCCTGAATTAGATGAGGCAGGTACAGCCCTCTCAGCATCCCCGGGAAGTCTTGGCATATCCGTTGTCCACTTATTGTTGTTGTTTTCGACATCGACTCTCATCGTGCCAACGAGGAGTCGTGGACAAAGGATTGGGACATACCCAGTCAGCCGTCAATCCAGACTGACCGATAATCGAACATTAATATAATTAATCACTTTTTGATTAATCGGATCTAAACGCCGGATATCCTTGAAATCAAAAGACTAAACCCCGTTTTTTGCTCCCAATTCACCTACTGTTCTTTTTTTAGTTATTTTTGTTACCTTAATCGTCACCCGATTCGTGGACCAACTGACCACGGCTGTCAGGCCGCTGACCACAACAAAAACAACAGTGAGGCTCGCCATGAACACCCCATCGCGTCGTTCGACGCTCACCATCGCCCTGTGTTTTATCGTCGCACTCATCGAAGGTTTCGACCTGCAGGCTGCAGGCACTGCCGCAGCCGGCCTGCGCCAGACCTTCGCCCTGGACCCGAAAATGATGGGCTGGGTGTTCAGCGCAGGCATCATCGGCCTGCTGCCCGGAGCCTTCTTTGGTGGCTGGATTGCCGATCGCATCGGCCGCAAGAAGATCCTGATCAGCGCCGTACTGCTGTTCGGCGTGTTCTCGCTGGCAACCGCTTACGTCGACACCTTTTCCGGGTTGCTGGCAGTGCGCTTCATGACCGGACTGGGACTGGGGGCCGCCCTGCCCAACCTCATTGCGCTGTGCGCCGAAGCCGTAGGCGAGCGGCATCGTGGGCTCGCGATCAGTGTCATGTATTCGGGAGTGCCGCTGGGCGGCGCGCTCGCAGCTGTAGTGGCGATGTTCACCAGTGAGCACTGGCAGACAACCTTTATCATCGGCGGCCTGGTGCCTGTGCTGGTGGTGCCGCTGATGATGGTGCTGTTGCCCGAATCCAGTGTATTTCGCCAACAGACGAACGCAGTTGAAGCGCGTCATTCCACCGCCAGTGCGCTGTTCGGCGAGGACCGGGTACGCACGACACTGGCCTTGTGGCTGGGCTATTTTTTCACTTTGACCGTCATGTACATGCTGCTCAACTGGCTGCCGTCCCTGTTGATTGCCCAGGGTTTCAGCAAACCCCAGGCCGGTATGGTGCAGATGCTGTTCAACATCGGTGGCGCCCTGGGCTCGTTGCTCGGCGGTATGCTGCTGGATCGCTGCAACGGGATCAAGGTCGTGATGTTTGTCTACGCAGGCTTGCTTGCCGCGCTGGCCGGTGTCGGCTTTTCGGTGGGCATCGTGTCGATGTCAGCGGCCGGCTTTGCGGCAGGCGTGTTCGTGATGGCCGCGCAACTGGTGCTGTATGCGCTGGCCCCGCCCGCCTACCCGACCGCCGTACGGGCAACAGGCGTGGGCGCTGCGGTGGCCATCGGTCGTCTGGGCTCGGTGGCAGGTCCGCTGGCTGCCGGTCAACTGCTGGGGGCTGGAGCCGGAACGGCCGGTGTGCTGCTGGCGACCTCCCCGGGTCTTGTGATTGCGGCGCTTGCGGCGATTGCCGTGTTGTCCCGTTCAACGGGGGTGGCGAGACTCAAGACGGCGAGTTGAAGCCCAGTGTTTGCGAATCCCCGCCAGATAATTTACTGATATGCACGCACACCTGCTTCTGCCCGGAGGGCGTAGGAGCTCTCGGAGGTTACGACGGCAGCGATGGGCTGCGCAGCAGCCCCAGGTTGCATCTGATACACCGCGTGGGCAGATTTTGCTGCCGGTTCCCGGCAGATCGCCGGCAAGCGCGCTCCTACGACTTTTGTTTGCTTTAAGACAGCGCTGTGTCAGAGGCATAGGGGCATCTTCCACAAAAAAACCGACTTTTTCAGTAGCGGCTAGCCATTGAGCTGACGCTAGTGCTGGCAAGGCGCCCTTTTTACCGGACGCCTTTCTTCGTTACAGCTTGTGCAGGAAGTTCAGCACCACCTTGTTGCCTTCCGTACGGTTTTCAGCGCCCTGCTCGAAGTAGCTGTTGACCGTCAGCACGTTCTGCTTGCTGAACGCGTAAAGAAACCCCGGCCCGATGGCCCAGACCTTTTCCTTGCGGCCACTCACGTCGTGCCCGTCCACCTGGGTATCGGTGAACTGCTTGAGCCAGTAACCATTGAGGCCCACGGAAAGTTGCTCGCTGACCGCGTACTGCAAAGTCAGGTTGGCGTGCAGGGCCTGTCCGGCCTGGGTGTCGGAGGCGTTGCCGAAGCCAGCCTGGGGGTCGTCGTTCTTGCCGTTCCACAGGTACATGAAGCGGCCGCTGGCCGACCATTTTGGCGAGAACCAGTAAGTCGCGGCGTAGTAAGGGTTGAACGACCAGAAGTTGCTACCGGGGTTGATCGATCGATTGCGGTCGTAAGCGCCAACCGGAATCGCAATGTCAGCCTCGACCCGCTGGGTCAGCAGCGGACTGCCGTCGGCATTTGAAATCGTCGGCAATTGCAGAAACGGGCCGATGATCAAATCACCAAACCCGGCTCTGGAGCTGAGGGCCGAGTTGCCCAGACCGTCATCGACGTCAACGTGCGCCAACGACGTGTTGATCGCCGTAATGCCGGGCATCGCGCCATTGGCCAGAGGGGGTGCGACGTAGATGAGCTGGGTGGTCAGCGCCAGTACTTCAACTTCCTGTTTGGGTAACTGCAACTTGTTGCCATTGACGTCATTGAAACGGTCGGCCTTGGCGAAGTTGGCGTACTCCTCCAGATACCAGCCCGGCCCGTCCGGCGCGGGAGAACCATCGTAAAAGCTGGTGTTGCCCAGATTGAGACCGGGCAAGTCATAAGCGTGAGCGGTTGAAGACAAGGCGACCAATGAGGCGGCCACGACGGTACGCAAGATAGACTTCTGCATCTTGTAATTCCTTTGGTTCTTATTGTTGTTTTCAAGGCCCCGATCACGCGAACGCAGGACCGGGGTTTACATCAACCGAATCCCTTCACACGTAAGTCGCCGCCAACCCTCCATCCACCGGCAGGTTGACCCCGTTGATCCAGCGCGACGCGTCGGAGCACAGGAATGCGATTACTTCGGCGACCTCATCGGCCTGGGCCGGACGCTTCATGCGCGCGCCATCTCTGGCGATGCGCTCTTCACCCAGCATGGTGACAAAGTCTCCCAGAATCGGCGTAAACACCGGCCCCGGCGCCACGCAGTTGATGCGGACCGACTGATCTCTGAACCAGGCCTGTGACTGCTGGAACGTCCAGACGATCAGCGCCTCCTTGAAGTACTGATAGCAGGTCTCCTGCGCCACCGGGTTGGCCGCCAGCCACGCCTGCCCCTCGGCGTAAGTCTCGGTCATGGCCAGCGCCTTGTGCAGTTCCAGACGTTCCGGCCATTGCGCGCCGAGAACCGAGGCGACATTCACGATGCTCCCGCCCGGCGCAATGCGCGGCAGCAAGCCCTGAGTCAGATGGCGCAGCCCCAGATAATTGACCTTGGCCACGACCTCGGCAGGCGCGGTACCCGGCACACCTGCGATGTTGCACAGCGCGTCGATGTGGACGGGCAGTTTTTCGATCAGCGCATCGATACTGGCGGGGTCGCCGAGATCGGCCTGAAAAAAGCTGTCCAGGGTCAGTTGCGGTTCGTGGCGGTCAACACCGATCACTCTGGCCCCCTGGAAGCGGGCCAGCCTCGCCACTTCGGCACCGATACCGGAAGACACGCCAGTCACAATCAGGGTTTTGTTGTTCAGGTTCATAGTCGTGCGCTCTTGTTATTGTGGGTGGGGCCTGTGCTTCTCAAACTGTCGACAGGCTTCAGAACGGGTAAGCCGGCGGCTGATTCTTGACCGTGACCCATTGCCATTGGCTGTACTCGTCCCCGTCGGATGGGCTGCCGACGCTGCTGCCGTTGCCTGATGAACCGCGCCCACCAAAGGAGTTGATGCATTCGTCCGCCACGGTCTGATCATTGATATGCAGCAAGCCGCACTTGAGGCGATCACCGATAGCCATCGCCCGGCCCACTGACGGCGAGATCACCGCCGCCGCCAGGCCGTACTCGCTTCGGTTGGCCAGCTCAATCGCCTCTTCATCCGTGGAGAATGACACGACAACCGCGACAGGCCCGAAAACTTCTTCTTCGAAGACCCGCATACCCGGTTTTACATGGCTGAGCACGGTCGGACGATAGAACAGCCCATCGTATTCGCCGCCGGTTTCCAGCTGCGCGCCCGCCTCGATGCTTTCGCTGACCAACCCATGCACATGCTGCACCTGCCGTGCATTGATCAGCGGCCCCAGTGCGGCCTCCCCGCGCGCGGCGTTGCCCACGGTCAAGGCTCGCGCCTTGTCGGCCAGCTTACGGGTGAACGCTGCGGCGATGGATTCGTGGACCAGAATCAACCCGGTCGCCATGCAGATCTGGCCCTGATGCAGCCATGCGCCAAACGCCGCGTTGCCAGCCGCCAGATCCAGATCGGCATCTTCCAAAATGATCAGCGGGTTCTTGCCGCCCAGTTCCAGCGAGACCTTCTTGAGGTTGCGCCCCGCCGTCTCGCCGACCTTGCGGCCTGCAGCAGTGGAGCCCGTGAAGGTGATCATTTGCACGTTGGGGTCGCGGCACAGGGCCTCGCCCGCATCCGCAGCGCCTGGCAACACATGCAGCAGGCCCTTGGGCAGACCGGCCTGTTCGAACAGACGGGCGATCAGGAAACCGCCGCTGACCGGTGTCTGCGGATCCGGCTTGAGCACCACCGCGTTTCCCGCCGCCAGGGCAGGCGCAACGGTGCGCAGCGACAGGACCAGTGGAAAGTTGAACGGTGAAATCATCCCGACCACACCATGCGGTACACGACGTGCGTACGACAACCGTCCCGCCGCGCTGGGCAGCATCAGGCCGTGACCATGCGCCTGAGACAACATACCGGCCGCCTGACGCAGCAACACGATAGCTTCACGCACCTCGTGCTCGCCTTTGGGCAGGCTGCCGCCGGTTTCGCGCGCGACATACAACGACAGTTCATCGAACGAGCGGACAGCCTGGTCGGCCGCCAGCAAAAATATTTCGGCTTTATCGCGTGGCCCCATCGCGGCCCAGGCGGGCTGGGCCAAGGCGGCTTCACGACAGGCAACCGCGATATCGGCAGCATCCGCCATCGCGGTGTTCATCAGCAATTCACCGGTGGCAGGCTCGATCACCGGACGCAAAGGCGCTGATGACGGTACCCAGTCACCGTTGAAAATACAGTTGGCTATAAGTGCGGGTTGCAACAAAGACACAGGCTCAGACACTGACATGGTGAAACTCCGGCTTTTATGTTTGTAATCGCCGCGCACCGAAGAACGGTCGCTTGCGCCGTGTTCAGTCCTCAGCAAGCGCTGTGCCGGTTTTGCCATCGAACGGTCATATTTTTGCGCGACCGCTCTGGATCCAACGCTTGCGCCCTGTTTTGATATGTCGGACGTCACATTCGAACGAATGCATGTCTCATCGGGCTTGTTCATTTGATTAAGTTATGTTTTATAACTATCTGAGCGTTTCATCATTTCGATCACTCTCGGCCTGGGGCATAACAATGACTAACCCTCTTCGCCATCTTTCCGATCAGGATTTCGCCGCCCAGCATTTTGCGCCGCAAGGTGACAGCGCCGGGTTGAATCCCGGTCAATCCCCCACGTCGGAGGAACTGACCGGTTGCCTGTTCTTTTCTCCTGATGACGGCCGCATCTGGCTTAACGACCAGCGCATGCTCCTGCTGCACAGCTCGTCATTCGGCACCTTGCGTCGGGAGATCATCGAACGCCTGGGTCTGGAGCAGGCGCGCGGCATGTTTACCCGGGCGGGTTACCTGTCTGGCGCCCGGGATGCCAGACTGATTCGAGAGCGTTGGCCCAACGCCGATGCCACAGCAGTTTTCCGCGCTGGCACACACCTGCACACCCTTGAGGGCATGGCCAAGGTCGAACCGCTGCATTTCAAATTCGATGCGAAGTCGGGGTTTTACGAAGGTGAGTTCCTCTGGCACCACTCCTGTGAAGCCGACGAACATCTTGCGTCCCATGGCATCAGCCAGGATCCGGTGTGCTGGACCGAAATCGGTTATGCCACCGGTTTCGTCAGCGGGCTGTTCGGGCAGATGGTGATATTCCGTGAGGTGGAATGCCGTGGCATGGGCCACAACTGCTGCCGGGTGATCGGCAAGACCGCCGAGCAATGGGGCGATGTCGAACGCGACCTCGGCTACCTGAGCGTCGTCTCCTCCAGCTCGCCGCACAATCCACCTGCACCTTCGGCGGCGCCCTGGAGCGAAGCGCTCTCTACGGGTACCGAGCATCCGCTGATTGGCGCGAGTGCCGCGTTCAATGCCGCCAGCCAGGCACTGCAACGTGTTGCCATGACTCCCGCTACCGTGTTGTTCAGTGGCGAATCGGGGGTGGGCAAGGAAATGTTCGCTCGCCAGTTGCATCAGTTCAGTCGCCATCGGGACGGACCCTTCGTGGCGCTCAATTGCGCAGCGATCCCGGACAACCTGATCGAATCCGAGCTGTTCGGTGTCGAGCGCGGCGCCTACACCGGCGCCACCCACTCGCGGCCCGGACGTTTCGAGCGCGCCAATGGCGGCACCCTGTTTCTCGATGAAATAACCTGCCTGAGTCTTGCGGGACAGAGCAAGCTGTTACGCGCCCTGCAGGAAAGGGAAATCGAGCGGGTCGGTGGATCAAGCGGCATCAAGGTCAATGTGCGTGTGGTCGCGGCAACCAACATCGATTTGCGCCAGGCCGTGGCGCATGGCGATTTCCGCGAGGACCTGTTCTATCGTCTGAACGTCTACCCCATCGCCCTGCCCCCGCTGCGTGAACGCCGGGATGATGTGCCGCTGCTGATCAATGCGTTTCTCAGAAGGTTCTGCAACGAATATGGCCGCACCCCGGCCGGGCTGACCATGCGCGCCTTGAAGACCCTGTTGCGCTACGACTTTCCGGGCAATGTTCGCGAACTGCAGAACCTGATCGAACGCGGCTTGATCGCCAGCGAAGATGGCCAGCCCATCGACCTGATCCATATCTTTCGCAATGAACCGATGCCGGTCGAATCGTATTCGCTGAACCACGAGGGAGGACTTTCGCTGGGCTCAAAGCCCGATACGGAACCTGCATCCACACTGCTGGACACGCTGGGCCAGCCTGAAGGGTTTTCCATCGACGACCTTGAGCATCGCCTCATCAGTGAAGCAATGGCCAAGAGTCAGGGAAATCTGGCAGCCGCCTCACGGCTGTTGGGGCTCAGCCGTGCGCAGTTTGCCTACAGAATGAAGAAGCATCAGAACGGCTGAGCGAGGACGCAGCGGTATCCTGTAAACAGTCTGGCGTGCCTGACACTTATAACGCCCATTGCTCTGCGTCGCATTCGACAGCGGACGCGGAGCGTCCTGAGCGGCATTCCCACGCGGAGCGTAGGAACGATCATCATCAACACTGATCGTGCCCATGCTCCGCGTCGCATTCAAGAGCGGACGCGGAGCGTTCTGGGAGGCGTCACCACGCAGAGTGGGAACGATCGTAGACCTCAAGCACACCGATCGTGCCCATGCTCCGCGTGGGCATGCAGCCCGTGACGCTCCGCGTCACAGATGGCACAGACTGCATCACGACCCCGATGCTCAGATCATCGGCAAGGTGCTCACGACACGCAGCGCCAGACCTTCGTAAGCATCCAGCGTAATGGTGAACTCACCCTGCTCGGTCAGGTCGCCTTCAACGCGCTCGTTGATGATGTCCACCACAGGCCCTGGCGCGATGTCCGGCAGGTGCAGCGTTTCGACGATGGTCTCGGCGCTGAAGTTGAGCGCAGTGATCTGAGTGCCCTTGCCTGCTGGCAACTCGTGCACCATAACCAGCAAACCCGGATGCTGCACATCAGGAATCAGAATCTGGCGGCTGGCAGCAATGTCGTACGCGCGGCGTACCGCCAGAATCTTCTTGAGCTGCGAAGCGAACGAGTCAGGACGCTTGAGCTGGCTGACAAGGCTGCCATAGAGCGACTGCGCACGCGGCATGCCGCCTTCCGACAGCTCCGCCTCCGGATCCAGGTCGGCCAGATCGTACGCGCCACGGTGGATCCAGCGGGTGTCACCGTCCTGCATCAAGTGCTGGACCTGCTCGGCCGGCAAGGTCAGCGCACCGACCAGATCCCAGCCGGACAGCGCGAACACGCCAGGCTGCATCGCGTTGTACATCACCAGCAGCAAGTGAATGTGCTGGATCTGCTGGATATCCGCGTCAGTGATCGTGCTCAGGTCACGAATGCCCAGTGCGGCGGTGATGATGCTCGCCGTGGTGCAGGACACGCCGTTGGTGACGAACTTCAGGTTGTAGGGCGCATGCTCGCCGGTCAGCCGCTCGTACATCTCTTCGCGGATGTGCTCGCGCAGGATGTTGCCGGGAAAGGTCTGGCCCTGATAGTGATAGGTGTCGTGGGCGTGCAGCGTCCAGAAGTGCACCAGCTCTAGTGTCAGTTCATCGTGGTTCTGCAGCGCGTGGATCAATGACGCCGGATCGATGCCGAACGCATGAACCTGGCGCAGCATCAGCCGCAGGAACTCGGTCGTGCCGGTCAACAACGCGTGCTGATAAGCCGGACGGGTGATGAAGTCATAGGACAGGTCAGCACCGCCATTGCCCATGGAGGCAATGTCGTCCAGCGTCAGGTTCAGCTCCTGAAAACTGAAACCACCGGCCTTGCGGATCGCACCGGCCAGCAACTGGTTGCCGGTGATCGACAGCGGATGCCCTTCCGACCACGCCGCGCCTTCAGCGCGACGCTCGACACCCAGGAATCCGTTGGCATCCAGCCGCAGTACGCGTGCGCCAGAGACGTCGATGGCATGCAGTGCATCACCAATGATCATCTGCTGCGCGGCGAAGCTTGGGTCCAGCCAGTTCAGGGAAGGCTGACCTTCCTTGAAGTAGTGCAGATACACCCAGCGCCGTGCCTTGCCATCGACGCCTTGCACCACATCAGTGGCGCTCCAGTCAGTTTCCTTGACGCCAGGCTCGAAGAAAATCACCCGTTGCAACTGACCCACGATGTAATGCTTGTCGCGCAGTTGGTCGACCACCTCGGGCGTCAGATTGACCGCATCACGGCCCGCCGGGACATCAGGCAAGAGTTGCCAGTCTTCTTCGCGGATCTCGACCATGTGATAAAGACCGGGATAGTCCTCATACGCAAGCTCGGCCAGCCTGAAGTCGGCGCCCTTGCCGGTGTGCGACGGAATGACGTCATCGATGATCACAGCGTTATGCGCCGCAGCAATGCGCGTCAGGCTGAGCAGTTGAGCGTCAGTGCCCAGTTCAGGATCGATGGTGAAGCTGATGCGGTCGAAATTGCCGTCGATGCTGGGCGTGCGGGTACGCCCCTGCAAACCGCCGGACAGCTTGAGCGGGCCGTTGTGAATACCCTGGATGCCGATTTCCGACAAGGCGTGCCACAGCGTTTCATCACCCAGCGCCTCAAGCACCGAGCAGCCCTCACGGGTGACGATCGATGCGGGATACGCGGTGAACCAGACCGAAGAAATGGCGGATGCGTCCCTTGGACGGGCCTGTGCGAACGGCCGTTGCCAGAGTCTTCCCTGGCCCGAGTAGGTCTTGGCGCGCTGTCTGGCAGCGTTCAGCATCGATTGCTCGACCAGCCAGTCCACATACTGCTTGTCCGGTATCGTCATAGCGTCCAGTCTTCCTCTCGAATCGGCGGCGTTGGGCGCTTGCGAACAAGCGCCCCGAATGTATTACCTATGGGTATGAGCCTAATGGGGGCAATTCGTTGCATCGGGCTGTAGCTTTCACGAGACAAGGCCTGCCCTCCGTCAAGCACACCATCACTTGCCGAAGGAATACGTTGTCCACAGTCGAGCGTTTGCTCAATACCGCTGAACCGCCAGCACGCGCGGCTTCTTCAAAGCCTGAATCACTGCACTGGCGGCATTGGAAATCAGCGAAGTCGGGCGGGCCACCACACTGATGTGGCGCATGATCGTTCCCGGCAACGGTACCTGCTCCACTTCCCGCAAGTGTCCGTTGAGCAGGGCACTGGGCAGAATCGAGATGCAATGCTGTCGGGCGATCAGGTCCAGCAGTGTTTCCAGACAACTGAGTTCACCGCGATGGCTGAGCCGGACCTGCGCGGACGCCAGTTGCTGATGCAAACGGTCCACACCGGGATGGCGCCAGGCAACATAGCGCGAAGTCTGCGACAGTTCGGTGAAGGTGCGGGTTTGCGTGTGCTTGCCTTTGGCGGTGACCAATACGTAGTGATCGGACCAGTGATGATGCTCGACGTAGTGCTCACCCAGCACGGTGCTGGGGAGAATCAGGATATCGGCTGCTTCTTTTATCAACGGCTCCAGCGACGGATTCTGTTCGCTGCCGTGCAGCACATTGAGATGGATGTCAGGGTAATGCCGGGCCAGAAAATCGAGTGAAGTGCCAAGGCTGGTCTCTTGAATGTGCGTGTAGTAGTGGATCGTTACACTGCCGCTCACCCCATTTTTTTTAGTTGTTCAAGCGTCGCCATGATGCTGCCCAGGGTCTGGGAAATCACCCGGCCGTCAGGCGTCAGTGTGCAGCCGGAGCGACTGCGGATGAACAGGCGTTTCTCGAAGAAATCTTCGACTTCCTTGATCGCGTAACTGATGTTCGACTGGCTGCACCCCAGAATGGCAGCAGCTTCCGAGAACGAACCGTGCTGGGCAACGGTTTGAACGATTTTGAAGAAATGGGTTTTCATCTGTCCTGCACTCTGGATAAAGCGATGGTAGGCACGACCTGGCGCTGACGGGAAAGAGTCGGAAATACAAGAACCCCCGATGACATGCCCCTGTGCTCGCTTATCGGCAGCACAAAGAGATCGGTCAGTCGGGGGTGCATGCAACCGCTGGAGTTTCTGGAAAGGGTCCTGCACAGATGCGTCAGCGCGCATGGCCCGGCAGCAGGACCCCAGACAAGGCAGAAAATCTGTCAGTCACCCGGAATATCAAATCCGATGTACCCGTAAAGCGGTACAGATCGCGTTGAGCGATGGAGCTGAATCAGTCGTTCTCGGTCCAGTCGAAGTCCAGTTGCAGCGCAGTGCGCTCGGCCAGTTCGCGGCTGTGCAGACGTTCAACCAGATGCAGACTCATGTCAATGCCGGCGGAAATGCCCGCCGACGTCACGAACGAACCTTCGTCGACCCAGCGCAAGGTGCTGAGAACATCCACCGACGGGAACATTTCCTTGAGATCGGCAATGTCTTCCCAATGGGTGGTGACCTGCTTGCCCGCCAGCTTGCCGGTCTTGGCAAGCATGAATGCGCCTGTGCACACGGCCGCGACAACACGCCCCGGTTCCGACTGGTCGCTGATCCAGCGAATGACGTCCGGCTTTTCCAGTTCGGCATTGACCACGCCACCCGGAACGATCAGGCAGTCCATGGCCGGGTGATCATTGATCGAGAAGTCCGGGTCGACCTTCAGACCGGCCCGCGCACGCACAGAGGCAGTGCTGCGGCCGATGGTGAAGACATTGAACAGCGGCTTGTCATCACGACTGTTGCGCGCATGCATTCGAGTAGCGGTGGTGAACACTTCGTAAGGGCCCGCGAAGTCGAGAACTTCGACGTCGTCGTACACGTAGATACCGATATTGAGGGACACGAAATGGCTCCTGGGTCCGGTTGCCGGACCACATGCAGGGTTAAGGATTCACCTGAGTGACAGGCTTCAGATTACCCAGTAGCATCAGCACGAACTACTGTCCGAAATGCCAATATCCGGTAACATCGCGCCATGAAAAATCATCTCGTTGTCGCCTTGATCTATAACCAGCTCTGCACCTTCGAATTTGGCTGCACGGTCGAGGTATTCGCCCTCAAACGGCCCGAGCTGGGCGTCACCTGGTATGAATTCGCGACGTTCCCGGTCGATGACGGGCCAATCACGGCCGCCGGGGGCATTACCATCGTGCCGACGCCGGGCGATGTGCTGTTGGAAAACGCCGATACCATCATCGTGCCAGGCTGGCGCGGGGTTGAATCAAAGGTGCCACAGCGCCTCATCGAACAGCTTCAGGCCGCCCACGCCCGTGGTGCGCGTATCTGCTCGATCTGCACCGGGGCGTTCGTGCTCGCGGCTGCGGGGTTGCTCGACGGTCACAAGGTCACCACTCACTGGCGTTACACCGACCTGCTGGCCACCATGTATCCGGGGCTGACCATTCAGCCCAACGAGCTGTATGTCGATCAGGGCAGCATCGTTACGGCGGCAGGATCTGCGGCCGGACTGGACATGATGCTGCATCTGGTGCGCAACGATCATGGCTCGCGTGTGGCCAATATGGTGGCGCAACGCATGGTAATCCCGCCCCATCGCGAAGGCGGACAGTCGCAATACGCCTCGCGGCAACTGGTGTCGGCCAGCGACGGCCCGATTTCCAATCTGATGGACTGGATCCGCAGCGACCTGAATCGGCCGCACACCATCAAGGAAATGGCCTCACGCGCCGCAGTCAGTACCCGCACCTTGCACCGCAGCTTCATGGAAAGTACGGGGCTTACACCCTATGACTGGTTGCTGGGTGAGCGCGTGGCGTATGCAAAGGAGCTGCTGGAATCATCGAAGTTGCGGCTGAACGAGGTGGTGGACCGAACCGGCTTCGGCTCCGAAGAGTCGTTCCGGCGACACTTCCGTAATCTGGTGGGTGTCAGCCCGAGCAGCTACCGCAAACAGTTTGCGCGGGTTTGATCAGGGTCAAGGCGGACTTATGTATAACGCTGAGTGCCCCACGGGGGACACGATCAGCTTCCGTTCATGAATAAACCGCCTCAACCAACGCATCCGCAAACCTGCCCCAGGCGCCCGCCACGGCGGTATTGGTCAGCACAACCAGACTGATCTCCGATACCGGATCGACCCAGTAATGACTACCATACACACCGCACCATGACCAAGTGCCAGCACCCTGTCGCTGCCCGGCGGCCAGCGGGTCGGCGAGGATCACCGGCCCCAGGCCGAACGTCCAGCCGGCGCCCCTGCCCTTGAGCGTCACCTTGCCAATGGCGTTACTCAGCAACGCCGCCGTACTTACGGAATTCAACAAAGGCGCGCCGCCCAGACGCAGGCATTCCAGCAGCTTCAGATAATCATCGGCGGTCCCCAGCATGCCCGCTCCACCTGATTCATAGGCCTGCGCATCGTAGACCCGGCCCGACGACACCCTGACCGTTCCACTTTCAAGAACCAACAGGTCGTCATCACCGATACGTTCGGGAACGTCAGCACCGTCTTTATAAGCCCGCGCCAGCCGACCCTGATTCTGCCTGAACGAGGTCGACGCCATGCCCAAAGGCCGAGTGACCTGCTCGTCGATAACCTGCGATAACCCACGACCAGTGCCTTGCTCGATCACCGCACCCAGCACGTCGGTCGCCAGCGAATACCCCCAGGCAGTGCCGGGTTCGAACAGCAACGGCAGCTTCGCCATACGACTCAGGTTTTCCTGCAGATCAAACGCCACACGGTCCAGCCCGTCGGACACGCCAGCCGCCTCATAAGCGTTATCTGGCGGCTGTTCGAAGCCATAGCCAAGCCCGGAGCTGTGCGACAGCAGATGACGCAGGGTGATGACCGACTCCCGGCCATCGCTCAGACGGGGCCGAAACGCTGGCAGCCAGTCCGTCACCGGCGCATCCAGACTCAAAACGCCTTGCTCGCAAAGCTGCAACACCGCCACCGATGTCAGCAGTTTGGTCAGCGACGCCAGGCGAAAACGTGTACCGCGAGTCACAATCACCCGCCGTTCCCGATCCGCCCAGCCCCGAGCGCTGACGTCGCGCAGCACGCCGCCCTGTGCCACCAGCAATACACCGCCTACGATCTGCCCGGAATCGACCCAGCCTTGCCAGACCTCGGCCAGACGCTGAACCGCCCGTTCATCCACCTGCGCCATGAATCACTGCCCCCTCACCGCTCGCCTGAATACCCCTGCGTAGGCCTCGGCCGAATGCCGAATCGGATTGGTGTGCGAGCAACCGTCTGCAAATGCCATCTGGCCCACCAACTCGGCGTCCTGATCATGGATGCCGATGTCAGCCAGCGTGTGGGGAATGCCGATCTGCTCGCGCAGGCTCAGTACCCAGTCCATCACGCCACTGAAACCGGGCGTGGGCAGACGCAGGTAAACCGCCAGATCGTCCATTTGCTGCAACAGGGCGGACCGATTGGCCTCCAGCACGTAAGGCAGCAAGATGGCGTTGAGCAAGCCGTGATGCTGGTCGTACAGCGCGCCCAGACTCTGCGCAATGGCGTGCACACCACCCAATCCTCGCTGAAACGCCGCCGCGCCCAGACTGGACGCCACCAGCATCTGCTGGCGCGCTTCCAGATCCTGCCCGTCCGCGACGACGCGTGGCAGGTACGCTTTGATCATCTGCATTCCCTTCACCGACACCGCTTCAGCCATCGGGTGCCAGACTGGCGAGCACCAGGACTCCATGCAGTGCGTCAGCGCGTCGGCGCCGGTTGCAGCGGTCAGGTGCGTGGGCAGATCCAGCGTCAGGTTGGCATCCAGAATCGCGATGCGCGGCATCATGCGGATGTGCAGGATGGTGCGTTTGACCTGCGCCTGCTCGTCAGTGATCACCGACGCCCTGCCCACCTCGGAGCCTGTGCCCGCAGTGGTTGGCAGCGCGATGACCGGGGCGATGCCCAGCGGGTTGGCGCGCAGATGATTCTGGCCGATGTCCTCGAAGTCCCACAGCGGACGGGTCTGCCCTGACATCAGCGCCACCGCCTTGGCGGCGTCCAGTGCAGAGCCGCCGCCGAAGGCAATCACACCGTCGTGGTCGCCCGCTTTATAGGCTTCCAGCCCGTCGGCAACATTGGTGCCGGTCGGGTTGCCCTTGACCCGGTCAAACAGCCCGCAATGGCCCAACTGTTGTCGGCAGTCCTCTACAGCGCTACGGATCATGTCGGTGCTGCCCAGAAACCGGTCAGTGATCAGTAGCGGACTTTTGATGCCTGTCACACGGCAAGCGTCAGCCAGCTCTGCGGCGCGTCCGGCGCCTGCGCGAATGGAGGTCGGGTAATGCCAGTCATTGTTGTACATGGTGTCGCTCCTTGAAATCAGTTGATCAGACCGGCCGGCAAAAGGCCGATCAGCAGGCGAATACCGAACGCGATCATGAAAAGTCCGGTCACGATGTCGATGGCCTTTTTCATGCGCTGATAACGGGCCTGCACCGCCGGAATCGAAAACAGCGTGGCCAGCAGCACGAACCAGGAGATCGCCAGAACGGCAATGATCGACACCCCGGCCGTGCGCACCCACATCGGCATGCCCGGCGTGGTCACGGTGGTGAATACGCTGGTGTAGAACGCCAGCGCCTTGGGGTTGGTCAGGTTAGTGAACAGGCCGAAACGGTAGGCACGGCTGAGACTGCCGATGCCCAGCGCGCCAATGTCGCGAGGTTTGGGCTGGCTGCCCGCGCTGCGCAGGCTCTTGGTGCCCAGCCAGGTCAGGTACGCCCCGCCCAGCAGTTGCAGGGCCGGTTGCAGCCAGGGCAGTTGTTGAAATATCAGGCCCAGCCCGGTGGCTGCGAGCAATGCCCAGAGGATGCTGCCCGAAGCAACACCCAGTCCGGCACAGATGCCTTGTTGCCGGGACTGGCTGAACGACAACTGGGTGATGACCAGAAAGTTCGGGCCGGGACTGATGATCAGGACAATGAAAGCGCCGGCGAGCGCCGTCAGCAGAGTGATCTCGTACATATAGCCAATTCCTTTTAGAGGGTTGAAAAAGCGGTGATTGAATGAGAGCCGCAGCGACCGGCCGAGAGCGCATCGAGGCATGTCTCGGCCACCTGCCGCGCCTCGATCAGCGCACGGCAGGTCGGGTCTGGCGTGGGCACGTAGTGGTTGTAGAAGGTGCAGCCTTCGACGATCGGCCCCAGCGCCCAAAGGCGCGGTTGAGCGCCGCCGTCGGCACGCAGGACACGCCCGGACGGGTCCGTCGCCACTCCGTCAGCCGGATACGCATGGGCGGGACAAACAAGGCCCTGACGCAGCAGGTCTTTCAACAGCGGATCGCGACTGGAAGAAAGACCGTGGTGTACCACTCGCGCCCGGATCAGTGTGTCGAACGGCACGGGCGAACTGGAGGCATCCTCCATGGGCGGCAGGATGGTCACGACACCGGCCTGGATCAGCGCCAGCAGGTCTTCGTAACGCTCTTTCTGCGGACCGCCGACCAGTCGATTCGACAGCCCGGCCCACTGGCCATAAAACGCCAGTGTCGATGCGTCGCTCAGGCCGCTGCGATCCGCCACACGCCGTAGCAGGTCGCGATAATCACGCCACACCTCCAGCGCCTGACGAACCGGGCTGCTCGCGGTGCCCAGGCGACTCAACGCCAACTCACGCGCGATCCAGCGTTCGAACCACTGCGCATACGATTCTTCATCGCCGCACCAGCGCTCGGTGACCAGCCACTGTTCGGGCTCGAACTCGCCCCACTGCTCGGCCAGCGCCTTGAACAACCTGTGGCGTGAAACCCGATCAGTCGCGTTACCGAGCTTCTGTTGCAGCAACTGCAACTCCCGGGGCGCGTCGAGTCGGACTCTGGCCTGCCAGAACACCGCGCACATTTCGTCCTTGATCAACGGCAGCACGTCACGCTCGAAATCGAGCCGTCCGGTCGCGCTCTGCTGGCGCAGTTCGACAATGGCTTCAGCGGTAAAGAACGTTCTCGGCAGCGCAGCATGGACAGAAGGATGCCATTGGGGCCGGGCGTGAAACGGCAGCCCTGAGCGCGAATACAGCGCTATCCTCGGCTCCAGCCCGGACGGCAGGTAGCGCCAGCCCGCATGGCCTGGATCAGGCACATAGCGCCCGCCGCGCCCCTCAGTGAGATGCGCCAGTGTGTCCATCGCAGTCAGGCCCAGCCCTTCGATCAATACCGACTCGCCGATGGCAGGTGACGTATCTGCCGCTGACGAGTGGCCACAGGTCAGCAGCACTGCGTCGACATCCAGTTCACGAACCGTCGTTTGCAGGCGAAAACCTGCATCGACAGCCCGTTCACGACAACCAGTGACCACCTCGGCGTGGTGGCGCACTTCGACATGCGCGGGGCATTGCTTCAGCAGAAATCGATAGCTGTCTTGCAAATAACGCCCCAGCAGTTTGCGCGGCACGAAGTCGCCGAACGCAACCGGTCTGCCCTTCCCGTCCGCACTGACATGGCCTCGTTCATTGAGCGTGACTCCCTTGGCCTGGCACCACTGCAAAAAAGTCCATCCGGCAGGCTCACAGACCGGAAAGGCCGACGAAAACGTCGAGAGCTGACCCGCCATGGTGTTGAGCATCAGGTAATCCGGCTGCTCGGCAAGGTGCAGGCCGCTGCCGGGCGTCCGAGGATCGAATACCTCGATGCGCAGCCGTTGCGCACCCGTTTTGCGACTCAAACCGATCAACTGTTCCAGAACGCTCAGGCCACGCGAGCCCATGCCGATGATCGCGATCGAACGCGGCTCAGGTTCGAACTGCCGGACGGGCAGTTCGAATCGATCAAGAGAAAGTGTCTGCATGTCGATCACCAGCGGTTCGATTCGAAGAAGAACTGCGGCACCGGCAAGGCGCTGCCCTCGGTCACGGCCTGCCCGTAGATCCGCTGGCCCACGGCAAGGTCGAGTACGCCCAGGCCGAACGGCGAGAAGATAGAGGCCCTATCCGGGCTCAGTTCCACTTGTCCGGTCATCAGTTGCGCCAGCGTGCCGGTGATGAACGAGCGGTCCTGATACTGCTGCACCGCCAGGTCAGGCGAGGTCCGAGCCTTCAGGCAATGCTCGACGTCGTCCAGAATGTTGTTGGCGCAGGCAATCACCTCGGGGCCAAGATCACGCAGCGAGATGTTCAATACCAACTGGCCCGGCCGGAACACCGGCTCCAACACATAAGGACTCGGCGCCGTGGTGGCGAACACCACCACATCGGCCTGCAGGCTGTCGTCCAGGTCTGCCAGCTCACTGACCAGCCGATGTCGGTTCGCGGCATGATCGACCAGCGCCCGTGCCGAATCGGGGTGCTGGTCGAACACACTCACTGTATCCAGCGTCCAGCCATCGCTGACGAACATGTCCAGAATGCTGCGCGCAATGAATCCGGCACCAATGAACGCCATGCACGGGACGTGTTTGTGATGACGATTCATCCAGCGCGCACCCAGCACTGCCGAGGCTGCGGTACGCATGGCGCTGATTCGCGACGCTTCCAGGCAGGCGAAGGCGTAGCCGGTCTGCGGATCGTTGAGGATCAACACCGCCGAGGCGCGTTGCAGACCCGAGTCCGTATTGCCGGGGAAGCTGGAAATCCACTTGATGCCACTGACCGGCTGCTCCCCACACAAGCTGGCGGGCAGCGCGATGATGCGGTTGGCCGGTGCCTCGGGGAACCGCAGAAAGTAACTGTCGGGGTTGATCGTGCGGCCTGCCTCATGGGCCAGATAAGCGCCTTCGACGTCATCGATGCAGGCCTGAGGATCCGCCGCCAGCAGCCGCGCGACCACTTCACCATCGATCACATGGAACGGCGCCTGACGCGAGCGCTCGGTTGCCAGATAGGTGGTCCAGTTCGGCATGATCGGCATGTCCGCCAGGGTCATGTTCAACACGTCGCTGCCGAAATGCCGTTCGACCCAAAGGTCGTCATACAGCGTGTCCAGATAGCGCTCACCCCAATCCGGCGACAGAGCCACCACCACCGAACCGGGTTCGATGCGGTCGCGCCAGGCGTGAACCGCCGCCGCTACCGTGGCGGTCGAGCCGCCGACCAGCAGACCTTTGGTGCGAGCCAGAATCCGGCACATGGCAACGGTGCGCGACTCAGGCACCATCTCCAGCGCATGAACACCGTCGGCATTGAAAATCGGTGGACGCTGACTGGTGCCCAGGCCCGGAATATAACGACGGCTGGCCGGAGTGTTGAAAGTCACCGAGCCGACGCTGTCCACGGCAATGATTTTGGTGGTCGGATGATGGCGCTGAAAATGCTGAAGGCAGCCCATCAGGGTGCCGGTGGTGCCTGCGCCGACGAACAGGTAATCGACATGCCCGAAATGCTGGCTGATCGAGCGCGCCGTGGTGCGTGCATGGGCGCGCGGGTTGGCCGCGTTTTCATACTGGTTGAGCCAAACGTAACGCGGGTCACTGCCGATTTTTTCGCGAATCAGCGCGATGCGCGTGCCGAGGAAACCTCCATTTTCGTCCGGCGTCTCGACCCGGATGACCTCGGCGCCGTAAGTGCGCATCATGCGAATGTTGTGGTTGGAGCTGTTGGGATCGACCACGCAGGTGAAACGAATCCCGCGTTCGGCGCAGAGCATGGCCAGCGCCACACCCAGGTTGCCCGACGACGATTCGATCAGAATCGTGTCCGGGCCGATCAGGCCGCGTGATTGCAGGTCATCCACCAGGCCCACGGCGGTCTTGAGCTTGATCGAACCTGCCGGGTTGAGGGATTCCATTTTCAGGAAGAAGTCATGCCCAAGCCCCGAGACCTTGAGAAAGGTCCGGTCGTGAATAATGTCGCAGATGGTGTCGTACATGGGGGTCACTTCCACTGTGCCAGTAACGGTGCATCGGCCGTGCACTCGACGGCCTGTTCAAGGGCATTGGCGATGCGTTCGGCGCGCTGGGCCATGAGGGAAAACGATTGGCTGTCGCTGATACCGTGGCTGCGCTCGGAAAGGCCGTTGACCCAGAGGTTCACGTCGCAGTCTTCGTCCATCGCGACGCGGTAATCCCGGTCGATCAGCAGACCGCCGTCCAGATCCGCCTTGAGCCAGGGTTGCAGCCCGCTCAGCAACGGCGGAATCAGGTATTGCTCGTAGCCGGTGCCCAGCACCACTGCATCGACTTCCAGCAACTGGGTGCGCTGACTGAAGGTGTCGGTGACCTCGACGCGATAACCGTTTTCGGCCTGCTCGATGGACGAGACGACGCTGTAGCCGTAGGTCTGCAGACGTTTGCGTCCGGCAATGGCGTCCTCGTAGATCAGTGAAAACAGCTTCTGGCTTTCGTCCGGGTCGATGCCCGCGTAATTGGTCGAACGGCTCCAGTCGAGAAAGCGATGCCGCGCTGCGTGGTTGAGGCTGTGGAAGTAATCAACGTGATCCGGCGCAAAAACGCGGTTGGGGAACTGTCCCAATTGGGTCAGTTTGAAACCGGCAGAACGGTGCACCGAGTGCACCTCGATGCCCATGTCACGCCCCACCAGTTCCAGCACCGATTCGCTGGCGCTCTGCCCCGACCCCAGCACCAGCCAGCGCTTGGGCAGGTTTTCACCGAAAGCTTGCAGACGGGTCAGGAACTGCGAGGTATGGAACAGCGTCGGCCCGATCAGCGACTGGAACATCACTGGAATGCGCGGCGCACTGCCGCTCGACAACACGACGTTGCGGGTGGTGAAACAGGCATCCTGCGTGCGGACTTTCAGCTCGCAAAGGCGGCCGTCGCGGAGTACCGGAGCTATTTCGGTGACCTGCGAATTGAAGTGGGTATCGCTATCGACCTGCTGCGACACCCAGGCCACGTAATCCGACCATTCATGTCGGCTGGCAGGCCGGCCCAGCAGGCCGAAATCGAACATCCGGCCTTTGCTCTTCAGATACATGGCAAACGAGAAGCGGCTGCGCGGGTTGCGCGGCGTGACCAGGTCGCGAAACACGTGGTGATTGATGTCAGTCCCGGCGAGCAGCAGCTCCCGATGCCACTGGGTGTCCGCTGCGGCTTCCAGAAATCGCATCGAAAGCGCCGCCAGCGGGCTGTTATCTTCCCGCGCATCTTCAAAGGCGCAGGCCAGAGCGATACCCGCCGGGCCAAAACCGATGCACACGGCGTCCGATTGATAAGGGTGTGGTGTTGAATGACCCATGAGATTCCCATCCTTAGAGTTGGCATAAAGCCTTGAAAAAGCGGCCGTGAAGATCAAAGAGGTTCTGCAATCAGCCCCTCGGGACCGACTCTCCAGACGCTGTTGAATGCACTTCGGTACTCGCCCTGCTCGAAGCTGACCGCGCCCAGCGGCGTGTTGAAGGTGGTGCGGTTGAGCACATCCAGCAGCTGTTCCCTGCGCCACGCGCTGTTGGCCAGGATTGCCAGCACGTAAAGCATGAGCAGGCTTTCCCGGTAATAGGTCTGCGGCAGGACGCTGAACAGCGACCGGTGCAGTGCGTGCGATGTGTCGTTCTGCTGCGGGCCGGGCGGCACGCCGAAACCGACGACCCACGTGCTGCTGTCATGGGCAGGCGCGCAGCCCAGATGCGGCGAAGCTGCGTCATCGGTCAGGATCAGCGGCCGCGTACTGCCAGCCTGACGTCGTGCCTGCCAGTGCTCGCGGCTGGCGCGCAGACGCCCGGCGAACACTTCCACATCGGCGTGCTCGCGCTCGCTCACGATTTGCAGGCCAGCGGTTTCAAGTGCATCGCCAATCGCCACGACCAATGCCTGGCCATGGGCGCTGTCATCCGCTTGAAGGTGCACCGAGCGCCAACGGAGTGCCGACAGCCAGGCCGTCAGGTCCAGGGCCAGCTGTTGGTCGGACGGACAAAACCGAAATACATTGGGGTGCTCGACCGTCAGTCGATCAATCGTCGCCGCAGGTGTCAGCAGTGCCATACCCGCCCGTTGATAAAGCGGAGCCGCGCCGATGGCGGCATCGGACGAAAAATGACCAATGACCAGATCCGCCCGCCAGTCGATCATCTGCTGCGCCACCTCGGCACCCCGGCGGGCGTTGGCACCGTCGTCGAGAAAGTGCCACTGCACGCGGCCCAGTCCCGGAATAACGTTGCGCGCCACGGCGAGCGCCCTGAGAAAAGTGCGCGCATGGGGCGTGTCATCCGGGTCGAACAGTGCACTGACGCCGACCCGCAAGGTTTCAGGCGCCTGCAACATGACGCTCATGGCTGCACTCCCTGCCGAACCGCGCTGCGCTGCAACGAATCCGGCGCAAGTGCGGACCAGCCATTACACGACGCACGTTGTCCGGAAACGCGCTCACGCAATTGCTCGAACGCGATCTGCGCAATGCCCGGCGCGAACTTGAAGCCCAGCCCGGACATGCCGGCCGCTACATAGATCGGGCTCTGTTCGTCACAAAAGCCCAGCACCGGGCGACCGTCCGCGCTGTAACTGTCAAAGCCCGGCAGGACGTCCAGCACACGCACCTGAGCCGCCCAGGTATCGGACAACTGCGCAACGCGCTTGCGAGCGTCCTCGACATGGCGTGCGTCCGGCAGTGCCAAATGCTCCGGCCACACACCGCTGTCGCGCAGGCCGCAACCGGTCTGCACGATGTTGCGGGTCAGCGGGATGCCGTAGCTCTGGGTAACGGCATCGATCACCGGCATGGACCACTCGCTGTCGGTCATGACCCGCGACAGCGGAATCGAGCGTGCTTCCAGCGCCAGGTGTGGCACCAGAAGCTGGCTCCAGGCTCCGGCGGCCACCACCACAGCGCGACAGCGCAAGGTCGCATCACCCAGTTCGATATGCACCAGGTCACGGGACCGGCAATCGATGGCCTTTATCTCGCGATGCTCCAGCAGCAAGCCGTGCTGGCGCACCACGCCACACAACGCGGCCACCGCCTGACGCACATTGCCGACACAGGCCTGCGGCTCGAACAGATTGACCCGCTCTTCGTCCGTAAACCGCGGATAACGGCCGCCATCCAGCTCGCGATTGCTCAACAGGCGCATGGGGTATTGCTCGCTGCCGTAGTGCTCAATGGCGCGGCACAGGTTGTCGAGTTGATCGGGTGCGGCCCGGTAGATCACACCGGTGCGCCTGAGCGCCTGATGGTAGGTGGTGGCGAACACGCCCTCTTCCATCCGGCCGATGGAGTAAGCCGCCAGGTCCATCAGCAGCGGGTCGTTGTCGTACAGACGCACCAGCCCGCCCGAGTAGCCGCTGGCCCCGAGGCTGCCTGCTGCACCCTTGTCGATCAGCGCGACCGACATTCCTGCGCTGCACAGCTTCGCCGCGATACTGGCACCGGTTATCCCTGCGCCAATGACCGCTATTTCATGTTCGATGAACATCGTGAAGAGTCCGTTCAGATGGAGTATTCGGCAGCAGAGCCCGACATGACCGTGGCGTTGACCCGCGCTTCGGGCAGATTGAAGGCGGCGACAATCCGCGCCGACATCTCGGGAATCAGCGCCTTGCCGATGACCGCAATGAACGCTGCGAGATGGCTGACCGGTCGACCTTCCGCCAGCCGCGTGCGGGTGATGGCGATCACATCCAGCAGCACCTGCGCCATGCCTTTCATGGAGAAATGATTCGGCTCGCATGCTTTGCTCCACTGCAGACGCAGCGCTTCCAGCAAACCGGCATCGGTCCCGCACACGCCACTCCACCAACTGGTGTCGTTCTGCGCACCGGTTGCAAGCAAGGCCGGGAAAAACGCTCCGAACACGTCCGCGCGCCATTGCAGGAAATGCTGCAGACGGAAGTCGCCCTCGCTCTCCTCAGGCGCAATGCTCGCCAGGTACAGACGAGCGCTGTCGGCGCAGGCTTCGCGCGCCAGGTCCCCGACCCAGATGGCATGGTTACGGCTGGTCGACAGATTGAGCCCGTCCAGCTTGAGAAACTGATTGGGCACGAAACGTTGCTGAACCCGAATGCCATCCATCACCGACAGCTGCGCCGGGTAGACGACCGCGTGGCTGAATACGCAATCGAAGCCAAGAAAGTGCACCAGCTTGCCCTGCCCCGACTGCCAGTACTGACGGAACAGCTCCGGACGACCGATGCGGTCGGCGTATTCGCGAAACGCGGCCATGTAGCCGGGCAAGCCCATGAACCAGGTGTGCACCCGGCACGAGCCGTCGGCCTGAAGATCGAGGCCGCCATCCTGCGGACGTGTGACGCCCCAGTCGTGGATGTGCTCCAGCGTGTCGCGCAGCCAGGCATTCAGCGGACTTCGCCACTGGCGATCCAGCAGCCGGTCACGGAGCGCAGGCTTACAGGCTGCCAGTTTCAGGAACGCGCGATGTGCGGTTTTCCATTGCGAAGGCTGTTTGCACAACTTGCAGTGCAGTCCTGTCATCAATTGCGCGTCAGGCGCCTGCGCGCAGTTCTCGCACTGGCTGGCGTCAGACTCGACACCGCAATAGTTGCAATTGCCCCGTGCAAACGCCTCGTAACCCCAGACGTCGCAGTCAGGGCAGTAAGGTTCGCTCGAATCGCGAAACTCGATCAGCCCTGCGTCGCGGACCTTGCCGAACACCTCGGCAACCGAGTCGGCGAACCAGTGGTTGTCGTAAGGGCGCATCCAGTTGTCCGGCTGGATGTTGATCGCGGCCAGCGAGGCTTCGATGCGGTCGGAGTTGCGATTGGCAAGCTCTACCGGATCCACCCCGGTCTCCAGCCCCTTGCGCAACATGTAGGACTGATAGTCGTCCGAATAGGACAGCAGCACACACTCGTGGCCGCGCTGGCGTTGCACCCGGGTGAAGACATCGGCAGCCAGAAACGGACCTGCTATATGGCCGATGTGCAAATCACCGTTGGGCGTAGGTGGCGTGATGGTGACAATGAACTTAGTCATCGAGGCACCCCGTGGTTTCGCAGTGCTGCTCGACAAACGCATTCACGTAGTTCATGTCCCACCACACCACGTAGAAATGAAAGTCCTCATCGGAATCATTGATGACGTAATGGTTGGTATGTTTCGGAATGGCCGCTATGTCGCCCACGTTGAACGGCATGACCTTGTCGCCCACCACCAGCCGGGCACTGCCCTTGATGGCAATGAAGATCTCCTGGTCGATCTGGGTATGCGCCTCGCTGCAGGTGCCCGGACGCACCACACACCAGCCGCCTGCAAACGGCATCGGGTAGCCTTCCCAGGGCAACAGACGACTGCCGTCGAGCCCATACTCATGTACCAGGGCGTCGAAGTCGGTTTTACGGTGTATATCGAACTTTTCCATGCTCAGACCCGTGTGTTGTGAGTGGGGCAAAGCATGAAATTCGCTGCAACAATTGGCTATCCGATCCCTTGATAGGTCGCAGCCGTCGAATCGAATTTCTGGATGGCTGAGCGCGCAAACAGCCGCAGGTCCATATCGGAAGCCACGCCAGGTAGTCGTTTTTGGAGACTGGGAAACTCGGGGGAAAACTACGCTGTTAAAGCTTTTTCGCAGCCTTGGTGCATCTTAAAGTTACTGAACATGTCAGCGCGTTTTAAGTAGCTCAACATGCCTGGACATTGCGCAAGTTGCAGCACGTTATGGACGGTGATAGTCACTATCGACAATGCTGATAATCGATTTTTGGCGGCCAGTGTTACTGTTGCCGTCGATGAATGAACATGTTTCCCGGCGGCGCGAATCCGCATCGCGATGCCGATGAATACCTGCTCTTCTTCATCACTCCTTTGGTTAGATCTTTAAGCCACCCCACACCCCAGTGAGGTGGCTTTTTTTTGCCTGCGGATCGACGCTACAGGTCGAAGCGGTCCACTACGTTGCGCCGCTCGTTCTCGCTGCGCATGTCGTAGCTGGCAGTGGTTGCGATGTGCGTGTGATGCGCCAGCTTCTGAGCAATCGACAAATCGTATTCTTCGATGACACGCGTGATGAACGAGCGTCGGAAGTCGTGGGGCATGATGTTGACTCCAACCTGCTGCCCGCGCTGTTTGGCGATGAAATAGATCGCATGCTTGGTGATGCGCTCACGGGTAATGTTGCTGCCCCGGCGAATCCGGTTGAACAGGAACGGGTCGTCGTCCTGTCCCGGTGGCAAGCAGGAGCGGCGCAGCTCCAGCCAGTCATTCAACGCGCCGAATGCCCATTCGGGCGCGTATTTGATCAATTGTTTGTTGCCCTTGCCCATCACCCGCAGGCTGCGCTCGGAAAAGTCCACCTGAGCCAGGTCCAGATTCACCGATTCCGACTTGCGCATCCCCGAACCATAGAGAATCGCGATGATCGCCGCGTCCCGCCGACCTTGCGGCCTGGGATCGGCGGCGCAGACGTCCATCAACTCACGGATCAGCGTGCGTCTGATGTTCCGCCCTTTGGCCAGACGCGTACCGTTGACCGGCTTGATCGAGCGGATTTTCAACAACTGATCGTGACTGATCAGGTCATGACGCCACGCCTCGTTCATCACACCGCGAATGGCGTTGACGTACAGCGACGTGGTGTTGGGTGCGTAGTCGTCTTCACGCAGCGCCGAAACCAGCGCGGTGACATGACCGGGTTGCAGGGTGTGCCAGGGAATATCGAAGATATCGACGTCGGCCATTCCCAATCGGTCAGCAGCGTCCTGCAGAACGTACTTCATGGTCAGCCGGCTGGAAGGAGCGAGACGCGCCAGATAGAGCTGCAGCGGATTGCTGACATCCGGCAGCGAAGGCGATTGCCGGGGGCTTGCAGCCTGGTCGGAGGATGGATCGTGCGACATGTCGGGCAAGGCCTTTGTGGTGCAAGTGCAGGCGAAACGGCCCTGCACTTTTCAATCAATTCGAAGCACTTTAACACGCTGTAAACGATCAGGGATCTCAAGCGCACTGATCGTGCCCACGCTGTGTGGACATGCATCCCGTGACGCTCCGCGTCACAAATTGCACAGATTGCGGATCCAGTGAGCCCAGCGCATTACGTGGATAGCGCTGGAGCTTGGGCACACATCTGCGCCACATTCGAGAGCGGACGCGGAGCGTCCTGAGCGGCATTCCCACGCGGAGCGTAGGAACGATCAGCGTGATCTCAAGCACGCCGAGCATGCCCATGCTTGTGCTCCGAGTTATACACGAGTCTTGCTGCGACCACGGACTGTGGGAGGCGGCTTGCCGGCGATGCTTTTTCTGAAGCGAACTGTCAGTGACTGAACTGACGCCATCGCTGGCAAGCCGCCTCTTATCAAACAACCTGTAACCCACTGAAGGAATGCGATTTTTTGTAGGAGCGCGCTTGCCCGCGATTGCGTCATGTCAGTCACTGATTTTCTGTCTGTAAGAACCTATCGTCGGATTGCCGCCCAGACCAAGCGCGCTCCTACGGTCCGTGTTTGCTGCGCAACAGCGCTACGTCGGAGACGTGGTGGTGCCTCCCACGGGGTATGCCTTCAGTCAGTCACTTTCGTTTAGGCCCCCGTTTTGCGCGTCTTGCGGACTTATTTATAACGATGAGCACTGGAGCATGGGAACGATCATACTCCCGACGCTGATCGTGCCCATGCTCCGCGTGGGTATGCATCCCGTGACGCTCCGCGTCACAAATGGCACAGACTGCGGATTCAGTGAGCCAAGCGCATGGCTCAAGTCACCTTTTCGCCACTCCGGGACTTCATTTGAGGTCCAGCCCATTTCCCTATCGACCGGTGTCCACCACCACGCGACCGCGCACCTGACCGGCAATCAGTTGCGGCGCGATATCGATCACCTCACTCAGGCCAATTTCGCGGCTGATCAGTGGCAGCAACGAAGTATCCAGATCGGTGGCCAGTCTGGACCAGGCTTCAAGACGATCGGCTTGAGGCCGGGTGACGCTGTCGATCCCGGCCAGCGTGACGCCGCGCAGAATGAACGGGGCGACCGATCCGGGGAAATCCATACCCTGCGCCAGACCGCAGGCAGCAACGATGCCACGGTATTTGATCCCGGCGCAGACGTTGACCAGCGTGTGGCTGCCCACCGAATCCACCGCAGCGGCCCACTGCTCTTTCGCCAAAGGACGACCCGGCTCGGAGAGCGTCGCCCTGTCGATGATCCTCGCAGCGCCCAGCTGTTTCAGGTAGTCACTCTCCGCAACGCGTCCTGTCGAGGCAACGACCTGATAACCGAGTTTCGCCAGAATGGCGATGGTGAAGCTGCCCACGCCACCATTGGCCCCGGTGACAAGCACCTCGCCGTGTTCGGGCTTCACGCCATGCTTTTCCAGCGCGATCACACTCAGCATCGCAGTGTAACCTGCCGTGCCGATGGCCATCGCCTGGCTGGGCGTGAACGCATCCGGCAGCGGAATCAGCCACTCGCTCTTCAGCCGGGCCATTTGCGCGAGACCGCCCCAGTGCCCTTCACCCACGCCCCATCCATTGAGCAGCACTTTATCGCCAGCCTTGAACGCCGAGGCCTGACTCTCCTCGACGACACCCGCCAGATCGATCCCCGGCACCATGGGAAAGCTGCGAACAATGGGGCTCTTGCCGGTCAGAGCAAGGGCATCCTTGTAGTTGAGCGTGCTGTGGGAAACGCGCACGGTGACGTCGCCTTCGGGCAGGTCTGCCTCGTTCACCGCAGTCAGTTTCACGCGGTAACCCGACTCGTCCTTATCAATCACAATGGCGTTGAATGTGCTTACAGGCATGGGCGCCTCCAATTTAGACCGATCGTCTTTAAATAGATCAGAAAGCTCATTGCGGCAATCCGCGAAGAAAACCGGCAATGAATGTGTTCAACGGGGTATCGCTTTTGACCAGCCGGGCACGCAGCACGGCGCCCTCCCAGCCAATCCAGAAAAACGCAGCCAGTTCGTCGCAGTCTGCATCCCTGGCCAGTTCGCCATGCTTCTGCGCAGCTCGCAGGCAAACGGCAAGCCTGGACTGCCAATCGAGCAGTGTCTGCTCCAGCACCTCGCGGAAGGCTTCGGGCAACAGGCAGATTTCCTGCCCCAGATTGCCGACCATGCAGCCACGACGATAATCGTGACGAGCCATACCGGCCTTGGCGCTCTGCACGAAACCGACCAGCCGTTCCAGGGGCGACAGGCTTTCGTCCAGAAACCAGCGGTCCAGCCGTTGCGCGAAATATCGGCAGTATTCGTCCAGAACCGCACGACCGAACGCTTCCTTGCTGGGGAAATAGTGATAGAACGATCCCTTGGGAACGCCTATTTCCTTGAGGATGTAGTCAATGCCGGTCGCAGAGAAGCCCTGCTCCGTCAGCACTTTAAGGCCGCGGCGCAGCAACGTCTCACGGGTTTCGAGATTGTCCCGGTCCACTTTGGGTGGACGCCCGGGACGGCGCGGCTGGACAGCCTGATTGAGTAATGTGGTCATGGAAGGGATATTAGACCGATCGTCTTTTATGTCAATCGAACATTGGGCAGGTGCTCGCTCACATCGGGTGGACTGACCCGAAAACTGGCGGACAGCACACTGGGCATTTTGAACCGCCCTTGAAACATCGCTTTCAGAAAGGTGGAACATCGCTATATATTTAAATATATAGCGAAACGCCTCCAGTCCGGTGGCGTGCCTTCAATCTTCCGGAGTGGCTGCATGCAAGCGTCCCCGCTTAAAAACCTTTTGAAATTCACCGCATTTGTCGCTGCCATTTCAAGTGCTACTTCCGCCCTGGCTGACGAAGTCCAGGTCGCTGTAGCCGCCAACTTCACCGCACCGATCCAGGCTATCGCCAAGGATTTCGAGCGCGACACCGGCCACAAACTCGTCGCTGCGTTTGGTGCCACAGGCCAGATCTACACTCAGATCAAGAATGGCGCGCCATTCGAAGTATTCCTGTCCGCCGATGACACCACGCCTGCGAAGCTCGAACAGGAAGGCGACACCGTCAAGGGTTCGCGCTTTACCTACGCGGTCGGGACACTGGCGCTGTGGTCGCCGAAAGACGGCTATGTCGACGATCAAGGCAACGTACTCAAGGGCAATCAATACGAGCACCTGTCCATCGCCAACCCCAAGACCGCGCCTTACGGGCTGGCCGCTACCCAGGTACTGAGCAAGCTGGGCCTGACCGATACCACCAAAGCGAAAATCGTTGAAGGCCAGAGCATCACCCAGGCGTACCAGTTCGTTTCTACGGGTAACGCGGAACTGGGCTTCGTGGCCCTGTCGCAGATCTACAAGGACGGCAAACTGACCAGCGGCTCGGCATGGATCGTTCCGGCAGCCCTGCATGACCCGATAAAGCAGGACGCGGTGATCCTCAACAAGGGCAAGGACAGCGCCGCCGCCAAGGCGTTGGTCGACTACCTGAAAGGTCCTCAAGCGGCCGCCATCATCAAGTCGTACGGATATCAGCTGTAAATGCCTTTGGGAAGCGCCGACATCGCGGCGATCTGGCTGACACTGAAGCTCGCCTCGCTGACCACCGTGATCCTGCTGGTGATCGGCACGCCCATCGCGTTGTGGTTATCGCGCACGGACTCGTGGCTCAAGGGTCCGGTCGGTGCCGTCGTCGCCCTGCCCCTCGTTCTGCCGCCGACCGTCATTGGCTTCTATCTGTTGCTGTTGCTCGGCCCCAACGGTGCGGTCGGTCAGTTGACCCAGAGTCTGGGGCTGGGAACGCTGACGTTCAGCTTCACCGGGCTGGTCATCGGCTCGGTGCTCTACTCGATGCCCTTCGTGGTGCAACCACTGCAGAACGCGTTTTCAGCCATAGGCACGCGCCCACTGGAAGTCGCCGCAACGTTGCGGGCCGGCCCTTGGGACACGTTCTTCCACGTCATTCTGCCGCTGGCAAAACCCGGCTTTATTACCGGGGCGATTTTGGGGTTTGCGCACACAGTCGGTGAATTCGGGGTGGTATTGATGATCGGAGGCAACATCCCCGAGAGGACTCGCGTGGTGTCGGTGCAGATCTTCGACCACGTCGAATCCATGGAGTACCTGCAGGCACACTGGTTGGCCGGGTCGATGCTGGTTTTCTCATTTCTGGTTCTGCTGGCGCTTTATTCCAGCGGCAAATCCAAAACGGGATGGAGTTGACCGATGGCCTCGCCTGTCGAAGTGCGCTTGCACATGAGCTACCCGGACTTTCGCATGGACCTGGATCTGGTGCTGCCCGGCTCCGGCGTAACCGCGCTTTATGGCCCTTCCGGCTCCGGCAAGACCACTTGCCTGCGCTGTATCGCCGGCCTGGAAAAAGCCCCGCAGGGCGTTATCCGGGTCAATAATGAAGTCTGGCAGGACAGCGACAAGGGCGTCTTTGTTGCGCCCCACAAACGTCCCATCGGCTATGTGTTTCAGGAAGCCAGCCTCTTCACGCACCTGTCAGTCAGGGAAAACCTGGAATTCGGCTTCAAGCGGATCGCCCGCAATCAGCGCAGCATTCAGCTACAGCAGGCTGCCGAGTTGCTGGGCATCGATCACTTGCTCGAACGGCGCCCTGACAATCTCTCCGGCGGCGAGCGTCAACGTGTCGGCATTGCCCGCGCGCTGCTGACCAGTCCGCGCCTGATGCTCCTTGATGAGCCGCTGTCAGCGCTGGACAGCCGCCGCAAAAGCGAAATCCTGCCCTATCTGGAACGCCTGCATCGAGAGCTGGATATCCCGATGCTGTATGTCAGCCATGCACAGGACGAAGTGGCGCGTCTGGCTGATCATCTGGTGGTGCTTGAAGCGGGCAGCGTGCTGGCCAGCGGGCCGATCCGGGAAACCCTGGCGCGTCTTGATCTACCGTTGGCCATGGGCGGTAATGCAGGCGTGGTGATCGAAGGCACGGTGAGCGCCTACGATCCTCACTATCAACTGCTGACCATCACCCTGCCCGACAGCAAACTCTCGATGCGCGTCGCGCACGCCGACATGCAACCGGGCACGCTGCTGCGCATCAAGGTGCAGGCAAGGGATGTCAGCCTCAGTCTGCAGCCTGACGACCAGAGCAGCATTCTGAACCGCTTGCCGGTGGTGGTGATGGAGGAAATGGTCGCCGACAACTCTGCTCACGTACTGGTCAGGCTGGACGCAGGCGGGACGCCATTGCTGGCCCGCATCACCCGTTATTCCAGCGATCACCTCAAACTGCATCGCGGCCAATCGCTGTGGGCGCAGATCAAGGCAGTGGCGGTACTCGCGTAATGGCGATCGGCCGCAAACCAGACGCAAATAAACGGCACCACCGCAAAACGTCGCGGTCAGTGTTTTTAACTGCCTCCGGAATTCCGCCATGCCTGACTCGACCATCATCAGCCCACTCGCCAGCGACCTGCATTACGTAGATGACAGCCAGCCGGGGTTCACGCGCAAGGTCCTGCGCGGCAAGTTCGCGTACTTCAATACCAAGGGCGAGCGCATCAAGGACGAGTCGGAGATCAAGCGTATCAACGCGCTCGCTGTGCCGCCCGCCTACACCGACGTCTGGATCTGCGCCGACCCCAACGGCCACCTGCAGGCGACGGGGCGTGATGCACGCGGTCGCAAACAGTACCGCTATCACCCGCGCTGGCGCGAGATACGCGATCAGGACAAATACTCGCGCATGATCGAGTTCGGCCATGCCCTGCCCAAGGTACGCAAGCAGATCGAGGCACAGCTCGCCCAGCCTGGCATGGGTCGGGAAAAGGTCATGGCGACAGTGGTTTCATTGCTCGATGCGACGCTGATCCGCATCGGCAACAGTCAATACGCCAAGGAAAACCGCTCCTACGGCCTGACGACATTGCGCAACAAGCACGTCGAAGTGAAAGGCGGACAGATCATGTTCGAGTTTCGCGGCAAGAGCGGCGTCGAGCACAGCGTCACAGTGAAAGACCGGCGCCTGGCCAACGTAATCAAACGCTGCATGGAACTGCCCGGCCAGAACCTGTTTCAGTACCTGGACGATGATGGCGTGCGCCATACCGTCACTTCATCGGACATCAATGCTTACCTGCAAAGCCTCACCGGCTCAGACTTTACCGCCAAGGATTATCGAACCTGGGCCGCGAGCGCGCTGGCTCTGGCCACGCTCCAGAAGCTGCATTGGGAGCCCGAAGCCGACGCGAAAAAGCACATCGTCGACATGGTCAAGGCCGTCTCGAAACAGCTGGGCAATACCCCCGCCATTTGCCGCAAATGCTACATCCATCCGGCGGTGCTCGAGGGCTTCCTGCTCGGTAACTTGGCCAAACTCCCGCGCCTCAGGCAGCGCAAGGGATTACGCCTCGAAGAGGTCGCGCTGGCCAGTTACTTGCGCACGCTGGCGGACCGCATCGAGGCTGAGGTTGAGAAGGTCAAAGCCTGAGCCTGCAGCCACTCAGCCCCGTCGGTCACTGCTCCGCTGTAACCGGCAGCCCCAAAGGCTCGCTCTGGGGCTGCCTGTCCACTGTGTCGTAAACGTGAGACAGCTCTTCGATGGTCGTCACAAGGTGACGCACCGCATGCTGAACCTCCACAAAGATGTCATCCGACGCGACGCCTGCGCAGGTGATCCGCTGAACAATGCTCTCCAGTTCGGCACCGCCCATGCGCCTGCCGGTCAGCACATACAGAACATCCACGCCTACATTTGCAACCGCAGCCAGATAGTCGGCCCTTGGGACCCGTTCGCCGCTTTCATATTTCCCCTGTGCATTGGCAGCTACGCCGCCGAAGTGTCCCAGTTCACGCTGAGAAAGCCCTATGCGCTTGCGCTCCTGCTTCAATCTCGTGCCTATATCGCTCATGGCCCTGACCGTCCGTCCCTCTGTGAAAATCAATTCTCAAATCGAATCGTCCATGGATCGCCCGAGCCTGCCCGAGCGGACTCACTCACCACCGCTCGTCAGCGCCTTCAAGCGCCCGCCTCACTTCTCATCACGCACAGACTTTTCTCCTATAACGCCTGGAGGATTTCAACTGGCGCTTATCGGATCGACCCTGGCGAACAGGCAAAAGTGTCGAGATATATGTCAATCGCGACCGCTCAATTGACGTTCGGTGGCGCCTGGACGATTGCTACCCTCGCCGCTGCGCCGCCCGTCACACGGGCAGCACCTCGTAGCCCCATGATTTCTCGAAGGATTTTTTCGACGCCTGTGTCACATCTTGTACGCGTAGAAGCGTGTGCGAGCTTGCTTAGGGATGGCGAGATGTATATATTCCCCGCTCTTGGCGCTACCGCCCCGATGGCGAAATTGGTAGACGCAAGGGACTTAAAATCCCTCGTCCTCTGGACGTGCCGGTTCGACCCCGGCTCGGGGCACCATTTAAAATCAAAGGGTTAGGCAGATTTCTGCCTGACCCTTTGTTGTTTTTGCTACGCAATTTTATTTAGCGCTCCGCAATCCACCTTTTTCTCCACTCCTCGGCGTCCTGCCGACGAACGCCACTCCCCAAAACAGCAATTCTCGAATACTGTATACCCATACAGCACTCGAGAATTATATCCATGGACACAGATATCGCCGACGATTGGGCTTACAACCCGACCGAAGAACAAATGATCCGGCAGCGTGCCCATATCGTGAGTGAAGAAAACCGGCTGTTGCGCAGTGAGGTAAGCCGATATCGGCAGCACCTGGCCAAGATGATCGACATGCACAGCACCGCTTCGGCAGAGCGGGAAAAGCTTTCGACGAAGCTCAAGGCGGCGGATAGCCGGATATCCGATCTGCTGCGAAATGCATCCGACTCCTGGGGTCAGATCGATTCACTGAAACGCATCATCGACCATCACAGGCAGTTGCTCCGCACCGCCGACATCAGCCCTGAAAAATGGGGAGAAAATCCTTCACACGGTGCCCAGTCTGAAGGTGAGATTGCTCAGCCGCTTCGGGCTGTACACAGCTGATCCCGACCTTGCCCCAGCTCTGTCGGGGCAATTCGCTGATAGCCTGCTGCATGAGCGCAGTCACGGGATCCAGATATAGTCCGCTGAAACGCGACCGCTCATACCTCCAGCCAAACTCAAGGCTTGATCACCCCCGGCAAACCCGCTAATTTATCTAGCACACTACATAATAGCCAACTAGATAAATGCCAAATCAAAACCGCACCCCCACACGCAGAGAAGTCGGCCAGCAGCTGTCATTTGCGCTCTACAGCGCAGCGAACCGGATGGCGCGGCTGCACAAGCCGCTTCTGGAGCCGTTTGGCCTGACGTTCCCCCAGTACCTCGTAATGCTGGAGCTTTTCAGCGCCGCGCCTCGTGCAGTGGGCGACCTGGGTACGAAGCTGGGTATGGACACCGGTACGATCACGCCGCTTTTGAAGAGGCTTGAGCTTCTGGGCGTCGTGACTCGCACCCGCGACCGGACCGATGAGCGCCGGGTACTAGTGGCGCTTTCGGCCACGGGCGAAGCGCTGCGGCATGAGCTTTGGGGCATTACCGAGAAAATCGAATCAGCGTGTCAGCTCACAGCCGAAGGGTTGCTGGACCTTCGTGACACGCTCAATGCATTTGCACACCCAGCCAAATGACAGCAAGGAGTTTATCCAAATGAAAGTCGGAATTATCGGCGCAGGCAATATCGGCTCTACCCTCGCCCGCAAGCTCGCTGCCTGCGGCCATGACGTCAAACTGGCGAATTCGAAAGACCCTCAGAGCATCCAGGCGCTTGCCAATGAACTCGGCGCACGCGCAGTTACCAAGGAAGAGGCGGTAGCGGATGTGGACGTGATCATTCTCTCGATACCCTTCGCAAAATACCCGGATCTTCGCGACACATTGAGTAAGGCCTCCGATTCGACCGTCGTCATTGATACGTCCAACTATTACCCGGTACGTGACGGAGCGATCAGGGAAGTCGATGATGGCAAGGCAGAGAGTGTCTGGATCAGCGAGCAAATTGGCCGTTCGGTCGTCAAGGCGTGGAACGCAGTGCTCTCGGCGACGCTGATTGAACAAGGCCAACCCGCTGGCTCTTCCTCACGTATAGCCTTGCCTGTAGCGGGCGATGACGTGAACGCAGTGGCAATTGCGCAGCGACTTGTAGAGGATACGGGCTTTGATGCGCTGGCCACCGGCGATCTTGAAAACTCGTGGCGTCAGCAGCCAGGCACACCCGCCTACTGCACCGAATTGACGCTGCCAGAACTCAAATTGGCTCTGGATGCAGCGGATAAAGCACGCGTGGCGCAAAACCGGGATGCGCTGTTTACACGGTTCACGGCCTCTTGGGGCCAACTTACACGCGAGCAAATGGTGGCTTCCAATCGTGCCATGACGGCATGAAGAGCGGCCGATGTACCCTCAGTTAACGAGGAATGCACCGATGAAACTCGAAGAAATAGCCCTCGCGCCAGCGATAAAGACCGAGGCAGCCCGTATTGCGCAACGGATCGAAATCGCTGACGGTTTGCTGGAAATGGCGACTGCAGGTGGCGTGGGAGAAGGCTTTTTAATGGGGTTGGCCTGTGCCGATGCAGTGTCGACGCAGGATATCGAAGCCCTTGAAGAACTGTTCAGTGAGGTCATGACACGCAAGCTGGCTGAAGCTCGTAAACAGTTGTAAACAGCACTTCGCAAAAGACCCCGCTTGGGCGGGGTCTGGCGCTCGTGACGCACTTCAGGCGCCGCTGCCCAGCGACGGAACCTCTGTTTCATCAACCGGAGGATTGACCGGCATGTCCGGGTCGTCACTCAGGTCGTTGCGAGAGGTGTCTTCGTCATCAGCCTGGTCGCTTTCCTTATCCGGATAAACCTCTTCCTCGCTACCGGGCTTTGCCGGACCGGGATAGGCGTTTTCGGGACCATTGTCGTCAATACTCATGATTAGCTCCTCAAACATGTGCCGCAGGGTATCTGCGCTTACAGGTGAGAAAATAGCGGGCAACTGGAAGTGCCTGAAAACAGACAAGCGGAATCAGAACGTCTTATGTGTGTTGACTTGGGTGCGTCTGTCAGACTTTGGCGCCAACCGGTGAGCGGTCTGGCTCGCGGCTTGCTACAGGGAGCTATGACTGCGCCAGAACGATGTATTTCTGGCGTGTCAGCCACCCTTTGGAATGCCGTTCAGTCATCAGGAGATGCACCGTGTCAACTCTCAGTGAAATCGCAGCGAACCACGCGAAGCACTTATCAGCACTGGAAACTGAGTCGGCTCGGCTGGACGCGCCCTGCACGCCTGTTTTACAGGTATTTGAAACGCCGTCATTCATGGCCATCGAGCAAATGCCGCCGCACGCCATTGCAGCCATCAACGAAGGCATTCAGACCCAGACAGCAAGCTACTCACTCTGAGCTTGAAAAACCCCGTGTCAGTGCCAAACGTCCGGCGCTGACCGCTGCCTTCGGCAAACATTCGCCGACGAACTGCACACAACATTTGCTCAGGTCCGCCGATAGAGGTATCGGTCGATATTTTCAAGGAGAGAAACACATGCTTTTCACGGACACCCAGATCAGCAAGGCACTCGAAATCTTCATCCGTCGCGATGAACAGCTTCAGCAGGAGCTGGCCAACTTCAATCGTCACCCCGGTGGCTTGTTTATCAGCGAACGTCGTGCGGAGCACGCACGGTCAGCGTTCCTGCGGGCAGCGCAGGAACGCGATACGACACCTCATGACTTTGCCCTAAGGCTTCTGGCCCGCACGCCTTCGGAGCTGGAGCAATTGCGCGAAGAACGTCGGATGCGGATGGCGGGTTGAGTCAGGGCCTGGACGCTGGCTGGCCAAAGTTGACATCAAAAGCCTGATAGAACGCGTTACCCGTGTTGGCCACGATCCAGAGCAGGATAATGACATGGTAGCCTGTCTTTTCTTTTGGCAAAGGCGCTGAAATGTTTTCGTCAGGCACCATGGTCTCGTTATAAGGATCAATTGGGCTTATGGTCTCGTGAAATGGTTTGAGTTCAAGTTGATCACGCGTTATGGCTGCGTTCTCGTCCCAACCATCTTTAGTAATGAACCAGCGATATCCGCGCGTGGTGTGGCTGGCCAGATACTTCCAGGTCACGGGAAAATCATCGCCAGGATTGACTGACAGAACAGTCCAGCCTTTGCCGTCTTTAGGGTATTTTTCTATCAACTGTTGATTAGTGAGATTCAAATCCTCGCGGTGACCGTCTTCGTGACCGCCACTTAAAATGAGCCCATCACTAGGCGGCTTTTCACTAGGTTCGTCTGCGGAGTGCCCTGGAAATGGCCCTTCCTCCAGGTCGGGAAAATTTTTACCCCCTTCCAACTCATCGACTTCCCATTCCAGCAAAAAGCCAAGGTCAATCGCTCTCGAGCCCCGGCTGGCAGGAGAGATGACCCAACCATGCTTCGGCGTCTTGGTGTTTCTGTCATCAGTCATTTTCGTCACCTCAATCATTAAAAACAGGCGTGTACTACCTGCCCGATGATTGAACCTCCACCCCTGGCCGCTGACCACCTCTCAAATCTGCCAGTACCCAACGGCTCAGGCACTGCCCACCAGCATTGCAATTCGCACCCGACAACATGCCTCCCTGCCGTCTAGCTGTGATTGAGGCCTCAACGGATTGCCCCGCTTACGACACCCGATGAATTATTTTCGCCCCGTTCTTGACATGCCATTCGAACCAGTACAGAATTGCGTCCATTCCCGACTCGGGAATTGAAAAAAACCCTTAAGATTCAACGGGTTGGAAGACAAAGATATTTCTCTTCCGAAAAGTTTACTACGTTTGATGCAGCGGTAACGCATCGGATGTTTGAGGCCGAGTAGCAAAATGGTTATGCAGCGGATTGCAAATCCGCCTACGCCGGTTCGATTCCGACCTCGGCCTCCACTCTTGAAAACCCCGTCAGTTTCGATTGACGGGGTTTTTTATTGCTTCACAGAAATGCGCTGGCGTCACAGCATGGGCACGATCAGTAGTTACCTGATCATGCCCGTTCGTTCTGCATCGAAAACTTGCCAGAGCGATCAGCGCTGTAACGACTCGTAAGGCTGGAAGAAGCCACTGCCCACCCATTTCGGTGTCTTCTCGGCCGTCAGCGGTTCCGAGCGCTGGTAGCTGTTGGCGCGTTTCGAATAGCCCTTGTGGTCGTACTCGGCCATGTACGGATACGGGAACACCTTGCGCGTGCGACCGCGATTGGAAATGTCTTCTCTGGTCATGAACGCTGGCAGGCTCGCTGCAACAACCTTATCAACCGGCTGCGGCTGGTACTGACGGGCAACGATGGCGCCAGGGGCCTGACCTTTTTCCACCCAGGCCATGATCGGCGTCAGCAGGTCCACCTCGCTCGGCCCTTCTCCACGACCGCAATGGTAGACGCCGGGCAGCATGTACAGCCGGGTGAAGGATTCAGTGCGTGCCTTGCCCATGTGAGCCTCGACAGCCTCGTGATAGGCCAGCGTATTGAGTGGCGAGACCTGCGGATCGGCCCAGCCGTGCCAGAGGATCAGCTTTCCGCCACGGCTGGCGAAAGGCGCGAGATCGGGGTTGGTCGCGTCATAGAGCGCGTGCAAGGGGCGCAGGCGTTCGAACGTGCTTTTGTCGAAGCGAAGGTCCGCCAGCTTGAAGTCCTCAGGGGGATTGGTCTCGAACACCAGACTGCGAATGGACTGTTCGGCGATCTGTTGACTGACGATAGGCTGATCAGCAGAAACAGGTACGAACAGCCCCGCCCAGGCCAGCTCCGAACCGGGTTGTGGGCCGCCCACGATAAGCCGTTCTCCACTGGCCGGATCTTTCGGGCCGTCGTAGATACGCCGCGCAGCCTCCACTTCCGGCGCCGTGAGGCATTTGGCGTTGTCGGCAGACACTTTGCACTGCACCACCGAGGGGTCGAAGCGGCAGAGCCTGGGGTCGGAGATCAGACCATCGATCTGTCCATCCAGCACATCGCACTGCGCCAGCACCGCCTTGTGCAGGATCGGCAGGCGGGACGCCAGGATGATCGGCTTGCCATCAGGACCGGTGTTGGCGCGCGCTACCCATCCGTGAAACAACACTTTCTGCACCTGAAAATTCAGCGCAGCGGCGCCCGCGATGATGCCATTGAAGTCTTCCGGGTAGCGTTGCGCTTCGATCAGCGCTTCACGGCCGCCGTCCGAACAGCCGGTGAAATATGCGTATTCAGCCTTGCGGCCATAGAACGTCTGGATCAGCTTCTTCGACGCCAGTGCCGTGAGGTGTACACCGCGATGGGCAAAGTCCGCACGTTTCTGCGGGTCGTCGCCAAACGTGGTGTCTATCGTCTTGTGTCCCATGTCAGTGGACGCCACGGCGAACGCGCCCGTTTTGAGCGGCTTGCAACTGTCGGCAACGCCCGGTCTTGAATCACTGTGGCCACAAAAGCCGCCGCAGCCGACCTGCAGATAACGTTGCGCCCAAGTGGTCGTCGGCAGTTCCAGCTTGAAACCGATCTGCGGCGCCAGCAAGCCTTCCACGGCACACACCGCCACGCCATCACGGCTGGATTCGCTGGCTGACACTACTCGGCTGCCGGAGCCGCCAATGTCACTGAGGTCGGTCTGGGTCAGTGCTGCGCAGGCAGTGACTGGCGTGACGACGGGCAGTTGGGCCAGGTTATCGGCCACGTTCGAGGACGGCGTTCCGGCCAGCGCCGGGGTCAGCGGAAAGAAAGAGATGACCAATAGCGCAAATACGCTGGAACGACTCGGCATCGTCGGTTTCATGAGAACTCCTGTTCATGATGGATCAAGACTGAAGCGCGAGCGGATAACGCCCGACCGCGCAGCAGGTGTCATTAAAACGTTTGGGGCGTCTCTCGATTCAAAAGGTTAGCCAGAGAGATGATTACAGATTCCGGCGTTCATCCATGACGTTGTAAACGGTGACATGAAGGCTCTGCGCCGAGGCATGCAGGCGGGTGACACCATTGGGGAGGACGTTGATTGTGCCCAACGCTCCGCGCTCGGCGTTATACACAGGTCCGCCCCAACACTGATCGTGCCCATCGCTCTGCGTGGGTATGCCGCCCGTGACGCTCCGCGTCACAAATGGCACAGACTGAGGATTCAGTGAGCCGAGCGCATGACGTGGATAACGCTGGAGCTTGGCCACGCACCTGCGCCACATTCAAGAGCGGACGCGGAGCGTCCTGGGAGGCATTCCCACGCGGAGCGTAGGAACGATCAGCGTGATCTCAAGCACGCCGATCATGCCCATGCCTGTGCTCAGCGTTATACCCGAGTCCCGCTGCGTTTTGCGCGTCTTGCGGATTTGTGTACAACGATGAGCACAGAGCGGGGAGGAAAGCTCGTCATCGTATTACACGAGGACTCTCAGGCGCTCTGCGGCTCTCGCTGGCGATTCAGCGCCGTCAGATCACGAAACTCCGCACCCGGATGAGGTGCCTGCAGACGCGGCCCGCTGTCGAACAACTTCTCGCGCAGCGTGCCCTGGGCGTATTCGGTCTTGTAGACACCACGCTTCTGTAACTCCGGCACCAGCAGGTCAACCGCGTCGATGAACGTTTCGTGGGTCAGCGCGTAGGCCAGATTGAAGCCATCGACATCGGTGTCTTCGACCCAGTCCTGCAACAGGTCGGCGACGGTTTCCGGGCTGCCGACGAACAACGGGCCGAAACCACCGATGCCGACCCAGTCGGCCAGTGCCTGTGGGGTCCAGATGGTGTCGGGGTCGGCGGTAGAAAAGGTTTCCACGGCTGACTGGATGGCATTGGTATGCACATGCCTGAGGGGTTCGTCGGGTCTGAACTGGCTGAAGTCGATGCCGGTCCAGCCGGAAATCAGCGCCATTGCGCCCTCATAGCTGACCCAGCTTTTGTACTCCTCGAACTTGGCTTTCGCCTTGGCATCGGTCTCGCCCAGAATCACGGTCTGCAGGTTGAAGATCAGCACGCTGGCCGGATCCCGACCCGCTTCGGCCGTGCGCCGGCGAATGTCGGCAACCGTTTTCTTCAGCAGCACTTTCGATGGCGAGGCGACAAACACGCATTCGGCATGCTCGGCGGCGAATTGCTTACCCCGGCTGGACGCACCGGCCTGATACAACACGGGCGTACGCTGCGGCGAGGGTTCACACAGGTGGATGCCCGGTACCTGGAAGTGTTTGCCGACATGACGAATCTCATGAATTTTGCTCGGGTCGCTGAACACGCGTCGCTCCCGGTCGCGCAGAATCGCGCCCTCTTCCCAACTGCCTTCCCAGAGTTTGTAGCAGACCTCCAGGTATTCCTCGGCGAAGTCATAGCGGGCATCGTGTTCGGTCAGGGTTTTCTGGCCCAGATTCTTCGCCCCACTTTCCAGATAGGACGTCACGATGTTCCACCCTGCCCGGCCTTTGGTCAGGTGATCCAGAGTCGAGAGGCGTCGGGCAAACGGGTACGGATGCTCGAACGAAAGTGAAGCAGTCAGTCCGAAGCCCAGATGCTCGGTGACCAGCGCCATCGGCGGAATCAGTTGCAAGGGATCATTGACCGGCACCTGCGTGGCCTGGCGTATTGCCGCCTCGCCATTACCGCGATAGACATCGTAGATGCCCAGCACATCGGCGATGAACAGGCCGTCGAACTTGCCGCGCTCCAGAATTTTTGCCAGATCGGTCCAGTACTCCAGGTCCTTGTACTGCCAGGAACGATCACGTGGATGCGCCCACAGGCCCGGCGATTGATGGCCGACGCAGTTCATGTCGAAGGCATTGAGGCGAATTTGACGGGACATGCAATCACTCCTGAAGCTGGGGTGGCGCGACGCCATTGAGGCGATGGTTGCCCAGCACCTGATAGTGCCAGCGCAGCGGTTCGCGACCGGTCTGCGGCGGCCGGGACTGACGCTGGCCGGTCAGTTCATGCTGGACGTTGTCCACCGCCAGCAATGCATCGGCACTGGCAATGACCGCTTCGGTGCTGGCGATCAGACGCTTTTCGGGCGAGCCGTCAAGCGTCTGTGCCCGCTCCAGCAGTGCTGCCGCCAGGTCGATGCGAATCTGTAGATCGCCGATCTTGCCGATCACATAAGGGTCCTCGACGATGCGCTGCACATCGCTGAACGCCCAGGGCAGGCCCTGTTCACGCAAAAAATCGAGGGTCTGTTGCAAGCCTCGCCGTGCGTCGCTCAGGTCTTCGGCAGCGACTGCCAGTTGGGTGTCGATAGTTGGATGAGACAAATGACTGCTCCTCGATCAGTTCCAGGCATGGCGCGGCGGCGCGACACCGTTGAGTACGCGATTGCCGATCAGGTGATATTTCCAGCGGGCGGGGTCATGAAGCGTGTGGGTTCTGGCGTTGCGCCAGTGGCGATCCAGGTTCAGCGAGCCCAGCACAGAGCGGGTGCCAGCCAGTTCGAACAGTTTGCTGCTGATCAGCAAGGCAATCTGCGCCGACAGCACCTTGGCCTGAGCCACCACCACCGAAGCGTGCGCAACGCTGGCTTCACTGGGTGCGGCCAGTGCCTGATCAATGGCTTGCCCGGCCTTGGCCAGGATTGCGTCGGTGCCGTGCAGACGCCATTGCATATCGCCGATGGTTGCGATGCTGAACGGGTCCTGCCAGCCGAAGTCCTGTTTGCTGTCGATCCATGGCCGCGCAAGACGCGCATGCCTGAGGGTTTCCTCGAACGCGCCGTGGGCGATTCCGGTGTCGACCGCGGCCTGAATGATCTGCGAAATCGGGCCATGAGCCGTGGGTTCATCGAACGCCCGATGCGCCGGTATTACGGACGTCCTGGGGACTCTCACCGCCTTCAGGACCGCACCGCCGCTGGCCGTGGTGCGCTGACCGAAGCCGTCCCAGCTGTCGATGATCGTCAGCCCCGGATTGTCGCGCTCCACAAAGGCGATAAACGCGTTGTCCTGTTCATCCACACCCACCACCGGCACGATGTGAGCGAACAGTGCTCCGGTGCAGTAGAACTTCTCGCCGTCCACCACTGCGTGTTCGCCGTCGAAGCGAATACGCGTCTGAAAGGTGCCAGCATTTTTGCTTTTGGATTCCGAGAACGCGTTGCCGAAGCGATAGCCAGCCAGCGCCTTGGCAAAGTAATGGCGCTTTTGCTCTTCGGTTCCGGTCTGCAACAGGATGTCGAGAATGCCCAAGTGGTTCTGAGGTATCTGTCCCAGCGAAGGGTCGGCTGCGGAAATGATCTTGATCACCTCGGCAACCGTCACATAAGACACCCCGGCACCACCGTAGGCTTTGGGCACCGTGATTGCCCACAGACCGCTGGCGGAAAATTCATCGAGTTCTGCGACGGGCAGGCGACGCTCGCGGTCACGAACCGACGCTTCTTCGGCAAAACGCACAGCCAGCGCTCTGGCGACCTCGATGGCCTCGGCATCCGATGCAATGACATGGGCCCTTGGCGGGCTTTTTACGGGTTGGGTCATGGGCAGGTTCCTGATCATCGATAACAGGTTGAAAGCAGCTCAACACACCGGATTCAGGTAGTGCACAGGCCATGCCTAAAAGGCAATCCAATTAAAAAACAATGACTTGCGAGATATTCTTAAAGTGGAAAAAGTATTTACATGAACATAGTGTTCGAACACTGTTGCTGGAAGAACAGCAGCGCACTCAATGCGCTGCTGCACCCAGATAGTGATGATGAATGTCCTCGCGCGCGGCCAGCTCTGCGGCAACGCCGGATTCGACTACCCGGCCGTTCTCCAGCACATACGCGTAGTGCGCATACTCCAGCGCGAGGCTGATGTTCTGCTCGGCGACCAGCAGACTCAGCCCCTCGTCGCGATTAAGCCGTCCCAAAATATCGAAGATCTCTTCCACCACCTGCGGCGCCAGTCCCATGGACGGTTCATCCAGCAGCAACAGGCGAGGCCCGGACATCAGCGCCCGCCCGATGGCCACCATCTGCTGCTCACCGCCCGAGGTGTAGCCTGTGAGGCGCTTGCGCAACAGCTTCAGCCGGGGAAAGTAGCCATAAACCTTTTCCAGTCGCGCCTTGAGTTCGACCCGCGACGGTTTGGCGACAAACGCGCCGATCAGCAGGTTTTGCTCAACGCTCAGGTGCGTGAAGCAGTGTCTGCCCTCCAGCACCTGCGCCAGCCCATTACGCACCAGCACGGAAGGATCGCTGGCGGTGATCAACTTGCCCTGATACTGAATCCGGCCACTGACCACCTCACCACGCTCGGCACGTACCAGACTGGAAATCGCCTTGAGGGTCGTGCTTTTGCCCGCCCCATTGGCACCCAGCAGCGCGACCATCTGACCCTGCCGGACCTGCAGGCTGATCCCGCGCAGGGCGAGGATGGATTGCTCGTAAAACACCTCGACCTGCTCCACCGATAACAACACCTCGGCAGACAGGCTGGCGTGCGGTATCGAACTCATGGCCTTATTGCTCCTGGCTGCAGTTGCGCGGGGTGATGCCTTTCTCCCTGGCGTACTGTGCCGCAGAGGCTTCGATGATCGGCCGCAGCAAGGCGCGGTCGGCCTGCACCCAGTCACTGATCAGGTTCCAGCGCTGCCCGTCCCACTGCTGAAAACGCACCGCGCCACCACCTTCATGGTCTGCACACGACAGCTTCAACGGCTGCACCAGTCCCTTGGCACCCAGCGCCTGCAAACGGGCGTCATCGAGATTCAGGTGTTCGAAACCCCAGCGCACCTGTTCACCCGTCAGCGGCTGATTGCCAAAGCGGGCCTGAGCGATGCGCAGCGCCTCGACATTGAGAATGCCGTTCACTACGCCCAGGTTGTAGTACACCGTACCGAAACGCTTGGGGTCGGCCAGATTGCCCTGCCCCTTGTCGAGCACCGAGTTCTTGATGCCCTGCAGCACCGGGAAGTCAGTGCCGGACGGGTGCGTGGTGATGGAGATGAAACCCTTGGCGGCTGCGCCTGCGGGGATCACGTCCTCCTCTGAATTGCTCCAGATGTTGCCGATGATGTGATCCACCGGGAACCCGACCTTCTGTGCCGACTTCAGCGCCACCGGGTTCATCACGCCCCAGCCGCGCAGGATCACCCAGTCCGGTTTTAGACGGCGGATATTCAGCCATTGGGATTGCTGCTCGTTGCCGGGATGCGGCACTTCCAGCGTGGTCAGCTCGAAACCGTAATGCCTGGCGAGGGTTTCCAGTACGCCGTTGGTTTCCTTGCCATACGGAGAGCCGTGATAGAGCACCGCGATCTTCTTGCCCTTCAGCGACTCAGGCCCTCCTTCACGCTGACCAATGTAATTGACGATGGCCGACACTTCGGAATACGGGTTCAACTGCAGCGGGAATACATACGGAAACACGCTGCCGTCAGTGGAATCGGTGCGTCCGTGATTGATGGTGATCAGCGGCAGCTTGTCGGCCGTGGAGCGCTCGAGCGTGGCGTAGGCAATGCCGACCGACAATGGATTGGTCGCCGCCGCCGGAGCGCCATTGAGACCACCCTTCAAGCGCTCGTAGCACTCGACGCCCTTCTCAACCACGTACTCGGTTTCACATTCCGACCACGTCAGTTTGACGCCGTTGACCCCGCCATTGGCGTTGACGTATTGCAGGTAATCGATGAAGCCACCGAAAAAACCGGTGCCGCCAGCCGCATAAGGCCCGACCCGGTAACTTTGCAAGGGGAAATACTGTTCGTTGGCGGCTTGAACGCTCGTTGACAGTCCGCCAGCCAACAAGGCCAGCCCCAGCATCAGGCGCACTACAGATGTTCGGGGTTTCATGGGCAAATCCTTGAAGGTTTGAGGGTATTGTTGATGTGAGGGAAATGCTTATTCGCAAATGATCGATCAGTAGCGCAGCGGCCAGATCCGCGCACGCTGACGAAAGCGCTGCCACAGGCGCGCCAGTCCTTCGGGCTCCTTGATCAGAAAGGTGATGATCAGGGCGCCAAAAAGTATTTTCTGGATGTTTTCCAGCTGTCCGGAATCGATCAGGCCGACGGGTAGCAAGGCGCTGATATGGCCCAGCACAATGGGCAGCAACACGATGAAGGCAGCGCCGAAAAAGTTGCCGGAAACGCTGCCCAGCCCACCGATAATGATGATGAACAGCACCTGAAATGAGCGATTCAGGTCGAAACCATGGGGCTCGACCGTGCCCAGATAGGCAAACGCCCACAGCGAACCGGCAACCCCCAGATAGAAACCGCTGATGGCGAACGCCAGCAGCTTGGCCTTGAACAACCGGATACCAATGACCGCTGCGGCGGTGTCCATGTCGCGCACCGCCATCCAGGTGCGGCCCAGCTCACTGCGAATCAGGTTGTTGGCCAGCCAGAACAACGCCGCCACCAGCGTCAGAGTCAGCAGATAGCGACCTTGCGGCGAGCTGAAATCCAGTCCGGCCACGCTCAGCGGTGGCGAAGTGATCACGCCCGATGCGTTGTCGTTGGTAAACCAGCTGAAACGGGTCAGCACCCACTCGACCACGAACTGCGCCGCCAGCGTCGATACCAGCAGGTAGAAGCCCTTGATGCGCAGGCTGGGCAGCCCGAACAGCATCGCCACAGCCGCCGCGACCAGCCCACCGAAGACAATACCCAGCAGCAACGGCGTGCCCGGTACGCGCAGTTGCAGGTTGTAGGTGGCGAAAGCGCCGACGGCCATGAACGCAGCAGAACCCAGCGACAACTGCCCGGCGTAACCGGTCAGCAGGTTCAGGCCGAGACCCGCCAGCGAAAGCACCAGAAACGGTACCAGAATCGCGCTGAACCAGTAGTCGTTGCCAGCCAGCGGCACGATGACAAAAGCAAATCCCAGCAAGGCCAGCAGCCCGATCCGGTCCTGACGCAAACGAAACAGGCGACGCTCGGCGGCATAGGAGCCCGCCAGTTGTCCGGCTTCTCGATAAAGCATGGCGATGATCCTTATGGAAAGTCAGACGCGCTCGATGGTTCGCTCGCCGAACAGCCCGGCGGGACGTACCAGCAGAAACAACAGGGCCAGCACGTACGGCACCCAGTTCTCGATGCCGCTGCCGATGATCGGCCCGATGTAGATTTCAGCGAGTTTCTCGGCCGCGCCGATAATGAGGCCGCCGACGATGGCGCCGCCGATGGACGAGAAGCCGCCGATGATCAGCACTGGCAACGCCTTGAGCACCACCAGTGACAGGGAGAACTGCACGCCCAGCCGCGCGCCCCACAGCAGTCCCGCCACCAGACCGACAAACCCTGCCACGGCCCAGACCACCGCCCAGATACGCGGCAGACGGATACCCACCGCTTGCGCGGCCAGCGCATCGTCGGCCACGGCGCGCAGGGAAAGACCGATGCGGGTGCGGTTGAACAGGATGGACAGCGCGATGACCAGCACCGCCGCCGTGCCTGCGGCGAACAGGTCGAACTGCGAGAGCAGCATGCCGCGAATCTCCAGCGGCTCGTCAGGAATGCCCAGATCCAGACCGTGAACCTGGGCGCCCCATAACGCCTGCGCCAGGCCTTCGATCATGTACGACAGGCCCAGCGTGGCCATGAACAGGATGATCGGCGGTCGATTGACCAGCGGCCGCAGGACCACACGCTCGATCAGCAGCGCCAGCACGACCATGCTCGCCAGCGTCGCCAAAAATGCCCAGCCGAACGGCAGGCCACGCTCCAGCAGACTGACGAATGTCAGGGCCGCGAACAGCACCATCGCTCCCTGAGCAAAATTGAACACGCCCGACGCCTTGTAGATCAGCACGAAACCGATCGCCACCAGCGAATACATCACCCCGGCCAGCAGCCCGCCAATCAGTACTTCAAAGAAAAACTCCATGGTTCAGCTACCTTTTCAAACAACCTGTAAGCCACTGAGGAACCACTATTTTTTGTAGGCGCGCACTTGCCCGCGATGCAGTCGACGCGATGTGTCAGGAAAGCCGCGTCATCGTTCATCGCCGGCAAGCCGCCTTCCACAGTCCGTTGTCTGCTGCGCGATAGTGCTACGTCGAAACAGGACGCCGTGTGCCGAGATACGCAGCAATCACCTGCGGGTCGTTGCGCACCTGCTCCGGCGTTCCGTCGCCGATCTTGCGGCCGTAATCCAGCACCACCACGTGATCACTGAGGCCCATCACCACACCGATGTCGTGCTCGATCAGCACGACCGTGGTGCCGAGCTCGCGGTTGATGTCGCGAATGAACTGGCTCATCTCGACCTTCTCTTCAGCGTTCATGCCTGCCATCGGCTCGTCCAGTAGCAACAGACGCGGCTCGGCAGCCAGCGCACGCGCCAGCTCGACGCGCTTCTGCAGGCCATAGGAGAGCTTGCCGACCAGCGCGTGGCGCCAAGGGTGGATGCGCAGGAACCGAATCACCCGCTCGGCGTGGGCGCGCTGCTCATCGTCTTCGGCAGGCGCTCGCCCCAACCGCAGCATCTGCTCCAGCCAGGTACTGCGGCGCTTGAGGTTGCGACCGGTCAGTACGTTGTCCAGCACGCTCATGCCCTTGAACAACGCAATGTTCTGAAACGTTCGGGCAATGCCGCTCTCGGCGGCCTGATGCGGACGCATGCGCTTACGGGTCGTGCCTGCGTACTGAATGGAGCCGCTCTGCGCCCGGTACACGCCATTGATCACGTTGAGCAGCGAACTTTTCCCCGCGCCATTCGGCCCGATCAACGCGCAGATTTCGCCCGCAGCCACTGAGAAACTGATTGAAGTGACGGCTTTAACGCCTTTGAAAGACAAGGAAATATCATCGAGCGTCAGAAGCGGCGAAGATAGGCTTGCGCTCATGACGACGCTCCCAGAAGGACCGGTAACTGACAGTCTTCAACGGCAGCCTTGAGTCTTGGCTTGATCGGAACTGGCGTATTAAGTGGACGTGGCAGAATCCCAAGCGCGGCGAAAAACGCCTGGCTCTGCGGCGTCAGCGCGTCACCTGCCAGCAAAGGCTTGCTCAAACGGCTCATGCCCAGCACATCCAGCAACGGACGGCGGATCAGCCAGTAGCCGAGCTGGCGTCTGATCAGGCCTTTGGCGGGCACCATTGCCCACCGATATAACGCGTGGGCGAATGTGCCTGCCAACGGCAAGCGCTCCCGTGCCCAGAGTTCCAGCCGCGCGTAGGATTCACGTGTGCCCAGCACCAGCGTCGGCCCCAGCTCGCGTCGGTCGTTATCGCGGGTGCTCAGTGCCTCAGGGAAATTCAGACAGAAACCGGCGACCAGCCAGGGTGCCAACAGATAGCGAGCCTGACTGTTGGCGGCAAATACGCGGGCCACCAATGCCTGATCGTGGTCGGTGATGGCGTTGGCGTCGATCAGTTGCTGCGCACCGTCAAGCAAGTCGGCATGGGTCAGTTGCTGCTCGCCCTCGGACGTCTGAAAGACAAACGCACAGGCTGCGGCGTCGATCAATGGCTTGCGGATCCCTTTAGCAGCGGGCTTCAGCAACTCGGCATAGTCAATCAGACGCGCATCTTCCGCATCGTGCAGGCCGCGGTCGTCCAGCACGATCACCACGTCAGGTTCGGCATCGCTCAACTGAGCGACAAGCTCAAGGTTCTGCACGACCGCGTAACGAGGCTTGACCGTCGCCAGCCAGCTGCGATGGCCCACCGACGGCTCGATCAGGCTGACACTGCCGCCCAGCGCCTGCGCCGCCAGCGTCAGCAACAACGCCTCGGCGTTGGCTTCACTGATGATCAGCAGACAATCCGTCGCTTTAAACCCTTTGAGATGCAGTGCCTCGGCGAGATGGTCAACCTCCTGCGCCACCTCGCCCCAAGTACGGGTCTGCCAGATGCCAAGCTCTTTGTAACGCAGGGCGATCTGTCTGTTACGGGTCTGAGCCTGGATCAGCAATGCCTGAGGCAATGAATGCGGCATGAAGGTTTCCGTCGAGAGGGGATCGAAGGTGCCATAGCAGCGAACGTGCCATACCTGGAAAATCATGCAGATCAATGACTTGCGACGCCTGAGGCAAACCGGGCGCTGTTCGGTTTGCAGCCAAGCTGTTGAGGCGCTGTTGCGCGGCCAACATCTATAACGGCCCTGAAATTAAATAGTCTTTAAAATCAATAGATTGGATTCAGGCACAGACTATGCAATGGCCTGAGCAACCTTTCATTGGCCGAGTGCCAATCTTCCAGCGCTCAGGAGTACTGCATGACTTTATCGACCGACGCCAACCCGCTGTCACTTGGAACCGACTACGAAACCCTCGCCCACCGCTTCCGCCCGATCTTTCGGGAAATCAGCGCTGGCGCGGTCGAGCGCGAAAAAGGTCGCGCCCTGCCCCATGAACCCATTGCCTGGCTCAAGCAGGCAGGCTTTGGCGCGGTCCGCGTGCCCAAGGAATATGGCGGCGGCGGTGCCTCGGTCGGTCAACTGTTTCAGTTGTTGATCGAACTGGCTGAAGCGGACTCGAACATTCCGCAAGCGTTGCGCGCGCACTTCGCCTTTGTCGAAGACCGCCTGAATGCGCCCCCCAGCCCGGGCCGGGATAAATGGTTCGCGCGCTTTGTTGCAGGTGATCTGGTCGGCAACGGCTGGACCGAAGTCGGCGCGGTGAAGATTGGCGACGTGATCACCAAGGTCAGCGCCCAGGGCGACGGCTTCGTGCTCAACGGCCGCAAGTTCTACAGCACCGGCAGCATCTTCGCGGACTGGATCGACGTGTACGCTCAGCGTGCCGACAACGGCGCCGACGTGATAGCCGTAGTCGATGCGCGCCATGCCGGTGTGCGTCACAGCGATGACTGGGACGGTTTCGGCCAGCGCACCACCGGCAGCGGCACCTCGGTCTACGAGAACGTGCCGCTGCCCGCCGAACACGTGATCCCGTTCGAGCAGCGTTTCAAATACCAGACGGCTTTTTATCAGTTGGTGCTGCTGGCCGTACTGGCAGGCATTGGCCGGGCCGTCGAGCGCGACATCGCTCAGGAAGTGCGTGATCGCAAGCGCGTGTTCAGCACCGGCAATGCCGACAGCGTGAGCCAGGACGCTCAGGTGCAGCAGGTGGTCGGGCAGATTGCAGCGCAGGTCTACGCGGCCGAGGCGGCAACCCTGCGTTCGGCGGAACCTCTACAGCGCGCTTACGTGGCCCGGTTCGGCCACGATGCGCAGCAGGAGAAGGACGCCAACATCGCCGCCGAAATCGAAACCGCCAAGGCGCAGGTGATTGTCTCGGAGCTGGTGCTGCGCGCAGCCACCGACCTGTTCAACGCCTTGGGCGCATCGGGTGTCAGCGTCAACAAGGCGCTGGACCGCCACTGGCGCAACGCACGCACGGCGGCGTCGCACAATCCGCTGATCTACAAGGCACGCATCGTCGGCGACTGGCGCATCAACGGCACCGAGCCGCCTTACGTCTGGCAGATCGGTAACGGCTCGGGCAAGGCCTGAGCCGCGTTTTCAGTGAGTATCCTGTAACAGGTGGCGACTGGCGAAACTGAAGGCCAGCACCAGAAAGATCAGTGCCCCGGTCGCGACCTGTTGCCAATAGAAATTCCAGCCGATCAACAACAAGCCATTGGCAATGACGTTGATGAACAGCACACCCAACAGCGTTCCGACGATGTTGGGCCGTCCCTGACGACTCAAGGTGGTGCCCATGAACACTGCGCCGATGGCGCTGATCAGGTAGGCGTTGCCTGACATCGGCACGTAGGCGTTGACGGTCGAGCTGAGCAGAATACCCGCCACCGCGCAGGCCAGTGCGCTGCCGACAAACACCTGAACGGCAATGCGCCGGATCGATAGACCTGAGTAATAGGCCAGCTGTGGCTGCGTGCCCACCGCCAGAATCTCGCGCCCCAGACGCCCACGCGCCAGCACCAGGCCGTAGACGCCCGCCAATAACGCCACCAGCCAGACCGGCAACGGCAGGCCCAGAATCACCACGCCGGTGATGCCAGGCAATACACCTTGAGCGATGTAGATCGGCTGCCCGCCATCCGACAGCAGTTGCTGCACGCTGGTGCCGATGAACAGTGTGCCCAGCGTCGCCAGAAATGGCGAAATCCGCAGCCCCGCAATCAACAGCGCATTGAACGCTCCCGCCGAGCCGCCCGCCAACAAGGCGACGACCGCTGCAGCGCCCAGCCCGTGGCCGCCATTGAGCGCGACCACGAACCCCAGGCTGGCAAAGTCCACTGCGGTGCCCACCGAAAGATCGATACCGCCTGCCGCCACCGCCCAGGTCATGCCCACGGCGACGATTGCCAGCAACACGAAGTTGTTCAGAATCAGGCTCGACAGGTTGCCCCAGCTCAGAAAACCCGGAGCCTCCAGCGCGAAGAACACCAGAATGATCAGCACCAGCGCCGGTAACGTGGCCGTCAACAGTCGCGGAAGAACGCTGTTTCGTAGCGATGACGCCGTCAGTGTCAGCGTACTCATTGTTCACCCTCCGGTTGGCCGACGGCGCCGGAAAAGGCCACCACCAGCAGAATCAGGACGCCTTGCACGCCGTTGACCCAGAAGCTGGAAATGTTCAGCAACTGAAAGCCGTTGATGAGAAAACCCAGCAACAGGGTCGCCAAAAGCGTGCCGGGAATGTTGGCGGTCAGGCGTCTGGAGAACACCGAGCCGAGAAAGGCGATCGCCACAACCGACAGCAGCAGGTCGCCAGAGCCGGTCGTGCTGCCGCTGAACACCGCCGCAGAGCAGAACGCCCCCAGTGCTGCGCAGGTTCCGGCAATCAGGTAAGTGGAGAACACATAACAACGGGGGTTCAAGCCAGCCGCTTTTGCCGCCAGCGGGTACTCGCCAATGGCGTAAAGACGCAGGCCATAGGCGCTGTGCTGAATGAGCACATGCAGCACGGCGGCCACACTCAATAACATCCAGGCCAGGGCCGGTAAGCCCAGCCACTCACCCGATGCCAGCACGTCCAGCAGTGCAGAGTCGGTGGCCAGCACGGTGTTCTGGGTCAGCACCAGCTCCAGCCCTGCGACCAGGTTCATGCTCGCCAGGGTTGCCAGCAACGGCGGCAAGCGCAGAAGCACCACCGCCAGCCCATTCACTGCACCGACCAGCAGACCGCAGCCCAGCGTGAGCGCCACTGCTTGCCAGGTTTCCAGCCCTGCGTTGTTGAGGCTGCTGTAGACGGCCGCACACAATCCCAGGTTGGCCGCCAGCGACAGGTCCAGCCCACCGCGAACCACGTTGGAGCCGCCGCCGATGACCACGCAGGTCAGCCCCAGCGCGAGAATGCCCAGCACAGCCGACTGGGCAAACACGTTGCTGAGATTGCCGATGCTCAGGAAGTTGGGCGCACTCAGGGCAAACCCCAGCAGAATGATCAGAAACACCAGTAGCGAGCCACGCTGCGCCAGACGCAGCAGCCAGCCTGCCGACGGGTTTGCTGACTGATGAAGGGAAATTTCAAGCCCTGACATGTTGGCGCTCCTCATGGGCATGATCAAAGACGGTCTCGCGCTCAACGGCCCCGGTGGCGCAGGCCAGCAACTCATCGCTATCGGTGGTGCGGGCATCGAACTCCCCGGCGATGCGACCCCGGTGGAGCACCACGATGCGCTGCGTGATGCCGATCAGTTCCGGCAGGTCCGAGGACAGCACCAGAACCGCAGCGCCGCCCTCGGCCAGCCGGGCGATCAGCCGATAGATTTCGGTCTTGGCGCCGATATCCACACCCACACTCGGCTCATCCAGCAAGTACAACGACGACTGTCGGCTGAGCCATTTGGCCAGCGCGACTTTCTGCTGATTGCCACCGCTGAGCGTTTGCACCGCGCTGCCCTGCCCCGACGTCTTGATCGCCAGCTCATGGATCAGCCGTTCGCTCTCGCGAACCTGCGCCTTGCCGTCCAGCAGCCCCCAGCGGCTGAACCGGCCCAGACTCGCCAGTGTGATGTTTTCCAGCACCGACAGCGCCGGGGCGACGCCGTGGCTGCGACGCTCTTCCGGCACCAGCGCGATGCCCTCACGGATGGCATCCCGTGGCGAATTCAGGTGCAGCAGCTTGCCGTTCAGCAGCAGCTCGCCACGCGAAGGCTTGACCAATCCGAACAGGCTCTTGAGCAGTTCCTTGGCCCCTGAACCGACCAGTCCGGTCAGACCGACCACTTCGCCGCGACCCACGGTCAGGTCGATGCCGTCATAGGCGTGGCCCGAACCCAGTCCCTTCAATACAAGGACCGGGGCGCCCGGTATGGCCTGCGTCCGGGGATACAGCTCGCCCACCTCCCGATTGACCATCAGCCGGGCAATCTGCGCGGTACTGGTGACTTCCGGATCCACCACTGCCACGTCGCGCCCGTTGCGCAGCACCGTCACCTGATCACAGAGCGATTCGATTTCCTGCAGGTAATGCGAGATGTACAGAATCGTCAGTCCTTCATGGCGCAGGCGACGCACGATGGACAGCAAACGGTCCACTTCCCGCTTCACCAGCGACACGCTTGGCTCGTCGAACACCAGTATTTTTGGTTTCGCGATCAGCGCGCGAATGATCTGCACAATCTGCCGCTGGGCACTGTCCAGATCGCGGATCAGCGCCCCTTTGGGAAACGCCATGGCGAAATAATCATGGATCAGCCGCGCAGCCTCACGCTCTTGAGCGCGACGATCCACCAGCAGGCCACGCCTGATTTCCTGACCGAAGAACAGCGCCTCACCCACCGTGAAGCTTGCGGGCAGCAAACGCTCCTGATGAATGAACTGCACGCCCAGCGACTCGACCTGACGCGGCGTGAAGGCGTCGAAGGACTGGCCATGAACGCTCAGGCTGCCCTTGTCGGCCTTGTGTATGCCGGCAAGCACCTTGATCAGGGTCGATTTGCCCGCGCCGTTTTCACCGACCAGACCATGAATGGTGCCCGGCTCGACGCGCAGATTGACCGCATCCAGCGCCTGGGTAGCGCCGAAGCGTTTGGAGATGCCTTGCAGGTGCAAGGCAGGCGGTGAGGTCACTGAAGTCATGGTCAATCCCCGGTCAATTGTCGCCGCGAAGCTGCCGCACTTCGGGCAGGTTGCCTGCGGTGGTGAGCAACGTGGGCACCTGGGTTTCCCGGGGCAGCTCCCGTTGTCCCGCCAGATAGCGTGCGACGTTCTGCACGGCTGTCTTGCCGATCAGCACCGGCTGCTGCGCCACAACGGCTCCGATGGGCGAATCGCTACGGCCAAGCAGTTCCAGCACTTCCGGCGTGCCGTCCACGCCATAGGTCTTGATCTCGGTGCGCCCGGCATCGATCAGCGCCTTGCTGGCACCCAACTGCGGAATGTCCCAGGCTGACCAGATGGCCGAAACGCTGCCCTTGGGATACTTGTTGAGCAAGGCCGAGACCTGCGAATAGGCGTCCTGAACGGTATTAGGGATGACATCGCGCAACTCGGGCTCGATGATCTTCAGCTCTGGATGATCCTTGAGCGTCAGCTTCAGTTGGTCGTAACGAATCGCGCAGACCGGCACGCCGTAAAAACCGTTGAACACCAGAATGTTGCCCTTACCACCCGCGTCCTTGATCAGTTGTCCGGCCAGCGCCTTGCCGGTGGCGACGTTGTCTGAGGTGGTGTTGTTGAGGCTGTACTGCGAAGGCGCATCGATGGTGAACAGTGGAATGCCCGCCTTGCTGATGCGCTTGAGCCAAGGATCGATGACACTCAGGGTGCCGAGTGTCTGGATGACCGCATCGGGTTTCTGGGTGATCACGGTCTGCAGCTGGTTCACCAGGTTCTTGTCGTTGCGCCCCGCATCCAGGGTGATCGGCGTGCCGCCCAGCCGCTTGACTTCATCGACCTGCGCCTGGAACGCCTTGATATCGAAGTAATGACTGGTGCCGGTCATGCTGATCGCGATGCGCTTGCCTGCCAGCGATGGAACGTCGCTGTCATCGGCCTGGGCAGACATGCCCATGCAGGCCGCTATTAACGTCAGTGCCAGTGCAGGCCAGCGTTTGCCAAAGCGGTTGGAGGTCGAAGGGAGAACGGCATCGTACATCGGGGTAACTCCGCAGATTCAGGACAGGAATCCGAGGAGCAGTGCACAGGTCGTGCCCGAGCAAGGCGCTGAGGGTTGAATATCCCTGCGAAGCATGGCCCTTGGTGCTTTCAGGGATTTACGTCGAGTATCACCCAGCGTTTCCGTGAGCATAAAGCTCGTGGGCCTGCCGAGGAATGCTGCGCAAATTGCCGATTCACTGTTGCCGGATCAACAGCACCCGGCATCAGTCACGCGTCGAAGCGCCGCCCTCACCACCGCCTGGTTCGATGTCCAGTCGCTTCAATCGCGAAGCCAGCGTGGTGGGCTTCAAACCCAGCAACTCTGCCGCCCCACCCTTGCCGAAGAGTTTCCCCCTGGTCGCTTCAAGAGCGGCGCGCATGTTTCTGCGCTCCAGCTCCCGCACTTGCGCGTCCGTTAAAACGACAGGGGTTGCGGACGACTCCATCACAGGCTGGATCTTGGGTTGACCCGGTTCATCGGGCAGGTCAAGGGCGAGGTCGGCGCCACGAGAGGTGATCAGTGCGCGCTCAATGACATTCTGCAGTTCACGAATATTTCCAGGCCATGAATAGTGCTGCAGGCGGTCAATATCGCTATTGCGAAGGCGGCGGCCGGGCATGTTCAAGCGCTTGGCTGTCTGTTTGAGAAAATGCGCAGCGAGCGGCGCAATGTCCATCGGGCGTTCGCGAAGCGCGGGTGACTGAATTGGAAACACGTTCAACCGGAAGTACAGGTCCTCGCGGAAACGCTTGCCAGCCACTTCTTGCCGCAGGTCGCGGTTGGTCGCAGCGATGATGCGCACATCGACCTTGCGCGTACGCTCCTCGCCCACACGTTCGAACTGCCCTTCCTGCAGTACACGCAGCAACTTGCTTTGCAGATCCAGCGGGATCTCGCCAACCTCATCGAGAAATAATGTCCCGCCATCGGCCAGTTCGAAGCGTCCGACCCTGTCACGTATGGCGCCGGTAAACGCACCCCGAATGTGACCAAAAAACTCGCTCTCGAACAGCTCGGCAGGGATCGCCGCACAGTTGACCCTGATCAGCGGATTTGCGCTGCGTCGGCTGGCCTGGTGAATGGCCCGGGCAATGAGTTCCTTGCCCGTACCGGACTCGCCATTGATCAGCACGCTGGCGTCCGTGGGCGCCACGACATCCACTTGTTTGATGATCTTAAGGATGGGCTCGCTCTGCCCCACTATCTCCCGAAAATTGTGTTCCGTATGGATTTCTTCCTGCAGGTAGGCGTTTTGCTCCTCCAGTCGATGCTTCAGCACTTTGAGCTCTTCAAGGGCGCTCTGAAGCTGGCGCTCGGTATTGCGGCGCTCGGTGATATCGCGAAACACCACGACCGCTCCCGCGATCCGGCCATCGGTGATCACAGGTGTGCTGGTGAATTCCACAGGGAAGGACGTTCCATCCCTTCGCCAGAAAACTTCCTGGCGTCCCTCATGGACGACGCCGTCCCGCACGGCCTTGTAGATGGGGCAATCTTCAACCGGGTAGTGGCTGCCGTCGGCATGGGTGTGGTGGTGAATCCGGTGAATGTTCTTGCCGATCATGTCCTGAGGCTCCCATCCCAGCATCCGGGCGCCTGCCGGGTTGACGAAAGTGGCCAGTCCATCCGGGTTGATGCTGTAGATCCCATCGCCCACGGCACTGAGTAAAAGCTGGTTATCGCGTTCGCTTTCCTGGAACAGGTTAAGAATATTGCGCCACTCTATAAGCCCGCCGCGCATCGTGCGTTCGGTATGCGCCTGATCACGCTGATACTTTTCCTGGCTGACCTCTCGCATCACGAGGATCAGTTGCGGGCTGCCTTTGACCTGCAGAATTGTGGCTGACAATGCCAGTTCGATCCGTTCGCCGGTCTTGCAGTTGCAACTCAGGTCTTCGCTCCAGCCGTGCCCTTTGTCCATTACTGCCTGGGTGAACACGATGAGGTCGGCCAACTGATGCCCGAACAGCTTGCTCACCGGCAGTTTCAAAAGTTCCTGCCGGGGGTATCCCAGCAGTTTGCAGGCGGCGATGTTCAGATCGCCAAATCGATCGGCGACCGGATCGAGCAAGGCGATGGCTTCAGCGCAATGCTCAAACACCATGTGTCGAGACGAATAGGCCAGGTCGGCCCAACCGTTGAGAGAATCTGGCTCGCTCATTACGATATCTCGTGTTTTTTGGCTACGAATATTCGTATTACTACGGGAATACGTGGCGCGGCGAAAGCATCAGAAAGCGTCCAAAAAAGCGTTTCAGATCCAATAACCGTTCAGATTCAAACAGTTGGATGCCTTGCGGCAGCCACATTAATTTCTGGCACGTGATTCGCTCTTGTACTCATGCACTCAGCCGCCTTCGGCCGCTGACAAAACATGACTCACTGGAGAAGACGATATGCCAACCGTGGACATTGCTCATTACCAAGACGGCGACTTTCTGGTCAATTACGAAGAGAAAGTCTTCGAGGACGTAAAGGCCGAACCCGGCGAGAAAGTGCTGATCACGTTCCACACCATCGCCTTCGAAGGCTCCATTGGCCTGGTCAATATGCTGCAAGCCAAGCGCCTGCTGCGTAAAGGGTTTGAAACCAAAATCCTGCTGTACGGCCCTGGTGTCCAATTGGGCGTGCAGCGCGGTTTTCCTACCTTGGGTGCCGAAGCGTTCCCCGGACACCTGGCGGTCAACAACCAGCTGAAAGCGTTCATGTCCGAAGGCGGCGAAGTCTATGCCTGCCGCTTTGCCCTGCAGGCACTCTACGGTCAGACCGAGAAAGCCCTCATCGAAGGCATCCGCCCGATCAACCCGCTGGATGTCATGGATCTGCGGCTTCTGATGCGTCGCGAAGGCGCGATGATCATTGATACCTGGACAGCGTAAGTCGGCAACCGCTGATTACGCAGGAGCCCTGACCGTCGAGGCCGCCGAGTTGCTGCCGGGTCATTTCCCGGCCTCACCAAGGCGGCTGACGCGCCTCGCCCCTTGACCGCTCTTGGTTTCAAACGACAGGAAATCGAAACATGCCAACAATCCGTGCTGCCGCCGTTCAGTTCAGCCCTGTGTTGTATTCACGCGAAGCCACAGTCGCAAAACTGTGCAACACGCTGCTCGACCTGGGCCGTGATGGTGTGCAGTTCGCAGTGTTTCCTGAAACCGTGGTGCCTTATTACCCTTATTTCTCATTCGTCCAGCCACCTTTCGCCATGGGCAGACAGCACCTGAAACTGCTGGAAGAATCTGTGACGGTTCCCTCTGACGTGACCCGGCAGATCGGCGAAGCCTGCCGCGAAGCCGGAATCGTAGCCTGCATCGGCATAAATGAACGCGATGGGGGAACGATTTATAACGCACAACTGCTTTTTGATTCCGACGGCTCGCTGATCCAGCATCGCCGCAAGATCACGCCGACTTACCACGAGCGCATGGTGTGGGGGCAAGGTGATGGATCTGGCCTGAAAGCCACCGACAGCGCCGTCGGCCGGATCGGCGCGCTGGCGTGCTGGGAACACTATAACCCTCTCGCTCGCTACGCCTTGATGGCTGACGGCGAACAGATCCATGCCGCCATGTTCCCAGGCTCGCTGGTCGGGCAGATCTTTGCCGAGCAAATGGAAGTCACCATCCGCCATCACGCGCTGGAAAGCGGCTGTTTCGTGGTCAACGCCACCGCGTGGCTGGATGCCGGGCAACAGACACAGATCATGATGGACACGGGCTGTGCGCTGGAGCCGATATCGGGCGGCTGCTTCACCGCAATCATCTCTCCGGAAGGCAGGGTGCTTGGTCAACGTACAGAAGGCGAAGGCACAGTCATCGCCGACCTCGACTTTGCCCTGATCGACAAACGCAAACGAATGATGGACTCGGTCGGACATTACAGCCGGCCCGAACTGCTGAGCCTGTTGATCGACCGTCGCGCGACCGCTCATGTGCATGACCTGCACGGATCATTCGAGGAGGCCTCACATGAATGACTTGATCGCACACAAGCCTGCCGGGATGCCTGCTCATAAAGCCAACGACGTGGGCTTGATACCGGTCAGGAACCTCAATGCAGACCTTCTCGCCGAGCTGCAATGCCATGGCGTGCGCTGGGAAGGCGCGGACGGTCTGTCTCGCAAAGGCGGTGCCGGGCCATCCGACCACAAGGCGCTGAGTCTGGGTGAGCACACCGCGATGGTGCCAATGCTTAACCATGCTTCGCTTGACTCGCCCTACTCTGCGCGTCCAGGCGCAGACGGCGCTCAGGCACTGATTTTTCGCGAGGGTCTGCAGGTCGGTAAGGTTGAGCTGCCCGGCGTACCCAGGTTCTATGGACTGAACACCGAGGACGGCACTCCTTATTGGAAAATCGCTACCTTGCACAGCAAGGACGTACTGGCCACCACGATCCTGCAGCATTGCATCCGCATGAACGATACAGCTACGTCCTGTCAGTTCTGCGCCATCAGCCAGTCGCTTGCCAACGGCAAAACCATCGCCCGCAAGCGTCCGGCACAGCTGGCCGAAGTGGCGAAGGCTGCGGTTGAACTGGACAACGTCAAGCACATGGTGATGACCACCGGCACCCCTCAGACCAGTGACCGGGGAGCAGCCGTACTGTGTGAATCTGCAACGGCAGTGACAGCCACAGTTGACCTGCCCATCCAGGCGCAATGTGAACCCCCGGATGACGACGCATGGTTCCAGCGACTCAGGGACAGCGGCGTGGTCTCGCTGGGCATGCACCTTGAAGCCGTCACCGATGCGGTCCGTCAACGCATCATGCCCGGCAAGGCGCAAGTGCCGCTGGAGCGCTACTTCAGCGCCTTCGATGCAGCAGTTCAGGTGTTCGGCCGGGGCCAGGTCAGCACTTATATTCTGGCCGGGCTCGGCGACAGCGAAGACGCTATTGCGCAGATGAGCGAGCGCCTGGCGAGTGTCGGCGTGTATCCGTTCGTCGTGCCCTTCGTGCCCATCGATGGAACCCCGCTCGCCCGTCACCCCAAGCCGGACAATGGATTCATGCAACGGCTCTACCCCCGTATCGGGGCGAGTCTGCGCCGGCATGGCTTGCACTCGGACAACATCAACGCGGGCTGCGCCAAATGTGGCGCGTGCTCAGCACTGAAACACCACGAGTAACGGAGCGGGAGCGCACGCCATGGCCGAACATGCCTTTGCTTTGATCGACGGAACCTTCAAAGACTTTCTCGCCGGTGACATGCTGGTCAAACCGGCTGATGAGGCTTGGGAGCGACGGCATTATTACGCACTGCGCCGAGCCGTGTTTTCCGAAGAGCAGCAGCTGCTTGCGCAAGATAAAGACGAAAACGACTTCAAAGCGCTGCCGATCGTGGCAGTGGCTCACCACTGTGGCATGCCCGAACGCGTCATCGGCGCAGTACGTATTTACGAAGAGACGCCAGGGGTCTGGTACGGAGGGCGACTGTGTGTTGATCGTCAATACCGCCGCTATGGAATGATCGGCAAAGCGCTGGTCAACGAGGCCGTGTCCAAGGCACTTGACCTGGGCTGTCATACCTTTCTGGCAACAGTGCAACACGCCAACGAGGACTACTTCCAGGGTCTGCACTGGGAAACGCTCAAGGAGATGAGCCTGCTCGGCCAGCCACATTGCCTCATGCAGGCACGGCTTGAACACTATCCGTTCATGGCCCGCCAGACTGCGCTTTTAGGTAGAACGGTGAACCGCAATGGCTAACGCGTGTGCGACCGAGTCTGCATTGAAAGCCTTGCTCGCCGAACTTCGGGACACGCCCGCAATGCGCTCGAAAATGGCGATACAGACGCCGGCCGGCAGTTGCTCTGCAGTGGCCCCTACACGAGAGAGTGTGTACGCACTGCCGGGTGATGACACGGCCGCCATTCGGTGCGGTGATCAGTATCAGCTACTGGCAATCGAGGGGATGATTCCAGCGTTCGTCGAACAGGCCCCCTGGTTTGCAGGATGGTCCGCCGTAATGGCCAACGTGAGCGACATTACCGCGATGGGCGGACGTGCCACTGCTGTCGTGAATGCTTACTGGCACCATGACGAGAAGGCCGCCGATCAGGTCATGGCGGGTATCCAGGCGGCCTGTGCGGCCTACGGTCTGATCCTGGCGGGAGGCCACACCAGTCAGGCGCCCGGTAACCCCGCAGCGTTGGCAGTTGCAGTGACAGGCTGGGCCCGCGCCCTGCTATCGACCTTGCACGTTGCGCCTGGACAGATCATTGCCATGGCCGTTGACCTCGATGGCGAGTGGCACGGTGACGCGCCCTACTGGAAAGCGTTCGAGAATGACACGCCCGAGCGCTTGCGAGCAAAGCTTGAGGTTATCCCACGGCTAGCCGAGGCCGGACTGCTGACGGCAGCCAAAGATGTCAGCAACGCCGGGATTCTGGGCACCTTGCTCATGTTGCTTGAGCCCACGGCCTGCGGTGCGGCGATTGATCTGTCCGCCGTTCCCCGACCCGCCGACGCGCCATTTGCGCGCTGGCTGCAAGCATTTCCCAGCTATGGATTTCTGCTGACGCTGGACCCCAAGGACTTATCCACGGTCAAGGCTGCCTTCGCTCATGAAGGCCTGCACTGCGCCTGCATCGGCGAGACCGACGACAGCGCGCGCCTGCAGGTCAACCATGGCTCGGAAAGCGAAGTGTTCTGGGATCTGGCGCGACAGCCTTTCACCGGTTTCAGTTACCCCCGGTTACGCCACCTTTTCGACGTCAAGGAGCATTGACATGCCCGCAGTCAACATTCGTTTGCGCTGGCCGGATGGCCAGGAAAGCAACGTGTATTCGCCGTCTACCGTGATTCATCAACATCTGACTCAAGGCGATTCCTATACCCTGCCCGATTTTTTGCAGCGCGCCGATGCGGGCCTGAATGCAGCCTCCGAGCGGGTCAAGGCCGTCAAAGGTTTCTACTGCAGTTCTGCGATGGACAGCCTGAGCGGGATTCGCATGATGGCGCGCAGATTCACGACCGCCGAGGCGCAGGTGACAGTTCTGGAAGTCAAGGAACAGGGCAGCGGGAAAGTCCATTACTCCGGATTTGGCGACATCTGACCACTCCCCCATCAAAAGGAACACGCAAATGACTCACTACAGCACAATTGTCGTCGGTGGGGGCCAGGCCGGGTTATCGGCCAGCTACTACCTGCAGCAGCACGACATTGATCATGTTGTGCTGGAAAAGCACAGCCTGACTCACACCTGGCGCAATCAGCGCTGGGATGCCTTTTGCCTGGTGACGCCCAACTGGCAATGTGATCTTCCCGGCTATCCGTATGCCGGCAATGATCCGCACGGATTCATGAAAAAAGACGAGATCATTGCATATCTGGATGGCTTTATTGCCAGGGTCAATGCCCCCGTGCGGGAGGGCTGCGCAGTGCTCCATATGACCACCAGACCTGAAGGCGGTTATCGCCTGACAACGACGCTTGGCGAATTCACGGCAGATCAGGTCATCGTCGCAAGCGGCGGCTACCACACTCCGATTATCCCGCGATTGGCCGAGCGTCTGCCGACCGGGATGACTCAGCTCCATTCGGAGCAATACCGCAGTCCCCAGGCCCTGCCCGCAGGAGCGGTACTGGTGGTGGGATCCGGGCAATCGGGTGCACAGATCGCCGAGGACCTGCACCTGGCCGGTCGCAAGGTATTTCTGGCAGTCGGCGATGCGCCGCGGTGCGCGCGCTTTCACCGCGGCCGGGATGTCGTCGACTGGTTGGCGGACATGGGTTACTACGACATCGGCGTCGATGCTCATCCGCTGCGTGAAGGTGTGCGTGATAACACCAACCACTACGTGACCGGACGGGACGGAGGCCGCGATATCGATTTGCGCCGCTTTGCTACTGAGGGCATGCGACTGTTTGGTCGTCTTAACAGCCTGGACGGCACACGCCTGCAATTTGCAGCCGACCTTGCTGCAAACCTCGACGCTGCCGATGCTGTTTACAACCGCATCAACGCCAGCATCGACAAATACATTGCCGAACACGACATCGACGCACCCGCCGGTGTGCCTTATGCCCCGCTATGGACGCCGGAGGGCGAGACCACCGAACTGGACCTGTCGCACAGCGACATTACCAGCATCATCTGGTGCATTGGCTTTCAGCCGGATTTCAGCTGGGTCGATGTACCGGTGTTCAATGGTCGCTCCTACCCAGGCCATACGCGCGGTATTACAGCGCAGAAAGGCCTGTATTTCCTCGGCTTGCCATGGCTGCACACTTGGGGATCGGGAAGGTTCTCCGGCATCTCGCGTGACGCGCGTCATGTCGTAGAGAAGGTCTCTTCTGTACGCACCACCGAGTAATCATGAGCCGGGCGGCAATCCGACGAGGACGAATTGCCAGCACTGCAAAACTCGAGACCGGCAACCGATCAACGCAAGGTAAATTGCCCCAGCGTGGTGTTTAAACCATTGGCCAACTCTGCCAGCGACTGGCTGGCACTTCCGGTCTGCCCGGTGCGGACCGCCGAGTGTGCGGACAGGTCGCGAATGCGCACCAGATTGCGGTCCACTTCACGTGCAACCTCTGCCTGTTGCTCCGACGCGGTGGCGATCATGGTGTTGCGTTCGTCGATAACCGCGACTGACTTCGCAATCAACGCCAGCGCCGCGTTGGCCGACTCGGCCTGCTGCCGGGTCTTTTGCGCCTGTTCGGTGCTGACCTCAAGGGCCGTCAATGTACTTTGAGTACCCTGCTGAATATGCCCGATCATGGTTTCGATCTCGCGGGTCGATTCGCTGGTGCGATGCGCCAGCGCACGTACTTCATCGGCGACCACGGCAAAACCGCGCCCTGCATCCCCGGCGCGAGCAGCCTCGATAGCGGCGTTGAGCGCCAGCAGGTTGGTCTGCTCCGACACCGCGCGAATGACGTCCAGCACCTTGGTGATGTCCAGCGTTCGAGTGGCCAGCGATTTTGCTTCGTGAGACGCTGTGCCGACATTCTGAGTGAGTTCAAGAATCGATTTGACGGTGTGATCGAGTTCGTCCTGACCCTGGCGCGCCGACGCTGAAGATGCCTTGGACTCCTGCGACGTGGCCACGGCATTGCGTGCCACCTCATCAACAGCCTGACTCATCTCGGTCACTGCCGTTGCGGCCATTTCGATTTCGCTGTTCTGCGCCACCAGATCATTGTTGCTGTCGACGATCAACGCGTTCATTTCTTCGGTCGCCGAGGCCAATTGATTCGCAGCGTCGCCCACGTGGGTCAATGTCTTGCTCAGGCTGAGGCGCATCTGCTCCATCGATTGCAGCAAAAGCGCGGCCTCATCGGTACCTGCGCGGTCTACGCCGGTAGGTCGCAGATCACCTGAGGCAATGGTTTCCGAGGTCAACAGTGCCTGACTGATGGGCACTGAAAGGCTGCGCGACAGGCGCCAGGCAAGCAGGACGGTGAGCAGTACCGCCAGCAGCATCACCGCCAGGGTGATGGAGAAAGCGCTGCCGTAAACGCTGGTGGCACTGGCGCTCGACTCCTCTTCCGAGGCGTCATTGAGCTTTTCCAGCTTGCCGACCAGCGCTTCCATGCTGTCGGCGATGGTTTTCATCTCGACCCAGGCCAGCTTCTGCCCCGCATCCACCTGATTGTCCTTGACCAACTGGTATACCCGCTCTGCTCCCTCGGCATAGGACTGATACCCAGCGCCGAGCTGATTGATCAAAGCCCGCTCGTCCTCGGAGGTGATCAACGGCGTATACGCCTGAATCGCCTTCTGAAAACCGGCCTTTTTTTCCAGCAGTTCCGCGTGCACCTGTTCGACCTGCTGATCCGTGTGCGTCGACAGCAGTTTCATCGCCGTGGTGCGGGTTTTCTCAAACGCCAGCGCGATGTCATCGCCCAGTGCAATGCCTGGCAGCGAGTCATTTTCGATCTCCAGAGACTGTTCACGAATGCTGCGTAGCTGTTGAAGGCTGAAAACCCCGAGCCCGATGACGAGGACCACCATCAGCGTAAAGCAAACGGCCGTCCTGACTGCGATTTTCAGCTGTCTCAGCATTTCCAACCCTCTTCCTCAATGCGGTGACCATATTGCCACCATCATTTGTATCGGCAGATGTCTGAAAAGCATAACCGGGCAAACTTTCATGTTGGCCACTGCGACAGGAGGCCCATCCGGGAAAAGCCTTGTGGTAGGGTTCGCGCTGCCTAATAACCCCGGATTTGAGCGGTCCCCGTCACGTTGCAAGACCCTTGTAGCAGGTGACGAGGACCGGTCTGCATTGCTGGAGACTCAATCATGAAACGTTACTGCGCTGCATTCATTGCCCTGTCACTGCCCGCCTTCGCTTTCGCAGGCGATGCCCTTCGCGACCAGCCTTCCATCATCAAAGCCTTGAACACCGGCGAGTCGGTGTCGGTAGTGATCGATCTCGGACAGTGCACTTCATCGATCAAGGGCGCGGAGCCGTCAAAGACCCAAGGCGGTAAACGTATCGATGCCTATCGCATTACCCCCGATGGCATGCTGGCGTTCTCGGACACGCACTTCACGCTCGATCGGGATAACAAGCCTATCGAGCAGTTCATTCGGTACCGCGTGAAACCCGACGGCAAAGCCGATTTCAGCATGACCACGCTCAGTGTTCCTGGCTACCAGCAGACCGGACAGGCCGTGAGTTACGACTGCGCGGTTGGCAAGGGTTTGAGCTTCTTCACCGCGAAGTAGGCTTGTTGCGTCCGAGGCAGGCTCTGTGCGGGCCTGCCGAAGGCTTTATGACTCACGCACCGACCTGCGAGTCAGCCGTTCGTCCAGCTGAAGTCCTTGAGCGTTGTTCGAAGACGCCTGCCGCCTCGAAATCCGCTGAACCTTTCTCCGGTCGGCTTCGTCCCAGCCTTATCAAGCAGCCTGCTTAATGGCCTGGAGCGACCGATGCTGATTTACCCCAAGACCCGTTTCAAACCCTATACCAACGCCAGCGGCGGCTGGGGGTCGGCGAAGTCGGTGGCGCAGATTCTCTGGCGGGAGAAAGCGCTGACCAAGCCAGCCGTTGCGCTGTTGAAACAGAACAAGCCCGATGGTTTTGCCTGCGTCAGTTGTGCGTGGGCCAAGCCCGGCCACCCGCGCGCACTGGAGTTCTGTGAAAACGGTGCCAAGGCGACTGCCTGGGAGCTGACGTCGCTGAAAACCGACCCGGCGTTTTTTGCCGGGCACACGCTCAGCGAGTTGCGCGGCTGGGCCGACTACGATCTGGAGCAACACGGCAGGCTCACCCATCCCCTGCGCTACGACCCCAAAAGTGACCGGTACCTGGAAACATCCTGGGAAGAGGCCTACCGGGAGATCGGCGCACAGCTCAAGAGCATGGAGCCTGACAGCGTGGTGTTTTACGCCTCAGGGCGCGCTTCGCTGGAAACGTCGTTCATGTACCAGTTGTTCGCCCGCGCCTATGGCACCAACAACCTGCCCGACAGTTCCAACATGTGCCACGAAAGCACCTCCGTTGGTTTGCAGGAAAGCATCGGCGTGCCTGTCGGCACTGTGACGCTGGACGATTTCGAGCACACCGACTGCCTGTTTTTCTTCGGCCAGAATGTCGGAAGCAACAGCCCGCGCATGCTTCATCAATTGCAGGAGGCGCGCCAGCGAGACGTGCCGATCATCACCTTCAATCCGCTGCGCGAGCGCGGGCTGGAGCGCTTCGTCAATCCGCAATCGCCCGGCGAAATGCTGATCCCCGGCTCGACCGTTATCAGCACGCAATATCATCAAGTGGCTACCGGTGGTGACACGGCCGCCATGACCGGTATCGCCAAGGCCTTGCTGGAAATGGAAGATAAAGCCACCGCCAACGGTACGCCGCCCGTGCTGGACCACGCATTCATCGCCAGCCATACCCAAGGCTTCGACGCCTTCACAGACTATGTCCGCCACAGCACCTGGTCGGAACTGGAGCGCCAGAGCGGCCTGACACGAGGGGCGCTGGAAGCCGCTGCGAATGTTTATGCCCGCAGTCAGCGCGTCATGTTTGTCTATGGAATGGGCCTCACCCAGCACCGGCGTGGTGTGACCAACGTACAGATGCTGGTGAACCTGATGCTGATGCGCGGCAATATCGGCAAGCCGGGAGCCGGTATCTGCCCGGTGCGTGGCCACTCCAACGTGCAGGGCCAGCGGACCGTCGGCATCACCGAAGACCCGAAAAAAGTCCCTGCAGAACTGATAGAGCAGCACTTCGGCTTCAAGGTCCCCGAACAGAAAGGCATGGCGACGGTGGACGCCTGCGAAGGCATCCTCGAGGGTCGTGTAAAAGGTTTTATCGGCCTGGGCGGTAATTTCCTGCGGGCCATCCCCGACACCTCGCGCATGGAGCCCGCCTGGCAACGACTGCAGTTGAATGTCCAGATCGCGACCAAACTCAATCGCACGCATCTGGTGCCAGCGCACAACACCTGGTTGCTGCCTTGCCTGGGCCGAATCGAAATCGACCGGCAAAACGGCGTCGAACAAACCTACACCACCGAAGACAGCACCGGCTGCATACATGGCTGGAAAGGCAGCGCCCAGCCGGTAGGCCCTGCTGTCCGAGCGGAGGCAAGCATTGTCGCCGGGCTTGCTGCCGCCACAGTGCCCGATGGCTGTTTGATTGACTGGCAAGCCTGGAGCGACGATTACACGAAAATCAGAACAGCCATCGGCAGCATCTATCCGGAAATCTTTCACGACATGGAAACCCGCATGGCCGAACCCGGTGGTTTTCATCGTCCGCTCGCCGCCGCGCAGCGCAAATGGAACACCGAAAGTGGCAAGGCACAGTTCGTCACACCTGCCACGCTGGTCGAAAACGACGACATCGCGCTTCCTGAATCCACTCGCGACGTGCTGCAACTGATGACGCTGCGCAGCAACGACCAGTTCAACACCACCATCTACGGCTACGACGATCGTTTTCGAGGTGTGAGCGGGACCCGCGAGGTGATTTTCATGCATTGCAATGACATCGAGCGGCTGGGCTTCAAGGTCGGTGAGCGCGTCCTGCTGACGACTGCCGTGGAGCCCGAGGTGAAGCGTCAGGTCGGGCCGTTCGAAATCATCGCCTACGACATTCCGGAAGGGTGCGCTGGCGCTTATTACCCGGAATGCAACGCACTGATCCCGATCTGGCACCATGCCGAGCGCAGCAAGGTGCCAGCGGCGAAATCGGTCCCGGTGCGGCTGACTTCGATCAACGCGTAATTCAAGCGAGGGATTGCGCGCAGCCGGTCATGATCGGAACGCCTCGGCCTTGAGTCCGTAGCGTTCCATCTTGTTGTACAGACCGCCGCGCGAGACCTTCAGCCGCTGGGCAGCCTGACGAATGTTGCCTCGCGTTTCCTCAAGGGCGGCAGCGATTGCGTTCATCTCATGAGCGCCAAGGTCAGGCGTTGTCCGAATCTCGGACACGATCCCCGGCGCCAGTGGACGCAAACCTTGCCGGATTTCAAGCGGCAGGTCACTGAGCTGAACACGCTCATTCGTAGCGAGATTGGTCGCGCGCTCGATGATATTTTCCAGTTCGCGCACATTGCCCGGCCAGTGGTAGCCGCACAGGGTATCCAATGCTTCCTGCGAAAAATCGCGCACGGGTTTGCGCAGCGAGCGGGCACAGCGAACGAGAAAGTGGCGCGCCAGCAAGGGCACGTCCTCGCGCCGCATACGCAAGGGAGGTACGGTCAGGTTCAGCACGTTGAGACGGTAATAGAGGTCTTCACGAAAGGCTCCGTCAGCCACCGCCTGACTCAGATTGCGATGAGTCGCCGCGATGATCCGCACGTTCACCCGTTGCGATTTCTTCGCCCCGACACGGGTCACTTCGCCTTCCTGCAGAACCCGCAGCAGACTGACTTGAGCATCGAACGACATGTCTCCGATTTCATCGAGAAAGATTGTCCCGCCGTCAGCCAGTTCGAACTTCCCTGCGGCGCCCCCGCGAGCCGAGCCGGTGAAGGCACCGTCTGTGTGACCAAACAGTTCGCTCTGTACCAGATCCCGCGGAATGGCTCCGCAGTTGACCGCCACAAAAGGACCGCCGCACCGTTCACTGGCGTTATGGATCGCCTGGGCGAACAACTCCTTGCCGGTACCGCTCTCGCCCAGGATCAGTGTCGTGGAATCACTACGACTGGCGATCCGGCCCAAGTGCAGCGCGTCCTGTATCGCGCGTGAACTGCCCTGGATAGTGTCGAAGGTGTAGCTGGCCTGGCTGCCGATGATCTTGTGGGTGATGTCCCGAATCCGTCTTTTCTCGCGCAACGAAACAATCAGGCCACCCTGCTCCAGCGGGCAGATCGAAACCAGACACGCCAGATGACTGCGGTCATGCAACTCGAAGGTGCAATCCATATCACGCACCCCTTCCCCGCCACGCTGCAGGATTGCATCGGTGAGCTCGCTCTGACCGAGCTGCTGAAAAGGACTGCCCAGCACCTCAAGCCCGACGCGAAACAACTGTCGGGCGTAACGATTGAGTGCTTTTATGCAGCCTTGCCCGTTCAACACCACCAAGCCCTCATTGAGCACCTCAAGCACCGCCTGCTGTTCTTCCAGCAGCGCCTGCAAGGCCATCTGCCGCGACACCGCCTCGGCTGCGGCCTGAACGGTGCCGAGCGTATGGAAATGAAACCAGCCCGGCTCTGCGGTCAGGGTCAACATCGCCAGCGTACGCCCCTCGGCGTCTCTGATGGGGGCAGCGGCGCAGTGCATGCCCCGTTGTCGCAGGCCTGAACCGAAGTTCTCCTCGGCCAGCACATAGACCAGTCGATCTTCGGCAAGCGCCAGGCCGGTGCAGTTGGTGCCCTGTACCGACTCCAGCAATATGCTGCCCACCGGCGTGAGATCCAGCCCGCAGAAATACAGGGTCGTGCCATGTGCGTCGGTCAGGTTGATATGACCTCTGGGGTTATAAGCCAGCAAGCCGCCCATGACCTGAGCCGCTGCGGCGATCAATACACGATTTGTCGCCAACGCCGTATTCAACTCGCCGGGCGTGACGAAACGGTATTCGCCATCGGCCGGATCGATATCGGCTTTAACGCTGCGTAACCACGAATCCCAGATGACCTGCCTGATTCCGGCAGGCCGCTCGGTGCATCCCTCTAAGCAGGCTTTCCAGGCGTTCTTCAGCGCCTCGCTCGGCCCGGCGTTCATTGAGGCCGGACCGAGTGCAGTGAGGTAATCGCGGTCCTCCGCACTGAGAATCATCGGCTGTGGGCTCATTGCTCATCTCGCTATGTTCATATATTTGACATGTCAGTTTAGACATGTCTTTTAAATACACACAATTATTCAGTCTTTAAATAAATTGTTCTTAAAATCAGTTAGTTATGGATTGGCACAGTGATTGCTACTGCCCTGATACCGGCCGCCCTTACTGTCGGTACACCCAACAACAATAAAAAGGAAACGTCATGAGTACATCGCAAACGATCCGTCTGGGTCTCATCGGAGCCGGACGCATGGGTAGCTTTCACGGCCTGACCGCCGCACGGCATATTCCCGGAGCAAGTCTGACTGCCATCGCTGACCCCTCTCACGCCCACGCGACACGCCTGGCAGCAGAGCTGGGCGTGCAAAAAGTCTACTCAGACCCACAGCAACTGCTGGATGACCCGGACATCGACGGCGTTCTGATCGCCGCGCCTGCCCGCAGCCATGCCGAGCTGGTGATAAAAGCCGCCCGCGCCGGGAAAAGTGTCTTCTGTGAAAAACCGATGGCAATCACGCTGGAAGAGGCCGACCGCGCTATCGCTGCGGCTGCCGATGCGCGAGTAACCTTGCAGGTCGGCTTCAACCGGCGCTTCGCTAAAAGCTTTCGTACTGCCCATCTGGACGTTGTTGCAGGCAGAATCGGGACGCCACAGTTGCTGCGATCGCTGACTCGCGATCCGGCCCTGAATAATCCGGCCGCATCGCCCCAGTGGGTGATCTTCCTCGAAACCCTGATTCATGACTTCGACACCCTGCGCTATCTCAATCCAGGCGCTGAAGCAGTCGAGGTGTTTGTCATGGCAGACGCCCTGATCGCCCCGGAATTCAAGGCCAACGGATTTCTCGATACCGCCGTGGTTACCGTCCGCTTCGATAACGGCGCGATTGCGGTTGCCGAGGCGAATTTCCAGGCGGTCTATGGCTACGATGTCCGGGGAGAAGTCTTTGGCAGCGCTGGCATGCTGAGCATGGGCAGTGTCAATGAGTCCGACCTGCTTCGCTATCTGGCGACCGGCGTCCAGGCTGACACCCAGAGAATGGACACCGACCTGCTGCGTGACGCCTATGTCGCCGAACTCAACCATTTCGTCGGTTGCATGCGCAGTGGGGAAAAACCTATGGCAAGCGGCGAAGATGCACGGGCAGCCCTGGCCATTGCCCGCGCCTGCATCGAATCCTTTCAGCAAGGCAAGGCGGTACGCGTGCAAGGAGCCGCCTCATGAGCGTCACGCCCTTTAAACTGGCCGTCAGCGCTGAAATGGTATTCCTCGACCTGCCCTTCACCGAACGCGTCGAGCGCATCCATGCGCTGGGCTTCAGCGTCGAGATCTGGAACTGGACGACCAAGAACATCGCGGCCCTTGTGGCCACGGGCGCAGATTTTACCTCCATGACCGGCTACATCTCCGGCAACCTGACCGATCAGGACGACATCGGTCGGTTGCTTGACTCCGCAGGCGAATCATTGAGGGTCGCCGAGCAGTTGAACTGCCCGAGCCTTAACCTGCATGGCACAGGCCTGGACGCTGACGGCCTGCCGGTCAAGCCGGTCGCGCGCACCACAGGGCGCATGTGGCTGAGCGCCTGCAAGACGCTGGAAAAGATCGCACGGCTGGGCGAGGACGCGGGCCGGGTGTTTCTGCTGGAAAACCTGAACACCGAGGTGGATCACCCCGGCACACCCTTCGCCCGCGCCGAGGACACACTGGCACTCATCGAAGCGGTAGACAGCCCATACCTGAAAATGAATCTGGACCTGTATCACGCGCAAATCGGCGAAGGAAACCTGATCGAGCTGATCCAGCGCGCCGGCAAGGCCATCGGCGAAATTCAGGTCGCGGATGTACCCGGCCGGATGGAACCCGGTACTGGCGAGATTCACTACCCGGCGATTGCCAGAGCATTGTCCGGCATCGGTTACAGCGGCGTGATCGGCCTCGAGGGCTGGGCCAGCGACGACAGCGAACGTGCACTTGAGCGTTTCCGTCACGCGTTCACGCTTGACTGAGCACGCCGCACTGAGCGCCAACGCTTGTCAGTGAAGGTCGACCCATAACAACAAAAGGAAAACCGTCATGCGCATTTACACACTGCTGCTCGCTACGCTGCTGACCCTGTTCAGCCAATGGGCCGCCGCCAGTTACCGCATCGGGGTCAGTATCGCCAGAGTTGACGATAACTTCATGACCTATGTGCGTAACGGTCTGGATGACGCCGCCACGCAGGAGAACGTCCAGATCCAGTTCGAGGACGCACAGGGCGATGTGGTTCGCCAGCTCAATCAGGTTCAGGGATTTCTCAATCAAAAAGTCGATGCAGTCATCGTCCTGCCCGTCGACACTTCCGCCACGGCGAGCATGACCCGCGCCGCAGTGGCGGCAAAAATACCGTTGGTGTACGTCAATCGTCACCCGGACGAACGCAAGCTGCCCACAGGAGTGGTCACGGTCGCGTCCAACGATATCGAGGCAGGGCAACTGCAGATGCGTTATCTGGCTGAAAAGCTGGGAGGCAAAGGCACCCTCGCAATCATCATGGGCGACCTGGCGCAAAACGCCACGCATGACCGTACCGAAGGCGTCAAACAGATCCTCAAGGACTACCCAAACATCAAAGTGGTTGAACAGCAAAGTGCCGAGTGGCAACGCAGCAAGGGAATGGACCTGACCAGCAACTGGCTGCTCGCAGGCAGCCGTTTCGACGCGATCATCGCCAATAACGACGAGATGGCAATCGGCGCAGCCATGGCCCTGCAGCAGGCAGGCAAGGCAAAGGGCGAGGTTGCGATTGTCGGTATCGACGGCCTGCCTGACGGTCTGGCAGCGATCAAACGCGGGATGCTGGTTGCGTCGGTCTTTCAGGACCCCAAGGCCCAGGCCGCCAGTGCGATGCAGTCGGCGATCAAGATGATCAAGGGTGAGCCAGTCACAGCTGACGTGTGGGTGCCCTTTCAATTGATCACGCCAGAAAATCTGGCGACGTTCGAGCAGCGCTATAAGTAGCCCGCTCGACTTCTGCTCATGACACCTGGCGGTTTACCCCAGAAACGAAAAAAGGACCTGAGGTCCTTTTTTCGTTGCCCAATGTTAATCATTGTTAACTGAAAAACAGCTTCACAAAATACGATCACAGGAGGAATATCCGTCCGGCACGCATACAACCTGACAATAAAAACCAGACAGGATACCTTTCATGCAGCGCTCCGCCTTGCGCCCCGCCACCGGGCTGATATTTCTGTTTTGTCTCGCCTCCAGCCTTCATGCCGCCCCGCTCCCGGCTGCGAAAGAAGGCGACTGGGTCGCCCCCGAGTTCACCTTTCACACGGGTGAAAAACTCGCCAACCTGAAACTGCACTACATCACCCTCGGCGACCCAAAGAACCCCGCCATCCTTTTCCTGCACGGCACCTACCGGCCCGGCAGCGACATCCTGGCCAAGGATTTTGGTGGCGAGTTATTCGGTGAAGGCCAGCCGCTGAGCGCGAGCAAGTACTACATCATTTCCACCGATGGCATTGGCATGGGGCAATCCACCAAACCCTCGGATGGCCTGCGCGCCAGCTTCCCGGAATATAACTACGCCGATATGGTTCAGGCGCAGTATCGACTGGTGACCGAGGGACTTGGCGTCAAGCACCTGCGCCTGATCATTGGTAATTCCATGGGCGGCATGCAAACCTGGATGTGGGGCCAGACCTGGCCGCAGATGATGGATGCACTCGTGCCGATGGCCTCGCAACCCACGCCAATGTCATCGCGCAACTGGATGATGCGTCGGCTGCTCGTGGAGTCGATCAAGCAGGATCCGGCCTGGAACAACGGCAACTACACCACACAACCGCCGTCCCTGCGCCTGGCCAACGCGATGTTCAGCATCGGCACCAGCGGTGGCAATCTGGCCTATCAGGCTGCGGCCCCTTCCCGGGCGCTGGCTGACAAGTACGTGGATGACCGGCTCAACTCACCACAGACGTCTGACGCCAACGACTTCATCTATCAATGGCAGTCCTCCGCCGATTACGACGCGTCGAAGGGGCTGAATAAAATCCAGGCGCCAGTGCTGGCGATAAACGCGGCAGACGACGAACGCAACCCACCGGAAACAGGGCTGCTGGAAGGCTCGCTACGAGAGATCAGGAACGCGAGGCTGCTGCTCATTCCTGCCAGCGCCGAAACCCGAGGTCATGGGACGACAAGCAACGCGAAGTTCTACAGCAAGGAACTGGAGCAGTTCATGCGGGAGACCGAAAAGCCGAAACTGGCAACTCATTAGGTATTCGACTGCGCAGGGATGCCCACCCTGCGCTGCCGGCTGTTTTTCACGTCAGGCCTAGCTCGCTTTGCTTGATATCAGCAATCGGGCCGAGAAGCGACGGATCGAAGTCGTTGAGAGCACGACGTTCCGAAATCCGTTGCGCAAGGTCAGGGTTGGCCAGAGCAGCCTTGCCCACAGCAACCATGTCTGCGCCACTCTGAAGGACCTGCTCTGCCTTCTCCCTATCGTGAAGACCGCCATTGGCGATCAACACGACGTCAGGCGCATAACGCCGGGCAAGCGCAAGCAAGCTGACGTCATTGTCGGGAAAAGCAGGCTGCCAGGCTTCGTACTCAGTCACGTGAATGAAATCGACACCTGAGTCGGACAAACTGCCGAAAACGGTCTCTGCCCCCTTCTCTCCCTCAACCCACTTGTGCTGAAAGTCGTTGACCTTGCCTTGCGATATACGCACTCCGACTGGCGAACGGCCAACGACCTTTTTCACTTCGGCGACCACTTCAAGGGTAAGCCTGAGGCGTTGACGAATATCGCCTCCCCAACCATCTGAACGCTGGTTTGAATAGTCCGTCAGAAACTGGTCAAGCAAATATCCGTTGGCTGCATGGATCTCGACCCCGTCAAAACCCGCTGTCTCGACGGCCAGCTTCGCTGCCTTGGCGAAACCCTCGATGGCGTCGGCAATATCCTCATCACTCATGACCCGAGGGACGCGGTACTTACCGTCACCGCGATAGAACGCCATTTGCTCACCCTTGGGGCGGATGCCCGACGGTCCTGCAGTGCCATCGGTGAACCGGTTTGCCTGGCTGAGCGCGCCTGCGTGCATGATCTGAGCGATCACCGCACTCTCATGTCGATGAACTGCGTCCACCACAGGGCGCCAGGCCAACGCCTGCTGCTGGTCAGTGAGGCCCGGCTGAAAGCGGTAACCCTGAGAAAACCTGCGATCCGTGTAGATACCTTCCGTGATCACCAATGCGAAGCCGCCCTTGGCGAATCGTTCGTAATACTTTGCCATGTCATGCGTGGCATTTCCGGCCTCGGTCGCGCTGACGCGCGTCATGGGCGCAAGCGCAAGGCGGTTCCTGAGCTGCAGATGGCCCATATCAAAAGGCGTTAAAATAGCCGGGCGTGTCGTATCCAATCGTCATATCCTCCAGATGGGTTATCTGAACGAACAGCTCAGACATCTAAAGACAATAGGCACTCAAAGACCTCAATAAAAGCCCGTCACACGATAAGGCGGCTTAACGGATACAGATATAAATATGCAGCTTCCGGAAATAGAAGTGTTCGCCAACATAGCCACCAGCGGCAGCCTGTCCGAAGCAGCCAGGCGGCTCGGGTTGTCTGCAATGATGGTCTCTCGGCGCCTGGCGTCTCTTGAAAGCGATCTGGGCGTACGGCTGGTGCACCGCACAACCCGCTCCGTATCTCTCACGCCGGAGGGGGAGCTTTTCCTGCCCCATGCCAGAACCATGCTGGAAACGAGCGAGACAGCGCGAGCCACACTGAAAAGCAGCGTGGCCAGCGTGAGCGGAACATTGCGAGTCACGGCCCCAACCGTATTCGGTCAGACCGTCATCATGCCCCTGCTCCCCGCACTGCTCTCCAGCAATCCCCAACTCGGAATCGACCTCACGCTGTCTGACAGCATCATAGACATCGCCGGGCTGGGCATTGATGTGGCCATTCGCATCGCCGCATTGCGCGACTCGAACCTGGTGGCGAGAAATCTGGCTGACAACCCCCGTGTCGTCTGTGCGAGCCCTGATTACCTCGCACGGTCCGGCACACCGCAAAACCTCAATGAGCTCAAACAGCATCAATGCATCGTGTTGCACGCAATGCCTTGCTGGCTGTTTTCCAAACGAGGTGAGCCTTTGGCTTTACGGATTCACGGTGCCTTTTCTGCCAACAGTGTCGAGGCAGTTCGCACGGCAAGCAAACAAGGTCTGGGGCTGGCGATGCTGACGTATTGGGACGTTCGAAGCGAGCTCGCTGAAGGTTCTCTCGTGCTGGTGAAGCTGAACGATGCGACACCTGAGCTACTGTCTATCACTGCCGTGCTGCCAACCCGTCAGCAGGTCCCTCAAAGGGTACGCGTGTTCATCGAGTGTCTGGAAGCAGCGCTCAATAAAGAACAAAACCTTCATGAACCCTGACCACAGTTACCGCAGCGGCGCGCTACAAAGCCTTCTGGACAAGGCATGGCGCACTTCGTAAAGCTATCGGCAGCACGTCGATGCTGAAGGCTTATAGGGCGAAATAGAGTGGTATGAGCGTTGGTCGGCATTTGATGAACTGACACCGAGAGCTCAGCATCGAGCCGATTGACCGTAACGGATGAGCGAGGACATTTTGAAGAAAAACAAGAACGAAAAAAGGACCATAAGGTCCTTTTTTCTTTTGCTGAAGTGATGGTGAAACCTCTTCAGCACCATGTTTGGAGCGGGAAACGAGACTCGAACTCGCGACCCCGACCTTGGCAAGGTCGTGCTCTACCAACTGAGCTATTCCCGCATTGTCGTGTTGACGGGCGCCATTCTAGCGCTTCAAAAACTCCCGTCAAGCCCTTGATTCAAAAACTTATTTTTTTTCTGCCGTGGTTTTCAGATGCGGCCAGGCGGCCCTCAGGTATTGCACCATCGACCACAATGTCAGCCCTGCAGCCACCAGCAGCAACGCGTAGCCCAGAATGACCCAGAACGTGATGGCTGGCGGATTGCCGAGCAGGATGACCAGCGCCAGCATCTGGGCAGCGGTTTTCCATTTGCCCATGTTTGAGACTGCGACCTGGGCTCTGGCGCCGATTTCTGCCATCCACTCGCGCAGGGCGGAAATGACGATTTCGCGTCCGATGATCACCGCCGCCGGCAGCGTCAGCCACAGGTTTGCGTGAGCCTGAACCAGTAGCACCAGTGCCACGGCTACCATGAGCTTGTCGGCGACCGGATCGAGAAACGCACCGAATGGCGTGCTCTGCTCCAGACGACGTGCCAGATACCCATCCAGCCAGTCGGTTGCCGCCGCAAAGGCAAACACCGCGCTGGCAGCCATATAGCTCCAGTGATAAGGCATGTAGAACAACAGAATGAAGATCGGAATCAGTAAAACGCGTAATACGGTAATCAGATTAGGGATATTCATCGGCACAACTGGCTACGAGGTGAGCGAGCATTCTACTCGCTGTGCAGGTTTGCATAAATCGACTCTGCCAGCTTTTTACTGATTCCCGGTGCTTTTGCTATTTCATCGATGCTTGCACGAGACAATTCCTGAAGACCGCCGAAGTGTTTGAGCAGGTCACGACGTCGTGTCGGCCCTACTCCGGCCACGCCTTCAAGCGTCGAGGTACGGCGAGTCTTGCCCCGACGGGCGCGGTGCCCGGTGATTGCAAAACGGTGCGCCTCGTCGCGAATCTGCTGGATCAGGTGCAGCGCTGGCGAGTCACCCGGCAAGGTGAACTCATGGGCGGCATCGTTCAGATACAGGGTTTCGAAACCGGCCTTGCGCGTGGTGCCCTTGGCAACCCCGAGCAGGATGAGGTCTGGTATGGCCAGTTCATTGAGCACGTCGCGGGCCATCGCCATCTGTCCTTTACCACCGTCGACCAACAGAACGTCAGGCAGCTTGCCCTCTCCGTCCTTGATGCGGCTGTAGCGTCGGGTCAGCGCTTGGTGCATGGCGGCGTAGTCATCGCCCGCCGTCACGCCTTCGATGTTGAAACGGCGATAGTCCGCCTTGATCGGGCCTTCCGGGCCGAATACAACGCAGGAAGCAACGGTCGCCTCGCCACTGGAGTGACTGATGTCATAGCACTCGAGACGCACCGGCGGCTCGTCCAGCTTGAGCACCTTGGCCAACGCTTCGAAGCGCGACGCTACATGCTGGCGATTGGCAAGACGCGCCGACAGGGCCTGCTCGGCATTGGTCACCGCCAGTTGCTGCCAGCGTGCTCGGGTGCCACGCACCCGGTGGCTGATGGTCATCTCGCGACCGCGAGATTCTTCAATTGCGTCGATCAGGGCCGGAAAATCTTCGTTGACGACGTTGACGATGACTTCGCTGGGCAGCTCACGGTCAACGCCACCCAGGAAATACTGGGCCAGGAAGGCCGACATGACTTCGCCAACCTCCTCCTCGATACCCACCTGAGGAAAGAAATTCTTGCTGCCCAGCACGCGACCGCCGCGCACCGAGATCAGATGCACGCAGGCACCGCCCGGATTGACGAACGCAGCGACCACATCGACGTCGCCGGTACCGCCTTCCATGCTCTGCTGATCCTGCACACGGCGCAACAAGGCGACTTGATCACGCAGCTCGGCCGCGCGCTCGAAATCCAGCGCCATGGCGGCCTTTTCCATTGCTGCGTTCAACTCGTCGCTCAAGGCATTGCTGCGCCCTTCCAGAAACATCACCGAGTGACGCACATCTTCCGCGTACACCTCAGGCTCGACCAGATCGACGCAAGGCCCTTTGCAGCGCTTGATCTGGTACTGCAGACAGGGTCGGTTACGGTTCTTGAAGTAACTGTCTTCGCACTGACGCACCAGAAAGGTCTTTTGCAGCAGGCTAAGACTTTCCCTAATGGCACCCGCGCTCGGATAAGGGCCAAAATACCGGCCTTTGGCTTTCTTTGCGCCACGATGGATGCTCAGGCGCGGAAACTTGCCGTCGGACAGGAACACATACGGATAAGACTTATCGTCGCGCAGCAGAATGTTGTAAGGAGGTCGCCATTCCTTGATCAGTGTCTGTTCGAGCAACAGCGCTTCGGTTTCGTTACCGGTGATGGTGGTTTCAATCTGCGCGATGCGCGCCACCAGAGCGCCAGTCTTGGGCGCGTGCCCGGTTTTGCGGAAATAACTGGCGAGGCGCTTCTTCAGGTTCTTGGCTTTGCCCACATACAGAAGTTTGGCTTCGGCATCGAACATGCGATAGACGCCGGGACGACCACTGCAGGTCGCGAGAAAGGCACTTGGATCAAAGGTCTGGGTCATGTTCAGGCGCTGGCGTCCACCATGCCGTGACGTACCGCCAGCAACGCCAATTCGACATCACTGCTGATGGATAGCTTTTCAAAGATTCGGTAGCGGTAAGTATTCACGGTTTTCGGCGACAGGCACAGCTTGTCCGAGATGGTCTGGACCTTCTGGCAACCGACAATCATCAATGCAATCTGGATTTCGCGCTCGGACAGCAGGTCAAACGGTGAATTGTTGACCTGCGGCTGAAATGACTTGAGCGCCAGTTGTTGAGCAATCTGCGGACTGATATAGCGCTGACCGGCGAAGACCAGACGAATGGCCTGGACCATTTCCGCAAGGCCTGCGCCCTTGGTCATGTAACCCGCCGCGCCGGCCTGAAGCAGCCGCGTCGGAAAAGGGTCTTCCTCGCAGACCGTCACGCTTGATGTCGGGATGGCTGCGCAACAGCTTGCGCGTGGCTTCAAGACCTCCGATTCCCGGCATCTTGACGTCCATCAGCACGACGTCGGGCTTGAGCTCCCGCGCCTTTTTCAAGGACTCCTCACCGGAATCGGCCTGACCTACCACCTGCAGGCCATCTATATCGGCGAGCATCCGTGTGATGCCTGTCCGAACAAGATCATGGTCATCGACAACTAGCACCCTAATCAAGCAGACACCTCGCGCAACGGACATAACGAATGCTATTCACCATAACAAAAACGGCGAGGCAGACCTAGGGGATGTTGCCGTTTTCGCTCGAACCGCCCACAGGCAGGCTCCGGCACGGGAGAACGCCGACGATTAACGGTATCGGGCGTGAACGCTCTGCCTGGGCCGAACCGGTTCAGGCACGGCGAACAGGAACGACAGACACGGCAGCGTAAGACGAACCTGCAGAAAGCGAGCGGCACTCAACTGTCGGTCTGCTTGTCTGAGGTGATATACGAAGCCGACAGCTCCGCCATGGTCGTGGTCAGCCGTCTGATGGCGTCCTGATCTTCCTTGTCGAGCACACGATAGCTGCCCAGCACCTTTTCTTCGGCAACACTGAGGTTGTCGACCGGAATCGGCGTAGGCGTCCCTGTGAGCACGTAGAGTACATCGACACCCTTGGCTGCTACCGCTGCCAGGTAATCGGCCTTGGGGGCACGATCGCCACTTTCATACTTCCCTTGAGCGTTCGCTTCCACACCACCGATTTCACCGAAGGCACGCTGAGACAGCCCCAGACGTTCTCTTTCTTTTCTTAGTCGGTACCCAATTCCACTCATTTGAATGCATAACCCTGTTGACCCCATCCTTACGAATGGTAGAATCCAGCTAAAATTAAACTGATTTGAACGGTTTTGAACTATGCCCGGAATACTTACTGCTGCACAAGCCAAGGCCTGGCTCGAACAACAGGGTAAATCTGTTCAAGAATTCGCTCGAGAGAACAGCATTGATCCTGCGACGACCTACCAAGTGCTGGCAGGACGCAAGAAGGGAAAACGCGGCGAGGCCCATAAAGTGGCGGTGTTGCTAGGGATGAAGATTGGCAGCATACCTTCCGAGGGTGAAAAATCAGAAACTGTGGCGGATTGAAGGGAATTGCTCCGAAGAGTGTAAGACAGGAATCTTTACAGCCCAGTTGCACGGACGGACTGAAGAAATAGCGTTTTCTGACAGTTTCTGTCCACAGCCCATTTTGTCCGCTGCCTTGCGAGGACTGATCCATAATCCACCCGATTGAATTTTCCAATTGAATGAGCGCCCCGGCCTGAAGTAAGCTCCTGCTCAATCAACGGAGACACACCATGCTGCAATCCATTCCATCACAGTGCTTCATTCATGCCAGCGCCCGTCGCTCGGCAGACGCTGTGACCGTGCGGATTGCTCCAGCGGTGGCAGATCTTCAGCTCAACGCTTATTACGGGTATTGGTTTAGCCACTGGCGCGCCTGATACCCATCCGGCGCCCACTTCAAGGGGACGCCAACCAGAGAATTCTCTACCCCCGGTCGGCTCCCCGACCGGGGGTTTTGTTTTTTTGGCCCCTCAAAAAACACCACACTGATCGAATCGAGGAACACGACATGAACTACGCCACTTATTACCGCAACGACATCGACTTCGCCTGGCGATTTAGCAACCTCCGTTCGGGACAGCCTGCCGCCTCCGATCGGTCACTGCCAGGTGGCAACTGCACACGCATGGCCGAACCGGCCCTTCGTCGAACACCCCAGTAGGGCTTTGAGCGGGAACGCCACCCGCCAGCCCAGGAAGCCAGAACATGAATTCGTCCGTTGCCGTAAAACCGTCCGACCTGTCCAGCCACTCGATCACGCTGCCCCACAGCACATCTACCTCGACGCGTCTGCCCAGTGCCCTTGAGCTCAAAAGCAGCCTGCCGCTGAATACCGCCCTGACCGAACAGGTCGCCGCTCATCGTCGTGCCGTCAGCGCCATCCTTGAAGGCCAGGACTCGCGCCTGCTGGTCATCGTCGGCCCCTGCTCCCTCCACGACCCGCAGTCCGCACTCGAATACGCAGAACGCCTGGCCGGTCTCGCCTCTGAAGTGAGCGACCAGATGCTGCTGGTCATGCGTGCGTACGTCGAAAAGCCCCGCACGACTGTCGGCTGGAAAGGCCTGGCCTACGATCCCCGCCTCGACGGCAGCGACGACATGGCAGGGGGCCTGAGGCTGTCTCGGGAACTGATGCGCGAGATGCTGCACATGGGCCTGCCCGTCGCGACCGAGATCCTGCAGCCCATGGCGGCCGGCTACTTCGACGACCTGCTCAGCTGGGTCGCCATCGGCGCCCGCACGACCGAATCGCAGATCCACCGCGAAATGGCCAGCGGCCTGCCCATGGCAGTCGGCTTCAAGAACGGTACGGACGGTGGCGTTGCAGTGGCCAGTGACGCGATCCGCTCGGCGGCTCATCCCCATCGCCACTTCGGTATGGACAGCCATGGCTATCCGGCAATCATCGAGACGCGGGGCAACGCAGACACGCATATCGTGCTGCGCGGAGGACACAGCGGACCGAACCACGACAGCGAAAGCATTGCCAAGGTGCAGGCCAGTCTGGCGAAGAATAGGGTTGCGGCGCGCATCATGGTCGATTGCAGCCATGCCAATAGTGGCAAGGACCCGTTACGCCAGCCGCAGGTGTTCGACGATGTGCTCCAGCAGCGCCTGCAAGGCAATACCTCACTGATCGGCATGATGGTCGAAAGCCACCTGTTCGACGGCTGCCAGCCGTTGAGCAAAACCCTTGAATACGGTGTTTCAGTGACCGACGGCTGCCTGGGCTGGACGGGAACCGAGCAGTTGCTGCGCCGGGCGGTTGATCGGTTGCGCTACAGATAACAGCGTTGCGAAGGAACTTTGTCAGGAAATACCGAACTGATTCCGGTAGGCTGTTTCTTTTTTTTCACAGGAGAATTTTCCCCATGGCTAAAGCCACTGCCCGCCACATCCTTGTTTCGAGCGAAGAGAAGTGCAACGAACTCAAGGCACAGATCGAAGGCGGCGCTGATTTCGCTGAAATCGCCAAAGCCAACTCCACTTGCCCATCCAGCCGCCAGGGCGGTGAACTGGGTTCGTTCGGTCCAGGCCAGATGGTCAAGGAATTCGACACCGTCGTGTTCAGCGCTCCGGTCAACACCGTTCAGGGTCCGGTCAAAACTCAGTTCGGCTACCACCTGCTGGAAGTGACCAGCCGTCAGGACTGATCCTGTCGCACGGTTACACAGCGGTTACCAAACGGCTCATCTTCAGATGGGCCGTTTTTGCAGGTGGCTTGGCGAATCAGGGATTTATCTGTAGAAGATACCGCTGTCTGCAATGCGACGCCGGGCGCTTCTACGGTCAATCGGGATTCGAGTAATGCGTTTTGTTTTTTCTTCACTGATCGCCGCAACGCTGGCCCTGGCCTCATCCTCGCTGTTCGCCGCACCGCAACACGCCCTGACCGTTTATGGTGAGGCGCCCCGCTACCCCGCCAACTTCCAGCATTTCGATTACGTGAACCCCGACGCCCCGAAAGGCGGCAGCATGCGCCGTTCGGCGATCGAAATTGGCCAGTTCGATCACCTGATGCCCTTTACCGACAAAGGCATGGGCGTTTCGCAGATCAACGGCATGCTGTATTCGCCGCTGGCGGTGCGCTCGATGGACGAGCCCTATACCGTTTACGGGCTGGTGGCCGAGAGGATGGAACGTAGCGCTGACGGCCTGTCCCTCACCTTCTACCTGAACCCCAAGGCACGCTTTGCCGACGGCACAGCGATCACTGCCAGTGATGTGAAGTACACCTACGAGCTGCTGATGACCCAGGGCAGCATGCAGTTCCGCACCCAGTTCGAAGCGGTCAAAGGCCTGGAAGTCGAATCACCGACGCAGATACGCTTCGACTTCAAACACAGCGACAGTCGTACCCTGCCCTTGGATCTCGCCTCGTTGCCCGTGTTTCCCGAGCACTGGTGGAAGACCCGCGACTTTGCCAGCGGCGCAGGCTTCGAAGTGCCGCCGGGCAGCGGCCCCTACAAGATCGCGCATGTCGATCCGGGTCGCACCATCACGTTCGAACGTGACCCTACATGGTGGGGCAAGGATCTGCCGGTCAGCCGCGGTCTCTATAACTTCGACACGTTCAGCATCGAGTACTTCGGCGACATCGACGTTGCGCGTCAGGTGCTCAAGGGCGGCGCCTACGACTACAACCGGGAGTTCTCGGCCACCGGCTATTCGATTCGCTACGACAGCCCGCAACTGAGTGACGGAAGACTGCAAAAAGCGCATCTGGCCAAGGGCGCCGTGCAAAGCTCTCAGGGCTTCGTGTTCAACCTGAACCGACCGATGTTTCAGGACCGAAGGGTACGACAGGCGCTGTCGCTGCTCTGGGATTTCGAGTGGACCAACCGGCAGATGATGCGCAGCATGTACATCCGCCAGGACAGCTACTTTTCCAATTCCGAGCTGGCCGCCACGGAACTGCCAACACCAGCCGAACTGAAGATTCTTGAACCGTTGCGCGGCCAGGTGCCGGAACAGGTGTTCGATACGGTCTACAAGACGCCCAAAACCGATGGCACGGGCTTTATCCGTGACAAGCAACTGCAAGCGCTGGAACTCATGAAGGAAGCCGGCTGGACACCCAAAGGGGACGAACTGGTGAACGCTCAAGGAGAGCCTTTCCGTTTCACTTTTCTCAACGCCCAGAACGGTCTGGAACGCATGTTGCTGCCCTACAAGCGCAATCTGGCGCAGATCGGCATCCATTTCGACATTCGCCGAATCGATGCAGCGCAGTACCTGAACCGAGTCATGGCCCGTGACTACGACATGATCGTCACCGGCTATCCGGTTTCCACCTCGCCGGGCTCGGAGCTGTACAACAGCTTCGGCTCCAGGGTGGCGATGGATCCCGGCTCCAGCAATTACATGGCGCTGCAGGACCCGGCCGTGGACACGCTGATTGCCGGGCTGCTCAAGGCCGATAACAAGCAGACGATGACTGACTATGCGCACTGCCTGGACCGCGTGCTGCAGTGGAATTATTACTGGATTCCCAACTATTACCCGCCCGGTTCCTCGACCGTGTGGTGGAACCGCTTCGGGATTCCGAAAATCCAGGCCAGCAACAACGAAGCCATCGAAACCTGGTGGGAAGTCAGCCCGACACCGCTGACCAACGAACAATTCGCGGCCAGACGCGGTGCTTCAGCCCTTGTTTCGGAGATGAAGTAGATGCTCGGCTACATTCTGCGGCGGCTGCTGCTGATCATCCCGACCCTGCTGTGCATTCTGCTGGTCAACTTTTTCATTGTGCAGGCGGCGCCCGGCGGCCCGGTCGAACAGGCCATCGCTCGACTGCAGGGCATCGGCGGCGTTACCGCAGGTGCCAGCGCCTCGGAGTCGGCAGGTGCCGGGCAATCCAGAGCCTCCCGTGGGCTGGACCCCAAGCTGATCAAGGAAATCGAGCATCAGTATGGTTTTGACAAGCCACTGCATGAACGGCTGTGGCTGATGCTCAAGAACTACGCGAAACTGGACTTCGGCAACAGCTTCTTTCGCGGGGCGACGGTCACTGACCTGATTCTGCAGAAGATGCCGGTCTCCATCTCTCTGGGGCTCTGGGCGACGCTGCTGACCTATCTGGTGTCGATCCCGCTGGGCATTCGCAAGGCCGTCAAACATGGCAGCCATTTCGATATCTGGAGCAGTACCGCGATCATCATCGGCTACGCAACGCCAGCCTTTCTGTTCGCCATGCTGCTGATCGTGGTGTTCTGCGGCGGCACCTCGATGAGCTGGTTTCCGGTGCGAGGGCTGGTGTCGGACAACTTCGATCAACTGTCGACAGTGGGCAAGATCGCCGACTATTTCTGGCATCTGGTGCTGCCGGTGTCGGCACTGGTCATCGGTGGTTTCGCCTCCCTGACCTTGCTGACCAAACACTCGTTTCTCAATGAGATCACCCGTCAATACGTGATTACCGCCAGAGCCAAGGGCATGAGCGAACGGCGCGTGCTGTACGGCCATGTGTTTCGCAACGCCATGCTGCTGGTGGTGTCGGGTATTCCCCAGGCGTTTATCAGTGTGTTCTTTGCAGGATCGCTGCTGATCGAGGTGATTTTCTCGCTGGACGGCCTGGGGCGCATGAGTTACGAAGCCGCCGTTTCGCGGGACTATCCCGTAGTGTTCGGCTCGCTGTTTATCTTCACGTTGTTCGGGCTGCTGATCAAACTGGTGGGGGACGTCTGTTACACGCTGGTCGATCCCAGAATCGACTTCAACGCGAGGACGGCATGATGCGCAGTCTTTCTCCGCTCGCCCGTCGCCGTCTGGAGCGTTTTCGGGGCAATCGCCGAGGCTGGTGGTCGCTCTGGCTGTTCTGTGCCCTCTTCGCCCTGACGCTGGGTGGCGAACTGATCGCCAACGACAAGCCGCTGATGGTCAGCTACCAGCACTCGTTGTATTTCCCGGTGTTCAAGCGTTACACCGAGCAGCAGTTCGGGGGCGAACTGCCTTTTCAGCCGGATTACCGCAGTGACTATGTGCGCCAGTTGATCGACAAGGGCGATGGCTGGATGCTGTTCCCGCCCATTCCGTTCAGCGACGACACGCCCAACTACGAGCTGACGATTCCTGCGCCCAGCCCGCCGTCCGCGACCAACTGGCTGGGCACTGACGATCAGGCCCGCGATGTGCTGGCCAGGGTCATCTTCGGTGCCCGCGTGTCGATTCTTTTCGCGCTGGCTCTGACCTTCATCAGCGCCTTGATCGGCATCACCGGGGGTGCGCTTCAGGGTTATTACGGTGGTTGGGTGGATCTGCTTGGCCAGCGTCTGCTGGAAGTCTGGTCGGGCCTGCCGGTGCTGTACCTGCTGATCATTCTCTCAGGCTTTGTCGAGCCGGACTTCTGGTGGCTGCTGGGCATCATGGCGTTGTTTTCCTGGCTGACCCTGGTGGACGTGGTGCGCGCCGAGTTTCTGCGCGGCCGAAATCTGGAATACGTCAAAGCCGCACGCGCCCTCGGGCTGAGCGACCGGACAGTGATCCTGCGCCATATCCTGCCGAACGCCATGAACGCCACGCTCAGTTACCTGCCATTCATTCTCACGGGCGCTATCTCCACCCTGACCGCGCTGGACTTCCTTGGCTTCGGCATGCCGGCGGGCAGTGCGTCATTGGGCGAGCTGATCGCTCAGGGCAAACAGAACCTGCAGGCACCCTGGCTGGGCCTCACGGCGTTTTTCGCCCTTGCCCTGATCCTCACGCTGCTGGTGTTCATTGGCGAGGCGCTGCGCGATGCCTTCGACCCGAGGTCCTGACATGCAAGAAAACCTGATCGAAATCCGCGACCTGAGTGTCGCCTTCAGCGGGCAGACAGTGGTCAGCAACCTGAGTCTGGATGTCCGGCCGGGGGAATGCCTGGCGCTGGTCGGCGAGTCCGGCTCGGGCAAGTCGGTCACTGCACACTCGATTCTGCAACTGCTGCCCAAAAACGGCACCGTCACGACGGGCAGCATTACCTATCGCGGCCAGCAACTGGTCGGCGCTAGCGATCAAACCTTGCGGGAACTGCGTGGCAACCGTATCGCCATGATCTTTCAAGAGCCCATGACGTCGCTGAACCCGCTGCACACTGTGTCCAAACAGATCGGTGAAACCCTGTTGCTACACCGCGGCATGGCCGGACGGGAGACCCAGAAGCGGATCATTGAATTACTGGAACTGGTGGGCATCCAGCAGCCGCACAAGCGACTGAAGGCCTACCCCCATGAACTGTCAGGCGGCCAGCGCCAGAGGGTGATGATTGCGATGGCGCTGGCCTGCGAGCCGGAATTGTTGATTGCCGACGAGCCGACCACTGCGCTGGATGTGACCGTACAACGCAAGATCCTGCTGCTGCTCAAGGAATTGCAGCAACGCCTGGGCATGTCGTTGCTGCTGATCAGCCATGACCTGAACCTGGTACACAGCGTCGCGCAGCGGGTCTGTGTGATGCGCGCGGGCGAAATCGTCGAACAGGCCGATTGCCAGTCACTGTTCAAGGCACCTCAACACCCCTACAGCCGTTTGCTGCTGGATGCCGAGCCTGCAGGCGAGCCATTGCCGCGTGATGCGCGGGAGAACGTGCTCGAAGTCGACAACCTGAAGGTCTGGTTCTCGTTGACGGGCGGCATTCTGAGGCGGCACAAGGAATACCTGAAAGCAGTCGATGACATCAGTCTGAGCATTGAGCGCGGCAAGACGCTGGGCATCGTCGGTGAATCGGGGTCCGGAAAGTCGACGCTGGGCCAAGCCATCCTGCGACTGCTGGACTCGCGTGGCAGCATCCGCTTTCGTGGCAACGCGCTGGACGGCCTGAACCAGAAACAGATGCGGCCCTGGCGCAAAGAGATGCAGGTGGTGTTTCAGGATCCTTATGGCAGCCTCAGCCCGCGCATGTCCGTGGCGCAGATCATCGCCGAAGGTCTGGAGGTGCATGGCGGCCTGGATGCGGCTCAGTGTGATGTCGAGGTGATACGCGCACTGGAAGAAGTCGGCATCGACCCGCAGAGCCGTCATCGCTATCCACACGAGTTTTCCGGTGGTCAGCGACAACGCATCGCCATCGCCCGGGCGCTGGTGCTCAAACCGGCGCTGATCCTGCTCGACGAACCCACCTCGGCGCTGGATCGCACCGTGCAGAAGCAGGTCGTTGCCCTGCTGCGCGAGTTGCAGGAGAAGCATGGGCTAACCTACCTGTTCATCAGCCACGATCTGGCGGTGGTCAAGGCCTTGGCCCATGATGTAATCGTGGTCAAGGACGGCAAGGTGGTCGAGCGAGGCCCCAGCCACGCGGTATTCGAGTCGCCGCAGCAGCCGTACACCCAGGAGTTGCTGGCGGCCGCGCATCCGGGCTTCATTTGATTGCGTAAAAACGGACAGTCTGTGCGGCCAGGCGCCCGCTTTTGACGGAACACTCCCATGAACGACAACAATCTCAACGACTATAAAAGCATCCGGCGCCTGGCGATCCGTTCGCTGTTCGAGATCATCGAGCAATCCAGTGAAGGGACGGTCATCGTCGACAAGGACGCACGCATCGTCTGGATCAACGAGCGGTATGCGCGGCGTTTCGGGCTGCAGGATCCGATGCTGGCCATCGGACAGCCGTGCGAGAACGTGATTCCGGGCAGTTTGCTGCGTCAGGTGGCGAGCAACGGCCAGCCCATCCTGCTTGACATGATGGACACGGCCAAGGACCCGCTGGTGGTCATGCGCCTGCCCATCCACGATGACGCGGGCGGACTGATCGGCGCCATCGGCTTTGCGCTGTTCGATCAGTTGCAGACGTTGTCTCCCCTGCTCACCCGCTACCTGAGCATGCAACAGGAACTGGCCACCACACGCTCCCTGCTCAAGGCGCGGCAGGCCAAGTACAGCTTCGCGCACTTCATTGGTACCAGCGAGGCGTCGCTTGAGGTCAAGCGTCGCGCCAGACGCGGCGCCAACACTCAGTCAACCGTGTTGCTGCTGGGTGAAACCGGCACTGGCAAGGAGCTGCTGGCCCATGCCATTCACAACGCCTCGCCCCGGGCGGGCAAGCCGTTTGTCAGTATCAACAGCGCCGCGATCCCGGAAACCCTGTTGGAAGCAGAATTCTTCGGCACCGCACCCGGCGCTTTCACCGGTGCCGAACGCAAGGGACGCCCCGGAAAGCTGAAAATCGCTCAAGGGGGCACGCTGTTTCTCGACGAGATCGGCGACATGCCACTGGCCCTGCAAAGCAAGCTGCTGCGCGTGCTGCAGGAAAAGGAATACGAGCCGGTGGGCTCCAACGAAGTCTTTCAAAGCGATGTGCGCTTGATCGCGGCAACATCTACTGACCTTGAAGCCGCCATCCAGCGCGGCGAGTTTCGCGCCGACCTTTATTACCGGCTCAACGTGCTACCTATCAAAGTGCCGCCCTTGCGCGAGCGTCTCGAGGACCTGCCCGCACTCAGCGAGGCGATTCTGGAAGAACTGCGCAGTCATCATGAGCTGGAAAGTGAAGCGCTGGGGGTGCTTGCCCGACACGCCTGGCCTGGCAATATCCGTGAGCTTCGCAACGTACTGGAGCGTGCCGCGCTGCTGAGTGACGAGTCGTTGCTGACCGCTGCAGATATTCAGGCAGCCATCGGTACGCTGATGCCGTTGAAGGCAACCGCCGCAAGCGTCAGAAGCCTCGTGCAAAAGGAGACGTTCAGCGAGGCGCGGCAGCGCTTCGACCGCCACCTGATCGAAACCACCTTGCATCAGTGCGCAGGCAGCGTCGTGCTGGCAGCCAGCCAACTGGGCCTGGGGCGCTCCACTCTCTACAAGAAAATGACGACCTTGGGCATTGCCGAGTCTCCATAAAGAGACAGCAGTCTCTTTAGGGAGATAGCGCTAAATCTCCCGTAATCAGGCGTTTTATGATCGCTTGATCGCCGCGCTGCAGACCTGAGCACTGTTATCTGTCTCTATTTATAGACAAAACCTCGGTCTGCATTCTGGCCAGACTGAAAATACTCATATATTTCAACATCTTGCTCACATGGCACGAAACCCGCTATGTCGACTGCAGCTGTTCCGGTTTCATCAAAAACAATAACAACAGGAGACACCTGATGAGCGTTCTCATCGCCCTCGCAGCCCTTGCGCTGTTGATGCTTGCCGCCTACCGCGGCTACAGCGTCATTCTTTTCGCACCCATCGCGGCTCTGGGTGCCGTGCTGCTGACCGATCCCTCGGCGGTGGCCCCGGCCTTCACCGGGGTGTTCATGGACAAGATGGTCGGCTTCATCAAGCTGTATTTTCCGGTATTCCTCTTGGGCGCAGTGTTCGGCAAGCTGATCGAGCTGTCCGGGTTTTCACGCTCCATTGTGGCAGCCGCCATCGGCGTGCTGGGCATGCGTCAGGCCATGCTGGTGATCGTGCTGGTCTGCGCACTGCTGACCTACGGCGGCGTGTCACTGTTCGTCGTGGTTTTCGCGGTCTATCCGTTCGCTTCGGAGATGTTCAGGCAGAGCAACATCCCCAAGCGCCTGATCCCGGCCACCATCGCTCTGGGCGCGTTCTCGTTCACCATGGACGCCCTGCCCGGCACGCCACAGATCCAGAACATCATTCCGACCACCTTCTTCAACACCACCGCATGGGCCGCACCGTGGCTCGGACTCATCGGCTCCATTTTCGTCTTCAGCGCAGGCATGCTTTATCTGCAACGCCAGCGCAACAAGGCACAACGTGCCGGTGAAGGTTACGGCACCGAACTGCGCAACGAACCGGAGACTGCCCCTGACCTCAAGCTGCCCAATCCCTGGCTGGCGCTGTCGCCACTGGTCGCCGTGGGCGTCATGAACCTGCTGTTCACTTGGTGGATTCCGCAGTGGTACGGCAAGACCCACACGCTCGCGCTGCCAGGCATGGCGGCACCGGTGCAGACCGAAGTGGCCAAGGTCACGGCCATCTGGGCGGTCGAAGCGGCGCTGCTGGTCGGTATTCTGATGGTGCTGATCTTCGGCTTCCGGGCCATTAAAAGCAGGCTCGCTGAAGGCACCAAAAGCGCGGTGAGCGGCGCGTTGCTGGCGGCCATGAACACGGCCTCCGAGTACGGCTTCGGCGCAGTCATTGCCTCGCTTCCAGGATTTCTGGTGCTGGCCAATGGTCTCAAAAGCATCCCCAATCCGCTGGTCAATGAAGCGATCACCGTCACGCTGCTGGCTGGCATCACCGGCTCCGCGTCGGGCGGCATGAGCATCGCCCTGGCCGCCATGTCGCAGAACTTCATCGCCGCCGCCAACGCCGCGAACATCCCGCTGGAAGTGCTGCACCGGGTGGCCGCCATGGCCAGCGGCGGCATGGACACGCTGCCGCACAACGGCGCAGTGATCACCCTGCTGGCGGTGACCGGGCTGACCCACCGAGAAGCCTACAAGGACATTTTCGGCATCACATTGATCAAGACGCTGGCGGTATTCGTCGTTATTGCAACGTTCTACGCCACCGGCATCGTGTAAGGAATCGATTATGAATCTGCAAGGCAAAACCGCACTGGTGACCGGCTCCACCAGCGGCATTGGTCTGGGTATCGCGGTCGAACTGGCCAAGGCTGGCGCCGACGTGATCCTCAACGGCTTTGGTGACACATCCGAAGTGATCAATCAGGTCGAACAGGCTGGCGGCAAGGTCGGCCATCATCCAGCCGACGTGAGCGATCCGGCGCAGATCGCGGACATGATCGCCTATGCCGAGCGTGAGTTCGGCGGCGTCGATATTCTGGTCAATAACGCCGGTATTCAGCACGTCAGCAGCGTGGAAGAGTTTCCGGTCGAGCGTTGGGATTCGATCCTCGCCATCAACCTGTCCTCGGTCTTCCACACCACGCGCCTCAGCCTGCCGGGCATGAGCAGGAAAGGCTGGGGGCGGATCATCAACATTGCCTCGGTGCACGGGCTGGTCGGTTCGACCGGCAAGGCGGCGTACGTGGCGGCCAAACACGGGGTGATCGGCCTGACCAAGGTCGTCGCGCTGGAAACCGCCTCCACCCAGATCACCTGCAACGCCATCTGCCCCGGCTGGGTGCTGACCCCGCTGGTACAGCAGCAGATCGACAAGCGAGGCGGAACCGAACAGGCGCGTTACGACCTGTTGGCGGAAAAGCAGCCATCACTGGATTTCGTCACGCCGCAGCAACTGGGTGAGCTGGCGCTCTTCCTGTGCAGCGATGCGGCAGTTCAGGTGCGTGGCGCAGCCTGGAACGTGGACGGCGGCTGGCTGGCTCAGTAGCGACGTTGCCGCTCAGCTCTGGGACGGGGGCTCGTCGTCGACCAGCCCCCACTCGACCATGCTCGGCTTGGCCGAACCGGTCGGCGCAGCAGGCGCTGTCGTGAGGGTGTTCACTCCGTTTTCGCCGTGCAACTTGAGGCGCAGGCGCACGTTGTTCTGCGAATCCGCATGCTTCAGCGCTTCCTCTTCGCTGATCGCGCCCTCCACCGCAAGGTTGAACAGCGCAGTATCGAAGGTCTGCATGCCCAGGCTGCCGGACTTCTCCATGATCCCTTTGAGCTCGTTCAACTGGTTACGCTGGATCAGATCACGAATGGTCGGCGTGCCCATCATCACCTCAACCGCAGCACGGCGCTTGCCATCCGGGGTTTTGACCAGACGCTGGGACACGAACGCCTTGAGGTTATTACCCAGGTCATGCAACAGCTGCGGACGGCGCTCTTCCGGGAAGAAGTTGATGATCCGGTCCAGCGCCTGGTTGGCATTGTTGGCGTGCAGGGTCGAGATCGCCAGGTGCCCGGTGTCGGCGAATGCCAGCGCGTGCTCCATGGTTTCACGGTCGCGGATCTCGCCGATCAGAATCACATCCGGCGCCTGACGCAGGGTATTTTTCAGCGCGGCCCTGAAACTGCGGGTATCAACGCCCACTTCCCGCTGATTGACGATGGACTTCTTGTGCCGGTGAATGAATTCGACCGGGTCTTCAATGGTGATGATATGGCCGCTGGCGTTGCGGTTGCGGTAGTCGATCAGCGCCGCCAATGAGGTGGACTTACCCGAACCGGTGGCACCGACGAACAGCACCAGGCCGTGCTTTTCCATGATCACGTCGAGCAGGACCGGCGGCAGATACAGGTCTTCGAAGCGCGGAATGTCCAGCTTGATGTTACGCGCCACGATCGACACTTCGTTGCGCTGCATGAAGATGTTGATCCGGAAACGCCCGATGCCCGCCAGTGAAACGGCGAGATTCATTTCCAGCTCGCGCAGGAACTCCAGCTTCTGCTCTTCATCCATCAGGCCCTGGGCGATCTTCGCCACTTCGCCCGGCTTGAGGGTTTCGGTGCCCAGCGGTTTGAGCACGCCATTGAACTTGGCGCAGGGCGGCGCTCCGGTGGAAAGATAAAGGTCCGATCCGTCCTGACTGGCCAGAATCTTCAACAACGCCGGGAAATCCATAATCACTACCGTACGAAATCAGGGTGGAAAAACGTTTGCCTGTCGCCTGAGCGCCAGATGCCGCAAGGACAGGCATAATGGCAGGCTTTTACAGTTGCTGGATATCGAGACATGAAAGCACAGGCCCGCCATATCCTGGTGAAAACTGCCGAAGAGGCCGAACAGCTCAAGCAGCGTATCGCCAAGGGCGAGGCGTTTGATGTACTGGCCAAGAAGCATTCTAGCTGCCCGTCCGGCAAACGCGGCGGCGATCTGGGCGAAGTCCGGCCAGGACAGATGGTCGGCGCCATCGATCAGGTGATTTTCAAAAAGCCGCTGCGCACCGTGCACGGCCCCATCAAGAGCAAGTTCGGCTACCACCTGGTGCAGGTTTTTTACCGGGATTGACGAAAACGGCCCGCCTGCGCGAACGCAGGCGGGCCGTTAATTTGACCTCTCAGCGATTACTTCGCAGAAATCGCGCTGTCCACCAGCACCTGGGCCTCTTCGACCAGACGCTTCAGGTGATCCTCGCCCACGAAGCTCTCGGCGTAGATCTTGTAGATGTCTTCAGTGCCCGATGGGCGCGCCGCGAACCAGCCGTTTTCAGTCATGACTTTCACGCCGCCAAACGCCTGATCATTGCCCGGCGCGTTGCTCAGCACGTTCTGGATCGACTCGCCCGCCAGTTCAGTGGAGGTGACCTGCTCCGGCGACAGCTTGCTCAGCAACGCCTTCTGCTGCGGATTGGCCTTGGCATCGACACGGGTCGAATACGGTTTGCCCAACTGCTCGGTCATGGTCTGGTAGTGCTCGCTCGGATCACGGCCGGTACGTGCAGTGATCTCTGCCGCCAGCAACGCCGGAATCAGACCGTCCTTGTCGGTGGTCCAGACCGTGCCGTCACGACGCAGGAACGAAGCGCCCGCGCTTTCCTCGCCACCAAAGCCCAGCGAACCTTCGAACAGACCGTCAGCGAAATACTTGAAGCCTACCGGCACTTCGTACAGACGACGACCCAGACGCGCAGCAACACGATCGATCATACCGCTGCTGACGACTGTCTTGCCGACGGCTGCGTCAGCGCGCCACTCGGGACGATTCTGAAACAGATAGTCAATGGACACCGCCAGGTAGCTGTTAGGCGTCATCAGGCCGCCGGTCGGCGTCACGATGCCGTGGCGGTCGTGGTCGGGGTCGCAGGCAAAGGCGACCTGATAGCGATCCTTGAGGCCGATCAGGCTCTGCATGGCATGGCTGGACGAAGGGTCCATACGGATCTGACCATCCCAGTCGACGCTCATGAAGCGGAAGGTAGGGTCGACGAACTTGTTCACCACGTCAAGGTTCAGGCCGTAATGCTCGCCAATCGCCGTCCAGTAGTTGACCCCGGCGCCGCCCAGCGGATCGACGCCAAGGCGCAGTCCGGCATCGCGAATGGCATCCATGTCGATGACATTCTTCAGGTCTGCCACGTACGTATTGACGTAGTCATGACGATGAGTGGTGTCAGCACGCAGGGCCTTTTCGTGGCTCATGCGCGACACGCCCACGATCTTCTCGGCCAGCAATTCGTTGGCCTTGTTCTCGATCCACTTGGTAACGTCGCTGTCGGCCGGGCCGCCGTTGGGCGGGTTGTACTTGAAGCCGCCGCTCTGGGGCGGGTTGTGCGACGGGGTGATGACGATGCCGTCCGCAAGACCTGAGGTACGGCCACGGTTGTAGCAGATGATCGCGTGGGAAACCGCAGGCGTCGGCGTGTACTCGTCGCCCTGGGAAATCATCACCTGCACGCCATTGGCCGCCAGCACTTCAAGCGCTGTGGCAGCAGCCGGAGTGGACAGTGCGTGGGTATCGGCGCCCAGGAACAGGGGGCCGTCGATGCCCTTGTCCTGACGGTACAGGCAGATGGCCTGGCTGATGGCCAGAACGTGCCATTCGTTGAAGCTCAGTTCGAACGAGGTGCCACGATGCCCGGAGGTGCCGAACGAAACACGCTGGGTGGCGACCGAAGCATCGGGCTGGCCGGTGTAGTAAGCCGTGACCAGTCTCGGGATATCGACCAGTAACTGCGCAGGTGCCAGCTTGCCGGCGAAAGGACTGAGACTCATACAACCTCCGTGGATAAAAAAGAAAATTCGTACAGAAGAAATCGAACGAACCGCGAGCGATGCGGCAGTTTACTGGCAGTTCGACAGCGACGCTTGAATATCGATCCTTAAGTCTTTGAGCCGACTGGACGCCACCAGGCAGGAAACAGCTGCGTCACCTTGTGCTCGGCAAAACGGTCATCGATCAGCATCACCACGCCACGATCACTCTGGCTGCGAATGACTCGGCCGGCCGCCTGTATGACTTTCTGCACGCCGGGGTACAGGTAGGTGTAATCGTAGCCAGCACCAAACAAGGCCGCCATGCGCTGCTTGAACTGTTCATTGACGGGGTTGAGCTGTGGCAGCCCGAGCGTGGCGATGAACGCACCGATCAGGCGTGCACCGGGCAAATCGATGCCTTCGCCGAAAGCGCCGCCCAGCACCGCAAAACCGATGCCCTGACTGCTGAGGGTGAAGCGCTCGAGAAAGGCATGTCGTTCGCCCTCGCCCATGCCCCGCGCCTGCTGCCACAGCGTGATGTGCGGATGCGTGCGCGCCATCAGTTCCGCAACCTGTTGCAGATAATCGAAACTGCTGAAGAACGCCAGGTAATTGCCCGGCCGTGCCTGGAACTGCTCCGCCATCAGTTCGACGATGGGCGCCAGTGACGCCTGCCGATGGGTGTAGCGCGTAGAGATGCGACTGATGATGTGCACCTCCAGTTGATCGTGATGAAACGGCGACTCCACATCAATCCACACCGTGCTGGCGGGCAGTCCCAACAGATCGCGATAATAATGGCTCGGGTTGAGTGTGGCGGAAAACAGCACCGTACTGCGCGCGGCCGTCAGACGCGGCTGGATGAAGCGCGCGGGCACCACATTGCGCAGACTCAGGCGCGACAGGCTGCCTTTGCTGCCGACGTCCCGCTTGGCAATGTCGAACAGGAAGTGCTCATCGAACAGTTCCGCAATGCGCACAAAACCGATCGCTTCCAGATAGAAGCCTTGCAACGCAACGTCAACCGCCTGTGGGTGTTCGTTGAAATGATCACCGATGGTTGAAATGCAGAGGTTGAGGCTGTTGAGAAACTTATCCGGCAGCTGGGCATAGGCCTGGTAGACGCCCGTCTGTTCCTTGTGCAGCGCTGTCCACTGTCGGCTCACGCGCTGCAAGGCTTTCTTCACTGGCTCAGGCGCCGTGTGGATCAACGTCTTGACCGTACTTTGGTCGAGGCTGGCGCTGTACATCTGCCGCGCGCGCTCGACCATGTTGTGGGCTTCGTCGACCAGCGTCGCGACGCGCCACTGATTCAACTGGCCGAGACCGAACAGCAGCGCGCTTAGGTCAAAATAATAGTTGTAGTCGCCGACGACGACGTCGGCCCAGCGCGCCAGTTCCTGACTCAGGTAATACGGACAGACCTGATGCTGCAACGCGACATCGCGCACACCGGCCTGATCCAGCCAGGGCGATTGCACGGCCGCCGAACGTGCCGCAGGCAAACGATCATAAAATCCCTTGGCCAGCGGGCATGAATCGCCATTGCAAGCTTTGTCCGGGTACTCGCAGGCCTTGTCCCGCGCCACCAGCTCCAGTACTCGCAATCCGAGCGTCGGTGCGCTTTTGCCGATCACCTGCAAGGCATCCAGCGCGAGTCTTCGGCCCGGTGTCTTGGCAGTCAGAAAGAAGATCTTGTCGAGCGCCTGGACCGGCATCGCCTTGAGCAACGGGAACAGCGTACCGACAGTCTTGCCGATGCCGGTCGGGGCCTGCGCCATCAGACAACGCCCGGTGCTCACGGCCTTGTAGACCGACTCCGCCAGGGTTCGCTGACCGGTACGAAACGCGGGATGAGGAAAGGCCAGTGTGCCCAGTGACTGATGCAGCGCCTGAGTGTGGGCCAGCTCCTGACGCGCCCAGCTCAGAAACAGCGCGCACTGCTGTTCGAAAAAGCCTCGCAGCGCCTCGGCACTGAACTGTTCTCGAATCAGGGCTTCCTGCTCGCTGACGATGTTGAAATAGACCAGCGCGAGCGTAACGTCCTGAAGATCGAGCTGCTGACAGAGCAGCCAGCCGTAGACTTTCACCTGAGCCCAGTGCAACTGCCGGTGATTGGCCGGCATGGCGTCCAGCTCGCCGCGATAGGTTTTCACTTCTTCCAGCTGATTGCGGCCCGGATCGTAGCCGTCCGCCCTGCCCCTGACAGTCAGTTCTTCGTAGTCACCCGTCAAGCTCAGTTCGGCCTGATAGTCAGCACCCCGCCGGGAAGCGACCGTGCGATGACCAGCGATACCTTCCTGTGCGGTGGGTGATGGCGTGAAGCGCAGGTCGAGGTCGCCCACCTTGGCGGTGAACTCGCACAACGCACGCACTGCCACCGTATACCGTTGCATCGGCAGACGGTCGAGGACGGGCACGGATTCAGCGGGGGCGGGAGCGGTCGAAGTCACTGCGAGGAGAAGCCATTAATGATGAGTACTGGACAGGCGTCCAGTTAACAGCCTCGCAACAGCGCTGGCAAACACAAATGGATCGACGGGCGATCACTTGGCCACTTGATTGCCACTCACCTGCTCGAACGCCTCGGCCAGTGCGATGAATAGAGGCTCGGAGCCATCACTTTCGTTAACCGCATAGCCGATACGCAGATGCTGCCGATGCAGCCCTTCCAGGCTGAACAACTCGCCGGGACTGATGACAATGCGTTGCTCCAGCAGGCACACGAAGACCTTCCGCATGTCCGCTGTGTGGAGACTTTCAGCCCAGATTCCGCTGCCACCTGCCGGGATTTCGTATCGCAGCGCATGTGCCAGATGGCGGTCGAGCCGCTCGGTCGTATTCCGCATTCGCCCGGCCAGTGAGCTTCGCAACGAATCCAGGTACCGGTCCAGACGTCCATTCGTGTAAAGCCTGGCGATGGCCTTCTGGCGAATCGGCGGCAGCTCGAACGAACGCTGCAGAAAATAGCGTTGCCAGTCCCGCTCAAGCGTCTGACTCAAGAGATAGCCATACGGCGCCTCCGGCCCCAGCGTTTTGGCGAAGGATCCCAGAATCAGCAGGTGCTGTGGGTCGATCAGATCACGCAGACGGGTGGCCTGACGTGCAAACAACAGCTCGCTGTGGCTGTCATTTTCCAGCACCCGGATCTTGTGGCGGTTCAGTAACAAGGCTGCAGCCCGGGTGTTGTCATCAGAACGAATGCTGCCCCGGACCGGATTGAGCACCGATGACAGCAGTGCCAGACCGATTCGTTCACCCAGCAACACCTGTTCAAGCTTGGCCAGATCAATACCTGCGTGCTCGTCCAGCGGCATTTCGATGACACGGGTGTCGAACGCCTGCAGCATCCGCAACAACGTCCACGGACAAGGAGACTCCACCAGAACCGTAGCGCCACGCAGTTCGAGGGTTTCAATCACGGCCTTGAGCATGCCCGGCAGGTCCGACCCTACATAGACATTATCGGCGTACCAGACCTGTCCGGCATCTCGGGTATAGCGGGCTGCCAGCGCTGCGCGCAGCTCAAGGTCACCAAAAGGCTGATACCCCAGGCCATCGGGACGCGGATACAGCCGCGCCAGCTCCCGCTCCATGATTAATAGCGGACAGACCGATTCCTTGACTGCGCTCGGCTCGTCACTGCCCAGCAGGTGCAAACCCGGACGGCGAGCGCTTCGGCAGTACAGGTCCAGAAGCGAACCGTCACTGTCGCTTTCTGCGTGACTCTCGGCGCTGTCGACAGGGACCGAGTAATAACCCGACTTGGGCACCGAGCAGACGCGCCGCTCTTTTTCCAGCATCGAATAGGCACTTTGTACCGTCGAGATGGACACCTTGAGACGCTTTGCCAATTGACGCAGTGAGGGCAGTTTGACGGGGGATGTAGCCTGCGACTCGTTGACCATACGCGACAGATAGCGGTAGACCGCCTGATAGGCGAAATCCGTTTTGTTTTTCATCGAAGAATTACCTGGCGCTCAGCCAATAAGAGATTCCAGGCAGCCGCGACCCGACCGATGCCGACATCGACACGGCCAAGGTCGCAACGCAGGCTTAACGCCCGGAAAGGATCTGCACCACGGACTCACCGGTTGCCGGATCAATCGTCAGGATCCGACGCTTGTCAGGGTCAGCGGCACGGATTCGGGCGATGATCGAGTCATCCTCGTTGAAATCCACCCGTTGCCGGGTGTACAGGCTGCGCAGTCCCTCGATCGTGAGACCGCTGATGTCCATCAACCAATGAAGCACCTGATCAGGCGCTGTAGCACCCGATAACACCTTGTGCAGGTCCGGCAGCGCAATCAGCATTCCGGGATGGCAGCGCCGCAGAAAAGCTTCCAGTCCGCGCCCTTCGTTCACAAAGGGAGAGAACAACAGGCAGATCAGTTGCGTTTCGTTAAGGCCATAGCCTTCCTGAGCGAAACTGGCGGCAAGATCACGACGCGCCTCGATGCGCTCATGGCCCTCGTAGGCACTCAAGGCCTGCTCGACGAGCCGGGCAGGCATCTGCTTGGCACGCATCAGGGGTCCTGCCAACGTCAGGTATTCGGCGATTCCGTCGGCATAGCTGCGGTCCTGCAGAAACTGCGTGGTGAGCCCTCGCATGTGCGCCATCAATAATGGGTTGGCGCAATCGGACTCGCTGAAACTGAACGACAGGTCGTCGAACCTAAAGCCCAGAAACTCTGTGAGCAGCGTCCAGTGCTCGTCAGCATTGCAACTGACCAGGTCGGCAATACCGATCAGCGCTGGCGCGCTCGGCCTGAATGCAGAACCGGAAGGTCGAGCGACCCGGTTCAACCCTTCTTCGTCGCCATACAACTCCTGGTAAAACGCCTCGCCGACATGCTCCAGCGTTCTGAGCACCGTGTTGGCGCTCTGATTTTTCCAGCGACCGGCACCCTGCCCCGTGCCCTGCGCCAGACGCATGATCCAGGTGATGTACTGCTTCTGCTCCTTTCTCGAATCGCCACTGACCAGCGCATCGACGCCTTTACCCCAGCACGATGCCCGCCCCAGAAACTCGGCCAGCCCCAGGTAGCAACTGTTGCAGAACGTAGTGCGCGCATCGCCCGCCGAGAGGTGACCGGCCAATAACATGTCGGAACGGCTCTGCTCGCGACCTGCGCTGGAAAACGGCAGATCCGGCTCGAAGGGCTGGACGTACTGATTATCGAAAACCAGCATTTCGACCCGTGGATCATCGTAGAGAAACAGCGCGCCATAGCTTCTGTCGATATTGTCCATGACCGCCGGGGTCATGCCAGCGTGACGCCGATTGGCTACACGCAGATTGAACGTCCCCGGCGCGCGGCAGGCAATGCTCAGTTGGGCCGCCCGAACAAACGCCAGCGTGTAGGCACTGTCCTTGCCCCCGCCGAACGCGACCAGCACCTTGAAGGTGGAAATTCGTTCTATGCCGCCAGCTGCGACAATCAACCGCTGAATCAACAGTTGCAACGCCGTACGCTCGGCCCGCGAGAAATAACCCAACAAGCGTTGCAGCACTTGCTGATATACATAATTCATTGCCTGTTCGTGAATCGCACTCATCGTGTTCCCCCTGCCTGTTTATCAAGGCAAGGCACCACGCGCACGCGGTATTCAACATCAGGCTGACCAACACATCTGGAATCGACCATGACTCATTCCCTGAGTAATAATTACCCAACTATTATCAGTATCCTTGAAACAATTACAAGGCACAGATATGTGCGGAAAAGAGTGCAGTTTCTTCTTTTCACGGAGCATTAAACATTCCGTTTATCAACAACAACTTTTACTGCCTGACCGATTGACTTTTTAAATACCTCAGCAACCGAGCCCGAAGACCGGAAAATACGGAAAGGACCGAACCCTAAGCGCGCTTGGGCCTACCCTCACATGAACACCTGCGTAGGAAAAAACAATTAATCAATGGCGTCACCGACAGAAGGATTAAACACGGTTATTCGCAAAATAAACATGACAGCCTCTTCAGAGCTGCTTTTACCGTACTTCCATGCTGATTGGGGTCAAACTACACGCCACCAAGGGATAACGCCTGTTAGTACGGTTTTTCATAAGGCTTCCGATACCAATACAAAAGGAAGCAGCTCACGCGCCATGCGTAGCGTCAACATGAGTTGATAGCAAAATAATCTAAGCGAGGAATACCGGTGGGGCAGCCTGTTTGCAAATAGCCCGTTGAATACACAGCATTTCTGGCAGTTCACGCCTGATCGTTCGAAATATCGCGGTCTCAGGTTACGCTCTAGACTTACAAGGTGCTGCGGCAAGCCCGGGCACTTCTAAAAACTCACAAGGAACGTGAACCCATGGCCCTGCCTAAAAATCCCGCGACTCCCGAAGCCCACCCCGACTACGCGAGTCTGTTTCCGCAGAACATCACGCTTACCACTTCGTCCAACGCCCTGAACGCCAATGACGGACCACTGGCCTACTTGAGCGACCTTTATCAACACGCGTTGGCGATGGAGGTAATGGGTGATGACAAGGCAATACCGCTTCGCGTCAGACGGCCAGACCTGCAGCAGCTCGAGCTGGACAATAAGAGCACCCATACCCCCATGCGGGCGCTGACACGGGTGAACGAGATACTGGAACAGCATGCGAAGAACTACGCCGGCAGCCTTCCGCTGCCAGAAGCCATTGCAAAAGCTAATGCACATTCGGCGTTACCGTTTCACCGTCCATTCGAACAGATCAAGGCAGTGCTGGAAGAAAAAGGCGTCCACTCGCTGGATCTTCTGCAAAAGACCTCCTACTACTACCCGAACTTCTGCTACCAGAATTTTCGCAGTACCAGCCTGCGCAGCGCCATGCTGTCAGCCAGTGGGATTGACCCTGAAACCACCACCCTGCTGCTGGATCAGCAAGCGACTTCGAAGCCTGACTTTTTCAGTATCACCTACGGGACAAACGGCGATTTCACAGCTGCGCTGAAAGCTCTGGAAGACGTCACGTATATGTGTCAACGGACTGGACTGAGTGAGCTACAACTTTGCGAGGCGCTTGCAGTGAAGCCTGTCGGTGCTGCTGCCGAAACAGGTTCCGAGACCACCGTGACACGTTCAAGGCTCGTCCAGGGCAGTGACGGTACGCCTGCTGCGAGCCATCTGTTCGGCGCATCGTTCATCAACAACGCAACGGAACCGGCCATCGCGCTCAAGAAAACTCCAGACCACCTCTCTACACAACTTGTCCACATCAACGCCGACCGACTGTACCGGATGTACAAAATCATCCGTTTGCAACACGAGCTGAAACTTCCTTACGCAGAGGTCGATCTGCTGATCATGTCAGCGCTGCGTGCCGAGGGCCAGGCCAGCGACTTTCACTTCACCCGCAACACCTTGCGTGTCATCGGTGTATTCCGCTACCTGCATGCCAGCTTCAACGTGACAACCGAGGAATTTGCAGCGCTGCTTGGAGACTTGCCTGTCTACACAACCGGCGAGCCCCTTCCATTCCTCGACCGCGTGATGAGTGGCAACGTATCGGATAGCGGGAGCGAAGCCCGGGCGAGGCTGGTTCTCGACAACGGAGAGTTCGATCCAGACAGTGAAGCTGGCGGCCTCACGTTGGCACAAATAGGCCAGGCGCTCAGTATCGATGAACAGACCGGCAGGACACTTGTTTCGTTGATCGGCCGGTTAGCAGGCAAAACCGGGAAAACACTGAAGCTTTTCTCGGCGCTTTACCGCTTTGTCCATCTGCCAAGAGTCCTGAGACTTTCAGATGCAGAGGGTCAGGCGCTTACCGAAATAATGCTGACAACCGACCAGAGTCTTATGAAACAACTGGCAGAAACCCCGGTTCTTTCAGAGACAGGTGAAGAGCCAGACATACTCGATGTGATCATGGCGATGGTCAACGTCACGCAATGGTCCAGACAACACAAGGTGAGTCTGCAGCGTCTGGCCATGCTGATCCGGCCAACTCCCGATACCACCGACCGTCCCGCGCCGGTGCCTGCGGACTGGTCGAATCTGATCACTGAAACCAATGATCGTCTGGAAAGGCTATTACTGACCGAGCAGGCGCTTATTGATGCAGCGAGTGCTCGGCAGGTAACGCTTCTGGATAAGTCCGGCACCTGGACACAGGCTCTTGGGGCGCTGGTCAGCCCGGAGGGATGGATCATTACCGTCATTTCTGAAAAGGGTCAGACGCGAGAATCGGCCATCAACGCAAGGGTCTCGCAGTGTCTTGCCGGAAAGCTAGCCCACGAGGGCACACTGGACGCAGATACTTTCCTGACATTGGGTAAAACGCTGACCGGGCTGATAAACGGTGCGCTGGTCGCTCAGGAGGATGTCTGCAAAGTTATCGCCAGGACGTTGAGCGGGATTACTGTCCACTCAGCAGGTTTTGCCTTGAGCGAACAACATATCCTGCTGCTGCTTCGCTGGCTGCATAGCGACACGGCGACCTTGCTCAGTGAAATGAAACAAAGCGTTCAAGGGACCTTTGGCAAGAAGGCATTCATGTTGTGGTCGGAGCTGAGACGGCATGCGGCATTAATCTGTGCTTTTGAGGTGAGCCCTGCAGCGCTGGAGCTTTATCTTGAATCTCCGGAATGCATGGACGTCGGTAACGGATCTGCCTCGCTGGAACTGTGTTACCAATTCAGTTGCTATCGCGCTTGGGTGAACCGGGCTCAAGGGCTGGGCTACCAGGAATCGGATGTGCTCGCCTGCTTGAACACGCTCAACGGCGCGGAAGGATTGACCGCCAGCGAAACTGCGGACCGCCTGGCCAGGCTCATTGGGTGGGGAGTGGAAGAAACATCAGCGGCAATCGATACACTCTATGACCTTCCGGAAGAGCTGATTACATCAGCCAGTGGCCCGGTATTTCCAGCACCACCCGACATGTCCAATAAGACCTTTACGGATTTCATAGCCAACCTTGGCAAGGAAGCAAAAACAAGCTACGAAACCAAGCCGGAGATCTGGTACGTCATATGGCTTTATTATTACATCACTGACATTACCAAACATCCGGCAGCCGAACAAAGAGCATTAATGCAAGAGTTCCACGCATTCATAAAAGACAATCCGGGTCCGTTGATTGTTACCCGTGATCAATTCGATGAGGTTGCGGGACAACTCAAAGCTCAAGCACGACAACGTGGCGCCAACCCGGTCATCAGCTTTACCGACGGCCAGCGCATAGGCAACCCTCTGATAGGCGTAAGTTTTATCAAGACGGAAAGCAGCTCCCCAGACACCGACACAGACGTCATTAAAGATACACAACTGCATCCTTCTCAAGGAATCGTTTCAGTCAGCGACATCGACCAGGTCATGAGACTGCAATCACTTTGCCTGAAAACCAACGTATCGTGTCAATCGCTCATTAAACTAAGCAATCTGACGCAACAGTCCGCGTTCTCCACTTTCCACTCGGTGGCCACTCAGCTGCTGAGCAGTTGTACTGAAATACAGCAGAAAAATATCGAAGCCCGGCTGGACGAGCACTGGCGGGATGCGTTGGCAAGCTATCTGCTGGTCAAGTTGCCGTCCAGATCCGATTCCAGATTTTCATCACGTTCGGACGTGGACGATCTGTCAGATTACTTATTGACCGATACGCAAGTGTCCAACGAAGTCATCACAACTCGTGTTGCACATGCCACCGCAAGCCTGCAGCACTATTTGAATCGTTTTTTTGCTCACCTTGAAAACGGCTATCAGGCGGCGGCACCCGGCGTGATCAAAAATGCCCATGATGCCTGGCGTCGTTATCGCAGCCAGTATGACCACTGGCGAATTTGGCAGCAGCAGAACAACCACCCGGAAAACCTGATCCATCCCGGTTTACGCCCCGGCAAGAGCAAGGCCTTCATAGAGCTGGAAAATGAGCTGAATCAGGGGAAGCTGACCGATGACATGGTGCAGCTCGCCGTCGCCAACTATATCGGCAAGTTCGAACACGTCAGCAACCTGCAAGTGGTCAGCGGCTACCTGGACGGCATAGACCCGGCACAGGACACCTATCACTTTATTGGCAGGACCAATGTCGAGCCGCTCGAATACTACTGGCGCTCTCTGCACATCAGCCAGCGTGACGAAAAGGGACAGCTGAGTCCGCTGGCATGGAGCGAATGGGAAAGGATAGGCCTGCCTATCAGCGGTCAGATTGTCCAGATAACGACCGAGGACGGGCAAAAACTGGACGTCATCCGCCCGATCATCATCGCAGGCAGACCCTATGTGATCTGGGTCGAACGCGCCAAGACCTATATTCCCGGCAACGATGGACAGGACCAGAAGCCAACCCGATTCAAAAAGATAACGGTGTATTACTGCTACAAACAGGCTGACGGATTATGGAGCCCGGCCAACGAGTTGATGTGTCTGGATGGGACGCAGCCTGAGAATCAGGAAACCGCGACCGCCACAGCAACCAATTCGACAACCACGACACAGCCCGCGACACAGCCCGCGACACAGCCCGACAAGGACATACCCGAAACCAATAACTTCTTGAAGGATGAAAGTTATAAGCCTGGATTGATTGCTGTTGTCGACAAGAGCAGTGGGCGAGAGAAAGACCCATGGTTCATAATCATACTTTATGACACGAGCACGAAACAAAAGATCGGCATCGAAAATAAAGACTACTTCGTACGGGTTCGCGACTTATTATTGATTGACGACAAACTTATTAAAAAAGAAAACCATACCACGACTGAAAGTAAGACAGATTTTTTTCAAGAACTCCATAGCAAATACAACCAGACTCGCAAAATACAACACATCTACTCAGGTGAAACCTTAATAATTGGCCCCATAATAGTCGACCATGAAACAAATCCAAACATACTGGATAAAATTAAAGGTTTTTATGACAACACAACAAATAATACAACATCAGAAAGGCCCGACTACCTTTCACACCTCCCCTATCGATTCCAACTATCGATCATAGATCCCATCTCCAAAAAGGCTCATATCAAGGCCACTTACACAAAGCAAGAAACAACTGAACACAAAACAAACGGAAAAGAACCAATAACGAAAATCCTCTTTAGCTCAAGGTCCCTTAAATTATTAATGAAGAGACCGAGTGAAGAAAATTTTTTCGCGCTCCACACCGGCTGGAAGAAACTTGACGGAACAGCCATGCTTGAAGCTGACTTTAATTGTGAATCACCTGGAACTTATCGCTTCGCACTTGCCGATTCGCTTGAAGATACTTATTACATATACCGGACAACAATTTACAGCGCCACTACCGTCTCTGCGCCGAACTGCAAAATAACCCGGAATTCGGACCAGGCTCTTTACCTTGATCTTACAGGCACAAAAGAATTACCTTTCAATACGATCCGTCTCAACACCCTGTTCGGAAAAAAACTGGTCAGTCGTGTCACCCAATCAGTAGACCGGGTACTTGACTGGGAAACCCAGACGCTGAACGAGCCCGCCATAGACGCAGGTGCAACAACCCAAGTCGACTTTCACGGCGCCAACGGTCGCTATCTACGCGAGCTATTTTTGCACCTGCCCTTCCTCGTGGCGTGCCGCCTGAGTGAAGAAAAACAGTTTCAGCACGCCTTGCGCTGGTGCACAGACCACCTGTTCGATCCGTACCGCACAGAACCTGGCGAGCACGGCGAACCGGCCCTCTGGAGCACTCGGCCGCTCGCCGAGCCGGATTCTGGCACCGGGCAACTGGCTGGCAATGTGGAGCCTGCAGTACGTGCTTTCACCTCGTCACGCCATTATCGTCGTGCCGTCTTTCTGTTTCTGGTGGAGCACTGGCAGCGCGAGGGCGACCACCATTACAGGCTGCTCAGCCGAGATAGCCTGACCCAGGCATGGCTCTGCTACCAGCAGGCCCTCAAGCTGATCGGTGCACTACCGACAAGCAATGGGAGCGAAACCTGGACAACGCGGCAACTGGCGCAAACCAGAAGCACAGATTTCCTTCGCCCCCTCAATCCCAGGCTTGTTGAACTGCGCAAAACCCTTGAGCAACGTGTATTCAATCTGCGTCATGCACTGACAATCGATGGCAAGATAATGCCCTTCATGCCCTTTTATGCCAGTGACGAAGCATTTCAATACGCGTCGGGGGCGCCCGGTGGTCTGCGCACCACCTTTGGCAATGGCACGGGCCCCGTTCCGGCGCATCGCTTCAAGGCCCTGCTGCCCTCCGTGCAGCAGGCAGTCGCCCGACTGATCGACATGGGGCGTCAGTTGCTGCACCTGATTGAAACCGAAGCGGATGTCATGCTCGATGTGCAGCTGCAGGAGCAGCAGATACGGCTGGCGGACTTTACGGTCAAACTGCAAACGGAGGCCCTGAACGCTGCACTTGCAGTCAGAAAAACATTGCTCGTGAGTAAAAAATCAGCGGAGCTTCGAAGGACTTTCTTCAGTTCACAACTCCTTGAAAGTCGGACCGCACTGGAAATCAGCTCGCAGAGGTTCAAGGCATTGGCAGCGGTTTATGAAACGGCCATGTCTGCACCAGAGGTCGTCAAAGGGGCATTGGATTCGCTGCCGACTATATTTGGTCTCGCCAATGGCGGATTCAAACCGTCAGCTGCTGTGGGGGCAGGTATAGCAGCCGCGCACGCTGCTACCCGCGCCGTAGGTTTCACATCGGAAATGCTTGCCACAGAAGCTGAATACGAACGCAGATCGCGCCTATGGGATTTGCAGGTCGGCATAGCAGAACATGAGCTTGAGACCATTGCAGCCGAGGTCGCCGAGCAGGACATACTGATTCGGGCAGCACAGATTTGCGTTGAGGAATCGAAAGCACAGCGCACCGCCCTTCAGGAGACGTATGTTTCGTTGACCACAGGCTTTGCCACCGTTGCCACTTACAATTGGATGGTGGCGCGCACATCCACGCTGTACGCGCCAGCCTACGATGCGGTGCTCTCTCTGTGTCTGGCTCTGGAAAATGCATGGCGATTTGAAACGGGCGACTACGACAGACCTCGGTTCATTCGCACCAGCGCCTGGAACGACAATTATCGAGGCATGCTCGCCGGCGAATCGCTGCAACTCGACGTTCAGGAAATGGAAGCAGCCTATCTGCAAAGCCACGAGCGGCGCATGAGCATCAACAAGACCATTTCGATCAAAGACCTGTTAGGTAATAGTGACGATCAATGGCTACAGACATTGAAATCACTGAGTTCGACACCGCTCTCCTTTTCGCTGCAATCCAAGGACTTCGACAGCAACTATCCCGGACATTACCTGAGGCAGATCACGCATGTGTCCGTGTCGTTCAAACTGAAATCCGATAACCCGAACAGCCTGCAGAACCTGAGTGCCGTCCTGACTCAAACAGGCAGTACTACACTGATCAAGCCAGATATTGAAGCGGCAAAACTGCTTTATGGCGCACGTAAGGCCCATCCTCACATCAAAACCAATTTGCGGGCCTTGCAGCAAATAGCGTTGTCTTCAACACTGTCAGACGACGGTCGAGGTGTAGGCAAGGAAGGCTGGCTGTGCCAACTGCTGTTCGGCGATGGTCGGTATCTGCCGTTCGAAGGCACAGGGGCTATCTCGAACTGGACGCTGGCGTTCCCGGATGAAAGCGTTGTCAAACAGTTTTATGGCGAAGATTCGGAGAAAAAAGAGAGAGCGCTACTGGAAGACATTCAACTGCATCTGGTCTACACAGCGGCCGATGGAGGCAGCGAGTTTGCCGCTTCGATAAAGCTATTGATGAAGTAGCAAACAAAGAAACAGCCTGAAGTCGTTCTGAAACTTCAATTGAAAAAGCCTTCCTTAACAGGAAGGCTTCAGGACAACGTTCATTGAATCGTACGTAATCAGTCAGATTCGATCTCAAGCACCGCACGCCCACCAATCGGACAGGTGTCCATGTATCGGTGCGCCTGAACCACCTGCTCGAACGGGAAGCTGCGGGTCTGCAACGGAGCCAGCACGCGGTCGGCAGTCAGTTGGTTGAGGTCCTGCAGCGCACGCTTCAGCGCTTCCTCGTCCTGAGTAATGCCCAGTTCCGGCTTGCCGGTGAAGTTGCCCAGGCAATGAACGTAAAACTGGATGTTCTTCTGGAAGGCAGCGCAGGCCGGGAAAGGTGTCTGGTTGCCACCTTGCAGACCGTAGAGCACCAGACTGCCTCGCGGCGCCAGCACATCACCCATCAACGACATCTGTGGGCCACCCAGGCCATCGAAGACCGCATCGACGCCACGGTTATCGGTGTACTTGTTGATCGCCATCAACAGGTCCTGTTCTTCGGTCACAACGACCTTCTCGGCGCCCAGAGACAGCAGGTAATCGCGAGCATCTTCCGTCTTGGTCGCCGCGATGACACGTACACCCAGCGCCTTGCCCAACTGCACGAAGGAAGGTCCGGCACAGTGGCTTGCATCGGTCACCAGCACGTACTGACCCGCCTTGACCCGTGCCAGATCGACATAGGCAAAGTAAGCCACCAGATACGACGTGTAATGCACACTGGCCTGAACCGGCGTCAACACATCCGGGTAACGGACCAGCGCCTTGCGCGGCAGCACAATGGACTCGCCGTACACCGGATGCTCGTTGGCGTCCGCTGCGGGGAAGCTGGCCACCTTGTCGCCAACGCGCAGGTCATCGACACCCTCGCCCAGCGCAGTCACCACGCCGGCCATTTCGTACCCCAGACCGGCTGGTAAGCGAGCATGGGTGGAAGCCAGATTTTGTCGCCAGAGAACGTCATACCAGCTGACACCGATCGCCTGGACGCGCACTTGCACCTCACCGGGTGCAGGCAACGCGTCGGGGTGCTCTTCGATCTTGAGCACCTCGGCTGGGCCAAACTGGTTAAAACGGATCATGCGGGACATTGAGAACCTCGCCTCGTAAACCTTGATGCCACAAACTCTATCCGGGCATTGCCGGTAACACTATCAGTGGCTATTAATAGTCGACATGCCTGTCATCGATTGTCCCTGAAAGGCTGCACAGCTTGCCGGACAACGCTTGTGCGGCGATTCGCAGATGGCGGCCATTGTTCGCATGTCGACGAAACATTGCAACCCATGTGGGCATTTAACGCAGGTCAATGATCTTTCTGTTAATTTTTGATTCGTGAAATCGACGTTTGCTCGTACTATCGCACCCTGCCCCCGCTTCCATTCGACACATGGCCCGAGACCCTTCGTATGAATCGCAACGACCTGCGTCGCGTCGACCTCAACCTGCTCATCGTCTTTGAAACACTGATGCATGAACGAAGCGTGACGCGCGCGGCGGAGAAACTGTTCCTCGGCCAACCGGCCATCAGCGCCGCCCTGTCGCGACTGCGAGGGCTGTTCGACGATCCGCTGTTCGTCCGCACCGGCCGCAGCATGGAGCCCACCGCACGCGCCACCGAGATCTTCGGCCTGCTCTCGCCGGCGCTGGACTCCATCTCCACAGCCGTCAGCCGCGCTTCGGAGTTCGACCCGGCCACCAGCACCTCGGTATTCCGAATCGGCCTGTCCGACGACGTCGAATTCGCCCTGCTGCCCACCCTGCTCAAACGCTTGCGCTCGGAAGCGCCGGGCATCGTACTGGTCATCCGACGGGTCAATTACATCCTGATGCCGCCCCTGCTGGCATCGGGCGAAATCTCGGTCGGCGTCAGCTACACCCAGGACCTGCCCGCCAACGCCAAGCGCAAGGTCCTGCGCCGCAGCAAGCCGCAACTGCTGCGCGCCGACTCGATCCCCGGTCCACTGAGCCTCGACGACTTCTGCGCCCGCCCCCACGCCCTCGTGTCCTTCGCAGGCGACCTGAGCGGATTCATCGACGAGCACCTGGAACAACTGGACCGCAAACGCCATGTCGTCCTCGCCGTCCCGCAGTTCAATGGCCTGGCCACACTACTGACCGGCACCGACATCATCGCCACCGTTCCGGATTATGCCGCGCAGGTGTTGACTGCAGCCGGTGGTGTAAGGGCTGAAGAGCTGCCGATTGAAACGCGTACGTTTGAATTGCACATGGCGTGGCGTGGGGCGCAGGACAATGATCCGGGGGAGCGGTGGTTGCGGTCGCGGATTCAGATGTTTTTTGGCGATCCTGAGAGTCTTTAGGCGTGGCTGGGCAGGCTGTTAAGCTGATCATTTCTGGCTTTTCATAGACCATGGAGGCCTACCCACTTCCATAGGATGAGACACTTGGGGGCATATCTGAGGGCATGCTATGTATGGGTGAAAAAGCATGCCCCCAGCCTGAGGTCGAATGCATGCCAGTCTAGCTAAGCAAGGTTCTATCAGCATCAAGCCATCTTTTTCATACAGTAGAAGCTCACTGTGAGTTCTATGTTCTCTAAGCGAGAGTGATTACACCTCCGGACCTCTATAGATACACCCACTTGTACATGTCTCGTGAATACGTACTGCGGATAGATCTGGAAGCAATGGCTTGAGCTCTTGCCAAACCCAGACCGCTATGACCTCGCTCGTCGGATTTTCCAGACCAGGAATATCATTTAGATAGTTATGATCTAATCGCTCATACAGCGGCGCGAAAATCTCCTTTATCTCGGAAAAATCCCTGACCCAACCCGACGTTTTATCGACAGCGCCCTCAATATAAATTGCAATACGAAAGGAATGACCATGCAGGCGCCCACACTTGTGCCCTTCTGGAACATTGGGCAGTCGATGAGCAGCCTCAAAAACGAACTCTTTAAAAATCTCCACTGGTGCCTCCCGTATCTCACGCGACAAAAAACCAAACAACTAAGCTAAACCTTCCAAGACTCAAGATCGACGCATAACGTTTCAAATAAAAACTCTACAACTTTGGCTCGCCCCTCACCCAACGCTGATGCAATGGTGATCACAGAAACCAAAATGGAGTTAACAGTGTGCAAATCGGCGACATCACTGAGGCAATTCAATATTTCTTCGAATTTCCCCAACATAGCGGCTTGGGAAAAATTTAATGCCCGCACCACATGGGTAGATGGCGTTAGATAGAGAATATTCGCACGCGTCCGCAAACCGTAGGCTTCAGTCAGCATGCCATACCCTTCCGAAGGGAAAGCTTCGTCCTGCCCTGCAAGCCTTCTCAATGCCTCCTGAAAAGCCATGGACAGATGAAGAATGACTTCAGAGAACTCTTTTACACTGGCGTCACTGGCCAGGGCTGGAGACAGATCCGAGGAAACCAAAGTAGTCATAACGCCTCCTAAATATTAGTATATGAGCACCAGTTAGCTAGGTACGAGTTCCGAACTTCGAACCACCCTAGTCAAATGATCAGTTAAAAGATGAATATCACCATGTAAATTCTGAACGCCATTCCATGGCCGGCTACCTGTTTTAAAGGACCACTCTCCCGAACCGAGCGTCCAAGCTGTATATCCTTGTAGCTTTTTAAGGCCTAACTTGAATACTGGGGCCAGTGGCGCTCCTGTAGCACACAATTGCTCCATGACGAACCCCATGGAAATAATCCCCGCGCTATGGACGAGACGAGAGCTTTTAGGAGTATGACCATGCCAAGCATTTCCAAACACCTCCTGCACCGCCTGGAAAAACTCACTGATGGCCAAGAAACACCGATCCTCACCTCCTGACAACTCAATCACCTCCCGACAGTAACCGTCAGATAGGGAGTTCATTACCAGTTTCTGGAGCGACGTATCACCGATGACCCCTAAGGGGTTGGTATGCTGCTTAATCTGTCCCTGCAAAGAAGATCGATCGTCATAATTCAGCATTTCCACGATGCGGGCTGCGCGGGCGCGGGCGGTCATTCTGAATGGAAGACCGCTGACAGACGGGAGTAGTTCATATACCAGCGACTTTGGTAATGGACTGGTGTTGTTGACAAGAATGAATTGCCGGCGAAGTTCTTCCTGATTCTCACACACAAGGGCAGACACCAGTAACTGGAACGAACTCCCCTCGAGCCCAGCTAACGCAGATAGGCGCTGCTGACCATCCACAACGAACCCAGGAGGGCCGGATGAAATATCTACCTCAATTTCTGCATAGGCTCCATGTCCTTCCACCACCCGGACTCCACTGGTAAACGCTAATACCACAGCATTGGGCATTACCGCATCGGGGCGGGAGAGGTAGTCGCGGATCTCTCGTATGTGCTTGGACACCTGTGGCCGCTGGAAGCCATGAAGGGCGCCACGATCATCACGCTTGACTCGATCGATGCTAGCGATCGCCAAAATCTGCTCTACGGTAGCCGCAAACGATACCACTTGGTGGGTTGGGCTCTGTAACGCCTTGATTGCGCTGAACTTAAGCAATGAATCTCTTCCTTCATCGAACGGCCCCCAGAGAGGGGGTAGCAGCAGTATTGAGGCTCTTATACCAACCCTTCCGCATAAAAACCAGCCTAAGCACATTGGCCCATACAGTTATTAAATGGTAAATTGTCAGCCTCAGATAAATGCAACACCCGTCAAAACAGGCCTACAGTTTTCCCATGAGAACCGTGATCATCACCAGCTGCACCAATCGAAAACGTCTCGACGGCCTGCCGCCGGTGGTGCTGAACGACGAGTGTTATTCATCGATTGCAGCCATGGCAAAGGCGTGGAAGGGACAAATAGACAAACGTCCCACCACTCTGAAGGCATCTTCACTCTACGTAGGCAGAAGCGTTTCTGACGCGAGGCGCGTAGCAACGAAGCTGGCCGCGAAGCTAATGTTTGCGTCGACGGGCTTAGGGTTGATTGAAGGCGATCGGAGATGTCCACCGTACAACCTGACGGTGGCTCAGGATCCGAATTCTATCATCCCACATCTCGAAAAATTGGGTGTGCGCTCATCAGATTGGTGGGAAGCCGTGAATGTCACCCAATCAAAGGGAGGTGCCCTAGCGGACCTTGTAAGCCAACCCGACATCGACTTGGTGCTCATTGCCCTTTCTTCAAACTATGTGCAGTTGATAGGCAAAGACCTCGGAAAAGTCAGGGACACGCAGATCGACAAGCTCAGAATATTCACTTCGCGCCCAGGCATCGAGATGCTTCCCAGCCATTTACGACGCATCGCGATGCCTTATGACGAACGCCTTGAAACCTCAACACTACCGGGCACTCGCAACGATTTCCCTCAGAGAGCCCTGCGTCATTTCATTGAAATTCTTGAACTGTCGAGTGCTCCTGCTGAGATAGCTCGAAAGAGCGTCAGCGCGGCGATGGACGTTTTATCTCTAGCAAAAACGACCATCCGGCGGCGCGCATCGGACAGTGAAATTGCTTACATGCTTGAGTGTGTGTGGGCTGACTACCAAGGCAGTTCCACCCGATTGTTACGCTACTTAAGGGACGACGCCCTGGTGTCGTGCGAGCAATCGCGCTTTCGGAGGATCTGGCAGGACATCAAAGGTCAAGACAGCATAGAGAGCAAAGCATGACGAGCGAAGATGCGATTGTGGTGCGTGCGCTACGCACCACGCAAGGCGACAACCTTGATGTGTATGCATTATTCATCAGGGGATCTGACCTGGTCCGAATTGCCGACATCAGCCGCCTGTCGCGCGAAGACAGCAGTCCCCTCAAGGGTTTTCAGCGCCCCGAGATTAAGAGTCATGTCAAAGGGATCACTGAGTACCTCAATCAGGGAAATGTACTTTTCCCCAATGCAATTATCTTAGCGCTGTCTCCTGACCTGCGCTTTGTTGCTGCACGCGGTAGCAAGCCGACAGGCGATGCGGGGCTTTCGCAAGCGGGTACGCTGACGATCCCTATCAGGGAGGAAGGAATGAGGTCTGCCTGGATCGTGGACGGGCAACAGCGCTCATTGGCGTTGGCGAAAGCGGCCAATTCGGATCTTCCTGTGCCCGTGATCGGTTTTGTGTCCGACAGCCTGACCACCCAGCGCGAGCAATTTATTTTGGTCAACAAGGCAAAACCGTTGCCCACTCGACTGATCAACGAACTACTGCCGGAGACAGGCAGCATCCTTTTGCCCCGCGAACTGAGTGCTCGCAAGGCACCAGCTGAGTTGTGCGGCCTTCTTAGTCGTGACCCAAACTCCCCTTTCCACAAACTCATAAAGCGGTCGTCCGAGCAAAATAGCAAAGCAGTGATCACTGACACCGCTGTAATAACGATGATCCGCAATAGCATCAGTAATCCGTTGGGGGCGTTGGCTCCCTACACCTCCAGCATCGACGGAGCGGCGAACGTTGAGTCAATGTACAACCTACTGACGACCTTCTGGCGAGCAGTGCGTGACACGTTTCCTGAGGCATGGGCACTTGAATCCAAGAACAGTCGACTCATGCACTCAGCGGGGATCATCGCCATGGGCGTGCTTATGGATCGGATCTACGCCAAAATCGGTGGTCAGCGCGAAACCTACGAAGCCGTGGTACAAGAACTGGCCAGAGTCGCCCCTTACTGCGCATGGACAACAGGCCAGTGGCCGATGATTAATGTCCAGTGGAATGAAATCCAAAGCACCCCTCAAGATATCAAGGCGCTGCAAGAAACCTTGATCCGCCTCTATATGACCAGCGCTCACCAATGAAATTTTTATACGCCGACACTCAGGACTACGTAGACCCGGACTACGATTTCATCAACGATCGAAATGCGCCGGGCCGGAAGAGATACTGGGATGACCAGTATGCGCACGAAATGATGACCCCTGTCCCCTATGATGGGCTCTTGGTCTCGATGAGTGCAGTGCGACCTGCAAATGGTGTCGCTAATTCAAAAGTTCGGTACTCGACTTCCGAGCAGCAACGCTTCCTCAGAGAAGGCGCGCGCAAATTTCTACGACTTGATGGCATTCAGTTCAAAGATACGATGGTCCTAGGTGACTGCGGGGCTTTCGCCTATGTAGAGCACCCTACACCTGCGTATAGCCCAAGCGAAGTAGTAGAGTTCTACTCAGATGCAGGATTCACCCACGGTTGCTCGCCGGACCACATCATATTCAACTGCGACTCCAGCAATCCTCCAGCTCTGAGCCAGTCGGAAGATGTGCTGTTTCGGTACGAAATTACGCTCAAAAATGCGCAAGAGTTTCTGCGTTTAGTGAAGGAGGCGGAATGGCCTTTCGAACCTCTTGGAGCGGTACAGGGTTGGTCTCCTCAAAGCATGGCGAACGCTGCAAAACAACTCGAAGACATGGGGTATCGCTACTTAGCGATCGGAGGTCTAGTACCTTTGAAAGTCGATCAAATCCATGAGGTTCTGAAAGAGCTTCGAGCGGTCCTTAAGCCCGAGACAAATATTCATCTGCTGGGGTTTGCTAAAGCCGAGAACATCCATGAGTTCACCGGATATGGCATTACCAGTTTTGACTCAACCTCCCCCCTTATACGCGCATTTAAAGATGCGAAGTGTAATTACTACATGGGCAACAACACGAATAAACTGGATTACTACACAGCTATCCGCATTCCTCAGGCGATTGAAAATCCACGCCTGATGCAAGGAATAAAAAAAGGTACTTTGAGCGCAGAAGAGTTACAAATCAAAGAAAAAGCAGCGTTGCTAGCGATTCGCGACTACGATAAAAACCTGCTCGACTTTGATTCAACTTTAGCCGTGCTGGTAGACTATCTCCGACTGACTCTTTCCGGCTCAATATCGTCATCATTAGAAATGGAAAAAGAAATCGCCAAGCACGTCCGACTAATCTCACCCACGCTGAGAGATAAACCGTGGCAAAAATGCCAATGTTCGATTTGTCAGCAAGCGGGTATCGAAACTATTATCTTTCGAGCCAGCAATCGAAACAAAAGACGCGGATTTCATAACTTAGGCGTGTACCACCGCCACCTTCAGAAAACTCTGGAACTTTCGAAACAATGATTTATCGATTTAAGGGTGTACGCGCCCAACAGGCCTTCGGGCATGATGTATTTTCGTTTGCGGCCACTCCAAATGAAATTTTAGAGTTTTCTGAAATTGAGAGAGTCGGCCGCGATGAAGAAGGTCACCTCAAAGGCTTTCAGCGCCATCAAGTCGCGTCGCACATCAGAGATATTCGTGACTATCTTCAGCGCGACGATGCATTGCTTCCTAACGCAATTATCTTGGCCTTTCTGGATGGAGTAACGATTAAAGATCTCGGCGAGGGTATTGTAGAAATCGTTATTGATACTGCCGAATCCAAGCCAGGCTTCGTGGTCGATGGACAACAACGACTCAGTGCCCTTGCGACGATGGAGAAACCTGGATTCCAGGTATTCGTATCTGCATTGATTTGTAAAGATTACAACGAGTTGCGGCAGCAGTTTGTACTCGTCAACAATACTCGACCGCTGCCAAAATCGCTGATCTATGAGCTTTTACCGACTGTTGACGGCCTGCCAGAACGGTTCACCAGTCGTAAATTTGCTGCTCGCATTATTGATTTGTTGAATTTTCTGCCTAACTCCTCTCTATTTGGCGAGATCAAGCAACATACGAATCCCAAAGGAGTACTAAGCGACATGGCGATGCAGAAGTTCGTGATGAATTCTGCGAATGATGGCGCGATTCGTAGCTTCATGAAGTTTGATGACTTTGAGGGGCGCAGCATCGAACTTATCAATAACTTCTTCCATGCCGTGCGTGTAGTTTTCAAATCGGAATGGGAAGGACTAGCGCCCAGGAATTCACGTTTGAAGCACGGGGCGGGTCTGGTTTCTTTGAGCTTCGTTATGGAGTTGCTTTACTCCGATCAAGGCACAACCAGCAAGGAAGGCTTTATCAAAGGTTTAAAACTTTTGAAACCTCATACAGCATGGACAAGTGGTGATTGGCACATTTCTGAAACCGACCGCCGCCCCTGGAATGGTATCCAGAACACGCCCACTGATATCGGATTGCTCACTAAGTATCTGACCGAAAAACTCAAGCAAGAATTGAAACGCCGCTAAATCAGACCCAGTTCCGAGGAGAGCAGTATGCACACCAAAGCCTTAGTTCTTTTTTCAGGCGGACAAGATTCAACCACCTGCCTTGCCTGGGGGCTGGAACGTTACGAGCATGTCGAGACCATTGGCTTTGATTATGGCCAGAGGCATCGAATCGAACTCGAATGTCGGCTGAATATCTTGCAGGAGGTACGTAACAGATTTCCGAACTGGGCCCAGCGTCTCGGTGAGGATCACGTTCTTGACCTCAAATTACTCGGCCAGATCAGCGATACCGCGATGACCGCTGAGAAAACCATTGAGTTTGAAAAGAATGGACTTCCCAATACGTTTGTACCCGGTAGGAATCTGCTGTTTTTGACGTTCGCAGCCACTATTGCCTACCGACGGGGCCTCACAGTGCTGGTCGGGGGAATGTGCGAAACCGACTACTCAGGCTACCCAGACTGCCGGGACAACACCCTTAAAGCCACCCAGGTGGCCTTGAGTCTCGGAATGGACACTCCCGTGATCATTGAAACCCCCTTGATGTGGCTCGACAAAGCTCAGACCTGGCGTTTGGCTGAAAACCTAGGCGGTCAAGATTTTGTTAGCCTGATTCAAGAAGAGTCCCACACCTGCTACCTCGGGACTAGACAGCTTAAACACGAATGGGGCTACGGGTGTGGAACGTGCCCAGCCTGCGAACTGCGCAAAACTGGGTATGAGCAGTACATTCAAGAACGAGATTGACGATGGTTCAGCGGTGGCGGATCAATGCACTCGCCGCCTATTTGAATCAGATGAGTAAATAAAATGACTTACAGCATCAAAGAAATGTTTTATACCCTTCAAGGGGAAGGCAACCAAGCGGGTCGACCCGCGGTATTCTGCCGATTTGCTGGATGCAACCTCTGGTCCGGACGAGAACAGGACAGAGCAAACGCGGTCTGCACATTCTGCGACACCGATTTTGTGGGAACAGATGGTGAAGGTGGGGGTAAATTCAAAAACGCTGAAGCCCTCGCCCATGCCATTGATTCGTTCTGGCCTATATCCCATCAACATCATAAATATGTGGTATTAACCGGCGGAGAACCTTTGCTTCAGGTCGATGACGCATTGATTGCCGCTCTGCATGAGTTAGACTTCACGATTTCCGTAGAGACGAATGGAACTATCGCACCACCCAAAGGTATTGACTGGATCTGTGTAAGCCCAAAATCCACCGCACAACTAAAGATAACTAAAGGTGACGAATTAAAACTTGTATTCCCGCAGCCCGACTCGATGCCCAATCAATTTGAGCACCTAGACTTCAAAAACTTCTACCTCCAACCAATGGACAACCAAAATAAAAAAAATAATATTGAGGAAACCATCAAATACTGCAAAAGCAATCCTAAATGGCGTCTAGGCTTGCAACAACATAAAATACTAAAAATACCTTAAACCACCAATAGACCTTCATAACCAACCACAAACACCTCACCACAAAAACTACAAGAACCATTAAAAATTATAAAAAACAAAACGCTAGTTAGCAAGACACTAAAAAATTTAAAGCTCGCGCCCAACCAACACAATATAAACCTCAATACAACACCGATAACAACGAGCGATGTCGTGCAAACCAAGAAACACCAGCGATATTCGTTGAATATCTCTTAGCCCTCAAGCACCTCCATCTGCTAGAAATTAAAAAATATCCCACCTCTATTCATTGACATTTAGATTAATAGGACTGCCACTACATCAAAAATATTCTATAATAATTACTTATAAGCTGTCTTTTTAGTTCACGCACATCGCGACTAACAACGTCCCTGCCTGCAGAGCATCCAAATTTTTTATCATCCACTCCCCCTTCCAAAACTCCACAGGCATAGAGTCAATTAGTTTTCTCGCCGCCCCCCCCCCCAACCTGCAGTTTTTCGATGCTTAAATGCTTCACCCCAGCCTTTCGAGTTCCGTCAACACACAACTTAAAATGCTGGCACTTCCCTTCCCCATGGGGAGCAGGGTTTGCAGGTCGCCGCGTGCTTCCTTCGCCGCGTAATAGGCCTGGTGCTTACTGCTTCTCCAAGCAAAAACGAAGATATCGGCGGTTACCGCCAGATGCTTAAGCCTGTCAGTTGCTACCACGTCGGCATTCAACTCTACCCGTGCCAATGGCAAGAGCATTCGCAGAAATTGACGCGCACGCTGCCCGGCGGATTCAGTCAGCGTATAGATGCCGATTAAACCGTCGAAATCAGCATGCGCAGTTTCCGCATGCCCCTCTTCCTGAAAGGAAAAGGACTCCAGCAAGTTGGTACAACTGTAATCCTTTGCCAGTAGAGACAGGATTGCATGTTGAGTCGGCTTGAGACGATGATTCTGGGTGCGCGCCAACTCCACGACTGCCATAAAAAACCGCAGTCGCGATTCACTGTCTGGAGATCCATGCAGGGCCAGCATTTCAGCTGCATTCAGCGCCCAGTCGATGTTACTGGGAGTACTGTTCGCGGTAATTATTTCAGAGTAGGCATCGAGCGCTTCGGCGTAGTCGTCCTTCGAGGGACCAAGGCTGACCAACGCCTGTACGAGAGCAGAGACCAATTCGAGTTCATTGGCCGAGACCACCCCATTCCATGCAACGATGCGGATTAGCATAGTGTAAAGCGGTATGAAGCCACGCACTGGATGTGCCAAGCGATCGACAAAGAACTCCACCAGGACGCCGAAGGCATCGCGAAACACACATTCTGCCTCACCGCTCGCGTTGCCGATCTTCTCGGCCAACTGACGGCAGGCCTCTGGATCCGAAGCATAGGCCTCAGCACTCCAACGCGTGAGTGCCTCCTCCAGGATCTGCAGTGGAGGACGCTCACAGCGCCCGGCTTCAACATAGCGAACCCAGGACATCCAATCGGTGTCAGGACGTTCTTGTGACGCTTCTGACGGCTCTGACTGTAACTGCTGCAGTCTGCTCAAATCACGTTTTGTCCATGTTGCACGCGCGGCTTCGGGTGCATTATCCACCGCTTCGAGCACCCGCCGAGTGGTTTCAATATCCTCTAGTTCCACTGCGCAACGCAGCATGGCACTGTACGTCCAAGCGCTGGGGAAGGATTCAAACGACAACTGCAGCGCCAACTCATAGTCGTCATCGGCTAAGGCTTGACGTGCCAATTCAAAGACATCGGAACGCAACGACGGGGCAGGCTCCAAACGGCTGGACCAATACTCGATCAGTTCTGGCCCGGCTTGAGCCGGATAAGCGGCAGCAATGGCCCTGCAACGCGCCACATTCGGTTCGTCCTGCACAAGTTCATAAAGCAGGAAGGCCTTCAGTACATTAGGTTGACGAACACCTTTCCGTTCCTTAAACAGCGGGCCGAAGTGACGCACGATGTCATTTCGAAAAACGGTCAGGATGGTTTCGACATTCGGGTCATCCTCGATGGCTGCGATATAAGTTGCATAAAGCGCCTCGACCAAGTCGGTGATGGTCTGAGCAGGTAAAGACAGACCTAGAACAGACTTGATCAGCGAGTAATCGTGCGCCAGTTGAAACTGGCGACCGAGGCCGGCCAGCATGCGAATATCCAAATACTTGTGCTGTTCAACATCAATACGGCCGCTGGCAACCAATTCGTGGCGTAAATATTGAGCATCTGCCTCGTTACCGGCCAGTAGCGCCCGATCAAACTCAGCACGGATCTTGCCGAACGGCCGTTGCGTGCGGTCAGGGATGTCTGGGCGGCGGCGCAGCAAACTAAGATACAACTGCAAGGATTGTGTAACATCGCCGCGCGCTGCCGCATTCACTGGTCGCAAGCAGAATACGAAACGGCCAAAGCGTTTCTGCAAGGCACACTCGAGTTCGTCGCCAGAATCGACCTGCAGTGGTTGGCCACGGAAATCGCTGTAACTTGGGCCGACAACAGCTGTCAACTCCTGCACCAATGCAACTGCCGATGCCTCATTGCTAGCCATTGCATACCAATGAGACGGCCCATCAGCATCGAATACCGGCAGCACAATAGGCGATTGGTAGCCTTGAGTAACAAAAGTTGCGATCCACGGGTTTACCTGCTCCAGCCATGCCGCCGGCGCGCTACCACCGACAATGGCTTCCAAGTGCAGGGCATTGCGCCCAAAGAAAAAACGCCCTAGCCAGGACTTTTCCTGAGAGGGCAAAACGTCAATCATGCTGCCTCCCTGTAGCGGGCGAATTCAAGGCGGGTTCGACCAAGATCGTGCTGATCGAGGGAGAACTCGACCCATTCGTCATTGATCATCATGCCGTTGTAGGTCAGGTTCATTGAACCCATCAACAGGCAACGCGTGAGCAGGATGCCCTTGGTATGCAATTGGCCGTGGATGTGCACCGCGAATTGATCTTCCAGACTATGCTCACGAGTCAAATCGGCGATCCGGGTACGAAAAGCATCGTTGCTGGCTTCGTTACGGGTGACGATATGCACTTTTGTACCGTAATTCATCAGAGTCACAAGGACATCGGCGAGGCGGATCTCTCGCCTCCCCCATTCGGGATTGAGGGCATCAAAGCTACCGGACCGATTGTCGATCAAGACAACATTACTGATCCAAGGAGAAACGATCCAAATCTCGTGGCCGGGTTGCAACACTTCGGCCACGAACATAGTCTGCAATAACTCCTGGATCGTGGTGACGCCAGTGGTTTGCGTCTTGAAAATGCGCCGATGGAGAGTGTTCATTGCACTGCCTCGACGAGTTCAATATCAGCTTCGATCATTGATTGGGTTTGGCGGATGCCCTGTAGGCGGGCATAAGCGCGCAAGTAGCCGGATTCGACCGGATTGGTTACCAGTGCATTGAGCGCGGAAGCTAGGCGAACACGTTCGGTTTCCGGGCAGGTCAACGTAACTTGGCGGCCGGCGTTGAGTTGTTCGGCAGTTCGCAGCAACCAGTCACGGTCCAGCAGCGAAATGCAGACACGGTCGTCGCCGATGGTTTCCACCACTAAGAGGCGCTCGATCAAAGGCAATTCAATGAAGGGATTTCTTATCTTCAGTGCGGACTGGCGAATCGCCCGACCGCGGGGCCATAAGAGGCCATAGATAGCGCCAATGCGCCAAGCCGCGCGGTCGTTGCCTGGAGGGGAGCCGATGTCGGACACAATACGATCGATATCGTCCGATTGGCTTAGGTAATAACTCATAACGCGCAGATCGACCTCTATGCCGATACGCGCCTCCTCACTCTGCCAATGATCAAGCACTCGGGAAAGGTAGAGATCCGTCGCCGCGCCCGATCCCGGTCGCAGAACACGGTTACCAAGCGCCACTAAAAAACCGTGGAAGGGGGAAAAACCTTCCTGCAACAACTCCCGACGTAAGCGTTGGAAGGACTGTGTCATTTCTTCCTGGCTGGCGGCGGCACGGAATTGGCGCGCCAGTGCGGCGCTTTCCGAATCTCCGGTACCATTGTCCTCAGCCAGCAGGGTGACCATTTGTTTGAGTTGATGGTCGATCAACTCGAACTCGCCCATGCTCAGATTGGCGCGTACGGTAGCGAAGAAGCGGCGCGGATCTTCCGCATAGCGCCGCATAAATTCCTCGATCAGTCCGTTGCCCCCCGGACTGCGCTCGGTAAACCAAGCCTCCACCGTTTCTGAGTCAAAGCCGACGGCTTGGCCGGGGAGTGCCGGGCCGCGTTCTAAGTCGACCGTCAGGTCTTCCGGATCGATGCTCGGGCATAGGTCGGTAATCGAACGTAGAAGTGCTGCAGCAAGCGTGGAATGGTAGACCCCACGTAGCCACGGTTCCCAGCCGGAATCGATTGGCTCCCAAAGCATGGCGCCAAACTCGTGCAATTCCGCAATCACGATGGGATCGCGCAGACAGGCATCCAGTTCCTGGCGTAACTTTTCTGGACTGCCCACCGTCTCGTCGCCGCCCTGCACCTCGACCACTTGCGACTGAAATAACAGGCCCAGCACATCTGGAAGCGAGATCGATGCCTGACCCTGTCGAATAGAGGCGTCGGCCTCGGCCAAGCCGATCTGTCGGTGCATCGCTTCATAGGTCATGGCAGACAGGTAAATCTGTGCTAACCACTCGCGCATGAAGGGGCTTGCAATCATGGCCAAGCGCTCACCGCGCCAAGCAAGGTCAATGAACCGAGCACTGCGTACTGCGCGCCACTTCGCTTCGTCACCCGGAATCTGGCGTAGGTGCAAATCGGGAGGGATATCGATCTGGAACACCATACCGTCGGCGGCAAATTGCGCTCCCAGACCCACCGCTTGGTTCTCACGTTGAAACACCGTGTCGGTCCGCACCTTCTCCGCGCCAACACCAATCTCCGCCGAAGCGCCCACCGCGAAGCGTCGAATCTCTACTGGAGCATGGCGTGAGTGAGTAAAAAAGCCGATACGGGTGACGATCTCTGCCCACCGACTGCCTGCGGGCGGCGTCAGCCAGCCCGGTTCGATGGTGGCGACGATTTGGCTATGCCATTCCAAGGAGGCATTCGACGAGTCTCTCACTGCCGCCGGGGGGGATTGCGGTGCCAAGCGTACCGGGCGGTAAACTGGCAGAGCTACCGCTTTACCGCCCCGGCGTACCAGATACTCCCCTAGCAGCACGTGCTTACCGATGGCATCGACATCGAGGCCAAAGACATCGCTACAGATGCCAGATCCGCTTTGTAAGTCCGGCGACGGTGCGATCCAGTGGCGCTCAGTACGATAGCGCACTCCATAGCGCCGGCTGACGCGACCGGGCGCGAACTCGCGCAGTGCGGCGAACACTGACATTACAGATGCATTGGAAGGATTTGCCGAGTGCGACTCTGGCAGGTCGATGGCGACCTCCGCTAAATTGAGGTCAGCGAAAAGAGAACCCGGAATAAAGTCCGGTAACGGAGTGTTGAAGGCTTTGTAATCCTCCTGCGGGTTACCGTCTGCACTCCAGTGGCTCGCTAGACGCCGGAGCGCGGTCGGCAGCACAGTTGTCAACAACGGTCGCGGGTACTCCCAAAGTATTGCCGACAATTCCTCGTCAGACAGGCGCAGCGCGCGGCGCAAATAGTCGGAGAGACGCCGGCTACCCGCTTCGGTTTCAAGAACACTACGCAGTTCACGTATTAGGCGCTGACGACGCTGCGCATTTAGCTTGTCGCCACCGGCTAGGTCGCTCCAAACGCTACCTGCAGGACCGTCCTGCAGTCGCAATGCCAGATAATCTATGGTGGCATACACTGCTTGCATTCGGGTGATGTATCGGTTCGCCAAGGGCAAGGTACGGACAGGCAGTTCCGGATCGAACAGCAAGTCGTAATTCTGGTAAGCAGCGCGATCGCGACCATAATCAGACAGCACGACCGCCGTCCATGGCCGCATGCCGCGGGTGCGGCCGCCGCGACCCTTACGCTGCAGGAAGCCCGCGATTCCGCGCGGTGCCTTGTGCTGAATCACTGCACCAACGACCGGATCGTCGAAACCCACTTCTAGGACGGCAGTCGCAACAATAACTTCCGCGCTGGCGTCAACACCACGATCCTGGGAGCTAACCCGCTTGATCACTAAACGGTGCTTGAGGCCCTCATGCAAGTCTTGGCAGAAGCGCCAGTCTTGCCCGTTGGCATAGCGCAAGAGAGAGGATCCGGCCTCGCGCAGTACTGCCAAACCGCCGTCAGGCGCATGGCGCATGTCAGGGTCGCCATAGCTATTGCGTCCTTCAGCACTGAGCAAGTCGAAATACAAACGATTGATCACATCTAGGTTATCGGTGAAGACGAAGGTGCGCTGGCCAAAGACGCCTCGACTGACCGACTGTTCCGGCTGCGCGGCTTTTGGATCGAGGCAGCGCTGCAGCACCATGGCGGTCTGAATGGTTGTGGACAGCAATGCCGTGCGCGAGACCGGATCGCCGCGCAGGGCAACCATATACTCGGCACCTTCGGATTCGATCTCGTCAGTACGCGGTGACACTTCATCTACAAGGTTCGTGCGACAACCTGTTAGCGCCGCGAAGAACTGTGAAGCTTCCCGCAACGTCGCCGACAAGCCGACGAAGCGCAACGATTGATCAAGTAGCCGTTGCCAGCGCCGCATCAGATATGCGACTTGCGCACCGTGCTTACCTTCGTAAGTATGCACTTCATCCATCAACACCAGTTCCGGCGCATGCAGCGCCCTGGGACCAACGCCGAAAAGATGCATCATAGAGTTGTCCGAGAGGCGCTGGTTCAGCATCTCGGTGGTGGTGAACAGGATGTCCGGTACGGAGTTCTTGAGCGATTCCCGGGTCAGCGGGAACACAGTGCCGTCCAACACTGCTTCACAAACAGCGCACACCAAACGTTCGCGTCCCTCCTTACGATCCTTGTGTAACCAGCGCAACTCGCCGCCACAGTCAAGACAGGCAAGAGTCGGACAGACCTGATCATTACCTATTTTTGGCCACTCACAGAAATGTGCGGAAAACGGGGTATCTCCATAGAGCGCACCAACGCGAATCAACACTTGATCCTTTTGCGGTAAACCGGCTTGAAGGCTACGGGTGCGCTGCAAGACTTCGCGCAACTGATCCTTAAGCAGTTCGGTGCGGGGATACAAGGCGACCGCCTTGACCCAGCGCTCGGCCTTGCCTTCCACAAGCACATGGCGGTAAATCGATGCTAGCGCCGGTATGTAAAAGGCGAGAGTCTTACCACTGCCAGTACCCGCGCAAACGATGGTCGCCAAGTCCTTCCCAATTTCGATCGCGCGCAAAATGCGCTGAGCAGCGCGTACCTGGAAGCCGGACAGACGGACAGTGCGATTGGGGGGCGTTAGCAGCGCTTTTACAGCCGCTAGCAGCGCCGGACTTGAGGCTGCCTCACCTATCATGGTCAACGCCTGCTCGACGGAGATGTCTCGCGCCGGATAACGACGACGACGACGCAGAAAACGAAAGTCGGCAACTAAGCTAGGGGCCTGCTGCCATCCACTTGATCCTGAGTGTTTCGGGAACAGTTGCCGCAAGCGCTGCAGTAAGCGCACGGTTTCCGCCATGCGTGATCGGTAACCGATTGCGCCACCACTCCTGGGCACCTCGGCAATCCATTTGCGTCGTCGTAGTTCCTCCAAGACATCCTCAGCAGAGAAAAAGTCCTCGATGCCATTGTCGATGGCTTCGTCGATCAGGGGATTGAGCAATTCGCTGAGTTCTTCATGACTGAAGACACCATCGACGATGCCCCAGACCAGCAACCTTGCTTCACGCTCTTCGATGCGATCCAGCACCAAGGCAAGAAAACGTTCGCGTGCTTCCAAGATGACTCCGTTCAATTAGCGTGCCCGCACTACATAGTTAGCCAGCATGTTATTCGTGCGCAGCCATTCAATGACCTCTGGGATCAAAAAATCGAGGCTAGCTCCGCTCCCCACGGAGGTGGCGTTAAAAAATGCTCTCACAGGTAGTGGCACGTCGTCGTTCTCGACAAACTTAATATCTGCCAAATCCTTCGAACACCCAAGCACCTCGCGCAGAGCTTCCACGTTACCAGGAATGGTATTGCGGTATTGACTGAAACGCTGGTACAGCTTCGTATAGAGCTCCAGGGCTTTTCGGTTCTCAGGCAGCGCCTGCAAGATGGTCTGCTTGCGTTGCTCGGGAGGCACTCCGCCAAACAACTTACTGCTGAAGTAGGCTTTCCAGTCCTGTTTCTGCAGCATCTCGACTGAGGAGTTAAACTCGGTAAGCGTCGATATCAGTTTGCTCCAGCCCTTCTTGTCTACCAGAGTGGCAGCCTTGGGGGATTCGGAAAAACGAGCATTGATCTGACCGATCAATTGTTTCGCCTTCTCAATGTCTGGAATTGGCGAGAACGGAACACTCTGCTCCCTGAACAAGGTATTACGACATGCCAAGGTCACAATCCGGCCTGCCAGTTCCTTCAGTTCATTTCGCTTTGCCGCCAACGCCTCAGCTTCTTCAATACTACTTGTGGCGGCTTCAGCACGTATCAAACGAGCGCGGACACTCTGTGCGTCGATTAAGAGCATGCGGTTTCTCCATCCACTCCCAGTGCATCCATTTCATTTAAGAGGTCTTCGAACAAGGTCTGGATTTCACTCGCCTGCGCTTGTGGATCCACTCCCTGGGATTGGTCTTCAAACCGCTTAGCGATTTTCTCAGATGCACGCACAACCTTGCGCGACGCGTCTACGAACCGCGACGCCACGATGAGCGGATGCACGTCAAAGCGGCCCATGCGGGTGACTAACTTTCCGTCATTCGGCCCCTCGTCCCCCTCTCCCGAGGTCGCAAGTATTGACAGAGCCTCACGCAGTGCGCCACCGCGAAACTCCTCGCACAACGTTTTGAAGGCATTATGACTAATACCGATGTCGTCCACGTTCCAGCTAGCGAATTCCTTCAACTGATCTGCCAGCGCCCTAAGCCCCTCTGCAATTTCTTGCTTATCGAAGTTGTCGCCGAACTCTTCCGTCAGCTTGATACGAATGTTGCCCGCTCCTTGGGATACCTTACCCGCCAGAAGGCTCACACGTGTCTCTGACATTATCGGCAATGCTGACTTTAACTCGCTGGGGAGAAACTCAAAGACGCCCAAGTTAGTAGCTTCGCTCTCAGGCAACAAGCAATCGGCCACCCTTACCATATCGACAGCATAGAGAATCTTCCCTGTAGTGCCTTGGAAACTGCCACAGTAGTCGGTAACGAGTTCCTGTAACTTGGAACGTATCTGTAATGCCTGCTCCTGCAAGGCGCGCCAATTGCTGAACTCCGTAGATGATTCCTCAAGCGGACGCCGAGGGATGTTTGGCGCACCGAATAAGAAAGCAGCGAGACTAGCAGGGGTACGCCCACGGTCGATGAGGCCAAGAATTCGGCTATTGGTGGATAGTAATCGCACGGCCATGCCTAGCTTCTGAAGCATGCTGGCATGTACCAGAGCCAATGCACTCGGCATTAGACGGTCAGAGAGGTTGCCGATCCAACATAGATCATCATCGACACCAGCGTATTGCATCTTGCCGTTATTCAGGTGGTAGAAACGAGTCACGGCAGCTAGCTCTGCACGTAACTGACCAGTGGGATCCGTATCATCTACCGCAACTACGATCGCGTTGGTAGCAATGCCGCCATCACCGCCAGCATTCGGAATGGATATTTGTTTCCAAGAAATTGGAGTCTTGATACAACGCTCCGCCGACCAATCAATTCTCTCGTTGAGGGCAGATTCAATCGATTTACGGATTTGATTAGCTACTGCCTGGGAAAGCCTCTCACTGTTTTGCACCCATTTCTCAAGTGCCTGGACCAAGTACTCGTCATCTGGCTGTTGCGAATCCGGAAGTGGTTGGATCAGATCAACGTTCTGTTTACTCTGAACGGCACTGCGGAACTCGATGTTCGGCCGATTCAACTTGAAGGCATCGAATACCTCCTTCGGAATGTAGCCGATCTCCTCCGATGTACGAGGCGCATTGCCCCAGATCGCGACGACACGCCGGTAGCGCTCCCGCACTTCTTCAGAAACTGGAAGCGAAGCTAACCACTGCGTGACCTCCGCATTCGTTCCAGGGACATTGATGTCTGGTGGAGGAAATTGCCCACGTTCGAATGCTGGCCTGCCTGGCAAAAGCAAGCCACGCAAAATATTGTCAATAATGAAACGCGGAGTAAAGACCAGGGCATTGTTCCGGGTGAGCACAGACCGCGCGAGTTGTTCAATGGCTTGCTCCGTGTATGGGAATAGCGGAATCTCGCCTTCTTTCCCAAAAGCAGCCAACACAGGGGCATCGCTGGTATCTTCATGGTCGGCATATGGCCCGATCCAGGATTCCTGTCCGGCACGCGCACCACCGTTGATCTCGAAGTGATGCACTAACTCACGGTAGCCCCAGCGCGCAGCATTCAAGTAAGAAGCAACCAGCGCCTTAGTACGGCGCAAGACTTCCTGCTCGCTGGATAATTCGCTTTCCACCTTCCACTCACGCTTCGCACGTGTTGCGATTGTGTCCTCGGAAGCTAGATAGCCATCTGTCACTGCGATGACAGAACGCATCGTCGCCAACTCCCTAACCCCGTTGCGCACACCTTCCTGGATCAGCACCTTTAGCAATATATCCTGGATACCGGTGAGTGCCTTGAAGTCTTCCACAAAGATCACCAGTTCGCGCTGTTGCTGAAGTAACAGGCGGCGAATCTCCTGGATGACTTCTTGTAAAGTCATACCACCCAAGGATTGGTGCAGATTGAATACCTGGCGAATCGCTTGGTCGACAACCTTGCTCTCGTTGAGCAGGCGAGTAGCTGTACGCATGCCTTCACCTTCCCGAACTAACAATGTCCGAGTGTAATAAGCGTGCGTGGGCGAAGCGGCCTTGCTGATATCCATGGCATCTGGTAGTTGGAAGTCGCCTGCATCAAAATCCTTGACGTAGGCTTCCTGCTCAGCCTGATTCTGCCCAGAGATAGCTCGCTGCACGAACCTTGGAAATACTTTTTCGCGAAAATAATCGACAAGTACTGGATCACCCATAAACTTAGGTAAATTAGCAGCATGGCCCCATTGCTCTTTCAATGCCGAATCTCGAGGATTAGCCCTAACGCGAGCCTCTAACCCTTTCGTTAATTCGCCCAAAGCGATCTCTAGCTCTCTTTGGAATCTGATAACTGCAGTTTCAATGTTGAGTTCTTCTGTGAACGCCTTAGAAAACTCGGCCTTGACTGGCGCGTACTCCTCCCCCGGCAGCTTTTCCAGGATCAGTTCCACAACTCTCCGCAGGCTGGCACTCTTTGGGATGCGGATGATCACATACCGGTCATCCTCATTCGTGCTCTGCAGACGAGCCGTTAATATACGCACCATGTGCGATTTGCCGACACCGGATGCCCCGGTGATGGGAACAACATGGACTCCGGAGGGTACATCCTTTGTGATCAGGTACTTGAATAGATCTTCTTCGCTAGCTTCGAACTTTGTGCCCGAAGAAATCTGTTTATAACTTAGTGGCGAGGGTTTGTGGACAGCTAGCAAGACGGCATCGTGGGCACCCTCAGCTTCGTGTTTGATGCAGTCATTAATTTCGTCAGCAGTAGGCCAATAACTCAGCAAACTCATGATGCGTCCCTCAACAAGCTTATATGGGTAAAGCTTTCCCATGTCCGCCCCCCCTGCCCGACGAGCGTTAGTCGTGAACTGGCATCAGCCAGAGTCACCAAGCCGATCACTCCCTGCTTCTGCAAACGCCGCAAAGCGAATGACAGCGCAGTCGACAAGTGTCCGGTAGCAGGTGCTGTCCAACTCTCAGTCCTCAGGACCTGTTCCACTTCAAGACGGTAGACGCCAGAATCCAACACCGGCAAACGTATGGCCAAGCGCGACACGAACTCGGCGGCAGGCACTGTTTCGCCCTTTCGAATCACCTCTTTTAATTCCGAGCGCACCGCTACCGTCGGGTCGAAGAAAAAGCTGGAGTCGTCGCCAGTGGCAAAGCCAAGGAATCTCGCCCAAGACCGGAGCCCAACCCAACGTGTGTCGTTCAGAAAGATGAATCTTCCTGTTTGCACCTGGGTTGTAATCAAACTTTCGATTTCACCATGCGTGCTTGGTAGCGCGTAGATATCCTGAGTCAGGCACCAGGCCAAACCGCGGCACAGGTCGGCCGTGCGCCCAACCTCCTCTTCCGAAATACTGCCATTGGCGGGCCACAAGGGCATCCCGTACTCCAGGCGCAAGGCAAGGCCGCGGCAAATGGCGGGAAGGCGCTCCGTAAATGCGTCAACAGACTCCCCTCGTGTCAATTCAATATCCAAACGAACTTGGTCGCGGTCTTCGGCGAACAATCCGAGAGCGACCCAACGGAGCAGCGTTGCACGAGCTCGGGATGCCAGGTCCTTGCGTTTGTCGTTATCGGTTTCTTTGCCGCTTTCCTTATCGATGCCGGAATGCGGGACGCAGACATTAATCAGATCATCGCGAGAAATGGCTTTGTCTCGGGCTACGACTCTGGCCAGAGTCAGGAGTATCGGATGGAGACCATCGTTTTCACGGTTAAGAATACTCATTGGGTTATCACTTGAATTAGTTTTTCCAGATGCAGCGCATTCGGGGTGACGTCGGCAAGACGGCGCAAGCTATTACCAGGATCCGGCATGCAGAGCGGCAACAGCACGACATGGAAGGGTCGCTGCAACATCTGGGTATCTATGATGAGTTCAGGGGAGGAGTCCGGTTCCAGCACCGTCAAACGGGCCAGCGGGGAGTAAGGCTCCAGCTCGGAGTCTAAAACCGACCGATGTAGCAGTACCCGGTCGCGTGCGAACTGATATAACTGGGCCCACTCAGGAAGGCACACCAGTGGGGATTCAGGGTGGGCTGCCAACTCACGTACGCAGCATGACTGCACCAGCCATCCAGCGAATTGCAGGATGGCTTGTCGGACGCCGTCCCTGGGTCGACTCTCGTCGTAGAAGACATAGGCAAAAGCGGGGTCCACCCAAGGAAAATTTTCCCGCCAGGCGTCGGCGGACGACGATAGGACACGACTGACCGGCACGACAACCGGTTCGGCATAGTGCCTGCGATCCTCAGTGTCGAAGCGATCCGCCGGACAGCCGCCGCAAACTTGCGTTACCTGAACCGGCCAGCGCAACGACCGAATGCGGTACAACTGTGTAAGCGTGGCACCGACTTCTTGACCGATCTGCTGGTCCAGGCCGCTGGACCGGGGCAGCAGTTGCCGCATCATTTGCAAGTTCCGCTCAGCCGCCTCTAGCGTCTTGTTTCGCGAGGCTCTGATCACGTCTTCCCAGACTTTGGAAATAAGATGGCCGTCGTTTCGGATTCGTACGCGCACGTTTGCCATTGCCGCTAGCATTGACGAAGCATCCTCGCCCGGCTCGGTATCCTGCTCGTCGCGATTGACCTCTAGCTCGAGAGTTATTAGGCCAGCACGCGCCATCAGGATAAGGGTTCGCATGTTCCAGTTAACGTTGTGTTCGCTTCCCCCCGGTAAACCTTCGCGCACAGCGTCGATATTGATGCCCCACAAGTCCTCTTCAGTAGTTGGCTGGCGTGACTGGTACATGGCCTTCCAGCGGCTGAAGCCAAGCTCATCGGAAATTATCTTGGGCTTTGCGAGTCGCTCCGGTAAAGCCCAGTCGGTATCGTCGAATACCAACAGGCTGACCGACGACTTGCCGTCACGGCCACCGCGCCCCACTTCTTGATAGAAGCGATCGAGAGTTTCCGGAATCGTCGCGTGGATCACCGTGCGCACATCAATTTTATCTAGGCCAACGCCAAAAGCTGACGTGGCGACAATGCCGTCTAGGCGATTGGCTGCCCACTCCAAAATGATTCGCTGCCGCTCGCGATCGGGCGTCCCGCCGTCAAACGTGGCTAGGCGGCGCAGGCCTCCGCGAGAACGCAACACTGTGTTCCAAGAAGCGATTTCTTCTCGCTTAGTGACATAAAGAATGAACGGTCGCGGCGCATTTCGCAGTGCCTCAAGCACGCGTTCTTGCTTTTCGTACGTCGATGCAGCCTTGTAGAACCAATATTGCGGTTCCGGGCGAAGGTGCACCGCCGATACCATTTGTACCCGTTCAGGGGGACCAAATAGACTCGCCAATGTTTCTACCGTTTCATCCGTGAAGGTGGCACTCATTAGCAAGGTTCGAAAACCACGCGGCGCCAACCGAAGCAGGCTGTGGCGCAGACCTGCCAAGGCCTGAAAGGAAGGACGGAACTCGTCACCCCACTGGGTGACCAGGTGAGCTTCATCAATCACGAAGTACCGCAGCATGCCGTCGGTGGTGGCATCCGACACAACACGTAGTAGCGAAGTGGTGAGCGCTTCTGGTGAGGTGAATAGGATTCGCTGGGTGCCATTGCGCAGACGCTGCCGAATCTCGGCACGCTTTTCTTTCGATAAGCCGCCGTACCAAGCCAGCGGCCAGTCGGGGCGGGAAGGACCATTACTTCGAAACAGTTGCTGCATAGCGCGCTCTTGGTCGAGAGCAAGGGCGACCGTCGGCACGACGAAGATGGTCAGATGGCCATCCTCTTTATTTACTAAAGCGGGGGCCTGCCCGACCAAGCTTTTTCCAGAGCCCGTCGGTAAATTGACCATCAGGGTATCGCCTTCTGGGATCAGAAAGGCGGCACGCACCGCCTCGCGTTGACCCGGGGACGAATAGTTCGTAAAGCCGGTTCCATCATGAATGAAGGGATCCACCTCGCAATGCACCATCCGACGTACTTTCTTGTCGGAAAAGGTATCGGCGAACACGCCATGTTCTCCGCTACCAAGCCACTCCGGATGCCACTCTCGAGCTGTTAGCAGATATGCAGTGGGTCCCGCCTCCATCGCTTCCACGCCATGGGCAGCCCAACTTGCCCGATCGGGCCACCGCCGATCGGCAGGCACACGAAGCCTCATATTCTTGCCCGCGCCGTCGCTGGCGCGGAGCAAAACATGTCGCAACAAGGGTTGCAGGTCGGCATGCCATGTTATGTCGCTAGGCTGGGCTTGCGCTGCACTCAACAACTGGAAAGTCCGCTCCAGCAAGCTGTCATCTGCCTTTTCCGACCAATCAGTGGCTACTGGCCAAATCCCGAGGACAGTCTGTAGTTCATCGAAACCGAAACTCATGCGCCTTCCTGTATGAAGCGTTGAATAAGGGATACAGGTTCGCTAGAGAGGAAGACCACGCCGGCGACGTCGACTTTTATCGAAGGGGACAATATGCCCCGATGGAGAGCGCGGTTAAGCTCCTGTTCTAACATAAGCTGGCGTTCCTCGGCCTGCGCCTCCCGACCTTGCAAGGACTGGATACGGGTCTGCAACTGGGCGTAGCGTATTTCGTCTTCGGCCACCGCCCGATCCAGCGCGCGGTGCTGCCGCCCCTTTAATTCCGGCTTCTCCATCACAATAGCCAGCGCGCGGCCACGCATCCGCTCACAGCGCTCCTCCCAGTTGGCAAAAGTATCCGGCGCCACCCTCCGAAAAGCACGTAAGTAAGGTGTCTCAAGATTCTTGTCGATGTATCCCTTACCACCCTTTTTTGCATACTTAGCAATCAAAAAACGCTCAGTAAAATGTTGCGGCAGTTCATCTCCGTCCTCGTCTACCCAGACTTGCACCACCTCAGGGCTAAATAAGGAGTCTCCGCGTCTCGCCAGTACAGCCTGTGCTGCTTCACCCGAATGACCATGATCGGCAGTCAGAACCGCGATGGCATCATCCAAACACGCCTCCACCACAAAGTCGAAGCGGAAACAAAGTCGGATTTCTGAAGGCGAAAAATGGTCGAAAACTTGCCGCCACATCACATAACTACGGCCACGGTCGTCTAAATCCGAAAATGACATGACAGCCTCGATAAACGCTGTCCCGTAACGTAATGGGCTCACTCTGCGCCTTACGGCAGTAGGACGGTGTACAGCATACGGATAGGATTTCGGTAGGGCGGCACGACTGCCTGGTGCCTCAAAATCAATAGCGCCCAAAAAATCGTTAATGAATCCAGACGAGGGAATGAGTGTCGGTGACTGATTGTTGCCATCCGGCGGGTAGTAGTGAAAGCGGAACGGATCGTCCACCGAATGGGCACCAGGAGTTCGCGGTTCATCTTCCTTGCGGAACAGAAGCGTATCTTCGATCCAATACATCATCGTGTCACGGATGGTCCTCCAATCCCCATCTACTTCGAACAAGCCGTCTAGATCCGCTTCAGGCAGCGGCGACAGTTGGTCCAGCGCGTCTTGCTGATCAATCAGTTTGAGTTCGCGGGCCACTAAGCCGGAGGAACCCGCCAAACGATCACGCAACGCGTCAAGTACTTCTACGCCGCCATGGATCAGTGCCCCTCTCAAAACATCTAGTTCAGCCTCAACCAGGTACTGCAGGCTCGAGATGGACTGGTTAAAAACGCCCCATCCCTGGTCGAGAATGCCGAACCATGCCGCTTGGAGCGGCGCGTCTTCATCGAGCAGTACGTATGACTGCACCGAACTGCCGGCGCCATAGCGGTCAACACGCCCTATGCGCTGTTCGATGCGATTTGGCTGTGGGGGGAGGTCAAAATGCACCACGACCTTATCCCCCCCCTGCAGGTTGATGCCCTCTTCTGCCTTTCGGTCGCAGACAATGACCCGAATCGCGGGATTGGTTAGAAATTCTCGCCAACAATGCTCATTAACCCCATCACTAACCTCGCCAACATCGTGTCGTATCAGGCCGAGGTTGCTGCTCCTTAAGTGAGCAAAGACTTTGTCGGCGACACTCTCGCTGGCGCAGAAAACTACCGCCTTGGTCGACTCCGGCAACGTTCGCAACCCCACATACAACCGGCCAAGGCGGGTCTCCATCCACTCCTCGTCCTCAATCGCACGGATAACGGTCCTGAGGAGTACCTCCTCTCCGATAAAAGACTTAGACGCGTCGCTCTCTATACTGCGTTGGCGCTCCGTGCAAAGTTGGCGAAGGACACCTAGATCCTCCAAAAGAGCGCAAGTCACGGTCCAGTAGAACGCCACGAGCGCCTGCGCAACAGCGGCATCCGCTGAGCCGATCGACAGCGAGGCACTAACGCGCCAGTCCTCTACAACTGATTCGAGACGTTTCATCGCTGAATCCTTAACCGTCCAGACTTGCGCTCCTTTGCGGTCGGGCGTTAAACCCTCTACTTGGCTACGGCGGTTGCGCAGGATGCGGCGATTGAGGCGGTAAGTCTCGGAGATATGAGCTCGCAGGTGCCGCACAGCAATGCAAAATTCCGCGTCATCCTCGTCGGGCAACTCGAACAACTTCTCCTTCAGCGCTTGAATCAACTGCGCCAAACGCAGGTCGTTCGGAATACGCCCAGTCAAATCATCGAGCGCAGCATCCATGAAAAAGAAATTGCTCGGATCTAGGGCAGCGACCGTCTCAGCGAGCGCCTGTCGATTGATGATCTTGGCATGGAAGTTCTCTAGATCATCGAGCTGGTAAACCACCGGATCCAGCAGATGAAGCATGCGCAGAAAGCCTTCCTCGTTACGCAAAATCGGCGTCGCCGACAGCAGGAGCAAACGGTCAGTACTCTGCGCTACATCGCTAATTAGACGGTACAAGTCTTGCTTTGCATCGTCAGCGTGAGGGTCGGCCAAATGATGCGCTTCGTCGATGACAAGCAAAGATAGGTTGGACAGAACGTCGCGCAAACCCTCGTTATCTTCCTGGGGCAGCACGAATACCGATTCATCGATGAAATCGCGCAATCCAAAGCGAACGATTAACTCATCCCGCCATTGGGTCACCAAGGCATGCGGGACTAGCACGAGGACTCGATGCTTACACAAATCATCGAGCACAACTTGGCGGATGATAACTCCCGCCTCGATCGTCTTACCGAGGCCAACCTCGTCCGCAAGCAGATAACGCTGGGAGTGATCGGTCAAAACGCGTCGCACTACATCAATCTGGTGAGATTCCAATTCGATAGCAGAGGACAGCAACGCAGAAATGCCAAAAGCAGCGCCTCGTTGATGAAGGTAATTCTTTAGGAAGCCAGACCGCGCATCAGCAAAGCGAGGCGTTTCGGTAACAAAGTTACCAAGGAAACTGACCGGGTCTTGGACCGGTCGCTTCCATCGAACAAAGACCTGCTCGTAGCCAAGATAAACGTCGACTTTGTCAGCCAAGCGGATCTCGACGCCTTCACCGTCGTCCTCGCTTACTCGCCCGATACGCCACTGACCGTCTAGTTCGTCGTACGTAAAAACTCGGGTATTTCGTCCCAAGCGCTTTTGCTTGATTGAGGATAGAGGCACGTGAACCCGGTGTCGCATCGCGCTGGTCGGACAATCGAAATACTCAACGACACCTATCGAACCATCACGGTCAACGAGTTTACCCAAGCCATCACTTTGAAAATCTTTCACTAAACAGAACATGACACCTCTTGTCCGTGCAATAGGACACCGCAAGAGAAATGTCTTCAGCACTTCCTTGGCTGCCTCCAACGTTCGCGTTGAATTACCTCAAAGAGGATACAACCGCCACCAGTCAGAGTGAACGGATTTTTCAACGCATTAGTAACTGCTAACTGGGCCGTGCCACTTTCAGCCAAACACGACCATGGGGGAATCGGTCGGTGCTTTGACACCACAAGCGCCATCCCGCGATAATCGCTCGTGGGATGGGTTCTAGCCTGCGTGTTGAGTAAGACGAAGCCGCATCACCGCTCACTGCCTCTTTGTATCGATAGTTGGGCATGTCGGAAAAGTCCACGAACACAGCCTGACGCAAGTTAGCAGCAAGTCGTTCCCTTTGCGATGAGATTCTAGCCGGTCCTCATAAAACAAAAAAAGGACCCGAAGGTCCTGATTTCAATCGCCAACAGAAATCAGTGGAACTCAGCAGGGCAATATTTGGAGCGAGAAACGAGATTCGAACTCCGTGCCCCCCAACATCCCCGGGCGACTCAAGACTGTCTCAGCCGACCAGGCCCACCCTGGACTTCGTCGCCGGCTATACCTTCGGCGAAAGCCAGTCGCTGTCGGAATTGAACCAGCGCAACCACTACAGTTCGACCGGCCTGGATACCAACATCCCGCTGTACCGCGTTGCTGGAGTCAGCGTCCTCAGCCGCCATGCAAGCGCCAACAACCCCAAGGCCAGGACAAACTCAACTCCACCTGTCAGGAAGTCATCACCGGCACCACCCGGGAGTATCGCGGCGTGCGAATCTGCGCCTTGGAAAGTCCGTGGCCTCCGATAGACGCACGCTGCTCTCGAATCGCAATGACTTCGTGAGGCATGCTTAAAATAGCGGCTGATGGCCATCACTCAACATTCGCGGTAGGATGGCCGCCCTTTCAGGGGATGCCCAGCGCAAGGACTCGCCAACCATGATCAGGAACAAAGCTGTGAAGGTCAGAGTTACCCATTTCGAGGCGCTACTTGCCTCGCAACGGATGCCACTGGCACTGGACACCTACCAGCGTCCCTACGTCTGGGGCAAGGACAAGGTTCAACAGTTGCTCATGGACCTGCACGAGTTTAAGTTGGAGATGGCGAACGGACTCGACTACTACATGGGTGCGTTGCTCATTCACCAGGACCGCGCAAAGAACAGGCAATTCGTCATTGACGGACAGCAGCGCCTTACAACGCTGTGCATTCTCTACCATGTGCTGCATGGCACTCTGCCAACCGGGGCCGACTTTGCCTACCGGTCACCGGAGTCGGTCAACAATATCCAACAGGCCCAGCGGATCATCGAAGCCGAGGGGTTGGCGAATGACTGCAAGGCCCTGTTCCGGCGCATCATGTTCAGCGTGATAACGGTACCTAACGAAGACCTGGCGTTCACCTTCTTCGATAACCAAAACAGCCGCGGCGTGCCGCTAGGCGCCGCGGACCTGCTCAAGGCTTTCCACCTGCGAGCCATCGAGGGCGAGCACTGGGAGAAACTGCAGGCACGGTTCGCCGGGCGCTGGGAGCATTGGCAGAAACATGACCACTGCCAAGGTATCGCGGGTGACTTCGATGAGTTGCTGTTCGGCAAATTGCTCTGGCGCGGCCGGCGCTGGCGTGGTCAGAAGGCACTTCAGGAAGAATCCCGGGACGGCGTGATCAATGAGTTCCAGGCAAATACCCTGCGCCCTGACCAAGGGAACCGGCTGGACATCTCGCCCGCGCCGCTCGCCTATGCTTCGGCGCAGTTGCTGGTCTCCCGGGCGGGCAATCTCAGGTTGAGCCGCGGCGCCTTGCCCGAGCCGGACGACATCGCTGCCCTGCCCTTTTCCCTGCGCCAGCCGATCCAGCGCGGGCTCGGTTTCTTCCTGTATGTCGAAAAGTACGCCGCCCTGGTCAACCAGCTTTTCGGCATCTCGACGCAGGAGCGGGCATTCCGGCAGTTCTACAGCGCGGTGACCCTACGCCTGTCGCCGTATCTGCGCGAGCTCTTCTGCCTGGCGGTGGTGATGTTTGTCGATCGTTTCGGTACCCGCGACCTGCTGCGCTTCGCTCTCAGCCTGGACTTTGTCATCGGCGCCATCCGCATCGAAAAGAGCTACATTTTCGCTGCAGCGGTCACCGTCTACCTGCGCGACGCGTCGCTGAACCTGCTGGATGTCATCGCCCAAGCCTATACCCCGGACGAAGTCATCGGTTTCCTGATGTCCGACCCACGCGCCGCGGCCATCTATGCGGCCGAAGAAATCCAAACAGACTCGACGGTACGCGGACGCTACAAGGCCGCGGTGTTGGCGTTCTATGGCAAGGAAGGCAAGCTGGCCGGGCGTGAGGCCTGGATCAAGGAGCAATGCGCATGACTATACAATCGCACGCCATCACGTTGCGGCAGATCGCCGAGCAGGGCATGTTCTTCCGGATCCCGGTGTTCCAGCGCCTATATGTCTGGAGCGATGAACAGGTATGCACCTTGCTGGAGGACCTGTGGGCCGCGTATGAAGAGCGACGCCCTATCGTCTACTTGGGCGGCATCCTCGTGATGCCCCGGCACCAGAAAGGCTCGACCGTCGAATACGACCTGATCGATGGCCAGCAACGCTTCACCACCTTGTGGTTGTTGGCGCTGACCTTGGGCCAGAACCTCAGGCCGTTCCTCGCAGGCGAACACGAAGGCGGGCTTCGCCCGCGCCTGGGTTTTCCCATCCGGCCGGACATCGACAAAGCGTTCAGGGCCATCTGCGCCTCCGGCCAGGCACCATCTGTAGAACATGACAAGATCGACAACGCGCTTGGGATCATCGAGGAGTTCAGGAACAGGCATGAGAATGCCGAGCTGGCTGCGTTCAGCGAATATGTGTTGAACAGCTTGACCGTGGTCATGACCCAGTTCCCGGCGACGATGGACCTCAACAAGGTGTTCGAGGTGGTTAACAACCGAGGCGCGCAGTTGCAGCACCATGAGATTCTTAAAGCCAGGTTGCTCCAGCACATCGATAATAGCGCCGAGCGAGAGCGGCATGCCGCGCTGTGGGAGGCTTGCGCCTACATGGACGACTATGTGGAGCGCAATCTCCACCGGATCACTCGGCTCGATGTGCACCACCTGTTCTCGAATGCAGATGCAAAGCGCGATGACGAGCAACTGGCCTGGTCGTCCCGCGTTCTGCAAGCTATGCGCGATGAGTTCTCCGCCACCCGCGCCGCGCCCCCGCTGGCCCTGAGCGAGATCCTGGCCGGCAAGGCGGCTGCGCCCCCCAAGCTCGGTGGCGAGCACCTCGAAATATTCCAGGGCACGCGCAAGGTGCGCAGCATCATCAGCTTCTCGATGCTGCTACAGCACGCGTTGCGCATATGGCTGCACGAGCAGGGTGAGGCGGACATTCCCAGGATCAGCGACAAGGACCTGCTGTCCCTGTTCGACACACACTTCCTCAAGCCGTCCTGCGCGGGCTCCAAGGTCCGAAAGTTCATCGCCCTGGTGTGGGAAGTGCGCTACTGCTTCGACAAACATGTCATCAAATGGGTGGAGGTCGATGGCGATGAACACCACCTCATCCACAACATGCACAAGCGGCAAAGTCCAGCCGCTTCGGGCAAGGTCTACACGACGTTGTTCCGGGAAGAAAGCAGCGATCACGAATTCGCCCTGCTGCAAAGCATGCTCTACCACTCGCAGCAGATCACTACTCACTACTGGCTCACTCCTCTGCTGGCGTACATACGTGCAAATCGAACGGGCCGGGCCAGCTACCTGCGGCAACTCAAGCACCTGGATAACCACTTACTGTGCACTAGCGACAGCCGGCCATTGATCGAACGCAGCCATGTCTTGCTCAACGATGACGTGGCAACCTTGCCGTTACTCGACCCCGATATGGTTTTGGGCGCAGCCTTGGGCCTGAAGTTCGCGCATTACTGGTTCTACAAGCTGGAGTTCGTCCTCTGGAGCACCAATGCCGCACAGTTGAATAACCAGCAGCGCGCCCAATTTAGGATGACGGCGAAGAGTTCGATCGAGCATATTTCGCCGCAGACGGCACAGGACGTCGACCTCGATACCGTCTCGGACCAGGTACTGGACACCTTCGGCAACCTGGCTCTGGTTTCGCGGGGCATCAACTCCGAATACGGCAACAAGCCGTTCAACGAGAAGCGCCAGCACTTCCACAACCGGAACAGGGAACGCGTCGACTCGCTGAAAATGAAGCTGATCTACGCCCACAAGCAATGGGGTGACGCGCAGGCTGCGCAACATCAACAGAACATGATCGATGTGCTGGCCGGTTATCTCGCTAGTCAAACCGCTTGCCGATGACAAACTGCTGGTATGTTCACCAGAACCGTTTGATTGAGCCACCGGAACGCAGTGGACCGGGGCGCCTTTCAGCCGTGCTTTTTCTTGACCTGCGATGCGAGTGGGAGCAATGAAAAATTTTTAGGAACTGAAAGCACCACGTTAGAGCCAAGGCAAAATGTTCTTCGCAGATCCGGATAGCCTATGAGGCCATCGAAAAATACTCCTAAGCCTCCACTGGCCCCTTTGGGACGGGCGCCAGCCAGCCAATACTGACAACCTGGCATCCGTGCTCGGTCCGCAGAGGTCCCCTGAGTCGAGACGCCGAGCACCGGCATTGAGGCTTACACGCCGCTTTCGAAAGACGCCAAAAGACTTTGGTCTTATGCCCCACAGGTAGATGGCATATTGCCCGCAAAATGAGTAGCATCGACGCAAACTTGATGTTTGTCAGTTGAGATGTAGAACAAGGAAGTCTCATGTCCCAAGCGAAAATTACTCTGCCCAGACTGTTCGCGTTGTCACGCCTGATCCCCACCTCAACGCATCCAGTTCCGTACCCACTCGCCAATAGCGATATCCAGGATCAGGCCTGAGGATTCCCTGTGGACATCCCTCAGTGACGCGCACCATTTTCATCTCACCGGGCGTCATGCGATGTAGGACGCATCGGCATGGATGCTATGCCCATCCATTTCATAATTCTCAAGGAGTCTTGCCATGAGCAACACCCCATTCGACCCGTCGAAATTCACGGTGCCGAAGGCCAAGCCGCTCCCGGTCATTCTTCTGCTCGATGTCAGCGCCAGCATGAGCGGAGATAAGATCCGCAATCTGAATGATGCAGTGCGCGACATGCTGCATACGTTCCGTGGCACTGAATCCAGCGAGACTGAAATCTGGGTCTCGATCATCACCTTCGGATCGCAAGTCAATCTGCATCAATCCCTGGCCAGTGCCGGCGATATCCAATGGCAAACACTTTCCGCCAGTGGCACCACGCCGCTCGGCGTAGCGCTCGACATGGCGAAAGCGATGATCGAAGACAAAGATGTCGTGCCATCACGTGCCTACCGTCCCACCGTTGTGCTTGTCTCCGATGGGCAGCCGGACAGCGGCTGGAAGGAGCCGCTGAACAGGTTCGTCAGCGATGGCCGTTCCGCGAAATGCGATCGCATGGCGATTGCCATCGGTGTTGACGCTGACAAGGCGGTACTCGGCCAATTTATCGAAGGCACGCAGAACGATCTCTTCTATGCGGAGAACGCCAAACAGCTACGGGACAGATTCAAGTTCGTCACCATGTCGGTGGTGATTCGTACGAAGTCGCAGACGCCTAATACCCTGCCGGCCGCGAGCGAGATCGAGGATCGTCAGGCATCGCTGGAACCACAACCACAGAACACTTCAGACGACGATGGGGGCTACTGGTAATGGCACAAGCAATCGGAGACCCGGACGAACTGGAGCGATTCGCGTATGCGTTGCAACAATTCATCGACTCGCTCAACGACTCAGTAGGCACACTGGACGGTGCATTCGCGTCGCTTGGTGATAGTTGGCAAGACGAGAAGCGCTTGCAGTTCGAGGAGGATTACCAGTCGCTCGTTCAGCAATTGCATCAGTTCAGTGCACATGCAACGGAACAGGTGCCGTATCTGGCCGCACTTGCTTCGCGTCTGCGCGACTATCTGCAGAGCTAGGGAGTTGGGGTCGCGATGGCACAAGTTTCAATCGGCAAAGTGGAGAATCTGGAAGACCTCATGCGCGATTTGCAGTCAGTACGCGAGGCGCTGGAGTTCTCCTGCCACGCCCAAATTGCGGCGGTGGAACACCAATGCGAAGACACTCGCAACGAGTCGCAGTGCAGCGAAAACCTGCTGGAAAGTGCTATCCAGCAGGAGCAAGCGGCCCATCAGGCGCTTGAAAGCGCTCAGCAGGCCCTGGATAGCAGCCAATCGTGGATCGGTTCTGCCGAGTCCTCGCTGGCGGCCTGTCTTGCCCAGCCGGATGCCAACGACGACGGGGCAGGCCCGGACTGCTCGTGGGAGTACGCTTGCGTTGACGAAGCGCAAGCGGATACAGACCAGGCCCAGAGCATGCTGGAGTTGGCACAGGCTGATTTCGAACGGGCCACAGAGAACCGTCAGGCCATGGAGCGACGGGTAGATCTGACAAAGCAGGCTCTGGCGATGGCGAGCCAGGCGTTGGCTCAGGCGTTGCTGGAATGCAATGCACGACTCCTGTCCGTGACGCAGGCCATCGATATCGGCATCGCTCGTTTGGCGGCAGCGCAACAGGCACTGGATGCCTACCTCGCGACGAATACCAGCGCTGCTGACTTCCATGCCTGGCTGAAATGGGACCCGACGCAACACGGTGGCCCTATCACGCCGGATGTACTGCGAGACCGGATGAACTTGTCGGCAGAGCACCGACACTTGCTGCAGGAATATCTCTACCAGCGTAATCCTGATTACCGCAGGCTGATTGACAAGTATCGCGGCCAGTGGGTCACCGCCAATGGCGACGTAGAGCGCAACATCGTCGCACGTCGGGCACGGATACACCTGTGTGGCGAGTTCGGCGAGCAAATCGTTCGACACGCACTTGCTCCACTGGGAGGACGGATCGAAACGCAAGGCCGGACGTTCGTTGGCGACAACGGGCGATACACCAAAACCGACCTGCTGATAACGGACTTGCGAGTGCCGGTGATTCTGGGGCGTGGCGAGGGTATGGGCGCGCCGGTGGGCGGTTCGATGGCATTCGAAGTGAAATGCGGCAAGGCGCAGTACCTGTATGCGCAGAAGGACCACATGGTTTTTCAAGCCGAGGGCCACAAGCAGGCGGATGCGCAATGCACGCTTTGCTCGCGAGACGTCCAGGACCTCTCACCGCAGAAGCAGAAAGAGCTTCGCGACGCCTTGCGGCAGGCCGGTTCGCCGATGGTGGGGATGCTGCCGAGGAAAAACGACATAGATCAGTCCTGCCTGGATTTCATTCGCCAAAGCGAGGAGGAACGGCCATGAAAGTACGATTTGCCATTGTTGACCCCGACATCCTCACGCCGGTCCGGGATGCCGTTGACCTGCTTAAACATGCGGTCAACAACGGCCACATGGATGACATTGACGCGGCCACGGCGCAACTCCTGGCATTGACAGCCGATTGCCAATCGATCGACTTGTCCGAAGAGGATTGGCGAGCGTTCCTGAATGGGATCTGGAAAGGCAATCCCCGGATCAAATCCAGTTATCTATTGCCGGGCGCGGTATGTGTATCGCTGTTTCCGACAATCGCCGTGGATGCTCAGGTTCTGGAGTTGCCCATGGATGATGAGATGGGAGACGCAAATGTTTGACGATGTCATGGGGCTGATGAAGGTTTGCACTGGCAGGTTCACCGAAGGAGCTACGGATGCATTTGCCAGCTCTATTGTCGCCGAGGTGCTGACCCCGATACTCAAGGATATCGATTCACTGCGCAGTTTCAGCGAGGGCTACCAACGGCAGGTGCTGATCATCGATGGCATCCTGGAAGAAGCGCAAATTCTCCAGGCGAAATCAGAGGGACCAGAGACATGAACGGTTCCCTGAACACCCCCGACCACACCATGACCAGGATCACCGAAGCCCTCGCAGATTACCGCGAAGGACTGGCGCGCATCAATCGCGAATTCGATGCCGCCGCGCTGAAGAAAGATCGGGCTATCCTCGATCTGCAAAAAGACATGGCACAACACCTTACCCCCTTGGCTGAAGAGACGGTGCACCGTCTCATGGCCGAAAGAAAGCAAGAGGACGCCAGCCGGGATCAACGCAAATCGAGCTGGCGATCAGCGTTCATCCGCGAATGGGAAACTATTGCGGCCGAAGCCGTACATTCGAATGTACGACTTCGCCGACAACAGCCCGCGTTAGCAGACTTGGCGCCGACTGCTCCGTCGGTGGCAACAGAAATACCCACAAGCATTTCTCTCGGCGCGTATCGAGTAGGATTTGAGGACCTCGCCTGCTTTGTCCCGCACGTCCTTCCCTTCCCGCTCGTCCATGCCCTCGCCCTATCGGAAGACAACTCGGCACACAAGAAATGGGCACATCTGTTGCTCTTGCGATTGCTCTCGGCTTTGCCACCAGGACAACTGGAGTTAACACTCGTCGACCCGCTGCGCCTCGGGCAATCGCTCGAGCCGTTTTTGTCTCTGCTCAAAGTCGAACAATTGGTACCGGAACAACGAGTGCTCACACGCTCGGACGAAATCGAGGCCGCGCTTGGCAAAGTGCAGGATGAAGTCGAGCAACTGATTCAACATCGCTTCAATGACCTGTCGTCCAACTGGTCGGAACATAACGCAAACAACGCCGACACCCCCCTTCCTTACATGGTGCTGGTGTTGTTCAACGTGCCGGAACAGCTCTCGGACAAGAGCCTGTGGTTCCTCCAGCGGATTTGCGAGAACGGTCCGCGTTGCGGGGTCTTGCCCATCATCGCGATTCACGGCGCACGCCTTCAAGACCCGCGCTACGAGAAATTTCGGGCGACGATAAACGCTTGTACCACAGCATTCGACACACTGTTCAACGCCGGGAACAGCGAGCATTGCGGACTTTCATTGACGTACCAGCCCGAGCAATGGCCTCGGCAAGACTCGCTGGGCAGCTATTTCTCTGCGCTCGCCGATCTGTATGCCGCGAAAGCGCGGTTAAGCAAATCGATGCCTGATCTCTGGACGGATTTTGCCAAAGGTGCGACGACCTGCGGCGGCTTCGACATCCCCATCGGCTGGACCAGCGCCGGAGGTCCCACGCCTCTGATCCTCGGTGCAACAACCTCCGAGCACCATGCACTGCTCGCCGGTAAAACCGGGTCCGGAAAATCCAACCTGCTGCATGTGCTGATCCACACTCTATGTGAAAGATACTCACCGGCAGAAGTTGATCTTTACCTGCTGGATTACAAGGAATCAACAGAGTTCAACATCTACGCGGACCCGCCGCTTCCCCATGCCCGGCTGGTCGCTACGGAGAGCGATCCCGAATACGGAGTGACGGTGCTCCAACACCTCGTGGGCGAACTGGAAAAGCGGGCATCCATGTTCAAGACTGTAAAAGTCCGCGACTTCGTCGAATATCGCGAAGCCACCAAGGCTCCGTTGCCGCGAATTCTTCTGGTCATAGACGAATTTCAGGTTCTCTTTGCAGGTAATCGCCCGGTCGCGGAGTCAGCAGAGCACCGGCTCTCGCAATTGTTGAAGCAGGGTCGCTCATTCGGCATTCATATTCTTCTCGCGACGCAGACCCTTAAAGGCATCAATGCCCTGTCGCTGGGAAGCATCATTACCCAACTGGGCTGTCGCATAGCACTGGCCTGTGGCCAGGAAGACTCCGCAATGATCCTCGGTGCGAACAACTGGGCGGCAACCGAGTTGCGTAGCCCACCAGAGGGAATCATCAATAATGCCAACGGTGCCAAGTCCGGCAATTTGAAGTTTTCGATTCCACTGGCAGAAAGCAGCTTCTGCCGAACACACATCAGAAGGCTGGCGGATTACGCGACAGCGCGGGGCATGTCGGGCAAAACGAAAGTGTTCAGTGGCTCCCACATGCCCGAGCCGCCAGTCGCGATCGACTATCAGTCGGCCTGCGCAAAACAAGAGGTGCTGCTTCTGGGGGAGCGGCTGACATTTGATGCCGACAAACTGACGGTCCCACTTGTCCACCGCTCGGCATTCAATGTGCTGTTCAGTGGCTACAACGACCCTATCCATGACGGCTTGCTCACCACCACCCTTTCCAGCCTGGCTGCGCTCGACAGTTTCGATGAGGTCATTTATTTCAACGGCCGTGGCGTCACTTCCGACGGCGGTTTCCTCGATGCCTCGCGGGCACTCGGCACACGCTTGAGAGTGTTCGACAACGTCGCTGAGTTACCGCTGCAAGCAATAGCGGACGGTATCGGCACTCGCCGTGTCGCGTTGATCATCGATGGCCTTGATTCCGAGAAACAACTGTATCCATCCGCCTCGTACAAACCGGCGAAAGCAGGCGAACCGCCCTCTCCTGGCGATCTCCTCAAGCGCATTGCCGAAGATGGACCGCGCAAAGGCGTGTTCGTTTTCGCCTTCGTGGAGCGATGGCAACGCTGCGCTGCCCTTTGTAAGGATCTCTTCGCCTTTTTTGAGCTGCGCGTAGCATATTGCATGAACGAAGACGACGCCGGATCACTGCTGGCCAGTGGAGGCATTGGCAAGTTCAAAGGTATCGAAAAATCCAATCGCGCCGTTCTGATGAACAGAATGACCAATGAGACTTCATGGTTCCGGCCCTACGTTCAGAAGAGTTCCCTATGAAGAAATTCCTGCTTACCTGGTATGGCCTCACGGATTTCCGCGCCTCACTGGGGTTCGAGAACACCATCGGTCCGATCGCCGGAGCCCTCGAGGCGGAGGACTACTGTGAAGTCGTTATCCTTTGCTATACACGGACGGATGACGAAACCGACAAGCACGCCGGGAGTCAGGGCGATCTGGCAGAAAAGCTGGTGTTGATCCACGACTCTAACCAACAACATGAATACAGCGTCACCAGCGAGTTTGTGTCAACTTTTGCCAACACTCCTGCGGCACATGAACACTATGCCCGCTGGCTGAAAGATAAGCTGCAAGCTCTCGGCAAGCGTACAGACATCTCCCTCAAGAGCGAGAAGCTGCGCGAACTCAACGATAGCGAGGGCATCTACGCTTGCGCCATGCGTGCCTTGGATTCTGTTGCGAAGACAGCCGGAGACAAACTGGTCACCCTCTATTTGAGCCCGGGCACACCGGTGATGGCCTTCATCTGGGCATTGACGGCACTCGCACATCCAACCCTTAAAAAGCGCCTGATCGTTTCGTCTGTCATTGGCAAACCACCCGAAGCCATCAGCTTGCCTGCGGAGTGGCTTGAACGGCATGGTGTCAGCCAGAGTGCGGCACGCAACGCCCATGACGGTTTCGATGTGACTTTTCACCTTTTTGGCGAGCAACGCATGCCCTCTTTGCTCGGCATCCGCCAGTTTGCATCGAGCCGGCATGTTTTCGTCAACTCGAAGGACTTTCCAGCGGCCTGCATGCGGGCATTCATTCACGACGCAAACTTTGACGAACTGGCCGTCGATCCCTGGGATGCCCACGACGTCCAGGAAAAAATCATCGGTCATGCGAGGACTTTGCCGGCAGGCGCGCGCATCGGCGTCAACCTGACGGGCGGAACGAAACTGATGTTCGCCGGGGCGCTCTCCGCAGCCCGTGCGCTGGGGGGCATCCCGTTCTACTTTGACAGTCGCAACCAGCGCGTGACGTATGTCGACAGCCTTCGCCGCGAAACCATCAGACCGATTGACTCGGTCGAAACATTTTTGCTGCTCAATGCCGACGGACTGAAACTGTCCTCCGTGGCGCCGTTACAGGAACTATCGTCAGACCGCCGCCGCCTGACCGAAATGCTCTGGAAGCACCGTCGCAAGCTCTCAAAAGACTACAAAAAATTGTGCAGCTTCAGCAGCCAACACGAAAAAGAGCAGCAAAGAAATGCGCCGCTCACGCCCTTCGTTATCGAAAGCAGTGGATTCGTTTTCAGCTTTGCCAAAGGCAACGTCGCCTCCGTCGTGGGCAACGGACTGGATCTGCGTTTCAACGACTGGGCCGACTTTGCGAAATACCTGTCGGGCGGTTGGTTCGAGGAATACGTCTATCTGCGCTGCAAACCTTACGAAGACCGCGGGATCATCAAGGACCTGCGCATCAATCTGACGCTGCAATTGAATCGGGCAAGTGCCAATTCATTCAATGGTAACGTTCCACATAATGAACTCGATGTCACGTTCACAGACGGTCGCTCGCTCTACATAGTGGAATGCAAGGCGGGCTACGTAAGCCAGGAACAAGTGATGAAATTGCAGAACCTGGTTCGCTACTACGGTGGCGTCGAGGGGCGTGGAATCATTGCCTGCTGTTTTGCTCCCCAGTCGGAGTCGGTGCGCAAAAAGATCGACGATGCACGCTTGACGCCCTGGTGCGGAGACACCTTTTCAGCGCAACTCGACGCGCTGATGACCGCGATCGCGCAACGTACCAAATCGATAAGAGCGTCTGTATGACGCTCTTTATGGTGTGTGACATCTCCGGCAGCATGGCTGATCTGGCAAAGCCATTCATCATGCGAACAACCGTCATGACGATTGCGCAGTGGGTACGCTTGGGTTATGGCCGCACACCAATCAGATTGTGTGCCTGGGCCGGCGAAGCTTACTTCCCCGATTGGTCCGAGAATCAGGAGTATCCGGCGCAACTGCTTGCTTGCCGCGGGACGTCTAGCGTTGCAGCCCTGATTCAGTTGCTCGGAACGCAACCTGAAGGGAAAATCCTGCTGCTTTCCGATGGGTTCTGGTCTCACGCCGATACGAAACTACTGAAGCAATGGTCCGCGAGCCTGCCGCCGGACACGCTACGCATTATCAAAACAGGCGCAGATGCGAATCCACGACTCAAAGGCCCCTATGTGTTTGTGACTGACGAGCTCTTCGCCGCGCTCGACGGCTGGCTGGAAGACTGTTCAGCATGATGCTCTGGAAAAGTTTTGGTGCAAGCGTTCGAGGCCCGGCACATATAGCCTCGCGGACTCCCAACCAGGATGCCTGGGCATCGTTCCATCATAACTGGGGGGATGGCATCGTTGTTTGCGACGGGCTCGGCTCCAAGCCGTTGTCCAATGTTGGCAGCGCGGCTGCCTGTGTTGCAGTGGAACGCGCGGCACACGCCTGCCGTGGACAAAGCGAAATAACCCCTCGATTCCTGTCGCAATGTATCCAGTCCAACTGGTTATCACTTATTGCGCCGCTTGAACCCCGCGATTGTGCAGCCACCTGCCTGTTCGCATTCCGGCTTGGAAATGGCGTCATCCACTTGGGAATGCTGGGCGATGGCTTGCTCGCCGCCGTCAGGTTCGACGGCTCGATGTTGGCGCTTAGCGAGGACAAGTCACAGAGCTTTTCAAACATCACGGCCGCACTGTCATCGATCGACTCCGGGAGGGACTGGCAGATTACATCGCTGCCAGAACAAGACTGCCTGGGCATCTTGCTCTGCACCGACGGTGTCGCAGACGACCTGGACGATGTCGACGGCTTCGTGACCGGCGTAATGGAGGCACATCGTTCTCTCGCCACGATGACTGCCAACCAGCGTTTGCAAGAGATGCTCGAAAACTGGCCAACACCAAAGCACAACGACGACAAGACTATCGCCTGCCTCTGCTGTGAGGAGATCAGCCATGGATAAGCCCGCACGAACCGCTCACACAAAACCACTCTGCGATGACTACGGCAATCAGCATTACCTCACTGAAGAACTTGCCAGAGGTGGCCAGGGCGTCGTGTACCGTACGCGAGATGCTGATCTGGCGATCAAGCAACCACTCGACACCTCGGGTGAGCCGGACACAAAAGCCGACCTGCGCCGTCGCTTCCAGAACATCCGTCTGTTGCCAATTCCGTCGCGCATTCCTGTTTCTCTGCCTCTGGCCATTCTGCGAGATGAGCCTGGCTATGTAATGCAGCTATTGAACGGTATGAAACCCTTCAATTTTTTCGATCTAGACGGCGATGCGAAAAAAGCGCTCGAATCTCAGAATCCCGCACTTCCTCGGTGGCTGGCAGCCGTTCCTGATCGGGAGTTGGCATTGCGTCTGTGGCATTACGCCAACACAGGCTCAACCCGGCGCCGCCTGTTTGCGTTGGCGGAATGTGCATCGATCCTCGCCCGTTTGCACAGCGCGGGATTGGTGTACGGCGACATCTCCGCGGACAATGCGTTCATTGCCGAGCACGCAAGCGATGTCTGGCTTATTGATGCCGACAATATGCGTCTGGAAATGCCTGGTGAAGGCACTTCCGTCTATACGCCGGGTTATGGTGCTCCGGAAGTTGTTCGGGCAACCGATGCTTCGCGCCCGCGATCGGACTGCTGGGCATTTGCCGTGATGGCATTCAAGACACTCGCACTCTGCCATCCATTCATCGGCAAGAAAGTGCTGGAGCCCGAGGATGACGACAGCGGTTGGGACGCCGAGCCGACGACAGACGAGCGCCCTGCCGATCTGCAGGACCAGGCCTATGCCGGGTATTTCCCTTTTATCGATGACGAGGACGACGATTCGAACGAGGGTGATACCGGTTTGCCCCGCGAACTGGTCGCGACGGCTGGGCTGCGGCGGCTTTTCCACGAAACCTTCGGCGCCGGGAGAAATCAGCCGCATCGCCGTCCGACGATTGCGTTCTGGGCGCTGGAATTGAAGAAAGCCTTCGACCTTTCGCTGCAATGCCATGCCTGCACCATGAGTTACTTTGCCGATAACCATACGCAATGTCCTTTTTGCCGTGCCCCCCGACCGCCCTTTGCCCGCGCCATAACGCCACGTGGGGAAATCGTGATCCCGGCCGACGCAAAAGAGTTTTCCTTGCCGCACCGTTTGTTTCACCCATTTTCATTCGAGCATAACAACGCGCAAGCGTACGAGGCCGTTCTCGACTTCGACGACAAGACTGCACACCCCGTGCGAGGGACGAAAACCTTTCCCGACACCCTGGTTTTCAAATTCGCAGGAGCAGAGAAATGAAGTTCGACGACATTCCGGCCGAGATCCTTACGATCCGCGTCAAGCAGCCTGACAGCGCGGTGGAAGGCTTGCAGGGTCGCGCAGTCCTTTCGATTGAGACCAGTGCGGCGCGTCCCGACGATTTCGATCTGCGTCTCAAAGACTCACTCCTCTGCGTGCGGACCGTCGCGGCCATCGACACCCGTCGCCTCAATGCGGAACTCGCCAGCGGACGCGCAATGCTGGCGCGATTGGTCAATCCTGCCGCTGATGGCAGCATGGAGTTGCAAATCGCATTCTTCTCAGGTGGGTGCCTGGAGATGGGTGAAGTCGACATCGGGGTGGACGAATATGTGGAAACCAAGATCAACGAAATCACCGGGCGCAAGGGTCAAACCAAAGGTGAACGTCTTTACAGACTGCTTGATGAGCATTGCTGCTTCCGACAAGACGGCAGCTCATTCTTTTTCTTGATCGCTGGCCCCGCAATTGATGAAGCGTTGAAGCCGGAGCCTGCCGTGAACAAGACGAGCAGCGACAGTGACGCTCACTTGGAGCAAGACCCGGAAACCGCAGATGAGGACGATATCGCGATTGGCCACGCAGCCCTCAGCCAGGACAAACAGCCGACCCGCAGCAATTCCTTCTGTGTTACTGGCGATGGCATTCGCTTTGTTGCGACACAAACCTCGCTGCCGGAGGGTAAATCGATATTCTTGACCACGCGCATGACCAAGTCCCGAGGCAGGACGGATCGCGCACTGCGCCTGGTCAAAGGCACGCTGCGCTTTACTGATTGGTCACAGACCGGTCAGATCAGCGCTTTCGCCAAGGCGCAGTTAACCGAACTGACGCAGGACGATGTCAGCTATCTGAAAAAATGGGACGAATTCGGCGATCTCGAAGGCGAATTGCTGCTCAAGCGAGCACGGACAGTCGGCGCCTTGCAGTTCTCCGACATGGCCGAGAAACGCGACGGAACGGTCTCTGTTCGCATTTCCCAAGCCAGCGAGACTGCTTTGAAAGCCTTGGAGCAGGGCCTTGTGCCCGAAGTCAAATTGATCGAACAACTCCCGGATTACCTGGAAGACGCATCACTGCGCTTCAAGGATTTCGCGAGCGGCATAGAGCGAGCCGTAGAAAAAGAAAAGCTTCTTCAGCAAGAAGAGCGGAAAAAAACAAACACCCATTTCAAGGTGATCGCTTTCGACAAGGAATCGAAAATACTGACGCTCAAGACTGAAACCTTGCCAGCGCCGTCGGGCCGTTTCATCCTCTCGCTGGCGGGAGAAATCACCCAGATCAAGCGAAGGTTATCCGCCCGGCACTCGATCAGTGAGGGCCGCGCAGCCAACCCGCAACTCGGGTTGCTGGTAGAGGAAAAAGGGAAAATCGCACCGGCCCGCAAGCCACCGTCAATCGCACCGCTGACGTCATTTGTTCGCCGCAAGGTGTTCAAGGAAAACCCCACCCCGAAACAACTGGAGGCAATTAGTTGCGCATTGGAAACACCCGACATTGCGCTGATTCAAGGGCCACCCGGGACCGGCAAGACCACCGTCATCGCCGCGATCCTCGAACGGCTGAACGAGATGGCCGACAAACGCGGCGCGAGTGTAAAAGGCCAAGTGCTGCTGACCGGTTTTCAGCATGACGCGGTCGAAAACATGATCGAGCGAATGTCGCTTAATGGTCTTCCCGTTCCCAAGTTCGGCACGCGCTCCAATACACCGCTGGAAGAATTAAGCATCTTCGAAAAGAGGATGGACGAATGGTGCGCAAAGCTTGCAACTGAACTGCGCGAGCGAAATCCGCAAATTGCCGAAATCGAGCAGGAAACGGAAATCAAGCTTCTGTGCCTACACTATATCCAGACGCCTACGCGTGCATTGGGTGCAGACCTTGCCGAAAAAATTGCTTCGCTAGGCATTCGGGTTCTCGGCGAAAACGGTGCACGTCAAGCCGTGAATCTCCTGAATAGGATGCGCCAGGAAGAACAGCTGAATGACAGTTCCGGTCAATGGCTGGATGTCGTGCGCCGTATTCGCTGCCGTTTCGAGAGTTTCGCAGACGATGGACCGGATCGAGCCGCTGACGCATTGGACGACTTGCGCGACATGCTTGATCAGGCGGATCACGATTTACTGGACAACGCCAGCCTGTGGCGCAGCGAAGATGGACCGCCGCCATTTCTCGAGGCGCTGGCAAACCTGAAGAAAACACTGCTCGTCCGCTTCACCACTCCTCCCGTCTTCCGCGTAGAAAAACGCAATGACGCCGTCGTTGCGCTGGCAGAGTTGGCCATCAAACGTATCAAGTCCGTGGGACATACTGCCAGGGACAAGCGGTCTGCCGCGTTGGCCGAATTCCTCGCTGAACTCGACAGCAACCCTTACAGCATGCTGGAGGCAGTGTCCGATTACAGTTTCGCGTTCGCGGCCACCTGCCAGCAGAGCGTGAGTGGGAACATGCAAAAACAGAAAGGCATCAGGGGCGATGATGAAAACGACAACCAACAGAGACTGGAATACGAGTATGTGATCGTCGACGAGGCCGCACGAGTCTCGCCGCGCGACCTCATGGTGCCGATGGCACAGGGCAAGCGCATCATTCTCGTCGGCGACCACCGCCAATTGCCCCACATCATCGACGAAGAAGTGGCCGGTCAGATGGAAACCGGCGAAACAGGACCGTCAGAATCCGAATGGCTCAAGAAGTCGATGTTCCAGTACCTGTTCTCAGAACGCCTGAAGACACTGGAGGACAACGACAAGATCCCGCGGCGGGTCACGCTCGACAAACAATATCGCATGCACCCGACCCTCGGCGATTTCATCAGCCGTAACTTCTATGAGCATTTCGATCCATCCGAGAAATTCAAATCCGGGCGGCCTGCCAGCGATTTCGTCCATGCCCTTCCAGACACCGACGGCAAACCCGCGGTCTGGCTGGAGGTGCCCGCGGAAAAAGGGATGCATCTGCGCCGCGACACCAGTTGGATACGTCCGGCCGAAGCCACTGTCATCTCACGCCAGTTAAGGGCGTGGATGGATTGCGACGCTGGCAAGGATCTGTCGTTCGGGGTGATCTCGTTCTATAAGGCGCAGTCCGAACTCATCAGGGGGCAACTCGGTGCGTTTGCGGAAAACGAGAAGAGGCTCCGTATCGGCACGGTGGACTCGTTCCAGGGCATGGAATTCGATGTCGTGTTTCTGTCGACCGTGAGGACCTTGCCACAAGATTGGAAAACCTCTCTAGAGAGTCAAGAGAAGCAGGCACGGTCCCTGTTCGGCCACCTCTGCCTCTATAACCGCCTCAATGTCTCGATGAGCCGCCAGAAAAAACTGCTGGTGGTGGTCGGCGACTCAGGTCTGCTGCACGGAAAACTGGCCGCCGAGCATATCCCGGGACTGGTGGATTTCCATCGTCTCTGCCAGGAACAGGGAGTCATTCTGCAATGTTGAAACTCCTGGACTACGGCACACCAAAGCCGTTCGGTGCTGCCATTGGCGGGCAACGCGATCTGATGTGGCCAGTGAACACTTATCGCGTGACCCTGCCAAAACCCGTTGCAGATGGCGAGCGCCTCAACGCCTTCGAACAACTCATTCTCAAGCTCCTCGCGGTATCCGGTGCGATGGACGCTCAGGCACTGGCGGAGGAAACCCGCATTCCACTCGACCTGATCGAAAGCATCCTTCTGCGCTTGCAGGACAAGGCACTGATTGATCCATTCAATGTTATTGTCGAAAAGGAAGATGTCGGTGCGAACGACGATGAGCAAGTGCCGGTTTTTGCCACCGCGCTGGTGTTTCGCGAGCTCGTCACCGGACAGATGCTGCCATTCATGCACTGGTTGGACGACAACAATCCATTGCAGAAACAGGAAGAGAACAAGCGCTATAGGCGCATCCCAATGAATGACGCCCACACGCATAGCCCTCCCACTCAGCGCGATATCATCAGCTTAGTACGCTTGATACAGAGAAGATCGGCGGCTTCGGGACGGGAGGAAAATATTCCGCCGATTCAGAAGATCATGATCATCGATAAAGCAGAACGGCATTTCCTCCACTGTCCGATTGCAATCCAGAAAAGCGATGGTGAATTCCGTATCGCCGACCCGTTCGGCAATGGTTTCTCATTGATCCTTGAACGGGCATTCGAACATCTGCTTGAACAAGATGAAGCGCAGGCCAACTGGTTGAAAAACTGGAAAGCCTCACTGAGCAACCCGAAGGCGCACAACCAGGACGAAAAGCCGAAGGAGGCATTCGAGACCGAAGACAATTGGCTGCGCTTTCCAAAACTTCTTCACAGTCTGCGCCTGCGGCCCAATGCCCCCTTTCACTCTATCGCTCAGATCTACTCGGCCCTGGAATGGGCCCTGTTTTACGCATGCATCAAATCTCCCTATGAAAGTGAGTTGGAAGGGCTCAAGTTCACAGAGCCTAAAGAGCATTGCGCCTTGCTCGCGCAGGCCGCGACCAAGATCGGCCTGACTGCGCCGCGATCGGGCTTCAGACCCATAAGAGAAGGCAAACTCATCGATTTTCAGAATGGCAAGGCGGAACTGGAGACCCTCCTCGCCATCGCCGTCCTGCAAGCAGAAGACGATGAGTCCAATCCCTTGCGGCGCCTCGCGAAACAGCAACCAGAGCTCATAAACCAGCTTCTTCACATCAAAAAGCAGCGCGATGAAAAGGGCCACGGCAAAGGCAAGGCTGACGCCCCGGAGATGGAACTGTCGGACGCAACGTTGATGCGTGAAATCATCGAGACACTGCTTGTGCAGATCAAGTTTTCACAGACTCTCGCGTCCACCTCTCCTTCCGACACAGACAGCGATTTTCGCGCAGACTCGTTGCTGGATGCCCGCGCCAGCCTGCAGAGCGAGTTCGGCTACAAGACATTCAACCGCTTCGGGGCCAACCTGCAAGACCGGCTCGTTCATGTCGAGCGCGCCTTTCTGTCTTTCAAGGACGTGGACGATGCACTCGCATTCGTTCGCGATCTGTATGCAGCTTTGCAGTCCGTCTTCGAGGTGTCGCTGATCTATTGGTTACCCCCTGAGGCCGACGATGCGCAACTTATCGCGGTCGCCGAAACCAGAGCTGTCAATGCCGGCCTCTGTAGCAAATTGCCTGAAGGTCTGCGCACGGTGAGGCCTGCGGCGGTGCGGCAAACCTTGCAAGGCGTCGGACAGTCGCTGGGGGCCTGCGTGATCGCCCTTCTGCTGATGGCTGACGAAGACATATTGAAATCAATTGCAGGGACAGCACCGTCGTTTGTGGACGATATGACAGCGGTCATTACCAAGCGAGGGCACGGCAATGAACCGCTGCCAATGCCAAAAGAGCAAGTCGTGCAACTTCGCAAAGCTTCTTACAAAATAATCAAGACACTGATAGAGGTATAGGGAATGGACGACTCTGGCAAATTGGAAGATGCCGCGAAGCAGCATGCCGCTGAGCTGATGCGCGAAACCGACATGGCTGCCCGCGAACTCGCGCTTGCCGAGCGTGAACAATCCTTTGATGAAGAGCAGCGGCGCGCCGATGCCGAAATCAGTCAGAAAATGGCCGGACTCATTCAGTTCAAGCAAAAACTCAAGGCCGAAATTGCCAACGAGCGTGCCGCGCTGGCAACTGAATTGCTCGATAAGCGTGCCGCGTTCGAAGTTGAACTGTACGATAAACGTGCCGGCTTGGAAGTTGAACTGCACAACAAACGTGTCGGACTGGAAGTTGAACTGCGCAATAAACGTACCGGCCTGAGCGATGAGTTACGCACTCTACGTACCGACGCCGAACGAAAGATTGCTGAAAATCGTGAACAGCAAACTTCTTCCCTAGAAGAAGAGATAGCCAAGCTAAGGGCCAAACGCCTATCCGAAGTTGGCGATGCCGAAAACCTCGAGCGCGACCGCATCCGTATCGACATATCCAAAGAACGCGAAGCCTGGGCGAAGCATCACGAAGATGCACGCGCCTTGCTGGACAGGGAGTATTCGGAACTTGCGAAACAGAAAGCCGCGTTGTCCGCCCTGCAAGGCGACATTCACGGCCGAAAAACCGAACTGGAAATTTCCGAGCGGAATCTGGAGCGCAGAGAGCAGCGGCAGGAGCAACAATGGAACAGACGAAACGACCAACTTGCTGAAGATCTTGCTGCGAATCTGGAAGAGGCGCACAAATCACTGAACAGGCACAAAGAATCCTATGTCGAGGATAACCAGCGCCTGCGGGACAGCCTCGCTACACAAACCGACCTTATCGGCGTGTTTGAGCAGTTGAAACGTCAGCTCGGCGGTAAAGACCCGGCCGAAGTCCTTCGCGAGTTGAACAGCCAGACCGATGAACTCAAGCGTCTGCGGGAAGATCTCGCCACAAGGCCTACCGAAGATATGCGTCTGAGGACTCAGGCGTTCGAGTCGGAGTACAAAACTCAGAAGGCCAGAGCAGACGAACTATCCCGACAAATCGAGAGCAACAGCGCCGATGTCGCGGAGGTTGGTGAGTTGCGCCGCAAAAATGCCGAGTTCCATGCACAAAACGTGTCCTTGTCGCATAGGGCTTCCATCTTCGAAGGTTCGGCAAACGAAGCGCAAGCCGAACTCAACCGCCTTCGCACTGCTTACGAACGCCCTGCGGAAGTCGAGGCACGTCACAAGGAAATCGAGATTCCGCACATCGCTGCAGAAAAAGTGGTACAGCCTGCGCAGCGCGGAATCACTGAAATGGCATGGCTCACGGGCATTGGCAACGCATGCACCGCCTACGGATTGAATTTCAATCCGCGCATCCTGAAAGCCTTCCATACAGCGCTGAAAACGTCCGAATGGTCCCCGGTCACCGTACTCTCAGGCGTCTCCGGCACCGGTAAATCCGAACTGCCGCGCCTCTACTCGCACTTTGGCGGCATTTACTTCGAGCCGCTGTCGGTCCAGCCAAACTGGGATTCGCAGGAGTCGATGCTTGGCTTCTTCAATTCGATTGATAACAAGTTCGACGCCCAGCCAGTCCTGCATTTGCTCGCGCAGAGCCAAAAGCAATGGAGTGAGGATTATCCGGGGTTGTCTGACGCCGTCTGCCTGGTACTGCTTGATGAAATGAACCTTGCTCACCCTGAACTCTACTTTGCCGAGTTCTTGAGCAAGCTTGAACTGCGGCGTGGCAAGAAAGGCAAGGATGTACCGTTTCTACCGGTAAAAATCGGCGCGGGAATGGAGCCTTACAAACTTCCGCTAGGCCGTAACGTCCTGTGGGCGGGAACAATGAATCAGGATGAAACCACCAAATCACTTTCTGACAAGGTGATTGACCGCTCAATTATCATCAACTTCCCGCGTCCGACCGAGCTTAAACGTCGCCTGAAGCTCAAGCCTCTCAATGAGAGTAATCGTGGCGACACGCTACACAGAAAGACTTGGGATGACTGGCAAACCAGAGAAAGCACCTTCTCGGAAGAACAAATCAATCCCTTCATGCAGTTCATCGAGAAACTGAATGAGGCGTTGTCTGTTTCCGGCCGGGCGTTGGGTCATCGGGTTTGGCAGTCCGTCGAATATTACATGGCAAACTATCCGGACGTCCGCGCGGCTCAAGAGGCTAAAGACGAAACCCGGCTGCTCGACGCGATGCACATCGCCTTCGAGGATCAACTTGTGCAGAAGGTCATGCCCAAGCTTCGCGGGATAGACACTCGCGGCAAAAGCCAGACTGACTGCCTCGATAAAATCCGCAACCAGCTCATTACGGGGGGTGTTATCGGTAAACCATTCAATCTTCGTGAAGACTTCGACCTCGCCTGCGAACTCGGCTACGGCCAGTTCATCTGGCAATCGGCAAACTATCTGAATACGCCAGCCCCGCAATCGGCGACGGAGGACAGCAAGCACGTCGCGAGATCGACCATGGACGCTGAAGAAACCCCTCCAACCTTGTACATGAAAGACGAGGTCGATCAGAACAAGCGCCACAAGATGTGGAACGGGAGGTCTGCTGAAAAACGCGATGAGTTGCGCAGACAACTGGAGGCAAGCGCAAAGGCCGGGAGAATCGTCAGCAATGGTAACTGACCTTTCATCACCGGCGGACATCTCGCTGTCCGGGCTCTACGCCGATAACCGAGGCACGCAAAAGGACAGCGACGTCATCCGCACGTTGCTCGATCAGTCAGACTGGTTCTGCCATGCCGTCGAATTCGACCCGAGAAGCGGACAAGCGCTGCCTCAATCGCTGTCATCGCTGCTGGCAAGAATCTCCGGGTATTCGCCGCCGTCTGCAGAGACCCCGGCTCGCGACCGACTCTGGCGAATCGTTGAACACAGCCGCCACTCGGTTGAGCGCCTTTTCCGTGGGCTTAACGAAGCACCCCGTCGCGAACAGGCGCTGCTGCCGGTTCATGCCGTACGCGAACTCGATGCCACCAGTTTCATGAAGCTCAGCAACCGGCCAGGACGCAATATCCGAGAAAAACTGGCAGGTAACCCTTACCTGCAGGGCGTTCGTCGGTTTCAATCGATCAACTTGCCAGAAAACCGCCTGCTAAAAGCCTTTGTCGAGCATCTCGCACAGCTACTAGAACTGCGCCGGGATATTCTCGGACACGAAGATGATCTGCTCCTGCAAATCCTGACCTGGCTACGTTCCGGCGACGCCCGCGACATCGGTCGCTGGGAGAACCTGCCGCCGAACAACACGCTCCTGTCGCACCGCGACTACCGCCGTGTATGGGATGCCTGGCGCTTGCTTCAGTCGCTGGAGGATGACCTCTCAGCCGATCATTCGAGGCTGCCGGAACGTATCCGGACCAAACGTTTGTGGAACACCTATGCCCAGATGTGGCGGGACGGCACTCACCGCTTCGCGGACATGCCGGTATTTTTCGATTACGACCGTTTCGAAATTCGACCGTGGCTCTCAAAAGTCGTCGCTCAGCGAGTAACGGAGACAATCAACCGCAACGTCAGTGTTGAAGATATCTGTGCTCCGGTTTGTGTCGATTTCGCTACCCTGCGCCCTCGTTATGCCACAGGTACAACCCTCAGCTCTCTGCCCGACGCGTTTCTCTGGCAAAAATGGCGCGATGCGAATACCGCGGTGGCGCTCGACCTTTTCGCCTCCGATGGGATTTATGCTCATGCGCAGGCGACTACCCTGTCTTGGGCGGATCTGTTTTTCTCCAGAACCGATCCCGAGCAACTGGACTCTGCCGCCCGCGCATTTGCCTCAAGACTACACAGCTTGTTCAGGCACGAGACGCTGATCTGGCTGGTTCCCGACACCCTCAACGATTTCGAGCTTGACGTTATCCGGCGCAATATCAACGCCCGGTTCCAGAATGCGACCCCCCTGCCCCGCAGCATCGCCGCGGCCTTTCAGCGAGCTGATTACTCGAAAATCAGAAATGACTCCGCGATCGTGGTTATCGATAGCGTTGGCGGCAAAACTTGCGTCACCAAGTTGATTGCCAGGTTCGACCCGGAACTCAAGAAAGTCTTGCCCGAAACGAACGGTTTTTATTGGGAGCGCCATCCTTCGGTCATCATCTCGAACACGTCGCCAGAGATGCACGAAGAAAAAAAGTACGAGATCCCCACACTCGACGATCAAGGGCAATGGCTTGAAGCACCTCGCGCAAAGCTCCCTGTCGTCGACGCTGCGGACTTGAAAAACGACCCGCGCATCGGGCAATTCGCTTTCGCGATCAACTTGACGAACAGTCCGGTGATCGGAGGCACACGCCTTCATTCCCTGCAACAACGCGCAGGGGGGATCGCACTGTGGCGCGACCAGATTCCCGAACTCTCGATCAAGGCCGTCAGGGATGGACTTCATCGGCGCTGCCACCTTGTTTCCCGTGGTACGACCGTCAAACCGCTGCGTGGCAAGCCTGTCGCTGTTGAGGTTCGCGAAGATTTCACGCTCCCCGCTAACAAAGCTTTTTATCAATTTCCTTTGTTTCTGGGCGACAGTACCGAAGACCTCGGATATTCGGCCCGTTTGGAATCGCCGGCGTTTCCACTCGAGAAAGACGCCGTATGCGAGCTCCGCCTGACTTTTGAATATGGTGCGGACGATCCTTACAAACTGATTTTCAAACCGCGAAACGGATCGTTCCAGCAGGTACACGCTACATGGTGCCGCACTGCAGACGTGATCATCACCGACGCCCCTGCCCCCCAATATCCTGCCCCGATGACATGGGCGGATCTGCACCACGTACCGAAGGATGGCGGCGATGAAACTTCTGATCTACTTGATTGGATAACGAACGCAGTCGCACGGCTGGATCAGGATATCTATATACGTCCCCGAAACAGGACAACCGGTGTCATCAGTACGATATGGCGCCCGGACAAGCACGAAGGGGATTTCACATTTGCCAACATGGATCTATCTGCAAAAAAGGTCTTCATTCATCAAAAAAAGTTCATTGATGGCACAAGCCACGCGGACTTTATCGAAGGCAGCAGGATTTCATTTGAAGTCGTCGAGAACGCTGGAAAGTACTCCGGCCGAAATATTGCGGGTGAACATCATCAGGAAATAGAGCGCCTCAAGGTTTTCGATGACGCGTCAATCAGTGCGCAGGTCATCAAAATGCGCAAAGCCCTTTACTACCCTGTGATCCAGATCTGGCGTGATGGGCGTTCGATTGACGATGCAGAATGCCCCCAGGCCTTTGCTGACGCAACCCGAGCCAACATCCACTACCTCACGTCCCTGTTGCACGAAAGTCAGCTTCCGAAACAGATCAAAGACGAAATCCGTTTTTTAATGTGCTGCATGCACAGCGATGCTCCCGATGAATGCGTTCAGTGGATAACCGAGCAGGTCAGCAAGGATAGAATTGGCAACCCACGGGCCATCGGCTTTGCGCTCGGTCGTGTTGTCGAGCCATGGCAGCAATCCATCCTGTCCGGATTTATGGAACGTCCGACGGAGAGCGCCCTTCGTGTGTTTGCTTACGCCATCTGGCGAGACAGGCACTTTGTTGAACGATTTGATGTGGAACAGATGACGGCCATTCTTGATTCGCTGAACACTGTCCTAGGTCAAATCAAGCCGTGCCCGCCCAGAAAGAAGATTAATGACAAAAGGACAACCCTCAACTGGCTCCAATCTACCACCGAACCGCTTGAGCTTTTGCTGGGATTGCTTCGAGCACGCAACTCCCCGCACGCTCAGATCAGGATGCTTCTTCAGCCCCATCAGAAAATCACCAAGGAGTTGGCCAATCAGGTCGAGCGTGTGACGGAGTTTGTTGCACAGTCGAATGGTTACCTTTATTCCCGTGTACAGATCAACATCGAGAAGCCCCAGGGCGACCAAACCCCTGAATTGCTTTTCGCCCTGCGGCTGTATCTGACTGGCGACGATGGCGCAAACGCGATCCATATCACCAGCGTTTCCGATAAAAATGACGAATGAGCAACAGAAACCCGATATCAGATTTCATAAGAGTCCGGCTAGACCACTCAGCGTGTACGAAGTCGTGTGTAATCCGTGTTCATTTTCGGTGAGGCGCCGATCGCGATCACACTTGCCGCGCGAATGAGCTTGCATGGTGTCTAGAGAATCCGGGGCAATTCAAGGTGCTGAGAAACAGATCCGACATCTCCGTTTGAAGATATCGACTCATTACCAATTCCCTCTTCCGAACGAGCAAGGATTTGCCAGATAAGGGCTGTTCATCCAGTATACGGAGGCGCACTGAATACCAGTCACTGCCATATTGGAGTTGGTCAGAAATCGCCATTCGCGATCGCTCGCGGTGCGAATGGGGGCAAAATTGGGGGCACAATTAGTTTTTTTCGGGCTGTAAACACCGTCCTAGAGCCAAGTCAAAATGTTTTTGGGGGATCCGGATAGTCTTTAGGTTTTGTTGGGTGGGTTTTTTATATGATGTTTGAAATACAGAACACCCTCATCTTCGAAAGCACAGGACCCCTCTTGCTCAAAGCACACCCCAGCATCGATTATAAGCTTCGCACACAACTCCCGATCTCCAGCGACGACCGTTGCACGCTCGACCTCAGCTTAGCCGAGCCACGTTCTGATCAATACGGCCCTGAATCACGCGCAAGGTGTCTGAAGTAATACCCCCAGGACACAGCTTCTCTGCAACGCTCGTAAACCGGCTCGCCACATCACAAATACCATCAATCATCCTACCGGCAACATCCGGAGTTACCTCGGCCTCTTCGGCAAGCCGAAGCATTTGTGCGCGGGAAATCGACAGGGCTTCTCCCATCACATCCATCTGGTGATATCCACCCGGCCCTTCACAGAAGGTCACGTCGTAAGCCGGCGACAGTTTCCACTGACCGTCTTGCGACATGATGTAAGCAAAGTTCTTGGGGTGATCGTCTCGGTTGTTGAATGCAACATTGAAGACGGCACGTTCGAAGGCCACCGCCATCTCTCGGACGTCGTTGGTACACATCTGTGTTGCACGCAGGAAATTGACGTAATCCAATACGCCCGGAGACCGGTAATTGGCCCCTGTAAAGGCGGCAAGGCTTTGCATGGGGATGCGCAGACCCTCCTGGCGGTCGAATCGCTTGCTGGAAAACGCAGCCAGCCCATCAGGCAAACTGAAGTATTGCGTGTCAGGGGTTTCAATCCCGCACATGCGCAGGCACTCGGCGTAGGCCATTTCGATAGCGCACACTTCGGCATGCTCTTCTTTGGCCGGAAACTTGACCAGCCATGCTTCAAAACCCGGTGTGACCGCCGTGGTAAACGCGCCGGTTTCGGGATCGCGATAGACGAGGGCCTTGGGCCTTGCTCCTTGAGGCGAGCCACCGACCAGCATCAATGTCTGCAGAAACTCGCCGCCGTCTCCATACAGCACTTCCTGCACTTCGGCGGCAAGTTTTTCCAGCGGGATATGGACGTCAGCCCCCTGCCCTTCGGGCGCCACGGGTTCAAACGTCATGGCACCCATGGCATTGCTGCCGATGTAGGCCAACCGTTCCAGTGAGCCGATGCGCGCCGTGGTGAGCCCGCGGCGCCTGAACATACGGTCCATCAGCAACATTCCCCACCCATCGGGCAAGGAGTCGTAGACGGGCCCGGGCAAGTACAGTTGGTGGTCCGGGAAATCCTTGCGCAACTGAGCCCCCTGCAACGGGAGCGTGTAGGAAGAAAGCTCCAGGCCTCTTTGCCTGGCTTCATTGCTGTACTCGAACACGATCAGCGGGCGACCGGTCAGGGCGGTCGTGGAGACCAGCGTGCCCCATTGCCATCGCTCGCCCCAGCCCTCGTAAAAGACGTTTACCTGCTCAAGCATTGCCGGACTTCCTCTTCGTACGAAGACGATTGGCGCTGTTTTCGTAGCGCCGAATATCTTCGATGCTATCCAGCTTTGGCAGGAACAAACCTTCAAGCTCCCTGGTTCGGCCAAGCGCCATCGCCACACGAACGACGTTCTCGAATCCTACATTGCGCCCGGCTTCAAGGTTCGACACGGTGTTTGTACCGATGCCGGCACGTCCGGCCAGGTCGGCTTGTGTCATGTCCAGCGCCAGCCGCTCTGTGCGCAGGCGATCGCAGAGGCGTTTGACAACCTCGCTCGGCTTGCTGAAGCTCAAATCCAACATAGTGCGCACCAGGCCCGTTCGCTGATCGTTAATCTCCAAAATTGTAGAGTTAATACCCTTAGGTATCAAGCGACTTAATTCCCAGATATTGTGGCTTATTGGACGATATAAGGTCTTAATCACAATTAAATGGATTTAACCCACGTAAAAAGCCTAGCCACTGTTGCCATCTGCAATCGCATTCTGGGCCACTGAAATCCCGGCAGCCCTCGCCACCGGGACCAAACCCATCAAAGCCCCGTCTGAGCAACCAACACCTGCCGCCGATGAGAAAACAGCTGCAGGAACGCCCCGCCGAGCGCGCAGCCTGCCATGACAAAGAAACACACCGTGTAGCCGTGAAGGCTGGTCCAGCCACCGCCCATGCTGATCAGTGTGCCCATCAATATCGGTGCGATACCGCCACCGATGAACATCGCGGTGGTGATGATGCCGTTGGCGGTCGAGGTGGCAGATGGCTGTGCGGAGTCAGAGGCTACTGCGTAGTAAATCGGCCAGACTGCGTTGGCGACCAGACCAAACAGCAGTTGCACGACGATGATGATGAATGTGGTGCTGGCGAAGTAGAACGCACCGACGCTGGCAGCCATCCACACGCCGCAGATGAGCAATGTCACCCGGCGACCGATGATGTCCGACAGTGACGGCCAGACCAGTTGCCCGAGGATGCCGGTCAGCGTGAAGACCACGCTCATGCCTGCCGACTCGGCCAGCGACAGGTGAAGTATGTTGTACAGGTACGCGGGCAGGACAATGTTGACGCCCATGTACACCACTTGCGTCAGCATCGTGTTGCCGGCAGTCAGGGCAATGTTGCGATTGCCGAGCGTGGCCTTGAACGTTTTCCAGGCCTGGCCTTTGACGTTGGTTGATGGCGTGCTGTCCGGCGGGGTCATGCCTTTGGCGGCAATGTCGACATACAGTTGGGTGATGCGCTCGGCGGTTGAATAACGCGACCAGAAAATCATCAATGGCAGCGCTACAACGAACGCGAAGAAGAACACGTAGCGCCAGTTTTCTTCACCGAATGTGGTGATCACGAAGCTCGCGACAATGCCACTGAGCATCGCGCCGATGGGATAGCCGGTGTGGTGAGCGCCAAGGGCAAAACCCCGGCGTTCCACAGGCCACCATTCTGCGGTGTTGCTGACGCCGACCGGCTCGCCCCAACCGGCCCCCAGGTTCACGCCCACCCGCAAGGCTACGAAGCTGGCCAGGCTTGCACTGAGTGCTTTGAAGCCGGAAAGGAACGAAAGCGCGGTGTAACCCAGCACCAGCGGTACCTGGAAACGCGCCCGTTTCCAGCCGCCGCCGTAGCGGTCACTCCAGATGGAGCCGGGAATGTCCAGAACCGCCAGGGCCAGCATGACGACAGTCGCCAGTGTGCCCCACTGATCTGCCGACAGATCGAAGTGCTTGGAAATGGTCGGCCCCAGGCGCAGGACAATCTCGCGATCATAGGCGTTGAGGATCCAGATCAACCAACACACCAGTAACGATACCCACGAGAAACGATGGATCTGGCCCAGCGATGCTTTTTTATTATTTTGCACGGGAGAATCTCCAGGCGTGCCACGCACGCTCTGTGAAGAGAGTTCAGTCGTCCTTAACGGTCGGGTCCGATTTTTCGGGTCGATCAGCTGGCGAAGCGTTTTTCGGCGATGCCTTGCACACCCAGCCCGGTGATGGCGAACAGGGCGCCCCGTTGCTGGCCGTCTTCGGGAAAGCGCGGCAGCGGCGGCTTGGCCATGGAGGTGACGAACAGCGTGTCCAGATTCGGTCCGCCGAAGGTAAGGCTGGTGACCTTCTTCACAGGCATGTCGATGATGCGATCCACCTGCCCGTCCGGCGTGTAACGCACCAGTTTTCCGGCATACACCAGCGCCTGCCACAGGCAGCCTTCAGCATCCACGGTGCAGCCATCCGCAGCGCCGCCACCGGAGGTATCGACCTTGGCGAAGGTTCTGCGGTTGGCAACCGTTCCGGTCGTATTGTCGTAGTCGTAAGCCCAGAGTTCCCCGGACCAGGTGTCAGCGAAATAGAAGGTCTCGCCGTTCGGGCTCCAACATGGGCCGTTGGAAACGATGATGCCTTCGTCCAGGGTATGCAGGCTCAGGTCCGGGTCGAGACGATAGAGCCTGGCGCTCGCCTGGTCTTCCTGCGTATCCATCGAACCGACGATGAATCGGCCCTGACGATCGACTTTGCCATCATTGAGCCGATTGTTCGGCTGCCCAGGCTCAGGGTCGACGATCAGTTCAAGATCGCCGGTTGGCAAGTCCAGACTGTAGAGCCCGTGCTGCAGGGCGACGATAGCTGCATCGCCATTCCTGCGCAGAGCCATGGAGCCTATTTTCTGCCCGACATCCCAGGCGCGCAGTTCGCGCCCGTCCCCGGTGCAGCGCAGGATCCGACCGTCGAAACTGTCGATCCAGTACAGCCGTTGCTGTTCGACATCCCAGACCGGCCCTTCGCCCAGCGTGGTCTTGACGTCCACGACGACTTCGATACGCATGTTTCACCTCTGTCTTGTTGTTATTGAGATGGCACGTTGGGTAACTGAAAACAGGTGTTAAAAGTCGACCTGATTCTTGCCCTTCAGGTCGAGCATTTCCCTCGCCTCATCTGGCGTCGCCACGCTTCCGCCGAGGGCTTCGATCACAGTGCGGATACGTTTGACCTGATCAGCGTTGGACGCTGCCAGTTTGCCCGGCCCATCCCACAGCGAGTCTTCAAGACCGACGCGCACATGACTGCCCATCGACAGGCCCATCGTGCCTAGAGGAATCTGATTGCGACCGGCGCCGAGAATCGACCATTGATAGGCATCGCCAAACAGGCGGTCTGCCGTACGGCGCATATGCGCAAGGTCTTCAGGGTGACCGCCGATGCCACCTCGCAGGCCGAACACCGACTGAATGAAAATCGGCGCCTTGAGCAGGCCACGCTCCAGAAAATGCGCAGCGGTGTACAAATGACCAATGTCATAGCATTCGATTTCAAAGCGAGTGCGGTTTTCAGCACAGGTATCGAGAATGTGAGCGATGTCGCGGAAAGTGTTACGGAAAATCCGGTCGTCGCTTTCGGCCAGGTATGGCCGCTCCCAGTCATGCTTGAACTCGGTGAAGCGATCGAGCATTTCGTACAGGCCGAAGTTCATGGAGCCCATGTTCAACGACGCCAACTCGGGCTTGAGTTGCGCCACCGGCTGCAGACGCTCTTCCACACCCATGGTCGGCGCGCCGCCAGTGGTGATGTTGATGATCACATCACTGCTGGCTTTGATCTGCGGCAGAAACTGTCGGAACAGACCCACGTCCTGACTGGGCCGACCGTCATGGGGGTCGCGCGCATGCAGGTGAACAATCGATGCACCCGCTTCAGCGGCACCGATGGCCGCGTCGGCAATTTCCTGCGGCGTGATCGGCAAATGCGGCGACATTGAAGGCGTATGGATGGCGCCAGTGACGGCGCAGGTGATGATCACCGGGCGTTTTTTGGGCATGAGTCTTCTCCATTCTTGTTCTTGGCGAGAAAGTGATTGGGGTTGCCCGACCGGAATACGTACGGCCGTTATCTTCGTTCAGATCGAGACGTCTACAGGTACTCGACGTTGCCATCCACGCTGATGGCCTGGCCGGTCACGTTGCGCGCGGCGGGCGAACACAGGAACAACGCCATGGCCGCGACGTCTTCAGCGGTGACCATGCGTCTGAGCGATATTTTTTTCAGGTACTCCTCGCGCATCTCGGCTTCAGGCACTTTCATCTGTTCGGCGCGGGCACGAATCACACCGTCCATGCGCGGGCCTTCGACGATCCCGGGCAGTAACGCGTTGACGCGGATGTCGCTTTCGCCCAACTCGGATGCCAGGGATTTCATCAAACCCACAATGGCCCATTTGGTCGCCGCATACGGTGTGCGCCACGCGTAACCCAGGCGGCCGGCAACGGAAGCAATGTGGATCATGTGCGCGTTGGGCGATGCCTTGAGCAGCGGAACCGCGTGATGAGCAAAGCGGTATTGTCCGGTGAGGTTGATGTCGACAGTGCGCTGCCAATCTTCATCGGTGATGGCGTCGATGCCCGCCGTAGGACCTGCAATCCCGGCATTGTTGATCAGCACATCGAGACCGCCGAAGCGTTCGCGCTGGACCTTGAACACCGCTTCGATCTGCGCAGGGTTACCCACATCCGCTTGGGTGGCGACACTCTCTGGATACCGGTCGCGAAACGATGCGAGGGCGGTTTCGCTGACATCACACACATGCACCTGTGCACCGGCTTCGGTGTAAGCCGCCGCCAGTACTTCGCCAATGCCGGCGGCACCTCCAGAGATCAGTACTCGCAGGCCGCTATAGGGAATCAGTCGATCGAGAACGCTCATGCTTTTTTTGCTCCAGAGACAGACGACCTTGAACGGCCGCTCTTGATGATCAGGCGCGCCAGGGAATCGGCGGCCTGCATGATGTCGTCGGTGACTGCCGCCCGGGCCGCAGCCCCATCGCGCTGGGCAAGCGCCTGAACGATGCGGTTGTGTGCCTCCATCGAGCGCTGAAGGTGCGCCTTGTCGGGTGCCACCAGCGCAAAGCACGGGCCCATGTGCAGCCAGAAATTCTCAACGGCGGCGATGGTCAGCTCAGCGTTCGCTACCGCGTAGATACGCCGGTGGAAGGCAAAATTGGTCCACAGATAACGGGGCACATCGACGCTGTCGGCGGCCTGCTGCATCTGGTCACAGAGGTGGCTGATTTCCTTGAGGTCGATGTCCTTGAGCAGAAGGACCGCTTTCTCGGCCAGAAGGCCTTCGAGCGCAACACGGGCGTCGCGAATCTCGCGTAGTCGCTCGGGCGTCATCATGCGGACACGCAGACGTGAGGTTTCGGTGACTTCGAAGGCATTCTCTGCACTGAGGCGATTGAGTGCTTCACGGACCGGCATCGGGCTGGAACCCAGCGCCTCGGCGAGGCCACGGATCGTTACCTTCTGGCCCGGCTGGAAACGACCGCTCATCAACGCTTCACGGATCTGACGGTAGATCTGATCCTGCAGGGTATCGCGAGAAACCTGGCGCATGCTGGGCAGGAGGGTCGGACTGTCGGTCATGGATCTGGCTCATATTGGCGTTCTTATGCGCTCAATATGTGATCACAAATAACATATGTCAAATTGTTTTTGGCCTGCATCCGGCGGTCTAGGGACGGGCATGGAAACCATTGATCCGACTGTCTGCCAGTTTGAACACGACGCGTTGGGGGTGGTTGACCGAGACCAGATACTCGACCGGCTGCCCTTGGGTATCGAATATCACGCCTCGATAAACCAATGCGGCTGTGCCGGGTTCAACCTCCAGCAACCGGGCCTCCTGGTCGTTCATCGTGGCAACGCTTAACGTCCCTTCATCACTTTCTATTTCGATCTGATAGCGCTCCGACAACAGCGCATACAGCGACGCCCCTTCAATCAGGTCGGCAGCAACCAGTTCAGGGACTTTGGCGGCGGGGATGTAGCTGGTCTCGATGCAGAAGGGCTTCTGGTCCACTGTGCGCAGACGCCTGATGGTGAGTAGCACGTCCCCTTCCTGGATCTTCAGCAGTCTGGCGACGCGAGCACTTGCAGCGGTTTGCTCAAAGTAGAGCAGCTTGCTGCCTGGGCGAGCCCCGGCCTGTTCAACCACTTGGGCGATACCCTTGCGCGCCATCGTATTGAGTGGCCGCTCAACGCCTGGTGCCGTCACGAAGGTTCCACGGTTGCCGCGACGCTCAAGCACACCTCGGTCGATCAGTATCTGCAATGCCTTGCGCAAGGTCATGCGGCTGATGCCCAGGTGCTCAGCCAGGTCCCGCTCCGCCGGAATACGCTCAGTCGGCCCGAACTCCGGGCGCTCAAGCATTTCCAGCAATGCCTGCACAGCCTGCCAGGCCACCTGCTTGCGCAGAGGGGCAGGAAACGCCGTGTCCGAAGGTTTTTCACTGGTCAACTTCATGGTCTACATCCCGATTTATTTTTCTTGGCGGTTCGTGTGACTGCTACAGCCAAAAAGTCCCCGCACTAGGCGACCTAGTTAACGAACGGCCCATCAGCCTTATACAAAATCGCTTACTCGCCCTATTAGACCATGAAGGAAAAGCCTTGTAGTGGTCTTTTTCATGGTATAGGTTTTGGTCTAATTATTGGCGAATAGCAGCCTCTTCACAAGGTACTCAGGAGTCCGCATGGCGATCCAGTTCAACCGGGAAGGCTTTATCGCTTCCTTGCAACAATCCATTCAAATCGTCGACGACGCCCAGCATTTCGGCCAGGAACTGGCCACGCGGATCGACCGGATCTATTTCGTCAGTTGCGGTGCGCCCAATCGCATCATGCTCGGTCTGCAATACTGGATTGAACGCTATAGCCATTCCTTGGAAGTCCGGCGCTACTTCCCGGCCGATTTCATGGATATCGATCCGCCGCGCCTGGACGAACGCACGCTGGTGGTGCTTGCCTCCAAGTCCGGAACGACGCAGGAAACCATCGCCGCTGCACACTTTCTTCAGGGCAAACCCTGTCTCACCGTGGGCGTGACGCAAACGGCCGGGTTGCCGCTGGCAAAAGCCGTTCAACATTGCTTCCTGCTAGGGCCAACAGACGAGGCTTACTTCGGTTGCTTCATGATCCTCCAGGCGCTGGTCGGCGGCATTCTGGCCAAACGTGAAGGCTGGCCGTTGCTCGACAAGCTCACCCGCTCACTCAAGGCATTGCCGCAAGCGCTGGCGGATGCGGCAATCAACAACGACCAACGCGCCACTGAAGAGGCGCGCCTCTATAAAGATGATCGCGTCATGTATTTCCTGGCGTCGGGGCCGATGTTTACCACTGCCTATGTATTCGGCGTGTGTGTCGTGATGGAAAGCCAGTGGCTGCACTGCCTGCCCGTGGAAGCTGCGGAATTTTTCCATGGCCCGTTCGAAGCCATTGATTCCTCTACTCCGTTGTTGCTGCTGGTTGGCGAAGATCCCAGCCGGGCGCAGATGGAACGGGTCGTGAGCTTCTGCCAGCGTTATACCGAGCGGGTCATGATCTACGACTCCAAGGACTTCCCGATGGTCGGGATCGAGCCCGAAATCCGCGCCATGGTTGCGCCCTATATCGTCGGCATCGCAGTTGAACGCATCGCCGCGCATCTGGCTGTCTGGCATCAACAACCGCTGACCACTCGCCGCTATATGTGGAAAACGGAGTACTGAGCATGGCAAGCCTGATCGCGGTCGGCGACAACACCATGGACGTCTACCTGGACCGGAACATTGAGTATCCGGGCGGGAATGCGCTCAACGCAGCGGTATTTGCGTCCCGGCTTGGCGCTCGCAGCGCCTACCTGGGCTGCGTGGGCGATGACCGTTACGGCAAGTGTCTGCTCGACAGCCTTCAGAAAGAACACGTCGATACGTCCCGTTGCCGAACGCTGCCGGGCGCCAATGGCTGGGCGTGTGTCGATAGCATCGATGGCGAGCGCGTGTTTCTCGGGAGCGATGCTGGTGTCTGTCGTCAGCTGCAACTCAGCACCGAGGATCTGGCCTACATCGCGCAGTTCCCCTTGGCGCACAGCAGCCTCTATAGCGGGCTTGAAAACCAGCTGGAGCAGATTCGTCATGCAAGTGGCTGTCTGTCTTTCGACTTCTCGGACAACTGGGTCGAGTTCGAGTGGAAAGGTCTGATCGAGCAGGTCGATATCGCCTTTTTCTCGGCCGCCGACCTGCCTTCACAAGACGCGCACGAACTGGCGCTCTCGATGCAGGCCATGGGTCCGAAGATCGTGGTCATCACTCGTGGTGCGCGGGGTGCGCTCGCGACTGATGGGCAAGGGATCCACGAACACCCTGGCCTGCCCTGCAGCGTCGTCGACAGCATGGGGGCCGGAGATGGATTTATCGCCGCGTTTCTGCTGGCGAATCAGGCCCGGTACGGCCTTGCGGAGTGTCTGGTGCGCGGCGTCGATTATGCCGTTCAGGTCTGCGGCTGGAACGGTGGTTTTGGTCATGGGCAGACACTGGACGTCGAACGCTCCGAGCACCTGAAAAATGCCTTGAAAAACCAAGGCTGATACGCGCTGTTCCAGGCGTGTGCCCGGACCGTTCAACCAACCCGTTGTGGATACCCTGTCGATGAAAAAATGTCTGATCGGATTAATGTTCGCGGCACTCCCACTGCTGAGCTGGGGCGCCAGTGACGAGCTGCGTTTCGGGGTAGACCCCACCTACCCGCCGTTTGAGTCCAAGCAACCGGACGGCTCGCTGACAGGGTTCGATATCGAGCTGGGTGAAAGCCTGTGTACCGAGTTGAAACGTCGGTGTGTCTGGGTGGAAAACGCCTTCGACGGAATGATCTCGGCGCTTAAAGGCAAGAAGTTCGACGGCATCCTGTCTGCGCTATCGATTACCGAAGCGCGCAAGAACGAAATCGCTTTTTCCGACACGCTGTACGACACCCCTGCCCGTCTGGTGGCACCGCAAGGCAGCCCCTTGCAGCCGACGGCAGAATCCTTGCGCGGCAAGCGCATTGGTGTGCAGCAAGGCAGCGTGTTCGAAGTCTATGCCAAGCGGATGTGGGGCTTGAAGGGTGTAGAGGTAGTGCCTTATCAAAGCAGCGACCTGACCTATTCGGACTTGATCAACGGACGGCTCGATGCTGCTTTTGACGACGCCATCGCGATCAATGAAGGCTTGCTCAAGAAGCCGATAGGCAAGGGTTTCAGCTACGCCGGCGACGTCGTCAAATCACCTGAAATCTTCGGACCGGGAACAGGAATCGGTTTGCGCAAAAGCGACACCGCGCTGGCCAACGACATCAACCGGGCGCTCCAGAAGATTCACGAAAACGGCACCTACGACCTTATCGCCAGAAAATACTTCGACTTCGACATTTCGCCTCAATAAACCACCACCGCGGAGCCTGAAATCATGTTCCTTGAGGGGTACGGCTATCTCATTGTTCAGGGGGCATGGTTGACCGTTCAGGTGGCCATCTGGGCTGCCTGCGTCGCGGTCCTGCTCGGCCTGCTGGGAGCCTTGGCAAAACTGGCGCCACTGGCACCGCTGAGGCTGATCGCGACCCTCTACACCACACTGGTGCGCAGTGTTCCGGACCTGGTCCTGATGCTGCTCATTTACTACAGCGCACAGATCGGACTGAACCAGATGGCGCAAGCGTTTGGCCAGGATTCATGGCCTTTGAACCCTTACGGCACAGCCATCGCAACGCTGGGATTCATTTATGGAGCGTACTGCGTGGAGACCTTTCGCGGCGCGTTCCAGGCCATTCCACCTGGGCAACTGGAAGCCGCTCGTGCTTATGGCATGAGTCACTGGCAGGTGCTGCACCGCATCCGGTTTCCGTTGATGATGCGCTTTGCGTTGCCTGGCCTCGGCAATATCTGGCAAGTCCTGTTGAAAGGTGCCGGACTGATTTCGCTGCTGGGTCTCAACGACATGGTGCAGGTAGCCAAGCAGGCCGGTAACGCGACTTCAAGGCAGATGTTTTTCTACCTGGTGATTGCCGCGATATTCCTTGCCTTCGCAATCCTTTCAAGTGTTGCGCTCAAGCAGCTTGAGCGGCGTTACAGCATCGAGCCTAAGCGGAGGCTATCGTGATCGACATACTGCAAGAGTTCGGGCCGAACTTCCTGTGGTCGGACGGTTACCACTGGAGCGGTCTGGCCGTTACGTTATGGCTACTGGTAACGTCCGCCGCCATCGGGTTGTTCGCAGCAATACCGCTGGCCCTGATACGCACCTACAGCAGCCCATGGTTCGCTCTGCCGGTCAGGCTCTACACCCTGGTGTTTCGCGGTACGCCGCTGTTCGTCCAGTTGTTGATTATCTACAGCGGCATGGCCAGTCTGAGCGTCATAAGGGAGTCGCCGGGCTTGTGGTGGTTCTTCAAGGACGGTATGCATTGCGTGATTCTGGCGCTGGCCTTGAATACTTGCGCCTATACCATCGAAATTCTCTCCGGTGTATTGCGCACCACGCCCCGTGGCGAGATCGAGGCTGCTTTGGCGCTGGGCATGACGCGCAACGGACTGTTCATTCACGTGCTGATACCCGGCATGTTGCGCCGGGCACTTCCCGCTTACAGTAACGAAGTCATTTTTGTCCTGCACGCCACGGCCATCGCCTTTACGGCAACAGTGCCCGATATTCTGAAAATTGCTGCCGACGTCAACGCTGCCACCTTCAAGACTTTTCAGGCCTACGGGATAGCTGCGCTGCTCTACATGCTGGTGGCATTTACTCTGGTTGGCCTGTTTCGAGCGACCGAGCACCGGTTGCTGGCGTATCAACGGTTGCGCTGACGTCTCGGTATTTTTTTCATTCCGTAAAAGCACAACCATCACCCGGCAGGCTCATACGGCAACGGAATGAAAGATGTAGTCCGTCTGTTTTCCAAAATCCATTTCAACGCCCGCCAGGTCCAGACGGGTATGAAGATCGGCATCATCGGCACGAACTTTCCAGGACACGTTTGCAGGCCCAGGATCCCCAGCCCTGACGAGCCTTATGGCCTGCCGCAGTAACACGCGGTCAGCCAGATAAACAGCCAGGGCATCGCCTTTCCAGGCCGCGACGTTCATTCCCATCTGTTCACATACGGCAATCTTGGCCCCGGCGTCGTCTCGGTCAGCCTGGCGAGAGCGTTGAATCTGATCTTCCAGGACAGGGTCAACGACCCGATCGGAAAACAACACGTCGCCCGACTCCCAGACTTCCGGCGGACACACCTTTTCTTCAGGACGCAGGGTCAGAAACGGGTTGATTTCCATGGGATAGATTCGACAGACCAGTGGCCGGTCTTCGTAGATTCCGCAGCGGTTATCCTCACCCAGACTCGGGCATTGTGTCAGCGCGTTACCCGCAAAGACGGCGACCACCTGGATGCGTGCCTCGCCACTGATCACTTCCGCAGCGCGCTTGACGCTGTGGGCGTAGTGCGCCGGATCAAGGTAGGTCGAATGGTCGAACGCTTCAAGTATGACGGCGACATCGTTACCGCGATCCAGCCACTCCTCGGCCTCTTGAAGCGTGAGGGGTATGAGACGTCCTTTGCAGCAGATTCCGCATCCATTGCATGCAAACGTGATCGGGCCGCTTTTCGTCTGCATGGCGGGTTGGCTTTCGGGCTTCATGGTCAGTCCTTAACGCTCACCCTTCACTCTTCGTGCAGCGGCGACGGCTAAAAAAGAAAAAGGGTATACATCAAATGCGGGGCGGCAATCAGCCAACAATTAGTTACCAATTATATGTAAGCAAGCCTTGATCGAAGCGACGCCAACCTGTTCAGCCAACGGGTCTCCGGATGTCGGCGAAGCAGCCTCAACACGACCGTCATTCACGCCTTGCCTTGCGGCCATGCAAGCATGGCGACATCAATGAGACGGGTAAGCGTCTGGCTGTTAGCACCCACCAAAGGCAGATTTACAATCGACTGCAATATTCCGAAGTAATACCAGGCCAACAGATCCACATCCACGTCGCGCTCGATCTCACCTGCCACTTGCCCATCCATCAAAATCTCCAGAAAAATCTGCCGCTGCTTGCAGGCAGCAGCGTTCGCAGCGCTCTTTCCTGCGGCACTAAGACCTTCCTGCTCAGCGTTGCTGCGCGAAATCAGACAGCCAGACGGACGCGTTACATCAGACTCTTTGGGCAGAAACTCACGTAGCAGCGCTTCCACGCTCGCTTTGGAGGTCTGTACGCGAGTCGATTTCATGCGGGCCAATACGCGCTCGGTATACAGTTGGAGGGACTCGTTGAAGAGCCCGTCCTTGTCTTGAAAGCGCTGATACAGGCTTGATCGAGACAGCCCCGTCGCCTCGGTCAGATCGCTCACAGAGGCATTTGCATACCCATGACGCCAGAAAACGCCTGTAGCGGCTTTCAACACTGCGCTTTCATCATATTGCGGTTTACCGCTCATGATTCCTCCGTTGACACGCTGGAACGATCAGTACAGGATAGATGGACTGATCGTTCCATGATACGGAAAATTCATCATGATTGACCCATCCAACAGGCAAACGAAACCACTGCGCATCGCCATTGCAGGCGCTACGGGCCGCGTAGGCATGCAGTTGATCAATCAACTGGCACCTGACCCGGTCACCCTGGTGGCGCTTACACGCCAACAATCATCCCCGTTCTCCATCGCGGGAGTGGCGTCTGCGACAGTGGATTTTGATCAACCGTCAACGCTCGGAAAGGCGCTTGCAGGTGTCGATAAACTGTTCATTGCTCACGGTACGTCTGTGCAACAGGTCGCCAATGAAGTTGCCCTCATTGACGCTGCCGTAGAAGCAGGTGTGCAGCACATCGTAAAGCTTTCGGTCATGGGGCCATCGACCCCCATGAATCCATTCGCCTGGCATTCAACGATAGAAGCGCATCTGGGTCAGCAATCCCTGGCTTCTACCGTATTGAGACCCACCACATTCATGGACGTACTCAAACGCGCTGGCAATGCCATTGCTATGGGCACCTGGGCCGGTGCCGCAGGGCATGGGCGCGTCAACCTGATCGACACTCGAGACGTGGCCAGTTGTGCGCGTATAGCGCTACTGGAAGATGTGGAGAAAGGCTCCCGGCGTGCCTATCACCTGACAGGACCTGGAAACTGGACCATGCCGCAAATTGCCGAGGAACTATCCGTTTTGCTAGGTCACGCTGTCAGCTATACCCACAGGACTCCCGCCGCCCAGCATGCTGCGCTGGTTGCCGACGGACTCTCTCCGTTCGTGGCTGAAATTATCGTGGGGCTTGACCGGGTTTTCCATGACTGCGTACTGACAGAACGAACCTTCACGGTAGAAGACCTCACCGGTAACGCGCCCCGCTCGTTGTCCGATTGGCTTCGTGAAAACCTTGATGCTTTCAGAGGTCAGGTGCGCTGAAAACATCGCATCCACTCCAACCGTTCTGCGTTAAAGGTTGCTGATCATGAGAGCACTCAAACATCCGGAAGCCAGCGAGTTCGTTCTTGAGCGTGTTCTCTATGCCTTGAGCGACCCTGTACGCATGGAGATCATTCGCCGTCTCGACAGCATGGCCGAAGCGACCTGCGGTGAGCTGGATGGAGGGCGCCCCAAATCAAGCGTCTCTCATCACTTCAGGGTTCTGCGTGATGCGGGATTGATGCGCACCCGCACGGTTGGTACAGCCCACATGAACTCTCTTCGCAAGGATGAGCTTGAAAGACGCTTTCCAGGCTTGCTTGATTCAATTCTCAGTCATTCCACCTAGTCGGGCTGTTGCGTTCGATCAAACACTCAGCAACCGCTTCGTCGTCTCCATCGCCCTGCCCAGTGACTGCCCGGTGCGCTGCAACTTGTTCAGCAGACTGGCTCCCAGCCAAAGCTGATAGAGCGTCTCCGCCAGTGCACGGGCATCGCCGACAGGCAGGCACTTGTCGGCCTGTCCTTGCTCGATGCAAACAGTGATACGCGACACGACCCGCTCCGTACCGTCACGCAACGTAAGACGCATGGTTTCGGACAGGTCCGACACCTCGGCACTGAGCTTGACCACGAGACATTCGTCGCCCTGCCCGTCCGGCACGCAGCGATCCTGCCAGCCCTGCCAGTAGTCCATCAAACGCTCGTAAGCGCTCAGACCGGGCAGCGTGAGACGTCGCTCCATGTCAGCGAGGTAGCCGACAAAGTAGTCCTCCAGCAAGGCCTGGCCGTAGAGCTCCTTGGACTTGAAGTAGTGATAGAACGAGCCCTTGGGCACGCCTGCCGCCTGCAGCAGTTCGTTCAGGCCGACGCTGGTGAAGCCTCGCTCGGCCATCATCCGGTGGCCGGTGTCGAGCAGGTGTTGGCGGGTGTCGTCGTAGGTCGGTTTCATGGGGCGGATTACCAGGCAATAGACCAGTCGTATTCGAATGACCGAGAGTTTGCCACATCCGGTGGTGAAAAACCTCGGGTTAAAAAAACTACTAGACGACTGGTCTAATTAGAAACTATGCTGCGCCCCGTCAACCTATTCCACAGGTACTCGGGGCACGCAAATTCATTGCACGTCGCTGATGCCTGACCAACTACAGGGTGCGCTATGAAAATCTTGATGGTTCTGACCTCACACGATCAGCTCGGCAACACCGGCAAGAAAACCGGCTTCTGGCTGGAAGAATTCGCCGCCCCCTACTTCGCCTTCAAGGACGCTGGCGCAGAGATCACACTGGTTTCGCCAGCGGGCGGCCAGCCTCCACTGGATCCGAAGAGCGATGAGCCGGATGCACAGACCGCCGAAACTGATCGTTTCCGCAATGACCCTGCCGCTCAGCAGGCATTGGCCACTACCGGTCGCCTGGCCGATGTCAGCGCTGATGACTTTGATGCGGTGTTCTACCCAGGCGGTCATGGCCCGCTGTGGGACCTGGCAGAAGACAAGCATTCCATCGCGCTGATTGAAGCCTTTGATCGCAGCAACAAGCCTCATGGCTTCGTTTGCCACGCACCGGGCGTGTTGCGTCACGTAGTCGGAGCCGATGGCAAGCCGTTGATCCAACACCGCGAAGTGACCGGTTTCACCAATGCCGAAGAAGCTGCGGTCGGCCTGACCGACGTCGTGCCTTTTCTGATCGAAGATGAGTTTCAACGCCTTGGCGGCCACTACTCCAAAGTCGCTGACTGGCAAGTCCACGTGGTCGTTGACGGCCAACTGGTCACGGGTCAGAACCCCGCCAGCTCGGCTGCAGTGGCCGACAAGCTTCTGAAGATGCTTGGCTGATCCGCAGGCCAGCATCCTTCTTCAGCAGCTCATGAAACCGTGTGCCTGGCACACGGTTTTATTTTCACCCAAATACTAGTCGACTGGTCTAATCAGACCAAACAAGGTACACCGATGAAAAACAGCGCTTTCTTCACCCCTGCTAAACTGGGTTCCCACACCCTGAAAAACCGCATCGTCCTGCCGCCGCTGACCCGCCAGCGCAGCACACAACCGGGCAACGTCGCCAACGAATTGATGGCCGAGTATTACCAACAGCGCGTCGGTGCTGGCCTGCTGGTCACTGAAGGCACGCAGATCGAGCCGCGCGGTCAGGGTTACGCCTGGACTCCAGGCATTCATACCGCAGAGCAGATTGCCGGATGGCGCAAAGTGACCGAAGCCGTTCATGCCAAAGACGGCGTGATCTTCGCCCAGCTCTGGCATGTGGGCCGTGTATCGCATACCGCCTTGCAGCCAAACGGCGATGCCCCGGTGTCGGCCTCTGCCGTTGCCACCGATCGCGTCAGCGTATTCATCGAAACCGCCCCCGGCGCAGGCGAACTGGTTCCACCCTCCGCTCCACGAGCGCTGAGCACTGATGAAGTCCAGGAACTGATCCAGCTTTACATTCAGGCTGCGCGCAACGCCATGGAAGCCGGCTTCGACGGTATCGAACTGCACTGCGCCAATGGTTATCTGGTCAACCAGTTCATTTCCGCGCACAGCAACCTTCGCACCGACCAGTACGGCGGATCGCTGCAGAACCGCCTGCGTTTTCTGCGCGAAGTAGTAGCGGGTGTGGCCGAATGCATCGGCAAGGAAAAGGTCGGCGTGCGTTTTGCGCCACTGTTCACGACCACCGACGAAGCCCGCACTTACCTGGGCATGGTCGAGGAAGACCCGCACACCACGTACATCGAGGCGATCAAGATCCTTCAGGATGTGGGCATCGCGTACCTGTCCATCGCCGAAGCCGATTGGGACAACGCCCCTGCCATGCCGGAAACCTTCCGCCGTGCAGTGCGCGACACCTTCAAAGGCGCGATCATTTACGCAGGTCGCTACAACGCCGAGTCGGGTGCCAAACTGCTGGACTCAGGACTGGCAGACTTCGTTGCGTTCGGCCGCCCGTTCATGGCCAACCCCGACCTGCCTGCGCGGATCAAACATGACTGGCCCTTGAATACGCTGAACCCGGCGACGGTGTATGGCGGCAATGCCGAGGGGTATACGGATTACCCTGTCTATCGTGACTGACCCGCAGGGTTCATCAGGCGCGCGCTTTTTATAGAAGAGCGCGCCGCTCTTAACAAACAACACTTAATTTGCTGAATGAACACGTTTTTGTGGGAGGCGGCTTGCCGGCGATGCAGCCGACCCGGTATGTCAGGGAAATCGCGTCATCGTTCATCGCCGGCAAGCCGCCTCCCACGGTCCGGTGTTTGCTGCGCGACAGCGCTACTTCGAAGACGTGGTGGCGCCTCCCACTGCACAAACACAGTATGCATTCGTAGATAATCCAGCCTGTTACAGGCGCATTCCCATCTCGAGCGCACGCGTCTCATAGCCTAACTCCGTGTACAACCGTATGGCCTGTGCATTGAACGCCCAAACCGTCAGCCTGATATCTTTCGCTCCCTGCTGAATAGCCCAGTCTTTGGCCATTTGCAAAAGGCAACGTCCGATACCTTTCCCCCATTCCGCTTCAGCTACGCAGACCGACCCTATGCGGACTAAATCCAGAGGCTGCATCAACGGTCCGCTGCTCGACGCAAGACTGGCGGTGATGAAGCCCGCCGCACGGTTATCGACATGCGCGATGTAGACAACATGAGAAGGGCTTTCGAAGCTTCTCATCCAGTGAGGCAAGTCGCGCGCATAGTCCGTAGTGGCAGCGCTGTAGATGTCTGGGCGTGCCTCGTGGTGGATGGCATTGAGCAATTGACCCAATTTGCAGATATCCAGAACATCGTCCATCGTCGCTTTTCGATAGCTAACCTGCGATTCCATTGCTTGCGGTCCTCCTCGTCACGTCATGCTTAATGTGTCTCGTACAACTCTTTCCATTCGCTAGGGTTTATCGCAGTGTAAGCCCAGCTTCGGCAACTGGACCTTTTGAATCACCGCCTCCTGGCATTTCATTTGCCTGTTTACTTTCTACACAAACGTGCAGGGGGCACAGGAATGAGAAAATGGATAACGGATGACAACCTCGACAGCAGCTTTCTGCAAGCAATCAGAAATGGCGTCATCGACACCGGACGCGATTTATCCGAGCCACTAGGCGGAAATGCCAGCTCCATTGCATGTGCACTCACTGAAGACTCGTTGCTCATGGGTGGTGCTACAGGCCGCACAGAGTTTCAACGCTTGTTTGTCAATTTCCTGTGGGTCGATCAACAATGGCGCGGAACCGGGCTCGGTGCCGAAGCATTGCGCAGGCTTGAGGCGCTGGCGCTCGAAAGAGGCTGCGTGGATTCAATCATTGAAACGCTGGATGACGGGGTTGCCGGTTGGTATCAGCGCACCGGCTATGTGCTGATCGCATACATCCCCAACTATTGCGGACCGTGGAATCGGCACATTCTTTTGAAGTCGCTTGTTGGATAATTCAGTCATACCCAGACTGTCTTGCTTTGACCAGCGCCTCAATGTCATCGAAAAGCCACACAATGACGCATTCGCAAAAAAAAGGCTGAGCTCACAGCGCTGTTTACTCACAAGGATGTTCCCACCATGTCGTTACAACGCATTCGTCCCCTCGCCATCTGCATCTTCCATCACCAAGGGAAGATTCTGGTGAATGAGTTCTACGACGAGGCCAAACAGCAAACCTTCTTTCGCCCCGTCGGCGGAGGTATCGAGTTTGGCGAAAGGAGTAGCGACGCCATCATCCGGGAAGTCCGGGAAGAGCTAGGCCTGTCAATAAGCAACCTGCGACTGATCGGCACGCTGGAAAGCATTTTCACTTACGCTGGCAAGCCCGGACACGAGATAGTCCAAGTGTATGACGCGACGTTTGATGACGTAACTGTTTACGAAAAGCTCCTGCTGGACGGGTATGAGAGCGACGGATCGTGTTTCAGGGCAGCGTGGCGTACAGCGTCCAGCTTCTCGGCTGAATCTCCCCTCGTACCTGAAGGCCTGTCAGAGCTGCTCGAGAGGGCTTCGCTGCTTTGATGTGCAGCGGAACCATACAAAGCAGCGAACTGTGTGATGCCCCGCCATGTCTTCGACGTAGCGCTGTCGCTCAGCAAACACGGACCGTAGGAGCGCGCTTGCCCGCGATTGCGTCAGTTCAGTCGCTGATTTTCTGTCTGTAAGCTCCTATCGGATTGCCGCCCAGACCAAGCGCGCTCCTAAAAAATCTTTTCTCTTCAGTAAGTTACAGGTTATTTGATAAGAGGCAGCTTACCTGCGATCTGCCGGGGCCCAGCAGCAAAACCTGCACATCCAACGCATTAGATGAAACCGCCAAAATATCCCGCGCCCTGCGTGCAAAAGCATATCTCTGCACTTCAACCATTCCCCACCATCTGCCACAACGACGCCCCCACCCCGGTAATACTCTCCCCTGCAATCAGCCCCGCAGCCGCGGTAATCGCGAATCGCTCGGTCAGGCTCGCCCAGCGGCAGCTCACCAGCCAGGTCACGATTGCGCCGAGGGCCATCATCAGCGATACCGATGCGGGCAGCACAAAGGCCAGACCCAGCGCGGCGGTGCTGGGGAGGAATCTGGCGCGGCGTGCGGGCAACACACTGTCGAGAATGCCCAGCAGCAGCCCGGCCAGCCCGCCGATGAAGATCGCCCAGCGGATGCTCGTGGAAAGCGAGTCCAGCCCGTGGGTCAGGGTTTGTGCCACGGCTTTCCAGGTAGCGACGGCGGGCGCAGGCCATTCTTCGGTGAGGAGCATGTTCTGCGGGTCGGGGATCAGGGCCAGATAGGCGAACACGCCAACGATGCTGCCAACGAAGATCCCCAGGGTTTGCGCGATCAATTGTTTGCGCGGCGTTGCACCGATGGCGCGGCCGACCTTGAAATCGTTCATCAGGTCGGTGCACTGCCCGGCCGAACCGCCTGCGGTATTGGCACTCATCAGGTTGATCGGCACCTGACCCGGCGCGACGATGCCAAAGCTCAACTGTGACAACTGGCCGATGGCGCCGATGGGTGGAATGCCAGTGGCACCGACCACTCGGGCAGCCACTGCGGCCAGGCAGATGGCCAATGGAATGGTCAGCAGCGCCATCCACAGATTGATGCCGAACAACAGGGCCTGCAGGCTGACCACCAACACGATTGCCAGCGCGAAACCGGCCGCCGGTCCAGGCTTTGGCAGGGTCCAGGTTTTGCCGCCCTCCGCCCGGGTGGTTTTGTGCAGTGACCAAAGCCGTATCGCCAGCGACGCGAGTGTCGAGCAGACCATCAGGCTCACGCCCGGCCACAACAACCACTCCACCAGCGCGGCGAACTGTGGTCCGCTGCTGTCGGGCGGCAACTGCACCAGCCCCTGCTCCAGCAGCCAGGGCGCCAGCCCGCCCCACGCCAGAACGGCACCGAGCAGCAACGTCAGGCCCACGCGAATGCCGATGATCGCGCCAAAGCCCACCAGCAGCAGCGAGGGGTCGGCGGTAAAGGTCAGACGCTCCAGCTGTGCGTTCGGCGACCAGCGTGGCAAGGCCCACATGAAGGTATCGACCCACTTGACCGATACCGACAGCAATGCAGCGCTCAGCAGCACTTTGAGACGTGTCGCGGCTTCATGGCCGTGGTTGTAGATGTGCAGCAGGGTTTCCAGCGTCGCCATGCCCTCGGGAAACTTCAGCGTCTTGTCGTTGAGCAGCGACGGGCGCAGGTACCACGCGATCCAGATGCCCAGAAAACTCACCGAGAACACCCAGGCGATCATCGGAATCGCATCCAGTTGCTGGCCGGTGAGCAGCGTGTAGGCAGGAATCGGCGCAACCAGCCCGCCGGAAATGATCGATGCGGCGGCAGAAGCGACCGTCTGGTTGATGTTGCTTTCGTGCAGGGTCCAGGGCAATTGCGTACTCGAACGCCGGGCCAGCCCCTGCCAGATGCCATAGCCGATCAGCAAGGCAATGATCGACATGTTGAACGACCAGCCGATCTTGAGTCCCGCGTACACATTGGAAGGCGTCAGGAGGATACCGAGCACGATCCCGGTAACCACAGCGCGCAGGCTGAGCTCACGCTCTACAGGTCCGGCCAGCGAAGTCGTCGACGAAAGCGATGGCGAGGCTTGGTGCATGCGAATTCCTTATCGGCAATGGGACAGCGCGGTCACTCAACGCGGCGGCTTAACAAGTGAGCGCTGTATCGTCGGAAGGTTCAGGGTGCAGTGCAAAGCTGCCGGGCGAGATCGATGAGACTGTCGGCTTCGTAGTCCCAGTCCTGGGCATAATCCGCGTCGGGCGCAGGCGCTCCACCGTACTCCATGGGCCTATGGACAAAAGCCGTCATCAGGCCGCAATCCCTGGCTGCCGCCAGATCGCTGTGATGGCACGCCACCAGACATAACTGCTGGGGTTTCAGGCCCAGTGCATCGACTGTCGTCAGGTAGGCGGCAGGCTCCGGTTTGTAGGTCTGGGCAAATTCCGCGCCCAGCAGTGCGTCCCACTGCAAGCCGTTGTAGCGGTTCATCGCGATCATCAGCTCGACGTTGGCGTTGGACAGGGTCACGACAGGCAGATGCTCGCGCAATCGCACCAGCCCTTCAGGCACATCGGGCCAGGGATCCAGTCGGCGCCAGGCATGGGCGAGCCGCCATAACTCATCGGGCTGAATCCGACCAACGTCCAGGCGGTGGGTCGTCAACAGCTGTTGCAGCGTCTCGTGGTGCAAGGTGTCCAGCACCACGAAGCCTCTTGCCTCATTGATGCACTCGCGCATTGCCGGGGCGTACAGCTTGCGCCACTGCAACGCGAACTCGGCCGGGCTGACCGAAGGCAGGTTGTTCGCCAGAAACGCTGCGGTTTCGCGGGCAATACCCGAATGCCAGTCAACCACTGTACCGAAGACATCAAACGCCAGCGCTTTTGGAAGCGTCATCGGGCTCCTCCTGAAGTTGCCATCGGGAACCACTGTAGTGAGTAAACGCGCGTCTGGCGAACATGGATTGCTCGGGCGATGCCAGCCGGATCAACCTGGCTGGTGAGACGGGCGTGCCTGCGAAGGTGATTTTGCGTCCAGTTTCAGGTTCTTGCGGATGGCCGCATCCAGAAAACCCGCTGGCGCAAAGCGGCGCATGAATTGAAACTGGCCAGCGGTTTTACCGGCGGTATAACGCAACTTGGGACGCTCGGCACGCGCAGCCTTGAGCACCACTTGGGCGACTACCTCCGGGCTGTCGGCATTGGCCATGGCGTGGTTGACCGCTTTGGACACCCTGGCCCGCACGTCCTGATAGAGCTCAAGCTTGGCGTCGGCTTCGAGGTTGTTGGTTTCGAACGAGGTCTTGGTGTAGCCAGGCTCGATGATCGTGACCCGGATGCCAAAGGTGCGCAATTCGTGATCCAGAGATTCCGAGTACCCTTCCACTGCGTGCTTGCTGGCTGCATACAGCGCAACGAACGGCACCGGCACGATGCCCAGAATGGAACCGATGTTGATGATTCGGCCGCTGCCCTGCCGACGCATGTGCGGCATGACCGCACGAGTGGTGCGCACAATGCCCAGAAAGTTGGTGTCGAAGATCGCCTTGGCCTGCTGGATTGAGCTCTCTTCTGCTGCTGCAGGCGCAAGCCCGAATCCGGCGTTGTTGACCAGCAGATCGATGCGCCCTTCCAGCACCAGCAGTTCCTTGATCGCCGCCTCGACGGACGCATCGTCCGTCACATCAAGGGCCAGCATCGAAAAGTTACGCTGTCCGCTCTGATTCCCTTTCCGGCTGGTTCCGTACACGGTATAGCCTGCCGCAACGAGCGCATTGGCAGTGGCTTCGCCGATACCGGAAGAAGCGCCGGTCACCAGTGCTACAGGTTTAGGAGTCGTCATGGGAATTCCTTCGCGGGTCGATTGGCTGAAGATGGCGCTATGATGATGAACGTAATCGTAGCCGTCAACGACTTTGATGCTGATCGACATCAATAAATGTCTATCGCACGAATGAAAATCTTCTATCCGCCGCTCGCGGCAGGCACCGGAATCCGTCGCAACACCTCGTCGTAAGGTGCAAGGTCGAGAAACGCAGTGGCTTCAAACGCCTTGCCGTCACGCATGTGAAAGATCCACGCGTAGCTGTTGTTGTAAGCCTGTCCGTCGCGCGCCACGCCAACGCCGTCCCACTGAACGATGACGTGATCACCCTCTGCCCAGACGCGTTTGCTTACCGGCCTGACCGGACTGGACAACCGCGACACGAACGGTTGCACCGCCTGCTGAACGAATGAATCGACGCCTCGATAAACGCCCGCGCTGGGACCCGAACCCTTTATGGTCCAGACCACATCCGGCCACAGCATGTCAGTGAAGAAGGTCGTTCCTCCAGCCGCCCAGCGATCAAAGGCCTGAGTCACGAGCTGCTTGTTGTATGCCTCGGTATCCGGGGCGCAAGCGGCATGAGCATTGCCGGAAATCAGCCCGGTGCCAATCAGGGCCGCCACTGCCAGCGCCAACGCGTGGATTTTTTTCAGAATGGAAATGTGCATCTAAAGACTCCTTTGGCCGTCACGGCATTGAAGAGCAGAAGGCCCGCCCAGGATGAGCGGGCATTTTCGAAGCTGTCACATCCGGTTTTGCAGCCGGGCACCGCCGAAGATCAGTTGCTGAACCATGGGCCGCGACACGAAGCGCTCGGGGAAGATCGGCGCGGGCGCACTGACCTGATCCAGCCGGGCGACCTGCTCCTCATCCAGTTGCAGATCAAGTGCGGCCAGATTGTCCAGCGCCTGCGCCAGCGTCCTGGCACCCAGTACCGGCGCAACCACGGCCGGGTTCATGAGCGTCCAGGCCAGTGCGACCTGTGAAGCCGTGACGCCGATGTCTTTCGCGATATCGCCAACGACACTGGCGATCTCCAGCGATCGCTCGGTCATGTGCCCCGATGAACTGATCACGCCCTTGCGCGTGGTCGAAACACCCGCTTCGCTGACCTGTTGCAGATCGTCGCGGCTGTACTTGCCGCTCAGAATGCCGCCACCCAGCGGTGACCACGGCAGCACGCCAAGCCCCATCGCTTCGGCCATCGGAATCAGCTCGTGCTCGACACTGCGTTCGATCAGGCTGTACTCGATCTGCAGCGCAACCAGCGGCGACCATCCCCGCAGTAGGGCCAGGGTTTGCAACTCAGCGACCTTCCACGCCGGGGTGTTACAGATACCGAGGTAAAGCACCTTGCCGGCGCGCACCAGATCGTCGAGCGCGCGCATCACTTCGTCGGCGGAGGTGGTGAAGTCCCAGGCATGCAGGTAGAGCAATTCGATGCGGTCAGTGTCGAGCTGCCTGAGGCTGGTCTCGACCGAGCGCATCAGGTTCAGCCGATGGTTGCCGCCCGAGTTCGGATTACCCGGATCACGCGCCATGGTGTACTTGGTCGAGACGACGAGGCGCTCGCGCTTGCCCTTGAGAAACTGCCCCAGGATGCGCTCCGACTCGCCGTTGGTGTAGTTGACGGCGGTGTCGATGAAATTGCCGCCCTTGTCGACATACGCATCGAATATCTGCCGTGCCTGATCGGCCTCGGCGCCCCAGCCCCAGTTGGCACCGAAGGTCATGGTCCCAAGAGCCATGGGCGAGACGCGCATACCTGATCGTCCGAGCAGGCGGTAGTGGTCGAGTGCAGTGATAGCAGGCATGATGGCCTCCTTGTAGATGTGAAGTTCTGAACAGTCAGGTTCAGTCTGCCGTCAGGGAGGCGCTGCGCTGTAGCCGGATAATCCTGCGTTCTTGCACGATTATCCGAACGGGATTGAAGGCTGTTTCATCATCGAGCGACCGGAGCCGCCATGGGTTCTCTTGAAAAACTGATCGACGTCATCAGCCGCCATGCAAGGACCGACGGCATGCACACCACGCCTGTCGCAGGTGTCAGCCTGGTTCACTCGGGCGCGCCTACCGTGCCGATGCCGGTGGTCTACGAACCGACCCTCTGCCTGATCGTTCAGGGCCGTAAGCAGGTCGCGGCTGGCGCCTTGTCCTATGTGTACGATGCATCGACCTATCTGGTGGCGTCGGTGGACATGCCGGTCATGGGCTCGGTCATCGAGGCAAGCGAAGCATTGCCGTACCTGTGTCTCGTGCTGGATCTGGACATGGCCATCCTGAGCGAGCTGGCGCTTCGGCACCCGGACACCAGCGAAAGGAGCGATCTGCCGACTGCAGGCATCGAACTCAACGCCACCACGCCGGAGCTGCTCGACGCCGCAGCCAGGCTTGCCGGTCTGCTGGACACACCCCAGGATATCGATGCACTGGCACCGCTCATCATCCGAGAGATGCTGTATCGGCTGCTGAGCGAGAGCGGCAACGGCATCGTCCGGCAACTGGCCCGGGCAGACAGCCGACTGCGGCAGATTGCCAAGGCGATTGCCTGGATGCGCGAGCACTACCGACAGGGTTGCCGGATTGATGACATCGCCGAACTGGCGGGCATGAGCCGCTCCACATTCCACGCGCATTTCAAGGCCGTGACGTCAATGAGTCCGCTGGAGTTTCGCAGTCAGTTGCGATTACAGGAAGCACGTCGCTTGATGGTGGCCGAAGCTGTGGATGCGGCCGGTGCGGGCTATCAGGTCGGCTACGAAAGCCCCTCGCAGTTCAGTCGGGACTACGTGCGCCTGTTCGGTCTGCCGCCTGCGAGGGATGCCAGCCGGTTGCGAAGCGCGGTCGAGATGGGCGCAGGAAAATGAGCAGGCAGTCCGCAAAGCCAGGGCAGGTCAATGCACCCAGCGCACCTTGTACAGATGCAGATCCGAGACCGGCACACGCACCCCGCCGCTACCGTCGCGCTCGGCCAGATGAAAACCAAAGGCCCACCAGCTTTGCTCCACTTCGACCCAGGCCATGCGCTCATCCATAACGCTCAACGCCTTGACCCTTGAAGCCGAGCGTAAAGGCTCGAACGTCGAAAACACACCGCTGTCCGGGCTGAACAGCCAGACTCCATCATCGGTTGTGACCGCATAACGACCATCGCCAAGCGCCGACAGGTCATGGCCATCGCGCCTTCCCGGCAACGTCCAGCGCTCAGATTCCTGCAACACGGGTGATGCACGGTCGCCGCTCAGCGTGAAGGCCTGCAACAGGTCATGGGACAACGCGAACAGACGCTGACGCTGCTCATCCCAGACCACGCCGTGCCCCGAGGGCAGCGGCGTCTCGAACAGTGGCGTTTCATTGCGGTACCGATCGTAGAGCTGCAGCCGGTCGCCCTTGGGCTCAATCGACAACGCGACGGCGATCAAACCGTTGGGCAGGTACTCGGCCGAATGCGCCATCGGCGCCAAAGCTTTAAACAGAACCCGACCCGAGGCCCGATCGAGCAAGACCACACCGCCCGTCGAAGACGTCACCAGAATGGCGCGGCCACCTTCGACCGGCTTGCATTCGTCGATATGCGACAGCAGCTTCTGCCGGTAGGCGTCCGGCAAGTCCTTAGCCTGAGCCGCACTCCAGCGCCAGATCTCGTTGGCACTCGTCGCTTGCACACGGTACTCGCGAACCTGATCGTCTCCGCAGGCATACAGTCTTTCGGCCGACCGGGCGGCCGTCGCTGTGGCAGTCAGCAGAAATATGAGCAGGCAGTGCAGCGTTCGCATTATTGAACCTCATGGACCGACAGACGAAAAACCGCTTACAGAAAAAAGCAGGCCCGCAGCGGAATCAGCGCCGCGCCGCGGGCGGCGGCGTCACAACTCTGTTGCCCCATCACCAGACTGGGTCGTGTGGCCGTGATCCCGTAACGGTCGCCGCCCCAGTATTCGACTCGCGCCATCAGCGCTTCGCCAAGCGCGACCGGCAATTGCCCGCCAAACACGATGGCCTGAGGATCGAGAATGCCGCTGAGCGAGTTGATGATGCGGTTCAGGCAAGGCATCACCCGATCAATCCAGGCGTCAACGCCTGGCCACCGAGGGTCGAACCGCAACGAAATGTCTTCGATGGAATCGACGTCAACGCCCTGCTCCTGAAGCATTTCCAGCAGGTAACGCAGGGCCGGACGCACCTCCTGCTCTTCGCGCGTCAATATCGAACTGAGTTCGCCAGCGTTGCCGTTGGCACCGAAAAACGGTTTGCCCTCGATCACCAGCCCGCCACCGAAACCGTAGTTGAACCCCAGGTACACAAAGGAACGCGCCCAGCGCCCGGCACCGCACAGGCTCTCGCCTACGGCAGCCGCGCTGACGCTGTTTTCGATCCAGACCGGCAGGCCGAAGGTTTCTTCCAGCAGTGGCTGCAGATCGATCAATGACCAGTCGCGTAACGGCTCCGGCGCGTTGATCTGCCGACGGTTGGCGACGAAGTAGCCGTTGATCGAGAACCCGACGCCTATCAGGCTCGCCTTGTCCACGCCATTGCGGACACAAATCCTGTCCAGCGCCGTGCTCAACCGCTCCAGCGTGGTCTGGCGACTCAGCGGCGGAAACCGGAAGCGCACCTCCTCCACCAGTTCGCAATCCAGCGCGGTCAACGACAGGATGGCGCAATCGGTGTTGATCGCGATGCCGACGCTGAAAACGGTTCTGGCTGCCAATTGCAGGCTGGGCGAAGGCTTGCCGCGCCCTGCACCGGAGGCAGGCGGCCCGGCCTGCAATAGGTCGCGCTCCAGCAGCGCGCTGATGATCCGGTGCGTCGACTGCTGGGTCAGGTGGCTCAATTGACCGACACGGGACTGGCTGATACTGCCTTCACGCCGGATGACATCCAGAATGAACCGCTCGTTATCCGATACGTGAATCCCTTCATTGAGCGTGCGATTGGGCAAGAAACGTCTCCTTTGTCAGAGTGCGTGTGAGTACGACGCATATTTTCACACTTAATGTTTAAATATGATGACAATATTTGGATTTCGAACGTACGCAGCTGCCTGCCCAGGCAGACCTTGAGCAAAAAGCCTTCTACAGCCCTGCCTATGAACACGGCGCGCATCAAATCCTGATGAAATCTCCAACCGATTACAGCCAGTCATTTTTATTTAACACTTTAAGCGTAAATAAAAAGCCAGACCTCTTCGGCCTCCACGAGATTTCACCATGATGACCAGAACCCGTGCCTGTTACCCGTTTGTTTCCGGCGCTGTGCTGCTTACCCTCATCACCCCTGCAGTTGCCCAGGATTCATCCGGCAAAAGCGATGCGCCGGCGGCGGAAAGCGTCACGGTCACGGGGTACGTCAAACAGAACCGCGAGGAAATTCGCGCCAAACGCAACACGTCTCAGGTCGCCGACTTCATCTCGTCCGACGAACTGGGCCAGCAGCCCGACCTGAACGTGGCCGACTCCCTGCGCCGCCTCCCGGACGTGACCACCGAATTCGATGAAGACGAAGGTCGTTTCGTCTCCATACGCGGCCTGCCCTCGCGTTTCACGACGACCACCTTCGATGGCGCGATGATTCCTGATGGCTGGTTCGCGCTGGGCCGACAGACCGACCTGGAAGCCATCCCCGGCGTCGCCCTCAAACGGGTGGCGGTCTACAAGAGCCTGACGCCCGACCTGCAACCGGCGATTGCCGGGATCGTGGATTTACAGCCGATCAGCGCGTTCGATTACAGCGGCTTTCAGGCCGTTGCCGATGCCAAGGTCGGCCACTACAGCAACATGAGCGTACCGGGCGGGCCTTCCAGCCCTTCCGCGATCATCGACGGCAGAGTCAACGACCGCTTCGGCGAGGACAAACAATTCGGCTACATGCTGGCGGGCAGTTTCTCCGACCGCAGTCGCGATCAGGAAAAGGACATCCGTACCATCAACTACAGCGCGGCCGGCACACCGTCAGTGGACCGCCGTGATCAGGCGCAGTACACCAACCGGCTGGATCGCTGGAGTCTGCTGGGCCGCCTGGAATACAAGCCCAGCGAAAATCTTTACTCATCGCTGCTCGGCGCGCACTACAGCTACGACTCGGACGAATACCGCTACCTGAACATTCTCGAAGGTCGCTCGCCGCGCAACATCACCGATGTCAGCGGCAGCTATGCCCAGGGCCGCAATCGCTATCGCGTTGACTACTTCCCGGAAACCACGGCAACGGATCTGGCCATCTGGGACGTCGACTTCAAGCCTGCCGAACAGCAGCGCCTGACCAGCAAACTCTATGCGGCCCGCAGCACCTATGAGCGCAAGGATGATGGTCAGTTTGAATTCCGCTCGGCTTACGGCTCCAATTTCGGCTACCAGTACGACCTGACGAGCCAGGACGCCGACAATCGCGACATGTCCACCATCACGCCCGCCAACCCTTCGGCGGCCAACACGCCATCGAACTATCAGTTGTTCAACATTCAGCCGGAAAAGCTGGAGCGCCAGCAGACCATCAAGGAATGGCAAGGAGCCTACGGTTTCAATACCGACCCGCAGGACCGGGGACTGGGTGCCAAGGTGGGCACAAGCTGGCGACGCATGGAGGTCACTCAGGACATCGATCAACAGACCTTCCTGCCCACCAGCGCAGCCAGCCTCCCTGCCAGCTCGTTCAGCAACGCGGGCGACTACTACAAGGCAACCAACCGTTTCTTCGCCGACAACCCCGGACTGTTCCGGCTCGATCAGGCCAGCAGCACACTGCTCAGCACCCAGAACGACCTCAGTTATCAGGAAGACATTGCCGCAGGCTTCGGCCTGCTCAGGTATCGCGGCGAGCGTTTCGAAGTGCTCGGTGGCGCGCGCTATGAACACACCCGTTTTGATTCCTCGGCCTTTCAGAACAACAGCGGCACGCTCAACCCCAGCAGCAACTCCGGCAGCTACGACAACGTACTGCCCTCGTTCAGCGCCTTCTACGACCTGACGCCCTCGGTGCGCCTGCGTGCGGGTTACAGCCAGTCACTGGGTCGGCCAAATCCGGAATACGTGGTGCCGCTGAACAGCGTCAGTCAGGTGGACGGCGCTATCAGCATCAACCGTGGCAACCCGAGCCTCAAACCCATCACGTCCAACAACTACGATCTGGCCGCCGATTACTACTTCGGCCAGGGCGCGCTGCTGTCCATGGCGCTGTTCCAGAAGGACCTGAAAAACGAAATCTTCGTCGGCAGCTCCAGCAGCACAGACAGCACGGGTATTCAGACCACGATCTCGCAACCCCTCAACACCTCGACGGCGCAGGTCCGTGGCGTGTCGATCAACCTGATCAAGGACCGCCTGGCCTTTCTGCCCGCGCCTTTCGACGGACTGGGTTTCAAGCTCAACAGCACCTGGCTCGACGGGTCGATGAATGTGCCGATGGCCGACGGCTCGACGCGTCGGGCGAGCCAGTTGGTCGGCGCGCCCAAGCAGCAATACAACGCCACGCTGATGTACGGCATCGGCGATCTCAAGTCGCAGATCAGCTATGCCGTGGTCGGCGACCGGCGCACCAGCCTCAGCGTTCAGAACCCGCGCCAGGACAAGTTCGAAGAGCGCTATGGGCAACTGGATGCCCAGGTCAGTTACGCGCTCAACGCCAACCTGACCCTTTACACAGAAGGGCGAAACCTCACCGACCAGAAGCGCCTGATCCGCGACGCGGACAACAACCTGCTTGAGCGCAACAGCTTCGGGCAGTCCTTCTGGGTCGGCATGAAAGTCAAACTCTGACGCGCCCTGCTGCCTCGCTTTCCACACCTGAACACCACGGAGATACCCGTCGATGCAATCGTCCATGTCCATTGTCAGCTTGATCGAAGGCGCCAGTCCGGTTGCCCAGACCGTCATGTTTATCCTGTTGCTGGCCTCTGCGGTCAGTTGGTTACTGATCTTTCTTCGCAGCTACGATCTGCGGCGCGACAGCGGTGAACTGGCCGATTTCGAGCGACGCTTTCATTCAGGCACCGACCTCAACCAGTTGTACAAGGAACTGCCCGACCAGCCCGGCGGCGCAGGCAAGGTGTTTCGCGATGGCTTCCGCCACTTCTGCCAACTGACCCACGCCAACACCGATCCGACCGTGACCATGGACGCCGTGGGCAGCGCGCTGCGTCTGGCGTTGTCGCGCGAAGGCATGCGCCTGAATCGTCGCCTGGTGATCCTGGCGACTATCAGCTCGGTCAGTCCCTATATCGGCCTGTTCGGTACGGTGTGGGGAATCATGGGTTCGTTTCAGGCACTCGGGGCCACGGCGCAGGCGACGCTCGCCACCGTGGCGCCGTGGATTGCCGAAGCGCTTGTGGCCACCGCAATCGGTCTGTTCACCGCCATTCCTGCAGTGATCGCCTACAACTTCCTGTCGAAAAAGGTCGCCGATTTGCAGACCCGGCTGGCAGACCTGGCCGAAGAGCTGCACACCCTGCTGCTGACCAGCCTGCATGCCCGCAGTCATCTGCACATGGCCTCGAGGGAAAGCGCATGAATCAGAAAGGCTCGTTCCACGCGGTATCACGGGGCAGGATTTCCAGCGAAATGAACGTCGTGCCGTTCATTGACGTGGTGCTGGTGCTGCTGGTGATTTTCATGGTCGCCACGCCGCTGATGACTCAGGGGGTGCACGTTGATCTGCCGCGCCTCGGCGCGCAGGCGATTGACGCACCGGATTACCCGCCGCTGGTTATCAGCATCGACGCCGAGGGTCTGTATTACCTCAATCGCGGCGAGGACCCGCGTGTCCAGCTGGCGCTGCCCACCGTGGGTCAGCAAGTGCACGATGCGCTCGGCGACCAGGCCAATACAGCCGTGCTGATTCGCGGCGACCGGGCTGTCAGCTATGGCCGGATCATGGAATTGATGGGCGCCTTGCAGCAGGCCGGCGTGCCCAATGTCGGGTTGATCTCACAAACGCCGGATACCGCGCCATGAAGACCGCTCTGAAACACGCGATGCACACCGCATCCTCGCTTCCCGACATGGGCATCTCGTTCACTGCGGCCAGCAATCAATTAGCCGAATCTGGCGCGCGCTGTCGCGTCAACCCTCAAGGTAACGATGGCGCATGGAAAGCCGCGCCTGTCAGCTACCTGACAATCAGGCCCGACCTCAGGCTGGTCGCCCCGCTACGCACGTCACCGGCAAGCGATCCTGTGCCTGCGTCGGCACGCGCGGCATTGCTGCTCATCCCTTTGGTGGTGGCCGTGCATTTTCTGGCAGCGTGGCTCGGCAGCACGGCATCTGCCCCCTCGACAGCCGAGCCGGACAGGCAGACGGTGGTGATCCACACCGGACTGGCTGCGGACCCCGCCATTGCGGCCGCTGCGGCAGCAAGCGCTCGCGCTGCAGAGGCGCAACGTCAGCAGGCGGCCGAACAACAGAAACAGGCGGTGGCAGAACAGGCCGCCAGACAACAGGCTCAGCTCGAAGCCAGCCGACTGGCAGAACAGGCTGATATTCAGGCGCGACAGAAACCGCCACGACAACCGTCCAAACCAGCGCCGCACCCAGCCCCCGCTGCGCCCGCCAAAGCCTCAACGCCAGCACCTGCCAGCTCAAACACAGCCCCGGCCGCAACCGAGGCGAAACCTGCGCCGTCGGTACCCGGACCCGCGACCGATGTCGCCGCAACCGCTGGCAAACAGTACCTGCCGCTGACCAAGACTGCTCCCGACTACCCGGCGTCAGCACTTGAAAACGAGCTGGAAGGTGACTGCACGGTGGAGTACGACCTGATGCCCGATGGCACAACGACGGCAGCACGACTGGTCAAGGGGCAGTGCGATGCGTCCCACTTCGGCGCAGCCTCTCTCAAGGCCGCCGCCGGTTTCCGCTACAGCCCGCAAGTTGCCGACGGCCACCCGGTCAAGGTCATCGGCGTGCGCAACACGTTTCGTTACCGGCTGCAGAATGCTCAGTGAGGTTGCGCAGCAGCGTGTGTAGGGCTGGCGGCGAAGATGACGTTCATCATTACGGATGATAGTAACCTTCGATTTATTCGATTCGTTAATAACACCCTGCGCGCAACAGAATCCGCCCATCCTTTACTTTCGGCGGAACTTCCCATGCCCCAGACACTCGCTCATCTGCGCTATCCCCTCACTGCCCTCGCACTGGTCGTGATCAGCGCCTGTGGTCGCGCACCTGAGGCCACTCAGGCCCCCGCAGCCGCCAAGGTCAGCGTCGCCAAGGTCCTGGAACAACCCGTCAACGAGTGGGACGAGTTCACCGGCCGCCTCGAAGCACCGGAAACCGTCGAAGTTCGTCCGCGCGTCTCCGGCCAGATCGATCAGGTGGCCTTCACCGATGGCTCGCTGGTCAAGAAAGGCGACCTGCTGTTCCAGATCGACCCGCGTCCGTTCCAGTCTGAAGTACGCCGCCTCGAAGCCCAGCTGCAGCAAGCGCGGGCCGTGGCCGTACGCAGCGACAACGAAGCCCAGCGCGGCGAGCGTCTGCGCACCAACAATGCCATTTCCGCCGAACTGGCAGACTCGCGCACCACCTCCGCGCAGGAAGCCAAGGCCGGCGTCGCCGCGATTCAGGCGCAACTGGATCTGGCCCGCCTGAACCTCAGCTTCACCCGTGTGACCGCGCCTATTACCGGCCGCGTCAGCCGTGCCGAGATCACTGCCGGCAACATTGTGACGGCCGATGTGACAGCGCTGACCAGCGTGGTCTCCACTGACAAGGTCTACGCCTACTTCGACGCCGACGAGCGTGTATTCCTCAAGTACACCGAACTGGCCCGCAAGGGTCAGCGCGGTCAGACCACCCCGGTTTACCTGGGCCTGTCCAACGAGAACGGCAACCCGCACCTGGGTCAGATGAACTTCGTCGACAACCAGGTCAACCCGCGTACCGGCACCATCCGCGGCCGCGCCGTGTTCGACAACACCGATGGCAGCTTCACCCCCGGTCTTTACGCACGTCTCAAGCTGGTCGGCAGCGGCACCTACTCCGCCGTGCTGATCAACGATGAAGCCGTCGGCACCGACCTGGGCAAGAAGTTCGTGCTGGTGATGGACAAGGACAACAAGCCGGCCTATCGCCCGGTCGAGCTGGGTCCGAAAATCGAAGGCCTGCGCATCGTGCGCAACGGTCTGGGCAAGGACGACACCATCGTCGTCAAAGGCTTGCAGCGTGTACGTCCCGGCCAGCCTGTGGACCCTGAAGTTACGCCGATGGCCAGTGCCGACACCCTCGCCCTGCTCCTCAAGCAACGTCAGGCCCTTGAAGCCAGCAACCCGCAACAGTCGGCGCCCAATGCGACCGCCAAACTCGCCAGCGCCACTGCGCCTCGCGGCTAAGGGACTCGTTCGATGAACTTCTCAAAATTCTTTATCTCGCGGCCGATCTTCGCCGCCGTGTTGTCACTGCTGATCCTGATCGCCGGTGCCATCTCGCTGTTCCAGTTGCCGATCAGTGAATACCCGGAAGTCGTGCCACCTACCGTCGTGGTACGGGCCAACTTCCCGGGCGCCAACCCCAAGGTGATCGGAGAAACCGTGGCCTCGCCACTGGAGCAGGCCATCACCGGCGTCGAGAACATGCTGTACATGTCGTCGCAGGCCACTGCCGACGGCAAGCTGACCCTGACTATCACCTTCGCGCTGGGCACCGACCTGGACAACGCCCAGGTGCAGGTGCAGAACCGCGTGACGCGTACCGAGCCCAAGCTGCCTGAAGAGGTGACGCGGATCGGTATCACAGTGGACAAGGCCTCGCCCGACCTGACCATGGTCGTGCACTTGACCTCGCCGGATAAACGCTACGACATGCTGTACCTGTCCAACTACGCCGTCCTGAACATCAAGGATGAGCTGGCGCGACTGGGCGGCGTGGGCGACGTGCAACTGTTCGGCATGGGCGATTACTCGCTGCGGGTCTGGCTCGATCCGAACAAGACCGCTTCACGCAACCTGACCGCAACCGACGTGGTCAACGCGATCCGCGAACAGAACCGTCAGGTTGCTGCCGGCCAGCTGGGCGCGCCGCCCTCACCCAATGCCACCAGCTTCCAGATGTCGATCAACACGCAGGGCCGTCTGGTCACCGAGGAAGAGTTCGAAAACGTAGTGATCCGCGCCGGTGCCGATGGCGAAATCACGCGCCTTAAAGATGTGGCTCGTGTCGAACTGGGTTCCAACCAGTACGCCCTGCGCTCCTTGCTGAATAACCAGCCCGCCGTGGCATTGCCGATCTTCCAGCGTCCGGGCTCCAACGCAATCGACATCTCCAACGATGTGCGGGCCAAGATGGCCGAGCTGAAAAAAGGCTTCCCCGAGGGGATGGACTACAGCATCGTCTATGACCCGACCATCTTCGTGCGCGGCTCCATCGAGGCGGTGATCCACACCCTGTTCGAAGCACTGATTCTGGTGGTGCTGGTGGTGATCCTGTTCCTGCAAACCTGGCGCGCGTCGATCATTCCGCTGGTCGCGGTGCCGGTCTCGCTGATCGGTACATTCGCAGTAATGCACCTGTTCGGCTTCTCGCTCAACGCGCTGTCATTGTTCGGGCTGGTACTGGCGATCGGTATCGTGGTGGACGACGCCATTGTGGTGGTGGAGAACGTCGAGCGTAACATCGAGCTGGGGCTCGAACCGGTCGCAGCGACACATAAAGCCATGGCCGAAGTGACCGGGCCGATCATCGCCACGGCACTGGTGCTCTGTGCGGTGTTCGTACCTGCCGCGTTCATTTCCGGGCTTACCGGGCAGTTCTATAAACAGTTCGCGCTGACCATCGCCATCTCGACCGTGATCTCGGCGTTCAACTCGCTGACCCTGTCGCCTGCGCTGGCCGCGGTGCTGCTCAAGGCTCACGATGCGCCGAAGGACCGCTTCTCGCGCTTCCTCGACAGGATGCTGGGTGGCTGGCTGTTCCGTCCGTTCAACCGCTTCTTCGAGAGAGCCAGCCATGGCTACGTCGGCACGGTTGCACGTGTGATTCGCAGCAGCGGCATCGCCCTGCTGGTGTACGCAGGCCTGATGGTGCTGACCTGGATGGGATTCTCCAGCACACCTACCGGTTTCGTGCCCAGCCAGGACAAGCAGTACCTGGTCGCCTTCGCCCAGTTGCCGGATGCGGCCAGCCTGGACCGGACCGAAGAAGTCATCAAGCGCATGTCTGACCTGGCCCTGAAACAGCCAGGCGTGGAAAACGCGATTGCTTTCCCGGGCCTGTCGATCAACGGCTTCACCAACAGCCCGAACAACGGCGTGGTGTTCGTCGCACTCAAGCCTTTTGATGAACGCACAGACCCGAGCCAGTCGGCCAATGCCATCGCCGGCGCGTTGAACGGCCAGTTCGCTTCAATTCAGGAAGCCTACATGGCGATCTTCCCGCCACCTCCGGTGCAGGGTCTGGGTACCATCGGCGGCTTCCGCCTGCAGATCGAAGACCGGGGCAATCTGGGTTACGACGAGCTGTACAAGGAAACCCAGAACATCATCGCCAAGAGCCGCAGCGTGCCTGAGCTGGCCGGTCTGTTCACCAGCTACACCGTGAACGTGCCGCAGGTCGATGCGTCCATCGACCGCGAAAAGGCCAAGACCCACGGCGTGGCGATCAGCGATATCTTCGACACCCTGCAGGTCTACCTGGGCTCGCTGTATGCCAACGACTTCAACCGCTTCGGTCGTACCTATCAGGTCAACGTTCAGGCTGAACAACAGTTCCGTCAGGATGCCGACCAGATCGGTCAGCTCAAGGTGCGCAACAACCTGGGCGAAATGATCCCGCTGGCGACCTTCGTCAAGGTCACCGACACCGCAGGTCCCGACCGCGTGATGCACTACAACGGCTTCATCACGGCCGAGATCAACGGCGCTGCCGGACCGGGCTACAGCTCCGGCCAGGCCCAGGCGGCCGTCGAGAAGCTGCTGAAGGAAGAACTGCCCAATGGCATGGTCTACGAATGGACCGACCTGACCTATCAGCAGATTCTGTCGGGCAACACTGCGCTGTTCGTCTTCCCGCTCTGCGTACTGCTGGCGTTCCTGGTACTGGCCGCCCAATACGAAAGCTGGAGCCTGCCGCTGGCGGTGATCCTGATCGTGCCAATGACGCTGCTGTCGGCGATCGCCGGGGTAATGATTGCCGGTAGCGACAACAACATCTTCACCCAGATCGGCCTGATCGTACTGGTGGGACTTGCCTGCAAGAACGCGATCCTGATCGTAGAGTTCGCCAAGGACAAACAGGAAGAAGGCATGAGCCCGCTGGATGCGGTGCTGGAAGCCTGCCGCCTGCGTCTGCGCCCGATCCTGATGACCTCTTTCGCCTTCATCATGGGTGTCGTACCGCTGGTGCTGTCCAGTGGCGCCGGTGCCGAAATGCGTCATGCCATGGGTGTAGCGGTGTTCTCCGGGATGCTCGGCGTCACCTTCTTCGGCCTGCTGCTGACCCCCGTGTTCTATGTGCTGATCCGTAACTTCGTCGAGCGTCAGGAGGCCCGCAAGGCCGCACGGGCGCAGAAACTGCAAACACTGCCTGCGGAGATGCATTGATGAGCGCGCTTAAACTCTTCGTTCCGAGCCTGCTGGTTCTGGCGCTGGCGGCCTGTGCCGTCGGCCCGGACTACAAGGCGCCTGAGACCGCACCGGCGAAACTCGCCGCTGCCGCCCAGGGCAACTACGACCGGACCAAGGCCGATGCCTTGTGGTGGAAGCAGTTCGACGATCCAACCCTCGACAAACTGGTCACTCAGTCACTCAATGGCAACCGGGATCTTCGCGTCGCGTTTGCCCGCCTGAAAGCGGCACGCGCCATTCGCGACGACGTGGCCAACGACGCCATGCCGGTGGTGACCAGCCGGGCCAGCAGCGATCTGGGCAAGGGTCAGCAGCCTGGCGTGACTGACCGACGCGTCAACACCGAGCGTTATGACCTGGGTCTGGACATGGCCTGGGAGCTGGACCTGTTCGGACGTATTCAGCGCCAGCTGGAAGCCAGCGACGCCGATGAAGCGGCCGCACAGGCCAACCTCTATCAACTGCAAGTCACGCTGATCGCCGAGGTGGTCGACGCCTACGGGCAGTTGCGTGGCGCACAGTTACGCGAAGCCATTGCTCGGGACAACCTGAAAAACCAGCAGGATTCTCAGGGCGTCACCACGCAGTTGCGCGACGCCGGTGTCGGCAATGAACTGGATGTGGTGCGCGCCGATGCACGACTCGCTGCCGTTGAGGCGACAGTGCCGCAACTGCAGGCCGAACAGAATCGTCAGCGCAACCGCATCGCCACCTTGCTGGGTGAGCGGCCGGAAAACCTGAGCGTGGACCTGAGCCCGACCAAATTGCCAGCCATCGCCAAGGCGCTGCCGATTGGCGATCCGACCCAGGTGCTGCGCAATCGTCCGGATGTGCTGGCTGCGGAACGCCAGCTGGCGGCTTCGACCGCACGCATCGGCGTGGCAACCGCTGACCTGTTCCCTCGGGTCAGCCTGAGCGGATTCCTCGGTTTTACCGCAGGACGCGGCTCGCAGATCGGCTCGTCAGCGGCCAAAGCCTGGACGCTCGGTCCGAGCATCACCTGGGCAGCCTTTGATCTGGGCAGTGTTCGGGCGCAGATCCGCAGCGCCAATGCCGATGCCGAAGGGGCGCTGGCCAACTACGAGCAACAGGTTCTGCTTGCACTGGAGGAGTCGGAAAATGCGTTCAGCGATTACGACAAGCGCCAGCAGCGACTGCTGTCTCTGATCCGCCAGAGCGAATCCAGCCGTGCCGCAGCCCGTCTGGCCAACGTTCAGTATCGTGAAGGAACGGCTGATTTCCTCGTTCTGCTGGACGCCGAGCGCGAACGTCTGGCTGCCGAAGACTCCCAGGCTCAGGCCGAGATCGAGCTGTATCGCGGGATCGTCGCCATCTACAAGGCATTGGGTGGTGGCTGGCAGCCTCAGGCCTGACCGCCACATCCGGGTCTGCCATGCCCCGCCTCTTTCAGAGGCGGGGCATTTTTTTGCCCGTTCGAGTACCCTCGCCGTTTGACACTGACCAGCGACTCCACGAAGCTGCAAGCCGCCAAGCAATGGATATCGGTATGCCCGGCTCATCTCCCCAATCCGTCAAACGCCGTCGCTTGATCAGCGGCGTGATCGCTGTACTCGCCGTATTGCTGGTCGCCGCGCTGTTCTGGGGATGGCGCAATGTGCCCACGCAAAGCACGCCTGCCAATCTGGCCCACACCTATACACAGGCACTGAAGCAGGCGCATGAGGGTAAGCCTGGCGCGGCGCGGGTGCTGTATCAGCAACTGGCGCGTACAGACCTTTCCAATGCGCACCGGGTCAGCCTCCTCGCCGAACTGAGTAATTACCCTAGTCCGCAAGCCCTGAAACTGATTGACGCCAGCCTCAAGGACGAATCGGTCGAGGTGCGTCAGGCGGCCATCGCCACCAGCGTAAAACTGGTGTCCAGCAGCCAGCGCAGTCTGTTGCTGGGCCCGATGCTGGACGACAGCGAGCAATCCGTCAGATTCAGCGCAACCAGCGCGCTGCTGGGCCTGTCACCTGACGACCTGGGTCTGTATTTCGCCGTGCTGCAGCAGAGCGCCGAGGCGTTCCAGGAGGCCCTTGAGAGCGAACCCGCAACCGTCGATAACCAGTTGCAGCTCGCCAGGCTTTACCTGCAGACGGGCGATCTCGACCCGGCACTCAAAGCCTTGCAGCGCGCCACCGCGATGGATCCGCAAAACATCGAGGCCGCGCTGGCGCACATCGAACTGCTGGACAAGAAAGGCCAGGCCGAGAAGGCGCGCAGCTTGTTCGCCGGGTTATTGGAGCATCATCCCGACTCGGCGCTGCTGCAGCACGCGCTGGGCATGTGGCTGGTGGACCATGGCCAGGGTGAGTTCGCATTGCTAAGCCTGGCGAAGGCGTCAGAGCTTGCCCCGCAGAACAACGACTACCGCTACGACCTGGCTGTCGCGCTGCATGACCTGGATCAGCTTGAAGCGGCCCAGAAACAACTGGTGCAGATCGTCCAGAACGATCCGGCGAACCGTCGGGCACGTGTGCTGCTGATCCAGTACTGGAAGGAAAATGGCCAGTTGCAGAACGTGCAGATCCTGCTGGCCGAGCTGGAACAACTGAACCCAGACGACCCCGCCCTGCAGCAGGGGCTGTAGGCCAAAGGGCTGAGCGGCGTCCGGCAAATGGCCATGCCGTTCGTCGCTCCAGCCCTTTTGCAGCGGTGCTTCCAGACAATTCCCACGCATGTATGGATAACTCGTATTTGTCCGTCAGACATTTCGCTTGTCGTGCCACACAAGCGATTCGTCCGCCAGTTTCAGACGACGCCTATTATCAGAAATAACTTACACATCGCCTCCCCGGATAACACATGGCCCGCCCACGACAAACAACTGCCGCGCACAGTTGGTTCTTGTCATTTTCAACAAGACTATTTTCTAACTCAAAAAAAAGGTGCATTATTTGCCCGCTACACAGTTGTAACTACCCTCTATCTGCGTAACGGCAAGCCAGGACGGCTTATTTTTTGCGGATAACGCGGGTATGGGGCAGTGACCGTACGAGCGGATCAGCCAAACAGTTTTGTCTTATCGCTTTATTGGGCTGGCAACAGCCATGACATTGTCGGAGTGTGTTATTTGTCCAGACTTGCCGAGTTTCGAGCAGCAGAAAAAGCCCTTCAGGAGCAGCTGGCACAGCTGGAAGCCCTGAAGAATGACGCCGGCCTGAAGAAGGAGATTGAATTCGAGCAAAAGCTCCAGGAACTGATGGGTAGCTACGGTAAAAGCCTGCGCGACATCATTGCCATCCTGGACCCGGGCAGCTCTACCTCACTGGTTGCACCCGCCGGCCCCAAGCGCCGCCGCGCACGCGTCGTCAAGGTTTATCAGAACCCGCATACCGGTGAACTGATCGAAACCAAGGGCGGCAATCACCGGGGCCTTAAAGCCTGGAAAGAGCAATACGGTGTCGATACTGTTGATTCATGGCTTCGCGCCTGATCACAACTATGCACCCGAAAGCCCTGCACTCGCAGGGCTTTTTATTAGCGGCAACGACGGCAACGGCTTATTGTCAGTCGTCTGTATCAGTATCGCGCTGGCGTGCAGCAGACTTGTCACCCCACCGAAGCGTATCCCCCCAAACAACACTGACTGAACTGACCCGTACATATATGAACGTCCGGCATCCCCGCAAACAAAATAATGACGCCAATATTTCAGCTGGCGCTCATACGATTCAGCTCACAGTTATAACTTGAAAGTTTTGAGTCATTGTTCAGCCAACAGTCAGCTTTGTAGCGGCACAGTAGTTAATTAACGCCAAACGTTTGCGGCACTCGAAAAGCGGTGCGTGTGCGTCAGGCGACGAACGTGAAAGAGGTTCACAGATTTTTCACATGCCCTGTTCCATGATGAAGACCGCTAAAGGAATAGCGCCCCATGCCCGCCTCGGCGGGCTTCTTTTTGCCTGCAGAAAAGTCCTCCCCTCAAGGCTCCCCGTCCAGACGCAGGCTTTCCCGAATCTGCAATGCCTCATCCTTGTTGGCTGCATAGCCCTCTGCCGACCCGGCATACGACAACGACCATGCCTTTTCCTTGTTGGCCGCCGCTACCAGCGTCTGTGTGAGCACGTGTACGCCGTTCTGGGTGACCGTGCAGGTAGTTTCCAGCGCAGGGACGACGCTGAGCTTGCCGTCGCGTACGTGAGTACAGACGCTCTGAAAACCGCTTTTGGCGAAATTCACCTGGACCGCTTTGCGCATTTCCAGCAAAACGCCCTGCACATTGACTTCATGCCCGGGGGCCAGACGGGTCTGGGTCAGCTCCATCACCATCAGCGGATTACCCGACTGATCGTTTTTGACGGCACGCTGTCTGACCTGCACGGAAGGTTGAGAGGGAGCGTCCGCCGCTGCCGGCAAAGACTCCACCTCCCAGCCTGCGGGCCAGATGATCATCACGTCGGCGGCTTGCACAGGTGCACTGCATGCCAGCAGGCACAGGCTCAAGAGCGAAAATCGGCATTGCGGGAAAATCATGGTGGTCATGGCCATCGGAATGATTGACCGGAAAGTCTGAGCCTGTCGCCAGCGACTCGCAAGGGGCCAGGGTCTTTTATCCCGGCAGGCGTTTGGCACAGGCCGCCCCGCTACGTATCATCTGGCACCATTAATACCCATGTTGGAGACACTCATGAGCCTGCAAGACCTCAATTCCATTCCAGGCGTGACCGCCGAACCCGAAGCCGCTACACAGCAGTTCGTGTTCAACCACACCATGCTGCGTGTCAAAGACATCACTGCGTCGCTGGATTTCTACACCCGCGTGCTGGGCTTCAGCCTGGTCGAGAAGCGCGACTTCCCGGAAGCCGAGTTCAGCCTCTACTTTCTGGCACTGACCGACAAAAAGGCGATTCCGGCCGATGATGCCGCTCGTAACGAGTGGATGAAGTCGATTCCAGGCATCCTGGAACTGACCCACAACCACGGCACCGAGAATGACCCCTCTGCCGTTTATCACGACGGCAACAGCGACCCGCGCGGCTTTGGCCACATCTGCGTGTCGGTTCCGGACGTGGTCGCTGCCTGCGAACGCTTCGAGAAGCTGAACGTGAAGTTTCAAAAGCGTCTGTCCGATGGCCGCATGAACAGCCTGGCGTTCATCAAGGACCCGGATGGCTACTGGGTCGAGATCATTCAGCCAACGCCGCTGTAACCCCGCGCCAGAAACGAAAAAACCCCATGATTGCTCATGGGGTTTTTTGTTCAGCAACAGCCTGTCAGGCTGGCGCGGACGTACGGATCAGGTGATCAAAGGCACTCAGCGAAGCCTTGGCACCCTCGCCAAGAGCAATGATGATCTGCTTGTACGGTGCCACAGTCACGTCACCGGCAGCGAAAACGCCAGGTATCGAAGTCTCACCGCGCGAATCGACCACGATCTCGCCACGCGGCGACAGCTCGATGGAGCCCTTGAGCCATTCGCTGTTAGGCAGCAGGCCGATCTGCACGAAGATACCTTCCAGCGGCACGGTGATCTCTTCACCGGTTACGCGGTTCTTGTAACGCAGACCGTTGACCTTTTGCTCGTCACCGGTCACTTCAGTGGTTTGCGCACTGGTGATGACGGTCACGTTCGGCAGACTGTGCAGCTTGCGCTGCAGAACCGCGTCAGCACGCAACTGCACGTCGAACTCCAGCAGGGTCACGTGAGAAACGATGCCCGCCAGGTCGATGGCCGCTTCAACGCCGGAGTTACCGCCGCCGATCACTGCAACGCGCTTGCCCTTGAACAGCGGACCGTCACAGTGCGGGCAGTACGCCACGCCCTTGTTGCGGTATTGCTGCTCGCCCGGAACATTCATCTCCCTCCAGCGTGCGCCGGTGGCGAGAATCACGGTCTTGGCCTTAAGGCTCGCGCCGCTGGCGAACTTCACTTCGTGCAACTCACCGGCTGCGCCTGGAATCAGCCTGTCGGCGCGCTGCAGATTCATGATGTCGACTTCGTACTGCTTGACGTGCTCCTCGAGCGCTACAGCCAGCTTCGGGCCTTCGGTGTGCTGGACCGAGATGAAGTTCTCGATGGCCATGGTGTCGAGCACCTGGCCACCGAAACGCTCTGCGGCAACACCGGTACGAATGCCTTTACGTGCAGCATAAACAGCAGCTGCCGAACCGGCAGGGCCACCGCCAACCACGAGAACGTCGAACGCCTCTTTGGCATTGAGTTTCTCGGCCTGACGAGCCCCTGCACCGGTGTCGATTTTGGCCAGAATTTCTTCCAAGCCCATGCGGCCCTGACCAAACAGCTCGCCGTTCAGGTAGATGCTTGGCACCGACATGATCTTGCGATCGGTAACTTCGTCCTGGAACAGCGCGCCGTCGATTGCGACGTGCTTGATGTTCGGGTTCAGCACTGCCATCAGGTTCAGCGCCTGGACAACGTCCGGGCAGTTCTGGCAGGACTGCGAGAAATAGGTTTCGAACTTGAATTCGCCTTGAAGATTGCGAACCTGCTCGATGGTTTCCGCACTGACCTTGGGTGGGTAGCCGCCGACTTGCAGCAGCGCCAGGACCAGCGAGGTGAATTCGTGGCCCATTGGAATACCAGCGAAACGCAGGCTGATATTATGGCCAGGGCTGTTCAGCGAGAACGATGGCGTGCGCGCATCGGTGCCGCTGTCATTCAAGGTGACGTCTTTGGAAACACTGATCACATCGTTGAGCAGTGCAAGCATTTCCTGAGACTTCGCGCCGTCATCAAGGGACGCGACGATCTCTATGGGGCGAGTGACCCGCTCCAGGTAAGATTTCAACTGGGCTTTAAGATTGGCGTCCAACATGTTGCGGCTTCCTTTGACAAAATTTTCAGAGAGTAGAAATAACAACGCCCAGGCGATGACCGCCCGGGCGTTTTTTGGGGCGATGCGGTTTACTTGCTCAAGAGCTCAACGCCCCTAGCCGATTCATACGACTCAGATCTTGCCGACCAGGTCCAGAGACGGAGCCAAAGTGGCCTCGCCTTCTTTCCACTTGGCTGGGCAGACTTCACCCGGGTGAGCAGCAACGTACTGAGCAGCCTTGATCTTGCGCAGCAGCTCGGAAGCGTCACGGCCTACGCCGCCATCGTTCAGCTCGACGATCTTGATCTGACCTTCAGGGTTGATCACGAAAGTACCGCGGTCAGCCAGACCGGCTTCTTCGATCAGCACGTCGAAGTTGCGCGAAATGGTCAGGGTCGGGTCGCCGATCATGGTGTACTGGATCTTGCCGATTGCAGGCGAGGTGTTGTGCCATGCAGCGTGGGCAAAGTGGGTGTCAGTCGAAACGCTGTAGATTTCAACGTTCAGCTTCTGGAACTCAGCGTAGTTGTCAGCGAGGTCTTCCAGTTCGGTCGGGCAAACGAAGGTGAAGTCGGCCGGGTAGAAGAATACGACAGACCACTTGCCTTTGAAGTCGGCATCCGAAACGTCAACGAAAGAGCCGTTCTTGTAAGCAGTTGCCTTGAACGGTTTTACCTGGCTGTTGATGATAGGCATCGGTATATCTCCTGATGGGTTGTGATTTCGATGAAGTGAAGCTTACGCATGATCGATGACAAAGGCTCATTGGCAAACCTGATGTCACTGATTGCTTTTCGCTATGGAAGCGGCTTATCAATAGAAGAAACCTTCAGGCCGCTCTGGCTCTCGGGAGAGCTCAAAAATGGTGCGGCCTCAATGTAACGCATCGCGGACTTCATGTCCCTCCAGCCCACATAGGCCATCAGTGACTTGAGGTCCCAGCCGCTACGGTGCGCCCAGCTCGCGAAACCACGACGCAGCGAGTGGCTGGTGTACTGTTGCGCGGCAATCCCGGCGCGGCTCAGCGCCTGACGCAACACAGGAATGATGCTGTTGGCGTGCAGCCCCTCCTCGCCCAGATTGCCCCAGCGATCCACGGCCCGGAATACCGGGCCGCGCACCAGTGCCGAACAGTTGATCCAGTCTATATAAGCCTGAACCGGACACAGTCGCTGCAAGGCCGGCGTCTGGTAAGTCCTGCCTGCGTTTTCCCGATCACCCTTGCTACGGGGCAGATAAAGGCTGATGCCCGCACCGGAAATCGCTTTGACGTCCTGAATCTGCAGACGACACAGCTCGTCGCTGCGAAATCCCCGCCAGAACCCCAGCAGGATCAACGCCGTGTCCCGTCGACAGCGCAACAGTGCGGGCTGATCGTTACGGGCCTGCGCCTGAAGCGCTTCGACCTCAAGGCAAGTGACAACCCGCTCCAGATCATGCAACTGCAAGGGCTCGGCCTGCTTTTCCTGCGCCGGATGCAGGGCGCGAATACCTTTGAGCACCTTGCGCACGACAGGTGAGCGCGTCGGATCGACGAACCCCTGACTGGAATGCCACTGAGACAACGCCGACAGGCGCGACTTCAAGGTATTGACCGACAGCTCACCCGCGTACTGCGCCAGATACCGCGCCACGCTCTCGCTGGTCGCCGGCAGAAATCCGCCCCACGTCACTTCGAAGTGCTCGATGGCAGCCCGATAGCTGCGGCGCGTGTTGTCTCGGGTGGCCGCTTCCAGATAACGATCGACATCATTCATGAGCAAAACCTGCGTAGGTGTACCGGCCGGGAGCGCAAATCAGCGTCCAGAGCGCCTGACACGGGATAATACGCCAATATCCCATGCTATTGAATTCTCATAATGACGGTTTTTATTAATCAATATAGTATGTAAATACAGGGTACATACCACAGTACGAAATCGTAGGAGCAGACATGGCACGGGGCGGCGTAAACAAGGCATTGGTGCTCAAGGCAAGGTCCGCCCTGCTCGCCCGCGGCGAAAACCCCAGCATTGATGCAGTACGTATCGAAATGGGCAATACCGGATCGAAAACCACCATCCATCGGTACCTGAAGGAGCTTGAAGCCGCTCACTCACCCGCCCCCGATATCAATGAAGAACTGACGGAGCTGGTGGCCAAGCTTGCCGACCGGTTGCAGGGACAGGCGCAGGAGCGCATTGATCAGCTATGCGTGGACAACGCCGCCAAGTGCGCAACCTTGCAGGAAGCGCTCTCGGCGGCGCAGAAGAAAACGGAATATCTGAGTGAGCAGATCCAGCAGAAGGAGCAGACGCTGGAGCGACAAGCCACTGCCCTGCTCGACTTGCAAGAAACCCTGCTCACCGTGCGAAGCGAAAACACCCGACTGACTCAAGCCAACTCGGACCTGGATTCCCGCCTGCTGGACAAGAATGAGCAGATCCGCTCCCTTGAAGAAAAGCATCAGCATGCGCGCGATGCGCTGGAGCACTATCGCAATTCGATCCGGGAGCAGCGCGAGCATGAGCAGCAACGCCATGAAGGTCAGGTCCAGCAGTTACAGATGGAGCTGAGACAGGCACAGCAGAGCCTGAGCATTCGCCAGGAAGACATCACCCGTCTGAACCGCGACAACGAGCGATTGCTGGCAGAAGCCCGCAGCACACAGCGCGACCTGAATATTCAGAAGGACCTGACGGACAAGGCCGGCGCTCAAGCCGCAGCATCGATGAGGGAACACCAGCAAAGTCAGACACAATGCGCCCTGCTGGAAGAAAAGATACGAATCCTTCAGGAAGACAGTGTCGACCTCAAGCAAGGCCTGAAAGATGCCCAGCAACAGAACCGGGTGCTGGAACTGCTGCTGATCAAAAAGGAAGTGGCGCTGGAAGCTCTGAAAGCTGCTGGCGAGCCATCTCCCAAGGTCAGTTCCACCCGGAAGAAACCGACAGCACCCTGAGGCATGAGAGGACGTTCAGTTCAGTGAGTCCGTTTCACAGGGCAGGTACAGATCGACACGAGTCCCCTGCCCCTCAGCGCTTTCGATCTGCACATGCCCGCCGGTCTGCCTGATGAAGCCGTAGACCATCGACAATCCCAGCCCTGTCCCCTGGCCGACAGGCTTGGTGGTGAAGAACGGATCGAACACCTTATCGATCACCTCCTGACTGATACCGCAGCCATCATCCGCAACGCTGAGGACAACGTACTCGCCCGGTGGCAGCGCACCCTGCGGCTTACTGATGCTTATGGCCCGAGTCAGCACCTCCAACCGACCGCCGCCCGGCATTGCATCGCGCGCATTGATGACCAGATTCAACAAGGCGTTTTCCAGCTGATGCTCATCGGTGCGGATCAACCGCAAAGCCTCATCGAATTCGAAATACAGGAAGATTCGGTCGGATAACGTGCCCTGCAGCAGTTCCTGCATGGAGCGAACCATCCGATTGACATCAACCGCACAGGTATTGAGCGCCTGACGCCTGGCGAACGTCAGCAACCGCTGGGTCAGCGCTCCGGCGCGGTTGGCGGACGCAATCGCAGCATTGACGTAGCGCTCGACATCATCGAGACGACCCGCTGCAACCCGGCGCCTGATGAAATCCAGCGCACCCAGCACGCCCGTCAGCATATTGTTGAAGTCGTGAGCAATGCCGCCAGTCAATTGGCCGACGGCGTCCATCTTCTGCGCGTGGCGCAACACCTCTTCGGCCTGCGCCCGTTCGCTGATCTCGATCTGCAGCAGCTCATTGGCATGCGCCAGTTCCTGAGTACGCTCGGCAACCCGCTGCTCCAGATTTTCGTTCAGCTCGCGAAGCGCTTCTTCGGCCCGCACCTGAGCCGTGATATCGGTGTGAGTACCCAGCCAGTAAGTGATGTGACCCTGCTCGTCGCGCATTGGCGATGCCCGCGAAAGGAACCAGCTGAAAGCGCCGTCCCTGGAACGCAATGCAAAGGTGTCTTCCCAGATGGAGCCTGTCGCAAAGCAGTATTGCAGACGGGCCATGACGCGCTCGCGGTGCTCGGGATGAAGAACGGAACGCCAGCCCAGCGCTCGCATTGCCTCAAGCGAAGACCCGGTATACAAATACCAGCGTTCGTTGTACCACTGAACATGGCCACGGGGATCAGCCGTCCAGGCCAGCTGGCTCATGTTGTCGGCGAGTAATCTGAATTGACGCTCGCTCTCGCGCAGCACATCGATCTGCTGCAGGGAGCCCTGTTCGTGACCGGTCGAATGCAAGGGCATCACGGACGTCGGTTTTTGCCTGTTCATTGGAGGGGTCCTTCCTTTGGTCTATGTCACTCCGGGACTCATCCTGAGTCCCGGACATTGCCTGATCTAGCGTTTAACCGGTGTACGCATGGTGACAAACTCTTCTGCAGCGGTCGGATGCACACCAATGGTGTCGTCGAACACCTGCTTGGTCGCGCCCGCCTTGATCGCAATCGCCAGACTCTGCACAATTTCGCCCGCATCCGGTCCCACCATATGGCAGCCCAGCACGCGGTCGGTTTTGGCATCGACCACCAGCTTCATCAGGGTGCGCTCCTGATCGTCGGTCAGCGTGAGCTTCATCGGCCGGAAACGGCTTTCGAATATCTGCACCTCATGACCTTCCTCGATAGCCGCCTCTTCGGTAAGACCCACCGTACCGATGTTGGGCAGGCTGAACACCGCCGTCGGGATATGGTTGTAATCCACCGGACGGTATTGCTCCGGCTTGAACAGGCGGCGGGCCAGCGCCATGCCTTCGGCCAGCGCGACCGGAGTCAGTTGCACACCACCAATGACATCGCCGATCGCCAGAATGGATGGCTCGCTGCTCTGGTAGTTTTCGTCGACTTCAATATAGCCGTGCTTGTCGAGTTTGACATTGACGTTGTCCAGCCCGAGGTTATCGAGCATCGGACGACGGCCCGTGGCGTAGAACACACAGTCGGTTTCCAGCATGCCGCCGCCTTTCATGCTCAACTTCAGCGTGCCATCAGCCTGCTTGTCGATACGCTCGATGTCGCTGTTGAAACGGATATCCATGTGACGCTTGAGCAGTTCTTCGTGAAGATGCGTGCGCACACTGCCGTCGAAACCACGCAGGAACATTTCACCCCGATACACCAGCGTCGTTTCCGCGCCCAGACCGTTGAAGATGGAGGCGAACTCGACCGCAATGTAACCGCCGCCCACCACTACGATGCGCCTCGGCAACTCCTTGAGGAAAAACGCCTCATTCGACGAAATGGCATGCTCGCGACCAGGCACATCAGGAATCAGAGGCCAGCCGCCAGTTGCAATCAGAATACGCTCGGCGCTGTAGATCTGGCCGTTGATCTCGACCTTTTGCGCACCCACGATCTTTGCGTGACCTTCATGCAGCGTGACGCCGCTGTCGACCAGCAACTTGCGATAGATGCCGTTGAGGCGGTTGATCTCGCGATCCTTGTTGGCGATCAGGGTCGGCCAGTCGAAACTCGCTTTGCCCAGTGACCAGCCAAAGCCTTTGGCGTGCTCGAAATCTTCGGAGAAATGCGAGCTGTAGACCATCAGCTTTTTGGGCACGCACCCGACGTTGACACAGGTCCCGCCCAGATAACGGCTTTCGGCAACCGCCACCTTTGCACCAAAACCGGCAGCAAAACGTGCCGCCCTGACGCCACCTGAACCCGCGCCAATTACAAACAGATCGAAATCGTAAGCCATCAATGTCTCCTTAGCAGGGGCACAGCATAACCGCTTGGCGGCCAGTCAGAAATGACAAAGCCACCCGAAGGTGGCCTTGACTTGAAACACGGACAGGCAGATGAATCAGTAAGCCTTGCCAGTCTTGTAGAAGTGCTCGAAGCAGAAGTTGGTTGCTTCGATGTAACCTTCGGCGCCGCCGCAGTCAAAACGCTGGCCCTTGAATTTGTAGGCCAGAACGTTGCCTTCTGCAGCCTGCTTCATCAGTGCGTCAGTGATCTGGATCTCGCCACCCTTGCCTGGCTCGGTCTGTTCGATCTTCTCGAAAATGTCCGGCGTCAGGATGTAACGGCCGATGATGGCCATGTTGGAAGGCGCATCTTCAGGCTTCGGCTTCTCGACCATGTCGGTGACACGGAACAGGCCTGGTTTGATCTCGTCGCCAGCGATAACGCCGTACTTGTTGGTCTCGTTAGAATCGACTTCCTGAATCGCGATGATCGAGCAGCCATAATGGTTGTGCAGCTTGACCATCTGAGCCAGAACACCGTCGCCGTCCAGGTTGACACACAGGTCATCCGCCAGAACCACGGCAAATGCTTCGTTGCCGATCAGTGGACGACCACTCAGGATCGCATGACCCAGGCCTTTCATTTCGGTCTGACGGGTGTAGGAGAAGCTGCACTCGTCGATCAGTTTACGGATACCAACCAGGTATTTTTCCTTGTCGGTGCCCTTGATCTGATGCTCAAGCTCGTAGCTGATATCGAAGTGGTCTTCCAGCGCGCGCTTGCCGCGACCGGTTACGATGGAAATCTGGCTGAGGCCCGCAGCGAGAGCCTCTTCTACACCGTATTGGATCAGTGGCTTGTTGACCACCGGCAGCATTTCCTTGGGCATGGCCTTTGTCGCTGGCAAAAAGCGAGTGCCGTAACCGGCTGCTGGGAACAAGCATTTCTTGATCATAAAAGTCCTTGATAAGGGCTGTTGGTGTTAACGGCGCAGTCTAATCAGGCGGCGGTCACCTTACAATGCCCGCCACAGGCCGTAGGATGTCATGGTAGAGGCACATGAGCGCAGATAGTTCCGCGAAAACGCTTATATAGCGACCATCGAACACAATCCGCCGAGCCCTTGCACAGGCATGGCGTTTGCATTGAGCTGCGCGCCCAGACCACTCACCGCCGGTTTACCGACGATGCATGCAGGCCATGATCTGCCCAAGCGTAGCCGAGATATGTGCGTCCGATAAATGAATCCATCGGTCACTCATCAGCTCCTGACGAAGCGGCTTCCAGCGGGATGGCAGAAAAGTGACGCACTGTATTTATCCTTGAAACATGGCGGAACGATGGCACCGCTCTCCAGTCCAAACACCGCATCCGCCAGTCCGCTGGCCTTATTCTTCTGAAGCGAAAAACATGATCAGACTTTTGTCCATTATTGCCGTACTGGGCCTCACCGGCTGTGCCACCGCGTCCAACACCTATCTGAAAAACGGCAAGCAGGGGCTGAGCATCGACTGCTCGGGCGAAGCCATGTCCTGGGCGAGCTGTTATGAGAAAGCCGACGCCTCGTGCGCAGGCACCGGCTACGAGATCGTCGGCACCGACGGCACGCCACAGCCGGCAGAAAGCGAGAAGACCCTGGGCGTGGATGTCGGCAACTACAAAAGCCGCAGCGTTCTGGTCGTCTGCAAGTAAGCCGTTGATTCAGCCCGCCTCGGCATCAGGCTCGGCGGGCGGCCTCTATCAACCCGATATGCAGGCCTCTGCAGCATGCTGAACGTCGCGAAAGCGGATCGGCACATTGGCCAGACGCTCATAGACCTTGATCGAGCTGCCTCCCGAGCGGGTTTCAACGTCAATCACGGCGGTCGGTGACTTGCTCATTTTCTGCGCGACAATCAGGCGCAGTCCTTCGTGATGAGGCTCTACAGAAGGCGTCGCGCGACTGCTGCTGATCTTCTCGATGAAACAGTCTGCGTACTCCTGAGGGTTCTTGCCCGAGATCACGCTCATGGTGGCAGGCGTATGCTCGATGTCATTCACCGTCGCGCAGCCAGTCATTGCCAGTGCCAGGATTACAACTGCCAGTTTCATACAATCCTCCAAATAAAGGTGGTACGACCAGCATGGGCCCGATTAAATTCCCGAGAAACGCTTTTTTGTCCATAAAGAGCACAATTAACCGCTCTTTGACGTCAATTGGCCTACGCCGCATGCTATCGTTTTGATTTTTCAGAAAAAGACATTCCCCGGAGTTTTACATGAAATTCGTACACCAGCGTGAGCACCTGAACGAGGACGATCTGGTCGTCATCCAGTGCTCACAGCTCTGTAATATCCGCCTGATGAACGACGCCAATTTTCGCGCCTTCAAGAACGGCGGTCGTCACACTTATCACGGCGGTGCGTTCGATACGTTTCCGGCCAAGATCGCAGCGCCAAGCACCGGTTTCTGGAACATCACCATCGACACCACCGGACGCAAGCCGGATGCCAATCCGGGTCGCAAACCGGCCTTCACCCATTCCATCAAGATCGTACGTCGCTCGACCTCCAGCCTGCGCTGATACGCCGATACAAGGAATCGCCATGAACAGTCCCGCTCGCACCACCAAATACGCCGTCAGCTACAAACTCAACGGCGAGCGCCGCTTTGAATTCGCCCAGTTGCAGTCTGCATCCGTCGAAGAAGCCCGCGCTGCGCTGGAGAAGATGCACGGCCACGGCGACGACCAGATCAGCGACGTCAAAGTCAGCAAGGCTCTGTAGACCGTAGCAGGTATTGAATCCGATCATGCAACGCAAGGCCGACCTTTCCGCTACCTTCGATCTGTTTGCCGGTGAAGAGCCCCAGCCCGCGTCCACCCTGCAGATAGGTCCACAGTCATGGCTGTTTCGCGGCCTTGCCCTGCCGCTCATCGAACGGTTATTGCCCGCACTGCATGAAACGCTGTCCGGGGCGCCGTTCAGGCACATGGTCACACCTGGCGGCCACACCATGTCAGCGGCGCTGAGCAGTTGCGGCCCGCTGGGCTGGGTTACCGATCCTCACGGCTATCGCTACAGCCACACAAACCCGCAAACCGGCCAGCCCTGGCCCTCAATGCCTGACATCTTTCTGGAACTGGCTCAAGACGCCGCGCAGAAGGCCGGCTTCGCCGACTTTGTGCCCGATGCCTGCCTGATCAATCGCTACGTTCCCGGTGCGAAGATGTCCCTGCATCAGGACAAGGACGAACACGACCACCGCTGGCCGGTCGTGTCCGTATCACTGGGTATTCCCGCCATATTCCAGTTCGGCGGCCTGCAGCGCAGCGACAGGCCTGAGCGTATATCGCTGTTTCATGGCGATGTGGTGGTCTGGGGCGGCGAAGATCGACTGCGCTTTCACGGGATACTGCCCGTCAAGCCAGCCGTGCATCCCCAGCTAGGCGAGCAGCGCATCAACCTGACCTTTCGCAAGGCCGGCTGACGCTTCAGCAGTGATAATCAGACGCAGCCGTCGATCCCGCCGGAAGTACGCGCCCAGGCAGGACACACCGTCCTGTGAAGGTTCAGCGCGGTATTGATGATGCCGATGTGACTGAACGCCTGCGGGAAATTCCCGAGCATACGCCCAGCCTTCGGGTCGTATTGCTCGGCCAGCAGGCCGACGTCATTGCACAGGTCGCAAAGCCTGCCAAACAAGGCCGCCGCTTCGTCGGCCCTGCCCAGTAGCACGTAGGCATCGGCCAGCCAGAACGAACAGACCAGAAACGTGCCCTCGCTGCCCGACACGCCATCCACACTCCGCTCGCCGTCGTAGCGCAGCAACAGACCATCCTGCATCAACGTGCGCTCGATCTCGGCCACTGTGCCGATCACGCGTGGATCATCGGCAGGCAGAAAACCGGTCAGCACAATCTGCAGCAGACTGGCATCGACCTCTTTGGCACCGTAGGTCTGCACGAAACTGTTCAGCTGCGCATCGAAGCCGTTATTGCAGACGTCGGCGTGGATTTCATCAGCCACGTGCCGGTAATGCCTGGCCAGCGCGCGGTCTTCGTCGCTCTCGGCCGCTTGAGCGATCTGCGTGGCGTTACGGTCGAACGCGACCCAAGCCATGACCTTGGAGTGGGTGAAGTGTCGAGGCTCGGAGCGGATCTCCCAGATCCCGGCGTCTGGCCGATGCCAGACCTTTTCCAGAAACGGCATGACCACTTTGGAAATCGCGACGCTGCGGGGATGACGTGGCATGCCGCCCTTGAGTGCCTGAATCATGGCATCAGCCACTTCGCCATACACATCCAGCTGAACCTGAGTGGCAGCGCCATTGCCAATACGCACGGGTTGCGAGCCCTCATAACCGCTTAGCCAGGGCAGTTCGTATTCGGCCAGGCGTCGCTCACCGCCCACGCCATACATGATCTGAATCTGTTCAGGATTCCCCGCCACCGAGCGCAGCAGCCAGTTGCGCCATGCCGTCGCCTCCTCGAAGTAGCCCAGGTTCATGAAGGCCAGCAGGGTCATGGTTGCATCCCGCAGCCAGCAATAGCGGTAATCCCAGTTGCGTTCACCACCCAGTTGCTCGGGCAGCGAGGTCGTGACGGCAGCAACGATTCCGCCAGTCGGGGCGAAGGTCATCGCCTTGAGCGTGATCAGCGAGCGCTTGACCTGATCGGTCCAGGGGCCGACGTCTGGGCAGCGATCCGAAAACTCGCGCCAGTAGCGCTCGGTTTCTTCCTGCGCGTGCACCGTATCGATGCTCGCCTGAACCGGCAGATAAGACGCCTGGTACGCCAGGGTGAATACCTTGCTCTCGCCCTCGACGACCTTGAAGTGGCTGGCGGTGTGATGATCTTGAGGGAGCAGTGGCACCGGACTGCGCAACACGAGCATTTCCGGCCCTGCGACAGCAGTCAGCGTGTGCGGATCCTTCTTCTCGACCCAGGGCACGCTACTGCCGTAATCGAAGCGTATGGCCAGATCCATGTCGAACGCGACCTCTCCGGACAGACCGATCACGTTGCGCACGACATGCCCGGACGTGTTCATGGGCATGAAATCGACCAGCATCGCCCGACCCTCGCGGGTCTCGAATACCGTCTCCAGAATCAGCGTGCCGTCGCGGTAGCGCCGCTCTACGGATACGATTTCTGCGTGTGGCGCGATCTTCCAGCGGCCATGGTCGCTGTCGCCAAGCAAGGCCGAGAAGCAGGAAGGAGAGTCGAAACGCGGGAAGCACAGCCAGTCCAGCGACCCATCGCGTGAAACCAGCGCGGCAGTCTGACAATTTCCCAGCAGTGCGTAGTCTTCAATCAATGCGGCCATTCGTAATGCTCTGATTTATGAACAGTTGCCGTCATGAATACCCGCTCTTGTGAAGCCCACGCAAGTTAAATACAGACAAGGGAGATACAGACAAGAAATACAGACAGGTGAGATACAGCATCGCCGCCCCAGCGGGCAGCGACGTTGTCAGCCCAGGATGTAACGCCTGATCGCGGTTGCGACACCATCCTCGACATTGCTGCCGGTGACATGGTCAGCCTGACTCAGCACACTGGCCTCGCCCTGCCCCATCGCAATCGAAACACCGGCCTTGTGAAACATCGCCACGTCGTTGCCGCCGTCGCCGATGGCTGCCGTGTGCGCGAGGTCAACACCCAGGTAGTCGGCCAGAGCAACCAGCGCAGAGCCCTTGTTCGCTTCCAGCGCCGTGACATCCAGGTAATAACGCTGCGAACGCGCCGCCAGCGCCAACCCGTCGATGAGTGGATTCAGACGTGTTTCAAGCGTCTTCAGCAGTTCGAAGTCCTTGCTCGCGGCGACAATCTTGTCGACACGATCCAGATAGGGCTCGAAGCTGCTCACCCGAACCGGCTCATAGCCCAGCGCATCGCGCTCATGCTCGACATAGTCGCCCTCAGGATCGAGCAGCAGCCAGTCGTCATCGGCGAACACCCAGATCGAGACTTTCTGGGTCGCAAAGAGATCAAGGCAGGTGCGTACTGCCGACGGGTCGATGCGGTGCGCCGCCAGCAGGCGGCCATCAGCGTGGGTAATGGTCCCGCCGTTGAACGCAACCGTTGGCAGCTCGATGCCCAGCGCCTCGATCACTTCACGCATCGCACGCGGCGGTCGACTGCTGGCCAGGGTGAAATGGACACCCGCCAGTTGCAGATCACGCACGGCGTCGATGTTGGCCTGACTCAGGCTGTGATCGGGGCGCAGCAACGTACCATCGATATCGGAAAGCAGAAAACGTACAGACCGTTCGGACACAGACACATCAGTGTGTTCAGACATTAAGTTCCCGCCATTCACGACCATCCCGGCTCAACAACTCGTCACCGACTTCAGGACCATCCTTGCCGGCGTCGTACAGTGTGACCTCGGGCTTTTTGGCCCAGGCATCGAGAAACGGCTGCACGGCACGCCAGCCGTTTTCGATATTGTCAGCACGCTGGAACAGCGTCTGATCCCCGGTCAGGCAGTCGTAGATCAGCGTTTCATAGCCGGTCGACGGCTGCATCTCGAAGAAGTCCTTGTAGGCAAAACCAAGCTCGATGTCTTCCATCTCCAGCGTCGGGCCAGGGCGCTTGGCGAACAGATCGAACCACATGCCTTCGTTGGGCTGAATCTGGATGCGCAGATAGTTCGGCTTGAGCCGATCCACCTCGGTATCGCGGAACTGCGCATAGGGCGCGGGCTTGAAGCAGATGGCGATCTCGGTACTGCGCGCACTCATGCGCTTGCCGGTGCGCAAGTAGAACGGCACGCCTACCCAGCGCCAGTTGTCGACCATGACCTTGAGCGCCACGAAGGTTTCCGTGGTGCTGTCGGCTGCCACGCGATCTTCCTGACGATAAGCGGGCACCTTGCGGCCGGACATCTCGCCTTCCGCATACTGACCGCGTACCGAATTGGCCAGTGCCTCTTCTTCGCTCCAGGGACGAATCGCCCCTACCACCTTGGCCTTTTCCCCGCGCACGGCATCGGCACCAAAGGCAGCCGGCGGCTCCATGGCAACCATCGCCAGCAGCTGAAACAGATGATTGGGCACCATGTCGCGCAGAGCACCGGTGTTTTCGTAGAAACTGCCACGGGTTTCAACGCCAACCGTTTCCGCAGCAGTGATCTGCACATGGTCAATGTAATGGTTGTTCCAGAACGACTCGAACAGCCCGTTGGAGAAACGGCTGACCAGAATGTTCTGCACCGTTTCCTTGCCCAGATAATGATCGATGCGATAAATCTGCTTTTCGCTCATCACCTTGAGCAGGCAATTGTTCAACTCCACCGCACTGGCCAGATCGGAGCCGAAAGGCTTCTCGATCACCACGCGACGAAATCCGTCTTCGGTTTCCTTCAACAGACCGGACGACCCCAGACGCGCCGCCACTTCACTGAAGAAGCGCGGTGCCGTAGCAAGATAGAACACCGCGTTGGCAGAGCCGGTGCTCTTTATCTTGCTTTCGATGTCCAGATAAGTGGAGTCATCCAGGAAGTCGCCCTGCACATAACTGATTCGCTCGGCAAGCTTGCCCCACAATTCGGGGTCCAGAGGATCCTTGCCCGACTCGGAGACCTTCGCGGCAGATTCGTCACGAATGAAGTTTTCAAGCTTCTTCGCAAAATCGGCGTCGCTGATCGCGTTGTGATCGACACCGACAATGTGCAGGCCTGAGTCAACCAGACCGTCACGCGCCAGATTGTAGAGCGCCGGCATCAGCAGGCGTTTGACAAGGTCCCCGTGCGCACCGAACAGAAACAGCGTTGTTGGCGGTGCGACGTCGGCTTTTTGCTCGGATGTGCCGCGTGACAGGCCCATTACTTGGGTTCCTTGTGACCACCGAAACCAAAGCGCATGGCCGACAGCATCTTGTCAGCGTAGGAGCTGGTCTGGCGAGACCGGAATCGCGCAAACAGCGCGCTGGACAATACAGGAACCGGAACAGCCTGCTCGATGGCGGCCTCGATGGTCCAGCGGCCTTCACCGCTGTCGGCAACCGAGCCGGAGAACGCATCCAGCTGTGGATCGGTGGCCAGTGCGTCGGCGGTCAGGTCCAGCAACCAGGACGAGACGACGCTGCCACGACGCCACACTTCAGCGATGTCTGCAGTGTTCAGGTCAAAGCGCTGTTCGGCTGGCAGATGTTCGGAGTTCTTCTGCTTGAGCAGATCGAAGCCTTCCGCGAAGGCCTGCATCATTCCGTACTCGATGCCGTTGTGGATCATCTTCACGAAGTGGCCTGAGCCAGCGGGGCCGGCGTGGATATAGCCATGCTCCGCACGATGATCAGTCGATTTGCGATCCTTGGTGCGCGGGATATCGCCCATGCCAGGAGCCAGCGTGGCGAACAGCGGGTCGAGACGATCAACGATCGCTTTCTCGCCACCGATCATCATGCAGTAACCGCGCTCCAGCCCCCAGACACCACCGGACGTACCGACGTCCACGTAGTGCAGCCCCTTGTCGGTGAGTTCCTGCGCACGACGGATGTCGTCTTTATAGAACGTGTTGCCGCCGTCGATGATCACGTCATCGGGCTCAAGCAACTGGCTCAGGATCTGAATCGTGTCCTCGGTCGGTGCGCCCGCTGGCAGCATGACCCAGATTGCACGCGGCGCCTGCAGGGCACCCACCAGTTCGGCCAGATCGGCCGCTGGCGTCGAGCCTTCATTGGCCAGGGCGCTGCGTGACGCTTCGTCACGGTCATACACCACGGTGGTGTGACCATCGAGCATCAAACGCCGTGCGATATTGCCGCCCATGCGGCCCAGTCCAATAATCCCAAGTTGCATGAAGTTGCTCCTAAACTCGTAAAAGGGGCCTCACTTGTCGTCCAGCGCTTCAACAGTCAGTGAGCATGCTGGTTAGTCAAGCGAGACAGAACGTCGGTTCCCCTGAGGGACGTGACAACAGCGGTGCTGCCAGTGAGTGCATTTTGTCGCGATCGATAAACGTTCGCGACCATGAAAAATAAAAAAGTTCCAATTTAACGCAAAAGAAATCAGAATCTGTGCCGATAGAGAGGTTAGCAGCGGCCACTCAGGGATTGATAGTCATTGCCACGGACCTTTCCAGGTTGAATCCACCATTTGCGAGGTGAGCAATGGGCACTGTACTACCAGCACTGGCACCACAAACCCTGTATGTGACAATCCGCCGCGACGAACTGCGTGCGTTGAAAGAAGAACGTGAGCAACTGCAGAAGAAAGTCGCTCATCTGAGCATGATGCTTCAGCAAACCCAGCTGACCTCTTCCGGTACAGCTCTTCAACTCTAAAGATTCACCCCCTGCGCAATGACCGCCCCGAGGCAAGCCCGATCCGCTGGCTTGCCCGCCTGATCCCCTCCCCGCTCTTCCTGTCCGGCTACGCCGGCAAGCAGCCGTAATCAACGGTCCCAAAGCTTTTCCGGATCAGACAGTGCGCACATTTTGCGCCAGTTCGGTTTCGCGGGCCAGACACATTTCGCAACGCCAGAAACACTGCCACCGCGTCAGAGCGCTGTGCGAAGCCCTGATCTGGCTGCGTCGCCGCGATTACAGCGTTTTTTGCCAAAACATGGCGCGGCCCATTTCCGGGTTCAGCTGATAGCTGTCGAAACCGACCTTGCGATACGCTGCCTGCGCGACATCGTTGCCTTCCAGCACCTCGAGCGTCAGCTTGCAGCACCCGCGCTGGCGCGCAATTTCTTCGACCTTGGCGAGCATTTTTTGGCTGATGCCTTTACCGCGGTGCTCGGCAATGACCGCGACGTCGTGGATATTGACCAGGGGACGACAGGCAAAGGTGGAAAAGCCTTCGAAGCAATTCACCAGCCCCACAGGCTCACCGGCGATGAATGCAAGAACACTGAATGCATGAGGCCGCTTGGCCAGTTCGATCGCCAATTGCTGGCGCGTATCGCTCGACAACGGCTTGCCCGTACCCATGGCATCCAGCGCATATTCGTTCAAGACGAACCCGATCGCAGCTGCGTGTACCGGATTGGTGTAACTCGCCTGCAGTACCAACACCTCTGGGCCTTCCATTTCCATCCCCGTCAACCAATGAGTCTTCATACAGCGTTTACGATGAGGCCTGCGCAATCAATGGCAGGCCAAAGGACCGTGATTCTATCCCGCCCTGCTCCAAAATGTTCCAGCACAGATGTAGGAAGTTTCTTCTGGTGCTCGTGAATTGACCATTGCCTGCACCTGGAAAAGGCAGCGTGCATCCATTCAGCCGGAAAAAGCAGAAAAGGCCTGGGCATTTTTCACGAAACGAATGGGATCCCGTTGATTGTCGAACAATCCGACGGCCGGTCATCACCCGATAAGTTCGTCGAACGCCGCCCTGAAAAAGCGCAGACATTGCACCGGCGATGCCCGCAAACAGGCCGCCAAGCCTTGCTCCAGACGACCGCCGGTAAAATACTCGAAACTTCTCCAAAAGCGCCGGGTCAGGTGAATAGAGCGCCTATGCTGTTGGCTTATTGCCCGCAATGCCTCCATCACGTTGCATCGCTGCTATGTATAGTCCAAGTCGGTACTGTTTTTGCGTAGTGCAGGTGCACGTACCCGGCCATAGGAAATGGCCAATAAAAATCATGTGATGCACCAACACTGTTTTAACGGGAGAAAACGATGATTAGCGCCGCTGTCAAAACCCAGAAGGGAGAGAGTTTTAATCAGCCGGCCAGCGAGCTGACTCATCTGCCGGTTTTCGCTACGACGAGCGTTCCACTGCTGCAACTGCCGACTTCGACTTCACAGCCCACACTTTCCCAGGTCAACAAACGCAAAGTCCTGTTTGTGACTTCAGAACTGGCTGACCTGGTGAAAACCGGGGGTTTGGGCGATGTGTCTGCTGCCTTGCCGCGAGCCATGCGTCACCTGCACGATGTCCGTGTGCTGATACCCGGCTACCCGCAAGTGATCAATAGCGGCAACCCTATTCATATCATCAGCCAGCTGGGCGGCTATGCCGGGCTGCCTGCGTGCAAGGTCGGGCGGATGGACATGAAGGACGGTCTGGTCATTTATGTCCTGATCTGCCCTGAACTGTATGAGCGTGAAGGCACGCCTTACGCCGATCGCCACGGCCGTGACTGGTCCGACAACCACATCCGTTTTGCGCGTCTCGGACTTGCCGCAGCTGACTTTGCAGCAGGTGCAGTGAAAACGCAGTGGTGCCCTGAACTGGTTCACGCCCATGACTGGCCGGCCGGACTGGCCCCCGCCTATATGAAATGGCGCGGTCAGACCACGCCCAGCATCTTCACCATTCACAATCTGGCCTACCAGGGCACTGTAAGCACCGGTTCAAGCCGCGAGCTCGGCATCCCTGACGAAGCCCTTCAGGCCGAAGGCATGGAATTCTACGGCAAGCTGTCGTTCATCAAGGCAGGCATGGCGTACGCGAACCACATCACGACGGTCAGCGCGACCTACGCCAGGGAAATCACCACCCCCGAATTCGGCTGCGGCCTGGAAGGTTTCCTGCAGAGCAAGGCCGAGAAGGGTCAGCTGAGCGGTATTCCCAATGGCATCGACGCCAGCTGGGACGCCTCCACCGACGAACACCTGATCTGCCACTTCGCACCCAATGAATGGCTGCGCAAAGAGATCAACGCCGACTACGTCCGTGAACTGTTCGACCTCGACGCTTCGACCGGCCCGCTGTTCGCAGTCGTCTCGCGCCTCGTGTACCAGAAAGGCCTGGACCTGACGATCGGCGTGGCCGAGCACATCGTCAACAATGGCGGCCAGATTGCAATCATCGGTCGCGGTGAGCCTGAAGAAGAAGACGCCATGCGTGCGCTCGCAACGCGCTTCCCGGGTCGCATCGGTGTGCGTATCGGCTTCAACGAAACCGACGCCCGACGCATGTTCGCAGGCAGTGACTTCTTGCTCATGCCTTCCCGTTACGAGCCTTGCGGCCTGAGCCAGATGTACGCCCAGCGCTTCGGTTCGCTGCCGGTGGCCCGCAACACAGGCGGTCTGGCAGACACCATCGAAGACGGCGTGACAGGTTTCCTGTTCAACGAATCGACAGTGGAAAGCTATACCGAAGCCCTGAACCGCGCGTTCCAGGTATTCGCTCACCCAGAGTTACTCAATGCCATGCGCTGCCGCGCCATGGCCGCCCCGTTCAACTGGCATCAAGCGGTAGAGCCCTACGCAGAACTGTATCGCGATCTGTTGAAGAAAAATGCGGGTGCTTCAATTCACTACTAAGGAAAAAGGGGTCAATGGATGCCTCTGCGCACAGAAAACAGCTGGCGCCACGGCGCCGTTTTGGTAAATCCCGAACTCACCCGGTTTGCCCTCTGGGCACCGGATGCCCACGAGGTCACGCTTGAACTGGAGGATGGTCAGTCACTGGCCATGACCTCTGAGCCTGAAGGCTGGTTTGCTCTGGAGGCCCGCTGCAAGGCGGGCACCCGGTACCAGTTCAACATCAACGGGGAGCTCAAGGTCCCCGACCCCGCTTCCCGCGCTCAGGCTGACGACGTTCACTCACACAGTGTTGTCGTCGACCCGCTTGCTTACCAGTGGAAAAACACCGACTGGAATGGCCGCCCCTGGCACGAAGCAGTCATTTATGAACTGCACGTTGGAGCATTGGGAGGCTATGCAGGCGTTGAAAAACACCTGCAACACCTGGCCGACCTTGGTGTGACCGCCATCGAACTGATGCCTCTGGCGCAATTTCCCGGCGACCGCAACTGGGGCTACGACGGCGTGCTGCCGTATGCGCCGCAGTCCTCCTACGGCACGCCCGAGCAGCTCAAGCACCTGATCGACACGGCGCACGGGCACGGTCTGGCGGTCATTCTGGACGTCGTCTACAACCACTTCGGGCCGGATGGCAATTATCTGGGCAGTTACGCCAAGGAATTTTTCCGCAGCGACCTGCACACGCCATGGGGCGACGCCATCGACTTCCGACGTCCGCAAGTACGTGACTACTTCGTCGACAACGCACTGATGTGGCTGCTCGAATACCGTTTTGACGGTCTGCGCATGGACGCTGTGCACGCGATCCGCGACGAAACGTTCCTGCCCGAATTCGCCGAACGTGTACGTGAACAGATCGAACCAGGTCGACACGTGTGGCTGAATCTGGAAAACGAATTCAGCCAGGCCAGCCTGCTCGCCGACAAGGGTTTTGACGCCCAATGGGATGACGATGGGCATAACACGCTGCATGTGCTGCTGACCGGCGAAACCGACGCCTACTACTCGGATTTTGCACAGGAGCCGACACAGAAGCTGGCCCGCCTGTTGAGCGAGGGCTTCGTGTATCAGGGCGAACAGACCCGACACGGCCACACACGCGGCGAGCCCAGCGGCCATCTGCCGCCCAGCGCATTTGTGTTGTTCCTGCAGAACCATGACCAGATCGGTAACCGCGCGCTCGGCGAGCGCCTGCCGCAACTCTGCCCCGCTCCTGCACTCAGGGCGGCCACCGCTCTGTTGCTGCTGTCGCCGATGATTCCGCTGATGTTCATGGGTGATGAATGGGCGGCCAGCGAGCCGTTTCTGTTCTTCACCAGTCATCATGGTGAACTGGCGGATCTGGTGCGCGAAGGTCGACGCAATGAATTTGCCGATTTTGCCGCATTCGCCGATCCAGAGCGTCGCGAACACATTCCCGATCCTAATGATCCGAAAACCTTCGAAGCCTCGCGCCCAGCTTTTGCAGCGCTGGACCTGGAAACGGACGCAGGACTGGATCATCGCAACTGGCTGGCGCTCTATAAACAATTGCTGGCCTTGCGTAAGGAAGAAATCATTCCACGCCTGCCCGGTGCCAGAGCGACAGGCACTAGGATTCTGGCGGATCATGCCGTCAGCGCGTCTTGGCGCATGGGCGACGGCAGTGTGCTGCGCATCGACCTGAACCTGAGCGAGAAAGCTGTCAACGCTTCGCAACAGAAAGGTGCGAGAGTGATTTTCTCCACGCAGCCAAAATCGTCCGAACTTTCACATCAAGGCATCCTCAATCCTTACACGGCGATTGTCAGCCTGACAGGCCGTGATGTTCTGGAGGAACAGGATGAGCAATGAGCAATTGGAAAGGCTTGCCACCGAAGCAGGCCTGTCGGTGCACTGGGTCGATGCCAACGCTCGTCCACAGACTGTCAGCCACGATGTGTTGCGCAAGGTTCTCGAAGCGCTGGGCTATCCGGCCGATGGCAGCGAAGCCATCGATGCCAGCCTGCAGCGCTTGCAGGCTGCCCGCGAGGGCGCCGGCGCACCGCCGCTTTTGACTGTCGATCAAGACTGCAAGCTGGACCTGTCCGCCTGGTTCAAGCCCGAGACGCCCTTTACTCTGCATCTGGAAGACGGCTCGTCACTGGACGCCAGACTGACTGCCAACGCCGAGCTGCCCGCCCTCGCGCCGCCGGGTTATCAGCAACTGGACATAGAGGGGCAACACCTGACCATCGCCGTCGCGCCCAAGACCTGTTTCAGCATGTCCATGGCCACCGACACACGCAAGCCTCGTGCATGGGGCCTCACGGCCCAGCTGTACGGATTGCGGCGCGAAGGTGATGGCGGTTTCGGTGATACACAGGCACTGGAATCGCTGGTCCGCTCAGCGGGCGAACGTGGCGCCGATGCGCTGGCGATCAGTCCGATTCATGCCATGTTCGCCAGCGATCCGCATCGCTACAGCCCTTACTCGCCTTCCAGCCGACTGTTTCTCAACAGCCTTTACGCCTCGCCGGGTGCCATTCTGGGCGAACGGGCCTGGCGTCAGGCAATCGAAGACGCCGGCGTTGCCGATGAGCTGAAACGCCTTGAGGCCCTGCCGCTGATCGACTGGCCCTCTGCTGCTGCCGCCAAGTGGAAAGCGTTGCACGCCTTGTACGAAGCATTCAGCGCCGGTTCGCACCCTCTGCACGAAGACTTCAACAGCTTCCGCCACAGTGGTGGTGAAGCGCTGGAAAACCATTGCCGATTCGAAGCCTTGCGCGCCGAATGTCCGGGCATGGGCATCAGTGACAACTGGCACGAGTGGCCCGATGAGCTGAAAGATCCCCGCAACCCGGCAGTGTCGGCATTCGCAGCTGAACATGGCCCGCAGATCAGTTTTCATGCCTTTACCCAGTGGCTCATTGCTCGCGGTCTTGAGCGTGCCCAGGTCGCTGCACGCAGCAGTGGCATGCGCGTCGGCCTGATCGCCGATCTGGCCGTCGGTGCCGATGGCGGCGGCAGCCAGGCCTGGAGCCGTCAGGACGAACTGTTGTCGGCCCTGACCGTTGGCGCTCCGCCGGACATCCTGAATCGCGCCGGCCAAAGCTGGGGCATCTCGGCGTTTTCTCCCGACGGCCTGAAGCGCAATGGTTTCCGCGCTTTCATTGAAATGCTGCGCGCCAATTTTGCCCATGCAGGCGGTCTGCGCATCGACCATGTGATGGGCCTGCAACGCCTCTGGGTGATACCGTTGGGCTCGCCACCCAGCGAAGGCGCTTACCTGAATTTTCCGCTGGACGACATGCTGCGCCTGCTGAGCCTGGAGTCGCTGCGTCATGAGGCGATCGTGCTTGGCGAGGACCTCGGCACGGTGCCCGAGGGCCTCAGTGAAAAACTCAGCGCCCGTGAGATGCTGGGCATGCGCGTGCTGTTGTTCGAACAGAACAACGGTTCTTTCAAACCGATTCTGGACTGGTCCGATGAGGCGCTGGCTACCACCAGCACCCACGACCTGCCGACGCTGGCTGGCTGGCTCAGCGAACTGGACATCGAATGGAATGCGCGACTGGGTCATGTGGACGCGCAAAGCGAGCAGCACTGGCGCGAAGAGCGTGCGCGTGAGTACAACGCGTTGCGTCGGGCCTTGAGCCAGAGCAATGACGGCTTCGATGAACACACTGAAGACCCGGTGCAGATCATCGATGCCAGCATCCGCTACCTGGGCCACACCCGTGCGCCGCTGGTGCTGCTGCCCATCGAAGACGCGCTGGGCGTTCAGGAGCAGGCCAACCTGCCCGGCACCATCGACAGCCACCCTAACTGGCGCAGACGCCTACCCGGCGATGCCGCCTCACTCCTTGATAATGAAGATGCTGCTCGACGACTGGAATTGCTGTCCCAATCCCGGCTGCAAGCTGCGGAGCGTGACCAATGAACCGTCCTTTACAACCGTTGAGAGCCACACAGCGTCTGCAGTTTCACAAAGACTTTACCCTGGATGATGCGGTGCCACTGGTACCGTACTTTGCCAGTCTGGGCATCAGCCACCTCTATGCGTCGCCGATTCTCAAGGCGCGCGCAGGCTCCATGCACGGCTACGACGTGGTGGATCCGACCATCATCAATCCCGAGCTGGGCGGCGAGCCCGCCCTGCTCCGTCTGGTGGCGGCCCTGCGTGAGCATGGGATGGGCATGATCCTGGACATCGTTTCCAACCACATGGCAGTGGGCGGTGCAGACAACCCGTGGTGGCTCGATCTGCTTGAGTGGGGACGTCGCAGTCCATACGCCGACTTCTTCGACATCCAGTGGAATTCACCGGATCCGTTGCTCGCCGGTCAGCTGCTTCTGCCGTTTCTGAGCAGCGATTACGGCACGGTGCTGCAGGCAGGCGAAATTCCGCTGCGCTTCGATGCACAGCGCGGTGCCTTTCATATCGAGCACTATCAGCACCACTTTCCGATCTGTCCTACCACTTACGACTCGCTGTTACAGCACGCTGACCACCCGAAACTGAAAGAACTGGGTGAGCGTTTCGCAGCGCTGAATCAGTATCCGCAAGCGTACGAACGAGCACGTCAGGCCAAGGCAGAGCTCGCCGAACTGGCGAACGATCCGCAGGTGCTCAAAGCCATCGAACAAGTCATTGCCCGATTCGACTCCAGTCAGCCTGAAGGTTTTGATCGTCTTCATCAGTTGCTGGAGCGTCAGTACTATCGTCTGGCGAGCTGGCGCACCGCCGGTGACGACATCAACTGGCGGCGTTTCTTCGACATCAACGAGCTGGGCGGCTTGCGCGTCGAGCGTCCGAATGTCTTCGAGGCCACCCACGGCAAGATCTTCCAACTGATCGCCGACGGCCTCATCGACGGCCTGCGTATCGACCACATCGATGGCCTGGCAAACCCACGCGGTTACGGACGCAAGCTACATCGTCGCGTCCAGGGTCTGTTGAGCCAGCGACCGGCCGAAGCCAGACTGAATCATCTGCCGATTTTCGTTGAAAAGATTCTCGGCCCTGATGAACCCCTGCGCGAAGACTGGAGCGTGGACGGCACGACCGGCTACGAATTCATGAACCAGGTGTCGCTGCTGCAACACGACCCCAAGGGTGAAGCCCCACTGGGCGCGCTGTGGAGCCGCCTGAGTGAACGTACTGCCAACTTCGATGAGGAAGTGCTGGTAGCGCGTGATCTGGTGCTGCATGGCACGCTGGCGGGCGATTTCGAAAACGTTGCGCAGTCGCTGCTGCAGGTGGCGCGCAGCGACCTGATGAGCCGTGACCTGACGCTGGGGGCGATTCGACGCGCACTGCTGGCTCTAATCGTGAACTTCCCGGTGTACCGCACCTACATCACCGTCTGCGGGCGTTCGGCAGAAGACGAGCGATTCTTCCAGCAGGCCATGGAAGGTGCACGCTCGACACTCAATGAAGGTGACTGGCCTGTGCTGGATTATCTCGCGCGCTGGCTGGGCGGCGAGCCGTGGAGAAAGCTGCCGCGTGGCCACCTGCGCAAGCTGTACAAGAACGCGTGCGTGCGCTTCCAGCAGTTGACCTCCCCTGTGGCGGCAAAATCGGTGGAAGACACCTCGTTCTATCGTTCTGCCGTACTGCTGTCGCGCAACGATGTAGGCTTCCATCCGCAACATTTCAGTGCGCCGGTTGAAGAGTTTCACAAGGCATGCATCCAGCGCATCGAGACATTCCCGGACAATCTGCTGGCCACTGCGACCCATGATCACAAGCGCGGCGAAGACACCCGTACACGTCTGGCGGTACTCAGCGAATGTGCTGACTGGTACGCCGAGCAGGTAGAGCGCTGGCGCCAGCTGGCAATGCCGCTCAAAGGTGAAGAGCCTGTGATCAGCGCGGGTGATGAGCTAATGCTCTATCAGGCGTTGCTGGGTAGTTGGCCGCTGGATCTGGAAGGCGAGCACGCTCACGAAGACTATGCAAAGCGCATGGTGCAATGGCAGGAAAAGGCCCTGCGTGAAGCCAAGCTGCAAAGCAGCTGGAGCGCGCCGAACCAGCCTTATGAAACGGCGTGCCGAGAGTTTCTGCAACGCATCCTGCTGGCCCCTGAAGCCCTCGCGCTGCGCCAGTCCCTGAGTGCCACCGCCAATCGCATTGCCACTGCCGGTGCGCTCAATAGTCTGGCGCAAACCTTGCTACGCTTGACGGTGCCCGGTGTGCCTGATCTGTATCAGGGCACCGAGTTCTGGGATTTCAGTCTGGTCGACCCGGACAACCGCAGGCCTGTGGACTACGCTGCTCGGCAACAGGCTCTGACAGAGAATGTCAACGCACCCGAGCTGTTGACTCATTGGCATGACGGCCGGATCAAACAGGCGCTGATTGCAGCGGCGCTCAACGTGCGTTCCGCGCATCCGACGCTGTTCAGCGAGGGGGAATACCTTCCTCTGGAAGTGAAAGGCAGTCATGCCGAAAGGGTACTGGCGTTCGCGCGGGTAACGGCGAACGAGCGTGCAATCGTGGTGGTGCCGCGCATAAGCAGTGAACTATTGGGCACTGCACAGGCTCCATTCATTAATCCTGCTCAATGGGGCGACACACGTATCAGCGTGCCGTTTGCAGATTCAGATCAGCAGTGGAAAGGCCTCTTTTCCGACGTCGTCGTGATGAGTGATGGGGAAATACCGCTCAGCGCAGCGCTAGAAGAATTTTCCGTCAATTTGCTTATTCAAACTATGTAATACCTGGGAGTGTCGAGATGAGTGCCGACGAAAAAAGAATCCGTGAATTTGCCTATCAGATCTGGGAGTCCGAAGGTAAGCCTTCCGGCCACGATGCACGCCATTGGGAAATGGCGCGCAAGCTGGCGGAAGCAGAGGCCCTGGCTCCGGACAAGAGCACTGCGCGCAAATCCAACAAGCCCAAACTGCCGGAAGTCGACAGCGCCAAGGCACCCGCTAAAGGCCCGGCCAAGCCGGTAGCCAAGGCAGTACCCGATGCCAAGCCTGCTGCCAAACCCGCAGCGTCCAAGCCGGCAGCGGCTCCCAAGCCAAAAGCCCCGGCCAAGCCTAAACCGGCTCCTGTGGCCGCTTCGGGTGACGCACCAGCCAAGCCTGCACCGAAGAAACCACGCAAGCCATCGAATACTTGAAACTCTTCTGTCTTCACACAAGTCCATTGTCGCAGGCTTCATCCGGTTCCCGGTGAGGCCTGCGGTAACTCCAAACTTTAACTTCAGTGTTGAAGCCCGCTCGGCTTCGATAACGGTTTCGGCCGCTTAGAAAATCATTCGACGTCAGGAAGGCACCATGAATACGAAGTCCACAACAGCGGCAGATGAAAGTTCGGCCACACCAGAAAACCCTGCCAGTACCCCGTCACGTATCCGTGAAGGACTTCCCTTCCCGCTCGGTGCCAGCTGGGATGGCCTGGGCGTCAACTTCGCGATCTTCTCGGCCAACGCCACCAAGGTTGAGCTGTGCCTGTTCGACGCCTCGGGCGAAGTGGAACTGGAACGCATCGAGCTTCCGGAATACACCGACGAGATCTACCACGGCTACCTGCCGGATGCTCACCCGGGCCTGATCTACGGCTACCGTGTATACGGACCGTACGACCCGCAGAATGGCCACCGCTTCAACCACAACAAGCTGCTGATCGACCCGTACGCCAAGCAACTGGTCGGCGAGCTGAAATGGTCGGAGGCCCTGTTCGGCTACACCATCGGCCACCCCGACGGCGACCTGAGCTTCGACGAGCGTGACAGCGCGCCTTTCGTGCCCAAGAGCAAAGTCATCGACCCGGCGTACACCTGGGGCCGTGACCAGCGCGTCGGAATCCCATGGGACAAGACCATCGTCTACGAGACCCACGTGCGCGGTTTCACCATGCGTCATCCATCGGTCCCGGAAGAGCTGCGCGGTACGTTCGCGGGCCTGGGATCAGCCGACGTGGTCGATCACATCCGCAAACTGGGCGTGACGTCGGTCGAGCTGCTGCCGATCCATGCGTTCGTCAATGACCAGCACTTGCTGCAAAAGGGCATGACCAACTACTGGGGCTATAACAGCATTGCGTTTTTCGCCCCTGATCCACGTTACCTGGCACACGGCAAGATCGCCGAGTTCAAGGAAATGGTTGCGCACATGCACCATGCCGGGCTCGAAGTGATTCTGGATGTGGTCTACAACCACACCGCCGAAGGCAACGAGCTGGGCCCTACCCTGTCCATGCGCGGTATCGACAACGCGTCGTACTATCGCCTGATGCCGGATGACAAGCGCTACTACATCAACGATTCCGGCACCGGCAACACGCTGGATCTTAGCCACCCGTGCGTCCTGCAGATGGTCACCGACTCCCTGCGCTACTGGGCTTCGGAAATGCATGTCGACGGCTTCCGCTTCGACCTGGCAACCATTCTGGGTCGCTACCACGATGGCTTCGACGAGCGTCACAGTTTCCTGGTTGCCTGCCGTCAGGATCCGGTCCTGCGTCAGGTCAAGCTGATTGCCGAGCCATGGGACTGTGGCCCCGGGGGTTATCAGGTCGGCGGCTTCCCGCCGGGCTGGATGGAATGGAACGACAAGTTCCGCGACACCGTACGCGCCTTCTGGAAAGGCGATGAAGGCCAATTGGCCGACTTCGCTGCACGCATGACAGCCTCCGGGAACATGTTCAACCAGCGCGGTCGTCGCCCTCAGGCGTCGGTGAACTTCATCACCGCGCATGACGGCTTCACGTTGCACGACCTCGTGTCGTACAACGACAAGCACAACGAGGCCAACGACGAAAACAACCAGGACGGCAGCAACAACAACCTGTCCTGGAACCATGGCGTCGAAGGTCCGACCGAAGACCCGGAAATCAACGCGCTGCGTCTGCGTCAGATGCGCAACTTCTTCGCCACGCTGCTGCTTGCTCAGGGCACGCCGATGATTGTCGCCGGTGACGAGTTTGCCCGTACCCAGCACGGCAACAACAACGCCTACTGCCAGGACAGCGAAATTGGCTGGGTGAACTGGGATCTGGATGGCGACGGCGAAGCACTGCTCAAGTTCGTCACCCGCGTGATCAAACTGCGTCAGAGCTACCCGATCCTGCGTCGTAGCCGCTTCCTGGTGGGCGATTACAACGAGGAAATCGGCGTCAAGGACGTGACCTGGCTTTCGCCGGACGGGAACGAGATGACTGTGGATCAATGGCACGACAGCAATGGCCGTTGCCTGGGCATGTTGATGGATGGCCGCGCACAGGAAACCGGTATTCGCCGTCCGGGCGCAGATGCCACGCTGTTGCTGGTGGTCAACGCGCACCATGATGGCGTCAACTTCACCCTGCCGGAAGTACCGGAAGGCACGCACTACACCTGCCTCATCGATACCAATCAGGACGACGCACGCAGCAAGGAGCAATTCAGTTTCGGCACTGAATACACCGTTACCCCTCGCTCGCTGTTGCTGTTCGAACTCAAGCGTGAAGATCAGCAATGACCCAAGCCTTGAGTGAGTTTCTCGACTGGCGCAGGCACGGCTATGCCGATACGCGTGCGCTGGGCGAGTGCTTGCAGGCAATGGTCAACGAAGGGCTCGACCGGATCCCCCAGCCTGCCAGCGGCCAGACGCTTGAGCGCTGGCAGGCACTGGCCTGCGTTGCAGGCCATGATCTGGGGTTATGCAAGTTGTACGAGGGGCACACGGACGCCATGGCAATCATGGCGGAACTGGGTGCCCCGCCCCCTGAACAATTCAGTACCTGGGGAATGTGGGCGGCCGAGCCGCCGCAAGCCCGGGTACTTCTCAGCGGCGAAGACGATTCGCTGCGACTCAATGGACGCAAGGCCTGGTGCTCGGGCGCTTCGGCGCTCAGCCATGCCCTGGTCACCGTATGGGACGACCATCAGCGTCAGCAACTGGTGGCAGTGCCGCTGGACCAGCCGGGCGTGACAATCGGCACCGACGGTTGGCGCGCCGTCGGCATGGGCGCGACCGGCAGTGTCGACGTGCTGTTCGAACAGGCCACCGGATACCTGGTCGGCACTCCCGGCGACTACCTGAACAGAGCAGGCTTCTGGCAAGGCGGCATTGGTATCGCGGCCTGCTGGTATGGCGCCTCTCGGTCCATCGCACAACGATTGCTGCAACAGCCAGGCAAGCGCGACGATCCCCATGCGCTGGCGCATCTGGGCGCAGTGGATACAGCGCTTCATGGTGCATCCAGCGTATTGCAGGCAGCGGCTGTCGAGATCGATAGCACGCCGCTTGGCGACGCTCAGTTACTTGCCAGGCGCTGTCGCGCAGTCGTCGAACAGTGCGCCGAGCAGGTCATTCAGCACGCAGGTCGTGCATTGGGTGCAGGCCCTTACTGCAAGGATGCGCACTTTGCTCGCCTGAGCGCCGATCTTCCGGTGTTCCTGCGCCAGAGCCATGCCGAACGGGACCTCGCCGCGCTTGGCGAACTGGTCCGTACTCATCTCCCGGCTGCCAGTACCTGGTCGCTGCTCAAACAGGCTGTCGATCATGGGTGAAGGTTTCGTTGTCAGTGAGGACGATTCGGGGCGCGGCACGCCGCTGGAAGCCTGGAACGCCTCGAAGAAACTGGGTGCGCTGGCGGCAATCACGGCTGACCTGCTGGTGCCGCCCAACTGCAGGGCGGTCATCATTGCGCCCCACCCTGACGATGAAGTGCTGGGCTGCGGCGGCCTGATGCGGCAACTGGCGCAACTGGAGCGCACGCTGCTGCTGATTTCGGTGACTGACGGCACCGCGAGCCACCCTGGCTCGCCGTTATGGCCTGTGCAGCGTCTGAGCGCGATCCGGCCACAGGAAAGCGCCGAGGCGCTCGAGCGTCTGGAGATCCCACAGGACCGACTGGAGTGGATTCGTGGCGGGTTTCAGGACGGCGACGTCGCCAGCGATGAGGACCGTCTGGTGGCGCTTCTCGAACAGCACCTTTGCCCCACCGATGTGGTATTCGCCACATGGTCGAAAGACGGGCACGGGGATCATGAGGCGGTTGGCCGCGCCGCCGCACGTGCCTGTATGACCACTGGCGCGCAGCTGCATGAAATCCCGATCTGGGCCTGGCATTGGGCCGACCCGGAAGACGAACGTCTGCCGTGGGATCGGGCGCGCAAGGTGCTGCTGGACCCGCAAACCATCGCTCGCAAGCATGACGCTGCCCATGCCTTTGCCAGCCAGTTGCAGGGCGACCCCGGCATCGGTTTGTTGCCGGTATTGCCGAACAGCGTATTGGAGCGTTTGCTGCAACCTTTTGAAGTGGTTTTCACATGAGCGTGGCCGATAGCTATTTCGACGAGCTTTTTCGCAACGACAGCGATCCGTGGGCGTTCAAGCAGCGCTGGTACGAGCGACGCAAGCGGGCGCTTTGCCTGGCTGCGCTGCCCAACGAACACTACGCCGCTGTCTTTGAACCCGGTTGTGCCAATGGCGAACTCAGCGCCGGGCTGGCCACACGCTGCGATGCGCTATTGTGCTGTGATACCTCGCAGCGCGCGGTCGAGCTGGCTCGCGAGCGACTGATCGACGTCCCCCACGCTCGCGTGGTGCAGGCGCGCCTGCCGCAGCAATGGCCGGAAGGCCGGTTCGACCTGATTGTGCTCAGCGAACTGGGGTATTACCTGGACCTGGAAGACTTGCACCGCTGGATCGACTGCGCGCTGGAAGCGCTCACGCCGGACGGCCAGATCCTCGCCTGCCACTGGCGGCCTGACATCGACGATTGTCCATTGAACGCACAGCGCGTCCACGACGTGTTGAACGAGCGGCTCTCGATGCACCGACTTTTCAGTCATCACGAACAGGATTTCCTGCTGGATCTCTGGAGTCGCGATGACACATCTGTAGCAAGAAGGGAATTTGCGGATGATCGGCGTTCTGATTCCGGTACATAACGAAGAGCGGTTGCTGGACCAGTGCCTGGAAACGGTCCTGATGGCTGCGGCGCACCCGAGCCTGAACGGCGAACAGGTCGAGGTGTTGGTAGTGCTCGACAGCTGCACTGATCAATCGGCAGAGATCGCCCGTTTCTATGGCGTCATGACCCTCGACATCCAGGCGCGCAACGTCGGCCAGGCCCGCGCGCAGGGTGCCGCCTTTCTGCTCGACAGAGGTGCCCGCTGGCTGGCTTGTACCGATGGCGACAGCAGCGTGGCCTGTGACTGGCTCGCCGAACAGCTGGCACTGGATGCAGACGCGGTCTGTGGCACAGTGACGCCCGGCTCTTGGGATCAGGGAGTTTCTGTTGCGGCACAGACCGCTTACAACGCGCACTACCAGCACCGCGACGGGCATCGCCACATCCACGGCGCCAACCTCGGCGTCAGTTCGATGGCCTACCTGCGTGCAGGTGGATTCCCCGCACTGGCGTGCCACGAAGACGTGCATCTGGTTCGCCAGCTGGAACTCTGTGGTGCACGCATCGCCTGGAGTTGCCGCCCGAGAGTTACCACCAGCACCCGGCTGGACTCCAAGGCGCGAGGCGGATTCGGGGATTACCTGCGGTCATTGAATCCCTGACGCATCTCTGTCTTGCGTTGAGCAAAACGAAACCTATTGGTGATTCGCCGTCTGCATCCCGGAATTGTCTGAATCTGACGCGCCCAGCGTGCTGGTGAAGAACCTGACCGCTTCGGCGCTCAGGGTGCGGTGGATGTCTGCCCGGTCAACGCCTTCGCGATCGTTGCAGACCATAGGCATGGTTGCCCGCTGGTCATCGGTGCAGGGTGCCATGAACACGAAGTGCCCTGCCCCAGCGAGCAGCTTGTAATCCGGCGCCTGCGGCAACTTGCGCGCCAGCGCTTCAGCGTTCTTGTCCAGCGCCAGCAACTGGTCATCGTCCCCTGCATACATCAGCACCGGAACATGCACATCACCCAGCGTCTGCCTGCCAAACATCAGACTGAGCGGTGCCATCAACATCAATGCACCTACCCTTCGATCAGCCTGCGGATGCAGGTCTTCACGGTCTGCCACCAGTTGACCCTGGGTCTTGCAGGCGTCGCGGTCTGTAGGTCGTTCTGTGCAGTATTGTTGCAGGCGTTTCAGGTCCGGCTGCGCACCTGCCAGGATGAGTGCGGTTTCACCGCCAGCCGAATAACCGATCACACCCACCTGACGTGCGCTGAGATAAGGCGCAAGCATGGGGTCCGTCAGCGCGGCGCTGATGGCCTCTGAAATCTGCAGAGGTCTGCCGTAAAGATTGCTCAGGCTGCCGAGACGGCTGTGGTCTCGGTAGTTATCGCCGGGATGGACAACCGCCACGACAACGAAGCCCTGACGAGCAAGCGAGGTCGCCAGATCGTGCAACGCCAGCGGCGTGCCGGTGTTGCCATGAGAAAGCATCAGTAGCGGGAACCGCCCCAGAGCAATGGCTGCGTCTTCACCGGCCTCCACTCGATAACCCTGCACGTTACTGACTTGCTCTGGATCGGTGGACGGATAGAAAGCAATGGCCTGCATCGGCTGTGAATCCAGCGGATCGATAAAACTCAGCTCGTGAAAGCCCGCGCTCCATTCGCTGTCTGGCAGCACATTATCGGTGACGAAGTCGTCAGCCTGAACGTGCACCGAAATCAGGCTATCCAGCAGACAAATCAGCATCACTGCACAAAGACGTACCATGGCAAGGCCCAACCTTTGTAAGTCCCGGCAGGTGCCGGACAGTCCATTCATGCGCTTGTGTCGAGCTTCATGCTCCAGCGCCCCGCTCTTACATAAAATGAGAGTGCTTATTACAGAAATAGTGCATAAGCCGGGCCATCTATCTTCGCTGTTTTTTGCAACTGCCAACCACTGCGCAAAAATCGGCCCGATGCAGCGTTCAGGCGTGCAGTGTACTGCCGCGTACGTCGCGTTACCTGTAAGAAAGCTGTCAATTGTTCACTGAACGGCGGGCATTAAAAAACTCCAGAGCCCTGCGCAACGTGCGGGCTGTGGAGTTTGATCGGAACAGGACGCTGTCAGGCCGCGAACAGCTTCTGCTCGATGTGCTGCTGCGCAGCGGTCAGCGCATTGGCGCGTGGCTCTTCACCGTACGCAAGGCCTTCAGCGCGAACGAATTGCAGGTCGGTCACGCCGATAAACGCGAACATCAGTTTGAGGTAATCCTCGTGACCCACGCTGCTCGGCTGCCCGGCGTGTATTCCGCCGGAAGTCGAAACAATGATGACCTTCTTGTCGCCGCACAGACCCTCAGGACCGGCTTCGGTGTAACGGAAGGTTCTGCCTGCCACCGCGATACGATCGATCCAGGCCTTCAGCTGGGTCGGAATGGTGAAGTTGTACATCGGTGCGCCGATGACAACCACGTCCGAATCCAGAAACTGCTGCAGGGTCGCTTCGTTGGTTGCCACTTCCTGCTGCTGGGCTGCGTCACGGCCTTCGACCGGAGTACCTGCGGCGGCGAGGGTCGCTGGCGAGAAGTGGCCCAGCGCTTCGCTGGCCAGGTCGCGATAGGTGACGGCGCTGTCAGTGTGTGCGGCCTTGTAGGCCTCGACTACGCTGCGGCTGAGCTGGCGCGAAGCGGAGTGGTCACCAAGAATGCTGGAATCGATGTGCAGAATGTTCATAAGGGCTTCCCGAGTCATATCGTCATTGGGCGATCAAGTGGGGAGCATCCTATCGCTGTTCGTAATGCGTGATTAGTCGCCCTGAATGTGATTGTTCGTTCTACTTATAGAACTATAGAGGGACTCGGGGTTATGAGTCAGTTCCTTGAACGAGGTCTCGAACGCATCCAGCATCGCCCGGATGGCCGGGAGCAGCCCGCGCCGGGACGCAAACGCCGCATGGATCACGCCACACTTGGGCCGATGGGCGTCGAACAGTTCAACGAGGCGCCCCTGTTGAAGAGCACTGCGAACCAGAATTTCGGGCAGTTGCGCCACGCCGACACCCTGCAGGGCACCTTGTAGAATGGCATCCAGGTCCGAGCAGACCAGCCGTGGCGAGTGACGCACTTCCACATACTGCCCCGCTCCGTTTTCCAGCAACCAGCGGTGATTCGGGGTGGCCGAGGTCAGGTCCAGCGTGGGCAGGCTTGCCAGGTCCTCGAACGAGGCATCAACGCCAATCTGCGCTGCCAGATCCGGGTGAGCCACCAGTCGCTGGGCGCTGTAGCCCAGCGTCTTGACCACCAGCCCTTCGTCTTCCAGTGGCGGAAAGCGCACGCGCAGGGCGATGTCGATGTTCTCGGACAGCGGATCGACCCGGCGATTGGTGCTCTCGATATACACCTGCACCTTGGGATGCGCAGCCATGAATCGGGCTACGGTTTCATTGATGCCCATCGCCCCCATGGCGGGCGGACAGCTGAGAGAGATTCGGCCCTGAGGTTCGGATCTGGAACGCTGAATGGCTTCTTCCGCCGCCTCGGCCTCGACCAGCATCGCGACGCAATGCCCGTAGTAGTCTCGCCCGCTTTCGGTCACGGCGAACTTGCGCGTGGAGCGCTGGATCAGCCTGACGCCCAGCCGTTCTTCAAGCCCTGCGATGCGGCGGCTGAGCTTGGACTTGGGAATGCCCAGTTTGCGCCCCGCAGGCGCAAATCCCCGGCACTCGACTACCTGGACGAAATAAAACAGATCATTGAGATCGAACACCGGCCACCTCGCACGCTCAGAGGGCGCGAGTATCAGTGCTTACCGATTCGCAGTCAAAAACGCCAGCACCGGCCCGGTAAACGCTTCACCAGCCTCAACACTGGACAGGTGAGCGGCCGGAAGCTCGATCATCTGTGCCCCCGCGATGCGCTCAAGCATGAAGCGCCCGTCAACAGGCGTGGTGACGGCATCTTCGGTGCCGCAGACCACCAGCACCGGCAGCTTGATCGACGCGATCTGTTCGCGATAATCCGCATCACGCACCGCCGCGCAGTTGGCCGCATATCCCTGAGGAGAGGTGTGCGCCAGCATGCCGACAATGGTGTCGACCGTCGCAGGCTCGGCGTTCGCAAAAGATGGCGTGAACCAGCGGGAAATCGATGCATCACGCAACGCAACCATCGCCGACTGGCCGTCGCGCAGCACCGTTTCGATACGCGGGTTCCAGACATCGGGGTTGCCGATTTTCGCTGCAGTGTTGCACAGCACCACGCGTTGCAAGCGCTCCGGAGCATTGATTGCCAGCCATTGACCAATCAGACCGCCCATGGAAAGCCCGCAGAAAAACACCTTGTCCAGGTTCAGCGCGTCCAGCAAGGCCAGCACATCCCGGCCATTCTGTTCGATGCTGTAGGTGCCTTCGCTGACCAGCGACTGCCCATGGCCACGCGTGTCGTAACGCAACACACGGAAATGTTCGGTCAGCGCTGCAATCTGGTTGTCCCACATGTGCAGGTCGGTGCCCAGCGAGTTGGAGAGCACCAGCACAGGCACGTCCTGCGGGCCTTCGAGCAGATAATTCAGCGGGCCATCGGCGAGTTGCACGGCAGACATTCGAAGCTCCAGAGAAAGCGAAACCTGAACACTAATGAGTGTCGGGACGTCATACAATCCGCTGATCAAATATCCGTGCGGCTATCGAACAGCTTACCGGTTGCCACAAAGGGCAAGGAGCGCACCATGCGAACCGAAGACATCGCGACTTTCTGCCTGGACTTGCCAGGCGCGCGGGAAGACTACAAATGGGGCGGGATACGAGTGTTTTCCATCGCGGGCAACAAAATGTTCGCGGTCATGGACCTCGTAGGCCAGGGATTGTCCTTCAAGGTTCACCCTGATCTGTTTCTGGGCTACGTCGACCGCCCGGGCGTTCGCCCTGCCCCGTATCTGGCCCGTGCACACTGGATCAGCGTGCCGGAACCCCACGCCCTGAGCGACGACGAGATCCGCGACCTGCTGACCCGTTCACATCAACTGGTGGTCGCCAAGCTGCCCAAGCGCCAGCAGATTGCGCTGAAGCTATGAGGGCAGCAGCTATAAAGGCAACGGCACCCACTGCCAGATGCGCCGCCCCAGAAACAGCCAGTCTATCCAAAAGGCCTGATGCACCAGCACGATCAGCCAGAACACGACCTGAAAGGACACCTTGCGGGTCTTGTGCCGAAACGCTTGTTGCGCCAGCAGCGCACCCGGCCAGCCGCCCAACAGTTCGGTGGCGTGCAGCACATTTTCCGGGGTGCGCTGCCCGCCTCTGCCAGCCTGCAATTTGTCGTGTCGATACAACACGAAAGACAGCAGGCTCATCACCGAGATCACGATCGCCGGGATCAGCAGACCTTGTCTGATCCACAGCATTACCGCCCCGTAAAACGGCAGTGCGCACAACACCACCAGAATCAGCAATTTGAGGCGCAGCGCCTGAACCGGTGCCTTGCGCTGCCGGGCAGGCGGTCTGGCCTCGCGGGCTGACGTCATGCCTTGGCTGCCGCCCAGTCGATCCAGCCAAACTGCCAGGTCGCCAGAATCAACAGACCGAACGCAATGCGATACCAGGCAAACACGGCATAGCTATGAGTGGCGATGAACTTGAGCAGACCGCGCACCGCGATCATCGCGAAAATGAATGAAGTGATGAAACCGATGGCGAAAACCACAACGTCGTCTGGACGAAACATGTCACGGTACTTGTAGCCCGAGTACACCGCAGCGCCCACCATGGTCGGCATGGCCAGAAAGAACGAAAACTCGGTGGCGGCCTTGCGCGACAGACCGAACAGCAGACCGCCAATGATGGTCGAGCCGGAACGCGAAGTACCCGGAATCATCGCCAGACACTGCACCAGGCCGACTTTCAACGCATCGGTCCATTTCATGTCGTCGACGGTCTCGGCGCGCACCACATGCTCGCGGCGCTCGGCCCACAACATGATCACGCCGCCGATGACCAGAGCAGTCGCTACCGTGATGGGGTTGAACAGGTAATGGTGGATCAGGTCGGCGAAGATCACGCCCAGAATCACCGCTGGCATGAACGCGATCAGCAGATTGAGGGTGAAACGCTGAGCCTGCTGCTGTTTGGGCAAGCCCACGACCACATCCAGGATCTTGCGCCGGAACTCCCAGACCACCGCCAGAATGGCGCCCAACTGGATGATGATATTGAACGCCGCCGCGCGGTCGCCGCCGAAGTCGATCAAGTCCGCAACAATGATCTGGTGACCCGTGCTCGAAATCGGCAAAAACTCCGTCAGTCCTTCTACAACACCCAATATCAACGCCTGAGCAGCGGTCCAAAGATCCATCATTCCCCCATACAGCGATACCCGAGGTTCGCTGGTTTGTATTGTCGTATGAAAAAAGCCTGCCACTATGCCGCTGCGAAGCTGAACGAAGCTTGAAGAAGCGCTGCAAAAACGCCGAATGCTAGCAGACCTTTCGGCGTAACGCCTGCTGGTGGTGTGAGCTTGCCACCAGACCCTGCCCCTTGCGCCCGGAACCGCTTACAATCCCCGGCCCTGCACATCCCGCTATCAAGGAGCCGCCATGTCCGGGCTTGAACTATTTGCTGCCGCTATCGGCGTGATCGCGGTCTGGCTGACGGTCAAGCAAAACCCGTGGTGCTGGCCGATCGGCCTGGTCATGGTGGTGATCTACATCTGGATTTTCTACGACGTAAAACTTTACTCGGACATGCTTTTGCAGGCGATCTACGCCGGATTGCAGGTCTACGGCTGGCTGCAATGGACACGCCATGGCAGCAGTTTGCCGGTGCGTGCGGTCACGGCGCTGCGAGGTGGTTCGGTTGCCACGGGGCTGGCCGTTGGCGTCGTCATCAGTCTGGCACTGGGCGCCGGCATGGCCCACTTCACCGATGCCGCGCAACCCTGGCTGGATGCGGCGCTGACCGGGTTCAGCCTGGTGGCGCAGGTCTGGATGGCACAAAAGCGCGTGCAGTGCTGGCCCCTGTGGATCGTGCTTGACGTGATTTTCGTCGGCCTGTTCGTCTACAAGGATCTGTACCTGACCGCAGCGCTTTACGGACTGTTCACGCTGCTCGCCGTTCAGGGCTGGCGTGAATGGCGCAACGATCTGGCACTGGCCCGATGAGGGTTCTGGTCCTGACCGGCCCGGAGTCCAGCGGCAAAAGCTGGCTCTGCGCGGCGATACACAAGCGCTTTGGCGGTGTTCTGGTAGATGAGTACGTGCGTGACTTCATCGACGAGCAGGGTCGCGACACGGTCTATGACGACATTACCGCCATCGCTCAGGGTCAACTCGACCGGGAAGACGCCGCGCGCGCAACAAAGCCTGCGCTGCTGATTCTCGACACGCACCTGTTGAGCAACATGCTCTGGAGCCGCACGCTGTTCGGCGATTGTCCGCAGTGGATCGAGCAGCAATTACTCAAAAGACACTACGACCTGCACCTTCTGCTGTCTCCCGAAGGCGTCGAATGGATCGGTGACGGGCAACGCTGCCAGCCGGAACTGGCAGAGCGTCAGGCGTTTTTCAGCGCCAGTCGGCAATGGCTCGATCAGCATGCGCAACGCTACGAATTGATCGAAGGCGACTGGCAACAACGCCATGACCAGGCCATGGCTGCCGTCAGCCGACTGTTATCGACTTCACCGGATCTGATGCTTGTGCAGCAAGCGGTAGAAGGTCGGGCGCGAAATCCCTAAGACCTTGGCCGCCACGCTGAGGTTGTCGCTGTGGCGGGTCAGCACGTCGCACAAGGCCTGCCGTTCTGCACGGGACTTATAGTCATCCAGCGTTCCCATGCTGCTGACAATGTCCTCTTCCCCCAGCAACCCCAGATCCGCAGCCTCGATCTGCCGACCTTCGGCCAGGACCAGACCGCGTCGAACCCGGTTGGCCAGCTCGCGCACGTTGCCCGGCCAGTCATGCTTGCCCATGGCAATCAGCGCATCCTGACTGAAGTTGCGGGCGCGCCTGCCGGTTTCCTGGCTGTAAAAATGCGCAAAGTGATTGGCCAGCATCGCCAGATCGCCATGTCGCTCACGCAGCGGAGCGGTGCCGACCTGCAGCACGTTGAGCCGGTAATACAGATCCTCCCGAAAGCGCTTCTTGCGAATGGCCGCCTCGAGGTCCACATGGGTGGCGGCCAGCACCCGGACATCCACGGGAATCGGCTCACTGCTGCCGATACGCTCGATCTGCCGATCCTGTAAAAAGCGCAGCAGGTGCGCCTGGGTCTCGAGGGGCAGATCGCCGATTTCATCCAGAAACAGGGTGCCGCCGTCCGCGGCTTCAATGCGCCCGACCTTGCGTTCCTGAGCGCCGTTGAAGGCACCTTTCTCGTAGCCGAACAGCTCGGCGTGAATCAGGTGTTCGGCGATGGCACCGCAATTAACAGCCACGAACGGCTTATTACGTCGTTGAGACTGCGCGTGCAGCGTGCGTGCGACCAGTTCCTTGCCCGTGCCGCGCTCGCCACGAATCATGACAGGCGACTCCGTCGGTGCCAGCTTGCCAAGCAGCCGCCGCAACTCGCGAATCGGTCTGCTCTCGCCCAGCATCTCGTGTTCGCTGCTGGACGTCTGGGCCGCACCCTGCGCCCGCAGCCGAGCCATGCCATAGGCACGACCCAGCGTGACCTGCATGCGGGCGACATCGAACGGCAGGGTATGGAAATCGAAAAACCACTCGCAGACGAAATCCCCGATCTTTTCCCGCCGCAGGTCATCCGGCGCCAGCACCGCGATCCATTGGGTATTGGTGCGAGTAATGAGTTCCTTGACCATCTCGGGATGCTCGAAATGGTCAGGCATCAGGCGGATCAAACCGACATCGCAGCTGAGATTGAGCGCCGACTCGAGCGTACTGCTGTCCACCGCCCATCCGGCAGCGTGCAGGACAGGGATCAATTGATGACAATCATCACAGGGGTCAACAATTAACAGACGTCGCGTTGGGGCCGATTCATGCATAGAGGTTCCTTGGCGCCCGGCGTCAAATTAAGGTTATGAAAAATGTTTTATAAACAGTATGTTGGCGAGCCCGATCCTTACATTAGCAAATATTTGACACTGCCTTGTACCGTTTGCATCTAATGGCAATAACCAAATGTCATTAGTGCTGTAACGCTGTTTTAACGACTGTGATCCGTAACGGAATTAAAAAAATTTCAAAAATGTGTGTGACTCATATGCCCCTCCCGTTCATCAACACAAGTAACCAGCCGGACGGTAAGCCCGCCGACGTGACTGAATTGATATGGGCACTTTGAGGAATTGACCATGAACGCCCCACTGCGCTTCAACGATGCACTTCTGATCGCTGGACACGCTTTTGAACCCTTCCAGTGTGTTGCCTGGGCACCACAGGACGGGAACGGCGAACTGAGCCTGACCGTTATCGACCGCACCAGCACCCGCATTGGCCGCAAGCAGATTCCGAGCAGCACCTATTCGGACAAGCAGCAGCTGGCCAGCGCCCTGGAGCAGGCCCGCGCTGAAATCAGTAACGAAGGGTACGACCTCAAGCCCTGGACCATGCCAGCCTGAGTCGCTGCTTGATCGGGCCTGTCGAGCTGCGCTCGACAGCGATCGCGCCCACCGCTCTGCGCTCATCGTTATGCACAAGTCTGCCTCGACACTGATCGTGCCCATCGCTCCGCGTGGGCATGCCTCCCGTGACGCTCCGCGTCACAAATGGCACAGATTGCGGACTCAGTAAGCCGAGCGCATGGCTCAGATCACCTTTGCGCCCTTACGGCGCGCTACTTTGAGGGACCAAAGTAGCCAAAGTCCTTCGCTCCGGTTCCGGCCCCGGCTTCGCCGGGGTTCCTTCGTCCTGACACTGATTCGGGGGTCGCTGCAAATGGGCCATCCATGGCCCAGTGCAGCTCAATCGGCATCCATGCCGATTGCCCCCCGAATCAGCGCCAGAACTCAGCCTTCACCCACGTCGCAATCGGCGGTGTCCGCACTATCGCGTAAAAAAGCACGGCAGGGCCGCTGTCTCACCGGATAGCCAGATGACTTGTGTATAACGATGAGCGCAGAGTGGGAGCGATGAGTGCTCCGCATGGGCAGGCACACCATGGCGCTCCGCGCCACAAATGACACTGACTCAGTGAGCAGAGCGCTTCACTTGAATCACCTCAGGATGTCAGTCGACTGAGCCAAGCTCATCAATATGCCGATACTCCGCCCCCAGGCCGCGCGCCAGTTCCCGCGCTCTTCCCACCCGGATCGGGCCTTTTTCCATATCGATCAACAGACTCGCGCACTCGAAGGCCAACAGAGCAGGCAGTTGCTTGAGCCTGCCATCGGTCAGCACCAGCACCCGTTGCTGTTCAGACGGATAGCGCTTGCTGCGTTTCGTCAGCCAGAGCCGGGCTTCTTCCAAAGCTTTTGGCAGTGGCGTTCCGCCCCCCGCCCCCAGCGCATCAAGCCAGGGAGTCAGCGCTGACGATGCTTTCAAACCCTGATGCTGCCAGCTCGGCGCGTGGCCACTGGCCGTGAGCAAGGCCAGACGGGTGCGGCTGCGATAGGCATCGTCAAATACCTGAGACAGCACGCCCTTGGCTTGGCTGAGCGCCTGATGCCGCTTCGTCGACGCAGACGCATCGACAATCACCAGCAACAGCTCACTGGGGCGACTGCTAAGCGGCTGGCGAACCAGATCGCCAGTCTTTTTCGGACGACCTTTCATCAGGGTAGGCAGCCATTGCACCGGGCCGTCCGAACCTGCTCTTGATGCGCCTGTCCTCCCCAAAGCAAGTCGACCCGGCCGGGGAATGGCATCCGCCCCCTTGGAGTGCTTGGGGCGGATGCCTAAGGCTTTTTTGGCCAGCTCGGCACTTCGCGACGTGAGCCGGTAGGCACTGCCTGGGCCGGCAGCTCACCCCAACTGCCCTGCCCGCCTTGAGTGTCCTGATTTTCGGAGGAACCTGAAGGCGGCGTCTCCGGCGATTGCGGTGGTGGAGGCTGCGACTGTTCGCGACGGCGGTGGCGCAGTGCAAACTCGGCCACGGCATCAATGTCCTGCTCTTCAATCTGTGCGACGCCGCGCCAGGCCGCATGTGCCCGTGCGGCGCGCAGCCAGACCAGATCGGCACGCATGCCGTCAACGCCTGCTGCGAAACAGCGTTCGGTGATCAATGCCAACGACGCGTCATCCAGTTCGATACCGGCCAGCCGCGAACGGGCCTGCTCGCAACGCTGTTTCAATGCATCCTGCTCGGGTTGCCACTGAGCGCCGAAAGCATGCGGATCGGCATCGAAATCCAGACGTCTGCGGATGATCTGGCTGCGCTCGGCAGGCAGCGTCTGTCCGCTCAGAGCGACGTTGAGGCCGAAACGGTCCAGCAGTTGCGGACGCAGTTCGCCCTCTTCCGGGTTCATGGTGCCGATCAACACGAAACGGGCGGCATGACGATGGGAAATGCCATCACGCTCCACCAGGTTGACGCCGCTGGCAGCGACATCCAGCAGCAGATCGACCAGATGATCGGCCAGCAGGTTGACCTCATCGACATACAGCACGCCGCCGTCAGCCTTGGCCAGTACGCCGGGCGAGAAACGCGCACGGCTTTCGGACAGCGCGGCATCCAGGTCCAGCGTGCCGACCAGCCGTTCTTCGGTCGCGCCCAATGGCAGGGTCACGAACTGCCCGCTGGCGAGCAGGTCCGCCAGTCCGCGCGCCAGGGTCGATTTGGCCATGCCTCGCGGACCTTCGATCAAGACGCCACCGATGCGCGGATCAATCGCGGTCAGGCACAGCGCCAGCTTCAGTTCATCGGCGCCCACGACGGCGGCCAGTGGAAAATGTGGCGTATTGGCAAGGCTTGAGTCAGACAAGGTCATCACTTCTCTTCTATATCCAGCAGCAGGTCTTCCAGGGCTTGCTGATAATCGCCCGGTTCCTGCCAGAGGCCACGTTGCTGCGCTTCAAGCATGCGCTCGGTCATGTCGCGCAGGGCATCGGGGTTGTGCTGTTCAATGAATTCACGAGTCGACGGATCAAGCAGGTAGGCATCGGCCAACAGTGCGTACTGGTGATCATCGATCAGCTCGGTCGTCGCATCGAAAGCGAACAGGAAGTCCACCGTCGCGGCCATTTCGAACGCGCCTTTATAGCCGTGACGTTTGACGCCGTCGATCCACTTCGGATTGGCCGCCCGCGAACGGATCACGCGGTTCAGCTCTTCCTTCAACGTACGGATCTTCGGCAGGTCCGGTTGGCTGTGATCGCCGTGATAACTGGCCGTTTTCACGCCGCTGAGGGTTTCGGCGGCGGCCAGCATGCCACCCTGGAACTGGTAGTAATCGTTGGAATCGAGCAGATCGTGCTCGCGGTTGTCCTGATTCTGTACCACCGCCTGCACCTGAGACAGGCGCTGAGCGAAGCGCTGCCGGGCGGGCGTACCCTCGTCGGAGCCGCCATAGGCATAACCGCCCCAATTCAGATAAACCTCGGCCAGATCCTCGCGGCTTTGCCACAAGCGCCCATCGATGGCGCCCTGAACGCCCGCGCCATAAGCGCCGGGCTTGGCACCGAAGATCCGCCACCCAGCCTGACGTGCCGCTTCGTCCTCGCTCAGACCTTCAGCGATGAAACTCGCTCGTTCTTCACGTACCCGGGCGGCAATCGGGTTCAGATCATCCGGCTCGTCCAGCGCCGCAACAGCCTGCACGGCAGCGTCGAACAGACGAATCAGGTTGGCGAAGGCATCGCGGAAGAACCCCGAAACCCTCAGCGTCACGTCCACGCGCGGACGATCCAGCAGACTGATCGGCAGAATCTCGAAATCATCGACACGCTGGCTACCCGTTGCCCAGACCGGACGCACGCCCATCAGCGCCATGGCTTGCGCAATGTCGTCGCCGCCAGTGCGCATGGTCGCCGTACCCCAGACCGAAAGACCCAGCTGCCGCAAGTGATCGCCGTGATCCTGAAGATGACGCTCCAACAGCAGGTTGGCCGACTGAAAACCGATGCGCCACGCCGTGGTGGTCGGCAGGTTACGCACGTCGACGCTGAAGAAATTGCGCCCGGTCGGCAATACATCCAGCCGCCCGCGACTGGGTGCACCGCTGGGCCCGGCAGGCACGAAGCGGCCGCTCAGTGCATCCAGCATGCCCTGCATTTCTCCGGGGCCACAGGCATCGAGGCGTGGGGCGACCACTTCCCGCAGGCTGTCGAGGATCAGTGCCAGGTCGGCATGCTCCGGCAAATCCGTCACGTCCTGACCGTCGCAGATGCGCCCGATAAGGGCAGCTGCGTAAAGCTCAAGGCGCTCACGCGCGTCGCCAGCCGTGCGCCACGGGTCAGTGCTCAAGCCCAGCAACCCGGTCGGACGCGGCCCTTGCCAGGGTTCGGCAAGTTCGCAGTCCAGTGGGTCGAAGCCCAGATCGAATGCCTTGCTCAAGGCCCGCAACAGACTCGACTGAGCACCACGGCCATCGCCACGGGGAATACGCAACAGGGCCAGCAGCGTGTCGGTGCGTAAACGTCCTTCAGGTGACTGACCAAAGATATGCAGGCCATCGCGGATCTGCGACTCCTTCAAATCACAGAGATAGGTGTCCAGACGCGGCAGCCAGATTGCTGCGTCGGCGTCGCTGTCGGTCGTCTCGTCCAGCGCCAGCTCACGGTCGATCTGCGTTTCGCGAACCAGATTCAGAATGTCACGCTGCAGCTCGCGGGCGCGGCGAGGATCAAGCAGCTGCGCTTCGTAATACTCGTCCGCCAGCAGCTCCAGATTGCGCAACGGGCCATAGGTTTCGGCGCGGGTCAGCGGCGGCATCAAATGGTCGATAATCACGGCCTGCGTACGACGCTTGGCCTGTGCACCCTCGCCCGGATCGTTGACGATGAACGGATAGATGTTCGGCATCGGGCCCAGCACAGCATCCGGCCAGCAATTCTCGGACAGGCCGACGCCCTTGCCGGGCAGCCACTCCAGATTGCCGTGCTTGCCGACGTGCACCACTGCGTGTGCGCCGTAGGCCTTGCGCAGCCAGAAGTAGAACGCGAGGTAGCCATGCGGCGGCACCAGATCCGGGTCGTGATAGACCGCACTCGGATCGACCTGATAGCCACGGGCCGGCTGGATGCCGACGAAGGTCAGACCAAAGCGCAGGCCTGCGATCATCATCCGGCCACTGCGAAACATGGGATCGGCATCCGGCGCGCCCCAGCGGGCGTTCACCGCGTCACGGTTGGCCTGCGGCAAAGCATTGAAGGCTTCGAGGTACTCATCCAGCGCCATGCTCTGCTGACATGGACGCTGGTCGATGCTGTCCAGATCGTTGGTCACGCCGCCGAGCAATTGATGAATGAGTTCGGTGCCGCTGTCAGGCAGCCCGGCCAGCGGATAGCCCTCGGCCTGCATGGCGCGCAGGATATTCAGCGCGGCGGCGGGCGTGTCCAGCCCGACGCCGTTGCCGATTCGGCCATCGCGGGTCGGGTAGTTGGCGAGAATCAGCGCCACACGCTTGTCGGCGTTGGGCAGGCGCGCCAGCAGAATCCAGCGTCGTGCCAGTTGGGCAACGAAGTCCATGCGCTCGGGATGCGCCCGATAGCAGACCACATCGGACTGACTGCGCTCGCTGCGCCATGCCAGGTCCTTGAAACTGATGGGGCGACTGATGATGCGTCCGTCCAGTTCCGGCAAGGCGATGTGCATTGCCAGATCGCGGGCACCCAGGCCTTGTGCGCTGGCACTCCAGGCAGGCTCGTTGTCTTGCGCACAAATGGCCTGGATCACCGGAACATCGCGCCGAAACGGTCGCAAATGCGGCGCTTCCGGGCTCGACTGGGCAAAGCCGGTGGTGTTGAGGATCAGCTCGACGCCGGCCTCATCCAGCCAGTCTTCTACCTGCGTGAAGCAGCCAGCCTCCTTTAGGCTGGCGACGGCGATCGGCAAAGGGTTGAGGCCCTGCGCCTGCAGTCGCTCGCAGAACTCGTCGATGAACCCGGTGTTGGCGGCCTGCAGGTGCGAACGATAGAACAGCAGCGCTGCAACAGGCTGATCGTTGCGCCAGTCAGCCCGCCAGTCAGCCAATCCGGCAGTTGCCCGCTTCGGATGATAAATAGCGGTGCGTGGCAGCGGCTGGGGTTCGGCCCATGAATAATCGCGCGCCAGCCACGTGCTGGCGATGCAGCTATAAAGATCCAGCGCATTCTGCAGACCGCCCTGACGCAGGAACTGCCAAAGGCGGTTGCAGTCGGTTGCTGCAACGGTGCTCAGGTCGATCAGCTCCGGATCATGCCGGTCACACCCCGGCACCATAATCACCGTGACGCCCTGCGCGGCCAGCTCCATCAACCGCTCGACGCCGTAGCGCCAGTAGCCGATGCCGCCATGCAACGACAGCAGGATGACCTTGGCGTAGCGCAGCACGTCGTCGACGTACAGGTCGACCGACGCGTGATTCTGCACCTGCATCGGGTTGGCCAGACGCAGGCTGGGGTAGTCCTCCGGCAACTGCCGGGCCGCTTCGGCGAGCAGCGCGAGGCTCGAATCGCCGCTGCAGAGAATCACCAGATCGGCCGGGGTCTGCCCCAGGTCAGCGATGCTGTCGTCGGGTACAAAACCGCCGGGCTGGGTTCTCAGCAGGTGCATGGGTCAGCCTGCGATCGCAGCGTTGAGTTGAGCTTCCAGCGCGGCGGCGTCCAGTTCCTGGCCGATCAGCACCAGATTGGTCAGGCGCTCTTCGTCGGTGCGCCAGGCACGGTCGAAATGCTTGTCGAAACGTGTGCCCACGCCCTGGATCAGCAGGCGCATCGGCTTGCCGGGAATCGCCGCGAAGCCTTTGACCCGCAGGATGCCGTGCTGCACGACCAGTTGGGTCAGCGCCTTGAGCAATACTGCTTCATCGGCCTGTGGCAGCTTGATGGAGATCGAATCGAAGGCGTCGTGATCGTGATCATCGTCTTCACCGTCGTGATGGTCATGGTGCGTCTTGCGACCGTCGATGTGGACTTCGGATTCGGCACCGACACCCAGCAAGACGCTGATCGGCAGACGGCCACTGCTGGCCTCGATCACCTTGACGGCAGGCGGCAACTCTTCGGCGACTTCGGCGCGAACCCTGGCCAGACCGTCAGCGTCGATCATGTCGGCCTTGTTGAGGATCACCAGATCGGCACTGGCCAGTTGATCGGCGAACAGCTCATGCAGCGGCGACTCGTGGTCCAGGTTCGGGTCCAGCTTGCGCTGGGCATCGACCTGATCCGGGAAGGCCGCAAAAGTACCCGCCAGTACTGCCGGGCTGTCGACGACAGTAATGACCGCGTCGACCGTGCAGGCGTTGCGGATTTCCGGCCACTGGAAGGCTTGAACCAAGGGCTTTGGCAGTGCCAGACCGCTGGTTTCGATCAGGATGTGATCCAGATCGCCGCGACGGGCAACCAGCTCGCGCATCACCGGGAAGAATTCTTCCTGAACGGTACAGCAAAGGCAGCCGTTGGCCAGCTCGTAGACACGACCGTTGGCTTCCTCTTCGGTACAACCGATGGTGCACTGCTTGAGGATTTCGCCGTCGATACCCAGCTCGCCGAATTCGTTGACGATCACGGCAATGCGACGCCCTTCGGCGTTATCGAGCATGTGCCGCAACAGGGTGGTCTTGCCCGAGCCCAGGAAGCCGGTGACGATGGTGACGGGAAGCTTGGCCAGTGTTTTCATCAGATGCCCTTGTGGCAATGCGGCGGGCAAACAGGACGAGAGCCACGTGCGACGCACGCGGATCAGATCGCCACCGGATCACCCCGCCCGGTTGTAGTGAGAATTCGCAGGCCTTGGCCCGGTTCGAGGCAGGTCTCCTGGCTTACGGCAGCGCATTGCAGGCTTTCGGGCCTTGCCAACGCGCGCTCATCGCGCCTTCCCGCCTGGGCAGTGGCTGTGCGATGAACATGACCGTTTACAGTTGCGGGGGCAGCTGCGGCATTGACCGCATTCCCGTCTTAGCTGCGCTTGCGCACTGGGCTGCAAGCGAAGAACCTCGAACCGGCAAGGCTACGCAGTGACCGCTGGCAGGTCAATCGCTGAGATTGACGATCCCCCGCCACGCGTGGTCTCCTGTGCACCTTGTTACGGGTGCCCCTCACGGGGTGAAACGGGAAACCGGTGCGCTCAGATCGCTGAGCAAGTCCGGTGCTGCCCCCGCAACGGTAAGCGAGAGGAAGTCAGATCCACTGTGCTCAGGCATGGGAAGGTGACTTTGAAGGACGGACAGTGCTGTCACGTCCCCTCGCGAGCCCGGAGACCGGCCCGCTACGTTTGTAAATGACACACCCGCGGTGGGCGGGCGCCATTGAAACCTCTGACGTTCGTCAGCGGGTATCTGTGCGCATGGCCCGCTTTCGCCCAACGTCTCCAGAGGGAACGCCATGACGACCATCAGCAGCAGCCATTCGGCCGCAGCCAGCTCCACCCGCACGCAACGTCTCACCGCCGCCATCAGTGCCGCTCTGCTGGGCGCGTGCCTGGTGTACTTTGCCGGGTTCTCGCACATCGCCGCCGTGCACAACGCGGCACACGACACCCGCCACAGCGCCGCCTTCCCTTGTCATTGAGGACAACACAATGTTCAAGCGAATCGCCTCCACCGCAGGCTTCACCGGCCTGCTCGCAGCGCTGCTGCTGACCCTGTTGCAAAGCTTATGGGTCGTCCCGTTGATCCAACAGGCCGAGACCTACGAAAACGCACCCGCCGAACATGTGCATGAACAGGCTGGCGGCGTTGCGGCCGAGCACAGTCACGAACATGACGAAGCCGCCTGGGAACCGGAAAACGGCTGGCAGCGCGTGCTGTCTACTACCGGTGGCAATCTGGTGGTCGCGGTTGGTTTTGCGCTGATGCTAGCCGGGCTTTACACCTTGCGCGCACCGGGCAGCCCGCTTCAGGGCGCCGGATGGGGACTGGCCGGTTTCGCCGTCTTCGTGCTGGCTCCGACCCTGGGCCTGCCACCGGAACTGCCGGGCACCGCAGCGGCCGAACTCGGTCAGCGTCAGTTCTGGTGGATTGGCACCGCGGCCTCTACCGCTGCTGGCCTCGCGCTGCTGATCTTCGGTCAGAACCTGCTGCTCAAAGTGCTGGGCGTTGCCATTCTGGTTGCGCCTCATGTGATTGGCGCACCGCAGCCGCTGGTTCATGAAAGTCTCGCGCCTGAAGCACTTGAATCGCAGTTCATCATCGCTTCGCTGCTGACCAATGCCGTGTTCTGGGTAGCATTGGGCCTGATCAGCGCCTGGCTGTTCCGCCGCAACAACGCCGATCTGCAGCATGCCGAACCGTACCCGGCCTGAGCAGACGAACGCCCTGCCCGCTTCAGTCATTGTCGCGGGCCTGGGGTGTCGGCGCGGTTGCTCTGCCCTGCAGTTGCATGAACTGCTGGAGCGCCACCTCGATGCGCATGGACTCGACATGAGCGACATCACCGCGCTGGCCTCCATCGACCTGAAAAGCGAAGAGCCCGGCCTGCTGGCGCTGGCGCGGCAACTGGCCGTGCCACTGGTGTTCTTCAACGCGGCGCAATTGGTGTACTGGGATCTTCACCTCACCCATCGCTCGGCGAATGTGCTGCAACACACCGGCTGTCACGGCGTCGCCGAAGGTTCGGCGCTGGCCCTTGCGGCGCAATTGGGTGATGGCACTGCCGGACTGGTGATCGAACGCCAGAAAAGCACCCACGCCACATTTGCCTTGGCAACCAGCCCCGCAACCGGCGGATAATCCCGGCAATGACTCATTTCAGGAGATTCCCTTGACCGTTTTTTTCATCGGTGCAGGCCCCGGCGACCCGGAGCTGATCACCGTCAAGGGCCAGCGCCTGATTCGCAGCTGCCCGGTCATCATCTACGCAGGCTCGCTGGTGCCCGTCGCGGTGCTGGAGGGCAATCAGGCCGTGCAGGTGGTCAATAGCGCCGAACTGCACCTGGAACAGATCATCGACCTGATCAAGACCGCTCATGCGCAAGGCCAGGACGTGGCACGCGTGCATTCGGGTGATCCAAGCCTGTATGGCGCCATCGGCGAGCAGATCCGTCATTTGCGCGAGTTGGGCATTCCCTTTGAAATCATCCCAGGCGTTACGGCAACGGCGGCTTGTGCGGCGTTGCTCGGCACAGAGCTGACCCTGCCGGACATCTCGCAAAGCGTGATTCTGACCCGCTACGCCGACAAGACCTCAATGCCGCCCGGCGAAGAATTGGCAAGCCTTGCTCAGCATCGGGCCACGATGGCGATTCATCTGGGGGTCAACAATCTGCACCGGATCATCGAAGAGCTCATACCGCATTACGGCGCGGACTGCCCGATTGCCGTGGTGCATCGCGCAAGCTGGCCGGATCAGGACTGGGTACAGGGCACGCTGGCGGACATCGAAGAAAAGGTGCAGGCCAAGGGGTTCCGGCGCACCGCGTTGATACTGGTAGGACGCGTGCTGGCAAACGATACGTTCAGCGATTCATCATTATATCGGGCAGGTCATGCCCATCTGTTCAGACCTTAGCGGCAGAGCTCGGCGAACAGCGGGCGCTGGCAACGGCATGGAAATAGTCAGGCGTGGATCCGGCGTCACTGAAACGACGCAGATCGTCCGGTGGCGGCTGACGTGACTGGACCGGCTGTGTACGGACCTTTTCATTCACCTGCGAATCAGGCGTGATATCGCTGCCAAAGTGGGGAAACGGCTCTTGCGCCGCCCAACTTCCGGCAGCCAGCAACAGCAATACGAACACACCCGCGATGGGTTCCTTGGTACCGCGCATGGATCCGGGCATAGATCTCTCCTCCAGCCGACTGATGACGGCCCGTTACACCGATGACTGACCGAGCGTAAGCGCTCGAATGTCGCGAACATGTGAACGCATGGTGTGAGTCAATGCGTAAATGTACACATGAGTCTGTTTTCGAACAACATCACAGTCGGGGCTCATTCAAACGGTTCCTCGCCTTGCAGCTTGGTGCGATGCATCAAACGCCCGCATTCCGGGTCATACGCCTCGGCACGATGCAGGGTGCCCGTGTTGTCCCAGATCACCAGATCACCCACCTGCCATTCGTGGCTGTAGCTGAACGAATCACCCGTCGCCCACTCCCGCAATTCGACCAGAATACGTGCGCTCTCGGCCCGGCTGACGCCTGCCACCTGCTGCGCCGTGCAGCCCAGAATCAGCGATTTGCGACCTGAGCGATGCGTCCACACCAGCGGCAGTTCTTTCTCGCCAATGGCCTGCATGACCTTGAACGTCGCCAGACTCGGCTCAGGATTGTAGTAAAACAGCGACGACCAGGGCGCGTGCACGACACGCATGCCGGCATAGCGCAGCTTGTCCGCCGAAGACAGCGCCTCATAAGCCGCATACGTATTGCAAAACCCGGTATTGCCACCCCAGGTCGCCGTCACCTTGCAGGCCAGAAGCGAGGCCAGGATGGGCACATCACTGCTGGTGCCGTCGATGTGCCAATAAAGCGAACCCTTCAGAAACTCGGCACCCGCCGGGTTCACCTTGGCATCCAGCGTAATTTTGGTGACATTCTGACCGTCGCTGGCTTCTGCCGAAAACGCGCCCAACGTGCGGGTGAACGCGATCTGCTCGGCATCGCTGAAACCGATTCGCGGAAAAACCAGCACGCCCCGCTGCTCCAGCAAACCGCGGATCTCGTCCGCAAGCTCGCCGCTCAGTAGCTCCTCTTTGGTATTGAGAATCCGGGTGCCGATGACAGGCTTGATCGGCTCGTGAAGCAGACGCGTTTTCGAAGTGGCTAACATGATGCGACCCTCTTCATAAGTGAACCTTACGGTACGCTTTTGAAAATTATCACGCAAGCGCTCATTTGGGATGACGGCATGAAGTCGTGGCAGTGCCAACTCACAGGCACGCTTGCCGATTAAAGCTGTCCCAATGGTTCAGCTCCCGCCAAGAGGCCCTCATGAAAATCGGCATCATTTCCGACACCCACGGTTTGCTCCGCCCGGAAGCGATCAACGCGCTCCAAGGTTGCAAGCAGATCATCCACGCCGGAGACATTGGCAGCGCAGAGATCGTCGAGCAACTCGAGGCAATCGCGCCGTTGCACATTGTGCGTGGCAATAACGACGTGGATTCGTCCTGGGCGAACGACATTGCCGATCACCTGATTTTCGAACTAAGCGGCTGGCAGGTATTGCTGGTACACGACATCGCCGATGTGCCTGCCCTGCTTGATGAGCGCACACGGCTGGTGGTCACCGGGCATTCGCACAAACCGCTTATTGAATGGCGCGGGGAGCGGTTGTACATCAACCCCGGCAGTGCGGGACGGCGTCGTTTCAAACTGCCGGTGACCTTGGCGTTGCTCGATGTGCAGGGGTCTTCGCTGGAGCCGCGGCTGGTGAGATTAATCGATTAGACGACTTCGGATGCCTCGGTTTTTACAAATCGCGAAACATCAGCCACTGCGCCATACCCCAGGCATCAAAGCGTTCCTGCAAATGCCAGCCACGCTTGGCGTAATACGTTTGCTGATCGTGCGTGTGCAGGTACAACCGGTTTACGCCACTCCGTTTGGCATGGCTGCAAATGCTTTCGATCAACTCGGCTGCAAGTCCCCTGCCCCGAGCTTCCGACCTGACAAACACGCACGCTAGCCAAGGTCCGAGCTCGGGTCGGTCAGATAGATCGTTATCGGCAAACGCTGCGCCACCCAACAACTGCCCGTCCTCAATCGCGATGAGGCATTTCCACTCATTGTTGTACTGCCCCTCGGCAAACTCTTCCTCCCAGTCGGCCAGCGATTGCTGCGCAAACTCGTAGGTGAACTGCCGATGCAGCCACAGCGCCATCGTGTCGCTGTGTTCCATGTGGTCGATGAGCCAGTCCAGGCGGTGCATGAATGCTCCTTGAGGTTGGATGAAGTGTGATCTACGGACTAACCCTAGTCGTCGGGGGGCATTTATGGGTAATCATCGCTCGACCCCATCGCCAAAACCGCCGATTCGACGCGCTCTGATAGACGTCGAGTAACTGGCGGGCGCTTATTGTTCTTTCACGAATATCAGCCATCAGCGCCACACGGAGTTCAGACCAGCAGGCGGACGGCAAACCTTCGGGTTTTCGCAACGATGAAGCGCCGCGAACCGGGCAGGACTGGGGGTCGCTTACATCCGTGAGTGCTTCTCTTCCTGCCGCCATTTCGTAAAGCACTCGAGCAACTGCGTAAACATCGGCTTGTGTCGTGAGTGGGCCGCCGTCACGCACCTCAGGCGCCACATAACGAGGTGTCCAAGGCTGCAAGCGTTGTCGGTTCAGTTGCGGAAGTCCGGTGAGCACGCCTTCAACGGGCTGCCCGAGGCCAAAGTCAAAAAGTCGCAAGCCCCGCTCGGTGAGCATGATGTTTTCGGGCTTCACATCCCCATGCAGCACGCCGTTTTCGTGAACATATGTCAGGGCGCCCAGCAGCGGTGTTGCGATTTCCCTCGCCTGCGCCCAGGGCAATCCTCCGGGATTTTCATTGAGCACTCGATCAAGTCGAACACCGCGCATGAATTCAAGCGTCATGAAGGCTTGGTTGCATTCGTCGTCCACGCCAAATGCATAAGAACGAACGATGTGCGGATGATGAAGGCGCCGTGTCAGGGCAAACTCGCTGTAAAGCAACGCATCGGCGTCCCTTGTCGTCGCCAGGTCATCATTGAGCACCTTGATTGCGATGCATGGATCAGGCTCTCCCATCAGTTCGTGCAGCAGGTCGCGGGCCTGATAGACGACTCCCATGCCGCCAGCGCCAAGCAAGCGCTCGATTCTGTAGCGGCCTGAGAGTACATCGGGAAGCCTTTCCCGCGCCTCTGGTGGCTTCAAAGCTGTGCAGGCATGCGCAACCCTCGCAACGCCGACATATCGAAGGGGTTTGCAGAACGCTGGCTCAACAGCAGGTAGTTGGCTCGCATCCCGCCCACATCGGCTTTGAGCACCAAAACGTCACGTCCCTTGAGTGGTTCGGTCTGCATCAGATCCAGCAGGCGGAACAATGACCACGGACCGGTGTTCTTTTCGATACCCATCGGGCGACCTGCCATGCGATCCATGACCAGACTGGCCCGGCCATTCTCGATCTCGGTCGGCCACGTGAACGCAACGGGGACGATAGGCCCATGACGATACTCCATCGACTGGTTACCCAGACGAAACTCGGCGCGGCTGACATTCGGGTCCAGTGTGTAAGGCTCCAGCTTGAACTGCACCTGGGGTTCCTGAGCGCTTCCCGCGAAAAAACTGTTGCGAATGGCGTGCACCACAGACATCTGATCAAGATACGCCCGGCTCATCGGCAGGCTGTAGCCATCGATGCTGCGCAAGCGGTAGTGCCCAGGCTCGCCGCTGACAAAAGGCTTAAGGTAACTGTTGAAGAAGCGGTCAGCGAGCCCCTGGGATTTGAAGAACTCGCGGAAATCGCTGATCGCAACGTCGCTGTGACTGTGAGCGTAAAACGGATAACGCTTGTCGAGGGCCTGGCCGTAAAAGCTATACAACTCGTCCTTGTAGCGCTGGTTGACGTACTGATACGACTGATGCAGGACATAGCTCCAGGCATCTTCCGCCAGACCGTTGAACCAGCCGGCCACAGGCTGTGGCAGCGATGCCGCCGTATTACGCAGATTGCTCAACGCGTCACGCTGCCCGCCCATGCGGCCTCGTGCCATCTCGAATGCGGCCAGCTCAGGCTGACCAGAGCGGCCCAACGTTGCCATTTGCTGCTGAACGTCATCCAGTGCACTGAACACGGACATCAGATCAGGACCGGGAGCATTTTCTTCGTCCAGTAGCCGATGCAACGGATCGAAGCGACGTTGCAGCGCCTTCTTCGCAGCGTCGGGCAAACTATCGGCAAGCGCTTGCTGTGCTTGACCTCCCACGGTTGAAACAGCCTTGCCAATAGCACCAGGCGCGAGGCCTGTCTTGTCCGGGACTGGCAGTTTATCGATGCTCTCGGCCACGCTTGGAAAGCGGGTGTTGTCCCGGACTTCGACCAGCAACTGCACCAATGGCGAGTTGGCTGCGCTCAGACCGGCCATTTGCAACGCCCCCGGCTTCGGCCCTTCAAAGGGCTGCAGCGACGTCCTGCCGACCGCTTCGGACCAGTGATTGGCATAGTCGCGGAAATACAGTTGCTCCAGTTCGACCATCAACCGTCGCAAGTCCGCCGTGCCAAGCGCTGCGCTCTCGCCCAGCACCCAATTGTCGCGCAGGATGTCGCTGACCACTGTCGAGCCCTGAACCACAAAATATTGCTGATAACCATGACGGGTGTAAAAGCCGGGAATACGATAGTCAGTGCCTGTCAGCACTATCTGCTGCGGACCGATTCGCTGAGCCAGGCTGTACTCGGGAAGCGTGCGCGCCTTCTCGCGCAGCACGCGGTAAATCACATTGGCCAGAGACTCATTGCGCAACACCTGCCGAGTCTGTGCTACCAGCTCGGCGTTGCCGGGGTAGTCAAACGGCAGTTCCAGCAAACGCTGTACATGCTCATTCAACTGACGCTGTGCCTGGGCATGAGCGGCATAGCGTATCGTCCAGTCAGCAGCGATCCACTCCCTCAGCCAGGCACTGTCCCGTCGCTCCTGCCGGACAAGCATCAGATAGGCGCGCAAGCTGCCCAGCAACTGGTCGCGATCGGAAGTGGACGCTTGCATCTGTGCTTCAAGCAATCCTGCCAGACGGGGTAACAACAAGCGCTGCAGTTGTGCATGGTAACCAGCCAGCAACGCCTGGTTGGCGGCCCGCCCCTGGTACAAACCGTTGCGCTCGTACAAGGATAGATCCGCGGGATCGGAGAACACACGGGTTGCCTGGTAATGAGTGTTCAGCGCATCGAGCACAGTCAGAACATCATCCTGTGGCGCTATCTGCGAGCGCAGCTTGACCAACTGTTGTGCGGTAAGACGAAGTGTTTCAAGGCGATCGTGGTTGATGTTGAATCCCGTTGCCCAGACCACGCCTGCTACAGCAACCACTAGAACAGCCCCACCAAGAATCGCGCGTTGTCGCCAGCCGAGCTGTCGACGCACATCCTTGTCGAGCATCGCCAGCCTGGACTCGGGAAAGATGACCCGTGCCAGCAGATCATGGATAAACCGTGGGCGTCCGGCATGTCGCAAAGGCAGACCGATGCTGTCATGATCGTGCGCCGCCTGCTCTTGCGAAGGCTTGGCCTGATCGATCATGTGAGGCGCACGGGTGAGGTAAAAACCGCGCAGATGGCTGGCACGCTGGTAGCGATTTCCCGAAAAGGCCAGTTCGACAAAGATGTTCAGACTATGGGCGATACGTCCCAACTGGACGGGAAATTCGAGCATGCGCCCGCGGCGCTGAATGTCGCGTTCCTGATGAAGCCGCGTGATGACCTGGCTGCTTAACCTTTGCAACAACGAGTCGAATGCCTTGCCGACAACATCGATGTCGGTGCCCCGCTCGCCCTTACCGAACGTCGAGCCCAGTACCTGTCGGCTTTCCTCACGGGACAACTGATCGAAGAACTCATCAAAGCCTTCAACGGCGTCCGTCTTGGTCAGCACGAGATAAACGGGAACCTCAATGCTCAATTGACGATGGATCTCGTCCAGACGCGCTCGAACGGTTTCGGCAACCGATTCCAGTTGGTTTGACTTGTCCTCGATCAGCAACTCGACTGGCAGAGTGACCAGAACGCCACTGAGCGGACGCACGCGTCGTCTCTCGCGCAACAACGACAGCAGTGTGCGCCATGCGCTGCCGTCAACTTCTGACCCCTTCTGGCTAAGGTAACGGCCGGCGGTATCCATGATCACCGCCTGATCAGTCAGATACCAGTCACAACAGCTCGTGCTTCTGGTATCGCGTGTGAGCTTGCGCTGCACCTTGTTCAACGGGAAGTCGAGCCCGGAAAAATCCAGCAAGCTGGTCTTGCCGCTGCCTTCCGGGCCTATCATCAGATACCAGGGCAACTCCTGACGGGCGGACTCGCCGCGCCCGTCGTAAAGACTCGAACGGCTGATCAACCTTACGGCATCCTTGAACCGGCGGGTCAGTTCCCGAGACTCCTTGTCGATCGCGATGCCCTCAAGCACGCGCTCCCTTTCGGTGTCGCTGGCCTGTTGTTTTTCATCGCGTTTACCCGCACGCCATCCGACGAAGACCATTGCCAGCCCCCAGCCAAGCAACAGCGTGATGGCCACCAGCAGACGCGACGTCGCGCTTTCCAGAATCCTGAGTTCAGCCACCGCGAACAAAGGCCCGAATAGCCAGACCAGAGCGCTCATGACGACCACCAGCAACAACGACCAGACCCAGGCCCTGCCTAGCACGGACAACAGCTTTTTCCAGAACATCTTCATCGGGTTCCCCGGTTTTGCGACTGACGCTCAAGCGCCACTGAATCAACGAACTGATAAGGCTTGAGGACTGTCTCGCGCTGCTTGCCCAACACCCACGCAAACCCCGAATACATCACCGCCAGCGTCATCAGCGTAAACATGACGACCAGCCACGACGGCACGAGCCGTGGAGGCTCCAGGGAATCTTCCTGCGAGCCACGCCAATGAGGCGAAAGTGTCATGGGTACCTCACCTCTTAGTTGACGTATCTGTCGGTAGAGGCCGTCGCGAATATCGTCCAGTTCGTCATTGGCGCGCAGAGTGACGCGGTACTTGCCCTTGAATCCCAGGGCCAGACAGAGGTACATCAGTTCCAGCAGGTGCAGGTGTTTGGCTGGGTTACTGCCCAGTCTCTCCAGCAACTGGAAAAACTTCTCGCCGCCAAACGTCTCCTGATGGAAATGACTCAGCAGACTCATGGTCGACCAGTTACTCGCACTGCCCCAGGCAGTGGTCAGGACAGCCTCGTCCAGCACCGTACACAGCACGTAACGTGCAGCCAGCATCTGGTCGTGCTCTATCGCGTGATGCCGAGCATGCGCCTCGAACAGCTTCACCTGCCCGATCAGCGTTCTGTTCAAAGGGCGGATGTCTCCTTCTTCAGGTGCAGCGGCAAGCCTGGAAAGGTGTGACAGCAGATCACTTGCAGCAGCGATCAGCGGGTTGATATGAAAGTCCACACGCTCTTCGGGCGCCAGCCGGGCACTGTAGGTCAATCGTTCCTGAAGGCTTTCGAAAGGCTGACGTTCAGCGGCGTCAGTAAGCCGGTCGTGAGTGCGCTCACTTGAGCGCTGACCGTGCAGGCGGGTCGGGTTATCGTTATGGCCGTGCATGTCCCTGACCATCAGTTTCTGACCGCCCAGAATTGCAGTTCAAGCCCGGCGAAATCGCCTGAAACATGGAAGGCGAAACCACCGGACGTATCCACTTGCGCCTGCTCCTTCTCGTTGAGTTCCAGGCTGAAATAGGTTCTGTTCGAATGAAACGGGATCTGACGCGGCGCCACTGGCAAAGGCCTGAGACGCATACCCGGCAGATGCAGACTGACCAGTTCGCGGATACTTTCGACGGAGCCGACCTTCAGGTGGGCGGGCAACCTGTGACGCAGCTCTTCAGCATCACATTGCGCCCGGGCAGCGAGCACGAACGAGGCTGAGCCCAACAGTTGGCGATCCACACGCGGAGAAACCAGTACGCCGTACTGGCGGACTTGTAACTCCAGCTCAATCGCGTGCTGTTCAAGAACCATCGACAACACCTGTCGAATCGCAATCATCACCTTGCCGAACGTTGCGCCTTGATCGCTGTGCTGATACTGACTGTCCAGCAACGGGCGCTTGCTTTCGGCGCCAAAGGTCGACAGCTCGCCCAGCAACGCCAGAAGCGCGCGATAGAGGGGCTCGGGGTGAACGTCCTGCAGGGTCAGATAGTGCCGAAGCACCAGCTCCGTACGATTGATCAGTTGCAGCATCATGAAATCACCGACCTCGGCGCTGCCTGTCTGACCGTTGGAGCGAATACGTCCGGCGATGGCGTTGCCTCTGTTTTCAAGCAGGCTCACGACTTCTTTCAAGCACGACATCAGATAAGCCGACCCGCCCGCATTGATGAAAGAAGGGACAAATCCGGCGTCGAGTCTGATGGCCTTGTCAGGCGTGCTGACCAGCACCTGACACAGCTTGAGCTTCACGTAAGCGTGCTCGGTTTTCTGATCCCCAAGCAGCAACTGAAATTCTGGCCGGGCGCAGAGTATTTCGGTGCGGGCATCGTCTCCGGCGTTCGAATCGGCGACCTCTGTGGCGTAGGCGGTAAATCGCGCAACCACATCCGGCTCTTCGGCACTGCGTGCCTCGATGCAGTTACCCGTTACCAGCGGCAAAGCCAGATAGACGGCAGTGTTGGCCGTGTTTGGCGGGATCTCCAGTGCCAACGGTTTTTCCCGGTCACCCAAATCGAAAAAGGTGCCGTCCGGCAGGACACCCGATGCCTGATTGAGAACAATCTGACCCGAGCCCAGAAACTGTTGATTGATTTCAACCGCTTTGAAACCCCACATATGGATGCCGGTCAGTTGCGTGCACATCCTCATCTGCTGGTCGTGGTATCGATCGTTATGCTGAAAGTGCTGAGGGCGCAGAAGCATGCCTTCCTGCCAGATAACCTTATGAGCGTTCATGATTAACTCCCTGCCCTTGAAACGGTTTCGTCACTGCGATGCAACCCGGCTTCATCCAGTGTGAATTCGGCGCGTGTCAGCGCTTCGGGGGTCAGCTGGATCACGTAACGCCATCGAGCCTCTGGCAGATCGCGATACGCAGCCAGCACCCCGACATAAGTACTGCCGGGTTGAAACTTCAGCTTCAGATCAACGCGCTCGCCAGGTCGCAACTCCAGTTCCTCCGTCGCAACCAGATCCTGCGCGAGCACGTCTCTGGCGCGTTCGTAGAGGGAAAAGAAATCCACGCTCTGAAACGTCGCAGGATGCTTCAGCTCCATCAGCCGCAGGACGGTTGGTGATGGTCGGCCATTGAGGTCGGGATTGAGTCGATCGCTACCGGTCAGACTGATCTCCAGCCGGGTTTGTGTGGAATAAGGCGACAGCGCCGAGCAACCACCCAGCAACATAAGCGCGGCCAGCATCAATGGCCTGGCGTAATACATAGGCATTCAGGTTTATCTCAGTCAGTTCGGGTAAAGGGTGTTGATCAGGCGGATCTGTTCGTCGTAGGCCTTCAGAAAATCCCGGCTCCAGAGTCCCGTGGTCCACTGATCGTCCTGAGCAAGGGTGCGATGGTGACGTACATAGGCGCGCCATCGGTTCCCGGCCGTACGCAGCCAGGGCTTGTCTTCATGTTCGAACTGCCAGTGCAGCCTTTGCGGAGAGAAATGCTCCAGGGCCGAGCGCGCCATAGCCCGACAACCCGCGAGAAGAGCAACCTGATGGGACCGGGAAGCCCGAAATGACCGGGAGATCATCCGGGACGCCTGCCCGGACTGACGTTGCAAAAGCTGCTGGATGATCAGGCCAGCATCCACCGAATCGACCGTGCGTTCCCTGCCGGATCCGGCCTCGGGATGGCAGGCACCCAATTCAGACTCGAGCTCGTTGCGAGTCGATGCACCGTGCTCCAGGCCATCAATGCATTGTTTGAACAGCCGAGCCACCTCTATCGCCAGCGCCTCGCACGCCGTCGAGTCGACGCCGCTCATGTCCACATCGAGCGCTTCGGCAAGCCGCTGACGGAAAAAGCCGGCCGTGTCATCGGCGCTCGTCGGATAACACCGCGCTGCAGGCAGCGGCACAGGTACCAACTCCGGCAGCAACAACTGCTCGCGATCTGAAGACACATAGGGATCAACGCCTGAAGACCCGACCCGCTCCTCCATCAGGGATGAAAGGTCACCGGACAAATAGTGGTTTCTGTCATGTGTCTGCCATGCGGCGAGTGGATCGAGTTCAGCGAAAACCGGATGTCCGGCACCCGATGAGTGGGCTGCCGGGCTGGCTCGTACGTTTCGGGGGGCGACCAGACAAGCTCGCAGGTACAGACCTCCCATTCGATAGGTATCGCCATGCTCGACGCGTCGCTTTTCTCCGGCAGCGATGGTTTCAACACCATTCAGCAAAATGCCATTGCGACTGATATCTGTCAGGTAGAACGCGTTGTCGTCATGACTGACGCTCGCATGTTGCCTGGACACATAGAACGATTGATCTTCAATGCGCTACTCACACTCGGGACTGCGCCCCAAAACACCACCGCTCTGTTTGAAGCGCCACGATTGTGAGCACCCCTCCTTGAGTTCCGGCGTGTTGATTACTTCCAACACCAGTTCCATCAACCTGTCTCTCTGATCGTTAATTGCGATGGTTTGAAGTCGAATTACCCAAGACGCGATATTCACTATCGCTGAACTTGAACGGACCACTGCAACCGCCCAGAAGAATCGATAGCGCACAAAAAAAGAGCGCAGCCTTCCATTGACTGATGTTCATCAGGCATCTCCGTAAACTGACAATCCGATTATTTATGGCACTTGGCAGCGTTCTTTCTGACGCTGTTTATATCCAGGCGCATCATTCGATAAAGCAGCGTACGTCGTGACACACCTAACTTGCGCGCGGTCTGCGTTCGATTGCCGTTGCTTTTGCGCAGACTTTCAAGCAACACATCTCGCTCGAAATGCTCCATCCGTTCACGCAATGTCACCCCGTGAGAAGAACGTTCGGCACCGGTTGCTACAGGGAAGTGTTCCGGCAACAGGTGCCCATCATCGCTAAGCAGAACAGCGCGTTCGACGAAACCTTTCAGTTGCCGCACATTGCCGGGAAAGGAGTAATCACAGAGAAAAGACAGCGCAGACTCCGACCAACGTACCGGTTCACGTCGCAGAGAACTGCAGGCGTCGGATGCAAACTGTCTGGCCAGCGGTTCGATGTCTTCAACACGTTGCCGCAACGGCGGTAACGAAACGGGAAACTGGGCAAGTCGGTAATAAAGATCCTCACGAAATCGTCCTTGCGATATCAGCGCTGGCAAGTCTCTGTGGGTAGCGGCAATGATGCGTACATCGACGTTGCGTACCGTGTCTGAACCGAGCGGTCGTATTTCTCCTTCCTGAAGGACTCGCAGAAGCTTTGCCTGAAGACCGAGTGGCATATCGCCGATTTCATCCAGCAGGAGGGTGCCACCATCCGCGATATCGAAAAGACCGCGCCGATCACGATCAGCGCCGGTGAAGGCGCCCTTGCGATAGCCAAACAATTCGCTTTCCAGAAGGTTTTCGGGAAACGCGGCGCAGTTCTGCACCACAAAAGCCTTTTTGCGCCGAGGTCCACAGGTGTGAATGGCTCGAGCCACAACCTCTTTGCCTGTCCCGGTCTCGCCCGTCAGCAAAACGGTATAGGCGCTGTGCAACACCTTGCCGACCAGTTGGCAGGTCTGCCGCATGGGTTCGCTTTTGCTGATCAGTCCGTAACTCGAGGACTCGGGCTCCAGTCTCGGCATCTCCGTGAGGGCATGACGGCGCTCGAGCAGAACCTGCAGCGCAAGCACGAAAGAACCCAGCGCTTCCAGTGACGCAGCGAAACAATCAAGTGATCTGCACGCATCGCTGGCACACACAAGAAGTCCCGCAGTGACGTTATCCGTAGTGGTGAGACGCACGCACAGCAATGAGTTCCAGCCTGACGGTCTTGAGGGCAGGAAGCTGGTGTCGTAAAGACCGGGACCCATTTCGTTCGCGCTGACGGGCCTATCCTGCGACAGGGCGAACTCAAGCAGATGCTCTGTACTGTAATCGGCGTGGCCACCTGCGAGAGTTTCCGGCTGAACGATGTCATCCAGAACCTGAACCTTCAGATCAAGGCGTCCAGTGGGTGCGTCGAAGCTGAACAGCTGGATCAATTCGCAGCCGATAAGCTGAGAGGCGGCCTGGGCAAAGCCGTTAAACAGCGCCTCGCTGTCACCTATGCGTGACAGGCTGGTATAGACCGAACATAGCGCATGCGCGTAGTCGAGCGGATTGTGGACAGCATTGAACATCGATGTCATCTCAGTCGAACTCGCAAATGACAAGACCCGCAGCATCCAGTGTCGCGTAAACGCGCTGGACATCCTGACCGTCTGACATGGCGTCGATCAGGCGATTGGCAATCAACGGAATAAGGCAAGTGTCCAGCAAGCGATCAACGAACCTCGCCCCTGTATCACCTTGCGAGCACCGTTCAAGCAGGAAAGAGACGAGAGGCTCTGAATGCGCGAAGCTGAGTCCCCGGATTTTCAACCTGCCTGCCAAACGCAGAAGTTTAAGCTCGATCAGTTCGCGCAGTGTTTCTCCAGTGACGGGGTAATACGGCACGACGTGCATCCTCGCTAGCAGTGCAGGCTTGAAATGCGCAGTCAGAATCGGGCGAATGCGTGCTTCCAGTTGCTCGACATCAGGTCGTTGACCTGACTGGCAGCACGTCGTGATAAGTTCGCTTCCAAGATTGGATGTCATGAGAATAAGCGTATTGCGAAAGTCGATCTCTCGCCCCTCGCCATCATTGGCAATGCCCTTATCAAATATCTGATAAAACAGATTCATCACATCGGGATCGGCCTTCTCTACTTCATCCAGCAGAATGACCGAATAGGGCTTTTGCCGGACAGCCTCGGTGAGCAGACCGCCCTCCCCGTATCCGACATAACCGGGCGGCGCGCCTATCAGGCGGGAAACCGTATGTTTCTCTTGAAATTCGGACATGTTGATGACCGTGAGAAAACGCTCGCCGCCATACAACAAGTCAGCCAGCGCAATGGCTGTTTCGGTCTTGCCCACGCCGCTGGGGCCTGCCAGAAGATAGACACCTGCCGGTGCATCCGGCTTGTTCAGCCCCGCCGCCGCCGCGCGCATCGCTCGGTCAAGCGCACAAACAGCCTGATCCTGGCCACGAATGCGTTTTTTCAGGTCCTCCGCGAAACCGGCAACTTTGGAACTGTGCTCCAGTGCAAGCTGTGAAAGCGGAACGCCAGTCCAGGCGCTGACCACCTCTGCGATCAATCGGGGACACACCTCAAAACTGACCAGTCGCTCTGTTGCTTCAGTCAACGTTTGATGAACGTCGGCCAGTTCTGTTTCCAGCGACTCGATGAGTGCGAACAGCTCCGTATACCGCTCGGTATCGGTATTTGCCGCCAGGTCGTGCTGCGCGCGCAGCGCTGATAATTGCCCGCGTAGCCTGAGCAACTGCTCGACATCGGTGCGCTGCTGGTTCCATACGGCTTCGACTTCGCTTATTTGCCTCTGCAGTTCCTGAAGACCTTCTTCAAGAGTCAGCAGAACCCGTTCATCAACGCCCAGACCCGCCTGTGCGTCGCGCCGCATGGCGTCGAGTTGCCGTTGATCCTCGGCGTAGCGGGTACGCAAGCGCTCCAGTCGCTGCGGTGCGGCCGCCAGGCTGATGCGAACACGGGCGCAGGCGGTATCAAGCAGATCAACTGCCTTGTCCGGTAACTGCCGCCCAGTGAGATAACGCGCCGATAAGCGGGCCGCAGCCACTACAGCGTCATCGCGCAAATAGACACCGTGGCTTTTCTCATAGGCCGAAGCCAGGCCGCGAAGAATGGCTATTGCTTCTCCCACAGTAGGCTCCAGCAGGCGAACAGGCTGGAAACGCCGGGCCAGAGCTGGATCCTTTTCGAAGTACTTCTTGTATTCCGACCAGGTGGTCGCAGCGATTGTCCGAAGCTCTCCCCGGGCCAGCGCCGGCTTCAGCAGGTTGGCGGCATCGGACCCGCCCGACTGTCCTCCTGCGCCGATCAATGTGTGAGCTTCATCGATAAACAGAATGACGCTGCGCACGGATGCCTTGACCTCTTCGATCACTCCGTTCAGACGACGCTCGAACTCGCCCTTGATGCTCGCCCCGGCCTGCAGCAGGCCCATATCCAGTGTCAGCAGTTCGACATCCTTGAGAGACTCAGGCACTTCACCCTGAACTATTCTCAGCGCCAGGCCTTCAACAATAGCGGTCTTACCAACCCCGGCTTCGCCCACCACGATCGGATTGTTCTTGCGTCGCCGGGAAAGGATGTCAATCATCTGCCGGATCGCTTCATCGCGGCACAGGACAGGGTCAATTCGGCCTTCCCGAGCCTGTTGTGTCAGATTGTGCGTGAAGCGTTCCAGCAGCGATTCATCTGCGTTTTCCGGCTTTTGTCCTTCACAGGCTCGGTGCTCGGCGAGAGAGAAATCCTTCAATCGGTCCGCATTGATCTTGCCCAGCAGCGGCTGATACCGGCTGCCAGCGTAGCGAATCGGATTGCGCAACAGTGCAAGAACGAGCGCCGCCTGTTCAATGTGGCTCTGGCCCAGTTCAAGATTGGCCACCAGCAACGCGTCCTGTAGCCACTGGACAAGTTCGGGAGCAAACACCGGATTACGAGAGGCGCTGTGTTCCATGGCCGGCTGCAACAGCGCCGCAAAATGCGCGGCGTCGACATCAGCATCCAACAGCGCTCGGGAAAGAAGACTGTGGGGGTGCTCCAGAAGTGCCAGCAGCAGATCCTCCACAAGAATCCTGCTGCCTCCTCTCGCCACGCAGCGCGCTGCGCAACTCTCCAGACTCATCCGGGTGGGCGCGTCCAGCGCATTGACCAGTTGTTGCAGGTCTACATTGATCATGAATATCTGTCCTTAATGAATCGACTGGCCAAGCGTCACCACACCATCGGCACGCTCACGCCCCAGCCAGCTGGTCCAGCCGAGGCGGCAGGTGTTCTGAGCCCCGATACGCAGAGCCCGGATTTCCTCTCGCAGCAGTACAAGACATATGTCGTACTCAAGAAAATCTCGTTGCGTGAACCGCACCAAGGCACCGAGCGGCTGATTCCAGGCACCCTGGGGGAGAAACTGATGAAAGCTGTCCCAGCACAATTGCCTGATGTGGATACGAAACTTGCCGCTTCGGTCTCGAATCCGCTCACCCAGAACAGCATCGTGGCCTAGCTGACTATTGGCCTTGCCCAGAAAGTTGCGCTGTTCAGGACTGATGTGAACGACACGTTCGGCACACTGCTCGATGAAGAAATCAGCATGCTTGAAGTAATAACGCAGAACCGACTCGATCAGAGCCGCAGAGTGCGCTCGCAAACTGAGTAACCCCAGGTAAGGCAGGAGCCTCTTCCAGTCGAGCTCGGCAGCCTCCCTGACCCTTGCACCACCCAATCCGATCAGCGCAAACAGATACTCGGAAAAACGGTCCGTCGCGCCCTCAGCGAACACCGCGTGGTAACGATATTTGCGCCAGACGGGCACCATTAGCTTCTGCAAACGGTGATGAAAAACATCAAGAAAATCACGCGTTGCGCTCGAGTTATCCTCATCCAAGACCTGCTCAGCGTAAAAGGCTGGCAAGGGGGAGCCGGATCCAACAAGGCTGATGACATTCAGGCACAGCCTTACGTGCAATTTCCCGCGCGCTTCAAACAGCTCCAGACATTCGATATCGCTTCCAGGAAAGCCGAAACCCGGGTTTGCCTTGAGCAAAAGAAAGTCATGCAGCGACTCATCATCAGCGTTCGGATGAACCTCGCGAAGCAGCTTAAGGATCTGAGGGATCGCCTGATAAATGGAGTGCTCACGGATCGTATGACTGAGTGCAACTAAAGAAGCGGCTGGTGCCCCATGCGAGGTGTCCATTCGTAGCGTTCTCCGTGAGTACTTTTCACATTCAGTTCGTGGAAAGAGTTGAGGCTGGCATACAGTGCGAAAAACTCGTTCAGCACGGATGCAAACAGGAAAAGAGTGCCTTCCCCCCCATATCCGTCAGGATTGATGATCAACTCTGTTTTGACACCACGCACAGGCCGCCCCTTGTAAAGTCGATCAGCGGGACGATGGCTTATCGATTCAAGGCCATTGAGAAGATGCTGGCTGGCTCTTTCGGCTTGTTGATCGTGATAGCGCGGCAAGTCATAGGTTTCGAGTATGATTTTCAGCGCGTCAATATTGGCCAGCGACAGATAGTTCAACGACATGTTGCTGATCACACGCCATAGAAAATCACGAGTGACAGGAGGCGCATAGCTCGGCGTGGCGGGCGTAATATTTTTGAAGCGAAGAAAATCCGGCGTTCCGTCACAGGATCTGCAGATACCGCCCGCTTTGATCTGTAATGGAAGGTCATGATTGGTGCAGGTCAACTCGACGGATACCGTTTCAGGGTATTCCGCACTTCGATGATCAAAGCTTAAATAGGTATCCAGGCCATCGTACTGCATCGATGGGCGCTGCCGAGCGCTGTAAAAAGGCCTGCCCTTCTTCGAACCCTGCCCTGAATCATGCTCGAAGGATTCAAACAAGGCATAGTCCTGATAGCCAAGTCCACCGGACTGCCAACCGGTCACCCGGTCCACCGAATACACTGCACAGCTGTCGAGATCATCTCTGGAAGGTATAAGTAGATAATCATCCCGCTTGGCGTCGACCAGAATGGGCAAGGCATCTTGGTTGAATAAATTAACAATCGGCGTGCAGTAGAGTTTTACATTATCGAGGGTAGGTCGAAGACGCTGAATTTCTGCACCCTTGATCTTCAATGCCAGCTGTATGCCATGAGCACTTTTGAGAACAGAATCGGGTAAAGCGCCCAGAACGCCCAACCCCATCACGTCGACAAACATGAATTTTTCCTGAAAGAAGAAGTACTCCTGCAGGTAGCGATAACCACGAAAGGTATTGAAAGGATAAGGTATCAGTGCTTCTTCTTCAGCAAAGCCGACCACCTGCACTTCATTGACCGGGATATTGAACTCGATCGTATTTCCGCGTCCGTCTTCCAGTGCGCCCCCATCAGCGCCAAGCAAGCTCAGGGTAATGCCCTCGAGTTTGCGCATCAGCCCGAGATACAGAGACCGACTGACATGACGATCACCGGCAAGATGCAGCCGTAACCGTTTCAGCTCCAGTTCACCCATATGACCTTCACAACTCATGACGAAGGACAACTTCAGAATGGCCCCGTCGCTCGTGGGCGAATGACACAGATCTTTCAGTTCAAGTGGCAGGACTTCGGTTGCAAAACAGGTGCGAAAACGGCAGACGTGTTCACCTACCGGATCGCTCTCAACAGGCGTCGATCGCTCAATCAGCACCGCAGGTCCTGACCGAAGCAACGGCTCGAACTGCAGCATGCTCACCGATGGCAGCGGTCGCAGATAGTTTGGCCAAAGCAGGTTCATCAATGAATGAGTCAGTTCTGGCAACTCATCGTCCAGCTTCTGACGCAGCCGTCCTGTCAGAAACGCAAACCCCTCAAGCAATCGCTCGACATCAGGATCAAGTCCCGCTTGTCCCAAAAAAGGCGCCAGTGCAGGATTGCGCTCGGAAAAACGGCGACCCAGATGGCGCAAGGCTGCAAGTTCATCCTGATAATAGTCATTGAAAGACAACGTTGATTACCTGTTTCAAGTTCATCGAGAACAGCGATTAAAGGCGTGAGGGACGACGTGCCTGACATGCAAGTTCAAACAGGCACTCCGCTCCTGGCAAAATTGATCACACCTTCACATCGACGCGCCCTCGGCCATTGAGCACCGCTTGAAAAAGCACGTCCCGGTTCACACCGTCGACATTCAGAAACGCCTGGATGTCGAATCTCAGTTCAAGCGCATCGTCGTCGCGTGGCTTGGCAACGACACGGACATTCATAAGTCGCGGCTCATAGGCACAAATAAAATCTTCAATGACTGTCCGGGAATTGCGCATCACGTCGTTGAGGCTGAATCGCAGGTCATTCAAATCCGGAAGCCCGTAATCGGGCAGCGTTTGTACGCTGCCCGCCCGAGTGCTCAACATTCTTGAAAGATGACTGGCAACTGACGTTACAAGCTGCGTTTCCTGGTTCGAACCGGGCCGCTTTTCAGACACCCCGGCCAGCCTTTCGAAAAGACTCGTGCAGCGAATCATTCCTTGTCCATTTTCCCAACCAGCGACAATGTAAAAGCGGCCCCCATGTACTTGAAATGCGGACGCACGTTAAGCGCAACCCTATACCAGCCGGGGTCGCCTTCAACATCACTCACCGTGATCTGTGCGGCACGCAGGGGCCGTCGACCGCGAACCTCGGCACCAGGATTTTCCTGATCGGAAACGTACTGGCGTATCCACTTATTGAGTTGAAGCTCAAGGTCCGTACGTTCTTTCCATGATCCGATCTGCTCGCGTTGAAGAACCTTTATGTAATGAGCCAGGCGATTGACGATCATCATGTAGGGCAGTTGGGTACCCAACTTATAATTGAGCTCGGCCACCTTACCTTCCGGGTTGTTGCCGAAGAATTTGGCCTTTTGTACGGAACTGGCGGAGAAGAAAGCGGCGTTGTCACTGCCCTTGCGCATCGTCAACGCAATGAAGCCCTCTTCTGCAAGTTCGTATTCCCGGCGATCGGACACCAGCACTTCAGTCGGCACCTTGGTTTCAATCTCACCCAGGCTGTCAAAGTGATGCAGAGGAAGGTCCTCAACTGCTCCACCGCTCTGCGGCCCTATGATATTGGGGCACCAGCGAAACTTGGCGAAGCTGTCCGTGAACCGGGTAGCAAACGCATAAGCGGTGTTACCCCAGAGATAATGTTCGTGCGCATTCGCAACGTTCTCCCGGTAGGCGAATGTCCTGACCGGATTTTCCTGAGGATCATAGGGGCTGCGAAGCAGAAACCGAGGGACCGTCAATGCGAAGTACCGAGCGTCCTCCTGCTGACGAAAACTTTGCCATTTGGCAAACTGCGGACCTTCAAAATGGTCCTTCAGATCCTTGAGATCAGGCAGGCTGGTGAATTGCTCGAGCCCAAAAAACTGAGGTCCCGCAGCGGCGATGAACGGCGCATGTGCCATGCAGGCTACGCTGGAAACGTACTGCATTGTCTTGACGTCCGGAGAACTGGGCGAAAAGTAGTAGTTTGCGATAATCGCACCTACCGGATTCCCCCCGAACTGACCGTACTCTGCGGTATAAACGTGTTTGTACAGACCCGACTGGACCACTTCGGGAGAGTCTTCGAAGTCATCGAGCAGGTCCTGCTTCGAAACGCTCAACATCTCGACCTTGATGTTTTCCCGGAAGTCCGTTCGGTCGATGAGCAATTTCAAGCCGCGCCATGAGGATTCCAACGACTGAAACTCGGAATGGTGCAGGATTTCATCCATCTGACGGCTCAGCTTGACGTCGATCTCGGTGATCATTCGATCAACGAGCGCCTTCTTTACCGGCTCGGCACTGTTATGTGGCTTCAGTAACTCCTCGATGAAAGCGGCAACGCCACGCTTGGCTATCGCATAGGCTTCGTCGCCGGGAGACATTCTGGTCTCGGCGATAATCTGATCGAGAATTCCGTACTCGACATTCTCGTGGTTATCCTGTTGTGCAGCGGTGGTGCTCATAGATTTTCTTCCTGACGTTCCAGACACTTCATTCCGTTACAGCGTCGAGTCCCAACTCGCCAAGCACTCGATCACGCGAAGCCTTGTCGGCAAGCACATTTTCAATCGCCTTGCGAAAGGCAGGCGCATTGCCCAACGGCCCCTTGAGAGCCATCAAGGCGTCACGCAACTCCATGAGTTTCCTGAGCTCTGGAATTTGCTCTACAAGGCTGGCCGGGTTGAAATCAGTCATTGCGTTGACGCGGACATCAATCGCCAACTCTTCAGCCTCGCCTTCATCCTGCAGACGATTGGGAATGCTCAATGAAAGCCTCAGATTCTGTTTCGCGAGCACATCATCAAAGTTGTTTTTATCCACATTAATCGACTTGCGGTCTTCGAGCTTTCGTTCATCAGCTCGCTGAATAAAATCACCTAACACCAACAGTTTTAAGGGGAGTTCTATCTCTTCCTGTGCATCACCAATTGCCGGTTTGAAAGTAACATTTATACGTTCCTTGGGCGCGACAGAGCCTTCTTTTGCCACTGCAGTTACTCCTTTTCTTATCACAGTACTTACGTTTTGTTCAGCACGGCTTCAAAATCATACTTGCATAACCGCCGGTAGACTTCGTCCTTACTCACTCGTGAAATCCGATCAGGCGGAAGCTTCTCGTGACAACTGTATAGAAGCCGGGAAATCTCTAGGAATGCTTCGGCCTCCCAGCTTCCAAGCCCCTTCATCTCAAGCTCTTGATCAAGCAATTCAAGTTGAACCCTGGCTAACTCATATTTTTTGGCACGGTGGCAGACACGAGCAATGTTGAATTGCCAGAAAAAACGTTCACGCTCACTCTTCGCATTTGTCAGGTGCCACGTTAACTCCTTGACCGCAGCCTTCAGGCCGTCCTTATGTAGCCTTTGAATGATTTCGCCCATAACAACATTCCATGCTGGCTGAACGCCGGTATTGGTCTGAGCGGGTTCAGGCTGGGGAGGAAGTACGTGATGCATCACATGCGTCGATATCCAACCTTGTGTTTCATCGTCAGCAAAGGGCACTCCGTCATGGAAACGCAATTCGGCGATGCCAGGTACTCGGTGCAAAAAAAGTGCGCACTGAACTTCAACTTCACGCATTGAGAGTTCCGCGTTGAGCGCTTGCAGGCATTCCCATACCCTGCGCTGACCGTCGAACCAGAAGGGAGAGCGGGCGATGCTCAACTCCAGATCCACAATCAGATCCGCATATTTGCCTTGTTCAAAGCGTTCTCTATAATTGTTCAATCGATCTACGGGCACGCTACGCAATGCTGTTATGCGCTCGGCGTTACACTTCGGGGCGGTATCAACCGTGAGCCAGAGCACCGTGCGATTCAGACGCAACGCTCGGACATCAGTAGCCTTTTGCCTTAACCACCAGGCGCACAATGACTGGGTTATATCCTGCTGCGTACCAAGTGCCTTGCGGGCATCCTTGTCATTCTCCACAGAAGGATGGCTGAAAAACTGAGTGGCTACTTCCTTGACCTGCTCAGCAATCGTGGGCTTGCTTTCTTTTTGCGAGGCGGCCTGGAGCATTCGGGCCAATCGCCTGCGAGTCGGCAAGATCAATGGCGCTTCTTCACCCAGATGATGCCTCAGCAATTCGTCCAGTCCTTCCAGATGATCGGACAAACGCTGGAACAACGAAAGCTGTTGTTTTATCGACACATCGTCGACGAGGACCCTGTCAAGCCTGGTTACTAACCATGAAAAAGCGGCAATACGAGTCCTGTGCTTGACCGGGTGTAACACTGGCCAGTGGTGTTCGCAGAGATAACGCAACATGCAAGTACCCGCCAATAATCCTGGAAACGCTTCAGCTTTATATAGCGCCCACGTCAGCCAACAGGCGACACGAAGATCTCTAGACTGATCACGCAGAATTCTTTCGCTTTCTTCACGAACCTTTAACCAGTCGACATTTCCAGTACCCAGAACCGATTGCTCGCTACTCAATCGTGCCTCCAAGGCCTCAAACTCTTCGGAAAATCGCACATCGCTGCCCGCATAACCATGGCTGGAAACAGGACTTTTTATCAAGTGGAGGTAACGCCCAGACAATGTATCAAAATGAGTCATTAGCTGTTACCTCCTTTACGCGTCAAGTATTGTTAATGGCCGCTATTGGTCAACGGCGCAAACAGTAACTGCTCAGAATCCGTTTAACAAGCAAACCAATACCACACAGCATCTTTTCAGATTTTTCCTACACCGCCGAATAGCTTAAATGTAGGAAGCAAAAGCAGATGATGCTTGTGAACTCATATAATACGTTTTCGAACGCATAAATTACGCACCCTACTGTTTGACGCTTGATCAACTGCGCTGCTTTTTGCGCACCCTCACCGAATACTGCGCCAAACCCAACCTTCCTAGCCTAATAGATATTGGGGTATCCATACGACTGCGCAGAGAATCTCCCAAGTGCGCAAGAACATGCGCGTTTTTCGGCATCCCAGTAGCGCCCTGCGAACAAGAAGCCCCATCGGTGTTTGATCAAAGCCTTGAGATACTGGGCATACCATTAATTGGCATAGTTTTTGTTAGGAACCGAATAGCTGGCACGTTGAGTTCTGGCTGACCAATCAAATATCAGGAGACTTTATAATGGCAACACCTGCTTACATATCCATCACAGGGACCAATCAGGAACTTATAACTAGAGACGCGTTCACGGCGCATTCAGTGGGCAATATTTACCAAGAAGGTCACGAAGATCAGGCGCTGGTGCAAGCTTTCAGCCATGAGGTTGTCATTCCTTGCGATCCCCAGACGGGCCAACCCAGCGGACTGCGGATACACAAGCCTTTATGTATCACGAAAATTTTCGATAAAGCCTCACCGTTGCTCCAGGCAGCACTGACGTCGGGCGAGTGCTTGAGTGAAGTCAAGATCCAGTGGTACCGCACATCAGTCAAAGGCAATCAGGAGCTTTACTACACAACTCTTTTGACCGACGCCACGATCGTCCAAATAAAGGACTACATGCACAACTGCCAGGATCCTGCCAAGGCCAGCTTCACCCACCTTCAGGACGTACATTTCGCTTACCGGAAAATCACCTGGACTCATGAAACGTGCGGAACCTCTGGTTCTGACGACTGGCGCACCCATGGGAAAGAGAAAGCTGAGTAATTAACGCCATCGACCCGAAAGGGTCGATGGTTCTTGGCTCACTTCAACATGGGACTAAGCCATGAGGTCTGAATCTTTAAGCAAACGTCATTTCACGCTCAACCTTGATGGCATCGATCATGGCTTTCAGGTACTCGCCTTCAAAGGCCACGAAGCGATCAGTCAGCCTTTCGCGTTTACGCTGGAGCTGGTCAGCGAGTCGTCAGGACTGTATCTGGAAAGCCTGCTGAACAGACCTGCCTTTCTGCAGTTTGCACCCGATAACAGTGGCATTCACGGGCTGATCGACCGTGTCGCCCAGGGCGATTCGGGGCAACGCCTGACCCGCTACTCGGTCACCCTCCGTCCGCATCTGGCTCGCCTCAGCCACCGCACCAACCAACGGATCTTTCAGCACCGTACGGTGCCGCAGATTATTGCCCGGATTCTGGAAGAGCACGGCCTGCTGGCCACCACCTATCGCTTCCAGCTCGCCAGCGTCTATCCCGAGCGCGAGTACTGCGTTCAGTACCACGAATCGGACCTGCACTTCATACAGCGCCTCTGCGAGGAAGAAGGCCTGCATTACCACTTCGAACACAGTCCGACTGCCCATCTGCTGGTGTTCGGCGAAGATCAGGCGGTGTTTCCCACACTGGCGCCCGTGGTGTATCGACAAGACAGCGCAATGGTCGCCGACACGCCCGTCATCCAGCGCTTCAACCTGCGGCTTGAAACCCGACCGAGCCGCACCACGCGCCGCGATTACCATTTCGAAAAACCGCGCCTGACCATGCAAGGCGCAGTACCCGGCGACGCCCAGCCGGACCTTGAGGACTACGATTACCCCGGCCTGTTCACCCATCGTGACCGCGGCAGCCATCTGGCCGCCCGCGCTCTGGAGCGCCATCGCCACGACTTCCAGCTCGCCGAAGGGCACAGTGATCAGCCACGGCTGGTCAGCGGGCATTTCCTGCCACTGAGCGAGCATCCTCAGGCGGTGTGGAACGCACTCTGGCTGCTGACCGAGATCCGGCATGAAGGTCGTCAGCCGCAAGTGCTGGAAGCGGCAGCATCAAACGAACACTCGGGCGCAGGCGAGTTGCGCCAGGGCTATCGCAACACCTTCAGGGCCATACCCGGATCAGTCACGTTTCGGCCATCCCTGCGCCATCCCAAACCGCGCATTGCCGGTAGCCAGACAGCCGTCGTGACTGGCCCGGCGGGTGAAGAGATTCATTGCGACAGACATGGCCGCGTCAAGGTCCAGTTCCACTGGGATCGCGATGGTCAGGTCACGGATCAGAGCAGTTGCTGGCTGCGCGTGTCTTCGAGCTGGGCGGGTGACCGCTATGGCGGCATGATCATTCCAAGGGTCGGCATGGAGGTGCTGGTGACCTTCATCGAAGGCGATCCCGACCGTCCGTTGATCAGCGGTTGTCTGTACCACGCTGAACACACCCCGCCCTACCCGCTGCCCGCCCACCAGACCCGCAGCGTGTTCAAGACCCTGAGCAGCCCAGGCGGTAAAGGTTCCAACGAACTGCGCATAGAGGATCGCGCCGGTCAGGAGCAAATCTACGTTCATGCCCAGCGCGATTGGGACCAGAACATCCAGCACGACCAGAAAATCCGCGTCGGTCACGAACGGCATGACCGGGTCGAGGCCAACAGCTACAGCGAATTCAAGGCCGAGGAGCATCGCGCGATCGACGGCAGCCGCCTGACTGAAGTACGCATGGACGATCACCTCACCGTGAGCGGCAAGCAACACATCAAGGTCGGCGAAGCCCTGCTCGCGGACGTCGGAGATGAGATTCATTTAGAGGCGGGCGATCAGGTGGTTATCGAGGCCGGACTGGAGATCACCTTCAAGGTGGGCGGTAGCTTTATCAAGATCGATTCGGGAGGAGTGACGGTAAGCGGGCCTTTGGTAAAGCTCAACAGCGAGGGCTCTCCGGGCGTTGGCTCCGGGGTCGCTGCGTTGCTGCCTGAAACACCCAAGGCCGCTGATACATCAGCATCTGGAAACAATACCAAAGGTCCCAACCCTGCAAATACCAAACCTGAGAACACAGAGCAGCCTGTTCTGGAAGCTCTCATCGTTGATGTCTGGGGGGATCCTGCCATGGGAAGCCAACTGCAAATTCTGGCTCCAGAGGAAGATGTATGAATGAGTTCAGCGACAGCGAAACCCTTCGCGGCACACGCAAGAGAACCGAATACCTTGACGATAGGCGAGCACGTATCGCCTTACATATCCCGCGTCAAGATGGCGGTGTAGTGCAGATTCCCTTATTGAGTGACACCAAGGCTACAAAGGAACAGGAGGACATCCAGCGCAACACCCTTATCGCTATCGTGCCGCTGGCAAGATTGCCGGGCTACGATGAACCTCGACAATCACCTCGCGGGGCTTTTCCTCGACGCGGTCGGATTTATGTTTTCTGGAAGAGCGTGCTTTGGAGAGAGCTTGAGGCAGATGGCGAAGGGCAACTGTTCGAAGTGGACATTTCTCATTGGCGAGCCATGGCAGAGGGTAACGGCGATGCGGATCAGCGAGAAGCGATTGGGATAAAGCAGCACGCCATTCTTCTGCCCATGTTGTTGCAGAGCCGGTTTGTCGCCGACCAGTTCATGATGGCCTACAGCGAATTGCCATGGACCTGGGAGTACATAAAGTGGCTTGAAAGCGATCCGGCTCATATCAAATCGCGCTGCCAGCACATCGCAAGAGCGTGGGATACGGCCGTGGTGGGATCCGAGCATTGGAAAACCACTCAGGCCAATCCAAGCGTGCCTATGACACGCCTTAAATCCGGGCTGCGTGCCCGGGACTTCAACATCGAAAGTGCACTGGAAGATCCGCTGGATTTTACTCCTGCATTCACAACATTCGATGAAACGACGCTTATGAAACGCTTGCAGACTCGTCAGGAGGAATTGGCAGCGCACCTCAAGCAAACACCTCCACCGCCTCTTCCGCAGACCGAGTCAAGTGCTGATCTGCTTGATACTTACAACTTGCGGAGCAATAACCATCTCGTGGGTGTCATCCTGGAAGATCCGTTGTTTGCGGTACGCCACGCCACCTCGCAGATCCGACATCACGCGGCTTATCTGCAGACCCTCAACGCGCTGGTGCTGCATCAACCTTATGGGCGTTACGCGCAGGTGCTTTACAGCGTGCTTGCCGGGCCGTTATCGAGCCTGAAGGATGAGATTGATATACCCAGGTTGTACGAGGCCGTATTCGAGCAGGACCGTAAAAATTGCCGCATCCAGATAGCTGTGCACCTCGAGCGCTTGATTGGCCTGCTCGACAAAAAACTACCTGACGTTCTACTGGACTGGACGCATCGTTACGACGAAGCCTTGCTGGAGCCTTACAGCCTGATGGCTGAGGTATTGGGTGTACTGAACCAACTGCCGACCAGAGCAGACGCCATGTGTATCAGTAAGGAATCCGAACCGCTGCTCAAATCCGTTGACAGCTTGATAAAGGGACTGCTGAAAGCAGAACATCCCTTGGGTGATTTGCTGCTATCCAGAACTGCTGAGCAAACCCCTGAAGCAGTCAAACGTCTGATGGCATTGCGTGACAACGATCAACCCCCCAAGCCCGAAGCAATGGGCCTGAGCACGCTCATGCTCGGTGCATCACTCATGGGAGATGTGGATTGGGCCGGTGCAGGTAAAGGGCTGTCTTACTTCATTGGCGATCTGCTGGATATCTTTGGTGCCAACGTAGTTGCGCATATCAGCCGGCTGTCGCAAAGCGCATCTAATATCAGCCTTGATCGCGTCTTTTCCCCTACGTTCACCACGCTTTCAAGCCTGTCGAAAAAAATGGCGGGCATCCGTCTCATTACCTTCGGCGAGGCGCTGGAGCGGGATTACGTAGTCATAGGTGTACAGGGTGGTGGCTTGCGAAATGGCCTGACAGAGGTTGAACGCTCGGCGTTAACTAGAAAAAACTATCGCTACGCCTCACTCCACAGTCTCAGTGGAGAAAAACTGGCCAGCACGAGCCCCAAGGGTAGCCAGACCAACAAGCCTCTGACGCGTAATCTGAATGTTATAGCTGTGGCAAAAGACCACCCGGAACTGGCGCGTTACAGCAATTTCCGGCTTGCGTTAAGTGATGCCAGCCGGAAGCTGGAGGCGACCAAGGTGGTGCCTACATTGATGGTGGGTTTTGCAATTTATAACTTGATGGTGCAGGTGGAAGCCTATACAGACTTTGAAAGCAGAGGAGAAAAAAAACGAGGCTTTATGGGCTCATTGTCAGCAGCTGTTGATTTGATTGCAGCGCTGGGGAATCACAGTAAATTATTTTTTGGTAGTGCTGCCGAGTCGTATTTATTGACGCCTCGCATACAGGTCGCGAAGCTTTCAGCGGGGTGGGCCGCTAATCTGAAAAGACAAACTGGAAGTCCCAATCTTCCCTTGTTAAGGATGGCGGGTGCTATCGCAACACTCGTAGGGGCGTCGCTCGCTCTCTGGGACAGCTACAGAGCCTACAACTCAGGTAACGGCTCACTGGCTGTGGCCTATATTTCTGTTGCAGTTGGGAACGCCGCATGGGGAGCCTATGCTCTTGGTCTTTCAATTAATCCCTACCTTTTGATAATCGGTGCAGTGTTCGCCCTTGGCGGAGCAATCGTTGCCAATCTGCTCACCGACAGCGATGCCGAGCTGATCACTCGAAATGGCCCTTTTGGCATTCATTTTTCCACGATCCAGGAAGAAGCCGCCGGACGCGAAGACCCTTTCAAACACCTGAGCGACCCGTTTACGGCCTATCAACAACTTTTAGGGATCATTGGCAAACCGAAGATCACAGCTATGCGGCTCGCAGATTGGCGTGACAAAGCGTCGGCCGAACATCTAACAGTTGTTGAGCATGCAGATCAAACACGCTTGCATCTCAGCGCACCCAGTGCCTATTCAAAAACATCTCGTCCCGACATGAAACCCCTCCATGATAGCGACTGGTTGGTACTGGTCACATCCCCTTTACTGGCGATGTTTGGTCACGAAGACCAGCGGCTTCAACTATTCGGAGAAGAGTTCTTGTCAAGTCTGGACACTGGTCAGGCATTCGCTGTCCGACAATATAGAAAACAGACTACAGGCTCGCCGAAGCTCGGGGCGATAGCGTTGGATGCCACTAGCATAATCTACGTGCTGCCTTCTTTTTTCGAAACGCCTGTTCTCAGTATGAGACAGCGTTACCGGTACCAAATGACTGAAGGTGTAAAAATTTTCCTGCAAGCCGAGCTTTACGCGGAGCCTGGCAAACACCCCCTCATCCTGCCACAGCCAACACCTGCAAATTGGAAACCTTTCACAAACGCCAATCGTCGCCTACCAAGAGGTGATCTATCAGATAAAGAGGCACTGTATTGGCAGGTTGAAATAAATGAGCATCCCCTATGAAGCCGAGTATCATCGCCTACAAAACTACCGCCTACCGTAGCGATAGGACAAAGCACCTTCCCTCGCCTATCAAGAATTCCCACTGCAATGCCAAGAGCGCTACCCCCCTCTCTTTTGGGCATTACGCCGGTTGGGATTCCGCAATGGAGGTCACAGCCCAGCTTCAGGCGAATGAGCATAAAATCTACGAAAACCAGGAAAAAGACAAAGAGCCGGAAGCCTATTGTGATGCTCAGCGTTGGCGTTTCCAATACTCTGGGAACATCCCACAGTTGATGTTTGCCTTGAAAATAGTTTGTTTTTCTTTTTTATGGTTATTTTGGGGGGTAGGTATTCTCGCAGATATAGAATCCGAAGTTGGTAACGGCAACCCTGGCACTGCGCTTGCCACCCTGATTGCCACACTATCAGCCGTCTTGCTTTTCGCCTCTCCATTACTTTCCATAACCACCAGAAAAGCCGGGCACTATTTAAATCTCTCGGGTTTCGTTGTCTGCTCCAGCGTTGTCCTATGGGTTACCGGCACGCTATGGGGCTCGACCGAAATGCACATCTCACTCTGGATCGGCACCTTCCTTTACTTCATGGGCGCTATAGGGTGCGATGCTCTGCTGCACCTTTACAGCCTGTTCAGCAAGCACGATGGCAGTGAGTTCAACCGCATCGACGGGATGGTGCGCTTCAAGCGGCGCTTCAGAAAATTGTTCGTCGCACCGTTCGAGGAGTTTGATCCGGTACTCCGGGTCATGCCGACAGGCCATGGTTCTCATGACTATGCCATCTGGCTGTACCACCGCTATACCAATAAAAAACTTTGCCTGGCCGTCAAGGTACATGCGCTGGGGCTGGACAGGGTCAATGCGTTGGCATTCTGGGATTGCCTGCAGCGTTACATGGACGTTACTCATCCTCTGCCAGACCTGCCGGTGCTGGAACAAAGTCGGCATCTGGACCCAGTTACTGCCGCTCATGATGTACAAACCGGAAGACCTGAACGCCGATGGCGGGACCAAACGATAAACGGCTGGAAAGCAAGTGGTGCAAAACAGCTCACCGAGCAGTTGAAGCGCTACTCATGGCAGCAATCACCGTGCATCGTGAAAGCTCGCCTAAGCGATACCTTGAACATTGAAGAGTACTATCGGTCTCTGGAAGCCGAAGGAATCGATATATCCCCCAAGGCGGACAACTTTTCCTTCCTGTATCAAGTGGATCAGGGTGCACGGTGAGTGGCTCGCCCATACGAACCGCAGTCATCGCGGATCACTGCTCCCCTTGCACCCTCCCCACCCAACGAATAAGGTGCTCTCCATCGCGCTCAGCCCGAAACACTTTCACCAAAGGTCCTCCAATGATCCACATCCGCCCCATGACCCCGGACGACTTCGACCATTTCTGGCCGACCTTCCACTCAGTCGTTCAGGCCCGGGAAACCTACGCCTACGACCCGGCGCTGACGTTCGAGCAGGCTCGTGACTTGTGGCTCAAGCTGCCACAGCACACGCTGATTGCGGAAGAGGATGGCAAGGTGTTGGGCAGTTATTACCTGAAGGCGAATGCGGCAGGTCCGGGCAGTCATGTCTGCAACTGTGGCTATATGGTGACGGACGCAGCGCGGGGTCGTGGGGTGGCGCGGTTGATGTGTGAGCACTCGCAGCAGTTGGCGCGCGACAGCGGCTTTCTGGCCATGCAGTTCAATTCAGTGGTTGCCACCAATGAAGTGGCGGTCGCGCTGTGGCACAAGCTCGGTTTTGAGACAGTGGGTCGCCTGCCCAAGGCTTATCGGCATGCCCGCCTGGGGCTGGTGGATTGTTTGGTGATGTTCAAGTGGCTGGGCGATGCCCCTGAAGTTCAGGAACCTGCGCGGACCCTGCTGATCGGTCGCAAGAATATCGAGTCTGTTGTGTCACGCCCACGCCGCAAATAATCTGGTGCAGGCTCCCTCACGTCTGGTCCGGTTGCGACCTTGATGGGAGCCATCTTCCCTGCATCCCTCAGTTTTTCATCCCTTGAAGCTGCATTGTGCCTGGCGACTCATTCCTTGACCTCGCTCAGCGAGAATCGGTGTCCCTTGGTGTCACGCACTTCGGTCCCGACGATGTAGGCGATGGTCTGCCCGTCGTGGTCGACCAGCCGTTGCGGGGTCCCCAGGCTAAGCGTGCCTATTTCGCCACTCCAGTCCCGTCGCGGGTCATGTTCGAGGTAGGCGTAGACCTTGCGTTCGCGAATGCGCCACACCGGATAGCGCTTGCGGCTGGAGATAACGTCATAGGTCAGGTTGGGGTTGAAGATGAAGGCAGCAGTCATGGCAGTCTCCGCTATGAAGTGGCTGACTGCACGGTGAAGCCACGTGGTTGACGCAGAATAGACCACGCTTGAAATGCCTTCATTGCGACCGGACGACAAACCGCAACGCCACGAAAAACGGGCCTTTCGGCCCGTTTCTCACTCACGTTTCATATCGCTATTTGCCAGCACCCATTTCGGGTTGGCGCTGCAGCAGCACACGGGTGACGCGGCGCTCTTCAACACCGACCACTTTGAGGTCCCAACCCTGCCAGTGGAGGCTGTCGCCCATGGTTGGCAGACGATCCAGCAGGCTCATGACCAGCCCGGCCAGCGTCTGGTAATCGTCGGTGGCCTTGGCCTGGAAACCGGTCCGCTCGCGGATCAGGCTCAGGTTCAACGCGCCCGAGACGATGAAGTCATCACCCTGCGCAACAATGTCCGGCCCTTCCACTTCGCTGGCATCAGGCAACTGGCCGGCAATCGATTCCAGAATGTCGGTCATGCTCAGCACACCGATGAAATCACCGAATTCGTTGACCACGAACGCGATATGGGTCGACTCCTTACGCATCTGTTCCAGTGCATTGAGGATGGTGAAGTTGTCGAGCAGGTTGATGGCCTTGCGCGACAGCAGCTTCAGGTCAGGCTCGTTACCGGACAGAAGCTCCTTGAGCAGTTCCTTCTTGTGAACGAAGCCCAGCGGTTCATCAATACCGCCCTCGCCGATCAACGGCAGGCGTGAATAGGATGAATGCATCAGTTTCAGACGGATCTTGTCGGCGTCTTCGCTCAGGTCGATGTAATCGATCTCGGCGCGCGGCGTCATGACGGTACGGATCGGACGCTCTGCCAATTGCAGTACACCGCTGATCATCACCCGCTCGCGGCGGTCGAACACCGGCTCGGTGCTTTCGCCTTCCATCATTTCGATGATTTCTTCGTCGACATCACCCGACTCCAGTCGGCGACCACCCAACAGACGCATGACCGCATGGGCAGCACGTTCGCGACGTGGAAGATGACCATGAGCGGACTTCTTGCTGCGCTTGCGAGCGATCTGGTTGAAGACCTCGATCAGGATCGAGAAACCGATGGCCGCATACAGATAGCCTTTCGGAATGTGGAAGCCCAGGCCTTCAGCGGTCAGGCTGAAACCGATCATCATCAGGAAGCCCAGACACAGCATGATGACGGTCGGGCGACTGTTGACGAACTTGGTCAGCGGTTTGCTGGCGATCATCATCAGGCCGATGGAGAAGATCACCGCGATCATCATCACCGACAGATGCTCGACCATACCCACCGCAGTAATCACCGCGTCGAGCGAGAACACCGCATCAAGTACCACAATCTGCGCCACGATAGGCCAGAACAACGCGTAACCCGCATTGCCAGCCTTCTGGCTGACGTGCCCTTCGAGTCGTTCGTGCAGTTCCATGGTGGCCTTGAACAGCAGGAATACACCACCGAACAGCATGATCAGGTCACGGCCGGAGAACGTCTTGCCGAAGACCTCGAACAGGGGTTCGGTCAGCGTCACCATCCAGGAAATACTGGCCAGCAGGCCAAGGCGCATGATCAGTGCCAGCGAAAGACCAATCACACGTGCCTTGTCGCGTTGTGCGGGTGGAAGCTTGTCGGCCAGGATGGCAATGAACACCAGGTTATCGATACCCAGTACCAGTTCCAGAATGATCAGAGTCAGCAGGCCAAGCCAGGCCGTGGGGTCAGCAATCCATTCCATGGGAGTTATTCAGCCTTCTGAACAGAATAGTGGGCGGGAGCGCCTGATGCGTTGAGCTGCGCACGGAGATTCAGCGCCGAATGCTGAGATGCATCCAGACAGGCTGAATAGACTTGGGCAGAGGCAATACGCGAGAAAGGGGATGAAGCAAGGCTTGAATTAGGCGTTATACCGCATGGGGTGCAGAGGAATGGCCAGCCTGATGCTGAGGAAGGAAAACGACTCGGAGGTTCCTGGAGGGTGTTCATACGGTCCTGAAATTTGATACGGGCGATGATCCTACAATACACAGATCGAATCCGCGCGCGGAATAAGTATTACAAGAGTTGACTGCTGAACCGCTGCCCTACTTCTCGTAAGCCCTGCCTGGCGACGTTTTGTCGCACCCGAATGCACGACCAGTTGTCTGACGACGCCCGATGTACGGTAGATGGCGCTGAGCAATTGTTTTAAAATGTTGCAATAACGTCACACCTGCGCAGGGCTAATCCCTGACGCCACCTGACAAGAATCATAAAAAGAAAGCCCGTCATAGACGGGCTTTTTTCGTTTTCAGCTTTTGCAGGCCATGCGGCCGATGAATCGCACGCATGGCAACCAACCCGTTTTCTGACCTTTGAGGATCTTGCTTCATGTTGCGTATCGTTGTCGTTCATCTGTTCCAGTGGCTCAAGCGCCTGTCTTCCGGCCTGCTCTCCCGAGGATCGCAGTACAGCGAATCCCGTGATTTCACCCGTGAAAACGATGAAGGCCGCTGGACCTTCGTGTCCGTCGCTATCATTCTGACCTTGAGTTTGTATTGCCTGGCCGGTCTGGGCTACTACGCCAAGGTCAATGTGTGGGACGGCTTTACTCAGGAACAGAAAGCCAATATCGCTCAGGCGATGGTTGTCAGCTCGCAGAATCTGTAAGCGGCCAGCCTGCAACACCGGACGGGGAAGCTGAGGCTTCCCCGTTTGCGTTTCAGTGCTTGTCAGATGCTTAAGTTTCTGCGAGAAAGCTGCCCGCATACGCAAGGAGATATAGGGCAATGAACAACGAACTTCTCATAACCGATCTGCAGATTGGCGACGGCAAGACCGTGGTCAAGGGCGCATTGATCACTACCCACTACACCGGCACCCTGTCCGACGGCACGGTGTTCGACTCTTCCCACGAGCGCGGCAAGCCTTTTCAGTGCGTGATCGGCACGGGGCGCGTGATCAAGGGCTGGGATCAGGGCCTGATGGGCATGAAAGTCGGAGGCCGGCGCACGCTGTTCGTTCCGGCTCACCTCGCCTACGGCGACCGAAAAATGGGCGCCCACATTCAGCCGGGATCCGACCTGAGCTTCGACATAGAACTGCTGGAAGTCCTGACACGCGACGATTGACCGTGCGGCCGGGCGTGCTGCGTGTTTATTCTCAGCATCCCGATCACACTTCGTTTGTCGGATTGCGCACACACGCAGAAAAAGCCATGCTCAGGGTATGGAATTCAACGACTTCTGACAGGACACCCCATGGCGCTCAACAAGTCGACCCAGGAGCTGAAAAAGCACCTCAAGGGCACGGCCACCAACCTCGAAACCACCGCAGATGAAATTCTCAAGCTCGCTTCACAGATGAAAGAGGTCGATGTCACGGCCGTTCTGCAAATGGTCAATCGCCTTTACAGCGACGCCGACCAGCTCAAGGCTTATGCCGATGAGGTCAGGGCGAAGCGAATCGTCCGCGCCAAACTGCCTTGAATCGCTGACCCAAGTAGCCTGTTGATCCCGCAGTCCTAACGTTTCAGAGAGCCGTCGATGCCGTCAGCGTTCACTCATACCCGTGTTCGATACCTGGCGTTACAGAAACGGCGGACCGGGGTCGGCATGACTCTGGCCGCCAGTCTTTCGGTTCTGGCGGGCATGACGGACGCCATTGGCTTCATGGCAACGGGCGATTTTGTTTCCTTCATGAGCGGCAACACCACGCGACTGGCAGTGGCGCTAAGCGAAGGAGACATGGGCATGACCGCTCGCCTGACGCTGGCGATCGGCGTGTTCATTGCGGGCAACGCGCTGGGAATTGTCATAGCCCGACTGGGTAATCGTCGTGCATTGCCGCTGCTGCTGGTCGTCGCGACGCTGTTGTGTGCGGCCGCTGCCTGGCCAATGGAGAAGAATCTGCTGGCGCTGGTCTGGGCGATTCTGGCGATGGGCATGCTCAACGCTGCGGTTGAGCAGGTAAACGGCCAGTCGGTTGGGCTGACCTACGTGACCGGTGCCCTGTCCCGCTTCGGACGTGGCCTGGGTCGCTGGTTGATGGGTGAGCGGAAGAATGGCTGGCAGGTTCAACTGATTCCCTGGTTCGGCATGTTCGTCGGCGCAGTGATCGGGGCGCTGATCGAACGTAAACTCGGGCTGAACGCCCTTCTGGTCAGCGCCAGCCTGTCGGCATTGCTGGGGCTCGCCTCGCTCGGCATCCCGCATCGATGGCAGCGCCTGTACATGCCGCGGTGAAGCAAATAGGTTTACCATACGCGCCATTTTTCCGACCGACCCTGCCCCATGACTCCCGAAGCGCTCGCCATTCTGCAACAGCACCTGCTCAACGCCCTGAGCGACGTCCCGACTGAAACCCGCCGGTTATTTCACGGCCGCGGGCGCGTCTGGCCCGGGCTGGAGCACATCACTGTCGACTGGATGCAACGCGTGGTGCTCGTGTCGGTGTTCAAGGAGCCGCAGGAATCCGAGCTTGCCGCACTGAATCGTCTGCTGCTGGCGCTGATCGAAACGCCTCAATGGCAACAGAGTCAGGCTCATACCTTGCTGCTGCAACACCGTTACCTGCCGCAGAGCACCACCCAGTGGCTGACGGGTGAGGAAGTGGATGAGTGGGTCATCACTGAAAACGGTCTGCGCTACAAAGTCGATTTCGGCAAGAAGCAGAACAGCGGACTGTTTCTGGACATGCGCTATGGCCGGGAATGGGTGCAGGCCCAGGCCAGGGGCAAGCGCATCCTTAACCTGTTCGCCTATACCTGCGGCTTTTCGGTCGCAGCGATTGCCGGAGGCGCCGACCATGTGGTGAATCTGGACATGGCCCGCGCCGCGCTCAATCGAGGCCGCGAAAACCATCGCCTGAACGAACATGACCTGAGTCGCGTCACCTTTCTGGGCCACGACCTGTTCAAGTCCTGGGCCAAGGTCACGCGCTCCGGCCCTTATGATCTGGTCATCATCGACCCGCCTTCTTTCCAGAAAGGCAGCTTCATGCTCGACAAGGATTACCAGCGTGTCCTGCGCCGCCTGCCGGAGTTGTTGGAGGAAGACGGTCTGGTGCTGGCCTGCATGAACGATCCGGCGGTAGGGCCTGAGTTTCTGATCGAACACACAGCCACCGAAGCGCCCTGCCTGCGCTACGAGCAGCGTCTGGAGAACCCACCGGAATTTCCCGATGCGCGCGTGGACGGCGGGTTGAAGGCACTGGTGTTCAAGGCCGAGGGATTGAGTCGGTCGGGATAGGCCTGACCGGCTTTTCATGCAGATCGGCGTGCGCGCTGCGAACCGCTATTCAGCCTGCCCGAAAACCTGACTCGGACGCCTCAATGACGGATCAAACGGGTTGATGCGAGCACTGATCGCCGTGGCCTCGCGCTTGAGCAATTCGACCACTGTCGTCAGCCGGTCCGGGCCCAGACGGTCAGAGATAGTGGCGACACTGAGCGCCGCGACAGCGCGGCCGTTACGGTCCAGAATGGGTACCGCCAGCCCGGCCATTCCCGGCAATGCACCGGTGTTGCGCGCGGCATAACCCAGACGCCTGACGTTCTCGACTTCAGAGCGCAGGAAGACCTCGTCGTACAGATGGAAATCCTTGAGTCTGGGCAGGTTGTAGGCGATCACTGTTTCGCGCTCGTCTTCGGGCAGAAACGCCAGAATGGCCAGGCTGCCCTGCCCCACGCCCAAGGCAACGCGCCCGCCGATGTCGCCGGTAAACGTGCGAATCGGGTACGGTCCTTCGCTGCGGTCCAGACAGATGGCATCAAAGCCGCTGCGCGCCAGCAGAAACAGCGAGTCACCCAGCGAGGCGGACAACCTAAGCAGGCTGGGCCTGACCAGATCCCGCAGGTTGCCGGTATTGCCTGCCTTCGCGGCCAGCGCGAAGAACTCGATGCTCAGCCGGTAGCGCTTGCTGAGTAGATCCTGCTCGACCATGCCCTCGTCCATCAGGCTGCGCAGCAAACGGTGAGTCGTGGGCTGGGACAGGCCGACGCGCTGCGCCAGTTGCGTCACCCGCTCGCCGCCCTCATCGCATTCACCCAGGCAACGCAGTACCGCGAACAATCTGGAAACGGCTCCGACACCCACATCCTTGTGCTCATGGTTCCGATCAGTGGAATCTTTTATTCCCTTGCTCATACAGTTTTTCACTCAATGAATGAATTTGAAAAAAGATGTTGTTCAGTGAAATTCCTGATTGAGCGCATCCTAGCCTTCGTCCTACTCTCAGTCCACAGGGGCGATTTGAACAATCAACCGGTAGCCGACCCAGATCGAGCACCAACGTCCAATGCTGCAAAGGCTCACTTCGCATCTGCCCATGACAAAAGCGTGCTCCGGCGCGCGTGCATATAAGGTGGAAGCAGGCATGGCATTTCTGCAGCTCGAAGGTCTCTCCAAACGCTACGGCTCGATCAATGCCGTGGTTGCCACCGACCTGAACGTGGACAAGGGTGAATTCGTTTCGCTGCTGGGCCCGTCCGGTTGCGGTAAAACCACCACCCTGCAGATGATCGCCGGCTTTGTCGACGTCAGTGACGGACGCATCGTGCTCGACGGACGCGACATCACTCACGCCAAACCCAGCAGCCGTGGCTTGGGTGTGGTGTTTCAGAGTTACGCGCTCTTCCCGCACATGACGGTTGCCAACAACGTGGCGTTCGGCCTGCGCATGCGCAAGGTGCCGGCCGCCGAGATCCAGAGCCGAGTCGGCAAGGTGTTGAAACTGGTCCGCCTGGATCAGCACGCAGAACGCTATCCAAGAGAGTTATCCGGCGGCCAGCGTCAGCGTGTGGCATTGGCGCGTGCTCTGGTGATCGAGCCACCGGTGCTGCTGCTCGATGAACCGCTGTCAAACCTCGACGCCAATCTGCGCGAAGAAATGCAGTTCGAGATTCGTCGGATCCAGAATGAAGTGGGCATCACCACGCTGATGGTGACTCACGATCAGGCAGAAGCGTTGTCGATCAGCGACCGGGTGGTGGTCATGCAGGCCGGACGTATCACTCAGATCGATGAACCCTACACACTCTACGAGCATCCGCGTACACGCTTCATCTCCGGTTTCGTCGGCAAGGCCAACATGTTGCCGGGTGATCTGGACGGCAGCGGCGTGCCGCAGATACGTCAGTTGCCGGGCGAAGGTGCATTGGCCCTCAGTCTGCGGCCGGAAAAGATCGATCTGGTCGCGCCTGGCTGTGGCCGTCTGTCGGGACGCATCGTCACCCGCTACTTTCTCGGCAGCCAATGGCTGTACAGCATTCAGACCGGCGTTGGCGAGTTGACCGTGGTGCGCCGCAACGACGGGCAGCCACCGCTCGAGCAAGGCGCAGCGGTGGGTCTGGACTGGTCCTCCGAACTGCTGCGCGTGCTGGACGCCGACGAGGTGCGCGCATGAGCCTGCTGACTCAAATGCGCCAGGGTCGGCGCGGCTATTGGCTGTCCGCTCCGGCGCTGGCCTTGTATATCGGCCTGCTGGTATTGCCGCTGGGTCTGACGCTGCTGCTGTCGTTCAACGTGTTCGACTATCAGGTGGGCGTCAAAAGCGACAGCTACACGCTGGATAACTATGGCGCGGTGCTGACCGACAGCTACTTCTACGAAATCTTTCTGCGCACCTTCTGGATCAGCGCGCTGGTCACTTTGCTCTGCGTGGTAATCGGTGTGCCCGAGGCTTACATCCTGAGTCGCATGGGCACGCCATGGCGTTCGATCTTTCTAATCCTGATTCTCACGCCGCTGCTGATTTCAGTGGTCGTGCGGGCCTTTGGCTGGAGCCTGCTGTTGGGCGCGGACGGGCTGATCAATCAGGGCATCCAAGCCCTGGGCGGACGTCCGGTCAAGCTTCTGTATACCCCGTTCGCAGTGGTCATCGCGCTGGTGCATGTGATGCTGCCGTTCATGATCATTCCGGTCTGGACCTCGCTGCAGAAGCTCGACCCCACCGCAGAACAGGCGGCGCTGTCACTGGGCGCCAGTCAGGCGAAAGTCATGCGACTGATTGTGTTGCCGCAGGTCATGCCCGGTGTGCTTTCGGGATCGCTGATCGTTTTCGGTCTGGCTGCCAGTTCGTTCGCGATTCCCGGTCTGCTCGGCGGACGCCGCCTGAAAATGGTCGCCACGGTGATCTACGACCAATACCTGTCCGAGTTGAACTGGCCTATGGGCGCGACGCTGGCCGTTGCGCTGTTGCTGGTGAACCTGCTGGTGATGCTGTCGTGGAACCGCATGATCGAAGGCCGTTACAAGAAAACCCTGGGGGAATGATCCATGTCCAAGAACGGTCCTCTGGCCCTGTCGTTTCATGCGTTGGTCGTGGTGTTCATGATGGCGCCACTGGTGGTCGTCTGCCTGGTGGCGTTCACGCCGGAAAACACCCTGAGCCTGCCGACCACAGAGTTTTCGCTGCGCTGGTTCAAGGCAGTATTCGAACGGGCAGACTTCATTGACTCGTTCTACAACAGCCTGATTCTGGCGTTTGTGTCGGCAACGCTGGCCACGCTGATAGCGGTACCTGCCGCACTGGCGATCACTCGGCACAGCTTTCCGGGACGCAACTTTTTCAACGCCCTGTTTCTGTCGCCCATCATCATTCCGCATCTGGTGCTGGGTGTGGCGATGCTGCGCCTGTTTGCCTTAATGGGCGTCAACGGCAGCTTCACCTGGCTGATCTTCGCCCACGTGCTGGTCATCACGCCCTACGTGCTGCGCCTGGTACTGGCCGCTGCCATCGGCATTGATCGCAGCGCCGAACACGCCGCCGAATCGCTGGGTGCCAGTCGCTTCACGCTGTTTCGCCAGATCACCCTGCCGATGATTCTGCCCGGCGTTGCAGGTGGCTGGCTGCTGGCGTTCATCAACAGCTTTGACGAGGTGACGTTGTCGATCTTTGTCACTTCGCCCGCGACACAGACCCTGCCGGTGCGCATGTACGTGTACGCCACCGAATCCATCGACCCGATGATGGCTGCCGTTTCGGCGCTGGTCATCGCCCTCACGGCCGCCACCATGATACTGCTCGACCGGGTCTACGGACTCGACCGCGTGCTGGTCGGCAAACATTGATTCCGGGCCTGGAGCATGACGATGGCACTGCTTAAACGATTGGCCGAGCAAGACCGCCCGGCGCTGTCCTTCACCCTCGACGGGCAGCCGGCCAGCGGCCTGCTGGGCGACACGCTGCTGACTGCGCTGCTCACTGCGAGTGATCACTTGCGCGGCAGCGACTTCAGCGCCGAACCACGCGCAGGTTTCTGCATGATGGGCGCCTGCCAGGATTGCTGGGTACGCCTGGGTGACGGTCAGCGGGTACGCGCCTGTTCGACAGTGCTGGAGGCTGGCCAGACAGTCATTCGTGAGCCCGGGCGGCGTCTTTCCGGGGAGCCACGCTCGTGAGCACTGAAAGAGTAGTGGTCATCGGCGCCGGTCCTGCCGGTATCCGGGCGGCGCAAACGTTACAGGCTCATGGCATCAAGCCTTGCCTGATCGACGAGGGGCTGCGCGGGGGCGGACAGATCTACCGTCGCCAGCCCGAAAATTTCAAGCGTTCACCGAAAGCGCTCTACGGCTTTGAAGCACACAAGGCTGTCGCCGTGCACCAGACGCTGGATGCGCTGACGGACAGTATCGACTATCGCCCGCAAACGCTGGTCTGGAGCGCCGAACAGGGTCGACTCGACGTTCTTCAGGACGGGCTTTGCGGCCATGTCGACTACTCCCATCTGATCGTGGCCACAGGCGCGACCGATAGGGTCCTGCCTGTACCTGGCTGGACCCTGCCGGGCGTTTACAGCCTGGGCGCAGCGCAGATTGCCCTGAAATATCAGGGCTGCGCCATTGGTGAGCGGGTGGTGTTCTGCGGCAGCGGACCGTTGCTGTATCTGGTCGCCTATCAGTACGCCAAGGCCGGTGCCAAGGTGTTGGCGGTGCTCGACAGCGCACCGTTCTCCGCGCAATGCCGTGCGCTTCCCGCGCTGCTTGGTCAGCCCGCGACCCTCGCCAAAGGGGTTTATTACCGCGCCTGGCTGACGGCGCACGGCATTGCAGTGCATCAAGGGGCGCACCTGAAGCGTGTCGAGGGACAGCAACGGGTCAGCAGTGTGAGCTGGGAGCGCAACGGGCAGACCAGAGACCTAGAGTGCGACGCTGTCGCCTTCGCCCATGCCTTGCGCAGCGAGACGCAACTCGCCGACCTGTTGGGCTGCGGGTTCGACTGGAGCCCGCTGAACCGCGCCTGGCTGCCGGTTCGAGACGATGCCGGACGCAGCAGCGTGGAGCAGATTTATCTGGCGGGCGACGGAGCCGGAATCATAGGCGCCGACGCAGCCGAAATGGCCGGAGAACTGGCCGCGTTGAGTCTGTTGCAGGATTGTGGTCGCGACGTGGAAGAGCATCGCATCGACCGGCTGAAAGCACAGCTCAAGCGCATCACACGTTTTCGTCATGGATTGGAAACTGCTTTCCCGTTCCCGGATGACTGGGCGGCTAACGTTCCCGATGAAACGCTGATCTGCCGCTGCGAGGAAGTGAGCGCAGGCGATTTACGTCGTACGGTGCAGGAAGGCCACTGGGAGATGAACCGCGTCAAGGCCATGTGCCGGGTCGGCATGGGACGCTGTCAGGGCCGCATGTGTGGCCTGGCGGCGGCAGAACTGGTCGCGTGTGAGAGCGGGCGCCCGGTGCAGGAGGTCGGTCGCCTGCGCGGGCAATCGCCGATCAAGCCGATTCCGTTTGGTGTGGAGACACAGGCATGAGCACGCTGATCGAAACCGATGCGTTGATCATAGGCGGCGGCATTGTCGGTGCTTCGGCGGCGCTGACACTGGCCCTGAAAGGCAAGCGCGTTGCCCTGCTCGAGCGTGACTTTTGCGGCTCGCACTCCAGCGGCGTGAACTACGGCGGCGTTCGCCGTCAGGGTCGTCCGCTGTCACAGCTCCCGCTGTCACAACGCGCCCACCAGATATGGAGTAATCTGCGTGATCTGATCGGCATTGATGGCGAATATCAGCGCTCCGGGCATCTCAAGCTGGCCCGCTCCGACCAGGACATGGACGCGCTACGCGCCTATGCCCAGGCCAGTCAGGGTTTCGGACTGGATTTGCAGTTGCTGGATCGCGCCCAGCTTCGGGCGCGTTTTCCCTGGGCCGGTGATGTCGCGGTCGGCGCGTCGTTGTGCGCCGATGACGGACACGCCAACCCGCGTCTGGTCTCACCCGCCTTTGCCCGCGCCGCACGTCTGGCCGGTGCTCAGGTCTTCGAGCAGGCCCAGGTGACGCAGGTCAATCACGACGGGCAGGCGTTCATCGTCGAAACCGCCAACGGCCTGAAACTGCGCGCACCCTGGCTGCTCAATTGCGCGGGGGCCTGGGCCGGTCAGCTTGCCGCACAATTCAACGAGCCGGTCCCCATGTATTCAGGACACCCGGCCATGCTGGTCACCGAGCCGCTGCCTATGTTCATGGACGTCAGCACCGGCGTCGAAGGCGGCGGTATCTATGCACGTCAGGTAGCGCGAGGCAATTGCGTGCTGGGTGGCGGTCAGGGTTTTGCGCTGGATCCGGCGCGCGCAAGGCCGGGTCAGGCTGCTGTGCTGGATATCCTGCGCAACGCCGTTGAACTGTATCCCCCGCTCAAGGGTGCTCAGGCCATTCGTACCTGGAGTGGTACCGAGGGCTATCTGCCGGATCGTGAGCCGGTGCTGGGTCCAAGCCTTGCCCAACCGGGCCTGTTGCATGGCTTCGGCTTTGCCGGTGCAGGTTTCCAGATCGGGCCTGCAGCGGGCGAAGCACTGGCTGAATGGGTCTGCGCCGGTCACTCGTCGATATCACTCAATGCCTTTTCAATCGGCCGGTTCCGGACCGAACAGGCTCTATCCGTTGCCGACTCAACGCTCATCGTCTCACCCCGCTCTGCTCCCGAACCCGTTTCGAACGTCATCCCATTGCACAGAGGAAGGTCGCCTTTATGAACATCGCCAAACGTGTCGCCCTCACCGGTCTGTCTTGTCTGCCCTTGGCGGCTTTGCTCACGTCCATGCCCGCCAGCGCCGAAACCACGCTCTATCTGGGCATGAATGGCGGGACGATGGAGCGTCTTTACGCCGATCAGGTACTGCCCGCCTTCGAGAAAGCCAACAACGTGAAAGTGGTGATTGTGCCGGGCACCTCGGCGGATATTCTGGCCAAGGTTCAGGCCAGCAAGGACAACCCCCAGATGCACGTCATCTTTCTCGACGACGGCATCATGTACCGCGCCATTTCCATGGGTCTGTGCGACACCCTGCAGCCCAGCGCGGCGCTCAACGACTTGCCGGACAAGGCGAAGATCAAGGAACAGGCTGCTGCGGTCAGCCTCGGGGTGACTGGCTTGGCGTACAACACGCGCATGTTCAAGGAGCAAGGCTGGGCTGCGCCGACCTCGTGGATGGACCTGGCGGACAAGCGTTTCAAGGACAAGGTGGTGTTTCAGTCGCTGGCTTCCTCGACCTTCGGCCTGCATGGCTTCCTGATGTTCAACCGCATTCAGGGTGGCAGCGAGAAGGATGTCGAGCCGGGCTTCAAGGCATGGCCGAAAACCGTCGGGCCGAACGTGCTGGAGTACATCGCCAGTTCGGCGAAGATTTCCGAGATGGTGCAGACCGACGAAGCCGCGCTGTTCCCGCTGACACCGACCCAGGTGACCGCCTTGAAAATCAAGGGCGTTCCGGTGGAGTACGCAGCGCCGAAGGAAGGCGGTGTGGTATTGAACGTGGCGGAATGCGCCATCGCCAACAACACCCAGCCGGAACTGGCTCAGAAACTCGCGGCTTATCTGCTGACGCCCGAAGCGCAGGCCCCGGCGCTGGAGTTCGGTGATCAGATCCCGTCCAACCCGAAAACCCCGACCACCGACAAGACCCGCACTCAGGTCGAGGCGATGAACAAGTACCTTGAAACAGCCGTGACCATCGACTGGGATCAGGTGAATCAGATTCGTCCGGAGTGGAACGCGCGCTGGAGTCGTAGTATCGAGCGGTAGTAATGACTGACGCAGAATGATGAGTCTGCCTCAACACTGATCGTGCCCATGCTCCGCGCTCGTCGTTATACACAAGTCCGGAAGACGCGCAAAAAGGGGGCCGAGACGAAAGTGACTGACTGAATGCATACCCCGTGGTCGCAGCAAGACTCGGGTATAACGCTGAGCACCGGTGTGGGCATGATCGGCGTGCTTGAGATCACGCTGATCGTTCCTACGCTCCGCGTGGGAATGCCGCTCAGGACGCTCCGCGTCCGCTCTCGAATGTGGCGCAGATGCGCGCTCAAGCTCCAGCGTATCCACGTCATGCGCTCGGCTCACTGAATCCGCAATCTGTGCCATTTGTGACGCGGAGCGTCACGGGAGGCATGCCCACGCGGAGCGATGGGCACGATCAGTGTTGAGGCTGACGTGTGTATAACGATGAGCGCAAAAGTGGGAACGATCAGAGTGATCTGATCAGCGAAAAGCACGCTCATCCATCCGTGGACAAATTATTTCAACTTATTTCCCCTGAGTGCAGTCCCAAGGTTACGCCCTCTTTTCAAGGCGCTTTCACGGCGAACCTTCCATTATGAGTTTCATTGTCTGCATGAGCGTGCTTGGCGCGCTGTTGATGCTGTTGGCATTAACGTCTTCCTATTTGCGCTGGATGCCGGTCACCACCTCGGCGGTGTGCCTGGCGTTTGGCTTCGGCATTGGCCCCATGGGGCTTGGGGTTCTGGATCTGGACTTCAAGGAGTCCTACGAATGGCTGGAACGCCTCACCGAAGCCGCGGTGCTGTTTTCGTTGTTCAGCACCGGCATCAAATTACGCCTGCCGTTGCGCGGCAAGGCTTGGCATTCGGCGTATTGGCTCGCAGGTCCGGTGATGCTGGCGTCCATTGCCGGTGTTTCCATCGCGGCCCATTACCTGTTCGGCCTGACGTGGGGGATCGCGTTGCTGCTGGGCGCGGTGCTGTCGCCGACTGACCCGGTACTGGCCGGGATGGTGCAGGTCAATAATGCTCAGGACCAGGATCGCCTGCGCTTTGGGTTGTCCGGCGAGGCGGGGCTGAACGATGGCACGGCGTTCCCGTTCGTGATCTTCGCGCTGCTGTACCTGAGCTCTGGCGAGAGCACGGCAGACTGGGTGCAACTGTGGTTCTTCAAGCACCTGATATGGGCCGTCCCTGCCGGCTTGCTGATTGGTTACGGAATGGGTCGTGGCGTCGGGCATTTGATGATTTTTCTGCGCATCAGAAATTCGGACAGCACTTCGTCGCCCAACGACTATCTGGCACTCGCCCTGATCGCGCTGTCTTACGTGGTCGCACAAAGCGTAAACGCCTTTGGCTTTCTCTCGGTGTTCGCGGCCGGGGTTGGCTTGCGTCAGGCAGAAGCGCGCATCACTCGCTCGGAGGTGCCTTCCGAACACGTCGCGCAACCCGTGCTCGGCCATATGACTGCTTCGCTTGAAAAAGGCACGGTGGCCGAAGCCGAGGAATTGAGCGACTCGCAACTGGCCGCTGGCGTCATGATGGGCGACATGCTGGCATTCGGCAGTCTCGTCGAGCGGGCCATGGAAGTGCTGCTGATCACACTGCTGGGCGCAGCGCTGGCCATTTACTGGGACTGGCGCGCAATCGGTCTGGGGCTGGCGCTGTTTTGCATCATCCGGCCTGTGAGTGTCTGGCTGCTGATCAGCAAACGCCTGCTCAATAAACGACAGAAAGCGCTGGTCGGCTGGTTCGGGATCCGCGGCATCGGCAGCCTGTATTACCTGTGTTTTGCCCTGTCCCATGGCCTTGCTGAAGATGTAGGCCATCTGGTGATCGGCATGACGCTGTCAGTCGTGGCGCTGAGCATTCTGGTACACGGCATCAGTATCCAGCCACTGCTGGAGCGCTACGAGCGCAGTTCCAAGGCCAGTATTGCCCCGGAATAAAGGGCACGGGGGATGCCATAGATCAAGTCGATCAGGCCATTGGAACAAGCGATTGGACTGCGGCATTTCGACTCGGTAGCGTTGCTGGCATGAAGCCAGTTCAATAGCAGTGCAATAATCGGGACCTGTGGCTACTATGGGTCTGTACGGCACGCTCGAAAAATCAAACTCCTTCCATGCAGTGGCGTCCAAATCGGGCAGCCACTTCATTGATCGATCAAGTAAGAAGGTTAAATGTCAGAACCCGTCCTGATGGACCGCTTTGCCCGCAAAGTCGATTATCTGCGCATGTCGGTGACCGACCGGTGCGATTTCCGCTGCGTGTATTGCATGGCCGAAGAGATGACGTTTCTGCCTCGGCAACAGATCCTTTCGCTGGAAGAAATTCTTCAGGTGGCCGAGCGCTTTGTTGCGCTGGGAACGCGCAAGATTCGTCTGACCGGTGGAGAGCCGCTGGTACGCGCCGGTGTGGTGGGCCTGTGCGAGCGCATCGCTGCCCTGCCCGGCTTGCGCGAACTGTGCATGACCACCAATGGCTCGCAGCTCGACAAACTGGCCAAGCCGCTGTTCGACGCGGGCGTTACGCGTTTGAATATCAGCCTCGACAGCCTGGACCCGGCCCGTTTTCGTGAGTTGACCCGGACCGGCGACCTGAACAACGTCATCGCCGGTATCGATGCAGCGAACGCCGCCGGTTTCACCCACACCAAACTCAACTGTGTAGTGATGCAGGGTCGCAACGATCATGAGGTCAACGATCTGTTGGCCTTCGCCATCGATCGCAATCTGGATGTGTCGTTCATCGAAGAAATGCCGCTGGGTATCATCAGCGAGCACAGCCGCGCTGAATCCTTCTGCTCCAGCGATCAGGTGCGTGAACGCATTGCCGAACGCTACACGCTGGTGCCTTCCACAGACTCGACGCAAGGCCCGTCACGCTACTGGCGACTGGCCGAGGCGCCGGGCATTCGTATCGGCTTCATCTCTCCGCACAGCCACAACTTCTGCGGCACCTGCAATCGGGTTCGTTTGACGGTAGAAGGTCGCCTGTTGCTGTGCCTGGGCAACGAGCACTCGATTGACCTGAAGTCAGTGTTAAGAGCCAACCCGGGTCAGCCGCACAAGCTGGAAAAGGCAATCATCGATGCCATGCAGATCAAGCCGTGGAGCCACAACTTCACCCATGACGATGGTGTACAGGTCGTGCGCTTCATGAACATGACCGGCGGTTAACGCCGGTTCACGATTATTTCGGCATGTCCTGCTTGCGGAAGAACAGAGTGATCTGACCGACTTCCACGCCCAGCTTGGTCATGGATGAACGATTGGCCATGGTCTGCTTGTCGATCAGGTACATCCAGTCATCCAGGCTCACGTCATACTCGGTGCCGTCAACCGGCAGTCTCAGCACGTAGCGCCAATGAAAGCTGTTGCCGGACACCTCGCCGCTGGCAACCCCCACTACATCACCCGCCGTACCCGTCCAGCGCCCCGGCCCGTCCGGACGCAGGCGCCATTCGCGAACCTGCTTGGTGCCATCGCTGTAACTGAAGGCCTCATGCATCACCAGCACTTCGCCTTCACTGTGGCCATTGATGATCACGTGAAAGCGCTTGGTGACCTCGCCCGAGCGTTTCTGAAACATGCCCCAGGCTTCCGTGCGACCTGAGAAGTACTCACGAAGATCGAGCTTTGGCGTTTCCTGGCTGTATCGGGTAACCGGAACGCCGCCACAGCCCGCAAGGACTGAACCGAGGCACAACAACACTAACCATTTTCTGAGCATGAGCCCTCCATGAATTCTCAAGATTGCGCCTTGCCCAGCAAACGTTCCCGGAGTTCAGGATTGCGGGTTTTCGGGTCGAGCCAGATGTCAAAGAACGCTTTGGCGAACGCACTGTCCGGCACAACGTGCTGAAGCTTCTCGCCCACGTAGAACCGCGCCTCGCGTCCAGGCAGATAGACACCGGTAATTTTCATGCCTGGCTGGACATCGACAAACGCCTGACTCATCTGCTGCCGCCAGGCTTCCAATTGCTCGGCCGTGACAGACTTGCCGGAAATGCGCTTGATTTCATCGATGCTGGCGTCGACCAGATCTTGCCGGTCAATGTCGCGGTGGTAGGTCAGTTCAAGCGCCATGGGCGAATTGACGGTGAAAGGCGTAGCGGGACTCAGAAGTCTGGCGGTGTAGATCCGGAACCCGAACAGGGTGAGCTCGCCGGAACCCACGACCTGAGCATTCGGCAGCGCTTCACGCCAACTGGCCTGAACACCGCCACTGAGCAGCAGCACCACGATCAATAACCATCTCGGCGCAACCATCGTCAGCCTCTTGCAGGACCGCTGGCAAGGACGCCAGCGGGTGAAGAAAGTCAGTAGAGTCAGCGGTGTGGTCTATACCGAAACCGGCAAAAACAGCGCCAAACACGCTGACTCGTAGTAAAAATCTATACCAGTGACATAGCTTTGTACAACAATAAGACAAGATTTTTTTTCAGATTTGAAACAGCCAGTTAGCCGGGCTGGTACAAAGAGACTGCTGGAAACACCGGAAATTGGCAGGCTCCGCTGATGCAACGTGTCTGGACCGTGAAAAAACGGCGAGGAAGCGATAAACGCAAAAAACCCTCTACAATCACGACCGGCAGCAACCACCTCGCAAGGAAGTTAGACAAGGATTGGGGATGTACAACGTGGAGAAAAACACTCTTCAGTTGAACGAAATGTCCCCTGTCAAAGCGTCGTTAGTTAATTGGCTGATCAGTGACAAGTCCGCCACCCTGCCTGACAAGGAAGCGGACCTGTTCTTCAGCTGGCAACGTAGAGGTAAAACTTCCCGTACGAAACTTCAATCGTTTCAGGCCACTCGACTGTGCGCCTGACGGCGGCTGTTCTGCCACTCGTTCTTCAGCGCCTGCAGCGTGCTTTCCATGTAGGACCGGTCAGCGGCCGCCTTCTTGCCGACGTAGCCCAGACCCCGGCGGAACATGCCCAGCGCGGCGCGCAGCTCGGGATGAGCGTCGCGGAACTCATCTTCCTGAGTGTGCGGCGTCATGGGGTCCACATGAACTTCGCCGGAATCGGTAATCCATGCAATGTGGTTATCCAGCGTATCTTTGCGGGCGGCAAACAGACGAGCCAGTTCATCAATGTTCGGCTGATTGTTCATGTTCATGTTGATGCTCCTTCGCTCGTAAGCAGTTCAATGGTTGATACATCAAGTTCATGTGCCAGACGATTCATGCACGAAACACGATGGAGTGTTCGTCGAATGCAGATCCAGCCCTCAAGGAATTGCAGGTAGCCTTGATGTAAAGCCGCTACATGGCAGCGTCATCGAAGAGAGAAGAAGTCGCGAAACCCAAAGGCCTGATGATCATCGAACGATCAACCACAAGCTTCATGAGAACGTTTCGCCAGCCTTTCGCCTGCTCATCAGGACGATCATGCCAGTTCAGCTTCATCAATCTGCCTTGTGGGCAGCCTACATCCGGGAACATCTCGACGGCTTGCCGAGCCTGTTCAATACATCTTTGCGGCGCTCCCGATCAGGGAGACAGCTGCATAATGCAAAAGGAAACCGGGATCGTCAATCATTATGTAGTGAATATTTTTACGCACTACATAATTGTCCGACAAGGCAAAAAAAAACGGCACAGTGACCGTATAGTCACTGTGCCGCCTGGAACCGTAGGTTATTTGGCGGTAAAAGCGCTGTAGCTGTTCATCAGGTTGCGGTAGTTCGGGATGCGCTGGGACAACAGGTTGGCCAGGCCTTCCATGTCGTTGCGCCAGTCGATCTGCAGCTCGCAGGCCACCGAGAACCAGTTGACCAGTTGTGCGCCGGCCGCGCTCATGCGTGCCCAGGCCGCTTTCTGAACGGTTTCGTTAAAGGTGCCGGAAGCATCGGTCACCACAAACACTTCGAAGCCTTCAGCCAGCGCACACAGGGTCGGGAACGCTACGCAGACGTCGGTCACGACACCGGCAATGATCAATTGCTTGCGGCCGGTCGCCTTGACCGCTGCGACGAAATCATCGTTGTCCCAGGCGTTGATCTGGCCTGGACGCGGGATGTAAGGCGCGTCCGGGAACATCTCCTTCAGCTCAGGCACCAGCGGACCGTTCGGGCCGGACTCAAAGCTGGTGGTCAGGATGGTCGGCAGGCCGAAGAACTTGGCCAGATCGCCCAGTGCCAGTACGTTGTTCTTGAATTCGTTGGGCGAGAAATCCTGCACCAGCGAGATCAGACCGGTCTGATGATCGACCAGCAAAACGGCGGCGTCGTCTTTGTTCAAACGGTTGTAAGGGGTTGCGGTGCTCATGGTTGACTCCTTTAAGGTTGTCGCTAATGGCACGGGGCGCGGCGGCCCCGTGCGTCCTGGGTAATCCGATCAGAAAGCGAAGCAGGAACAGCCGAATGCGCCCCAGAAACCCTGGAAATCGCTGACCGGCGCATTGGAAAGTCGCGCGCGCTCATGGCTGTGGGAGTGCACGGCGCAAGGGCCGCTGCACTGATGCACTTGGGCGACCATCGGCGAAGTCGGACGCCAGTGACCCGGAACCTTGGCCACCGGCGACCAGTCCGGCAACACCGGCAGGGTTGGCGGCGCGAGGGTTTCGAAATCGCCGCTGCCGTATACGACCTTGCCGTCAACCACGGTCAGCACCGATTCGATCCATTTGATGGCTTCCGGCTCGACGCTGAAGTAGTCCGCAGAAAGCGCCACTACGTCGGCCAGTTGCCCGACCTTGATCTGGCCTTTCTTGCCCTGTTCCGACGAGAACCAGGCGCTGCCGTGGGTGAACAGTTCCAGCGCTGTCTCGCGTGGCAGCCCTTCGGGGTAGAGCTCCAGACCGCCGACCGTGCGACCGCTGACCATCCAGTACAGCGAAGTCCACGGGTTGTAGCTGGACACCCGCGTGGCATCGGTGCCCGCGCCGACTGGCACGCCCTCGGACAGCATGCGCTTGATCGGCGGCGTCATTTCGGCAGCCTTGGCGCCGTAGCGCTCCACGAAATACTCGCCCTGGAATGCCATGCGGTCCTGAATCGCGATACCGCCGCCCAGCGCACGAACACGCTCAATGTTCTTCGGCGTAATGGTTTCGCAGTGGTCGAAGAACCACGGCAGACCATTGAACGGGATATCGCGGTTGACCTTCTCGAACACGTCCAGCATGCGGCTGATGGACTCGTCGTAGGTGGCGTGCAGACGGAACGGCCAGCGATGCTCGACCAGATGCCGCACCACAGGCTCCAGATCGCCTTCCATGCCAGGCGGCAGGTCCGGGCGAGGTTCGAGGAAGTCTTCGAAGTCGGCAGCCGAGAAGGTCAGCATCTCCCCTGCCCCGTTGTGCCGCAGGAAGTCATCGCCCTGATGCAGCTTGACGCTGCTGGTCCAGTTCTTGAAGTCGGCCAGCTCTTCCTTGGGCTTCTGGGTGAACAGGTTGTAGGCAATACGCACGGTCAGCTGTTTTTCACGCGCCAGTTGCTCGATGACGGCGTAATCATCGGGGTAGTTCTGGAAACCACCACCGGCGTCGATGGCGCTGGTCAGGCCCAGACGGTTGAGTTCACGCATGAACTGCCGCGTCGAGTTGACCTGATATTCCAGCGGCAGCTTCGGCCCCTTGGCCAGCGTCGAGTACAGAATCATCGCGTTGGGCTTGGCCACCAGCATGCCGGTCGGATTGCCTTGCGAATCACGCACGATCTCGCCACCCGGCGGGTTCGGCGTGTCGCGGGTATAACCTGCAACGCGCAACGCAGCGCGGTTTAGCAAAGCGCGGTCATACAAATGCAGGACGAACACCGGCGTATCGGGCGCGGCCTGGTTCAGTTCTTCAAGCGTCGGCATGCGTTTTTCGGCGAACTGGAATTCGTTCCAGCCACCCACTACACGCACCCATTGCGGCGTCGGCGTGCGATCAGCCTGATCCTTGAGCATGCGCAGCGCATCGACCACGGAGGGCACGCCTTCCCAACGCAGTTCGAGGTTGTAGTTCAGGCCGCCACGAATCAGGTGCAGGTGAGAGTCGTTGAGGCCTGGGATCACCGTGCGCTGCTTGAGGTCGATCACCTGTGTCGCACTGCCGCGCATGGCCATGACTTCAGCATCACTGCCCACCGCAACAAACCGGCCACCGCTGATCGCCACAGCACTGGCTTTGGGTTTTTCGCGGTCAACCGTATGGAATCGACCATTGAACAGAATCAGTTCGACATTCATCGCTACACCTTTGGCGGAAGATTGAGAGGCACCGGCGAGGCCGGAGAAAGACAGAGAAGGAAGAATTGCCGCAGCCGCGCTCAACAACGAGCCTTTGGCAATGAAGCGACGCCGTTGCAGATCGGTTTTGTCGTCTGTCATCGGATCACTTCCCCTGTGATTTTTTCGCAGACGCGTTGAGCCATGGCGCCATCAGGCGGGTCGCGGCCGGCATCATCAGGTACACCACCAGCAGCACGATGGTGATGGTTACCAGCGCAGTGCTGACGAAGTAGCTGGACAGCCACGGGACACGGGCAAAAATCGGCCCCCAGAACAGCGGCACGAACAGCGTCAGCGGCAGAATGACCATGAACGACACGCACGCCTGCTTCCAGCGCGGCGGCGGACTGCCTTCTTCGGTGGTCGGGGTGAACCAGAATTCGTTATGCGGATTGACCAGGGTCTGGTCGCCATCGGCAAGCATCGGCTCGGCCTCCTGCACCAGCTTTTTCCGTTCATCGGAGTCCAGCCAGTCCTGCATGGCCTGCGTCGAATGAAAACGCAGCACGCTGGTGAACATCTGCAGTCCGCCTTCCTTGGCGCGGATCACGTCGACGCCCAAGTGACCGGGTTTGCCGCTGGCAATGGTCACGATGCGACGCAGCCAGCTCTCGTAGGCACTCTCCTGCCCGGTCTTGACCCGGTGCTTGATCACCAGGGTGACGACTTCATTGAAGACCGCACTGCCGACGACACGAGCTTCGGTATCAAGACGGATGGGTTCGGACATGGCCAGAGGCTCCAGAAACAGAAATTGAATTCGGATCCTGGCCAGTCGAATCTGTACGGCTCAGGATGTCGACGATACTGCCGTCAAACCAGCGTCAGAAATTGAACGTATGTGCTGTCTTTGTTTTTGCCTGCCTTACTGCGGCGTCTTGATGTCCAGCGGACCTGCCATGTACTCGGCAATACGCCCACGCAACCAGCGCTCGGCCGGGTCGTTGTCATGCACCCCGCTCCACACCATCGACAGCTCGGCGGGGACGATCGGAAACGGCGGCTCTTCAGCGCGCAACTGACAGCCTTCGATCAGCGCACACGCGGCGTAATCCGGCACCGTGGCGATCAACTCAGTACCGGCCAGCAACGCCCGCAACCCATTGAACTGGGGCACCGCCAGCACCACCTTGCGTGCGCGTCCGACACGAGCAAGGTCCAGATCGATATTGCCGCTCAGATCGCCGGAGAACGACACCATCGCGTGCTGCCGCTCGCAGTACTCGTCCAGCGTCAACGGCTCCGGTCGCGCGTCGCCCCGGATGACCTTGCAACCGATGTCCCGCAGCTTCTTGCGCTTGGCATTGGCCGGCAGATCGACGGTGTAACTGACCCCGACCGAAATCTCCCCAGAGGCTAGCAGCGCAGGCAGCAACAGGTAATTGGCCCGACGAATCACCACAATGATGCCTGGCGCCTCTTCCCGCAGACGCGACAACAGTGGCGGCAGCAAGCCAAACTCCGCGTCATCGGACAGGCCGATGCGGAACACGTCGTTACTGGTCGACGGGTCGAACTCCTTGGCCCGACTCACCGCCCCGGAAATGGTGTCCAGCGCCGGGCGTATCTCCTTGAGAATGTCCAGCGCCCGCACAGTCGGCTCCATCGCCCGCCCGTTGCGCAGCAGCAACTGGTCATCAAACAGATCACGCAACCGCCCCAGCGCCGCACTTACGGCGGGCTGACCAATAAACAGTTTTTCCGCCACACGCGTGAGATTGCGTTCGAACATCAACGCTTCAAAAATCACCAGCAGATTGAGGTCGACGCGGCGCAGGTCGTTGCGATTCATGAGAAGGATTCCGTGGGCTGATGATCAAAGTGCCTGCGAGGCGAGGCTTTGACGTCAGTAGGCACGAATGTGGGGCGCGGGGATTGTATGGGTGTGCTGAGTGGCAGCTCGAGGATCAAATCGCCGTCCGCGTCTTATCGAACAACCTGCCCTCCTGAGGAGCATGATTTCGTGGGAGCGGACTTGTCCGCGAATAGCGCTACGGGCCTTTTCGCGGACAAGTCCGCTCCTACGGGCCGGTGTCGCCAAGGAGGTGATCACATTCCCTGAATGATTGGCGCAGTACCTGATCGGCGTCGACGGGTCATTTGCCTGACCAAAGGTGTCAGTAAAACGATGCTCGCGGGGTAACCTCAATAAACAACAAGGAGGGATCCCCCATGATCAAATCAGTCGGCCCAACCGAGATCAAACCCATCCATCTCGCATCCTGCCACTGCGGAGCAGTCGTATTGAAACTGGATTTGCCAGACGGCATTGTAGACCCCAGACGCTGCGACTGTTCGTTGTGTCGACGGCGTGGGGCTATCGTGGCGACGGTGGCGGAAGATGGTATTCGCGTGATTCACGGCCAGAAGATGCTGAAGCTGTATCAGTTCAACAGCCGCACGGCCGAGCATTATTTCTGCGGCCGGTGCGGGGTTTATACGCACCATCGGCGACGCTCCAATCCGCATGAGTTTGGCTACAACGTCGCGTGCCTGGAGAGTGTGAACCCGTTCGATCTGGGACCGGTGCAGACCAGTGACGGGGTCAATCACCCCGCCGACCGGCCTGACGAGCCCCTGCCCTTGTGTGATTAACGCAGGTTGGTTTTGGCCAGTTCCAGTACTTCGCTGCCACGTCCGCTGAACACGGCGCGCATCATGTACAGGCTGAAGCCTTTGGCCTGGGCGAGTTTGATTTTTGGCGGGATCCCCAGCTCCTGCTTGGCGGTCACGACGTCGATCAGCACCGGGCCGGGATGGTCGAAGGCTTTACGCAAGGCACCGGGCAGTTCTTCGGCACTTTGTACGCGTATGCCCAGAATACCGGCGCCCAGCGCCACACCGGCGAAGTTGGTTTCGTGGAAATCGGTGCCGTGGGGCACGTAGCCAGCGGCTTTCATTTCCATGTCGACGAAGCCCAAGGAGCTGTTGTTGAACACGACCATTTTGATCGGCAGGTTCAATTGACGAATGCTCAGCAGGTCACCCATCAGCATGGACAGCCCACCGTCGCCGCACAGCGCCACAACCTGACGATCCGGGTGTTCGGCCTTGGCGCCCAGTGCCTGGGGCAGTGCGTTGGCCATGGAGCCGTGGTTGAACGAGCCTAGCAGGCTGCGCTGGCCGTTCATGTGCAGGTAGCGCGCCGCCCACAGTGTCGGCGTGCCGACGTCAACGGTGAAGATGGCGTCTGCGTCGGCCTGTTCGTCGATCAGGCGCGTGAGGTACTGCGGGTGGATCGGCGTATCGGCGGGCGTGGGCGTAGCCAGTTCGTCCAGTTCTTCGCGGGCCTTGGCGTAGTGCTTGAGGGCCTTGTCGAGGAAACGGCGGTCCGAGTGCGGCTTGAGTTTGGGCAGCAGTGCGTCGAGGGTTTCCCGCACGCCGCCGGTCAGCCCCAGCGTTACCGGAGTGCGACGGCCGAGTTGGGTCGGGTCCAGGTCGATCTGGATGACGTTGGCTTTCTCGGGATAGAAGTTTCGGTACGGAAAGCTGCTGCCAAGGATTACCAGCGTGTCGCAGGACAGCATGGCATGGTAGCCGGAGCTGAAGCCGATCAGCCCGGTCATGCCGACGTCGAACGGGTTGTCGTACTCGACATGCTGTTTGCCGCGCAGGGCATGCACGATGGGCGCGCCGAGCTTTTCGGCCAGCGCAACGACCTGTTCGTGGGCACCCGCGCAGCCAGCGCCGCACAGCAGCGTCGTGGCTTTGGAGTCATTGAGCAGCTCGACCATGGCCTGCAGATCGTTTTCAGCCGGAACGACAGTCGGTGGCGTGGGTTCAACCCATTTGACCGGAACGTCGGGCGCAGCACTGAGCGCCACGTCACCCGGCAATACGATCACCGCCACACCCTTCTGGCTGATCGCGGCGCGCATCGCACGCTCCAGCACACGTGGGAACTGCTCGGGATTGCTGACCAGTTCGACGAAATGGCTGCACTCCTTGAATAACTCCTGCGGGTGGGTTTCCTGGAAATAGTCCAGGCCGATTTCCGAGGACGGGATGTGGGCAGCAATAGCAAGAACCGGGACGCGGTTGCGATGGCAGTCGTACAGGCCATTGATCAGGTGCAGGTTGCCGGGTCCGCAACTGCCCGCGCAAACCGCCAGCTTGCCGCTGCTGGCAGCCTGAGCGCCTGCGGCGAAAGCGGCGACTTCTTCATGGCGGGTGTGCATCCAGCGGATCGAATCGGTGCGTTCCAGGCTGTCGGTCAGGCCGTTGAGGCTGTCACCGGAAACGCCCCAGATGTGAGAAACACCTGCCGCTGCGAGGGTTTGCGCGAGATGGTCGGCAATGGTCTTGGACATGCGGGGTTCCTTGTCGAGGCAAATAGGGTTCAGCTTCCGTACTGGAAGAAACTGCGCAGCGCTCTGCTACGCCTGTTGTGGTCGACCTGTTGCGTTCTCGACAGTTCCGGGAAACTGAGGGGTGTTCAGATTGGGCGCACCAGAGCCTGAGAAGCCAAGTACCAGGCTCATTGGATGCGCAGTCTGTGACATTTGTGACGCGGAGCGTCACGGGAGGCATGCCCACGCAGAGCGATGGGCACGATCAGTGGGGCCTGGGCATGATCAGGCGTGCGGATTGCCTGCAGGCTTGGTCGGTGCGGCGTATTGCGGTTTGAGCTTGCCGTCGTTGTCCAGCAGCCAGGCGTCGAGGATTTCGCGGACTACGGGGCCTGCCACACGACCACCCGCCTCGCCGTTTTCGATGGTCACCGATACGACGATTTTCGGATGCTCTGCCGGGGCGAAACCGACGAACAGGGCGTTGTCTCGGTTGCGTTCCAGCGTCTTGAGGCGGTTGTAACGCTCGCCCTGCTTGATCGCCACGACCTGCGCCGTGCCGCTCTTGCCTGCGATGCGGTATTGCGCACCCTTGGCTGCATCGCGCGCAATACCGCGCGGGTCGTGCATGACCATCTGCATGCCTTCGTTGACCTGCTCCCACTCACGCGGGTCGTGCAGCACGATGTTGGGCATCGGGTGCTCGTCCACCGGTGCCACATGGCCCACGTCCATCGCCAGGTGCGGACGGTGCCAGACGCCTTTGCTGGCGATCAGCGAGGTTGCCTGAGCCAGTTGCAACGGCGTGACCTGCATGTAGCCCTGGCCGATACCGAGAATCACGGTCTCGCCCGGGAACCAGGCCTGACGGCGTGTGGCGCGCTTCCATTCGCGAGACGGCATAAGGCCCGCCGACTCTTCGAACATGTCCAGCGAGACCTTCTGGCCGATGCCGAACATGGTCATGTAGTCGTGCAGACGGTCGATGCCCAGCTTGTGTGCCAGCGTGTAGAAATAGGTGTCGTTGGACCGCATGATCGCCGTGTCCATGTCCACCCAGCCGTCGCCGCTGTGGTTCCAGTTACGGTACTTGTGATCGAAATCCGGCAGCTGGAAATAACCGGGGTCGAAGACCTTGGTCGAGGCATTGACCACCCCGCTGTCCAGCCCGGCAATCGCCACTTCCGGCTTGACCGTCGAGCCCGGCGCATACAGACCACGCAGTACGCGGTTAAACAGCGGCCGATCGATGGAATCCCGCAGTGCGGCGTACTGCTTGAAGCTGATACCGGTCACGAACAGGTTGGGGTCGAAGCTGGGTTTGCTGACCATCGCCAGCACCTCGCCCGTCTCCGGGTCCAGCGCCACCACGGAACCACGGCGGTCACCCAGCGCTTTCTCGGCAGCCTCCTGCAGATGCACGTCAAGGCTCAGGGTGATGTTCTTGCCCGGCACCGGATCAGTGTGTTTCAGCACCCGCAACACGCGGCCCTGGGCATTGGTTTCGACTTCTTCGTAGCCTACGTGGCCATGCAGTTCGGACTCGTAGAAGCGCTCGATCCCGGTCTTGCCGATGGATTGCGTGCCGCGATACTCGTTGTCCAGTTGCGAGGCTTCTTTCTCGTTGATACGCCCGACGTAGCCGATGGAGTGAGCAAAGTGGTCGCCCAACGGGTAATGGCGCACGAACTGCGCGGCTACATCGACGCCCGGCAGCAGGTACTGATTGACGGCCAGAATGGCAATCTGCTCTTCGGTCAGTTCGTACAGCAGCGTCGCAGGCTCGAACGGATGGCGAACCTGTTTCAGTTCCTTGTCGAATAGGATGCGGTCTTCATCGGGCAGTTCCAGCAAGGTCATCAGTTCATCGATAACCTTGTGCCAGTCACCGGCGCGCTCGCGGGTCAGGGTCAGGTTGAAGCTGGGGCGGTTGTCGGCCAGGACCTCGCCATTGCGGTCGTAAATCAGCCCGCGCTCGGGCGGGATCGGCAACACGTGCACCCGGTTGTTTTCGGAAATGGTCGAGTGGTATTCGAATTCGGTGACCTGCAGGAAATACATCCGCGCGATCAGGGAGCCAGCCAGTACGGCGACCAGTATGGCGCAGGCAATCAGGCGCTGATTGACCAGTCGCGTCTCTTTTTCATGGTCCTTTAAAGGAATCGGTTCGGGCATTTCTACAGCTTCTCGGTGAAGGTCACGATACAACGGAACATGTAAATGAATGTTTCGGCGCGCACGATACCAAGAAGTGATGATTGCAGGGGGCCGACCTGACTGTCACTGGATGAAAAATCTGTCAGCGAAGCGTTATGCAGGCTCGGCTTGTGCGTGCGTATCGGCCCGTTCCGAGGCAGCACGTGCCTGCATGATCCGAGGCAGGTTCGTTTCGACCCAGACCGCCAGCGTCTCGACCTGCAACGCCACTTCCTCCCCCATCGCAGTCAGTCTGTACTCGACATGGGGTGGCACCACCGGCAGCGCCCTGCGATCGACAAACCCGTCGTGCTCCAGCTGTTGCAGGGTCTGCGCGAGCATCTTTTCGCTGACTCCGCCGATCTTGCGCCGCACTTCACTGAAACGATGCATGCCACCGCGCAGCACGATTAGCACCAGCACACCCCAGCGGCCGCACACGTGGTTGAGGATGATACGGGATGGACAGTCACTGGCCAGGACCCGCCCCTGACGGATTGTCGCCAACAGGGACTCGCCAGCACTGACTGCGGTTGAGGTATCTGAATCGCGCATGGCACTTACCTTTTCGTACGTACTTACGAAAGGTAAGCACTGTCGCTATGCTCGCCTTTCTTTCAAATCAATACAAGGACACGCGTCATGATCGTTGTCACTGCTGCCACCGGCCAATTGGGTCGTCTCGTCATTGAACAGTTGCTCGAAACCGTCCCTGCGAACCAAATCGTCGCGGCAGTGCGCAGCCCGGAAAAGGCCACTGACCTTGCGGCGCTGGGCGTGCATGTCCGCCACGGCGATTATTCGCAACCCGCGACGCTGGACAGTGCGTTCGCGGGCGCTGACAAAGTGCTGCTGATTTCCTCGAACGAAATAGGCCAGCGCTTACCCCAACACCGGGCCGCCATTGATGCTGCCAAAAAGGCTGGCGTCAAATTGATCGCCTACACCAGCGTTCTGCGAGCGGACACGTCGGCGCTGGGGCTGGCCGATGAACACGTTGAAACCGAAGCCTACCTGCGCGCCAGCGGCGTGCCGTTCACCCTGTTGCGCAATGGCTGGTACACCGAGAACTACGCCGCCTCCATTCCCGGCGCGCTGGCCCATGACGCGTTCATCGGCAGCGCGGACCTGGGCCGTATCAGCTCGGCCGCGCGTGTTGACTACGCTGAGGCCGCCGTGGCTGTGCTGACGTCTCAAGACGATCAGTCAGGGCGCGTTTACGAACTGGCCGGTGATGAGACCTACACCTTGTCCGAATTCGCCGCCGAACTGTCAAAACAGAGCGGCAAGGACGTGCCTTACGTGAATCTTTCGCAGGCTGATTTCGAGGCGGCGTTGGTGAAGGCAGGTGTGCCGGAGGTCTACGCCCATCTGTTCGCCGACTCGGACACGGCAGCCGCCAAGGGCGCGCTGTTCGACGACACCCGCCAGTTGAGCCGCCTGATCGGCCGTCCGACCACGCCACTGTCCGCAACCATCGCCGACGCCCTGAAAAGCTGACGCGGGAAAACCTGATCGAATGATTTTCACCGCTGAGGGTCCCAGTCTTTACGAGGCATAAAGCCATCGCATTACGACAAAGACTGGGAGTCTTTACATGAAAAGCAAATCGTTGATCGCCTGCATGACTCTGCTCGGCTGCTTCTCGGTCGCCACCCTGCCCGTTCACGCTGCCGATGCGCCCGAGCCGAAAGTGGCCGAGTCCAAGGACAATACCCACGAGCTTGAAATGGGTTCGCGCGTGCCCGAGAAGTACCGCCGCAGCGACTCCAGCATCAAGGACTGGAAAGCCAAGGGTCTGGAAGAGCCTGCCAAGGAAAGCGAGTGGGTGCAGATCAACGACAAGTACGTGCGTTTCCAGAAGGTCAACGGACAGATCGTCGATATCGTACCGGTCAAGAAGTAAGCAGCAGGTGCACGGGAGCGGCCCAGCGTCGTTCCCGCTTCATCCGGTTCAATGGCCGTGCCTGGCCCAAATCAGCTACCCTCGGCAGACAAGAACATCAAGCCGAAGGGACATCAGCATGACCACCCATCCTCTCAGCCCGTCTGACAGTACGCCGTTCTTTTGGCGTGACGAGCGCTTGCCGTTCATCGAAGCACGTTCGGTTCAGGACGGCCGCAAGGTGTGTTACGCACGTCATTCCCACGACCTTTTCTCGATTGGCGCGATCACTCGTGGCCAAAGCACCTACCTGCACGAAAAAACCTCCCAGCGTGTGACTGCGGGCACCGTGGTGCTGATGAACCCGGGGGATGTGCATGCCTGCAATCCAATCGAGGATCAGCCGTGGTCATACCTGATGCTGTACGTCGACAGTGACTGGCTGGGTTCTGTCCAGGACGAACCAGGCGCGGCCTTTCGACCGCTGACACCGACCCACAGTCGCGACCCCGCGCTGTTCGCCGCATTGACGGCACTGTATGAAACCCTGATCGATACGCAGGCCGATACGCTGCAGAAGCACTGCACGGCCGTGTCATTCTTCGCCCTCATGCACAAAAAGCTGGGCGGCGAAGCAACCGTCGTCGAGCCGCGCTCACCCAAAGTGAGCCGCGCAGCCGAGTACATCAACGAGCACTTCACCAAGGCCATCAGGCTGTCCGATATCTGCGAAGCAGCCAACCTTTCGGCTTCCTACCTGATTCGTGCGTTCGAGCAGCGTTATCACATGACACCCCACGCCTACCTGCTTAATCGCCGCATCCAACACGCCCGCAACCGGTTGCGTGAAGGGCGAGTGATCGCCGACGTGGCGCAGGAAACAGGCTTTGCCGATCAGGCGCACTTCCAGCGCGAGTTCAAAAAACACCTGGCTGCAACGCCCGGGCAGTACCGGTTATGAGCCACCGGGTTCAGACGACCAGATACAGGGCACACCCCGCCAGCATCAACGCCATGAGCCGGTTGAACACCCGCACACCTCTGGCACTGCGCAGGTAATGGCTCAAAAAGCTGCCCGCATAAGCCCAGCAGCCCAAAGACAGGTAACACACAACGAAATAGATCGCTGCAAACTGGCCGATCAATAATGCCTCGCCATTGGCGACGAACACGCCCATGCCTGCTATGGATGCCAGCCACGCCTTGGGGTTGAGCCACTGCATGATCGCTCCGTGCAGCATCGATGGAGCCTTCCCCGACCCGGACACAGCCAGTTGGCCGTCGTCCATCGCCAGCCGCACAGCCATATACAGCAGAAACGCCACGCCCGCCGATTGAATGATCCGGGTCAGAAACGGCCATTCGCGCAAGGTTTCGTGCAGGCCGAAACCGATCAGCACCAGCAACAGTGTGAACCCCAGCGTCGCGCCCAGCACGTGGCGCATGCCGGACCAGAATCCATAATGTGCGCCGGTGCTCAGGGCAACGATATTCACCGGCCCCGGCGTGATGGACGACGCCAGCGCAAAGGCGGCCATGGAAATGAACAGGCTCATGAAAGCTCCTCGACCACGATCAGAAAGACCAGGCCAAGGTAAGCCGACCGAAACACGGGTGTATTGAAGGAAATTACCCTCCTTGACGTTTTCAAACGTAACCCGTGCATAGAACAAAACGATTGCTTTTTTGACCGTGTGGACTACAAATGCGATGTCATCACTGTGTAATCAATTCTTATCTCACTGCGAGTCCGCTACATGTCCCGACCTCTTGCGCTCGTCCTTGCCTGCCTAATCTCTTCCACTGCGCATGCCGCCTGCCCGGCGACCACACCAGCTGATACGGGCCGATGGATCTATGAGAAACATCAGGACTTCTACATCAACGGCAAAGGCGCGCCGGACTATCTGTCCAAACCGCTGTTGGGCCTGTTGAAGCGAGACTGGACGTGCCAGGGCCCCGGTGGGGATCAGTGCGCCATTACCGCCAATCCATGGACCGACGCGCAGGACGGCGACGTACAGAAGCCCATCGAATGGAAGCTGGTCTCCAGCGAAGACAAACAGGCCGTGGTCGAGATGACGTACCTGCTGGGCTACAAGGATGCGCCGCAACAGGCGCCCGCGAGTCAGACGTCGCGTCTGCGACTGGTGAAGAACCCCAATGGCTGCTGGGCACTCGACGATCTGCAGGGCCCGCAGGAAGTCGCGCTGACGCAGACCTTGCAGGACTTCCCGTACGAAGGGGACTGATGGCTCTTGAAACAATAGGTCATTGTCTGTATCACAGTCTGCCGGATACCAAGAGCGAGCTACATGAATACCTTTGAGCAGTCGATTATTGAAGCGGCGCAGGATGCCACGCCCAATAACACTGATGCCGAACGCGAAGCCGCGAGGATTGCGGCGACACAAGCAGTGGCTGACATCATGTCCAGCATGAGCGGACTGAAACGCACACTGGCGCTGGCAGAACTGCTCGATTCCTATTCGGAGCAGGACGATGAGGACGAAGATTAGGTGCATCGATTTATTTATCGCCTGGCCTAAAGCAACCCGCCATCAGCGCCGATAGACTGTCAGCAGTGTGATAAACCCTCTTCAATCAGTGCGCTCGGATGCGACCTACAGGAATGCATTCGTGCACATCGAGCAGCTCAAAGACATTCAGGCTTATGTACAGCGCACCGCTGACGACCTTGAGCGCGTTTCGCGCAACATGTCCGGCCACCTCGCCTACCTGCAGAACAATTCACGGTCGAATGAGGCTCAGGCGGTCAGCGAGCAGATCCAGGGCCTGAAGGCGTCCGTCATGGACCTGCGGGGCGTTTTCAGCTAGTCATCCTTCGCCTGAGACAGCGGTCGCGCCACTTCTTCCAGCGATTTGCGTTCGGCCGCCGTGCCCCAGATCGACTGCACGAACGCCGCCAACAGCATCAACCCCGCCCCGATGAGATAACCGATCAGCACATTGCTGCGGTCGTGCGTTTCGATCAGCTCACCAAATAATGTCGGCCCGATGATTCCGCCCAGTCCCGTGCCAAAGGCGTAGAACACGGCAATCGCCAGCGCGCGTATTTCCAGCGGGAAGGTTTCGGCGACGGTCAGGTACGCCGAGCTGGCGGCGGCCGACGCGAAGAAGAAAATCACCATCCAGGCGATGGCCTGCTGGGTGACGTCCAGCAGGCCCTGCTGAAACAGATAGCCGCTGATCGCCAGCAGGACGCCCGACAGTCCGTAGGTCAGGCTGATCATGATCCGCCGTCCGACCACATCGAACAGCCGACCCAGCAACAATGGCCCGCAAAAGTTGCCCAGTGCCAGTGGCAGCACGTACCAGCCAACGCGCTCGGAGGGCACATCATAGAAGTCGGTGAGCACCAGCGCGTAGGTGAAGAAGATCGCGTTATAGAAAAACGCCTGAGCCGTGAGCAACGTCAGACCGACCAGCGAGCGCTGACGGAACGACACGAACAGCGTGTGGAATATCTCGCCCAGCGGCGTGTGGTCGCGGGCATGCAATCGCAACGGCTTGCCTTCGATGGCTGGCAGCACATGTCCGCGGCGCTGCATATCGGCTTCGATCTGCTCGACGATCTTGCGTGCTTCCTCCGAGCGGCCATGAATCATCAGCCAGCGCGGACTCTCCGGCAGCCACAGGCGCATCAGCATGATGAACAGGCCAAGCACTGCGCCGATGCCAAAGCACAACCTCCAGCCCAGTTCGGCGCCGACCCACTGCGGATCCAGCAACACGATGGAGCCGACCGCACCCAATGCGGCACCCAGCCAGAAGGTGCCATTGATGGTCAGGTCCACCCAGCCGCGATAACGCGCCGGGGTGAACTCCTGAATGGTCGAGTTGATGGCCGTGTATTCACCGCCGATGCCCATGCCGGTCAAAAACCGAAACAGCATGAAGCTCCAGACACTGAACGAGAATGCCGTGGCGAAAGTGGCGCTGATGTAAAGCGCCAGAGTGATGAAGAACAGCTTGCGCCGCCCCAGACGGTCGGTCAGCCAGCCGAAGAACAAGGCCCCCAGCACCGCCCCGGCGATATAGGCGGCGCCTGCCAGACCGATCTCGCTGTTGCTGAGGTTCAGTACCGGACTGGCCTTCAACGCGCCAGCGACCGAGCCGGCCAGCGTGACTTCCAGGCCGTCAAGCAGCCAGGTGATGCCCAGCGCTATGACCAGCAGCGTGTGAAAACGTCCCCAGGGCAATCGATCCAGTCGAGCAGGCAAATCCGTCTCGAACACCTTGCCCTTTTCCGGCGTCTGGATCGTTGTCATCTCGGGATTCCTTCACGGCGGACCTGAATGTCAGGATTGAGAGCCGCACCCGAGACCCTAAGTTCAGCTGATCCAGAACCACAACAGCGTCAGGTTGGCAGCAGAGATCAGACCAAACAGGCCCCAGGCCGCGATCTGTACCAGCCGCCCGTTGACGAACGGGCCCATTAAACTTTTGTCACTCGTGAAACGGATCAGCGGCCACAGGGCAAAAGGCAGCTGCAGACTCAGCACCACCTGACTGAGCACCAGCATCTGCCCTACCGAGCTGTCACCCAGCCAGACCACACCGATCAGCGCGGGAATCAGGGCCAGCGCACGGGTGATCAGACGCCGCTGCCAGCAGGGAATCTTCGCCTGCAGAAAACCTTCGAGCACGACCTGTCCGGCGATGGTGCCGGTAAAGGTCGAACTCTGCCCCGCTGCCAACAAAGCTACGCCGAACAGCACGCTGGCAATCGCGCCGCCCACCAGTGGATCGAGCAGGTGGTAGGCGTCCTGGATCTCGACCACATCGGTATGGCCGGTCTTGTGGAAAGCGGCGGCAGCCAGAATCAGGATCGCAGCGTTAATGAGCAGTGCGAGGCTCAGCGAACCGATGGTGTCCAGGCGGGCGTAACGGATGGCGGTGGCCTTGCTCGCCAGATCAGAACCGTTGACGCGTGTCTGCACCACAGATGAGTGCAGGTACAGGTTATGCGGCATCACCGTCGCACCAAGAATACCGATGGCGATGTACAGCGGCTCCTGGCTGCTCAGCACATCCCAACTGGGTTTGAGACCTGCTGCCACGTCCGGCCAGAACGGTTTGATCAGGATCAGCTCTACAGCAAAGCATGCGGCGATGGTCGCGATCAGCCCGAGTACGATGGCTTCGAGGCGACGAAAATTGGCGCCCTGCAAAGCGAGCACGATCAGCGTGTCGAACGCCGTCAGGCCGACACCCACGGTGATCGATACGCCCAGCAGCAGATGAAACGCCAGCGCGGCCCCCAGCACCTCGGCCAGATCAGTGGCGATGATCGACAGCTCTGCCAACAGCCATTGCCCCTTGGCGACGTTGCGGCTGTAACGCGCCGCAGACAGTTGCGCCAGATCCCTACCGGTGGCAATGCCCAGACGCGAACACAGGTTTTGCAGCACCATGCCGGAAAGGCTCGCCAGCACCACCACGAACAGCAGTGAATAACCGAAGCGCGACCCTGCCTCAATGGCCGTGGCCCAGTTGCCGGGGTCCATATAGCCGATCGACACCAGCAAGCCGGGGCCGATGAACAACATCATCTTGCGCAGTGGCGAAGCATTGGCCGGGATGGAGACACTGTCGGTGGTCGCCGAAGGGCAAAACGGCGCTGTCGCCGTAGTAGGCAGTTTGTACGTCACGAGAATCCGGGAGGGCAAAAAATCGATGCGCCTATCCTAAGGTTTTGTTACACATCTTGATACATAAGTGGCCGGTAACGGTCGGTTCCCGTCGTTTCATATGCCGTTGATCATGCATTCAAGGCAAAATCAGCTGCTACTGGATTTGTAAAAAAATCTTTATCGCGCCTTCAGAAAAAATCGCGACTCTAAGTTTCAAAGCAATAATTCGCCAAAACCGGCACTAAAATCGCTTTATTTCGCAAGTATTACCAAATGTAAAACCAGTACGATGACGGTCCCTATCCTGCCGGACGGTCCAACGATGGCCTCTTCCAACTCAAACAATAATACGCACGCCGACCCAGCTCGCGCCGCCCTCATCTCGGCCCGGATCGACCGATTGCCTGCCGCCGCCACCATCTGGAAACTGATTGCCCTGCTCTCCATCGGTGGCTTCTTCGAGCTTTATGACCTGTTCCAGACGGCCTACATCAGCCCCGGTCTGATTCGCGAGGGTATCTTTGCCACCGGCAGCCAGGGGCTGTTCGGCTTCTCCGATCAGGCAGCCTTCGCTTCGGCGACCTTTCTGGGGCTGTTCTTCGGCGCCAGTCTGGTCAGTCCAATCGCTGATCGTTTCGGCCGCCGCGCCATCTTCACCTGCGCGCTGATCTGGTACACCGTAGCGACTGTGATGATGGGCCTGCAGACCTCGGCAATGGGCGTGATCGGCATGCGCTTTCTGGTCGGCATCGGCCTGGGTGTTGAACTGGTCACTATTGATGCCTACCTGTCGGAACTGGTCCCCAAACGCATACGCAGTTCGGCCTTCGCGTTTGCCTTCTCGATTCAATTTCTGGCCGTGCCCAGTGTGGCGTTGATGTCGTGGTGGCTGGTGCCGCAGGATCCGCTCGGTTATGCCGGTTGGCGCTGGGTGGTGATCAGCAGTGCGGTGTTTGCGCTGTTCATCTGGTGGCTGCGTTCTTCCCTGCCCGAGTCGCCGCGCTGGCTGGCCCAGCATGGGCGCTTCGTGGAGGCCGAACGGGTCGTGGATGATCTGGAAGCGCGCTGCCTGAAGGATCACAAACAGCCGCTGGATCAGCCTGAGCCGCAAACCGTCGCAGTCGAGGGTAAGGGTCGCTTCGCCGATATGTGGCAGCCGCCGTTCCGACGTCGCGCTTTGATGTTGATCGCCTTCCACATTTTCCAGGCCATTGGTTTCTTTGGTTTCGGCAACTGGCTGCCAGCGTTGTTATCGGGCCAAGGGGTAAGCGTGACCCACAGCCTGAGCTACGCCTTCGTGATTACGCTGGCGTATCCGCTGGGTCCGCTGCTGTTCGTGAAGTTCGCCAACCGGTTCGAAAACAAATGGCAGATTGTGGGCTCGGCGCTGAGTTCGATGATCTTCGGCACGCTGTTCGCGTTTCAGACCAGTGCAGCAGGGCTGATCTTCTGCGGCATCATGATCACCTTCAGCAACGCCTGGCTGAGTTTCAGTTATCACTCCTATCAGGGTGAGCTGTTTCCAACCAACATTCGTGCGCGCGCCGTGGGCTTCTGCTACTCATTCAGTCGCCTGTCGACGGTTTTCAGCAGTCTGCTCATCGGGATATTTCTGGAGCATTTCGGCACACCGGGCGTTCTGGCGTTCATCGTCAGCAGCATGCTGATCGTGATCATCACCATCGGTGGTTTCGGCCCTCGTACCCGTAATCTGGCGCTGGAAAATATCGCCCATCGCTAGATCACGCAGACAGTGGGCTCAGGCCTGAGCCCACTCCACATCAGTCACGCCAAAGTGTTCTGCGTAGGGTTTGGAGACGCGGGGCACTTTCTCCAGACGGTATTTCGGGATACGCGCAAGGCCAGCATCAACACTCGCGTAATGCCAGGCCTCAACGTTATCCATATGTTCGGTTCGTATATAGAAACTCTTGAAAGAGCCGTTCATTAGATAATCGATTCGATAGTGTTTGGGCAGTGCCATTGAAAGCCTGATCCTTTTTCAGTGGTGGCTTGAGTAACAGGTGACCCAAGTCACTATGAAAAAATTCAGTCTTTTTCAACGTTCAGCGACCAATAACACGCGTCACGGTATATCAGCGGATCCCCAGTCGTTTCGAAAGCCGGTTGAGATTGGCGCGATCTACCGATAACTCGCGGGCAACTTCGGTCCATCGTCCCTGATGTCGATCAAGTGCATTGGCAATCAATGCACGTTGATAGGCATCCACCGCGGCCTTGAGCCCCTGCCCTTCGACTCCCGCGGCAACCTCCAGGGCTTGTGGTAACAGCGGCAAGCTATCGATCGCCTCATCCAGTCCCAGGGATTGAGGCTCGATGGTCAGAATACGCGGCCGCTGTGCATGGCCGGACAATGCCTTGAGCACGGCACGGCTGATCAGATGCTCAAGTTCTCTGACATTGCCGGGCCAGGCATGCGCCAGCAGCATCCGCTGCGCCTCGGGGTTAAGACGCAGGCTGCGCAACCCCATGCGCAGACGGTTCTCTTCAAGAAAGTATCCGGCCAGCAGCAACACGTCACGGCCCCGCTCGCGCAATGCCGGCACCTGCAACGGATACACGCTCAGGCGGTGATACAGATCGGCGCGAAACCGACCGGAGCGCACCTCTTCAGCCAGATTGCGGTTGGTGGCAGCGATAATGCGCACGTCCACACGATGTTCCTGATCCGAGCCGACCCGCTGCAACTGGCCGCTCTGCAGCACTCGCAGCAGCTTGGATTGAACGGAAAGCGGCAACTCGCCGACCTCATCGAGAAACAGCGTGCCGCCATCAGCCAGTTCGAACTTGCCACTGCGCCCGTTGACCGCGCCCGAGAACGCACCTTTGACGTGTCCGAACAGCTCACTCTCGACCAGCGTTTCCGGGAGTGCCGCGCAGTTGAGGCTGATCAGCGGCTTGTGAGCCCTGGGAGAATGCAAGTGGATGGCCTCGGCCACCAGCTCCTTGCCGACGCCGGTTTCACCGGTCACCAGCACGGTGAGCGGGCTATTGGCGACCAGCTGGATTTCCTGCTGCAAGCGCTCCAGCACCTCACTCTGGCCAATCAGTTCGCGAGGCGCCCGACCGCCTGCAGCACGCTTGTAGACCTCGACCAATTGCCGCTGATCCTCGACCCCGCGCGACAGGTGCTGAATACGCTCGCTGGCCATGACCGTAGCGGCAGCCAAACTGGCAAACGCCTGCAGATTATCCAGATCGACCTTGCCGAAGCTCGACGGGTCCAGAGAATCCAGCGTGATCAGCCCCCACGGCCGCTCCTGGAAGTGCAGCACGCAGCCAACGCAGTCGTGGACTTCCAGCGGGCCATGCCCCTCCACCAGACCGTCATAGGGGTCGGGCATCGGACAGTCATAGGAGAAGCGTACCGGGACCGGGCTTTCCAGCAGTGCCTTGAAGCGAGGATGCTCTCCGACCCGAAAGCGGCGACCCAACGTGTCGGGGCTCAGGCCATCCACCGCCAGCGGAATCAGCACGTCTTCATCCAGTCTGAGCAGCGCGGCGGCATCGCAGTGCAACCACTGACGCAATGACTGCAACAAGCGTCGATACCGTTCCTCATCCGGCAGTTCACGGGACAGATCGGCAACCAGCGGCACCAGCGCACGCAGCAGTGGATGGGTCATCATGACTCCAGGACAGTGAAAGCGAAGGTGTCATTATGACCCGATTTGCTATCACCCCGACACCTGTCTCAACGGCCTTACATCCGTGCTCCCGATGCCGCCAGCGTGATATCAAGAGTGAGACATATATTCAGTTCAATATCCCGCCGTCACGGGCGTTTATAGCGTTCAAATAATGGGTACCGTCCGATGAAAGTGTAACTTCGATGAAACAATAGAGTCAGCGCTCTAATAGCTCAATAACACGGGCATTTTCTGACGTCATGACGACGGCAATAAAATCCATTGTGTTTAATTTTATTCAAGAGGCGATTGTCCGTTTTCGTTCCATAGTGCGCTCACTTTCACAGGAGCCACCGTCCATGTCGGGAATTCAGGGAAGAGTTCTGCAAACCCACCCACCGCTGGTGGTCGATCTGGATGGGACACTGTTGCGTTCAGACTTGCTGTTTGAAACCGCCATGGCATTCATACGGCAACATCCGCTACAGGTGTTCAAATTGTTGCTCTGGCTGTTACAGGGCAAAGCCTCCCTCAAGCGCGGGCTCGCGTTGGCCACCCGGCTCGACATCGCCCTGCTGCCTTACGACGCGGAGGTCATCGAGTACATTCAGGTGCAGCGCAACACAGGAAGACTGATCGTCCTCGCGACCGCTGCTCACGAAACACTGGCCACACGAATTGCCGGGCACCTCAATCTGTTCGATCAGGTGTGGGCGTCCGATGGCGAGATCAACCTGTCGGCCCATCGCAAGCGTGACCTGCTGATCGATCACTATGGCCAGAGCGGCTTCGATTACATCGGCAATTCCACGGACGATCTGTGCATCTGGGCGGCAGCGCGAAAAGCCATCGTTGCCAATCCGCACGCTGGCGTACAGCGGCGGGCGCAGGCGCAGGGCAATGTCGATCAAGTGCTCAATGCGGGCGCAGCAAGCCTCGGGGACTGGCGCAAGGCGCTGCGCCTGCATCAATGGCTCAAGAACGCACTGATCTTCGTGCCGCTGCTGGCGGCCCATCAGATTCAGCAAACGCAGCAGGTGATTGATGGCCTGCTGGCGTTTCTGTTCTTCGGCCTGTGTGCGTCGAGCGTGTACGTGCTCAACGATTTGCTGGATCTGGCGGATGATCGTCACCATCGCAGCAAACGCAATCGCCCGTTTGCCAGCGGCCGTCTGCCCATCAAGTCGGGGCTGATTGCCGTACCGACCTTATTGCTGCTGGCCTTCGCGGGTGCTGCGGTGTTCCTGCCGTGGCAGTTTTCGGCCGTGCTGGGCGCTTATTACCTGTTGACGCTGGTGTACTCGCTGTACCTGAAGCGGCACATGGCAGTGGACGTCATCGTGCTCGCGATGCTCTACACCACACGCATTCTCGCAGGCGCGGCAGCGTTCCATCTGCCACTGACGTTCTGGATTCTGGCGTTCTCCATGTTTCTGTTCCTGAGCCTGGCGCTGGTCAAGCGCTACGCTGAACTGCGGGAAGCGCGGGTGCGCGAGGTGGAAGGCAAGACTCGCGGCCGTGGTTACTACCCCGGCGACCTGGACATGATCGCTTCCCTCGGCGCGTCCTCCGGCAATCTCGCGGTGATGGTTCTGGCCCTTTACATCCACGAAGGCGCCACCGTCGCGCTCTATCAGCACCCGCATGTCATCTGGCTGGCGTGTCCGTTGCTGCTGTTCTGGATCACCCGCATCTGGATGCTCACCCATCGCGGACTGATGAACGATGACCCCGTGGTCTTCGCCATTCGCGACCGCATCAGCCAGGGGATCGGTGGGCTGTTCCTGCTCGTGTTCTGGATTGCCGCATGACCGTGCCTCTCTATTCGTGGGGTCGGTATCCCCAGGTCGCGCAGCAGGGCCACGCATGCACGTGGATCGATGACCTGCCACGGCACCTGACGGCCACACTGGACCGGCATGAAACCAGCCTGCCGTTTGGGAATGGCCGCAGCTACGGCGACAGCTGCCTGGCCAGCAGCGGCCATGTGCTGCACATGCATCGGCTGGACCGGTTCATCGCTGCCAACTGGAAAACCGGCATCGTCCGCGTTGAAGCAGGCATGACCCTGGCTCAACTGCTCGCGGCGGCCATTGCGCACGGCTGGTTTCTGCCGGTCACACCGGGCACCCAGTTCGTTACCGTGGGCGGCGCGATTGCCAACGATGTGCACGGCAAGAACCACCATCTGCGCGGCACGTTCGGCTGCCATACCCTGCGCTTCGGCCTGCTGCGTCAGGGTGAGCAGGCGATGATCTGCTCGCCCGTGGAAAACCCGCTGTTGTATGCCGCCAGCATCGGCGGACTGGGGCTGACCGGGGTGATTCACTGGGCAGATATTCAGCTGATGCCGATCCGCACCAGCCAGATCGACAGCACGGTGGTGCGTTTCGCGAACCTTGGTGAGTTCTTCGCCCTCTCTCGGGAACTCGACCATCAGCATGAATACAGCGTGGCCTGGGTCGATTGTCTGGCGCGGGGCAGCAACAGCGGGCGCGGCGTATACATCGTGGGCGACCATGCACGCTTCGGCTCGCTTGAGGTCGAGCGGCGCAGCAAACTGAGCGTGCCGGTCACCCCGCCGCTGTCGTTGATCAATAACCTGTCGCTGCGTCTGTTCAATTCGCTGTACTGGCATGCCCACCCTGCCCGACCGACGCCGAAGCGCAGCGATTACGAGCCCTTTTTCTACCCGCTGGACCGCGTGCTGCACTGGAACCGGATCTATGGGCGCAGCGGCTTTCAGCAGTACCAGTGCGTGATCCCCGAACACTGTGCGCAGGACGCCATGCAGGCACTGCTCGATACCATCGCCGAGTCCGGTCAGGGCTCGTTTCTGGCGGTGCTCAAACGCTGCGGCGATATTGCCTCGCCGGGGTTGCTGTCGTTCCCGATGCCGGGCACCTCGCTGGCGCTGGATTTTCCGCAACACCGTGACCTTGCCGGCTCGCTGTTCCCGCGTCTGGACGCCATTGTCCATGACGCGGGCGGACGTCTGTATCCGGCCAAGGACGCCCACATGAACGGGAGCGATTTCCGCCAGGCCTACCCGGCCTGGGAGCGACTGGAAGCCCTGCGCGACCCATCCCTGATGTCCCGCTTCTGGAAACGAGTCTTGCCATGAAACGAATTCTGATCATCGGAGCTACCTCGGCCATTGCCCATGCCTGCGCCCGTCTCTGGGCTGCGCAAGGCTGCGATTTCTTTCTGGTGGCACGCAGTGCCGACAGGCTGCAAGTCACGGCGGCCGATCTTGAGGGGCGCGGCGCCAGGGCCGTCACCCTGCACGAAATGGATGCCACGCACTTTGCCGAGCACCCGAGAATGCTCGCCGATTGCCTCCAGGTGCTCGGCCAGATCGATGTGGTACTGATCGCCCATGGCACCCTGCCTGACCAGCGAGCCTGCGAGCAGGATGTCGGGCTGGCCCTGCAGGAGTTCATCACCAACAGCGCGTCGGTGATCGCGCTGTTGACCCTGCTTGCCAAGCATTTCGAGCTCCAGCGTTGCGGCACACTGGCGGTCATCTCGTCGGTCGCAGGTGAACGGGGCCGGCCTTCCAATTACCTGTACGGGGCCGCCAAGGCTGCGGTCTCGACCTTTTGCGACGGTCTGCAGGCGCGCCTGTTCAAGGTCGGCGTGCACGTGCTGACTATCAAGCCCGGTTTTGTCGATACGCCGATGACTCAGGGCCTGTCGTTGCCAGCGGCGTTGCTCGCGCAGCCGGAACAGGTCGCCGAACGGATCGTCAACGGTATCGCGCGGCAGTCCACCAGCCTGTATGCGCCCGGATTCTGGGCACTGATCATGCTGGTGATCCGCTCGATTCCGCAGCCGTTGTTCAAGAGGCTGAACCTGTGACGGCCGCGCCCTGGCTGTCCGGCTGGCGCTACCGGGCCGTGGTGCTGTCGGTCATCGGCTCGGCGCTGGGCTATCTGGCTTTTTGTCTGTGGGGCGGCTGGCACGAGGTAGCGCAGGCCGCAGCAAGGGTTGGCGCGATGGGCATCGCCCTTGCGCTGTTGATGTCAGCCGTCAATTACGGGCTGCGTTTCGTGCGCTGGCAGCTCTACCTTCGCGTGCTCGGCCATCCGCTGCCCTGGCGTCCCAGCCTCGGTGCCTATCTCGCCGGATTCGCCCTGACCACCACGCCGGGTAAAGCGGGAGAAGCGTTGCGCGGGGTTCTGCTCAAGCCGCTGGGCGTGCCCTACCCGAAGAGTTTTGCGGCGTTTGTCAGTGAGCGTCTGTCCGACCTGCTGGCGATTGCCCTGCTGACGCTGTTCGGCCTGTCCTGGTATCCGTCCGCGCAACCGATGATCGCGATGGGTCTGGTTCTGGTGCTACTGGGCTTGCTGGTCCTTTCCCAGCGGCGCTTGCTGGAATGGCTGCGCGGGATGATTCCGGTAACAGCGATTCGATTGCCGACACTGTTCAGGCACCTGTTCGACGTGCTGCTGGCCGCTCGCCAATGCCATCGGCTGGATGTGTTGCTGGGTGCCAGCCTGCTCAGCCTGATCGCCTGGAGTGCCGAGGCGCTGGCGTTTCATTGGGTGCTCGGCTGGATGGGCGCAGAGATTCCACTGACCTTCGCGGTGTTCACCTATGCACTGGCGATGCTCGCCGGTGCCCTGAGCTTCATGCCCGGCGGGCTGGGCGGTGCCGAGGCGGTGATGATCGGGCTGCTGATGTTCAAGGGCATGCCGGCTGCCGACGCGATTGCCGCCACCATCCTGATTCGTCTCGCGACCTTGTGGTTTGCAGTAGCGATTGGTGCGGTGATGCTGGGGCGGTTCAGGGATTCGACAAGCTATAGCCGCTGAACAACGCCGTGGCAGACCCCACCACGTCTTCGACGTAGCGCTGTTGCGCAGCAAACAAAGGACTACCCATTGCTCATCTCAAGGAGGAACCGCTCAATGAGTTCATTCAACGCCAGGCATTCAGTCGTCATACCGTTGCTGCTGCTATGCGCTGCTATCACAGCCAGCTTCATCGCTTCCAGCGGCCCGATCCAGTGGATGGACAATGGTGTGTTTCTGGCGGATGCCACCACAGGCGAGTATTTCAGCCAGTCACTCGGCCCGCTGGATCATCCGTTCTATCACTTCTTCAGCTCGATGTTTTACGCCCTGTCTGGCTCTCAGGCGCTCAGCCTGATGAACTCGCTGCTCCTGCTGCCACTGGCGTGGATCATCTACCGACTGGCCATCAGCGTCGGTGCCACCGCTCGTCAGGCGCTGCTCGCAGCGACCGCCACGGTACTGGCCCACGCGGTGTTCTGGGTGTCGACCAAAGCCGAGGTGTATCTGCTGCACACACTGTTCGTACTCTTGGCCTATGCCGTGCAGTTCAGCGCCCATTCGCGATGGACGCCGTTGAAGAAGTTGTTCGTCATCGGTGTCCTGACCGGCATAAGCGCTTCGATTCATCAACTGACCTTCATCGTGATGCTACCGCTCTATATCCAGCTGCTGATCCAGCACAAGGCGCGGGTGCTGATGACGGTGCCCGGATTCGCGCTCGGGTTCGCCACCGCCGCCGTGGCGGTGTTCAACGACCTGAATGCCGGATTGAGCCTGATCGATATCGCCCGCCGCTACCTGACAGGTGCCTCGACCACTATCGCCGGACCTGAGTGGGAAGGCAGCCTGTTTCGTTTCGACGACATGTGGCACGAGAAAAACTCGGTGGTGCTGCTGATGTTGTCGCTGATGGGTCCGCAGATCGCCGGACTGCTGTTGTTTCCCAGAGACAGCCGACTGCGCCTGCTATGGAGCGCAGCGTTGCTGAATCTGATCTTCGCGATTTCCTACAATGTCACCGACCGTTTCACCTTCTTCCTGCCGGGAATCGCAATGTTGAGCGTTATCGGCATGATCCAGCTGCCTGCGCTGCTGCCTCGCAATCGAGCTGGCACTGCGCTGCTCAATGCCTCGGTGCTGACGTCGCCACTGGTAATCATGCTGGCTTGGTCGCTCTACGCCAGCGGCGTGGTCAATTTACCGACCCACAAAGAGAAGCTGCCGTTTCGCGAGGACATTCATTACTTCATGGTGCCTTACCTGCCCGACCGGTCCGCCGAGCAGTTCGTGAACGCGTACGAGCAGTCCGTGCCGGAAGGCGCGCTGATCATCGCAGACTGGACGCCGATGGGCGCGATACGCTCCGGGCAGGCGGTAGGTTTGTTGCGCGGTCGCAGGCTGGCGATGTGCGGCGACAACATCGACATCCGCGCCTATCTGGGCAACCCGGGCGTCTATCTGGCGCGCCTGAGCTACTGCGGGATGATTGCGGACAATTACGCGCTGGAGGACAAGTCAGTGGGATTTGCGTTACACACCAAGTAACGCAAATCCCGTGCTACCAAGTGAATCAGGGCTGCCAGAGCGCCTGACCACCGCCGAGTTTGCGGTCGAGGAAACTGGCCGCACTGATCAGCGCCAGATGACTCAGCGCCTGCGGGGTATTCCCTAGATGACGGGCGTGCGGGTCGAACTCTTCGGCGTACAGACCCAACGGGTTGGCGTAGCGCAGCAGTTGCTCGAACTCCAGATGCGCCTGACCGACCCGCCCGGCGCGGGCCAGGCATTCGACGTACCAGAACGAACAGGCGACAAACGCGCCCTCTTCGCCTGCCAGGCCGTCGTCATGATCGTCGTCGTTGCGATAGCGGAACACCATGCCGTCACGCACCAGTGTGCGCTCGATGGCATCCAGTGTCGCCAGCCACTTGGGATCGCTGGCCCCGACAAAACGCACCAGCGGCATCAACAGCATCGAGGCATCCAGATTGCGGCTGCCCTTGTGCTGCACGAAATGCCCCAGTTCGTCGTTCCAGAAGTTTTCCCAGATGTCGTCGTGAATCTGCTCGCGCACCTTGGTCCAGCGCTCGAAAGGCCCGGACAGCGAACGTTTGAACGCCAGGCGCAACGCCCGGTCCAGCGCCACCCAGCACATCAGCCGCGAATGCAGAAAGTGCTGATCGCCGCCGCGCATTTCCCAGATGCCCACGTCACGGTCACTCCAGTGCTCGCAGACATAATCCACCTGACGCACCACGTGCTTCCAGCCATCATGGGAAATGGCGTCGCCGTACTTGTTGGCCAAGTAAACGGCATCCATCAGTTCGCCATAGATATCCAGTTGCGTCTGTTCGTAGGCTTCGTTGCCGATGCGCACGGGTAACGCGCCGCCGTAGCCGGTCAGGTGATCCAGGTGTTCCTCAGGCAGCTTATCGTGACCGTCCAGGGCATAGAGAATGCCCATCCTTTGCGTGCTCTCGCAGCTGTCATCCAGCCGACCGCGCATCCAGCCCATGAAAGCGTTGGCTTCGTCGGTATAGCCCAGCCGCATGAAGGCATACACGGTGAAGGATGCATCCCGTATCCAGGTGTAGCGGTAGTCCCAGTTACGCTCGCCGCCGGGGGTTTCCGGCAGGCCGAAGGTCGCTGCGGCGATGATGCCGCCGTGCTTGCGCGACGTCAGCAGCTTGAGTGCCAGCGCCGAGCGCATGACCATCTCGCGCCAGCGGCCCTTGTACTCGGACTGGCCCGCCCAGCGACGCCAGAACGCCAGGGTGTCGTCGAAATAGCGTGAACACTTGCCCGCCGCCACGTGCGGATCATCGACACCGCCGAGAATGAATTCGATGGTCTGGCCCTTTTCCATCTGGAACTCGGCGACCGCTGCGTCGTGTTCCACATGCAAAGGCGTCGCCGCAGACAGACGCATGCCGGGCTGGCCCTCGGCCTGAAAGCAGACGTCATTGCCGTCCTGATGCGCCGTGGTGTCGGCGCGGCTGTAATCCATGCGCACCTTGCAGCGCATGCGGATCGTGGCCTTGCCGAAGCGCACCTGAACGCGCCGCACGATGCGCGGCAGGTCGTCCTGATCCTCGCCGATGGGCATCAGATCAGTCACTTCCACGACAGCTTCTTCTGATATCCAGCGGGTCTGCAGCACGTTGGTGTCCGGCAGATAAATCTGCAGGCGCCGCGCATCGGGCAGGTCCGGCGCCAGCTGAAAGATGCCCGCGTCGTTGGTGTCCAGCAATGCGGTAAAGATCGAGGGGCTGTCGAAGTCCGGCCAGCAACAGAAATCGATGCTCCCGGTGTCGGCGATCAACGCAGCACTGCGCATGTCGCCAATGATGCCGTGGTTCTCGATCGCGTTCTGCGCCTCTTCTGGAAAGTCAGCCATTGCCGCGGAACTCCGGATAAAGGGTCATGCCGCCGTCGATGAACAGCGTCGTGCCATGCACGTAATCCGAAGCGTCGGACGCCAGCCAGACCACGGCATTGGCCACGTCTTCCGGTTCGCCGATGCGGCCATAGGGAATCAGTTCGAGCATTTTCTTTTCCGCATCGCCCTGCCGCGCGTCGGCATTGATCGGGGTGCGGATGGCACCAGGTGCAATGCTGTTGACGCGAATCTTCTGCTCGCCCACTTCCTGGGCAATGCTGCGCATCAATAGATCGACGCCGCCCTTGGAGGCCGCGTAGTTGACGTGCCCCGCCCAGGGAATCAGCTGGTGCACCGAACTCATGTGAATGATCTTGCCCATTGCCCGTGACACATCCTTGCGCATGCCCTGGCTGATGAACTGACGCACGGCAGCGCGGGCACAGAGAAACTGGCCGGTAAGATTGACGTTGATGACCGTGTTCCAGTCCTCAAGGCTCATGTCGACGAACGCGGCGTCCTTTTGCAGACCCGAGTTGGCGAACAGGATGTCCAGCGCACCGAACTGCTCGATGGTCTGGGCAAACAGCCGCTCGACCTCGTCTTCCTTGGAAACATCGGCACCAATGGCGATTGCCTGCCCGCCCGCCGCACGAATTTCTTCCGCGAGCTTTTCAGCAGGTTCAGCCTTGGAGTGGTAATTGATCACGACCGCCGCCCCGGCATCTGCCAGAGCGCGGGCAGCCGCAGCGCCCAGACCGGAACTGGCGCCGGTGACGAGTGCGACTTGTTGCTTGAGAGAGATATGCATCGGTTTTCAGCCTCGAAGTAAGCACCCTAGATGCTGACTTGCGAGGCCGAAAGTTAGTTCATTACCGTTGCGCTTACGGCGCCGGGTTAGGTTGCGAAATATGTATGGCTTCGATCCCGGCAATCACCTCGTCGGACAACGTGACATCGATGCTCGCCAGGTTGACAGCCAGTTGATCCAGCTTGGTAGCCCCAATGATGTTGCTCGTTACAAAAGGCCGGCTGGTGACATAGGCCAGTGCCATCTGCGAGGGGTCCAAGCCGTGCTCGCGGGCCAATGCCACGTACTTGGCTGTTGCACTGACGGCCTGCGGGTTGTTGTAACGCTGGAAGCGCTCGAACAGGGTCAGACGGCCATCGGCCGGACGTGCGCCGTCCAGGTATTTGCCAGCCAGAACACCGAACGCCAGCGGCGAATACGCCAGCAGACCGATCTGCTCACGAATGGCGATTTCCGCCAGGCCCACTTCGAAGGTGCGGTTCAACAGGTTGTAAGGGTTCTGAATCGACACGGCGCGCGGCAAGTCCAGCTTTTCAGCCAGATGCAGAAAGCGCTGGGTGCCCCACGGGGTTTCGTTGGACAGGCCGAAATGACGAATCTTGCCAGCCTTGACCAGATCGCCCAGCACCGACAGGGTTTCTTCGATCTCGACCGACTGATCGTCCGGGTCGTGGGTGTAGCCCAGAACGCCGAAGAAGTTGGTCTTGCGGTCCGGCCAGTGCAACTGATACAGGTCCAGATAATCGGTATTCAGACGCTTGAGGCTGGCATCCAGCGCGGCGGTGATGTTGTGGCGGTCCAGACGCGGGTTGCCATCGCGGATATGGTCCATGCGGCCCGGCCCGGCAACCTTGCTGGCCAGCACCCAGTCGCTGCGGTCGCCGTACTTCTTGAAGTACTCGCCGATGATGCTTTCGGTCTTGGTGTAGGTTTCGCCACGCGGCGGCACCGGGTACATCTCGGCGGTGTCGAGGAAGTTGACGCCAGCCTCTTTGGCCATGCGAATCTGTTCGAATGCCTCTTCCTGCGTGTTCTGCTCGCCCCAGGTCATGGTGCCCAGGGTGATGGCGCTGACCGACAGGTCAGTCTTGCCCAATGAACGAAATTGCATTGATGACTCCATCCGGTTTCAGAAAAAAAGCACACAGGGGTGCCATAAAAACGAGCCCTATAAAACGCCTGTCGATGATGCACTGCAAGGACTTTTGTTGCTTTTCATGACAGTCTTCATTTAGCGATAGCCCTGAGCCTGCAGGTCGAAAAGCGCCGCATAGCGGCCTTGCGCCTCGATCAGGCTGTCATGGCTGCCGCGTTCCAGGACCTTGCCGTGTTCCAGCACCACAATGTGTTCGGCGTTGCGCACGCTGGAGAAACGGTGGGAAATCAGCAGGGTCATGCGCCCCTTGGCGTACTCGCGGAAATGATCGAACACTGCCGCTTCCGCCCCGGCATCCAGCGCGGCCGTCGGCTCGTCGAGAATCAGAATGTCGGCATCGCGGCGCATGTAGGCACGTGACAGCGCAATCTTCTGCCATTGGCCACCGGACAGCTCCTGGCCGCCCGCGAACCAGCGGCCCAATTGCGTTTCGTACCCCTTGTCGAGCTGTTCGATGAACTGTGCAGCCATGCCCTGCGCTGCGGCTTCGCGCCAGCGGCTTTCGTCATGAAACGCGTCAGTGTCACCGACGCCGAGGTTTTCGCCGACCAGAAACTGGTAGCGAATGAAGTCCTGAAAGATTACCCCGATACGGGTACGCAGCGCCTCTTCATCCCACTCCTGAAGGTCGCTGCCGTCGAGCAGAATGCGCCCGTGATCGGGCTTGTAGAGACGGGTCAGCAGCTTGATCAGCGTGGTCTTGCCGGAACCGTTTTCGCCGACCAGCGCCACACTGCGGCCCGGCGCCAGGTGCAAGTCGATGTGCTCCAGTGCAGGACGGCTGGTGCCGGGATAGGTGAAACTCACGTCTTCGAAACGCAGGCCATCACCCGGCAAGGCGCCGTACGTCAGACTTCCGGCCGGCACGACGACCGGCTGGGCGAGGTAGACATAAAGATCGGCCAGGTACAGTCCGTCCTCATAAAGCCCACTGATCGCGCTGAGGCTGCTGCTGACGGCGGCCTGCCCCTGTTTGAACAGCACCAGGTACATGGTCATCTGGCCGAGCGTGATACGGCCGTGCACCGCATCGACCACCACCCAGGCGTAGGCCAGATAAAACGCGGCAGTGCCCAACAGTCCAAGTAAGAAACCCCAGCCGTCGCGGCGAACGGTCAGGCGACGGTCTTCGGCGTACAGTCGCTCGAAGGTCTCGCGATAGCGCTTGAGCAGCAGCGGCGCGAACCCGAACAGCTTGACCTCCTTGATGTAGCCCTCGTGAGAAAGCAGCGTTTCGATGTAGTTCTGGCGGCGTGTTTCCGGAGCGCGGCGGGTGAACAGACGGAATGCATCACCGGAAAAATGCGCCTCGGCAAAGAACACCGGCAATGCGCCGAGCACCAGAATTACCAGCGCCCAGGGCGAGAAATGCACCAGCAGCACGGCAAAGCTGATCAGCGAGATCAGGTTCTGCAGCAGGCCCAGCGATTTGGTGACCAGCGCCAGCGGTCTTGTCGAGGCTTCTCGCCGCACGCGCACCAGCTTGTCGTAGAACTCCGAGTCTTCGAACTGCATCAGCGACAGGGTCTGGGCCTTTTCCAGAATCAGGGTGTTGACCTTCTGCCCCAGCAGTACCCGCAACAGCGCTTGCTGAACCGACAGGCCTCGCTGGGCAGCGGCCAGCGAGGCCAGAACGCCCGCCTCGAACAGCACGTAGCGCAACACCGGCCAGAGCGGCGCTTCGCCGGTGCTGGCATGCAATTGCATGGCGCTGACCACGGCATCCACAATGCGCTGACCCAGCCAGGCGGCCAGTGCGGGCAACAGACCGGCCACCAGCGTGGCAAGGATCAGGCCCAGCGACAGCCATCTGGAGGTGGTCCAGACCAGTTGCATCGCCCGAAAGGCCTGCTGCATGAACGACGAAAAACGCTTGAAAACGGGCATACGCAATAGAACTCTTGATACCGGACCAACCCCTGAAGGTCGGCCATCATACGGCCGCATACGCAGGCTCGCTCAAAAACAGGAGGCTCATCGTGAACGATGCTTACAACCTGCAACGCTTTGTGGATGCCCAGCAACCGGTATTTGCACAGGTGCTGGCGGAGCTTGAAGCCGGGAAGAAACGCAGCCACTGGATGTGGTTCGTGTTTCCGCAGATCCGTGGCCTGGGTCGTAGTGACATGGCCCAGCGCTATGCCATCAGCAGCCTCGATGAAGCACGGGCCTACCTTCAGCATCCCTTACTCGGCCCGCGCCTTGAACAGTGCGCGCACCTCATCGCCCCACAGGTAGAACGTACGGCGCGACAAATATTCAGTTCGCCTGACGACCTGAAGCTGCATTCGAGCATGACCCTGTTCAAACTCGCAGCGCCTGACCGGCCGGTGTTTCAGGAAGTGCTGGATACGTTCTTTGATGGTGAGCCGGATGCGATGACGGTGAAGCTGGCAGGCGGTTGAATCGGTTTTCACGGTACACATCTGACTGTGGGAGGCGGCTTGCCGGCGATGCTTTTTCTCAGTTGATCCGCCGGTGGCTGGTCTGAGGCAATCGCCGGCAAGCCGCCACCCACAGGTATGCATTTGGCTTCGTTACATCCCTGCCGGAGCTCGCTGTACGCAGCGCTCACGCCGGTCATCCACGCGCTCGGCGAACCAGGCGGTGGTCAATTTGCGGGTGATCTTGGGGCTCTTCAGGGTGATGCCGGGCAGGATCGCACGGGGTAATGGCTTGCCGGCCGCTCTGTCGGCCATCGCAAACACTTTGCGGTACAGATCGGTTTCTTCGAATTCGAAGGTGTCGCCCTGCTTGAGCTGGCTCCAGATCTGCGACTTGTTCATGCCCAGCCGGTCACCCAGCGTGCGCACCGCCAGCTCGGTCGAGCCCGGCGAGGTGGAGTCGAAACGAATCAGGTCGCCGTCGAGCGCCAGATCGATGCCCGTCGCCTGACTCACCGCAGCCTGAAACGCAGCGTTGCGGCTCGCGTACCAACCGGCGTTGAAATCGGCGAAGCGGTACAGGGTTTTGTCATAGCTCACCGGGTAGCCCAGCAAGTGCGCGATACCGAAGTACATGCCGCCGCGCCGGGTAAACACTTCGCGTCGGATGGTGCCATCGACCGTGTAGGGATAATCCTCGGAACGCTTCTCTGCGAAGGCAATACTGACCTGCATCGGGCCGCCGGTCTTCACTGGGTTGAAGTTGCCGAACAGCGCCTGCCCCAGCGGGACCATGCCGATGAAGTCATCGAAGATCGCGCTCAGCTCTTTCTCGGTGCGGGCCGCATCAAGACGCTTGCCGTAGGTCTTGCCATCGGGTGAGCGAACGCGCAGCGCGGTGGCGATCAAGGCATTTGGAATATGCAGACGCGCCGCACGCCGATCAATTTCGGCGCGTGCAATGCGCCCCATGTCAGGAACGGCAGGGTCGACCTGATAGGTTGACTCCTGCTCGGTCACAGCCAGTACTGAACAGACATTCTCGGTGGTCAGGGGGATTTTCTGCGCTGTGAAGGCCGCCTGGATGTCCGTGGCCCACGCCTGACGGTCGCTGACCGTGGTCGGCATCAGGCGCAGGATTCGCGTCCGCGCCTGATCAGGGCTCAGTTCGGGTTCCTGTGGGCGCTGCGTGCCGCACGCGGCCAGCAGCATCAATGCGACGCTCATCGTGAGCGATTTGAACAGACCTTGATTCAATCCTTGACCCCGCTACGTGTGCTCTTCTGAGTCCAGACTCAGTGTCCTGCGTCAGAACACTGACCAGTCGATCCTCGCACTGAGCTTTTCCAGCGCAGCCATACCGACAAGCGAATTGCCCGCTGCGTTCAATTCCGGGGACCATACGCAGACCGAGAACCGCTCTGGCACAACAGCGACAATGCCGCCCCCTACGCCACTCTTGCCCGGCAGACCGACCCGGTAGGCAAAGTTGCCTGCCTCATCGTAAAGACCGCTGGTGGCCATGATCGAGTTCAGTTGCGTGGCCTGTCGGGCGCTCAGTATCTGCTCGCCGCTGTGAATGCAAAAACCCTGATTGGCGAGAAAACCGAAGGCGCGGGCCAGGTCGATGCAGCTCATGCTCAGGGCGCAATGATGGAAATAGCTGCGCAGCACGTCTTCAACATCACCATGAAAGTTGTCGAACGACTTCATCAGGTACGCCGCTGCGGCGTTGCGCGAACGGTGCTGGTATTCGGATTCGGCGACTTTGGAATCGGAGGTGATCGACGGGTTGCCGCACAGGCGCCGGACAAAGTCACGCATCGACAACGAGGGCGCCGCGAAGCGGGCCTGGTTGATGTCGCAGATCACCAGCGCACCGGCGTTGATGAACGGGTTGCGCGGCCTGCCCCGCTCGAACTCCAGCTGCACCAGCGAATTGAACGGCTGGCCGGAAGGCTCGTGACCGAGACGCTGCCAGATATCCTCGCCCGAGTGCCCGATGGCCTGCACCAGACTGAACACCTTGGAAATGCTCTGGATCGAAAACCGCGTTTCAGCATCGCCTGCGCTGAACATCTGGCCGTCGTTGCCGTACACCGCGATGCCCAGTTGATCGGGCCTGACGCCACCCAGTGCCGGAATGTAATCGGCCACTTTGCCCTGACCGATCAAGGGTCTCACTTCATCGAGGATTTCGTTCAGCAGGTCTTGCATCTAAGCGCCCCTTGTTTTGGGTGCGCACACTACACCAACAACAGGCGGCTGGCATCATCGCAAGGTGATATCCCGACTCTTCTCGAATGCCTGCCGGTCCACCAGCTCTGCAACCTTGACGGCATGAGGAAAGATTTTCTTCTCGACGAAAAGATCATCGACTTGCTGCAGGGCGTCGACGTCACGGTCTTCGACCGGTTCCAGTGCTTCGATGCCCCAGCTCTGCAATCGACGCGACACCGGCAGCGGAATGTCGTTGACCCTGGCAAAGACCTCGGCGTACTGATCGGTGTTGTTGCGTGCCCAGTCCAACGCCTTGGCCAGACGCTTGAGCACGTCGTTGATGGCCTGACGCCGGACGGGATCGATCAGTACTTCGTCCGAGGCGGTGATGAAGGTCAGGCCGGTATTGATGCCCTCGCCGCTGAGCAATACGCGGGCACCCTGCTCTTCGGCAAACGCCTGATAGACGCCGAACGTTGCCCAGGCTTCGATCTTGCCCGCATTGAAGGCGGGCAGCGCGTCAGTCGGCATGACGAAACCGATGTTCACATCCGTTTCTTTGACACCGGCATTGGCCAGTGCCCGGATCAACAGGTACTGAGAGATGCTGCCACGCGCCGATGAGATCACCACGTTGCGCCCTTTCAGGTCGGCCACGGTCTGAATCGGGGAGTCCTTGGGCACCAGAATGGCAATGCTGCGCGCCTGGCTGCGACGTACCGCAACGATGCGTAACGGCGCGCCGCCCGTTGCCGCCGCCAGCACCGGCGTGTCACCGGCAGGTGCCAGATCGACCGCACCGGCGCGCAAGGCTTCGAACAAAGGAGCTGCGCCCTGAAAGTTGGCCCATTCGATCTGATAGGGCACGCCGTCGAAAGCCTTTGATGCCTCGACCACTGTGCGCAGTCCCTTCGCCTGATCGCCCAGCACCAGCTTTACCTTCGACCAGTCCACGGTTTCGTTGCTGGAAACCACTTGCCGGTCTTCATTACCGCAGCCGATCAGCGCACTGAATGCCAGCACGGCGGCGCAGCTTCTGACCCAATAGGTGAAACCCATTACTGTGCGTCCTTGTGCGGGTGATCCATCATTCAGGTCTTGTAGTCGGTGCCGGTGCGTTCCAGTTCACGGATCAGCGCGTTCCAGTGTCGCGACACACCCGGACCGTGCCCGTCCTTGATGACTTTGGCCTGCTCTTCCACCTTGGCAATGACCTCACGCGGCGGAATCACCAGTTCCGCATTGCCCGCCGACTGCGCGGCAATCTGGATATTGCAGGCGTATTCAAGATTGTGCAGTTGCTGAAAGGCGTGCTCGACACTGACGCCGCCGGTCAGCAGCCCGTGGTTGCGCAGGATCATCACGCTCTTGTCACCAAGGTCCGCCACCAGCCGTTCGCGCTCGTCCAGATCCAGCGCGATGCCTTCATAACCGTGGTACGCCACGCGACCGGAAAAGGCGATGGCGTGTTGGGAAATAGGCAGCAGGCCGTCTTTTTGCGCCGACACCGCGATGCCGTCGCGGGTATGGGTGTGCAGCACAGCCTGCAAATCGTGACGCGCAGCGTGAATGGCGCTGTGGATCACGTAGCCTGCGTAATTGATGCCCAGCCCGGTCGGGTCATCGACAACCGTCCCATCGATATCGACCTTGACCAGATTGGAGGCCGTGATCTCGTCGAACAGCAGGCCGAAGGGATTGATCAGGAAGTGCTCGTCCGGCCCCGGCACGCGGGCGGAAAAGTGCGTGTAGATGTGATCGGTCCAGCGTTTGAGGGATGCGAGCCGATAGGCCGCGGCAAGCTTGACCCGGACCTCCCACTCTTGCGGCGAAACCCTGTTCTGCACGCTGACGCCGGACGAGGATGCCGTGTCCGGCTGAATCGGCAATGCGCTGACGTTGCTCATGATGATGTCCCTGACTATGCGAAGGCGATGGAGCAAGACTATGCGCCTAAGAAATCATTTAAAAAGCACATTTACTTATAAGCTAATTATAAAAAAGTAGAATATTAAAACTCGACGTTATGCTTACATCGATGCTCGACGTTTCTGATTGCTTCAGAAACAGGACTCCTTTCTGGCTAGCCGGACCGCATGGACGAGACCGAATGAGCAAAACGTTCAACCGAAGAAGTTTCCTGACGGCCAGCGCCGTGACCCTCGGTGCCACGACACTGGGTCTGACGCCCCGCCTGTTCGCTCAGGATCCACTGGCTGACCTGACCCTACAGGTCGCGACCTACCGAGGCGGAGACGCCAATTTCAATGAAAACGCCGGCAACGACAAACGGCCTTACACGGTGCAGTTTTCCGAGTTTCCGGGCGGCAATCTCATTGTCGAAGCGATAGCCTCGGGCAGTATCGACATTGGCTCGATGAGCGAGATACCGCCGATCTTTTCGATCCAGAGCCATCGTCAACCCAGACTGATCGCGGTGATGGAAGGCGACGTCAACAACCAGGTGTTTCTGATCCCCAAAGACTCACGCATCGAATCGGTCGCCGGGTTGCGGGGCAAGCGTGTCGGCTATGTCAAAGCCACCACGGCCCATTACTTCCTGATCAAGGCGCTCAAGGAACAGGGCCTGAGCATGGATGACGTCAAGGCCATCGCGCTCACACCGCAGGACGGCTTCACCGCCTTTCAAAGCGGCCAGCTCGACGCCTGGGTGACGTACGGCACCTTCATCCAGCTCGCCAAATTTCGCAGCGGTGCGCGGGTGCTGAAAACCGCGCAGGGCTATTTGTCCGGCAACTACCTGCTGGCCGCCCGTCCTGCCGCACTGGCCGATCCGCTGCGTCGTCAGGCCATCACCGACTACCTCACGCGTCAGCGCCAGACGCTGGAATGGATCAACGATCACCCTGAGGAATGGGCAGAGAAGTCCGGGCAACTGCTGGGCATCGACAAGGCCGTGTTCGCCGATCAGATCGCCAGCCGCAGCCAACCATGGAAGCTCAGGGCGATTGACGATCAGGCCATCGCCTCGCAACAGGAAGTGGCTGATGTGTTTTTCGAAGCGGGGGTGCTGAACGAACGGATTGACGTATCGCCGCTGTGGGACCGGCACTTTCAGCTGGCATGAATCGCCTGTTAGAGCGGCTTATGGTTATTCATTAACGTTATTTAAAAAATATTTCTTATAGCGTTAATCTCGAAAAACATTCCTGTGACTGGAGCAGCACATGGCAACGATCGACAAACGAACCTCACGTCTCGCCACGGCCCTAGGCCTTGCGGCCACACTGATTGCAGGTTCACTGCTGGCTCCGGCCACGGCACAGGCCGAAGGGGAAATCCGCATCGCCGAGCAGTTCGGGATTGTCTATCTGCTGCTTAACGTGGTGCGCGATCAACAGTTGATTGAAAAACATGGCAAGCAAGACGGTCTGGAGATCAAGGTCGACTGGACCCAATTGTCCGGCGGCTCGGCCGTCAACGATGCCCTGCTGTCCGGCTCTATCGACATTGCCGGTGCAGGCGTCGGCCCGCTGCTGACCATCTGGGACCGCACCCACGGTCGGCAGAACGTCAAAGCTGTCGCATCACTCGGCAACTTTCCGTATTACCTGGTGAGCAATAATCCCAAGGTGAAGACCATCGCCGACTTCACCGAAAAAGACCGAATCGCCGTGCCCGCCGTCAGCGTTTCGGTGCAGTCACGCTACCTGCAATATGCTGCGGCCAAACAGTGGGGCGACAAGGAGTTCGCGCGGCTCGACAAATACACTATCAGCCTGCCGCACCCGGACGCCGCCGCCAGCCTGATTGCCGGTGGCACTGAGCTGACCGGACACTTCTCCAACCCGCCCTACCAGGATCAGGAACTGCGCAACCCCAACGTGCATGTTGTGTTGAACACTTACGACCTGTTCGGCCCGAACTCACCGACCGTGCTGTTTGCCACCGAAAAATTCCGTAACGAGAACCCCAAGACCTACAAAGCGTTCATCGAGGCGCTGAGCGAAGCCGAGCAGTTCGTCCGCAAGGATATCGGTGCCGCCGCCGACACCTACATCCGCGTGACGAAATCGAAAATCGACCGGGCCGAGCTGCTCAAGATCATCGACCAGCCGGAACTCCAGTTCACCATCACCCCGAAAAACACCTATCCACTGGCCGAGTTCCTGTACCGCGTCGGCGCGATCAAGAACAGGCCGGCGTCATGGAAGGACTATTTCTTCCAGGATGAGAAGCCGTTACAGGGCAGTTGAGGACAGAAATAAACCTTGGCAGGTCATGAACCAGACACCTGAATTTCAGTCATATCAATGTGCCACTTTCGGCACCCGACAAGGAAATTCAGGTAATGGCTAGTCATTCTTTTTCATCGCGTTGGGGTTTTCGTTTCGCGGCGTTATTGATAAGCAGTCTGGCCTTTTCGCAGGCGCAAGCACTCGAATTCAACTCTGGTAGCGCGTCCAGTCAGGACAATCTGGCCGCGACCCATTACGAGGCGGTCAGTTCGGCTTACTCCGTACGCAGCACCAACGTCACCCTGGGTGATCTGCAGGCGCTGCTGAACGACTCCAAACAGAATGCGGCAAAGATTGAAAGTCTGAAACAGACCGTCGAGGCCCAGGCGCGCCTGATCGAGGAACTCAAGCGCAACAACAGCAGCCAGTCGCGCAGCAGCGACAGTGATGTTTCCGGCCTTAAAAGCAAGATCGACGATCAGAGCCGCGCGCTCGCAGCGCTGCAGAGTCAGGTCAGTGACTTGAAGCGCAATTCCGGTTCCAGCGCCAGCAGCAGCGACCTTTCCAGCCTCAAAAACGATATCAGCAACACGCGAAGTGAACTCAATTCGCTGAAAGGCACGGTCAGCACCCTCAGCAACCGCGTCAAGTAATCACGTCTCATCCCGGCAGGACACGAACGGGGCCGCGCTCCGTTCGTTTGAATCTTGAATCCTCTCCCCCCCGTTCTGATGCGTTGAATCGTCAAGCATTCTGCTGCGTCGGGCGCTGCAAAATTTGTTCGTTCACGACATGCCTGTATGGAAACAATTCTCATAAGAGATGTTATATTGTATCTATAACTATCAGGAAGTCTCACATGTCGTCTCGTAGAATTGCGTCTCTGGCAGGCTTGGCCATCGGGATGCTCGGCAATACCGGTTTTGCGGAAGAACAACAAAAAACCATCGAGCTGGAAAGCGTCAACGTCACCTCCGACTATCAATACGAAACGGCAACCAGCCCCGTACAGGGCTATCGCGCGACCCGCTCCGCCACCGCAACCAAGACCGACACCGCGATCAAGGACATCCCGCAGTCGATCAGTGTGGTGCCTGCGTCGGTGCTGAAGGATCTGGGCAGCAACAGCGTCGACCGTGCGCTGGACTTCGCTGGCGGCGTGTCGAAGCAGAACAATTTCGGTGGTCTGACGCTCTACGAGTACAGCATTCGCGGCTTCACCACCTCCGAGTTCTACAAGGACGGTTTCAGCGCCAACCGTGGCTACCCCGCCACGCCCGACGCGGCGAACATCGAGCGTATCGAGGTCCTCAAGGGTCCCGCTGCCAGTCTGTATGGCCGTGGTGATCCAGGCGGTACCGTCAACATCGTCACCAAGAAGCCACAGCGTGAAGCCTTCACCACCCTGCAGACCAGTGCTGGCAGCTGGGATCGTTACCGCACGGCGCTGGACGTGAATACGCCGCTGGACGAGGAAGGCAACCTGCTGTCGCGGGTCAATCTGGCAGTCGAAGACAACAACAGCTTTCGCGATCATGTCGAAAGCAAACGGGTGTTCGTTGCGCCCTCCTTCAGCTGGCAATTGAATCCTGACACTCACCTGTTGGTGGAAACCGAGTTCGTCCGTCATACGTCGACCTTCGACCGCGGCGTCGTCGCGCCCAACAACAAATGGAGCGGCGTGTCGCGCTCGACCTTTCTCGGCGAACCCGACGACGACATCGATAACGACAACAACATGGTCCAGTTCGCGCTGGATCATCAGCTCAATGACACCTGGTCGTTACGCCTGGCCAGTCATTACAAACAGGGCGAGATGTCGGGTTACGCCAGCGAATCGCGTCCTCTGAGCGCCGACGGCCGCACCGTCAACCGCCGCTATCGTGAGCGCGACAACAACTGGCACGACAGCATCACCCAGCTTGAACTACGTGGCCGGTTCGAGGGCATGGGCCTTGAGCACGAAGTGCTGATCGGCACCGAATACGAGAACTACCGCAAGAACGAGCGCGTCACAAACATCGCACCGGTAGCGGGCACCACCTACGCCATCGATCTTTACAACCCAATTTACGGCCAACCGAAACCCAATGGTGCCCGCTCGGGCACCGATTTTTTCGAGCATGTCGAAAGCCGTGCGTTGAATCTGCAGGATCAGATCGTTTTCACCGACAAGCTGCGCGGGATGATCGGTGCGCGCTTCGAACATTTCGATCAGCAGATCGACGACTACACCACCAACCGGACGTCCGGCCAGCGGCACGACGCGTTCACTCAGCGTGCGGGGCTTCTGTATCAGCTCACGCCGCAGGTCGGTCTGTTCACCAACGTCTCGACCTCGTTCAAACCCAATAACGGGCTCGACGCGTCAGGCAACACCTTCGATCCGGAAGAAGGCATTGGTTACGAAGCGGGTATCAAGAGTGAACTGTTCGATGATCGTCTGAGCACCACGCTGTCGGCGTTTCACATCGAGAAGGAAAACGTGCTGGCCCTGGACCCGTCCACCGACACCAACCGTGCCGTGGGCAAAGCGCGCAGCCAGGGTTTCGACCTGCAATTCACCGGGCAAGTAACCGAAGCGGTTCGCGTGATCGGTGCCTTCGCTTACATTGACGCCGAAGTCACCAAGGGTGACCGCACGATCCCAACCGGCAGCCGAATCCTCGGCGTGGCAAAGCACAGCGGCAGTCTGCTGGGTGTCTACGAGTTCCAGGAAGGCGTGTTGCGCGGTTCGGACATCGGTGCCGCCTACACCTATGTCGGCGACCGCTCCGGCGAGTCGGGCACCCGCTTCGAGCTGCCTGCGTACCAGACCGTCGATTTGCTCGCCCACTACAAGGCCAGCGACAACGTGACCGTGGGGTTGAACCTCAACAATATTTTCGACGAGAAATATTACGAGCGTTCCTTCAGCAATTACTGGGTCGCACCAGGCGAGCCGCGTAACTTCACGGTCAGCCTCACACTGAATCTCTGATCACTAAAACAACAAGGATGCATCATGCTTTCATCGAAACCGCTCGTGGCCCTGAGCCTGCTCAGCGCACTGTTCGCCGCTCAGGTCAGTGCCCATGGACTGTGGACCGAACAGCGTCGCGGCAACATCGAAGTGGTCTACGGCCACGGCGCCGAGGACAACGCGTTCAAGGCGCAGAAAGTCAGCGGCGCCTGGGCGTATGACCTTCAGGGCCGGATGATTCCGGTGACCGTGCAACGTCTCGACGACCACGCGCGCCTGGTGCCGATCAAGCCGCCGGCCGTGATGTCGGTCGCGCTGGACAACGGCATGTGGACCCGCAACGCCGAGAAGAAATGGATCAATGAGGGACGCAGCAAGGTGCCCAACGGCACCGACTCGATCCACACCTTCAAGTACAGCGTGGCCATCTACGAAGAAGGCGCGAAGCTGCCGACGTTCGAGAAGCTGAACTTCGTCATCGTGCCGCAGGCCGATCCGTTGAAGGTCGGCGTTGGCAAGCCGCTGCCGGTCAAGGTTCTGGTCGATGGCAAACCTGCTGCGGGCATCAAGCTGATCGGTGATTACCGCAGCGCGCCGGACGTGGTCAGCGCCGAGACCGATGCTCAGGGCATGGCCACTGTGGTGGTGCGTAACGAAGGCCTGAACATCATCGCAGCCGAAGTGACGCTGCCGGTGAAGGACAACGCCGATATCGCCGAGCGTGGGCTGTTCACCTCGCTGACTTTCGTGGGTGAAGCGCATCACGATTGATGCCTGACACGCTGCGCTGATGCGCAGCGAACACAGGGTTGCGAAATGCTTCTTTACGTCTGACACAGCACTGTCTGGCAGCAAAACAAAGACTGTGGTAGGCACCACCACGTCTTCGACGTAGCGCTGTCGCGCATCAAACACCGGCCGTCGTGGGAGCGGACTTGTCCGCGAATGCAGTGTTTCAGCCACCGCATATGCGTCGGATGTACCGGCCTTTTCGCGGACAAGTCCGCTCCCACCTAGTTTGCTGCGCGACAGCGCCACGTCGAAGACGTAGTGGCGCCTCCCACATTTTTGGCTCCGTGTCACGGCCGCACTGACTTACAAATACTTCAACCAGGTAATATCCCGACGACGTGCCTTAAGCGACGCGAACCAGCGCACGGCCGGGAACAGCATCACCGCCAGCACGATCGACGTCAGCCAAACGCCCCACATGTGGTCGAAGCCGAAGTAACTGCCCTGATTCTTGCCCCAGATCGCCAGTGCAATCAGGTACAGGATCTTCAGCACGTACAGGTGCAGCAGGTAGAAGAACATCGGTGCCGAACCCAGCACCACGAGCGGGCGCAGCCAGCCCTTTTCCTGAGAGCGCTCAAAGGCGATCAGAATCAGCATGCCGATGCCCAGCGTCAGGCTGATGAACAGTAACGATGGCGGGTATTTGGTGATGTTCAGAAAACTCATCACAGTCTGCAGTTCGGTCTCGCCCACGCTCCACGGTTTTTCACCGTAGCCATTGATCAGGCGCAGCACCAGGAAGCCCAGCAGCGCACCCAGACCGCACATCCACAGTTTGGCGCGGCGTGACGCGGCGTCATAACCCGCCGAGAACCATGGGCCTGCGGCGTAACCCAGCGCGATGATGCCGATCCACGGCAGCAGCGGGTACGAGGTGCGCAAGCGCAGATTATCCGAGACGTCGATCCAGCCACGGTCATGCAGGATGGCCCAGGGAATGTGCATCGCCGACTCGACGCCGAAGTGCAGCGAATCCAGCAGGTTATGACCGGCAATGATCACCACGCCAATCACCACCAGCGCCCAGCGCGGCAGGTAGACCATCATCGACAGCGCCACCATGCTCAGGCCGATGGCCCAGATCACCTGCAGGTAGATAACGGTCGGCGGGAACTGGAAGGTCCAGGCAAAGCTCACCAGCGTGAACTCGAGGGCGATCAGGAACAGGCCGCGCTTGAGCAGGAATGCCGATACGTCCGCCCGGCCGCTGTATTTCTCGCCATACAGGTAAGCCGAAAGCCCGGTCAGCAGGACAAACAACGGCGCACACAGATGGGCCAGCAGGCGGCTGAAGAACAGCTCGGGTTCGGTGCTTGCCACCTCCATCGGGTCCAGCACCTGACGGTGCAGAAAGAAGGTTTCCCGCACATGGTCCAGCAGCATGAAAAGAATGATCAGCCCGCGAAGAGCATCGATGGAACGCAGCCGGGAAGCCGGCGCACGGGAAGGATGAACAGCTGTCGTCATGAAGGGTCAAGGTCCGTGGGTGGGTGGGCAGTGTCGATTGTCCTGGCTGTTGCAGGCTTCCCGATCCAGAACGGGAAGCCCCTCGACCCTGTTTAAAACTCGTTCTGCAGCGCCTTGTAGCCGCGCACCAGATCGATGTTGGTGTGCGCCACGTCTTCTGAAAACTCCGAAGCCGAGATGCTCACTGGCGGGTACTGCGAAAGGTCGGTATTAGGCCCGATCCGGGTGGTGGACGGCACGTAAAAGTTTTCCGGCAGGTCGCGGCCGTCAACCACCGAGTTGTGGCGCACCACGCTGCCATTGCCGACCTGACAGTTGAACAGCACGCTGTTGAAGCCGATGAACACCCGGTCACCGACCTGACACGGCCCGTGCACGATGGAGCGGTGGGCAATCGAGGTGAACTCGCCGATGGTCACTGCCGCGCCGGATTTGGAATGGATCACCACGCCGTCCTGAATGTTGGAGTTGGCGCCGATCACGATGGGTTCCATGTCGCCTGTGGCATCGACTTCGTCGGCGCGGATCACTGCATAGGGGCCGACGAAGACGTTGTCCTTGATGATGACCTTGCCGCAGATGATCGCGGTCTTGTCGATGTAAGCGGATTCGGCAATCACCGGCAAATGGCCGGACGGGTTCTTACGGATCACGGTGGCAAACCTCAGGTCAGGTAATTGGACGTTTGTGCAGCGGCATCATGTGGGTGCAGGCTTTCGAAATGGCGCACGCTGACGCTGGAAGCGGCGTACAGGCCTTCCAGTGCCTGCTGGATCTTGCGGGCAGCGTCTTCGACGTACATCAGGTTCTGGCCGTTGAGCCGGGCGAACGCCTGCTCATCGGCGCGCTTGACGGCGGTCTGGACCGGCGTCCCCAAGGCACGCTCGGTGGTGTCGATCAGCGCCATCAAACCAAGCTCGGTAGCATGCTCCGGAATACGTACCTGAACCGTCGCCACGCTGCGCTGGCTGTGCGGCGTGGCGACCGAGCCGTTGGCGCGCAACCAGTTAGCGACCTGCATGGTGTCGACAAAGGTCTGACGGTCGAAATGGGCGATGAACGCGCTTTCCAGCAACTGTCGCGACAGCGCCGCCGAGCACGGGCAGGTAGACGAATAGGTAATGCCCACCGACAGATCCAGGCACAGGCGCCCCGCTTCCCAGATGCCTTCAAGGGTAACCGGATAGGATTTCCAGCCGCTGAGCCCTTCAGTGACCAGCGCAGGTCGGCGACACAGCAGGTTGAAATTCAGCCTGATGCGCGAGCGGGTGGAACGGCAACTGGCGTGGCTTTCCACCATCGCTTCGAGCAGGTCCGACAAGGACGCGACGTTGAGCTCACGCTCTTCGGCAAAGCGGTCGAGCAGGCGATACAGCCGCGACATATGAATGCCTTTGACACTCGGGTCGGCCAGATCAACATGCAGGTCCACGAAGGCATGCACCGAGTGGCTGACACCCTCTTCGCTCAAACGTATCGGCACTTCGATGGCTTGCATGCCGACCCAGTCGAGAGCGATCAGGGCCGAAGACGCTTCCGTCAGGGCAACATCAGGGAGAGAGTTGTTCATGTGAGTCGGTCGTCTCGTTGGCTGGCCTCGCTTGGAACGCGATGCCTGATGTCATGGGCCATCCATCAGCCCGCACAGATTCGTTACACTATAACATCATCAATACCGACAGCATCAACCGAACACGCGGTCCGCCCTGACCGCAACGGACACACTCGCCGGAAAATCCGGCGACAGGTTTCAGGTCTTCATCAATTCCTCGATCAGAAAGTCCCGGAATGCCGACACGGCCGCAGGCAGGTTGCGCCCTGCCATGCTTTGCAGTTCGATGCGCCGCGCCTTCATGCCCTCGTCGCTGATCGGCAGGGAAACGAGTTGTTTTTCCTGCACGCGCTTGTCCAGGGTCATCTCGCTGGACAGACTGATGCCGCCCTCCTCACTCACAAAGCGCAGCAGCGCGCCGATGTAGTTGCTGGTCAGCACCGGATCGAACATCAGGCCCTGCACGCCGCAGCAGATGTCGAACAATTGTCGCAGCGTGGTATCGGTGTTGGTCAGGGCAATGGCGTAGGGCTGCAGCTCGGCCAGCGCCACTTCCTTGCGTGACGCCAGCGGATGGTTGGGGCTGACCACCGCACAGATCGCGCCGCTGTGCACGTGCTCGACCTTGATTTCATTCTGCGGCGTGAGACTGAACGTCAGGCACAGGTCCGCATCGCCCGAGCGCACCCGCTCGGTAGCCTGCGCGGGTGCGCAGACTTCCATGGAAAAGTGGATGCCTTCATAGATTTGCCGGAAACGGGCGATGCACTGGGGCAGAAAATCGAGGGCAAACCCTTCGGAACAGGCCAGCCGCACATGCCCCCGCTGCAACCCCTGCAGCTCGGTAATTTCCAGCACCACCTGCTCGGCTTCCAGCTGCGATTTGCGCGCGTAGGCCGCCAGCCGGGTACCCGCCTCGCTGAGCACCATCCCTCGCGCCTGACGCTCGAACAACACCGCATCCAGCTCTCGCTCCAGCTTGCTGACCTGTCGGCTGACCGCCGAGGACGCGACATTGAGCCGGGTTGAAGCCTCGCTGATCGAACCGCACCGCGCCACTTCCAGAAAGTAGCGCAGGGCCGTGGATTGAACGCCGTAGAGCTGCATCGCGACTCCTGTGTTGCCTTTTTGGCAATGAAAGGTTCGAAATATTGTACTTGTGGCATTGATACGCTTTGCCTAGAGTCGTGTCGAGGCCGTCGGCTAGACCAAAAGAAAATCATGGCCGCTCAAGACATACCCCTCTTCTCGCATTTGCGATCCCACTGCCCTTTGATCCAATCACTTTGCCTTAGGGAGACCACGGCATGGGCATCAAGGGTTTCGCTCGCAGCATTGCGCTGTTGGGCCTGTTCAGCAGCTTTTCCGCGTTCGCCGGCAAGGCCGACGACACACTGGTTTACGCCTCCGACAGCGAGCCGGAGAACATCAGCCCCTATCACAACGACTTGCGCGAAGGCGTGATCCTCGGTCGCCTGATCTGGGACAACCTGGTCTATCGCAACCCCGACAACGGTCAATACGAGCCAATGCTCGCCACCAGCTGGAAGCAGGTCGATGACACCACCATCGATTTTCAGCTGCGCGAAGGCGTGAAGTTCCACAACGGCGATCCGTTCACCGCCGACGACGTGGTGTTCACCCTCAACTACGTTGTGTCTCCCGAATCCAAAGTGGTCACCGTGCAGAACGTCGACTGGATCAAGAGCGCCGAAAAACTCGGTGACTACAGCGTCCGCCTGCACCTGAAAAAGCCCTTCCCACCCGCACTGGAATACCTGTCCAACGCGGTGCCGATGTTTCCGAAAAAGTACTTCGAGCAGGTCGGGCTTGCAGGCTTCAGTCGAAAACCTATCGGCACTGGCCCTTACAAGGTCATCGCCATCGCGACCGGCGAAGGCGTGAAGATGGACAAGAACCCTGACTACTTCAAGGACAGCCCGCAGGGCCAGCCAAAGATCAGCCACATCAACTTCCGGGTAATCGCCGACGCCGAAACACGACTCGCCGAATTGATGACCGGCGGCATCGACTGGACCTGGCGCGTTGCGCCGGATCAGGCCGAAAATCTCAAGGCCATGCCCAATCTGGTGGTCACCAGCGGCGCGACAATGCGCATCGGTTTTCTGATTCTCGATGCCCGCGGCACGTCTACGGCCGACTCGCCCATGAAGCATTTGAAGGTGCGGCAGGCAATCAACCACGCCATCAACCGCGAAGGTCTGGCCTCGCAACTGGTGGGCGGCGAAAGCAAACCGCTGCAGGTCGCCTGCTATCCGGGCCAGTTCGGCTGCGACACCACGGCGGCCACGGTCTACAACTACGACCCGGCCAAAGCCAAGGCGCTGTTGGCCGAAGCGGGTTACCCGAATGGTTTTGAAACCGAGATCTTCGCCTACCGCGACCGTGACTACGTCGAGGCGATCATCGGCAACCTGCGCGCCGTCGGCATCAACGCCAAGCTTCGCTACCTGAAATACGCCGCCCTGCGGGACCAGCAACGCGGCGGCAAGGTGCCGATGTCGTTCCAGGCATGGGGGTCGTTCTCGATCCTCGACACGTCGGCCTCGGCAGGCACCTGGTTCAAGGGCAATCCCGACGACAACATCAAGGACCCGCAAGTCCAGGGCTGGCTGCAGACCGCCGACAATGCACTGGACCCGCAGGTGCGCAAGGACAACTACCGCAAGGCGTTGCAGCGCATCAGCGAACAGGCCTACTGGGCGCCGCTGTTCAACTACTCGATGAATTACGCCTACGTCTCGGACCTGAACTTCAAGCCGTACCCGGACGAGTTGCCGCGCTTCGTTTTGTCGAGCTGGAAGTAATGCCCTGAACGGGTGACCGCCCTCCGCGCGGCTCACCCCGTCATCCCATGGATACAAGGTCACGTGCCATGTCTGGATTTCTGCTGCGCCGCCTGGGCATTGCCCTGTGCGTCGCGATTACCGTCTCGGTGATCAGCTTTTCCCTGCTGCACCTGTCCGGTGATCTGGCCACCGCCATTGGCGGTCCAGAAGCCACCAGCGAGCAGATCGAACAGATCCGCATGCAATACGGCCTCAACAAACCGCTGGTCACCCAGTACTTCGAGTGGCTGAGTGATGTGTTGCGCCTCGATCTGGGCGACTCGTTCTTCTTTCAGGAGTCGGTCTACAACCTCATCGCATCTCGCCTGTCGATCACCCTGGGGCTGGGTGCCATGGCGCTGAGCATCGCGCTGTTGATCGCCATTCCGCTGGGCGTTCTGGCGGCAGTGAAACGCGACACCTGGATCGACCGGCTGGCACTGAGCATCGCTGTGCTGGGTCAGGCGATGCCGAGTTTCTGGTTCGCACTGATGCTGATCGTGGTGTTCTCGGTGACGCTCAAATGGCTGCCCGTGTCGGGTAATTCAACCTGGGCGCATTTCGTGATGCCCGCCATTGCGCTGGGCTACTACGCCACGCCCGCCATCATGCGTCTGACCCGTGCCGGGATGCTCGACGTGCTCAATTCCGATTACATCCGTACCGCACGCGCCAAGGGCCTGCGCCCCGGCACAGTGCTGTTCAAGCATGCGCTGCGCAACGCGCTGATTCCGGTGGTGGCGCTGGCCGCCGTGGAATTCGGTTTCATGCTCGGCGGCTCGGTAGTCATCGAAACTGTGTTCTCGCTGCAAGGCATCGGCCAACTGGCCTGGGACGCAATTGCCCGTGACGACTTCCCGGTGGTGCAGGCGGTGGTGCTGTTGATTGCCGTCATCTACATCGTCCTCACCCTGCTGGCCGATGTGCTCAACGCACTGCTCGACCCGCGCATCCGCGTGAAATAGGAGGTTCCATGAGCACAACCACCGCTTCGCCGCTGGTGATCAACGATTACCAGCCGCCCGCCAGAAGTGTCTTGCGCACGTTGCGCCTGAGCTTTGGCCATCGCGGCTTTGCCATCGGTGCCGTATTGCTGCTGATCATCGTGCTGGGCGCGCTGTTCGCACCGTGGCTCGCGCCGTACGACCCTTACACCCAGGACGTGATGCTGCGCATGAAACCGCCGGTATGGATGGCCAACGGCACCTGGGACTACGTACTCGGCACCGACAAACTGGGCCGCGATTACCTGTCGCGTTTGCTGTACGGGGCACGCATTTCGTTGTTCATCGGGTTCTCGGCGGCGCTGATTTCCGGCGTCATCGGCACCATCATGGGCCTGCTCGCCGGTTACTTCGGCGGCAAGGTGGACGCTGTCATCAGCTACCTGATCACCACGCGTCTGGCGATGCCGGTGGTCATGATCGCGCTGGCCTCCGCTTCGTTGATCGGCGGTTCGCTGAAGGTGGTGATCATCCTCCTCGGCTGCCTGTTGTGGGACCGCTTCGCCGTGGTGGTGCGTGCTGCCGTGCAACAGATTCGTGATGCCGAGTACGTCGCTTCGGCGCAGGCGCTCGGCTGCTCGACCCTGCGCATTCTGGCCAGTGAAATCCTGCCCAATCTGGTCGGTGCGCTGATCGTGGTCGCCACGCTGGAAATGGCCCACGCCATCCTGCTGGAGTCGGCGCTGTCGTTCCTCGGCGTCGGCGTGCAACCGCCGATTCCGTCCTGGGGCCTGATGATCGCCGAAGGCAAGCCGTACATGTTCTTTTCCCCATGGGTCATCGCCATTCCCGGTATCGCACTGATGGTGCTGGTACTGGGCATCAATCTGGTCGGCGACGGCCTGCGTGATCTGATCCTGCCCGACGGGCGCAACTGACAGAGGAGATTCGGACATGGCGCTGTTGCATGTTGAAAACCTGCGTGTCGACATCCCCTTGGGGCAGGACACGCTGCACGCGGTACGCGGCCTGGACTTTCAGGTCGAACGAGGAGAGATGTTGTGCATCGTCGGCGAGTCGGGCTGCGGCAAATCCCTGACCTCGCTGGCGCTCATGGACCTGCTGCCTCGCAAGGCCCGGCGCACCGCAACCCGGCTGAGTCTGGACGGCATCGACATGCTGGGCCAGAGCGAGCGGCAGATGTGCGACCTGCGCGGCAACCGGCTGGCGATGATCTTTCAGGAGCCTATGACCTCGCTCAACCCGGCCTACAGCATTGGCGATCAGCTCAGCGAAGTGCTGACCCGGCATCGCAAGGTGTCACGCAAGGAGGCCCTGCTGCGGGCTGCGCAGATGCTGGAAAAGGTCGGCATCAGCAACGCCACCGAACGCTTGCGCCAGTATCCGCATCAGCTTTCGGGAGGTCTGCGTCAGCGGGTGATCATCGCCATGGCGCTGATGTGCGAACCGGATGTGATCATCGCCGACGAACCCACCACGGCGCTGGACGTGACCATTCAGGCGCAGATCCTGCGGCTGATCCGCGACCTTCAGAAAGAACTGGGGCTGGCGGTGATCTTCATCACCCACGACCTGGGACTGGTGGCGCGCATTGCCGACCGCGTGGCGGTGATGTACGCCGGGCAGATCGTCGAGACCGCGCCTGCCGTCGAGCTGTTCGAAAACCCGCAGCATCCTTATACGCGTGGCTTGCTGGCGAGCATTCCGATTCCGGGACGCACTCAACCGGGTCAACCCTTGGGCTCGATTCCCGGTCTGGTGCCCAGCCTCGTTGGCGAGCAGCACGGTTGTGCGTTTCGCAACCGCTGCCCGCAGGCGATTCCAGCCTGCGCCGACGACGTTCCGGCCATCAACGACCACGACCATATGACCCGCTGCCTGTTTGCGGCACCGGGCGCGGAACCGGTGTTTCATCGCGAGGGCGCACGGTCATGAATCAGGCACTGAAAACCGGCTTAAAAAAAGACATCGCCCTGGAGCTGTGTGACATCCGGCGCGAGTTCACCATCAGCCGGGGCTTCTTCAAACCGACTGCCACATTGAAAGCCGTCGATGGCGTGTCGCTGCGCCTGATGCGCGGTGAAACTCTTGGGCTGGTCGGCGAATCCGGCTGCGGCAAAAGTACCCTGGCGAAGATGCTGCTGGGTCTGCTGGCGCCCAGCAGCGGCGACGTGCTGGTCAATGGCAAGCATCTGGCGGGCACCGACCGCAAGGAAATGGCGCGGCGCATTCAGCCGATCTTTCAGGACCCCTACTCTTCACTTAATCCACGCAAAACCCTGCGCGAAATCGTCACCCTGCCGCTGATCGTGCACGACATCGGCAGCAACGCAGAACGCCGCAAGCGCACCGAAGACATGATGGACGTGGTCGGCCTGCCCAAGCGGGTGATCGACAGTTACCCCAGCCAGTTGTCCGGCGGCCAGCGCCAGCGTGTGGCGATTGCGCGGGCGCTGGTGATGCGCCCCGATGTGCTGATCTGCGACGAACCTACCTCGGCGCTGGACGTGTCGGTTCAGGCGCAGATTCTCAATCTGTTGCAGGACCTCAAGCAGGAGTTCGGCCTGACCTATCTGCTGATCAGTCACAACCTGGCGGTCATCGAACATCTGGCCGACCGAGTGGCTGTGATGTACCTGGGCAAGATCGTCGAGGAGCGCACCCGCGAATCGCTGTTTGCCCTGCCCGGTCATCCCTACACCCAGGCGCTGCTGGACTCGATGCTCACACCCGATCCGCATCTGGGCATTCCCGAACTGGGCCTGCAGGGCGCCTTTCCCAACCCCATGTCGCCGCCGTCGGGCTGTGCGTTTCATCCACGCTGCCCAAGCTGCATGACGGTCTGCAAGAACCAGTACCCCGCCACCGACACGCTGGAAGGCGGAACCGTCCGTTGCCATTTGCGTGACACCCCGAAAACCCTGGAGCTGATGCCCTCATGACTAGCCGTTCGCACGCCATCGACAACGTCACCGAACAGTTCGACAACGGCGCGTTCTTCGCCCTGCTCGGCGAGAGCGTCGCGTACCCGACCCAGAGTCAGGAGCCGGAAAGCCTGTCCGAGTTGTACCGCTACCTCACCGACTTCATCACGCCGCAGGTCGAGCGGCTGGGCTTCACAGCCAGCCTTCACGACAACCCGGTGGCCGGGCGCGGCCCGCTGCTGATTGCCACACGAATCGAAGATCCGTCCCTGCCGACCCTGCTCAGTTACGGGCATGGCGACGTGGTGCGCGGCTACGATGCGCAATGGCAGCCGGGCCTGTCGCCCTGGCAGGTGGTCGAGCGCGGCGAGCGCTGGTATGGCCGGGGCACAGCGGACAACAAGGGCCAGCACCTGATCAACCTTACGGCGCTCGAGCAGACGCTCAAGGCACGGGGCGGCAAGCTGGGTTTCAACGTCAAGCTGCTGCTGGAAATGGGCGAAGAAGACGGATCACCGGGGTTGAGCCTGTTTTGCCAGCAGCACGCAGAAGACCTGGCCGCCGACATTTTCATCGCCTCCGACGGACCACGTCTGGCGGCGGCAAGGCCAACGCTGTTTCTCGGCTCGCGTGGCGTCTTCAACTTCGAGCTCAGCGTGCACTTGCGCGATGGCGCGCATCACTCCGGCAACTGGGGCGGGCTGTTGGCCAACCCCGGCATCATTCTGGCCAACGCCATCGCCAGCCTCGTCGACGAACACGGCCGGGTCAAAGTTGCGGGGCTGATGCCGACCGCCATTCCCGAGGCGGTGCGTACGGCACTGGCCGATATCGAAGTGGGCGGCGGGCCCGGCGATCCGGTCATTGATCCGCACTGGGGCGAGCCGGATCTTTCATTGAGCGAGAAAGTCTTCGGCTGGAACACGCTGGACGTTCTGACCTTCAAGACCGGCAATCCTGATGCTCCGGTCCACGCCATTCCCGGCAAGGCCCATGCGCTGTGCCACATACGCTTCGTGGTCGACAGCGATTACACGACGTTCATTCCGGCCGTGCGGGCGCATCTGGATGCGCACGGTTTTACTCAGGTGGAGGTGAAGCAGACGCGCATGGACGTCATGCATGCCACGCGCCTGTCACCGGACAGCCCGTGGGTCGGCTGGGCGCTGGAGTCACTGAGCAGAACCACCGGCAAGAAACCTGCGCTGCTGCCCAATCTGGGCGGTTCATTGCCCAATGACGTGTTTGCCGAGGTGCTCGGTTTGCCGACGGTCTGGGTGCCCCATTCCTACCCGGCCTGCTCACAGCATGCACCCGATGAACATCTGCTGGCCCCGGTGGTGAAAGAAAGCCTGCAGATCATGGCCGGTCTATTCTGGGACCTGGGCAATGACGGCGCTCGTCTGGCCCGTGAACATCAGGCACAGGAAACAGGCCAATGAATCAGGCACAACTGAACGCAACACAATGGCTGTCCGGGCAATTCGACGCCATGGAGGCATTACTGCAACAACTGGTCGACATCGACTCCAACAGCTACGACAAGGCCGGTGTCGATGCCGTCGGCGACCTGCTTGCGGCGCAGTTGCAGGCCGACGGGATAGGTGTAGAGCGCATTGCAGTCGAGGGCTTTGGCGATGTGTTGCTGGCTGAACTGCCCGGTGGACCGGGCAAGCCGGTCCTGTTGTTGGGTCATCGCGACACGGTATTCCCCAAGGGCACCACCACGACCCGTGGTTACACGCGGGACGAGAAGCTGGCGTATGGCCCTGGCGTTGCCGACATGAAAGGCGGTCTGGTGCTGAACTGTTTTGCGCTCAAGGCACTCAAGCGCGCCGGTCCGCTGCCGTTTCCGGTGCAGATTCTGTATACCGGCGACGAAGAGATCGGCTCAGGCAGTGCACGCGTGCACATCGAACGACACGCCAGAGCCGCCCGGGCCGTGCTCAATCCCGAGCCGGGCCGGGCCAGCGGCAATGTGGTCAGCGCCCGCAAAGGCGGCGCCACGCTGGTCATCGAAGTCAGCGGCCGGGCTGCGCACTCCGGCGTCAACCATGCCGACGGTGCCAGCGCCATTGAGGCGCTGGCACACAAGGTGATCAAGCTGCATGCGCTGACCGACTACGCGGCGGGTATCACCACCAACGTCGGGTTGATGTCGGGCGGAACCTCCAGCAATACCGTGGCTCCGACCGCCACAGCCAGACTCGACGTGCGCTTTATCGAATTGCGTCAGTGGGACGACATACTCACGGCCATTCAGGCCATCGTCGACGCGGAGGAACTGCCCGGCACCTCGGCCAGACTGCTGGAAGCCACGACCTTCCTGCCGATGGAAGCGCAGCACAGCACCGACCTGTTGCAGCGCTACCAGAGCGTCGCGGCGGAACTGGGGTTCAGCGTGGAAGGCGAATTCACCGGCGGCTGTGCCGACTCGGGCTTCACCGCAAGCCTGGGCATCCCGACCCTGTGCGGACTGGGGCCGGTGGGCGGCAAGGTGCATACAGACCGCGAATACCTGGAGCTCGACACCCTCGTGCCGCGCGGTCAGGCGCTGGTAGCGACCATCGTGGGGTTGGCGGAATGATCGGGCGATTGTTCCCTAGCTCTGCGCTCATCGTTATGCACAACTCCGCCTCGACACTGATCGTGCCCATGCTCCGCGTGGGCATGCATCCCGTGACGCTCCGCGTCACAAATGGCACAGATTGCGGATTCGGTGAGCCGGGCGCATGACGTGGATAACGCTGGAGCTTGGGCGCGCATCTGCGTCACATTCCAGAGCGGACGCGGAGCGTCCTGAGAGGCGTTACCACGCAGAGCGTGGGAACGATCATCAAAGGCTTGCGCGCCCACTTTGAGCGCGAGGGCGGGAACGATCAGTGTCATCTCTGGGCTGGCCCTATTATTTGAGGAAACCACATGCCTTTTTCATCCGACCTGCTGGAAAAATCTGCCACCGAATTGCGCACGCTTATAGGCAATCGACAGCTGTCGCCCCTCGAGCTGCTGAACGCCAGCATCGAACGCATTGAGACCCTAAACCCAAAGATCAACGCCTTCGCCGCAACCTGCTTCGAGCGGGCGCGGGAGGAAGCGGTGCAGGCCGAACAGGCCGTGATGCAAGGCAAGCCGCTGGGTTTGCTGCATGGTCTGCCGATCGGGATCAAGGACCTGGAAGAAACCGCAGGCGTCCTCACCACCTACGGCTCGCAACTGTTTCGCGACAATATTCCGCGTCAGGACAACCTGCTGGTGACGCGTCTGCGCAGCGCCGGGGCGATCATGGTCGGCAAGACCAACGTCCCGGAGTTGGGCGCAGGCGCCAACACCCGCAACGTGGTGTGGGGCGCAACCGGCAACCCGTTCAATCCCGAGCTGAACGCGGGCGGCTCGTCCGGGGGTTCCGCCGCAGCGCTGGCGGTGGACATGGTGCCATTGTGCAGCGGCTCGGACACGGGTGGCTCGTTACGCATCCCTGCGGCGCTGTGTGGCATCGTCGGCCTGCGCCCTTCACCCGGACTGGTGCCGAGCGAGCGCAAAAAACTTGGCTGGACGCCGCTGTCGGTGGTCGGTCCCATGGGACGCAACGTCGCCGATACGCTGCTGCAGCTGCGTGCCAGCGCCGGTCTGGCGCACTCCGACCCACTGAGCTATGCAGTGGCAGACAACGAGTTTGCGCCGCGCACCGTCGACCTGAGCCAATTGCGCATCGGCTACAGCGAAGACTTCGGCACCTGCGCGGTGGACGAGCAGATCCGCGCAGTGTTCCGGGAAAAGATCGGCGTCCTGAAATCGCTGTTCAAATCCTGCGAGCCCATCGACCTGAACCTCGGCACTGCGCATCGCACATTCGACGTCCTTCGCGCCGAGGCCTTCGTTGCGGGTTTGCAGGACGCCCACGACAAGGATCCCGACGCACTCGGCCCCAACACCCGCGCCAATTTCGACATGGGCGCGGCCATGTCGCTGCAGGATTGCGTAAAAGCGCATGCCGAGCAGAGTCGTCTGTTCCGCAGCTTTCAAAAGCAGTTCGAGCGTTACGACCTGATCCTTGCGCCGACCACGCCGGTGTCGCCGTTCCCGTGGAGCGAGCTGTACCTGCGTGAAGTCAACGGCGTGCAACTGGACAATTATTACCGCTGGCTGGCGCTCTGCTACACCATCACCCTGACCACCAATCCGGCCCTGTCGCTGCCCTGCGGCACCGATCACAACGGCATGCCGTTCGGCCTGCAACTGATTGGCGGCTTCCGGGGCGATGCCGCGTTGATGGCCTGCGCTCATGCACTGGAACAGGCCACCTCGGCAGATTCACGTGTGTGTCGCCCGCGTCCCGATCTGCAGAAACTGCTGGCATCGGCTGTCGATCTGAAACATATCGTGACCCATCCGCCGATCCATGAAGGCTCGCAGACGGTCAGGCCGGATATAGGGGCGATGTGATAGCCATTTGATACGCAGCGGTGCATAGGTAAAGTTGCAACGCTGGTTCATACTGCGCGGCCATGTTCTCAAGGAGCCAGAGCCCGTGGCCGTTCTGCAAGCCATCCTGCCCGTTTTTCTATTGATCGTTCTCGGCTATGTGCTGGGTAAACGCAAGACCCTGACTGTCGAGAGCACCAAGGCCTTGAGCGTGCTGGCCTTCAAACTGTTTCTACCGATGGTGCTGTTCACCGGGATGGTCAAGGCACCGCTGCACGACGGCCTCGATCTGCGCGTGCTGGCGGCGTATTTCGTTCCTGCCCTGATCGTGTTTGTCTTGATCAACTTGATCATGCACCGGTCTGGCAGCACCTCGACGCCCTTCGGCCTGACCGCCAGCTTCTCCAACAACATCCTGATCGGTATTCCGCTGGTGGTCGGTGTGTTCGGCGATCAGGGGCTGGTGTTGCTGTTCACGGTCATCGCGGTACACAGCCTGACCCTGTTCACCTTCCAGAGCCTGTACGACAGCATGGCCGGTGATCAACCATTCAACACCCGCTCGCTGTTCGCCAGCCTGGCTAACCCGTTGATCATCGGGCTGTTGCTGGGGATTGGGGTCAACCTGTCAGGGATAGTGCTGCCCGAATGGGCCGATCATCTGACCACCTGGCTCGCCCAGGCTGCCCTGCCCTGCGCCTTGATCGTGCTGGGCTCCAACCTTTCCAGTTTCAAACTGACACCCAGCCCGCAGGCGCTGGGCATCACCGTCGGCAAGCTGTTCCTGATGCCGCTGCTGGTATTGCTGGCGTGCATGCTGCTGGGTATCGAGGGGTTGTCGCGAGGCGTGCTGGTGCTGATGGCCGCAGGCCCTGCCGGGGTCAACGTGCTGGGCTTTGCCCGTAGCGTGCCGCATGTGCAGAAAACCAGTTCGGCGATCTGCCTGACCACGGTGCTGTCGGCCGCGACGCTGCCCTTGTGGATGTGGCTGGTGAGCTTGATCGGATAAGACCCGAGAGGCAGCCACTGCCTCTCGGGCCTGCCACACGTTACTGGGGTAACGCGTAGGCAATCACGTAGTCGCCACGATCAGGCGACTGACGGGCACCACCGGCGGTGAGCAGAATGTACTGTCGGCCGGTCTTGGGTGACACGTAGGTCATCGGGCCGGATTGGCTGCCAACCGGCAGACGGGCCTTCCAGATTTCGTTGCCGTTGCCGCTGTCGAAGGCACGCAGATAGAAATCCTGAGTACCCGCGAAGAACAGCAGACCCGACTGCGTGGAAAGCGAAGCGCCCAGGGTCGGCATGCCGATCGGAATCGGCAGACCCATGCGGATGCCCATCGGTCCGGTGTCCTTGACCGTGCCGACCGGCACCTGCCAGACCAGTTTTTTGGTCTTCAGGTCGATGGCCGACAGGGTGCCGAACGGCGGTGCCTGACACGGAATACCGACCGCCGACAGGAAGCGCTGACGCATGGCGCCAAACGGCGTGCCGGTCTGCGGCACAACGCCCATCTCGATGCCGCTGGCACCGGCAGCGATCTTGTCACGCGGGATCATGTAGTTGGCCAGACCCAGGCGCATGTCGTTGACGAACATGTAGCTGTTGGTCGGATCGACCGACACGCTGCCCCAGTTCATCCCGCCCAGCGAGCCCGGGAATTGCAGCGCGTGGTCCATGCCTGGCGGCGTGTAGACGCCTTCATGTCGCATGCCCTTGAAGGCAATTCGGCACATCAACTGGTCAAACGCCGTGGCGCCCCACATGTCGGACTCTTTCAGGGTCTGGTTGCCAATGGACGGCATGTCCACCGAGAACGGCTGGGTCGGCGAATAACGCTCACCCGGCACGCTGCCCTGAGGCACCGGACGCTCTTCGACACGGGAAATCGGCACGCCGGTTTCGCGGTTCAGCAGAAAAATCTCGCCCTGCTTAGTGACCTGCGCCAGCGCAGGCTGAGTGCCGCCCTTGCCGTCCGGGATGTCGTACAGCAGCGGCTGGGCCGGAATATCGAAGTCCCACAGGTCGTGGTGAGTCATCTGGAAATGCCAGCGCACCTGACCGGTCTTGACGTCTACAGCAACGACCGAAGACGACCACTTGTCATCCGCCTCGGTGCGTGTGCCACCGAAGAAGTCCGGCGTGGCGTTGCCGGTCGGCAGGTAGATCAGGCCCAGTTTTTCGTCGTAGGACATGGCTGACCAGACGTTTGGTGTGCCACGCGTGTAGGTCTCGCCTGCTGGCGGACGTTTGGTGGTATCGGGGTTGCCAGGATCCCAGGCCCAGACCAGCTCACCGCTGTGCACATCGAAAGCGCGCACCACGCCGGGCGGTTCGCCCGTGGAGAAGTTGTCGGCGACACGACCGCCCACCACGACAACGTTGCCAGCGACCAGAGGTGTCGAGGTTTGCTGGTAATAGCCTTCCTTGACTTCACCCATATCGGTCTTCAGGTCAACCACACCCTGGGTGCCGAAGTCTGTGCAGGCCTCGCCGGTTCTGGCATCCAGCGCGATCAGGCGTGCATCGCCAGTCGGCAGGAAAATACGGCTGGCGCAGGCGGCAGGCTGAGCGCTCGCCTCGGCGGCAGGCGTTGCGAAGTAGCCCAGACCACGGCAGCGCTGCCAGTTGGGCGCACTGCCCTTGGGGTCGAACTTCCAGCGCTGCTCACCGGTATCGGCATCCAGCGCGAAAACCTTGCCGTAGGCGGTACAGGTGTAGACCGTGTCGCCGATCTGCAACGGCGTGTTCTGGTCTTCGGCACCTGCGCCGGTACTCTGCGGAATATCGCCGGTGTGGAACGTCCAGGCTACCTGCAGCTTGTCGATGTTGCCTTTGTTGATCTGATCCAGCGCCGCGAAACGGTTGCCCGCCGGGGTGTTGCCCCAGTGCGCCCAGTCCTTCTGCTCGCTGCCCGGAGCGACCGGCACAACGTCCGGCACGCTGCTGGCGCTGACCACATGAGTCGGCACGAACATATAGCCGATGGTCGCCACAACGCCAATGGCCAGCACGCCTGCCAGACCATAGGCACCCCGCCCTGCCTGAGCGCCGGAAGCGCGGACCAGTGTCGGGTAGATCAGCGCAACCACCAGACCGATCACGGCGAACGTCAGCACGCGTGAAACCAGCGGCCAATAATGCAGCCCTGCATCCCAGACTGCCCAGATCGCAGTCAGAACAAGGGCCACACCATAGATCAGCGCACCTTTGGGCTGCCGCTTCGCAATCAACGCGCCGCTGATCAGCATCGCCAGGCCCATGAGCAGGAAGAACCAGCTCCCGCCCAACGCCACCAGATAACCGCCCCCACCCGCCAGGCCAAGCCCGATCAATGCGATAAGCGCCCCCAATACGAGCATCCCCACCCTGCTCCCCGCCCCTGTGTCTTGTTTGCCAGTCATGTGTCGAACCTGTCGGATTTTTACAGCCGCGCAGAATGTACTAACCAGTTCATAATGACAAATTGTCGCAGGCTGTTTCGGCTTGAAAAGCTGATTCTGAGCACATCAAAATTTGCCTGCACGCCTGGAACGGCGCGACATTGATGTTGTGGGCGATCAGCGAACGGAATCGGACAGGGCGATTTATGGAGGGTCGATATCGGCCCCTAGCCGATCAATAGCGCCATATCACTGAAACGGCGCGGTTGCGAAGCAAACACCGGACTGTGGGAGGCGCCACCACGTCTTCGACGTAGCGCTGTCGCGCAGCAAACTCAGTGGACTTGTCCGCGAAAAGGCCAATACATCCGACGAATATTCATCGCCTGAAATACAGTATTCGCGGACAAACGGAACGCCGCCCGGTCCGCTCCCACAAAATCGCGTTTCTTCAGTAAGTTACAGGTAGTTTGATAAGAGGCGGCTTGCCGGCGATGCAGTCGACGCGGTATGTCGGGAAAATCGCGTGATCGTTCATCGCCGGCAAGCCGCCTCCTACGGTCACGTGTCTGCTGTGCGACTGCGTAGTGTCAGGCAATGGATCACCAAACGTTCAAACCACCATCCCATCCCGAGCAATCATTACGTTGTCCGGTAGTTGCCTCGGTTGTTCCATCAGCCAGGCGTCAAGAGTGTGGCCGATATGGGTCAGGACGGCTTTGACCGGTTTCAGGCGTTCGATGATGTCCAGCGCCAGGGTCAGGTCGTTGTGGTTGCGCGGGGTCTGGAGTTGCGGGGGCATGGAGCAGTCGAGGATCAGGGCGTGCAGCGGCTGGCGTTGCAGGTAGTCGTACGTGGCCTCGGGCAGGCCGACTGTGTCAGTCAGGTAGGCGATGCGTCGCCCGTCGCCCTCCAGCAGGTAACCCAATGTCGGCCGGGAATGCTGCAGCGGTAGCGCAGTGACCTGCAGCGCGCCCAGAACGCGGGTTTCGAAGGCTGCGAACGGCTGGCTGAAATCCAGAATGCCCGGGTGTTTGTACAGGTCCGCCAGGCCTTCCGGATCCACCGGACCGTGCACCGGAATCACCAGACCCTGCCCCCAGCGCAGGTGCAGCAGACCCTGAGCGTGATCGGCGTGGTAGTGGGTCTGCAGAATGCCGCTCAGGCTGCGTGGCGGAAAACGCTCGGTGAGGTCGGTCAGACCGCTGTCGATCAACCAGCGCTGATCGTAGAACTCGACCAGCGCACTGCAAGGCAGACGACGCAACGCTTTGTCGCTCAGTGCCGCCAGACAGGCCGGACACTGACAGCCATACACCGGCACTTGCCGAGCGTCGCCAGTGCCGAGCAGCGTCAGGCGCACGCCGGGTGTTTCTCCAGATAGCGAACCAGCGCAGCAACCGTCTGCTGCAGCTCGCCGGAGTTGTCCAGCGGATAGACGCCAGGGTGGCTGGCCAGCAGATCACCGGCAAACTGCTGATTGCGGTCCAGTCGCGCCTCGATTTCCGGCAGGCTTTCCCGGCCTCTCGCCAGCAGACGCTGACGCAAGACGTCCTGATCCACAGTCAGCAGCACCGCCAGCAGATTGGGATAGCGGCGTTGCGAGCGCTCAAGGTGCGCCCGTGAACCGTTGATCAGCACGTCATGGCCCTCCAGCAGCCACTGGTCGATGACAATCGGGATGCCGTAATGCAAGCCGTTGGCCTGCCAGTTCAACGCGAACGCGCCGTGCTCTCGCATGTGTTCGAACTGCTCGACGTCCACGGCCTGTGCCGCTTCGCCCACGGCCTCGGCGGAACGGGTGATAACCCGCCGCACCACCCGGCAGTTACGCTCCGCCAGGGTGTCGCGAGCCGCGTCCATCAGGCTGTCCTTGCCTGAACCGGACGGCCCGATGAGATAGATCAACCTGCCTGCCATCAGAATACCCTCTTGCCTTGTCGCCAGACTTTATCGATAACCGGCAGATTGCCGTGACTGCGCGCCTGAATCAGGTCGGCACGCAGGCCAATACGAATTTCACCGCGATCAGCCAGCCCCGCCGCCAGTGCCGGCGTGCGGCTGACCATGTTCATCGCCTGAGGCAACCCACAGTCGTTGTCTTGTTCGGCCAGCATGAACGCTGATTGCAGAAGACTCGCCGGATAGTAGTCGCTGGAGAGAATATCCAGTAGTCCTTCTTTGGCCAGCGACGCGGCCGCCACGTTACCGGAGTGCGAGCCGCCGCGCACGATGTTCGGTGCACCCATCAGCACGCTCATGCCCAGACGCCGACAGCCACGGGCCGCTTCCAGGGTGGTCGGAAACTCGGCGATGTTCATGCCGAAGCCCGCCGATTCCTCGACATGGGCCATGGTCGCGTCATCATGACTGGCGATGGACAACCCGCGCGCCAGGCACAGTTCGACAATCGCGCGACGATATCGATCAGCGTATTCGATGGAGTTGGCCACTTGCTCGACGATGAAGCCGTCCATCTCCTGACTGCTCATGTGGTACTTGCCCATGTAGTACTCGCGGTACTTGGACTCCAGCGCGAACTGACGCTGGCCGGGGGCGTGATCCATGACCGACACCAGCTTCACCAGCGGCTGATCCACCAGGTCGCGAAACACACTCAGGGTGTCCGGGTGACTGACTTCGCAGCGCAGGTGCAGCAGGTGCTCGGCGCGGGTCAGGCCTGCATCGCTGGCCGCCGCTATGGCAGCGAGCATCGAGGGCAGTTGCTGCATGCGCTTGCCCTTGGGGTTGATGTCGCCAATCGACAGCGCGTCGAACACCGTGGTGATGCCTGCGGCGACTATCTGCGCATCGTGGCTGATCACTGCCGAGGTTGACGGCCAGTCCACACCGGGACGCGGCGACAGGTGTTTTTCCAGGTTGTCGGTGTGCAGTTCGATCAACCCCGGCAGCAGATAATCACCCTGCATGTCCTGCGCCTGACTCAACGGGCTGCGGCCCGAATCGACCTCGGCGATCAGGCCGTCGCGCACCACCACAGTGCCGGAAAACACCGCATCACCAGTGACTACACGGGCATTGGTGAATATCTGTTCGTTCAGCATTGCAGCAACTCCTTGGCGGTCAGGTCCACCGGGGTCATGTCCAGTTGACGGCTGGCCACCGATTCACGAGCGTCGCGGTCATGGAAAATGCCAATCAGCGCGGCGCCCTCACGTTTGGCTTCGTCGATCAGTTCCAGCACCACCTGACGATTGGCGTCATCCAGCGAAGCCGTCGGCTCGTCCAGCAACAGCACTGGCCAGGGCACCATGAAGGCGCGAGCGATGTTGATGCGTTGCTGTTCGCCACCGGAAAACGTACTGGGTGCCAGCGGCCACAGACGCGGCGCAATGTTCAGACGGGTGAGCAGCAACTCGGCTCGCGCCCTCGCCTGTTCGCGCGGCCAGCCACGTGCCAGCGCCGGTTCCATGACCACGTCCAGACTCGACACGCGAGGAATGACGCGCAGAAACTGACTCACATAGCCCAGCGTCCTGCGCCGCACTTCCAGCACCTGGCGCGGCGTGGCGCCGACCAGCTCGGTCCACTCGCCGTCGTGCTGCACGCGAATGCTGCCAGCAGCAGGCAGGTAGTTGCCGTACAGCGTGCGCAACAAAGTGCTCTTGCCCGTACCGGACGCCCCGCCCAACACCAGACACTCGCCGCTGCGCACCGAGAAATTCAGGCCACGCAGCACATTGAGCACCACGCCGTTGTGTTGATGCAGCGTGAAGTTTTTCGAGAGGTCACGGACCTCGATCAAGGTAGTCATCAGGCTCATCTCTCTGTGCGGATCATGGCTGCAGTACCGAGGAAACCAGCAGCTGTGAATACGGATGCTGCGGGTCATCGAGGATCTGATCGGTGAGCCCCGCCTCGACCACGTGCGAGCGACGCATCACCATCAGCCGGTCCGCCAGCAACCGGGCCACGGCCAGGTCGTGGGTGACGATCACCACCGCCAGGTCCAGCTCGCGCACCAGACCGCGCAACAGGTCCAGCAGACGCGCCTGCACCGAGACATCCAGGCCGCCGGTCGGCTCGTCCATGAACACCAGCCGCGGGCCGGAAACCAGATTGCGGGCGATCTGCAAGCGTTGCTGCATGCCGCCGGAAAAGGTGCGCGGCAGATCATCGATACGCAGCGGATCGATTTCCACCTGACCGAGCCAGTCCAGCGCCGCACCGCGCAACTGCTGATAATTGCGTACGCCCTGGGCCATCAAACGCTCGCCGATGTTGGCCCCCGCCGACACGCCCATGCGCAGGCCGTCACGCGGATTCTGCTCGACGAAGCCCCATTCGGTGCGCAGCAAGGTACGCCGTTGCGCCTCGCTGGCGCTGTATAGATCGAGCCAGCTGCCGTCCTGGCCGCGATAGTCGATACGGCCACTCTCCGGCGCGGAGCGGCCGCTGAGCATTGACAACAACGTGGACTTGCCCGAGCCGGACTCGCCGACGATGCCCAATACCTCACCGGGATACAGGTCGAAACTGACGTTCTGACAGCCCTTCTCCGGCCCGTACAACCGGGTCAGACCGCGGACCCTGAGCAGCGCTTCGTCCAGTTCAGGCCGTGGCGCGTTGGTCGGATTGACCGACATGGCACTGATCATCGGGCGTTCTCCTGCTGGCTGGCCCGCTGGGCGCAATAATCGGTATCGGAGCAGACAAAGCTCTGGGTGCCCGCGTCGTCGAGGATCAGTTCGTCGAGAAAGGAATCATGGCTGCCGCAGATTGCGCAGCATTGCTCCCAACGCTGGACTTCGAACGGGTGATCTTCGAAATCCAGACTCACCACGCGGGTAAAGGGAGGCACCGCGTACAGACGCTTCTCGCGCCCTGCGCCGAACAACATCAGCGCCGGGCTCATGTCCAGCTTGGGGTTGTCGAATTTGGGAATCGGCGACGGATCCATCACATAGCGCTCATCGACCATCACCGGATAGGCATAGCTGGTCGCGATGTGGCCGAAGGTGGCGATGTCTTCGTAGAGCTTGACGTGCATCACCCCGTAATCGTCCAGCGCATGCATGGTCCGGGTCTCGGTTTCGGACGGCTCGATGAAGCGCAGCGGCTCGGGAATCGGCACCTGATACACCATGATCTGGTCAGCGTGCAGCGGGGTTTCCGGGATGCGGTGACGGGTCTGGATCACCGTCGCTTCGGGCGTGCGTTCGGTGGTGGCTACGCCTGCCGTGCGGGCGAAGAAGCGCCGGATCGAGACCGCGTTGGTGGTGTCGTCCGCGCCCTGGTCGATGACCTTGAGCACGTCTTCGGCGCCCAGAATCGCGGCGGTCAGTTGCATGCCGCCGGTGCCCCAGCCATACGGCAACGGCATCTCGCGGCCACCGAACGGCACCTGATAACCGGGAATGGCGACGGCCTGGAGCAAGCCGCGGCGGATCATGCGTTTGGTCTGCTCGTCCAGATAAGCGAAGTTGTAGGCGGTGTCCCGCTCAACGGGCGGTTTGAGGCTGCTCATTGCTCGTTCTCCCCGGTCGCGGTGGGTTTGCGCAGTTTGCGGATCAGTTCCAGTTCGGACTGAAAGTCCACGTAATGCGGCAGCTTCAAGTGCGAAACGAAACCGGCGGCTTCGACGTTGTCGCAGTGGGCCAGCACGAACTCTTCCTGCTGGGCTGGCGAACGGATTTCTTCGTTGTACTCGTCGGCACGCAGCGAGCGATCCACCAACGCCATGCCCATCGCCTTGCGCTCGGCATTGCCGAAGGCCAGACCATAACCACGCGTGAACTGCGCAGGCACAGTGGCCGAGCCGACGAACTGGTTGATCATTTCGCACTCGGTGATTTCGATGTCGCCGATGAGGATGGGAAAGCCCAGTTCCTCCGGCTCGATCCACACCTCCACTTCGCCGATGCGAATCTCGCCTGCAAACGGGTGGTTGCGGCCATAGCCACGCTGGGTCGAGTACCCCAGCGCCAGCAGAAACCCCTCGTCGCCACGGGCCAACGCCTGCAGGCGTTCGGCGCGACTGGACGGATACTCCAGCGGCTCGCGGGTGATATCGGCAATCGGCTCATCGTTGTCGACTTCAGGCTTCATCAGGCCTTCTTTCGCCAACAGACCCAGTACCCGAGGGCACGGCTGCAAGGCAGCATCAGGCGTTACGCTCGGGCCCGGATGCTCGCCTTCGGCCAGCAGCGTGAAATCCAGCAGACGGTGGGTGTAGTCGAAAGTCGGCCCCAGCAACTGCCCGCCGGGCACATCCTTGAACGTGGCGGAAAGACGACGATTGAGCTGCATGTTCGAGGTATTGATGGGCAAACTGGCGCAAAAGCGCGTGAGCGTCGTGCGGTAGGCGCGCAGCAGGAAAATCGCTTCGACCAGATCGCCCGCCGATTGCTTGATCGCCAGCGCGGCCAATTGCTCGTCGTAAAGCGAGCCTTCGGTCATGACCCGGGCGACAGCCAGCGGCAGTTGCTGGCGGATCTGCTCGACGTCAAGTTCAGCGACGGCGGTATCACCACGACGCCTGCTGGCCAGCAAGCGGTGGGCGTTATCGATGGCCTGTTCGCCACCTTTGACGGCGACATACATCAGGCACACTCCTGCACACGGGTGCTGCGTGGCAAGCCGATCATCCGGCTGCCCGACAGAAAGAACACATCGAGCCCGCGCGGGAAGTCGTTGCGCGCCGACCGTTCGGTCCAGAACTCCTTTTCCAGCGGCAAGGCCACGCGATTGCGGTGCTTGATGCCGGGGCCGCTCCAGTCCAGCGGGGTTCCGCCTTCAAGGGCTGGCAACTGGATCAGCAGCGTGCAGGACTGATCCGGATAGCGGTCGTTACCCAGGTCGAATCCGGCCAGGTCCTGTGCCACCGAGGCATCGAGCAGCGCGAAGCGGGCGTTCTGCCGATCGCTGACGATCGGGCAGCCGCAGTGAAATGAGAGATTGGCGCGAATGGCTGGCGTGTCGAAAGCCGGAGCCAGCCAGACCGGTGTGTCCAGGTCCAGCAACGCCAGACACAGCGCGTGGGTGGCGCTGTCGAGTCCCGACAACGCGGGCGGCTGATGGGCGGCGTTCAGGGTCTGGGCAATGCCGGGGCCGGCCAGCGCCTTTAGAGCAGCGCGAAAACTGCGCTGAGCGTCGAGTACCGGGTCGGTGAAGGCAGGTTGCAAAAGGACGGCGTTCATCAGTCTTCTCCTCGGACCAGGGTAAAGAATTCCACTTTGGTCGCGGCGGTTTCTGCGTCTTTGGCGGCCTTGCGCCGGGCCTGTGCCTGGGCAAGGGGTTCGATCAGTTCAGCCAGCCACGATGCCTGCTGAGCGCCCTGCAAATGGGCGTCGGCCAGCGCGGCGAGTTCGGCGTGGTGTTTGTCGCGTCCGGCGAGATAGCTGTAGCCGGTGCGCCCGTCCGCCAGACGGACCACGCAACGGGTCACGCTCATTTCGCCCAGATTGAACGCCGCACCGGTGCCGCCCATGCGCCCGCGCACCAGCGTCATGCCGATTTCCGGCGCACGGATCATCTGGTAGTCGGTGTCGCGCAAGGCGGCTTCATGGCGCTTCATGTGCTCGCGACTGTGCTCATCGACATGCGCCCGGGCGAGGACGCCCATCCAGTGCTGGCGGGCGGCGGTTTCAGGATCGGCTTGAGGGGATTGCTGAGACGATTGCATGGATAACCTCGGCATCAGGTGGTCACTTGGTAGTGGAAGCGGTCGCTGCGGCTGGTGGAACGGGACAGCTCCACCGGCTGACCGGACCGGTCGCAGGAGACGGTCAACACCGTCAGCGCGGGCATATGGCGCGGCATCAACAAATGCGCCGCTTCTTCACGGGTCGGCAGTCGGGCGCCGATCAGGCTCTGTTTGCGGGTCAACGGCAGCTCGCGCTCGGCCAGGTACTGACGCAGCGAGCCGCCGCTGTACTCAGCCAGCAGCTCGCGGTAGTCGGCGCTGAACCGATGCAGAATGAGGCTCACGGGTTGCCCGTCGAGTTTGCGCAGCGTGCGCAGTTCGATGATCGGAGCCAGCTCGTTCAGGCCCAGATGCATGGCGTCCTCGGCATTGGCCTGACAGTCACGGCGCAGCAACAGGATCGCCTCGACCCCGATGCCCTGTGCCGACAGTGACTGGCTGTAGGCGCTGTCGGCCTGCATCGGGTAGATCAACGGGCGTTCCAGCACCTGAGTGCCCTTGCCCTGCCGACGCAACACGCTGCCTTCGCGCACCAGTTCATCGACAGCGCGGCGAACCGTGTGGCGATTGACGCTGAAACGTTCGGCCAGTTGAAACTCGGCCGGCAAATAGTCGCCGGGGCGGTAAGTACCCAGCTCCGCGCGCAGCGTATCGGCCAGTTCGCGGTACAACGGCTCTGTTTGTCTAGACAACTGCATGGTCAAAAAAAGTGCCCATCGGGACACCCCTCTCCGGTCAGATAAATTGCTTGCGCAAGCGTTGCGACGCGATGTCGATCACGCTGACGACGACGATGATCACCAGCAACACGGCGCTGGTCTGGACGAATGCAAAGGCACGGATGTTTTCCCAGAGAATTACCCCGATACCGCCTGCACCGACCATGCCGACCACCGTTGCCGAGCGCACGTTGGACTCGAAACGGTATAGAGCGTAGGAGATCCACAGCGGCATGACCTGCGGGATCACCCCGTAGATCACCTCCTGCAGCGCGCTGGCGCCGGTGGCCCGCACCCCTTCGACCGGGCCTGGATCAATGGCTTCCACGGCCTCGGCGAACAGTTTGGCCAGCACCCCCGTGGTGCTGATCCACAACGCCAGCACGCCCGCGAATGGCCCCAAGCCCACGGCGACCACGAACAGCATCGCGAACACCATTTCATTGATGGAGCGAAAGGCGTCCATGCAGCGGCGCAACGGCAAGTGAATCCACCATGGCGTGATGTTTTCGGAACACAGAATGCCCAGCGGGATGGAACAGACGATGGCCAGCACCGTGCCCCATAAAGCGATCTGAATCGTGACCACCATTTCCGTGAGGTAGCTGCGCCATTCGCGGAAATCCGGCGGGAAGAAGTCGGAAGCGAAAGTCGCCATGTTCCCCGAGTCACGAACCAGCGACAGCGGGTTCATTTCAGCGCCTTGCCAGGCCCAGGCCAGTGCGACCAGAAACAGCCCCCAGCCCAGGTAGCGAGGCCAGGTGCGCTTGCCCGCCACCTGGGTGTATGCAACGTGAGTGTTCATAGCAATCGATGTCCTGATGGCAGTTGCCGGAGCGCGAACGGGAGGTCCGCGCCCCGCTCGTTCAGCCAGCGGTGCTGGATGCCGTTTTCTGGTTCAGTTCGGTAATACGCTCCTGCAGCTTGCTCAGGCCGGCGTCGATTTCCTTCAGCCGGGTTTCCTTTTCCTTGGCGTCGAGTGTGGTGCTGGCCGCGACTTCAGTGCGTTGCTTGAACAATTCCAGCTGGCGAATCGGCAGCAACTGGTCGTCACTGGACTTCAGGAATTTGCCCAACTGCATGTTCTTGAGGACGGTTTTCTCTTCATCGGTATCGCCGTAGCTGGCGAAGAACTCGCGAATTTTCGCCTTGTTCCCGTCCGACAGCGCCTTGCTCCAGACCATTGGATCGGCCGGGATCAGTGGCGATTTCCAGATCACTTTCAGCTGCTCGACCTTGTCCGGCTGAGTGACAGCCAGACGGTCCCAGCTCTCGGTGTTGAATGTCGCTACATCCAGCTGGCCCTTGGCGACGCTGAGCGCGTTGACTTCGTGGCTGGAGTTCAGCGTGCGCTTGAACGCGGTGGACGCATCGACATGGTTTTTGGCGAATACGTAATAGCCCGGCACCAGATAACCGGAGGTGGAGTTCGGGTCGCCGTTGCCGAAGGTCAGAGTCTTGGCGTTCTTGAGCATGTCTTCAACGGAGTTGATCGGGCTGTCCTTGCGCACGATCAGCAGGCTCCAGTAACCGGCCGCGCCATTGGCTGCGGAGGTCTGAGCGAAGATCTCGCCATTGGAGCGATCCACCGCTTCCATGGCGGCCTTGTTGCCCAGCCAGGCCACGTCCACCTTGTTGAAACGCATGCCCTGAATCAGGCCCGCGTAGTCCGAGGCGAAGGTCGCGTTGACCTTGAGCCCGGTTTTCTTGCTCATGTCATCCAGAAAAGGCTGCCAGATGGTTTTGAGGTTCTGCGACGACTCCGTGGACATGATGCCGAAATTGATGACCTTCTCTTCCGCCTGGGCAGTGCCCATTGCGCAAGTGGCCAGCAAAGCGGCAGACGCGAGGACGCGACCGATACGGTTGAACATGAAAGCACTCCTGAGGTGAGGTTCGTGCAACAGCGGTTGATGTCAGAGGACTGAAGCAAAAGTGTTCAGACTTTGGCCAGCGCCAGACGCGCAGGCTTTTCGAGACGAAGCTTTTTCCCGGTGCCGACCAGGCTGCTGCCATGCTCGGCGCCGTAGAGATCGTCGAGGAAGGACGCGCTGAGACCCTGCGCCTGGCCGTCGAAATGGATGCGTCCGCCTTTAAGCGCCACGGCCCGCGGGCAATAGCGCATCGCGTAGTCGACCTGATGCAGGGTAACGACGACGGTCTTGCCGTCGCGGCGGTTGATGTCGGCGAGGATTTCCATGACCCGCCGAGCGGATTCAGGGTCGAGCGAAGCGATGGGCTCGTCAGCGAGGATGACTTCGGCGCGCTGGGTCAGCGCACGGGCGATGGCCACGCGCTGCTGCTGCCCGCCGGACAGGGTCGAGGCGCGCTGCGCGGCAAGGTCCGCCAGACCGACACGCTCCAGTGACGCCATGGCGCGCTGCTTTTCTTCGGTGTTGAACAGCGCGAGGTTGCCACGCCAACGCGGCATGCGGCCGAGGCAGCCGAGCAACACGTTGTCTAGCACGCTGAGGCGATTGACCAGATTGAACTGCTGAAAGATGTAACCGATGTCGGCACGCAGACGGCGTACATGACGATTCAGACGACCCGAGGCCTGCACCTCGCGATCCAGCACCTTGACCTGACCACCGTTTTCCCGATCACAGCACGCCAGCCCCGCCAGATGCCGCAACAGGGTGGACTTGCCCGAGCCTGATGCACCGATCAGCGCGACCATCTCGCCATATTGTATAGACAACTCAAGGCCAACCAGAGCACTTTTACGGGAAAAGCTCTTGTTCAGCCCTTCGACATGGATAGCTGGGTTCATGGTCTGTCTCTGTCTGCCCTACGGCCCGGTGCAGGTCGTATTCGGTTGTCAGCCAGACTGAACCGGACGTGTTGCAGATACGTGAAGCGAGGATGACGAACCCGTAACAGTTTTGCGCAGGTTGCGTTGCAGGTGCGCCAATACCGACGCCGGGACGCGGAGCGTCCCGACACTGGTCGTGCCCATCGCTCCGCGTGGGCGTGCCGCCCGTGACGCTCCGCGTCACAAATGGCACAGACTGCGGATTCAGTGAGCCGAGCGCATGACGTGGGTAACGGTGGAGCTTGGGCTAGCATCTGCGCCACATTCAAGAGCGGACGCGGAGCGTCCTGGGAGGCATTCCCACGCAGAGCGTGAGGAACGATCAGTGTGAGGGCTGGCATCTGTACCCGATCGTTTCTATGCCCCGCGCTCATCGTTATACACAAGTCCGCCCCAACACTGATCGTACCCATCGCTCCGCGTGGGCATGCCTCCCGTGACGCTCCGCGTCACAAATGGCACAGACTGTGGACTCAGTGAGCCGAGCGCCCGGCTCAGGTCACCTTTTCGCCCCTCGGCGACTCACTTTGACGGAGCAAAGTGAGCAAACTCCTTCGCTCCGGTTCCGGCCCCGGCTTCGCCGGGGTTCCTTCGTCCTGACACTGATTCGGGGGTCGCTGCAAATGGGCCATCCATGGCCCAGTGCAGCTCAATCGGCATCCATGCCGATTGCCCCCCGAATCAGCGCCAGGACTCAGCCTTCACCCACGTCGCAATCGGCGGTGTCCGCACTATCGCGCAAAAAAGCACGGCAGTGCCGCTGTCTCACTGGATAGCCAGATGACTTGTGTATAACGATGAGCGTGGGAACGATCGGTATAAGGTTAATGATCGTGCCCATCGCGTGGGCACGATCAGTGTTGAGGCGATAAGCGCATGTCGTTGAGCGATCAGATACGGAAACTGCCCACCAGTTGTTGCAGGCGTGCAGCCTGTTCTTCCAGCGAGTTGCAGGCTTCCAGGGTCTGACGCAGGTTGTCGACACCGAGCTGGTTGAGCGTGTTGATGTGGGTGATGTCGACATTGATCGACTCCACCACCGAGGTCTGCTCTTCGGTCGCAGCCGCAACCGACTGGTTCATGCCATTGATCTCGTCGATGCGGCGGGTCACGCTGCCCAGACGCTCGCCGGCACGGTTGGCGATGCCCACGCTGTCTTCACTCTGACGCTGGCTCTCGGTCATGTTGGTAACCGCTTCACGGGCACCGACCTGCAGTTCCTCGATCATTTTCTGGACCTGCTGAGCCGAGTCCTGAGTCCGGTGAGCCAGGTTGCGCACCTCGTCGGCGACCACCGCGAAACCACGACCGGCTTCACCGGCACGCGCCGCTTCGATGGCTGCGTTGAGCGCCAGCAAGTTGGTCTGCTGGGAAATGCTGGTGATCACCTCGAGAATCTGCCCGATGTTGGCAGTCTTGTCGTTCAGACTTTCGATGTTCACGCACGACTCGCTGATCTTGCCGGACAGCTCGTTCATCGCCTTGATGGTCTGCTGCACGACGGCCTGACCGTCACCGGCCAGCTCACTCGCGTCACTGGACTGCTGCGACGTGCGCGCAGCGTTCTGCGCGATTTCCTGAGCGGCGGCACCCAGCTCGTTGATCGCGGCCGCCACGCTCTCGGTGCGGTTTGCCTGCTGATCGGAGTTGCTCATCGACGCGTTGGAGACCTTTACCACCTGCGTCGCGACCGAACCCAATTGAGCAGCGGTCGAAGCAACTTCACGAATCGACGCATGGATGCGCTCGACGAAGTGGTTGAACGATTGCGCCAGCGCGCCGAACTCGTCCTGCGAGGTGATTGCCAGTCGCTTGGTCAGGTCGCCCTCACCGTCAGCAATGTCACGCATCGCACGGCCCATCTGGTGCAGCGGCTGCATCAGTACACGGATCAACAGGCCCAGCAGCAGGATGATCACGACCACCACGACGACCATTGCCGTAATCGCGGAAGCGCGGAATTCGCTGAGCATCGAATAGGCAGCGTCCTGTTCAAGTACCAGTGCCACGTACCAGTTGGCCGTGGAAACGCCCTGTACCGGGGTGAACGAGATGATTTCCGGCTTGTTGCCGGAATCGATCTCTGTCACGCCTGTGGCGATCTTCGGCGTGTTGTTCGGGTAGGCTTCGCTGATGTTTTTCAGCACCAGCTTGCTGTCCGGGTGTACGAGAATCTTGCCTTCGGCGCTGACCAGAAACGCATAGCCATGGCCGTTGAAGTTCAACGAGTTGATGATCTTGCTGACGCTGTCCAGCGAGATGTCGGCACCGGCCACACCGGCCAACTGGTTCTGGATCTTGACCGGGGTCGCGATGGTCATGACCAGCTTGCCGGACGAAGCGGCAATGTAGGGTTCGGTCACGATGGTGCCTGTCGCGTTCTGCGCCGCCTTGTACCAGCCACGCGCGCGTGGGTCGTAGTCAGCCGGACGGGTGGCGGACGGGTTGGAAAGCATCACGCCTTCGGTGGTGCCGAAGTAACCCAGTTGAAAGTTATCGCTGTAGACCGAAAGACCCACGGCACGCTGCAACTGCGGCAGCGCCTTGCCGTCGATGGCGATCTGTTGGGACATGGACTGCAGCAACTGGATGCGGCTTTCCAGCCAGGTCTGAATGTTCTGCGTGGTCAGGGTGCCGAGTTGTTGCAGCTCGGACTGAACACTGGATTTCAGTGACTGACGTTGTCGATAGTCATTGACGACAATGAACACACTGAACGCGACAATCACAATCAAAGCGGCGGCCAAGAGGATTTTCTTGCTGAAACCCAGGCTTTTCATCATAGCGAGTACTTCCACGGCATAAACAATAAGGACGATTCAAAAAACGCCAGTCAACTTCGGAAACGGTGCCGTTTTTTCGAAGGGGCTTCTGGGACACGAATCGGAACAGTCAAACAGCCCCTTGGTGGTATATCGGCCAGGCTTGAAGAGTCTTTTATTTTTATTTTCGATCCGGGTGAGAAACCCTTCCCACAAATGACGGCAAAACGTGCAGAGCGGAAAAAACTGGCTATGGTCAAATCATCCCGTCGTCCAGAGGATGGTCCCGCTATGATGAGTATTGAAAAGCTGTTTGACGATTTACACAGTCTGCCGAGCATTCCCAAGGTGGCTCAGGACCTGATGCTGCAGTTCGACAACCCCTCCTCCAATCTGGAAAGCATCGCCCGCAATATCGAGAAAGACCCGGTGATTGCCGCCAAGGTCCTGCGTCTGGCCAACTCGGCGCGCTTCCGCGGCTCACGCGAATCGTCGAGTATTGAAGACGCCGCCATGCGTCTGGGCTTCAACACCCTGCGCACACTGGTGATGGCTTCGGCAGTGACCGGCGCGTTCAAGGCCGGGCCGAGTTTTGACCTCAAGGCGTTCTGGCTGAAAAGCTTCCAGGTGGCCGGAATCTGCCGGATGCTGGCCAAACAAAGCGGTACGGATGCGGAAATCGCCTTCACCTGTGGCGTGATGCACAACATCGGCGAGCTGTTGATCCAGACCGGCGCGCCAGAAGTGGCCGAACGTCTGAACAGCGCGACCAAGGCCGGAACGGCCGGACGTGCGGCCAATGAAACCGTGCAGTTGGGCTTTGGCTACCCGGAAGTGGGCACCGAGCTGGCCCGACGCTGGCAACTGCCCAAGGTGATTCAGGAGGCAATCGCGTATCAGGCCAAACCGATGCAAGCCCCCAATGACGCGCCCTTGCCACGCATCGTCGCCCAGGCCATCGTGATTTCCGACGCATTGGAAGCCCACGGTGGCGCAACGCCTGAAGCACAGAAGGCTTCCGACGGACCGATCATGGAAGGCATCGACCTGGACGCCCTGTTCGCCGGACTGCCCGCAGTACTGGAGGCCGACAAGGCGTTTGCACAGTTGTTGAGCTGATCGCTGCTGATCGTTGCGTCCGCTCTCGAATGTGACGCAGAGCGTCATAAATGGCACAGACTGAGGATTCAGTGAGCCGAGCGCATGACGTGGAAAACGCTGGAGCTTGGGCACACATCTGCGCCACATTCGAGAGCGGACGCGGAGCGTCCTGGGAGGCATTCCCACGCAGAGCGTGGGAACGATCATCATCGTATTCCTCCAGGAGGACTTGTGTATACCGATGAGCGCGGAGCGTCGGCACGATCACCGCTCAACAAATGGCTACTGAAGCGCCTCGACCAGCGCCTTGTTGAACGCGGCAGGTTCTTCCATCTGCGGGGCATGGCCCATGCCTTTGAACTCCACCAGCTTGGCACCCGGAATCATCTCGGTGACCTGCTTGCCCAACACCTTGTACTTACCGATTTTGGCCTTCACGTCCGGCGGCGCGATGTCGCTGCCGATGGCGGTGGTGTCAGCGTCACCGATCATCAACACGGTCGGCACCTGCAGTTTCGGGAACTCGTAGAACACCGGCTGAGTGAAAATCATGTCGTAGATCAGCGCCGAGTTCCAGGCAACGGCTTTCTGACCGGGTCCTTTGTTCAGCCCTGCCAGCATGTCGACCCACTTGTCGTACTCAGGCTTCCAGCGCCCGTCGTAATAGGTCTTCTGCTCGTAGGCACGAATGCCTTCGGCGGTGGTTTTCAGTTCCCGTTCATACCATTGATCAACGGTGCGGTAAGGCACGCCAAGTGCTTTCCAGTCTTCCAGACCAATCGGATTGACCATCACCAGCTTCTCGGTCTGCCTGGGGTACATCAGCGCGTAACGCGTGGCCAGCATGCCGCCGGTCGAGTGCCCCACGACCGACACCTTGTCGATGCCGAGCTTTTCCAGCAGCGCGTGGGTGTTGATCGACAGTTGCTGGAAGCTGTACTGGTAATAGCCAGGCTTGGTCGAGGTGCAGAAACCGATCTGATCGGGGGCGATCACCCGATAACCTGCGCTGGTCAAACCCTTGATAGTGTCTTCCCAGGTGGCGGCACAGAAATTCTTGCCGTGCATCAGGACAGCAGTGCGGCCGTTGGCCTTGCCGGTGGGCGCGACATCCATATAACCCATCTCCAGCGCTTGGCCCTGAGACTGGAAGTCGAACTTCTTGAGTGGGTGGGGATAGGTGAAGCCTTCCAGTTGCTGACCATAACTGGGCGTTTCAGCCAGCGCCGCACAAGGCAACGCCATCGACATCAACAGACCGGCAATCTTTGCAGCCCGCATAGGGGGCACCTCCTTAAGGTGTGGGTCGGGAATGCCGGAAGCGCTTGGCACAACGCGTTCCGGACCCGCAAGTAGACCCCAGATCCCACAACAGATTCGCCCTTTTCCTACCTACAGAAACGTAAGAATACGTTTCTGCGTTGCAAGGCAAAAGGCTGGACGCCCACTGCGGCGCTTCCCTAGACTGGCGCATGCTCTTGCAGGCGCCATCCGGATGAACATGTCTGATGCCAAGGAACCCACATGAATCGCAATGAACTGCGCAAGGCCGATATCAACCTGATGGTGGTCTTCGAGACCCTGATGCAGGAGCGCAATGTGACTCGCGCGGCGGAAAAACTGTTCCTCGGCCAGCCCACCATCAGCGCGGCGCTCAACCGTCTGCGCGGCCTGCTCAACGACCCGCTGTTCATCCGCGTCGGCCATCGCATGGAGCCGACCGCCCGCGCCCATGAAATCCTCAAACACCTGACGCCCGCGCTGGATGCCATGTCCACAGCGCTGAGCCTGACCACGGACTTCGATCCTTCGGTGAGCAAGATGACCTTTCGCATCGGCCTGTCCGACGATGTCGAATTCGGCCTGTTCCCCGCCATGCTCAAGGCGATCCGCAAGGAAGCGCCGGGTGTGGTGATCGTGGTCAAGCATGTCGACTACCTGAATATCTCCGAAGTCCTGATGTCGGGCGACATCACGGTCGGCATGTGCCTGACCCGCGAGCTGCCCGCCAACGCCAAACGCAAGACACTGCGCAACGTGCAGCCACGTCTGGTACGGGCCGACAAGCCGTCAGGCCCGATGTCGATGGATGAGTACTGTTCGCGGCCGCATGTGGTGGTGTCGCACGTCGCCAGCGTCAGCAGTTTCGCTGATGAGTGGCTGACCGCGCTGGGCCGCAAGCGCCAGGTGGTGTTGTCGGTGCCGCAGTTCACCACCCTGCCCGCGTTGATGGCTGGCACCGATCTGATTTCGGGGCTGTCCGATTACGCGGCGAGTGCCATGAGTGCATTGGGGTTGGTATACGACGAGCCGCTGCCCTTCCCCACGCCGGGGCTGGACCTGTCAATGACATGGCTGAGTGTGATGGACAACGACCCTGCCGAACGCTGGTTGCGCAGCAGGATCGAGGCATTCATGGGCGAGCGCCGGGAAGCGCCCGCCCTGGCCGGCTGATCAGCCGAAACGACCGGTGATGTAGTCTTCGGTCTGGGTCTTGGAGGGCTTGGTGAAGATGGTGTCGGTGTCGCCGTGCTCGATCAGTTCACCCATGAACATGAACGCGGTGTAGTCCGAACAACGGGCAGCCTGCTGCATGTTGTGGGTCACGATGATCACGGTGAATTGCTCTTTCAGCTCGGTGATCAACTGCTCGATACGGCCGGTAGAGATCGGATCAAGCGCAGACGTCGGTTCATCCAGCAGCAGCACCTGAGGGCGCAGCGCGATGGTACGTGCGATGCACAGGCGCTGTTGCTGACCACCGGACAGACCGGTGGCGCTCTGCTTGAGCTTGTCCTTCACTTCATCCCAGAGCGCGGCACCACGCAGCGCCTGCTCGACGCGATCTTCCATTTCACGACGCGACAGTTTTTCATGGTGCTTGATGGCGTAGGCGATGTTGTCGTAGATCGACATCGGAAACGGCACTGGCTTCTGGAACACCATGCCCACATGGCTGCGCAGGCGGTTCATCGAGTAGCCCGGCGCCAGGATGTTTTCGCCATTGAGCAGCACTTCGCCGCGCGCTTCCTGTTTCGGGTACATCGCGTAAATACGGTTGAACACACGCAGCAGGGTCGATTTACCGCAACCCGACGGGCCGATGATCGCAGTGATGCGCTTCTCGGGAATGGTCATGTCGATGGACTTCAGCGACTTCTGGTTGTTGTAGAAAAACTCCAGACCGCGCACTTGAATCTTGGTCTTTTCGTTGGCCAGGGAAAGGTTGTTCATCAGGACGCCCTATTGCGCAGAAGAATTAAGCGAGAAAGCAGACTCAGTATCAGTACGAACAGCGTCATGACCAATGCACCGGCCCATGCCAGGGAGTGCCAGTCGTCGAACGGGCTCATTGCGTACTGGAACACCACCACCGGAACACTGGCGATTGGCTTGAGCAGATCGCTGCTCCAGAACTGGTTGCCGAATGCGGTGAACAGCAGCGGCGCGGTTTCGCCAGTGATACGTGCCAGTGCCAGCAATACGCCGGTCACGACACCTGCCTTGGCGGCGCGCAGAACGATCTGCAGGGTCAGCTTCCATTGAGGTACACCCAGCGCCAGCGCGGCTTCGCGCATGGTCGAGGGTTGCAGTTGCATCATTTCGTCGGTGGTACGCACCACCACCGGAATCACCAGCAGCGCGAGCGCCAGTGCACCGGCAATCGCCGAGAAGCCGACCTGATGGCCCGTCACTGCGTTGAGCGGCAGAACGACGACGGTGTACACGAACAGGCCCAGCACAATGGACGGTGCCGACAGCAGGATGTCGTTGATGAAGCGCACTGCGTTGCCCAGCTTGGTGTAGCGCGCGAACTCGGCCAGCCAGATACCCGCCATCAGGCCGATCGGCGTGCCGATGAGCAGGCCGATGCCGGACATCAGCACGCTGCCGTAGAAGGCGTTGGCCAGACCGCCTTCAGTGCCTGGCGGAGGCGTCATGCCAGTAAACAGTTGCAGGTTCAGGGCGTCGATGCCCTTGATGATGGTGGTCAGCAGAATCCAGACCAGCCACAACAGACCGAACGCCGTGGCACCACAGCTGAGCACCATGGCGATCTTGTTCTTGATATTGCGAACACGGTAAATGCGCTCGCTGCCTGCCAGGTCCTTACTCATAACCCCTCCTTACGCGACAGACGCGACAACATCAGACGTGCAAGGGCCAGCACGATGAAGGTGACCACAAACAACAGGAAGCCCAGAGCGATCAGCGCGGAACGGTGAATGTCGGTGTATGCCTCGTTGAATTCGTTGGCGATGACCGAAGCGATGGAACTGCTTGGCATCATCAGCGACGCCGAGAACTGGTGAGCGTTGCCCAGTACGAAGGTCACCGCCATGGTTTCACCGAGCGCTCGCCCCAGGCCGAGGAACACACCGCCGACCACTGCCGAACGGGTGTAAGGCAGCACGATGTCCCAGACCACTTCCCAGGTCGTACCGCCCAGCGCATAGGCCGACTCTTTGAGCGCGACAGGTACGGTGCGGAAAACTTCCTGCATCACCGAAGTGATAAACGGGGTGATCATGATTGCCAACACGATACCGGCCGTCAGCATGCCGATACCCAGAGGCGGGCCCTGGAACATCGGGCCGATCAGCGGCAGCGCGCCCAGGTTTTCGGTGATCCAGGGTGACATGTGTTCAGCCATGAACGGACCGAAGACGAACAACCCCCACATGCCGTAGATGATCGACGGAATGCCCGCCAACAGCTCGATGGCCGAGGCAATGGGCATCCGAAGCCACGGCGGCGCTACTTCGGTCAGGAAAATCGCAATGCCGAAACTCACCGGGACGGCGATCAGCAAAGCCAGAAAAGAGGTCACCAGGGTGCCGTAGATCGGAACCAGCGCGCCGAACTTGCCGGCGTTCACGTCCCATTCGGTACTGGTCAGAAAGCCAAACCCGAACGTCTGGAATGCCAGACTGCCACCCCAGAGGGTCGACAGGGCAATACAACCCAGCAAAGCAAGCACCAGCATGGCTGCGGCCTGCAATGAACGCTTGAACCACAGGTCGTGGCGATGATCCCGCTTGGCGCGCTTCTCGCCTTCGGTCTCGACAGCTTTGACGGCAGCGGACAGGTATTGGGTGTTTTCAGTCATGTTGAGTCCACTCGCAAGGAAAAGCCCCCGTCATCGGACCGATATCGCGGTCGATGACAGGGGTCGTACAAGCTTGAATCACTTACTTGGTGAATTCAGCTTTCCAGTAGTTTTCTACGCGATCGACCAGCGATTTCGGCAAGGCGACGTAATCCAGCTCTGCAGCCTGCTTCTGACCGTTTTCGAGAGACCACTTGAAGAAGTCGAAAGCCGCTGCGCTCTTCTCTGCGTTCTTGGCTTTCTTGTACATGATGATCCAGGTGGTGGCAGTGATCGGCCATGCCTCTTCGCCCGGAGCGTTGGTCATGATCAGACCGAAGTCCTTGGCGTTCGCCCAGTCAGCGGTGTCGGCAGCAGCAGCGAACGACTTGGCGGTCGGCGCGATGAACTTGCCGGCAGCGTTTTTCAGCTGGGTGTAGGACAGCTTGTTGGTTACAGCGTAGGAGTATTCAACGTAGCCGATCGAACCTTTGATCTGCTTCACGTAAGCCGACACACCTTCGTTCCCCTTGCCGCCCACGCCTGCTGGCCACTGCACGGTCGAACCGAACTTCAGCTTCTCATTCCACTCGGAGCTGGCTTTGCTCAGGTAGTTGGTGAAGTTGTAAGTGGTGCCCGAGCCGTCCGAACGGTGAACGACAGTGATTGCGGTGTCAGGCAGTGTCACGCCCGGGTTCAGCGCAACGATGGCTGGGTCGTTCCACTTCTTGACCGTGCCCATGAAGATCTTGGCCAGGGTTTCGCCGTCAAGTTTCAGCTTGCCGCTTTCGATGCCTTCAACGTTGATGATCGGCACGATACCGCCGATGACGCTTGGGAACTGACCCAGGCCGGCAGCCTGCAGGTCTTCAGCGGACATAGGGGCGTCGGAAGCGCCGAAGTCAACGGTAGCAGCCTTGATCTGGGCAATACCGCCACCCGAACCGATGGACTGGTAGTTGATGCGGTTGTCGGCAGTTTTGCTGTAGTCCTGGGACCATTTGGAAATGACCGGGAAGACGAAACTCGAACCAGCGCCGGTAACATCAGTCGCGTGGGCTACACCGCTCAGGCACAGCGAAGCGATCAGAAGCGACAAGCGTTTTTTAGTCAGCAGAATCACGGTAATACCTCAGTCCAGGAGATTGTGTGGTGGCCCACTTGAAGAGGCCCGAGGCGGATTTAAACGCTCAAATGTTTCTGTTTAATGACAATCCGTCGAACTACGTCGGATGAAGGCGCTTTTTATGGCCAATTTCCTACACGCGTTTTTTCCCGAGCATTCATCGGACCCAATGTTTTCGGGGCTCAAAGGGCCTGTTTCAACGGCTAGCCATGTGCCAGCCACCTCTACATAGCTCAAAGCCATCACCGTTATAAAAGTGTAAAAAAATGTGCCCTTTTAGACCCTCAGGTTTTCCGGGCAGCAAATGCTTATAACCAGATCGCCTGAAAAACTGCGTAATCCACCCCCTGATTACTGCTCCTTCCCCGCTCTTTGAGGGCTATTCAAAAACGAATTTAAAGGGGTGGTATTAATAGCAAGCGCAATCATTGTGCTACCGTTCGTCGGAATCGCTGGCACCTATGGCAAGTGGCCAATGACCAACGTGGGTATGTTAAAAATCTTAAAAAACGGAGTAAGCCTCATGATCAAGACCAAATTCGCTGCCCTGACTCTCGCTGGCCTGATGGCCGTTGCATCGGGCGCAGCTTTTGCTGAAACGTCGCCAACGCCTGCAAGTCCTGTTAACGACAACGCGACCAAGCTGCCGGGCACCAATTCAGCACCGGCCGATCGCAATTCGTCCAATACCAAGGGCACGCAGCAAGGTGAGCAGACCAACAAGTCGATGAACAACGGCTCAGGCACCATGACGCACGACAAGAACACCCACGGCACCCACGACAAGAGCGGTGTGACCGAGAAGCCAAAGGTCAACTGATCTGTGTGACGACAGTGGCGGGTCACTCCTGCCACTGGTCGGCCGTTCGGCACTTGCACCGTCGATCATCACTCAATGCCTTTAGCAACAACACGAAGGACACTGACAGGAGGTTTTCGAACATGAAACTTAAGACAGTTGGCGCATGGACACTTGCCGCAATCATGGGCAGCGTCAGTGCAGTGGCCATGGCGGGCTCGACAGGGCCGACCAATCCGGACAGCAGCGGCCCGAAAGTACCGGGCACCGGGATGGAAAAGAATACTGACGGCACAACTCCGGGTACTCAGGGCACCAGCCCGGGAACCAAGGGCATGGACCCTCAGCCAGGCAACAACAGCGGCATGGACAAAAAAAATGATGCTGGCAAGGCCGGTATGGACACCGATGGTGACGATCAGGACGATGACGACGACAGCGCGCCGTGAGGCTGATCTGGATCGCGAAACTGTAAATGCAGCATAGCGCGGCGGCCTGCTTTAGCGCATTCAAGGACCGCCTCGCCCTTCCCTTCCGTCAGACCTGAATGCAATCCGCCTGCGAAACGCCCGTCCCTTCTTCTGTCGCAACCTCGCAGTCCATCGTCCACTTCACATAGCAGACATGCACCGGCATTCCGTGCTCCGCACAGAAGTCCAGCCAGCGCAGCTGGTTGTCCTGCAAGCGATCCCCAGGCCCTTTCACTTCGATCATCCGGTAGCCGCGCTGCTCGGGAAAAAACTGGATCAGGTCCGGCATTCCCGTGCGATTGGCTTTGATGTCCTGCAGCAAACGACGAAACCAATGGCGCAAATGCTCGGCAGGCAGACAATCCAGCGCCTGATCCAGCAAGGCTGGCGTCAGCGCGCCCCAAAATACGAACGGCGATTGCAGGCCGTGTTTGCCGACGAAGTTCTCAAGAATGGTGGCGCGATATGCATCGGATTCGAGCTGGGCCAGACAGGCATCGAACAGGTGCGCACGGCGCTGATAGAAATCCGGGCTGTAAAGATCGCTCGGAGCACTGTGGAATGGATGGAAGAACGCACCCGGCAAGGGTGAGAAAATCGCCGACCAGCACAGCAGTCCAAACAGGGAATTGATCAGCGCATTCTCGACGTAATGCACCTCGCCGCCCTCTTGCTGCAAGTGCTCGCGGATCAGGTATTCGACGCTGCAGCCAGGCAGCGGCGTGACCTGCACATCCATGCGCTCGACCACCCTTGCCGCCCGACGACGTTCCGCTGTCAGGCCGAGCTTGCGCTGCAGGCGCGGCAACACACGCGCCAGATGCTGTACCTCGGCATCGTTCTCCGGAGCCAGTCGGGCCTGTTGCAGCAGCTCCATGGCCTCGGCGTATTGTTCGTGACGCTCCAGCACCCGAATCTGTCGCGAGCGGGCGCCGGGATAACTGGACTGCCGATAGACCGACAGCGCCAGCGGCCAATCCTGCAACCGCTCGGCCTGTTGACCGATGCGAAACAGCAGCTTGGCGCGGCGCATCTGCAGCCAGGGACTGCGACAGTGAATGGCAATGGCCTGCTCAGCCAGATCATGCAGGACAAGACTGGTTTCCAGCGCTTCGCGGCAGGCATGCAGTTGCAGGCACACATCGATGTCTTCCCGCGCCGTGATTGCCCGGGAATCGACAGAAAACTCGACCTTCTCGTAGCGATAGATACCCAGATCGGCGAGTACGAACTCCGACCACTCCTGATAAAGATTGCCGAAGTACAGCAGCCGCAGACGGTCGCACAGTGGCATGACCTTTAGCGAAAAAACCATGTCCTGCAATGAACCATGCCACTGATCAAGAGGTTGCGGCTCCGTGTAGATCGGTTGCAGTCGTTCGAACCACAGCTCCTTGCGTTCGGAACTCTTCACACCGTGCGCCTTGAAGCACTGGCTCAACTCGTCCTTGCGCAGCAACTGGAACAGCTCATCCAGACCCAGCGCAGGCCGGTCGTCCACCCAGCCCAGTTCCAGCAGCGGGCCCACGTTTTCGACAGGGTCACCTATTTCGTCGTAGCTCAGCTTGCTCGCCCGGAACAGGGCGCCCTTGCGCATGACCATTCTCACCAGCAAACCCTGCGTCGCCACCGGCAGCCCGGCAAACGCCTCGATGAACTGGCGCTCCGACTCGTCGAGCAGGTCGTCGTAACGCTGCGCGATCCAGTCCAGCACCTGGCGAAAGTTTTCCAGGTAATAAAACGGATTATCGAGAGGTGAGATATTCAAGGCCAACGGTCACAGGTTCGATGAACAGACCGGGCAAGGATACTGGCTATCCGTACAGATAACAGCCCAAAAAGCCACTCTCTACCCGCAGGCCGATCAATGGCGCTCTTCATCCTGCGTGCGACCCGCCGTAGAATCACGCGATTTGTCCACTAGCGGAGCGACGACAATGCAGGCACCTCTGGTTTACCTCGCAGGTTTCGACGTTTTTCGTCCAGACGCCATCGAGCACGGGCGTTACCTGAAGGCGCTGTGTACCGCACATGGTCTGGAAGGATTGTTTCCGTTCGACAACGAAGTGCCTCCCGGCTTGTCACCTCATGAAACCGCGCAGCAGATCTATACGATGAATGTGGCGATGATTCAGCGCTGTACTGCCGTGCTCGCCAACCTGAATGTGTTTCGAGGTCTGGAGCCGGATTCAGGTACGGCGTTCGAAGTGGGAATGGCGGTGGCGCTCGACAAACCGGTGTGGGCGTATTTCGAGCCGGTGGATTCGCTGCGGGATCTGGTGCCGCATGATGAGCACGGGTTCGACGACAACGGCTTTTCAGTGGAAGACTTCGCCCTGCCCCGCAACCTCATGCTCGCCTGCAGCTGGGCCGGGACCAGCTCTACAGTGGAGCTTGGGGCTGAAGCGCTGGCGTTGTATTTGAGCAAGCGGTGAACAGAACGCGAGGCCTGATCGTGCCCATCGCTTCGCGTTGGCATGCATCTCACGAAGTTCTGCGCCACGTTCGAGAGCGGACGCGGAGCGCCCTGGGCGGCGTTACCACGCAGTGGGAACGCCGCCCAGGGCGTTGCTGATACTGATCGTGCCCATCGCTCCGCGTGGGCATGCCTCCCGTGACGCTCCGCGTCACAAATGGCACAGACTATGGATTCAGTGAGCCGAGCGCATGGCTCCAGTCACCTTTTCGCCCCTCGGCGACTTACTTTGAGAGGCCAAAGTAAGCAAATGTATGGTCAGCCCACCTCCTGCAATCGTAGTTCGATGAGCGGTAAAGCATGCTTGCGCTAATGTATCCGGGCTCATTCTGGGCAATCTCGCTGCCCGGCCCTTGATGAGTATTCGCCGCCCAACTGTCCTCAAAACCCCTAAAGCCTCGAAGGCTGCTTTGCTTATCAGGTTCTCAGTCAGGCCATGAGCTGTTTATCGTCATCATCACTGCGTCGCAAAAGCCGGTATGTCTACGTTTTACTCAGATCATTGACGCGTTGTAAGTGCCGCCTCGTCTGAGCACCGCCCATACGATTCTTGCCAGCTTGTTCGCTAAGGCACATGCCACCTTGTTCGGATGCTTGCGTGCCAACAAGTTTCTTACCCACTGCCCAAGGGCATCCTCGCGTCGATCTATTCGAATCATGAGCGCTCGAGACCCTTGCACCAGCAGGGTTCGCATGCGCCTGTCACCTCGCTTGCTGATACCCAGCAATACGGGTCTCCCGCCTGTAGAGAACTGTCTGGGAACCAGTCCTAGAAAAGCGGAAAGGTCTCGTGAAGTCTTGAAGTTGGAAGCGTCTCCCAGATCCGCCACAAGTGCGCTGGCGGTGATAGGTCCAATGCCAGGAATAGTCATCAGGCGTGTACCGGCATCGTCTTGCGCCAGTTGCTGCTTGATTTGCACATCACACGCCCTGATCTCTGCATCAAGACGCCGAATATCCTCCAGTAAATGCTCCATGATCCTTTTGAGCTGAAGCGGCAGGTCGCTACGTGAATTGTCAATCAGCTCAGGCACTTTGGCGATCGCTGCCTTGGTGGCGGGCAAGGCAATTCCAAACTCAAGCAAAAAACCATGCACCCTGTTGATGGCTTCAGTACGGTGGCAAACCAGTGACTCGCGAAGACGATGTTGTACGGAAAGTACCTGCTGCTCCACAGTCTTGGCGGCAACGTAATGGGTACGTGGTCTGGAGGCCGCTTCGCAAATGGCTTCGGCATCAATGAAGTCATTCTTGTTGCCCGTCACATAGGGCTTCACATGTTGCGGAGCAATCAACTTCACCCGATGCCCCAGCGAGGCGAGTTTTCTGGCAAGCCAGTGAGAGCCACCGCACGACTCCATTGCAATGGTGCAAGGTTCAATCTGAGCCGCAAACTGCAGCAGGCGATTGCGGTTGAAGCACTTGCGCAGTACCTGGTGGCCGCCTGCATCATGGCCTATGAGGTGAAAACTGTTTTTACCAATGTCGATGCCTAAAAGTTTGAGGCCGTTGTTCATGAGCGATCTCCTCGACGTTAGAGAGAAACCCGGAAAGTGTAGACACTCCGGGTTTCTCGGATCGGGCTGACCATCTCATTACCCCTTGGTCCGGTTCCGGCCCCGGCTTCGCCGGGGTTCATGCTACCGCGCTACAAAAGCGCATCAGTGCCGCTATCCCAGCGTCGAAGATCCGATATCACCGGTTACGACAGGGTCAAGCTTGTCTGCGTCGACGAAGTCGTCCAGACCGAGGATGTCCAGGTCGAGGTAGGCCTCGGGATCGCGGTCTTCATCGGCGTCTGCGTCGTTCAGGGGCGACTGGTCGCCGCCAAAGTGATGAATGTCTCGTGTTACGTCAGCGTGTGTCTGTGAAGGTGTGTGCATGATCTGGATGCTCCTGTCGGTCGTCAACGAATCGGACACGCTCCGGGTGCCCGCATTACCGAAGGCTAACCCAGCGGCGTCCAAAAGCCAGCGCCTGAAGGTGAAATCTTCAGGCCCACACCAGAAAGTCTCCACCATTGTCGCGCAGCATCTGCAGCATGCCCTGCGCGGCGGGCGACAGGTAGCCGCCGCTGCGCAGGGTGACGCCGATGGTGCGCTTCATGGTGGTCTGTTCCAGCGGCACCTCGCGCAGGTGTTGCATGGTCTTGCCGAACTCCAGCGATTCGCGGGCGACGAAGCTCAGCAGGTTGCTCTGGGCGATCAGGTTGGGCAACAGCGAGATCGAATTCGCTTCGATCTGCACCGTGGGCAACGGCAAGCCATTTGCGGCAAAGGTCGCATCCAGCCATTTGCGTGACGACACGCTGACTGGCGGCAACACCCAGCGAAAGGCGCACAGGTCGCTCATCTGCAAGGGCTTGTTCTTGAAGATCGGGTGCTGCTTGCTGGCGATGACCACGGCTTCGTCCTCAAGCACCGCAAAGCTGGTAACCCCTTCGCTGTCTGGCGCCAGCGCGCAGATGATCATGTCCAGTTGCCCCGAGCGCAGCGACTCGCGCAGCAGGTCGTCCTGGCCGATCACCAGCTTGAAGGTCACGTCGGGCGTGCGTTGCAACAGGGCCGAGGTCAGTTTCGGCATCAGGTATTCAGCCATGGTCGCCGCGCAGCCGACGCGAATGTTGCCGACCATGCCGCTGGCAAAGTCCCGCACCTCACGCTGGGTCTGGGCGATGCTCTGTTGCAGCTCCTTGCCCCGTGCCTGAAGCAGCTCGCCGACGGGTGTCAGCTTGATGCGCCGACCGTCACGCTGAAACAGTTTGGTGCCGAACGATTCTTCCAGTCGCTGAATGCTTTTGGTCAGCGCGGGCTGGCTGCGGTTGAGCTTTTCAGCGGCCCGGCCCAAATGGCCCAGTTCGGCGATGGTTTCAAAATACGTCAGATCACGCAGGTCCATATCTATCAACCAAAGTTATCAATTCATGATTATTAGAAAATAGACTTGATGGGTTGTGATGTCGATACTTGTCGTACTCGATCAGGGCCGTGTGCCAGTTGATCGACTCGCAACGCTCGCAACAACAGGGAGAATCTTCTTGCAACGCACCTTGAGTCTGTCTCTTCCCACCCTTTCCCCGCCGGTTCAGTGGCTGGGTCTGATCCTTCTCGCTGGCAGCGCCGGCCAACTGCTTAAATTGATCAACATGCCTGCTGCGATGTTCCTCGGGCCGATGCTGGTCGCCATCGGTTTCGGCGTATCGGGCGCCACCATTCGTATGAACAAGCGACTCTTTCAATTCGGGCAAGGCACGGTGGGTGTGTTGATTGCGCACGCCATGTCGGTCAGCGTGCTGATGACGGCTCTGGAGTCCTGGCCTGTGATGTTGCTGGCAACACTGTTGACCGTCGTGCTGAGCGCCGCTGTCGGACTTTTGCTGGTGCGGTTCGCTGGCATACCGAGCAGCACCGCGGCCTGGGGCACATCGCCGGGTGCCGCGTCGGCGATGGTCGCGATGTCCGAGGATTACGGCGCCGACTCGCGAGTCGTCGCGACGATGCAATATGTGCGGGTGGTCTGCGTGGTGGTGATCGGCGCGCTGGTCAGCCACTTCATGGGCGCATCGAGCAGCGGCGCTCAGGCGCACAGCACCGAAGTAATGCAGCAAGGCTCCAGCCTGATGGACCTGGGCTTGAGTCTGGCAGTGATCGTGGTCGGCGTGCTGCTGGGTTCGAAACTGCCCGCAGGTGCCTTGCTGATGCCGTTGATACTGGGCGGCGCGCTGCAACTGAGCGGCATGCTGCAAATCACCATCCCGCAGTGGCTACTGCCATTGGGCTACGGTGCCATCGGCTGCTACGTCGGCCTGCGCTTCGACCGTCCGACCGTGCAGTATGTCTGGCGGCGTCTGCCGATGATGATTCTCGCCTCGCTGGTGCTGATCGTGCTCTGCGCCCTGTCCGCCTGGTTGATCGCGATGATGATGGACAAGGATTACCTCTCGGTTTATCTGGCCACCAGCCCCGGCGGCCTGGACACCATGGCGATCATCGCCATCGACACCCACGCCGACGTCGGCTTCGTGCTGGCCATGCAGACCTTGCGCCTGTTCGGTGTGATTCTGACCGGCAGCTTTCTGGCCAGACAGATCATCCGCCTGACCGATAAAAGCGCAGCGTCACACTGAGGTTTGAACGCAGCCTCAGTCCAGCCCCGCCAGCGCACTGGCCAGACTCGGCGACAGCGGCAGTACCGGCAACAGCGTGGCCTGATACGCGTGATACAGATCAGGCTTGCCGGGCCAGATGTCTTCGCTCGGCACATTCTGTTCGTTCAACTCATGACGCCAGCTGCCGTGCTCGTAATCGATGAACAGCGTTTCATTGAATTCCCAGAACACCCGATACCAGTCTTCGTACTGCTGCTCGCCGGTACGCTGCAGCAATGATGCCGCCGCAGCAGCCGCTTCGCAGTGCGTCCAGTGCAGACGATGGCGAACCACCGGCCTGTTCTCCCAGTCCAGCGTGTAGACGATACCCGGAGCACCGTCGACGTCCCAGCCGTAGCGACAGGCATTGGCGAACAACTGGCGGGCGTCTTCGAGCAGCCACTCGGGACTGGACCGTCCGGCGTCACGACGCGCGGATTCAAGGTGCAGCACCAGACGCGCCCATTCGAAGGCGTGACCCGGTGTGGTGCCGAACGGGCGGAAGCCATCGGCGGGATTCTCACGGTTGTAATCCGGCAGTGGCGTCCAGTCCTGAGCGAAATGCTCGATGACCTGAAAGTCGTTGCCGCCTGCGTGCTGATGAATCACACGCTCGACGATACTCAACGCACGATCCAGCCATAGTGCGTCACCGGTCACGTCGGCCAGTGCCAGAAACGCCTCGGTGCTGTGCATATTGCTGTTGGCGCCGCGATAAGCTTCTTCGCCGCTCCAGTCACGGGCGAAGGACTCGCGCATCGCGCCCTCGTCCTCGCTCCAGAAATGGCTGTTGATCATCTGAATTGCATCCGACAGCAGCGCCTGGGCACCGGGCCGTCCGGCAACCACCGCCGAACTGGCCGCCAGCGCAACGAAGGCATGCAGATAGGCTTGCTTGTCGGTGGTTCCACCGTCTTCGAGCGCCGCGCTGAACCAGCCGCCGTGCTCGGCATCGCGCAACGGACCGCCAAGGGCAGCGACACCGTGATCCACCAGCGCGGCGCAGCCGGGAATACCTTGCGCGTGGGCCATGGCGAAACAGTGAGTCATGCGTGCAGTGTTCATGGTTTCGGCGGTGGCACCCACCATCAGACGGCCGTAGTCATCAAGGCTGCCGAAACCGTTCTGCAGCTTCGCAGCCTTGGCAAAGGCCAGCAGGCGATTGCCTTCCTGGGACAGCCATTGATGATGGGCTGGCGAACGCAGCCAACTGCTGAAGGTTTGTTTTTTATTGTTCATGACGCTGAGCAGCCTCCATCGATAGACATACCTGCACGGTGGTCTTCGCGACCGGGTGCAATAATGCGCGCCCGGCCGGTCGGCGGCAAGCGCGCTCAGGCCCTGTCGATGTCGGCTTTTCAGACCTTGAAGCGAGCCACCACCTGGTTCAGATCAGCGGCCAGACGCGACAGTTCATGGCTTGAAGCACTGATCTGATTGGCGCCCTGGGTCGACTGCATGGACAGGTCACGGATGTTGACGATGTTGCGGTCCACTTCACGCGAGACCTGAGCCTGCTCTTCCGCAGCACTGGCGATCACCAGGTTGCGTTCCGATATCTGGTTGATGGACGAGGTGATTTCGCTCAACGATTCACCTGCACCCTTGGCCAGCGACAGCGTGGAGCTGGCGCGATCACGGCTGGTGTTCATGGACTCCAGCGCCTGGGCCGAACCGCTGCGCATGGCGTTGACCATCGAGTCGATTTCCAGCGTCGACTGCTGGGTGCGATGCGCCAGCGCACGCACTTCGTCAGCCACCACGGCAAAGCCGCGACCCGACTCCCCGGCACGTGCCGCTTCGATGGCGGCGTTGAGCGCCAGCAGGTTGGTCTGCTCGGCAATCGAACGGATCACGTCCAGCACCTTGCCGATGTCCTGAGACTGATCCGCCAGGTTCTGCACCAGAACCGAAGTGGCCTGAACGTTTTCGGTGAGGGTCTGGATCGACTGCACCGTCTCGATCACCCGGTTCTGCCCGGCCTGTGCCGATGAGCTGGAATGACTGGACGCATCAGAGGTGGACACTGCGTTGCGGGCGACCTCTTCAACCGCCGAGGTCATTTCGTTGATGGCGGTAGCGGCCTGATCGATTTCGGCGTTCTGCTGGTTCAGTCCGCGATAGCTGTCCTCGGTGACCGAGTTCAGTTCAGTGGCGGCCGATGCCAACTGGCCTGCGGAACTACCGATGTGGCGCATCGCTTCGCGCAGGTTGCCCTGCATCTGCTCCAGCGCCCGCAGCAAGCGGGTGACTTCGTCGTTGCCATCCACCGCAATGCTGTGGGTCAGGTCGCCCTGGGCCACATGCTCGGCGGCACTGACGGCGCGTTGCAGCGGACCTACGATGCTGCGGGTCAACCACAGTGCCAGACCGATGGTGCCCAGCGCGGCGAGCACGACAAAAACCAGAACGATGCTGCGCGATGCCTTGTATTGGGCCTCGGCCGCCTTGCCCTCCGCATCGACCTTGGTGACGTAGAAGTCGGCCAGATCATTGAGCTGTTTGCCCGAGCCGTCGACGATCTGCTTCATGTCAGCCAGCAACAGCTTGTTCAGTCCCTTGCTGTCGCCTTGAGAGGCAAGCACAAAAGATCGATCCAGCGCGGTACGGTACTGGCCCATGGTGACCAGAAACTGATCAGCGAGGACCTTCTCTTCCGGGGTGTCGACAAAACCGTTGAGAATGTCGAGTTTCTTGGTCAGGTCGCCCAGGCGCACGTCCATCTGCCCGCGGTAGGTAGAGATGCTTGCAGGGTCGGTGTCCAGCGCCATGCGCAGGGAAATGGTGCGAATGCGCAGCATGATTTCGCGCACATCGTTGACCACCCGCATGCTCGGCACCCAGTTGGTTTCGACGGCCACCTCGCTTTCACGGATGGCAGACATCTGCACCAGTGCGAACCAGCCCAGCAGCGCCACCAACAGGGAAATCAGGGTAAAACCCAGACCTGCACGGCGGGCGATCGTGAGTTTGCGTAAATTCATGGCCAGGGCTCTTTTATATTTGGAAAGGCAGTGTGGGCAGCAGCGGTTGTCAGACAACCGCCAAGCGTATCGACATTGTCGGACACTTCTTTAGGCCATCGGCCATCATTTCATTTTCCAGAAACCGCCCGACGAATGAACCCGCTCAACCCGGCGGTATGTATGTCTACTGTCATATACGGGACATCGGCTTATACAAACGCGGAGGTTTGCCATGCATCTTGAAGGTTCCTGCCATTGCGGCGCCGTTGAGTTCAGTCTGGACAGCGCCCACCCCTACCCTTATCAACGCTGCTACTGCTCGATCTGTCGCAAGACTCAGGGCGCGGGTGGCTACGCCATCAACCTGAGCGGCAACGCTGCGAGCATGAAGGTCAAAGGCAAGGAAAATATCTCGATCTATCACGCCAAAATCCGCAAGGACCATCACGTGGAAACCAGCAGTGCCGAGCGGCATTTCTGCAAGGTCTGCGGCAGCGGCCTGTGGCTGTTCAGCCCGGATTGGCCGGACTTGATTCATCCGTTTGCGTCAGCCATCGATACACCATTGCCGATGCCGCCTGAGCGCACTCACATGATGCTGGACTCAAAGGCTTCATGGGTGGAGGTCAACGTGCACGAAGGCGATCTTCAGTTCGATCGTTATCCTGAGGAGTCGATTGCGGACTGGCATGAAAGGCTGGAGCTGGAGCGTTGAGGTCTGACAATTCACTGAAATGCCTCCATACCACTGAAACAGCGCGGTCTTGAAGACACTGAACCGTGGGAGGCTCCACCACGTCTTCGATGTAGTGGCTGCCTCCCACAACCAACCGAGCTTCATCCTGAGGCCGCCAGCTGCCACACGCGTGCCACATCCCGTGCCCGTTCCTGCAGCAGGCGAGGCGCTTCGCGACAGGCCTGTTCAAGGTCCATCGGCCCGCTGGTCAACGCGAATGCGGCGCTGATGCCGTGCTGATAAAGCTGCTCATAACCTTCGCCCAGTGTCCCGGCCAGCACGATGACCGGTACACGCTGGCGTTGGGCGACGCGTGCAACACCCAGGGGCGTCTTGCCGCGCAAGGTCTGGGCATCGAAGCGCCCCTCACCCGTGATCACCAGATCGGCACCGACCAGCGCCTGCTCAAGGCCCGTCAGGTCTGCGACCACCTCGATCCCGGCGCGAAACGAAGCATTCAGATAAGCCTTGGCCGCGAAACCCATGCCACCCGCAGCGCCGCTGCCGGGGCTGTCACGCAGGTCGCGCCCCAACGTAAGGGCGGAGTGGTCGGCGAAATGCGCCAGAGCGGCGTCAAGTGCCAGCACCTGATCGGGCGAGGCGCCCTTTTGCGGACCGAAGATATGCGATGCGCCAGTCGGGCCACAGAGCGGGTTATCGACGTCGGCTGCAATTTCGACACGTATATTTGCCAGCCTCGGGTCCAGACCACTCAGGTCGATCCGCGCCAGCTCGGTCAGGGCGCGTCCACCACGCGGTAACGGCTGATCATTTCGGTCCAGAAACCGCGCGCCCAGTGCCGAGAGCATGCCGCTGCCGCCATCGTTGGTCGCGCTGCCACCGATGGCCAGAATGACCCGTTGCGCACCAGCATCCAGCGCTGCCGAGATCAATTGACCAGTCCCTTCGGTGCTGGTCAGGCAGGCGTCGCGCTGCTTGAGGGTAAGCAATTGCAGACCGCTGGCCATGGCCATTTCGATGATCGCGGTGCGGCTCTGCGCCAGCCAGCCCCATTGAGCCGAGACGCTGTCACCCAGCGGGCCGCTGACCTGTGCGCTCATCCATTGACCCTCGCAGGCGTCCAGCACAGCTTCGACAGTGCCTTCACCACCGTCGGCCATGGGGCACTTGACCAGCTCGGCATCGGGCCAGACTTCGGCCAGGCCGCTGGCAATTGCGTCGGCAACGGCCTGAGCACTGAGGCTGTCTTTGAAGGAATCGGGGGCGATGACTATTTTCATTGTTGTTCTCCATGTCCGTCACCGGATGTTCTCATCCCCTGCCCGCCTTGCCGCCTGCCCGGCGCACAACGATTCTGCGTGCTGATCAGGCATTTGAACAAAATCTGCCTTCAGGTCTGTCGCGGGGTCATCTGTGCCCCCAGATAAAGACGCAACAGGTCAACGGTCTTGTAAGGGTCGCAGCCGGTCAGCTCAGCAATCTTCTCCAGCCGGTAGCGCAGACTGTTGCGATGGATACCCAGCGCATCGGCGCAGGCCTGGCTTTCGCCGCTGTGGTCGAACCAACTGCACAGGGTTTCGAGCAACTGACCCTGATGGTGCAAACGGGCAATCGGCTCGGCTACTTCGGACGCCAGCCAGTCATGGCGGTGACGCCAGAACAGCACGGGCAGACGGTGATCGGCCAGACGCACCAGCTGCTGTTTCGGGTGGGCCTGTGCGACGTAATCCAGCAGGTCCCGTGCGGCCGCGCAGGCATGACGCAACTCGGGCAAGTCCGACGAAGGTTCCACCGTGGCCATGCGTATCACGGGCCAGTGGTGCTCTTCAAACTGCTTGAGCAGCGCATTGTCGTCGCGATCCTTGACCGCCGCGCGGCACCAGTAGAGCAAGGTCGGTTCACGCAGCACGAACCAGCTGTCGGCATAGCGCGAGCCCAGCCATCCGGCAATCTGGCTGGCTGCGGAGGCCTGCACGCCCAGCTGAATCAGCACCGCCTGACGCGGCAATTGCGGCTGCAGGCCCAGTTGGCGGGCTTCGTCGACCAGACTTTCAGGGCAGTCGGGCAGCAACAGCCGCGCCAGCAGGTCTTCGCTGCGCTGCAGGCGCCATTGGCGATCGGCCTGTTGGCGGCGCTGTTCCATGAGCATTTCAGCGGTCATCTTCACCAGTTCGCCGTAGACGCGGACCTCGTCTGGCTCGCCGGTGATACCGAGCACACCGACCAGTTTGTGATCGAGCATCAGCGGTAGATTGACGCCCGGTTTCACGCCGCCCAGATGCAGCGCAGCCCGGGAATCGATTTCGAAGACCTGGCTGTTGGCGAGCACCCGTTGAGCACCTTCGTGTCGAGTGCACAGACGCTCGGGGTCACCGCTGCCAATGATGATGCCCAGATAGTCCATGACATTGACGTTATAGGGCAGAATCGCCATGGCGCGGTCGACGATGTCCTGAGCCAGGTCACGATCAAGCGCAAACATGAAGAACTCCCGGTACCACGAGGGGCTTGGAGTGAGTAGGCATGCGGATACATTTTGTTGAAGTTATAGAGCCAGCGAGTGTGCCTGAAACCACTGTTGAGCGCGATGCGCGTGGCGCAGAGCCCACGCAGCCTGCCTCAACCCTGATCGTGCCCATCGCTCCGCGTGGGCATGCCTCCCGTGACGCTCCGCGTCACAAATGGCACAGATTGCGGATTCAGTGAGCCGAGCGCCCGGCTCAGGTCACCTTTGCGCCCTTACGGCGCGCTACTTTGAGGGACCAAAGTAGCCAAAGTCCTTTGCTCCGGTTCCGGCCCCGGCTTCGCCGGGGTTCCTTCGTCCTGACACTGATTCGGGGGTCGCTGCAAATGGGCCATCCATGGCCCAGTGCAGCTCAATCGGCATCCATGCCGATTGCCCCCCGAATCAGCGCCAGGACTCAGCCTTCACCAGCGTCGCGTTCTGCGGTGTTCATGCGATCGAGCTAAAAAGCGCATCAGCGCCGCTGCCTCACTGGATAGCCAGATGACTTGTCTATAACGAGGAGCACAGAGCGATGGGCACGATCATATCTCCGGGACTTTGTGTATAAAGATGGGCGCAGACCGTGCGCCACCCTCTGCATGACCCAATCAACCCCGCCAGACCCAGGGCTTCCAGAACTTGATCAGATCCCGACTCGCCAGCCTGCTGTCCCTGCTCACGCTTTCAGCCTGCACCTCGATGGCCGAGAGTGAAGACCCTACCCGACGCTTCGAGGATTACCGTCAGCAGACCCGGGAACTGATCCGCTCCCAGCGTACTTTCCAGACGTCCGACCACGAAGCCGAACTGAACTGGAATGCGCCGCAACAGTGGACGCCGAGCGGTGAGATCAAAGGCGGCGTGTTGATGGTGCATGGCCTTGGCGATTCACCCTGGTCATTCCACGACGTCGGTCAGCGGCTGGCCGATCAGGGGTTTGTGGTCCGCACCGTGCTGCTGCCCGGTCACGGCACCAAACCCGAAGACATGCTCGACGTGACGCTCGAGCAATGGCAGCAGGTGGTCCGCGAGCAGGCAAACCTGCTCGGCAAGGAAGTGCCCAAGGTGTATCTGGGCGGTTTTTCCACCGGTGCCAATCTGGTGCTGGACTACGCCTACGACCACGACGAAATTGCCGGACTGCTGCTGTTCTCCCCCGCCTTTCGCTCCGACAGCGGTTATGCCTGGCTGACACCCTGGATCGGCTGGGCAAGACCATGGCTGCTCGCGCCCTCCAAGGAAAGTCTGCGGCCGATGCAGACGCCGCTGCGTTACATGAATGTGCCCACCAACGGGTTCGCCCAGTTCTATCGCAGCAGTGCTCTGGCTCAGAATCGCCTGCTCAAACGTAAATATGACAAGCCGGTGTTCATTGCCATCGCCCAGCACGACTCGGTGCTGGACACTGCCTACATACTGGACACCTTCAACGAACGCTTCAGCCACCCGGACAGCCGCCTGATCTGGTACGGCGACCTGCCCGCCAAGGCTGCGCGTACCTCACGGGTCGAGGTGCGCACCGACTACCTGCCGGACTACCGCATCAGCCGCTTTTCGCACATGGGCCTGCTGTTCTCCCCGAATAACCCCCTTTACGGCGTCAATGGCACGCAGCGAATCTGCTGGAACGGCCAGACCGACGAGGACACGGCGAAATGCATGGCGGGCGAGCCGGTCTGGTACTCGGACTGGGGTTACCGCGAGCCGGGCAAGATCCACTCGCGGCTGACCTTCAATCCCTATTTTGACTGGCAAATGCAACTGATGCTGGGCGTACTCAAGGATGCGGACGAGGGCTAATCCTGCGGCACCAGCCTCTCACGGCTGTTGCTCAGGTGGGTCCACATGGCTGCACGCGCCGCGTCCGGGTCCTTGCGACGAATGGCGCTGAGCAGCGCTTCGTGTTCCAGGTTGGCCAGATAGCCCTGATGCGCCAGGTTATTGCCCGCTCGCTCGCTTGAGGCAATGCGGCTGCGCGGAATGATCGCGCTGCCCAGGTGCTGCATGATTTCCATGAAATACGGATTGCCGGTCGCTTCGGCGATCAGCATGTGAAAACGCTTGTCCGCCTCGACGCAACTGTCATCGTTGGCCAGCAGGTCCTGATAGTCGTCCAGCGCCTGACGCATGGCCGCCAGTTGTTCTTCCGTGCGACGCACCGCCGCCAGCGCCACAGCCTGGGTTTCAAGGCCGATGCGCAGCTCGATGATGTCGCGCACCCGCGACACGGTTTCGACCTTCAGGCGCAACCCCGTCTGGTCGCCGCGCTCCAGCACAAAGGTGCCGATGCCATGATGGGTCACCACCAGCCCCGAGGCCTGCAACTTGGAAATCGCCTCGCGCACTACCGTACGACTGACTCCGTGTTCACGGACGATCTGGTTTTCCGATGGCAGCTTCTCACCCGGCGCAATCTTGCCCAGCAGGATGCGCTGACTCAGTTCGGTGACCAGATCAGTGGCCAGACTGTGCTGGCGGCGTTTGGGGGCGGTGCTGGCGGGCTCTTGCATCAAGGTTGTCCTGACGTTGTCTGGCGCTTGTCTGATTGTGCGGCGTCTGGTGAACCCGTAACGCAGCGGCAAGGCTGACGAAGGCGCATGGGGCCTGAGTTTCAGGGTCACCAGAACTTGTCTGACTTGTATTACAAGTTGGCCGAGCTTGTCAAAACCTCTCCTGCCCTTCTGTCCGTCTTTTTATGACGTGATACTCCAGGAAAAATGATGTTCGGTAACGGCCAACGATACTCACCCTGAGCGCAAAACCCTTGAAATGCTTGGCCTCTAATCACTGAAAGCTGAATCAGCTCCACGATAAACAACTGAAACCTCTCGTCGCTGGCCGCAAAAATTAATCGTGATCCGACCGTCGTGGGGGCTTGCGCAAGCGCATCCAACTTGTATGATGACCGACAATGCGAGGGACACACCTCGCACATACCCGCATAAAAACAACGAGTGGGAGATTCAATTGTGAGCACATCCAATTCCGGGATGGCCGCCGGCGCAGATTCGGTCCTGACTTCAGCCGTATCGAAAGTCAAACGTCATGTCCTGCCGCTTTTCGTCATCATGTTTATCGTCAACTACATCGACCGGGTGAATATCGGCTTCGTGCGCTCGCACATGGAGCACGATCTGGGCATCGGTGCTGCGGCCTACGGCCTGGGTGCCGGTCTGTTCTTCATCGGTTATGCATTGTTCGAGGTCCCTTCCAACATCCTGCTGCAGAAAGTCGGCGCACGCATCTGGCTGACGCGGATCATGCTCACCTGGGGCCTGGTCGCGGCCTGCATGGCGTTCATCCAGAACGAAACCCACTTCTATATCCTGCGCTTTCTGCTGGGCGTGGCCGAAGCGGGTTTCTTTCCGGGCGTGATCTACTACTTCACCCGCTGGCTGCCAGGCGTTGAGCGTGGCAAGGCAATCGCCATCTTCCTCAGCGGCTCGGCCATCGCTTCGCTGATTTCCGGCCCGTTGTCCGGCCTGCTGCTGCAGATCACCGGGTTCGGCCTGAAAGGCTGGCAGTGGATGTACTTCATTGAAGGCATGTTCTCGGTGGGCCTGTGCTTCTTCGTCTGGTTCTGGCTGGACTCCAAACCGCACGATGCCAAGTGGCTGACCCGTGAGGAACAGGACGCACTGGTCAACGCCATCGACGCCGAACAGGCCGCCCGCGAAGCCGCAACGCCAGTCAAGGCGTCCATCGGCAAGCTGCTCAAGGACGGTCAGATCATCCTGTTCTGCCTGATCTACTTCTTCATTCAGTTGACCATCTATGCGGCGACCTTCTGGCTGCCGAGCATCATCAGAAAAATGGGCAGCCTGACCGATTTCGAAGTCGGCATGTTCAACTCGATCCCATGGCTGCTGTCGATCATCGGCATGTACGCCTTCGCCACCCTGTCGGCCAAATGGAAGCGCCAGCAGGCGTGGGTCGCTGCAGCGCTGCTGATTGCTGCTGCGGGCATGTTCATGTCAACCACAGGCAGCCCGATCTTTGCGTTCGTTGCCATCTGCTTTGCGGCACTGGGCTTCAAGTCGGCCTCGTCACTGTTCTGGCCAATCCCCCAGGCTTATCTGGACGCCCGAATCGCCGCTGCGGTGATCGCGTTGATCAACTCGGTGGGCAACCTCGGCGGTTTCGTGGCACCGACCACCTTCGGCCTGCTGGAAGAGCACACCGGTTCGATTCAGGGCGGCCTTTATGGCCTGACCGCCACGTCGCTGATTGCCGCGGTCATTGTCTTCGCCGCCCGCAATACGCCAAAGCCAGGCGCGACGCCGGTCGCCGCTGTGCAGACGCCTGCGACTCACTGACGCTCATTCCAACAACAATTTCGCAAAGGATTTCACCATGAACGCTCAGCACTCCAACATCACTGCCAAGGCCCCTGTCATCACCGAGATGCAGGTCGTGCCGGTAGCGGGCCATGACGACATGCTGCTCAACCTCAGCGGCGCGCACGGCCCCTACTTCACTCGCAACATTGTGATTCTCAAGGACAACGCGGGAAACACCGGCGTCGGCGAAGTGCCGGGCGGCGACCTGATCCGCCAGACCCTGGAAGACGCACGCTCGCTGGTGGTCGGCAGCAGCATCGGTACGTACCAGAAGATCCTCAACGACGTGCGCAAGGCTTTTGCCGAACGCGACTCGGGCGGCCGTGGTCAGCAGACCTTCGACCTGCGTATCACCATCCACGCCGTCACCGCGCTGGAAGCCGCCCTGCTCGACCTGCTCGGCCAGCACCTGGACGTGCCCGTTGCCGCCTTGCTGGGTGAAGGCCAGCAGCGCGATCAGGTGGAGATGCTGGGTTATCTGTTCTATGTGGGCGATCAGCACAAGACCGACCTGGCCTATCGCAGCGAACCGGACGCCGACAACGACTGGTTCCGCCTGCGCCACGAAGTCGCTTTGACCCCTGAAGCGGTAGTACGCCTGGCTGAAGCCGCGCACCAGCGTTATGGTTTTCAGGACTTCAAACTCAAGGGCGGCGTACTGCGTGGCGACGAGGAAATCGAAGCGGTCACAGCGCTGGCAGAACGCTTCCCAGACGCTCGCATTACTCTGGACCCGAACGGCGCCTGGTCGCTCAAGGAAGCCATCCGTCTGTGCCGCGACCAGCATCATGTGCTGGCCTACGCCGAAGACCCATGCGGAGCGGAAAACGGATTCTCCGGCCGCGAAGTAATGGCCGAGTTCCGCCGCGCCACAGGCCTGAAGACGGCCACCAACATGATCGCCACTGACTGGCGCGAGATGGGTCACGCGATTCAGTTGCAGTCGGTGGACATCCCGCTGGCCGATCCGCATTTCTGGACCATGCAGGGTTCGGTGCGGGTTGCGCAGATGTGCAACGAGTGGGGTCTGACCTGGGGCTCGCATTCCAACAACCACTTCGACATCTCGCTGGCGATGTTTACCCATGTGGCCGCCGCTGCGCCGGGCAATATCACCGCCATCGACACTCACTGGATCTGGCAGGACGGCCAGCGCCTGACCAAGGCCCCGCTGCAAATCGTCGGAGGCAAGGTCGAGGTGCCGAAAAAACCGGGACTGGGTGTCGAGCTGGACATGGATCAACTGGCCAAGGCACACGAATTGTACAAAGGCATGGGCCTCGGCGCGCGCAACGACGCCGTGGCCATGCAGTTCCTGATCAAGGACTGGACGTTCAACAACAAGCAGCCCTGCCTGGTGCGTTGAACCCTTTTCACCTGCTTTGACAACACTCGCCACAGCGTTGGCACACGGCGCGCAACCCCCTTGCGCGCCGTTTTTTCTCGATTCGCACAGCCGCGTGATACTGTCTGGAAACAATCAGTAACGACTAGCCCGCATGCGCCATCTCGTTCATACCCGTCCCCGCCTGACCATCGCTGCGCTCGTAGGACTGACGTCCGGCGTCGCCTCCGCCTGGGTGCTTCCCGACACCACAGTGACTCAGAATCTGCTCATTGGATGGGATCTGGGCGTCTGGCTCTACCTGATCCTTATATTCATCCGTACTCTGCACAGCGACGCAAGCGATGTGCAGCGCATCGCCATGATGGAAGACGAGAATGCCGGCGCGATCCTGATGACCGTGTCCATCGCTGCGCTGGCCAGCCTGGCCGCGATCATCGTTGAAATCGCAGGCACCAAAGGCCTTTCGCCGCATGCCCAACTGCTCCATCACGCATTCACCGGCATCACCGTCATTGGTTCATGGCTGATGATCGGCGTCGTGTTCAGCCTGCATTACGCCCGCCTGTTCTATACCTGGAAAGGCAAGGAGCCGGCACTGTCTTTCGCCGGTGGCGAGAAAAACCCGGATTACTGGGACTTTCTGTATTTCTCGTTCACCTTGAGCGTTGCGGTCCAGACCTCCGATGTCGGCGTGGCGACGCGCCAGATGCGCCGGATCGTGCTGGCCCAGTCGCTGATCTGTTTTGTGTTCAACACGGCTATTCTGGGGTTCTCGATCAATATCGCAGCCAGCCTGTTCGATTAGCCGCTTCCCCAAACCTGCCCAGGGAGACCACTGCTCATGACCCGATTGACCATTGCTGTGCTTGATGACTGGCAGAACGTGGCCAGCGATGTGGTGGACTGGTCGCCGCTGCACTCCATCGGCGAGGTCAGCTTCCTGCATGACTTCCCTGCCGACACCGCCACCATGGTCCAGCGCCTCCAGCACTTCGACGTGATCTGCGTGATGCGCGAACGAACCCTGTTCGACGACGCCCTGCTAACCCAGCTCCCGCGGCTGAAACTGTTGACCACCGGCGGCATGCGCAATGCGGCTATCGACGTCGCAGCGGCCAAACGGCTGAATATTACGGTGTGCGGCACCGACAGCTACAAGCAGGCAGCGCCGGAGCTGACCTGGGCGCTGATCATGGGCATCACTCGCAATCTGGTGACCGAAGCCAATGCATTGCGCGCCGGTCACTGGCAAGTCGGGTTGGGCAGCGATCTGTACGGCAAGACACTCGGCATTCTGGGGTTGGGCAGTATCGGCAAGTGGATTGCCCGCTATGGTCAGGCGTTCGGCATGGAGGTCATCGCCTGGAGCCAGAATCTGACACCGGAGGCCGCCGTTGAATGTGGCGTCACTTATGTGAGCAAGCAGGCGCTGTTCGAGCAGGCCGATGTGCTGTCGGTGCATCTGGTGCTCAGCGATCGCAGCCGAGGGCTCGTGGATGCTGAAGCGCTGGGCTGGATGAAGCCCGGCGCGTTCATCGTCAATACCTCGCGCGGACCGATCATCGACGAAGCGGCGCTGATCGAAACCCTGCAACAACGCAGAATCGCCGGAGCCGCTCTGGACGTGTTCGATACCGAGCCGCTCCCGGAAAGCCACCCGTTCCGCACGCTGGGCAATGTGCTGGCGACCCCGCATATCGGCTACGTCACCGAGAACAATTACCAGACCTTCTATGGCCTGATGATCGAGAACATTCAGGCCTGGCACGCGGGGACGCCGATCAGGGTGTTCGCCTGATCGCGGCCATTGACGCTACAGGGTGTAGGCGATTCCGACCTGCACCGTGCGCGGGGCGCCCGGATAGGCATACACGTTGCCGAACGCGCCTTCTTCATACTCCTTGTCGAAGACGTTCTTCACATCCAGATTGAGCTTCACGTGCTCGTTGACCTTATAGAAGGCCAGCAGATCGAACACGGTGTAGCTGTCCATCGAGAACGCGGTGTTCGCAGTCTGCCCGGCACGCTGATCGACATAGCGACCGCCCGCCCCCAGGCCCAGGCCACGCATCGCGCCGTCCTGGAATTCGTAGACGTTCAATAGGCTGAATGTCTGCTCGGGGATGTTCAGCAGACGGGTACCGGAGCGCAGGATGTTGTCCTTGGTGACCTCGGCATCGACATAGGCATAGCTGCCCATCACACGCCACTCCGGGGTCAGATTGCCAACCACGTTCAAATCCAGACCGCGACTGCGCACTTCGCCCGCCGCCACGCTGAAGGTGGAGTCGACCGGGTCGGTGGTCAGCACGTTCTGTTTCTCGATCTGATACAGCGCAGCGTCGACGCTCAACTGACGGTCCAGCGCTTCCCACTTGACGCCCACTTCATAGGACTTGCCCTCCTCAGCCTTGAAGCCGCCACCCAGACGGCTCGCGCCGGTGTTGGGCTTGAACGAACGAGCCGTGTTGGCGTAGACCGCCACGGTGTCGGTCAGGTCGTAGGTCAGGCCGAGACGCGGGGTCACTGCGTTGTCGCTGTTGGTGAACGGCACGCCGACGCCGAAGGTATCGTAGTCATGCTCGAAACGCTCGAAACGCACACCGGCCAGCAGTTTCATGCGCTCGGTCAGCGCTACCTGATCCTGCACAAAGGCGGCGTAGGTCTTGAGGTTTTCCTTGTCGTTGGTGGTAGTTCGCGTCAGCGCCGGACGGGCCTGTCCGTAAACCGGATCGAAAATGTCGATGGTGTAGGCGTTCACCGCACCACTGGAGCGTCGGATGATCGACTTGTAGTCGTAGTCTTCGTACTCGACGCCTGCCAGCAATGTGTGGTCAAACGCGCCGGTGGCGAAATGTCCGGTGACGTTCAGTTGCACGTCGCGATCAGTCCATTCCAGTTTGCGGTAATTGAAGTTGCGGCCCAGCGTGCGCCCGTCGGCTGCCAGGCCGTTGGCTTCAATGGCGTCACCCTTGAGCGAGCCGTCGAGCATCTGGATGCCGCCGCCCAGTTTCCAGTCGGCGTTCAGGTCGTGGTCGAAACGGATCTGCGCCATGTTGTTGTCGTTGTGCAGTTTGCCCACGTCTTTTTCACCGAAGAACGTGTCCCGGGAAGCGGTGCGGGTCTGCGCGGGATAACGCGTCAGGCCACGGTCCAGCGGCGCGTTGTTGCGCATGAAGTCGCCTTCGAAGGTAATGCGCGTAGCGTCATCGACCTGCCAGCTCAAAACAGGTGTCACACCGTAGCGTTCGGTTTCGACGTGATCGCGAAAGGTATCGCCGCCCTCGCCCACCACGTTCAGGCGATAGGCAAATCGCCCGTCGTCATCCAGAGGACCGGATGCGTCCAGCGTGCCGCGCTTCATCCCTTGATCATTGAGCTGGCTGCCCAGCGTGACCGAACGCTCGGCCAACGGCTGTTTGGACACCACGTTGAACGTGCCGCCCGGATCTCCACGCCCGTAAAGCGTGGCGGCAGGACCGCGCAGCACTTCCAGACGCTCGATGGTGTTGGCGTCCGGCATGTTCGGGTAGCCGCGATTGATCGGGAAGCCGTTGCGATAGAACTCACCCGTGGTGAAGCCGCGTACGGTGAACGTGGTGAGACCCTGACCGCCGAAGTTGTTGGCACGCCCCACGCCGCCTGCGTAATCCAAAGCATCTTGCAGGCGCGTGGCACCGATGTCTTCGACGGCCTCGCGGGTCACGACACTGATCGACTGCGGCGTTTCGTGCAAAGACGTATCGGTACGGGTGGCACTGGCAGAACGGGTCGCGCGATAGCCCTGGACAGGGCCCTGGGCAGTCTCGATATCCGTGGCGCTCTGGATGTCGATGTTCTGCAGTTCGATCGAGGAATTATTGGCAGTCACCTGATCGGCCCAGGCTGATTGGGAGATTGCTTGAATGACACAAAGAGACAGAAAGGTACGACGCATCGAGGTGCAGCCCTTGGCAATAAACCAGGCCTCATGGGACCCGGCGGGATTTTTTCGCGAATAGTACAGATTCTTATTAGCGCTTGATACAAGTTACCAAAAAAGACATTCCGTCCATTTAAGTGCATAAGCGCACGGGCTCTGTGAGAACTGGCTCATACATTTGCCGATACCGCACGCAGGCGGCGAACGACGGCGTGCGACGCCTGTCTCAAGCATCGGACCGGCGCAGCCTGCGTCCTCATCTCCAGCGCATCAGCAACGCATCAGGAAACGGTATGGACCACGAAGTAGACGGCAAGACCCCCGGCCTGTCAGCCGAAGAAGAGCGCGAGATCGATGAGAACCAGCCGCCCCGCGCGGCGGTACTGCATGAAACCATCCGCATGCAGGGCGACCATGAGCTGGAACGCAGCGTCGCCGCCCTGTGGTGGTCAGCCCTTGCGGCCGGCCTGACCATGGGCCTGTCGCTGATGGCGATGGGGTTGCTCATGTCACGCCTTGAAGGCATATCCGGCAGCCACGTGATTACCAGCCTGGGTTATTCGGCGGGCTTCCTGGCGGTCATCCTGGCTCGCCAGCAACTGTTCACCGAAAACACCATCACTGCGGTATTGCCGATCATGAGCAAACCGAACCTGGCCAATATCTGGCGGCTGTTGCGCCTGTGGGGCGTGGTGCTGGGTGGCAACCTGATGGGCACTCTGCTGGTGGCCTACGTCATGCTCAACCTGCCGATCTTCGATGCCAAGACCGACCACGCGTTTCTGGAAATCGGCCGCAAGGTCATGGAAAACGATGTCAGCCAGATGTTCTCCAAGGGAATCGTGTCCGGCTGGATGATTGCGACCATGGTCTGGATGATCGCCTCGATGGAAAATGCCAAGATCGCGATCATCGTGCTGATCACCTACCTGATGGCACTCGGCGACTTCACGCACATCGTCGTGGGCTCGGCCGAAGTGTCATACCTGGTGTTCGCAGGCGAGATGGGCTGGAAGGATTTCTGGTTCACCTTTGCGGGTCCCACGCTGGCGGGCAACATCATTGGCGGCAGTTTTATTTTCGCCCTGATCAGCCACGCGCAGATCCGCAGCGAGAAAGATACCAGCGCCAAACTTGAACGGGACAAGAAACGTCGGTCGGAAGAAAAACGCCTGGCCGACGCACAGAAGCTCAAGGACGGCGATGCCGGAATGCCGAAAGACATATGATCCCCGTCATTAAACTTTCTTTCAGGAACTTCGCCGCCATTTAGGGGCAAACTAGGTCTTTGAACGTACTTATTCAGGCAGGGACCATGACCCGAATTCTGGCAATCGAAGATGATGCCATCACCGCAAAGGAAATCGTCGCAGAGCTCAGCAGCCACGGACTTGAAGTGGACTGGGTGGACAACGGCCGTGACGGTCTGGCGCGTGCAGTGAGTGGCGATTACGACTTGATAACCTTGGACCGCATGCTGCCGGAGATCGATGGCCTGACCATCGTCACCCAGCTACGCGCCCAGGGCATCGCCACGCCGATCCTCATGATCAGCGCGCTGTCCGACGTGGACGAGCGCGTTCGTGGCCTGCGGGCCGGAGGCGATGATTACCTGCCCAAGCCGTTTGCATCCGATGAAATGGCGGCACGCGTCGAAGTGCTGCTGCGTCGCAGCAATCCGGTCAGCGCCGCGAAAACCGTTCTGCAGGTGGCCGACCTTGAGCTCAACCTGATTACCCGTGAAGCCTGTCGGGGTGGCGAGCCGCTTGTGCTGTTGCCGACCGAATTCAAGCTGCTCGAGTTTCTGATGCGCAACAGCGGACAGATCATCACCCGCATGATGATTTTCCAGGAAGTCTGGGGTTACCACTTCGACCCCGGCACCAACCTGATCGATGTACACATCGGTCGCCTTCGCAAAAAGATCGACCAGCCTGGCATCGCACCGCTGATACAAACCGTGCGAGGTTCAGGTTATGTCATTGCCGAACCCGTCTAACGGTTGGCGCTCCTCTTCCAGCAGACTGCTGGCGCTCTACAGCACACTGTTCGTGGCCTGGAGCGCCATCCTGCTGGGGGTTCTGTACTGGGAGGTCAACGGTTACCTGGACAGTCTGGCACGTCGTTCGCTGACCCATCGCCAGCAGTTGTTCACGCGCTTCGAGGGGCAGGCGCTGATCGACGCGCTGGCCACCAGCATGACCTTCGACACTCGTTCCGTAGACGCCTACGGCCTGTTTGATGACCAGTTCCGGCACATCGCCGGGCCGATCACGCACATCCCCAAAGTGCTGCCCATAGACGGTCAGATCCATGAACTGAGCAGTTGCATCGACTCCGAAGACCCGGGACTGCCCAAGGACAGCTGCGACGCGATTGTGTCGCACACCGTCGACGGGCGCTGGCTGGTACTGGTGCGCGAGAACGGTACATTGTTCGCGGTCAGCACGCTGATTCTGCACGCCCTGCTCTGGGGCATCTCGTTGACAATCATTCCCGGAGTCGCCGGTTGGCACTTGCTGCGGCAACGGCCTCTTCGGCGTATCCGCGCCATCCAGCTCAGCGCAGAGTCGATCATCGCCGGAGACATGGCCGGACGCCTGCCCGTTTCCAGCAGACGCGACGAACTGGACATGCTGGCGGTCATCGTCAACGCGATGCTCGACCGCATCGAAAAGCTCATGAACGAGGTCAAGGGTGTCTGCGACAACATCGCCCATGACCTGCGCACGCCACTGACCCGTCTGCGTGCCCAGTTGTATCGCATCCAGCAACAGGCCAAGTACGACTCGCCCTGCGCGTTGCAGATTGCGCAGGTGATCGGTGAAGCGGATACGCTGATGGCGCGTTTCCGAGGCCTGCTGCGCATCTCGGAACTGGAAGACCGGCAGAGGCGCTCTGCCTTTGTCGAACTTGAACTGCGTCCGCTGTTGCAGGAACTCCACGACTTTTACCTGCCGTTGGCCGAAGAAGACGAGATCACCCTGCTCCTGAAGATGGAAGACACGTTGCCGACGCTCGTCGGAGATCGCGCCTTGCTGTTCGAAGCCCTGGCCAATCTGCTGAGCAATGCCATCAAGTTCACGCCAGCGGGCGGAACAGTCATGGTCAGCGCCTACGCGGACAAGGAAGGCAAGAGCCCTTGCGTCGATATACAGGATTCAGGCCCTGGAATTCCGGTGACCGAACGGGCCGCCGTGTTTCAACGCTTTTACCGCAGTGAAGCGGGCAATCAGCACAGCGGTTTCGGTCTGGGCCTGTCAGTGGTAGCGGCCATCGTCAACCTGCACGGTTTTACGCTGCAGATCGGCACCAGCCCATATGGCGGCGCTAGCCTGAAACTGACCTGTCGCACGGCACGTCCCCTGGTCTAGAAAAACGGCACGAACATCCATTCGTGCCTGCTTTTTGACGAGGTTAACGCCTCTGGCACAGGCCTTTCAGGCGTTTCGATAATAATCTGACGCGACTTGCCAAGCGCTAAAGTGTAACATTATGTTTCAGAACCAGGCCGCACTGGACCGTTTCAGCCCGTACAAGTTCCCTTCAATAGTTCCGCTTTTCCGCCTTGATCTGTCTCTTTTCCCCGAATAACCCTGTTTCGCTATCAAGTATTCCCATAGCTGCCCGATAGAAGAACGTGAACCAATCGGCATTTTTGTGGCGTCAGCATCTTGTCGGTATACCAACACTGCGTTATCTATGGTCACCGCAAGACGGACTAAAGATGCACCCAAAACAAGAACTCATCGGATTTCGCCCTGAACCGGGCGGGGCTTTGGCATGGTCGCCGAGGCAGAGAATGCTGGAATAAAATTTCGTAGGATCGACATCGGCTGGGAGGCTGTTATGGGCGCACAATCAACTATTTTAAGCGTGGGCGATTACAAGGTTTACACCGAAACTTACTGGAAAGGCAGCCATGTAAAGACCATCATGCTGGTCAACGGCGCATTGTCGACCACGGGCTCTTTCGGGCAGACCGTCAAGTACCTTCAACCGCACTACAACATTGTCCTGTTTGATCTTCCGTTTTCCGGCCAGTCGCGGGCACACAATGCCGACGACATGATCGTGACCAAGGAAGACGAAGTCGGCATCCTGCTTCAGCTCATTGACCGCTTTCAGGTCAACTACCTGCTTTCCGTGTCCTGGGGCGGTGTTTCGGCCCTCTTGGCGCTGTCGGAGTGCCCGGCCTCGGTCGAAAAAGCCATTATCAGTTCGTTCTCGCCGGTGCTGAATGAGCCCATGCTCGATTACATCGACAAGGCTCAGGTGTACCTCGCCGCTCGTGAAAAACGCAAGATTGGCTCCCTGCTCAACGACACGGTCGGCAAGTACTTGCCGCGCCTGTTCAAGTTGTACAACTACAAGCATCTGATCAGTCTCGCCGAGCACGAGTATGGCCAGATCGACTTTCACATCAGCCAGATTCGCCAACTAAGCGCCAGTAACTACGTCGAGCGTTTTTCCTCGATCAAGATCCCGGTATTGTTCGTCAATGGCGAGAAAGATGAATACACCACCGTTGACGATGCGCGCACTTTCGCCGACTACATCCCTCGCAGCACGTTCGACGTAGTTCCCGATACCGGGCACTTTCTCGACCTGGAAAGTAAAGCCGCCTGGCACCACTCGCAGCGCAACGTGCTTGCCTTTCTGGGTACAGAAGCCTGCAACGAGGCATGGCCCAGCGCGACTGCGATGGCCTGAGATCGCCCGCGCCACGCCCCGTGGCGCAGTGGTTCATGGATGAACGTTTCTTTTTCCGGGCAGTGGCGACTCATTGATGATGTTTTTCTGTGCAAAGGATGTGCGTCGGCTCGGCCATGCGTGTGAAAAACGCCGACCGGCACACATTCCCCCTTTTCAGCGCTGGCTGACCCTGAGCTGCACCTTCGCACTGACACTTTCACTGGGTGCCTGCTCTGCCGGCAAAGCCCCGGAAAAAGTGCCGGTCCGCGTTACGGTCCAGACGGTTCAGTCGCAGGAGATCGCCACCCATGTGGTGCTCAGTGGCGATATCCAGGCACGCAAGATCACTGACCAGTCCTTTCGAGTGTCGGGCAAGCTGGTGAAACGGTTCGTGGACGTAGGTGACAGAGTCCACGTCAATCAGGTGCTGGCCAGACTGGACCCGCGCGAGCAGCGCACGGGCCTCGAATCGGCCAGTGCCGACGTGGCAGTGAGAGAATCCCGCCTGCGTCTTGCCGAGCAGAATTATCAACGCCAGCAGCGTTTGCTACCCAAGGGCTACACCAATCTCAGCGAATACCAGCAGGCGCGTTCCAGTCTGGAAAGCGCCCGTGGTGATCTGGCTTCGTTCAAGGCGCAGCTGGCCACCGCCCGCGAGCAGGTCGGCTACACCGAACTGGTTGCCGTCGCCAACGGCGTGATCACTGCCAGGCAGGCCGAGGAAGGTCAGGTGGTGCAGGCCGCCGCGCCGGTGTTCAGCCTGGCGCACGATGGCGAACGCGAAGCGGTGTTCGCCGCCTATGAGTCGCTGCTCGGTACCGACCGGATCGGCGACCGGGTCACCATAAGCCCGGTAGGCCAGCCCGGTCTTGAACTGATCGGCAGGATTCGCGAAATCACCCCTATCGTTTCCGCCGCCAGCGGCACGTTGCGCGTGCGGGTCGCCCTGCCAGAGACTTCCGACGCGCCGGGCCTCGGGTCAGTGGTGAGCGCCCGCCTCGACAATCGCGCGCAACGCGCCTTCGTCCTGCCTTGGTCGGCGCTGACACGCACACAGGGGCAACCCGCAGTCTGGCGGGTGGATGACAAGTCCCACGTCTCACTGCAACGAGTCAGGGTATTGCGTTATGAGCAGGGTCAGGTACTCGTCGCAGAAGGGCTGTCCGAAGGCGACCAGGTTGTCTCTCAGGGTCTGCAGTTTCTCTATACCGGGCAGAAGATCGAAGTGGCCAGACAGATTCGCGAACAGGATGGCCTTGCAATCGTTACCTCAGAGATCACCGCCTCGGAACGACGGCGATGAGCGTCAACTGCCGCCAGCCTCGAATCCTGACCTGCAGCTGGCTGGCCTGCGCAGTGCTGATCGCCCTGCCCGGCTGCCGCGACAAGCCGGTTCGCGAAACAGTCGAGCGGCCGGTGCTGTTCACTGAGATTGTCGAGCCGCACAACGCCTTGCATGGCCGCTTCGCGGGCAGCATTCAACCGCAGTACGAAGTGCCGCTGGGGTTTCGCGTCGCCGGACGTATCGCTACTCGTCAGGCAGAAGTCGGCAAGGCCGTGCGCAAGGGCGATCTGCTGGCCACGCTGGAGCCCAGCGAGCAGCAGAATCAGTTGCATGCTCGACAGGCAGAGCTCAGCAAGGCCCAGTCTTCATGGCAGCAAGTTCGTGACGAACAGTTGCGCTACCAGCAGCTGTTCGAGCGCGGCGTCGGCTCACGGGCGCGGCTTGATCAATTGAGCAGCGACCTGCGCAATCAGGAGGCGCTGCAGCAACGGGCCGGGATTGCCTTGCAGCAAGCCCGCGATCACCTGTCCTACACACGCCTGCTGGCTGAATTCGACGGTCTGGTGACCGAATGGCGTGCCGAGGTGGGTCAGGTGATGGCCGCCGGAGAGCCGGTGGTCAGCCTGGCGCGTCCGGAAAGCCGCGAAGCGGTGGTCGATCTGCCGGTCGGTCTGGTCGCCTCACTGGCCGACTCTGTACAGATCCGGGTGTTGTCATCCTTGAACGAGCAGATTTCGGTCAGGGCCAGGATTCGTCAAATGTCCCCGCAAATCGATCCCACCACACGCACTCAGCGGGTGCGGCTGGCCCTGAACGACACGCCGGATCTGTTTCGGCTCGGCTCGACCATCAGTGTCGAGATCAGCGGCGCGGCGCCAGCGTCCCATCAACTGCCTGGCAGTGCTGTCGTGCAACGCGGCGGCAAGGCGCAGGTGTGGGTGATCGATCCGCTGACATCGACCCTGAGTCCGCGGGAGATTCAGGTATTGGCGCGCAATGGCTCAACGGTTCAGGTCGACGGCGAGTTGCACGTCGGCGACAAGGTCGTCACGGCGGGCGTCAACACGATGCAGCCCGGACAGAAAATTCGCGTGCAACGAGAGGTCGGTTTGTGAGGGAGCGCTTCAATCTGTCGGCCTGGGGCCTCAAACATCGCACGCTGGTCTGGTACATGATGTTCGTTTCGCTGCTGATGGGCAGTTGGTCGTTCCTGAATCTGGGCCGCGAGGAAGACCCGTCTTTCGCAATCAAGACCATGGTGATTCAGGCTCGCTGGCCTGGCGCGACCCTGAACGACACGCTGCAGCAGGTGACGGATCGCCTGGAGAAGAAGCTCGAGGAAATCGACGCGCTAGATTACGTGAAAAGCTACACGCTGGCCGGTGAGTCCACCCTGTTTGTGTTTCTCAAGAGCGAAACCCGCAGCGCCGACATTCCCGAGGCCTGGTATCAGGTGCGCAAGAAGATCAGCGACGTTCGAGGCGAACTGCCCGCCGGTATTCAGGGTCCGGCGTTCAATGACGAGTTCGGTGATGTGTTCGGCAGCATCTATGCCTTCACGACCGATGGCCTGTCGTTTCGCCAGTTGCGCGATTACGTCGAGCAGGTACGGGCAGATATCCGCAGCGTGCCCAATCTGGGCAAGATCGAACTGCTGGGAGCGCAGCGCGAAGTCATCTACCTGAATTTTTCCATTCGCAAGCTGGCTGCTCTGGGGATCGACCAGCGTCAGGTGCTGCAAAGCCTGCAGGCCCAGAACTCGGTCACGCCGGCAGGCGTTATGGAAGCGGGTCCTGAGCGCATTGCCGTCCGGGCCAGCGGCCAGTTCACCAGCGAGGAAGATCTTCTGGCGGTCAATCTGCGCTTCGGCGACCGCTTCTTCCGCCTCAGCGATCTGGCCACGGTCGAGCGGCGCTACGCCGACCCGCCCTCTTCCCTGTTCCGCTTCAACGGTCAGCCTGCCATCGGTCTGGCGGTGGCCATGAAACAGGGCGGAAACATTCAGGCGTTCGGCACGCAGTTGCAGCAGCGCATCGAGGAACTGACCACCGAATTGCCGCTGGGCATTGATGTGCACTTGGTGTCGAGCCAGGCCGACGTGGTCGAAAAAGCCATCGGCGGCTTCACCCGCGCTCTGTTCGAAGCGATCCTGATCGTACTGGTGGTCAGTTTCATCAGCCTGGGCGTCCGCGCCGGGCTGGTAGTCGCCTGCTCGATCCCGCTGGTGCTGGCGCTGGTCTTCGTCTTCATGGAATACAGCGGTATCACTATGCAGCGCATTTCCCTCGGTGCCCTGATCATTGCCCTGGGACTGCTGGTGGATGACGCGATGATCACGGTGGAGATGATGGTGACCCGCCTGGAGCACGGCGACAGCCGGGAACAGGCCGCCACCTTCGCCTATACCTCGACCGCCTTTCCCATGCTGACCGGTACGCTGGTCACGGTTGCGGGTTTTGTACCGATCGGTCTAAACCATAGCTCGGCGGGCGAATACGTGTTCACCATGTTCGCCGTGATCGCGGTGGCGCTGCTGCTGTCGTGGCTGGTGGCGGTGCTGTTCGCGCCACTGATCGGCGTACACCTGCTCAAGGTCTCTGCCGTGCATGCGGCTCCGGGACGCTGGATGCGGGGGTTCAGCCGGGCGCTGGTCAGGGCGCTGGAACACCGCTGGTGGGTGATCGGCATCACCACGCTGATCTTCATCGGCTCGCTGTTCGCCGGCAAGCTGCTGCAGAACCAGTTCTTCCCGGACTCGGACCGCCCGGAAATTCTGGTCGACTTCTACATGCCGCAGAATGGCTCGATCGAAGGCACTCGCCAGACCATGGACCGCTTCGAGTCCACCCTCAAAGACGACCCGGACGTGCTGCGCTGGAGCTCCTACGTCGGCAAGGGCGCCGTGCGTTTTTATTTGCCGCTGGACCAGCAACTGAGCAACCCGTTCTACGGCCAGATGGTCATCGTCAGCCACGGTGGCGAAGCCCGCGACCGGCTGATCGAGCGTCTGCGCCAGCGCTTTCGTGATGACTATGTGGGCGTCGGCGGTTACGTACAGCCGCTGAACATGGGGCCGCCCGTGGGCTGGCCGATTCAATACCGGGTCAGCGGACCGGACATCGAACAGGTCCGCAGCCAGGCCATGGCGCTGGCCGCGCTGCTCGACACCAACCCCAACATCGGCCAGGTGATCTACGACTGGAACGAACCGGGCAAGGTCCTGAAAATCGACATTGCGCAAGATAAGGTGCGCCAGTTCGGCCTGTCCTCCGAGGACGTCGCGCAGATTCTAAACAGCCTGGTCAGCGGCACGACCATCACCCAGCTGCGCGACAACACTTACCTGATCGATCTGGTAGGACGCGCTGAAAGTGATGAGCGCAGCTCGATCCAGACCCTCGCCAGCCTGCAGATCCCGACCCCGAACGGCTCGACCGTACCGCTGCTGTCATTCGCCACCCTCAGCTACGAACAGGAGCAACCGCTGGTATGGCGCCGCGACCGCCTGCCCACCATCACCCTGAAAGCCAGCGTGCTCGGCAAGCTGCAACCGGCGGCATTGGTCAAACAGCTCAAACCAGACGTCGATGTGTTCAGCGCAAGTCTGCCCGTACGCTATTCGGTGGCCACCGGCGGTGCAGTCGAGGCCAGCGCCCGTTCACAGGGACCGATTCTCAAGGTCGTGCCGCTGATGCTGCTGATGGTCGTGAGCTTTCTGATGGTCCAGTTGCACAGCGTGAAAAAGCTGATGCTGGTGGTCAGTGTGGTGCCGCTGGGGCTGATCGGCGTTGTCGCTGCGCTGCTGATTTCCGGTTATCCGCTGGGCTTTGTGGCGATTCTAGGCGTGCTCGCGCTGATCGGCATCATCATCCGCAACTCGGTGATTCTGGTGACCCAGATCGACGATTTCATGGCCGCTGGCGAAAGCCCCTGGGCATCCGTCATCAAGGCCACCGAACACCGTTGCCGACCGATCCTGCTCACCGCAGCCGCCGCCAGCCTGGGCATGATCCCCATTGCCCGCGAAGTGTTCTGGGGACCGATGGCCATCGCCATGATCGGCGGCATTGCAGTTGCGACCTTGCTGACGCTGTTCTTTCTGCCTGCGCTTTATCTGGTTTGTTATGGGATCAGGCCTACGGGACATGATCTTAAATAAAGCTTTGGATGGCAGGCGGCGCGAGAGCAGCCTCCAATCATCACTCACAGAAATATCTTGTATCACCTCGGCGTACCTACTTAATTGCGGTCAAAACCATTAGCCTGCTCAGCATTCCATCCTGAACGGCCCGCGCACGGTAAAGCGTGCGTGAAGCCCGATTGCACGAGCGAGATCCGTGATGCCCCACTCGACCCAAACCTCCCACGGCAGCGTGACCATGACCCGTGGTCTGGTGATGCTGTTTGCGTTCTGCTGCGGCGCTATCGTCGCCAATATCTACTACGCCCAGCCGATCATTGAACTGATCGCGCCGGACATTGGCCTGTCCAGCACGGCGGCGAGTCTGATCGTGTCGCTGACGCAGATTGGTTACGCGCTGGGTCTGTTCTTTCTGGTGCCGCTGGGTGACTTGCTGGAAAACCGCAAGCTGATGCTGCTGACCACAGCAGTCGCGACGCTGAGTCTGCTGAGCGCGGCCTTTGCCGAGCAGCCGAATCTGTTTCTGCTGGTCTCGCTGCTGGTGGGCTTCAGTTCAGTGTCGGTGCAGATGCTGATCCCACTAGCGGCGCATCTGGCTCCAGAGGAATCGCGGGGCCGTGTGGTCGGCGGGATCATGGGTGGTTTGCTGTTGGGCATTCTGCTGGCAAGGCCCATCTCGAGTCTGGTCGCCGACCACTTCGGCTGGCGGGCGGTGTTCGGCTCGGCGGCTGTGGTGATGATCGGCATCAGCGTCGTTCTCGCGACCACCATGCCCAAACGCGTCCCTGACCACCGAGCCACGTACGGCCAGCTGCTGTTTTCGCTGTGGACCCTGTTGCGCACCCAGCCGGTGCTGCGCCAGCGCGCGTTCTATCAGGCCTGCATGTTCGCGACGTTCAGCCTGTTCTGGACGGCGGTGCCGCTTGAGCTGTCGCGCAATCATGGCCTGTCACAAACCCAGATCGCCATTTTTGCGCTGATCGGGGCCATCGGTGCCATTGCCGCGCCCATCAGCGGCCGACTGGCTGACGCAGGCCACACCCGGATCGTTTCGCTGGGCGCTTTGTTGCTCGGCGCGCTCAGCTTCCTGCCGGGGCTGATCCACCCGGTATACAGCGTTATCGGACTGGCAGTGACCGGCGTGGTGCTGGATTACTGCGTGCAAACCAGCATGGTGCTGGGCCAGCGCACCGTCTACGCACTGGACGCCGCCAGTCGCAGCCGACTCAACGCCTTGTACATGACCAGCATCTTCATCGGCGGCGCCATCGGCTCGGCCGTTGCCAGCCCGCTGTTCGATCATGGCGGATGGACTTGGGTGATGATCGCTGGCACAGCGCTGCCACTGATTGCATTGCTGGCATTCCTGAAGGATTCATCCGGCGCACGAGCGGCGCGGGTCAGCCAGGGCTGAGTTCAGCCACAGTTTTTTTTCGCGGACAGAACAGTCTGTCCGCGTCTCTTCCAGCCACGCCCTTCTGCCTGAAGCAGATCTATCTCGTTGATTGCACGACGCAACGCTGCACTTTGCACGAGAATTACCGGATAATCGCGCCGCGACGGCATGGTTCGATCGCCCTTCTGTTTCTTTCCCGCATCAAAAAGTTCGCACTTCCAGCAGCGCGATTGAACACGGACTGTACAAGCGCCTCATGAACAGGCCTTTTATCTGCCATGCAGTTGATCTGTCATCGGCACGCATTTCTCGACACTCGAACAAGGCAAAACAGCAATGGACGCAGCACCACCCGTACCCGCTCCCTCACCCGCCGCGCGCAAGATTTCAGCGATTTTTGCCAGGATATCCTTAGGTATCGGCAGCATGATCGGTGTCCTGTGGAGCATCTTTACCTACCTTTTTCCAGACCCGAGTGTTCTGGGCCTGAACGTCGACTCGATCAACTGGCAGACCCTGATCACCGTCGTCGCCAGCATGACGCTGTGCGGCGGACTGGGCATCGCTATCATGGCCAGAAAACTGCCCGGTTTCCTGAAGCTGGGCGTATGGCTGTTGCTGGCGCTGATCCTTTGCGGGGTGTTCTTCAAGCTGGGCGGCGAGTACGCCAAGCCCTCGGTAGAGTTTGCCCGCAGTCAGAAACTGTTCGTTGAAAACGACAACGCCAATGTGTTCGGCAAGCGTGCCGAGACCGTCGACAACCTGACGCTGGAACTGCTGGAGTGTGATCAGAACGGTCAGGCGCCGACCTGTACACTGGAGTTGCTGAACAAGAGTCCGGACCGTGACTTTCGCTTCCTGAACCCGGTCAGCCTGTTCGACGAAACGGGCGGCGCGCTGAACATGATCCAGATGCGTGTCGGTGATACAAAATTCGATCGCTGGGATTCATTCCAGCTGATTCGTAACGTTCCGACCCGCGTAACGCTGACCTTCGAGGCAGCCAAGGGCCGACTCAAACTGTCTCCCGCGCTCAAGCTCACGTTCCGCGATCGAGAAAGCAAGGAAAACGTGCTCAAGTTCAAGGATGTGAAGGTCAACTGATCATTGGGTACTGGTTGCATCCCTTGCAGCGCGTCAGGGAGGTTGCTGTCGGTGCCCGGCAGATCGCCGGCAAGCCGCCTCTTATCAAACTACCTGTAACTTACTGAAGAAACGCGATTTTGTGGGAGCGGACCGGGCGGCGTTCCGTTTGTCCGCGAATACTGTATTTCAGGCGATGAATATTCGTCGGATGTACAGGCCTTTTCGCGGACAAGTCCGCTCCCACCTAGTTTGCCGCGCGACAGCGCTACGTCGAAGACGTGGTGGCGCCTCCCACAGTCCGGTGTTTGATGCGCGGCAGCACTACGTCAATGAGACAGCCTGTCAGCGGGCCGACCTTTCGAGCCACTCGGCGAGGTTGGCAACTTCGGCGCCACTCAGGCTGTGCCCTACCCCTTTATAGCCATGGAACTCCGGCTTCAGGCCGAGCGCTTTCAAGGCAGAATCCGCATCAGGACCACTCGCGTAGGACACTTGAGGATCTTCCTCGCCGTGACCGATGAAGACCTTCAGACGCTTGAGTGCGTCACTGGGTTTGACTTCCGATTTCACCACCGGCAACAAGCGCCCGCTCAACGCCGCAAAGCCGCCCACCAGCGCTGGCTGACGCAGAGCAACTTCGTAACTCATCATCGCGCCCTGACTGAAACCGATCAGAAAGACCTTGTCCGGTTGAGTCTTGTACGTGGCTGTCGCCTGGCGAATGAATGCCGTGAGTCGCTCGGTACTGCTTTTAAGCTCTTCGGTCACGCCGTCGTACTCGGCAGAGCCGGGCTTGCGGGTAAACCATTTGTAGCTGTCGGATTGCAGCTCGACCGGGGCTTGAACCGACAGGTAATTGTAATCGGCAGGCAGGCGATCCTTGAGGCTGAACAGGTCGGCCGCATTACTGCCGTAGCCGTGGATGAAAATCACCAGCGGCTTGTCAGGCTTATCCGTGGTGGCCTGGGCCAAGTAATCCAGCGGCAGGTCGGTGTGTAACGTGTCTTGCGCCTGAACCAGCCCAGAACAGACAAACAGCAAAGCGGCGAAAAATTTCAGCATCAGTCAATGACCTCTGGTTGCACGCTGCCCGCAGGCAGCGTCTTCGGTGGACGATGAAACAGAAACTAACACAGCCTCAATTCTGCAGGCTGCCTCGCGAGGCTTCGGGCTTGAGCAATTGCATCTGCTGTCGGTAGTCATCGGTAACCTGACGTGCCTGGCTGCTGCTGGTGATCACGCGCGGGGTAATAAGTACGATCAACTCGGTGCGGTCCTTGGCCCTGCTGGTTCTGCCGAACAGCCATTTCAGGCCCGGAATCCGGCCCAGATAAGGCACGGAGCTGACCGACTCGGCATTGTCCTGTTTGATCAGGCCACCGAGCAGCACGGTCTGTCCACTTTGGGCGGCCACCTGAGTGGCAACCGAGCGTGTCGAAATGCGCGGGTTGCCGTTAAGGTCGGTGGAACCGGTGTCGGCGTCGCTGACCTGCTGCTGGATGTCCATGTACACCAGGCCACCCGGATTGATACGCGGTACTACGTCGAGAATCACACCGGTCTGTACGTATTCCACGCTGCTCAGCGTCGTGGCTGACGCGTTGGTGTTGACCGTGGTCTGGCTGATCGGGATATTGTCGCCGACCTGAATTTGCGCTTGCTGATTGTTCATCACCACCAGCGACGGCGCTGACAGCACCTGGGTGCGGCCGTTGGTTTCCAACGCACGCAGGGCGATCTGCAGGTTATTGCTGACGAACGAATAGAACAGCGAATCGGTGCCTGCCAGCACCGCACCGCCAGCGCCCAGAGCGCCCTGACTGCCTGCGGTGTTGGTGACGTTGCCGGAAGTCCCGGCATTGCCCGCCAGGCGACCGAGATACCACTGCACGCCCATGTCCAGGTCGCCGGTCAGTTTGACCTCAAGAATCCGTGTCTCGATCTGCACCTGAAGCGGCGGGTTGTCGAGGCGCTTGATCGCTGACTCGATTTCCTTCCACTGCGCAGGACGCGTGCGAACCAGCAACTGGTTGCTGCTCTTCTGCGCGGTGATGCGCGTGCTGGCGTCCAGGGATTTGCTATTGCCAGCCGAACCGCCCCCCTCTTCACCGGCCGAATCGGATTCTGCGCCGCCCTGCTCTTCACCGGATTCGCTGACAGTACCGTTCTGGCTGTTCATGCCCTGGCTGTTGCCGAAACCACCCCCACTGCCGTTCATGCCGTTGCCCATGCCACCGCCGCTGCTGATGCCGCCGCTGCCCATGCCATTGGAACTGCTCATGCCATTGCTGCCGGTGCCGTTGAGCGACGACAGACTGGTCGTGCGCAGGCCGGGAGCGACCTTGGCGGCCGAATCGTCCTTGATCGCGCCGGTGCCGTAGATCTGCCGCAGGTACTTGGCCAGATCAGTGGCTTTCATGTTGCGCACGTCATAGACGTACATCTGCGGCTCATTGCCGCCGCCTTCGTCTATCGTGTGAATCCACTCGCCGACTTCGCGCAGGTACTCAGGCTGCGAGGAGATCGCAACCACCGAGTTGGTCCGCTCGATGGGCAGAAAACGCACCATGCCTGCCAGCGGCATGCCGCTGTCCGGGCCGAACATTTTCTGCAGCTCGGGCATCAGCTCGCCGACCGAGGCGCGCTGCAGGCCGAACACGCCCACCGACATGCCCTTGAGCCAGTCCACGTCGAAGGTGTCGATGGTGTCCTGATAGTTGGCCAGCTCTTCCGGTGTGCCCGCCATGCTCAACACATTGCGCGCCGGATCAACCAGCAGGAAGGCATTTTCCCGGGCAAACGGCTTGAGCAGTTTCTGCATTTCGTTGGCAGAGATGTAGCGCAACGGGAACAGCCGCGCCGACATGCCGGCCGACGGCTGAGCGACGCGCATCTCCGGCACCAGCTTGCCTGCAACGGCCTGGTTGGACGGCAGGATCACGTAGCGGTTGCCCTGCTTGATCATCGCGTTGTCGGTCCAGGACAGCAGGGTTTCGAGAATCGACAATGCCTGCTGCTTGTTGACCGGCTTGGACGTCGAGAAGCTCACCTCACCCTTCACGCCCTGAGCAATGCTGTAGTTCTCGTGCAGCAGGTCACCCATGATGCTGTTGATCACCGCCTGAATCGGCTGGTTGGTGAAGTTGAAGACGATGTCGCCCGTCTCCCCGGCTTTCGCTGCGGGAGCCGCGGCAGGCTGGCGAATGAATCGCTGGTTGCCCTGAATGATCTGGCGTTGCGGCGAGGCCGTTGGCGACTGAGGCTGTGCCTGCACCGGCAGCTGTTCGCTACGCGGATCTATTGGCGGACGTTGTGAACCGGTTCCCTGGAGCGCTTCCTGCAGCATGCCATTGTCGGGGTCGAGGGTGTCCTGCCGGGACGCGCAGCCGCCAAGGGCGACAGCGGTGGCGAGACAAAGCAAGGGGGTGCGCAAGGTAGCGATGGCGGAAACTCCAGAAAAGGTACCCATCACAGGGTGGAATCGTTGGTAAGGGAAATCGGGGGTGTCGTCGACGGCGGCGGCAGACGCGGCGCAGGCAGGCGCAAGGTCTGCGTGCGGCCGTCGAGACTGAAGGTGGCCTGCATCGGATCGAGCTGTTCCAGGGTCCAGCCGTTGCCCAGCTTGTCACCCTGCTTCACTTTGAGTGCCGGACCGCTGGCCTGCTTGAGCAGCGCCACGCGCAACGTACCGTCGAGAACGACACCGGTCAGCGTCAGGCCGGAAAGGCTGGCGACCTGCACATCGCTCTTGCCCACGGCCTTGTCAGGGCTGCGGTCGGTGCTGAACAGCGGGGCTTCCCAGGTATTGGCCAGACTGTCCAGCGTCGCAGTGGGCGCGCTGTGGGTCTGAGCCGCACGGTCAACCGGGTTTCGCGGTGCCTGCTCGGGCAGCCAGCCCGGCGAATGCGCGGCGCCACTGATAATCAGGGCTGCCAGCGCGGCCAGCAAGGCGGTGATGCCGACCAGGGTCAATTCCAGAGGACGCAATGAACGAATCATTGTTCGGCCTCCCCGGCAGAAGCCGGCTGCAGGTAGCCGCGTACCAGCAGGTGCACCACCAGTTTGCCAGCACCGCCAGTGGCCGGAGCATCGGTGTCGCGACGCAGGCTCATTTCATCGACGAACAGGAACGGACGCTGGTATTCCAGTGCATGCAGGATGGCCGTCAGCGGCTCGATGGCGCAGTCCAGTGTCAGGCTGACCTTGACCTGCCGGTAAGGCTCGGAGCTGTCCTGCTCCGGTGTGATCGGCATGCGCTGGGTCAACGCACAACCACCCCCGGTATCGGCCTGATCGCTGATCAGGTCGGCGACACGCTGCATCAGGTCAGCGGCGACTGCGCTTGGATCATCGCCCGGCAGCAGACTGGTGCTGCTGGCCGGGTCACTGCGGGCCTGCTCCAGTTGCTCGCGCAAGCTGTCACCCTGTTTCAGCAACCCGGCATAGCGTTGCTGCTGTTCGCGCAGTTGTTCGGTCTGTTCGCTGATGTCACGCAGAGGGCCGGCGAACCAGCTGTCGATCAGCAGCCAGTAGGCCAGATAAAGGACCAGCGCCAGAATGATCAGCGCCGCACCCCGCCGCTCACGGCTATTGAGTGGACGACGCATCGGCGTTCTCCTGCGAGTCTGATTGATCAGACTGATCCTGCGGCGGGCTCTGATGCAGATGCGCACGCAACGAGTACTGGTCCTTGCCGGTCTTGCTGTCCGGCTGGATCACACCCTGAAACTGGGCGTTGTCCAGGCTGCGGCAATCCTTGACGCGGGCGATCAGCGCGCTGGCCTTGGCGCTCTGACCGGCAAAGGCCACCTCGGCGCTGTCGCTGATTTCCAGATGGTCGATCCAAGTGTCGGACGGCAGGCAGGCAGTCAGTTCGCTGAGCAGCGCCGACAGGGGCGGTTGGGCAGCCTTGCGTCGTAGCAGGTAGTTGGCAGCACCTCGGGTGTTGGTCAGTTGCTGACGCAATTGCTGGACTTCGCTGACCTGGGCTTTCTGCGCCTTGACCTCGGCCTGCATCTCTTCCAGCAATTGCTGACGGTCGTTGAGCCACAGCAGCATGGTGCCCAGCAGAAGCCCGGCGCAGATCCACAGCAGCCAGCGTTGCAGGCGATGGCCTGAATGCGATTGCTGCGGACGCAGCGGTGCTGGCAACAGGTCAACACTCAGGCGTTCATCCGGCGTGCCGACATCCACAGTGTCGGGGCGCAGGCCGAGCGCGGCGCATTCTTCCAGAATGGCATCCAGGCGCTTGCGCAGCACGGCCACCAGCCGGACCTGAATGAAGCCGGCATTGCGACTTTCCTGACGGGCAACAAAATACAACTGCCCGGCATCGAACGGCGTAAAACGGTCCAGCTCGTAGCCGACCACTGTCGACAGATTGCGCGCCGCTGCGACCGGCAGTTGCAGGCTCTGCACCAGCACCAGGGACGAGGGCAACAACAGGATTTTCTGTGCATTGGCGCCGGTTGCGGCAACCGGTTCGACCAGCGGCCAGACATACATCTGTTCGACGGTTTCGCGAACCAGCCATCGACGGACACGCGGCGGCAGGCAGGCGCGCAGTTCTGCGCTCCACCATTGCCAGGCCTGTTGCCCCAGACTGCCACGCCATTGCTGGACGACCCGGTCGCGTAGCGCGATCACCGGTGCCAGACGTGCTGAAACGGATGCATTCATTCTTGCCAACGCAATACCCGATAGGGCTGTGCGCCTCCCTCCGATGGGCTCAATAACACAATGGTCTGTAACAGGGCGACTACGCCGCCCGGTCGTTCTGCGCGGCTGTCGATGGCCAGTACCTCACCGGCATCGGCTCCCACCGCGCTCTGGGTCGGCAAGCTCAGCGCCCGGCGCAGCAGCGCCGAGGCAAAAGCGGGATCGGGCCGGTCCAGCCCGCTCCATAACGTCACCTCCGGCAACAGCCGGGTGTACAGCGCCTGCGTCATGCCCGGCAACTGTCGTATTTCTTCAACCACACGCAGTGGCGCCTGACCGTCATCACGTTGTGCTTCAACGGTCTGGGCAATACTGCTGGCCAGATTGCGGTTCGCGCCGCAGGCCTGCAGCAAGCGGGCGATGTCAGCCGCTGGCGCGCTGTTGAGATCCAGCTTGCCACGCTCGCTGCGAATGCTGACCAGCAACTGCGTGTCGTCCATGCGCAACGCCACTGGCCGTCCATCGGCCACCCAGCGTTTGCGCTGTGCAGGGTCCAGCAAACCCTGCACCGCCATGTTCAAGCCGCCCTCCGCTGCCAGCAGCGCGTGAGTGTTCTGGCGCAACCAGAGCGCCTGACGGCTTTCCAGTTGCACCCAGCCGGCCAGTCCGCCCAGCAGCAGGCTCAACACCGCCAGAACCCACAGCACCACCAGTAACGCCACGCCCTGCTGGCGCTTGTGAAAATCCTTCACTGGCCGCCCGCCCCACCCGAAAGGTCCAGACGCAGGGCGACCACTTCGCTGACCCAGGGAATCGAGCCTTTGACCTGCGCATCGATGCGCACTGCACCCGGCAGGCGCGTCGGCCATGGCCATTCGTTCAGCCATCCCGTGGGCTTGCCTTTCGGCGTCAGGCCACGGTAACTGAAATTCAACGACTGCACGTTGTGTAATAACACCTGCGGCTCGCCCCAGGCCTCGAGCGTGATGCCGTTTGCCGAGGTTTTGATCCGGGAGAACGCCACCTGCAGATCACGATCGCCCTCAGGCCCTTTCAGCCCGAGGGTATGCAACTGGATGCCTCCGCCCAACTCGCCCGGCAGCGTGGCCACGAACCTGAGATCCTGAGCCGTGCCCTCGAAAAAACCGCTCTTGGCGTCATCTTCGGCGGAGGTGTCCAGCGGCAGTGCCTGGCTGATGGACGAGCGCAGAAACGCCTGTGCCGCGCGCATCTCATCCAGTCCCACCGTATAGCGCTCAGCCTTGAGCACCGCGCGATTGGCCCCCAGCAAGGCACCGGCCACCAACACCAGCAACACACCCAGAAGACTGATCACCAACAGGACTTCCAGCAGGGTGAAACCTCGCTGAGCGCCCTTCAAGACCCGGCACCGGTCACGGCGCCGCGCAGCCGCAACGTACTGAACTGCACGCGCCGCTGATGCTCCAGCAATGTCAGGTCCAGACGAAACAGCCTGGCCTGGTCGTTACCGCCCGAGACCTGACGGATTTCCAGATTCCAGTCGATACCCGCCACCCGCCCCTTGCGCGTTCCGTTTTCAAGCGGACCGCCGCCTTCCTGATCGAACACCGTACGCGCCGCGTGGCTAAGACGATCGCTGTGCGACACCTGCTGCAGGGAGCGTGCGCTCTGCCCGAAAGCCACCAGCAGCACGCCACTGCACACCGCCATCACGGTCAGCGCGGCAAGCATCTCCAGCAGAGTGAACCCGGACTGCGACGCTTTCATTAAAGGGGACGCACCTGGACGCTGCCGGTGAGCCAGCCGATGTCGATGCGCCAGCGACGATCGCCGTCGGCGACCATCAGGTTGCCGCCGCTGGAACCGCCATCCGGGTAAAACTCCACCGCCGACCCCAGGTCGGAAGCCGTCTGCATCGTCACCTGCAAATGCGCGGGCCAGTGCTGTTCACGCTTGCCCGGTGCCTTGAAGGTCAGGTGACGCAGGTCGAATTCGGTGCGTGCCGGTTGACCGGTCACAATGGCCCGAACCCGCGTGGCCCGCAACGCCTCGACCATGTCACCGACCGCACGACGCTCACTGGCAGTGCTCAACCCTTGTTGCAGACCGAAACCCACGAGGCCGACAGCGATGCTCATCAACACGAGCACCACCAGCATTTCCATCAGGGTAAAACCACGGCTTGCAACAGGCGATTTCATACCGGCATTTACTCCCAGTTGCCCAGGTCGGCGCTGTAACCTTCGCCGCCGGGTTGGCCGTCCTGTCCGTAGAAGATCAGGTCGAAGCTGCCATGCTGACCGGGGAAGCGATAGCCGAACGCGTGACCGAACGGGTCTTTCAGGTCCGAAGGCTTGGCGTAAGGACCATTCCAGCCTGCGGCATTGCCCGGTTTGTCGGTCAACTGCTGCAAGGTTTTGGGCGGCGAACCGACGTCCAGCGCATAGCTTTCGATCTTCATGCCCAGGCTCGCCAGCTGCGCCTTGCCTGCGCCGTATTTGCCCTTGTCGACGTTGCCGCCCACCTGGCGCACAACGATGGTCGCCACGATGCCCAGCAGCACGATGACCGCGAGCATTTCCAGCAAGGTGAAGCCGCTTTGTCGGCGTGCAGGGGTAAAGCGTGTACGGCTAAGGTTCATCGGGATGGTTTCCTCGTTCATGAATTCAAATATTGCTGGTCAGGCTCATCAGCGGCAGCATGATTGCCAGCATGATCACAGCTACCATGCCTGCCATGACAACCGTGAGCGCCGGGACCAGTGCGGCGAGCATGCGGTCGATGCCGCGCTTGGCTTCGACGTCGAACACATCGGCCACTTTGAGCAGCATGCTGTCCAGTTCGCCGGCCTGTTCGCCGACTTCGATCATTTGCAGGGCCAGATCGGGCAGCAACGGTTGCGCACCAAACGCGGCCGCCAGCGTGCCGCCTCCTTTTACCGACTCGGCGGCCTGCTCCACCTGCGCCTGCAATGCGCGGTTGGTGCAGACCTGACGGGCAATCACCAGCGCCTGCAACAGGGCGACGCCATTGCTCAACAACGTGCCCAGCGTGCGGGTCAGCCGTGCGGCCTCGATACGTTGCAGCAGCGGGCCGATGACCCGGATGCCCAGCACCCGGCGATCATGACGTTCGCGGCGCTGCGGATCACGCATGCTGATCACCAGCCCCCAGATCAGCACGATCAGACCGGCGAACACCGCCAGCCCGTAACTGCCGAGAAATTGTCCGAGGTTCAGGATCACTTCGGTAATCAACGGGATGGGCACCCCGAGATCCTTGAAAATAGGCACGAACTGCGGCACCACGTACGCCAGCAGCAAGGCCAGCGAACCGAGCACGCCGACCACCAGAAACGCCGGATAGATCAGTGCATTGATCACTTCGCCGCGCAGCAACTGACTGCGCTCCAGATAATCGCTCAATTGACGCAAGGTGCTTTCCAACGCGCCACCGGCCTCGCCTGCACGCACCATGCTGATATAGAGCGGCGAAAACTGGCTGCCCTCTTCTTCCAGCGCCACGGACAACGGCTTGCCGGCCTTGACCTGTTCGCGAATCCGCTCGATCAACGCACGGGTCTGGGGCTGACCGGGCTGTTTGAGCAGAATGCCAAGCGAGCGTTCCAGCGGTTGCCCTGCGCCGAGCAAGGTCGCCAGTTGCTGGGTGAAGCTGACCAGCGCTGCACCGTTGAGCATGCCGCTGCCCAGAGCACGACGCAGTCCGCCAAGACCTGCACTGTCGACCTGCAAGACCATCAGGCCGCGCTTTTGCAGAGCCGCAACGGCAGCATCCTGATCCCTGGCTTCCAGGGTGCCGTTCTGCGGCGCGCCCTGCGCATCCAGCGCGCGGTACTTGAACAGACTCATGAGCCTTCACCCCGTGTGACGCGCAGCACTTCTTCCAGCGAGGTGACCCCGGCCACCGCCTGACGCAGGCCTTCTTCATGCAGCGTGCGCAAACCACCGCGACGGGCCGCCTCTTCCAGCGTGGACGCGTCGGCGTGGCGCATGAGCAGGCTGCGCAACTCTTCATTCATGACCAGCAGTTCGGTGATCGCACTGCGGCCGCGATAGCCGCCGCCCGGCGCATCGGATCGCGGCCGGTACAGGCGGATCGGGCGTTCGTCGGTGAACCGTTCGAGGCCATGCTCGGCAACCAGCTCAGGCGGCGCTTCGAAGGCTTCGCGGGTTTCCGGGTCAAGGCGACGGACCAGCCGCTGCGCCAGAATGCCGTTGACGGTCGAAGCAATCAGGTAGCTTTCGACGCCCATGTCCAGCAAGCGGGTGATACTCGCCGCCGCACTGTTGGTGTGCAGGGTGGAAAGCACCAGGTGACCGGTCAGCGACGACTGAATGGCGATGCGGCAGGTTTCCAGGTCGCGCATCTCACCAATCATGATCACGTCCGGGTCCTGACGCACGATGGAGCGCAGCGCTCCGGCAAAGTCCAGACCGATAGACGGTTTGACCTGAATCTGATTGATGCCTTCAAGCTGGTATTCCACCGGATCTTCAACGGTGATGATCTTGCGCTCGGAGGTATTGAGCCGTGACAGCGCGGTGTAGAGCGTGGTGGTCTTGCCGGAGCCGGTGGGGCCGGTAACCAGCAGAATGCCGTGGGGCCGTTCGAGCACATCGAGAAAGTGGTCGAGGCGCTCGCCGTCGAAGCCCAGGCTGGGGAAATCGAAATCGATGGTCTGGCGATCAAGCAGACGCATGACCACGGATTCGCCAAAACTGGTCGGCACGGTCGAGACCCGCAGGTCCAGTTCCTTGCCTTGAATACGCAGCATGATCCGCCCGTCCTGCGGCAGACGGCGCTCGGCGATGTCGAGCCGGGCCATGATCTTCACGCGGGAAATCACTGCCGCAGACGAACTGGACGGCGGCGCTTCGGCTTCGTGAAGCACGCCATCGATGCGGTAACGTACCTTGAGCTGACTTTCGAACGGTTCGATATGAATGTCAGACGCACGCTGCTCGACAGCGCGTTGCAGAATCAGGTTGACCAGGCGAATGACCGGCGCTTCGGACGCCAGGTCCTTTAGGTGCTCGATGTCCTCCAGCGAGCCGCCTTCGTCGTCGAGGTTCTCGATCAGCGTGCCCATCGCCGAGCGGCCCTGGCCGTAATAACGTTCGATCAGGGTTTCCACTTCGTTGCGTGGACCGACTGCCACCTGTACCGGCACTTCACAGGCATAGGCAATTGCTTCAAACGGATACAACACGCTGGGGTTGGCGCTCAGCACTTGCACACCGTCCTCGCTCCAGCCGACCGGCACCACCTGATACTGGCGCATGAATCGTTCAGTCAGCGGTGGCAGCGGATCCAGCATCGGCGGCAGCGCTTCGGCCATTAATAAAGGCGCGTTCAACAGTGCGGCCCAGGCCCGTGCAAGCTCGAACTCGGACACCAGTCCAAGGCGTGTCAGCAATCCCAGCAGCTCAGTGCCTTCGGACTCCTGCTGCAAACGCTGTGCACGTTCCAGATCCTGAGGCTTGAGGCCGGCATTTTCCGTCAGCCAGGCACACACCTGCCCTGCATCGGGGATCAGTATTCGAGTGGCATCGACGGGAATTGGCTGCATGGGCAAGAACATCTACTACTCGGAGGGACAGGTTCACGACCCTCACCCGCCTTGAAAAGGCACCGAGAGAGTCGTGGTCAGAAGCATCAAACGGTCAGTTTGACTGTTTCTGAGGCGTTGCGTTCTGTGGACGACCACCTTTTGTGGTTTGAGTCTTCTGCTGCTGCGCCTTTTGCGCCGCTTTTGCATCGGTGGTCTGGGTCATTACGGTCGAATCAGTGGCACCCGACGCTGCATCGGTATCAGTCGCTTCGGCTGCGAAAACAGCACCACTCAATGCCAGACCCGCAATCACACCTGCTGCCATGTTGGACAACTTCATAACAATTACTCCACTGGATAAAACAATAAGCCCTCCAACAGGAAGGGCCATTAACGATAAAGGTCAGAAAGAACACCACAGTGCCACTACTGGAAACATAACAGAGACCCGAGCGCACCTGAAAAATCTTAAACCCATCGACCAGTAGGTTTAAGAAGAGTTCCTGAAGTGTAAGAAAAAAACCACAAAAGCAAGAAAAATACGCTTTTGTTTGACATTAACGCCTGAATTTCGACTTAATTGTAACGCTTTGCGAATTCAAAGTGCCATCAATGATAGCTCAATGATGTCACTCGCCGCAATATAAAACATAATAACTAAAACGTGAAACTTGATTGAAAAAGTCCACGAATCGCACGCTGCAATAACAGCGTAAGTCGCGATTACGGGTCACTGTTGCCTAAAGAAAAGAACACAGCCAGACGCTGAATAGTGCGGCTGCCTGTGGGAAACTTTTAATTGAAATGTCGTTGGAGAGCTGTATGAATAAGCGAAAGATGATGGGTGCGCATTCCGCACTGGCCTTGCTGGCGCTGGCTGTGTCGCAGGTGCATGCTGCTGACGCTTCGACGCTGCAGGCACGGGAAGCCCGTGCTGAAAAAGCGGCACAGAAGACGCTGGACAAGATGACCCAGGAAGAAAAGCTGGCCTATATCGGTGGTACGGGCGGCTGGGATGTGAAACCCCTCTCCAACTACGGCGTGCCGCAGATTCACGGCGCCGACGGCGGTGTCGGTGTGCGTTACACCAGCGAAGGCAACGCGCAGGGCGTGGTTTATCCGTCCGGCCCCAACCTTGCAGCCACCTGGAACCCACGTCGCGCCATCGACCTGGGCCGTGCGCTGGGCTATGACACGGCAGTCGGCGGCTATCAGTTCGTCACCGGCCCTGGCGTCAACCTGTACCGCATGCCCTACGGCGGCCGTGCGTTCGAATACCTGTCCGGTGAAGATCCGTTCCTCGGCGCCAGCCTGGCACCGGGCGTGATCAACGGTATCCAGTCCCGTGGTGTGTGGGCCAACGCCAAGCACTACGCGGCCAACGATCAGGAAAGCAACCGCTTCAACCTCGACCAGATCATGAGCGAGCGTGTACTGCGCGAAATGTCGCTGCCTGCGTTCGAATCGGCGTCGAAGAACGGCAACGTCGCGATGATGATGTGCGCGTTCCAGAAAGTGAATGGCGAATTCGCCTGCGAAAACGATCACTTGATCAGCCAGATCCTGAAGAAGGAATGGGGCTACAAGGGCTTCGTACAGAGCGACTACAACGCTGTGGTTCATGGTCTGGACGCCGCTCAGGCGGGCACCGACCTGGACATGATGGGCTTCCAGATGAACAGCAATGTTCTCAAGCCTTACCTGGACAGCGGTGAACTGAGCGCGGCAACCATCGACGACAAGGTCCGTCGCATCCTCAAGCAGATCTACCTGTACAAGTTCGACAGCAAGACCCCGTCGACCCTGCACAACATGAACAGCGCAACCAGCAACAAGGTCGCCCTGAACGCTGCCCGTGAAGGCATCGTGCTGCTCAAGAACCAGAACAACCTGCTGCCGCTGGACAAGCAGAAAGCCAAGCGCATCGCCGTGGTCGGCAACCTGGCCAAGTACGCGCCGCCTACCGGTTTCGGCAGCGCCAATGTCATGGCCAGCCATTACATCAGCGAGCTGAGCGGTCTGCAGCAGATGGCGCCAAACGCCAAGGTTGAATTCATCGACGGCCTGTCGCTGGACCCGACCACCACCACCTGGAGCAGCACTGACCAGGCGGGCAAAGACATCCAGGGCATGAAGGCCGAGTACTTCAGCAATGCCAACTGGTCCGGCGATGCTGCCGTGACCCGTACCGAGCAGCATGTCGATCTGGATTGGGCCAACGACAAGGACCTGCCGTTCGAAAGCAACCTGTCCGGTTCCGACCCGTACACCAGCAAAGGCTCGACCGCAGGCTCGCTCAACGGCGATACCTCTTCGACCTCGATCCGCTACACCGGCAAGATCACCCCGACCGAAAGCGGCGAGCAGGTCTTCAAGGTCCGTGCTGACGGCGCCGTGCGCCTGTGGGTCAATGGCAAGCTGATCATCGACAACGGTGACGGCAAGCCACTGCCGGGCAACAGCATTCCGCCAACCATCCCGGAATTCGCCAAGATCAGCCTGCAGGCGGGTCAGTCCTACGACGTGAAGCTTGAATACTCGCGCCGTGCCGGCTACCTGTCGACCATGGGCGGCCTGGTGGGCGTACAGATGAGCTGGGCGTCGCTGAACGCGCCTCAGGATCTGTCGGCCTACGACGCAGTCGTGGTGGCAGTGGGTAACAGCAGCGAATACGAAGGTGAAGGTTTCGACCACAGCTTCGATCTGCCTGAGTACCAGAGCCAGCTGATCCAGAGCATCGCCAAGGTCAACCCGAACACCGTGGTGACCATGTTCGGCGGTACCGGTCTGAAGATGAGCGACTGGATCGAACAGGTTCCGGTAGCGCTGCACGCGTTCTACCCGGGTCAGAACGGCGGTCAGGCACTGGCTGAAATTCTGTTCGGCAAGGTCAACCCGTCGGGCAAGCTGCCGATCAGTATCGAACGCAACATCGAAGACAACCCGATTTTCGAGACCTTCCCGAAATTCGACAACCAGAACTCGCTGGCCGAAATGAGCTACAAGGATGACCTGATGCTGGGTTATCGCGGCTACGAGAAGAAAGGCATCAAGCCGCTGTATCCGTTCGGCTATGGCCTGTCGTACACCACCTTCGGCTACAGCAACATCAGCGTGACGCCTGGCGTTGCGGTGGGCAACACGCCGATCAAGGTGTCGTTCGACCTGACCAACACCGGCAAGGTGGGCGGTTCGGAAGTGGCGCAGCTGTATGTCGGTCAGCAGAACCCGAAAGTCGAGCGTCCGATCAAGGAACTCAAAGGCTACAAGAAGGTGTTCCTCAAGCCGGGTGAAAGCAAGCGCGTGACCATCGAGCTCAACGATCGCTCGCTGGCCTACTTCGACACCAAGACCAACCAGTGGGTGGTCGATGCCGACACCTTCAACCTGTCGCTGGGTGCTTCGTCGCAGGACATTCGCCTGAATGCCAAGCTGACCAACTCGTTCCGCCAGGAACTCTCGACCACCACCAGCAACCCGCTGCCACGTTCGGCGCTGAACTCGGTGAACGTCGAGAAGCCACCGGTGAAGACCGGCGGCGTGTTCGATCAGACTGTCGAGTAAGCGTTTACGCAGTGACTGAGTGAATCTGGGACAGAACAAGGCTCAAGGACGAGCCCTTACTGCTGCATCGACCTGCGCAATGTAGGCATCGAACGTCTTGACCAGATCCACCCGTTCTGGAAAACGCAGCCACTGAATCTGCAACCCGTCCATCATCGACAGGATCTGCTGGATCAGCATGTCCAGATCCACATCCGCCCTCACCTCTCCACGTTCTACCAACGCCGTGAACTGCGCCAGCAGGTGCGCGTGTATGCGCGCGTAACGGGTCTGGAACCACTCATAGGCAGGCTGGTTGTCCAGCAGACTTTCGGCATTGAGAATCGAGAACGCCCGCACCACGCCGGGTGCAGTCGAGTTGGATTGATTGATCGCACGCAGACCGCCCAGCAGACCGGTCAGGCTGTCGTCCGTACGCACTTGCGCGGCGATGCGCCCGTTGACTTCGTCGCGTCGTTCCAGCACGCCCATCAGCAGGGAAATCTTGCTCGGAAAGTGATGCAGCAATCCGGCAACCGAAATGCCGACGATGGCCGCCACCTTGGCCACCGACGCACCGGTGTAGCCCTCCAGCGAGAACACCTGCAAGGCGGCATCGAGCAATTCTTCGCGTCTTTTTTCTCCCTTCGGCGCACGTCGTTGCCGAGGTGCCGTGGCAACCGTTTCCCTGGGGTCATGCTGGGTCATATCAGGTTCCTTCTTGAACAGTCGCGTACCCTAACCATTCAGGCAAAAGCTGGCAACGGTATTGACCATGAAGGGTATTTCACACTGGCACGGACAGCCCTGACCGGCAGTGCCGCTGCAGTATCAGCGCCGTCAGCAGCGCGACCCCACTGATACCGAGCGACAGCCATAACAGGCCGCGATCACCGGTCGCCTCCTGAACCCGGGCATAGACCCAGGGCGCTGCCGCAGAGAGAAGAAAACCGGGGGCCAGCAGGCGTCCCTGCAAGCGTGCATAGTGATGATGTGCAAAGAGCTCGAACGGCAGACTGGCCCGTAACAACGTGCCCAGCCCGTTCATGGCGCCATAGCCGAAGACAAACAGACAGGCCAGCACCGCCAGCCCCTGGCTGTGCAAGGCCATGACGAAACATAGCGCCATCCCGGCCGCGACCCAGACGTTCAGGCGCAAGGCAGACAGGTTCTGGCCCAAGACGCGGCTCATCAACCGCGCGCAGGTCTGGCCGATGCCCCACAACGCCACCCAGGCCACCGGCACACCGAGACCTGCCAGCAAGGCCGGCAAATGAGCGGAAAGCCCCGCTGACAGGAAACCGATCAACATCATGCACAGCGCGTAACCCGACTGGCGCAGCCAGCTCGCCGTCGCTTCCTCATCGGACATATCATCGGCCGGTGTGGCAACCGGAGCCGCTGCATCGGGCAGTCCGCTCATCAGCACACCCCCCAGCAGCGCGAAACCTCCGTAGACCGCTACCGCGCTGCGCCAGCCGAGCGTCTCCAGCAACACATGCCCCAGCGGCCAGAACACGGCTGACGACAGACCGCCCAGCAAGGTGATCTGCACCATCAACGGACGTGAGCGCGCACCGATCAACACGGCCAGCGCCGCAAACAGCGCGTCGTAAAGCGACAGACGCATGCCGACGCCCAGCACGGCCCAGCCGAGAAACCAGACCGGCACGGTTTCGCACAAGGCCAGCACGCAGCACCCTGCAGCCGCCAGCACGCTGCCCAGTTGCAGCACCTGACGAGCCCCGAGACGCAGGATCAGCCACGAGACTGCGGGCGATACAAAACCCATGACCAGCAACGCCACCGACAGACCGGAAAACACCCGCTGCCCGCTCCAGCCCAGATCTGCAGCAATGGCATTACCGAACGCACCCGGCAGATAAAACGTGGTGCCCCAGATGATCAACTGCGCCAGTCCCAGCCTGAAAACGGCGAACCGGGACAGGTCGGGACTGTGCATGTCAGTCAGACCGTGCGATCAACGGGGAGCGTCGAAGCGCCATCGCCCAGCGCACACTGCATCAGCACGGTGTCCACCCAGCGCCCATGCTTGAACCCCACCGACTCGAACACGCCGACGCGGCGGAATCCGAAGCTTTCGTGCAGGCCGATGGATGCGGCGTTTTCGCTGTTGCCGATCACCGCCACCATCTGCCGCCAGCCACCCTGTTCGCAGTGCCAGATCAGATCACCCAGCAGCGCCCGGCCGATGCCCATGCCGCCCATTCCATCGCGGACATAAACAGAGTCTTCCGCGGTAAAGCGATACGCCGGACGAGGCCGGTAAGGCGTGGCATAGCCATAACCGACCACTTCCCCGGCATGCTCGGCCACCCGGTACGGCAGGCCGTTCTCAAGGACCAGCGCGCGGCGACGCATCAGCTCCTCAACGCTGGGCGGTTCGAGTTCGAAGCTGGAGATGCCATGCAATACGTGGTCGGCATAAATCGCCTGAATGACGGGCATGTCGTCTTCGCGGGCGTCGCGCAATGTAAATATCAGGCTCATGGCATGCTCTTGGCGGATGTCTGAAAGTGGCCGTAATGATGCGTTCGTCTTAATCATTAAAAAAGCTATGATTAATCATCCACAGCATAAGAAATACTTTGTCATGCGCCGCCTCAACCTCAATCATCTGCACACCTTCTCACTGGTCATCGCTCATGGCAGCTTTTCCGCCGCCGCCGAGCGGCTTCACCTGACGCAGCCTGCAGTGAGCCTGCAAGTGCGGCAGTTGGAAGATCAGTTGAACCTGCGCCTGATCGAGCGGGTGGGCAAACGCTTGAAACCCACCTCGGCGGGCGAGACCCTGTTGCAGCACATTTCGCGCATTGATGCGGTGGTCGAGGACGCGCTGCTTGACCTGTCCAGCCACGCCGACGGCATCGCCGGACAAGTCGCCATCGGCACTGGCGCCACGGCCTGCATTCATTTGCTGCCGCCGTTGTTGCAGACCTTGCGTCGGCGCTTCGCACAACTGGATGTGCGGGTCAGCACCGGCAATACCGACGGCATTCTCAAGGCTGTGGAAGAAAACCGCCTGGACCTGGCGCTCGTCACGCTGCCCGCTTCGGGCCGCAGCCTTGATGTCACCCCGCTGCTCGATGACGAATTCGTGGCCATCTTCGCCAGCAGCTATCAGCCGCTACCGGGAGCAATGACGCCCGAGCATCTGAGTGAACTGCCGCTGGTGGTGTTCGAAGCCGGAAGCAGCACGCGCCTGCTGATCAATGAGTGGTACTTGCAGGCCGGAATTCGCGTCAAGCCGATGATGGAGCTGGGCAGCATCGAAGCGATCAAGGAAATGGTCGCGGCCGGACTGGGCTACAGCATCGTGCCACGCATGTCGGTGGCCGCGGTGCATCATCGGCGCGGTCTGCAGGTGCACGCGCTGACGCCGGGATTGAGCCGTACTCTGGGCATCGTGCTGCGTCAGGACAAGCCGGTCAGCAAGGCACTTCGTCAGGTGCTTGAAGCATTGCATGCCCTGAAAGGGTCATAAACACGGCTCATGATGACGGGAACAGGGTGCTCCTGCCTTATATATAGCCGCAGCCCTGCGGGCAGTTGTCGTAACGTCACAAACGCTGCCCGGCAGTTGCGTCGGCAGCGACTCAAGTTGTACGATGACTGCCGACTTTCCAGAGACTGGATGGCTGGCCTGCTCGACGAATGCCCGCCAACCCCGAACACCGTAAAGCAACTCGGCAACCCATAAGGAGTGCAAGGCCCCGTAACCGGCGCCCGCCTCCACCTTCAAAACAACAGGAGATACCGATGCCTAACATTCTCGGCCAGAACTTCATCGCTGGCGGCCGCAGCGCTCTGGGCCAAAGCCTGCAAAAAAGTCTGGATGCCACCACGGGCGAAGAACTGCCCTACAGCTTTCATCAAGCCACCGACAGCGAAATCGACGCTGCGGCCCTGGCTGCCAAAAACGCCTTCCCCGAATACCGTCAGCTGAGCCCGGCCCGCCGCGCCGAGTTCCTCGACGCGATTGCCGACGAGCTGGACAAGCTGGGTGACGATTTCGTCGCCATCGTCTGCCAGGAAACCGCCCTGCCGCAAATGCGCATCCAGGGTGAGCGCGGCCGTACCAGCGGCCAGATGCGCCTGTTCGCCAAAGTCCTGCGCCGTGGTGACTTCGTCGGTGCGCGCATCGACCAGGCCCTGCCGGACCGCAAGCCGCTGCCGCGCGTTGACCTGCGCCAGTACCGCATCGGCGTCGGTCCGGTTGCCGTGTTCGGTGCCAGCAACTTCCCGCTGGCCTTCTCCACCGCTGGCGGCGACACCGCTGCCGCACTGGCCGCCGGTTGCCCGGTGGTGTTCAAGGCCCACAGCGGTCACATGGCCACAGCTGATCTGGTTGCCAGCGCAATCATTCGTGCTGCTGAAGCCACCGGCATGCCGAAAGGCGTGTTCAACATGATCTTCGGCAACGGCGTGGGCGAAGGCCTGGTCAAGCACCCGGCCATCCAGGCTGTCGGCTTTACCGGCTCGCTGAACGGCGGCAACGCCCTGTGCAAAATGGCTGCCGAGCGTCCACAACCGATCCCGGTCTTCGCCGAGATGTCGAGCATCAATCCGGTCATCCTGCTGCCGGGCGCTCTGACTGCGCGTGGCGAAACCGTGGCCAAGGAACTTGCAGCTTCCGTGGTGATGGGTGCCGGCCAATTCTGCACCAACCCTGGCGTGGTCATTGGTCTGCGCTCCCCGGCCTTCTCGTCGTTCCTCGAGCAACTGACCGAGCAGATGGGCAGCCAGGCACCACAGACCATGCTCAACGCGGGCGGTCTGCGCAGCTACAGCAAGGGCGTCGAGCACCTGCTGTCGCACCCGGGCGTCACCCATTTGGCTGGCAAGCCGCAGGAAGGCAAACAGGCTCAGGCACAGCTGTTCAAGGCTGACGTCAGTCTGCTGCTCAATGGCGATCAACTGTTGCAGGAAGAAGTCTTCGGTCCGACCACACTGGTCATCGAAGTCGCTGACGATGCGCAGCTGAAAGACGCGTTGCAGGCCCTGCGCGGTCAACTGACGGCCACCCTGATCGGCGAACCTGCCGACCTGAGCCAATACAGCTGGCTGCAACCGCTGCTGGAGGAGAAAGTCGGCCGTATTCTGTACAACGGCTACCCGACTGGCGTTGAGGTGTGCGAAGCCATGGTTCACGGCGGCCCATACCCGGCCACTTCGGATGCACGCGGTACGTCGGTGGGCACGCTGGCCATCGACCGTTTCCTGCGTCCGGTCTGCTACCAGAACCTGGCTGACAACCTGTTGCCGCCTGCGCTGCAGAACGCCAACCCACTGGGTCTGCGTCGCCTGGTCAACGGCGAATGGAGTGATCAGCCGATCGCCTGATCGCTGACAGCTCACTGAAACAAAAAGCGGCGCGACCCGAAAGGGTGGCGCCGTTCTTTTTCATGCGGGGTCTGCACGCCGACCATCAGCGGTGCAGATCCTTGCGTCGCTCAGCGGATCAGACAGCCTCCGAAACGTGAACCTGTACCGGCACATTGTGCGATCCGGTCAGGGGCAGCCCGAACAGCAGCACGTCCGCACGCTGCTCGCCGAAACGGGCGATGTTCGGCAGGCGCGCCCACAGGTGCGCACCAATGGCCGTCACGATCTTCTGACTCGGCAGGTTGGCTGCCATGATCCACGCCACCAGATTCTCAAGCCCCACCTGTCGCCCCAGCAGCACGGTCGCTTTGCCCAGCACCACACCGATGCCACTGCCATAGTGATCGCCGCGCACGTAGATCGCGGTCTCGCCGGTCTGAAAACACGCCTGCGTCCCCCAACTGAACCGGTTGATCGACAGCCAGCCCAGCACTTCACCCCGCCGTTCATAGACATACACCGGCAGGCCATCGCGCTTGTAGAGATTGACGTAGAACTTCACCTCTTCGTACGTCATGGGCCGGGTTACGGGAGAATTGGCACCGCTGGCCGCGGTCTCGTTGAAGATACTCATCATTGCCGGCAGATCATCGTCGGTCGATTCACGAATGCCGCGTGGCAGGCGTTGCAGTGAGTGCCGGTCGACAAAACTGTTCATCAGTGAACCTCCTTGGAATACACGCTGGACTTGAGCTGTCCCCGGGCACGCGCCAGGCGCGAGCGAATGGTGCCGATCGGGACGGCCAGGTGCCTTGCTGCGTCCTGATAACTGACGTCGGCATCGACGACCAGGTCCAGTACCGCGCGCATGTCCACCGACAGCTCCTCGATGGCCGCCAGGGTTCGTCCCAATGTGCGTTGATGGTCGCTCAGCATGCTCGGGTCATGACCGTGCTCGAAACTCTCCATTTCGGTATCGGTCAATTCCATGCGCTGAGGCTGGTTGTAGAACGTCTTGAAGTGGTTCCTGACCAGGTTCGCTGCAATGCCGAACAGCCAGGTTTCAGGTCGTGAGGTGCCCATGAACTTGTGCTGGTTGCGCCAGGCTTCCAGATACGTCATCTGCATCAGGTCATCCACGTCGGCCTGATTGAACACGCGTTTGCCGATGAATCCCCTGAGTTTCTTCTCGCTTGTCCTCGCGAGCCCACCCAGATCCAGCGCAATTACTCCAATAACAGTTCCGTCTCGCTGAATGTCTTTCCCTTCCACGTTTATCTCCTGATACGCAGTTGTGATGCCACCAATGGCCACTAAGGGAGAGCAGCGAACGTACCAACCTTTTAGTATTTTTAAATTATTGATAAATAACGTTTTTATCTCGGCGAAAACCCCGTTTTGTGCCAGATATGGCATTCCCGACATAAATGCTGTGCCAGTTGTTGCACAACTTTTTACGGTTCCGCTGCGCAGGAACCAGTTGCCCGCAATCGCCACTCAGGACACACCTGTTCCGAGGCGATTGCGCTGCCCATGAAGATCAATTCCTATATCGACATCCGCCCCGAGCCTGACCTGATCCCGCGCCCGCCGGTGCCTGAAACCAAATCGCTGGTTCCGAAAAATCCTTTGCAGGACTCAATGGAAGAAGTGGCGATGAAATTCAGCGAAAGCGTGGAACGCCACAGCAAGGGGCTCGATGAGCGGCATGTGCGTGAAAGCACGAGTTCGCAGCGGGTCGAGCGGGTCGAAAAACTCGCCGAGCTCTACCGCCTGCTCGACAACGCCGACCAGCCCAGCCTGGAACAACAGGCCAGGCGTCTGCAGGGTCAGTTGCAGCAGCAGGGTTCGCTCAAGGATGTGCTTGCCCAGGCTGGCGGCGACCCGACGCGGGCCGACTTGCTGTTGCAACAGGTGGTGCGCATGTCCGCCACCGAAGGCAAGGAGGACACTCACGATCAGGCCATGGCGCTGATCGACGAACTGCGCCTGAGCCACGGCGACAAGATCCGTGCGGGCCTTAACACCGCCAGCGCCATCGCCCTGTTCAGCAGCGATCCCCAGCAACGCAGCGCCATGCGCCTGTTGTATTACAAGGCCATCGTCGGTCAGCAACCGCTGGCCAGCCTGCTGGAGTCGCTGCTGGAGCGCTTCAACGAGGATCAGTTCGCACGCGGCCTGCGCACCCTGCAAAGGGCGCTGGCCGATGACATCGCCGCCCTCGCCCCGTCGATACCCGGCGCCGCATTGCGGGCCATGCTGCGCGGGCTGGGCGCCAGCGGTCAGTTGAACAACCTGATCAAGACATGTCTGGCGCTGTTGCAGCGTCTGGCGCACAAGGCGCCCGACAGCAACATGACCCCGCTGGCCATGAGCAAGCGGGTGCTGCGTTTCTGCGGCAACGGTTTCTTCGCCCGCGACCTGACGCTGCTGGCCGAGGAAACCATCGGCCGCACGCCTACGCTGCAGCCGCTGTTCTTCAACGGCTTGTACCCATTGCTGCAAAACCTGCCGCTGACACTGTGGAAAGACCTCAAGACCCGGCAGAACGGGCTGCGTCTGCTGCAGGGCCTGATGGATGAAATGGCGCGCCACGAACGCAAGGCGCTGGGCATGGACGATGTCGGGAGAGTGTCAGGATGAACGGCATTATTCACCTGCTCAACCGCTTGGCACTGGCGGTGATGGGCCGCACTGAAATCGTCGGCGCAGTGATGGTCATGGCCATCGTCTTCATGATGATTCTGCCCCTGCCGACCTGGCTGGTGGACGTGCTGATCGCACTGAACATCTGCATTTCGTCGTTGCTGATCGTGCTGGCCATGTACCTGCCGCGTCCGCTGGCCTTCTCGACCTTTCCGGCAGTGCTGCTGCTGACCACGATGTTTCGTCTTTCGCTGTCGATCGCCACGACCCGTCTGATCCTGCTGCAACAGGACGCCGGACACATCGTCGAAGCCTTCGGCAGCTTCGTGGTGGGCGGCAACCTGGCGGTCGGTCTGGTGATCTTTCTGATTCTGACCATCGTCAACTTTCTGGTCATCACCAAGGGCTCGGAACGGGTGGCCGAGGTGGCTGCGCGCTTCACGCTGGACGCCATGCCGGGCAAACAGATGTCCATCGACAGCGACCTGCGGGCCAACCTGATTAACGTGCGCGAAGCCCGGCACCGACGTGAACAGTTGTCCAAGGAAAGCCAACTGTTCGGTGCCATGGACGGCGCGATGAAGTTCGTCAAGGGCGACGCCATTGCCGGTCTGGTCATCGTGTTCATCAACCTGATCGGTGGCTTCTCGATCGGCGTGCTGCAGAACGGCATGGAGGCCGGTGACGCGATGCACCTTTATTCGGTGCTGACCATCGGCGACGGTCTGATTGCACAGATTCCGGCCCTGCTGATCTCGCTGACAGCGGGCATGATCATTACCCGCGTAGCGCCCGACAGCCAGACGGCCGACGCCAACATCGGTCATGAAATTGCCGAGCAGCTCACCAGCCAGCCCAAGGCATGGGTCTTTTCATCCATCGGCATGATGGGGTTCGGGCTCATTCCGGGCATGCCGACGGTGGTTTTTGCCTGTATCGCCCTGCTGTGCCTGTTCAGCGGCCTGATCCAGCTCTGGCGCATCCGCCAGAAAGAGCTGCATCAGGACAGCATCGGCGCAGCCAGCAAAGGCGCGCCGGAACTGAACGGGCGCGAAGACATTCGCCGTTTCAATCCGTCACGGGCCTACCTGCTGCAATGCCATTCCAGCCATCAGGGCACGGCGGAGCTCGACAGGCTGATACAGGGCATTCGCCAGCGTCGCAACACGCTGGTGCACAACTTCGGCCTGACGCTGCCCTCGTTCGACATGGAGTTCGCCGATCATTTCGAGCCTGATGAATTCCGCTTCTGCGTCTACGAAGTGCCATTCATCCGCGCCACCTTCACCAACGCGCGCCTGGCGGTCGATCATCGGGAAATCGATGAGGACGCCGGTGAGCCGGGCCGTGTCGAACGCGATGAGACTCGCTGGGTCTGGGTGGACATCGATGATCCGCTGCTCAAGGAAGAAGAGCACGCTGGTGTGTCTTCGCTGGAGCTGATCCTGGAACGCATGAGCCGAGCCTTTCAGGCCACCGGACCGCAATTCATCGGCCTGCAGGAGAGCAAGGCCATCCTCAGCTGGCTGGAAAGCGAGCAGCCGGAACTGGCGCAGGAGCTGCAGCGCACCTTGCCGCTGGCGCGTTTTGCCGCCGTTCTGCAACGCCTGTCCGCCGAACTGGTGTCCTTGCGTTCGGTCAGGCCAATCGCTGAAACCCTGATCGAGCAGGGCCAGCACGAGCGCGACCTCAACGCGCTGACCGATCACGTGCGCATCGCCCTCAAGGCCCAGATCTGTCACCAGCACTGTGAAGAGAACACGCTGCATACCTGGCTGGTGACGCCGGAAACCGAAGTGCTGCTGCGCGACTCCCTGCGCCAGACCCAGAACGAATCCTATTTTGCCCTCGAACCGGAGCTGGGCAACGCGCTGGTTGAGCAACTGCGCGAAGCCTTTCCGCTGCAAGCCAGCCCCCGACCGGTCCTGCTGGTGGCGCAGGACCTGCGCAGCCCTTTGCGCAGCCTGCTGACCGACCAGTTCCACCATGTTCCCGTGCTGTCCTTCGCCGAGCTGATCCCCACGGTTCAGGTCCAGGTGCTGGGGCGGATCGACCTGCAAGAAACCTACGACCTGATGGCCTGACGGAGCACCCATGGAAACCGACAAACTTTACGAATTGCGGGTCCTGACCGGGCTGCATCGCGGCGCAGCGCTGCCCCTCAACGGCGAGCAGTGGAGCATTGGCTCGTCTGCCGGTGCAGACCTTGCACTCTATGATCCGGGCATCAAGAACCGGCACTGCACGCTGCGACTGGTCGATGAAACGTGGTCGCTGGCCAGCAGTGAAGGGCCGGTAACCGACAGCGAAGGCCACAAGGTCGAGGCCATCAGTCAACTGGAGCCCGGCACGCCGTTCGCCGTCAACGGCGTGTGGCTGTCGGTGATCAGCGCCAACACCGAATGGCCCGCCGAGGACGATGAAGACACGCCTCAGGCAACGGAAGACGCTGAACCGCAGCCCGCGATGCTCAGCGCCGAGCGCGACGCACAACCGCTCAAACCTCCCCGTTCGCTGCTGGGACCCATGCTGCTGGTCGCGTCATTGCTGGTATTCGTGGGCGCCCTGATGTGGCTACTCAAGCGCGAAGAACCGGCGCCGCCCGCACCGCAGAAACCGTCCCGGGTCGTGCTCAAGGACACCACTGAGGTCAGAAACGTACTGCTCAAGATGCTCACCGAGCGAGAGCTGCAGAAGCGGGTCACGATTGCGGAAGAACAGGGCAAACTTTTTCTGCACGGCGACTTTGACGAGGACGATCTGCTGCAGTCCACCTCGCGCATGCTGCTGCGTTTCGAACGTCAGTACAGCAGCCCGATCCAGGTGCTGAATGCGCTGCCCACGGCGACCGCCGAGCTGCCGTTCACCATCATCCAGATCAGCAATACACGGCTGGCAAGCATCCTCACCAGCGACGGTCGTCGGCTGTTTCTGGGCGACGAAGTCGATGGCATGCGCTTCGTGGACATCAACGAGCACAAGCTGGTGTTCGAAGGCGAACGTCGTGTCGAGGTGAGCTGGTGATGGACGCAGCGCTGGCACGTCTCGAGTCATGGCGACAGGCCCAGAGCGAGCGTCTGTCGCACTGCGCGCCGGTGCTGATCCGCGGCCGGATCGCTGGCGTCAACGGCATTCTGCTCAACAGCTACATGCCCAGGGCGAGGATCGGCGATCTGTGTGAAATCAGCCGTGCCGATGGCAGCGAGGTGATGGCTGAAATCGTCGGTTTCGACCGGCAGCACACCTTGCTGGCTGCGCTGGGACCGCTGGACGGCATCGCCATCGGCGCACCGGTCAGGCCGCTGTTTCAGCCGCATAGCCTGGTGGTCGGTGAGTTTCTTCTGGGCGCGGTGCTCGATGGCTTCGGCCGCTCGCTCAGTGGCGACGGCCCTTCGGCCTTCGCCCTGTCGGGTGCCGTGGGTGCACAACCGGTGATCCGCGATGCCCCGCCCGCCACCGAACGGCCCAGAATCGATACACCGCTGTCCACCGGGCTGCGCTCCATTGACGGCTTGCTGACACTGGGCGAAGGACAACGTGTTGGCATCTTTGCCGGTGCCGGATGCGGCAAGACCACCCTGCTGGCCGAGATGGCGCGTAACACGCCGTGCGAGGCCATCGTGTTCGGCCTGATCGGTGAACGGGGTCGTGAGCTGCGCGAATTCCTCGACCATGAGCTGGACGAAGAGCTACGCCAGCGCACCGTGCTGGTGTGCTCCACCTCGGACCGCAGCAGCATGGAACGCGCCCGCGCAGCGTTCACCGCCACCGCGATTGCCGAAGGTTTTCGCCAGCAGGGCAAATCCACCCTGCTGATCATCGACTCCCTGACCCGCTTCGCCCGGGCACAACGCGAGATCGGTCTGGCCAGTGGCGAACCGGCCGGACGCGGCGGCCTGCCGCCCTCGGTCTACAGCCTGCTGCCACGCCTGGTGGAACGCGCCGGCCGTACCCACGATGCGGCGATCACGGCGCTGTATTCGGTCCTGATCGAACAGGACTCGATGAACGACCCCATCGCCGACGAGGTGCGCTCGCTGCTCGACGGCCACATCGTGCTCTCGCGCAAGCTGGCCGAGCGTGGCCACTACCCGGCGGTGGACATTCTCACCAGTCTCAGCCGGACCATGAGCAATGTGGTGGGAACCGAACAGGTCCACGGTGCCACACAGGTACGCAGACTGATGGCGGCTTATCAGCAGGTAGAAATGCTGATCAAGCTGGGCGAGTACCAGCCGGGTAACGACCCGCTGACCGATTTTGCCGTGCAGTCCCGTGACCGGATCATGGGCTTTCTTCAGCAGTCGCTGCGTGACCCGGTGTCGCTCGATGAAACCCTGGACCACCTCATACAGGTAACTGCCGATGTCCCACGATGAACATGATTCGCAGGATTCAGCCAACGACGCGCAACTCAATGGCCTTGGCGAAACGCTGGACGTCCTGGCGCCGATTCGCCGCCACAGGCTGACCCTGGCCGAACAGGCCTGGCGACGCCAGAGTCAGGTGCTCGCGGCCCTGCATGCCCGCCTGCTGAGCATGACTAACGAGCTTGAGGCGCTGCGTGAGGCGCACCGCCACTCTCGCATCGAACAGCGCGAACGGCATGCGCACCGCGCACTGCCACTCAGCGAAATGAACGACTGGCTGGCCGCCGAGCGTCAGGCGATCCGGCAGATCGAACGCAGTGAAAAGCAACTGAGCGACCTGCAGCATGAGCATCAGCAGCAAAAGCTCTGGGCCGAAGACAGCCAGCGCGAATTGCGCAAACGTCAGCGCGATGTGGAGAAGCTGGACTTCCTCGTCGATCTGGCGCGGGAGGCGTCATGACCGCAAAGCCTGCCCTTCACAAACCGGTGCCGCCGCGCCCACCAGAGCCCAAGCCTCGCCCGACCGGCAGCTCCGGCAACGAGACAGCCCAGCCAACGACCCGCTTCGAACGTCGCGAGCATGAACCCAGCGAAACCCGTCACGAAGGTGAATTGTTCGAAGCCATGATGAGCGCGCCGAACGATATCGGTTTCTGGGGCGGTGCCGAGCTGCCACAGACGCTGCCCGATCCCTGGCGCGACGGTGAGCGACAGGGCGGACATGCAGGGACACCGCCCTCCCCGGTAACACCCTTGTGGGACCCGCTGATCGAACCGATCGAAGAGCACCTCAACGCCGACGACCAGATGCCCATGGAAGCGACCTTTGAACTGCCCGAACTGGGCAAGGTGATCGTGCAGGTGGTGCCGCGTGCCGACGGGCTGGACATCGCACTGCGCTTTGCCAGAGACGTTGCCTTGCAGCGTTGCCAGGAATATCGCGAGGCTAGCCGTGAGTGGCTCAGCCAGCGACTCGGCCGCCGCATACGCCTCACCCTCGGACAGGCAGACCAGTGACATGAATGCACATGCACTTGATTTACGCGCCATCAGCAACGCCGAGGCCAGCGCCCGGCAAAGGATCGGCAGCGGCCTGAGCCTGCCGTTCGAACTGGATCAGCAGCAAGGCTGGCTGGACCTGCGCCTGAGCGCGTCACCGAACCCGGCACGCCATGAAAGCCAGCTGGACAGCGCGGCCGGGGCCTTGCGACTGACCGAGGCTGAAGCTCTGCTGGGACTGTTGTCCAGTTGCCCGGCCCTGATGCCGCACGCGGATTCGGCCAACGATGAACATCACTGGTACTGGCAGTTGTACAACCACTACCTGAGCCCGGAACTGCAGGACCTGTTTGGCGACCTGCAGCCCCTCGATGCACCACCGACGACGGGGCTGGACTGCCTGCTGCAGGCAAGGATCAACGGCCTGCGGGTCAGCGCACGCCTGTCTGCGCAGCCCGAGACGTTGCTCGACCTGCTCGACCGGGGCCAATGGCAGGCCGAATCTGCCGCCATGCCGTGGCAATGGCCGATCAGCGTACCGCTGCTGCTGGGTCATCTGAACCTGAGCCCTTCGCAACTGGCCAGTCTGCGCCCGGGCGATGTGCTGTTGCCTGATCACTCGCTGTTCACACCGGACGGCCAGGGCACCCTGCAACTGGGCGGGTGCCGCTTGAGTCTGGCCCAGACCAGCGCCGACGCGCTGTGCTTCACCCTCACCGAACTGGAGCAAATCCCCATGAACGCCACGATCGACCACTTCTCTGCCGCCGACGATCATCCGCTGCACCTGGATGATATCGACGAGCACGAGCACCACCCGGAAGCAGACAGCACCGACGCCAACGAAGACGGCCTGCAGCGTTTCAATGACCTGAGCATGGCGCTGACAGTGCGGGCCGGCAACCTCTCCCTGAGTCTGGGGCAATTGCGCTCGCTGGCTGTGGGTTCTGTGCTGACCTTCAACGGCTGCACGCCCGGCCACGCCATGCTGCACCATGGCGAACGGGTTCTGGCGCACGGCGAACTGGTCGACGTCGAAGGCCGCCTGGGTCTGCAGATCACCCGCATGGAAGCGCTGCGGTGAACCTGCAGGATGCCAATCCACTGACGCTGGCGCTGTTTCTCGGCGCCCTGTCACTGGCGCCCCTGCTGATGATCATCTGCACCGCGTTCCTGAAAATCGCCATGGTGCTGCTGATCACGCGCAACGCCATCGGCGTCCAGCAGGCGCCGCCCAACATGGCCCTGTACGGCATCGCTCTGGCCGCCACGCTGTTCATCATGGCGCCGGTGTTCAGTGAAATGGGTGACCGGGTCAAAAAGCTGCCCGAGCACCTGGACACGTTCGCGGCCATGGAAAGCGCCGGCAAGCATGTGGTGGAGCCCTTGCGCACCTTCATGACGCGCAATCTGGACCCTGACATCCAGACCCACCTGCTGGAAAACACCCAGCGCATGTGGCCCAAGGAAATGGCCGACAAGGCCAGCCGCGACGACCTGCTGCTCGTGGTCCCGGCCTTTGTGCTGTCCGAGCTGCAGGCCGGTTTCCAGATCGGCTTTCTGATCTACATCCCGTTCATCGTCATCGACCTGATTGTCTCGAACATTCTGCTGGCGCTGGGCATGCAGATGGTTGCCCCCATGACCATTTCGCTGCCGTTGAAAATTCTGCTGTTCGTGCTGGTGGATGGCTGGACGCGCCTGCTCGACGGACTCTTCTACAGCTACATGTGATCGCGCGAGGCACTATGGAAACCCTGACGCTGTTCAAGCAGGCGATGATGCTGGTCGTGGTGCTGTCTGCGCCGCCGCTGATCGTGGCCGTCGTGGTCGGCGTCATCACCTCGCTGCTCCAGGCGGTGATGCAGTTGCAGGATCAGACCCTGCCGTTCGCCATCAAGCTGGTCGCCGTCGGGCTGGCGCTGGCGCTGACCGGGCGCTGGATCGGCATCGAGTTGATGCAACTGGCCTATCTGTCATTCAGCATGATCAGCCAGACGAGGGCCTGACATGTTCGAGCCCGCGTTCAAGGAACTCAGTGAAACGATCATTGCACTGACCATCGGCATGGCGCGTCTGTACCCCTGTCTGTTTCTGATTCCGGCGTTTGCGTTCACCGAGCTCAAAGGCATGCTGCGCCACGCCATCGTGCTGGCACTGGCGCTGATTCCGATGCCTGCCATTCGCATGGGACTGACCGGGCATGAGCTCGACTGGCTGGATCTCTGCGCCCTGCTGCTCAAGGAAAGCGTAATCGGCCTGCTGCTGGGCCTGTTGCTGGCCATGCCGTTCTGGCTGTTCGAATCGATCGGCTGCCTGTTCGACAACCAGCGCGGCGCGCTGGTCGGCGGGCAGATCAACCCGGCATTGGGCGACAACACGTCGGAGCTGGGCCACATGCTCAAGCAGGTGCTGATCCTGCTGATGATCCTCGGCGGTGGCTATGCCAGCCTGACGCAGATCATGTGGGACAGCTACCTCGTATGGCCTGCCACGCAATGGGTGCCGGTGACCGGAGCAGCCGGTTTCGAGGTGTACCTCAAGCTGGTGGCCAGTACCTTCCGCTTCATGGTGCTGTATGCCGCGCCGCTGGTGGGTCTGCTGCTGATGATCGAATTCGGCATGGCGATTCTCAGCCTGTACAGCCCGCAGCTTCAGGTGTCGACCCTGGCAATGCCTGCCAAGAGCCTGGCCGGTCTGTTTTTTCTGGTGCTGTACATGCCCATGCTGACGCTGCTCGGCGAAGGCCGCCTGGCCGATCTGAGCGACTTGCGGCATCTGCTGCCGCTGATGCTGCACACCCCCTGAAGCCCTGCCTGCCGGACCTTGAGCCATGAGCGAAAAAACCGAAGAACCCACCCAGAAAAAGCTCGACGACGCGCGCAAGAAGGGTCAGGTCGGACAAAGCCAGGATGTACCCAAGCTGTTCATTTTCGCGGCGCTGATGGAGATGATTCTGGGGCTGGTGGATGGCGGCATGTCGCGCCTCAAGGCGTTGATCGCCCTGCCCCTGACCGAGCTGGACCGGCCGTTCAATGCGGCGCTTGGCGAAGTGCTGACCAAGGCGGGCTGGGAGCTGTTGCTGTTCATGCTGCCGGTGCTGGGGATTGCCGCCGCCATGCGACTGGCGGGTGGCTGGGTGCAGTTCGGCCCCCTGTTTGCAACCGACTCGCTGAAGCTGGATTTCGAGCGCCTGAACCCGATCAACCAGTTCAAGCAGATGTTCTCCTCCAGGCAGCTGTTCAACCTGTTCAACAGCCTGTGCAAGGCCGTGATGATCACCTGCGTGCTCTACGTGCTGCTGCCTCCGGCGCTGGGCGATCTGATCGGTCTTGCCCGCACCGACCTGGACAGTTACTGGATGGCGCTGGTCGAGCTGTTCACTCACCTGTCGCGGACCTGCCTGGGGTTGCTGCTGGTGCTGGCAGGATTGGACTTCGCGCTGCAGAAGTACTTCTTCGTCAAGGGCCAGCGAATGAGCCACGAGGACATCCGCAAGGAATACAAGGAGTCCGAAGGCGACCCGCACATGAAATCCCATCGCAAGGCGCTGGCTCGTGAAATCACTGACCAGCCCGGCAGCGCAGCACCCGCAAGGGCACCGGTGGAGGACGCCGACATGTTGCTGGTCAACCCGACGCACTTTGCCGTAGCCCTGTTCTACCGTCCGGAACAGACGCCGCTGCCACGCATCATCTGCAAGGGCCGAGATGCCGAAGCCCGCGAACTGATCGAGCGCGCCCGCGAGGCCGGTGTGCCGGTGGTGCGTTTTGTCTGGCTGGCGCGAACGCTGTACCGCGAGAACGTCGGCCAGTTCATCCCGCGCGCCACTCTGCAGGCAGTGGCCCAGGTGTATCGCCTGCTGCGGGAAATGGACGAGCAGCTCAAGGGTGATGTGATCGAAATGCCGCATTACTGAGGACGCGGAACCAGTTCGGCGCGCACTCCACTCAGGGCAAAGGAATCCTTCCTTTTACAGTCCGGACATCCATCGCGAGGTTGTCCTGGCCAGCCATGACATTGGAGAACCTCAATGCTTCCAATCAATAACGCGCCCGTGACCGGACAGGTCCATGGCGCAACCTCCCAGGGTCACAATCCACGCGGGCTGGAGCAGCGACCCGAGCCGCCGACCCAGCGCGCCTCGGTGTCGGTCGTTCAGTTGGGCAAGCAGCCCGTACAGGTCCCGGTGACGCAGCAGCCCGATATTCCCCCGCGCACCTTCGGCCCGACACCGGGCGCGTTGACGCCGACTGCGGCGCCAGAGCAGACCGCACCGCAACTGGACGCCGACGATATCGCTCATATCAGCTCGGCTCGACGCCCGCCAGTCACGCGTTCGTCCTCCACAGGCAGCGAGCGTCCGACAACGGCGCTGCAACGGGAACTGTCGTTCAAGGACTGGCTGCCCAGCCAGGAAAGCTCACCGGCACGCTCCGACCATCAACCTGGTCCGTCTCGATCGGGCGGCAACACACCGGCACAGAGCCATGCTTCGGGCAGCACGCAAGACGCGTCGCCAAGACCTCAGTTGACCCGCAGTGCCGCAGGCAATGCTGGAACCTTCCGTATGGAGAACGGCAACCTGGAGCGCAACACACCCTCCATCAACATCATTTCCCTGGACGCCAAAGGTCGACCGGATTTCGATCACTTCATTCCATCCGCACTGGGTAACCTGCTCAAGGACCGGCTGGGCCAACCGGGCAAGAGCTATCTGGCCACAAACTCGGCGAGTGACCGCGATCAAGTGCTGCTCGAGCCAAAAGGTCATCTGGTACAGATAGCCCAGACCGACGCTGCTCTGGCCTTGCTTCGCAGCAGCAAACCGCTGAGTGTTCCGCCTGGCAGCAAACCCGACAGCCTGAAACTGCAACGCGAAGACAACTCGGCAAGCATCGCCGGCCACGACAGTGGCGCCCAGTCATTGCCGGACAGCGCCCACATCGCTCATTTGAGCGGTGCCCATCTGGACAGCAGCGGAAAGCATCTGCGGCTGCAGGACGAGAAGCTCTACGAACTGCATCCGGCAACCGCGACCTGGTCTCCCAGCGAAGACAGCAAGGAGACCACGTTCAGCCACCTTGCGACCCAGGGCGATGGCAAGGTTTACGGCCGGACGGGCGATACGCTGGTCAACCTCTCCAGTAGCGAAAAAAACAAGCCGGAGATGAAACTTGAAGGCCTGACGGCGCATTCGGTCTCTCCGGATGGCACCGTGGCGATGCTCGCCGGTAAAGACACCCAGACCTTGCAGTTGGGCGAAATGGGCAAGGTGCCAGACATGCACCTGACGCTCGAACTCAACGATGGCAAATCCGAAGCCAAACATGTCGGCCTGACCCGTGACCGCCTGTTCGTGGCCGACGCCGAAGGCCAGCTCTACAGCGCCGCGCGAAAGGACCTGAAAAGCGAAGACGGCATACTGCACCTGCAACCCGAGAAAAATTTTCAGCCTGAAGACTCGACTCTGGGCAAGCGCCAGCAGGTCACAGGCTTCCTGAGCGGTGAAAACGGTCAGTTGCACGCGCTGATCAAAAACGATGTCGGCGACATCCACAGCCACACCCTCGACGAGGCGAATTCCAGCCTGCGCAACGGCTGGAACCTGACCGATGTGGTGGTCGTCGAGAACAGGCGCGGCCTGCCGGAGGGTAAGGTGCCGACCCCGGAAAACACGTTCGATCTGGACCGCAACGGTCGGGTGGGCATCGTAGACAACCGTGTACAGAAATGGGATGCAACCACGGAAGGCTGGAAGGACACCGGCGTCAAGGACATCGACCGGTTGCAGCGCGGCAACAACAGCAGCGCTTACGTGCTCAAGGACGGCAAGATCTCCGAACTGAAGGTCAGCCCCGAATACACCAAGACCTCGTTGAGCGGCACCCACAACCTCAACCAGCCGACCCGCTCGACCAAAGTTGAAATGGGCGATGCCATCGAAGGCCTCGATGACCGCGTCATCAAGGCGTTTGCCATGCTCAACGACAAGCAGTTTGCCGCCGTCGATGATCAGGGCCGCCTGACGGCCCATCACAAGACCGGCGAGCCTACCGAGCTGACCCGCAAGGACCTGTCCGGCGAAGTCGCCTCGCTGACCCTGGACGAGAACCACAACCTGCACGCCACGACCACCACGGGCGAGTTGTACTTCATGTCCAAGGACGACTGGCAGGCACCGGAATCGGACCCCAAGCCTGACGCGAAATGGCAGAAAATCGACACGCCCGGCAATCGTCCGGTCGACAGTATCCGCAAGGAGGGCAACAACACCGTCAGTGTGAAACTCAAGGATGGGGCGCCTGACGAGGGCTCCTTCGTCCTCAAGGACAAGCAGTTCCAGCCGATGGAGCCGCGCAAGGAGCCGGAAAACGGGTTGAACAATCTGTTCGGGCGACTGGATGATGGCTCGAAAAACGTCAAGATTTTCGGCACAGGCAACACGTTGAAAATCAGCAGCACCCTGGCGGGTCGCAGTGACACCTCGCTCAGTCACAAGTCGAGCGTAAAGGAGTTCATTCCGGCTCACATCGTGAAACCCGACCTGAATATTCCTCGGCCGATCATGAACGGGTTCTACCACATCCAGCATCGGATCAAGGGCCGCGAAGGGCTGCAGGAGGTGTATCAGGCAGAGGCACCCGTGTTCAAGGAACTGACCGAGATCAAGAACTCCTCCAGCCCCGCACCTCAGCCTGGTAACACCTTGAAGGAGCGTATATCCCGCCTGGATCTGGGCCCGGAAGGCAAACAGCTGGTCGAGGATCTGGAAACGCTGCGCGATGACCTGGAGAACCACAGCCACGGTGTGGTGCAGCAATTGGGACAGAAGACGGGCGTGCTCAACCTGCACGGCGAATTCATCAAACCCGAGCGCAAACCGACGCAAGCCCAGATCGCAAAAGCGGAACACGCCAAGCCGATCAAGAATGATCTGGCTGCCGATGTACAGGGCGCGTTGAGCAAGGTTGCCCCCTCCTCCGAAAACCCGGCCGGTGCTCTGCTCAAACGACTCAATGACAACGGCATGAAGCTCAAGCACTTGGACGGTGATACGTCTCCCGATCACCGGCGCAGTCAGAGTGACAAGCTCGCCTTGAGCAAGGCGCGTCTGGCGCTGGACGTCGTGACACTGGACAAGGTAGGCAAGCTGCTCGACAAGGCCGAGACGCGCAGCCCTGAAGTGGATAACGCCACCCATGTGAAAACGCTCAAGACCGAGCTGAACGCACTCAACAAGCAGTACAACGACAACCCCGTCAAGGTCGTGACCGAAATGGGCTTCAGCGGACATAAGCAACTGGAAGACGGCTACGACAGCATCAAGTCGTTTCTCAACGGCTTCAAGGACCCGACTCACGCCACCAGTGTGAACATGCGCGCGGCGATGGGTGCGACCAGCCAGGCGGATCTGGCCGACAAGATGAAAAGCGCGCTCAAACACCTTGAGCACCCTGACGATGAAATCGCCATGTCACGCAGCTATGGTGTCACTGCGACCACCCCGTTCTTCAGCCTTGCCAACCTGGGTGCAGGACCCTGGCCCAGCGCGTCGGTCGGCGTAGCACGCAACTACGCGTTCAATGCCGAGCGCGGTGACAAGGGTGTGACGGTCTACATGTTCCACGAAGGCGGTGTCAGCGGCAGCGCGGGCGTGGGCGGCGGTCAGAGACTGGTGCCCAACTTCGGTGAGTACAACATCAATGATCAACGGGGTTTTATGGCCCTTCGACTCGGCGGCGACGGCACCTTACAGGGAACCGGTATGTCGCGCAGTGGCACAGCCTTCACCGTGCCTGACGAAAAAATCGACCAGTTTGTCGACGATCTGTTTGGCGGCAAGGTTACCGCGCTGGACGTGCTCAAGAACGGCACTGCCCACGAAGCGCACTCGATGAAGCGCTTCAATGGCGATGTGACCGGGGGCGTAGGTGTCGAGCTTCGCGTCGAGCTGGGACTGAGCGATCCCAATGAAAAAGAATGGACCGCAGGCGCCCGGGCAGGCATCGGCGCCAACATAAACCTGAACCTGGCCACATTTACCAAGTACTCGGCGACCCAGGAAAACGACAAGGGGCTGCTGGACGAAAAATCCAACAATCGGGTCCGTTTTGCCAACACCGCCGGCGCCACCGCCTATGCACGCGCCCAGATCAACCTAGGCCACACCGACCAGACCGCTGCCGCTCAGCCGGCAACGACGACACAGCCTTCAGCAGCAGCCCCGACGCCTGCTGCAGTGGCACAACCGGGCGCACAGGCCTCTGCATTCGGCCCTAATGCGACGATCACTGCGTCAATCGATTCAAAGACCACCAAACGCACCAAGTTCCAGACCAAGGAAGGGGTGGCCATGACGACCGCCGAGCTGACGAAGCTGAGCAAGCAGCTGGACGGTGCCTTCAAGGACAAGCCTGCACAGAAAGAGCTGACGCGACTGGCCGATGCCAAACAATCCGAATACGCGAACAAGACGCCGAAAGAGAAAATCCAGGCGCACCTGGATGGCCTCAATAAGCTCTTCGAGGACCGTTCTCCGAATAACAGTGCGCAAAAAGCTGCGCTACTGAGCCTGAGCCGCGCAACAACCAAACACGATGCAGCCGTCGATAAACATTCGGTGCTCGACAACGCCCGTCATGAAAGCAACTACACCAACCTCTCGCGTCTGGATGAGCAAAGTGTCGCCTCGAAAATCATGAGCATGCTCGGCAGTCTGCACTCGCCGAGCAACGCCGAGAACATTGCCAAACTGATCGCCGAGGAGCCCAACCTGAAGTCGCTGATCGGCCAGATGAAAGCCAGCCCGGGCACGATGGCACGGGTTCGCCTGGAGCCTAAGGACGAGATGATGCAAAAAATCGACAAGGGTACCCGCGAGGGCCGCATCACCCAGAGTGACATCATCGGCATGCTCAATGACCGCGACAACCTGCGGATCAAGGCCATCACGGTGTTCAAGCTGGCGGGCCAGTCCGACGGTTTCACGACCCCGACGCCTCTGCTGAGCGCCAGCAGCTCGGCGGCAGTCAACGTCAACAAGACGCTGGCCAAGATCAACTTCAACTACGGGGAAGATCAGAACAGGCCGAGCAGCTTCAGCGTCGACGGTGAGATGTCTCGCCCGACCAAAGAGGTTATCGCCACGGCGCAAGCCTTGAAAAAGGACGGGATGGAATTCAGGGCCTGACGCGCCTGCGTTTTGTCCAGTGCCTGTTGAATACGCTCGTGGTGCAGCGCTGACTGCACCACGAGCTCTTTTTAGCGTTCTCAAGGAATACCGAAAATGACCACGGCCTTTTATTCGCTCGACGACTTTCCCGCACTCGCCCATCTGGTTGCCAATTGCTCCGTGATTCAGCAAGAGGTCGCCGCAATGGACGCGCCGTTGCTCGACATTGATCGTACCGACAAGTCCCATCAGCAGGTCCACACCGAAATCAGCGAACACCTGCAGCAAGGGGGTGATTACGGCTGGCTCAAGGGTTGGGGGGCAGAAGGCGGCAACCGGGACTGGACGCAATACGCGCTGCTGTTCAGGGACACGCCCATAGGCCCGGCCCAGGCGACCCTGCCGCGCACCCTGGCGCTGTTCGCACCGCTCAAGGGCATCAAGGTGCTGGCGCTGGCCCGTCTGGCACCGCACAGCCTGTTGAGCATTCATCGCCACCCCGAACTGACCGACGAAGGCCTGCTGCAGATGCACATCACCCTGAGCGCAGCAGGCGAAGCGAACTTCTCGTACCTGAATGTGGCGGGCGAGTTCTATCACCAGCAACCGGGAACAGGCGCGATCTTTGACGGCGCGCTGGATCACTTCGCGGTCAACGCAACGCCGGTCCCGCGAACGATCATCTACATGGAGTTCGAAAAAGAGCGCTTCATGAAGCCCGCCACCCACTGACACCTCTCCCGAAGCACCGCTTAACGTTATACACAAATCTGCCTCAACACTGATCGTGCCCATCGCTCTGAAGTGGGCATGCATCCCACGAAGCTCTGCGCCACGTTCGAGAGCGGACGCGGAGCGTCTTGAGAGGCGTTGCCACGCGGAGCGTGGTAACGATCAGCGTGCGGTAGCGGATACCGATCGTACCCACGCTCCAGCGCTCATCGTTATACGCAAGCCCGCCTCGACACTGATCGTGCCCATCGCTCCGCGTGGGCATGCATCCCGTGACGCTCCGCGTCACAAATGGCACAGATTGCGGATTCAGTGAGCCGAGCGCATGGCTTCAGTCACCTTTTCGCCCCTCGACGACTTACTTTGAGAGGCCAAAGTAAGCCTGCTGCTCCGGTTCCGGCCCCGGCTTCGCCGGGGTTCCTTCGTCCTGACACTGATTCGGGGGTCGCTGCAAATGGGCCATCCATGGCCCAGTGCAGCTCAATCGGCATCCATGCCGATTGTCCCCCCCGAATCAGCGCCAGGACTCAGCCTTCACCCACATCGCGATCTGCGGTGTTCATGCCATCGCGCTACAAAAGCGCATCAGCGCTGCTGCCTAACTGGATAGCCAGATGACTTGTGTATAACGATGAGCGCTCTGCGTGGGCATGCCGCACGACAGCGCTCCCGGCGCTATCCAGCCAGACGCAGATTCGGTAAAACCCACCTATAAAAAAACGGGCTCACAAGAGCCCGTTTTGTTTTCCTCGATCAGCGCTTCAATGCACGTTCGGTTTGCCGCCCGCCGCTTCAAGCAAACGGTCGGCCATCAGGCGTACGATCCAGAAGGCTGTCAGCGCCGCATCGCCCTGCAGTTCGCCCTGCCCGGCATCACGTTTGAAGCCCGGTTCAAGGCTGTCGACGTAATGATCCAGACTGAAGCGATCGCCCACCTGAGTGGCCGGCTTCTCCAGGGTGTCGCGCATCCGGTCGGTGACCAGTGCGATGGCTTTCTCGAAGGCCTGGCGCTGCGCCGGAGACAGGTAGCCCCCTGCACGCACCAGCGCTGCCCAGGAGCGCTCTTCAGGAGTGTCCTGCGCCTCTTGCAACGCTTGCGGTTGTCGCGTGACCGTCATCTCAAGCCTCCTTGTGGTTGGTCGAGCCTGGCAGTTTGCTGTAGGCGTTCTCGACGTTCTTCAGATCGATGCCGCTGGTGGACAGGTTCAAGCCTTCGCTGTCACTTTTCACGAAGGAGAATTTGCCGTTTTCAGCACTGATGTTTTTCAGGTCCAGGTTCCAGTCACCCTGCTGACCGCCGTTGGTGCGCATGAAGGTGCCGAAGTCCTTGACCTTGAAGTTGTCCACGTTCACGTTCGCATCGGCATTGAGCTGGAACACCTTGTCATTGGCGCCCTGGGCACTGCTGTTGGTGATGTTCAGGTTGGTGACCTTGGCACCGCCCTCACCTTTCACGGTCAGCGCATCTTCGCCGACATTGGTCCAGTGGACGTTATCCACGTTCACGGCCTTTTCGCTGGCGGCGCGCACATGCACGCCATCGGCAGCGTTGTCACCCAGCACCACGTTTTTCAGGGTGGCGCCCTCAGCCAGTTCGAACATCGGCTTCTGTCCCTCGCCCTGTCCACCATCCCCCAGAGCCTTGCCTGCGGTGAAGGTCTTGCCGCCGCCGTCGAACGTTTCGCCAGGACCCACTTTGATGGTCTCGTTGATGACGGTCGGATTGCTTGAGGCCGTCGGGAAGGAGACCGGCGTGGCCGAGCCGCTGGTGCCAGTGCCGGTCGGACCGGTAGGTGAAGGTGTTCCAGTCGGACCAGTCGGTGTCGGCGTGCCGCCGCCCGCGCCCGGTGTTGGCGCTGGAGTACTGCCACCGCCTCCGATGGAAGGTGTTCCGCCACCGCCACCCAGGGAAGGTGTTCCACCTCCACCTCCACCTCCACCTCCACCACCGCCGCCGACGGACGGAGACCCACCGCCACCGCCACCGCCACCGCCAACAGAAGGTGCTCCACCGCCACCTCCGGTGCCTGTCGGTGCGACACCACCACCACCACCACCACCACCACCACCACCACCACCTTTACTCGCGCCATCAGACGGCTGGCTGAAGGTTTCCGGATGGCTGTCCATGAACTGGGCGATCATTTCCAGCAGCTCTTTGAGCTTGCCGTTCTGAGACACCTCACCGCCGCCATCGGCAGTCGGCTGAATGGAGTTGTCCAGCGATCCGCCACCCAGTTTCTGCATGAGCGTGTTGACCAGATCCTCGGTGCTAGATCCGCCCGCCGCGCCCTGAGTGCCGCCCAGCCCCTGGCCCTGACCCAGCGCACCGGCATCCTTGCTTGCACCGGTTCCGCCGCCGCCAATACCGCTGGCACCACCCGAACCACCACCCGAACCGTTGCCTGCGCCGGAAGACGAATCCGAGCCACCGAGGATTTTCTCGAACAGGGCCATCAACACTTGAGTCAGCAGCTCCTTTTCGCCGCCGCCAGCGGTGCCGGAATCCTTGGTCTGCCTGTCACCGTTCTGCCCGTTGCCCTGAAGCGACTGCAATAACGAATCCAGATCGCTTTGCCCGCCCTGAGCGCCTTTACCGGCCGACTGCCCCCCGCCTGCACCCGAGCCCGAGCCCGAACCAGACCCGGAACCCAGCAGCATCTCGGCCAGCATCCCAGCCAGCTCCTGCAGCGCGGACTGGCCGCCCTGAGCGCCCTGGCCAGCGCCGGTCAGTGAAGCACCGATACCCATGCTCGTGCCGCCCACGCCGGGAAGGCTGGACAGGTTTCCCATCGAACCTGAAAGGCTTGTTAAATCAGACATTGCTTACCCCGCTCCATCAGTGAATGTGTCGGAAAACGACAGTCGATTCCGCCGATCCGTCGGTGTCACTGGCAGGCATGACCGCCATGACACTCATCGCTGTGTGGACTGCTGCGGACCTGCGGTTCCCGACGTTTCGGTCAATTGAGCAGAGAAACCACTGCAGTGCGGGTCTGCTGGGTCTGGGCAATGAAGCCGTTGACCAGATCACAGAAAGTGCCTTCGTCCAGGCCAGCCAGCTCACGCTGGGTGCACAGACGTACATCCTGCTGATCGAGGGCGAGCCAGCAGCCGCGAAGTTTTGCGGTATCGAAGTTGGCAGAAAGGAGGCGTTGCAGGTTTTCCGGGCTTTTGCGCAATTGGCCGAGCCGACTGTGAATAACCACGTGGTCGCTGTGCGCAGCGACTTCAATAACAGCCGCCTGACGCTGCTGACCGTCGTAGAGCGCACACACGCCATTCTGGAGGGTTAACGGTGTACCGAGAGTGGCACTTAGACGGGCAATAAAACGTTGCATGTCGCGTTGGGAGTTCGCCATTGAATAATCCTCAAGTTAGTCGGTGCGGTAAACAGACCGCGGCGACAAGTGAGTGGAAAATTAATGGCGTCCGGTTCCGGCTGGAACAAATATTCCGAATTCAGTTATTGAACCCTGCCAGCATCAGAAACTCGCCCACCAGTTCCTGAAGGGCGTCCTCACGCCGATACTCAGGGTCCAGTTCATGCCACACGACAAAACGTTGCTGGCTGTCCAGGCAAATATAGTAACCATCATAAGATTCGATATTCTCGAATCGACGCTTGAGCGCGTCGGAAAACAGATCTGGCCGTTGGGCTCTGCGCTCGATCATCAGCGACAGCCCCCAGCCCACGCTATCCTTGCGATGAACGAAGTCGATCCCCGGAGCCCACTGCCAGGTACTCGGCCGTTGCTGGCCGATACTGACGAAGAAGTCCCGCTGATCATTACTGCGCAAAATCGTTTCAGTCATTCAGATGTACCAGGCTGTATTCAGATGAATCGTTGCGCAATTCCGGCGACCACCAAACTTTAAGGCTGGAACTGTTGGCGCCAAGTTGCTGACAATCACTGGAAAAACAAGATGTTTGCATTGTCGCACAGGCGCTCAACAATACCGCGACGACAAACAAGGTACCCACACGCACCCACTTCATTTATGAATCTCCCGACAAAAGGACTGTATTGAAATGACCGTTAACACGTAATACGAGTGCCGGATATGAGCGACCGCGCCTTCAGCGCACGATATATCCCTGTATCGTCATCGGCCTCAAGGCGGCAATATTGAAACTCTCACGGGGGCTGCTGGAACCGCAGTGGCAGCGGCGGGCCTCGTGGCCACGAACACTTCGGTGGACTGGCCTGGCTGCAACTCCGTTACGGGTAACATTGTTACTGCAAGTGTCCGGGCTCCGGCGCAGGAAGCCAGCGAGAATGCCTTGGCGCGGGCACTGTCGTTGCGAACCACACCGACGGTGATATCGAAGGTATCGCCCCTGAACCACTGTCCCCGGGACGCATCGATCGACAGGCCGTGATCCACTCTACACAGGTCCTTCAGCGCCACGCCAGATGATGACTCTTTGATATCAGGCGGCAGCCGTCCGTTGGCCAGCTCCGAAAACGTCTTGCTCACCCGATCCCTTTTCTGTTGCCGGGTACTGGGCGAGCCGCTCAGCGCAAGGGCTCTGTCGAGCTGCGGGCGGTTTTCCCTGGCGATATAGCGCGACGGATCGAGCTGATCGCCCACCAGTCGCGGTGTGAGGATGAATAAACGTTCACGTCGCGAGACTTCATGGCGCTTTGAAGTGAACAGCGCACCGATCACCGGCAGGCTTCCAAGAATCGGTACCTTGTCCTGACGCTCTCCGCTTTCATCGACATGAAAACCGCCGATGACCAGCGAACGGTTTTCTCCGATGACCGCCTGGGTGCTGACCGTGCCGCGCTTCACATCCGGCGTATCGTTATCACGGGTACGCTCGAGCTGGCCGTCTTCGATATCGACGATCAACTGAAACCGGTTGGGCTGCTCACCGGCAATGGTTCTGGGAATCACCCGCAGGCTGGTGCCCGCCGTCACCGGCTGAACGTTCGCAACCCGCTCGCCGGTGGTGGTGATGTAAGCCGTGCGGCTGAAATCGATCACCGCCGGCTGGTTTTCCAGCGTCAGCACCGAAGGCCGGGCAATGACCGAAGCAACACCCTGCCCTTCGAGCGCCTGTATGTCGGCAAAGAACCGGTCGAAATCGTTGATGAACAGGGTCGACGAACCACCGGTCAGCAACGAACTGCCGAAGTTCACCGAGCCTGCCCGCGCAGACCACCGGGATTCCAGGCTGCTCAGCTGGCTGCGATCGATGTCGAGGATGACCGCGTCGATTTCCACCAGGTTGCTGGGCTGATCGAGCTGCTGCACCAACTGCTGGTAGGTCTCGCGCTTTTCTGGATCATCGTAGATCAGTACCGCGTTGTTGCGCACGTCTGCCACCACACGGCGGTTGCTGTTCGATTTGCTCTCGCCGCTACGTGCCGGTGTGGCCTTGCGGTTGCTGGCCAGGTTCATGATCTTGCTCTGGCCCATGTCGGCCATGTCCTGCATGGCGCGGATATTGGCGGCCGGGTCCTGCGGCAACGGAGGCCTGTGCTGGCTTTCCAGCAAGCCGTCCAGCAGGGTCGCGACACCTGGAATGGTGATGCTCTGCTCGCGATATTGAATCTCGCGGTCAGCTACGGCGGCATATCGCAACGAAAACATCATGACCTGATGCTTGTCCTGCGCCTTGACCTTTTCCTTGCTGAAACCGCGTATCAGCTCGACATAGCGCGCCGGTCCGCTGACCAGTACCACGCCTTCATCCGGCAACTCGCCCCAGCCGAAACGCTTGTCCAAGAGACCGATATCGGTGAGGGCCTGCTTCAGATCCGGCGCTGCGTCAGCCGACACTTCAAGGCGCTGGGACACCTGGCCCGATTGCGGGCTGACGTACAGCTTGCCGTTGTACAGAAACCACTGGAATTGATGTTCCAGCGCCAGCCGGTCGAGAAACTCCTGGGCATTGCCCGCGCGAATCTTCGCATCCACCACTCCTGTGATACCGCGGCTGTCGAGACCCACGCCATACGAGCTGGCGAAATCCGACAACACTTTGGTCAACGGGGTTTGCGACGCCTCGTACGCATAGGCGGACTGGCGCCACTCTTCAGGCACACCCGCAGTTACGACTTCAGCCTGCACACACAACACTGATATCCAGAAAAGCCGTTTCAGGCACTGCTTAAACATACGAATTCCCCAGAGACAGAGGACGAACCGGGCGTTTTGCAGGCGATGCTGACGCTTCGAGCATCGATTCCCACACGTCGCGCTGGTTGACCAGCGCCTCAATGATGCTGATGACCGGCGAGGTACCCTGGAAGGACTGAAACTGCACCAGGCAAAGCCGATGGCTTTGCGGATCCAGTGCCAGCGCAGCACTGAAGCGTCGAATGCTGGGGCCCGACAGACGCAGCGCGGCGGCCAGGCTTTCATCGTCGCCACGCCAGGCAGCGCTGAGCGGCGCGGTATAGATCAGCCCGTTGGTGCCGCGCTGAATGCGCAACGGTTGCTGATCGATCTGCAGCAGCAACTCGGCCGTGCCACTGTCGAGCCAGCGCTCGACCGTGGCGAGCAGGTCAACGGATTTCATTGATGATCGCCTTGGCCAGGTTGTGCTTGACCACAATCTCCTGGTTGGCGGCCCAGCTGGCGGTGGATGACTGGCGAATGGCGGAGTTGAAGGCGTGCCAGTCTTCAGGGGAGAAGGCATCCATATTCAGCGCAGCCGAATCCAGATCCTGCTGGGCATTTTCAAAATTACTGTCGAGACGGCGTCTGAGTGCATCTGAAGAAAGCATGGTGATACTCCTGGTCCGGGAACTGCTGACTGAGTGGCAAGGCACCGGCTTTGGTTCCAGAACTTCATGCTCAAGGCCAGATATGTTGCTGCAACCCGCTCCAGCCGAGGCTGAAATCGCCGTGTTCGGTGCGCAGGCTGATGGCGTCCGGGTCCAGACTGGCGTCGGTTCGCAGGGTCCAGCCTGGCTGATCATGCGTTTCAAGACTCAGCGCCACCGCCTCCAACTGATCGGGATGGCAGAACAGCAACGCAGCGTCCTGATTCGAACTGGCCAACGCCAGCTGGCGAATCACCGACCTGACCTTTTTATCGGTCGGTACTTTTTCCAGAAGGCTCTCCAACGCCTGGCTCACCAGTTGCGCGGCGGTTTCGACCAGCGTTTCCAGCGCCTGCTCGCGCTGGGTGCGCAGGTCATCGAGCAACACCTGCGCTTCTTCCCAGACCTGGGCCCGTGCCTGCTCTTCACAGGACTGACGCAGCACATCGGCTTCGGCGTAGGCCTCGGCGAGAATCGTCTCGGCCTGGGTGCGGGCGTTGTGCAACACCTCATCGGCCAGTAGACATTCCTCAAGAGTCTCCCTACGCAGCAGCGGCTCGATGAGTGTGATTCGATCAGCTGGAAGGTTCAGACTGCGACGGGTCAACATGAGTGTTTCCTTCATTACGAGCGTTCAGTACGTACCCGGCAATGGCCTGCCACAGCGCACGCAGACGCACGGCAGGCACTTCTTCGAAAACCATCCGCTCGGCCTCCTCGACCGCAGTGCGATCAAACCTGAGTCGCAACCTTTGCCACAACCGCTCACCGACACGGCGGCGCAACAGACTCAGTCCGGCCACTTCGCAGGGATCGGGGCTCCATTGTTCAGGCATCCAGCAACCGGGCTGCAATCCCTTGCCGAGCCGACGACACCACAGATGGGCAGACTCATCCAGATCAGCGGTTCGCGGCCTATGGGTACCGGCGCAGACCGTCACACACAGCCTCAGCGCCAGCGTCCACTCCTGCGGCGCAAGATCCAGCAGCGGGATGAGCAGCGCCTCGGGCATGGGCGGTATCGCCGACGTCATGCCAAGACAGCGATCGGCCGACTGCGCACTGACCTGCTCCAACAGGTGAAGGGTCGAGGCATTGGCCTGCTCCAACAGTTGCCAGCTGGAATGTGCGTCGCGCCAGCCCTGAGCCCACCAGCGAACCCAGATCAGCGCCTGAGGTTCGCTGATGTTCATGGTGTGGCTTCGCTCGACGCCTGCGCAGTATTTTTACGCAGCAGACGCTCTCGCAGCCGCGGGTTGAGTGCCCACAGACCGGCCAGCAACAGCACCAGCCCGACACCACACAGCACCGCCACCCACTGCAGGAACTCGAAACGTTCGCGTGTGACGTTGAACGGTCCGATGCTGACCATTTCCACCGACTCCTGATAACCCTGAGCCGGCACGAACACCACGGCCAGTTTTCGTTCGTCCGCATTGGTCATGCCGGGAATGCTGCTGGCGACCATACGCCGGATGCGTGGCAGCACGCTGTCGGGTTCGAGGTCAGCCCGGTGCTTGATGAACACCGCAGCCGAGGCCGGTTGCACAGGTTCCCCCGGCGCGATGCGCTCGGGCAGCACCACATGGACCCTGGCGACGACCACGCCGTCGATCTGCGACAGGGTCTGCTCAAGTTCCTGAGACAACGCATAGATGTAGCGCGCCCGTTCTTCCAGCGGCGATGAGATCACGCCTTCCTTGCGAAACACCTGGCCGAGCGTGGAGCGGGAACGACGCGGCAGACCCACGGCCTCCAGCACCCGCACGGCCCTGGAGATGTCCTGAGTGGACACGAGCACTGCAACGCCGCCCTTGTCCAGGCGCTTCTGCGCATCGATGTTTTTGCCGGCGAGTTCGGCCAGAACTTCGTTGGCGTCCTGCTCGGTCAGGTCGCGATGCAATTCCATGCGATCACCACAACCGGCCATCAGTAATGCCAACAGAACGACTACAACAAGCCTGACTGTCCTGGGATGCATAATCACGCCTTATTGCAGACTGGTCAGTTTTTCCACGGTCTGGGCGGCCTTGCTCACCAGCTTGGCGCTCAACAGGCTTTCCAGATAGAACGAGGACAACGAACGGTTGGCCTCGATCAGGGTTTGCGGGTCGTTGGAACGGGCCGCGCGCTGCAGATTGCGGTCGACCTTCTCCGAATCTTTCTGGTAGGCAAGCGACGCCTCGGAGATCGGCGAGATCATCCGTTGCGGGTCGTTTTGTGCAGGCGCTGCGTTCGAGCGCATTGCCGCGTTGAACCAGCTGATGTCCGCCTCGGCAGGAGCCGCATCTGACGCTGCATCAAGTTCGGGAAGACCCGGTTGATGGTGGGACACGCGAGTGATCGCCATAGTTGATTCTCCTGCCAAGACGAAGGTTTACCCATCAACCGCGATAGTTGGTGGTGCTTTGCTGAACCAGAACCGACAGGACGTTGCCCGCCGCGATGCTGGCATCGGTTTTCAGGGTGTTGCCCGCGCCGCCGTTCTGGAAGTTCTGCTCCGCATTCGGAAACAGACCGCCCAGCGAGTCGCCTTGCGCGCTGCCCTTGATTTCGCCCTTGATCATGTCGATGGCTTTCTGGAACTGCTCGCTCTCGCCCTTGGACATGACGTTGTCGCCTTCGGACAACTCGCCCATCCAGTCCTTGGACTTGCCATCAGGCTTGCCGAACTCTTCAGGGTGCATGTCCATGAAACGCGACACTTCCTTGAGCACATCCTTGTCTTCGAACGAGAACGTTGTCTGACCGCTCTTGGCGTTGGGGCTGGTGTTGGGCTGCAGGAGGTTGTCGAGCTTTTCCTCGCCCAGGCTGCCGAGCAGCGCTGCCAGCAGTTCCTGCAGACCGCCGCCGGAGGCATTGCCGCTGTTGGCAGCCGGTGCGCCCCAGTTGGAAGCGGGATTTTGACCGGAGCCAACACTCTGCCCGGTGCCGGTACCCGTGCCGCCCGAAGCGCTGCCGGTCGAGCCGCCACTGAGGAACTCGGTGATCAGCCCTTCAAGCCCTTTGGTGAAGGCTTCCTTCTCTTCACTGTTCAGGTACTTGTCTTCGGAAAGCTCGTCGCGCCAACCATTGACTTTGCCTGTGGCGTCGTCAGGTTTTCCGTACTTTCCCGGGTTCTTGTCCATGTGATCGGCGACCATGCCGAGCAATGGATTTTCGGTATCGCGGATGTTGGCACCGCTGCCGTGCTTTTCGAACATCGAATCGCCCAGCAGCGAAGCGATCTTGCCTGCCGCGCCGCCCGAATCGGACTGCATGGAGGTCATTTGCGTGCTGGCGAAGGTACTTTGGAAGGAGGCACTTTGTGGAACGCTTGCAGTAGAAGAAATCATGAATCCACTCCTTGAAAACCGCACAGGTTGAAGCCCTCTCGGTGTAGACCGAGAGGGCACGCCAACCACTTAGTAGTTGATCGCCTTACCGGTTTGCTGTGCAGAGTTCTGCGCCTTGGTGGCGGAGTCCTGATAGGCGCTGGCGATACCGTTCACGGTATCGGTCATCATCTTGTTGGATTGGGCTTCAGCGTTCATTGTTGTGGTTGCAGCTGCAGTTGCATCCATTTTGGTCATTGCAGCCATCGAAGCGCCGAGCGAAGCAGTACCAGCCATAGTTATTACTCCTGATCATCGAGAATGTTCGAACACATCATGTGTGTTCGAAGCATGAGTGGCCGACAGTCAAAAGCAGTTCCATTGAATGACGACAATCATTTCAAGGTGATGATCACAGCTCGGGCGAATTGATGCTCAGGCTTTTCATGCGGTGATACAGGGTGCGTCTTGGAATACCCAGTTCATTGATAACCGAGTCGATGCTCTTGGGATGGCGCGACAGACAATCCTGGATAAGTGCCTTCTCGAATTGCCGAAGGTAACTCTTCAAATGAATACTGTTTTCGGTCTGAGAATCGTTCTCGCTACTCAGCGGCGGCATACCCAGGACAAAACGTTCGGCCGCACATTTGAGTTCGCGAATATTGCCGGGCCATCGGTGGCTGAGCAGACGGTTGAGGACATGCGGGTCGCGAACCGGAATGGGCTGGCCATGCTTTTCGGCGGTCTCGACGACAAATCGCTCGAACAGCGAAGGCAGATGATCCAGTCGGGAGCGCAAGGTCGGCAGCTGAATCTTGATGACATTGAGCCGAAAGAACAGGTCGCGGCGGAACTTGCCCTCCTCGACCAGTTTTTCCAGCGGAGTCTGGGTTGCCACGATCACCCGAAGGTTCAGCGGCACGAACCGGGTGGAGCCCAGCCGCTCTATTCCGCGCATCTCCAGCACACGCAACAGCTTGGCCTGCAACAGCAGCGGCATGCTGTCGATCTCGTCCAGATACAGCGTGCCGTTATGAGAAGCCTCGATATACCCGGCTCTGGACTTGGAGGCGCCGGTGTAGGCACCGGCCATCACACCGAACAGTTCGCTCTCGGCCAGTTGCTCGGGCACCGCCGCACAGTTGATCGCAACCAGCGGCCCTTCCCGGCCGGACAGCTGGTGAATCCGGCGGGCAAGCGTGTCCTTCCCTGTGCCGGTTTCGCCTTCCAGAACCATATCGACATTGAGCGGAGCTGCCTTGCGGATAAAGGACTGCAGAGTGCCAAAGATATCGAGAACCTCATGCTCCATCGGCAATGAGTCGTTGTTCATAGCACACTCATCCATCCATTCCCCTTACGATGATAATCAGTTCCGTCGAATATCAGGAATACTTCGGGTACGGACTTCAAGAGCGGTCAGGCGTCCGGTGCCGCGAACCGCATACTTTAAATTAATGTAAGACAATTATCTTGTGGTGTTTTTCTATCGTGCCTATTGAGGCAATCATGACGGCATTCGGTTTACCGAATGTGGCGCAGCACTGAAACAGGGCATGCCTGCAAAATCTGCACAATGATGCGCAACTTCCAGCAAATGATTTAATAAGGATGTCATCAACGAAGTGCAAGGCTGTCCGTTCACCTCTTGTTTGACGTCGTCCCGCCAGTAGTTGTTGTAACGCGCACCGGAATTGCACCGTGATCCGGTACAAAATATTCGGTTTTCCGAACGCATGGGTAGCAGCTTAGTTGGCTGAATTCTGTACCACGATAGATTTTTCGAGCGTTGTGCAGAGCAAAAAAACATAGCATTCGATTGTGACAGCTCCATTTTCGCACTCTGCGCAGCCGGATCGAGGTCATCGAAGACGCTCGAAACGACGTCAGCAACGGTCATGGAACCGGCTTGGCACTCAGGTCACTCAGGAGCAATCGGCGGCAGATTTTTCTCACGCAGGCGGCAGATTTTTGCAAGCCCGACGCAACGAAAAAATTTCCGTCTTGTGCGTCATGACACTCCGCCAGACCGGAATTCCCGGACAAATCTCTGCAGAGCAGCAGAGCAGATCATGAGCTGTTCATAAATTAACCACACAGCTGCACCCCACGCCAATCAAGGGTTTCAAAAAGTTACCCACAGACATACCCACGATTTCCGTGGACAACTTATGGCAAATTTCGAACCTTAAAACCGTTCAAGAGCGCAAGCCAAAAATCTTACATCTATCTACTGCAAATCCAGCCCCGAATATGCATGGCCGTGCCCCGGCCTATCGATAGATGAAACTGACTGTTGCTTCCTGGCGCGCTTACCTCTGAAATGGGTCCTTTACGCGAGGCAGTCTGCAGATGGAGCAACAATGTGACGTGGCCGTTCTGGGCCTTGGCGCGATGGGTGCCGCCACGCTTTATCAGTTGGCCAGAGAAGGCGCGGATGTGCTGGGGATCGACCAGTACGCACCGCCCCACACGCTGGGTTCCAGCCATGGTGATACGCGCATCACCCGGCTGTCGGTAGGCGAAGGGCCGCAATACCTGCCGCTGGTGCGCAATTCGCACCGCATCTGGCGCGAGCTTGAAGCATTGACCGGCGAATCCCTGTTCGAGCAGTGCGGCGTGTTGGTGATGACATCCAGCCCGGCCTATGACCCAAACGACCCGGAAGATTTCACCCACAAGACGATCGCCCTCGCCCGCGAGTACGGCGTAAGGCATGAAGTGCTTTCAGCCGCAGACATTCGCGAACGATTTCCGCAGTTCAGCCCGGTCCTGGACACCGCCATCGGCTACTTCGAACCTGACGGAGGTTTCGTAAGGCCCGAGCGCTGCATCGCAGCCCAGTTGCATCTGGCCGGAAAACTGGGCGCACGTATCCGCCTGAACGAAACGGTGACCCGCCTGCAGGCTCATGGTGATCAGGTGCGCATCACCAGCGATCAGGGATCGATTATCGCGAACAAGGTGGTGGTCAGTGCCGGGATGTGGTCGTCGCAACTGCTGGGCGAGCCCTTTACCGATCTGCTGCGCGTCTGTCGGCAGCAGCTGTTCTGGTTCGCACTGGAAGACACTGCCGCCTTCGCCCCGGTATCGCCCAGCTTCATCCTGACCCACGGCCCTGGCGAGGTGGATATCAATTACGGCTTCCCGCCCTTACCCGGTGAAGGCAGCATGAAGATTGCCACTGAGCAGTATCTGCATGCGTCACAGGCCTGCGAGCTGGACCGCAGCGTCAGTGCCGAGGACGAACAGACGATGTTCCGAACGCAGGTCAGCGGCAGGATTGCGGGCATAAAGGCAGACGTGGTGAAGTCATCGGTGTGCGCCTACACCGTGACGCCGGACTACCATTTCATCATTGACGACCACCCGCACCTGAAGAACGTGACCGTGGTCTCGGCCTGCTCAGGACACGGCTTCAAGCATTCCGCTGGTCTGGGGCTGGCGCTGGCGCAGCGTTGTCTGCGCGGCACCAGCGATGTGGACCTGTCGGCATTCTCGCTCAAGCGTTTCGGCAAAACCGCCTGACGCTCGCTCAACGCGGCTGCACGAATGCCTCATCGATGCGCGCCAGATCGGTATCGCGCAAGGTGCCTGCGTGATAGTGCAACTTGATCCAGGCCATCAGGTAGTCGTAACGAGCGCGCGCCAGGTCGCGGCGCGTGCTGTAGAGCTGTTGTTCAGCGTTTAGCGCATCGAGATTGATGCGCTCGCCACCCAGAATGCTCTGACGCGTCGACTCGACCAGCGCCTGCGCCGACACCAGCGCCTTTTGATAGGCGCGCAGTTTATTCACCCCGGAAGTGGACGCATTGAATTGCCGACGCAGTTCGATCAGGGTTTCCCGGGTCTTGCCTTCCAGCTCGTACTCCGCCTGCTCCCTCACGCTGTTGGCCTGACGCACCGAAGCGCTGGTACCGCCGCCTGCGTACAGCGGCAGGCTGACTTCGATGCCCACCGTATTGGTGTCGTACCGCTGGTTATAGGTATTGCCGCTGTCGGACTCGTTCTGGCGAATGCTCGCGTAGGCATTGACCCGTGGCAAATGACCGGCACGGTTACGCTCCACTTCGTAACGAGCCACTTCCAGCGCCTGACGTTGCGAGGCGAGAATCGGGCTATTGGCCATTGCCAGCGCGTGCCACTCGCTGTAGCTCGACGGTTCCAGAACCATGGCCTGAAAGCCGTCCCTGAGCGGATCCAGCTGCTCGATGGAGATCGCCTGTTCACCCAGTAGCGCGCCCAGTTCACGCAAGGCGGCATCCTGCTCATCGCGGGCCTCGATCTGTTCGGCAATCGCCAGTTCATTGCGCGATTCGGCTTCGAGAATGTCGGTACGAGTACCCTCGCCTTGCTGAAACATCTGTCGGTTCTGTTCGAACTGACGCTCGAAAGCCTGCTGCTTGGCCTGGGCGATATTGATCTGGTCCTGAGCGAACAATGCCTGGGTGTAGGCCGTCAGAACCCGAACCAGCAGCTCCTGACTTTTGCCGCGAAAGGTCTCGTCGGCAAACAATGCCTGAGCGACGCCTTTGCGGTAGTTGGCGTAGGCCTCGTAATCGAGCAAGGGCTGCTGGATCGTGAGGCTGGAACCGAAACTGTTGTAATGACGATGATCGGTGGTGTCTTCACGCCCGCCCTTCAAGGTCGCTTTGGAGTCGTTACGCCCCTTGTTGTAGTTGTACGACACTCTGGGCAGCAGGCCTGCGCGGCCAATGGCACGATTTTCCAGCCCCGCATCACGCTCCTTCAGCGCACCAAGAAAAACCGGATCATTGCGCAGCGCCTGCTCGTAGATCTGAAACGGCCCCAGGGCATGGCTTGCGGGAGAGACGCAGAGCAACATGGCTGCCAGCGCGGCAGCCTTACGGGTCAAGTGGATCATCCTATTCCTCGGTCAACGCGGAGCCGGCACGATCCAGCAAAGGTTTGAACAGATAATTGAGTAGTGAACGCTCGCCGGTGCGTACAAACATCTCTGCAGGCATACCGGGTTTGATCACCAGGCCGTTGAGCTTCTCCATCACCGCATCACTTACCGAGGTGCGCAGGACGTAATAGGGCTGGCCGGTTTTCTCGTCTTCCAGTTGGTCGGCCGATATGAGACTCACCTCGCCCGTTACCCGGGGCGTGCTGTTCTGGTTGAAGGCCGTGAACAGAATGTCCACGGGCAGATGACTGCCGACCTTGTCGATCAGGTTGACCGGCAGGCGGCCTTCGACTTCGAGCCGGGTGCCTTGCGGGACAACTTCCAGCAGGGTCTGACCGGCGCGCACCACGGCGCCTTCTGTGTGTACGCCGAGGTTTACGGCGATGCCGTCAGCAGGCGCGAGAATCTCGCTGTGTTGCAGACTGAAACCCGCAGACGCCAGCTGCTGCTCAAGTGTGAGGGTCTTGACCTGCGCGTCGGCCCACTGCGTACGCACTTCTTTCTGGTATTCCTCACGCTGTTGCTGCAGGCGCAGCCGTGACTCGACGATGCCCTGCTCGATCCGCCCGGTTTCTCCGGCGTTCTGCGCCATTTCCTGCTGGACCTGGGACAACTGGCGCTCGTATTCCAGGAGGCGGTTGCGCGGAATGAAGCCGTTTTGCGCCAGCGGTTGCAGGTTGCTCAACTGCTGGCGCAGCGAATCGGCCTGTGCCAGAAGATCGGAGCGCGCCCGACGCATGCCGGCCAGTTGCGCGCCTGCACCTTCGATGCTCGCCTGCAAACCGGCCTGTTCGCGCGCAAGGGCCTGCCTGCGGCTGCTGAACAACTGGCGCTGCCCTTCGAGCACCATTGCCAGCCGCGGATCAGGATCCTGTCCATGCCCGGCAGCAATCAACTCCGCAGGAAAGTTCACCTCGCTCAGGTTATCGCGCTCACTCTGCCAGCGCGCCAGGCTGGCCCAGGCCATACGGTACTGGGCGCGCAACGACTGAACATCAGCTTCGACCTGGGTCTGATCCAGACGAAACAGCGGCTCGCCTTCTTTTACAGCCTGTCCTTCAGTGACCAGAATCCGGCTCACTACGCCGCTGTCCAGCGACTGCACCGCCTTGCGCTTGCCCGATACCACCACCGTGCCCTGCACTGCGATGCCTTGATCCAGTGGCGCAAGACTTGCCCATAAAAAGAAACTGCCGGCACCGACGAGCGTCAGCAGCCAACCGGCACGGGTGAAGAACTGCACGCTGCGTTCCTTGCCCGGAACGGCGTAATCGTTGAGGTGTGGGCTGCTCATACTTCGGACTGCCTGTTCTGTGTGCCGTACTGGCGGCTCATGGAAAGCCCGACGGCCGGACGCGTTGATGACGGTGGTTGCGGCTGCACGGAAGGTTGCGGCTGAGAAGCCTGCCCGGACAGGGCCTGAAGAACCTGTGCCGTGGGTCCGAATGCTTGCATTCGTCCTTCGTTGAGCACCAGTAGTTGATCGGTCTGAGACAAGGACGCGGTTCGATGGGTGACCAGCACCACCGTGCAGCCACGTGCTTTGAGCTCACCGATTGCTCGGGTCAATGCGGCCTCGCCTGCGGTGTCCAGGTTGGAGTTGGGTTCGTCGAGCACCACCAGCTTCGGTTCGCCATAAAGCGCGCGGGCCAGTGCCACCCGTTGCTTCTGCCCGCCGGACAAGCCGCCGCCGTCGTCGCCCAGGCGCGTGTCGTAGCCCTGCGGCAGACGCAGAATCAGCTCGTGTACACCCGCCAGTTGCGCCGCAGCCACCACCTCGCTGGCGTCACCTTCACGGAAGCGCGCGATGTTCTGCGCCACGGTGCCGCTGAACAGTTCGATGTCTTGCGGCAGATAACCGATGTAAGGCCCGAGCGCTTGGCGATCCAGACGATGCATGTCGGCACCGTCGAGTCGCACCGTGCCACCGAGCACCGGCCAGATGCCGATCAACACACGCGCCAGGGTCGATTTCCCGGAACCGGACGCCCCCAGCACGCCGAGCACTTCGCCGGCTTTCAGCTGAAAGTTGACCTGATGCAAGGTCGGCACGGTCACACCTGGCGGTGCGGCGCTGACCTGTTCGAGCCCCAGTTGACCGCGTGGCACCGGCAACGCCATGCGTTGTGCGGGTTCGGCGTAGGTCTTGAGCAACTGATCCAGCCGTCCATACGCCAGACGCGCCGAACTCCATTGTTTCCAGACGGCTATCAGTTGATCGATCGGACTCAATACCCGCCCCATCAGGATCGAACCTGCGATCATCATGCCGGGGGTCATCTGGCCGCGAATGACCAGAAACGCACCGAGGCCCAGTACCAACGACTGCAGACACAGGCGCAACGCCTTGCTGATCGAACTGATCACCGCCCCGGTATCACTGGCGTCATTCTGACGAGCCAGAAAACGCCCGTGGACATCGAACCAGCGTCGGCGCAAGGCATCGAGCATGCCCATGGCCTGGATCGCTTCGGCCTGCTGCAGATGACGGGTCGCCAGTTGCGAGGACTGCTGCGAAAAACCGCTGGCCTCGCCAAGGGGTTTACGGGTCAGCCACTCGTTCAGACAGGCCAGCGCCACCAGCAACGCGGCGCCCACGGTGGCCAGCAGCCCCAGCCAGGGATCGAAGAGAAAAATCACCGCCAGATAGATCGGAAACCAGGGCGCATCGAAGAACGCGAACAAGGCCGGACCGGTCAGAAACTGGCGAATGAACGTCAGATCACCCAGCGCCTGCCCTGCCTGACGTTGCCCCGCATGCAGATTGCTTTCGAACGCCGCCTGATAGACACGCAGATTGAAGCGACGCTCCAGCTCACTGCCGATGCGGATCACCACGAAACTGCGGATCATTTCCAACAGCCCAATGAAGGCAAAAAAGCCGACCACCATCAGGGTCAGCATGACCAGTGTGGTCTGATTCTGGGAGGTCAGGACGCGGTCGTAGACCTGCAACATGTAGATGGATGGAGCCAGCATCAACACGTTGATCAGCGCGGTAAAACAACCGACGCCGATCAGCGCGCGTTTGTAGTGCCCCAGGGCTTTATAAAGCGGAGGGTGGGCACCCAACGGCAACGCACTCATGATTCTTCCTTGAAGGCCGCGTTTGCAGCCGGGTGACATCGATAAAAGTTATCGGTTTGCGAATCCGTGCGGCTCAGTCCTGCTCGATAAGACGTGCCAGCGTGAGCAGGTCGCCTCCAGGCAACCGGGCCTGATACAGCTGATTGCCCATGTGGTTGAAATGGATCAGACCGGAGCCTTCCTTGTCGGTAAACGCCAGCCCGTCAGGCGTGGGAAACCATCCCGTTGGCGTATCGCTCAGCCAGCGCGAGGCGCAGGCCGGGTCTCCGCCCAATTGCGGCGCGTCGGTATTGAGTTGCAACTCACACGCCTCACTCGGCCGGGCCTGAGCGAACAGTCTCCACTTGCCACTGAGTTCAGCGGGGCTGGGTAACTTCAAACTCGTCGCCATACTGACTCCAGAAATCGCTGCCAGCAGCGCAACGGCTGCCGCAATGTTTCGAAAAAGGTGATGGATGATCATGATGGCCATATTCCAGAACATGGGCGGCTCATGCGAGCCACCCATGAGTACTACTATTTACACCACGATATCGGTGGCAACCGCCTGGCCGACAGTGCCGACCAGGAAGTCAGCGACGCCTTGACCGGTGAAGTCAATGGCGAGGCTGCCCAGGTTGGTACTCTGGGTGTAGCTCAGGATCGCTTCGCCCGCATGACCGCTGAACGCGTTCACAAACTGCAGCGAGGTCAGCGACGAGATGGCCGACACGTCGATCTTGTCCTGACCGCGGGTGAAGTCACGGATCGTGTCTTGCGCTGCCCGGTTGGAGTCGGAACTGGCACCGAACACGAAAATGTCCGCGCCCGCGCCGCCCCACAGGGAGTCAGCACCGCCACCACCGTAGATGATGTCGTTGCCGGCACCGCCCTTGAGGTCGTTGGCCGCAGCATTACCGACCAGCAGATCGTTGCCCGATCCGCCCACGGCGTTTTCGACCAGAACGCCCTTGGCGATGGAAACGTTGCCCACCATGCCGCCGACGTCCGAGAACGACGCTTCGTTGAGGTTGATTTTCTGGTTTTGAGTGAAACCGGAGAAATCCAGCGTGTCCTTGCCGCCGCCATCCCAGACCGAAAACACCACCTTGGAAGAGGCGGAGGTTGCGCTGTAGAAATCACGACCGGCAGTGGAGTTGAAACCGTACACCGTATCACCGGCACGGGTGCTCATGTTGGCACCGTAGAGTTGCTGGATGGCTGCGATGTCATCCATCAACGGCCCCGACGAATAGGTCGGCGAGCCGCCCTTGACGAAGTTCTGATCGGTGTTGGACTCACTCCAGTAACTCATGACGCTGTAGCCACGCGTGTCTTCTGCGTAGCTGACATCGTTATAGGTCGGGTTGCCTTCGCCGGCGTTGTAATCGCCAGGGTGAGACAGGCCCAGGGAATGGCCGATTTCGTGAGTCAGTGTCTGGCGACCGTAGTTGCCATTGTCTGGCGTCAGGTTGACCGTGTAGGAGTTATTGGTCAGGTACCAGGACTGGCCATCGTACCGGCTGTTGCCGCTTGGCAGGTAAGCGAAAGCCGCTCCGCCGCTGCTGCCATCGCTGTAGTTGCCGAAGGTCATGTGCCCGTCACCGCCGGAAGCAGCCTGGGTGAACGTAACCTTGGCGACATCCGCCCAGGATTGCATCGACAACACAGCTTGAGCCTTCTGCTGCGCGTTGAATGCACTGAAGGTCCCAAGCGACGTATCGAACCCGGAAGGTCGAGCCGTCAGGAACGTATAGGTGAGATTGATGGTGCCGTTGCCGTCACGATCCACCCATGCAGCGTCGTCGCGGAGGATGTAGTCAGCGGCTTGATCGACAGAATACGACGGTTTGCCATTGATCGTGAGATTGCCACCGCGATCGTAGGTATGGACAAAAGTATCGATCTGGTTGAACGCCGAGCTTCCGGTTGCCGCCAGTTGCACGGCCGAGAGAGCAGCATTTTCTTTAACTTTCGACATGTCACTTCCTTGTCTACAGATAGAACAGTTTGGTACGACAGCCTCCCTCGGGTAGCGAGAGAGTCCTGTCACTCGCTTTTGAAGCGTAAGCAAACTGACACATTTGGAAATCCTGTGTCTATCCCTCTGCGATGATGTCAATTAGCCAAAAGCAGGAAAATGCCTACAGGCGTTGGGGAATAACCTGATAATTATTTTAGTGATATGCCAATGCGCCATAAGCCGCTGAAAGACTTGTAACAACCTTGATAAATATGACCGATCGGTCATGGAATTTTTGATCGAAGGGTCAGGGATTTTCACAGCGTATCAAGGCTGACCTGAACCCTTCCGGACGGCGCTTGAGGTTCGAGTGCCCTACTCTTCAGCGGTACCAATCGCCCACTTTCCAATTTCACAAAAGCAAACGCCCCGACAAGTCGGGGCGTTTGTTTATTGCGTGGCAAACCTTGTGTTCATTCAGCAGAAGCAAGCCTCTGTGAGCGACAAGCCGTTATCAGTCGTCGCGGCTCATGATGCCGAAAATCTGCAGCAGGCTGACGAACAGGTTGTAGATCGAAACATATAGGCTAACCGTGGCCATGATGTAGTTGCGCTCGCCGCCATTAATGATGGCGCTGGTCTGGAACAGAATGCAGACCGACGAGAACAGTACGAAACCGGCGCTGATCGCCAGCTGCAGGCCACTGATCTGGAAGAACATGCTGGCCAGCACCGCACCCAGCAGAACAAAGAAGCCTGCGGTTATGAAGCCACCCAGGAAACTCATGTCCTTGCGAGTGATCAGCACGTAAGCCGACAGACCACCGAACACCAGCGCGGTCATCGCAAACGCAGAGCTGACCACTTCAGCGCCGCCCGCCATACCCAGATAACGGTTAAGGATCGGGCCCAGCAGGAAACCCATGAACCCTGTCAGGGCGAAGGTCGAAACCAGACCCCATACCGAGTCACGGAGTTTGTTGGTCAGGAAGAAAAGGCCGTAGAAGCCGATCAGCACCACGAAAATATTCGGGTAGCCGACACGCATCTGTTGAGCCATGAACGCCATGACACCGCTGAATGCGAGGGTAAGGGCCAGAAGACCATACGTATTGCGCAGGACACGACTAACCTCTAGCTGGTCGGCCTGCATGCCGGTTTTAAGGGCGTAATCCTGTTCGCGCATTGCGAAACTCCTTACTGATGAAATGTTGAGTTGCAAAGATCATAACAGAGGCGCTGCAACTGGCTAGTCAGAGAGTTTGACAGCTTGTTTCATTCCGGTATTATGGCGCCCGCAACGAAGTGGAGGTATGGCCGAGTGGTTTAAGGCAGCAGTCTTGAAAACTGCCGACTGTAACAGGTCCTAGAGTTCGAATCTCTATGCCTCCGCCATATTTGGTAGCGCAAAGCCCTGATCATTCAGGGCTTTGTCGTTTCTGGGGTTTGGCCAGCGCGCCTTCATCGTCCGCAAACTCACACCCCCGCCCTCGAATTCTTTATCATTGCGCATGTTTTGCTGGCAGAGCCGACAATGAAATTCGCCATTTCCCTTTTTTCTGCGGGCCATGCGCCCTCTTCCCGGCGTGCGCTGCTGTTTGCCCAAGCGGTGCTCGCGGGCGGGCACGAGATTGTCCGGCTGTTCTTCTATCAGGACGGCGTGCATAGCGCGTCGGCCAACGCCGTTACGCCTCAGGATGAACAGGATGTGCCACGTCAGTGGCGCGACTTTATCGTCGAGCACCAACTCGATGGCGTGGTGTGCATCGCCGCTGCGCTGCGTCGCGGCGTTCTGAATCAGGAGGAAGCCGAGCGTTATCAGCGCCCTGCGGCCAATCTGCTGGAGCCTTGGGAATTATCGGGGCTGGGTCAGTTGCATGACGCCGTGCAATCGGCAGACCGACTGATCTGCTTCGGAGGGCCTTGAAATGCCCAAGTCACTTTTGATTGTCAGCCGTCAGTCGCCTTGGTCGGGTCCCGGCGCGCGTGAGGCACTGGACATCGTGCTGGCAGGCGGCGCGTTCGATCTGCCCATCGGTTTGCTGTTTCTGGATGACGGCGTGCTGCAGCTGCTGCCGCAACAGAGCGCAGCAGCCTTGCAACAGAAAGACCTGACCGCCAATCTCAAGGCATTGTCGATGTTCGGCGTTGAAGACCTCTATGCCTGCGCGCAGAGCATTGCCGAGCGCGGTGTCCCGAGCGCTGGCCTGGATGACGACATCTGCCTGCTGTCCGGCCGGACCGAGCTGTCGGCCTTGTTCGAGCGCTATGACCAGGTGATTACGATCTGATGAGCACTTTGCACGTTCTTTCCCATTCCCCCTTTACCGACAACCGTCTGGACAGCTGCCTGCGTTTGCTGGGCGACAACGACGGCATTCTGCTGTGTGGCGACGCCACCTACGCCCTGACGCCGTCGAGCCCTGTTTCGCTTAAGCTGCAGCAGGCCGGTTCGCAATCGCTGTTCGTACTGGACGAAGACCTCAAGGCCCGTAACCTCCCGTTGCCAGCCGGTATTGTCAGCGTGGATTACGCAGGCTTCGTCGAACTGTCGATCCGTTTTGACAAAGTGAACACCTGGCTATGAAACAGTTGATCGTCGCCGGGCGCACACTGGAACTCGACAAGGACGGGTTCCTCACGGACCTGAACGATTGGTCGATGGACATCGCCCATGCACTGGCTGGCGAAGAAGGCCTGACGCTGACGCCCGAACACGTCGAGATCCTCGAACTATTGCGTGGCTTTTATGCAGAGTTTCAGCTGTCTCCGGCGACCCGGCCGCTGATCAAGTACACCGCACTGAAACTGGGTGCCGAAAAAGGCAACAGCATGCACCTCAATCGCCTGTTCAACGGCACCCCCGCCAAACTTGCCGCCAAGCTGGCGGGCCTGCCAAAGCCGACCAACTGCATATGAACGACTACGCCCCGCTTGTCACCGAAACACCTGAAGAACACCCTTTTGCCCAGTTTGTCCGCATTCTGGGCAAAGGCAAACGTGGCGCACGCAACCTGACGCGCGAAGAAGCGCGCGAGGCCATGGGTATGGTGCTTGACGAAAAGGTCGAGGATACCCAGCTCGGCGCTTTTCTGATGCTGCTGCGCCATAAGGAAGAAAGCCCGGAGGAACTGGCCGGTTTCACCGAAGCCGTACGCGAACGCCTGAATGCGCCGCCCATCCAGATCGACATCGACTGGCCGACCTACGCAGGCAAGAAACGTCACCTGCCCTGGTATCTGCTGGCCGCCAAGTGCCTGTCCCAGAATGGCATCAGGATCCTGCTGCACGGCGGCGGAGCTCATACGGCCGGTCGGCTGTACACCGAGCAGTTGCTCGGTTTGCTGAATATTCCGCTGTGTCGCAACTGGTCGTCGGTCGAAACAGCGATGGCACAGGGCAATCTGGCGTTCATGCCACTCGCCGACTGGGCACCGCAACTACAGCGCATGATTGACCTGCGCAACACGCTCGGGCTGCGCTCGCCAATTCATTCGCTGGCGCGGATTCTCAATCCTTTGCAGGCGCGCTGCGGGCTGCAAAGCATTTTCCATCCGGGTTATCAGAGCGTTCACCGTGATGCCAGCAGCCTGCTGGGTGACAACGCCATCGTGGTCAAGGGCGATGGCGGTGAGATCGAGATCAACCCGGACACCATCAGCCATCTGTACGGCACGACCGGCGGACAGCCTTGGGACGAGGAATGGCCAGCCCTCTCGCCGCGACGCCACGTCAAACCCGCCACGCTCGACCCGGCGCAACTGGTCGGTTTGTGGCGAGGCGAACTTGAGGACAGTTACCCGCAACTCGCGCTGATCTCGACCATGGCCCTGGCGTTACGCGGCCTCGGCATCGCGCGTGATGAAGCGTTTGTGCAGGCGCAGACACTCTGGGAGCGCCGCAACAAGGATCTGTGACCGATCGGCTTTATCGATAATGATCGGTCAGAATTTGCGTTTTTCGGTCGAACCGATGTCACTAGACTGATCTCCAAGCTGTACTTAATTCAGAAATGGGGATTCAGACATGGGCCTTCTGGTCGAAGGACGCTGGCAGGACCAGTGGTACGAAAGCAGCAAAGACGGTGCCTTCCAGCGCGAAAACGCCCAGCGTCGTAGCTGGGTTACAGCCGACGGTAAACCTGGACCGTCAGGCGATGGCGGTTTCGAAGCACAGGCAGGCCGCTACCATCTGTATGTTTCCCTCGCCTGCCCATGGGCGCATCGCACGCTGATCCTGCGCAAGCTCAAGGGGCTGGAGAGTCTGATCGACGTTTCGGTCGTCAGTTGGCTGATGCTCGAAAACGGCTGGACCTTTGACCAGCAGAAAGGCTCCAGCGGCGACGCCCTCGACAACCTGACCTTCCTGCATCAGCGCTACACCGCGGATGACCCTCAATACACGGGCCGGGTCACCGTGCCGGTGTTGTGGGATAAACAGCAGCAGCGCATTGTCAGCAACGAGTCGGCGGAGATAATCCGCATGTTCAACTCGGCATTTGATGAACTGACCGGCAACCGCCTGGATTTCTATCCATCAGCGCTGCAGGCGACTATCGACGAGCTCAACGAACGCATTTACCCCGCCGTCAACAACGGCGTGTATCGCGCAGGCTTTGCCACCTCGCAGCATGCCTACGAAGAAGCGTTTGATGACGTGTTTGCGGAACTGGGCGAACTGGAAAACCTGCTGGGCGAGAAGCGCTATCTGGCAGGCGAGCACCTGACCGAGGCCGACGTGAGGCTGTTCACCACCATCGTGCGCTTCGACGCGGTTTATTACAGCCACTTCAAGTGCAACCAGCGGCGTATCGCGGACTACCCGAACCTCAGCAACTGGTTGCGCGAGCTGTACCAGTGGCCGGGTGTCGCCGAGACGGTGAATTTCGAGCACATCAAAGGCCACTATTACGCTAGCCATCGCACCATCAATCCGACCGGGATCATCCCCAAAGGCCCGGCATTGAACCTTGAGGCCAGCCATGATCGCGAACGGCTGTCCGGGATGGGCGTCTGGGAGAAGTAAACAGCATGACAATGGATAGCCCGGCGGGCTATCCATCAAGTGGCATCAGACGGTCGCCTGATTGCCTTCGAACCAGGCCAGCTTTTCACGCAACTGAACCACTTCGCCAATGATCACCAGCGTCGGCGCATGCACTTCGTGCTCGGCCACCAGTTGCGGCAGGTTGGCCAGCGTGCCCGTGAACACTCGCTGATTGGTCGTGGTGCCCTGCTGAACCAGCGCCGCTGGCGTGTCCGCAGAACGACCATGCCTGATCAGCTCCTGGCAGATCACCGGCAAACCGATCAATCCCATGTAGAACACCAGGGTCTGCGCCGGGGCCACCAGATCGGACCACGGCAAATCGGTGGAGCCATCCTTGAGGTGACCGGTGATGAAACGCACCGATTGCGCATGATCGCGGTGGGTCAACGGAATGCCGGCGTAGGCCGCACAACCGCTGGCGGCTGTAATGCCGGGAACCACCTGAAACGGAATGCCGTGAGCCGCCAGTTCTTCGATTTCCTCGCCACCACGGCCGAAGATGAACGGATCGCCGCCCTTGAGACGAACCACCCGCTTGCCCTGCTTGGCCAGATCGACGAGTTGCTTGTTGATCTGATCCTGCGGTACGGCATGTTCGGAACGGCGCTTGCCGACATAGACCCGTTCCGCATCACGGCGGCACAGATCGAGAATGGTCGGCGCCACCAGACGGTCGTAGAGCACCACGTCCGCCTGCTGCATCAGGCGCAAGGCCTTGAACGTCAGCAAGTCAGGATCGCCAGGGCCTGCGCCCACCAGATAAACCTCGCCGGTTTCCGCTGGCGGTTCACCTGCGATCTTGGCAATCAGCAGGCGCTCGGCTTCCGCGCCCTGCCCGGCCAGTTGACGATCGGCAATGGCACCTTGAAAAACATCTTCCCAAAATGCACGGCGCTGCTGGACGTTCGGAAACAGCCCTTTGACCTGATGACGGAAGCGCGCGGCCAGACCGGCCAGTTGCCCGTAGGTCGAGGGAATCCAGGTTTCCAGCTTGGCGCGGATGAGTCGCGCCAGCACCGGCGCATCGCCGCCACTGGACACTGCAATCACCAGCGGTGAGCGGTCGACGATGGCCGGGAAGATGACCGTGCACAGCGCAGGCGCATCCACCACGTTGACCGGCACGCAACGCGCACGGGCATCGTGGGAAACCTGGGCGTTGAGGGGTTCATCGTCGGTCGCGGCGATGATCAGCACGCAGCCGTCCAGATCATCTTCGTGATAACCACGCAGAATCAGCTCACCGCCGCTCTGGACGACCAGTTCGCGCAACTGGCTTTCGATTTCCGGTGCGACGACGCGAATAACGGCACCCGCCTCGAAGATCAGCCGGGATTTGCGCAGGGCGATTTCACCGCCGCCGACCACCAGCACGCGACTGCCACGCAGGTTATGGAACAGCGGCAGAAATTCCATTTAACCGATGACCTCAAGGCCGCCCATGTAGGGCTTGAGAACGTCAGGCACACGAATCGAACCGTCTGCCTGCTGATAGTTTTCCAGCACCGCGACCAGCGTACGCCCTACCGCGAGACCGGAGCCATTCAGTGTATGCACCAGTTCCGGCTTGCCGGTTTCCGGGTTGCGCCAGCGAGCCTGCATGCGACGCGCCTGGAAGTCCCCGCAGTTGGAGCACGAGGAGATTTCACGGTACTTGTCCTGGCTCGGAATCCAGACTTCAAGGTCGTAGGTCTTCACGGCGCTGAAACCCATGTCGCCGGTGCACAGCGCCAGTTTGCGGTAAGGCAGCTCCAGCAGTTGCAGCACGCGTTCGGCGTTGCCGGTCAGCGATTCAAGGGCGGCCATGGACTCGTCCGGCGCAACGATCTGCACCATCTCGACCTTGTCGAACTGATGCTGGCGAATCATGCCGCGAGTGTCACGACCCGACGCGCCCGCTTCGCTGCGGAAGCATGGCGTGTGGGCGACGAACTTCATCGGCAGCTGCTTGGCGTCCAGAATCTCCCCAGACACGATGTTGGTCAGCGACACTTCGGCGGTCGGGATCAGGTACAGATCCGCTTCGCCTTCACGGGAAATCTTGAACAGGTCTTCTTCGAACTTCGGCAATTGACCGGTGCCCTGCAGCGCAGGCGCCTGAACCAGATAAGGCGTGTAAGCCTCTTCGTAGCCATGCTCGTTGATGTGCAGGTTGATCATGAACTGGGCCAGCGCACGATGCAGACGTGCGATAGGGCCACGCAGCAGGGCAAAACGCGCGCCAGACAGCTTGGCGGCGGTTTCGAAATCCAGCCAGCCGTATTGTTCGCCCAGCGCGACGTGGTCCTTGACCTCGAAATCGAAGCGGGTTGGCGTGCCCCAGGTGCTCACCTCGACGTTGCCGTCTTCATCGGCGCCTACCGGAACCGATTCGTGTGGCAGGTTCGGGATATTGAGTACCAGCGCGTCCAGTTCGGCCTGAATGCCGTCCAGCTCGACCTTGCCTTCGCTCAGTTCGGTGCCCATGCGCTCGACGTCCGCCATCAGTGGCGCAATGTCTTCGCCGCGTTGCTTGGCCTGACCGATGGATTTGGAACGGGCGTTACGCTCGGCCTGCAACTGTTCGGTGCGGGTCTGCACAACCTTGCGCTGGGCTTCCAGCGCTTCAATACGGGCCACGTCCAGTGTAAAGCCACGGGAAGCCAGGCGATCCGCTACGTCCTGAAGTTGAGTACGTAACAGTTTGGAATCGAGCATATCGTTCTCTCGTCTATCAAAGTCTGGTCAGGGACAGGCCAACCCACGTTGCGAGCAGCCCGCAGAACACGCTGATACCGGCATAGCCCAGGGCCAGCGGCAGTTGCCCGCTTTCCAGCAGGCGCAGCGTATCCAGTGAAAAGGATGAAAAGGTCGTCAGACCCCCTACAAAACCGACGATCAGGCCGGCTCGAATTTCGATGGGCACTTCAGGGCGCAGCAGAAACAGCCCGTACAGTATGCCGATGATCAGGCAGCCGACGATGTTGACCGCCAGCGTCGCCGTATAAAAATAGCGCGGCCAGTGGGCACTGACCCAGGTACCTGCCGCGAAGCGCAATAATGTACCAGCGATACCGGCGATCGACACCGCAAGAATGGTCTGAATCACTACTTTCTCCGCTTGCGGGGGCTGGCTTCATCCAGCGCGTTCAGATGCCTGAGCTTTTCGCCGATCTTGAGTTCGAGCCCACGAGGAACCGGCTGATAATACTGGCGCGGTTCAAGCTCGTCAGGAAAGTAATCTTCGCCTGCCGCGTAGGCATCGGGCTCGTCATGGGCGTAGCGGTATTCTTCGCCATAGCCGAGTTGCTTCATCAGCTTGGTCGGTGCATTGCGCAGGTGCAACGGAACCTCGAGCGACCCGTGCTCGGACGCTTCGCGCATGGCGCTCTTGAACGCCATGTACACCGCGTTGCTTTTAGGCGCGCAGGCCAGATAGACAATGGCCTGAGCGACCGCCAACTCGCCTTCCGGACTGCCGAGGCGCTCCTGAACATCCCAGGCTGACATGCACAGCGGCAAAGCGCGTGGATCGGCGTTGCCGATATCCTCACTGGCCATGCGCACGACACGGCGCGCCAGGTACAACGGGTCACAGCCGCCGTCGATCATACGCGCGAACCAGTACAGGGCAGCATCCGGGTTGGACCCGCGAATCGACTTGTGCAGCGCGGATATCTGGTCGTAGAACGCTTCACCGCCCTTGTCGAAACGACGTCGGCTATCGCCCAGCAGGCTTTGCAGCAGTTCGGTGCCGATCTCACTGCCATCTTCGGCAAGATCGGAAGCGTTCTCGAGCAGGTTGAGCATGCGACGCCCGTCACCGTCGGCGGCCGCCATGAGAATCGCAAAGCCTTCATCGTTCAAGGTCAGCTGGCGCTGTCCCAGACCGCGATCCTCGGTCAGTGCACGATGAACCAGCTTGCGCAGTGCGGTTTCGTCGAGGCTCTTGAGCACATAGACCCGTGCCCGGGACAGCAAGGCGTTGTTCAGTTCGAAGGACGGGTTCTCGGTGGTCGCACCGATGAAAATCAGGGTCCCGTCTTCGACATACGGCAGAAACGCATCCTGCTGCGACTTGTTGAAACGGTGCACTTCGTCAACGAACAGAATCGTACGTCGACCGTACTGACCTGCCTGCTGCTTGGCGACCTCGACGGCCTGGCGAATTTCCTTTACCCCGGCCAATACGGCAGAAACCGTTTCGAAGTGGGCATCCGACACCTTGGCCAGCAGCCGGGCGAGCGTGGTCTTGCCCACGCCCGGCGGCCCCCAGAAGATCATGGAGTGCAGCGCGCCCTGCTCCAGCGCCTCGCGCAGAGGCTTGCCATGAGCCAGCACGTGCTCCTGACCGACGTATTCGTCCAGATTGGTCGCACGCAGACGTGCGGCCAGTGGCTGGGCGATGGGTTCACGGCTAAACAGGTCCATGGTTCGGGATCAGGCCTTCTTACTCTTGAATGACATCAGCACCCTTGGGAATCTGGAACTGAAACTTGCTGGCAGCGATAGGCTCGTTGGCCTTGACGCCGGTGAACAGGATATTGGTACGCTGGCCGACGCTGTCGACCAACTGCATGTCGTTGATGATGCCGTTACGGAACGACAGGCGCAGGCTGTCGAACAACGTGTCCTTGGTCTTGGGCTTGAGCACGAAGTCGATCACGCCGCCCGCTTCCTTGGCGGTGATGTCAAAGCTTTCGCTGATCTTCGACACGTCACCGGAGAGCAGCAGCGCCGGGGTCTGGGTCAGGCGTTGATCGAGGGTCTTGATGGTGACCTGCTCGAGATCCGGATCCCACAGCGAGACTTTCTTGCCGTCGGACACCATCAGTTGCTCCTGAGGTGCGTCAGTGTGCCAGTTGAACAGGCCGGGGCGTTGCAGCGCCATTTCACCCGTGGTTTCCTGCAATTGGGTGCCGCCACCATCCAGCGTCAACTGGGAGAAGCGTGCGGTCAGGGTGCGGGAGTTTTCCAGCAACTGGGTCAGGCGTGTCACGTCCTTGCTGTCTGCATGGGCGGGGATCACGGAAAAAGTCAGTGCGGTTGCCAGCAGCATGCGGATAAGACGCATGGAATTCCTCTTTGCAGTCATTGGATGTCACGACAGCGGGCAGAACCCGCTGTCGACGCAGTTTTGCAATCAGTCACGCATCGGGCCGGGGGCAATGACTTCGCGGGAGCCGTTGGTGTTCATGGAGGTCACGACACCCGCCATCTCCATCGCCTCGATCATGCGCGCCGCGCGGTTGTAGCCAATCTTGAGCTTGCGCTGTACAGCGGAAATCGACGCACGACGACTCTCGAGTACAAATTTGACGGCTTCGTCGTAGAGCGCATCGCTTTCGCTGTCCTCACCGCCTTCACCGCCACCGCCATCGAAGCCGCTGCCGGCCTCTTCGACGCCAGCCAGAATATCGTCGTTGTAGTCCGGGGTGCCGCGCAGTTTCCAGGCCTCCACCACGCGGTGCACCTCTTCGTCGGAAACGAACGCACCGTGCACACGAATCGGCAGGCTGGTGCCCGGAGGCATGTACAGCATGTCACCGTGGCCCAGCAGTTGCTCGGCACCGCCCTGATCGATGATGGTCCGTGAGTCGATCTTGCTCGACACCTGGAACGCCATGCGCGTCGGGATGTTGGCCTTGATCAGACCGGTGATCACATCGACCGACGGCCGCTGGGTCGCGAGGATCAGGTGAATACCCGCAGCACGAGCCTTCTGGGCGATACGGGCAATGAGTTCTTCAACCTTCTTGCCGACGATCATCATCATGTCGGCGAATTCGTCCACCACGACCACGATGGTTGGCAACTTGGTCAGCAGCGGCGCTTCGTCATGGATGCTTTCACGCTTGTAGAGCGGATCTGCCAGCGGCTCGCCGGCGTCCTGGGCGTCCTTGACCTTCTGGTTGAAGCCCGACAGGTTACGCACGCCCATCTTGGCCATCAGCTTGTAGCGACGCTCCATCTCGGCCACGCTCCAGCGCAATGCGTTGGCAGCGTCCTTCATGTCGGTCACCACCGGACACAGCAGGTGCGGAATGCCTTCGTAGATCGACAGTTCCAGCATCTTCGGGTCGATCATGATCAGCTTGGCATCATCCGGCCCGGACTTGAACAGGATCGACAGGATCATCGCGTTCACACCCACCGACTTACCGGAACCGGTGGTACCCGCCACCAGCAGGTGCGGCATCTTGGCCAGATCGGTAATCACCGGTTTGCCGCCGATGTCGTGACCGAGCGCCAGCGTCACCGGAGACTTGGCGTTGTCATATTCCGGCGTCGAAAGAACCTCGGAGAAACGCACGATCTGGCGGTCCTCGTTGGGAATCTCGATACCCACAGTGGTCTTGCCGGGAATGACCTCGACCACACGTACGCTGGTCACTGCCAGCGAACGCGCAAGGTCCTTGGCCAGGTTGGAAATACGGCTGACCTTGACGCCCGCCGCCGGCTGGATTTCGTAGCGAGTAATCACAGGACCCGGATGAATGGAATCCACCGTGACCTCGACACCGAACTCCTTGAGCTTGATTTCCAGCAGATGCCCCACAGCCGCCAGGGACTCGGGGGAATAATTGAGCTGCTTCTTCTCCGCCGGATCAAGAATCGAGATCGGTGGCAGGGTGCCTTCGACTGCGCTGTCAACGAACAGCGGGGCCTGCTTTTCCTTCTGCACGCGCTTGCTGGGCTCGGGCGGACGCGAAGGTGCAGGAGCAATGACCGCAGGCACATGCTTTTCACGCTCGGTCATGTGCTTGCTGAGGGACACTTCACGCTCGATGATCCGCTCGCGGGCCTTGGCCTGCTCACGGCGATCGGACGCCGCAGGCGCGACCACGTCGTTGACCTGCATATCGACTTCACGCAATTGCGCGACCATCTGCCTGCGCTCGACACGGGCAGCCCACCAGCGGTTGGCGGCACCCTGGAACAGCTCGAACAGGTCCAGGGTGATCTTGCCGGTCACGTCCATGACCTTGAACCAGGACAGGTCGGTGAATACGGTCAGACCAAACAGGAACAGCGCAATGAACAGCAAGGTGCTGCCCTGGATGTTCAATGCTTTCTTGGCCAAATCGCCTAGGACTTCACCCAGCACGCCACCGGCAGAACCCGGAAAGCCTGCTGCGAAGTGAAAATGGATGTGCGCCAGCGCAGCACCTGCCAGCACCAGAAACACCAGACCGATCAGGCGCCAGGAGAACAGCCAGCCGCTCCACTGCCAGGGTTCGTGACGATGACGGAACACCTGCCAGGCCTTGATGGCCAGCAGCAGCGGAAAGATATAGGCGAAGTAACCCAGCACCATGAACAGGATGTCGGCACAGAACGCACCGGCACGCCCGGCAGCATTCTGCACTTGAGCGGCGCTGCTGGTATGGCTCCAGCCCGGATCGCTCTGATCGTAGGTCAATAACGCCATCATCAGGTACAGGCACAGGGCGCCGAAGGCGATCAAGGCACCTTCCTTGAGCCGGTAATGCAGTTGCTGTCGCCAAAGCGGAACAGCGCTGGGTGCTGGTGTGGATTTCTTCAAAACGCTTTATTTCCTGCGCTGGAGCGCGAACATCTCGTTGATTGACGTTGAACGGCTGTCGCCGGCACCGGCTGCGCCCTGATAAAAAAGGCCACAGCCCGCTGTGAGGCCTGATCGAGAACCGTTTGAATGATAATGCGCAAAGCCGGCATTGTAAGGCCTTAGAGGCCTTGAGGTCTGTACGAAAACTCGCTTGAACGGTTTCATGCCTGATAAAAAAGCCTGCGTAGAGGTCGACCATCCTCATGCATCGTCGACAGCGTTCAATTTGAGCACGCATTTTCTTTTGTGACAAAGGCTTATGGCAGGATTCTGCCAACAGCCCGCAACACGGCGCCCATGACCCCGCGATCCTTTGCGCGCCCTACCGCAAGCAGCCGACAAGCGCCATAATGACGACCGCTTGTGACCGCGTTTGCCGCACGGAGTTGCAAACACGTATCGCATGCGCCCTCCCCTTCCGCAAAGTCGTGATGCCCATGCTGACCTGGTTACAACGCAACAGCCTCGATTTTCCGCCACTGGACAAGGCCCTTCGCGAGCCAAACGGATTGCTCGCTGCGGGTGGAGACCTTTCTGCCGACCGCCTGATTCGCGCCTACCGTCACGGCTGCTTTCCCTGGTTTCAGGACGGCCAGCCCATCCTGTGGTGGTCGCCCGACCCGAGAACCGTGCTGCTGCCAGAAGAACTGCACGTCTCGCGCAGTCTCGGCAAGGTTCTGCGCCAGGCTCGCTACACCGTCACCTTCGATCAGGACTTCGCCGCCGTCATACAAGCCTGCGCTGCGCCTCGCAGTTACGCCAATGAAACCTGGATAACCCGTTCGATGCAGGACGCCTACCTTGAGCTGCATCGCCGTGGACACGCCCACAGCGTCGAGGTCTGGGAAAACGATGTTCTGGTCGGTGGCCTTTATGGCCTGGCGATGGGGCAACTGTTTTTCGGGGAGTCCATGTTCAGCCGCGCAGACAACGCTTCCAAGGTCGGATTCGCCACGCTGGTGGAACGCCTGCAAGCCTGGGGCTTCGTTCTGATCGACTGCCAGATGCCGACTCAGCACTTGCACAGCTTCGGCGCCCGTTCGATTCCACGGCAGGCCTTTGCCGATTATTTGAACCGTCATCTGGATCAACCGACTAACGCAGACTGGTTGCCTAGGCGAGTTTGACAGGCTGGCATACACTCATGATTAAAGGTTTTTCGACAAGGGGGCGATCATGACGGAGCTGGCGCGGCTTAAGTTTTATGCCACTCAACCCCATACCTGCAGTTACTTGCCTGAAGAGCAGGCGACGACGCTGTTTCTGGACCCCAGCCAACCTATGGATGTTCAGGTTTATGCCGACCTGTCCGATATGGGTTTTCGGCGTAGCGGCGATCACCTTTACCGCCCTCACTGCCAGAACTGCAGTGCCTGCGTGCCTGCACGCATCCCCGTGAATCTGTTCGTGCCCGACCGCCAGCAAAAACGCATTCTCAAGCGCAACGCCGACATTCAGGTGCGCAGTACCAAGCCGGTTTTTACTCAGGAATACTTCGATCTCTACCAGCGCTACATCGAACAGCGGCATGCCGATGGCGACATGTTTCCACCGAGTCGCGATCAGTTTTCGACGTTTCTGGTGCGCGACCTACCGTTTTCACGCTTTTATGAGTTCCGTCTCGAGGGTCGTCTTCTCGCAGTGGCGGTGACTGACCTGCTGCCCAACGGTCTTTCTGCGGTCTATACCTTTTACGAGCCCGAAGAAGAACGCCGAAGCCTGGGCCGTTATGCAATCTTGTGGCAGATCGCTGAAGCCGCGAGGTTGCAGTTGCATGCGGTGTACCTGGGCTACTGGATAAAGAACTGCAAAAAGATGAATTACAAGACCCAATATCGCCCCATCGAGCTGCTTACCAATCAAAGATGGGTCACTCTGTATTGAACCCCTTGGCTTAAACAGGTTTTTTCGGGCACAATGCACGCCGCTTTTGCCTGGCGCCACTTGCACCGGGCCACTCATTTGTATACCGAGGGCTTTACTGCATGTCGAAAGAAGACAGCTTCGAAATGGAAGGCACTGTCGTCGACACCCTGCCCAACACCATGTTTCGCGTGGAGTTGGAAAACGGGCACGTCGTAACCGCGCATATCTCCGGCAAGATGCGCAAGAATTACATCCGTATTCTGACCGGTGACAAGGTGCGTGTAGAGTTGACGCCCTATGACTTGAGCAAAGGGCGTATCACCTACCGCGCTCGTTAATCAGGCATCAACAAAAACGCCCGGCATATGCCGGGCGTTTTTGTTTCTGACAATTGAGGACAATCCGAACAGATCCGGGACCGCGCCCGTTTCCGGGCGCATCCCCTACTCCATCACGCCATCTCTGCCGTGGTTTCGTAGTCGAACGTGATCTCGCCGTCCTTGATGTCGATGTGGACCACACCGCCGTGCTCTGACAATTCGCCGAACAGGATCTCTTCAGCCAGTGGCCGCTTGATCTTGTCCTGAATCAGACGAGCCATTGGTCGAGCGCCCATCGCCGCATCGTAGCCACCCTGCGCCAGCCAGCTTCTGGCCGCGTCGGAGACTTCGAGCAGTACACGCTTGTCTTCCAGCTGCGCCTGAAGCTCGGTGAGGAACTTGTCCACCACGCTCTTGATGACTTCGTGGCTGAGACGGCCAAACTGGATGATCGTGTCGAGACGGTTGCGGAATTCCGGCGTGAAGCTCTTCTTGATCACTTCCATTGCATCGGAAGAGTGATCCTGATGAGTGAAACCGATCGAGGCCCTCGCAGCCGATTCAGCACCGGCGTTGGTGGTCATGATCACGATCACGTTGCGGAAATCGGCCTTGCGCCCGTTGTTGTCAGTCAGCGTACCGTGGTCCATGACCTGCAGCAGCAGGTTGAAGACTTCCGGATGCGCCTTCTCGATTTCATCGAGCAACAGCACGCAATGCGGCTGACGCGTGATGGCCTCGGTCAGCAGACCGCCCTGATCGAACCCGACGTAACCCGGAGGCGCGCCGATGAGACGTGAAACGGTGTGCCGCTCCATATACTCGGACATGTCGAAACGAATCAGCTCGACGCCCAGCGCCTTGGCCAGCTGACGAGCCGCCTCGGTCTTGCCGACACCGGTCGGACCTGCGAACAGGAACGAGCCGACTGGCTTGTCCGGCGACTTGAGGCCTGCACGGGACAGCTTGATCGCAGTGGACAGCGAATCGATTGCTGCATCCTGACCGAACACCGTGAGCTTGAGGTCGCGCTCCAGATTACGCAGCAGTTCCTTGTCGGAACTGTTGACGTGTTTCGGGGGAATACGCGCGATCTTGGCGACGATGTCCTCGACCTGAGGCACGTCGATTCGCTTCACTCGCTGCTCCACCGGCTGCAGACGCTGGTAGGCGCCCGCCTCATCGATCACGTCGATTGCCTTGTCAGGCATGTGACGATCATTGATGTAGCGTGATGCAAGTTCGGCTGCGGCGCGCAGCGCCTCATCACTGTACTCGATGCTGTGATGCTGCTCGAAACGCCCCTTGAGGCCTCTCAGGATGCCAATGGTGTCCTCGACCGAAGGCTCGGACACATCGACTTTCTGGAAGCGGCGTGCAAGCGCTCGGTCCTTCTCGAAAATCCCGCGGAATTCCTGGAAGGTGGTCGAGCCGATGCAACGAATATCACCCGAAGACAGTAATGGCTTGAGCAGATTCGAAGCGTCCATGACGCCGCCGGACGCAGCACCCGCACCAATGATCGTGTGGATCTCATCGATGAACAGAATCGCATGCGGACGCTTGCGCAGTTCATTGAGCAGCGCCTTGAAGCGCTTCTCGAAATCGCCACGGTATTTGGTACCGGCCAGCAGCGCACCGAGGTCGAGCGAGTAGACGACACTGCTGGCAAGCAGGTCAGGGACCTGATTGTCCACAATGCGCTTGGCCAGACCCTCGGCGATCGCTGTCTTGCCGACACCCGCCTCACCGACCAGCAAAGGGTTGTTTTTGCGACGACGCGCCAGGATCTGTGCGACACGCTCGACTTCGCTTTCGCGGCCGACCAGCGGATCGATGCGCCCCTGACGGGCCAGTTCGTTCAGATTGCTGGCATAGGCATCCAGAGGATTGCCAGAGGAAGATGCTTCACCGCCCTCGTCGTCCTGCATATCTTGCTCACCTTCAGAAGAGTGTTCGCCATGCCCCGGAACCTTGGAGATTCCGTGGGCGATGTAATTGACGACATCAATCCGGGCAACGCTCTGCTGCTTGAGCAGAAACACGGCCTGGCTTTCCTGCTCACTGAAAATCGCAACCAGCACATTGGCACCGGTCACTTCACGCTTGCCGGAGCTCTGTACGTGGAAGACTGCGCGCTGCAGGACGCGCTGGAAACCCAACGTCGGCTGGGTTTCGCGATCCTCGTCGTGGACGGGGATCAGTGGAGTGGTGGAGTCGATAAACTCCTGCAGATCATGCTTGAGCTTATCGAGGTTTGCGCCGCAGGCACGCAAGACAGTGGCTGCAGCCTCATTATCCAATAAGGCCAGCAGGAGGTGCTCGACCGTCATGAACTCATGACGTTTTGAACGAGCTTCCTTGAAGGCCAGATTGAGGGTGACTTCGAGCTCACGGTTTAACATAGCTTCACCTCATACCCAAGTGGTCGGCGATTAACCGTCCTTCTCGATCTCACAGAGTAGTGGATGCTGGCTCTCCCTGGCGTATTGATTGACCTGCATTGCCTTGGTCTCGGCGATGTCGCGGGTAAACAATCCGCAGACTGCCCGTCCCTCTGTATGGACGGCCAGCATGACCTTGGTAGCCAGCTCACGATTCAGGTTAAAAAACACCTCGAGCACTTCAACGACGAAATCCATCGGGGTGTAGTCATCGTTAAATAAAACCACCTTGTACATCGGTGGCGCCTGCAGGGTCGGCTTGGCGTCCTGCACTGCGATGCCAGCCGAGTCGTCCTCGTGTGATTGCGGACCATCCTGATTGAATGTTAGTCGAATCTTGCTGAATGCATGCATGGAAAGAAACGTTCGTGGTAAAGGGCGGATTGAGCCTGAGTCGCGATCTGACCAGTTTTGAATTGGACTGCCGCATGACCTTGACTATCAGCTAAACGGTGTTACAAACAATAGAGCCCACATTGGGTAAAAAGGGTCCGCGCAGTCAACCAAAATTTTTTAGGTCAGGCGGATTGAGGTGGATGATACTCCAGACGGAGTCCTTTGCAGAGGGATATGGCTATGCTCAGTGGTAAAGTCAAGTGGTTCAATAATGCAAAAGGCTATGGATTTATCCTTGCCGACGGCAAGAATGAAGATCTGTTCGCTCATTATTCGGCTATCCACATGGATGGATACAAAACACTCAAGGCGGGCCAGCCGGTCAGCTTCGAGATTATCCAGGGCCCGAAGGGTTTGCATGCAGTCAATATAACCACGGTCACGGCAGGCGTCAGCGCTGCGACCGAGGGTTCGAATGCAACCCAGAAAGCTTCAAATGTGCCAGCCTAGGGCGAACCACCACAAACGCCAGCCATAGGAGGCAGCCGGTTCTGAAGTGATTGAACCGGCCGTTTCTGATAGCTGGGGCGGTTTACATGTGCTCAATGAGCGCATCGCCGAACGCTGAGGAGGACAACAACGTTGCGCCCTCCATCAACTGCTCAAAGTCATAGGTCACCGTTTTAGCGGAGATTGCGCCGTTGGTGCCTTTGATGATCCCCCCGCCTCCACACATCCATATTTCGGCCGATAGAACCACCGACCCCGGATTGACCTGGTCCTTGCCCTCCTGCCCGGGAGCAGTACCCCGCGCGACCTCGAACATCGCAACGGTGTCCGACAGCCTGGTGCCCGGCGCAACTCAACATTGAGCGAGCGTATGCCGCCGCCGACAAGCGTGGTCAGCGATCCCTTGTGGACACAACGTATTCCCTGACCGTGTCGAGGGCTTCATCAGACAGCCAGGTGTCGGGGCCATAGACTTGGGTCGCCTTCTCTCCCGCATAGACCTCCATCCAGGAAATCCTGCGCTGACCGCCGTACGCCTTTTCAACAGCCGCATCCAAGACCTTGATCATCACCGGGCTGATGTCGACACCGGTTCCGTCATCTTCTATATAGGGAATGATCGGTGTGTCGGGTACGCTCAGGGAGTGATCGGGGTTGACCGTTATCTTTTCACCCACCATCTGGAATGCTTATTCTCTGGTATTCAATGACTGACTCCGCTTTCGGGTCTGATTGGACTGCGTGACAGGCATTCAGCGTAGCCACGTCCACTGTCAACCGCCAACCGAAGCGCCCTGTGTGAACACCATAAAACACCCGAAAACATTGACCCAGAGCGGTCTCGTTCGACCAACGGCGAATATTCATTATTCGATAGCACGCATAGCATTAATGCTTGGCGCCAAGGGTTTGATATACTGCGCGCCGTGACCGCAGAGTCATAAAGGCTGACCCGTCTGAACCAGACCTCTCAGCCTTACAGATGCGCCGGACCGGAGCTCGGCCCGGCAGCTTGACGCTCGACTGATGCACCCAACATCACCGCGAATAAACCTCGACCCAGGCTCATGACTGAACTGTGAGCAGAGTGCATACCCTGCGCGTATCGAGATTTTGTGCATGCTCAGCAAAACAGAGAGTTAATACGAATGTCCAACCGCTCGAAGATCATCTATACCTTCACCGACGAAGCTCCGGCCCTCGCCACCTATTCGCTGCTGCCCATTATCGAAGCGTTCACCGCCTCCTCCGATATCGACGTGGAAACGCGTGATATCTCCCTGGCAGGCCGCGTTCTTTCCAGCTTCCCGGAGTCGCTTGGCGCCGATCAACAAGTGCCGGATCATCTCGCCGAGCTCGGCAAACTGGCCACCACGCCAGAAGCCAACATCATCAAATTGCCCAACATCAGTGCTTCGGTTCCGCAGTTGAAAGCGACCATCAAGGAGCTTCAGGATCAGGGTTTCAAGATTCCCGACTACCCTGAAGCACCGACCACTGACGCAGAAAAAGAAACCCGCGCCCGCTACGACAAGGTCAAGGGCAGCGCTGTAAACCCGGTTCTGCGTGAAGGCAACTCCGACCGTCGCGCGCCACTGTCGGTCAAGAACTACGCTCGCAAGCACCCGCACAAGATGGGCACCTGGTCTTCCGACTCCAAGGCCCACGTTGCCCACATGAGCAACGGCGACTTCTACGGCAGCGAAAAAGCCGCCCAGATCGAAGCGGACAACACCGTCAAGATCGAATTGGTCGCTCAGGATGGCACCACCACCGTCCTGAAAGAAAAAACCGCCGTGAAAGCGGGCGAGATCGTCGATTGCTCGGTCATGAGCGCCAAGGCACTGCGCAGCTTCATCGCCGCTGAAATCGAAGACGCCAAGAAGCAGGGCGTACTGTTCTCGGTGCACCTGAAAGCCACCATGATGAAGATCTCCGATCCGATCATGTTCGGCCAGATCGTCGACGAGTTCTACAAGGATGCGCTGACCAAGCACGCTGACACGCTGAAGCAGATCGGCTTCAACCTGAACAACGGCATCGGCGACCTGTACGACCGCATCAGCGCCCTGCCCGCCGACAAGCAGGCCGAAATCAAGGCTGACATCGCTGCGGTCTACGCCGTTCGTCCGCAACTGGCGATGGTCAACTCCGACAAGGGCATCACCAACCTGCACGTACCGAGCGACGTGATCGTCGATGCGTCCATGCCTGCCATGATCCGTGACTCCGGCAAGATGTGGGGCACCGATGGCCAGTTGCACGATGCCAAGGCCGTGATCCCGGACCGCTGCTACGCCACCATCTATCAGGCAGTCATCGAAGACTGCAAGAAGAACGGCGCATTCGATCCGACCACCATGGGCAGCGTACCGAACGTCGGCCTGATGGCTCAGAAAGCCGAAGAGTACGGTTCGCACGACAAGACCTTCCAGATCAATACCGACGGCGTGGTCCGCGTGACCGACAGCCAGGGCAATCTGCTCATGGAGCAGAAGGTCGAGACCGGCGATATCTGGCGCATGTGTCAGGCCAAGGACGCACCGATCCAGGACTGGGTCAAACTGGCCGTCAACCGCGCTCGCGCAAGCAACACTCCAGCCATTTTCTGGCTCGACGCCTCCCGTGCGCACGACAGCGTGATGATCGAGAAAGTACGTCAGTACCTGCGTGACCACGACACTTCAGGCCTGGACATCCAGATCCTGTCGCCGGTCGAAGCCATGAAGCTGACCCTGGAACGCACCCGCGCCGGCAAGGACACCATTTCGGTAACCGGTAACGTATTGCGCGACTACCTGACCGACCTGTTCCCGATCATGGAACTGGGCACCAGCGCCAAGATGCTGTCTATCGTCCCGCTGATGAATGGCGGCGGCCTGTTCGAAACCGGCGCTGGCGGCTCGGCACCGAAGCACGTTCAGCAGTTCGTGGAAGAAAACTTCCTGCGCTGGGATTCGCTGGGTGAGTTCCTCGCCCTGGCTGCTTCCCTGGAGCATCTGGGCAACGCCTACAACAACCCGAAAGCACTGGTTCTGTCCAAGACCCTCGACCAGGCCACTGGCGAGTTCCTGGACCGCAACAAGTCGCCTTCGCGCAAGGTCGGCGGCATCGACAACCGTGGCAGCCACTTCTACCTGACCCTGTTCTGGGCACAGGCGCTGGCAGCTCAGAATGACGATGCAGCCCTCAAGGCGCAGTTCGCTCCGCTGGCCAAGACCCTGACCGACAACGAAGAAAAAATCGTTGCCGAGCTCAATGCGGTTCAAGGCAAGCCAGTGGAAATCGGTGGCTACTACTACGCCAACGCCGAGAAGACCAGCAAAGCCATGCGTCCAAGCGCAACCTTGAACGCAGCCATCGCCGCGTTGTAAGAGGCAACCCGGGCGACGCCATCCAGCGTCGCTCCCTGAAAGCCCCGGCCATGCGCCGGGGCTTTTTCGTTCAAGCGAAGAGCAGGCTCCAGCCCCTATACTTCGCGCTTCATTCCTCTCTTGAAGGAGCCCTTTATGGATTGGCAAGCCCACGTTACCGTCGCCACGATTGTCGAGGATCAGGGGCGATTTCTGTTCGTCGAAGAGATCAAGGGCGGTCGCAAGGTGCTGAATCAGCCCGCAGGCCATCTTGACCCGAACGAAAGCCTGCAGCGCGCGGCTGTTCGCGAAACGCTGGAAGAGACCGGCTGGGATGTCGAACTGAGCAGCGTGGTGGGGATTTACCTCTATACCGCGCCCAGCAACGGCGTGACCTATCAGCGTATCTGCTTTGCCGCCAAAGCTTTGCGCCATCATCCCGACTACGCACTCGATGACGGCATCGTCGGCCCGACCTGGCTCACTCGCGACGAACTGCTTGCCGAGCAGGACCGCTGGCGCAGCGAACTGGTACTGCGCTGCGTGGACGACTATTTGAATGCCGAACGATTCAGTCTCGACCTGCTGCGCGACAAGGCGTGAGACTGGACGCCCTCAGCCTGATAGAATCGCGTCCTTTTCAAGGCCACCCATTGAATCCCTATGCGTGATCCAGCTCCCTCCAACTCAGAAATGAAGCGCGTGATCGTCGGCATGTCCGGCGGCGTGGACTCTTCCGTTTCCGCCGTACTGCTCATGGAGCAGGGTTATCAGGTGGAAGGCTTGTTCATGAAGAACTGGGAAGAAGACGACGGAACGGAATATTGCACCGCCCGCGAAGACCTGGCCGACGCCCAGGCTGTGTGCGACAAGATCGGCATCAAGCTGCACACCGCCAACTTCGCCGCCGAGTACTGGGACAATGTGTTCGAACACTTCCTGGAAGAATACAAGGCCGGCCGCACCCCCAACCCGGACATCCTCTGCAACCGGGAAATCAAGTTCAAGGCCTTCCTCGACTACGCCCTGATGCTGGGTGCCGACCTGATTGCCACCGGCCATTATGTGCGCCGCCGCGATATCGATGGCCGCACCGAACTGCTCAAGGGTCTGGACCCGAACAAGGACCAAAGCTATTTCCTGCATGCCGTGGGTGGCGAACAGATCGCCAGAACCCTGTTCCCGGTCGGTGAACTGGAAAAGCCGGAAGTGCGCGCCATCGCTGAAAAGCATGGCCTGGCGACCGCCAAGAAAAAGGATTCCACCGGGATCTGCTTCATCGGCGAGCGTCGCTTCACGGATTTCCTGCGCCAGTACCTGCCCGCCCAGCCCGGCGAGATCAAGACCACCGAAGGTGAAGTGATCGGTCGCCACAGCGGCCTGATGTACCACACCATCGGCCAGCGCCAGGGCCTCGGCATCGGCGGCCTGAAAGACGCCAGCGATGATCCGTGGTACGTGCTGGTCAAGGACCTGGAACATAACGAGCTGATCGTGGGCCAGGGCAATGATCATCCATGGCTGTTCTCCCGGGCGCTGGTCTCTTCGGAGATCTATTGGGTCAACCCCATCGACCTGAGCAGCCCGCGCAAGCTGACCGCCAAGGTCCGCTATCGCCAAGGCGACCAGCATTGCACGCTGGAAAAGACCGCTGATGGCTATCGCGCCACGTTCGACGAGCCGCAACGTGCGGTCACACCCGGCCAGTCCGTCGTGTTCTACGAGGGTGAAATCTGTCTGGGCGGTGGCGTAATCGAAGTCGCCGAACCCTGGACCAGCAAGGACAAGCGTTGATGACCCCGACTCAGGAACAACTGACCGCCCTGGGTGGCGTGTTCCAGGCCGCCGTACTGGTCGACCGGATCGCCAAGACCGGTCAGGTCAGCGAAGCGGCGATGAGCTGCATGATCGGTAGCCTGCTGGTGATCGACCCCAAGGACACGCTGGACGTGTACGGCGGCGATGATCTGAACCTGCATGAAGGCTATCGCGCCATGGTCAGCGCTCTGGAACGCGACCCCGCGACACTGCAACGCGAGCCGTTGCGCTACGCCCTGGCCATGCTGGGCCTGGAACGCCAACTGGCCAAGCGTGACGACATGCTGGAAGTGATCGGCAAACGAATTCCGGTGATTCAGTCCCAGGCCGAGCACTTTGGCGTGGCCCACGAGAACGTGATCGCCGCCACCGGCGCTCTGTATCAGGACACGCTGAGCACATTGCGCCAGCGTATTCAGGTACATGGCGACATGCGCAACCTGCAGCAACCCAACAACGCATCGAAGATTCGCGCCCTGCTGCTGGCCGGGATTCGCTCGGCGCGGCTGTGGCGGCAGGTTGGCGGTCATCGCTGGCAGCTGGTATTCAATCGACGCAAGCTATTGAAAGAACTTTACCCATTGCTGCACGGCTGACCGCCGCGCGGCAATGACCCTCACCACCACAGGCATGGTGCGATCTACGCTGGTCAGTCCGCCTCAGTCGGACTGATTTTTCATGTATGATACGCGCCCTTTTCGTTGCCCGACTGTCCGAGAGCACCCCATGCAGCTTTCTTCGCTCACCGCGGTTTCCCCTGTTGATGGCCGCTACGCCGGCAAAACCCAGGCTTTGCGCCCTATTTTCAGCGAATACGGCCTGATCCGTTTTCGCGTGATGGTCGAAGTGCGCTGGCTTCAGCGTCTGGCGGCTCATCCGCAGGTCACTGAAGTGCCGGCATTCTCCGCGCAGGCCAACGCCATCCTCAACACGCTGGCCGAAGACTTCTCCGTGGAACACGCCGAGCGCGTGAAAGAGATCGAGCGCACCACCAACCACGACGTGAAAGCCGTGGAATACCTGCTCAAGGAACAGGCCGCCAAGCTGCCCGAACTGGAAAACGTCAGCGAGTTCATCCATTTCGCCTGCACCAGCGAGGACATCAACAACCTGTCCCACGCCCTGATGCTGCGCGAAGGCCGCGACACCGTCATGCTGCCGCTGATGCGCCAGATCGCCGATTCCATCCGTGAACTGGCCATCCGTTTCGCCGACGTGCCAATGCTGTCGCGCACTCACGGCCAGCCAGCCTCCCCCACTACGCTGGGCAAGGAACTGGCCAACGTCGTTTACCGACTGGAACGCCAGATCGCACAGATCGCGGCAGTGCCCCTGCTGGGCAAGATCAACGGTGCAGTGGGCAACTACAACGCTCACCTGTCGGCCTATGCCGATATCGATTGGGAAGCGAACGCGCGCGCGTTCATCGAAGACGAACTGGGTCTGGGCTTCAACCCCTACACCACTCAGATCGAGCCGCACGACTACATCGCCGAGCTGTTCGATGCCGTTGCACGCTTCAACACCATTCTGATCGACTTCGACCGCGACATCTGGGGCTACATCTCCCTGGGTTATTTCAAGCAGCGCACCATCGCGGGCGAGATCGGCTCTTCGACCATGCCGCACAAGGTCAACCCGATCGACTTCGAGAACTCCGAAGGCAACCTGGGCATCGCCAACGCATTGTTCCAGCATCTGGCCAGCAAATTGCCAATCTCCCGCTGGCAGCGCGACCTGACCGACTCCACCGTGCTGCGCAATCTGGGCGTAGGTTTTGCCCACAGCGTGATTGCCTACGAAGCCAGCCTCAAGGGCATTGGCAAGCTGGAACTGAACGAACAGCGCATCGCGGCTGATCTGGACGCCTGCTGGGAAGTCCTGGCCGAGCCGATCCAGACGGTCATGCGTCGCTATAACATCGAAAACCCGTACGAAAAGCTGAAAGAACTGACACGCGGCAAGGGCATCAGCCCAGAAGCGTTGCAAACTTTCATCGACGGCCTGGACATGCCTGCCGAAGCGAAGGCCGAGCTGAAAAAGCTCACCCCCGCCAATTACATCGGCAACGCGGCAGCTCAAGCCAAGCGCATCTGACACGCAAGACAATTTGCACACGCCCGGCTGTGCCGGGCGTTTTCATTTCAAGGGCTTACACATGAATCCTGATATTCCTCTTCAACTTCTGGGCGGCATCAGCGCGCGCGTCTTCATGCGTGATTACTGGCAGAAAAAGCCATTGCTGATCCGTCAGGCATTGCCGGACTTCCAGAGTCCGATCGATGCAGACGAGCTGGCCGGTCTGGCCCTGGAAGAAGAGGTCGAGTCGCGACTGGTCATCGAAAAAGGCGAGCGTCCCTGGGAGCTGCGTCGCGGCCCGTTCGCCGAAGACGAATTCAGCAAACTGCCTGAGCGTGAGTGGACGCTGCTGGTCCAGGCAGTGGATCAGTTCGTTCCGGAAGTCAGCGAACTGCTGGAGCACTTCCGGTTCCTGCCAAGCTGGCGTATCGACGATGTGATGATCAGCTACGCCGCACCCGGCGGCAGCGTCGGCCCGCATTTCGACAATTACGACGTGTTCCTGCTTCAGGGCCACGGCAAGCGGCACTGGCAAATCGGCCAGATGTGCGACTCCGACAGCCCTCTTCTGCAACATGCAGACCTGCGCATTCTTGCCGACTTCGAAGCGACCGAAGAATGGACGCTGGAGCCGGGCGACATGCTTTACTTGCCGCCGCGTCTGGCCCACTGCGGCGTGGCCGTGGACGACTGTCTGACCTACTCGGTCGGCTTCCGCGCCCCTGGGGCAGCCGAAGTGCTGACCCACTTCACTGACTTCCTCAGCCAATTCATTACTGATGAAGAGCGCTATACCGACGCCGACGCACAGCCGGTCAGTGATCCTCACCAGATCCAGCATGACGCACTCGACCGCCTCAAGGCTTTGCTGGCCGAGCACATGGGTGACGAGCGCCTGCTGCTGACCTGGTTCGGCCAGTTCATGACCGAGCCACGCTATCCGGAACTGGTGACCGGCCCGGAACTGGCCGAAGAAGACCTGCTCGACAGCCTGGAACAGGGCGCAGTGCTCATTCGCAACCCGAGCGCACGCCTGGCCTGGTCGGAAGTGGACGATGATCTGCTACTGTTTGCCAGTGGCCAGAGCCGCCTGTTGCCGGGCAACCTGCGCGAACTGCTCAAACTGATCTGCGCTGCCGATGCACTGCACAGCGAAAACCTTGGCCAATGGTTGGCCAATGACGAAGGACGCAATCTGCTTTGCGAACTCGTAAAACAAGGAAGCCTGGGATTTGCCGATGAATAAAGTCACCGTATCTGTTGCAGACTGGCAGAGAAAAAACGCCGATATCAGGCGCATCCGCGATGCGGTCTTCATCGCCGAGCAGTCGGTTCCGCCGGAACTCGAGTGGGACTCGGAAGACATGGACGCCGTGCACTTCCTGGCATCAGAGGGCGATTACCCGATCGGCACTGCCCGCCTGCTGCAGGATGGTGAAATTGGTCGACTGTCTGTGCTCAAGGACTGGCGAGGGCTGAAAGTCGGCGAAGCGTTGCTGACCGCTGCGATCAATGAGGCCGAGAAGCGCGGCCTGAAGGAGCAGAAACTCAGCGCTCAGGTTCAGGCCATCGCGTTTTACGAGCGCTTTGGCTTCACCGTGGTCAGTGACGAGTTTCTCGAAGCAGGACTGCCACACGTGAACATGGTACGCCAGGCCTGAGCACCAAGGTATGTAGGCGTTAAAAAGCGCACTACAAAAACATGACGCCCCGATTTTCCTGTTCCAGCCGGACTATGCTGGAACACAAATGTCGGGGCGTTTTGCCATCCGGACATTCAGCTTGCCCTCCACAGGCCGACAACATGGCACACTCATGCTTTACGCAATCATTGCGGAGACTGGACATGTCAGGACGTACCCTGCTCGCCTCGCTGCTGATCCTATTCAGCACCTGCACACTCGCGGCGACGGAAGTCGTGCCGCTCAATTACCGGACCAGCGCCGATCTGCTGCCCGTTGCCAAGTCTTTTCTGGGCCAAGACGGCACGGTCAGCGCCTATGGAAACCAGCTTGTCGTCAACGCGGATTCGCGCCAGATCGAAGAACTTCGCACCTTGATTTCGCAGCTTGACACAGCGCCGAAGCGCTTGCTGATCAGCGTGGACACCAGTGAGAACGCCTCGCGCAGCGCCAATGGGTCCCGGGTCATCAACTATGGCACAGTCAGTCGCGAAGGCGGGGTGCAACAGATACAGGCCACCGAGGGTGCGCCAGCGCTCATTCAGGTCGGACAAAGCGTGCCCCTGACCACCTCGTCAACCGACTCCTATGGCTACGCGCAGAGCAATACCGAATACCGCAACGTGACTCAGGGGTTTTACGTCACCGCCAGCGTCACAGGCGAGACGGTGCACCTGAATATCAGCACCAACCGCGACCGGATGAGCCAGGAGCGGCCTGACGCCATCAAGGTACAAAGCACTGACAGCCAGGTCAGCGGTCGCCTCGGCGAATGGATCACGCTGGCCAGCAGCAGCGACCAGTCGATGGCCGATCAGAACGGCGTCGCTCAACGCTATTCGACCCAGGGTCGGGACGACATGGTACTGCGCGTGATGGTGCAAACCCTCGAATAGCGTGCGCATGCCTGAAGCCCAGCACCTGCGGGGCTTTTAATGACCAGCCGGTCGCTTTCAAACAGATATGTAGTGATTTATAAAAAGCACTACAAATTGTTTGACGGGTCAAAAATCGCGAGGCATGATTGCCTCGCTCCCGCTGATCAGAGGCCCTGAACAGGCCTTCGAATCGCCGCTCTGACTCACCCACCAGAGCCGATTCGTGTCCGCACCGCCCACAAGGCAGTTTGACGAGGTTGCGACTGGAACGAAGTTGTCCCGAGGGACGGAAGCGTAAACGGTAACCCGGCAAGGCTTTTTGGTGACGCACAACGGCATCCACGAGCCAGACTGTCCACTTGACTGAGTCATGCCCGGCACCCTGCTCTCTCTCCTCGAGCCATCGTTCACCCATCGCCATCCGTTAACCGGCGGCCCGATCCAGGGTTTCCTGTCAGCGAGCAGCCATCTACCGTGCCTTCGATAAACAAGGCGTTTTGGCGGAGCAGGACTTTCCAACAAGACCTACTTCTAGAGGTTTATCTCCATGGCACTGACACGCGAACAACAAATAGCGGCTCTCGAGAAAGACTGGGCTGAAAATCCGCGCTGGAAACACGTGACCCGTACCTATTCCGCCGCCGATGTGGTCCGCTTGCGTGGCTCGGTTCAACCGGAACACACCCTCGCAAAAATGGGCGCTGACAAGCTCTGGAATCTGGTCACGCAAGGTGCCAGGCCATCCTTCCGGCCTGACAAGGACTTCGTCAACTGCATGGGCGCGCTGACCGGCGGCCAGGCGGTTCAACAGGTCAAGGCCGGCATTCAGGCGATCTACCTCTCCGGCTGGCAGGTTGCCGCCGACAACAACTCCGCCGAATCCATGTACCCAGACCAGTCGCTGTACCCGGTTGACTCAGTCCCGACCGTGGTCAAGCGCATCAATAACTCGTTCCGCCGTGCCGACCAGATCCAGTGGAAAGCCGGCAAGAACCCGGGCGATGAAGGCTATATCGACTACTTCGCGCCGATCGTGGCAGACGCCGAAGCCGGTTTCGGCGGCGTACTGAACGCCTACGAGCTGATGAAAAGCATGATCGAGGCCGGTGCCGCCGGCGTGCACTTCGAAGACCAGTTGGCCTCGGTAAAAAAATGCGGCCACATGGGCGGCAAGGTATTGGTGCCCACCCAGGAAGCCATTCAGAAGCTGGTGGCTGCCCGCCTGGCTGCCGACGTCGCTGGCGTGCCGACCATCATTCTGGCCCGTACGGATGCCAACGCGGCAGACCTGCTGACCTCGGACTGCGACCCTTACGACAAGCAGTTCGTGACCGGCCAGCGCACGCCGGAAGGTTTCTACAAGGTACGTGCCGGCCTGGATCAGGCGATCTCACGCGGCCTGGCCTACGCGCCATACGCCGATCTGATCTGGTGCGAGACTGCCAAACCGGATCTGGACGAAGCACGTCGCTTCGCCGAGGCGATCAAGAAGGAATACCCGGACCAGTTGCTGTCCTATAACTGCTCCCCTTCCTTCAACTGGAAGAAGAACCTGGACGACTCGACCATCGCGAAATTCCAGCGCGAGCTGTCGGCGATGGGCTACAAGCACCAGTTCATCACGCTGGCGGGCATCCACAATATGTGGCACAGCATGTTCAACCTGGCGCATGACTACGCCCGCAACGACATGACCGCCTACGTAAAACTGCAGGAGCAGGAGTTCGCTGACGCAGCCAAGGGCTACACCTTCGTGGCCCACCAGCAGGAAGTGGGCACCGGCTACTTCGACGACATGACCACCGTGATCCAGGGCGGCGTGTCATCGGTCACCGCCCTGACCGGCTCGACTGAAGAAGAACAGTTCCACTGATCCACCCGGCAACGCGCTCGATGAAAAAACCGCCCCAAGGGGCGGTTTTTTTATTCCGGGGCATCAATGCGCGGTATTGATCCGGGACAATGTAAGCCGCTGCACACAATGCGATAAATCTGCAGGCGTTTAATCAACTCATGGCGTAACTATGGCAAGCAGAACTTACAGCGCTCCTCAAATGATATCAATTATCATTCAAATTGCATTTCATTCATTTTCGGCCGGTTGATACATAATGGGCTAAAAGCCCTGTAACGCCCGCCTGGCAGGCCTTACAGCCTCTCAAAGGGCTCATAGCCGATTGATTCGTTGAATAAATTTGATGTAGAAAATTTACTTGCCAACTGTTTGCACATAAAATCATCGCGTTGACTGCTCTGCGACATTTCGTCACTGCCTCGACTCTTTATCAAGCACAGAGACCTTTGCTCTCTAACAAGGACTGCCAGCATGCCCGAATCGACAGGATTGATTGCCCACAACTGGGGCTTCGCCATTTTCCTTTTGGGTGTTGTCGGCCTTTGCGCCTTCATGCTCGGTCTCTCCAGCCTGCTCGGAAGCAAGGCGTGGGGCCGCAGCAAGAACGAACCTTTCGAATCCGGCATGTTGCCTACCGGCAGCGCGCGTCTGCGTCTCTCCGCAAAATTCTATCTGGTCGCGATGCTTTTCGTGATCTTTGACATTGAAGCCCTTTTTCTCTTTGCCTGGTCTGTGTCCGTCCGCGAAAGCGGCTGGACCGGATTCGTCGAAGCTCTCGTTTTCATAGCAATTCTGTTGGCAGGTCTTGTCTACCTATGGCGGGTTGGAGCACTTGATTGGGCTCCTGAAGGTCGCCGTAACCGGCAAGCGAAGCTGAAACAATGAGGCTTTGGCGATGCAATACAACCTTACAAGGATCGACCCGGACGCTCCTAACGAGCAGTACCCCATCGGCAAGCGGGAAACCGTTTCCGATCCGTTAGAAGATCAAGTCCACAAAAACATTTTCATGGGCAAGCTTGAAGACGTGCTGAACGGTGCGGTCAACTGGGGGCGGAAAAACTCCCTGTGGCCTTACAACTTCGGCCTGTCGTGCTGCTACGTGGAAATGACCACCGCCTTCACGGCTCCTCACGACATCGCGCGCTTTGGCGCCGAGGTTATCCGGGCTTCGCCACGTCAGGCGGATTTCATGGTAATCGCCGGTACGCCTTTCCTGAAGATGGCACCCATCATTCAGCGTCTGTACGAACAGATGCTTGAACCGAAATGGGTCATTTCCATGGGCGCCTGTGCCAACTCCGGTGGCATGTACGACATCTATTCCGTGGTTCAAGGTGTGGACAAGTTCCTCCCCGTGGATGTCTACGTGCCCGGCTGCCCGCCCCGCCCCGAGGCATTCCTGCAAGGCCTGATGCTGTTGCAGGAATCCATCGGCCAGGAGCGTCGCCCACTTTCCTGGGTCGTCGGTGATCAAGGCGTCTATCGCGCCGACATGCCGTCGCAAAAGGAACAGCGCCGCGAACAGCGTATTCAGGTCACCAACCTGCGCAGCCCCGACGAAGTCTGATCCAGCCCGTTCTTCTTATAAAAAAGACAGGAACCGGGGTTGATTCTGTACGTTGACCGAAGTGATTGAGACCTATGACTGCAGACAACGCTCTGTACATCCCGCCTTACAAGGCTGACGACCAAGACGTCGTCGTTGAACTGAATAACCGTTTTGGCGCCGAGGCCTTCACGGCCCAGACGACCCGCACCGGCATGCCTGTGCTGTGGGTCGAGCGCGCCCGACTGGTGGAAATCCTGACGTTCCTGCGTCAGGTGTCCAAGCCCTATTCCATGCTCTACGACCTGCATGGCGTGGACGAGCGCCTGCGCACTCACCGCCGCGGACTGCCGGGCGCCGACTTCACTGTGTTCTATCACCTGATGTCGATAGAACGTAACAGCGACGTCATGCTCAAGGTAGCGCTGTCGGAAGGCGACCTGAGCGTGCCGACCGTCACCGGTATCTGGCCAAACGCCAACTGGTACGAGCGTGAAGTGTGGGACATGTTCGGGATCGATTTCCCGGGCCACCCGCACCTGACCCGCATCATGATGCCGCCGACCTGGGAAGGTCACCCGCTGCGCAAGGATTTCCCCGCGCGCGCGACCGAATTCGATCCCTACAGCCTGACGCTCGCCAAACAGCAACTGGAAGAAGAAGCCGCGCGCTTCAATCCGGAAGCCTGGGGCATGAAGCGTTCCGGCAAGAACGAGGACTATATGTTCCTCAACCTGGGCCCGAACCACCCTTCGGCCCACGGTGCGTTCCGTATCATCCTGCAGCTGGACGGCGAAGAAATCGTCGACTGCGTCCCGGACATCGGCTATCACCACCGTGGTGCCGAGAAAATGGGCGAACGCCAGTCCTGGCACAGCTACATCCCTTACACCGACCGCATCGATTATCTGGGCGGGGTGATGAACAACCTGCCGTACGTGCTTTCGGTCGAGAAACTGGCCGGGATCACCGTGCCAGATCGCGTCAACGTGATTCGTATCATGATGGCCGAATTCTTCCGTATCACCAGCCACTTGCTGTTCCTGGGTACCTATATCCAGGACGTGGGCGCGATGACCCCGGTGTTCTTCACCTTCACCGACCGTCAGAAGGCGTACACGGTGATCGAAGCCATTACCGGTTTCCGTCTGCACCCGGCCTGGTATCGCATCGGCGGTGTTGCACACGACCTGCCACGCGGCTGGGAAAAACTGGTCAAGGACTTCGTGGACTGGCTGCCAAAGCGCCTCGACGAATACACCAAGGCGGCATTGCAGAACAGCATCCTCAAGGGCCGTACCGTTGGCGTCGCTGCCTACAACACCAAAGAAGCGCTGGACTGGGGCGTTACCGGCCCAAGCCTGCGTGCCACCGGCTTGGACTTCGACCTGCGCAAGGCCCGTCCTTATTCGGGCTACGAGAACTTCGAGTTCGAAGTCCCGCTGGCTGTCCATGGTGATGCCTACGACCGTTGCATGGTGCGCGTGGAAGAAATGCGCCAGAGCATCAAGATCATCGACCAGTGCATGCGCAACATGCCGGCCGGCCCGTACAAGGCTGATCATCCGCTGACCACGCCGCCGCCCAAAGAGCGCACCCTGCAGCACATCGAAACCCTGATCACGCACTTCCTGCAGGTTTCGTGGGGCCCGGTGATGCCGGCCAACGAATCCTTCCAGATGATCGAAGCGACCAAGGGTATCAACAGTTATTACCTGACGAGCGACGGCGGCACCATGAGCTACCGTACCCGGATCCGCACCCCAAGCTTCCCGCACCTGCAGCAGATCCCTTCGGTGATCAAAGGCAGCATGGTCGCGGACTTGATCGCGTACCTGGGTAGTATCGATTTCGTTATGGCCGACGTGGACCGCTAAGCATGAACAGCCCGCTTATCCAGACAGACCGTTTCGCGCTGAGCGAAACAGAGCGCTCGGCCATCGAGCACGAAATGCATCACTACGAGGACCCGCGCGCGGCGTCCATCGAAGCCCTGAAGATCGTTCAGAAGGAACGTGGCTGGGTGCCGGACGGTGCGATCTACGCCATTGGCGATCTGCTGGGCATTCCTGCCAGCGACGTCGAAGGCGTGGCCACTTTCTACAGCCAGATTTTCCGTCAGCCGGTCGGACGCCACATCATTCGTGTCTGCAACAGCATGGTGTGCTTCATCGGCGGCCACGAGTCAGTGGTCGACGAGATCAAGACTTCGCTCGGCATCGGTCTGGGTCAAACCACCGAAGACGGCCGCTTCACCCTGCTGCCCGTCTGCTGCCTGGGCAACTGCGACAAGGCCCCGGCCGTGATGGTCGATGACGATACTTTCGGTGACGTACAGCCTGCTGGCGTTGCCAAGATGCTGGAGGGTTACCTATGACCATCACGTCCTTCGGCCCTGCGAACCGCATTGCGCGCACCGCAGAAACTCATCCGCTGACCTGGCGTCTGCGTGACGACGGCGAGCCGGTGTGGCTTGACGAGTACCAGACCAAGGATGGCTACGCGGCAGCGCGCAAGGCGCTGCTGCAGCAGTCAGCCGACGAAATCGTCCAGTCAGTCAAGGACTCCGGCCTCAAGGGTCGCGGCGGCGCAGGCTTCCCCACTGGCGTGAAGTGGGGCCTGATGCCCAAAGACGAATCCATGAACATCCGCTACCTGCTGTGCAACGCGGACGAAATGGAGCCCAACACCTGGAAGGACCGCATGTTGATGGAGCAACTGCCCCATCTGCTGGTCGAGGGCATGCTGATCAGCGCCAAGGCACTGAAAGCCTATCGCGGTTACATCTTCCTGCGTGGCGAATACGTTACTGCGGCCAAACACCTGAACCGCGCCGTGGCGGAAGCCAAGGCAGCGGGTCTGCTGGGCAAGAACATTCTGGGCACGGGCTTTGATTTCGAACTGTTCGTGCACACCGGTGCCGGTCGCTACATCTGTGGTGAAGAAACAGCACTGATCAACTCCCTGGAAGGCCGTCGCGCCAACCCGCGTTCCAAGCCGCCCTTCCCCGCTGCCGTGGGTGTCTGGGGCAAGCCGACCTGCGTGAACAACGTTGAAACCCTGTGCAACGTGCCGGCCATCGTCAACAACGGTAACGACTGGTACAAGTCGCTCGCCCGCGAAGGCAGCGAAGACCATGGCACCAAGCTGATGGGCTTCTCCGGCAAGGTCAAGAACCCTGGCCTGTGGGAACTGCCATTCGGCGTACAGGCCCGCGAGCTGTTCGAAGACTACGCCGGTGGCATGCGCGACGGCTTCAAGCTCAAGTGCTGGCAGCCAGGCGGCGCCGGTACCGGTTTCCTGCTGCCTGAACACCTCGACGCTCAGATGTACGCCGGCGGCATCGCCAAGGTCGGTACGCGGATGGGTACCGGTTTGGCCATGGCGGTCGACGACTCGGTGAACATGGTTTCGCTGCTGCGCAACATGGAAGAGTTTTTCGCTCAGGAATCCTGCGGGTTCTGTACGCCATGCCGCGACGGTCTGCCATGGAGCGTGAAGATGCTGCGTGCGATCGAGAACGGTCAGGGCCAGCCGGGCGATATCGAAACCCTGCTGGGCCTGGTCAATTTCCTCGGCCCTGGCAAGACCTTCTGTGCACACGCACCAGGAGCCGTCGAACCGCTGGGCAGTGCGATCAAATACTTCCGGTCCGAATTCGAAGCCGGAATCGCACCCGCACGACCTGACACGCTGACACCCGGCAAAAGTCCGACCATGGTCGGCGCATAACAAGACACACCGGACGGCGGACTTTTCAAGGCCGCCGTCCTCGTACCTGCTGACGCCCTGACGGGCTGAACGCTGCAGGTACTACCGAGATTCCATTAGCCACGCCTGCTGACAACGGGCCAACGAAGATCTTTGAACCATGGCTACTATCCACGTAGACGGCAAAGCCCTCGAAGTCGATGGCGCAGACAACCTGCTACAGGCTTGCCTGTCGCTGGGCCTCGATATCCCCTATTTCTGCTGGCACCCTGCCCTGGGCAGCGTTGGCGCCTGTCGCCAATGTGCGGTCAAGCAGTACACCGACGAGAACGACACGCGTGGTCGTATCGTGATGTCCTGCATGACGCCAGCCACCGACAACACCTGGATTTCCATCGAAGACGATGAATCCAAGGCGTTCCGCGCCAGTGTCGTCGAATGGCTGATGACCAACCACCCGCACGACTGCCCGGTCTGCGAAGAAGGCGGTCATTGCCACCTGCAAGACATGACAGTGATGACCGGCCACAACGAGCGCCGTTATCGCTTCACCAAACGCACCCACCAGAACCAGGAACTGGGGCCGTTCATCGCGCACGAGATGAATCGCTGCATTGCCTGCTATCGCTGCGTCCGTTTCTACAAGGACTACGCGGGCGGCACGGATCTGGGCGTTTACGGCGCACACGACAACGTCTACTTCGGTCGCGTTGAAGACGGCACGCTGGAAAGTGAATTCTCCGGCAACCTCACCGAGGTCTGCCCGACCGGTGTGTTCACCGACAAGACCCACTCCGAGCGCTACAACCGCAAGTGGGACATGCAGTTCTCGCCAAGCATATGCCATGGCTGCTCCAGCGGTTGCAACATCAGCCCGGGCGAGCGTTATGGCGAATTGCGCCGCATCGAGAACCGCTACAACGGTTCCGTGAACCAGTATTTCCTGTGCGACCGTGGCCGCTTCGGCTATGGCTACGTCAACCGCAAGGATCGTCCTCGCCAGCCACTGCTCGCCAACGGTCAGGTCAAACTGAGCCTGGACGAAGCACTGGACAAGGCGGCCGATCTGCTGCGCGGGCGAAACATCGTGGGCATCGGCTCGCCACGCGCCAGCCTGGAAAGCAACCATGCCCTGCGCGAACTGGTGGGTGCCGAGCACTACTACAGCGGCATCGAGGCCGGTGAGCTGGAGCGTATCCGTCTGATCCTCAAGGTTCTGAACGACAGCCCGCTGCCGGTTCCGACCCTGCGTGACATCGAAGATCACGACGCCATCTTCGTCCTGGGCGAAGACCTGACCCAGACCGCTGCCCGTATGGCACTGGGTCTGCGTCAGGCCGTCAAAGGCAAGGCGGAAGACATGGCTGCCGCCATGAAAGTCCAGCCATGGCTCGACGCTGCCGTGAAGAACATTGGTCAGCACGAGCTGAACCCGCTGTTCATCGCCAGCCTTGCCGAGACGCGTCTCGACGATGTCGCAGAAGAATGTGTACACGCCGCCCCGGATGATCTGGCGCGTATCGGTTTCGCCGTTGCCCACGCACTGGACGCCAGCGCGCCGGCGGTCGAAGGCCTGGACAGCGAAGCGCTGGAACTGGCGCAACGCATCGCCGACGCCCTGCTTGCAGCCAAACGCCCACTGATCATTTCCGGCAGCTCGCTGGGTTCGACCGCATTGATCGAAGCTGCCGCGAACATCGCCAAGGCCTTGAAGCTGCGCGACAAGCAGGGCTCCATCAGTCTGATCGTGCCGGAAGCCAACAGCATGGGTCTGGCCATGTTCGGCGGTGAGTCGGTTGACGCTGCGCTGCACGCTGTCATTTCCGGCAAGGCCGATGCGATCGTGGTGCTGGAAAACGACCTGTACCGCCGCGTCGATGCCTCGCTGGTTGACGCTGCACTGAGCGCCGCGAAAGTGGTGATCGTTGCCGATCATCAGAAAACGCCGACTTCCGATCGTGCCCATCTGGTTCTGCCCGCTGCCAGCTTCGCCGAAGGCGACGGTACGCTGGTCAGCCAGGAAGGCCGTGCCCAGCGCTTCTTCCAGGTGTTCGATCCGACCTACCTGGATGCCAGCATCATGATCCATGAAGGCTGGCGCTGGCTGCATGCCCTGCGTGCGACCCTGCTCAACAAGCCGGTGGACTGGACACAACTCGACCATGTCACCGAAGCCTGCGCCAGCAGCTCCGCGCAACTGGCTGGTATCGTCAACGCTGCGCCATCGGCATCGTTCCGTATCAAGGGCCTGAAACTGGCTCGCGAGCCCCTGCGTTACAGTGGTCGTACTTCCATGCGCGCCAACATCAGCGTTCATGAACCGCGTACCTCGCAAGACAAGGACACCGCGTTTGCCTTCTCCATGGAAGGTTATTCGGGTTCTGCCGAGCCGCGCCAGCAAGTGCCGTTCGCCTGGTCTCCGGGCTGGAACTCGCCACAGGCCTGGAACAAGTTCCAGGACGAAGTCGGCGGTCATCTGCGTGCTGGCGACCCGGGCACACGCCTGATCGAAAGCAAGGGCGATGGTCTGTCCTGGTTCGCCAGCGTTCCTCGTGCTTTTGCACCAGAGCGTGGCACCTGGCAGGTTGTGCCGTTCTTCCACCTGTTCGGCAGCGACGAAACCTCGTCTCTGGCCGCACCGGTTCAAGAGCGCATTCCACAGGCCTACGTGGCACTGGCCAAGTCGGAAGCGGATCGTCTGGGCGTCAACGAAGGTGCGCTGATCTCGCTCAATGTCGCGGGTCAGACTCTGAAGTTGCCGCTGCGCATCAACGAAGAACTCGGCGCCGGTCTGGTTGCACTGCCGGCAGGTCTGCCGGGCATTCCTCCGGCAGTGTTCGGCAAATCCGTTGACGGTCTGCAGGAGGCAGCGCAATGACCTGGTTCACCCCTGAAGTGATTGACGCAATCATCGCGGTCGTCAAGGCCATCGTGGTGTTGCTGGCCGTCGTTGTCTGCGGTGCGTTGCTCAGTTTCGTGGAACGTCGCCTGCTGGGCTGGTGGCAGGACCGTTACGGTCCGAACCGCGTCGGCCCGTTCGGCATGTTCCAGATCGCTGCCGACATGCTGAAAATGTTCTTCAAGGAAGACTGGACGCCTCCGTTCGCCGACAAGGTGATCTTCACCCTGGCACCGGTCGTGGCCATGAGTGCCCTGCTGATCGCGTTCGCCGTGATCCCGATCACCCCAACCTGGGGCGTGGCGGATCTGAACATCGGCCTGCTGTTCTTCTTCGCCATGGCCGGTCTCTCGGTGTATGCGGTGCTGTTCGCTGGCTGGTCGAGCAATAACAAGTTCGCCCTGCTGGGCAGCTTGCGTGCCTCGGCGCAGACCGTGTCCTACGAAGTGTTCATGGGCCTGGCGCTGATGGGCATCGTGGTACAGGTCGGCTCGTTCAACATGCGCGACATCGTCGAATATCAGGCGCAGAACCTGTGGTTCATCATTCCGCAGTTCTTCGGCTTCTGTACGTTTTTCATCGCAGGCGTGGCAGTGACTCACCGTCACCCATTCGACCAGCCGGAAGCCGAGCAGGAACTGGCCGACGGCTACCACATCGAATATGCCGGCATGAAATGGGGCATGTTCTTCGTTGGCGAATACATCGGCATCATTCTGATCTCGGCGTTGCTGGTGACCCTGTTCTTCGGCGGCTGGCACGGCCCGTTCGATATCCTGCCATCGCTGGCCTTCTTCTGGTTCGCCTTGAAAACCGCGTTCTTCATCATGCTGTTCATTCTGTTGCGCGCTTCCATTCCGCGCCCACGTTATGACCAGGTCATGGACTTCAGCTGGAAATTCTGTCTGCCGCTGACCCTGATCAATTTGCTGGTGACAGCTGCGATTGTGTTGTTGAACACACCGGCAGGCTCGGTTCAGTGAGGATTTGACCCATGTTCAAATATATTGGCGACATCGTTAAGGGTACTGGTACCCAACTGCGCAGCATGGTGATGGTGTTCGGTCACGGCTTCCGCAAACGCGACACCCTGCAATACCCCGAGGAGCAGGTTTACCTGCCGCCCCGCTACCGTGGCCGTATTGTCCTGACGCGCGACCCCGATGGTGAAGAGCGCTGCGTGGCCTGCAACCTGTGCGCAGTAGCCTGCCCGGTGGGCTGCATTTCGTTGCAGAAGGCGGAGAAAGAGGATGGCCGCTGGTATCCGGACTTCTTCCGCATCAACTTCTCACGCTGCATTTTCTGCGGTTTGTGTGAAGAAGCCTGCCCGACCACCGCAATCCAGCTTACGCCGGACTTCGAGATGGCCGACTTCAAACGTCAGGATCTGGTGTACGAGAAGGAAGATCTGCTGATCTCCGGCCCCGGCAAGAACCCCGACTACAACTTCTACCGCGTTGCGGGCATGGCCGTTGCCGGCAAGCCCAAGGGCTCCGCGCAGAACGAAGCCGAGCCGATCAACGTCAAGAGCTTGCTGCCTTAAGGAAGTAAAGATGGAATTCGCTTTCTATTTCGCATCCGGTATCGCTGTCGTGTCCACCCTGCGGGTGATCACGAACACGAATCCGGTGCACGCCCTGCTCTACCTGATCATTTCGCTGATCGCCGTCGCCATGACGTTCTTCAGTCTTGGCGCACCGTTCGCCGGTGTTCTGGAAGTCATCGCCTACGCTGGCGCGATCATGGTGCTGTTCGTGTTCGTGGTCATGATGCTCAACCTTGGCCCGGCCTCGGTCGAGCAGGAACGTACCTGGCTGAAGCCGGGTATCTGGCTCGGTCCGGTCATCCTCGGCGTGTTGTTGCTGGCAGAGCTGCTGTATGTGCTGTTCGCCAACCAGACCGGCGCTGCCATCGGTCACACCACGGTCGACGCCAAGGCGGTCGGTATCAGCCTGTTCGGGCCTTATCTGCTCGTCGTGGAACTTGCCTCGATGCTGCTGCTTGCAGCTGCAGTCACGGCATTCCACCTGGGCCGCAACGAGGCGAAGGAGCCAAGCCAATGAATGCTATCCCTCTGGAACACGGTCTGGCGGTTGCCGGTGTCCTGTTCTGCCTCGGCCTGGTCGGCCTGATGGTGCGACGTAACATTCTCTTCGTGTTGATGAGCCTCGAGATCATGATGAACGCCTCCGCTCTGGCGTTCGTCGTTGCCGGCAGCCGCTGGGCGCAGCCGGATGGACAGGTCATGTTCATCCTGGTGATCAGCCTTGCAGCCGCCGAGGCCAGTATTGGCCTGGCGATCCTGATGCAACTGTATCGCCGCTTCCACACGCTCGATATCGACGCTGCCAGTGAGATGCGCGGATGAATCTTCTCTTTCTGACTTTTGTATTTCCCCTCATCGGTTTCCTGCTGCTGTCGTTTTCACGCGGTCGCATTTCGGAAAACCTGGCAGCGCTGATCGGCGTGGGCTCCATCGGGCTCTCGGCCATCGTTGCGGCCTGGGTCATCTGGCAGTTCAATGTCGCGCCGCCGGAAGGTGGTCATTACACCCAGGTGCTGTGGCGCTGGATGGATGTGGATGGCTTCCAGCCCAACTTCGCGCTGTATCTGGACGGCCTGTCCGTCACGATGCTGGGTGTCGTGGTCGGCGTAGGCTTCCTGATCCACCTGTTCGCGTCCTGGTACATGCGCGGTGAAGCGGGCTACTCGCGCTTCTTCTCCTACACCAACCTGTTCATTGCCAGCATGTTGTTCCTGATCCTGGGCGACAACCTGCTGTTCATCTACTTCGGTTGGGAAGGCGTAGGCCTGTGCAGTTACCTGTTGATCGGTTTCTATTACAGCAACCGCAACAACGGCAACGCAGCCCTCAAAGCGTTCATCGTGACCCGCATCGGCGACGTGTTCATGGCCATCGGCCTGTTCATCCTGTTCCAGCAACTGGGTACGCTGAACGTTCAGGAGCTGCTGGTAAGGGCGCCGGAGCACTTCAAGGTTGGTGACTTCTGGATCGTACTGGCGACGCTGATGCTGCTCGGTGGTGCTGTCGGTAAGTCCGCACAGCTGCCACTGCAGACCTGGCTGGCGGACGCGATGGCCGGTCCTACCCCGGTTTCGGCACTGATCCACGCCGCAACCATGGTAACGGCCGGTGTCTACCTGATCGCACGTACCCACGGCCTGTTTGCTCTGGCTCCGGACATTCTGCATCTGGTCGGCATCGTCGGTGGCGTCACTCTGGTACTGGCGGGTTTCGCAGCGCTGGTGCAGACCGATATCAAACGTATCCTCGCCTACTCGACCATGAGCCAGATCGGCTACATGTTCCTGGCACTGGGCGTCGGCGCATGGGAAGGCGCGATCTTCCACCTGATGACGCACGCGTTCTTCAAGGCGCTGCTGTTCCTCGCATCGGGTGCCGTGATCGTTGCCTGCCACCACGAGCAGAACATCTTCAAGATGGGCGGCCTGTGGAAGAAACTACCACTGGCCTACGCCAGCTTCATTGTCGGTGGCGCCGCTCTGTCTGCCCTGCCGCTGCTGACCGCCGGTTTCTACTCCAAGGACGAAATCCTCTGGGAAGCGTTCGCCAGCGGTAACAACGGTCTGTTGTACGCCGGTCTGGTCGGTGCGTTCATGACCTCGCTGTACACCTTCCGCCTGATCTTCATCGCGTTCCATGGTGAAGCCAAGACCGAGGCACACGCGGGTCACGGCATCGCTCACTGGCTGCCTCTGTCGGTGCTGATCGTGCTGTCGACCTTCATCGGCGCGCTGATCACGCCTCCGCTGGCCGGTGTACTGCCGCAAAGCGTCGGTCATGCCGGTGGCGAAGCCAAGCACAGCCTGGAAATCGCCTCGGGTGCCATCGCACTGGCGGGCATCCTGCTGGCGGCACTGCTGTTCCTGGGCAAGCGTCGTCTGGTGACGGCCATTGCCAACAGCGGTCCCGGCCGTTTCCTGTCAGCCTGGTGGTTCGCTGCCTGGGGCTTCGACTGGATCTACGACAAGCTCTTCGTCAAACCTTATCTGGCGATCAGTCATCTGCTGCGTAGCGATCCGTTCGACCGCACCATCGGCTTGATCCCACGTCTGGTCAAAGGCGGTCATGACACCATGAGCCGTACCGAGACCGGCCAGCTGCGTTGGTATGCTGCCTCGATTGCCGTGGGTGCCGTTCTGGTACTCGGTGCCGTCATTCTGGTTGCGGTCTGACATGAACCTTGCGAATTTGCGAAAGGAATTGAGCCCGTCATGATTCTGCCTTGGCTAATCCTGATCCCCTTTATCGGCGGCCTGCTGTGCTGGCTGGGTGAGCGCTTCGGCCCTACCCTGCCGCGCTGGATCGCGCTGCTGACCATGACCCTCGAACTGGCCCTGGGCCTCTGGCTCTGGGCCACCGGCAACTTCGGCTACGCGCCGGTGCCCGGCGCGGATCCGACCTGGACCCTGGAATTCCACCAGCCGTGGATCACACGTTTCGGCATCGACGTACACCTGGCGCTTGATGGCCTGTCGTTGCTGATGATTCTGCTGACCGGCCTGCTCGGCGTACTGTCGGTGCTCTGCTCCTGGAAAGAGATTCAGCGCAAGGTGGGCTTCTTCCACCTGAACCTGATGTGGATCCTGGGTGGTGTGGTTGGCGTGTTCCTCGCCATCGACCTGTTCATGTTCTTCTTCTTCTGGGAAATGATGCTGGTGCCGATGTACTTCCTCATCGCGCTCTGGGGTCACAGCTCGGCAGACGGCAAGAAGACACGTATTTACGCTGCGACCAAGTTCTTCATCTTCACTCAGGCCAGCGGTCTGATCATGCTGGTGGCGATTCTGGGTCTGGTGCTGGTGCACTTCAATCAGACCGGCGTGATCACCTTCGCTTACGCCGACCTGTTGAAAACCAAGCTGGCACCGGGTACCGAGTACATTCTGATGCTGGGCTTCTTCATCGCGTTCGCGGTGAAGCTGCCGGTCGTGCCGTTCCACTCATGGCTGCCGGATGCACACGCCCAGGCGCCGACAGCGGGTTCCGTCGATCTGGCGGGTATCCTGCTGAAGACTGCTGCCTACGGCCTGCTGCGTTTCGCGCTGCCCCTGTTCCCGAATGCCTCGGCAGAGTTCGCGCCGATCGCAATGACGCTCGGTCTGGTCGGCATCTTCTACGGCGCCTTCCTGGCTTTTGCACAGACCGACATCAAGCGTCTGATCGCGTTTTCCAGCGTCTCGCACATGGGTTTCGTGCTGATCGGCATCTACTCCGGCAGCCAGCAGGCGCTGCAAGGCGTCGTCGTACAGATGCTGGCGCATGGTCTGTCGGCCGCTGCGCTGTTTATCCTCAGTGGTCAGTTGTACGAGCGCCTGCACACGCGTGACATGCGCGAGATGGGTGGCCTCTGGTCGCGCATCGCCTACCTGCCGGCCATCAGCCTGTTTTTTGCAGCCGCCTCTCTGGGTCTGCCGGGCACCGGTAACTTCGTCGGTGAGTTCCTGATCCTGCTGGGCAGTTTTGTCAGCTCGCCATGGGTCACGGCCATTGCCACTTCCGGTCTGGTATTCGGTTCTGTCTACTCGCTGATCATGATCCACCGCGCCTATTTCGGCCCGTCCAAATCGGACGAGATTCTCAAGGGCATGGATGGACGGGAAATGATCATGGTGCTGGGCCTTGCCGTGTTGCTGATCGTGCTCGGGGTCTTCCCGCAGCCGATCCTCGACACCTCGGCAGCGACCATGCACGGCGTGCAGCAATGGCTAGGCACTGCCTTCACTCAACTCGCTTCGGCCCGGTAAGAGCGCTATGGACCTGACGATTCAACACTTTATTGCGCTTGCGCCGCTGCTGATTACCAGCCTCACCATCGTTGTGGTGATGCTGGCAATCGCGTGGCGCCGCAATCACTCGCAAACCTTTCTGCTTTCGGTAGCGGGTCTGAACCTGGCCCTGCTTTCCATTTACCCGGCCTTGAAAGTCGCCCCACTGGCGGTTACACCGCTGCTGCAGATCGACAACTTCGCCTGCCTGTACATGGCGATCATCCTCGCTTCTACCCTGGCCTGCGTCACCATGGCGCACGCCTATCTGGGCGACGCCAAGGTCGGGTATCCGGGCAACCGCGAAGAACTCTACCTGCTGATCCTGCTGGCAGCCGCTGGCGGCCTGGTTCTGGTAAGCGCTCAGCATCTGGCTGGCCTGTTCATCGGTCTGGAGCTGTTGTCGGTGCCGGTCTACGGTCTGGTGGCCTATGCCTTCTTCAACAAGCGCTCGCTGGAAGGCGGCATCAAGTACATGGTGCTGTCGGCTGCGGGTTCGGCCTTCCTGCTGTTCGGTATGGCGTTGCTGTACGCAGAAGCAGGCTCGCTGAGCTTCGAAGGTATCGGCAAGGCCATCGCTGCGACCGGCATGCCGAGCCCGATTGCCAGCCTGGGTCTGGCGATGATGCTGGTCGGCCTGGCATTCAAGCTGTCGCTCGTGCCCTTCCACCTCTGGACGCCAGACGTCTACGAAGGTGCTCCGGCTCCGGTTGCTGCTTTCCTGGCCACCGCCAGCAAGGTCGCGGTGTTCGCCGTACTGGTGCGTCTGTTCCAGATCTCGCCGGCCGCGAGCAGTGGCGTTCTGCAGGACGTGCTGGCAGTCATCGCAGTGGCCTCGATTCTGGTCGGTAACCTGCTGGCACTGACTCAGACCAACCTCAAGCGTCTGCTGGGTTACTCCTCCATCGCGCACTTCGGTTACCTGATGATCGCCTTGGTTGCCAGCAAAGGCATGGCGGTCGAAGCCATCGGCGTTTATCTGGCGACTTACGTGCTGACCTCCCTGGGCAGCTTCGGTGTGATCACCATGATGTCGTCGCCTTACAGCGGTCGCGATGCCGATGCGATGTTTGAGTACCGTGGTCTGTTCTGGCGTCGCCCGTACCTGACCGCTGTCATGACCCTGATGCTGTTGTCGCTGGCGGGTATTCCACTGACGGCTGGCTTCATCGGCAAGTTCTACATGATCGCGACGGGTGTCGAGTCCCAACTGTGGTGGCTGGTCGGTGCACTGGTACTGGGCAGCGCCATTGGCCTGTTCTACTACCTGCGCGTCATGGTCACGATGTACCTGGTCGATGCCAAGCTGCCGCGTCACGACGCAGCCTTCAACTGGGCGCAGCGAACCGGTGGCGTGATGCTGCTGGCCGTGGCGATCCTGACCTTCGTGCTGGGTGTCTACCCGCAACCGTTGCTGGATCTGGTGGTCAACGCAGGCATCCACATGCCGGGCTGATTGCCTGAACATAAAAAACCCTGCTATCGAGCAGGGTTTTTTTTCGCCTTCAATAAACCTATCCCGGCAATCGAACCGGTTTCTTCGCACCGCTGAACAGGCCCCAGGTGGAGATGAACAGCGCTGCAATCAATGGACCGATCACAAAGCCATTCAGACCGAATACCGACATCCCGCCCAGCGTAGAGATCAGAATCAGGTAGTCCGGCATCTTGGTGTCCTTGCCGACCAGAATCGGACGTAGCACGTTGTCTACCAGGCCAATGACAAACACGCCGAAAAGACCCAGCACAACGCCCTGCCAGATCATGCCACTGAGCAGGAAGTACAACGCCACAGGTGCCCAGACGATCCCCGCCCCCACCGCTGGCAGCAAAGACAAAAAGGCCATGATGACGGCCCAGAGCAACGCGCTCGGGATATCCAGCGCCCAGAAGATGAACCCGCCCAGCGCGCCCTGCGTCACAGCCACGACCACGTTGCCTTTGACCGTTGCACGCACGACACGGGTGAATTTGAGCTGCAGACGACGCTTCTGCTGCTCGGCCAGCGGAACCGCGTTGCGCATCTTGCGAACCAGTTCGTGACCGTCGCGCAGAAAGAAGTAGAGCAGGTAGAGCATGATGAAAAAGCTCACCACAAAATCGAAGGTTCCTTGCCCGAAACTGAAGGCCTGAGTCGCCAGATACTGGCTGCCCTGCATAGCGCCTTTGGCGATCTTGTCACGCAGTCCCTCAAGGTCGCCCATGCCAAGCCGGTCAAGCAACGCCTGCAGCGAGTGCGGCAACAGGGTCTTGAATTCAGCCAGATAGCCCGCGATATCCAGTTGCCCGGTCTCGACGTTTTTATAGAGCGTGGTGCCTTCCTGAACCAGCAACGCACTGATGATGATCACCGGCAGAATCGCGATGACCAGACAGATCATCAGCGTGCACAGGGATGTCAGGTTGCGTGACCAGCCAAATCGAAGCAACAGCCTGCGCTGAAGCGGCGCAAAGATGATGCCGAGGATAACGGCCCAGAATACCGCGCCGTAGAACGGCAGCAGAATCCAGATGAAGGCGATGGTCACCCCCACCAGTAGCAGAAGTAGTGTCTTGTATTGCTGTACGGTTTCGTTCATGTCCAGTCCATGTCATTAGACCGCGCATTGCGCGCGGTCTAGCTGTTAGTCAGCGGACAAACGTACGAGTGCCATGGGAAACGATGACAGCCGGGTCAAACCCGAAATTGGCCCACCAGTCCACCCAGACGTGAACCCAGTTCAGCAAGACTGCGCGACGTCTGCGCACTTTGCCGGGTTTCGTCCGCCACACTTTCGACCGCTCCGGCGATCTGGTGGACACTGCGATTGATTTCTTCCGCCACGGCCGTCTGTTCTTCAGCCGCACTGGCGATTTGAGCGTTCATCGAATTGATGGTCGCAATCAGCTCGCCTATCGTGCTCAGCGATAGCCCGGCCTCGTTGGCCTGGGTCGACGTCCCGTCACCCGCTTCGCTGGAGCGGCGCATGGCCGAGACGGCTTCCTGTGTACCGTGCTGCAGACGGTCGATCATCCCCTGGATTTCCTGCGTGCTCTGCTGAGTGCGGCTGGCAAGCGCTCGCACCTCATCTGCCACCACGGCAAAGCCACGACCCGCTTCCCCTGCTCTTGCAGCCTCGATGGCGGCATTGAGGGCCAGCAGATTGGTCTGCTCGGCAATGGAGCGAATCACACCGAGCACACTGACAATCGAGGAAACGTCCTGCTGCAGGCTGTCCAGCGATGTACCGCTCTTGCGGATGTCGTCCACCAGTGCGTGAATCTGCCGAATACTGCCATCGACGACACGCTTGGCGGTGCGCCCCTGCTCATCGGTCTGTTGCGCGGCCACCGAAGCGCCCTGCGCGCTCTTGGCGACCTCTTGTGCGGCGGCTGACATCTCGTTGATGGCGGTGGCCACTTGATCGGTCTCGTGGCGCTGACGCTCCATTGCGCTCTCTGAACGCTGAGCCTGTGACGACACTTCACTCACCAGCCCATTCAACTGCCCGGTCATTTCAGTGACCTGCCGAACCATCCCATGGATCTTGTCCACGAAACGGTTGAAAGACGTAGCAAGCTCACCCAGTTCATCGTTGCTGGTCACCGCCAGACGACGTGTCAGGTCACCTTCACCCGCTGCGATGTCATCAAGGTTGTCCTTCATCAGGCGCAACGGACGCAACAACGTGCCGGTCAGCAGCATGCCGGCGATGCTGATGACCACCAGGACCAGCAAAGTGATGCCGAGGATGCTGTAGAGCATCTCCTGCAGGCGCGCTTCAACGTTCTGCCTGACGACGGCAACCTGAGCATCGATGCCGTCCAGATTGACCGCAGAGCCTACCACCAGGTCCCATTTGGGCAGGTACTCGGTGTAACCGATCTTGGGCACTGGTTCGGTCTTGCCGGGCAGCGCCGAGGAATACATCACGTAATGGGTACCCGCCTTGCCGACGGCAACCAGTTCGCGATTGAGGTAGACCCCATTCGGATCGCGCACGTCATTGAAGCTCTTGCCCAGACCGTCGGGATTGGTACTTCTGAAAATACGGATGACCTGGGAATCGTAACCGAAGAGATAGCCATCCTTGCCGTAGGAGACTGCGGAGAGCAGCTTGATGGCCGTGGCCCTCGCGGTTTCGTCACCGGGAGCGGACGCCTCGTAAAGGGGTTTGATGGCAGTCATCGCAATGGCGACGTAGTTTTGCAGAGTGGTCTTGGCCTCGGAGAGCAAGCGCTCTCGCGTGTCGCTGACTTCTCGGTCAGCCTGCTGGTGCAACATGAACACTGTGGTCGCACTGATCACCAGCCCGAACATCAGAACCGGCAGTATCGCCAGTGACAGCACCTTGGCTTTCAGACTAAGACGCATAGGATTGGCCTTATGGTTATTTTTATAAAGTCAGGTATACCTCTCTGTTATCGGCGGCCGTGTCTGAACATTAAGACCTGTCCTGATTTTCTGTCAGGTTGAGCTGAAGACGCTTCAAGGGGCGGTTCGCTCGGGAAGATCGATCTGTACCCGCAGTCCATGCAGCGGGCTGTCGAGCAACTGGAGCTGGCCACCCCAGGCCTCCACGATGTCACGAACGATACCCAGACCGAGACCGTGCCCGGTGATCTGCTCATCCAGACGGGCGCCCCGGCTGAACACCTCTGCGCGTCGAGACTCCGGAATACCGGGACCATCATCGTCAATCAGCAAACGGAAGCCCTGATCCTGACGCAGGATATCCAGTTGCACCTCGCTGTCCGCCCACTTGCAGGCGTTATCCAACAGGTTACCCAGCAACTCGAGAATGTCTTCCCGGTCCCAGGGCAAATACATGCCACCTTGCACCTTGTTGACCAGGTCCAGATGACCGCCGTGAATCATGCCTAGCGTGGAGAAAAGTCCGGGCAACTCGGCGTCGCAATCAAAGCGCGCGCCAGGCAGCGCGTCACCGGAAAGCCGGGCGCGGTTGAGCTCGCGTTCCAGACGCAGTCGAATGTTTTCAAGCTGTTCCTGAAGCGTCTTGCGCAGCGCCGGGTTGTGGTCGAGCTGCTCACTCAACGCAAGACTGAGCAGCACCGCCAAAGGGGTCTTGAGCGCATGCCCCAGGTTACCCAGCGCATTGCGCGAGCGTTTGAGGCTGTCTTCGGTGTGGGCGAGCAGATGGTTGATCTGGGCAACCAGCGGCTCAAGCTCCAGCGGCACATGTTCGTCCAGCTGTGAGCGCTGACCTTGCTGAAGTTGCGAAATCTGTTCACGAACGGTTTCCAGCGGCCTTAACGCTCTGAAGACAGTCACACGCTGCAGCACCAGAACCAGTATCAATGCGGCAAGCCCCAGCCCCAGACCGATCTGCTGCATTCGGCGGAAACTGGCTTTGACCGGCGTGTAGTCCTGAGCCACGGTGATCGTGATCTTCTTACCGAACTTTCGGTATTCCGCAGTCAGCATCAGCAACGACTGACCTGTCTGGCCCAGTTCGAAATTGGCATGCAAACCGACAGGACCTGACTCGGGCAATTCGAAATCCCACAGCGAACGAGACCGCCAGTGACCTTGCGGCAGATCCATACGGAAGTAGTGTCCAGACAGTGGACGCTGATAGGCCCCTGAAAGACGATGATCATCCAGTTGCAGACCTGCAGGTCCGCGAACCAGCGCGACGAGCAGGTTCTCGCTTTCGTTACGCAGACCCGATTCCAGATAGCGCTGCAGGCCCAGTTCGAAGAGCCAGAGGCTGGTTTGCGCCATGACCAGTCCCACGACGACCATGACGGCGATCAGGCCCAGGCTCAACCGCCGCTGTATGGACTTCAACCGCCTGCCCCACCATATACATAGCCCTGACCACGTCGCGTTTCGATCACGCCTCGTCCCAGCTTGCGACGCAGGTGGTTGACGTGCACCTCGATCACATTGGAATCGCGTTCGTTTTCACCATCGTACAAGTGCTCGGAAAGATGGCTCTTGGAGAGGATCTGCTCGGGATGAAGCATGAAGTAACGCAGCAAACGAAACTCGGCCGACGTTAGCTGGATATCAGCACCATCAAGCGATACGGATTGCCGCCCCTCGTCCAGCTTCAGGCCTGCCGATTCCAGCGTGGAATGGTTGGCAAGCCCGTGAGAACGGCGCAACAGCGCCTGAATGCGCAGCTGAAGTTCTTCAGGATGGAAGGGCTTGGTCAGGTAGTCATCTGCGCCGGCTTTAAGCCCCTCGATGCGCTCGGACCAGGATCCACGAGCAGTGAGTATGAGCACCGGAATGGCAAGTCCACCGCTTCGCCATTGCTCAAGTACCTCAAGGCCAGGCATGCCGGGCAAACCCAAATCAAGAACGATGAGATCATAAGGCTCGCTGGCCCCCTGATAGACCGCATCACGTCCATCGGCCAACCAGTCAACCGCGTAGCCTTGCCGCCCGAGTGCGGCGATGAGTTCATCCGCCAGGGGTACGTGGTCTTCAACCAGTAACAGCCGCATCAATCTTCCTCGTCTTTCAGCAGTCGGCTATCGCGAGCGTCAAATTTCAGCTCACGAACAACGCCCTGCGGGGTCAGCAATTCGAATTCGTACACGTATACATCATGCTTTTCTTCAAGCTCGGCCTCGAGCAGCTTGGAGCCCGGGTGAAGGCCCAATGCATGCTCGATGAACTGCTCAAGAGGCAAGATGACGCCCTGCTGTCTCAGCCTTAGGGCTTCATCCTGATTCAGATCTCTGGCATACGCAAAGGAACAAACCAGGCTCAAACCAAGGATTGCGCAGAGAGGCTTGTCGACATTCATTAATTATCCTGATGATTCCGGAAGACGTGACCTGTGACGGCATCTATTTCGACGTCCCACTCAACGTTTTTAGCGTCCAGCAGCTCGACTTTGTAAACATACCTGCCGTACTGGTTCTTCAGCTCTGTGTCGATGATATTGGCGCCTGGATGCGTGGACAGTGCCTGGGCATCAAGGTGTTCGTAAGGCTGAAGCGTCCCCGCACTGCTCAGTCGCAAGACCTCGTCGGGATCAATGTTGCGTGCGTGGATCATACAGGCAGTCATTGAAAGCGCTAAAGCAGTCAAGAATGTGATCGGCATTTTCATTATTGGAAGGCTCCATGGCGGCCGATGCTTTTATGGCAACCATCATAACGCCGGGAACTTAATTCAAACTGAACACTTATGGCTAGGAGCCATCACCTTGAGGCGTTCAAACCGCCCTTACCTCTCCGCGATCATGGAGTTTCAAACCATTGCTGTTAAACTCGCGTACTGCATTTGTCGCATCAGCGATCGCCATTTTCCTAGAGCTAATACATTTTGGAAATCTTTAAAGAGTTTACATTTGAGTCAGCCCACCGCCTCCCACACGTACCGGAAGGCCACAAGTGTGGGCGCTTGCATGGGCATTCCTTTCGCGTGGGCATTCACCTGGCAGGCAAGGTAGATCCGCACACGGGATGGATACGGGACTTCTCTGAAATCAAGGCGATCTTCAAGCCTTTGTACGAGCGCCTCGATCACAACTACCTCAATGACATCCCGGGCCTTGAAAATCCGACCAGCGAGAATCTGGCGAAATGGATCTGGAATGAATTGAAGCCTCTTCTACCTGAACTCTCGGCGGTTCGTATTCACGAAACCTGCACAAGCGGGTGTGAGTACCGCGGAGAGTGATATCAAAAACCACCTTGAACAGGTGGTTTTTTTTGCCCTGAACATAGAGACGTCAGAGATATTTTCAGCCCCCAAAAACAAAACCCCTCACCGCGTGAGCGATGAGGGGTTCTGGAATTTAATCTTGACGATGACCTACTCTCACATGGGGAAACCCCACACTACCATCGGCGATGCATCGTTTCACTGCTGAGTTCGGGATGGGATCAGGTGGTTCCAATGCTCTATGGTCGTCAAGAAATTCGGGTACCGAAGCGTGCCGTGCGGCGCGATTCAGCAAATCGGGTATGTGATATCGGTGTCGTTCGTGACGCAAACTTTCGGTTCGTGTCGTCTTCACAGTCACCGCAATCTGTGCTCGTTCGAGTCGCAGATTGCTTGGGTGTTATATGGTCAAGCCTCACGGGCAATTAGTATTGGTTAGCTCAACGCCTCACAGCGCTTACACACCCAACCTATCAACGTCGTAGTCTTCGACGGCCCTTCAGGGAACTCAAGGTTCCAGTGAGATCTCATCTTGAGGCAAGTTTCCCGCTTAGATGCTTTCAGCGGTTATCTTTTCCGAACATAGCTACCCGGCAATGCCACTGGCGTGACAACCGGAACACCAGAGGTTCGTCCACTCCGGTCCTCTCGTACTAGGAGCAGCCCCTCTCAAATCTCAAACGTCCACGGCAGATAGGGACCGAACTGTCTCACGACGTTCTAAACCCAGCTCGCGTACCACTTTAAATGGCGAACAGCCATACCCTTGGGACCGGCTTCAGCCCCAGGATGTGATGAGCCGACATCGAGGTGCCAAACACCGCCGTCGATATGAACTCTTGGGCGGTATCAGCCTGTTATCCCCGGAGTACCTTTTATCCGTTGAGCGATGGCCCTTCCATACAGAACC
>NZ_LT855380.1:3650000-6093513 GCF_900184295.1 Pseudomonas viridiflava
GGAATACTCAGATGCGCAATATATTGCCCAAAAGGCGATTATTCAGCATCATGTACATGCCTCACTTCACCGCCCTGACAGGACGCTTTACCGACATGTCTGCCAAACCCAGCAACATCGCACCCCTTTTATTCCCTCTGGGGTTGCTGATCATCGCAATGATATCGATCCAGAGCGGTGCATCTCTGGCCAAGAGCCTTTTCCCGGTAGTCGGCGCCCAGGGAACGACCGCGCTGCGCCTTATCTTTGCCAGCCTGATTCTTCTATTAGTATTGCGGCCGTGGCGCGCGCGTCTGACGGCGAAGTCGTTGCGCACGGTAATGCTCTACGGTATTTCGCTGGGCAGCATGAACATGCTCTTCTATATGTCATTGCAGACCGTACCGCTGGGTATCGCCGTCGCACTCGAATTCACGGGGCCTTTGGCAGTGGCTCTGTGGGCGTCGCGCAAGGCAATCGACTTTCTCTGGGTGGCCCTGGCGGTGATCGGCCTCCTGCTGCTCATCCCTATAGGAGAATCGAGTGCAAGTATCGATCTGGTGGGAGCAGGTTATGCATTGGGAGCAGGCATCTGCTGGGCGGCCTATATCCTGTTCGGGCAGAAAGCCGGCGCAGATAACGGCATTCAGACCGCAGCGTTGGGCGTCACGATCGCAGCCCTCTTCATAGCGCCCATTGGCGTGGTGCATGCGGGGGCCTCCTTGCTGGATGTTTCGCTTATCCCCGCCGCACTGGGCGTCGCGGTTCTCTCGACTGCCCTGCCCTACAGCCTGGAAATGGTTGCACTGACCCGGATGTCGGCACGCACCTTCGGCACGCTCGCCAGTCTGGAGCCGGTATTTGCGGCGCTGTCAGGGCTGATTTTTCTTCATGAGGATCTGTCGCTCACTCAGTGGCTGGCCATCGGCGCAATCATCGTCGCCTCGATTGGAGCGACGTTGGGCTCGACACCGGCTAAACCCCAGCTGGTGCCCGCGGACTGAACGTCTTTCTCAGGAACCAGTCACAAGGCACTGGTAATTGTCACGCGCTTGAGCCATGTTTAGGCCGTAGCCCATCTCATTTTCGAGATTCGGTCTGTGTGTCATCTACGAAACGCATAATAAGAAACTCAGGCACGTAAGGCGCTCAAGTAATGGTTTGCTTAAGGAAAGGAATGAAATTCATCTTTATCGCGGTGGCCGTTCTGGCCATGGCGGGTTGTGCGGCAACCTCGAAACCCGTCAAGCAGACCAAGCGCGGGATTCACATCAACTGCTCCGGGCTTTCATCGTCCTGGGCCAAATGTTACGAACTCGCGACCAATACCTGCCAGTCAGGGACATTCAGGGTCATCGCCAAGTCGGGTGACACAGAGGCAGAGCCGGAGGATTACCCGTTCGGCCTCAATCCGGCCGGCTACACCAGTCGCAGCATGATCATCGTGTGTAAAAAAGGCTCGTCGCTGAGCAATGAGTTGCCGAAGTCCTGAGACCGCGGCAACCGACACCCTTGATCAGATCGCAGCGGTTCGCGCCTGCAGCCACTGCAGCGCAGCGCCTTCAAGCAGCGGGCTTAAACGTTGATTGACGTGCGCGTGGTAATCATTGAGCCACTGCCGCTCTTCAAGACTCAGCATCGAAAGCTCGATGCATCGCGTATCGATCGGGCAAAGGGTCAAGGTTTCGAACTTCAGAAACTCACCGAACTCGGTCTTCCCCGCATCCTGGTTGATCACCAGATTCTCGATACGCACGCCCCAGCGTCCCGGCCTGTAGGTTCCCGGCTCGATTGACGTGATCATGCCCGCAAGCATGGCCGTCTGAGGGGTGGCCGGTGCCTGATAGGCGATGACTTGCGGCCCCTCGTGTACGTTCAGGAAATAGCCGACTCCATGACCGGTGCCATGACCGTAGTTGACACCCTCGGTCCAGAGCGGTGCACGGGCAATGGCGTCCAGCAGAGGCGAAAGAATGCCCTTGGGGAAATGTGTACGCGAAAGCGCGATAACGCCTTTCAGCACGCGGGCGCAATCCTGCTTCTGCTCGAGGGAGGGCGTGCCTATCGCGACCATACGGGTGATATCTGTCGTGCCCCCCAGGTATTGTCCGCCAGAGTCGATCAGCAACAGGCCGTCACCTTCGATCTGCGCGTGTTCGGCTTCGGTGGCACGGTAATGCGGCATGGCACCATTGGCATTGAAGCCTGCGATGGTTGCGAAACTGGCAGAAATGTAACCCGGACGGCGTTCGCGCGCCGCAGTCAGGTTCTCATCGATGGTCAGTTCGCTGACCGGCTGATGCCCCAGCGCGCTGTCCAGCCAGGCGAAGAACTCACAGAGCGCTGCTCCATCCTGCTCCATGGCCTGACGAATATGCCCGGTGTCGGCCTCGGTCTTCTGCGACTTCAGCAAGGTGCTTGGATTCAGCCCTTCGACCAGGGTGACTTCGCTGTCCAGATAGTCCAGCAGCCCGCAAGTCACGCGAGCCGGGTCGACCAGCAGCCGTGCCGACTTTGGCAGCTCACGCAACGCGGCACCGATTTGCGTGTACTCCATCAGGTTGACGCCATCCTGCTCCAGATGGCGAAGGACCTCGGCGCTCACTTTCTTCGAGTCGACAAACAATGTGACGCTTTGCGGGCCAATCAGGGTGAACGAGATAAACACCGGATTGTACGAAACGTCGGAACCGCGCAGATTGAACAGCCAGGCAATGTCATCCAGCGTCGGAACGAAATGCCAGTCCGCGCCCTTTTCGCTCATCGCCTTGCGCACCAGAGTCAGCTTGTCGCGGCGCGAGACCGATGCCTGGGGCGGCAGATGTTCGTAGACCGGGCTGGCCGGCAACGCCGGGCGATCCTGCCAGAGCTCGATGAGCAGATCGATGTCGGTCCGCAACCGGGCACCGCGCGCATACAGCTTGCTCGCCAGAGTGCGTGAAGACGCCACCGCCAGCACAGCACCGTCAACCGCAACCACGGTCTCGGCAGTCGCCTGATCAGCGAGCCACTCCAGTGGCCCCTGCTGACCGGGAATCAGCTTGACCAGTTCGATGCCACTGCCGGCCAGTTCCTTGGTGGCCTGTTCCCAATAGCGACTGTCCGCCCACACGCCAGCGAAACTCTGGGTAATGATCAGCGTGCCCACGGAGCCATGAAAACCCGACAACCACTGGCGCCCTTGCCAGTAACCGGGCAGATATTCGGAGAGATGAGGGTCTGCCGACGGCACCAGATAGGCATCGATGCGCTCCCTGCTCATCAAGGCGCGCGTTAGCGCCAATCGTTCTGCCACGGTGTTACTGGCGCTCGCTTGCGTACTCATTGGTTCTCCTGCTGACCGAAAATGGCTGCTATCACCCGTCAGATAATGGAGCACTCCTCAAGCGTGAGCAACCGCCCAGAAAGCAGGCTGGATGACGCTTGCACGAATCGCCTCGGCAGCACGGCGGATATCCTGCTCGCGGGTAAAGCGCCCGATGCTCAGACGGATGGTCTGACTGGCTGCCTGAGGGCTAAGACCCAGTGCAATCAATACGTGCGAGGGGGTATTTTTGGCTGAATTGCACGCCGATGTCGAAGAGAACGCGAGGTGCTGCGCCAGTGCAGCGGCATTCAAATCATGGTTACCAAATGTGAGGCTCAGCGTGTGGGCAATCCTTTTTGAAGGACTGCCATTGATACAGAGACCGGGAATGCCACGCAGTTGCTCGATAAGCAGGCCATTCAGGCGCTCGATTTCGAGGAGTTCCTGGCCAAACGTCTCGCCTGCCAACGCAAACGCAGCGCCCATACCCGCAATCTGATGGGTGGCCAGGGTACCGGAACGCAATCCGGATTCATGTCCACCGCCATGAATCTGCGCCAGAACTCGCTGCTCCGCGCGGGGGCCGACGTACAAGGCACCAATGCCTTTGGGCCCGTAGATCTTGTGAGCGGAAAATGACATCAGGTCGACTGCAAGGCTGCCCAGATCGATCCCGATCTTGCCCGCGCCCTGTGCCGCATCGACATGCAGCAACGCGCCGTGACCGCGAACCCGCCGACCGATCTCGGCGATGTCATTGACCGTTCCCAGTTCATTGTTGACCAGCATCAATGACACCAGAAAGGTGTCCTCACGCACGGCAGCACTGACGGCATCGGCGCTGATCAGACCATCGGCATCAGGCACCAGGTACGTGACGGTGAAACCACCTGCCTGCAGCTGCTGCGCCGTATCGAGCACAGCCTTGTGTTCGATCTGACTGGTAATGATGTGCCCGCCGGGCTTGCCAAGGCGCCCTGCCCGTTCCTGAGCGACACCCTTCAGGGCCAGATTGTTGGACTCTGTCGCTCCGGAGGTCCAGATGATCTGTGAGGCCTGAGCACCCACCAGACCTGCGACCTGTTGACGAGCGTTCTCAACAGCAAGGCGAGCACTCCGTCCGAAGCCATGGGAACTGGAAGCGGGATTCCCGAAATTGCCCGAGAGACCCAGGCACTCGACCATCACCTTGATGACGCGCTCGTCGACAGGCGTGGTGGCGGCGTAATCGAAATACAGGGCTGACTCTTTCATGACGGTTCCTCTGACTGGCGCGGCCTGTGCGATGAAATATTCGAACTCGCTAAAGAGTCATCGCAACCAGGCCTGTGAGGCCATCATGCACGATTCAACATAGAACCAAAAATTATCAAATGATATTTATATATTCTTTTTATGAATATAAGACGCATCGCAGACTGCGTTCCAGAGAATTGATAGAGGGTCGCCACCAGCGACAGCCGCTCTGCCATCTGTCCGATACTGCCGGGGTTTTCAGAAAGTTCGGCAGCGCGCCATGCCCAGGCGCATCTTCCACTCCCGCAAAACGCCCCACTTGACTGCACTCACCGTCACTTCAGGCACACACCAATAATAAAACCCGCTTTATCGTCAATTGAGACAACTGCAAACAGTGATTAATTTGAGTCAGTCTTCGATCACTGCGTTGACAGGAATCACGCACTGTAAAGACGCCTGAAAACTGTCAACTCACAGGCTTTGTATAATGTTTGTTTTTTGACGCCCAATAAAATCAATGGGTTAATAATTGCGTGAAACCATTTATCAAAAATTTAACAGAAAGCTGACGAAATAATTTGACAGAATCGCTGACGCTACCAATATATAGCACTGTCAGACACCTCCTGGTTTGTACGCTAATGCCACAGTGCACTGCGCTGGATGTTGTCAAGCTGTCGCTATTTGTTGTTCTGCCCGCGAAGTTAGTTGTTTCCACAGTGCCTTATCGGCGCTGGTGGATGTCTGTTGACTCATAAAAGCCTTGCATTTACTGAGCGCGCTCGGTGTGGCGGTAGCATTGCCTGAAGCAATCTGCCACGTGCCGTCGGTTCAAAAAGTGTCGCGTGGGCATTCGTTGGATAGATGTAGAGCATGGATCGCATGATTCGGGCGGTAGCGTGCCCGATAGACCGTTTTTCCACTCAGCAGCCAGTTGTATGTATTTGGTTGTCCGCCTCCCCTGAACCGAGGTGCCACTGAATGCCCTGCCTACCCGATTTCGATATGCAACATGTTCAACACTTGGCCCAAGACATGGATACCCAGGGTTTCGCACGATTAAAGAACGTACTCAACGACACCGACCTTGAGCAGTTAAGAGCCTTTACCGACCGACAGGCTTCGCAGCATCCCGGTGAGTACTTCGCCTATCACGGTGAAACTGCACTGAGTGAAAGTCTGTTGGCCAGTCTGTGGTCGACGCCTGAATTCAAACACCTGCTGGGCCTGCTTTATGAGCATGGCGCACACCGGCAAAGCATCAGCGATCAGATCTTTCCTGTGTTGCGCTGCGTTCAGGGCGAACAGGGGTTGCGTGAGTCCAATTGCTTTCACTACGACGCCAGTCTGGTGACCGCACTGATTCCGATCTACATCCCGACCGAGGGAGAGGAGTGCGGCGATCTGATGCTGTTCCCCAATCTGCGCAACGTCCGCCAACACATCGCGCTCAACATCATCGAGAAGTCGCTGCTGCAAAACCGCCTCACGCGCTGGGCCATGCGGGTTGCGATCAGGCACGAATGGCTCAAGCCCAAGGTATTGAAACTGCAACCCGGCGATATCTACCTGTTCTGGGGTTATCGCACGCTGCACGCCAATCAGGCCTGCGGCACGGGTCTTAAACGTGCGACGGCGATCTTCCATTTCGGTGACCCACACAGTGGCAGCCGGGTGACCCGCCTGATTCTCGACCATACCCAGCAACGGGCTGCACGCGTCAGCGCGCAGACCGGCATTTCGCCTCCGGAAACCGATACACGGCAATCGCCAATGCTCTGAATCAACCCTCGCTACACAGTGATACACAGGAACATGGAGGCTTCGATGATTAACGTGACCAAGACTTACCTTGGTGATATCGACAAGTTCAAGCGGTATGTCGAGGGGATCTATGCACGCGGCTGGCTGACCAATCACGGTCCGCTGGCCGGCGAGCTTGAAAGCAGGCTCAAGGAATACCTGGGGGTCCGGCACATCATCCTAACCAATAACGGCACGCTCGCCCTGCAGGTGGCGTACCGCGCGTTGGGCCTGAGTGGCAGTGCAGTGACGACGCCGTTCAGCTTCGTGGCGACCAGCAGTTCGTTGCAGTGGGAAGGCATACGGCCGATCTTTGCCGATATCGATCCCGCCACCTGGAACATCTCGCCCCGGCACATCGAAAGCCGTATCGAAGAAGACACCACCGCAATCGTCGGCACACATGTGTTCGGTAATCCGTGCGCGGTGGACGCAATCGAGGAGATCGCACGCAGGCACAAACTCAAGGTTGTGTATGACGGCGCCCATGCGTTTGCCGTACGTCACGCCGGTCAGTCAGTGCTCAACCGGGGTGATATCAGCACGCTCAGTTTTCATGCGACCAAGCTGTTCCACACGATCGAAGGCGGCGCGATCATCACCAATGATGACGAACTGGCCAGACGCGCGTGCCTGCTGTGCAATTTCGGTATTGCCGACGTCGACAAGATCGACGGCATCGGCATCAACGCCAAGCTCAACGAGTTCTCGGCGGCCATGGGGCTGTGCATTCTGGACAACATCGAGAACATCCTCGAAGAACGAGCCGAAATTGCCCATCGCTATACCTCGCGACTGGAAAACTATCTGGACCTGCAGGAGCCGCAGGCCGACAGCGAGCTGAACCACAGCTATTACCCGATAGGTTTGCGTGACGAACAGGCGCTGCTGGAGGTGCGGTCGGCGCTCAACCTGCGCGAGATCAACCCTCGGCGCTACTTCTATCCGTCGCTCGACACCCTCGAGTACCTGCAACCGCAGCCAGGGCAGCCCGTCTCTCGCGCGTTGAGCGAGCGCGTGCTGTGCCTGCCGATCTATCCCGGTCTGCTCAAGGACGACCAGGACCGGATCATCCAGACCCTGCTCGAATCCTGCAGCCTGGACCGCCTGAGTTACCAAAGCCCTGTCATTGCCCAGGTCATTTGATAGACATGTCCAGCAAACGGTCCGTGATTCGCAACACCGCCCTGAACTACGTCGGTCAGGCCTACGTCCTGCTGGTCGGAATTCTGATCCTGCCCTTCTACCTCGGCCATCTTGGCGCCGAAGTCTATGGACTGATCGGGTTCTTTACCGTGCTGCAGGCATGGCTGCAACTGCTCGACGCAGGATTGTCACCCAGCCTGGTGCGTGCCGTGGCTCATGGACAGGGAGCGCCTGCCAGTGAACATGCGGCGGGCCGTCTGCTGCGTTCCTTCGAGCTGATGTTCCTGCCGATGGCGATCATCAGTTGCACGACGATCTACCTGGCCAGCTCGTGGATTGCGACCCACTGGCTCAACGCCAATACGCTGCAACCACAGACGCTGATCAACTGCATCGGCCTGATGGGCGTGGTGATTGCGCTGCGGCTGTATTCGACCCTGTACAAAAGCGGTATCCAGGGCCTTGAGCAGCATGCCTGGCTGAACGCAGTCAACGTGCTGATTGCCACCCTGCGCTATTTCGGCGGCCTGGTGCTGGTCAGCCAGTTCTCGCAGGACCCGCAGGACTTCTTCGAATTTCAGGTCGTCGTGGGGCTGATCGAAGCCTTGATCTTCGCGACCCGGGCCTGGCAGCAAATGCCGGTTGCACACTGGTCCAACGGTTTCGACTGGCAACGGGTCAGGCCGATTCTGCCGTTCGCGGCGAGCATGTCGCTCAGCGCGGTGTTGTGGATCGTGCTGACCCAGATGGACAAGGCGTTGCTGTCCAGTCTGCTGCCGCTGGACCAGTACGGTTATTTCTCGCTGGTGGCGTTGATGACCACCGGCATCATGATGCTGACCAACCCGCTGGTGCAGACCCTGCTGCCGCGCCTGACCGTACTGATGGCCGAAGGCAGACGCGACGACATGCACGCCCTGTTTCTGGCGGCCCACCGTTTCGTCTGCACCTTTCTGTTTCCACTGGCGGCAGTCATTGCGCTGCATGCCGAACCGCTGGTGCTCGCCTGGACAGGCGATGCAGACGCCGCGCGCTGGAGCCGGCCGATCCTGAGTTGGTACGCGCTGGGCAGCGCGATCATGGCGGCCAGCGCCTTTCAGTTCTACCTGCAGTACGCCTACGGCCAGATGCACCTGCACCTCTGGTACAGCGTCATTTCAGCCGTCATCACCGTGCCGACCCTGTTTCTGGCCATTCACTTTCAAGGCGTATACGGCGCAGCGCTGGCCTGGTTCTTTCTGCGTGCAGCGTCGTTCGCCATCTGGCCGATGATCGTCCATCAACGTCTCGCACCGGGCATTCATGGTCAGTGGCTGCGCGACATCCTGCGCATCAGTGTGATGACCGCAGCGGGCCTTTTCATCAGTCAGCCGGTGTTCGACCTGATCGCCGGTCAGAGCCGCACCAGCCTGTTTCTGGCCTTGGCGGCGAGCGGCTTCATCACCCTTGCGGTGGTCGCCGCGAGCTACAAGCCACTGGCATTGAAGATCTACATCTTGTTCAGCAAACCGAGTACATGAGCCATGGATGTCACTGCAAAAAAAACCGGCACGACGCGTCCGGAGCACCAGCCGCCGCTGCTGAGTATCGTTTGCCCGGCCTACAATCAGGAAGCGTTCATCGCCCAGACGCTGGATGGCTTTCTGTCCCAGCAAACCTCGTTCAGCTACGAGATTCTGGTCCACGACGATGCGTCCACCGACGGCACGGCCCGTATCATTGCCCAGTACACCGAACGCCACCCGACGATCATCCGGGCCTTCTATCAACAGACCAACCAGTACAGCCAGGGCATCCCCTGTGTACCGAATCTGTTCGCCAAGGCGCGTGGGCGTTACATCGCCTACTGCGAGGCCGACGACTACTGGACCGACCCGCGCAAGCTGCAACTGCAGGTGGACTTTCTTGAGAGTCATCCCGACTACGTCATTACCTACCACGACGCGTTCGCATTCGACGAGAACGGCCAGTACGGCATTCAGTTGCAAGGTGATCTGCGCGCCGACGCCACCAGCCTGGAACTGCAGAAGGCGCGCCGCATTTCGACCCTGACCACCTGCTTTCGCAACGTGTTCAGCGCCATGCCGCCCGAACTGCACATTCGCATCGCGCCGTTGAACGACCTGTGCTGGTGGTCGCTGCTGGGTGCCTACGGCAAGGGCAAGTTCATCGCCGAGATCAAGCCGGCTGCTTACCGATTGCATCCGGGCGGCGTGTTCTCGATGCGCAGCGACAAACGCAAGTTGCACATGAGTCTGCAGACCTGCTCGAGCCTGGCCAACTACTACAACCGCCTGGGTAACCAGGCACTGTACGAATACTTCCTGATGCAGACGGTCTGCCTGTCGCTGTCGGCGCTGGAGCCGCGCCATAAGCTGCAGACGCTGTTGATGGTGGCGCGCAACTTTGCCGTCAACCTGAGCAAACGACTCTGGTCCGGCACCGGCAAAGCCCATGTTCAGTAACGTGCTGGTGGTGTGCGTTGGCAACATCTGCCGCAGCCCGATGGCTGTCGCGCTGTTGCGTCACCGCCTGGCAGACCCGGAAGTGCGCATTCAGTCGGCAGGCATTGCCGCCCTGTCCGGCTCGGCCATGGATCCGCTGGCCAAGGCCGTCCTGCAATCGCATCAGGTGCCGACCCGCCGCCATGAGGCGCGACAGGTGAACCGGCATCTGCTGCATCAGGCGGACCTGATCCTGCTCATGGAGCAGGCGCATTTTTCGCGAATTCTCAAGCTGGCGCCGGAAGTGCGCGGCAGAACCTTCCTGCTCGGCAAATGGCAGCACACGCTGGAAATAGCAGACCCGTATCGACGACCCAAGTCAGCCTTTGAACAGACCTATCAGCATCTCTCGCGATGCATCGATGACTGGCTCCCCCATCTTCAGTCAGGAGAAACAAGATAAATGACCGTCATGAACCGTCCCTCCCTGGACTACTACCAGGACACCCGGATCGATCTGGCAACTATCTTGCGCATGTTGTTCGATCACAAGGCCTTGATCATCTGGACTGTCAGCCTGTTTTTCCTGGCCGGGCTTGCGTATGCGATTCTCGCCACGCCGGTGTTCCAGGCCAGCGCGATGATTCAAATCGAGCCGAAGAAAGTCGGCATCGAGGGCACACCCGAGGTCAACAACAAGCCGTCGTCGGTGTCCCAGGCCACCACTGAAATCGAGCTGATCAAATCCCGAGCCCTGCTTGGCAAGGTGGTAGACGACCTGAAACTGAATCTGGTCCAGACGCCCGATTTCTTTCCGGTCATCGGTCCCTATCTCTATCGCACGTTCAAGCCTGACTACGACGGTGCGCTGGCCGAACCGCTGTTTGGCCTGACCCAATACGCCTGGGGTGGCGAGAAAATCGATGTCTTCCAGCTGGAAGTGCCTGAAGCCCTGCTGGGCGAAAAGCTGACGCTGGTGGCAGGTAACCCCGGACAGTTTTCGCTGTACGACAGCGATCACAACCTGTTGCTCAGTGGCGCCATCAACCGGATCGTCGAGGGTAACGGCGTGAAAATTCAGGTCGCTGTCTTGCATGCGCACCCGGGCACCGAATTCACCATTTCGCGCCAGCGAACCCTGACCTCGGCACTGATCTACCAGAATCGCCTGAAGATCACCGAAGCAGGCAAGGATTCAGGGATCATTTATCTGTCCATCGAGGATCAGGACGCCGACAAGGCCAACAAGATTCTGGACGAGGTCAGCCACCTCTATGTGCGTCAGAACGTTGAGCGCAGCTCGGCCGAAGCCGCACAGCGCCTGCAGTTCCTGCGCTCGCAACTGCCCATGGTGCGCAAGCAGCTGGAAGAGTCCGAAGTGGCCCTGAACAACTTTCAGACCAGTGCCAAATCGGTGGACCTGAGCATCGAGACCAAAGGTGTGCTGGATCAGGTGGTCAAGCTGGACTCGATGCTGTCGGAACTCAAGCTCAAGCGCGTCGAGATCGAACGGCTGTACACCCAGGAACACCCGACCTATCGCAGCCTGATGAGTCAGATGAGCCAGCTTGAACAGCAGAAACAGGGCTTGCTGAAGAAGATCGAGGCCCTGCCGATGACGCAACAGGAACTGCTGCGTCTGACCCGCGACATGCAGGTCACCAGCCAGACCTACACCCTGATGCTCAACAAGAGCCAGGAGCAGGACATTCTGCGCGCAGGAAGCATCGGTAACGTGCGGGTGATCGACAACGCCGACACCAACGTCGAACGGCCGGTCAAGCCGATGAAGACGCTGGTTGTGCTGCTGGCCACGCTGGTCGGGGCACTGGTGGCGGTGACCATCATCTTTGTTCGCCAGGCCTTCTACCGCGGCGTGGAAAGCGCCGAGGTCATCGAAAACAGCGGCATGCCGGTGTACGCGTCGCTGCCCTACTCCCGCCAGCAGGACCGTCTGGAGAAAACCACCAAGGGCGGCGGCGCGCCCAAGGAATCAAAGCTGCTGAGCATTGCGGCGCCCAATGAACTGGCTATCGAGTCTTTGCGCAGCCTGCGCACCAGCCTGCATTTCGCGATGCTCGAAGCGCGCAACAACGTGCTGATGATTTCCAGCCCGTCGCCTGGCGCTGGCAAGTCGTTCGTGTCCAGCAACCTGGCAGCGATCATTGCCCAGACCGGCAAACGCGTACTGCTCATCGACGCCGACATGCGCAAGGGCTACCTGCACCGAATCTTCGGCCTGCAGCCCAAGCACGGTCTGTCCGACACGCTGGCCGCCCGCCTGAAATGCACCGAGGTCATCAATCACACCCAGATTCGCCATCTGGACTTTATCTCCTGCGGCTTCGCGGCGCCCAACCCTTCCGAGCTGCTGATGCATGACAACTTCAACAAGATGCTCACCGAGCTCTCGCCGTTGTACGACCTGATCCTGGTGGACACCCCGCCCATCCTCGCGGTAACCGATGCCACGCTGGTCGGCCGTCAGGCGGGCACCTGCCTGCTGGTCGCACGCTTCGGCATCACCACGCTCAAGGAGATCGAGGCCTGCAAACGCCGGCTCGGCCAGAACGGTATTCTGATCAAAGGCGCCATCTTCAACGCCGTGGTCCGCAAGGCAACCACCTCGGACTACGACTGCGCTGCGTATGGCTACAACTACCACCCCGTCAACAAGTGAACGCCCCGGATAACGCTCTCTTCAAGCCCTAAAAGGAATTAATCATGGCCAGAACCGTAGCAATGATGCAGCCCTACCTGTTTCCCTATCTGGGCTACTTCCAGTTGATCGCAGCCGCTGATGTCTTCGTCCTGGGCGACGACCTGCAGTACATCCGGGCGGGCTGGGTGAACCGCAACCGGATCCTGAGCAACGGCCAGGCCCGACTGATCACCTTCCCGCTGAAGAAGGATCACTTCGAGCTGCCCATCATGCAGCGCAGCCTGATCGACAATTTTTCCGACGAAGCCAGTCGGCTGATCAATGTCATCGCTCAGAACTATCGCCGGGCGCCGTACTTTGCGCAGGTGATGCCGTTGCTGGAGCGATTGATCCGCCATCCGCAACACAACCTGGCGCTGTATGCGGAAAACACCTTGCGTGAGCTGTGCGCTTATCTGCAGATCGATACGCCGATCATTCGCGGCTCCGACCTGAGGATCAACCAATGTACCGACAGGCAGGATCGGGTGATCCGGGTCGCACACGCGCTGTCCGCCACCTCGGTGCTCAACCCGCTGGGCGGCATGCAGCTTTACGACCGCGACCGCTTTGCCCGCAACGGTCTGCTGCTGCGCTTTTTCTCCATGCGCCCCGTCACGTACCCGCAACTGGGCCAGCCCTTCGTCAGTGACCTGTCGATCATTGACGTGCTGATGTTCAACAGCCTGGAACAGATTCAGGCGCTGCTGAGCCAGTGCACGACCCACGATCTGCAGGTTGCCAACGATCCGTTCGTGCGGATCGGTCAGGACCCAACACTTCTCCCTTCCTCGCAACTGGCAGCGGAGTGAGTCCCATGTCCTTATCCGAACGTCCCGCCCGCTGGTATCTGATCCAGACCAAACCCCGCCAGGAAGCCCGTGCCGAGGAGCACTTGCAGCGCCAGCATTTCGAGTGCTACCGGCCACTCAAGTCGGGGGAAAGAAAGCGCAACAACCGGACTTCGGTCGAAGAGGAACTGTTCCCGGGCTACCTGTTCATCCGCATGGATCAGGTGCATGACAACTGGTACCCGATCCGCTCGACACGTGGAGTGGCACGCATTGTCACCTTCGGCGAACACCCGGTGCCGGTGCGTGACGAGTTGATCGAGCAGATCCGCCAGCGGTTGTCTGCACCGGCGCCAAGAATGGTGTTTACCCAGGGCGAGTCGGTGCTGATCAAGGCGGGTGGTTTTTGCGACGTCGAAGCCATCTTCCTGGCCACCGACGGCACCGAACGCGCCGTGATCCTGCTCAACATGCTGCAACGTCAGCAGAAAGTCGTCCTGCCGATCAGCAGTCTGGCACGGATGGAAGCGCGGGTTTGAGCGTTCGCGCAGTGCAGCAGTAACACCAGGTCTGGCAACAGACATCGCCTCTTATCAACAACACGTGATCTGCTGAGTGAACAGGCTTTTTGTGGGAGGCGGCTTGCCGACGATGAACGATGACATGTTTTTCCTGACATACCGCGTCGACCGAATCGCCGGCAAGCCGCCTCCCACAGTCAGGGGTTTGCTGCTGGACAGCGCTACGTCGAAGACGTGGTGGCGCGTCTCACATGAGATCGCCGTCATTCAATAAGCGCGTGCCTGCCAGCCACTCACACCACGACCATCGACAGTCCCCTTCACGCCACCACCGGAAACAGACCATGACCCACCGGACCACTCTGGTGACGCTCACCTATGGTGATCGTTTCAACTATCTGCACACGCTGGTCAGCCGTTCGCTGGAAAGCCCGCTGATCGAGCGGGTCATCATCGTCAGTAACGCTTCGGTCGCGCCGCTGCAGAATCTGAGCAGCAAGTGGCCGGGTCAGGTCGAAGTCGTCCGGCTGGAACACAACACCGGTTCGGCACACGGTTATTCAGTCGGCATCCAGGCCGCGCTGGATGCCGGGGCCGAATACATCTGGCTGATGGATGACGACAACGCACCTACCATCAACGCCATCGAAGTGCTTCACCATCATCTCCACCAGCGAGAGGTCATCGATGGCCGGGACAAGACGGCGGTGCTCGGGTTTCGTCCCACGCATCAGGCTGACATCGCAGCAGGCGTACCCCGACGATTCGCGGTTCAACTGAGGTCCAGCTTCTTCGGTTTTCACATCGCCCAGCTGCCTTACAAGATCTGGCGCCGTCTGCCCTGGGGCAAGCCTGCGGCCGATCACACTGTGCCGCAGACCGTGCAGTTGCCCTTTGCCACTTACGGTGGATTGCTGGCCCACCGCAGCCTTTACATCAAGATCGGCCTGCCGCTGGAAGCGCTGAAGCTGTACGCCGATGACAGTGAATACACCTGGCGGATCACCGCCGGTGGCGGGCGGATTTATCTGGTGCCCGAGGCGCTGCTCGATGACCTGGAAGACTCCTGGAACATCAAGGCGCGCACCCGCAATGTCTACGAAAACTATTTGCTGGCCGGCTCGGATCTGCGCGCCTATTACGGCGCACGCAACCAGGCCTGGTTCGATAAAAACGTCTGGGCGTCGTCCCCTCTGCTCTACAGACTCAACCGCTGGGTGTTTTTCTGCCTGCTGCGCGTGATCGCCAGGCGTTGTGATGCCGGACAGCGTCTGAGCCTGATCGAGCAGGCCATCAACGATGGCGAGGCTGGCGTGCTGGGCCTCAACAGGTCATATCCTCTATGAAAATTCTCTTTATCAGCAGCCTCTACGCACCCGACATCGGCGGCGGCGCGGAAATCATTTTGCAGCGCACCGTCGAAGGCCTGCAGAAACGCGGCCACGCGGTCGCCGTGCTGGCCACCACCGATCAGCCGGGATTGCACATGACGGCGGTCAACCAGATCAAGGTCTACCGCGCCGGTCTGCATAACCTGTACTGGCATTTCACGGCGCAGCGGCCCGGCCGCCTGATCCGACTCGGCTGGCACCTGCGTGACCGCTACAACGTGGGCATGCGCGAGTACGTTAGTCAGGTGATGGAGATGGAGCAGCCGGACCTGGTGGTGTGCCATAACCTGACCGGCTGGTCGGTCTCGGCATGGGATGAAATCACTGCGTCAGGCCGCCCCATCGTTCAGGTGCTTCACGACCTCTATCTGCTCTGCCCCAGCAGCACCATGTTCAAGAAAGGCCACAGCTGCCAGCGCCAATGCGTGATGTGCAAGCAGTTTCGCAAGGGCCATGACGAGCGTTCAGCCCAGGTCAGCACGGTGGTAGGCGTCAGCCAGTACATGCTCGACACCTTGCAGGCCCAAGGTTATTTCAAGGGCGCCAAAGGCTACGTGGTGCACAACGCAAGTCCCATCCCGATGGCCCTGCCACAGCAGCGCATTATTGATCCGCAAACGGCAGAGCCGACCAACGCGCCATTGCGCTTCGGCTATCTGGGCACTCTGTCGGATTCCAAGGGCGTGGGCTGGCTGATCGATCAGTTCCAGCATCTGCCATTCAACGCGACGCTGCAGATCGCCGGACGCGGGCAGATCAACGATGAGAAACGCTTCAAGGCCATGGTGACTTCACCGAACATCAGTTTTGTCGGTTATCAGAAGCCCGAAACGTTCTACAACCAGATCGACGTGGCGGTGGTGCCGTCCATCTGGAACGAGCCTTTCGGCATGGTGGCGGTGGAGGCCTGCGCCTATTCCCGTCCGGTCATCGCCAGCCGCATGGGTGGATTGAAGGAAATCATCCAGGACCAGCTCAACGGTCTGTTGTGCAGCCCGGACGATCCCGATTCGCTGGGGCTGGCGATGCTCAAGCTGCACCAGCAGCCCAGCCTGCTGGCGCGCCTCAGTGCCCAAGCGCGCAACAGCGTCGCGTCGCTGCTGAATCTGGACCTGATGCTGGACCAGTACGAGACGCTCTTTGCCCAGACCGTGCTGGACAGCATCACAACGCCCGACCAGCGTCAGTACAACCCTGTCTAGGGTCGGGCCATTCCCGGCGCAGTGACCTTCATCGGCACGTGCTCCGCCAGACCCTGCGGCGCAGCGTGCTTCCCGACTGAGACAAGACATGTCAAAGCCACCCGCACCCCGTCGACGACGATCATTGACGGTCTTTCTGCTGGGGCTGTTCACCAGCCTTTTCGCCACGGGCGAGGAACAATTCATCATCGGCGTCGACACGCAACTGATGAGCAGCGATCGCCTGCCGACGCAGGCGCTCGATTTGCTGGAGCGCGCAGGCGTCAACTCGGTACGCGACAGTGCCTACTGGACGCATGTCGAACCCAGGCGCGGCTTTCTGCGCATCGATCCGGTCTGGCAGGCCTACCTGAACAGGGTTCGCCAGCATCACTTGAGGCCGCTGCTGATGCTGGGTTACGGCAGCCCCTTTTATGACAACCACGCAAAACCGCGTCATCCCGTCGTGCGCCAGGCATTCGGCAACTACGTGAGTTTCGTCACACAGGAACTGGCCAACCGGGTCGATCTTTACGAAATCTGGAACGAGTGGGACCGGGAAAACCCAGTCGATGCCTGGGCGGCGAAGGACTACAGCACGCTGGTCGAGGAAACCGTGGTCCGCATCAGAGCACAGAAAAAGCCGGTCACGATTCTGGCCGGCGCCGTAACCAGCCTCGGGATGGAGCTGGGGTTCGCCGAGCGACTGATCCAGAACGGCCTGCTCGATCAGGTGGATGGGCTGTCCTTGCATCCCTATGTGCATTGCCGGACCGAACAGCGCCACACGCCCGAACGCTGGATTGCCTGGCTGCGCTGGATCGATGCCGACCTTCGCGCACTGGCGACCCGTCCGGTGCCGCTTTACCTGACCGAGATGGGCTGGCCGACCGGCACCAGTGAATGCAGCGTCAGCGAACAGCACCAGGCCGCCTTTCTGGCCCGCAGCTTTTTCCTCGCCCGAACGCTGCCGGAGATCAAGGGGCTTTGGTGGCACGGACTGATCGACAGCGGCACTGACGATGACGACCCGCAGCAGAACTTCGGCCTGCTCAGGAAAGACCTGAGCGCGAAGCCTGCCTACGCAACACTCAAGGCCATCAGCAGGACCCTGCTGGATTACCGATACGACGCCGAGAGAAGCCAGGAAATGGATTCGACTTACCTGCTCAGGTTTACCCGCGGGCAGGAGCAGATTCTGGTGGCCTGGACCACCGGCGCGGCGCGCCTGACCCATGTCGAAGCCAGCAGCGTGCAGCGCGGCAACGTTGAAATGATCGACAGCGGTCGGCCGGAAAAGGGCCGCTTCGAGACCGAGACGCCCTGGAACTGCACCGAAGCCCGCTGTTCGGCCCAGGTCCGGATCGACGAATTTCCAAAAATCATCAGCCTGGGCATGAGGCCTGCGCTGTTCGCCCAACAAGAACGGGATCGAAGGCCGCAAGCCCTTCAAAAAAGCACCCGCATCCAACCTACATCACCATGACCTTGCAGGATGCTTGAGATGATCTTTATCAATTCACGGTTTCTCACCCAGGACGTCAGTGGCGTTCAGCGTTATGCCGAGCAGATCTGCATGGCGCTGAAAAAGCTGCGCAGCGATCTGGTGTTCGTCGCGCCTCACGGCATCAAACTGCATGAAAGTGCCAAAGCGCTGAACGTACAGTGCATCGGTCATAACAAGGGTCATCTCTGGGAGCAGATCGACCTGCCGCTGTACCTGCGGCGGCAGAAAAATCCGCTGCTGATCTCGATCAGCAGCACTGGCCCGATGTTCTACCGCAACCAGATCGCCACCCACCACGACATCAATTACGTACGTTTTCCGCAGAGCTATACCCGGCTTTTCCGACTGGCCTACCGCACCATCACCCCGATCCTGCTATCGCGCATCAAGACCCTGGTGACCAGCAGCAGTTTCTCCAGAGGCGAGATCTCGCAGTTTTACGGGTTCCCCGAACACAGGGTGCTGATCGTGCCGGCAGCGGTGAGCGACAGCTTCCGGCCACGCGCCGTGCAGCCCGATGCCGCGAAATACCTGCTGGCGGTGTCCTCGCCCGCCGCGCACAAGAACTTCAACCGCATGATCCAGGCCTTTCTCAGCCTGCGGGATCACAACGACTTGCAGTTGCACATTGTGGGCGCCGCCACCGGCATCTTCGCCGACCCCAACCTGCAACGCCTGGCCTGCCGTGATCCACGCATTCGGTTTCTGGGGCGGCTCAGCGACGCCGAACTGATCGAGCAGTATCAGGGTGCGACCGCGTTTGTGTTTCCCTCCTTGTACGAAGGCTTCGGCATCCCGCCACTCGAAGCGCAGGCGTGCGGCTGCCCGGTGCTGGCGGCCAACGCTGCCTCGATTCCGGAAGTGCTGCAGGCCAGTGCGCTGTATTTCGATCCGCTGGACGTCAGCCACATGGCGGCGGCCATGCACCGGGTACTGGTTGACGCCCCGCTGCGCGATGCGTTGCGCCTGCACGGGCTGAACAACGTGAAACGCTTTTCCTGGGAATTGTCCGCGCACCGCCTTTCCCAGCGCATCGATGCCCTGCTGGAACCTGAACCGGCGCTGCTCGGCAAACAGCGCATCAGTCCCGAATCCTCTTCAAGCAAACCCTGAACCAATAACAGCAACGTCAAGACGCGCCCTGTCGCGCCTGCAGTAGAGCGAGCGAATACAGCAAGGAATCTCCATGAGAATTGCGATCGTCCACGACTGGCTGGTGACTTATGCCGGTGCCGAGCGTGTGCTGGCTTCACTGATCAATATCTGGCCGGAAGCCGATCTGTTTGCCGTGATCGATTTTCTGAGTGATGAGGACCGCGCTCACCTGCACGGCAAGGTCGCCACCACCACGTTCATCCAGAACCTGCCAAACGCCAGAAAACGCTACCAGCGCTATCTGCCCCTGATGCCGATGGCCATCGAGCAACTGGACCTGTCCGGTTACGACCTGATCATCAGCAGCAGCCATGCCGTGGCCAAGGGCGTGCTGAGCGGGCCGGATCAATTGCACATCAGTTACATCCACTCACCGATTCGTTATGCCTGGGACCTGCAACATCAGTACCTGCGCGAAGCGGGGTTGAACACCGGCATCAAGGGCCGGCTGGCGCGGCTGATACTGCATTACATCCGCCTGTGGGACCAGCGCACCTCGGCCGGCGTGGACGCCTTCATTGCCAACTCGGGGTTTATCGGCGCACGTATCTGCAAGGCGTATCGACGCGAATCGACGGTCATCTATCCACCGGTCGATACGCTCGGGTTCACTGCCAACGGCACGCGCGGCGACTTCTATTTCACCGCCTCGCGCATGGTGCCCTACAAGCGCATGCCGATGATTGTCGAAGCCTTCGCTGCCATGCCGGACAAACGTCTGATCATGATCGGCGACGGGCCTGACCTGGCCAAGGCGCAGGCCATCGCGAGCCGCGCGCCCAACATCACGCTGATGGGTTTCCAGCCGGCGAGCGTCCTGATCGAGCACATGCGCACCGCCAAAGCCTTCGTGTTCGCTGCCGAAGAGGATTTCGGCATCAGTCCGGTGGAAGCACAGGCCTGCGGCACACCGGTGATCGCCTTCGGCAAGGGCGGTGCACTGGAGACCGTTCGCGGGCTGGACCATCCACATCCTACCGGGGTGTTCTATCCGCAGCAGACGGTTGAATCACTGATCGCAGCAGTCAACGAGTTCGAAAGCGCGCAGGCGCGAATCACCGTACAGGCCTGTCGCGCCAACGCCGAGCGGTTCTCGATTGCCCGCTTCGAGCAGGAAGTCAAAGCCTTCGTCGACGACCACTTGGCCGCCGCACACCTGTCCCGCCTGCCTGCGCAGCCCTGGACACCCCAGACCTCGCAGAGTCTTGCCAGCGAGTTGCCGTCCCGAGTCGTTCCCATCAAATCCGTTTGAGCGAGCACCGTCATGCGCACCTCCGTTCGCGGCATTCTGCATGCCCATCAGTCAGCGCTGTCGGTCGCCCACCGCCTGCTGGATCTGGCAGTCATCGTACTGATCGGGTACTGGCAAAGCCGGCTGGCAATGATCGACAGCACCGAGGCCTGGCTGCATATCATTCTGGCTGTACTGGTGTTTCATTGGGTCGGCGAGTACCACCAGCTTTACGGCTCCTGGCGCGGCGAGCGCATCCTGCGCGAGCTGACCAAGGTGTTCAATTACTGGGCGCTGACCTTCATCAGTCTGTTGTCGGTGGATTATCTGCTGCTCAACCGGGACAACCTGCCGGATGACGGGCAGATGACCTGGTTCGCGCTGGTGCTGGCGATCCTGTGTGGTTATCGCCTGCTGATCCGCCTGCTGTTGCACAGCCTGCGACGTCATGGTTTCAACACTAGGCGCGTGGCAATTGTCGGCACCGGCCAGGTCGGTGAGCGGCTGGCCCAGTCGATATCCAGCGCACCCTGGATGGGCCTGAATCTGCTGGGCTTCTACGACTCGAATCCGCAGCAGATGAACCTGAGTGCCACTGGCAGACGTGTGCCGGTGCTCGGCGATCTCGAGCAACTGGTCGAGGACGCCCGTCAGGGCCGGATCGACAAGGTGTACATCACCCTGGCGTTCAGTGCCGAACCGCACCTGCGTGAACTGATCACCGGCCTCAGTGACACCACCGCCTCTGTGTATCTGATACCGGACGTGTTCATGTTCGAGCTGTTGCATGCCCGCAGCGAAAGCATCAACGGGCTGGCCAGCATCAGTATTTTCGACTCGCCCATGGACGGCGCCTGGAGCGTGGTCAAGCGTGCTGAAGACATCCTGCTGTCCAGCCTGATTCTGGTGCTGATCGCGATTCCACTGTTGTTGATCGCCCTGGCCATCAAGCTGACGTCGAAAGGCCCGGTGCTGTTTCGCCAGCGCCGTTACGGGCTGGACGGCCGCCCCATCATGGTCTGGAAATTCCGCAGCATGAACGTGCAGGAAAATGGCGACGTGGTGCGCCAGGCCACACGCAATGACACACGAATCACGCCGCTGGGCGCGTTCCTGCGCCGCACGTCGCTGGATGAACTGCCGCAGTTTTTCAATGTGCTGCGCGGCGACATGTCCATCGTCGGCCCGCGTCCGCATGCCGTGGCCCACAACGAGCAGTACCGCAGACAGGTCAGCGGCTACATGTTGCGCCACAAGGTCAAACCGGGCATCACCGGCTGGGCGCAGATCAACGGCTGGCGTGGCGAAACCGACACGCTGGACAAGATGCGCAAACGGGTCGAGTTCGATCTGGAATACATCGAGCACTGGTCGATCTGGCTGGACCTGAAAATCATTCTGCTGACGCTGTTCAAGGGCTTCTTCAACAAGAACGCCTTCTGACATTCCATTGACTAGACGACGGCTCCGGCAGCCTTTGCCCGGAGGGAGGTATGTGCGCGCGCTAAAAACGATCACGACGTGGACCGGTGCTGCTGCCGGTAGTGGAAATGGACGTAACGAAATCATTCAGGTGCAAGGCGCACCGTCACGAAGGAACACACCCATGAATCGAAGCCTGGCTGTCCTGCTGCTCTCCTCCCTGATCCTGCAGGGGTGCGTATTCGCTCCCGGCCAACACATGACTCCCGGCGATGTCACCACCAGCGACCCGGACGAACCCAAGGCGCAACTGGTCGATATCAGCCCGAAAACCCTGCAGCAACAGCAGCAGAATACCGCTACGGATACCAAGGCTTTACCCGCCGAATTGTTGAACTACAAGACCCCCGAATACATCGTCGGGCCTGGCGATACACTGCTGGTGACCGTCTTCGAACACCCCGAGCTGACCGCGCCCGGTTCGCAGGATCAACTGGATGCCAATACCCGCGAGGTGCTGAGCGACGGTACGCTGTTTTTCCCGTACGTCGGCAGGATCCGCGCGGGCGGCAAGACCGTCAGCCAGATTCGTGAACAACTGCGCATGGGCCTTGCGCCGCAGTACACCGAGGTCAAGGTCGACGTAAAAGTGCTGCGCTACAACAGCCAGCGCGTGCTGCTGTCCGGCTCGTTCAAAAGCCCTGGCCCGCAGTCGATCACCAACATTCCTTTGAGCCTGGTGCAGGCCATCAGCGTCGCAGGCATCGACCTGACCGACGCCAACCTGGCAGGCCTGACGCTGCGCCGTGATGGCCGTGATTACATGATCGACATCGACTCGCTGAACCGCAAAGGCTCGCAACTCAGTAAGGTCTTCCTCAAGGATGGCGACTACCTGCACCTCAACAGCGCCTCCAAGAACAAGATCTATGTGTTGGGTGAAGTGCGTAATCCGCAGGTGATTTCGTTTGCCACCACCAACGTGACCCTGCTCGAGGCGCTGGGCAATTCCGGCGGCCTGAGTCCGGACAGCGCCGATGGCGACGCGGTGTATGTGATCCGCGGCGCAGAGAACTTCGCCAATGCACCGTCCACCGTGTATCACCTGAACGCCAAGAAGCCTACGGCCTACCTGCTGGCCGGACAGTTCGAACTCAAGGCCCAGGATGTGGTGTTCGTAGGCCCGGCCAACATCACGCGGTGGAGCCGCTTCATCAGCCAACTGCTCGGCTCGGCCAGCGTGGTACAGACCGGGGCCGCCTTCCGTAACTGATCCGCTCGACGTTTGAACCTTATCCCTGCCACTTCGGTTGCAGGGATTTTTTTGCCTGCAGTTTGGCCTTTTGTAGTGATGACACCGATCGTGCCGATGCTTTGCGTTGGCATGCAGCCCGTGACGCTCCGCGTCACACATGTCACAGACTGCTGATTCAGTGAATCCAGGCACTGGGTTCAAGTCACCTTAAGTGTTGCTGGCGCAACAGCTGTTCAACAGTTGCCCGGCTTTTCAGCAGCCAGTGCAAGGAACGCTTTCAAGGGTAAAAGACCATCGGCCCAGCGTTTCAAGGGCATAAGCCACTGCACAGCGCGCTGGCACACAAGCTGCTTTACAGCCTTACGCTTATCGCAAGGAATTCCCGCATGCTCGTTGTTTCACTGTCAGGCAGTCCCTCCCCAAAATCCCGTTCAGGCGTTGTGCTGGCTCACGCTGGCCGCTGGTTGCAAAGCCACGGCGTCAGTGTGACCACGTTGCGCATTCGTGACTTCAACGCCGAAGATTTGCTGTTCGCGAAATTCGACAGTCCGCAAGTACTGGAATTTGTCGAAGCGGTCCGGCAGGCCGACGGTCTGCTGATCGGCACGCCGGTCTACAAGGCCTCGTTTTCCGGCGCGCTGAAAACCCTGCTCGACCTTCTGCCCGAGCGCGCCCTGCACGGCAAGGTGGTGCTGCCACTGGCAACCGGCGGCAGCATCGCGCACATGCTGGCGGTGGATTACGCCTTGAAGCCTGTGCTGTCAGCGCTCAAATCCCAGGAAGTGCTGCACGGCATCTTCGCCATCGATACCCAGATCACTTATGGCGACACCGAGGAAGGCGGCACGCTGGACGAAGTCCTCACCGAGCGGCTGAACGAAGGGCTCGAACACTTTTACCTGAGCCTGCAACACCGGCTTCAGGCACGGCACAAGGCGGCGGGTGGGCATTTGCAGTTGGCGTTGTGATTGGCTGATTTTTTCTCTCGCAGCACAACGCAGGACTCTGGGAGGCCTTCATTCTGCGCCACATTCGAGCGCGGACGCGGAGCGTCCTGGCTGGCGTTACCACGCTGGAGTGGGAACGATCAGGGTTTCGGCCATCAATGCTCGATAATGAGCGGATAAAGCGACGCCACCAACAGAGCCGCCATCACGCCATTGAAGATCCGCAGTCCGACAGGATCGCGCAGCACGTTGCGCAGCAGGCTGCCGAATCCCGCCCATATGCCGACGCTTGGCAGGTTGATCAAGGCGAATACGCCCGAGATGATGACCACGTTGGTGAAGTAGCCCTGCATCGGCGTGTAGGTGCTGATCGCGCCAATCGCCATGATCCAGGCCTTGGGGTTGACCCACTGGAACAGTGCCGCGCCCATGAAGCTCATTGGCTCGCCGCGGCTTTCGCTGGAATCGGAGGCCGGGCCGGAGGTGGCGATTTTCCAGGCCAGATAAAGCAGATAGGCAGCGCCCACGTAGCGCAACAGGGTGTAGAGCATCGGCCAGGCCTTGAACACACTGCCCAGACCAAAGCCCACCGCCAGAACCAGAACGAAGAAACCGATGCTGATGCCCAGCATGTGTGGCAGCGTCCGGCCGAAACCGAAGTTGACGCCCGAAGCCAGCAACATCATGTTGTTGGGGCCGGGGGTCACCGAAGTGACGAAGGCAAACAGCGCAAAGGCCAGCAGTAAATCCAGAGAAAACGGCATGACGCGATCCAGGTGTCTGTGAAACTGTGAGTCGGGTACTCACCCTATCGAAAGATCGACAGCAAACACATGGACAGTTAAACGAAGTTTCTTACCATACAGTTCGAACAGAATTCTCGTTCGGGCCTGACTGTTATCCCTGAGGATTCAGGCTCAGTGTGCCACGATCAACGCTGATTTCACCCTGGTTGTCGAACTGACGAACCTGCTGGATCTGCGGGTCTGCAAGGAGCTGGGCCTTGCGGGCCTCATACTCTTCAAAGGACAGGCCGCGACGATTCAGGTCCTCCATCGCCAGTTGATGGCTCTCTTCGACCGAGTAGGGACGTAATTCGACCGCGTGGTGAGTCGAGCAACCGGAGACCAGTGCGACGGTGAATGACAGAACAAGAGCAAGGGCAAGTAAACGGTTCATGGCGGGCCTCCAGGCTGGCTTCATTTCGGGAATGAAGCAAGGTTACGCCCCGGCCTTTCACGGCAAAAATCAACTGCCGTGATAGTGGCTATCGACTTTCACGCCCCCTGTTCACGGGCATGCTCGATCAGCACATCGCGCAGTGCCTGGGCAGCGGCCGACAGCTTGTGATCGGCCAGCATCATCAACCCGATACGCCGCTCGATACGCGGCTCTACCAGCGGCACGCAACACGCGCCGAGCTCCTGCATCTGTTCAATGCACAGCGAAGGCACCGCGCTGACACCCAGACCATTGGCGACCATACGCCCGATGGTCGACAGTTGATGACTTTCAAAGGCTACCGACAGCCTGCCGTGTCGCGACTCGATGGCATGTTCCAGCAGCAGGCGCACGGCTGACGGGCGCTGCAGAGCAATAAAATCTTCGTTCAACAGCTCGGCCCAAGACACTTCAGCCCGTCCGGCCAGCGGCGATTCCGTGGAGACCACGGCTACGAATCGATCCATGTAGAACGGCGTGAACGACAGCGCATTGCTCGATTCGGGTTCGAAGCCAATGCCCAACTCGACCCGGCGATGACGCACCATTTCCAGAACCTGTTCGTTGACCACGTCATGCACCGCCACGTTGACCCGTGGATAGCGGCCTCTGAAGGTCTTCAAGGCACCGGGCAGGAGGTTGCCTGCGAACGACGGCATGGCCGCGATGGACACGCGCCCCATCTGCAAGGTGAAACGCTGGCGCAGCAATTCCTCGGTATTGTCCCAGTCGGCCAGCAACTGGCGTGCAAGCGGCAACAGCGTCTCGCCCTCGGGCGTCAGACTGACATTGCGCGTGGTGCGCGTAAGCAACTGACCGCCAAGGTCTTCCTCCAGACTTTTGATCGTCAGGCTCAGGGCCGGTTGGGACAGGTTCAGCCGCTCGCCCGCCTGCGCAAAACTCAGGTACTGCGCCACGGCCAGGAAAGCGCGAAGCTGCTTAACGTTCATATATTTATCTTTCTTATCAATCGATCAGAAAAACAAAATTAACAAATCATTGCAGCCGAGAGAAGATGCAATCAACCCGATCCTCCGGCAGCACGTGCCGGTCACAACTATAAAAGGCGGATCATCATGGCTGGACTCGACAAGCGAGTGGCAACTTACGAAGAGGCCCTCGCCGGGCTGACCGACAACATGACCGTGCTCTGTGGCGGCTTTGGCCTGTGCGGCATCCCCGAGAACCTGATCGCGCAGATCAAGCGCATGGGCATCAAGGGCCTCACGGTCGTTTCCAATAACTGCGGCGTCGATGGTTTCGGTCTGGGCATCCTGCTCGAAGACCGCCAGATCAGAAAGATGATTTCCTCCTACGTGGGTGAGAACGCCCTGTTCGAACGCCAGTTGCTGAGCGGCGAACTGGAAGTCGAACTGACCCCGCAAGGCACCCTTGCCGAAAAACTCCGCGCGGGCGGCGCAGGCATTCCGGCGTTCTACACCGCCACCGGTTACGGCACCCCCGTTGCCGAAGGCAAGGAAACCCGCCAGTTCAATGGCCGCAACGTGATCCTCGAAGAAGCCATCACCGGCGATTTCGCGTTGATCAAGGGCTGGAAGGCTGACCATTTCGGCAACGTGATCTATCGTCATACCGCGCAGAACTTCAACCCCGTGGTCGCCACCGCAGGCAGGATCACCGTGGTCGAAGTCGAGGAAATCGTCGAACCCGGCGTGCTGTTGCCGACCCAGATCCACACCCCCGGCATTTATGTCGACCGTGTGATCCAGGGCACTTTCGAAAAACGCATCGAGCAGCGCACCCTCAGAAAATCCTGAGGGCAACAGGCGCTTCACGAAGCAGGAATCGGCACACAATAACAAAGAGATTTCAGACCATGGCACTTTCCCGCGAACAAATGGCTCAGCGCGTCGCCCGCGAACTCAAGGACGGCTACTACGTGAATCTGGGGATCGGCATTCCAACGCTGGTCGCCAACTATGTCCCGACGGACATCGACGTCATGCTGCAATCGGAAAACGGCCTGCTGGGCATGGGCGAATTCCCCACCGAAGAAACCATCGATGCCGACATGATCAACGCTGGCAAGCAGACCGTCACGGCGCGCATCGGCGCATCGATTTTTTCGTCCGCCGAGTCCTTCGCCATGATCCGTGGCGGCCATGTGGACCTGACGGTGCTGGGTGCTTTCGAGGTGGATGTCGAAGGCAACATCGCCTCCTGGATGATCCCCGGCAAGCTGGTCAAGGGCATGGGCGGCGCGATGGATCTGGTGGCCGGTGCCGACAACATCATCGTTACCATGACCCATGCATCCAAGGACGGCGAATCCAAACTGCTGCCCCGCTGCCGCCTGCCGCTGACGGGTGCGGGTTGCATCCGCAAGGTGCTGACCGACCTGGCCTACCTCGAGATCGAAGACGGCGCGTTCATCCTGCGCGAGCGTGCGCCTGGCGTGAGCATCGAAGAAATCGTCGCCAAGACCGCCGGCAAACTGATCGTACCGGATGATGTGATCGAGATGACGTTCTGATTTCATAGCTGTCGGGTATCCGCTCCGCATCCAGGTGCGGACGCGAAGCGTCCTGAACGGCATTTCCACGCGGAGCATGGGAACGATCAAGTGAGGCTGAATTGATCGTGCCGACGCTCCGCGTGGGCATGCAGCCCGTGACGCTCCGCGTCACATTCTCAAGCGCACACATAACGTCGCATCCCTCCAAAAAACATCCAATAATAATGACAACAGGACGCCCTCAGATGGCCGCCAACCTTGAAGAAAGCCGCTCCGCCCGATTTGCCCTGCGCTGCGCCGCATGGGCTGAACGCTGGTTCCCCGACTCCTGGGTCTTCGCCGCACTGGCGGTGGTGATCGTTACCCTGGCAACGCTGGCCATCGGCGCAAGACCTGCCGAAGCGGCCAAGGCGTTCGGTGACGGATTCTGGAGCCTGATCCCGTTCACCATGCAGATGGCATTCGTCGTGATTGGCGGCTATGTGGTGGCCAGTTCGCCCCCTGCGGTCAGGCTGATTGACCGTCTGGCGCGCATCCCGCGCAATGGCCGTTCGGCGGTGGCATGGGTCGCACTGATTTCAATGCTCGCATCCTTGCTCAACTGGGGGCTTTCCCTTGTGTTCGGCGGTCTGCTGGTACGCGCCCTCGCCCGTCGCACCGATTTGCGCATGGACTATCGCGCAGCCGGTGCGGCAGCCTATCTGGGGCTCGGCGCGGTCTGGGCACTGGGATTGTCTTCTTCGGCAGCACAGTTGCAGGCCAACCCGGCCAGCCTGCCACCGTCGATCCTGGCAATCACCGGCGTCATTCCTTTCACTGAAACCATTTTCCTCTGGCAGTCCGGCGTGATGCTGGCGGCGCTGGTGGTCATTTCCCTGATCGTCGCCTACGCCACCGCGCCCGGCCCGAACAGCGCCCGTGACGCAAAGGCCTGCGGCGTGGACCCGGCCTTCAACCTGCCACCGCTGCCTGCCCGCTCACGTCCCGGTGAATGGCTGGAATACAGCCCGCTGCTGATCATTCTGATGGTGCTGCTGGGCGCAGGCTGGCTGTTCAACGAGTTCTCGACAAAACCTGCGATCACCGCAATTTCCGGGCTGAACACCTACAACTTCCTGTTCATCATGCTCGGTGCGCTGCTGCACTGGCGGCCACGCAGCTTTCTGGATGCCGTGGCGCGAGCAGTACCAACCACCACCGGTGTGCTGATCCAGTTCCCGCTGTACGGCTCGATTGCCGCACTGCTGACCACGGTCAAGGGGGGCGACGCGCAGACACTGGCGCATTACATCTCGACGTTCTTCACCAGCATCGCGTCCCACGACACCTACGCCATATTGATGGGCGTGTACTCGGCGGTGCTCGGTTTCTTCATCCCATCGGGCGGCGGCAAGTGGATCATCGAAGCACCTTACGTGATGCAGGTCGCCAATGAACTGCAGTATCACCTGGGCTGGGCGGTGCAGATTTACAACGCCGCCGAAGCCTTGCCGAACCTGATCAACCCGTTCTACATGCTGCCGCTGCTGGGCGTGCTGGGCCTGAAGGCACGGGATCTGATCGGCTTTTCGTTCGTGCAGTTGCTGGTTCATGCGCCGCTGGTGCTGTTCCTGCTGTGGGCGCTGGGCACGACACTGACTTACACGCCACCGGTCATGCCCTGACAGCAGACAGGCCGACTTACGCGCACTCGTCGCCATAGTCGGCCGCTGCAACCTGCGCCAGCAAGGTGCGCAGTTCCAGTGCCAGTTCGGGTCCCAACGCAGTTTCATAAGAGCGCTGGGCCTGTTCCCACAACGTCTGGGATTCCAGCAGTTTCTCGACACCGGCCTGCGTCAGGCGCACCAGACGGCTGCGCTTGTCGTTCGGGTCGACGTCCACCGAGACCAGCCCTTCACGCTCCAGTGGCTTGAGATTCTGCGCCAGTGCCGAGCGGTCAATGACCAGAATCGTTGCCAGTTCGGTCATGGTCGGCGCCTGATTGCGGGCGATCTGCATCAGGATCGAGCGCTGCGTAGAGCGCAGGCCGCACGGCGCCATGACGGCGTCGTACAGCTGACAGATACGTCGGCTAGCCCTGCGCAGACTGGTGGCATGGCAGATCACCTGCGCGGGAACATCCAGGCCTTCCGGAATGCGCAGCGTGCCGTTCGGGGTCAGGTCGTGATTCATAAGGGCTCCCGTGTTGAGAGCCCAATGCTGGCATATCCCCGCAAATTGAAACAGCACCTTGGGTCGCATTCACTGTTTCAGCGTCTTTACGCAGCGCTGCGCCGTATCAGAATGACTGGCATCAGACTGAATGGCATCAGAACGAATAGTCGCGCTCGACCTTGCACACCCGCGTCGTGAACGCCTGGTACCAGCGAGTGCAGCCCTGTTCGCGTACCTCGGCATGCTCGGCATGAGCCTTCCAGGCCCGAATCGCGGGCTCATCAGCCCAGTACGACACGGTAATGCCCAGGCCGGTTTCGTCACGCGCCGACTCCACCCCGAGAAACCCGGGCTGTTGCCGGGCCAGTTCGATCATCCGGTGCGCGGCCGCACCATAATCCTGCCCGTCATCAGCACTGCGCAGTGATGTAAACACCACCGCGTAATAAGGCGTGGGGAAACGCGAGGCGATCATCGGGCGTTACCCCTGCACGCCTGAACGAAGGCCTTGACCAGCGCTGGCGTCCTGCCCAGCAACGCGGCGCGCTCGGGCTGAAACAACGTGGCGACGAAAAACGGATGGCCTTCCAGTTCCATGCTGCGCACTTCACCTTCCGGACCTCGCCCGCTGATTTTCATCGCAGCGCCGAAAACCTGCTGTTCCAGCTCACGCACCAGGCCGTAACGACAGTGATACCGCTCCTCGATTTCCAGTCTGCCGTAGGCCCGGGCAATCAATGTGTCCGGCAACAGATGAATCGACGAAAGTGCATCGACCAGTGAGCAGCTCAGCGGCGCAATGATCGCATTCGCGGCGTCCGGGGCCGATTCAGCGTGTTCGGCATCGCTCCAGCCCAGACCGTTGCGGGCAAATTCCAGCAATGCATGCTGAAACCCGCCGCAGGTGCCAAGAAACGGAATGCGCTGTTCGCGCGCCAGACGAATCGCCGTCATCGCGCCCTGCATGTCCTGATAAGGGCTGCCCGGCACGCACCACAGGCCGTCGAACGCTGTCAGCCGCTCTCCATTTCCAATCTCAGGTGTTGGCAACCATTGCGCCTCGACCTTGACCTGCAACGCTTCGCCCGCCATCTGCAAGGCCTGAGGTATCGCCTGATGCGCCGCGAACTGCGTATTGAAGTCTCCTACCAGACCGATTCGCACGGTTGTGCCTGCCCCGTTCACTACGTCCATGCCCTGCTCCCTTGTCGATGTCATGCATTATGGGCAGGACTATAGACAGGCATCAGCGCAAGCAGAATGGGCGATCAGGCAAGCCATCCGTGCAGCCACGCAAGACTTTTCAGCTGTGAACAGGCGTCAGCACCGGCTTGCCAGCGAAGAAGGCCAGCAGGTTGTCATTGACCATCTGCACGCTGTCTTTGGAGGCCTCGGGCGACAGGCCTGCCACGTGTGGCGTCAACACTACGTTGTCCAGGGTCTTGAACACGTCGGGTACGCGCGGCTCGTTGTCGAATACATCCAGTGCCGCTCCGGCAATCTTCTGCTCACGCAGTGCCGCTACCAGAGCGTCTGTGTCGACGACACTGGCGCGGGCGATATTGACCAGAAAACCCTGCGGCCCCAATGCCGCCAGCACCGAGGCGCCCACCAGATGATGGGTGCTGCTGCCGCCCGGCGTGGCGATGACCAGAACGTCCGACGCTTCGGCAAGCGCCTGCACCGAGGCGTGCCAGGTGTAATCGCAGTCGGACCGCGCCTTGCGATTGTGATAACCAATGCCGATGTCGAAAGCCGCAGCGCGCCGGGCAATCGCCAGCCCGACCGCGCCCAGCCCGATGATGCCCAGACGCTTGCCCGCCAGCGAAGGACGCACCACCTTGCGCCACTCGCTGCGGCGCACCGAGGCGTCAGCCTGGGGAATGTCACGCACCAGCGAAAGCAGCAATGCCAGCGCATGATCGGCCACGGTGGACGCATTGACCCCGGCGCCGTTGGTGACAGTGATGCCACGTGCTTCGGCCGCCGGCAGGTCGACCTTTTCATACCCCGCGCCGCTCACGCAGATGATGCGCAGGTTGGGCAAGGCATCCATCTCTTCAGCGAAGAAGCCCAGCGGGCCACGCGTCACGACTGCGCTGATGGCCGGCCCGTGTGCGGCAATCGCTTCGGCGCGCTGCTCGGCTGTCGGTGCGCGAATCAGCTCGAAACCACTGTTTTCCAGAATCCGCAGATAGGTATCCAGATTCTCGACCAGCACCAATACCGTTGTCATGCCCACTCCTGCCTGATGATCAAAAGCCTGACAGTAACCCGAGTCGACGCGCTTGAGGAGTGACATTTTCCGAATACGCAGCCTGCGTTCATACAGCCGTCTCATTCGGCGCACAGACTGTGCGCCAGCCGTAGTGCGCCATGCAGCGATGACGTTGCGCTATCGTTGGGTGCGGTCAATGACATTCAGGACGACATCGTGCAATCGGGAACGACACTCCACTTGCCGTATCGAAAGCGATGTTGTTAATGCTTCAGGGTGCGCCTCTGTCGAACGGTACGAGGCGATCAACTGTTTTCTCCATTAAGGAATCATCAGCCCATGCAAGGATTTTCCACTTTCCGGTTCACCCGAACGCCACTGGCTCGACTGCTGGCTGCCACCGCCATTGCTGGTGTGATGCTGTCGTCAGGCGCAGCATCGGCAGCCGATGCGCCGGGCAAGGTGTTGAGTGAAAAACTGGGACTGCCATGGCCCGCAGTGGTGGCTCACCGGGGCGCCTCGTTCGATGCGCCGGAAGAAACCATCCCCGCCTACACCCTGGCGCGGGATCTGGGTGCGGATTACCTGGAGATGGATATCCAGCGCACCAAAGACGGCGTGCTGATCGCCTTGCATGACGATGTGCTGGAGCGCACCACCAACATTGCCGAGGTCTTTCCGAACCGTGCCAAGGACCCAGTCAGCACGTTCACGCTGGCCGAGCTCAAGCAGCTGGATGCCGGTTCGTGGTTCAACAAGGCCTACCCGGACCGCGCCCGTGACAGCTACACCGGTCTGCAGATTCTGACACTGGATGAGGTGATCGACATTGCCGAGGGCGGCGTAAACAAGCCGGGGCTGTACATTGAAACCAAGGTGCCGTCGCAGTTTCCCGGCGTCGAAGCCGACCTGAAGAAAGTCCTGGCCAAACGCGGCTGGCTGGCGCAACGCCCTGCCGCAGAGCCGGGGCATGTGAACGTCGCGCACATGCCGGGCCGTGTGGTGTTGCAGACCTTTGAAAAGCAGAGTCTGGAACTGCTGCAGAAAGAAATGCCTAAAGTGCCGAAAGTCATGCTGCTGTGGATCGGCAAAGGCTCCATCGAACCCAAGTCCGATGTGGCCTTCAAGGATTCAGGCATGAAGGACAAATCCAGCTATTACGCGACCCAGGAGGTCAAGTCGCCGGAAGAGTTCGAGAACTGGATCAACTGGGCCAAGGCCCATGGCGCCATCGGCACCGGCCCGTCGTCGCAACTGGCCAAGGGTGGCGACCAGAGCTACATGGACCTGGTCAAACCCTGGATGAACAACCTGACCCACGAAAAAGGCATGGTGATCCATCCGTATACCGTGGATGACCCGGCTGACTTCAAGCGCATCAGCCAGGACGGCGCGGACGGCTTCTTCACCAATCGCACCGCCGAGCTGTTGAAGTTCTATGGCCGTCCGGCCAAGGAAAGCATCGACACGATCCTCAAGCGTAACGGCTACTGATGAGGTGACCGACCGGCTGACCGGGTCATGGGACACGGTCAGCCGGTTGTCGATCAGAAGTCGATGGTGCCCGACACTTTCAAGGTGCGTGGCTCACCCTGCGTCAGGTAGCCGCCGTTGGTGGACGCCCAATAGTCCTTGTTCATCAGGTTTTCGACGTTGGCGCGCAGGGTGATGTCTTTTTGCGCGACGTTGAAGGTGTAGCGTGCGCCCAGGTCGAAGCGGTTCCAGGTCGGAATACTCAAAGTGTTCGACGCGTTCAGGTACTGGCCTCCGGTGCGCAGCATGCGCGCGTTGAGGGCCGCGCCTTCGATGCCAGGAATGTCCCAGTCTGCTCCGGCGTTGAACTGGAAGGTCGGCACACCCACTGCATCGTTGCCATCGTTGCTGCCGCCTGCGGTCCCGCTCAATTCAGTGTCCATCAGGGTCAGACCCGCCAGCAGGCGCAGTCCGCTGACCGGCTCACCGAACACATTCATTTCCACACCCTTGTTGCGTTGCTCGCCATCGCGAACATAACGGGTGCCGCTACCTTCCTGAACCTGATAACCATCCGCCGGTTGCTCGATGCGGTACACGCCCAGGCTCGCGCCGAAGGTGCCCATGTCCAGTTTTACACCAGCCTCGACCTGCTTGGAACGCGCAGGCGGAAAGATCTCGCCCGGATTGATCGTCACGTTGCCCGGCGCGGTCGGCCCCTGGGCCAGGCCCTCGATACGGTTGGCATAGAACGACACGTAGCGCCACGGCTTGAACACCACCCCATAAATAGGCGTAGTAATTGCCTCGTCATACAGCGAAGTGCGCGGGCCGCTGCCATAGGCGTAGCCCTGAACGCGCAGTTGCTGACGACGTAGCCCCGCCGTCACCAACAAACGGTCGTCGAAGAAACCCAGGGTGTCGGAGAACGCTGCGCTGCGCATGCGGCTCTTGCCGGTGATGCCGGGGTCGTTCAGGTCGCCAGCGGTGATACCGGTCAGCGCAGGACGCGTGGTGGACACCGGATCGTAAAGGTTGCTGTTGATGCTACCGCCGCCGAACAGGTAGGCATTGCGCTGTTCGGCCCATATCCCTGACAGACCGAAGTTGACTTTGTGGCTGACCGGGCCGGTCTGCAGGTTGCCGTTGACGCCCGCCATGGCGGTCTTGTTATCTTCATCATGAGGGATGAAAGACGGCGTCGCCGTGATGTTTCCAGCTGCATCGTTGATGGTCGGGGATCCATAGATACCGGTTTCACGGGTGTGTTTGGCACCGGCCGCGGCATACAGCATCCAGTCATCGTTGAGGTCATACTCGACCCGGCTCATGCCGAAGGTGTCTTCGGTTTCGGTCCAGGTCCAGTTCGGTGCGTAGTTGGTATCGGAGTCCGGCGCGTGGGGCACGCTGGTCAGGCCGCTGCCCACGAACACGGTATTGCGGCTCTGATTGATGCGCTGTTTCTGGTAAGCGAAGTCGCCGGATATACGGAAGTTGTCGCCGCGATAATCAAGGCCCAGCGCGAACAGCTTGCTGCGATGTTCTTCGTCATCGACGCCGGTTTCCCCTTCGCGCTGGGCCAGGTTCAGGCGCGCGCCGAACCGGTTGTCCTCACCGAAGCGCTGACCCAGATCCAGATGCTCGCCAACCCGACCGTCGCTGCTGATGTCCGTGGTGAAGCGACGTGTCGGTGTGTCCCTGGCGCGCTTGGGCTGCAGGTTCACGCCACCGCCGATGCCGGAACCGGTTGGCGTCACGCCGTTGATGAAGGCATTGGGGCCTTTGAAGACTTCGACACGCTCCAGCGCGTCGGTCGAAATGATCTGACGAGGCAGCACGCCATAGAGGCCGTTGTACGAAATGTCGTCGGTATTCAGCGCGAAACCACGGATCACAAACACCTGCGAGGCGTTGGCGTAGCCGGATGACTGGCGAACCGAGGCGTCATTGAGCAACACGTCGCCGATGTCTTCGGCCTGCTGATCCTCGATCAACTGCTCGGTGTAGCTGGTCATGCTGAAAGGCACGTCCATGATGTCCGAACTGCCCAATACGCCAAGCTGCCCACCACGAGCCACCTGCCCACCTGCATAAACGGGCGGCAACGCCTGAGGGGCGACCTTGTCAGCGCTGATCGCGGTTTCGCCCAGCACCATGGGGCCGCCTGACGAGGCAGACGTGTCGGTAGCGGCCCAGACGGGAAGACCCAGGGAACAGCCAAACGCAATCAGCGTCAGGCGCAAAGGAAATGGCGAGGTGTGCATGGAGATGTCCTGCTGAACGATAAAGTGGGCCGGGCAGTGTCCTTCCGTGACTGCGCCCCTATTGTGTGAATGCGAAATGCTATCAGGTGTTACTGGGAACGGTTATCGTTTATTTGTGTGCAAGCAGATACAGAGCGGGTTTCACGACGAAAGGCGGACGCAGAGCGTCCTGAGCGGCGTTACCACGCTGGAGCGAGGGAACGATCAGAGATCTCAAGCACGCTGATCGTGCCGATGCTCTGCGTCGGCATGCAGCCCGTGACGCTCCGCGTCACAAATGGCACAGAATGCGGACTCAGTGAGCCGAGCGCATGGCTGAAGTCACCTTTTCGCCCCTCGGCGACTTACTTTGAAAGGCCAAAGTAAGCAAAGCCTTTTGCTCCGGTTCCGGCCCCGGCTTCGCCGGGGTTCCTTCGTCCTGACACTGATTCGGGGGTCGCTGCAAATGGGCCATCCATGGCCCAGTGCAGCTCAATCGGCATCCATGCCGATTGCCCCCCGAATCAGCGCCAGGACTCAGCCTTCACCCACGTCGCGTTCTGCGGTGTTCATGCTACCGCGCTACAAAAGCGCATCAGTGCCGCAGCTTCGCTGGATAGCCAGGTGACTTGTGTATAACGATGAGTGCTCTGCGCCACATCACGGCCGGACGCGGAGCGTCCTGAGCGGCGTTACCACGCTGGACCGTGGGAACGATCAGAGATCTCAAGGACGCTGATCGTGCCGATGCTCTGCGTCGGCATGCAGCCCGTGACGCTCTGCGTCACAAATGGCACAGGATGCGGGGCAGTCCGTCGAACGCTCAATTTGCGCCATCGTTTCGGAGAACCCGACGAGACCAGGAAACGCCTTGAAACGCATGGTCACAAGATGAAACAGGACACTGGCGGCGACCTGATGCGTTGTGTGGTGTAAGCTCAGCCGCTGTTGGTTATCCCATCGAGAGGCCTATGCAGTCCAACTTCCGACGCTCGACCCTGGCGGCGCTCCGCGGTTTTGCCCTGCCGGGCGATGCAATCTCCATCGTCCCCTCTGCCGCCGACTACCGGCGCTGCCTGCTGGAAAGGATCGCTTCGGCGACCCGCCGCATCTACATCATCGCGCTGTACCTTCAGCAGGATGAAGCGGGCCAGGAAATCCTCGATGCCCTTTATGCTGCCAAAACTGCCCGCCCGGAGCTGGAAGTGGTGGTGCTGGTCGATTGGTTTCGGGCGCAGCGCGGCCTGATCGGTGCCGGACGCCAGCCGGGCAATTCGACCTGGTATCAGGCGCAGAATCTGGAGTACGACCAGGAAGTACCGATCTACGGCGTACCGGTCCAGACCCGCGAGCTCTTTGGCGTGTTGCACCTCAAGGGCAGCGTGATCGATGACTGCGTCATCTACAGTGGCGCCAGCATTAACAACGTGTACCTGCACAAGCTCGACAAGTACCGGCTGGACCGTTATCACCTGATCGAGAGCGCACCGCTGGCAGACAGCTTCGTGGATCTGGTGCAGCGCGAAATACTGCCTTCACCGGCCGTGCATCGCCTGGACCTGCAGTCTCCGCCCAGTTCACGCAGCCTGCGCGGCGAGATTCGTGCCTTTCGCAGCAACCTCAAACGTGCGGCCTACGACACCTCCTCGGGCGAAAAGGAAAGCGGTGAGTTTCGCGTCGTGCCGCTGCTGGGCGTCGGTCCGCGCAACGGTCTGAACCGCACCATCTGCGACCTGATCGCTTCCAGCAAGATCCAGCTGACGATCTGTACGCCCTACTTCAATCTGCCGGTGGCCGTGACCCGCGAAATCAACCGGGCGCTCAAGCGCGGTGTAAATGTCGATATCATCATCGGCGACAAGACCGCCAACGACTTTTTCATCCACCCGGACGAACCGTTCAAGGTGATCTCTGCCCTGCCCTATCTGTATGAGATCAGCCTGCGACGTTTCACCCAGAAGCACCGCAAGGCCATTGCCCAGCACCGTTTGAACGTGCACTTGTGGAAGCATGGCGACAACACCTTTCACCTCAAGGGCATCTGGGTCGATCAGCGTTATACCCTGCTGACCGGCAACAACCTGAACCCGCGCGCGTTCAACCTCGACCTGGAAAACGGCTTGCTGATCGATGATCCGCAAGGTCAGTGGACTGCGCCGCGACAAGCAGAGATCACCCACCTGATGCGCAACACCCAGCGCGTCAGCCAATACGACGAGCTGGACACGCTGGCGAATTACCCCGAAGGCGTGCGCAAGTTTTTGCGCCGCGTGAGTCGTGTCAGGGTCGAGCGTCTGCTGTACCGGATTCTGTAGAAGACGCTGACGGCACAAGACGGTGTTCGCGATGTTGTTCGCGGACACCGTTGCGATTAACCCGCCAGGGCAATCAACTGCTGACGCTGCGCATCGGTCAGGGTCGGGCCAAACCCGGCGCCGACGTTCTCGGCCATGTAACGCGGGTTCCCGGTGCCGGGAATCACACAGGTAACAGCGGGGTTGGCCAGCAGAAATTTAAGCGCCAGTTGCGGCCAGCTGTTCACTTCGACCTGCGCAGCCCAGCCTGGTAAAGGCTTGTCCTTGAGCCGCGACAACAGTCCGCCGCCACCAAACGGCCGATTGCAGATGACCGCCACACCGCGTTCCCTGCACAGCGGCAGGATCCGTTTCTCGACGTCACGGTCGTCAAGGGCATAGTTGATCTGTAGAAAATCCAGTGGCTCGCTCTTGAGCACCGCTTCCACGTCAGCATAAGCGCTCGAGGTGTAGTGGCTGATGCCGATGTAGCGGATGCGGCCCAGCTCCTTCCACTCGCGCAATGTCGGTAGATGGGTCTTCCAGTCCAGCAGGTTATGAATCTGCATCAGGTCGATCCGGTCAGTCTGCAGCAGCCTGAACGACTCCTCCATCTGCGCGATTCCTTCGCTACGTCCCCGCGTCCAGACCTTGGTCGCCAGAAACGCAGGGGATCGCGGCTCGTGGATCGACAGCAATTCCCCGGTGGTCTGCTCGGCGCGCCCGTACATGGGCGAGCTGTCGACCACACTGCCGCCTGCCGCGAACAGTGCGTCGAGAACCGGACGCAGCTGCTTGTAGGCCGGGCTGGAAGTGGCCACATCAAAACCGCGATAAGTGCCAAGGCCAACGACAGGCAGCGGTTCATTGCTGGAGGGGATCGCTCGGGTCAGCATGGTCTTGCCTCCGGATGTCAGTTTTGAGGGAAGTGATGAAGGGTCGGACGACGATGGCAGCGTCGGCGGTTTCTGGTCACCGGCAGCGGTGTCGAACACCAGTGCGGCGCCTACACCTGCCGCCAGGGTGAGCAGTCTTCTGCGGGTCAGGTGATGGGGTGGCGTCATGACGTTCTCCTTATCTGTCCTGCACGTGTTTTATTTTGAGTGTTCAGGACCGCTTGGCCCCCAACTGCTTCCACATCTTTTGCGTGATTCTCTGCCGGTTACGGTAACCCTCCCACGGATCGCCTTTCAATTCACGCAGACGTTGCTCCAGATTGGTGACGTCCCATTGAGCCGAAGACGTAAGGCCCGCCAGTTCATCGAGCGCTATCGGCACCGAAACGGGAAGCCCGGGCCGGGCACGAACCGAATAGGCGGTGACCGTGCTGCCGCCACGGCTGTTGCGAAGGTAGTCGACGAAAATGCGGCCGACGCGGTTTTTCGGGCCCATGGTGGCGGTGAAACGCTCGGGCAGCTGTTGGGTCACGAACTCGGCGATGGCTTTGGCGAAGCCTTTGACCGTATCCCAATCAGCGTGCCGGGCGAGCGGCACAATGATGTGCATGCCTTTGCCGCCGCTGGTTTTCAGAAAGGCCTCAAGCCCGAGTTCTTCAAGCACCGCCAGCACCATTTGTGTGGCTTCGATCATGCTGCGCCAGGGCAAGGCCGGATCCGGGTCAAGGTCGAGCACCAGATGGTCAGGCGTTTCGATGCGATCACTGGTCGCCCCCCAGGTATGAAACTCGATGGCGCCCATTTGCGCGGCGCCGACCAGAGCCTGAACCGTGTCGATTTCCATCAGCGCGGCATGGCCCGGATCAAGCTTTCGATCCAGTTGCCGGATATGGGGGATCGCCAGGCGCTCGGAGTGCTTCTGAAAGAACTGCTCGCCGTCGATACCCTCGGGGCAGCGCAGCAGCGCGACGGGACGATTGTTCAGATACGGCAGGATCCAGTCGGCAATCGATTCATAAAACTGGGCCAGTTCGATCTTCTGCGTGCCGCTCTTGCTGTCGATCACCCGGTCCGAATGGCTGATGCCGACACCCGCGACGTTCACCTTGCCTCGCGCCGTCTTGCGTGCAACGGGAGCCTCTAAAGCTTTTGTCTTGGAGCTTTTTGCAGCTTTGGGGCGGCTGGCAATGTCGGCTGGCTGAGGGTACTCACGCACCACCTCACTGGCGGGTTTGTCGCTGCGCAATCCTACGAAAGCTGCCTGACGCAGAATGCCTTCCCGCGTCCACTCCGCGAATTCGGCCTCGCAGATCAGTCGCGGTTCTACCCACTGCACACCCCGCGCCTGTGCCGAGGTGAGCTTCTTGTCGAGCGGCGAGGTATCGCGCTCCAGCGGCTGCAACTGATCGTGCAACTGTTTGAGGGTCTGACTGGTGAAACCGGTGCCGACCCGCCCTGCATAGACCAGACCGTCATCATCATTGACCGCCAGCAGCAAGGCGCCGAACGCCGAGCGACTGCCCTGCGGCGCGGTGTAACCGACAATCACGAACTCCTGACGCAGCCGACATTTGAGCTTGATCCAGTCGGCGTTGCGCTTGCTGACATACGGACTGCCGGCCCGCTTACCGATCACGCCCTCCAGCCCCATCGCGCTGGCGCTTTCGACGATGTCCTTGTGCCCCGAACGAAACGCATCGGAGAAACGCAACAGACGGCTGCGCTGTTTACCGAGCACCTGTTTGAGCGCATCGCGGCGCTGCTCGATGGGCACCTCACGCAGGTCCTCACCAGTCAGATACGGCATGTCGAACAGGTAATAGAGAATGTCCTTGCTGCGACCGATTTCAAAGGCATTCTGCAACGCCTGAAAATCCGGCAGCCCCTGGTCGTTGAGCACCACGACTTCGCCATCGAACCAGGTGTCCTGCAGTTTCAGCGCCTTGATCGCCTTGGCCAGCTCGGGCAGCCGCTCGGTCCAGTCGTGGCCGTTGCGCGTAAAAAGCCGCACGTCATCGCCCTGAATACGCGTCAGGATGCGATAGCCGTCGAACTTGATTTCGTACAGCCATTCACCCGCAGGGGGCGCGTCCACCAATGTAGCGAGTTGCGGGGTAAGCAATTCGGGAAGCGCGGCCTTTGCCTTGGTGCGGGAAGACATGCGGGAAGGTTTGGCCGGTGCCGTATCGGTTTTGGTCTTTGTCGACCGGGGTTTGGCCTTCGATGCCGGAACCCGTCCGACGCCGACATGCGCACCGCTGATCACGCTCTGCGGCTGTTGCTCGATGATGTCGTATTCGTCGGCAGGCCGGGCGACCGAATCCTTTTCCTTGATCAGCAGCCACTGCTCCTTGCTGCCGCTGCCCTTGAGCCGGGTACGCACCAGTGCCCAGTCACCGGTGAGCTTTTCGCCGATCAGCGTGAACTTGAGTTTGCCCTCAGCGTAGGTCTTGCGCGGGTCGCCATGGGGCTCCCAGACGCCACGGTCCCAGACAATGACGTCGCCACCGCCATACTGCCCCTTGGGAATGCTGCCTTCGAAACTGGCGTAACCCAGCGGGTGATCCTCGACATGCACCGCCAGGCGTTTCTGGGTCGGATCAAGGCTCGGCCCCTTGGGCACCGCCCAGCTTTTGAGCGTGCCGTCCAGCTCAAGACGGAAATCGTAATGCAGGTGGCTCGCGTCGTGCTTCTGAATGACGAAGCTCAACGCATGAGCCTTTGCCGAGCGCATTTTACTGCCCGCCTCGGCAGGCTCCGAGGTGATGTCGAAGTTGCGTTTGCGCGTGTATTCGCTGACAGGCTTGGCCATGGTCAATGTCTCCGTACGGCTCAGGAGGCCTTGCTGGTTTTCTTGCGAGCCGGCGCACGGCGCTTGGCAGGTTCTTTGGTGGCGGACGCCTTGGACTTGGCGGATTCGCTGGCCGACGCCTTGGCCTTGGCCGCAGGTTTGCTCGCCTTGCTTTTGCTGGCGCCGCCCTTGCCCGCGAGGCTGCGGCGCAACAGGTCGGTCAGATCGATGACATCGGCGCTCTTGCGCTCTTCCTCGCCCTGATCAGTTTCAAGGTCCTGGATCTTGCCCTCTTTTGCCTTGGTCTCGACCAGTTGCATGATTTTGTCCTGAAAGGTGTCGCGGTAGTCTTCCGGCGTCCAGTCGGCACTCATGTCCTTGACCAGACGCTTGGCCATATCGCGCTCGCTCTTGTTCAACTGCACGTCGGTGACCGCATCGCTCAGGTCCAGATCATCGAGCTCGCGCACATCGGCGGGCCAGCGCAGGATCACCATGACCAGCGCTGAAGCCAGCGGCATGACGGCAGCCAGATGCTCCTTGGTGTGCAGCACCACATTGGCCAGCGCTACTTTTTTGGTGTCGTGCAACGTCTCGCGCAGCAGGGCGTAGACCTTTTCGCCGCGCTTGTCGGGGGTCAGAAAGTAAGGGGTGTCGATGTTCTGCAAGGGAATCTGCTGGCTGTCGACGAAGCCGAAGATATCGATGGTTTGCGTGGACTTGGGATGCGCAGCACGGATCTCCTGCTCGCTGAGCACCACGTAACGGTCTTTCTCGTATTCGACGCCCTTGACGATGTTCTCGCTGGACACTTCCTTGCCGGTGACCTTGTTGATGCGCTTGTAGCCCACCGGATCCATGCTGCGCTTGTCGAGCCAGTCAAAATCGACACCTTTCGATGATGTCGCCGAAATCAGTGCCACCGGTATATGCACCAGCCCGAAACTGATCGCGCCCTTCCAGATTGCCCTTGCCATTGCCTGACTCCCTCTGAACTTAAAAAGGTGACAGGCCGGGGTGGGCAAAGTTTCGGCCGGCAGACGAGCGCCAGAGCGGTGTAAGCGAGGCACCCGAAGGTCTGACTTTTATTTATATAACCTAAGAGTCTAAAAATATGGATTAACGTTCTTTTACGGAATAAATCTGAGTGTCTATAAATGGCGTCACTCCGAGGCGCTGTCGACCTGCTGTCCGGGATCCAACAGTTGCCTTCAACGACTCTGACCCGGCTGACCACTCAAGGATTTGTCATGAACGTTTTCTGGTTTCTTCCGACTCACGGCGATGGCCATTATCTGGGCACGACCAAGGGCGCGCGCCCAGTCACGCTCAACTACCTTAAGCAGGTGGCGCAGGCGGCTGATGATCTGGGTTACTACGGCGTACTGATTCCCACCGGGCGTTCATGCGAAGACTCGTGGGTAATCGCCTCGGCGCTGGTGCCGCTCACTGAAAAGCTCAAGTACCTGGTGGCGATTCGTCCGGGCATCATTTCTCCGACAGTGTCGGCGCGCATGGCGGCAACGCTGGATCGACTGTCCGGCGGCCGCTTGTTGATCAATGTCGTCACCGGCGGCGACCCGGACGAGAATCGGGGCGATGGCAGCTTCCTCGATCATAGTGAACGCTATGAAGTGACCGACGAGTTCCTGAAAATCTGGCGTCGGGTCCTGCAAGGCGAAGCTGTGGACTTCGAAGGCAAGCACCTGCGCGTGCAAAACGCCAAGGCGCTCTACCCGCCGATCCAGAAACCCTATCCTCCGTTGTATTTCGGTGGTTCTTCCGACGCGGCCCACGACCTGGCTGCCGATCAGGTTGACGTTTACCTAACCTGGGGCGAGCCTCCAGCCGCCGTCGCCCAGAAGCTGGCTGATGTGCGGGAACGCGCGGCACGCAAGGGCCGGACCGTGAAGTTCGGAATTCGCCTGCACGTCATCGTCCGCGAGACCAGCGAAGAAGCCTGGAAGGCCGCGAGCACGCTGATCGAACACATCAGTGACGACACCATCGCCGCAGCGCAGAAATCCTTCTCGCGTTTCGACTCCGAAGGACAGCGCCGCATGGCTGCCCTGCACGACGGGCGTCGAGACAACCTGGAGATCGCACCGAACCTGTGGGCAGGCGTCGGTCTGGTGCGCGGCGGCGCTGGCACTGCACTGGTGGGCAACCCCGAAGAAGTGGCGGCGCGCATCAAGGAATACGCGGACCTGGGCATCGAGAGCTTCATCTTCTCCGGCTACCCGCATCTGGAAGAAGCCTATCGCTTTGCCGAACTGGTGTTCCCGCTGCTACCGGAGCCTTACGCCAGCCTGGCGGGACGCGGCATCACCAACCTGACCGGCCCGTTCGGCGAGATGATCGCCAACGACCTGCCGCCGCAGGCCAAGTGATGTCGGTGCAACTGCTGACCCTACCTCACTCGCCTGCACTGGCCACCTCGATCAGGGCCACGGCGCAGGTGTTCGAAGACCCGAAATCCAGAGCCCTGCTGGAGCACGTCAGGCAGGTGGCACCCAGCGACGCCAGTGTGTTGATCATTGGCGAAACCGGCACGGGGAAGGAACTGGTAGCCCGTCATGTCCATGCCCTCAGCGCCCGCCGCGACAAGCCATTCGTGGCGGTCAACTGCGGAGCCTTTTCCGAAAATCTGATCGAGGCCGAGCTGTTCGGTCACGAGAAAGGTGCCTTTACCGGTGCTATCGGCGCCAAGGCAGGCTGGTTCGAAGAGGCCAATGGCGGCACGCTGTTTCTCGACGAGATCGGCGATCTGCCCATGAGCCTGCAGGTCAAATTGCTGCGAGTGCTTCAGGAGCGCGAAGTGGTGCGTCTGGGTTCGCGCAAGAGCATTCCGATCGATGTGCGGGTGCTGGCGGCCACCAACGTGCAGCTAGAGAAAGCCATCAACGCCGGACACTTCCGTGAGGACCTCTACTACCGGCTGGACGTGGTCAATCTGGAACTGAGCCCGCTGCGGGACCGGCCGGGCGACATCCTGCCGCTGGCGCTGCATTTCATTCAGGTCTACAGCCAGCGTCTCAGGAACGGCCCGGTCAGGGTCAGCCCGGAAGCCGAGCACAAGCTGAAAACCTACAGCTGGCCCGGCAATATCCGCGAGCTGGAAAACGTGATTCACCACACCCTGCTGGTTTGCCGTGACGGGGTGATCCAGCGCGACGACCTGCGCATGTCCAACCTGCGTATCGAGCGCCAGGATGATTACACTCAGCAGGAAGAGACCCCGGAACAGTTGCTGAACCGGGCATTCCAGACGCTGTTCGAAGAACAGGCCGGCGCCCTGCATGAGAAGGTCGAAGACGCGCTGCTCAGAGCAGCGTATCGGTTCTGCCATCACAATCAGGTGCACACCGCCAGCCTGCTGGGCCTGACACGCAATGTGACACGCACCCGGTTGATCCGAATCGGCGAACTGGCCGTCAACAAGCGCAGACCGGGTGAGGCCCTGCAGGGAGACCGGATGTTGCACCTCTCCGTGTGACCGGACCTTCGCCCTCTCATCGTTATACACAAGTCATCTGGCTATACAGTGAGACAGCGCACTGCCGTGCTTTTTTGCGCGATAGTGCGGACACCGCCGATTGCGACGTGGGTGAAGGCTGAGTCCTGGCGCTGATTCGGGGGGCAATCGGCATGGATGCCGATTGAGCTGCACTGGGCCATGGATGGCCCATTTGCAGCGACCTCCGAATCAGTGTCAGGACGAAGGAACCCCGGCGAAGCCGGGGCCGGAACCGGAGCGAAGGACTTTGGCTACTTTGGTCCCTCAAAGTAGCGCGCCGTAAGGGCGCAAAGGTGACCTGAGCCGGGCGCTCGGCTAACTGAATCCACAGTCTGTGCCATTTGTGACGCGGAGCGTCACGGGAGGCATGCCCACGCAGAGCGATGAGCTGGGTAAACGCGGGGCAGGACCTTATCTGCTGGATCAGGCCTGAAACGTTGCGGACTCAGTCTGCCAGGTGGATGGCCAATGCTTTGGCCTGACTCGCCACATCATTCACAGCGGTACTCTCCCACCACATCCCGCGCAACGGTGGACCCATGGCGAACAGGCGTGAAGAATAACGGCCTTGCGCATCAAGCACGGCGCCACGGGAATCGGCTGCGATGCCCAGCGCCAAAGGCCCCGGCTGGATCAACCCTCTGGCCAGCAATTGACGCGGCAGAGCACGATCAACGCGACGCCAGTCGTATTCGATGCCGGTGGAATTGATCAACGCATCGCCAATGATTGACGATGGCTGATCATCGCCGCGATAACGCAGCGTAATCTGCACCTGCCCCGCCAAAGTCGATACCCCCTGTAACGATGCCGCATAGATGCTCAGTCGCCCTTCCTTCAAGAGCCGCGCGACCAGTGCCGCACTCGGCGGCGGCGAACGATGATGATGACTTTCCCACCAGGGCCGCACGTGACGGACGAATTGCCGACGCTGCCTGTCGGTGGCCTGATTCCACAATCGACCGATATTGGCGCGCACCGTGTCGAGCGGTGCTTGCCAGTCGATACCGCTCTCGATGGCCAGCTCACATTGCTCGCGGACCTTGCGAACCAACTGCCGGGGGCTGCGAATGCTGTGATCCTGACCGAGAAAATCCGGCCATTCAGGCGGCTGACGTCGCACGTGGGGCAGCAGTCCGTGACGGGAATAGACCTGAATGGGCCCCCGGTGTCCGGCCTGTTCGAGCGATACCACGGCATCGACCATCGTCAGCCCGGAGCCAATGATCAATACCCGTGCTCTGGGATCGAGCTCGCGCATTACGTTGACGTCCCACGGATCGAGCGCCGCCGCATTGAGCCCGCTCGACTCGCGCTGCGGCGTGCGCGATGCCGCATACATACCCGTCGCCAATACCGCGAAGTGACCTTGCAGTACGCGGCCATCAGCAAGCGTGGCGGACACACCGACGGCCTGCTCCTGAACATCCACCACTTCACCGCGCACGTGCTCGACGGTCGATCCACGGGTCGCGCCCAGTGCCCGGGCTTCCTTCAATCGCTGCTGAACGTAGAGTCCGAAAATACCGCGTGGCGGAAACAGCTCGGCGACCGGCACCCGTTGCGCGGCAGCCTCGGGCCAGCCGCCGGTTGCCAGGTATTCGGTGAGCCAGCGCGTCAGGTCGTCTGCATCATCCGCATCGGCACTCATGCGGGCGGCATTGCCATTGAGCGTGTGGCCGATCTCCGTTGCACTGTAAGCCTCACCGCGGCCCAGCTCTTCACGGGTTTCGACAATCAGGATTCGACGCTTTCCGGGTCTGCGCAACAATTGCACGGCCAGCATGGTGCCGCTCAGCCCGCCGCCGATAATTAGGATGTCGGCGGTCGGGTTATGGTCGTCGATCATCGAACGTGGCCTCTGGCGAATGTTGCAATGAATGGAGGTCGGTACGTTAAAGCACCACATTGCGCACAAAGCGCAGCGTGACGTCACCTTCGTTGCAATAACGGTGTGGCTGGTTACTGGGGAACATGTAGAACTCGCCGGGACCGACCTGCCGAGCCTCAAAGGCATCGGAAAACCGTATGGTCAGGTGCCCTTGCACGACGTAGACCTGCTCGCTCCAGCCTTCCGGATCGGCATCGGCTGCATACAGGTCGCCGGGCGCCAGGCAGAACTCCCACAACTCGACTTCGCGCCGCGCATTGGCCTTGGCCAGCAGAACGGCCTTGCTGCCGTGAATCCTACCTGCCCAGGCCAGTTCATTGATACGGCTGTGGTCGCGAATGTCTGGTGCCTGAATCAAGTCACTGAACGCCACTTCCAGCGCTTCGGCAACCCGATCCAGGGTCGCCAGACTGACGTTCCTTTCACCGGCCTCGATAGCCACCAGCATGCGCCGACTGACGCCGGACCGTTCTGCCAGAGCCGTCTGACTGAGTTCGGCCGCGTTGCGCAGGCGTCGCACGTTCTGACTGACATGCTGCAGTACCGGCGCGCGCTGGGAATTTTCTTTGTCCATGGGAGTGCTCATCCGAATCCGTTGCGCATTATACTGCACACTTTCGCGACGCCATTGTGTGTCGACCCGCTTGTTACAAGCAAGGCCGTGGGATCTGGAGCCGACATGAAGTCTATCAGCCGTACACCCCGTATCAGCAAGGCGGAAGCCGTACTCATCTTCATCACCATGCTATGGGGTGGCACCTTTCTTCTCGTGCAGCACGCCATGACGGTCAGCGGTCCGATGTTTTTCGTCGGCCTGCGCTTCGCGGCCGCCGCCATGATCGTCGCGCTGTGCTCGATGAATGTCATGCGCGGGCTGACGCTGCTGGAGCTCAAGGCCGGTGTCCTGATCGGTGCGGCAATCATGCTCGGCTACGGCTTGCAGACCATTGGCCTGCAGACCATTCCCAGCAGTCAGTCGGCGTTCATTACAGCGCTCTACGTGCCGTTCGTACCTTTGCTGCAATGGCTGGCGCTAGGGCGGCGTCCGGGTCTGATGCCGAGCCTTGGCATCGTCCTGGCCTTCACCGGCCTCATGCTGCTTTCAGGTCCGCAGGGCGCTTCACTGCACATGAGTCCGGGCGAGATTGCCACCTTGATCAGCGCGGTGGCCATTTCCGCCGAAATAATCATGATCAGCGCCTATGCCGGTAAAGTCGACGTGCGGCGGGTCACCGTGGTGCAACTGGCGACCGCCTCGATCCTGGCGTTCCTGATGATCGTTCCGACCCAGGAACGGCTGCCGGACTTTTCCTGGTTACTGGTATTCATCGCCGTAGGGCTCGGTGCGATGAGCGCGGTGATTCAGGTCGCGATGAACTGGGCTCAGAAAAGCGTTTCGCCAACCCGCGCAACAGTGATCTATGCCGGTGAACCCGTGTGGGCGGGCATTGTCGGACGACTGGCGGGTGAGCGTTTGCCGGGCATTGCCCTGCTGGGCGGGGCACTGATTGTGCTTGGCGTGATTGTCAGTGAAATGCGGCGGCGGCCATCGACCGTCCACCCGATGACCCTCGAAGAAGACGGTGTGGAAAAAGCGGACTGAAACCACTGGCTGATGCTGAGACTGACATCAGGCCCGGCGAAGATGGCTTACAAAACGCCACCAGACACTTTTTGTAGGAAATTCGAAAAACTGTCCCTTTGGTCTCGAAGTGTCTGGCACGTATGATGCTTGATATTTCCCCGCAGATTAGAAGCCTATGTCTCTGATAGTTCTACTGCTTCTGCCTTTCATCGGCAGCTGTCTGGCGGCGTTTTTGCCGCACAACGCGCGTAACGCGGAATCCCTTCTTGCAGGTCTCGTCGCCCTGATCGGCGCGGTTCAGATGGCCTTGTGGTTTCCGCAGATCGCAGACGGCGGTGTCATCCGCGAAGAGTATTTCTGGCTGCCGAGCCTGGGGTTGAATTTCGTCCTGCGCATTGATGGTTTCGCCTGGTTGTTTTCCATGCTGGTGCTGGGAATCGGTGCACTGGTGTCGCTATATGCCCGTTACTACATGTCACCGGACGATCCGGTGCCCCGCTTCTTTGCGTTTTTCCTGGCGTTCATGGGCGCCATGCTCGGGCTGGTGATGTCCGGCAACTTGATTCAGATTGTGTTTTTCTGGGAACTGACCAGCGTGTTCTCGTTCCTGCTGATCGGCTACTGGCACCATCGCGCGGATGCCAGACGCGGTGCCTACATGGCACTGATGGTCACCGGCGCAGGCGGTCTGGCCTTGCTGGCGGGGATGATGATTCTGGGTCATATTGTCGGCAGCTACGATCTGGACCGCGTTCTGGCCTCCGGCGACGCCATCCGTGCCCATACCCTGTACCCGGTCATGCTGACATTGGTGCTGATCGGCGCACTGAGCAAAAGCGCACAATTTCCGTTTCATTTCTGGCTGCCCCACGCCATGGCCGCCCCAACGCCGGTGTCGGCCTATCTGCACTCGGCGACCATGGTCAAGGCAGGCGTCTTTCTCATGGCACGCCTGTGGCCTGCCCTTTCAGGCACCGAGCAGTGGTTCTGGATCGTCAGCGGTGCCGGCGCCTGCACACTGATTCTCGGCGCCTACGCCGCGATTTTCCAGAATGACCTGAAAGGCCTGCTGGCCTATTCGACCATCAGTCACCTGGGGCTGATCACCCTGCTGCTGGGCCTCAACAGCCCGCTGGCTGCCGTCGCTGCGGTGTTTCACATTCTCAACCACGCCACGTTCAAGGCCTCGCTGTTCATGGCGGCGGGCATCATCGACCACGAAAGTGGCACCCGGGATATCCAGCGACTCAGCGGGCTTATAAAGCTCTTGCCCTACACCGCGACGCTCGCCATGGTCGCCAGCGCATCAATGGCCGGCGTACCGCTGCTCAACGGATTCCTCTCCAAGGAGATGTTCTTCGCCGAAACCGTATTCATTTCCGCCACTGCCTGGGTCGAAATCGCACTGCCTGTCGTGGCAACCATCGCCGGTGTATTCAGCGTGGCCTATTCATTGCGCTTCACCGTCGACGTGTTCTTCGGCCCGGCCGCCAAGGACCTGCCACACATGCCCCATGAGCCGCCGCGCTGGATGCGTGCTCCGGTCGAGTTTCTGGTGCTGGCCTGCATCATCGTCGGCATCTTTCCATCCCAGTCGGTCGCGCCGTTACTGGCGGCTGCCGCCCAACCGGTGGTCGGCGGAACCCTGCCCGAGTACAGCCTGGCGATCTGGCATGGCTGGAACGCGCCGATGATCATGAGTCTGGTGGCAATGGCCGGCGGTATCCTTCTTTACCTGCTGCTGCGCAACTCACTCAAGACCGACCGTTTTCCTGTTCCGCCGCTGGTAGGCCGCCTGAACGGCAAACGCTTCTTCGAACGCAGTCTGGTGGTCGTGATGCACTGGGCGCGGCGCTTCGAGCGCAAGGTCAGCACGCGCCGGCTGCAGCCGCAGTTGTTCCTGCTGGTGCTGGCGGCCGTGATGGGCGGCTTCATTCCGATGTACTTCAGTGGTCTGACCTGGGGGGATCGTCCGAAGATTCCGGGCTCCGGCGTGTTCGTGACACTGTGGCTGATTGCGATTGTCTGCGCGCTCGGCGCGGCATGGCAGGGCAAGTATCACCGACTCGCAGCACTGGTCATGGTCAGCGTCTGCGGCCTGATGACCTGCATCACCTTCGTATGGTTCTCCGCGCCTGACCTGGCGCTTACCCAGCTCGTTGTCGAAGTCGTGACGACTGTGCTGATCCTGCTCGGTCTGCGCTGGCTGCCACGTCGTAACGAAGATGTCGCAGCCACCAGCACCCGACTCAGAGCCCGCACCCGCCGGATCCGCGACTTCGTGCTGGCGGTCATGGTCGGCCTTGGCATGGCGATCCTGTCCTATGCCATGCTGACCCGCCAGACACCCAACGCCATCTCCTCGTTCTACCTCAGCCGCGCCCTTCCGGAAGGCGGCGGCACCAACGTGGTCAACGTCATGCTGGTGGACTTCCGCGGCTTCGACACCTTTGGCGAGATCACCGTGCTGGCCGCTGTCGCCCTGACGGTCTTCGCCCTGCTGCGTCGTTTCCGCCCGCCCAAGGAAAGCATTCCATTACCTGCCCAGCAGCGTCTGCTGGCACGCGACGTTGTCACCGATCTGATTAACCCGCGCGGCGCCAGCGACACCGCACTGGGCTTCATGATGGTCCCGGCAGCACTGGTACGCCTGCTGCTGCCAATCGCCTTCATCGTGTCGATGTACCTGTTCATGCGCGGCCACAACGAGCCGGGCGGCGGTTTCGTTGCCGGGCTGGTCATGTCGGTGGCGTTCATTCTGCAATACATGGTCGCCGGCACGCAGTGGGTAGAAGCACAGATGAGCCTGAGGCCCTTGCGCTGGATGGGCACCGGCCTGCTGTGCGCCGTGCTCACCGGGGCAGGCTCGATGGTGCTGGGTTATCCGTTCATGACCACCCACACCGCGCATCTGCACTTGCCGATCCTGGGTGATATCCACTTCGCCAGCGCATTGTTCTTCGACGTCGGCGTCTATGCCGTGGTCGTGGGCGCGACGCTGCTGATTCTTACCGCCCTGGCTCACCAGTCGGTACGCAGCCATCGCCCGACCCCGTTGCCCAAGCCTGTCGCCAACCCGCAAGGAGCCCTCTGATGGAAGAAGTCATCGCAATCGCCATCGGCGTTCTGGCCGCGTCAGGTGTGTGGCTGATGCTGCGCCCGCGTACCTTCCAGGTCGTGATGGGCCTCTGCCTGCTGTCCTATGGCGTGAACCTGTTCATCTTCAGCATGGGCAGCCTGTTCATCGGCAGAGAGCCGATCATCAAGGACGGCGTTCCCCAGGACCTGCTCAACTACACCGATCCCCTGCCCCAGGCACTGGTGCTGACGGCCATCGTGATCAGTTTTGCCATGACCGCGCTGTTTCTGGTTGTGCTGCTGGCTTCCCGAGGCCTGACCGGCACCGACCACGTTGATGGCCGGGAGCCCAAGGCATGAGTTGGCTGAATCAACTGATCATTGCCCCCATCCTTCTGCCGCTGGCGACGGCCGGGCTGATGCTGTGGCTGGGCGAGAAACGTCGCCCGCTCAAGGGCCGTATCAACCTGTTCTCCAGCATGCTCGGGCTGGGTATCTCCATCGTGCTGCTGTTCTGGGTCCAGGACACCGGCAGCACCGGTTCGATAGGCGTGTACCTGCCGGGTAACTGGGGCGTACCGTTCGGCATCGTGCTGGTGGTGGATCATCTGTCGGCCATGATGATGGTGCTGACCGGCATTGTCGGCGTCTGCGCCCTGCTGTTCGCCCTGGCCCGCTGGGACCGGGCTGGCGCCAGTTTCCACGCACTGTTCCAGATTCAGCTGATGGGCCTGTACGGCGCGTTCCTTACCGCAGACCTGTTCAACCTGTTCGTGTTTTTCGAGGTCCTGCTCGCAGCCTCCTACGGCCTGATGCTGCATGGTTCCGGACGCGCCAGGGTCACCTCGGGTCTGCACTACATCTCGATCAACCTGCTGGCCTCATCGCTGTTCCTGATTGGCGCCGCCCTGATCTACGGGGTGACAGGCACCCTGAACTTTGCAGATCTTGCGATCAAGATCCCGCAAGTATCCGAAGCCGATCAGGGCCTGCTGCACGCCGGGGCCGCGATTCTGGCCACCGCGTTTCTGGCCAAGGCTGGCATGTGGCCCTTGAACTTCTGGCTGGTCCCCGCCTACTCCGCCGCCAGCGCTCCGGTTGCGGCGATGTTCGCGATCATGACCAAGGTCGGCATCTACACCCTGCTGCGTCTGTGGACACTGCTGTTTTCAGGTCAGGCGGGGGCGTCGGCGTTCTTTGGCGGCGACTGGCTGATTTACGGCGGCATGGCAACCATCGTCACGGCAGCCATTGCAATCATTGCGGCCCAGCGGCTGGAGCGCATGGCCAGCCTGAGCATTCTGGTCTCGGCAGGCATTCTGTTGTCGGCCATCGGCTTCGCGCAGCCAAGCCTTACTTCCGGCGCGCTGTTCTATCTGGTCAGCTCTACGCTGGCCCTGAGCGCGATGTTCCTGCTGGCCGAGCTGGTCGAGCGCTCGCGCTCGGCCAACGAGATTCCGCTGGAAGAAGACGCCGACCAGTTGCCGCGCACACTGGAATCACTGCATCCACCGCCCGGCACCAACCTGGACGAAGAGCAGAAAGTCGTGGTCGGGCAAGTCATCCCGGTCACCATGGCATTTCTGGGCCTGAGTTTCGTGATCTGCGCACTGCTGATCATCGGCATGCCGCCGCTGTCCGGCTTCATCGGCAAACTGACCCTGCTCAGTGCGCTCATGAATCCGCTCGGCCTGGACGTCGCGCAGGACGAAGCCCTGTCGACGCCTGCCTGGATGCTGATCGGCCTGCTGATCTTCTCGGGGCTGGCCTCGCTGATCGCTTTTTCCAGACTCGGCACCCAACGATTCTGGACCCCCTACGAACGCCCTTCGCCGATCCTGCGTCGCAACGAATGCCTGCCGATCATCATCCTGCTGGGCCTGTGCGTTGCCCTGACGTTCAAGGCCGAACCATTGCTGCGCTACACTCAGGACACGGCTGCCGCCCTGCATGAACCCAAGCAGTACGTGCAGTCGGTTCTGGCAACGCGTCCGGTGCCAGGCCCCAACAGCAACGCTGGCGCGCCGGAGGTACAGCCATGAAACGCCTGTTCCCCGCCCCCGTTTTTTCTCTGGCCCTGTGGGTGTTATGGCTGGTGCTGAACCTGTCGATCAGTCCGGGGCATCTGTTGCTGGGTGCCGTGCTGGGCTTTCTGGCACCGTTGCTCATGGCGCCGCTGCGACCGTTGCCAGTGCGCATTCGCAAGCCGGGCGTCATCCTCAAATTCCTGCTGATGGTCGGGTGGGACGTGGTGGTCTCCAACTTCCAGGTCGGCGTGAGTGTCTGGCGACTCAAGCGTCGTCCGCCGCGCTCGGCCTTTGTCCGGATACCGCTGGACCTGCACGACGCCCATGGCCTTGCCGCGCTGGCGATGGTGACCACGGTAGTACCTGGGACTGTCTGGTCGGAACTGGCGCTGGATCGCAGCGTGCTGTTGATGCATGTTTTCGATCTTGAGGACGAGGCGCAATTCATCGAGCACTTCAAGACCGTCTATGAGCGCCCCTTGATGGAGATTTTCCAATGAGTGCCCTGCTCGACACTGCCATTCTGATCAGCCTGCTGATCTTTGCCCTGTCCATGGTCATTACCCTGATCCGGCTGATCAGAGGACCGTCTGCCCAGGACCGCGTACTGGCGCTGGACTACCTGTACATCACCGCAATGCTGATGATGCTGGTGCTGGGTATCCGTTATGCCAGTGACACATATTTCGAAGCCGCCATGCTGATCGCATTGTTCGGCTTCGTCGGCTCATTTGCCCTGGCCAAGTTTCTGCTGCGCGGAGAAGTAATCGAATGACTTCAATACCGATGAACGTGCCTTTCTGGGCCGAGGTACTGACTGCCGTGCTGTTGATTGCCAGCAGCCTGTTCACCCTGACCGGAGCACTGGGGCTGCTGCGCCTGAAGGACTTTTTCCAGAGAATGCACCCGCCTGCCCTGGCTTCGACACTGGGTGCCTGGTGCGTCGCGCTGGCCTCGATCATCTACTTCTCCGCACTCAAGTCGGAGCCGGTGATTCACGCCTGGCTGATCCCTGTCCTGCTGGCGATCACAGTCCCTGTGACCACACTGCTGCTGGCGCGAACCGCGCTGTTTCGCAAGCGCATGGCCGGCGATGACGTACCGGCGGAAGTCAGCGGCGGACGCAACGAAGGCGAGTCCGCTGGCGGATGACGAGCACAATGCCAGCGTTATTCGCTGGCCTTGAATGACAGTTCGCCCTTGCGCCATTTTGCAGCCTTGCCGACAGCCGTCTTGAGCGTCTTGCTCATGCCGGACTGAAGCTGTTCAGTGGCGGCAAACACCATGAACACCGTGTGACCTTCCTTGAACACAATGCCGTGACCTTCAGCGGTATCGACAAACGCGTAATCGCCCAGGCCGTAGACGGTCAGTTTGATTTCACGGAATCTGATTTCGAACTTCCCACCCTCACGGCTCGGCAATACAGAGGCGCGAAAATGATCACCGACCTTGAGTTCAAGGCGCGGCTTGTCATCGACGACCATAGCGGACTCGGTGTCGATCTCTGCGATGTAGATGCCTTCGGCCGACTGTTCGGTGACATAGACAAAACGTGATTGAAACTGCTTGACCAACTGTGCCCGCAGATCGCCGAGCACGAATAACGCGTGCGTATCCAGGTTGCTTACAGCCAAAGTACAAACCCCCAACGTGATAAATGATGCTGCCCGGTATGCGGGCAGTTAAAAGTCGTTCATCCGTGTTGCCGCATGGCGCGACCAAGACCTGCTGACGCGCTGCACTGCGGGATGCCAGGCAGGCCACCACGTACCCTGTGCAGGCTGGCGACGGATTCTACCGGCTCACAGCGTCAACGGGATATATACCTTTTGTACAAACGATGTCGCACAGGCATCACCTTCGATGAACCCGAGACGCCCTGGACACGTAAGGGGTACCTGATTCTCACTGAGGAGTGACTCGTTGCATGTATGAACATAGCACTTGCCTTGCGTATAAGAAAAGTCGGCTCATCTCCAGGGAAAAATGCATCGAACTCTTGTCCGGGCAGACCACTCCGATGCAGGACCAATGACTGTACGGGGTTCGCCCTCGTCGAGGAGATGACATGGAATTGCCCAACCCTGACCTGCCAGGCCTGTTCGCCCAATTGGGTCTGGATAATGACGAGAACAGTATCGATGCCTTTGTTGCCCGACATCGACTGCCCGATGAGGTGAAACTGATCGACGCCGAATTCTGGACCCCCCAACAGGCAGCATTCCTCAAGGAAGAGCTGCGTGCCGATGCCGAGTGGGCACCTGTTGTCGACGAATTGAACGTACTTCTGCACAAGCAGTCCTGACCGAAAAAGAGTGATGCAGGTCAGCCTGCATCACTCTCCCAGGCTTATTGAGGATAGCCATGCTGTCCGACATTGGGATGCAGCACCCGTCCGCCTGGCTCCGGCGCATGCACGAACACCGCGTCACCCAGACTGCCCAGCCTGCCTATCGCCGCGCTCCAGTGCGCCGAATGATGAATGTAGCGCCAGCGAAGAATTTTCTCTTCATCGTCGCTCAGCGTGTATGGATCCCCCCGCGCATAATCGATCAGCTTGCAGGCAATGCCTTCAAGTTCGGGCGGCAGCTTGAGTTCCTGCACGATGGGAATCGGTTTGAACGGTACGCCTTCGTCACAGGCCAGCGCATGCATGACGCGCAGATGCACTCGCGACAGATGGCCGAACACCTGACGCCGCAGACAGACAGCAATGACCGTCGAACGCCCCCCGAAAGATCCCATGCCGCGAGACCGGCACTGTTCATCACACACCTGAACCTGCAGCGAAGCCTGGGTGTCCAGCGGATCGATCCAGCGCTCTGCATCCATCTCGCTCAACTCGGCCTGCGCTTGCAGCCATGCCGACGTCGATTCGTGCAGATCGCCGGCATACAGCGTGCTGACACGTGGCCGGGTCAGCATTACGCTTTCCTCCATCTGCGGCAGGTAACCACCGCCGATGTCGGCATGCGCGCCCGGCAGCACGATTTCTCGCGGCCACACCGGCCTGATGCTGTTCAGCGCAAAATTGCGGCGCAATTCATCACGGGCCACCAGATGCAGGACCTGCTGCGCGCAATCGGGCGGCAGGTAAAGGTTGACGCGTCGATTGGCCGAATCACTGACGTTGCCCAGATCCTTGAGGCTACCGATGGCAGCGACGGTATCGAACAGACCGACCACCTTGATCCGCACGCTGCCGTTTTTCCAGCTGAAGTCTTCGCTCAACCGAACCTTGCGGCTGCCCAGTACAGGCTCAAGCAGGCCGGCGGACTGTTTGAGCACTTCGTTCACGAAGTGCCTGGCCGACGCGGCGCCCCGGCTGAATCCAAAGACATCCAGTTCGATCGCCTCGATGACGCACCCCGGATTGAGTTGCGGAAACGCTCTGAGGCGCGAGTCCAGCTTTCTGATCGCCCGCTCGACCTTGGCCACCACGCCCGTGGGGCCACGTCCAAAACTCTGGCCCGGCCAGAGCGAATCGCGACTGCCCGATGTCGTTCCCGCGCCACTGACATAGATCGGCCAGTAAACCCGTAGTCCACCCCCATCATTGGCGGCAATCTGTTGATCACGATAGAGATCGACCAGCCTGGCGATATTGGTCAGATCATTGCTGTAACTGCTGGAAGGATCGCAATGGCGCCCTGCACATTCCCTGATATGCCGTTCGCCATTGACTTCCATAAGCGCCTGACAGTCCGCGCCGATCCGGCTATTGAGTCGGTTATTGCCTGTTCCATCGAAGAAAACGCCTGCCCGTATGGTGACGCGCAGTGCAGCCGCGTCCGAAACGGTAGCGTCTTCTTTAACATTCCCTGTATTTTTCATCCTGTTTCCGTCCTTAGATGTTCCCAGTAGCGGCGATTGTCAAATCAACTATTTACGCCGTTGATTCAACTAGCTTGCTCAGCCCACAAGAACAGTCAAGTCACAGAAAGACTTTTCAGAAACTTCCTACAACAATAAAACACTCACACTAAATCAGGGCAAACAAACCCGATAAAAATAGAGAAACAATATTTTTATATATCAACTACCGCAGTAAACATATTCAAACTGTTTGCCGCCCTTTTGAACGCTATTCAACCGCAAGTGAGTTATCTGTCACTTCGAGGCTGCGGCTTCAGGCTTGTAGCCCAGTCTCAGTCCACCCCAATGTCTACCCTTGACCGTGATCGGCACCGACAGGTCATGCATCAGCTCACCGGTGTCGCGGGTGTAGGTCTGCAGCAGCACGGGCTGTTGATGGCTGCCGCAACGGATGCCGGTGCGGTCATCGAATTTGCGCTTGCTGCGGTTACGGGCGTTGTCGACAGCAGGGTCGCCGGTCAATGGCTGGTTGAAGGCATTGTTGTGAGTCGGTACGTAACCCTGTTGCGTGCAGGCGATGGCGAACACCAGCCCTTCATGCCGCGACAGCAACGGCTCCTGTACAGCGGGCAGGACCTGATCGGTATAGCGGTCGAACCGGGTATTGAAACGCGTCGGCAACGTATTCGGGATAGGTTTGTACTGCCGGTCGAACAGATCATCGAGGCTGACGGTGCCCCCCTCGATGTCGGCTTCGAACTTCGCCGCGATCTGCTGCGCCCCCTCGCGGGCCAGGTCGTAGATGCGCTGGTGGTAATCATCCAGGCCGACCTGCGCCAGACGCTGACTGATGGTTTCGGCCTGCCCCTCCATCTGCACGGCAGCTTTAGCCAGATGCCGGGTCTGCTCGTCGCTGACGGCCAGATCGCCGCGCATGCGCTCAACGGCTTCGAACAGGCCTGCCAACTGGTCCTGATTGGTCTGTGCGCCATGGGCAATTTCACCCACCTGGCTCTCCACCTCGACCGCCAGACGCGCAATGCTGTCCAGGTGCTCACCGGTCAGTTCCACCTGCTGGACACCACTGTCCAGATCCGCTGACAACTGGCGAATCTGTTCGACCACCTGAGTGGTGCGTTGCTGGATATCGGCAACCATCTGCCCGACTTCCTGCGTGGCACTGGCGGTACGACCGGCCAGCCCGCGCACCTCATCGGCCACGACGGCAAACCCGCGCCCGTGCTCGCCGGCGCGTGCGGCCTCGATGGCGGCATTGAGCGCCAACAGGTTGGTCTGGCTGGCAATGGACTGAATCACCATCGTCACGCGCTGGATTTCCTCGCTGCGCTGATTCAGTGCCCCGATCAGTTCACGACTCTCCACCGCTCCCTGACTCAGGCGGTGCATGCGCTGAATGGATTCGTTCAGAACCACGCTGCCCGCATCACTGCGCTGGCGGGCCTGGCTGGCCGCGCTGAGGGCCTGTTGGCTCAACTGGGCCGTCTGCCGTTCTGTCGTGATCATGACGTCGGCGCTGCTCACCACTTGTTCCGCAGCATCGAGTTGCGACTGCACCCGACCGGCCAGTTGACGCACGGAAAACGCGACTTGCGCAGCGGATAGCGCGTTGTGGCTGGTGGTGCGGGACAGATCGCGGGTCAGATTACCGATGGCGCTGTCTTCAGACACGACGGCGGGGCGAGCGGCGTTGGCGGGCAGCAGACGTGGCAGCCAGATCACCAACAGGGCGACCGGCACGGCGAGGTAAAGGGAGACGCTGACAAAATTGATCGCCGCCAACAGCAGGCACAGCGCGAGCGTCTGTATAACGGGCACCCAGGACCGGTTTGCCACGAAAGCGTTGTCGGACATGCTGCATCACCCCAAGCGTTTATTTATCGTTGTTTGTCCTCATTAAACGCCAGAAACCGGCCATCTGCCATGAGCCATTGGTGGTAAGGGCAATATTCCTTTCAATAAAACGCAGGCACAAGAAAACCGGGAGGCAATCGCTTGCCTCCCGGTTTCGTGACACCTGCCCGCTGCCTGTGAATCAGGCCTGGCGCTGGTGCTTGTCGATCTGCTCGTGGCGCTCTTGCGCTTCGATGCAATACTTGGTCGTCGGACTGATCAGCAGGCGTTTCAGGCCGATCGGCTCGCCGCTGTCATCACACCAGCCAAAAGTGTCTTCAGCGATACGCGACAGCGCCATTTCCAGCTGCGGCAGCATGCGCTGATCACGATCGATCACGTTCACCAGCCAGTGACGCTCTTCTTCCACAGAAGCAGCATCGGCGGGATCTGCAGGGGTATCCAGGCTCTCGATAGCGATACGGCTTTGCTCGATTCGCTCGTGGATTTCGACCTTCATGTTCTGCAACAGCTCGACGAAGAAAGCGTGCTGCTCGGCGTTCATGTAGTCATCGGCCGGCATGGCCAGCAACTTTTCCTTTGTCATTGATTTCTCTATAAAAAAACGTGCATTGAGGAGCGGCTCAACGTTGCCGTACAAGCGCCATGATCTCCAAGCGCCACCTGGCACTCAATTTACGAGGGGCGGCAGTCTAAGGCCGCCTCGCGCACTCGGCAACACAATTGAAGTCTTTTGGCCAACAATTGCGCGGCAGCCCCTGAAAACCGGGCACCAAACCTGTATTACGCTGGGTTGGATGAGGGTCTGACCGACACAGAACCAATCGGTTCCAGCAACCTTATAACGCACAAAAGGGCCTCGAAGGCCCTTGTGTGCGCAGGTTGCTCTCAGCGCTTGGTCTTGCGCTTGTTGCGATACTGGTCGATGACCACCGCTACCACAATGATCAGCCCCTTGATGATGTCCTGAACGTAGGCATCCACCCCGACGAACGTGAACCCGCTGGCCATGACGCCGAGGATCAGTGCGCCGATCACCGTACCGGTGATGCGCCCCACCCCGCCCGCCAGACTGGTGCCACCAATTACCGCAGCGGCGATGGCGTCCAGCTCATAGGACATGCCCATCCCGGCCTGCCCGGTTGCTGCCCGCGCCGACGCAACGACACCGGCAAGACCGGCCAACAAACCGGCGATGCTGTAGACAATGACCAGATGACGCTTGACGTTGATCCCGGAAGTACGGGCCGCCTGCATGTTGCCGCCGATGGCATAGGTGTACTTGCCGTACTTGGTGTAGCGCAGTGCGATGTGGAAGATGACCGCGACCACCAGAAAGATGATCACCGGCATCGCGCCTTGGCCAATGGCGGTGTAGGAGTCAGACAGCATGCTCACTGGCTGACCTTCGGTGTAGAAGCGCGCCAGCCCGCGGGCCGACACCATCATGCCGAGGGTCGCGATGAACGGCGGAATGCCGGTGATGGCAATGATGCTGCCGTTGATCGCACCGGCCAGCAATCCAACCCCCAGCCCGACCACCACCGGTATCCACACTGGCAGATCGGTCAGCGAAGGAAAGACCGCACGGGAAAAATCCGAGGTCTGCGCAAGGCTGGCGGCAACCATTGCCGACAACGCCAGTACCGATCCTGAAGACAGGTCGATGCCGGTGGTGATGATCACCTGCGTCACGCCAATGGCCAGCAGACCAATGATCGACACCTGCAGGATCATTAGCACCAGCCGCTGCGAATTGAGCAGAAAGCTCTGATCGCGGACGATCCAGCCGAACAGTTCGAAGATCAGACCGATACCGATCAGGACCAGAAAAATGCTCAGTTCGGTCGGCAGTCGCCGTTTGTTCTTGGTCGGCGCCAGGGCCGGCTTGTTCTGCAAGATAGCGTTGCTCATGGTGTTACCCTCTTGTTCTTGTTCTGGCGTGTTCTTCTGGCCGAGGCCAGCCCTGCGAACTCAATGGACTCGATGTCCGGAAGCCAGATGCATGACTTTTTCCTGAGTCGCTTCACTGCGCGGCAGGATCCCCATCATTTCGCCTTCGTGCATGACCATGACCCTATCGCTCATGCCCAACACTTCGGGCAATTCCGAGGAAATCATGATGACCGCCATGCCTTCGCTGGCCAGAAAGGCGATCAGGCGGTAGATCTCGGCCTTGGCGCCCACGTCGATACCGCGGGTCGGCTCGTCGAGAATCAGAACTCTGGGGTTGGTCATCAGCCAGCGGGCCAGCAGCGCCTTCTGTTGGTTGCCGCCGGACAGTGTGTCGATGCACTGCTCCAGCGACGGCGTCTTGACCCGCAGCTTCTTGCACATGTCTTCGCACAGCGCCCGCAAGGCCTTCTGTTTGACGAAGCCATTGCCTGCGTAATTGGCCAGTACTGCCATTTCCATGTTTTCCATCACTGAAAGGCAGGGAAACAGTCCGGTCAGTTTCCGATCCTCGGTCAGCAGCGCAAAACCCAGGCCGATGGCCTGATGAGGATCGCCGATGCGCACCGCTGCGCCATCGTAGTGAATTTCTCCACCGTCGCTGGGCGTGATGCCGAACAGGGTTTCCGCCACATTGGTACGACCCGAGCCCATCAGCCCTGCAATGCCGAGAATCTCACCGGCATGCAGATCGAAGGACACGTCCTTGAAAATGCCATCCAGGCGCAGATCACGCACCGATAGAAGCAGATCGCCGATCGGTTTTTCACGTTCCGGGAAAAGCTGGGTCAACTCGCGACCGACCATCATCGAAATCAGGCTGTCTCCGTCCATGCTTTCGGCGCGCTGCAGACCGATATAGCAACCGTCACGAAACACCGCCACTTCGTCTGCGATCTCGAACACTTCATTCATCTTGTGGGTGATGTAGATGATGCCCTTGCCCTGCGCACGCAGGTCGGAAATGATGGAGAACAGATGCGCGACTTCGGTTTCGGTAATGGCCGAGGTGGGCTCGTCCATGATCAGTACATCGGAGTTATAGGAAACCGCCTTGGCAATCTCGACCATCTGCCGCTCGGCGATGCTCAGATTGCCCACCAGCTCTTCCGGGTCCAGCTTGATGCGCAGGCGTTCGAGCAGTTCGGCGGTGCAGCGGAACATTTCCCGGTGGTCGATCATGTGCAGGCCGTTGAGTTGCTCACGGCCGATCCAGATGTTCTCCGCAATGCTCATGAACGGCATCAGGTTCAACTCCTGATGGATCATGGCAATCCCGGACTGCAGGGCAGACAGCGGCGTGTCGAACGTGACGGGCTTGCCCCGCAGGCGAATTTCGCCTGCGTCGGGCTGATAGATACCGGCAATGATTTTCATCAGGGTCGATTTGCCGGCACCGTTCTCGCCCATCAGCGCCAGTACGCTGCCGGGACGGACCCGCAGTTGCACGTCGTTGAGCGCAATGACGCCTGGAAAGCCCTTGCTGATATTGCTGATTTCCAGCAGATAAGGCGGTTGGGCATTCAGGACATCGTGACCTGCACTACCGGAGGAATCGCGCTGGGCGGGCGTGGGGGTGGCAGTCGCTGAACCGGGCATGGTGACAAGCTCCTCAAGCGACAGGGCCGGGGCGCAGGATCCGCCCCGCCTGTCGGCTGTTCTTATTTGAAGGTGACGACGTTTTCAGGCGTGATCAGGCGGTACGGAATGACGATGGTCTGAGACGCCAGGGTCTCCTTTTTCGCCAGCTTCACGGCTGCATCGATAGCGCCGTTGGCCTGACCCTTGGCATCCTGAAAGACCGAGACCGTCAGGTCACCCTTGGTGATCGCGTTGAGCCCGTCGGGCGTGCCGTCCACACCGGCCACGAAGACCGAGCCCTGCTTCTTGCCAGCCTGCTTCAGGGCCATCGCCGCACCGATTGCCATTTCGTCGTTGTTGGCGAGTACGGCGTTGAAATCCCGGCCCTGGGTAATCCAGTCATTAGTCAGGTCCATGCCTTTCTGGCGCGACCAGATGCCGGTCTGTTCCTGGTCGATCTTGATGCCGGGGTATTTTTTCAGCACTTCCTTCACGCCGTCGGTACGGCCTTTCGTGGAGTTGTTGGCCAGATCACCCAGCAGAATCATCACGCTGCCCTTGCCGCCCATTTTCTCGGCGATATATTGCATCTGTAGCCGGCCGGCCTCGACGTCGTCGGAGGTCACGGTGGCAACGCCTGCAGGCAGTTTGGGATCATCCGGACGGCGGTTGACGTAAACCAGCGGAATGCCGGCCGCGACCGCAATCTTGGTGATTCTGGCAGTGGCGGCGGTGTCCACAGGGTTGACGATCAGGGCGTCGACTTTCTTGCCGATCAGCTCCTGGACCTGATCGAGCTGTTTGTTCACATCAGCCCGGGCATCGACGAATTGCAGCGATACGCCATCGGGCATGGTCTTGGCCTTGGCGCTCATGTCTTCGCGCAGGTAGGTCAGCCAGGTGTCGTCGAATTGCGACATGGCCACGCCCACCTTGATATCGGCCAGGGCGGCACCGCTGCCGAGCATCAGCGCCAGCGCCATTGCGGTGAAACGAATCGGGGTCTTCATGAAGGTCTGTCTCCAAATTCTTGTTGTTGTTCGGACTTGGTAACGACGTAGCGATGAAGCTATCAAGCAAGGGGTGACTTATCGGGGCAGGCGCACGCCGGTCGCGCCGGGAATGCAGAACAGCAATGCATCCTTGTGGCGCACACACATGCCGCTTGCAACGAGGGTCAGGAAGCGCTCCATGAGCCGGAGCCAGAATGCAGGGGGTGCAGAACGGCTGGCGGGTACGCCAGAAATGGGGGTTTTCATCGACATTACCTATCTTGTTTTTGTTGGCTTGCTACCTGTGACGTTCAGACATGTCTGACAGCCCAGAGGGTTCGATAGTCGGTAACCTGAAAACGACTCTATTGGAAAATATTTTCCAATTCAACTGATTTTAGAATTTATTCTGTTTTTTCTTTTGTCTGCCCGAGAATGCCAGAAAGCCCGACTCCCTGATGGGTGCCGGGCTATCCGAATGCATCTATTCATCCACTCAAAACGTTACAGAACCACGACGCGCCCCTCACGTGAACTCAGACGTGCCGCGTCCATGACCTGGGCCGAGGCGACGGCATCGTGCGGATCCACAGGCAGCGGACCCTGTCCGTGGACCGCATCCTGCAACTGGCGATAGAACGCCAGCCAGCAGCCGCGTTCAGAAGGCACCCGCTCACGATGATCGCCCTGCTCGAACCAGCCCCAGCGTCGATGTTCCTCGACGCCCCAGCGCTCGCCTTCGGAGCGCGGAGTCAATCCGGCAAACGCGGCGTCTTCCTGACCGTCCAGCCCTTCGACGCTGTAACAGCCCTGTGAGCCGCTGACCCTGAAGCGCGGCCTAGGGGTGTTCTGCAGACAACTGCCGGAGAGGTGCGAAACCACACCATTGGCATGGGTCAGCGCGACGAAGAAGGTATGGTCCAGCTCACGTTCGGCGCCTGCGAACTGCAGCTCGGCGTAGACCCGCTCTACCGGTCCGAAGAGCACCAGTGCCTGATCCACCAGGTGACTGCCCAGATCACGCAGCACCCCGCCGCCACTTGCCTTGCCCACCGAGCGCGGCGAATAACGTTCGATACTGGACTCGAAACGGCTGATCGTGCCCAGCACCTGGTTGTCGATCAGCTTGCGCACCGTCAGAAAATCCGAATCCCAGCGTCGGTTCTGATAGACGCTGAGCAATACGCCACGCCGTTCGGCGGCCTCTACCAGCTCGCGGGCCTGCGCAGCATCGTTGGCAAACGGTTTATCGCTGACCACGCCCACACCCAGCTCGATGGCTTCCAGTATCAGTTCACGACGTGACGCCAAGGGCGTGGAGATCACCACCACATCGACCCCGGCCTTTACCAGTTCAGCCAGCGTGTCGAAGGTGGCAACGCCTGGATGATCATTGGCCACTTCCTGCCTGCGCTCGGGTGACCGGGTGACGACCCCCACGAACGTCGCGCCTGGCAAACTCGAAATCAGCGTTGCATGGAAGTAGCGTCCTCCCTTGCCGTAACCCACCAGTCCTGTTCGCATGGCATTCTCCTGTCCAGCAATAGCCTGGCAATGGTTCAAAACAGGCGCCGCTGATAAGGCGGCGCTTTCACGTCAGCCTCCGGTCAGTTGTAAAACACCGGACGTTGTTCCAGGCTGATCGGCACGATCGCCCCGCTGCCCTGCGCCTGGACGCAGGCATCGGCGGCGACGGCGGCGCAGTAGCCATCCCATGCCGAAGGGCCCGTGAGTGTGCCAGCAGTGACTCCATCAATGAAAGCCTGCAACTCGACGTCATAGGCGGCGATGAAACGGTCCTTCCAGTCCATCAGGATCGCGTTGGACAGTTTGGCCTCGCTGCGCAACTGGACTTGCGACGGCTCGGGCAGTTTGGCAATGCCGGTTTCGCCGACCACCTCGCATTGAATGTCGTAGCCATACTGGCAATTGACGAAGACCTCGACGTCGATACGTGTGCCACGTGCGGTTTCCAGCATCACGATCTGCGGGTCGCGCATGTGGGCAAGCGCCTTGCTGGTCTTGCGCGGGAAGACCACTTGCACCGAGACGTAATCGTCGTTGAGCAACCAGCGCAGCACGTCGAGTTCATGAATCAGCGTGTCGGTGATCGCCATGTCGGTCTTGTAGTTCTCGCCGACCCGCGGGTTGCGGTGCGCGCAGTGCAGCATCAACGGCTCGCCGATCTGGCCACTGTCGATCACTGCCTTGAGGGCGCGGTAGCCGTGGTCGTAAGGCCGCATGAAACCGACCTGCACCAGGCGCCTGCCCCCTGCGATTTCGGCTTCGACGATGTGTCGGCAACCTGCCGCCGTTACGGCCAGCGGCTTTTCGCAGAACACCGGCTTGCCTGCGGCAATGGCGGCCAGCACGTACTCTTCATGGGTTGCACCCCATGAGCAGACCAGCACCGCTTCCACGTCGGGCGCGGCGATCAGCGCATGGCCGTCGGCGTACACCTCGGCACTGATGCCCAGATCGCTCACCACTTTTGCGGCCTGCTCCAGATTGATGTCGGTGACGGCCACCACCTGGCTGCCGATCAAGGCCTTGCTGCAACGCCGGATATGATCCTGACCGATTGCGCCTGTACCGATCACACCTAGTTTCAAAGTCATTTCACTGTCCTGTATGAATGATTGTTCTTGTTTGAAGGTCTGCAAAAACGCTTTTGATCAATACTGACGGGCCTTGGCCAGTTGCTGGTTGAGTTTTTCGTACACCTGGGCCGTGGTGCCGGTGGTCGAAACCTCGGCCACTCCGACCCGCCACCACGACAGGTATTTGTGAATCATGGTCTTGGGCAGAACCTTGATGTCGATCAGGGTCGAGACGGTCTGACGCTGTGCATCCGCCAGCGCTTCGTGCAACTGTTCGGCGGTGCTGACCTTGTAGGTCTTGCAGCCATATGCCGCCGCGCTCATGGCGAAATCAACCGGCACGAAATCGCCGTCGAGCTGGCCGGTCTCTTCGTTGCGGAAGCGGAACTCGGTGCCGAAGCTGTTCATGCCGTGTTCCATCTGCAGGTTGTTGATACAACCGAACGTCATGTTATCGAGCAGCACGATGTTGATCTTGCGCCGCTCCTGAATCGAAGTGGCCAGCTCGGAGTGCAGCATCATGTAAGAGCCGTCCCCCACCAGCGCGAACACCTCCCGCTGCGGCTGGGCGAGCTTCACACCCAGCGCGGCGTTGACCTCGTAACCCATACAGGAGTAACCGTACTCGACGTGATAGGTATCGACGCCGGTGCTGCGCCAGGCACGCTGCAAGTCCCCGGGCAAGCTGCCCGCTGCGGCGACGATCACCGCATCGGCTGGCAGGTTCTGATTGAGAATGCCCAGCACGCGGCTCTGGGTCAGGCACGAGCCGGTCAGCTCGATGAAATCGCGCAGCACGGCCGGATCCATGTGGTCGTTGATTTCCGGTACGAAACCCTCGGGCTGATATTCCACGGCATACACGCGGTCGACTTCGGCATCCAGTTCGGCCTTGGCCGCTCGTGGTGCGTCGCCCCAGGCAGCCCGGTAGTCGCGGCTTTCCAGCTGTCCGGTCAGCGCCTGCAAGGCCACCTGCGCATCAGCCAGCACTTGCACGCTGTCCAGCTTCTGCACATCGAAGGCGCCGACATTGAGGTTGAGAAACTGCACGTCCGGGTTCTGGAACAGCCATTTGGACGCGGTGGTGAAATCGCTATAGCGGGTGCCGACGCCGATGATCAGGTCCGCTTCCTTTGCCAGCCGATTGGCCGCGATAGTGCCGGTTTCGCCGATGCCGCCCATGTTCAACGGGTGCGCCGAGACGATGGCACTCTTGCCCGCCTGGGTTTCAGCGAAGGGAATACCGAAGCGTTCGGCAAAAGCCTGCAGGGCCTGCGCAGCCCCGGAATAGCGCACGCCCCCGCCGCATATAAGCAGCGGCTTGCGCTTGCCGACGAGCAACGCCAGCGCGTCGTCGAGCATTGCCTGGCTGGGCGGTCGACGGTCGATGCGGTGCACGCGTTTCTGCAGGAAGCTGTCAGGATAATCCCAGGCTTCGGCCTGTACATCCTGTGGCAGTGACAGCGTCACGGCGCCGGTGTCGGCCGGATCGGTTAGCACGCGCATGGCGTTGAGCGCTGCGCTCATCAACTGCTCGGGACGGTTGATGCGATCCCAGTATTTACTCACGGCCTTGAACGCGTCGTTGGTGCTGATGCTCAGGTCATGGAATTGCTCGATCTGTTGCAGCACCGGGTCCGGCTGGCGGCTGGCGTACACATCACCGGGCAGCAGCAGCAACGGAATACGGTTGGCCGAAGCCGTGGCCGCTGCCGTAATCATGTTCGCCGCACCCGGCCCCACCGACGAGGTGCAGGCGTAGATCTTGCGACGCAGGTGTTGCTTGGCAAAGCCGATCGCCGCGTGGCACATGCCCTGCTCATTGCGGCCCTGATGGACAACCAGCTCGCCGCTGTCCTGTTCCAGTGCCTGGCCCAGGCCCAGCACATTGCCGTGACCAAAGATGGTGAACACGCCAGCGACGAATTTGCTCTGCACGCCATCGATTTCGACGTACTGGTTATCAAGAAACTTCACCAGAGCCTGAGCCATGGTCAGTCGGGTAGTACTCATGCTCGCACCTTGTTGTTGTTTGAGGTGGAAGGTGTTTTCAGCCCGCCGCTACAGCGCGAGACAGGTGGCCCATGCTTGCCGACATTGCCTGAGAGATGTCGTCCAGCGCATGCACGCTCTCGGCAAACGGCTCGAAGGACAGGTAGCCGGTGTAGCCGCCGCCCAGCAGGCGCTCGATCTGTGAGGCATTGCCAAGAATGTCCGCCTCGCCCACCAGCACCCGATGCCCGTCGCGAATGCTGTTGAGCGGCGCATCTGCGTCTTCGACGCCGGAGATGTGCACCAGTCCGGTCAGCTCCGGAAACAGCTCGACCTCGCCCGCCAGATGGTGGTGAAAGGTGTCATGAACCAGACGAAACACATCCAGCCCGCCCACCTGCTTGATCGCATCGACCGCCTGACGCTTGAGGCGCAACGAGCACTCCTCGAACCCCAGCGGCTCGACGAAGCCCAGAAGACCATGCTCGCGCAGGATCGGCGCCAGCGCCGTCAAGGCGGTGCGCAGGGCCGAGGCACGTTGTGCGGCATTGCGCGGGTCGGCACGGTCGTTGAGTGGACAAAGCACCAGCCCCTCGGCACCACAGTCACGGGCGTACTGCGCCAGCTTCGTCACCTGGGCATGGCGCTCATCGTTCCAGACATCGAACGGATACAGCGCATTGATCGACAGGACGCGCACACCTTTTGCGGCGCACTGCTCACGCACTACCTGTGGCAGCGTGCCGTCCTCGATCTCGATGCCCTTCAGGTCATTGCGGATTTCGATCGCATCGGCCCCGAGGCTGACCGCCATATCAAGAAAATCAACCAGCGACAGACGCGGTGCGACCATTCGGTTGAGGGCAAAACGCAGGGGTTGGCTCATTGTTTTTGTTCTCCACTTCCCGTTGAAGAAAACTACTTGGCGGTCGGCATGCTGAATTCAGGGCCTTTGGCGATACTGTCCGGCCAGCGCTGCATGACACTTTTGTAGCGGCTGTAGAAGCGCAGACCTTCTTCGCCGTAGGCATGGTGATCGCCGAACAGCGAGCGCTTCCAGCCGCCGAACGAATGCCAAGCCATCGGCACCGGAATCGGCACGTTGATGCCGACCATGCCGACCTTGATGGAACGGGCGAACGCACGTGCCACACCGCCGTCACTGGTGAAGCACGACACGCCGTTGCCGAATTCGTGAGCGTTGATCAGCTCGACCGCACTGGCAAAATCAGGCGCATGCACGATGCCCAGCACCGGTCCGAAAATCTCCTCCTTGTAGATCTGCATGTCGGGCGTGACGTTATCGAACAGCGTCGCACCGACGAAGAAGCCCTGCTCGGCACCCGGCACCTTGAAGTTGCGCCCGTCGACGATCAGTTTCGCGCCCTCTTTGACGCCCTGGTCGATGTAACCCTCGACCTTGGCTTTGTGCACGGCAGTGACAAGCGGCCCCATGTCCGAATCGGCGTTCATGCCATTACCGACCTTGAGCTGGTCGATGCGCGGCAGCAGTTTGTCGATCAGTGCCTGACCCACGTCACCCACGACGACAGCGATGGAGATCGCCATGCAGCGTTCGCCAGCCGAGCCGAAGGCAGCGCCAATCAAGGCATCGGCGGCCTGATCCAGATCGGCATCGGGCATCACGATCATGTGGTTCTTCGCACCGCCCAGCGCCTGGACGCGCTTGCCGTGCGCCGTGCCCTGCTGATGGATGTACTCGGCAATCGGTGTCGAACCGACGAAGGACACCGCTTCGATATCAGGGTGCTGCAACAGCGCATCCACAGCGACCTTGTCGCCCTGCACCACGTTGAACACGCCATCGGGCAGACCGGCTTCCTTCAGCAGGCGCGCCATCAACAGGCTGGCAGACGGATCACGCTCGGACGGTTTGAGAATGAAACAGTTGCCGGTGACGAGCGCCATGGGAATCATCCACAGCGGCACCATGACCGGGAAGTTGAACGGCGTGACACCGGCGCAGACGCCCAGTGGCTGGCGCAGGTTCCAGTTGTCGATACCGCCACCGATGTTGTCGCTGAAATCGCTCTTGAGCAGGCTGGGAGCACCGCAGGCAAATTCGACGATCTCGATGCCGCGTACCACTTCGCCACGCGCATCGGACAATACCTTGCCATGTTCGCGGCAGATGATCTGCGCCAGCTCGTCATGATGACGGTCCAGCAATTCCTTGAATTTGAACATCACGCGGGCGCGGCGCAGTGAAGACTGATCGGCCCAGGCCGGGAAAGCCGCTTTCGCTGACGCAACCGCTTCATCGACGGTCTTGAGGCTGGCCAGCGCCACGCGTGCCTGAACACTGCCGAGCGCCGGATTGAAAACGTCGCTGTAGCGCTCGCCATCGCCGTTGTGCATCTGCCCGTTGATGTAGTGGCCGATCACCGGTGAATCGCTCATCTGACTGACTCCATGTAAAAGAGAGAATTAAAGTTCCAGCAGCCAACTGTGCTGCGGATCGTTATGGAACTGCCACGCGCGGGTCGGACCGGCCATCACGTTAAGGTAATAGGATTCGTAGCCATAAGGCACGGTGACCGGGTGATAGCCCTTGGGCACGACCACCAGATCGCTGTTTTCCACGGCCATGGCCTGATCGATGCTGCGGTCGTCGGTGTAGACGCGCTGGAACACGAACCCCTGAGGCGGATTGACCTGGTGGTAATAGGTTTCCTCGAGAAAGCTCTCGTGAGGCAGGTTGTCCAGGTCATGCTTGTGGGGCGGGTAGCTGGAGGAATGGCCGGACGGCGTACGCACTTCGACAACCAGCAGCGAATGAGCGACTTCGGTGTCCGGCAGGATGTCGCACACATAACGGGTGTTGGCGTTCTTGCCGCGCACGCTGCGCTTCATGCTGTCGGGTGTGATCAGCCGCGCCGGGGCGCGCTTCGTGCGGTCGCCGGGCGCTTTGCAAACCGCCAGATGGGCCGGCCCCAGCGCGGTGAATTGTGCCTGACTGTCAGGCGGCAGGTAGACCGCAAACGGCGATTTCTCTTCGAACACCGAGTGTCGGTCACCAATGTTTTCCCAACTGAACGCACCCTGCCCCGGCGCTTCGCCGCTGACACTGGCATGTCCGGTGAGCAGCACCACACACAGCTCATGATCACCTGCATTCAGCGGTAGACGGTCCCCGGCCTCGAGCCGGTAGGCGGAGAAGCCCACGTACTCGAGTGCGCCCTCAGGTAGCGCAACGATGTCTCGACCCTGAGCTTCGCTTTTGATCAACAGATTCATTGTCCAGTCCTCCTTATCGAGCATCGGCCAGCAATTGGCGCAGCGTGTCATAGCCTTTTTTGGCATAGACGTAGCTGGGCGCGACGGCTGGATCCTGTTCGGCCTCGACTACCAGCCAGCCTTTGTAATCGGCTTGCAACAGCACCTTGAGCAACGCCGAAAAATCAATATCACCATCACCCGGAACCGTGAACGTGCCGTTGATGATGCAGTCCGGAAAACTCCAGAGATTATTGCGCGCCAACTGCACGACCGGCTTGCGCACGTCCTTGAAATGCACATGGCAGACGCGGTCGATATGGCGGCTCAGCACGTCGAGCGGCTCGCCACCGCCCATGTAGCAGTGACCCGAATCGAACAGCAGTCCCACTTCGCCGCCGGTCAACGCCATCAGGCGATCGATGTCCTGGGGTGATTCAACGTAGGCGCCCATGTGGTGGTGGTACGCCAACCGCACACCTTGCGACAGCGTGAACCGGGCCAGCTCGGTGAGCTTGTCGGCGTAGTCACGCCACGCTTCATCGGTGTGAAAACGCGGTCGTTCGACCAGAGGAATACGCTGCCCCTGAATCGAGTCGGCCACCTCGCCATAGACCAGCACCGAGGCGCCGTTTTCGGCAAGCAGTTGTACGTGAGAGGCAATGGCTTCGATTTCTTCGGCCACCGATCGACGGGCCAGACGACTGGAGTACCAGCCGGACACCAGCGCCAGGTCGTAGGGCCGCAAGACATCGCCGACGCCCTTGGCGTCCCTGGGAAACTTGCCGTTGAGCTCGAAGCCTTCGTAGCCGATGGCCTTGCCTTCACTCAGCGCTGTACTGAGCGGCGTTTCGCCACCCAGCGCTGGCAGGTCATCGTTGCTCCAGGAAATCGGGTTGATGCCGATGCGGATATTGGATACGGAAGCGGGCATGGCTGGACCTTTTTGTTGTTATCACGGCGTCAATGACGTTTGAATTCAGGCGCGGCTTTCGCGCCAGGATTCAATCAACCAGTTGAACGTGCTCTGTACCCTGGCCACCAGGGTCGCGTCATCGATCTCCCCGGCCATCCAGGCCCGGCTCGGTTCGCGAAAGATCGTCCGGCCGACGGCAAACCCCTGGCAGGTGCGGCTGTTGCGAGCAGCGGCAAATCCCTCCGCCAGACTTTCGACCGGCGCATTCAAGCCCAACAGCACCACACCACGGCAGTACGGATCACGCTCTTCGATCAAGGCATCCAGCTGCTGCCAGACTGCGGCAGTCTGTGCTTCGATCTTCCACCACGCAGGATAGATGCCCAGGTTGTAGAGGCGCTTGAAGGCCCGCAGCATTACGTCGGGATAGGTCGAGGGGTGATCTTTCGGCGGGATGATTTCCAGCAGCAGCTCGTGCCTGCTGACCTTGGAAGCCTCATACAGCGCCTTGATCTGCGCTTCCTGTTCCAGGCGCAGCATCGGTTCATCATCGGGGTGGTATTGCACCAGGCACTTGATGATCTGCTCCTGTGGCCAATTGATCAGGTTGCTGCCAACCGACCGTCCATGTTCGAACGCCAAAGGCCTGGAGCCCTGAATTTCGACCGGACGCGCCACCCACCAGCCACGACCGGTGGCGGCATTGAGCGCATCCTGACCGAAACGCTGGTCGGCCAGCAGTCCCACGTCAGCCTCGACACCGCGGTTGCGCAGATCGTGTTCGACCCGCTCCACCGCCTGCACGAACAGTTGCTTGATCCTGCCGATACTGCTCAGGTCACGGCCCGCCTGTTGCGCCAACTCCACAAGCTGTCCGCGATGATCGAACGCAAAAATGAACAATTGCTTCCATTGCTTGCGTGGAATGCTGACCTGATGCAGCCGCTGCAGGCCGATATCCTGATCCGGCCGGGTAATCGGTTCCTGACTGTTGAACAGATAGTCCAGCTCGGCAGGCGTCGGCATGGCCGGGGCGCAGGCGTGACGTGACACCACCAGCCCGCCACAGGCATTGGCCAACTGGCAGCAGCGTTCATCGCTGGCATCCTTGAGCCAGCCGCTGAGAAAACCGGACATGAAGGCGTCGCCCGCCCCCAGCACGTTGAGCACTTCGACCCTGACGCCGGGATAGATCGCACCGTCTTCAAGACGCGCCGGAATCGCACCATGAATTACCGTGCAGCCTTGCGGACCGAGCTTGACCACCAGCGTGGCGGCCGTGTGCTCGCGAACGGTGCGCAAGGCGCTCAGCAGATCGGTCGCACCGCCGGCAATCAGGAATTCTTCCTCAGTGCCGACGATCAGGTCGAAACGCGGCAGGATGCGCTGCACATGCTGGCTGACGTTCTGATCGGCAACAAAACGCGTCTCGCCGTCGGCCTTGCCGGCCAGCCCCCAGAGCACGGGCCGGTAGTCGATATCCAGCACCCGGTGGACCTGATGCTTTTCGGCATAGTCGAGGGCCTGGATGCTGGCCTTGAAGACCTGATCGGTAGAGAAATGCGTGCCGGTGATCAGCAGCGCCTTGCTGGAGGCGATCTGCCCCTCGTCGATGTCCTCGGCGCGCAGCGCCATGTCGGCGCAATTTTCGCGGTAGAACACCAAGGGAAATGTTTCGCGATCTTTCAAGCCGAGCAGCACCATCGCGGTCAGCCGCTCGGGGTCGCGCTTGATAGCACTGACATCGCAGCCCTCGCGAGCCAGGGATTCAACCAGAAAGCGCCCCATATGGTCATCGCCGACCCGACTGAGCATGGCTGATTTCAACCCCAGCCGCGCGGTGCCGAACGCGATGTTCGCCGACGAGCCGCCCAGGTATTTGGCGAAGCTTGAAACGTCTTCGAGGCGGGCACCCACCTGCTGCGCATAAAGATCGACGCCCAGGCGTCCAAGACAAATTAGATCCAACTGACGCCCGGTAGCAAAGCGTGTCTGGCCCATGGTGGCTCCTGTTATTTTTATCAGCCTGCATGGCGCGTATCAGGTACACGCCGTGCCTTGTGAATGCAGCCTAAAACGTCCTGACTGATCAATCAATATTTATTCTATAATTTTTTATTGTGGAATATTTTTTCCATAACCCGTTGCAAGTGCTGGCACAATGGGCAGGCAGGTGCGATATAGTTCCAATCTTGCCAAAAGCAGCCTTTATTGTCGGGGCTTCTCTACACGCCAATGCCCCGGAAAAACGTAAGAAGGATTGACTATGAACAGCACCGACCAGCCGTCTCTGCCAGAGGCTAGCGTCGACCTGCCACCGACCAGCGCCGAAGGCCTGTTGCGGCTGATCACCGACGAGTACGACGCCCTGCCCCGTCAGCTCAAACGCATTGCCAGCTACATGAGCCAGCAGAGTGACCGGATCATGGTTGACCGGATCAGCGATATTGCGCGGGAATGCGAGGTTCACCCGTCAGCCATCGTGCGCTTCTCGCAGCGCTTCGGGTTCAGCGGTTTCAGTGAAATGCAGGCGCTGTTTCGCGAAGCGTATACGCACAAGACCACGCCGGTGCAGAACTACCAGCAGCGTATTCGCAGCATGATTGCCAACAAATCGCACAAGGCCAGCGGCGGCGACCTTGCCCGCGAATGCGTGAACGCGACCCTGTCCGGGCTGGAACGCCTGGGTGCGGAACTCGATGATGAGGAATTCGAAAAGGCCGTGGATCTGGTCGTCAACGCCGACAACATCTACGTCGTGGGTGTACGCCGTTCCTTCGCGGTCGCCGACTATCTGGTCTACAACCTGCAGCACACCAACAAACGCATCCACCTGATCTCGGGGCTCGGAGGCAGCTACCGTGAGCAGATGCGCAGCGTGCGGGCCAACGATCTGGTGATCGCCATCAGCTTCACGCCGTATGGCAAGGAAACCCAGCACTGCCTGCGCATCGCCCAGCACCATCAGGCCAAGACGCTGATCATCACCGACAGCAATCTCTCGCCTCTGGCCAAACGGGCCAACTCGGTGCTGCTGGTCAACGAGGGCAGTTCGTTCGCCTTCCGCTCACTCAGCGCCACCCTGTGCCTGTGTCAGGCACTGTTCATCGCCGTGGCGTATCGACTTGAGTTGAAAGTGGACGAGATACACGAGCAGGTGGGATTCGATGACTGACGAGGCGCGCGCCACGGGGAAGTGAAGTCCGTCGGTACGGCCTTTCACCTCCCCGTCAGGTTCAGGATTTGGCTTGCTCTCCCATGCGCTGCTGATTTCTTTCGCCCATTTTCTTTGCACGCTTTTCCAGCACCAGGTACACCACCACGGCCAGCAACAACGGCAACAGAAAGTAGATCGCACGGTATCCGATCAGCGCAGCCAGCAGGCTGCCCTTGGAGAACTCGTGTGAAAGCAGTGTGATGAATACCGTTTCCAGCACACCAAGCCCGGCCGGAATGTGGGTGATCACGCCTGCGATACTGCTGATCAGCAGTACGCCCAGAATCGCCGGATAGAAGGCTTTCTCCGGCAACAGGATGAAGATCACTGCCGCCATCAACGACCAGTTCAAGGCACCGAGACTGGCCTGCATCAGGGCCTGCTTCATCGAAGGCAGGTTGAATTCCTGATCACGAATCTTCCACGAGCGACGCTTGGAGAAACGGCACGCCGCCAGGTACGCAAAGCACACCGCCAGCAGACCGAAACCGATCAACTGAAGCGTGTCAGTGCCAATCGACCATTCCTTGGGCAACGACAGAAAGCGCATGGAAAACACGAAACCCGCCAGCAGCATGTAGCCCAGCCAGTTGGTGATCAGGCTCAGGCTCAGAATGCGCGTGATGGTCGCCACGTCCAGCCCAAGCCTCGAATACAGCCGATACCGCAAGGCAATCCCGCCCACCCAGGAACTCAGGTTGAGGTTGAAGGCGTAGCAGACAAATGTCACCGGGACGATCTGCTTGATCGACAGCTTGTGGCGCGTGTAATAACGCGCCAGAACATCGAAGCCGCAATAGGTCAGGTAGCTGAGCAGCGCCACGAAGGCCGCCATCAACAGCGTGCTGAGCTTGTAGGATTGCAGCGCCTGTTTGACCTCCTGCCAGTCCAGGTTCTTGACCAGCAGGAACAGCAGTACCGGCACGGCGATGAAGAAAAACAGATTGAATGCCCGTTTCGCCCACTTCCACTTGTCACTTTTCTTGTCACCCTTTGCGCCCTGCGAGGATGCGCTGGCTGCCTGCGTCATGATGTCTTCTCCTGATCCAGCTCGTGGTGCGCCTGTTGCTGCTCAATCACCTTGGCCTCCGGCACCACATCTTTCGCCCGCAACGGTTTCAGACGCATGCCATGGACCGGGAACAGACCGGCGATTGCCGGAAACCTGCGCAGGAAAAAGAAGCTCAACACAATCATCGGAGCGCGCCACCACTGGCCACGCGCTGCGCCCTTCAAACTCATCTGGGTGCTGTGCGCTGCGGCAAGTTCCATCAGATGCGTCTGCAGCCGATCATTGAGCGACTGATCACGGATGAACAGGTTGGCTTCCAGGTTCAGCGCCAGACTCAGCGGGTCAAGGTTGCTGGAGCCGACGGTGGACCAGTCCTGGTCGATCAGCGCGACCTTGCCGTGCAACGCACGCTGTTTGTACTCATGAATGATCACGCCGTCGCGCAGCAGATAGGTGTAGGTCAGACGCGAGCAGACCCGCACGAAGGGCATGTCCGGCTTGCCCTGCAGAATCAGCGTGACCTTCACGCCGCGCCGCGACGCGTTGCGCAGTTCGCGCAGGAAGCGGTAGCTGGGGAAGAAATAGGCGTTGGCCAGCGTGATGCGCTGCTTCGCCTCGCGAATGGCCTCAAGGTAGCGTTCTTCGATGTCCGTCGTGTGCTCGGCATTGTCGCGCTCGGCCAGCAGCATACGGGCGTTGCCAGCCGGCTCCAGCTTGAGCGGGATCGGCGTCAGCTTGGCGCGGACCGCATCGCTGAGCATGTTCACGGCGCTGCGATGAATGTCCTGAATGATCGGCCCGCGTACCAGCACGGCATAATCCTGCTTGGCGGTCAGACCAGTGTCGGTCATGTGATCGACGCTGTAATTGATGCCGCCGATAAAACCGATTTCACCGTCAATCACCACCACCTTGCGATGCAAACGGCGAAACAGGTTGGTGCGCATGCCCATAAACCGCGGGCGTGGGTCGAATAGCTGAATCTGGACGCCCGCATCGATCATCGCTCTGACAAACGCGGAGCTGAGGTCGGACGTGCCGTAGTCATCGACGGTGATCACGACTTTCGCGCCATTTCTGGCCGCTTCGATCACGGCCTCCTGCAGGCCGACGCCGATCCGGTCTTCGAAAATGATGAAGGTCTCGATCAACACTTCAGTGCGAGCGGCACGAATGCATTCGAACACCCGGGTAAAGAAATCCTCACCGTTGATCAGCAACTCCACCGAGTTGCCGTCGCGCCACTGTTCTTTGCTGCGGCCAGCCGTGTTGCTCATAAGGTCACCTCCACCGCCAGCGGTGCATGATCGGAAAGATGAGACCAGGGTCGATTGGAAAGCACCTTGGGCCTGTGGGTCGTGGCGTTGCGTACGTAGATCCGGTCCAGCCTCAACAGTGGCCAGCGCGCCGGAAAACTCTTGGCCGGTGCACCGAAGCGCTCGACGAAGGCTTCATGCAACCCGGTTCCCTGCAACAGGGCGTCGGCACGCTGACGCCAGTCGTTGAAATCTCCGGCAACGATCACCGGCTCTCCATCGGGCAGACGGCCCATCAGCTCGGCAAGCAACCCGAGCTGCTTGCGCCGATGGCTTTCGAACAGGCCTAGGTGCACACAGACCGCGTGCACATGACCATGATTCGGCACATCGAGAATGCAATGCAGCAGTCCGCGCTGCTCCGTACCGTCAATGGAAATGTCGAGATTCTCGTGGCTCACGATCGGGTATTTGGAGAGCAGCGCATTGCCGTGGTCGCCGTCCGGGTAAACCGCGTTACGACCGTAGGCGAAGTCACTCCACATGCTGTCAGCCAGAAACTCGTACTGCGAAATGGTCGGCCAGTCCTTCACGTTCCGGGCATGACTCTGATGCTCGCCGTGCACTTCCTGCAGGAACACCACATCAGCCGACACGCTGCGCACCGCTTCACGCAATTCGGGAAGAATGAATCGACGATTGAAAATGCCGAAGCCCATGTGCATGTTCATGGTCAGTACATTCAGGGAAATGCTGGCCGATACCGGCGTAGCCTGGCCGACGGGCGTATTGGCACTGGTCAAGACTGACTCCTGGATAGATATTCAACGTATATGAAGCCACCCGTTGGCACAGGTTCCATTGCTGAACGGCAATGCCATTCCTTTGCCATATCCACCCACTCGTCGAGCCAGGAGGAACTTTGGTCATCCGGCCCATTCGGATTTTTTCAACAGCAGTGGGGAAAATCCGTATCGAGGAACCACACGATGTCCAGGTCATGGATCAAGTCGTGGAAAGGAAGTTGCGTCATTCTGGCAGCGTGTCTGCTTTACACCGGTATCGCCTGGGGAGAGGCCTGTGACGTCACGACGACGTCCTCCAGCCCGCAGGTCCCTGTCGTTCAGGGCCATACCTGCTATGAGTTTCAACGCATGCCACCCGGCAGTATCGACTGGTCGTGCAGTAATGAAGACAGGGGCTCAAGACCCCGACAGAAACGAAAGGTCTCGGCGTGCCCTGAAAAACCGATAGCGTCCTGTAGCGCGACACTTACGCAGGAAGCATTGGCCAACGAGCAGTCGACCAGCAAGGAACCGGGACAGGCCACGCTGGATATTCCGAGCGACGCGAAAGTGATCACCTGGTACTACGATCTTCCGGAGCAGGCTCAGGCCCGAATCGACTGCGAACAGGCCGGAGGGACATTCAGTTACCCGTTGAAATAGCGGGGAGGCACAAGGCTTGCTTATGCACCCCCATCGGGGAGACTCGCGTCAGGAAACCAGCATCCTGACAGCGCATGGGCACAGGCACCTGCGCTGCCGATGAACGCATGACCGCTGACAGACTCTTACGCAGTGTGCCGAATCCGAGGCACACTGCCGAAAAATGCGACAAGGAATTCAGAACGTGCATGCACCGAACTCCCAACGCTACACCTCCAAAGCCCGCTGGCTGCACTGGGTCATGGCCGCGCTGATCGTACTGGCCTACACGCTGATTCTCAGCCGCAGTCAGTTCGGCAAGGGTTCGGAATATCGCCTGCTGGTCGTGCAGAGCCATTTCTGGGTCGGCATTCTGATTCTGACGCTGGCATTCTTCCGCGTTGCCGAGCGACGTCGTCATCGGCCGCCGGGTATCACCCCGCCACTTGAAGGCGCGTTACGTGTGGCCGCAACGGTCTCGCATTACGCGCTGTACGCATTTCTTTTCATTCAGCCCGTACTGGGCCTGCTGACGGTGATGGTGGAAAAAGGCGCCCTGCCCGTCCCGCTCACTGACCTGCAGATACCCTGGCCATTCGCGACTTCGGATCGTACGGCGGAATATTTCGAGGACCTGCACAAACTGCTGGGTTCGATTTTCTACTACGTGATCGCACTGCATGTGGTGGCAGCGATCTGGCACCACCTGGTGCGCAAGGACAATACCCTCAAGCGCATGGTCTGACGGCACGTCAGGGCTTTCGCCGAAAGCCCTGATACTGCGCAGACCGAATGTGGGCCTACTGCGCCGACAGCACCCGCGCCAGCGTTGCCTTGACCTTGCCCATCCCGTCACGCAAGGCCTGCTCGATTTCAGCCATGGTGATGACAGCGGTCGACTTGCCTGCCGCCGGATTGACCACCAGCGCAAGACACGCGTAATCCAGCTCCAGCTCGCGGGCCAGCGCCGCTTCCGGCATGCCGGTCATCCCGACAATGTCGCAGCCGTCACGCTCCAGCCGAACGATTTCGGCGACGGTTTCCAGACGAGGTCCCTGTGTACAGGCGTACACCCCACGATCACTGAAATCGCAGCCTTCGGCCGCAAGCGCTGCAATCAGACGGGCGCGCAGCGCTTCGCTGTAGGGATAGCTGAAGTCGATGTGGGTAACCTGTTCCAGGTCGTCGGCGAAGAAGGTGTGCTGACGGCCACTGGTGTAATCGATCAGGTCATGGGGCACGCAGAAGTGCCCGGTGCCCATCGCAGGATGAATGCCACCCACTGCGTTCACGGCCAGAATCGCTTCGGCGCCGGCCTGCTTCAAGGCCCAGATATTGGCGCGGTAGTTGACCTGATGCGGCGGCAGGCGGTGCGGATGGCCATGACGCGCAAGAAACATCACTTCACGTCCGGCGTACTCACCTATCTGGATTTCGCCGGACGGCGCGCCATAAGGCGTGTTCATGGGCAAAGACTGACGAATGTTCAGCCCTTCGAGCTGGGTCAGGCCGGTGCCACCGATAATCGCGTAAACAGTCATTGCTAATCCTTAGTCGATCAATTGGGCGCTGCGCAATGCAGCAAGCGCGGCGAGCCAGCGTGGATCCTGTCGATACTCGGTGCTGGCGACGGCATTGCCACGCATGCGGGCGATACGCGCCGAAGGCTTGACCTTCATGCGCTGCGCCGCGCTGAGCGCCAGCTCTGCGGCCGCACGGTCATTGCACACCAGCCCCATGTCGCAGCCCGCCGTCAACGCGGCCTCGATACGGCTTGCCGCATCGCCGACCACATGCGCGCCCGCCATCGACAGGTCATCACTGAAGATAACCCCGTCAAATTTCAGTTCGTCGCGCAGGATGTCTTGCAGCCAGCGGCGTGAGAAGCCGGCCGGCTGCGAGTCGACTTTCGGGTAGATGACGTGCGCCGGCATGACCGCCGCCAGTTGCTGACTCAGGCGTGCGAACGGCACCAGATCGTTGGCGCGAATCTGCTCCAGGCTGCGCTCATCGGTGGGGATCGCAACGTGCGAATCAGCCTCCGCCCAGCCATGACCGGGGAAATGCTTGCCGGTGGCTGCCATGCCCGCTGCGTTCATGCCGCGAATGAACGCGCCTGCCAGCAGGGCCGCACGCTCGGGATCGCCCTCGAAGGACCGCGTACCGACGACTGCGCTGCGCTGATAATCCAGATCCAGCACCGGGGCGAAACTCAGGTCCAGCCCTACTGCCAGCACCTCGGTCGCCATCAGCCAGCCGCAATGCTCCGCCAGAAGCTCGGCATCGCGCTTTTCAGCGATGGTGCGCATCGCCGGAAGACGCACAAAACCCTGACGAAGACGCTGAACGCGCCCGCCCTCCTGATCCACTGCAAGCAACAGGTCGGGCCGAATGGCGCGAATCGCGGCACTCAGTTCACGCACCTGACGGGGATGCTCGATATTTCGAGCGAATATGATGAGACCGCCCACTTCGGGCTGACGCAGAAACTGACGGTCTTCGCTGGTCAGCCAGGTACCGGCGACATCGACCATCAGGGAGCCTTGCAGGCCAGAACTCATAGAAAAACCCTTACACACCAGTGCCCGATTACAATGCGGGCATGGTGCTTGATCCTGAAGCCCTGTGCAATGCGAAGGACTTCAGCGATGCTCAGGCCTTGGCGGCGACAGGTGCAGGTGTGCTGCTGCTCTTGCTGCGCGGCTTGAGCTGAGCGGCGATCATGGCGGAATCGGTGACCCCTGTGTCCGCGCGCATGCCGGCAGCCAGGAACGGCACCATCAGGCGCATGACCTGCTCGATCGAGGTATTGACGCCGAAATCGGTTTCGGCAATGGCGCGCAGGGCCTTGATGCCGGACATGCTGAACGCCGCAGCACCGAGCATGAAGTGCACGCGCCAGAACAGTTCGATGGGCGGGATACGCGGAGCGGCTTCGTTGACCAGCGTCATGTAGCGGCGAAAGACCTTGCCGTACATGTCTTCGAGGTAGCGTCGCAAGTGGCCCTGGCTCTGACTGAACGCCAGCCCCAGCAAACGCATGAAGATGGAAAGATCATTGCCACTGCGCGGCTGCACGACCAGTGCCTGTTCGACCAGAATCTCGAGCAGTTCTTCAAGCGTGGGCTTGTGCTCGGGCTTCGCCTGACGACGCTCCAGTTCGCGCTCGAGGCTGACGCAGAACGGCCCCAGAAAACGCGAGAACACCGCCTGGATAAGCGCTTTCTTGGACCCGAAGTGATAATTCACCGCAGCCAGATTGACAGAGGCCTTGCTGGTGATGAGACGCAGCGAGGTTTCAGCGAAACCCTTTTCTGCGAACAACTGCTCCGCAGCATCAAGAATGCGTTCAACGGTTTCCGACTGTGCCATGGCTCTCTGCCTAACAAACGAACGTTTGAAACATACGTATCATACGCCCTGATTGTCAAGCAAACGCGTTCATTTTGTGGCCGGACAGTCACGAATTCATGGATTAAACGATGAAGTGCCCGGCATTCAGTACGGTCGTTGCATCACCCGCGCACGGCGCAAGCTCGTGCTTGTTGTAACCGCTCGGCGGTGAAAACGAAATAGTCGATTGCCATTGCGCTTACACTGTATATAATCCCAGTCACTGTATAAAAAGACAGAGCGCTCGACATGATTAAACTGACGCCACGCCAGGCCGAGATCCTGGGCTTCATCAAACGCTGCCTCGAAGACAACGGCTTTCCACCGACACGTGCGGAAATCGCTCAGGAGCTGGGCTTCAAGTCGCCGAACGCCGCTGAAGAACATCTCAAGGCGCTTGCCCGCAAGGGCGCAATCGAAATGACCCCGGGCGCATCACGCGGCATCCGCATTCCCGGTTTCGAAGCCAAACCTGACGAAAGCAGCTTGCCGATCATTGGCCGTGTTGCTGCCGGTGCACCGATTCTGGCGCAGCAGCACATCGAAGAATCCTGCAACATCAACCCGACCTTCTTTCATCCAAGCGCCGACTATCTGTTGCGCGTGCACGGCATGAGCATGAAGGACATCGGCATCCTCGACGGCGATCTGCTGGCGGTGCACACGACGCGTGAGGCCCGCAACGGCCAGATCGTTGTTGCCCGGATCGGCGACGAAGTGACCGTCAAACGTTTCAAGCGTGAAGGCAGCAAGGTCTGGCTGCTGGCTGAAAACCCGGAGTTCGCGCCTATCGAGGTCGATCTCAAGGATCAGGATCTGGTGATCGAAGGTTTGAGCGTCGGCGTCATTCGCCGCTAAGGAGACGTTATGCAGTTCCATCAAGCACCGCACTCGCAATTACCGCTGTTCGAGGCGTTCATGGCCCAGCCCATCGCCCCGATGATCACGGATATCGTCGAAGCGCCCTGGAGCAATGAGCCAGAGCCTTTCAGCGAACTGTCCTTGCGCGGTGCTGCAGGGAACTGCATGAACCTGCTCGCCCCCATCCTTCGCGAGCTCAGTCAGGATGACGATGCGCGCTGGCTGACCCTCATTGCGCCGCCGTCGAACCTGACCCAGGCATGGCTACGCGATGCCGGCCTGAATCGGGAAAGGATTCTTCTGCTTCAGCCACGCGGCACTCAGAGTGCATTGGAATTGACGCGAGAGGCGCTACGGCTGGGACGCAGCCATACTGTGGTGAGCTGGATCAACCCACTCAGCACGTCGTCGCGCCAGCAGTTGATCGGTGCAGCGAGGATTGGTGAAGCGCAAAGCCTGAATATCAGACTGGGCTGAGGGCCCGGTCACTGATCAGCCGAGCCGATCAGTGCAGAACGTGGGGCCCGTCATCCTTTTCGACTTCGCCTTCGGCTAGGCGACCGGCCATTTGCACGCCAACGCTCAGCATGGCCTTGGCAACCTCGACATGCTGACCCTGCATGAACGCCTTGGCATCGGCAGAGAAATCCAGCGTGACCAACGAGCCCTCGTCATCAGCGCGACGCAGTTCAATGCGACCGTCAGGCAGTTCGACAATTTCAAGAAAAGAGGTAGGCATCAGTACAGTTACTCCGCAATAGGCTGGCATTGTAACAGCCCGCCAGTCCTTCCATCATTGCTTTTCAGCACTCGCTCAAACCTTCACGGAAACGCACCGCCAGGCTTTTCAGTTGTTGGCGCCAGCTTTCCATTTCTTCACGGGTCAATTCCGGCTCCGGCTCGGCATCCAGATTCACCGCCACAATCATCGGCTGGGTCACGTCACCCTTGGGTTTGACGGGGGCACGCGGCGGCTGAAAAAGCGCGTTATAAGCCGCCAGCAGTCTGGCCAGCCAGGTCTCGCGGTGCTGAGCCAGCTCGACCAGCTCAGCCATCTCCGGGATAGCAATAGCGTCCAGTACTTCCTGAGTCAGCAATTGCTCTGCACGCGGCGCGTTGGCCTGTGGCAGGCGGTAATAGCCTGCAATCTCATGGCACAGCCCCAGCAAGGCACCGTACAGATGAAACAGCACCGATTCGCGCTCGGCCTGCTGCAACGCCTGCGCATTGATCACCTGACCGTTCTCGGCCTTGCCCAGCGCTTCGAGCGCCAGCCCGGCGAAATAAATCTTCTGGTTGGTACGGGTGTAGAGTTCATGAGCCATGGCAACACTCTCCATCACAATCGAATAAGACCAGCATAGCCCGACCGCATTGCCTTGGAAGAACGTCCGGCACGTGAGTGCCGGACGTCAAGGATCAACGCTTGTCTTCGACCTTCCAGGCGCTGCCATCGTAGAACGCACGCCAGCCGGTAGGCTTGCCTTCAACCTCGGTCTGCACGTACTGCTCCTTGGTCTTGCGGCTGTAACGGATCACCGACGGACGGCCGTCCGGATCCTTCTTCGGCGCTTCGCAGAGGAAGTGGTACTTCGGATCGATCTCGTCCTTGTGCGGCGCGATCTCGATCACCAGCGGTGCGCGGGTCTCACGGTTTTTCGGGAACTGACTGGCCGCCAGGAACAACCCGGAAGCGCCATCACGCAGGATGTACGTGTCATCAACCTTGTCGCACTTGAGTTCCGGCATCTTGACCGGATCCATCTTCGGCGGTGCCGCGTCGCCACTCTTGAGCAGCTTGCGGGTGTTCTTGCACTCAGGGTTGGTGCAGCCGAAGAACTTGCCGAAACGGCCGGTCTTGAGCTGCATCTCGCTGCCACATTTGTCGCATTCCAGGCTCGGGCCTTCGTAGCCCTTGATCCGGTAGGTGCCCTTCTCGATCTCGTAGCCGGTGCAATCCGGGTTGTTACCACAGATGTGCAGCTTGTGATTCTCGTCCAGCAGATAGGCATCCATGGCCGTGCTGCAGATCGGGCAGCGATGCTTGCCGCGCAGAACCCTGGATTCGGACTCACCCTCGTCGTCCTCGGCGATCTCGTCGCCAGGCGTCAGGTTGACGGTAGCCTTGCAGCGCTCCTTGGGTGGCAGGCTGTAGCCCGAGCAACCGAGGAATACGCCGGTGGAGGCGGTACGAATCTGCATCGGACGACCACAGACCTTGCACGGAATGTCGGTCATGACAGGCTGGTTGGCGCGCATGCCGCTGTCCGGCGCTTCGGCCACTTCCAGCTTCTTGCGGAAATCGCCGTAGAACTCGTCCAGCACGTTCTTCCAGTCGCGTTGCCCCTGGGCCACGTCGTCGAGGTTTTCTTCCATGCCGGCGGTGAAGCCGTAGTCCATCAGGTTGGCAAAGCTCTCGGACAGGCGACCGGTGACGATGTCACCCATCTTTTCCGAATAGAAGCGGCGATTGTGAAGCGCCACGTAGCCGCGGTCCTGAATGGTCGAAATGATCGCTGCGTACGTCGATGGACGGCCGATACCGCGCTTTTCCATTTCCTTCACCAGGCTCGCTTCGGAGTAACGCGCTGGCGGCTTGGTGAAGTGCTGGGTCGGATCGAGCTTGTTCAGCTTCAGGGTTTCGCCCTGCGCCATGTCCGGCAAGACGTCGTCGTCGCCAGGCTTGGCCATTTGCGGCAAGACGCGGGTATAGCCGTCGAACTTGAGAATGCGACCCTTGGCACGCAGCTCGAAATCGCTGGCGGCAACACTGACGGTGGTCGACAGGTATTGCGCAGGCGGCATCTGGCAAGCCACGAACTGGCGCCATATCAGTTCATACAGGCGCTCGGCGTCGCGCTCCATGCCCGACAGCTTGGACGGGTGCATGTTGACGTCGGAAGGACGAATCGCTTCGTGAGCCTCCTGTGCGCCTTCCTTGCTGCTGTAGACGTTCGGCGATTCCGGCAGGTACTTCTTGCCGAACTCGGTTTCGATGTAGTCACGCGCCATGCTCACCGCGTCGGCCGACAGGTTGGTCGAGTCGGTACGCATGTAAGTGATGTAGCCCGCTTCGTACAAGCGCTGGGCCATCATCATGGTCTTCTTCACGCCGTAGCCCAGACGATTGCTCGCTGCCTGCTGCAGGGTCGACGTGATGAACGGCGCGGAAGGCTTGCTGCTGGTCGGTTTGTCTTCACGCTTGACGATGCTGTAGCTGGAAGCCTTGAGCTTTTCCAGCGCGGCCATGGCCTGCGCTTCGTTCAACGGCTTGAAGGCTTCGCCGTTTTCACGGGCGACCTCGAAACGCACGTTGGCGCCCTTGGCAGTGCCCAGGTCGGCGTGTATCTCCCAGTATTCTTCGGGATTGAACGCACGGATTTCGCGCTCGCGCTCCACCACCAGCTTCACGGCCACCGACTGAACACGGCCTGCGGAAAGGCCGCGGGCGACTTTCTGCCACAGCAGCGGCGAAACCATGTAACCGACCACGCGGTCCAGGAAGCGACGCGCCTGCTGGGCGTTGACCCGCGCAATGTCCAGCTCGCCCGGTTTGGAGAAGGCTTCCTGAATGGCTTTCTTGGTGATCTCGTTGAACACCACACGCTTGTAGCGGCTATCGTCGCCGCCAATGGCTTCGCGCAGGTGCCAGGCAATGGCTTCCCCCTCGCGGTCCAAGTCCGTCGCGAGATAGATGGTGTCGGCATCCTTGGCGAGCTTGCGCAGCTCTTCGATCACCTTCTCCTTGCCGGGAAGGATTTCGTACTTGGCTTTCCAGCCATGCTCCGGATCGACGCCCATGCGTGAGACCAGTTGGCGCTGCGCCTTTTCTTTCGGCGTCAGTACCGGGCCCTCGCCTGCGGCGGCCTTGCCACGCTTGGCGGCAGGCTCTTTGGCAGCACTGGCCGAACCGCTGGTGGGCAGGTCTCGGATATGGCCGATACTCGACTTCACCACGTACTGGTTGCCCAAATACTTGTTGATGGTCTTGGCCTTAGCCGGGGATTCCACGATGACCAGCGATTTGCCCATGGATCAGAAATTTCCTGAATACTAGATGAAAGACAATGACGAGCTTGTAAAGGCCACGCTGTATATAGTGGCTACAAGGTGAGGTCAAGCACAGCCTGTTGTGAATTTGCGCGTCACGAACCCGAAAACAGGCTCGGTTCGGCCTGGACCAAAGCAAAGCGCGGGACTTGCTCGCCGTCAACCTCGACGGACTCCAGGAACATATCCAACGGACGAACCCACATGCCGAAATCACCGTAGAGCGCCTGATAGAACACGACGTCTTCTTCGGTTTCAGAATGCTTCGCCACACTGAACACCCGGTATTCCGGACCTTTATAGTGGCGGTAGAGCCCTGGTTGCAGTTGCATGGTGCAGCCCTCGTGAAACGGGTTCAAAACAGAAACACAGCCTTAACATTGGGGTCAAAACCGCTTTTTCAAAAATACAAAAGCCGGAGCATCAAGCCCCGGCTTGCATCACGTCAGGCAGATCAGACGCGTTCGAAAACGGTCGCGATACCCTGTCCCAGTCCGATGCACATGGTGGAAACCCCGAGGTTGCCGCCATTCTGCTTCATGACATTGAGCAAGGTGCCGGAGATGCGCGCACCGGAACATCCAAATGGATGGCCCAGAGCGATGGCGCCGCCATGCAGGTTAACCTTCTCGTTCATCTTGTCGAGCACTTTCAAATCTTTCAGCACGGGCAGAGCCTGCGCAGCGAACGCTTCGTTGAGTTCGAAGAAGTCGATATCGGCGATGCCCAGGCCTGCACGCTTGAGTGCTTTCTGGGTCGCAGGTACCGGGCCATAGCCCATGATTGCAGGGTCCACACCGGCAACGGCCATCGAGCGGATCACCGCCATTGGCTGGATGCCGAGGTCCTTGGCACGCTGCGCCGACATCACGATCATGCATGACGCACCATCGGTGATCTGCGAAGACGTACCCGCCGTCACGGTGCCACCTTTCGGATTGAATGCCGGCTTGAGCGCCGCCAGACTTTCCAGGGTGGTGTCCGGACGAATGGTTTCATCGTAGTCGAAGACCTTGAGGAAGCCGTTCTCGTCATAACCCTGCATCGGGATGATCTCGTCCTTGAACTTGCCCTCCAGCGTCGCCTTGTGGGCGAGCTGGTGGGAGCGCAGGCCAAAGGCATCCTGTTGCTCGCGGGTAATGCCGTGCATCTTGCCGAGCATTTCTGCAGTCAGACCCATCATGCCCGACGCCTTGGCGGCATACAGCGACATGTGCGGGTTGGGATCGACGCCGTGCATCATGCTGACGTGGCCCATGTGCTCCACGCCGCCGATGACGAATACATCGCCGTTGCCGGTCATGATCGCCTGCGCAGCGGTGTGCAGCGCGCTCATGGACGAACCGCACAGACGGCTCACGGTCTGGGCGGCAGAGGTGTGCGGGATCTGGGTCAGCAGCGACGCCATGCGCGCAATGTTCCAGCCCTGCTCCAGGGTCTGGTTGACGCAGCCCCAGATCACGTCCTCGACTTCCGCCGGGTCGATCTTGTCGTTGCGCTCCAGCAGCTTGCTGATCAGGTGCGCAGACATGTCTTCCGCACGGGTATTACGGTGCATGCCGCCCTTGGAGCGGCCCATCGGGGTGCGACCGAAGTCGACAATCACGACGTCTCTTGGATTCAAGCTCATACGTTCATTCCTCAGAAGGCGCTTAACCGAAGAAGCTCTGGCCGTTGCGGGCCATCTCACGCAGCTTCGCGGTCGGTTGATACAAGGCACCCAGCTCGGCATATTGGTCAGCGAGGGCAACGAATTCGGCAACGCCGATCGAGTCGATGTAACGCAGCGCACCGCCACGGAATGGAGGGAAACCAATACCGTAGATCAGTCCCATGTCGGCTTCGGCGGCGGTTTCAACGATACCGTCTTCCAGGCAGCGCACGGTTTCCATGCACAGCGGGATCATCATCCAGTTGATGATGTCTTCATCGGTGACTTCACGCTGCTCGAAAACGATCGGCTTGAGCACGTCCAGCACAGCCGGGTCGTTGACCTTCTTCGGCTTGCCTTTCTTGTCCATCTCGTAGGCGTAGAAGCCCTTGCCGTTCTTCTGACCCAGGCGATTGGCTTCGTACAGCACGTCGACGGCAGAACGACGGTCGTCCTTCATGCGGTCCGGGAAGCCTTCGGCCATGACGTCACGACCGTGGTGGCCGGTGTCGATGCCGACTACGTCCATCAGGTACGCCGGGCCCATCGGCCAGCCGAATTTTTCCATAACCTTGTCGATGCGCACGAAGTCGACGCCAGCGCTGACGAGTTTGGCGAAACCGCCGAAATACGGGAACAGCACACGGTTGACCAAGAAGCCCGGGCAGTCGTTGACCACGATCGGGTTCTTGCCCATCTTCTTGGCGTAAGCGACGGTGGTGGCCACCGCTTCTTCGCTGGACTTCTCACCACGGATCACTTCAACCAGCGGCATCATGTGCACCGGATTGAAGAAGTGCATGCCCACGAAGTTTTCCGGGCGCTTGAGCGCCTTCGCCAGCAGGCTGATCGAGATGGTCGAGGTGTTCGACGCCAGAATGGTGTTTTCACCCACCTGCGCTTCGACTTCAGCCAGAACGGCCTGTTTGACCTTGGGGTTCTCGACCACGGCTTCAACAACCAGATCGACGTTGCCGAAGTCACCGTAGGACAGCGTAGGACGAATCGCATTGAGCGCTTCGGCCATCTTCGCAGCCGTCAGACGGCCCTTGTCGACGCGGTTACCCAGCAGTTTCGACGCTTCGTTCAGACCCAGTTGAATCGCCTCTTCACGAATGTCCTTCATCAGGATCGGCGTGCCCTTGACCGCCGACTGGTACGCGATGCCGCCACCCATGATGCCAGCGCCGAGTACAGCCGCCTGCTTCACGTCTTTTGCGATTTCGTCGTAACCCTTGGCTTTCTTTTTCAGTTCCTGATCGTTCAGGAACAGGCCGATCAGACTCTGCGCAGCAGAGGTCTTGGCCATTTTCACGAAACCCGCAGCTTCGATCTCCAGCGCCTTGTCACGACCGAAGTTCGCGGCTTTCTGGATGGTCTTGATCGCTTCGACCGGTGCCGGATAGTTGGGGCCGGCCTGACCTGCGACAAAACCCTTGGCGGTTTCGAATGCCATCATCTGCTCGATGGCGTTGAGCTTGAGCTTGTCCAGCTTGGGCTGACGCTTGGCCTTGAAATCGAACTCGCCGGAAATGGCGCGCTTGATCAGGTCCAGCGCCGCAGCCTGTAATTTTTCAGGTGCAACGACGGCATCCACAGCGCCGACCTTGAGAGCGTCTTCGGCAGCGTTTTCCTTGCCGGACGCAATCCATTCGATGGCATTGTCGGCACCGATGATGCGCGGCAGACGAACCGTGCCGCCGAAACCCGGGTACAGACCCAGCTTGACTTCCGGCAGGCCGATCTTCGCAGTGCTCGACATGACGCGGTAATCGGCCGCCAGGCACATTTCCAGACCGCCGCCTAGCGCGATGCCGTTGATGGCGACGACTGTCGGCACGCCAAGGTCTTCGAAATCACTGAAGATCCGGTTGGCTTCCAGGTTGCCGGCGACCAGTTCGGCTTCGGGCAACTTGAAGTTGTCGACAAACTCGGTGATGTCAGCGCCGACGATGAATGCGTCTTTGCCGCTGGTGACGATCACACCTTTGACCGACGCGTCAGCCTTGACAGCATCCACTGCCTGACGCAGTTCGTTGAGGGTGAGACGGTTGAACTTGTTGACGGACTCACCCTTGAGGTCGAAATTCAATTCGACGATGCCACTTTCAAGAGCCTTAACCGTGATGGCTTTACCTTCGTAAATCATCAACTGATCTCCACAATATGGAAGCTGAACAATACCCGCCGAACCTTAACGTTCAGCGGGACTACGACGTCGCCGTCGATGAACACGCCAAATCACACGTACATCCGCTGCGACGAGGTAGCCAGGATTCTGTCAGAGCCGTCTGACGACCAAACGCTCATTTCATACGCCCGTTTGATTTGGGTACGCACACCATCAGGCAAAACCGGATAATTGTCAATTCGCCAAAACACCCATAAAAACGGCGGATTGGAAAAGGCACAAGCGATTCCTGACCAGCAAACCGATGTTTGATTTGCCACCATTCAACAAAGTGATAATGCGAAGATCAGCTCAAAGCCCGCAGATTCTGCACCGTTGAGGCTCATTCGAGAGAGGAGTCGAGAAAAACGCGACAAAAGAGAGCAGAAGGTCTAGAGTCAGCGCACTGCGCCACAAGAGGCCCGCGATGATTGCGATCACGGGTGCGCAGCGGTGATAACCGGCATTCAGATACTGGGTGCCGGCATACCAGGAATTATCGGCCTGCCTGGCCAACCCCGGCCCGATGTTGTTATCGGGCTTTTTATTGCCTGCGATTCGGTGAGTATTCAGGCCAGCGCCTTGAGTACGGCATTAATACGCTGCAACACATCTGCCTCTCCCCGCTCGGCCCAGTACACCGCAATCATTTGCGAATCCGCCTCGACCTTGAAGACATCATCCGGCAGCGTGCTGAAGTGCGTCAGCAATGCGACGTCATCGCAGGGCTCGCGCCAGCGGTTGACCCAGATTCCCGGCTCCGTCTGCCAAAAGGTCCAGACATCGGGCTTCGAGCTTCTGCGTGGCCGATGGTATTGCGCGCACGGGCTGGGCGGCTGCCTGGGGAGCCAGTGAGGCCACTCCTGGGGCGCAAGCTGCATGGCCATGCCGATACGCCGCGCTTCCATGCGCAAGGCCATCCTGCCGCTCTGATGACGCGACGGACGCAACCACACAAGTGGGCTCAACATCACACAAATGATTGACAGGACTATCCAGACCGTCATATTTCTTGCCCCCGCCCGATTCAGGCTAAACAACAATTTGAAAACAGTGGCTTGCACGGGGTCTGCCCAGATGCGAACGAAAGAGCCATACTCACCCTATCGCAACCCTCTCGGAGGACACCCTCATGTCGTATCAACATATTCTGGTTGCCATTGACCTCACCGACGAATGCAGTGCGGTGCTCAAGCGTGCACTGGAGCTGGCAAAAGAGAGCAATGCGAAGCTGTCCACGGTGCACATCGTCGAACCGATGGCGATGGCCTTCGGGGGCGACGTTCCGATGGACCTGTCTCAGCTGCAACAACAGCAGTTCGATCAGGCCAAGGAAAAACTGGAAAAGCTGAAGATCACTCATCCTGACCTGAGAGCCGGCGAAAGCCATCTGGTGTATGGACAGCCGCGCCAGGAAATTCACCAACTCGCCAGCAAGCAGGACTGCGACCTGATCGTCATCGGCAGCCATGGCCGCCACGGCCTTGCGCTACTGCTCGGTTCCACCGCCAACGACGTGCTGCACGGCGCACCGTGCGATGTGCTGGCGGTACGTCTCAAGAAGTCCGAATAACCTCGGCATGAAAGCGAAAAGCCCGGACATGATCCGGGCTTTCTGCTTTTAACGTCAGAGAATCACTCGTCCAGCTCGGCCCAGCGCTCCAGCAAGGCATCCAGCTCACCTTGCAGGCTTTCCATCTGCGCCAATGCCGCAGTGGTCTGCTCGGCTGGCTGCTGGTAGAAGCCCGGCGCAGCCATCTCAGCTGTCAACGCAGCCATCCTGCCCTCAACTTCGTCGATCTGACCCGGCAAGGCTTCCAGCTCACGCTGGTGCTTGTAGCTGAGTTTCTTCTTGGCGACCGGCATTTCCTGAGCGGCTACCGGGGCAGCCTGGACAACGGCACTGGCCAGCTCGGCCTTGCCCGACTTGGTGTCCGCCACGCCCAGCAGGCGCGGAGAGCCACCCTGACGCAGCCAGTCCTGATAACCACCCACGTATTCGCGAACCTTCCCTTCACCTTCGAATACCAGCGTACTGGTCACGACGTTGTCGAGGAATGCCCGGTCGTGGCTGACCATCAGTACCGTGCCCTTGAAGGTCAACAGCACTTCTTCGAGCAGTTCCAGGGTTTCCACGTCCAGATCGTTGGTCGGTTCGTCGAGGACCAGCAGGTTGGCCGGCTTGCTGAACAGCTTGGCCAGCAACAGACGGGCACGCTCGCCGCCCGACAGCGCTTTCACCGGCGTACGGGCGCGCTGAGGGCTGAACAGGAAGTCGCCCAGATAGCTCAGTACATGACGGCTCTGGCCATCGATATCGATGAAATCACGACCCTCGGCGACGTTGTCGATCACGGTCTTTTCCAGATCGAGCTGGTGGCGCAACTGGTCGAAGTAGGCAACGTCCAGACGTGTACCAACCTCAACCTTGCCGCCGGTCGGCTGCAGGTTGTCGAGCATCAGCTTGAGCAGCGTGGTCTTGCCGGTACCGTTGGCACCCAGCAGGCCGATACGGTCTTCGCGCTGCAGGACCATGGAAAAGTCCTTGATCAGCATTGGGCCACCCGGGTGGGCGAAGCTGACGTTGTCCAGCACCATGACCTGCTTGCCGGATTTCTCGGCGGTGTCGAGCTGAATATTGGCCTTGCCGGTGCGCTCGCGACGCTCACTGCGTTCGACACGCAACTCTTTCAGCGCGCGTACACGGCCTTCGTTACGGGTACGACGGGCCTTGATGCCCTGACGAATCCAGACTTCTTCCTGGGCCAGACGCTTGTCAAACAGCGCGTTGGCGGTTTCTTCGGCCGCCAGCGCCGCTTCCTTGTGGACGAGGAAGCTGGCGTAATCGCCGTTCCAGTCGATCAGGCCGCCGCGATCCAGTTCCAGGATACGGGTCGCCAGATTCTGCAGGAATGCCCGGTCGTGCGTGATGAACAGTACGGCGCCCTGGAAATCCTTGAGGGCTTCTTCAAGCCAGGCGATTGCGCCGATGTCCAGGTGGTTGGTCGGCTCGTCGAGCAGCAGCAGATCGGGTTCGGACACCAGCGCCTGAGCCAGCAGGACACGACGGCGCCAGCCGCCGGACAGCTCGGCGAGCGTCTTGTCGGCGGGCAACTGCAGACGGCTGAGGGTGCTTTCGACCAGTTGCTGCAGACGCCAGCCATCACGGGCCTCAAGGTCCTGCTGCACATGCATGAGCTTGTTGAGGTCTTCCTCGGTCACGCAGTTCTGGGCCAGATGATGGTATTCGGCGAGCAAGGCGCCAACGCCGTCCAGACCTTCGGCTACCACGTCGAACACTGTCCGTCCGTCGGCTACCGGCAATTCCTGGGGCAACTCGCCGATCTTGAGACCGGGTGCACGCCAGACAGCGCCTTCGTCGGGCTTCTGAACCCCCTTGACCAGCTTTAACATGCTGGATTTGCCAGTGCCGTTACGGCCAATGATGCACACCCGCTCACCACGGGCGATCTGCCAGGACACCTTGTCCAATAACGGCATGGCGCCGAAAGCAAGGGACACATCGCTGAATTTGAGCAGGGTCATGAGCTTCTCCAAAAACCGGGCGCGCATTCTACCTGAGATAGCCGGTGGATGTCGGGATTCGTCATGCGAGCGGTCGACATATGCGTTCCTTATACCCGCGAATTATTTCTTCATGAGTCAAGCTCGTCGGCAGTGCTTTCACGATGAGCTGGCAAAAGGCTAAGCTAGCGACACTTTTCACGACTCATCTGCTCGGAAGTCTCATGCGCAGTCGTTTGTTCAGCTTTCTATCGTGCCTGCTCCTCTCCGCCACTGCCGTCCAGACTGCTCACGCGGCAGACCTTACCCAACAACGCAAATATTACGACGAGGCCAAGCGGGCTCTGGCCAAGGGCGACCTGGGTCCCTACCAGATGTACAGCACCGTCCTCGCCGACTATCCGCTCGAACCGTATCTGGAATACGACGAGCTGACTGCACGTTTGAAGACTGCCAGCAACGCCGAGATCGAGAAATTTCTCGCCGAGCACGGTGATCTGCCACAGGCCAACTGGATGAAGTTGCGCTGGCTGCGCTGGCTGGCCGAGCGAGGCGACTGGCAGCCGTTCGTCAAGTATTACGACCCGAAGATGAATTTCGTCGAGCTGGACTGCCTTTATGGCCAGTACCAGTTGAACAACAACAAGCGCGCCGAAGGCTATGCCAGTGCCGAGAAGTTGTGGATGACCGGCAAGACCCTGCCGGCTGCCTGTGACGCGTTCTTCGCACAATGGGCTGCGGCAGGTCAGTTGACCGAGCAGAAACGCTGGCAGCGCGCCAAGCTGGCGGCGCAGGCGCGCAACTACACGCTGGCCAACACGCTGGTCAACAGCCTCAACTCGCTCGCTCCGCAGGGTAAACTGCTGGTTGCGGTCGCCCAGAAGCCTGAGATGATCAACAACCCCGGGCAGTTCGTGCCGGTGGATGAAGCCATGTCTGACGTCGTGGGCCTGGGTCTGCGTCGACTGGCACGTCAGGACCCGCAGAAAGCCCTGGCGATGCTGGACAGCTACGCCATCACCATGCACTTCTCACGTGAAGAGCAGGTGGAAATCGCCAAGGAAATCGGTCTGACCCTTGCGCGCCGCTACGATGATCGTGCCCTTGAGGTCATGACCAAATATGACCCGGACCTGCGCGATAATACAGTGACCGAATGGCGTATGCGCCTGCTGCTGCGTCTGGGCCGCTGGGAAGACGCCTATGAACTCGCACGCCGTCTGCCCAAGGATCTGGCCAGCACCAACCGCTGGCGTTACTGGGAAGCCCGTGCGCTCGAACTGGCCCAGCCCAACAGCCCGCTGATTCCCGCGCTGTACAAGGACGTGGCCAAGGAACGTGACTTCTACGGCTTCCTGGCCGCCGATCGCACCCAGAGCCCTTACCAGCTCAACAATAAACCGCTGGTGCTCAGCCAGGCGCTGATTAACAAGGTCCGCAACACGCCGGGCGTCCGTCGCGCGCTGGAGTTTCATGACCGTGGCGAAATCGTCGATGGTCGTCGCGAGTGGTACCACGTCAGTCGCCATTTCAGTCGCGATGAAATGGTTGCCCAGGCCAAGCTGGCCTACGACCTGAAGTGGTATTTTCCGGCGATTCGCACCATCAGCCAGGCGCAGTACTGGGACGATCTGGACATCCGCTTCCCGATGGCGCACCGCGACACGCTGGTTCGCGAAGCCAAGATCCGCGGCCTGCATTCCAGCTGGGTGTTTGCAATTACCCGTCAGGAAAGCGCCTTCATGGATGACGCGCGTTCAGGCGTCGGTGCCAGCGGTCTGATGCAGTTGATGCCCGCTACTGCCAAGGAAACCGCTCGCAAGTACAGCATCCCGCTGGCCTCACCCCAGCAGGTGCTCGATCCGGACACCAACATCCAGCTCGGCGCTGCCTACCTGAGTTCGGTGCACAGCCAGTTCAACGGCAACCGTGTGCTCGCCTCTGCGGCCTACAACGCCGGTCCCGGACGCGTGCGCCAGTGGCTCAAGGGCGCCAATCACCTGGCCTTCGATGTCTGGGTGGAAAGCATCCCGTTCGATGAGACCCGTCAGTACGTGCAGAACGTGCTGTCGTACTCGGTGATCTACGGCCAGAAACTCAATTCGCCGCAGCCGCTGGTGGACTGGCATGAACGGTTCTTTGATGATTTGTGAGGTGGGGCAGACATCGCAGTACAGATGCCGGCCTGGACACTGATCGTGCTCATCGCTTCGCGTGGGCATGCGTCCCGTGACGCTCCGCGTCACAAATGGCACAGACTGTGGACTCAGTTAGCCGAGCGCATGGCTCAAGTCACCTTTTCGCCCCTCGGCGACTTACTTTGAGAGGCCAAAGTAAGCAAAGCCTTTTGCTCCGGTTCCGGCCCCGGCTTCGCCGGGGTTCCTTCGTCCTGACACTGATTCGGGGGTCGCTGCAAATGGGCCATCCATGGCCCAGTGCAGCTCAATCGGCATCCATGCCGATTGCCCCCCGAATCAGCGCCAGAACTCAGCCTTCACCCACGTCGCGATCTGCGGTGTTCTTACTATCGCGCTACAAAAGCGCATCAGTGCCTCTGCCTCACTGGGTGGCCAAACGACTTGTGTATAACCCGCGTGGGCAGGCATCCCGTGACGCTCCGCGTCACAGATGGCACAGATTGCGGATTCAGTGAGCCGGACGCAGGGCTCAAGTCACCCTTTCACTCCAGCACCTCTACCTCCATACCCACCTCAAGCTCGCCCGGCCCGACGTTGACCATGTTCTGCCCGAACATGACGTCGCCTTCGACTTCGCGATAGGTCTTCAGGGTCGCGAAGGGTTCGCGGTCCAGACTGCGATCGCCGGTCGCCGGGTCGATCGTGGTGAGGATGCAACGGGCGCAGGGCTTGAGCAGTTCGAATTGCATGTCGCCGATGCGGATACGTTTCCAGTTGTCTTCGGCAAAGGCTTCGGCGCCTTCAATCACCAGATTGGGCCTGAAGCGCAGCATTTCCACCTCCCTGCCCAGCCTGGCAGAGAGATCGTCGAGCGAGCCCTGACCGATCAACAGAAGCGGAAAGCCGTCGGCGAAGTTGACACGATTGTCGACCGATCCGTAGCCGCCGGGGAGCCAGCGGGCACGCTCGACGGGCATGTAAACCATGCGCGTCGGCTTGCCGATGAAGCGACTGACCCAGTCGGCCGCCTCTTGGCCCGCGTCAGGCACCTGCAGCGAGTCGCGCCAGACGGTCACGCCGCGCAGGTTTTCCTGCTCATCAATCGGAACGACGACATCAAGCGGTGCAAAGCCAGGCGCATTGAGTGTCACCCCTCCACCGGCATTCCACAGCACCGACAGCTGTGACATGTGCGACACCGCTCGCTGAGTCAGAAAACGCCCCGTGCCCTCGTCAACCAGCATCCAGCGTCGGTCACCTGCCAGACCCAGGCCGTCGAACGACGCCCGTTGCAGGATTTCCGCCTTGCAGGATTTGAGAGGAAAACGATAGAGCGCGCGCAGACGTAGCATGAACGGTTCCTTGGGTGGCTCGAAAAGCTTTGACGTGAACGGCAAAGCTTATACGAACAGGAACCTTACAGGCAGTCCGGGTAAGGCGGTGAATCAGTGAGTCAGCATCATCAGGCGCTCACGCACCACTTCCACCAGCTTGTCGGGCTGGAACTTGGAGAGGAAGTTGTCGCAGCCGACTTTCTTGACCATCGATTCGTTGAAGCTGCCGGACAGCGAGGTGTGCAGCACGATATACAACGCACGCAGACGCGGATCGTTGCGAATCTCGGTGGTCAGACGGTAACCATCCATTTCCGGCATTTCGGCGTCGGTAAACACCATCAGCAGCTTCTTGTGCACGTCCTCACCGGCGTCAGCCCAGCCCTTGAGCATGTTCAGCGCCTTGAGACCGTCACTGGCAACGTGAAGCTTCAGGCCCAACTGCGACAGGGTGTCACGCAACTGCGCCAAGGCAACCTTGGAGTCATCCACCAGCAGCACTTCGCGACCGCGCGCGCCCTCGAGCACCGGATCTTCGAGCTTCTCGCGAGAGACCTTGGCGTTGTAAGGGACGATCTCGGCGAGCACTTTCTCGACATCGATAATTTCTACCAATTGATCATCGACCTTGCTGATCGCGGTCAGGTAATGCTGACGGCCAGCACTGGCAGGCGGCGGCATGATCGCATCCCAGTTCATGTTGACGATGCGATCCACACCGCCCACCAGAAACGCCTGAACCGAGCGGTTGTATTCGGTCACGATAATGGTGCTGCCCGGACCCGGCACCAGAGGCCGCATGCCGATCGCCTGGGACAGGTCGATCACCGGCAGTGTCTGGCCACGCAGGTTCACGACTCCGCAGACGAAGGAGTGTCGTTGCGGCATCAGGGTGAGCTTGGGGAGCTGCAATACTTCCTGAACCTTGAACACGTTGATCGCGAATAACTGCCGACCGGCCAGGCGGAACATGAGAATTTCCAGGCGATTCTCGCCCACCAGCTGTGTGCGTTGATCTACTGTGTCGAGAATGCCAGCCATTTTAGCTCCTGAAGCGTTGGTCACGATGAGTCTGCTTAACGTGTATCGGCTGAAACGAGCCAGACCTTAATGGCGATGAAAAGCCAATTTCAGACATTGATGTCACATTAACATCATGCTTTACTGATGTGCCATTCCAGAAAGTGTCCGTGCGACAACAAACTCGCGCCTGACGCTTTCCACCTTATAAACAGGGTCGATGCGCTCGCCCCTAGGTATTACCCTGAATGTCTATCGGGGAATGCCTGATATGATCGCTATCTCATTGCCACTATTGTGACGCCATTCTCATTGCACGAATGGAGTCAGGCTTGTGTTCGCGTTCCAGTCCTTGCAATCGACCAGCCCCGTCGGGATCGACGTTTCGCTGGTACGGGTTACCATTGCAGACGAAGCAGCGCGTTTTTTGCGTCCTGACAGCGGGATTGGATCCACATGGATCGTCCCTGGCGCACATCAATACGCCATCGCTGAGATACATTCCGAAACGCCCTACAGACTTTCAAATGAAATCGACATTAACTGTCAGCCATTCGCGGCGGGCGAGAGTTCGCTGTCCATGATGTGTGGAGATACAGGATGCTGAGCAGTAACGAATGGCAGCAGAAACATGAACAGTTTCTGGCCGAGTCCCAGGCGCTTTTGTATAAATCGGAAGAGTGCCTGTCACACCTTGAGCTGATCGGCGGCGATGAAGATGCAATCAATTGCCTGCTGGCCTCACTGTTGGCGCTGACCAACAAGGCTGATGACGCATCCGTTCAATGTGTGGCGGACTTTACCCGGCGATTGCGTTGCCTGCTTGATGACGCCGATGCGGCCAACGGACTGTCACAGGAAACACTGGCGACGGTCAAACGTTGCCTGTCCCTTATTTCATGGCAGTTGGAACTCCTCGACCCCAATACCGGAGAGCTGGTCATGGACAATGAGGAACAGCAGGAACTGCTGGGCAGACTGGCCGCCCTCTCGGCCTGTTCAGATAAAGCCGTGGATGCGGCACGCGAATAAGCAGGACGAAAACGCCGACCTTCTTTCAATGAAAAGATAATCCCCTTTGCAGAAGGCACGGCACTTTGATCATGCGTTCACACCCTCCCCGGTCAGCGTTGAGATATGCGCGCGAATACTCCCCGCTTTCACTGACCAGCATGCCATCCATTCCGTCGGCACACTGCGCAGTTAAAAGCTTGGTTGACGCGCATGTAAGGTAAGATTGTCCGACACCCATGACGTGCTGTTCCCGGAAGTGACAGCGGAGATGACTGCGGGTCTGGCTGAAACGGAATCAAAAGTGTCGAGTTCAATTTCCTTGAATATACTCAAACAGTCAGCTGAACCTGCGATTAATATTACTTTGACATCACGCCGTCCGATTATTGGCTATGTCTATTAATGGCGCGAATCGATATGGATGCCGTCGTCCAGTCTTTCAGGTCGGTTTTTGATACGACCAACCGGGTCAAGTGGGTCACAGCGGCGCTCTGTGCCAGTGCAGCGCTGGGCAATGCGGTGCTGTTTATCCGCTCTTCGGATTTTCCGGCAAGCCTGCTGACGCTCAACCTGATCACCTTTGCCAGTATCTGTTTCTATCTTTGGCGCACCAGCCGCTTGATTCAGTTGCAACCGCAGGAACTGGCGCAGCGAATGCTGGATGTTCAGGAAACCGAGCGGCAACGCCTGAGTCGCGAACTTCATGATGACATCGGCCAAATGCTGACCGGCGCTCAGTTGCAGCTGGCCTGGTTGCAACGTCGACTGCCTGCCGAATTGAACACTCATGCCGGGCAGCTTGAGGCAACCCTTGCAGAAACGCTGGGCAAAGTCCGCGACCTTTCCGCGATTCTCAATCCTCGCCAGTTATCGAGCCTTGGGCTTGAAGGCGGACTGCGCGCCCATCTGGTGAGCGCTCTTGCCAACAGCCAGACCCACTGGAGCCTGGAGTGCAAACAGCACTTAAACGGAATTCCCGAAGAGATGGCCGTCGCTGCCTACCGTATCTGCCAGGAAGCGGTGACCAACATGCTGCGCCATGCGCAGGCGAAAAATCTGGTGATACGTTTCGAACGTCAACCTGCCGGACTGTCGATACTGATCGCCGACGATGGCACGGGCTTCGAGCCTGCCGCCGGCCCGCGTCCTGAAGGCAATGGCCTGGCGGGCATGCGTGAACGTGTCATGTTGCTGGATGGGTCCTGGTCGCTGCACAGCGGCCCGGGGCTGGGCACTCGAATCGAAGTCATGTTTCCCTGGGCGCCCCGTTCGGGCGAGCGCGCCCGTTTACACAAGAAAACACAATGACCTGCAATCTGTTACTGGTGGACGACCATTCGCTGATCAGGGCTGGCGTACGCGCTCTGGTCTCGGACATTCCCGGCTATGCCATCGTCGGGGAAGCGTGCGACGGCAGTCAGTTGTCGGGGCTCGCGCACCGCCTCAAGCCGGACATCATCCTGCTGGACATCGGCATGAAGGACATGAACGGGCTGGACGCACTGGAGCATCTGGTCAAGGTACAGCCGGACTGCAAGGTTCTGATTCTGTCGATGCACACCGAGCCCGACATCATCATGCGCGCGCTGGAAGCCGGCGCTCATGGCTATCTGCTGAAGGACGCCACGGCGACCGAGCTGGAACAGGCGTTGAAAGCCTTGCGCAACGGCAAGCGCTACCTGAGTCCGGCCATCGCCCATACCGTGATCAACCGGGCCTTGCAGAGTCAGCGCACCGACAAGTCCGAGTTGCCGCAGGAAAAATACAACCTCACGGCTCGTCAGCTGGAAATCCTGCGCCTGATCGTGAGAGGCAAGTCCACTCGCGAGATCGCCAGCGGCCTGAATCTGAGCATCAAGACCGTGGAGACCCACCGTTCACAGATCATGAAGCGGCTGCAGATCTTCGATGTGGCCGGTCTTGTGCTGTTCTGCGTCCGGGAGCGGATCATCAGCCTGGACGATTGAGCTGCGGCGCACTGCCCGATACCGTCGAGAGCACCGGCGAGTCGTCCGGCAGGTGCACCCTGAGCGCCGCAGGCCGTGCCTCGAACCGCAGGTCTTCGCCAGACAGCGGCTCGCCGTCCAGATTGATTTCCAGTCCCTGGGCAGACCTGAGTTCGACCCACGGCAGACGCGCGCGAACGAACATGTTGTCGAATCCAAGTCCGCCTTCCAGCAGGCTCCTCAGTGTGCCGACCACTTCCTGAGGTGCAGGCAGGATGCTGATATCCAGCAGGCCGTCATCCGCCATCGCCGTCGGACACAGCACATGCCCGCCGCCCGCCTGCCGACCGTTGCCAATGCCCAGCGCCAGAAGATCGCCACGCCAGTGAAAATCCGGCCCGATCAGCTCACCGTGAGCGGCATGCAGCTCGCTGAACCGGGTAAGCCCGGTAAACAGGTAAGCGGCGCCCCCCAACACCTTCTTGAGGTCTTCCGAGGTATTGGCGGTCACCTGGCTGCCGAAGCCTCCGGTGGCCATGTTCAGGAACAGTTTGCCACCCACTTCGCCCAGATCGACGGGACGCGGTGTAACGTCCATAAGCTCCAGTGCCTGGTCGACTTCCAGCGGCACGCCAGCGGCCCGGGCAAAGTCATTGGCGGTGCCCAGCGGCAGAATGGTAAGGCTGGTATCGGTTTCCGGTGCCTGCGCCAGGGCTTCGGCGATGTCGCGCAATGTGCCGTCGCCGCCGCCTGCCACGATATGGCGGTGCCCGGCGGCCAGCGCTTCGCTGACCAGACGCTGGGCATCGCCTCCCTCCCAGGTCAAACGCACATCAAGGTCCCAGCCTTGCCTGCGCTTTTCGGCGACGCCATTTCTTACATCTTCATTGAGCGACTGCTTGCCGTGAAGAATGAGCATAGCCCTGCGTTGTGTCATGAAACCCCCTCTGGTGAACGGTACGAGTACCACGTATGAGCGACGCTTTTGTTTGCCAGCGCCTGACTGCATTTGGCACAGCGCAGGGTTGTGACCCCGCCGAATTGAAAAAAGCCCGTCCAGATGAATATTTTTTTGATCCTCTTGACAGAGGGTTTACGCCCGTAGATCCGGAGGTAAGTCAGCTTGCCTTTCTAATAGCCACTCGCCTGCACCGTTCATCACAACATTGGTCCTCCCCCTTTTCAGTTTCATGAGCTTTACTACAGCGAAACCCTCCGTTTGAGTGTTTTCACTCACAAACGGCTGAAATTTCTCACGTTAATACGGGCACTGGCCGATATACACAAAGTGGTAGCTACAAATTGCAGGCTCAAAAACCGTCAGTTCGACAACTTATTGGCTACGCTTCAGCAAACTCCGTAAAGAAGGTGTTTTTTTGACTCTGCGCTTGAACGACACAGCTCACACGAAGATTCGGCACGGGTGCCGTAGGGTTACAGGAAGTAAGGACGCATTATGAGGTTGCAACCGGTAGACAGCCTGTCGCTCACTCGCACCAGTCTGGTGGAGTATTTTCTGTTCGGTATCCGCATCGCGCATGCGCTCGCCTGCATGCTCCCCGGCCTGCTGCTGGGTGCGTTCATGCCGGACGGCGTGATGGAAAAACCTCAGAACTACCTGGCGATGCAGGTCTTCTTCGGCATTGTCGTGGTGCTGATCTTTCAGGCCATGGGCGTGTATTCGGAGGCGCTGTTCAGCAACGCCCTGCGCCTGCGCTCGATCGTGATCGCCTGGTCGGCGTCGTTCGGCCTGCTGCTGTTCATGCAACGCACCCTCGGTCTGTTCGGCAACCTCTCCAACGACCATCTGGTGTTCTGGTATGTGGCCAGCCTCTTCCTGTATTGCGTTATCCGTTTGCTGATGCTGGCGCTGTTCAAGCACCAGATGCGCAAAGGCGTGTTTCTGCAGAACGCCGTGATTCTGGGAGCCACCGAAAACGGTATGCGTCTGGCCGAGTACCTGCTCCAGCATCAGGACATCCGCTCGGGGGTGATGGGCTTCATCGATGACCGCATCGGCCGCATGCCCAAGACCGTCGCCAACCTGCCGCTGCTGGGCAACACCAGTGATCTGGAGCGGTTGATCCGCGAAGAGAAAGTCACCCAGGTACTGGTTGCCCTGCCCTGGACCGCCGAAAACCGCATGGACCACATCATTCACGAGCTGCGCCGGTTTCCGGTCAACGTGCTGCTGGTGCCGGACATGGTCGCGTTTCGTCATAGCCATAACCGCATCACGGAAGTGGCCAAGCTGCCGATGTTCAATGCCTCGGACGTACCGCTCAACGGCTGGTCTCCGTTCATCAAACGCGCCGAGGACATTGTGCTGTCCTCGCTGGCGCTGCTCGCACTGTCACCGTTCATGCTGCTGGTCGCACTGGCGATCAAGCTCGACTCACCGGGTCCGGTGTTCTTCAGGCAAAAGCGCTACGGCTACAACAACCGCCTCATTGAGGTATTCAAATTTCGCTCGATGCATCAGCACCAGGCCGATGCAACGGCGGAGCAACAGACCACCCGGGGCGATGCCAGGATCACCCGGGTCGGGCGTTTCATCCGCAAGACCAGCCTGGATGAGCTGCCACAGCTGTTCAATGTGGTGGCAGGCAGCATGTCGATGGTGGGCCCACGCCCCCATGCGACGGCAACGAAAGCGGCAGGCATTCTTTTCGAGCAAGCGGTGAAGGAGTACACGTCGCGACATCGAGTCAAACCCGGCATCACCGGACTGGCTCAGATCAACGGCTATCGTGGGGAAACAGACACCGTGGAAAAAATCGAAAAACGCGTCGAGTTCGATCTTGAGTACATAGAAAACTGGTCCGTCTGGTTCGACCTCTACATCCTTATGCGCACTGTTCCGGCAGTGCTCTTCACTCGTGAGGCTTATTGATGAGCACCCTCATTCCCTGCATCATCGCCGGCGGCTCCGGCACCCGTTTGTGGCCTGTCTCCCGTGAAGCCATGCCCAAGCCGTTCATGCGCCTTCCCGACGGCGAAAGCCTGCTGCAGAAAACCTTCAAGCGCGCGGCCGCCCTGCCCCATGTCGAGCGCCTGCTGACGGTGACCAACCGGGAAGTGTATTTCCGTACGGTCGATGACTACCGACAGTTGAACAAAAGCAAGGTCAGGCTGGATTTCATCCTCGAGCCTTTCGGGCGCAACACTGCCGCTGCCATTGCTGCTGCCGCAGTACATGTCACCCGTTTATACGGAGGCGACGCACAGCTGCTGGTGCTGCCTGCCGACCATCTGATCACCGATATCGAAGCCTTTTCCCGCGCCGTATCGGCTGCGCAAGAGCTTGCCTCGCAAGGCTGGCTGGTGACGTTCGGCATTCTGCCGACCAAGCCGGAAACCGGTTTTGGTTACATCGAGAAAGGCCAGTCGCTCAATGCCGACGCGTACCAGGTTGCACGTTTCGTCGAGAAACCCGATGCGGCGAGCGCCCAGGGTTATCTGGACGGCGGCCTGCACCTGTGGAACGCGGGAATGTTCTGCCTGCGCGCCGATGCGGTTTTGCGCGAGCTGGAAACCCACGCGCCGGATGTGCTGAGCGCCGTCAGGGCCTGCCTGGAGCTAAGCGTAAGCAAGGAAGGAAACCGGGAATTGCAGGTCGAACTCGACAGCGAATCGTTCGGCCTGGTGCCGGATATTTCCATCGATTACGCGCTGATGGAGCGCTCCGACAAGGTGGCGGTCGTGCCCTGTGAACTTGGCTGGAGCGACATTGGCTCATGGGAAGCCGTTCGCGAACTGAGCGGTGCCGACGCCCACGGCAACCAGTGCAACGGCCAGACCGTGCTGCACGACGTGACCAATTGCTACATCGATTCGCCCAAGCGGCTGGTCGGCGGTATCGGTCTGGACAACCTGATCATCATCGACACCCCGGACGCGCTGCTGATTGCCGATGGCACACGCACTCAGGACGTGAAGGTCATCGCTCAGGAGCTCAAGCGTCAGGGCCATGACGCCTATCGCCTGCACCGCACGGTCACTCGCCCCTGGGGCACCTACACCGTTCTGGAAGAAGGCAAGCGCTTCAAGATCAAGCGCATCGTGGTCCGTCCGCAGGCGTCGCTTTCGCTGCAGATGCACCACCATCGCAGCGAGCACTGGATTGTGGTGAGCGGCATGGCAAGGGTCACCAATGGCGAACGCGAGTTCATGCTCGACACCAACGAGTCGACCTTTATCAAGCCCGGTTTTACCCATCGACTGGTCAACCCCGGCGTTATCGATCTGGTGATGATCGAAGTGCAGAGCGGTGAGTACCTGGGCGAAGACGACATCGTGCGCTTTACCGACGTCTACGGGCGCGTACCCGAGCAGACCGTGAAAATCTGATCACGCTTCCCACGGGCAAGGCCGCTGATGGCGGCCCCGCTTTACTCGACATTGAGGACTGGACCCACCCGAAACGAACCTGGCTGTAGCCCTACACATGATTTTATTACCCGAAAGGGAGCCGTATTCGTGCATGAAAGGAGTTCAGGATAAATGAAACGCATGATGCTGATCGTCAGCCTATTGCTGCTTGGCGCTTGTAACACACCCTCAAGGGTCGGTCTGCCCGACGATCCGGCGCAGATCGAAGCAGGCCAGGCAGCCGGCAGGGCGCTGGCGGGCAAGCCGTTGCCACCGGAGCGCATCCGCCCCGGTGACACCTTGCGCATTGTGCGTAATACCGGAGAGTCGCCGTCCATCTCGGCGTTCACCGCCAACTCGATCTATGAGCTGACGCTGTTTCAGGTGCTCAACGACGGGACCTTTTCCTATCCGTATATCGGCACCGTCAAGGCAGCCGGTCTGACGCTCCAGCAACTCAACGACCTGCTGGAAAGCAAGCTGCAGAACGTCTATCGCGAAACGGCCCTGACCATCAACATCTCCCAGTCACCGGGCAATACGGTGTTCGTGGGCGGCGCGGTGCGCAACTCGGTGACCCTGCCGGTCAATGTGGCCACCAGCCTGGCCCAGGCGATTGTCGGTGCAGGCGGTGTCGCGCTCGATGCCGATGCGTCTCAGGTGGCCCTGTTGCGCCAGGAGGACGACGGCCTCTACAAGACCTATTTCTTTGACTACAGCAAGTTTCTCTGGGCAAGCGCAGGCGGCCCCACGGCGCCGGTTCTGCTCAAGCGCGGCGACATCGTGTTCGTTCCCAAATCCACGGTCGGCAACAAGGTTGACGGCGTAACCCTGTACTTCAACCAGTTGATCCCCTTCGCGAAGTCGATCGGGCTGGGTCTGAACTACGAGCTGCGCAACAACAATTAATTGTCAGGGAAACAGACATGATCAATATCCGCTCATTTCGCGACCTGCTGCGCCTGCTGTTCATTTTCAGGCGTGAGGTCAAGATCACCGTAGTCGCGACCTTCGTCGTTGTGCTGCTGGGGGCCTTGCTGCTGCCCAACCGTTACGAATCCACCGCATTGCTGCTGGTCAAGCCCGGCCGGGACAGCAGCACGGTGCCCATCGAGCTGTCCAACCGTCAGGCCATCGTGGTGCCCAGCGCGTTGCGCGACCCTTTGCTGGACGAGGAGCGCATGCTGACGGGGCGCCCGATCATGCGCAAAGTATCGGAAAAATACCTGGCTGAACTGTCCCGTGCCGAACCCGAAACCGGTGTTCTGGCGTCGATCAAGAACGGTCTGAAAAGCGTCGTCGGCGCCGTGGTAGGCGCTGGTCGCAGCGTGCTGCAATTAATCGGGCTGGTCGAACAACGCACTCAGGCCGAACGCATGGCCGAAGACTTGGAAAAGAACTTCAAAGTCCGTCACGAGCCCGGCTCGTCGGTCATGGAGCTGACCTTTACCTGGAACGACCCGACCACCGCGCAAACCGTACTCAAAACCTGGATCGAAGAGTATCAACTGCAACGCACCAAGACCCTGGGTCGCGTCAGCTTGTATACGTTCTACGAATCGGAGGTCAAGAACACCGGTGACAACATCATTTCGTACAAGAAGCAGATTCAGAACTACCTGAATCAGTTGAGTGCTGTGAGCATTTCCCAGCGCCTGGCCGACACTTCACAAGGCCTGAACGATCTACGCACCGAGCGTAACAATACGACCCGCGCCATTGCCTCAACCAAGGCCGGGCTGGACCTGCTGAAGAAACAGCTAGCCGCACAACCCAAGACGGTGTCCGCCGGACGGGAGCTGACCCTCAACCCCAACCGCCAGGACCTGCAGAACCGCATCAACGGCAAGGAAGTCGAGCGTCAGGAACTGTTGCGTTCGTTCAAGGAACAGGCGCCGCCGATCCGCGCAGTGAACGAGGAAATCAACAACCTCAAGAAACTGCTCAACGAGCAGGACGCCACGGTCCAGCGTTCGGAAAGCATCACGCCCAACCCGATCTACAACCGCATGCAGAACGTGTATGCCGACCAGCAGACCAGCTTCGCGCGTCTGCAGACCCAATTGACGCAGCAGAATACCCAGATCGCCCAACTGGAAGCCGACCGTCAACAGGCGCTGAATCTGGAGCCTGAGCTGTCGCGCCTGCAGAACGAGCTGGATGCCGCCGAGAAAAGCTACGCGCTATACACCGACAGCCTGGAAAAGGCGCGCATCGACCGTGAGCTGGACAACAGCCAGATCAGCAACATCGCGACCATCGAAGAAGCCACCTACAACCCCAGCCGTGTTTTCCCGAAAAGCCTGCTGATGGTGCTGCTCGCCTTCCCGCTCAGTCTGGTGGTCGGCGCGCTGGCCCTGTACTTCTTCTACCTGCTGGATCAACGCATCCATGACGGCGACAAGATCGAGAGCACGTTCAAAGTGCCGGTCTGGACCACCCTCCCCGATCTGGAACACGCTCAGGAACGTAGCGCTGCGTTTATCTCCAACCTGCATCGGGTGTACGGCATCCTGCCGCTGGATCAGGTGGACGAGAAAGGTCTGACACTGGGCTTCACCTCTGTGAAAGCGGGCGCCGGCGTATCGTTTGTGATCGAGCGTCTGGCTGCGCTGCTGATCGAGCAAGGGCATCAGGTGCGCACCGAAAATCGTGCGCCTGCACGGCCGGGCGAGATCGTGTTGATCAACGCATCCGGGGTATCCACCAACCAGGAAGCCTTCGTGTTGCTGCGCAACGCCGACCTGATTCTGCTGGTGGTGCGGGCCAAGGACACCACGGTGCCGATGCTCGAAGACACCTTGCACAACCTCAATACCGCGTTCAAGAAAGTCGACGGCGTCATCATCAACCGTCGGCGCTTTGAAGTACCCGAGAACGTGTTGAAATTTCTCAAGCGTATCGGGAGCCGTGGCTGATGCGTATTGCCTTGCTCGCCCCGCTGCCGCCCGAGCAGAACGGCATCGCCGACTATGCGGGCCATCTCAGGCAGGCCCTCGAAGCACTGGGCCTGCAGGTGGTGACACCGTTGCAGGGGGTCGGCAACGATCCACGCGCTGCCACCCAGCGTGTGGCCGAAACCGACTGGAGCGCCATCGACGTGGTGCATGCCGAACTGGGTGGCGGTCGACTGGCCGAGTTCCAGGCGTTGCGCGCGTTGCAACGGCGCTTCCCGAAGCTGCCGCTGACCGCCACCGTGCATGACCCGGAGCGTCTGGTCTGGCGCCGGGAAAAGCTGCCCTGGCCGTTGTCGATTGCCAGTGGGATGCGCTCTCCACTGCCGGAAATGGCCACCGTGCTGGCCGATCCGTTGTGCCTGCATGAAGAACGCCAACTGGCCCGGCACATGACCCGTCTGGTGACACTGACCCAGGCAGGCAGCCAAAGCCTGCGCCAACGCATGGGCCTCAAGCCTGCACAGATGGAAGTCATCAGCCACGGCAACATGGACATCGCTCCGGCGCCGTTACCGCCGATGAAACCGTTGCGTTTGCTGTACTTCGGCTTCATCTATCGCGGCAAGGGCATTGAAGACCTGCTCGATGCACTGGCCAGCGTTTTTACCGAAAAACCCGCCCTGCGCTCGACCGTGCGCCTGACCCTGGCGGGCGGCAGCGAGCCGGAGATGGCGTTCGGTCCGTCCGGCAGCTATCTGGAGCAGTTGCGGCTGCGCATCCGTCAACTGGGTCTGGTGGACCTGATCGACTGGCAACTGGACCTGCCTGCCGAGCAGATTCCGCAGGTCATCCAGGCACATCATGTGATGGTCCTGCCCTACCGCGAATCGAGCAAACTCAAGGTGCTGGGCAAGTTGCGTGGGACCAGCGGCGCGCTGTCGTGGGCCGTGGCCTGCGGTCGAGGCGTGATCACCTCCGACGCGCGCTCGTTCGCCGAAGAGGTGTCGCACGGTAACGGCATGATCTATCCGCAGGGCGATGTTCAGGGGCTGGCCGATGCGCTGGTGAACGTCTGCACTCACCCGGAGCGCATCGCCCAATGGGCCGAAAAAGCTTCACTGATGGGTCGGGCCAGAGTCTGGAGCCACACCGCCGAGCGATTCCAGAGCGTATTCCGGCAAGCCTGCGAGGTGCATTGAGATGGCGCATCGTTCAACCATCCTGCGGTCCGTGGCCGCCGCCCTGATCAGTGCCACGCTGGCCACCGCCAGTCAGGCCGCGACCGTCCTGAAAGCACCGCGGCCGGTGGTCTGGCAGGACTTTCTCGGCGTCAACGTGCAGTTCCAGTACTTTGCGCCGGACATCTATCAGCAACAGATGGCGCGCCTCGACGAGCTGGGATTGAATTGGGTTCGCCTGACCATTCACTGGCCCGTCATCGAACCGCAGAAGGACAAGTTCGCGCTGTCGGAGCTGGACGCGGCGATGGAAGCGATCAAGGCGCATCACTACAACACGCTGGCCTATATGGTGGGCTCGGCGCCCTTCGCCAGCAGCGCACCGCCCGGCGCGACGGGTCGTGACCAGTATCCGCCCAAGGATTTTTCCACCTTCGCCGCGCGCATGGTGAGCCTTGCCCAGCGTTACCCGCAGGTGAACAACTGGCAGGTGTGGAACGAGCCGAATATCGTCTGGCTGCCCAAGGAAGACCCGGCAGCCTATGGCCGGTTGCTGACCACCACGGCCCAGGCGCTGAGGACCGCGCTGCCGGAAAAAACCATCGTGACCGCAGGCATGGCGTACTACAGCCAGATGCACAGCACACCGGGCTACATGCTGCAGAGCCTGCTCGACGGTGGCCTGGGCACACAGAACATCGTGGCGGCCTACCACCCGTACTCCGAATACCCCGAAGGCGATTCGGTCCCGGACCGGGATTTTCTGGTGCGTGCCAATGCCATGAACAACCTGCTGCACAGCAATGGCGTCAGCCAGGTGTGGGCCACCGAGTGGGGCTGGTCGAGCTACGACGGCCCGGTGGAAATGCAACGACTGATCGGCACGTCCGGTCAGGCCGACTACACCCTGCGTCGCCTGGCCCTGATGAGCGCTCTGGATTTCCAGCGCATCTTCCTGTTCAACCTCAGCGACCTGGACGAGCGCGCCTCGGCCCGCGATCAGGGCTATGGCCTGCTGGATCTGCAGGCCAGCCCCAAACCCGTCTACACCGCACTGAAGAACTTTCTGACCATTACCGGGCCGCGCCTTACACCGACTGATCCGCCCGCCGTCAGCCAAGTGCCCGATGACCTGTACGCCGTGGCCTGGAGTCGTGAAGACGGCAAACATCTGCTGATGGTCTGGAGCGCCTCGGGCGTCAGCCTGACCTTTCCCGCCATCAACGACGCCATCGTGCATGACCCGCTGACCGGCAGCCGGATTCCCTTGTCCGCCACCAAGGGCATCACCCTGGCGCTCAAGCCGACCCTGCAAATCCTGGAATGGAAGCCTTGACCATGCGGATACTCTGGACGCTCCCCTACCTGCCCTGGCCCACCACCAGCGGCGGCAAGACCCGGGAATATCACTTGCTGCGCAATCTGGCCGCGCGCGGCCATCGCATCACCTTGCTGGTGCAATCCAAGACGGCGCTGGATGACAGCTGCCGCTCGGCGCTGGAGCCTTGGCTGGAGCGTTTGATCGTGGTTGAGCGACGCCCTCTGCACAGCCTCAAGACCCTGATGGCCGTCGCGCTGGCAAAGCCGCCGATGCTCGCCAGCGTCAACGGCTATGCGCCAAAGCTGGAAAAAGTATTCGAAGAACTGCTGCATGAAGACTGGGACGTGATCCAGCTTCAGCACACCTATGCCTTCCAGCCGTTCGAGCAGGCGCTCAAGCGCTCTGGTAAACCATTCGTGCTCACCGAGCACAACGTCGAATCAGACCTCGGCGCCGCCAGTTACGAGCGCATACCGCGCTGGGCCAATGCGTTCGCGGTGTATGACCGCTGGCGTTACCGCCGCTGGGAAACCCGCGTGTTCCGTCAGGCAGGCGAACTGGTCGCCGTGACCGAAGACGATGCCAAGGTCCTCTCACGCCTGAGCGGCAAGGCGACGTCCTTCGTGGTCAACAGTGTCGATTGCGGCTACTACGCCAGCGTGCATGCCGACCGCACGAGCCGTCGCCTGCTGTACATCGGCAATTATGAGTACGGCCCCAACATCGACGCCATCGAATGGGCACTGGACGAGATCATGCCTCAGGTCTGGGCCAGATCGCCCGACGTGCGCTTTGCCATCGGCGGTTTCGCGATGCCTGAGTCGTGGCGCGAGCGCTGGCCGGACCCACGCATCGAATGGCTCGGATTCGTACCTGACCTGCGCGCGTTGCAGACCACCACGGCAATCTTCTTCGCACCCCTGCGTCAGGGTGGCGGTTCGAAACTCAAGACGCTGGAATCGATGGCAGCCGGACTGCCCATCATCACCACCAGTCAGGGCGTTTCCGGTCTCGCCGTCACCAACGGCGAGCACTATCTGGGCAGCGAAGAAGCTGCAGGGTTGGCGAACCTGATCATCGACAACATCGAAAAGCCCATGCTCCTGGACAGGATCGGCGAAGCCGCGCGCGTCTACGTGCGCTCCCGCCACGACTGGTCGGTCTCGGCGTCACAGCTGGAAGTCATCTACACCCGACTCACGCACACAGGCAAGGATCGCGCTCATGCGTATAGGACTTGATTACCGCGCAGCAGCCGGTTACCCCGTCAGCGGTATCGGCCGCCAGAACTTCGCACTCGAAGAAGCCTTTCGCGCCCACCCCGATGTTCAGTTGCAACTGTTCGGCGTGGCGCCTTATGACCACCCGATCCGACGACTCATCCATGCGCCGCAGTGGGCCACGCCACTGAATTCGGTGCACCGGATACCGGACCGGCTGCGCTTCGAGGGCGTGTTCCTGCCGCGCGCCCTGCGCGACGCAGACATCCAGATCTACTTCGCCAACATCAACATGGGGCTGCCACTGGGTCGCAAACCGGCGGGGCTGCGCTATGTGTTGCAGTTGCACGATGTGTTTCAGATCACTCAGCAGAACAACCATGGATCGCGGCTCAAGGCCCGTGTCTATCGCCTGACTGACTACCTCTCGATTGCCCACTCGATCCGGGTTGCCGATCAGGTCTGGCTGCCGTCGAGCTACACGGCGAGCGAAGTCCTGCGCCTGTTTCCCAAGGCGCGGGACAAGATTCGCATCGTGCCGCTGCTGGTCGAGGGCTTCAAGGGCGAGGCGGCCGATATCGGCTCGTTGAAACTGCCGCAGCGCTACTGGCTGTGCGTAGGCACTCGCGAGCCGCGCAAGAACATCAAATGGTTCGTCGATGCCTGGCAGACGGCACGCATGCAATTTGTCGACACCCCGGATTTGGTGCTGGTCGGTGGTGACGAACCGTTGACCGAGGCCCAGCGTCAGCTTCAGGGTCTGCACGTACTGACCGGCTTGAGCGACGCCGAACTGCACGCCGTTTACCGTGACGCGGATCGTCTGTGGCAACCGTCGCTGTGCGAAGGCTTCGGCCTGCCGGTCATTGAAGCGTTGAGCGTTGGCACCCGCGTGGCCGTCGCGACCGGCTCGTCGCTGGATGAAATTTCACCGCCCGACAGCCCGCACTTCTCACCCACCGACAGCGCCAACCTGATTCACCTGATGGGCACACTGTCGAACGCCCCCGCAGAAGATCCGGAGGTCTCGAAAGCCTGGGCAGCCCGCTACAACCTCGACGCGTTCTGCAAGCAGGTGCATGCCACGCTCGAGGAGCTTCGCTGATGCCGATGGCCATGCCCATAGGACTGTTCTTCAGTCTGCTGTTCGGCGTGATGATCTGGATGCTGCCGGTACCGTTCGTATTGCTGGCGGCCGTCGGTGCCGCCTCGGTCATCACCATCATCAGACGCCCGGTACGCGGGCTGCTGCTGTTTGGTGTGATCGCGACGTTCATTCCCTACTCCACGGTACAGATCGGCATCCGCACCACGGTGTCCGAGGCCTTGATCATGCTGACCTGGGGCAGCTATCTGCTGCAGGCAATGATCCAGCATCAGGCCCGAATCCCGAAGATGCTGCGCACCGAGCGACTGCTGGTGGCGCTGATGATGTTCAGCGCGTTCCCGTTTCTGATCGGCGAACTGACCGTGGTGGCTGAAGGTAACGGACCGATCAATTGGGTGCGCTGGCTTTTCAACCTGTCGGTCCTGTTTCTGGTGCCGCGCCTGCTGGTGGACCTGCAGACACTGGAAAAACTCGTCATCGCCCTGCTCGGCGGCACCCTGATGCTGTTATTGCTGTCGATTCCGATCTACGTCTTGAGCGGTTCGGCCCTGAGCATCACGCCCGTCCTCAGGGTCATGGGCTACAGCGGTGCCGATGTGCTGGGCGAAGCCTTGCTGTCACTGTCCAGCCGCATGGGCTCGCCATGGATGCACCCCAACGTGGCTGGCGGCGCACTGGCGATGCTGTTGCCGCTGGCGTTCTGTTTCGGCATGACCCGCACCGGCTCTGCCCGCATGCTGGGCCTGTCGGTCGCGGCGCTGGGGGCTCTCGGGCTGTTGCTGACCGGATCGCGCGGCGCACTGGTGAGTCTGGTCATCGTCATGCTGTGGATGACCCGTCGGCGCATTCCGCATCTGGGCAGGATACTGATGGGCGGTGCGGCGGCAGGCGTGGTCCTGATGATGTTCTATCCGCCGCTGCAGGACCGGTTGATGAGTCTGTTTTCCGACGACGACACCAGTACCGCGATCCGCTTTCTGGAATACAGTCATTTCCCCGATGCGATGGCCACCTTCCCGTTCGGGATCGGCTTCAAGACCGACCCGCCGGTCCTCGGTTACACCGACTTCGGGATATCCAACCTGTGGCTGAACTTCATCTACAAGATGGGCCTGCCAGGCATGCTGCTGTTCATCGCCATCACGGTCAGCTGGTGGAAAGAAGTGCGTCCGCCAGCCGGCCGGATCGTGCTGACCCCGGAAAACGCGATCAACCTTGGCTGCATGAGCGGCGTGCTGGCTGCCCTGTGCAGCGGCCTGTTTGACCACTATTTCAGTTTTACCAGCGTACTGGTCGCGCTGTTCTGGTTGTTCATCGGCATCAGCCTGCACGAAAGCAGGCGCCTGCGTGCCACAGCCGCCAGACCGCAGCCATCCCCCGTCGCCTTACCCGAGCAGGGAGCCGCCACATGAAACATCGCATGATGCACTCGCACAATCTGCGCGACGCATTGCCTGATTACGCCCGCAAGATGGGTGTGCCGCTCGAAGAGTTGCAAACCACCTACCAATGGATGCTGGACAACGAAGTGTGCTTCGAAACACGCGTCAAGGACACCACCCTGTCGTTCATCTGCTACCTGAACATCGAACCGCGGATCGAGCCGCCGCTGGCCCGGCGCTTCTATCGCCTGCTGGCCAGCGAAACCCTGGGCGCGCTGATCCCGCTGTACGGCATCAACTGGCCGACCCTTCGCGACCGGATGCTGCGCACCTGGGAGCAGGTGTACAACATCCTGATCTGCAAGATCCCCAGCCACACCCTGCGCCTGTTCTGGCTGCGCATGGGCGGGGCGAAGATCGGCAAGGGCTCGACCGTATGGCGCAACACCGAAGTGCTGGGCGTGGACAGCCTGCGCATCGGCAACGACACCACGGTGGGGTGGCATTGCCAACTGGATGCAAGGGGCGGTCTGGTGATCGGTGATCACGTCACCATTGCATCCCACGTGCTGATCATCGCTGGCGGGCACGACCTCAACGAGCCCGAATTCTGGGCTGTCGGCGGCCCGGTGTTCATCGGTGACTACGCGTGGATCTGCAGCCGCGCATTGCTGTCGTTCGGCGCCAACATTGGCGAAGGTGCCGTGGTCGGCGGCAACAGCGTGGTCTCCAAACCGGTGCCGCCCTACGCCATTGTCAGCGGGCCGAATGCTGAAATCAAAGGCGAGCGCGCCCGCAATCTCAATTACAAGGTGGGCGGCAAAGGCCTGTTCACCCTGTTTCACTGACAGAAACGACGACGATGCTGGGTTCGACACTGTGGCTGACACTGGCCACCCTCACCGGACTGGCCGCAGGCTTCGCCCGCGAGTGGCTGCTGGTTGCCGCCTGGGGCGCTGGCGGGCAAAGCGACGCGTTTCTGGTGTCGATGTTTCTGCCCGAAGCCCTGCGCATGTCGCTGGCCGCCGGGCTGCTCAGCGCCGCTGCCCTGCCGCTGTATCAGCAACGCTCGGCGGACGGACAACAACGCTGGCTGGGCGCAATGGTGCCGCGCCTGACGCTGGCGGGCGTCCTGCTCAGCGCTCTGCTGGCGCTGGGTGCCGGTCTGCTGGTGCGCCTGATCGGGCCGGGGCTGGATGCAGACGGTTACGCTCAGGCGAGCAGCGGACTGCGCTGGCTGGCCTGGTGCGCGCCCGGCTTCATGCTGCACGGCCTGCTGTGCGTACCGTTGCAGGCGCGATCGCGTTTTGTGCTGGCCGGGCTGGGTTCATTGCTGTTCAACCTGCCGCCGGTCATCTATCTCGCTGTTCTCGGTCATGCCGCCACTCCCACGGGACTGGCGAGTGCCTGCGTGCTGGGCAGTCTGCTGATGCCGGGCGTGCTGTTGCCGAGCCTGTATCGCTCCGGCTGGCGGCCCTGGCAGTGGCAGGCCGAAGCAGGCGTGGTGCGCGAACTGTTGCAACGCATCGGGCCGCTGTTGAGCAGTAACCTGGCCAGTCAGGGCCTGGCGCTGCTGGAACGGATGGTCGCATCGTTGCTGGGTGAAGGCGCCGTCACCTGGGTCAATCTGGCGCGCAAACTGATCAACCTGCCTCTGATCGCCTTGATGAGTCTGAATCAGGTGTTGCTGGGATTGATGAGCGGCAGCGCGGGCGATCAACGCCTCGGCCTGTTGAAGCGTGGACTGGGCAGCGCCACTCTGTTGACCCTGCCTGCTGTCGCCGGTCTGATCGGCGCAGCGGGCGCATTGGTCGTGCTGCTGTTGCCCAACCAGACCCATGACGGTCCGCTGCCGGGGTTGCTCGCATGGTTTGCCGTGCCGCTGATGTTCGGGGCCTGGAATGCGCTGTTGGCGCGTTACGCCTACGCCGCCAGTGACACGCGCCTGCCGCTCAACTGCGAACTGATCGGCAGCCTGTGCAACGCCGTGCTGCTGGGCGTGCTGCCCTTGATGTTCGGCCTGACCGGCATCGCCATCGCCGCGCTGGGCGGCGCGCTGGTGACCGGCATTCTGCTGATGCGCCGCCAGTCGCTGCTGAGCGCTCTTCCGTGGCGCAGCCACTGGCTGCTGGCTACGGGACTGATGGTCGTAGCTGCGCTGGTGCTGCATCCGTTGCAGAACACCTGGCTGCAACTGGGGCTCAGCGCTGCGTATGGCATGCTTTTGCTGATAGGTCTGGCGCTGTGGCTGAAGCCGTGGCGGGTCGTGATTGATCAGGCCTGAAACAGCGCTTTCACGGGGCAAACACCGAACTGTGGGAGGCGGCTTGCCGGCGATCTGCCGGGAACCGGCAGCAAAACCTGCACACGCGGTGTGTCAGATGCATCCTGGGGCCGCTGCGCAGCCCATCGCTGCCGTCGTAACCTCCGAGAGCTCCCACGCCCTTCGGGCAGAAGCAGGTGTGCGTGCATTTCAGTAAATTACAGTGTTTGACAAGAGGCAGGTTTTCCCCGGATCACGCCTCACCCGCTGATTCGCTGCACTGCGCACTGAATCGCTGCAGGCTGGTCGAGACAAACTTGTCGCGGTGACGAATCAGGAAGAACCGGCGGGTCAGCGGTGGCAAGGGGCTGTTGAGGATCTGCAGTTCGCCGCTCGCCAACAGATCAGCCACCACGCGACGGGACAGGCAACTGATGCCGATCCCTTGGGCCAGGGTCCGTTTGATCGCTTCGGAGCTGCCCATCTGACGCATGTCTTCCAGGTCGTGAAGGTGCCTGAGCAACAGATGCTCCACCTCGCCACGCGTCCCCGAACCCGGCTCGCGCAGCAGCCACTCGGCGTGTTGCAGGTCACTCAGCGACACTTGTTTCTGCACGGCCAGCGGATGATCACGCCCGGCAACGATGACCATTTCGTCGACCAGCCAGGGTTCGGCGATCAGCTCGGGCAGGTGACACGGTGCCTCGATCATCCCCATGTCGATCTCGAATTGCGCGACCTTGCGGGCAATCAGGGCGCTGTTGCCGATGTCCATATCCACCCGCAACGAAGGCGCCGAGGTGCGCAGCGCCGCAACGATCTGTGGCAGCACGTAATTGGCAATGGTGCTGCTGCAGCCGATCCGCAACCGGGTGTTCAGACCGGCAACGGGCAACAGAAAGCTGTCTTCGATCTGCTGGGCGCTTTCCAGTATCTGCCGGGCCTGAGGCAACAATGCGTGTCCGTTGTCATTCAAGACCAGACGCTTGCCGACCCGATCGAATAACCGGGTACCCAGCGCGCTTTCCAGCTCGTTCAAGGCCGCGCTGGTCGCCGATTGTGAAAGTGATACGGCAAGGCCTGCGCCAACGGTGCTGCCGTGCTGGGTGACGGCGCAGAATATCTGCAACTGACGCAGGTTGAGTTTCAAGCGATGACTCCCGAACACAGATCAACCTGAATAACAGGTAACTGGAACCGAGATTACCCGTTTAGAGAATTGTTCGCACGCCCGTAAACTGATGACATAAACCCAGGCCGTCAGCAGGAGAATGTCATGAGCAGGCTTGCAACCGTTATCGAGGGCATCGCTCCCCTCGCCTCGTTATCGAGCCAGCGCGAAGCTGTCAGGCAATTCACCCCCAACTGGTTTGCCGTGACCATGGGCACCGGTGTCCTGTCTCTGGCGCTGGCGCAACTGCCCGGCGACATCGCATTGTTGCGCAATGTGGGCGAAGCCCTGTGGTTCTTCAACATCGCCCTGTTCGTGCTGTTCAGCGTGATGTACGCGAGCCGCTGGTTGCTGTTCTTCGATGAAGCGCGGCAGGTGTTCGGGCATTCGACGGTCTCGATGTTCTTCGGCACCATTCCCATGGGTCTGGCGACGATCATCAGTGGTCTTCTGGTGTTCGGACCCGAACGCTGGGGCGCTGGCGTGATTCCGGTGGCCGAAGCCCTGTGGTGGCTGGATGTGGCGATGGCCATGGCCTGCGGCGTGTTGATCCCGTTCATGATGTTCACCCGCCAGGAACATAGCATCGAAAAGATGACCGCTGTCTGGCTGCTGCCCGTGGTGGCTGCGGAAGTTGCCGCTGCCTGCGGCGGCCTGCTGACTCCGCACCTTACCGACACTGCGTCGCAATTCACGGTGCTGATCACCAGCTACGTGTTGTGGGCCTACTCGGTGCCGGTGGCGCTGAGCATTCTGGTGATCCTGTTGCTGCGTCTGGCGTTGCACAAACTGCCCCACGAAAGCATGGCCGCCTCGAGCTGGCTGGCGCTGGGGCCTATCGGGACAGGCGCGCTGGGCATGCTGGTGATGGGCAGTGACGCGCCTCAGGTGTTCGCCGCACACGGCCTGGCGTCGGTCGGCGAAGTGGCCGCGGGGGTCGGCGTCATCGTCGGCACGCTGTTCTGGGGCCTCGGCCTCTGGTGGATGGCGTTGGCTGCATTGATCACGCTGCGTTATTTCAAGGCCGGCATCGAGTTCAATCTGGGCTGGTGGGCATTCACCTTTCCGCTTGGCGTGTACGCGCTGGCGACGCTGAAACTGGGATCGATCCTGCAACTGGGCTTTTTCGACCAGTTCGGCATGGCGCTGGTCGCCCTGCTGGTGCTGATGTGGACGCTGGTTGCAGCCCGGACAGTGGCAGGCGCATGGCGAGGCCATCTGTTCGTTTCACCCTGCATTGCCAAGTGCCAGAACAGCCCACGTTAAAGGTCCATCTGCCGGGGCACTGAACACACCTCTTTAAGGGTCTGGCGCAGCCAGCGGTGCGCCGGGTCCTTGTCGAAACGCGGGTGCCAGGCCTGATTGACCGACACGGTTTCCAGCGCCAGAGGAATGGCAAAGGCACGCATCTTGAGGCCCAGTTGCTTCAGTCCCCAGAGTACTGGCTCGGGCAATGAGAGGATCAGATCAGACTCGGCCACCCCGAAAATCGCCGAGTGAAAATGCGGCGTGATCAGCGCGATACGCCGTTCCAGCCCCAGCTCTGCCAGCGCCGGATCGATCGGCCCGCGAGCACGACCTCTGCGGGACACGCTGACGTGATCGAACCCGGCGAATCGCTCGGGTGTGATCGGTCCGTCGAAGATGGGATGGCCTTCACGTGCCAGACCGCAGAAGCGAGTGTTGAACAGGTTCTGAATCTTGATCTCCGGACCGAAATTGAGCCGTGACGAGATGTACAGGTCGATCCTGCCTTCGCGCAGCGCGTCATCGTCGTCAGCCCCTTCAGGCACAAAACGCAGGGTGCAGCCGGGCGCACCGATGCGGATCGCCTCCAGCACATGGGCACCGAACGAGCCGAAGAACACGTCGTTGGAGCGCACGTTGAAACAGCGCTCCAGGGTGCTCATGTCCACTTCATCGCGGGTCTGAAACACCTGAGCGGCCTGTTCGACCAGTTCGCGCACCTGCGCCTGCATGGCCAGCGCACGCGGCGTCGGCACCAGCCCACGACCGGCACGCACCAGTACCGGATCGCCGGTGGCCTCACGAATCCGCGTCAACGTGCGACTCATGGCTGCCGGGCTGAGGTGCATGCGCCGCGCTGCGCCAACCACGCTGCCTTCGTCGAGCAACGCATCAAGGGCGATCAACAGGTTCAGGTCGGGCAACTGCATAAGGCTATCCGCTGGCAAGGTGCGCTGATGATAGCGCGACTGGCCCGCTGCGGCAGACTGCGTGTAGAGCCCCGCCGGGCACATTCCTTGAACTTAAGCGGTCGCTGGAACGCCTCATTCAGACACTTCAGCGCAGAGCCTACTCATGCACACCTCACACTTCGCCGACAACCACGGCGCGCACGACCAGCGCATCGTCATCAATACCTACACCACGGTACTGCGCAGACCCGGCGTACCCCACGAACTCTTCGCCACTTACTGGCGTGACGTGCATGGCCCTTTATGCGCGCGTCTCGATGGGCTTGGCTGGTACGTGCAGCATCACCTGTCCCGCGAACAGGACGCCCACCTGTGGCCGATCATCGAAGGCGTCAAGCCACTGGAAGGCTATGTGCTGGATGGTGGCGTGGAGATCGGTTTTCTATCGGCTGAAGACCAGCAGCGCTTCCAGAAGGCCAGCGCGATTCTGTTTTCCGATGAACAAAACATGTTCGACGAAACCCTGGCCTATGACGTGCCGGATGGTTCGAGCACGTTGATGGATCGCTTACCGGAACCTTCGCCCAACGAAACCTCGACTCTGGATCGTCTGCACCTGCACTTTCATCTGAATCGCGACAACCTTGCCGCTGCGCGCGAAGCCATCGACACCCTGGCTCGCGATCTGGCCGGTCTGGACGAGGTGCTCAAATTGCGCCTGCACCTTGCGCAGCCCTACGACAACGACCAGCCCGCGCCCCCTGCGCCGGACGTCGCCCATTACGCCAGCGAACCGCGCCTGAACATCGTGTTCATGGAAATCACTTTCGAATCGGCCTGGACCCGACGCACCTGCTATGCCAGTGAACGCTTCAAGGCAATCACCCATGGCATCAGTGCCCACGTGAGCCACATCACCCCGTTTGCCGTCAGCGGCGTCTACACCTACGTGCGTGACGGGGTCATGACCACGGCCGGTATCCGGGGCAGTCGCCAGGCCCAACTGATTCGTCAATTGGGCGCCATCAACCAGACACAGCCTGAAGTCGAGACACTGTTTGGTGCCGCCCCAGCCGATGAAACACCCGAAGAGTGACAGCAGGACGACCGGCTTTTATGCTGGTCGCCCTTTTCAACCTGATCGCGATCGCCCATGCCACCCACTCCAACCCTGAGCGCCCGCGAGGTCTATCAGTGCCTGAAAGAGGCAGCGCTGGGCGTTCGCTCACTGCGCCGCCTCGATGATTGCGAGTCGAACCTGCTCCGGATCGACATCGATGGCTGGTGCCTGACGCTGGAAATCTCGGGCAACCGCGTGACAGGTTGCCCGCACTGCCTGACTCCGGATGGCCGACAGGGATCGGCCGAAGACTGGCCGCGCACGGACCCGGTCAGTCTGCTCAGCGGATGGGAACAGGCGCAGATCGAGCGGTTGGTGGGCCAATCGGATTGATCCAGACCGACGGCGTGCTCATACCGGGTAAATTCTACTCCACAGCGCCCACGACTTTGGCTAGACTCCGCTGACTGCTGAAACGTTTAATCCAGTCCAGCACACTCATAATTCCAATAAGTCAGAAGGACACACCCTCATGAAAACCCTTCCCCTGCTGGTGGGCCTCAGCGCCCTCTCCGTCGCCTCCAGCGCCTTTGCCTGGGACTACGTTCTGCTCGACACCGACAAGCCTGCGCAGAACCAGCAGATCACCAGCAAGCAACTGGGCGTCAAGACCGACAAGCCGTTCACCATTACCATGCGAACCCTGCATGGCGGTCGCCAGGAAGGCGTGAGCATCATTGATATCGACAACGGCACCATGAAGCTCTCGGTGGTGCCGACGCGCGGCATGAACGTGCTGCAGGCCTCGGTCGGTGATGTGCGCATGGGCTGGGATTCGCCGGTCAAGGATGTGGTCAATCCGGCGTTCATCGAACTCAATGGTCGCGGCGGGCTGGGCTGGCTGGAAGGGTTCAACGAACTGGTGACCCGTTGCGGCTACGAATGGGTCGGCCATCCGGGCATGGACAATGGCGAGCTGCTGACCCTGCATGGTCGCGCAGCCAATATCCCGGCCAGCAAGGTGACGCTGCACATTGACGAGAAGCCGCCTTACGCAATCCGCCTCAAGGGCGAACTCAAGGAGCAGGCGTTCAAGAAGGTCGACTTCTCGGTGCAGACCGAACTGGTCACCGAGCCGGGCAGCACACGCTTCTCGCTGAACGACACGCTGACCAACAACGGCGACTATCCGAAGGAATATCAGGCGCTGTACCACAGCAACTTCAGCACGCCGTTCCTGGAACAGGGCGCGCGCTTCGAAGCGCCGGTCAAGCAGGTATCGCCGTTCAACGAAAAGGCCAAGGGTGATCTGGGCGACTGGCAGACCTATCGCGGACCGACCCCGGATTACGACGAAACCGTCTACAACATCGTGCCGTACGGCGATGACAAGGGCGACACTGTCACCGTGCTGCACAACAAGGCAGGCAGCCTGGGCGTGGCGGTAGGTTTCAATACCCAGCAGTTGCCAGTGTTCTCGCTGTGGAAAAACACTGACACCAAGGGTCAGGGCTATGTGACCGGTCTTGAGCCTGGCACCAGCTTTTCCTATAACCGCCGCTTCCAGCGTTCGTTGAATCTGGTGCCGACCATCGAGCCGAAAGCGCAGCGTCAGTTCCAGATCAGCTACAGCCTGCTGGCGGACAAGGGCGCCGTCGACAAGGCACTGGGCCAGATCAAGACCATTCAGGCAGGCCGCGACACCGAAGTGCGTCAGGAGCCGCTGGTGGACCTGACCAAGGAGTGATCGCTCGCGCCTGACGCAGGCAATCAGCGCTGCTGCATGACGAGGCCGGATCTCGACGCATTACTGTCGAATCCGGCCTTGTTTCATTCACGTTCAGCATTGCGCACAACACTTGGCGCTTTCGCCTGTCTACACCCTCTCAATCCCTCAATGACGAGCACATTCATGAAAATCCTGATGGTTCTGACTTCACACGACCAACTGGGCGATACCGGCAAGAAAACCGGTTTCTGGCTCGAGGAATTTGCAGCGCCCTACTACATCTTCAAGGACGCAGGGGCCGAAGTCACCCTGGTGTCGCCTGCAGGTGGACAGCCGCCGCTGGACCCCAAGAGTGATGAGCAAGACGCACAGACCGCCGAAACCCAGCGTTTCCGTGAAGACTCTGCTGCCCAGCAGGCGCTCGCCAATACGGGTCGCCTGGCTGACGTGAAGGCCGACGACTTCGACGCAGTGTTCTACCCCGGTGGCCATGGTCCGCTGTGGGACCTCGCCGAAGATCCGAAATCCATCGCCCTGATCGAAGCGTTCGCCAAGGCCGACAAACCCCATGCGCTGGTGTGCCATGCGCCCGGCGTGCTGCGCAAGGTCCGTGCAGAAAATGGCGAGCCGCTGGTCAAGGGCCGTCGCGTCACCGGCTTTACCAACAGCGAAGAAGAAGGCGTCGGCCTGACCAACGTCGTGCCGTTTCTGGTCGAAGACATGCTGAAGGAACTGGGCGGCGACTATTCGAAGACCGATGACTGGGGCGTCCATGTCATCACCGACGGCAAGCTGGTGACCGGTCAGAACCCGGCCAGCTCGGCTCAGACGGCCAAGGATCTGATTACCCTGTTGAGCTGATAACGCCGACCCGGCCCTCCACTGCGCAGGCGGTCGCCGGGTCGTCATCACGATAAATCGAATCTTGGGCGTGCCTTGCTGACCAATACCCAGAGAGTCCATTCATTCGGAGGCAGGTCATGACCCAGGAATCAGAACGCGAAGACCTCGATCACAAGCCGGAGAACGCTGGCAAAGTGGGCGAGAAGAACAAGCAGCTCAACGAAAAGGGCGAGCAGCCACGGCCTGCAACCGAGCCTGATCCGCAGAAAGACCGCTGATCAGAGCAGACCCTGCTCGGCGCACACCTTGACCACCTGTTCGCGGAACCAGCCGTTGGCTTCGTCCTGATCGGCGTGGGCGCTCCATACCATGTCCAGGCTAAAGCCCGGCAGATCAGGTGGCAACTCGTAAACGGCTATCCAGGGCTCGTTGCACAAGAGCGTCTGGATGCGCCGTGGTAATACCAGCATGAAATGTGTACCTTCCAGCAGCTGCAAGGCTGCCCGGTAACTGTTGGCCCTGGCCACAATGTGGCGCTCCAGGCCTTTGCTCTGAAGCCAGCCATCGACCATGTTGGTGTCCGAGGTCCACGGCGTCGGATAGACGTGATGCCTTGAGGTGAACGTCTCAAGGTCGATCAGCGCGCTCACTGGTGCCGACTGGCTATCCATCACGCAGACCAGATCGTCTTCCAGCAGCACCTGGGCAATCAGGCTGTCAGGGACCTTGTGAAACCCCGGCCCGAAACACAGCGCCAGATCGAAACGACCGTCAATGAGCCGCTCGGTCGGCAAGTGCCTGTCCAGTTTCTGAACGTTGACCGCGACCGAGAAGCCCGCAGCAACGAAACCGCGCAACAGATGCGGCAGCACCAGCAGTTCAAAGTATTCAGGAGCGCAGACCGTGAAGGTGGTTTGCCCGCTGCTCGGGTCGAACAGCTTCAACCCGTCATGGCAGATGTTGACCTTGTGCAGTATCTGCTGCACGTGGCCGTGCATGGCCATGGCCTTGCGGGTAGGACGCATACCGTTGCGGGTGCTGATGAACAGGTCATCCTCGAAGTTGGCCCGCAGCTTCTTGAGGCAGTAACTGACTGTGGACTGGCTGACGTTCAGCGCCTCCGAGACCAGCGTCAGGTTGCGCTGCTCGAAGACCGAGACGAAGATCATCAGGTCCTGCATGTCCAGCTTTCTGAGGGCATTACTGTTGAGCATCGAGTCATCTCGTTGGCACTGCGATCAAGGACCGGATCAGCACCAGCAAGATAACATCAAAACGCAATCAGGCCGTCCTACCTTCAGCACTACCGGCATGTGCTGACGATTCGTGCAGGTCTCGGGCGTAGTGTCGCGGATCAAGACGCACAACCATCAGCAGCATCACAGCGACCAGTCCGATCAACGACCACCACGCGCCTGCGAAACTGCCTGTCACGTCACGGATCACGCCAGCCAGCAAGGGTGACAGGCCGGCGATCAAATAACCCACACCCTGGACGAACGCGGTCAGACTGCCTGCCTGCTGCGGGTCATCGTAGTGATCCATGGAGACGATCAGGCTCATGGGGAACAGGCCGCCGATGCCCAGACCCAGCAGGCCGGTCCATAGCAGGCTCAGTTGTTGCGGCATAAGGATAAGACCGACGAAGCCCGCCATGATCAGCCCCAGCAGAACTGCCAGCACCAGACGCTTGTCGCGACTGCGATTGGCCAGCGCTGGCGTCACCAGACCCGACACCACTTCCATCAGGGTCATGAAGCCCAACAACAGTCCGGCGTCCTGCTCGCTCCAGCCATTTTCAAGGTAATACGGTGCCAGCCAGGCCAGGGCGCAGGTGTAGGACGCAGTGCCCAGACCAAAGAAGACGCCCAGCATCCAGGCCCTCGGCATCTGCGAAAACGCCTGTTTGCGGGGTGCGGCGGACGATCCGCTGCTCTGGAACGCGTGGCGTTGAACCACCCAGAAACACAACGCCAGCAGCGCCAGCGCAGCCCAGATCGCCAGGCCGAAACGCCAGTTGCCGCTGAGACTGAGCATCAGCGGACTGAAAGACGCGGCAATCGCCGCGCCACCCATGATCGCCGTGACGTAAAGGCCCATGCACAACGAGACATTGTCTTTGAAGCGTGACTTGATGAGTGCAGGCATCAGCGCCTGAATCATCGCAATGCCCAGCCCCGCCAGCACGGCGCTGAAGATCAGTTCAACCGCAGAGTCGAGAAACTGCCGCGCCAGTGTCGCCACACCGATCAGCGCCAGCGAGATGGTGATGGTCCGGTAGGAGCCGACACGAGCGGCAATGCCCATGCCGACGAACATCGCCAGCCCCATGGCCATGACCGGCAGCATGGTCAGCAGTGACGCCATGCCGAACCCCAGCGAAATGTCCACCCTGATCGCCGACAACAATGGGCCGACCGCTGCCATCGAGGGGCGCAGGTTCAACGCCACCAACACGATGGCGACCATCAACCAGACACCTTGAGAAGCTGACCCGCGAGCACCTTGCATATCATTATCTTCCTTTTAGAGAAGTGATGATTAGGCCGGGGCGAGTGACACGGGGCAAATCAAAAAACAGGCAGCGCTATCGATAAATCAGTTCGAACCTTTGGCGATCAGGCGCTCTGGCGACGGCCACTGCAGGCTGCGACATGGCCTTCATGCGCGGCTTCAGACTCGGATTCAGGCGCAGTTTCAGACGTGGCGACCTCATCGACAGCCATCCACCAGGTCATCCCGCGGCAGGGATAATCCAGGTAGAACGGCTGGCCCATCATGGGCGTGGTGATGGTCACGTTCTGCTCCCAGGCCAGTGCCAGAATCCGGTCGAACGGCTCGTGCCAGGCGTGCATCGACAGGTCGAAGGTGCCGTTGTGGATCGGCAACAGCCAGCGACCGCGCAGGTCGAGGTGCGCCTGCAACGTCTCTTCGGGCTGCATATGCGCCTGGGGCCATTCCACGTTATAGGCGCCGGTTTCCATCAGGGTCAGGTCGAACGGGCCGTATTGCTCGCCAATGGTCTTGAAACCATCGAAGTAACCGCTGTCGCCGCTGAAGAAAATCCGTTGCTGATCGTTGATCATCACCCAGGACGCCCACAACGTCTGATTGCTGTCGCGCAAGGTACGCCCCGAGAAGTGTTGGGACGGTGTGGCGACGAACTCGATGCCCTCCACTTCCGTGGACTGCCACCAGTCCAGTTGTCGTACCTTGTGCGCGGGCACACCCCATTCGATCAGCGTATCGCCCACGCCAAGCGGCGCGATGAAATGCTCGGTCTTTGCCATCAGCGCCTTGATCGCCATACGATCCAGGTGGTCGTAATGGTTGTGCGAGAGGATGACGGCAGTGATCGGCGGCAAATCTTCCAGACTGATCGGCGGCTGGTGAAAGCGCTGCGGCCCGGCCCATTGCACCGGCGACGCCCGCTCGGCAAACACCGGATCGGTCAGAAAGAAGCGGTTGCGCAGTTTCAACAGAACGGTGGAATGCCCGAGCCGGTACACCGTGTTGTCCGGCGCGGCCAGCAGTTGCTGACGCGAGAGCGGCAGCACCGGCACCTTGCCCGCCGGACGGGTGTCCTTGGGTTTGTTGAACGCCTGATCCCAGAAAATGCCCAGCGTTCGAACAAGGCTGAACGGTTTCATCGGCGCATGATTACGATAACGCCCCTCGTGACGAGACAGGACGGGCAGTGAAGAGACATCCGTTTTCTGGTGGGTCGTGGACATGGTTTGCTGACTCCCTGGGACAGGTTGAGGCTCAGCCGTGCAAAAGTGTCTGCTATTACGTTGCAGGAGTCTGATGTCAAGCATGTGGCATCGACAACATCGCTTCAAATGTGTAACAGTGCATTACACTACACGGTGTAGTTTTAAGCTTGCATGATCCACCGCGACAAGTAAACTGCCGAGTGTAATTTTCTCTAAACGCACGTTTGAAGCGAACCTATGACAGCTCCCATGCGCCTCACCGATCAGAAACGCGAAGCCATCGTCCTGGCAGCCATTGCCGAGTTCGGTGACCGTGGTTTCGAGGTCACCAGCATGGACCGCATCGCCGCGCGGGCCGAGGTTTCCAAGCGCACGGTCTACAACCACTTTCCCAGCAAGGAAGAGCTTTTTGCCGAGATCCTCCAGCGTCTCTGGAACTGCTCTCCCCCGCAATCAGACGTGGTGTATCACGCCGATGTCGGTCTGCGCGAACAGTTGAGGGATCTGTTGACGGGCAAAATGCGCACCCTCAACGACAGCAGTTTTCTGGACCTCGCACGGGTCGTGGTCGGAGCAACCATCCATTCGCCCGAGCGCGCCCAGGTCTGGCTGGCACGCATCAACGAGCGCGAGGAAACCTTCAGCGCCTGGATTCGCGCCGCGCAAAAGGACGGACGACTGAAGCCGGTCGATCCGGGCTTTGCCGCCACGCAGGTGCATGCGTTGCTCAAGTCGTTCGCGTTCTGGCCGCAGGTGACCTTTGGCGCCGCCCTGCTCAGCCCGGAAAAGCAGGACGAAATCGTCGAGTCGACCTTGAATCTGTTTCTTGGCTGGTACGAAAAGCCAACCGAGTCCTGAAGGGCAGCGAAAGCACCCCGGAGACTGACATGCTGTACGACCTGCTGATCCGTGATGCATTTGTGATCGACGGTAGCGGCGCAACCGGTTACCGCGCCGATGTGGCCATCCATGACGGACGCATCCTGCGCATCGGTGCACTGCCTGACGCCTCTGCAATTGAAGAAATCGATGCCCACGGCTTGGTGCTGGCTCCCGGATTCATCGACGTGCACACCCACGACGACACCGTGGTAATCCGCAAGCCCCAGATGCTACCCAAGATCAGCCAGGGCGTGACCACCGTCATTGTCGGCAATTGTGGTATCAGTGCTTCGCCGGTCAGCCTGGCCGGTGAACCACCTGATCCGATGAACCTGCTCGGGTCAGCCCGCGAATTCGTCTACCCACGCTTTGCCGATTACCGTGCCGCCGTGCAGGCCGCCCGGCCAGCCGTCAATGTCGCGGCCCTGATCGGTCACACCGCCCTGCGCAGCAATCACATGAAGGACCTGCTGCGCACCGCCAGCGCGGGCGAGATCAGCGCCATGCGCGAGCAACTGCGTGACAGCCTGGCAAATGGCGCGCTGGGGCTGTCCACCGGACTGGCCTACGCATCGGCCTTCAGCGCCGAGACCGACGAAGTCATGCAGCTTGCCGAAGAACTGACGGAGGTCGGCGCGGTTTACACCACCCATCTGCGCAGCGAGTTCGAGCCGGTGCTGGAGGCCATGGACGAAGCGTTTCGCATTGGACGTCATGCACAGGTGCCGGTGGTGATTTCACACTTAAAATGCGCAGGCGCGGGCAACTGGGGGCGCAGTCCACAGCTGTTATCAGCCCTGGAAAACGCTGCCGCCAGTCATCCGGTCGGCTGCGACTGTTATCCCTACGCGGCCAGCTCCTCGACGCTGGACCTCAAGCAGGTGACAGATGCATTCAGAATCACGATTACCTGGTCCACACCGCACCCTGATCAGGGCGGACGTGACCTGGCAGATATCGCCGCCGACTGGAGTCTTTCTCTGGAGGACAGCGCACGCCGGTTGCAGCCTGCGGGCGCGGTGTATTACGGGATGGACGAGGCTGATGTGGAGCGCATCCTCAGTCATCCGCTGACCATGATCGGCTCTGACGGCCTGCCGGAAGATCCCTTTCCGCATCCGCGCCTGTGGGGCGCGTTCCCCAGGGTGCTCGGGCATTTCAGTCGCGACCGCAAACTGTTCGAGCTGCACACCGCCGTGCACAAGATGACCGGACTTTCGGCTGCGCGCTTCGGACTGCTGCAGCGCGGTTTGATACGTGAAGGTTATTGGGCGGATCTGGTGTTGTTCGACCCGCAGCGCATCAGGGACGTTGCCGATTTCAAGGACCCACAACGCGCCGCCGAGGGCATCGAGCGCGTCTGGGTCAACGGCCGATTGAGCTACGCCGACGGTGTCGGGCAGACCGAACGATGGGGGCAGTTTCTGCCCCGCACCGATTCGCTGGTGGATGGCTTCAAGGCGGGTTGACCACTGGCGCATTGATCAACCGACGATGATGCCTCGGCACTCACCGAAGCCGATCGATACCTGCCCCGCACGATGACAACGTGCCCGCAGAATCACTTCATCGCCGCGTTCCAGAAAGCGTCGTTCCTCGCCATTGGGCAGGGCTACCACCTGTTTCCCGCCTTCGGTCATTTCCAACAGACTGCCGAACTGCCCCGGCTGCGGGCCGGACAAGGTGCCGGTGCCGAACAGGTCACCTGGCTGCAACTTGCAGCCGTTGACACTGTGATGCGCCACCATCTGCGCCACGGTCCAGTACATGTTCAGCGAATTGCTCACGGCCAGACGATGGGGCTGCGCGCCAGCGGCTTTCATTTTCTCCGTCAGCAGCAGGACTTCCAGTTCGATGTCCAGTGCGCCGCCCTGTTGATCCGTCTGATCGAGCAGATACGGCAACGGCTGAGGATCGCCTTCAGGACGCGCCGGCTGGGCGCTGCGGAAAGGCTCCAGCGCTTCCGCTGTCACCACCCAGGGCGAAATCGTGGTCGCGAAGCTCTTTGACAGGAAAGGCCCCAGCGGCTGGTATTCCCAGGCCTGAATGTCGCGTGCCGACCAGTCATTGAGCAGACAGAAACCGGCGATATGTTCGCTCGCCTGCCCGATATCGATGGCCTCACCCTGCGCATTGCCCGGGCCGATCCAGACACCCAGTTCCAGTTCGTAATCCAGACGCTTGCATGGCCCGAAGGTTGGTACGTCCTGGCCCGCCGCAAGGGTCTGGCCATTCGGGCGCTTGATCGAGGTACCCGATATGCAGAGAGTCGAGGCCCGACCGTGATAGCCGATGGGCACATATTTGTAATTGGGCAGCAGCGGATTATCGGGCCGAAACAGCTTGCCGACGTTCAGTGCATGATGAATTCCGACATAGAAATCGGTGTAATCGCCCACCCTGGCTGGCAAATGCATCTTGCAGTCGCTCATGGGCAGCAGCAACTGCTCGGCGTTGGCTTGAGGTGGATTGGCTTCATCCAGCCAGTGCAGCAGCGCCGTGCGCAAGGTTTTGCGCGTATTGGCGCCAAGGGCAAAGAAATCGTTGAGTTGATCGCGGCTGGCGACCCCGGCGACCTCGCTTGCAGGGCCGTCGAACACACCGGCCTGCACGGCAGCCTTTAGATCAAGAATGCTGTCGCCAATGGCAACCCCGCCACGCGGGCCGGAATCTCCGTGACTGAACACCCCCAATGGCAGGTTCTGCAGAGGGAAATCAGCGTGGCCGTTGGCGGACGCCACCCAACTGCGGCGGTTCGAAGCGGTAGTCATCAGGGCAGTTCCTTGTGGAAGGTCTTGGCCATGCCGTTCCAGCAGGCGTCGTAATCGGTCTGTAATTGCGAACAGTCCAGAGCATGACGACTGGGGCGCAAAACCTTGCCGGTCTCGAACATGAACGCCATGGTGTTCTCGATCTTGTGCGGCTTGAGCTCGGCAGCGGTCGCTTTTTCTGCCGTGACGTTGTCAGGCCCGTGCGCGCTCATGCAGTTATGCAGCGAAACGCCACCGGGCATGAAGCCTTCGGCCTTGGCGTCGTAGGCCCCCTCGATCAGACCCATGAATTCGTTCATCAGGTTGCGATGAAACCAGGGCGGTCGGAAGGTGTTTTCCGCCACCATCCAGCGTGGCGGAAAGATCACGAAGTCAACGTTGGCCTGTCCATGGATGGCACTTGGCGAGGTCAGCACGGTAAAAATCGACGGGTCGGGATGGTCGAAGCTGACGGTGCCGAGGGTATTGAAGCGGCGCAGATCATATTTGTAGGGCACGTTGTTGCCGTGCCAGCCGACCACGTCGAACGGCGAGTGATCCAGTTGCGTGGCCCACAATTCGCCGAGGAATTTCTGCACCAGCTCCATCGGTTCGTCACGTTCCTCGAACCAGGCAACTGGCGCCATGAAGTCCCGCGGATTGGCCAGCCCATTGCTGCCGATCGGCCCCAGATCGGGCAGGCGTAACGCACAGCCGTGGTTCTCGCACACATAGCCACGTGCATCGCCGTCGAGCAGGTGTACGCTGAACTTCATGCCGCGCGGCACTACGGCAATTTCCTGCGGCTCGATGTCCAGCAGGCCCAGCTCGGTGACCAGTCGCAGGCGCCCCTGTTGCGGCACGATCAGCCATTCCCCGTCAGCGTTGAAGAACGCCCGCTGCATCGGAGCGTTGGCCGCATACACATACACACTGACGCCCTCGGCCTGATCCGCTGCCGAGGTGCTGGCCAGGGCGATCAGGCCGTCGAGGAAGTCGGTGGGGTCATCGGGAATATCGAAGGCATTCCAGCGCAAGCGGTTGGGCGTGATCGCCCCCTGCCCGGCTCCGATGATCTGTCGTGTCATGCGTTGATAGGCAGGATGCGCGGCAGACGGCTTGATGCGATAGAGCCAGCTGCGCCGCGCTTCGTCACGCGATACCGTGAACGCCGTGCCAGACAACTGCTCGGCGTAAAGGCCCAACGGATGCTTCTGCGGCGAGTTCTGTCCGAGGGGCAACGCGTCGGGCAGCGCCTCGCTGCTGAACTGATTGCCGAAGCCGGTCTGATAGGTCAGCGGCTGTTGCGGGAAGTGTGCAGGCATCTGGACCTCTTGTTGTTATGGGTCGAGCGACTGAAAAGCGTAACAGCAAGCGTAAGGCAATTACGCATAACGTAATTTGAGTTTGCAGGCTGGTCAAGCTATAAAGCTGCCTTTCCAGACTGGCGCACTCCCCATGACCCAAGAGACCGAAAGTCCGGCCAACGGACGCCAGCAGAAGGTCCAGGCTGCTGAAGTGGGCCTTGGCGTGCTCAAGGCTCTCGCAGAGCTGTCACCTTCCACGCCGCTGTCGAAACTGGCCGAACACCTGGGCATGCCTGCCGCCAAGGTGCATCGCTACTTGCAGGCGCTGGTCGCCAGCGGCTTCGCTGAACAGGACACCGTCACCAGCCATTACGGCCTGGGCCGCGAAGCGTTGCAGGTCGGTCTGGCATCGCTGGGCAAACTGGACGTGCTGAAAATCGCCGCGCCCTGGCTCGCGAATCTGCGCGACGAGCTGAATCAGACCTGCTTTCTGGCGGTATGGGGCAACAAGGGGCCGACCGTGGTGTACGTCGAGCCGTCGCTGGGTGCGGTAACGCTGGTCACGCAGATAGGATCGGTACTGCCGTTGCTCAGCTCGTCCACCGGTCTGGTGTTCGAAAGCTTTCTGCCAGCCGCTGAAACCACGCTGCTGCGCGAGCAGGAAGTGCCGCACCTGAATGCTGCCCAATTGAAGGAAATCGACCGTCATCTGACGCAGATCCGCACAACGGGCGTGCATCAGATCCAGGGCTTGCTGATGCCTGGCATTAACGCCGCATCCTGCCCGCTGTTCACAATGGGCAACAAGCTGGCGGGCGTGATCACGGTCGTCGGGCCAGGCTCGATACTGACTGATCAGGCGCAGAGCATTGCGGCCACTCGACTACTGGAAACGGCAACCGCCATCAGCGAACGCATGGGCGGCTCGATGCCCGTGTGAAGGCAATGCCCGGCGCTGAACGCACCGGGCATCAACCTCATCAATCGGCGGTCAGTACGCCACGCTTGATCTGGTCCCGCTCGATGGATTCGAACAGGGCCTTGAAGTTGCCTTCGCCGAACCCGTCATCACCCTTGCGCTGGATAAATTCGAAGAACACCGGCCCCATCAGGGTTTCGGAAAATATCTGCAGCAGCAGACGACGTTCACCGCTGTCCGAAGAACCGTCGAGCAGGATGCCTCGGGCTTTCAACTCATCCTCGGGTTCGCCATGGTTCGGCAGACGTCCCTGGAGCATCTCGTAGTAGGTATCCGGCGGCGCCGTCATGAAGCGCATGCCGATGGACTTGAGGGCGTCCCAGGTCTTGATCAGGTCGTCAGTGAAGAAGGCGACGTGCTGGATGCCTTCGCCGTTGAACTGCATCAGAAACTCTTCGATCTGCCCTGCACCCTTGGACGACTCCTCGTTCAGCGGGATGCGGATCATGCCATCGGGTGCAGTCATGGCCTTGGAGGTCAGCCCGGTGTATTCGCCCTTGATATCGAAGTAGCGAATTTCACGGAAGTTGAACAGCTTCTCGTAGAAATTCGCCCAGTACGCCATGCGCCCGCGATAAACGTTGTGTGTCAGGTGGTCGATGAACTTCAGGCCGGCGCCGACCGGATGACGGTCCACGCCTTCGATGAAATTGAAGTCGATGTCATAGATCGAGGTGCCTTCACCAAACCGGTCGATCAGGTAGAGCGGCGCACCGCCGATGCCCTTGATCGCCGGCAGACGCAGTTCCATCGGCCCGGTGGCGATTTCAACCGGCTGCGCACCCAGTTCCAGCGCGCGGTTGTAGGCCTTCTGTGCGTCCTTGACCCGGAACGCCATGCCGCACACCGAAGGACCGTGCTCGGCGGCGAAGTACGACGCCAGGCTGTGCGGCTCGTTATTGAGGATGATATTGATCGCGCCCTGACGATACAGGGTCACGTCCTTGGAACGGTGAGTCGCCACCTTGGTGAAGCCCATGATCTCGAACACCGGTTCGAGAGTATTAGGGGTCGGCGAGGCAAATTCGATGAATTCAAAGCCCATCAGGCCCATCGGGTTTTCGTAGAGATCAGCCATGTCTGGCTCCTTGCAGGAAAGTGGTAAGCGGAAGAATGATCGCTGTCACAGTCCTGCGGGCGGCGCACACGAAATGCCTCGCACGCTGCGGGCGAGGAAGTCACCGAAAATCAGTTGCAGTCCAAGAATCTTCATAAGGCCAGCCTACTCCGGCTTGTCCGATTGTGCATCAGGGTGCGCCTGCAAAAAGGCCGGATGCTGCAACGCTCGCTGCTCCACCTGACGAATCCTGGGAAAGGCGTCGAGGTCGACATTGAAGCGATGCGCCGCATACAACTGGGGCAGCAGGTACACATCGGCGATACCGGGCGTGTCGCCAAAACAGAAAATGTCGCCGTCGATCAACTGTTCTACTGCATTGAGGCCTTCGCTGATCCAGTGGCCTATCCAGTCTGAAACGACCTGTTCGTCCTGGCCAAGGCTGCGCAACCGGTTGAGCACCGACACGTTGTGCAACGGGTGGATGTCGCACGCGATGATCGCGGCGACCGCACGCTGACGGGCACGCAGGGTCAGGTCGCCGGCCAGCAGGGAAGGTGTCGGATAGCGTTCTTCAAGGTATTCGATAATGGCAGGCGACTGTGTGATCACTTCACCGCCGTCCAGGCGCAGCGCGGGCACCCTGCCCTGCGGATTGATCGTGCGGTATTCAAGAGTGTGCTGCTCGCCGCCGTCGCGAATCAGATTGACCGGAATTGCCGCAGGCTCAAGCCCCTTGAGGGCCAGCGCAATACGCACCCGGTAGCTGGACGTCGAACGGTAATAAGTGAACAGATCCACCGAAGCCACCTGCTGGAACGCACCTGGCGTTGCCTGTTGTTATTTTAATCGTCATTTTTCGTAATCAACTTACGTAATGCGTAAACTGCGTGATCACTGAACGCATGTCAACACACGTCTGTGTTAGCTCAGGTCCAGCCCTCCAGCCGCAGCGTCGCGCGGACCAGCCTTTGCTCTTCATTTTCAATCTCGCGCAGGTTATCGCTGACACTCTGAATGTGCGCCAGCGCGGCCTTGCGCGCCTGTTCCGGCAGACGGCCGGTGACGGCGTTGTACAGACGGGCATGCTGGCGATCAATCTGGCGCTTCTGTGGCTCACGGTGATACAGGTTGTTGACCGAGGCAAATACCGTATTCAGGAGTAGATCGGTCAGCGAACGCAGGGTCTGCACCAGCACCGGATTGTGTGAAGCTTCGCAGATGGCCAGATGAAAGGCGTGATCAAGGCGCGCATGCTCGCTGGCCGGTAGCTCGTTACCTTGCGCGGCGACCAGTGCGTCGTAGCTGCGGGTGATCAGCACGAAGTCCGCATCGGTGCCACGCAATGCCGCCAGCCGCGCCGACTCGCCCTCCAGCAGGCTGCGCACTTCGAACAGGTCATAGAGCGTGCGCGGCTGTGAGCCGAACAGGTGCATGAGCGGCGAGGTGTGCTGATCTGCATTCATCCGAGCGACGAATGACCCCTTGCCTTGCCTCGTTTCAATGATGCCACGCGCCCGCAACAGCTTCAGACCTTCGCGCAACGCGGTTCGCGACACACCGAGCTTTTCGGTGAGGCGTCGTTCGGAAGGCAGCAACTGCCCGACCTTCAGCACGCCATCGACAATCAGCCGCTCGATCCGCTCGCAGACCACGTCTGCGACCTGGGCAGGTCTTGGCGTGGGTTCGTTGTTCATAAGGTCTCCGCTGAAGAAACGCTATCTTTTCTGTGGGAGGCGCGTTCAGTCAGTACGTTACGTGCGGCCCAATGAAGCGTGGACAAGCCTACTGGTATGACCAGTAAAGTCGAGCGAGCGCCGACCAGTTCAAATACAAAACAAGCATTTGATTTATATAGACCAAAAAAACAATATCGGAAATCAGATGCTCAAAAACTGGTTCGACCAGCGCTTTACGCCATAGACACTACGTCTCGCAACCTCAATGATGCAAGTCAACCGCTAGCCCGATAAAAACAATCCTGGGTTGCCTGATGAACATTCTTTACGACGAACGCCTCGACGGCGTACTGCCTGTTGTGGACAAGCAACAGTTGCTTCACGACCTTCAACAGCAGTTGCCCGATCTGGACATTCTGCACCGCGCCGAAGAGCTGCGGCCGTACGAGTGCGACGGGTTGTCCGCCTACCGCACCACGCCGTTGCTGGTGGTACTGCCGCGCCATATCGAAGAAGTGCAGACGCTGCTCAGAATGTGCCACGAACGACGCGTGCCGGTGGTCGCCCGCGGAGCTGGCACCGGGCTTTCAGGCGGTGCATTGCCGCTGGAGCAAGGCGTGCTGCTGGTAATGGCCCGTTTCAACCGGATTCTTGAGATCAATCCTGCTGCCCGTCTGGCCCGCGTCCAGCCTGGCGTGCGCAATCTGGCCATTTCCCAGGCCGCAGCGCCGCATGGCCTGTACTACGCGCCAGACCCCTCTTCGCAAATTGCCTGCTCCATCGGCGGCAACGTGGCTGAAAACGCAGGCGGCGTTCATTGCCTCAAATACGGCCTGACCGTGCATAACCTGCTCAAGGTCGAGATTCTCACCGTCGAAGGCGAATACATGACGCTGGGCAGCGACGCGCTGGATTCCCCCGGCTTCGACCTGCTTGCGCTGTTCACGGGCTCGGAAGGCATGCTCGGCGTTATCACCGAAGTAACCGTCAAACTGCTGCCCAGGCCACAGGTCGCCAAGGTGCTGCTGGCAGCGTTCGATTCAGTGGAAAAAGCCGGGCGCGCGGTGGGCGATATCATTGCAGCGGGCATCATTCCCGGTGGGCTGGAGATGATGGATAACCTGGCGATCCGCGCCGCTGAAGATTTCATTCACGCAGGCTATCCGGTCGACGCAGAAGCCATTCTGTTGTGCGAGCTGGACGGTGTCGAAGCCGATGTCCACGATGACTGCGAACGGGTACGCGAGGTGCTGACGCTGGCTGGCGCCACAGAAGTGCGTCAGGCAAGGGACGAAGCCGAGCGTGTGCGTTTCTGGGCCGGCCGCAAGAACGCGTTTCCGGCGGTGGGCCGCCTGTCGCCGGACTATTACTGCATGGACGGCACCATCCCGCGTCGTGAATTGCCCGGCGTGCTGCGCAGTATCAGCGAACTGTCCGAACACTACGGCCTGCGCGTGGCCAACGTGTTTCATGCCGGAGACGGCAACATGCACCCGCTGATTCTGTTCGATGCCAATCAGCCCGGCGAGCTTGCGCGCGCAGAGGAACTGGGCGGAAAAATTCTCGAACTGTGCGTCAAGGTCGGCGGCAGCATCACCGGCGAGCACGGCGTCGGGCGGGAGAAAATCAATCAGATGTGCGCGCAGTTCAACAGCGATGAACTGACCCTGTTTCATGCGATCAAGGCCGCGTTCGATGCCAGCGGTCTGCTCAACCCCGGCAAGAACATCCCGACACTGCATCGCTGTGCAGAGTTCGGCGCGATGCATGTGCATGCCGGGCAACTGCCCTTCCCTGATCTGGAGCGCTTCTGATGATTGCACAGGACAGAGACGCCAGCGCCAGCCTGCTCGATCAGGTCAACCACGCCTTGCGCGACGCCACACCACTGCGCATTCAGGGCAGCAACAGCAAGGCGTTTCTCGGCCGTGAAGTGTCAGGCGAGGTGCTCGACACTCGTCCTCACTGCGGCATCGTCAGTTATGACCCGACCGAACTGGTTATCACCGCGCGTGCCGGTACGCCGTTGAGCGAACTGATGCAGACGCTTGAAGATGCCGGTCAGATGCTGCCCTGCGAACCACCGACCTTCGGCAATGCCACGCTGGGCGGCATGGTCGCGGCCGGGCTGTCCGGCCCGCGTCGGCCGTGGAGCGGCTCGGTACGCGATTTCGTACTGGGCACCCGTGTGATCACCGGCCATGGCAAGCACCTGCGCTTCGGCGGCGAAGTGATGAAGAACGTGGCGGGCTACGACGTCTCGCGTCTGATGGCAGGCAGCATGGGTTGTCTGGGCGTACTGACCGAGGTGTCGCTCAAGGTGCTGCCAAGGCCGCGCCTGTGCAGCAGTATTGCGCTGGAAATGGACAGTGCCCGCGCGCTGATGAGCCTGACGGAATGGGGCCAGCAGCCGATGCCGATCAGCGCCGCCAGCCATGATGGAAACATATTGCGCCTGCGTCTTGAGGGCGGCGAAGGCTCGGTGGCCGCTGCACACGACAGACTGGGTGGCGAAAAGCTAGAGCCGACCTACTGGCAGGCGCTCAATGAACAGCGCCTGCCGTTCTTCGATGACTCGCGCGCGCTGTGGCGGCTCTGTGTGCCGGCCGATACCGGTGTGCTGGATCTGCCGGGCGAGCAGCTCATCGACTGGGCCGGAGGACAGCGCTGGCTGAAATCCGATGCCAGCGGCGAGGCCATTCGCGCCATGGTCATCGCTGTGGGTGGGCATGCGACCTGCTATACGCCGGGGCACCATGACTGCCCGTTCCAACCCCTGGCCACGCCGCTGCTGCGCTACCACCATCAACTCAAAGCCAGGCTGGACCCGCAAGGGATCTTCAACCCCGGCCGACTGTACGCGGAGCTCTGAACCATGCAGACCACCCTGAGCGAACAGGCCAGACAACTGCCCCGCGCCGAAGAAGCCGAACGTATTCTGCGCAGCTGCGTGCACTGCGGTTTCTGCAACGCCACCTGCCCGACCTACCAGTTGCTGGGCGATGAGCTGGACGGTCCACGAGGACGGATCTATCTGATCAAGCAGGTGCTGGAAGGCAATGAAGTCACCGAGAAAACCCAGTTGCACCTGGACCGTTGCCTGAGCTGCCGCAACTGCGAGACCACCTGCCCGTCGGGCGTCGATTATCACAATCTGCTGGACATCGGCCGCGCTGTCGTCGATGCCGCCGTGCCCCGTCCGTTGGGTCAACGGCTGCTGCGTGAAGGCCTGCGCAACGTGGTACCCAACGCGGGCCTGTTCAAATCGCTGACCCGCATGGGCACCACGTTTCGCCCGCTGCTGCCGGGTATGTTGAAAGACAAACTGCCAGACACGATTCACCCGGCAGGCGTCCGTCCGGTCACTCGCCAGGCACGTCAGGTGTTGATGCTGGAAGGCTGCGTGCAACCGGCGCTGTCGCCCAACACCAACGCGGCCACCGCACGCGTGCTGGACCGCCTCGGCATCAGCGTCACGCCGATCAGCGAAGCGGGTTGCTGCGGTGCGGTGGATTACCACCTTAATGCGCAGGAAGCCGGGCTGGACCGTGCCCGGCGCAATATCGACGCGTGGTGGCCAGCCATCGAAGCCGGCGCGCAGAGCATCGTCCAGACGGCCAGTGGCTGCGGGGCGTTCGTCAAGGATTACGGCCATTTGTTGCGTCACGACCCGGCCTACGCCGAGAAAGCCGCGCAAGTCAGTGCAAAGGCCCGGGATCTGGTCGAAGTGCTGCGCGACGAACCTCTGGAAACGCTGGGCATCAAAACCGACACGCGGCTGGCACTCCATTGCCCGTGCACCTTGCAGCATGCGCAAAAGCTGGGTGGCGAGGTCGAACGGGTGCTGACTCGTCTAGGCTTCAACCTGACCGCTGTACCGGATGGCCATCTGTGCTGCGGCTCGGCAGGCACTTACTCGGTCACCCAGCCGGTCCTGGCCCGCCAGTTGCGCGACAACCGCATGAACGCGCTGGAAAGCGGCAAACCTCAGGTGATCGCTACGGCAAACATCGGTTGCCAGACGCATCTGACGAGCGCCAATCGAACGCCGGTGCGGCACTGGATCGAGCTGATCGATCAGGCACTCAACGGAACCCACTGAACAGTTCCATCCCCCTTCTCAGGAGAACATATGAAAATCAAAGCCGTTTTGACCCAGAACGAAGTCAGCCAGATGCTCGTCGCTGCGCGTGAAGAAGCCCACACCAACGGCTGGGCGGTGGCGATTGCCATCGTCGACGACGGTGGCCACCTGCTGGCGTTCGAACGCCTGGACGACGCCTCGCCGATCAGCAGCTACATCTCCATCGAAAAAGCCCGAACCTCGGCATTGGGCAAACGCGAATCCAAGGGCTACGAAGAGATGGTCAATGGCGGCCGCACGGCGTTTCTCAGCGCCCCGCTGCTGACGTCCCTGGAAGGCGGAGTGCCGGTGATCGTCGACGGCCAAGTGATCGGCGCGGTCGGCGTATCCGGCGTGAAGGCCGATCAGGATGCCCAGGTCGCCAAGGCAGGTATCGCGGCGCTGAATGCGGATTGAGGGCCCGACACCTTAAACAGGTCGTTCCCATGCTCCAGCGTGGTAACGCCGCCCAGGACGCTCCGCGTCCGCTCTTGAGCGTGATGCAGAGCCTCACAGGATGCTTGCCAACGCGGAGCATTGGCACGATCAGAACCTTAACCAAGGACCTTTCCTCATGACCGACTTCATCAAATGCCAACGCCTCAAGGTGGCCGTCAATCTGCAACGCTTCGTCGAGGAAGAAGTCCTGCCTGGCACCGGACTGGACCCGGAAGCGTTCTGGGAAGGCTTCGATGCGCTGGTCCACGAACTGGCCCCGCGCAATCGCGAATTGCTGGCCGAGCGTGAGCGCCTGCAGGCCGAACTGGACGCCTGGCACAAAAAGCATCCCGGCCCGATCAGCGACATGCCCGCCTACCGCGAGTTTCTGACCGCCATCGGCTACCTGCGCCCGGTGCCGGAGCAGGTCAAGGCAACGACTTCCAATGTCGATCTGGAAATCAGCGAACAGGCAGGCCCGCAACTGGTGGTTCCTGCCAGTAATGCACGCTACGCGCTGAATGCAGCCAATGCCCGCTGGGGTTCGCTGTACGACGCGCTGTACGGTACTGACGCCATCGATACCTCCAACGGCGCCGAAATCAGCGCAGGCTACAACCCGCTACGCGGTGCCAAGGTCATTGTGTTCGCCCGCGAACTGCTCGACGAAGCCGCGCCGCTTGCCAACGGCAGCCACATCAACGCCCGCAATTACCGCATCGAAGACGGCCAGTTGCGCATCGCGCTGGCCGATGGCACCCAGACCGTCCTGCAGCAGCCGGAAAAGTACGTCGGTTTTCAGGGCGAGCCAGGCAAGCCTGACGCGATCCTGCTCAAGAACAATGGCCTGCACATCGAGATCCAGATCGACCCACGCCACCCGGTCGGCAGCAGCGATGTGGCCAGAATCAAGGACCTGCTGCTGGAGTCGGCACTGTCAACCATCATCGACTGTGAAGACTCGGTGGCTGCAGTGGACGCCGACGACAAGATACAGGTGTACCGCAACTGGCTGGGCCTGATGAAGGGCGACCTCGCCGCCACCCTCGACAAGGGTGGCAAGCCGGTCACTCGCACCCTCAATCCGGATCGGTCCTACAAGGCAGCGAATGGCGGCGAACTCAAACTGCGCGGCCGTTCACTGCTGTTCATTCGTAACGTCGGCCATCTGATGACCAACCCGGCGATCATCGACCACGACGGGCATGAGATTCCCGAGGGCATTCTGGACGGCGTGATGACCAGCCTGATTGCGCTTCACGACCTCGAACGACGCGGCAACTCCCGCGCAGGCAGTATCTACATCGTCAAACCGAAAATGCACGGCCCGGACGAAGTGGCGTTCGCCGATCAACTGTTCAACCGGATTGAGGACGTGCTCAAGCTGCCTCGCCATACCGTGAAGATGGGCATCATGGACGAGGAGCGGCGCACCAGCGTCAACCTCAAGGCGTGCATCGAAGCGGCCTCGGCGCGGGTCGCGTTTATCAATACCGGCTTTCTGGACCGCACCGGCGATGAAATTCACAGCGCCATGCAGGCAGGTCCGGTGCTGCGCAAGGGCGAGATGAAAAACGCGCCGTGGATCAGGGCGTATGAGCGCAGCAACGTACTGGTGGGACTGGCCTGCGGATTGAGAGGACGCGCGCAGATCGGCAAGGGCATGTGGGCGATGCCGGACCGCATGGCGGACATGCTGGAGCAGAAAATCGGCCATCCGCAGTCTGGCGCCACCACGGCCTGGGTGCCATCGCCGACGGCCGCGACCCTGCACGCCCTGCACTATCACCGGGTCGACGTGCGTGCTGTTCAGCAGACGCTTGAACAGGTGAATCTGGAGGACGTAAGGGAACAACTGCTCGACGATCTGCTCACCATCCCGGTGGTCGCCGATCCGCAATGGACGCTGGAGCAGATTCGCGAAGAGCTGGAGAACAACGCACAGGGTCTGCTCGGCTACGTGGTGCGCTGGGTAGAACAGGGCGTGGGCTGTTCCAAGGTGCCGGACATCCACGATGTCGGGTTGATGGAAGACCGCGCGACTTTGCGCATTTCCAGTCAGCACATGGCCAACTGGCTGCTGCACAAGGTGGTCGATGCCCAGTACGTGCAAAGCGTGCTGGAGCGCATGGCCAAGGTGGTGGACAAGCAGAACGCCGGAGACTCGCATTACCAGGCCATGGCGAAGGACTTCAAGCATTCGTCAGCGTTCAGGACTGCCTGCGATCTGGTATTCAAAGGCTGCGAGCAACCCGCCGGTTACACCGAGCCGTTGCTGCATGAGTCAAGACTGGCGTTCAAGGACAGGAAGCATCCGTAGATCGCCCGCACTGCAGTGCCGAATATTTCTCTGGCCCGTGCGCGGTGCCAGGAGAAACATTCGGCGTTTGTCTGGCGGAAAATTCTCGAAGCGCTGGTGGCGGCGGGATCGGTGCCGGTAACGCTACAGCGTGTAGATGGAGATCCAGTTCATGTCGGTGTGAGTGCTGTACAGGCGGGTACCTGCCCCGTTCAGCACCGAGCCTCCCATAGACGGGAAGAAGGCCACGCAACTGACCGTTCCCTTGACCGTGTCGATTCTGTACACATCGAAGTTGCAGGTATAAACCGCGTACACGTAACGGTCATCCGGCGTGATGCCGATGATGCTGACCGGATAGCCCTGTGCGCCGATTTTCTCGCGGTAGAACATTCTGCATGTGGTCGCATCGACCACGTATACCTCATCAATGCCACCGACGTACAAATGGGTTCCGTCCGAACTGACTGCCAGTGACCTGGGATCGGTGAAGCCAAGAATATCGTGCTGCAGGTAACTGATCGTACCGATCGCGGAGACGGCTGTCGTGCCGATGCCATCCACCAGTGCCGAGGCATATACACGGTCGTTTCCCGGACTGACGCCAAGTGCCAGCGAGGCATTGGACAAGGTACCCAGATCGAAATCGTTGACGACGCTGTAGTGCTCCGTCTCGATCTGGCGGATCAGCCCGCCCGGTGCATACTGGAACGACAGATAAATGAACCGGCCGTCCAGGCTGCAGACGATCCTGTTGACGCTGCCCGAGGGAATGACCCTGATCACCTCGCGCGTGAGGGTATTGATCACGAAGCACTTGTTATAGCCTGCCGTGTAGAGCCGACTGCCATCGGGGCTGAGGGTGATATCGCCCGCCCCGGCCCCCTTGATACAGCTCACCACGCTCGATGTCTCGACATCGACCACGCTGATTTCTCTACCGTTTTCATGAGACACATAGAGCGTCTTTTCATCGGGGCTGATGACGATTTCCTTGGGCACGAAACCCAGCGCAATGATGCCTGTCAGCCATGCAACGTCCAGCGGTACTCCTGCGCCGTCCGGATCTGCCATGTGGGTAAAAGCGTTTACGTCCTGAGATGCTTTTTTGTGCATGTCACTCACCTGTGAATAGGTCTCGCGAGACCGCCACGATGGGGGAAAGATAGGAAGGTACGGCCCCATCAACGAACGATGTGGCGACTGCACTTATGCCACCCGGATCCAAAAACCTCAGGTCATTGAATACTGGCCGGGACGGGTTGGGTACTGACAGAAATGACAGTTTGAGGCGGGCTGAAAGTGGTGGCAAAAAGCGCTTTCCAGGGTTGAAAGGCAACGCCATCGGGGGCTGGCGTCGAAGCCTGTGAGGCCTGTAAAGGCCGTTCACCATTGGTCAGCAATTTGCCCAGGGTTGAATCATGAACTCTCGCGAACCACCAGTTCAAACCCCAGATCAACCTTTGCCTGCTGGGGTACGCCGTCGAGCAAACCCAGCAGCAACTGCGCGGCGTGCTGGCCCACTTCCTGTCGCGGCGTGCGGATGGAAGTCAGGCGCGGCACCATGTGTGCCGAGCCCGGCAGGTCGTTGAAACCCACCAGAGAGACCCGTTGCGGAACGGCGACGCCAAGGCGCAAGGCCTCCAGTGACGCGCCCTGCGCCAGGTCATCGTTGCAGAAGAAAATGCCGTCGACATCAGGGTGCTCATCCAGCAGCCGGGCGAACAGTTCGCCGCCCAGGCCAATCGACGATGGCAACGGAGTCGTGACTTGCAGTTCGGCATCGAACAGGCCGGCGTCTTCCAGAACCTGACGAAAGCCCGCGCCGCGCTGCAATACGCGCGTATCGAGCTGGGCCGCCATGTAGGCCAGCCGCGTGCGTCCACGGCCGAGCAGATGAAGGGCTGCCTGAGCACCCGCCTGTTCCTGGGAGAAGCCGACACTGTAGGCACCCTGACGAGGGTCCAGCTCCATCATGTGCACGCAGGGAATGCCACTGGCTTCCAGCATCTGATGCGATGCAGGTGTGCGGTCGAAACCGGTGAGCAGAATGCCCCGTGGCCGGTTGACCAGATGGTTGCGCAGCAGCTTTTCTTCTTCCTCCGGGGAATAGTGATAGTTGCCGATCACCACATCCAGACCACGAGGGCGCAACACATCCTGAATCGCCTCAAGCGTCTCGATGAACAGCTGGTTGGACAGCGATGGCACCAGCACCACCACGGTCTGGCTGCAGGACGACGCCAGTGCCCGCGCTGCGGGGTTGGCGACATAGCCCAGGCTCTGAGCTGCGGCACGGACCTTTTCCACCAGTTCCGGCGCCACGGTCGTGACGCCACGCAATGCACGGGATGCGGTAATGGGGGAAACCGCGGCAAGGCGGGCAACTTCGTTGAGGGTCGGACGGCCGGTAGAGCGGGAACCAATGCGTATCATGCGTTGCCAACTAACATAGGGGTTGCCAAATGTGTCGAATGCCCCATAAGGTAGCGCTGTCTCATGGACCGTGACAACGCTTTATCGCTGGTTTCACATTTGCCGCCCGCGCCGGGTCGCCACGGAGAACAGCCTCCGATGTGTATTGTTGAACCCAAAACAACGACAAGAACTGGAACAGCTCAGGCTGGACAAGATGTCCACCGGATAAAGACAGCGCTGTCTCCAGATGAGGTGCCTACTGTGACAACTGCGAAAACTGCTATTTCCGCCCTCGTGGTGATGGGTGTTTCGGGCTGCGGCAAAAGTGCTGTGGGTGCCGAGATTGCCCTCAAGAGCGGAGGTCGCCTCATCGAAGGTGATGCCTTCCATCCACCGGCCAACATCGAGAAGATGAGCGCCGGAACCCCCCTCAACGATGACGACCGTGCCGGCTGGCTGACCCGCCTGGGTGAAGAAATGGTCGCGGCGCTCGCCCGTGGCGAACACCCTGTCCTGACCTGCTCGTCCCTCAAGCTGATTTATCGCCAGCGTCTGCGCGACGCCGTTCCGGGTCTGGGTTTCGTTTTTCTGGAACTGACCAAAGAACTCGCTGCCGAACGTTGCTCGCACCGCCCGGGGCATTTCATGCCGGCAAGTCTGGTCGACAGCCAGTTTGCAACGCTCGAGCCTCCGTACGGCGAACCGTTGACACTGGTGGTTGATGCAACCCAGTCCATCGAAGAGATTGGCACGCAAGCGGCAGCCTGGTGGAAAGACTCCCACGCCTGATAAAGGCGTGAGTGCAAAAGACAGCGCTGTCTTGCACACACGAAGCACGGATGGCGCTAGCAGTTGCTGGTAGCACCCTAGAATAATAACCGGAGAGACACCCATGTTCGGTATGACCCACGAGACGTTTCTGCTAGTCGATGCGTTGGTGACCATCGTCGGCCTTGTGCTGCTGATCACCCAATTCAAGGTCCACCCTTTCGTCGCGCTGACCCTGGCGGCTGGCTTCCTCGGCCTGACCTCCGGGATGCCGGTGGAAAAAGTCATGAAATCCTTCCAGGACGGCTTCGGCGGCGTACTGGGCTTTGTCGGCATCATCCTCGGGCTGGGCACCATGCTCGGCAAGCTGATGGCCGATTCGGGTGGCGCGGATCAGATTGCGCAGACCCTGATCCGTACCTTCGGTAAACAGAAAGTCCACTGGGCGATGATGTTTTCTGCGTTTCTGGTGGGCATCCCGCTGTTCTTCGAAATCGGCTTCGTGCTGCTGATCCCGCTGGTCTTCATCGTCGCGCGTCGCACCGGTGTGTCCATCGTCAAGATCGGCATCCCGTTGCTGGCAGGCCTCTCGGCCGTGCACGGTCTGGTTCCGCCGCACCCGGGTCCGCTGCTGGCCATCGGCATCTTCGGCGCTGACATCGGCAAAACCATTTTCTACGGCCTGATCGTCGCATTACCGACCGCAATCATTGCAGGCCCGATCTACGGCAAGTGGATCTCCAAATACATTCCCGGCACACCGTCACAGGAATTGATGGATCAGATCGCCAAGGAATCGAGCACCGAGAACCTGCCAGGTTTCGGCATTACGCTGGTGACGATCCTGCTGCCCGTGTTCCTGATGCTGCTCAAGACCTTCGCTGACGTTGCGTTGCCGGAAGGCAACATGTTCCGCATCTGGATGGACCTGATCGGTCACCCGATCACTGCCCTGCTCGCGGCCTTGCTGCTGGCGTTCTACACCTTCGGTGCCGCACGCGGTTTCGACCGTACCAAGATCATGAAACTGCTGGACCAGAGCCTGGCCCCGGTCGCCGCCATCGTACTGATCGTCGGTGCCGGCGGTGGCTTCAAGCAGATGCTGGTCGCCAGCGGTGTGGGTGACGTGATCGGCCACATGGCGGTGCAGGCGCAGATCAACCCGATCATGCTCGCCTGGCTGGTGGCGGCGGTGATTCGTGTGGCAACCGGTTCGGCGACTGTCGCCACCATCACCGGTGCAGGCATCGTGGCGCCGGTCGTGGGCCTGATTCCAGGCGTGAACCGCGAGTTGCTGGTGCTGGCCACCGGCGCGGGCTCGCTGATCCTGTCGCACGTGAACGACGCAGGCTTCTGGCTGGTCAAGCAGTACTTCAACATGACGGTAGCCGAAACCTTCAAGACCTGGACCGTGATGGAAACCATCCTCTCGGTTGTCGGCCTGATCTTCATCATGCTGCTATCCATGGCGCTTTAAGCTTAAAACGTCCAGCACCTTTGCGGGCCAGCAGGCCTGCAAAGGTGCAAAACGTCACCGCTCTGCCCTTCCGTGTTTCCCGCCTGTCCCCCTTATTATCTTCCTGACCCAGCCCGCCCCTACATAACCTGCGTTTGCTGCCGACAACATGACAGAGCGATTCGATGCGCGTCTGCGAAACCTGTCTGAAAGCTGTTTCCTACGAGCGCCTACAACGCTTTCAGTTGAATTTTCGGAAAGCTCAGGCAATGTTTCAAAGTCATGCCTACGCTTAGGAACAACGCGGGATCAGGCCGCTCAATCGCCTCCAGCACAGTCATGGCAAACCCGATTTGTGCGCCTGATCACGTTACTTTTTAAGTTGCACCAGTAAATACGGGCATTCTCAGGCCAAAACGGGCAGAATTGGCGCACTCGTCGTGCCGTGGATGCAAATCCCGATGACAAGAAAATGAACCGAGGGAATTAAATTCACCACCGCAACGTCTTATGGCGGATGCATTTGGATGCACTCGGCAACAATCACCACGCAAAGGCAAACGCCAGCCTCTTGAGAGAGGCATTTTCAAGAGGCCATCAAGGAAAAGATTATGTTGATACTCACTCGCAAAGTTGGCGAAAGCATAAATATCGGTGACGAGATCACCGTGACGATTCTTGGCGTTCAAGGGCTTCAGGTCCGGCTGGGCATCAACGCACCCAAAAATGTGTCTGTACACCGTGAAGAGATCTACAAACGCATTCAGGCAGAACTGGCTCCAAACCAGGACCCACAATAACTCCCTCGCGACACCCCCTTATTCAATGCTGATCTGCTCTTGCGGCAGGTCATCAGCCGTACGGCGTCTCTCATGACGCCGTTTTTTATGCCCGCCGTTTCGCTGCCCACTGCGGCACTACCATTTGTCACCCTCTCGGAACATCGCCAAAAAAACACCAGTCGACTCTCTGCAAGCGAGCACATCAATGCCAGCCCGTAGTACGCAGTGAGCCGAGCATTCTCTTTATCTGGGGACAGAAAACGGTGAATGATGATGGTGACTACCAACGAAACTTCCATGAGCGGCAATGCCCATACCGGCAGCACGAGCGGCCAGGATCACCTGCACGGACTGCAGGATGACGACCAGCGCAACGCACATGGCAACACAGAAAATGTCGCCCGACAGGGAGGCGAACACTTCGAGCAGTACCGCGACAGCGCTGCAGAGCAGATAGAGAACCTTGCGCAGAACGCTCAGTCGGCGGCGCAGCAGATTGACAGCAATGACACCCTGGGCCTGTCGGGGTACGTCACTGACATGGCGCAAGCGATGACCCGGCTCGCCGACAACCTGCGCAGCAAGAACGCCGAGCAACTGTTGCAGGATGCAGGCAGGCTCGCCCGGGAAAATCCGGTCCTGTTCATCAGCGGCAGCGTGGCGCTTGGCCTGGGTCTGTCGCGGCTGCTGAAAGCGTCCACCTCTTCGAACGACGCGACCTCCGACACGAGCTTTTCTGACAGCCCAATGTCTGGAAGCTCGACATCGGGTACATCGGCATCAGATCCGTCGACATCCGGGTCGTCGAATCAGAGTGATCTGACGGATGTCGACTCGTCGGCCCCTTATGATCCCATCAGCCCGTCGGCGCTGGCCGCCGAAGAGATGGCCGCGACCCACCCACACGACAATGACGTTGTGCACAGCGCGCGCCCCGGAACAGGGATTCCTGACAGTCCGCCCATGACCGAATTCAACGACGATCTGGACGATGAAGTCACGCGTGACGGCTCGTCCAGGTCCGGCTTGTCCAAAGGAGACGTGTGATGAGTACCCCACCCAATACTCAGCAGGACAGAAACCCTGAAAATGAAACGTCGGTGCTGAGTCTGATCCGCCAGTTGGCGCATGAAGTGCCTGCGTTGGTGACCAAGGAAATGGCGCTGGTGAAGGCGGAATTTCGTGAGTCGATTCAGGCGACCAAGCAAGCAGCCACCACCGTCGGTATGGGTGCCGTCGTGATGCTGGGCGGCCTGATCATGGTGCTGATGGCCGCCGTCTATGCCTTGAGCTACGTCATGGAACCCTGGCTCGCGGCACTGATCGTCGGTGTTGCGGCTCTGGTCATCGGCTTCTTCATGGTTCAGGCGGGCAATAAAAAACTCGACGCTTCGAACCTGATTCCCGAGCGCACCACCAGCACCCTGCAAAAAGACAAGGAAGCCATTCAGAGGAAAGTCTCATGAGCATCGACAGCAGCTTCGACACACCAGAACATTTTGAAGAAGAATCGAAAAAGAGCCCGGAAACCCTGGAGCGGGAAATCGATCAGCAACGCTCCAGCATCGGCAACATCGTCGATGCGCTGGAAAAGAAAATGTCGCCCGGTCAACTGGTCGATCAGGCGCTGGGCTATGTGAAGGACAACGGTGGGGAGTTTTTCGGCAATCTGGGCAACAACGTCAAGGCCAATCCAGTGCCTGCCGTGCTTACCACCGTCGGCGTGCTCTGGATGATGATGGGTAACAATCGTCCGGCAACGGGCGGCTCGTCCAACGGTTCTTCGGTCCTTGGCAGCGTCACAGAGCGCGCTGGCAGCATGGCTGGCTCGGTCAGCGACAGTCTGGGAAGCGCCAAGGCCCGGGTGCAGGAAACCGTGTCGCATATGAAGGACAAGGCCAGCACGTTCAAGGACAAGACGTCCCACATGACCCACAGCGTGCGCGACACCTTTTCGGGCAGTTCCGGCAGCTCCGACTCCTGGCAGGACGCAGACCTTACATTCCAGGAGAAACGTGAGCACATGAAGAGCAGTACACGGCAACTAGTCAACGAGCAGCCTTTGACGCTGGCAGCCATGGGTATTGCGGTGGGAGCGCTGATCGGTGCCGCGTTGCCTGTTACGACGAAGGAGCAACAGATCGTCAGGCAGGCACGGGAAAAACTGAGGGGTAAAAGCGGTTCTCTGTCTTCACCTTCGTCGTCGCCGCCTACTTCCAGCAGCTACAGCAACCTGCCCGGGACAGAGCACGATGGCAACGGTACAGGCGCGTCTTTCGCCAGTGAACGTCCCACATCGCCGGGACTCGGTTGAGGGTATGATGGAGCACTGAAAACGGCCCCTCGGAGGGGCCGTTTTCATGATTGGCCAGCTGTTGTTCAGGCAGCGAAGCCGTTTATATTTCGGAAAGACGCTGGACGATCCGGTCCTTCACAAGCAGACGCTTTTCCTTGAGTGTCCTCAACGCGTCATCACCGATACCGCCCGCCGACCCTTTTTCGGCATTAAGCACCTCGACGTCGGCGCTCTCATAGTCATTGAGCAATTGCTGCAGCCTAGCGTCCCGCCTGCCCCGCTCGGCAACCTCGTCTCGGGTCAAGCTCAAATCCGCGAACAAATCGTGTTTGACTGGCATGAGTAGCACCTCCAAATGACTACTTGAATGCAGGGGTAACCGTGACGATTTCAGACCTCACGGCTGTTCCCGAATACGGCGTGCTTCGTACGCCCTGACATGAGTGCAGGCAACGTCCAGCACCGACAGTTCATTCGAAACGACACCCAGCGCGTTACGCCTGATCAGCATATCGCCCAGAATCTGTTCGACCTCTGTGGGTGTACCCCGTTCGATGTCCCTCATCATCGAGGCCGTGAGTGTCGAGCCACGCGCAGTCAGCAACTCGACCTGGCGCTGACGGACCTTTGCATCCGGCGGGTAACCGGCAGCCAGCGCAATCACTGCGCATTCGGAGAGTGCTTTCAGGATCAAACCCTCTCCACCTGCGTCCAGCACATCGCCGACCGATGCGCGCATGCTTGCAGTAATCGCCGCCAGCGTGGCGATGAAACACCACTTGTCCCACATGGCCTGCACAATGTGCTGACTCAGGTTGGCTTCGAAACCCGCATCGGCCAGGGCTTCGGCAACCCGCAGAATTCGCGGGGTCAACGCGCCACTCAGCTCGCCGAATGACAATTGATGCATCTCGTTCAGGTGCAGAATCGCACCGGTCGAGTCGCGGTCTACGGAAATCAGACACTGCCCGCCCAGCACAGCGTCCTTGCCGAAGCGCTTGGTCAGGCGGTCAAGGTGGGCCATGCCGTTGAGCAGTGAAAGGATCAACGTCTCCGGCCCCACGGCAGGCTCGAAGGCGTCCATTGCGGAGTCCAGATCGAAAGCCTTGCAACTGAGCAGGATCAGGTCGAAAGGATCGGCAAGCCGGTTGGCAAGCACGTAAGGAGGCGACGGGTACTGAAAGTTGCCCTGTGGACTGCGCACCACGAGCCCGTCACGGTCCAGCTCTTCCGCCCGGCCCGGCCGGACCAGAAAGGACACCTGACGCCCGGCCTCCAACAGTCGGCCACCGAAATAGCCACCGACAGCCCCTGCCCCAACGATCAAGATACGCATGGCCCTGAATCTCCTGGTTGTGCTGTTCTACAGAACGCTGGCGGCATTCGAGCACCCTGGCTCAGGGACATTGCCCCACACCCCGCCTGCCATCAGGCCTGAAAACGCGGTTCCAGCTGCAGGAACCCGGCCAGACATGAAGTATCGACGGCAGAGGCCTTTTGTTGCAATCGCGCCGTGACGGCCTGAATCACCACACGACTGGCATCATGATGAAACTGCCAGACGCCATAGATTCGGCCGTCGAACGAAGGCTCGCTGCCCAGCTGAGGATCAGCCCCCAGCCCAGCACCCAGGCCGAACAGGTGAAGCCCTTTCAATCGCCGTCCGTTCTGATCCATAGGGCAGCCCGCCTGATCAGAGTCCAGGCCACCCTTGGTCTCACGCAGGGTGATCAGGCTGCCGTCACCATGGCGCATCACAGGCAACTGCGGTTGATAGCCGGAACACTGCACCACCACACAGGACTCGGCCAATGCGAGTCTGGCCTTTTCGAATGCTCCGGCGGGACCGTCACTGGTCTGCAACAACTGCACACGCACACCGGTTTTACCGATACGACCGTGCTTCAACGCCTCGCGACCAATGTCCAACGCCCGGTAGCGCAGCCCGCCGGAGCGATTGATGCGCCCGGAAACCGGACAGACATCCAGCTGAGAGTCGAACACATAGCCCGCAGCTTCTGCCTGCTCGGCACTTTCGTAAAACAGCCTGATCCGGGTTCGATGGATCAGCGTCAGCTCTTCCAGCCCTGCGAACTCCAGAGCATCGGCGAGGTTCTCCAGCATGGAAAAGGCACTGTGCGAACCGCCGACAACAGTGATACGGCTACCGCTGGCCAGCGCCAGCGCAAACACTTCGCGCAACTGAACCGCATTCATGCGCAGCAGCCGGTCGGCACTCTGGATATTGGTGGCCGGTGACAGTGAAAGCCCCTGTTGCGCAAGACTGTCGATCAGGTGCTGCGGATCCTGACGTCCGCCGAGGTTGAGCACGAGCGTCTGGCAGCGCACGAGTCTGGCGCAGCCTTCCGTCTCTACCTTGAGGCAAAACTCGTCATCCTCGCTGATCACTTCGGTGATGGTCGTGCCATGCCAGACCTTCACCCCGTAGCAGCGCGTCAAGTGCTCCAACACCAGTCGCGAGGCTTCGACCATCAGTTGGCCCACATCAGACAACTGAGGCGCACTTTGGGCCTGACCACGAATACGCCAATAGGCCGGTGAATACTCCAATGGCTCGAAGATCTCGCGCAGGGCCGGGTCACGCAGGCAATCGATGAAAACGTCTCCTACCGAGTTGGCAGTGATCCGGTATTGCCCCAGCGCACCGGTACCGGGTCTGTCGCTGGCATCGATGACCGTCAGTCCACTTGCAGCAATCTCCGCCAGCGTGCCGCTTTTCAAGGCATTGAACAGAAAGCCCATACCGGCAAGCCCTGCTCCGCCGACGACACAACCGCAGACTGTTTCCAAGGATTTTTCAAACATGATGATGCTCCATCGTCATAGCCAAACGTTGGTGCATTCCAGAAGTTCTGGATGATCGAATACCTGGCCAACACTGCAAACCAGCGTCCATGCACAATTTAAAAAGAGAACCCCACAACACAATAAACAGCGCACGTGCAGCGTCACCAGAACTCGGCTGAAGGCTCCGCTGTTTTTATCAATGGACATGAGCTGTTACATACACTGATCAGTGTCTGCAGTCTGCTCGACACTCGAGCCGCAGGAAAAAAACGCACCACGCTACCGCCAAACCTTCGAACGAGGTTCAAACGCGAGGCATTAATCAGAAGGGTTTAAGCACAACGAAGCGGGCGGGTTGAAATGATAGTTGCAAAGAAACCACAAAGTGTCAAATAAGCCACTGCAGCATCCGCCCTGACCTCACCCGTTGCAAGTACCTGATTTTAAAAGATCACACAGTTAAGCCAGGTGAAAAACACTCAGGGTGGCTTTCATAAGGACACAATGAACGACTTTTATTTTCTTCATGACGCTCAGCAAAACTTACAAAAATCCAGCGCCGACTTATTGACTGAAAGGGACATCGCGAGCGGAATGAAACAGATGATGACGTGAAGCAGGACGAACCCGGATGAGGACGTCCTGCGCTTCAAAAGGAGGAGGGCCCGACCTGAGCAGATCGGAACCGGGCAGCTATAAGGAACAGACCACACCAACGCAGATGTGATCAGGCCGTACGGTATTGCTTCTGCCGGATACCTTGGTGGTCAGGCTCGTCACGCAATTCGCTGCGCAGTTCCGAGACCAGATTCGATATGTCGCGAAGGCTTTTCAACCTGTGCGCAGAGATACCGGTCACCAGCAATTCAACCCGGCCTGAATCCGGGTCGTTGACCTGCACCGTCATGCAATAGTCCGGTGCGATCGTACAGGTACAACGCAACGGTAAAAACGCACTTTCGACGATACTGCGCAGTTCCAGAGTAGACAGTCCACTCGCGATCATCTTTCTATCTCCTTATTGTGTAAGCGCTGCCGGACTCCAGCAGATTACTGTCGCTATTTATAATAAATTAACTGAAACCCGGCACACCCTTGCCTGCCAATTAATTGTCGCCACTTACTTGATCCTTGACACTCTTTATACGCCAGCCTCTATCGACTCGGCAATGTGCAGCGTAGATCACGCCTTGCCGCAACAAACGTGTTTATTTGTAACTAAAGTCAGAAAAAACGATTCACTGTAGGCGTTCAAGCGGCGAAAGGCATGATCTGCGTCATTAAAGGGATATTGCGCGGGCTTTGACATGATCTTGGAGTGACGAACGGTCACGAAATCGATTATGGCTGTTCACTTATGAAACACCTCAAGCACGCTTTTCTGACCGTGCAGGCGGCTTGCACTGGACGTGAGTCACCGAGGGGAAAAGGTAACCTGAGCCATGCGCCCGGTTCACTGAATCCGTAGTCTGTACCATTTGTGACGCGGAGCGTCACGGGATGCATGCCCATGCAGCGCGATGGGCACGATCAGTATCAGGCGTCATTCCACGGATCGGGGCAGCCGGAAGTGGATCACCGCAACCCGCGCACCTTGCTTGTCACGTCGTTCTTCAATGGCATAAGGACGGAAACCCATGCGCGGATAGAACAGCAGACCCGGAACGTTATGGTTGTAGCAGGATGCGATGAGCTCGGTGGCTTCGTGCTTGTCGAAGGCAATGTCCATCATGCAACTGATCATGTAGCGTCCCACGCCTCTTGCCCTGGCCTTGGGGGCGATGATTACGTTGCCCAGCGCACAGCGGTCGCGAAAATCACAGCGTGAGAAATTGGCGTAACCCACCACTTCGCCGTCCATTTCGATCACGGTGGAGTCGTAGCGGGTCTCCAACGCGTCCACCAACTGGGCCGGCGTGAAGGGATAGGTGGCCCGGGGGAACATGTAGAACAGCTCGTCGGCATTCTGGGGCAGCTCGCAGACGATCGGAATGTCTTTTTCTTCCAGGGGGCGATGTAGAAACATTGAGCGGTAACCTCTTGAAGAAATTGAAGAACCTACAGAGCAGGTTAGCCATGAAACTGTGATTTCGGCGCCTCCAGGCGACAGAAATACAGCGCCCTTGCGCCTACAGCATAATCCGGGGCTATCAAAAAGGGCTAATTCAATAACAAACCGGACTAAAAACGCCTGATTGTCGCGTCGCCCTGAAGCTGGCTGATGCAAGTCTCTGAATAACGAGGCGTTCAGGATCTTAAGGCGATCTGTCGCTATCAGCAGATCGCGCCGAGAGGGAACCCCTTCCAAGGTCGTCTCCCACTCAGGGCGAACACCATGGCGCGGCCCTTCTCGATCAACCGGCCAACGGCGCAATATCCTGTAACCGATATTTCCCGTCGGCTATTGCAACGCCTGGACGGAAACGGCATTTATTTCATTTTGTTTACCGGAACACATTCCTCATGCCCTCTTTCTCCCTCGACCGTTTCAAGGCACGGCCTTTCAGATGGTTATGCATGATCGCGATCATTGTCGGACTGCCGGTCGGCTGCGCGGTGCTGGAGCATAAGGAGCGCGAACTGGTGTTCCGCATCGAGCCGGGCACCGCCAGCTGGTACAGCGGCCTGCCCTCCGATGTTCAGGAGCTGGATCTCAAGGCTGCCGATTTCGGCACCTCGCAGAACATTCATGCATGGTGGTGGCCTGCGCCACGCAAGGATGCACCGGCAGTGCTGTATCTGCACGGCTCACGCTGGAACCTGACGGGCCAGTTGTTTCGCATCGAACAGCTCAGGGCGCTGGGGTTTTCAATTCTGGCCATTGATTACCGGGGCTTCGGCCAGAGCATGGGCCAACTGCCCTCCGAAAAGACCGTCTATGAGGATGCACGTATTGCCTGGGAACGCCTCAAGCAACTGCAGCCGGACCCGCAACGTCGGGTGATCTATGGTCATTCACTCGGCGGAGCGGTCGCCGTGGACTTGGCTGCGGAACTGGGTCGTGAAGCAGAGAAGGACGAGACGCCAGTGGCAGCACGCGGCCTGATCATCGAGTCCACCTTCACCAATCTGGCTGACGTCGCCACCGCAATCGCCAACACTTCGCTGCCGGTCCGCTGGCTGTTGTCGCAGAAATTCGATTCAGTCGACAAGATCGCCGACATTCACATGCCCGTATTGATCGTGCATGGCACCGATGACCGCTACGTCCCGGCCCGTTTCAGCGAAGAGTTGTTCGAGGCCGCCCGGGAGCCGAAGAACCTGCTGCTGGTGCCTGGCGGTACGCACAACAACAGCATGCGGCTGGGCAGCAAGGCGTACAGTCAGGCCATACAGACGTTACTGAAAACGCCCTCGTCGTTACCTCAGGTCAGCAAAAAGGGCGACATGCAGAAACACGCAGGCTGAAGCCCCGAAAAAAAATACCTGCACAGGTAACGTCCCGAATAGACAGCAGTGGCGGCAGGCATTAGCGTCGGCGTTCCCTTTTTCAGGAGTGCGCCATGCATTGCGTTATCGAGTACTCGAACGACCAGCATCGCCAGGCGGTCATCGACCTGTGGACAGCCGTATTCAACGACGACGCACCGCACAACCGCCCGGATCTGTCGATCGACATGAAGCTGGCTGCGCAAGACCGACTGTTCTTTGTGGTCATCGTTGAAGGCCGTCTGGCTGGCACGCTGCTGGCGGGCTATGACGGCCACCGGGGCTGGCTCTACTCGGTTGCGGTCGATCCCGCCCAGCGTGGACGCGGGCTGGGAACCGCCTTGATCAGGCATGCAGAACTGGCGTTGATCGAGCTTGGCTGCCTCAAGATCAATCTGCAGATTCGTACCAGCAATGAAGGGGTGCAGGCTTTCTATGAGTCGCTTGGGTACGTTCAGGAACCCCTGATCAGCATGGGCAAGCGGATCCCTTTCGATCCCGACACAAAAGCGTAGGAGCTCAATACAAAGCCCGTCAGACAATTCCCTCATTTACATGAGAATTAATATCAAATTACAATTATTGCTATTAACGTCCTGACAGAGCACTTCCTTTGAACACCTTCCATCGCCCTCGCCGCCCCGGTCCTTTTCTGCTGTCCGCAATTTCCCTGGCCGTGTGGTCTGGCGGTACGGCCCATGCCGCAGGCGCAGCAACACTGCCCGCGACGCAGGTATCGGCCGCCACCCAGAGCGAGGGAGGCTACAGCGCAAGCAGCGCCAGTACCGCCAGCAAGAGTGACGTGCCGCTCAAGGAAGAAGCGCAGTCGGTGAATGTGGTGACACCTCAGACCATTGCCGATTACAACGTACGCTCGCTGGACGACGCCATGAAGTTCGTCAGTGGCGTCAGTCAGGGCAACACGCTAGGCAACACCAAGGACTCGCTGGTCAAGCGCGGCTTCGGCACCAATGACGATGGCTCGATCCTGCGTGATGGCGTGCGCTCGGTGGTGTCGAAGAACTTCAGTGCGACCACTGACCGGGTCGAAGTGCTCAAAGGCCCGGCTTCACTGCTGTACGGCGCGATGGAACCGGGCGGCGTGATCAACGTGATCAGCAAACAGCCGCAGTACGTGCAAAGCACAACGTTGAGCGGTTCGGCGTTCAGCGAAGGTGGCGGCAGTTTCGGAGTGGACACCACCGGTCCGCTGGGCGACAGCGGCCTGGCTTACCGCTTGGTTGCCGAACGTCAGAGCGAAGATTACTGGCGCAACTACGGCGTTGATCAGCACACGCTGATTGCCCCTTCCCTCTCATGGACCGGCGAGCGCGCCAGCCTCACGCTGGCTTACGAGTACAACGATTACGTCAGCCCGTTCGACCGCGGCACCGTTTTCAGCGGTGGTCATCCAGCCGATATCAGCTACAACAAGCGCCTGGACGAGAAATGGGCCAACACCGTCGGCATCAGCGAAACCGCGACTGCGCGTTTTGAATACCAGCTCAGCGATGACTGGAAGACCCGCCTGACCTATGGCTGGAACAATGACCGTTACAGCCTTTCCATCGCGCAGCCCAGCACCTTGTCCAGCACCGGCGTACTGCGTCGCCAGGCCAACGGCGGGCATTACGATTATGAAACGCGTTATGCCAGCTGGGATTTCATCGGCAAGCAGCAATTTCTGGGTCAGGAGCATGACCTGCTGATCGGTGCCGAGCAGGAAGACTCCGACAAGTTTCGTGGCAAGACGTACCGAAACACCGCACAGAATGGTTTCAACATTTTCAATCCGGTGTACGGCAGCCTCGCTGAACCGAGCGTGGTCAGCCAGCCGACCAGCAACCTGAGCAATCAGCTGACCTCGTCTTCGCTCTATGTGAAAGACAACTGGCACCTGAATGACCGCTGGATTCTGGTACTCGGCGGACGCTATCAGCATTACGATCAATACATCGCCCAGGGTCTGGGTTCCAGCCGCGCTGTGAATCTGGACAAGAATGATGACGTGTTCCTGCCCATGGCCGGGCTGGTGTTCAAGGTCAACGAAGACCTGTCGCTGTACGGCAACTACAGCCGCTCGTTCGTGCCCAACCAAGACGTGAACGACGATGGCACCACCTTCGACCCGGAAGAAGGTCGCAGCTATGAAGTCGGGGCCAAATATGCGCTCGCGCCAGGCCTGGACTTCAACATGGCGGTGTTCGACATCGAGAAGAAGAACGTCGTCACGCCGACCGGCGTGACGGGCGTCAGCGAGGCGGCCGGCAAGGTCGGTTCAAGAGGCGTGGAGCTGGATGTGACCGGTCGCATCGCCGAGCGCTGGGACATGATCGGCACCTACGCTTACACCCATACCGAAGTGCTGGACGACCCGAGCAACGAAGGCAATCGCCTGAGCCAGGCACCAAAGCACACCGCGAGCCTGTACCTCACCCATCACCTGCAGGTGCCTTCGGGTCTGGGCGACTGGCATGCCGGTGGCGGCGCACGCTACGTAGGTGAGCGAGCCGGGGATGACGCCAACTCGTTCTACATGAGCAGCTACACCGTGGCCGATGCGTTTCTGCGCTGGGATGTACCAATGGCCGGTTACAAGACCCGCCTGCAGTTGAACGTGGACAACCTGTTCGACAGGCAGTATTACCCATCCAGTACCGGCAGCCAGTTGCAGGTCAACGTGGGTGAGCCGCGCACCGCGCGGCTCAGCGCCAGCGTCACCTTCTGACGATGGTGAAAGGGCTGGAGCAGCTCCAGCCCTTTCAACCTGCTCAGATAAGACCTTTACCCGCGGCGTCTTCAAGCGCGCTGCGCGCCAGATCCCTGATGACCTTGTCGCTCGACTCATTGAACGGCAGGGCAAAGATCAGCACCAGGTGCATCCAGGTGGTGAGTTTTTCCTGCTTGCTGACTTGCCCCAGTTTCTTGCCCTCGCCATCGCGGAAGGTGAGTTCCAGCGACAGGGTGTTGTCGACCTTGTTGGGGATCAGGAAAAACGTGAAGCCGGTCAGGAATGCCAGGCCAAGGCTGCCCTCTTCGTGATTGCGCAGGGTTGCCGTGACGTAGAGATCGGAGGGCTCCCGCTCGACGCTCACTTTGCTGAAACGCTGACTGCCCTGCAGCTCTTCTTTCAACAGCTTTTCCAGCGCAGCGATGTTAGTGCCGCTATTGGCGCGATCTTCGTTCAACGCATATTCGGCCTGCACCTTGAGATAGGCCGATGGTTTGACCTTGGTCGATGTTGCAGGAGGCCATTGCGAAGCCTGCGCCAACTCATGGTGCGAATAGGTCATGCAACCTTGCAACGACAGTGAAAACAGCACAGCCAACAGCATCAAAAACTTGTTCATTCGAAATATCCCTTTCAACGAGGCAATTGGCCGGTGGCATCTACAAGCAGCGTTTCAACCAGTTCAGTCAGTTGATTGGCCCCCATCGAAGGGTTGAAATAATCGCGGTCCCAGAGCCCGGTGTTCACGTCGCGCTTGAACGTCTTTTGCGAAAGCGCCAACTGCTTGCCATGGCTGTCGTTGATACGCAGTTCCGCCGCCAGATCATAGGTATCGACGTAGATCGGACCGTTGACCCAGATCCAGATCGTCAGCGTCAACAGAGCGCCGGGGAAATACGCCGGGTGTGGCGTACGCTTGCCTTTGAGAGAAGTGAAATTGAAAGCCAGCTCGACATCCTTTTCGCCCAGTTTTGCCGGGAAAACGATCATCTTCTGGAAATACTCGCCACGCTCGACGTGGGCGCCGATCTGCGCCGTTAGCTGTGAACTGATGTTTCGCTTCTGAAGTTCATCGATGGCCGGATCAGTGATCTTCACATCCTTGATCATTGCCCCGACCGGCAACGTATTCTCGACGGCCTTGACCGGAAGACCAATGGGCCCTGCGGGCACAAAGGAGACACACCCGGTCAACACCAACCCCATCAGTGCGATGGCGGCGTACTGCAGCTTGTTCATTTAACGTCCTTGAAGGTGTCGCACCAGACGGCACCCGAAGCAAATATTGATGGCATGCCACGGGCGTAGCCGGTCCATGGCATGCAAGCAGAGATAGCACTGTGCTATCGCGACCGGGATTGTAACCAATTTGTTTCAGGCGTGCCTGCTCTTCGGAGCAAAGAGACGGCGCAGGACGGAGTAAGGCGAAGGGGTGAAAAAGTGGGAGCTGCACCTCGGGCTGGCCACTCATGGTTATACATAAGTTTTGCTGCAACCAGGGGACTGTGGGAGGCGGCTTGCCGGCGATGCGTCTTGTGAAGCGACATATCGGTGACTGAAGGGACGCCATCGCCGACGAACCGTCTACACGGGGTATGCATTCAGTCGGAGGGGCTGAAGACGACCCGATACAAGAACCTGCTCAGTACTTGATCCGGTAGATGTTCATCACCTTCTCGTTATAGAACAGATAGTCGACCTTGCCGATGAACACGCTTTTCTCCAGCCAGTCGTTTGGCCCCAGTGGCACCTGAAACTGCGGTGTGCAGGTGCATTGATAGTGCCCGTCGGAAATGGGCCATACCCCGTTCTGAAGCTGGTCCTGCCCGACTTCGTCCATGACAAGAACCCCTTTGTTCTCGACATTGATCAACTCGCCCGTCCGGGTTCGCAACGTGAAGCGTGCGTTGAAAAAGGCAAGTTCGCTCGACAGCTCGACAAAGAAATCACTGCCGCCTGGCAGCACCGAACCCCGAATGCTTTCACCTTCGAACTCGCCGCCGATGATGGAGCTGTTGCTGCGCAGGCCATCGCTGCAGATTCCCATGAGCGTAGGCGCATCCGTCTTCAACGTGATCGACAGGACTTTCTCCAGCAACGGTGCCCTGGCAATCGCCACTTCACGAACGGATGGGTTGCGAGGCTTCTTGAAGTCGATGATGTTCACAGGTCTGCTCACTCCACGATTCGGTCAACACGGTAGTAGGGGCCAGAAGCTTTGGGGCTCAGGCATCTGCCGGCTCGGCATTGATGCGGCGGCGTTTATTTGAGGCTTCGTTTCCAGTAAGCTCCACGGAGACGGAATAAATCGTACCGAACGGTTCAGTTTTAGTCCATGTTAATTTGCGTTACACAGACAAACGAAGATTCCCTGAAGGATTGAGGATTTAAATGAAGGTGCGTACCGAAGCTCGCCGTGAAGCCATCATTGATGCGGCAGCCAGCGTTTTCCTCGAAATGGGCTACGAGCGCACGTCGATGAACGAAGTCACCAAACGAATGGGCGGTTCCAAGGCAACGATCTACAGCTACTTCCCGTCAAAAGAAGATCTCTTCATCGCTGTTGTGAATCGACATGCCACGGCTCACCTGGCAGAGGCAGTATCAGAACTTGCGACCTACAGCGAAAAGGCTCTTGACCTCAGGGGATTGCTCAGCCGTTTTGGCGAGCGAATGCTGGCAATGCTGATCAACGACAACACAGCGCTGGACGTGTATCGCATGGTGGTCGCCGAGTCGGGTCGATCTGAAATCGGCATGATGTTCTATGAATCCGGGCCACGCCAGTGCATGCAAACCATCTCCACTCTAATGGCCCAGGCCATGCAGAACGGACAACTTCGCAAAATCGACCCTGACCTTGCAGCACTTCAACTGACTTCGCTGCTGACCGCAGAAACCGAAATCCGACTCTATCAGCAAAGCCCGCAGCCACTGAGCTGCGAGCAGATTCGCACCATGGTAGATCGGGCGGTGGAAACCTTCCTGCTGGGCATGGGCCAACGTTGAGTTGCCGCCACGCATAGCTGACTACCCCTCTGCCTGACGCTTCAGGCGATCTTTTCCAGAGACCGCGCATCTCCAGCCGCTGGGCTTTACCGATGCGCGGAGCGCCTTATATTGCACTTGTCATCAAGAAAAGCTCCATGCAGGCGATAGGCTTTCTAATCACCCATGGAGAAGGCACATGTTTTTGCGCAAACTCAACCTCGCACCTCGCTCGGCTTTATGCTTCGGTTTGTTCTGCCTCATGATTGTCGCCCTGGGACTGCTTTCGTTGCGACAAGCCGCGATTCTCAACGAAGCGGAAAAATTCATCGAAACCAATGTGCTGCCCAGCGTGAAATTGCTCGGTATGCTGGACCGTGAATTTGTCGGTATCCGGGGTAACAACGCCCGCCTGCGCAATCCGCTGGAGCCGCAGGATCGTCGGACCAAGGCCTTGAGCGACATCAAACAGGCGCGAGTCCTGATCGCCGACTATTCGAACTCGCTGAGCAAACTGATCGTAACGCCACAAGGGCGCGAAGCATTCGACGCACTCAACAAAGCCAACGCCGACTATCAGGTCAATCAGGACCGTTATCTGGCCTCTGTCGCCGCAGGAGACCTGGACACCGCAGTCGCCATATCGAATAACGAGATGAAAAGTGCTGCGGATCAGGTTGAGTCCTCGCTCAAGAACCTGATCGGCATCAACGACAAAAAAGCCGAGAGAGCCGGTGATACCGCTGAATCGGCTTACAGTCAGACACTGTGGCTGGTTGGCATTTTCATCGCTGTGGGCGTTGCTACCACGCTGATTCTTGCCTGGCTCTATACCCGCAGCCTGACCGGCCCCATTGGCGAATCACTGAAAATAGCCGAACGCATTGCCGCCAACGACCTGAGCAAGAACATCACGGTTCAGGGCAGCGACGAAGCGGCCAAGCTGATCGCCGCACTGGCGACCATGCAGACCAATCTGCGCAGTGCGCTGACCCTGATCGGCGACTCGTCGACTCAACTGGCGGCCACCTCCGAAGAAATGCATGCCGTGACCGAGGATGCATCGCGCACCATCCTGCGTCAGAGCAATGAAATCGAAATGGCTGCAACGGCGGTCAACGAGATGAGTGCTGCGGTCGAGGAAGTGGCCAGCAACGCGGCCTCTGCCTCGCAAGTGACATCGCAATCCAGCACCGCAGCCATGGCCGGACGTGCTCAGGTCGATGAAACGGTTTCAGCGATCAACCTGATGGTGTCCAAGGTTCAAGTCACCTCGACAGAGGTCCAGGGTCTGGCGGTCATGGCAACCGATATCAGCAAAGTGCTGGACGTGATCCGCGCAATCGCAGAGCAGACCAACCTGCTGGCGCTCAACGCTGCCATCGAAGCCGCACGCGCCGGTGAGGCGGGTCGAGGCTTTGCTGTGGTCGCGGATGAAGTGCGCGCGCTTGCTCACCGCACCCAGCAGTCGACCCGGGAGATCGAGCAGATGGTCAGTTCGATTCAATCCGGCACCGGCAATGCGGTGACCGCCATGGAGCAGACCAGCTTCCAGGCTCAGAAGACCCTGGACATGGCCAATGGCGCAGGCAAGGCACTGCTCGATATCACTGACTCGATCAGCCAGATCAACGAACGCAACCTGATGATCGCCACCGCTGCCGAGCAACAGGCTCAAGTGGCGCGTGAAGTGGACCGCAGTCTGGTCAGCATTCGCGACCTGTCCAGCCAGACCTCCGAAGGCTCCAGCCAGACCGCCATTGCCACAGCTGAGCTGACCAAGCTGGCCGCTGACCTCAGCCGCCTGACCAAACAGTTCCGCGTCGTCTGACCCCTTTGGCCGGGAACCTGGTTCCCGGCCTCTCCCCTCGCTCCAGCCTCTTCCTGCTCATCGTTCAGTCTGCAAGCAGCCTCTACTTGTCAGAAATACGCCCCTCGTCTAAGTTGTACGACGACAGACGAACATGCTGTCTGTCAGGCCATGCCATGCCAAGCGCATGTTCTGGCCACCCAACAATGACAATAAAAAGGAATGCACATGAGAAAGCTCAAACTGCTCGTAGGATTTGTCTGCCTGTTCACTGGCTACGTCGTCGCCGCGCCGTCCGATGAGGCTGATGTGGCACAGGCGGTGGACAAGCTGACCCAGGCCATGTGGCACAAGGACATAGCGCAGCTTCAGGCGCTGACCGCCGACAACCTCACCTACGGGCATTCCAGCGGCAACATTCAGGACAAGCAGGCGTTCATTGCCGACATTGAAACCGGCAAGAGTGCCTTCAATGACCTGAAGATGCTTAACCAGAAGATCACCATGTCTGGCGATGTCGCGCTGGTGCGCAATCACTTCTCGGCTCAGGCCGTGAACAGTGGCAAGGTGGTGCCGACCGAAATCGAGAACTTCCAGATCTGGCAAAAGCAGAACGGCCAATGGCTGCTGATCGGCCGTCAGGCGTTCCGCTTCTAAACGTCAGCTACGTGCACGCAGCGAGTGAAGGCTTTCACTGCTGCGTGCCGAACATTGCGGTCCAGTAGATGCCTGCATCGCTCTTGGGATCGGTTGCATAAGCCGCCCCCAGTTCACGGAACCCGGCATTCATCAGGTTCGCGCAATGTCCGGGGCTCGCCAGCCAGCCATCCACCACCTTGCGTGCAGTGTCCTGACCGGCAGCGATGTTTTCGCCCACCTGCTGACCGATGTAGCCAGCCAGCTCCGCCCGATCACCGGGCATGCGCCCTTCCCGGTCCTTGTGATCGAAGAAATTGTTGTTGGCCATGGACTGGGAATGAGCTTGAGCCGCCGTACCCAGCGTGGCGTTCCAGGCCAGCGGTGTGGTGGCAGGAAACGCCTGTGTCCCGCATTGGCGTGGCGTAGTGCGAGCGACGTTGATCATCTCCAGGACCTTCTGACCTTCGGCCTGCCAGTCTCCCAGACGCGCCGCGACCAGCGAGCGCGCCAGCACAATGCGCCAATCCTGCCCTTCGCGGCTCACGCCGATATCGATGAACTGCGGATCGAGCACAACCTTGCAGAAGCTTTCCTGCACGGCCTTCAGCGCCGACGCCGCATCACGCGGCCCGGAAAGGCTGATGGCCTGCACGGTGACCATCGGATAGGACGCGCGCGACAGTGCCTGTTGCAGGTCCACCCCGCCACTGGCGGGCAGGATCAGACGCGGGTCACTGACCAGCGGCGGCAGCTCCATGGACACCTGATCACCACAGCGCTGCACCTGACCGCGCCAGGCATTGAGCGAGTCAATCAGTTGCGTCTCGTCAGAGGCCAGAGCCGACTGGGCGACAAGAACCCCGAGTGACAGTACCGCTACGCGCAGGACGGACGTGATGGACCCCATGAAAATCTCCGACGGATTGAGTGCGCCTATCATGCGCGACCTGACCCGGTGAGATGCAACTGCTTTTTGCGGACGGTGCCGGGATTATTGCGATCAGGCAGGCAGAGAACCGTAGCGGCTGGGAAAATGGTGTTCTTGCACAGATATCCAACTGTGGGAGGCGCCACCCGCATCAGATGCAGCAGATAGTGCATTTCTTCAGCGGGAGCCGAGGTATCTGCCCCATCAGAGCTTGAACTTCGCCACCATTCCATTGAAGGACGTCGCCAGTCGCGAAAGCTCCTGACTCGATGCATTGGTCTGGTCGGCACCGGCCGCGCTCTGGGTCGAGAGGTCCTGAATGTTCAGCAGGTTGCGGTCCACTTCGCGGGCCACCTGGGCCTGTTCTTCCGACGCCGAGGCGATCACCAGATTGCGCTCGTTGATGGTCGCGACACCCTGAGTGATTTTCTCCAGCGCAGTACCGGCGCGCAGGGCCTGTTCCTGAGTATGAGTGGCCAGCGACAGGCTCTTGCCCATGGCTGCCACGGCGCCGTCGGCACCCGACTGTACGGTGCTGATCATGCCTTCGATTTCCACAGTCGACGCCTGGGTGCGATGAGCCAGTGCGCGCACCTCGTCGGCCACCACCGCAAAACCGCGACCCTGCTCGCCTGCTCGTGCAGCTTCGATGGCCGCGTTGAGTGCCAGCAGGTTGGTCTGTTCGGCAATGCTGCGGATCACGTCCAGCACCTTGCTGATCTCGCGCACATGCCCGGCCAGCTCGGAAACCGCCTCGGTCGACTCGGTGATCTCATGCACCATGGTGGTGATGCCCTTGACGGTGTGATCCACCTGTCCGCGACCATCCACAGCATCTTCGGTTGCGGTCTTCGAGGCTTCAGAAGTCGACACAGCATTGCGCGCCACTTCTTCAACGGCGGCCGTCATCTGATTGACGGCCGTCGCCGCCTGCTGGATTTCATCGTTCTGACGCGTCAGCCCACGGGTGCTCTCGTTGGTCACAGCACTCAATTCTTCCGCCGCCGAGGCCAATTGATCGGAAGCACTGGCAATCTGTTGAATGGTGCCTTTCAAACCGTCCTGCATGTTCGACAGGGCATCGAGCAACAGCCCGGCTTCATCGCTACTGGTGGAGACGATCGGCTGGGTCAGGTCACCGCCAGCGATGCGTTGGGCGCTGACCACGGCAACTGCCAGCGGACGGGTAATCATGCGGGTGATGAAGATGCCCAGCAGAATCGCCACGATGAACGCGATCACGACGCCGATTTCCAGCATCATCACGGACTTGTTTCTCAGCTCCGCAGCCGCTACAGCGCCTTCCTTGATCTGGCGGTTGTTGGAATCGATGATGGTGCGCAGATAAGCGCGAATTTTCACAAACCCTTCGGTGGACAGGGCGTTGAGGCGGGTCCTGGCGTTCTGCAGATCACCGGCCCTCATCATCTCGACCACTTGCTGCGAACCCGCAATGTAGGCAGGCAACATCTGCTCAAGCTGATCGCCAGCTACACGTTCGTCGTCTTCAAGCGGCGTCGCACGGTAAGCGGCAAACACTTTCTGAGCGCGAGCCAGGTCGTCGGCCAGTGCCTGGCGAACACGCTCCTTGTCGGTTTCCGATACACCGCCGTCCTGAGCGTCCAGCAGGCGATACAAGCCACGGTTATGGGCAGTCATGCTGGTCAGCGTTTCATTGGTGTTGCCGACCGAAACCAGATTGTTGGAAAACGTCTGTTCCAGCGCATTGCCCAGACGGGTCACGCCCGTCATGCCCAACCCACCCACAGCCAGTGTAATAAGCGCACAGATGATGAACGCCGAGAGAAGCTTGGTCGAAAACTTGAACTGACGCAGGATATTCATAGGGTGGACCGTTGCGAGATGAGGGATGACGACTAAGCTGAAATGATTTAGCACTCAGCAATGATGTCATAGTGACTTCACTCATCTCGCAAACGTTCAACACGCCGCAAAATTAATTACACATCGGCATAAGATGCTGCGAAACACTCATTCGGGCCCCGCCAGACGCTGGTGGTTGATGATCAGTGAAGCAGAATCGGCTGCTGTGTCCCATGCTGTCCTCGATGCTGCTCGACAAAGGCCTTCGCCTCCTGCGTCATCCGGTCAAGGCGTCGGTCCCGTTCTTTCTCGGCATCAGCCATCGCCTTGTCTCCGTGCTGTTTGAGCAGGTAGGCGTGAATCTGCCGCACTTCCACCGAGCTGTAGATCGGCGCGATGTCCATCACTGCGAGCAACCCTTCGGTGCCGTGATCACGAGTGTTCATGATCACGTGCGGTCCGCGCGCGCCCAACACCTGAAAGCCCAGCGACTCGAAATACGGCACCTTGTCGACCACGCAGTACAACTCTGCATGCGGGTATCGGCCGACCATCTTCTCCAGCATCGAGCGCGCGATGCCTTGACCGCGATGGCTTTCCCTGACTGCAAGGTATGTCACCGCGCACGCCTCCTGATCGCCCTGCACCGGCAGATACAACAGAAAACCCAATACCGTTTCCGGGTCCTCGTCATCCAGGGCTACGATCAGTTCGACGGCCATGCTGCCGGAGCCGTCCATTGCATTGAGGTACAGATGCACCTCGTAACCGACCCCGTACTGATAGAGGTTATACAGCGGATTGATCGGCGAGATGGCAACCAGACTGATATCGGTGACGTAATCGACCACCATCTGTTGGATCTGGCTTCGAATGAATTCCGGCGGCGGGCTTTGCAACAGCATGACAGTGGACATTGAACGTCTGGCTCCGAGGGTGAGGCTTGCCTGAGGCAGGTGGCGCGACATGATAACCCGCCAGGGTCGTGAGCCGAACCAGAGAGCTTCAATCGGAGTTTCCATGCCAACGTCTGACTTAGTTATTACCGACAGAACTGTTACAGCTTATTTCTTAGTGCAAGCTGTGGACATGAAAAACCAACATCAATGAGCCACCACTCCAAACAATAAACGCTCTTTACTCTGGGACGCTCGTTCTAAAACTTAAAGTTTTACGCCAAAATCCTTATTTATGAACAATGCGACTGGTTTTCATTAACCGAAAAACCACCCTCTGAAATGCAGTACATAGTGGCACTGTTTAATTTAATAAATCCATAATTATCATAAGCTTATAGTATTAGTAGCTCAATATAAAGCCACTGAACTACATGAATTAATATTTAATGCCACTACCCTTTAAACGGCCGACACTACTTTCAAGACAACCAGACACTCGGTTCCCTTCCGGCACCAGTATTTATCTCAATCACCCCGATTGATTTTTATAATCGCCCACTTTCCTCCCGCGCGCATAACATGGCGTCGCCTACTAAAAAAATATGAGGGATTCAAAATGCCGTTATTAAACTGGTCCAGAAACATGGTTCGTTTAACAGCAGTCGGCCTTATCAGCATTCCGGCCGCCTACGCAGCCGACACCCTGACCCGCGACAATGGCGCGGCGGTCGGGGACAACCAGAACTCCCAGACAGCAGGTGCCCAGGGCCCGGTGCTGCTGCAGGACGTTCAACTGCTGCAGAAACTGCAGCGTTTCGACCGCGAACGCATCCCGGAGCGTGTGGTGCATGCCCGTGGTACAGGCGTGAAAGGCGAGTTCACCGCATCGGCCGACATCAGCGACCTGAGCAAGGCGACCGTTTTCAAGTCCGGCGAAAAAACCCCGGTCTTCGTACGTTTCTCTTCCGTGGTGCACGGTAACCACTCGCCTGAAACCCTGCGCGACCCGCACGGCTTCGCGACAAAGTTCTACACGGCAGACGGTAACTGGGACCTGGTAGGCAACAACTTCCCGACCTTCTTCATCCGCGATGCCATCAAGTTCCCGGACATGGTGCATGCTTTCAAACCTGATCCACGCACCAACCTGGACAATGACTCACGTCGCTTCGACTTCTTCTCCCACGTGCCTGAAGCTACCCGCACCCTGACCCTGCTCTACTCCAACGAAGGGACGCCAGCCGGCTACCGCTTCATGGACGGCAACGGTGTGCACGCCTACAAACTGGTCAACGCCAAAGGCGAAGTGCACTACGTCAAGTTCCACTGGAAAACCCTGCAAGGCATCAAGAATCTTGATCCGGACGAAGTCGCCAAGGTCCAGTCCAAGGACTACAGCCACCTGACCAACGATCTGGTCGGCGCGATCAAGAAAGGCGATTTCCCGAAATGGGACCTCTACATTCAGGTGCTCAAGCCTGAAGAACTGGCCAAGTTCGACTTCGATCCATTGGACGCTACCAAGATATGGCCCGACGTCCCCGAGAAGAAAATCGGTCAGATGGTCCTGAACAAGAACGTCGACAACTTCTTCCAGGAAACCGAGCAGGTCGCCATGGCCCCGGCCAACCTGGTGCCTGGCATCGAGCCGTCGGAAGACCGCCTGCTGCAAGGTCGCGTGTTCTCTTATGCCGACACCCAGATGTATCGCCTGGGCGCCAACGGCCTGAGCCTGCCGGTCAACCAGCCTAAAGTCGCCATCAATAATGGCAACCAGGATGGTGCGATGAACTCCGGCCACACCACCAGCGGTGTCAACTACGAGCCAAGCCGTCTGGAGCCGCGTCCTTCCGTGGACAGCGCACGCTACAGCCAGCTGCCAATCAGCGGCACCACCCAGCAGGCGAAGATTACGCGTGAGCAGAACTTCAAGCAGGCCGGTGATCTGTATCGTTCGTACAGCCCGAAAGAGCAGACCGACCTGGTCCAGAGCTTCGGTGAGTCGCTGGCCGATACCGACACCGAGAGCAAGAACATCATGCTGTCGTACCTGTACAAGGCCGATCCAACCTACGGCACTCGGGTAACCGAAGTGGCCAAGGGCGATCTGGGCAAAGTCAAATCGTTGGCTGCCAGCCTCAAAGACTGATGACCTGATGTGCCGTCCCGGTGCTTGAAAGCCGGGGCGGTTCAGGCCAGACCAGGAGAACGCCAGTGAAAACCCTTCTTTACGGACTGCTGCTGTTGACTGCCGTTGCTCATGCCGAGCAACCCGTGCCCGCCCAATCGACACCCGCCCAGAACCTGACCGCCGAGCAGACTGCCAGCCAGTTGCGCACACTGTTCTTCGATGCGTCGCGGGAAGGCAACAATCCGATGCTGGACACCTTCATCGAAGCGCATTACGACGTCAATGTCCGGGACGAACAAGGCTATACCGGCCTTATTCTCGCGGCATATCACGGCCATGAAGATTCTGTAGTACGCCTGATCGACGCGGGTGCCGACCCTTGCGCCAAGGACAAACGCGGCAATACCGCCCTGATGGGTGCGATTTTCAAGGGTGAGCTGAGCATCGCCAAACGCCTCGTACAGGCCGATTGCGGAGCCAACCTGACCAACAACGCCGGCCAGACGGCCGCCATGTACGCGGCACTGTTCAAGCGTACCGAAGTGCTCAAGGAGCTGACCGACAAGGGTGCCGACCTGAGCCTGCGCGACAGCATGGGCAACGACGTGCAAGGCTTGTCCAAAGGTGAGTTTCAGGTGATGCCGACCCGCTGAAACACGATCATCGGCTAGCTGCTCGATGGAAAACTGCCATCCCATCAGGACAGCAGTTTTTATCGACTCCGCTCGATCAAACCTGACCGTTGCCGCTCCCCAGAGAGCCAGGCATCTCTCCCGAGCCCAATTCGGCCCCTGTGATCGGTACCTCTGCAGAAGGGTCAGATTGCGTCCGCTGCTTCATGACCATCAATGTGGCTTCATCATCCTCGCTGAGCATGACCGACGCCGTTCCGTCTCCGCCATCGACGGCGGGAAGCGGATGCTCGACGTATTCGAACTCCTCGTCGCTGTTCCACGGACCACGAGGGCTCGCGTCGCCGTTCGACATATTGAAGTACTTGCGGCTGAACTCCGGCATGCCTGGCAACTTGCCCTGCGGGAAGTTCGGCTGAATCGAGTGCAGGGCTTTCTCGAAGGAAAGCTGGTGGGCTATTTCCCGCGTCATCAGAAATCCGAGCGCATCCTTGACCCCGGGATCATCGGTCACGTTCATCAGGCGTTCGTAGACGATCTTGGCCCGCGCCTCGGCGGCAATATTGGAGCGCATATCGGCCGTCGGCTCGCCGATGGTATCGACGTAGGCCGCCGTCCACGGCACCCCTGCGGAGTTGATCAGCGGTGCGCCCGCGCCGTAGAGCACGCTGGTGATGTGCGAGTCATTTCCTGCCCCGTTGATTTCCCGATACAACTCACCCTCAGCCTGGATGCCCTCGGCAATCTTGCCCTTGGCGCCCTTGTTGAGCATGACAATGATGGACCCCACCACCTCCAGATGGCTCAGTTCTTCAGTCGCGATGTCGAACAGCAGATCCTTGCGGCCGGGATCGTCTTCGGACAGCGCTTGAGTGAAATAGCGGCTGGCGGCAGCCAGTTCGCCCTGGGCACCTCCGAACTGCTCCAGCAACAGATTGGCCAAACCGGGGTTGGGCTCAGAGACACGAACCGTGTACTGCAAACGTTTATTGTGAAGAAACATGATTTCTCCCCTTTCAGGCGTAAAGCTTGGTTTTGTTTGGGCAAAATCAGCTAACGACCGTCAGAGACGAGTCGACGACTTAGCGAACATCATCGCCATCAAGGGTTGAGAGGCAGCAATCGGATAGAAAGATTCGAAAGAACCAAGCGCGTGCGACGAAAGGTTGGCGCGCCAGAGTTTCATAGTCTTTCTTAACGGCGCAACGTTCCGGACACCGTGATTTTACAGTGACCGGAACGTGCGAGCCGGGAAGGCGGCAGATCGCGGAGTCAGTCCTCGCGCTCGATCATTTCGTAGATCCGGCTGGCGAGTGCCTCCATGGTGAAGGGCTTGGTCAGCACCCACATGCCAGGGTCCAGATGGCCGTTGCCAATGATGGCGTTTTCCGCATACCCGGTGATGAACAGCACCTTCAGGTCAGGACGGATGACCCGTGCTGCGTCGGCCAGCTGGCGGCCGTTCATGCCGCCCGGCAAGCCCACGTCGGTCACCAGCAGATCGATGCGCTTGTCGGATTCCAACACCTTGAGCGCCGATGCGCCCTCGCCCGCTTCGATGGGAATGTAGCCCTGGTCTTCAAGCACTTCGGCCACGAGCATGCGGATCGTGGGCTCGTCATCGACGATCATCACGGTTCGCAGGCTCTGGGTTTTCAGCGATTCGGACGCCTCGACGGTCTCTACCTCTTCAGGTGCACCCACATAATGACGCGGCAGGTAGAGGCACATCGTGGTGCCCTGATCCGGCTCGGAATAGATCCGCACCTGTCCGCCGGACTGGCGCACGAAGCCATACACCATCGACAGGCCGAGACCGGTACCCTGCCCCAGCGGCTTGGTGGTGAAGAACGGATCGAAGGCGCGATTTATCACCTCGGGCGTCATACCCGTGCCGGTGTCGCTGACACACAGCGACAGGTACTGGCCGGGCGAAAGGTCACGGCTCTGCGACCCACGCTGATCGATCCATTTATTGGCGGTTTCAATGGTGATCCGTCCGCCTCTCGGCATGGCGTCCCGGGCGTTGATGCACAGGTTCAGCAGCGCGTTTTCCAGTTGCGGCGCGTCGATGAAGGTTGACCACAGCCCGACCGAGGTCACGACTTCCACGGTAATGTGCGGCCCGACCGTGCGGCGGATCAACTCTTCCATGCCCACCACGAGTCGATTGATATCGACCGGCTTTGGGTCCAGGGTCTGCCGTCTGGAGAACGCCAGCAGGCGATGAGTCAGTGAGGCGGCGCGCTTGGAGGCGTCCTGAGCGGCAGCCACGTAACGGTCAATTTCAGTGAAACGGCCCTGGCTGAGACGATTCTTGAGCAGTTCCAGCGAACCGGTGATCCCCGTCAGCAGGTTGTTGAAGTCGTGGGCGATGCCGCCGGTCAACTGGCCGACCGCTTCCATTTTCTGCGATTGGCGCAAGGCTTCTTCGGCTTGCGTCAGGCGCTCCTGCTCACGGCGCCGCTCGCTGACGTCGTAGGCAAACAGATAGGCACCGATCGGCTGGCCGTCAGCATTGCGCAAGCTGCTGTAGCGCATCTCGAAATGACTGGCGGGATCATTGGAATCACTGAAGTTGACGCTGATGGCGAAATCCTCGCCTGACAGAGCACGAGCCCAGCGCTGATGCAGACCGGCTTGGCTCTCGGGCCGATCATTGAGCATCTCCAGCATGCTGTCGCCGACCTTGGGCCTTACGCCGAACAGCCGCTCGAACTCACGTGACGCCGAGCCATTGATGGCGATCCAGCGATAGTTGGAGTCGATGACATGAATGAACGCGTTGGTGCCGTTGACCACATCGGCCAGCACATTACGCTCGGCCACCGCTTCAACAACACGGGCTTCAAGGGTTTCGTTGAGGTGTTGCAGCGCACGTTCGGCACGCTTGCGTGCGGTGATGTCCTGAAAAAGCACCGCAACCTGTTTGCGGCTGGCCGGTTCGATGCGAAACGCCGTCAGCGCCAGATAGCGGCCGGTCGCCTCCAGCTCACGTTCGAAGCGGATCGGTTCGCCGGTCGCCAGCACCTGTCCGTAGAACCTCACCCAGTCATCGGCCTCTTCGCGCACCATCTCGCGCAGTTTCTTGCCGACCACGTTGGGGATACCTGCGTGGTACTCGTAAGCCGGGTTGGCCTCGATGTGAATGTAATCGCTGAGCGGGCCATGAGGGCCGTCGAAAAACTCGATGACGCAAAAGCCTTCGTCCATGGCGTCGAACAAAAAGCGGTAGCGCTCCTGAGACAGCGCCAGCGCATCCTCGGCCTCGCGACCGTTGACGCTCAGGCGCTCCTTGAGCAGGGCATTTTCGTCCTCCAGAGCCTTCAAGCGGCTCTGAAGATGTTGCAGTTCGGTCGGGGTCAAAGCGGCTGTACCTGGGAGAAGGGTCGTTGCCGTTTCCCCATTCAACAGGCCGGCACGAGCACGCTACGAGAAAAACGGCCCGCTGGCAAAACTAAAGGCGATTTATGGCTGGAAAAGTCAGCGGTGTCCTGATGCTTCGTGTCGCCGCCCCAAGCGGACGCGGGGCGACCACGGACTGTGGGAGGCGCCACCACGTCTTCGACGTAGCGCTGTCGCGCATCAAACACCGGGCGTCGTGGGAGCGGACTTGTCCGCGAATGCAGTGTTTCAGCCACCGCATATGCGTCGGATGTACCGGCCTTTTCGCGGACAAACGGAACGCCGCCCGGTCCGCTCCCACAAAACCCAGTTTCTTCAGTAAGTTATAGGTTGTTTGATAAGAGCGGACTTGTCCGCGAATGCAGTGTTTCAGCCACCGCATATGCGTCGAATGTACTGGCCTTTTCGCGGACAAGTCCGCTCCCACAAAATCCAGTTTCTTCAGTGGTTTACAGGTTGTTTGATAAGAGGCGGCTTGCCGGCGATGCTTTTTCTGAAGCGACCTATCAGTGACTGAACGGACACCATCGCCGGCAAGCCGCCTCCCACGGGTATGCATTCAGTCAGTCCCTTTCGTTTTGGCCCCGGTTTTGCGCGTCTTGCGGACTTGTGTATAACGCTGAGTGCTCCGCGTGGGCATGCCGCCCGTCTCGCTCTGCGTCACATTTCAGAGCGACAACAGGTCTTCAATCAACCACCGAACGCCTGCGCAGCCACTCGTCCACCACCTGCCCCATGCGCTTGGGTTCGCCGTCGATGATCCAGGCCATGAAGGCGCGATCAAACCTGAACTGCGGCCCGCACTGTTCGGTCATGAAACGCCGTACGTTCTGGGTATTTCGATAGTGCGCATCTACTGCGGTGTCGCGGGTAATCAGATCGCTGTGCCAGTCGAATGCCATGTCCGATTCACTCATGAAGGAAACTCCACCCCGTTATAACCCGATTATGAAGTGGTCACGAGTCGGCCATTGCTCGAATCTGGCCTGAAGCCGCCCGATCAGGGCCAACTCGTCAGTTGATTTCAGGCTCTCAGTAGCGAATGGCAGTGGTCACCGACAGAGAGCCCCGTGACGAAACCGGGCACACCTGCGAATACAATTCCGTACGCTAAACATCGCTCCCGAGGCACGGATACAGGCGATCCACATCCGTGCCACCTGCAGGCGATGTATCGACTCGACCATCAGCTTTCAGGTAGATGTGCGTCTCAGGCCACTTGGGATCGATTCGGACACAGCCGCTGATGTTCCCGCTGTCCCACCAATAAACCTCCATGAAGAAGTCCTCGTCCTGAAAAATCGCTCCGTAATCACCCGTCGTTTCGCCCGGAAGCAAACGGCGTTTGAAGGTACGGTGATGGGTATTCCAGATATAACTCAACTCGCTCGTTGCGTTTTCAGAGTAATGAAGCGTCACATCTGGCGTAGATACTTGCCACACCGCGAAAGGTGAAAGCAGCATCAGGCATTTGAATCTGGCGTCCATCAGCGTGTGTGGTTCGGATTGTTGCATATACATTTTTTGAATAGCACTCGGACAACCCCAACTTCAAACCAAATGGAGACCCGCTATCGGAAAGGCGCGAATCACCATGGACTTTTCTCATACGGGCAAGGCTTAAGCAATTCCAGATCAGTGCCACTCCCGGCGCTCGTGTCGACAGCGCCTTCGGCATCAAGATAGATATCGGTACCCCTTAGTGTTGGGGTAATTACAACGCACTGTCGTCCCGCCGTGCTCCCCCACCATTCAAGCCTCATAAAAAAACCGTCATTGCGCAATATTTCGCCCCAATCAAAAGAGCTTTCGCCCGGATAAAGCGTCCCTCTGTAAATCCGATGATTGGTATTCAAGATAAACCCTAACGTTTTTTTTGCCTCGACCGGATAATGGAGCCATGCATCGGGGGTGATAATACTGACCACGACCAAAGGAGAGACTAGAAACATAATGCAGCAGACAGACTTAAAACCAAGGCCTGGCTTTCTATACCGCATACATTAATTCCGGCATATGAAAAATATCAACGATCACTGGCATTTGAAATTTGCCCCGCCGTAACATTCATGGACCCGCACGCCACATTCCCAATCCGATACGCCCACCCCTAGCACCTTATTCATGACCTCCGCTGCCAGCCCTGCCCAACAACTCAGGATCATTCACCAACGCATCCAGCCTGGCCTCATCCACGGAACCATCATCGTGCAACATCCCAAGCCGCGAAAAATCCACAACGCGCGCCCCACCGTCACCACCCGCACTGAAGCCACCCATCACATCCGGGCTGCCGGCGACGATCATTCCGCCATGGCTGGTGGGGCTGCCCAGATGGGCCATGGGGCGGCCGTTGACCAGAATCGACGGGAAGCCCGCGACGATCACGGCACCGCAGGCACAAACGTCGCCGACCCGCGCGACGTTCATGACGTTGGCGAGCACATCGCTGGATGCACTGACGATGGGTGTTGGAATGTGCCCGGGTATCGGGCAGACGTGCAGGTCGCCCTGGCGTGCGGAGGGAATCATGCGGGGTCCTTTGTTTTATCACCTGCGGGATGCAGGGGTGACGACGCTAAAGGACACGCTCGAAGTTATATGTCAGACGGTTCCGAACCTGATGCACGAAGCCTCACTATTGAGGCCTGTTCATTCCCCGGCAAATGGCACAAGCGAATCCAGCAGCCATGAACCGGCCGGGCCCAGACTGCGTTGGAACGACCAGATCACATCCACTGCCGAACGACGCGGCCAGCCGGATACGTTGAGTTCCTTGAGCAACCCGCCCGAATAGCGCGACACCAGCCAGCGCGGCAACGCCGACCAGCCGAAGCCGAATGCGGCCATGTCCATCAGCAGCAGGTAATTGGGCGCCGACCAGTGTCTATGGCCGCTGGTGGGCAGGTCATCGGTGGGTATGCTTTGCTCGACCAGCGTGTTGAGGCGCAGAGCCCGATAGCGCGCCAGTTGCTGGTAATTGACCCGTTCCAGCGCGGCCAGCGGATGTTTGTGCGACACGAACAGACCGAAATCGGCGCACTCATCGATGGTCGCATGGCCGATTTCGGGCGGGTAACTGGACTGCGCCGAGAGCAGACCCAGCGACGCCCTGCCCGACTGCACCAGACTGATCGCATCGCCATGCTCGGCAAACACGCATTCCATCTCCAACTCCGGGAAGCGCTGGTCCAGCTCGGCCATCAACCGCTCGAAGTCGGCAAACTGGTTGGCGTCCGACAACACCAGCGTCAGCCTCGGCTCGACGCCCTCGACCAGTCTTCCTGCGGCCCGACGCAAGCGGTCGGCAGCGCACAACACGTCATCGACCCGACCCAGCATCACTTTGCCCGCTTCGGTCAGCACCGGCTGACGTGACGAGCGATCGAACAGCTCCAGCCCCAGATCGATCTCCAGTCGGGCAATCGCTTCGCTGATGGTCGACTGGCTCTTTCCCAGCCGCCGAGCCGCCGCACTGAACGAGCCCAGCGCGGCGATCTGGGCGAAGGCTTCAAGCGCTTCGGGTGAATAACTCATGAGCAACCTCTATCGGTTTTACCGATGGTAATGATTTTCAGCTTAACGAAAAGACCGATGATAATGCTGTCACGAATGAGCACAAAGGACCGACGCGTCATGAGCCGCACTCTCACGAACACCTCTGAACAGACTCAGGTACCGAACAAATCCCTCAAGGAGCGCATCCTGCACGCCGGCCTGTTCGAGTTGGGCGGTGTGATTCTGGTCGCCCCGCTGCTGGCCTGGCTGATGAACCACTCGCTGACCATGATGGGCGCGATGACGGTCATGATCTCCACCGTCGCCATGCTCTGGAACATGGTTTACAACGCGCTGTTCGACCGTCTGCGCGCCCGGTTCGGATTTGCCATGAGTCTGATGACACGTGCGCTGCATGCACTGGGTTTCGAGGGCGGTCTGATTCTGGCGGTCGTCCCGCTGGCCGCCTGGTGGCTGTCGATCAGCCTGTTCGAAGCGTTCGTGCTGGATATTGGCCTGCTGCTGATGTTCCTGCCCTACACCATGCTGTTCAACTGGGCCTACGACAAAGTGCGCGAGCGGGTTATGCAACGACGTCTGTCGAAATGCGAGGCGGTTTGAGGGCGGGTCATCCATCAAGCCCAGAGATGCACCGGATAAGGATTTCTGGTTGGATTAACGCCTCGTATCTGAAGCACACTGTCAGGCCATGACAACGGCAAAGGACCCGCAACAATGGCGACTGAAATACTCAAACTGGCTGCGTTCAGCGATGGGGATCAAGGCGGTAACCCGGCTGGGGTATGGATTGGCGATGCGTTGCCTGACGATCAGGTCATGCAGCAGATTGCCGCCGAGGTCGGTTTCTCCGAAACCGCATTTGCCGCGCCTGTAGAAGGTGGCTGGCGAGTGCGTTATTTTTCGCCGTTGGCCGAAGTGCCGTTCTGCGGTCACGCCACCATCGCCCTTGGCGCTGCACTGGCCGCTCAGCAAGGCGACGGGGTGTTCAACCTCACGCTCAGTCACGCACAGATCACCGTCGAAGGTCATGCCCAGGGCTCGCTGACCTCGGCTGCGCTGCAATCACCTGCCACGCACAGCAAGCCGGTCAGTACGGAACTGCTGGACGAAGCACTGGCGCTGTTCGGTTACAGCCATGACGATCTGGACGCTCGCATTCCGCCTGCCTACATCAATGGCGGAGCGGGACATCTGATTCTGGCGTTGAACAGCCGGGCAACGCTCAAGGCCATGCAGTACGACCAACAGGCCGGGCATGACCTGATGGTCCGCGAAAGCTGGGCCACGATTCTGCTGGCCTATGCCGAAAGCGAACAGTTTTTCCATACCCGTAATCCGTTTGCCTTTGGCGGCATATACGAAGACCCGGCGACTGGCGCGGCCACGGCGGCACTGGCGGGCTATCTGCGTGACATCGGCTGGCCACACGGCGGGATGATCGACATTCTGCAGGGCGAGGACATGGGCAGCCGTTCGCGCCTGCGCGCCGAGATACCACAGCAGACCGGCAGTTCGATCCGCGTGTCGGGCATGGCGCGCAGGCTCTGAGGCTCAGGTCCTCAATTTGCTCCCGCCGATCGCCACGCCCAGCAGCATCACGGCGACGATCATGAAAGCGATTTCAAGGCTGCTGACATGGGCGATGAAGCCGATGGCAGCAGGCCCGATCAGAATCCCGGCGTAACCGACGGTAGTGATTGCCGGGATTGCCACGCTTTCCGGCATGCTTTTCTGCCGGCCAACCGCGCTGTAACACACCGGCACGATGTTCGAGCAACCTGCGCCGACCAGTGCATACCCCAGCAACGCCGCTTCCCAGGCCGGAATCAGTGTGGCCACGGCCAGACCTGCCGCTGCGCACAATCCGCCAAGGATAATCACCCGGTTGGAACCGACTCGGCGCACGATCGCATCGCCGAACAGCCGTCCCAGCGTCATGGTCGCGGCGAACACCGCATAGCCCAGTCCGGCGTAGGAAGCCTCGACACCGCGCAACGACGTCAGGAACACCGCGCTCCAGTCCAGCATTGCACCTTCGGCCAGAAACACCGTGAAGCACAGCAGCCCGATGAACAGCACCACGCCATGCGGAATGGCGAACGCCGGGCCGTCAGAGCGACTGCCATAGGACAACAGATTGGGCGCGGCCTTGGCCAGCGCCAGCAGCGTCAGAGCGACCACGACCAGCATCGATGCGAACGGCGAAATGCCCAGGCTCAGCAGACCGCTGACACCGGCCGCGCCGACGATACCGCCCAGACTGAACAGGCCGTGGAAACCCGACATCATGGTCCTGCCGCTGGCCCGCTCGACAATCACTGCCTGCACGTTGGCCGTGCAGTCCACGCCGCCCATGCTGGCACCGAACAGAAACAGCACAGCGATCAATAACGGCAGACTCGATACGGTCGCCAGTAGCGGCAGGCACAGACAAATCAATAGCGTCGAGATAACCAGCAGACGCCGACAACCGAATCGCGCGGCCAGCGCCCCGGCCAGCGGCATGGCGATGATGGAACCCACACCCAGACAAAGCAGCAACAGGCCCAGCGTGCCCTCGTCGAGCCCCATCCGCTGTTTGGCATAAGGCACCAGTGGAGCCCACGAGGCGACACTGAAACCGGCAATGAAAAACGCAATACGCGTCGAAGACTGTTCGGCCCGTGCCTTGGCATCCTGGGCTACGGTGCTGAAAGAAGTCATGCATGCTCCTTGTTGAGGCCGGATGCCGTCAGCACAAGTGACGATCCGTATAAAAAGAGTTAACTGCGGGTTTACAACATAAATGCAAGTCTAAAAATTATGAGGTCATGCCTTAAAAATCAAATACACATGTTATCAAATTAGGCCAAACGCCAGTATTCATTGATCAAAACAGAAACTTGTTATTAATCATAAGCATCGTTAAGCCCACGCGCCTATCTCATTCAAATACATAAGTCATATAACGTCTTTTAATAATCTTTGGTTCTATGAGCGCAGGTTGCCATGCAATAAGCGTCGATATAGATTCAGTTTCGCACGTAACCGGTGCGACAGTCTGCTGCGACGGCTTCATCACGAAGCATCGACCGCGCCAGGGAAGAACCTGCAATTCAAGGAAGACTGGTTTATGGCTACGCTTCACTCAGACAGCGAAACGTCCTCGTTCAAGGCAACACATCAGTACTTTGCAACCGTCTTCAAGTGCCCTGCCCCTGACCGGAACGCTGACGCATCGCTGCGCTCCCGGCTGGCGAAAACCCTGCAATTGAGGACGTTAGAACTGAACAACTCCACTGGCGAGGCGCGTGCCAGATCAGCGATTGAAACCCGACAGACGACAACACCTGCCCCGGCTCGGGCTGCAACACACGAGGGCAGGCTCCGCCACCGGCGTGATTCCACGATATAGGACAACCCGGCCCGCTTTACCGACTTGACCGAACGCTGAACCTGATCGGCTTGCTCCCAAGGCAGCCCGAGAGGATTTCGTGCACGCGTTCGCCCGTGTTTTCCAATGAATACATCCGATTTTACCGATGAGGAGATGATTATGACTGGACTCAAAGTTGGCATCGTTGGTCTTGGCGCACAGATGCAGGAAAACCTGCTGCCCACACTTCTGCAAATGCCGGATATCCGTATTGTCGCGGTCTGCGATAGCGACCGTGGCCGCGCCGAGCAGATCAATCGCTTCGTATCGAACGTCATGATCACCGACAACTTCGACGAGATGCTGACCTCCGCCCAGCTCGATGCGGTGGTCATGGCTTGCCCGCCTCAGGCGCACCGGGATCTCGCGTTCAAGGCGATGGCCAGAGGCGTTCACGTTTTCGTTGAAAAACCGCCTTGCTTCACCCTTGCCGAACTGGAAGAACTGATTGAGGCCAGCCATCGCTCCGGCGTGGTCACAGGTGTCGGCATGAACTTCAAGTTCGCCAAACCCATGGGCCAGTTGCGACAGATGACCGGTACCGAGCAATTCGGCGAGATCGTGCATATCCAGCTCAATCATTACGCAAGCAAACCGACCTCACCGCTGTGGGGGCTGGATTCGACCCTGCGGTCTTTCCTGCTGGCGCAGGCGATCCACACCATCGATCTGGGCGTCACCTTTGGCGGCGGCGAATTGCGCAATATCGAGTCACGCGTACAGCGTCATGGCGATTCGCTGCTGGTGAGCCTGGAGCTGCAATTCACCACCGGCGCCACGGTCAGCCTGCTCAGCGGCACCATGTTCCCTTACTTCGAATTCGACATGAAGATCGTCAGTTCGAACTCGATGATGGTCGAGCTCAACAACCTGTGGAACATCACCATGCACGAGCCGGTACACGGCACCAGCGCCACCGGTGCAGGCAAACGCTGGCGCGGCGCCTGGCAGCCAGGCCCGCTGGATTCGGGCTACGAGCGCAGTGGTTATTTCGGCGAATTGGAAAAATTCTTCGCCGCCGTGCGCAACAAGACGGCTTATGAGGCGAGCTTCGAAAGCCTGCGGCCGACCTACCGGGTCATCGAGAGCATCTGCGACGCCGATGCCGTTCGTCCCGACCTTGCCCTCAGCGCCTGACCCCTCGCCCATCAACGCCTGTTTCGGAGCCTGTAAAATGTCAGCCAATCTTTCAAATGCCGTGACCGCACGCCCGCCCGTTTCGGATAAATACCGTCCGGTATACGCCGACGACCTGCTGACCATGCAGCAGACACTCGAACGCCCGTTGTCGGGCACCAGCGATGTGGTCGGTGAGTACGAGAGCAAGCTTGCGACCTGGTTCGATGCGCAGCATGCCATCGCCGTGTCCTCGGGTGGCGCAGCACTCAGCGTTGCGATCTATGCCTCAGGCGTAGGTCCGGGCGACGATGTTCTGCTCACGCCCAGTTGCCCGCTGTGCACCATCTATCCGATCATCGCTGCCGGCGCCAACCCCATTTTCGTCGACACCCGCAGCCATGGTTTCGGTGCGGATCCGGCATCGATCAAGGCACGCATCACCCCGCAGACCAAAGCAATCATAGACATCCCGATGTGGGGCTATCCGAGCGAAGTCGATGAATTGCACAGCCTGACTCAAGCGCTGGGCATCAAGCTCATCCTCGACCTGGCCCACTCCCACGGCACGACGCTCAACGGTCAGCCGCTGTCCCGGTTCGGCGACATCTCATGCTTCAGTACTCATGAACGCAAGCCACTGGCGACCGGCGAAGGCGGCTTCATCCTCACCGACGACGATGCCCTGGCCAAACGCTGCCGTGACTACAGCCGTTTCGGCAACCTCAACGGCAAGGATTTCGGTCTCAACTACAAACTGGCTGCACTGCCCGCAGCGCTGGGTGGCAGCCGTCTGGCCTCGCTGTCCGGACAGATCGAGAAGCGCAGGGCGAATGCGGCGTACTTTCTCGGCAAGCTCGATCACAGCAAAGTGCGCGAGAAGACCATCATCAAGGGCGGCCAGCCGAACTATTACTTTCTCAACCTTGAACTGCACTTTGCCGACAATCGTGCGTTCATTGACTACCTTGATGACGCCGGTATTCCCTCCGACATCAAACGCTATGGCTGCAAGGCGCTGTACGAATTTCCGGCGCTGGCGCAGTACCGCAACGAATGCCCGAATGCCGAGGCCCTGCTGGCGGGCATGACGACCATTCCGGTTCACCCGGATATCACCCACGCCGAACTGGATTACATGGCCGAGCGCATCAACCAGTACGGTGCCGTCTAAATGAACGAACCTCTCGATCGCTCACAACTGGATCGGCACTTCACGGCGTCCGGGTTCGTGTTGAACCCGGACCGGAAGATGCTGCTGCTGCATCACCGCAAGCTGGGCGTCTGGCTTTATCCGGGCGGCCATATCGAGCAGGGTGAAACGCCTGACGAGGCGGTGCTGAGGGAGATTTTCGAAGAGACCGGCATCCACGCCCAACTGCTGGGTGAGCGCGACGAAACGCTTGCAGACCTCGAAACCGACGTCACCGTGCTGCATCAGCCGTGGCGTGTGCTGTGCGAGTACATCGACGACAAGCGCGGGCCGCATTATCACCTGGACCTGATCTACGTCACGGCGACCAGTCTGCGTGCCTGCCCGGACGACAGAGAAGTCGAGCATGCGCGGTTCTTCAGCCTTCAGGAGACGGCCGATCTGAAGATGTTTCCCAACTTCCGGCGAATGGTGGACCGGGTCTTCGCAGACGATGCACTGTGGGATCTGGTGGGGATGAAGGTGTCGTCATGAGCTTGCGAACCCTGACGCAGAAAGGCGCCATGGACTCGCCCGACGACTTGCGCGAACTGGAGCGAGCCCTGCGCTCGGGCCTGACCGGGACCTCGCCGGTGGTCGAAGAGTACGAGGCCGCCCTCGCCACGCTGTACGGCATTCGTCATGTGATTGCTGTGTCGTCGGGCGCAGCCTCGGTCACCGCTGCGCTGGCCGGGGTCGATTTCAGGCCGGGCGACGAAGTCATCGTCGCACCGACCGGCCCCATCTGTACGGTGCTGCCGATTCTCTCGCTCGGGCTGGTGCCGGTGTTCTGCGACGTCGCGCCCGACAGCTTCGGGCTTGACCCGCAGGATCTGCGACGCTGCATCAGCGAGCGGACCTGTGCCGTCATCGAAGTGCCGATGTGGGGTTATCCGATCCGTTCGGACGAGACCTGGGCGTTTGCGAAAGACGCCGGAATCACGCTGATTCAGGACCTGGCCCATGCTCACATGACGCGTCTGCAGGGAACCTGGCTCGCGCAGCACGGGGACATCAGTTGCTTCAGCACCCACGACTGCAAGTTCATATCGACCGGTGAAGGCGGCTTCGTCATGACCGACGACGATCAGCGGGCCCACCGTATCCGCGCCTACACTCGCTTCGGCAACCTGACCGGCGAGACCCTGGGCATCAATCTGAAACTGGGCGGCCTGCAGGCTGCGCTCGGGTTGGCGCGCTCACGAAACCTTGCAGCGCACCGGGAGCGGCGTCTGGATAACCGCACGCGGTTGCTGGGCCTGCTGAACAATCCGGTGTTCCGCGAGCTGCCACTGGTCAGGCATGGCGAAACCAATGGCTATTCACTGTTGCTGCAATCGGTCGGGCATGACGGACGTCAGCTGGTGCACTACCAGCAACGGCACGGCATCGAATCGGACATCGGCAAGTACAACAATCAGCCGTTGTACCAGATGCCGATGCTCAACCGTTATCACCGCGACTGCCCAAACGCTGCCAGGCTGCTGCGTTCTCTGACGACGGTGCCATTGCACCCGAGCCTGACGGACGACGACCTGCATTACATGGCCAAGGTGCTCAATGACTACTCCCCGAACTGAACCGGCTTCACGTGCCAGGCATGCAGTGGTGATCGGCGGCAGTGTGACCGGCTGCCTGACTGCCGCCGTGCTTGCACGCCGTTTCGAGCGTGTCACGGTGATCGAGAAAAGCGACTTCCACGACGAGACCGGGCCGCGTCAAAGCATTCCACAGGAACACCATGTTCACCTGCTGCTGTTGCGCGGCAAGCAGATCATCGAAGGGATCTTTCCCGGCATCCTGAGCGCACTCGAGGAAGGCGGTGCTCAGGTGGCAGACCTGGGCCATGACGTGAAGTGGTTCCAGGGCGGGCGCTGGAAAAACCGCTATCGCAGCGGTATCAACGCCCATTACTGCAGCCGCAGGCTTATCGACAATCAGTTGCGCCGTTGCCTGACGACAGTGCCGCAGGTGGACATCCTGTCCGGTACGCGGGTCACCCGCATCGAGTTTGCCGGTGACAACGATCAACGCCATGTGCGCGGCGTGTTCATCGACGACGGCACAGGCGAGCGCAGCCTGTCCTGTGATCTGCTGGTGGACGCGAGCGGCCGCGGCACGCATCTGCCGTCGTGGCTGAAGGAGGCGGGCTTTGGCACGGTGCAGAACAGCGTGGTCAAGACCGAACTGGGGTACGCGTCGCGCATCTATCGCAGAATCCCCGCGTTCGCCGAGCAATGGCAAGTCCTGCTGGTGCTGCCCAAGGCCCCGGTCCAACGTTCGATGGGCGTGATCAGCCCCATTGAAGGGGACCGCTGGATGGTGACCACCGGCGGCTGGTTCGGCCACTTTCCGGGCAAGGACCCGGACGACTTTCTGCAAGCCCTCGCCGATCTTCCGGTGCCGGACATCCATGACGTTATCCGCGAAGCCGAACCCCTGTCCGAGGTATTCACCTTCAAGATGCCCGGCAGCCGCCGTACTCACTATGACCGGCTCGAGCAATGGCCAGAAGGATTGCTGGTCGCAGGCGACGCCTTGAGCAGCATGAATCCCTTGTACAGCCAGGGCATGACCATTGCCGCACTCGAAGCCGATTGCATCGATTCCCGGCTGGAGGCGCTGCTGGAAGGCTCGCTGGATTGTCACCAGTTGCAGGGGCTGTTGTGCGCCGTGGTCGACGGCGCCTGGAACATGGCCACCACCGAAGACTTCCGCTTTCCGGAAACGTCGGGGGAACGCACCTGGCGTACCCGTTTCGACCATTGGTACGGCGCGGGACTGGGCAGACTCTCGGCGAGCAATCGCCGTGCGCTGGAAACCCAGATAGGCGTGACCAATCTGGTGGTAGAGCCCGGCCGGCTTTACGCCCCCGCCATTGCCTCGCGCATCGCGCTCAATGCTCTCTTGCCCTGGAACACCCGACAATGACCAACGACTCCCTGAACTTTTCCGGCATCGAACACGTGGTGTTCGACTGGAACGGAACCCTGATCGACGACATCGACCTGGCGGTTTTCGCGGTCAACCGGTGCGGCGAGCATTACGATGTCGCCCCCATCAATGCTGACCTATACCGGGCGCGTTTCGACTTCCCGATTGCCGGTTTCTACGCGGCGCTGGGTTTCGATCTGGACCGCGTGCCCTTCCCGACCATCGTCCAGCGTTACCTCGAACACTTCGATGCCCACGTGGCCGAGTGCCCGCTGCAGCCTTATGTGATCGAGTTTCTCGACGCTGCCATGCGCGCCGGCATTGGCGTGTCAATCCTGTCGGCATCGCATTGCGATGTGCTGGTGCAGACGCTCAAGGCCAAGGGTCTGTATGACCGCTTCGAGCACGTTGTCGGGCTGAGCCATAACCAGGCCACCAGCAAGACCGCCGAGGCGCTGGTGCTGCAGCAGACGCTGGGTACACCGGCGTCAAGGACCCTGTTCATCGGCGACACGCTGCACGATTTCGACGTCGCGTGTGCGGTGGGCTGGTCGCCGGTGCTGGTCTCGACCGGCCATCAAGACATCGAGCGTCTGCGTATCAGCGGTGCCCCGCTGTTCCAGAATCTGGGCGAGCTGCTCGAACATTTCGCCCCTGCCCATGCAGTGCAAACCGAAACCGGGAGCGCATGACCGTGCAAACTTCACAGACGGTTCTGATCGGCCTGATCGCCACGGCCTTGTTATTGCGTGCGCTGGTTGCCTTCTATTACCGTGACAGCACGCGCATCCTGCGTCTGCTCAAGCTGATCCCGCGAACGCCCGGCCGCAAGGAACAGTACTACCGGCCACTGGACGGCTGGTTCGCGCCGCTGCCGTTCCTCTGGACATGGCTGGACATCGTGGCCGCCGTACTGCTGGCCTCGCTCTATTCGACGCCACTGATGTGGCTGGCGGTGGTGCTCTGGACCGGCGGACGCCTGCGCGCCCTGCAGGAGTTCGGACACAATGCCGTGCACTTCGCGCTGTGTCCCAATCATGAATGGCAATGGTGGCTGAGCAATGTGTTCTATCAGTTCCCGGCCTTCAAGCGCGACATGCGCAGCCGCCATCAGACCCATACGCTGGAACACCATCGCAACCCCAATCATCCGAGCCTCGACCCCAACCGGGCCAGGGTCCATGCAGGGGGCTACGTCGCCGGTATTTCTCCCGGCGGTTTCTACGCGCTGTTGCTCTATCCGCTAACGCCGCGTGGCGCCTGGGTCAACCTGACGACCATGGCCCGCAGCAGCCTGTTGAACCACTCGCATCTGACCACCGTGGTCCGTGTGGTGTGCCTGCTGACCGTCGCTGCGCTGCTTTACTGGGCGGGCGGCTGGAAAGGTGTGCTGTTTGGCTGGCTGGTTCCACTGCTGACCTCCTACCCGGTGTTCGCCTGGGTATCGCTGCTCACGGAGCATCGCTGGTTTGTCGAGGGGACTTCACGCGACCGGCGCGACCTGGAGTACCTCGCAGGCCGTCCAACCGATTATTTCGGTCTGACCGGCTGGCTGATCCGCGTCTTCATTGCCCCCACGTCCGATGCCTATCATCTGGCGCACTCACTGTACCCGGGCGTTCGCTGGAACTACCTGCCAGCGATAGACCGTCACCTGAAAATCCATGAGCCACGCTACAGCAACAACGCCAGCGAAGGCCTGTTGCTGCGACGCGGCAGTGCACCCACGGCGCTTTCCGAACTGTACGAGCGTCTGGTCGCAAACACCGGACAACCTGAAACCACCCTGAAGACGAGAGGCAGCGTGTGACTAACTCATCGGCATCCCGGCAGATTCAACGGATCGGCATCATCGGCGGCAGCGGGCTTCAACAATTGCCCGGCCTGAAAGACATCCAGCAAGTGGAATGCGAAACCGCATTCGGCAAACCCTCCTCTCCCGTCACACTGGGCACGCTCAACGACGTGCCGGTCGCGTTCGTGCAGCGCCATGGCATCGGGCACACCATCCCGCCGTCGTTCATCAACGTGCGAGCCAATATTGCCGCCCTGCGCAGCGTCGGCTGCACCCAGCTGTTATCGGTCAGCGCGGTGGGCAGCCTGACCCACGATGCGCCGCCGGGCAGTTTTGTGCTGATCGATCAGTTCATCGACCGCACGATCCAGCGCAACAAGACGTTCTTCGGTCCGGGGCTGGTCGGCCATGTGCCGTTTGGTGATCCGGTCTGTTCCCGGATGCGCGCCGTGCTGGCAGCCAGCGCCCAGACCGCCGACGTGCAGGCGCTCAATGGCGGGACTTATGTGGTCATGGAAGGGCCACAGTTTTCGACCCGCGCCGAATCCCATCTTTACCGTCAATGGGGCGGCACCGTGATCGGCATGACCGCCATGCCGGAAGCCAAGCTGGCGCGCGAAGCCGAGCTTTGCTACGCGATGATCGCCATCCCCACCGACTTCGACTGCTGGCACGAAGCTCACGAAGACGTGAACGCGACGCTGGTGGCCGAACGGATGGCCGACACCTTCACGCTGACACGGCGTCTGGTCACCGAAGCCGTCACGCGTCTGGGCGAGCACCAGGGCACCTGCGAATACGGCTGTGATCATGCGCTGGACACGGCGGTGATGACCGCCCCGCAGCATCGTGATCCAGAAATGATCGCGCGCCTGCTGACCGTTGCCCCGAACGCCACCCACCTGGGAGCCAAGCCATGACAGGGACCATCGCCACCAAGGATCGCGTGCGTATAAGGCAGGTCGATGTGCTGTCGGACAACTGGTACGTGCTGCGCAAGACCACCTACGACTTTCTCGGCCGCAACGGTACGTGGAGCACCCTGAGCCGCGAGACCTATGACCGGGGCAACGGCGCGACCATCCTGCTGTACAGCAAGCTGAAACAGACCATCGTGCTGACCCGGCAATTCAGGTTTCCTGCGTTCGTCAACGAACACGACGGCATGCTCATCGAAACCTGTGCCGGCCTGCTGGACCGCGATGATCCCCACACCTGCATCCGCAAGGAAACCGAGGAAGAGACCGGCTATCGCATTCAGGAAGTGCGCAAGGTGTTCGAGGCTTTCATGAGCCCCGGATCGGTCACCGAACGGCTGTATTTCTTCGTCGGCGAATACTTTGACGAAGACCGGCTGAGCGCCGGAGGGGGCCTTGAAGGTGAAGGCGAAGAAATCGAAGTGCTGGAGCTGCCACTGGACGAGGCACTGGCCATGATCGACACCGGCGACATCTGCGACGGCAAAACCATCATGCTGCTGCAGTACGCCAAACTGCACCGACTGCTGGAGTGACCCTGCGCATGGATGAACTGATCGCTATCAGCTCGATGGAGCACGCCGAGCTCGCGGAATTCATTGCGGGAATGGAGGCGCATGCCGGGATGCCTGTGCGCCTGTCGCGCTGGTCCACGTCCGAACTGATCGAACGGGTAATCGACGGCACGGCCGGCGACTGGGACCTGCTGCTGGGCACCGCCGCCACTGCGCTCCTCGATCCTGCACTGACCTCAAGGCTGCGGGTCCTTGATGCACTCGATGTGTCGAGCCTGCCGCCGAACGCTGTCGATGCAGGCCGACGCTGGTTCAGCCCGTCAGGCTTCGTGCCCGTCTTTTGTTACGACCCGCGGGTCCTCGCTGCCAATGGCCTGGAACCGCCACTGTGCTGGGAAGCCCTGTGCGCACCTGCCTGGTCGACACGCATCGCCCTGCCCGATCCGGGCCGCTCCGGCGCAGGCTATTTGCACCTCAGTGCACTGCTTGAGCATTACGGCGAACAGGCCTGGGCGCGGCTGGCGGATATAGCCCGCCTGCAACCTGCCATCAGCGGTTCTTCGACTGCCCCCATAGAAGCGGTGCTCGACGGCCGGGCGTGGGTGGGCGTCACGGTGTCCACCGCCGCCACACGCGCCGCGCTGCAGCACCCGTCGCTGCGCTGGTGCGTACCGGCAGATGCGCAACGTTATGAGTTCGAGGCGTTCGGCTGCCGCGAAGGTTCGCAGCACGCCGTCAAGGCCAGCCTGGCGCTCGGCTGGATGCTCTCGGACGATGCTGCCGCCATCAGCCGACGCTATGGCAAGGTCGTGGTCGGCGGCTCATCGAGCGACACGCTGGCAGCGACCGGTCCCGAGCCGCTGGATGCCATAGCAGCCAGCCACGCCAAGGTTGAACGCTGCGCACGCTGGCAGGCACTCTTCGACACCGGGGCAGGCCTATGAGCGGGATGGCGCAGCCTGAGTCGACTCAAGCCCTCGCCTCATCCAGGGCGGAGGGACGACCATGGTCGATCTACCTGATGTTCGGCCTGTTCGGGGCGCAGCAGGGCATGCTCGGTCCCTTGATGCCCTTTCTGCGCGACGAATTCGGTCTCGACCTGCGCTGGACCGGCCTGCACTTCGCCGCCTATGCGCTGGGTCTGGTGCTGATCGGCGTGCCGTATCGCTGGCTTGAGCGCAGGACTTCAGCCATCGGCACGGGGCGCATTGCGATAGGCTCGATCATCGTGGCCAGCGGGTTCTTTGCCGTGGCGGCAGGCTTGCCGATGACACTGCCCGGCAGTGTGGTACTGGGTTTTTCCGGCGGGCTGGTCATGGCGGTCGGACAAGCCATGCTCGGCAGGCGCTATGGCGAGCAGGCCGCGGCGAAACTGGTGGAAGCCCACGTCGTGGCCGGGCTGTGTGTGCTAGGGGGCGCGCTGCTGGTGGGCGGAGCAACTGCCATCGGGCTGTCGTGGCGCACCGCTCCGCTGCTGATCAGCGCATGGGCCTTGCTGATGTTCTGCGTGCCGTCGGACATCCATCGAACCGAGGTTCGAACCTCTCCTTCAAAGGCCGCGACTGGCGCGAGTACAGAGAACATAGACGGGCTGCCTGCGTCACGCCTGACGCGTTTGAGCCTGTGGGCACTGGTGATTCTCGGCATCTCGGCCGAATGGGGTGTGGGTTTCTGGGGTGCGGAATACATGAAGACGCACGTGCAAACCAGCGCTTCGGTGGCTGCGACCCTGATGAGTCTTTATTTTGCCGGCACCGTCTGCGGACGTCTGGCCAGCAGTTTCGCACTGCGTCGCGTATCGCCTCTGACGCTGCTGACCACGGTGATCTTCAGCGCCATCGCTACACTGCTGGTGCTGTCGTTGATTCAGGGTCTGGCGGGCACTGCGGTTTTCACCTTTGTGCTGGGCGCATGCCTCGGGAACTTCTTCCCGCTGATTCTGGGCTCTGCGATGCGCATCGCGCCCCACGCAAGCTCTGCGTTGAGTACCCAGGCATCTCAGGCGGTCGGCGTCGCGTTGCTGCTGGCGCCGTTTCTGCTGGGGCTATTATCCGAGCGGATCGGCGTCGAGGCCGCCTTCAGCCTGTTGATCATCTACCCGCTTCTCATGTTGCCGTGGGTGCCGGCGCTTCGCGGCGCCTGGGCTTTCGGCGGCACCACTGCCCCTTCAAAGGAGTAACACTCAATGGCCCTTCGTGCGCTGTTGTTCGACCTGGATGGAACCCTCATCGATACCGATGAACTGCACCTGAATGCTTACAACCAGTTGCTGGCACGCTGGGATCGCTCGATGGATATCAGCTATTACAAAGCCAATGTCATGGGCTTCCCGGACGACATGATTTTCGGCGGTCTGTTTCCCGATATGCCCGCCTCGCACTACACAACGTTGGCGGCCGAGAAAGAAGCCCTGTTTCGCGACCAGCTTGGCGAAACCATCCCCGTCCCGGGCGTGCTGCGCATTCTCGACCATGCCGGGCAACTCGGGCTGAAAACCGCCGTGGTCACCAATGCGCCACGGGAGAACGCCATGGCCATGCTGACCGGACTGGGCATTGTCGATCGTTTCGAGACCATTGTGATCGGCGGCGAGCTGGCTCGCGGCAAACCGCACCCCATGCCCTACCTCACCGCTCTGGAATTACTGGGCGTCAGTGCAGACGAGGCGATTGCCTTCGAGGACTCGCTGGCAGGCGTGCAATCGGCGCACGCCGCGGGCATTCATACCTTCGGGATGCTCTCCGGGTTGCAGGAACAGCAGCTTCGCGAAGCAGGCGCCCGCAGCGTGATCAAGGACTTCGAGTCCGACATCCTGTGGCGATTTCTGAAGCCGGCAGCGTGATAGTCCGTCTGCACTGAAGCTTTTTGCCCGTCCGCACACTAAACTGGCAGCCGTTTGCCCCAAACCGGGGCAGAGCGTCTTATTGATAGACCCAAGAGGCCGCTGTGTACAAAGGTGTCGTGCTGTCGGTTCTGGCTTCAGTGCTGTTCGGGGTCATGTATTTCTATACCTCGCTGATGAAGCCACTGGACGGCCAGGAAATCTTCGGCTGGCGAATGCTGCTGACCGTGCCCTGCGCCACGCTGTTTATGCTGATCAGTGGCGACTGGAAGCTGGTGCGTGCACTCGCCGCCAGATTGCGCCAGCAACCGGCGCTGTTCTTCGGGCTGCTGCTCTCGTCGGTCCTGCTGGGCGCACAATTGCTGATCTTCATGTGGGCACCGCTGCATGGTCGCAGCCTCGAAGTTTCGCTCGGCTATTTCCTGCTGCCGCTGAGCATGATTCTCACCGGCCGCGTGGTGTACGGCGAACACCTGTCCTACCTGCAGAAGATCGCGGCAGCCTTTGCGACGATCGGCGTCGGCCACGAGCTGTGGCGACTGGGCAGTTTCTCGTGGGAAACGCTGCTGGTCGCCGGGGGCTATCCGCTTTACTTCGTGCTGCGGCGCAGACTCAAGACCGATAACCTGGGCGGGCTGTGGTTCGACATGCTGTTCATGTTGCCCATCGGCCTGTGGTTCATCGCCAACGGGCATCCGCTCGCGATCCAGCAGACGCCCATTCTCTATCTGTTGATTCCGGTGCTGGGCATCATCAGTGCCTCGGCGCTGGTCAGTTACATCATCGCCAGTCGTCTGCTGCCGTTCAGTCTGTTCGGGCTGCTCAGCTACGTCGAGCCGGTGCTGCTGGTGGGCGTTGCGCTGCTGCTGGGCGAAAGTATCAGCCCTGACGAAATGCTCACCTACATACCGATCTGGATCGCGGTGGGCGTGCTGATTCTGGAAGGCGCCAAACACATGCTGGCCCAGCGCCGACGGGATGCCGCCTGAGCCTCAGTGCTCGGTGAAACGCTCCAGTTGCATCTCTTGAAGACGGCTCAGGGTGCGGCGGAACGCGAAGGACAAATAGCCTTCGGTGTACAACGCATCCATCGCCACCTGCGCTTCGACATACAGCGGAATGCGCCGGTCATAGCACTCGTCCACAAGCGCAATGAAGCGCCGCACGCCGTCGTCGTGAGGTGACAACTGCGGCAATTCCCGGTCCCCCGCCGCCACCTGCTCAACACCATCCTCGGTGCCACGGGCGATTTTCGATTCGCGTTGTGCTGCGCTCAAGGACGGCACTTCGCTGATCAGGATCACCGAAAATCGGTCGCACAGGGCAATGAAGTCCATCGCCGCCAGCGGTTGTTCGCACAGATCCCGATAACGGCACCACACCGCCGTGTCGGAATGCTGAACCACATTGATGCTGCGGTAGCCGAGCATGACCTGGGAATCGTGGATCGGCTGCCCGGCGCTGAGCGTGTCGAAAATCCCTTGCAGGGCGCTGGGACGTCCGGCTTCGGCCACCCAGTAACGCTGGTGCAACTGGCCGGGATGCAGACGATGGTCCTCGCCGCCGTCGACCGCGACGACGTTCATGTATTTCTGAATGGCGACAATCGCAGGCATGAAGCGCTCACGGTTATGACCGTGGCTGTACAGCTGATCCGGCGGCTGATTGGAGGTGCAGACCAGCACCACGCCTTCCTCGAACATGACCTGCAACAGGCCACCGAGAATCACGGCATCGCCGATGTCGGTGACGAACAGCTCGTCGAAACACAGCACCCGCACTTCACGCGCCAGCTCCCTGGCCACCACGGTCAGCGGATGCGGTGTGCCGATCAGCTCGAACATGCGTTTGTGCACCCAGCGCATGAAGTGATGAAAATGCTGACGCCGGGCCGGAACGCTCAGGCTTTCGAAGAAACGGTCCATGAGCCAGGTCTTGCCGCGCCCGACCGGCCCCCAGAGATAAACACCCTGTGCCCGGCCACGCCGTTCAGTCAGCGCCAGGTAGCAGGCCTGAAGCTGACGGGCCGCCTGCAACTGCGCCTCATCGGGCTGAAAACCACGCTGGACCGCACGTTCGTAGGCATCCAGAGGAGACACGGCACTCATCGATCACGCACCTTCGACAACAGGAAAGACACTTAGCATATACAGGTTCAGGCGTGCTGCACGCCCGCACGTTTGAGCAGCCGTTTGCAGCGCTCGGACAGATGCACCACACGCAGATGCTTGCCCGCCTTGGCATAGCGCTCGCGCAGAGTCTTGAGCGCAGCGATGGCCGAATAGTCGACAAAGCTCAAGTGACGGCAGTCCAGCGTGACCTGCGCCGGGTCTTCGGCCGGGTTGAACTTGTCGAGAAAGGGTGTAGTCGAGGCGAAGAACAGCGTGCCGTGCAGGTGGTAGATCTTGCTGCCGTCGGCTTCAACATGGCTGTCGGCGTACAGCTCACGGGCCTGCTGCCAGGCGAAGTTGATCGCAGCGATGACAATGCCGAACAGCACGGCCGTCGCCAGATCGGTCAGCACCGTCACGACGGTCACGGCAATGATCGCCAGCACGTCGTTCACCGGAACCTTGCGCAGCACGCGCAGCGAGGCCCAAGCGAAGGTCTGCTGGGCCACCACGAACATGACACCGACCAGCGCCGCCAAGGGAATGCGCTCGATCAGCGGCGACAGAAACAGCACGAACATCAGAATCATCATGCCCGCGACAATCCCGGACACCCTGCCCCGTCCGCCGGAGCTGAGGTTGATGACGGTCTGGCCGATCATCGCGCAGCCGCCCATGCCGCCGAACGCACCCGACACCATGTTCGCCGCGCCCAGCGCCACGCATTCGCGGTCCGGATAGCCTCGGGTTTCGGTGATTTCGTCCGTCAGGTTGAGGGTCAGCAGGGTTTCCAGCAGGCCGACCAGCGCCATCAGGATCGCGTACGGCGCGATGATGCGCAGGGTGTCCAGATTCCACGGAATGTCCGGCAGGTTGAACATCGGCAAACCACCCGCGATGTGGGCCATGTCGCCGAGCGTCCGGGTCGGCAGATCAAGGAAATACACCGCCAGGCCGACGCCGAGAATCGCGACCAGCGCAGGCGGCACGGCGCGGGTCACACGCGGCAGCACATAGACCACGGCCATGGTCAGCGCGACCAGCCCCAGCATCACGTACAGCGGCGTCCCACTCAGCCAGGCTTCGCCGACCTTGAAATGCTCCAGCTGGGCCATGGCGATGACGATGGCCAGGCCGTTGACGAAGCCGAGCATCACCGGATAAGGCACCAGCCGCACCAGCTTGCCGAGGCGCAAGACGCCGAACAGGATCATCAACAGACCGCCCAGCAATGCCGTCGCCAGTAAATACTGAACGCCCTGCTGCACTACCAGCGCCACGATGACCACGGCCATCGACCCAGCAGCCCCCGAGACCATTCCCGGTCGCCCGCCGAACAGCGCCGTCAACGTGCAGATGATGAACGCGCCATACAGGCCCATCAGCGGATTGAGGTGCGCCACCAGCGCAAAGGCGATGCACTCGGGCACCAGCGCAAAGGATGTGGTGAGCCCTGCCAGGACTTCGGCGCGTAGACGGATTGTTTTCATGACTGACCTGAACGACGCCTGCGGAACAGCCCGCAGCGATGCGAAAAAGGGGGCATGTTACGCAAACACGTCTCTACCGGCCACTGCTGCAAGGGTTCAGCCTGACCATTCAGGCTCTGTAACGTCAGGCAATTTCGATGTCCAGCAACGCAGCACCCAGCGCCTTGCCATGGGCGTCCAGTGCCAGTGACCGGGTCACTCCGCCGCGTAGCACGCCGGGGATCACGAAATTCAGGGCACGCACATTAGGCAGCTCGTAACGCCGAATCGGCCCGGCTTGCGGGTCGAGCAACTGCGAGAAGTACGCCGTCACCCGATCAACGGTCAGCGCCTGACACAGCCTCGCGTAGTCTTCTGCACGGTAAGCGATGACCGAGATGTTGGAGGTATCGCCCTTGTCGCCGGTCCGCGAGTGGGCCAGCTCTTGAAGTCTGATGGGACCGTTCATATCGAATCCTCCAGATGAATCACGGGATTGACCGCCTCACGCGGCATAAACAGCGAAGCGACTGCCACCACCTGACGCACTGCCTTGGTCGCCCCGCCGCCGCCATACGGTCCGTTGGTGTACAAGGTCTCGACTTCATTGCCGACCCGAACGGCCTCGCTGCGCTCAATGCAACGCGCAGCAATGCGCAAACGCACCTCCCAGGGCTCGGCCGTGGCGCGCGAACCCAGCTCGCTGCCATGCAAGGCATCGACGCCGATCAATTCGGCACGCAGGTCTTCGACAATCACGCCCGTCAGCCTCAAACGCTCCAGCACGACTTCGCGCGCCAGTCGCGCCCGCGCCAGCGCACCGGGCCCGCCGTAGGAAATCTGCCCTTCGCCGATCCAGCCATCCAGGTAGCCGACCGACACCTTCAGGGTCTCGGGCCGCGCACGGCCATCCGCTCCGGCAACCTGTACCCGGTTCTCTGCGTCTGCGTGGAAGCTGACCCCGGAAAAGTCAGCGCTCACGTCGGGCGTGAGGTAAGCCGCCGGGTCATGCACTTCATAGATCAGCTGTTCGGTGCAGGTCGCGGTGTCGATCCGTCCGCCCGAGCCTTCAACCTTGGTGATCGTCGCCTGCCCTGCTGCATTGACGTCTGCCAGCGGAAAGCCCAGTCGGGCCAGGTCCGGCACGTCCTTGAAACCCGGATCGGCAAAGTAGCCCCCGCTGATCTGCCCCGCACATTCGAGCAGATGACCCACCAGCGTGCCGCGTCCCAGCAAGGTCCAGTCATCGGCAGCCCAGCCGAATTCGAACATCTGCGGTGCCAGAAACAGCGACGGGTCGGCCACGCGACCGGTGATTACCACGTCGGCATCGGCTTCGAGCGCCTGCACGATGCCTTCGGCGCCCAGATAAGCGTTGGCCGAGATCAGCCGGTCTCCCAGCGAAGCCAGCGTCATGCCGTTGTCCATCAGCCTAGAAGCATCGGTCTGCAATGCATCCAGTACGTCATCACCGGTCAGGGCCGCGACCTTGAGCCCTGACAAACCCAGCTCGGCCGCGATGCGCCGCACTTCCCGCGCTGCCGCCAAGGGGTTGGCCGCGCCCATGTTGGTGATGACCCGCAACCTGCGCGAACCGGCAGTGCGCCCGACAAAGGGCAGCACTCGGCGCATGCGCTCGCTCAGCAGCGGATCGTAACCGGCGTCGGGGTCGCTCAATCGGGCCTGCTGCGCCAGCGCAATGGTGCGCTCGGCCAGGCATTCGAAAATCAGGTAATCCAGCTCGCCGTGTTCGGCCAGCTCGACGGCGGGCTCGATGCGGTCGCCGGAGTAACCGGCGCCGGAGCCGATGCGCAGGGTTTTCATTCAGAACACTCCCAGGAGCATGGCAGTCAGGGTCATCAGGACCGAGGCTGCGAACAGGAAAGGGATGGTGAAGCGCTGGTGATCGGCCAACTCGATCTTGCACAGGCCCACCAGCAGGAAGGTTGCGGGCGTCAGCGGGCTGACCGGGAAGCCGGTGGTGTGCACACCCAACAGCGAAGCCTGGGCCACTTGCAACGGCTCGACGCCCAAGGCCTTGCCGACCTCGGCAATCACTGGCATCACGCCGAAATAGAACGAGTCCGGGTCGAACAACAGGCTCAGCGGCATCGAGATGAACCCCACCACCATCGGGATCAGCTTGCCGTGGCCTGCCGGAATCTGATGCACCGCCACTTCGGCCATCGCCTTGAGCATGCCGGTGCCCTGCATGATGCCGGTGAAGACCCCGGCCGCGAGCAGGATGCTGGCCATGGTCAGCGCGGTCTTGGCGTGAGCATCGATGCGGGTGCGCTGGGCATCGACGTTCGGGTAGTTGAGGCACAGCGCAACGACAGTGCCGAGCATGAACATCACCACCGGATCGACGACACCGGAGATCATCACGCCCATCACGGCGATAGTCAGCAACAGGTTGACCCAGAACAGACGCGGCCGACGCAGCAACTCTTCCTGTTCGGTCAACACCCGCTTGGGCACCACATCCACCTGCGCTCCCGCGCCGAGACCCAGACGCCGCTCTTCACGTCGGCCCAGAAACCAGGCGCAGGCGAAGACAAAGGCGAGACCGACAATCTGCACCGGAATCAGCGGCTGAAACAGGTCCGCCACCGGCACGTGCAAGGCCGCAGACGAGCGCAGTACCGGACCGGTCCAGGGCAGAAAGTTGACCCCCGCCGCCATTGCCGTGACGCAGGCCAGAATGCGCTTGTCCATGCCCAGCCGCGTGTAGAGCGGCAGCATCGCCGGGATAGTCACCAGAAAGGTCACCGCGCCGGAACCGTCCAGATGCACGAGCAACGCCAGCAGCGCCGTACCCATGACGATTCGCGTGGGGCGTGTGCCGACGGCCTTGAGAATCCGGTCGATGATAGGGTCGAGCATGCCCGCATCGGTCATCACCCCGAAGAACAGGATGGCGAACACGAACATGCCCACCACTGGCGCGACGTTCTTGATGCCGGTGATGATGAAGGCGCTGGTCTGCAGACCGAAGCCGCCGATCAGGGCCGCGATGATGGGCAACGCAATGAGCGCAACGAGGGGCGAGAGACGCTTGCTCATGACAGCCGCGAGCAGGCAGAGGATGGTAATGACACCGAGGGTGGCGAGCATGGGGAATTTCCTTGTCATCCCTGACCCATGTGCGGCGGGACGAGCTGTTGTTGTTTTCAACGAGTATCGAAACGGCGTTATGCTTTGTAAATTGAAATGTTCAGCACCTCTCATTCCAAAAAACAGAACATTGATTGCGAGCATCGCCAGCCCATGAAGAATTCGATCCAGCACATCCGGGCGTTCCTGGCCGTCGCTCACAGCGGCAGCTTTACCAAGGCTGCGGTGGAGCTGAACCTCTCGCCGTCCGCGCTGACCGTTCAGATCCAGCAACTGGAAGAGTGGCTGGGCGTTGCGCTGCTGGAACGTAGCCCACGCCACGTCAGCCTGACGGCGGCGGGACAGAACAATTTGCAGCCCATGGAAAAGCTGCTGTTGGATCTGGACAACATCGTCAGCGGTTCGCGGGACCTGGCGGCGTTGCGCCGGGGCGTGGTGACCCTCGCCGCCCTGCCCTCGATGTGCTCCAGCTCGCTGCCGATCATCCTGCGCGAATTCCGCACCCGGTTTCCCGGCATCGAAGTGCGCCTGCGCGATGTTGTGGCGCAACGTATCGACGCGCTGGTGCGTGAAGGCGAAGTCGATTTCGGACTCGGCGTTCGCGCCCGGATGAGCCACGGGCTGGAGTTCGAAGGCCTGATGGTGGACCGGCTGCGGCTGTTCGTCCCCGCCGCTCACCCGCTGGCCACACGAGCGTCAGTCAGCCTGGCCGATCTGGCGGGCCAGCCGATTATTCTGACCGGACGCGACAGCAGCGTGCGCGAGCGGGTCGAGCAATTGTTCGCCGATGAAGGGCTTGCTCTGGTGCCGGGCCTTGAGGCCAACTACATGTCGACCGTCCTGGCGCTGGTGCGCCAGGGGCTGGGCATGACCCTGCTCCCGGAGTCGGCCGACGAAGGCCGGTCTGACACCGTTCAGGTGCCCATCGACCACCCCGGCGTCAGCCGGGAAATCGGCCTGATCACCCGCACCGAACAGACCCTGAGCCCCGCGGCGAATCGGTTCGTGGAGATGATGAGAGAGGTTTTGACTAGCGAGGCCTGTTGAGTCGCGTCCTGGCAAACCCCACATTGTGGTGGCGCCCCCACAAATACGGGGTTTCTTCAGTACTTCGTAAACAACAGACTTACCCCTAAAAACAAGGAATGCTTTCATGCAATGGAATCAAAAGCGGTCATTGCAGACCGTGCTGCTGACCAGCCTCACGCTGACTTCTTCGCTCGCGCTTGCCCAGGAACAGAACCCGAAACTGGATGACTTCGTGCGGGAAACCGCCAGCAAAGTCATGCAGGAAAACGGCATCGCGGGCCTGTCGATTGCCATTACCCACAACGGTAAGCAACAGTTCTACACCTACGGCAAAGCGTCGAAGGATGCCGTTCAAGCCATCACCCCGGACACGCTGTTCGAACTGGGCTCAATCAGCAAGACCTTCACCGCAACCCTCGCCACCTGGGCGCAGGCCAACAGACAGTTATCGCTGACCAAGCGCATCGATACCTACGTGCCGCAATTGCGTGACACGCGCTTGGGCAAGGTGCCGATTTTCCATCTTGGCACCCACACGGCGGGCGGCTTCCCGCTGCAGTTTCCCGACAGGGTCCAGACCACCGGACAGATGATGGCCTACTTCAAGGCCTGGCAACCCGACTACCTGCCCGGCACCTACCGCAGCTACGCCAATCCCAGCGTCGGTTTGCTGGGGCTGGTTGCGGCGCGCAGCATGAAAGTGCCGTTCGACGCCGCCATGCAGCAACGCCTGTTTCCGGCATTGGGCCTGAAGAACACCTTCCTCACCGTGCCCGAAGAGCAGATGTCGCGCTACGCACAGGGTTACAACAAGCTTGATGAGCCGGTCAGGGTCAACCCCGGCGTGCTGGCATCCGAAGCTTACGGCGTGAAGTCCAGCAGCCGCGATGTGCTGGCCTTTATCGAGGCCAACATGGGCCGGGGCCAGTACGACGCGCCCCTGCAACAAGCGCTCAAGGACACCCGAACCGGTTATTTCAAAGTCGGCGGCATGACTCAGGACCTGATCTGGGAGCAGTACCCGATGCCGGTGAAGCTCGACACGCTGCTTGAAGGCAATGCCAGCAACATGGTTCTACAAACTCAGAAAGCCGAGCCGATCACCCCGCCCCTTGCGGCGCAATCCAACACTTGGGTCAACAAGACCGGTTCCACCAACGGCTTTGGCGGCTACGTCGCGTTCATCCCCGAGCAGCAACTGGGCATCGTGATCCTGGCCAACCGAAACTACCCGAACGAGGAACGGGTGAAACTGGCGTACCGGATTCTGAATCAGGTGCAGTGCTTCGACTGCAAACCCTAGGCTTCAGGAACCTGCTCGCCAGCCGCGAAGTCGACCGGCACACGCCACAGATACCACGCCGCAACGGTTCGAAATGGCGCGAACCGTTCGGCAAGCACAGCCATGGCCTTCGGTGTGGGTTTGAGCTCCAGGCCGTACAGCCGTCGATAGCCCTCGCACACGCCGAAATCACTCGCGGGCATCACATCCAGCTTGCCCAGTCCGTAGATGAGCATCATCTCGACCGTCCAGCGGCCTACTCCCGGCAGTTCGGTGAGACGAGTGATCAGTTCCTCGTCGCTCAAAGTCAGCGCCTCAACCACATCCGGTACCAGACCGCTGACTCTGGCAGCGGCAATCGCCTTGATCGCCCGGCACTTGGACGCCGAGAACCCACAGCCTCGCAACGCCTGATCATCGAGTTCAGCCAGCGCCTGCGGTTCAGGGAAACGTGAAGCCGGAAACAGCGCACACAGGCGCGTGACCATCGCGTCACCCGCCCTGGCGTGCAACTGTTGATACGCGACACCCTTGACCAGCGCCTGATACGGGTCCTGCGCAGCAGTGACCGGATGCAGGCAAGGGCCGACATGGTCTATCAACGATTGCCAGCGCCCATCCACTGCTTTGAGCATTTCAGTGGCCTGAACATGGGCAATGGGCATTTCCGGTTCTGCTGACATTCTGATAGTCCATAAAAAAGCGCAATGCGAGGCCAATCCACTGTGCCGCATCGCCCCCGGACTCTGCAAACCCGGACGTTTTCAGGGAGTTCCCACGCCCCGCCTCAAAAACCTGAACCTCGCCTGAACGACATCGCAAAAACGACTTTCGGACGAAAAACAACTTTCTCCATTCAAGAATGAGTATCATTATGTTACGCATTGTGTCCGGCCTATCTGTTTGCCGAGGCCGTAGAAACCAGTGTGCCTTCAGTCTCAACCCGGTGAAATATGCTCGTTCCGTTTTTGATCATGCTGCGCGAAGGCATCGAAGCCGCGCTCATCGTTGGCATCATCGCCAGTTACCTGAAACAGACCGGACGTGGCGAGTGGATGCCCGCCGTCTGGATCGGTGTGTTCCTGGCAGTCGCACTATCGCTGTTCGTCGGCGGAGGCCTGGAGCTGATGAGCGCCGAGTTTCCGCAGAAGCAGCAGGAACTGTTCGAAGGCATCGTCGGCCTGATTGCCGTAGGCATCCTCAGTTCGATGGTGTTCTGGATGCGCAAGGTGGCGCGTTCGATCAAGCACGCGCTGCATGAATCGCTGGACGCTGCCCTCACCGGCTCGAAAAACCAGACATACGCGCTGATCGCCATGGTGTTCTTCGCCGTGGCCCGTGAAGGTCTGGAAACCGTTTTTTTCCTGCTCGCCGTGTTCCAGCAGAGCGAAGGCTCCGGCGCACCACTGGGCGCCCTGCTCGGCCTGCTGCTGGCCGTCGGCTTTGGTGTGGCGATCTACAGCGGCAGCATGCGCCTGAACCTGAGCCTGTTTTTCCGCTGGACCGGCCTGTTCATTCTGATCGTGGCAGCTGGAATCCTGGCCAACTCAGTGCAGGCTCTGCATGAAGCAGGCGTCTGGAACCACTTGCAGGACGTGGTCTTCGACATCAGCGCCTGGCTGCCGATGGACGGTCCGACCGGCTCGGTGCTGGCTGGCATGTTCGGTTACCAGGACGCACCGACGGTCAGCACCCTGAGTGTCTACCTCATTTACCTGATCGGGGCGCTGGTGCTGTTTTTCCTGCCGCACGCCCCGTCCGGCCGCACACCGTTGCAGCAACATTCATCTTCCGTGACGAACGAATAAGGGCACCCATGTCGAACCGTCCCTCAGGGCCTTCCGAGAAAGCCCGGCCTCCCCGTGTCCTGCGATTGGCAGTCGCCGGTTCCGTGATCCTGATGATCGCTGCGGGCGGGCTGTTCTACTACGCCTCGCAGGTGGCCGCCAAAAAGCGCGCCGCCAATGCAGGCACTGAAACCGTGGTCAACATTCACGCCCACAACTGCGAGCCGAATGCCCTCACTGTGGCGGCAGGCCAGAACGCTTTTCGCATCGTCAACCGCTCGGAACGCGCCGTCGAATGGGAAATTCTGGATGGCGTACTGGTGATCGAAGAACGGGAAAACATTGCGCCCGGCCTGAGCCAGGTGATCAATGCCAACCTGGCGCCTGGCGATTACGCCATCACGTGTGGTCTGCTGAGCAACCCGCGCGGCACGCTGCACGTGACGCCTACCGCCGAGTCCGACGCCAAGGCCAAGGCACGTCCCTCGATGACCGCCTTCATCGGTCCGCTGTCCGAATACCGCGTGTACCTGAGCCTGCAGGGCTCGGCGCTGATCAAGGCTGTCACCGGCCTGCAGCAGGCCATCGATGCGGGCGACCTGAGCGCCGCGCAAGCCGCCTACCTGCCAGCGCGTGCCGCTTACCAGCGCATCGCCCCCGCCGCACAGCGTCTGGCCGAGCTGGACAACGCCATCAACGCCCGCGCCGATTACTACGAAAAACGCGAGCAGGACCCGGGCTTCAGTGGCTTCCACCGTATCGAATACGCCCTGTTCGAGCAGCACAGTGTCGAGGGCCTGAGCCCGGTGGCGCAGCGTCTGCAGACCGACGTGACCCAGCTCAAGCAACAATTGCTGGCCCAGTCGCTGGCCCCGGAGCAACTTGCCGCCATCGTCACTCGCAACATGCGCAGCCTGGCCGATGTGCGCAGCAGCGGTGAAGAAGAACGTTACAGCCACAGCGATCTGAATGGCTTCGCCGCCAATCTGGAAGGGACGCGCAAGGTGGTCGATCTGCTGCGCCCCTTGCTGAGCAAAAGCGCAGGCGATCAATTGCAGAAAATCGATGCGGCCATGGCTGATCTGGACACCACGCTGGACGCTTTGAAGACCGACGACGGCTATCGCCCTTACGACCAGGTCGATGCCGGACAGCGCAAGCAGATCGCGACCAAGGCAGCGGCATTGGCCGACGCGCTGAACACCATCGACCCGGCACTCGGCCTGTCCGGCCTCTGAACCGAACCGATTCCGCCCATCAGGAGCACAGCACAGCCTCATGAAAACTCCCGACGCCAATAATGCACCCGCCTCGATTCAGCGCCGTCGCGTTCTGATGGGTCTCGGCGCTGCCGGGGCCGCACTGGCCGGCAGCAGCCTGAGCGGCAATGTTCTGGCCGCAGCCCCCGCGCAAGTCACCGAAGCGCCGAACAGCGACAAGACCGAGGACCGTAACGCGTTCCACGGCCTGCACCAGACCGGCATCGTTAACCCGCGCCCCGCTGCCGGTATGTTTGTGGCGTTCGACGTGCTGGCCTCGGATCGCGAAGACCTCGAGCGCCTGTTCCGCACCCTGAACGAGCGCATCGCCTTCCTGATGACGGGCGGCCCGGTGCCGGATGTCGATCCGAAACTGCCACCGCTGGACTCCGGCATCCTCGGACCGGTTGTCACGCCCGATAACCTGACCATCACCGTGTCGGTGGGCGAATCGCTGTTCGATGAACGCTTCGGCCTGACCGACGTGAAACCCCTGCGCCTGAGCCGCATGGTCGGTTTTCCCAACGACGCGCTGGAACCCTCCAGCTGCCATGGCGACCTGAGCATCCAGTTCTGCGCCAACACTGCCGACAGCAACATCCATGCGCTGCGCGACATCGTCAAGAACCTGCCCGACCTGCTGCTGGTGCGTTGGAAACAGGAAGGCACCGTCCCGCCTCAGGCACCGAAGAAACCCGGTCAGCCACCTGAAAGCGCCCGTAACTTTCTGGGCTTCCGGGACGGTTCGGCCAACCCGGATTCCAATAACCAGAAGACCATGAACGAGTTGGTCTGGGTGCAACCGGGCAGCGACGAACCGACCTGGGCCGCCAACGGCAGCTATCAGGCCGTGCGCATCATCCGCAATTTCGTCGAGCGCTGGGACCGGACCCCCTTGCAGGAACAGGAGTCGATCTTCGGCCGCACCAAAAGCACCGGCGCGCCCATGGACGGCAAGGTCGAAACCGACGTGCCCAACTATGCCGCCGACCCGGAAGGCAAGAAGACCCGTCTGGATTCGCACATCCGTCTGGCCAACCCTCGCACCGCAGAGACCCAGCGCAACCTGATCCTGCGTCGCCCGTTCAACTATTCCAACGGCGTGAACAAGAACGGTCAGCTGGACATGGGGTTACTGTTCATCTGTTATCAGGCGGACCTGGAAAAAGGCTTCATCACCGTGCAGAACCGCCTCAACGGCGAGCCGCTCGAGGAGTACCTCAAGCCGGTCGGTGGCGGCTATTTCTTCACCCTGCCGGGCGTGACCGACGACAAAGACTTCATCGGACGCTCCTTGCTGGCGGCCGTATCGAAAACCCAAACCGCATGACCTTCAACCTCCTCACCCGGAAGAGCACCATGAAAAAGACGCCTCTGGCTTTGCTGCTGACCCTTGGCCTGCTCCAGACTCCGCTGGCCGCCTTCGCTGCCACGGCGCCGCTGGATCTGGTCGGCCCGGTTTCGGATTACAAGATCTACGTCACCGAGAACATCGATGAACTGGTCAGCCACACACAGAAATTCACCGACGCGGTGAAGAAAGGCGACCTGGCGACTGCCAGGAAGCTGTATGCACCGACGCGTGTGTTCTACGAATCCGTCGAGCCGATTGCCGAACTGTTCAGTGACCTGGACGCGTCCATCGACTCACGGGTCGACGATCATGAGCAAGGCGTGACGGCTGAAGACTTCACCGGTTTCCATCGTCTGGAATACGCGCTGTTCTCGCAGAACACCACGAAAGACCAAGGCCCTATCGCGGACAAGCTGATGAGCGACGTCAAGGACCTGGAAAAGCGCGTGGCCGACCTGACCTTCCCGCCTGAGAAAGTGGTCGGTGGTGCGGCAGCGCTGCTGGAAGAAGTGGCGGCAACGAAGATTTCCGGCGAAGAAGACCGTTACAGCCACACCGACCTGTATGACTTCCAGGGCAACATCGACGGCGCGAAGAAAATCGTCGACCTGTTCCGCCCGCAGATCGAACAGCAGGACAAGGCATTCGCCGGCAAGGTCGACAAGAACTTCGCCACCGTGGAGAAGATCCTGGCCAAGTACAAGACCAAGGACGGCGGCTTTGAAACCTACGACAAGGTCAAGGAGAACGACCGCAAGGCCCTCGTCGGCCCGGTCAACACCCTGGCCGAAGACCTCTCCACCCTGCGCGGCAAACTGGGGCTGAACTGACATTCAGCTGCGGACGCGGAGCGTCCTGGGAGGCATTCCCACGCAGAGCCTGGGAACGATCATCAGCGTCTGCCTCGACACCGATCGTGCCCATGCTCCGCGTGGGTATGCAGCCCGTGACGCTCCGCGTCACATTTTCACGCGAACGCAGCACCTGCTCACACCGCGATAATCCTCAGATCCCGCTGAACCAGTTGTACCCCTGATCTTCCCAATACCCGCCCGGATTCTCGTTACTGACGAAGATCTCGACGATGTGTTTGGGGTTCTTGAAGCCCAGCTTGGTCGGCACCCGCACGCGCAGCGGGTAGCCGTAATCAGGCGAAAGGGCCACGTCACCAAAGTCCAGCGCCAGCAACGTCTGCGGGTGCAATGCAGTCGGCATGTCCAGGCTCGAGTAGTAGCGGTCGGCGCACTTGAAGCCGACAAACCGCGCAGTGGTGTCTGCGCCGATGTACTCCAGAAAGGTCTTCAGCGGCACGCCGCCCCACTGCCCTATCGCGCTCCAGCCTTCAATGCAGATCAACCGGGTGATGTCCGTGCGTTGCGGCAATTTGCGCAAGGCTTCGATCGTCCACGGCTGCTTGTCGCGCACCAGCCCGGACACCGCGAGACGGTAGTCGGCCAGATCAAGCTCCGGAACGTTGTATTCAGGATAGAACGCGTTGAACGGAAACGGATTGGTCAACTGCGCCTTGCTGTAGGTCGGCGCCAGTTTCTGGCCGTTGAACAGCCAGGCCTGGACCCGGTCGTTCCAGCGCGACATGGCCCACAGCGCCTTGTCGACCTGATCGCCGTCCTGCAGGTTGCAGCCAGTCAGCATCGACATGGCACCCACGGTCAGACCGGCACGCAGAAAGGAACGGCGCTGGATATCGATCAATTGCGTCTGTTGCGCAGGCTCCAGCCGAATGCGCTGGGTCATGCGTTTGCGTGGCTCGTTCATGGTTTGGCAGTTCCGTCTTCGTTCGGCTGGCGGCCGCCGGTGATCATCGGCAACAGGGTTCGCGGCACCAGCAACACCAGCGCCAGGTGGACGACGACAAACGCGCCGATGGCCGTCATGGCACCGAAGTGCACCCAGCGGGCAAAGTCATAACCGCCCAGCAGATTGGCCAGTTCCTGAAACTGCACCGGTTTCCACAGCGCCAGACCCGACACCACCACCAGCACACCCATGGCCAGCACCAGCCAGTACAGCAGGCGTTGCACGGCGTTGTACTGACCCTTGATGTGCGCAAGCTTGAAACGCAAGGCGTCCACTACGTCGCGCTTCACTTCGCTGGGACGTACCGGCAGCAGGTCGCGCTTGAAGTGCCGACTGAACAGGCCATAAAGCACATAGATCAGACCGTTGATGACCAACAGCCACATCACCGCGAAATGCCAGGCAATGGAACCGCCCAGCCATCCGCCGAGGGTCAGGGATTTGGGAAAGGTGAACGGCATCAGCGGTGCCGCGTTGTAGATGGCCCAGCCGCTCATGAACATGCAGACCATGCCCACGGCGTTGACCCAGTGCGTGAGGCGCACCGGCCAGGGATGGATCGGGCGGGTTTTCATAGTCGTGTTCCTCGACATGAGGCGATGCAGAACGACAAGGCAGACAGGCGACCGAAGTCGCCTGCCGTTGTGCTCGTCAAAGGCGATTACATAGGAGGCGTGAACCCGTCCTTGCCCACCGCGACGCCGCGTGCGGATTTGCCGTCATCGGCCGGGAACAGCACAACCTTGGCACCGGCTTTCAGCTCGCTGCGCTGGCCCGGTTCAACGTAGGCGATCGGCACGTCTTCCGGCACCACCAGTTGCTTCTCGCCGCCCTTGTACTGAACGGTCAGCGTGCGGCCATTGGCCTTGGACAGCGTGCCGACGGTGCCGTTGGTCATGGTGCCGGTGCTGCCGTCGGCGTTTTCCCAACCGTAGTGACCTTCGCCGCTGCCTTTGAGGCTGGCTTCGAAGACGGTCACTTCCAGTGCTTTCAGCGTGCCGTCAGCCTGAGGAATGGCTGCCGAGCCGACAAAGCTGTCAGCCTTGATGGTTTCCAGATCGGCCTTGGACACCAGGCGGATGCCGGTCTTGTCGGTCAGCTGGATGCTCTGATGCTGACCGGCGCGGGTGGTGAAATTCAGCGTATCGGCCTGGAGGCTGTCGACGGTGCCGCGCATCGGCTTGACCACCGGCATGTCGGCGGCCTGAGTCATGACAGCGGCGCTGAGCAGCAACAGGCCGAACGTAGTGGACAGTGCAGTCTTCATCGGTAATTCCTTGGCAGAGGGGTCTGGACGCATCTTTACACCGCTACCGGCACCGCAGAATGACCGGGCAATGACATTTTTGTCATTCGCCGGACACCTTCCCGGCAACTGGTTAGACTTCGGCATCGGCGCGCTGAGGGCGCCTGCAGAGCGTAGCGGACATTGAGATGCATATCCTTCTGATCGAAGACGACACCAAGACCGGGGAGTACCTGAAGAAGGGCCTGGGCGAATCCGGTTATAAGGTCGACTGGACCCAGCACGGTGCCGACGGCCTGCACCTTGCGCTGGAAAACCGCTACGACCTGATCGTGCTCGACGTGATGCTGCCCGGCATCGACGGCTGGCAGATCATCGAAGTGCTGCGCGCCCGGCAGGACGTGCCGGTGCTGTTTCTGACCGCCCGCGATCAGTTGCAGGACCGCATTCGCGGACTGGAACTGGGTGCCGACGACTATCTGGTCAAGCCGTTCTCGTTCACCGAACTGCTGCTGCGCATTCGCACCATCCTGCGCCGTGGCGTGGTGCGTGAGGCCGATCATTTCCACCTGGCCGACCTCGAACTGGACCTGCTGCGTCGTCGGGTCACGCGTCAGCAACAGGTGATCGTGCTGACCAACAAGGAGTTCGCCCTGCTGCACCTGTTCCTGCGCCGCGAAGGCGATGTGCTGTCGCGCACCCAGATCGCCTCCGAAGTCTGGGACATGAATTTCGACAGCGATACCAACGTGGTGGATGTCGCCATCAAACGCCTGCGCAGCAAGATTGACCTGCCCTACCCGGTCAAGCTCATCCACACCGTGCGCGGCATCGGTTACGTGTGCGAGGTGCGGCCATGCAGCGCAGACGCCAACCTTCCCTGACGCTGCGCTCGACCCTGGCGTTCGCGCTGGTGGCGATGCTCACGGTCGGCGGTGCCGGACTTTATCTGTATCAATCCATCGAGCAGACCGTGATGCAGCGCTCCGACCACGCGGTGCTGGCGCGCCTGGATCATTTTCGCAAGCTGCTGCGCTACGACCTGACCATGGACAACCTCAAGGGCAGCCCGCAACTGTTCGAGAACATGCTCGACAGCGAGGAAGACATTTTCATCATTGGCGAACCCGGCAAGACGCCGGTGATCTCGGTCAACCCGCAACGAGCGCCTTTACCGGAGCTGCCAACCGTTGCCCAGGATCAAGCCCTGCGCGTCGAAGACCTGCGCAGCGGCCTGAGCCTGCAGGGTGTGCCTCTGCGTGCGGCGGCCGTGCAAGTGATGTCCAACGGGGTCGAAGTGCGTTTGCAGGCCGCGCACCTGATGGTCAAGGAAATGGCCATGCTTGCGACCTTCCGCGAGCGTATCTACGCAGCAATGGCGCTGGCCTTTCTGGTCACGGCCCTGCTCGGCTACCTGCTGCTTCGGCGGGGTCTGCGGCCACTGCGCCGTATGGCAGCCCATGCGGCCGCCATCACGCCAGCCAGCCTGCACAGCCGGCTGGACAGCCAGGACACCCCCGTCGAGTTGCAACAGTTGAGCGACGCCTTCAACGCCATGCTCGACCGGCTGGATGACGGCTATCGTCGCCTGACCCAGTTTTCCGCCGACCTGGCACACGAGATCCGCACGCCGGTGGGCTCGCTGATGGGGCATTGTCAGGTCGCACTGCGCCAGAACCGCAGCGCCGACGACTATCAGGCATTGCTGGCCTCGAATCTGGAAGAACTGGAGCGGATTTCCCGGCTGGTGGAAAGCATTCTGTTTCTGGCCCGTGCCGACGAAGCCCAGTCTGCGCTGGAGCGCAAACCGCTGGACCTGAACGAAGAACTGCACCGAGTGGCCGGTTATTTCGAAGGACTGGCCGAAGAACGCAATATGACCCTGATCCCCAGCGGCCAGGGCACTGTTCAGGCCGACCCGATTCTGCTGCGCCGTGCGTTGAGCAATCTGGTCGCCAATGCCATCCGCTATGCCGACGAGAACAGCGAGGTCCTGATGCGCGTTGCTGCGCTGGACGGGGAATGGAAAATCGATGTGGAAAATCAGGGGCCGCAATTGCCGCAAGCCAGTCTGTCGCGCCTGTTCGACCGCTTCTACCGTGGCGATGCCTCACGCCATCAACGCTCGGACTCCAACGGCCTGGGACTGGCCATTGTGGCCGCGATCATGCACCTGCACGGCGGGCGGGTCGAGGTCGCGCAACCCGCCGCCGGGCGTATCTGTTTCAGCCTGATATTCCCGGCAACGTGACTGGCCCCGCAGGCTGGATCATTTCTTCTCGTGAGCGATGGCCAGCTTGTAGAACGTCGCCGAACCACCTTCAGTGGTGTAGCCGGTATTGTCCTGGGTGTAGACCCCGGCCTTGAAGTAGAACAGCTTGGTGCTCCACGCTGAATCGAGCTTGGCTACCCAGACGGCATCAAAAGCGTTGACCGTCAGATCACCTGAAGGCGACAGGTTGATCGCATAATTGAAACGCTGATTGAGCGGCACACCCTGGGCAATGATGATGACCTCGATTTCCGAATCCGGGGTCCGGCGAAACTTGGCGACGATGTTGCCGGTCTGCAATTTCTCCTTGTATTGGTACTCCACCTTCAGCAATGGCTCGGTGCTCTGGTAGCAGTGAATCTGACCGATCACAATCTTGCCGCTGGACGGCACCTGGTCCACTTCCAGCGTGGCACGCAGGAAATTGTCGGCGCTGGAGTAGTTCCAGTTGAACGCCCTGCCGTCGGCCGTCGTCTCACGCAGCTCAGAACGGGGGTACTTGGCGTTCTCGGTGGTGGAACCGGTCACGGGCGCCCAGAAGAACAGCGTATCGCCGGAGCGAAAATAACCGTCCTGATAGCCCTTCATCAATTTCGGGGTTTCGATGATGGTCGCGGGAGTCCCGACAGGGACGGACAGATTCCAAGTGGCAAGATCGATCATGGCGTTGCTCGCAAGGTGCGCGTCGCGCATCAGCAGAAGGGCTCTGGAACGGGCGCCCTGGCCCGTTCGGTTCATCCAGACTATCGGCTGAATCGTTTATTTTTTAAACAGGCTCGACAAAGCATTGGCGCCAACAAAACGTCATTCGGGTGTCAAAGCCACTATTTTGATGTCAATTTCCGAAAGAAAGCCATTTGCCAGTTTTGACCTGAACGCATCGGTCTGGGCGGACCTTGTCATTTCGGCATGGCGTCATTTTTTTGAAAGAAGACCCCGAAAATTGATGATTTGAAGCGCCATTTACCGACGAACGGTATCGATTATTTTCGATAGCAAGGAACTTTTCCTGGTTTTGGTTTACTACGCACGACCGTTTATCGAGGTATTGCGGTCGACATCACATCCCCGATTCCTCCGTTGTCTGAAAAACACCGTTGAGCGATCCGAGGTTGACTGAAACAAGTTGTTACGGGATATTAGTTAGCAAGCTACTAATATCCTCGCTAACAATATCGCTCCTAACTAAATTTCAGGTTGCTTTCCATGTCTGTCGATGCGCTTCACAGGGCGATCAGCAGCGGTCTGGTTGCGGCGTCACGCCACTGGCGACGCAACTGCCAGACCACGCTGGTCACCTACGGTATTTCCGAAGCCTGCGCGGGGCCGTTGCTGGCCATTGCGCGGCTGGGAGACGGCGTGCATCAGGTCAAAGTGGCGCACGCCGCCGGAATGGAGAGCCCGACCCTGGTCCGCCTGCTGGATCAGTTGTGCAAGGCCGGTATCGTCTGCCGCACTGAAGACCCCAACGACCGTCGCGCCAAGGCCTTGAGCCTGACCGACAAGGGCCGCGAACTGGCTGGTTCGATTGAAACCGAGCTGACGCGTTTGCGTGCCGACGTACTGAAAAATCTCGACCCTGAAGACCTTGACGCTGCGTTGCGTGTGTTCCAGGCGTTTTCCGAAGCGGCAGGCGCAGATCACGGTGCACAGCCATGAAGGGCTTTTTCTCTAGTGTGCCGCCGGCACGCGATTGGTTTTATGGCGTGCGCACCTTCGGCGCCTCAATGCTGGCGCTCTACATTGCGTTGCTGATGGAAATGCCACGCCCCTACTGGGCCATGGCCACCGTCTACATCGTGTCCAGCCCGTTCGTAGGCCCGACCAGCTCCAAGGCGCTGTACCGCGCTGCCGGTACGCTGGCAGGTGCTGCGGCGTCGGTGCTGCTGGTGCCGATGTTCGTGCAGACTCCTTTTCTGCTCGCGGTGGTGGTCGGGCTATGGACCGGCACGCTGCTGTTTCTGTCGCTGCACCTGCGCACCGCCAACAGCTACGCGCTGATGCTGGCGGGTTACACCATGCCGTTGATTTCCCTGCCTGTGGTGGACAACCCGCAAGCGGTATTCGAGATCGCGGTGTCGCGTACCGAAGAGATCTTTCTGGGCATCATCTGCGCCGCCGTGGTCGGTGCCATGTTCTGGCCCAGACGCCTGGCTCCGGTGTTTCAGGCGACCACGGAAAAGTGGTTCAGCGATGCAGCGAGCTACAGCGAACGTTTCCTGAGCCGCACCTGCGAGCCTGAAGAGATCGGCACCCTGCGCAATTCGATGGTCGGCAGCTTCAACTCGCTGGAAATGATGATCGGCCAGTTGAGCCACGAAGGTGCTCGCAAACAGACCGTGCGCAATGCTCACGAATTGCGCGGCCGCATGATTCACCTACTACCGGTCATCGACGCCCTCGACGATGCGCTGTGGGCGCTGGAACGGCGCACGCCGGAACTGCTCGCCAGCCTGTCGCCCCTGCTGCTGGAAACCCGCAACTGGCTGGAAAACACCGCCAACGGTCCGCAACAGGAACAATGGCAGCAGTTGCATCGATCCATGGAGCAGTTGCAACCGGACTCCGCGCAACTGGACGACCGTGATCAATTGCTGCTGTCCAACGTGCTGTTCCGGCTGGGCGAATGGATTGACCTTTGGCAGGACTGCCGCACCTTGCAATACGCGATCAAGACCGACGATCAGTCGCAATGGCGTGCGGTCTATCGCCACTGGCGTCTGGGTCGGCTGACACCCTTTCTGGACCGTGGCCTGATGCTTTATTCAGTGGCCTCGACCGTGCTGGCGATCATCGTCGCGTCGGTGCTGTGGATTCTGCTGGGCTGGAAGGATGGCGCGAGTGCCGTGGCGCTGGCCGCCGTGTCGTGCAGCTTCTTTGCCGCCATGGACGACCCTGCGCCGCAGATCTATCGATTCTTTTTCTGGACCATGCTGTCGGTGGTGTTCGCCAGCCTGTACCTGTTCGTGGTCCTGCCCAACCTGCATGACTTTCCGATGCTGGTGCTGGCGTTTTCGGTGCCCTTCATCTGCGTCGGCACGCTGACCGTACAGCCACGCTTCTTTCTGGGCACGCTGCTGACCATCGTCAACACCTCGTCATTCATCAGCATCCAGAGCGCCTACGATGCGGACTTCCTGAACTTCCTCAACTCCAATCTGGCCGGACCGGCGGGTCTGCTGTTTGCGTTTATCTGGACCTTGGTGTTCCGTCCGTTCGGTGTGGACCTCGCGGTCAAGCGCCTGACCCGCTTCAGCTGGCGCGACATCGCCAGCCTCAGCGAAGACTCGACCCTGGCCGAACACCGGCGCATGGGCGTGCAAATGCTCGATCGCCTGATGCAGCAACTGCCGCGCCTGACCCTGACCGCGCAGGACACCGGCATCGCCCTGCGTGAACTGCGCGTCGCGCTGAACATGCTCGACCTGCTCGCCTACACCCGCCGTGCGACACCGCAGGCACAGGTGCTGCTGCGCCAGGTCATCGACGAAGTCAGCGGCTATTTCCGGCACTGCACCAAGGCCGGTGAGCGTCTGCCTGCACCACGGGGCCTGTTGATACTCATGGACCGCGCACGCCGTTCGCTGACCGATCAGGACATGGGCGACAACCCGGCCCGCGTCCACCTGCTGCACGCGCTCAGCGGTCTGCGTCTGGCCCTGCTGCCGGGCGTGGAGATCGTCACCGTGGCCGACGAGCTGACCGAACAACTGCCGCATAACATCGATGGAGCGCCTTTATGATCGGCGATCTGGACATCAGCGGGATCTTCATCCCCACTTTTCTGGCCATGATGGGCATCGCCTATCTGCTGTTTCTCGGCGTGCATGCCGTACTGTCGCGCGCCCACTTCTACCGTCTGGTCTGGCACCGGGCTTTGTTCAACGTAGGTCTATACGCTTTGTTGCTCGGCGCCGTGGATACTCTCAGTCGATACCTGATGACATGAAAAAACCGATACTGACTCTGGGCCGCGTGGTCCTGACCCTGCTGGTGGTGACTCTGGCTGCCGTCGTCGTCTGGCGCATGGTGATGTACTACATGTACGCACCCTGGACCCGCGACGGTCACATTCGCGCTGACATCGTGCAAATCGCTCCGGACGTGTCCGGGCTGATCCAGAAGGTCGAGGTCACCGACAACCAGCCGGTGCACAAAGGCCAGGTGCTGTTCACCATCGACCAGGACCGCTTCCGCCTGGCCTTGCGTCAAGCCCAGGCCACCGTGGCCGAACGCCAGGAAACGTGGGAACAGGCGCGCCGCGAGAACAAACGCAACCGTGGTCTCGGCAATCTGGTGGCACGCGAGCAACTGGAAGAAAGCCAGTCCCGCGAAGCCCGCGCATTGTCAGCACTGGGCGAAGCACGCGTGGCGGTGGACGCCGCGCAGCTGAACCTGGACCGCTCGGTGATCAAGAGCCCGGTGGACGGCTACCTCAACGACCGCGCACCTCGCGAACACGAGTTCGTCAGCGCCGGACGCCCGGTGCTGTCGGTGGTGGATGCTGCGTCATTCCACATCGACGGCTATTTCGAAGAAACCAAACTGGACGGCATTCATGTCGGCCAGGGCGTGGACATCCGGGTTATCGGTGACAACGCGCGGCTGACCGGGCACGTGGTCAGCATCGTCGCGGGCATCGAAGACCGCGACCGCACCAGCGGCTCGAACCTGCTGCCCAACGTCAACCCAGCGTTCAGTTGGGTGCGACTGGCCCAGCGTATTCCGGTGCGGATTGCCTTTGACGATGTGCCCAAGGATTTCCGCATGATCGCCGGGCGGACGGCGACCGTGTCGATCATCGAAGACACTCGGGAGGCCACACGATGAAACGGGCTCCTCGCCTGATGGTGCTGGGTTTCAGCGCCCTGCTGTCGGCCTGCCAGATGGTCGGGCCAGACTATAAGTTGCCGAAAGACAGCGCGATCAACCGCCCGGACTTGCAGGGCGAACTGGCGGGCCAGTCGGTGAACAGCGTGTCGGCCCCGGTGCCTGCGCACTGGTGGCGGCTGTATCAGGACCCGAAACTGGATGAGCTGGTGCGTCAGGCCATGGCGTCGAACACCGACCTGCGCATTGCCGCCGCCAACCTGCAACGCTCGCGCTATCAGGGTGCCGAAGCTGACGCCGCAGGGGGCTTTACCAACAGCGCCAAGATCGGCGCACAGCGTTTGCAGGAGTCGGGGGAAGCCTTTCTGCTGCCCGACAAAGTGCCGGTGGCCAATGTCGGCGATATCGGCCTGACCACGTCTTATCAGTTCGACCTGTTCGGCACTCTGCAGCGTGGCATCGAAGCCGCGCAGGCCAACATCGATGCCACTCAGGCGGCGGCAGACACCGCCCGCATCACCGTGGTCGCCGACGTGGTGCGCGCCTATACGCAGGTGTGCGCCGCCAATGAAGAGCACGACATCGCCCGCGAGTCGCTGGACCTGCAACAGCAGAGCGTGAAGCTGAACCAGCGCCTGCGCGATGCCGGGCGTGGCGATGAAACCCAAGTCACCCGCTCCCAGACCCAGTTCAAGTCCCTGCGCGCCGAACTGCCGCGCTACGAAGCGCAGCGTCAGGCGGCGCTGTTCCGTCTGTCGATGCTGCTGGCCCGGCCTGTCGAGCAGTTGCCTGCGGGCGTCAGCACCTGCAATGAGTTGCCGCACATCGCACAGGTCATGCCGGTAGGCGATGGCGCCGCGCTGCTCAAGCGCCGCCCGGATATTCGTCAGGCGGAACGGCATCTGGCGATGTCCACCGCACAGATCGGCGTTGCGACGGGCGAGCTGTACCCGGACATCAGCATCGGCGCGAATATCGGCACCGTGGGCATGATCGAGAACCTGGGCAAACCGGCGGCCAATCGCTGGGGCTTCGGGCCGCTGCTGAGCTGGACCATCCCGTCCAACGGCTCACGCGCCCGCATCCATCAGGCTGAAGCCTCGGCACAAGCGTCATTGGCCCGCTTTGACGGCGTGGTGCTCAACGCCATCCGCGAAACCCAGACCGGCCTGGCCCAGTACACCGCCCTGCTCGACCGCCGCGACGCCCTGAAAGACGCCGAGCAATCGGCCAAGGAGGCCGCCGACCAGACCCACCGTTTCTACCAGGCCGGCCGCGCATCATTCCTGGCCGACCTGCAGGCCACCCGCACCTACACCGATGTCCGTGCCCAACTGGCCGAAGCCAACACCCAGGTCGCCATGGGCCAGATCAACCTGTTCCTGGCGCTGGGTGGGGGTTGGGAGAAGGATCAAGTGGCGGGCAAATAACCCGTGAGAATGTGACGCAGATTGCGGACTCAGTGAGCCGAGCGCCCGACTCAGGTCACCTTTGCGCCCTTACGGCGCGCTACTTTGAGGGACCAAAGTAGCCAAAGTCATTCGCTCCGGTTCCGGCCCCGGCTTCGCCGGGGTTCCTTCGTCCACGTCGCGATCTGCGGTGTTCATGCCATCGCGCTACAAAAGCACGCCAGTGCCGCTGTCTTTCCGGATAGCCAGATGACTTGTGTATAACGATGAGCGAGGAGCGATGAACACGATCAGTGTGCTTGAGACCACCGATCGTTCCCATGCTCCAGCGTGGTAACGCCTCTCAGGACGCTCCAGAGTGCGACGCAAATCAGTCATCTGACACCACAGCTTGCACTCCAACCCCCAATGCTCCTAGGCTCACCCGATCTTCAGACTCGGAATGCACCATGGACGCCTCTCTCAGCCGCCGCGAGCGGCTGCATATCGTTATTTTCGAGGCTGACACGCCTGCCGGGCGGCGCTTCGACAAGGTCTTGCTGGTCCTCATCCTGCTCAGTCTGCTGGTCACGATCATTGACAGCATCGAGAGCATTCACCGCGATTACTCGCAGGTGTTTGCCTGGGTGGAATGGGGCTTCACCGCGATTTTTGCCGTTGAGTACATTCTGCGGCTGTACTGCTCGCCGCGACCGCTTAAATACGCTTTCAGCTTCTACGGGCTGGTGGACCTGCTGGCCATCGTGCCGGGCGTGCTGGCGATCTATTACAGCGATGCGCAGTACCTGCTGATCGTGCGGATCGTCCGCATGTTGCGAATCTTCAGGGTCTTGAAGCTCGGTACGTACCTGCGTCAGGCCAACTACCTGCTGGCGGCGTTGCGCGGCAGCAAACAGAAGATCATCGTGTTTCTGGTGACCGTTTCGACGCTGGTCACGGTATTCGGCACCCTGATGTATGTGATCGAAGGCCCGGAACACGGCTTTACCAGCATTCCCAAGGGCATCTACTGGGCTATCGTCACCCTGACGACAGTAGGCTTCGGCGATATCGTGCCCAAGACGCCGGTCGGTCAGATGCTCTCTTCGCTGGTGATGATCACCGGTTACTCGATCATCGCCGTGCCCACCGGTATATTCACCGCCGAACTGGCCAATGCCATGCGCGGCGAACAACTGAAGCATGATTGCCCGGTGTGCGCGAAGAAATTCCACGAGCATGGTGCCGCCTTCTGCTCACGGTGCGGCAATCAGCTGTTCCCCAGGGAAGTAAATCAGGCATAAGCACAGACGTTTTTGGTATTTAGGCACAGCGATGCGCGACTGCTAGTGTCGCGGCATTAAGCCATCAGACAATAATGATCCACACTCAAAGGACTTCGCAGTGAACAGACTTTTCGCCGCTTCGCTACTGGCCGCAGGCCTGGCCCTTTCCAGCGCCGCCCAGGCCGCACCGACACTGCTCAACGTCTCCTATGACGTGATGCGCGACTTCTACAAGGACTACAACAGCGCCTTCCAGAAGCACTGGAAAGCCGAGAAAAACGAAGACGTGACTGTGCAGATGTCCTTCGGCGGGTCGAGCAAGCAGGCGCGTTCGGTCATCGACGGCTTGCCGGCTGACGTGATTACCATGAACATGGCCACCGACATCAATGCCCTGGCTGACAACGGTGAGTTGGTGCCCAAGGACTGGGTCAGCCGTCTGCCGAACAACAGCGCGCCCTTCACCTCCGCCACGGTGTTCATCGTGCGCAAGGGCAACCCGAAAGCGCTGAAAGACTGGCCGGACCTGATCAAGGACGGCGTGGAAGTCATCGTGCCAAACCCCAAGACCTCGGGTAACGGCCGTTACACCTACCTGTCGGCGTGGGGTTACACCCTGAAAAACGGTGGCGATGAAGCAGCTGCAAAAGACTTTGTCGGCAAGCTGTTCAAGCATGTGCCGGTACTCGACACCGGTGGCCGTGGCGCAACGACTACCTTCATGACCAACCAGATCGGCGACGTACTGGTGACCTTTGAAAACGAGGCCGAGATGATCGCCCGCGAGTTCGGCCGTGATCAGTTCGAAGTGGTCTACCCTTCCGTATCGGCAGAAGCCGAGCCGCCGGTGAGCGTGGTGGACAAGGTCGTGGACCGCAAGAAGTCGCGCGTTCTGGCCGAAGAATACCTGAAGTATCTCTGGTCGCCAGAAGGTCAGGAAATCGCCGCGAGCAACTACCTGCGTCCGCGTGACCCAGCGATTCTGGCCAAGTACAAGGACCGCTTCCCGAAGGTGGATTTCCTGTCCGTGGAGAAAACCTTCGGTGACTGGCGCACCGTGCAGAAGACCCACTTCATCGACGGCGGCGTGTTCGACCAGATCTATTCGGGCAAATAACCCCGGCAGATAAACCGCCCCATGCAAATGAAAACGGCGACCCTCAGGGTCGCCGTTTTCATTTGCGGAACTCAGTTGCTGAACTGACGCCCCAGACCTGCCGGCACGCCGCTGGCATCGGTCGGCTGCCACGGTCCGTTCGGGCTGGTCGCCCAGCTCCAACCGTTGTTCCACTGGTAGTAAGTACGCTGGCGATAGAAAGTGTTGCTCTGGTCATCCATTACGTACACGCCCATGCGCGCATCCCAATGACTGTTGCCGCCCGGCGGTGGCGCGAAGCTGGCCGACGTTTTCGGACCACTGGACGGCGCCTTGACGGGTGGCTTGTTCGGCGTCGGAGTGGGACGCGGAGCGCCGGGCTGCTGGCCACCGGGCAATGACTGAATCGGTTCCTGACTCGTCGGGGCCGGTGGCTGAACCGCACAGGCGCTCAAGCCCAGGGCCAGACCCAACAAGGTGATACGTGCAGTGCGGTACATAAGCGGGCTCTCTTCTTCTCTGGCTGTCTATTTATCAGGGCTGTCGATGATCAACGCCTGTTGCGCCCCGCTGTCGCTGGCCAGTGGCTGGCCGCGGCCGACCCACTCACCGGTGGTCGGCTGCCCTGCGCGGGACACGCGAGCTACCAGTTGGACTTGCGGAAAGTTCGACAGTTTCAGCTGCGGCATCATTGCGTCGGCATCGCTGAGTTCGACCTCGGCGGGCAGCTCGGCAACCGTGATGCGCTTGACCGCCAGCGGCGCGGGCGGGCCATCGACAGCACGGGCGAAAATGAACACGCTGTCACGTGGCTGGACCTTGTCTTTCAAGGCAGGCGCCAGATCGACCCGTACTTTTATAGAAGCAGCCCTGCTTGCAGCCAGCGCCGGTTTCGCGCCGGTTTTCAGGTTTTCCCTGGCACGGGCGATGCCGCCTTCCAGTGCCGAGCGCGACGGGTCCTGCGCAGGCAGTACGTTAAGAAGCCGGGTCCAGTAATCGACCGCCGCCTGATAGCGCTCGGTTTCAAATGCCGCGATGCCCAGCAAACCCAGGCTGGTGACTTCTTTGGGATCGGCCTTCAGCGCTTCGTCGGTCAGGGCCTGCACCTGCGGCGTGAAATGCTTGTCGCTGGCGAAGTACAACGCCTGCGCCCATTGTCCGAGCAGTTCCGGTGGACGCCCGGCGAGGCCAGCAGCGCGCTCGAACATCTGCGCCGCATCGCCCGGACGGTTCTGCGCCATGTAGCTGCGCGCCAGAAAATACAGGCTTTCGGACGAATCGGGCTGAGCCTGTACGGTACGCTCCAGACGCTGGGTCATGTCGGCCAGCGAGGTGGGCGGTTGAGAGAATTCGCGGCTCAGTTCGACCTTGTCGCTGGCGCCAAGCTGCAGATAAGCGCCCATGCCCAACACCGGAACCAGTACTGCCGCCAGCAACAGCCAGGGTTTGCCAAGCCGTGCGGTTCGGGCCTTTTCGGCCCCCTCGGTGTCAGCCAGCAACTCTCGCGCCGCTTCGTCACGGGCGCTCTGGATCTGCATGGCTGAAAGAACGCCTTCTTCCTGCTGACCTTGCAGCTCGCTGAGCCGTTCCTGATACAGCGCAACGTTCAGCGCTGTGCGGTCCTCCTCGCGCTGCGCACGCTGACCGCGCAACACCGGGATTAGCAGGAAGCCCAGCGCCACCAATAGCAAGAGTCCGGTCGCCATCCAGAAATCGATCATTTTCGGTGTTCATCCAGCAAATGGGCGAGGCGTTGCCGCTCCTCATCGGACAGCGTATCGACCTGCCCGGCAGTCAGGTTGCGACGTCGTCTGACGATCACCGCCATCACCACCAGCCCTCCAAGCAGCAAGCCTGCCGGACCGAACCACAACAACCAGGTTCTGGCGGTCAGCGCCGGTTTATAGCGCACGAAGTCGCCATAGCGATCCACCATGAAATCGATGATCTGCTGATTGCTCCGGCCTTCCCCCAGCATGCGGTAGATTTCCTTGCGCAGGTCTGCGGCGATCGGCGCATTGGAATCGGCGATGTCCTGATTCTGGCACTTGGGGCAACGCAACTCGCGAGTCAGTTCGGCATAGCGGGCGCGCTCGGCTTCGTCGCGAAAGGTATAGGCGTCAATGGCAGCGTGAGCGAGACCACTGATCGCAAGGCCAAGCACCAACAGCACAGCGCTTAGTGAGCGGTTCATGGTCTGGCCTCGTCGACCAGCGCCTGATACAGCCCGGCCAGTTGCTCGCGCCAGACCGTGTCATCGATTACGCCGACGTACTTATGACGAATGACACCCTTGGCATCGATCAGAAAGGTCTCCGGCGCGCCGTACACGCCAAGGTTCAAGCCCAGCGAGCCTTGGTCATCACGAATATTGAGGCGATAAGGATCATGAAAATCCTTCAGCCATTTCAGAGCATCGGCGTTGGTGTCCTTGTAGTTGACGCCGTAGATCAGCACGCCCTGCTGCGCCAGCCGATTGAGCACAGGGTGCTCGACGCGACAGGCGATGCACCAGGTCGCCCAGACGTTGACCAGCGCAGGTTTGCCCAGCAGGTCGGCGCGGGTCAACGTGCGTTCGCTTTGCACTTCACGCAGGGTGAAGTCGGGGAACGGCTTGTCGATCAGCGCCGATGGCAACTCGGCAGGGTCCAGGTACAAGCCTCGAAACAGAACGGCTGCCACGCCGAGAAAGACCACCAGCGGCAACACCATGATCCAGCGCCTCATGCGGCGGCCTCCGACAGGCCCAGCGCGTCACGCACCCGGCCTTTGACTTTAACGCGATAACGCCGATCAGTGGCCGCCAGCACGCCGCCCAACCCGGTCAGCAGGCCGCCGAACCAGATCCAGCGCACGAACGGTTTCACATGCACCCGCACCGCCCATGCGCCATCGGCCAGCGGCTCGCCCAGCGCGACGTAAAGGTCACGGCTGAAACCGGCATCGATACCCGCCTCAGTCATCACCGATTGCTGCACGGTGTACAGGCGCTTCTCCGGGTGCAACGCCGTGACCTGTTCGCTATCCCGCAAAACCCGGATCGTGCCGCGATCCGAGGTGAAATTCGGCCCTTCATAGTGCTTTGCGCCGTCGAAAACGAATACGTAGCCACCCAGCTCGACGGACTGACCCGGCGCCAGACGCAGGTCGCGTTCGGCACTGTTCTGGCTCGACAGCACCACACCCAGCGCGCACACGGCAATGCCAAGGTGCGCCAGTTGCATGCCCCAGTAACTGCGATGCAGGCCGCGTGCGCCATTGATCAGGCCCTTGTGACGCGTCTTGTCCAGCAGATCGCGCACCCCGGCCAGCAGCACCCAGGCCGCCAGCATGAAGGTGGCCAGTACGGCCCACTGGAAATCACTCAGCGCCAGCCCGGCAATCACCGCCAATACCGCGCTGCCGATCAATACCGGGGTCAGCATGCCCAGCAGCCATTTGACCGGCGTATCTTTCCAGCGCACCAGCACCCCCACGGCCATCACCACCATCAGCAGGGCCATCAACGGCACGAACAGCGCATTGAAATACGGCGGCCCGACCGACATCTTCGCGCCACTCATGGCATCGACCACCAGCGGGTACAGCGTGCCGAGCAGAATCATCGACGCCGCGACCACCAGCACCAGATTGTTGCCCAGCAGCAGCGTCTCCCGCGACCACAGACCAAAGCCGACCTGACTTTTCACCACGGGCGCGCGGATGGCGAACAAGGTCAGCGAGCCGCCCACCACCATCAACAGGAAGATCAGAATGAACACACCACGGGCCGGATCGGAGGCAAACGCATGCACCGATGTCAGCACCCCGGAGCGCACCAGAAAGGTCCCCAACAGGCTCAGGGAAAACGCCGCGATGGCCAGCAGCACGGTCCAGCTCTTGAATACGCCGCGTTTTTCGGTGACCGCCAGCGAGTGGATCAAGGCAGTGCCCACCAGCCAGGGCATGAACGAGGCGTTTTCCACCGGGTCCCAGAACCACCAGCCGCCCCAGCCCAGTTCGTAGTAGGCCCACCACGAACCCAGGGTGATTCCGACGCCGAGAAACGCCCAGGCCACCAGCGTCCAGGGTCGCGACCAGCGCGCCCAGGCGGCATCCAGTCGCCCGCCGAGCAAGGCGGCGATGGCAAAGGCGAAGGCCACGGAAAAACCGACATAGCCCATGTAGAGCATCGGCGGGTGCACGATCAGGCCGATGTCCTGCAACAACGGGTTGAGATCGCGACCGTTGACAGGCATCTGCGGCAGGATTCGCGCAAACGGATTGGAGGTGAGGATCAGGAACGACAGAAAGCCGAGGCTGATCATGCCCATCACTGCCAGCACTCGCGCTAGCATCACTTGTGGCAATTGTCGGGAAAATACCGATACGGCAAAGGTCCAGCCGCCCAGGATCAGTGCCCAGAGCAGCAGCGAGCCTTCATGCGCGCCCCACACGGCACTGAATTTGTAGAACCAGGGCAGCGCCGTGTTGGAGTTCTGTGCAACGTAAGCGACCGAGAAGTCGTCGATCATGAAGGCGTAAGTCAGACAACCGAAGGCAAAGATCAGAAAGCTGAACTGGCCCCACGCCGCAGGACGCGCCAGACTCATCCACAGTGGATCACCGCGCCAGGCACCGATCAGCGGCACGCTGCTCTGCACAAGGGCAAAGCACAGCGCCAGAATCATGGCCAGATGGCCGAGTTCGGGAATCATCAGTCAACCCTGCTTCGATGGGGTGGAAGACGCAGCCGGTGCGGCCTGGCCGCTGTCGCGCAACGCTTTGGTCACTTCCGGCGGCATGTACTTCTCGTCGTGCTTGGCCAGCACTTCATCGGCCACCACCTCGCCTCGCGCGTTCAGCCTGCCCAGCGCGACGATGCCCTGCCCTTCACGGAACAGGTCCGGCAGGATGCCCCGGTAGGTGATGGTCACCGACTTGTTGAAGTCGGTGACGACGAAGCGTACGTCGAGCGAGTCCGCCGAGCGTTGCAACGAGCCCTTCTCGACCATGCCACCCGCCCGAATGCGGGTATCGACAGGCGCTTCGCCGTTGGCAATCTGGCTCGGGGTGTAGAACAAATTGATGTTTTCCTGCAGCGCGCTGAGGGCCAGCGTCAGGGCCAGGCCTATCCCCGCCACGATGGCCAGGATGATCAACAGACGCTTTCTGCGCAGCGGATTCACGTGCGCTTCTCCCGACGCATACGACGCGCCTCCTGTTGCAGATAGCGACGACGCGCCGCCACCGGCAGCGCGACGTTGACGAGCAGCACCAGCAGACAGAGGCCATACGCCGACCAGACGAACAGTCCATGGCGGCCCATCGCGAGGAAATCGCCGAACGAATCAAAACTCATGAAAGGCGCTCCGACGGACCCAGGCAACGCAGGACTTCGGCCTGTACCCACTGGGTTCGCGACTCGCGTTTCAACACTTCCAGACGCATGCGCATGAGCAGTACCGCACCAAAGAAGCAATAGAAACCCAGAACGGTGAACAGCAGCGGCAGCCACATTTCGGCAGGCATGGCCGGCTTTTCAGTGAGGCTGAAGGTCGCGCCCTGATGCAGCGTGTTCCACCATTCGACCGAATATTTGATGATCGGGATGTTCACCACCCCGACAATCGCCAGCACCGCACAGGCCTTGGCCGCGCTGTCACGGTTATTGATCGCGTTGCCCAAGGCAATGAGCCCGAAATACAGAAACAGCAGAATCAGCATGGATGTCAGGCGAGCATCCCACACCCACCAGGCGCCCCAGGTCGGTTTGCCCCAGATCGCACCGGTCGCCAGCGCCAAAGCGGTCATCCATGCGCCGATAGGCGCGGCCGACTGCAGCGCGACGTCCGCCAGTTTGATCTTCCACACCAGCCCGATCACGCCACAGATCGCCAGCATCACGTAACAGGATTGCGCCAGCATCGCCGCAGGCACGTGGATATAGATGATGCGAAAGCTGTTGCCCTGCTGATAGTCCGGCGGCGCGAACGCCAGTCCCCAGACCACTCCGATGCCGATCAGCAACAGCGCCGCGATGCTCAACCACGGCAACAGGCGCGTACTGAGGCCGTAGAAGACTTTCGGCGAGCCGAGCCGGTGCAACCAGGCCCAACCGATGCTGCTCTTTTTGAGGGAAGCGCTTTTCATCACGGTGCATCCAGGGTTTTACCGGGCGCCTGACGGGCAGGCCCCGGAACCTCAATTATTCGCCGACACTGATCTTCAGGCCAGCGGCTATCGCAAAGGGTGTCAGGGTAACCGCAAGTGCCGTCAGGCTGCCCAGCCACAGCAGATAACCGGTCGCGGGCATACCTTGCAAGGCCGCCTGCAACGCCCCGCTGCCCAGAATCAGCACCGGGATGTACAGCGGCAGAATCAGCAGCGCCAACAACAGTCCGCCACGCTTGAGCCCGACGGTCAGCGCGGCACCCACCGCACCCAGCAGGCTCAACACCGGCGTACCCAGCAGCAGCGACAGCATCAGCACCGGCAGGCAGTGTCCCGGCAACCCCAGCATCAAGGCCAGCACCGGCGCCACCAGCACCAGCGCCAGCCCGGAAAAGACCCAGTGTGCCAGTACCTTGACCAGAACCAGAAGGGCCAGAGGGTGCGGCGAAAGGACCCACTGTTCCAGCGATCCGTCCTCGAAATCACTGCGAAACAGCCCGTCCAGCGAGAGCAGCACGGCTAACAGCGCCGCCACCCAGACCAGCCCCGGCGACAAGGTTTGCAACAATTGTGTCTCCGGCCCGACGGCCAGCGGGAATAACGCAATCACGATGGCAAAGAACACCAGCGGATTGGCCAGCTCTGCCGGACGCCGCGCCAACAGTCGTGCCTCGCGCTGCAGCAACAGGATGAACACATTGCTCATGCCGGTCTGCTTCCCAGATCCAGTTGTCGACAACCGGCAGGCTTGAGGTCCAGCACATGATGAGTGGTCAGCACCACGACGCCGCCCCGCGCGCAGTGTTCAGCCAGACAGGCTTCCAACTGGTTGATGCCCTGCTGGTCCAGCGCAGTGAAGGGTTCGTCGAGTATCCAGATCGGAGGACCCGGCAAATAAAGGCGAGCCAGTGCAACGCGACGCTGCTGGCCGGCCGACAAGGCGTGGCAAGGCACGTCTTCAAAACCGCTCAACCCGACCGTCTCCAGGGCCTGCTCGAAATCGGCAGGCTCGCCAGTTCCCTGCAACGCATACAGCCAGGACAGGTTTTCCAGCGGCGTCAGTAGCTCCTTGAGCCCTGACGCATGACCGATCCACAGCAACAGACCGGTCAGCTGCGGACGCTGACGGTCCAGCGCATGGCCGTTGAGCATCACCTGCCCCTCTGTGGGCTGCATCAGCCCGCACAGCATGCGCAACAGGCTGGTCTTGCCGCTGCCATTGGGACCGCTGACCTGCAGCAGGTCGCCAGCCTTCAGCGCGAGATCAAGGTTCTCGAACAACAGCCGTCCGTCGCGCTCGCAAGTCAGCGCAGTGGCGTGCAGAAGTGGAGTCACAGCAGTCATCGAGCGCTTCCAGTATCGCGTTGTCTCGAAATGCGCCGATAACAGCACAAACGGAGGAAATGGCAGTTCAAGTCGAGCATGAAGCGGCCGTTACATGAAGGGAACTTAATGACGGCCAGACCGCTTTGGGTCGGTATTATACATACGAGTCCTGACACCCAAGGGGCAATTTCCTCAGGTCGAATATTCAATGACAGGCGATATCACCAGCGTTCCCGCAGCGGTCCCGACGACTGCACAGCTACGCGCCAACATCACCCAGGCACAGGTCCTGACATTGCTGCAGGCTTCAGCCCAGCTGATACCGGAAGGCCAGACCGCCGAAGCCGAAGTACTGACCCTCAAGCAAGTCGACCAGAATTTCCAGTTGCTGCTCAAACTGATCCTCGCCAACGGCACCCAGACCAACCTGCCCGTCAGCAGCGCCGTGCCGCTCACGCCCGGCAGCCTGTTACAACTGACACAGGCCTCGCCCAACGAGTTGACGCTGACCTTGCAGCAGCTCAACAGCGCTCTGAAAAATTCGCTGACCAGTATCGACACCCGACAACTGCCGGTCGGCACGCTGTTGCAGGGCAAGGTGTTGACCACTCAGGTCATCGCTCAGGCGGTCAGCCAGCTGACCAACATGCCCGCGGCCACCGCAGCCGCTGCGCCAGCCACTTATCGCTCGATCGTGATGCTGCTGAACACCGTACAGGCAGGCGCCAGCCTGACCATCGACAGCCCGCAGCCGCTGAAAGTCGGCAGTCTGCTCAGCGCTCAGGTGCAGAGCAATCAGGCCCTGAACTTCGTCGCCCTGCCCGGCCGCTTCGACCAACTGGCCGTGGCACAGCAACTGGCCACCCAGCAGAGCCGTCAGGGCTCACTGGAAAACCTGTTCAACGCCCTGCAAAACCTGCCGCGCAACAGTCCGGCAATCAGCGCGCCCCTACAGGCCAGCATCAACCAATTGCTGGCCGACATCCCGGATGTCGAACAGATGACATCGCCCAGAACCGTCGCCCAGGCTCTCAACGCCAGCGGCCTGTTTCTGGAGGCGAAACTGCAGGCGGGCATGAATCCGATGCAGGTGCCGGACCTTAAAGCCAGCCTGACGCGTCTCATCGCGCAGATCCTGCCGGGCCTGCCAGACAACAGCACCTATAACGCAGCAGCAGCGTCCAATACCCTGGCGCGGGTCATGCCCAACGCCATTCGCAACGCACTGGGCACTTTGGGCCTTGTCGCAGCGCGCACCCAGCCGAGCGTCTTTCCGCTGCCCTCGCGCTCGGTCAGTGGCGGCGAGAAGGAAGAGGATCTGGAAATCCTGCTCAAGCTTGCCGCGGCTGCTGTTTCCCGCGTGCAAAGCCATCAACTTGGCGGGCTGGACCAGACCCGCACCAACGCCGACGGCACGCAGGTCACCACTTGGCAAATGGAAGTGCCGATGCGCAACGCCCACGACATCGTGCCGTTGCAGGTCAAAGTGCAGCGCGAGGACAAGCCGGACGAAGAAGCCTCCCACGAAAAGGCGGACGGCGAAGTTCAGGAAACACGGGAAAAGCTCTGGAAGGTCGATCTGGCGTTCGATCTCGAACCGCTGGGGCCGATGCAGGTTCATGCCCAATTATTACGCGGCACGTTATCAAGCCAGCTGTGGGCCGAGCGACCCGACAGCGCAGCGTTGATCGGCCAGGAACTGGGGCATTTGCGCGAAAGGCTGATCGCCTGCGGCCTGGCCGTCGGCGAACTGGCCTGCAACCATGGCACGCCACCCCAGGGCCCGCGAACGGCTCTGGAACAACGCTGGATTGACGAGAACGCCTGATGAGCAGAACCGACGACACACCGCGCCAGGCGATCGCACTCAGCTACGACGGCCAAAGCGCCCCAACCCTGAGCGCCAAGGGCGACGACCAACTGGCCGAAGCCATTCTGGACATCGCCCGCGAATACGAAGTCCCCATCTACGAAAACGCCGAACTGGTCAAACTGCTGGCCCGTCTCGAACTGGGCGACAGCATCCCCGAACCGCTGTACCGCACCATCGCCGAAATCATCGCGTTTGCGTGGCATTTGCGGGGCAAGTTTCCCGAAGGTCAGGACCCGGACGCACCGCCGGTGGAGCGGGATATTACGCCGCGGCGTTAAGGCCAAAAACCCGCAACGGCAAAACGGTGATTACATCGCAATCGGCTTGCGCCCGGCAAACGAATGCGCCAGCGTGCCGCCGTCCACAAGATCCAGCTCGCCACCCAGCGGCACACCGTGGGCGATGCGCGAGGCGATCAGGCCTTTCTGGTTGAGCAACTGGGCGATGTAATGAGCAGTGGCCTCGCCCTCCACGGTGGGGTTGGTCGCCAGGATCACTTCGGTGAACGTGCCCTGCCCGGCAATACGCTCCATCAGTTGTGGAATGCCGATGGCCTCGGGGCCAAGACCGTCGAGTGGCGAGAGATGGCCCTTGAGCACGAAATAGCGGCCGCGATAGCCGGTCTGCTCCACGGCGTAGACATCCGTCGGTCCTTCGACCACGCAGAGCAGCGTGTCGTCGCGACGCACGTCGGCGCATTGCGGGCAAAGTTCTTCTTCGGTCAGCGTGCGGCACAGACGGCAGTGGCCGACACCTTCCATTGCCTGACTCAAGGCCAGCGCCAGCCGCGAACCGCCGCTGCGATCACGCTCCAGCAACTGCAGCGCCATACGCTGCGCGGTTTTCTGACCAACGCCCGGCAGCACGCGGAAGGCATCGATCAACTGGCGAATCAGAGGGCTGAAGCTCATGAAGAAAAGTCCGACAAAAACACAAGACGCGGTTTATACCCGCGCGTTACCGCCAGCGTCAATTCGGGGTTGAACGGGTGCGACCAATAGCCGGTGCTGCGACGCCGGAGTGTGGGAGTCCCCACCACGTCTTCGACGTAGCGCTGTCGCGCAGCAAACACCGGGCGTCGTGGGAGCGGACTTGTCCGCGAATGCAGTATTTCAGCCACTGCATATGCGTCGGATGTACCGCCTTTTCGCGGACAAACGGAACGCCGCCCGGTCCGCTCCCACAAAATCTCGTTTCTTCAGTGGTTTACAGGTTGTTTGATAAGAGGCGGCTTGCCGGCGATCTGCCGGGAACCGGCAGCAAAACCTGCACATGCGGAGTGTCAGATACAACCTGGGTGAGCTGCACAGCCCATCGCTGCCGTCGTAACCTGTGAGAACTCCTACACCCTTCGGGCAAAAGCTCATTCAGTGAATTACAACCGCTGATCACACCTTCAACGCCATCTCCAGAAACTCCATCAGCGCCTGCACCCGCGCGCTGCGTTGTTTGCGGACCGGCACCAGCAGATTGATGGGGGCGCTGGTCAGTTGCCAGTCGGTGAGCACGCGCACCAGTGCGCCGCTGGCGATGGCGTCGCTGACGTCCCATTGGGAGCGGAGCACGATGCCCAGCCCTTGCTCGGCCCAGCGGCGGGCGACAGAGCCGTCGTTGGTCAGCAGCGCCGGCTCGATACGCAATGTCTTCTTCGAAGCACCTTTGCTCATGTGCCAGAGGGTCACGTCTTCGTCGTTTTCCCGGATACAGATGCAGCGATGACCTGCCAGCTCATCAGGCGAGGCAGGAATGCCGTGTTGCTCCAAATACCCAGGGCTGGCGCACAGCCAGCGGTTGTTGTGTGCCAGCGTGCGGGCGATCCACAGGCTGTCGTTGAGGCTGCCGATATGAATCACGGCATCACTGTCATGTCGATCCGGCCAGGGCGTTTCACGCAGGTCGAGGTGCAGGCGCAGTTGTGGATGCAGTCTGGCGAAGCGCGCCAGCAGCGGCGCGATACGCTGGCGGCCATAGCCGAAGGGCGCGGCCAGCCTGAGCGTGCCGACCAGGCGTTCGTCACGCTGTTTGAAAGACTCCGGCAGCGCTTCCAGCTGTTCCAGCAAATGCGCGCTTTCCCGGGCGAAGCGCTCGCCATCGGCAGTCAGGCTCAAGCGGCGGGCATCCCGGTTGGCCAACGTAATACCCAGTTGCGTTTCCAGCTTGCGTAGCCGCATCGACAACGCCGGTGGCGAAACGTTAAGCACTCTGGCCGCCGCACTGAGTGACTCACAACGCGACAGCGTTACCGCCAGACGCAAATCTTCGATGGCAATCATTCAGCTCAGCTTAAGGATTGATGAAGGCTGATTGAACCACAGCTTCATTATCGAACAGTAGAGTGAATGCGTACCCAGCCACACGAGCGCAACACATGTCAGCCTCTCTGATGCCCAACTTACCGCCGTCCCTTGATACGCCCATCGCGCTGATCGACGTGTCACGCATGCAGCACAACATCCAGCGCATGCAGCAACGCATGAATAACCTCGGCGTACGCCTGCGGCCGCACGTCAAGACCAGCAAATCCTTGCCGGTCATTGAGGCGCAACTGGCCGCCGGTGCCTGCGGCGTAACGGTCTCGACACTTAAAGAAGCCGAATATTGTTTTGCCAACGGGATCGACGATGTGTTCTACGCCGTCGCCATGGCACCCGGCAAACTGCATCAGGCATTCGCCCTGCGCCGCAAGGGCTGCCGCCTGAGCATCCTGACTGACAGCGTCGTTGCTGCGCAGCACATCGTTGCGTTCGGGCAGGAGCACGACGAGCGTTTCGAGGTGTGGATCGAGATCGACTGCGACGGCCATCGCTCCGGTCTGGCGGCCGATGACGAGACACTGGTAGCGGTGGCGCGATTGCTGATCGAAGGCGGCATGCAATTGCGTGGCGTAATGACACACGCCGGGTCCAGCTACGATCTGGATACGCCCGAAGCATTAGAGGCGATGGCCGAACAGGAGCGCTCTCTGTGCGTCAGTGCTGCCGGGCGCATCCGTGACGCCGGACTGCCCTGCCCCGAGGTCAGTATCGGCTCCACGCCCACAGCCCTCTCGGCGCAGAGCCTGGAAGGCGTGACCGAGGTCAGGGCCGGGGTTTATGTGTTTTTCGATCTGGTGATGCACAACATCGGCGTCTGCGCGGCCGATGAGCTTGCGCTGAGCGTACTGACCACAGTTATCGGTCACCAGCAGGACAAGGGCTGGATCATCGTGGACGCGGGCTGGATGGCCATGAGCCGTGACCGCGGCACACAGCGTCAGCGCCAGGATTTCGGCTACGGCCAGGCCTGCACCGAAAGCGGCGACTGGATCGAAGGCGCGTGCGTGACCGGCGCCAATCAGGAACACGGCATTATTACCCTGGCGGCCGAGGACTGCGGCGATATCACTGAGCGCTTCCCGATCGGCAGTCGGTTGCGCATCCTGCCCAACCACGCGTGCGCCACCGGCGCGCAATTCCCTGACTATCACGCGCTGGATGCCGAAGGCAGCGTGCACACCTGGAGTCGCTTGCATGGCTGGTGAAATCGAGTTGATCCATACACCTCATGCCGCATCGCCGGGCGGGCATTATTCACAGGCCGTTCGGCATCAGGACACGCTGTACGTCTCGGGGCAATTGCCGATACGCGCCGACGGCAGCCACAGCGTCGACGAGCCGTTCGAGGTCCAGGCAGCCATCGCGCTGGACAACCTGCTGGCGATTATCACGGCTGCCGAATGCAGCATCGAGAACGTGATCAAGGTTACGGTCTACGTGGCAGGCGTCAAACACTGGCCCGCCTTCGACCGGATCTACGCCCGATATCTGGGCGAGCATCGCCCGGCCCGCGCCGTGGTTCCCGTTCCAGAGTTGCACCATGGCTATCTGATCGAGATCGAAGCGCTGGTACGCGTGCCAAAAACAGCTCCATGCGCTTAGCGGCCCGCATACAGCAGATTATTCTTCGCAGCCTTCAAGATCGGCGCTTTTTATCCAGATCGCTTTGTTAGCTTATTGATATGAAACGGATTGGCCTTCACGGGCCGTCTGCTGCCGCCGATCTTTTCTCGCTCCAGGGAGCCCGCTGGATGACCATACATTCCCCGAACAGCCATCGCGTCGATCCGCACACGGCGCAGCAGTTTTACATCGATGGCCGCTGGTGCTCTCCCGCAGTTGCGGCGACGCTGCCGGTGATCAATCCGGCCACCGAAGAGGTTGTCGCACACGTCGCCAGCGGTACAGCGGCCGACGTGGATCGCGCTGTGGCAGCGGCACGAGCGGCCTTTGCCGGTTGGTCCGGCACTCCGGCAGACGTGCGGGCTCAGGTGATTGGCCGCATCCATGAACTGATCATCGAGCGCAAGGAGGACCTGGCGCAGGCGTTGTCCCTGGAAATGGGCGCGTCCATCAGTTCGGCGCGGGCGATGCAGGTGCCGCTGGCGGCCGAGCACGTTCGGGTTGCGCGGGATTTGCTGAGCACCTATGCGTTCCAGACCGTCGAAGGCAGCACGGCGATTCAGCGTGAGCCCATCGGGGTCTGCGGTCTTATTACGCCATGGAACTGGCCGCTGTATCAGATCACCGCCAAGGTTGCTCCGGCCATTGCCGCAGGTTGTACCGTGGTACTCAAGCCCAGCGAACTGTCGCCCTTGAGCGCATTGCTGTTCGCGCAACTGGTACACGACGCGGGTCTGCCTGCCGGGGTGTTCAATCTGGTGAATGGCAGCGGCCCGGAAGTCGGCGGCGCGATGGCGGCGCACCCTGACATCGACATGATTTCCATCACCGGCTCCAATCGCGCAGGTGCCCTGGTCGCCCAGGCGGCCGCTCCGACCGTGAAACGTGTCACGCAGGAACTGGGGGGCAAATCCCCCAACGTGCTGTTGCCCGACGCTGATTTCGCCAAGGCCGTGCCGCTGGGCGTCATGGCGGCGTTCCGCAACGTCGGCCAGTCGTGCAGTGCACCGACGCGCATGATCGTGCCGAAAAATCGTCTGGCGGAAGTCGAAGCGCTGGCCATCGAAACCGCCAACGCGATCATTGTCGGCGATCCACAGTCGGACATCACAGTGCTGGGCCCGATTGCCAATGAGGCCCAGTTTCATCGCGTGCAGGCGATGATCGAAGCGGGGCTTGGCGAAGGCGCAAAGCTGATCTGCGGCGGTCCGGGTCGTGTCGAGGGTTTCGAGAAAGGCTTCTATGCCCGCCCTACCGTGTTCTCCAACGTGAACACGTCGATGCGCATCGCTCAGGAAGAAATTTTCGGCCCGGTGCTGTGCCTGATCGCCTACGAGACAGTGGATGAAGCGGTGGCCATCGCCAACGACACGGTCTATGGGCTGGGCGCGCATGTGCAAAGCCAGGACCTGCAGCAGGCTCGAGCCGTGGCCTCCCGGATCCGCGCCGGTCAAGTGCTCCTCAACTACCCGGCCTGGAACCCGATGGCGCCGTTCGGCGGCTACAAACGCTCCGGCAACGGGCGCGAGTACGGGGTGCAAGGGTTTGAGGAGTATCTGGAGACGAAGGCAATTGTCGGGTTTGGCGCGGAGTAAGCCCGCCAGCGGACGTTTCAGCCGGAATCGCCTTCACACTGATCGTGCCCATGCTCTGCGCTCGTCGTTATACACAAGTCCGCAAGACGCGCAAAACGGGGGCCAAAACGTAAGCATCTGACTGAATGCATACCCCGTGGGAGGCGGCTTGCCGGCGATTGCGTCCGTTCAGTCGCTGATAGGTCGCTTCAGAAAAAGCATCGCCGGCAAGCCGCCTCCCACAGTAGTCCGTGGTCGCAGCAAGACTCGGGTATAACGCTGAGCACAGGCGTGGGCATGATCAGCGTGCTTGAGATCACGCTGATCGTTCCTACGCTCCGCGTGGGAATGCCGCTCAGGACGCTCCGCGTCCGCTCTCGAATGTGGCGCAGATGCGCGCCCAAGCTCCAGCGTTACCCACGTCATGCGCCTGGCTCACTGAATCCTCAGTCTATGCCATTTGTGACGCGGAGCGTCACGGGAGGCATTCCCACGCAGAGCGTAGGAACGATCATCACGATCAGTGTTGAGGCGGACTTGTGTATAACGATGAGCGCTCTGCGTAGGTACGCAGCCCGGAACGCTCCGCGTCCCATTTGTCTGGTCGCACAGATGTTTCAGTGCCCGGCACAATCCTGCGGCCCAAAAAAATGCCAGGCACATGGCCTGGCATTGATACCCGCAACAGCAACCGTCAGAACGGCAGCTTCATGCCTGGCGGCAGTTGCATGCCGGCGGTCATGGAGGCGGTCTTTTCCTGGCTGGCCTGTTCGATCTTGCGCACGGCGTCGTTGACGGCGGCGGCGATCAGGTCTTCCAGCACTTCCTTGTCTTCCTGCATCAGACTGTCATCCAGATTGATGCGCTTGACGTCATGACGACCGGTCATCACAACGCTCACCAGACCTGCGCCCGATTGACCGGTGACTTCCGCGTTGGCCAGTTCTTCCTGCATCTTGGCCATTTTTTCCTGCATTTGCTGGGCCTGCTTCATCAGGCCAGCCATGCCACCTTTCATCATGGGATATCTCCTCGAATATGGATGGTTCGTTTGCGCAGCGCGCGAAGCGCCGTGCCGTCAGTTATTGAGTCTGCGCTGCCGGAGCATCCACAGGCTTGATCGTATCTTCTCGAATCATCGCGCCAAACTGCTGCAGCATCTGCTGAATGAACGGATCGGCATGAATCGAGGCCTCGGCCTGGCGCTGGCGCTCGGCACGCAAACGCGACGCGGCCTGGGCAGGGGTTTCCTGCTCGGGCTTGATCAGCTCGATAGACAGATTGATCGTGCGGCCCGTGAACTGGTTCAACGCGTCGTTCAGACGACGTTGCTGGGTCGAGTTGAACAGCGCGCTGTGCGCCGGGTCGAGGTGCAGCAACCAGTGATCGCCCTCCTTGCCCATCAGCGTACAGTTGGCGGCGATGCTGCCGGTCATACCGGAGATTGGCAAGCCGGGAAACATCTCCAGCCATTCCAGCGCAAGGCCCGTGGCGGGCATGGCGGCAGGCGTCGGCTCGGGTTCGACCGGTTCGGCGTCACCGACGCTCTCATGCGCCAGCTCGTCCAGGTAAGCGTAGGACGCAGGGTCGATGTCCACATCCGGCTCAACATAGTCATCGTCCGGTGGCGGCTCGTCGTCGCGGTCCATCGGAGCTGACAGATACGCCACATCCGGAATGGCTTCGAGCATGGTCGGAGTGACAGCCTGCTCGGCAACCGGCTGGGGTTCTTCGGCAGGCTGTTCCTGCACCTGTTGTTCCTCGACCTGCGGCGCGTCCGGTACGGGACTTGCGGGCGCAGGCGTCGGCATGGGCGTCAGATCAGGCTGTTCGCCGAGGGTTTCCAGAACGGGTTCGGCAACCGGCGCTTCGGCGGGCTCGGCGACAGGCTCAGGTATTACATCGGCAACGGGCGTTTTCGGTTCGTTCCAGGGCAGATCGATTTCTTCGGCAGGCGCTGGCGGCGCGGGTTGAGCCTGTTCAGGCTCAGGCTTCACCTGCGCAGCTTTGACCGGAGCCGGTTCAGGCGCGGGCACCGTCGCTTCAAAGGCGGGATCGGGCGCTGCCATCACAGGCGGTTGGGAAGCCACCGATGCAACAGGTGTCGCATCGGCCACTGCCCTTTGGGAATCAGCCGTGGCCTGGCTGATCCCCACCGGCTTTAGCGGCTGCCTCGGCGCGTTCTCGCTATCGGCCGGCCGGAACGCCAGCATGCGCAGCAGCACCATCTCAAAACCGCCACGCGGGTCGGGCGCCAGAGGCAGGTCACGTCGGCCGATCAGGCCCATCTGATAATAGAATTGCACGTCTTCGGCCGGCAGCGCCTGCGCCAGAGCGAGGACGCGATCACGGTCGCCGTGACCGTTGTCGACACCCTCGGGCAGCGCCTGGGCAATCGCCACGCGGTGCAGCACGTTAAGAATTTCCGAGAGCACACCGTTCCAGTCAGGCCCCTGCTCGGCCAGATGGCGCACGGCTTCAAGCACGCCACGTGCATCGCCTTCCAGCAACGCGGTCAGCACATCGAACACCTGACCATGGTCCAGCGTGCCAAGCATGGCGCGCACATCGGTAGCCATGACCTTGCCTTCACCGAAGGCAATCGCCTGATCGGTCAGGCTCATGGCGTCGCGCATCGAACCATCGGCGGCGCGGCCCAGCAACCACAGCGCGTCGTCTTCGAACGGCACGTTCTCGACACCCAGCACGTGGGTCAAATGCTCGACCACACGTTCCGGCGTCATGTTCTTCAGGGAAAACTGCAGGCAGCGCGACAGAATGGTCGCGGGCAGCTTCTGCGGATCGGTCGTCGCCAGGATGAACTTGACGTAGGGCGGCGGCTCTTCAAGCGTCTTGAGCAAGGCGTTGAACGAGTGGCTGGACAGCATGTGCACTTCGTCGATCAGGTAGACCTTGAAGCGTCCGCGACTCGGCGCGTACTGCACGTTGTCGAGCAATTCACGGGTGTCTTCGACCTTGGTACGGCTGGCGGCGTCGATCTCGATCAGGTCGACGAAACGACCCTCATCGATCTCCTTGCACACCGAACAGACGCCGCAAGGCGTTGAGGTAATGCCGGTTTCGCAGTTCAGGCATTTGGCAATGATGCGCGCGATGGTGGTCTTGCCCACACCGCGCGTGCCGGTGAACAGATAGGCGTGGTGCAGGCGCTGGCTGTCGAGCGCGTTGATCAGGGCCTTCAACACATGTGTCTGGCCGACCATTTCGCGGAACGAGCGCGGACGCCATTTACGTGCAAGAACCTGATAACTCATTGAAAACCGTCGCGACTGGTAAGCGGAAGACCGCCAATGCTAGCCGAGCAGGGACAAAATTGCATCCGGTGTCCTGCTTATTGTGACCTGACGGCCGAATTTGCCCGTTCGTGAACATGTTTTCATCAATAGAGGCTGTTCGCGCTGTAGCAATAGCGTCATATTCCATCGCTACGCTCGCCTGAAATCTTTGGTAACACATAATTCAGACAGGTATTCGCGATGACCGACAGACCCGACGACGAGTCCACCCTCCACCCCAGCCGTCGTCGCTTTCTGGGCGGCATGGCAGCATTGGGCGCAGGCGTTACGCTGAGCAGTTACGTCACCGCCGGTGAAAAGCCACCTGCCGCAGCCGAGAAGCACCTGACCGGCGCAGCCCTGGACAAGGCCCTGCGCGACAACGTCAAGACAGTCGTGGTGATCTACGCGGAAAACCGCAGTTTCAACAACCTGTTCGGCAACTTTCCAGGCGTGGAAAAGCCGCTGTCTTCCCTCAAGGCCGCTGATTATGAACAACGTGACCGCGATGGCAGTCTGCTGAGCAAACTGCCGCCCGCCTGGGGCGGCGTGCTGCAGGTCGGTCCGCAGAGCGTCGATGGCGTGACCTACCCGGCTGGCGTGCAGTTTCAGGAAAACCTGCCCAACGCGCCCTTCCCGCTCAAGGGTCCGAACAATGAAGACCTGCCGCTGAGCCTGGTCACCCGTGACCTGTGGCATGTGTTCTATCAAAACCAGATGCAGATCAACGAAGGCAAGAACGACCGTTTCGTGGCCTGGGCCGATTCCGGCGGACTGACCATGGGCCAATATGCGCAGACGCAATACTCACTGCGACTGTGGGACGTGGCGAAAGAATTCGTGCTGTGCGACAACTTTTTTCAGGGCGCTTTCGGTGGCTCGTTCCTCAACCACCAGTACCTGATTTCAGCAACGGCGCCGATCTATCCCGATGCCGCCAACTCGCCCGCCAAATCGCAGATCGCCACGCTGCAAAGCGACAACCCGGAAGACCCGCGCCTCAAGCCGCTGGACAAATCCCCCGCCAGCGCCATGGAAGGACCGCCGCAATTTGGCCCCAGCGCGATCACCCCGGATAACTATGCGGTCAACACCCTGGCCCCGCCCTACTGGCCGACCTGGCTGCGCGACCCGCAGAACCCCGATTATTCCAAACCGGATCTGGCCAACGTGCTGGTACCGCAGAATCATGAGCACATCGGCGACAAGCTGTCGAAGAAGGACATCGACTGGGCGTGGTACGCAGGCGCCTGGCAGGTCACGCTGGATGAATTCAAGGATTCCACCGGTATCCCGAAGATCCCCAACTTTCAATACCATCACCAGCCGTTCAACTACTTCGTAAAGCAAGGCCCGCAGAACCCTGCCGAGCGTAAACGCCGGTTGCGTGATGGTGGCCTGGGTGACGAAGCGAGCACCAATCGTTTTCTGGCCGATGCCCAAGCAGGCAAGCTGCCCGCCGTTACCTTCTATAAGCCTCAGGGCAACCTGAACATGCACGCAGGCTATGCCGACGTGGCGTCGGGCGACCGACACATAGACCGTGTGGTCAAGGTGCTGCGTAACAGTCCGCAATGGGAAAATATGGTGATTGTGATCACCATGGATGAGAACGGCGGCTGGTGGGACCACGTTGCACCGCCCAAGGGCGACCGTTTCGGCCCCGGCACACGGATTCCGGCGCTGGTCATCTCACCGTTTGCCCGCAAAGGCACGGTCGACCACACCGTTTACGACACCGCGTCGATCCTGCGCCTGATCACTCGCGTTCACGGCCTGGAAAAGCTCGACGGCCTCAAGCGTCGCGACGACGCAATGGTCGCCCGGGGCCAGCAGCCTATGGGCGACCTCACCAACGCCTTGCAATTCAGCAACCATCACAAAGCCTGAATCGGCTGTCAGGCCTGAGCCTTGTCCATTTCCAGAGCGGTCCGCTTCGACGCTCTGGACTCGGGCAGGGACGCCACATACACCGTGCGTGACGGGAAGGCAAAACGCACATCCATGTCGGCAAACGCTTCCATGATTTCCAGATTGATCGTCTGCTGCACGTCCATATAGACGTTGTAGCTGGGGTCGAGCACGATGTAGACCGTCTCGAACTCCAGCGACGTCTCGCCAAAACTGCGGAAGTGCGAACGGTCGAAACGCGCGTTCTTCAGGCGGCGAATGATCTCTTCGACCTTCTTCGGTACTTCACGCACCTGGTCAACGGAACAATCGTACGTCAGCCTGAAATCGAAGACGATGCGCCGCTCTTGCAACCGCTTGTAGTTCTGAATGGTGCTGCCGATCATGTCGGCATTGGCCATGACGATCTGCTCGCCGCCCAGACTGCGAATGCGCGTGGTCTTCAGGCCAACGTGTTCGACGGTACCTGAAAGCGAACCCACGACAATGAAGTCGCCAATCTCGAACGGTTTATCCACCGCGATGGCCAGCGAGGCGAAGACATCACCGAGAATGTTCTGTACCGCCAGCGCCACGGCGATACCGCCCACGCCGAGACTGGCCACAAACGCCGTGATGTTGACCCCGACGTTGGACAGCATCGCCATCAGCACCGTGGCCCACAACAGCACCTTCGCGCCCCAGAGGCTCAAGGTCGCCAGCGCACTGCCTTGAAAGGTGCTGGTTGTGCTGTGCCGTGCAAAATAACGATACAGCGCTAGCGCAATCGCCCGATTCGCCCACAGCCCGACCTGCAACGCCGCGACCACGAACCACAGGCTGCTGACACGTCCGAGCCAGCGCTCCGGCAGGTCGAGCATGCCGACGCCGATCAGCAGTGACGCCAGCAATATCAGTGTATTGCTGGTGCCGGATAACACCTCGACGGCGATGTAACTCAAATGCGCGTTGGGCGCGGAGGATCGTGTGCGGATCTTGCGCAACACAAAGCCGATCGCACCGCGAACCAGAATGAAGCTCAGCGTCGAAGCGACGATAGCCAGAATCCAGTTTGCCAGCGATATGCCCAGAAATTGCGAGTCTGTAAAAAAGACGATGATGTCATGTTCCATTAGGTCCCCCGGCTGCATGGCTGCGAGACGCCCGACCGAAAAGCCTTTGACACCCGCAGCGACCTGATATGCCCCTTGCCGTAACACGGTTTCAAGCGACGCGTAGAGGATTAGGTGGCATTAGTGCCAAGGCGTTCAGTGCAATTTTCTGTACATTCATCCAACCATCTGCATTGGCGGAAAATTTGCAGACAAATAGGCAAACTTGAACTAAGGATCTGCTGAAACCTGCCGATACGCCTCGCTCAGGCGTCCTGTAAGGAGCAGCCTAGAGCGCTTACGGCATATAATTGGGCACTCATCGCACTCATGCACTGAAAGCGTGAACATCACCATTAACAGCCCGAATTGTCGAACAAAAAGACAATGCTTCAACTAATCGCAAGACACTAGTTACTGCCTTACATATTCAGAGCTGAACCACTCAGCCTTTCACGCACACCCGGAATGGACTCGATCATGCTTTCGGTATCGACAGCACTTTCCAGCTTTTTGCATACGCATCAGGTGGAGAACGCAACCTTTCACTTCAACCAGCCACCTTCCGCCGAACTGCTCGACTCCGTCAGCCGCTGGTTCGACCAGCCCAAGAGCAAATCCCGCAAGCGCATCAGCGGACCGCTACTGGCCGGCGAAACCCGGCTATTTGCCAAATCCCAATTGCTGGAAAGCCTGAAATCCCGCTTGCGCGTGACGCTCGGGCGACAGACCGCCGACGGCCGATATGACTGGGCAGTGGAAGAACTGCACAACACCCTGGCCGCCAGTCAGCGCGGGATACCCTCGCCTTCCATCATCGGCTTCGGTTACATCCGCCGCGGTCTGGGCCTTGTACAGGAAACCCTGCTGCTGACCGAACTGCTGGACGGCTATTGCGACGGCCAGGACTGGCTTGAGCAACATCCGCAACGCGTTCAGTGGTTCGTGGAACATGCACTTGAGCTGCTGCAACGCAGCAATGCCAAGGGCATCTACCACATGGACTTCTCCGCGCTGAACATCATGCTCGACGAGAACAACGCCGAACCGATGAAAGTCATCGACATGGAAAACTGCTTTGTCGGGCCGACACCCTACTCTGCCGAAACGCTGGCCTTTCAAACGGGCTTTCTCTATCGACGCGGCTTGTACAAGTTCATTACCGAAGCGGACTACGACAGCCTGATTTATCGAATGACCCAGTGTGATGACGTCGAGATGAGCCGCTTCGAAGCGCTTTATGACGTCTGCAAACACGAGAACATAGGCCGCAAGGAACGCCGCCGGATATTTCTTGAGGGTGGGCTGTAGGAAGACAGATGCACTGAGCGTTGGCGTCGATTATCCAGGGAACGGATATCGATGGCTGATGCGACGACATGACTGAACGGAAGATCCAGATCGAGTGCTTGGACAGAGGCTGGGTATATTGCTGCGTCGAGGACCGACAGAGGTTCGTTAAGGTGGTGCCCCCACCAGCCACACCCCGGCACACAATGTTCCCGCTGTGGCTGCTTCCTTCCGGATCTGACCAGGTTCACGGGTAATCGTTGCGGGGGGACCGATGGGGTCACCATAACGACGCTCACCAGTTGGCGAGCCGCGCCATTGTACCGGTCTGGAGCGAGTTTACAACCACTGGTTTGGATAAAAATTTCGATCAGGCTCAAGCACTTGTGTGACGGGGCCGGGACGAGCTCCGAGCGCTGGAAGAGAGGCAGAATGATCCTGTACCCTGCCCTTCCGATCATCATCAGCCGACAGGTTGCCCATGCAGACTCGATTGGTCAGCTACGAAGCACTTACGCCGACTCAATGCCGACAGCTCGAAACGCTCCAGATCGCGCCGGAACAGATCCAGTTCTCGGGCGATATCCACGCTGCGCTCAATACCCTGCTGGTCAATCCCAGCGCTGACATCGCAGGCTTCGTGTTTTTGGTTGATGAAGTGCCCAAGGGCTTTTTCATGCTCAAGCGTGGGGATTGCCTGCCGCATTGGGCATTGGAGGACGCGACCGCGACCTTGCACGCGTTGCAGATTGATCGTCGAGAACAGGGCAAAGGACTGGGCAAGGTGTGCCTGAAGGCGTTGCCAGCAGCGTTGAGCCTGAAGTGGCCGGACATCCAGCAACTGATGCTGTCGGTGGATGCCGACAATGCAGCGGCAATCGGTTTGTATGTCGGACAAGGCTGGATTGATACCGGCGAAGCCTATCGCGGACGGATAGGCTTTGAGCGACGGCTGGTGTTGAAGCTTTAAAGCTGGCGCACGCTCTCGTGGGAGACGGCTTGCCGGCGATGAACGATGAAGCGGATCACCTGATACACCGCGCCAATGTCATCGCGGGCAAGCGCGCTCCTACGGTCCGCGTTTATTGCGCCTGCAACACCTCGTCCGCCTTGCCACCGGCATCCTGAATCACCAGATGGATGAAGTGCAGTTTGGCGATGACCGCGGGCGGCAGCACGAACGGGTAGAAATCAGGCTGACCCATGCTGCGTGACAGTTCGTTAAGCATGCTGGCCAGTTCGATCCAGGCGTTGACGAACGACAGGAATGCCGGGCCGCCAGGGTGTTGTGGGTCGAACAGCGTTTCCAGCGGGAACGGCTGATAATCGAGTTCCATATCGCGGGCGCTCATGCCGAAGCCCAGCGCCGTGTCGACCGCGTCCATCATGTGCAGGTAATGCGCCCAGGTTTCGGCCCAGTCTTCCCACGGGTGCATGGTGGCGTACGCACTGACGAAGCTTTCCTGCCAGTTGTCAGGCGCGCCGTTCTTGTAGTGGTGATCCAACGCGTCGGCATAGCTGGCTCGCTCGTCACCAAACAGGTTGCGGTAGCTTTCCTGCCAAAAGGTATTGGCGATCAGCCGGTCCCAATAGTAGTGCCCGACTTCATGACGGAAATGGCCGAGCAAGGTGCGATAGGGTTCATGCATCTGCACGCGCATGGCTTCGCGGTGTGCGTCGTCGGCTTCTTCGATGTTCAGCGTGATCAGGCCGTTGGCGTGACCGGTGGTTGGCAGATTGCCTTCCAGATCGACGCCGACAAAGTCGAAGGCCAGACCGGCTTCTTCATCGACTGTCTTGGGAATGACCTGCAGCCCCAGCGAAATCAGCTGCGCTACCAGACGCCGCTTGGCAGTCTCGACCTTACGCCAGCGCTCGCCGTTTTCCGGTACCGAAAGGTCTGGAATGGTACGGTTCAGGCTGCAGGCAACGCAAAACTCACCCATGTTGTGGGCCGGAAACAGCCAGTTGCAGGCCGCTGGCGTGTCGAGGTTGGCACAGCGCCGATAAACGCCTGCATCCGGATCATCGCTCAGACGCCACGTAGTAGGCTCAGCCCCAGGCTCCAGCGCCGCAATACGCCCCTGCTCAGGCAGATAGCCCAGCGCTGCCGAGCACGCCAGGCATTGGGTATTGGGGAAAAACACCGACTGTCCGCACTGGCACTGCCAGACTTTACTGTTGCGTTTGGTCTCACCGACGAAAGGCGCGGTGATACGTGAACTCAGTTGCTCGAAAAAGCGATACATGGCGATCTCCCGTGGGCCTTGCATGGACTAGATCATGTAGGGGCTTCAGGGGTTCAAAATATTATTCGGGTCAGTGAATAAAGGCGAAAGACGCAGGTTTTCGCGTCCGCTCTTGAATGTGACGCGGAGCGTCTCGGGAGGCATGCCCACGCGGAGCGATGGGCACGATCAACGACAGTACTGAACCCTCAATCCACCACCACACCCAGCTCGGTCAGGCGCGCCAGCAATGCATCCTCATCCAGAACGGTGAGGCCCAGCTCATTGGCCTTGGTCAGCTTCGACCCCGCCCCCGGCCCTGCGACGACGGTGTGGGTCTTCGCCGACACTGACCCGGACACCTTGGCGCCCAGGCTTTCGAGCTTCTCCTTGGCGACGTCGCGGCTCATGCGCTCCAGCGTACCGGTCAGCACCCAGGTCTGCCCGGCCAGCGGCAAGCCTTCCACGGCTTTTTTCTCGCTGCGCCAGTGCATGCCGAACTCTTTGAGCTGCGCCTCGATGGCACGTGCACGCTCGGCGTTGGCGGTGTCGTCAAAGAAATCGCGTACGGCCTTGGCCTGCTTTTCAGGCAGCGCCTGGCGCATGTCCAGCCAGTCCGCGCCGATGATCGCGTCCAGCGTGCCGAACTTCTCGGCCAGCTTCAGCGCAGCACCCGGACCTACCGAAGGCACGTGCAGCTTGTCGATCAGTCCATCCAGGGTGGTGCTAGCGGCAAATTCGGCGCCCAGCTCACCCTGATCCTGCAGTTGCAGGCCGCACTCGCCCAGCAGCGCGTCGATCACGTTGCGGTTGTGCTCGTCCTCGAAGAAGCTGTGGATCTCGTAAGCGACTTCCATGCCGATGTCCGGCAGGTAAGTCAGCACCTCCGGCAAGGCCTTTTTGACCCGCTCCAGCGACGCCAGCGAACGACCCAGCACCTTGGCCGTTTCCTCGCCGACATCCGGGATGCCCAGCGCGTAGATGAAGCGCGACAGCGTCGGCTGACGGCTGTCGGCAATTGCCTTGAGCAGTTTTTCGCTGGAGATTTTCGCAAAACCCTCCAGGTCGATGATCTGCTCGTACTCAAGCTTGTACAGATCGGCGGGCGAGCCGATGAGTTTTTCGTCCACCAGTTGCTCGATGGTCTTGTCACCCAGACCTTCGATGTCCATGGCACGACGCGACACGTAATGGATGATGGCCTGCTTGAGCTGCGCGCCGCAGGCCAGACGACCGACGCAGCGGTAAACCGCACCTTCGCTGACGGTTTCCTTGCCCTTGCTGCGCTTGACCAGCTGGGTGCGTTCGACATGCGAGCCACACACCGGGCAGGTCTTCGGAACTTCGACAGGCTTGGCAGTCTTGGGACGACGCTCCATGACCACCTGCACGACTTGCGGAATCACATCACCGGCCCGGCGAATGATCACCGTGTCGCCGATCATCAGACCCAGGCGCGCCACTTCGTCCATGTTGTGCAGCGTCGCATTGGCAACCGTCACACCGGCGACCTTGACCGGCTTGAGACGCGCGACCGGTGTCACTGCGCCAGTGCGTCCAACCTGGAATTCAACGTCCAGCAGTTCGGTCAGCTCTTCCATGGCCGGAAATTTGTGGGCAATCGCCCAGCGCGGTTCGCGGGCGCGGAAACCCAGTTCACGCTGATCGGCGAGTTTGTTGACCTTGAACACCACGCCGTCGATCTCGTAGCTCAGCGATAGGCGTCGCTCGCCGATGTCGTGGTAATAGGCCAGACACTCTTCGATGCCGTTGGCGAGCTTGAGCTCGCGACTGACCGGCACACCCCATTCCTTGAGCTGATTGAGTACGCCGACATGGGTGTCGGCCACTTCGGCGGAGATCTGCCCCAGGCCGTAACCACAGAATTCCAGCGGGCGGTTGGCAGTGATCTTTGAGTCCAGCTGACGCAGGCTACCTGCTGCGGCGTTGCGCGGGTTGGCGAAGGTCTTGCCGCCGATTTCCAGCTGGCTGGCGTTGAGCCGTTCGAAACCGGCCTTGGACATAAACACTTCACCCCGCACTTCCAGCACTTCAGGCCAGCCGGTGCCATGCAGCTTGAGCGGGATATTGCGCACGGTGCGCACATTGACGCTGATGTCTTCGCCGGTCGCCCCATCGCCCCGCGTCGCGCCACGGACCAGCGCGCCGTCGCGGTACAGCAGGCTGACCGCCAGACCGTCGAGCTTGGGTTCGCAGCTGTACTGAACCTTGCGGCTGCCTTCGGGCAGGTCCAGACCTTCGGTCACCCGACGGTCGAACTCGTGCATGTCGTTTTCTTCGAAGGCGTTGCCCAGGCTGAGCATCGGCATTTCATGACGCACCTGGGTAAACGCCGACAGGGCCGCACTGCCGACCCGCTGCGTGGGCGAATCAGGCGTGACCAGATGCGGGTTCTCGGCTTCCAGCGCTTTCAGCTCGTGGAACAGGCGGTCGTACTCGACATCGGGAATGCTGGGCTCATCCAGAACGTGGTAGCGGTAGTTGTGCTGATCCAGCTCTGCGCGCAGTTCCAGGATTCGGGTTTCGACGGCCTTCATACGGTGTTCTCTCAAAAAACAAAAGAGCAGCCTGGGCTGCTCGATCGGGTGGTTCTGTTGTACCGGTCTCCAGCCCTTGCCGAACACAGCGAATGCGGTTCAACAAGGGCTGGCACAGCAGACTCAGCCGCGACGCTGAGTCAGGGCGCGGCGTTCGAATTCGACGATGCGCTGGCGGTAGTGTTCGATGGTCTGCGCGGTCATCACACTGCGCTGGTCATCTTTCAGCTCGCCGTCCAGCTCATGAGCCAGCTTGCGTGCTGCCGCCACCATGACGTCGAACGCCTGCTTCGGATGACGAGGACCCGGCAGCCCCAGGAAGAAGCTCACCGCACGGGTGCTGAAATGGTCGATGTCGTCCAGATCGAAAACGCCCGGCTTGACCGCATTGGCCATGGAGAACAGCACTTCGCCGTTGCCCGCCATGCTTTCGTGACGATGGAAGATGTCCATCTCGCCGAAACGCAGGCCGCTTTCCAGAATGTTCTGCAACAAGGCCGGACCCTTGAAGCCGCTTTCGCTGCGCGAGATAACGCTGATGACCAGTACTTCCTCGACCGGAGGCAGGTCCTTTTCTTCAGTGATGATGTGGGTCGGCTTGTCGTCCGGGAAGTCGTCGTCACGGCCGGTGAACAGGCTCGGACCGCCCATGTCCAGATTCAGATCGCCCTGTTGCGGCTCGCCCTTGCGTTTCTTGTCGCTGTTGCTGCGCTTGGCCTCGCGAGCGTTCTCACGAACGTTGTCTCGCGGGCTGGCGCTCATCGACGGCAGGTCGTGCTCGTCCAGTTGCGGCTCTTTATGCGTATCCAGCACACGGGGCGGCCCCAGCACTTCGGCCGAGCTCGGTTCCTCGTCGTCCGGAAGGTTGGAAAAGCTCCGGTCCAGCCTGAATTTCAGTTTTCCCTTGCCGCCGCGCATACGGCGCCAGCCATCGAAGAGAATACCGGCAATGACAATTATGCCGATGACGATCAGCCACTCGCGCAGACCGATTTCCATGTAATCCAGTGCCTCTAATGAAGAATTCTGAAAATAAGGGCCTAAACCCCTTTAATACGTGGTGCCAAGTCTATGTTCTGACTGGCATTTTGCCCACGGAAAAATAAAAAGTAGCCGCTAAACTAGCACGACCAAAGGTAACTTTACACCGTCTGTTACACCTCTTTGGTGCGCAAATTGATATCTACCGCACGACCGTCACACTTTCAGGCATCCACAAGCCGTTTTCCCGGGAAAAACACCGGTCTCGATCTAGGCATCCACCAGTGCCATGGCCTCTTCCACATCCACCGCAACCAGCCGCGAACAGCCGGGTTCATGCATGGTGACACCCATCAGTTGATCAGCCATTTCCATGGCGATCTTGTTGTGGGTGATATAGATGAACTGCACGGTTTGTGACATTTCCTTCACGAGCCGGGCATATCGACCGACGTTGGCATCGTCCAGTGGTGCATCGACCTCGTCGAGCATGCAGAACGGAGCCGGATTGAGTTTGAAAATGGCAAAAACCAATGCCAGTGCAGTCAGTGCCTTTTCCCCGCCGGACAGCAAATGAATCGTGCTGTTTTTCTTGCCGGGGGGACGCGCCATGATTGTCACCCCTGTATCGAGTAAATCTTCGCCCGTCAGTTCCAAATAAGCGGAGCCGCCACCGAAAACTTTTGGGAAAAGTGCCTGAATTCCGCTATTTATCTGATCGAAGGTCTCCTTGAAGCGATTTCGCGTCTCCTTGTCGATCTTGCGGATCACGTTCTCCAGCGTCTCCAGCGCCTCCACCAGATCGGCGTCCTGGGCATCCAGATAGCGTTTGCGCTCGGACTGCTGCTGGTACTCGTCGATGGCCGCCAGGTTGATCGCGCCGAGGCGCTGAATACGGCCGGCAAGACTTTCCAGTTGCAGCTCGGCGGCCTGTTCGCTGGCTTCCGGGGTCAGCGTGGCGAGGACGCCGTGCAGGTCGTAGCCGTCTTCATGCAACTGGTCCTGCAAGGCCTTGCGACGTACTGTCAGGGCCTGCCATTCCAGGCGCTGCTGTTCGAGCTGGCCACGCAGCAACTGCGACTGCTGCTCAGCCTGGGTGCGGCGTTTCTCGGCGTCACGCAGCTCGCGGTCAGCGTCTTCCAGCGCGTTCTTGGCGATGCGCATCTCGTCATCGACCACCATGCGCCGCTCAAGCAATTCTTCCAGCTTAAGCCGCAGTTCTTCCAGCGGTGCCTCACCCTCTTCCAGGTTGAGGCTCAATTGCTCGCGCTTTTCCGTCAGGCGCTCGGACTGCATCTGCAGACGCTCCAGCGCCTGACGCGTCGAGTCGTGCTGCGCCTTGAGCGAGCCCAGACGCACCGCCAGTTGATGGCTGCGGTCCTTGTGCAGCCGGGCTTCCTGACGCACACGGTCAAGCCGTTCGCGCAGGCTGTCACGCTGAGCCTGCAGCACTTCCCGCTGTTCGGTATCCAGCGCCATGGCGTCGAGCGCGTCCTGCAATTCCAGACGTGACTCACCCAGATGTTCATGTTCAAGCGCGCGTTGCTCGCCCAGCTCGGCCAGCTCTTCATCCAGACGGGTACGGCGTAGCGTCAGCTGTTCGACCTTGGCCTTGGCTGCCGACAGCTGCGCCTTGAGCTCGCTCTGCTGACGCGTCTCGTCCTGCACGCGACGGCGCAGTTGCTCTCTTGATTCTTCCTGTTGCGATTGCTGTTCGCGCAGGCTCAACAGCTGTTCTTCCAGCGCGGCCAGCGTCGCTTCGCGCTCGTCACGTTCCAGACCGAGCTGCTGCAATTCCTGACCGCGAGCCAGCACGCCGCTCTGCGCTTCGCTGGCACGTCTTACCCGCAGGAAGTGACGCCCGACCCAGTAGCCGTCGCGACTGATCAGGCTCTGCCCCGCCGCCAGTTGACCACGCCGGGCGAGCGCCTCGTCCAGGTCGTTGACCGGGATCACCTGCCCCAGCCAGGCCGACAGGTCGATATCGCTTTCAACTTTGTCGAGCAGACTGCCTGCGACGCGCTGGGTATCGGCCCCAGCGCTCAGCAGGCGCAGATCGCCCTGCTGGAAGTTCGCCACGTCCAGCCCGTCGAAGTCATCGACCAGTACGGCCTGCAAATCAGCGCCAAGCACCGTTTCGACGGCCATTTCCCAACCGGCGTCTACCTTGAGACTTTCCGCCAGACGCGGGCGCTGATCCAGGTGCTGATCGCGCAGCCATTCGGCGGTGCCGGTGTCAGGGTCGAGGGCGGCCTGTTGCAGGGCTTCAAGCGAAGCCAGTCGGCCATTGAGGCGCTGCAACTCGCCTTGCGCCTGCTGCTGGTCCTGATTGGCGCGCTGCAAGGCTTCGCGCAATTGTTCAAGACGCTCGACTGCCTGCTCTTCGCCCATGTGCAGTTCTTCGAGGGTCATGTCACGGGTGGCGAGGTCTTCGCTCAGTTCCAGAATCGCCGCGTCTTCAGGGTCGGCAGCCAGCAACTGACGCTCTTCGCCCAGACGCCGCTGGCGCTCGGCCAGCCGCTCCATGCTCTGTTCCAATTGCTGGATGCGCGACTGCTGAACCTGAGCCTGACGCTGCGGCTCGGCGGACTGCTGATTGAACACATCCCACTTTTCCTGCCAGCCGTGCATGGCGGCTTCGGCGTCTTCCAGGGCGATGGCCGATTCTTCGGCGGCCGCGCTGGTCATCTCCTGCTCGGGCTCGAGCATCTCCAGCTCTTCGCTGAGTGTGGCCAGCAGCGTGGTGTCGTGCCCTAGGTGCGATTCGGTTTCCTGGCGGGCGCGCTCGGCTTCGCGCAAGTCGTCCTGCAACTGACGCAAACGCTGCTGGCCGTGCTGAATGCTTTGCTCGACGCGGGCGATGTCGCCGCCCACCGAATAGAAGCGCCCCTGCACCAGATTGAAGCGTTCGGAGAGGTCGTGATGGCCGTCACGCAATCGTTCGATGCTGGCATCGGCACTGCGCTGATCAGCGACCAGTGCTTCAAAGCCGACTTCCTGACCACCGATCACGGCTTCGCGCTGACCCACCTGTTCGTTCAACGCCTGCCAGCGCAACGCCGACAACTGCGCCTTGAGTTGGCGTTCTTCGGTCTTGTATTCCTGATACTTCTCGGCCGCCTGGGCCTGACGATGCAAACGCTCGAGCTGGCGCTCCAGCTCTTCGCGCAGGTCGGTCAGGCGCGCCAGGTTCTCGTGGGTACGGCGGATGCGGTTCTCGGTTTCACGGCGGCGTTCCTTGTACTTGGAAATGCCCGCCGCTTCCTCGATGAAATTGCGCAGATCCTCGGGCTTGGCTTCGATCAGCTTGGAGATCATGCCCTGCTCGATGATCGAGTAGCTGCGTGGCCCCAGACCAGTCCCTAGGAAGATGTCGGTGATGTCACGACGACGGCATTTGGTGCCGTTGAGGTAATAGCTGTTCTGGCTGTCGCGGGTCACTTTGCGGCGAATGGAAATTTCCGCATAGGCAGCGTATTCGCCCACCAGTGTGCCGTCGGAGTTGTCGAACACCAGCTCGATGCTGGCCTGACTGACCGGCTTGCGACTGGTCGAACCGTTGAAGATGACGTCGGTCATCGACTCGCCGCGCAGGTTCTTGGCCGAACTTTCGCCCATGACCCAGCGCACGGCGTCGATGATGTTGGATTTTCCGCAACCATTGGGGCCGACAACGGCCGCCATGTTGCTGGGGAAGTTCACCGTGGTGGGGTCGACGAAGGATTTGAACCCCGCCAGCTTGATGCACTTCAGACGCATGGGGTCAGCCTGCCGTCAATGCAGCGAGCACCAACTGACAACTGCGCTGGCCATAGTTGATGAGCACCACACGAATCTGCGCCAGATCGCGCGCAACGACGGCTTCAAGCAATTGCCCGAACAGTTCGAGGTAATCGCTCATCTCCGCCTTGCGCTGCTCGAGGGCCAGGAAATAGCTGCGACTCATGGACGGCTGCAGATTCTCGATGGTTTCCTCCAGATACGGGTTATTGGCGAATGGATACGCCGCGCGCATGACATTGAAACTTTCTTCGACGAATGCCTTCACGTCCTGGCTCTCCAGGCTGGCCCGAAGACGCTCCTGGATGGCCACAAACGGCGCAAGGTCCGCCTCGGTCTTCCAGTGCTCGGCCACGGCATTGGCCTGCAGAATGTACAGCTCACTCATCAGCGTGCACAGACTGGTGACGTTGTGGGCATTGAGCACCGTGACCTGCGCACCACGACGCGGCAGGATTGCCACCAGATGGCGGCGCTCCAGAATCAGCAATGCTTCGCGCACGGAACCACGGCTGACGTTCAACGCCTGCGTGACCTTTTGCTCCTGAATCCGCTCTCCAGGCTTGAGTTCACCGCGGATGATCCGTTCTGCAAGGTGATGGGCTATCTGCTCAGCGAGGCTGTCCGGTGCCTTGAACGTCATGAGTATCCTTCAAAAACCAGTTCTTCGTACAAGAGGCGGAGTGTATCGCAACCCAAGGGCATGGCGCAGGGCCACATTCCTCGAATCTGGCACGAAACACGCAAAACCTCGACCATTGCCTGACAGGCGATTCAACAGGTGTGACGTTTTTGATCGGCAGAGGTGCCGAAAACCTGATTTCCTGACCCGAAAGTCAGAAACAAATTGACCCAATAAACAAAGCTGATAGATTCATCGACATGTCCGATGGAAGCCAATTGAGGGCATTACGCCGTGATTCAGTTCCTTTTGAACCAAGAGCTAAAGACCGAGCGAACCCTCGATCCGAACATGACCGTGCTGACCTACCTGCGCGAGCAGGCACACAAGCCCGGCACCAAGGAAGGGTGCGCCAGCGGTGACTGCGGCGCCTGCACCGTTGTGGTGGGAGAGCTGCAAACCGACGCAACAGGGGCGCAACAACTGCGCTATCGCAGCCTCAATTCATGCCTGACGTTTGTGGCTTCGCTGCACGGCAAGCAGTTGATCAGCGTAGAGGACCTCAAACACCAGGGCCGCCTGCACAGCGTGCAGCAGGCCATGGTCGAGTGCCACGGTTCGCAATGCGGCTTCTGTACGCCGGGTTTCGTGATGTCGCTGTTTGCCCTGCAGAAGAACAGCGATCAGGCCGATGCGCATCAGGCCCACGAAGCACTGGCTGGCAACCTGTGTCGTTGCACGGGTTATCGCCCGATTCTGGCCGCTGCCGAACAGGCGTGCGGGCAGCGTGAGCCCGATCAGTTCGACCAGCGTCAGGCGCAGACCATCGAGCGCCTGCGCGCCATCACCCCGCAGCAGACAGGCGAGCTGAACGACGGCGAAAAACGCTGCCTGATCCCGCTGACCGTGGCCGACCTCGCCGACCTGTACGACGCCCACCCTCAGGCTCGCCTGTTGGCGGGCGGCACCGACCTGGCACTGGAAGTCACCCAGTTTCACAAGCCACTGCCGGTGATGATCTACGTGGGCCACATCGAGGCGATGAAGCGCGTCGAGCGTTTCGAGGATCGCTTGGAGATCGGTGCCGCCACGCCGCTGACTGATTGTTATGCCGCACTGGAAGCCGAATACTCCGACTTCGGCGAACTGCTGCAACGCTTCGCGTCGTTGCAGATTCGCAATCAGGGCACGCTGGGGGGCAATATCGGCAACGCTTCACCCATCGGCGACGCCCCGCCGCTGCTGATCGCCCTTGGTGCGCAAATCGTGCTGCGCAAAGGCGACACCCAGCGCACGCTGGCGCTGGAAGATTACTTCATCGATTACAAGGTCACGGCGCGTCAGGAAAGCGAGTTCATCGAAAAAATCATCGTGCCGACTGCCAATGCCCGTCAGGTATTCAAGGCCTATAAAGTCTCCAAGCGGCTGGACGACGATATCTCCGCCGTCTGCGCCGCGTTCCGCCTGCAGATCAGCGACGGTGTCATCGAAGAAGCGCGTGTTGCATTCGGCGGCATGGCTGCGATTCCAAAACGTGCATCAGCCTGCGAGCAGGCATTGATGGGTCAGCGCTGGAACAGCGAGACCGTCGAGCACGCCTGCGCCGCGCTGGGTGACGACTTCACGCCGCTGTCGGACTTTCGCGCCAGCAAGGAATACCGTCTGCTGAGCGCCCGCAACCTGCTGCGCAAATGCTTCATCGAGTTGCAGACGCCTCATACACCGACGCGGGTGACTCACTATGTCTGATCAAGCCCCGCAAAAGACCCAGGCCGAAATGGCCGATCTCTTTCAACAGGGAATCACCACCGGCGCAGGGCGCAGTGTCAAACACGACAGCGCCGACAAACATGTGTCCGGCGAGGCCGTATATATCGACGACCGGCTGGAATTCCCCAATCAGTTGCACGTGTATGCGCGGCTTTCGGATCGTGCGCATGCACGCATCATCAGCATCGACACTGCGCCGTGTCATGCTATTGAAGGCGTGCGGATCGTCATCACTCATGAGGACATCCCCGGCCTGAAAGACATCGGTCCGCTGTTGCCTGGCGATCCGCTGCTGGCCATCGACAAGGTCGAGTTCGTCGGTCAGCCGGTTTTGGCCGTGGCCGCACGTGATCTGGACACCGCCCGCAAGGCCGCGATGGCCGCCGTGATCGAGTACGAAGACCTGGAACCGGTACTGGATGTGGTGCAGGCCCTGCGCCAGAAGCATTTCGTGCTCGACAGCCACACCCACAAGCGCGGCGATTCGGCGACCGCGCTGCAAGGCGCGACCCACCGCCTGCAAGGCAGCCTGCACATCGGTGGGCAGGAGCATTTCTACCTGGAGACACAGATCGCCTCGGTGATGCCCACCGAAGATGGCGGCATGATCGTCTACAGCTCGACCCAGAACCCTACCGAAATCCAGAAACTGGTCGCCGAAGTGCTGGACGTTCCGATGAACCGGATCGTGGTCGACATGCGGCGTATGGGCGGCGGCTTTGGCGGCAAGGAAACCCAGGCGGCCAGCCCTGCGTGCCTGTGCGCCGTGGTGGCGCGCCTCACCGGCCAGCCGACCAAGATGCGCCTGCAACGTGTCGAAGACATGATAATGACCGGCAAGCGCCACCCGTTCTACATCGAGTACAACGTGGGTTTCGACGACAACGGTCGCCTGCAGGGCATCGAACTGGACCTGGCTGGCAACTGCGGTTATTCGCCTGACTTGTCGGCCTCCATCGTCGACCGCGCCATGTTTCACGCCGACAACGCCTATTACCTGGGCGAAGCGACGATCAACGGCCATCGCTGCAAGACCCACACGGCATCCAACACTGCCTATCGTGGTTTCGGCGGCCCGCAAGGCATGGTCGCCATTGAGGAAGTCATGGATTGCATCGCCCGCTACCTGGGCAAGGACCCGCTGGCGGTGCGCAAGGCCAATTATTACGGCAAGACCGAGCGCAACGTCACCCACTATTACCAGACGGTCGAGCACAACCTGCTGGAAGAAATGACGGCCGATCTTGAGCAGAGCTGCGAGTACGCCGAGCGCCGTGAAGCGATTCGCGCGTTCAACGCCAGCAGCCCGATTCTGAAGAAAGGCCTGGCGCTGACCCCGGTCAAGTTCGGCATTTCGTTTACCGCCAGCTTTCTCAATCAGGCCGGTGCGTTGATCCACATCTACACCGACGGCAGCATTCACCTGAACCACGGCGGGACCGAGATGGGCCAGGGGCTCAACGTCAAGGTGGCGCAGGTGGTGGCCGAGGTGTTTCAGGTCGATATCGAGCGCATCCAGATCACCGCCACCAATACCGACAAGGTGCCCAATACCTCGCCCACTGCTGCGTCCAGCGGCACCGACCTCAACGGCAAGGCCGCGCAGAACGCGGCTGAAATCCTCAGGCAGCGACTGGTCGAGTTTGCCGCGAAACATTTCAAGATCGAGGAAAGTCAGGTCGAGTTTCGCAATGGCCATGTGCGGGCTGGCGAGACGCTGCTGTCGTTCGCAGAGCTGGCTCAATTGGCGTGGATGGGTCAGGTTTCGCTGTCCAGCACCGGCTATTACAAGACACCGAAGATTTTCTATGATCGCAGCCAGGCGCGGGGGCGGCCGTTCTACTACTTCGCCTTTGGCGCGGCTTGCGCGGAAGTGATCGTCGACACGCTGACGGGCGAATACAAGATGCTGCGCACCGACATCCTGCATGACGTCGGCGCCTCGCTGAACCCGGCCATCGACATCGGTCAGGTCGAAGGCGGCTACATTCAGGGAGCGGGCTGGCTGACCACCGAAGAGCTGGTGTGGAACGCCAAGGGCAAACTGCTGACCACAGGACCCGCCTCGTACAAGATTCCCGCCGTGGCCGACATGCCACTGGACCTGCGGGTCAAACTGGTGGAAAACCGCAAGAACCCTGAAGACACGGTATTCCACTCCAAGGCCGTGGGCGAACCGCCGTTCATGTTGGGCATTGCCGCGTGGTGCGCGATCAAGGACGCTGTGGCCAGTCTGGGCGACTACCGCCACCAACCCCGCATCGACGCGCCCGCCACGCCAGAGAAAGTGTTGTGGGGCTGCGAACAGATGCGCGAGCTGGGGAAAACCGCATGCCTGTGATCCCTACTGATCGTTCCTCACGCTCCGTGGTGCAGCCATGAATAACTGGATAAGCGCCCTCGCCGAACTGCAGACCCGTGGCGAGCCTGGGATTCTGGTGACGATCATCGAGGAGTTGGGTTCGACGCCGCGCAATGCCGGTTCGAAGATGGTGGTCAGTGCCGAGCGGATTCACGACACCATCGGTGGCGGGCATCTGGAATACAAGGCCATGGAGATCGCCCGCGAAATGCTCGCCAGCGGCACACGGCAGACCCGGCTGGAGCGCTTCAACCTGGGCGCGAGCCTGGGCCAATGCTGCGGCGGCGTGAACGTGCTGCTGTTCGAGCCCATGGGCGAGCCGGTCGCGCAGATTGCCGTATTCGGCGCCGGGCATGTGGGCCGCGCGCTGGTGCCGCTGCTGGCCAGCCTGCCCTGCCGTGTACGCTGGATCGATTCCCGCGAGAACGAATTCCCGGAATCGATGCCTGATGGCGTCGTAAAGATCATCAACGACGAACCGGTGGATGAAGTCGCGAATCTGCCTGCAGGCAGTTACTGCATCGTCATGACCCACAACCATCAGCTCGACCTTGAATTGACCGCCGCCATCCTCAAGCGTGGCGATTTCGGCTACTTCGGCCTGATCGGTTCGCGCACCAAGCGGGTCAAGTTCGAACACCGGCTGCGTGAACGCGGTTTCGAACCCGGCCTGCTGCAACGCATGCGCTGCCCGATGGGGCTCGCTGAAGTGAAAGGCAAGCTGCCCATTGAAATCGCCGTGTCCATCGCCGCCGAGGTCATCGCCACCTACAACGCAGACTTCGGCCAGCAAAGCGCCAACACCCAACCTATCGCCAAACTGCTGCCCGCCTCGCGTCGCAGCAGGTCGTCATGAGATGCCCATGAGTTCAGTTACGTCCCGTAAAGCCTATCGCGCCGCCATCATTCACAGCATTGCCGACCCCGCCGACGTCGGGCCGGAAGCGTCGTTCGAATACTTCACGGATGGCCTGATGGTCGTCGAAAACGGCTACATCACTTCGCTCGGCCACGCGGAAGACCTGCTGGCGAACCTGGATGACGATGTCGAGCTGATCGAATACCCGGACGCCCTCATCACCCCCGGCTTCATCGACACTCACATCCACCTGCCGCAGACCGGCATGATCGGTGCGTATGGCGAGCAACTGCTGGACTGGCTCAACACTTACACCTTTCCCTGCGAGCGCCAGTTCGCCGATCCTGAGCATTCGGCGCAGGTCGCGGATATCTTCATCAAGGAACTGCTGCGCAACGGCACCACGACGGCGCTGGTGTTCGGCAGCGTGCACAAGGAGTCGGTCGAGGCGTTCTTCAGCGCCGCGCAACAGCTCAACCTGCGCATGATTGCCGGCAAGGTGATGATGGACCGAAACGCGCCGGACTATCTGGTGGACACCCCCGAGTCAGGCTACGCAGACAGCAAGGCGCTGATCGAGCGCTGGCATGGGCAAGGTCGTTTGAGCTACGCCGTTACCCCGCGCTTCGCCCCGACCAGCAGCCCCGAGCAACTGGCGCTGGCGGGCAAACTGCTGCAGGAATACCCCGGCCTGTACATGCAGACCCACATCAGTGAAAACCTGCAGGAAGTCGAATGGGTCAAGGCGCTGTTCCCGGAGCGCAAGCACTACCTGGACGTCTACGACCACTTCAACCTGCTGAGCGAACGCTCGGTGTTTGCCCACGGCGTGCACCTGTGCGACGCGCAGTGCGCGCGACTGGCAGAAACCGGCTCGGCCGTCGCCTTCTGCCCCACCTCGAACCTGTTTCTGGGCAGCGGCCTGTTCAACCTGCCGATGACCGAGAAGCACAAGGTCAACGTGGGTCTGGGCACCGATGTCGGTGGCGGCACCAGCTTTTCGATCCTGCAGACGCTGAACGAGGCGTACAAGGTCATGCAGATGCAGGGCGCACGGTTGAGTCCGCTCAAGTCGCTGTACCTCGCGACACTCGGTGGCGCACGGGCGCTGCGCCTGGAGGACAAGGTCGGCAGCTTCAAGGTCGGCAACGAAGCGGATTTCGTGGTGCTGGACTACAACGCCACGCCGCTGCTGTCCTACCGCTTGAAGCAGGCGAAGGACATTGAAGAGATTCTGTTCGTGCTGATGACCCTCGGCGATGACAGGACCGTCAAGGAAACCTGGTCGGCGGGTGAACGGGTGCATGTGCGGGGGTGAATGCAACCTGTGGGAGGCCCCACCACGTCTTCGACGTAGCGCTGTCGCGCAGCAAACTAGGTGGGAGCGGACTTGTCCGCGAATGCAGTATTTCAGCCACCGCATATGCGTCGGATGTACTGGCCTTTTCGCGGACAAGTCCGCTCCCACAAAATCCAGTTTCTTCAGTGGTTTACAGGTTGTTTGATAAGAGGCGGCTTGCCGGCGAAGCGTTTTTTCAGGCCACGCGGCTGTGACTGGCCTGACGCCATCGCCGGCAAGCCGCCTCCCACACTATAGAGTTCATTCAGCGAGGCAGGCTGTGCCCACCGGAGTTTGAACGCCTGTCACGCCAGCCCCAACCCTTCCGCTGCCACCGGCACCACCAGAATCCCCGCCCGCAAGCCGTTCTTCACCTTCGGGTTCGGGAAGATGATCCGCGCGCCCTCTTCCTGCACCACCCAGCGTGAATCACTCACATCTTCAGCAAGCACGAAGCCTTTTTTCAGCGGCGAGAAGTTCTCCACGTCATCAGCCAGATGAAACTTGAAGGCATCGCTGCGCTTGATCACTTCCCGTGCCACGCTGAACAGTTGCAGGCCGTCGAGCGAATCGTCCGGCTCGGGCTCGGTGCCTTCGATCAACTGCTCAAGGCTCGCTCGCAGCGGCTCTAGGTTGACCTGCTGGTTCTGACCGAACGGCCGGGCCTTGCCCAGTTCCAGGGTGAAGGCTTCGACACCCAGCTGATCGTAGGTGTAAGCGCTGAACACGATCGACGGCTTGTTCTGCAACAGCACCGCGCTCATGCCTGCGGCGCGCAATCGGGCCAGTTCGCGGCGTGAATGCTTGCGGCCTTCTTTCCAGGGATACAGCGCAAACTGCTCGATCTTGGAGCCCCGGATCGCGGTGTGCAGGTCGTAATGCAGGCGGTAGCGGTCCGGCAGCTTGAAGAAGCTTGCCGCCAGCCGCTCGAGCTCACAGGCCCGCAAGGCCTCGGAACCGCCGCTTTGTTCGTGACGGCCGTTGAACAGCCGGTTGACGTCCTGCTCGACGAAGCGTGTGCCGCGGCGCATGGCCTCGGGGTTGCCGAACAGGAACAGAATACGTGCGCGTGGTTTCAGGTCGCCACGCGCAATGCTGCGGATCAGTTGATCCAGCAGCTCGATGGGGGCTGTCTCGTTGCCGTGGATACCGGCTGACAGCAGCAGGTCAGTGCCGTTGTCACGAGCCTCGGGCGGGCGAACTTCCAGCGCCCCCTCGCCCAGCCAGCGCATGCGCACGCCTTCGACGGTCAGTTGAGTCTTTTCCGCCGGCTCACGTCCGGCCAGGGTCAAATCAAGCAGTTTGCCGAGAGCGAGCATGGCGCTTCCTTACGGGTTGTTTCAGTGGTTGCAGTCAGGACCGTGCACATGGCCGTCTTCTTCGGCGCCCATGTCGGCCGGTTCCATTTCCAGCTGCAGGCTGACCAGATTGGTGGCCAATGGACGCAGCAGCAGGTTGGCGTATTCGGCGTCGTCTTCTTCGACGTCAACACCGATCAGCAGCTGGCCACGGCCGTCCTGCTGAATCCACAATTCCTTGCCCTGCCAGATGACGGCAACGCGGGTGCAGGAGGTTTCCAGCTGGGTGCCATCGGTGTCTTCGAGGATTAACTGCAGGGCGTCGCTCATGTTCGGAATGCTCTTGAAAGGGAAAATCATGCGTCGGGCCGTGGCTCGACGCGCAGGTTTCAAACGAGTTGAAAAGGATAAACGGCGCCCAGTTTAAGGATTTGCGTCAATTCATCCAATGCCGTTCGGCATTCGCTCAGCAATCGGGGATCGGCCAGGTCGCTTTCGCTCATGCGATCCCGGTAGTGCCGGTCGACCCACTGCGTCAGGGTTTCGTAAAGCGGCGCGGTCATGATCACGCCGGGATTGACGGCCGCCAGCTCGGTTTCATTGAGCGCCACCCGCAAGCGCAGGCAGGCCGGACCACCGCCGTTCTGCATGCTCTGCTTGAGGTCGAACACCTTCACTTCGGCCACCGGACTGTCATCAGTGATCAGGCGTTGCAGGTAGTTCCAGACGCTGCTGTTGGCCTGGCATTCCTGCGGCACGATCAGCAGCATCGAGCCGTCAGGGCGCGACAGCAACTGACTGTTGAACAGGTAAGAGCGCACCGCATCGGACACCGAGACCTCGGCACGTGGCACGCAGATCGCCCTTAACTGGCCTCCGACACGGGCGAGCTTGTCGCGCAGTTCGTCCAGCATCGAGTCAGTGTGGAGGAATGCGTCCTCGTGGTAGAACAGCACCTCGCCGTTGCCGACCGCGATCACATCGTTGTGGAACACGCCCTGATCGATCACCGACGGATTCTGCTGGCCGTAGACCACGCCTTCGTCGCTCAGTCCATGCAGACGGGCAACGGCCTTCGAGGCCTCCAGCGTCTGCCGGGCCGGGTATTTCTGTGGCGCGGGATAGCGGGTGTCAAAGGCGCTGCGCCCGAACACGAAAAACTCCACACCCGCCTCCCCGTAGTCCCGGCAAAACCGCGTGTGGTTCGCCGCGCCCTCGTCACCGAACTGGGCGACGGCAGGCAAGGCAGCGTGATGGGCGAAGTGCCGAGAATCGGCGAACATCGCGCCCAGTACGCGGCTGGTGGTCGGATGCTCGATGCTGCGGTGGTACTTGCAATTGAGGTTGGCGGCCGTGAAGTGCACACGGCGGTCGGCTGTATCGGCACTCGGGCTGACAGTCGCGGCATTGGCAACCCACATGCTTGACGCCGAGCAACTGGCGACCAGCAACGGCATGTCCTGCCGTGCGGCCTTCTCGATCACCTGTTCGTCGGAGCCAGTGAAACCCAGTTGACGCAGGCCCGCCACGTCAGGCCGTTCCTGCGGTGCGAGCACACCCTGGGTGAACCCCAAATCCATGAGCGCCTTCATCTTGGCCAGCCCCTGCAAGGCTGCTTCACGCGGGTTCGAGCATTGCTGGCTGTTGCTCTGGGACGCGACGTTACCGTAGGACAACCCGCCGTAGTTGTGGGTAGGCCCGACCAGACCGTCAAAATTCACTTCACAGGATTTCATCGGCAAGGCTCCGTGGATCTGTTTTTATAAGCAATCGTTCGCGCACTGTCAGCTCAGCCTGATGCCCGGAGTCAGCGTGGTCGGCAGCGTCAGGCTACCGGTTTCAAGGGATGCCACAGGATACGCGCAGTAATCGGCGGCGTAATAGGCGCTGGCGCGATGATTGCCCGACGCACCCACACCACCAAATGGCGCACTGCTGGCTGCACCGGTCAACTGCTTGTTCCAGTTGACGATACCGGCGCGGCTTTCCAGCCAGAACTGCTGATAGCGCGCTTCGGAGTCCGACAGCAGACCGGCTGCGAGGCCGTAGTGCGTGTCGTTGGCTTCGGCAATGGCCGCGTCGAAATCGGCGTAGCGAATCACCTGCAACAGCGGGCCGAACAACTCTTCGTCGGAACGCTCGCTGACTGCCGTCACATCGATGATGCCGGGGGTCAGCAAGGCAGACTGGGCCAGCGGCTGACGCATTTCAAGCAGCGACACGGCGCCCTTGGCCAGCAGGATGCGCTGGGCGTCCAGGAGGCCAAGCGCGGCGTCCAGCGAAATCACCGAGCCCATGAACGGCGCAGGCTGCTGATCGAACGAGCCGACTTCGATGGTTTCGCTGACAGCCACCAGACGGGCCAGAAAGGCGTCGCCCCACTCGCCCTGAGGTACCAGCAGCCTGCGTGCACAGGTGCAACGCTGACCGGCGGAAATGAAAGCCGACTGGATCACGGTGTACACCGCAGCGTCCACGTCCTGGACCTCATCGACCACCAACGGATTGTTGCCGCCCATCTCCAGAGCGAGGATCTTGTCCGGACGGCCTGCAAACTGCTGATGCAACGCATTGCCAGTGCGACTGGAACCGGTGAAGAACAGCCCGTCGATACCCGGATTGGCGGCCAGCGCGATGCCGGTTTCACGATCACCCTGCAGCAGGTTGAGCACACCGGTTGGCAGCCCGGCTTCGATCCAGCACTTGACGGTCAGCTCGGCGACTTTCGGGGTCAGTTCACTGGGTTTGAACAGCACGGTATTACCGGCCAGCAGCGCAGGCACGATGTGACCGTTGGGCAAGTGGCCGGGGAAATTGTAAGGACCGAATACGGCAACCACACCGTGCGGTTTGTGGCGCAGCACCGCAGTGGCGTCGCCCAGCGGGCCGCTCTTTTCGCCGGTCCGCTCGCGATAGCTCTGGACCGAGATGGCGACCTTGTTGACCATGGTGGTTACTTCGGTAGCCGACTCCCACAGCGGCTTGCCGGTTTCTTCACCGATACAGCGCGCCAGATCGTCAGCGTGATGTTTCAGACGTGCAGCGAAGGCTTCGAGCACGTCAATACGCTCTTGCAACGAGCGCCGCGCCCAGCCCGGAAAGGCCTGTCGCGCAGCCTGCACCGCCAGATCGACCTGCCCGGCCGTCGCGCCCTGACCGGACCACAGCACCTGCTGGGTCACCGGGTTCAACGACGTGATGGTCTCACCCTGCCCGGCCTGCCAGGCACCTGCGATATACAGCGTACTCATCAGACTCCCTCCCGCGCCGCCGACAGCGGCACTGCCCGCACGTTGTCGCCAGCACTCATGCGCAGGCGTTTGGCGGTCATCGGATCGACCACCAGGGTGCCTGCGGCAAAGCGCGCCGGTCCGACTGTGATGCGGCAGTCCTCGCGCTTGCGGTTGTAGATCAGAAATTGTGGCGCATCGTCGCCCGGCGTACCAATGGCCAGCACCAGCGCCTGGCTGTCGTGTACCGCCCGGATCTTGCCGGTTTCGCATTCGATAGCCGGCCCGGCGTCGAAGATGTCGACGTAGCCCTGATAACTGAAGCCTTCAGCCTTGAGCATGGTCAACGCGGGCTCGGTGTCGGCGTGTACACGGCCGATTACGTTGCGGGCATCTTCGGACAGAAAACAGGTGTACAGCGGAAACTTGGGCATCAGTTCGGCGATGAACGCCTTGTTGCCGACACCGGTCAGGTAATCGGCCTGGCTGAATTCCATCTTGAAGAAGTGTCGGCCCAGGCTTTCCCAGAACGGCGAACGTCCGTTCTCGTCGGACATGCCGCGCATTTCGGCGATGATCTTGTTGCCGAACAATTTCGGAAACTCGGCAATGAACAGCATGCGCGCCTTGGACAGCAGGCGGCCGTTGAGGCCATTGCGGGCGTCGCTGCGCAGGAACAGCGAGCACAGTTCCGAGTTGCCAGTCAGGTCGTTGGCCAGAAACAGCGTCGGAATCTCGCGATAGATGTTCAGTTCCTGCGACGCGCTGACGGTCAGGCCGACCCGGTAGTTGTACCAGGGCTCACGCAGGCCGACGGCACCGGCAATGGCCGAGATACCCACCACGCGTCCTTCATCGTCTTCGAGCACGAACAGGTAGTCCGCATCGCCCCGCTCGGCTTCGCCGCGAAAGGTCTTTTCAGCCCAGCCAACACGATGCGCCAGGCGCTGCTCGTTGGCTGGCAGGGTCGTCAGACCGGCACCGGTGCTGCGCGCCAATTCGATCAGCGCGGGCAGATCACTGCTGCGTACGGGACGAACGATCATGTTATCTCCTCAGCGGCTCTCAAGAGCCTCGAAACTCGCTTAACAGCTTTCGCAGGTCTGACTCAGACCGCCACGATCCGCACACTGGCACCTTCACCGACACCCAGCGCTTCGGCGGCCTGCAGGCTCAGCACCACCGGACGACCAGGCGCCCAGTCCAGCTCCAGCAGCACGGCGCGGTAATCCTGCAGCAGACCATTGGCGACCAGATACGGACGTCCGCCCCGGCCGACATCGCTGGCATTGCCGCTGTTGGCGCCCGCCTCGATCTTCACCGGCACCAGACGGCTCTGGGCAATCGAACGAATGCCGGAGACCCGTGCGTGCAGGGTCGGACCGCCGTCGAAAATGTCGATGTAGTGATCGGTTTCGAAGCCCTCGCGCATCAGGATGTCGAAGGTGATCTGCGCACGCGGGTGCACCTGTCCCATGGCTTCCTGCGCTTCATCGGGCAGCAGCGGCACGTAGATCGGGTAATGCGGCATCAACTCAGCGAGGAAGGTGCGGCTTTTCAGCCCGCACAGACGCTCGGCGGCGGCATAGTTGAGGTCGAAGAAGTTACGACCGATGGCGTCCCAGAACGGCGAGTCGCCATTCTCGTCGCTGTAGCCGACGATCTCTGTCACCACCGAATCGGCAAAGCGCTCGGGATGACTGGCGACGAACAGCAGGCGGCCTCGGGAGTTGAGCTCAGACCACGGCGTGCCGACCAGTTCAGGCACGACGTAGAAGCTGGTCAGCAGGCTGTTACCGGTCAGGTCGTGACACTGCGACAGCACGTGAATCTTGTTGTGGATTTTCAACTCGCGAGACGCGTGTACAAAGGTCTCGTTGCGAAAGCTGTAGAACGGCTCCGAATAACCCGCCGAGGCGACGATGCCCGAACAACCCACCAGTTGTCCGCTCTCGCTGTCTTCCAGCACGAAGAAGTAGGTCTCTTCGCCGTTGAAGCTGACTTCTGCAGCGAACGAAGCCTCCGAGGAGCCGATCTTGTCGCTCAGGCGGCCAGCATCGTCGGGCAAGGACGTGACACCAATCGGGCTGTCGGCGGCGAGGCGTTGAACCTCGGCCAGATCAGCCATTTGCGCGGGGCGCATCACCAGCATGGTGCCACTCCTTGTAGATCCACAGGCCGGAACGACCGGCGCTAAAAAAAGCACCACGCGGCGTCTTGCCCGCAGGGTGCCAGATAAGAGGCCGGTGCCCGCCCTGGCGGGCACCGGCAGATAACGCGTTGACTCAGGACGTCAGTTTGGCGACGGCGCGCTCGAAGCGGTTCAGGCCTTCGTCGATGTCGGCGTCTTCGATCACCAGACTTGGCGCGAAACGAATCACGTCAGGGCCGGCCTGCAGAATCATCAGGTCCTGGGCTTCGGCCGCATTGAAGAAGTCCTTGGCCTTGCCTTTCCAGGCATCGGACAGCACGCAGCCGATCAACAGACCGAGGCCGCGCACTTCGGTGAATACACCGTATTGCTGGCCGATCTTTTCCAGACGGGTCTTGAAGCGCTCGTGCTTGGCCTTGACGCCCGCCAGCACTTCAGGAGTGTTGACGACGTCGATCACCGCCTCACCCACTGCACAGGCCAGCGGATTGCCGCCATACGTGGTGCCATGTACGCCGACGGCCAGGTGTTTGGCGAGTTTGTCGGTGGTCAGCATGGCCGCCAGCGGGAAGCCGCCGCCAATGCTCTTGGCGCTGGAAAGAATGTCCGGGGTCACGCCGTAATGCATGTAGGCGAACAGATGGCCGCTACGACCCATGCCGCTCTGCACTTCGTCGAACACCAGCAGGGCCTTGTGCTCGTCACACAGTTTGCGCGCGCCTTGCAGGTATTCCAGCTCGCCGGGCAGCACACCGCCCTCACCCTGAATCGGCTCCAGCACTACCGCGCAGGTCTTGTCGGAGACCGCCGCTTTCAGCGCCTCAAGGTCGTTGTAAGGCACGTGGCTGATGCCGGTGATCTTCGGGCCGAAACCGTCGGAGTATTTCGGCTGACCGCCGACGCTCACGGTGAACAGCGTGCGACCGTGAAAGCTGTTCACGGCGGCGATGATCTCGTACTTCTCAGGCCCGTACAGGTCATGCGCCACACGACGGGCCAGCTTGAAGGCCGCTTCGTTGGCTTCGGCACCGGAGTTACAGAAGAACACGCGATCGGCGAAGGTCGCGTCCACCAGCTTTTTGGCCAGACGCAGGGTCGGCTCGTTGGTGAAGACGTTCGACACATGCCACAGACTATTGGCCTGCTCGGTCAAGGCACCGACCAGCGCCGGGTGGCAGTGGCCCAGAACGTTGACGGCGATCCCGCCCGAAAAGTCCACCAGCTCACGGCCCGCCTGGTCCCAGACTCGGGAGCCCGCGCCACGTACGGGAATGAACCCGGCCGGCGCGTAATTGGGGACCATTACCTGGTCGAAATCGGCGCGTTGCACCGCAGCATGCTCAACGGACATCGGAGTCTCCTGATGAGGAACGCCTGCCTGAAACTGGCGAGCGATAGAAAGATTGTAAGGACAGATTCGGCTTCGACCTTGCCGCCAGGCGACAACTTGTTACAACGCAAAACCGTGTTTTTTCAAGGTTTTCGGCAATGCGACATATTGCGTCACAAAGGCGCAGTTTAAACCGATTGGGGGGCGGGTGTCTGGCCCGGCGCTGTCGGCGCGCGCAGATTGATGCGCCGCCGTGACAGAGGTGTTTCAGCCGCGCTCGGCCGGCACCGGAGAAAGCTCGAACGGGCTGCTGCTGCGTCGCTGGTTGCGGTCTTCACGGGGTGTGGCGCCGAAGAAGTTGCGGTAAGCGCTTGAGAAGTGCGGCCCGGAGGAGAAACCACAGGACAGGCCGATCTGGATGATCGATTTGCTGGTCTGCATCAGCATCTGGCGTGCCTTGTTCAGGCGCAGTTCCAGGTAGTACTGGCTGGGCACGCGATTGAGGTACTGCTTGAAGATGCGCTCCAGCTGACGACGCGACACGCAGACATGCTGGGCAATCTCATCGGTGGTCAGGGGCTCTTCGATGTTGGCTTCCATCAGCAGCACCGCCTGGGTGAGCTTCGGATGACTGGAACCCAGCCGGTTCTGCAACGGGATGCGCTGACGCTCACCGCCCTCGCGAATGCGCTCCACCACCAGCTCTTCGGAAACCGCACCCGCCAGTTCAGCGCCATGATCACGGGACAGCACTGCCAGCAAGAGATCGAGCACCGACATGCCGCCGCAGGCCGTCAGGCGGTCGCGGTCCCAGTCGAACAAGTGGCTGGTGGCGATGACTTTCGGGAAGCGCTCGCTGAAATCGTCCTGCCAGCGCCAGTGCACAGCGGCGCGATAGCCGTCGAGCAACCCGAGTTGCGCCAACGGGTAAACGCCCGCCGACAGACCGCCAATCGAACAGCCGGCACGCACCAATTGCTTGAGGGCACTGCCGAGCACCGATGCCACTGGAGCAGGTGGCTCGTCCGCCAGCAGAAACAGCTTGTCCAGCCCGTCCAGACGCCCGGCCCAGGGCTCGCCCGGCAATTGCCAGCCGCCGGTAGCGGCGGGATCGGCAGGTTCGGCCTGCAGAAACGACAGCTCGTAGACCACTTCAGGGTGCACGCGCTGGGCCATGCGCAAGGCTTCCTCGGCAAGCGCCAGGGTCAGGGCTTTGGTGCCAGGCCAGACAAGGAAACCTATTCGATGGGCAGTCATTGGGACATCCGATACGTATCGCCGCAAAAGCCAAGCCCATGAACAGGCTCGATCTGGAATCTCCAGGTCATGTCGCGTGTCGCGCAGCATGCCCTGTTCTGTTGCAAAAAGGCACCGCCGAAGCGGTGCCACTCATCACTTCAAGCTGCCGGACAGAAACTGCTGCAGGCGCTCGGTCTGCGGATTGGCCAGCACTTCACGCGGGTCGCCACGTTCCAGCACCACGCCCTGATGCAGAAAGACCAACTGGTTGGAGACTTCACGGGCAAAGCCCATTTCGTGGGTCACCACCACCATGGTCCGGCCTTCCTGCGCCAGACCCTGCATGACCTTGAGCACATCGCCGACCAGCTCAGGATCGAGTGCCGACGTCGGCTCATCGAACAGCATCACCTCAGGCTCCATCGCCAGCGCGCGGGCAATCGCCACGCGCTGCTGCTCGCCACCGGACATGTGCCCCGGATAGGCATCCTTGCGGTGCCCGACGCCAACCTTGGCCAGGTAATACTCGGCCTTTTCCAGCGCTTCCTTCTTCGGAACGCCCAGCACATGCACCGGCGCCTCGATGATGTTCTGCAGCGCAGTCATGTGCGACCACAGATTGAAATGCTGGAACACCATGGACAGGCGCGAGCGCATGCGCTGCAACTGCTTGCCGTCCGCCGCCTTCAGACCGCCGTCCTTGTTCGGGACCAGCTTCAGCTCTTCACCATTGAGCAGAATCTTGCCCGCATGAGGCTGTTCGAGCAGGTTGATGCAACGCAGAAACGTGCTTTTGCCCGAGCCGCTGGAGCCGATGATGCTGATCACATCGCCAGCGCTGGCCGTCAGGGACACGCCCTTGATCACTTCATGGCTGCCATACCGCTTGTGCAGGTCCTGGACTTCCAGTTTGTTCATGCTTTGGTTTCTCTCGGAACGATCAATCACTGAGCAGGCGTCCCTGACGCAGCGCCGTGCGCCCCGCCACTTTGGCCAGCCAGAAACCGGGTTGAGCGTAGCGAAGCCGCTCGATGGCAAACAGCACACCGGCAGTATTCGCGCAAAGGGTGCTGACCTGATCGGACAGCGGATCGATAACTTCGAACAGCGGCTCGCCGGGCTCGACCCACTCACCAGGGGCGCGCAGGAACGTAACCACACCGGGATGCGGCGCGTAGAGCAATTCAGTGCCTTCGAACGGCATGCCTTCGCAGGCGTCGTGTGCGGGCTGAGGCCAGTCGCCACTGATAAAACCCTGCTCGGCCAGAAACGCCAGAATACCTTCGGCATGGGCTTCGGCTTCGGGCCTGCCGGTGTCGGCCTGACCGCCCAACTCGATGGTGGTCGCCAGACAGGCCAGCGGGATCTGCGCCTGCGGGAAGATTCGCGACAGTCGCAGCCATGGCAACGAACAGGCTTCATCGAATGAGCTGCCGCCCGAGTCCTCGGCCAGCAACCCGACCTTGACGTTCAGGTGCGCCGACAACGAACGCCACTGCGGCCAGTGCTGGGGCAGCGCGTACATGTGCAGCGCGGCATCGGCGTCGCAGTGCAGATCGAGCACCACGTCGGCGACGCAGGCGTGCTTGAGCAGAATCCGCTGCATGCCCTGCAGCTCGCATTGCGGCGCAGGCAGACGCTCGAGCACTGCGCTCATGGCCTGACGAATCAACTGAGTATTGGCGCGCGGATCGTCGCCCAATTGCCCTTCCAGCAACTCGGCAACCGGTTCGCTCAATTCAGTGAAGTCGCGATTGAAGTTCTTGCCGCTGCCGAACTCGAAACGCCCTTGATGCGCGCCTTGCAGCAGTTGACCGAGGCCCAGCGGGTTGGCGACCGGCACCAGTTCGATGATGCCTTTCAGCGCGCCCTGCTGCTCAAGCTCGGTAAGGCGTTTCTTCAACTCCCACGCAGTGCGCATGCCCGGCAGTTCATCGGCGTGCAGGCTGGCCTGAATATAGGCCTTGCGCTCGCCGGAACCGAAACTGAAGACGCTCAACTGGCGCTGGGTGCCGAGGGTGCTCCACGGCAATACATGATCGACTCTTTGCATTTCAGACCTTCCGTGGGGCCATGTAGCCCAGCCAGCGACGTTCGGCCATCTTGAACAGTCGCACCAGAATGAATGTCAGGCACAGATAGAAAACGCCTGCGGTGATGTACGCCTCGAAAGGCAGGTAGAACTGGGCGTTGACCGTACGGGCCGCGCCGGTGATATCGATGAGGGTCACGATGGACGCCAGACTGGTGGTCTGCAGCATCATGATCACTTCGTTGCTGTACTGCGGCAGCGCCCGGCGCAGGGCCGAAGGCAGCAGGATGCGACGGTACATTTTCGAGCGCGACATGCCCATCGCCCGCGCCGCTTCGATTTCCCCGGCAGGCGTTGCCTTGAGGCTGCCTGCGATGATTTCCGCGGTGTAGGCGCTGGTATTCACGGCGAAGGCCAGACAGGCGCAAAACGTTGCGCTGGACAGCCATGGCCACAGCACGCTTTCACGCACGGCTTCAAACTGGGCCAGTCCGTAATAGATCAGGAAGAGTTGCACCAGCATCGGCGTGCCGCGAATCACGTAGGTGTACAACCAGGCTGGCATGTTCACCCATGGGTTTTTCGAGACCCGCATCAACCCCAGAGGCAGCGCTGCAAGCAGACCGAAACCCAGGGAAATCGCCAGCAGCTTGAGGGTCACCAACAGGCCGCCGAAGTACAGCGGCAGGCTTTCCCAGATGACGTTGTAGTCGAAAATCATAGGTCAGCCGCCCTGACGCCCACGGAGTAGCGTTTTTCCAGATAACGCAGGGCCAGCAGCGAAACACTGGTAATCACCAGATACATAGCCGCGACCGCGAGAAAGAAAGTGAAGGGTTCGCGAGTGGCATCCGCCGCCTGCTTGGCCTTGAACATCATGTCCTGCAGACCGACCACGGAAATCAGCGCGGTGGCCTTGGTCAGGACCAGCCAGTTATTGGTGAAACCGGGAATCGCCAGACGGATCATCTGCGGCACCAGGATGCGGAAAAACACCTTGCCGCTGCTCATGCCATACGCCATGCCCGCCTCGGCCTGCCCCTTGGGGATGGCCATGAACGCGCCACGGAAGGTCTCGGACAGGTAGGCGCCAAAGATGAAGCCCAGGGTGCAGATGCCGGCCGCGAACGGGTCGAGATCGATGTAATCCTCAAAACCCAGCATCGGTGCGACACGATTGAGCAGGTCCTGACCGCCATAGAAGATCAGCAGAATCAAAACCAGATCGGGGATACCGCGAATCACGGTGCTGTACAGATCGCCCAACCAGGCCAGCCAGCGCACCGGCGACAGACGAAGCGCCACGCCGATCAGACCGAGAACGATCGCCAGGGCCATCGATGACAGCGCCAACTGCAACGTCAGCCAGGCACCTTCGAGGATCACAGCCCCGTAGCCTTTCAACATCATGTGCGGTCCTCAAGCGTGGAATAAAAAATGGCGCAAGCCAGCGAGTCTGTTTGCGCCATTTCGGTCAGTACCTTGCGGCGGTTTTATTTGCCGTAAATGTCGAAATCGAAGTACTTGTCCTGGATTGCCTTGTACTTGCCATTGGCACGGATTGCAGCGATGGCAGCGTTGAGACGGTCAAGGTTGGCCTTGTCGCCCTTGCGCACAGCGATGCCGATGCCGTCACCGAAGTATTTCGGGTCGGTGAACGACGGGCCGACGAATGCGTAACCCTTGCCAGCGTCGGTCTTCAGGAAACCGTCCTGCAGCAGGGTGGCATCAGCCACGGTGCCGTCCAGACGGCCGGCGCCGATGTCCAGGTAGATTTCGTTCTGCGAACCGTATGGCGTTACTTCGACACCCAGAGGCGCCAGCGTTTCACGGGCGAAACGCTCGTGGATCGAACCACGCTGCACGCCGATCTTCTTGCCCTTGAGCTCAGCCAGGTTGTCGCTGACCGTGGTGCCTTCCTTCATGACCAGACGGGCCGGGGAATTGTAGTACTTGCCGGTGAAGTCCACAGACTTCTTGCGGTCTTCGGTGATGGACATCGAAGACAGGATCGCGTCGATCTTGCGGACTTTCAGCGCAGGGATCAGGCCGTCGAATTCCTGTTCGACCCACGTGCACTTGGCTTTCATTTCTTCACACAGCGCATTGCCGATGTCGTAGTCGAAACCGACGATGCTGCCGTCCGGTGCCTTGGAGGCGAACGGAGGGTACGCGGCTTCAATACCGATTTTCAGCGGCTTTTCGTCAGCGAATGTCGGCTGGGCAAGCACGGACAACGCCAGCGCGCCAATAAGCATGAGCTTTTTCATTTACAGAACTCCATCGGTAAAGCACGACAAGTGGCAGAGTGGGCAGCGCCCATTATGCGAAAGGACCATCCAGAGAGAGCGACATCAGGCATCCGATACCGTGTTTCGGTTCACCGGCCTCTGACGAGTGAGGGGCATTTTAACGACAGGCTCGAAGTCGATATTTCTTCAATGCGACAACAAGTTACAGAAGCGCCTGAAAAGCACCTTGACCCTGTTGACGAAGCTGAAATCAGGTGATCCAGCGGATCATATCCAACCGATCAATACAGCAAAAAGCGCGCCCATTATTGGCAAAGCCTTCTAATCCGGCAAGCCCAGCGTGTGATCGCCTTGGAGAATCGTCTTGAGGCGCAGCATATTCCTACAAATAATGGGACGAATGTCCCACAAGGAAGCAGGCGGGAGAAACAGCGGGTAGACGCGTAACAGGTCGATATATCCCGGCTGGAAAATCAGAAGCTGATCGTGCAGATGCTCAGCGACCGCATGCAGCCGGGACGCAGAGCGTCCTGAGAGGCATTCCCACGCGGAGCGTGGGAATGATCAGTGGGGTATCAGGCGGCGCTCATGGCCTTGTGGGTTTCGATCAAGTGCTGGACAACACCTGGATCGGCCAGGGTGGAGATGTCGCCCAAGGCGTCGTACTCACCGGTCGCGATCTTGCGCAGGATGCGGCGCATGATCTTGCCCGAGCGGGTTTTCGGCAGGCCCGGCGCCCACTGGATGAAGTCAGGCGAGGCAATCGGACCGATCTCCTTGCGCACCCAGTTGCGCAGTTCGATGCGCAGCGCTTCATCTGCCGTTTCACCGGCGTTGAGCGTGACGTACACGTAGATGCCCTGCCCTTTCAGATCATGCGGCACACCGACCACCGCCGCTTCGGCGACTTTCGGGTGCGCGACCATCGCGCTTTCGATCTCGGCAGTCCCCATGCGGTGGCCGGAAACGTTGAGCACGTCGTCCACGCGACCGGTGATCCAGTAGTAACCGTCTTCGTCGCGACGCGCCCCATCACCGGTGAAGTACATGCCACGGAACGTCTTGAAGTAGGTGTCGACGAAGCGGTCGTGATCGCCATACAGAGAACGCGACTGACCCGGCCAGGAATCGAGAATCACCAGATTGCCCTCGGCCGCGCCCTCGATCAGGTTGCCCAGGTTGTCCACCAGCGCCGGAATCACGCCGAAGAACGGACGTGTTGCCGAGCCCGGTTTGAGCGCGGTCGCACCCGGCAGCGGGCTGATCAGGATGCCGCCGGTTTCGGTCTGCCACCAAGTGTCGACGATCGGGCAGTTTTTCTTGCCCACGGTGTCGTAGTACCAGCCCCAGGCTTCGGGGTTGATCGGCTCGCCCACCGAACCCAGCAGACGCAGGCTGGAACCGTCAGCGCCCTCAACCGAACGCGTACCCTCGGCCATCATGGCGCGAATGGCGGTCGGTGCGGTGTAGAGGATGTTGACCTTGTGCTTGTCGATGATTTTCGACACGCGGGTGATGTCCGGGTAGTTCGGCACACCTTCGAACAACAGTGTGGTCGCGCCGTTGGCCAGCGGGCCGTAGACGATGTAGCTGTGGCCGGTGACCCAGCCCACGTCTGCCGTGCACCAGTAGATCTCGCCCGGCTTGTAGTCGAACACGCGTTCGTGAGTCAGTGCCGCGTAGAGCAAATAACCGGCGGTCGTGTGCAGCACGCCCTTGGGCTTGCCGGTGGAACCGGAGGTGTAAAGGATGAACAGGGATTCTTCAGCGCCCATTTCCTTCGGCGCGCAGGTGCTCGATGCCACTTCCAGCAACGCGTGGTACCAGATGTCGCGGTGGCGGTTCCACTCGATCTCGCCGCCGGTGCGCTTGCAGACAATGACTTTCTGCACGCTGCTGGTTTCAGGGTTGGTCAGCGCACGGTCGACATTGGCCTTGAGCGGGGTTTTCTTGCCGCCACGCAGACCTTCGTCAGCAGTGATGACGACCTTGGAACTGCAATCGATGATGCGGCCAGCCAGCGCTTCCGGCGAGAAGCCGCCGAACACCACCGAGTGGATCGCTCCGATCCGGGCGCACGCCAGCATGGCGACCACAGCCTCGGGGATCATGGGCATATAGATAGTCACGACGTCACCACGGTGCACGTCCTGACCGCGCAGGGCGTTGGCGAACTTGCAGACTTCGGCGTGCAGTTCGCGGTAGGTGATTTCACGGTGTTCGGAAGGATCGTCACCTTCCCAGATGATCGCAATGCTGTCGCCGCGCTCTTCCAGATGACGGTCCAGGCAGTTGTAGGCCACGTTCAGCGTGCCGTCCGCGAACCATTTGATGTCGACGCGGTGATCGTCGAAGGAAGTCTGTTTGACGTTCGTGAAGGGTTTGATCCAGTCGAGGCGCTTGGCCTGCTCACGCCAGAAACCATCGGGATTGACCACCGACTGCTGGTACATGGCCTTGTAGGTTGCCTCATCCGTCAGCGTGTTCGCTGCGACTTCTGGGCGGACGGGGTACAGGGAAGCTGCACTCATCTTGGTTACCTCGGTGGATAGTTGTTGTTTTATGAGTCCGTTGTATCCCGACCTACCTTACAGGACCATTCGACGTTGGTCTTACCGGCCGGGGCCGCTTCGTCCACGCCTGCACACATGCCATGACCGCAGGCGCCATAAACGGATTGTTACCGTTTCGATAAAAAGGCTTATCAAAAGCCTTTATATATGTCGCGCAGTCAGAAGCCTAGAATCACTTCCGCCAACATGGCAAACACCAACAGCCCCCACACAGGCACGGTTCAAATCAATTGTAATGCTTCCTGAATTCGATTATTCGTCAGGCGCATTCGCTCGCACTCAAGAAGGTAAACAGCAATGAAAGCTTCATTCGCGATTCTGGCACTTTGCGGTCTCAGTACATTGGCCATGGCCGAAGAATCGCAAACCAAGGTTGCCGCGCAACAGACACGCGTCGAGGAATATAAATACGGCACTCACTTGGATATCGCCAAGGTCATTTCCACCAGCCAGATCCCCAATGTCTGTCAGGTCGTCCCGGCCCGCATGGTCTACGAAGACTCGCAGGGCAAGCAGCACATCATGAGTTATCAGGTAATGGGTAACGGCTGCAGCAACGGCTGACACTGGCTTGACTGGCGCGACGCCTCGCAGATTATTGTGCAGATAACGATGCGAGGCGCCTCCTGAAATGCTTACATGAGGCGCAGGGTTTTCAAACAACACGCGTGCTATTCAATGTGCTTGCCCACTTCATATCCGCGCAACTTGTTGGCAATGGTTGTATGTGAAACACCCAGTCTTTTACCCAATTGCCGACTGCTGGGATACTGCGCGTAAAGTTGCTCGAGCACCGACTTCTCAAAACGCCCGACAATGGCTTCAAGTCCCCCATCCAGAGAAACATCGGTCAGTGTCTGCCGCACGCCGTAATCGGGCAGCCGGATATGTTCGGCCTGCACCTGTGTGCCGTCGCACAACGAAACGGCCTGAAACAACACATTCTCCAGCTGCCGCACATTGCCCGGCCAGTGATACTGGCTGAGTCGTTTCATGGCGGCAGGTGCAATTCCCGGCAAAGCGCAACCAATCTGGCGACTGGCCTGATCGAGAAAGTGCTCGACCAGAGGCGTCAGACCATCCAGGCACTCGCGCAGCGGCGGAATGTGCAGGGTCAGCACATTAAGCCGGTGGTAAAGGTCCTGCCGAAAAACACCCTGGGCGCAGAGTTCGGACAGATCGACTTGCGTCGAGCACATCACACGCACATCCAGGTACATGTCTTCATCGCTGCCCACGCGGCGAAAGCAGCCATCCTGAATGAAGCGCAGCAACTTGGCCTGCATACGAGCGCTCAGTTCGCCGACGCCATCGAGAAACAGCGTGCCGCCCGCCGTCAGCTCCAACAGACCCAGCCGCCCTTCCACGCGTGCGCCTTCGAACGCACCGGGGTCGTAGCCGAACAATTCGGTCTCGGCCATGGACTCGGACAGTCCCGCGCAATTCAGCGCCATCATCGGCGACTGGCCGCGTGGGCTCGACAGATGACAGGCGCGGGCCAGCAGCTCCTTGCCGGTTCCGGTCTCGCCTTCGATCAACAAAGGCGCATCCAGCGGTGCCATGCGGCGCGCCTCACGCACCACCGCAGCCATGACCTTCGAACTCTGAAAGATGCTGTCAAAACCGCGCAATTCCTGCTTGCGCACGTGATAGATGCGCTCGCCTACCCGGTCCGCCCGGTGCAGCGTCAACACTGCGCCCGCCATCGCCTCGCTGTCATCATGCTCTGACTGCAACGGCGCGATGTCCGCCAGAAACACATCACCGCGCACCTTGATGCGCAATCCATTGATCCGCGACTTGTTGGCGCGCACCAGCGCGGGCAGGTCGAAATCCTCGGCATAGCGCGACAGCGGAATGCCTGGCACTTCGTCGACCCGCACGCCCAGCAACTGGGCCGCTGCCCGGTTGGCGGCCACAATGGCACCGGCCATGTCGATGGACAGCACCGGAAATTCCAGCGCGCCCAGCAAGGCATTCAGCTCCATGTGGCGTCGTTCGCTGGGCATCAATCCGACGCGTTTGACGCCGAATACCCCGGTAATCGCCTCGAACCGGGGACGCAAGGCCTGGAACTGCATGTTGATCAGGTTCGGGCAGTGCAGGTAAATCGCATCGCCATGCTCACCACCCACCTCGCCTCTGGCCACGTTGACCCCGTAGGCAACCAGCAGGTCGAGAATGTCGCGAAGAATGCCGATGCGATTCTGACAATGGACCTTGATGCGCATGGATGCTCGTTCCTCGGGACGTGTTTTTGTTGTAGCACGAAGTCTACCGTCAAGAATACGTGACAGCCCAGCGCAATGAAGGGCTCTCAGGACCACGATTCGCTTGACCGACAAAGCATTCGTAAAGTTTTCGTTACGCTTGAGCGTGCAAACTACCGAGGCCGCACGAAGCAGCCCGCTGACGTCACGCGGGATTTGCGCTATTTCTGGGTCATTGCGCTTCGCACAGAAAGCAGCCCCATAACAACAACAGCGCTCTTCAGGAGACCAGCATGGCCCAGACGCACTACGTAGCGCGTGAGCCCGACGCAGAGGGTTTCATCGATTACCCGGCCGCCGAACACGCGGTGTGGAACACGCTGATCACTCGCCAGATGAAAGTCATCGAAGGCCGTGCCTGTCAGGAATATCTGGACGGCATCGAGCAGCTTCGCCTGCCCCACGACCGGATTCCGCAACTGGGCGAAATCAACAAGGTGCTGGGAGCGACTACCGGCTGGCAGGTCGAACGCGTGCCCGCGCTGATTCCGTTCCAGACCTTTTTCGAACTGCTGGCCAGCAAGCGCTTCCCGGTCGCGACGTTCATTCGCACTGAAGAAGAACTGGACTACCTGCAGGAACCCGACATCTTTCACGAGATCTTCGGTCACTGCCCGCTGCTGACCAATCCCTGGTTCGCTGAATTCACCCACACCTACGGCAAGCTCGGCCTGAGCGCGACCAAGGAACAGCGGGTTTATCTGGCCCGCCTGTACTGGATGACCATCGAGTTCGGCCTGGTGGACACGCCACAGGGACGCAAAATCTACGGCGGCGGCATCCTGTCTTCACCCAAGGAAGCGGTGTACAGCCTGTCATCGGAGCCCGAGCATCAGCCGTTCGACCCGCTCGAAGCGATGCGCACGCCTTATCGCATCGACACCCTGCAACCGGTGTACTTTGTTCTGCCCGACCTCAAGCGCCTGTTCGATCTGGCGCAGGAAGACATCATGGGGCTGGTCGAACGCGGTATGCAGATGGGTCTGCATGCTCCAAAATTTCCGCCCAAACCTAAAAACCACGCGGCCTGATCGCCTGATCGGCAGCCACGCGTCATAAGGAATCCTGTTCATGACTACACTCAACCAAGCCCACTGCGAAGCCTGCCGTGCCGACGCGCCACAAGTCAGCGAAGCCGAGCTGCCTGAACTGCTCAGGCAGATTCCGGACTGGAACATCGAAGTGCGCGACAGCGTCATGCAGCTGGAAAAAGTCTTCCTGTTCAAGAATTTCAAATTTGCCCTGGCCTTCACCAACGCTGTCGGTGAAATCGCCGAAGCTGAAGGTCATCATCCGGGTCTGCTGACCGAATGGGGCAAAGTGACCGTGACCTGGTGGAGCCACTCGATCAAAGGGCTGCACCGCAATGACTTCATCATGGCTGCCCGCACTGACGAGGTGGCCAAAAACGCCGAGGGACGCAAATAATGCATTTCAGGGACATCCAGCGTGTACCGGGCGATCCGATTCTGGGTCTGATCGAGGCTTACGCCAATGATGCGAACCCCGACAAGTTCGACCTGGGCGTGGGTGTCTACAAGGATTCACAAGGCCAGACGCCGGTGCCGCGCGCAGTGAAAGCCGCAGAACAGCGGCTGGTCGACCGGCAGATGACCAAAACCTATATCGGCAGCCACGGTGATCCGCGCTTCGGCACGCTGATCAGCGAACTGGTGCTGGGCGGCGATTCGCCGCTCATCAAGGCAAAGCGTGCAGGCGCTACCCAGACACCGGGCGGTACCGGCGCGTTGCGTCTGGCGGCAGACTTCATCGCGCAGTGCCTGCCCGGCAAGGGTATCTGGCTGAGCGACCCGACGTGGCCGCTGCATGAAACGATCTTCAACAAGGTTGGCCTGAAGGTGGATCATTACCCGTACGTGGGTAGCGATAACCGGCTGAACGTCGATGGCATGCTCGACGCGCTGCGTCAGGTTCCGCAGGGCGATGTGGTGCTGCTGCATGCCTGCTGCCACAACCCTACCGGCTTTGACCTGTCTCACGACGACTGGCGTGAAGTGCTGAAGATCGTGCAGGGCCGCGAGCTGTTGCCGTTGATCGACTTCGCTTACCAAGGCTTTGGTGACGGACTGGAAGAAGACGCCTGGGCGGTCCGTCTGTTCGCCGAAGCATTGCCGGAACTGCTGATCACCAGCTCGTGCTCGAAGAACTTTGGCCTGTACCGCGAGCGCACCGGCGCATTGATCGTCTGCACCGACGAGACACAAAAGCTGCTGGATGTGCGCAGTCAGCTGGCAAGCATCGCGCGTAATCTCTGGTCGAACCCACCCGATCACGGTGCTGCCGTGGTGGCCGAGATTCTGGGCGATCCCGCGCTGAAAAGCCTGTGGTCCGACGAGGTTGAAGAGATGCGTCAGCGCGTGGCGCAACTGCGCAGCGGGCTGGTCGAGGCTCTGACGCCGCTGGGGCTGGGCGAGCGTTTTGCTCACATCGCACAGCAGCGCGGAATGTTTTCCTATACCGGCATCACCGGCGAACAGGTCACCAGACTGCGTGAGGAGCAAAGCGTGTACATGGTCAATGACGGACGAGCCAACATGGCCGGTATCGATGCCAGCCGTCTGGATCAGCTGGCGCAGGCGATTGCGGCGGTGTGTAAAGGGTAAAGGGTAAAGGGCGCCTCTCGCTTCTGATCTTCAAACACCGGACCACAATTTGTCGTTCGCTGGGACACTGCGTTGAACCGGCAGCCTATTGGTTGCGGCCCCAATACCGGCAGTGAGCCATCCCATAAAGGCCTATTGCCAGCCAACTCGCCCAAGACAGTAAAATCCTTTTTTTGTTTCGCCACTCAGTCAATCAGTTGAAAAAAATATCGGGATTGTCATTTTCAGTGGGGTATCCTGCGCATGCTTTTTTAAAGCACGGTTCTATCTGCAACCCCTTGCGAGGAGCGATGACGATGCATGAAATCCCTAACTTCCCACCAGGCCAACAGGAACCAAAGCAGTCGACTCTGGCTCAACAGGAGCTTGGTCAACCTGCCGCAATGAAAGCTGCACCCTCGGCTCAAGACAGCCAAAAAGCCCGAAGCAAAGACTGAAGGCGATTGTTTTCAGGCGTATCGAAAAACGGTTCTGCCGATTTTCAATACGCCTGGAAAACCAGCGAGAGGCACACGGACACACCCATGAGCGATTTCACCGAAACACAGGCCAGCGCACTGATCGGCACTGCTGAAAAAATGATCGAGATCTGGTCGCGCCTGAGCCCGGAAAAGCAGCAAGCCCTGCTGGCCCGATTCGGCACCCAGGAAAACGCCTTGGCTGCACTGGTGACCACGCATCTGGTTGCACCTTCCGGCGCCTGATCTGCCCTTCAATTTAGAAGCACATCCCCCCTGCCCTACAGATTTATTGCAATCTGTTACCAGCATCGTCCGATGCGCCGTATGATGATCACATCGAGAGCTTGCTAAGGATTTTCCGCGCACGCTTTTCAATTGCACCGTTTGAACGCCACACGTCCACTTCATGATCAGAATGAAACCTCTCTCCATGCCCGAGACAAACACTGCTGCACCGCAAACCCCGATGGCTATCACGCTGACGGTGGTTTCCATCGTCATGTTCACCTTCATTGGCTACCTGAACATCGGCATCCCGCTGGCGGTTTTGCCCGGTTATGTCCACAGCGACCTGGGTTTTGGCGCAGTGATAGCCGGTCTCGTCATCAGTGTGCAGTACCTCGCTACGTTGATCAGCCGCCCCTGGGCGAGTCGCATCATCGATAATCTGGGCAGCAAGAAAGCCGTCCAGCTTGGCTTGGCGGGCTGTGGTTTAAGCGGCGTGTTCATGCTGGTGCCCATCTGGCTGCAAGCGTGGCCGATGGCGAGCCTGGTTGTATTGCTGATTGGCCGGGTGATTCTGGGCAGCGCGGAGAGTCTGGTGGGTTCCGGCTCGATTGGCTGGGGCATCGGCAGGGTCGGCGCACAGAACACCGCCAAGGTGATCTCCTGGAACGGTATCGCCAGCTACGGCGCACTGGCCATCGGTGCCCCGCTGGGCGTCTGGATGGTGAATGAACTGGGTCTGTGGACGGTTGGCGTGAGCATCATGCTGTTGTGCGCAATGGGGCTGCTGCTGACCTGGAAGAAACCCGGTGCACCCATCGTGCACGGTGAGCGCCTGCCGTTCATACATGTGCTGGGACGCGTCTTTCCCCACGGCATGGGCCTGGCACTGGGCGGTATCGGCTTCGGCACCATCGCGACCTTTATCACCCTCTACTACGCCAGCAATCACTGGCCAAACGCCGCACTGTGCCTGACCCTGTTCGGCGGCAGTTTCATTGCGGCGCGCTTGCTGTTCGGCAATCTGATCAATCGGCTGGGTGGCTTTCGGGTGGCAATCGTCTGCTTGTCAGTCGAGACCCTGGGCCTGTTGCTGCTGTGGATGGCACCCACCCCCGGCCTGGCGCTGGCGGGTGCAGCATTGACCGGGTTCGGCTTTTCGCTGGTGTTTCCGGCGCTGGGCGTCGAGGCGGTCAATCTGGTGCCGGCGTCCAGCCGTGGCGCTGCGGTGGGTGCCTATTCGCTGTTCATCGACTTGTCGCTGGGCATCACCGGGCCGCTGGCCGGGGCGATTGCAGCTGGCTTCGGCTTTGTCTCGATCTTCCTGTTCGCCGCGCTCGCGTCGCTGAGCGGGCTGGGCCTGAGCATTTATATGTACCGTCAGGCGCAGGCCCTGAGGCAGCAACAGACAGGCTGATTGCGTTTCAGCTGGCCTTGGGCTTCTTCTTGCCCAGCAGGTGCGAGAACACGGCCTGCAGATCATCCGAACTCGCGTCTTCGTCCAGGTTGAGTTTGCTGTCGATGTGGTCCATGTGGTGCATCATCAACTCGACCGCCAGCGCCGCATCCCGCGCCTCGATCGCATCGATCAACTGGTTGTGCTCGTCGTAGGAACAGTGCGTGCGGTTGCCGGTTTCGTATTGGGCAATGATCAGTGAAGTCTGGGAAACCAGGCTGCGCTGGAAGCTGATCAGCGGCGCATTTCGGGCCGCAACGGCCAGTTGCAGGTGGAACTCGCCGGACAGACGAATGCCCGCACCTCGATCCCCGCGGGAAAAGCTGTCGCGCTCATCGCTCACCATCTGGCGCAACTGCGCGAGCTGCGCGGCCGTGGCGTGCTCGACAGCCAGCTCGGTGATGGCCTTTTCCACCATGCGCCGGGCGAAGAACACCTGACGGGCTTCCTCGACGCTGGGACTGGCGACCACGGCACCACGATTGGGGCGCAGCAGCACGACGCCTTCATGACCCAGACGCGACAAGGCGCGGCGGATGATGGTGCGACTCACACCGAAAATCTCGCCCAGTGCCTCTTCGCTCAGTCGAGTGCCCGGCGCCAGACGCTGCTCAAGGATGGCGTCGAAGATGTGCGCGTAAACAATATCGTCCTGAGTCAGGCTGCTTCCAGCCTTGGCAGGTCGCGTCGGTTTCTTGAGAGGCAGGGACTGATCGTTCATGGGCACTCGGGCGCGGATGGATGACGGCGTCGCAACGCGCGCATTGTACACAGGGCAAAACCGGAAAGGCGTGCTCACGTCTGGCGACTGAACGGCGCGCAGAAAAAAGCCCGCAGTGTGCGCGGGCAAGCGAGTATCAGCTGCCCCGGTACGTCGAGTAGCTGTAGGGCGAGATTAACAGAGGCACATGGAAGTGGGCCTGACCTGCGTCAATGCCGAAGCGCAACACCACCACATCGAGAAAGGCCGGCTCGTTGAGCACCACGCCTCTTGCCCGGTAGTAATCGCCCGCGTGGAAATGCAGCTGGTAAACGCCGGATCGATACTCACCGTCCTGCAGCAACGGTGCGTCGCAGCGACCGTCGCTGTTGGTGACGGCGCTGGCAACCTTGAGCATCTGTTCACCTTCAATGCGGTAGAGCTCGATGACGATGGACGCACCGGGACAGCCATGCGCGGCATCCAGAACGTGTGTGGTCAATTTTCCCAAGGCGCTGCTCCTTGTCGTGATCGTTGCGACGATACCGCACCAACAAAGTGCTCGTCGGGGCGCTGTTGTCAGCGATTAAGACACTTTTCGAAAATCCTGTACACGCTAGGCCCGAAACCATAGAGCCTTGAACGCGCCAATCCGGCCGAATTGCTTTGAAATCAGTGAAGCGAAGGAAATCAATCAGGTTTTTCTGATTAAGCTGACCAGTCAGGCAGGTTTCTTGCTTGTTTCTTGCCTGTAGAGATCCTGCAGATTTTCGCACCGTAGTCATCGCGGTTGATGACAGGGAGCGAGGTTACAATTTCAAAAATAAATTGTATACAATCCTCGCACTGCGGGCGCCCTGCCTTTACCCGCACCCGACCTGATTTCACGCCTATCGCCAATAAGGAAGCCAGCAGTGAGCGCCGACTACCCCCGCGACCTGATCGGATATGGAAACAACCCGCCTCACCCTCGCTGGCCGGGCAATGCGCGTATCGCGCTGTCATTCGTGCTGAACTACGAGGAAGGCGGCGAGCGCAATATCCTGCATGGCGACAAGGAATCCGAAGCGTTTCTCTCCGAAATGGTCGCCGCGCAACCGCTGCAGGGCCAGCGCAACATGAGCATGGAATCGCTCTACGAATACGGCAGCCGCGCGGGCGTGTGGCGCATTCTCAAGCTGTTCAAACAGTTCGATATCCCGTTGACGATCTTTGCCGTGGCGATGGCCGCGCAGCGTCATCCGGACGTGATCCGCGCCATGGTTGCCGACGGCCACGAGATCTGCAGCCACGGCTATCGCTGGATCGATTACCAGAACATGGACGAGGCCCAGGAGCGCGAACACATGCGCCAGGCGATCCGCATCCTCACCGAAATCAGCGGCGAGCGTCCAGTAGGCTGGTACACCGGGCGCACCGGCCCGAACACCCGGCGGCTGGTGATGGAGGAAGGCGGCTTTCTCTACGACTGCGACACCTACGACGACGACCTGCCCTACTGGGAACCGAACAACCCGACCGGCAAACCGCATCTGGTCATTCCTTACACGCTGGACACCAACGACATGCGCTTCACACAGGTGCAGGGCTTCAACAATGGCGAACAGTTCTTCCAGTACCTCAAGGATGCGTTTGACGTGCTGTACGCCGAAGGTGAAGAGGCACCGAAAATGCTTTCCATCGGCCTGCACTGCCGCCTGATCGGCCGCCCTGCCCGCCTTGCCGCACTCAAACGGTTCATCGAATACGTCAAAGGCCATGAGCAGGTGTGGCTCACGCGCCGCGTCGACATCGCCCGTCACTGGCACGCCGAGCATCCGTTCACGGCCGAGGCGACGCAATGACCGACTTTTCAGGTTTTGCCCCGTCGACAATGGGCCGCGACGCGTTCATCGCCGCCTTCGGCGATATCTACGAACATTCTCCCTGGGTCGCGCAGCAGGCTTACGACCAAGGGACGCTGGCGGCGCTGGATCAGATTGAAAGCCTGCATGCGCGCATGAGCGATATCCTGCTTGGCGCCACACAGGCGCAACAACTGGCACTGATCAACGCTCACCCGGACCTGGCCGGCAAGGCCGCCGTTCAGGGCGAATTGACCGAGGCCAGCAGCAATGAACAGGCAGGCGCAGGCATCCACCTCTGCACGCCGAAAGAGTTTCAGCGCTTCACCGAGTTGAACGAGGCTTACAAGGCCCGCTTCGGCTTTCCGTTCATCATGGCGGTCAAGGGCAGCGACAGGCACAAGATACTGGCGGCGTTCGAACAACGTCTCCACCACTCGCCGGAGGCCGAGTTCGCTTGCGCCCTGGCCGAGATCAACAAAATCGCACTGTTCCGTTTGCAGGCGCTTCAGGCGCCGCGCTCATCCAACGTTTAGAAGGCAGACAAGAAGCATGAAAGTTTACGCCGCACCGTTCGAGAAGTTCGTGAACCTGGCTGACGCGCGTCTGGGCACGAAGGTTCTGTCCGTGACCGACGACTGGTTCGCCGATGCCAACCGCCTCTTCCAGCCGACGCCTGCGGTCTGGAAGGAAGGCGTGTTCGACGACAACGGCAAGTGGATGGACGGCTGGGAATCGCGCCGCAAACGTTTCGAAGGTTACGACAGCGCGGTCATTCGCCTGGGCGTGGCGGGCACCATCAAGGGCGTGGACATCGATACCTCGTTCTTCACCGGCAACTTCCCGCCGTCCGCCTCGCTGGAAGCCTGCTTTCTGGCCACCGGCGAACCGGACGAAAACACGGCATGGACCGAAGTGCTGCCGTCAGTGGAGCTGAAAGGCAACAGTCATCACTACCACGAAATCAGCCACGACCAGCCGTTCAGCCACTTGCGCTTCAACATCTACCCGGACGGCGGCGTTGCACGCCTGCGCGTGCATGGCGTGCCGCATCGCGACTGGACCACAGTGGGTGATGGCGAGCAGATCGATCTGGTGGCAGCGCTCAATGGCGGGCGTTCGATTGCCTGCTCGGACGAGCACTACGGCAGCATGAGCAACATTCTCAATCCGGGCCGTGGCGTGAACATGGGTGACGGCTGGGAAACCGCCCGCCGCCGCACGCCGGGCAATGACTGGGTGATCGTGGCGCTGGGGCATCCGGGCGAAGTCGAGAAAGTCATCGTCGACACCCTGCACTTCAAAGGCAACTACCCGGACAGCTGCTCGATCCAGGGTGCGTTCGTGAAAGGCGGAACCGATAGCCAGATCGAAACCCAGAGCCTGTTCTGGCGCGAACTGCTGCCCAGCCAGAAACTGACCATGCACGCCGAGCACGAGTTTGCCGAGCAGGTCAAAGCCATCGGACCGATCACCCACATCCGCCTGAACGTGTTCCCGGATGGCGGCGTCAGCCGGTTGCGGTTGCTGGGCAAAGTGTCGCGGTAAGCTTCAGCGTTGAGAGAGTGCCCGACTGAATGCATACCTCGTGGGAGGCGGTTGCAGCAAGACGTGTGCACCTGGCGTGTGCATTCAGGCGGTGACGCTCTGCGTCACATTATGAAGCGGTGTTATCACGCAGAGCGTGGAAACGGTCATCACATTGAGAACAGAAGAACCCGCATGCGCAAACTGATAATCGAGCCGTTGACCAAGGAAGCCTTCGCGCCGTTCGGTGACGTGATCGAGACCGATGGCAGCGATCACTTCATGATCAACAACGGTTCGACCATGCGCTTTCATCGTCTGGCGGAGGTTGAGACCGCGCAGCCGGACGACAAGGCGATCATCAGCATCTTCCGCGCCGAGGCGCTGCCGATGCCGTTGACCATCACCATGCTGGAGCGTCATCCGCAGGGCAGTCAGGCGTTCATACCGCTGCTCGGCAACCCTTTTCTGATCGTGGTCGCGCCACTTGGCGATGCACCTGAATCAGAGCTGACCCGTGCCTTCGTCTCCAACGGCAGGCAGGGTATCAATTACCATCGCGGCGTCTGGCACCATCCGGTGCTGACGATCGAAAAGCGGGATGATTTCCTGGTGGTTGATCGCAGTGGAACCGGCAATAACTGCGATGAGCATTACTTTGCAGAGCACCAGTTGCTGGTGCTCGATCCCGACTCCCAGGAAGGGCCTGAGCACCCGTGAAGTGGTGACAGGTATTTAGGTAAGCACCGTGGCTGCACATTTGATGGAATGGCTGAATCTGGGCATACGCTGGATTCACATGATTGTGGGCGTTGCCTGGATCGGCGCATCGTTCTACTTCGTCTGGCTGGAAAACAACCTCAACCGCAAGAACCCGCGCGACGGGCTTTCGGGTGATCTGTGGGCCATCCATGGTGGCGGCATCTATCACCTGGAAAAATACAAGCTCGCCCCGCCGACCATGCCGGAGAACCTGCACTGGTTCAAATGGGAAGCCTATTCGACCTGGCTGTCGGGCGTGGCCCTGTTGTGCGTGGTGTTTTATGCCAACCCGACGTTGTACCTGCTGGCACCGGGCAGCAGCCTGTCGGGCGCGGAAGGCGTGCACATCGGGCTGGGTTCGTTGTTCGTCGGCTGGTTCATCTACAGTTTTCTGTGCGACTCGGCGCTGGGCAAACGCCCTGCCCTGCTGGGCCTGATCCTGTTCATTCTGCTGGTCGCGGCAGCCTACGGGTTCAGCAAGGTGTTCAGCGGCCGCGGCGCGTACCTGCATGTCGGGGCGATCATGGGCACCATCATGGTCGGCAACGTATTCCGCATCATCATGCCGGCGCAACGTGCGCTGGTCGCCGCCATCGCCGAAAACCGCACGCCGGACCCGAGCCTGCCGGCCAAGGGGCTGCTGCGCTCACGGCACAATAATTACTTCACCCTGCCCGTGCTGTTCATCATGATCAGCAATCACTTCCCGAGCACTTACGGCAGCGAATACAACTGGCTGATCCTGGCGGGCATCGCCCTGCTGGCGGTGCTGGTACGCCATTATTTCAATACCCGCCATGACAGCCATCGCTTCGCCTGGACACTGCCGGTGGCCGCGCTGGGCATGCTTTGCCTGGCGTACGTCACCGGCCCCGCGCAACCGCCGCAGGCGACGAAGATTGTCTACCAACCGTTGCCCGGAACGGCCGTGGGTGGGCATCGCGCCGATGAGAAGCCGCCGGAACCGGTCGCAGCACCTGCCCAGCCGGAACCAGCCAAGGTTGCGGGTGCAGGTTTCAGTCAGGTCCACGACGTGATCCGGCAACGCTGCACTGTCTGCCACTCGGCCAGCCCCACCAGCCAGTTGTTCAGCGTCGCACCTGCCGGGGTGATGTTCGATACGCCGCAGCAGATTCAGCAGCAGGCGCAACGAATCAAGGCCCAGGCCGTCAGCTCACCGATCATGCCGCTGGGCAACATCACGCAGATGACCCAACAGGAGCGCGACCTGGTCGGTGCCTGGATCGATCAGGGTGCGAAGCTGGATTGATTCACCCGGGCGGCCCTCTGCGCGACGGCCGCCCCGTTTTCGCTCCAGCCGCCCTGCGCTGGAGCACTTGAGCGGGATGGCGCGAGCCAGTATCCTCCGCCGCCGCTGCAAAATAGGCCGATAACGGCCTGCTTTATCCAAGTCGATTGCACATCCCTGCCAGCAGGCTGTGCATTCCAGCGTCTGGCATTCCAGAAAACAACCAAAACCGACATTAATGTGGCGGTTTTCGTATTATGTCGGCTTTTTTTCGGCGATTGGCGCAGCTCTTGCTAACTAGTGGAAGTTGACCAAACAGACAAATTATTACACCCCCGGACAAGGTGCCACTCAGAGCGCCGGTCTGCTCGATCATGATCTTACTCAAGGGATACACCGAATGAACCGCACACTTTCCAGCGTGTTACTGGCCAGCAGTCTGCTGGCCGCTGCACCCGCAATGGCCGGGGATATCTTCCAGTGGCAGAGCAACAGCCTGACCTATCTGAATGGACGGGACTTTACCGTCAACCCTGAGATACAACAGACCTTCACCTTTGAACATGCGGACAGCTGGAAATACGGCGACAACTTTCTATTCGTCGACAAGATCTTCTACAACGGCAAGAAAGATGCGAACGCGGGCGATAACACCTACTACGGCGAGATTTCTCCGCGCCTGTCGATGGGCAAGATCTTCGGACAGAAGTTCGAGTTCGGACCTATCACCGATGTGCTGCTGGCAGCCACTTACGAGTTCGGTGAAGGCGATAACGAGTCCTACCTGATCGGTCCTGCGTTCGACCTGAAGATCCCGGGCTTCGATTATTTCCAGCTCAACTTCTACCAGCGCCACACCGAAGGCAATCGTCCGGGCGATGGCGTATGGCAGATCACGCCGGTGTGGTCGTACACCATTCCAGTGGGCAAATCGGATGTGTTGATCGACGGCTTCATGGACTGGGTGGTGGATAACGACGAGACGTCGCGCGGCACTTACCACTCCAACCTGCACTTCAACCCACAGATCAAATACGACTTGGGCAAGGCACTCAACTACCCGGAGCGGCAGTTGTACGTCGGTATCGAGTATGACTACTGGACCAACAAATACGGCATCAAGGACACCGGCTCGTTCGACACCGACCAGAACACCGCGAGCCTGCTGGTGAAAGTGTTCTTCTGATAGCCCGCCGGGACGCAGAGCGTCCTGAGCGGCATTCCCACGCGGAGCATGGGAACGATCAATCGTTATACATAAGTCCGCCTCGACACTGATCGTGCCCATCGCTCCGCGTGGGCATGCCGCCCGTGACGCTCCGCGTCACAAATGGCACAGATTGCGGATTCAGTGAGCCGAGCGCCCGGCTCAGGTCACCTTTGCGCCCTTACGGCGCGCTACTTTGAGGGACCAAAGTAGCCAAAGTCCTTTGCTCCGGTTCCGGCCCCGGCTTCGCCGGGGTTCCTTCGTCCTGACACTGATTCGGGGGTCGCTGCAAATGGGCCATCCATGGCCCAGTGCAGCTCAATCGGCATCCATGCCGATTGCCCCCCGAATCAGCGCCAGGACTCAGCCTTCACCCACGTCGCGATCTGCGGTGTTCATGCCATCGCGCTACAAAAGCGCATCAGTGCTGCTGCCTCACTGGATGGCCAGATGACTTGTGTATAACGATGAGCGCAGAGCATGGGAACGATCAACGCGCCGATCGTGCCTACGCTCTGCGTGGGTATGCAGCCGGGACGCTCCGCGTCCCATTGGCACTCCATCCCTGATCAATGCTACGCCCGCGCAGCCTTCCACGCCTTGCCCGCGAACGTGACGATCACTACCAGTACAGCACCGGCAATGATGCCTGCAACGGCGTCGATCAGCGTTGGGATGATCACTGACAATCCACCGACTGCACCCGCAGCGCTTGCCGTCACGCCTTCCACCCAGTGGTGGGCGAATGGCAGGCCGTGGACCAGGATCCCGCCACCGACCATGAACATGGCCGCCGTGCCGAGAATCGACAGCAGTTTCATCAACACCGGTGCCAGCCATAACAGGCCAGCGCCGAGTTTCTGCGCGAACGAACTGGCGCTTTTCTTCAGATACAGACCCAGGTCATCCAGCTTCACGATACCGGCCACCAGACCGTAGACGCCGACCGTGATCAGCACCGCCACGATAACCAGCACCCCAACCTGATCCATGAACGGCCGCGCCGCCACCACGCCCAGTGCCAGCACGATGATTTCCGCCGAAAGGATGAAGTCCGTACGAATCGCGCCTTTGATACGCTCTTTCTCGAACGCCACCATGTCCACCGACGCATCGGTCGTGGCCTGTTTGCGCTGTTCGTGTTCGTCGGCGCCCTCCTTGTGCAGCCATTTGTGCGCGATTTTCTCAAAGCCTTCGAAGCACAGAAACGCACCGCCGATCATCAACAGCGGCAGGATCGCCCAAGGGGCGAAGGCGCTGATCAATAGCGCAGCAGGCACCAGAATCGCCTTGTTGAGCAATGAACCCTTGGCAACCGCCCAAACCACCGGCAATTCGCGGTCGGCCGACACGCCAGTCACCTGTTGCGCATTGAGCGCCAGATCATCACCCAGCACACCTGCGGTTTTCTTGGTGGCCAGCGCCACGTCATCCAACAGGGTGGCAATATCGTCAAGCAGGGTAAGCAAGCTTCCAGCAGCCAAAATCAAAGTCCTTGAGCAAGTAGAAAAACAAAACGGCGCGTATTGAATCACAGGCTACAGTCAGTCACATCACTCTGACTCGCAGCGCGCGGGAACGTTTGGTCGCACACGCTCAAGTCTGGTGCCTTACAGCAATTATTTCCAATACCCAGCCATGTCCCGACTGTTCTGATTGCCGTTCTTGACAGGGAGCGATCATGAACAGCATTTTCTGGCCCAAACGACAACAACACATCATCCGGGCCGTTCGGCTCGAGAAGCCTGAAAACTTTTCCCCCACGCTGACCAGCGCATTGAGCCAACTGGTGCGGCAGGCCAACCTGATTCGCGAACTGGAGCGCGCAGGCGAGAAGGATTCGATGCTGGTGCAGACCATTCTGGTGACGATTGCCAACCATCTGGCGACGGCGTCAGGGCAACTGGCAGACGAAGCGTCCCGTGAAGCGATGGGCCTGATCGCCGAGGGCTTGATGGGCTCGGTCTGGATAAAGGACACCGGCGCCCAACTGGCGGGGCTCGATGAGCAGGAACTGGTGAGCTACGTCGGCCCTTTGTCGACCTGGCTGGGAAAATCCCGGGAGACCGGTTTTTCGGCGTTCTTCGGCACGCCGAACCTGAGGCTTCAGGCGGTCTCCAACATCGTCGATCATTACCTCGACAGCAGCGTCGCAAGGCTTTCCCGGCAGCTCGGCGCCGAGCTCCAACAGCTACCTGCCTGCTCGTACAAGATCATCGATCTGATCGCCATCGGCGGCGAGGCCGACACGTTTCCCAAACATTTCGCCTATTTCATGCCCGAAGATCAGGGCATCAAGTACTCGCCCGTCAAACGAACCATAGTCTTCGCCAACACCTACCTGAGTCTCTACCAGCAGATTTCGCTGGAGCAAAAAGGCATCTTTGGCTGGACCGATGATGACCTCCCTGCAGCTCAGGACATCGAGCGCTACATGATGAGCTGGTTCCGGGGCCACGATCTGGGGCATTCCATCGTCTTGCCCGCCACCGATTACCGTCGCCTTAGCCGTCATGATCGCTGGGGCTCGATGGTCGCTCAGGAAACGGTGGCTGACGTGTTCGGTTTCCTGCTCGCCCTCACGCCCGATATCGCCGACTGTCTTGAACTGGAATCTGACAAAATGGTGCGGTTCTATGTTCTGGAGTTGTTCCGCTACCTGCGGCGCGGCCCGGAACAGTTTCCAGATGCAGGCGCCGCCTACGCGCAGCTGAAAATGCTTGAAGATGCAGGCGTGCTGTCGGTGATTACGCCAGGCAGGATCCACATTGATTGCACAGCCTTTCCGGCCGCCATGATGCGCATCGCCAAAACATTGCTTGATGCCGTCATGTCCGACAATCTGGAAACCTTCGAGCGTTTCCTGAGAACCTATGGCGTACATCACGCCAGAAACACGGATGTCTTGTTCGGACTGTCGCTGTGCGAAACATCCCTTTTTTATGAACAGTCCCTGCTGGAGAGCAAGTAAGTGGAGTTTTACAACGGTTTTTTACTGAGTCTGTCGCTGTGCCTGGAGATCGGCCTGGCCAACATGGCCATGATCACCCTGTCGATGCAGCGCGGCTTCAGACAAGGTGTGTGGCTCGGTTTCGGGACCTGCATCGGCGACATGGTCTATGCGATTCTTGCCTTGGCAGGCATGGCGGTGTTGCTGCAGTACGAGGCAGTGCGCTGGGCACTGTGGCTGGGCGGTTCGGCGGTACTGGCCTACCTGTGCTTCAAGATGGTCGCCAGCGCCATACGGGTAAAGGCCGGCGTCAGTGGTTCGCAAACGCAGTGGGGTCGCACCAACTTCGCGCTGTTCTCCAAGGGAATCGTGCTGGCCATGTCGTCACCCAGCGCAATCCTGTGGTTCGCCGCAGTCGGTGGCGCGATCATCGCCAAACAGGGCGTCGACATGAACAGTTCGATCCTGTTCCTCTCGGGCTTTTTCAGCGCCGGGGTCTTCTGGACGCTGGTGCTGTGCGGCCTGGCCTACCATGGCGGGCAACTGCTGGGCGAGAAGATGCTGAGATGGACCTACATCGCATCGGCGCTGATTTTCGCCTATTTCACGTTATACGTTGTGGTTTCCGGCTACATGGAGTTTGTCAGCCCGCAGCCCGTCTTTGAGCATTGAGGCGTAACGCATCGGCGAAATGCCCATCACCTTGCGAAACGAATTGCACATGTGTCCCTGGTCGTAGAAGTACAACTCGGTTGCGACCCGGGCCGCTGCATCGCCCCGACGCAGCCGTTTGCGCACTTCGATCAGCCTGAGCTGTTTCAGGAACTGCATCGGCGCCAGGGACCTGGTCATTTTGAAGCTGCGCACCAGGTGGAACTTCGAGATGCCCGCCATGGCACTGATGTCCTGCAGATCAATGTCTTCGTACAGGTTGTCCTGCATGTATTCCACGACCCTGGCGGCCATATCGGGCTCCACGATCACCGGGGCCTCGCCGCGAAACCTGGAAAGCTCGGCCAACAGTTCGTAAGGCGCTTCCTCGCGCCGCGAAGGATCATTGGCTGCGTGCAGCGTGACAATGGCCTTGAACAGCGCATCGTCCTTCAGCGCGCCTTCATCGAACAGTGGCCCCTGCACCTCGCCGAACACCGACGCAACGTGTCCCGCGTCGAGATGGACGCTGATGAAGCGTGCGCCTGTCGAGTCGAACAGGGAAGACTGGACCGTCATGGGGTTGTAGAGCGTGACCTGCCCCGGCTGTACATCCTGTGATCGACCGTCATACCAGATCCGTTCGCTGCCGGAGAGGTTGGCGCTGATCACATATTCTTCATGGGTATGGCGGGGAAACTCGGCGTCGTGAGCCGACACCAGCGAGCATTCTGCAAAGGGTTGTTTCGATAAGGCTTCGATGATCGGCGTCATGTTTGTCATTCCTTGAACGGCACGCGATGTCCAGTCCCTGCGCAAGTGGCGAGATTATCAGCGCCCCCCTGAACAGGCAATGCGTGCCATGCCGGGCCTCAGAGCGGAATGTGGGTCGTCGACAATACCTGACGCAAGCCCATGAACGAACGGATCTGCCGCACGCCCGGCAAATACAGCAGCTGCTCGGCATGCAGGCGGTTGAAGCTCTGGCTGTCCCTGGTGCGCAGCAGCATGAAGTAGTCGAACTCGCCGGTGACGACGTGAAATTCCATGCACCCGGACACCTTCTGCGCCGCCGCTTCGAACTGCGCAAACGAGTCCGGCGTCGAGCGGTCCAGCACCACGCCGATCAGCACCACCATCCCGGCATCCAGCACTTCACCGTTCAGCAGCGCCACCACACCTTTGATAACACCACTTTCCTTGAGCCGCTCCACGCGCCGCAGACAGGCCGGCGGGCTGAGCCTGACCTTTTCCGCCAGCGCCACGTTGGAGATGGAGGCATCGACCTGCAGGGTCTTGAGAATGGTGCGGTCAATCCGGTCCAGCGGCGGCGTCTTCTCTGGCGTGAGCGTTTTGCCGGTTTCATTTATTGCTTTCATGTGTCTTTCCACGAAATAAATAAAAGTTTTGCTGGACTGACACTAACGCTAATTCGGTCAATGAACAATTCTTTGCAACCACGGTTATCCAGCTATTTCCTATGATAAGACCTGTTTCAGGCACAGCGTTAACCCCTCATGCCTGGCCTCACCTCTCAACGGAGACTCGATATGAACCTGAGCAAGTTCAAGCGCTACCCTCTGACATTCGGCCCCTCGCCCATCACACCACTCAAACGCCTGAGCGAACACCTGGGTGGCAAGGTCGAGCTGTATGCCAAGCGAGAGGACTGCAACAGCGGGCTGGCCTTTGGCGGCAACAAGACGCGCAAGCTGGAATATCTGGTGCCTGAAGCCATCGAGGGCGGCTACGACACGCTGGTATCGATTGGCGGCATCCAGTCCAACCAGACCCGTCAGGTCGCGGCCGTGGCAGCGCATCTGGGCATGAAGTGCGTGTTGGTTCAGGAAAACTGGGTCAATTATTCCGATGCGCTGTACGACCGGGTCGGCAACATCGAGATGTCCCGCATCATGGGCGCCGATGTGCGTCTGGATTCGGCAGGTTTCGACATCGGTATCCGTCCAAGCTGGGAAAAGGCCATGGCCGATGTGGTCGAGAGCGGCGGCAAGCCCTTCCCGATTCCAGCGGGTTGTTCGGAGCACCCATTTGGCGGTCTGGGGTTCGTACGCTTTGCCGATGAAGTGCGTCAGCAGGAAGAAGAACTGGGCTTCAAGTTCGATTACATCGTGGTCTGCTCAGTGACTGGCAGCACCCACGCGGGCATGCTGGTGGGCTTTGCCGCCGACGGACGCTCGCAGCGGGTCATCGGTATCGACGCCTCGGCCAAGCCGGAAAAGACCCGCGAACAGGTGCTGCGCATCGCCCAGAACACTGCGAAGCTGGTCGAGCTGGGCCGTGAGATCACCGCCGACGACGTTGTGCTCGACACCCGATACGCCTACCCCGAATACGGCCTGCCCAACGACGGCACGCTGGAAGCCATCCGCCTGTGCGCGCGCCTTGAGGGCGTGCTGACCGATCCGGTCTACGAAGGCAAATCCATGCACGGCATGATCGACATGGTCCGCAACGGCGAATTCCCCGAAGGCTCGAAGGTCCTTTACGCCCACCTGGGCGGCGTCCCGGCGCTGAACGCCTACAGCTTTCTGTTCAAGGACGGTTGAAGGCTGCCTGCGAGCGTTTTGACGTTATCGAAAGCCCGCGAATATCGCGGGTTTTTCATTCGATACATTCATATGGAAGTGTCCAGGACTGAACGCACCTATTCTTTGCTTGCAGTAACTATCAGTTCCGACCCGATCCGCAACATCGACCGCTAAAATTCAACTAACCAGTGAACGCTCGGCGCACTTGTACGCTCTAACCGCGCAAGCTCAGCCTATTTACCAGAGCGTCAAGGTCGATGGATAACCTCAACTCACCCCAGTCAAACAACGCTGAAGCACTGTGCTTTCCCGAAGAGGGCGCAGAGATCGGTGCGCTTCTGCAAACGGCGGTGATGAATCAGTCGCCTCTGGGGCACCCCTCGCAATGGTCCGACTGCCTCAAGAATCTGATCGCCACCGCCCTGCCGGTGCACGCACAGATTGTGGTGTTCTGGGGGCCGCAGTTCATCGCGCTGTACAACGATGCGTATGCGCCAAGCATTGGCGATAAACACCCCGGCGCGCTGGGCCGTCCTGCCATCGAGAACTGGGGCGAGCTCTGGGATGACCTTGAACCGCTGCTGCAGGGTGTTCGTGACACGGGAAAAACATTCTCGGCCAAGGACCGTCCGTTCTATATAAAGCGCTTCGGTGCCGGAGAAACCGTTTACTTCAATGTGTCCTACTCCGCTGTTCGCGAGGCTGACGGTTCGATTGGTGGCGTGCTGTGCATCGTTACGGAAACCACCGAGCGCGTGCAATTCGAACGGCGTCAGGCGTTCCTGATCGAGCTGGGCCGAACATTGCCCTCAACTTCCGATCCCTGCGCCATCGAGCGCCATGTGCTGAGCCGCCTCAGGGGTGAACTGGCGGTTCAGCACATCGCACTCATCGGGATTGACGATGACGGCTCTCACCTGAAGACACTGCCGGCGGACCCGAATGATTCATCGTCCGAGATCCGGCACCTGCCCGAATGGACGGACAGCATGTCAGCGGACCTGCGCGCTGACCGCGCTGTGCTGCATGAAATCGCGGCCAGCCCGATCATTCCTGCCAATACAAGGATGGCTCGCTACACCGTCAGCGAACCGCCGTGCACAATCTACGTGCCAGTGGTGCTGCACGGAAAACTCGAGGCGGTGCTGACCATCCAGCCGTCGATCACGAGTACCTTCGGCGATCACGAGCTGGATCTTGCCCAGGAAGCCGCGAAGCAGGCCTGGCTGTGGATCAATCAGGCGCGTGCCGAACGCGCACTGCGCGACCTGAACGAAAGCCTCGAACAGCGCGTGGTAACGATGCTCGCCCAGCGCGAAAAAGCCCTCGCCCAATTGCATGAGTCTCGCAAGATGGAGATGGTCGGTCAGCTCAGTGGCGGGGTTGCGCACGACTTCAACAATTTGCTGACACCGATCATGGCGTCGCTGGAACTGGTTCGCCGCCGGGTGGAAGACCCACGCTCCACGAAGCTGCTCGACAGCGCCATGCTGGCGGCCGACCGCGCCCGCACGCTGGTCGGCAGGCTGCTGACGTTTGCGCGGCGCCAGACGCTCGTGCCGGAGGCGATCAGGCTTGAAGGCCTGGTCGCAGAACTGAAAGACCTGATCGAGCGCTCGCTGGGGCCGATGATCGTCGTCGAAGTCGATATTCCCGACAGTCTGCCGGCCGTATTTGTCGACCCACACCAACTGGAACTGGCGATCCTCAACCTGACGGTCAACGCACGTGACGCACTGGAAGAAGGTGGCCGTGTGAAGATCAGCGCGCGGGCCGATTCGCTGAAAACCAGGACCGGCAATCATGTGCGGCTTACTGTCAGCGACAACGGCTGTGGCATGAGCGAAGACACCCTCAAGCACTGCGTGGAGCCTTTCTATTCCACCAAGGGCGTTGGCAAAGGCACCGGGTTGGGCCTGTCGATGGTCCAGGGGCTGGCATTGCAATCGGGCGGCGAGTTCGACATTCGCTCCAAACCCGGTCAGGGCACCGAAGTGACGCTCTGGCTCCCAGTGGCCAGCAGTCCGGTCATGCAGGCAGAATCCAGGGCACTGGAGACTCCGCTGCTCAAGGGTTCCGTCCATGTGCTGCTGGTCGATGACGAAGACCTGGTCAGGGACAGCACCGCGCACCTTTTGCAGGATCTGGGTTATCAGGTCACCGAAGCACCCTCCGCCGCAGTGGCGCTGGACCTGTTTGATGCAGGCCTGAGGCCCGATGTGCTGGTCACCGATTACGTCATGGCCGACATCACCGGCGTTCAACTGGCGCGGCAGATACGCCAGCGCATCAACGACCTGCCGATTCTCATCATCACCGGCTACACCAATGCCAAGCCGGTGCCGACGGATGATTTCGAGGTTCTGGCCAAGCCCTTCCGCCGTCAGGACATTGCTTCGCGTCTGGCGAATCTTGTCCAGGGCAGTGCTTGAGGGCATGCCTCGCTAAAGCCGGAAAGACTGGCGCATGGCATTGCCCAATAGGTCTACCGCTTCATCCATCCGCGAGCCCGGCGACCTCAGAAAAACCACGTCATGCTCGGCGATCTCGGGCAGCCCTTCCAGTATCTGCATGCCCTCGGTGACTCGGGAACGGTCGATCAGACTGATCCCCAACCCTGCTTCCACGCAGGCCTTGACGGCCTGATTGGAAGGACTTTCCAGCACGATACGCACCTTGCGGCCACATTCACCGAGTGACTCGAGCATCGCTTGCCGATACGGACATTGCGCGGCATGCACCGCCAGCGGGAGCACTTCAGACGTCTGCAGAGACTGCCCTTGTGGTCCGACCCACACCGGGCGAGTCGATACCAGCATCTGCGCATCGTCGCTCGCCTCGCCCTTGGGCAACGCCAACACAGCCGCCTGAAGCTTGCCGCGCTGTACCTGCTCGCGCAGGGCGTAGCTGGGTGCGGTTTTCAGTTCCAGCACCACATTGGGCCAGGCTGCGATGAACGTCGGCAGGATGTCGCGGATGACATGAGTGGCGTATTCATCCGGTACGCCCAGGGTGATGCGTCCGGCCAGACGGGTGCCGTGAAGGTCGGCGAGCACCCGGTCGTGAGTCGCCAGAAGCTCGGTCGTGGACAACAACAGCCGTTTGCCCAGCGCAGTGAGAGAAACCGACTGGTTGTCGCGATTGAGCAAGCGACCGCCTGCGACGGCCTCAAGACGCTGGACATGCACGCTCACAGCAGCCGGGCTTTTATGCAGTTGATCAGCTGCAGCCGAGAATTTGCCGATCCGGGCAACGGCATGAAAGGTTCTGATCAGTTCGATATCGAGCGTCGGCGTCATAATTCAATCTTCGTGAATAACTGATGTCGTTTATTTTGATTTATTAGATTACGCCTGTTTCGTAGTCTGTGGGCATGAACCAGCACCTATCGATAAAACACAGTGAAACCCTGCGACCTGATGGTCGGCGATCCCTACCGTTGCCGCTGCTCGAAGCGGGACTGATCCTGACGTGGAGTTCCGGATTCATCGGTGCCCGCTTCTCGATCGATTACGCCCCGCCGTTGTTGGTGGTGTTCTGGCGCTGCGTGCTGGTCTGCCTGATTCTTTTGCCCTTTGTGTTCCGGCAGTTGCGGCAGACCTCGCCTGCCGTGTTGCTGAAAAATGCAGGCATCGGTCTGCTGGCCATGACGGGCTATCTGGCGGGCATCACCCAGGGCATCGCGCTAGGCGTTCCGGCCGGGCTCGCGGCGCTGTTCGCCGACCTGCTGCCCATCGGGATGGCGCTGCTGGCAGCGCTGTTTCTGGGCCAGCGACTGGCCTGGGGAGTCTGGGTCGGACTGGCGATCGGTCTGCTGGGCGTAGTGATTGCAACACAAGGTGCACTGGCCTGGGGTAAAGCGCCGTTATGGGCTTATGGCCTGCCATTGTTGGGCATGCTGTCGCTGGCGGTGGCAACCCTCTGGCGTAAGCGGTTGACCGCTTCGCAAACCATGGGGCTGCTGCCGAATCTATGGCTGCAATGTTGCGTGTCCGGCATCGTCTTCGCCGTTATCGAAGGCGTACAAGGCGGACTGGCACCGATACCCAGCACAGGGTTTGCACTGAGCGTGGCGTGGACTGCAGGTTTGTCCACTTTGGGTGGCTACGGGCTTTACTGGGTCTGCCTGCGCCGGGCTTCCGAAACCCGGGTCGCGAGCGTCCTGTACCTCAGCCCGCCAGTGACCATGCTGCTGGCCTGGATGATGTTCGACGAACCGCTGTCATGGCGGATGGCGTCAGGCATGCTGGTGTCGGGGCTGGGTATATGGGTAGTGGTCAGGGCTGAGAGGCATAAGGCTGAAGCGGCCGGGTAGATGTCCCGCCCTTTATCCCTGACACAGTGCTGTATCAAAGCGAACACAGGACTGTGGGAGGCGCCACCACGTCTTCGACGTAATGCAGTCGCGCAGTAAACTCAGTGGGTTGCAGTTTGTTTGATAAGAGGGGGCTTGCGATCTCGCCGCAAGCCCCCTCTTCAGACCTCAGATACGAAACCGCGCAACCATGTTCTGCAGATCACTGCCCAGACGGGCCAGTTCCACAGTCGAGGCTGCACTTTGCTCGGTGGCCGCTGCCGACTGATCGGCGATGTCGCGGACACTGAGCACGCTGCGGTTGATCTCTTCGGTCACAGCGCTCTGCTGTTCGGCAGATGCCGAAATCTGCTGGCTCATCTGCTCGATAGTGCTGATCGACTGGTTGATTTCCACCAGTGCCTGCTCGGCCTGACGCGCCAGCACCACGGTGCCTTCGGTGCGTTGCAGGCTGGCGTCCATCAGACCTGCGGCTGCGCCGGTGCCCTGCTGCAGCGCCTGAATCAGCGCTTCGATTTCGGTGGTGGAGTTCTGGGTGCGCTGCGCCAGCGAACGTACTTCATCGGCCACGACGGCAAAGCCGCGACCCTGTTCGCCTGCACGTGCCGCTTCGATGGCGGCGTTGAGCGCAAGCAGGTTGGTCTGTTCGGCGACCGCCTTGATCACGTCGATCACGCTGCCGATCTTGCCGCTGTCTTCGGTCAGGCGCTGCATGGCCTGGCCCAGTTCCTTGACCTCTCCCGCCAGTTGACCGATTTCGCGTGTGGCGTGCTGCACCACGCTGCTGCCGTGGGCCGCACGTTCGCTCGCCTGTTTCGCAGCCTTCGAAGCGTCTTCAGTGTTGCGGGCGACTTCCTGGACAGTCGACGCCATTTCGTTCATGGCCGTGGCGACCTGGTCGACTTCGTTCTTCTGCTGGGCCACGCCAGCGCTGGTCTGTTCGCTGCCCGCCGAAAGTTCTTCGGCAGCGGTCGCGATCTGCGTGATGCCGTTGCCGATTCCACCGATCAGCCCGCGCAGCGAGACGGTCATGTGCTGCATGGTGTTCAGCAGCAGACCCAGTTCGTCCTGACGCGTGGTAGCGGTGTCTTGGGTCAGGTCGCCTTCAGCGATGCGACGGGCGGCAATCACGGTGTCGTTCAACGGCACGGTGATCTGACGGGTAATGACGAAGGCCGCGAAGATGCCTATCAGCAACACCACCAGGGCCACGCTCAAGAGCTGCATGACAGCGGTGTTCTGTTCACGCTTGGCACTGACCACCTGCGCGGCGGCCAGCTCATCGGCACTGGCCGCTGTAGCGATGGACTGTTGTTGCAGGGTGCTGCGGATCTGATCGGTCTGCTGCAGCATTTCGGAAATGGACGCCATCAGCACTTTGTATTGCTTCAGGGCGTTCAATGCGGTGTCTACTGCGCCATTGGCTTCCACCGGCAGCTGGCTGCGTGCAGCGGCCACTTGGGCGATCAACGCATCGGCGGCGTTGTAGGTTGCCTGACGGTTGTCGGCAGTCGGAATGCTCAGGTAACGGCGAAAGATCAGACGGAAATTGGTCATGCCGTTGCGCAGATCACCGGCGATCTTGACCTGCTGGATACCGGTCTCACTCGGCGCACGCAAAGTGTCGTCGATGGTTTTCTGCAACAGGTTTTCGAAAGTCGCACTGACCTCGTCCGACACCTTGATCAGCGGTTTGAGCGCGTCATCGACTTTCTGGTTGATGCTGACCAGTTGATCGAAAGTCTGCTTCAAACCGCCGACCTGTTCCTTGATGCTTTTCAGTTTCTGCAGGTTGCTCGATACGACGAACACATTCAGTCCCTGCTCGACGCTGCGACTCAGGGTGTCCAGCGCAGTGCCATAGACCTGCACACCGGCAGCGGTGGGTCCGGTTGCATAGGCTTGCGCGGCAATACGTGCATTCAGGACGTCATCCTTGATTTCGGCGATCTTGCTGCTCTTGCCCAGGCGCTCGATCAGCAGATTGGTGCTTGAGTAACCAATGGCCGTAACGGTCAGCACCCCCAGCAGAATCGCCGCAAAGCCCAAAGCGAGCTTTTTACTGACGTTAAGATTGTCCAACCATTTAGCGCTCATAGCCTGTGTGCCTCGATTTTTCGTAATGCACAGGAATCGGCGCGCAACTCGCTAACTTGATGGCTAACGTGATCGATATAACTGATCAATTGATAGGTATGACGTGCACGCCTTTGTTTACAGGCCCCGAGCAAGTATTAAGTTTTATTTAACTTATCAGGACGAACCTTTTTCAGATGACCGGTAGCCCTGCAAATCTCTCCCGCACGATTATATGATTAATGACATAAAGCACGGATAATGCCGACGGCCTTTCAAAGCGCCGGTGTTTTTGAGCAAAGGCCGTTATTACGAAACGAGAGTGTAAAGTTTGAAAGATCTGACTCATGAAGAGCTGGAGACTGAAGTCGCGCGCTTGCGCAGGGTCATTGAGGACGCAGGTCTTGAGTCGACGCCCGAAGGCATGCTCAAGAACCTTGCAGGCAAGACCGCCGAACATACTCAGGAACGTTATCGACTGGCCGCCAAAGCGACCAGCGATGCCATCTGGGACTGGGATCTGCAAGCCAATCAGGTGCTATGGAATGACGCGCTTGAAGACGCGTACGGGCACCCGCTCGCCTCGGTGGACGTGACGGGAGAATGGTGGCTTTCCCAGCTCCATCCGGATGAACGTGCACACGTCTACGCGTCGATTCATCAAGTCATCGACGGCACCGATACCGCGTGGTCGCACGAGTACCGCTTCCGCCGCAACGACGGCACTTACGCCGATGTCCTTGATCGGGGCCATGTCCTGCGCAATACCGAAGGCCAGGCGGTTCGCATGATCGGCGCGATGCTGGATATGTCGGGAATGCGCAAGGCCGAGACCGCACTGCGTCAGAGCGAACAACGCTTCAGAACCATTCTTGAGACCATCGAATCCGCGTTCGCCATTGTGGAAGTGAAGTTCGATGACGATGACCGACCGATCGATTACCGTTTCGTGGAAGCCAACCCGGCATTCGAGCGCCAGGCAGGCGTCAACCTGCGCGGGAAATGGGTCACCGAGTTTGCGCCGGACCTGGAGCGCTTCTGGTTCGAGACGTATGGACACGTTGCCAAGACCGGAGAGCCCGCGACCTTCGAGAACTACGCCGAAGCGTTCAAGCGCTGGTTCGATGTCCGCGCGGTCAGCGTCGGAGACCCCGCCGACAGGCAGATCGCGATCATCTTCAGCGATGTGACCGAACGGCGAAATGCTCAGGACCGTCTGCGCATCAGCGAAGCCGTCGCGCGACAGAACGTCGAGCGTGTGCAGCTTGCCCTGGCGGCAGGCGCGATCATAGGCACCTGGCACTGGGACGTGCCAGGAGACAGCCTGACCATTGATGAAGCCTTCTCGCGTGCGTTCGGCCTTGACCCCGCGCTTGGGCATGAAGGTCTCACAATGGAGCAGGTGATCGGCTCGGTGCACCCCGAAGACCGAGCCAGGCTGAAGGCCGCCATCGACGAGGCCATCAAGACAGGCGGCGCCTACGCTCACCAGTACCGTGTACGCCGCGCCGACGGAAAGTATTACTGGATCGAAGCGAACGGACGCGTGGATCTCGCCGAAGACGGCACTGCGCTAAGCCTGCCCGGGGTCGTCATTGATGTCGAGGGACGACGCTCCGTGGAAGCCGAACGCGATCGCGCGACCGCCGCCTTGCGCGCACTCAATGAAACCCTGGAGCAGCGTGTAGCAGAACGAACGGTCGAGCTGATGCAGGCCGAAGAGAAACTGCGCCAGTCACAGAAAATGGAAGCCGTCGGGCAATTGACCGGCGGCCTGGCCCACGACTTCAACAATTTGCTGGCGGGTATTTCGGGCGCTCTGGAACTGATCGCGCTGAGAACATCGCAGGGCCGATGGCAGGAAACCGAAAAGTACATCCTGACTGCGCAAGGCGCCGCCCGGCGAGCCGCCTCGCTGACTCACCGCCTGCTCGCATTTTCCCGCAGGCAGACCCTGGACCCGCGCCCCACCGATGTGAATATGCTGATGGAAGGCATGGGCGAGCTGATCCAGCGTACGGTGGGGCCCAGCATTACCGTCGAGACAGTGGGTGCAGTCGATGTCTGGCCGACGCTGGTCGATGCCAGCCAGCTCGAAAACGCCCTTCTGAACCTTTGCATCAATGCCCGTGATGCCATGCCAAACGGCGGACGCATTACCATCGAGACCGCCAATGTGTGGATGGATCCTGACACGGCCAGGGCTCATGAGATGTCGGAAGGTGACTACCTGTCGCTGACCGTGACAGACACCGGCACCGGCATGCCGCCGGACATCATCGCCAAGGCATTCGACCCCTTCTTCACCACCAAACCCATCGGTCAAGGCACCGGACTGGGTCTGTCCATGATTTACGGGTTCGCCAGACAGTCCGGTGGTCAGGCGCGCATATGCTCGGCCGTCGGGCTGGGAACATCGATATGCATCTACCTGCCCCGCTACCACGGTAGCGCGGACAAGCAGGCATATGAGATCGACAACACGTCCGCAGCGCCGACACAGTCCGGCGAAACCATTCTGATCGTGGACGATGAACCGAGCGTGCGTATGTTGCTGATGGATGTGCTGGGCGGTCTGGACTACAGCCTGATCGAAGCAGGAGACAGTATCGCTGGCTTGAAAGTACTGCGGTCCGATGTGCACATCGACCTGCTCATTACCGATGTCGGTCTGCCCGGCGGCATGAACGGGCGGCAGATGGCCGACGCGGGACGTGAAGTAAGGCCGGACCTGAAAACCCTGTTCATCACGGGCTATGCCGAAAACGCAGTCATTGGCGGAGGCCGTCTGGGGCCAGGAATGGAAGTGCTCACCAAGCCTTTTTCGATCGATACGCTGGCAGCCAGAGTGCGCGAACTGATCGACACGTAAAACGCTTTCAGGATGTTCGGCATCGTGGACTGGCTCGTTCCGCCCTGTGCCGACGCCTGAGACTCCGTGTCGCCGAACAAGCATCATTTCAGGGCACTCTGCGATAACCCAGCAGTCTGCTCCTTACACCCTATTGCACAGCGGAGCCCTCATGATCACTGTTCACCACCTCAACAACTCGCGCTCGCAACGCATTCTCTGGCTGCTGGAAGAGCTGGGCCTGCCCTACGAGATCAAGCGTTACGAGCGTGATGCCAAAACCAACCTGGCGCCACCTGAGCTCAAGGAGATTCATCCGCTGGGCAAGTCGCCGGTGATTCAGGACGGCCCTCATGTGGTGATCGAGTCCGCCGCCATCATCGACTACCTGATCCGTCGTCACGGCGAAGGCCGTCTGCAACCGGACCCTGCCGGTGCAACCTATGACGAGTACGTGCAATGGCTGCACTTCGCCGAAGGCTCGGCGATGCTGCCGCTCATGCTTGATCTGTATGTCGGACGCCTGGGCGATGCAGGCGCGCCGCTGCATCCGCGTATCGAATCGGAAGTCGCCAACTACCTCGGTTATCTGAACGACACGCTGGGCCTGACGCCTTATCTGGTGGGCGAAGAGCTGACCGGTGCCGACATTCAGATGAGCTTCATCGGCGAACTCGCCAAGGCCCGTGGCAAGCTGCAGACTTACCCGAACCTAGCGGCCTGGGTCGAGAAATTCCAGGCCAGACCGGCCTATCGCGCGGCGCTGGAAAAAGGCGGCGAGTATTCGTTCGCAAAATAAGGGAGCGAGTCAGCCAGGCGTCCTGTGACGCCTGGTGACTGTTCAGCAGGTCTCAGCGATTGTTGCGCAGGATCGAGAAATTCAGCGCAGCCGCCACGCAGAGCCAGACCAGATAGGGAAACAGCATCAGTCCAGTGATCACATCCAGACGCAACGCCATCACCAACATGGCCGCTACAACGAGCCAAAGCAGCGTAATGATCACCATCCCGGCCAACAACTTGTGCGCACCGAAGAACACCGGCGTCCAGAGCGTGTTCAACGCGATCTGCGCAGCCCACAACGCCAGCACTTGCTGACTTCCTGGCATCAGACTCAGGCGATAACCGGCCCAGGCCAGCAGCAGGTAGATGGTTGTCCAGGCCACCGGGAACAGCCAGTTCGGCGGCGTGAAACTCGGCTTGGTCAGCGATTCGTACCATTGCCCGGGCTTGAAGATGATGCCGGTGCTCGCGGCGGCTGCGCAGGCGAGAAGAAAAATGAAGAAGGTCATCGTCGGTCCTTGAGAGGGATAAGGGTCTGGCGCTTACCCATCAATGACTCGCGTGCGGTGTCAGAAATTCAATATGTCGATGAGGTTGTTTCACGCAGCAGAGATCTGACCGTGGGAGGCGCCACTACGTCTTCGACGTAGCACTGTCGCGCAGCAAACACGGAACTGTGGGAGGCGGCTTGCCGGCGATGAACGATGACGCGGTTTTCCTGATACACCGCGTCGACTGCATCGCCGGCAAGCCGCCTCCCACGACCCAGTGTTTGCTGCAAGACAGCGCTGTGTCAGAGACACAGGGGCATCTCCCACAATAGTTTTCCAATCAAAAATTCATGCACCAGGCGATACCCGCGACTCGAAACTGGCACTCAATGACTGATCATCCAAGGCCGCCCCGCTGGTTTGCCTTTCAGCGCATGTGGATTCGCCTTGGTCGGGACCGGTCGGGTCGTAGGGCCGCAGCAACTGCAACCGCTCGGGTGGCCACGGCTTTCCTTGTATTGATCGAGCGTTTTCGGTTCATGGGCGCTGCGCTCGTTGCGGGCGATGGCGTTGCGGGTGTTGCCTGCCATGGTGCTCAAGCCGGGGGCCGAAAGGATCACGCGCATGCTGGACGCGCCGCACGCCGGGCATTCACAGGGCAGCGCGCTTTCGGCCATGGGTCGCAGTGACGTGAAGTCGCCGCAGTGGGGGCAGTCGTATTCGTACATGGGCATGCTGCATTCCTCTGAGTTGAGATCGACACAGTGCGGAAGAACACCGCTCGTCTTTCACGAGCGGTGCGCACCGTGGAACCTACTTGTCCTGAGCAATCGGCAAATCGACAGTGCCATCGATGAACTTGGTCGGGCCATTGGCATTCGGGTTGATATCGAACTTGAAGATCTCGGTCGGCAGCCACAGCGTCGCGCAGGCGTTTGGCACGTCCACCACGCCACTGATATGGCCCTGAACCGGCGCCGAACCCAACAGCGAATAACCTTGCGCAGGTGAATAGCCGAACTTGGTCATGTAATTGATCGCGTTCAGGCACGCCTGCCGGTAGGCGACGTTCACGTCCAGGTAATGCTGCTGCCCCGCCTCGTCGACCGAGATACCTTCGAAAATCAGGTAGTTGTTGTAATTCGGCACGATGGGGCTGGGCTTGAAGACCGGGTTCTTGATCCCGTACTTGGCCATGCCGCCCTTGATCAATTCGACCCGCATGTGCACCCAGCCGGCCATTTCGATGGCGCCGCAGAAGGTGATTTCGCCGTCGCCCTGGCTGAAGTGCAAGTCACCCACCGACAGACCCGCGCCGTCGACATAGACCGGGAAGAACACTTTCGAACCCCGGGACAGGTCCTTGATGTCGCAGTTGCCACCATGCTCGCGAGGCGGCACGGTGCGTGCTCCGGTCGCGGCAGCCATGTCACGGGCCGGCCCCTTCAGCTTGCCCAGATGAGCAGTCGCGGCAAACGGCGGGCAGGCCAGCACCGGAATGCGATCAGGGTCGGTGTCGATCAGTTCCTGCTCGCGGCGATTCCATTCGGCGAGCATCTTGTGGTCAGGCAGGCAGCCAATCAGACCGGGGTGGATCAGCCCGGCGAACTCGACGCCAGGGATGTGCCGCGAGCTGGTCATCATGCCCTTGAAATCCCAGATGGATTTCTGCGCCAACGGGAAGTGCTCGGTCAGAAAGCCGCCACCGTTCTGTTTGGAAAAGAAGCCGTTGAAGCCCCATTGCGAATCCGCGCGGGCACCAATATCCAGCAGGTCCACCACCAGCAGGTCGCCGGGTTCGGCGCCATGCACGCCTACGGGGCCGGACAGGTAGTGCACGGTGGTCAGGTCCACGTCGCGCACGTCGCTGGCATCGTCATCGTTCTTGATCGCACCAGCGGTCCAGTCGTAGGTTTCGAGAATGAAGTCGTCACCCGGCTTGACCCAGCAGGCCATCGGAATGTCCGGGTGCCAGCGGTTGTGAATCTGCTCGTTCTCGGTGACAGGCTGGTTCAGGTCGACTTTGATCAGGGTTTCGGTCATGGCGGTTCTCCTGCGGTCTCGGTTCAATTCGATCGTTAGGTAAAGTCACTGCAGTTAAAAAGAGGGCACAAGGTTCAAGGGCTACACCGACAGGTAGCGACTGATCGTCGCTTCGTCGACATTGGCGCGGGCCTCCTCGACCACGAAGCGGCCCTTCTCGATCACCAGGAACCGGTCGGCGATTTCCAGGGTGAACGACAGCACCTGCTCGGAGACCACGATGGTCAGGTTGCGCAGGCTGCGGATTTCCTTGAGGGTGCGGGCGATGTCCTTGATGATCGACGGCTGAATGCCTTCAGTCGGCTCGTCGAGCAGCAGCACCTTGGGGTTGGTCGCCAGCGCACGGGCGATTGCCAATTGCTGTTGCTGCCCGCCGGACAGGTTGCCGCCACGGCGGGCGCGCATGTCGAACAGCACCGGGAACAGTGCGTACAGGTCCTCCGGCACCTTGCCGTTGGCTGACGCGGGCAGTCCGGTCTGGATGTTTTCCAGCACGCTCATCGACGGAAAGATCATGCGACCCTGCGGCACATAGGCCATGCCGTGTCCGACCCGCGAATGGGTTTCCATCGCCGACACGTCCACGCCATCCACCTGCACCTGCCCGCCCCATTGCGGCAGGATGCCCATCAGGCTCTTGAACAGCGTGGTCTTGCCCATGCCGTTGCGGCCCATGACCGCGACGATTTCCTGTTTCTCGACGTTGAGGTTCAGGTCATGAAGAATCTGGCTCTGGCCATAGCCACAGCTCAGTTGTTGAATCGTGAACATGCGGTGCTCCTCAATGGCCCAGGTAGACTTCGATGACTTTCGGGTTCTTCTGCACCGACTCCATGCTGCCTTCGGCCAGCACCTTGCCCTGGTGCAGCACCGTGACCTTGTGGGCGATGCTCTTGACGAATTCCATGTCGTGCTCGATCACCAGCACCGAGCGGCCCTGGCTGATGCGATTCAACAGATCGGCGGTCTGCGCACGTTCACTGACGCTCATGCCGGCGACGGGCTCGTCGAGCATCAGCAGTTCCGGGTCCTGCATCAGCAACATGCCGATTTCCAGCCACTGCTTCTGGCCGTGGGACAGAAGCCCGGCCTGCTGTTGCAGCAGGTCTCCGAGAAAAATGTCGGCGGCCACCTGCCGGACCCGCTCCAGCACTTCGCTGGAGCGCCTGAAGAACAGCGCGCCGAACACACTGCGGCCAGCGGGAAAGGACATTTCCAGATTCTCGAACACGCTGAGGTTGTCGTAGATCGACGGGGTCTGGAACTTGCGCCCCACGCCTGCACGGACGATGTCGTACTCGTTCATCCGGGTCAGTTCGCGGTCCTTGAACTGAATGCTGCCGCCGGTAGCGCGGGTCTTACCGCAGATCAGGTCGAGTACGGTTGTCTTGCCCGCACCGTTGGGGCCGATCACCACGCGCACCTCGTTGCGGTCGATGTACAGGTTGAGATCATCGACCGCCTTGAAGCCGTCGAATGACACGGTAAGACCTTCGATGGCCAGCACCGGCTTGTTCATCTGGAAGCCTGTCGGGCTGCTCATGGCTGGGTCTCCAACGGGCGGGCGGGTTGTTTTTCGGTGGCCGGGGGTGTGGACGCCTTCCTGACTGGCGCAGCTCTGGACCCGAATCTGCCCAGCCATTTGCGACCGTGGCTTTCCCAAAGACCCGCCAGGCCGTTGGGGAAGTACATGACCACCGCGATGAACAGGCCGCCCATGAGGTACAGCCACAGCTCAGGGAAGGATTCGGAGAAGTAGGTCTTGCCGTAATTCACCAGCAGCGAGCCGTACACCGCACCCAGCAGCGACATGCGCCCGCCGACGGCGGCAAAGATGACCATCTCGATGGACGGCACGATGCCGACGAACGAAGGCGACATGAAGCCCACCTGCAACGCGAACATCGCCCCGCCGATTGCGGAGAACCCGGCCGCCACGCAGTAGACGAAGACCTTGAACGCCGCCACGTCGTAGCCCGAGAAGCGCACCCGCTCTTCCTTGTCGCGCATGGCCATCAGCAGTCGACCGAGTTTGGAATAGAGGATGAATTTGCCTATCAGAATGCAGCCGAGTAGCAGCGCGGCATTGATGAAGTACAGCGCCAGCTTCGCGCCGTCACCACGGATGTCCCAACCCAACAGCGTCTTGAGGTCGGTAATGCCGTTTACCCCGCCGGTCAGGCCCTGCTGACCGATGATCAGCACGGTCAGGATCAGCGCGATGGCCTGGGTCACGATGGAGAAGTACACATCGCCCACCCGCCGCCGAAACAACGCGGCGCCGATGATCAGCGCGAGGATGACCGGCACCAGCACCACCGCGATCACGGTGAAGGTGAAGCTGTGAAACGGCACCCACAGCCACGGCAGTTCGGTGATCTGGTTCCAGTCCATGAAATCCGGAATGCCGGGAGTGGACTGGATTTTGGTGCTCTCGGGGTCCGACGCTTCCAGCTTCAGAAACATGGCCATGCAGTAGCCGCCCAGCCCGAAAAACACCCCCTGCCCCAGGCTGAGAATGCCGCCGTAGCCCCAGCACAGGACCAGTCCGACCGCGACGAAGGCGTAGGTCAGGTACTTGCCGACCATGTTCAGGCGAAAGGCATCCAGGGTCAGCGGAAACACCACCAGAATCAGGGCAGCGAGGATCAGCAGGCCGATCACACCCTGACGGCCACCGAGCATTTTGTTGAGCGCGTTCATCGTTCGGCCTCTATTTGCGGACTTTGCTGGAAAACAAGCCTTGCGGGCGCATCAGCAGGATCAGGATCACGGCCGACAACGTCAGCACTTTGGCCATCGAGCCACTCATGAAGAACTCGGAAATCGACTGCGCCTGGGCAATCGCGAACGCCGAAGCGATGGTGCCGAACAGGCTCTGCGCGCCGCCGAACACCACCACCAGAAAGGTGTCGACGATGTACAGCGAACCGGCCGTGGGCCCTGTGGAACCGATGGTGGTGAACGCCGCCCCCGCAACACCGGCCACCCCACAGCCCAGCGCGAAAGTCATGCGATCGACCTGACGGGTATTGATACCGACGGCGCGGCTCATGATGCGGTTTTGCACAGTGGCGCGAACGTGCAGGCCCCAGCGGGTGCGGTAGAGCATCAGGAAAATGCCACCGGTCATCAGGATGCTGAGGCCCATGACGAACAGGCCGTTGCGCGGAATCTCGATGGCATCGGTCAGGTTCACGGCGCCCATCAGCCATTCCGGCGGCGTGGCGCTGACTTCACGCGCGCCGAAGATCGAGCGAAAAGCCTGTTGCATGACCAGCGACAGACCCCAGGTCGCCAGCAGGGTGTCGAGCGGCCGATGGTAGAGACGGCTGATCATCACCCGCTCCACCACCCAGCCAATCGATCCGGCCACCACGAACGACAGCGCAATGGCGAAGAAAAAGTAGTACGGCTGCATCCACGGCAGATAGGTCTGCACCAGCGTCGACAGCACGTACGTGGTATAGGCGCCGATGGTGAGAAACTCACCGTGGGCCATGTTGATCACGCCCATCTGGCCAAAAATGATCGCCAGCCCCAAGGCCATCAACAGCAGTACGCAGAACACGGACAGACCGTTGAACCCCTGCATGGCCGCGATGGCACCAAATTCCGATAGCCATTCCATGATGGTGGTCTCCAAGGGTGAATGACGGTGGTCACGAGGCTGTCGGCTTGACGCTGCAGACAGCCCCGCTCCGGTACACAGCGCTCAGGCAGCCGCTGTTACTGGTAACCCTTGGGGAAAGGATTGGGCTCGATCAGGTCCGACTCGTAGATCACCTTGAACTGGCCGTCAGCCTGGACTTCGCCGATGCGGGTCTTGCTCCACAGGTGATGGTTCTCGTGAACCTTGACGTAACCTTCCGGTGCGGTTTTCAGCTCGATGCCTGGCGAAGCTGCAACCACCTTGTCGACGTCGAAACTGCCGGCTTTCTCGACGGCGGCCTTCCACAACCAGGGTCCGAGATAGGCAGCCTGGGTCACGTCACCCATCACCGAGTCCTTGCCGTACTTGGCCTTGAACGCTTCCACGAAGGCTTTGTTGTTCGGGTTGTCGAGGCTCTGGAAGTACTTCATCGAGGCATAGAAGCCCTGCATGTTTTCACCGCCGATGCCCAGCAGTTCATCCTCGGTCACCGACAGGGTCAGCAGGTTTTGTTTGGCCGAGGTCACGCCTGCGGCCTTGAGCTGTTTGTAGAACGCCACGTTGGAGCCGCCCACGACAGCGGCGAACACCACGTCGGGCTTCTTCAACTTGACCTTGTTGATCAGCGAACCGAACTGGGTGTTGCCCAGCGGGTAATAGTCTTCGCCGACCACCGTGCCGTGCAGGACATTCTCGATGTGCTTGCGGGCGATCTTCATGGAGGTGCGCGGCCAGATGTAATCCGAGCCGATCAGGTAGAAGGTCTTGGCGCCCTTCTCCTTGGCAATCCAGTCGAGGCTGGCGAGAATCTGCTGGGTGGCTTCCTGGCCGGTGTAAATCACGTTTTTCGACTGTTCCAGCCCTTCGTAGAAGGTCGGGTAGTACAACAGACCGTTTTCCTTCTCGAACACCGGCAGCACGGCCTTACGTGAGGCCGAGGTCCAGCAGCCGAACACGGCCGCCACCTTGTCGCCGACCAGAAGCTTCTTGGCTTTTTCGGCGAAGGTCGGCCAGTCCGACGCACCGTCTTCCTGAACGATCCTGATCTGTCGCCCTAGGATGCCGCCCGACGCGTTGATCTGGTCGATGGCCAGCCGCTCGGCCTGGATCGAGCCGGTCTCGGAGATCGCCATGGTGCCAGTGGCCGAGTGCAACTGGCCGACGGTCACTTCGGTGGCCGTCACGGCAAGTCCGGTGGTATTGGCTTCATCGGCCAGGGTCGCCTGGCTGAACACACTGGCGGCAATCAGCGAGAGCGCTGCCGCACCCAACGCCAGGCGTCGGGGAAAAAAGCGTATGGGGCCTGTCTGTCGTGAATCCATGTTCCCGCTCCTGTGCTGGTGAGTCGCGGCGAGGCCGGTCAGAGCCGTCGCGAGTAGGAGCAAGAATGAGCGTGACGCCGAAAACGGGGTATACGCAGCATGACGTATCGGCATACGTCATTTGACGTAGGGCGTGGCGGCAGGATCAAGGGCATGATTGCGCCTGTGCGGAGCGTCATCTTGCTGAAAGTAGACATGCGTAAGACGGCAGCGATGGGCTGCGCAGCGGCCCCTGATTACCGCTGACACAGCGCATGTGCAGGTTCTGCTGCCGATGCCTGACAGATCGCCGAAACGCCGCCTACTGGCAAACATCCTGTAACCCACTGAAGAAACGCTATTTTTCTGTGGTCCAGTGTCTGCTGCGAGACCGCGCTGCGTCGAAGACGTGGTAGGGCCTCCCACGAATGCTGCTGCCATACAGGCACAGAAGTTGCTGCCTCCCACCCACGTCGGCAACGTACAGGGATTTGCGTGAGTCATTAACCCTCAGGAATCCACTCAGTGCGCCCCTCTGGCTCTCAACGCATCATCAAAGTGCGCCGCGATTACAACCGGCTGGTCGCCGACGAGACCATGGAAGACTACGCCCTGCGTTTTACGCCCAAATCGTTTCGCAAATGGTCGGAATTCCGTATCGCCAACACCGCGGTCGGGGCCGTGTCGTTTCTGGCACTGGAGGCCATCGGCGGCGCGCTGGTGATGAGCTACGGCTTTACCAACACCTTGTGGGCGATCATTGCCATGGCGGTGGTGATTTTCCTGACCGGTCTGCCCATCAGCTATTACGCCGCGCGCTATGGCGTGGACATGGACCTGCTGACCCGCGGCGCAGGGTTCGGCTACATCGGCTCGACCATCACGTCACTGATCTACGCCAGCTTCACGTTCCTGTTCTTCGCCCTGGAAGCGGCGATCATGGCTTTGGCGCTGGAGTTGTATTTCCACATTCCGCTGGCGCTGGCGTACGTGATCTGCTCGATCATCGTCATTCCGCTGGTGGCCTACGGCATCACCCTGATCAGCCGCCTGCAGATGTGGTCGCAACCCTTGTGGCTGACCCTGCTGATCGTGCCCTACGTGTTCGTGATCTGGAAAAACCCGGACGCGCTCGCGGACCTCACCTCGTTCGCCGGTCGCGAAGGCGAAGGCGGCACCTTCAACCTGCTGCTGTTTGGCGCAGCCTTCAGCGTCGCCCTTTCGCTGGTGACGCAGATCGGGGAGCAGGTCGACTACCTGCGTTTCCTGCCGGAGAAAACCCGTCGCAACCGCAAGCGCTGGTGGGCCGCGCTGCTGATGGCCGGCCCCGGCTGGGTGATCCCCGGAGGCCTGAAGATCATGGCCGGCGCGTTTCTGGCCTTTCTCGCCCTGCAACATCAGGTGCCCATCGAACGCGCAGCCGAGCCGACACAGATGTATCTGGTGGCCTTCAACTACGTGTTCCTGTCACCGGAATGGGCGCTCGCGGCCATGGTGCTGTTCGTGATCATTTCCCAGATCAAGATCAACATGACCAACGCCTACGCCGGGTCGCTGGCCTGGTCGAACTTCTTCGCCCGCGTCACCCACAGCCACCCCGGACGTGTGATCTGGCTGGTGTTCAACGTCGCCATCGCGCTCATCCTCATGGAACTGGGCGTGTTCGACGCCATTGAAGAAGTGCTGGGCCTGTACGCCAACGTCGCCATCGCCTGGATCGGTGCGCTGGTGGCCGATCTGGTGATCAACAAACCACTGGGCCTGTCACCCAGGCACATCGAGTTCAAGCGTGCGCACCTGTACGACATCAATCCGGTGGGCGTCGGTGCGATGTTTATCGCGTCGCTGCTGTCCATCTGCGCTCACTTCGGCGCGCTGGGTGAACTGGCGAGAGCCGCGCCGCCACTGATTTCACTGACCACCGCGATGATCGCCGCGCCGCTGATCGCCTGGCTGACCAAGGGCCGCTACTACCTGGCGCGTGACAGCGACCCGCTGCTGCTCTTCCCGACAGGTCGGCAGGCGAGCCTGCAATGTGGCGTCTGCAACAACGCTTTCGAATCCCCGGACATGGCCTGGTGCCCGGCCTACGGCTCGCCGATCTGCTCGTTGTGCTGCTCGCTGGATGCCCGCTGCGGAGATCAGTGCAAGACCCGCTCGCGACTGTCCATGCAGTTCGAAGACCTGATCGGCCGCCTGCTGCCTCGCCTGCCCCGCCGCTACCTGCACACCCGCCTCATGCAGTACCTGGGTTTGCTGAGCGTGCTGGTGCTCGGCCTGTCGGGCGCGCTGGCGTTGATCTACAGCCAGGTTTCACACGGCCTCACCGACCAATCGCCACAGGCTCACCACACGCTGATGCTGGCGTTCCTCAAGGCCTTTCTGACCTGCTGCGTCTTCGCCGGTGTGCTGGCCTGGTGGGTGGTGCTGACGCGGGAGAGCCGTCGCGTGGCGCTGGAAGAGTCCGAACGCCAGACCGCTTTGCTGATGCAGGAAATCGAAGCCCACCACAAGACCGATCAGGCCTTGCAGGAAGCCAAGGAGGCGTCGGAAGCGGCCAACGCGGCGAAGAGCCGCTACGTCACCGGCCTGTCCCACGAGCTGCGCACGCCGCTGAACAGCATTCTCGGCTTCACCCAGATTCTGCAACGCGATGCCGCCACGCCAAGCAAGCATCAGGACTCACTGGCGACCATCATGCGCAGCAGTTCGCACCTGCTGTCGTTGATCGACGGCCTGCTCGACGTGGCCAAGATCGAGGCTGGCAAACTGCGTCTGGAGCCTTCGGAAATCCTCTTTCGGGAATTCCTTGATGACCTGCAGAAGATGTTCACCGGCCCGGCACGGGACAAAGGCCTGACCCTGCGCATGGAGCTGGTCGGACGCATGCCGGATGTGGTGCGCGGCGATGAAAAGCGCGTGCGCCAGATCCTGATCAACCTGCTGGGCAACGCGATCAACTTCACCGACAGCGGCGAGGTCTGCCTGCGGGTCAGCTATCGTCTGGAGACCGCGATTTTCGACGTCATCGACACCGGCATCGGCATCGCCCCGGAACAGCTGGAACGGATCTTTCAGCCGTTCGAGCGCGGCGGACTGGTGCGTCAGGACAACGGCGTCGGCCTGGGCCTCACGATTACTCGCATGCTCACCGCTTTGATGGGCGGCGCGCTGTCGGTCACCAGCCAGCCGGATGAGGGCACACGTTTTCAGGTGCGGCTGTTCCTCTCTGAAGTCCGCGTGCCCAAGGCAGTCGTCGCCGTGGACCATGACCTCATTGGCTACGAAGGGCCACGGCGGCTGATTCTGGTGGTGGACGATCACATCGAACACCGAAAGGTCATCAGCGGCATGCTCGCGCCTCTCGGTTTTGACGTCGCGCAGGCGGCCAACGGGCAGGAGGCGATCAGACAGGTTTCGCTGCTGCACCCTGACCTGATCCTGATGGACCTCTCCATGCCCGACATGGACGGCTGGGCCGCCAGCCGTCTGATCCGTCGCAACGCCCTGTCCCAGGCGCCGATCATTGTGCTGTCGGCCAACGCCAGCGGGTTCGCCGACGACAAGGAGCGCAACCTGCAGGTGTGCAACGACTACCTGCCCAAACCTGTGCACCTGCAACGACTGCTGGACCGCTTGCAACATCATCTGCAACTGACCTGGCTGCGTCGCGCGCACAACGCTCCGACACCTGCGCCCTCTCCCCGCGTACTGCCATCGCGGATGGACCTCGAAGAACTTTATGAATTGTGTGGCCTGGGCTACGTCCGGGGCATTCAGCAAAAACTCGATGCAATCGAGCGTGATGGCGCAGGCAGTAGCGGCTTCGTCGCCGAGTTGCGCACCCTGGCTTCAGGCTTTCGCCTGGATGAACTCAGCCACCAATTGAAAGAGGCGCTCCATGGACGCAATGACCCGAGCCGCTGAAAACGGCATAATCCTCATCGTCGACGACGTGCCCGACAACCTGGCACTGCTCTCCGATGCGCTGGACGAAGCGGGCTACATGGTGCTGGTCGCGCTGGACGGCCACAGCGCGCTGACCCGCATCCAGCGCCGCCGACCCGATCTGATCCTGCTCGACGCCATGATGCCCGGCATGAACGGGTTCGAGACCTGCCGCCAGATCAAGGCCCAACCTGACACGGCCAACATCCCGGTGCTGTTCATGACCGCCCTCACCGACAGCGAACATGTGGTGCAAGGCTTCGAAGCAGGCGCCATCGACTACGTGACCAAACCCATACAGTGCACTGAAGTCCTGGCACGCGTCGCTTCTCACCTGCGCACCGCACGCATCCTGCAATCGGCCCGCAACGCCTCGCAACCCGCCAGCTTCGACGACAAACCCGCCTACGGAAAACTTTCAAGCCGCTTCCAACTGACCGACCGCGAAATCGAAGTCCTGCGCTGGGTATCGTGCGGCAAGACCAACAAGGACATCGCCGACATCCTGCAACTGAGTCCACGGACGGTGAACAAGCATCTGGAGCATATTTACATCAAGCTGGGGGTCGAGACGCGGACGGCCGCGACGTCGGTGGCGTTGGGGGTGATGGCGGGCGGGGTTTAGGGTGAACCATCCTATTCCAGAGCGATTGCGGCTAAAGCGCCAACGCTCAGGACGCTTTTGAATAACGAAGTTGGTTCAGCGTTGCAGACACAATCCAACAAATAGCGCACCGTGTTGCACACAACTCCAACGCACATCGCCCAACCTTCCTGTCTGGACTTCACATGACACCCAACGCAGAACACTACAACCCCTCCACCGAATACGCCGACAAGCTGATTTCACGCATCGGCCAGACACCGTCGTGGATCGCCAAACGTATCGGGGTCACTGACAAGCGCATCAAGTACATCCTGGAAGGCGAAAGAACCGTCAAGGGTGAAACCACTCCGATTCAGATGACGTACACAGAGCAGTTTGCCCTGGAGTGCCTCGCTGCAGAGGCCAGGGCGCTGAAGAAATAGGTTTGCATGCGCGGTTGCTCTCTTCTTGCCGCCCGCCTTTCAGGGACTGGACTTGATCCAGCCCCGGACGCTATTCCATCCATCAGTCTGTTGCGTGTGTGGATGTGTAGATCACCCTGCCCGGTACGCTCGAACCGGTATCCAATTACCATGCTGCCCCCTGATACACCGCGCTTGAAATCACTGCAAAGGCCATGAAAAGCGACGTTGTGCCTCACGGAATCGCGATATTCTCGAAGGACTGTAAACCCTCCTGTGTGTTCGGGCGTATACCCAGCACTTCACCTGAAACGCGCTGCAAGACTGAATGGTCGGCCTCGATGGACGTTCCCGTACGACGATCCAGGGCTGACGTTTCCAGTGGCGGACTGAAGAGTAAAGCCTGGCGATAGCGACGAACCTCAGTGCCGACGGGATAGTGAACAGGGCCGAAGTCAGCCTCGCGATTCAATACGCCGTCCCATCCGAGCACATCACCATAAGGCCTGTTCAGCCGCATGCTCAGCCAGCGCAGTTCCATCCCCAGCATGGAGGTAGAGGTATCCTCGGCTCTTGCCTCCCAGCCATCGTTCTCCGTGGAAAACACCTTCACGGGTCCCGTCCAGACAATGCCGCCCAGCGTGCTGCCTGGCGCCAGCGTGCAACCGTACAGGCGCCACTCGGAAAAGTTGAAAGGGGCCCCGAACGGGAAGCGGAATTCGACGTCGCCCGGCGCGCACTTCCAGCCTTGCAGATCGTTGGCCGCCATTGTCTCGACCGTCGCCGAACCTTGGCCTTGCCACAGTTCAAGACTACGTACACGTAGCCCCATGACGTTGCCTGGCGTACGGTCGAAGTTCGCCTGCTTGAGGCTCCGCAGACCATAAGGCACCGGATTGCCACTCAAGTCGTTGAACGGCTCCAGATACTCCAGCCGGACCTGCGTACCCGCTGGCAGCACGAGGTCGCCCAACACCTCTTCATGTTCAAGCCGCGGATTATGTGCACGCCAGTCACGCCACTCAGTAACCTCGCTCCAGACGTAGGGCACGCTGGCAAGCGTCAGGAACAAAATCATCAAACCAAAACGCCAACGCCGCGCCAGCATGTAGCGCCTGCAACGCGGAAATAAGAAGGCCAGCAGGCAGGCAATCAGTAACCCGAGCAAGACTTGAGAGAAGATAAAAATCAGGAAACCGACCATCATGGCCAGCGGGTTGATTGGGATCATGGATACTCTGGTAAACCTCGAGGCGGGGAGGCAGACTCAATAATGCAACGGTATTTCACATGTGGGTCAAGCGAAATCGAAGGTTTGACGTAGGGCTGGCTTGTTGAAATGAATGCTCGATTCAACCACTCAAGAGTGGGGGTCGAGCCAGAGGTTCTCCGAAAGCTTGCCCCATCCGATCGCAACGAACTGTATCGAAGAACTTAACGACCAAGCTCCATGATATGGGTGGCACCCTCCTCATTCGTTCTCCTGAAACCACATTGCAAATAAAAGGCATCCCCGTCAGTTGTGTCGGTGTAAAGCCGCACGATACGAAAGTATCCAGCGGCATGCTCAACAAGCCTTTCAACCAACACTCGTCCGACGTTTTGCCTCCTTGCTACGGGTGAAACATAGAGCCTTCGGAGCCTGCCCACGCCGTTCTGCATGTAAGGATCAACTGAAACGCCTCCAATGCCGATAAGGCAACCGTCCAGCGAGGCGGCCATGAGGCATTCGCCTGGCGCGTCAAAACGATTGGCGCCACTGCCCCACTCGACAATCAAGCGTGTCAGAAATCTGAAGCCCTCCTCGGCTGCCTGCATCTCCAACATGTGGATTTGCGACGGGAGTTGCGTGATCTGTTGAATCTCGAGCGGCTTCATTGATGGGGCCTCCGCCCTGGATCTCGTTGACAGGTTTCGGAGACCTCATTGTAATACCCACCGTTAAGGATGAAGCAAGGGACCTGCCATGACCTCCACACCCCCTTCCAACCAAAGCACTCTGCTCAGGGCGCTGATTTTCATACCGCTGGGTCTTTGCCTGCTTTTCATCGCCCTATGGCTGGGCCAGGACCGGCTTGGCTTTCTGGCCCAAGCGCAACGCGCCGAAGGTCATGTCAGCGCTCTGAACTCGGGCGGCAGCCACCCGCAAATCGAGTTCACCGACGCCACTGGAAGGGTGATCAGCTATCCCGAAAGCGGGCTTATATTCGGCTATGAGGCGGGAGATTCAGTGACCGTACGCTACCGCCCCGAAAATCCGTCCGGTACTGCAATCATTGAAGATCGCGGCGCGTTATGGGGCGCGACCCTGTTAACAGGGTTGTTCGCTATTGTATTCACCGCAGGCGGCGGCTATCACTCGGCTGCATGGATCCGCCGACGCAGCACGGCACGACCCTCATAGGCATTCAGATGAAATTACATGACCTATAAGTGTCGGCGGCGGGCGATACAGCAGTGTCGGCTACCGCGCCTGACAAACCAACTTATGGCACTGTGTACCCCGTTTCGGGCACGCATCAAACGCTGCATCACACCACTGAATGATCGAACATCGCAGACAGGCAACTATCCATGACGCAGAAAACCGACCAAGTATTTTATGACCGGGCTGATGCTCATATCAGTCTGGCAAACCAGCAGATCGACAAGCCCGAAGACCTCGGCAAGGTAAGCGCTTCGATGACCTTCGGCGCTACGCGATTCAATGCATGGGTGACTTCACGCAGCTTTAAATCCGGAACTGAAATGGCCGAAGCGCGGGAGGAAATCGTCAAGTACTTCTGTGAGCAGTATCGAATGATGCTTGAGGACAATCTTGACGAGCATATCCAGAATTTTGACCGCTACAAGGTCGACAGTAAGGACTGATGGACAGGGGCCGTAGCGAAGCGGCACTGCATGCCTTGCCGCAATCGGTCAGTGGCTGATATGCCTCAAGTGAGTGATGGCCAGAAAGATAACGGGGCCGTCAGATGACGTTGGCGCTCGATAGCAACCCAGTGCGTTCAAATGGTGAACCGCGACGGCAGCCAGCTCCCAGGCCATGGACTCATCTTCCAACTGGATGGCCTGTTCTGCACCAAAACACTCAGCGCCAGAGATGGCTTGCAGTTGCTTCAGCGGCAGGGCTTTTTCACGAAGTGCGGTGAGCACCGTTGGATTACTCCAGGCCCACAGCCAACTGCCGTGCCTGGGTGAAAAAGAGCCTATGTTGATGATCTGCCCTTCAACCGCCAGCCGGTCGTTTTCATCGAAAAACTGGACCGTAGCAGCCTCCTGATCCAGCCACCAGCGAGCCATGTTACCCAGCCCATAATCATGACTGAGCTGCTCCTGCTTGGCCATCAGGTCTGCCATGGCTGTCTCCAGCAGATGTTCAAACGTCTGCTCCAGCATCAGTTCTTCCTTGCCTATTCAGTGGACTTTTTCAGTGTAAGGCCTTGCTGTGGCTTTCGAAAAGCCAGGACTCTTTGCGTAGAGCACGCTCGGGGGCATCTCCGCCCTCTTGAGCTAGCCCTGATGGAATCCATGACGATCAGTAACCAATAAATTGTATTTGACAGGTTACATGCCTAGTCGTAACCTAAAAACTCAACTTTAATGGTTACACAGGAAGCCGTCATGACCTCTCCCAAATCGATCGCAGCAGCCGGACTCGCCGCGTCCCTGCTTGCTGGCGGTGCCCATTCCGCCGAATCGAGCCACTCGGTTCATTACCGCTACGAACAGGTTGGTAATGTGAAGGTGTTCTACCGTGAAGCAGGCAACCCCAGCGCGCCCACGGTTCTGTTGCTCCACGGCTTCGCGGGTTCATCGTTCATGTTCCGCGACCTGATTCCAGAACTGGCCGATCATTACCACGTGATTGCGCCGGATCTGCCAGCGTTTGGCTTCACCGAAGCGCCAGCGAAAAACGAGTACAGCTACACTTTCAGCCAACTGGCGAAGACCATCGGCCAGTTCACTGAACAGCTGAAGCTCGATAAATACGCATTGATGGTGCATGACTATGGCGCCCCGGTCGGCTGGCGTCTGGCTGTTGCTCACCCTGAGCGAGTGACCGCCATCATTTCCCAAAACGGCAACGCCTATGAGGAAGGACTGGGCGATAGTTGGGCGCCGATCCAGAAGTACTGGCACGAACCAACGCAAAAGAACCGGGAAGCCTTGCATGACTTCCCGACACCAGCATCGATCAAGTGGCAATACCTCGAAGGGGTCGCTGACAAGAGTTTAGTATCGCCGGACGGCTACACGCTGGAAGGACTCCAGATATCGAAGCCGGGTAATGCCGATATTCAGCTCGACCTGGTACTGGATTACGCCTCGAACGTTGCGATGTACCCGACCTTTCAGGATTACTTCCGCAAGTATCAGCCGCCTTTGCTGGCGGTCTGGGGAAAGAACGATCCGTTCTTCCTTCCCGCCGGAGCGGAGGCCTGGAAGCGTGATATTCCCAAGGCAGACATTCGCTTCTATGACACCGGACACTTCGCCCTTGAAACCCACGGCAAGGAAATCATTCCTGTGATTCGGGAGTTTCTGGACAAGAACGTTCGGTAATAGGGAAGCTATGGCAGGCAGCGCAATGCTGCCTGCACATCAGTGGCCAGCCACCACTTGACCGGACTGCCTGACACCTTGGGTGAAGCCATGCACTCGCGCTCGCGAGGTTATGACCAGACCACCCAGCAGCAACACCAACAGGACCCAGGGAAATGATCCTGCGCCCCATTGGTCGAGCAACACGCCACCCACTATTCCCCCGCCTGCAATAGCGCTGTTCCAGACGACCACATTCATCGACAGCGCAACGTCAGCGCCCTCCGCTGCCGAGTCGGCCAGAGCTGTTTGCAGCAGCGTCGCCGCGCCGCCAAACGTCAGGCCCCAGATGAAAACCCCTACGTAAATAGCCAAGGCAGAGCCCGGAAACAAACCGAAGAAAATCGACACTGCAGCGAAGGTCGCGAGACTGGCCAATACGGTCGTTCGCAGGTGACGATCAACCAGACGCCCCGTCACCCAGATGCCCAGCAGCGCAGCAATACCAAATACTAACAGCACCACATCGACGTCTTTTGCCAATCCGGCCTCGGAAACAAAAGGAGCGACGTAGGTGTAAAGAATGTTGTGCGCCAGCATCCAGGTGAAAACGACGCCCAGCACAGAGCGCACGCCCGGTGTGAAAAAGACCTGACGCAATGCCATTCGCTCAGAGGAAGACTGACCCGGATAGTCCGGCACCTTGATCAGCACCCAAGCGATCAAGACCAGCGTCATGCCTGACATCAACCCGAACGCCATGCGCCAGCCCATGAAGCCACCCAGCCAGGTTCCCAACGGCACCCCGAGCGACAACGCGATGGGTGTTCCCACCATCGCTATCGCCATGGCCCGGCCCTGCAATTGAGGCACCACCATGCGTCGTGCATAGCCCGCAATAAGGCTCCAGGCCAGGCCCGCAGAGGCGCCCGCGAAAAACCTTGCGACCAGCGTCAGCCAGTAGTTCGAGGACAGCGCCGTGACGGAATTGAATATCAGAAAGCCGAGAATCGGCAGCAGCAACACCGTTCTGCGACGCCAGCTTTGCGTGGCGATGGTCAGCGGTATCGCCGCCAGCAACGATCCGAGTGCGTAAACCGTCACCATCTGCCCCGCAAACGACGGCGAGACGCCCAACCCACTGCCGATCTCAGGCAGTAATCCGGCAGGCAAAGTCTCGGTCACGATGCAGATGAAACCTGTCATCGCCAAGGCCAGTAATGCTCCCAACGGAAGTTTTCCGCCCTGCTGCTCATCTGTCGCCATGTCATCCTCCGAGTAATATACTGATCGGTATAAATATAGGGAGAAGCATCCAGGTGGTCAACGACTTATGTATCAATTAGTATCTAAGTCCCTTTGGTGGAGATCCGACATGGCACAAATGGGCCGCCCGCGTACGTTCGACCGAGACGCGGCAATCACTCAGGCAATGCATTTATTCTGGGAACACGGCTACGACGCTACCTCCCTAAGCCAGCTCAAGGCGAGCATCGGTGGCGGCATCACCGCGCCCAGCTTTTACGCCGCGTTCGGCTCGAAACAGGCCTTGTTCACCGAGGTGATGGAGCGATACCTCACCACCCACGGTCGGGTTACCGACAGCCTGTTTGATCAGACTTTGCCACCCAGAGAAGCAATCGAATTCACCCTTCGCCGCTCCGCAAAAATGCAATGCGAGCCCGATCATCCAAAGGGGTGTCTGGTGTCGCTCGGCTTGATGAGCGCTTGCTCGGAAGAGAGCAAGACCATCTCCGCCCCCCTCGCACGGGCGAGAGACATGAACCGTGCAGCCTTGGTTGCCTGTGTCGAACGCGCTATCCAAGCGGGGGAATTGCCGAGAACAGTGATGCCGGAGACACTTGCTGCCGTGTTCGACAGTTTCATGCTGGGCTTGTCGACACTGGCGCGCGACGGTGTTTCGCATGACACGCTGGATGCTGCAGTCACTCAAATAATGGGGCTGTGGGATAGCCTGAGCGCCAATGCCCATGACCAATGATCAACAAGCGCTGGCCGTAAGTGTGCTAAATCCCGTTCCAGGGTTGTCTTCCGGTGTGTAGAAGTTGAAGGTGATGAATGTGCGGGAAGAGGCTGAGCGACGAATCGATTGGGACCTAAATGAAAAAAGCAGCATTGGCACTTTCATCGATCATGCTGGCAGCCTGCATGCCGTACAGCTCAGTGACCTCGCCAGATCCAGACATGCGTCTGGATGGAGATGAGCCTGAAGGTTATCCACGGACGTTCGTTGTTCACTACAAAGGCAGTTGCTACCGGGCCACCGAGTCATGGTCCAGGGAAACAGAAGCAATCAGAGGTCATACTCTATGGATCAAGCGGCAGACTCGAGAGGGTGTTGCCTGTCCATAGCCTCGCAGTAAAGGCTGACCTCGCGCCCAGGAGCAGGCCGCGCTTATGAAGCGTACTGATGCCCTCGAACTCAACCTTTTGGTCTGTCCTCAACTTCATGTTCTGGTGTGTGATGTAATCGCGCCGAGACGGATGAAGCAACGCGCCGGAGTAAGGTCAATCAATGCCAAAGAAATCTCAAACCAAAGCAGCGACTGCTGCTGATATCGAGCACTCCATCCAGGCGCTGAACACGATGGCTGAACGCCTGTGGGGCGATGGCCGGGAGGCTGAGGCAAAAGCCCTGCTCGACGCCCTGGATGCCTTGAACCGAGCGCTCGATAGAATCAGGATCGGGGAAAGCCGCAGGGTCCTTCATTGATCCGCCAGCCTGCGTATGTCTTGTACCAACAAGCGACTGGCACTCAATCACACCGTCAAAACCATTCCATGATTCGATGGACACGAGCCTGATAATGCCCCGAACATCGATGCTCAAGGCAGCGTAAATGATGAATCGTCATGCGACACGCAGCGTGTTGTTTTTCTTGCCCCTCTTCTTGCTGTGCGAATCTGCACAGGCATCAACGTGGCAAATTTGCAGTATGGAACTTCGCATCACCGATGAATTGAAAAAGCCTTATCCGACATTACAGGCACAGGTATTAAAGGCACGTACGACATCGCCCGCTGTAGAGTGCCCGATGGAAGGAACCATCCTCACGTTTACGCCAGAAACCAGGGACTACCAGAACGAGCTGCCGCGTCGGCAGTGGCCCAAAAAAGGGCAGTCTGTGCGCGTCGACTACCGGTATCTGGATGGTGTGTGCAAAGGCGACGGTCAAAGCCATTCATGCCGCATCAAGCACTACCCAATGGTTGGGCCTTGAATATCAGGGGGAAGTATTGATCGTCTTTGATGCAAAGCCGTGGTGTACGGCCGGCCAAGTCATTTGTCCAACCCCGCAAGTGCCAGCGTCGCACTCGAAGACTAACGACGTGCGGTAGCTCATTGCGTTTCGATCAGCACATCCAGGAAAGCACGCACAGCCGGATTAGTGCGGCGACTCGCTGGCCATAAGGCCGTGATGTTGTGCCGGTCTATCGCAAAGTCGGACAGAATCGGGATTAACTCTTTGCGTTTCACCCAAGGAGCAGCCATAAAGCTGGCTGCCATTCCAATGCCTGCGCCGGCTGCAATTGCCACTATAACTGCTTCACTGGCATCAACGATCAATGACGATGAGGGCAATATCTCAATCTCCTTATCCCCGATTCGAATCGGCCAGCGAAACACTTGCCCCGTGCTTTGATAACGCAAACTTACCGTTTCGTGCGCCACCAGTTCATCCGGATGCCCAGGGGTTCCGCACCTCGCTAAATAATCTGGCGAGGCGTAGCAGGAGAGCTTGTATGGCGAGAGTCGGCGGGAAAGGAGGGATGAATCCGCAAGGTCACCGATACGGATCGCAAGATCAACCCCCTCCTCAACCAGGCCCACGAAGTGATCGCTCAGCCGCAAGTCAACTATCACCTTAGGGTGACGTTCGCGAAACTGTGTAATAGCCGGGACGATCATGTGCAAACCGATAGGGAGTGATGTCACGATACATAGTGTTCCTGATGGTTCGGAACGTGCCGACTTTGCGACCTGTTCGATCTCCTCTGCATGACGCAGCAGCTGTAGCGCACGCTCATGCAGGTCTCGGCCTTCCGCTGTTAGCGTCAAGGAACGTGTCGTACGCGTGAAGAGAGATACGCCGAAATGACGCTCCAACCGCTGCACGCTTTTGCTTATCGCGGACGGAGAGACCGCTAACGAGCGAGCTGCGGCGGTGTAGCTACCTAGAGAACCAGCGCGGGCGAACGCGATTAAGCCTGTCAGGCTTTCGAGACCAATTTGTGCCTTCATGGCAACATTAAAGCGAATCAGAGCCCTATTATCAACCTCGCCGGATCATCATAACCTCTGTCATCCAAGTGATTCTCTGAACGAGATTATGATGATCGACATGATGAAAGCGGTGCAATTACACGAATTCGGCGGCCCCGAAGTCTTGCGCTATGAAGATGTTATTCGGCCCTCAGCGGGGCCCGGTGAAGTCTTGGTTCGCATAAACGCAGCAAGTCTCAACCCGCCAGATCTCTACCTGCGAGATGGCTTTCGGTCGCTGCCGCCTGAATGGCAGCCGGATCCAACCTTCCCGCTGATCCTCGGCACTGATATATCGGGCGTTGTTGCAGCGATTGGCAACGAGGTGTCCGGGCTAAGCGTGGGTGATGAAGTCTACGCAATGGTGCGTTTCCCGGCAGACCTGATGAAGGGCAGTGGCGCCTATGCTGAATACGTCCGCGTCGCCGTATCCGAACTGGCCTTGAAACCCGATGGTATAGATCATGTACAGGCAGCCGGTGCGCCAATGTCTCTGCTCACTGCCTGGCAGTTTTTGATTAACCCTGGTCATGACTCGCCGAACCCATTCCAATCGTTCCGACATACACCTGTCTCACTGGAAGGCAAAACGGTTTTGGTTAATGGCGCTGGAGGTGGGGTTGGGCACTTGGCAGTGCAAATTGCCAAATGGAAAGGCGCGCGCGTAATAGCAGTCGCCTCAGGGAAGCATGAAAGACTTGTTCGCGACCTGGGAGCCGATGAGTTCATCGACTACACCAACGTCGCGGCCGAAACAGTCGCAAGTGATGTTGATGTCGTCATTGACGCTGTCGGCGGCCGGAATATGGAACGCTTTCTGAGCGTTATCAAACAGGGAGGCTCGCTCTTCCTGGTCAACCCTCTAGGCTTCTCGGGACATGATCAAGCAGCTAATTCAGGGGTCACTGTTTCCTCGACACAGGTGCACTCCAATGGTGCCCAATTAGCAGAGGCCGGGCGCTTGCTCGACGACGGTAGCATTCGTGTCGTGATTGACAGCACATTCCCATTGGCCGAAGCCTCGGCTGCCCACCTGCGAGCGTCACTGGGCAGCATTCAGGGTAAGGTCGTGCTTGTCATCTGAGTAACCGATGCCCCGACCAAATACTCTCTGCAGGGTTGGGGCCGTCGCTGAAGGAACCACATGCTAATAATTACGGGTAACCTCTACGTCGCTCCAACTGATCTGTCCCAATTTCTGGCTGATTTTCATGTTCTTTCCCTCGCCACGCGGCAGCGTGAGGGAAATATCTCTTATGACGCGGGGATAGATGATCAGCGGGCCGGACGTTTGATCTTATTGGAACGTTGGACTGACCAACGCGCACTCAGCGCACACCTTGGTTCCGTCGATACTGCTCAGTTCATCAGAAAATGGCAGGGGCGGATGCACGGTGATATTAGAAAGTACGAGGTATTCAACGAGAGAGAGCTTATGCAAGCGTAAGAGAATCAGTACGTGGCAGGCGTGTTCTTGCATACGCTCGCAACACGATTGCAGTGCGGGTATTAACGTTAGTGTCCGGAGAAGTCATGCTCTCGAACCAAGCATTAAAGACGGTGGTGTTCACTTGAACACTCATGGATAACATCGCTTCTGTCGCTAAGATAGCGAGGTGCAACGACCTGAACGCCAGTTTGTTTGAGAACGAATAGGTGACGTGGCCGAACGGTTACGCAACCGTGTGCTATCCGATTGGGACTGAGTGTTTGCCTACTGAAATACAACACCTCTCATGACAAATCGGCTTCCATAATCCGAAGAAAAGGCCAGCGGGTTTGGTAACTCTTCGCCTTCTGATCGAACAGGTCGGGATGGGCATTGCCGGGATTGATCCTGAGAAGCCCCTGCCCCACATCGTCCAGACCAAAAGGTGCGTAAACGTCGCCCGTTTCGACATCCAGCCCGATACAGGTGCCTGCAATGAGGTAGCGATCAATACCGTCCCGGGTCGACTGGAGTTGAGGACAATCCCTGCCAAACCGCTGGTGATACCAAAGATGGACGCGTGCCTGATTCTTGATGTCGACATTGACGCCCAGATCATGAAAGAGATGTTTAGCTGAGGTGATGACCTCGTTTTCCGCCTCCCAGGACAGTTCGGTATCGAAGTAGAAAACGTCGTAGTCCTTTACCCCCCAGTCTGGCGGCAACTGCGCCTGATGATTCCAGACAGCCTGGAACAGACAGCCCGCAGTGAGCATGCACTGACTCAAGCCAAGTGAAGGCAAACGGGACATGATTTCCGAATTTGCGGAATTGGTCATTGCTATTCTGACCAGCTCTTCGGCACTCAATATCGTATCCATCCGTGGCTCCTCGATACCGTCTGGGGCACTTGCCAGGCAAATGACGCTTTGTCTACCAAGCTTTGAGCAACGCCACTACCATCGATACTACCCCATGATTGTTTCTGGGTGACGCATGCGGCCGCGGCTCCGTATGTCCCCTATCCGAACCTGAGTAGTCGAAAAAGTCGCCGACTTCCGCAAGGCGCGTCGCACATTCGACAGCCAGGAGGGCAAAAAACCCTCATGGCAAATTCCCACTCCTGTTCCAGAAAATCTCTAAGACTCAATCAGACCGGGCGTCCATACAACCAACCCCGCGAAATAATGATCACACCACGAACCGGTTCACCAACTGATTAAGATTAACCGCCAGTTTCGACATTTCACCACAAGCGCTGGCCGTCTGGCTGGCGCCTGCGGCGCTCTGGGTGGCGAGTTCGCGGATGCTGACCAGGTTGCGGTCAACTTCGCGGGCGACATGGGACTGCTCTTCGGAGGCTGTTGCGATCATGAGGTTGCGCTCGTTGATCTGAACAATGGCCTTGGCGATCTGGTCCAGCGAAGTACTGGCTTCCTGAGCGACGCCCAGCGATTCGGTCGCCAGATCCTTGCTTGTGTTCATCGCTTTCACTGCCAGATCGGAATCGGTCTGAATCGCCGCGATCATCTGTTCGATTTCCTGTGTCGACACCTGGGTGCGATGGGCCAGCGCTCTTACTTCATCCGCTACCACCGCAAACCCACGCCCCTGCTCGCCTGCACGGGCGGCTTCGATGGCAGCGTTCAATGCCAACAGGTTGGTCTGCTCGGCAATCGCTCGAATCACCTCGACCACCTTGGAAATGCTCTGGGCACGATTCGACAGGCCTTGAATCTGTTCACTGGTGTTTTCAACGTTACCGTTCAGCTTTTGAATCGACTTCAATGTCTGAGCCACTCGAGCCGAGCCTTCTTCGGTATAACCCTGGGTGCGTTTCGACTCTTCGGAAGCGGATTCGGCGTTACGAGCGACCTCGTCCACCGCCGCGCTCATTTCGGTGACTGCCGTTGCGGCCTGATTGACCTCGTCATTCTGGGCAACAAGACCACGACTGGATTCTTCGGTAACCGCTGTCATCTCTTCCGAGGCGGACGCCAGTTGGTTGGATGAATCGGATATCTGCATGATCGTGGTGCGAAGGTTTGCCTGCATCTGCGCCAGTGCTTTCAATAGTCGCCCGGCTTCATCAGTCCCGCTGACCAGCACTTCCTTGGAGAGGTCACTGGCTGCGATGCGCTCTGCGACGGACAAGGCATCGTTGATGGGTGAAGTAATACTTCTCGTCAGCAGGAGTGCAAAACTAATCGTCAGGATAACGACAGCCGTGATGAGTCCTACAACAAGCCAGAACCCATTCTCATAAAGATCAGTGGCGGTTTGCCCGGCCTGAGCGGCGCCTTCGTTGTTGTAGTTGGTGAGGTCTTTGATCTGATCTTCCATCGCGTTCGTGAGCGGGCGAATGCCGGTACTGACCAACTTGACCGCTGCCGGGATATCACCCTGTTTCATCAAAGGTTCGAGAAGCTCCAATTGCTTGGAGTAGGCATCGGCACTGGTTTTTACCGGTGTATAAACCGACCGCTCCTTTTCGTCTGCAATGAGTGGCTCATAATTTGTCACCGCATCATTGAACGCCTTGCGGTAGCCAGGGAAGCTCTCGATGGTCTTTTGAATGGATTGAGGATCAGCAAGACCACGCTGGGTTTCAAGCCTCAGGCGAAGGACCGTAGCATTCATCAAGGCCGTCTGTCGGATACTGGCCATCCAGTTGAGTTCGACGTCTTTTTCAGCGTCCCTCAGCTTGCCCATTTGCACCACGGCGAATGCGCCCAGCACGAACACCAGAGCGATGATCAGTGCGAAAAACAGGGCAGCTCGGGGAGCTACGTTGAGATTTCTTAAGCGCATGCTAGATTCCTGTCTTCCGTCGAATGAATGACACATCATCATGCTATCGACTCAACGCTGGAAACTTTAGGCAGGCTTGACGGAAGGCCATGACCTAGAGCCACTGCATGCGTCTTCAACTATTACGATTAGCCGCCGTTCAAGTTGTCTGCTTTGTATTTGCGCCGCTCACCACAAACACCCCCAACGCCACACCACACACCACCACCTGAATCCCGCCCAGTGTGGTCACGGCCGGATAGGTCAGTGCCGATCCCAGCCACGTGGTAACCGCCGCGCAGCCCATGGTCAGAAAGCCCAGCAGCGCTGAGGCGAGCCCTGCCTGTGCGCCGTAAGGTCCCATGGTGATGGCAGTGCCCAGCGGATTGGCAAGGCCCATGCCCCACAGAAAGATAACCATCGACAAGGTGTAGGTGCCCAGGCTCGGGTTCACCGGCCCCAGCAACAGCAACAGTCCGCCGAACAGTGCAATGGCGAAGCCTGTCGCGGTGACGTTCCGAATGCCGAATCGGTGGGCCAGCCTGGGAGCTGCGATGCCTGCGGTGAAGACCACGAAGACGGTGGCAGCGAAGTAGAACCCTGCCTCCAGAGACGTCAGCCCTATCCCGATCATCAAAATCGCTGGTGCAGCGCCGAAAGAGGCAAACAGCCCGCTCATCAACAGGCTCACCGACAGACCAGGCAAGATGAATCGACGGTCCCGCATCAGCTGGCCGTAGGCGACGAACACTTCAGGCACCGAGCGCGAAACGCGGCTGGAGGCTGGCAGCGTTTCGCCCAGCGTACGGCTGTAAATCAGCGCGACCGACAGCGCGGCAATTGCGACGATGACAAAGATCGCGCGCCATCCCAGCGCGGTCGTCAGCACGCTACCCAGCAATGGCGAGAAGCCAGGCGCTGCGGCGGTCGCAACCATGATCAGCGACATCGCTCGCGCCAGTGCTTCGCCTTGAAACAGGTCCCGCGCAATAGCTCGGGCCAGTACTGCGGCTGCGCATATCCCCAGTGCCTGGATCACGCGTCCGACGATCAGTATCTCGAACGACTGGGCGAAGCCGCACACTGCCGTGCCGATCACGAAGACCGACAGACCGCCCAGCACCAGCTTCTTTCGTCCGTAGCGATCCGCCAACGGGCCGACGACCAGTTGGGCCAGAGCGAAGGTGATGAAGAAGCTGGAAAACGTCAGCCCCAGTTCGCGTGACGACACGCCCAGTTGGGCTGCCATCTCGGGAAAGGCAGGCAGGATGATATTGGTGGACAGGATGCTGAGGGCCGAGAGGCCCGCCAGCAGTGCAATCACCTTGCCTGTGGGTGCCACGTTCACATCGTTATCCGTCACGTTGTTCATTGATGGCTCTCTTGGTTAAAACTGACTTGCTACGCTGAATAATGCGATCTGTGTGGGAGGCGCCACGACCTCTTCGACGTAGCGCTGTCGCGCAGCAAACTAGGTGGGAGCGGACTTGTCCGCGAAAAGGCCTGTACATCCGATGAATATTCATCGGCTGAATTACAGCATTCGCGGACAAGTCCGCTCCCACAAATCATTTTTCTTCAATGAGTTACAGGTTTTTTGATAAGAGGCGGCTTGCTGGCGATGCAGTCGACTCGGTGTATCAGGAAAGCCGCGTTACCGCTCATCGCGGGCAAGCCCCTCCTCGCACAGTCCGATGTTCGTTGCCAGACCGAGCCGTGTCAGACACAAAGACATTTCTCACCGTCAGGTTTCGCTGTGGATCAACACGACGTTCCATACAGTAGCTACGACCACCGCCGAAACAACGCGCTGGCATTCACGCCACCAAAACCAAACCCGTTCGACAGCGCATGGGTGATCGGCATCTTGCGGGCGGTCAGCGCCACCAGATCCAGGCCATCGGCCGCTTCATCCGGGTGGATGAGGTTCAGTGTCGGCGGTACGATCTGGTCGCGCAGCGCCAGAACAGTGAACACTGCCTCGATCCCGCCTGCGGCACCGAGCAGATGCCCGGTGGCGGACTTGGTCGAGGTGATCGCGACCTTGGCGCCTGCACCGAACACCGCCTGAATCGCAGCAAGCTCACCTTTGTCGCCGACCTGTGTCGAGGTGGCGTGGGCGTTGATATGCTGCACCTCTGAAGGATCCACGCTGCCCTGACGCAGCGCCTGCTCCATGGCCCGGCGCGCGCCATTGCCGTCTTCGGGGCCTGCGGTCAGGTGGTGGGCGTCGGCGCTGGTGCCGTATCCCACCAGTTTTGCAATCGGCATCGCGCCTCGTGCCAACGCGTGCTCCAGCGACTCGATGACCAGCAGCCCTGCGCCTTCAGCCATGACGAACCCGTCGCGGTCCCGGTCGAACGGGCGCGAGACCTCCTGAGGCCGGTCGGCAACCCCGGTGGACAGTGCCCGCGCAGCGGCAAAACAACCCAGCGTGACGCGATCGATTGCCGCTTCGGTCCCGCCGCAAATCGCAATATCCGCCTCGCCGCTTCTGATCAGCCGCGCTGCGTCGCCAATCGCCTGCACACCGGCTGCGCAGGCCGTCACCGGCGCGCCCAGCGGCCCCTTGAAACCGTAGCGGATCGAGACATGCCCCGCTGCCATGTTGGCCAGAAACGACGGCGCAGTGAACGGCGACAAGCGACGTGGTCCACGCGTGTCTGTCGTGCGTACGGCATCGGCAATCACCCCGAACCCGCCGACGCCGGAGGCAATGATGGTGGCCGTGCGTTGCTGCTCTGCCTCGGTTTCAGGATGCCAACCGGACTGCTCCAACGCCTCGTGCGCAGCCACCAGCGCGAATTCGATGAAGCGGTCCATTTTCTTGCGTTCTTTCGGCGCGATCACGCGATCCGGGTCGTAACCTGCGATCGGATCGTGTTCAAGCGTCGGCACCTGGCCTGCGACCGAGACGCCTGTGCCGTCACTGACCGCGTCGTCGAGCGCACGGATACCTGACTGTCCTTCCAGCAACCTGCGCCAGACTTCTTCTGCACCGCAGCCCAACGGCCCGACCACTCCGCAGCCGGTGACGACAATGCGCTTTTGTCCTTGGTGATTGTTCATGCTCAGGTCCTCGTCATAGGTGCGTCAGTGGATACGGGTTGCGAAGCCTGCGGCTCTTGATCGGGGCGAATCTTGTACCAGATGGAATACATGGCTGGCAGGAACACCAGGGTCATGACCGTACCGCCCAGCGTGCCGCCGATCAGTGTGTACGCCAGCGTGCCCCAGAACACCGAATGCGTGAGCGGGATAAACGCCAGGATCGCGGCGAGTGCCGTGAGCAGCACCGGACGCGCTCGCTGCACGGTGGCTTCCACCACGGCATGGAAAGGATCAAGCCCATCCTTTTCGTTCTGGTCGATCTGCCCGATCAGAATCAGCGTGTTGCGCATCAGAATGCCGGACAGCGCGATAAGCCCCACCAGCGCGTTGATGCCGAATGGCTGATTGAACAGCAGCAAGGTCGGTACTACACCAATGAGCCCCAGTGGCGCGGTCATGAACACCATGACCATCGCCGACATCGAACGCACCTGCAGGATGATGATCAGCAAGGTGACCGCAATCATGATCGGGAACAGCGGCAGCAATGCCACGGTCGCCTTGGCCGACTCCTCGATCGAACCGGCCTGATCAATGCGGTAACCGGCCGGCAGGTTGTCGATGATCGGCTGCAACTCCTTGATGATCTTCGATGACACATCCGGCGGCTGCAGATGCTCGGCAATGTCGCCGCGCACGGTGATGGTGGGCAGACGGTCACGACGACGCAGAATCGGGTCTTCCATGCGCACGCCGACTTCGCCGATCTGCGAGAGCGGAATGCGCTGACCACCGGAACCCACGAGGGTAAAGCCTGCGATTTTCGCCGGGTCCAGACGGATATCCCCGGCAGCCCTGCCCATGACCTCGACCGAGCGAATGTCTTCGCGCACCGAGGTGATCGGCACACCGGACAGCAGGAATTGCAATTGTTGGGCGACCGCGCTGGACGTCAGCCCGACGGCCTGCAGGCGATCCTGATTCAGCGAGAAATGCAGCGTCGGTACGCGCGAGCCCCAGTCCGTGTTGACGGTGCGCATCATTGGGCTGTCCTGCATGACAGTCTGTACCTGCTGCGCAATCTCGCGCAGTTTGTCAGGATCGGGACCGGCAACACGGTACGCGACCGGAAACGGCGAATACGGCCCGAACACCAGTTGTGTCACCCGCACCCGCGCTTCGGGTGCCAGCCCCTGCGCGACTGCTTCGCGAATGCTGTGCTTGAGCGTTTCACGCGATTCCTGGCTGTCCGTCAGCACGACGATCTTGGCAAACGATGGATCGGGCAATTCAGGCGCCATCGCCAGATAAAAACGCGGCGAGCCCTGGCCGATATAGGCCGTCACGATCTTCGCCGCGTCCTGCTTATGCAGCCACGCCTCGACCTTGGCCGTGGTGGCGCTGGTCTGCTCGTTGGAGGTGCCGTACGGCATCTGCACTTCGATCAGCACTTCCGGGCGATCCGAGGTCGGGAAGAACTGTTTCTTGACCAGCCCCATGCCCAGCACCGCGACGACAAAGGTCACGATCACCACGATTGCGACCAGCCATTTGCGAGCGATGACCCGAGCCAGAATCCGGCGGAAACGATTGTAGTGTGGCGTGTCGTAAATCGCGGCGTGACCGCCTTCGACCGGCTTGATGTCAGGCAGCAACTTCACGCCCAGGTAAGGCGTAAACACGACGGCGACGACCCAGGACGCAATCAGCGCGATGCCGACGATCCAGAACATGTTGCTGGTGTATTCGCCCGCCGTGGACTGGGCAAAACCGTTGGGCATGAAACCGACCGCCGTGACCAGCGTACCGGCGAGCATGGGCGCTGCGGTGTGACTCCAGGCGTAGGCCGAGGCCTTGATGCGGTCGTAGCCCTCCTCCATTTTCACCACCATCATTTCGATGGCGATGATCGCGTCATCCACCAACAGGCCCAGCGCCAGAATCAGCGAGCCCAGGGTGATGCGGTCGAAGTTCTTGCCCGTCGCTTCCATGACCACGAACACAATCGCCAGAGTCAGCGGTACGGCAGCCGCCACCACCACGCCCACTCGCCAGCCCATGCTGAGGAAACAGACCAGCATCACCACCAACAGCGCGACGAAGAACTTGATCATGAACTCATCGACCGATGAAGCGATGTTCACGGACTGGTCGGTGACTTTGGAAAGCGTCATGCCCAACGGCATGGCCGCGTTGATGCTGGCGGTCTCGGCATCCAGTGCCTTGCCGAGGTCAAGCCCGTTCCAGCCATCGCGCATCACGACGCCCAGCAGCAAGGCGGGCTCACCCTGGCTGCGGACCATAAACGTGGCAGGATCCTCATAACCGCGCTCGACGGTCGCGACGTCCGTCAGCTTGAGGGTTCTGCCCTGCACGGCAATCGGTGTATTGCGGATTTTCTCGAGCTTGTCGAACGCGCCATCCAGACGCAAAAACACCTGAGGCCCATCGGTCTCGATGGAGCCCGCAGGCGTCAATACGTTCTGGGTATTGAGCGCAGCAAAGATGTCCTGCGGCGAAACACCCAGCGTAGCGAGCCGCTCGTGGGAGAACGACACGAAAATGCGCTCGGCCTTCTCTCCAACGATGTTGATCTTCTTCACGCCGGGTACGTGCAGCAACCGCTGACGAAGGGCTTCGGCATCGCGCACCAGCAGGCGTTGCGGTTCGCCCTTGGCCTTCAAGGCAAAGAGCGCAAAGGTCACGTCCGAGAACTCGTCGTTGACCATCGGACCGATCACGCCTGCCGGCAGAGTCTTCGCTGCATCGCCAACTTTCTTTCGCGCCTGATAGAACTCTTCCTGCACCTGGGACGGCGGAGTCTTGTCCTGCAGCGAGACCATGGTGAACGCCAGACCGGCGCGAGTGTAGGTCTCGCTGCGGTCGTACCATTTCAGTTCCTGCATGCGCTTCTCAAGCGGCTCAGCGACCTGATCCTGCATTTCCTGTGCGGTTGCGCCGGGCCATGCCGAAATGATCGTCAGTTGCTTGACCGTGAACGGCGGGTCTTCGGCGCGCCCCAGTTTGAAGAAGGAGAGCGTACCAGCGACGCCGATCAGGAAGATCAGAAACAACGTGATGGACCGTTCGCGAACGGCCAGCGCCGAGAGGTTGAAACGGCCCGAGCTCATGGCTTCGCTCCGGCAACGACAGTACTCGGTTGCAGCACCAGCACCTCTTCGCCCTCGTGAAGCAGATGGGCACCGAGCGCCACGATCTGTTCGCCGGGCTTCAAGCCACCTGTCACTCGGGCTGAATCGTCGCTCAGGCCCAGCAACTGCACGCCGCGCCATGACACTTTTGTCGGTGTTCCGGCAATCACCCACACGCCTGCCCCCTGGCCTGCGTCATGAAGGGCGCCAATGGGCACCGCGAGCGCTTGCATGGAGGTCTTGCCATCATCAATCTCGAGCGTGACAGTCGAACCCAACGGAGCGACGGCGTTGGCACCGTCGAGTACGTAACGGGCTTCAAAGGTTCGGGTCAGTGGATCGGCCGAGTCGGACAGCAGCCGTAGTTTCGCGGGGACCACCTCGGCGTTGTTTCCGTACATCCGCGCCTGCGCTGCAGAACCGACTGCAGGCCGCAACGTTTCCGGCAAATGGACAATGGCCTCACGCTGACCCGACTTGGCGAGTCTCACCACCGGCTGCCCTGCGCTGACGACCTGTCCGGGCTCTGCGAGGGTGTCGACCACGACGCCGTCGGCATCGGCCAGCAACACCGCATAGCCGGTGGCATTGCGTGCGACAGCAGCCTGCGCCTGCGCAGCACTGAGATCGGCTTTGGCCGTATCAGCCAGCGATTTGATCCGGTCGTAGGCGGATGCGGAAATGGCGCCGGCAGCGACCAGATCCCGGTTGCGGGCTTCGTCGTCTGCCGTTTGTTTTGCCCGCGCCACGGCAGCTGCCACAGCCTGCTGCTGGGCTTGCGCCTGAAGACCAAGATCGACCGGGTCCAGACGCATGAGCGGCTGGCCGCGCTTGACGGTCTGCCCCGTGTCCACCAGACGTTCCAGAACCTTCCCGGAGACTCGGAACCCGAGGTCACTCTGCACGCGAGCGACCACCACGCCTGTGAACGAACGAGCGCCGTCACTGGCGCTCGCAACCGCGGCGCTTCTCACCAACGGAGGTTGCGTACGAGGATCGCGCACGCTCGACGAGTCGCCACACGCGGTCAGAACGAAGGGCAGAGCACAAACGGCGAGCGTTGCAGGTATGAGCCGGAGCATGGGATCCCTAACTTTTAAGGTGAGCAGGAATCCGATTCTCTAGATAGTGACCAATTTAGTCAATAGTCACAACGTTATGGGGCGAGGCTTCTCAGTATCAGCGCGGACAGATGCACGGGGGCTGTGGGCACGATATCCAGGTTGTACTGCAACTGGACCGGGCTGATGTAGGGACGCATCACCAGATGAATGGCATGAACGGTTTCATCCAGTGGCGTCTTGCGCTCGAACTCGCCGGACTCACGCCCTTCAAGAACGATCTGCTGGATCAGTTCGCGCAAACGGGCATCGTGCGCTAGCGCGGACGGCCACTTGTCACGGGTGGCGACGGCGGCAATGTCGTGCAGCTTGCGGTCGTGAAAGAACAGATCGCTACCGGCCTCGACAACCGCGCGGAACAGGCGCCGCAGCTTCTCCGAGGCGGTTGGCGCATCTGCGATTGCCGCATCGACGATGGTCATGATCATGGCCAGGCGATTGGAACAGATCACCTCGCCGATGGCCTGCTTGGAGTCGAAGAACTTGTAGATGTAGGCCTTGGAAAAACCGATGGCCTTGGCAAGATCGGACACTGTGGTTTTCTCGAAACCGTAGTGACCGAAGTGTTCGGTGGCCGCTTCCACGACCTGATCGCGAACGCTGTGGTCGGACGGTCCGCGTGATGGGGTCGTATCGATATGCTTAGTCATGTTTCCAGCTTAGCTCCGCAAGCCCTGATTGACAACAAGTGACCAAATTGTAATATGGTCACAATTGTTCATCCCAAGGAAATCTCAATGCGCCCGCTCTCCACGTACGCACTACTGATGAGTGCCAGCCTGATGGCGGGCTGCGCCGTAGGTCCGGATTACCAGCGTCCGGACGCTCCTGTGTCGGCTCATTATCTGGCTCGACCTGACGCAAGGCCGGATTCTACAGCGCTCAAGCTCGATAATGCGGCCTGGTGGCAGAGTTTTGCCGACCCACTGTTGAACGAGTTCGTTTCCAGTGCGCTGGCGCAGAACCTCACACTGGCTCAGGCCAGCGCGCAGCTGACTCAAGCGCGCGCCGGGCTCAGCGCGGCCACTGCTGCGCTGCTGCCATCGGGTAACGTCAGCGGGCAGGCTTCGCGCGCCTATCAGTCAGTGGAAACGCCGCTCGGACAGGTACTGGACTCAACCCCGGGCTTTGATCGCTACGGCAATGCATACGAAGCCAACCTCAACGCCGCCTGGGAATTGGACGTATTTGGCGGACTGAGGCGCGGCCGCGAAGCCGCACTGGCTGACTATCAGGCATCCGAGGCGGGCGTTGCGGCCACACGCTTGGCGATTGCAGCGCAAACGGCTGATACCTACATCATGATTCGCGGGTTGCAAACGCGACTGGACATCGCGCAACGGCAGGTCAAGACCCGGCAGGATCTGCTGGAGAAAGTGCAGATGCTGTACGACAGAGGTCTGTCACCCGAGTACGAACTGCGCCAGACCGAAGGCGAACTCGCGCAGGTTCAGGCGACCGTGCCTGTTCTGCAGTCAGGACTGGATGCCGCCATGAATGCCCTCGACGTCATGCTGGGCGTACCTCCTGGCACCCACCGCACGAAACTGGCGGCAGCGAAAGCGATACCGGGCGCCCCACCACTCATCGCAACCGGCACACCTGCCGATCTTTTGCGCCGCAGACCTGACCTTATGGTCGCTGAACGCCGCCTTGCCGCTTCCAGCGCCCGTATCGGTGTGGCAGTCAGCGAGTACTACCCCAAGCTTTCGCTGAGCGCCCTGCTCGGCAGTGCGACAGCGGTGTCGAGCGGCAACCTGTTCAGCAGCGGTGCCAGCCAGTCGGCAGGCGTACTGGGACTGCGCTGGAGGCTGTTCGATTTCGGCCGCGTCAACGCGCAGATCAACCAGGCCAAGGGCGCAGAAGCAGAAGCCCTGGCCGCTTATCGACAGTCCGTTTTGCGAGCCACCGAAGATGTCGAGAATGCGTTCTCGTCGCTGATCAATCGCACGAGTCAGACGACCATTCTCAGCCGGGGTGAAAAGGCACTGACTGCAGCAAGACAGTCGTCCTTCGCGGGCTATCAGAACGGGGCAGCCAGCCTGATCGACGTGTTGCGCGCCGACGAAACGATGCTTCAGACATCGGACGCCAGAGCCCTGGCCCAGACCGAAACCGCCCGTGCCGCCGTGGCTGCCTTCAAGGCACTCGGGGGTGGCTGGCAAGCGCCGGGGGCAGATGTTGCGGTTCGATAGCCGCCGTAATAAACCGGAACTCGGTGGGCACTGAATCCAAATGCATATTTTTCCCTGCCACCCGGGCTGCCAAGCCATTCGCTTGAGTCTATGCTTGTCTTGACTGTCGATCCGACCTGAGTGATCGAACAGCCCACCAGGCAGGCCATGTGAATTATTCGACACTGATTTCAGTACTGTTGTGTCTGTTGCTCAGCGCGCCTGCCAGGGCCGATCACTATCAGGTCGTGACTGAAGAATGGGCGCCCTACAATTATTCAGAGAACGGTCATCTTACCGGCATGACCACCGAGATAGTCCGCGCAATCATGAAGGTCACCGGGCACGAATTCACTATCGTGCTGGCGCCCAGCATGAGGGCGAGTCACATATTGAAGATGCGGCCCAGGACCATCATGTACTCCATGTTTCGCACTCCAGAGCGCGAGCACTTGTACAAGTGGGTCGGCCCCATCCTGGAAGAGTCGATACACCCTTATCAACTGGCAACGGCACCGCCAGTCACCTCGCTCGAACAACTGCTGCACGCGCCGCAGATCACCACCCGGCACGCAGGTCTGCTGCCCGACATGCTGCAGTCACTGGGCTTTAGAAACCTCGATAAAAGCGCCACCGAAAGCGTACAGCTCTACCGCATGCTGCTGAACGGTCGCACCAGCATCATCATCGGCGACACCGCTGCGGGCGTGGCCTACCAGAGCCGACAACTGAACATCGCCCCCGGAACACTGCGACAGGTTCCTATCGAGCTGTATCGCTCCTCGCTCTACATCGCCTTCAGTCAGGACAGTGAAGACGAACTGGTTGCCTCATGGGCCAGCGCTCTGGAAACCCTGCGTCAGTCCGGTGAACTGGAGCGTATTCAGCAGAGGTATGAGCAGCCGTTGCAGTGATACACAAGTCTGTTTGAATACTGATCCGTGCCGATGCTCCGCGCTCAACGTCATACACAAATCCTACTGGAGGAATGCGACGATGATCGTTCCCACGCTCTGCGCTCGTCGTTAGCACGCACGAGCGATGGGAACGATCATCAACGCATCAACAGCCCGCCCATCATGGTGACAAAAACTGTCCCTGTCGCTGTGTAGTGTCATCCCCACACTCAACGGGGAAGACATCTCATGAAACGCATTCAGTACAGCAAGTACGGCGGTCCGGAGTTGATGCGGCTCGAAGATTTCGAGTTGTCCAGCCCCGAAAAGGACGAAGTGGCGGTGCAGGTCAGGTACGCCGCCATCAACCCGATTGACTGGAAATTGCGCAGCGGGGTCATGAAGATTGTCACCGGCAAGACCTTTCCTCGGGCGATGGGCATGGATTTTTCGGGCACGGTTATCAGGGCTGGCGCGGACGTCACTCGGCTCAAGGTAGGCGACGCAGTAATGGGACTGGCCCGTTTCAAGGAAAGCGGCGCGTTTGCTCAGGCAGTCGTGACCAAGGAAGCCTTTCTGGCCATAAAACCCGAGTCGCTCTCGTTCGAGGATGCCGCCTGCATCGGCACGCCGGGCATCACGGCCTGGAACGGACTGGTCGACAAGGCAAAGCTGCAGGCAGGCCAGCACGTGTTCATCAACGGCTGCTCGGGCGCGGTCGGCGAAGCGGCGGTGCAGATTGCGCGTTATCTAGGTGCCACCGTCTCAGGCAGCTGCAGCGCCAGGGATATCCAGAAGGCCAGGGCGTTGGGTGTGGATACGGTTTACGATTATCGGACGACGCCTGTTTCAGCCATCAGCACCCGTTTTGATGTGGTGCTGGACACCGCGGCCACCCTGAGCGTATCTCAAGGCCTTGCGATGTTACGGCCCGGCGGCGTATTCCTTGACCTGAACCCCAGCCCCGGCAAATTCATACATGCCCTCTTCGACCGTAGGCTCAAGCCCATCATAGGTTCGCCACGCGCCGAGATTCTGGATAAGCTGGCCGAAGCCGCCAGCCAGGGCAGATTCAGGGTCCCGGTGGGTGAAGTCGTTCCCTTGAGTAGCGCGATCAACCTGATCACCGACATTGAACAAGGACGCAAATTCGGTGGCAAAGGTGTTATCGCGATGGAGTAGGCATGGCCAGAAGTCATCGTTTGTTTGAATTGATGCAAGCGCTTCGCCGACATCGCAGAACCGTCTCGGGGGCGTCCCTCGCGCAGGAGCTGGGCGTTTCGCTGCGCACCATCCGCCGTGATGTCGCAACCCTGCAAGGCATGGGAGCCGACATCGAGGGAGAACCGGGCCTGGGCTATATCCTCAAGCCCGGTTTTCTGCTTCCTCCGCTGTCGTTCACGGAGGAGGAAATTCAAGCCTTGATGATTGGCGCGCAGTGGGTCAGCCGCCAGACCGACGACAAATTCGCCTTCGCCGTGAAAAACGCCCTGGCCAAGATAAGTGCCGTTCTGCCGGTGGAGATGCGGCCGACGCTGGAGGACGAGACGTTCTACATCAGCAGGCCGTTCAGCGCTTCATCCACCATCGACCTGAGCGAGATCCGCCGTGCGTTGCGTGATCAGTGCAAGCTGAGCATCACGCTTTCAATCGAACATGCGCCCAAGGATCCGCAGACCATCTGGCCGATCATGCTCGGCTTCATCGAGTCCAGGCGTCATCTGGCGGCGTGGTGCGAAGGTGACAGCAAATACCGGATTATCGACATGGACGACATTGCAGAAGCGCAGGTCCTGACCGAACGCTACACGCGCAATCGTCGCCAGATGATCAAAGAGTGGCGTGCGCTGGAGATACTGCCCTGCAACGTCCGGGGTGAGACCTGCTGACACGGGCAGCCCTTTACTCAACCGTCACCCTGCCCCTCCAGCCACGCACAGAACAACTGCACCGTTTCATCGTCCAGTTTTTCGTCAGGCACATAGGCGCAGTAACTGCGCGACTTGAGGCGCGGCCCGGCAAAGGGCGTCACCAGCCTTCCAGCCTGCAGGTCACTGGCAACCAGCGCCGCGGGCCCCATCGCGATGCCCAATCCGTCGATGGCAGCCTGCAAGGTCAGATAAAAGTGATCGAACACCACGCCCGCAGCTGGCTGCAATGCCGGAACGTCGGCGCTCGCCAGCCAGTCAGGCCACAACCTTGGCAAGCTGGAGGTATGTAGCAGCGTGTGGTGTCTCAGGTCCTCTGGGGTATTCAACGGCAGTCGCTTCAGAAGCGCCGGGCTACACACAGGAATTCTGTCTTCACGCAGGAATACGCGGGTCCGATAGCCATAAAGCGTGTCCGGCCCACCGCGAATGATGATGTCGTAGGGCTCCTTCAGGCTTTCCACGGCCTTGTTCGAGGTATGCACCTGCACATCGATGCCGGGATGCTTGGCGCGAAACGCATCAAGTCGCGGCACCAGCCAGCGCAACGTGAAGGTCGCAAGGGCATTCACCAGCAGCGTGCGCGGGGCCGGATCAGGCAAGCCGAACCGCGCCGTCGCCAGCGCGATCTGTTCAAGCAACGGCCCGATTTCAGCCAGATACGCTCTGGCGGCCGCAGTCAGAACGACCCGACGGTTGTGTCGTTCAAACAACGCCGAGCCCAGCCAGTCCTCAAGCAGACGAACGCTCTGACTGATCGCTCCGGACGTGACATGCAGTTCGGCTGCGGCCTCCTTGAAGCTGCCCAGACGGCCAGCCGCTTCGAAAGCGCGCAAGGCATTGAGCGGGGGCAATTCTCGTTTCATTCGCAATAGCCAAGCTAACGTGAGCAGCCAATTTATCTGGTTTGTCAGGCCGTACTAAGATAGATATTTTGCCGAACAGATAAACACTGCCTTTGCTTCTGGCGCCTCCTTCGCACTGCCCACTCGGAAAACACCATGCTCAGTTACGCAGGCGGTCTGGTTCTACTCGCTGCCGTGCTCCATGCAGGCTGGAATGCCATGCTGCACGGCAACCGCGACCGCCATCTGTCCATGGCCTGGATGGGCATCATGATCGCGTCGGTGGCGACCGTGGCCGTCATAATGCTGCCCTTGCCAGCCGCCGGGGCATGGCCCTATCTGCTGGCCTCCGGGCTGGTGCACATCGTCTACAACATCAGTCTGGTGCGCTCGTATCGCAATAGTGATCTGGCGGTGGCTTATCCGATAGCACGAGGTTCTTCCCCGCTGCTCGTAACGCTCGGTGCTGCGTTGTTTGCCAACGAAACCCTCAGCGCTGTGCATGTCTTGGGGATCGTCATGATATCGGGCGGCATTCTCACGCTCGCCTTCCTGGACCGCCATGTCTCCCGCTCCGGCGTTCTGGCTGCACTTGCCACCGGCGTGCTGATCGCGCTCTACACCGTGATCGACGGCATCGGCGTGCGGCAATCGCAGGGGCAGGCGCTGGCCTACACCGCCTGGATGTTCATGTCGTTCTGGGCCATGCCGTTGCTGTTTGTAGCGAGCCGTGGGCTCAACGAACTGGCCGCGTCCTTGAAAAAGCATCCCGCCGCTGTCAGCTCTTCGGCGCTCGGTGGACTGGTGTCCATCGCCGCCTACGGCATCGTGATCTGGGCCATGCAGTCAGGCGCCATGGGCGGCGTGTCGGCCTTGCGCGAGACCAGCGTGGTGTTCGCGGCGCTGATCGGTAAGATGTTTCTGGGCGAAGAAATGAGCGCGAAGCGCTGGGCCGTTTGCGGACTGGTGGCGGCTGGGGCTATTTGTCTTGGGCTCTAGCGCTGTGAGATTCCAAAAGATACTCATACTTAATTACAATCTTCCTGATCGACCAAAACTACGTCGCGGCCAATACCGCAAAAAAACGGGTGTCACTCAAGCGACAATGCAAAAACCAAAACTTTCCTGTACGCCCTTGCCGTTTCGAACGCGGTCGAAGCTTAGTGCTCATCGGATAGAAGCCTGCTCATGTGCAACCTGGGGCTAAAGCGCAGGACCACATTTAAGCTTCGGCCTAACGTAAACACACAAAATCCATAGAACTGCAACATCGAAAAATTTTTTCAGCCGGGGTGGGGGGCGCATGGCCCATGACTGAATTTATTGACCCTCCTCAACCCGGAACACCTCCCGGCTCCATATGTTGAGCCGCAGTCGCTAGAGACCTGAAATATCCATTGTCTAACCAATGTTCCACAGGTAGCTTAGCGCGGTAGTAGAGAAGCCAAAGCCTTTCACTTAAGGTAGCTAACTAGACACTTTCTCGACACCTTGAAACGGATTTCTTATGAGTGGAAAACCTGCAGCACGCGCGACAGACCCTACTAGCTGCCCGCTTCCTAGTCACGGCATCAACCCGATAGTGGGCGGTTCCCCCAATGTATTTTTCGATGGCCTTCCTGCCGCTCGCCTCAACGATAAATCCGCGTGTGGAAGCCCGATTACAGGAGCGGTAAGCTCAACCGTATTCATAAACGGCTTGAACGCCGCTACGCTGGGCAGTACCGGTAGCCATGGCAATGTCATCATAGGCGGATCGGGGACGGTCATCATTGGGGATACGCACACCCCTGTGCCGTTCAGTGGATTAGTTCCAATGCCTGTGCCCTTCAATGACAAGATCAGACTGATCAACGAGTCTACCGGTGAACCGATGATTAATCATGGCTACACCATCCAGCGCGCGGACGGCAGGTTCGAACATGGCGCAAGCGACTCCATGGGTTTTACGCATATGATAAGCGCCCATTGCGCTGAACAAATAAAGCTTTTTGTGGAGGACTGAGATATGGAGGCAGAACAAGTCATTCTTCCGAACGGCAAAACAGCAACGCTGGCAAAAACACACACTTTGACAGCCGCAAATGACAGCACGGTAAAAACTGTTCCGATTGCGACAAAGAAAGCGATTGTTTTCTTTATCGGCGGAGCTGCAGATCAGGAAAAATATTACTTTCAGGGTGCGTTCCACAATATCGATGGCGCCAGAAACATTCTGGACCAGAGAATAAGCGCCAACAGCAAGCTGTCATCAAAGTACACCAGCTGGCTCAGAAGTTACAAAGATGCAAAAGGCGCCGGGGACATTCAAACGTATTTTACTAAAAAAATCCCTGACAAATCTTGCCCTATTTACATCATTGGCCACAGTCTTGGAGGATGGAACGGAGCGCACGTGTCGCGCATATTGTCGGAGGCCGGTTACAAAATAAAGTTTTTGGTAACACTCGACCCCGTAGGAGAAGGTTTTTGGGTGTGGCTAGGCTCTGATATTTATAAATCCGAGCCCCAGCCCATTGCTGAAACCTGGATCAATATTTTAGCAAACGCCAGTGTTCCCGACTCCTCCGACGGCGTTGCAGAATTTGGAGAGCGCTGGATTATATCCGGCGGAACAACGCTGAATAAAACCGCTGATATTCATCACGCCTCTGCAGACAGGATGTTCATCGAACCCGTTCAGGGGAAAAAATCGGCGTGCGACCTGGTTTTTGAATCCATAAACGGTATTTTTGGCCAATGACTAAAAAGCACAACTTCATATTTCTTGCAGCGCTGCTGTGCACTGCCTGCACCAAGACGGCTGATGTTCCGCCCGCCAACCTGACTTTATCTTCTTATGGACCCGGCCAAAAAAATCTTTACGCCGTTAACTTCTCGTCGAATATCGATCTACTGAACGCATTCAGTACTTATGAGAAGGCCAACCAACTTACCCCTATGCTCATATGTTCTCTGGAGCACGGCACTGACGTTTCCTCGGCACGTCCATTAAATATAAAAGCAGAGGGAAGAGTAGAAGCGACACGTCGGACGAAAACCTCATACGGCTTCGTTTCTGATCTTGTCTTTTATTACACTACCCCTGAAGGTGATCAGCGCAATCAGAACGACTATGAAGCTATAAAGCCGTTGATCGCGAAGCAAGACACGATACCGTGCAGGGTGCGCATTACCGCTTACGGGTACAAGACTTATTACACCAACACGCTATCCATTCCTGCCCCGCTGATGATGGAGCAAATGAGCAGGTAAAGCGTAAAACCCGAGATCCATAGACGCTTTCAACGACCTGTTGCCGAGTCGAAAGCCTCCAGTCCAACACTTCGCCTCCGCAGATCAACCACCGCCCCCAGGCCAAGAAGCAAAGTCATCTGGGCGTGACAACCCTCAGTATCGTTTCAATCCAGCGAATCTGCCGCTCGATCTCCTGCAGCTTCTCTTCAGGCACGCCCTGTTTCGCCTTGGCGAAGCTGGTCAGGGTTTTCTGCCGTTGCTGCAGCAAGCGCTGCCACTTGGCCAGAAACGCCGGGCTGCGTGTCTGCAGTTGTAGCGGGCCGAAGTACAGCTCTTCTGCGGTATAGATCACCGGGCCGGTGTGCTCGGCGATGATGATTTCATAGTCGAAGCGGTTCTCGCGCAGCACTTCTTCGCAGACGATACGGTACCCGTTTTCCATCAGCCATAGGCGCAGCGGTTGCTCGCCCCCGTTTGGCTGCATGATGAGGCGTTCGGTGCCGCTCAGGCGCGCTTTGCCCGCTTCGAGGATGTCGCGAATGGTCTCGCCGCCCATGCCGCACAGGCTGATCGCGGTGATGCCGTCGTGCGGCTCGATGGCTGCCAGACCATTGGCCAGGCGAACAGTGATCCGTTGTTCGAAACCGTTTTCGTGCACCACACGCTGGGCCGCGCAAAACGGTGTGACGGCCACCTCGCCCGCTACCGCAACGTCAATTACGCCACGACGCATAAGGGCCACCGGCAGGTAGCCGTGATCAGAACCGATGTCGGCCAGCCGCGCGCCGTCAGGCACGTGCGCCGCCACGCGCTCCAGGCGCATGGACAATGTCTGTTCGTTCAACGGCAACCCCTTTCATCAAAACGTCCGCACGCACTGGCCGGATCGGGGCGCGATTCTGTCGGGGTATGACGTGGATTTCAACTCTCTGCGTCCGGACGAGCAGAGAATCACAATTGTCGTGATCCGTGCTCCGTGCGACTCGACTCGACTCGACTCGACTCGACTCGACTCGACTCGACTCGACTCGACTCGACTCGAAAGATACGACACCTGTCGCGGCCTGCGTATGCAGGCCGCGAGTCGATGATTCGATGATTCGATCAAGGAATCGTTATGACGAGCTTGCCGGTGACATGCCCGGCGGCGCTGATCTGTTGCGCGGTGGCGATTTGTTCCATCGCAAAGGTCTGCTCGATGCGCAGGTCGAGTGATCCAACCTCGTACAGTTGCGCCGCCTCTGCAAACGCCTGCTCGGGATGATCGAGCGATTTCCCTGAGAACGCCGCGCCATGCTGCGGGGCCGTTACATCAGAAATGGAAACAACACGATCAGCATCGCCGACAATCGCCACCAGCTCGGCTATCGTGCCGGCCCCTGCCAGGTCGAGTGCGGCGTCTACGCCGTTGGGCGCCAACATGCGCAGCCTTTCGGTAAGGCCGGGTTCGTAGCTCGTCGGAACAGCGCCCAGACTGCGAATGTACGGATGCTTTGGAGCGCTCGCCGTGCCAATCACGATTGCGCCGCGATGCAGTGCGATCTGGATGGCAGCCGATCCGACCCCGCCCGCAGCGCCCGTTATCAGTAGTGTTTCACCGGCCTTGATTTTGACGTGGTCGAGAATGCGAGTCGCCGTCTCAACAATGACCGGTAAACCACCCGCCACATCGATTGGCATGCTGCGCGGCACATGCGCCCAGCTTCTCAACACGGCCTGCTCCGCCAACGTATTCCGTCCGTAACCAAAGACGGTATCGCCGACCGCAAATCCTGAAACGCCCTCGCCGACCTCGTCAATCACGCCTGCTGCTTCCGAGCCGACACCGGCGGGAAAGGTCACGGGCATGAAGTCATGCATGTAGCCCGATCGTATCTTCCAATCAATGGGATTGACCCCGACGGCTAGCACCTTGATTCGCACTTCACCTGCGCCTGGGCGAGGTGGCTCTATGTCGACGATCTTCAATACCTCGGTGCCACCGTATTCATTGAACTGAACAGCTTTCATATGCATTCCTCTTACAGCGTAAAAAACCGCCGGGACAGTGATCTACCCGGGCTGTCATTCAACGGCAACAGATTGCAATCGCTAGGCTGTGCACAAATTGGCTACAGCGACTTTTTGAAACAGATGCGGACGAAACACGGCAGACGGCGGATGAGCCTTGGCGATCTCGCGGAACTCCGGGTGCTTGAAAGCAGTGCGCCAGGCTTTTGCGGACTCGAAAACCGCGTAGTTGAGATAGGTCGGGCTATCGCCCAATGCACGATGAAGTTGCGTCGAGATAAAACCGGGCTGGCGTTTCATGAAAGCGGCGTCTGCTGCCCATGCGACCAGAAAGGCTGCTTCATCTTCAGGTGACAGGGTGCAAACATTGACCAACACGATGGGTGCGGCATCGATCCCCATCTGTTGGCTCAACGGAAACGACGGATCAAGCGGCTCGACACTGGACATGATGGATTTCCTCGATCAGCTACTGGTTCATTTGCCAAGGCAAGAAACAGTCTCCGCTGCGCCAATCGTTCGTCCAGGATTTTGCCTTGTCCGCGCCATGGTAAATGGGCAGACGGACAGTTTCTGTCACCAGGGTGCCGGGTTGTTCACCGTGTGGGAGGCGCCGCCACGCCTTCGACTTAGTGGCGTCTCCCACAGCCTGATGTTTGTTACATGAGGTGAGCGTCTCGAAAATCTGTCACCACAACGGCAGTGTGTAACTCACGATAAAGCGTGTTTCATCCAGATCGTTGCCGAAGTTGGACCGGACCGTGGCGTTCCTGAGCCTGAGGCTTACGTTCTTCAACGAGCCACTCTGGATAACGTAAGCCAGATCGGTATTACGCTCCCATTCCTTGCCGGTGTTACTGCCTGCGACCAGTGCGTTATCGCCGCTGACATAGCGGGACATGAAGGTCAGTCCGGGAATGCCAAGTGCGACAAAATTGTAGTCGTAGCGCAACTGCCAGGACTTCTCCTGCGTGTTGGCAAAGTCGTTGATCTGGACGAAGTTCACCAGATACGGATCGGAGTTGGCGATGTACGGGAAGGGATCATCACCGCTCATGCGCTGGTACGCGGCCATGAATACGCTGCTGCCCAGTGTGTAGGACACTTGCCCGTTGGCGGCACGGTTGTCGAGGTTGCGGAAGTTGCCGTCCTCGGTGCTTTTCGAATACCGCAGGTCGAACTTCAGTGACTGGCGATCTGCAAGCGGGACCTCGTAAACAACGCCGCCGTAGTACTGCCGGTAAACGTTCTCCAGATTGCCGTAATACAGACTGGTGCTCAGCGTTTTGCTGAAACTGTAAGTGCCGCCGCCAAAGGTGAAGTCATCACTGGTACCGCCAATGCGGTTGCCGGTGAAGTCCTGGTAGTTGGAAGAGCTGTTGAGCTTGATCTGCTCCAGCTTGCCGCCTTGCAGGCTGAGGTTGCTGATATCTTTGGACGTCAGCATTGCGCCTTCGAAAGTAGCAGGTAACAGGCGGGTATCATTGCTCGACACCACCGGGCTGCGAAACGCCAGAGAGCCGACTTTCAGTACCGTCTCGGAGACTTTCGCCTTGGCCGTCAGCTCAAGTTTCGAGTATTCATCCTGCGAGCCACGGCCGTTTCTGGAGCTGAGGTCAGCAGGAAGCAGCCCCGTGCCGCCCGAGCCCTCCCCACCGTCCAGCTTCAGACCCAGCATGCCAAGGGCATCGAGACCGAATCCCACTGTACCAGCGGTGTAACCGGACTCGACCCGAAACAGCGCCCCTTGCGCCCACTCCTTCGCCGCGTCCCGCTGAGCGGTCGGCGGCCCGTTACGAAAGTCCCGGTTGAAATAGAAGTTGCGCAATTCCATGCTGGCCTTGCTATCGGCAATGAAGTCCGCCGAGGCCAACAGTGGATACGTAAGTGCACAAGTACTGATTAAGCAAAAAGCCTTATTGATCGACATTCCCGTCATGCTCCGGATAAGGGCAGATTGAATCGATTGGTTTTATTTTTATAAGCAGTGCGGTGACGCGTAGAACGAATTTCTGGCGGCACGACGCAGCAGTCGGGTCATTGACCCGACTGTGTTAGTGCAGAAAGAAGGTGTTGCTGATCAGCTATCTGTGTTGATGCGCCCGATCTGGAACTTTGCGTTCAGATAACTTCCCGGCTGTTCGGTAATCTGCAGTTGACCGGCACAAGGCGCCAGAACCGATGTTTCCATTTTCATTGCTTCCACCACGGCAATGACCTGACCGGCCTCAACCGCTTCCCCGTCACTGACCACCCAGCTGTGCAGATTGCCTGCGACCGGTGTCACGACAGCGTGCGGATCAACCGCTTCGGCCGATGCCGGTGCGATTACGGCATCACTTGCGCCCACGCTGACGCCACGCAGCAGCGCGGCAGGAAGACCCAGTTCATGGCGTTTGCCATCGATCTCGACGAAGGTGCGTAACACGCCTGGGTCAGCCGACTCAACGCTGCGCGGAGCCAGGGTGATCTGCTCGGCAAAGTCTGTCTCGATCCAGCGGGTGTGCACGTCGAACGTGTCGGCCGCAGTGAAATCATCATGGTCCATGACCGCACGATGGAACGGCAGCACGGTCGCCACGCCCTCGACACGAAACTCGGCCAGCGCACGGCGGGCACGACGGATTGCCTGTTCGCGGGTAGCGCCAGTGACGATCAGTTTCGCAATCATCGAATCGAAGTTCGGCGACACGCGAGAGCCCTGCTCGACGCCGCTTTCCAGACGCACGCCCGGACCGGACGGCGGCTGAAACAGATCGATGGAGCCCGGCGTCGGTAGAAAGCCGTTGCCTGCATCTTCGGCGTTGATACGAAATTCGAAGCTGTGACCACGCGGAACCGGTGTGCCTTCAAACGACAACGGTAATCCGTCTGCCACGCGCAGTTGCTCGATCACCAGGTCGATGCCGCTGGTCTCTTCGGTAACCGGGTGCTCGACCTGCAAGCGGGTGTTGACCTCAAGGAACGACAGCGTGCCATCGGCGCTGAGCAGAAACTCCACGGTGCCCGCACCGACATAACCCGCCTCGGCGCAGATGTCGCGGGCCGAGTCATGAATGCGCTGACGCAGGGCGTCATCCAGATACGGCGCAGGTGCTTCTTCAATCAGCTTCTGGTTGCGGCGCTGCAACGAGCAGTCGCGGGTGCCGGCGACCACAACCCGGCCGTGGCGATCAGCGATGATCTGCGCTTCGATGTGCCGAGGCTTGTCCAGAAAGCGCTCGACGAAGCATTCACCGCGCCCGAACGCCACCACCGCTTCACGCACGGCCGACTCATACAATTCGCTGACTTCATCAAGCTTCCACGCCACCTTCAGACCGCGACCACCGCCGCCAAAGGCTGCCTTGATCGCAATCGGCAGACCGAACTGTTCGGCAAAGGCGACCACTTCGCTGGCATCGTTGACCGGGCCTTCAGTACCGGCCACCAAGGGCGCGCCGACTTTCTGGGCGATGCGTCTGGCCTGGACCTTGTCGCCCAGCGCATCAATGGTGCTCGGGTCCGGGCCGATCCAGGTCAGGCCTGCATCGATCACGGCACGGGCGAAATCGGCTCGCTCGGACAAAAAACCGTAGCCTGGGTGAACAGCATCGGCACCGGCACGAGCCGCCACCGCGAGCAGTTTTTCGATGTTCAGGTAAGTGTCGGCAGGCCGCTCGCCATTCAGCCCGTAAGCCTCGTCGGCCTGGCGTACGTGCAGCGCATCGATGTCGGCGTCGGCGTATACCGCCACCGAGGCCACGCCGTAGTCGCGGCAGGCGCGGGCGATACGGATGGCAATTTCGCCACGGTTGGCAATCAGAACCTTTTTCATTGGTTATTGGTCTCGTCTGAAAGAGCTGGGCACACGGGCTCGAACGCGCCCAACGGATTGAAGCGAATGCGGGAATTGATCGGAATCTGACCGGCCAGGTCCAGGTGATGCGGCGCCACGACGGCAATGACCGGATAGCCACCGGTCAACGGATGATCTGCTAAAAACAGCACCGGCTGGCCACTGGGCGGCACCTGAATCGCGCCGACGGCCGTGCCCTCGCTGGGCAGCTCACCGTGAACCGAACGCTCCAGTGCCTGATCGCCTGCCAGCCGCACGCCGATGCGGTTCGATTGCGGCGTGACCTGCCAGGTCTGCCCGGCCAGAACAGCCTGAGCGTCTGCGGTGAACCAGTCACTGCGCGGCCCCATGACCACATCCAGCACGATGACTTGATCGGAACGAGGCATCTCGAACGGTTGTTGCTCGCTGAGCGACACCGACGCGCCGCCCGGTGTGTGGTGAAAGCCCAGACGATCTCCCGTTGCCAGTGGCGCAGGTCCGACCTGAGCCAAGGTGTCGGTTGACAGGCTGCCCAGCACCGGTTCCTGCGTGAAGCCGCCGCGAATCGCCACGTAGTTGCGCAGACCGGCGGACGGCGAGTCGATGCTCACCTGATCGCCCTCCTGCAAGGCGAACGGCGTGTAAAGCGCCGGACGCAGCCGCTGGCCTTCGGCAGTGAGGACTTCCACAGCAGCCGTTGCGCCAGTGACGGCTGCTACCGTCTGACCGTGACAGGTGAAGGTCAGACCGCCCATGAGCACTTCAAGGCAGGCGCTCGCCGGGTCGTTGCCCACCGCACGGTTGGCGGCGCGCAACGCGCCCCGGTCCATGGCACCGGAAGCCGAAACCCCCTGCCCTGCGCGACCGGGACGTCCAAGGTCCTGAAACAGGGTCTGCAAACCCGGCGACAGCACTTCCAGATAATGTTCAGTGGCGTGAGACGCCTGACGACGCGCAGGTGCGGCCACAGAAACGGATTCGGTAACAGGACCAGCGTCCACAAAGCGCACCCGATAACCCGGTTGCAGCAACGCAGGTTCGTCGCGCTCCAGATCCCACATGCGGGCGTCGGTGAGGCCGATGATCTGCCAGCCGCCGGGACTCGCCTGTGGATAGACGCCGCTGAAACCGCCCGCCAGCGCCACTGCACCGGCGGGGATGCGGGTGCGCGGCGTACTGCGGCGCGGCACCACGAACTCAGGGCCGCCGCTCAGGTACGCAAAGCCGGGCGCAAAGCCACAGAACGCCACGTTGTAATCGCTGCCGGTGTGCCTGCGGATCACTTCTTCACGGCTGATGCCCAGTTCGCGGGCGACGTCTTCCAGGTCTTCGCCGTTGTAATGCACGGGAATTTCGATCAGCTTGCCCGCTGCGCGAGCCTTGCCGTGCACGTCACGCGTGACGATCTGCGCAGCAAGTGCTTCGCGGCTGACCGCGCCGGGACGAAAATGCACCAGCACCGTCCGGGCTGCGGGAACGAGTTCCTCCACGCCATGGATGGGCTGTTGCTGCAAAGAGTCGAACAGGGCAAGGGTCTCGTCCAGGTTCGCCAATTCAACCAGGAGCGCGTCCTGGCTGACCGGGTAGAAACGCATGATCCTCTCCTATACGTGGTAGCGGCTGTCGGGCACATCGGTGATGAACATGTAGCCCGGCGCGTGGGAAATCGCAAAAGGTACCCCGGACGCCATGACCACAGCCTGCGGTGTCACACCACAGGCCCAGAATACCGGCACTTCGCCAGGCTTGATGGTAACGGCATCGCCGAAGTCAGGACGCGAAATATCCGCGATACCGAGCAAGCCAGGCTCGCCTATATGAACCGGAGCGCCATGCACATTGGGATAGCGTGCGGTGATCTTCACGGCATCGGCCACCCGATCGGCCGGGATGGGTCGCATCGACACCACCGTCTCGCCTTTCAGGCGCCCGGCCGGACGGCAGATGCGGTTGCTGCGGTACATCGGCACGTTGCAGCCCTCGCTGATGTGCCGCACATCGATACCGGCTTCCAGCAACGGAGTCTCGAAGGTGAAGCTGCACCCGATCAGAAAAGTGACCAGATCCGTATGCTCGGCCCAGAGGTCACGTACATCGGTCACTTCATCGGCCAGCTTGCCGTCGCGCCAGACGCGATACAGCGGAATGTCGGTGCGCAGGTCAGCGCCCTCGGCCAGAACGGTGCTGTAGCTGCCCGCCTCGGTGACGTCCAGAATCGGACAGGCCTGAGGGTTGCGCTGGGCGAACAGCAGAAAATCGTAGGCCCACTCACGCGGCAGACAGATCATGTTCGCCTGGGTCAGGCCCGGTGCATGGCCCGCCGTGGGAGACACCATGCCTTCGCGATACCGGGCACGTGCGGCAATGGCTGACTGACGGGCGTCGTTCAAGGAATTCATGGCTGACCTCGGGTAAATGCACGAATGTTGACCCCTGCTTCAAGCAGACGTTGTTTGAGGGCGTGGGCGATATTCACTGCGCCCGGGCTGTCGCCGTGCACGCAGATCGAATCGGCTTCAAGCTCGATCAGGCTGCCGTCCTCTGCCTCGATGACGCCATCGCGCACAAGACGCAACATGCGCGCGGTGATCAGCTCGACATCGTGCAGCACAGCACCAGGACGCGAGCGGGATACCAGCGTGCCTTGAGCGGTGTAGGCCCGGTCCGCAAAGGCTTCGGACACACAGGTCAGACCCGCATCACGCGCCCAGCCAAGCAGCTTCGAATTGGCGAGGCAGACCAGCTTGAGCTGCGGGTCGATACGCAAAATCGCCTGAATCACCGCAGCCGCCTGAACCGGATCGTCTGCAATGGTGTTGTAGAGCGCGCCGTGAGGCTTGACGTAGGTCACTGTCGTCCCGGCGCTGCGGGCCAGGCCCTGAAGCGCGCCGATCTGATAGATGACATCGGCGGTGAGTTGCTCGGCCGGCACATCCATGTTGCGCCGACCGAAGCCGACGAGGTCCGGGTAGGCCACGTGGGCACCGACGGCCACATCACGCGCGGCGGCGGCTTCCAGCGTGCGCAGTATTCCGGCCGGATCGCCGGCATGAAATCCGCACGCCACGTTGGCGCTGCTGACCACTTCGAGAATCGCCGCATCGTCGCCCATGCTCCAGGCGCCGAAGCTTTCTCCCAGGTCGCTGTTAAGGTCAATTGCACGCATCAGAAAATCTCCTTTGGATCAGGCCGCGCCGATGAAGGCAAAGATGGCGCCTGCCGATTTGTAGGCCATGAACCACGACAGCAGACAGGTCAGAATACCCAGCACCAGCAACCAGCGTGGATAGTGGTAGCCATCCATCAGGTCAGACCGGGCCCAGCCCACGTACATGAAAATGCTCAGCCCCAGTGGCAGGATAAGGCCGTTGAAACCACCTGCGAACACCAGCAATGCCGCTGGCGGCTTGCCGATCATCAGGTACACCGCCATGCAGATGACGATGAAAGCCACGGTGGCAAGGTGACGAGCGCGCTCAGTGATCTTCTTGGAGAACACCGTTATGAAGGACATCGACGTATAAGACGCGCCGATCACACTGCTGATCCCCGCTGCCCATAGCACCAGACCGAACATCATCATGCCGACGTCACCTGCTGCTGCCTGGAAGGCTTGACCGGCAGGGTTTGCGCCCTTACCAGACACATCGATAACCACGCCGCTTGCCACCACACCCAGAATAGCGAGAAACAATATGTAGCGAGCGATGCCAGTGACCAGAATACCGGTCAGTGCTGCGCGGGATACGGCCTGAATGTTCTCTACACCAACGGTGCCGCGGTCAAGCAGACGGTGAGCGCCTGCATAGGTGATGTAACCGCCTACCGTGCCGCCCACAATCGTGGTAATCGAGGCAAAGTCGATGAAGTCAGGCCACACCGACTGACGCAGGGCTTCGCCCAGCGGAGGATGGGTCGCGAAGCAGGCGAACACGATCAGGCATATTTTCAGGATGCCCAGCCCCATCATGATTCGGTCCATCGCCACGCCTGCGCGATGAGACGAGAAGATTGCAATGGCGAGCAGCGCACTCAAGGCGCCTCCCCACTTGGGATCAAGGCCGGTCAGCGCATTCAAGCCCAGACCTGCACCGGCAATGTTACCCAGCATAAACACCAGGCCACCACACAGCACCAACACCGTCAGCAAGTAACCACTGCCCGGAATAGCAGCATTGGCCAGATCGGCCGCGCGCATTTTGGTCAGCGACACGATACGCCACACGTTCAGCTGCACGACGAAGTCGATCAGGATCGACGCCAGAATGCCGAACGCAAACGCAGCACCCAGCGTGGCGGTGAAGGTCGCCGTCTGAGTGAGGAAGCCTGGACCGATGGCGGACGTCGCCATCATGAATATTGCGGCGATCAACGAAGCGCGCCGGGCTTTCGTAAACTCTTGAGTGGTCTGTGTCACGGCAACATTCCTACGGTGAGTGATACCTGAGCAGAGCAATGAGCATGCCAAGACTCAACCAATCAGCCTGAGATGTAGGTGCCAAGCGGAATTATTGTTGAACAATCCTATAGCCATTGATCACTCAATTGCACCAATTTGTTACTTCAGGAACCAGAGGCGCTACCTAATGAAGCACACAGCGCGCTTCTTTCTTGCCACGCACTAAGCTCTCAGGGAATATCGTCGCGGCTTTTCCCACCCTGGACCCCTTATGAACGACGCAGTACCCCCTTCTCCCGCCCGTACGCTGGGAGAATCCATCACTCAAGAAATTCGCAGGATGCTGGTCGAAGGCGAGCTGGTTCCAGGTCAGCGCCTGTCCGAAGCGGCACTGGCCGAAAATCTGGACATCTCGCGCAATACGCTGAGAGAGGCGTTCAGGGTGCTGACGCGTGAAGGCCTGCTCAAGCACGAACCCAATCGCGGCGTGACAGTTGCCGAGCCGGACATGGCCTCGATCATCGACATCTACCGCGTGCGCCGCTTCATCGAATGCAATGCCATCGCCCAAGGCTATCCGCAGCACCCCGGAGCGCTGCGCATGCGTGAAGCGGTCGACGCCAGTGTGCGGGCGCGTGAAGCCAAGGACTGGGTGGCCGTGGGTACCGCCAACATGATGTTCCACCAGGGCATTGTCGAACTGGCCGACAGCCCGCGGCTGGTGGTGTTCTATGGACAGATCTCGGCGGAGCTGCGGCTGGCCTTCGGGTTGCTCAACGCGCCGGAGTTCCTGCACGTGCCGTACATCGACATGAACGCCGGGATTCTTGAATGCGTTGAAGCGGGAGAGCCTGAAAAGGCCACCAAGATGCTTGAGTCGTATCTGGTGCAATCGGAGCGGACGGTACTGGCTGCTTACGAGCGCAGCCTGAAACGCTGAGGGCACTTTTATAAAACGCCCCATAAGTCACTGAAGAAACGCTATTTTTCCGTGGGAGGCACCACCACGTCTTCGACGTAGCGCTGTCGCGCGGCAAACACCGGACCGTGGGAGGCGGCTTGCCGGCGATGAACGATGAAGCGACTTTCCTGACATACCGCGTCGACTGCATCGCCGGCAAGCCGCCTCCCACAAAAACGTGTTCATTCAGCAGATTACGTGTTGTTTGATAAGAGGCCCAGCGATCACACAGAAAAAAGCCCTGCATCCTGATAACTGAGCATCAGTTCATCAAACTCGCCGACATCCTGGTGAGTTCGGGCGATCAACTGCGCCCCGGCCACAGCAGTGAAAATGGCACGCGCACGGCGTTCGCATTTTTCTGCGCTTCCCAGTCCCGCGTCAGCGAGCACCCGGGCAAGCCATGCCACGTTGGCATCTGCAAACGCCTTGACCTCGCTCTTCACTTCCTCAGGCAGGTCTTCGTATTCGGCCGCCATGAAACTGGAAAGACACAGCCGGTTGCCGTTCTCCAGCGACATGCGAAAGATCGACGGATACAGCTGCAGGCAGCGTGTCGGATCGGTGTTCTCGTCACGAATCGCCTCAAGCACAGCAGCCGTGTCCTGCCAGTAGCGTCTGGCAACCGCCGCCCCGAGGTCGGCCTTGCTGGGAAAGTGGTAGTAAATGCTAGCGTTCTTGATCCCCACGGTATCGGCGATGCTGCGGAAATTGATCCCGCTGTAGCCGTGTACCTGAGCCGCAGCTTTCGCGGCGGCCAATATGGATTCCCGAGCATTCTCGCTCACGTGTGGCTCCTCGCTTGTGCAGTCATCTGATCGTTGCCAGCGATTCTACTCGCAAAAGTATTTACCTGCCAACTGGTAGGCAGGTGTTGACAGCTTCAAATCGAGCGCGCAATCTTTGCCTACCAACTGACAGGCAGGTAACTGACCATGACACATGCAACTGCACCTTCTACCCATGCAAACATCCCAATGATGAAAATCCACGACTGGTACGACGGCCCTTACCCGGCGCGTGTACGCATCGCACTGGCCGAAAAAGGCCTGCTCTCGAAAATCGAGTTCGTGTCCGTCAACCTGTGGACAGGCGAACACAAGAAACCGGAATTTCTAGCCGTCAACTACTCAGGCACCCTCCCCGTACTGGAACTGAACGACGGCACCCTCATCGCCGAATGCACCGCCATCACTCAGTACCTTGACTCCTTGGTGGGCAGCCCCGACCTGACCGGCGAAACGCCTGTCGAAAAAGGCCTCATCCACATGATGACCAAACGCGCGGAAATCGAATTTCTCGACGCCGTCAGCACCTACTTCCACCACGCTACCCCGGGACTTGGTCCAGACGTCGAGCTGTACCAGAACGCCGAATGGGGCAACTGCATGCGCGACAAGGCCGTCAGAGGCATGCGCTATTTCGATGAACTGCTCAAGCATCAGCCCTTTGTCGCAGGTGAAAAGTTCTCGATGGCGGATATCGCCGTGCTGGGTGGGATGATCTTTTCATCGCTGGTGAAACTCGCGGTACCTGAAGAATGCACCGCACTACGCGAATGGCATGTGCGGATGCAGGAACGGCCGAGTGTGAAGACGTGGAAAGAGATGGTTGAAAGCGGCAGGCCGAAAGGCTGAGTAGGTTACTAATGATACGGCGGGTGGACGCAATGCGGTGGTTGACTGTATGCGGACACCTCAATCGGTGAGTGCCACGCCACGTGCCGCCCATAAAAGTGGCGGCACTTGGGTTTGGGTCGAATTCAATCGGCCCCCGGCGTAGCACCTAACCTGCCAAGTCCGCCCGCTCGAGCAAAGCCCTGACAAACCTTTTTTTGGTCAGGTCAGCACATTTACCTCGATACCTCTCACCGATTAACTCCGATATACCGACAACCATCGTCAACAACATTCCAATAGAAAAAACCAGGGTAATTGCGATAAGGAAAAGGGTGAGGGAATATTTTGCAGCATTGCCTGCAAGCTCTGAAAAATCAATGTTCGCCGTCGTGAACTCGACGCCTGGAACTCTCAAAACAAAATTCAGCAAAGCCAAAATAACAGGAATGGAAAGCACGCTCTGAAGCGGCTTAAGGCTGAAGAATCCCATCAGGAACCGATCACCCAGCTGCCTGTTCTTTCTGGACTCAACCAGCATTCCCTGGACCTCGTAGAAGGTTTTCGTCACGTCAAGATACTTGTCAGGCGAGACAGGCAGGTTCTTTTTGAGCCAGATGCTTTTGACAGTTTCCCTGTCCTGTTTTTGGCAGAGCGAATCAGGGATTCCCGACCTTTTAAGCTTGTCATACCTGTACACAGGCTCATAAAAAACCACCCAGACGACCAATCCGAGAAGCTCAAAAAGAACAGCGATCATAGCCAGACCTGTACTTGGCTCACCTCCTGATATCGAAACACCGATGCTGCTGAACATAAAAAGCAGCATGAGGGCAAAGAAAACGACCGATATCCAGTACGCGATATTTTTCGGACCGTCCTTGAGGGAGCGGAAGTGGAATAATGCTGAGTACCTGACGGCCATTTTTTCGAAGTCTGAAACGGTAAGAATTTGCACAACTTCCTCGCTTGACATATTTATCCTGAACTCATTATCGAGTAGCGCGTATTATATATCGGAAACTTCTGAAATTTAAGGCTCAGGCAAGGGATGTAAACCGGAACACCTTAGGTGCGAGGGCCGTGGTCTCGAGATGTTTGCAGTTCATCAGCTATAGCTGGGCAGACTGAAAGCAATCTTTCCACGAGTATCGACTAGTTGCTCTAATTAAGGGTTGAATGCGCTTATTAACTTTCAGTTGCAAAAAAGGCAGGGAGATCACCAGATAGGTGTGCAGCTGTAGCCTCGCGATGAAACGAATGTTGAGTTTTTTGTCATGAATGACGCAGCGTTGTCATCACCTGCGCGTTCATGGGTTTTGCAATGACTGGCTTAGGTTCGTCTTGAGTTCTTGCGAGGCTTGAGCGATCGCGCTTTGCACTGCCGGCAGATGGTTGAACGCGTTCGATAGCCCAAAGTCGTGAATCATGCCGTTGTAGCGCACCGACGTCACTTGCACACCCGCAGCGTTGAGCTTGTGGCCGTAAGCTTCGGCTTCATCGCGCAGGACATCGAATTCAGCCGTCTGGATCAGCGTCGGCGGCAGGCCTTCCAATTGCTCTAGCGTCGCCTGCAGCGGCGATGCGTAAATCTGCTTGCGTGCGTCGGCGTCGGTTGTGTAGTTGTCCCAGAACCACGCCATGAGGTCTTTGGTCAGGAAGTAGCCGTTGGCAAATTCCTTGTACGACGGCGTGTCGAAGTTTGCATCCGTTACCGGGCACAGCAATAGCTGCGAACGCAGTGCAGGTAAGCCTTTCTCGTTCGCCATCAGAGCTACAGCTGCGGCCAGATTGCCACCTGCGCTGTTACCCGCTACGGCCAGGCGGTTGCCGTCGACATTGATCTCCTGGCCATGCTCGGCCACCCATTTGGTTGCGGCATAGGCTTGTTCGATGGCAACGCCGTATCCCGCCTCAGGCGACAGGCTGTAGTTAACGAATACCGCCACCGCGCCAGAGCCCGACACCAAGTCACGCACCAGCCGTTCGTGCGTTGGGAAGTCGCCCAGCACCCAGCCGCCGCCGTGGAAGTACATGAATGCGGGCAGGGTCTTCTGTTGGCTGCCAACCGGGCGCACGATGGTCAGTTGCAGGTCGCTGTCATTGACGCGAATCGTCTTCTCGCTGACCTCCGCTTCCGGCAAGGCAACGTTGGAGGCGGCCTGGGCACCCGCCAGCGCGGCACGGGCATCGGTCGGCGACATGCTGTCGAGCGTCTGGCCGCCCTCAAGGGACTGCAGGAATTTTGCCACGTTGTGTTCTACGCCAGGCCGTTCGGCTGCGGAGGCGCTACCAGGCGACAGAGCAACGACGGAAAGGGCGAAAGCGGAGGTTAGAGGCTTCATGATGTTTCCTTTTAACGCCTGAGTGTGTGCGTCATTAAATAGCGGCCTGTTAAATTACGTTGTTGCGCCTGCGGCCAGGCGAACGAAGTCAGCGGATTTCGGACGCTGTGCCGGACGCATAGTTGCAGCTCCGCTCGGCTGCAAAGAAAAACACGACAGATAGGGTTGAAGCCTCATCTGCCGCGTGGCCAAGGAAGTCAGATATTCAAGGCGCGACATGGGTGTGGAAGATCTTGCTGACCACCGTCCACTCGCCGTCGACCTTCAGCAGGTTAAAGAAATCCGTAAAGCAAAAGCCCGATACGTCATTGGTGTCGATGCGTGCGCTGGCAGCGGTGCCTACGATGTCGATGTTGACGATTACACCTTGAGCTTCTGGAGACGGACGGAACGCGCTGTCAATGCCATCGAACAGTGTCTGAATCGGGCCGCCGGTCAGCTTGCCGTCACCATCGACGCTGAACATCGTTGCCTGCTCGCTGAAAGCTGGCTTCATGATGCTGCTTTTGGCCTGTTTGCAGCCTTCGTTGTATTTGTTCAGTACCTCGGTGATGGCCTGATATTCCTGCACATAAGTAGGCTTGTTCATGTTTGTACTCCTGGTAGTTAATTCGAGTCGTGTTAAAAAGACCGGTTACTTTTGGCGGGTATTGAGATCGCCCCCTGCGACCACCCATAGCGACGCCAAGCGCTGGGGCCCAAGGTCTCGCTTTTGAAGTGTTGCCCAGTTGGTTTATTCAGCGAGCGTCGGCCAGTCGGTGTAACCTTTAGCGCCGTTACCGTAATAGGTTTCACGTGGCGCAACAGTGAGTTCTGCACCTTCTTTCAAACGGCGCACCAAATCCGGATTGGCAATAAACGGGCGACCGAAAGCCACTGCGTCGACCTTGCCTTCAGCACGGCGAGTAACGGCGAGTTCGATGTCGTAATTGTTGTTGCCGATATAGGGGCCTTTGAACCGTGCACGTAACGCATCGAGATCCACGTTTTCGGGAACAGTGCGTGACGTAGCGGTAGCGCCCTCGACAAAATGCATATAGGCGAGCTGGAAGCGATTCAGTTGCTCGATCAGATAGCCATAGGTTTGCATTACCTGGCTGTCCAAGGGAGTGTTGCCTGCATCTGGCGTCACGGGCGATAGACGAATGCCAACGCGGTCATGACCCCAGATCTCGACGACTGCAGCAGTGACTTCCAGCGTGAGTCGTGTGCGATTCTCAATCGAACCACCATATTGGTCAGTTCTCTGATTGGTGGAGTCGCGCAGGAACTGATCAAGCAGATAGCTATTGGCAGAGTGCACTTCCACACCATCAAAGCCTGCACCTTTTGCGCATGCGGCGGCGTGTCGGTATTGCTCGATAATGCCTGGGATCTCGGATATTTCCAGCGCTCGCGGCATGGAGACGTCCATCATCCCCTCTTCAGTAAAGGTCTGGCCTTCGGCTTTAATCGCCGATGGCGCTACCGGTGCCGTGCCGTCGGGTTGCAGGTCCACATGCGAGAAACGCCCCACATGCCACAGTTGGCAAACAATAAGTCCACCAGCGGCATGCACCGCATCTGTTACCCGCTTCCAGCCTGCTACGTGCTCTTCAGTCCAGATGCCTGGCGTCAACGCATACCCCCGCGCTTGCGGGGAAATATTGGTCGCTTCACTGATGATCAAACCAGCGCTGGCACGTTGTGCGTAGTAGCGAGCATGCATTTCGTTAGGTACGCCTTCTGGCCCCATGCGGCTGCGCGTTAACGGGGCCATGACAATGCGGTTGGCCAGTGATAAGGCGCCTAAATCCATTGGCGTGAAAAGGTCCGTTGATGGGCTGTTGGGTGTCATTGTGATTCCTAGTGATAACTGTTTTGCCGGATAAAAATCCTTGCTGCATCAACTATGGTGGTTAATGATAATGACGTAAATAGCCATAAGCATGGATACAGTATGATCAAAAAAGTCATAATACAGAGCCCGACGCGTGCTGAGGGCGTTGACGATTCAATGCCTCTACCACCGGTGCATTTACCCGGTCTTCTAACCTTCGAGGCGGCCGCCAGGCATTTGAATTTCGCACGCGCCGCCGCAGAAATCGGTGTTACGCCCACTGCGGTATCACGCACGATCAAAAGCGTGGAAGCGCAACTCAATGTGCGACTGTTCAATCGAACAACACGCAGTGTCAGCCTGACCGAGGCCGGCGCGTCATTGAACGCGGCATTGGCACCCGCGCTTGCCTTGATCAGAGACTCGTTGTCACAAGTCTCGCTCGTGACAGATCAACCCTCTGGCACAGTGCGGCTCAACTCGTCTTACGTTGCATACCGCATCCTGATCGAACCGCATCTGACCGCCTTCATGGAGAAATACCCGCTGATCAACGTCGAGGTATCGCTGGATAACCAACTTGGCGATATCGTTAATGCCGGTTTCGATATCGGCATGCGCATGGGAAAAAGAGTGCAGAACGACATGGTCGCGGTACAGTTGGGAGCGACACAAAAAAGAATTATGGTGGCAGCGCCGGATTACTTCAGCACCTTGGCTGAGCCCCAGACACTGGAGCAACTGCTGAAGCACAACTGCATTCGCCAACGGTATTCAGTGGGTGGACGATTCTTTGAATGGAAGTTCGAAGATGGCGGGCAAATGGTTCAAGTCGATGTTCAAGGGCGTTTTATCTTTGACGAAATGAGATCCGTCCTTGATGCGGCAATACAAGGCCAGGGCATTGGTTTCGTTTTCGAGGACTTCGCAAGGCCAGAGTTGGAAAACGGTACGCTTCGTCAGGTATTGAAGCAGCACAGCGGCATGGACGATGCGTTTCACCTTTACTATCCGCATCGTAAACATATGCCAGGCAAGCTGCGTGCGTTTGTTGATTTCATGCGTAGTGCTAATGAGGTTGGGAAATTTTGATTTAACTTTCCCAGGTGCGACATGTTCGGAAATATCGAGTTTTCATCGCTATAAACGGTTAGTAACGTTCACTTTGGGCCGATAGCGGGCACTCAGAACCACTCATGTCCGGTCGGCCGTCCGAGTGCTGACAATGCGTCTTCAAACTGTCCCCGATGGAATGACACTCGCTGATTCATGTCATTCCAGGTAACCTCAGTGATTACGCCGAGCCTTTCGGTGACCTGATGTTTGTGGCTCCAGAGTCCGCGCACGACTTCGATAAGTTTTCCTCAATATTGGAAGCCAGGTTCACCAGTGGAGTGCTGGTGAAGGCCACATCCTGAAGCCCTCTGACACGCCCCCCCGAAGCAAGTGGTCTTTCAAACCGCGCCCTTCACATTCCGAACCGATGCTCCTCTTCACAAACCCATCATCGGGCAACAGAAGCACTCGTCAAACCACCTTGACCAGCCGACAGCCCCCTCCCCACCCTATGTAAATTCACAACATTTCACAGCCCGTGTCACATCCACCTCATGTGCGCTCCCTACCCTCGGATCTGTTCGAGCCTTACCCCTTTCTACCCTGCCAGTCAGCCGGTCAGTGCTCGGCGTCGCTTTCACGGGGCGCTGTGCTGGCGGGGTTTATTACCAAGGAGCCTGCACATGTCCGTTTCCGTAGAAAACATATCCAAGAACCGCACGGCGGAATCCAATTCGCAGAGTCAGTGGAGCAACTCGGTTGACCGCGCCAAAGCCAAAGACGCGGGCATCGAGTGGGAGCTGCCCGGCGATGACAAGCGATCTGCCCAGGAGATTATCGACGCCAGCCCGGTGCTGAAGAATCTGGGCAATCAGAGTGGCGTGAAGGACAAGCTCAAGGAGCGTGTCGGTGACTTCGAGCATGATCGCGACGCTGCGTATCGCGCCGTTCAGGTGCTGGATCATGTGGAGTTGCTGAACGAGGACGGCGTGCGCATTGTGAATGGCAATGACGGCAACGGCCGGGTCGATGGGTTCACCAAGGGCGGTGACGCCAAACACGGCACCGAAGCCGGTCGTTTGCAGGATTTCGGCAAGTACGGCTGGGAGAATCTCAAGGGCGAGCTCAAGCACGTGGACAGCGCCGGTGACAGCAGTGCGGCGCGGGAGCAGGCCGAAGCGGCGGGCATTCAGTGGGTGCGGCCGGAGGGCGATACCCGTTCGGCTCAGGACATCATTGACGACAATCCGCTGCTCAAGAACCTGGGTAACCAGAGCGGCGTGAAGGACATGCTCAAGGAACAAGTGGGCGATTTCGAAAACGATCCCGACGCGGCTTTCCGTGCGGGTCAGGTGATGGATCGTGTCGTTGGCTACGACGAGGGTGGTAAACCGCTGACCGGCAAGGATGTGGCCGACACACGGATCAATGGCTTCACCAAAGGCGGCGAAGCCAAACACGGCACCGAAGCCGGACGTCTGCAGGACTTCGGCAAGTACGGTTTCTCGTCCCTGCCCAAGGCGCAGGCCAGTCAGGATATCGCCGGGTATAAAACCTACGTTGAAACCAACAAGAACGCCGATGAGGGCTCCAAACAGATCGCGCAATACACGGCGATTCTGGAGCAGATGTACGACTCGATCCGTGGCAAGACTGGCGCCGACGGCACCCTCACCGCTCAGAACATCAAGGATTACAAAGACAGCAACCCGCAGCTGGGCGGCCTGGAGAAGGACGCCTTGAGCTTCTGGTCGCAGCCCGGCGCCTTCAAGCTGCTCGACACGGCCAGCGGCAATCTGGCGAAATCGGCCGACGGCAAGGTCAGCAGCGGCGACCTTCAGGCCTTCCTGAAAAGTGGCGCTCCGGTGGATGCCATGACGTTGAGCAGCCTGCTGTCCAGCGTGGTATCCGGGAACTTGACCAGCAACGTGGACACCGGCAAGCTGGGCAAAGACGTGTTCGAACACCCTGAGCACTACACGGCAGAGGAAAAGGTCGCGGTGCTGCTGGATTTGCAAAAGTCCCAGAAGCTGGTGGTGGACGGCGCCAACGCCGGCATGTGGGGCGACGATTATGGCAAGGTGGCCATCGCCAATGGATCGGGCGCTTTTTGGGAACCGGAAAAGCTGCTCAAGGATATCGGCGACCACATCGCCATTCTGCAGAGCGATCCCGACACCGCAGCGTTTCTTCAGGACAGCAGCGCTAAGGGCATGAAGGACCTGTTCGAGGCCAGTCCGGGCCTCAAGGATGCGGTCAGCAAAACCTACGAAGACGAGATCAAGTCCGGCAAGGCGCTGGACAAGGCGTGGGAGGCGAACACCAAGGATGGCAAGACCGATCAGACCGCCGCGCTGACCCAGTTCTACGCCACCGCTCAGAGCTTTCAAGGGATGCTGGGCATCAATAACGCTGCAGAGATCCAGGCTGGCGTGGGCAAGTCCTCTCACAGCGAAGCCCTGAAGACCTATTACAAGGATTCTCTGGCGTCCGGCGAGCGTCTGCGCGAATTGCTCAAGACCAACGCACCGGAAGCGGCTGCCAGTGCGTTCAGCATGGAAGTCGCGCTCTACAACGCCACGCTGGACCCGACCTTTACCGGTGAGTTCGACAAGCAGCTCAACGACAATTTCTCGACTATATCCCAGGAAAACCTCTTCAAGGACGCCACCTTCGAAGACATGCAAAAAGCCTTCGGCAAGGACGGCGGCAAGGACCTTGACGAGGACAAGGTCCGCAAGCTGATCGACCAGATGCGCCAGGAATCCCCGGAATTGCTGCTGAACAAGGATGGCACTGTCGCGACGACCGATCAGGTGCTTTCGGGCTTCAGGGGTAACTGGGACATGTTCCGCCAGGGCACCAAGGCACTGGACAAGATGGACATGCTGACCAGGTTCGACACCGGCGGCGACGCCAAAGGTGCCTATGGCAGCGGCGTGCTTCACGGGGTCAGCGGTCTGTTCATGGCGGGCATGACCATCGCACGGGGCACACAGGGCTCGGGTAAGCTCACGGATCGCAACATCGTCGACATCACCACCGGCTCGGTGCAGGCCGCCACGCTGTTCACCGAGGGCGGTACGAAGGCTTATCAGGTCTCGATGAACGAGGCGATCAAGCAAAGGGAAAAGACCCTGACAGGTAACCCTGACAACCTTTCTCAGGAACAGCTCGATAAGCTCAAGGACAACATCAAGGACAGCAAGAACGCGATCGCTGTCTCCAAGCAGTATGAGGAAGCAGCCAAAGGCCTGGGCGGTCTGGCCAATATCGCGGCAGGTGCCTACGGGATTTTCGATGGCGTGAACGCGATCCGTCGAGGCGACAACCTGACTGGCGGCTTTGGCGTGACTGCCGGGTCTCTGGGCGTGCTTTCCGGTTCAGCCTCGGCCCTTGAGGGTACACTGGGCCTGCTGGGCGCTAACCTGCCCCGCTTCATCCCGGCGCTGGCTGCCGCAGCGGGTACGCTGGGTTTCCTGGCTGGCGGCGTCGCGGTTCTGGGGGCGATCATTCCCGGTCTGGTCAGGGAAGGACAGCAACAGGCCAAGGCCGATGACTTCGCGCAGGTGCTGGGCGACAGCATCAGACGCTATGCCATCGACGGTGTGAAGGATGGCACCATCGACGACATTCCAATCAAGGACTGGCCGGGCGGTGAAGACTCCACCGTCGCGTCCTGAGGCAACACGGGGTGCAATCCCCGTGATCTGCGCTGATCCTCGTGCCCGGTCTCGCCGGGTGCGTGGATCAGGTCTCGCGCTTGATCATTTCGCTCAGCCACTCTCGACTGCGTGCCAGCACCCTCCCCGACATCGCCGTCGGAAAGTGAACGAACCCGTGCGGCAAGTCCGGCAGCCGGTGCATCTCAACCTCCGCCACGGTTTTCCAGCGCTCGGCCATTTGCAGGGTGTCGTCCAGCAACGGATCGATGTCGCCGACGAACATCAGCGCAGGCGGCATGCCGGAAAGATCGCCATACAAGGGCGACAGCGTGGGTTGCTGGCGCTGTTCGTCGGTCAGGCCAGGCGTGAGCAGGCGCAGGGCCTCGACCATTCCTGGGCCGTCGAGAACGAGGGTTTCAGGCCCGGCGTTGCGCACGCTGGGAGTTCCGGTGAGGTCATAGACGCCGTAGTACAGCAGCGCGCCTTTGATGCGTTGCAACAGCTCGGGCTTTTCTTTCAGTTTCAGCAGGGTTGTGGCCGCGAGGTGGCCACCGGCGGATTCACCGACGACGATCACCGGCAGGCCCGCGAACTCAGGGCAGCTTTCTCCCAGCAGCCAGCAAGCGGCCGAGAAACAGTCGTCCATCACCCCTTCAACGGGCGTGGACACGGCGAGCCGGTAATCGACCGACACCACGGCCACCTCGCATTCGTTGACCATCGCGACGTTGAGGTCATCGTTCATCTGCGCATTGCCGATCACCCAGCCGCCGCCATGAAAGTCGAGCACGACGCCTTTGGGCTGGCCCTTGGGCCTGATGATGCGCACAGACACGGGGACACCGTTGCTGCTGACGATTTTCTTTTCGGCCTGCAGTCCGTGTCGAGTGAGCTTGCCCCCGCCGCCAATCTGGCTGACGCGCAACAGTGACTGGATCAGCACGGGCATGACGCGGTTGCGTATCTTGAAACGCGGAAAGCGCGCGAGCTTCCTGTTTAGCTGGCGAGCCTCGGCACGCTCCTGCTCGCTGAAAGACATGGACTGTCTGTTATCCAAATGCTTGCGCTCCTGTCAGGCCGATGATCGTCGTGATGAATGGTGTGGTGCGGTCATGAATAGAGTCGCGCGTCGCGGCAGCGTTCATTGCATGAAATGACGATGCGATGTTGCCTCGGGCATTGTTAAGGGCTGATGTACGTATTCATTGATTGATCAATGCGGCAGCGCCGGGTAAAAAACCCTGTGCCTTTCTGAACGTGCAAGGAGCACCGGATGCTGGAGTTGAACACCGAACGGCTGTACCTGCGGACACTGGTCGAGGCGGACTGGCCGCTGTTTTTCAGGCTGCACCGTGAACCACAGACCATGCAGTATGTGTTCGGAGACATTGACGAAGAGATGATTCGCAGAGGCTTCGATCATCGATTGCCTGCATGGACGCCGCAGTCGGACCACTGGCTGTGTCTGGTGGTGATCGACAGGCAGAGCGGGCAGGAGCTGGGCGTGAGCGGCTTTCGTATCCTGTCGCAGGGGCATGCCGAGATTGGTGGTCTGTTGTTGCCGGAGCATCAGGGCCAGGGTTACGGCACCGAGTCCTGGCACGCCGTCATCGACTATGCCGCCGCCATCGGGCTGGACTCGCTGGAGGCAACCGTGACCGATGGCAACATCGCGTCCTGCAAGCTGCAGGAGAAATGCGGCTTCACCTTTGAGCGTCGCGTGCCACAGGCGTATCAGATTGGTGAGCAGTGGTTTGATGATCTTGTTTATGGGTTGCAGTTGGGGCCGCTGCGCAGCCCATCGCTGCCGTCGTAACCTCCGAGAGCTCCCACGCCCTCCGGGCAGAAGCAGCGTTCAGCGTTTCTTGAGAAGTCCGGTGTTTGATAGAAAAACACCGGACTGTGGGAGGCACCACAACGTCTTTGACGCAGCGCTTTCGCGCAGCAAACTTGGTGGGAGCGGACTTGTCCGCGAATGCAGTTTTTCAGCCACTGCATATGCATCGGATGTACCGGCCTTTTCGCGGACAAGTCCGCTCCCACAAATTGAATCTCTTCAGTGGTTTACAGGTTGTTTGATAAGAGGCGGCTTGCCGGCGATCTGCCGGGAACCGGCAGCAACACTGGTTGACGCTCACGCCCTCGGCCGCGTTCCCAGGATCGTAACGCGCTCGCCGTAGCGTGAATGGGGAAAGTAGTCCCAGACTGCGTGGTGCTGCGTGGAGCGGTTGTCCCAGAACACGAGGGTGTTGGGTGCCCAGCGGACTCGGCAGCTGAGAATCGGTTCGCGGGCCACCAGATCGAAGAGCATGTTCAGCAACGTCTGACTTTCACTGTCTGACAATTGCACGATGTGCGAGGTGAAACCCGAGTTGACGAACAGCGTCGGCCTGCCGGTTTCCGGGTGGCGAACCACGACCGGGTGTTCGCTTTTGGGCAGGCCTTCGGGCGGTGTGAAGCCCTTCCAGGGAATCTCGCCATCGTGAATGGCGGTCAAGCCACCGAGGAACTGCTGCATGGCCGGGGACAGCATGTCGATCGCCAGGTGCATGTTGGAAAACAGGGTGTCGCCGCCCGTGCCGATGGCCGGGGTTTCCTTGACGTAGAGCATCGAGCCCATCGAAGGTTCGAGGTCGGCGGTGCCGTCGGTGTGCCAGGTTTCACCCGCGACGAAACGTGACTGGGCGTTGGCGCGGACCACCACCAGTTCCGGGTCATCACCATCGATGCTGTCCACCGGTAACGCACGCAGTTCACCGAACAGTCGACCGAACGCCTTGTGCTGCTCCACGCTCAGGTGCTGGTCACGAAACACCAGCACATGGTTCTCCAGAAGCGCCCGGCGGATTTCGTCGAGTTGCTCGTCGTTCAACGGCTGTGACAGGTCCACGCCGCTGATCTCGGCACCAATGACAGGCGTCAGCCTGTCGATGCCGATGCTGTGGTACGGCGCACGTGGCGCGCCCGCGATGCGCTCGATGGCCTTGAGTGCCAGTTGATCCATGTTCCTTCATCCTCTTGTTGTCAGATCCGATTGCCGGGCCGATCAATGCGACCGGTCACCCTTCGCGCAGCGAGCGCGGACGCATGTCGGTCCAGTGCTCGGCGATGTAGTCCAGACAGGTTTGCCGCTCGCCACACACGCCCGCCTTGCTCCAGCCAACAGCCATCGGCTTGCCCGCTGGCCAGATGGAATACTGGCCTTCATCATTGGTGACCACTTCGAACTGCGAGTCAGGTTCGTTCATGTCGCTCTCCGTGCGTGTGCTCGATCAGGTCGTTATTGATGATCTTGGCGATGGTCTGCACCGACGGGCTGGCGACGATGCCGTAGTGGTCGGTGTCCAGCGGCTGCCAGCTCAGCATGTTCGGCACCAGGGCCTGCCACGCGGTCTGGAGCGCTGACGGTTGCCACTTGCTGCCCATGCCGTAGGGATTGGGCTGCGTGGCAATGAACAGGCGCGTCGCCGTCGCAGGCAGTTGCACGGGACGATGATCCGCCATGCTTGCCATGTTGTTTTGACAGCAGACGATCAGGCGTTGCAGGTAGCGCGGCGTGTCCTCAGAGGCCATGTCGCCGGGCCGACGCGCGGAAAACTCGCGCTGGAAGACCTCTCGAATGTGCTGCTCGTCGATCTGCGCCAGCTCGGCTCCGGCGTCCGGTGCGGGTGGGTCGATCAGGTACAGCGTCGGCTGCGACAAATCCGAAGTCTGCGCAAGGCTGCACATCGCCTGCGCAACCCAGGCGCCGAACGACCAGCCAGCCAGACGCCAGTGTGTGCCGTCAGGATGACCATTCTGCACCGCCCGCACATACCGCTGTGCACGCTCAACCAGACTGATGGCTGGCAGTTCGGGCAAACGCAACGCCGGATCGGCGATCACTCGCACGCCCAGATCAGGATGCAGCGCCGAGACCAGTTCCCGATACGCCTGAACATCCCCGCCCACCGGGTGAATCAGGTACAGCCAGTCGCGGCCTGCACCCGGGTTCCACTCATCGATGCGGACGGCGTCAGCCCAGGCATCCTCGGCGGCTTCAATGGCGTCGGGGCTGTCGGTCTGCACCAGTGCAAGCACCTCGCGCAGGCTGACCTTGTGACTGAACCGGGACAGCTCGACCACCACACCCGTCGCCGCCTGCAGCTCGTCGATCAGGTCCAGCAAGGTCAGTGAATCGGCGCCCAGCTCATAAAGCGAGTCGTCCTCGTCCAGTTCTGTCACGCCGAGCCATTTGCACAGGCAGTCATGCAGACGAGTCCGAAGGTCTGCGCCCTGCTCTTCTTTACCCGGCGCCGTCGAAGCAGATACCTGAGCAACAGGTTGCGCCGCTACCGATCCCGCGCCATGTCGAACCGGATAGAACTGTCGCGCCGTCTCGATGGACGTCGTCGAGATCAGCAGTTGCGGCAGTTGAGCGCTGAGCGCCATATCGAACACCTGACAGCCCTCCTGCGCCGACATGCCCACCGCCATGTGCCGCTGATGCACGGCATCCCCTGCTCCAGCGCCCGTGGCCATGCCGATGTCACGCCAGATGTCCCAGTTGATGCCGAGCCTTACACAATCGCTGGCGGCGTTCGGGTGGTAATGGGTGAAGCCGTCCAGAGTGCCGCTGGCGGCAGCGTAGTCCAGATGACCGGCACCGCCGAACAGCGCAGCCATCGAGGAGCAATACAGCACGAACTTCGGCGTCATCTGCTGGATCAGCTCTTCGACCGCCAGCATGCCGAGGGTCTTGGCGGCCATGGCTTCAGACAGCGTTCTGGCGTCGCGATGACGAATCAGGCTGCCAGCACCGACGCCTGCAGCGTGAATCACCCCATCAAAGTGGCCATAACGTCGTTCGAGTTGCTCTAGCACCTGAGGCCAGACCGTCCGGTCGGCGATATCGGCCTGAACCGGATCGATGCGCGAGCGGTAAGCCTGCAACGCTTCAGGGCACTCTCCGTGACGCGACAGCAGCACCACCCGCCGCTGGCCATTGTTTCGTAACAGGTGCTCGCACAAGGTACGGCCGATGCCACCGCTGCCGCCGATCACCAGAAACACGCCATCCGGCGGCAGCAGGCAGGGATCGACGGTTGACGCCATGACCGGGCTGGCCTGCAGATGCGGTTGCCACAGGTAATGGTCGCGGATGGCCATGCGTCTCGGTGCCGCAGCAGGATCCGCCAGCAGCGCGGCAAGTGCTTCGGGTCGAGCGGCCAGTTGCGCGCTGTTCAGGTCCAGCCAGTGGCAACGCACCGGGTATTCCTGCGGCACCACTTCGGTGATCCCGGCCAAGGCTGCCAGCTCGGGACGTTTAACCTCGCCGTACACCGGGCAGGCTTGCCATGACACCAGCCACAACCTCAGCGCGGGAGTACGAGGCGTCTGGCCCCAGCCCTGCAACAGCGCACTGACGGTGTCCAGACACGCCCACTGTGCAGCGGCCAGGCTTTGCTCATTGACCCTGCCGGTGACCGACAACGGCAAGGCGTGCAGCCAGTCCAGCTCAAGCGGTGCCGACTGATCCCCGTCCGCTCCGGCCAGAATGTCGAGCAGGCGCGTGAGCGCCGGGGTGTCCAGCGGATCCAGCACAAAGCGGTCGGTGGCGAGTCGCTGAAAGCCATTGCCCGCCGTGACTTCGACCACTCGCCGATAGACATCTTTAAGGCAACTGCGCAGTGTTTCGTCGAGGGCCTCGTGGTTGCACACCACCAGCAATTCCCGAGGTTGAGCCGGCGGGCGTGAACTCAAGCGCCGCACCCGCTGCCATTGCCGTTGATAAAACCAGTCGGCCACGGGCTGTCGCTCAGTAACTTTTTCAAGAGCAGACGATGCCTGAAACCGATAGGTCTGCAGATCGAAGGCCGACGGCGGCAGGTCCCACGGCGGTGGCGCTGAACGTGTCGGCCAGTCCATCGTCGCCCCGCCATACCAGGCGTCCAGCAAAGCGTGCGGCGACAGCTCGCTGGCCGTCACGCGGGCCTCCGATGGCACGACGTCCCTGATCAACGACGGCTGCAGGCACACCGTTTCATTCGGTGGACAGATCATCGCGAAGCGCCAGCGCAAGGCGCGGCGCCCGGTTTGCACATGCCGCAGCACGGCGGTCCGCTGTTCGGGAAAGGTGTTGAGCCAGGTTTCGATGACCGCCATGTCCTGCTCCAGCGCCGAACGGCTGTGCGCCGACAGCAGCAGACACGGCACGTCGTCCTGCGGGACGATTTCGGCCTGTGGCGCGGCGCCGATAATGACGTGGACGTTGGTGCCGCCAATGCCGAAACTGCTGATCCCGGCCAGCCGTCGGCGCCCTTCCGGCCATGGCCGCGACGTGGTCGGGATGTAGAACGGCGAGTGTTCCAGGTCGATCTGCGGGTTGATCCGGGAAAAGCCGAGGTTGGGTGGGATCACGCTGTGAAAGACCGCAAGCGCTGCACGGATCAGCCCGACCACGCCTGCCGCTGCGCCCAGGTGACCGATCTGGCTTTTCACCGAGGCCAGCGCACAACTGGCAGCCGGCGCAGGGCCAAACGCCTTGCTCAACGCCGCGACTTCCACCGGATCACCCAGCAAGGTGCCGGTGCCGTGGGCTTCGATGTAGCCCATGTCGGTTCCGCCCACGCCTGCCTTGCGCATGGCATCGCGGATGACCGCCGTCTGCCCCGCCACAGAAGGCGCGGTGTAGCTCATCTTGCTGCGACCGTCGTTGTTCAGCGCCGTGGCCTCGACCACTGCGTAGATCCGGTCGCCGTCAGCCCTGGCGCGAGCCAGCGGTTTGAGCACCACGACGCCATAACCACTGGCGCCGATGGTGCCGCTGGCGTCCTCGCTGAACGGCCGACACAGTCCATCGCGGGAAAAGATGTGCTGGGAACGGTGGCGATAGCCATCGGTCAGCGTCGGATCGACCAGCACGCCAGCGGCCAGCATCAAGTCGCTGTCACCCTGACGCAGCAGGGCACCGGCCAGATGGACCGCGATCAGCGAACTGCCGCACGCGGCCTGAACACTCATGGCCGGGCCGGTGAGGTCCAGGTGATAAGCGACCTTGGTGGCCAGAAAATCCTTGTCGTGATGCAACGCCATCTGAAAGCCGTCAGGCAGATCGCCGTCAGCGCTCTCGCGCAGCATCTGCTGGAAGTACGTGGTCTCGCCGCAACTGGCGATCAGCCCGATGCGCGGACCGTCGGTTTTCGGGACCATCCCCGCGTGCTGCAACGCTTGCACACAGGCCATCAGCAAGTGCCGCTGCTGCGGGTCCATCAGACGGGCTTCCTGACGGCTGATGCCGAAATACTCAGGGTCGAAATCCAGCAGACCCGCCAGCTGACTGCGAGCGCCCACCTGCCCCTCGACGGCGGCAAACTGCTCGATGCCCACCTGATTGCCCTGAATCATCGTCCAGAATTCGGCCAGATTCTTAGCACCGGCCACGTTGACGGTCATGCCGATGATTGCCATGGGTTGTTCACGGGTATCGACAGCATCGACGCCCTGCTCGCGCGTGACCGGCGCTGATGACGAACTGCCCAGATGGTGCGCCAGACGCCGCACGGTGACGTGTTCGAACAGGTCGGACATCGAAACGGCCTGCGGCAATGCCTGGGCATAGCGCGCATGCAGCCGCATCAGGCCGAGACTGGTCGCACCGGCCTCGAAAAACGTCTGATCCGGCTCGATGGGACGTCCGATCACCGCCACGAACAGCTCGGTCAACTGCTGCTCCAGCGGGCTGAGCTGCGAGGCAGGTGCCGCAGTAAACGAGCGTTCCAGCACCACGCCCAGCCCGGTCAATGCCTTGCGATCAATCTTACCACTGGGCGTGCGCGGCCAGACGTCGAGCTGGCGGTATTCATTGATGCGCACATGGGCGGGCAGGTGCAGCGCCACCTGACGATCCAGCGCCTGAAGATCGAGCGGCGTGCCGTCCAGGTGCAGACAGGCCGTGAGGCGCTGCGGCTCGTCCTGAAAGATCACGACTGCATTGATCACCGAAGGGTGCTGCATCAGCGCCGCTTCAATCTGCCCCAGTTCCAGACGCTGACCGCTGATTTTGACCTGTTGATCGTCACGCCCCAGATAGTGCAAACGCCCCTCGGCATCGGCGCAGGCCAGATCGCCCGTGCGATAGAACAACGCCGTGCTGCCATCGGGCCGTGGCAGCTCGACGAAGCGCGTGGCATTCAGCGCAGGATCTGCGAGGTAGCAGCGGGAAATCATCGGTCCGGTCACCAGCAGATAACCCCGATTGCCAGCAGGAACGGGACGATCGAAGTCATCCACCAGCAGCAACAGCGCGTTGCTCACCGCTCGCCCGATGGGTGCTCGCAACGGCCAGTCGCGAACGGACTCGGGCAGGCGCCAGGCGCTGACCACATGGGTTTCGGTCGGGCCGTAATGATTGAACAGGCGCGCCTGGGGCATGCCGTCAAACCAGTCGCGCAGTGCATCGGTGCAGAGCAGTTGCTCGCCCGCCGTGATCACCTCGCGCAAGGCCTGCGGGTACACCTTCTGGCCGACCGCGGTTTGCGCCAGATGCTGCAAGGCCACACAGGGCAGGAACAATCGCTCGATACGGGCTTCGAGCAAATAATCCAGCAATGCCTGCGCATCCTGACGCCAGCTCGGTTTGATCAGGTGATAGGTTCCGCCACCGCACAGGGTGCTGAAAATCTCCTGAAACGAGACGTCGAAGGACAGCATGGAAAATTGCAGGGTAACGGATCGTGCAGGGAGCTGACCCTGGGTACGCTGCCATTGCAGCAGGTTGCAGAGTGTCAGGTCCGGCACCTGCACACCTTTTGGCGTGCCGGTGGAGCCCGAGGTAAACAGGGTGTACAGCGGGCGTTCGCCGTTGTGTCGCGGGCGCTGCAACGATCGCGGCGCAGCATCAAGGTCAACGCGATGGCAGACGAAGCGCTCGACAGCCAGTTCATTCAGTGCCGCTTCGGTCGCGGTGCTGAACAGCAGGCAGTGCGGCTGCGCCTGTTGCAACACCTGGCGCTGAACGGCCAGCGGATAGCCGGGGTCGAGTGGTACGGCAGTCAGGTTGAGTTTGGCCAGAGCCAGCAAGGCGACGATGTGCTCGACCGAGGCGTCCAGATACAGCACCACTTGCAGTGGCTCTTTTGTTTGATCATTCGCCGGGTACTGCTCGACCAGAAGCGCAGCCAGGGTATCGGCCAATGTATTCAGCTCGGCGTAACTCACATCGCGCTGGTCAGCGACCAGCGCGATGGACTGCGGTGTGCACAGCGCCTGATGTTCGAACCAGTCGGCCAGGGTCGTGAATGGCGGTTCGGTGCGGTCGCCGACACTGGCCGGTGGCAGGCCGAAACGATGCGGTACAAGTACGTCATGCAGCGTCGCGGTCGGGCGCTCCAGCAGAGCGTCCAGACCACGCTGGAACAGTATGTTGATGGCGTCGATCTGTGCCGCATCGAAGTGACTGCTCTGGTACTCCCACCAGCATTCAAGCTGCGATCCGCCCTGCACCACCAGCAACGTCAGCGGACACTTGGCCTGCAACGTTTCGTTGAATTCCAGCGTGGCCTGCAGCGGCCCGTCGTTGAGGCTGGCGTAGTCGGTGTTTTCCAGCACGAACATGAAATCGAACAGGGCCGAACCGGATGACAGCCGCAGGTCTTCAACCAGATCGGCCAGAGCCACATCCTGCAACGCCAGCACCTCGCGCACGAGGTCAGTCTGAATGCGCAGTTGCTCGCACAAGATCACCTCATGATTGAACGCAGCCGGAATCAGCACGGTGTTGGCGAACATGCCCGGCGCGTGCTCGAACTCTGCCAGCGGCCGGTTCGATACCGGACTGGCGATCCGTGGCCGCTCGCAACCGGTCAGGGCATACAGGCTCCAGGCGTAGACACTGAACAGCACGTCGAACCGGGTAAAGCGCTGGCGGCTGCAGAAGCGATCCAGTGCGGCGCTGCGCAACTCGCCCAGCGGCTGCCGATACAGACGGGCCTGCGGGCTGACAGCACGCACCGGCAAAAGCGCTGATGAAGGCGTGTCCTGACGACGGTGCAGTTCAGCCAGCGCCCGACGCTGATCGCGGTATTGCGGGGCCACGCGCCACTGACGCTGCCATTGGGCGAATTCCAGGGTGGTCAGGTTCGGCATTGCATCGGTTGTGGTTCGGCCCTGCGCCGCATCTTCGTACAGTTGCGTCAGATCATCGAACAGCAGGTTCATTGACCAGCCATCGGTGGTGATGTGATGCAGGTTCATCAACAGCCGACAGCTGCCATCGGCAAACGGCAGCAGCCAGGCCCGAAACAGGGTCGGCATCGACAGATCGAACGGCGTGTCGAAGACCAGCGTCGCAAAGCTGCGCCAAGTGTCCTGCGTGAAATGCCCGGGCGCAAAGACTTTGCATGGCGTGCCGTGCTCGGCCACCACCTGATACAGCCCGTCAGGACCGGACTCGAACGCCATGCGCAACGCCGAATGCCGGGCCACGAGGCGATCCACAGCATCGGCCAGCGCCTGAGTCCGAACCCCGTTCGCCAGGTTCAGGATGATCGGCACGTTGTAGGCGGTCGAGTCCGGCGTGCGCTGTTGCAGCAACCACAGTCGGCTCTGTTCGGCAGTTGCAGGCTGACGCCGGTCGTTGCTGATGGCGGGTGCTACGGGATAACCGGAAGCGATGTTCTGCTCGGCATTCAAGCGCTCGGCGAGCGCTGCGAACGGCTCGCTGAGCAGCGCGCTCATGGTGATGTCCCGCTGCCAACGGGTGCGAATCATCGAACGCAGGCGCATGGCTTTCAGCGAATCGCCGCCACTGCCCAGCCAGTCGTCCTGAGCGCACAACGCAGGTTGCGACAGTAAGGTGCGGGCCTGACTCAGCAGCCAATCCAGCGCCGCTGACTGCGCTTGCGCAACAGGCGCTTCGTGACCCGGCTGTTCGACAGCCGCGCGCCAGGGTGCCAACTGCTGGGCCAGCAGTGCATCGCGGTCGATCTTGCCGTTGGCGGTCAGCGGCAAACGCTGCACCACGAACAGCTGATGCGGGCGCATCCACGGTGCGAGTTGCGTACGCAGATGCGTGTCGAACTCGCGATAGTCCAACGGGTGTCGCGGCACAATGAACGCCAGCAACTGATGGTCTTCAGCAGCGTGTCGGCGCGTGCAGACGTAGGCCTGAGCAACATCTGAGTGCTCCAGCAGACGCTGCTCGACCTCGCCCGGCTCGATACGAAAGCCGCGAACCTTGACCTGACGATCCATGCGGCCCAGGTAATCGATCAACCCTTCGCTGTTGAGCCGCACCTGATCGCCGGTTCGGTAATAGCGCCGTTCTGTACCTTCGGGGTCGCGCAACTGCACGAAACTGTGCGCCGTGTCGTGCGGGCGATTGCGGTAGCCACGCGCGACGCCGCTGCCGCTCAGATACAGCTCGCCTGCTTCGCCCTGCTTGACCGCGCATTGTTGGGCATCCAGAACGCACAGTCCGGTGTCTGGCAACGGTCGGCCGATCGGCACTGAATCGCCCTGAAAATTCCGGGCAATCGGGTACGTCAACGCGAACGTGGTGCATTCGGTAGGGCCATACGCGTTGAAGATCCGGCACTGGCTGCCGGGATTGACGTGGTACCAGGCGCGCACAGCAGCAGCGCTGACCTGTTCGCCGCCGATCAGCACCTGACGCAGGCTGGCGAAGCAGGCCGGAAAATCGGCGCTTAAGGTGTTGAACAGCGAAACCGTCATGAACAGGTTGTCGACCCGCTGCGTTTCGAGCACCTCGGCGAGGCGTCGCGCATCGTGCAGGTCGTCGTCAGCGATGATCACGCAGCAGCCGCCATTGAGCAGCGGTGCCCAGACCTCGAAACTGCACGCATCGAATGCCGGATTGGACAGGCAGGCGAACCGGTCAGTCGCACGAATCTCGATATAACCCTCAGGCTCGGCAAGCCGCAGCAGACCACGCTCGCCGACCTCGACCGCTTTTGGCACACCTGTGGTGCCGGAGGTGTAGAACAGGAACATCACCTCGGCAAAGTATTCGGCGAGCAGCTGGACGGGATGATCGGGATGATCCAGCAACGCCTCGACGCCCACCTGCCAGACCGACGGCGTCCAGTCCAGATCATTCGTCAGGGTCACCAGACCGACACACCCGGCATCAGCCAGCATCAGTTCCCGACGCGCAAGCGGGCTGGCCGCGTCCAGTGGCACCACCACGGCGCCGACCTTCAGGGCACCCAGCATCGCTGCCAGCCACTGCCAGCTGCGCGGCATGCACAGCGCGAGGGACTGGCCGGGTTCTACGCCGCGAGCCTTGAGCCCGCAAGCGATACGTTCACTGGCGCTGGCCAGTTGTGCGTAGCTCAGATGAGTCTGCTGGTCGATCACCGCCAGTGCCTGCGGCTGGCGGCGGACCTGCCCGGCAAAACGACCCAGCAAGGTCGCCGGGGTTTGCGCACCGCTCTTGTAAATGTCCATCAATTCGCCTCCTGCGTATCGAAACGTTGCAGCTCGAGCCCCAGAACCTCAGAGACGCGATGCACTTCAGCGCTTTCCAGCATGTCCCAGTGCCCGCCATGCACCAGCCTGGCCAGATAGCCGTCGCCTGCACGGCGGCGCCAGAAGCCGCGCAGTTCATGCAGTTGCCGACGACTGAAGCCTTCGCGGGCCTGAATCAGCACGATCCGGCCGGCGTGCGGCGCGCAGTCGTAAGCCGCCATGGCGAGCCGGTTATGGTTGTAGAGATGGAAATAGCGCTCGACCTGCGCGTCTTCGATGCCCGGATACATGCCGTTGAAGCGCACCAGCTTGTCGCGAAACTCGGCCATGTCCACGGTGCCGATCTGCTGCCGGAAACCCGGATCGTCCGAACCCTGGGTGTCGAGCAGCACCACGGTCACCTGACGATGCCCCGCTGCGGTCAGGCGTCGGGCCATTTCATAGGCCACCAGCCCACCGAACGACAAGCCGGTGAGAATCAGCGGCCGGTCGGTCATCGGTTCGATCAGGCGCAGGTAGGCCTCGGCCATGGCTTCGACAGTCGGCTCGGTGCTTTCTCCGGAATTAAGGCCCGGCGACTGCACGCCATAGACTCCGACGTGCTCCGGCAGAACCTTGGCCAGCGACAAGTAACAGAACGCCGTTCCGCCCGCCGGGTGGATGCACACGACATTGCGTCGCCCCTCGCCCCGGCGAAACTCGATCAGGTTGCCTTGCGCAGCGGCAAGGTCGGCGCCAGTGCGCAGCCAGCCGCCCAGGGCTTCGATGGTCGGGTGAGCCATGATCACCCGCACCGGCACGTCAACGGCAAAGGTCTGACCGATCTGATACGCCATTTTGATGGCCGCAATCGAGGTGCCGCCGACGTTGAAAAAGTTGTCGCGAATGCCAATCTGCGGCGCCAGCAACAGGCTCTTCCAGATCTGATAGAGCGCCAGCTCGATGTGATCCCGAGGGCTGCCGAGGTTGACCTGACGCGCGGCCAGATCCTGATCGGCCAGGGCTGCCAGCGCGTCACGGTCCACCTTGCCGTTGGCGGTCAACGGCAGTTTTTCCAGCCACAAGTAGGCGCTGGGCAGCACCGCGCTGGACAGGGTCACGGCCAGATGCGCGTGCAGTGTGGCTTCGTCCAGCGGTTCGTCAGCCACATAGCACGCTACCAGCCGTTGATTCTGTGCCGTATCACCGACCATCAGCACCACGCAGGCACGCAGGGTCGGGAACATGTCCAGTCGTGCTTCGATCTCGCTCAGCTCAAGGCGCACGCCGCGCAACTTGACCTGAAAATCGTTGCGGCCGAGAAACTCCACCTGACCGTCCGCCCGATAGCGCGCCAGATCGCCGCTGCGGTACAACCGATCCCCGGCCACGAACGGGCTGTCGATGAAGCGCTCGGCCGTCAGCGTATCCAGCCCGAGATAGCCCCGCGCAACACCTACGCCGCCAATGTGCAACTGGCCGGTGACACCGACCGGCACCGGCGCATCGCGCTCATCCAGCACGTGCAGGCGGTTATTGGCGATGGGCCGCCCAATCGGTAACTGACGGGCCGGCACTTCGGCGCCGGGCTCCAGGGTCCAGATGCTGTTGATGACTGTGGTTTCGGTGGGGCCATACACGTTGTGCAGGCGGGCATTGGGCAAGCGCTCCTGAAAACGTCGGGCCAGCGCAGGTGACAGTTCGCCGCCACCGCTGAACACGTCCGTCAGCGAGTCGCACGCGGTCACTTCATCGACGTCCAGAAACAGCTGCAGCATGGCGGGCACGAACACCATGGCCGTGACCCGCTGTTCACGGACGACCTGTGCCAGATAGCCCGGTTCGAAATGCCCGCCGGGACGCGCAATGACCAATCGCCCGCCCGTGGCCAGCGGCCAGAAGGTTTCCCAGGCCGAGGCGTCGAAGCCGAACGGAATCTTGTGCAGCATCGCGCCGGATTCGCCGCAGACCTGCAGGCACCACAGCAGCAGATTGCTCAGGCCACGATGCGCCACCATGACGCCCTTGGGCAGCCCGGTGGTGCCCGAGGTGTAGATCACGTAGGCGAGATGATCAGCGGTCAGCCCGATACTGCGCGGATCAATGTTCTGTGTGGCGCAACCGGCCCAGAGCCCGGCGTCGGCCTGAACGTCGAACACCGGCGCTTCCCAACCGGCATCCTGCTGCGCCTGCCGCAGAATCGCACGGGCGTTGCCCAGGGTCAGCAGCACGGCCGGACGGCAGTCGCTGAGCATGTGACCGAGGCGACCGACCGGGTAATCGGGGTCCAGCGGCACGTAGGCGCCGCCCGCCTTGAGCACGGCCAGCAGGGCCACCGGCAGTTCCAGCGAACGCTCGATGCACACCGCTACGCGAACGTCAGGACCGACGCCCTGCTCACGCAGGTAGTGCGCCAGCCGGTTGGCCCGGGTATTGAGCTCGGCGTAACTCAGCGACTGATCTTCGAAAACCACGGCACAGGCGTCGGGATGCGCAGCGGCCTGAGCCTCGACCAGGCTGTGTACGCACTCGGCAACCTGCCCCAGCGGAGCCGAGCGGTTCCATTCGATCAGCATCTGCTCGCGCTCTGTTTCAGTGAGCAATTGCAGGGCTGCAATCGGCTGCTTGGCATCCTGCGCGATCTGCTCCAGCAGATGCCGGTAATGAGCACTGAGGCGCTCGATGGTGGTGACGTCGAACAGGTCGGTGTTGTATTCGACCAGCAGGTTCAGCCTGCCGTCGCGCTCGACCCACTCGAAAGCCAGATCGAATTTGGCCGTTGCGCTGCCGGTGATGTACGGCGCCATCTCGACGCCCGGCAACTGCACGGCAGCGCCGGGGGTGTTCTGCAGCACCAGCATGACCTGGAACAGCGGCGAGTAAGCCGTATCGCGCTGCGGGTTGACCGCTTCGACGACCCGGTCGAACGGCACGTCCTGATGGGTGTGCACGTCCAGCAGCGTCGTGCGCACCTCACGTAGCAATTCGGCAAAGGTCTGCTGCGGGTCCAGGCGCTGACGAATCACCAGCGTGTTGACGAAATGCCCGATCAGCGGCTCGACCTCGGGACGAGTCCGGTTGGCGAACGGCGTGCCGATGCACAGATCCTGCTGACCGCTGTAGCGCCACAGCAGCACCGACAGCGCCGCCGTGAGCACATTGAACAACGTGCCACGGGTCTCACGGCCCAGCGAAGTGAGTGCGCGCAAGGTCGTAGCGTCCAGCGACGAACTGAAGGTCGCCCCGGCATAGCGCTGCACTCTGGGCCGTGGCCGGTCGGTGGGCAGGGTCAGCAATGGCGGAGCGTCGTGCAACGTGCGCCGCCAGAAATCGAGCTGTTGTTCCAGCGCCCCGCCGCCAAGACGGTGCCGTTGCCAGCAGGCGTAATCGGCGTATTGCACCGCAAGCGGTGGCAGGCTTGAGGGCTGTCCTCGCAGAAAGTTGCCGTACAGCGCGGCGACTTCATGCAACACGACCCCCATGGACCAGCCATCGGCAATGATGTGATGCACGCAGTACAACCACAGGTATTCGTCGTCCGCCAGGCGCAGCAGCGAAGCGCGAAACAACGGGCCGTGAGCAAGATCAAACGGCGATTTGGCGTCGTGCTCGACGGCCGCCCTGATGATCGTCTCCCGCTCGGCATCTGCGGCACTCCGCAGATCGGTCACGGACAGCATCAGCGGCATGGCCGCGTGCACCACCTGACGCGGCTCGCCGTCAATGCTGCGAAACGTGGTGCGCAATATTTCATGGCGTGCGACCAGCCCGTTCAGCGCGCTTTCCAGCACCGTCACATCAAGCGGCCCTTTCAGAGTGACGGCCGTCGGCACGTTGTAGAACGCACTGCCCGGTTCAAGCTGGTCGAGGAACCACAGCTGGCGTTGGGAGAACGACAGGGGCACGTCGGCCTGCCCATCGCTGCGTCGGGGAATCGCGGCCGGATCGGCCCCGTTCAGCCGGGCGATCAGCTCCAGCTTGTGAAGCTTGAGTGCCTGGAGCATTTCGTCCGTGAGAAAACCACGCGGCGCCTTGCAGCGCAGTTTGTCGCCATCCACTTCGAGCGCAACGGCATGGCGGTCGAACAGTTCCAGCAATTGACGGGCGTTCATATTTCAACCTCTTCCATGTCGTAGTCGTCGGGCAGTTCAGCGTGTGGATCGGACACAAACGCCTCGATGTGATCCCTGCGCTGCTCACCCACAGCCCGCACGCCGCCGACCATCGAATAGATCAGCCGATGGCTCGCGCCCAGATCGAACAACGCAGGCAATTGGTGTTCCTCAAGCGACCCCATGCCACACAGCCCGAGGCCGTAGTCGGCTGCCGTCATGGTCAGCAACTGCGCCATCGCACCGGTTTCGATGTGGCAGAAGTCACGGCTGCGCTCGCCGTACAACGGCTCGATGGCGGCCATGTCGGCGATGAAGAACAGCGAGAACGCGGCGTTTTCATACACCGGCCGGTTCACGAAGTAGTCGTAGGTGTCCGGGTCCAGCACACCGCTGCCCAGCGCCAGCAAGCGATGCTGCACAGGGTCGTAGTAATACGCGCCACCGGGCACGCCGTTGACCCTTTGCGGCTTGATGTAAAGGTAGGCCTGAATCGGGTACAAACCGCCTGCGGACGGGAACTGGTATTTGACCTGAGCGTCCAGTTGCCCCTGCGCCAGACTGGCCAGCAACTCGGCAAAGGCCGCGACCTCGACCGGCTGCGTCGCGTACTGACGCACCGAGCGGTAATCACTGAAACGCTGCGTGTAGAAGCTGTCGTCGGGCCGTTGCAGCCGCACTTCCGGCAGATCCCGGTCGAAGGCGCGACGGCCGCGCTGGTCGGCCTTGAAACGCGCTCGTTGATCGGGGTCTTCGATGACCTTCTCGACTGTTTGCTCAGGCTGGGCCACTCGCTCCCCAGCGTGGCTCGCCGCAGTGCTCTGCGACCCGCTCTGCCGATACAGGGCGAGCAGATTCAGCAGCGTGGGCTGCGCGAGCAATTGCGCGACATTGGGACGGAAGTGCAGTTCGCCGGACAGCGCGTTGCTGATTCGGACGATGTCGATGGAGGTCGCGCCCAGGCTCAGCAGGTTGGCATCGGCGCTGATCGCCGAGCGTTTGAGCACGTCCTGCACGATGGCGACCAGACGTTCTTCCTGCGCACCCTCAACCTCTAGAACCGGACCTGACAGTGGTGCTTCCTCGGGTTCCGGCAGGCGCTTTTTATCGACCTTGCCATTGGACGACAGCGGCCATTCCTGCACGAAGGTGAACGACGACGGCACCATGTAGGCTGGCAACTTGTCGGCCAGGTACTGGGTGAAGTCGCCGACCTGCAATGCCGGATCGTCCTTGAGCACATAACCGGCAAGGCGTTTTTCGCCCAGCGTGTCACCGAGAATTCTCACCACGGCGCTCTGTACGCCGGGGTGTCGATTGAGCACGGCTTCGATTTCGCCCAGCTCGATGCGATAGCCCTGAACCTTGACCTGCGTGTCTTCACGGCCCAGAAACTCGATGTTGCCGTCGGGCAGCAGACGTCCAAGATCACCGGTCCGGTACAGGCGCTCGCCGGTCAATGGATGGGCGAAGAAGCTGCCTGCGCTCAACACCTCATCACGCCAGTAGCCTTTGGCCAGACCGATGCCGCCGATATACAGCTGCCCGGTGACCCAGGTCGGCCGAAGCTGCAACGCCTCGTCGAGCACGTAAAAGCGTTGATGATCCAGCGCCTTGCCATAGGGGATGCTGCGCCACTGCGGTTCGACCTGTTGCACCGGATAGTGAATTGACCAGATGGAGGCCTCGGTTGCACCGCCCAGGCTGTTCAGACTCAAACCTGGCTGCAGCGCCCAGGCGCGTTCGGGCAGCGTCAGGGGAATCCAGTCGCCGGACAGCATCGCCACACGCAGGCTCGCCGGCAGTTCACCGCGCTCGCTCTCCACGTATTCCAGCAGCATGCCGAACAACGCGGGCACCGAGTTCCACAGGCTGATGCGATGCTCGCGAATCAGCGTCATCCAGTGCGCCGGATCGAGCGCCTGTTGCGGATCGAGCAGCACCACCGCTGCACCAGCGGCCAGCGTGCCGAAGAAGTCATAAACCGACAGATCGAAGCTCAGCGACGAGATCGCCAGCACCCGATCCGCCGGGCCGACGGCATAGCGGCGATTGATGTCGAGCAGTGTGTTGACCGCGCCGCGGTGGTCGATGACGACACCCTTGGGCATGCCGGTGGAGCCCGAGGTGTAGATCACGTAAGCCAGATCGGTGGCTGCGCGACTGACTGGCTGCAACGGGGTCTGTTCTGCCGGAACCGCATCGGTCACGGTCAGCACCTTGATCTGCGACGGCCATTCGATGCGTGTCACCAAGGCAGGCTGGGTCAAGGCCAGACTCGCCTCGGCACGCTCCAGAATGTGTCGAAGACGTTCGGCGGGCAGCGTCGGGTCGATGGGCAGGTAGGCACCGCCTGCATAGTGAATCGCCAGCGTCGCGACCACTTGTTCCCAGCCGCGCTCCATGACCACGGCGACCAGTTGATTGGGCACCACGCCCAGACCTTGCAACCGCGCGCCCAGCGCCTGGGCTTCTGCACGCAATTGCCGGTAGCTCAACTGCCGCTGCACCCCGATCACCGCCAGCGCATCGGGTGTCGCCAGCGCCTGCCGGTCAAACAGTTCGTGCATCAGAGGCGATTCGACCGGGAGATCGACTGGCGCGGGCAGGCGAGCCACCGGCAGCAGTTGCGGCGTGCTGGCGTTCCATGCAGAAGGTTCGAGCAGTGCATCGAGCAGTGCGTTGTAGGCCACGAACATCTGCTCGATCAGGCCGTCGGGAAACAGCTCGTCGATGCTGTCCCAGTTGAACAACAAACGCCCTTCCAGCTCCAGCAACGTGTGGTCGAGCCACACCTGTGGGGTCTGGGTAATGCTGTGCATGTGCCGGGCGTTCAACGCATCGGCCAGGTTGAACTCGGCCAGTTCCGGCGCAGCTTCCGAGAGCGTGCTGTTGAACACAATGGGCATCGCGGTCTGCTGCACGCCACGGGCCTGGGACAGCTCACGCAACACGCGCACGCCGCTGACTGCCGAATGATCGATGTCCTGCCACAATCGCGCCTGCACCGAGCGGGCCTTGTCGGTAAAACTCGCGTTGCCGTCGATGCTGACTTCCAGCAACACCAGCGAGGTGAAGTCACCGATGATCGCATCCACGTCGGGGTGCAGCGGCATGCGGTTGAACAACGGCAGGCTCAGGGTGAAGCGCGGCTGGCGACTCCACAACGCAAGCACTTCGCTGAACGCGGTCAGGAGCATTACCGACGGGGTCACGGCAAACTGTTTGGCAACGGCCTTGAGTTGCGACCATTGCCCAGCCGACAGCTCGCGGTCACGACGGGTGAAGTGCGGCCGGGCAATGCTGTCCGGCTGACACACCAGCGGCAGGTCCGGCGCAGGCGCCAGCGTAGCCACCCGTTCACGCCAGTAATCGAGTGCCTGCGCGTAGCGGCTTTCGTTGCGCAGTGCGTGCTCAGCCAGGACGTAGTCGCGGAACGTCAGGCCCGGCTCCGGCAGCACCTGATTCGGATCGGCATAGAACGCCATCAACTCACGCGCCAGAATCTGCGTGCTCGCGGCATCGACGATCAACGCATCGAGGCTGATATGCAGATGGCTGATACCGTCATCGAGCAGCGACAGACTGAATTCGAACAACGGCCAACGGCTGGCGTCCAGCACCTGATGCGACTGGCGCTCGCGGGTCACTTGCAAGGTCTGTAGCGCAGCGTCTGCGGATAGCCCGCGCAAGTCACTGCGCGGCATGTGATAGGTCGGTACGGTTTCCAGCACCTGCTGCGTGCCGTCGCTGAGAAATACCACGCGCAGCATGTCGTGACGCTGGATCATGCGATTGAGCGCCTGCTCGAAGCGCGCTGCGTCGAGGTCTGGAATGCGCAGTTCTTCGTAGCCGTGGGCGCTGACGCCGCCGAGGCTGACCGAGGCTTCGCGGCCAAACCAGTACGCCTGCTGAATATCGGTGAGTGGAAAAGGCTCATAACGCGCAGCACGATCCGGCTCGATGCGCAGCGGGGCCGCTGGTGGCTGGCAGTCATCTTCGCGGGTGATCTGTACCTGCGCGGCCAGATCCATCAGAACCGGGGTCTTGAACAGACTGCTCAGGGACAACTGCGCGCCCATCCGCTGATTGATCGCGTAGATCATCCGGGTGGCCAGCAGCGAATGCCCGCCCAGCTCAAAGAAGTTGTCGTGAATGCCTACACGCTCGCACTTGAGCACTTCGGCCCAGATCAGCGCCATCTGTTGCTCGATCTCGTTGCGCGGTGCCTCGTAGCAGGCTGCGGACTGACGCTCGGGCGCAGGCAAGGCCTGGCGGTCCAGCTTGCCATTGCGGGTCAGCGGCAGTTGCGCCAGCGAGACCCAGGCCGTCGGAATCATGTGTTCCGGCAAGTGACGCTGCAGCGCGCTGCGCAGGGCTTCAGGGGCAGCGCTGCCGACCACATAAGCCACCAGACGCTTGTCGTCCGGGACATCTTCGCGCAACAGCACGGCCGCTTCCTGCACACCGGGTTGCTGGTGCAGCAGGCTGTCGATCTCGCCCAACTCGATGCGGAACCCGCGCAGCTTCACCTGCTGATCGATGCGTCCCAGATACTGCACGTTGCCGTCAGTCTGGAAGCGCGCCAGATCACCACTGCGGTACATGCGCGCACCGGGTTGCGGGCTGAAAGGATCGGGTAGAAAACGTTCGGCGGTCAGGTCCGGCCGGTTCAGGTAACCACGCGCCAGACAGGCACCGGCGATGTACAACTCTCCCGCCACGCCGACCGGCTGCGGATTCAGGTCGCGGTCCAGCACGTAGAGCCGAGTGTTGGCGATGGGACGCCCGATGGGCGGCGCGTCCGGCCAGTGTGCGGCATCGCTGCACACCAGGCTGAACTGGCTGACCACATGGGTCTCGGTCGGGCCGTACTGGTTGTGCAGCCGTGTACCGCCGAGCCCACGAACAAAGGCGCGCAGTTCATCGTTGACCTGCAACGCCTCGCCTGCGGTGATGATTTCGCAACCACCCTCCGGCATCGGCGCATCGGCCTCGGTCAGGCCCGCCAGTTGCTGCAACACGGCGAACGGCAGGAACGCTCGTTGCACGCCCTCTGCAACCAGTGTCGAGCGCAGCGACGCCAGGTCCTTGCGGCTGGCTTCGCTCATCAACAACAGGCTGCCACCCTGGCACAGCGTGCTGCAGATTTCCTGAAACGAGACGTCGAAATTCAGCGAGGCGAATTGCAGTACCCGGCGCGGCGTGTGTGCGTCGTCAAGCTGCCAGGCAATCAGGTTGTCCAGCGCGCGCCGGCTGTGCGCCACGCCCTTGGGCCGCCCGGTCGAACCCGAGGTGTAGAGCACGTATGCCAGATTGTCCGGGCTGACGCTGACCAGCGGATCCGTGTCCGAACGCTGCGCCCAGTCTTGCGTGTCGACGTCCAGGCAGCAGACCGGCAGATGGCTGTCGGGCAGTGGCAGCGCGTCGACAAGCGAAGACTGCGTGAGCAGCAGGCTCGGGCTTGCGTCGCTGAACATGAAGGACAGACGCTCAGGCGGATAGGCCGGGTCGAACGGCACGTAAGCGGCGCCTGTCTTGAGAATCGCCAGCAAACCAATGACCATCTGTGGCGAACGCTCCAGACACAAACCGACGCGCTGTTCAGGACCCACGCCTTTGTCGATCAGGTAATGGGCCAGGCGGTTGGCGGCGCGATTCAATTCGGCGTAGGTCAGCGTCTGCCCCTCGGTACGCAGCGCCTCGGCGTCGGGTGTACGCCGAGCCATCGCTTCGAAGCGCTGCACACAGTCGGCGGCCGGGAAGTCACGTTCGGTGCGGTTCCAGTCATCGATCATCTGCCGCCGCTGTTGTGGGCCGAGCAGATCGAGGGTCGACAACGACTGCTCGCTGTCATCGGCCATCTGCGTCAACACGCGGCGCAGGTATTCCCCGAACTGCGCCACCGTCTCGGGCTCGAACAGTCCCGACGCATACTCGAGGCCGCCGACGATCTGTCCATCCTGTTCGCTGAGCGCCAGTTGCAGGTCGAACTTGGCCACCTGTTGATGGGCGTGGATCGGGCTGATGTCCAGACCTGGCAGGATCAGGTCCGAATCCTGATCCTGCTCCCAGGCGAACAACACCTGAAACAGCGGACCGTGCGCCAGGCTGCGCGGCGGGTTGAGCAGTTCCACCACATGATCGAACGGCAGCTCCTGATGTTCCTGCGCATCCAGGGCGACGCGACGTGCCTGTTGCAGCCAGCCCGCCACCGATTGCGCCGCTGGAGCGTTTTCCGGCTGAGTCATGCGCAGCGCGAGGGTGTTGACGAAGAAGCCGATCAGGCCATCCAGTTCCTGCTGACTGCGGTTCGCCGAAGGCACGCCGATCACCACATCGCGCTGCCCGGACAGGCGCATCAGCACCAGCGACCAGGCCGCAAGCAATGTCATGAACAACGTGGTGCCCTGCTGCCTGCCCAACGCCTTGAGCCGGTCCGTCAGCGCTCGGTCGAAGGTCAGCGGTACGAACCCGCCACGATAATCCTGGACTGCCGGGCGTTTGTGATCGGTCGGCAGCTCCAGCAGTACGGGGGCGCCGGTGAGCGTTTCGCGCCAGTAGGCCCGCTGCGCTTCAATGGTGTCACTGGCCAGCCACTGCCTTTGCCATGCGGCGTAATCGACGTATTGCACAGGTAGCAGTGGTAAATCTGCGTCGCGATCCTGCAAAGCCGCTTCGTAAAGCAGCGCGAGGTCGCGGGTGAGCACGCCCACCGACCAGCCATCCGAGACGATGTGGTGCTGGGTCAGCAACAGGGCGTGATCGTCGTCTGCCAGCCTGATCAGGCTGACGCGCATCAACGGCCCACGCGTCAGGTCGAACGGCTTGGCACCCTCCTCGTCCATCAATTGGACAAGCCGCGCCTCGGCGTCAGCGTGACTGCGCAGATCGATCAACGGCAGCGGCATGCCTGAGTCCGGCGCCTCGACTCGCTGCCGCCCTTCGCCTTCAACCGCCACGAACGTGGTGCGCAACGCTTCATGGCGCGCCACCAGTCGATTGAAGCTGCGTTCCAGCGCCGCGACGTGCAAGGTGCCACGCAGACGCAGGTTCAGCGGCATGTGATAGGCCGCGTTGCCGCCTTCCATCTGTGCCAGAAACCACAGACGCTGCTGGGCGGACGACAACGTTTGCGTGTCGCTTCGATCGACGACCGTTATCGCCGGACGCGCCGCGCTCTGCAGGGCGCCCAGACGTTCGGCAAACTGATGCAGCACCGGTGCCGCAAACAGCGCAGCGGGTGATGCCTCCAGACCCAGGTGCTGCCGGACCTGAGCCAGCACCCGCATGACCAGCAACGAGTGACCGCCGAGGGCGAAGAAGTGATCGTCACGGCCGACGCGTTCAACCGCCAGCACGTCGCTCCAGATGACTGCGAGCGCGGTTTCCAGCGGCCCTTGGGCAGGCTGAAAGTCACGTTGATCAAAGGCGTCTGCATCCGGCGCGGGCAACGCCGTGCGGTCGATTTTTCCGTTGGGGGTCAGCGGCAAGGCAGCCAGGCGTACGAACGCGGCGGGCACCATGTAATCGGGCAGATGAATCTGCAACTGTTCACGGAGCGTGCGCGGCGTCAGGACCGTGCCGTCGTCGGCGCAAAACCAGGCCACCAGCGCCTTGATGCCCCGTTCGTCCTCGCGCACAAGCACCAGGCTGTCTCGTATCCCCGGCACCTGCGCCAGCCGCGCTTCGATTTCACCCAACTCCAGGCGCAAGCCACGCAGTTTGGTCTGAGTGTCGTTGCGGCCAATGAACTCGATGTTTCCATCGGCGCCATAACGAGCCAGGTCGCCGCTGCGATACAGACGCTCGCCCGCCACGAACGGGCTTTCGATGAAGCGCTCGGCAGTCATTTGCGGCAGGTTCAGATAACCTCTCGCAACGCCTGCGCCACCAATATGCAATTCGCCGGTGACACCCGTTGGCACCGGCGCCCCGAGCGTGTCCAGCAGATAGATCCGGGTGTTGGCCAACGCTCGGCCGATGGGCAGGACGCCTTCGAGCGAGCTGTAGGCGTCGAACTCGAAACAGCTGCTGTCGATGCTGGCTTCAGTGACGCCATAGGCCTGAACGATCTGCACCTGATCGCCACACAGCCTGCGCAATTGCCGGGCGCTGTGAGCCGTCCAGATATCCGAGCCGCAGACCACCGTGCGCATGAACGACAGGTCATGACCATTGTTTTCGATCCAGGCCAGCAGCGGGTTGAGCACGGCCGGTACGAAATCGGCGAAACCGATACGGGCCTCACTGAGCAGGCGATAGAGCGCGGGCGGGTCCATCAGGGTTTCGCGCGGGCACAGCACCAGGGTGCCGCCGAAGCCCAGCGACCGGATCAGGTCGGCGCTGAAAACGTCGAAGGAAAACCCCGCCATTTGCAGATGGTTGAGCGGCGCACGCAGGTCATAAAGATGGCCCCACGCAGCACTCACTGCACGCAGCCCGCGGTGCTCGACCATGACGCCCTTGGGCGTGCCGGTGGACCCGGAGGTGTAGATCACATACGCCAGATGGCGAGCGGTGAGGCCGACCGCACGAGGATCAGGGTTGTCTACAGGCTGCGCGGCCCATGGCGCGGTTTCAGCCATATCCAGCAACGCTGGCAGCACCGCGCAACCTTCAAGCGCCCGCTGCAAGGCCGCATCTGCCGACCTCTGTGTGAGCACTACACATGGCGCGCTGTCAGCCAGCATGTGGGCCAGCCGGGCCTGCGGATAACCGGGATCGAGCGGCACATAGGCGCCGCCTGCCTTGAGCACCGCCAGCACACCGACCAACATGTCCGGCGAACGCTCCACACAGATACCGACCCGAACGTCCGGGCCGACACCGAGGCTGCGCAAGTAATGCGCCAGACGGTTGGCCTGAAGGTTCAGCTGTTCGTAACTCAGCGCCAGCTGTCCGAACCGCACCGCAACGGCGTCAGGTTGAAGACGCACCTGTGTTTCGAACAATTCATGCACATAACCATTCTCGTCGAACGGCTGCTGCGCCGAGTTCCAGTCATGGAGCAGTTGCTGACGTTCAGTGTCGCCCATCATGTCGATCGAAAGGACGGGTTGGTCAGGCTGCTTGACGACCTGCTGCAATGTGCGGCGCAGGTAGCCGGCAAAACGCTGGACCGTCGACGCGTCAAACAGCGCCGTTGCGTAGTGCAACTGCCCGTCGATGCGACTGCCCGTTCCGACAAGGCTCAAGGCAAGGTCGAAACCGGCAGGCAAACCCTGGTGATGATCACCGACACACAGCACCTGAACGGCTGGATCTCCGGCGCGCGCAGGCTGAGGTTCGACTGCCGTATTGAGCTCGCCATGCACGTGATCGAGCAGTTGGTTGAAGGTCATGGCGCTGGTGTACGACACCCGCAGCAGCCGCATCGCCTCACAACCCGGCGTGCGGGTACCGAGCGTGATTTCATGCTGACCAGACAACCGCGCCAGCACTGCTGCCCACGCAGCCAGTACGACCGTGAACAGGCTGCAGCCATGAGCGGAACCGAGCCCTGCAGCTAGCTGAACCCGCGACTCGTCCAGCTCCAGCACATGCACGTCGTAGCGCAAATCGTGCACACGCGGGCGAGGACGGTCCAGCGGCAATTCCAGCCACTGCAGTGCATCCGCCAACTGTTCCTCGCCGGAACTGTTTGGTACGGACAACGCAGCGAACTGCGCAGGGTTTTTCCCACGCGAGGAAGATCTGTCGAGCATCGGAAATCACCGTCCATGACTACATTTTTTATGTGAAGGCAGCCGTGCACCGATCACTCAGGCAGGTGCCAGATCCCGACGAGCAGGCCGGGATGGGTTCAGAGGTTCGGATCAAGCGATCAGGGGGAAGGTGCAGCGCGTGCCCGCGGGATCAATGTGCTGTCGTGCGTGGACACAGATTGAACGGCGAATGAGGGCAGACCTGCAGGAGACGCGTGAAAGCGTGGCTCGCGAGCAGCTGAGGTACGGGAAGGGTCTATGGCGAGGTTGGTCGCGAGAGCCCTGAAGCTGGAGAATGCATACCGCGTGACCACTTGAAACCTCATCTTTCGTTTGAGGGTCAACGACGGGGAATGGCCTGCGCAGGGGTGTCAGCGCCTGGGTTGTCCCGATCGGCTGAGATTGCCCGGCTTGTAGTCATGGCAATCCTTGGCCCGGGTTCGTGACCCGGAGCGCTGGCGATAATAACCATGGATTTAAACGCGAAAGCAAACAAAAAGTGACAAATTCGAAAGTCTTCACAACATCACCCGTTAGATGGGTAACAGACATAAGCGTGGCGATTAAGTGAACTAAGCGGTTCAGAAAAATGATGGCAAAACGCCCCGGACTTACGTGATTCATCCACTTTCACAACACCACCGTCAAGTGCGTTGGAGCGGCTCACCTCATCATTCTTCGTTTTAACTTCAGGCGATGCAAAGCGCATAGACCATCGCATCAATATTGTCCAACAAAAGGACAAGACGCCTGAGACCTGCATTAACGCCCGTTCAATTTGCAAACATGCAGCGAACCAGTTACGGGAAGCAAGTGCAACTAAAACGCCATCACCCCACCCTCTCCACCTGATCCGAGACGTGGAAATTCGTTCAATAATTCAAGGGCCTATCACGATAAAAAATAATCCCTGATGCGTTATTCATATATAAATAAACTTGTATCCATTCTGAAACAATTCTGTTGCCAAGCGAGTAAGTGGGGACTATGTTCTTACGGCGCTCGATAGGGAGCTAATCAGTTTAAGGTGTGCATGGATGCAAAAGTCGAAAGCCGTCAGTGCTGTCCGTTGTTCTATTAAACCTGCTGCAACAGGCGCTCTTTGCGCACTTTCCTTCACGTTTGGCTGTTCTGCCTACGCCGACTACGTCGAACAAGGCAGGTTGGGCGATGCTGCCAGTTGGCGGTCTGCCGAGTTCCAGAGCGACTGGGGACTTGGCCGTATTCAGGCCGAACAGGCATATGCCACAGGCATCACCGGCGCAGGCGTGAAGATCGGTGCGCTGGACTCTGGTTTTGACCCTTCCCACCCTGAAGCCAGTCCGTCGCGTTTTCATGCGGTGACCGCCAGCGGCACCTATGTCGATGGCTCGCCGTTCAGCGTTACCGGTGCCATCAACCCGAACAACGACACACACGGTACCCACGTGACCGGCACCATGGGCGCAGCCCGCGATGGCGTCGGCGTGCATGGCGTGGCGTACAACGCGCAGGTTTACGTCGGCAACACCAACAAGAACGACAGCTTTCTGTTCGGGCCGAGCCCGGACCCGCTTTATTTCCGAGCGGTGTATGGCGCGCTGGCCGATGCCGGTGTGCGCGTCATCAACAACAGCTGGGGCAGCCAGCCCTCCGACGTGACCTACGCCACCTACGATGGCATGCGTGCCGCCTATGCCCAGCACTACAACCGCGGAACCTGGCTGGACGAAGCGGCCAACGTCTCGCGCAAGGGCGTCATCAATGTGTTCAGCGCGGGCAACAGCGGGTATGCCAATGCCAGCGTGCGGGCCTCGCTACCGTATTTTCAACCCGATCTTGAAGGTCACTGGCTCGCCGTGTCGGGCCTGGACGACACCAACGGTCAACGTTACAACCAGTGCGGCATCTCCAAATACTGGTGTATCACCACGCCCGGACGTCTGATCAACGGCACCGTGCCGGGCGGTGGTTACGGGATCAAGTCCGGTACGTCGATGTCTGCGCCGCACGCCACAGGTGCGCTCGCGCTGGTGATGGAACGCTTCCCCTACATGAACAACGAGCAGGCGCTGCAGGTGCTGTTGACCACAGCGACCCAACTGGACGGTTCGGTCACCCAGGCACCCAACGGCAACGTGGGCTGGGGCGCGGCAAATCTGGAGCGGGCCATGCGCGGGCCGGGTCAGTTGCTCGGCACCTTCGATGCAACGCTGGGCGCAGGCCAGACCGATACCTGGAGCAACAACATTTCCGATCAGGCGCTGATCCAGCGTCAGGCCGAAGACCGCACCGAGCAAGCCACATGGCAACAGACGCTGGTCAGTAAAGGCTGGCAGAACGGCGTGGCCAGCACGGCCAGTCAGCAGGATCAGACCGATTATGCCGTCGGCACCGCACGGGCGGCCGCCGCTGCACAGCGCCAGTACCAGGGCAGCCTGATCAAGTCCGGCGCGGGCCAACTGATTCTCGACGGTGCCAACACGTATCGGGGTGACACGCTGGTCAATGGCGGACTGCTGTCCGTCAACGGCTCGTTGACCTCTGCCGTGCAGGTCAATGCTGGCGGCACATTGGGAGGTAACGGTCAGATCGGCGGGCTGACGGCTCGCAGCGGCGGCAGCGTTGCGCCGGGCAATTCCATCGGCACCTTGCAGGTCAACGGCGACGTGGTTTTCGAGCAGGGATCGACTTACGCGGTCGAGCTTTCGCCGACAGCCAGCGACCGTATCGTTGCCACCGGCAGTGCGAATGTGTCAGGCGCCAACATGACGCTGGCGCTGGATGAAACGCCCATCGCTCTGAGCGCCACCTCCGGCCAAACGCTGGAAGGTCGTCAGTTCAATGTGTTGCAGGCTGCCAACGGCGTCAGCGGCCAGTTTGGCAGTGTGTCGTCCAGCTATGCGTTTCTGGGTGGCCGACTCGATTACGCCGCCACCGGCATCGCTCTGAATATCGAACGCACCGCCGCGTTCGACAGCGTCGCGCAGACGCCCAATCAGGCCGCAGTTGCCACGGCTGCCGAGCTACTGGGCGCCGGAAACGCCGTTTACGAGAACCTGCTGCTCTCCCCCACTGCCGCGTCGGCACGCAACAGCTTCCAGCAGTTGTCCGGCGAGATTTACCCGGCGATCGCCACGGTGCTGATCAACGACAGTCGCCAGGTGCGTGATGCGGTTGGCGAGCGTCTGAACGCCAGCGTGTTCGGCACTGACGGCAATACCACGGCGCAGGACAATGTATGGCTCAAGGCGCTGGGCGCCTGGGGCAAGACCGATTCACGCGATGACACCGCTGGCTATACGACGTCTATTGTCGGTCTGCTGGCCGGTGTCGATGGCAACGTGGCCGACGACACCCGCCTGGGTCTGGTCGCAGGCTACAGCGACAGCTCGCTGAACATGGGTTCGGGCACACATTCACGTGCCTCGGTCGACAGCTACCATCTGGGCGCTTATGTCGGCCATGAAATCGGCGCGCTGCGTCTGACACTGGGCAGCGCTTACAGCTGGCACCGTATCGATGCCAAGCGTGATGTTCAGGTCGGCGGCGCAAGTGGCCGTGAGAAGACAAAACACGATGCAGAGACTGCGCAGGTGTTCACGGAAGCTGCGTATCGCATCCGCCTGCAGCCAGTGACGATTGAACCCTTCGCCAACCTTGCCTACGTGCATCTGGCCACTGACGGCTTCACCGAAAAAGGCGACGCAGCCGCCTTGTCGGCAGGCCGCGATAAACGCGATGCCGTACTGAGCACGCTCGGCGCACGCGCTTTGAAAACCATCTCCCTCACTGACCAGCAGAAACTCGAGCTGTCGGGCAGCCTCGGCTGGCAGCACAACCTGAGCGACACCGACTCGCAGCAACACCTGGCGTTCGCGTCCGGCGGCGCAAGCTTCGGTCTCGAAAGCTCACCGCTGGTGCGCGATGCGGCACTGGTCGGCGCCCACGCCAGTCTGGCGTTGAGCAAGGACGCCCGGGTGAGTCTGGATTACAGCGGCCAACTGGCCAGTCGTGAAAAAAACCACGGTGTCGGGCTGAGCCTCAACTGGCAGTTCTGATTCCGTAACGCCTCTCGCTTCAAAAAAGAACAACGCGCATGCACCTGCATGCGCGCGGGGTTTTGTGTGCGTCAACTAAGGACGGTAGTTTCATGAACGATGCGTTTATCACCCGACAGGTTTCTGTCACTTCTCTTCGTCAGTCCATCAGAGCGATCAACCGTGCCTCCTGCGGCGCACTGGGGGTCTACCTCGCGACCATGAGCGTTGCGCAGGCTGCGCCTTACGTCGAGGCCGGACAATCCGGCAATGCCGCCAGCTGGCGCAGTGCCGAATTCAACGCAGACTGGGGGCTGGGAGCCATCAATGCCGATCAGGCCTATGCGGCGGGCTATACCGGCAAGGACATCAAGCTGGGCATTTTCGACCAGCCGGTGTACGCCGCTCACCCGGAGTTCTCAGGCACCGGTAAGGTCATCAATCTGGTCACCAGCGGCATCCGCGAATACACCGACCCGTATATTCCGGTGAAGGCTGGCGATGCGTTTCGTTACGACGGCGCACCGACCCTGGACTCCGGAGGCAAACTGGGTAACCACGGCACGCACGTCGGCGGAATTGCGGGCGGTAGCCGCGATGGCGGGCCCATGCATGGCGTAGCCTTCAACGCACAGATCATCAGCGCCGACAATGGCGACCCGGGTCCAGAAGACGGCATCGTGCTCGGTAACGATGGCGCGGTCTATCAGGCCGGCTGGAATGCGCTGGTCGCCAGCGGCGCTCGTGTGATCAACAACAGCTGGGGCATCGGCATCACTGACCGCTTCGACCAGGGTGGCAAGGATCCCGCGTTTCCGCATTTCACCGTGCAGGACGCCCAGCTGCAGTTCGACCAGATCCGTCAGATCCTCGGCACGCGTCCGGGCGGCGCCTATCAGGGTGCAATCGATGCCGCACGCAGCGGCGTGGTGACGATCTTCGCAGCAGGCAACGATTACAACCTGAACAACCCCGACGCCATGGCCGGGCTTGGCTACTTTGTGCCGGAGATCGCGCCTAACTGGTTGACGGTCGCAGCGCTGCAGGTGAACCCGAACGCCGCCGCTGCGGTGAGTACGCCCTATACGCTCAGCACCTTCTCGTCACGCTGCGGCTACACCGCCAGCTTCTGCGTATCGGCACCGGGCACGCGCATTTTCAGTTCGGTGATCAACGGCAACAGCCTTGAAAACCTGACCACCGATTGGGCCAACAAGAACGGCACCTCCATGGCGGCCCCGCACGTGGCGGGCAGCATGGCCGTGTTGATGGAGCGCTTCCCTTACATGACCGGCGCGCAAGTGGCCGATGTACTGAAAACCACCGCCACGGACCTCGGCGCACCGGGCATCGACGCGCTGTACGGTTGGGGCATGATCAACCTGGGCAAGGCAATCAACGGCCCGAGCATGCTGGTCACCGAGGCGGATATTCCAGCCGAGTTCCGTATCGACGGCGCTTACGGCGACAGTCAGTTCGTCGTCGATCTTCCCGGCGTCGGCGCCGTGGTCGACGCGGGCAAACCCACCCAGCGCACCTGCAGCGGTCCGCAGTGCGGGCTGGATGTCTGGAGTAACGCCATTTCCGGGCATGGCGGCCTGACCAAACAAGGTATCGGCACGCTGATGCTGACCGGTGCCAACACCTACAGCGGGCCAACGCTGGTCAATCAGGGTCGCCTGGCCATCAACGGCTCACTGGCATCGGCGGTGACCGTCAATGACAGCGGCATACTGGGCGGCAATGGCAGCGTCGGCGCACTGACCGCAAATCGTGGCGGTACGGTCGCACCGGGCAACTCGATCGGCACGCTGCGAGTCGCGGGCGATCTGCTGCTGGCACCGGGCTCCACCTACGCGGTGGAACTGTCCCCGGCTGGCAGCGACCGACTCGTGGTCGGCGGTCAGGCTACGGTCACCGGTGCAACCATGGCGTTGGCACTGGAAACCGACCCGTCGCTGTTGAGCAGCAGCCAGACCAACAGCATCCTCAACCGGCCGTTCGATGTGCTGCAAGCAGCGGGAGGCGTTCAGGGTCAGTTTGGTTCGGTGCTGACCAACACTGCGTTTCTGAGCGGAAACCTGGCCTATACCGGCACTGGGATCACCCTGGCCGTCGAGCGTAACGGCAACAGCTTCGCCAGCGTTGCACAGACGTCCAATCAGCGCAGCGTTGCCTCGGCCATCGAGCAATTGAGCGCTGGTAACGCGGTGTATGAGAGTGTGGCGTTGAGCCCGGATACGGCCACGGCGCGTCGCGCGTTCACGCAGCTGTCGGGTGAAGTGCATCCGGCCATCGCGACCCAACTGATCAATGACAGTCGTCAGTTGCGTGATGCCGTGGGTGATCGTCTGCGGGTCGCGGGCCTGTACGACCAGCCGGCACCGGGCAGCGATGACAACAATGTCTGGGTCAAGGCACTGGGTGCCTGGGGCAAGAACAGCGGCAGCAGCGACGGTGCCAACTCGACGTCATCACTGGGCGGCTTGCTCGCGGGCGTCGACGGTCTGATCAGCGAGCACACGCGACTGGGCGCAATGGCCGGTTACAGCGATACGTCGTTGAGCCTGGGCGATGACACCCATTCGCGGGCATCGGCTGACAGCTACCATCTGGGTGCGTATATCGGGCACGAACAGGGTGCAATGCGTCTGACAGCGGGCGCGTCCCACAGCTGGCACCGGATCGACGTGAAGCGTGATCTGCAATTCGGTCCTTTCTCGGACCGTCAGAAGGTCAAGCGTGATGCGCAGTCCACTCAGGTCTTCACCGAAGCGGCGTATCGTCTGAACCTGCAACCGCTGGCCCTGGAGCCGTTCGCCAACCTGGCTTATGTGCACCTGGACAGCGACAGCTTCACCGAGAAAGGCGGTGCCACCGCGCTCAAGGGCGGTGACGATACGCGCGACACCGTGCTGTCCACGCTGGGTGTGCGCGCAGGCAACCGCTTCAACCTCAACGACACGCAGAAGCTGGACGTCTCGGCAACGCTGGGCTGGCAGCACAACCTGAGCGACACCTCCTCCGATCAACATCTGTCATTCGCCAGTGGCGTGAACACCTTCGCGGTGCAAAGCGTTTCGATGGACCGTGACGCTGCGGTCGTCGGTGCCCGCGCAAGTCTTGCACTGGGCAAGGATGCGCGGGTCAACCTGGACTACAACGGCCTGCTGGGTTCGCGTGACAAGACTCATGGCGTGGGCTTGTCGCTGGACTGGCAGTTCTGATTGATGCCTGGCTCATGAGGCACATCGTGAGGTTGTGAAACAACGCTACCTCCGTGGGAGGCGCCACGACCTCTTCGACGTAGCGCTGTCGCGCGGCAAACTTGGTGGGAGCGGACTTGTCCGCGAATGCAGTATTCAGCCACTGCATATGCGTCGGATGTACCGTCCTTTTCGCGGACAAACGGAACGCCGCCCGGTCCGCTCCCACAAAACCGCGTTTCTTCAGTGGCTTACAGGTTGTTTGATAAGAGGCGGCTTGCCGGCGATGAACGATGACGCGATTTTTCTGACAAACCGCGTCGACTGCATCGCCGGCAAGCCGCCTCCCACGGTCCGGTGTTTGCCACGCGATAGCGCTACGTCGGAGAGGTCGTGGCGCGTCCCACGACCCGCGATAACTCAGCCTATGCATCACACACTCTGAATTTTACCCGCTGCTCATTACCTCCCTCCTTTTCCTCGAAACACCCGCCTGCCCTGATTATTAGCCCACCCCAAGATGTGAAAATTTTGTTAAGTATTTGTCCGCGTAGGCTTTTTCCCACAGAAACAATCTGTCACACTAACGCGAATCGTTCTTATCAACATTATCATGCAGCCACGGAAGGCGTTCAGGGAGTGTCAGGTCATGTCGGGCCAGCAACTGCAAAGCCGTTTTCGTTTCACGCCATGCCTGTTGGCCATCGGCATCGGGATAGCGACCTCTCAGGTGGTCTTCGCTGCAGAAACTCAACCTGCGCAAGCGACCGGAACGCTGGAACTGGGCGCTACCGAAATCAGCGATGACCGTCTGGGCACGACCACGGAAGGCTCCGGCTCCTACACCACCGGCGTCATGCAGACCGCTACCAAACTGCCCCTGAGCATGCGCGAAACCCCACAAGCGGTGACGGTCATCACCCGCCAGCGCATGGACGACCAGGCCATGACCAGCGTCAACGACGTGGTCAGAAATACCCCCGGTCTGTTCCTCAGCCAGGCCAGCGGACCGGGCCGACAAACCTACACGTCCCGCGGCTTCGACATCGACAACATCATGTACGACGGCATCCCCGCCTCTTACTCAGGCTTCACGGCAGGCGTGCAGCCGAATCTGGCGATGTTCGACCGCGTCGAAGTGATTCGCGGCGCCACCGGTCTGATCACCGGCGCTGGCAATCCGTCGGCAGCCATCAATATGGTGCGCAAGCGTCCGACGGCAGAGCCACAGGTCACGCTCACCGGCAGTGCCGGAACCTGGGACAACTATCGCGGCGAGTTCGATGCGTCGAGCAAGCTGAACGATAGCGGTACGCTGCGCGGCCGCGTGGTCGGCTCCTATCAGGACGCCAACAGCTTTCGCGACAAGGAAGAGAGTGACCACGGTCTGTTTTACGGCGTGGTCGAAGCTGATCTGAGCGACGCCACGACCGCCACGCTGGGCTATTCGCGTCAGGAAGACGAGACCAACTTCTTCTGGGGCGGCCTGCCGCTGGGCACCGATGGTCACCACCTGGACCTGCCCCGCTCCACCTACCCCGGCTCCGACTGGGAAAAGAAGAAGCTGCAGATCGATACGGTCTTCGCCGAACTGGAACATCGCTTCGACAACGACTGGAAACTGCATCTGGCCGGCACCGCCTCTTCACTGGACGCCCTGTTCTCAGGCACCTACCTGTCGCGCTACAACGGTCCGTTGGAAACCACGGCGTATCAGTCGCGCCCCGAAGAAAAACAGACCGCCTTCGATGCCTTCGCCAGCGGCCCCTTCCAGGCACTGGGCCGCACCCACGAACTGGTCGTTGGCGCCAGTCGACGCGTCTATGACAAGGACAGCAAGGAATACAGCCCCTACGACACCGGCCTGCCGATTGCCGCGCCGAAGCCGAACTTCGTACGTGACGGCAACCTGCACAGCGTCGCCACTCAGGAAGGCGTCTATCTCACCACACGTCTGAGTCTGGCCGATCCATTGACGATGATTCTCGGCGGACGCCTCGATTGGTACGACTACGATGATCGCACCGGCGATGGCGACTACAAGGTCACCAAAAACGTGACGCGGTATGGCGGCCTGATCTACAAACTGGACGACACCTACTCGGTGTATGCCAGCTACACCGACATCTTCCAGCCACAGAGCTATCAGGACTTGTCCGGCGCGCAGCTCAAGCCCGTCGTCGGCGAGAACTATGAAGTCGGCATCAAGGGCGAGTACTTCAACGGCGCCCTAAACGCCAGCCTCGCGGTGTTCCGCACTGACCAGACCAATCTCGGAACCCAGACCTCGACTCAGGCAGGCTGCCCGGTGCTCACCTGCTACGACGCGTCAGGCCTGGTGCGCAGTCAGGGTATCGACATGGAGCTGCAGGGCGCACTGACCGAGAACTGGCAGGTGGGCGCTGGCTACACCTTCACCCGCGCCCATTACGTGAAGGATGCCGACCCGGCGAACAAGAACCAGCGCTTCGACACCGATACGCCTGAACACCTGTTCAAGGTGTCGACGATGTACCGCTTTCAAGGCCCTCTGGAGAGACTGCGCGTTGGTGGCAACGTCTACTGGCAGAGCCGCATGTACAACGACATCGCCCTCACCGACGGCAGCTATCGTCTGGAACAAGGCAGCTACGCCGTCGCCGACCTGATGGCCGGTTATCAGGTCAACAAGCATCTGGACCTGCAACTGAACGCCAACAACGTGTTCGACCGGGTCTACTACGCGGCGATTGGTACCAGTTCGGTGTGGGGTTCAACAGACACCTATGGCGATCCGCGCAACTTCACGTTGACGGCCAAATACACGTTCTGATTCACCCTGTTCCGGGCGGCCATGGATGGCCCATCACTGCTCGCGATAAGGCACCACCTCATCCGGCCCCAGATAGATTGGGACACGCCACCCCACATCACGCAGTGACCGCTGGACCTGATCTTCAACCCCCAGGAGCGACGCAAAGATCGCCATGCGCACGGCAATGCCGTTGTCCGTCTGCTTGAAGATGGCCAGCCGTGAGTCGAGATTCAGGTCGGTGCTCAGGTCGTTTGCATCGGGACGGGAGTCCCTTGGCAGCGGGTGCATGATCAGGGTATTGGCACCGCATACCGCGTTGACCAGCGCCTGATTGACCTGAAAGTCGGCACTGTAACCTTCCAGCGTTTCCTGTTCGGCGAAACGCTCTTTCTGAATGCGCGTTGCGTAAACCACGTCGGCCCCTTTCAAGCCGTTGGCGAGATCCTGGGTTTGCTCGACGCGATGCCCCTTGTCCGCCAGGTAGTGCAGCAGATGTTCTGGTAGCGCCAGCGTGGTGGGTGAAACCAGGGTAAAGGTCAGGTTGCGATAGAGCGCCAGCAGCTTGCTCAACGAGTGTACGGTTCGCCCATATTTCAGGTCACCGACGAAGGCGATATGTGCGCCATCGACCAGTTTGTCGAGCCGTGAAAATTCGCGCTGGATGGTGTAGAGGTCCAGCAGTGCCTGACTCGGATGTTCGCCCGGACCATCGCCCGCGTTGACCACCGGAACGTGAGTGGCTTCGGCGAACTCGGCGACCGCGCCCAGTTCGGGATGGCGCACGACGATGATGTCGGCGTAGCCGCTGATGACGCGGCTGGTGTCGGCGACAGACTCGCCTTTGGCCATTGATGAAAAGGTGAATCCGGTGGTATCGCAGACCGACCCGCCCAACCTGGCGAACGCCGAGGCGAAACTCAGTCGTGTGCGAGTGCTGGCCTCGAAAAACAGATTCGCCAGCACGGCCCCTTCAAGCACGCGAGTGGTTTTCTGGCGGCGGGCAACCGGCTGCATCATGTCGGCGATTCGCAGCAGTTCTTCCACCGACTCTCGGGTGTAGGTCTCGACCGAGAGCAGGTGCCGGGCAACTTCCTCGTTGCCGTGCGGCCGTGAGTCTGCGTGCTGCGCGGCAACTGCACTGCCCTTCAGAATCTCCAGAACAAAGCGTTGCGCGATGTCCGGCATCTTGCGCATTTCGGCGGATTCGTCAGGCAGCAGCCAACTGTCCAGCGCACGGCGTGAGACACCAAGACGCTGGGCAAGCCCGTCGCGGGTGAAATTGAGACGGCGCATGGCGTCGCGAAGGAAGACTTGTTGGGACATGAGGAAGACCGAGTCAGGTATACACACTGCGTATGCTCAACTTCTTACCAACACAAATCAAGCGTACATACGGCATATAGTCGGAAGCGTTGAGTACGCTGGACGCGGAGCGTCCCGAGAGGCATTCCCACGCGGAGCGTGAGGAACGATCACCTCAAACTGATCGTGTCCACGCTCCGCGTCGGCGTTATACACAAGTCCTCCTGGAGGAATACGACGATGATCGTTCCTACGCTCTGCGTGAGGAACGATCACGTCAAACTGATTGGCGACGCAGATGGATCGGTGATCAGCGCAAGACTTCAGACAGGAGAGATCGGCAACTCACGCTTGTGGGCGGTCTTGCGGTAAGCCGCTTCGATGATCGCCGCAGCCGACGCCGACACGTCCTTGCCCAGCAGGTAGTTGTCGATGTCGTCGTAGGTGCAGCCGTAGGCCACTTCGTCCAGCTTGCCCGGGGCCAGATCTTCAAGGTCGGCCGTCGGGGCTTTGCTGACAAGGTGGGCCGGAGCACCCAGCGCGCCTGCGATCAGACGGACCTGTCCTTTGGTGAGGCCACTCAGCGGTGCCAGGTCGCAGGCACCGTCCCCGAACTTGGTGAAGAACCCCATTACAGCTTCAGCGGCGTGGTCGGTCCCGACCACCAGACCTCCAACAAAGTTGGCAATCGCATACTGCGCCAGCATTCGGGTGCGGGCCTTGACGTTGCCCTTGGCGAAGTCGGTCAGCTCCGGGCTTGGCTTCAGACCTTCTATGGAGATTTCGCCCATCACGCTGTCGACCGCACCGGCGATGTTCACGCTGGTGATCAGGTCTGGCTGGATGAAACCGAGCGCCGCCTGAGCATCGTGTTCATCGGCCTGAGTCTTGTAAGGCAGCCGCACGGCGACGAACTTTACTGCGTGCCCAGCTGCTTTCAGTTCGTTGACGGCGAGCTGGCAAAGGCGTCCGGTCGTGGACGAGTCCACCCCGCCACTGATGCCCAGCACCAGCGCTTTCGCACCGGACTCGAGCAGCACGCCTTTGATAAAGCCGATGCGTCGGGCGATTTCGGCGTTCACGCTGTCAGCGTCGTTGATGCCTCGGTCAATGCCAAGGGCTGACTGGATCTCGGTTTGCAGACGGGTTTGCGTATTCATGATTTCACTCCTTGACCTGAAAAACCTGCTTGAGGTACGACAGAAACTCCGGCGATTCGCACTGGCTCTTGCCCGGCGCATCGGAAATCTTCGCCACCGGTTGACCCTGGCAGTTGACCATTTTCATCACGATGCTCAGCGGCTTCACGCCTTCGACGCCGTTGGTGAGGTCGGTGCCGATGCCGAACGAAACGTTGATGCGCCCCCGGAAGTGACGCAGGATCCGCAGCGCCTTGTCGCCCAGATTCAGGCCGTCGCTGAAGATCAGCGTCTTGGTCTGCGGGTCGATGCGCAGTGATTCGTAGTGCGCGATCATGCGGTCGCCCCACACCAGCGGATCGCCCGAGTCGTGACGGCAGCCGTCGAACAGCTTGGCGTAGTACGAATCGAAATCGCGCAGGAAGGCGTCCTGATTGATGCAGTCGGCCAGGGTCAGCCCCGGATCACCGCGGTACTCCTTGATCCAGCCATCGAGCGCCGCCTTCTGGCTGTCGACCAGACGCGGCCCCAGTTGCTGGTGCGCCTGAAACCATTCGTGAGCCTGCGTGCCCACGGCGCGGATATTGAATTCGCGGGCCAGTTGAATGTTGCTGGTGCCGACGAACTCACCGGGAAAGTCGCGCATCATGGTGCGCACGACTTCTTCCTGCGCCAGGTAGGAAATCCTGCGACGCGTACCGAAGTCAGCCACCTTGAACGCCGCCAGTTCTTCTGTCGTGGCGTTGGCTTTCAACCAGTCGAACTTCTTGTAGAGACTTTCACGCACCTGCTCCAGAGACAGATCCGGGTAGACATGGCGGTTACGGATCTCGCTGACGATGGCCAGAATCTTGACCTCGAACGGCGATACGCCAACCCACGGACCGCGTGCACGGATTTCCAGCTGACCGTCTTTCTCTCCGACTTTCACGAAGCGCGGCTTGAGCCGGAAGTCCTCCAGATAGTCGATGTAGTCGGTGCTGATGTAAGGAATGCCGCGCAGATGACGCAGCATGTCCTGACTGCTTTCCAGCTCCTGAAGCTGATCGACTGCCTCGCGGATTTCATTGATGTACGGCGTCAGATCGTCCTGGGAGCGAACCCGCAGCGCCCATTCGGTATCGGCGCTGGGATAGGCGTGATAGATCGCCTGACCCATCGACAGCTTGTACATGTCGTCGTCAGTCGGCGAACGAACAATCGGTTTGCTGAAGTCGTAAACACTTTCCATGTCTGTCTCCCAGGCCTCAGGCCAGTTCGGTCAATTCTTGCGGATTATTGGCAATCAGAATGCCGGCTTGCGCCATCTCGGACAGCGCCGCCAGCGAACCCTCTTCGCTGATGCCCCGGCAGGCAGGTACATAAAGCACCACGACAAATCCGGCTCTGGCCAATTGCAGGGCGGTGGTCTTGACGCAGAAGTCCAGCGCAAGGCCGCCAACGATCACGCGCTCGATGCCGTTGGCTTTCAGGTATTCGATAACGCCTGTAGACAGTTTTTCATCCAGATCATGCCAAACCGCTCCGTAAGGATGCAGATCCGGCTCTACGCCCTTCCAGACGAAGTAATCGTATTCGAGCGGTTGAGGCAACACATCCAGCAACTTGAAGCCTTCGGTGCCCGGTATGCAGTGACTCACCCAGGTCAGGTCGGCGTGCTTCAGCCCGGTTGGCTGGAGCATGCCTTCATGGGTTTCAACGATCCAGGGCGCATTCACCGCGTGGGCATCCTTGCTGCCCAGACGCAGGCGGGCAAGGGTCGCCATGAAGTTGAGCGCCTCACCAATCTGATCACCCCCGCTGACGGGCAGCTCGTCAGGGCACAACGGCGTGAAGCTTTTTTGGGCATCGACATCGAACGAAGCAGTCTTGATCTTGTTGGCATTCATGATGTGTTCCTCGTTTGCATGACCACAAAGTACACCTGATGTACTTTGCGGTCAACACTAATTTGAACCTGTTTTCAAATGAGCCTCACATATCTTTTCATGAAGGATGATCGTGTCCATGCCATGCAAAAAGCCGATTGATCATTAAGTACATCTAGTGTACTTTTTGACTCAAAGGAGAACGCCATGTTCGAGATCGCAGTCTATGGTGGAGCATTCAATCCACCCCACGCAGGCCATGCCAATGTCATGATTCACGCCTCCCGGCAGGCTAGGCTCACGATGGTGGTGCCGTCTTATCAGCATCCTTATGGCAAGGTCATGGTGGATTACGACCTTCGTCTTCAGTGGCTGCGCCTGATCACAGACAACGTCCGCAATCAATGCGGCGGTGAGCTGTCGGTCAGCGATATCGAACGCGAACTCTTCAGCCAGAGCCCGGGACCTGTCTACAGTTTCAACCTGCTGACCTGCCTTGCGAACACTACAGGCTGCGCGCCGAAAAGCATCGCACTGGTAGTCGGTCAGGACGTGGCTGACGCCCTGCCCGGCTTTTACCTGGGACCCGAGCTGCTTGAAACCTTCTCGGTGATCATCGCCCCCGAACAGATTGGCGTACGCAGCACTGCCTTACGCAAGCAACTGCTTGATGGGGCCCCACTCCCCACTCACTGGATTGCGCCGGGTCTTGATCCGGTAAACTACGATATTTACGCATCAGGTGCCGTTTGACATGAGCCAGACCGAACACGACACCCCGCCGAAAATGGACTATCTGCACACCATCGACCTCGTGGTCCTACGCTACTGTCGCAAGACCCTGGCGCTCGAAGTTTTGCTGCACAAACGCCCCAACGAACCTTTCGCGGAAAGCTGGGCGCTGCCAGGCCTGGTACTCAATGGCGAAGTGCGCGATGTGTCGATGGACGCCGGGGTGAAGCGCCTGATCGAGTCGGAAAAGATCGGCGTCAAGCTTGGCTATATCGAGCAGGTCGGCACCGTGGGCAATGCGTTTCGTGATCCCAGATGCTGGTCGTCTTCGACCTTCTACCTCGCCATTCTGGATCAGGAAGCCCATCTGAACGAGCGACAGAAATTCGTGCCGCTTCAGGCGCTGTTGAGCCGCGAAAGCCTGCTGCCCTTCGACCACAACGACCTCATCGACCAGACCGCTGAACGTTTGTATTCGAAGTCGCTCTACTCCAGCCTACCCCTGCTGTTTCTGGGGAGTGAATTCAGCGCGCCGGAAGCGACCGCCATTTACTCAGTGGCACTGGGTCGACCGGTCCTCAAGTCGAGCATGCGCCAGCGGCTGATCAAGCTGACGGAAGAAGGCTACATAAAGGAAACCGGGCGCAAGAAGTCCGGCGAAGGCATCAAGGCCCAGGCCACGGTCGAGAACCTCAAGCCTGGCAGAATCTTCTACTTTGATCGTTCGTTTGCCTGAAAAGACATGATGAGCCAGCCAAGGACATGCACATGAGCGCACCCACGAAAGAACCCGTTGTCACCACCCTGTTGAGCACCCGGTTCTTCGACGTTATCGACGTCAATGACGGAACCCGGCCCGAAGGCCAGGGCTACAAGATCATCAAAGAGCCCAATCCAATCAACGGCGTAGTGGTTGTGCCCGTTCTGCCGGACGGCCGTGTGGTGCTCGCGTCGCTGATGCGTCGCGCCATCGGCCAGATGTCCATCGAGTTCCCGCGCGGCAAGATCGACGATGGAGAAACGGCTGTCGAAGCTGCCGTACGCGAGCTGCTTGAGGAGACCGGCATGGTGGCCCTGAAAACCACCGAGATCGGCAAGCTGCACAGCAACACTTCACTGCTGGCCAGCGCCGTGTCGGTATGCATCGTCGAGGTGTCGGGCGACGTCAGCGGAGAAACCGACGGAGAGGTGGATAACATCATGATCAAGAGCCTCAAAGACGTTCAGCACATGATCCTCAGAGGCGAAATCACCGATGGCCACACGCTGTCAGCCTTGACCCTGCTGAGCTGCCACGCCGATACCTGATGATTACCCTTTCGCTGCATTTCCGGATCCTGCCTGAATGAAAGCACCTCAACATCTGCGCCTTGTCCTCGGCGATCAGCTGTCTTTCGACCTGGCGTCGCTGCAGGATCTGAACGCAGAATGCGACACGGTTCTGCTGGTCGAAGTGATGGAAGAAGCCACCCATGTGCCGCATCACCCGCAAAAGATCATCCTGATCTTCAGCGCCATGCGCCACTTCGCAGACAGCCTGCGCGAACGCGGCTTTCAGGTGCAGTACGTCGCCCTCGATGATCCGGACAACACAGGCTCGGTGCCCGGCGAGCTGCGCCGCTGGCAGTCGCTGTTGCAGGCTGACGAAGTGCACATCACCGAATGCGGCGACTGGCGTCTGGAGCAGTCGATCAGGGACACGGACCTGCCGATCCAGTGGCATGCCGATGGCCGCTTCCTGTGTTCGCGCAACGAATTCTCGAACTGGGCGCAGGGCAAGAAGCAGTTGCGCATGGAATTCTTTTACCGCGAAATGCGCCGCAAGAGCGGGCTGCTGCTCAATGGCGACGGCACACCGGTGGGCGGCGCCTGGAACTTCGACGTCGAAAACCGCAAGGCGCTGCCCAAAGGCGTCACCGCCCCCTACCCCGCACGCTTCGCGCCAGACGTCATCACCCGGCAGGTCATGACACTGGTGAAAGAGCGCTTCGCCAGCCACTACGGCGCTGTGGACACGTTCGATTACCCGGTCACCCACGCCGATGCCCAAGCGCTCTGGGCGTACTTTCTGGATTTCGGTCTGGCCGCCTTCGGTGACTATCAGGATGCCATGGCCAGCAACGAGCCGTTCCTGTTCCATGCCCGCATCAGCGCCGCCCTGAACATCGGTCTACTGGATCTGCGTCAGGTGTGCAGCGATGTGGAAGCCGCTTACTGGTCGGGGCAGATTGCCCTGAATGCCGCCGAGGGCTTCATTCGTCAGTTGATCGGCTGGCGCGAGTATGTGCGCGGCGTGTACTGGCTGAGAATGCCGGAATACGCCACCGGCAACCGGTTCGGCAACACCCGACCGCTTCCAGAGTTCTACTGGACCGGTGACACGAAGATGAACTGCATGCGTCAGGCCATCGGCCAAAGCCTGGAATACGCCTACGCGCACCACATTCAACGCTTGATGGTGACCGGCAACTTCGCCCTGCTCGCCGGCATCGCACCGACTGAAATCTGCGAGTGGTATCTGGCGATCTACATGGACGCCTTCGACTGGGTCGAACTGCCCAACACGCTGGGCATGGTCATGCACGCCGACGGCGGGTATCTGGGCTCCAAGCCCTACTGCGCCAGCGGCCAGTACATCAAGCGCATGTCCAATTACTGCCGCGACTGCCACTATAAAGTGAGCGAAAGCACCACCGAAGACGCCTGCCCGTTCAACGCGCTGTACTGGCATTTCCTGATGCGCCACGGCGACCTGCTGCGCAGCAATCAACGCCTGGGGATGGTGTACAAAAACCTCGACCGTATGAACGACGCCAAGCTGGACGCCCTTTGGAATCGAGGCCAGACGCTGCTCGCCAGACTGGACGCCGGGGAGTCGATTTGAAAAAGAGCGAGCTTCCAATCAAGACCTGCGTCGTGTGCGGGCTGCCGTTCACTTGGCGGAAAAAATGGGCGCGCTGTTGGGATGAGGTGCGCTACTGCTCGGAGCGCTGTCGACGGCACAAAGCGAAACCTGCCTCGACGGACTGATGAAGATCAGATTGAACCGTCTGGTACAAAGTGGTTCAGAACCTCCATGACTGATCATTCATTCACAGGAGAAACCCCATGACCCAGACCGCTCTGGTTGTTGGCGCAAGTGGCATTGTCGGCAGCGCAATCACGCAATTGTTGCTGGAAAACAATTGGCAGGTTGCCGCCCTCTCCCGTAGCCCTTCTTCCGTGCCCGGCGTGATTCCGGTGGCTGCCGACCTTCAGGATCCGGCGTCGCTGAACGCAGCATTGAAAGACCTCAAACCAACTCACATATTCATCACCACCTGGTCGCGTCAGGCCACCGAAGCCGAGAACATCCGCGTCAACGCAGCCATGGTGCGTAACGTGCTGGACGCCGTCCGCCCGGCCAAAAGCGTGCAGCACGTGGCGCTGGTGACCGGCCTCAAACACTACCTCGGCCCGTTCGAAGCCTATGGCAAAGGCACGCTGCCCCAGACACCGTTCAGGGAAACCCAGCCGCGCCTCGATATCGAGAATTTCTATTACGCGCAGGAAGATGAGGTCTACGCCGCTGCCAAAAAAGACGGCTTCACCTGGAGCGTGCATCGTCCGCACACCGTGACCGGTGTGGCAGTCGGCAACGCGATGAACATGGCGACCACCCTCGCCGTCTACGCGACCATCTGCAAGGCCACAGGCCGTCCGTTCGTGTTCCCTGGCTCGCGCGTCCAGTGGGACAGCCTCACCGACATGACCGACGCCCGCCAACTCGCTCAGCAACAGTTGTGGGCAGCGACAACGCCTGAAGCAGCCAATCAAGCGTTCAACATCACCAACGGTGACGTGTTCCGCTGGAGCTGGATGTGGGGCCAGATCGCCGACTACTTCGGCCTGCAGGCAGCTGACTTCCCTGCGCAGCCCGCGCCGCTGGAAGAGCAGATGGCTGACGATCAGAAGGCCTGGACCGACATCGTCGGCAAACACCAACTCAAGGAAGGCGATATCAATCGCCTGATCTCACCGTGGCACACCGATGCCGACTTGGGTCGTCCGATTGAAGTCGTTACCGACATGTCGAAAAGCCGCAAACTGGGCTTCACAGCGTTCAAGGCAAGTGATGATGCGTTTTTCGAAGTGTTTGAAAAACTGCGTCGCGAGCGTTTGATTCCTTGAATCATCGCGCATAATCGGAGCCGGCCGGGATGACCCGGCCGGTCCCACGCATTGACAGGTAACCCTCATGAGAATGCTTGTAGCCGCCGCCTTTGCGACACTGAGCCTGAGCGCTCTTGCAGCTCAACCCGTACCGACTCTGTCAGGCTGCAACCTTGTCGAGCAGCGTGCACTTGAAGGCAGGACCGGTGGCTCGATCACCGACAAAAACGAAGCACATGTTTCGACACGAGCCAGTGTGTTGCAGGCGGACATCGGTAGCCTGTACAGAGCAGGACATCTGCCGCAAAAGCAGGCTGACCAGTTGTACAACCGCATCGAGAAAATCCGCTCCGACAGCGCAGGTTTCGTGAAGACCCAGGGCTTCCTCAGTGCCGGAGAGCGCGCCAGCTACGACCGCGAGCTGGATGCGATAGCGGGCAGTATCTGCAAACCTTGAACGCGACCTAACCTTTTGCTTCCTGCTTGCGCTTGCGAAACTCGGCCACCTTGTGACGATTGCCGCACAGCGCCATGCTGCACCAGCGACGTTTGTGCGATTTGGTGCGGTCGTAAAACATGAGCGAGCACTCATGACTTTCACACTTGCGCAGCAGCGATGAGTCCCCTTCAGCCAGCAATTGCGCGGCCCCGAAAGCGATCTCGGCTACAACACGATCCGTGGCATTCGGCTGAGAGAAACGGTCCAGCTCAGGCGCCTTTGAAGGCTCCCACGCCAACTGCGGAACAGCCCTGAGCAGAAAGGCATTCAACCGTGACGGATCCGCAACGCTGTTCTCCAGACGCGCCTGAACAAGCTGCTCGATGCTCTCGCGCAATTCTCGCAGCTCATCGAGCAAGCGTTCATCAAACGGATCACTTCCCAGACCAATCTGTTCAAGCCATTGAGTCGCAGACGCGTGACTGGTCAGCAGATCGCGGCGCTGCCCATCAACCATCATTCGGGTGTTGAGCAGATCCAGCGCGGGGTGGTCGGCGAGTATCAAAGGGGCCGGAAGCTGGGCGGTCGAGCTGGAGGGGGTCATTACAGTACTCCTGAAATTCTGGCGGCTATTGTAACCGATAAACTCTATTTGAATAGTTACCAAAGCACAGTTCATCCTGTCTTGGGTGGCCGTTCCAACACTTCAAAAAATGCCGCATGGCCAACAGGCACAAGCTGTCTCCAATCAAACACTTTGTCATTTACTGAAAATGCACGCCCGTCTGCTTCTGCCCAAAGGGCGTGGGAGCTCTCGGAGGTTACGACGGCAGCGATGGGCTGCGCAGCGGCCCCAGATTGCATCTGACACACCGCGCGTGCAGATTTTGCTGGCGGTTCCCGGCAGATCGCCGGCAAGCCGCCTCCCACAGACGGGTATTCGCTGCTGGAAAGCGGCGTGACGGATATCGCTTCATGCTTCGACATCAACCAACCGCTCTACCACAAGGCTGCCACCCATTTCCGGTGCCATTGATCCTTCAACACATTTCGACATGAAAACTCACTGAACTATCGCTTTGGCGGCACGATCCTTTCCTATGCGCAGTCAACGCGACCCCGGCGGCCGGTAAATTCGTGCCGTGACCTGGCCGGGCATCGCTGAACGATAAGGAGCCGCTATGACCGTTACCGCCCATCCCGCTTACCGAAGGACACCAGGCCCGCTTTACGCGATCCTGCTGGCCGGGACCGTGCCGTTGTTTCTTGGTGCATTGTTGAGTGACATTGCCTACTACCAGACCTTCCAGATCCAGTGGGCCAATTTCGCCGCCTGGCTGATCGCCGGGGCGCTGGTGTTCTGTGGTTTTGCGCTGTTGTTCGCGCTGGTGAATCTGGTCCGCGCCGAGCACAAAGCCGGGCGTCCGGTGCTGTATTTCCTGCTGTTGCTGATCACTTGGGTGCTGGGGCTGGTCAATGCGTTCGAGCACGCCAAGGACGCTTGGGCTGTCATGCCTTCGGGCCTGGTGCTTTCAGTCATCGTGACCCTGCTGGCTGTCGTGGCCGCCTGGATCGGACTGACCAACCTGCGTTCGGGAGATGAGCAATGAAACCTCAAATCGCACTGACAGCCTTGAGCATGGCGCTGCTTCTGAGCGCCTGTGGCGGTGAGCCGGACAGCACTCAGGCGCGCGGCCCGGACCCTAAACTGCCGGAACCGCAACGCGGCCTGCTGCCGAGCATGAAGATTGCCGAGCCCGTGGCCTGGGGCGACCAAAAGCCGACCGTACCTGAAGGATTCAAGATCACCGCGATTGCGACCGACTTGCGCATCCCGCGTCAGACCCTGGTCCTGCCCAACGGTGACATTATCGTGGCCGAAGGCCGCGGTGGCAGCGCTGCCAAGCTCAAGCCGAAGGATGTTATCGCCAGCGTGATCAAGGCCGAGGGCAACACCAAGGTCAAAGGCGGCAACCGTCTGACATTGCTGCGTGACGCTGACGGCGACGGCACCTACGAAACCAAGACCGTGTTCGCCGAAAACCTCAACGCGCCTTACGGCCTCGCGTTTGCCGATGGCAAGTTGTACGTGGCCAATCAGGACGCGCTGGTGCGTTTCGATTATCAGGAAGGACAGACCCAGGCCAGCGGCGCGCCGACCAAAGTCACCGACCTGCCCTCAGCCATCAACCATCACTGGACCAAGGCGCTGACCGTCAGCCCGGATGGCCGTTTCCTGTACGTCGGCATCGGCTCCAACAGCAACGTCACCGAACGCGGCATGGAAGTCGAGATCGATCGTGCGATGGTGTGGCAGATCGATGCTGCGACGGGCGCGCACAAGCCTTACGCCACCGGCATTCGCAACCCGACAGCGCTGACCATCCAGCCTGAAACCGGACAGTTGTGGGCCGTGGTCAACGAGCGGGACGAACTGGGTCCGGATCTGGTGCCGGACTATCTGAGTTCGGTGAAAGAAGGCGGCTTCTATGGCTGGCCTTACAGCTACTGGGGCCAGAATGTCGATACCCGCGCCCAGCCGCAAAATCCGGAGAAAGTCGCCGCCGCGATCAAACCGGACTATAGCCTTGGCTCGCACGTAGCCGCACTGGGCGTGGATTTCTCCATCCCGGAAATGGGCGACAAGTTTGCCAATGGCGTTTTTGTTGGCGAACACGGCAGCTGGAACCGCGACAATCCGGTCGGCTACAAAGTGATCTTCGTACCGTTCAGCAATGGCAAGCCTTCGGGCGAACCGCTGGACTTCGCAACGGGTTTCCGTGGCGACGATGGCAAGACCCGAGGCCGCCCGGTCGGTGTGACGGTCGACCCGAAAGGTGCGCTGATCATTGCGGACGACCTGGCCAACACCGTGTGGCGAGTGACGCGTAACCAGTAACCCTCAACGCTTCGGGCCGCTTGAGTTCAAGCGGCTCGAAGACTGTCACCGTTCACAATAACCTCCCCTCGCCTGTCACTAAGATCAATGCGGCTTGATGCCCGCAAGCATCGTCAGCACCTCGTCGAACGACCCGTTCGCCTCGGCAAACCGCAGCCCCTTGGCTCGCTCGACAACCAGCTCGGATGGCGTTGGCTTGATCTCGAGCAGACCGAATATCTCGTCCAGAAACTCTTCCAGCGGCATGGCGCGTTCGTCATTTTCCTGACCGAGCAGCGACGTGCGCACGCCCGGTGGCGCCAGCTCGATGACTTCCACAGAAGAGTCCGCCAGTTGCACGCGCAGGCTTTGCGTGAACGAATGAACGGCCGCCTTGGTTGCACTGTAGGTCGCGGTTGCTGGCAGCGGTACGAAGGCCAATGCCGAGCTGACGTTGATGATGGTGGCGTGAGGTTGCTTGAGCAGCCGGGGCGTCAGTGCGTACACCATGCGAATCGTGCCGAGCAGGTTGGTGGTCACGATGTTTTCGGCCGTGCCGAGGTACGCAGGGTCGGTCAAGTCTTCCCAGTGCATGATACCTGCGCTGTTGATCAGCACGTTGAGGTCCGGATGGCTGCTTGCGAGCACGTCGGTAGCCTGTTGAATCGACTCGGGACTGCTGACGTCCAGCACCACCGAATCGATGCCGGGATGTTGCGAGGTAATCTGGTCGAGAATTTCTTTGCGTCGCCCGGCAACGATGACCTTGTTGCCCGCCTCGTGCAGCCGAAGCGCCAGCCCCAGGCCAATACCTGACGTACTGCCTGTGACCAGAATCGTGTTACCTGTACCGTTCATAGTAAACTCCGTCATCGCCATAAGCGGACAAATGTCCGCTTTAGCAAACTACCGGACAGTTGTCCGCTTTGCAATACGAAGAAAGGGATTGTCCATGAGTGACGACACGTCAATGCGTTCCGACGCCAGAAAAAACCGGGAACGCATATTGAAGGTCGCCGTGGCCGAACTGACGCTCGACCCTGCGGTTGCACTGAGCGTGATCGCGAAAAAGGCAGGCGTCGGCCAAGGCACGTTCTATCGGCACTTCGCCAGCCGCGAGGACCTGGTGTTCGAGGTCTATCAATTCGAGATGCAGCAAGTGGCAGCGCTGGCGGAACAGTATCTGGCCGACCGACCACCCGAGCAGGCCCTGCGCGACTGGATGAACAGCCTTGCCGAATACGCGATGACCAAGGCAGGGCTTGCCACCGCCATCCGCCAGGCTGCCGCCACGCGGGAGTTTCCAGGCAAGTCGGGGTACGCACCGGTGCAGAACGCCGCCGAGCTTCTGCTGAAAGCCAACGAAGCGGCCGGAACGATTCGCGCCGGAATCACGACCGATGACTTCTTTCTGGCGATTGCCGGCATCTGGCAGATCGACTCACAGCGAGACTCGCAGTGCGACTGGCGCCCGCGTCTCGCCCGCCTGATGGACTTCGTGATGATCGGACTGTGCGCGGGAAGCCCCCGCAGCCTCGGCGAGAAAGACGCCTGAGGCATTCATGAGCGCTGTTCACAAGTGCATTCTGGATACTGGCATTATCAACCGCCGCTCTATCCCATAGCCTCATGTTCACAGCATGGGCGGCTTTTCCAACCCAACCAAGAAGGTGGCTGCAGCCAATACACGCGCAAAAAGGAGATGTTGATGAATCCTCGAACTCCATCCGGCGACGGGCTCAGGCTGTCGCGGCGACAGGTTCTGATCGGTACGGCAGGATCGGCCGTGACAGCAGCGTTGGCATCGACCGAGTTCGCGCAAGCGGCTCAAGACACCTCTGCAGGGTCAGCAGACGTGTCCGCCAGCAGCCATGTATCGTTCACGCTCAACGGCAGACGCTACAGCCTGGACGTCGACAATCGCGCCACGCTTCTGGATGTTCTGCGCGAGCGCCTGCACCTGACCGGCACCAAGAAAGGTTGTGACCACGGTCAATGCGGGGCCTGCACGGTGATCGTCGAGGGGCGCCGGATCAACGCCTGCCTGACGCTGACCGTCATGCATGAAGGCGACACCATTACCACCATCGAAGGCCTTGGCACCCCTGAACGTCTGCACCCGATGCAATCGGCGTTCGTTAAGCATGACGGCTACCAGTGCGGCTATTGCACGCCCGGCCAGATCTGCTCAGCCGTCGCCATGCTCGATGAAATCAAGGCGGGCATCCCGAGCCATGTCACCCAGGACCTGAGCGCCCCGCTGATCGCTTCCACTGCGGAGATGCGCGAGCGCATGAGCGGCAACATCTGCCGTTGCGGCGCCTACTCCAACATCATCGAGGCGATTGAGGAAGTCGCGGGAGCGTCGGCATGAAGTCATTCACCTACGAGCGCGCAACCTCGGCGGAACAGGCGGTCGCAGCGGCGGCCAGACAGCCCGGCGCGAAATTCATCGCAGGCGGCACCAACCTGCTGGACCTGATGAAACTGGAGATCGAAACACCGCAGCACCTGATCGACGTCAATGGGTTGGGCTTTGACACTATCACCAAAACCGCTGACGGCGGACTGAGGATCGGCGCGCTGGTGCGCAATACGGATCTGGCCGCAGCGCCCGAGGTCCGCCGTGACTATGGCGTGCTCTCACGATCACTGCTGGCAGGCGCTTCCGGGCAATTGCGCAACAAGGCGACCACTGCAGGCAACCTGCTGCAACGCACACGCTGCGCCTACTTCCACGACACGAACCAGCCGTGCAACAAACGTCGCCCCGGCGCCGGTTGTGCGGCACTGGGCGGGGTCAGTCGCCAGCAGGCAATCATTGGCGTCAGTACCTCCTGCATCGCCAGCCATCCGAGCGACATGGCGGTCGGCATGCGTGTACTGGGCGCGACAGTAGAAACCCTCGGCGCTGATGGCCAGGTTCGCAGCTTTCCGGTCGAGGCACTGTACAAGGCGCCGGGCGACACGCCTCATCTGGAAAACACACTGATGCCGGGAGAGCTGATCACCGCCGTCACGCTGCCAAAACCGGTGGGTGGCAGGCACATTTACTACAAGGTACGTGACAGGGCGTCCTACGCGTTTGCGCTGATCTCGGTGGCGGCGATTGTGCAGCCGGACAAGACCGGTCAGATCGCGCTGGGTGGCGTGGCCTACACGCCCTGGCGCAGTGAAGAGGCCGACGCACTCCTGCCCAAGGGAGCACGCGCCGTGGCAGCCCGGTTGCTGGCCAACGCACAGCCGACGCTGCAAAACGCCTTCAAGGTAAAACTGGCGGAACGCACGATCGGCCTGGCACTGACGCAAGCCTCTGCGTAAGCCAACCCGTTATTCAGCCAGCAACGTCAGCCCGCATGAGCGGCTGGACGTCAGTCCGTTTGATCAGGAAGCCGGACCATGAAATTTGATACGCCTGCCAGCACCAATCCCATCGATCAGCTCAAGGTCATCGGCGCGCCTGTGGACCGCATCGACGGCAAGCTGAAGACCACCGGAACCGCGACCTACGCCTACGAACAGAACGCGGCCGTGAGCAATCCGGCTTACGGCTACGTGGTCGGCGCGGCCATCGGCAAGGGGCGGATTTCCTCGATTGATTCGAGCGAGGCGCGCAAGGCATCCGGCGTGATCGCCATCGTCACTCACGAAAACGCTGGCAAGCTCGATCGGGGTGAGTTTTACGTCGACCGAGCACTGGCAGACCCTCAGGTAGATCACTACCATCAGGCCGTCGCCGTCGTAGTCGCAGAAACCTTTGAGCAGGCGCGAGCCGCGTCCGCACTGCTTCGGGTGTATTACGTTCGCGAGCCAGGCTCGTTCGAATTGGCGGCGACGCTGGACTCAGCCAAGCCGCCACCGCCTTCAGGTTTCGGGCCGCCGGCACAGACACGCATCGGCGATTTCGAGGCGGCATTCAGCGCAGCCGCATGTACGGTCGATGAGCGTTATTCCACGCCCGACCATGCCCACGCCATGATGGAACCCCACGCCACCATCGCCCAATGGAACGGCAGCAAACTGACGCTCTGGACCTCCATCCAGCAAATGAACTGGGGGGTGCGGGACCTTGCGAAAACGCTGGGTATTCGCAAGGAAGACATCCACATGATTTCGCCCTACATCGGCGGCGGTTTTGGCGGCAAAGGCACCATTCTGTGCGACGCGGTGCTGGCGTCGCTGGCCGCACGCGAGGCCAGATGCCCGGTCAAGGTCACCCTGCCCCGCCCGCTGATGTTCAACAACCTGACCCACCGACCGGCGACCATTCAGCGAATCCGCATCGGGGCGGACAAGGAAGGCACCCTCACTGCGATAGGCCATGAAAGCTGGTCCGGCAACCTGCCAGGCGGCAGGCCCGAAGCGGCTACCGCATCGACCCGCGGGCTGTATGCAGGCGCCAACCGGATGACCCGGCTGAATCTGTCCGTGCTGGATCTGGCTGAAGGCAGCGCCATGCGTGCGCCGGGCGAAGCGCCAGGGATGATGGCGCTGGAAATCGCCATGGACGAGCTGGCGGATAAGCTCGGCATCGATCCGGTGAAGTTTCGGGTCATGAACGACACTCAGGTCGATCCCGAACAGCCCACGCGGCCCTTTTCCAAACGCCAGCTTGTCGAGTGCCTGAACACCGGTGCGGAGCAGTTCGGCTGGAACAAGCGCAACCCTGTACCGGGCAAGGAAGTGCACGACGGCTGGCTGATCGGCATCGGCGTGGCGTCGGCGATCAGGGGCGCGCCGACCACCAAATCAGCCGCCCGCGTCCGGCTCGATCGTCTGGGTATCGTGACGGTCGAGACCGACATGACCGACATCGGCACGGGCACCTACACCATCATCGCCCAGACCGCAGCGGAGATGATGGGCGTGGACCTGGACCGCGTGGTCGTGCATCTGGGCGATTCACGGTTTCCGGAATCGTCCGGCTCGGGCGGCCAATGGGGCGCTGCTTCATCAACGGCGGGCGTCTATGCCGCCTGCGTCAAGCTTCGAGAAGCTGTGGCCCGCACACTGGGACTCGATCCGCAGAAAGCCGAGTTTGCCGAGGGTGAAGTGCGCGAAGGCGACACGCGCCTGCCTCTGGCTCAGGCTGCGGCGCAGGGCGAAATTCAAGCCGAGGACTTCATGGAATACGGCAGCTTGGCCAAGGACTACGCTCAGCAGACCTTCGGTGCGCACTTCGTCGAAGTCGGCGTCAACGCGGCGACAGGCGAGGTACGGATTCGCCGCCAGCTGGCGGTGTGCGCAGCGGGCAGGATTCTGAACCCCAAGACCGCCCGCAGCCAGATCATCGGCGGGATGACCATGGGCGCAGGTGCTGCGTTGATGGAAGACTTGGTCGTGGACCACCGCCTGGGATTCTTCGTCAACCACGACCTGGCGGGCTACGAAGTGCCGGTGCATGCCGATATCCCGCATCAGGACGTGATCTTTCTCGATGAAGTGGACGTGTACGCAACGCCGCTGAAAGCCAAGGGCGTGGGCGAGCTGGGCATTTCCGGCGCTGCTGCAGCGATTGCCAATGCCATCTACAACGCGACCGGCGTGAGGGTTCGGGACTACCCGATCACCCTAGACAAACTCATCGATCATTTGCCCGAAACCGTCTGATCCCTCACCCCGCCCATGGAGTCCTGAATGCAACTGAGCCGCGCAAATCTGGCAGACATCGTCTATTTCCTCGCCATTGCGCGCCATCAGAGCTTCAGCAAGGCGGGCCTTGAAGTCGGCATCAGTGCCTCGGCCCTCAGTCATGCGATGAAAGGGCTTGAGGCGCGACTGGGTGTGCGTCTGCTCAACCGCACCACCCGCAGCGTGACGCTGACGGTGGCAGGCGAAGAACTGCAGGGACTGATCAGTACCCCGGTGCATGATATCGGGCAGGCGCTGGAAGCCCTGAATAGGCTGCGTGACGAACCTGCCGGACGTATCCGCCTGAATGTCCTGAGCGATGGGGCCGAATTGCTGTTGGGGCCGGTCCTGCCGGTGTTCATCGAACGCTACCCGGACATCGAAATCGACCTGACCGTGACCAACAAGATGGTCGATGTGATCGGCGATGGGCATGACGCGGGCATCCGTTTTGGCGGCACCGTCCCGGAAGACATGATTGCCCAGCGGTTGTCGCCCGACATTGCCTGGGCGGTGGTCGGCACGCCCGATTACCTGCAGCGTTTCGGCACACCGACGCATCCCGAGGACTTGAAACAGCACCGCTGCCTGCGCATTCGTCTGGGCAATGCCCGGCTTTACGACTGGCAGTTCATGAAGGATGGCCAGGCACTGGAGGTTGAGGTACCGGGCACTGTCACGATCGACGAGACACGCATCGGCGTTGCGTTGGTCACCCGTGGCGCGGGCCTGATGTACGTGCCGGCTGCCATCGTCGAACCCTACATCGCAGCCGGCTCGTTGCAGCGCGTGCTGGAAGACTGGACGCATGTGGATCCGGGGTTTCACGCTTACTATTCAAGCTTCAGGCAGGTGCCCGTCGGACTGCGTCTGCTGATCGAACTTATCCGCGAACTGCAACCGATGGGCGCCCTGCCCTGATCGGTTTCCTACCCTTCCTGACGCTTGCTGAACACGTCCTTGAACACCGGTACCGCCGAGAACGTGTTTGGCCAGCCCGCATAAAACGCCAGCTGCGTGAGCATTTCGGACGCTTCGCTCTGCTTCAGGCCATTGTCCATGGCGCGATTGAGGTGAAAGGTCACCTGCGCAACCTGCCCGTTGGCGACCAGCGAGCTGACGGTAATCAGGCTGCGGTCCCTGGGCGCCAGACCCGGCCGCAGCCATAGGTCGCGAAACAGCGTCCTGGTGGTGTATTCGACAAGTCCAGGCGCCACTGAACCGACGTTCTTGTCCACCTGCTCAACACGCGCCTGCTCAGTGGCCTCGTCGAGCGGCAACCGGGTCGGCGAGACCGGAGCCAGTTGATCGGCACCGATGTTGCGAGCAGCAAACACATCCTTCGCGATCAGAAGTGTCGCCGTGGCATTACCCCAGCCCGAGTAATACGCCAAGTGATTGATGGTTTCCGAAAGCTCCAACGGCGTGACGCCATTATCCAGCGCCCGATTGAAGTGGTAGGCCATCTCGACCGTCTGACCTCGCGAGATCAGCACGGCCACGGTCACCAGGCTTCTGTCGCGCGGGGACAGACCGGGGCGTTTCCACACCTCGCCCAGCAGCAAGGCGTCGGTATTATGGGCCAGCGCCGGAGACACGGCGCGTGCGTCATCGGGCGTGGGAACTGCAGGTAAATTCATGCTGGAAAGTCCTTTGTCAGTGGCGGCACAGGCGGTGAGCAGAACGGTAAAGGTCGAGAGCATCAGTCTGCCGGCCGTCATCGTTTCGCCTCGTACTGGGCATCCGTGACCGGCTCCAGCCATTCGACGTTCTTGCCGTCCTGCGCTTCCTGAATGGCCATGTGCGTCATGCCGGTGGTGGACGTCGCCCCATGCCAGTGCTTGACACCCGGCGGTGTCCAGATCACATCGCCCGGCCGGATCACCTGCTTCTCCCCACCCTCCTGCTGTATCCAGCCCGTACCTGCGGTCACGACCAGGTTCTGTCCCAGCGGATGGGTGTGCCACATGGATCGAGCGCCTGGCTGGAACGTCACGTAGGCGGCGGATACGCGTGAAGGTGCGCTTGCGGAAAACAACGGATCGATACGGGCTGCACCGACAAACGTTGCCGGTGCGCCCGCGATGGACGCATGCTCGCCCTTGCGGACAATGTTCATGGTCGACCCGCTGGACGCATCGGCGGCGTTTGCGCCCAACGGAGACATCAGGACCGAGGCCATGGTCGATAACGCTGCGAGTGTTCTCATCGGTAAGCTCCTGATAACGGGTAATCGATAACCACGTTAGTGGAGAGCCCACCATGCGACTACCGGCCCCCTGTCTCATGAACAGATGAGCCGCATTCATCAATCAGCCTGTTTCTACCGCCCGTCACGCTGGGGTGTTCAAAAAACGCCTCAAGGTAGTATTTGCAGAACACATGATAGTTGGTGAATCCGCACAGTTCGGCGACCTGTCTGGGGCTTTGATTGTTACTTGAAACGGATAACAGACGCCGCGCCTTGTTTATCCGGACCGACCTGAGAAAAGCGATAGGCGTGGTGTTCCTGTAGCGTTTGAACCCGGACTGTAATGAACGCACGCTGAGACCGGCGTGCACCGCCACTTCTCCGACCGTCAGATGAGGATCGGTATTGTGCTCCATGAAATCCATCGCCAGCTTTATCGAATGCGGCGTGGGTGTGGTGTTGGCCGACGTGCCTGTCATCGCCCGGCTGTAATTGTTGTCGAAATTGGACAACACGAAACCGATCAGACTTTCCTTCAAACTGTTTGCCACATTGATCAATGGCGTTCGCGAGTGGGTCATTACCTCGAACAGCGTATCCACCAACTTCAGAATGATAGTGATCTGTGCGGTACTGGCGGCGCCCCGACTGAAATAGATCCGTGTTTTAGGAGGGGCACCGATGAGTAACGTCAGGTACTTGAGCATGTCTGAATGGGCAAAATAAAGGGTGGTGTAGCGCACGCCAGGCGCATACGCGGCCTGGAACACCTCCCGCTGATCCACTAACGCTATCGAGCCGGGTCCAACTTTATAACGGCCTGTCCGTGTCTGCCAGTTGAGCGAACCTGCGTGAGGAATGGTCATCAGAAAACCGTCCATGACATTGGTCGTCTGGTAACCCCAGCCAGACTGACTCAGCGAGTTGGCAACAAAGGAGTTGCCCAGCAGGCAGACACGTTTGCAGTAATCGAAGCGGCCCTGTTCGCCGGGACTAATTGACATAAAATTGTCATAAATCCGGAAGTGCTCGGAGGCTCTTTCGACGTCCCGAATTTCAAGCCCGGTTAAATAATACGTATCCACTTACCCACATGACCCCTGCGTTCTCGACCCGCGTCAGTGTACGCCGGAAACGCTGACAGAAAACCATCCCGATCATGTGACCGCTGTAACGAAAGTCCGACATCAAGAAAAGCGCACGCTTTCAAGAAAAGCGCGGGTTTAATTGTTCCCAGGGATAGCGTCTTACAGGGCGTCGGGATAGCGTAGATATCAGAAGGCCACTAACTGATGACTGGAGCCGTTCATGATGAAGTCCACTTGTTATGACGATGAGGCTGCTATTCGATACCGACAGTTTACTGACCAGATCATCAATGAAGTCAGCGCTATCCTCTTTTCAGTTCGCACCCTGGAAAACCGGTTTTCGTTGATCAGCCAGTCCGTAGCCCAAACCATCGAAACCCTGAGCAGGCACGATCAAGACCTGCCCGCACTGATTGCAAGGCGTGATCTGAGGCGATTCCTGACTTCACTGGAAGCTCTGAAAGACAAGGTGAGGCTCAACCTGACGCTGGTGATTCAAAGTGCAAGGGCCTCGATCCGATTGACCCTACAGCAACTCGACGAACTGTCGGGATCGGAAAACATTGCGGTGGACACACAGCGTCAAGCCAGGCTGCTGGAGTGCATCGCCGTGCTCAATCGGCTGGATCATGAACTCGTGAACGCGGCGATCACCTGACACTTTTTTCTGTTGCACGATTGCAGGACATGCACTTGACGCGTTCTACCAGTGGCCATGTCTTTTAATAGCGATCGTTTTATCACTCAGTCTATTTATGCCGGAGAGCAGCATGTTTTTAATGAAGAAAAACAAGAATAAGGTCACCCCCTCGCCTGAAGATGCAGCCGGCCGGGAAATCATTGCGCAGGCCATTAACCAGACCATGGCGATGGCAAGGATCGACATCAACGGTTTTATCACTCACGCCAATGAAAAGTTCGCAGGTGCACTGGCCTGCACGGTCGAACAGGTCGTGAGCATGAGCGAAGCTGACTTTCATGTTCGAAAACAACCTTGCACCGGATTTCGAGAGGCGTTCGCACTTGGCAAGTGTATTTTCGGCACATTCAGAAGAGTGGCAAAAACAGGAGTTTCTGTCTGGTTCGAGGGCAGCTATACGCCGCTGCGCGACGAAAAGGGATTGATCGACGGTGTCATCTTCTACGGCATTGATATCTCCAGCACCGTTTCGCAGGCACTGAAGGCTCGCAGCATCATGAATGCGCTGAGTCTGGCGACGGCAATGATTGAATTCGATCCACAGGGAAACATTCTCGAAGCCAATGAAAACTTCCTCAAAGTTATGGGATATTCGGCCAGCGACCTGAACGGCAAGCATCATCGGCTGTTCTGCGACCGGGACTTTGTCGACAGCCCTCAATACACAGATTTCTGGGACAGACTGCGGACGGGTCGTTTTTCAAGTGGTCTCTACAAGCGGCTCGACAAAAAAGGCAACACCGTCTGGCTGGAAGCTTCTTACACCCCGGTCTTCAACGCCGACGGCGAACTTTACAAAGTGGTCAAATTCGCCAGCGACGTCACCACCCGTGTGCAGAAAGCGGAGAAAGAGTCCCAAGGCGCATCCCAGGCCTATCTGATCAGCAGAAGGACCGAGACGCTGGTGGAATCAGGGTCGACGATCATCAACGACACCGTCAGCGAGATGCAGAAAATCTCGCAGAGCATCGAACATTCCGCACAACTCGTCGCCCAGTTGGGAAACCGCTCCGAACACATCACCAAGATCGTCAACACGATAAAGAACATTGCCGACCAAACCAACCTGCTGGCACTCAATGCCGCCATCGAAGCCGCGCGTGCGGGCGAGCAAGGACGGGGGTTTGCGGTGGTGGCCGACGAAGTAAGGCAACTGGCCAGTCGTACCAGCCAGTCCACCACGGAAATCGCCAAGATGATTGCCGTGATCCTTCAGGAGACGCGCACGGCAGTGGACAGCATCAACCTGTCCAAAGGCGCGGCAGAACGCGGGGTCCAGCTGGCCAATGCGGCAGGCGATGCAATGGCAGGCGTGCGAGAAGGCACACAGAGTGCGGTGATGGCGGTGAGCGAAGTTGCCAATCAGGCGGGCAACATTACGCACTGAGAGCAGACGTCAGGCAGTCGTGCATCGACGATACCGGGCCTGAGGCATCGCACTGGGACGCAGCCATTCACCACCGTTCGTCGATGATGCCCGGATCCGACTAAACCACCAGGCACGTGTCTTTTCTACACCCTCATCTGATCATTGAATCAACGAGGTGATTAATAATGAAAGCCATCAGAATTGCAGCGTTTGGCGGCCCTGACGTGATGTCGCTGCAGGACGTGGAAAGACCCCAGGCGCAACCGGGCGAAGTGCTGGTGAAAGTCATCATGGCCGGCATCAACCCGGTCGATTACAAGATACGTGAAGGTGAGTACCCCGAAGTCAAAGCAGATCGCCTGCCGTTGACCCTTGGCCGTGAGGTGGCCGGGGTGGTCGTGCAGACAGGCGACGGTGTGCTGGAGCTCAATGAGGGTGACCGTGTATTCGGCATGATCGGGGCAGACGGTGGCTACGCTGAATACGCCCGCGTGCCCGCCGAGCATCTGGCGCGCATTCCCGACGCACTGGACTGGCAGACCGCGGCTGGCCTGCCGCTGGCGGGCCATACCGCCTGGCAGGCATTGGTCGAGCACGGGCATATCGAACAGGGCCACAAGGTGCTGATACACGGCGGCAGTGGCGGCGTCGGTCATCTGGCGGTTCAGTTTGCCAAGGTCAAAGGCGCCGAGGTGTACGCAACCGCATCGGCCGAGGGCCTGCAGTTTCTTGAGTCGCTGGGGGTCGATCGCGCCATTGATTACAAGGCCGAACGCTTCGAAGACATCTGCAAAGATTTTGATCTGGTGATAGACCTGATCGGTGGCGAGACCCAGTCGCGTTCATGGCAGGTACTAGGCGAAGGCGGACGGCTGGTCTCGACACTGGAAATGCCCGACGCCAATCATCCGCAGGCTGGCGGCAAGACCGGAACACGTTTCATCGCCGATCCTCGCGGCCAGGAGCTTGCCGAGATGGCCGGGTATGTTGACGCTGGCGAGGTCTCGGTCGTGATCGCGCAGACGTTTGCGTTGGAGCACGCCAGGGAAGCGCTGGATTACCTTGCCAATGAGCATGTGCATGGCAAGGTACTGCTGCAGGTTCACGAAGCATAGGTCTCTGAACTTTCTTATCACCGGCCGGCAAGGCAGCGACGAATTGCGTCAAGTCGTCGCTGCCACTGCGACAGAGGTCAGTCTCATACGACGCTGGCGCGCTGCAGACTGCTTTTATGACCGACGCCTGCAGACTGCAAACGACTGACCAGATCCTCGCGCGCCGCTCGTCCGCCCGAACGTACATAGTCAAGTTCCGCAGCAGTGATCAGCACGATGGGCACCACTGTCACGGGTGACAGCGGCATGTCTTCGATCCGCACGCAGAAGTCTGGCCCGGGACCACCGAGCAGCACGCCCGCACAGTCGTCCTCGGTCACGAACAGATCAGGGATCTGGTCGCTCATCGAATGGGACTGACTGAAGCCGGGCAGTTCAAGCGATAACACGCCGTGCTGTGCGAGCTGATGAGTGACACCGCCGGCGTCCGCCACCGTCTTCGCTACATGCTCAAGCAGTTCGAATGCCCAGCTGCGCTTGAAAGGATCGACGTCTCCTGCTGCTCCGCGGGCATGATCGGGAATATCGGAGGTTTCCAGAAAAAGCTCCATCTCGAACCCGTTGCCTGCGCCTTCAACATCGTCAAAAGGATCTGATAACCCGTCCGTGGCAAGAATGATCGCGGGGTCACGGCGCACCACTCGATAGGCTTGCCGGGTCGAAGGCCAGTGTGGCCCGCCATTGAAGCTCGGACTGATGAGGTAGGCAATGACGTCTTGCTCGACCTTGCCTACGGTTGCCCAGTGGCGGTCCAGGCACTCACTGCTGGCCTGACGGACGGATTGATTGTTCGACTCGGCATCGTCTGAAGACGTTTCGAACGATTCTTCAGTTTGCGTTGTGCTCTGAGTGTTTTGAGGCGCAGACGTTTTCGACGAACCAAAAAGCTTTTTGAAGAAATTCATATGCCGTCCTTGCTGGGTGTCGGAGTTTTATCAGTCGAGCCATTATCTTCCCTTAAGAAGACGATATATCCCGATAGAAGTTTCCGACGCAAAGGCGTAAAGGCGTAAAGGCGTAAAGGCGTAAAGGCGTAAAGGCGTAAAGGCGTAAAGGGTTGTCGCACACACGGCCGCAAATCGCGGAATCACTTCGCCCAAAACGCAAAAAACCCGCCGAAGCGGGTCGTTTTGCGAAACATGACCATCCCGACATCCTGTCAGTAGCCTCCTGGCAATGGTCGATCCTCCCTGATCGCTGCACCGTTCCTTCGCTGCAGCTGTTGAATTGGATCCTACCTATGCCGGGGGGCAGTGCAAAGAGCCAATGACGTCTACGCGTGTAAGTCTTTCGCTATAGAGCTGCAAATGCTTACTCACACCGCACGCAGACCTGCTCGAACCAGGACGAGAAATCCGGCCATTTCTCATTGGTAGGCCCGTTGTGAGACCAGTATTTGACTTCACCTTTCTGTGAAACACAGAAATAGTCGCCATTGTCTTCAATAAAGGGCAGCCATTTTTTCGGAAGTTTGAATTGATTCCATGCCACTTGTGCAATCTCGAACAAATCGACATGGCTGGAACCGGGGAGGATCACGGCCGGTTCGAAACTGGCATTCGCAACGTCACTCCCGCTCTTGAGAAAATCTATGTAAGCGGCAGGAAAAGGAAAATTCAAGCTGCGCTCGGCCTTGGCGATTTCAGCATCGGTGGGTACACGAAATGGGTCAGTGATCAAATTGAAGTACCTTCCTGAAAATTACACTCCAGCAGCGTAGCAAGAACTGTCTGGGTGAATGAAATTCGTAGATCAGGAACCTACCTTATTTATTAAATGCATACGCCCGCCTTTAACAAAACCCTGACTGCTGAAGAAGCACTGCCATCTGCTTCTGCCCGCAGGCCGTGGGAGCTATCGCAGGTTACGACGGCAGCGATGGGCTGCGTGGCGGCCCCAAGGTTCTATCTGACACACCGCATGCGCAGGCCTTGCTCCCGATTCCCGACAAATCGCCGGCAAGCCGCCTCCCACAGCTCGGTTTTTGCTGCGCGACGCCGCTACGTCGAAGACGTGGTGGCGCCTCCTACCAATATTGAGCCTCTCACAAACCCGGTGCTACCATGCGCGACCGCCATGCAGGCAAGGGAATATCCGGTTCATGAGCAGCATTCGCGAGCGCAATAAAGAACTCATCCTGCGCGCCGCCAGCGAGGAATTTGCCGACAAGGGCTTCGCTGCCAGCAAGACCAGCGATATTGCCGCCAAGGCCGGTGTCCCCAAGCCCAACGTCTATTACTACTTCAAGTCCAAGGAAAATCTGTACCGCGAGGTGCTGGAAAGCATCATCGAGCCGATCTTGCGTGCCTCCACGCCCTTCAATCCCGAAGGTGTGCCGGCCGAAGTACTCAGCCGCTACATTCGCGCCAAGATCCAGATTTCCCGAGACCTGCCGTTTGCGTCGAAAGTATTTGCCAGCGAGATCATGCACGGCGCGCCGCACCTGACGCCGGAGCAGATCGAACAGCTCAACGGCCAGGCCCGGCACAACATCGAATGCATTCAGGCGTGGATCGACAGCGGACAGATTGCCCCGCTCGACCCGCACCACCTGATGTTCACGATCTGGGCAGCGACCCAGACATACGCCGATTTCGACTGGCAGATCGCAACCGTGACCGGCAAGGCCACGCTGGAAGACAGCGATTACGAGGCGGCGACCCGCACCATCCTGCGTCTGGTGCTCAAGGGCTGTGAGCCAGACAGGTAGCGCTGCGAAAAACGCTTTCCCCAAAACGCAAAAAACCCGCCGAAGCGGGTCGTTCCTGCACATGTCCATCCCGACATCCTGTCAGTAGCCTCCTGGCAATGGCCGATCCTCCGTGATCGCTGCATCGTTCCTTCGCTGCAGTTGTTGAATTGGATCCTACATTCACTCTGGGTCCTCCGATAGAGCCAATGACGCCTGTTGGTGTAAGCCTTTCGCTATGGTGCTCGAATAGTTCCGTAACACGGCAAATAAATGTGACGGTTATCTCATGTTTGGTCATGATGCGCCGAGAAGCTGGAGAGGCCCTGAGATCAGGCGTTAGCGCCGGTCGGTCTGTCAGCTGCAAAGAAGAAAAAGAAAAATAACGTATGGGGTCGAGATCATGAATATGCGCAGTCTTTCCATCAGCCGCCGGTTATGGCTGATTCTCATCGTTTCTGTGCTGATGCTCTTTGTCCTCGCAGCCACCCTGCTCAAGCAGATTCACGACGATCTGTATCAGGCCAAGGCCGAGAAGACCATGCACGTGGTCCAGACCGCCAGTGGCATTCTTACCTACTATCAAGGCCTGGAAGCCGCTGGCACCATGCCCCGCGAGGCCGCTCAGCAGCAGGCCTTGAAAGAAATCAAAGGGTTGCGTTACAGCCAGAATGACTATTTCTGGATCAACGATCTGCAGCCCGTGATGATCATGCACCCCACCAATCCCAAGCTCGAAGGCCAGAACCTGTCGGCCATCCGAGACCCGGACGGTTTCGCGGTGTTCAACGAAATGGTCACCGTCGTCAAAAGCAAGGGCGCCGGTCTGGTCAACTATCGCTGGCCCAAGCCCGGCGCCACCGATCCGGTGAAAAAGACTTCTTACGTCCAGCTGTTTCAGCCCTGGGGCTGGATCCTCGGCTCCGGCGTGTACGTGGACGATGTGGCCGCAGAGTTCAAGGCGCAGATGTGGAACGCCGGGATCTTCATCGCAGGCATCGTAGTCGTCATGATCCTGATGCTGACCCTGATCGTGCGCAGCATCGTTCGTCCTCTCCGAGCGGCCGTCAGCGCGATGGGCAACATTGCCAGCGGCGAAAGCGATCTGACCCGCACCCTGGAAACCCATGGCAGCGACGAGATCACTGAACTGGGTACTCATTTCAACGCCTTCATCGCCAAACTGCGCAACGTGGTAGGCCAGTTGCAGAACTCTGCCGTGGCACTTGGCCAGGCATCCACCGATCTGGGCAGCAACGCCGAACAGGCGCAGAACCGCAGCCAGCAGCAATCGGAGCAGATGGATCTGGTGGCCACCGCTGTCAACGAAGTGACCTACGGCGTGCAGGACGTGGCCAAGAATGCCGAACACGCTGCCAGTGAAATGCGCAATGCCGAATCCCAGGCGCAACAGGGTCAGGTCAACATCGACAACAGCCTGCGCCAGATCGAACACCTCTCGGGCACGATCGGCCAGGCGGTGGAAGTCATGCACACGCTGTCCAGCGAAAGCACCCAGATTGGCGGTGTGCTGGAGGTGATCAGCTCGATTGCCGAGCAGACCAACCTGCTGGCTCTGAACGCGGCCATCGAAGCGGCACGCGCGGGCGAACAGGGTCGCGGCTTTGCCGTGGTGGCAGACGAAGTACGCCTGCTGGCGCAACGGACCCAGAAATCCACAGCCGAAATCCAGGCGATGATTGAACGTCTGCAGCGGCACTCGGACGCGGCAGTCAAGGTCATCGGCGACAGCAGTCGCTCCTCGCAGCTGACCATCGAGCAGGCCAATCAGGCGGGTCAGAGCCTGAGCTCGATCAGCCAGGCCTTGCGCAACCTCAACGGCCTGAACGCCTCCATCGCCAGCGCCACGCTGCAACAATCCCACGTGGTCGATGACATCAACCAGAACGTCACCCAGGCTGCGCAACTGTCGCAGAGCACCGCGCTGGCCGCCGAACAGTCCACCACGGCCAGTCAGCACCTGAGAAGGCTGAGCGAACAGTTGAACGACCTGCTGAAGCAATTCCGCGTGTAATTGATCGGTTGGAAGGTCTGCATGGGAACCTCCAGCAGACCCCGTTGCCTGAGACCTGTTCACTAACTACAGGGGGTCACATGCGCACACTGGAATTGGCAGGCAGCACCGTGCCAGTGCTGGGTCAAGGCACCTGGCACATGGGTGAAAAAGGTCATTTACGCTCGGCCGAAATTGCCGGGCTGTGTCGCGGCATCGAACAGGGCCTGACCCTGATCGACACCGCTGAAATGTATGCCGACGGCGGCGCCGAGGAAATCGTAGGGCAAGCCATTGCCGGGCAACGCGACAAGGTGTTCGTCGTCAGCAAGGTCTATCCACACAACGCCAGCCGCACAGGAATTCCAAAAGCCTGCGAAGCCAGCCTTCGTCGGATGAATACCGATTACATCGATCTTTATCTGCTGCACTGGCCGGGCCAGTACCCGCTGACCGAGACCGTCGAAGCGTTCGAACGTCTGCGCGAGGAAGGCAAGATCGGTGCCTGGGGCGTTTCCAATTTCGACGTGCCGGACATGATCGAGCTGGACAACCCGCGTTGCGCCACCAATCAGGTGCTGTACAACCCGGAGCAGCGTGGCATCGAGTTCGACCTGATGCTGTGGAGCGCCAATCGTCACTTGCCGCTGATGGCGTACTGCCCGATCGGCCAGGCGGGTGATCTGCTGTACCACCCTGCCCTGCATGAAATCGCCAATCGCCACAGCGCCACGCCTGCGCAGATATCGCTGGCATGGGTGCTGCGCCAGGACAACATGATCGCCATTCCGAAAGCGACTGACCCCGAGCACATTCGCCTGAACGTCGCAGCCGAACAGATCAGGCTGACTGAGCAGGACCTGGCCGATATCGACCGCGCCTGGCCGACGCCAACCCGGAAAATGCCACTGGCGATGGTCTGATCACTTGGGACGGGGAATGTCGAACTGATCCAGTACCGGGTTTACGGTACGGCTGAAGGCCTTGCGTTCCTTGCGCTCCTTGATCGAGCTGACGATCTCCGAGATGCCCATCCCCAGCCCGATGGCACCGCTGACCACCCAGCCCACCGGACCTGCCGCCGCGCCAATCGCTGACGCGGCGGCAGCACCGGCGGCCTGACCGGCAATTGCGCCTACAATCCGGCCGCCCACCGCTGCTGCGACCCGTCCTCCAATACCCACTGCGGCCTGTGAACCGGCGCGCTTGACGCCAATCTTGTCGCCGATATCAGCCACTTCCTGAAAGGCACTGGCGGCGAGTTTCACATCCCCTTTGGTGTCGTTGGTGTTTCGGTTGTTGCCGCCCGGCACGAACGCTGCGGACATGCCGGTTGCCCCTGACGCGGCTTTCGCAGAAGCCGTCTGGTTGACCACCCCGGCCAGCGCCGGGTCGCTGCCCACAATCATCTGCGCCTGTTTTTCGACGTTGTCGCCCAGAAACGCCTGTACATCCGGATCATTCTGCAACTGGGTGATCTTCTCGCCCAACGCGGTTTCAGTGGCCTCGGTGCCGCGAATCGAGCGCCCGGCGACCACATACTCGCTCACCTGCTGCAACTCCACCAAAACCGCCGACTTCTGCTCGCCACTGTAATTCTGCGGGTTGGCGAACACGTCTTTGCCAAGGCTGCTGATGTCGGTCTTCGCCACGGCACCCACTGTTGCCGCGTCCGAGATCACCCGGGAAAAGCCTTCGTCATCCGTAGGCGCCTTGTTCTTGATCCAGGCGCTGATGTCTTTCTTGACCATCAGCCCGTCCGGCGCGTGCGTCGCCAGCTTTTTGCCGCGCCGGTTGCCCTGATCCATCATGTCGAACATGCCCGGCTGGGACCAGGTGCTGGCAGCATTTCTGGCCAGATCGGAAAGGCCGGGGTTTTCGTCGCTCATGGCTTGCAGCCCGACGCTCGTGGTCCGTCCGTTGACTTTTTTCTGACCTTGCGCCCCCTGATCGTTGGACGGATCGGACGCTGCGGTGATGGGCTCATAAGCGATCATCATGGCAGCGGAGCGCACCAGTTCGGTGGACTGCGGGCCGGCGTCGGGATTGTCCTTGCGGTAGTCGTTCAGGCTGTCGGTGCCGCGCTCGACCTGTTTTTCCATGTTGCGGGCAAAGGTTCGGGCATCCTTTTTGGTAATCTTTCCATCCGCCTTGCCGCCTTGAGCGGTGTCCATCGCAGTTTTCAGATCGGGGTTGGCGTCAAGAAATGCCCAGGCCTTGTCCGCCTGAGGGCCGCCCTCGGCAATCATACGGGCCACGACAATTGGCCTGTTCAACTCTCGCGCAGCCTTATCCCGTTCAGCAGGCGGCGTACCGTCAAGCAGCGCATCCCACTTTCCGAGCGCTTTTGGCGAGTTGAAGCCTGACTGATCGATGTCCTTGTAGCCGCTCTGAACCGTCGGCGGGTTCTGTTCTGCCAACTGGCTGCTCAAGGCGCTCAGCAGCCGTTTCAATAATGACTTGCCTTCTTCCTGAGCGATGTTGCTACTCAGCAACTGAGTCAGTGTGCCGGGGTTGCCATACTCGACTCCCGACGCAGCCGATCCAGATTTTTCGTTCACCTGAGGCAGCCTACCGACAGGACTGGACCGCCCGGCTGACGGAGAAAACTCGGGCATACTCATTTCGCGTGAGGCGCGGGCGATCGGGTCACTCATGGGGGTACCTGCAGGTTGAAGAGACAGCAGCATCGGCACTGAGTGGTCCCGAAGCCCACCCGGTTCCAGCTTCGCGAGAAAAGAAAGATCCAGTAACAAAACGTCACAAATATGAAATAACCGCTTGTCATCATGCGCACTCGCCTGCCCGTCCGGGCCTGGCCGCACGTGGACTGCCATGAACAACAGCATCGCGCACCATCATCAGGACTCGGATCTGTTCGGCCTGCTTTACGGCTTCCGCTTTCGCCCCGGTGAAAGTGGTCAGGAAATCGGCTCGGTCGCAGCGCTCGATTACCTGCAGAACCCGACCGACAGCAATGACTTCATCTGGCTGCACCTCAATCTCTCCCACGCCGCCTGCGAGCGCTGGATGAAGACACAGCTGGAACTGCCCGAAGAGTTTTTCGAGGCCCTGCACGAAGGCTCGCGCTCGACCCGTATCGAACATGTGGACGCCACGCTGCTGGCGGTGGTCAACGATGTGGTGTTCGACTTCAACCGGCTCTCGACCGACATTTCCACCCTGTGGGTCTGCGCCCGCCAGCGCCTGCTCATCACAGCCCGACTGCAACCGTTGCGTTCGGTGGACAAGCTGCGCTCGTCCGTCAAACGCGGCGAGCAGTTCGACTCGCCGCTGGAGCTGCTGGCTCACCTGTTGAGCGATCAAGGCGAAGTGCTGACCCAGTTTCTGCGCAAGACCAGCGTCAATGTCGACCGTATCGAAGACCAATTGCTGTCCCAGCGCCTGAGTAACAACCGCTCGGAGCTGGGTGCCATGCGCCGGGTACTGGTTCGCCTGCAACGTCTTCTGGCGCTGGAGCCGGGCTCGCTGATGCGCCTGTTGCACCGCCCGCCACAATGGCTGCGCGAGCAGGATGTGCAGGCGCTGCGCCAGTCCATCGAGGAATCGTCCTTGGTCATCAACGACCTGACGGCGCTGGGCGAACGCATCAAGCTGCTGCAGGAAGAGATCGCCGCCAACCTCAACGAGCAGAGCAGCCGCACCCTCTTCACCCTGACCGTAGTGACGGTGCTGGCCTTGCCGATCAATATCGTCGCCGGTTTCTTCGGCATGAACGTGGGTGGCGTGCCGCTTGCCACTGACCCGGAAGGCTTCTGGATTCTGGTGGCCCTGGTCGCGACCTTCACCCTGGTGGCGGGCCGTTGGGCCTTTCGCAAGCGTGGCGATTACTGACGCTTCTTCAGTGAGATGACGATGCCGGTGATCAGGAAACCTGTCTGAATAGCCGATGAATTGACCTGTGTCGCATCTCTGTCACATTTTGCAATGACCATGGCAGTAATCTTTCAATCAGGTACTGCACACATGGCTATCAGCTCACTTTCCCCCGACGCCCCTGGCGGGGCGAGCCTGTCGGCAACCCAGTTCGGGCGCAAACCCGGTCGCCTGACCATGACGATCTTCTTCGCCATCCTCATCGCCGGGCTGGCGTTCACCGGTTACAGCCTCAAGCAGGACGTCGATGACATGGGCACGGTGGTCACCACCTGGACGCCGTTCATCCTGTTGGGCGTTGCACTGTTGATCGCGCTGGGCTTCGAGTTCGTCAACGGATTCCATGACACGGCCAACGCCGTGGCCACCGTGATCTACACCCACTCGCTGCCGCCGGGCTTTGCGGTGGTGTGGTCAGGGTTCTTCAATTTTCTGGGTGTAATGCTGTCCAGCGGCGCGGTCGCCTTTGGCATCATTGCCCTGCTCCCCGTAGAGCTGATTCTGCAAACCGGTTCGTCAGCCGGTTTCGCGATGATCTTCGCCCTGTTGATCGCGGCGATCATCTGGAACCTGGGTACCTGGTGGCTGGGGCTGCCCGCGTCGTCTTCGCACACCCTGATCGGCTCGATCATCGGCGTCGGCATTGCCAACGCGCTGATGCACGGGCGTGACGGCACCAGCGGTGTGGACTGGTCGCAGGCGACCAAGATCGGTTATTCACTGCTGCTTTCGCCACTGGTGGGGTTCGGCTGCGCCGCACTGCTGTTGCTGGCCATGCGCATGTTCATCAAGAACCGCGCGCTGTACAAGGCACCGGAAGGCAACGCCCCGCCGCCGTGGTGGATCCGCAGCCTGCTGATCGTGACCTGCACCGGCGTATCGTTCGCCCACGGTTCCAACGATGGACAGAAAGGCATGGGCCTGATCATGCTGATTCTGGTCGGCACCCTGCCGATGGCATACGCGCTGAACCGCACCATGCCTGCCGATCAGGCAACGCAATTCGCGGCAGTGGCCGAGGTCACGCAGCAGGCGCTGATACGCAGCGCCCCGCTGCCTGCCCCGGCAGATTCGCGCCAGACGCTCTCGGATTATCTGGTCAGCAAGGAGGCGACGCCTGACCTCATCCCGGCGCTGGCGGTAATGGCGGGCAAGATCGGTAATGAAGTGCGCAGTTACGGCTCGCTGTCCAAGGTGCCCGCCGAGGCGGTCACCAACGTGCGAAACGACATGTACCTGACCTCGGAAACCATCCGTGTGATGGAGAAGAACAAGGTCGGAAATTTCGACGCAGACACTCAGACCAAGCTGGAAGCTTTCAAGAAACAGATCGATGACGCCACGCGCTTCATTCCGACCTGGGTCAAGATCGTGGTCGCGATTGCGCTGGGTCTGGGCACCATGGTTGGCTGGAAACGGATCGTTGTGACGGTAGGCGAGCGGATCGGCAAGACCCACCTGACCTACGCCCAGGGCGCCTCGGCCGAAGTGGTAGCGATGTTCACCATCGGCGCGGCGGACATGTACGGTCTGCCGGTTTCAACGACGCATGTACTGTCTTCCGGCGTGGCGGGCTCGATGGTCGCCAATGGCTCGGGATTGCAGATGCGCACCTTGCGTAACCTGGCAACGGCCTGGGTGCTTACACTGCCTGCAGCGATTCTGTTGTCGGGCTCGTTGTACTGGGTGTTCAGTCATTTGTTCTGAATGAGCATCTGGCGCGCTCATTCTTATACATAAATCCGCCTCACCACTGATCGTGCCCATCGCTCTGCGTGGGCATGCATCCCGTGACGCTCTGCGTCGCAAATGGCACAGACTGAGGATTCAGTGAGCCGAGCGCATGACGTGGATAACGCTGGAGCTTGAGCACACATTTGCGCCACATTCAAGAGCGGACGCGGAGCGTGCTGGGAGGCATTCCCACGCGGAGCGCTCATCGTTATACACAAGTCTGTCTCTACACTGATCGTGCCCACGCTCTGCGTGGGTATGCCGCCCGTGACGCTCCGCGTCACAAATGGCACAGACTGCGGATTCAGTGAGCCGAGCGCATGGCTCAAGTCACCTTTTCGCCCCTCGGCGACTTACTTTGAGAGGCCAAAGTAAGCAAAGCCTTTTGCTCCGGTTCCGGCCCCGGCTTCGCCGGGGTTCCTTCGTCCTGACACTGATTCGGGGGTCGCTGCAAATGGGCCATCCATGGCCCAGTGCAGCTCAATCGGCATCCATGCCGATTGCCCCCCGAATCAGCGCCAGGACTCAGCCTTCACCCACGTCGCGATCTGCGGTGTTCATGACATCGCGGTACAAAAGCGCATCAGTGCTGCTGCCTCACTGGATGGCCAGATGACTTGTGTATAACGATGAGCGCAGAGCGTGGGAACGATCATCAAAAAGGATCCGGGGGCACGTCACCTTCGGTGCCGGTGTCGATACTCACCACCACCGACATCCCCGGCCGGAGCCGTTCGAGCAGTGGCTGGTTGTCATCGACGATAATGCGCACCGGGATCCGCTGGGAGATCTTCACGAAGTTGCCGGTGGCGTTATCCGCAGGCAACAGACTGAACTCGGACCCTGTGGCAGGCGATATACGCTGCACACGGCCGTGCATGGTCTGGTCATCCAGCGCATCGACGGTGAAACTCACGGATTGGCCCAAGCGCACGTCAGCCATCTGGGTTTCTTTCATGTTGGCGATGATCCAGCGCCGCTCCGGCACCAGCGCCATCAACTGCGCGCCGGAATTGACATACGCCCCCAGACGCACACCGATCTGCCCCAGTTGACCGTCACGGGGTGCCACGATGCGGGTGTTGTCCAGGTCGATACGTGCCAGCTGAATCGCCGCCTCGGCGTTGGCGACCGAAGCCTCCAGTGAACCCCGGTTGACGATCACCGTCTGCAGGTCCTCGCGGGCAATCTGCAAGGTTGCCTTGGCTTCGGCCACTGCGGCGCTTGCCTGGGCATCGGCGGCACGGGTCACGTCCAGCTCGCTTTTCGATACCGAACCATCGGTCACCAGCGCCTGATTGCGGCGCAGATCGGCGGCGCTCTTGCGGCTCTGGGCGATGGTGTTCTGCAACTGGGCCTGACGCTGAACAATGGTCGCCTCGGCGCTGCGCCGCTGTTGCAGGTTGTTGGCCAGCGAGGCCTTCTGCACGTCCAACTGGGCCAGCGCCTGATCCAGACGCTGCTTGTAAATGCGATCATCCAACCTCACCAGCAGGTCGCCCGTTTTGACGAACTGGAAGTCCTGCACCGGCACCTCGTACACGTAGCCGCTCAGTTGCGGGCTGATCAACGTGGTCTGGCCTCGCACCTGCGCATTTTCGGTGCTCTGGATCGGGCTGGTGAACGGAGGCAATTGCCACGCATAGAGGACGATCAGCACACCGGCCAGCGCGACGACGCCAAACAGCACTGAGGAGATGATGCGCTTGCGTCGCGAACTCGGGCGGCTGGTAACCGGTGATTTCAGCGGTGCAGGAGCCGGTCCGTCAGTACGCTTCACGGTTTCGCCACTCGCAGCAGCGCTGCGCTCGGCGTCTGGATTGGGGTTCGCAGTGTTGGGTTCGGTCATGAAGGTTGTGCGCCGGTCGGTGATACGGAAGGCGGAGCAGCTGGTGCAACAGGGGCCAGCGCCTGAGGTTGAGTGGTCATTTTCAGCCAGATGACCCGGAACGAAATCCAGACCATGGTCAGTACCGCAATCAACGCGATCAACATGAACACGTCGTTGTACGCCAGCACGTTGGCCTCGCGGGTGGCCGCCGTGGCCATGGCGCGGATGCCCTGAACGTTGCGTTGCGACGGGTCGGCGATCACCGAACCGTAACTGGCGCCGTAGCTTTGCAGCCGTGACTGCACCAATGGGTTGATCAACGTCAGGTGCTCGACGATGTGGCTGGAGTGAAACTTTTCGCGCACGATCTGGAACGTGCCCAAGGCAGCAGACCCGATCAGGCCGCCAATGTTCTGCGTGATCCCGAACAGCACTGAAAAACTGATCATGTTGCGGGGATTGGCAAGCACGCCGCTGATGCCCAGCACCAGCGTCGGCCCCAGAAAGAACGTACCCCCGAAGGCCAGCAGGAACTGGCTGAGGTACATGTTCGACTGGCGGGTAACGTTGGTCGAATGGCTGTCCATCCACGCCCCGACCGCCATCATCGCCAGCGAGATCAGCAACGGCTTGATCAGGTGCGCCGGATTGATGGTCAGGGCGCTGACCGCGAGACCCGCGACACTGCCCAGCAGCATCACCAGATAAAGCGTGTGCAGTTGCTGACTGCCCATGTTCAGGGCCTGAAGAAAGCCGACTGCACCCACCGATTGTTCCGACAGCACGATGCGAAACAGGATCACTGCAAGCCCCAGCCGCAGAATCGAGCCGCTGCCCAGCCAGCGAGTGATCAGCAACGGGTTGCTGCGATTGTGTTCAATGGCAAGGCCTGCGCAGATCAGCGCGATGGACGCTGCTGACGCAATGCCGATCCACGGCGCTTCCAGCCACCACTCGATGCGACCGAGCGACAACACCGCACACAGCAATGCGAACCCCGGCGCGAGCAGGCCAAAGGTCAGGAAGTCGAGTTTTTCGAACGCCTTGAAACGATCCCCCGGCGGCAGTTTGAGCATCAGCACGCAACCCAGCGACAGCATCGCCATGCCCAGTTCGAACAGATACAGGCCGCGCCATTGGGCAATCTGCAGCAGGTCCTCGGAAACCAGACGCGCCAGCGGTGTGGCCAACTGCGCGGTGCCCAGGCCGAGCACCAGCGCTTTCAGGCGCCATTTCTGCGGGAAGGCCTGGATCATGTAGTACAGGCCCAGCGTGCTGAGCGCGGCACCAACCATCCCGTGGGCTGCCCGCACCGCGATGGCCGAATCAATGTCGTTGACGAACAGATGCGCCAGCGTCACCAGCGCATACAGCACCAGAAACAGTTCGGTGAAGGCACGCAGACCGAACTGCTGCCGAAACTTCACCAGCAGCAGGTTCATCGACACGTTGGTCATGATGTAGGCGGCGGGCAGCCACGCTATGTCCTGAGAGGTCGCGCCGAGCGCGCCCTGCAGATAAGGCAGGTTGGCGATGACCAGTGCATTGCCCAGGCCGCCGGTCAGCGCCACGATCACGCCGACCAGCGCGAACGCCCAGCGCCTTGCGTTGGAGTGCAGGGGCGTCGACGGCGAACCCGGCATGGTCGGACGTTCATGGGGCGCCCATTCGCGTGGGGCGTATTTATCGCTCAAGAGAAATCGTTCATGGCAGGTCGTTCATGGAAATCATTCGTTGAAGGGCTTGAGGAATTCCATGTGTGACAGTCACAGCAGCCAGAATACTCATGAGCGCCGCGATGATTCATGTGCAGGCAGATGGATTAAAGCTCACGGCGTCGAACAGCGCCGTAAATGATGGCAATTTGAAACTTGGGGCTATGCTTAAACGCAGTTTTGCTTTGCACATTTGCACTGCTACGATCGGCTGCGACGCCGGGAACGTACAAGAAGAAAGCGCAAACGAACAAGGAGTTCAGAATGAGTTCACAGGCTTCATCCGCCCTGCCGGTCAGACGGTCCGCCAATCGGGGGGCGATTCTGGTCGAAGTACGCAATCACATTGGTCACCTGACACTCAATCGTCCTGCAGGTCTGAACGCTCTGGATCTGGAGATGGTGCGCACGCTCAGGCAACAGCTCGACGCCTGGGCCGATGACGAGGGTGTCTATGCCGTCGTGCTGCGCGGAGCGGGCGGCAAGGCGTTCTGTGCGGGCGGCGATATTCGCTCGCTTTACGAGAGCCACCGCAACGGACTGGATTTGCACCAAATATTCTTCGCCGAAGAATACGCGCTGGACCTGACGATTCATGGCTATCGCAAGCCGGTCATGGCACTGATGGACGGTCTGGTACTGGGCGGTGGCATGGGGCTGGTTCAGGGTGCGGATCTGCGCGTGGTCACCGAACGCACCCGACTGGGCATGCCTGAAGTGGCGATCGGCTATTTCCCCGATGTGGGCGGCAGTTACTTTCTGTCCCGCCTGCCAGGCGAGATTGGCACCTGGCTCGGCGTGACCGGCAGCCAGATCGGTGCGGCCGACGCGCTGTACTGCGGTCTGGCCAACTGGTCGATGAACAGCGAAATGCTGCCGCGCCTCGATCACATGCTCGATCACCTGAAATGGAAATCGACCCCGCTCAAGGACCTGCAGGGCGCCATGGCCAAGCTGGGCACCCAGCGCCTGCCCTACCCGCCTCTGGAACTGCTGCGCCCTGCCATCGACCACTTTTTCGGCCTGCCGGATATCCAGAGCATTCTTGAGCAATTGCAGGAAGTGACCATCGCCGACACTCGCCAATGGGCGCTGGACACGGTCAAACGCATGCAAGGCCACTCGCCGTTGGCGATGGCCGTGACCCTGGAACTGCTGAACCGGGGACGCCACCTTTCCCTGCACGCCTGTTTCGCCATGGAGCTGCATCTGGACCGTCAGTGGTTCGAGCGCGGCGACCTGATCGAAGGCATACGTGCCCTCATCATCGATAAAGACAAGAAGCCGCGATGGAAACACGACCGTGCGCAGGACGTCAGTGCAGCGCACGTCGAAAGTTTTTTCAGCGGCCAGGAGACCTGAGTCATGCACGACCTGGAATTGACCGAAGAACAGATCATGATTCGCGACATGGCGCGCGACTTCGCCCGCAACGAAATTGCCCCGCACGCCCAGGCCTGGGAAAAGGCCGGCTGGATCGACGATGCACTGGTCGGCAAGCTCGGCGAGCTAGGCCTGCTGGGCATGGTGGTGCCCGAGCAATGGGGCGGCACTTATATTGATTACGTGGCCTATGCGCTGGCTGTCGAAGAAATTTCTGCAGCCGACGCAGCCACCGGCACCCTGATGAGCGTCCACAGCTCGGTCGGCTGCGGGCCAATTCTCAACTACGGCACCGACGCGCAGAAACATGCCTGGCTGGAAAAGCTTGCTACCGGCCAGGCCATCGGCTGTTTCTGCCTGACCGAACCCCACGCAGGTTCCGAAGCGCACAACCTGCGCACCCGTGCCGAATTGCAGGGCGATGAGTGGGTCATCAATGGTGCCAAGCAGTTCGTGAGCAACGGCAAACGGGCAAAACTGGCCATCGTGTTTGCCGTGACCGATCCCGAGCTGGGCAAGAAAGGCCTGTCGGCCTTCCTGGTGCCCACCGAAAATTCCGGTTTCGTGGTGGATCGCAGTGAACACAAGATGGGCATACGCGCCTCGGACACCTGCGCGGTCACGCTCAATAATTGCCGTATTCCGGCCGCCAACCTGCTCGGTGAGCGCGGCAAGGGACTGGCCATCGCACTGTCGAACCTGGAAGGCGGACGCATAGGCATAGCCGCGCAGGCCCTGGGCATCGCCCGCGCCGCGTTCGAAGCCGCTTTGGCCTACGCCCGCGAACGCGTGCAGTTCGACAAACCCATCATCGAGCACCAGAGCATCGCCAACCTGCTGGCCGACATGCACACCCGCATCAACGCCACTCGCCTGTTGATCCTGCACGCGGCCCGACTGCGCAGTGCCGGTCAGCCCTGCCTGTCAGAAGCATCGCAGGCCAAGCTGTTCGCCTCGGAAATGGCCGAATGGGTCTGTTCCAAGGCCATACAGATTCACGGTGGCTATGGTTATCTCGAGGACTACCCGGTCGAGCGCTATTACCGTGACGCACGCATCACCCAGATCTACGAGGGGTCGAGCGAGATCCAGCGCCTGCTGATCGCCAGGGAATTGCGCCACTATCTGGTCTGAAGCAAGGGTCTGAGCTGTACGGTTTGAATGAACTGAAATGGCGGCTCTGATGAACATCATCAGAGCCGCCCGCTTAACGAGCGAACCGCTCCCTGCCGAGCAAGGTCACCAGCAACGTCAGTGAATCGGCATTGCTGAGCATGATGTCCGTACGCTTATCGACATCGGCGTAGAAAACGTCGCGCGCTTCATCCAGTGTCTTTTTGCCCGTGATGTGCAGGATCGTCTTCTTGCCATCGCCATCGGCGCGCTTCAGATCCCGCCATAGCCCGTCTTCCAGCTGCTTGAACAATTGACTGCGATCCGTCTGATAGGACAAGACCTTTTGCTGCAGGGCTATCTGCTGATTACGAATGCGCAACCGGTAACCTGCCGTGTCTTCCAGCAGATCGGCAAAGGGCGCCTGAGAGTCAACGTAAGCGATGTCTTCGGTGTTGAGCACCTGATGGGACAACTCATGAATCAGAATGGCTGCGCGATAATGGGCACCAAAGTGGAAACTGCCTGAGCGCATCGCCCTTACCTTGAACCGATAGGCAGGAAGCCGGAAGAACTGCTCGGTCAGGAAAATCCTTTTTTGGGGGTCCGCTTCGAAAACGAAGGCACTGCATTCCTCACGCCCGACCCTGTTGACGCCAACCACGAAGCGCGGCGAGTCGATGGGCGAAAGAGTCGGATCCATGAGCGCGTTGTACAACTTTGTCACCGACTGCCTGACAACGTCATACGTCCGGGCATCAGGCGAACCGGTTCCGAAAAACTCTCCGATGATTTTATGCGCACGAGTATCCACCGAATTTTCCGGCAGTCTGAGGCGCAGGTTGTCCAGACAGTTTTCCAGATAGCGTTGCGCCTGTGCATGCCCCTCCTCAATGGCCAGCGCCATTCCCCGGAAGGTACGGCGAATATCCAGCATGCCGCTCGAGTCCACCGCCAGTGCTTCATCAATGCTGATATCGAGCTGGCTGTTCTTGAGACGCGTGACGATACCGCCGCCGCCCTTGAGGCCCATCTGCAGATCCAGCTTCCAGCGCTGATCCTTGTCCAGTACCACTGGCGGGCCGGCCACGTCCTTTGAGGCAATGAACCAGCCATCCCGGTCGGAGCGCAACTCATAGGCGTTGCCGTCGATAGCGGCATACTTCTTCCCGCTGACCGGATCGTTGTAGGTGTTGAACAGCTCATCCTTATGCAGGGATTCAAGCGCGACATCGTGAACCTCGAACTGACGCAACCGGGTGCGGATCTGCTGGGTCAGGGAATTATTCGACCAGGAAAACTCGGGAAACGGTGGCACTTCTTCAGGTTCTTCCTCCTCAGCCTCGGGTTCTAACTGCGCAGACTGATCGCCTGCGTCATCATCCAAACGCGATGTGCCGTCCATCTGCACGTTCAGCCCGGAAGAAATCAGCATGCAGAGGGCCGCCATGAATTCCGCCACGGCCTGGCCCCAGTGTTGCTCCCCGGCCGAAGCGGCCGATCTGCTCAACAGGCTCTGCCCCTGCAACACCCCGAGCAGCGCCCCCAGTCGACCCGGCAATAGCGCCATGACCTGTTCGGCAGCCAGTCCGAAAAGGTATCGCGTTGCCGTGCTTCGCAACTCATCGCTGGTCACTGTCTGTTGCTGCACTTGAAGCGTCAGAGATTGCAGCGTGCCTTCGAACAACAGGTCCAGCGCATTGCCTTTGTAGGGTCGCACCTGCAGCGTCACCGGCTGCGGGCGCACCAGAGGCAGATCGAAGGAAGACTCGACGCTGAACGGCAGATGCGGCTCCATAAAACCGCCGTTGTCATAAATCTTGCGTTGGTCCGGCTCGATGCGATCAAGGATGAATGCCTGAAGGCTCGCGGAAGTACGGATATCATGCACAAGCCCATCAAGATCGGCATATTCGCGAAATACGAAATCTCCGTTCAAAGGGGCGTAAAGTATCCAGGGGCCAGAGCCGGTATCCGAGGACTTGGAAGGCCCGATGATGTATGTATTGATGACCGTGGTGGGCGCCCACCCCTCACTGGACGGCAGCAGATAGAGCGGACTGATCATCACCTCGCGCCCCTTGGCAGACAGACGGGCAAGACCGTCAGGCATGTTCAGAACGTGGTTGATAAAGACGAATGCGTCTTCAGACATCTCCTTCTTCAAGGTCGATGTAAAAGCACTGAGCAGCCCTGTCGCCGGCATCTGTTCGGAGAACAGTTTTTTCCGGGCGAGGTAATCGGGGTCACTCTCGACCAGCTTCGACCCCAGCAAACGCCGATAACCTTTCGCAATATCGAGCGAGTCTGCCATGTCACGGACATAGGCCACCGTAAGGGAAGGATCGAGCGTCTTACCCTTGTTTGCCGCAAGCGTAAGAACCCCATCCTGTCGGGACATGAATCGGTTCACGGCGTACTCACCAAGACTTTCGCTGACCCGCTCGGTCGCGGCTGGCAGTGCGTTGATCTGGCCGGGCGGCACCGGCGCGGGAATGTAATGCGTCAGGGTGACCGTAATGTCGTCAGGGTCAATGGCCTGCTCTGGAAAATCATGCATCAACCTGAGAATCAGTTGTCGGCGGGAATACTCATAGAGGCTGGGGATACCGAACAGAAAATCCTTCTGCGCGACGCAGGTCACATAGAAACGCTGAAGGATATCGATAAGAACGACTTGTTCCTGCGTCGAGGCGTCGCTGATCCACTGGGGCACGATGGTCTGGTAAACAACCGACTGAATGATGACACCCAGATGGTTCAGGGCATGGCGATTGGTATCGTCACGCTCTACCGAATCCAGGAGGTGGCTGAACACAGTCGGGGCCAATTGTCGCTCGACGGCCTGCTGGTAAAGGCTGGTGATCGTGTGGCGCTGCCGTTCGATCTCCTGCCCCTGCAGCGCCTCGATAAAATGCCCGCTGATGAGATGCAGATCAATCCTGACATCAGGCGCACGCGTACCACTCAGGTACTCCAGCATGGCCTGCCTGTCCGGCTCCGACAACAGCCCTCTCAATTCGGTGGCGGGTAAGGATGTCATCTCCAGCGTGATCTGTGCCTTCAATGCCGTCAGTGATTCGAAGCTCCTGAGTCCATGAGTCGGCGACCATGTGACCGGATGATCGCCTTGCTGCTTTTTGCATAAGACGAACACATTGGGAAGCGCGATGCGACGCTCCGGGCTGCCGTACCGGGCAGACACGGTATAAGCCTCGACTCGAGCCTGACCCAGTTCCTGCCTCAACGCAGGCAGTGGCCTGTTGAGGACCTGCTCCAGACTGTCCAGCACCGGTTCAGAGACCTTGCCAAGACGCCTCTGCATGGTCAGCTCCAGGCGCAGGCCGTACTCCCGGACAAGCCTCATTACTGCACCGGGTTTTACATACGTATTCAGATAGCGCGTCTGATGCGTATAGAACTCGTCAATCTGACATTCATAACGCGAGGCAAAATCGGCCAGCACGCAATTGACCATCTCCTCGATTATCGTCACAGGCAGGCTCTGCGCCAGCGAACGGGGCGATGGAGGAAGCTCGCCACCCACAACGAGCGCACCGGTCAATGCCCCGCCTGAATGCCCGCAAACCCTTCCGAGCGCCCATGAAAGCAAGGGCATCGAGTCCCCATCACCCGAAAGGGATGCCACGCGGAGTTCGCGTGAATCCAGATTGGCGTCACCCACAAGGGCCAGATAAAAATTGAGTGCACTGCGCATGCGGCCATCCACGCCGGGGTGCAGCAGTGACACCTCTCGGAACAGCAGCTCCATTTTTTCCAGTTTGCCGGCCCAGGTACCCACAGATTCGAAACTGACATCGTGCACAACAGCAGTACTCGTTTGCCAGATACGCTCGAACGCACTCTCACCCGAGCGCCAGCGACCCGGGCCGTGCAGCCCCATCAAACGGGCGTCCAGCAGAACTCTGATATCCAGAGCATCATCGACCCGGACCGGTGTTCTCGCATGTCCGAGCGTCGCCAACCCCAGGGTGTACCGGAGACTGCGCTTTTGCAGGGCAATGATCAGGTCCAGACAATGGGGAAAGAGCGACGCCGTCAGTGTCTCCGTATGCAACTCGACCTGACCGGGCGCCTCGATCAACGGCTGATCGTTCAAGGACGAAAAGAGCAGCAGGTCGGAACGACCCTGGCCATGGGACAGATACGCCTCGACCTGATTCGAATCGGCAAAATGCCTGAAACCTCTCAGAAAGGAGTAAAGGTAAACGCCACTCGGCTCCCCCTGCTCGAAATCGATCATGAACAGTCCGGTCAGCTTGACCGGCTCGTTGCTGCCAACGACGACCGACAGCCGTCGAAGCCTGATCGATTCGGACTGCGGCGACGTACCGCACGACGGTATCAGGCAGCGCAACCGGCGAAATTCAGCCACGCTCAACGAGCCGTTGCTGCGACTCGACAGCAGATGCTGACGAAAGGATTCCGTCAGCGCCTGAACGCAAACGTCGCGAACGGCCTGGCCATCGCTTCGTGTGGATGCCCAGAAATCCGTCAGCGATTGCTCATAGGTTCCGACAGCATTTTTGATCGTCTGCGAAATGGCATTCGTGCAGCGTTGCGCCTGCCCGTCGGACAACATCCGCCCACGCGCATCCAGATACTGGCGTTTCAGGCCGGTCGGCAGCGTGCGGGAAACATATTCATCCAGCACGACTTCATCCAGACGCTGGACACCGACGACACTCATTGACTGGGTCGTGTCGACCAGTTGCACAGGATGGGAGAAGACATCGACATGGAATTCGGGGCTCAGCGCCTGCAACCTTGCACTGAGCCCATGCCCCAGCACGCTCTGCAAATCGGGCAGCGCATGCAATTGTCCGAACAGGCTCTCGAGGTGTGCGGCCTGCTGAATCATGATCAGGCGCGATTGCGTCTCGAACAGTGGGGTCTGCACATGCTCGGCGTCGATTTCAACCGACTCGAAATCGACCTCCGGGAATCGCTTCTTCAACGCCATAAGGAGTGACACGCGATTGTCGAACGACTCGATACCCAACAGCAGCGTGCTCAGGAAAACCGGAGCATCGGAATCGGCAGGATCACTGATCAACAGCGCACCGGCCAGTTCGGCCAACTGCACTCTGGTGCCGCTCAGTACGAGTTTATCGACTCTGGGCAACGCCGACTCAGGCAATGTCGGGCCTTCGGTGTCTGCCAGTCTCGTTAGCCAGTCGCGTTGAGCCACGGTGATTCGAGAAGCGTCAGCCGCTTCCTGTACATCGCTTGCAAACTGCGACCTGAGTGATTCACTGAAAAAATAGGGAGGTGACGCGGGCATGTACTGTTTCCTTGAAATCGTGCCCTGTACACGCTGCTCGACAGCGTGCACAGGGACAAAAGGAAACAGCTTATTGATTGCAGCCGAAGGGCTGCGTTACATAAGGCAATTCGTCAGCTCGCCTGACCTGGGACCTGTCAGCGCTCGGCACTCAGGCCTTGTGATTCTTTTCAACCCAGGCGGCGAACGCGTTGATGAAGCTCTGCAGAAAGGGTCGTGTCTTTTCGGACAGCGTACCGGCCTCATCGAAAAATGTGCCGGCATTGCCCAGATAGGCTTCCGGCTGCTGCAGGCAAGGCACATCCAGAAATACCAGTGACTGGCGCAAGTGATGGTTTGCAGCAAAGCCGCCGATCGCGCCGGGGGACGCACTGATGACCGCACCCGGCTTACCGCTGAACGCACTTTTGCCGTAAGGGCGCGAGCCTACATCGATAGCGTTTTTCAGAGCACCTGGCACCGAGCGGTTGTACTCGGGCGTCACGAAAAGAAACCCGTCAGCGGCCGCGAGTTGCTCGCGAAACGTGGTGTAGGCAGGCGGAGCAGATTCGCCATCGATGTCTTCGTTATACAACGGCAGATCACCAATTTCGACGATATTCAGCTTTAAATTCGCAGGGGCCAACTCCGCCAAAGCAAGGGCGATCTTACGGTTGATGGACGCTTTGCGTAGACTGCCGACCAATACGGCAATGGAATGAATCTGGCTCATGGAAATATCCGTCATCTGATTCATGAAAGGGTAAGGTATAGATCACGCAAGGGGTTTAGACGAACCGAAGGCGCTTTCATTCCCTGCCCCGGCAGACACAAGCGCCGACTATTTTTTTGCAGGCGGCAAACTCCCCTATAAATCAGTGGTCTACACCCCTCGATGAATTCGTAAACCAGCAGTTATATTCAGTTTCAGAGGTTTCAAAGCAAATGGCTTCAGTTCTCGTCGGACAATTTCATGCCAGAGATGCGGAAGGTCGCGTTTATCCCGTGCATGAATTTCATGAGTCGCAGCCCGATGAGGCTCAGGGTCAGCCCGTGATCACTTATCGCCTGGCTATCGGTGACCGCGTCAAGCATCTGGGCGGGGACGATTTCGAGCTGGTGCAGTCCGGCGTGAAAATGACCCGCCTGCCGAAGTAAACCCCGACCATCAGGCCCTGTTCATGCGCGAATCAGGGCTGGGGGAAGATCAAGTACCAGAAGATCGCCGATTCGCGGGTCTGCGGATCGATGCCCCTGTAGCGCATGTGGTCCACACCGCCGACCACGAATCCACACTGCTCATACAGCTTGCAGGCCGCCAGATTGTTGTTCTGGGTTTCCAGCATGATGCCGGGAAGGTTGCGCTTGCGACTCCAGAACTGGGCGACGTCCAGCAGTGACCGTGCGACGCCATGACGTCGCGCCGACTCGTCGACGGCCAACTCATCGACATAGGCGTAGCCGCTCCAATGGGTACTGAGCACCATGTGCCCGACGGCGCGACCATCCAGCCAGGCAACCAGCACCGAGCTGCCGGCAGAATCCCGGTAATCACAGAACTCCTGTGAGTCGATGCCGTAATTCTTGCGGTAAGGCTCTACCGGCTCCACCTGCCAGGACTCGACGCTTTCCCCGACCTTCGGCGTTGCGTAACCGCGAACGGTAAACGTGAATTCGCTGTTGAGGATGTAATCCTCGAAGCACTCGTCCGCGACGCGGATACTCAGAGCAGGGTTTGCCACAGTCATGTCACCACTTTGCCGGTTGCTGTCAGGATGAAGCCTGCGCCTGGGCCTCCAGCAGTTGCACCCACAGCGCAGGCGCGCCGGATGCCTTGGCGATCGTAGACATACGCACTTCATGCTCGGCCAGTTCACTTTCGCTGGCATGAATGATTCGGCACGGGGTGCGATCGGCAGGCAGGCGGCGGATTTCGCTGCCACGATTGCTCGACCCGCCATCCGAACCATTGCCATCGGACGCATTGCCCGCCAGCGACAGACTGGTCTGTCCGCCGGTCATTGCCAGATAGACGTCAGCCAGAATCTCGGAGTCGAGCAAGGCGCCGTGCAGTTCACGACCCGAGTTGTCGACGCCGTAGCGCTTGCAGAGTGCATCAAGGCTGTTGCGCTGCCCCGGATGCCGCTCGCGGGCCATCATCAGGGTGTCGAGCACCGTACAGTGCTGGGTGATGTCGGTCTTGTCGTGAGCGCCCATCAACGCAAATTCGTTGTTGATGAAGCCAACGTCGAACGCCGCGTTGTGGATGATCAGCTGAGCGCCCTTGATGAACTCGAAGAATTCATCGGCGACTTCGGCAAAGCGCGGCTTGCCGACCAGAAATTCGTTGGTGATACCGTGCACGCCGATGGCGCCTTCATCACTCTCGCGATCAGGTTGCAGGTAAACGTGAAAATGCCGCCCGGTCAGGCGACGGCCGATCAGCTCGACGCAACCGATCTCGATGATGCGGTGCCCGTCGGTCACCGGCATACCAGTGGTTTCGGTGTCGAGTACGATCGATCTGTTGTCTGTGTTTTGCAATGCCATGAACTGATGCCTCGTTTGCAGGCCGCGATATTAGCATGTTGCAGCCCTTGCCAGCCTGTTCCCCTGCCTCACCCTGCGGCAGACAGGACGATGTCAGTCTAGCCGTGCTTGATGCCACGCACCTCGTCGACGCCACGGTTGGCCAACTGGTCGGCACGTTCGTTGCCGGGATGGCCGATATGACCGCGTACCCATTGCCATTTCACGGTGTGTCGGCTGACCTGTTCGTCCAGTTGCTGCCAGAGATCGGCGTTCTTGACCGGTTCCTTGGCTGCGGTTTTCCAGCCGCGTTTCTTCCAGTTGACCATCCACTCGGTGATGCCTTTCATCACGTATTGCGAGTCGGTGACCAGCGTGACTTCGCAGGGACGCTTGAGCTCTTCGAGGCCGCGGATGGCGCCGGTCAGTTCCATGCGGTTGTTGGTGGTGTTGGCTTCGCCGCCCCACAGCTCTTTTTCGACGCCCTTGCAGACCAGCAGTGCGCCCCAGCCGCCGGGGCCGGGGTTGCCTTTGCAGGCGCCGTCAGTGAAGAGTTCTACGCTATCGCTCATTACAACCTTTCCAGAATGATGGGCTTCATGGCGGGCGTGGGCAGGTCTGGACTCAGGAGTCCTGAGTGGTGCGGCTGACCTTGGCCATGGGCAGCGGAATCAGCTTGCCCATCGGTTCGCGACGCACCTGGCGCAATGGCCTGAGGCCCACTACCAGCTTGCGTGCGACCAGAAGATAGAAGCCGCCGCCGGGGCTCTGTCGCCCTTCGCCAAGGTTTTCCAGCCCTAGAAGCCGTGCCTGCCACGCCGCCGAAGCAAGGGGCGGACGATAGCATCCGAAGCGGCGTTTCTCCAGCGCGAAGCCCAGCAGGTTGAGCCAGTCGGCAACGCGTGAAGGCGAGATGCAACGGGCCTTGCGCAAAGCATCGCGGGCAAAAACATGGCGCACGCCCCAGGCGCTCCAGGGATTGATGCCAATGATCAGCAAGTGCCCACCCGGCCGGACGCTGCTGGCAGCTTCACGCAGCAGGCCATGGGGCGACAGGCAGAAATCCAGACCATGTTGCAGCACCACCACGTCGGCGGCGTGCTCGCTCAACGGCCAAGCCTGTTCTTCACAGACGATTTCGACCCCCGGCAATGGCGCGCCGAGCCGCACATTGCGCTGCACCTGATGCGCCACCGGCGGGGTTTCGGCCGACGGTCCGTAATGCACAAGATAGCCGCCAAAGTAGCGGCCGAGCTCCTCTTCCAGAACCCGGCGCTCCTCTTCGAGCAGAAGCTGGCCCAGCGGGCCGGACAGCCATTGGCGAGCGGCGCTGATCAGGGCAAGCCACTCAGGATCAGCCTGAGCGAACGCTTCATCGGTCATGAGTTCTCCTCCAGAGGTGCTCGCATACAACGGCAACAGACTCTAAGATGCACGATTGTTCCCTGCGATGCGAACTGCGCCATGATACAGATCCATGCCCTTCCCGCTTTCAATGACAACTACATCTGGTTGTTACAAGACCTTTCGGCCAAACGCTGCGCCGTGGTCGATCCGGGAGACGCAGCCCCGGTGCTGGCCTGGCTGAACGATCACCCGGATCATCAGCTCACCGATATCCTGATCACGCATCACCACAACGATCACGTAGGCGGTGTCGCGCAGCTAAAGCAAGTGACGGATGCCACGGTGTCGGGGCCGCAGGCGGAAACCATTCCTGCGCGCGACGTTGCGCTTGTCGACCATGACGTCATTACAGTGCTGGGTCTGGACTTCACCGTTCACGCAGTTCCAGGACATACCCTCGGCCATATAGCCTTCTACCACGATGACGCCACCCGGCCGCTGCTGTTCTGCGGCGACACCCTGTTTGCAGCAGGCTGCGGCCGGTTGTTTGAAGGCACACCGGAGCAGATGCATACATCGCTCGGCCGACTGGCCGCCCTGCCGGACAGCACCCTGATCTATTGCGCCCACGAGTACACACTGAGCAACCTCAAGTTCGCTCAGGCCGTCGAGCCCGACAACAAGGATATCGCCGAGCGTCTTGCCGAGGTCATTCAGTTGCGTGAGAAAAATCGTATCACCCTGCCTTCCAATCTGGCGCTTGAACGACGCACCAACCCCTTCCTGCGTACCCATGAAACATCCGTTAAAGAAAAAGCGGACGAACGGGCCGGCGTGGAAAACACCTCGCAGAGTGCGGTCTTTGCCCGCTTGAGGGCATGGAAAGACAAGTTCTGAAGCGACCGTCAAATCGCAATAAAATTCTGAAAGGTTGACCAGCGGCAGCACGCTTTCTAGAATCGCCCGACATTTTCGTCTGGATGTACCCCCCGAACAATGTCGTCATCTATTAGCAAGCCTGTAAATTCGGACGCATTGACTCGGTTGGCCCAGGCCGTGGCTGTAGCAGCGAGTGCGCTTCTGGTCGGCTGTCAGAGCACAGCCCACGTCGATTCTTCCAGCTCATACCGCGCGCCGAATCTGGCCACCGGCATCAAGCAAAAACCCATCTTTCTGACCAACAAGACTGCCACCCCGCAGGCACCGCCTCAGGATGTCTGGGAGCGTATGCGTCAGGGTTTCCAGTTGCAGCAGGGTAACGATCAGAACCCTCGCATCGATCAGCAACGCCTCTGGTTCGCCAACAACCCTTCCTTTCTGGAAAACGCTGGCGAGCGCGGCAGTCTTTACATGCATTACATCGTCGAGCGTCTGGAAGAGCGAAACATGCCGCTCGAACTGGCCCTGCTTCCCGTGATCGAAAGCGCCTACAACCCGATGGCCGTCTCGCGCAGCCAGGCCGTAGGCCTCTGGCAGTTCATTCCGTCGACGGGGCGCTACTTCAATCTGCGTCAGACCAATTTCTACGACGGACGCCGCGACATTCAAGCGTCGACCGTTGCTGCACTGGATTATCTGACACGTCTGCACGACATGTTCAACGGTGACTGGCTGCTGGCGCTCGCGGCCTATAACGCCGGAGAAGGCACGGTCAGCCGCGCCATCGAACGTAACGACAAGCTCAACCTGCCGACTGACTACTGGAACCTGCCGCTGCCGCAGGAAACCCGTGATTACGTGCCCAAGTTGCTGGCGCTGTCACAGGTGGTGCTGTCGCCGGAAGCTTATGGCGTCAATCTGAACCCGATTGCCAACGAACCCTACTTCGAAGTCGTCGAGCTCAACAAGCGCGTCGACCTGTCCAAGGTGGCGAGCGCCGCCGATATCGATGAAGACGAGCTTATCCAGCTCAACCCTGCTTTCAAGAAGCGCCTGACCATCGACGGCCCCCAGCATCTGCTGGTGCCGACGTCCAAGGCGCAGCTGTTGACCGCCAGCCTGTCGACCATGAAGCAGGAAGAACTGGTCGCCTGGCAGCCTTACCGCGTTCGCCGGGGCGACACGCTTGAAAGCCTCGCAAGCCGTTATCAGGTCACCGTCAGTTCGATCAAGAGCAACAACAAGCTGGCGGGCAATCGCCTGAAAGCCGGCCAGTCGTTGAGCATTCCGGTCAAGCCGGGCCTGAACACCTCGCAGCCGGTGTTCGAAGCACTGGCCAGCAGTGAGAAGCCTGTTCGCAGCCGCACCTACAAAGTGAGGAACGGCGACAACCTGACCACCATCGCACAGGCCAACAAGGTCGACGTGGAGGATTTGCAGCGCTGGAACAAGTTGTCCGGTCACAAGCTCAAGATCGGTCAGACTCTGGTGATGCAGGACAACAGCAAAACCAGCAGCAAGGCCGTTGCCAGCGCCAGCAGCAAGGATGGCGAAAAGAAATCCATGCAGTACAAGATCCAGAAAGGTGACTCGATGTATCTGGTCGCCAAGCGCTTCAACGTCGAGATGCAACATCTCAAGCGCTGGAACCCGCGTACCGGCCAGGCACTCAAGCCCGGCCAGACCCTCACGGTCTATCTGCCACACTAATGGAACTGCTCCGGATCATGCCGATGCCCTGCATTGGCATGGTCCAGGAAAGCCTCCGTATTACCGCCCGAAATTGACCTGAACGCCTGCACCCTGTTGTTCTCCAGTCATGCGCTCTTCTCCAGTCTTTTTCCTGTCGGGACAAGCTGTTACTGTTAGCGACCCGAAAGCCCAAGTCGCCTGGATCGTGATACGTCCCTTCCTGCTAATCGTCAGTCTGGCCTTGAGCTTCTGCGCCAATGCAGCCATTACCGAAAGTCACGGTTATGCGCAGTTTGGCGTCCTCAAGTACCCGGCAAGCTTCACTCACTTCGACTGGGTCAATCCCGAGGCGCCGAAGGGTGGCACCCTGAGAATGATGGCCTTCGGCACGTTCGACACGCTCAACCCCTACACCTTCAAAGGCACCAGTCCGGTATCGACCGGCAACTTCCTGCAATACGGCGTCAACGAGCTCAACGAGACGCTGATGGTCGGCACCGGTCAGTACGACCCTTCCGGCGATGAGCCGACCTCCAGTTACGGCCTGATTGCACAGTCTGTCGAATACAGCGAAGACCGCAGTTGGGTGGTGTTCAACATCCGCCCTCAGGCGCGCTTTCACGATGGCAAGCCGATCACTGCCTACGACGTGGCGTTCTCGTACCGCACGCTGCTCAAGGACGGTCACCCTCAATACCGCACCGCCCTGCAGGAAGTGCAGCGCGTCGACATTCTCGACCGGCACCGCATCCGCTTCGTGTTCAAACGGGCCGGTAATCCGCTGCTGATCCTGCGTCTGGGTGAACTGCCGGTACTGCCACAGCATTACTGGAAGGACCGGGACTTCAAGGCCACCACCTTCGAGCCGCCACTGGGCAGCGGCCCCTATCGCATCACTCGTGTGCAACCGGGGCGCCAGTTGATCTTCGAACGGGTCAAGGATTACTGGGGCAAGGACCTGCCGGTCAACCGCGGCAAGTACAATTTCGACCGCGTTGAAGTGGAGTTCTACCGCGACAACGATGTGGCCTTCGAGGCGTTCAAGGGCGGCGAGTTCGATATCTATATCGAGCATCAGGCGAAAAACTGGGCCAACGGCTACAACTTTCCGGCGGTTGTCAACGGGGACGTGATCAAGGCGCAGATACCGCACCGGATCCCGACCCAGACCCAGGGGTTGTTCATGAACACTCGCCGCGCGGCGTTCGCCGATGTCCGGGTTCGGGAAGCGCTGGGGCTGCTGTTCAACTTCGAATGGACCAACCGTACCCTATTCAGCGATGCCTACGCCCGTTCGACCAGCTACTACCCGAACAGTGAGTTTTCCGCGACCGGGCTGCCAACAGGTGGTGAGTGGCTTGCGCTGGCGCCCTATCGGGACCAACTGCCGCCCAGCCTCTTTACTCAACCATTCATGCCCTCGAAAACCGATGGCGGCGGCATCCCGCGTGAAACCCTTCGCAAGGCATTGAGCCTGCTGGGCAGCGCAGGCTGGAAGCTCACCGACAGGGGCCTGCTCAACGCCGACAACCAGCCGCTGCGTTTCGAGATCCTGCTGGTCAATCCCAGTCTGGAACGCATTCTGCTGCCCTACATCGAAGACCTGCGCCGCCTGGGCATCAATGCGGGCCTACGCACCGTGGACCGCGCACAGTACAAGCAGCGCCTGGATCGCTTCGACTTCGACATGATCCTCATGACCCTGCAGCAGACGCTCAGCCCAGGCCTGGAGCAGTGGCAGTACTTTCATTCGAGCCAGGCGTCCATCCACGGCAGCAAGAACTACGCAGGTGTCGCCAACCCGGTGGTCGATGCTCTGCTCAACAAACTGCTGGCCGCCCAGACCCGCGATGATCAGGTGGCCACCGCCCGCGCGCTGGATCGCGTCCTGCTGTCCCAGCACTACAGCATTCCGAACTGGTACCTGAACAATCATCGCCTTGCGTATCGCAATCGATTCGCCATGGTCACCACCCCGCCCTACACCCTGGGGCTGCGTGCGTGGTGGCTCAAGTCTCTGGAGAAGCCCCGATGAACCCTTTGCATTCCCTGCGCCTGCGAACAGCCGCTCTGCTGTTGGCAAGCCTAGCCTGCTCGGTACAGGCTGCGCCTCAGCACGCCGTGACGCTGTACGACGAAGCGCCCAAATATCCAGCCGATTTCAAACACTTCGACTATGTGAACCCGGATGCCCCGAAAGGTGGCACGCTCCGCCAAGCCGGTTTCGGCGGGTTTGACAGCCTGAACCCGTTCATCAACAAGGGGGTGCCTGCAGATGATATCGGTCTGATCTACGACACCCTGGCCCGCGCCAGCCTTGACGAGCCGTTCAGTGAATACGGACTGATCGCTGGCAAGATCGAGAAGGCTCCCGACAACAGCTGGGTGCGTTTCTATCTGCGTCCCGAGGCACGCTTCCACGACGGTCACCCTGTCCGTGCCGAAGACGTGGAGTTCAGCTTCAAGACACTGATGGAGCATGGCTCGCCCATGTACAAAGGCTACTACGCCGATGTCGACCAGGTCGTCGTTGAAGACCCGCTGCGCGTACTGTTCAAGTTCAAGCACAAGGGCAGCCGCGAGATGCCGCTGATCCTTGGACAACTACCGGTATTGCCCAAGCATTTCTGGGCCACACGGGATTTCAGCAAGGGCAATCTGGATTTCCCGCTGGGCAGCGGGCCCTATAAGGTCGTCGATGTAAAAGCCGGGCGTTCAGTGCGCTACGAGCGAGTCAAGGACTACTGGGCCAAGGACCTGCCGATAAACAAGGGCTTTTACAACTTCGACGTGTTGACCACCGATTACTATCGCGACAACACCGTGGCGCTGGAAGCGGGTAAAGCCGGCCAATTCGATTACTGGATAGAAACCAGCGCCAAGAACTGGGCCACGGCGTACAACACACCTGCGGTCAAGGCTGGACGACTCATCCAGGAAGAACTTCCGAACGGCAACCCGACCGGCATGCAGGGCTTCGTGCTCAACCTGCGCAAACCGGTGTTTCAGGACGCTCGCGTGCGCGAGGCATTGACGCTGTTGCTGGATTTCGAATGGACCAACAAGCAATTGTTCAACGGCTCCTACAGCCGCACGAAGAGCTATTTCGACAATTCGGAAATGGCCTCCAGCGGGCTACCCTCCCCCGAAGAGTTGAAAATTCTGGAGCCCCTGCGCGGCAAGATTCCGGACCGGGTGTTCACCGAAGCGTTCACGCTGCCGGTCACCGATGGCAGCGGCATGATCCGTCCGCAGCAGCGTCGCGCCTTTCAACTGCTGCAGGAAGCTGGCTGGAAAATCGTTGATGACAAGATGGTCGACACTCAGGGTAACCCGGTCAAACTGGAGTTCCTGATCGCACAGACCGAGTTCGAACGCATTCTGCTGCCCTACAAACGCAACCTGAGCGATCTAGGTATCGAACTGGTGATCCGCCGCGCCGACGTGTCGCAATACATCAACCGCCTGCGTTCACGTGACTACGACATGATCGTCAGCAGCTTTCCGCAGTCCAGTTCACCCGGTAACGAGCAGCGGGTGTACTTCGACTCGTCCAGCGCTGACAACCCTGGCAGCCGAAATGTCATAGGCCTCAAGGATCCGGCAATCGACACTCTGGTAAGCGGTCTGATCAACGCCGATTCCAGACAAAGCCTGATCACTTACACCAAGGCGCTGGACAGAGTATTGCTGTGGGGGTTCTACGTTGTGCCCAACTGGCACATCAAGACCTGGCGCGTCGCCTACTGGAATCACCTTGACCACCCGAAAGCCAAAGCCTTGTCGGATATCGGCCTGATGACGTGGTGGGCCAAGCCGGATGCACAACCGGCAGTTCCAGCCTCATCCCCCCCTGACCAGACCGCCCCCGCGAGCACGGAGCAATAACATGCTGGCCTATATTCTGCGAAGGCTGCTGCTGATCATTCCGACCCTGTTCGGGATCCTGATCATCAACTTCATCATCATTCAGGCCGCGCCCGGCGGACCTGTGGAGCAGATGATCGCCAAGATCGAAGGCTTCGACGGTGCCACCAGCCGCATTGCCGGCGGTGGCGCGGAGGTTTCGGTAGCGGGTTCGAACTACCGGGGCGCGCAGGGTCTGGATCCGGCGCTGGTCAAGGAAATCGAGCGCATGTACGGCTTCGACAAGTCTGCACCGGAACGCCTGTGGATCATGATCAAGAACTACACCACGCTGGATTTCGGTGACAGCTTCTTCAGGGACGCCAAGGTGATCGACCTGATCGTCGAGAAGATGCCGGTGTCCATTTCCCTCGGGCTATGGAGCACCCTGATCATGTATCTGGTGTCGATCCCGCTGGGTATCGCCAAGGCAACCCGCCACGGCAGCCACTTCGACGTCTGGACCAGCTCGGCAATCATCGTCGGCTACGCGATACCGGCCTTCCTGTTCGCGATTCTGTTGATCGTGGTGTTTTCCGGCGGCAGTTACTTCAACTGGTTCCCCTTGCGCGGGCTGACCTCGAACAACTTCGAGGAGCTGAGCACGGCGGGCAAGATTCTCGATTACTTCTGGCATCTGGTGCTGCCGGTCACTGCGCTGGTGATCGGCAACTTCGCGACCATGACCCTGCTGACCAAGAACAGCTTTCTCGACGAGATCAGCAAACAGTACGTCACCACCGCCAAGGCCAAGGGCCTGAGCAATCACAAGGTGCTGTACGGCCATGTGTTCCGCAACGCAATGCTACTGGTGATTGCCGGTTTCCCGGCCGCCTTCATGGGCATCTTCTTCACCGGCTCGCTGCTGGTGGAAGTGATCTTCTCCCTGGACGGTCTGGGCCTGATGAGTTTTGAAGCGGCCATCAACCGCGATTACCCCGTGGTGTTTGGCACGCTGTTCATTTTCACCCTGCTGGGTCTGGTGGTGAAGCTGATTGGCGACATCACTTATACGCTGGTAGACCCGCGCATCGACTTTGAAAGCAGGAAGCATTGATATGAAGCTGTCTCCTCTCAATCGCCGCCGCTTCGAACGTTTCAAGGCCAACAAACGCGGCTGGTGGTCCCTGTGGCTGTTCCTGCTGCTGTTCGGCCTGAGCCTTGGCGCCGAACTGATCGCCAACGACAAGCCGCTGGCCGTGCGCTACGACGGCGAATGGTATTTCCCGGTGCTGGAGCGTTATCCGGAAACCACCTTCGGCGGTGAGTTCCCGCTGGAAGCCAACTACAAAAGCCCCTACATCAAGGAGCTGCTGGCGGCCAAGGACGGCTGGACCCTGTGGGCGCCGATCCCGTTCAGCTACCAGAGCATCAACTATGACTTGAAAGTCCCCGCTCCCGCCCCGCCGTCGCGGGAAAACCTGCTGGGCACTGACGACCAGGGCCGTGATGTGCTGGCACGGGTGATCTACGGTTTCAGAATCTCGGTACTGTTCGCCCTGACCCTGACCATACTCAGCTCGATCATTGGGGTGGTGGCCGGTGCGCTGCAGGGCTTCTATGGCGGCTGGGTCGATCTGCTGGGCCAGCGGTTTCTGGAAGTCTGGTCCGGGCTGCCGGTACTCTACCTGCTGATCATTCTGGCCAGTTTCGTGCAGCCCAACTTCTGGTGGCTGCTGGGCATCATGCTGCTGTTCTCCTGGATGGGTCTGGTGGACGTGGTGCGTGCAGAGTTCCTACGGGGCCGCAACCTGGAATACGTGCGTGCCGCCCGCGCACTGGGCATGGAGAATGGCGCGATCATGTTCCGTCACATCCTGCCCAACGCCATGGTATCGACCATGACCTTCATGCCGTTCATTCTCACGGGTGCGATCGGCACCCTGACAGCACTGGACTTCCTGGGCTTCGGCCTGCCTGCCGGATCGCCTTCGCTGGGCGAACTGGTCGCGCAGGGCAAATCCAACCTGCAGGCACCCTGGCTGGGGATCAGCGCCTTTGCGGTGCTGGCCCTGATGCTGAGCCTGCTGGTGTTCATCGGCGAATCCGCCCGCGATGCTTTCGACCCAAGGAAATAAGATGAACAATGACAATCTGATCGAAATCCGCGATCTGGCGGTCGAGTTCGTGACGGGCGACTCGCGGCAACGGGTGGTCGAGAACATCAGTTTCGATATCCGTCGCGGCGAAACCCTTGCCCTGGTCGGTGAAAGTGGCTCGGGCAAGTCCGTGACGGCGCACTCGATCCTGCGCCTGCTGCCCTACCCCATCGCCAGCCATCCCAGCGGCACCATCCGTTATGCGGGCGACGACCTGTTGAAGGTCGAAGAAAAAAAACTGCGTTCGATCCGCGGCAACCGCATCGCCATGATTTTCCAGGAGCCGATGACCTCGCTGAACCCGCTGCATTCAGTGGAGAAACAAATCAACGAAGTCTTGGGCCTGCACAAGGGCCTTACCGGCAAGGCGGCCACTGAGCGTACGCTGGAGCTGCTGGATCTGGTTGGCATACCGGAGCCGCGCAAACGCCTCAAAGCGCTTCCACACGAGCTGTCAGGCGGCCAGCGCCAGCGTGTCATGATCGCCATGGCCCTGGCCAACGAGCCTGAGCTGCTGATTGCCGACGAGCCGACCACCGCGCTTGATGTGACCGTGCAGCTGAAAATCCTCGAATTGCTCAAGCATTTGCAGGCGCGGCTGGGCATGGCGCTGCTGCTGATCAGCCACGATTTGAACGTTGTGAGGCAAATAGCCAACCGAGTATGTGTCATGCAGCGCGGTTGCATCGTCGAACAGGCATCGTGCGAAGAGCTGTTCCGTTCACCGCAGCACCCGTACACCAAAGTGTTGCTCAGCGCAGAGCCCAGCGGCGGTCCTTCAACCAACCCCGCAGGTGCTCCGCTGCTCGAGGTCGAAGACCTGAAAGTCTGGTTTCCGATCAAGAAAGGCCTGCTCAAGCGCACCGTCGATCACGTCAAGGCGGTCGACGGTATCCGTTTCAGCCTGCCGGAAGGGCAAACACTGGGGATCGTGGGTGAAAGCGGATCGGGCAAATCGACGCTGGGCCTGGCGATTCTAAGGCTCATCGGTAGCGAAGGCACCATACGTTTCAGGGGCAAACCGCTAGACTCCCTGTCGCAGCAACAGGTCCGTCCGTTGCGCAGACAGATGCAGGTGGTGTTCCAAGACCCGTTTGGCAGCCTGAGCCCACGCATGTCGGTGAGTGATATCGTTGGCGAAGGCCTGCGCATTCACAACATGGGGACGGCCGCCGAGCAGGAAACGGCGATCATCGAAGCACTCAGGGAAGTAGGTCTGGATCCGGAAACCCGGCACCGCTACCCTCACGAGTTCTCTGGTGGTCAGCGACAGAGGATCGCCATTGCCCGGGCCCTGGTGCTCAAGCCGGCACTGATACTGCTGGATGAGCCGACTTCGGCGCTCGACCGGACAGTGCAGCGCCAGGTGGTCGAGCTGCTTCGCTCGCTGCAAACCAAGTACAACCTGACTTATTTGTTCATCAGCCATGACCTGGCTGTCGTCAAAGCGCTGAGCCACCAACTGATGGTGGTCAAGCAAGGCCAAGTGGTCGAACAGGGTGCGGCGCAGGCTATTTTTGCCGCACCGCAACATCCTTATACACAGCAGCTTCTGGAAGCCGCCTTTTTGGCACCAGTCGCTGTCGATTAACCTGAAGAGGAACAACACATGGGTTTTCTCGCCGGTAAGCGCGTCCTGATCGTCGGTGTCGCCAGTAAACTGTCCATCGCATCCGGCATCGCTGCCGCCATGCATCGTGAAGGTGCAGAGCTTGCTTTCACCTACCAGAACGACAAACTCAAGGGTCGTGTCGAAGAGTTCGCCGCAGGCTGGGGCTCGGGCCCTGAACTGTGCTTCCCTTGCGACGTGGCCAGCGACGAAGAGATCAACAAGGTCTTCGAAGAGCTGAGCAAGAAGTGGGACGGCCTGGACGTGATCGTCCACTCGGTAGGTTTCGCGCCGGGCGACCAGCTCGATGGCGACTTCACCGAAGCCACCACCCGTGAGGGCTTCCGCATCGCTCACGACATCAGCGCCTACAGCTTCGTGGCACTGGCCAAGGCCGGCCGCGAAATGATGAAAGGCCGCAATGGCAGCCTGCTGACCCTGTCGTACCTGGGCGCAGAGCGCACCATGCCTAACTACAACGTGATGGGCATGGCCAAGGCGAGTCTGGAAGCCGGTGTTCGTTACCTGGCTGGCAGCCTCGGTCCTGAAGGCACGCGCGTCAACGCGGTTTCGGCAGGTCCGATCCGTACCCTGGCAGCCTCGGGCATCAAGAACTTCCGCAAGATGCTGGCCGCCAACGAAGCGCAGACCCCTCTGCGTCGCAACGTGACCATCGACGAAGTCGGCAACGCAGGCGCGTTCCTGTGCTCCGATCTGGCCTCGGGTATCAGCGGTGAGATCATGTACGTCGACGGCGGCTTCAACACCACCGCGATGGGCAACATCGAAGAGTGACAGGCGGGTGCCGCTCATTGCGAGCGGCACTTTCCGGGACACAAAAAGAAGGCCGCTCAGTGAGCGGCCTTCTTTTTTGGCTTCTGCAAAGGGTCAGGCCGTTTCCGACATGACCCTGCATGACACCGGGCTTAGAACTTCTCGATCTTCGCCTTGCTTTCCAGCTGCGCACGGAACGCTGCGAAATCCTGCTGACCGGCACGCGATGCGAGGAAGCGGCGGTATTGCGCCTTTTCCGCGTCAGTCGGTGCAGCCGCCTGATTCACACCATTGAGACGCACGATCACAAAGCTGCCATCGGCTGCGGTCTGGCTGGTGTATTCCGGCTTGTCCTTGCCAGTCGGCTTGGGCATGCGGAACAGCGCCTGCAGCACGGCAGGATCGACACCTTCCTGACTGCGGGTGACCGCCTCCATGACTTTCCACTCATGGCCTTCCTGCTTCGCCGCCAGCGGGATCTTGCCATCACGCAGACCGGCCAGCAGAGCCTCGCCCTTAGCCTTGGCCGCAGCACTTGCGTGCTCCTTGACCAACTGGGCACGAATGGCACTGGCAACACTTTCAAGCGGCAGCTGCTGTGGTTGCAGATGCTCCTTGGCACGCACCACCACGACAGTCTCGGGATCCAGCTCCAGCGTGTTGCTGTTGGAACCTTCTTCCAGTACTTCCGGGCTGAACGCAGCCTGGATGACCGCACGGTTGGCCGTCAGACCTTCGCCGCCTTCACGACCGAATGGCGCGGTAGTCTGAACCTTGAGGCCCAGATCCTGAGCCGGCTGGGTCAGATCAGACGATTCGAACGCCGAATCTTCCAGTTGCTTGGTCACTTCGACGAACTTCTGCTCGACCTGCTGCGACTTGAGGTCGTTGGTCAGCTTGTCTTTCAGGCTCGCGAAGGTCGGCACCGAAGGCGCTTCAACACCCAGCAGCTTGATCAGGTGCCAGCCGAAGTCGGTGCGCACAGGTTGCGAAACCTGGTCCTTGTTCAAGCCGTACAATGCGTCTTCGAATGCAGGGTCGTAAACGCCCTTGCCTGCATAGCCCAGATCACCACCCTTGCTCGACGAACCCGGATCCTGCGAGAACTCCTTGGCCAGCGCGGCAAAGTCCTCACCCTTGGCCAGACGCTGCTGAATTTCTTCAATCTTCGCCTTGGCCTGCTCATCGCTGAGCTTGTCGTTCACTTCGATCAGGATGTGTGCAGCGCGACGCTGCTCGGCGAGGTTGGCGATCTCTTTCTGATAGGCCGCCTGCAAGTCTTCATCCTTGACCTGCACCTTGTCGAAGAAGGCAGACTTCTTCAATTCGATGTAGTCGAGCACGACCTGCTCGGGACTCATGAACTCTTTGGCGTGCTCGTCGTAGTGAGCCTTGACCTCGTCGTCGGTGACTTTGACTGCCGAAGGATCGGCCGGCAGGGTCAACGAAGCGAAATCACGGGTCTGTTTTTCCAGACGGGCAAAGGCATCGACCTGAGCGTCGGTCACGAACGCACTGCCTGCGACACCGGCACGGACCTGACCGATGAGCATTTCCTGACCCAGCATCTGGCGGAATTGCATGCGGCTGTAGCCCAGCTGACGAATCACCTGATCGAAACGGTCTGCGCTGAATTTGCCATCAACCTGAAATTCAGGCGTCTGCAAAAGCTGCTGATCCAGTGCCGCATCGGAAAAGGAGAATTTGGAGTCGGCTGCGCCCTGCAGCAGCAGCTTGCGGTCGATCAGCCCTTTGAGAGCGGACTCGCGCAGCAGCTTCTCGTCCAGCATTGCAGGATCGAAATCCTTGCCCAGCTGTTGAGAGAGTTGCTGGGCCAACTGACGGCGTTGCATGTCCACGGCCTGGCTCAGCTCGTTCTGAGAGATGTCCTCGCCATTGACCTCGGCAGCGTTCTGCTTGTTGCTGGTAGCGGTAAACATTGCCTCGATGCCGGTGAAGGCCATCAATGCGACGATGATTCCGATGATTGTCTTGGCAATCCAGCCCTGTGAATTGTCCCTGATGTTCTGCAGCATTGCGTCCCCCAAAACGGTTGAACCGACTAACCAACCGCGGAGCGTGGGTAGAAAGCGGATAGAAGAAAGGCGCATCCGAGGATGCGCCTTCTCGTAACTGACGGAGCGGAAGGGCTCGAACCCTTCGGCGTTGCAACCGACTGCACCACCGCTCCGCTACTGGATCAGAACAACACCGATCCAGCGGGCAAAGGCATAAAGAGGCTTAGTTGACAGCTTCTTTCAGGGCTTTACCGGCTTTGAAACCTGGTTTCTTAGCAGCAGCGATTTCCAGCGTCTTGCCAGTCTGAGGATTACGACCGGTGCGCGCAGGACGATCTGTAACGGAGAACGTACCAAAGCCAACCAAAACAACCGAGTCGCCAGCCTTCAGAGCGCCAGTGACGGATTCGATCACTGCGTCCAGCGCACGGCCAGCAGCAGCTTTCGGGATATCAGCAGATGCAGCGATAGCATCAATCAGTTCCGACTTGTTCACTCTAAGTCCCCTTATCTCTATTTTGAGTATGTTTCTAAGTTTTAGGTGTTAAGCAAAACGAGCGCTGGAAGGCCTGCCGGACTTGCTTCAAAGAGCCGCTTTATAACAAGGGCTCTAAAAAGCTGTCAAGGAAGCCTGCCAGACTTAATGCGTGCTAATTCTTTCCTTAGAGTCAGACTCGCGTTTTTCATCCTTTGCAACGAGATCAGGAGCCACATCCGGCAAGGGCTCCGGGGCGTATTGCAGCGCAATTTGCAGGACTTCGTCAATCCATTTAACCGGCTTTATCTGAAGATCCTGTTTGATATTGTCAGGAATTTCCTTCAAATCGCGTACATTTTCTTCAGGAATGATCACGGTCTTGATTCCACCACGGTGCGCAGCCAGAAGTTTTTCCTTCAGACCACCGATGGCAAGCACCTGACCCCGCAGGGTAATTTCACCCGTCATTGCCACATCGGCACGCACCGGAATCTGGGTCAATGCCGACACTAGCGCCGTGCACATGCCTACACCCGCGCTTGGGCCGTCTTTAGGCGTAGCACCCTCAGGCATGTGGATATGCGTGTCGTGCTTCTCGTGGAAGTCCGCAGAAATGCCCAGGCTGCGAGCACGGCTGCGCACGACGGTCTGGGCTGCCGTGATGGATTCGACCATCACATCTCCCAGCGAACCGGTCTTGATCAACTGACCCTTGCCGGGTACGACAGCCGCCTCAATGGTCAACAGCTCACCGCCTACCTGAGTCCAGGCAAGGCCCGTTACCTGACCGATCTGATCCTGCTGCTCGGCAAGGCCATAACGGAACTTGCGCACGCCCAGGAAGTGCTCGAGCATGTCGGCAGTGACGTGAACGGCAAAGCGTTTTTCCAGTGCATGCTCTTTGACCGCCTTGCGGCAGACCTTGGCAATCTGGCGTTCCAGCCCGCGCACGCCCGCTTCACGGGTGTAGTAACGGATGATGTCGCGGATCGCTTCCTCGTCGAATTCGATCTCGCCCTTCTTCAGACCGTTTGCCTGAATCTGCTTCGGCGAGAGGTATTTGACGGCAATGTTGATCTTCTCGTCTTCGGTGTAGCCCGGCAAACGAATGACTTCCATCCGGTCCAGCAGCGCTGGCGGGATGTTCATTGAGTTCGAGGTGCACAGGAACATCACGTCCGACAGGTCGTAATCGACCTCAAGGTAGTGGTCGTTGAAGTTGTGGTTCTGCTCGGGGTCCAGGACCTCCAGCAAAGCCGACGCCGGATCGCCACGCATGTCACTGCCCATCTTGTCGATTTCATCGAGAAGGAACAGTGGGTTGCGCACGCCAACCTTCGTCATCTTTTGTATCAATCTTCCTGGCATCGAACCGATATAAGTCCGGCGATGACCACGAATTTCAGCCTCGTCACGCACACCACCCAGGGCCATACGCACGAACTTGCGATTGGTTGCGTTGGCAATCGACTCGGCGAGCGAGGTTTTACCCACACCCGGTGGACCTACCAGGCACAACACAGGACCGCGAATCTTCTTCACGCGCTTCTGCACGGCGAGGTACTCAAGGATGCGCTCCTTGACCTCATCCAGACCGTAGTGGTCGGCATCCAGAATGGCTTCGGCACGGGCCAGATCCAGACGCACCTTGCTCTGGGCCTTCCACGGCACCTGAACCAGCCAGTCGATGTAGGAACGCACGACGGTGGCCTCGGCAGACATCGGCGACATCTGCTTCAGCTTGTTCAGCTCGGCAGTGGCCTTGGTCAGCGCATCCTTTGGCAGGCCCGCGGCATCGATACGCTTTTTCAGCTCTTCGATTTCGTTGTGGCCTTCATCGCCATCACCCAGTTCTTTCTGAATGGCCTTCATCTGCTCATTCAGGTAGTACTCGCGCTGGCTGCGCTCCATTTGTTTCTTGACGCGACCGCGGATGCGCTTCTCGACCTGCAACAGGTCGATTTCAGCGTCCAGCAGCGCCAGCACGTGTTCGACACGGGCCGACAGGTCGATAATCTCGAGGATGTCCTGCTTCTGCTCGATCTTGAGCGCCATATGGGCTGCCATGGTGTCTACCAGACGGCCAGGCTCATCGATGCTGTTGAGCGACGACAGGACTTCTGCAGGGACTTTCTTGCCCAGTTGCACGTACTGCTCGAACTGAGCCAGCAGGCTGCGGACAAAGACTTCGGATTCACGATCCGGGGCGTCTACTTCGTCGATCAGCGCGACTTCGGCGCGGTAATGACCGTCGACCTCGATGAAACGCTCGACAGAACCACGTTGCTCACCCTCGACCAGCACCTTGACGGTGCCATCGGGCAATTTGAGCAACTGCAATACGGTTGCAATGGTGCCGACGCTATAAAGAGCCTGCTCATCAGGATCATCGTCAGCAGGGTTTCTTTGCGCGAGCAACAGGATCTGTTTATCACCCGTCATCGCTGCCTCAAGGGCTTCGATAGACTTCTCGCGCCCCACGAACAGCGGGATAACCATGTGCGGATAAACCACGACATCACGCAATGGCAAAAGAGGCAATTCGATGGTGGTCTTCATGATTTCGCCTCTACAGCGGCCAAACGGCCGGGACAGATGGAATTAGCTTGAAGCCAAGATGGGGGTAGCGTTCGAAAAAAACAAGCCCCATGGGCTGCGGCCCTCTCAGGTTCGCCCTCTTCTACAAGACGAACGGGAGTGCCGGAAATGCAAAAGGGGACCCTGAGGGCCCCCTTTCATGTCTCTTCACGTGTAACGACAGTGCCGTTACGCGTCAGGAGCGACCTTTGCAGGCGGCTCGCTGTTTTCGTAGATCAGCAGCGGCTTGGACGAGCCATCGATCACGCTTTCGTCGATCACCACCTTGCTAACGTCGCTCTGCGACGGGATCTCGTACATGGTGTCGAGCAACACGCCTTCCAGAATAGAGCGCAGGCCACGGGCACCGGTCTTGCGCTCCAGCGCACGACGGGCAACCGATTTCAGCGCATCGGTGCGGAATTCGAGGTCCACACCTTCCATCTCGAACAGCTTGGCGTACTGCTTGGTCAGCGCGTTCTTCGGCTCGGTGAGAATCTGCATCAACGCAGCCTCGCCCAGCTCGTCCAGCGTTGCCAGAACCGGCAGACGGCCCACGAATTCAGGGATCAGACCGAACTTGACCAGATCGTCAGGCTCGACTTCACGCAGGGATTCGCCAACCTTCTTGCCCTCTTCCTTGCTGCGGACTTCGGCGTTGAAACCGATGCCGCCGCGCGTGGAGCGGTTCTGAATGACCTTTTCCAGGCCCGAGAAGGCGCCACCACAGATAAACAGAATGTTGCGCGTGTCCACCTGCAGGAATTCCTGCTGTGGATGCTTGCGGCCACCCTGAGGCGGAACCGAAGCCACCGTGCCTTCGATCAGTTTCAGCAAGGCTTGCTGCACGCCTTCGCCCGAAACGTCACGCGTAATCGAAGGGTTGTCGGATTTGCGCGAAATCTTGTCGATTTCATCGATGTAGACGATACCCATCTGGGCCTTCTCTACGTCGTAATCACATTTCTGCAACAGCTTCTGAATAATGTTTTCCACGTCCTCACCCACATAACCGGCTTCGGTCAGGGTGGTGGCGTCGGCGATGGTGAACGGTACATTGAGCAGACGGGCCAGTGTTTCAGCCAGCAGCGTCTTGCCGGAACCCGTAGGGCCGATCAGCAGGATGTTGCTCTTGCCCAGTTCCACATCGTCATTTTTCTTGTCGCGCTGGTTCAGACGCTTGTAGTGGTTGTAAACCGCTACCGCGAGAACCTTTTTGGCACGTTCCTGACCAATCACGTACTGGTCAAGGATGCCGCTGATTTCTTTGGGCGAAGGCAATTTATGCGCGCTGCTTTCGGCCTGTGCTTCCTGCACCTCCTCGCGGATGATGTCATTGCACAGGTCGACGCACTCGTCGCAGATAAAGACCGAGGGGCCGGCAATCAATTTGCGCACTTCATGCTGGCTTTTGCCACAGAAGGAGCAATAGAGCAGTTTGCCGTTGTCCTCGCCGTTGCGGGTGTCAGTCATTCGATCGATCCAAATCCGATAGGCTTGCAACACAAGATGAAGGCTATTGCGGGCTTTTTCAAGTCCGCAGGCGGTCGGTTGCACCGACCCCCTACATTTTGAGGTGCTTAGGCAGGCATTTGACGCTTGTTGATCACCGAGTCGATCAGGCCGTATTCGGCCGCACGCTCTGCGCTCATGAAGTTGTCACGCTCGGTATCGCGCTCGATGGTCTCGAGGCTCTGGCCGGTGTGATGCGCCAGCAACGAGTTCAGGCGGTGACGAATGTGCAGGATTTCCTTGGCATGGATGTCGATGTCCGACGCCTGACCCTGGAAACCGCCCAATGGCTGGTGAATCATCATGCGCGAGTTCGGCAGGCAGTGACGCTTGCCCTCGGCACCGCCAGCCAGCAGGAACGCACCCATGCTGCACGCCTGACCGATACAGATGGTCGACACGTCAGGCTTGATGAACTGCATGGTGTCGTAGATCGACATGCCCGCAGTCACCGAACCGCCCGGTGAGTTGATGTAGAGATGGATATCCTTGTCCGGGTTTTCCGCTTCAAGGAAGAGCAGTTGCGCCGCGATAAGGTTGGCCATGTAGTCCTCTACCGGACCAACCATAAAGATCACCCGCTCCTTGAGAAGGCGCGAATAGATGTCATAGGCGCGTTCGCCACGGGCGGACTGCTCGATAACCATCGGGACCAGGCCGCCAGCGGCCTGGATGTCAGAGTTCTGCTGAATATAAGAATTGCGGGACATGTCCTGCATTCACTCCCAAATAGTCGAGTCTTGAATACGCACAAGCCAGCGCGAAGGCTGGCTTGTGGGTGTTTTCGAACGAAAAGAGAAATCAGTCGGCTTTTGGAGCTTCCACCGGCTTGACAGCTTCTTCGTAGGAGACCGATTTGTCGGTCACGCTAGCTTTCTGCAAAACAGTATCTACAACTTGCTCTTCAAGCACAACAGAACGTACTTCGTTCATTTGCTGCTCGTTCTTGTAGTACCAGGCCACAACCTGCTCTGGCTCCTGGTAGGCCGAGGCCATTTCCTGGATCAGATCACGAACGCGGGCATCGTCAGGCTTGAGGTCGAACTGCTTGACCACTTCAGCAACGATCAGACCCAGCTCGACGCGGCGCTTGGCCTGCTCTTCGAACAGCTCGGCCGGCAGCTGGTCAGGCTTGATGTTGCCACCAAACTGCTGAACCGCTTGAACGCGCAGACGGTTGACTTCGTTTTCCAGCAGCGCTTTAGGCACTTCGATCGGGTTGGAGGCCAGCAGACCGTCCATTACCTGATTCTTGACCTTGGATTTGATGGCCTGACGCAGCTCACGCTCCATGTTCTTGCGAACTTCGGCGCGGAAACCGTCGATGCCGGTTTCCTTGATACCGAACTGCTTGAAGAACTCTTCGTTCAGCTCAGGCAGCTTTGGCTCGGAAACGGTGTTGACGGTCACAGTGAACTCGGCAGCCTTACCAGCCAACTCCAGGTTCTGGTAATCCTCAGGGAAGGTCACGTTCAGAACGCGCTCTTCACCGGCCTTGGCGCCAACCAGACCGTCTTCGAAGCCAGGGATCATGCGGCCGGAACCCAGAACCAGCTGGGTGCCAGTGGCAGAACCGCCGGCGAATGCTTCGCCGTCGACCTTGCCCACGAAATCGATGTTCAGCTGATCTTCGTTCTGAGCGGCACGATCGGTCTCTTCAAAACGAACGTTCTGCTTGCGCAGCACTTCCAGCATGTTGTCCAGATCGCTGTCGGCCACGTCGGCGGACAGACGCTCTACAGCGATGCTGTCGAAACCGGCAACGGTGAATTCCGGGAAGACTTCGAAAGTCGCCACGTATTCCAGATCCTTGCCTTTTTCGAAGGATTTCGGCTCTACAGCAGGTGCGCCAGCCGGGTTGAGCTTCTGCTCAACGACAGCTTCGTAGAAAGTAGCCTGAATCAGATCGCCCAGCGCTTCCTGACGCGCGCCGTCTTCGTAACGCTGGCGGATCACGCTCATAGGCACTTTGCCAGGGCGGAAGCCCGGGATCTTGGCTTTACGTGCGGTCTGCTGCAGACGCTTGTTGACTTCAGTCTCGATGCGTTCGGCAGGCACGCCAATGGTCATGCGGCGCTCAAGAGCGGAAGTATTTTCAACAGAAACTTGCATGGATATTCCTCGTTGCACAGACGTTAGCCGGCCGTTTCCGACCCCAGAATCAAGGGCATGCATTCTAGTGGGTCAAACTCAAGAAGTCACCCTACTGAAAAAGGGCGGTTTAAGAGGAAGGAATCGGACCGCCGACGAGCACGAACCACAAAGGCCTCGCACTGCAGGCGATGCGTCTGGCACGGCCTTCTATATAAGGAAGCCTGTGTACCGGATCACTACCGACTCCATCCGCGTAGCGCGCCTCGCTCGACCGACGGCAGCAGGCCTTCGACCAGCGAGACGGTAAAACCAATACGCTGAAACAAAAAAAGCCGCACTAGGCGGCTTTTTTGTTGCAACCGAAGCGTTTCCACTCAGGCTGTTTGTATCTTGGTGCGGACGGAGAGACTCGAACTCTCACACCTTTCGGCGCTGGAACCTAAATCCAGTGTGTCTACCAATTCCACCACATCCGCGCTACAAGCTTTTAAAGCAAAGGCGCCAGATTATAAATCTGGCGCCTTTCTTAATATGGGGTGGACGAAGGGGATCGAACCCTCGACAACAGGAGTCACAATCCTGTGCTCTACCAACTGAGCTACGCCCACCATATTGCATGTGACCAGTACATCTTACTTGCTGTGCCAAAGCTGCCTTGAATGGCGCACCCGGCAGGACTCGAACCTGCGACCATCCGCTTAGAAGGCGGATGCTCTATCCAGCTGAGCTACGGGCACTTATATAATCTGTATTCTTTTACGATCACAAATTAAAAGGCTTTCAATCACACCGAGCTGATTTGCAACTCTGCCTGACCTAATCAACCAGTGCTAGCTTAACCAGTGCTGGGCTCTGCCCGGCAAGTGCGACGAATCTTATAGACGCCCCCAAAGGTCGTCAACTCTTTTTTGAAAAAAATTCAGTTAGATAAAGGGGTTAGCGGAATATGCTGACCAAGCGACTTTGCCCTCGCGCCATGTCATGCGAGAATGCGCGCTCATTTTATTTCCTCTCGATGGTTAATCACGCGTCATGACTGCAAAACTAATCGACGGCAAAGCGATCGCCGCCAGCCTGCGCCAGCAGATCGCCAAACGTGTCGCCGAACGTAGCCAGCAAGGCCTGCGTACGCCGGGCCTCGCGGTGATTCTGGTGGGCAGCGACCCCGCCTCCCAGGTGTATGTCTCCCACAAGCGCAAGGACTGTGAAGAAGTCGGCTTCATCTCCCAGGCCTACGACCTGCCCGCAGACACCACCCAGGTTGCGCTCACCGAGCTGATCGATCGCCTCAATGAAGACGCTGCCGTCGACGGCATCCTTCTGCAACTGCCCCTGCCCGAGCATCTGGACGCTTCGCTGCTGTTGGAGCGCATCCGCCCCGACAAGGACGTGGATGGTTTCCATCCTTATAACGTCGGCCGTCTGGCTCAGCGCATTCCCCTGCTGCGCCCGTGTACGCCAAAAGGCATCATGACCCTGCTGGAAAGTACCGGCGTTGATCTGTACGGCATGGACGCGGTCGTCGTGGGCGCTTCCAATATCGTCGGTCGTCCGATGGCGATGGAGTTGCTGCTGGGTGGCTGCACCGTCACTGTGACTCACCGTTTCACCAAGGATCTGGCTGGCCATGTCGGTCGCGCCGATCTGGTCGTGGTCGCCGCTGGCAAGCCCGGTCTTGTGAAAGGCGAGTGGATCAAGCCTGGCGCCATCGTGATCGACGTCGGCATCAACCGCCAGGCCGATGGCAAGCTGGTCGGCGACGTGGTCTATGAAACCGCCCTGCCCCGCGCCGGCTGGATCACGCCTGTGCCGGGCGGCGTCGGCCCCATGACCCGCGCCTGCCTGCTGGAAAACACCCTGTACGCCGCCGAGACGCTGCACAGCTGATACCGCTTTTCAGCAGCAAAAAAAAACGGCACCCGAGGGTGCCGTTTTTTGTACTTCAAGAACGCTTATTTTTTCCCGGCTTCCCAGCTTTTCAGCAGGTCGGAGTAGGCAATGGTTTCGCCTTTCGGTTTCTCGTTGGCCAGCTTGCGCTGAGGTGCGAGGAACTTGCCGCCGCTGTTCTCGGCCTTGCTGTACCACTCTTCAGCCGTGGTTTCCGGGTTCATCTTCGGCGCACAACCGCTGGCATCCTGAACCTTGGAGCGTTCGATGCGCGTCATGATCGCATCCTGATCCTTGGCCAGTCCGTCCAGCGCTGCCTGAGCGGTCTTCTCACCCGTCACAGCTTCAGCCACATGGCTCCACCACAACTGGGCCAGCTTCGGATAGTCCGGAACGTTGGTGCCGGTTGGCGACCACTGCACGCGGGCCGGGCTGCGGTAGAACTCGACCAGACCACCCAGCTTGGGTGCCAGCGCAGTCATTTCCTTGGAGTTGATGTCCGATTCACGAATCGGCGTCAGGCCGACGATGGTTTTCTTCAGCGACACCGACTTGGAGGTCACGAACTGCGCATAGAGCCAGGCTGCGTTACGCTTTTTCTCTTCGGTGGCCTTGAGGAAAGTCCATGAACCCACGTCCTGGTAGCCCAGCTTCATGCCTTCTTTCCAGTACGGGCCCTTGGGCGAAGGCGCCATGCGCCATTTCGGAGTGCCATCGGCGTTCATTACCGGCAGGCCAGGCTTGGTCATGTCGGCAGTGAATGCGGTGTACCAGAAGATCTGCTGCGCAACCTCGCCCTGCGATGGAACAGGCCCCGACTCGGAGAAGGTCATGCCTGCCGCTTGCGGCGGTGCATAGGCTTTCAGCCAGTCGATGTATTTCTGGGTGGCGAAGACAGCCGCCGGACCGTTGGTGTCGCCACCACGGGTGATGCTGGAGCCAACCGGGTGACAGGCTTCAACGCGAATACCCCACTCATCCACAGGCAAGCCGTTGGGCAGACCCTTGTCGCCACTGCCAGCCATGGAGAACCAGGCATCGGTGAAGCGCCAGCCCAGCGATGGATCTTTCTTGCCGTAATCCATGTGGCCATAGACCCGCTTGCCGTCGATGGTTTTCACGTCTTCGCTGAAGAACTTGGCGATGTCTTCATAGGCCGACCAGTTCACCGGAACGCCCAGCTCGTAGCCGTATTTGTCCTTGAACTGCTTTTTCAGGTCTGCGCGATCGAACCAGTCGGCGCGGAACCAGTAAAGGTTGGCAAATTGCTGGTCGGGCAGCTGATACAGCTTGCCGTCCGGTGCGGTGGTGAAGGAAGTGCCGATGAAGTCCTTCAGGTCCAGCGTAGGAGAAGTGACTTTCGCACCCTCGGCACTGGCCATCAGGTCGGTCAGAGACAGCGCTTTACCGTAACGGAAGTGCGTACCGATCAGGTCAGAGTCGTTGACCCAGCCGTCATAGATGCTTTTGTCAGACTGCATGGCGGTCTGCAGCTTCTCGATGACGTCGCCTTCCTGAAGCAGGTCGTGAGTGACCTTGATCCCGGTAATTTCGGTAAATGCCTTGGCCAGGGTCTTGGATTCATATTCGTGGGTGGTCAGGGTTTCCGACACCACTTTGATGTCCATGCCACGGAACGGCTCGGCAGCCTTGATGAACCACTCAAGCTCTTTCAACTGCTCGGCATCGGAAAGCGTGGTCGGCTTGAATTCGCTGGCCGCCCACTTCTTTGCCGCATCCTCGTATTGATCCGCCCAGGCTGAAACGCTCAGCCCGCTGAGCATGATCATGGTTGCCAACGTCACGCTATGTTGCAGCTTGTTTTTCTTATTGAACATAGACACCTCAAGAGTTGCTTCTTATGTAGTCCCGCTTTTCGAATACCGCCAGCCGTCATGCGGACAATCACGCCCGCCCGCCTGCTAACCCCAACGCATCACCACCAACAGCCACACCAGAGAGGCCCCCGAAGCGACCCAGATACTCCAGTCGGTCGCGCCGATCACCATCAGATGCAGATAAGCACTGCCCAACAGCCCGATGAACAGCCGGTCGCCACGTGTGGTGGCAATCGGCAGAAATCCGCGACGCTCGATACTGGCCGAGCGCAGCTCCCATACCGTCATTCCCACCAACAGCAACGCGATACTGCCGAAGAAGGCCGCGGTGGGCAGTGTCCAGGACATCCACTCCATTTTTCGTCTCCTCAGACACGGCCAAGGGCAAAGCCCTTGACCACGTGGTTGCGAACAAACCAGATCACCAGCATGCCCGGCAGAATGGTCAGCACACCGGCCGCAGCCAGCACGCCCCAATCGATACCGGACGCCGAGACCGTACGTGTCATGACCGCAGCAATCGGCTTGGCATTGACCGAGGTCAGGGTGCGCGCCAGCAGCAGCTCGACCCAGGAAAACATGAAGCAGAAGAACGCCGTGACACCAATCCCCGAACCAATCAGCGGGATGAAAATCTTGCCGAAGAACTTGGGAAAGCTGTAACCGTCGATGTAGGCGGTTTCATCGATCTCCTTCGGAACCCCCGACATGAAGCCTTCCAGAATCCATACCGCCAACGGCACGTTGAACAGGCAATGCGCCAGAGCCACAGCGATGTGCGTGTCGAACAGACCGATAGAGGAATACAGCTGGAAAAACGGCAGCAGAAACACCGCTGGTGGCGCCATGCGGTTGGTCAGCAGCCAGAAGAACAGGTGCTTGTCGCCGAGGAAACGATAGCGTGAAAACGCGTAGGCCGCTGGCAACGCGACACTCAGCGATATCACGGTATTCAGGCACACGTAGTACAGCGAGTTGATGTAGCCGCTGTACCAGCTCTCGTCGGTGAAGATCACCTTGTAGTTGGCCAGGGTGAAATCCTGCGGCCACAGGGTCAGACCGCCGAGGATCTCGGTGTTGGTCTTGAACGACATGTTGACCAGCCAGTAGATCGGCACCAGCAGAAAGAGCAGATAAATCAGCATCGGTATGGCTTTGCGCAGACTCATGACCCGGCCCTCAATTCTTTTCACTGTGGGTCATGGCGGTGTAGAACACCCATGACACCAGCAGAATGATCAGGAAATACACCAGCGAGAAAGCGGCCGCCGGACCCAGGTCGAACTGCCCGAGCGCCATGGTCGTTAGGGTCTGGCTGAGGAAGGTGGTGGAGTTGCCCGGACCGCCGCCGGTGAGCACGAACGGCTCGGTGTAGATCATGAAGCTGTCCATGAACCGCAGCATCACGGCGATCAGCAGCACACTTTTCATCTTCGGCAGTTGAATGTGCCGGAAGATTGCCCAGCTCGACGCCCGGTCGATCCGCGCCGCCTGATAGTAGACGTCCGGAATGGCCCGCAAACCCGAGTAGCTCAGCAACGCCACCAGGGATGTCCAGTGCCAGACATCGATGACCAGCACCGTGACCCAGGCATCCGACGCATTGGCCGCGTAGTTGTAGTTGATGTGCAGAATGTTGTTCAGCGTATAACCCAGCAGACCAATGTCACCACGGCCGAAGATCTGCCAGATGGTGCCGACCACGTTCCAGGGAATCAGCAGCGGGATGGTCATCAGGATCAGGCAGACCGTCGACCAGCGCCCCTTGGTCGGCATGCACAGCGCGACCGCGATGCCGAGCGGAATCTCGATCAGCAGCACGCTGCCCGAGTAAATGAACTGACGCAGCAGCGAGTCGTGCAGACGCGGGTCCTGCAGGACCTGCCTGAACCAGTCGGTGCCGACAAAGTAACGGCTGGACTGGTCGAAGATGTCCTGCACCGAGTAGTTGACCACGGTCATCATCGGAATGATGGCGCTGAAGGCCACCAGCAGGAACACCGGCAGCACCAGCCACCAGGCCTTGTTGTTCTGGACCTTGTTATTCATGGCAGGTCTCGCTCTGGAGTGGGCTCAAGCAGGAAGTCATCGGCGTACACCATCAGCCACTGCGCCGGAAAACTGATCCACGCCTGACCTTGCGGCACCGGCTTGTCTTCGGGCATGCGCACCTTGATCTTCTGCCCGGCCAGCGACAGGGTCAGAATCTTGTAAGTGCCCAGATCCTCGACGTAGACCACCTCGGCGCACATCGCTTCCTCGTAGGGGCCGTCCCAGACGTGCACGAACTCGGGGCGAATGCCGATTTTCAGACTGGTAAACGAGGTCCGTGCGATCTGCTGCTGCAACAGGCCGGACAGCGGCACGTGAACGTCGCCAAAACCGACGCCGTCACCCTGTGGCTGCACGTCGATGAGGTTCATGCCGGGACTGCCGATGAAATAGCCGACAAAGGTGTGCCGGGGCTTCTCGAACAGTTCACGCGGGGTGCCGAACTGGACGATCTGGCCGCCGTACATCACCGCGATCTTGTCGGCGAAGGTCGAGGCCTCCAACTGGTCGTGGGTGACGTAGACCATGGTGATGTTGAACTGCTCGTGAATCTGCTTGAGCTTGCGGCGCAGCTTCCATTTCAGGTGCGGGTCGATGACCGTCAGCGGCTCGTCGAACAGGATGGCCGAAACGTCATCACGTACCAGCCCGCGCCCCATGGACACTTTCTGTTTTTCATCCGCCGTCAGGTTGCGCGCCTTCTTTTTCAGCAATGGCTGCAGATCCAGCACTTCGGCGATTTCATTGACCTTGGCGAGAATGCGCGCCTTGTCCATGCCCTGGTTGCGCAATGGAAAGGCCAGGTTATCGAACACGGTCATGGTGTCGTAGATCACCGGAAACTGGAAAACCTGAGCGATGTTGCGGTGTTCGGGCGGCAGTTCGTTGACCACTTTGGAGTCGAACAGCACCTGCCCCTGCGACGGGCTCAGCAGGCCGGAAATAATGTTGAGCAAGGTCGACTTGCCGCAGCCGGAAGGCCCGAGCAGCGCATACGCCCCGCCCTGCTCCCAGATATGGCTCATCTCGCGAATCGCGTAATCATCAGGCCCAGGGTTGGCGCTGTAACTGTGCGCCAGGTTCTGCAATCGGATCTCGGCCATCAGGCAACCCTCGACATGCGCAGGCCCGGCGCCTGGATAAGGCCGCCCTGCTGATCGAACACGAAAAGTTTGTGGGTCGGGATGTACACCCGGATCGGCGCATCGACGTCGTAGGCGTGAACGCCCGGCAGATGCAGCACCAGCGAGAACAGCTCGTTGCGCACGTGCAGGAAGGTTTCCGAGCCGCTGATTTCGGCCAGCTCCACGGTCACGGCCAGCTCGAGGTCATCGTCGTTGGACGGCACCAGACTGAGGTGGCTGGGCCGCACGCCAAAGCGGTACTCACCATCACCGATGGCGCGCAGGTCGACGTTGAGCGGGAAATGCACGAAGTTGGCGAAGCTCACCTCGTTACCATCGATGCGCCCCGGCATGAGGTTGATCGGCGGTTCCGAGAACAGCTCGGCAGCCAGCACGGTGGCGGGCTTGTGATAGACCTCAGGGGTCTTGCCGCTCTGCACCACCCGACCTTCATGCAGGATGGTGGTCGTACCGCCCAGCGCCAGCGCTTCGTTGGGTTCGGTGGTGGCGTAGATGGCGATGGTATGGCGAGCGGCGAAAAGCTCGCGCATCTCCTGACGCAGCTCTTCGCGCAGCTTGTAGTCGAGGTTGACCAGCGGCTCGTCGAACAGGATCAGTTCGGCATCCTTGACCAGCGCCCGGGCCATCGCGGTGCGCTGCTGCTGGCCGCCGGACAGTTCAAGGGGATGGCGCTGCAGAAACTTCTCGATGCGCAGCATTTTCGCGGTTTCGTGGACGCGGCTGTGGATAACGTCCTTGGACATGCCCGCCTGACGCAGCGGCGAGGCGATGTTTTCGAATACCGTCATGCTCGGGTAATTGATGAACTGCTGGTAAACCATCGAGACGTTGCGCAGGCGAACCGGACGATGGGTGACATCGACCCCGTTCATCAGCACTCGCCCGCTGTCGGGTTTGTCCAGCCCGGCCATCAGGCGCATCAGGCTGGTTTTGCCTGACAGGGTTCGCCCCAGCAGAACGTTGAAGGATCCTGGCTCAAAGCTCAGGGACGCGTCGTCGATCCATATTTGGCCATCGACTGCGCGACTGACGTGCTCCAGCGTGAGAGACATGGCGTGCCCTTTGTTGTTTTTTTAAGGGTAATGCGTGACTGGTGTGCAGATAGCGACATTCGTGCCAGTTCTGCCGATACCCCGCCAAGGCCCGTCCCAGAGCACTCGCCCGTATTCATTGAGCGAAAGCCGCTTCATAGCTGAACAAAAATGAACAGTAAACGCTGAACAACTGAACAAAATGAACGTTGACTTTGAACACATCTGAACGACACTGGATGGACGTTGCACGCCAGGATGGACACGCGACGAAACCTGAAAATAAAAACAACACGTCATCCTTGCAGGTTTTGCCATGGCTCAATCCAGCACTTCGCTTGCGCACGACATCATCATTCGCGATTCATGGACACGCTGCCGGGACTTCGGTCTCAGCCATCAGACGCGTCCGTCGTTCGGCCAGTTGCCCGGGTCGGAAGTCTCACAGCTGCTGGAACGCCACAACGCGCTGGTGCAGACGACCCATCAGGAAGTACTGCCGGTCTATGAAAACATCCTGAGCAATTCCAATTGCCTGATCCTGTTGGCCGATCCCCAGGGCCAGTTGCTCAAGTCATGGGGCACTCAGCGGTTCGGCGATTCATCGCATCAGGGCTTTCTGGCGGGAGCCAGCTGGAGTGAACGAGGCACCGGCACCAACGCCATCGGCACCGCGCTGGCCTGTGAACAGGCCATCCATATCGAGCCTGACGAACACTTCCTCAAGGCCAACCGCTTCATGACCGGCTCGGCCTCGCCTATATTCGACGCCGACCGGCGCATCATTGCGGTACTGGATGTCTCAAGTGACAGCTTCCTGCCGCCCTCCCACACCCTGGGCATGGTCAAGATGATGAGCCAGTCGGTGGAAAACCGGCTGATCCTCGACCAGTTTCGCGACACGCATTTCCAGCTGATCTTCAATACAGGCCTGAACAACCTCGACAGCCAGTGGGCCGGACTGCTGATTTTCGACGAGAGCGGCCAGATTCTCTGCGCCAATCGCCGTGCCGATACCCTGCTGGGCGTCAGGCTCGCCGGCGTCAGCATCGAGACGCTGTTCAAATGCCCGATCCTGCAACTGCTCAGCGAGCCCGAAGCCCGGCCTTTTGCACTGCAGGCATTCGGCAACAACCGTTTCCAGTGCCTGATCAAGCGTCCAAGACGCAAGCCATTGCAACTGCATGCGGTTACGACAGCCACTCCTGCTCCGATGGTCGCCCGAAGCCTGGATCTGCAAGCCATCAGCCTGGGCGATGCCCGCGTCGAGAAGGCTGTTATCCAGGCGCAGCGTCTGCTGGAAAAAGACATTCCGCTGTTGATCCATGGTGAGACCGGGGTCGGCAAGGAAGTGTTCGTCAAGGCGCTGCATCAGGCCAGCTCGCGGGCCAGTCAGCCGCTGATCGCGGTCAATTGCGCGGCGATTCCGGCCGATCTGGTGGAAGCTGAGCTGTTCGGCTACGCCAAGGGCGCGTTCACGGGTGCCAGCCAGAAAGGCAGCATCGGGCTGATTCGCAAGGCCGACAAGGGCACACTGTTTCTGGACGAAATCGGTGACATGCCGATGTCGGTGCAGGCGCGTCTGCTGCGGGTCCTTCAAGAGCGTTGTGTTCAGCCGCTGGGTGGTGGCGAGTTGTATTCAGTGGATATCCGCCTGGTATCGGCCACCAACCGCACGTTGCGCGATCAGGTGCAGGCCGGGCATTTTCGTCAGGACCTGTATTACCGGATCAGCGGCCTGAACATCGAGCTGCCGCCGCTGCGCGAAAGAACCGACAAGCACACGCTGGTGCAACGCATCTGGGAACGGCATCGGGACCCGCACCAGCGGGCCGGTTTTTCACGGGAAGTGCTTGAGCTGTTCGAGCATCACCCATGGCCGGGCAATATCCGCCAGCTCAACAGCGTGATTCAGGTGGCGCTGGCACTGGCCGACGATCAGCCGATCACCACCGATCATTTGCCGGAAGACTTCTTTCTGGATGCAGGAATGGGTGAGCAGCGCAGTGACAGACAGACAGCCGGGGATGTCCAGGATCGCCTGCAAAACACCGACGACCTGAATGATCTGCTTCAGGCAGCCGGAGGGAATATTTCGCAGCTGGCGAAGCGACTCGGGGTAAGCCGCAACACCTTGTACAAACGCTTACGGGAACAGCAAGGCGGCGAAACCTGATCGACGTCAGGCAGTGCCCGCCTCGACACTGATCGTGCCCATCGCTCCGCGTGGGCACGATCAGTGTCGAGGCGGACTTGTGTATAACGATGAGCGCAGAGCGTGGGAACGATCAGATCAGTGAATGAACTGACGCCATCGCCGGCAAGCCGCCTCCCAGTCGTTATGCATCCAGCCAGACACTCTCGTTTCGACTTCAGTCCGCCAGACGCCAGGTCGTTCCGCCCTTGCCGTCTTCCAGCACAACGCCCATGGCGGTGATCTGGTCGCGGATGCGGTCGGATTCGGCCCAGTCCTTGGCAGCACGCGCTGCCAGACGCGCCTGAATCAGCGCTTCCACTTCAGCGGCATCGACACGACCTTCTGCACCTGCGCGTAGAAAGTCGTCAGCCTCCAGCTGCAACACACCCAGCACGCTGGCCAGTTGCTTGAGACGCGCCGCAAGACCCGCTGCTGCTGCAGGATCGGTCTCACGCAGACGGTTGATCTCGCGCACCATTTCAAACAGCACGGCACAGGCTTCGGGCGTGCCGAAGTCGTCGTTCATTGCAGCAGTAAAGCGCTCGACGAACGCTTCGCCGCCGACAGACTCGGAGACCGGCAGGCCCTTGAGCGCGTGATAGAAGCGCTCCAGCGCTGCCTTGGACTCGCGCAGGCTGTCCTCGGAATAATTGATCGCGCTCCGGTAGTGACTCGATACCAGCAGGTAACGCACCACTTCCGGGTGGTATTTCTCCAGCACGTCGCGAATGGTGAAGAAGTTGTTCAAGGACTTGGACATCTTCTCGCCATTGATGCGGATCATGCCGCAGTGCAACCACGCATTGGCGTACGTCTTGCCGGTCGCCGCTTCGCTCTGGGCGATCTCGTTTTCATGGTGCGGAAACTCGAGGTCACTGCCGCCGCCATGAATGTCGAAGGTGTCACCCAGGCAGCAGGTCGACATCACCGAGCACTCGATATGCCAGCCCGGACGACCCGGACCCCATGGCGAATCCCAGCTCGGCTCGCCCGGCTTGACGCCCTTCCAGAGCACGAAGTCCAGCGGATCGTCCTTGGACTCGTCCACTTCGATTCGCGCACCGATGCGCAGGTCTTCGATTTTCTTGCGCGACAGCTTGCCGTAGCCGACAAACTTGCCGACGCGGTAGTACACATCGCCATTGCCCGGCGCGTAAGCGTAACCCTTGTCGATCAGGGTCTGGATCATGGCGTGCATGCCGGCGATGTGATCGGTGGCACGCGGTTCCATGTCCGGCTTGAGGATATTGAGGCGAGCCTCGTCCTCGTGCATGGCGTCAATCATGCGCGCAGTCAGCGCGTCGAACGACTCGCCGTTGTCACGCGCACGGTTGATGATCTTGTCGTCAATGTCGGTGATGTTGCGCACATACGTCAGTTCATAGCCGCTGAACCGCAACCAGCGCGTCACCAGATCGAACGCGACCATGCTGCGGCCGTGGCCCAGGTGGCAGTAGTCGTACACGGTCATCCCGCAGACGTACATGCGCACCTTGTTGCCATCCAGCGGCTTGAAAACTTCTTTGCTCTTGGTGAGCGTGTTGTAGATGGAAAGCACTTTCCTACCCCCGTGGTACATCAGCTCCAGGAATCGCGCAGTGTCACTGTGCGGTTGAAGACCGGACGACCAGGTTTCGTATCCTTGATGTCGGCGCAGAAGTAGCCTTCGCGTTCGAACTGGAACCGGTCTTCCGGCTGTGCATTAGCCAGCGATGGTTCAGCACGACAACCTGTCAGGACCTGCAGGGAATCAGGGTTGATGTTTTCCAGGAACGTAGCGCCATCTTCGGCCTTGTCGGGCGAAGGGGAACGGAACAGACGGTCGTAGAGACGCACTTCGCATTCCACGCTGGCTTCGGCCGGAACCCAGTGGATAACGCCCTTGACCTTGCGGCCTTCAGGGTTCTTGCCCAGGGTGTCAGGGTCGTAGGAGCAGCGCAGCTCGACGATGTTGCCGTCGGCGTCCTTGATGGCCTCGTCGGCACGGATCACGTAGCTGCCACGCAGACGCACTTCGCCGTTCGGCTCAAGGCGCTTGTAGCCTTTCGGCGGCTCTTCCATGTAGTCGTCGCGATCAATGTAGATCTCGCGAGCAAACGGCAGTTCGCGCACGCCCAGGTCTTCCTTGGGGTGACGCGGCAGTTCGAGCTTCTCGACCTGGCCTTCCGGGTAATTGGTGATCACGACTTTCAACGGACGCAGCACGCACATGGCGCGTGGCGCATTGCGATCCAGGTCATCACGGATGCTGAATTCGAGCATGCCGAAATCCACCACGCCGTCGGAACGGTTGGTGCCAACCATTTCGCAGAAGTTGCGGATCGAAGCCGGCGTGTAGCCACGACGACGGAAGCCGGACAGCGTGGACATGCGCGGATCATCCCAACCGTTGACGTGCTTCTCGTCAACCAGTTGCTTGAGCTTGCGCTTGCTGGTCACGGTGTAGCTCAGATTCAGGCGCGAGAATTCGTACTGGCGCGGCTTGCACGGCACCGGCAGGTTGTCCAGGAACCAGTCGTACAACGGACGATGGCTTTCGAACTCCAGCGTGCAGATCGAATGGGTAATGCCTTCGATGGCGTCTGACTGACCGTGGGTGAAGTCATAGATCGGGTAGATGCACCATTTGTCACCGGTCTGGTGATGGTGCGCGTGACGAATGCGGTACAGGATCGGATCACGCAGGTTCATGTTCGGCGACGCCATGTCGATCTTGGCGCGCAGTACGCGAGCACCGTCTTCGAACTCACCGGCTTTCATGCGGGTGAACAGGTCCAGGTTTTCCTCGACGCTGCGCTCACGGAACGGGCTGTTCTTGCCAGGCTCGGTCAGGGTGCCACGGTATTCGCGTGCCTGCTCGGGGGTCAGGTCGTCCACATAAGCCTTGCCGGACTTGATCAGCTCAACGGCCCAGTCGTGCAGTTGATCGAAGTATTGCGAGGCGTAACGCACTTCGCCCGCCCACTCGAAGCCGAGCCACTTCACGTCGCTCATGATGGCGTCGATGTATTCCTGGTCTTCCTTGGCCGGGTTGGTGTCGTCGAAACGCAGGTGCGTCGCGCCACCAAACTCGTTGGCCAGACCGAAGTTCACGCAGATCGACTTGGCGTGACCGATGTGCAGATAGCCGTTCGGTTCTGGCGGGAAGCGGGTCACGATCCGGGTGTGTTTGCCCGAATCCAGGTCAGCCTGCACGATCGGACGCAGGAAGTTGGTCGGTACGACAGGGCCTGCCTTTGTATTCGCAGCGGGTTCTGGAGTGGGCTTGCTCATAGGATCCTTGGACATACTTGTGCGCGGCCAGGGTAGGCCGACTAAATCAAAGCGCTTATCATAGCCGAAGCTGTCAAGTCCCTGACAACAGAGTGCAGGGTTGCAGGCAGAAAAGCGGCAAAAAGCGCGAAAAATGTAACCTCGCCTGTAAACTGCACGTCAGGGTGATATTGCGCCCCTTCATGAACGCCAAGAGATCGACTCTCCTATGTCCAAAGTAAAACTGACTACCAACCACGGTGACATCGTTCTGCAATTGAACGCAGAAAAAGCACCGCTGACCGTTGCCAACTTCATCGAATACGTCAACGCTGGCCACTATGAAAATACCGTTTTCCACCGTGTGATCGGCAACTTCATGGTCCAGGGCGGTGGTTTCGAGCCAGGCATGAAGGAAAAGAAAGACAAGCGTCCGAGCATCCAGAACGAAGCCGATAACGGCTTGCCGAACAAGAAGTACACAGTCGCCATGGCCCGCACCATGGAGCCGCATTCGGCTTCCGCGCAGTTCTTCATCAACGTGGCTGACAACGCCTTCCTGAACCACAGCGCCAAGACCGTTCAGGGCTGGGGCTATGCCGTGTTCGGTGAAGTGATCGAAGGCACTGACGTTGTCGACAAGATCAAGGGCGTTGCCACCAGCAGCAAGGCCGGCCACCAGGACGTTCCTGTCGAAGACGTGATCATCGAAAAAGCAGAGATCGTTGAGTGATACTGCTGATCTCCGATTTGCATCTTGAGCAAGAACGCCCGGATATTACCCGGGCGTTTCTGGATTTACTCGCAGGCCGGGCTCGCACAGCCGAGTCGCTGTATATCCTCGGGGATTTCTTCGAAGCCTGGATCGGTGACGACGCCATGTCGCCGTTCCAGCTTTCGATCTGCAAGGCCCTGCGCGAACTGAGCGACAGTGGTACCCGAATTTTTCTGATGCACGGCAACCGCGACTTCATGATCGGCAAGGGTTTCTGCAAGGCAGCGGGTTGTACGCTGCTGGCCGACCCGACCGTGGTGCAGTTGAACGGTGAGCCGGTGCTGCTGATGCACGGCGACAGCCTGTGCACGCGTGATGTGGGCTACATCAGGATGCGCCGCTACCTGCGCCATCCGCTGACGCTGTTCATTCTGCGTCACCTGCCCTTGAAGACCCGCCACAAACTGGCGCGCAAGCTGCGCAATGAAAGTCGCGCAAAGACCCGCATGAAAGCCAACGACATTGTCGATGTGACGCCTGAAGAAGTGCCGCGAATCATGCAGCAATTCGGTGTGCACACGCTGATCCACGGCCACACGCATCGCCCTGCCATACATAAACTGCAGCTCGGCGACGTGGCCGCCAGACGTATCGTGCTGGGCGACTGGGATCGTCAGGGCTGGGCGCTGCAGGTGGACGAACAGGGTTTCAGCCTGGGTTCGTTCGATTTTGTGCCGGAAGAGAATCGCACGCTGGCGTTGCCGCCTTCGTTGTAAATAAAGGCAGCTGTCTCCCTTACTGAACCTGCAGTCTGTGCCATTTGTGACGCGGAGCGTCACAGGCGGCATGCCCACGCAGAGCGATGGGCACGATCATACAGCGGCGTCGGTCTATGTTTACCCAGCCAAACCCGCTATCAATGCCCTCCTCCGGCCGCCGGTCCTGCTTTGGCGGCGAACGGTGGTTTGGCGAACCAGACCAGCAAAATCAACCCCGCGAACAACCAGCCCAGCATGTAGAAGTAATCCACCGTCGACATCATGTACGCCTGACTGTTGAGCGTCTGCTCCAGCTGCGCGTAGTCCTGCGGACCGGCACCGCCCAGCGTGTCGAGCGCATGCCGTGTGGCCGGGTCATAGGTGCTAATGTTTTCGCTCAGGTACGCATGATGCTGCTCGGCACGGCGAATCCAGATCCAGGTCGTCAGCGATGCCGCGAAGCTGCCGCCCAGCGTACGCAGGAAGGTGGCGAGGCCTGAACCATCGGCAATCTGGTTGGGTGGCAGGTCCGATAGCAGAATGCTCAGGGTCGGCATGAAGAACAGCGCGACGCCTATCCCCATGAACAACTGCACCATGGCGATGTGCTGGAAATCCACCTGATTGGTGAAGTCTGCACGCATGAAACAGCTCAGGCCCATGGCCAGGAACGCCAGGCTGGCCAGCAGGCGCAGGTCGAACTTGTGCGCGTACTTGCCAACGAAGGGTGACATCAACACCGGCAGGATACCAATCGGCGCCAACGCCAGTCCGGCCCAGGTCGCGGTGTAGCCCATCTGCGTCTGCAACCATTGTGGCAACAGCAGGTTGACGCCGAAAAACCCTGAATACCCGCCAATCATCGCCAGTGTACCGACCCGAAAATTTCGATAGGCGAACAGCCGCAGATTGACGATGGGATGTTTATCGGTCATTTCCCAGATCACGAATACCGACAGCGCTACCAGCGAAATCAGTGCGCCGATGACGATGAAATTCGACTCGAACCAGTCCAGGTTATTGCCTTTGTCCAGCACGACCTGCAGCGCACCGACGCCGATGATCAGGGATATCAGCCCGACGTAATCCAGCGGCTGTTGCTGGGTGTTGACCGGACGCTTGGCCATCTGCGTGCGCACCACCAAGGCTGCGAACAGGCCGATCGGAATATTGATGAAGAAGATCCAGGGCCAACTGTAACTGTCGGTAATCCAGCCGCCCAGAATCGGCCCGACAATGGGCGCGACCACCGTGACCATCGCCAGCAAGGCCAGCGCCATGCCCCGTTTCGCAGGCGGATAGACCGCCAGCAGCAAGGTCTGGCTCATGGGATAAAGCGGCCCGGCAACGATGCCCTGCAAGGCCCGAAAGCCTACAAGCTCGGGCATCGACGTGGATATCCCGCACATAAACGAAGCCAGCACAAACAGCAGGGTCGCCCACAGGAACAGTTTGACCTCACCGAAGCGACGGCTCAGCCAGCCGGTCAGGGGCAGCGCGATGGCGTTACTGACGGCAAACGAGGTGATGACCCAGGTGCTCTGCTCCGAGCTGACACCCAGGTTGCCTGCGATGGTCGGCAGGGCCACGTTGGCGATGGTGGTATCGAGCACTTGCATGAAGGTCGCCAGCGACAGGCCAATGGTGCAGAGCAACAGGCTGGGAGGCGTAAAGGAAGCGGGGGCGTTGGTGCTCATCGCGAATCCCTGAAAACGTGGGCGACACCCCGGCCGAAAGACCGGGGCAGGCGGATGGGCGGATCAGCGCTGGGCGGTCTTGCTTTTGTCGCTGGCCGCGCTGTTTTCATGGATCAGGCGCGCGATCAAGGCATCGGCATCAGCCAGCTGTTCGGTGTAGACCTGGGTAGTGAACGCAGCCTGCTTCGGAGGCTGCTGCGCCAGGATCGGACCACTCTGGTCGTGCAGATTGACTTCAACGGTGGTCGACAGACCAATGCGCAGCGGGTGTTGCGCCAGCTCTTCAGGGTTGATGTGGACCCGGACCGGCACACGCTGGACGATCTTGATCCAGTTGCCGGTCGCGTTCTGGGCTGGCAACAGCGCGAACGCGCTGCCGGTCCCCGCGCCCAGGCTGTCGATGGTGCCGCTGTACTTCACGTCGCTGCCATACAGGTCGGAGCTGATTTCCACCGGCTGACCGATACGCATCTTGCCCAGCTGAGTTTCCTTGAAGTTGGCATCGATCCACAGCTGATCCAGTGGAATCACGGCCATGGTCGCGGTGCCAGGCTGGACACGCTGGCCCAGTTGTACGCTGCGCTTGGCAACGTAACCGGTCACCGGTGCGACCAGGGTTGTCCGCGCATTGGCGAGATAGGCCTGACGCAACTGCGCAGCCGCCGCCTTCACGTCCGGGTGGGAAGACACGACGGTGTCATCAACCAGCGCCACACTGGTACTCAACTGTTGCTGGATGTTGTTCAGGGCACTTTGTGCGCTGGTCAGTTGGTCCCGGGCATGGGACAGCTCTTCCTGGGAGATTGCGCCACCGGCCGCCAGACTGCGACGACGGCTGTAGTTATCCTGAGCCGTCTGCACTGCCGCACGTTGCGCGGCCAGTTGAGCCTTCATGCCATCGACGTTGCTGTACAGGCCGCGAACCTGACGCACGACCTTGCCCAGATTGGCTTCGGCGCTCTGCAGCCCGACTTCGGCATCGCTTGGATCGAAACGCAGCAGGACCTGACCTTCGCGGACCAGATCACCGTCGTCTGCGGCAATACTGATAACCGTGCCGGTGACCAGCGGCGTGATTTCCACCACGTTGCCACTCACGTAGGCGTCATCGGTCTCTTCGCTCCATTGACCGTAAAACTCATACCAGCCCCATATCGCCAGTCCACAGAGAACGACGATGATGGCGAGACCGGCCAGCAGGAATTTGCGCTTGCCGGATTTCGGGGCGTTTGGCTGTTTCTGTTCAGGGGCAGACGTGTTTTCAGCGGCGGCAGTGGCCATGGCAATTACCTTCAAGTCGGCAGAACGGCTGAGATCCGGCCAGACCGGCCGCCCTCAACTTCGGGCTATTCGTATTTATTTGCCTTTGGCGTTGAAGCTCAGGCGAGTCAGGGCGATATGGTCGTCGGCGGCGACCAGCACCTTGGTCAGAATCCGGCGCAGCACTTCCACTTCCTCAGCGTCGAGGGCAGCGAAGGTGTCGTTCATGGCATCGGCACCGATCTGCGGCAGCAGGTCGGATAGCGCTTGTCCCTGAGACGTCAGGGCGACACGCACCTGACGACGATCGGTTTCCGAACGGGTGCGGACGATCAACCCCTTCTGTTCCAGACGGTCCAGCATGCGAGTCATCGAACCGCTGTCCAGCGACAGGTGCCGACACAATTCCACCGGCGTATCCGTCGAAAACTGGGCAATGATGATCAGCACCTTGAACTGCGCGAACGTGACGTCGTACGGCAGCAGGTACTTGTCCAGCATGCGGTCTTTCAGCGCGTTGGTACGCCCGACCAGCAGCCCGATCAGGCTGGAATCAAAATTTTCAGGACTGAAATGTTTCAAGGAATCACCCGGAAAGCTGCCTAGGCAGTGATTACAAAATATTACTGCCTAGACAGCTATTGTCAAAGTATTTGTTAGCTTGCTTACTAAAAAAGCATAAAAAAACGACCGCTGGTAAGACGGTCGTTTTTTGTCGCTGGCCGAAATGGCGCGCCGGATCAGGCGGCGACAGGTACGCCACTGTGAAAACGAAATTCCTCGTCAGGGCTTTCGATCAGCTCGCGCTCGGCCAGACGAATCTCTTCGATCTTGACGTCCACGTCTGCCTTGTCGCCATAGGTGTAAGCCAGCTTCAGGTAATCCTGAAAATGCCGCGCTTCGGACTTGAGCAGACTGCCGTAGAACTTGGCCAGGTCCTCATCCAGGTGCGGCACCAGCGCGGCGAAACGCTCACAGGAACGGGCTTCGACGATGGCACCCACCACCAGCGCATCGGTCAGGCGGTAGGGGTTGTGATTACGCACCAGCTTGCGCAACGCCCCGGCATAACGCGCCGAGCTTATGTTGGCCATCGGAATCTGGCGCTTGCGGATGATGCTGATCACCTGCTCGAAATGACGCAGCTCTTCACGGGCCAGGCGCGACATCTTGGCCAGCAGGTCGAACTTGTCGTTGTACTGGAACATGAACTGGAACGCCGCCCCTGCCGCCTTCTTCTCATTGTTCGCGTGGTCGATCAGCAGGATGTCGAGGTTGCGCAATGCAGCCTGAACCCAGCTGTCGGGCGTACGGCAAAGCAGAAAGGCTTCGATTTCAGGGATCGGGTACATAGGCTCACACATGGCGCAAAGGCAAAGCGCGGCATTATACGAGGGCTATCGACGTCCCGCGAGACAAAAGCGCGGCGGCGGATCAGGCGCCGAAGGCATCCTTGAGAAAGCCCGGCGCTATATAACGCTGGTAATGCGCCTCGGAGAGCAAAAAGAACTCGCGGTCGATCGCATCACGTAACTCAGGCAGCGACCAATTACGAAATTCGGGTAACAACACGAAACCGTAGGCTTCCACCTGACTGATGACCCGCGCACCGCGAGCGATCAATTGATAGGCCCAGCAATATTCGGACTGGTGCGGCACGAAGCGAATCTTGCGCTGGACAAGCTGCAGCCGCAGTTTGTCGGCATCGAAGATTTCGAGCTTGGCGGTCATGACCTGAACCAGCAACTGTTCCAGACGCAACCAGACGGCTCTTTTTTCGTCTTCGTTGTAACCGTTCCAGTGGATGACTTCATGGTGGAAGCGTTTGCAGCCACGGCACACCAAATCCCCGTAAACAGTGGAGCAAAGGCCGACGCAGGGTGTTTTGATGATGTGATCAGGCATGGCTGGCGGGGCTTGGGCAGGCGAAACAAGGGCCCATATTAGTCCTTTGTCTAAGCACTTTCACCCCCGAACATGTAGGGGCTAACTTACCTTTAGTTCAGATTTGCCGTAGAATCAGCGAGCCTTTTAAGGCGCCAATGTCCGTTGGAAGCTGTTTTCAAAGCGTCACGAGCACAGTCAAGTTAATCCCGCAGTGCGGCGTCGACAGGCCATCCCCTCATCACGGATGGCCGTGTCGACCGCCTCTCCTCCCCGTCCTGCAGGCGTAAAACTTTGAAAACAGCTTCTGTTAGGAATTGCCGACACCCTGCCAACAAGGCTCCAAAGTCTTGCGTGGGTACGGACAATTTCTGGATGAGCGTCCCGGACACCCATTTGGGACCACTGATGAGGGTAATACTGTGCTTGAAGCCTACCGTAAACACATCGAAGAGCGTGCCGCCCAGGGTATCGTGCCCCAGCCGCTTAACGCCGAACAAACCGCAGGCCTTATTGAGCTGCTGAAAAATCCCCCGGCTGGCGAAGAAGCTTTCCTTGTCGATCTGATCACCAATCGCGTTCCACCAGGCGTTGACGAGGCTGCCTACGTCAAGGCCGGTTTCCTGTCTGCCCTGGCCAAGGGCGAAGCCACTTCTCCCCTGATCGACAAAAAACGTGCAACCGAACTGCTGGGCACCATGCAGGGCGGCTACAACATCGTCACGCTGGTTGACCTGCTCGACGACGCTACTCTGGCGCCGGTCGCTGCCGAACAGCTCAAGCACACGCTGCTGATGTTCGACGCCTTCCACGACGTGGCCGAAAAAGCCAAGAGCGGCAACGCTCACGCCAAGGCAGTCGTTCAGTCCTGGGCCGACGGCGAGTGGTTCAAGAAGCGCCCGACGCTGGCCGACAAGATCAGCCTGCGCGTCTTCAAGGTCACCGGCGAAACCAACACCGACGACCTGTCGCCAGCGCCTGATGCCTGGTCGCGTCCAGACATCCCGCTGCACGCTCTGGCCATGTTGAAAATGGCCCGTGAAGGCATCGTTCCGGACGTACAGGGCTCCATCGGTCCGATGAAGCAGATCGAAGAAATGCGCGGCCAGGGCTTCCCTATCGCCTACGTCGGTGACGTGGTCGGTACCGGCTCCTCGCGTAAATCGGCGACCAACTCGGTACTGTGGTTCTTCGGCGACGACGTTCCTTACGTGCCGAACAAGCGTGCCGGCGGCTTCTGCTTCGGCAGCAAGATCGCTCCTATCTTCTACAACACCATGGAAGACGCAGGCGCCCTGCCGATCGAATTCGATGTCTCGAACATCAACATGGGCGATGTGATCGACGTTTACCCGTACGCTGGCAAAGTCTGCAAGCACGACAGCGACGAAGTCATCACCACCTTCGAAATGAAGACCCCGGTGCTGTTGGACGAAGTCCGCGCCGGCGGCCGTATCCCGCTGATCATCGGCCGCGGCCTGACCAGCAAGGCACGTGCCGAACTGGGCCTGCCAGCCTTCGACTTGTTCAAGACGCCTGACCAGCCAGCCGAAAGCACCAAGGGTTTCACCCTGGCGCAGAAGATGGTCGGCAAGGCGTGCGGCGTGGAAGGTATCCGTCCGGGCACCTACTGCGAACCGAAAATGACCACCGTCGGCTCCCAGGACACCACTGGCCCGATGACCCGCGACGAGCTGAAAGACCTGGCCTGCCTGGGCTTCTCGACCGATCTGGTCATGCAGTCCTTCTGCCACACCGCGGCCTATCCGAAGCCGATCGACGTCAAGACGCACCACACGCTGCCTGACTTCATCATGACCCGTGGCGGCGTTTCCCTGCGTCCGGGCGACGGCATCATCCACAGCTGGCTGAACCGCATGCTGCTGCCGGACACCGTCGGCACCGGTGGTGACTCGCACACCCGCTTCCCGATCGGTATCTCCTTCCCGGCCGGTTCCGGTCTGGTTGCGTTTGCTGCCGCCACTGGCGTCATGCCGCTGGACATGCCTGAGTCGATCCTGGTTCGCTTCAAGGGCAAGATGCAGCCTGGCATCACCCTGCGCGACCTGGTTCACGCCATTCCTTACTACGCAATTCAGGCTGGCCTGCTGACCGTAGAGAAGAAAGGCAAGAAGAACGCGTTCTCTGGCCGCATTCTGGAAATCGAAGGTCTGGACAACCTGAGCATCGAGCAGGCTTTCGAGCTGTCCGACGCGTCGGCCGAACGTTCGGCTGCCGGTTGCACCATCAAGCTGGCCAAAGAGCCGATCATCGAATACCTGAACTCGAACATCACGCTGCTGCGCTGGATGATCGAACAGGGTTACGGTGATCCGCGCACCCTGGAGCGTCGTGCTCAGGCGATGGAAGCCTGGGTTGCCAACCCAGAGCTGCTGGAAGCCGACAAGGACGCCGAGTACGCTGAAATCATCGAGATCGATCTGGCCGACGTCAAAGAGCCTGTGCTCTGCGCGCCGAACGACCCGGACGATGCCCGCCTGCTGTCTTCGGTACAGGGCGAGAAGATCGACGAAGTGTTCATCGGTTCCTGCATGACCAACATCGGCCACTTCCGCGCTGCGGGCAAGTTGCTGGATCAGGTCAAGGGCCAGTTGCCGACACGCCTGTGGCTCTCGCCGCCGACCAAGATGGACGCTCACCAGTTGACCGAAGAAGGCTACTACGGCATCTACGGCAAGGCTGGCGCGCGCATGGAAATGCCGGGCTGCTCGCTGTGCATGGGTAACCAGGCACGCGTAGAGCCGAACTCGACAGTGGTATCGACGTCGACCCGTAACTTCCCGAACCGTCTGGGTGACGGCGCGAACGTCTACCTGGCCTCGGCCGAGCTGGCGTCCGTCGCATCGATCCTGGGTCGCCTGCCGACCGTCGAGGAGTACATGGGCTACGCGCAACAGATCGACACCATGGCAGCGGACGTTTACCGCTACCTGAGCTTCGATCAGATCGCCGAGTTCCGTGAAGCCGCAGCGAACGCCAACATCCCGGTTGTTCAAGCGTAATAGCGAAACACAGCGTTGAAAGAACCCCGCCTTGTGCGGGGTTTTTTTATACCTTCGATAAAGCAGAAAAAGCGGACGCAGAGCGTCCAGAGAGGCATTCCCACGCTGGAGCGTGAGGAACGATCGGTGATGGGTTGAGACTGATCGTGCCAACGCTCCGCGTGGACATGCAGCACGTGATGCTCCGCGTCACATGGGACTCAGACGCGAAACACGAATTGGCTGAATGCTCAAAATAATAAAGGCTACAGATAAACCTCGATAATTCGCTTCACCCTACCCAGCCCGTCCCGTAGTTCATCCATGCTCACCGACCCCAGCGCCAGTCGCAGTGCATGCGGCGTGCTGGTGGATATCGAGAAAGGCTCGGCGGTCGATACAGCGACCTTTTCCTGCAACAAGGCCAAGGCGATCTGGTCGGCGCGGGCATCCTCTGGTAATGGGAGCCAGAGAAAATAGGACGAGGGGTGGCCGACGAACTCAATGCCTTCAAGCACCTCGCGAGCCGCTGCTTGTCGGGCCTCGGCGTCGAGTCGTTTCTCTGCCTCGAGTTTCAGGACGGTGCCGTCTTCAAGCCAGCCGGTCGCAATGGCTGTCAGCACGCCTGGCGTGTTCCAGGTGGTCGCACGAATGGTTCGCTCCATCGCGGACACTTTGTCGAGAGGCGCGGCGACGAACCCTACCCGCAACCCGGTAGCGACGCTCTTGGAAAGCCCTGACACATAGACCGTCCGCTCTGGAGCAAGCTGTGCCAGCGGTACTGGAGGGTTGTCAGCCAGGAACGCATACGCCGCGTCTTCAACGATCAGCAGGTCGTGTTTTCTCGCTAAAACCACCAACTGTTCACGTACCTCGAGACTCATCACCCAGCCGAGCGGATTGTGCAGCGTCGGCATCATGTACAGCGCCTTTATCCGACGACTCTTACACAAATATTCCAATGCCTCCAGATCAGGCCCTTCAACCCCCGCAGGAATCGGCACGACTTCCAAATGCAGCGCCTGCGCCAGCACCTTGAATCCGGAGTAAGTGAGCGCATCGGCAGCGATTACATCACCCGGCTTGAGCGAAGCCATCAACGCAACTGCGAGCCCCTGTTGCGCGCCGTTGACGATCAGCACCTGCTCGGATTCTACCGTCAGCCCCCGTACGCTCAAATGTCGCGCAACCGCGGCACGTTCATGCGTACGTCCGGCATGAGGCTGATAACGCAACAACGAATCCAGATCACCTGACAAAGCCAGCTGCCGTAATGCCATTCGCAATAGCTCAGCCTGACCGGGCAGTGACGGGTAATTGAAATTGAAGTCGATCATGCCGACGGCTACGGCCTTCTGATCAATGCCAAGCCCCGGTGAAAGCGCAGTTTCGCGCACGAAGGTGCCACGCCCGACCTCACCGCTGACCAAACCCATGACTTCGAGCTCAGCATAAACTCGCGTGGCTGTCGCCAACGCCAACCCATGGTCTGCCGCCAACTTGCGATGGGTAGACAGACGCGTGCCCGGCAGCAGTCTTCCGCCACGAATATCCGCTGCCAGCTGATCGACTACCGATTTGTAACGCGCGACAGGCATCGTAAATGTATCCATGACGATTTTTTGATTGTATTGAATCACAGCCCTACGATGACTCAATCCCCACCGATTGAACAGCCGTGAGAAGAACCCATGGAACAGGCTTTGAACCCACTCCATAAGACCGCTCATACAAAAGGCAGCGGATGGCTGAGCGGCCTGATCGGTGTGTTGATCTTCAGCGGCTCGTTACCTGCCACACGAGTTGCCGTCATGGAATTCGATCCGCTGTTCCTGACCTTTGCCCGCGCGACCATTGCAGCAGCGCTGGCAATCGGCATGCTTGTGGCACTCAGGGAAAAACGTCCGGCAAAGCATCAGCTGTTTTCGCTGTGCATCGTCGCCACTGGCGTGGTGCTGGGTTTTCCGTTGCTGACCGCACTGGCGCTGAAGCACGTCACCTCGGCGCACTCCATCGTCTTCATTGGTCTGTTGCCATTGGCGACCGCCGTCTTCGGCGTGCTGCGCGGCGGTGAACGCCCCGGTCGTGCGTTCTGGCTGTTCTCGATTCTGGGCAGCGCTATGGTGGTGGGGTTTGCGCTGTCTCAAGGCATCAGCACATCAGCAACAGGAGACGGCCTGATGCTGCTGGCTATTATCGTCTGCGGGCTGGGTTATGCAGAAGGTGCCAGACTGTCGAGAGACTTGGGCGGCTGGCAGGTCATTTGTTGGGCACTGGTGATCGCCCTTCCCGTGATGTTGCCACTGGCGTTGATCAGAGCGCCCTCTTCGCTGTCAGGAATAACTGTCGGGGCCTGGAGCAGCCTGTTCTACGTCTCGGTTTTCAGCATGCTGATCGGCTTCGTTTTCTGGTATCGAGGGCTGGCACAGGGCGGCATTGCCGCGGTCGGTCAGCTTCAACTGCTGCAACCGTTCTTCGGCCTGGCGTTGGCCGCCCTATTGCTCGATGAACCTGTCAGCCTGGGCATGCTGGGCGTCACGGTTGCAGTGATCGGTTGCGTCGCTGGGGCCAAGAGTTTTTCCAATAAACCCCGATGAAGCGCCTTTCAATCGAGCTGAAGCTGCGAAAGCCACTGCTCCATCGCATCGCCACTGCTCATGGCAGGCTGCACCAGACCGTCGACCATAAAGGTCGGGGACACATGAATGCCATTCTGCCGGGCGTATTTGCAATGCCATTTGATGACGTGCTCAAGCTCGGGCTGCGCGAACGCTTCGACCAGCTGGACGCCGCTGTAGCCTTCCAGCCGGGCAATGATGTCGTTCGGTGTGGCGTCGAGATTGGGTCCGCTGGCGTGGTGCTCGAATTCGAATTCGGCGCGATGCGCAGCAACGGCTGCCATCACGGCCTTGGCCTTATTCTTGCCGCCTTCAAGGGTCGAAGCGGCCAGGATGCAGCGCACGATGACGCCGGAAAACATGTGCCACGGTTGGGACTGGAGACGAATTTTGATCGTGAGGCGGTCCTCGCCAGCCTGTTCCAGCAGCTTGTCGAGCTTGCGAAAAGCCTTGACCGAAAACGGGCACGTGGGCTCAAGGAATACTTCAAGAATGCGAGGGCCTTGACCCCAGGTAAGTGCGTCTGCCTGCATGATGAGTTGCTCTCTTTTGAATGACTGTCGAGGCGTCATGGCTTTAAAGACCGAGCGGCCGACATAACAATGCTCTGCCGGTCGGGATAGGCGCCAACATCACGAACGACCAACAGCAGCCTTTGCAACTGAACGTCAGTGGCGCCCATGAGTTCCGTCAAGACCTGTTACGAACTGGCACAGCTTGCCTGTCAGCACTTGAATAGCGCGTTGCCGTTTAATATCTTTTTCACATTCATGTGTCTATAGTGGCCTCCCTTGTTGGGGAGTAGCCTGCTCTGGACTTCGGTCATGGAGCGTTCGCGTCAACATTCTCGGCAACATGCCGTGGTGCGAACACCTTCTGGTTGGCGAGACCAACGATGCATCCATGCCTAAAGTCGGGCGTGTGGACGCGTCGTTGACTCATAGCCCGACTGGATGTTGACCGTGAATCCCATCTCCCTCATTTTCCTCGCTCTTGCCATGTCGACGGACGCTTTTGCGGCTGCCTTGGGTAAAGGTGCCAGCCTTCACAAGCCTCGTTTTATCGAAGCCGTGCGAACAGGATTGATCTTCGGCGTTATCGAGGCCATTACGCCAATCATCGGCTGGAGCATCGGACAGGTTGCAACCCGGTTCGTGGAAAGCTGGGATCACTGGATCGCCTTTGCCCTGCTGCTCGCGCTGGGCTTGCACATGATCTACAACGGGCTCAAACACGACGATGAAGAAGAGGAAAAACCCGGTCAGCACTCGTTTCTGATCCTGGCAGTCACCGCTTTCGCAACCAGTATCGATGCCTTGGCAGTCGGCGTGGGCCTGGCATTCGTGGACGTCAATATTCTGGTAGCTGCTGCCGCGATAGGCCTGGCAACAACCGTGATGGTCACCATTGGCGTGATGCTGGGTCGTGCGCTGGGAACGGTTGTCGGCAAGCGCGCCGAAATCGTCGGTGGTGTGGTGCTGATGCTCGTCGGCGCGACCATCCTCTACGAACACTTGTCCGCCGCTTGATCAACTGAACGGGCGAACAACACGCCCGGCTGCGACAACGTGTTTCAGACCCATACAAAAAACCCGCCTCTCTCAAGGCGGGTTTTTTGTTAACGGCCGGTCAAACCATCACACCGTGATGGCTTGTCCGCTCATGGCCAGGTCCAGCAACTCGCGGTTGGCGACGGCGTACATGGCGTAGTCGGTGCCGCTGGCGGCACGCAGTTCGACCAGCATGGCGCGCCAGCGCTCGACCATGAGGGCGTGCTGTTCGAGCCAAAGCGCCAGGCGCTCTTCCACGTCCGATGGACCATCCGGCATCTGCAGGACCGATACGGTGATCGCCCGCTGTTGCCAGTCGATGTCGTCGCGGAACGCTTCGCGGGCCAGGGCCTGCCAGTTGTTTTCCACCGGCAGGCTGCTGATCTGCTGCAGGTACCAGGTCACGTCCAGCGCACTGCCTACGGCGAAGTACACCTTGGCCACGTCGGCAGCGTTCTGCCCGGTGACGTCGGAGGCTTCGATGATCGGCAGCAGCGTGTACAAGTGCGTGGTGCCTGCCACCATGCGCGCCAGCAATTCCGGCACACCGGCTTCGACATAGGCCTGATAACGCGCCTGCCAGACTTCACGGGTCGGACCTTCCAGCAGCTCGTCGAGCTTGAGACCCAGTGCGGCGATGTGCGGACCGAAGTGCGCCACGTCACGACCGGCGTCCAGTTCGTTGCGACGGCTGCGCAGGAACCAGCGTGTGGCACGACGGCCCAGACGCATCAGCTCATCCATCAGCGACAGCTGGATTTCTGCCGACACCTTGTAGTCCAGCGCTTCGATCTGACGGAACCAGTGCGGGAGGTGGAAGATGTCACGCACGATCACGTAGGCACCGGCCACGTTGGCAGCGCTCATGCCGGTCGACTCTTTGAGTCGCTGCACGAACGTGATACCCATGTGGTTGACCAGATCGTTGGCGATCTGGGTGCTGACGATTTCGCGCTTCAGACGGTGACCGCGCATGGCCACGGAGAACTTGGCGCTCAGCGATGGCGGGAACGCGGTTTCCATGTCACGTGCCAGGTAGTCGTCATCCGGGACACGGGATTCCAGCAACGCTTCCTTGAGGTCGATCTTGCTGTAGGAGATCAGCACCGACAGTTCGGCACGGCTCAGGCCATGACCGGCCGATACGCGCTCGACGATCTGGTCTTCGGCCGGCAGGAACTCGATGGCACGGTCCAGCTTGCCACGGGCTTCCAGGTCGTTCATCAGACGCTTGTATTCAGCGATGCGGTCGTAGGCACGGCGAGCGGCCAGCGACAGTGCCTGCGTCTGCTTGTAGTTGTTGCCCAGCACCAGGTGGCCGACTTCGTCGGTCATGCTTTCAAGCAGCTGGTTGCGCTGCTTCTCGGTCATGTCGCCAGCCTGCACCACTTCGTTGAGCAGGATCTTGATGTTCACTTCGTGGTCGGAGCAGTCCACGCCACCGGCGTTGTCGATGAAGTCGGTGTTGGTCGCGCCGCAATTGAGGCCGAACTCGACACGGCCCAGCTGGGTCATGCCCAGGTTGCCGCCCTCGCCCACCACCTTGCAGCGCAGCTCGTTGCCGTCGACACGCAGTGCGTCGTTGGCCTTGTCGCCCACGTCCGCATGGGACTCTTCGCTGGACTTCACGTACGTGCCGATGCCGCCGTTCCACAACAGGTCCACAGGCGCCTTGAGCAGCGCATGCAGCAGTTCGGTCGGGGTCAGCTTGTCGGCTTTGATGTCAAAGCGTGCCTTCATCTGTTCGGTGATGGCGATGCTCTTGGCGCTGCGCGGGAAAATACCGCCGCCCGCAGACATGATGCTGGTGTCGTAGTCGGTCCAGGCCGAACGCGGCAGGTCGAACAGACGCTGACGCTCGACGAAGCTGGTGGCCGGGTCCGGATTCGGGTCGATGAAAATGTGCAGGTGGTTGAAGGCTGCGACCAGTTGCAGCTTGTCGGACATCAACAGGCCGTTACCGAATACGTCACCGGCCATGTCGCCGATGCCGATCACGCTGATGCTGTCCTGCTGAACGTTGATATCACGCTCACGGAAGTGACGCTGCACGCCAACCCACGCGCCCTTGGCAGTGATGCCCATCTTCTTGTGGTCGTAACCGGCCGAACCGCCGGACGCAAACGCGTCGCCCAGCCAGAAGCCGTAGTCGATGGCGATGCCGTTGGCGATGTCGGAGAAGGTCGCGGTGCCTTTGTCGGCGGCAACGACCAGGTACGGGTCGTCGTCATCGTGGCGAACCACGTTGACCGGTGGCACCAGCACGCCTTCCTTGAGGTTGTCGGTGATGTCCAGCAGACCCGAAATGAAGATGCGATAGCAGGCGATTGCCTCAGCCTGCACTTCGTCGCGATTGCCGGTGGTCGGCAGACGGCGCGGCACGAAACCGCCCTTGGCACCGACCGGCACGATGACCGAGTTCTTCACCTGCTGAGCTTTTACCAGACCCAGCACTTCGGTCCGGAAGTCTTCTTCACGATCCGACCAGCGCAGGCCGCCGCGCGCTACGTTGCCGAACCGCAGGTGCACGCCTTCGACGCGTGGCGAATAAACGAAAATCTCGAACTTGGGCACCGGCTTCGGCAGTTCGGGAATCAGACGCGGGTTGAACTTGAAGCTGAAGTAGCTCTTGTTCTGGCCGTTGGCATCGGTCTGGTAGAAGTTGGTCCGCAGGGTCGCCTTGATCAGGTCCAGGTAACGACGCAGGATGCGGTCTTCGTTGAGCACCTGAACGTCGTCCAGCGCGGTCAGGATGGCCTGTTCCAGACGCAGTTGCTTGTCGTCCAGATCGTCCGAACCCAGTTTGCGCGCCAGATAGAAACGGGTCTTGAACAGACGCGTCAGCTCGCGGGCGATATCGGTGTGGTTGTTCAGTGTGCTGGCGATGTAGCCCAGGTCGAAGCCCAGACGAATCTGCTTCAGGTAACGGGCATAGGCGCGCAGCAGCGCCACGTCGCGCCATGGCAGACCGGCAGTCAGCACCAGACGGTTGAACGCATCGTTCTCGGCATCGCCGCTGACGATGTGCACGAAAGCGTCCTGCAACGTGTCGTTGAGCTGCTGAATATCGAGGTTCAGGCCTTCGCCGTAGGTAAAGGCGAAGTCGTGAATCCAGAATTCGCGACCGTTGGCGTGGTGCAGGCGATACGGGAATTCACCCAGCACACGCAGGCCGAGGTTCTCCAGAATCGGCAGTACGTCAGACAGCGCCAGCGGCGTATCGGCGTGGTACAGCTTGCAGTGCAGTTGCTGACGACCACCGGCCAGTGGCTGGTAGAAGCTCATCACCAACGGATTGCTTTCGCTGAGGCTCAGCACATGCTGCATGTCGACCACGGCCGAATGCGCTGCGAAACGCTCGCGGTAGCCTGCCGGGAAGCCTTTCGGGAAGTCGGCGAGCACATTGGTGCCGTGGGCTTCGCCGAAGCTTTCGACCACCAGACTTGCGTAGTCGTCCTTCCAGGAACGGCAGGCCTGAATGACCTCGTTTTCCAGCTGGGCGACGTCGATTTCCAGATTGACCTTCGGGTCCACGCGCAGGATCAGCTGTACGCGGGCCAGCACGGATTCGGAGAAGAACGTCCAGAATTCGCAATCGCTGGCTTTCAGACGATCCATCAGCACCTGCTGGATCTTCTGCCTTACCTCGGTGGAGTACACGTCACGCGGCACGTAGGCCAGGCAGTAGCAGAAACGGCCGTACGGGTCCTTGCGCAGGAACACGCGAATCTTGTTGCGCTCCTGGATCTGCACGATGGACATGACGGTGCTGAACAGCTCGTCGACCGGCGTCTGGAACAGATCGTCGCGGGGCAACACTTCGACCACCTGCGCCAGTTCCTTGCCCAGGTGCGCCTTGGCATCGAAACCTGAACGACGTTCGACTTCTGCGACCTTGCGACGGATGTAAGGAATTTGCCTGACACTCTCGCCGTACACCGACGAGGTGTAGAGGCCCATGAAGCGGCATTCCTTGATGACCTTGCCCGACGCGTCGATCTGACGGATCGAGACGAAGTCAGGATAGGCCGGACGATGCACGCGGCTTGGCACGGCAGCCTTGGCGAACGACAGCAGCATCGGCTCTTGCAGGTATTTCACTGCGTAGTCTTCGATGTGCAGTTCTTCGCGGCTCAGGCCCGGACGCAGCAGCTTGGTCAGGCCCAGGAACGAGGATTCGTCGTAGATCAGTTGCCCGCCATCGGCGTCGTTGCTGACCTGGAATTCTTCATAGCCCAGAAAGGTGAAATGGTTATCCACCAGCCATTCAAGGAAAACCTTGATCTCGGCCTTTTCTTCGACGTCGGTGTTGGATTCGTTGGCGTCGATGCTGACAAGCAGGTCACGCAGGCGCGCTTTCATCGGCTCGAAATCTTCGACAGCGGCGCGGACTTCGCCGAGCACCTGCTCCAGTTCGCGGGCCAGCACGTTCAACTCGCTGGCGTTGGCGCAGCGGTCGATCTCCAGGTACATCAGCGATTCCTGCAATACGTCGTCGCCGGTGGTGCCTTTTGGCAGCAGTTCGAGCAACTGGCCATTCGGGCCGCGTCGCACGCTCAGGACGGTGGTTTGCAGGGTGTGGATGCTGTAACCGCGACGGTTCAGCTCGGTGCGTACGGAATCGACGAGAAACGGAAGGTCATGATGCAGCACTTCGACGGCGCTGTGAGTCGACTGCCATCCGTGACGCTCGTAATCGGGGTTGTAGACGCGGACCTGAGGATGGGCGTGTTCGAAACGCTCGAGCAGGCGCCAGGCGGACAGTGTGCAGCCCGCGAGGTCGGACAGTCGACGCTGTGTGAGTTCATCCAGTGAAATGATGCCGAAGAACTGTTCAGCGAACAGCGCCACTTGTGGCAGTGCCTGCTCGCTGATGTGCTGAGCCAGTGCCGATTGCAGTTGATGCTGGAAATCGGACTTGCTGGCTGCGGTGAAGAACGCCATCTGTGGTACTCCGCTTTGGCTTTTATTGGGGAGGCTTGAAGAAGGTGTTGTGATCCGGGTGTACCGGCGTCCGGTTGTATGGACACCACCTGATCGAGTGTAAAGCTAAAGTACTAACGCCTGTCGTGTCAGGGTAGTCACATTTGAATGTCGCAGTGCATGTCATGAAAAAAAGAAGCAGGAAACCTGAGGGCTTCGTGCGCGCACGTCTTTGGTGCAGCTTAACGACAGCGGACCGGACACTACTTACGAGGCTGCGACATATTCGGTCATCGCCAAGCCGGTCAACCGGCACGAAAGTGCCAATTAATGGCCGACAAAATGTCTCGGGGACTGGCAAAATCCGTCCTGCCCGCCCACTTTCGAAAAACCGGAACCCGACATGCTCATCAAGACTGCCAGCCTTATCGTCAATCCCTGCGATGACGAATACGACAACATGGCGCTGCTCTGCTGCCACAGCGAGAACGGCGAGTTGTTCTCGCTGAGTCGTTTTCCCGATGAAAACGAAGTGGAAATCACCGTTCGGGACGACAGGACGCATACGGTCTCGACGCTGAAAGTGACCTTTAGTGCCGAACGCCTGCTGCTGGAAATCGATCCCGCGGACGGCAAGCAACTGGACGGCCATGAGCGTTACGAAATCCTGCACAGCACCTCGGCAGGCGAACTGCACGAAGTCGAGGAAACCCTGCAGATCATTCTGAAAGACGTGGGCAGCTATGTAAGCGAACTCGCCTGATCACATCTACTGCCGTTCGGACCACAAGGAGCCCGTCATGCCCGCCATTTTCGACGCCCACTGCCACATCATCGACCCCGGTTATCCGCTTCAGGCCAACAATGGTTTCCTGCCGGAGCCGTTCCGGGTGAGCGACTATCTGGCGCAGGTCGAACCCTTGGGTGTCAGGGGTGGTGCCGTGGTTTCGGGCTCGTTTCAAGGCTTTGATCAGACTTACCTGCTGGCCGCACTGAAACGGCTGGGACCGAATTTCGCAGGCGTGACTCAGTTACCGTCCAGTGTCACGGATGCAGAGCTGGAAATGCTCAACGCGTCTGGCGTACGGGCCCTGCGTTTCAATCTGAAGCGGGGCGGGTCTGAACAGCTCGATCAACTGGAAGCCCTGGCACTAAGGGTTCACGATCTGGTCGGCTGGCATTCGGAGCTGTATATCGACTCACGCGAGTTGGCCGACATCGAAACCCGCCTGCTCAGGCTGCCTGCCGTGAGCATCGATCATCTGGGGCTGAGTGCCGAAGGCCTGCCTGTGTTGCTACGTTTGGCCGAGCATGGCGTACGGATCAAGGCCTGCGGCTTCGGGCGGGTCGACTTTGCTGTGCCAGCGATTTTGAAGGACATCCACGCAGCCAACCCCGACGCCCTGATGTTCGGCACCGACCTGCCCTCGACCCGCGCACCCCGGCCGTTCGAGCCGGGTGATATCGATCTGGTAGTGGAGGCGCTGGGTGAGGCGGCTGCGCAAAACGTGTTGTGGGGCAATGCTGCGGCGTTTTATCGGGTGTCATCAAACAATACGTAATCTGCTGAATGAAAACGTTTACGTGGGAGGCGGCTTGCCGGCGATGAACGATGACGCGATTTTCCTGACATACCGCATCGACTGCATCGCCGGCAAGCCGCCTCCCACGGTGCGTGTTTGCTGCGCGAAAGCGCTACGCCGAAGGACCAGTGAGGCCTCCCAAAGTCATTTGTCAGCTGCAAGTCTGCGGCCGGTCAGACATGAGGCAATTACTGTTGAAAGTAGCTCTCGCCTGTAACTTCCTACAAAGAGCAGACAAAACATGTAGGACAATTCCCATCTAAACGTATGAACTATCTCTAAACTTCATAAAAAACCCCAGAGTCGTTAGTCGATACCTGCCCGAATGAATTAAAGTATCGCCCCCAGCCTGCTGTCGCCCGACGCGGCTGATTACCCTGCCAGGAACAGTCACCGATGGAACATCGTGAGGCGCTGATTGCGCTGCGAACATTTCTTTCAACGCAAATCCTCGGCCAGGAAAAGCTGATCGAACGCCTGCTCATCGCCCTGCTTGCCGACGGCCACATGCTCGTCGAAGGCGCACCGGGCCTTGCCAAGACCAAGGCCATCAAGGAACTGGCAGAAGGCATCGAAGCACAGTTTCATCGCATTCAATTCACCCCCGACCTGTTGCCTGCCGACATCACCGGCACCGAGATCTATCGTCCGGAAACCGGCAGTTTCGTGTTCCAGCAGGGTCCGATCTTTCACAATCTGGTGCTTGCGGACGAAATCAACCGCGCGCCAGCCAAGGTCCAGTCGGCTCTGCTCGAGGCCATGGCCGAGCGTCAGGTCAGTGTCGGGCGCAGCACCTATGATCTTTCGCCGCTGTTTCTGGTCATGGCGACCCAGAACCCCATCGAGCAGGAAGGCACTTATCCCCTGCCCGAAGCACAGCTCGACCGCTTCCTGATGCATGTCAAGATCGGCTTCCCGGATGCCGCCGTCGAACGCAAGATCCTGCAGCAGGCCCGCGGCGAAGCGCTGAATGGCGAAACCAAGCCGGAGCGGCGCGTCAGCCAGCAGGCGATCTTTGCAGCCCGCAAGGAAATCCTCGGTCTGTACATGGCCGACGCGGTTGAGGAATACCTGGTGCAACTGGTCATGGCCACTCGCACACCGGCCAAGTTCGATCAGGAACTGGCCGAGTGGATTGCCTATGGCGCCAGCCCGCGTGGCTCTATCTCGCTGGACCGCTGCGCACGGGCCCACGCCTGGCTGGCGGGACGCGACTTCGTCAGCCCCGAGGACATTCAGGCGGTGCTGTTCGACGTGCTGCGCCACCGCATTATCCTGTCGTTCGAGGCCGAAGCTGCGGGCATCGATCAGGACCGCGTGATTCAGCGGATCCTCGACGTCGTGGCCGTCGCCTGACCCCATGCAACCCTACCTGATCCCACAACCGGGCATTCGCGTCACGCTCAGCGAGCTGATCGAGATGCGTCATCGCGTGCGGGAAGTGCAGCTTTTTTCGACGCCGAGCCAGCGCAGCCCGCTGATCGGCCTGCACCACTCCAAGCTGCGTGGCCGTGGGGTGGACTTCGATCAGGTCCGGGTCTATCAGGCAGGCGACGATGTGCGCAGCATCGACTGGCGCGTGACTGCCCGCACGCAGGAGCCGCACACCAAGCTTTTCCATGAAGAACGCGAGAGGCCGATTTTCATTCTGGTGGAACAGAGCCGTCGCCTGTTCTTCGGCTCCGGACAGATGTTCAAGTCGGTACTGGCTGCACAGGCCGCGGCGCTGATCGGCTGGGCCGCACTGGAACACAATGACCGGGTGGGCGGGCTGGTGTTCGGCGACAACGAGCATTACGAGATCAAACCCCGGCGCAGTAAACAGAGCCTTTTACAGCTGCTCAACCGGCTGGTGCGGGTCAATCAGTCGTTGCACACCGAAATCCCCGCCGACCGTGATGCGTTCGGTACCGCCCTGCGGCGTGCCCGTGAGGTGCTGCGTCCCGGCAGTCTGGTCATCGTGCTTTGTGACGAGCGTGCCCTGTCCGATGCCGCTGAGCAGCAACTCACCCTGCTGGCGCGCCACAGCGACCTGTTGTTATTGCCGCTGTCCGACCCGCTGGACCGCGCGCTGCCTGCGGCAGGTCTGTTGCGATTTGCCGAGCGCGGTGCACAACTGGAACTCGACACCCTTGATCCCGAACTGCGTCGCGCCTATCGCGTTCAGGGTGAGGAGCGCTCGGCGCGCTGGGAACTGCTTGCGCAGAAACTGCGCGTGCTGCTGATGCCGTTGAGCACCCAGTTCGAACTGGTCGAGCAATTGCGTGAATACCTCAACGCCCAGCGTCCGGTGAAGCGCAAATGAATCCACTGGATCAGTTGCAACCCCTGATCGCCCCTGAAACCATCGGCTTCTGGCCTCCTGCGCCGGGTTGGTGGCTGCTGTTGCTGTTGATCCCCGCGCTGGGCTGGGGCATCTGGCGGCTGCGCACGCTGTTGCCGGTCAAGGTCAGCAAAAGCCGCAGCGAGCAGCCGCTTGATCCCGTGCGGGTCGCGGCGCTGGCTGAACTGGCCAGCCTGCCCAAACCCTATGACGGCGCCCCCGCCGGTGCCTGGCTGCAACAGATCAACGGCCTGCTCAAGCGCCTGTGCCGCAACCACTATCCACACAGCCAGAGCCATACCCTCAACGGTCGTAAATGGCTGGCGTTTCTCGATAACCGCTGCCCGGCCGCAGGCCTGACGCGCTGGATGATCCTTGTTGAAGGTGCTTACAAACCCGAATGCAAACTCGATGACAAGGCCATCAGCGGCCTGACCCAGGCCGTCGATATCTGGATTCGCAAACATGTTTGAGTTCGTCTGGCCCTGGGTCTTCGCCCTGCTGCCGCTGCCCTGGCTGATGCGCTTCGTGTTGCCGATGGCCGACAGCGGCGAAGCCGCGCTCAAGGTCAGCTTCCTCAACGAACTCGAAGGTTTGAGCGGTCGGCGCGCCAAGGCCAACCTGCCCGCGTGGCGACAGCGCTCGCCGTTCCTGCTCATCTGGCTGTTTCTGCTGATCGCCGCCGCCCGCCCGCAATGGCTTGGCGAGCCGCTTCCCGTGGCTGCCAGCGGCCGCGACCTGCTGGTGGCCGTGGATGTTTCCGGCTCCATGGATTACCCGGACATGCAATGGCAGAGCGACGAAGTCAGCCGACTGGTGTTGGTTCAGCATCTGTTGGGCGATTTTCTCGAGGGCCGTCAGGGTGATCGGGTCGGCCTGATCCTGTTCGGCAGTCAGGCCTTCGTTCAGGCCCCGCTGACGTTCGACCGCCGCACCGTGCGTATCTGGCTGGACGAGGCGAAAATCGGCATCGCGGGCAAAAACACAGCCATCGGCGACGCCATCGGTCTTGCGCTCAAACGCCTGCGCCTGCGTCCGGCCAATAGCCGCGTTCTGGTGCTGGTCACCGATGGCGCCAACAACGGCGGGCAGATCGACCCGATCACGGCGGCACGGCTGGCAGCAAACGAAGGCGTTCGGATCTACACCATCGGTATCGGCTCAGACCCTGACAAGAGCGGCATACAGGGACTGCTGGGCCTGAACCCGAGCCTGGACCTGGATGAGCCGACCCTCAAGGACATTGCCAGCCTTAGCGGCGGCCAATACTTCCGCGCCCGCGATGGCGAGCAACTGGAAAAGATCCGCGCCACCCTCGACTCGCTCGAACCGGTCGCCCAGCAACCCACCCAGGCCCGCCCGGCGCAAGTGCTGTATCAGTGGCCCTTGTCATTGGCGCTGCTGCTGAGCGTGTTGCTGGTGATCCGCAGCCTGTGGCCCAACAACGCCGTGCAACGGGCACTCGTCAGCCTGCGCGCTTTCGGCTGGCGTGAGCGCGTCGAACGTCTGTGGAGGTCGCGATGATCGCCTCCCTCTGGCCACACTGGTTCCGTCCATGGTGGCTGCTGATCGTGCCCTTGCTGGCGCTGTTGATCTGGCAACTCTGGCATCGGCAGAAACGCGCCGGACGCTGGCAGATCATCCTGCCCGCCGCCTTTCATGCCGTGTTGCTGAACGGCAGTCGCGGCAGCAACAGCAAACTGCCGTGGGTGGTACTGGCGCTGGCCTGGCTGCTGGCGCTGGCCGCGCTGCTTGGTCCCAGCTGGCAGCGTGTCGAGCAGATCAGCCAGAAGCCGGTCGATCCGCTGGTGGTGGTGCTGGAACTCACCCCGCAGATGCTCGCCACCGACATTGCCCCGACACGTCTGGAACAGGCGCGACGCAAACTGCTCGATCTGTTGCAACTGCGCAGCGACTCACAGACCGCCATCGTGGTCTACGCGGGCAGCGCCCACACGCTGGTGCCGCTGTCCGACGATCTGGTCACCAGCCATAACCTGCTGGAGGCGATCAGGCCGTCGATCATGCCGGTGCCGGGCCAGCGTGCCGATCTGGCGGTCGTCAAGGCGCTGAACCTGCTGAAGCAGGGTGCGCTGGGCCAGGGCAGGATTCTGCTGATCGGCTCGTCCTTGAGTGAACAGGAGCGCGACGGCATCCGTCAGGCCCTGCGCGGCCAGTCGCCGCCCTTGTTGATACTGGGTATTGGAACTGCCGAAGGTGCTCCAGTGACTCAGGAAAACGGCAGCCTGCTCAAGGACGATCAGGGCGCGATCATGGTGCCGCGTCTGGACAGCACCAGCCTCAATGACTTTGCCGAGCAGGTCGGCGGCAGCTACCGTCAGGCGCGGGCTGATGAAGAGGACCTGCGCAGTCTCGGCCTGCTCGCCAGCCCGCAACGCCTGCGCAGCGACGGGCAGATCGTGCAGCTCGACACCTGGGCCGATCAGGGTCACTGGTTTCTGCTGCCGCTGCTGTTGATCGCCGCCTGTGCGGGTCGCCGCGGCTGGCTGTTCTGCCTGCCGCTGCTGTTCATGTTTCCGCAGAACAGTCAGGCGTTCGAATTTCAGGACCTGTGGCTGCGCCCGGATCAGCAGGGTCAGCGTCTGCTGGAACAGCGCCGGCCGGCAGAAGCCGCACAACGCTTTGAAGACCCACAGTGGAAAGGTATCGCCTTCTACGAAGCCGGGGATTACGCCAGCGCAGCGCAACGCTTTGCTGAAGGAAACACAGCCGCCGATCATTACAACCGTGGCAATGCGCTGGCCCGCAGTGGCGAACTGGAAGCGGCACTGGACGCCTATGAACAGGCGCTCGAACGGCAGCCGGACTTCCCCGCAGCGGTGAACAACCGTGCACTGGTTCAGAATCTTCTGGATCAGGCCAATGCGGCTCAACCCGAACAGGACAAACCGGAAAAACCCGAGCAGGATGAAGCAGGCCAGAATGGCACGCAGGACCAGACCAGCAACCATTCGCCCTCCGAACAGGACACTGCCCGGCCAAGTGAGGACAACAGCAGCGAAAGCCTGCCTCCGGACACGTCCGGCCTGCAGTCTTCCGGCCCATCGACAGACGATGAACAGACCACTCGCCCGCCCCTGCAGCCTGCCGACCGTCCCGTCACCAGCGAACGACGTCAGGAACTGGAGCAGTGGCTGAGACAGATTCCGGACGATCCGGGCGAACTGCTGCGGCGCAAATTCCGCTACGAACAGCAACATCAGGAAAAGACCCGATGAGTCGCGCGTACCCCTTATTGACCGGCCTGCTGCTGAGCCTGTCTGTCCTGTCGTCACACGCGGCCGAACTGACGGCCAGCGTCGACCGCACACGGCTGAACGCCGGGGAAACCTTCGAGCTGACGCTGGAAACCGACGACGTCACGCAGTTCGGCAAGCCCGACCTGACCGTGCTGGACAGCGACTTCGAGGTGCGCGACACCCGTCAGGTCAACCGACTGACGACCCTGGGCACCAACAATCAGGCAACCACGCGCTGGATCGTCACCCTGCTGCCACGGCAAACCGGCAGCGTCACGATTCCTTCCCTGCAACTGGGCGACCTGAAAAGCCAGCCACTGACTCTGCAAGTGATTCAGAACGAAGCCAGGGAACAGGATCGGCAACTGGCACCGGTGTTCATCGAGGCGACGCTGGATCAGGACAGCGTCTACGTTCAGGCTCAGGTCGTGCTGACCCTGCGCATCTACCACTCCGTGCAGTTGTTCGACGACAGCAGCCTCAGCCCGCTGCAGGTGCCGGACGCCCGCATCGAGAAGCTGGGCGATTCGCGTACCTACGAAAAGCTGATCAACAGCGTGCGCCACGGGGTCATCGAGATGCGCTATGCGCTCTATCCCCAGCACAGCGGAGTCTTGACCATTCCGCCTCAGGTGTTCAGCGCGACGCAGGTGCAGCCTCAGGCCAGCAGTGCAGCGAATCAGGACGCCAACCCGTTCGGCCCGCAACCGGGCAAGGTGATGCGCGTCAGTTCCGCCGAGATCCCGCTGAACGTCAGAGCGGTACCTGCGGACTACCCGACTCAGGTGCCATGGCTCCCGGCCCGCACCGTCAGCCTTGAAGAGAGCTGGAGCCCGGAACCGGGCAAGACTCAGGTCGGCGATTCACTGACACGCACCCTCATTCTCAAGGCCGAAGGTTTGGCCGGTGCGCAATTACCGCCCTTGCCTGCCACCGAAGTACCCGGCCTGCGCCGTTATCCGGACCAGCCGCAACTGCGCAACCTGCCCAGCGAACGAGGCCTGATCGGCACCCGTGAAGAACGCGAAGCGCTGGTGCCCACCCGTGCCGGCGCAATTGATCTGCCTGCGGTGGAAGTCACCTGGTGGAACACCCGTGAAGACCACCTGGAGCACACAAGCCTGCCCGCCCGCACCTTGCAGATTAGCGGCAACCCCGGACTGGGCGTTGACACACCGGTCAGCAACGAAATGAGTGGCCTGACCGTCATCGGCCCACCGGTCTGGCCGTGGCAGATGAGCACGCTGTTCTTCGCCTTCACGACCTTGCTGGCCTGCCTGCTCTGGTGGCGCGCGCGCGGCCAGCCGGCAATCGCCAAAACCGTGCAGGCAGGCCCCAGCCCGCGTACTGTGCTGGACGACCTCAAGCGCGCCTGTCTGGCCAACGACCCGCAGGCCACGCGCCAGGCCCTGGATGCCTGGGCGCGCCAACAACCGGAAACCCTGGCCGACATGGCGGCCCGTTTCGTGCCGCTGTCCGATGCACTGGATGGCCTGAACGGCGCACTCTACAGTGAGACCGGTAAACTCTGGCTGGGCGAGGACCTGTGGCGTGCGATCCGCACCCTGCCAGCCGCCGAACACATTCAGGACCCGGCAGGCGATGCCGGGTTGCCGCCGCTGTATCCCAAGTGAGGATGCAGTCGGCCACCCTTTTGATGACAAGGTAATTCAATGCGTCTGTTTCACACCTCCGACTGGCATCTGGGTCAGAACCTTCACGGTCAGGAGCGCGATTTCGAACACGCCTGCTTTCTGACCTGGCTGCTGGCCCGTCTGGCCGAGCGCCAGCCTGATGTGCTGTTGATCGCGGGCGACATCTTCGACACCGTCAACCCGCCGGTCAAAGCCCAGGAGCGGCTGTACGACTTCATCGTCAATGCCCACGAACAGAACCCGCTGCTGACCATCGTCATGATCGCCGGAAACCACGACTCAGGCTCGCGCATCGAACTGCCCGCGCCGCTGATGCGTCGTCTGCGCACCCACGCGCTCGGCCGTGTGTTATGGCTGGATGAAGGCGTGCTGGACGCCGAGCGGCTGCTATTGCCACTGCCCGATGCGGAAGGTCAGGTCCGAGCGTGGTGCCTGGCGTTGCCGTTCCTGCGCCCCGCCGAAGTCACCGGCCCGACGCTGGGCGACGATTACCTGAAAGGTATCGCCAGAGTTCACGAGCGCCTGATCGAAGCCGCCAACCTCAAACGCCAGCCAGGTCAGGCGCTGATCGCCGTGAGTCATGCGCACATGGCCGGTGGTTCGGTGTCCGAAGACTCCGAGCGCAGCCTGATCATCGGCAACGCCGAAGCCCTGCCCGCCAGCCTGTTCGGGCCGAGCATCACCTACGTCGCCCTCGGCCATCTGCACAAGCCGCAACGGGTCAACGGTGAAGAGCGCATTCGCTACAGTGGCTCGCCGATCCCATTGTCATTCTCGGAAATCGGCTATCAGCACCAGATTCTGGAAATCAACTGCGACGGTGAAACCCTGACCAGCGTCGACACCTGCCTGATTCCACGCGCCGTCAACCTGCAACGCCTGGGCCCTGCACCGCTGGCCGAACTGCTGGTGCAGCTCAAGGAACTGCCCAACGTCGATCTGTTGGCCGACCCGGATCGACAGCCGTGGCTGGAGGTGCGCGTGCGCCTCGACGAGCCGCAGCCGGACCTGCGCAACCAGATCGAAACCGCCCTGCAGGGCAAGGCCGTGCGACTGGTGCGCATCGGTGCCGAATACGCAGGCAAGGGCAGCGCCGTCGGCAGTGATGACGATGCCGCGCTGATCGAACTGGATCAGCTCAGCCCGCAGGAACTGTTCAGCCGCGCCTGGCAGGACAACTTCGGCAGCGAGGTCGATGAACAGACCCTGACCGACTTCGCCACACTGTTGCGTGAAGTGCAGCAGGAGAGCGAACAGCCATGAAGATTCTTGCCATTCGCCTGAAAAACCTGGCCTCGCTGGCCGGACCGTTCGAACTGGACTTCACCGCAGAACCCTTGGCCAGCGCCGGCCTGTTCGCCATTACCGGCCCGACCGGTGCAGGCAAGAGCACGCTGCTCGATGCGTTGTGCCTGGCGCTGTTCGGGGCCATTCCGCGGCTGAGCAACATCGGCCAGTCGAAGGTCCCCGACATCGACGGCGACATTACCACCAGCGATCCACGCACCCTGCTGCGCCGTGGCACCGGCAGCGGTTACGCCGAAGTGGACTTCATCGGCATCGACCAACGCCGCTATAGGGCACGCTGGGAAACCAACCGCGCGCGGGACAACGCCGCGAAGAAACTTCAGGCCAGCCGCCAGACCCTGACCGATCTGGACAGCGAGCAGATCCTCAGCAATCAGAGCAAACGCGAATTCGAGCAACTGATCGAAAGCCGTCTGGGCCTCAATTTCGAACAGTTCACCCGTGCCGTGATGCTCGCCCAGAGCGAGTTCAGCGCCTTTCTCAAGGCCGACGACAAGGAACGCAGCGAACTGCTGGAGAAGCTGACCAACACGGCGATCTACAGCCAGCTCGGGCGACGCGCCTACAGTAAGAGCAAGGAAGCCGAAGAAGCCCTCAAGGCCCTGACCGCCCAGGCCAGTCATATCAGCCCGCTGGATCCCGAACAGCTTGCCGAGCTCGAGCAGCGCATGAGCGATGCCCAGCAACAGCTCAAGCTCCATCAGGCTCAACAGCGCCAGCTGGAACTGCAGCAGCAATGGCTGACCGAACTGCATCGGCTGCGCGACGAACAACTCGCCGCTCAGAAAAGCCTGACCGGCGCGCAGCAGGTGTGGGACGACCAGAGCAGCCAGCGTCAGACACTGGGGCAGCTTGAACGCCTCGGTCCGCAACGGCACCGCTTCGCACGCCGGATCACCCTGAACGCTCAGCTCGCGCCACTGGCCGAGCAGATTCGCCAGCACCACGAGCAGCAGATCGCGCTGCAAACCGGCCAGCAGCAGTTGCACAATCAACGCAGCCAGGCGCAGCTTCGGTTACAGGACGCCCAGCAGGCGCACAACACCGCCAAACCACTGTTGCAGCAGGCGTTCGATGCGCAAAGCACGCTGAACCGCCTCGCTCAGGAATTGGCCAAGGCCTCGGAACACCAGCAGCAGGCCGAGCACCTCTGCACCCAGGGCCAGACCGGCCTGGACATTCTGCTCGACCAGCAGCAACAAGTTGCCCAGCGTCTTGAGCGCATCGCCGGACAACTGGCGGACAGCAGCGATCTGGCACCGCTGGCCCAAGGCTGGAACGCGTGGCGCGACCGCCTGAAAACCCTGACGCTCACTGCCAATCGCCTCAAGCACGGCAATCGTGAGCTGCCTGCGCTGCAACAGCGCGCCAGCGAGGCCGAGCAACAACTGACTGAACAGCGCAACGCGCTGGAATTGCTGTACCGCGAGGCCGATTGCGAAGTCGCTGCCGTCACCGAACAGCTGCAGATCCTCGGCAGCCTGTTGCAGGACAACCGCAAGCAGCAGCGCGCTTTCGAGGAACTGACGCGTCTGTGGGCCAGCCAGCAGGACATCGAACACCAATTGCAGGCGCTGACTCGGCAGCAGCAGGAAGCCCAGCAGGAACGCGAGTCACTGGTTACCCAGGGCATCAAGGTCAAGGACGAGCTGACCGTAGCCGAACAGACCCTTAACGTGACCCGCCAGTTGCTGGAGCGCCAGCGTCTGGCCCGCAGCGCCAGCGTCGAAGAACTGCGTACCCAGTTGCAGGACGACCAGCCCTGCCCGGTCTGCGGCAGTGCCGAGCACCCGTGGCATCAGCCGCAAGCCTTGCTGCAAAGCCTGACCCAACACGACGAAGATGAGCAGGCCAGCGCACAAAAGGCCGTCGACACCCTGACCGAGCAGCGCAACCAATTGCGCGAGCAGGTCGGCGGAATCATCGCCCGGCAGAAAGAACTGCTACGCCAGCACGACCAACTGACGCAACGCCATCAGACACTGGCTCCGGACCTTGAAGCGCATCCGCTCGGCGCCCAGTTGCTGGACCGTGACCCTGCCAAACGCGATGCCTGGCTGAGCCAGCAGCTCAGCCACTTGAACGAAATCATTCTGCGCGACGAGCAGCGCCAGCAAGCCCTGCTCAATCTGCAGAAAGATGCCGCACGCCTGCAGCAGTCGGTGCAGACCGCGCAGGAAGCCAGTCAGGCCGCAGCCCATCACGTGACCGAACAGCTCCAGCAACTGAGCGCTGATCAGCAGCGTCTAGACGAAGAACTGGCTGCACTCGCGCCGCTGGTGTCTTCGCAGACTCTGGATGGGCTGCGCAGTGATGCCTCGACCACCGTGATGCAGCTAGAGCAGCAAGTGGTGCAGCGCCTCGATCAACTGGAGCAGCAAGGCGAAGAGCAGCAGGAACAGCGTGAACGCCAGCAGCGCATCGACAGCGAACAGGTCGAGCAGAAGAACCGTCTGCAGCGTGTTACAGAACAGCAGCAGGCCGTGGCCGCCCTCAGCGAACAGCAGCAGGCAAGCCAGCAACGGTTGCAGGACCTGCTGGGCGACCACACCAGCGCCGAGCAGTGGCAGCAGACGCTGGAACACGCCGTCGAGCAGGCCCGTCAGGCCGAAAGCTCGGCCGCCCAGTCTCTGCAGGATATCCAGAGTCAGCTGATACAGCTGGCTGCCGAACTCAAGTCCGGTGAGCAACAGCAGCAGGCCTTGCAGCAGGAACTGACGGAGCTGGACGCCACCCTTACAGACTGGCGCACTCAGCACGCAGAACTGGATGACGCGGCGCTGGACACGCTCCTCACCTACGATGACGAGCAGGTCGAGCAGTTGCGCCAGCAGTCGCAGGCAGCCGAGAAAGCGCTGGAGCAGGCGCGAATCCTGCTCAACGAACGCGAACAGCGCGTGCAGCAGCATCAGGCGCAACATGCCGGCCTGACCGACAGCGACGCGTTGAATGTCGCCCTGTTGCAGGCGCAGGAACAGACGGCCCTGAGCGAACAGCACTGTGCCGAACTGCGCGCGCAACTGAGCGAAGACCAGCGCCGCCGCAACGCCAACAGTGAATTGCAGACGCGCATCAACGACGCCACCGGCGAATACCAACGCTGGGCACGACTGGCTGCGCTGATCGGCTCGGCCGAAGGCGACAAATTCCGCAAGATCGCCCAGGCCTACAACCTCGATCTGCTGGTGCACCACGCCAACGCGCAACTGAAACAACTGGTGCGCCGCTACCGCCTCAAGCGCGGCGGCAGCATGCTCGGCCTGCTGGTGCTGGACACCGAGATGGGCGACGAGACCCGATCGGTGCATTCACTGTCGGGCGGAGAAACCTTTCTGGTGTCGCTGGCTTTGGCGCTGGGCCTGGCATCGATGGCGTCCAGCACCTTGCGTATCGAATCGCTGTTTATCGACGAAGGCTTCGGCAGCCTCGACCCGGAGTCGCTGCAACTGGCCATGGATGCACTGGACGGCCTGCAGGCTCAGGGTCGCAAGGTGGGCGTCATTTCCCACGTTCAGGAAATGCACGAGCGCATCCCGGTACAGATCAAGGTCCGCCGTCAGGGCAACGGGCTGAGCACCATCGAAGTCGGCAGCTCATGACGCCGATGCTTTACTCGTTCCGCCGCTGCCCATACGCCATGCGCGCCCGCATGGCGCTGCGTTACGCGGGCTGCCAGGTGGATATCCATGAAGTCAGCCTCAAGGCCAAGCCGCCGGAAATGCTCGAGCGCTCGCCCAAGGGCACGGTTCCGGTGCTGGTCCTGGAGGACCGTGTTCTGGAACAGAGCCTGGACATCATGCACTGGGCACTGGCGCAGAATGACCCGGATGACTGGCTGCTGGCGCAGGCTCCTGCGGGACAACGGCAGATCGCCGACCTGATCGAAGAGAACGATCAGGTTTTCAAGCTGAATCTGGACCGCTACAAGTACGCCGTGCGCCACCCAGAGCATCCACCCGAGCATTACCGAGCGCTGGGCGAAGTCTTTCTGCGCAAGCTGGAAGATCGACTGCAATCGCAGGCTTATCTGCTGGGTGAACGCCAGACACTGGCTGACATCGCCCTCGCGCCGTTCATTCGCCAGTTCTGCTTTGTCGATCCGGACTGGTTTGCGCAAAGTCCCTACTCTGCCTTGCGCAACTGGCTGCAGCGCTTTCTGGACTCCGATCTGTTTGACGCGGTCATGCGCAAATAGACCAATTGCCCTTGACTGTCTTTTTCCGGCACAAAAAAATCCCCGTTACGGATGAGGTAACGGGGTCAAGGGGATTCAACGCTTTCGCGAGCAGGCTCACGTAACAGTCCATGCCTTGTCTGCCACGCAATGGGCAGTGGTCGCGTGGACCTGTGTGGGCGAACATGCTCGCGAAAGCATTGCCGTTCACGAATCCATTCCCCGGTATCGAAACCTTCGTTAACGGGGAATGGATTCACGCACGTTTCACTGGGCGGACTTGTGATCCAGCGCGGCGTAGAAGTTGGCGCTTTGTTGCAGATACTTGGTTGTGTAGGTCTGTGTCGCGTGGGCTTTCTTGTCGCTGACTTCAACACTGGCGCTGGCAGGAAGTGCCACGGAAGCGGAAATAGCCGATGCAGCAATGATGGAGAAAAGATTGAAGTTCATGTTGGTCACCTCTCTATGTCGGCGCTGCACGCTGCTTCTGTGCTGCTGTGAGTTCTGGCCGTCTTGGCCGTGACTCAAACTTACGCCTGAGGGTGATTCAGCAGAAATCTTTTGTAGCACTAACTTATATCATCAGGATTGATAACGGCTTCAGCCCGCGGTTTGCGCGGGCTGAAGCGTTTGTATCCTATTTGTCGCTCAGAAAATGCACATAAGAAGGTGCATCCACGTCGAGTTTCTGCACCGTTTCGCCGACCATGCCGGTTTGCGGATCACGGCGTACGGTCACGATCTGGTTACTCTTCTGATTGGCAAACAGCATGAACCTGCCGCTGGGGTCGAAGCTGAACTCACGAGGCTCCTTGCCTTCAACAGTGCGACGCTGGATTTCCTCAAGCTTCCCGCTGGCAGGGTCAATGCGGAACACCACGACCTGATTGGCCTCGCCACGGTTGGTCACGTACAGGAACTTGCCGTCGGGTGAGGCGTGCAAGGCGCCGCCGCCGTTCTTCTGGTCAACGCCCTTGTTTTTCATGTCCAGTATCTGGGTTTGCTTGAAGCCGCCGTCCAGGTAGTCGAACACCACCACCTGAGCCGACATTTCCAGTACCAGCCAGGCATGTTTACCGTTGCTGCTGAAGAGCACATGACGGGGACCACTGCCCGCAGGCAACTGCACGGTCGGCACCTTGGCAGGCTGCAGGGGTTTGGCCTGATCGGCGTTGTAGCGGTAGACGAACAGTTTGTCGGCACCCAGGTCGGCCGTTACCACGTAATTGCCATCCGGAGTCGGCACTGCGAGGTGAACATGGGACGAGGCCTGCCGTTCCGGATTGACCTTGCTGCCAGGGCCCAATGGCAGGACCTGAACGGCATCACTCAACTGGCCATTCTTGCCGACCGGCATCACGGACAACGCGCCACCCGGATCAGGGTTCACCGCGTAGTTCGCCACGAACAGGTAGCGGCCGTCCTTGCTCAGGCTCGAGTGAGTCGGCTCCTCGCCCTTGGTTTCGACCTGATTGATCGGCGCAACCTTGAAGGTCTTGGGTTCGATGGAGAAACTGCTGACCTTGCCCACCGTATCGGTCTGGCCAGGGCCGTTCTCGTTGACGACGAACAGGTAACGCTGGTCTTTGGAAACCGTCAGCCAGGACGGGTTCTCGGTCTTGATCACTTGAAGCGGCTTGGGGCTGATCATGCCAGTCTTGCTGTCGAAGCCAAAACGGTAGATCCCCTCGCTTGTTCCCTGGGTATAGGAACCCAGCAGCAATTCGGAATCGGTCATGGTTTGAGCCTGCAGGGTGAAAGCGCTCATGGCACTGGCCATCGCCAGCCAAGGCAGAATTTTGTGGGGCATGGGGGCATCCCTTTTGTTGAAGTTATGACGCCTGTCACGCGGCAATCAGCTCTATGACACTGACAACGGGGTGTAGTTTTGCAGAGCCTGCAATGGATCTGCGCCGACTAGCCTTCCGGCTGCCGGAACCCGGCTTGTGCCTCGGCAAATGACACCCACGGCAGCTCCATGCCCGGAACCAGCGTGGCCACGATTTCCTGCGTATGGTGAGTGAAGTACTTGAGTTGACCGATGGGGTCGAGCGTGATGCCCGCCAGGACCAAAGCGATGATGAGGCTACTGACGGACACGCGCTGACGGGAAGGTTTGAGCGCCTGACGTGCAACCGGCAGTACCAGCACCAGCCCGACCAGAAACCACACGAACAGGCGCGGCATCAGGCGCTGACGGTCCAGGCCAACCTCCCAGAGCGCCCATACTGTGCTCAGCAACAGCATCAGCGTGAACAGCCAGACAGCGAAGCGCAGCCCGATCACCAGCAAAATACCGATGGCCGAGAAGCCGAACCCGCAAAGCATGTAGTAGAAGGAACCGCCCAGGCCCGACAGCCTGAAGCCGCCGATGACCATGATGATGCCCAGCCCCAGCAGCAGGACGCCCAGAAACGTCGGCAACAGACGTGCACGACTCAACGCACCTTGAGTAGACATTGGATCTCCCTATCTTTTTGGTTTCGGCCCAGTCCATTGGGCCGACACTGGCGAAGCCAGTGTGTACAGCGTCGAATCTAGCGACTAACCGGTAAAGCGGACTTGATCTGGATCAAGCTTCGTCGGCGTCGTCTTCATCGCTAGGCGTGAAGGCATCGAGGCAGACGATGCGGTGGTCGGCGTTGCCATCGTTGACGACCCAGCTTTGCAGCGACTCGTCGAAGACCGCAGCCTTGACCTGATCCAGCGTGAAACGCCATACCTTGCGCTCGCGTCCGTCCATGCACTCGATGTTCAGCTCTTCACCCAGGGAAAAATCCCAGGCGTGAAGACCGTCGATTTCCAACATCGAAGAAGTTTCAAGGGCGGAGAACAAGGTGTCTGGGGTAGTGGTCATGAGAGTATCCGGGCTGCAAAAGCGCGAATGATAGGGCAATAGCGCGATGACTTGCCATGATCTTCGCGAACTCTGCAACGTCCACCAGCGGACGCGGAGCGTCCTGGGCGGCGTTACCACGCTGGAGCGTGGGAACGAGCAGTGGTCTCACGCACACCGATCATGCCCATGCTCCGCGCTCATCGTTATACACAAGTCCGCAAGACGCGCAAAACGGGGGCTAAAACGAAAGTGACTGACGGAATGCATAACCCGTGGTCGCAGCAAGACTCGGGTTTAACGCTGAGCACAAGTATGGGCATGGGCATGATCGACGTGCTTGAGATCACGCTGATCGTTCCTACGCTCCGCGTGGGAATGCCTCCCAGGACGCTCCGCGTCCGCTCTTAAATGTGGCGCAGATGCGTGGACAAGCTCCAGCGTTATCCACGTCATGCGCTCGGCTCACTGAATCCGCAATCTGTGCCATTTGTGACGCTCTGCGTCACCTTGAGGAGATGGCGCAGAACAACATGCGTGCCCTTATCTCACAGCTTGCCAATCCCGCCCGGCTGGAACACCGCTTCGCTCGGTGCCAGACCGTTGACCAGCGGCTTGCCGAATTCAGCCTGGCTGACTTCGAACTTATCCCCCGGCTGGGTCCGGATGCCGTCGGCGAAGGACAGCGTCGCGGTGCCGAAGAAGTGTACGTGCACGTCACCTGGACGCAGGAACTGGGCGTATTTGAAGTGATGGTACTCAAGGTTTTCCAGGCTGTGGCACATGTTGGCCTCGCCGCTGAGGAACTCTTTCTCCCACAGCACTTTACCGTCACGCCAGACCTTGCTGGTACCCGACAGGTTCTGCGGCAGATCACCCACGCGCAGTTCCGGCCCGAACGAGCAGGCGCGCAGCTTGGAGTGGGCCAGGTACAGGTAATTGCGGCGCTCCATGATGTGGTCGGAGTATTCATTGCCGATCGCGTAGCCCAGCCGGTAAGGCTTGTGGTCGTGGCCGATCACGTACAGACCGCTCAACTCCGGCTCTTCCCCGCCATCTTCAGCGAACGGCGGCAGCGAGAACGACTCGCCCGGACGCACGACAATGCTGCCGTCACCCTTGTAGAACCATTCCGGCTGCACACCGACCTGCCCGGCTTGCGGTTTGCCACCTTCCACGCCCCACTTGAAGATGCGCATGGTGTCGGTCATGGCTGACTCGTCACCCGACTGCTGATGCATCTTGTCCCGCGCAGAAGCGCTGCCCAGATGCGTCAGCCCCGTACCACTGACCAGCAAGTGCGCCGGATCCGGGTGATCCAGTGGCGGCAGAATGCGCAGCTCTTCCAGCAGTTGCGCGTAATCATGCGCCTCGCCAACACCGCGCTGCTCGACCTGCTGCGCAAGCCCTGAACCTGCCTTGATCGCCGCCAATGCCAGTTCGCGCACGCTCTCTACGCCCTGCACTTCACGCACCTGATCGCCGTCCACCAAACCGACCCGACGCTCACCGTTGTTCAATTCAAATTGCACCAACCGCATGGAAATCTCCTTTCAGACAGTGAAAAGCCGGACCTAGCGCGCCTTGGCGCTGGCGGCGAACTCGGAGGCTGGCAGCACATGTTTGCGCTCCAGCACGTGATAAACGATGCCGGTCAGCACCAGGCCGAAGACCATGACGCCGGACAGGAAGTACAGACCTGACGCCAGACTGCCGGTCACCTCTTTCAAGGCGCCGATCACGAACGGTCCAATATAGCCGCCCAGGTTGCCGACCGAGTTGATCAACGCAATGCCGGCAGCGGCACTGGCACCGGCGAAGAAACGGCCCGGCAGGGTCCAGAACACGGCCGTGCAGGAAAACAGCGCGAAGGCCACGACACACAATGCTGCCAGTTGCGCGACCGGCAACGTCAGCCAGGCACTGCAGAACAGACCGATGGCGCCCAGCACATACAGCACCGCCAGATGGCCGTAACGGTCGTTGAGGCGGTCGGAACTGCGCGGCACGATCAGCAGGCCGATGATCCCGAAAATGTAAGGCACTGAAGACACGAAACCGGTGGTCAGATCACTGCCGCCGAACTGCTTGATCAGCGTCGGCAGCCACAGGCCAAGTCCATAGATGCTCAAGGTCACGGGCAGGTAGAACAGCGCCAGCAACAACACGCGCTTGTCCTTGAGCGCATGCAGCGGATTGCCATGGCGGGTCTGGCCGTACTCCTCCAGATCTTTCTTCAGCTCGCCGGTCAGCCAGTCCTTCTCGTCCTGACTCATCCAGTTGACCTGCTGCGGACCGTCAGGCAACCAGCGCAACACCGGCCAGGTCAGCAGAATCGCAGGGGTACCGATGACAATGAACAGCCACTGCCAGCCATGCAGGCCCAAAACGCCATCCATGCCCAGCAGACCGCCGGACACGGGACCGGTGATCATCATGGCGATGGGTTGCGAGAGGATGAACAGGCCCAGGATCTTGCCGCGATGGCGGACCGGAAACCACTGGGTGATGTAGTACAGCACGCCAGGAAAGAAGCCCGCCTCGGCCGCGCCCAACAGAAAGCGCATCACGTAGAAGCTGTGCGGCCCCTGAACGAAGGCCATACCAATGGTGATGGCGCCCCAGGTGATCATGATCCGGGCAAACCAGCGGCGTGCGCCAAAGCGTTCGAGCATCAGGTTGCTGGGGATTTCCAGCAGGAAGTAACCGATGAAAAACAGCCCGGCACCCAGCCCGTAGGCAGCGTCGCCGATACCGATGTCGGCACCCATGTGCAGCTTGGCAAAGCCCACGGCAGAGCGGTCCACGTAGGCGATCAGGTAAAGCAGGATCAGAAAGGGAATCAGTTTGAACGTAATGCGACGTATAAGCCGCAGTTCCTGGCTCATGAAGGCGGTCTCCCATTGTTTTTGTTATGGAACCTGCGGGGATCGCCTCAGTACCTGGGTGCCGATATGCAGCAACACCGAGGCAAGGGTCGTCCCTCAACTGAAAACGACTATATAGTAATACTATTTAAACTGACAACTCTTCCAATCGGCGTTTTTTAGGCTTACCTTAGCCAGCAGCATCGACATTAAGTCTTACAATAAGAGAGCCGATCATGTCTGACTCCGATAAAAAACCGACCCTTCGTTCTGCCCAGTGGTTTGGCACTGCCGACAAGAACGGCTTCATGTACCGTAGCTGGATGAAGAATCAGGGCATCGCCGACCATCAGTTTCAAGGCAAGCCGATCATCGGCATTTGCAACACCTGGTCCGAGCTGACGCCTTGCAACGCCCACTTCCGTCAGATTGCCGAACACGTCAAACGCGGCGTGATCGAGGCCGGTGGCTGGCCGGTTGAATTCCCGGTGTTCTCCAACGGTGAATCCAACCTGCGCCCTACCGCGATGTTCACCCGCAACCTGACGAGCATGGATGTCGAGGAAGCGATTCGCGGCAACCCGATCGATGGCGTTGTGCTGCTGACCGGTTGTGACAAGACAACCCCGGCCCTGCTGATGGGCGCGGCCAGTTGCGACATTCCGGCCATCGTCGTGACCGGCGGCCCGATGCTCAATGGCAAGCATGAAGGCAAAGACATCGGCGCTGGCACCATCGTCTGGCAGATGCATGAATCCTATAAAGCCGGCACGATCAGCCTGGATGAATTCCTCTCTGCCGAAGCTGGCATGTCCCGCTCGGCAGGCACCTGCAACACCATGGGCACCGCGTCCACCATGGCCTGCATGGCCGAAGCGCTGGGCACCTCGCTGCCACACAACGCAGCGATTCCGGCAGTGGATTCACGACGCTACGTGCTCGCACACATGTCCGGCATGCGCGCCGTGGACATGGTTCGTGAAGACCTGCGTCTGTCGAAGATCCTGACCAAGGCCGCGTTCGAGAACGCAATCCGGGTCAACGCCGCCATCGGTGGCTCGACCAATGCCGTGATCCACCTGAAAGCCATCGCCGGACGCATCGGCGTCGATCTGGAGCTGGATGACTGGACCCGCGTCGGTCGCGGCATGCCAACCATCGTCGACCTGCAACCGTCCGGGCGCTTCCTGATGGAAGAGTTCTACTACGCGGGTGGCCTGCCCGCCGTGCTGCGACGCATGAACGAAGCCGGTCTGCTGCCCAACCCTGACGCACTGACCGTCAACGGCAAAAGCATTGCCGAGAACACCTGCAACTCGCCGATCTATGGCGAAGATCAGGTGATCCGCGCGCTGGACAACCCGATCCGCGCCGACGGCGGCATCTGCGTGCTGCGTGGCAACCTCGCCCCGCTGGGCGCCGTGCTCAAGCCTTCCGCTGCGACACCTGCGCTGATGCAACATCGCGGTCGCGCCGTGGTGTTCGAGAATTTCGAGATGTACAAGGCCCGCATCAACGATCCGGATCTGGACATCGATGCAACCTCCGTTATGGTCCTCAAGAACTGCGGACCCAAGGGTTATCCCGGCATGGCCGAGGTCGGCAACATGGGGCTTCCGGCCAAGCTGCTGGCTCAGGGCGTGACCGATATGGTGCGGATTTCCGATGCGCGCATGAGCGGTACGGCCTACGGCACCGTGGTGCTGCATGTGGCACCGGAAGCGGCGGCAGGCGGACCGCTGGCGGTGGTGAAGGAAGGCGACTGGATCGAACTGGACTGCGCCAGCGGGCGTTTGCACCTGGACATTCCTGAAGCGGAACTGGCGGCGCGTCTGGCCGACTGGCAGGCACCACCTCAATTGCTGCTGGGTGGCTATCGCCAGCTGTATATCGATCACGTCATGCAAGCGGATCAGGGCTGCGATTTCGACTTCCTGATCGGCAACCGAGGCTCTGAAGTGCCGAGGCATTCTCACTAGTCGCTGACTGCCATCAGTTCCCTGTCCTGAGAAGCGGCTGCCCCTCCCACGGGCGGCCGCCTTGGGCGATGCGCAGTGTTATGATGCGCGGCACTCACCGCCAGGATCGACGCACGTTCCCATGGACTACCGAAAGCCTTCAGACCGTAAAAGCATGCACGCGCGCATTGTCCAGGAACTGGGCATGCAGATCGTATCCGGTCGTTTCAAACCTGACGAAAAACTGCCTCCCGAGGCGCTGCTCTGCGAAGAGTACGCCGTCAGCCGTCCGGTGCTGCGTGAAGCCACGCGGGTATTGGTGGCCAAGGGTCTGGTCTACTCGAGGCCACGCGTCGGCACGGTGGTCAAGGAACGGCGCGAATGGCACCTGCTGGATCCGGATGTATTGCACTGGGTGATGCAGAGCTCGCCGCAGAATGAGTTCTTTAACCTGCTGACCAGTGTGCGTGCGGTGATCGAACCCGCTGTTGCAGCGCTGGCGGCGCAGCATGCGACGGATGAGGAAATCGAGTCGATTCATGAGGCGTATCAGCGCATGGAAGCGGCCCCGACGCCGGAAGACCTGCTGCAACCTGACCTGGATTTTCACAGCCGTATCGCCGACGCAACCCACAATGATCTGCTGGCTCACTTGTGCAACATGCTGTCACTGGCATTGCGCGAAGCGCTGAAGTATTCCAACAAGCGGCCCAACCTGCACGAGCTGGCCATGCCGCGTCACAAGGCCATCCTCACCGCCATCCAGAACCGCGACGCCCTCGCCGCCCGCCATGCTTCGCTGGTGCAACTGGACGATGCGCGCAATGCGTTGACGGTGGTACTGGGCGGGGTTTGATTGCCAAGAGCCAAAAGGATCATTTGAGCCATGCGCTCGGCTCCCTGGCTCCACAGTCTGAGCCATTTGTGACGCAGAGCGTCACGGGCGGCATGCCCACGCGGAGCACTCATCGTTATACACAAGTCCGCAAGACGCGCAAAACGGGGGCCAAAACGAACGTGACTGACTGAATGCATACCCCGTGGGAGGCGGCAAGACTCGGGTATAACGCTGAGCACCAGCATGGGCATGGTCGGCGTGCCTGAGATCACGCTGATCGTTCCTACGCTCCGCGTGGGAATGCCGCTCAGGACGCTCCGCGTCCGCTCTCGAATGTGGCGCAGATGCGTAGACAAGCTCCAGCGTTATCCACGTCATGCGCTCGGCTCACTTAATCCGCAATCTGTGCCATTTGTGACGCGGAGCGTCACGGGAGGCATGCCCACGCGGAGCGATGGGCACGATCAGGGTTGAAGCAGACTTGTGTATAACGATGAGCGCGGAGCATGGGCACGATCAGTGTCGGGGCAGGTGATGATCGTTCCTACGCTCCAGCGTGGTAACGCCGCCCAGGACGCTCCGCGTCCGCTCTTGAATGTGACGCAGAGCCTCACGGGATGCATGCCCATACTGAGCGCGGCGCGTAGACGCACTCATGTGCCACCGCCCTATCAATGCGAAAACAGTGAATTCCCCACCTTGCCCGCCATTTTCTCCGGTTTGATCAGGAACCGCGCCAGCGCTGGCAGCAGCCACAATGCGCCGAACATGTTCCACAGCAGCATGAAGGTCAGCATCAGGCCCATGTCGGCCTGGAACTTGATCGCCGAGAAGATCCAGGTGCACACGCCAATTGCCAGACACAGACCGGTAAACAGCACCGCCTTGCCCGTGGACTTGAGGGTTTCGTAATAGGCCTCCTGCAACGGCAGTCCGGCGCGCAGGAAACTCTCCAGACGGCTGTAGATGTAGATCCCGTAATCGACACCGATCCCCACGCCCAGTGCCACCACCGGCAAGGTCGCGACTTTCACGCCGATACCCATGAACGCCATCAGCGCGTTACCCAGCACCGAAGTCAGGACCAGCGGCAGCACGATGCACAGCGTGGCCGCCCAGGAGCGGAAGGTGATCATGCACATGGCGGCGACGCAGATGTAGACCAGGATCAGGATGGTCAGCTCGGACTTCTTGATCACCTCGTTGGTCGCCGCTTCGATACCGGCGTTGCCCGCAGCCAGCAGAAACTGCATGTCCGGGCGGTCGTTCTCTTTGGCGAAGTCCTGCACCGCATGTACAGCACGGTCGAGGGTTTCAGCCTTGTGGTCGTTGAGGAACACCAGCAGGGGTGCCAGCGAACAGGTGTTGTTGTACAGGCCATCGGCGCGGGCGATGGAGTTGTTGAGCACGTCCTTGTTACGCGACAGGGTTTCCCATTTCAGGTTGCCCTCGTTCATGCCCTTGATGACCTGCTTGGAAACCGTCACCAGCGAGATGGCCGATTGCACGCCCTGAGTGTTCTCCATCTTCCAGGCCAGTTCGTTGATCGCCGACATCGTCGGATAGGCCGAGCAGCCTTCTGGAGGCGTCTTGACCATCACCACCAGCACGTCCGAACTGGTGGAGTAATGACTGATGATGAACGCGTTGTCCTTGTTGTAGCGTGAATCGGGACGCAGCTCCGGCGCGCCCTGATCCAGGTCGCCGATCTTGAGGTTCTGGCTGTACCAGAGGCCGCCACCGAAGGCGAGCAGCGCCAGCACAATGGAAACCGGCGCAACCTTTGCGCTGGCAAAGTTGGACAGCAGCCGCCAGAACGGATGCTCGGACACCGCATCCTGCTTGCTGCGATTGATCGCCCGCTTGCTGATGCCTGCGTAGGAAATCGCCACTGGCAGCAGGATCAGGTTGGTGAACACGATCACCGCGACACCGATGGACGCCCCGATGGCCAGCTCGCGAATCACGCCGATATCAATGATCAGCAGCGTGATGAAACCCACGGCGTCGGCCAGAATCGCGATCATGCCCGGCAGGAACAACTGACGGAAAGTACGCTTTGCCGCCATCAATGCGTTTTCGGCGTCGCTGGATTGCAAGGCAATACCGTTGATCTTCTGCACGCCATGGGAAATGCCGATGGCAAAGATCAGGAACGGCACCAGCATCGAGTACGGGTCGATACCGAACCCCACGACATGCATCAGCCCCAGTTGCCAGATCACCGCAATCAACGTGGTGATCAGCACGGCGATGGTGCTGCGAAGGCAGCGGGTGAACCAGATCAGCAGAACCAGCGTGATCAGAAAGGCGATGCCGAAGAACATCACCACCATGAACAGGCCGTCGATCAGATCACCGACCTTCTTGGCGAAACCGACAATGTGAATCTTGATGTTGGGGTTCTGGGCTTCGTACTTGTCGCGAATCTTCTCTTCGAGCTGGTGCGAGAACTGTTGATAGTCCAGCGCCAGCAACTTGCCCTGATCAGCAGGGTCCGGATAGGACTCCTGCAACGGCACGTCGATGATGCTGGACTTGAAGTCGTTGGCCACCAGCCGCCCGACCTGCCCGGACTTGAGTATGTTGTTGCGCAACAGGTCCAGACTCTCATCCGAACCGTTGTAGCTCTGCGGAATCACTTCGCCACCGGCAAAGCCCTCCTCCGTGACTTCGGTCCAGCGTACGCTCGGGCTCCACAGCGATTTCAGGCCGGAGCGGTCGACGCCGGGGATGTAGAACACCTCGTCGCTGATCTGGCGCAGCGTCTCCATGTACTGCTTGGAAAAGATGTCGCCATCCCTGGCCTCCACCGAGATACGCACGGTGTTACCCAGGTTCGCGAGATCGTTGCGGTGCGCCATCATGTTCTGGATGAACGGATGGGACAGCGGAATCATCTTCTCGAAGCTGGTGGACGGGCGAACCTGGGTGGCCTGCCAGAACAGAAAAATGCTGGCCAGCAGGCACAGAATGATCACGGCCGGGCGGTTGTTGAATATCAGGCGCTCGAGAAAGGTCTCTTTTCCGCCGGAATGCTGGGTGTGTTGAAGATTGGTCATGCCTGAATGTCCCCGCCCTGAAAGGTCTTATTGTTGGGTCGTCTCGGCGCCCGTTGGCGAGGCGATGCGAACGCCTCCTTGACCTACCAGAATCAGATTGCCTTGAAGATTGGAGGTCACACCCGCCAGCGAGATCCGGTCGGGGCGGTTGAAGACCTGAAAGGTTTCGCCGTCGTCGCTGCTGCGCATCACACTGCCGCCATTGCCGACCAGCACCAGCGAGCCATCAGCCAGCAGCGAAGCGCTGGCCAGACCGAATTCCAGCGGGCCGCGTGCGCCCTGCAGTTCAATGGGCTGCCAGGTGTCACCAAAGTCAGTGGAGCGGAACAGATTGCCGCGCAAACCATAGGCCAGCAGCGTCGACGGGCTGGCGGTGCCGATCACCCCGAACAGCGAGCCCTGATAGGGACCGTCAAGCTTTTCCCAGGTCTGCCCTTCGTCACGGGAGCGAAACATGCTGCCAGCCTCGCCGACGATAAACAGCCCGGCGTCCTTGACCTGGGTGATGCCGTTGAGGTGGTATTGATCTTCGTTGTCCAGACGATCACTGACATCTTCCCAGTGCTGTCCGCCGTCAGTGGTGGTCAACAAGGCACCGTAGGCCCCGACGGCCAGACCGTTCTGCAGGTCCTTGAACCAGACATCCAGCAACGGCGCCTCGCGTGCAAGGTCTTCGAACTGTTTGTTCCAGCTCTTGCCGCCATCGCTGCTGGCGAGGATCTGTGCGTCGTGTCCCACCGCCCAGCCGTGCTGTTCGTCGACAAAATAGACGGCGGTCAGCAACTGGCGAGTCGGCACGCGGGCCTGGACCCAGCTCTTGCCCTGATCATCGGAATAAAGAATATGGCCGTGATCGCCGACTGCGACCAGTCGAGCCCCTGCGTGGGCGATGTCCAGCAGCAGGCCGCGAGCGGCTTTCGCTGATTCAATGGCATAAATGCCGGTCGTGCTGGTGGTCGCGGCTGGCGCCGGATCGGTCGCGGCCATGAGCGGTGCAGACACCGTGCACGCCATCAGGATTGCCAGGGACATGCCCGCGCGTAACCGGGTGCGCCGATAGACAGGCTCACTCATGGACGTTCCCCTCTTATTGTTATTAGGCTCTGACACCGGCCCGCTCGCACGGGTCAAACGCTCGCGAGCGCTCTGGCCGTACCTTTTGCAAGCCTCGCCATCCTAGGCAGTTTTGCAAATGGCTGACAATCGACATGTCGTTATCTTTTGTTAAGCGCATTGACTGTGATTGATGCGCTATCAGCCAGCCTGATACAGAACGTGTCGATCGCAGTCAGTCGATGACGACGTGAGGCAGGAAACGGCTGGAGTCCTTGGTGATCAGGCTGTCGTCTTCCCGGATGCCGATACCCGAGGCCAGATCACCGATCACCCAGGAACCGATCAGTGTATAGCTGTCGTCGAATCGCGGCAGTGGCGAGTACGCCTGCATGATGTAAGGCGCATCGGTATACGGCCCATCGACAGCAATGACCTGATCACCCGGTGTGCGCATCTCGATGTTGGCGCCTTCGCGGGAGAAGTACGGCTTGCGTACCCAGCCTCTGGGCACAGCCTGCCGGGGATCACGATCCACGTGGGACTCCAGCAGGTTGGGATGGCCTTCGTTGAATTGCCACAGCAGCGGCAGAATGCCTTTGTTGCTGAGAATGGCCTTCCAGGCCGGCTCGACGAACTGTGTGCCGCTGGCCGCGACATACTCGCCGAACGACTCGTGAAAGATGTGCTCCCAGGCATGCAGCTTGAACAGACGTTCGATGGGCTGTGCGTCGAGATCGACAAAGCGTCCGTCGGTGGTCAGGCCGATGTCTTCGATGTCGATATGTCGGGCGTCGATGCCGACATGAGCCGCCATCCGACGCAAAAAATCGGTGGTGCCGCGATCCTCCACTGAACCCGACATCGCCGAAAAATGAAACGGACCCTGACGGGGAAACTCGGCGAACGCTCGCACAAGATCTTCGGCGATGGAGTTGAACTGGGTGGCATGAGCAGGCAGAACACCGCGCGCCATCTGCTCTTCCAGCCACAGCAGTTGCACCGCCCCGGCCTCCATCAGGCTGGTCGGGGTATCGGCATTGATTTCGTACATCTTCGCCGGACCGCTGCCATCGTAGGCGAAGTCAAAACGTGCATAGAGGTGCGGGTGACCCTGCTTCCATGAGGTGCGGATCAGTTCGAAGAACGCTTCCGGAATGGCGAGCTGGCGCAGCAGCTCTTCGCTGTCCACGATCCGTCCCACGGCATCCATGCACATCTGATGCAGTTCCTGGGTCGGCGCTTCCAGATCGCGGGTGATCTGCTGTTCGGTGAACAGGTAATACCCGCGTTCATCCCAGTAGCGTTCGCCGTCGATGGTGTGGAAGTTGAACCCCTCACGCTCGACGGTGGCTTGCCAGTCAGGTCGTTCTTCGATGCTGATCTTTTTCATGGGCCGGATCCGTCAGCCTCCGAAACTGCTACTGCTACTGCTGCTCTTGCCACCCCAGCCGCTGCGCGCCGATGCCTGGCTGCCGAAGCCACCGCGCGAAACCGTCGAAGACACCGATGACCCGGAACTGGAGCGTGACCCGAAGCTGGACCCCGAACTCGAGCCTGAGCCTGAACCGGAACTGCCGAGACTTCGACCCAGCGTATTCCTGTCGTAGCTGCCGGAGCCTGAGCGTGCCTGGGTCGAGCTGCCGAAAGTCTTGCCACGCTCCATCTGGCTCGGCAACGACGAGCCGTAATAACCGAACGAGCCCGAGCTGCGGTCGTCGCGAGTCTGGTAGATAGGCTGCGAGTAGTAGCGGCTGCCACCACCAAAGCCATTGCTCATCAGGTTGCCGATCAGCAGGCCGGTCAACAGTCCGGTGGTGCCGCTCATGCCGGGTGGTGCAGTCTGTGCCACTTCCTGCTGGGCCCGTTCCAGAGCATCCTTGGGCACATTGCCTTCAAACCCCAGCTCGAACCCGCCCATTTTGGGCATGTACTTGCCGTCGGACGTGACCTGGCAGTAGTCCGGGATGAAATCGGCATCACACGAAGCCTTGTCATCGTAGACCGGAGCGATGGCTCGGTGATCCGACATAGCCTTCATGAATGCGTCCGAGCACACATCGACCGGAACCTTGGATTCGGTGCATTCCTGGACCGACTTGAAGCTGGCCCGCGCCGTGAAGTTGGGCTCCTCGTCTGCAGCGCCACAGCCGGAAATAGCCAGAGGCAGCGTGCTGACAAGCACCCATTTTACTGAACTGCGTCTCATCGATAGTCTCCTTGACCGTCGCTGCTGTCAGACCGAGGGGGTCATGCAGGCTGCGTTGAGGAGACCGACGCTGATCGCGACGCTGGCCGAGTAGATGGCTGCTGCTGTTTCGCCCTTGGCAATGCGCGTCGACAGCCCTTTGAGCACCACGCTAGTCACGCCAAACGCGGCCAGTTGCACCACGGCTGCGATCACCACCCAGACGATCACGTCCAGAATGCTGATGCTGTACGTGATGATGTTGCTGGCTGGCAGCGCGAAACCGATCAGCGAACCACCCAGCGCAAGTGCGGCGGCGCTGTTGTTCTCGCGGATCAGCGCGAATTCCTTGTGCGGCGTGATGCGGCTGTAGATGAACTGGAACAGGGCGAACAGGATGGCCGCCACCAGGATGTACATCACAAAACCGAACACCGCAGTGGCGTTGAGCGACATACGAAGCGCGTCGATCATGAGGATTTCCTTGTCATAGAACGTTGATATCAGTGGATTGCAGCGTCACGCCAACCGCCGTGGTGAGGGTGATCTCGCCCTCCTCGTCTTCCTCGACCGAGAACAGCAGGAACTCCCGACGATTGATCAGGCCTGTCTCACGGGCGTACAGCATGCTCAGGTGTTTGACGCGATAGGCGCCGTCAGGGCTGACAACGTCTTCGTCCAGCGGCGTCAGCTCGGTCTGTCCGGGTTCGGTTCCCCATTGCCTTTCGAATACCTCGCCTTCGTGCTCGTAGGTCGGCAGCCCGATCTTCGACGCAGGTCCGGTCAGGCGCAGCAACTCGTCCTTGCTGGTGATCGGCGAGGCACCGTAATAGCCGAACAGGATGATGTCCTGAATATCTTCAGGCGCAGGGCCATTGGTGACCACTTGCAGAAAGTAGTCTTCGTTATCCAGATAGAAACGCTGAAGCGCCATGGACTGGCCAAGGTCGATACGGCCAACCGACCAGACTTTTTCGTCGCCGGGAATGACCACATAGGAATGCCCGTCGAGCAGCATCTTCAGCGAGCTGTCCAGGCACAGCATCCGTCCGGAGGCCAGGCCCAGCGGACTGGAAAGGCCCGTCGTTCCGTTGGCACTGGCCGACGTCTTGTGCGCTTCCAGCCCCATGGCACGTTTGAACCAACTCATAGCGCATCTCCTCGAAGCCGACTGGAGGCAATGTAGAAAATTTCCCCACCGTGTACAGGTACATCATTGGCGGGATTGATCTGAAACTGCGCCACGGCAGAGGCTCGATAGCCGATCAGCGTGGCGTTGAACTCCTGACGCAGGCGCATGTAAAGGTCGCCACAGGATGAGGTGTAATTGTCTGGCAGCACGTGGCGGAACTGCGTGGCGCCCTCGCCGATGCACAGCAGCTCAGTGATCACCGAACTCGAGCCCGGATCCTGAGACGAACGCACCAGCATTTCAATGGCCATGTTCGACGTGCATTCCAGTTCGGGGGCATAGGTTCTGGCCAGCGCCGCCCGTTCGGAATTGTTGAAATGCGCCACGACATGCCCGGTAGGCCCCAGACTCTTGAGCGTCAGCACGATTGCCAGGGTCAGGCTGTCGGACTGGGTGTGCACCAGAATTCGTTGCGCGCCGATGGCTCCGGCACGCAGCAGCACGGCTGGCGAGTCCAGCGAATCGCCCTTGATGAACGAGGCACGACCCGGCATCGGGTTTTCCGTGATGATCGAGTCACAGATCACCAGTCCTGTGCGGCTGGTGGACGTGTCCTGGCCGAGCAGCTCGACGATGCGTTCGCTGGTTTCACCGTCCCAGCCGACGAGTAAGGTGTGGCCGGTGAGAGCCGAGCAGTCGCCCTGTCCTTTCATGTTTCTTCTCCAGATGTCACCGACCGAAGTCGACGCCTTGCCAATGACGGTCGTCAGCAAGGCGATACCGCCCAGCATGATCCAGGTGGTGGTAATGAGCTTTCCCCACTCTGACTTGGGCGACAGATCGCCGTACCCGACCGTGGTCGCCGTCGTGAGGTAGAAGTAGGTGAAATCGACACCCTGAATCAGGTGTTCCTCGCCCGCCAGCGTCAACAACAGCCAGGAGACGATGTAGTGCGTCAGCAGCAGGACGCCAATCCCGGCCCAGCCGAATCGTTCGAAGAACACCGAGGCGTGACGCCGAAGTAACAGCAGCAGGGTCATGCGTGCAAATCCATGATTCAGGTTCCCTTCCAGACGGGTCGGCAACGACGACCCGCAATCCACAGCATGCCCTTCAAACCACCCGGGTGGTTTCACTCTGTAACGTTTTCGAATGCATCAGCCGGGCGACGACGACACCCGCAAGCGCGCCGGCCAGGTGCGACTCGAATGAAATACCCGGCATGGGAACGAATCCATAAATCAGTCCGCTGTAGCCGGCCAGCGCGATCATCGCCAGAAAGAGGCTGACCAGACTGCGCTGATACCAGGCACGCGCCAGTAAATAGGTCCACAGGCCGAATATCAAGCCACTTGCACCGACATGAATGCTGGAACGGCCAAACAGCCATACCAGAATGCCACCCAGTACACAGATCAGCCCTGCGACCCAGGCATAACGTTTCACACCTTCGGTCGCCACCAGCCAGCTCAGCACCATGAACGACAGCAGATTACCCAGCAGATGCCGGAACGAACCATGGATGAAAGGCGCAAAAACGATGCCCTGCAAACCGGAAACTGTACGCGGAATGATACCGTACGTGACCAGATTGCCGGACGAGAACACATTGACGAACTGCACGGCGACCAACAACAGCGACAGTGCGAGGATGACCTTCAATCGTGCCGAAAAGCTCATCCGGTCGCCTCGCCTGCCTTCAATGAACGATTACTGTGCAGGCGTCTGGCTTTTGGCTTTCAGGCGCGCCAGCACATCATTTGCACCGCCGCTTTTGGCACCAATGCCCGCTTCCTGAAGACGACGCTCCAGATCGCTGCCGTTGGACTGACCCGCCAGCTCTTCAGCGGCTTCCAGCTTGGCGTCCTGTTCGTCCTGACGCTGCTTGAGGCGAGCCAGCGAACCGACGGCCGTTTCGACCGCGCCGCTCGCGCCACCGGTGGCAGTGGCTGTTGCAACGCGGGCTTTCTGTACGGTCTCGCGCGCCTTGGCCATTTCGACCTGCTGCTTGAGGCTCTTGATGCGCGACTCGGCTTTGACGACCTGTTCCTGCAGCAGACCGACCTGCTTGCCGAACTGATCAGCCAGTTCCTTTTCCTGATCACGCAGGGCTTCGATCTCGGCGATCTTGGTGGCGCATTCCACAGCCAGCGCTTCTTCACCCTTGTTCAGGGCCTGCATGGCGCGACCTTCCCAGTTGGCGATACTGGTGGCGTGCTCTTCAAGACGCTGCGCCGAAAGCTTGTGCTTGGCCTTGATGGTGATCAGGCCGTCGCGCGCCCGGACCAGCGCGCTGTCTGCGTCACGGATTTCCTGATCCAGAATACGGATCGCGTTGGCGTCGGCGATCGACTCGCCCACTTCGGAAGCTCCGCCACGGACGGCGGTAACCAGTTTTTTCCAGATGCTTGTTGTCATGAATGCTTTGCTCCTGACAGGGATGTTCAGTAAATGAAGTGATCTTCGAAGGCTTCGGCCGCACGGATCACGTTGTCCGCGAGGGTCAGAATTTCCTGAACAATCACTGTGAGCGAAGACGCAGCGCTCAGCGCGCCAAACAGGCAATAGACTTCCTGGCCATCAGCCAGACTTTCGATACCGACCGAAGACAGCGGAAACAGGTCGCGACTGCGCAACACTTCGCCATTGAAGGCGGCGACATCCTTGATCTTGTTCACTTCGATCAGCGTGGCGTCGGCCAGAATCTGATCGCCCTCGACCGCGATGTAGATAGGCAGATCACCGAAGTCGGCCATGGTCAGCTTGATGCCTGCCGCGTCGCCTTCGATAACGCCCATCTCGATCCTGCCCTCAGTGACCAGATCCAGTTCGGAAAGGGCCTTTTGCAGAGAGCTGATCGTCCAGTTGGTGTTCTCGGTCATGAAATCCTCCAGTTTGATCCTGTCACCCAGAAAGGGCTGTCTTAACGCTTTCTCGATCCCCCGCAGGGCATCGACGTTCTCGGGCCGTATCCAGAACTCCCGCTTGACCAGCCCGGCGTCCTTGAGTCGCAGACGCATTTCACGCATGTAGTCGGTGGAGCTCTTCGATGCCTTGGCCGGGTCAGTTGCGTTATCGCCCTTGGTTTTACGAGGCATTGGCGCTTCCCCTTGTGTATGGCCATGAAACTGATGAGCAACGTATCAGAAGTTTTCACGGCTGGATATATATCACATGTGAGATTTTTCGTAGGATTTGTCTCGATGTTCACGCGATCATTGCGCGCGCAATCTGTGGTGTCTGAAACGCCCGGTCACTCACTGCATAAAAAAGGGCCGTCCCCCGCAGCGGACAGCCCTTCTGTTCAGAGTGCCGACATCACACCCTTCATTACATAAGCCCTTATTCGGCCAGGCTCTTGCTCACCACTTCATACACATCCGGCGACAACTTGCCGGAAGCAAGGATGCGCTCCAGCTCGGCTTTCATCAGGGCCTGACGGGCGCTGTCGTATTTGCGCCAGCGAGTCAGTGGAGCCAACTGGCGGGAGGCGATCTGAGGGTTGAAGCCGTTCAGCTCGATGACCAGGTCCGCCAGGAAGCGATAGCCAGAGCCGTCCGCAGCATGGAAGTTGATCAGGTTCTGCGCGGCAAAGGCACCAATCAGGGCGCGGACCTTGTTGGGGTTCTTGAGGTTGAACGCAGGATGCTGCATCAGCTCTTTGACCCGCTCCAGGCCACCCGGCTGGGTGCTGCCAGCCTGGACGCTGAACCACTGATCCATGACCAGCGCGTTGTCCTTGAAGTTTTCCGCGAACACGGCCAGCGCCTTGTCACGCTCTTCGGTGAACGGCGAGTTGACCAGTACGGCCAGTGCAGTCAGGCGCTCGGTCATGTTGTCGCTGGTATCGAACTGGTCGATGGTCGCGGTCAACACCTGCGGCTTGCCGCTGAGCATGAGGTACGACAGCGCGATGTTCTGCAACGCACGGCGGGCGAAATGCTCGGCCTCGGCGACGTAAGGTGTGACTTTGGAGATGTCACGATTGGCTTGATAACGCGCCCACAAACCGTCGAACAGGCTGTCCGCCAATTGCTGACGGGCGAATTCGCGCGCCGCATGAATGGCTTCGACGTCCGCCACTTCGCTGATTTCAGTCAGATACGCCTCGCCCGGCAGCGACAGAATTTCCGCGACCATTGCCTGATCCAACTGCTCGTCAGCCAGCACGGTGCCCAGCGCTGTCACCAGACGCTGGTCCATGACCAGTGCCTGACCTTGTTGATGTTGAGCAATCATTTCCTGCAGAACCTGCACCGACAGTTGCTGACCGGCATCCCAGCGGTTGAAGCCATCGCTGTCGTGCTGCATCAGGAACATCAGCTGGTCGCGGTCGTAAGGGAAGCTCAGCTTCACCGGTGCCGAGAAGCCGCGCAGCAGGGATGGCAACGGCTTTTCAGTGACATCGACGAACGTGAACGTCTGCTCGGCCTCGGTCACCGACAGCACGCGCGTGGTACCCGTGGCTGACGCTTCGCCCGACAGACGCAGCGCAATGTCGTTGCCCTGACTGTCCAGCAGGCCCAGCTCGACCGGAATCACGAACGGCTGTTTCTGATCGCCCGGTTGACCCGGTGTGGTCGGGCAGCTCTGGCGGAAGGTCAGGCTGTAGGTGCCGGCTGCGCTGTCATAGGACTCGCTGACCGCCAGACGCGGCGTACCGGCCTGGCTGTACCAGCGCTTGAACTGGGTCAGGTCGACGCCGTTGGCATCTTCCATCGCCTTGATGAAGTCATCGCAGGTCACGGCCTGGCCGTCATGCCGCTCGAAGTACAGATCGCTGCCCTTGCGGAAGCCGTCGGCGCCCAGCAGGGTATGCAGCATGCCGACCACTTCGGACCCCTTCTCGTACACGGTCAGGGTGTAGAAGTTGGAAATCTCGATGAAGCTGTCAGGACGCACGGCATGGGCCATCGGGCCTGCATCTTCGGCGAACTGGTGAGTGCGAAGGAACGCGACATCCTGAATGCGCTTGACCGTGGCCGAGTTCATGTCGGCGGAGAAGCCTGCGTCGCGGTAAACCGTGAAGCCTTCCTTGAGCGACAGCTGGAACCAGTCACGGCAGGTCACGCGGTTGCCCGACCAGTTGTGGAAGTATTCGTGTGCCACGATGGCCTCGACGCGCTGGTGAGCGGCGTCGGTGGCGGTCTCGGCACGGGCCAGCACGGCGCTGGAGTTGAAGATGTTGAGACCCTTGTTCTCCATCGCGCCCATGTTGAAGTCGTTGACGGCGACTATCATGAAGATGTCCAGATCGTACTCACGACCATAGGTCTCCTCGTCCCAGCGCATGGACTTCTTGAGGCTGTTCATGGCGTGCTGGCACTTGTCGATGTTTTCCGGCTCGACATAGATGCGCAGGGTCACGACCCGCTGGCTCATGGTGGTGAAGGTGTCTTCGACACACCACAGATCGCCCGCTACCAGCGCGAACAGGTAGGCCGGTTTCATGAACGGATCTTCCCAGGTCGCCCAGTGACGACCGTCCTCTTCCTCGCCGCTGGCAACCGGATTGCCATTGGACAGCAGGATCGGGAAGCTGTGTTTCTCTGCGCTGACCGTCGTGGTGAACTTGCTCATCACGTCAGGGCGGTCAAGGTAATAGGTGATCTTGCGAAAGCCTTCGGCTTCGCACTGGGTGCAGAACATGCCGCTGGACTTGTACAGCCCTTCCAGTGCGGTGTTGGTTTCCGGGTGGATGCGCACGGTACTGTCGACCGTGAAGCGCTCTGCCTTGGGGTGCAGGGTCAGGTGGTCTTCGGTCAGTTGATAATCGACCGCCGTCAGCTCGACGTCGTCCAGATTTACCGACAGCAGCTCCAGGTGCTGACCGTCCAGCACCAGTGGCGGCAGACCGGCACCACGCGCAGGGTTACGGCGCATGACCAGTTGCGCGTGGACCAGCGAGTGGTCGTCGAACAGCTCGAACGTCAGGTTCGTCTCGTCGATGAGGTACTCGGGCGCCTGATAATCCTTCAGGTAGATCATGGTCGGTTGTTCGGTGCGCATGCTGGAATCCTTTTACTGATGCACGGCCAGCTGGTAGGCCGTGTATTTGCGAATATTGATCACGCCTGTATCGAAGATCAGGTATTGGCCTTTGATCCCCAGCAGCGTGCCCTCGGCAATCGGGTTCTTGTCCAGGTTGAAGCTTACGATCTTGGTCGGATAAGCCTCGACCGGATAGCGAAACTCGACGGGCTCGGCGTCATGAAGTAATTGGATGGCTTGCAGACCGAATCGTTCTTGCAATCCCAGCAGGCCCGCGCCGCAGGTGTCGAACAGCTCCTGACGGATAGCCTTGAGGTCCACCGGCTGGGCATCACCCTTGAGCAAGGCTCGCCAGTTGGTACGGTCGGCCACCTGACTGCGCAACAGGTCTTCGACAAAGCCCGACTGCTGACGCGTAGCGACGCGCAGGATCGGCAGCGCCTGGCTGGCGCCCTGGTCCAGCCAGCGGGTCGGCAACTGGGTGGAACGCGTGATGCCCACCTTCACGCCCGACGAATTGGCCAGGTAGACAATGTGGTCAGTCATGCAGAACTGCTCGCCCCACGACGGATCACGGCAGGTGCCCTGGTCGTGATGGCATTTTTCCGGGCTCATGATGCACACGTCGCACTGCGCCAGCTTGAGCATGCAAGGGTAGCAATAACCCTGGCTGTAGCTGGACTTGGTCTTGCGACCGCAGTGGCTGCAATGAATGGCGCCCAGAAATTCCAGACGGACCGTCTTGCCGATCAGCGGGTTGACGGCGATTTCAGTGTCGCCCAGGCGAAAAGCGTACTGCACCAGCGATGAATCGTCGTCCTGGCGCACGGACATCTTGTTTACGGCGCCGCGTCCAATCTCGATCAATGGATGGCATCCGACTTGAACAGGATATTGGGCACCGGTGCCGACTTGGACGAACATTCCTGCGGCCCCATGTAACCGGTGCGCTGGTCTTCAGGCAGGTTCTGCGCTTCCCAGGCGATCAATGCCTGCAGCGACAGCTCACGCTGCTCCTGGGTCAGCTTGCGACCATCGGACCATTTGCCGATTTCCACGGCCAGTTTCAGGCTCTCGTAGATATCCGGGGTGATGTTTTCAATCATTTCTACAAAAGACGACATGGCGCACTCCAGAAAATAGCGGGCAATTTTAGGCCTTGCGGCGCGCGAGCGCACCACCCAGCAGGCCGGTAATACAACCAATGATCAGGCCGCCGACGTGGGCACCGTTGGCGATTTCGCCAAAGCCGAGCATGCTCACCAGACCTGACAGGCACAGCACCAGCCAGATCAGCATCATCGCCAGCACGCCGCGCGGCAGGCGGTAGACAGGATTGGGCGCCAGCATCTGGAAAATCCAGCAATGGCCGAGCAGACCATAAAGCACACCGGACAGCCCACCGAACAGACTTGGACCGGACGACAGGTACTGAACATAGTTGGACACTGCCGAGAACAGCAGCGTCAGACCCAACAACTGCCAGCTGCCCTGACGAATCTCGATCCGCCGACCCAGCTCCCAGTACCACATGCCGTTCATGGCCAGATGCAGGATGCCGAAGTGAATCAGCATGGGCGATACGATCCGCCACCACTGACCACTGGCAAGCATGTCATCCAGCGGCAGGAAGGTGGCGTAATCACCCTGAACGCGGAAGTCCAGAAACGTCAGCCAGCGAATGGCTTCCAGATTGTCGCCCAGCAAGGTCAGACCGGCGACGAGCAACGTGACCAGCAGCACCAGCGCGGTCACCGGGCAACGTCGCAACTGATGCATCACACCGGGACCACCGGTGACCGGAGCCTGAGTGCTGCCGGGCAATTGAAAGGCTTCGTCACCTTGGGGGAAACGCTCGTACAGCTCTCGGACGTCTTGCACCAACTCTCCCGCGTCCGGCACCCACAGTACCTGTTCGCCCACTTCCTCACTGACCCGGTGCGGAATCTGCAGACGCTGCAACAGGGTCACGAAACCGCTCAGGTCAGCGTTCAACGGCAGACGCAGTGCTGCAACAGGGTTCATCGTGAAACCTCGGGACGCTGTACGTCGACCCAGACGAATTTGTCCGGATCGATGTGTGTTTCCTGATCCAGTCGGTAAGCGACCAGTTTGCCGTAGAGCACGGCACTGTAATCCAGACAGGCCAGGTTCGGCCGGATGGGTGCAGGAATACCACTGCGCCAATAATGACCGACGAACAGCATCGGCTCGTCACTGCCGTAACGCAGCAGCGCGTTCTTTTCGGAAGTGGACAATGGCGTCTTGGCCACGCCCTCGGGCAGCGCGTCGGGCTGGAACACGATATCGCCGTAGGTCTGCGGATCGTCTTCCCAGAACTTGGTGCGGAAGAAGGCACGGGTTAGGCCGTCACCACCGGTCAGGGTCAGACCGTGCGGCAGGCGCATGTCGGTGCCGCGCAGCAGGCGGTTGAACACATTGCTGGCAAAACTGCCGGGCACGGCCGAGGCCTGGACGAAGTGTTTATCGATGCAACCGGTACCGTGCAGACCGCGCAACGGATCGATCAGGGTTGCATCCCAACAGGCATGCACCACCCTGAAACGCCCTGCATCCAGGTACAGAGGCAGCTCATAGAACCACTCGACGAAGGCTTTCCACTCATCGGGATGCTGTTCGAACTGCGCCAGCGTCTCGCCGATCAGCTTGGCGTGACGCGGCGTGTGCTCACGCACGAAGCGGTGGCCGCTTTCCGGCAACGCCGGCGTGACCCAGCCCAGTGCGTTGAATTCATGGTTGCCCATGATGCAGTACGCCTGACCGGCCTGGACCATGTCATGAACGATATGCAGCGACTCACGGATGCGAGGCCCGCGGTCAATGATGTCACCGAGAAAGATCGCGATGCGTTCAGGGTGGCGCCACACGCCAGCCTGGAGGCGGTAACCGAGAAGCTCCAGCAGATGCTCCAGGGTATGAGCACACCCATGCACGTCACCGATCAGATCGTAGCCACGCGCCGGATCGATCATCAGTCGCCTCCAGCACCAAGCCGGCTGCCCCAGCCGAGCTTGGTGCGGCAGACTTCGTAGTAGTTGTGGTCCAGAGGATGAATCAGGCGCAGCTTCTGCGGTTTCTTGCTGACCGTAATGGTGTCGCCGGGCGCGCAGGTGAAGTGGTTCTGCCCGTCACAGGAGACTTGCGGATAGATCGTCATGTCCTTGGCGACCACGATTTTCAGCTCGCTGTTGCCATCGACCACGATGGGCCGGCCGGACAAGGTGTGCGGGTACATCGGCACGATAACGATAGCGTCGAGCTTGGGGTGCATGATCGGGCCGCCCGCCGACAACGCATAGGCTGTCGAACCGGTCGGGGTGGCAACGATCAGGCCGTCAGCCTTCTGGCTGCACACAAACTGGCCGTCGATGTAGATCTCGAACTCGATCATCCGCGTCGATTTGCCGGGGTGCAGCACCACGTCGTTAAGCGCATCGCCCTGCCCGATCGCCTCGCCATGACGGCGAACCTCGGCCTGCAGCAGAAAACGGTTCTCGACCAGATAATGCCCGTCCAGCACTTCGGCGCACTTGACCTCCAGCTCGTCGGGACGGATGTCAGTCAGGAACCCCAGGCTGCCCCGGTTAATACCCAGAACCGGCACGTTGTGCCTGGCCAACGCCCGGGCAGCACCCAGCAGACTGCCGTCGCCGCCGACCACGATCACCATGTCGCAGACTTCACCGAGCATCTTGCGCGACGAGGTCTGCAGGCCGTGACCCGGCAGCACTTCGGCGATGGTCTCTTCAAGGATGACGTGAAGATGCCGGTCCAACAGGAATTTCTTGAGTCGGCGCACGGTATCGAGCACCTGAACACTGCCCAGGCGGCCGATGATGCCGATATTGCGAAATTGCTCCATGAGACTCCTGCTGCGGGTTCGAGACGGCTTGGAAAAGGGGATTATGGGCGAAAGCACCGCGCAGCGGCAAACGGACGTGCAGCAGCAGGCGCCGTTTCAGGGCTCCAGGCCGGGAGACGGCACCAGCCCCTGCACCTGATCACGCTCGGGGTACAAGCGCCCTGCCGTCGAGTCAGCCAGCGGCGAGTTTTTCCAGAAGGCCATGTCCTTGCCTGCCCCCTTGGCCTGATACAGGTTGACGTCCGCCGTCTTGATCACTTGAAAAGCGGTCGATTCGGCGTCGATTTCAGCCAGCCCGGCGCTGCAGGTGAAGGGGTAACCGGTCGCTGATTGCCTGATGGTGTCCAGCAGGCGGCTCACATAGTCCAGCGCCTGGTGCTCGCCGCAGACCGGCAGGATCACGCCGAATTCCTCACCGCCCAGACGTCCATACGCGAGGCTGCCATCCGTTCGTTTGAGGCACGAGGCCATGTATCGCAGCACGTCATCACCGACGTCATGGCCGGACTCGTCATTGATCCGCTTGAAGTCATCAATATCCAGCATCAGAAAATAACCGGCACTTCGGGCATCCAGATGATATTCAAGCGACTCCATCAGGGCGCGACGATTCAATATATCCGTCAGGTGATCAGTCAATGAAAGTTCGCGAAAGCGGCTTTCCAGCGACAGTACATTTCTAATCGTCCGGGTGTAGGTGTGATTGAGAAGAATGCCGAGGCTGGTCGATGCAATAAACAGCAACGCGATGAATATATAAGCCACCGCGCCGGGTTCAATACCACGCGCGGGAGAGAGAATGATCCAGGAGAGCATCGTCACGACGACATAATCCCGGGTATAAACCATCAACAATGTCGACCCCAGAATAATCATTACGGCAATGGGCAATGCCCAATTGATGCCCATGGCGCTGTTCAACTGACTGGCTCTGGCAAAACAGCAGGCGACCATGATCACGAAGAGAACGCCCGCCAGCCGCCAGACCTTGAAATTCCTTGCTCGGCATTGCACCACACAGATAGAAAGAAGCCCCAGGGTAAGCGCGATTTCCAGAACGCCGTACTGGACGCCCGGTGTCACCAGCAGAACAATGACCCAGCACAGGATCGCCAGGCATTGCGCAAGTGCAACGGCAGGTGAGAGAAGATTCTTTATCCGGGCCTGCATTTCAGCATTCATTGAAAACTCCAGGCCTTCCAAACCCTGATCACGACACATATTGCCCCGTTCGCTGTGCCATCCTGTTAACAGCACAAGGGACTTTCAAGCCTGTTGCAATTCAACGCCTGAATACAAGCTCGTATTAAAATGCCAGCATCAAGATATGCCTGTCATTGTTACGAATCAATTGCTGCGAAGGAATTGCTACGAAGCAATTGTTACAAAGCAATGATCGCTTTGGCCGGCCTGACAGCGTGATAGTGATTTGATCGCCTGTGGTGTGAACAATATCGACCTGACGTCTGATAAAACACTCGACCTGCCATACCCGACTCAAGCTATTCTCGATACATGACTTTATTCCCCGATCTGATCGACCTGCCGCGTCAGTTGCGACACCCTGAGGTGCGCGACCTTGCGTGGGTCATTCTGGCGCCGCCCATGCTCGATGCCACGCCCTGGCCGCAACGCCATCCACTGGCCGGGAGCGACTGGGTCAAGGCGCCACAACGACTGGCCGATTTCCTTCGTGAACTGGATCAGGACAGCCGGGAGCTGGAGCACTGGATCGCGCAGGCCTCCACGCGCCGTCTGGGGCGTTATTACGAAAGACTCTGGCAATTCGCAGTGCAGCACGCGCCGGGCGTGGAGATCATCGCCGCCAACCTGCCGATCCGCCTGGACGGTCAGACACTGGGCGAACTGGATATGCTGCTGCGCGACCGCGACGGCGTGCATCATGTAGAGCTGGCGATAAAGCTGTATCTCGGCCCGCAGGACGGCGACGGCAGCGACCCGACGCAATGGCTGGGCCCTGGCTGTCACGACCGGCTGGATCGCAAGCTGGCGCACCTGAGCCAGCATCAACTGCCGATTTCTTCACGACCGGAAAGTCGCTCGACCCTGGCAGCTCTGGGCATCGAGACATTCAGCGCCGAGCTGTGGCTGGGTGGGTATCTGCTCTACCCTTGGCCCGGATCTGCCGATCCACCTGTGGGAGCGCATCATCAGCATTTGAAAGGCCGCTGGCTGCATCAGCGCGACTGGGAGCGGTTCATGAGCCAGAGCGAAACAGGTCGCTGGCAACCGCTGCCCCGCCACGCCTGGCTGGCACCCGCGCACTATCGACAGGCGTGGAGCAGTGAACAGTTACAGGACTGGCTGACCCAACTCGACCCGCTGGCACCGGCGCAGCTGCTGGTGCGCCTGACCGAGAATGCCGACGGCGAGTGGGAAGAAGCCGAGCGATTGTTTCTGGTGTCGGACCTGTGGCCGAACCTGGCCGACACCAGCCATCCGTTCAACCCAATCGCACTGCCAGCGCCGCCAGTGTGATCAGCAACACCGGCAAGGTCAGCACGATGCCGACCTTGAAGTAATAACCCCAGCCGATGGTGATGCCCTTGCGTTGCAACACGTGCAGCCACAGCAGGGTTGCCAGACTGCCGATCGGGGTGATTTTCGGTCCCAGGTCGCTGCCGATCACGTTGGCGTAAATCATCGCTTCCTGAATGGCACCGGTCGCATGACTGCCTTCGATGGACAACAGACCGATCAGGACTGTCGGCATGTTGTTCATGATCGACGACAGGAATGCGGTCATCACGCCCGTGCCCATCGCCGCGCCCCAGATACCGTAACCGGCGAACCAGTCCAGCAGACTGGCCAGATAACCGGTCAGCCCGGCGTTGCGCAGGCCGTAGACCACCAGATACATGCCCAGCGAGAACACCACGATGTGCCACGGTGCTTCCTTGACGACCTTGCGCGTGGAAATCGTATGGCCCTTGGCGGCGATGCCCAGCAACAGCACCGCGCAGGTCGCCGAGATCGCGCTGATCGGAATCCCCAGCGGTTCAAGTGCGAAACAGCCCACCAGCAGGATCAGCAGCACCCACCAGCCAGCCATGAAGGTTGCCCGGTCCTTGATGGTGGTTTCCGGCTTCTCAAGCTGCTCCGGATCGAAGTCACGCGGGATGTCACGACGGAAATACAGCATCAATACCGCCAGCGTGGCCGCAACGCTGACCAGATTGACCGGCACCATCACCGCCGCATAGCGGTTGAAGCCGATCTTGAAATAGTCCGCCGACACTATGTTCACCAGATTCGACACCACCAGCGGCAGGCTGGCAGTGTCGGAAATGAATCCGGCAGCCATGACAAAGGCCAGGGTCGAGGCCGGGGAAAAGCGTAGCGCCAGCATCATCGCGATCACGATCGGCGTCAGGATCAACACCGCGCCATCGTTGGCGAACAGCGCCGACACCAGTGCGCCGAACAATACGAAGAATGCGAACAGACGCCGCCCCTTGCCATTGCCCCACCGCGCCACGTGCAGCGCCGTCCAGGAAAAGAAACCCGCCTCATCCAGCAGCAACGTGATGATGATCAGCGAAATGAAAGTGGCAGTGGCATTCCAGATGATGCCCCACACCACTGCAATATCGCTGAGATGAACCACGCCGGTCAGCAACGCCAGACCCGCCCCGAGCACTGCGCTCCATCCGACACTGAGCCCTTTGGGCTGCCAGATGACGAGCGTGATGGTGAACAGGAAGATCAGCGTTGCTATTAGCATCATTTAGTCCGGGGCAGGAAGATCGCGAGAATGCCAAGCAGCGGCAGGTACGAACACAGGTTGTAAACGAAGAGAATGCCGTGGCTGTCGGCCAGACTGCCGAGCAAGGCTGCGCCGATACCGCCGAAGCCGAACATCAGACCGAAGAAAAGCCCGGCGATCATGCCGACGTTGCCGGGTACCAGTTCCTGGGCGTAGACCACGATGGCGGAGAACGCCGACGCCAGCACGAAGCCGATGATCACGCTCAGCACGCTGGTCCAGAACAGGTCTGCGTAAGGCAGCGCCAGGGTGAAAGGCGCGGCGCCGAGGATCGAGAACCAGATGACCGCCTTGCGACCGATCCTGTCGCCAATCGGACCGCCGAAGAACGTACCCGCCGCCACCGCGCCCAGAAACAGGAACAGGTGCAACTGCGAACTGGCTACGGACAGGTCGAACTTCTCGATCAGGTAGAACGTGAAGTAGCTGGTCAGGCTGGTCATGTAGAAGAACTTGGAGAACACCAGAAACGCCAGCACGGCCAACGAGGCGATCACCCGCTTTCTCGACAGGCCGTGCGTGGCGGCCTGCCCGGCCTTGAGCTTGAACAGGTTCAGGTGCGCGCGGTACCAGCGGCTGATCGCGTAGAGCAGGCCCAGGGAAAACAACGCGAACAGGCCGATCCAGGCCACATTACCCTGCCCGAACGGGATGATGATCGCAGCCGCCAGCAACGGGCCGAACGCCGAGCCGGTGTTGCCACCCACTTGGAACGTCGACTGCGCAAGCCCGTAACGCCCGCCCGAGGCCAGTCTCGCGATACGCGAGGCTTCCGGGTGAAAGGTGGACGAACCGATGCCGATGAGCGCGGCGGCGAGCAGAATCAGCGGAAATGTGCCGACCATCGACATCATCACGATGCCGATCAGGGTGCAGATCGAACCCACTGGCAATACCAGCGGGTTGGGATGGCGATCCGTGTAATAGCCGACCCAGGGCTGCAACAGCGACGCCGTGATCTGAAACGTCAGGGTGATCAGGCCGATCTGGGTGAAGCTCAGGTCATAACTGGCCTTGAGCATCGGGTAGATCGACGGCAGGATCGCTTGGATCAGGTCATTGATCAGGTGCGCGAGGGCAACCGCACCGATGATGCGCATCACCAGCGGGCTGGATTGTGGGGTTGTCGTGGCCGTCGCCGCACCTGGCTGAGCACTGGTCGCCATGGGATTCATCCATAAAAGATTTTCGGGTGTCCCCGGACGGATGATTACAAGATGTGTCACGCGTACCAGGGCGCGCCAATGTGCCATTTTTTGGAGCAGGTGTGCCACGTTTTGTTGCGTTTTTGTAAACCGGTTCAGCCATTGGCAAAGACAAGGTATTTGACAGTGATCGTGCCAATGCTCTGCGTTGGCATGCCGCTCGGGACGCTCTGCATCCCAATGGGTCTGATCAATGGGGTATATCTGCGTGCACGCCGGGACGCGGAGCGTCCTGAGATGCATTACCACGCGGAGCGTGGTAATGATCGGTGATCAGTGACTTGACTGATCGTGCCCATCGTTCTGCGCTCATCGTTATACACAAGTCATCTGGCTATTCAGTGAGACAGCGGCACTGCCGTGCTTTTTTTGCGCGATAGTGCGAACACCGCCGATTGCGACGTGGGTGAAGGCTGAGTCCTGGCGCTGATTCGGGGGGCAATCGGCATGGATGCCGATTGAGCTGTACTGGGCCATGGATGGCCCATTTGCAGCGACCCCCGAATCAGTGTCAGGACGAAGGAACCCCGGCGAAGCCGGGGCCGAAACCGGAGCGAAGGAGTTTGCTCACTTTGCTCCGTCAAAGTGAGTCGCCGAGGGGCGAAAAGGGGACGTGAGCCATGCGCTCGGCTCACTGAGTCCGCAGTCCGTGCCATGTGTGACGCGGAGCGTCACATCCGTAAGCAGGCGTTATGCATGCGTGTGCGCCGAAGGCGCTGCCACGCTTTCATCCGCAACCGCCACATCATGCAACGAAACTCTGGAAGTCTCGGGCAGGGCCAGACCGCCCACCATCGCCATCACCGCGACGGCAATCAGGTAGAACGCCGGGGACAGGTTGCTGCCGGTCGTGCTGATCAGCCAGGTCGCCATCAAGGGTGCCGTGCCGCCAAACAGCGTGTAAGCCATGTTGTAGGTGATGGCCGACGCGGTGTACCGCGTTCGGGTCGGAAACGTCTCCGACAGCAGCGCTGCCGTAACCACACCACACAGCACCGCGCCGACCGCCAGCAGCATCACGCCGATCACGGACGCTGCGAACGAGCCGGAACTGGCCATCAAAAACGACGGGAACACCACCAGCATCAACAGTATGCAAGCCGTGGCCATGGTGACGCGACGCCCTACCCGGTCAGAATACGCCCCGGCCAGCGGGCAGATCGCGGCGGCAAACGCCAGGGCAATCAACGACACCAGCAACGCCGACGCCCGACTCAAGCCGCCCGCCACCTGCAGATAGGTCGCGAAATAGGTGGTGAACATATAGAACGACAGCGCCGTCAGCGACACGAACGCGCCCAGGCAACAGATAGCGGCTGCGTGGTTACGCAGCGTTTCCTTGAGCGGTGAATGAGCGACCGCGTGCTCCTTGGTGACCGCCTGGAACGCCGGGGTTTCGTCCAGTTTCCAGCGCAGGTACAAACCGACCAGCCCCAGCGGCGCGGCGATCAGGAACGGCAGACGCCAGCCCCAACTGCCCATGGCTTCAGCGGACAACGAAGCCTCAAGCGCGTAAGCCACCACGGCCGCCGCCGCGAAGGCGGAAAACGTCGAGACCGGGACGAAACTGCCGTACCAGGCGCGTTGCGTGCGCGGAGCATGCTCCATCAGGTAGGCGCAGGCACCGGCATATTCCCCACCCGCCGAAAAACCTTGAGCGCAGCGGATGATGGTCAGAAGAATAGGCGCGGTCACACCGATGGCGGCGTACGTGGGCAGCAAACCGATCAGTGTTGTTGCCGCCGCCATCAGCAGAATGGTCATGGCCAACGTCCGCTTGCGGCCGATTCGGTCACCCAGCATGCCGAAAAAGATGCCGCCCAACGGCCTGAACGCAAACGCCACGGCAAACACGGCGAAGGTTTTCAATAGCGCGGCGCTGGTGTCGCCGCTGGGGAAGAACTGCAAGGCGATGGTGGTGGCCAGAAAGCCATAGACGGCAAAGTCGAACCATTCGACAAAGTTGCCAATGGCAGCGGCCACGATGACTTTTCTCAGCGTGGCAGGATCCACGTGTTCTGCGGCGGTAGTTGTCATGCTGACCTCGGCGTATTGATCTGGAATGGATCGATTATCGAGACAGCGACCCGGACACCTCAGTCCAGAACAGTCATCCGCATAGTCAGGGCCGACGCCTCGGCGCATTCGGTACAGGTTTCATGCCAATGGCTCTGGCGCGGGCTTTAGCCCCATCGCACGTCGGCCCTGCAACCCACCGGTATGGACAAAAACCAGACGGGTGCCAGGCTTGAAGCGGCCAGCCAGCACCTCGTCATGCAGTGCCAGCAAGGCTTTGCCCGTATAGATCGGCTCAAGCGGCACGCCACTGTGCGTTTCACATTGGGTCATGAATTCCAGCAACAGGGGGTCGGTTCTGGCGAACGCGCCTCGGCTGGCATCGAGCAACTGCCAGCCGGGCTTGTCATCACCGGCCAATGTCACAACGTTCTGCGCGACGCCATGATCATCCGGCACCGCCATCGCGCCATACACCGGATGGCGACCCTGCTCGGCGATGACCAGCCCCGCCAGCGTCGTGCCGGTCCCTGCGGCCAGCCACCAGCCGTGATAATCGTCCCACCCCGATTGCCCAAGCTGGCTGCGAACCAACGACAACAGCCGGGCGCAGCCCACGGTGCCCGGCAAACCGCCACCACCCTCAGGGATCGGGTAGAACGCCGGATGGCTCGCCTGCCAGGGAAGCCAGAAATCAGCCGCATGACGCTCGCGATAACCGGCGTAACCGAGCCAGTGCAACTGCATGCCGAAGGCTTGTAGGTCTAGCACGGTTGGGGTTTCCTGCGGATGACCGCGCAACAGACCGACAGTAGGGAAGCCAAAGCGCTTGCCCGCTGCGGCCAGCGCGTGGAGATGGTTGGAGTGGGCACCGCCCAGGCTGATCGCTCCCGTTGCCCCGACGCGGACAGCCTGAGTCAGGTGCCCGATCAGCTTGAACCATTTGTTGCCGCTGATCAGCGGGTCGATGAGGTCCAGACGCAAAACCTTGACCTCGACCCCGGCCTGTTGCAGCCAGTCGAAGTCGAGGGGTTCAAGCGCTGCAACGGGTTGCCAGTCGAGGGCATCGCGGATCATGGTGAAGGCCGGTTATGAAACGAGCCGCAGTTTACCTGCCCGCGAGCGATGTCACAGCCCGGCGGCCAGCCGCGAGCCCTGATCGATCGCCCGCTTGGCGTCCAGTTCGGCTGCGACGTCCGCGCCACCGATCAGATGCACGCTCTGCTTCGCCGCGACCAGATCGTCATACAGTTCACGCAACGGGTCCTGCCCGGCGCAGATCACGATATTGTCCACCGGCAACAGCTTTTCCTCACCCTCTTCGCCGATGCGGATGTGCAAACCGGCATCGTCGATTTTCAGGTACTGAACGCTGTTGAGCATCTGCACCTGCTTGTTCTTCAAGCCCGTGCGATGAATCCAGCCGGTGGTCTTGCCCAGACCGTCGCCGACCTTGGAGCTTTTGCGCTGCAACAGGAAAACCTGACGCGCCGGCGCATGAACTTCCGGCTTGATCCCCGCCACGCCACCGCGCGCTTCCAACGTGGTGTCGATGCCCCACTCTTTCCAGAACGCCTCACGATCCAGACTGGTGGCGATACCCTGATGGACCAGATACTCCGACACGTCGAAACCGATACCACCCGCGCCGATCACCGCCACGCTGCGCCCTACCGGCTTGCGCTGCAGAATCACGTCCAGATAGCTGAGCACCTTCGGGTTGTCGATACCGGGAATGGCCGGTGTACGCGGAGCGATGCCGGTGGCCAGGATGACGTCGTCAAAGCCCGCGCCCAACAGATCCTGCGCAGTCACGCGGGTATTCAGACGCAGGTCGATACCGGTGTCCTGCACCTTGTGAGTGAAATAGCGCAGGGTTTCGGAAAACTCCTCCTTGCCCGGAATGCGCTTGGCGATGTTGAACTGACCGCCGATTTCGCTGGCGGAATCGAACAGGGTCACCTGATGTCCGCGCTCGGCAGCCACGGTGGCCGCCGCCAGCCCGGCAGGACCTGCGCCAACAACGGCGATCTTCTTGATCTGTCGGGTGGGCAGATAATTCAGTTCGGTTTCGTGACAGGCGCGCGGGTTGACCAGACAACTGGTCAGCTTGCCGCCGAAGGTATGGTCCAGACACGCCTGATTGCAGCCGATGCAGGTGTTGATCAGTTCTGCCTGCCCGGCCGCAGCCTTGTTGACGAATTCCGGATCAGCCAGGAAAGGCCGCGCCATGGAGACCATGTCCGCATCGCCTTCACTGAGAATCCGTTCAGCGACTTCCGGGGTGTTGATCCGGTTGGTGGTGATCAACGGAATGTTCACCGAACCACGCAGCTTGGCCGTGACCTTGCTGAACGCGGCGCGTGGGACCTTGGTGGCGATGGTCGGAATCCGCGCTTCGTGCCAGCCGATACCGGTGTTGATGATCGTCGCGCCCGCCTGCTCGACGGCCTTTGCCAGTTGCACGATTTCCTGCCAGGTGCTGCCGCCTTCGACCAGATCCAGCATCGACAAGCGGAAGATGATGATGAAATTCGGGCCAACGGCCTCACGCACACGCGTCACGATCTCTACCGCCAGACGCATACGGTTTTCGTAACTGCCGCCCCAGCGGTCGGTACGGTGGTTGGTATGCGCGGCCAGGAACTGATTGATGAAGTAACCCTCCGACCCCATGATCTCCACGCCGTCATAGCCTGCGCTCTGAGCGAGGGTCGAGCAGGTCACAAAATCGCTGATCTGCTTTTCGATGCCCTCTTCGTCCAGTTCACGCGGCTTGAACGGGTTGATCGGTGCCTGAATCGCACTGGGCGCGACCTGCTTGCGGCTGTACGCATAGCGCCCGGCATGCAGGATCTGCAGACAGATCTTGCCGCCTGCCTCGTGAACCGCCTGGGTCACGACGCGATGCTGCAAGGCTTCTTCCGGGGTCGTGAGCTTGGCTGCACCATCGTAGACGCCGCCCTCTTCGTTCGGCGCGATGCCACCCGTCACCATCAGGCCCACACCACCCTGTGCACGCTCGGCAAAGTACGCCGCCATGCGCTCGAAACCGCCTGGCTTCTCTTCAAGCCCGGTGTGCATCGAGCCCATCAGGCTGCGGTTGCGCAGCGTGGTGAAGCCCAGATCCAGCGGGGACAGCAGATGCGGGTAATGAGCAGCAGTCATGGCGGAGCTCCATCGTTTCAATCACGGGTAGATGAGGACCTCTGCGTGCCCTCTTCATCAGGATCCTGTAGACCCTTTATGGCGCAACAGTAAAGAGCCGCCCGATCACACTCAATGACCGAAAGTGACAAGTTATTGATCCAAACGCGCATCACCCCTTGGCAAGCGCCGGGTGTAGTCCTACCCTAGTCGACTATTTCACTCAGGCAGCCGTGCGCCCCTCTTATGCGTAAATTCTTTGCCACGTGCCTCATTCTGGTGAGCCTGGCCAGCCTTGTCAGTTACGCACTCTGGACCGAGCAGCGCCCGATGGGGCATTACCTGTCGGATCTGCGCATCCGCCTGGCCATCAATGAAGGGCAGCCCGGCGAACGGGGCAACCTGCTGGGCATCGAGCCCGAGCTGTTTCCCACCGATTATCAGGACCTGTCGCATCTGCATCGCAAACTGGCAGCCTACCTGCAGCAAGCGCGCGACCAGGGACTGCTCAATGCCCGGACTATCGTCGTACTGCCTGAGCACATCGGCACCTGGTTGTATGCCAGTGGTGAGAAGAACCAGTTCTATCAGGCTGCCACCGTGGACGAGTCCATGGACTGGCTGGCCTGGAGCAATCCGCTGAAATTCGTCACGGCGATGATGACTGCCGAGGGCGAAAAACGTGTGGACGATGCGCGTCTGCGGATGAAGGCGCGCTCCATGGTGCGCGATTATCAGAACGTTTTCGGCGGGCTGGCCAAGGAATTCGAGGTAACGCTGGTGGCAGGCTCCATCGTACTGCCTGACCCACGCGTGGAAGACGGGCAGTTGCAGGTCGGCAGCGGCGCCTTGTACAACAGCAGCGTGACCTTCGGCAGTGACGGCAAGCCGCTGGGCCAGCCCCAACGCCAGCTGTTTACCAGCCGCTACCATAAGCGTTACGTCAAAGCGGCAGGCGACTCCCGGATCAATGTGATCAACACGCCGGCCGGCCGGTTGGGGATCCTCATCGGCACCGACAGCTGGTACCCCGATAATTACGCACGGATGAATCAGCAAAACGTCGAGTTGATCGTCGTACCTGCCTTTGTAAACGGGAAAAACAGCTGGTCGGGTGCGTGGCATGGCACCCGCACGCACGACACGCCGACACTGGACCTTGAGCCCGGCAGCCTGAGCGAACGCGAAGCCTGGCACCGCCTGACCCTCATCGCACGCGAACCACAGAGCACCGCCAGGGCCGGTATCAGCGTGTTCATGCACGGGCAATTCTGGAATCACGGCACTTCCGGGCAGAGCTTTGTCAGCCGCAGCGGTCAGACCATCGCCGAGCAGCCGTTGGACAATGCTGCTGACGGTGGTGCCCGCCTGATCAACGTCTGGCTCTGAACATGCCGAACCTGACCCTGCGCTTGGGCGATCTCTCGGTGGGTTTCGTACAGAGCCTGACCGACGCGGTACGCAGTTTCGGGCACGACCCCGACCTGCTGCTCGAACAATACGGTCTGGATGCAGAACGCCTGAGCGAAGCCGGCGCACGGCTGTCGATTCCACGCTACATGCGACTGGGCCACGCCGCCATCCGGCTTACCAACCAACCGGGTCTGGGGTTGCGCATGGGGGCGCTGAGCAGGCTCGGTCAGGCGGGGCTTGCCGGTGTCACCGCAGCCCAGGCACCGAATGTACGCGAGGCAGCCCGCACCATGATCCGCTTCGAGCCTCTGTACGGCGCAAACTATCGAGGCCAGTCGAGCTTTCATGAAGAGGCTGGCGGGGCGTGGATACGCTTCTATTCCATCAGCCCCTATAACAGTTACAACCGCTTTGTCGTGGACTCGATCCTGAGCGGCTGGGTCGCGCAACTATCAGCGCTGGCCGGTCGCCAACTGCGCGCTCAACGGGTCGAAATCGAGTTCGAAGCACCTGAGTACGCCGCGCAATACGCACACTTGAGCGACAACCCTATTGCGTTCGGTGCGACCACCAACCAGCTTCGGCTGGACCTGGACAGCCTGGCGCTGAAAAACCCCGACCACTGTCCGAGCACCTGGCGGCATCTGCTGCTGTTGTGCGAGAGGGAACTGGATCAATTGACCCGCACACGCAGTCTGCGTGAACGCATCACTCAGTTGCTGGGACCTTTATTGAGCGGAGGCAGGGAACCGGACCTGGAGGAAGTGGCTGCGCGGCTTAAGTTGCCGACCTGGACACTGCGCCGCAAGCTGACCGAAGAAGGCACCCGTTTTCGCGCGATCCTGAATGACACGCGACGTGATCTGGCGATGACGTATATTCGCGACACCGAACTGGCGTTCGGGGAGATTGCCTATCTGCTGGGTTTTGCGTCGGCCGAAGCCTTTCAACGCGCCTTCAAACGCTGGAACGGACAGACTCCGGGGGAGTTCCGCCGCAGCCAGCGTCGAAGTGCCTGAAGCCCTTCACAGTTCGGTAGCGTCATCGGCCGGTTCTACCGGGTCCAGCTCCGATGCGCGATATTCGAGCAGTTCTTCCTGATATTCATCCATTTCTTCGCCCTCCGGCTGATTGAGTCATGCAGTGGTTTTACCAAGGTCAGTTACGACGGTCAGTAAAGCTGGAATAACTGACCGTTGGATCAACATTAAAGTGCCAATGTGAAATAAAAATGTTGATACTCATCAATAAACGAAAAAGCCTGACAGGATCTTCAGAAGCCGGACGTCTCGGGATGTTGGCAATCAAGCCTTGACTTCATTGCCCCGGCCGCCCTACCCTCGGCCACATGAACCTCATCCAGCAAAACCTCGGCCAGATTATTATTACCGTCATTCCAGTCATGGCGGGTTAGCCGACGTTTGCAAAAAACCCGCCCTGGAGGCGGGTTTTTTTCTGCCTCCAGAGCCACTAATGCTCAACAGGAGTCAGACATGATCGCTATCCATCGCTCTATCGCCCTCATTGCAACCGCGCACTCGATCGTTGCCTCTTCCTGCAACGCCTCCTGCGAAACAACGACCTGCAAGGACACGACGCGATGAGTCATGGCCAGCCCGATCTGCTCAATCACTACGCCCGCAAAATCCTCACTTCCCGCGTCTACGACGTCGCCATCGAGACGCCGCTGCATGGCGCGCGTCAGCTCTCCGAACGGCTCGGCAATCAGGTGCTGCTCAAGCGCGAAGACTTGCAGCCGGTGTTCTCGTTCAAGATTCGCGGCGCTTATAACAAGCTGGCGCAGCTGACCGCTGAAGACGCGGCGCGCGGCGTGGTCACGGCTTCGGCGGGCAACCATGCGCAAGGGCTGGCGCTGGCGGCGCGGGAGCTGGGCATCAAGGCGACCATCGTCATGCCGCGCACCACGCCTGAAATCAAGGTAGAGGGCGTACGCTCACGCGGGGCGACCGTGGTACTGCATGGCGATTCGTTTCCCGAAGCGCTGGCTTACTCGCTGAAGCTGGTCGATGAGCAGGGTTTTGTGTACATCCATCCCTATGACGACCCCGACACCATTGCCGGTCAAGGCACGGTTGCCATGGAAATCCTGCGCCAGCAGCCGGGCCAACTGGACGCGATCTTCGTGCCGGTCGGTGGCGGCGGGCTGATTGCGGGCATCGCGGCCTACGTGAAGTATTTGCGGCCCGAGATCAAGGTGATCGGCGTCGAGCCGGACGACTCCAACTGCCTGCAAGCCGCCATGGCCGCGGGCGAGCGTGTGGTGCTCAGTCAGGTCGGGCTGTTTGCCGATGGCGTGGCCGTGGCCCAGATCGGCCATCACACTTTTGAGGTCTGTCGGCATTACGTGGATGAAGTGATCACGGTCAGCACCGACGAGATCTGTGCGGCGATCAAGGACATCTACGACGATACCCGCTCCATCACCGAACCTTCCGGCGCGCTGGCCGTGGCGGGGATCAAGAAGTACGTCGAGCAGCGTGGCGTCAGCGGCCAGACCCTGGTGGCGATCGACTCCGGGGCCAACGTCAACTTCGACCGCCTGCGCCACGTGGCCGAACGCGCCGAACTGGGCGAAGGCCGCGAAGCGATCATCGCTGTGACCATCCCCGAACGGCCCGGCAGCTTCAAGGCGTTCTGCGAGGCCATCGGCAAACGGCAGATCACCGAATTCAACTACCGCTACCACACCGACCGCGAAGCCCACATCTTCGTCGGCGTGCAGACCCACCCCGAGAACGATCCGCGCAGCGCGTTGATCGCCAGCCTGACCGAGCAGGGCTTTCCGGTGCTGGACCTGACCGACAACGAACTGGCCAAGCTGCACATCCGCCACATGGTGGGTGGACACGCCGAGCGGGTCAGCGATGAAGTGGTGCTGCGCTTCGAATTCCCCGAACGGCCCGGTGCGTTGTTCAACTTTCTTAACCGTCTGGGCGGACGCTGGACCATCTCGATGTTCCACTACCGCAACCATGGTGCGGCGGATGGTCGAGTGGTTGCAGGGCTGGTGGTGCCTGAGGACGAGCGGCACCTGGTGAGCCAGGCGCTGGCCGAGATCGGCTATCCGTACTGGGATGAAAGCGAGAACCCGGCGTACCGGTTGTTCTTGGGCTGAGGCCTTCAAGCTGCTTACACCGGGACGCGGAGCGTCCTGAGCGGCATTCCCACGCGGAGCATGGGAACGATCAACGTAAAGGCTGGCATCTTGATCGTGCCCACGCTCTGAGGAACGATCAGTGTGAAGCTACTACTGCGCTGGCTGGGTCTCGACCGGCGCGGGGGTGGTCATTTCGACCGGCTGAGCCTCGGGTGGCGTGACGGTCTCGGCCTTGAACGAGGCAGGCTCGTCCGGTGCCGGTACGGGTTCGCTGGCAGCCGGCGTTGCGGACTCGGCCTTGGGCTCGGTAACCGGTTCAGCCTTGGGCGCAGCCTCAACCGCTTTAGGTGCCAGCTGCGCAGGCTCTGCGGCCTTGGGCGCGGCTGCGGCAGGCACCGGGTCAGGCACACCCAGATCAGCCTTTGGCTTCTCGACGATATGCGCAGCCTTCTTCACCTCCGGCGGCAGGAAGTTCTCCACCAGACCGAAGAAACGCTCGTAGAACTTGGCAGACGCAACCGTCTCGCTGGCCACCTTGACCATCGAATCATCGGTAGAGCCGATCGGCATCGATACCGACCCCAGCACCCCTACTCCGAGGCTCGCCGAGTTATTGGTTTTCTTCAGTGCGTAGCGGTCCTGCAGGGCGTTGGCGAACATGGTCGAACTGCCCGCTGTCACGTCGGCAGCGCAAACCAGGTTGAAGCTGATCTCGATGTGCGTGTCACCCGTCTGCTGAAAGCTCTTGCGCCCGGCAATCATTTTCGGATCGCTGCTGGTGATGATGTATCCCTGACTCAGCAAGGCCCGGCGTCCTGCTTCACAGTAAGACAGATCCGTTGCAGGATAGCTGCGGGAAAACGTCCCGGCATCGTCGAAATGCTCATGGTCGTAGACCGCCTGCTTGGGCGAAGAACAGCCGGCAGCCAGGAACAGCATGGACACAACGCACGCGGTACGAACGTTCAGTAAATTAAGCATCGATAATCCTGAGGAAGGAAGTGACTGCCAGCAAGACTGCAAACTGGAAATGGCGACAAGTCTGCAACAAGGCCGACGCAGGATCAACGCAGAGTTCGCAACGATTCGATACAAGGCGCGTCACGCGGATAGAAACGGTCACAAATCGCAGACAACAAAAAAGCGACCCTTGGGTCGCTTTTCTGTTGCTTCAAGGAGTTCAAGGGCCTTGAAGCTTTGTATGGCGCAGCGGACGGGACTCGAACCCGCGACCCCCGGCGTGACAGGCCGGTATTCTAACCGACTGAACTACCGCTGCGTATCGCTTGTAAACCTGTTTGAAACAAACTTTCGGTAGTTTGCTTCCTGTACATCGGATTGAGCGGCTTGAGCCTTTCAACCTCAGACCCGGAAAACCGAATCTGTACAAATATGGCGCAGCGGACGGGACTCGAACCCGCGACCCCCGGCGTGACAGGCCGGTATTCTAACCGACTGAACTACCGCTGCGCAGTGTGGACTTGCGTCCGGTTTCAACTTTGAAAGCCCTCATGCTTCAGCTTTCAAACTCAACGATGGTGGGTGATGACGGGATCGAACCGCCGACCCGCTGCTTGTAAGGCAGCTGCTCTCCCAGCTGAGCTAATCACCCTTTGCTTCGTTGAGGCCGCGAAATTTACGCACCTAACGAACCTAAGTCAATAGCCTGATTGAAGTTTTTTTAAAAACTGCTTCAATCGCACCACACGCCACAACCTGCCAAACACACCCGCCTGCAAACGCGGATGCGCAACTACTCGGCGTACACCATCTTGCGGGTCATGCCGCCATCGACCACGAATTCCTGCCCGGTGACAAAACCGGCATTACGCGAGAGCAGCCACGCGACCATTGCCGCCACGTCCTCCACGGTCCCTACCCGGCCAGCGGGATGCTGCGCATGATCAGCCTCTGACAAGGGTTCGGCGCGGCGCACTGAAGGATCACGCGCGTCGATCCAGCCGGGGCTGACAGCGTTGACACGGATCTCGGGACCCAGACTGATGGCGAGCGCATGGGTCAGCGCCATCAGACCGCCCTTGCTCGCAGCGTAGGCCTCGGTATCAGGCTCTGACTGACTGGCACGGGTCGAGGTCAGGTTGACGATACTGCCGCAATGCGCGCGCAGATAAGGCGCACAATGTTTGGCCAACAGCATCGGCCCGCCAAGGTTGACGCCCAGCACGCGATTCCAGTGCGAAAGCTCAAGACTTTCCAGCGTGGTGTTATGCGGATCGGCAATCGCCGCATTGCACACCAGCGCGTCCAGTCGCCCGAAGCGCCGGAGCACCTCGGCAACGCCTGCTGCGACCTGTTCCTCGTTCGCGACGTCCATGGTGATGAACAGGGCGTTTTCGCCCAGCGCACCGGCCACTTTCGAACCACGCTTGCGGTCCAGATCGGTCAGTACCACTTGCCAGCCTTCGGCAATCAGCCAGGCTGCAATGCCCAGACCAATGCCGCGCGCGGCACCGGTAACCAGTGCAACGCGGCCATTGTGGGTACTGGAGAATTTCATCGCCCAGTCGTCGCTCATGCTCTCGCTCGCGTCGCTGCTCACTTCAGTCGTCACAAGGCCGCCAGACCCAGCGCCAGATCGGCCTGCAGGTCTGCGACATCTTCAAGCCCTACCGCCACACGGATCAGGCTGTCACGGATGCCGGCGGCTTCACGTTCCTGAGGCGCCAGGCGCCCGTGGGACGTGGTGCTCGGGTGAGTAATGGTGGTTTTGGTGTCGCCCAGGTTGGCGGTGATCGAAATCAGTCGAGTTGCATCGATGAAGCGCCACGCGCCCTCTTTGCCACCCTTGACCTCGAAACTCACGACCGCACCGAAGCCTTTCTGCTGACGCTGGGCCAGCTCGTGCTGCGGGTGGCTCTTGAGGCCGGCGTAGTGGACCTTCTCGATACCATCCTGCTGCTCGAGCCACTCGGCCAGCGCCTGAGCGTTGGCGCAATGAGCGCGCATGCGCAGGTTCAGGGTTTCAAGACCCTTGAGAAAGATCCAGGCATTGAACGGGCTCAGAGTCGGCCCGGCCGTGCGCAGGAATCCGACCACTTCCTTCATCTGCTCGCTGCGCCCGGCAACCACACCGCCCATGCAACGGCCCTGGCCGTCGATGAACTTGGTTGCCGAATGGACGACGATGTCAGCGCCCAGCTTCAGCGGCTGCTGCAGGGCTGGCGTGCAGAAGCAGTTGTCGACGATCAGCATCGCGCCCTTGGCGTGGGCGACTTCCGCCAACGCGGCGATATCCACCAACTCGGCCAACGGGTTGGACGGCGACTCGACGAACAGCATTTTGGTGTTGGCCTTGATCGCCGCATCCCAGCCGCTCAGGTCCGCCAGCGGCACGTAGTCCACTTCGATGCCGAAACGCTTGAAGTACTTGTCGAACAGGCTGATGGTCGAACCGAACACGCTGCGCGACACCAGAACGTGATCACCGGCGCTGCACAGACTCATGACGACCGCCAGCGTGGCAGCCATGCCAGTCGCCGTGGCGACGGCCTGCTCGGCGCCTTCCAGCGCTGCCATGCGTTCCTCGAAGGAACGCACTGTCGGGTTGGTGTAGCGCGAGTAGACGTTGCCTGGCACTTCACCGGCGAAACGCGCGGCCGCGTCGGCGGCCGTGCGGAACACGTAGCTGGAGGTGAAGAACATCGGATCGCCATGCTCGCCTTCCGGCGTGCGGTGTTGCCCGGCACGTACGGCGAGGGTATCGAACCCTACGCCTTCAAGGTCGCTGTCGAGACGACCTGCATCCCATTCCTGAGTCATGCCGCTACTCCTGAAACCAATTAGTTGTTGTACAGATCGATGATCGCGCTCACTGCCTGGGTCTTGACCTTGGAGGCGTCGTTACGCGCCTGTTCGATCTTGTTCAGATAATGCTCGTCGATGTCACCGGTCACGTACTTGCCGTCGAAGACCGAGCAATCGAAGTTATCGATCTTGATCTTCTTGCTGCCGCTGACCGCTTCGATCAGGTCATTCAAGTCCTGATAGACCAGCCAGTCGGCACCGATGAGGTCGGCAACGTCCTGAGTGGAACGGTTATGGGCAATCAGCTCGTGAGCACTCGGCATGTCGATGCCGTAGACGTTGGGGTAACGCACCGCCGGAGCGGCCGAACAGAAATAGACGTTCTTGGCACCGGCTTCGCGGGCCATCTGGATGATCTGCTTGCAGGTCGTGCCGCGAACGATGGAGTCGTCCACCAGCATGACGTTCTTGCCGCGGAATTCCAGCTCGATGGCGTTGAGCTTCTGGCGCACGGACTTCTTGCGTGCAGCCTGACCCGGCATGATGAACGTGCGGCCGATGTAACGGTTCTTGACGAAGCCTTCGCGGAACTTGACGCCCAGGTGGTTGGCCAGCTCCAGCGCAGCCGTGCGGCTGGTGTCCGGAATCGGGATGACCACATCGATGTCGTGATCCGGGCGCTCGCGCAGGATCTTGTCGGCCAGTTTCTCGCCCATGCGCAGACGCGCCTTGTAGACCGAGATACCGTCGATTATCGAATCAGGACGCGCCAGGTAGACGTGTTCGAAGATGCAGGGCGCGTACTTTGGATTGGCGGCGCACTGACGGGTGTGCAGCTTGCCGTCTTCGGTGATGTAGACCGCTTCGCCGGGTGCCAGGTCGCGGATCAGCGTGAAACCCAGTACATCGAGGGAAACGCTTTCGGAGGCGATCATGTACTCGACACCTTCGTCGGTATGACGCTGGCCGAACACGATGGGACGAATGGCGTCCGGATCGCGGAAGCCGACGATACCGTAGCCGGTGATCATCGCCACGACGGCATAGCCGCCACGGCAACGATTGTGCACGTCGGTCACGGCCGCGAAGATGTCTTCTTCGGTCGGCTGCAGCTTGCCGCGAACGGCCAGCTCATGGGCGAACACGTTGAGCAGCACTTCCGAGTCGGAATTGGTGTTGACGTGGCGCAGGTCGGATTCGTAGATCTCCTTGGCCAACTGCTCGACGTTGGTCAGGTTACCGTTGTGCGCCAACGTGATGCCGTAAGGCGAGTTGACGTAGAACGGCTGAGCTTCGGCCGAGGTCGAGCTGCCCGCGGTCGGGTAGCGCACATGACCGATGCCCATGTGTCCGACCAGACGCTGCATATGGCGTTGATGGAACACATCACGCACCAGTCCATTGTCCTTGCGCAGGAATAACCGGCCGTCGTGGCTGGTCACAATACCGGCAGCATCCTGGCCGCGGTGCTGGAGGACGGTGAGCGCGTCATACAGCGCCTGATTAACGTTCGACTTACCGACGATACCGACGATGCCACACATGCGACACAACCCCTACTTAGTGGAACTGGATTTACCAAGCACATCCTGCGGTATTGTAGACGGCAGGATCTGCTCCTTGAACGGCAGATCAGCAGGTACGCTGATGCCGCTGGCGAGCCACTTGCTGGACATCCCGAGAATCAGGTTCTTCGACCAGTCAGCGACCATGAGAAATTGCGGCACCAGTCTCGACTGCTGCCACCATTGATCCTGTTGCACCGGCCCGAGACTCAAGAGTCCGACCGCTACAACGACAAGCAGGCCTCCGCGCGCCGCGCCAAAGACCATACCCAGAAAACGATCGGTCCCGGAAAGCCCGGTGACGCGAATCAGTTCGCCTATCAGAAAGTTGACCATGGCGCCGACCAGCAAGGTGGCGACAAATAGAATGGTGCAGCTCGCGATCACGCGGGCCGAGGGTGTTTCTATGTAGTTGACCAGATACTGCGACAGCCCCGCGCCGAACATCCAGGCCACGACACCTGCAATGATCCACGTCGTCAACGAGAGTGCTTCTTTTACGAAGCCGCGTTTCAGACTGATCAGGGCGGAGATGGCGACAATTCCCAGAATTGCCCAGTCAACCGGAGTAAATGGCACGTTGCAGCCTGCAGACAGATAAGGCGGCGCATTTTAGCAGAGCGCCCGCCCGCCGGTAAGCAGCGATTATCGGCGGGCGTCATTTTCCGTGCAAACGGCTTGGCAGAGCCTGTACAGAGGGCGGGAAGATCAGCCCTTTTCAGGCTGGAACCGCACCACAATACCTTTGAGTTTCTGCTGCTTGTCGAGTTGGTCACGCAGGCGATCAGCCTCGGCGCGCTCGATCAGAGGACCCACGAACACCCGGTTGACGCCATCGGCGGTGCGAATGTAGGCGTTGTAACCCTGGGTACGCAGGGTTTTCTGCAGATTGTCGGCGTTGGCACGGTTGGACATGCTGGCCAACTGCACAGACCAACTGACTGACAGACCGTTGGCATCGACGCCGCTCGGCGCGGCCTTGGCGACCGCCGGTGCAGCAGGTGCAGCAGGCGTTGTTACAGGCGCTGCCGGAGCCGGTGTCGGCTTCGGTGCTGGCGCAGGCTTGGCTGCCTGTGGCGCAGCGGCCGCTGGAGCCTGTGCGGCAGGAGCAGGCGCAATCGGCATCGACGGCGGCTGATTGCTTGCCGCTACATTGTCCTCATCCGGAACAGGTTCCTGTGGCAATGCCTGAGGCTCGGGAACGGTCACAGGCTCGACCTGTACCTGCTGACCCGCAGGCGCCTGTGGAGCCGCAGGCGCATCGACCTGAACCGGATGGCTCTCGTCCTGACGGGTGAACAGCATCGGGAGAAAGATCACCGCCAGGGCGATCAGTACCAGAGCACCCACCATCCGCTGCTTGAATACGTTATCCAGCAAAGCCATTTGCAGCGTCCTCGTCGGTATGCCGGGCCAGCCAATCCAGGGCCTCGGCTACACAGTAAAAAGATCCGAACAGCAGAATTTCGTCATCGGGCGTGGCATGCGCGCACTGAGCTTCCAGCGCAGACGCAATACTCTGGTAGGACTTCACGCGCGCCCCAAGGTTCTCCAGAGCAACCTGCAACTCTGCCGCTGGCCGACTACGGGAGGTGGGCAGCGGCGCAACGGCCCAGTCCTGAATGCTGGAAGCCAGCTCATGGACCACACCGTCAAGATCCTTGTCAGAGAGCAGACCGAACACCGCCAGACGCTTGCCGACCACTGGCCGCTGCGCCATGCGGTGCGCCAGAAACTGCGCAGCATGGGGGTTGTGGCCTACATCGAGCAGCAGCGTCAGCGCCCTGCCCTGCCAATGAACGGTACGGCGGTCGAGACGGCCGACGAGTCGGGTCTGTGCCAACGCCTCGCTGACGATCTGGTGATTCAGGGGGTAGCCCAGCAACGCAAACGCCTGGAGTGCCAGCGCGGCATTCTGCATGGGCAGATCGAGTAACGGCAGATCACGCAGTTCGACCAACTCGCCGTGAGCGATACCGCGCCAGTCCCAGCCTTGCGGACCGACAGACAGATCAAAGTCTTGCCCCCTTAGCAGCAAGGGGCAGCCCAACTCTCGAGCCTTGGCCAGCAAAGGCTCAGGCGGATCGAGGTCGCCGCAGAGTGCCGGGCGACCGGCACGGAAGATACCGGCCTTTTCGAAAGCCACGGATTCGCGCGTGTCGCCCAGCCAGTCGGCATGGTCAACACCAATGCTGGTGACCAGGGCGAGATCGGCATCAATCAGATTAACGGCGTCCAGGCGACCGCCCAGACCGACTTCCAGCACGACTGCGTCAAGCTGCGCCTGCTCGAACAGCCAGAACGCAGCGAGCGTGCCCATTTCGAAATAGGTCAGCGTGACATCGCCACGCGCCGATTCGACCGCTGCAAAGGCATCACACAACTCAAGATCGGTTGCTTCGACACCCTGCACCTTCACCCGCTCGTTATAACGCAACAGATGCGGGGAGCTGTAGACACCCACCTTGAGCCCCTGAGCCTGCAACAGGGACGCGACAAAGGCGCAGGTCGAACCCTTGCCGTTGGTACCGGTTACCGTGATGACCCGAGGCGCCGGACGTGTGAGCCCCAGTTGCTGCGCCACCTTTCGCGACCGATCCAGCCCCATGTCGATGGCAGAAGGATGCAGTTGCTCGAGGTAGGCGAGCCAGTCGCCCAGGGTCGACGGGGTCATACCGTGGCCGGAGCCGGTGGAACGACGATCGGCTCAATCACTGGCGCCACGAATTTCGGCGTCGGCAGGTTCATCATTTGCGCCAGCAGGTTGCCCAGACGTGGGCGCAGCTCACTGCGAGCGATGATCATGTCGATTGCGCCGTGATCCAGCAGGAACTCGCTGCGCTGGAAACCTTCAGGCAGTTTTTCGCGAACGGTCTGCTCGATGACGCGAGGACCGGCAAACCCGATCAGCGCCTTTGGCTCAGCGACAATCACGTCGCCCAGCATTGCCAGACTGGCAGAAACACCACCGTAGACCGGATCGGTCAAGACCGAGATGAACGGCAGGCCTTCTTCACGAAGACGCGCCAGCACGGCCGACGTCTTGGCCATCTGCATCAGGGAAATCAGCGCTTCCTGCATGCGCGCACCACCGGAAGCGGCAAAGCAGATCATCGGGCAGCGGTTTTCCAGTGCGTAGTCGGCAGCGCGCACGAAGCGCTCGCCAACGATGGCGCCCATCGAGCCACCCATGAAGGAAAACTCGAACGCCGAGGCGACAACCGGCATGCCCAACAGCGTGCCGCTCATGGAGATCAGGGCGTCCTTCTCACCTGTCTGCTTCTGCGCAGCGGTCAGACGGTCCTTGTACTTCTTGCCGTCGCGGAATTTCAGACGGTCAACCGGCTCCAGATCGGCACCCAGCTCCTCACGGCCCTCGGCATCCAGGAAGATGTCCAGACGGGCGCGGGCACCGATACGCATGTGATGGTTGCACTTGGGGCAGACATCCAGGGTCTTTTCCAGCTCAGGCCGATAGAGCACTGCTTCGCAGGACGGGCACTTGTGCCACAGCCCTTCAGGAACCGAACTCTTCTTGACCTCGGAACGCATGATCGATGGGATCAGTTTGTCTACCAACCAGTTGCTCATGCTTTATCTCTCCAGTACCGGTGTGGCTCGAACGCATGACGTTTTCACGCCAGACGCATGCCCTCAGCTAAATTCGTTAGTTGGCGATGAGACGGGGAACGGTCGACCGTCGGCCTGACCTGCACACCCTCTACCACGATTTTTTTACAACCCGGACGATGCGCACCGGCACCGCCCTTGACTCAATTCGACCCGCAGGACTTGTGGCGGGGACAGGCTTATGGACGGCGGCCGAACCGCAGCCGTCACATCACGCACCCTGGACCGCACTCATGAACGCGAGAATCTTTTCCCGATCCTTGATGCCCTTGCCTTTTTCGACGCCACCGCTGACATCCACCGCGTAGGGTTTGACCTGGGCAATCGCCTGCGCCACGTTGGCCGACGTCAACCCGCCCGCCAGAATGACCGGTTTGCTCAGTTCACTCGGAATCAATGCCCAGTCGAACGTTTCACCCGTACCGCCGGGCACACCCTCGACGTAGGTGTCGAGAAGGATGCCGCGCGCATTACGGTAGGCACGGCAGGCCTGTTCGATATCGTCACCCGCTTTCACGCGCAACGCCTTGATGTAGGGACGATGATAGCCGTCGCATTCTTCCGGCGTTTCGTCGCCGTGAAACTGCAACATATCCAGCGCAACGGCATCCAGCGTTTCATTGAGCTCGCAACGGCTGGCATTGACGAACAGACCGACCGTGGTGATGAACGGCGGCAATGCGGCGATGATTGCACGCGCCTGCTGCACGCTCACGGCGCGTGGACTTTTGGCGTAAAACACCAGCCCGATGGCATCGGCGCCTGCTTCGACAGCCGCCAGGGCATCTTCTATGCGGGTAATCCCGCAGATCTTGCTGCGAACGGCTGACATGTGGTGAAAACCTCAGACCTTTCGGAAAGTCCCGGATGTTAGCAAATGCTTGCCGGGGCGTCAGCCGTCAAGTTCGGCGAAGCCCGTCAGAAAATGCGGACCGATATAACGCTCGGGCAACGGAAACTGCTCACGGTACTCGACCTGCACCAGATAGAGCCCGTAGGGATGCGCGGTGACGCCCCCGGTACGACGCACTTTGCTTTCCAGCACGTCACGCGCCCATTCGACCGGACGCTCGCCTGCGCCGATGGTCATCAACACACCCGCGATGTTACGCACCATGTGATGCAGGAACGCGTTGGCGCGCACATCGATGACGATCATCTTGCCGTGCCGGGTCACGCGCAAGTGATGCAGTTGCTTGACCGGCGACTTGGCCTGACATTGCCCGGCACGAAACGCACTGAAATCGTGGGTTCCGACCAGATGCTGCGCGGCCTCGGCCATACGCGTCACGTCGAGCGGACGATGGTTCCAGGTGATTTCCTGCCCCAGATGCGCCGGACGGATCTGATCGTTATAGATCACATAGCGATAACGGCGGGCGATGGCCTTGAAACGCGCATGAAATTCGGCGGGCATCACCCGAGCCCAGGTCACGCTGATATCGTGGGGCAGATTGATGTTGGCACCCATGACCCAGGCTTTCATGGAGCGCTCGGCCTGCGTATCGAAGTGCACCACCTGCCCACAGGCGTGCACACCGGCGTCCGTGCGCCCCGCGCACATGAGCGAGACCGGCGAGTCGGCCACTTTGGACAGGGCATTTTCCAGGGTCTCCTGCACCGTCAGCACGCCGGACGCCTGACGCTGCCAGCCGCAATAGCGCGACCCTTTGTATTCCACGCCCAGCGCGATTCGGGAAAAGCCCTCGGCAGCCATCTCGGCGGCCGGGTTATCTATGTTCGCCAAGGTGTTACAGCCTGTCGGTTTGCGAAAAGTCGGCCATTATACGGCCGCAAAAAAAAGACGCCACACCGGGCGCCAAATGCGGACGGCCGCAAAAGCGGCCGTCCGGGATCAGCATGAATAAACTCAGGCAAGCCGCGAGAGCATGTCACGCGCTTCGCTTTTCTGACCGTCATCACCTTCATTGACGACTTCGTCGAGAATATCCCGCGCCCCGTCGGCATCACCCATGTCGATGTAGGCACGCGCCAGATCCAGCTTGGTCGCGGCCTCATCGGTACCGGCCATGAAATCGAAGTCCGGCTCATCGTCCAGCGCCATGGCGTCTTCTGCGGTGAACCTTGGCTCGTCGAGAGGCGGATGCTCGAGGTTCTGCGAAAGACGGTCCAGCTCGGCATTCACATCGTCGATTTCAGATGCGAAAGCCTGACTGGCCTGGTCCGATTCGATTTCATCAGCCAGCGACAGGTCAAAGTCTTCCGGCAGTTCCAGATCGTCACTGACCGGCGGCGTCTCCAGCGGTGCAGCGTCGACAACTGGCTCGACAGGATCGTCGCCGAGGCCAAGCAGGAAATCATCCTCGTTCTTGAGCACCGGATCCTCTTCTGTGAGGTCCAGATCGAAATCAGCCAGGTCGTCAGGTGTCGCTGCCGCACGAGCGGCCTCCTGCTCGCGCATGATCGATTCGAAGCTCAGCTCTTCATCATCAGGCGCAGCGGAAACGGCCGGCTCGTCCAGCAACAGATCGTCAGGATCGGTCACAGTCGGCAGCGCTTGCGCTGCAGGCTCGTCGAACTCGTCCAGGCTCAGATCGAAATCATGATCGAACTCTTCGGAGGCGACGGGTGGCTCTTCTACCACCGGAGACTCGACCTCGGACGCCACAAGAGGCTCAGGCTCCGGCTCAAGAATTGGTTCCGGCTCTGGCTCTGGCTCTGCAGAATCGTCGGCCAGCAGTTCTTCGACATACTTGGCATCCAGCTCCGCAGCCAGGGCTGCTGCTGTGGCGGCGCCTGCTGCCACTGCCACAGGAGCGACCACCGATGCCGGCTCAGCGACGACCGGCGCCACAGGAGTTTGGGTCGAGTGTGAATCTTTTAGCTGCTCGCCCTCAGCTTCAAGCTTTCCCGAGGCCACCAGTTTACGCTCGTGCGCAGCGTAGGCCTTGTTGTTGCCCTGTTCAGCGTAGATTTCCATCAGCTTGAGGCGGATGTCATCACGCTCGGGCTCGTTCTTCACCGACTCCTCGAGCAGCTCGACTGCCTGATTCATACGTCCGTAAGCAATGTGAATCTCAGCCTGCACCAGAGGGTCGGCCGGTCGTTCGCGCGCAGCTGTTGCCGCTGCGGCAGCGGGACCTGCGCCCATGCGTACGTTAGGCGACACGACATCAAGGCCGTCAAAACTGGCAGGCGGTGCGTTCATGTCCATGTCGGATACGAATTGCGACTCTTCAGCCAGTGCGCGAGCCATGCGGCGGTGCTTCTCGGCTTCGGCCTTGGCAGCACGGCGGCGCGCCATGAACAGCAGGATCAGCGCCAGAATCAGCAGCACCGCACCACCGATCAACCCCAGCAATACCGGGTTGTCGAGAATCTTCTGCAGGGTGTCCTCTTCTTCCGGAGCCGCGACCGGCTCGACGGCGAGTGGCTGTTCAGCGGCTGGAGTCGCCACCTGCGCAGCGCCCGCTGGCAAAGCATCTTCAGGCGCAATCTCGCCCGCTGGTTTGACCGGTGCGCCATTGGCATCGACCAGCGAAGCCGGCACGGCTGCGTTGGCTGGACTGGCAGGATCGGCTGGCGTAGCGGCAGGCGGCGGCACGGCTGCACCGGCGGCCTGCATCTTGGCCAACTGACCGTTCTTGAGTTCAACCAGACGCTGCAGCTTGTCCAGTTGGCTCTGCAGGTCGTTCATGCGGCTTTTCAGCTCGGCATTGTCGCGACGCGTGGTGTCCAGCGCTTCCTGAGCCACTGCAAGCTTGTTGCTCAGATCGCTGTCGCCTGCGGCGCCTTTGGCGGCCGGCTTGCCGCTGGCCGAAACCAGGCTGAGGTTATCGGCGGTATCCACCTTGGAAGGTGCTGCACCGGCGCGATCACGGCGAGTGGCGTCCACCTGACGCGGCCCGGCCGGGAGGCGGCGGCCTTCACGCCATGCGCTGTACTGGCGGGAGACCTCGGCAACGGCCTGAGGCTGCGGCAAGGCCGTGGTCTGCTGAGGTGTCGGCAGACGCAGGACCTGACCTTTCTTCAATCGATTGATGTTGCCGCCCATGAATGCATCAGGGTTGAGCGCCTGAATCGCGAGCATGGTCTGTTGCACGGTTCCGCCGGTACGAACCTTCGCAGCGATTTCCCACAAGGTGTCGTTGTTGGCAGTGACGTACTGGGACTGCTTGTCGGCAGCCGGAGGTGGCAGGGTCGAGCCCTGCGTCGCAGCGGGTTGTGCAGGCTGCTCGGCAGGTGTCGCCTCAGCCGATGGCGCAACGCTTGGCAGTTGAGCAGGCGCTCCGGTTTCTGCTGCGGGGGCAGCGGGAGCAGCAGGCGCGGGCGCGGCTGCAGCGGCGGCCGCCTCTGGCGAAAACTTCGGCGGATCCAGCAGCAGGCTGTATTCGCGCAGCAAACGTCCGTTCGGCCACAGCACCTGAACCAGGAATTTTACATAGGGCTCCCGGACCGGCTTGCTGGACGTGATACGCAGGACACTCTTGCCATTGGCATTGATGACCGGCGTAAAACTCAGATCATTGAGAAACGCCTGGCGCGTGATACCCGCCTGGGCGAAGTCAGCCGTCGTTGCAAGACTCGGTACAACCTGCGCGGCATTGACGCCCTGCGCATCGGTCAACTCGATCTCGGCTACCAATGGCTGGTTCAGGGTCGACTTGACAGACAATTCCCCGAGCCCCAACGCCTGCGCCATCCCTGATGACAGCGCCGAAGCCGCAGCGATCGCTAATACCAGTTTACGAACCTGAACCATAGCCCATCCCTTGTTTAAAGATTCTCCGGCATCCGGAGAGGTAGTCCTGCGTTGGGTGTAAGGCGTATCGCCGCTAGAACAATTATTCAAAGTGTTGCCAAGTATCTTTTACACATAGTCTTTTATCAACAATTCGCCAACCTGCACAGCGTTGAGCGCTGCACCTTTGCGAACATTGTCCGAGGTTATCCACAGCTCAAGTTGCTCCGGGTCGTCTATTCCTGTCCGAACGCGTCCTACGTAAACCACGTCCTGACCGACCGCATCGCCAACGGGTGTCGGGTAATCACCGGCATCGACCAACTCAATGCCTTCGGCAGATTCGAGCGCCGCATTCACAGCAGCGAGATCGATCGGCGCGGCGGCCTGAATCGACACAGTAAAGCTGTCGCCAAAGAAAACCGGGATTTGAATGCAACTGGCAGCCACTTTCAACGAAGGCAGCGCCAACAATTCACGCACTTCCGCGACCAGACGTCGTTCCAGCGCGAGGTGCCCTGCTTCATCCGGCTTGCCGACCTGGGCCAGAACGTTGAACGCCATCTGCCGATCAAAGAATCGCGTTTCCAGAGGACGGACGTTCAACAGCTCAGTGGTCTGGCGCGCCAGCTCGGTCACCCCTTCACGGCCTTGAGTGGAGACAGCCAGACAGGCTGTTACCGCAACATGACGCAGATCGAACAATTGGCGCAGAGGCGCCAGTGCCAGCGCAACCGCAGTGGCCGAAGCGCTCGGGCTTGATATCAGGCGCGGCGCAGCGTGGGCAGGCGCCAGCAGTTGGCCATTGATTTCAGGGACAACACTGGGTGCCTGCGCGGCGGAAAACACGCCTGACAGATCGATGACGGCGCATCCGGCGGCCACCGCCTTCTCGGCGTGGCTGCGACTGACCGCAGGGCCGGCGGCGAAGAACGCCATCCTGACCTTGCCGAAGTCGAACTCATCGACTTCGCGCACGCGCACGTTTTTGCCGCGGAAAGGCACTGAGTGCCCTGCCGATTCGATGCTGGCCAGCAGGTGCAGATCACCGACCGGAAAATCGCGTTCTTCCAGAATCTGGACGATGGTTTCGCCGACAGTACCGGTCGCGCCTACAACGGCGATATCAATGGACTGACTCATGCAAAAACCTCAGGAAAATCGGGGAGCGGCACTTTAACCGCCGAACTGCCGACAGGCAATTGAGCCTGTCGAATACCGGGCCGTCTCAGGGCTCAAGGCCGATCCTGAAGAACACGCCATGGCTCCACACGCCCAACCAGCGCTGACCGTCGATCTCTTCGACGACTGCCAGCTCTACCAACTGGTAAAACACATTGCGATGAATCAGCGCTTCGAGGTTGGTCCGCACGTGAACATAAGGTGCGGGCTCCTGAGTCAGGGGATCGATGACAACGCGCAAGGGATGTTCGGCACTCGCCTCAACCTCGTCCTCGACGTTGGTCACGAAGCGCAATATCTGGCTGACACCCTCGCCGACCACCGCAAGTGTGACCGCAACGAACGGTGCGTCATCGACCTTGATGCCGACCCTTTCGACCGGCGTGACCAGAACATAATCGTCGCCATCACGGCGCAGGATGGTGGAGAACAACCGCACCATCGGTTTACGACCGATGGGGGTGCCCTGGTAATACCAGGTGCCATCCCGGGCGATACGCATATCGATGTCGCCACAGAACGGCGGATTCCATAGATGCACAGGCGGCAACCCCTTGGTTTTCGGGATCTGCGCAAACAGATCGCCCGCCTTGCCTGAATCGGTCATGCCTTACTCCTAACGCGCGATACCCAACAAGGTACGAGCGTAGTCCTCAAGTGGCGGACCTAGCAAATCTTCGGGACTTGTATCGTAAAGCGTCAGCAATCCGCCGCGACTGCGAATCCGCGCGCTGTCTATCAGGTAACGGGTGCTGGTTTCGATCAACATGAGCTGAATGACACCCGAGTCGACGCCCAGGCGATCCACCGCTTCCTGATCGGACCACTGGTCACCGTTGCCGATGCGGTCGTCAGCCTTGGCGAAGCGGGTGTAGAGCAGATAATGCGCACCGGCACTGCGTGCCTCGATCATGGCTTCGTCCAGACCCAGCGGCGCAGGGGCGCGACGAACCATCGGGAAGTACTCGACGAAGCCTTTGAACGCTTCTTCGGCGACTACGTTGGGGCGTGGATAGGCTCGGCCGGGCGGCACGAAGGCACCTTGGGCGATATAGATGAACGAGTCGGGCTGCACGCGCCAGTTGGCGATACGGCGGGTCTCGCTGTGATCGAGCAGCCCCGCATCGCTGAACTGTTCTCGAACACCCTCACCCATATCACTGACTTTCATGCAGCCGCCCAACGCCAAAAACGTCAGCAGCAAAACCAGGCTACGCATCATCCCCTCCAAATACCGGTGACGGAAAACCGGCGAATGGTCGTCGGATGCAGCTTCCGCGCCATGTCCGCAAGAAGGTGTGAAGAGTCTTGAAAGGCGGCACATGAAGTGCCGCCAGAGCGATCAGGAGACAGCCGGATCCGGCTTCGTTTCAGGAGGGGTATCGCCATCACGCTTGCGCTTGTTGCCCATGCGCACACCGATGTCCATCAGGAAGTGAAAGAAGCCTTCCTGATCTTCCAGCACGTTGCTCCAGAACGGCGAGTGATACAGCGCGACGGCGCCATGCACCAGCGCCCAGGCGGCACAGTAGTGGTAATACGGCGGGACGTCTTCCAGCTTGCCTTCGGTGATGCGGCCCTTGATCAGCAGCGTCAGGTGTTCGAAGTTGGAGGCGCGGATCTTGTGCAGTTCCTCGACCAGCTCAGGGACCTGATTGCCCTTGACCACCTTTTCCTCAAGACGGTCGAACAGGCGATAGCGCTGCGGGTCGCGCATGCGGAACTCAAAGTAGGCACGTGAAAGCGCCTCTTTGTCCTTGTCGACATCGGCCGAGTGCAGCAGCTCGTTCAAATCGCGCTCGTAATCGAGCATCAGGCGCAGATAGATTTCCGCCTTGGATTTGAAATGCTTGTAGATCGTGCCTTTGCCGATGCCGACGGCGTCCGCGATCATCTCGACCGTGACGCTGTCTTCGCCCTGCTCAAGGAACAGTTTTAGCGCGGTGTCGAGAATTTCCTGCTCACGGCGGCGAAACTCACGGACCTTACGAGGTTCTTTCTGCATAGGAAGGTCTGATTGGGATCGAAATCGAAGCCGCGTATTATGCCCAATTGCCGACAAATTGCACGGATCATCCGACCATATCGCCGTATATGAGCGAATCCATGCCTTCATCGGGCATTTGGTGATCGGTGCCGGAGACGTTTGACTCCCACCCTGCGGGGGTTTGGTACTGACGGAGGGGGCTGAGTGGTTTTTGAGTGCTCAAGAACCGGTTTGGTATTCCAAAACTGTTTAAAAAACGACCAATTCAAGCTGGACGCGCCGCGATACTGGTCAATAATTAAACCGTTGGCGCGTCATATCCCCCAAGTGACCCGCCAGTAAAGGCGCCAAAGGACAGCGTGCCTTTGTTTTACTCCTAATGGTCTTAACCCGGCTTCACCCCCCCAGAATCCGGGTTTTTTTTGCCTGCGATTTACCCGTCGATCCGGAGCAGACGATTCAGCGGGACACGTGCGCCAGCGGAAACAGACGGGTGAAGTTTTCAGTGGTCTGCTCGGCGAAACGCTCGTAGGACTCGCCCCGCAGCATCGCCAGAAATTCAGCCACTTCTCGCACATACTGCGGCAGGTTCGGCTTGCCCCGGTAAGGAATCGGCGCCAGATAGGGCGAATCGGTCTCGACCAGCAGGCGGTCGGCAGGCACCTGACGCGCCACGTCACGCAGAGCATCCGCATTGCGGAACGTCACGATGCCGGACAGCGAAATGTAGAAACCCAGGTCCAGCGCGGCCTTGGCCATGTCCCAGTCTTCGGTGAAGCAATGCAGCACACCAGCCTGCGGCAATGCAGCCTCGCGCAGCAGGTCGAGCGTGTCGGCGCGCGCGCCTCGGGTGTGCACAATGACAGGCTTGCCGGTCGTGGCCGCCGCCTGAAGATGCAGACGGAACGATGCCTGCTGCAGTTCGGCCGCTTCGGGTTCGTAGTGGTAATCGAGACCGGTTTCGCCGATCGCTACCACGCGAGGGTGGTCCAGCTCGCTCAGCAGCCAGTCCAGCGCGGGCGCCTCGCCCGGCTTGAGGTCGAGCGGATGGATACCGACCGAGCAGTCGACATCGTCGTAGCGCTCAGCCAGCGCCTTTACGGCACCGGCATTCTCGGCACTGACCCCGATACACAGAAAGTGGCCGACGCCCCTGCCCCGCGCAGCCGCCAGGGCTGCGTCGAGCGAACCCTCGTGCTGGGTCAGGTCAAGGCGATCAAGGTGGCAATGGGAATCTACAAGCATGGGCAAGAGGACAACTACATCGTATGGGTGGGACGGTCGGACTTCAGAGCACCGACCAGATAGGTTTCGATCAGGTTGCGGGCGGTATTGTCGCCGTCATTGAACTGCACGCCGACACCGGCTGCGCGATTGCCCTGTGCGCCCTTGGGCGTGATCCAGGCAACACGGCCAGTGACCGGCACCTTCTCCGCCTGATCCATCAGATTGAGCAGCATGAACACTTCATCACCCAGCTTGTAGCTTTTGCCGGTCGGAATGAACAGACCGCCGTTCCTGATGAATGGCATGTAGGCGGCATAGAGAACGGCCTTGTCCTTGATGGTCAGGGACAGAATGCCGTTACGCGGGCCTGTGTTGGGCGGCAGGTTCATGACAATACCTCAACGGTTGATGAGCGCAGTCTACGCCTGTCCAGGCAGGCCTGCCCACTGGACCAGCAATGCTTCGAGCAACAGCACGCGATTGAGGTTGGCCTTGGACATGACTTTCTGCCGCTGCGCCAGCACCCAGTCCTGAATGTCCAGCACTTTGCCACGCGGCGATTTCTGCGCCAGGTATTGCACCACCTTTCGCATGTCGCCCAGCCCCAGACCTTCTTCATCCTGAGTCAGCTGGTAGCGCAGAATCAGATGCGACCAGTCACAGAACCAGTCGAACAGCAGCAATAACGGTATGTCTTTCCAGCCTTCGGCCAATTGGGTCGGCGATTGCTGTTGCTTGAGCAGCTTCTTGACGCCGTCCACCACCAGTGCGCGTTGTTCGCGAACGCCCTGGGCCTGGAGCGTGACAGCAGCCAGCGGCGAGCCGGCGGCCAGGGTCAGCAACTCCAGACGCTCCTGTTCGGAGCTGTCAGGCAACGCGTTGCTCAACCATGCCAGACTGGTCTGCTCATCCGGCAACGGACAGGCCTGCTGCACGCAGCGACTCTTGACCGTTGGCAACAGGCGGCTGGACTGGTGACTGACCAACAGCAGCACGGTATTGCCGGACGGCTCCTCAAGGCTTTTCAACAGGGCGTTGGCAGCATTGATGTTCATTGCCTCGACCGGCTCGATGAGCACGACCTTGCGGCCGCCCATCTGCGAGGTCTGCACAACGAAGCTGACCAGATCGCGAACCTGATCCACCTTGATCGGCTTGTCGGCCTCTTCAGGCTCCAGCACGTAGTTGTCGGGATGGCTGCCAGCAGCCAGCAGCAGACAGGATTTGCAGGTTCCGCAGGCATTGAGTCCGTCCAGCCGCTGACACAGCAGACTGGCCATCAAACGCTCGGCGAGCGCCCGCTTGCCGATACCGGCAGGACCATGCAGCAGGTAGGCATGCGCATGCTGAGCGCGCCCCGCCATCTGCTGCCACAGTGCCTGCTGCCACGGATAGGCTTCAGCCACGTTGCAACTCCAGCAGTTGCGGCAACAAGGCATCCAGAGAGCGCTGCACGTCGGTCAGTGTCTGCGCGGCATCCACCAGCCGGTAACGCGAAGGCTCGGCGGCGGCACGGGCCAGATAGGTGCTGCGCACGGCATCGAAAAACGCACGGCCTTCCTGCTCGAAGCGATCCAGACGGCCCCGCGCTGCGGCACGCGACAGGCCGACTTCCACCGGCAGGTCGAACACCAGCGTCAGATCCGGACGCAGATCACCCTGAACGAACTGCTCCAGCGCCGCGATACGCTCATGGGACAAGCCTCGCCCGCCGCCCTGATAGGCATAGGTCGCATCGGTGAATCGATCACACAGAACCACTTCACCGCGCGCCAGCGCCGGACGAATCACTTCGGCCAGGTGTTGCGCACGAGCTGCGAACACCAGCAGCAGCTCGGTATCAGCACACATGGCTTCGTCACTGGGTGCAAGTAATAGCTCACGAATACGCTCGGCCAGCGGCGTGCCGCCGGGCTCGCGGGTCAACAGTACCTGGACGCCCTGAGCGCGAAGCTGCGCTGCCAAGTATTCACGATTGGTACTTTTGCCAGCCCCTTCAGGGCCTTCGAGGGTGATGAACAGGCCGGTCACAGGCAATCCTTAGTCATATTCATTGCGAAGCAGGCTCGCCCTGCGGGGCGTCCGGGCCATCCCCGGATACAGGCTCGGAAGCGTTCGAATCAGGCTCGGGCGAGGCGCTGGGGGCTGGCGCCGACACCGGTGCAGGGCTGGATCGATAATCCGCGCGTCGTTTGATCTGGTATTCACGCACCGCGGCGTTGTGAGCATCCAGATCATTGGAAAATACATGGCTGCCGTCACCCTTGGCCACGAAGTACAGGCTGTCGCCTGATACCGGATTGAGCGCGGCATGAATCGCTTCGCGCCCTACCAGCGAAATGGGCGTTGGCGGCATCCCGGCAATCACGTAGGTATTGTAGGGCGTGGCCTGCTTGAGGTCGGCCCGGGTCAGTTTGCCGTTGTAACGCTCGCCCATGCCGTAGATCACGGTCGGATCGGTCTGCAACTGCATGCCCAGCTTCAGGCGGCGTACGAATACGCCGGCAATCTGCCCGCGCTCCTGAGGCACACCGGTTTCCTTCTCGACCAGCGACGCCATGATCAGCGCCTGATACGGATCGGCATAGGGCGCGTCGGCCGCTCTCGCTGCCCATTCCTCGTCCAGTACCTCTTCCAGACGGGCATAGGCCTGCTTGAGCACTTCGGCATCGGTCATGCCGCGAACATAGCGGTAGGTGTCCGGAAAGAAGCGCCCTTCGGGAAATACGTCCGGATGGCCGATTTTCGTCATCAGTTCGGCATCGCTGAGGCCCGCCAGCGTCTGATCAAGCTTGGCCTGTTTGGCCAGCGCCGCGCGGACCTGCCGGAAATTCCAGCCTTCGACCAGCGTCAGGCTGTATTGCACCACTTCCTTGCGCTTCCAGACGCCGAACAATGCATCGACGTCCATCCCCGGCACCATGCGGTATTCGCCACTGTGCAGCGCCTGACCGGACAGATTGAGGCGCCAGTACAAACGCAGCCAGAAGGCATCCTTGATGACGCCCTCGGTCTGCAGGCGATTGAGAACGCCGGTGGGTGTCGAACCGGCCGGCACGTCCAACAGTTGTTCCTGAGTAATCTCAAGAGGCTGGTGCAGCGCCTGATACTGCTGCCAGAACGCGAAACCCAGCGCCAGGCCTGCCAGGACGAGTGCGGTTTCAAGCAACACCAATATTTTTCGGATCACGTATCAGATATCCAGAAGGCTGCAAGCGATGCCTTGCAGTTTACGGGTGAGCGGGCCAACCGGCCAGCCAAGGTGTTCAAAGGCGCGGACCGGCCAGATGCCATAGACGCTGTTGCACAGAAAGACTTCGTCCGCCTGCGCAAGATCGGATGCGCTCAGATCCCGGATATCGACATCGATACCCAGCATTGGTGCCTGATCCAGTAATTCGGCACGCATCACGCCGGCCACGCCGCACCGGGTCAGGTCCGCAGTCAACAGGCGTCCCTTCGAAACCAGAAACACATTGCTGTACACGCCTTCGATCAAACGACCCGAGGTATCGCACATCAACCCTTCGGCATGCTCGCTGTCCTGCCACTCCGAACGTGCGAGTACCTGCTCCAGACGATTCAGGTGCTTGAGACCCGCCAACAACGGCTGTTCAGCCAGACGGGTCTTGCAGGGAAACAGGCGTACGCCCTGCTCGGCATGGGATGCCGGGTACAAGGGTGAAGGACCACCCTGCAGGATTCGACGCGAGCGAGAGTCCGGAGCGGGACCATACCCGCGCTGGCTGTCGCCACGGGTCAGGATGAGCTTCATTACGCCCTCGCCAAGCTGGGCAGCGAAGCGGGTCATCTCGGAACGAACCAGCGCCTGATCGATCGGAATCGACAGGCGCTGACAAGCTGTTTCAAGGCGCTGCAAATGGCGTTCGAACAGCAGCGGTTGCCCTGATTTCACTGCGACGGTTTCAAAAACCCCGTCGCCGTAGGCCAGCCCCCTGTCCTTGAGGGACACAGAGTCGGCCAGGCAGCCGTCGATCCAGCTGAGCATTACTCGGTGAACCGGCGGAACACCAGCGAGCCATTGGTGCCGCCAAACCCGAAGGAGTTCGACAGAACGACGTCGATCGGCATCCGACGTGCTTCATGAGGCACGAAGTCCAGATCACAGCCTTCGCTCGGCTCGTCCAGGTTGATGGTCGGCGGCGCGACCTGATCAACCAGCGCCAGCACACTGAAGATGGCTTCGACAGCACCGGCAGCACCCAGAAGGTGGCCTGTCATCGACTTGGTGGAGCTGACCGCAAGCTTGTAGGCATGGTCGCCGAACACACTCTTGATCGCAGACGCTTCGGCCAGGTCACCAGCAGGCGTCGAGGTACCATGGGCGTTGATGTACTGCACTTGCTCGGGGTTGACCTTGGCGTCGCGCAAGGCATTGACCACGCAGCGTGCAGCACCGGCGCCGTCGTCCGGCGGTGAAGTCATGTGGAACGCATCACCGCTCATGCCGAAACCGACCAGCTCGGCGTAGATGGTTGCGCCACGTGCCTTGGCGTGCTCGAGCTCTTCGAGAACCATCGCACCGGCACCGTCGGACAGAACGAAGCCATCACGGCCCTTGTCCCACGGACGACTGGCACGGGCCGGATCGTCATTGCGGGTCGACAGCGCACGCGCCGCACCGAAGCCGCCCAGACCAAGACCACAGGCTGCCATTTCGGCGCCACCTGCAATCATGACGTCAGCTTCGTCGTAGGCAATGTTGCGTGCCGCCATGCCAATGCAGTGAGTCGCCGTGGTGCAGGCGGTCGCGATGGCGTAATTGGGTCCCTGTGCGCCCAGATGGATGGACAGGAAACCGGAAATCATGTTGATGATCGAGCCCGGTACAAAAAACGGGGAAATCCGCCCCGGCCCCTGATCGTGCAGCAGACGACTGCTGTTCTCGATGTTGGTCAGACCACCGATCCCCGAACCCATGGCAACGCCGATGCGCTCGCGATTTGCGTCGGTGACTTCAAGACCCGCATTGCGCACAGCCTGAAAGCTGGCCGCAAGTCCGTACTGAATGAAGAGATCGAGCCGGCGCGCCTCTTTGGGTGCCAGGTATTCTTCCACGTTGAATCCCTTGACCGAACCGCCGAAACGGGTGGTGAAGGCAGACAGATCCGTGTGCTCGATAAGGCCAATGCCACTGCGGCCCGCCAGAATGCCTTGCCAACTGCTGGGCACATCATTACCCAGTGGCGTGAGCATGCCCATCCCGGTGACCACGACGCGTCTACGCGACACAGGACTCTCCTTCTCTCTTGTTAACGGAACATCACAACGTTTTTTAAAGAAAAAACCGCACGCCGTTTAAAGCAGTGCGGTTTTCCCGTGCAGCAAGCAGCGATTACGAATCTTAAGCCTGGTGGCTGTTGACGTAATCGATAGCAGCTTGAACGGTAGTGATCTTTTCCGCTTCTTCGTCAGGGATTTCGGTCTCGAATTCCTCTTCCAGAGCCATTACCAGCTCAACGGTGTCCAGGGAGTCAGCGCCCAGGTCTTCAACGAAAGAAGCAGTGTTGACAACCTCTTCTTCCTTGACGCCAAGTTGCTCGGCAACGATTTTCTTGACGCGCTCTTCGATGGTGCTCATACCTAGTTTTAACTCCTAGTGGAAATATTCAGGCATCTGGCCAGAGGGTAAGTGTATAGAAGAGGTTTTACGTTTTTCAAGCGTAACGCTCTCCGCCTTTGCCCCATCGCCCTTCTGCCCATTTATAGATTGCAGCTTTATAACGGATTTTAGACAGATCTTATGACATTTTTTTGAAACAGATCGTCACATTCAGCTCATGTACATGCCGCCGTTGACCGGGATTGTCGCCCCGGTCACGTAGCCTGCGCCCTCGGAAGCGAGGAAAGACACCACATTGGCGATTTCCTGCGCCTGTCCCAGACGGCCCAGAGGAATCTGGGTCAGCAACGCTTCACGCTGTGCTTCAGGCAATTCACGCGTCATGTCGGTATCAATGAAACCTGGCGCCACCGAGTTCACGGTCACTGCACGCGAACCCACTTCACGGGCAAGAGCACGGCTGAAACCTTCCAGCCCTGCCTTCGCGGAAGCATAGTTTACTTGACCGGCGTTGCCCATGGCACCCACTACGGAGCCGATGCTGATGATACGGCCCCAGCGAGCCTTGGTCATACCGCGCAAAACACCCTTGGAAAGCCGGAACAGGCTGTTCAGGTTGGTATTGACCACGTCGTACCATTCGTCATCTTTCATGCGCATCATCAGATTGTCACGTGTGATGCCAGCGTTATTGACGAGGATCAACGGTGCGCCAACGCGCGCCTGAATGGTCGACAGCACGGAATCGACGGATTCGGCGCTGCACACATCCAGCATCAGGCCGAAACCTTCGATGCCGGCTTCCTTGAATGCCGCGCTGATACGCTCGGCACCGGACTCGGACGTCGCGGTACCCACGACCACAGCACCATTGCGGCCCAATTCCAGGGCGATAGCTTGACCAATACCACGACTGGCACCGGTCACCAGTGCAACTTTACCTTGCAGGCTCATGCAGGCTTCTCCTAATCAGACCAGTGCCGCACGCGCGGCGGCAAAGGTGTCTGGGGTATCCAGGTTGTAAGTAGTCACGCCCTCGGCGCAACGCTTGTTCAGACCGGCAAGCACCTTGCCCGGCCCACATTCCACCAGCTGGGTAGCCCCACGGCTTGCCAGACACTGGATGGATTCCACCCAGCGCACAGGCTTGTACAACTGTTCGAGCAGGTCGCGCTTGAGCGTCGCCAGATCACTGACTGCGCTGGCGCTGACATTCTGCACCAGAGCGATTTCCGGCGCCTGCCACTCGATGGCTTCAACGGATTCGGCGAAACGCTCGGCAGCCGGGCGCATCAGCTCGCAGTGCGAAGGAACGCTGACCGGCAATGGCAGAGCGCGCTTGGCACCCCGCGCCTTGCACAGCTCCATCGCACGCTTGACGGCCTCGGCAGAACCGGCGATGACCACCTGACCCGGCGAGTTGAAGTTCACTGCGCTGACCACTTCACCCTGAGCCGCTTCGGCACAGGCAGCGATGACATCGGCGTCGTCCAGACCCAGAATTGCGGCCATGCCGCCCTGACCGGCCGGAACGGCTTCCTGCATCAACTGACCACGGCGCTCGACGAGTCTGACCGCGTCTTCCAGGCTCAGGCTCTGCGCAGCGACCAGAGCGCTGTATTCACCCAGGCTGTGACCTGCAACAAATGCAGGAACAGCGCCGCCTTCAGCCAGCCAGACATGCCACAGCGCAACCGAGGCGGTCAGGATGGCAGGCTGGGTCTTGTCAGTCTGATTGAGAAATTCGGCAGGACCGCTCTGGGTCAGCGCCCACAGGTCATAGCCCAGCGCCTCGGACGCCTGTTCAAAAGTATCGAGGATCAACGGATGCTCAGCAGCCTGCTCGGCAAGCATGCCCAGCGATTGCGATCCTTGACCCGGAAATACGAATGCGAGGGATGCAGACATTTAACAAGCCTCTGAAGTGCTGTAGCTGAAATAGGCATTCGGACGAACCGAACACGTGTATTCAAACATGGGTGTTCAAATTTACCCGACTGCCGGTTTGGATGACCGAGCAGTCGGATGCGTCACATTTTCACGACTGGCCGTTCTGCAGCATCGCTTCGAGCCGCCCGCGTAGGCGCTCCGGCTGATTCTCCCGAGTCTCGATCAACGCGCGCTGAATCGCACTCTGGAAGCCTTGAACGCTTGCCGAGCCGTGACTTTTCACAACGATACCCTGCAGACCCAGCAGACTGGCGCCATTATGGCGGGCCGGTGCCAGATCAGCCTGCAGACGCTTCAACATCGGCAACGCCAGACCGCCTACCGCACGGGTCAACAGATTGCGCTTGAACAGCATCTCGATCCGGGCGGCGATCATTGCCGCCAGGCCTTCGCTGGACTTGAGCAGGACATTTCCGACAAAACCGTCGCACACCACCACATCAGCCTCGCCCCGGTACAAGCCGTCACCTTCCACATAGCCGATGTAATTGAGACCCGGCGCCGCCTGCAGCAGGGCTGCCGCCTGCTTGACCTGCTGATTGCCCTTGATGTCTTCGGTGCCGACATTCAGCAACGCCACTTTCGGTCTTGCGACCCCCAGCGTCTCGGCCATCACGGAGCCCATGACCGCGAACTGATACAGCGCCTCGGCACTGCAATCGACGTTGGCGCCCAGATCCAGCAACTGACAATAGCCTGTGCGTGTCGGGATGGCGGCAATCATCGCCGGGCGGTCAATACCCGGCAACGTCTTGAGCACGAAACGTGACAGCGCCATCAGGGCTCCCGTATTGCCCGCACTGACGCATGCCTGGGCCTTGCCACTGGCGACCAGCTCAAGCGCAACACGCATCGACGAGTCAGGTTTGCCACGCAGTGCCTGTGACGGACGCTCGTCCATCGCAACGACTTCGCTGGCATTGACGATTTGCAGGCGCGAGCGATCTACACCGGAATGGCGGGCAATCAGTTCTTCAATAAGGGGTGTTTGGCCGACAAGGGCCAGATGAAGCGAGGGCGAAGCAGTCAGGCACGCGAGGCTTGCCTGAACAATGTTGCGGGGACCGAAGTCCCCGCCCATTGCGTCGATCGCAATGATCGGAGCGGACAAGAAATTACTCGTCAGCGCCCTTGTCGATCACTTTACGACCACGGTATACGCCTTCTGGCGATACGTGGTGACGCAGGTGAATTTCACCAGTGGTCTTTTCTACCGACAGAGTGCTTGCCTCAAGAGCGTCGTGCGAACGACGCATGTCACGGGCAGAGCGGGATTTTTTGTTCTGCTGAACAGCCATAATTGATTAACTCCTAAACGTTTGGGTCACGCTTTAACTGCGCCAATACACTGAACGGGTTGGACCGTGTCACCTCGTCCACGCTCGGTTCGGGCTCATCGAGACCCGCCGGTTGCTGGCATTCTTCCGGATGATGAGCAGGCACGATGGGCAAGGCGAGCAAAAGCTCCTCCTCGATCAGTGCCAGCAGATCCAAAGGATCTTCGCCCAGTTCCAGCACGTCATAACCTTTCGGTAACGACTGGGTATTCGCACCCTCCTTCACCACAGCGTAACTGCACTCGCTGTGGATCGGCAGGGTGACCAGCTCAAGACAACGCTGGCAAACCATCTTGACCGAGACGTCTATCGCACTGTGGATAACCACCGAACGGCGTTCGTCACGCTCGAAAATGAATTTGGCCTGCACCGTACCGACATTGTCGGCAAGCGGGTCGCAGAGTCTCTCCAAATCGGCCAGCAGCACTTCACCCTGAAGGGTAGTGCCGCGATCAGCCAATTTGCGCGGGTCAACGTGAGGTGGAATCGGGTCATTCAACATAGGCGCAGCATTCTAGGGATGCCCCCCTGGCATGTCAAAGGAAATTCAGGTCTGTTCGCATCTCTTATGGATCATTAGAATCTGCGCTCAGTTCAAGGAGAATCGCATGCCTTCCCTGCTTCTAGCTTCCAGCTCGGTCTACCGTCGCGAACTGCTGGCCCGACTGCGCCTGCCGTTCACCTGCAAATCACCCGATGTCGACGAAAGCAGACGCCCCGGCGAACCCGGTCTGGAGCTCGTACTGCGCCTTGCACAGAAGAAGGCGCAGGCGCTTGCCAGCGAACATTGCGACCATCTGATCATAGGTTCGGATCAGGTAGCCGTGCTCGGCGACCGGATACTCGGCAAGCCCCACACGTTCGAAGGCGCGCTGGAACAACTGTCGGCGGCCAGCGGCAAACGCGTGACCTTCCTGACCGGCCTGGCCCTGCTCAACAGCCGGACCGGCGTCTGCCAGGTGGACTGCGTTCCCTTTACCGTGCACATGCGCGACCTCGACACCGCAAGCATCGAGCGCTACCTGCACGCAGAGCAGCCTTTCGATTGCGCAGGCAGCTTCAAGGCCGAGGGCCTGGGCGTGAGCCTGTTCCGCAGCACCGAAGGCACTGACGCCACCAGCCTGATCGGCCTGCCGCTGATCCGTCTGGTGGACATGCTAATAAAGGAAGGGATCTCCATCCCCTGACCCACCATGAAAAAACCCGACAGCTGTCGGGTCTTTTCATATCCGGCGTGCGCTCAACGCAGTGTCGGACCATTGAAGCCCGCCAGCATCGCAAGCCGCTCGGCAATGCTGGTGCCAAGCTTTTTGGAGAAACGGTCAAAAGGCGACTCTTCAACGGTGTAATCGACCATATCCTTCTCGCCGATCACCTCACGCGCCACATAAGCCGCGCTGCCCAGACCGTCCACCAGACCCAGCGGAACCGCCTGCTCGCCGGTCCAGACCAGCCCGGAGAACAACTCCGGGTGATCCTTGTCCTTCAGGCGCTCGCCACGACCCTGCTTGACGCTGGCAATGAACTGCCGGTGCGTCGTATCCAGCACGCCCTGCCAGAACTGCGTTTCGTCCGCTTTCTGCGGCTGGAACGGATCAAGGAAGGCCTTGTGCTCGCCGGACGTGTAGGTCCGACGATCGACACCCAGCTTTTCCATCACGCCTACGAAGCCGAAACCGGCTGCCGTGACACCAATGGAACCCACAAGACTGGCCTTGTCGGCGTAGATCTGATCGGCAGCACTGGCGATGTAATAGGCACCCGAGGCACCCAGATCACTGATCACGGCATAGACCTTGATGTCAGGCTTCTGCGCGCGCAGGCGACGAATCTCGTCGTACACATAACCGGACTGCACCGGACTGCCGCCGGGGCTGTTGATATTCAGGATGACACCCTTGGTCTTGGCATCCTCGAACGCAGCACGCAACCCGGTAATGATGTTGTCGGCGCTGGCAGGCTCCTTGTCGGCGATCATGCCCTGCACATCGACCACAGCCGTGTGACTGGCGCGCCGTGATGCACCACCACTCAGGTCCAGCATCGGAACGATCAGCACTGTAAACAGCACCACAAAGGTCAGCAGCTTGAAAAAGATCCCCCAGCGACGCGCACGCCGCTGCTCCTGGACACTGGCCAGCAAGGTTTTTTCCAGCAACTTCCAGCTTTTCGCCTCTTCCCTGTCTTCAACAGGCCCATCCGCCCTCTGGGAGGCAGGCGCTTTCCATTCGTCAGACATGCTCAACTTGCTCCGGAACGATGATTAAACGCTGCGCCGATTCAACCAGGGGCGCAGTTCGGAAAAATGCTCGATGGCCAGACGAGGCTCATACGCAAGCAGGGAGTCGAGCGATTGCGCGCCATACCCCACGGCCACCGAATCCATACCCGCGTTACGCGCCATCTGCAGATCGAAGGACGAATCCCCGATCATCAGCGAGCGCTCGGGCGCAACATCACAATGCGCCATGATCTCGTGCAGCATCAACGGATCGGGCTTGCTTGCCGTTTCGTCGGCAGCCCGGGTGATATCGAAAAAATCCAGCCAGGCATTGGCCTTCAATACGCGATCCAGCCCGCGACGCGCCTTGCCCGTGGCAACCGCGAGACGGTAACCCTCGCCGCGAAACGCCTGAATGGACTCCGACACACCCTCGAACAATCGAGACGGCACGTTATCCATTGCCATATAACAGTCGGCGTAGCGTTGGCGGAAGTCGATCAGGTCGTTTGCCGTGATCGACGGATAGAGCGTACGGATTGCCTCGGGCAAACCCAGACCGATGATGCCCTTGATCGACTCATCATCGCGCCCTTCCATGCCGCCACCGATCGCGGCAGTCCGCATGGACTCAACAATGCGTCCAATTGAATCTGCCAGCGTGCCATCCCAGTCGAAAATCAGCAGATCATAGTGGCGCACTCAAACGCTCCACTGTCTTGGCCCACATCTCGTCTACCGGCGCCTGCAAGGTAAGCTTGTCGCCGTCCGGCATCGGCACGGTCAGCATGTAAGCGTGCAGAAACAGACGCTTGCCACCCAGATCACGGATTTCACGGCTAAAATCCTCGTCGCCGTACTTGGTATCACCGGCAATCGCATGCCCGGCATGCAGCGTGTGAACACGAATCTGGTGGGTACGGCCGGTTACCGGCTTGGCCTCGACCATCGTGGCGAAATCACCAAAGCGACGCAGCACCTTGAAAATCGTCAGCGCCTCCTTGCCTTCTTCGTTGACCTCGACCATCCGCTCGCCGGAACGCAGATTGCTCTTGAGCAACGGTGCACGGACCTGCTTGATGGACGTTGCCCAGTTACCACGCACCAGCGCCATGTAGCGCTTGTCCACGCCGTCGCCGCGCAGAGCCTCGTGCAGGTGACGCAACATGCTGCGCTTCTTGGCGATCATCAGCAGACCGGAGGTGTCGCGATCCAGACGGTGGACCAGCTCAAGCTCCTTGGCGTCCGGACGCAACTGGCGGAACGCTTCGATGACACCGAAGCTCAGACCACTGCCGCCATGCACGGCAATACCGGCCGGCTTGTTGAGCACGATGAGCGCCTTGTCTTCGTAGACAATGGCCGCTTCCAGACGCTGCAACAACGCCTGCGCAACAGGCACGGGCTCGTCGCGCTCAGGCACGCGCACGGGGGGAATGCGGACGATATCTCCTGCCTGCAACTTGTACTCGGGCTTGATCCGCCCCTTGTTCACACGCACTTCGCCTTTGCGCAAAATGCGGTAAATCAAGGTCTTGGGCACACCCTTGAGATAAGTGATCAGAAAATTATCGATGCGTTGACCGGCAAGTTCCGGCGCAACCTCTACCAGCTGAACGCCGGGGGTTGGAGGGGCAATATTTGTCATGGCGCAAATCATAACAATTTTTTATGGATTTGAAGCACTTAATGATTGCTGCTATAGTCGCGAACGCCGCCAAAAGCGGCCGGACAGCGGACAAACGGTTGACAGCCGACCCTGACCAACGCAATTCAAGAGGACGTGAGGCCGTCCTACGGGGCTTTCGGTGACAACGCAGCATGCTGGAAACGTAACAAGCGCGGGTGACATGAGGCCGGAAACACGCCAGATCGCTGAGCAGACAGCTCGCCTTCAGTGCGAATAATTCACGGCCAGTTCACAAGGTGCAGTCGCTTCCAGACGCTACGAGCGAATGCTTCGGGAACAACGCCTAAAGCCATGATGCGCGACCTTCCCTATCGAAGATCGCGGTAAATGCCAACCCGCTGCGGATTCTGCGCGCGGCAGCACCCGAATTATCAGGGATACGTGTAGGGTGGAGACGCACAACCATCGGACTGTGTAGCAAAAGGCTTGTTCTAGACGCTTCATCTCGTCCGCTACCGATGGTCGATTCCTCCTCCTGACAAAGCTTTTGCTGAAAGGGTGTCCTAGGTCACCACAGCAAGCAGGAAACGTCGTCGCGACGCCCCGCCCCATTCCGGGCAGGAAAATCGCTAGACACTGGAGTGTCCAACCACTCTTGACGTGCCCTGACACCGACCGTGAGAAGTCGTGTGTGCCGAACGCCGTTTCCGGCAGCCCGGAAACCGACGGTACTACATGAAAAGAATGCTGATTAACGCGACTCAACCCGAAGAGTTGCGTGTTGCACTGGTAGACGGCCAGCGCCTCTACGACCTGGACATCGAGTCAGGTGCACGCGAGCAGAAGAAGGCCAACATCTATAAAGGCCGGATCACTCGTATCGAACCCAGCCTCGAGGCTGCCTTTGTCGATTTCGGCTCTGAGCGCCACGGCTTCCTGCCCCTCAAGGAAATCTCCCGCGAGTACTTCAAGAAAGCCCCTGAAGGCCGCGTCAACATCAAGGACGTCCTGAGCGAAGGCCAGGAAGTCATCGTTCAGGTCGAGAAAGAAGAGCGTGGCAACAAGGGCGCAGCCCTGACCACCTTCATCAGCCTGGCGGGCCGTTATCTGGTCCTGATGCCGAACAACCCGCGTGCCGGTGGCATTTCGCGCCGTATCGAAGGCGAAGAGCGCAACGAACTGCGTGAAGCACTCAACGGTCTGATCGCTCCTGCCGACATGGGCCTGATCGTTCGTACCGCAGGTCTGGGTCGCAGCAGCGAAGAGATGCAGTGGGACCTCGACTACCTGTTGCAGTTGTGGACCGCCATCAAGGAAGCGTCCCTGGATCGCTCCGCGCCGTTCCTGATCTATCAGGAAAGCAACGTCATCATCCGCGCCATCCGCGACTACCTGCGCCAGGACATCGGTGAAGTCCTCATCGACAGCGTCGAAGCCCAGGAAGAAGCCCTGACCTTCATCCGTCAGGTGATGCCGCAGTACGCCAGCAAGATCAAGCTGTACGAAGACAGCGTTCCGCTGTTCAACCGTTTCCAGATCGAAAGCCAGATCGAGACCGCTTTCCAGCGCGTCGTCGAACTGCCTTCCGGCGGCTCCATCGTCATCGATCCGACCGAAGCCCTGGTGTCCATCGACATCAACTCGGCGCGCGCCACCAAAGGCAGCGACATCGAAGAAACCGCGCTGCAGACCAACCTCGAAGCGGCTGAAGAAATCGCCCGTCAGTTGCGCCTGCGTGACATCGGCGGCCTGATCGTCATCGACTTCATCGACATGACCCCGGCCAAGAACCAGCGCGCCGTGGAAGAGAAGGTCCGTGAAAGCCTGGAAGCCGACCGTGCCCGCGTTCAGGTCGGTCGTATCTCGCGTTTCGGCCTGTTGGAAATGTCCCGTCAGCGCCTGCGTCCATCGCTTGGCGAAAGCAGCGGCATCGTCTGCCCGCGCTGCAACGGCACCGGCATCATCCGTGATGTCGAGTCGCTGTCGCTGGCCATCCTGCGCCTGATCGAAGAAGAAGCCCTGAAAGACCGTACTGCCGAAGTACGCGCCCAGGTGCCGATCCCGGTCGCAGCGTTCCTGCTCAACGAGAAGCGCAACTCGATCACCAAGATCGAACTGCGTACCCGCGCCCGCATCATCATTCTGCCGAACGATCACCTCGAAACGCCGCACTTCGAAGTTCAGCGTCTGCGTGATGACAGCCCGGAAGCCCACAACAACCAGTCCAGCTACGAGATCGCTGCTGCCGCTGCCGAAGTGGAAGAAATCGCTCCGCTGGCTGCCGCGACCCGCACCCTGGTTCGCCAGGAAGCAGCCGTCAAGACCGCTCCAGCCCGGGCCAACGCCCCGGTTCCTGTGGAAGCCGTTGCCGCAGCGCCAGCGCCTGCCCTTCCAGAGCCAAGCCTGTTCAAGGGTCTGGTGAAATCTCTGGTCAGCCTGTTCGCAACCAAGGAAGAGCCAGCCGCACCGGTAGTGGTCGAAAAACCGGCTGCAACCGAGCGCCCTGCCCGCAACGAAGAGCGTCGTAACGGCCGTCAGCAGAGCCGTGGCCGCAACAATCGTCGCGACGAAGAGCGCAAGCCTCGTGAAGAACGCGCTCCACGTGAAGAGCGCGCAGAACGCGCCCCTCGCGAAGAGCGTGCTCCTCGTGAAGAACGTGCCCCACGCGAAGAACGTGCCCCACGCGAAGAACGCGCACCTCGTGAAGAGCGCGCCCCACGCGAAGCCCGTGATGACGCAGCACCGACTACGACCGCCCGCGAAGAGCGTCCGGCCCGCACCTCCCGTGAGCGCAAGCCTCGTGAAGGTCGTGAAGAGCGTCCGGTCCGCGAACTGCGTGAGCCGCTGGATGCGGCACCGGCCGTCAACATAGCCCGTGAAGAGCGCCCTGAACGCGCCCCACGTGAAGAACGCCAGCCTCGTGCACCGCGTGAAGAGCGTCAGCCACGTACCGAGCAGGCCGTTGTCGAGGCCAGCGAAGAAGAAGTGCTGCTGAACGAAGAACAGGCTCACGATGACAGCCAGGACAGCAACGAAGGCGAACGCCCTCGTCGCCGCTCCCGTGGTCAGCGTCGCCGCAGCAACCGTCGTGAGCGTCAGCGTGATGCCAACGGCAATGTGATCGAAGGCTCGGAAGAGAACGGCAACGAAGAAGAGCAAGGCTCCGATGCCGCTGCCGACCTGGCCGTTACTGCTGCTGCCGTTGCAGGCACGGTGATGAGCGCTCCTGCCGAGGCTCAGGCCCACGAGCAGGCCGAACGTGCCAACAGCACTGTTGAGGCACCTGTGGCTGACGCTGCAGAGCCAGCACCTGCTGTCGAAACGACAATTGCTGAAACGACAACTGTAGAAACAACCGCTGTTGAAGCCCCGACCGAGCAAGCGCCGGTAGCCGCAGAGCCGACCGTTGAGCAGCCTGCTGTTGAAGCGCCAGTTGCCGACGAAACACCGAAGGCCGAAGCAGCGCCTGAAGTCGAGGTTCAACCGACAGTGACCGAAGTGCCAGCCATCGCTGCGCAGACCGAACTGTTCGAAGCCCCTCATGCAGAGCGCGTCGTACCGTTCACGCCAACGCCTGAGCCAACACCAGAGCCACAAGCTCCGGTCGAAGCCAAGGCCCAGGAAGAAGTGCCAGCCACTGAATCCTCGGAGCTACCTACACCTGCACCCGCTCCTGTTGCAGAGCCTGCGTTCGTGAAGGAAGAGCCTGCCCCTTACTTCGCACCACAGGCACCGGCTGTTGAAGAAGCACCGGCCGTGCAGGAAGCTCAGGAACCAGCAGCGGTTGAAGCACCGGCCCTGCCGGTCAGCAGCACGGGTCGTGCGCCGAACGATCCTCGTGAAGTTCGTCGCCGCAAGCGCGAAGAAGAAGCCCGCCGTCAGAAGGAAGCCGAACAGGCTGCTTCTGCTGCACCGGTTGCCTCAGAGCCTGCACCTGTTGTCGCTGAAGCAGAATCGGTCCAGCCTGCGCTGAACACCGAGGAACATGCCGAGCAGCAACATGCCGAGAAAGAAACCGAGCCTAAACCGCTCGTTTAAACCCGGCCCATGAAAAAGCCCTGCCTGTGTAAACAGGCAGGGCTTTTTTACGCCTGCGATTTGAGTGGATTAACGACGGGCCTGATCACCTGCTGACTTCAGGAACGAAGCTCAGTACAGATTCGGCTCCATCTCCAGCTCGACATTGAACCGCTCTGCAATGTCAGCCTGAATGCGACGTGCCAGACTCAACAGCTGCAGACCAGTTGCCTGTCCGTAATTGACCAGCACCAGCGACTGAAGCGCATGCACGCCCGCATCGCCGTCACGAAAGCCCTTCCACCCTGCCTGCTCGATCAACCAGCCGGCTGCCAGCTTCACTCGGGTATCGGCCTGTGGGTAACCGACCACGCCCGGATGCTCATGCCTGATCGCAGCGAAGGATTCGGCGGACACAACCGGGTTCTTGAAGAAACTGCCTGCGTTGCCTAACACCGCAGGGTCCGGCAGTTTTTCACTGCGAATCGAACAGATCGCCCGGCTGACATCAAAAGGCGTCGGCTGCTTCACACCCATCTCGTCCAGACGTTGACGAACCGGACCGTATTCCAGATGCAGTTTCGATTCCCACGTGAGCCTGAAGCGCACACGCAGGATCAGCCAGCGACCTACTTCATGCTTGAACACGCTGTCGCGATAATCGAATGCACAGTCTTCCAGCGAGAACTCACGTAGCTCGCCAGTTTCCCGGTCCAGCGCAGTCAGACCATGAAACACGTCCTTGATCTCGACGCCGTAGGCTCCGATGTTCTGCATCGGCGCTGCGCCAACCGTACCCGGAATCAGACTCAGATTTTCAAGCCCGGAAAGCCCCATCTTCAAACTGGCCTGGACGAAGGGATGCCACGGTTCGCCCGCCTCCGCCTCGACAATGGCTTCAGCGCAGTCCTCACGCACGATACGAATGCCGCGACTGGCCATGCGCAATACCAATGCAGGAATGTCACCGCTGAGCAGCAGGTTACTGCCACCACCAACGACCAGCAGCGGCACGTCGTGCTCGGCCGAATAGGCAAGGGCCTCCCGTACATCATCGTCGCTGTGCGCCTCGGCAAAGAGTTTTGCCTGAACATCAACGCCAAAGGTGTTGAAGGGCTTGAGCGAAACGGCTGACTGCACTTGCAGGGTCATTGGACCGCTTTCCCGAACGACTGGAGAACCGACATCAAACCTCCAGCAGGCGTCTGACGCGCTCAAGGTCTTCGGGGGTGTCAACACCGGCAGGCGGCGCCTCGCGGGCATCGGCGACATGGATGCGCACACCATTCCACAGCGCACGCAGTTGCTCAAGGTTCTCAGTGTTCTCGAGCATGCACGGCCCCCAGTTGACGAAGTCATGCAGGAAGCCGGCGCGATAGGCGTAGATACCGATATGACGGCGGAAAGGCACGCCCGCGGGCAACTCGTCGCGGTTGGCGGCCAGTGCATCGCGCGCCCACGGCAACGGAGCGCGACTGAACGTCAGCGCCAGGCCATTGATGTCCGAAGACACCTTGACCACGTTCGGATTGAACAACGCTGCCACATCGTCGATCGGCTCGGCCAGCGTCGAAATACCGGCTTCAGGATGTGCAGCCAGATTGCTGGCCACCTGATCGATTACCGCTGGCGGAATCATAGGCTCGTCGCCCTGGACGTTGACCACGATCGCATCCGCCGTCAGACCCAGTTGCGCAGCAACTTCAGCCAGGCGGTCAGTGCCGGAATTATGGTCATCGCGGGTCATCAGCACTTCAGCGCCGAACGCCTGACAGGCTTCGAAGATTCGCACGTCGTCGGTAGCAACCACCACGCGCTGTGCGCTGCTCTTGCGGGCCTGCTCCCAGACGAGCTGGACCATCGGCTTGCCCGCAATGACTTTCAGCGGCTTGCCCGGAAAACGGCTGGATCCGTAACGCGCAGGAATTACGACGGTGAAATCGGTGGTCATTTTTCCAGACGCTCATCGGCAGTCAGTGTGCGCGCTTCGCTTTCAAGCATCACCGGGATGCCGTCACGAACCGGATAGGCCAGACCTGCGCCCTTGCTGATCAGCTCGGTCTTGTCCGCGCTGAGCTTCAACGGACCTTTGCAGATCGGGCAGGCAAGGATATCGAGTAATTTGGTGTCCATAGGAGATCCTGAAGCAATCATGGGGAAAGACGTGACAGCTGTTCATCGAACCAACTGACAAACGCGTCGGAAGGCACCGCATCCACCGCCAGATACCACCAGTCATCTGCCGCGAAAGCACGGCATTTCACCGCATCTTTCTCGGTCATCACAAGCGGCAGGGATGGCGTGAAGGTCAGCGCCTGTGCGCTATAGACAGCGTGGTCAGCGAAAGGGTGCTGCACAGGCTGCCAGTGTAATCCTTCGAGGGTATTGAAGAAACGTTGCGGATTGCCGATTCCGGCGACCGCGTGCACAGCCTGGCCGGGTGGAAAATGGTCAACTGGCCGACGTTCGCCACTGCGCAGGTTGATCAGTGCGGCAGGCTTGAGCGTGAAGGCATAGCCATCCTCGCGATCTGACCGGGCACCGTTATAAAGCACCGCATCGACACTGTTCAGCCGTTCGGCAGGCTCGCGCAATGGCCCGGCCGGCAGACAGCGCCGATTACCCAGACCGCGCGCGGCATCGATCAATACCAGCTCCAGATCACGGGCCAGCCGGTAGTGCTGCAGACCATCGTCGGAAAGAATCAGATCCAGCGGCTCAGCAGCCAGCAACGCCTGGACGGCGCGACTGCGGTCTGGGTCGATCATCAGCGGCACGCCGCAACGCTGAACGATCAGCAGCGGCTCGTCGCCGACTTCACTGGCGGTGTGCTCGGGCAGGACTCGCCAAGGCAGGCTCGGCGGTTTGGCACCGTACCCCCGACTGACCACGCCGACCCGCAGACCACGCTGCTGACAATGCCTGATCATCCAGAGAATGAGCGGCGTCTTGCCAGTGCCGCCGACCGTAATGTTTCCAACCACAATGACCGGCACCGGCGCGCGATAGATATCGCCCTCGCCCGCGACAAAGCGCGCACGCTTGCCGTCCACTACCCGGCGATAGAGGCTTTCGAGAGGACGCAGCAGCGCCAGCGCAGGATGGCCGTTGTACCAGGCGTCAAGCAAACGGTCGGTGAATGCCATCAGTTAGCCTGTGTGGCCTCGACTGTGGTCATGCGCAGGTGACTGAAACCCAGCTTACCGGCAGCATCCATCGCAGTGATGACCGACTGATGAGGGGTCTTGCCATCGGCGCTGATGGACAGCGGCAGACTGGTGTCGCCAGCCGACTCACGTTGCAGCGCCTCGATCAGGGTGGCCAGATCGTTTTTTGGCAACAACTGGTTGTTCAGGGAAAAGATCCCATCGGCGTTGATAGCAATGTCCAGATGTTTGGCACTTGCGTCGACCTCAGGTGTGCCGGTGACCGCCTGCGGCAGATCGACCCGCAACTGGGTTTCACGGGTAAAGGTGGTGGTCACGATAAAGAACAGCAGCAGGATGAACACCACATCGATCAACGAAACGAGGTTGATGTCGATGTTCTCCCGCGGTCTGCGGCGACGAAACTTCACTTCTTCTTGCTCCCGCCTGCCTTGGCCAGGGACTTGAGGTCGACCTTGGCGTCGATCAGATCGACGTCACGGTCGCCCTGCACCACCTCAACCAGACGAATGGCCTGCTGCTCCATGCCGACCACCAGCTCATCGACACGGCTTTGCAGAAAACGGTGAAAAAAGATGGCCGGAATGGCCACGATCAGGCCCGACGCGGTACAGATCAGCGCCTTGGAAATACCGCCCGCGAGAACACCGGCGTTGGCCGTGGCTCCAGAGCTGTTGAAAGATCCGAAGATATCGATCATGCCCAGCACGGTGCCCAACAAACCCAGCAACGGCGCCATCGCAGCAATCGAACCCAGCGCACTCAGGTAACGCTCCAGGTCATGAATGACCCGCGCTGCGGCTTCCTCGATGCATTCTTTCATGATCTCGCGACCATGCCTGGAGTTGGCCAGGCCTGCCGCAAGGATTTCCCCCAGAGGCGAATCGGCGCGCAGTTGCTTGAGCTTCTCTTTATCGAGTTTCTGATCCTGAATCCACTGCCAGACCTGACCCAGCAAGTGCGGCGGTGTGATACGGCTGGCGCGCAGCGTCCAGAGCCGTTCGATGATGATGCCGGCAGCGGCGATGGAACTCAAAATGATCGGCAACATCATCCAGCCGCCAGATTTGACCAGTTCCCACACAGTGACCACTCCCTTGAAAAATTGGCGCCACTCTATCATAGGGTCGCCGGGTGCCGTCGATATCCGTGGATTCAGTCACGCCAGAAACGTCGCTGCGCGCGCTGTGCCTCAGGGCTGCCGTAAGTACCCAGTTGCAAACGGATGGCACCCAGCTCGGCACTGTCGTAGCTGGCGATACCGTTCCATTTATAACGCGCCATGACCAGCGGGTGTGGGTGGCCGAACGCATTATTGCGTCCGCGGGAAATCAGCACACCTTTCGGCATGACCGCTCTCAGAAACGGTTTAGAGGACGAGGACCGACTGCCGTGATGAGGTGCCTGAAGCCACTGGGCGCGCAGGTCGAATCCACTGTCGATGGCCGCCTGTTCGGCCTCGGCATCGACATCGCCGGTCAGCAACAATCGCTCGCCACCGGCGTCGACACTCAGCATGCAGGACCCTGCATTGCCTTCGGGTGCCTGCTCCCAGATCCAGGTCGAAAACACCACGCCATCCCATTCCCACTGCTCACCGTTTTCACAACGAAGTGCCCCGAGTGCAGGCGGAAGGCGCTCGATATCTCCGCCCAGCACACGCCCGACCGTAAACGCCTTGTGGACTGCCGGTGCACCTCCGGCATGATCGGAATCGGCGTGACTGAGCAGCATCACGTCCAGATGCCGTACCCCACTCTTGCGAATGGCCGGCACGACCACCCGCTGACCGATATCGAACTCACCGAAACGTGGCCCGGCGTCATACAGCAGCGTGTGGTGCCGGGTGCGCAGCAGAATTGACAGCCCCTGCCCGACATCCAGTTGCAGAACGTCAACCTGTCCGGCAGGCACCGACTTGAGTGGTGGAAACACGCACAGCAACAGCAGCGGCCAGCCCAGAGGCCGCATCGGCACACCTCTGGGCAGCAGGAGCAGCAACGCGCCCAGCAGACTCAGGACCAGAGTCCAGGCCGGCGTGGTACTGGGCAGCCAGGCAGGCACGAGGTCCGCCATCCAGCCCAGAAACACGAACAGCCCTTCCAGCGCTCCACCGGCCAGCCACAACAGACCCTCGCCCACGATCGGAACGGGCAATAACAGCGTGCCAATCAATGCGGCAGGCAGAACGATCACGCTGACCCAGGGCACAGCCAGCAGATTGGCGAGCGGACCGCTGATACTGATCGGCAGGTTCAACATCATCAGGATCGGCAGCAGGCCGACGGCAATCAGCCACTGGGCTCTCGTCCAGCTCTGCACCCAGCTCCAGGCACCGAGGCGGCCGCTAAAGATCAGGATCAGAATCCCGACTGCCGAGAACGACAGCCAGAACCCCGGCTGCAGACTCACCAGCGGCTCGAACACCAGGACGGCGTTGAGCGACAGCAATAAAGGCCAAGTCATGCCCAGATGCCGAAAGCGCAAACGCCAGAGCAGAACCAGCCCCACCATCACACAGGCACGGCGCACCGGCACGTCGAACCCGGCCAGCAACCCATAACCCAGCGCCGACGCGAACGCCAGACCGCACGCCCAGGGCAGCCACGGCAGAGTCCGCGGCCACAGTCCCCAGCGCGCCAGCAGGCCCACCAGCGCATAAATCACGCCAGCCAAGAGGCTGATGTGCTGTCCGGAGATCACCAGCAAATGCACAGTGCCGGTGTCCTGCAGCACTTGCCAGTCAGTGGTCGACAAGCCCGAGCCATCCCCCAGCACCAGCGCCGCCAGACCGCCTTCGCGCCCCTGCGCGTCGACGGCCAGCAGCCGTTGGCGAATGGCATCGCGCCAGGCGGCACGCGCCGGTGCCAGCAACTGACCGTCCACCACGGTGCCGGTCGCGCCGATACGCTGGGCCAGTAACCAGGCCTCGTAATCGAACGCTTCGGGATTGACCAGCCCGCCCGGCCGCTTGAGCTTTACCGCCAACCGCCATCGCTCACCGCTGCGCACTTCAGGACCGCCATACCAGGCAATGCGCATCAGCCGGGGTAATTTCGCCCGTCGTGATACACCATCCGCGAGCTCGAAACGCATCACACCTTCAGCCGCACTCGGCAACCCGACCACCTTGCCTTGCAGCCACAACGTCTGACCATCGAGCCGGGACAGCAATCGATCATCCAGCGCCGATTGCGCCGAGACGCAAGCCCACGTCAAGCCGAACAGAAAGAAGGCCAGCGGATAAGTGCGAAACGGCAGCAGCATCAACGCCACGGCGGGCATCAGCAGCAACAGCCAGGTATCGGGCAAGGCAGGCAGGAAGCGCAGGGCCAAAAGGCCGAGCGCGAGCGCGATCATCCCTGTGCGCATGGGAGCTCCTTAAGGGGTGAAACCTCAAGGATGCAGTCGGTTTTAGAAAGATGCTGGAATTGAGTATTGCGAAGTTTAAAACTGAGCAGCTAACTGCTGAGAATGAAGCTGAACGTGCGAGCAGTCTCAAGTCCTGCCGTAAATTCGGAAATGTCCTGCATTTTTCTTATCTACGGCCTGTTAGCGTGCATCCAATCACCAAGTCCAACTGCAGATCGGAATACATGGATGCCTTCGCCTGATTATCGTTTCAGCCTAACCATCAAGGATTCACCGGCCACATTCCAAGTTCTTGCTTTCGATGGTGTGGAGGGTATTAGCAAACCCTAAACTTTCACCGTGGAACTGGTCAGTGAACAGGCCAACATCAACCTGGATAATCTGCTGAATAGGCAGGCATTCCTGGCTTTCGGTGATCGCGGACTAGGTATCCACGGACAGATTTATCGTATGGCCCAGACCGCTGACACCTGAATAAAAGACAAAGCGCTCCCCTGCTGATTGAAAAATAATCCGCTGCTCAGCATAAACTCATCACATAGCGTCAAGCGAGCAAGAACGTTCTGTGATTTTTTGCGCGGAGCAACACAATGAGCCCTAATATTGCTGGCACACCGGAGAAAAAAACTGTTTTCAAAAAACGATTATTTGGCACCATTGCCATTGCCCACAGGTAAAACACCAGTCGACTCGCCAAACATTATCTGGCAAAAAAATGAAGCCTTTCTGGATATCGGTTGTTACAACGTGGGGTCGGCAGTAATGGTGATATGGCCAATGCTGATAATGTTTACCATTATGGGCTATTACTCATGGAATGACGATGAGTGGCCTATATTCATATTTTGCGCAAGTCTCATCATTGGCATCCCCACCCTGATGCTACTCCACGGTCTGCTGCGCCCTACTCCTCCCCCCATCCGCTTCAATCGCCAGCGCCGAGAGGTATGTGTGCCTCGCGATGATAACCACTACTGGATAGTGCCATGGGAATCAGTGATCGCCGCTGCCACTCAGCACTCAAGCATCAGTCAGGGGGGCCGCGTCTCTCAAGGCCTACTATTTATCGGGTTTGAAAATCCTGAATCGCAGGTGGAAGAAAAGGACAGGTATTTCACCATGGGCTTCAATTGCGGCGGAGGTGAAACCGCCATGGCGCTTTGGGAGTGCGTTCGCAGTTATATGGAAATCGGGCCAGATGCCATTCCAGCATGTCGTGTTGGATCAGCGCCCTATGAGGAAACACAAATCGGCTCAATCATGACCAGTTTACGCAAGGGCGATTTGCTGGATGTCATGCACGGCGTGTTTTTCATCGCCATACTGGGCACTTATCTGGCCGAAAAGCTGCAGGATATGAAGCTTTGTCCTGCGCCCGATCTGATACATCCCGATATTATCGAATGGTCCAGACCGCTACCACCTGAACAGTGGGCAAAGCGCTCCCCTGATCTGGAAGCGGCATTGGCGATACATGATCTGAAGCCGGGTTGATAAATAATCCGCGACGCCAAGCGTCGAGGTTCAACACTGCAGTACCTACTGGTGCATACCACTTCCGTTCACTCGCAACCATGTGCAACCGAAATACGGCTAGAAATTTGGGGCATCATATTGAACACATACGAAGTCAGGTTGAAGCAACAGCAGCTATCCGATAGGTAATCCGTTGCTCAGCAAATAAAACGAGAGAACAAGAGCACTCTATATTTTTTGCGCGGAGCAAAACAATGAACCCTCGCCCTCACGGCACTTCCCAAAAAAAACCATTCTCGAAAAACGATTATTTAGCACCACTGCCCTTGCCAACAGGTAGAACGCCGGTCGACTCGCTCAACATCATCTGGCAAAAAAATGAAGTCTTTCTGGATATCGGTTGTTACAACGTGGGGTCGGCAGTGATGGTGATATGGCCCATGACCCTCATGTTCCTAAGTCTCGCCTACGGTTTAAAAGATTCAGACTTGCTCTGGCTAGGCGGAATCATCATTGGCATCCCCACCCTGATGCTACTCCACGGTCTGCTGCGCCCTACTCCTCCTCCCGTCCGCTTCAATCGTCAGCGCCGAGAAGTCTGTGTGCCTCGCGATGATAACCACTACTGGATAGTGCCATGGGAATCAGTGATCGCCGCTGCCACTCAGCACTCAAGCATCAGTCAGGGGGGCCGCGTCTCTCAAGGCCTACTATTTATCGGGTTTGAAAATCCTGAATCGCAGGTGGAAGAAAAGGACAGGTATTTCACCATGGGCTTCAATTGCGGCGGAGGTGAAACCGCCATGGCGCTTTGGGAGTGCGTTCGCGGTTATATGGAAATCGGGCCAGATGCCATTCCAGCATGTCGTGTTGGATCAGCGCCCTATGAGGAAACACAAATCGGCTCAATCATGACCAGTTTGCGCAAGGGCGATTTGCTGGATGTCATGCACGGCGTGTTTTTCATCTCCATACTGGGCACTTATCTGGCCGAAAAGCTGCAGAATATGAAGCTTTGTCCTGCGCCCGATCTGATACATCCCGATATCATCGACTGGTCCAGACCGCTACCACCTGAACGATGGGCAAAGCGCTCCCCTGATTTGGAAGCGGCATTGGCGATACATGATCTGAAGTCGGGTTGATAAATAATCCGCGACGCCAGGCGTCGCGGGTCAACACTAAAGCACCTACTGACGCATACCACGCCCGCTCACCAGCAACCGTGCGCAACCGAAGTACAGCACGAAGGTGGCGACGATCATGAACGCCAGGGCGATGCTGATCTTGATGTCGGAAACACCGAGGATGCCGTAACGGAAGGCGTTGACCATGTGCAGGACAGGGTTGGCCAGCGACACGGTCTGCCAGAACGGCGGCAGCAGGTTGATTGAGTAAAACACGCCACCGAGGTAGGTCAACGGCGTCAGCACGAAGGTCGGGATGATCGAGATGTCGTCGAAGTTGCGTGCGAAGACAGCGTTGATGAAGCCCAGCAGCGAGAAGATGGTTGCGGTCAGTACGACCACCACGATGGTCACGCCGAGGTGGTGAACCTGCAGGTCGGTGAAGAACATCGACAGCATGGTCACGATGAAACCCACCATAAGACCGCGCAGCACGCCGCCCAACGTGTAACCGACCAGAATGGTGTGCGGTGATACCGGCGACACCATCAGTTCTTCGATCGAGTGCTGGAACTTGGCACCGAAGAAGCTCGAGACCACGTTGCCGTAGGAGTTGGTGATCACCGACATCATGATCAGCCCCGGCACGATGTACTGCATGTAGGTGAAGCCGCCCATGTCACCGATCTGGCGACCGATCAGGTTACCGAAGATGACGAAGTACAGGACCATGGTGATCGCAGGCGGCAGCAGGGTCTGCGGCCAGATCCGCATGAAACGGTGTACTTCACGGAACACGATGGTTTTCAGGGCAACCAGATTGGGGCGCAGCTCGCCGGTCTGAGCAGTCATAGCGCCACCTTCGCCAGGTTTTTTTCCACCAGAGACACGAACAACTCCTCAAGGCGATTGGATTTATTGCGCAGGCTCAGCACTTCAATGTTCTGTGCAGCCAGTTGGCTGAACAGCGCGGTGATGCCCACGTTCTTGTCGACCTGCACTTCCAGCGTATGGCTGTCGAGCAGACGGCTGGGGAAGCCCGGCAACTGTGGCGCGGTCTGCCAGGTCGCCTTGAGGTCGAGCAGGAACGTCTCGACGGTCAGGGTGCTGAGCAGTTGCTTCATGCTGGTGTTCTGCACAATCGTGCCGTGGTCGATGATGCCGATGTTGCGGCACAGCTGCTCGGCCTCTTCCAGATAGTGCGTGGTCAGGATGATGGTGATGCCCTTGCGGTTCAGTTCGGTCAGGAACGTCCACATGGAGCGGCGCAATTCGATGTCCACACCGGCAGTCGGCTCGTCGAGGATCAGCAGGCGCGGCTCGTGAATCAGCGCACGGGCTATCATCAGACGACGCTTCATGCCGCCGGACAGCGAACGCGAAGGCACGTCGCGCTTGTCCCACAGACCCAGCTGGGTCAGGTACTGCTCGGCGCGTTCCTTGGCGATCTTCGCCGGAATGCCGTAGTAGCCAGCCTGGGTCACGACGATGTCGAAGGTTTTCTCGAACTGGTTGAAATTGAATTCCTGCGGCACGACACCGATGCAGCGTTTGAGCGCAGCAGGCTCGCGGTCCAGGTCATGGCCGAAGATGTTCACCGTGCCGCTGGTCTTGTTGACCAGCGTCGAGATGATGCCGATGGTGGTGGATTTGCCAGCGCCGTTGGGGCCGAGCAAGGCGAAGAAATCACCTTCGGCGACGTCCAGGTCGATACCACTCAGGGCCTGGAAACCGTTGCCGTAGGTTTTGGTTAGCTGCCGGATGGACAGAGCAGAAGACATATCGGAAAAGGTACCAAATCAGAATAGAAAGAAAGGGGTGGGCTGAAAGCAACTGAATGCGTCACTTCAGCCCGATCACGCAATGGTGCTTGGCCGGGCCATTCAAGTACAGACACATTTGTTAATAGTAAATATCGAAGTGCCAGAAGGCTTGCGGCGAAAAGCTGACAATCAGGTCAACGGACTCATGACGGCCTTGCGGTACGCCGGACGCGTCTTGAGGCGTTCATACCAGGCTTTGAGGTGAGGCAGCGGCGGACGTTCAATCGGCATTTCAAACCAGGCGTAGGCGAAGCAGCCCAGCGGGATGTCGCCCATGCCGAACGCCTGACCCGACAGGTAGGGCTGGCGGGACAAGGTTTCGTCTGCGACCAGCAGCAGGCTGTGAAGATGAGTGATGCCTTTGTTGATGGCGTTCCAGTCCTGCTTGTCAGCCGGCGTGCGCACTACGCCCCAGAATACCGGACTAAATGGCGCAGCGATGGTCGAAGTGGTCCAGTCCATCCATTTGTCTGCCAGGGCCCTGGCCTGCAGATCTGCGGGGTAAAGATCGGAATCCGGAGCATGACGGGCGGCCAGGTAACGCACGATAGCGTTGGATTCCCAGAGCACGAAATCGCCGTCTTCGATCATGGGTATACGGCCGTTGGGGTTCTTGCTGCGGTACGCCGCTTCATTGACCAGTCCGAACGCGCCACCGGCGTCCTGGGTCTCGTACGGCACGCCGACTTCTTCGGCAATCCAGAGTGCCTTGCGCACGTTGCTTGAATTCTTCCGACCCCATATCTTGAGCATTGCGTTCCCCTCGCAGTGGCTGTGAAAAACTGACTGCTCAGTCTACCCGATCCGCTGGCAACTTCCTTGTCAGGACAGGGTCACTATCGATGTCGCCCCACCACTGCCTGGCGACCAGTTCTTGAGCGTTGCGAACGCAGCGTTCATCACGGAGGAATACGTATGCTGCTGTTGTGGATTGTTGTGCTGGTCGTGGGCATTGCCTGGCTGGCGCACCGACGTACCGACCCGCTGCCCGCGCTGGGCGTAGTGGCGGTCTACCTGCTGGCGATGGGCATTTTCAGCCACGCTCCAGGCTGGCTGTTGACGATTTTCTGGATACTGTGGCTGGCGATCTTCATACCGATGATCCTGCCCGACCTGCGCCGCAAACACTTCACCGCGCCAATGTTCAGCTGGTTCAGGAAAGTCCTGCCACCGATGTCCGAAACCGAGCGTGACGCCATCGACGCGGGTACGGTCTGGTGGGATGGCGAACTGTTCAGCGGCCGTCCCGACTGGGACAAATTGCTCGCTTATCCGAAAGTCCAGCTGACTGAAGAAGAGCAGGCGTTCATCGACGGCCCGACCGAAGAATTGTGCGCGATGGTCAGCGACTGGGAAATCGGTCAGGCCATGGACCTGCCGCCGCAAGCCTGGGAGCACATCAAGCAGCACGGCTTCTTTGCGCTGATCATCCCGAAAGAATTCGGCGGCAAAGGCTTCTCGGCCTACGCCCATTCGCAGATCGCCATGAAACTGGCGACCCGCAGCGGCGACCTGGCTTCGACCGTGATGGTCCCCAATTCCCTCGGCCCTGCCGAACTGTTGCTCCATTACGGCACCGACGAACAGCGCAATCACTACCTGCCCCGCCTGGCGCGTGGCGATGACATCCCCTGCTTCGCCCTGACCGGCCCGCTGGCAGGTTCCGATGCGGGCGCGATGCCGGACACCGGCATTATCTGCAAGGGTGACTGGCAAGGCGAAGAAGTCATTGGTCTGCGCCTGACCTGGGAAAAGCGCTACATCACACTGGGTCCGGTCGCGACCCTGCTCGGCCTGGCGTTCAAGGCCTACGACCCCGAGCACCTGTTGGGCGAGGAAGAAGACCTGGGCATCAGTCTGGCGCTGATTCCGACCGACACACCGGGCGTCGAGATCGGTCGTCGTCACGTGCCACTGGGTGCCGCGTTCATGAACGGCCCCAATTCCGGCAAGGATGTGTTCATCCCGTTGAGCTACCTGATAGGCGGTCAGCCCATGCTGGGCAAGGGCTGGATGATGCTGATGAACTGCCTGTCGGTGGGTCGCTCGATCTCGCTGCCCGCAGTCGGCACTGGCGCGGCCAAATACACCAGTCTGGTGACCGGTCAGTACGCCAAGGTGCGAGAGCAGTTCAACGTACCTCTGTCGGCATTCGAAGGTATTCAGGAAGCGCTGGCGCGCATCGGTGGCAACGCCTGGCTGATGGACAGTGCGCGGATGCTCACCGCCAATGCCGTGGATCTGGGCGAAAAACCGTCGGTCCTGTCGGCGATCCTCAAATACCACCTGACCGAGCGCGGCCGCGAGTGCATCGGCCACGCCATGGACGTGCATGGCGGCAAGGGCATCATCATGGGCCCGAACAACTATCTGGGTCGCAACTGGCAAGGTGCGCCGATCTTCATCACCGTCGAGGGAGCCAACATTCTCTCGCGCAACCTGATGATCTTCGGTCAGGGCGCGATTCGCTGCCATCCGTTCGTGCTCAAGGAAATGGCATTGGCCGGGCGCACCGACCACGACAATGCACTGGCCGAGTTCGACACCCTGTTGCTCAAGCACATCGGCTTTGCGGTCAGCAATGCGGCCAGTACGTTGATTCTCAATCTGGGCTTCGGACACTTCGAGCGTGCGCCGGGCGACAGCCTGAGCCAAGGCTATTTCAGAGCGCTGAACCGTCAGGCCGCAGCCTTCGCCATGTTGGCGGACTTGAGCATGATGCTGCTGGGTGGCGAGCTGAAACGCCGCGAGCGCCTGTCGGCCCGCCTGGGCGATGTGCTCAGCCATCTGTATCTGGCTTCCGCGTCCCTCAAGCGTTACCACGATCTGGGTTCGCCGGACCATATGAGCCCGTTGTTCCGCTGGGCCATGGAAGAAAGCCTGGGACATTCGGAACGCGCGATGGACGAGATCCTGAGCAACTTCCCGAACCGCATCCTGGGTGGTCTGCTGCGGGTCATCGTCTTCCCGTTCGGCCGTCGCCACAAAGGCCCTTCGGACAGGCTCGACGCCGAAGTGGCTCAGGTACTGGGTCGTGCCAAGGGCGATCCGACGCTGGAAGAGCTGCTTGCAGGCTGCTACCGCCCGCAATCGGCCGAAGATCCGGTCGGCGCGCTGCAACATGCCAGCGACCTGCTGAGTGCCGCGTATCCGCTGCACAAGAAGCTGCAGGTTGCCGTCAAGGGCGGGCAGGTTCTGCCAGAAGCCGGCGAGCCGCTCATCGACGCCGCGTTGCGTCTCGGGGTGCTGCAGGCTGATGAGGCGCAGACGCTGAAAAACGCTGAAGCGGCGCGTCGCAAGGTGATAGACGTAGATGATTTCGACAAGGAAGAGCTGACGCACACACCGGGCAAGATCCGCTGATTGACCCGACCTGACCCTCGCAGGTCAGTTGATCCACAAAACAGGCGCGCAGAGCTTTATACTCTCGCGCCTGTTTTTGCATTTGAGGATTACATCATGGCCGACGCCACTCTCGACCACCATCTCGGTCTGCTTGCGCACCTGCGCAGTATTCTGGTCGCGCTGGGCGAGGCCGAGCAGGTTCCAGAAGAAAGCCATGCACTGTTCATGGAGCGCTTCGACGAACTGGTCGAGCAATTGCCGCAGGACCCTATCGAAAGCCAGTACCTGGGCCAGGACATTCTGTGTCAGGTCATCCAGCGCTACCCGCAGATCGCCCATCTGGTGCCGCGCGACCTGCTGTGGTTCTTTGCCGGTGACTGCCTGCACTTCATGCCCGACGATGAAATCGACCTGTATCAGGCCCTCGAAGAGCGCCGGTACGAAGCCGAGCAGAATGACGAACCGTTCGACTGGAATCAGGAGAAACAGCTGCTGGCGATGTCGACCCAGGGCAGCAAGCACTAACATGCTTTTCCAACGCGATGGTAAACACCGCCAATCGCGAATCCGCAGTCTGCGCCATTTGTGACGCAGAGCGTCACGCGCGGCATGCCCACGCTGGAGCGCTCATCGTTATGCACAAGCCATCTGGCTATCCGGAGAGACAGCGGCACTGACGTGTTTTTGTAGCCGCGATGGCATGGACACCGCAGATCGCGACGTGGGTGAAGGCTGAGTCCTGGCGCTGATTCGGGGGGCAATCGGCATGGATGCCGATTGAGCTGCACTGGGCCATGGATGGCCCATTTGCAGCGACCCCCGAATCAGTGTCAGGACGAAGGAACCCCGGCGAAGCCGGGGCCGGAACCGGAGCACGGGGGTTTGCGTACTTTGCCCCGTCAAAGTACGTCGCCGAGGGGCGAAAAGGTGACTTGAGCCATGCGCTCGGCTAACTGAATCCACAATCTGTGCCATTTGTGACGCGGAGCGTCACGGGAGGCATGCCCACGCGGAGCGATGGGCACGATCATCAGTGTTGTGCACGATCAGTGTGAGCGTCGTGCGCAAAGCGCGACACAGTCTCTCAACTGATCCCCGCCAACAGTTCTCGCGCCAGACGCTGATGCTCTTCGTCAGACTCGGCAATTACCTGCAACAGGATTTCACGGGCCGACTCGATATCCCCGTCGTCGATCAACACTTGAGCCTGATTGATCTGGCTCAACGGTGGCTCCTCCAGATCCAGCAGGTCGAAGTCCGAATCGTCACTCATGAAGCTGTCGAGGAAGTCATCACTCAAATCGTCTGCAGCGGACGGCGCAATCACTTCGATGGGTTCTACGGCATCCGAATCCGAGAAGTCGCTGAGGAATTGCTCGTCAGACAGCTCGAATACTTCCGGCAATTGATTCAGATCTGATGAAAACCCCGGATCTACTTCAGGCCGATCGGCGGGTTTGGTGCGGGCAGGCGGTGCGTCGAACGGATCAACCAGATCCCAGTCAGCGTCCATCGACAACTCGTCCAGATTCAGCTGGAATTCGTCTGACGGCTCGGGATTCAGCGCTGCTGCCGTGGTTTCATCCAACTGCGTGATGGCAGGCTGCTCCTGTTCTGAAACAGGATCGGGCGCAGCCGCAGCGTTGAACTCAGGCCCGCTCTTGGCCAGCGAAACAGCCCCGACAGCAGCGGCCGTCAACGCTGTGGAGGCAGCGAGTGCCTCACGCGTCTTGAGCTGCGGATAACGCTCACGAATGTCCTGAATGGCTTGCGGGGTCACGCCGTGGTTCAACGCCGACTGTTCCTCGGCAGCAAAACCGGTACTGTCGCCCTGCTCGGCCAGCAATTCGAGCAGCCTGATACGAATGTCTTCACGTTCCGGCTGTTTTTCAAGCGCATTGCGCAGGATGCCGATCGCTTCGCTGAAGCGCCCGTAGGCAATGTAGATGCTGACGCCGTCCAGCGCATCGGGGGCAGCGCCCGCCATGCGTTGTGAAGACGAGGCCTTGACCGCGGGTGCGGCGACAGGTGCGACCACCGGCTGTGGCGCGACCGCAGGCACTTCGAAGACCGGGAGAACCGCGGCCTGAGCAGGTTTGATCAGCGGCTCGTCAGGCGTAACGGCCGGGGTCACGCTCGGAGTGCGTTGCTGCCGTCTTCTGTTATAGGCAAATGCCAGGAGCAGCAGGATGATCAACAGACCGGCCAACAGCACTGGAATGCTGAGGAACGGTTCGCTGGGAGCCGACGCCACGACAGGCTGTTGAACAGGCACGACCGCCGGTGGCGGTGTCGACACCTTGCTGGCGCCGGACTGAGCCTGCACGAGATCGGTTCGAAGCGCGGTGATCTGCTTGTCCTTGCCAACCAGCTGGTCCTGCAGATCGGCGGTCTGCGCCTTGAGTTCTTCAAGCGCTTTGGTCAGTTGCTGGGTTTCGATGGCGGCCGTCGCCATCTGCTCGGCCGCCTCCCGGACTTCGGCAGGTTGAACGGATGGCGCTGCAGGACTGGCTGCCGAAGGGCTGGTTGTGGGCAGCACCGCCGAATCAGGCAGTAACAAGTCCTGCCCAGGCTTGAGGCCTGCCCCTTGGGCGAATACCTGAGGATTGAGCAGCCGTATGCCATCGGCCATCTGGGTGGTCGAGACCTTGCTGCCCTGGCCCTGAACACGGGCGGCAATGGCATTCAGGGTATCGCCGCTGACCACCTTGTAGTGTTTGCCTTTGACAGCGGCAGGCGGCGCGACCGGCATGCGCGACTCGGGAGCCGCCGACTGTGCTGTGCGCTGCGTATTGCGACTGCGGGTTGCCGCGACGCCTTCGGGCGACGTGGCAGGATCGAGCAGGACGGTGTATTCGTGCAGCAGATCGCCATTGGGGCGGGACAGCTGCACCAGAAAACTCAAGTAAGGTTCAGTGACCGGTTTGTGCGAAACCACCCGGATCACGCCGCGCCCACCGTTCAGAACAGGGGTGAAACGCAGATCGTTCAGGAAGAACACGCGCTCGACGCCTGCCTTGGCGAATGCCTCCGGCGAGGCCAGCCTGGCCACCACATCGTCAGAGCTCAGGCCATCGGTTTCCAATAGCGCAATTTCGGCATTCAACGGCTGATTGAGCGCCGAGTGCAGGGTTATTTCACCCAGCCCCAACGCGGACGCCAGCGACGAATAAACCAGCGTCGACGCTACGACAGACGCCGCCATCAGGCGCGCGTAAAAACCATGACCGACGGTGCGACCCGTACTCGCCTGAGAACTCTTCAGCATGCTAACCCTTATGGAAACCACAGCAGGCTTCTCACCTATCCCGATGAACTTCACTATCCGTGGCAAGAGTATGGGGGAGAACTCGCAGACTCGTCTCAGGATCTTTCGAGATTGGCCAGAATTCGCGAGTGCACGCGTACGCACACCCGCAGGTCTTCGTCATCCACACCCTCGAAGAGTTCGATCCGTAAAACATTGGCAATGGTTTCGATCTGTTCGATCAATGGCAGAGCAGTGTCGCACAGCACGATTTTCTTGGCCCGACGGTCCTCAAGCACTGCCTGACGCTGCACCAGTCCCTGGCCTTCAAGGCTGTCGAGCAATCGCGCAAGGGTCGGCCCTTCGACGCCAACACTCTGGGCCAGCTCACGCTGGGTGGGCGCCTCACCGAAGCGGGCAAGGTGCAGGAGCACCAGCCAGCGAGCCTGAGAAAGGCCCATACCGGCCAGACGACGATCCAGTTCGGCCCGCCAGCCACGGGAAATCTGTGCGAGTTGCATCCCGAAACGATGTTCATCAGTCAATGGCATAGAGCACTCGTGATCAAAACTAACTATTAGCGAGCTAAGCATGCTCCTTGCAATCAGGCAAGCACCCCACCGTGGCGTCTCGTCGCAGGTTCCTACATCTCGAATTCGGATTGCAGGGCGGCGCGCACGCAATACAGCACACCTTCGGGAACACGCCCAGTGAATTGTTCGATCACTGAAGAAACCGGAGGCAGTTCACCTTCCCCATCCAGGAACGCATCCTGAATCTCGCCCAGCAAGTCTTCGGGCAGATCCAGTGCCTGTTCGACGGACAATTGCTGTTTGCCGATGGCTTCGGCCAGCAGGGTGTAGACATTCTTTTCCGAGCACTGCAACTGGCCGGCAATCTGCGCCGGTGTCATGCCAGCGTGCGCCAGACTGATCAGTTCATGACGCAGGTCGGTGACCACCCGTGGCGCTTCGGCCTTGCCGCTGAGCACTTCCAGAAACGCCTCGCCGTAGCGCTCCAGCTTGCGCGCGCCGACGCCACCGACCTTGGCCATTTCAGCCATAGAACCGGGTTTGCTGCGCAGCATTTCCAGCAGGGTCGAATCCGGGAAGATGACGTAAGGCGGTACCGCGTGCTCTTCGGCCAGCTTGCGGCGCAGCGTGCGCAGGGCCTCCCACTGCTCGCGCTCCTCGCCTCGCACCAGTTGACTGGCCGGGCTGCCGGAATGGCTCTTGGCGGTGGTCTGCGGCTTGAGATCACGACGCAGTTCCAGCGTGACTTCGCCGCGCAGCAGCGGACGGCAGGTGTCACTCAGACGCAGTCCGCCATAGCCTTCCAGATCGATGTCCGCCAGACCCCGCGCGACCAGTTGCCGGAACAACGAGCGCCATTCACCCTCGGAGCGTGCCTTGCCGATGCCGAACACCGACAGGTGCTGATGGCCGAAGCTTTCGACCTTGTCATTGGACTTGCCGAGCAGGACGTCCACCAGGTGCCCCACGCCATAGCGCTGGCCGGTGCGATAAATGGCCGAAAGCGCCTGACGCGCAGGCTCGGTAGCGTCCCAGGTCTGCACGCCATCGACACAGTTGTCGCAATGGCCGCAGGGGTTGGGCATGTCTTCATCGAAATAGGCGAGCAACGTCTGGCGACGGCAGCGGGTTTCTTCGCACAGCGCCAGCATCGCATCGAGCTTGTGGTGTTCGAGCCGCTTGTGTCGCTCATCACCTTCGGAGTTCTGCAGCATCTGCTTGAGCATCAGCACGTCCTGCAGACCGTAGGCCATCCAGGCATCCGCAGGCAGACCGTCACGCCCTGCCCGGCCGGTTTCCTGGTAGTAGGCTTCCAGCGACTTGGGCAGGTCCATGTGTGCGACGAAACGGACGTTGGGCTTGTCGATTCCCATGCCGAACGCGATGGTCGCGACCATAATCAGGCCTTCTTCATTAAGGAAGCGCTTCTGATTGGCGGCACGGGTTTCGGAAGGCAGCCCTGCGTGATACGGCAGCGCCGGGTAGCCGTTGTCGCTGAGGAACACCGCGACCTCGTCGACTTTCTTGCGTGACAGGCAATAGACGATCCCTGCATCGCTGCGACGCTCGGACAGAAACGCCAGCAATTGCTTGCGTGGCGATTCCTTGGGCACGATGCGATAGAAGATGTTGGGGCGGTCGAAACTGGACAGAAACCGTTCGGCATTCTGCAGGTGCAGACGCGTGACGATTTCTTCACGTGTCCGCTTGTCGGCGGTGGCCGTCAGGGCGATGCGCGGCACATTGGGAAACAGTTCGGCCAGTTGACCCAGTTGCAGGTATTCCGGGCGGAAGTCATGTCCCCATTGAGAAACACAGTGCGCTTCATCGATGGCGAACAGTGCGATATCGAGGTTTTGCAGAAAGGACAGCATGCGCGGTTGAACGAGGCGCTCCGGTGCCAGGTAAAGCATTTTGACTTCGCCCTGACGAATCCGGTTGGCCAGGTCGCGCTGCTGTTCGGCACTGAGTGTGGAGTTGAGCGCAGCGGCAGAAACACCCAGTTCTTCGAGGGTCGCCACCTGATCGTCCATCAGTGCGATAAGCGGCGAAACCACCACACACAGGCCGTCTCGCAACAAGCCGGGAACCTGGAAACACAGGGACTTGCCGCCGCCGGTCGGCATCAGCACCAGTGCATCGCCGCCGTTGGCTACACGTTCGATAATGGCACCCTGGCGACCACGGAAGCTGTCATAGCCGAAGATGTCTTTAAGTACGCGTTGTGCCTGTTCGAGCATAAAAACCCCAGATTGTCCTGCTGCACTGCAAAACGGGGGAGTATACCCGAGCGCTCACAGGCAATGGATGACTGGGACATGAGTGGTCGAAATTAACTGCAATGGGCCGCCGCGCTGGCGCCACAGGCGCTCAGGGCCTAGAATTCAGCATCGTTTATTTCCAAGGTAGTGCGTCCATGTCCTTCGCTGAGCAACTAACCCGCCTGCAAGTCTTCCTCGATGCAGATGAACTGCACGAAGAAGCACTGGACTACGTGGCCGCTCATGGCTACCTGACCGCCCTTTCTATCTGTTCCGAACAAGTGCCGGAGCGCGAGTGGATCGATGCTCTGTTCTCCGAGCCGCCACACTACGCAAGCGACGCTCAGCAGGTAGAGATCGAAGCCACTCTGATTGCATTGCAGGCCCATATCGCCCGCCAGCTGGCGTCGGACGAAGAGTTCGAACTGCCGTGCGATCTGGATCTGGGCGACGACCCGGATGATTCGGATCTGCGCGGCTGGTGCATCGGCTTCATGGAAGGCGTGTTCCTGCGTGAAAATGCGTGGTTCGAAAGCGCCGAAGACGAAGTCAGCGAAATGCTGCTGCCGATCATGGTCGGTTCGGGTCTGTTCGACGAGCAACCGGAGTTCTCCGATATCGCTCAGGACGCCAACCTGATGGACGACATGATCGTGCAGATTCCGGAAGCCCTCACGGCGCTGTACCTGCTGTGCCAGGCTCCGGACGAGAAACCGGCAATTCTCAAACCCCGTCACCACTGAGTCCGCGCCTATGGCGCAGGAGTCAGCGCGCACCAGCCGTCACCGGCCGGTGCGCTATATTCTGCTGGCCATCGGCTGGCTGAGCGTTGCGCTGGGCGTTGTCGGGATTGTGCTTCCAGTGCTGCCCACAACGCCTTTTCTGCTATTGGCTGCCGCGTGTTTCGCTCGCAGCTCCCCTCGTTTCTATCACTGGCTGGTCAATCACAAGCGGCTCGGCCCGTGGATCAAGGACTACCTTGAAGGCCGCGGCATTCCTCTCAAGGGCAAGGTCTACGCGATTGGCACGATGTGGGCCAGCATCAGCCTGTCCTGCTACCTCGTTCCCCTGCCGTGGGCTCGTGGCTTCATGCTGGTCAGTGCAGTGCTGGTGACGGTTTATATCCTCAGGCAGAAGACATTGCGCAGGCATTGAAGTCCTGTGGTGATTGTGTGGAAGACCCACCATGCCTTCAACGTCGCGCTGTCACGCAGCAAACACTGGACGTGGGGGACTTGTCCGCGAATACTGTGGTTCAGCCGATAAATATTCGTTGGATGTGCAGCCCTTTTCGCGGACAAGTCCGCTCCCACGAAGTTTGCTGCGCGGCAGCAATATATCGAAAACGTAGTGCCCCCACAGTCAGGTGTTTGCCATAGGCAGTCGCTAAACCACATCCACCTTCAACGAATGATCCCCCAGCATGCCGTTGATGATGGTTGCAGTGTCTGCACCTCCGGCAATCCAGCCACCGGCTCCCGGGGTGACTCCGAATTGCGCGGCGAGGTCGACGCCTTCAAGCTCGATGCTCTGGCTCGGATGACCCGCATCCATGCCCACTTCAAGGGTCGAAACCGGTTGTGTGCCGACACCGTCGACCCGGACATGCAGGAAATCCTCCAGTGTTTCAGCCTTCGCACCCATGCCCTGCAATAGATGTGACAGGTCGAGGCTATCAATACCGACGTTGAAATCAGTCACCCGATCATGGCCTGTGTCGCCCGCCAGCCACATGAACCGATCCTGCCCTTCACCGCCTGTCAGCACGTCGTCGCCCGGCCCGCCGATCAGCACATCGTTGCCGTTGCCGCCGTTCAGGCAATCATGACCTCCCGCTGCAAGCAGCACGTCGTCGCCATCCGCGCCGAGCAACAAAGGGCCATGTTGGTAATCAATGCTGACCGCCGCAGCGTCCTGACCGCCATGCGCGTCCTGGATGGAGTAGCTGCCCTGATAACCTGGGGTGGTATTAACCTGACTGTAGTCGATGCTCAGGCCCAATTGGTAATCCATCCCCTCATTGGGCACGCCCGGATCGGGCTGGTGGATCAGAATCAGCCGATAGACGCTGTCCTCACTGGCAGTGAACGAACCGTCCGCCGCCAGACTGTGGAATTCGCCATCGTCCATCTGCCATGCCAGTCCGACCTGATCGGAAAGCTGCCGGGTATCGACCGTCAGCTTTTCACCCGCCTTCAGCTCAACGCTGTACAGGTCCTGATGATTGAAGGTGTCACCCTGCCAGGCACCCAGATAGCCGCTGAGCAGTACGGTGGCCGTCGCTGCATGAGTGACGTGAAAGTCGGAGCGCTGCAGGTCCTTGATCCGGTTTTCCAGTACATCTTCCTGTCCGCAGAACCGGATCGTGGCCAGCCGTGGCGAAGAGAAGTCTGAAGTGGCATCCCGCCAGCCCGTGTGGAACACGGTGGGCGTCGAGCTCAGTGGATCACCGCTGGGCGAATGATCGTTGGCCAGCAACGCAGCGGCGGGCACGTCGATGCTCGGGGCTAGGATGTTGGTAATGATGTGATCGGCAACGGCTTCGGGCGCTGACGTCGGTGCGCAGGGCCGCACATGAATCGACAACGTTGCGCCCGCCAGATCCCCGTCATGGTCACTGAGCACGTAACCGATGTTTTCCGTAACAGGCGTCCGCGAACTGCCCGGCGTGTAACTGAACGCACCGCTCTCCATGTTCACCACCAGGGTGCCGCCCGCCTGGGTGGTCAGGGTCAGCGTGCGGACGGCGCTGTCGAAGTGGGCCTGCCCCGCACTACCGCTCATACTGCCCTGCCCGCTTCGGTCATAGGTGTAGGCCAGCCCATCGACCATCAGTACCTTGACGAAGCCACCGTCGGCACCGAATGTGCCGCCCGCAAGCAGGCTGCCCTCTGTGCTGCCCTGAACCGTGCCACTGAGCACGGCGTTCAGTTCACGCGGCTCCAGAACGATGACCGAGCGCATGTCGGTGCCGGACTGTCCATCGTGTGCGATAGGGTCCAGGTACGTCTGGCTGACGTCGTTGCCGATACCGATGGCGAACGACTTGATGCCGTGAGCATCGAGAAAGGCCGTCCAGATCGCCTGTTCCCCGGCATCGATGCCGTCGCCCTGGCTCGGGTCGGGCTGGTGGTTGGGTTCGGAATGTTCGGGGGACAGCGTAGGGTTGCCGTCCGACAGAAAGTACGCCAGATTCTGCGCGCCCGTCAGACTGCCAGCGCTGAGAAACCCATGCTGTGCAGCCGCCAGTGCTGCGTCGTAGTTGGTCCCGTTGCCAGCCTCCAGTGCATTGATGATGTCCCGGGCAGTCGCCACGTCGACCCAGACTGAACCGGGCAGGTCGGCCTGGCTGTTGAAAGTCACAATCTGCACCCGAACCTCGCCCATGGCGGCGTACTGATCGAGCAACTGGTTGATTGCCTGTTTGGCCAGGTCCAGCCGTGACAGGCCATCGACGCCGCTCGCGCCCTTCATGCTGTCGGAGTTGTCGATGATCAGCAGCAGGTTCGAGTCTTGCGGCACGGGCGTTACCGTCAGTGCAATGTCGGTGGCGAGCGGCTGGTCATCGACAATGACGATGTCCAGCTGTCCAGTGCCCACGTCTCCATCGTGATCGACGGCCACTACCTCAATGGTCTCACCCAGCGTATTGGCACCCTCGCCGTCCGGATGTGCCAGAGGGTTGAGCAAGGTATAGCTGTAACTGACCTGGTAACTGACCGGGTCGTAGCCCGTGATGCTCAGGCTGTTGCCCAGCGCAGTCAGCACAGGCTGGGAGAAGTCCATGACAACGCCCGCCCTGACGATCTCTACGCCGCCGACCACCAGACTCTGCAGACCGTCAGGCGCCCTGACGATGAAGCTGCCGGTCTGGGTCAGCGCCGCCGGATCAGGCGCCGAGCCGCCGCATAGGTTGGCTTCGTGAAGCGTCAGTTCGCTGCCCGATACGCTGACGCAGTGATCGACCGGGGGCTCAACGGGCGGTTCGACCGGTGGCTCTATGGGCGGCTCTGTGGGCGGCAACGGGGGTTCGATTACAGGCGGTTCAGTGATAGGCGGTTCTGTAACAGGTGGCTCTGTAACAGGCTGTTCTATAACGGGTGGCTCGGTGACCGGCGGCTCGACGAAGGGCGGCTCAGGAGCAGGTGCAATTACGTCATCAGGCAGGGCTGGGGCATCCCCACCGCCACGTGCAAAGACGTCTCGCCCTTCAGGAAAGATCGGTGTCATCACCAACCCCTCGGTGTAAAAGCCGACCACCGGCAGAACCTCGCCTCCGGTTTCGCTGAGCATGACGACCGTGTGCCCTCCACCGCCTGCATTGGCTTCAGACTCACTCGAAGACCCGTGATCATCGGCGGTCACGATGCCGAGTGTCGGGGTCAGCGGGTCTAGGGTCTCGACGTGCGGCGCCTGATCGTCGAGCACGGCCGCATCAAGCAGCACGCGACTGTCACGACCCAGGGTCAGCTCTCGACCGTTCTCCAGCCGGATAGCGACACCCCCGTCAGACCCGGCCTGCACCTGTTCGCCGATGAACACCCTATCGCCGACGACCAGTAGCCTCTTCGAACCGTTGCCCGCCACTGCAAACACATCGCCCGAGACTCTCCACACTGTTCCGATGACGCTCACCATAGGCTTCTCCACTGTCGTAATGATCAGCGCTGTCACTGCCTGGCAACACGTTCGACTTCGGTACGCGTGTAACGCCTCGGTGCTGAAAAATAATAATCGCCAAAATATCGACATCCCTCGCGCTTGAGGCTCTCAGGGCTGAAAACTGTCCACATAGACGCCTGACAATATTTCGTCAGTGCGACGACAACCCTCTATTGACGCCCATAAATGCTTGAAATATCTATTTTCGAGCGAACAACCATCGCTCGAAATGGAAAAACCGCATAAGTTTTTTTTGGCATAACCCCTATGAAAAAAACGTCTGAGGTTTTCTCAAAGTTGTTCTTAGCTGTGTTGTTACACGCCTGATACGGCTGACACCACACGAATCGTCACTTTTTTGGCGATCAGGAACCATCTTACGGAGAAGTCCTCCATGCGCGATTTAACTCCGCTTTACAGTGCTGTTGTCCTGGCAGTGGCCTGTGCGCAAGCGCAAGCCATTTCGCTGACCGAAGCGATTCAAAGCACGCTCGACAATCACCCTGAAGTACAGGCAGGCAAACATGAACGCCTGTCAGCGGACGAAGAGCTGAATGTGGCCAAGGGTGGTTATCTGCCAGTGGTTGATGCCATCGCCGCCTACGGTAGACAGAAGAACGACAGCCCGAGCACGCGCGCGCTCTATGGGCATAACACCGAGGCGCTGACCTACACCCAGTCGGAACTGCGCCTGCGCCAGTTGTTGTTCGACGGTTTCAACACGCCGAACGAAGTCGGACGTACACAAGCGGTGGTCAACTCGCGGGCCTACTACGTACAAGGGACGTCGCAGAGCCTGGCGTTGCGCGCTGTCGAGGTGTACCTGGAAGTGCTCAAGCGCCGCGAGCTGCTGACGCTGGCGAAAAACAACCTGCAAGCCCACTTGCGCATCAATGACCAGATCAATCTGCGCAGCGAGCGAGGCGTCGGCAGCCTGGCCGACCGAGATCAGTCGCTGGCACGTCGCGCCCTGGCGCAGAATAACTTTCACACCGCTCAAGTGGACTTGGCGGACGCTGAAGCCAACTTCGAGAGCGCCGTGGGTCGCCTGCCGGACGAACTGGAATCGCCACCCTCGATCAGGGGCGAAGTACCGCTGAGCCTGAGTGCTGCGCAGCAAAGCATGTTGCTCAACAACCCTTATCTGAAGTCGGCGCAGGCCGATGTCCAGGCGGCCGAAAAACAGTACGAAATCGCCAAGGCCCCTTTCTACCCGCGCTTCGACGCGGAGCTGGCGGTCGGGGCCAACGACAATTTGCAGGGCGAACGCGGCCACGACAACGAATGGCGCGCCGCCGTGGTGATGAATTACAACCTGTTCAACGGCAACCGCGACAAGGCGCGCATGCGCTCCAACGCGCACAAGACCGGTCAGGCAATGGACATTCGCAACAACGCGTTGCGCATGCTCAACGAGAACATGTCGCTGGCCTGGAATGCCATGAGCAACGCCCGTCAGCAGACACCGATTGCCCGTGAATACGTCGAATCGACGACCCGCGTGCGCACGGCTTATCAGGATCAGTTCGGGCTGGGCCAGCGCAGCCTGCTGGATCTGCTGGACAGCGAAAACGAGCTTTACAACGCCAGCCGTCGCTACACCGAAGTGCGTTACACCGAGGAGCTGGCCATGTACCGGGTGCTGGCCAGCGAAGGTGAGCTGCTGCGCAAACAGCGTGTGGTACTGCCTGCCGAAGCAGTGGCGCTGAACGAGGTGCAGACCGAAGCCCGCCTGCCCGAACTCAAATAAGCCGAGAACGGGAGCATGCTCTTGAACAGTCTGAAAATCCCTGACGCCGATACGCATGAAGCATCGTTCACCGAGGTCGAGGACCCGTTGCTCGACGGCCTGGTGCTGCTCTGCCGATTGCATGGCCGCGCCCACAGTCGCACCAGCCTGTGTACCGGCCTGCCGATGAGCAATCAGCGGCTGGAGCCTTCGCTAATGCCACGAGCCGCTGCCCGCGCCGGTCTGCAGGCGCGCTGGCTGCGTCGCGATCTGGAACAGATCGACGCGCTGAACCTGCCCGTGCTGCTGTTGCTGAAGGACCAGCATTGCGCGGTGCTGGTGCGTCGTGACGAATCAGGCCGATTGCTGATCCTGCCCTCGGAAAACCAGGGCGGCGAGCAGTGGGTCGCGCCTGAACAACTGGCGCAGCGCTACACTGGTCAGGCGCTGTTCGCCAGCCCGCACCATGAACTGGAACAACTGCGCTCGCCTCTGCTGCCCAGAGTGACCTCCTGGTTTCGCGACACCGCAAGACTGTCCCGAAGACTGTATGGCGACGCGATTCTCGCCAGCCTGCTGATCAATGTGCTCGGCCTGATGGTCCCCCTGTTCGTCATGCAGACCTACGACCGCGTGGTGCCCAATCAGGCCACCGCGACCCTTTGGGTGCTGGCCATCGGTCTGCTGATCGGCACGCTGTTCGAAATGGGACTGCGCCTGATCCGCGCCCGGCTGCTGGATCAGGCGGGCAGCAAGACGGACCTGATCCTTTCCGCGACGCTGTTCGAGCGCATCGTCGGCATGAACCTCAAGGCGCGCCCGGCCACGGTCGGCGGCTTCGCCCAGAGCATTCATGACTTTCAGGGACTGCGCGAGTTCCTGACCGCCGTGACCCTGACAAGCCTGATTGACCTGCCCTTCGCGATCCTGATGCTGGCGGTCATCGGTCTGCTGGGCGGCTGGCTGGTGTTGATTCCACTGCTGGCCTTTCCACTGACGGTCGCCTTTGCCTGGGCGATTCAGATTCGTCTGCGCGACACGGTGCAGAAAAGCCTGAGTCTGGGTGCCGCGCGTCAGGCCTTGCTGATCGAAACCCTCGGCGGCCTGGAAACGCTCAAGGCCTGCAACGCCCAGAATGAACGTCAGCATCAGTGGGAAAGCACCCACGGTGCCCTGACCCGACTGGACAGCCACGCCCGTCACCTCGCCGCAATCGCCAGCAACGGCACACTGTTCGTGCAGCAGTTCTGCGGCATGGCCACGCTCGTCGCCGGGGTCTACAGCATCGTCGGCGGGCACCTGAGCGTCGGTGCGCTGGTGGCGACTTACATGTTGGGGAGCCGGGTGCTGGCGCCGCTCGGGCAAGTCGCGGGGCTGATCACCCGCTACCAGCAGGCGCAACTGACGATGAAAAGCACCGACGCGTTGATGGCATTGCCTCAGGAACAGGCGCAGGAAAAACGCCCGTTGCAAACACCCCCGCTCAAGGGCGCGGTGAGCATCAGCAACCTGCGTTTTGCCTATGAACCCAAGGGTGCAACGGCGCTGAACGGGGTTCGTTTCAGACTGGAACCCGGAGAGCGCGTCGGCATCATTGGCCGCAGCGGCTCGGGCAAAAGCACACTGGCTCGTCTGCTGATGGGGTTTCACACGCCGGACGAAGGTCAGGTGCTGCTCGACAACCTGGACCTGCAGCAGTTGGATATCAGCGAACTGCGCCAACAGATCGGGTACGTCGCCCATGATTTGCCGCTGCTGGCAGGCAGTCTGCGCGACAACCTGTTACTGGGCGCTCGCCAGGTGAGCGACACGCGCATGCTGGAAGTGGCGCGCATCACCGGCGTCGATGAGCTGGCGCTGCGTCATCCGCGAGGCTTCGACCGGCCCGTCGGCGAGCGCGGCCAGTTGCTCTCCGGCGGGCAGCGACAAAGCGTTTTGCTGGCGCGCGCCCTGCTGCTGGACCCGCCTATTCTGTTGCTCGACGAGCCTACCAGCCACATGGACAACGCCAGCGAAGAACATCTGCGCCAACACCTGCATCGCCTGATTCCCGGCAAGACCCTGCTGTTGATCACCCATCGTCTGTCGATGCTGACCCTGGTCGACCGCATACTGGTGCTCGACCAAGGCAAGCTGGTTGCAGACGGCCCGAAGGACGCTGTCATCGAAGCACTGCGCAAGGGCCAGATCGGCCCGGCGCCGTTTTGAAGGAGGATTGTTCATGACCACGTCCGGCAGCCGTCACGTCGAGCACAGGTTCCTGCCCTATCGGTCTGCCGCGCTGGCCGATCCCTCATCACGCGCCATGAGCCTGACAGTGTGGATTGCCGCCGCACTGTTGCTTGGCGCTTTGCTCTGGGCCGGATTCGCGGTGCTGGAAGAAGTCACCACCGGCGAAGGCAAGGCCATTCCGTCGAGCAAGGTGCAGGTCATCCAGAACCTGGAAGGCGGGATCGTGAGCGATATATTCGTGCGTGAAGGCCAGGTAGTGGATAAAGGCGACACCCTGCTGCGCCTCGATGACACGCGATTCATGTCCAGCCGCAGCGAAAGCGAAGTTGACCGTCTGACCCTGACCGCGCAAGTGGAGCGGCTGGCCGCCGAGGCCGAAGGTCGTTCGCTGACGTTGCCTGCTGAAGTGACGTCCAGCGCCCCGCAAGTGGCTGCCGACGAGCAGGCGCTGTATGAATCCCGGCAGCGGCGACTGGCCAGCGAGCAACGCACGCTCAACGAGCAATTGCGTCAGAAGACCCAGGAGCTGGCCGAGTTCCGTTCCAAACAGGAGCAGTTTCGCAGCAGCCTGGCGCTGGTTCAGCAGGAGCTGGACATGTCGGCGCCACTGGTCAGCTCGGGCGCGGTTTCACCGGTGGAAATCCTGCGCCTCAAGCGTAACGCGGTGGAGCTTCGCGGCTCGATGAACGCCAACACCCTGGCGATCCCGAGGGCCGAGGCGGCCATCAGTGAGATCAAAAGCCGGGTGCAGGAATCGGAACTCGCGTTTCGCGCTGACGCTGCCCGCGAACTCAACGAAAAGCGCAACGACCTGGCCCGGATCAGCGCCAGCCGTATCGCCATCGACGACCGAATGAGCCGTACGACAGTGGTGTCGCCGGTGCGCGGCATCGTCAAGACCCTCAAGGTCAACACCATCGGCGGCGTGGTTCAGCCCGGCAGCGACCTGCTGGAAATCGTGCCACTGGAAGACAACCTGCTGATCGAAGCGAAAGTGCGCCCACAGGACGTCGCGTTCCTGCACCCTGGCCAGAAGGCCATGGTCAAGTTCAGCGCGTACGACTACACCCTTTATGGCGGCCTGCCTGCGCGCCTGGAACTGATCGGCGCCGACACCATCACTGACGACAAGGACAACAGCTTCTACCTGATACAGGTGCGCACCGACAGCAATCACCTGGGCAGCGACAGCAGGCCGCTGCTGATCATCCCCGGCATGATCGCCACCGTGGACATCATCACCGGGGAAAAAAGCGTGCTGGATTACCTGCTCAAGCCGGTACTCAAGGCCCGGGCCGAAGCGTTGCGTGAGCGGTGAGTCGTGCAACGCTTGCTGAAACCTGTAAGCCACTGAAGAAACGCGATTATGTGGGAGGCGGCTTGCCGGCGATGCAGCGGACGCGATATGTCAGGAAAATTGCGTCATCGTTCATCGTCGGCAAGCCGCCTCCCACCGGTTGTTGTTATTTTTTCTTGTCTTTCGCGAACGCAGCCTCTAGCGCTTCGTTGAGGGTGCGCAGCACCTTGACCCTCGCCCAGCGCTTGTCGTTGGCTTCGACCAGCGTCCAGGGTGCGATTTCGGTGCTGGTGCGGTCGACCATTTCACCGACGGCCTGACGGTATTGCGGCCACCTCTTGCGGTTGCGCCAATCGTCCTCGGTGATCTTGTAACGCTTGAACGGGATCTGCTCACGTTCCTCGAAGCGCTCCAGTTGAGTCTGTTCATCAATCGCCAGCCAGAACTTCACGACCACGATGCCGAAATCAGTGAGCTGTTCTTCGAAGTCGTTGATTTCGGAATAGGCGCGCATCCAGTCGGATTCACTGCAGAAACCTTCGACCCGCTCCACCAGCACGCGCCCGTACCAGGAACGGTCGAAAATGGTGAACTTGCCGCGTGCCGGAATCTGTCGCCAGAATCGCCACAGATACGGCTGAGCGCGCTCGTCCTGGGTCGGTGCGGCAATCGGCACGATGGCGTATTGTCGCGGGTCCAGTGCCGCCGCAACACGACGGATCGCCCCGCCCTTGCCGGCCGCATCGTTGCCTTCGAACACCGCCACCAGCGCATGACGCTTCATCCGCTTGTCGCGCAGGTTGCCGGACAGGCGCGCCTGCTCGGTGATCAGCGCTTCCTTGTAATCATCCTTTTCCAGACTGCGGCTCAGGTCGAGGCTGTCCAGCAGGGTCAGCTCTTCGTCGTGGCTCGCCTGCGGTCCTGCGCTCTGCGACTTGACCTCAGGTTCGACCTTGTTCAGTGCCGCTTGCATGCCTTCGAGCAGCAAGCGCCCGACGGTGAGGCTGCGATAATTGGCGTCCACGCCTTCAATGACATGCCACGGCGCGTATTCGCGGCTGGTGCGGCGCAACACACGTTCACCGAAGCGCACGAACTTGTCGTAGGTCCGGGACTGCTGCCAGTCCAGCGGGCTGATGCGCCAACTGTGCAACGGGTCGTCCTTCAGCGTCTTGAGGCGCAACTTCATCTGCTTCTTGGACAGGTGAAACCAGAACTTGAAGATCACCGCACCTTCATCGCAGAGCATCTTTTCCAGACGTTCGGCACCGCTGATGGCCTGATCCAGCACCGCATCCTTGAAACGACCGTGCACCCGCCCCTGCAGCATCTGGCTGTACCAGTTGCCGAAGAAAATCCCCATGCGCCCCTTCGCGGGCAGTTGCCGCCAGTAGCGCCAGACCGGTGGATGGGCCAGTTCTTCGTCAGTCTGCTGATCGAAGGTGCGCACTTCGATATAACGCGGGTCCATCCACTCGTTGAGCAGCTTGACGGTCTCGCCCTTGCCCGCACCTTCGATGCCATTGATCAGCACAATAACCTGACGTCCGGCCTGCTCATGCAGATCGTACTGGGCTTCGAGCAACGCTTCGCGCAAGGCTGGCACGGCGGCCTCGTAGGTTTCGTCGTCGATGGCGTGACCGATTTCAGCGGATTCAAACATGCACTGTTCCCTTCATGATCGGGGCCGGGGATGATGGCCAGATGCATATAGTGACCACCGAATGCCCACATGGGTCAATCGGTGCAACAGCAATACCGCTTTTATCCGCACACACGGCTAAAATGCGGCCATTGCCACCGCTGAGCCGAACATGACCATTACCCGCCACGCCCAGATCGACTGGGACGAACAAGGCAATCCGCATTCGCGTACGTTTTCCGATGTGTACTTTTCCACCGAATCCGGTCTTGAAGAGACGCGCCATGTGTTTCTGGTGCAGAACGACCTGCGCCGACGCTTTACGGAATTGCCGGAAGACGGACGGCTGATCATCGGCGAAACCGGTTTCGGCACCGGGCTCAATTTTCTCTGCGCCTGGCAGTTGTTCGAAGAATGCGCCCGCCCCGGTACAAGGCTGCAGTTCGTCAGCGTCGAAAAATACCCGTTGAGCCGTGACGACCTGCAACGGGCGCTGGCCTTGTGGCCGGAGCTGGCGGCGTTCGCAGATCCTTTGCTTGATCAGTACGTGGCCGTGCATGAGGGTTTTCAGCGCATGGTGTTCGATCAGGGCCGGATCACGCTGACTCTGCTGATCGGCGATGCGCTGGACATGCTGCCGCAACTGGACGGCCAGATCGATGCCTGGTTTCTCGATGGTTTCGCGCCCGCGAAAAATCCCGAGATGTGGACACCGGAGCTGTTTGCCGAGCTGGCGCGACTGTCGACGACAGCGACGACCATCGGCACCTTCACCAGCACCGGCTGGGTACGCCGCGCACTGAATGCTGCGGGTTTCAAGATGAAGCGCGTGCCGGGGATCGGTCATAAATGGGAAGTGCTGCGCGGTACGTTCATCGCGTGGCCTGAAGAGGCCATCCCTGTGCCCGCCGCCAAACCCTGGTTCGCCCGCCCGCCTGCGCTGCACAATGAGCGCAAGGCATTGGTGATCGGCGCCGGGCTGGCCGGTTGCGCCACGGCCGAGAGCCTGGCGAATAGAGGCTGGCAGGTTAGCCTGCTGGAGCGTCATGCCGCGCCCGCGCTGGAAGCCTCGGGCAATCCGCAGGGCGTGCTGTACCTCAAGCTGTCGGCGCACGGCACGGCGTTGTCCCAATTGATTCTCAGCGGGTTCGGGCATACCCGGCGCCTGCTCGAACGCTTGCAGCGCGGTGTGAACTGGGACGGTTGCGGTGTGCTGCAACTGACCTTCGACGACAAGGAAGGCAAACGTCAGGCACAACTGGCCGAGGCCTTTCCCGAATCGCTTCTGCACCTGCTGGACCAGTCTGCGGCCCAAGCACGCAGCGGTATCCGGCTGGCCAGCGGCGGGCTGTTTTACCCGGAAGGTGGCTGGGTTCATCCGCCTGCCCTCTGCGACAGGCAGGCCACTCACCCGAACATTCGGTTGATCGCTCATCACGAGGCGCTGGAACTGCGTCAGGTCGGTGGGCAGTGGCAGGCGTGGGATAACGAGCGCTTGATCGACAGCGCGCCAGTCGTGGTGCTGGCCGGTGCCGCCGACATCAAACAGTTTCCGCAAAGCGCCGACCTGCCGCTCAAGCGCATTCGCGGGCAGATCACTCGCCTGCCAGAGACCGAGGCCAGCACGGCATTGAGCACGGTGGTCTGCGCCGAAGGTTACGTCGCGCCCGCGCGGCTGGGTGAGCATACGCTGGGGGCGAGCTTTGACTTCAACAGCGTCGATCTGACGCCCAATCTGGCCGATCATCTGGGCAATCTGCAGATGCTGGAAGAGATTTCCCACGATCTTGTAGAGCGTCTGGAAGCGGCAGACTTGCCACCCGAGCACCTGCAAGGCCGCGCCGCGTTTCGCTGCACCAGCCCGGATTACCTGCCCATCGTCGGCCCGCTGGCGAACCGGGAAGCTTTTCTCGACGCCTTCGCCGCGCTGGGTAAGGATGCGCGTCAGGTGCCGAACGTCGCCTGTCCCTGGCTGGACGGTTTTTACGTCAATAGCGGCCACGGCTCACGCGGATTGATCACCGCCCCGTTATGCGCCGAGCTGCTCGCCGCCTGGCTCGACAACGAACCGCTGCCACTGCCTCGCAGCGTCGCCGAAGCCTGTCACCCGAACCGGTTTGCCTTGCGCGGATTGATTCGGGGCGAGCATAAAGTCTCTGACTGAATGCGTACCCGTGGGAGGCGGCTTGCCGGCGATGGCGTCAGCTCAGTCGCTGATGTGTTGCTTCGGAAAATGCATCGCCGGCAAGCCGCCTCCCACAGTCCGTTGGTTGCAGCAAGACTTGTGTATAACGATGAGTGCAGAGCGATAAGCATGCAGCCCGTAAGGCTCTGCGTCACATTCCCGGCCTTACGCGAGTGTTAAGCGGAACGCGATGCCCTCAGCGCAATCAGTACTAAGTCACTCAGCGACGCACACTCGCTCAGCCGCTATCCTTATTGTCAGTACAGCCAGTCGAGCCCCTCATGTTGCAAGTGCGAGACGTATTCAAGAATTACACCACGGCCCAGGGGTCATTGGCAGTTTTGCGGGGTGTCGATCTGCAAATGGCGCAAGGTGAAAGCCTGGCGTTGATGGGCGAATCGGGCAGTGGCAAGAGCACGCTGCTGCACCTGGTCGCCGGGCTTGATCATGCAGACTCAGGCACCATCGAAATCGCCGGGCAACGTCTGGACCTGATGAACGAAAGCCAGCTGGCAAACTGGCGGCGTACGGAAATCGGTCTGGTGTTCCAGCAATTCAACCTGATCGGCAGCCTCAAGGTTGCCGATAATCTGGCATTTCAGGCGCGTCTGGCCGGGCGCTACGACCCGGTTTGGCAGGCACGGCTGGTCGAGCGCCTGGGCCTGGATGCGCTGCTGGACCGTTACCCCGAGCAGTTGTCCGGCGGCCAGCAGCAACGTGTCGCCATTGGCCGCGCCCTTGCCTCCCGGCCGAGTCTGCTATTGGCGGACGAACCCACTGGAAACCTCGACGAAACCACCAGTGGCGAAGTGCTGCAATTGTTGCTGGACCTGCTCGACGACAGCGCAACCACCCTCCTGATGGTCACTCACAGCCCGCGCGTTGCGGCACGACTGGCGCGCACACAGGTGCTGCATCTGGGCCGCCTGGCGAACGAAGGCGAGCGCTGACATGCGGGTGTTTTACTGGACCTTGCGCGCCCTGCTCAGTCACTGGCGACGCCACCCCGTGCAGTTCTTCAGCGTGCTGACCGGGCTGTGGCTGGCGACGGCACTGCTGACCGGCGTGCAGGCGCTGAACAGTCAGGCACGGGAAAGCTATCAGCAGGCCAGCCAGTTGATTGGCGGCCAACCGCAGTCCTCCATCGAAGCGGCCGACGGCAAGGTGTTCTCACAGGACCTGTTCATTCAATTGCGTCGTGCAGGCTGGCCGGTGTCGCCCATGGTGCAGGGCCGGATCGCGCTCAAAGGGCACGAAGACCAACGGCTTCAGCTGATGGGCATCGAGCCAGTGACCTTACCCAAAGGCTCCTCACTGGCGGGGCAAAGGCTTGATGCGCAACAGGTCGTGGACTTCCTTGCGCCGCCGGGGACGACCTGGATCTCGCCGCAGACCCTGCAGGCGCTGAACCTCAAGGAAGGCCAGCAGCCTCTGGCGGAAAACGGCGAATCGCTGCCGCCTCTGCGCGTGACGCCGGACATGGCCCCCGGCCTGCTGCTCACCGACATCGGTTTTGCCCAGCCGCTGCTCGGTGCCAACGGCCAACTGTCTCGGCTGCTATTGCCCGAGGGATTCTCAGCGCCCATGCCTGCTCCGCTGGTAGGCAAACTGGTGATGAGGAAAGCGGGCGAAGAAAACAATCTTGAGCGCCTGACCGAAAGCTTTCACCTGAACCTGAATGCACTGGGTGTGCTGTCGTTCATCGTCGGGCTATTTATCGTACACGCGGCGATCGGCCTGGCGCTCGAGCAACGCCGCGGCCTGCTGCGCAACCTGAGAGCCTGTGGGGTTACCGCCCGATTGCTGATTGCAACGCTGGGCATGGAGTTGGGTGTTCTGGCACTGCTCGGCGGCCTCCTTGGGGTGATCAGCGGCTACTTGCTGGCAAGCCTGCTGCTGCCGGACGTCGCCGCCAGCTTGCGAGGGCTTTACGGCGCCGAAGTCGCCGGGCAACTGAATCTGAGCGCAGGGTGGTGGTTCAGCGGCATCGGCGTCAGTCTGCTCGGCGCGTTGCTGGCAGGTGCCAACAGCCTGCTGCGTGCAGCGCGTCTGCCCTTGCTGGCACTGGCTGACGCGCAGGCCTGGCAGCAGGCTCACGCTCGCTGGCTGCGACGCCAGGGCTGGGTCGCCGTGATCTGCGCAGTCATCGCGCTGTCTGCCTTGCTGCTGGGCCAGTCGTTGTTGCTGGGGTTCGTGCTGGTGAGTTCGATACTGCTCGGCGCTGCGCTCGGTCTGCCTGTACTGCTGGATGCAGTGCTCGGCACGCTGCTCAAACGCAGCCGTTCGGTCACAGGCCAATGGTTCCTGGCCGATTGCAGACAGCAGTTGCCTGCACTGAGCCTGGCGCTGATGGCACTGCTGCTGGCGATGGCCGCCAATATCGGCGCGGGCAGCATGACCTCGGGCTTTCGTGAAACCTTCAACAGTTGGCTGGAGCAGCGCCTGACCGCTGAACTGTACGTCAGCCCGCAGAACCCTGCTCAGGCCGAGCCGCTGCAGACCTGGCTGAACCAGCAACCGGAGATCAAGGCCGTGCTGCCGAACTGGCAGGTGCCAATCCGCCTGCAAGGCTGGCCCGCCGATCTGTTTGGCGTGATTGATCACACAACTTATCGCCAGCATTGGGAGTTGCTTGAAGCCTCGAACGATGCCTGGGGTCAGTTGGCCAGTCAGGACACCATCATGCTCAGCGAGCAGATGGCGCGTCGTCTCAAGCTGGGGCTGGACGACACGTTGAACATTCCCTTGCCGACAGGCCAATGGTCGGCACGTATCGTGGGTATCTATGCCGATTACGGCAACCCCAAGGGCCACTTGCTGGTCAACGCCAGGCACCTGCTCGCTCACTGGCCGAACCTGACGCCCGTGCGCTTCAATCTGCGAATCGATCAGCTCGCCATCGCACCGTTGATCACTGCGCTAAGGGAGCAATTTGTGCTGGATGACAGCCACATCATCGACCAGAGCCAGCTGAAAAGCTGGTCCAGTCAGGTATTCGAGCGCACGTTCGCAGCCACCGCTGCACTCAATAGCCTGACCCTGGGCGTGGCCGGGATAGCGCTGTTCATCAGCCTGCTGACCCAAAGCCAGAGTCGCCTCGGTCAGCTCGCGCCGCTGTGGGCGATGGGCGTGACTCGACGCAAACTGATGCTGCTCAATCTGGGGCAGACGTGGATGCTGGCGGTACTGACTCTGCTGCTGGCTCTGCCATTGGGCATAGCGCTGGCCTGGTGCCTGAATGCGGTCATCAATGTGCAGGCATTCGGCTGGCGATTGCCGCTTCGGGTTTTCCCGCTGCAATTGCTGCAACTGATGTTGCTTGCGATGGTGGCGACGTTACTGGCTTCGGCCTGGCCGCTGTTCAAGCTGTACAGAAGTCGTCCAAGCGATCTGTTGAGGACGTTTGCCCATGAACGCTAGATGGCTGCTCCTCATGCTGGCTCTGTTGCTGAGCGCCTGCGACGACAAGCCGATGCCGGACAACGGTTTCGCAGGGCTGGGCAACACCGCGGACGCTTACAGCCAGGTCACACCGGGCCGGGTGTTTTCGTTCCCGCAGGATCATGGACAGCACCCCGGTTTCCGCCTCGAATGGTGGTACATCACTGCCACCCTCAAGGACGACAAGGGCGAGCAGTTCGGCGTGCAGTGGACGCTGTTTCGCAACGCCATACGGCCAGGCACTCAGATCGGCAGCGGCTGGAACGACGGCACGATCTGGCTGGGGCACGCTGCGGCCACATCGGCGACCCGGCATTATGTGGCAGAGCGCTACGCCCGTGGCGGTGTCGATCAGGCCAATGTCACCACAGCGCCGTTCTCTGCGTGGATCGACGACTGGTCGATGAGCAGCGACTCGCACACTGACGATCCGCTGGCAAGCGTCCAACTGAAGGCCAGCGGCAAGGATTTCCGCTATCACCTGAATCTCACGACGGCCCAGCCAGTGGTGCTGCAAGGCAAGGAAGGCTACAGCCGGAAATCCGATGCAGGACAGGCGTCGTACTACTACAGCCAACCGTTTTTCGATGCCAAGGGCAGCGTCGAGATCGAAGGCAAAACCTATCAGGTCACCGGCAACGCATGGCTGGACCGGGAATGGAGCAGCCAGCCCCTTACCGCCGATCAAACCGGCTGGGATTGGTTTTCCCTGCAACTGGCGGGCGGCGACCGGTTGATGCTCTATAGAATTCGCCACAAAAACGGTGCGCCCTATGTGACAGGCAACTGGATTGGCGCCGATGGTACTACCCGGTTACTGAGCGCAGACGAAATCAGCCTTGAACCCCTCAAGACCACAGCCATCGACGACCATCAGGTGCCCACAGTCTGGTCGGTCAAGGTCCCCGGCAAGCATCTGGACATCACCACCGAAGCGCTCAATCCCAAGGCCTGGATGGGCATGAGCATTCCCTACTGGGAGGGGCCTGTGAGGTTCAATGGCAGCCAGAGCGGTGTGGGCTATCTGGAGATGACAGGGCATTGATTCCGGTCACCGGCCAGTCCAATCCATGCGCCTGATACCGGAACCACGTCCAGAGAGCCCTGATCTTTATAACTTTTTGTTCTAAAACTACCGTCTTTGCCTCGGGTCAGTTTCTGGGTGGCTGGACTTTCTCAGCCACCTCCCCAACGGAAACCCGGTAAGGACTTATGTGCGGATTAGCAGGTGAACTACGTTTCGACCATCAACCAGCGGACCTTGCCGCTGTTGAACGCATTACCCATGAGCTGGCGCCTCGCGGCCCGGATGCGTGGGGTTTTCACAGCCAGGGGCCGATTGCCCTTGGTCATCGCCGCCTGAAAATCATGGACCTGTCCGATGGGTCGGCGCAGCCGATGATCGACAGCCACCTTGGCCTGTCCATGGCCTTCAACGGTGCGATCTACAACTTCCCGGAACTGCGTGCCGAGCTGGAAGCGCTGGGCTATCAGTTCCATTCCGGTGGCGATACCGAAGTGCTGCTCAAGGGCTATCACGCGTGGGGCGCAGACATGCTGCCCAAGCTCAACGGCATGTTCGCGTTCGCCATATGGGAGCGTGACAGCAAGCGCCTGTTCATCGCCCGCGACCGTCTGGGCGTCAAGCCGTTGTACCTGTCGAAGACCGACAAGCGTCTGCGTTTCGCCTCGTCGCTGCCTGCGCTGCTCAAGGGCGGCGATATCAGCCCGATGCTCGATCCGGTCGCGCTCAACCATTACCTGAACTTCCACGCCGTGGTCCCTGCGCCACGCACGCTGCTGGCAGGCGTCGAGAAGCTGCCACCGGCCAGCTGGATGCGCATTGACGCCAGCGGTCAGGTCGAACAGAAAGTCTGGTGGACGCTGCCGTACGGTCCTCATGAGGACGAGAAAAACCTCACCCTGGAAGACTGGCGCGACCGCGTGCTCGACAGCACCCGTGAAGCCGTGGCGATTCGTCAACGTGCTGCGGTGGATGTCGGCGTGCTGCTGTCGGGCGGTGTCGATTCCAGCATGCTGGTCGGTCTGCTGCGCGAAGTGGGCGTCGAAGACCTGTCGACCTTCTCCATCGGTTTCCAGGATGCCGGTGGCGAGCGCGGCGACGAGTTTCAGTATTCGGACCTCATCGCCAAGCATTACGGCACCCGTCACCATCAGCTGCGAATCCAGGAAAGCGAGATCATCGAGCAACTGCCCGCCGCCTTCCGTGCGATGAGCGAGCCGATGGTCAGCCACGACTGCATCGCGTTTTACCTGCTGTCGCGTGAAGTGGCCAAGCATTGCAAGGTCGTTCAGAGCGGCCAGGGTGCTGACGAGCTGTTCGCCGGTTACCACTGGTATCCACAGGTTGACGGTGCGAACGATCCAGTGGCCGCCTATCGCGACGCCTTTGTCGACCGCAGCTACGCAGAATATGCAGAAACCGTGCAGCCGAAGTGGCTGACCGCCAACGACGCAGCCGGTGACTTTGTCCGCGACCACTTTGCCCAGCCGGGCGCGAGCGCCGCTGTCGACAAGGCCCTGCGTCTGGACAGCACTGTGATGCTAGTGGATGACCCGGTCAAACGTGTCGATAACATGACCATGGCCTGGGGCCTGGAAGCGCGTACGCCGTTCCTGGACTACCGTCTGGTCGAACTGTCCGCCCGCATTCCTGGCAAGTTCAAGCTGCCGGACGGCGGCAAGCATGTGCTCAAAGAAGCGGCGCGCATGGTCATTCCATCCGAAGTGATCGATCGCAAGAAAGGCTACTTTCCGGTGCCCGGCCTCAAGCACTTGCAGGGCGATACCCTGAACTGGGTGCGCGAGTTGTTGACCGATTCCAGTCAGGACCGTGGTCTGTTCAATCCGGCCATGATCGACAAGTTGCTGACCAACCCGGAAGGTCAACTCACCCCGCTGCGTGGCTCGAAGCTGTGGCAGTTGGCAGCGCTGAACCTGTGGCTCAGCGAACAAGGACTGTGATCCCATGAAACAGAATGCGACGACTTACAGCCAACGCCTGTTGCGCCGACAGTCGCCCTCGTACGAACGTCTGCAGGCACGGTTTGCCGAAGATGGCAGTCTGCTGGAGGCCGAGCCTCTGGCGCTGCACTGCGGCTGGGGCCGCCTGCTGATCGGCCACACCTACCCTGATCCGGCTGCGCTGGCTCATGAGCTGCTGAACGAGAAACCGGGTGAGCGTGATATTGCGCTCTACGTGGCTGCGCCCCAACAGGTGCTGGCCCAGTCTCCGCAGCAACTGTTTCTTGATCCGTCAGACACGCTGCGTTTGTGGTTCAGCGACTACCGCCCGGCACAACGTGTATTTCGCGGCTATCGCATTCGTCGCGCGCAGAGCGAGTCCGACTGGCAGGCCATCAATAACCTGTATCTGGCACGTGGCATGTTGCCGATCGATCATTCGCTGCTGACGCCGCGTCATCAGGGCGGTCCGGTGTACTGGATCGCAGAGGATGAAAGCACCAACACCGTGATCGGCAGTGTGATGGGGCTCAACCATCAGAAAGCCTTCAATGATCCGGAAAAAGGCAGCAGCCTGTGGTGCCTCGCGGTCGATCCGCAGTGCACGCGTCCGGGTGTGGGTGAGGTGCTGGTCCGACATCTGGTAGAGCACTTCATGAGCCGTGGCCTGAGCTACCTTGACCTATCGGTCCTGCATGACAACGAACAGGCCAAGGCGCTGTACGCCAAGCTGAATTTCCGTAACCTGCAAACCTTCGCCATCAAGCGCAAGAACGGCATCAACGAGTCGCTGTTCCTCGGTCCTGGGCCGCAGGCGGAGTTCAACCCTTATGCACGGATCATCGTCGAAGAAGCTCATCGGCGTGGGATCGACGTTCAGGTCGATGATGCGGACGCGGGGCTTTTCACCCTCAGCTATGGCGGGCGTCGCATTCGCTGCCGCGAGTCGCTGAGCGATCTGACCAGTGCCGTGAGCATGACCCTGTGCCAGGACAAAAGCCTGACGCACCGCGCTCTGAAGGCAGCCGGTCTGCGCCTCCCGGCTCAGCAACGCGCTGGGAGCGAGGAACAGAATCGCGCTTTTCTTGAAGAGCACGGCCAGATTGTGGTCAAGCCGCTGGACGGCGAGCAGGGCCAAGGCGTTGCCGTTGACCTGCGCACGCCGGAAGATGTACAGAACGCCATCGAGCGTGCAAAGCAGTTCGACAGCCGCGTGATTCTGGAAAGTTTTCACGAAGGTCTGGACCTGCGCATCGTGGTGATCGGTTTCGAAGTGGTTGCCGCAGCGATACGCCGCCCCGCCGAGATCATTGGCGATGGTCGCCATACCATCAAGCAGTTGATCGAAGCCCAGAGCCGTCGTCGCGAGGCTGCGACCGATGGCGAGAGCCGCATCCCCATGGATGGCGAGACCGAACGCACCGTGCGCGAGGCCGGCCACGACTACTCCACCGTTCTGCCGATGGATGAGCGACTGGCTGTGCGCCGCACCGCCAACCTGCACACCGGCGGCTGCCTGGAAGACGTCACGGCCATTCTGCATCCGGTACTGGTGGACGCCGCTGTACGGGCTGCCCGCGCACTGGACATTCCGGTGGTCGGCCTGGACCTGATGGTTCCGGCTGCCGACCAGCCGGAGTATGTGTTCATCGAAGCCAATGAGCGCGTCGGACTCGCTAACCACGAGCCTCAACCGACCGCTGAACGCTTCGTCGACCTGCTGTTCCCGCACAGCCTGCCTGCGCACAACTAGACAGCTACAAGCGCTGGACCGAAGCGGCGACTGTATTGCCGCTTCGGCCCGCGGCTTTCCGATTGACCCAATAGGAGCCTTCCATGACCCCTGCAAATATCCCCGATCCGGATCTGAAGTACCTGCAGAAAGTGCTGTTGGAAATGCTCGCGATCCCAAGCCCGACCGGCTTCACCGATACGATCGTGCGCTACGTCGCCGAACGTCTCGAAGAAATAGGCATTCCGTTCGAACTGACGCGCCGCGGCACCATTCGCGCGACGCTCAAGGGCAAACAGAATTCACCCGACCGTGCCGTCTCCGCGCACCTGGACACCATCGGTGCCAGCGTCCGCGAGGTCAAGGACAACGGCCGTCTGGCCCTCGCCGCCGTCGGCTGCTGGTCGAGCCGCTTTGCCGAAGGCAGCCGGGTGAGTGTGTTCACCGACACCGGCATCATTCGGGGCAGCGTGTTGCCGCTGATGGCTTCGGGACACGCATTCAATACCGCAGTCGATGAAATGCCGATCAGCTGGGACCACGTCGAACTGCGTCTGGACGCCTACTGCACCACCCGCGCCGACTGTGAGTCGCTGGGGATTGGAATCGGCGACTTCGTGGCCTTCGATCCGTTGCCGGAGTTCACTGAAAGCGGCCACATCAGCGCCCGTCACCTTGACGACAAGGCCGGTGTTGCGGCCCTCTTGGCCGCGCTGAAATCCATCGTCGACAGTGGCGCGGAGCCGCTGATCGACTGTCACCCGCTGTTCACGATCACCGAAGAAACCGGTACAGGTGCCGCAGGCGTGTTGCCGTGGGACGTGAGTGAATTCGTCGGCATCGACATCGCACCGGTCGCGCCGGGCCAGCACTCCAGCGAGCATGCGGTCAGCGTAGCGATGCAGGATTCGGGCGGACCTTACGATTATCACCTGTCGCGCCACCTGCTGCGTCTGGGCGTGGACAATGAACTGCCGGTGCGCCGCGACCTGTTCCGTTACTACTACAGTGATGCGCACTCGGCCGTCACCTCGGGCCACGACATCCGCACTGCCCTGCTGGCATTCGGCTGCGACGCAACCCATGGCTACGAACGTACGCACATCGACAGCCTTGCGGCCCTGAGCAAACTGCTGGGCGCCTACATGCTCAGCCCGCCGGTCTTTGCCAGCGATGCCAAACCGGCCCAGGCCTCACTGGATCAGTTCAGCCATCAGATCGAGCACGACGCGCAGATGGAATCCGATACACGGGTGCCGCCGGTAGACAGCCTGATCGGGCAGAATCGCGAGGAATAAACGCTTTCAGATCGCAGCTATGGTTTTCGCTGCACATTGATAGCGGTACACACGTCACTTGGCTCTCCAGTGAGACAGCAGCACTGCCGTGCTTTTTTGCGCGATAGTGCGGACACCGCCGATTGCGACATGGGTGAAGGCTGAGTCCTGGCGCTGATTCGGGGGGCAATCGGCATGGATGCCGATTGAGCTGCACTGGGCCATGGATGGCCCATTTGCAGCGACCCCCGAATCAGCGTCAGGACGAAGGAACCCCGGCGAAGCCGGGGCCGGAACCGGAGCGAAGGACTTTGGCTACTTTGGTCCCTCAAAGTAGCGCGCCGTAAGGGCGCAAAGGTGACCTGAGCCATGCGCCCGGCTAACTGAATCCACAGTCTGTGCCATTTGTGACGCGGAGCGTCACGGAAGGCATGCCCACGCGGAGCGATGGGCACGATCAGTGTCGAGGCAGGCCTTGCTGACAGCCATATGAATTGCGACACCTGCCATCACCGCACTATCATCGTCGGCTATCGACTCGAGAACCGCCATGCTCATCCCCTACGACCAGCTTGAACCCGATACCCTCACCCGTCTGATCGAAGACTTCGTCACCCGCGAAGGCACTGACAATGGCGACGAAACGCCATTGCAGACCCGCGTGCTGCGGGTGCGGCACGCGCTGACCAAGGGGCAGGCGGTGATTTTCTTCGACCTGGAAAGCCAGCAGTGTCAGTTGATGCTCAAGCACGACGTGCCCAAGGAATTCTTCGACTGAGTATCAGGCAGCGGGTGATCCCGGCTGCTGCTCTGCCAGCTTGTTGGCAATGCGCCGAAACACCTCGGCGCGGTGGATCTTGATGTCCTTGGGTGCGTCGATACCCAGGCGGACCTGATTGCCATTCACACCCAGGATCTGCACGGTGATGTCATCACCGATCGAAAAGGTCTCGCCAATTTCCCGCGTCAGTACCAGCATTTTTCGACTCTCGTGTTGTTACAAAAGAGTCAGGGTGCAGGGCAGAATCGAGGGCTTCAATACGATGATGGCAAATCAGTAACGTCCTTCACGTGCGCCGGAGCGCACTGAAGGAAACGTCCTACCTACGGGTCAAAAAAACTGAAAAACTCACGCTGAACAGTCGGACACCGTCAATTTGTCTGCCGTGTCTTGGCGCGCATCTTGCCGCACATGACCGTCATTTCCTCATACATGGCCTCGGGGTGTTTGCGCTTGAGCTCCCACGCCATGCGTCCTTCTTCGTGAGGCAGGATCATGAACTCGCCTTTGCCGACCTGCTCGAAGATGTGGTTGGCGATGTCGCTGGCCGTGATCGGGGATTTTTCCAGCAGCCTGCCGATCTGCGCCTTCATCGACGGTGTAGGTCCGCGAAAGGAATCCAGCAGGTTGGTCTGGAAGAACGATGGGCAGACAACATGCACACCGACCTCCTGATCACGCAGTTCAACCAGCAGACTTTCTGACAGGGCAACCACGCCCGCCTTGGCCACGTTGTAGTTGCTCATGGCCGGCGCCTGCATCAGCGCAGCCATTGAGGCGATGTTGATGATCTTGCCCTTGCTTGCCTGCAGCATCGGCAGGAACGCCTTGCAGCCCTTGACCACGCCCATGAGATTGATCGCGATCTGCCAGTCCCAGTCTTCCAGCGACAGCTCGTTGAAGAAACCGCCCGAGGCGACACCTGCATTATTGACGATGATGTCGATACCACCGAAACGCTCTTCGCACGCCTGAGCGAAGGCGGTCAACTGGCTGTAGTCGCGCACATCGCAGCGCTGAACGAAACCGTCACCGCCTGCTTCGCGTACCAGGCTCAGGGTTTCCTGCAAACCGGCGTCATTGACGTCCGACAGTGCCAGACGCCAGCCCTCGCGCGCCCAGCGCAGTGCAATTTCACGGCCCAGACCCGAACCGGCGCCAGTAATCATGATGCGGTTTTGCATAGCGGAATGCCTTGTGATGTGCAGGAATAGACGGAGTGTAATCACTGCCGGAGCCGGACAACCCCAACATCAGAACGCTGAATACCCGGAGCAAACCTGTGTGTTATCCGCGCCTGAACCTGCGCACGCCACGGACGAGCAATGCCCCGTATACCGATGCGTTGATCAGCAGAACGATACCGCCCAGCCAGAGCTGAATCTGTGGGGTCAGCCCTGCGGGATAGATCAGCGGGATCAGGTAATGCTCGATGAAACCGCCGTCGTAACCCTGATCGCCCGCTCTGCTGCGCAAGGCATTCTCCAGCGGCGTCAACGGGCAGTACAAATGCAGGAATTCGACTGCAGCCCCCCAGGTCATGGCAGGAAGGTGCAACAGCGCTGTCCACGGCCAACGCAGAATCAGCAAGCCGCCCAGCAGCACGAATATGATGAACAGCAGGTGAAACGTGACAACTGCATCTGCAGCCAGGCGGAAGATCATCGGTACACCTTTGAAGTAGTGAATCGAGCGGGCGGATTTATAAACCGCCCGTTAGTTCAATCTTTTAACACCCTTTATTAATCCGTTTTGAACTATCAAATCCAAAAACAATCGACGCAACTCATTGTTTTTCATGACCTTTAAAAATTGTAAGATTTTATTCAACGACGATAGAACCTTTCATGAACGGCCAGAGTCGGATGTTTCAAGCAGCTAAAACTCAAGGCTTCAGAGCCAAGAGCTTTTAACTGCAGGAACTCTAACCGGAATTACAAGAAGGAACTCACGTCATGGGCATCGGCACTATTCTTATCATCGTTCTGATTCTGCTGCTGGTCGGCGGTCTGCCGGTCTTCCCGCACTCGCGCAGCTGGGGCTACGGTCCATCGGGCGTGATCGGTACGATCCTGGTCATTCTGCTGATTCTGGTATTGCTCGGCAGAATATAACGTTCCTGCCAAAGCCCCGCCCTCACCCGCGGGGCTTTTTATTGCACAAAAAAAGCAGCCCGAGGGCTGCTTTTTTCATGAAGCGTACTGCTTAGTGTGACACCGCACCGCTGGCACCCAAGCCAGTCTGCGAACGTACGAACTGCGGGAAGAACAAGGCGCGCTCGCCCTCTGCCGCTTTCGACTTGTCGGTGATGGAGAAGAACCAGATGCCCACGAATGCGATGGCGATGGAGAACAGCGCCGGGTATTCGTAAGGGAAGATGGCTTTCGGGTTGTGCAGGATCTGCACCCAAATGGTAGGACCCAGCACCATCAGCACGACCGCACTGATCAGACCCATCCAGCCGCCGATCATGGCGCCACGGGTGGTCAGGTTTTTCCAGTACATGGAAAGCAGCAGGATCGGGAAGTTGCAGCTTGCCGCTACCGAGAACGCCAGACCTACCATGAACGCGATGTTCTGGCTTTCGAAGGCGATACCCAACAGGATGGCCACGACCGCCAGCGCAATGGTGGTGATCTTAGAGATACGAATCTCGTCCTTCTCGTTGGCCTTGCCTGCCTTGATCACACTGGCGTACAGGTCATGAGACACCGCCGATGCACCGGCAAGGGTCAGACCGGCAACCACGGCCAGGATGGTGGCGAACGCAACCGCCGAGATGAAGCCCAGGAACAGACTGCCGCCCACTGCGTCGGCCAGATGCACCGCTGCCATGTTGTTACCGCCCAACAGAGCACCTGCCGCGTCCTTGAACATCGGGTTGGTGCTGACCAGCAGGATCGCGCCGAAACCAATGATGAAGGTCAGGATGTAGAAGTAGCCGATGAAACCGGTGGCGTAGAGCACCGACTTGCGGGCTTCCTTGGCGTCGCTCACGGTGAAGAAGCGCATCAGGATGTGAGGCAGGCCTGCGGTACCGAACATCAGGGCCAGACCCAGCGAGAACGCCGAGATAGGATCCTTCACCAGCCCGCCGGGGCTCATGATCGCTTCACCTTTGGGGTGAACCTTGATGGCCTCGGAGAACAGCATGTTGAAGTCGAAGTTGACGTGCTTCATCACCATCAGCGCCATGAACGAGGCACCGGACAGCAGCATCACCGCTTTGATGATCTGTACCCAGGTGGTGGCCAGCATGCCGCCAAACAGCACGTACAGGCACATCAGGATACCGACCAGGACAACGGCCACTGTGTAATCCAGACCGAACAGCAGCTGGATCAGCTTGCCGGCACCGACCATCTGGGCAATCAGGTAGAACGCAACCACGACCAGCGAACCGCAGGCCGACAGGGTACGAATCTCTTTCTGCTTGAGGCGGTAGGAAGCAACGTCGGCGAAGGTGTATTTACCCAGGTTACGCAGGCGCTCGGCGATCAGGAACAGAATGATCGGCCAGCCCACCAGGAAGCCGATCGAGTAGATCAGGCCATCGTAGCCGGAGGTGTACACCAGTGCGGAAATACCCAGGAAGGACGCCGCCGACATGTAGTCGCCCGCGATGGCCAGACCGTTCTGAAAACCGGTGATCTTGCCGCCCGCCGAGTAGTAGTCCGACGCTGTCTTGTTTTTCTTCGAGGCCCAGTAGGTGATGTAGAGCGTAAAGCCCACGAATGCCAGGAACATCACGATCGCCGAGACGTTCAGGGGTTGTTTCTGTACCGCCCCGGTGAGGGCATCCGCCGCCATGAGGGCCGGCGCACAGATGGACAGGCCAATGGCCAGGGATAGACGACGGATCATTGCTGAGCCTCCTTGAGAATCGCATTGTTCAGGTCGTCGAATTCACCGTTGGCACGGCGCACGTAGATGGCCGTCAGGACGAATGCCGAGACAATCAGTCCAACCCCGATCGGCATTCCCCAGGTAATAGAAGAGGTCGCGCTCAGTTTGGCACCCAGGATATGTGGCCCGTACGCAATCATCAGGATGAATGCGGCATAGAGCCCAAGCATGATCGCCGAGAGAATCCAGGCGAAACGCTCTCTCTTGGAAACCAGCTCCTTGAATCGCGGGCTGTTTTGAATCGAGAGGTAAATGCTGTCGTTCATTGTTTTTGTCCTCGCAGCACAGATGAGATGTCACGTATTCCACTTTAGTCAGGTCCGGCGCGCACTCCAGACGACCTTAGTATTAGAACGACATTAGTCGTAGATTCGTGATGCTGCTCCCAATCCGCAGGCAAGAACGCTCAAGGCGCTTGAAAACTTTATCGCGGGCAAACAAAAGGCCGTCTGACAAGAACGCCAGACGGCCTTGAAAACACTGATACAGAGGCTTCGCAGTTACTTACCGGTCCAGGCAGCCACACGATCCGGGTGTTTGGACACCCAGTCCTTGGCAGCCGCTTCAGGCTTGGCGCCGTCCTGAATGGCCAACATCACCTCGCCAATTTCGTCTTTCGACGCCCACTGGAATTTTTTCAGGAAGGCCACGGCGTCCGGTGCCTTTTTCTCAAGGCCCAGGCTTGCGACGTTGTCGACGGTTTCAGCCGCACCGTAAACGCCCTTCGGGTCTTCCAGGAATCGCAGTTTCCATTTGGCGAACATCCAGTGCGGCACCCAGCCGGTCACGGCAATCGACTCCTTGCGCTCTTCGGCCCGGGTCAACGCGGAAATCATGCCTGCACCGGAACTGGCCTGCAGCTTGTAACCTTCAAGCCCGTAGTCCTTGATGGCCTGATCGGTCTTGATCATCACGCCCGACCCTGCGTCGATACCGGTGATCTTCTTCTTGAAGGACTCATCGGTCTTGAGGTCTTCAATGCTCTTGGCCTTCACGTATTCCGGCACGATCAGGCCGATCTTGGCGTCCTTGAAGTTGGGGCCGTAGTTGACGACCTGATCCTTGTACTTGGCGTAATACTCCCCATGGGTGCTCGGCAGCCAGGCGGACAGGATCATGTCGAGCTTGTCGGTGGCCACCGCCTGCCACATGATTCCGGCCGCAACGGACTGCAGTTTGACGTCATAACCGAGCTTTTGCTTGAGCACTTCGGATGCCACGAAGGTGGTGGCTACGCTATCGGACCAGCCTTCTACATAGCCAATGGTCAGCGTCTTGGTTTCAGCAAGGGCCAGCGTGGAGCTGACAGCAAGTACCAGCGCGGCACCCGCCCCCAGGATTTTTCGCATCTTCATCGTCACTTCCCCGGAAGTCCTGCGCCGACGGCTGTCGGACAGGGTTAACGTTGTTTTTCATGCCGCATGCCCACCCGAATCCGGAGCGAGCTGCGACCTGCACGTCTTGATCGCTCCTGCGCGCAACGCACGCACCGTAACGCACACTGATCATCGGCCTGCGCCGCGATCCGGCATGCTCTGCCTGCGACACCGGGACAACGGGAAACGACATCACACAGCCATCAGCGACACCACGTTCCGAAAAACGCCTCGATGGGGTTCACACCAGCATAGAAACAGGATGTGTTACCGAAGACTCACTTCCGGAAGCCTTTTCGGGTAACACGGAAACATTACCGCAAAAAGACAGGGCTTCGATTTGCACCGATTTTCAGCAAGTCATTGTTTTTAAATGACTTTAAAAAGTTGGCATGGCAACTGCTATCTCTCAGGCACAACAAAAACAAGAAATGTGCAGCAAACCAATAAAAACAAGACGTAACGGCTCTGACATAACAAGAACAACACGGACAGAGACGCAGCTAACAGATTTTTTTGGAGTGGATCAGCTTTACAGGGACTTCGCCTCGCGAGGCCCCGCAATCGGACAGAGAACAATAAAACTACCTTCAGGTAGCTCCAGAACCGGTTGGACCCCGATGTTGTGCAGACAAAGGGTTGAAGCAAGTCAGCGCTCAAAAAAATACGTTTGCTCTTGACCCCGGATGGGGGTCGCACTGAAACGCGGTAAAGGTCAGGTCACCAAAAACAACAACAGACCGCCTATAACAATAAGAAGAGCACGTGAAACACATTAGAAGGAGAGCCTCGGCTCTCCTTTGTGCTGTCTGGCATTCGGGTTTTATTTTCAGGACTGCCGAATCTTTGCACCCAACGGCCCTCAAACCCCTTCTGACAGGCAGGACTGCCTCCTGAAACGGGACGCAGGCACGCTGGATACGAACCAAATTCGATTTGGCCGAAAAAAAAGCACAGATCTGCATTGCAAAATCCACAGACCGTGTATTGTTCCGTCAGGTTTACAAGGTTCGCACCCGCAATGCGGCACTTTGGCACTACACCAGTGGTCATAGCCTGCGTACCTCATCAGCACTTCTTTCCCAAGGGATTTAGTCATGCTCCGTTTTCTGCGCTTCGCTACCGTTATTGGTGGCCTGTGTTTAAGTGCGTCCGCTCTGGCGACGAATGTCGACCCCGCCACTTATGGCTACCCGCTGACTAATCCGTTCGAAGCGACCATTGCTACAACACCTCCTGACTTGCGTCCCGACCTGCCTGATGACGAAGACATCGATCAGGATGTGTACACACTCAACCTGCACCCTGAGCGCGAGTTCACCCTGCCCGACAACTTCTGGGCCGTAAAAAAGCTTCACTATCGACTGGCCAAACAGGATCACGCCGCACCACTGATCTTCCTGATCGCGGGCACTGGCGCCCCCTACAACAGCACGATAAATGAATTCCTGAAGAAACTGTATTACGGCGCGGGTTATCACGTCGTTCAGTTGTCGTCGCCCACCAGCTACGACTTCATGAGTTCGGCTTCACGTTTCGCAACGCCTGGCATCTCCAAGGATGACGCCGAAGACCTGTACCGCGTGATGCAGGCCATTCGTGCACAACAGGCGCAACTTCCAGTGACAGACTACTACCTGACCGGCTACAGCCTCGGGGCACTGAACGCCGCGTTCGTCAGCCAACTGGATGAAACCCGTCGCAGCTTCAACTTCAAGAAAGTGCTGTTGCTCAATCCGCCGGTCAACCTTTACACCTCGATCACCAACCTCGACAAAATGGTCCAGACCAACGTCAAGGGCATCAACAACACCACCACGTTCTACGAACTGGTACTGGCCAAGTTGACGCGTTACTTCCGCCAGAAGGGTTACATCGACCTGAACGACGCCCTGCTTTTCGACTTCCAGCAGTCCAAGCAGCACCTGACCAATGAACAGATGGCGATGCTGATCGGCACCTCGTTCCGCTTCTCCTCGGCTGACATCGCGTTCACGTCCGACCTGATCAACCGTCGCGGTCTGATCACCCCACCGAAATTCCCGATCACTGAAGGCACCAGCCTGACGCCGTTTCTCAAGCGTGCCCTGCAGTGCGACTTCGACTGCTACCTGACCGAACAGGTCATCCCGATGTGGCGTGCCCGCACCGACGGTGGCAGCCTGCTGCAGCTGGTCGATCAGGTCAGCCTGTATGCACTGAAGGATTACCTGCACAACAGCAGCAAGATTTCAGTCATGCACAACGCAGACGACGTGATTCTGGGTTCGGGTGATCTGGGCTTTCTGCGCAAGACTTTCGGCGATCGCCTGACCGTTTATCCTTACGGCGGCCATTGCGGCAACATCAATTACCGCGTCAACAGCGACGCCATGCTGGAGTTCTTCCGTGGCTAAACGTCTTTTACTCCTTGCCGCCCTGCTCTGTGCCGGTACGGTTCACGCCGCTGACGCGGTCACCAGCAACAAGGCCGAGCACCCGGCGACCGTCCTGCGCCAGGTAGATGCGGATGGCTTCACCCAGCCGCTCAAGTCCCTGCAGTTCAACCCGGGCCTTGATCAGCGTGAGTTCGAGCGCGCCTCCATCAACGCGCTGGAAGTCTACGATCCGCTGGAGTCCTGGAACCGCCGGGTCTATCACTTCAACTACCGTTTCGACGAGTGGGTATTCCTGCCGGTCGTGAACGGCTATCGCTACATTACGCCTGGATTTGTGCGCAGTGGTGTGAGCAACTTCTTCAGCAACCTGGGCGACGTGCCCAACCTGCTGAACAGCCTGTTCCAGTTCAAGGGCCAGCGCTCGCTGGAAACCACCGGACGCCTGCTGCTCAACACCACCATCGGTGTCGCCGGCCTGTGGGACCCTGCCACCATGATGGGCCTGCCACGTCAGAGCGAAGACTTCGGTCAGACGCTGGGCTTCTACGGCGTGCCGGCAGGCCCGTATCTGGTGCTGCCACTGTTTGGTCCGTCCAACCTGCGTGATACCGGCGGGCTGGTGTTCGACTTCGCCGCCGAAATGCAGATCAACTTCCTCAACGTAGCCGACGTCAGTAATGACCATCCGGAAATCATGCTGTTGCGAGCCATTGACAGGCGTTATGTGACCAGCTTCCGATACGGCCAGCTGAACTCGCCGTTCGAATACGAGAAGGTGCGCTACGTCTACACCGAGTCGCGCAAGCTGCAGATCGCCGAATAAGCGAAACCTGTAGAAAAACGGCCAGCCCGAGTGATCGGGCTGGCCGTTTTTGTTTAAGACGTGTCTCGCATGGACCTGCACCCGGAGCACTCCAAACATCGATCAATTCGATTGATACACCCCACTATTCAAATCCATCCATCGATTGAACAGGCATACCATGCCGTCATTGTTACCTTACAAGAGTGCCTTTTTTCATGACTCAGTTTCGTAAAGTACTGGCGATCCAGGCAGGCCAGCCGACGTCGGATGGTGCCGGTGTGCGCCTGACCCGGGTATTTGGTGGTCAGGGTGTGGAGCAGTTCGATCCTTTTCTGATGCTCGACGAGTTTGGTTCGGACAAACCCGACGATTACATCGCAGGCTTCCCGCCACATCCGCACCGCGGCTTTGAAACCGTGACCTACATGCTCGAAGGCCGTATGCGCCACGAAGACCACATGGGTAACGTCGGCCTTCTGCAAGGCGGTGGCGTGCAGTGGATGACCGCAGCGCGCGGGATCATTCACAGCGAGATGCCAGAGCAGGAAGAAGGCGTGATGCGCGGTTTCCAGCTGTGGCTGAACCTGCCCGGCAAGAACAAACTGGCCGATGCCAGCTATCAGGACATTCAGCCGGAAAATATTCCGCACCTGACCACGCAGGAAGGCGTCGAGGTGGTGCTGATCGCCGGTCAGTTCGATGACGGCCGGATTCAACAGGTCGGTGCCGTACAGCGTCCTGACACCGAACCGTTGTATTTCGACTTCCATATGCCGACTGGCAGCCACATCAGCCCGCGTATCCCGCAAGGCCATCGTGCGCTGCTGTATGTGTACGAAGGCAGCATCGAGGTCGAAGGCTGCGCACAATCCATCGGCGCCAGCCGCATGGTGCGGCTGGGCGATGAAGGTGAGCTGCGGATCAAGAGCGCCGACGGCGCACGGGTATTGCTGATTGCCGGCAAACCCCTGCGTGAGCCGATCGTGCAGTACGGGCCGTTCGTGATGAACACCCGTGAGGAAATCGAACAGGCATTGCGCGACTTCCGGGATGACCGTCTGACGGCATGATGCATCGCGCGTCCACGTGTACAGCGAAGCGTGGCTGCGCTGTACACGGAAGCGGCATTACACCAGAACCGGGTTTTGCTTCTGCGGGTTGATCTTGTAGCGTTCGATCGCCTCGGCTACCCGCGTGCGCTCGATTTTGCCGTCATCCGCGAGCGCCTTCAGGGCTGCCAAGGCCACAAAATAGCGATCGACCTCAAAGAAGTGCCTGAGCGATTCACGCGTATCGGACTGACCGAAGCCGTCAGTGCCTAGAGCCACGAAACGGCGCATCGGTACGAAAGGACGGATCTGGTCAGCAAAGATTTTCATGTAATCGGTCGCAACGATGACCGGCCCCTCCCTGTCCGCCAGACAGCTTTCCACGTAACTCATGCGCGGTTCCTGCGCAGGGTTCAACAGGTTCCAGCGCTCGACGTCCTGCCCTTCGCGGCGCAGTTCGGTGAGGCTGGTGACACTCCAGATTTCACTGCTCACACCGAAGTCTTCTTCAAGCAGCCTGGCTGCCGCAATGACTTCCAGCAGAATCGAACCGCATCCCATCAACTGCACATGTCGCCCAGCGTTGTTCGAAGCGCTGGCCTTCAGCGGGTACATGCCTTTGATGATGCCGGCCTCGGCGCCTTCGGGCAGATCGGGGTGCGGGTAGTTCTCGTTGAGCAGCGTGATGTAGTAGTAGATGTCTTCGTTTTCCGCAAACATGCGCCGCATGCCATCCTGAATGATGACCGCCAGTTCGAAGGCAAAGGTCGGGTCGTAGGACACGCAGCAAGGGATGGTCGAGGACATGACATGGCTGTGGCCGTCATCATGCTGCAGACCTTCGCCCATCAGGGTCGTACGTCCGGACGTGGCGCCCAGCAGGAACCCGCGCGCCCGGGCATCACCCGCCGCCCAGGCAAGATCGCCGACACGCTGGAAACCGAACATCGAATAGAAGATGTAAAACGGCACGGTCATCACGCCGTGGTTGGCGTACGACGTACTGGCTGCGATCCAGGAAGAGATGGCACCGGACTCGTTGAGCCCTTCCTGCATGATCTGCCCGTCCTTGCTTTCCTTGTAGTAGCTCAGTTGCCCGGCATCCTGCGGCGTGTACAACTGGCCGACGTGGGAATGGATGCCGATCTGCCGAAACAGGTTTTCCATGCCGAACGTTCGCGACTCGTCAGGCACGATCGGCACGATGAGTTTGCCGATGTTCGGGTCCTTGAGCAGCGTCGACAGGATGCGCACGAATGCCATGGTCGTCGATATCTCGCGCTCACCCGTACCCTTGAGCTGAGTTTCCAGGGTTGAAAGTGGCGGGATCTGCAAGGTTTGTGCATCACTGAACCGGGCCGGTATGTAGCCGCCCAGTTGCGCGCGTCGGGCCTTGAGATACAACGCCTCCGTACTGCCTTCGGCGGGCTTGAGGTAAGGCAGATCGCCCAGTTGCTCGTCCGTGATCTCCAGCGAGAAGCGGTCACGGAATGCCTTGACGGCTTCTGCACCAAGCTTCTTCAACTGGTGATTGATGTTCTGCCCTTCACCCGCCTCGCCCATGCCGAATCCTTTGACGGTCTTGGCCAGAATCACCGTCGGTCCGCCCTTGTGCCGCATGGCGGCGGCGTAAGCGTTATGGACCTTCTCCGGGTCATGACCGCCACGGGAGAGCTTCCAGATTTCGTCGTCGGTCATGTCGCTGACCAGCTCCAGCAACTGCGGATATTTGCCGAAGAAGTGCTCGCGCACATAGGCGCCGTTCTGGGATTTGTAATTCTGATAGTCGCCGTCCACGCATTCCATCATGCGCTGACGCAACAGACCGCTCTTGTCCTTCTCAAGCAATGCATCCCAGCCACTGCCCCAGATAACCTTGATCACGTTCCAGCCGGCGGCGCGATACAGGCTTTCGAACTCCTGAATGACCTTGCTGTTACCGCGGACCGGGCCGTCCAGACGCTGCAGATTGCAGTTGACCACGAAGATGATGTTATCGAGCTTCTCACGCCCGGCCAGTGCGATGGCAGCCTGCGACTCGGGCTGATCCATCTCGCCGTCGCCCAGGAATGCCCAGACCTTGCGGCCCTGATGCTCCTTGAGACCACGGTTTTCAAGATAACGCATGAAGCGCGCCTGATACGCCGCCGTGATCGGGCCAAGCCCCATGGACACGGTCGGGAACTGCCAGAAGTCTGGCATCAGACGCGGGTGCGGGTAGGAGGAGATACCGTCGCGGTCGGTTTCACGACGGAAGTTGTCCAGTTGCTCCTCGCTCAGGCGGCCTTCCAGATACGCCCGGCCATAGATTCCCGGCGAAGAATGGCCCTGGATGTAAACCAGATCACCGGCAAACTGCTCGGTGCGACCACGAAAAAAATGGTCGAAACCCACGTCATAAAGCACCGCCGCCGAAGCGTAGGAGGCGATGTGTCCGCCCACACCCGAGTGCTTGCCAGCGCGCAGCACCATGGCCAGCGCGTTCCAGCGGATAAAGGCATTGATCCGTTTTTCGACCTGCAGATCGCCCGGGTAAGGCTGCTGGCGATCACTGGGGATGGTGTTCACGTAGGGCGTCGTGACCCGGCCGTAGAAGTCGCCGTGCTGCGCGACATCGAAATCCAGCAACTGATCGATCAGGTAATGCGCGCGCGAGCGCCCCTCGCTGTGAAGGACAGACTCAATCGATTCGATCCATTCGCGGGTTTCCTGCGGATCCTCGTCAAGATACCGGGGTTGCTGTGCCATCGTCGTCTCCTACTGGTGATGCGGCAGTGGGCGCCGGACCTTTCGGCGCCATGGCGAAGGGGCGCTGGATAAGCGCCCACTTCGAAAATCTGATTGCAATTGCAATCACATACCTGAATTTATCTCGTGCTCAGTTACAATTGCAACCCAATCAAATTTCAGCGAAAGGTGATTCATGTCGTCAGCCGAACCGGATACGTGGTTCAGATTCGTCAGGGCGCACCGCTGTCTGATTCGCGAAATCGAACGGCGCCTGGCTGCAGCCGAACTGCCTCCGTACGCGTGGTATGACGCGCTCTGGGGCGTGGAAAGCGGTGCCGAGGGCACGCGACGCATGCATGAACTGGCCGACGTCATGGCGATTGAGCGCTACAACCTGACGCGCCTGATCGACCGACTTGAAAGCGAAGGTCTGGTCGAACGCCATCGGTCCGACAGTGACGGCCGGGGTGCGGTCGCAACCATTACCGACAAAGGTCGGACGTTGCGTAAACGCATGTGGACGATCTACGAAGCGGCAGTTGATGAGTTGTTTCTGGCGCAGTTCGACACGCAACAGCGTCAGGTTTTCGCCGACGCACTGGAGCGCGCCGCACTGGCGGCCCGTCAAAGTGGCAAGGGCTGACATCAGGTCAGCCGGTAGCGTTGCAGGGCGCTTTTCACGAGCCGGTAATCGATCTGCCCGCCTTGCGGAGACTTGCAGGTCAGGCGGTTGAAATAGCGGGTATTTCAACAGCAGGCACCCAACCTGCCGGGGAGCCACTCAAGGCAGTCGCAGAAACCGCTTCAACTCCGCCCCTTGTGCAATCGCATCATGCCGTCCCAGTTCGATCAGTTCGCTGCAATAGCCCGATTCGAACAGCAGATAGCTCAAGACGCTGGCACCACTGGTCTTGGTTGCGCCCGGTCCGCGCAGGAACGTGCGCAAGGCAGGTGGCAGCTCGCGGCGGTGACGGGCGGCGATTTCATCCAGCGGCCGGCTCGGGGAAATTACCAGCACCTCGACCGGGGCCAGTCCTGGCTGACTCCGGGCCTCCTCGTCCTTGATCAGCGAACTGGCCATGTTCAGCCGCTCGAGCAGTTCGATATCGCTTTCCAGGTTGTCGATGAAGGTGCTGTTGAGCATGTGGCCGCTGATCTGCGCCATGCTGGGTTGCGCGCCACTGGTGGGACGCGGGGCCAGCTTCCTGGCGTGCAAGCCATGCGGATTGCCACTGACGCCGACCACCAGCACGCGATTGGCGCCCAGATGAAGCGCCGGACTGATCGGTGCCGACTGACGCACGGCACCATCACCGAAGTACTCATCCTCAAGCTTGATCGGCGCGAACAGCAGTGGAATGGCAGAGCTGGCCAGCAGGTGTTCGATCGTCAACCGAGTAGGCTTTCCAACGCGCCGGTGACGCAGCCAGGGCTCGATAGTGCCGCGCCCCTGATAGAACGTGACCGCCTGACCGGACTCGTAACCAAATGCGGTGACCGCGACCGCACGCAGGTGATGCGCTTCGATGGCCGCCTCGATTCCGTCCAGATCCAGACGCTCGGTCAACAGGTCACGCAAGGGCGAGCTGTTGAGCAGCGCAACCGGAATGTTGCGACCCAGGCCAGTCATGCTGCGCCCGAAGAATCGTCCGGCCTGACGAATCACCCCCGGCCAGTCGCTGCGCAACACCTGATGGCTGCGAAACGACTGCCAGAACTCGGTCAGCTGATGGATGGCGATACGAAAGTGCAACGCGCCGCTGGCCAGTTTCACGGCGTTGATCGCACCGGCCGACGTGCCGACGATAACGGGAAAGGGATTGGGTGAGCCGGGAGGCAACAGATCGGCAATGCCTGCCAGTACTCCCACCTGATACGCGGCACGTGCGCCGCCGCCTGAAAGAATGAGCCCGGTGACAGGCTCGACATCGTGTGCAGCAGGTGTCGCTACGGCGGATTCTGGCATCTACAACTGACCTCGGTGATCAACGACGCTTTTTATTTATGCTTCCTGTATAGCTTCGGTTCACCGGCTGGTCGACTCTTGAAGCGTCGATGGGCCCAAAGATATTGCGATGGGCATTCAGTGATAGCACTTTCTACCCATTGATTGATGCGCAGGCAATCGGCTTCGTCGCTCTCGCCGGGAAAATCCTGCATAGGCGGATGGATCACCAGCCGATAGCCACTGCCGTCCGCCAGACGCTGCTGAGTGAACGGTACGACCTGGGCGCGACCCAGCTTGGCGAACTTGCTCGTCGCCGTCACAGTCGCGGCCTGGATGCCGAACAGCGGCACGAACACGCTCTGCTTGGCGCCATAGTCCTGATCCGGTGCGTACCAGATCGCCCGGCCCGCACGCAGCAGTTTGAGCATGCCGCGCACGTCTTCGCGCTCGACCGCCAGCGAGTCCAGATTGTGGCGCTCACGTCCGCGACGCTGGACAAAGTCGAACAATGGGTTGCGGTGTTCGCGGTACATGCCGTCGATGGTGTGTTGCTGACCGAGCAGCGCCGCGCCGATTTCCAGCGTCGTGAAATGCAAGGCCATCAGAATCACGCCCTCACCCTTCTGTTGCGCGTTCTGCAGGTGCTCCAGCCCTTCGACATGGGCCAGTCTGGCCAGTCGCTGTTTCGACCACCACCAGCTCATGGCCATTTCGAAGAAGGCGATGCCGGTGGAGGCAAAGTTTTCCTTGAGCAGGCGCTTGCGTTCAGCGGCGGACATCCGAGGAAAACACAGCTCCAGATTGCGCGAGGCAATATATTTTCGATCAGTGGCGACCCGGTACATGACCGCCCCAAGCAGCCGACCGATGACCAGCAGCACACGAAACGGCAGCTGCACGATCAGCCACAGAAGCCCCAGCCCCAGCCATAGCGGCCAGAAACGAGGGTGAAGGAAACGGGCGTTAAAGCGCGGGCGATCCATTTGGGCTTCCGTCAGAACAAAGGCCGCGCATTCTACATCGGTTCGACCGGCTTGCGGCCTGCGGGCGTTCTCGTTATAAGTCTCGGCACTTTTAGCGACAAGCTGTTGTGTAAGCCGACCATGAGCCAGATTGAATCGCAAAACCCGGAACCTGTATTTCAGCTCAAGGGCAGCATGCTTGCCATCACAGTGATGGAGCTGGCCCGAACCAATCTTGAAGCGCTTGACCGGCAACTGGCGGCCAAGGTCGCGCAGGCGCCCAACTTCTTCAGCAACACGCCGCTGATCCTGGCTCTGGACAAACTTGCGCCCAACGAGGGCTCGGTCGACCTGCCGGGGCTGGTGCGCATCTGTCGCCAGCATGGCTTGCGTACCCTGGCGATCCGCGCCAACCGCATCGAAGACATCGCCGCCGCCATCGCAGTCGATCTGCCGGTGCTGCCGCCGTCCGGTGCCCGTGAGCGCGTGCTGGACCCTGTCGAAGCCGAAGCGCCGAAAAAAATTCCGGAAAAACCGCCTGAACCGACCATCAAGCCAACCCGCGTAATCACGGCGCCGGTACGTGGTGGCCAGCAGATTTATGCCCAGGGTGGCGATCTGGTAGTGGTTGCTCCGGTCAGTCCCGGTGCGGAACTTCTGGCCGATGGAAACATCCATGTGTACGGCCCAATGCGCGGTAGAGCACTGGCAGGTATCAAGGGCGATACCAAGGCACGGATTTTCTGCCAGCAGTTGAGCGCTGAACTCATTTCAATCGCCGGGCAGTACAAGGTGTCTGAAGACCTGCGCAGGGACCCGCTTTGGGGCTCGCCGGTCCAGGTCAGCCTTTCCGGTGATGTGTTGAACATCATTCGGCTTTAACGGATACTGCCGCAATTTTCAAAGTATCCCTGATTCGTCGCGAAAACGTAGTAAAGGTTGTAGGAAATCCTGGGGAGCGCTGCTCTTCAGCCGGTAAATGAGTCGAAAGTTGCAGCGTCCAGCTCTCTTTCCAGGACCAGGCCATACGATTTCCTTGATTCTTCGACTGACGCCGCGTCAAGGGATGCTCTTCAGGGACCAAAAGTCCTTTTCCTCTAGGGGTGATTCACCTTGGCCAAGATTCTCGTTGTTACATCCGGCAAGGGTGGTGTGGGCAAGACCACCACCAGCGCCGCTATCGGTACAGGCCTCGCCATGCGCGGCCACAAGACTGTCATCGTCGACTTCGACGTCGGCCTGCGTAACCTCGACCTGATCATGGGTTGCGAACGTCGTGTCGTTTACGACTTCGTCAACGTGGTCAACGGCGAGGCCAATCTGCAGCAGGCGCTGATCAAGGACAAGAAGATCGAAGGTCTGTTCGTACTTGCAGCCAGCCAGACCCGTGACAAGGAAGCACTGACCAAGGAAGGCGTCGAAAGAGTCCTGATGGAACTCAAAGAAACGTTCGAATACATCGTCTGCGATTCTCCGGCAGGTATCGAAACCGGCGCGCACCTGGCGATGTACTTCGCCGACGAAGCGATCGTCGTGACCAACCCTGAAGTGTCGTCGGTCCGTGACTCCGATCGCATGCTGGGCCTGCTGGCCAGCAAATCCCGCCGCGCCGAGAACGGCGAAGACCCGATCAAGGAACACCTGCTGTTGACTCGCTACAACCCTGAGCGCGTCAGCAAGGGCGAGATGCTCGGTGTTGAAGACGTCAAGGAAATCCTTGCTGTCACGCTGCTGGGCGTCATTCCCGAGTCGCAAGCGGTACTCAAGGCCTCCAACCAGGGCGTGCCCGTTATCCTCGACGACCAGAGCGACGCAGGTCAGGCGTACAGTGACGCCGTTGACCGCCTGCTGGGCAAGACGGTGGACCACCGGTTCCTGGATATGAAGAAGAAAGGATTGTTTGAACGCCTGTTCGGGAGCAATTAATGAACATTTTTGACTTCTTTCGTGACCGCAAAAAAGAAAGCACGGCCTCGGTAGCGAAAGAGCGTCTGCAGATCATCGTTGCCCACGAACGTGGCCAGCGCAGCACACCGGACTACCTTCCTGCACTGCAGAAGGAACTGGTGGAAGTGATCCGCAAATACGTCAATATCGAGTCCGATCAGGTACAGGTCGCTCTGGAAAACCAGGGCAGTTGTTCGATTCTGGAACTCAATATCACTCTGCCCGATCGCTGATCAGGCAGTCGTCTTCGGCGGTATCGGTGCCCTCATCAAGAGGTAGCGCCTTTACCGCCGTTGGCGTTTCTCGCGTTTCGAGGCCGTTGCATGCCGTTGTCGAACATCCGCATCATTCATCAGGACGCCGCCGTTCTGGTGATCGATAAGCCTACCCTGCTGCTGTCCGTTCCCGGTCGTGCCGACGACAACAAGGACTGCCTGATTACCCGTCTGCAGGAAAACGGCTACCCCGAAGCCCGCATCGTCCATCGTCTGGATTGGGAAACCTCGGGCATCATTCTGCTGGCCCGCGATGCCGACACCCATCGTGAGCTGTCGCGTCAGTTTCATGACCGTGAAACCGAAAAGGCCTACACCGCGCTGTGCTGGGGCCAGCCTGCGCTGGACAGCGGCAGTATCGACCTGCCATTGCGCTACGACCCGCCGACCAAACCGCGTCATGTGGTGGACCACGAGGCGGGCAAGCACGCGCTGACGTTCTGGAAGATCATCGAGCGCTACGATACGCACTGCCGTGTCGAGCTGACCCCGATCACCGGTCGCTCGCACCAGTTGCGGGTGCACATGCTGTCCATCGGGCACCCGCTGCTCGGCGACGGCCTGTATGCACATCCCGAGGCGCTGGCGGCATACCCGCGTCTGTGCCTGCATGCCAGCATGCTGAGTTTCACGCATCCGGTGACCGGCGAGCGTCTGACCTTTGAGTGCCCTGCTCCGTTTTGATGTCGACATTCGCAGACAAGCGTTCGCGTATAAAGCATTTAGCTCGCTGAACAAGCGCAGCTCTGGTGGGAGCGGAGGCAGCTTGCCGAAATCTCGTATGGCTGCGAGCGATAGCGGCGTTTCCCACGTACAGAGTTCGCGGCCAATGCGGTAAACTCGCGCCATTGCTGTCTGGAGCTAGTTATGCGCGAAGAGTTGAATAAAGGCCTGATCGATTTCCTCAAGGCCTCTCCTACACCGTTCCATGCCACCGCCACCCTCGTACAACACCTTGAAGCTGCCGGTTTTCAGCGTCTGGACGAGCGCGACACCTGGTCCATCGAGACCGGCGGGCGTTACTACGTCACGCGCAATGACTCCTCCATCGTCGCCGTCCGCATGGGCCGTCAGTCGCCACTGACCGGCGGTATCCGCATGGTCGGCGCGCACACCGACAGCCCGTGCCTGCGGGTCAAGCCGCAACCCGAGCTGCAACGTCAGGGTTTCTGGCAACTGGGCGTGGAAGTCTACGGCGGCGCACTGCTGGCCCCGTGGTTCGACCGCGACCTGTCGCTGGCCGGCCGTGTCACGTTCCGTCGTGACGGCAAGGTCGAAAGCCAGCTGATCGACTTCAAGTTGCCGATCGCGATCATTCCCAATCTGGCGATCCACCTGAACCGCACCGCCAACGAAGGCTGGCCGATCAATCCGCAGAACGAACTGCCACCGATCCTGGCCCAGGTGGCCGGTGACGAACGTGCAGACTTCCGCGCCCTGCTGACCGATCAACTGGCGCGCGAACATGGCTTGAACGCCGACGTGGTGCTGGATTACGAGTTGAGCTTCTACGACACCCAAAGCGCTGCAGTGGTCGGCCTGAACGGCGACTTCCTGGCCGGTGCGCGTCTGGACAACCTGTTGTCCTGTTTCGCCGGGCTGCAGGCGCTGCTCAACAGCGACAGCGATGAAACCGCCCTGCTGGTGTGCACCGACCACGAGGAAGTCGGCTCGTCGTCAGCCTGCGGTGCGGACAGCGCGATGCTGGAACAGATCGTTCAGCGCCTGCTGCCGAGCAGCGAAGACTACGTGCGTACCATCCAGAGATCGCTGCTGATCTCGGCTGACAACGCCCACGGCATTCACCCCAATTATGCCGACAAGCACGACGCCAACCACGGACCGAAGCTCAACGCCGGGCCGGTGATCAAGGTCAACAGCAACCAGCGTTACGCCACCAACAGCGAAACCGCCGGTTTCTTCCGCCATCTGTGCATGGCCGAAGAAGTGCCGGTACAGAGTTTTGTGGTGCGCAGCGACATGGCGTGCGGCTCGACCATCGGGCCGATCACCGCCAGCCATCTGGGTATCCGCACCGTCGACATCGGTCTGCCGACCTTCGCCATGCACTCGATTCGCGAGCTGGCCGGCAGCCATGACCTGACGCATCTGGTCAAGGTACTCACCGCCTTCTACGCCAACCACGAGCTGCCGTAACCCCGCGCATTACGTTCGCGGGCCTCGGCGGCCCGCGGACAACAGGCTTCATCCCTCAGATATCCCGCACCATTGCGCTCACGTGAATGGCATCGTGACGCCAGTATTCCAGATCGCAATCGATCAGACGGCCCTGCTGGTCGTAGTTGATCCGCGCAATGCGCAAACCCGGACTGCCGACAGATACTTTCAGAGCCGCTGCGGCTTCGGCGTGCAACGCGGTGGGCACCATCTCGAAGCGGACCTGCCCGTAACGCAGGTCGTATTGACGGGCATACAATTCGGTCAGTGACTGCTCCATGTCGAAATCCAGAATCCCCGGAAAGAACTCCGGCTTCAGGTAGTGCTCGACGTACAGCACCAACCGCTGATCGATGCGACGTGCGCGGCAGATCTGAATGACGCTGGACAACGCAGGCAGCTCCAGCATGGCGCAGATCATTGCCGAGGCAGGCTGCAGACGTGCCGACAGGACCTGAGTGTGCGCCACTCGTCCCTGTGCCGAGACCATCGCGTGAAAGTGACTGCGACGAATCAGGTCATAGGCCAGTCGCGGAGGCGATATGAACCAGCCACGACGTTCCTCGCGATACACCAGCCCCATTGCCTCCAGCTGTACAAGCGCCTCACGCAAGGTAATACGCGTGGTGTCGAACACCTCGCTGAGCTTGCGCTCGGCAGGCAGTTTGCTGCCAGGCGGCAACAGGCCGTGCTCGATCTGCTCTTGCAGGGCGTGGCAAATGGTTGTTACCGCTCGTGGCACATCTTCGCGCATTCAGCTACCTGTCTGGACTAGACCAGCCCTGTCGTGGGGCACGCTTTCACCCCTGCCGTTGTCGTCAGCCGTGTTGCAGCAAGCCTAGGCCGGGTCTATGACCGTCCTGTGACACGCTGCTACAGGATCCATGCCAATCCCCGCTCACACCGCCCTCAAGCCCTTGAACAGCAAGCACTTGAGTCTGGTCTACGCTTAGCGCCAGGCAGTCCCCGAATGCAGGCAATGTGGAATCAACCACGCGGCCCGACACGAAAATGTCATGCAACAGGCCTAACTTGGCTCAGGTATTGCTGATCTAGACCAAACCATCCGCAACGAACACTTCCGGTAAAGAAGTGCACTAGGAGCTTCGAATGAAACATCTTTTGTTGGCATCACTCCTCGGCTCGGCCATCGCCATGAGCGCGTCAGTCATGGCTGCGGACACAGACCTCAAGACCCTGGAAGCCGCAGCCAAGGCTGAAGGCGCCATCAACAGCCTCGGCATGCCGGATGACTGGGCGAACTGGGGCGGCATCTGGACCGATCTGGAAGCCAAATACGGTCTCAAGCACACCGACACCGACATGAGTTCGGCGCAGGAAGTGGCCAAGTTCGATGCGGAAAAAGACAACGCAAGCGGCGATATCGGTGACGTAGGCGCAGCCTTCGGCCCCATCGCTGTCGCCAAGGGCGTTACCCAGCCTTACAAACCAAGCACCTGGAACCAGATTCCAGACTGGGCCAAGGACAAGGAAGGCCACTGGGCATTGGCCTACACCGGCACCATTGCGTTCATTGTGAACAAGAACCTGCTGCACGGATCCGAAATCCCGAAAACCTGGGCCGACCTGAAAACCGGCAAATACAAAGTCTCCATCGGTGACGTGAGTTCTGCTGCCCAGGCGTCCAACGGTGTGCTGGCCGCTGCTTTCGCCATGAAAGGCGACGAGGCCAACATCGAACCAGGCCTGCAACTGTTCACCGAACTGGCCAAACAGAAGCGCCTATCGCTGGCCAACCCGACCATCCAGACCATCGAAAAGGGTGAAGTCGAAGTGGGCGTGGTCTGGGACTTCAACGGCCTGAACTATCGCGCCAAGATGACCAAGCCTGATGATTACGTGGTGCTGATCCCATCGGACGGCTCGGTGATCTCCGGCTACACCACCATCATCAACAAGTACGCCAAGCACCCGAATGCCGCCAAACTGGCGCGTGAGTACGTGTTCAGCGACGCGGGCCAGATCCAGCTGGCCAAAGGCAACGCACGTCCGATTCGTGCCGAGCATGTCACCCTGCCTGAAGACGTGAAAGCCAAGCTGCTGCCAAACGAGCAGTACAAGAACGTCACGCCGATCAAGAACGCAGAAGCCTGGGAAAAGACCTCCAAGGCCCTGCCTCAGAAGTGGAACGAGCAAGTCATCATCGAGATGAACTGATGCTCTGCGCGACTCAAGGATGATGTCGCATCTCATGCACGGGCGAGCCCTCCTCGCCCGTGCCGGGTCATGCCATATCCGCACCCAAGCGAGTTGCCCATGAAACACAATGTCATCCTCATCGTGCTCGACGGCCTCAATTACGAAGTGGCACGGCATGCGATGGGCCATCTTCAGGCCTGGCACGCCGCCGGACGCGCAGCGCTGTACAAGCTGGAATGCGAATTGCCCGCGCTGTCACGCCCACTCTACGAATGCATCCTGACCGGCGTCGCGCCCATCGAAAGCGGCATCGTGCACAACAACGTGTCGCGCCTGTCCCGTGAACGCAGCGTGTTTCACTATGCCCGCGACGCCGGGCTGAGCACGGCGGCTGCGGCCTATCACTGGTTCAGCGAGCTGTACAACCGCACGCCGTTCGAGGCGGCACGCGACCGAAACACCGATGCACCGGAACTGCCGATTCAGCACGGGCTGTTCTACTGGGCAGACCATTATCCGGATTCACATCTGTTCGCCGACGCAGAAAGCCTGCGCCTGAAACACGCGCCGAATTTTCTGTTGATTCACCCCATGAACATCGACGACGCCGGGCACAAGCACGGCCTCGACACCCCGCAGTACCGCAACAGCGCACGCAGCGCCGACATCATTCTGGCCGACTACCTGCAGGGCTGGCTGGACGCGGGCTATCAGGTGCTGATCACCGCAGACCACGGCATGAACAACGACCGCTCGCACAACGGCCTGCTGCCCGAAGAGCGCGAAGTACCGCTGTTCGTGCTGGGCGAGGCATTCAGCCTGGACCCTGACGCCAGACCTCGCCAGACCGAGCTGTGCGGCACGATCTGCGAACTGCTCGGCGTGCCCCACGACAAACCCGTCTGCCGGGAGATCCTCAATTGACCACCTTTACCCGAGGCAAATGGCTGGCGCTGTTGTGCCTGGTGCCGTTTGCACTGTTCTTCATCGTGTTCCAGATCGCGCCGCTGTTCTGGGTGGCAATCCACAGCGTGCAGAGCGACAGCGGCTGGGGCCTGGAGAACTTCAGCAAGGCGTTCAATTCGCGCTTCTATCGCCAGGCCATGCAGTTCAGCCTGGAGATCAGTTTCTGGTCGAGCCTGTTCGGCATTCTGATTTCGATCCTCGGCGCCTATTCGTTGCGCAAGGTGGACTCGCGACTGCGGGACTTCGTCAATTCCTTCGCCAACATGACCAGCAACTTCGCCGGTGTTCCGCTGGCATTCGCCTTCATCATCCTGTTGGGCTTCAACGGCGCGCTGACCCTGATCCTCAAGGACGCCGGGATCATCGATGACTTCAACCTGTACTCCAAGACCGGGCTGATCATCCTCTACACCTACTTCCAGATTCCGCTCGGCGTCCTGCTGCTGTACCCGGCGTTCGATGCCGTGCGCGAGGACTGGAACGAGTCGGCCGCCCTGCTGGGCGCCAGCAGCTTCCAGTTCTGGCGCTATATCGGCCTGCCCGTGCTGACACCTGCCCTGCTCGGCACCTTTGTCATCCTGCTTGCCAATGCCCTGGGTGCGTACGCTACGGTCTACGCGCTGACCACCGGCAACTTCAACGTACTGCCGATCCGCATCGCCGCCATGGTGGCGGGCGACATCACGCTCGACCCGAACATGGCCAGTGCGCTGGCGATGATTCTGGTAGGACTCATGACCCTGGTGACGGTCATCCATCAGTGGCTGTTGAAAAGGAGCTACCATGTCGCGCGTTGAAAAAGGGCCTGCCGGCGTCTACCACAAGACCGTGGTGTGCCTGCTGTTCCTCACTCTGCTGCTGCCCCTGGCGGGCACCTTTGTGTATTCGATATCGACCAGTTGGTCGGCAACCATTCTGCCCAGCGGACTGACCTTCAAGTGGTACGTGGCGCTGTGGAGCGATCCACGCTTTCTGGCTGCATTCAGCCAGTCACTGCTGGTCTGCGTCGGCGCGCTGATGCTGTCGGTGGTGCTGATTCTGCCGCTGCTGTTCGTGGTGCATTATCACTTTCCGCGCCTCGACGGACTGATGAACATCCTGATCCTGCTGCCCTTCGCCGTGCCGCCCGTGGTGTCGTCGGTGGGCCTGCTGCAGTTGTATGGTTCAGGCCCGATGGCGATGGTCGGTACGCCGTGGATTCTGATCGGCTGCTATTTCACCGTCGCCCTGCCCTTCATGTACCGCGCCATCACCAACAACCTGCAGGCGATCAACCTGACCGACCTGATGGACAGCGCGCAGCTGCTGGGTGCCAGCACCTGGCAGGCGGCGTTCATCGTGGTGCTGCCGAACCTGCGCAAGGGCCTGATGATCGCGCTGCTGCTGTCGTTCTCCTTCCTGTTCGGCGAGTTCGTGTTCGCCAACCTGCTGGTCGGTACGCGCTACGAAACCCTGCAGGTCTACCTCAACAACATGCGCAACAGCAGTGGCCACTTCAACAGCGCACTGGTGATTTCCTACTTCCTCTTCGTGCTGGTGCTGACCTGGGCCGCCAATCGACTGAACAAGGACAAAGACTGAGATGAGTTTTGTCAGCATTGAAAACCTGCAGAAGAGCTACGCCAGCACAGCGGTGTTCAGCGACATCAACTGCGCCATCGAAAAGGGCGAGTTCGTCACCCTGCTCGGCCCGTCCGGCTGCGGCAAGTCCACCCTGCTGCGCTGCATCGCGGGCCTCACGTCAGTGAACAGCGGCAGCATCCTGCTTGACGGTCAGAACCTGGTACCGCTGGCCCCGCAGAAGCGCAACATCGGCATGGTGTTCCAGAGTTACGCGCTGTTTCCCAACATGACGGTCGAGCAGAACGTCGCCTTCGGCCTGCGCATGCAGAAGGTCAGCCCTGACGACAGCCAGAAACGGGTCGCTGAGATTCTCAAGCTCGTCGAACTGCAGGACTACGCCAAGCGCTATCCGCATCAGATGTCCGGCGGTCAGTGCCAGCGCGTGGCGCTGGCCCGCTCGCTGGTGACACGTCCGCGACTGCTGCTGCTGGATGAGCCGCTGTCGGCACTGGATGCACGGATCCGCAAGCACCTGCGTGAACAGATCCGGGCGATCCAGCGCGAACTGGGCCTGACCACCATTTTCGTGACCCACGATCAGGAAGAGGCGCTGACCATGTCGGACCGCATCTTCCTGATGAACCAGGGTCGTATTGTGCAGAGCGGCGATGCGGAAACCCTCTACACCGCGCCAGTGGACGTGTTCGCGGCAGGCTTCATCGGCAACTACAACCTGCTGGAAGCCGACGACGCCAGCCGCCTGATGCAGCGCCCGATCAACAGCCGCATCGCGATTCGGCCTGAATCCATTCAACTGAGCCTCACCGGCGAACTGGAAGGCGAAGTGCGCAGTCACAGCCTGCTGGGCAACGTCATTCGCTACCGCGTGCAGGCGCGCGGCGTGGAATTGGTGGTCGACGTACTCAACCGCAGCGCGGATGATCTGCACCCTGACGGCCGCCGGGTGACGTTGAATATCGAGCCCTCGGCCCTGTGCCCGGTGGCTTGACCGACAAATGATTTAAGGATGCACGCAATGGCTTTAGCAATTTTCGACCTGGACGAAACCCTGATCGGCGGTGACTGCGCCACCCTGTGGAGCGAGCAGATGGGCCGCCTCGGCTGGGTCGATCCGGTTTCGTTCATGCAGCGCAACGACGAGCTGATGGCCGCCTACAGCGCAGGTGAGCTGGCGATGGAAGATTACATGGCGTTCAGCCTTGAACCGATGGCAGGTCGCACGCCGGAAGAAATCGATCACCTCGTAGGTCCATGGGTGGAAGACGTGATCGAGCCGATCATCTACAGCGACGCCTGCAAATGCATCGCCCAGCATCGCGCCAAAGGTGATCGAATTCTGGTGATCTCTGCATCGGGCGTGCATCTGGTCAAGCCGATTGCCGAACGTCTTGGCATCGACGAAGTGCTGGGTATCGACCTGGACGTGCAACACGGCGTTTACAGCGGTGGCACGGTCGGTGTGATGACCTATCGCGAAGGCAAGATCACCCGCCTGATGGACTGGCTGGATGCCGAAGGGGAAAACCTGGAGGGAGCGAGTTTCTATTCGGATTCGCGCAACGATTTACCGTTGCTGCTCAAGGTTGACCATCCGAACGTGGTCAATCCGGATCCGGTGCTGCTCGAGCATGCGCAGAAGGCCGGATGGCCAGTGCACAGCTGGACCTGAAGCATTTCAGCCAAGACTCAGCCCGCTGAAGAAACACTACCCATTGTGAGAGGCGCCACCACGTCTTCGACATAGCGCTGTCGCGCAGCAAACTCAGTGGGAGCGGACTTGTCCGCGAAAAGACCAGTACATCCGACGAATATTCATCGCCTGAAATACAGTATTCGCGGACAAACGGAACGCCGCCCGGTCCGCTCCCACAAAATCGCTTTCCCTCAGTGGTTTACAGGTTGTTTGATAAGAGGCGGCTTGCCGGCGATGAACGATGACGCGATTTTCCTGACACACCGCGTCGAATGCATCGCCGGCAAGCCGCCTCCCACAGTCAGACGGTTACCAACTCGCGGCCCGTAAAGGCCACGCTCATCACTTCAGGCTTTCGTCGATCACCACCACGATCTTGCCGGAGACCTGATTGGTCGCCAGCTCTTCGAACGCGGCTTCTGCGTCGTTGATCGAAAAGGTTTTGGCCAGTTGCGGTTTCAGGCGACCTTCCGTGAACAGCGGCCAGACGAACTGCCCCAGATCACGCAACAGGTCAGCCTTGAACGTTTCATCACGGCTGCGCAGGGTCGAACCCATCAAATGGATACGCTTGCCCAGCACATGAGCCAGATCCACCTGTGCTTCGCGCCCGCCCATCGTGCCGATCAGCACCCAGCGGCTGTCCAGCCCCAGCAGCTTGACGTTCAGCTCGGCATAGTTGCCGCCGACCGGATCGAGGATGACGTCGAACGGTGCGAAATCGCTCAAAGCCTCCAGACTTTCGCTGCGCACCACGCCGCCCTGCGCTCCCAGCTCGACGCAGTACGCCAGCCGCTCAGCCGATCCGACACTGACCCAGACCGGGCTGCCGAACGCCTTGCAAAGCTGAATACCGGCTGAACCAACGCCACTTGCGCCCGCGTGCAGCAGCACCTTTTCGCCAGGCTTGAGACCCGCGAGCTGAAACAGGTTCAGCCAGGCCGTGGCGTAAACCTCGGGGATCGCGGCGGCTTCGTGCAGCGACAGGCCTTCCGGCACCGGCAGCACATGACGCGCATCCACCACCACTTCTTCGGCCATCGCCCCGCCCGCCAACAGCGCGCAGACGCGGTCTCCGACCAGCCAGGACGTACCCGGACCGACTTCGGCAATGACGCCGGAGCACTCCAGCCCCAGCACGGTGGTAACACCCGGCGGCGGCGGATATTTACCCGCGCGCTGCAACAGATCGGCCCGATTCAAACCCGCCGCAGCGACTTTGATGCGAACCTGCCCCACATCGAGAGCCGGACTTGGCTCTTCGACCCATTCCACATGTCCTTCCACGCCTTGCAATGCCTTCACAGTGCCTCCATAGTGAGTCCAGACTGAGCCCGTGGCTGTTTGCCCGGGCTTTTGCATTATGCGGCCGGGTTCAAAGGAACCGGCGACCTCAAAGACGGCCTAATATGCGTTATCAATTGTCCTCGCGTCGAATCAGCATGAAGCAACTATTCCCTAGCACCGCCCTCGCCCTGTTTGTCGGCCTCAGCGTTCTGCCGATGTCAGCCAGCACTTTCGCCGCCAACAGCTGGGATAATCTTCAGCCGGACCGCGACGAAGTGGTCGCCAGCCTGAACGTAGTCGAGCTGCTAAAGCGGCACCACTACAGCAAGCCGCCACTGGACGACAAACGTTCAGCGATCATCTACCAGAGCTACATCAAGCAACTGGATCCGTCGCGCAGCTATTTCATGGCCAGCGACATTGCCGAATTCGACAAATGGCAGTTCCAGTTCGACGACTTCCTTAAGAGTGGCGACCTGAACCCGGGGTTCACTATTTACAAACGCTATCTGGACCGCATCAAGGCGCGTCTGGACTTTGCGCTTGCAGAACTGGCCAAGGGTGTCGACAAGATCGACCTCACCACCAAGGAAACCCTGCTGGTTGACCGCAAGGACGCCGCATGGCCCAAGGACACCGCCGAACTCGACGACCTGTGGCGCAAACGCGTCAAGGATGAGGTTCTGCGGCTGAAGATTGCAGGCAAGGACCCGGCGAAAATCCAGGAAACCCTGACCAAGCGTTACAAGAATCAACTGGCACGTCTGGGCCAGACCCGCGCAGAAGATGTGTTCCAGGCGTACATCAACACCTTTGCCATGTCCTACGATCCGCACACCAACTACCTGTCGCCAGACAGCGCGGAGAACTTCGACATCAACATGAGCCTGTCGCTGGAAGGCATCGGCGCCGTGTTGCAGAGCGACAACGACAACGTGAAGATCGTGCGTCTGGTGCCGGCAGGTCCTGCGGCCAAGACCAAGCAGGTGGCTCCGGCCGACAAGATCGTTTCGGTCGCTCAGGGCGACAAGGAGATGGTCGACGTCATCGGCTGGCGTCTGGATGAAGTCGTCAAGTTGATCCGTGGTCCGAAAGGCTCCGTGGTCCGCCTGGAAATCATTCCGGCCAGCAATGCGCCGAACGACCAGACCACCAAGATCGTAGCCATCACCCGTGAAGCGGTGAAGCTTGAAGAGCAGGCAGCGAAGAAGTCGATCCTGCACATCAAGCAGGATGGCAAGGATTACAAACTGGGCGTCATCGATATTCCCGCCTTCTACCTGGACTTCAAGGCCTACCGTGCCGGCGATCCTGAGTACAAGAGCACCACCCGTGACGTGAAGAAACTGCTGACCGAGCTGCAGGCCGAGAAGGTCGATGGCGTGGTGCTGGATCTGCGTAATAACGGCGGTGGTTCGCTGCAGGAAGCCACCGAGCTGACCAGCCTGTTCATCGACCGCGGCCCGACCGTGCTGGTGCGCAACGCGGACGGCAAGGTCGATGTGCTGGAAGACGAAGCCAAGGGCGCGTTCTATAAAGGTCCGATGGCGCTGCTGGTTAACCGCCTGTCTGCGTCGGCGTCGGAAATTTTCGCGGGCGCCATGCAGGACTACCATCGCGCGCTGGTGATTGGTGGACAGACCTTCGGCAAGGGCACCGTGCAGACCATTCAGCCGCTCAACCATGGCGAGCTGAAACTGACCCTGGCCAAGTTCTACCGGGTGTCCGGACAGAGCACCCAGCATCAGGGCGTCGTGCCGGACATCACCTATCCGTCGCTGATCGACACCAAGGAAATCGGCGAGAGCGCACTGCCTGAAGCCATGCCTTGGGACAGCATCAAGCCGGCGATCAAGCCTGCCATTGATCCGTTCAAGCCATTCCTGGCGCAACTTCAGGCACGGCATGAAGCGCGCTCTTCCAAGGATGCCGAGTTCGTGTTCATCGAGGATCGTCTGGCCCTGGCCAAGAAACTCATGAACGAGAAGACCGTCAGCCTCAACGAGGCCGACCGTCGTGCCGAGCACGCGTCCATCGAGAGCAAGCAGCTTGCGCTGGAAAACACCCGCCGCAAGGCCAAAGGTGAAGAGCCGCTCAAGGAACTGAAGAAAGAGGATGAAGACGCGTTGCCGGTGGAAGACGAGAAGACCAAGCCGGAAGACGATGCTTACCTGTCTGAAACCGGTCGCATTCTTATCGATTACCTCGGTCTGAGCGCGTCGGTTGCCAAGAAGTAAGCCGCAGATGACGGTTGATGGCCAATTAGCAGCAACGGTCATCAAACAGTCATGAATCTGTCGTGAAATGACGGGCTGAACGCTAACGCGTTCAGCCCTTTTTATTGCCATCGAGACCATCATGACTGTAACTGAACAGCTGGGCGCACTGAGTTCCATTCTGGCTCGCGGCGACTTGCACAGCCTGTTTCAGCCAATTGTCTCGCTCTCGGAGCGCAGCATTCTGGGTTACGAGGCGTTGACCCGCGGCCCGTCCAACAGCCCGCTGCATTCGCCTCTGAACCTGTTCGCTGTCGCCCGCCAGGCTGGCCGCCTCAGTGAGCTGGAACTGACCTGCCGCGAAAGCGCCTGTCGCCGGTTCAGCCAGCAGCAGTTGCCCGGCAAGCTGTTTCTCAACGTGTCTCCGGAATCCCTGCTCGAAGCCTCGCACCCGCCGGGCCGCACGCTTGAAATGCTGCGTCGCTACAACATCGCGCCCAAGAATGTAGTGATCGAACTGACCGAGCAAATGCCAACCGACGATTTCGATTTGCTCTACAACGCACTGCATCACTATCGGGACATGGGTTTTTCCATTGCGCTGGACGATCTGGGCGCAGGCTATTCCAGTCTGCGACTGTGGTCAGAGCTGCGCCCGGATTACGTGAAGATCGACCGGCACTTCATCGACGGCATTCACCAGGACGCCGTGAAGCGAGAGTTTGTCGGTTCCATGCTGCAAATGGCCAGAGCGTCCAGAGCCATCGTGATCGCCGAAGGCATCGAGCTGCCCGAAGAACTCGCGGCCCTGACCGACATGGGCGTGGATCTGGTGCAGGGCTACCTGCTGGCACGTCCTCAGGAACGCCCGTCACGCGACACGCGCGCCATGCTGCCCAAGGCAGAAGCACCGCCACCGGCACTGAACGAAGACGCCGCCGACCTCTCTGCCCTGCTCAGTCCACAGCCTTCAGTGAGTCAGTCCACCCCGACGGCTGATGTACTGGAAGCCTTTCGCAAGCAGGCCAACCTCAACTCACTGGCGGTGCTGGACGACGACGCAAGGCCTTGCGGTATCGTCCATCGCCATTCGCTCTCAGAAGCCCTGCTGAAGCCGTTTGGCACCGAACTGTTCGCCCGCAAGCCGATCAGCCGTTTGATGAGCGATGATTTTTTGGCTGTGGAAGTCAGCCAGTCGCTGCAGCAGGTCAGCCGCCTGCTTACCAGTCGGGCGCGGCAGCGCATCGAAGAGGATTTCATCATCACCCTCAACGGCGCTTATCTGGGACTGGGCCGGGTAATCGACGTGCTCAAGCTGATCACCGAGATGAAGATCCAGCAGGCGCGCTACGCCAACCCACTGACCCTGCTGCCGGGCAACGTGCCGATTCAGCAGTGTTTGACACGCCTGTTGCAGCAAGGTCGCGAGTCGATGATCTGTTACGTGGACATCGACAGCTTCAAGCCCTTCAACGACATTTATGGCTATGCACGCGGTGATGAAGTGCTGCTGTGTCTGGCGCAATGCCTCAACGACCGGGTGGACCCGAGCAGGGACTTCGTCGGCCATATCGGCGGCGATGATTTTCTGATGGTGCTGGGTTTCGACGACTGGGAAAGGCGTCTGAACAACCTACTTGAGGATTTCCAGAACCAGTGCCGCCGCTTCTACCGGGCCGAACACCTGGAAGCCGGCTGCTTCGTCGCACTCAACCGTCAGGGACAGCGTCAGGAGTTTGCGCTGCTGTCACTGTCGATTGGCGTGGTGCACCTGCGGGAAGAGAGCTGCGCTCAGATCAACGCCAGCCAACTGGCCGACCTGGCCTCGCAGGCCAAGCACTTCGCCAAGGACGTGGCGGGCGCCAGCATTCATGTCATCGACTCGTCGCGGCTGGATCTGCTGGTGGATGCGTGAGGTATTAACAGGCGGGACGGGGAGCGTCGTCACATTTGGCAAAGGCTAGAAGTCTGATAAACCCTGCGTTTGAAAGCTGCCAATCAAACGCTGCCCGCCTGCACTTCCACTTCCGGATAGCTGTACTCGAATACCCGCACTACTTCGGCGGCGTGCCATGACGCGGCAGCCACTCCGTCGGACGGGCCGGAGAAACGACCCAGTCGTTCGACGCATTCAAAGAAGCCGGGACGTGGCAGGCGGCTTGCGCCCTGGCTGATCACCAGTGAACTGCGCAGTGGCTGTTCGGCACGGGCATCCATGGCGGCCAGATGCTCGAGCGCTGCGGTCAGTGTCTGCATGGCCGGACTCGGGAACTGCAAACGCTCCAGCAAGGCACGGTAAGTCACAAGATGCCGCTGACGGCGGGCATGGTTCAGCTCGTTCAGCAATCCGTCCCAATGCTGACGACTGATGCGCACGCTCATGACTCACCCCGCCAGCCCGGCACGCCCAGCTCCCATGCAAGGCTGCGCTTGATGGCCGCGTCGGGTTCACGCGTGCCGTTTTCGATCAATTCCAGGTATGAAGGGCTGATACCGACCGCGCGTGCCAGCGTGGCGACTTCCAGGCCCTTGGCAGTGCGCAACGCACCCAACTGGTCGAACGCAGGATGTTCAGCAACTTCAGGTGCTGGCTGAGCAGTCTCGGGGCGGAGCTTTTCGGCAAAGCCAGCGGCTTTGAGCAGCGCCTGATATTGAGCCCAGGGGAGGACTGCGTACTCCGGCTCACCATCACGAGATATCACTTGAAGATCCATAGACTCCCCTTGCAGGAAAACGCCACAGGTTGGAAGGCCTGTTCCATAGGGTGGCATCTTAACAGCGGAACGCTACGGGTTGCTCAAACGCTTCACTCGATGCGTTTCTCTTTCTCCAGCAATGCCTGGGTTTCGGGCAGTCGCTCGACCACCACCAGTTTTTCAGGTGGCTGCTGATCACGCCAGGCGCGGAACGCGTCGAGTTCGTCGGTCAGGTGCTTCATCACCCAGGCCAGCACGGCGATGTCGTCGAACATCCCCAGCCCCGGAATCCAGTCAGGTATCGCATCCAGCGGACTGAGGAAGTACATCAGGCCCGCCACGATGGACAGAATGGCCTTGGGGCTGATGTCACGGTACTCACCGCGCCAGTAAGCCAGGCACAGGCTCTGGAGAAGGCGCAGGTCATCCTTGAGCTTGCCCAGGCGACTGCCTTCACTGTTGCCCTTGCGCGCCACGGCGAACAACAGCCCCGGCAGGCGCCCCGCCGCGAGAAGTCGGCGCGCTCCTGGCAGGTAACGGATCAGGTTCCACGGTGCTTTCATGTTCACTCCCGCTCAGAAAAGGTGACGGTGCACATCGGTTCGATAACCTGCCGGTGGGGATGCCGCAAGGTTATCCACATTTGTTGTGGATAACCTTGTGAACAGCCGCCCTTTTTTACCTTGAAGTCCCCGTTTTCAGGGGCTTTGGGTTAGATCGGGCGTTTTTTACTCACATAAAAAAACCCACGAATTCGTTGACTTGGAACACTGTTGAGGCTAGCCCATCAGGCAAAACGGACTGTCAGACAATATTCTTCTCACGATCATGATAGTGGGACTGTAAGCGCCGCCAAGCGTTCGGCAAATAACCCACACACAAAAACGCCCTGTCGAGACAGGGCGTTTTCAGTAGCCAGGTGTTGCGTTACTTCTTGGCGGGAGCAGCCGGTTTGGCCGGAGCCGCCTCTTCTTCATCTGCATCAGGCGCCTGAGCAGCTGCCGGATCCTTGATGCCCAGCAGTTCCAGGTCGAAGACCAGAACCGAGTTGGCAGGGATCAGCGGGCTCGGGCTCTGCGCACCGTAAGCCAGGTCGCTAGGGATGAAGAGTTTGATCTTCTCGCCTACGTGCATCAGTTGCAGGCCTTCAACCCAACCCGGGATCACACCGCCAACCGGCAGATCGATCGGGCTGCCGCGCTCGACGGAGCTGTCGAACACCTTGCCGTCAGTCAGCTTGCCTTCGTAATGAACGGTTACGACATCAGTCGGCTTGGGCTGAGCGCCATCACCCTTCTTGATGATCTGATACTGCAGACCCGAAGCGGTGGTGACGACACCTTCTTTCTTGCCATTTTCTTCGAGGAATTTCTTGCCGGCAGCTGCCGACTCTTCACTCATCTTGGCCATACGCTCTTCGGCACGCTTCTGCAGCGCGGCGAAAGCTTCAACCAGTTCTTCGTCTTTCAGTTTCTGATCTTTCTTGCCGACAGCGTCTTCGATACCCAGGGCCACAGCCTTGGAATCCAGATCATCCATGCCTTCCTGAGCCAGGCTTTTGCCCATGTTCAGGCCGATGCCATAAGACGCTTTTTGTGCCGGAGTTTTCAGCTCGACAGTGCTGGCTTGCTTGTCACAACCTGCGAGTACCAGACCGACCAGGGCAATCGCCGCTGCCAACCGATGCTGTTTCATGCTAATTCCTTGTTCATGCGCCAAAAGGGCAAACGAGTAAAGCCGCGAGCTTATCAGGCCGCCGCGATCAATGGCTACCGGCATCAGAGAGACAAAAGGCCGATAAGTTCAGGTATCCAAAGGTTTTACCGGTTTGACACCTGAGCGTTCAGTTGCAGTTCAGCTCTGGAACCTCATGCATACCCGCTCATCGTTATACACAAGTCAGCCTCAACACTGATCGTGCCCATGCGCGTGGGCATGCCGCCCGTGACGCTCCGCGTCACAAATGGCACAGACTGTGGATTCAGTGAGCCGAGCGCATGGCTCCAGTCACCTTTTCGCCCCTCGGCGACTTACTTTGAGAGGCCAAAGTAAGCAAAGCCTTTTGCTCCGGTTCCGGCCCCGGCTTCGCCGGGGTTCCTTCGTCCTGACACTGATTCGGGGGTCGCTGCAAATGGGCCATCCATGGCCCAGTGCAGCTCAATCGGCATCCATGCCGATTGCCCCCGAATCAGCGCCAGGACTCAGCCTTCACCCACGTCGCAATCGGCGGTGTTCATGCCATCGCGCTACAAAAGCGCATCAGCGCTGCTGCCCCACTGGATAGCCAGATGACTTGTGCATAACGATGAGTGCATACCCGCCGGGGTCGATGCAGATCGCAATGTGTGGCACGGGAACGCCGGGCTCATCGATGGAGCGCGCAGCCGCTTCCAATTGGTATCCCGACAACCAATTCATATGAAGGACGACATGAAATTAAAGATAATTTTTAACTTTACTGCGATGTGGTTCGATTCTCTGCGCGGGGCATCACTGCCCTGAACTGCCACGGCCATCGATCGACGCCCGAGGCTTCATGCAGTTTTCAGCTATCAGGTAGGCCCTATGCAACATCAGCAATGCTCGACTTCCAAGGCCCCGGCTCGCTTATCTCGCAAACCCACATGCCAGTGGGCCGTTCTCGCTGCAGCGATCCTGCTGCCTATGAGTAGCGGAGCATTTGCCACCGCATCACCTGCACCGCCAGCGCAAGGCATCAAGGCCTTCAGGTTATGCACCGGTCCTGACAACCTGTCGCACGTTATCCAGGGAACGCTGGATCAGAGGGCAGTGGCGGATGCCAGCGCACTCAACTTCAAGGAAACGCCGGCGCATGCAACCTATGACTGGCACCCAGCGCCGCAGGAGCAGTACGTGATCACGCTGTCAGGCACGCTGGAGTTTTCCACCACCGGCGGCGAGAATTTCGTCCTGCACCCCGGCGAAGTCTTGCTCGCACAGGACACCACGGGACTTGGCCATCGCTGGAAGCTCATCGACGATCAGCCATGGCGCCGCGCTTATATCCTTACAAAATCGAATGCCGCGAAAGCGTTCATTGCAAAACCAGGCAGCTATGACAAGGGCGGGTGTCAGGCCTGAGTTGATCGTTGCGCGACCGGCACGGGCTCGGACATCTCGATCAGGTTCAGATCGGTGATGAAACAGTCAGATGATCCCGAGCTTGCGCCACTGCGCCCGGGTATCGGCGTCAATGCCGTGCGCTTCCAGTACCGTATCCGTGTGTTCGCCGAGGGTCGGAGCCGCCGAGCGCACCTGGCCCGGAGTGTCCTGCAACTTGGGCAGGATGCCCGGCAGCGTTACAGGTGTGCCGTCGTCCAGGGTGCTTTGCAGCAGCATGTCCCGCGCCAGATAGTGCGGGTCGCTGGCGATGTCGGCGGCGTCGTAGATCTTGCCTGCCGGGATCCGCGCCTCATTCAAGGCATTGAGCACTTCGTCCAGCGAACGCTCGGCGGTCCATGTCGAGATCGCTGCATCGATACGCGCCACATGTCGGACCCGACCATCGTTGTGAGCAAGGTCGGGATCATTGGCGAGGTCCATGCGGCCAATCTTTTCCATCAGCCTTCTATAGATGCTGTCGCCATTGCCTGCCACGAGCGCGTATTTGCCGTCATTGCAGCGATAGGCATTGGTGGGGGCGATGCCCGGCATGCTGCTGCCAGCCGGTTCGCGAACGACGTTGAACACTGAATATTCGGGAATCAAACTTTCCATCATGTTGAACACCGACTCGTACAGCGCAACGTCGATCTGCTGCCCTGCCCCGCCGTTCTGATCACGATGACGCAGAGCGAGCAGAATACCGATCACCCCGTGCAGCGCCGACAGCGAATCGCCGATCGACACACCGACCCGAACAGGCGTACGCCCCGCTTCACCCGACAGATGCCGCAGACCGCCCATGGCTTCGCCTATCACCCCAAACCCCGGTCGGTCGCGGTAGGGGCCGGTCTGTCCGTAACCGGAAACCCTCAGCATGATCAGCCGTGGATTGAGCGCATGCAGTTCTTCCCAGCTCAGCCCCCAGCTTTCGAGGGTGCCAGGACGGAAGTTTTCGATGAGTACGTCGGCATCGCGAATCAGACGGCGAACCGTTTCCTGTGCCTGCGGCTGACGCAGATCGAGGGTGACCGACTTCTTGTTACGTGACTGCACCGCCCACCACACCGAAGTGCCGTTGTGCAGCAAACGCCATTTACGCAGCGGGTCGCCCGTCAGCGGCGGCTCGACCTTGATGACCTCCGCGCCGAACTCGCCGAGCATTTTCGCGGCAAACGGCCCGGCGATCAGTTGCCCCAGTTCTACGACCTTGATGCCCTGAAGAGGTAAGTTCATGACGCTTCCACTCTGGTTCGAGAACACCGGATGATCCGCGCAAATGCAAGGAATGAAAAGTCACTGATCAAAAGCAGGCAAAAAGCCCCGCGATGGCGGGGCTCCTGTTGCGCGCTTGACTTACTGAGTGCAGGCCAGTTGAAAACTCATGGCCGAATCACCGGCAGGTTCGTTCTTGCCCACCATAAGGCCCAGCACATTGACCTTTTCAGTTGTCGCCGCGCCGCCCAACTTGGTGTGACCGTATAACAGACGATCATAGTCGGAGGTATCAATCGAAGACACCGAGCAGAAACCAGGTGCCTGTTTGAACAGCCCTTCCGCGAACAGAACTTCATACGTTGCGAAGTAATCTTTCTGATTGGTCAGCTTCACCGCCTTGATCCATGCAGAAGATTGCGCTACGACGCGACCTTGTTGATCAATGGTCGCCGTATGCAGCGCTGAAGAGGCCATGACACCGGCAGAAACCGCCATGGCGCAAGAGACCATTAGTCCTTTGATACAGTTATTCATATAAATCCCTTTATAGTTTCCAACGACATAAATGTATTTTACGAACCGATTATTTCCTATAAGACAATCGATCCATACTCAGTGCCAGCCCTTGAAAGCGCCAGCCAACGCAATGCAGCTAATACCAGAGACCCACGAAAAGCAAGCTCAATACAGGCGCTTTAACTTATAACTAACCAATTACAAAACACCCGGACAATTCGTACAACACTCAGAATCGATAACTGACAGGATCGATAAACTTTAACCCGCATAAGAAAACCGTATTGATGAGGTCGTTGCTATCAGGAATTTCATCAAGACATGTCTATCTGCCATCGACAAACCTGCTATCTTCGCGGCGCGAATAACGGTTCCCGTCATTTCCTCGTCATTAACCGTCGGTAGGGTCTGCGCAAAATTGGAACCTTCCCATTCCAGCCTTTACCGAACGCACTGATGGAAACTCCTACGTGACAAACGTAAAACTGCTGCGCCGCGCGTTCCTGCTTCAAGCCTGTGCCATGACCACCGGTGTCGCACTTGCCGCTTCGCCTGCGTCGCCCCTGCTTACAATGCCGCAACACAAGGGCACCAGGCCCTCTGACGTCAATCGCAAATTCTTCGAGAACGGCAAGGCGCGGCCGTTCGCCGGGAATACGATCATCAGTCAGATTCCGTTGCGAACACCGCTGAGCGACGCGCTCACCACTGTCAGGAATACACTGGCCGCCCAGCAGTTCAGTCAGTGCCTGAGCCTGCTGCCGCCCTCCAGTTACCACATGACGGTCTTCGAAGGCGTGATCGACGAACAGCGCAAACCGCCGTTCTGGCCCGTTGAGGTCGCCAAAGACGCCAGTGTTCAAGCCTGCACGGATTACTTCACCGAACGCTTGATTGACTTCGATCTCGACGATGAATTCGAGCTGCGGATGCAGGTAGACGACTTCAATGTTCACAAGGACAGCGGCGCCACGATTCGGCTTGTTCCGGCCAGCGTGCAGGAAAACAAGAAACTCCGTGACCTGCGTGATCGCCTGGCTCAGCGCCTGGGTATCCGCGCACCGGATCATGATCAGTACGGGTTTCACATCTCATTGGGCTATCTGGTGAAGTGGATGACCGACGCACAAACCCTTGAATATGCGGCCGTTCAGCAGAAATGCCTGACGTTCCTGCGCGAGACCCTCGAGGTGTTCGCGCTGGATGCACCCAGATTCTGCACCTTCAACGACATGCTGACGTTCGACGACAAGTTCGCCATTGGCAAGCAGCCTGAAACGATTTGAAACGGCGCCTTTTGAATGCGCCCCCCTCAAGCAGAACGCATCATCCACAGCAGCACCGTGCGTTGATTCATCGCGGTCCTGAAGATTCAGAGGCGGGAGATACCAGCACCCGCGACGTACCGTCAAAGTGAACTGGATGACCTGATTGATACCGATATCGCGACGATTGAAGCGGTACTTCAAGCCTTGCAAACAGTGCCAGCGGCGACCGAGAAAAAGCAGAAGCCCAAGCGCACTGAATTGCATTGCCAGCAGAGGTTCCACGCACGGTGATCAGAATGCTTAAATTGATGTCCGCAATTCACGTGGCGACAGGCCATAGTGTGAGCGAAAGCGCACCGCATCGGCGATGTAGTGACCGGGAAGGCCGGGGAAGTTTGAGATACCAAGCTCGCGCCCGGCCGGCATCAAAATCAGATGCTGCGGCCCTGCACGCATCTCCCGATCATCCCATTGCAACAGTTTTTCCCCCTGTCGCACTCGACACAGGGTGGTCACGAACACCGGTACCCTTGGCAGGGCAAGGGGCTGTCGCGCCCGTATGACACACGCATCGATAATGTTTTCCCGGTGCTGTATGCCGTCACAAGGGCGCATCGTTCTTAACGTCCGTAAGTTGAAGTAATGGTCGCTTTGGCCAGGGCGTTGGCATTGAGCATGAACCCAACCAAGGCGCCACTGGCCTCACCGTCGAGAGGTAGCTTATCTACTTTCAATGCCCATACGGTGAATTGATAGCGATGGGGTTTATCCCCTACAGGTGGGCAAACCCCGCCAAATCCCGGCTGGCCATAATCGGTTCGCCCTTGTACCGCACCGGCAGGCAGGTTCGCCCCCACGCCTCTTGGCAAACTATTGGTAGAAGCTGGAAGGTTAACCACCGTCCAATGCCACCAACCGCTACCGGTCGGTGCATCGGGATCGTAGACCGTGATCGCGTAGCTTTTAGTGCCTACGGGGGCGTTTGTCCAAGAAAGCTCAGGAGAAGTGTTTCCACCTTCGCAACCGAAGCCTTGGAACACTTCGCGATTGTTCAGCGAGCGGTTGTCAGCAATATCCCGGCTGGTCAGTGAGAAGTCGGCAGCGTATCCACTGAGTGCTACTGCCATGGAAAGTGCAGGCAGGATTAGCCTGATGCTCATTGAGGCTCCATCCGAGTCTTAAAGTGAAGCCCGATTCTAGGTTGAATAAAGAGTAAGGACTGTGCCGAAATGCTCGACAACAGTGCCGAAACGCTCGATTGCTTCAGGCAAACTATTGACTCCCGACCTGTGTGGGCCAGACGCTTACCAAACAATGCGGGACGATAACTAAATAATAATTGAAGGCGCGTACAGGCTTAGAGAGTCGGAGGATGACCTGCCCCATAAACCTGCCACGCTCAGACCAGGGTTCACCGTGAGTGACTCACCAAAGCGCTAAATCATAGGTCAAATAAAGCCGGTTATCGTCATGATTGGCTGAGTAATCCGTACGAAATGTAGCCCCACGATATTCAAGACCGAGCCCTTTGAACGCTCCGCTCTGCACCACGTACCTCAGTGTAGAGTCACGTTCCCACTCACTGGCTGCGCGTTTTTTGTACTCTCCGCCACCGGCGGTGTAATACCGACTCATAAAGGAGAGCCCCGGAAATCCTAGCCCGACAAAGTCATAATCATAGCGAAGCATAGCGGTATGCTCGTTAGCCTGAACAAATTTACCGACGTTGGCATTAGTGAACGAGTAGACTGAACCGCCATTAATATAGGGCAATGATGTCTCGCCCGTTACTTTCTGATAACCCAGGCCGACGGCATGATTTCCATACCCCAGTGTCCATAACCCACTGAACATCGTAGCGTCGACATTTCCGGCCCAAGCGCTACCCGACTTGTCACTCGAAAAATATCGCAGATCCGACGTCAATGAAAGCGAACCAAAATTCAGCTTGTGATTCAGCCCCAAAAACGTCTGACTGTAGAAATCCTCCATCGTCCCGTAGTAATACGACAGACTGAGCTGCTTACCTAAACTGTACCGCCCCCCCGCAAAATCAAAATCGGCATCTTTGGCACCGCCATAACCAACGGGTGTAAAACCTTCATTATTAGAAGAGTTGCGCAGTTTTTCTTGATCCAGATGGCCGGCTTGAACATAGAGCCCCTCAATCCCCCTGTACTCAATCTGACTGCCAGTGACTGTTTGCGGCAGGATACGCCCGTCATTGGTTACCAACACGGGAATTTTAAGCTCCGATGTCCCCTGACTGAACAACGCATCCCGGTATCTTGCTTTACCGGTCAGGCCAACACTGGAGAACTCCGACACCGCATGCCCGTCAGAATTGACGGGCAGCAAACCTGTATTGGTGTGCGCCGGACTTGAATCCAGACGAAGGGCCGCCAACCCTTGACCTTCCAATGCAAAGCCAACCGTCCCAGGCGTAAAACCGGATTTTACATTCAATAACACCCCTTGCGCCCACTCACGGCGGTCATTGGCACTTTCATGATAGTCATCATTAAAATAATAGTTTCGAAACTGTACGTTTGCATGCGAGCTGTCTGAAAACCCTTCTGCATTACTTTTCGGAACCAGGCCAATCATTAATGACGCACACAGAAACCCACCACGTCTATAAACACAACGCATACGATCCTCCACGCTTTTTTGGATTTTTTTTAGCAGTCGGAGAGCCCGAGAAAAAAGCAAACCCTTTATTGTTTTTCTAGACACACGTTCGTCCAGACACGACACTATTAGGGAAATTACAAGCCCACAAGAGTATGAGTATCACGCATACATCTATGCGAATTTTCGCGAGGCCGAGTCAGCTACAACAATCGATGAAAGAGAGGAGTAGCAGCATGAACTTCAAGCAACTCGAAGCCCTTCAGGCAATCATCGCGACAGGCTCCACCACGGGAGCCGGCTCCAGAATGGGCCTATCACAATCTGCCGTCAGTCGGCTTCTAGGGCAGCTTGAGGAGTCTCTGGGAATAATCCTGTTCGCACGGAAGAAAGGACGCCTGATCGCGACACCCGAAGCTGCTGAACTACTGGCAGAAATAAGCAAGGTCGTGGATCAGATCCAGAGAGTCCAACGTCTGGCGGATGAGATTCGATTAGGAGGCGTGCGCAAGACGTTGATCAAAGTTGGGGTGCCCACGAGCATGGCCCAGCAGATGATGCCTCGTGTGGTGTCTGGTTTCCTGAAGCAGCATGAAGACTCTGTTGTGGAGATCGTATCGGGCTCCTACGAAACGATCGAGCGGGCCATTCTGGATCGCTCGGTCGACCTTGGAATTATTCGGATGCCCAGCGAGATAGCTGACTTCGAGATCGATTACACCGTCACCACGGAGGCCGTTTGTGTAATGCCTGCCGAGCACCCCCTGAGCAAGCAATCGTTTGTTTCAATCGAAGACCTGAGAAACACCCCCCTCGTCCTGCTGGGGCGACAACGCACACTGCGCACCGATTTAGACCTGGCCTTTCGCGCCGCCAATTTGAGACCACAGGTCAGAGTAGAGGTCCACTCGGCAGCTGTTGCCTGCGGGTTTGTAGCAGAGGGGTTAGGCGTATCGATCATCAACTCCCTGCTGGCGTCCCATTTCGAACAGCTTCCCATCGTATCTCGCCCGTTGAAACCATTGATTGAATATACATTTGGATTAGCCTTTCACCCCAGCCAGCCTCGTTCCACGGTGGTGGACGATTTTGCCAGGCACCTTATCGCCTACCTAAGCGACCGGAGCGCCACATAAAAAGCCATAAACGCATAAGGGTATCTCGATAAGTCATAATCTTGCGGACCCAAACAGTTGCTTGATAAGGTCAGTTTGAATCAAATCGATAACAGAAAAATAAAAAAGAGATCCCCTCATGAGCGTAAACATCGAGCACCTCATAACCCACAACAAGAAACAGTCGACTGACCCACACCCAGAAAAATAAACGGTACTTTTGCACCCACTGCCAATGAGCCAGAACCGTGTTCTGTTTTATAAAAGTTAGCGCCTGTGCGCGAGCAAGAGTGTTCTACCATGACAGTCATCACCCCACACAACACCCCTGTCGACGGGACCGTTTCTGACAACAAGCCCTCGACATCCAGCACGCAAATAAATCCGGCAGTTATTTTATTGGCCATCGTCTTCGTGGCTGTGCTGCTCACGTATATCGTCGATTCCGGGGAATACACGCGAAAAGGCGAGCTTGTATTACCTGGCACTTTCCAGTCGCTCGAAAAAAACAGTTCTCCCCTCCACCTGTTCAGCGTCGATGGCCGTAAGGAGACTGATGTCAAACCCGTTTCGATCATTGAGGGACTCATGGCAATCCCAAGGGGGCTGGTTAAGCAGTCCGGCTTGATTTTCATGGTCATCTTGATCGGCGGTATGTTTGGTGTGCTCAACAAGTCAGGGACAATAGATTCCGGCTTGACCCGCATGTTGGCCCTTGCCAGGGGAAATATATACCTATTGGTCCCCTCCATCATGCTGATACTTTCATTGGGCAGTTCGTGTCTCGGGATGGCCAAAGAATACGTCATGGTCGTCCCTCTGATGGTGGCCATGGCCCATAGAATGGGACTACCTACCATTATCGGACTGGCCATTGTGGTCATCTCGGTCAAGATTGGCTTTCTTTCATCCATTTCCAATCCCGTCGCGTTAGGCATTGCTCAACCTATTGTCGGCCTGCCCGTATTCAGCGGGATGGGAATGCGCGCGGCGACCTTCGTTGTATTCATGCTGGTGGGTACCGCGTTCGTCCTGATGTGCATTCGCCGCACGGGAGTCGACGTCAGAGCCCATGTCATCAATGACGACAAACGCCTTTCCGTTCGACATGTAGTCACCCTGATTGCCCTGCTGGCAGGCGTAAGTTTTCTCGTTTATGCCTCCAATACGTGGAAATGGAAATTCACTGAACTCAGTGCCTACTACATCGGGATGAGCATTGTTTTCGCGGCCATCAGTGGTATCGGCGCAACAGCGGCGGCAGATGCGTTCCTGAGCGGTATGAAGAAGGTCATGATGGCGGGCCTCCTGATTGGACTGGCCACTGCGGTAGAGGACGTTCTTTCCACCGGGAAGATTCTGGACTCCGTAGTGAATGGCCTGGCGGGCCTGATTGGTGGGCACAGCCCCGTTGTTTCAGCTTTCGGTATGTTTTTTTCCCAGCTGTTTCTCGATGTATTGATTCCGTCTACTTCGGGAGGCGCTGCAGTCACGATGCCCATTTTTGGTCCACTTGGCCAACTGACCGGTGTGACGGCTCAGACAAGCGTCTACGCGTTTTTACTGGGGCATGGGCTGACCAACATGATCACGCCGACATCCAGTGGCTTGCTGGTACTGCTCGCCACTGCGCAAGTAGGTTGGGGACAATGGGCGCGTTTTATTCTTCCACTGTTCGTTACTTTCTTCTGCATCGCACTCGTCATGCTCGCCATTGCGGTCTCCATTGGTTATTGATTAAGCCGCCGTGTTCTTCGAACAGGGCGCTTCAAAGGGTCTATTGATGAACACTACTTCCGTATCCGGTTTTGATGCGCTGGAGGTTCTGCACGATCAGCGGATAACCGTGCGCGACGGCATTGCCCTGGCAACGGATATCTATTTTCCTCGTGATCGAAGCGGCGCACTGCCGGTCATTATCGAACGCACCCCCTACGACAAAACCCGTCCGTCTCGATCGGAACTTAACATTGACGGACATTTGCTAACGCGTGAAGAAATGGCGGCCCGTTTTGCCGCCGCAGGGTTCATTACCGTGTTCCAGGATTGCCGAGGCCGATACGCATCAGAGGGAGAGTTCGTCAAATACTTGTCCGAAGGCGAGGATGGATTCGACACCTTGGTCTGGTTGCTTGAGCAGCCATGGTGTAACGGCAGGATTGGCAGCATGGGACTTTCTTATGCGGCACATACTCAGCTGGCAATGGCATGCCTGAATCCACCCGGGCTCATGACAATGGTGCTGGACTCCGGTGGTTTTTCCAACGCTTATCACTGTGGTATCCGACAAGGCGGCGCCTTCGAGCTCAAACAGGCAACCTGGGCTTATAAACAAGCGCTGCAAAGTCCAGCGGCGCTGGCAAACCCCGCTGTATTAAAAGCGCTCAAAGGGGAAGATATTCGGCACTGGTTTACACATATGCCATGGGTACGAGGTCAATCGCCGCTGCGCCACGTCCCGGAATATGAGGACTATTTGTTCGAGCAATGGGGCAAGGGAAGTTTCGGTCCTTATTGGGAGCAGATCGGGATCAACGCCGAGCACCATTACCACAATGTGCCGGATATCCCGATCCTGCACATGTCCAGTTGGTATGACGCCTATGTCGGCTCCACGCTGAAGAATCGAACCTCACTGAGTGAATCCAAACGCGCCCCACAACACTTGATAATGGGACCGTGGCTACACGGTGATCGCAACATCACTCACAGCGGCAACGTCGATTTCGGCCCATCTGCAGCGTTTGATGGCCAGGTAGACACTGACTGGTTGACCTGCCGTATACGCTGGTTCGAACAGTGGCTGACACCCAACGATGAACACCACTCCACTGCCGCTGTTCAAGTGTTCCTGATGGGGGGCGGCACCGGTCAGCGCGGTGAGGATGGGCGGCTGCAACACGGAGGCAATTGGTTGAGTGGCGAAACGTGGCCTCTGCAAGGCAGCCGGGAAAAGGTGCTTTACCTGCACCACAACCTCAGCCTGACATTGCAGTCGCCAACCGACACTGACGCGAGCATGAGTTACATATGCGACCCGGAACAGCCGGTTCCAACCATCGGCGGAGCCCTGACCTCCGGCGCCCCTGTGTTCTTTGGTGGGGCTTTTGATCAACGTGAAACGCCCGAGTTTTTCGCCAGCCAAGGCAACAATCTTCCGCTGTGCGCCAGACCGGACGTGCTGTCTTTTCAAACAGCGCCGCTGGAAGAAGATCTCATCGTGGCCGGTCCGCTGTCGATTGAACTCTGGGTGGAAAGCGATGGACTGGACACCGACTTCACCGCCAAGTTGGTCGATGTGTACCCTGCCTCTGCTGACTATCCACAGGGTTATGCCATGAATATTACCGATGGCATCTTGCGCTGCCGTTATCGGGACGACTGGTCGACCCCCTCACTGATGACGCCAGGGGAACGCGTAAACATTCGGATCGAACCGTTCGCGACCTGCAACCGATTTGCCAAGGGGCACAGGCTGCGACTGGATATCGCCAGCAGTAACTTCCCTCATTTTGACGTAAATCCCAACAGCGGTGAGCCTGAGGGCCAGGGCCTGCGAAAAATGAAAGTACTCAACACAGTGCACATGTCCAGGCACTGCCCTTCCCGCTTGATATTAACTGTTCTGGAGGGCCCTGAGCAGCTTCGATAACACCCCTGAACTGTTGGGTACATTTTAAGATTCCAATCACCTTTTCAACGACGCTCCTCTTCAACCAAGCCGTGTTTAACCGAGCTATGAAGAGCGCTCACACTCGCCTCGGAGTCAGCATGCGAACCGTGATAAACCAACTCAATACTATCTGCGAAGAACAGCCTTATATCACCGCCTGGTACTTCAAGAACCTGATCACCGGGGAAGTTGCACACCGATTCGGTCATATTCCATTCGTGGCGGGAAGTACGCGCAAGACGTCGATTTTGATGGCGGTACTTCGTGAAGTACACAGAGGACATCTCGATCTCAACGAACCCATACGGTATGAGGAGCGACTCCGTGAGGGCGTGATGTCCGGAACATTCAAATACCTGACACCGGGGTTCAGCATCAGCCTGCGAGATGCGCTGGTCCAGATGATTATCGTCAGCGACAACGTATGCACTCGCATGGTGTTGGAGCGTATCAGCCTCGCCCGGATCAACGACTTTTGCCAGTCATTGGATATGGGCAATACCTCCCATCGAAATACAATTCCTCGTCCCGACCTGGCCATCGACCACAAACTTGAAGAAGTCACCACTACGTCTGCCTTCGATCAAGGCCTGCTATACGACCTGATCCTCCAAGGCAGTGTGAACCCTGCAACTGCGACCTTGCTCGGTTGCTCGTCTGAACAATGCGCCTTCGCTCTGGATGTTCTCAGCTGGCAGAAGCTTCGTACCAAGATGGCCTCATTACTACCGGCGGATACGAAGATCGCACACAAGGGAGGGACCGGTAAGCGCGGTCGAATGGATGGCGGCATCGTCTTTCGTGACGGAGCTCCGCTGTTTATTTTCACGGGCTACACCGATCAGGTTCCGCTCGTCATGCCTGACGGATTGCCCGGCTATGCGTCAGCGTTCTCGACCTTGGGAAGATTGGCACGAACCTGTTGGGATTCCATCCCGGCAACCGGAGCACTGACGCATGGATAAGCAACTTGATAAAAGCGCAAACGCCAATAAAACGCCTGGAGAACTCTCATCCTCCTGGACTTCGGCCAATGTCGAAGAAGGCTTCACCTTGGTAGCAGTGGGCGACCTGATCATTTCCGATGCCATCCATGCGCGCGTGCACCGTCGCTCCCCGGATCTACTAAATGTGCTGAAAAACGCTGACGTGACCTTCGGTAATTTCGAAGGCACCGCCATTGATCTTCAGCAGTACTCAGGCTATCCATCGGCCTTGTCAGGGGGCTCTTGGTTGATCAGTACACCCGCTGTGGCCGAGGATCTGAAGACGATGGGCTTCAATCTGGTCAGCCGGGCAAACAATCACAGCACCGACTGGGGCGTTCAGGGTATGCGCAGCACAGACGAACTGTTTCGTCGTGCCGGCGTCGTGCAGGCAGGGACAGGGGAAACACTCGCCCAGGCCAGCGCACCCGCGATGTTGAACACCCCTGCCGGGCGAGTCTCACTGGTAGCCGCAGCCTCCCGCTTCGAGGCCGATGCTCGTGCCATCGATCCACTGGGTCAGATCCAGGGGCGGCCTGGCCTCAACGCTCTGCGTACCACCCGATTCGTGCTGGTCTCCGAAGAGCGCCTGCATCAACTGGCCGAACTGCGTGACTCTCTCCCTAAAGGGATGATGCGACGCTCAGTGCTGGCGAGCGATGCTAAAAACCAGCTCGTGACGCTGTTCGACACCAAGTATCGGGCCCGTACTCAACTGGATAAGGAGGTCGAGTTCTCTTTCACGCCGGATGAACGAGACAGGCTCCGTATCTTGCATAGCATCCGGCAGGCCAAACAGACGTCTGACTTCTCGGTGTTTTCGCTGCACACCCATGAGCCGGGCAACTATTGTGAAACACCACCTGACTTCATGCCGACCATCGCTCGCCAAGCTATTGATAACGGTGCCGATGCGGTGATTGGACATGGTCCGCATCAACTCCGGGGTATCGAAATCTACAAGGGGAAGCCTATCTATTATTCGTTGGGCAATTTCTTTTTCATGGAAAATCAACAATTCCCTATTACGCGGGATGAGTACGAAAAAGACCGTGTCGAGCCCGGTGCCATGACGGAAGCCGAATTCATGGAGCACCGTCGGGTACACGGTGTGTTCAAGGAGCAGATCTGGTACGAGAGCGTGATCGCGGTAAATAGATTCAGCTCGACCGGCACATTGCAAGAAGTGGTGCTGCACCCGGTGGAAATGCATTGGCAAGACGAGCGAGACGCGGATAGAGGCATTCCACGACTGGCTTATGGCGCTGATGCCCAGCGAATTCTGACACGTTTGCAGCGACTCTCTGCGGCCTACGGAACATCGCTCGAAATCGCGGGAGACCAGGGGGTTATCCGATTCTAAATGCCAGGTTGAAGGTGCCATTTCCGGGTGCCTCCAACTGCACAAAGCAACCTGGACGGCATAGGTACTCAGTTGGTTGGCATGCAGACGATATCCGCACCCTGCATGGCCAACAGCCGATAGACTTCCGGTAACCAGACGCCATAGTTGCGGCTCACCAACTCGGGTACTACAGCAATCTTCGCACCGGCGCCGGATGCTTCCTTGATCGAGCGCAGCGACACTTTCAGGGTTTCAGCCTTGTAGGCAACTCGTGGCTCCATTTGTAATGGCCGCCACCGTAGTGCTCGGAAATCTCTGGGGTTCATCAGAGGTTCGCGGCGCTGACATTTTATTTTTTCCAAAAAAAGCCCCCGAATGCGCATCTGTAGAAAAACCTGTTTCGCCGAAAAACTGAACAGGTTCCGACTACCCGAAACGCGCCTCTGTAATGTTCCTGTCACGAGTGATCAGTAGATTCACTAAAAATTAGAACGTTCTAATTTTAGAAAATATCTCAAGCTGTCAGTCCCCACGCACCAATGGAATTAGCCCGATGACGGACGTCAATACGTTTCGCCGTGTCTTTTTGCTGCAGGCCTGCACTCTGACTGCCAGTGCTGCATTTGCTGCATCCCCTGCGTCAACCATCCTCACAATGCCTCGGACCAAGGGCGACAAACCCTATGACGTCGACCGTAAATTTCATCCGGACGGGACGGCTCGTTCGTTCGCCGGAAATACCATCATCAGTCAAATACCCTTGCGCACTCCCATCAACGATGCGCTCACGGTAGTCAGAAATACCCTCGCGACACACGGATTCAACCGGTGCCTGAGCCTGCTCCCCCCTTCCAGCTATCACATGACTGTATTTGAAGGGGTCATTGACGAACAACGCAAGGCACCGCTGTGGCCCACTGACGTTCCCCGCGACGCATCGGTGCAAACATGCACACAACACTTTACCGAACGCTTGAAGGACTTCGTGTTGGACGAGAACTTCCAGCTCCGGATGCAGATCGACGATTTCAATGTTTACAAAGACAGCGGTGCCACGGTGCGACTGGTTCCAGCCAACATGCACGAGCGCAATAAACTTCGTGATTTGCGAGATCGTTTAGCGCAATGCCTGGGCATTCGCTCCGCGGATCATGACAACTACGGATTCCACATCACACTGGGCTATCTAGTGCAGTGGATGGACGCTCGACAAACCCAAGACTATGCGACGGTTCAACACGATTGTCTGGCTTATCTGCACAAAACCCTCGGCGTGTTGGAGCTGGATGCGCCCCGCTTCTGCACCTTCAACGACATGCTGGCTTTCGATGACAAGTTCGCCATCGGTCAGCGCCCAGACACGCTTTGAACGCGCACACCCACGTCTCTACAGCGAGCATGCATATGCCATCGTTCAGTCCATGCCGGCGCCCCAGCCCGGATTATTATCAAGCGCCCATTGTGGCCAAGGCAGCGTTCGTCCTGGCGAATAACGAACCGACAAAACTATCAACGACGGTCGTGACGCACTACCACCGCAGGGAGATTTTGCTGTGTCTGCTGTTGGCGATGGCAGGCCACGGTTTAGTGGGATGGTTTTTGTTCCAAAGTCCTGCCGACAGTGAAGTCATCCCGGCACCGCTACCCGTGGTCATGCAATTAGTAGCGCCACCCATAGCGCCACCCATAAACGCATCAGCGCCAACTGAACCGGCGGCGGCCCCCCCGCCTCCCGAAGCGACACCGGCGGTCTCGACTCCGGCACCGCAACCCGCAAAACCGACGCCGAAGCCTGCCGCGAAAAAGCCCGCTGCAGCCAATAAAGCACCGCCACAAAGCCAGCACACAGAGCAGCCCGGCAAAGAGGTGGCGGCTCCGCAACAGACAGCCATCGCCAAGCCTCCCGCCCCCGCGCCGGAGCAGGCGCTGGTGGGGCCTTACGGACGCGCGGGTTACCTGAATAACCCACCACCGACTTATCCCCCCATTGCAGCTCGATTGCACCAGCAAGGTGTTGTGGTGCTGCGAGTTCATGTACGGGCCGACGGTCATCCTGAGCAAGTCCAGGTGTTCACATCGAGCGGATTCGACAGCCTGGATCAGGCGGCAATCAAGGCCGTCAATCAATGGACATTCATGCCCGCCAAGCGCGGAGAAGTCGCCACGGATGGCTGGGTCAACGTTCCTCTCGCCTTCAAACTTTCAAACTGAGGTTCCTTATGAATAACGCCTACGCCACCCTCATTACCCAGACATCCCTCGGGATCCTGCTGTTCTTCTCCGTGATCACCTGGCTATTGCTGATGCTCAAGGGCCTGAACCAATGGAAGCAAAGTCGAAAGAGCCGCGACTATATACGAGCGTTCAAAGCCGCCGGCAGCCTTGAAAACGCACTGAACCTAGAGCAGAACGGTAGTGCCGCCGCACGCTTGGGAGCCACTGGCGCACAGGTGCTGACGACTCGACAAGGCATGAGCGAACTGGGTCACCCCTGGAATCGCCAGGACTTGCTGGAGCGTAATCTGCACCAATTGATTGTCGATGAACGACGAGAGATGGAAAGCGGCCTCGGCTGGCTGGCAAGCATTGGCAGCACCGCACCTTTTATCGGCTTGTTTGGTACGGTCTTCGGCATCATTCATGCGCTGAGCGCTATCAGCACGGCCAAGTCCGCGAGTATAGCGGTCGTCGCAGGGCCTATTGGCGAAGCCTTGATTGCCACCGGGGTCGGTATCGCCGTCGCGGTACCCGCAGTACTTGCGTACAACTTCTTCATGCGTCGCGTGAAACTGCTGGTTGCTGATCTGGATAAATTTGCGGTCGAGTTTCTCAATCTCTCACAGGTGCATGCATTTCAACTGCAGCGGCCAACCTCAATAAACCGCAGCACAGAAAACAGCGCATTAAGCGGGGTTATATAAAATGGCGTTTTCAAACAATCAAACTGACGATGTCATCAGTGATATCAATATCACTCCGCTGGTCGACGTCATGCTGGTCTTGCTGGTGACCTTTATCGTCACTGCCCCCCTGCTGACCAACGCTATTGCCTTGAACCTGCCAGAGACTGTCGCTACCGGGGAGGCGACGCAACAACATGCGGTCGCCGTTAGCGTGGATGCGACGGGCCAGGTATTTCTGGACGCAAACATTACGTCGATGGATCAGCTACCGGCGACATTGCTAAACCTGCATCAACAGGAGCCTGACATCGCGATCACCTTGCGCGCGGACCGCAGCGCTGAATATGGAAAGGTTGCCCAGGTATTAGCGGACGTTCGCAATGCCGGTATTACCCAGTTGTCGGTGATAACAGAAACACCCTGACGCCAACCCCAAGCCAGCACTTCGTCGCTGTCCAGCGACCTGAAAGGACACGAGTAACATGAATGTTAAACCGATGCTGAATTGGCAACGGCTACCCGCCGCTTGCCTGAAAATCGCCCTGATCCTGCCTATATTTCAAGTTAGCCATGTGAAAGCCGACGCCGTTGATACTGCGCAAGAGCCCGGCGCAACGGCCACTACCCTGGGCACCGTGTCGGTCATCGGCCAGGGCGAAACCCGTCAGGTTCATCGCGTCACTGAACAAGACACCAAAGCCTACGCGGCGGGCAGCAACCCAATGAAAGTGCTGCAACGCCTGCCGGGCGTCAACTTCCAATCCAGCGACCCACTGGGTCGAGAGTTGGGAAGTCAACGTATCAGTCTGCGCGGTTTCGACATGCATCACCTGGGCTACACACTAGATGGCGTGACCTTGGGTGATATGAGCTTTGGCAACTTCAACGGTCTGACGATCAACCGCGCAATCATTCCGGAAAACATCGCAAGTACCGAAGTTGCCGAAGGCACAGGGGCGTTAGGCACGGCCTCCAACAGCGATCTGGGCGGGACCCTGCAATTCACCAGTGCCAACCCTGATCAAACGCCGGGACTGCGCTTGTCGCAAACCTTGGGCAGCTACGACACCACGCGTACTTTTCTGCGCGCCGATACGGGCCAGTACAAAGGCCTGGCCGCTTACGTTGCCGCCGAGAACTATGACGCCAACGCCTGGAAAGGTGACAGCCCACAACGCTCCAACGCACTGAACGCCAAATTCACCTACGACGTTGACGGTCACCATTTGAGTTTTTATCACAGCCGATCGGAATATAAAGAGTCCACGATTCCGTCGCTGTCAAAAAGTCAGATCGACAGACTCGGCTACAACTGGACCAACTACGCCCCCGATTGGCAGCGTGCGGTCAACGCGGCCAATGGCAAATTCAGCGGTGGCGTCACCAGTGTGAGCGATGCCTTGTACAACTCAAGCAACTTGCGAAATGACGAACTCGATATCCTCAGTGGCACGTTTACATTAAGCGACGCCCTGATACTGGATACGACCGTGTACCACCATCACGATTCGGGTGCCGGTAACTCCTACTACCCGTTTGTCTATACCAGCGGGTCGACCACGGTTCCCAGCAACTCAATCCGAAGCACTTTTTATGGCATCGACCGGACCGGCTTTCAAAGCGCCTTGTCTTACTACGTCGGAGAACACGTAGTACAAGCCGGAGTCTGGGTACAATCCAACAAGAACTCAGCCGACCGTTACTTGTTCGATACGACGGGCGCAGCCCCGCAGAGCGGTATTGTGGAAGTCACGGGCCTGCCCCTCGCAGCAACGATCCAGTCCCAAGACTATAACGACCTGACCCGTCAATTCTATATTCGTGACACCTGGACGCTACTGGACGACCGCCTCAAACTTGAATACGGCGCCAAACACGTTGTGACCCATTCAACGGTCAAAGGCTCGGGCACTTCGGCCAGCGGTTCGCTCCAGGCCAAGGACAATTTTCTTCCGCAGATCGGTGCCACCTACAAGCTTAATGATCAAGATGAAATATTCGCCTCCTATGCGCAAAACATGGCGGCCTTCCCCAGCGGTACATCCAGCCCGCTGTACACCAGCCAGACCACGTTGAATGCACTGAATGGCTTCAAGGACCTGAAACCGGAAACCTCGAAAACCGTCGAGTTGGGTATGCGCCGTAGCACCCCGCTCTACGCCGCTTCCGCCGCACTTTATGGGACCCGCTTCGATAACCGTTTACTGGCCATTGCCAACTGCACAGGTATCGTGATTTGCCAAAACGGCGTCGCCAACGTCGGTGCCGTCAGCAGCCGTGGTGTTGAACTCTCGCTGGCATTGACCCCCGACCCGAACTGGCGCTGGTCTAACACCATGACCTATAACCGTAGCCTTTATGAAGATAACTACAGCAGCAACGGCACGGTGGTCGCAGTCAAGGGCAAAGACGTGATCGACGCCCCACGATGGATGCTCTCAAGTAGCCTTGACTGGCAATGGGATCGTTGGAACGCAGGGGTGCAAACCAATTACATGGACAAGCGCTATTACACCTATACCAACGACTCCAGCGTCGACGCCTATTGGGTCACCAACGCCAACATGGGGTATGACTTCGGCAGGTTCGGTGACTTGAAAGACACAACGCTGTCACTCAATCTCGTCAACCTCTTTGATCGTCGCTATATCTCGACGATCAATACCGACTCCAGCGCCGCCACCGACCCGGCCGGCAATCTACAGATTTTAAAAGTGGGCTCGCCGCGCAGTGCCTTCGTCACGTTGAGTACCCGCCTGTAACGCTGCTCCTGAGTACAGGTTGCACACAAGGCGTGCTTCGGTAGAATTGCGCCTTGCGTCAAGCCTGGCCGTTTAAGATCAGAGCCTCTGCCAAGACGGCGTCTACCAGGGAACAGCAATGCAAAGCAAAGTAAAAAGGATCACCATAAAGGACGTGGCGCAAGCAGCCGGGGTGAGCTTCCAGACCGTATCGCTGGTTATAAACCATCCTGAAAAAGTCGCCAAGAGAACCCTGGCAAAGGTTCAGGACGTGATCCGCGAATTGAATTTCGTACCCAGCGTGGCTGCTCGTTCCCTGAGAAATATTCCAATAAAAACGGTCGCATGTATATTTTTCGGCGAGCGCGCCGCCTATGACAATCGTTCGCCACAGATTCAGGACACCTACTGGAACAGCGTGATTCAGTCGCTTGGCCTGGCTGCGGACGAGGTGGGTTATTCGCTTCTGCAACGTAAACCCTCAGCACATCAAGCACCGGCAGTCGAAGAAATACTCGAGCTTTACCGTTCAGGCAGCATCGTCGGCATCGTTGCGGTGGTTGAGCAGCCCGATCATCCCGTTCTGATAGAACTCAGCCGCAACAATGTACCGATTGTTCTTTTTGGCACCATAGACCCGAACTTTATGTATGTTGCGCAGGCCAACAGGCTCGCCACTGCGCAACTCGTTGACCACCTTCACAGTGTTGGGTGTCGCAAGATCGCTTTCATCGCGGGTGAAAGAGAGGGTCACACCAATCAAGATATCGACGAACGCTATCTGGGTTATCAGGAGGGGGTGAGCAAACATAACCTGTTGGTAAACGAACACTGGAACATCGCCGGTGACTGGTCCATGGCCAGTGGACTTCGCGTAGCGCAACAGTTATGCGCGGGCATCACCCGTCCGGATGCAATGATTTTTGCCAGCGATCGTATGGCACTGGGGGCCCTCAAAGGCTTGTACGATTTAGGCCTGCGAGTCCCCCACGATATCTGCGTGGTCGGATTCGACAATATGCAATATGACGACTTCAGCATCCCCACCCTCACCAGCGTCGACTCGCCACTGTTTGAGATGGCCACGACAGCGATAGAACTTCTGCTTAAAACGCTTACCGGACTTTCCGTCAACGACTCCGCGCAGATGATTTTCCCGGCAAAAATCATCATCAGGGACAGCACACGACGTTTGATCGGCTGATTTTTAATAAAGACCAGCGTTTTGGAGCAGGTACCCGCATGCCGTTGCGCTCAGTTTTTCCTGAGCGTCACCACGAAAGCTGGCGATTAAAAATCGTTTCAAATATGTTGTTGGCGGTCCGTTAGACCTGCTGGTGAGCTTGGCTTGCTCAATCAAGAAATCATCTAAGATGATTGCGCCAGCGGTGTACTTGAAGGGCTACTTAAAAAACCGTGGACAGTGGAAAGACAGAAAGCAAAAAGCCCGCACTAGGCGGGCTTTCTTTTTGCTTCAAGGAGTTCAAGGGCCTTGAAGCGGAATATGGCGCAGCGGACGGGACTCGAACCCGCGACCCCCGGCGTGACAGGCCGGTATTCTAACCGACTGAACTACCGCTGCGCGTAACACTAAGAGAGAGTTTGGTGGGTGATGACGGGATCGAACCGCCGACCCGCTGCTTGTAAGGCAGCTGCTCTCCCAGCTGAGCTAATCACCCTTCACTCTCGGTGTGGCGCGCATTCTACGGAGCGACCTTTACTCTGGCAAGTAATTTTTTAAATAATTTTTATAATCCTTCCAAAGGCTTACAAAGGCTCCGTGCAGGCTTGGCCCCGGAGGCAGAGCAGCGAATAATGCCCCCCTTTGTATGGAAGGAGAGATTCACCTCATGTGGTTCAAAAACCTGCTTGTCTATCGCCTGACCCAGGATCTGCCTTTTGACGCCGAGGCGCTGGAGACTGCACTGGCGACCAAACCGGCTCGCGCCTGTGCCAGCCAGGAGTTGACCACTTACGGTTTCGTCGCGCCATTCGGCAAGGGCGAAGAGGCTCCATTGGTACACGTCAGCCAGGACTTCCTGCTGATCGCTGCACGCAAGGAAGAACGCATTCTGCCGGGCAGCGTCGTACGTGACGCGCTCAAGGAAAAGGTCGAAGAGATCGAAGCCGAGCAGATGCGCAAGGTCTACAAGAAGGAACGTGATCAGCTCAAGGATGAAATCATCCAGGCTTTCCTGCCGCGCGCCTTTATTCGTCGCTCGGCCACCTTCGCCGCCATCGCGCCCAAGCAAGGTCTGATTCTGGTCAATGCTTCCAGCCCGAAACGCGCCGAAGACCTGCTGTCGACATTGCGCGAAGTCATCGGCTCGCTGCCGGTTCGCCCATTGACCGTCAAGGTATCGCCAAGCGCGACCATGACCGACTGGGTCAAGACCCAGAAAGCGGCCGACAACTTCTTCGTGCTGGACGAGTGCGAACTGCGCGACACCCACGAAGACGGCGGCATCGTGCGCTGCAAGCGTCAGGACCTGACTGGCGACGAAATCCAGCTGCACCTGAGCACTGGCAAGGTCGTCACTCAACTGTCGCTGGCCTGGCAGGACAAACTGTCGTTCGTGCTGGACGACAAAATGGTCGTCAAGCGTCTGAAGTTCGAAGATCTGTTGCAGGATCAGGCTGAACAGGACGGCGGCGACGAGGCACTGGGACAACTGGATGCCAGCTTCACCCTGATGATGCTGACCTTTGGCGAGTTCCTGCCAGAGCTGTTCGAAGCGCTGGGCGGCGAAGAAATACCTCAGGGTATCTGACACCTCCCGCGAATGAACCGAAGCACGGCGCCGTCTTGATAGACGGCGCATTCATTTGGCACTTACAAAAAGAAGGAGCAGACCATGCGCGCTCTTGCCGCCTTGAGTCGTTTTGTCGGTAACACCTTTGCGTACTGGGTGCTGCTGTTCGCCATTCTGGCGTTTGTGTTTCCCCAGGTATTCATCGGCCTCAAAGGCTGGATCGTTCCGTTGCTGGGTCTGGTCATGTTCGGCATGGGCCTGACCCTGAAGCTTGAGGATTTCTCAGAAGTCGCGCGTAACCCCTGGCGCGTGGCGCTGGGTGTAGTCGCGCACTTTGTCATCATGCCCGGCGTGGCATGGCTGTTGTGCAAAGTGTTCCAGCTGCCGCCCGAAATCGCTGTCGGTGTGATTCTGGTGGGCTGCTGCCCGAGTGGCACATCGTCCAACGTCATGGCGTGGCTGGCCAAGGGTGACCTGGCGCTGGCGGTGGCCATTGCCGCTGTCACCACCCTGCTCGCCCCGCTGCTGACCCCGACGCTGATCTGGTTCCTGGCGTCGGCCTGGTTGCCGGTGTCCTTCATGGATATGTTCTGGTCGATCCTGCAATTGGTGATGCTGCCGATCGTGCTCGGTGTTCTGGCGCAGCGCCTGCTGGGCGCGCGGGTCAGCTACGCGGTGGACGTGTTACCGCTGGTGTCGGTGGTGAGCATCGTGATGATCGTCTGCGCGGTGGTCGCCGCCAGTCAGGCGAAGATCGCCGAGTCCGGCCTGCTGATCATGGCTGTGGTGATTCTGCATAATACGTTCGGCTTTCTGCTGGGCTACTTCACCGGCAAGGTGTTCAAGCTGCCGTTGCCACAGCGCAAGTCGCTGGCGCTGGAAGTCGGCATGCAGAACTCAGGGCTCGGCGCCGCACTGGCCAGCGCCCACTTCTCGCCACTGGCGGCAGTGCCGAGCGCGCTGTTCAGCGTCTGGCACAACATTTCCGGTGCGTTGCTCTCGACGTATTTCAGGAAGATGCCGGAGGAAGAAAGCGAGGTGGTAGCGCGCAAAACGGGACCAAACGAAAGTGTCTGACTGAATACATACCCCTGTGGGAGGCGGCTTGCCGGCGATGGCGTCAGTTCAGTCACTGATAGGTCGCGTCAGAAAATGCATCGCCGGCAAGCCGCCTCCCACAGTCCGTTAACGGACCACAAACCCTAGCGTCCCGCTCCTCTCAATGCCTTCACCTGCTCCCGCACATCCACCGGCGCGGCGGCATCTGCAGCGATAGGCGCACCGGCCACCAGCACGACACGTGACCACAGACGGCGAAACAATCCCTTCTCCGGGTCACGACTGAAGAAGCTGCCCCACAAGCCCTGCAGGGCCATGGGGATCACCGGCACCGACGTTTCCTGAAGAATGCGCGTCATGCCGCTCTTGAAGCCGCTGATTTCACCATCCGTGGTCAGCTTGCCTTCCGGGAAGATGCACACCAGTTCGCCTTCAGCCAGATACTGCGCAATGCGCTTGAAGGACTGCTCGTAGATTTCCATGTCTTCGTTACGACCGGCAATCGGAATGGTACCGGCCGTGCGGAAGATGAAGTTGAGCACCGGCAATTGATAGATTTTGTAGTACATGACGAAACGGATCGGCCGTCTGACCGACCCCGCGATCAACAGCGCATCGACAAATGAAACGTGGTTGCAGACCAGCAGCGCCGCGCCTTCATCGGGAATCAGGTTCAGGTTGCGGTGCTCGACCCGATACATCGAATGACCCAGCAGCCAGATCAGGAAGCGCATGGTGAACTCAGGCACGATCCTGAAGATGTAGACGTTGACCGCCACGTTCAGCAACGACACCACCAGAAACAGGTGTGGAATCGTCAGCTTGGCGAAGCTGAGCAACAGGATGGAGACAATCGCCGACACCACCATGAACAGCGCGTTGAGAATATTGTTGGCCGCAATGACCCGTGAACGCTCTTTTTCCGGAGTGCGCGACTGAATCAGTGCATACAGCGGCACGATATAGAAACCGCCAAAAACGCCGATGCCGAGGATGTCGAACAACACCCACCAGCCTTGCCCGTCACTCAGGATAGCCAGCCAGTCGTTGGCCTGTACGTTTTGCGGGAAGCCGCCCGAATGCCACCACAGCAGCAGACCGAAAATCGTGATCCCCATGGAGCCGAACGGCACCAGGCCGATCTCGACCTTGTGCCCGGACAGGCGCTCGCAGAGCAACGAACCCAGTGCGATGCCGACCGAGAAAACCGTCAGGATCAGCGTCACCACGGTTTCATCGCCGTACATCCATTCCTGGGCGTACGCCGGGATTTGCGTCAGATAGATCGCTCCGACGAACCAGAACCATGAGTTGCCGACAATCGAGCGCGACACCGCAGGCGTCTGCCCCAATCCCATGCGCAGCGTGGCCCAGGACTGGGTGAAGATATTCCAGTTGAGCTTCATTTCAGGCGAGGCAGCCGCCGCCTTCGGGATACCGAAACTGGCCAGAAAGCCCAGGCAGGCGATCAGCACGATGGCCGCCGAGACGATCCATGCGTAGTGCGTGGAAGACATCATCACCCCGGCACTGATGGTGCCTGCGAGAATCGCCAGGAAGGTGCCCATCTCGACCAGCGCGTTGCCGCCGACCAGCTCGGTCTCGCGCAGGTGCTGCGGCAGGATCGAATACTTCACCGGGCCGAACAGCGCGGAATGCGTGCCCATCGCGAACAACGCCGCCAGCATCATCCACAGGTGATTGAACAAAAAGCCTGCGGCTCCCACCGCCATGATCACGATTTCACCGAACTTGATGATCCGGATCAGCGCGTCCTTCGGGTATTTTTCGCCGAACTGCCCGGCCAGCGCCGAGAACAGAAAGAACGGCAGAATGAACAGCAAGGCGCACAGGTTGACGTAGATCGAACGATCCCCATCGATGGCCAGCTTATAAAGAATGGCGAGGATCAATGACTGCTTGAACACATTGTCATTGAACGCCCCGAGGGACTGCGTAACGAAAAACGGCAGGAAGCGCCGTTTCCCTAGAAGGCTGAATTGTGACTGCTGGCTCATCGTCCGTGGTCCTGAGAGGCTTGGGCACACTGGCGTCGCCGCCAATCCGAGGCACATTGAAGACGCAACGCCTGAGAATGTCGATAGGATATTTCCTGCTTTGAAGCGCGCCGAGGCGATTGCCTCGGCTGCGACACCCCGCCACGCTCGACCTTGGTCGAGAAAGACGAAGTGCAGCCGTCGTGCGAGACTGCGTGCTGTCGATACATTCTGGAATCCGATATGTCGCTGTCCAGCGGGCTGATCGCCGCCGTTGCCCTGTCCTATATGGCAATCATGTTTGCCATTGCCTTTTATGGCGACCGCTACAGCGCATCGCTGCGCCCGACCATGCGTGCCTGGGTCTACAGCCTGTCGCTGGCGGTCTATTGCACCAGCTGGACGTTCTTTGGCGCCGTGGGTCAGGCAGCCGAACAGTTGTGGTCGTTCCTGCCGATTTACCTGGGTCCGATCGTGCTGATGGTGCTGGCGCCGTGGGTGCTGCAAAAGATGGTGCTGATCAGCAAACAGGAAAACATCACGTCGATTGCCGACTTCATTGCGGCGCGCTACGGCAAGTCCCAGTCGCTGGCAGTCATGGTCGCGCTGATCTGCCTGATCGGCATGCTGCCGTACATTGCGCTGCAGCTGAAAGGCATTGTGCTGGGGGTGAATATTCTGATCGGAGCCGTGGCCGACTCCACCGGCACCCGCGCACAGGACACGGCTCTGGTGGTTTCTCTGATTCTGGCGCTGTTCACCATCGTGTTCGGTGCACGCAATCTGGACGTGACCGAACACCATCGCGGCATGGTGCTGGCGATTGCCTTCGAGGCGCTGGTGAAACTGTTCGCGTTCATGGCCGTCGGAGTGTTCGTGACCTTCGGGCTGTACGACGGCTTCGATGACTTGTTCAACCAGGCCAAGCTGGCGCCGCGCCTTGAAGAATACTGGCAGGACACGATCAACTGGCCGTCGATGTTCGTGCAGACCGGCGTCGCGATGATGGCGATTGTCTGCCTGCCCCGGCAGTTTCACGTCACGGTGGTGGAGAACATCGAGCCGCAGGATCTGAATCTGGCCAAGTGGGTGTTTCCGGCCTATCTGGCGCTGGCCGCGCTGTTCGTGGTGCCTATCGCGCTGGCCGGGCAGATGCTGCTGCCTGACTCGATGCTGCCCGACTCCTTCGTGATCAGCCTGCCGCTGGCCCATGCACATCCTTCGCTGGCACTGCTGGCATTCATCGGCGGCGCGTCGGCTGCAACCGGCATGGTGATCGTGGCTTGCGTCGCCCTCTCGACCATGATTTCCAACGACATGCTGTTGCCATGGCTGCTACGCCGCAAGAATACCGAGCGACCGTTCGAAGCGTTCCGGCACTGGATGCTCTCGGTGCGCCGTATCAGCATCGTGATGATTCTGCTGCTCGCCTACGTCAGTTACCGGATGCTCGGCTCCACCGCCAGCCTGGCGACCATCGGCCAGATCGCCTTTGCGGCCATCACCCAGCTCGCGCCTGCGATGTTCGGCGCGCTGTACTGGAAGCAGGCCAACCGCCGCGGTGTGTTCGCGGGTCTGGCTGCCGGGATTTTCATCTGGTTCTATACGCTGGTCCTGCCGGTCGCTGCCCACGGTATGGGCTGGTCGCTGCACGCTTTTCCACTGCTGGCCTGGCTGCACAGCAACCCGCTGGATTTGCCGATCACGCCAATGACCCAGGGCGTACTGCTGTCGATGGCTGGCAACTGCACGCTGTTCGCCTGGGTGTCGATGCTGTCGCGCACGCGGGTGACCGAACACTGGCAGGCAGGTCGCTTCATCGGTCAGGAAACCCAGGGGCGCGCCTACATGCGGCCATTGCTGGCGGTGCAGATCGAGGACCTGCTCAGCCTGTCAGCACGCTTTGTCGGGGAAGAACGTGCCCGACAGAGCTTCACCCGTTTTGCCTACCGTCAGGGCAAGAGCTTCAACCCCAACCAGAACGCCACGGGCGACTGGATCGCCCACACCGAACGTCTGCTGGCCGGTGTGCTCGGCACCTCGTCGACCCGTGCGGTGGTCAAGGCAGCCATCGAAGGTCGGGACATGCAGCTCGAAGACGTGGTGCGCATCGCCGACGAAGCCTCCGAGGTACTGCAGTTCAACCGTGCTCTGCTGCAAGGCGCCATCGAGAACATTACCCAGGGCATCAGCGTGGTCGATCAGTCGCTGCGACTGGTGGCCTGGAATCATCGCTATCTGGAGCTGTTCAATTACCCGGAAGGCCTGATTGGCGTGGGCCGACCGATTGCCGACATCATCCGCTACAACGCCGAACGCGGATTGTGCGGACCCGGTGAGGCCGAAGTGCACGTGGCGCGGCGTCTGCACTGGATGCGTCAGGGTCGGGCGCACACGTCAGAGCGATTGTTCCCCAACGGACAGGTGATCGAGCTGATCGGCAATCCGATGCCCGGTGGCGGTTTTGTCATGAGCTTTACCGACATTACCGCGTTCCGCGCGGCCGAACAGGCGCTCAAGGGCGTCAATGAAAGCCTTGAGCAGCGAGTGACCGAACGTACTCAGGAACTCTCGCAACTGAACCAGGCACTGACCGAAGCCAAAGGCACGGCCGAAGCGGCCAACGAATCGAAGACCCGTTTTCTGGCAGCGGTCAGCCATGACCTGATGCAACCACTGAATGCCGCCCGCCTGTTCTCCGCCGCGCTCTCACATCAGGAAGACGGCATTTCCAGCGACGCCCAGCAGTTGATCCAGCATCTGGACAGCTCGTTGCGTTCAGCCGAAGACCTGATCAGCGACCTGCTGGATATCTCGCGCATCGAAAACGGCAAGATCGCCCCGGACCGCCAGCCTTTCCCGCTCAACGCGCTGTTCGACACGCTCGGCGCGGAATTCAAGGCACTGGCGCAGGAGCAAGGCCTGAAGTTTCGGGTCAGGGGTAGTGCGTTGCGGGTGGACAGCGATATCAAGCTGCTGCGCCGCGTGCTGCAAAACTTCCTGACCAATGCATTTCGTTATGCCAGCGGGCCGATCCTGCTGGGTGTGAGGCGTCAGGGTGAACACCTGAGCCTGGAGGTATGGGATCGCGGACCGGGAATTCCCGAAGACAAGCGCCAGGTGATTTTCGAGGAGTTCAAGCGTCTGGACAGCCATCAGACTCACGCCGCCAAAGGCCTTGGGTTGGGCCTGGCGATTGCTGATGGCCTGTGTCGTATTCTCGAGCATCCGTTGCAGGTTCGTTCCTGGACCGGGAAAGGTAGCGTGTTCAGCGTGCAGGTGCCGCTCGCGTCGGCACAGACGCCGATGCCTGCCAAACTGGTGGAGATAAATCGTCCGGCCTTGAATGGCACGCAGGTGCTCTGCGTCGATAACGAGGACAGCATCCTGATCGGCATGAACAGCCTGCTGTCGCGCTGGGGCTGTCAGGTATGGACTGCGCGCAATCGTCAGGAATGTGAGGTCTTGCTGAACAATGGTGTCCATCCGCAGATCGCGCTTGTGGACTATCACCTGGACGATGGAGAAACCGGCACTGAGCTGATGGCCTGGCTGAGAACGCGACTCGGCCAGCCGGTGCCGGGCGTGTTGATCAGCGCCGACGGGCGCCCCGAACTGATCGCTCAGGTGCACGCCGCCGGGCTCGATTATCTGCCCAAGCCGGTCAAGCCTGCGGCATTGCGCGCGTTGTTGAGTCGGCATGTGAGCTTGAGTTGAGATCGAAAAGATGAATTGAGCCATGTGTTCGGCTCACTGATTACGGCATCTGTGCCATTTGTGACGCGGAGCGTCACGGGCGGCATGCCCACGCGGAGCGATGGGCACGATCAGTGTAGAGGCGGACTGATCACACCCATCAACTGCCGCTGCGCCGATCTGATCGTTCCCACGCTCTGGAATGCCTCCCAGGACGCTCCGCGTCCGCTCTCGAATGTGGCGCAGGGTCATGTTGGCAAACAGAAACGGGGCAAACTTTTCAGGAAACACGTCCAGCGGACCGATGGAATACCAGGGCTCGGAAGCCATTTCATCCTCCGGGGCGCGGGTTCCGGAATGCGCCGGAAGTGGACGTCGATCAGTGGGCAGATTTCGTCGTCATCGTAGAGATCCGTCCCACCAGATACGCACCCTTGTTGCGGTAGAACACCGACGAGAACAGCTCGACGGTCAGCGCCGGGTCCTTGCACACCCAGTCCGGCAGGCTGGCATGCAACTGGGCATCGAGGCGCGGCAGATCGTTCGCGAGATCGGCATGGGTCTGAGGCTGCGACATGCAAGGACCTCCACATGAGCATCAGTCTGTAACCCGCGCCGACCTCTGACTGGACAGGCGTTTTTTCAACCGAACAGCCAGTACCCCAACAAGGTCAGGACCAGCACCGCCAGCACAGGGCGCAGCACGCGGTAGGCCTTGGGGTTGCTGCGTTTGAACTGCTTGACCTTGCCACTGAAGCCATCGCTGAAACGCTTGCTGAACGCGTACGCCTGATTGATGCCACCAACGCGCTCGTCGTCCAGGTTCTGCGGTGCGGTGGCACGGCCCAGAAAGGCGCTGACGCTGCGGTTCAGGCGGGTCATCAGACGGTTGGTCAGCGGACGCTCAATGTCACAGAAAAGAATCACGCGGGTCTGGGTCGTTTCATTCTTGACCCAGTGCACGTAAGTCTCGTCGAACATGACGTCTTCGCCGTCACGCCACGAGTATTCCTTGCCATCAACGAAGATCCGGCAATCATCGGAGTTGGGCGTGGAAAGGCCCAGGTGATAGCGCAGGGAACCGGCAAACGGGTCGCGGTGTGGATTGAGGTGGCTGTCACCCGGCAACAGGGCAAACATCGCACCCTTGACGTTGGGAATGCTGTTGACCAGCGCAACGGTCTTCGGACACAGCGCTTCGGCCGAAGGCAGCGCCTTGTCGTACCATTTCAGGTAGAAACGCTTCCAGCCTTTCTTGAAGAACGAACCGAAACCGGCATCGTTGTTCTTCTCGGCGGCGCGGATATAGCCTTCGTCGAACAGATGCATCGCTTCATCACGGATGGTTTCCCAGTTGTCCTTGAGCACATCGAGCTCGGGAAACTTGCTGCGATCCAGGTATGGCTTGGACGGCACGCGGGAAAACAGGTACATCAGCGCGTTATAGGGCGCAAACAGCGCCGAATGGTTCACGAACTGACGCAGCAACGGCAACCGGGCCTGCCCGCGCAGATGCACGTACAGCGTGCTGCCCAGGAAAAGCATCAGGATCAATGCCTTGGCAGCAAATGAAAGGGTCATGAAACTCTCCTTGGAGCGGGCAGACAACGCTGAACGTAACGCCAACAGTCGGTCAATGTGAAGGACCAGAAACGCCAGATGACCTGTAACGATCATCTGGCGCTGAAAAGGTGGCCATCATAAACCCTTGAACCGTCCGCATGAAGCACGCACTGCCCAAGATGTGTTACTGCGACAGCTCCTGGTCAGTGAACAGGTCGCTGAACAGCATGCTCGACAGGTAGCGTTCGCCGGAATCCGGCAGTATCACCACGATGGTCTTGCCCTGCATTTCCGGTTTCTCGGCCAGACGCACGGCCGCGGCCATCGCCGCACCACAGGAAATACCGCACAGGATGCCTTCTTCCTGCATCAGGCGACGTGCCATGGCTTTGGACTCGTCATCGGTCACCCGTTCAACCCGGTCGACCAATGACAGGTCGAGGTTTTTCGGGATGAAACCGGCACCGATGCCCTGAATCTTGTGCGAACTGGGCTTGATCTCTTCACCGGCCATGGCCTGGGTAATGATCGGCGAGCTGTCCGGCTCGACCGCCACCGACAGAATCGGCTTGCGTGCGGTGTGCTTGATGTAGCGCGACACGCCGGTGATCGTACCGCCCGTGCCCACGCCTGCCACCAGCACGTCGATTGCGCCGTCGGTGTCGTTCCAGATTTCAGGGCCTGTGGTCTTCTCGTGAATCGCCGGGTTGGCCGGGTTCTCGAACTGACCGGGCATGAAGTACTGCTCAGGGTTGCCAGCGAGCAATTCCTCAGCCTTGGCGATGGCACCTTTCATGCCTTTGGCAGGCTCGGTCAGGACCAGTTCGGCACCCAGCGCCTTGAGCACCTTGCGACGCTCTATGCTCATGGAGGCAGGCATGGTCAGCATCAGCTTATAGCCCCGCGCCGCCGCGACGAACGCCAGACCAATACCGGTATTGCCAGAGGTTGGCTCGACGATGGTCATGCCCGGCTTGAGTTTGCCGCTGCTTTCAGCGTCCCAGATCATGTTGGCGCCGATGCGGCATTTTACCGAGTAGCCCGGATTACGCCCTTCGATCTTGGCCAGAATCGTGACACCGCGCGGTGCGATGCGGTTGATCTGCACCAGCGGCGTGTTACCGATGGAATGGGCGTTATCAGCGTAAATACGGCTCATGAAGATGTCCTTGTGCACATCGGTTAAATAAATAAAGCCTATGCCGCCAGCGGTTGGGCGTCCAGTATCACCGAACCGATGCTGCCGAACGCAGTCAACCCTTCACTGCAACCGGAGACTCGTGTCATGAAACGTCGCTACAGTTGGCCGCTATGGACGCTGGCCGCTCTGGTCATTCTGCTGATCGGGATCAACATTGCCCTGCCCTATCTGGTGCGTGACTACCTGAATGACAAACTCGCCGACATGGGTGATTACCGCGGTCAGGTCACTGACGTGGATCTGGCCCTTTGGCGGGGTGCGTATCGGATCAAAGGGCTGAACATCGTCAAAGTCGACGGCAAAGTGCCCGTGCCGTTCGTGAAAGCGCCGATCATCGAGCTGGCGGTCAGCTGGCATTCACTCTGGTACGACCACGCCGTCGTCGCCGAGGTTTTATTTATCGACCCGGAAATCAACTTCGTCGATGGCGGCAACAACAAGCAGGCGTCCCAGACCGGTCAGGGCACAGACTGGCGCACCCAGTTGAACAAGCTCCTGCCTGTAACCCTCAACGAAGTGCGCATTGGCAACGGACGGATTACCTTCAACAACTTCAACTCCACGCCCAAGGTGAAAATCGAGGCCGACCAGGTCAACGCCAGCTTCTATAACCTGACCAACGTGGTAGATGTCGAAGGCAATCGTGACGCCAGCTTCGAAGGCAAGGCGCGCCTGCTGGGGCACGCCAAGCTGGAAAGCACCGCCCGCTTCGACCCGTTCAACAACTTTCAGGATTTCGACTTTCGCCTCAGAGCGACCGGCATTCAGCTGAAAAGGCTCAACGACTTCTCATCGGCCTACGGCAAGTTCGACTTCAATGCGGGCAACGGTGACCTCGTGATCGAGGCTCAGGCCGACAAAGGCCAGTTGAGCGGCTACATCAAACCGCTGCTGCGCAACGTCGACGTGTTCAACTGGCACCAGGACGTCGAAGACAAGGACAAGGGCGTGTTTCGCTCGATCTGGGAAGCGCTGGTCGGTACCAGCGAAACCGTGCTGAAAAACCAGCGCCAGAACCAGTTCGCCACCCGTGTCGACCTGAGCGGCAGCGTCAACCAGCAGGACATCAGCGGCCTTCAGGCGTTCTGGCAGATTCTGCGTAACGCATTCGTACAGGCGTTCAATGCGCGTTATGAGAGCAGCAAGGATTCCTAGTCTTTCTTGTCCGCACGATAAACGCCTGTATTTTCGGCAGCCTTTGAGGGCTGCTGGAGCGCGTCCCATCCAAGGCATGCGAGCGCCAGTGTACGAGGTGTCGCTTCGCGCGCATTGCTGTAACGAGTGATGCTCCGCGTGCTGACACCCAGCGCTTGCGCGGCCTGCGACAAAGGCAAACCGGTACGCGCACGCCAGCCTATGAAAATTCGTGTGTTCTCATCAGTTGCAGCCTGCGCCTGAGCGTCAAGATACAAAGTATCCGCACCTATCTGGATGTCGGGCTCCGGCCACTCGACCGTCCAGCCATCATCGCCCACCTGCGCGCTGGCGAATGCATCGGGATCCTTCAAGAGATGAAGCCCTGGCCAGGCATGCAGGTCCTGACTCATATCGAGTATCAACTGCTGATCATTGATAAATGTCAGGGCAAGACGGTAATCGGGCAAGGCCTGAACATGTTTGAGACGGGGTCGTTTCATGGATGCCATCGTCTCCAGTCCTCCATCAGTGCTTCACGGTGAATACGTATCCATTCGAGCGCTTCCTTCAAAACAGCAGCCGGGGCGTGACCTTTAAGGACTTCTATCCTTTCCAGACCGATCAGTACATCCAGCCCACCTCCAGTCAAATGGACGTGCGGTGGCAAATGATCTTTCTCCCTGAGCTGAATTCTGTATTTATCCCTGAATCTGTGCTTGGTAGACATGCCGCATGGTATCGCCAAATTAGCGATACCTGAAGCCTGCGTTACAATTTTGCGCAGTCAAACCGTGACGCCCCATTCAAGAACTGAATGGGGCGTCTGCGTTCACAGGGGTCCGGTACGCACGTTATAGTCTGGGCATATTCGCCACTATTACAGCGTGCGGGCTCTTCGCCCCGCATGGCCTGCGAGAGGATTCATCGATGAAGTTTGAAGGCACCCCGGCATACGTCGCCACCGACGATCTGAAGCTTGCGGTCAACGCGGCGATTACTCTGGAGCGTCCGCTGCTGGTCAAGGGTGAGCCCGGCACCGGCAAGACCATGCTTGCCGAGCAACTGGCCGAGTCATTCGGTGCCCGGCTGATCACCTGGCACATCAAGTCGACCACCAAGGCCCATCAGGGGCTTTACGAATACGATGCCGTCAGCCGCCTGCGTGACTCGCAACTGGGCGTGGACAAGGTTCACGACGTGCGCAACTACTTGAAGAAGGGCAAGCTCTGGGAAGCCTTCGAGTCCGAAGAGCGCGTGATCCTGCTGATCGACGAAATCGACAAGGCCGACATCGAGTTTCCCAACGATCTGTTGCAGGAACTCGACAAGATGGAGTTCTACGTTTACGAAATCGACGAGACCATCAAGGCGAAGCAGCGCCCGATCATCATCATTACCTCGAACAACGAAAAAGAGCTGCCGGACGCCTTTCTGCGTCGCTGCTTCTTCCATTACATCGCCTTTCCGGACCGCGCAACGCTTCAGCGCATCGTTGACGTCCACTATCCCACTATCAAGAAAGACCTGGTCAGCGAAGCACTGGACGTGTTCTTCGACGTGCGCAAGGTGCCTGGCCTGAAGAAAAAGCCTTCAACCTCTGAACTGGTGGACTGGCTCAAGCTGCTGATGGCCGACAACATCGGCGAAGCGGTGCTGCGCGAGCGCGATCCGACCAAGGCCATTCCGCCGCTGGCCGGCGCCTTGGTCAAGAACGAACAGGACGTGCAATTGCTGGAGCGACTGGCGTTCATGAGCCGTCGCGGCAATCGCTGATCCTCTTCATTTACCCTGCTACGAAAAAGGGCGACAGCCATGCTGCTCAACCTGTTCAACGAAATGCGCGCGGCCAAGGTGCCGGTGTCCCTGCGCGAGTTGCTGGACCTGATCAATGCGCTGAAACAGCGGGTCATTTTTGCCGACATTGACGAGTTCTACTTTCTGGCACGCACTATTCTGGTCAAGGACGAGCGCCATTTCGACAAGTTCGACCGGGCGTTCGGGGCCTACTTCAATGGCTTGGAAAAGCTCGACGATCACTTGCAGGCACTGATCCCTGAAGACTGGCTGCGCAAGGAGTTCGAACGCTCTCTGAGCGAAGAAGAACGGGCGCAGATCCAGTCACTGGGCGGCCTCGACAAGTTGATCGAAGAGTTCAAGAAACGCCTGGAAGAACAGAAGGAACGCCATGCCGGTGGCAATAAATGGATCGGCACCGGCGGCACCAGCCCGTTCGGCTCGGGCGGTTACAACCCCGAAGGTATCCGGGTCGGCGACGCAGGCGAACGCAAGGGCAAGGCGGTAAAGGTCTGGGATCAGCGCGAGTACAAGAACCTGGATGATCAGGTGGAACTGGGCACGCGCAATATCAAGGTTGCCTTGCGCCGCCTGCGCAAGTTCGCTCGTCAGGGCGCAGCGGACGAGTTGGACATCGACGGCACCATCGACCACACCGCCCGCGATGCCGGCCTGCTGAACATCCAGATGCGCCCCGAGCGGCGCAATACCATCAAGTTGCTGCTGCTGTTCGACATCGGCGGTTCGATGGACGCACACGTCAAGGTCTGCGAAGAGCTGTTCTCGGCCTGCAAGACCGAGTTCAAGCACATGGAGTATTTCTACTTCCACAATTTCGTGTACGAATCGGTGTGGAAGAACAACCTGCGCCGCGGCTCGGAGCGGACCTCGACCCAGGACCTGCTGCACAAGTACGGCGCGGACTACAAAGTGATCTTCATCGGCGACGCTTCGATGGCGCCTTACGAAATCACCCAGCCCGGCGGCAGTGTCGAGCACTGGAACGAAGAAGCAGGCTATGTGTGGATGCAGCGTTTCATGGCCAAATTCAAGAAGATCGTCTGGATCAATCCTTACCCGAAAGACACGTGGGGCTACACAGCCTCGACCCATATCGTCCGCGATCTGGTGGAAGACCACATGTATCCGCTGACACTCCGCGGCCTGGAAGAAAGCATGCGCTACCTGGCCAAGTAAGGATGTCAGTGTAAAAAAGCCAGTCATCGACTGGCTTTTTTCAACCCGACCAACAGCACGTTCATTTTGTAACTTCGAACTACGCTCAGGTTTCTGACATCCATTCAGACGGTCATGTGCTGACTGAGTAAGTCGTTCTGCCGTTACTCCATCGTTTTGCCTGAGCAACCGTCGCGACTTCGCGGGTTACTTATGATTGAAACGCTCGGGATCATGCAACCTTATTTTTTTCCGTATATTGGTTACTTCCAGCTTATTGCCGCAGTGGAGCGCGGACTGGTCTTCGACATCGTCAAATACAAACGCAAGAGCTGGATGAACCGCAACCGGGTACTGGACGGCTACGGGGGGTGGCAGTACATAAAGGTCCCGGTCAGCGCCAGAGACGGGACGCTGATCAAGGACGCCACGATCACCGATTGCAGCGCCGCCCACACACGCATCAGAAACCAGCTGGAACACTATCGCTGCAAGGCGCCGTACTTCAGGCAGGTGATACAGTTGATCGACCTTACCTTCGACTCACCGGACATTACTCATATCAGCGATTTGAATACACGCTCATTGAAAGTGGTGTGTGATTATCTGGGTCTGCCGTTCAACTGGAAAGCCTGTTCCGAGATGAAGTTTGACTTGCCAGTCATTGAGCATGCAGGACAGTGGGCACTGGAAATCAGCACCTTGATGGAAGCTCGCCAATATATCAACGCCACGGGCGGCCGCGATATATTTGTTCCTGGCGAATGGCAGGAACGCAGTATCGAACTTCGCTTCCTGGAGCCCTCTTCACTCAGTTATAACGTGGTGGCACCTTTCGACTTTATCGAGAATCTTTCGATACTGGACGTTTTGATGTGGAACGATCCTGAAACAGTGCTGGCTTATATACGCAATGAAACAAGGGCCGCCCCATGATCGGCCCAGCAGCATCACCCATGTTTCATGTGTTTTACAGTTTGATGCGGTTCTGCTCAGCCGACGGCTCGCCAAGGGCTGCGCAGATACGCTGGACGCCGACATCACAGTTCAATAACAGGCTGCCCATGGGCTTTCTCCTGTTTGGGTGAGAACCAGACTGACGCCTAGCGCCAGTCCCTTTCCAGCTGCGGCTTGCGACGTCCGCCGTTCACGACCCAGCCGAGCAACAGCACAAGGCTTTCGATCACCAGCGCCAGCAGCAATGCGCTGATGATGCCCCAGGCGATGACTTCAGGGGCCAGCAAGACTTGCCAGGTGTAGCCGTTGAAGGTCTCGCGACGGATATAGGGATCGGACGACGTGGCGACATAGAAGGCCCGCGAATACCACGGTCCCTGCAACCCCAGCCACTGACGCTCCAGCACGTGGGTGCGGGTCAGCAAGGTCTCGATGTTGTCGGCATCGCTGCGAAACACCGGGTCTTCACTGCTGCGATAGTGCTGAATCAGCGCCTGGATATCGCCCTTGAAGAACTGCGCAGCGGTGTTGTTGTAGCCCTTGATCGCTTGCTGGGCTTCGATCAGGTGCGCTTCTACACGCTTACTGTAGTCACTGATGAAGCCGGGCACTTGAACGCCGAACAGCAGACCCGCCGTGAACAGGACCAATCGCAGATAACTTCGCAGCATGAACATCCCTCTTGCGTTGAATTCCGTGTGACCGTGCGCTTATGGCATGACCGGTTCGGTCGAACCCTTGCAGACACATTCGCCCTTGCGCCACAGACTCCACTGGCCCGGCTCGTAAGCGTTCCAGTTTTCGTTCGCGGTCAACGGCTCGGTGGCAATGACTGTGACCACATCATGCGGCGTGGTTTCCGCCTGAAAATCGACAATCACGTCAACGTCCTTCAATCGGGCCGGACCGAAGGGTGCGCGTCGGGTGATCTGGACCAGTTTGGTGCTGCAGAAGCAGAACAGCCAGTCGCCGTCGCTCAACAGGCAATTGAACACGCCTTTGCTGCGGTATTCGGTGCAGGCCTGGATCAGCGTCGGCAGCAGTTGCTCGACTTCGACCGGCTCGGGAAACGCTTCACGCACACGGTTGAGCAGGTCGCAGAATGCCGCTTCGCTGTCAGTATCACCCACGGGTCGATAGAAGGTGACACTCGGACTGAATTCGGCCAATTGGCCGTTGTGAGCGAAACACCAGTTCCGGCCCCACAGCTCGCGCACGAAAGGATGCGTGTTGGACAGGCAGACCTTGCCGACGTTGGCCTGACGAATGTGGCCAATCACGACTTCGCTTTTGATGGGGTAACGTTGCACCAGTTGCGCGACTTCCGACTCGCAGCTGGCGGCCGGGTCCTGAAACAGGCGCAGGCCTCGGCCTTCGTAGAAAGCAATGCCCCAGCCGTCACGATGCGGGCCGGTCTTGCCGCCCCGCTGCATCAGCCCGGTAAAGCTGAAAACGATGTCGGTCGGGACATTGGCGCTCATGCCCAGTAGTTCACACATGTTCAGGTTCTCGCTTCAGGACGTTTTGCAGCAGTCATGCGCTGCACGTTGCAGCGCAGGCCAACGAAGCGGGACGCTACAGACGCGGCTCGACCCGTGCGCCGCGTGCCGACGTGGCAGGAGACGGTGCAGCGGGCTTGCGAGCGTAACGCTCGTCACTGGCAAACGGATCGTCTTCGGCGTCTGTATCGACAGGTTCTGCAACCGGCGCGGGTTGACGCGCCTTGCGGCTTCTTTCGATCGGCCAGCGAATGAGCACGAACAGCAGGTAAGCACCGAAGGCGAACATGCCGTACATCGCCAGATCGGAAACGGCGGTCCAGACGTTACTGCCTACCTTGAACATCAGGTCCAGCGCAGTGATGGCAACTGCCGGAGCGTAAGCGTCCTTGAGAGGATCAACCAGCGTCGGTGTGAGCAGCAACACGGCGGCGATGACACGCAGCGGCTCCTTGAGGTAGCGCCACATCCAGCCGGTCATCAGAAACCATACCAACAGGCAGCCCAGCGCGGCGAAGGCGTAGAGGCTCCAGGCGATCAGATAGTCGTTCTCGGTCATGTCGTCCGTTGGCAAGGCAGGTAAAGAGGCGCTTATGATAACGGCTTTTCACTGGCCCGGCTTGCCTGGGTTGTTCAATCGGCGCAGCGTGTCTTCATAATTCATCTGATTGCCACTTTAAAAGAGAGCCCCGCATGTCCTTTTCGAATGCCACCTCACGCGCCCCGATCGCTCGCAAGGCCGAAGGCTCGGATCCCTACGCCTGGCTGCAGAACCGCGACACCGAAGAGGTGCTCGACTATCTGAAAGCTGAAAACCAGTACCAGGAAGAGCAACTGGCGGACCAGCGCGCGCTGCGTGAAACGCTGTTTCAGGAAATCAAAAGCCGGATTCTGGAAACCGACCTGTCACTGCCCTCGCCCTGGGGTCCGTATCTGTATTACACGCGCACCACAGAGGGCGACGAGTACGCACGCCACTACCGTTGCCCGCGTCCGGCGGACGACTCGAACACAGTCGACGAAAGTCGGGAAGAACTGCTGCTGGACCCCAACGTGCTGGCCGACGGCGGATTCTTTTCACTCGGCGCTTTCAGCATCAGCCCCGACCATCAGCGCCTCGCCTACAGCCTGGACACCAGTGGCGACGAGGTTTATCTGCTCTACGTCAAGGAACTGAGCAATGGCCAGGTCAGCAGCCTGCCGTTCGAGGATTGCGACGGCAGCATGACCTGGGCCAACGACAGCCAGACGCTGTTCTTTGGCGAGCTGGACGACACGCATCGTCCCCACAAGCTGTATCGCCACACACTCGGTAACGGGACCGCTGACCTGGTGTTCAGCGAGCCGGACGGCCGCTTCTTTCTGCACTGCTTCCGCACCAGTTCCGAACGTCAACTGGTGCTGCTGCTGAACAGCAAGACCACCAGCGAAGCCTGGGTGCTGGACGCCGAGCATCCCGAGCAGGCTTTCGTCTGCCTCGCGCCACGCGTCGAAGGCCATGAATACTTTCCTGATCACGGCCTGCTCGATGGCATCTGGAGCTGGTTCATTCGAAGCAACCAGAGCGGCATCAATTTCGCGCTGTACCACGCTCCCGAGAAGGCGACCGGCGTTCCGACCCGTGATGACTGGCAGACGCTCATCCCGCACAGCGATTCGGTGATGCTCGAAGGCGTCGGCCTCAACGCAAGAGGTCTCAGCCTGAGCTTGCGCGAAGGCGGCCTGCCGATCATCGAAATCCGCCCTCAGGATCTGCCCGCCTATCGGGTGCAACTGCCAGACGCGGCGTACAGCCTTTACGTGCAGGACTCGCTGGAGTTCGACAGCCCGCGGATTCGCCTGCGTTACCAGTCGCTGAACCGTCCGCCGCAGGTCCGGCAGCTGGAGCTGGCAACCGGCGAGCAGGTTGTGCTCAAGGAAACGCCGGTGCTGGGCACCTTCGATGCCGATGCCTACGTCAGCCAGCGCCTGTGGGCGACTGCTGCTGATGGGACTCAGGTGCCGATCAGTCTGGTGGTCAAACGCGAACTGGCCGGTCAGGCGACGCCGCTTTATCTGTACGGCTACGGTGCCTATGGCGAAAGTCTGGACCCTTGGTTCTCCCATGCTCGCCTGAGCCTGCTGGACCGGGGCGTGGCGTTCGCCATCGCGCATGTGCGCGGCGGCGGCGAGTTGGGCGAAGCCTGGTATCGCAACGGCAAGCAGGAACACAAACAGAATACTTTTGGTGATTTCATTGCCTGCGCCGAGCACTTGATCGCCGAGGGGCTGACCCGCTCCGAGCAACTGGTGATCAGTGGCGGCAGCGCGGGCGGTCTGTTGATGGGCGCGGTGCTCAATCAGCGTCCGGACCTGTTCAAGGCGGCGATTGCCGAGGTGCCGTTCGTGGACGTGCTCAACACCATGCTTGATCCCGAGTTGCCGCTGACCGTCACCGAATATGACGAATGGGGCAACCCGCAGGAGTCCGAGGTCTACGAGCGCATCAAGGCCTACGCGCCTTATGAAAATGTCAGCGCCCAGGCGTATCCGGCCATGCTGGTGATCGCCGGTTACAACGACAGCCGCGTGCAGTATTGGGAAGCGGCCAAGTGGGTCGCGAAGTTGCGTGCTACAAAGACCGACGACAACCTCTTGCTGCTCAAAACCGAACTGGGTGCCGGGCACGGCGGGATGAGCGGCCGCTATCAAGGCTTGCGCGATGTGGCGCTGGAATACGGATTCATCTTCAAGGTATTGCAAACCGGCGAATGAACTTGGCATCCAACGCCTGTCTTACTAGCATCGGGGGCACGGATCTGCCCCCCTCACTGAAGCCTGAACACAAGACCGAACCATGTCAGAACAACTGTCCAACCTGAACAACGCCATACGCGACATGCTGCTGGACTGCGGCCTGTTCGATACCCTGCTGCCGAGCGATTTCCTTGCCGTGGCGGGCTACTTCAGCATCACCGACATCGAAAAAGGTGAGGCGGTGTTTGCCGAAGGTGATGCCGGAACGTTCATGTGCATCATCCATCAAGGCACGGTGTCCGTGCAGAAGCTCAACAGTGAAGGCCAGCAGGTCGAAATCGCCACCCTGCGCCGTGGCCGGGCATTCGGCGAAATGGCGGTGCTGGACGGCGAACGTCGTTCGGCCAGCTGCATCGCGGCGACCAGTTGCCAGTTATTGAACCTGGGTCGCGACTCGTTGGACAAGATGCTCGATGAAGCACCGAAGATCGCCGCCAAGATCATTCGCGCCCTGGCCATTTCGCTGTCGCGACGTCTGCGCATGGTCGACGGCCAATTGCTCTCGCAACAGGTGTGAGTTTGTTCATCCGGCGCTAAACTTGCCGATATTCCGCTTTCAATGCGCACACGAACAGGTGACACCATGAGCACGGCCAACCCGCCTTCCAACACTGCCAAGCTGGACCGTATTCTGGCCGACGCCCAGCGCGACCGCGAAATGGGCTACCGCGACAAGGCCCTGCGCATGTATCCGCATGTCTGCGGGCGCTGTGCCCGTGAGTTCGCCGGCAAGCGCCTGAGCGAACTGACCGTTCACCACCGCGACCACAACCACGACAACAACCCGCAGGACGGCTCAAACTGGGAACTGCTCTGCCTGTACTGCCACGACAACGAACACTCCCGTTATACCGATCAGCAGTACTTCTCCGACAGCTCCCTCAGCTCGCCGAAAGCGTCCAAGGCGACGCACAACCCGTTTGCTGCGCTGGCAGGGTTGATGAAAAAGGACGAGTGACGGGAACGGCTGCCCTGGTCGTTCACAAAGCATCTGCGTCATCAGACCCATTTGGGACGCAGAGCGTCCTGGGATGCATGCCCACGCAGAGCGTAGGCACGATCATCGTCTATTCCTCGCACTGATCGTTCCCACGCGATGGCACGATCAGTGGTGAGGCGGATTTGACGTGGCGCAACCTGACTGAAATGTAATCCCCTCGCCTTCCGCCTTGTGGCATCTTTTCGCCAGATCCGCAGGCTGTCCGGCCTGCGCCGAACCGACCGAACGGATACGCCATCATGCTTCCCGGAACTTCAAGACGCACCTTCGTGAAAGGACTGACCGCAGGGGGTCTGCTGGGCGGGCTCGGGCTCTGGCGCAGTCCGGTCTGGGCCGCGCCGCGTCCAGGTGAATTGCTGGAACTGTCAGGCACGGAATTCGACCTGTTCATCGGCGAAACTCCCGTCAATCTCACCGGCAGCCCGCGCACCGCCATGACCGTCAACGGCGGCCTGCCCGGCCCTCTGCTGCGCTGGCACGAAGGCGATACCGTCACCCTGCGGGTGAAGAACCGGCTCAAGGACAACACGTCCATTCACTGGCACGGCATCATTCTGCCCGCCAACATGGACGGCGTTCCCGGCCTGAGCTTTGACGGCATCGCCCCGGACGGCCTGTACGTTTACCGTTTCAAGGTCAGACAGAACGGCACCTACTGGTACCACAGTCACTCGGGCTTTCAGGAACAGGCCGGGGTCTACGGGCCGCTGATCATCGACGCCAAAGACCCGGAGCCGTTCAGCTACGAGCGCGAGCACGTCGTCATGCTCACCGACTGGACGGATGAAGACCCGACGCGCTTGATGAAAAAGCTCAAGAAGCAGTCCGACTACTACAACCAGAACAAGCGCACCGTGGGCGACTTCATCAACGATGTCAGCGACAAGGGCTGGAGCAAAACCGTTGCAGACCGTGCGATGTGGGCGCAGATGCAGATGGATCCGACCGATCTGGCTGACGTCAGCGGCGCCACTTACACCTACCTGATGAACGGCCAGGCGCCGGACATGAACTGGACGGGCCTTTTCAAACCGGGCGAGCGAATCCGTCTGCGCTTCATCAACGGCTCGTCCATGACCTACTTCGATGTGCGTATTCCCGGCCTGAAGATGACTGTCGTTGCCAGCGACGGCCAGCACGTCAAACCGGTGAGCGTCGACGAGTTACGCATCGCAGTGGCCGAAACCTTCGACGTGATCGTTGAACCTGCCGACGGCGCCTACACGCTATTCGCCCAGTCGATGGACCGCAGCGGTTTTGCGCGAGGCACACTCACCAGCAGGCCAGGCATGAAAGCAGATGTGCCGTCCCTCGACCCGCGCCCATTGTTGAGCATGGACGACATGGGCATGGGCGGCATGGATCATGGTGCAATAAACCACGGCAGCATGAATCACGACAGCATGCAGGGCATGGACCACAGCCAGATGGGTCACGACATGCAAGGCATGGATCACAACGCCATGCCCACGAACACCCCACAGTCGCACCCGGACAGCGAAACCGACAACCCGCTGGTCGACATGCAGGCCATGAGCACCTCACCCAAACTCGAAGATCCGGGTATCGGCCTGAGAAACAACGGCCGCAAGGTACTGACCTACGCCGACCTGTACAGCACGTTCGACGACCCGGACGGCCGCGAGCCGAGCCGCACGATCGAGTTGCACCTCACCGGTCACATGGAGAAATTCGCCTGGTCGTTCGACGGCGTGAAGTTCTCCGATGCAGCGCCCCTGAAACTCAAATATGGCGAACGAGTTCGTGTGGTGCTGGTCAACGACACGATGATGACGCATCCGATCCACCTGCACGGCATGTGGAGCGATCTGGAAGACGAGCACGGCAGGTTCAAGGTGCGCAAACACACCATCGACATGCCACCGGGCTCAAAACGCAGCTATCGCGTGACCGCCGATGCCCTCGGGCGCTGGGCGTATCACTGCCATATGCTTTATCACATGGAAATGGGCATGTTTCGCGAAGTGCGGGTAGAAGAATGAAGACTCAAATGTTGACCCAGGTTCCGGGCCACCCTCGCCTGCCGATGGTGCTGATAGGCCTAGGCATGATTCTCACGGCGCAGGCCAGCGCTGCCGACATGCAGGGCATGGACCACGGGATGGATCACTCCAGTCACGCCATGCCAGACACACAACCAGTGCAGTCCACGCCCGACCAGAGTCGAACGCCGATTCCAGCTGTCACCGATGCAGACCGGGCGGCGGTCTATACCAGCCACGACGGTCATCAGGTACACGACGCGGCCATCAATTCCTACTTTCTGGCCGAGAAGCTGGAATGGCAGAACGCGAACGACGGCAGTGCGCTGGCGTGGGATCTGTCCGGCTGGATTGGTGGCGACATCGACAGGCTGGTGCTTCGCTCGGAGGGCGAACGCGTGAACGGCAAGACCGAGGAAGCGGAACTGCAGGCGCTATGGGGACACGCTGTCACCTCGTCGTGGGACGTGGTCGTCGGTGCGCGCCAGGATTTCAAACCAGGCGCTCCACAGAGCTGGGCGGCGTTTGGCGTGCAAGGCTCGGCGATTTCCGATCTCGACGTTCAGGCCACCGCCTTTCTCGGTGAAGCCGGCCAGAGCGCTGCACGGCTTGAGGGCGATTACGACCTGACGCTGACCAATCAACTGATCCTGCAGCCCACTGCCGAAATCAACGCCTATGGCAAGGACGATCCGCAGCGCGGCATCGGCTCCGGCCTGTCGAGCACTGAACTCGGGCTGCGGCTGCGCTACGAACTGCGTCCGGAGTTTGCGCCTTACATCGGCGTGACCTGGAATCGTACCTACGGTAAGACGGCCGACTATGCCCGAGAGGAGGGTGAGGACGTCAACGACGCGCGGCTGGTGGTTGGGGTACGCATGTGGTTCTGACGCCGGGCAGTCTTGTATAATCGGCGGTTTTCCCCAGAGCACCCTTCCTGTGGCCAACAAACGTTATGCCTGCATCGGTCTGTACAACCCCAAGTCCCCGGAAAACGTCGGCTCCGTGATGCGCGCCGCTGGCTGCTACGGCGTGGCTTCGGTGTTCTACACCGGCAAGCGTTACGAGCGGGCGCGGGACTTCATCACCGACACCAAGAAGATCCATCAGGACATCCCGCTGATCGGCATCGAAGACCTCAAGAGCATTCTGCCGCTGGGTTGCATCCCAGTGGCCGTCGAGCTGGTCGACGGTGCCAGGGCGCTGCCGGAATACACGCATCCTGACCGGGCGCTGTATATCTTCGGCCCGGAGGACGGTTCGCTGGATCAGGACATTCGTGACTGGTGCGAAGACGTGGTCTACATCCCCACCGAGGGTTGCATGAATCTGGCAGCCACGGTCAATGTCGTGCTGTACGACCGTATGGCAAAGGGTATCAATACCCGCTCCGGCCCGCAGTTCGGTCGTGAGAAGGTCGATCCGTCCAGCGAAGGTTGAAGCAAAAGCATTGAACCAGTCTCGCTGGTGGGCAGTCAGTTTCTCTGAACCGACCTACACCACTCTGGAGAGCCATCATGCGCGACACCCCGATTATCGAGCGTATCGACACACCCGAGCCGTTTCAGCCGCATCCCGATCAGAACGTTCAAGGCTGGGAGCGTATCGGCTCGCTGGCAGGCGGCGTCCTGATGATGGGTAAAGGCGTGCGTCGCGGCGGATTCCTGGGTCTGATTCAACTGGCCATTGGCGGCGCGGTTCTGGCACGCGGCATCACTGGTCACTGTTCGGCCAAGAGCCTGATGGAAAAAGGTCGCAGCGACCTGCAAAGCGCACGCTCCACCATCGAACGTGCCGGCGCAGAGCTGAGCGAGCTACAAGCCAATGCCGAGAAAGCCGTGAAAACCGCGACCGTCAACGGCATCGACGCACTCACCGGGCCCAAGTCCGGCGTCTGATCACTCAGCCCGCACGAAAGATCAGGTGATCCTCCCAGTCGTCCTCGGCCACGCTCAGCTCACTGAGCATGCGTCCTGACTGGGAGATACGCTCGTGATGTACCGCATCGCGATCACCGCATACCAAGTGATGCCAGAGCGGCAAGTCCTTGCCCTCGCTCACCAGCCGATAGCCACAGGTCGGCGGTAACCATTTGAATTCATCTGCCTGACCGGGCGTGAGCTGAATACAGTCCGGCACCGAAGCACGGCGGTTTTCGTAGTCCGAACACTGGCAGGTCTTCAGGTCCAGCAGCTTGCAGGCGATACGCGTGTAATACACGCTGTTGTCTTCTTCATCTTCCAGCTTTTGCAGGCAGCACAATCCGCAGCCATCGCACAACGACTCCCACTCGGTGCTGTCGAGCTGATCGAGTGTCTTGCGGATCCAGAAGGGTTCAACTTTGGCGGCCATGGTTCGGACAACGGTATCGGCTGTGGAAAAGGCCGCCAGTCTAGTGGCACATCGAGTGCGGGCCAAGCACTTGCGACTACCGGTAGCCAGGCTCTTGTCAGCAGGAAGGCAAAACAGTAGCGTTAGAGCGCTTTCAATGCGCCTACGCGATGCTTGCCGACAACGGCCATCGAGTCACGCTCCCTTTGCCCTTCTCTTCTTCAGGACTCTCATGAGCACAAACTCTCGCGTCGCAGAACATGCCATCGACCCGCAATTCACCGAGCGCTGGTCGCCCCGCGCCTTTACCGGCGAAAGCATTCCCGAGCAAACCCTGCTGAGCTTTTTCGAAGCCGCACGCTGGGCACCTTCGGCCTACAACTCGCAGCCGTGGCGGTTTCTGTACGCGCGTCGCGATACGCCGAACTGGGAGCGTTTCCTGACCCTGCTGAACGAGTTCAACCGCGGTTGGGCACAGCATGCCTCGGCACTGGTGATCGTCATTTCCAAGACCACCTTTACCGCACCCGGCGCGACCGAAGAAGGCCCGGCGCTCTGGCACACGTTCGACACTGGTTCTGCGTGGGGTTATCTGGCGCTGCAGGCCAGCCTGAGCGGCTGGCATACCCACGGCATGGCCGGGTTTGATCAGGATCTGACCCGCAAGGAACTGAAAATACCCGAAGGCTATGCCCTGCATGCCGCCGTTGCAGTGGGCAAACTGGGCGACAAGTCGACCCTGCCTGAATACCTGCAAGGCCGCGAAGCCCCAAGCCCGCGCCTGCCGGTTGCGCAACTGGTGGCCGAGGGTGATTTTTCGCTGTAATACGCGTCCGAATGTGACGCTAGCTCGTGGCAACCACCGGACCGTGGGAGGCGGCTTGCCGGCGATGCATTTTTTCAGTCGACCGTTCATTGACTGGTCTGACGCTATCGCCGGCAAGCCGCCTCCCACATCAGACTCAAGTCCATCAATACCCGCGTGAAAAATCCACTTCCCCGCGCAACGCCTCACCGGCGTTGAACGCTTTCAGGTTTTCGACGAACAGGTCGGTCATGGCCACCGGTGATGTCGGTGCGGAGCTGTGTCCGGTCAACAGCAGGCCATAGGCCGTCCAGAACGGATGACGCTGGGGCAACGGCTCCTGCCGGCAGACGTCAATCACAGCCCCCGCCAGATGCCCTTCCTTCAGGGCTTCAACCAGATCGGCATCGACCACGGCTGCGCCACGTCCAACGTTGAGGAACAACGCTGTAGGCTTGAAGCTGGCAAACAGCTTGGCGTCATACAGGTCCTGAGTGTCAGGCGTATTGGGCAGCAGGTTGATGACGTAATCCATGTCGCCAACCAGATTGTCGATATCGGTCAGCGCCGACACCTCGACAAAAGGCGCCTGGGTACGCGCCTCGGAGGCCACACCGAACACCTGCACACCGAACGGCACCAGAAACTCGGCCACGCGCTGACCGATATCACCGGCACCGACGATCAGCGCCTTGCGTCCGGCCAGGCTCTGGCCCGGACGATTGTCCCACTTGCGTTCGACCTGACTCATCAGACGCGCCAGCACTTCACGCTCGTGACCGAGCATGTACGTCAGCACAAACTCAGCCATGACCTGCCCGAAGATCCCAACGGCACGGGTCAGGCGATAGTCACGGGAAAGGCCCGGGATCAGCAGCGGCGTGATGCCCGCCCAAGTGGATTGCAGCCACTGGGGTTTGTGCCCCTGGCGCAGCAGGTTGGCCATCAGATCGGGCTGTCCCAGCCAGACCGGACAGTCGCTGGCCATGCGGGACAGCTCAGCCGAATCGCCGCTGCTCAGGACTTCCAGATCAGGCGCAGCCTTGCGCAGCAACTGGGTGTAAAGGGGGTAATCGTGCTCGGCAATCAGGACGCGCATGCTTCAGAAACCTTAAAAACGGGACAGACGACCCACGCCAGACGCGGGCCGCTTCAAACGTGGAGACCGATCACATCGGATCGTTGCGACGCAGCAGCTCTTCGGGCAGATGCTCGATGTACTCATCTTCGGCCGGTGGCATCTGCAAGTGATAGCCCTGAGCGTCGAGGTTTTCCAGCACCTTGTGGATGTCCTCACGCGCCAGCGCCCGCTCGGGGCTGAGCACCAGATCGAACGCGTGATGCGGCGTGCCAAACGCGGCCAGCAGTTCTGGCGGTACACGCTTGAGCACGTCGCTTTTCAGGACATACAGGTACATTTCATTCTTTTTCGGACTGCGGTAGATCGAGCAGATACGCTTCAAGGCTGTTCTCCCGGCGTTGCCAGGCTGTCGAGCAGCGCCTGGCCCATCAGTTCGCGACGCCAGCCACGCAGCGAATCAGGCAATTGGTAAGGACCATCGGGGTAGCCGCTCTTGAGCAGCGCTTCGAGGGTCTTCTTGCGCAACATCAGCTCGGGCGCCATGTCCAGTCGTTCGGCGAACTCCTGGCCAATGGCACGCAGGCGCTTGAGCGAACCGGCAGCATCGACAGGCAGAGGCTCGGGCAACGCCGGTGGCCACTCTTCGGGCGGCACGCTGGCGGCGGTCTTGATCAGTTCGAGCAGGAATTCGCCATCCTGACGCACGGTGCGCGGGTGCATGTCTTCGATGCGGGCCAGCGCGCCGAGGTTATCCGGCTGGGTCTTGGCCAGCGGCCAGAGCGAGTGTTCACGCACGATGCGGTTGCGCGGCACGTTGCGGGCACGGGCCTGCACTTCGCGCCAGGCACACAAGCCACGCAATACTGCCAACTGGGCACGGGACAGCTTCCAGGCCAGCTTGGCTTCGCGATAGACCTCATAAGGATCGATTTCACGACGCAGGTTGGCAACCAGCTCCGCGCCATCCTCGAGCAGCCACGCGAACTTCTCGTCGGAAAGACGCGGACGCAGGATCGTGAACAGCTCGGCAAGATGCACCGCATCTTCGGCGGCATAACTGATCTGGGTCTCGGACAGCGGACGCTGCAGCCAGTCCGAACGGGTCTCGCCCTTGGGCAGGTCGATGTTGAGGACCTCCTGCACCAGACGCGAGTAGCCCATGGAAAACCCGAGGTTCAGGTAGGCGGCTGCCAGCTGGGTGTCGAACAGCGGAACCGGCAGGCTGCCGGTAAGGCGCAGCAGGACTTCGAGGTCTTCGCTGCACGCGTGAACGACCTTGATGACGTCAGGGTTCTCAAGCAGCGCAGACAGCGGCGCCCAGTCGTTGATCAACAACGGATCAATCAGCCAGGCACGCGAGCCGTCGCCGATCTGCAGCAAGGCAGCGATGGGGTAAAAAGTGTCGACCCGCATGAATTCGGTGTCGAGCGCAACGAACGGCAGAGACTGCCACTGAGCGCAATGCAGGGCGAGGCTGTCGTCGTCGCGAATCCAGTGAATATCGATGGCCACACGGCTCTCCCTTGAACAATGGCGCGCAGTATATATCGCCGCCGGGTGTTATCGCGCATCTGTCGTCCCGGTCATGCGCATCTTGATGAAAATGATTGCAGTAATGCCGCAAACCCGAGGCTGACTGCGCAGTGATCGGCCTCATTGAGCGCTGGCTGCCACCTCGCTGCGGCAGCCGGCAAACAGGTCCAGCGCGGGGTTGTAGACCTTGGTGTCGACTTTCAACAGGCCCAACATGGAATGAAAGAGATTGTCCTGGCTGAGCGGCGTATTGCGTTCCTTGGCCAGGCATTGTGGCGTGACCGCGTAAGAACGCTGGTAGCTTTCCGACAGCCAGATGAGCATGGGCACATGTTTTTGCTGGTCAGGCGCCAGCAGATACGGCGTGCCGTGCAGAAACAGGTTGTATTCGCCCAGCGATTCGCCATGGTCGGACAGATAGATCATCGCGGTGTCGACCTTGTCCTGATGAGCGCGCAATACGTCGATCAGTTTCGATAGCACGTGGTCGGTGTATAGCAGCGTGTTGTCGTAGCCGTTGACGATACTGTCGCGGCTGCAGTTGTTCAGCGCGTTGCTTTCACACACGGGCGTGAATTTTTCATATTCCTTCGGATAGCGCTTGTAGTATTCCGGCCCGTGACTGCCCATCTGGTGCAGGACCAGCACCGTATCCTTGTCCAGACTGTTGATGAAGCCTTCCAAACCCTGCAGCAGAATCTCGTCGCGGCATTCGTGGTTATTGCACAGCAGCGGGTCCTTCAGGTTGCTGACATCCTGAAAGGCGACACGATCGCAGGTGCCTTTGCAGCCGGCCTGGTTGTCGCGCCACACCACTTGGATTCCGGCGCGCTGGAGCACATCCAGCAGCCCTTCCTGATTGTGGGCCTTGGTGCCGTCGTAATCCTTGCGCCCCATATTGGAAAACATGCACGGCACTGACACAGCCGTTTCGGTGCCGCAGGAATACACGTCGGTAAACGCCACGAGGTCGCGCTCGTTGCTCAGGTTGGGCGTGGTATTTCGCCCATAACCCAGGATGCCGAAGTTTTCGGCCCTCGCACTTTCACCGACCACCAGTACGGTCAGTGACTTGCGGGTATACGCGGCCATTTCTGCAGAGCGCTTCGCGTCCTCGCCGAGCTTGACGAACGGGCGTCGGGCAGACATGACCTGCTCATTCAGATAACCCACCGATGCGCCAATATAGTTGCTGGGCACCACCATCAGGCGAAGTTCATGGTGGTTGCGAAACAGTGAAGAAAGCCCTTGGTAGTTGGCCAGTGCAGCCCCCCCGATGGCGAGACTGCAAACGACGCCCACGACCAGTTTGCTGAACAGTTCACGGTGCCAGCGGCGGTAATTGATCGGGGTTTTCCACAATAGCAGGGACGGCAGGATGCCCAGTAAAAGGATGTAGCCAATCAGCTTGAGAGACAGCAGGCCCTGTACCTCGGTGACATTGGTTTCGGCAAAGTTGCGAAACATGCCTGCATCGATCATCACACCGTATTCGGTCATGAAATAGGCGACGCCTGCGCTGATCATGAACATCAGAATCAGCACAGGTTTCAAGACGCGTCTGAACGCCACCAGCGTCAGGCATATATTGAACACACAGAAGAGCATGACGACGAAGGCCACGCGCATTGCGATGCCTTTAGTGTCAGAGCTGGTGATTGCAATCAGATGCTGCCAGAGATTGAGATTGAAGAACGACAGTAAAAAAACGCTGGCCAGTAATGTGACGGCCTCTGGTCTGACACTTCTGATTTTCGACATCGCACTCTGCTTATCTGATTGATATGTACCGGGTGATACCTGAGCCCGCCAACTTCCCCGGTCGGGCGGACTGTAAGCAGCGCCCTATCAATTTTATGTGAAAAGTGTGCGAACGCCCGGTTGGATTAAGTTTATTTCACGGCGAGACAGGCAGGATTCAGGCAAACCGCTGATTACCCTCATAAAAAAACGCCCCCGCAAGCAGGCTTGCGGGGGCGTAGTTGACACCTTCCAGTCAATCAGACCGAACGGCGGCGATAGGCCCGGTAGTCCGGCAGCCAGAAGTTGCGTTCGATAGAGGCCAGCAACACCTCTTCGGTGGTTTCCAGCGCCAGCCCTTCAGCCTGAGCCTCTTTGGCGACTGCCAGCGCGATCTTGCGGCTGACCTGCTGGATTTCCTTGAGCGGCGGCAGCACCGCGTCGCCCTGCCCTGTCACCATCGGCGAGCATTCGGCCAATGCGTTGGACGCCGCCATCAACATGCGATCAGTGATGCGCGTGGCTTTACAGGCCACTACGCCCAGACCGATGCCAGGGAAGATGTAAGAGTTGTTGCACTGTGCGATATGCACGGTGCGTCCGTTGATCTCGACCGGAGCGAATGGACTGCCGGTGGCGACCAATGCGTTGCCGTCGGTCCAGCGCAGGATTTCTTCCGGCGTGGCTTCGACCTTGGAGGTCGGGTTCGACAGTGGCATCACCAGCGGTTTGGCGCAGTGCTTGTGTACTTCGCGAATGACCTGCTCGGTGAACAGACCCCGCTGGCCCGACACACCGATCAATACGGTGGCGCCAGCGTGGGTGACCACGTCGAGCAGCGTCGGGAACGCGTCGGAGCCCGAGATCCAGCCAGACACGTCGGCCGTCTTCTGCGCCAGACGTTTCTGGAAGTCCAACAGGTTGTCCATGCCATCGGTCAATAGGCCAAAGCGATCGACCATGAAGATGCGCTGACGGGCTTCGCTTTCGCTCAGGCCTTCGATCTGCATCGCCGCGATGATGTGCTCGGCGATCCCGCAACCGGCGGAACCTGCACCGACAAACACGACTTTCTGCTGCCCGAGGCTTTCACCCTTGGCCTTGCAGGCCGCCAGCAAGGTGCCCACGGCGACCGATGCGGTGCCCTGGATGTCGTCGTTGAAGCAGCAGAGCTCGTCACGGTATTTCTCCAGCAACGGCATCGCATTGGACTGGGCGAAGTCCTCGAACTGCAACAGTACGTCCGGCCAGCGACGCTGGACAGCATCGATGAACAGGGCGATGAAGTCTTCGTACTCCTTGCCCGACACGCGCTCGTGACGCCAGCCCATGTACATCGGGTCATCGAGCAGTTCGCGATTATTGGTGCCTACGTCGAGCACGATCGGCAGGGTGTAGGCCGGGCTTATGCCACCGCAGGCGGTGTATAGCGACAGCTTGCCAATCGGGATGCCCATGCCGCCGATACCCTGATCACCCAGGCCAAGAATGCGCTCGCTGTCGGTAACCACGATAATCTTGATGCGGTCCTTGGTGGCGCTGCGCAGGATATCGTCGATGCGGTCGCGTTCAGGGTAGGAGATGAACAGGCCGCGGTGCGTGCGGTAGATCTTGGAGAATTCCTGACAGGCCTGACCAACCGTCGGGGTGTAAATGATCGGCAGCATTTCGTCCAGATGCGAGTCCAGCAGCCGGAAAAACAACGTTTCGTTGTTGTCCTGAATCGAGCGCAGGTAGATATGTTTGTCCAGATCGGTCGCACATTGCTTGTACTGACTGTAGACCCGGGTGACTTGCTCTTCGATCGTCTCTACGTTCTGCGGCAGCAGCCCGATCAAATTGAATTCGACCCGCTCTTGCGGGGTAAAGGCACTGCCCTTGTTCAGCAGGGGCATTTCCAGCAGTGAAGGTCCTGCGTAGGAAATATACAAAGGTCGCGAAGTGTTGGTCATTTTTTCTAATCGCCTTTTTCGTCTACTCATTGATTCTGTGCGTCGACCGGGGCGGGCAGCCTGGCTTTTCTTCTTTTTCTTTATGTGCCAGTTCTTTCAGGCCATACCGGACAAGATTCGGTGTTTTAAGTCAGGCCCACATCTTACTCGTCTGAAGGCCGATTGCGGCATTTTGTCGCGTAGAGAATGGCAAGATGATGCTACCGTTTCAACAAACAGACATGCTTTCGCGCCTTGCACAGAGACGGCGCAGCCGGGCATCTTTACCGCTCATTCGATGATTGCGAGACCAGCATGCCTGACCATAAGCCCTTCGCCGCCTTTCTGTTCGACATGGACGGCACCCTGCTCAACTCAGTGATCGCCGCCGAGCGCGTGTGGGCGAAGTGGGCACAGAAACACGGGCTGGATGTGAACCGCTTCCTGCCGACGATTCACGGCGTAAGAAGCATCGACACGGTCCGCAAGCAAAACATTCCAGGGATCGACGTGCAGCAGGAAGCGGATGCCATTTCACAGGCCGAAATCGAAGATGTGGAAGGCGTGGCCGCCATAGAAGGCGTGGCTGATTTCCTGGCCTCGTTGCCCGCCGACCGCTGGGCAGTCGTCACCTCCGCCCCGCTCGCACTGGCGCAAGCGCGTATGAAGGCCGCCGGCCTCACGTTGCCTGACGTCGTCATCACCGCCGAGGATGTGACGCAGGGCAAACCTGCGCCGGATGGATTTCTGCTCGCAGCACAGCGGCTGGGCGTGGAGCCCGCGCAATGTCTGGTGTTCGAGGACGCGCCGGCCGGCATTGCGGCAGGCAAGGCTGCGGGCGCGCGAGTGGTAGTGATCACGGCGGCTCATCTGCATCCCTACGAAGCACAGGACTGGAGCTTGCCCAATTATCTGGGCCTGCAGGTCAGTATCGAGAACGGACAACTCACTTTGATTTCCTGACGCGTGCAGCGGGTCGGCTCACTGATCGAAAATACTGAACCATGGTTTTCACTATCGGCTCAGAAATAGCGAATACGAGAGGTATCTGATTATTGGAGACAAGCATGTCCGACCCAACGAGTAACACATTCATGTCCAATCTCGCGTTCTTCGACCTCCTGCTTGAACAGTTCAGAGGTGCTGAAGGCGAGCTGCCCATGGCAACGGCCTATCTGAGCCAGGCGATTACTGAAGATGATCCTGTCCACAAGGCAGCGCTCATCCGGATCGCCAAGGAAAAGATCAAGAATGCACGGGTTCTTGCGTCGATTCTGCTGGAGCTGGCCAAAGGTCACACATCGAATCTTTCCGGTGGACCTGACAGCGCCGATTTCGGTGCCTTGCTCAAGGGCAAGGGGATTATCAGCAACCCACTGGAAGCGACTGAAGCTTCGGCAGAGCAGATGGACGACAATCCGCAGCAACCCTCAGACAAAGGTCCTGACGCCGCGCAGCTTGGTCACTATCTGCGCTCGAACATTGCCACAGAGGAAAAGCAGATAGCCGTGTATGAGCAACTCACGTCACTCACTTCAGACACACACTTCATCAGCGCCCTTAATCAAGCCAAACGGCGTCAGGTGAAGCACCTGAATGAATTCGAAGCGATGCTGAAAAAAATCAGACGCTGAGCGATCCATCACCAGAGGCCCCGGTATTACCGGGGCGTTGTGCACTGTCTGGAAACTCCCAAAAAGCGCTACTTCTTGGCGATCAGGCCGATGGTGAACCCATCTACCGCAGCAATCCTGCCACGCCACAGGACTCCGGATTCGCAAATCGGATTTCCGTCGCTTGAGTAGGTCTGGCAATCCTTGAGGTGAATAAAGTGAAAGGCGGGTGTGTCTTCGGAGGAGTCGCCAGGCTTGAACGAAAGGATCATTTCCTTCATCGAGGCGTCGGCACCGTTCGCAAACTGGCTAAACGGAGCGGAAATGTCCTCGGCCAATTGTTCGAAATAGGCATCATGGGAAATAAGATTACCTGACACAAGATTGCCACCGACCGTCAGGGTGACGCCCATTTCGACTTTGGTGTTGGCAACAAATTTGACCAGCCACTGCAGCAGCCAATCGATCTGCTTGCCCTGCCACTTGATCTGGGCAACGACATCGTCATGGTTCTGGTTGGGAGAAGGTTGCGCTTGCTGGGTTTGATCGACGTCCGACATCTGAAAGCTCCTGGCTTCACATAACGTGAACCCAAGGTATAGATCACATCGGTTGAAAGCGAAACCCGGTCAGCCGGTAATTCCTCTTTGCATCGCGATACATCACGCATCACTTGAACTGGCGAGTTGGGAAATTACATCAAGACAGTCTCGACACTCGATTTTCCTGCCATTGCACAACCGCGACTTCAGCCAAAACCTGTGAAAAATTAACTGCGACACAACGCCGCATTCGGGTATCGTTTGATAAATTGCAACAAATTGTATCAATACCCGCCAGGCAAGCCTTGGCCAGAACCCGTATAGAAACCGATTGATAAGGGGGTCCGCGTTGGATCTGTCGTCTGCTGCCTGGGTGTTTCACGACACCCGTCTGATTGTCTGCTGCCTGATTGCAATCGCTACGATCATCGTGTTGATCAGCGCCACCAAACTCCCGCCTTTTCTGTCGATTCTGGTCGGTACGTTCATCGCCGGGATAGGCGCAGGGCTGCCCGCCGAAGCCGTCGCCAAAGCGTTTAGCAAGGGCGCGGGTGGTATTTTGGGCGAGGCCGGCATCATCATCGCCCTGGGTGCCATGCTCGGCGCACTGATGGCCGAGTCCGGGGCTGCGGACCGCATCGCATCTACCCTGCTAGGCCTGGGCAAGGGCAAGATGCTGCCGTGGGTCATGGCTGTGGTGGCGATGGTCATCGGCCTGCCGCTGTTCTTCGAAGTCGGCCTGGTGATGATGGTGCCGATCATCTTCGTCATGGCGCGCCAGTCGGGTCAGCCATTGCTGAAGATCGCCATCCCGGCGCTGGCCGGTATGACGACGCTGCACGCGCTGATGCCTCCCCATCCCGGTCCGCTGATCGCGGTCAGTGCGCTGCACGCCGATCTGGGGCTGACCATGCTGCTGGGGCTTTGCGTCGCGATTCCCGCAGTCATTCTTGCAGGGCCCCTTTACGGTAACTGGCTGTCAAAACGCATGCACATCGAAGAGCCTGCCGATCTGGGCAAGCTGTTCAGCGCCAAGCCTGACGTCAGCCGCCAGCCAGGCTTTGGCACGTCGTTGCTGATCATTCTGTTGCCGGTGATTCTGATGCTGGGCAGCACACTGGCCAAAGTGGCGATGGAGCCCGAAAGCAGCGTTGCGCTGACCTTGAAATTTCTCGGTGAACCGCTGGTTGCACTGAGCATCGCCGTGCTGGCGGCAACCGTGTGCCTGGGCTGGGCCAATGGTCTTTCTTGTGAACACGTCGGCGGCACCTTGCGCAAAAGCCTGGCGCCGATTGCCGTGTTGCTGCTGACCATCGGTGCCGGTGGCGGCCTGAAGCAAACGCTGCTGGATGCCGGTGTCAGCCAGACCATCAGCAAGGTGGCCGAAGGCGCGCACATGCCGTATCTGCTGCTGGCCTGGCTGATTGCCGTAGCGCTGCGTCAGGCCACCGGTTCTGCCACCGTGGCGACGACTACGACAGCAGGCATCCTGGCTCCGATGATGGCTGGTCTGGCACCGGCCGAGGCATCCCTGGTAGCGCTGGTGATCGGCGCAGGCTCGGTGTTCTTCTGCCACGTCAACGATGCAGGCTTCTGGATGGTCCGCGAATACTTCGGCCTGCAGCTGAAACAGACGCTGTGGGTCTGGTCGGTGCTGCAGACCATCGTCTCGGTGGTCGGACTGGTGGGCACGTCGCTGCTGTGGTATTGGCTGACGTAAGAGATGACGGTATGACCGCTCAGCTTGTGCCATGTCAGACGGACACCAGCCTTTCACTCCCACCCTGCTGATATTCCCTGGGCGTGCAACCGAACTCGCGACGGAACACGGTGTGCAGGTACTGCGCCGAGGTGAAGCCGCAATCGCGGGCAATGTCGGCGATGGCTGAATCGGTATTCTCCAGACCGCTGGCCGCTGCTGCGAGCTTGAAGCGCAGGATTTCGTCGTGGACGCTGCAGCCCCGCACCTTGCGAAAGTGCGACTCCAGCGAAGAGCGCGAAATTCCGACATAGGCTGCCACCTGCGCAGTCTTGATGCCTTGGCACGCGTACTGGCGGATGAACAGCAGCGCCTGCATCACATACGGATCGCCCAACGGTTGGTGCAGGCTTGAAGCCTGAACATTGATCGCATCGGGCGGTATCAGAATCTGCGTCCCGGCGGACGGCATGCCGTGCAGCATTTGATGCAGCAGGTGCGCAGCCGTCCGGCCCATGGTTTCGGTGCCCTGGATCACCGAACTCAGTGGCACTCGGGTCAGGGTGCGGGTCAGCGGATCGTTGTCGATGCCGATCAGCGCCACCTGCTCCGGCACGGCAATGCCAGCCGTCAGGCAAGCTTGCAGCAACTGCCGGGCGCGGGCATCACTGACCGCGATGATGCCAATCGGCTTGGGCAGGCTTTGCAGCCAGGCGATCTGCTGCTCGACGGCGCTGTCCCAGAGCGGCGCGCTGGTGCCCATGCCACGATAGATATCGACGTGCAGCCCGTCGCGCTGCAGCAGCCTGCGAAACGCCTTCTCACGCTCCTGCGCCCAGCGATTGGCCTGTGACTCCGGCAGGCTGAAGCAGGCGAAACGGGTCAGCCCCGCTTCTATCAAGTGCTCGTACGCCAGCTTCATCAGCGCGTCATTGTCGGTCGCGACGTAAGGAATCCCCTTCGGATACGCTCTGGCGTCCTGATAACTGCCGCCCACGGCCACGACAGGCAACTTGATACCGGCCAGAGCCTCGCCAATCTGCGGGTCGTCGAAGTCGGCAATGATCCCGTCACCCTGCCAGCGCTCGATACCGCGCAGACGACAAAGGAAGTCCTCCTCAAGGAAAAGGTCCCAGGATGCACGGGTGCTGCTCAGGTAATTGCCGATGCCACTGATGATGCCGCGGTCGTAGATCTTGCTGCCATTGAATAACAGCGCGATGCGATGAACAGGAGGGATAGTTTTCATTGTTTTTATAGTGATCCGGTAGCGGAGCCGTGAGCTGAAGACTAGGCGCGTGGTCGCCATATCTCAACTCAAAATCGCACTGCCTGTTGGTGACTTTCATAATCAATGGCGACAGAGCCGTTGCTAGTATCGGGAAACCGCCAAGAACAATAAGGAACACGCCCATGTCGTACTTCCCCACTGTCGACAGGATCGTTTATGAAGGTCCTGCCAGCGATTCGCCCTTTGCTTTCCAACACTACGACGCCGACAAGCTGATCCTCGGCAAACCCATGCGCGAGCACCTGCGTATGGCCGTCTGCTATTGGCATACATTCGTCTGGCCAGGCTCGGATGTGTTTGGTGCAGGCACCTTCAAGCGCCCCTGGCAGCACGCCGCAGGTCCGATGGAGCAAGCCATCGGCAAGGCTGAAGCGGCTTTCGAGTTCTTCTCCAAGCTGGGCATCGACTACTACTGTTTCCACGACACTGACGTGGCGCCGGAAGGCGGCTCGCTGAAGGAGTACCGCAACAACTTCGCGCAGATGATCGATCACCTGGAGCGCCATCAGGAAGAGACCGGCATCAAACTGCTGTGGGGCACGGCCAACTGTTTCAGCAACCCACGCTTTGCCGCCGGTGCCGCCAGCAACCCGAACCCTGAAGTGTTCGCCTTCGCCGCCGCTCAAGTGTTCAGCGCCATGAACGCCACCCAGCGCCTCAAAGGCTCGAACTACGTACTGTGGGGCGGCCGCGAAGGCTACGAAACCCTGCTCAACACCGACTTGAAACAGGAACGTGAACAACTGGGCCGCTTCATGCGCATGGTGGTCGAGCACAAGCACAAGATCGGTTTCAAGGGCGATCTGCTGATCGAACCCAAGCCGCAGGAGCCGACCAAGCATCAATACGATTACGACAGCGCCACGGTTTTCGGTTTCCTGCAGCAGTTCGGTCTGGAGAACGAGATCAAGGTCAACATCGAAGCCAACCACGCCACCCTCGCCGGGCATAGCTTCCACCACGAAATTGCCACGGCGGTCTCGCTCGGCATCTTCGGCAGCATCGACGCCAACCGCGGCGATCCGCAGAACGGTTGGGACACGGACCAGTTTCCAAACAGTGTCGAAGAAATGACCCTCGCCACGTACGAGATTCTGAAAGCAGGCGGCTTCAAGAATGGCGGCTTCAACTTCGACTCCAAGGTTCGTCGCCAGAGCCTGGATGAAGTTGATCTGTTCCACGGCCATATCGCGGCCATGGATGTCCTGGCCCTGTCACTGGAGCGTGCAGCCGCGATGGTGCAGAACGACCAGCTTCAGAAATTCAAGGATCAACGTTACGCGGGCTGGCAGCAGCCGTTTGGCAAAGCTGTGCTGGCGGGCGATTTCAGCCTGGAGTCGCTGGCCCAGAAAGCGTTTGCCGACGAACTGAATCCTCAGGCGGTCAGCGGTCGACAGGAGATGCTCGAAAACGTGGTCAATCGGTTCATCTACCGCTGATCAAACGCTGTAATGGCTAGACTTTGGAGAGAGCTGCAGGCCCGGCGAAGCGGTTACATTCTCGCGACAAATCTCTGCTCGCAGCGCCTCGCAACTCTCTACAGTTTTACCGGCAACCTGCTCCACGTCATGCAGTGTCTTTCAAACAACAATAAAAGGACGCACCACCATGAAAAAACTACGGCTCACGTTACTCGCCAGTGCGCTGGCCCTGCTCTCGCTTCCGGCCATGGCCGATTCCGCCAATCCGAAAATCGGTTTTTCCATCGACGACCTGCGCCTTGAACGCTGGTCCCGGGACCGTGACTATTTCGTTGCGGCAGCGGAAAAGATGAACGCCAAGGTCTATGTGCAATCCGCAGACGCCAATGAGCAGAAGCAGATTTCGCAGATCGAAAACCTTATTTCCCGCGGCGTCGATGTGATCGTCATCGTGCCCTTCAACGCCACCGTGCTGACCAACGCCGTCGCCGAGGCCAAGAAAGCCGGAATCAAGGTGGTGTCCTACGACCGACTGATCCTCAACGCCGACATCGATGCCTACATCTCTTTCGATAACGAAAAGGTCGGCGAGATGCAGGCCAACGGTGTTCTGCAAGCTGCGCCGAAGGGCAACTACTTCCTGCTCGGCGGCGCGCCCACCGACAACAACGCCAAGATCCTGCGCGAAGGCCAGATGAAAGTGCTGCAACCGGCCATCGACAAGGGCGACATCAAGATTGTCGGCCAGCAGTGGGTCAAGGAATGGAACCCGACCGAAGCCCTCGCCATCGTCGAAAACGCCCTGACCCGTAACAACAACAAGATCGACGGCATCGTCGCCTCCAACGACGCCACAGCGGGCGGCGCGATTCAGGCCCTTGCTGCGCAGAAACTGGCGGGCAAGGTACCTATCTCCGGTCAGGACGCCGACCTGGCTGCGGTCAAGCGTGTGATCGACGGCACCCAGACCATGACCGTTTACAAGCCGCTCAAACTGATCGCCTCGGAAGCCGCCAAACTCTCGGTGCAACTGGCACGCAACGAAAAACCGACCTACAGCTCGCAGTACGACAACGGCAACAAGAAGGTCGACACCATACTGCTCACGCCTACCCCGTTGACCAAAGACAACATCGACTTGCTGGAAAAGGACGGCTTCTACACCAAGGCGCAGATCGCCGGGCAATGACCGATCAGGCTCGCTTGAACGCCTGAGGATGAACCGCAGGACCGGATGAGACCTGTCCTGCGATACGTCTTGTGTTGCCTCTGTGTGAGTGCCTCGCCATGTCCGATTATCTGCTGCAAATGAACGGCATCGTCAAAACTTTCGACGGCGTCAAAGCCCTGAACGGCATCGACATCAAGGTCCGCGCCGGTGAGTGCGTGGGTCTGTGCGGCGAAAACGGTGCCGGTAAATCCACGCTGATGAAAGTCCTGTCAGCGGTTTATCCCTACGGCACCTGGGAAGGTGAAATCCTCTGGGACGGCCAGCCGCTCAAGGCGCAATCGATCAGCGAAACGGAAGCCGCAGGCATCGTCATCATCCATCAGGAACTGACGCTGGTGCCTGACCTGTCGGTGGCCGAAAACATCTTCATGGGTCACGAACTGACCCTGCGCGGCGGGCGCATGAACTACCCGGCGATGATCCATCGCGCCGAAGCCCTGATGCGTGAACTGAAAGTGCCGGACATGAACGTGGCGCTGCCGGTGTCACAGTACGGTGGCGGCTACCAGCAACTGGTGGAGATCGCCAAGGCGCTGAACAAACAGGCGCGGCTGCTTATCCTGGACGAGCCCTCCTCGGCCCTGACACGCTCGGAAATCGAGGTGCTGCTGGACATCATTCGCGACCTCAAGGCCAAGGGCGTGGCGTGCGTTTATATCTCCCATAAGCTCGATGAAGTCGCTGCGGTATGCGACACCATTTCGGTGATTCGCGACGGCAAACACATCGCCACCACCGCGATGGCCGACATGGACATCCCGAAGATCATCACCCAGATGGTCGGCCGGGAAATGAGCAACCTCTACCCCACCGAACCGCACGACGTGGGCGAAGTGATGTTCGAAGCGCGCCACTTCACCTGCTACGACGTCGACAACCCGAAGCGCAAACGTGTAGACGACATCTCATTCGTGCTCAAGCGGGGCGAGATTCTGGGCATTGCCGGGCTGGTCGGTGCCGGACGCACGGAACTGGTCTCTGCGCTGTTCGGTGCCTATCCCGGTCGCTACGAAGGCGAGGTCTGGCTTGAGGGGCGGCAGATCGACACGCGCACGCCGCTCAAATCGATCCGCGCCGGGCTGTGCATGGTCCCCGAAGACCGCAAGCGTCAGGGCATCATTCCGGACCTTGGCGTGGGCCAGAACATCACCCTCGCCGTGCTGGACAGCTACTCGAAGATGACCCGCATCGATGCTGAAGCCGAACTGGGCAGCATCGACCGGGAAATCTCGCGCATGCACCTCAAGACCGCGAGCCCGTTCCTGCCGATCACCAGCCTGTCCGGTGGCAATCAGCAGAAGGCCGTGCTGGCCAAGATGCTGCTCACCAAGCCGCGCGTGCTGATTCTTGATGAGCCGACCCGAGGCGTCGATGTCGGAGCCAAATACGAGATCTACAAACTGATGGGCGCGCTGGCAGCTGCTGGTGTGTCGATCATCATGGTGTCCTCGGAGCTGGCCGAAGTGCTGGGCGTCTCCGACCGCGTGCTGGTGATCGGCGAAGGTCAGTTGCGCGGCGACTTCATCAATCAGGATCTCACCCAGGAACAGGTGCTCGCCGCCGCGCTCAGCCATCCCGATGGCCATAACAATAATGATCGGAAGACCGCGTAGATGAATCAGGTCAAACAGCTCTTTTCCCGCTACAAAATGCTCGCACTGGTCATCGCCGTGGCGATCATCTGGCTGTTCTTCAGCTGGCAGACCGAAGGCGGCTTTCTGACCCCGCGCAACCTGTCCAACCTGCTGCGGCAAATGTCGATCACCGGCATCCTCGCCTGCGGCATGGTGCTGGTAATCATCAGCGGCGAGATCGACCTGTCGGTAGGCTCATTGCTCGGCCTGCTGGGCGGCCTGGCGGCGATTCTCGACGTGATCTACCACATACCGCTGCTCGCCAACCTGAGCATCGTCGCCCTGTGCGGACTGATGATCGGCCTGGCAAACGGCTACATGACCGCCTACCTGCGCATCCCGTCGTTCATCGTCGGCCTGGGCGGCATGCTGGCGTTCCGCGGCATTCTGCTGGGCATCACCGGCGGCACCACCATCGCGCCAGTCTCGCCGGAGCTGGTATACGTCGGCCAGGGCTACCTGCCGCATGCGGTCGGCACCGGCCTGGGCATCGTCCTCTTCGCCCTCACCCTGTTCCTCACCTGGCGACAACGCCGCAACCGCGCCCTGCACGGCCTGGCCGCCCACTCCATGGCTCGTGACGCCACCCGCGTCGTGCTGATCGGCGCCGTGGTGGCAGGCTTTGTCTACACCCTCAACAGCTACGACGGCATTCCGGTGCCCGTGCTGCTTCTGCTGGTCCTGCTGGGCGTATTCAGCTACGTCACCAGCCAGACCGTGTTCGGCCGCCGCGTCTATTCGGTGGGCAGCAACATGGAAGCCACACGCCTGTCCGGCATCAACGTACAAGCCGTCAAACTGTGGATCTTCGGCATCATGGGCGTCATGTGCGCCCTCGCCGGCATGGTCAACACCGCCCGCCTCGCAGCAGGATCGCCGTCGGCCGGCAACATGGGCGAACTCGACGCCATCGCCGCCTGCTTCATCGGCGGCACCTCCATGCGCGGCGGCTCCGGCACAGTCTACGGCGCACTGCTGGGGGCACTGGTGATCACGAGTCTGGACAACGGCATGTCCATGCTGGATGTGGACAGTTACTGGCAGATGATCGTGAAAGGCAGCATTCTGGTGCTGGCGGTCTGGGTGGATGTGAGTACGCGGACGGGGCGGCGGTGAGGGATGGGTAATGTTTTAAGGCACATTGAAGTAGCTGAATATCCAGCATTTACAGAGTGGCGAACCTATTGATTCTGATAGTTGAAAACTCGCTTGGAGAGGTTGAGCATAAGTCCATGATTACCTAAACAAGGAGATCGTCATGGACAGTGAAACTGTTAAAGCTGAGCTACAAAGCCTATCGAAAGAATATTTTGGCCATCCTCTTCGGGCTGACTCATTCAAACGTTCACTCAAAAACTTTGCAAACGAAAACGGCATAGATATATTTACCTTCTTATCTAAAGTTATCGAACGCTTCGGACTCGTCAACGAAAACACTGAGCTTTGGAATTGGGACTGGGACGTAAAAACAGTTGACGACGCAATAGACCACATAATAAAAAACACGCAAACCCAGTAACAGCTTTGCTAGACCTAGCAAGCCTATAAAAATGTGCGTGATTATAGGAAGAAGAGAAAGCCCATGAAAAAGGAAGATATTGAAAACCGCATAAAAAAGATAATAGCACACCAACTCTCCGTTGACGCATCAACGCTCGCAGAGCATCAGAGCCTTTCATCTGATCTAGGAGCAGAATCGCTCGACATTCCCGACATCATCATGGCTTTGGAAGAAGAGTTCAACATCGAGCTACCCGACGACGAGATTGATGGCGCTACCACATTAGGCAAAATCGCTAATAGGGTAAGCGATAAAAACCCTGAATAAAAAATATACCTACACCATTACCTTCTTGAAAGTTTGACTTCAACAGCTGTGCAGGCACGAAACATGCGTCTCTCGATCCGGATCACAGGCAGCCAAGCTAGCACCACCCGAGTAATGAATCTGGAAAGGAAGCGGCTATCGGCTCAGCCAGCCGTATCGCGACGAAGAATCGCCGAACTGAAAAGAACAAAGTCGCCCAGATGCTGCATAATGATCGCCACCATGATCGGCAGTTGCAGCGTCTGGTACTCATGCACCGCTATGTTTCGAAAACCCACCATGTTTTTCATCACTGGCAGCAATGACGCTTCAAGCCAGCCTCCGCGATGGAGTAATTCAAATACATCCCGAGCGCTCTGCGGCACACCAAGGCCCTCGCGCCGAATCAAGTGCTGGCCCATGTCCAAGGCCGCTTCACAAGCACGTTGGATGTTAAGAATGGCAGCATCCTGACGCGTAAAATCGAACGCGAAAGTGTCAGGATCTTTCTCGTACTCCTCACGCACTCTCGCCACGCAGCGTTCGATAGAAGCCGCCTTATTGACCAGCACATCATCGACCATAAACAATCCCTTTTGCTTGAATATCCTCGATGAGGCCCGCTCTTGAGGCGTCCAGTGAGGTCTTTTCGCTGAGCACAAATGCTTCGAATATTCCTGCCGATTCATTCCTGGCCCAAAGGCGCTGACCTTTGGTAATAATCTGATATTGCATGACGGTAGATGCTGCACGCAGATCGACCAAATCGACAGACAGATTGACGATGTCTGCAATTTCTCCCGACAGATGCCAAAGCTCGACCGTGTCCAGCACACCTGACACGAGCACAGCCAGATCCAGATCGCTTTCGGAATTCGCATGGCCGTCAGCCTGACTACCGAACAGGTAAATCGCAATCAGACCTGGCAATCGGGCCTTGAGGTGTGTCAGAACATGCTGGAAATCCATCTGTCGCCTCTCGGGAATAGGTTCAGAACTTAACAGACCGGAAACGAAAAAGCCCCAGAAGCATCGCTTCTGGGGCTTTAGTATATGGCGGAGAGATAGGGATTCGAACCCTAGGTACCGGTGAAGGTACAACGGATTTCGAATCCGTCCCATTCGGCCACTCTGGCATCTCTCCAACGGCGCGCATCATAACAGCATCGAGACGTAACGCGAAGCCCTAAGGCCATTTTTTTTCGTGCTATCAAACGCTTGCGTCGTTTTTGCAGCTTAAAGCGGTACGCCCAGACGGTTGGCGACTTCTTCGTAGGCTTCGATGACTTCACCGAGGCCCTGGCGGAAGCGGTCCTTGTCCATTTTCTTGCGTGTGTCCTTGTCCCACAGGCGGCAGCCATCGGGGCTGAATTCGTCGCCCAGAACGATTTCGCCGTGGAACACACCGAATTCAAGCTTGAAGTCGACCAGCAGCAGGCCTGCGTCGTCGAACAGCTTCTGCAGGACTTCGTTGACCTTGAGGGACAGCTCTTTCATGCGGACCAGTTGCTCGGCGGTGCCCCAGCCGAATGCCACGACGTGGGATTCGTTGATGAACGGGTCGCCCTTGGCGTCGTCCTTGAGGAACAGTTCGAAGGTGTACGGATCGAGCTTAGTGCCCTCTTCGATGCCCAGGCGCTTGACCAGGCTGCCAGCAGCGTAGTTACGCACAACGCACTCGACCGGGATCATGTCCAGTTTCTTGACCAGGCACTCGTTGTCGCCCAGCAGTTTGTCGAATTGGGTCGGAACGCCCGCTTCTTCCAGCTTCTGCATGATGAAGGCGTTGAACTTGTTGTTCACCATGCCTTTGCGGTCCAGCTGTTCGATGCGCTTGCCGTCGAACGCCGAGGTGTCGTTACGGAACAGCAGGATCAAGCGGTCAGCGTCGTCGGTCTTGTAAACCGATTTGGCTTTGCCGCGGTAGAGTTCTTCACGTTTTTCCATGATGGGCTCCGCTTGCTAAGTAGTTGGGCTAGGCGATGTGTCGCCAGTCGAGCCCTGAATCTTGATCGGCCAGTTGCAGCCAGTCCGGGTCGCACCCGAGGGTGTCGACAAAACATTGCCGGGCCAGATGCGGCAGGTTGTTCTTGCTGCTGAGATGAGCCAGCACGAGGTGCTGCAAGCTCTGCCATCCCAGTTCGCTCACCAGGTTGGCGGCCTGATGGTTGTTCAAATGTCCTGTTTCACAGCCTACGCGCTGCTTGAGAAAGACCGGGTAGTGGCCTCGGGCAAGCATGTCGCGGCAGTGGTTGGCTTCGATCATCAAGGCATCCAGGCCGTGATAACGCTGCAGCACGTTCGGGCAATACGACCCCAGATCGGTCAACAGACCAAAGCGGCGTCGACCGTCATTGAAGACGAACTGCGTGGGTTCGAGCGCATCGTGCGAGACAGACACCACATCGATGTCCAGCGCGCCGACCTGCAATCGCTCGCCACCGGTGAGCAATCCGGCCGCCTCGACCGGCTTGCGCATCCCGCGCAAGGTGCCGCCACTGAGGTAGACCGGCAAATTGTAACGCCGAGACAGCAAACCCACGCCATGCACGTGATCGGCATGTTCGTGGGTCACCAGAATGGCGCTCAGTTGCTCGCCTGCGACACCCAGGCGAGCCAGGCGTCGCTCGGTTTCCCGCAGGGAGAAACCGCAATCGACCAACACGTACGTATCGTTGCTTGCGACCAGCGTGCCGTTGCCCCGGCTGCCGCTGCCCAGAACCGCGAAGCGCACTTAACCCAGGTTGTCTTGAATAACGCTCAATACGCGGCGGGCAACATCTGCCGGCGCAACGGTATTGATGTTCTTCTCGACCGTGACCTGAACGTTGTCACCCACCTTGCTCAGGCGAACCTGATAGCGCTCGGCACGTGCATCGATCTCTTCCTTGCTGCTCTTGCTGCCGAACATGCGGCCGAAGAAGCCAGGCTCGTTTTCAGGCTTCTGGGCCTTCTCTGCGAGGTTGATGTAGTACAGGCCCAGGCTGCGGTTGATGTCTTCGACACGCCAGTCACCCTGATCCAGCGCACGGCCGACACTCGACCATGCACGATCCAGATCGGCACCCAGGTTCAGGACCGGGTTGCCGCTGCCGTCTTCGCTCAGGGCGACACGGCTCGGGGTGTCGAAGTCACGCGCTGCCAGCAGGGAGATGGAACCGCCCTTCTCGGCGTTGCGGCTCATGCTGGCCAGCAGATCGTCGGTCAGCGCTGCATCCAGACCCAGGTTGGTGGTGCGATTCGGGAACGCCACATCAGAAGTGCTGCCTGCAGGGCGCTCTACGCTGACCACATAGACTTCACTGGTATTGCGCTGTACGCCCGGTTCGATACGGACCCGCACGCGGGTTTCCGAGTCGGCCGACACGCCACTTGCAGTCAGGCGCTTGGCCACTGAAGCGGACAGTTCGTCGAGGCGCTGCCAGGATGAGCTGAATTCACCGGTCTGCGGACGCTCTTCAGCGATGCGGAAACCGTTGTCTTCGAAGTATTGGTGGGCAACCGGCCAAACTTCGGCAGGCTGGCGCTGAGCCAGAATCCAGTGAGCGTCGCCGCTCTTCTGCAGACTGAAGTCGCTCGACTCGGAGGCAGTTCCCAACGGCAACGGACGCGGAACGACGTATTCGCCGTCTTTCTGCGTGCTGTCGGCGACGTTGCGCGGGATCGGCAGCAGCGGGTCAAGGCGCTTGACGCCGGAGACGTCCGCAGGCACCTGCATCGGTGCTGTCTGGGACGCTTGAAGGTAATCACTGCCGCGATCACGGAAATAACCGTCTTCGCCCCAGAGCCAACCGCAACCGCTGGTGCTGGAGATAATCAAGGCAAGTGCAGAAAGTCCGGCCAATCGCTTCATTGCGTAGTACTTCCTCAATTAAACCAGGACGCCGGACTGGCGCATGGCCTGTCGCAGCGGTTCGTGACAGGCTTCGCTGAGCCAGGTGAGCGGCAGACGGATACCGTCCGGCATCAGACCCATTTCATGCAACGCCCACTTCACGGGGATAGGGTTGGATTCGATAAACAGTGTGTTGTTGAGCGGCATCAGCTTTTCGTGGATCGCACGGGCCGCTTCGGCATCGCCACGCATGGCCGCAGCGCACAGATCGCTCATGGCGCGCGGTGCAACGTTGGCGGTGACGGAGATATTGCCCTTTCCACCCAGCAGCATCAATTCGACGGCAGTGGCGTCGTCGCCGGAGTAGACCAGGAAGTCGCTGCTGACGCCTGCCAGGATGTCACGGGCGCGCTGCAGGTTACCGGTGGCTTCCTTGATGCCGATGATGTTCTTCACGGCAGACAGGCGCACCACGGTCTCTGGCAGCATGTCGCAGGCAGTACGGCCCGGCACGTTGTAGAGAATCTGCGGGATGTCGACCGCATTGGCGATATGGCTGAAATGCTGGAACAGCCCTTCCTGGGTCGGCTTGTTGTAGTAAGGCGTCACCAGCAGGCACGCGTCGGCACCTGCGGTCTTGGCGTTGGTGGTCAGTTCGACCGCTTCACGCGTCGAATTGGCGCCTGTGCCGGCAATCACCGGAATGCGTCCAGCCACCTGATCGACCACGCGACGGATGACTTCGATGTGTTCGTTCACATCAAGCGTCGCCGACTCGCCTGTGGTGCCGACGGCAACAATGGCGTTGGTGCCCTCTTGCAAGTGGAAGTCCACCAGTTTGCTCAGGCTGTCCCAGTCCAGACGACCTTGTGCATCCATGGGTGTGACCAGTGCCACCATACTGCCCGCAATCATGCAACCGCTCCTGCCGGAAAAAGAGAGCCGTAATGGTACTGGCGCTATCATGCTTGTACAAGCGAAGTACCGCGCTCTGAGCATTCCCCTGAGCGATGGTTTTCGCTACCCTTCGTCCTTTGATCGGTACTGGTCACCTGCGCACCTCGCTCAATCGGTCGAATTTGTCGCCAGAAGCCCCGCCCCAGCGCGTTCCAGCCCAGCCATGGCCAGGCCATGCACGCCAGACGCACCGGGGCTCAGGTCGGTGTCTCGCGCTCTCGATTGTCGAAAAAGCCCCGCAAGACCAAAAAAGTACCGACCGCTCATCGTCTAGGAATGCTGCATGTCGTCCACCCCCACAGTTCGCGAACAATTCCTTGTCATCAGTGCCCTTGGCGCAAACCCCATGGAGCTGACCAACGTCCTGTGCCGAGCCAGCCATGAAAATCGCTGCTCGGTGGTTACCTCGCGCCTGACCCGCCACGGCGAGTGCAGCGCACTGATCCTTCAGGTTGCAGGCAGCTGGGATGCCCTGGCGCGCCTGGAGACCGGCCTGCCGGGCCTTGCCAAGAAGCATGCGTTCACGATCAGCGTCGTGCGCAGCGCCACCTCCGAGAGCCGTCCGGAAGCCCTGCCCTACGTGGCCTACGTCAGTTCGGCGTACCGCCCGGACATCATCAATGAGCTGTGCCAGTTCTTTATCGACCATAACGTCGAACTGGAAAACCTGATCTGCGACACCTATCAGGCCCCGCAGACAGGCGGCACCATGCTCAACGCCACCTTCACCGTCACGTTGCCTGCCGGCACGCAAATCAGCTGGCTGCGTGATCAGTTCCTCGATTTTGCCGACGCACTGAATCTCGACGCGCTGATCGAACCCTGGCGCCCACAAGCCCCGATGTAAGGAATCCTCATGGCCGTTGCAGTAGATCAATCCGTTCCCGACTTCCAGGCAGCCGCCACCAGCGGCCAGACCGTCACCCTGTCAGAGCTCAAGGGCCAGCAGGTGGTGATCTATTTCTATCCGAAAGACAACACGCCGGGCTGCACCACGCAGGGCCAGGACTTTCGCGATCACATCGCGCAGTTCCAGGCTGCCAACACCGTCGTACTGGGCGTGTCCCGCGACAGCCTGAAGACCCACGAAAACTTCAAGGCCAAGCAATCGTTCCCGTTCGAGCTGATTTCGGACAAGGACGAGGCGGTCTGCCAACTGTTCGACGTGATCAAGCTCAAGAAGCTGTACGGCAAGGAATACCTTGGCGTTGATCGCAGCACCTTCCTGATCGACAAGGAAGGCGTGCTGCGTCAGGAATGGCGTGGTGTGAAAGTGCCGGGCCACGTGGCCGAAGTACTGGCCCAGGCTGAAGCCCTGAACAAGGCCTGATGTGACACATCGCTGCGGCGCGCAATGCACCGCAGCGACCTTCGCCCGACGCTACAGCAATGGCGCCACCGTCGGCTCATTGCGCGGCCAGGCATCGAGGACGGCCTTGAACAGGGTCGCCAGCGGGATCGCGAAGAAAATCCCCCAGAAGCCCCATAAACCGCCGAACAGCAGCACGGCGCAGATGATCGCGACCGGATGCAGGTTGACCGCCTCGGAGAACAGCAGCGGCACCAACACGTTGCCATCCAGCGCCTGAATGATGCCGTGCACCATCATCAGGTAGATGAACTGATCACCCCAACCCCACTGAAACAGACCGATCAGCGCTACAGGCACAGTCACCACCACCGCGCCCACATAAGGCACGACCACTGAAATACCGACCAGCATCGCCAGCAGCGCGGCGTAATTGAGCCCCAGCGCGACGAACGCGATGTAGGTCACGCCGCCACAGATGAAGATCTCGATCACCTTGCCACGGATATAGTTGGCGATCTGGCGATTCATTTCTTCGGCAACGCGAGTGAGCAGCGCCCGCTCGCGCGGCAGATAACCCCGCGCCCAACGCCCGATCATGCGGCGGTCCTTGAGAAAGAAGAACACCAGAATGGGCACCAGCACCAGATAGATCATCAGGTTGACCACCAGCGGCAGACTCGACAGGGACAAGGTGACTGCCAGCTGTCCGAACTTGCCGATCTCGCCGCGCGCCACCTCGATGGCCTGCAGTACCTGCTCGTCGGACACCAGGTGCGGATAGCGCTCCGGTAGCAATAGCAGCAGGGACTGCCATTTCGCGAGCATGCCCGGCAGTTCGTTGAACAGCGTAATGAGCTGGTGCCAGAGCAGTGGCACCAGCACCAGCAGGAACACCAGCAGTGCGCCGATGAACAGGGCGAACACGAACCCTACTGCGGCAACCTCCGGAATGCGAAAGCGCTCCAGAAAATTGACCACGCCCTGCATCAGGAACGCCAGGACCAGCCCGGCCAGGACTGGCGCCAGCATGCCGCCCAGCGTGAGCACCAGAGTGAACGCCAAGAACAAAAGAACAGCCAGCACCACGGCTTCTTCATCAGAGAAGTAGCGCTGCACCCAACCGCGAAGCACATTGAACATCAAACATCCTTTTCGAAAAAATCGCGGCAATCAGGCTTTGCGCAGCCAGTAACGATAGACACCCGCCTCCACTTCTTCATGCACAAGTTCATGGCCAGCCAGTCGGGCAAACGTACGGAAATCACGCTGGGAACCGGCATCGGTCGCGATGACTTTCAGCACGGCACCACTGGCCAGACGGTTGAGCTCCATCTTGGCCTTGAGCAGGGGCAACGGACAGTTGAGTCCGCTCGCATCAAGCTCGGCGTCACACGCCTCGGGGCGCGCTACTGGGTCAGACATCGTTTCTCTCCTAGCAGACACATCGAATTACAAAGCAGGCTGCGAAAGGCATCGCTGGCCAGCCAGCAAGAATACCTCACTCTGGTCAGCACGCCATTTAGCCAGCTACAGTACAGGCTCTTCAGAAAAGAGCTCCGTGCATGAATTTTTTGCGTCCTACACTGCTCACGCTCGCCTGCCTGTTTTCCGTACCGAGCATGGCCGATGACCTGCCATCCCTTGGCGACGCGAGTTCTTCCATCGTTTCTCCCGAGCAGGAACACAAACTGGGCCGTGCCTGGCTGGGCCTGCTGCGTGGCCAGGTCAGCCAACTGTCGGACCCGCAGCTCAAGGATTACGTCGAGACGACAGTCTATCGCCTGGCCGAAACCAGCCAAGTCCAGGACCGGCGCCTCGAATTCATTTTGATCAACAGCCCCCAGTTGAACGCCTTCGCCGCACCCGGCGGGATCATCGGCGTCAACGGCGGTCTGTTTCTCAATGCCCAGACCGAAGGCGAATACGCTTCGGTGCTCGCTCACGAACTCGCCCACTTGTCGCAGCGTCACTTTGCCCGAGGCATCGAAGCACAGCAGCGCATGCAGGTGCCGGTCATGGCCGCCATGCTGGCCGGTATCGTGATGGCTGCCGCAGGAGCCGGTGACGCAGGTATCGCCGCCATTGCAGGTTCACAAGCTGCCGCCATCCAGGAACAGCGCCGTTTCTCACGCCAGAACGAGCAGGAGGCCGACCGTATCGGCATTCTCAACCTGGAAAAGGCGGGTTATGACCCGCGCAACATGCCGACCATGTTCGAGCGCCTGATGCGTCAGTATCGGTTCGATGCCAGGCCGCCTGAGTTTCTGCTGACTCACCCGGTCAGTGAATCGCGGATTGCCGATACCCGCAACCGCGCCGAACAGGCCAAACCGGGCGGCAAGGAAGACAGCGTGCTGTATCAACTGATGCGGGCACGGGTTGCGTTGATCTATGAGGAAACACCCGGCATTGCCGCCAAACGCTTCCGCGCCCAGTTGGTTGAAAACCCGAAATCCGAAGCCGCGCGCTATGGCCTGGCCATCGCACAGATCAAGGGTGGCCAGCTCAATGAGGCCCGCGAGAGCCTCAAGCCACTGCTGGAGAAGTCACCGAATGACATCACCTACAACCTGACGCAGATCGAACTGGACATCACCAACAACCGCCTGCCCGACGCGCAGCAACGGGTCGACCGCATGCTGACGCTTTACCCGAACAACTACCCGCTCAACGATGTGCGTATCGACGTGTTGCTCAAGCAGAACCGCACCGCCGAAGCCGAAAAAAGCCTTGAGGCGCTGCTGAAGACGCGTCCCGACGATCCGGACATCTGGTATGTCGTGGCCGAAACTCGTGGCTTGAATGGCAATACGGTGGGCCTGCATCAGGCTCGCGCCGAGTACTTCGCGTTGGTCGGTGACTTCCGTCAGGCCATTCAGCAACTCGATTTCGCCAAGCGTCGCTCGGCCAACAACTTTCAGCTGGCTTCACGCATCGATGCGCGGCAGAAGGACCTGATCGAGCAGGAACGCATGGTCAAGGAAATGATGAACTGACTGCGCTGTAACACCAGTACCGAAAACGAAAAGCCCGACAGTCGAGTCGGGCTTTTTGCTTGCGTTTGTCAGCCCTGTCAGGCATTGCCCGCCTGTCTCATGCGCGCTGCGTGAGTGAAATCCAGCATGCGCTGCAAAGGACGCACTGCATTGGGAATGACTGCAGGATCGACGAATATCTCGTTGGAGCCCTCTCTCAGGCACTGCAACGTGCGTTCAAGGGTGTTCATCGCCATCCACGGACAGTGCGCGCAACTGCGGCACGCCGCGCCATTACCGGCCGTTGGCGCTTCGATGAAGATCTTGTCCGGGCACAGCTGCTGCATCTTGTAGAAGATGCCGCGGTCCGTGGCCACGATGAAGGTCTTGTTCGGCAAGCGTTGAGCGGCGGCGATCATCTGGCTGGTCGAGCCCACGACGTCAGCGAGTTCGATGACGGCTTCCGGCGACTCGGGGTGGACCAGAATCGCCGCCTCGGGATACAGCGCCTTCATATCTTCCAACTGCTTGGATTTGAATTCCTCGTGGACGATACAGGCTCCGTCCCAGAGCAGCATGTCGGCACCGGTTTCGCGCTGGATATAACGACCCAGGTGCTTGTCCGGTGCCCAGATGATCTTCTCGCCGTTGTCCATCAGGCTCTCGACGATTTCCAGAGCGCAGCCCGAGGTCACGACCCAGTCAGCACGGGCTTTGACCGCTGCCGAGGTGTTGGCGTAGACGACTACAGTGCGCTCTGGATGCTGATCGCAGAACGCCGAGAACTCGTCCACCGGGCAACCGACATCCAGCGAGCACGTCGCTTCCAGCGTCGGCATGAACACGCGCTTTTCCGGGTTGAGGATCTTGGCCGTCTCGCCCATGAAACGCACGCCAGCCACCAGCACGGTACTGGCTTTGTGATTGTTGCTGAAACGCGCCATTTCCAGCGAGTCAGCTACACAGCCGCCGGTTTCCTCGGCCAGCGCCTGAATCACTGGATCGCAGTAATAGTGAGCGACCAGCACCGCGTCCTGCTTCTTGAGCTCGGCTGCGATTTCGGCGCGGTAATGCGCCTGCTCTTCCGGGCTCAGCGTCTTGGGCTGCTTGGCATCAAGATGCGCTTGTACCAGAAAGCGTTCGGAAATCTGTGTCATGTTCGCGGGACCTGAGGGCGCTTGAGCGCGAAAGGCAAGTTTACACCCGAAAGACAGGCATTGAAAAAGCCGGCGGCGCTCATTGTGAGGAGGCCTTCCGGCTTTTGCGCAGGCGGCAGTCCTGCATGTGAAGGCGGGGCCGATTCTAACTTTAAAAAGCTGATTTAACAGCAGTTTTAAAAACAGCCCGAATGATGAGAATGACTCTTGTTTTTGTATTGCGGTATACCGATCATCACTGCGAATCGACTTTCTGGATGCGCGGTATAACAGCTTTGCAGTTACCCGTTATGTCCTCGCCTGAAAAAGCCTTGCGAACAAACTTCAGCGAATCGGCCAGCGAGCCATTTACCGTGCCCGAATGGTCTAACTGCGGATAAAAATGCCATTCGATTCGGCTGCCCGCTTTACAGGCATCAGCCACCAAAGCGGCCTGCTGGGCAACGGAGACTTCATGATCTCGCCCGCCTGTCCCAATAAAGATCGGAATGTCCGACCTCAGCGTCGGATAGGCTGACGCGAGGTTTATCCTGTCCAGAACAGACGCGGGTGAACGTTTGAAACTGTTGTCGAAGGTGAGATTATCCGAAATGACCCTGCGTTCAATGGCATGCAGACAGGCACTCTGGCTGAGTTCGAATGCGGGAATTGCGCGATCGCTCAAATAGTCGGTGGGTACGAAGGATGGGTCAAGCAGCACGCCGGTGCTGAGCCTCAACAGGTTATAGGAAAGTGTCGAAGGCGTTGACCCACCTGCCCCGCCAAGTCGTTTTTGCACGCCGGCGTAAGGCGTACCTGTCGCCACTACGCCGACGATCTTCAGCTCCGGCGCATACGTTCCGGCATAAACCGCGGTCGCGAAAGCCGCGCGGCCACCCTGCGATTGGCCGAACACGACAACCTGACCGGAAAGGTCGAAGCCGGAACTCATGACCGCTCGAATACTGTCAATGATATTGAACGCGAGGGGACGGCTAAGCCCGTAAGGATGGGGCCCAGGCGTGCCGAGCCCTTGATAGTCAGTCGCAACCACCGCGTAGCCTTGCGCGAGCCATTCATTCAAATAACGAATGTCACGCGGACTGCGCCCGGAGAAAGATGGAGCACAGAGATCAGCACTGCCCACCGTGCCATGCGCCCATGCCATCAGCGGCCAGCCATGCGGTGGCGGGCTTCCTGGGGGGATAAATAAGGCGGCGGAGACGACAACCTGCCTTGCGCTATCAAGGCCATCGGTCGAGGTGTACAGGAACCGAATGTTTATCACTGCATTGCCAAGGTTTTCTGCCATGGGCAATGGTTCGGATCGAAGCACCGTTCCCGGTACGTCTGGTACGCCGTCGGTCCATGTATAGAAGTCAGGAACCACAGCCCCGCCTGGAGGCATAACGGCTGCAACAGCACATCCGCCTTCCAGCGTCAGAAACAACACGAATAAAGCACTGATCGAGCGAAGGAGTAATAACCGAAAACGATGCATGGCCAATCCTCTAAATGCCCAAGCGTGGGCGTTTCGACGTCAGTTGAGGATTAATAATATTTAATGCCCTTCTCCTTTGATGAGTCGGCATCATGTCCGGCCCTGATTCCATGGCTATCCACATTTGCATGGACATCAAGCAACACCCGACTAACATCGCGATCTGGACGGGACACTCGACATGAAAAAGCGCATTTGTCTGCTCACCCTGCTACTTGCCTCCAGCGGTGCAATGGCCGGATCGACGTTGGACGAACAGAATATCGTTTCCTATATCGATAGCCGCAGTGCAGAACAGATAGCGCTACTTGAACAACTGGTGAACATCAACAGCGGCACCGACAACGCCGAGGGTGTCATTCGGGTCGGCAACATCATGAAGCAGAAACTCGAAGCCCTGGGTTTCGACACCCGTTGGCACGAACTTCCGGCGGAAATGAAACATGCGGGAAGCCTCGTCGCACTGCATGAAGGAAACAGGTCCGCCAAACGACTGTTACTGATCGGTCACCTGGATACCGTTTTCCCTGAAAACAGCAACTTTCAGACGTTCACCTACACCGAAGGCGGCAAAAAAGCCAAAGGCCCTGGCGTGATCGATGACAAAGGCGGCATGGTAACGATGCTCTATGCGCTGCAAGCCCTGAAGAGTACTGGCGCGCTCGACACCATGAACATTGCAGTCGTGCTGGTCGGCGACGAAGAGTTCGCCGCCAAGCCGACGTCCATCTCAAGAAGCGTCCTGATAGATGAAGCCAAAAAAAGCGATATTGCACTGGGTTTCGAATTCGCCCTGTCTCCCAACCAGTTGGTGACCGATCGCAGAGGCTTGAGCGAGTGGTTTCTGACCAGCACCGGTCTGGACAACCATTCCGCGACCATCTTTCAACCTAAAACCGGCTATGGCGCAGTGTACGAATCGGCTCGTGTGCTTGATGAGATCCGCTCGAAGCTTTCCGAAGAGGATGGTTTAACCATCAACCCCGGTCTGATTCTGGGTGGTTCCACCGCAAACGAGGATGTCGCAAGCGGACAAGGCACGGCTTCAGGCAGGAAGACCACGGTGGCCAAATCAGTACTCGTGCACGGCGACCTGCGCTTCAAGACCGAAGAGCAACGACAATCGGCAGAAACCAGGCTGAAGGAAATCGTCAGCCGTCCATTGCCCCAGACCAGCAGCGAAATAACGATAAAGGCGATCATGCCCGTCATGGCCGAGCGCGACAGCAACCAAAAATTGCTGGAGGCCTACAGCCGCGTGAGTCGAGACCTGGACGGCCCGGCGCTGGAGTCCGCCCCGTCTGCTGATCGAGGTGGCGCAGACGTGTCCTATGTAAACCCTTACGTGAGTGCAAGTCTCGACGGACTGGGCGCATGGGGCACCGGCGCGCACAGCGAGAACGAAACGCTCGACGTGAGTTCTCTGCCCATAGCGACCAAACGGGCTGCGATTTTCATGAGCCGTTATTGAAGAGGCATGTGTGCAGCGTCAGCATCCGGTAGTTCAGCTGCACACCTATAGACTGCCGGCCTAGGCCGCTTTCGATTTAAGCGTAAACAGGCTGGCGCCAAGCAGCATGAAAGACGCTCCGAAGACTCGATTCATCTTTTGCATGCGCGCCGGCGAGTTCAGATACTTTTTGATGACCTGCGCAAACATGGCGTACAGGAAGTGGGAAGTCACAGCGCAGGCAGCGAACGTGGCGACCATCAAGGCAAGTTGACTGACGGCTGGGTCAGTGCCATGAATGAACTGCGGCAGAAAGGCGGCGAAGAACAGTATGGCTTTGGGATTGGTGATCGCCACGGACACGCCGTGCAGAATCAACTTGCCCACGGACGCCGTTTGTACCGCTTTTTTATCGATACCGTAATAAGCACTGTCGCGGTTGCGCCATTGCTTGATACCCAAAAAGACCAGGTACGCCGCGCCCGCCACTTTAAGCACCACGAATGCCGTTGCGGAGGCTGCCAGCAACGCTCCAAGCCCGGCGATTGTCGCGGTAGACACGACCAGCAATCCAAGAGCATTGCCCAGCGAACCAATCATCGCCCGACCAGGACCATAGGCCAGTGAATTGGAAAGCGCCATGATCACGGCAGGTCCGGGCGTCAAGGTGATCAACATCGCAACCAGCGTAAATACCAACCACTCATGCAGGGTCATGACGCAGTGCTCCAGATTTTTTTGAGGAGGTTAAAGCGGCTTTAAAACGTTGAAATCATAAGCTGCCACGTTGCCTACCTGCCACAACGCGGTCAACTGCTGTAAATTTTCACGGACAGCATTGACGGCGTCGATTTTCAGCGCTGGTTAATTCCTCTCCCAATGCAGCAGCCATGGAGTCAATAAGACACAACCCGATTGAGGACAGTCTTTATGACCTAGTCAAAAAGACCCGAAACGGTTCTGCACTCCCGTTTAACAAGCGCCATTTCAGTGGCATGCCTGTTGCTCTATACATGACATCATCCCATCGAAGCAGCCATCGAACGACAACTTTCAATGGCACCGACATCGGGATTCAGTGTGTGCAACGAAGCATAAGGCAGGTTAATCCATGTCACGAACAGGCTTATCGTCCCTATTGGAAATCGAACATCCCATCATTCAGGCGCCCATGGTGGGCGTTTCGACGCCTGAGCTGGCTGCAGCCGTATCCAACGCAGGCGCTCTGGGTTCTATAGGCCTCGGAGCCAGTAACCCTGAGCAGGGGCGCGAGCTGATCAGACGGACAAGGGCACTCACCGCCAGACCTTTCAACGTCAACCTGTTCTGCCACACGCCGGCAGCGTTCGACGAGACAAGGAACCAGGCATGGTTGACGTACATGGCCGAAACGTTTGCAGAGTTTGACGCCAACCCACCACGCGCTTTAAAAGAGATTTACCAGAGCTTCGTCAATGATCGAGCGATGCTCGACATGCTGCTGGAGGAGCGTCCGCCGGTCGTCAGCTTCCACTTTGGCGTACCGCCAAAAGAATGGATCGCCGAACTCAAGATGGCCGGGATATTTACCCTGGGATGTGCAACAACATTGCTCGAAGCCAGACAGCTCGAGCAGGCGGGTATTCAGGCCATCGTTGCGCAGGGCTATGAGGCAGGCGGGCATCGTGGCGTTTTTGACGATGCACCCGGGCAGGATGACGAACTGGGATTATTCGCACTCTTGCGGATCATCCGCTCGTCAGTAGACCTGCCCGTTATTGCTGCCGGAGGCATCATGGACGGGGCCGGTATCAACGCAGCCATGGCGCTCGGGGCAAGCGGCTGCCAACTGGGCACCGCGTTTATCCTGTGCCCGGAATCATCAGCAACGCAGGAACATCGAGACGTACTCAAAACCGCCAAAGCCCATGAGACACGCGTTACCTGCTGTATTTCGGGACGGCCCGCCCGTGGGATCTCCAACCGTCTCTACCTGGAGGCGCTGGACGCCAACCTGCCCCGCCCGGCGGAATACCCACTCGCTTACGACCTCGCAAAGGCGTTGCACTCGGCCGCTGCAGCCAAGGGCTGTCATGATTTTGCTGCTCAATGGGCAGGACAAGGTGCACCGTTGGCCAGAGAGTTTTCCGCTGCAATGCTTATTCAGACGCTTGTTCAGGAAATGCTTGAACATCAAATCTCACATCCTGTTTAAAGGTAGTCGACATGCCGCTGCTCAAAATCGATGTCATCCAAGGTCGCTCTGACGAAGCACTGGCGACGCTGCTGGACACCGTCCACAACGCGATGGTTGAAGCATTTCAGGTCCCTGTCAGGGATCGCTACCAGATCGTGACCGAGCATGCGCCGTCACGATTGATCGTTCAGGACACCGGGCTCGGGTTTGCCCGAACGCAGAATGTTGTCGTGATTACAGCGATCAGCAGACCACGCTCTGCCGAAATGAAGCAGACATTTTATAAGCTGGTCGCCGAGGGCCTGGAGGCAAACTGTGGAATATCACCGCAGGACTTGATGATCTCCATGGTCATCAACAGCGACGAGGACTGGAGCTTCGGGCTGGGCAGAGCACAGTTTCTGACTGGGGAGCTGTAAGCCAGGCACAGACAGCGCACGTAGTCGAAGTCCAGAGTGCTGCGCTGCCTGACCGGTGGAAAAAAACTTCACCTGTGGTCTGTGTCTGATTCTCTTAAACAAACATTCACCGCAAAACGACCCAAAAGCCTGCAACATGCCAGACAGGCTTGATATACATGCGGGCGAAGGTTGATGGCGAAGTGGATCAGCTGGTTGATGCTCCACTTCGACATCCCCTTTTTCCGAATGCCCTCCATAACGTTCCGACACGGTCGGCTCGCGCCGTCATGGCCGTGATGAGCTGCTGGCAGGTAAGAAATCAATCATCATGCGAAAAACAGTTCTGTTGGCCTTAACATCCTTCTTGCTGCCGGGATGTGCCGTTTCTGAAACCAAAGCACTGAATAATCCCTCCAGTCACCTTATAGCGACACCACAGCCTGTCAGTTTGAAACTGGATGATTACACCTCATCGAAAGTCGACACCGTCCTGAAGCATCAAACCAGCCCCATGGATACGGGTCAGAGAACCAACGCCATTTCAGCGTTTTTCATGGGTACGCCTTACCGTGCCAATATGCTGCGCGGCACGGACAGCATGGCAGAACAACTGGTCATTGATTTTAGAGGACTGGATTGTTTTACCTATCTCGAATATGTGGAAGCCCTGAGGAAATCGTCATCAGAATCCGATTTCGAGAAGAACCTGATCGAGACCCGTTATAAAAACGGCACCGTTGGTTTTTTGAACCGCAGGCATTTCTTCAGCGACTGGGCGAACGATAAAGACCACGCCCTGGCGGACGATTTTACGTCTCGGATAACCCCCCACGCGGTCAGCATTGAAAAGAACCTGAATGCAAAGAGCGATGGCACGGCCTACCTTCCCGGTTTGCCCACGGTCAGGCGTACCATTACGTATATCCCCAGCAAATTCGTCGACAAGGAAGTGGTCAGTCACTTGCAAACGGGCGACTACATCGGCCTCTACACGGAGCTTCCGGGGCTTGACGTGACCCACGTCGGTTTCTTCATAAGAACGGACAAAGGTCCGGTCTTGAGGCATGCATCGCTGAAAAAAGGAAAGGTTGTCGACCTGCCCTTTCTGGACTACGTGTCCCAGAAACCCGGAATCGTTGTTTACAGACCCAAAGCTCAAGCTTACCCATCACCTCCCCTCCCGACACATCCTCAACGGGATGGCGCAAGAAGTTTTCCTATCACGCCTTAACGTTCTTTCTATTAGAAATCTTCTCGAAGAAGGCTAATCTGGGTGAGCGTGGCGAAAGCCGTGTGGTTTTACCCTGATGATAAGAATGCGCTCAAACCTGCGTTGCGCGTTGTGAGACTGTCTCGCAGCAATCTGTTCACCGCAACGCAACGTATCCGTGGAGCTGGCCTGATCATTGATCAAGCGGCTGGCATGAACGCAGCGCCAATGAGTTCCATCCCTACTGTCTGAAGTCCCGCGAGTGGACCGGATGGCCGCACGCATTGACAAAAAGGTGTACCAAGCATGTCAACTGAATCGAAATGCCCCTTCAACCACGCTGCTGGCGGCGGCACCACCAACCGTGACTGGTGGCCCAAGCAGCTGAACCTGAAGATCCTGCATCAGCATTCCGCCCTCTCCGACCCGATGGGCGAGAGTTTCGACTATGCCAAAGAATTCAAAAGCCTCGACTTCGAAGCGGTCAAACAGGACCTGCGCGCGGTCATGACCCAGTCTCAGGACTGGTGGCCGGCAGACTTCGGCCATTACGGCCCGCTGTTCATTCGCATGGCCTGGCACAGCGCCGGGACTTACCGTACAGGTGACGGCCGTGGTGGTGCAGGTGCCGGTCAGCAACGCTTTGCGCCGCTCAACAGCTGGCCTGACAACGTCAGCCTGGACAAGGCGCGTCGCCTGATCTGGCCGGTCAAGCAAAAGTACGGCCGCAAGATTTCCTGGGCTGACCTGATCGTGCTGACCGGTAACGTCGCGCTGGAGTCGATGGGCTTCAAGACGTTCGGTTTCTCTGGCGGTCGCCCTGATGTATGGGAACCGGAAGAAGATGTGTACTGGGGCTCCGAAACCACCTGGCTGGGTGGTGAAGAGCGCTACGGCGCGCAGAAGAAAATGCAGCAGCCGGGCGACGGCACGTTGGTGGCCGAGCCGGAGAATCACGCTAACGAAGAAAGCCGCACCGATAAAGGCGAGCGAAATCTGGAAAACCCGCTGGCCGCCGTGCAGATGGGCTTGATCTACGTCAACCCTGAAGGCCCCGAAGGCGTTCCTGATCCGGTTGCGTCAGCGAAGGATATCCGTGAAACCTTCGGTCGCATGGCGATGAATGATGAAGAGACCGTGGCCCTGATCGCGGGCGGTCACGCCTTCGGCAAGACCCACGGTGCAGGCCCCGCCGACAACGTCGGTCCGGAGCCGGAAGCCGCAGGCCTTGAAGCGCAGGGCTTCGGCTGGAGCAACAAATTCGGCACAGGCAAAGGTGGCGACACCATTACCAGCGGCCTGGAAGTGACCTGGACATCGACGCCCACCAAGTGGAGCAACGAGTACCTCGAAAACCTGTTTGGCTTCGAATGGGAACTGACCAAGAGCCCGGCCGGCGCGCATCAATGGACGCCGAAGAACGGCGCAGGCGCTGGCAAGATCCCGGACGCCCACGACCCGGCCAAGCGTCATGCGCCCAGCATGCTGACGTCTGACCTGGCGCTGCGCTTCGACCCGGCCTACGAGCAGATCTCTCGCCGTTTCCTGGCCAACCCCGATCAACTGGCCGATGCGTTTGCCCGCGCCTGGTTCAAACTGACTCACCGCGACATGGGCCCGCTGGCCCGCTACCTCGGCCCGGAAATGCCGACCGAAGAACTGCTGTGGCAGGACCCGATTCCGAACGTTGATCACGCGCTGATAGACGATCAGGACGTTGCCGCACTCAAGGCCAGGATCCTCGCGTCGGGCCTTTCGGTCTCGCAGCTGGTTTCGATCGCATGGGCAGCAGCCTCTACCTTCCGTGGTTCGGACAAACGCGGCGGTGCCAATGGCGGTCGTCTGCGTCTCGCTCCGCAGAAGGATTGGGCGGTGAACCAACCTGAGCAGTTGGCGGCTGTTCTGAAGACGCTTGAGGGTATTCAGAGCGAATTCAACGCCGCCCAGTCGAGCGGCAAGAAGGTTTCCCTCGCGGACCTGATCGTCCTGGCTGGCAGTGCAGGCGTCGAACAGGCTGCGAAGAACGCAGGCCAGCACGTCACGGTTCCTTTCACACCGGGCCGCGCAGATGCGTCTCAGGAGCAGACCGACGTTGAATCGTTCAGCTTCCTTGAGCCGATTGCCGATGGCTTCCGCAACTACCAGAAGGGGCACTACAAAGTCTCGGCAGAGTCGTTGCTGGTCGACAAGGCGCAACTGCTGACCCTGACTGCACCGGAGATGAGTGTGCTGCTGGGCGGCCTGCGGGTCCTGAACATCAATGTCGGCCAGAGCACGCATGGCGTGTTCACTGACAAGCCAGGCACCTTGACCAACGACTTCTTCAAGAACCTGCTGGACATGGGCGTCGAGTGGAAAGCGACCTCGGGTACCAACGACACCTTCGAGGCCCGTGATCGCAAGACCGGTGCCGTCAAATGGACCGGCACCCGTGTCGATCTGGTCTTCGGTTCCCACGCTCAACTGCGTGCGATTTCCGAGGTTTACGGCAGTGCGGATGCACAGGAGAAGTTTGTCAGAGACTTCGTGGCGGCGTGGACCAAGGTGATGAACCTGGATCGTTTCGATCTGGTTTGATGCAGTAAGAGCTCAGGAACGCCTCCCTAGTGGAGGCGTTTTTTTTGGCGGTATCAGGCCAGGCAAACATAATGGTGAGCGCTGGGTCAGCTTCAAGCTTGCCATTGATGGCAGTCACACCCGCGTCATCGAAAGGCCGCTGGAGGGAATAGATCAGATCAAGCGCCGCGCGGATGATCGCGGCTCGCATGACAGGAGTTTGTACTCCAATCGGCCTGTCATCCTCCTGACCGTGTGCATGGGCGAAGCTTCACGCACCATAGAAGTCAACCTGACCGACCGAAGCGCTTTCCAGTTTCCTCTTTTGATCGGCTCCGAAGCCCTGACACGCTTCGATGCGACAATTGATCCAGCTCTCAGGTATGCGATAGGAAAACCCCGTTGCGCTTCCATCGCACAGAAAGCAGAGTGAATGCATTCCCGAAGTCCCAGGAGTGCAAGATGAACCTGATACCCCAGATCGAAGCAGATAGCTCCGGCATCCGTCGCATACGTCGCGATATTCATGCGCACCCGGAACTGGGGTATGAGGTGCATCGAACCGCCGAGCTCGTCGCGTCAACTCTGGAAAAATGGAACATTGAAGTGACGCGTAACGTCGGGAGAACCGGTGTAGTCGGCACCCTGCGGGGCTCGCTCGAAAGCGCTTCGCCTGTCCGCGCCATTGGCCTGCGCGCAGATATGGACGCGCTGCCCATCCAGGAAATCAATGCCATCGCCCACGCCTCCCGCAACTCCGGCGTTATGCACGCTTGCGGCCATGACGGTCATACCGCGATGTTGCTCGGCGCGGCGCAATACCTCGCGGCGAATCGGCGATTCCATGGCACGGTGCAGTTCATTTTCCAGCCCGCCGAAGAGAAAGGTGCAGGCGCCAAAGCCATGCTCGACGACGGACTACTCGAACGCTTCCCGATTGATGCCGTGTTTGGCTTGCACAACTGGCCCGGACTTCCAGTCAACACCATAGCCACCCGCGCCGGGGCATTGATGGCTTCAAGCAACCGGTTCCGAATCGATATTGATGGCATTGGCGCTCACGCTGCCATGCCGCACAAGGGACATGATCCGCTGCTCGCGGGCGCGCAGATTGTCACCGCGCTACAAGCGATCCTGACCAGAAGTAAACGGCCAATTGATCCCGCTGTTCTCTCTGTCACCCAGTTCCACGCTGGAAGCTCGGACAACGTGATCGAACAGAGCGTTTGGCTGAGCGGCACGGTGCGCACCTTCGACGATCAGCTAACCGACCTGATTGAACGGCGCATGCAAGAAATCGCCACAGGCCTGGCAACGGCTTTTGGGTGTATTGCCCGAGTCAGCTTTATCCGAGTTTATCCACCGACGATCAACGACGCTGGCCAAACTGCATTCGCGGCCACTGTGGCGCGAGAGGTGCTCGGCGCGGATCAGGTCATAGGGGACATCGAGCCGGTCATGCCCTCGGAAGACTTCTCTTTTCTTCTTCAGAAGGTGCCAGGGTGTTATGCCTTTCTGGGGAACGGAGATGGCGAGCATCGTGGCCACGAGCACGGCAGCGGGCCTTGCGAACTGCACAATGCCAGTTTCGATTTCAATGACGAACTGCTCCCGGCAGGCGCTACCTACTTCGTACGCTTGGTGCAGGCTTTTCTGAGTCAGCCATAAACCCGCCTGCCAAGGTAAATAGGACCAGGCGCTTCGGCGCCTGTATTCCAATCGCGAGCAGAGCAGCTCTAGCGTGGCGATTGAAGGGTATTCCAAAGACTGGCCAACGACCTTACAGCTCGTTGCGTCAACGCCATGATGGAAGCCGAATCAGCTCTTTCCCCTGACAATCGGCAACGCAAAAAAAAATCTGGAAATCCGCATTTTCATGGGCCTTCCAGATTTTCGAAATGGTGGGTCGTGTGGGATTCGAACCTACGACCAATTGGTTAAAAGCCAACTGCTCTACCAACTGAGCTAACGACCCTCTGTTGTGTGGCGCGTATCTTACTGATTTTTATGAGTAATACAACACCTATTTTAAAAAAACTTAAAAATAACGCGTCGGGTCTGCTACGCCAGCAGCGGCGAAGCCTTCTGCACGCAGGCGGCAGCTGTCGCATTTGCCGCACGCACGGCCCTGATCGTCGGCCTGGTAGCAGGAAACCGTCAGCGCGTAATCGACGCCCAACGCAGTGCCTGCCTTGACGATGTCGGACTTGCTCAGGTTCTGCAGCGGCGCGCGGATCGTGAAGCCCTGCCCCTCCACACCGGCCTTGGTCGCCAGATTCGCCATGCGCTCAAAGGACTCGACGAACTCGGGACGGCAATCCGGGTAGCCCGAATAATCCACGGCGTTCACGCCGATGAAGATGTCGCGCGCGCCCAGCACTTCTGCCCAGCCCAGGGCCAACGACAGGAAGACAGTGTTGCGGGCCGGCACGTACGTTACCGGAATGCCTTCAGAGGGCGTCTCAGGGACTGCAATGGAGCTGTCGGTCAACGCCGAGCCGCCAATGCCATTGAGATTCAAGCCGATCACCTTGTGCTCGATCGCACCGAGGTCGCGAGCTACCTGCGCGGCTGCGTCGAGCTCGGCGCGATGACGCTGACCGTAGTCGAAACTCATGGTGTAGCAGGCGTAGCCTTCAGCACGGGCCATGGCGACGACAGTTGCGGAGTCGAGGCCACCGGACAGCAGGATTACGGCTCTTTTCTCGGTCATGTTCAATTCAGTCATCTCAGCGCCCCGGCTCGTCGTCCCAAAGAAATTTATGCAGCTGCATCTGCAAGCGTACAGGCAGGTTGTCCGCCACTATCCAGTCGGCCAGCTCACGGCCTTTCAGCTCATGATGACTGGCAGAGAACAGAACCTCGCCAGCACGGCGATCAAGCCCATACTGAATGAGCTTGGAAACCGCCCAGTCGTAATCCTCCCGCGAACAGATCACGAATTTGACCTGATCGTTGGGCGTGAGCAGCTCCATGTTTTCGTAGCGGTTGCGCGTGACCTCTTTCGACCCGGGGGTCTTGAGGTCAACGACTCGACTGACCCGGGGGTCGACCGCCGAGATATCCAGTGCGCCGCTGGTTTCCAGCGACACTTCATAACCCTCGTCACAGAGGCGCTTGAGCAATGGAATCGCATTGGGCTGGGCCAGTGGCTCGCCGCCGGTCACGCATACGTAGCGAGGACGATAGGCCGCGACCTGGCCCATGATGTCGTCGAGCGTATGGATGGTGCCGCCAGTAAATGCGTAGGCGCTGTCGCAGTACTGGCAGCGCAAAGGGCAGCCAGTGAGGCGTACAAATACGGTGGGTAGCCCAGCCGTACGGGTTTCACCCTGTAACGAGTGAAATATTTCGGTGATGCGTAATGTGTCTTGCATATCAGCCACGGGCGTAACAGCTAAACAGGCCGTCCGCCTCCGTCAGGCACTTCAAGGAACTCTGCACTCGCAGAATCCAGAGAAGCGTAATGTGTACCGGAATTTCGGGTGCGAGATTCTAACGAAAAAAGCCGCGACGAGCGCGGCTTTCTTGATCTGCGAGTCAGGACATCAAAGTCGCTGAAGGTCTCGCTGCGCCAACTGGGCGGCAGAGGTACCCGGATACTGGGCAACAACCTGCTGCAGAATGCCTTTGACCTTGTCATTGTGACCCAGGCGGCGCTCTACATCGGCCAGCTTGTACAGCGAATCAGGCACCTTGGCGTGCTTCGGGTATTGCTGACTCACCTTGGCGAATGCCTGACCTGCGCCTTGAAGGTCGCCTTTGGCCAGATTCACTTCACCCAGCCAGTATTGGGCATTGCCCGCATAAGAGCTGTTCGGGTATTTGCGCAGGAAAGCGGTGAAGGCCTGACTGGCCTTGTCGAAATCCTTTGCCTTTATCAGATCGAAGGCTGCTTCGTAATAAAGCTTTTCCTTCGCCGGGTCAGGAGGCTCGGTGCCTGCTGCCGGTGCCTGAGCGGCTTGAGCCGACGGCGTCCCACTGGCGTCTACAGCGCCACCAGAAGGTTGAGAATTATTGGTAGCCGGAGCGGCTGCGCCACTGGCTATACGCTGATCGAGTTCCTGATAACGCTCCAGAGCTTCCTGCTTCATGCGCTGGATATCGTTCTGCTGAACCTCGACAAGCCCGCGCAAACGCGCGATTTCTTCCTGCATTTGCTGCAACTGCATGAACAGCTGACCTTGTGCCGAGGGAGGAGGTGTTACCCCTCCCCCGGCATAGGCGCCGGACGTGCCATAACCCGCTGGCGGATAACTGCTGCTGCCAGAGCCAGAATTGTTATCGACCACAGGAGCCGCACCCAACGCTGAAAGCGGAAGGGCGAGGGCCAAAACGGTTAGAGCACGTCGGCACGTTCGCATGTCAAATTACTTACGCAGTTCGACGCGACGGTTCTGAGCCCACGACTGCTCGTCGTTGCCGGTAGCAACTGGACGCTCTTCGCCGTAGGAAACCAGTTCCAGCTGAGCTGGGGAAACACCTTGCAGTACCAGGTAACGCTGAACGGCTTTCGCACGACGCTCGCCCAGTGCCATGTTGTACTCACGAGTACCACGTTCGTCGGTGTTGCCTTCCAGAACAACGCGAGCGCCGTTCGATTTCAGGTCTTTAGCGTGCACGTCCAGGGAGCGCATGGCTTCTGGCTTCAGGTCCGAACTGTCGTATTCGAAGTAGAAGGTGGTGATTGCGCGCAGAGCAGCTTCTTCGCTCAGGGAACCGTCAACAGCACCAGTGTTGGCGCCGTAACCAGCGTTAGGGTCGACAGCGCCAGCACCGGCATTGTCGCCGCCTTTGGACGAGCAACCTACAGCTACAGCCATGGCCAGAGCCAGCGCAGCAAACTTACCAAACTTCAGCATTTCCATCTTGAAACTCCTAATGAACCCCAGTGTGTTAAGCAAATCGTGTAGCGCCGCGTCAGTTCAGGTAAGGGGACCAGGAAGGTTCTCTGACTTCGCCTTGAGCGGTAGGAAGCGGGAGCCTTACGCGTCCGTTAATGGACACGAGCATCAAGACTCCCCGGCCCTGCTGGCGGGTGGCGTAGATTACCATGGTGCCGTTGGGCGCAACAGTAGGCGACTCATCAAGGTTGCTATCTGTGAGGATTTTTACGCTTCCGCGGGCCAAATCCTGCACTGCGACCTTGAAATTAGTGAAGCCGTCCTGCCTGTGAATCATCACCAGCGTCTTTTCATCGGCTGACAATTTCGGATTGGCGTTGTAGTTACCCACGAACGTAACACGTTCGGCACCACCGCCGTTGATATTGGTTTTATAGATTTGCGGCTTTCCACCACGGTCCGACGTGAAGTAGATCGTCGAGCCATCCTTGCCGAAGAACGGTTCGGTGTCGATGGAAGAGTCATTGGTCACACGGCTCAACTGACGCGAAGCCAGGTTGATCACGTAGATCTCCGGGTTGCCGTCCTTGGACAGCACGAATGCCAGCTTGGTGCCATCCGGCGACCACGCAGGCGCGCCGTTCAGGCCTTCGAAGTTGGTGATCTGCTCACGACGACCGGTATCGATGTGTTGAACGAAGATGCGCGGACGCTTCTGTTCGAACGACACATAGGCAATACGCTTGCCGTCCGGCGCAAAGCGCGGCGACAGGATCGGCTCACGGGATTGCAACAGCGTTACCGCACGCGCACCGTCGTAGTCCGAACGTTGCAGGGTATAGCGCGTATTGTTTTCCGAGAAACGCTCTGCCGTGACGTACAGCATGCGCGTCGAGAACGCACCCTTGATGCCCACGAGCTTCTCGAACGACTGGTCTGCAATGTAGTGCGCCATGTCGCGCAGCTGGTCATTGGTACCGGATACGTTACCGGTCAGTACCTGTTGTTCGGTGGCTACGTTGAACAGCGCGTATTGAATCTGCAGACGACCGCCTGCAGGAACAATGTTGCCGACCATGACGTACTGGGCACCCAGTGCTTTCCAGTCACGGAAGATGACTTCGCTGGCCTGGGTCGGCAAGCTGATCATGTTCTGCTTCGGGATCGGCGAGTAGTAGCCGGAGTTGCGCAGGTCGTTGCCGATGATCTCCGCCATGTCTTCCGGCAGTACGTTGCCGCCCTGCCAGCCAAACGGTACGACAGCGATCGGTGTGGCACGGTCACTGCCGCTGGTGACCAGAATGTTCTTTTCTTCTGCGGCGGCGACTCCGGCAGCACAGCAGAGAACGAAAAGCAGTCCTCGAAAAAGGTTGATCACAAGGCTAGATCTCCAGGTGTGAATGTCATCTTGAATGAACGATAGGGAGCGAAGTCAGCGGGCTTCAGACCCTGCATTTCTGTCAAACGCCCAATGTTTTTCACCGCAGCAACCGCAGAACTGTCAAATGGCCCGTCACCGCTGGACTTGGCAATCGACACGGAGGCGATTGTACCGTCCGGCAGCATGCCGATCTGCAACGTTACCGACATGTTGTTACGTGCCGATGGAGGACGACTCCAGCCTTCGGATGCACGCACGCGAATCAGATCGTCGAAGCTGCCAGCGGTTTCGTCGCCACGTTCGTCTGCCAGAGCCTGTTGCCGTTCCGGTTTATCGGACAGCAGATCGGCCAGTGCCTGCGCCTTCTTGTCTTCTGCAGATTTACGGGCAGCTTCCTGCGCTTTCTTGGCGGAGTCGGCAGCGGCTTTCTTCTTCGCGTCCTCGGCAGCCTTCTTCTTGGCGTCTTCGGCGGCCTTTTTCTTGGCCTCGTCAGCAGCCTGCTTCTTGGCTTCCTCGGCAGCAGCCTTCTTGGCGTCTTCCTCGGCTTTCTTCTTCGCTTCGTCTTCGGCTTTTTTCTTGGCTATGTCGGCCAGTTGTTTCTCTTCAACCTTTTTGGCGTCGGCGACCTTCTTGGCCTCATCAGCTTTCTTGGCGTCGTCGGCCTTTTTGGCTTCTTCCGCTTTCTGCTCGGCCTTCTTGGCTTCGTCCGCCGCCTTTTGTTCTTCCGCTTTTTGAGCGGACTCTTCTTTCTTTTGTTCCGCAGCTTTGACAGCTTCCTGTTTCAACTGCTCGATTTTCTTCTGCTCCAACTGCTCGACTTCAGTCTGTCGTGCAGCGGTCTTCTTCGCCTCGCCGGCAATTTTCTGGTTGGTCTGGGTCGTCGCCTGACTCTTGGACTTGAGCTGATAGAGCGTTGCCTGAACGATAGGCTTGGCTTCAGGCAGATCGGGCGTCATGGCAAAACTCACGAACAGCATGCCAAAAATCAGGATGTGCAACGCCACAGCCCAGACACTGGGCCAGAAATAGCTTTCCGAGGCAGACGGCTCTCGAATCGGCTGCATCAGGGGGCCTCGGTAATCAAGCCAACATTCCCGACCCCGGCTTTCTGCAACCCACCCATCGTGCCCATGACCGAACCGTAATCAACGGTCTTGTCACCACGGATGAACACCTGCGTCTGCTTGCCGGCATCACGCCCGGCAGCGACGATCTTGGTGACGGCGGCAGTCAGCTGAGGCAAGGTCATTGCCTTGTCCATCTGCTTGTCGGTATCGACTTCGCTGCCAAGGTTCCAGTAATAGGTCTTGTCAGCCTTGATCGAAATGGTCAGGACCTGATTGTTGTTGTCCTGCGGCAAAGCCTCGCTGGAGACCTTGGGCAAGTCGACCTTCACGCCCTGGTTGATCATGGGAGCCGTCACCATGAAAATCACGAGCAGCACCAGCATCACGTCGATGTAGGGCACTACGTTCATTTCGGCGACCGGCTTGCGTTTTCTGCGTCGATCTCGAGCGATTAAAGCCATGGGGAATTACCTGCTCACTCTTCGCTGGTGTGCACTTTACGGTGCAGGATGGCCTGGAACTCTTCAGCGAACGTGTAGTAACGGCTGATCAGAGTCTCGCTGCGCGCGGAGAAACGGTTGTAGGCAATAACGGCCGGAATTGCCGCGAACAGGCCGATGGCTGTTGCGATAAGGGCTTCGGCAATACCTGGTGCCACAGTGGCGAGGGTCGCCTGCTGAGCGGTTGCCAGACCACGGAAGGAGTTCATGATCCCCCAGACAGTACCGAACAGACCGACATACGGGCTGGTGGAACCCACGGTCGCCAGAAACGACAGACCGGACTCAAGCTTTTCTTCCTCACGGGAAATGGCAACACGCATGGCACGGGCCACACCTTCCATCACCGCATCAGGATCGACACCTGACTGCTGACGCAGACGGGAAAACTCCTTGAAGCCTGCACGAAAGATCTGCTCGACGCCCGAATCAGGATCAGGATTGCTGCCTGCCTGACGGTACAGCTTGGACAAATCGATACCGGACCAGAAACGCTCTTCGAAGCTGTCCAGTGCACGCCGACCTGCACGCAGCATGTTGCTGCGCTGAAAAATCACGATCCATGAAGTGACCGAGGCGGCCACCAGAATCAGCATCACCAACTGAACAACAATGCTGGCATTGCTGACCAAACTCCACATGGAGGAATGGTCGACGACGTTAGCTTCCACGCTTTATCTCCTGCTCTGAATGTGTGCCCGCGCCGCTCTGATCGGCAAAGGCCGCTCGCAGAGCTTCGGGAATGGCCCGGGGTTTCAAACTATCGGCGCTTACACACGCCACCAAGAACTGCCCCTCGCAGAGCAGCGTTGCATCCGACGCCCGCCTGACTTGCTGTTGAAAGCGCAGGCTGACACGGTTCAATTCGGTTACCTGTGCACTGACGAGCAATTCGTCATCCAGCCGCGCCGGCTTGTGATAACGCGCTTCGCTGGAGTGCACGACAAACAGCAGGTTGTCCTGCGCCATTGCTGACTGGGCGAAACCAAGATCGCGCAGCCGCTCGGTACGAGCCCGTTCCATGAATTTCAGATAATTGACGTAGTAGACGATGCCGCCAGCATCGGTGTCCTCGTAATAAACGCGACAGCGATGTGCGAACGACTGAACCCCGTTTTGCGCGCGCATACTCTAGTGCTTACTCCTCACGTTGCCAATCGGGTCAGGCAACTGTTTTTCAACGATTTGCCGCTCACCGCCTGTAACACCCAAGAGACTGGCAATGTGACACACAGACGGCGATTAAATTGCATGACGTCACATTTAATCAGCCGGATCATCGATAAATTCCTCGGCGGCCGGCAGCTCTCCCATTCGGGAAGGGATGTTAAGACCGAAGTGCAGATAGGCATGACGGGTCACGACCCTGCCGCGCGGTGTGCGCATCATATAGCCTTGCTGGATCAAATAGGGCTCCAGTACGTCTTCAATCGTATGGCGCTCTTCGCTGATGGCCGCCGCGAGGCTGTCGACACCCACCGGACCGCCGTCGAACTTCTCGATCATGGTCAACAGCAGGCGTCTGTCCTGATGGTCGAACCCGTGCTCGTCAACGTCCAGAAGGTTCAGGGCCTTATCGGCGGTCTGCCGGGTAATCTGCCCGTTGCCGCGCACTTCGGCGAAGTCACGCACACGGCGCAACAGGCGGTTGGCGATACGCGGGGTGCCACGGGCACGACGTGCAATTTCAAACGCGCCTTCAGGCTCGATGACCAGCCCCAGAATGCCGGCTGAACGGGTCACAATCGTCGACAGATCGGCGATGCTGTAGAACTCCAGGCGCTGGACGATACCGAAACGGTCACGCAACGGATTGGTCAGCATGCCCGCACGGGTGGTCGCACCAACCAGCGTGAACGGCGGCAGGTCGAGTTTGATGGACCGTGCAGCAGGCCCCTCCCCGATCATGATATCCAGCTGAAAGTCTTCCATCGCCGGGTACAGGACTTCTTCCACAATGGGCGACAGCCTGTGAATCTCGTCGATGAAAAGCACGTCGTTGGGTTCAAGATTGGTCAGAATTGCGGCCAGATCACCGGGCCTTTCGAGCACCGGCCCGGACGTGCTCTTGATCGAGACCGCCATTTCCTGAGCAATGATATTGGCCAGTGTGGTCTTGCCCAGACCCGGAGGCCCGAAGATCAGCGTGTGGTCCAGAGATTCATTACGGCCTCGTGCAGCCTGGATGAACAACTCCATCTGCTCGCGAACCGTTGGCTGACCAATGTAGTCGGCCAGGCTGAGCGGGCGAATCGCACGGTCCAGCTGTTCGTCGCGATCACGGCCGCCGGTGGCGGTTATCAAGCGGTCGGCATCTATCACTTAGCCCATCCCCTTCAATGCACGCCGGATGAGATCGGCACTGCTCAAATCTTTTTCCTTGATGGCGGAAACGGCCTTGCTTGCTTCCTGAGGTTTGTAGCCCAGCGATATCAACGCACTGACCGCATCGGACTCGGCCGACGCCACGGGTTCAGCCTGATTCGGACCACTGGAAACCAGTGTGAACGTGCCGGGCAGCGACTCCCAGGCCTTGAAGCGATCCTTGAGTTCTACCAGCAGCCGCTCGGCGGTCTTCTTGCCGACCCCGGGAATGCGGGTCAGCGCCGAGGTGTCCTGAGCCTGAACGCAGCGTACCAGCTCATCGACTTCAAGACCGGACATCAATGCCAGTGCCAGCTTGGGGCCGACGCCATTGAGACGGATCAGCTCTCGAAACAGTTCGCGCTCGCGCTTTTCATAAAAGCCATACAGCAGGTGCGCGTCCTCACGGACCACGAGATGCGTGTGCAGGGTCACGGGCTCACCGACGTGAGGTAGCCGGTACAGCGTAGTCATCGGCACCTCCAGCTCATAACCGACGCCATTGACGTCCAGCACCAGATGCGGAGGCTGTTTTTCGGCGAGAAAGCCGCGTAAACGTCCAATCACGTTTCAGATCCTTTCGTGTTGCCTGTCGCTTGCGCGAAAAAGTTGGGAACAATCATCACAGAGCCAGCCAGCCCTGCAAGTAAAAAAATGCGTGCGAATGATGCAGTCACAGACGCAGCCTGCCGCCCCGGCTACGTGCCGTGCTCAAACCGTGAGGAAGAAGACTGGAACGGGTGTGCGCATGGCACAACGCAATGGCCAGCGCATCGGAGGCATCGATCTGTGGTTTCTGGGTCAGTTTGAGCAGGTGCATGACCATCATCATCACCTGCTCCTTATTGGCACCACCGGTACCGGCCACAGCCTGCTTGACCTGGGTCGCCGTATATTCGGCAATCTCGAGCTCTTCTTCGGCTCCCGCCACGATGGCCGCGCCCCGGGCCTGGCCGAGCTTGAGCGCGGAATCGGCGTTTTTCGCCATGAAGACCTTTTCGATCCCCATCGTCACAGGTCCGTAGGTCTTGATCACCTCACGAACGCCGCGATAGACGATTTGCAGACGTTCGTGCAGCTCGCCACTGCCGGTGCGAATGCAGCCCGACGCCACGTAGACACAGCCGCGGCCGGTGTCACGCACCACGCCGTAGCCTGTGATTCGCGAACCGGGGTCAATACCAAGAATAAGAGTCATAACGCCTGCAGCAAGAAAAGATGACGCAACACAATGAGCGCAGCATAAAGGCAGAAGCCGGAGGCCGATAGCCGCAATCACTCACGGCTTCGTTCCCCCGGCTTCCAGTGCAGCTTGTCTGACGATAGTCAGCCCAGTTGCTCCATGACCTCGTCCGGAATTTCTGCGTTCGAATAGACGTTCTGCACGTCATCCAGGTCTTCAAGCATGTCGATCAGCTTAAGCACCTTTTCAGCGGTTTCCAGATCAAGCACGGCGCTGGTGGTCGGCAGCATGACGATTTCCGCATCCGACGCCTCGAAACCCGCCGTTTCCAGCGCGTTACGCACGGCATAGAACCCGGAAAAGGATGTGAAGACATCAATGGAGCCGTCTTCATTGGTCACGACGTCATCGGCATCCGCTTCCATTGCCGCTTCGATCAAGGCGTCTTCATCGACACCCGCAGCGAAGGATATCTGCCCCTTGCGGTCGAACAGGTAGGCAACGGAACCGTCGGTCCCCAGGTTGCCACCACATTTGGTAAACGCGTGACGCACAGCGGCGGCAGTCCGGTTGCGGTTGTCAGTCATGGTTTCGACCATGATCGCCACGCCGCCCGGGCCGTAGCCCTCATAACCCAGCTCTTCGACATCATCGCCATCGGAAGCGCCCACGCCACGCGCCACAGCACGATCAATGGTGTCACGGGTCATGTTCGCGCCAAGCGCCTTGTCCAACGCCAGACGCAGACGCGGGTTGGAGCCAGGATCGCCGCCACCCTGACGAGCGGCAACGGTCAGCTCACGAATCCATTTGGTGAAGATCTTGCCTTTTTTGGCATCCTGACGCTCTTTGCGGTGCTTGATGTTCGCCCACTTAGAATGACCTGCCATTTCTCGCTCCAGATTCTTTTCGAAACACCTTCACCTTTCGCCCATGCAACAGGCAAAAAGTTTCACTCGATTCGGGCAATGCAGGGCGTATCCAGGACACGCCCTGCCCGGCATCACTCGGCCTTTGGCTGCTCGCGCAGGCGAATGTGCAGTTCACGCAGGGCCTTGGCGTCAACGACACCCGGCGCCTGGGTCATGACGTCCGCAGCGCTCTGGGTTTTCGGGAAGGCAATGACTTCACGAATCGACTGAGCGCCAGTCATCAGCATCACCAGACGATCCAGACCGAACGCCAGACCACCGTGCGGTGGCGCGCCGTATTTCAGAGCGTCCAGCAGGAAGCCGAACTTCTCCTGCTGCTCGTCTTCGGCGATGCCCAGCAGACGGAATACCGCCTGTTGCATTTCCTTGCGATGGATACGGATCGAACCGCCACCCAGCTCGGTGCCGTTCAGGACCATGTCGTAGGCACGGGACAACGCAGTGGCCGGGTTGGCTTCCAGCTCTTCAGGCGTGCACTTGGGTGCAGTGAAGGGGTGGTGCAACGCGGTGAAGCTGCCGTCGTCGTTTTCTTCGAACATCGGGAAGTCGACGACCCACATCGGAGCCCACTCGCAGGTGTGCAGCTTCAGATCGTTACCGACCTTGATGCGCAGTGCGCCCAGCGCTTCGCTGACGATCTTGGCCTTGTCAGCACCGAAGAACACGATATCGCCATCCACCGCACCGACGCGATCAAGGATCACGTTGAGGTTGGCTTCAGGGATGTTCTTGACGATCGGCGACTGCAGGCCATCAACACCGTTGGCGCGCTCGTTGACCTTGATGTACGCCAGACCCTTGGCACCGTAGATGCCGACGAACTTGGTGTAGTCGTCGATCTGCTTGCGGGGCATGCTCGCGCCGCCTGGAACACGCAGTGCAGCGATGCGGCACTTCGGATCGTTTGCCGGGCCGCTGAATACCTTGAACTCGACTTCCTTGAGCTGATCGGCCACGTCGACCAGTTCCAGCGGGTTACGCAGGTCCGGCTTGTCGGAGCCATAACGGCGCATGGCTTCTTCGAAAGTCATGTGCGGGAATTCGCCGAATTCCAGATCAAGGACTTCCTTGAACAGCTGACGGACCATCTTCTCGGTCAGACCGATGATGTCCTTCTCGTCGAGAAAGCTGGTCTCGATGTCGATCTGGGTGAATTCCGGCTGGCGGTCGGCACGCAGGTCTTCGTCACGGAAGCACTTGGCAATCTGGTAGTAGCGGTCGAAACCGGCAACCATCAGTAGCTGCTTGAACAACTGAGGCGATTGCGGCAACGCAAAGAAGCTGCCCGGGTGTGTGCGGCTCGGGACCAGATAGTCGCGAGCGCCTTCCGGCGTGGCCCGCGTCAGGATCGGCGTCTCGACATCGAGGAAGCCGTTGTCATCCAGATAACGACGGATGCTGGTGGTGATGCGCGAACGCAGACGCAGCTTTTCAGCCATTTCCGGGCGACGCAGGTCGATGAAGCGATACCGCAGGCGGGTCTCTTCGCCGACATCGGAGTATTCGTTCAGCGGGAACGGCGGGGTTTCCGACTCGTTCAGCACTTCCAGCTCATAGCCCAGCACTTCGATGGCACCCGAGGCCATGTTGGGGTTCACGGCACCGGCAGGACGCGCACGGACCTTGCCGACAACCTTGACCACATATTCGCTGCGAACACGGTCGGCAGCGGCGAAGGTGTCTGCACGATCAGGGTCGAACACCACTTGAGCCATGCCTTCACGGTCGCGGATATCGAGGAAGATAACGCCTCCATGGTCACGACGACGGTGGACCCATCCGCAAAGGGTAATTTCCTGACCTTCCAGGCTCTCGTTCAGTTGGCCGCAATAATGGCTGCGCATCATGATGGTGGTTTCACTTCTCGTAATTCGAAAATTCGGTGGGGCTTTCGCTCCTGGCTTGCGCTCAATAGTGCAAGGCACCGGCACACAGTTCAAGCCAGCCCTCGCCCACGCAGAGTCATGCCCGTTAGCAAGGCGGAGGATTATATAGAGTTAATCGATGCCGTGCAGCCGAACGAACCTATCCCGCCAGGATAAGTTCGTGTCTGCCCCGTGCGCCCGAGTGGTTCACCCGCAACACCGGGAAGGCTCGGGCCCGCCAGAGGCAAGCCCGCAGAATGAGGGGGTCAAGCTAGGCCCGGGACATGTCCAGACGATCGGCCTTCAACAGGTGCGCCACACAGACGACGCGAATCAGACCGCTGAAATTCTTTACACCGCCATGGCGCAGATGAACCTCTCTATCAATATAAGAAAGCACGGCATTCACCGAGCAGTTATTGGAGTTCGCAATACCGGACAGTATGTTCCAGTACACGTTCTCGAGACGCAGACACGTTGCCAGACCGTTGAGCCGGACAGACTTGGAATGGGGTTGTGCCAGCGTCATGTTGAAATCCTCGACAAAAGGATCATCGCGTATCGTCGCATGACGACTTAAATCCTTGACCTCGCGTTCGACACCGTGTGCCATCATCTTGATAACCTCTGTTAGTTAAATTCGGAACAGAAAAAGGGAAACATTTATAAACAAGTGACTACCTGACCTATAAAGCCCGATCCATGAATTTATATCCAGCAGCGGTTGTACTTGCTCACCGTAGGACATGACTACAAGAGACTAAGGAATATCAAGACGTGCAACAGCGATAACTCAAAACGCCACCTTGGAGGCACTTGATAGTTACATGACTGCAAGAAAAAGGACGGAATCGGTCACACCGAAGGCAGGCGACCCAGACGCAGAGGAGGTAGCGCAGAGGGTGGCGCTGGCGAGCGGCACAGGGGGCCGCTCGCCGATATCGTTACTTGGACTCAAGCATCGAACGCAACATCCATGCAGTTTTTTCATGAACCTGCATGCGTTGCGTCAACAGGTCCGCAGTAGGCTCATCACTGACTTTATCCAACAACGGAAAAATACTACGTGCCGTGCGGACAACAGCCTCTTGACCCTGAACCAGACTTTTGATCATATCTTCAGCACTTGGCACGCCCTCTTCTTCCTTGATGGTAGAAAGACGCGCATAGGTCGAATAAGTACCCGGTGCAGGAAAACCCAACGCACGAATACGCTCGGCGATGGAGTCGACTGCCAGAGCCAGTTCGTTGTATTGCTCTTCAAACATCAGATGGAGCGTACGAAACATTGGCCCACTGACGTTCCAGTGAAAGTTGTGGGTCTTGAGATAGAGCACATAAGTATCCGAAAGCAGATGCGAAAGACCGTCAACGATCGATTTGCGATCTTCTTCACTGATACCAATATCGATTGCCATGTTTCATGTCCTTTTAGTGAGGATTGGAAAGCAGTAACAGCCGCTACTCTATCAAGAGAAGAGGAGCCGTGCAGCTTTCTGTCGACGTGCAGCCCGACGCTGACGTACGCGCAGGAGAAATACCGGAGGCGTCAGCCAGGCCTTTTCATGACACCCGCGAGGGCCGAAAGCGCCAAACCCGCCAGAAAGCCTTTCGAAGGCTCTGTTTCGGCACTTGCAGGAGGACTGATCATGCAGCTCACGCTGCGGCCCACACGCTGTTTTTGACTGCGTAAACGACTGATTTGAGTAGCATCGGGCTTTGCTGTTAAATACACCGCGTGTCGCTGAAGCGTTGTCATCCGGCTTGGCGCATAGGCTGGCCCATCGCTCGTGTATCACGCCTCCTCCTGTTCAGAAGCGTACCGGGCGTTACCCGCTATTTCTTGTAATCCTTCTTGACCTGTGAGCTTTTTAAAAATGTTGAAAATTGTCCACCTGGTAACGGGAGCAGCAGCTCTGTTGCTTTCTTTCATCCCCAGCCTGCGTAGCGAAGCGGTCGCTCCCTACCTGCAACAGCCTGACGCGCTTTTTCTGGCTTTTCTGGGGCTACTCAACCTGATTCTCGCTCCGGTAATTCCCTACTGGAATCGAGGCACCCGTCACACACTGCAAAATCTGGTCAGTGCATTGCTCGTTCTTGCCGTCGTGCTGCAAATCCTCACGCTACTTGTTCCGCTGCAATATATAGCAGGCCAGCCAGCGATCATTGCCGGCCTGGTAACCGCCATCGTAGCTGTCGCCCTGCATCTTGGGGTGAGCTTCTACAGACCGTCCCCTTCGCCCGCACCACAGAGCCATGACATGGGTAACCGTGATACCGGCACCGTAAAGTGGTTCAACACCTCGAAGGGCTTCGGTTTTATCTCGCGTGACTCCGGCGACGATATCTTTGTGCATTTTCGCGCCATTCGCGGTGAAGGTCATCGCGTGCTGGTCGAAGGTCAGCGCGTCGAGTTCTCGGTGATGAATCGAGACAAAGGCCTGCAAGCCGAAGACGTTATCGCAGCTCTGCCTCGCCGCTGATTTCCAACGGCGATAAAAAACCGCGACCTCCATGGGAGGCCGCGGTTTTTTTATGTCTGTCAGTAATGAGGTGGTGGCGCATCTTCCTCGAAGGTTTCGAACTGATTGCCCAACTCCTCCTGCCGCTTGAGCATAGCGGTCACCTGCAGTTGTAACTGGTCAAGCTCGCGTCGTTGAGCCACCAGCACGTCATTCAATGCCTGAATGGTATCGTCCTGAAAGGTCAGACGGCTCTCAAGCTCCATGACTCGCTCATCAAGGTTCATGATTATTCCCCCTCAAATCGGAAATCAGTCGTTAACACAGGCTTCAGCCTTTCACGAATGGCAGCAAACGCCTCATCCGTATAAGGAACCGCCTGATGCTTGCCCCACACCGGTGCAGGCCAGGCAGCGTCGTCGCGCTTACGCACGATTACATGCATATGGAGCTGGCTGACGACATTGCCAAGCGCTGCAACATTGAGCTTATCAGCGCTGAACAGATCCTTGAGAATCTTCGACAGAGTGGTGGTTTCCTGCCAGAGCTGCAGCTGATCCTGCGCGGAAAGCTCAAATACCTCACTGATGTCGGCGCGACGAGGCACAAGAATGAACCACGGGTAGTTCGAGTCATTGGAGAGCAAAAGCCGACATAGCGGAAAGTCGCCCAAGGGCCGGGTGTCTTGCAGCAGACGTGAATCCAGAACGAACACGATAAAAGCTCCTGATTGCCAGATTAGGTAGTCGCCCTGCCCTGTGACAGCAGGATGCCTGACGTTTTGAAAGGATACGCGTGATCGGGCAAGGCTTCACCCCGGGGCGGTCGCAGCATCTTACCGACGTAGTGAACAACGGCTGACCACGCCTCGGCCCCGCTCGCACCAGAATGCAGCTGAAATCCTTGAAACCGCACTGAATTGAACCGCGTGCGAGCCTCAGGAACAGCGCTGGGTGCAGGGATACCCATCACTTGAATTGCTTTGATCGCTCAAAAACCTGAATCCGGGTCATGAAAATGAAACAGGGTCTCGATCAACATGAACCGCGCACAAGCGTCGCTCCAGAGTCAGGCAGTCACATCGACCGGTGCACCAAAACCACACACTGATGTTGCGTCGCCAACACTGAGGGTGCGCGATTTACACAAATACAGGTGGGAAACGGTAACAAATCCGGGGCCTGCGGCTAACCTGATACCTGCCGGGCATCGCATGTGAAAATTTTCTTATGGAAATTTTCACGTTAAAACAATCGGATACAGCGTAAAGTCGACGCTGATTCTGATTTTTCACAAATTTTTTTCATACGATGGAATTTTGTGCACGCTTGTTGCTATATCACCCATATGGTCACGCTGCTTCTGGCGGAAAACAGAAGCGAAAATGACCAAGGGAAAACAGTTCGTGCCGCGCAATGACGCTGTCGACCAGCCAGACCGCGCAGAGTCTCTCCCTGAGGCCTTTGCCTGGAACAGCCCGAAACAGCTCAAGCGAAGCACCAACAAGGATGACGCACTCAGCGACACCGCCGTAAAGATTCTGAAAGGATAGGGCTGCACCTATCGCAAGCATCGTCAGCGTGAGGTAGTTTTTCCGCCGACATAAAAATAGAAAAGGCCGCCCAGATAAAAAAACAGGTGGGACGGCTTGAGTACCTTCTAAAAACCAAAGGAGCAATCACGATGAGAGTGATGAAGTGGAGCGCAATCGCACTGGCCGTTACTGCAGCCAGCGCCCAACTGGCAACAGCGGCACCGTTCGTCAGTGATCAGGCTGAGGCCAAGGGTTTTGTTGAAGGCAGCACGCTTGACCTGAAGTTGCGCAATTATTATTTCAACCGCGACAACAAAGGCGACGGCAACCAGGATCAGCGTGACTGGACCCAAGGTTTGTGGACGAACTTCAGCTCTGGCTACACTCAGGGTACTGTCGGCGTAGGTGTGGAAGCGTTCGGCTATTTTGGGTTGAAGCTCTGGGGGCCAGACACTTATTCCGGATCCACCAACCTGGTTACCGACCGAAATGGCGGTAACGAAGATACGCTTGGCAAACTGGGCGGCGCAGTAAAATTCCGCGTATCTAAGACCGAGCTTAAAATCGGCGACATGCAGCCTACCAGCCCGGTATTTGCAGTCGGCGGATCTCGACTACTGCCACAGACAGCCAGCGGCATAAGCCTGCAAAGCAGTGAGATCAAAGGCCTTGATCTTGAGGGTGGTCACTTCTATTCCGGCACCAGTCAGAACGACACAAGTCATGACGGAAGCATCTGGGCGAACTACGCCGGGGTGCGGGCTAATAGTGCAGACTTCGCTGGCGGCAAATACGCAATTAACGACGCTCTGGGCGTTGCGTTCTATGCAGCCAAGCTTGAAGACGTGTGGAATCAGTACTACGGAAACGTTAACTACGCGCTTCCGCTGGGTAACGAGCAGTCTCTTGCTTTCGACGCCAACCTCTACCGCACTACGGATGAGGGCAGCGCAAAAGCAGGCTCGATCAGCAACACCACCTACTCCCTCTCCGCAGCCTACTCTTTTCTGGCTGCGCACACAGTTACCGTTGCCTTCCAAAAAGTTAACGGCGATACGCCTTTCGATTACATAGGCATTGGCGATAACAACCGCGGCGGCGACTCGATTTTCCTAGCGAACTCCGTCCAGTATTCTGACTTCAACGGTCCTGGGGAGAAGTCCTGGCAGGTGCGTTACGACCTGAACATGGCACCCTATGGCGTTCCTGGTCTGAGCTTCATGACGCGTTACCTCAATGGTGACAACATCGACGGCACCGGCCTGGCTGCAAACTCGACTTACCGCAAAAATGACGGCAGCCCAATTTATGGCGCTGACGGCAAACACCACGAGACCAACCTGGAAGCCAAGTACGTCGTACAGACAGGCCCTGCAAAAGACCTGTCCTTCCGCATGCGTCAAGCATGGCACCGTGGCAACGACGCTCAGGCTGACGGCGACGTCAACGAGTTCCGCCTGATCGTCGATTACCCTATTTCGATCCTGTAATCACGGTTCTGCACTCGGCAATACGAAAAGCCCGGCTCATGCCGGGCTTTTTCTTACCTGCGCGAAAGCTCGGCCGCACACCCCGAACGACCGCCCTGCCCTGTACGCCACCGGCACATCACCGTACAATCCCGAGTCATTTCCAGTCTAAGCAACCGACAACGGCCAACCATGCGCACCAGTCAATTTTTGCTCGCCACACAGAAAGAAACCCCTTCCGATGCGGTCGTGGTCAGCCATCAGCTGATGCTGCGCGCCGGCATGATCCGCAAGCTCGCCTCCGGCCTGTACACCTGGCTGCCGATGGGCCTTCGCGTGCTGCGCAAGGTAGAAGCCATCGTTCGCGAGGAGATGGACGCTGCAGGCGCACTCGAAATCCTGATGCCGGGTATTCAGCCCGCAGAGCTGTGGCAGGAGTCCGGCCGCTGGGTGCAGTACGGCCCTGAATTGATGCGTCTGGTCGACCGCCACCAACGTGATTTCTGCCTGGGCCCGACCCACGAAGAAGTCATCACCGATCTGGCCCGCAACGAGCTGAACAGCTATAAGCAGCTGCCGATCAACATGTACCAGATCCAGACAAAATTCCGTGACGAGATCCGCCCACGCTTCGGCCTGATGCGCGGTCGCGAGTTCGTCATGAAGGATGCCTACTCGTTCCACGCCGATCATGCTTCGTTGCAGGAAACCTACGACCGCATGCATCAGGCGTACAGCAATGTCTTTACCCGCCTGGGGCTGAAATTCCGCCCGGTCGAGGCAGATAACGGTTCGATAGGTGGTGCAGGCTCGCACGAGTTCCACGTACTGGCCGAATCCGGCGAAGACGACATCGTGTTCAGTGATGGTTCCGACTACGCCGCCAACATTGAAAAAGCCGAAGCGGTGCCACGCGAAACGTCGCGCCCTGCTCCGACCGAAGAGCTGCGTCTGGTCGACACACCGAACACCAAGACCATCGCGCAACTGGTCGAAGGCTTCAATCTGCCGATCGAAAAGACCGTCAAGACCCTGGTGGTGCATGCTGCCGAAGAAGGCAAGCTGGTTGCACTGATCATTCGTGGCGACCACGAACTCAACGAAATCAAGGCCACCAGACTGGAGCAGGTCGCAGACCCTCTGGTCATGGCGTCCGAAGCCGAACTGCGTGACGCCATCGGCGCAGGCGCAGGCTCACTGGGCCCGCTCAACCTGCCACTGCCTTGCATCATCGATCGCTCGGTCGCGCTGATGAGCGATTTCAGTGTCGGTGCCAACATCGACGACAAGCACTACTTCGGCGTCAACTGGGAGCGTGATCTGCCGGTTCCGACCGTTGCCGATCTGCGCAACGTGGTTGCTGGCGACCCAAGCCCCGATGGCAAGGGCACCCTGGAAATCAAGCGCGGCATCGAAGTCGGCCATATCTTCCAGCTGGGCACCAAGTACAGCGAAGCCATGAAGTGCCAGGTCCTGGGCGAGAACGGTAAGCCGGTCAACCTGTCCATGGGCTGCTACGGCATCGGCGTGTCGCGCGTGGTTGCTGCGGCCATCGAACAGAACAGCGACGAGAACGGCATTATCTGGAACGATACACTGGCACCCTTCCAGATCGCCCTGATCCCGCTGCGCTACGAAACCGACGCCGTACGTGAAGCGACAGACAAACTGTACGCCGAGCTGAAAGCCGCCGGTTTTGAAGTGCTGCTCGATGATCGCGACAAGAAAACCAGCCCGGGCATCAAGTTCGCAGACATGGAACTGATCGGCATCCCGCATCGCATCGTGGTCAGTGATCGGGGTCTGGCCGAAGGGAATCTGGAATACAAGAGCCGTACCGAGTCGCAACCGCAAGCCCTTGCAGTTGCTGACGTGCTGTCGTTCATTCAGGGCCGCGTGAAACGCTGAGTCAAAAGGCGCATCGGCATCTGTCGATGCGCCACTCATCACAGGCCCCATCCGCATCAAGAGATCCCATGTTCAAACGAAGCACCTTAAGCCTCGGCAGCGCCGTTCTCTGCGGCACTTTCCTCGTCGGTGGCTGTGCCAATCAGTTGTCACAGCGCAGCGAACATGAGGAACGTGTCGAGCGAAAACTGCTTGAACACACCTTGCAGGTCGATATCGGCGAACCCAAGACACTGGAGTTGCCGCAACGACGCGTGCGTATCCACGAGCATAAGTCGTTCGAGGTCACCGACTTCGAAGTCACACGCCATTACGACCGCTACACGCCCTATCAGCCCTGGCGGGAGATCTATGAAATCCCGCTCGGTGCAGTCGCGGTCGTGGCTGGCGTAGGCGCCAACGTAGTGAATGTCTTCGCACTGGGCAGTCTGCCGGAAAGCGTGACCAAGGACTGGATCAGCTACGGCGTTGCCGGAATGAACCCGTTCATGAACGCGCCCTCGCATGGCCGCGCCGAGCAAAACCTAGCGGGCATCGATGAGGTGCAAAAAGACAAGCGCATCGAGAATTCCACCCTGCCGTGGAGCGAGCGCTCGGTCATGGTCAAGGCGGGTAACGACACCCACGAGATGGCCACAGACCGCAACGGCGTACTGAGGCTCAATCTGCTGGACAGCCCGTTTGCAGAACAGGACCTGAGCCGTGTCACTCGTATCTACATCAATGTGGAAGACGAACAGGACAACGCACACGCCAATGAGAGTCTGCCAATCAGCCACTCACTGCGCGGCAAACTCCTGGAAGCACATGCGCTGATTTACGACGATCTGGAAGACGACGAAGTAAGCCAGTGGGTGCATCGGGTCAAGCGCCTGTCGGATCTTGGTCTTGAAGAAGAAGCCAGTGAACTGGAACAGAGCCTCATCGAACTGACGCGCAATGATCCACAGCTGCAGAACGAGTTTCTGAAGTCGCTGGCCAGGGATGCCGGCCGTCTGGTTGCGGTTCCTGCACAAGCGCAATGAACATTGGGCTCCGTGATCGCACGGAGCCGCCTGTTAGCGCGTGAACAATTCCAGTTGCTCGTGTGCCGCACGCAAGTCGTGCAGGCGCATCCCTACGCCCAATAACCGAACCGGCTTCCCACCCCGCGCGAAAGCCTGCGCCAGTAACTGCTCATAGCTGCCCAGATCCCTGCCTGCGCCGGTCTGTTCCAGCGTGGTCTGAGTGAAGTCATGGAATTTCACTTTGACGAAGGGTTTGCCCGGCCGGTACTGGCCTTCCATTCGCGCCATGCGGTGGGTCAGCGTCTCCAGCAAGGCAGGCAGCTTTTCCAGGCAACTGGCCAGATCAGGCAGATCCTTGTCGTAAGTATTCTCGACACTGACCGACTGACGCCGACTGTCATTCTGCACAGGCCGGTCATCAATGCCATGCGCAAGACTCCAGAGCCGTTCGCCGAAACTGCCGAACTCACGCACCAGCGCCAGCTTGCTACGGCTGCGCAGATCCGCACAGTCGACAATCCCCAGACGCCCCAGCTTGTCGGCCGTGACCTTGCCCACCCCGTGCAGCTTGTTGACAGGCAGCGATGCGACAAAGTCCTCGACCTGATCGGGAGTGATAACAAACAGCCCGTTCGGCTTTTTCCAGTCGCTGGCGATTTTGGCCAGAAACTTGTTGGGCGCAACGCCCGCCGATACGGTGATATGCAATTGATTCGAGACCCTGCGCCGAATGTCCTGAGCGATGCGCGTCGCACTCCCGGAAAAGTGGCCCGAATCGGATACGTCCAGAAACGCCTCATCCAGAGACAGCGGCTCGATCAGGTCGGTGTAATCGCGAAATATCGTCTGGATTTCCTTCGATGCTTCTTTATAGGCATCCATACGCGGCTTGACGATGGTCAGGTCCGGACAGAGCTTGAGGGCATGTCGAGAGGACATGGCAGAACGCACACCGTACGCACGCGCCTCGTAATTGCAGGTAGCGATAACCCCCCGCCGCTCTGCCGAGCCCCCTACTGCCAAAGGCTTGGCCGCCAGACTCGGGTCGTCGCGCATTTCGATGGCTGCGTAAAAGCAGTCACAGTCGATGTGGATGATTTTGCGCTGCGTCATGACCTGATGAGATTTTGATATCCATGGTCAGGCAGTATCTCACTGCTATCAACCCGTGACACGCACGTCCTGAAAATGCGCGATGAAAAGGCCGCATTTACATCGCTGCTCGTAGGTAAACACCACCCGAAGCCCGGCGGGCCGGGCGTCAAAGGTCGTTCACACCCCCGCTTCGCTTCGCTAACCACTTGAAGGAGAAGCACTTTTTTGAAACTAATCATTGACACCCCGACAACTCTCTGTAGAATGCCGCCACACAGACGCGGGATGGAGCAGTCTGGTAGCTCGTCGGGCTCATAACCCGAAGGTCGTCGGTTCAAATCCGGCTCCCGCAACCAAACATCAAGAAAGGCTACTCGAAAGAGTGGCCTTTTTTGTGCGCGCTCATAAAGCGTCGCCTCCTGCTTCTATATAGAAGAGCTGGGCCAGCCCGGAACGCGTAGGTGGATCCAAGCATTAAGCGAGGTTATTTTCAGCTTTCGAGCATTAAGGGTTGACACTTTCTCGTTCGGCTGTAGAATGCCGCCACACAGACGCGGGATGGAGCAGTCTGGTAGCTCGTCGGGCTCATAACCCGAAGGTCGTCGGTTCAAATCCGGCTCCCGCAACCAAACATCGAAGAAGGCTGCTCGAAAGAGTGGCCTTTTTTGTGCCTGATGAAAAAACCCCTCCTCGATATCAGTAACTGTCTGACAAAAAAGACTATTTGCTCCAGACACTGAAGCCCTATCATCACGAACGTCACGTAATGTTTCCATTTACGACAGTTTTTTCACATGCGGCCGATAGGCTTATGGCTAAGCTGAATCAGACCTGAATCACGGCTGAACAGCATTGACCCGTTCTATTCGCTATTCGCTCGTTAGGCGTTGACGCGCTAACATCCTGAAATATTTTTTGCGTAGGGATTGGTAACTTGGCTGTATACCTCCATCCTGTCGCGCACGATCCAAGGAGTGATTGATGCGCGACAACACGTCAGATTCCAATGAAACAGTGAATGCCGACCAACCCGGCAAACCCGCACGCCTGCAGTGGCGCGAGTTGCTGAGCAAGTATCGCCAGCCTATCGGGCTGGCCGTGATGCTGCTGCTGTTCGGCCTGGCATTGATCGCCTGCCGGCACATGCTCATCGAGATGGACTGGTACGCGCTGCACGATTCCCTGTTCGCAGTGCCCCTGGCCTCTCTGGGCGGCGCGCTGCTGGCCGCGATAATCGGCTACGTCATCCTGATGGGTTACGAGCTGTCGGCCAGTCGCTATGCCAACGTCGACCTGCCGACCAAAACGCTGATCCTCGGTGGTTTCACGTCGTTTGCGATTGGCAATGCGGTAGGTCTGTCGATGCTGTCCGGCGGCTCGGTCCGTTATCGCCTGTACTCGCGACATGGTATCGGCGCGATTGAAATTGCCCGAATGACCGTGTTCGCCAGCCTATCGCTGGGTTGTGCGCTGCCGCCACTCGCTGCGCTGGCGACCTTGAGCAACCTGTCCGGCGCATCGCTCGCACTGAAGCTTCCCGTCGAAGTTCTCGCGGTCATTGCGACTGCGGTGCTGGTCGGCAGCATTTTACTGGCGGTCGCGATATATCGCCGTCGCCTGCCGGAACAGGATATCCCCCACAACATTCTGGTACGCCTTGGTCGCCGCACCCTGCGCCTTCCGAACCTGCGTCTGACCCTGATCCAACTGGTGATCACCGCGCTGGACGTGGCCGCCGCGGCTCTGGTGCTTTACCTGCTGCTGCCCCAGGCACCTCCGCTGGGTGCATTCATGCTGATCTACCTGCTGGCGCTCGCCGCTGGCGTACTCAGTCATGTACCCGGTGGCGTCGGCGTCTTCGAAGCGATTCTGCTGGCTGCGTTTGCCAATGAGCTGGGCGCTGCGCCGCTGGCGGCCGCCCTGTTGCTGTATCGCCTGATCTACGTCGTGCTGCCGCTGCTGCTGGCATGCCTGACGTTGTTGTTCACCGAAGCCCAACGATTGCTTCCGACCCGACAGGCGATGCGCGTCGCGTCAGGTCTGGCGGCACCGATCCTGGCATTACTGGTTTTCTTGTCGGGGGTGGTGCTGCTCTTCTCTGGTGCCACCCCTGAAATCGACACCCGACTGGAAAACGTCGGGTTCATGATCCCCCACCGCCTGATCGATGCTTCGCACTTCGGCGCAAGCCTGGTCGGCGTACTCTGCCTGCTGCTGGCGCAAGGGCTGCGCCGACGACTGTCCGCTGCCTGGGTGCTCACCGTGATCCTGTTGCTGGTGGGTGCCGTGCTGTCGATGCTCAAGGGCTTCGACTGGGAAGAAGCCAGCCTTCTGCTGCTGACTGCGGTCCTGCTGATGACCTTCCGCCGCTCGTTCTATCGCCCGAGCCGCCTTCTGGAAGTGCCGTTTTCTCCGCTCTACCTGATCGCCAGCGTCTGCGTGGTCGGTGCGTCGATCTGGCTGCTGCTGTTTGCTTATCAGGACGTGCCGTACAGCCACCAATTGTGGTGGCAGTTCACGCTGGACGCCGATGCTCCTCGCGGCCTGCGCTCGGCGCTGGGCAGCGCGGTTCTGCTGGTGGTGGTCTCCCTGACATGGCTGTTGCGCACTGCGCGCCCCGTGATCAAGCTGCCTGACGCAGCCGACCTGGACAAGGCGGCCGAGATTCTCAAAGCCTCCAGCCAGCCGGACGGCGGGCTGGTACTGACCGGCGACAAGGCCATTCTGTTTCATCCGGCCGGCAACGCTTTCCTGATGTATTCGCACCGCGGCCGCAGCCTCGTTGCGCTTTATGACCCTATCGGCCCGACACAACAGCGCGCCGAGCTGATCTGGCAATTCCGTGACCTGTGCGATGTTCACCATGCACGCCCCGTGTTCTATCAGGTACGCGCTGAAAACCTGCCGTTCTACATGGACATCGGGCTGACCGCGATCAAGCTGGGCGAAGAAGCAAGAGTCAACCTGCTGAAGTTCGATATCGAAGCCAAAGGCAAGGAGATGAAGGACCTGCGCTACACCTGGAACCGTGGTGGTCGTGATGGTCTTTCGCTGGAGATCTACGAGCAGGGCGAAGCGCCAATCGATGAACTCAAAGCGATCTCCGATGCCTGGCTGACCGGCAAGAATGTGCGTGAGAAAGGCTTTTCTCTGGGACGCTTCAACCCCGAATACCTCAAGTATTTCCGCATTGCGATCGTTCACTTCCAGGGCAAGCCGGTGGCGTTTTCCAACCTGCTGGAAACCACCAGCCACGAACTGGCCAGCCTGGACCTGATGCGCTCGCATCCGGACGCGCCCAAATTGACCATGGAATTCATGATGGTCGGGTTGATTCTGCATTATAAGGCGCAGGGCTATTCCCGCTTCAGCCTGGGTATGGTGCCGCTGTCCGGCCTGCAGCCGAGACGCGGCGCACCACTGACCCAGCGTCTGGGCTCGATGATCTTCCGCCGTGGAGAACAGCTCTACAACTTCCAGGGGCTGCGCCGCTTCAAGGACAAGTTCCAGCCCGACTGGGAACCTCGTTATATGGCCGTGCCTGCCGGACTCGATCCGCTCGTGGCACTGGCTGACACTGCCGCCCTGATTGCGGGCGGCCTGACTGGATTGGTGAAACGCTGATGATTCGACGCTCCTGGCGCCTTTTGCTCGCAGCTCTGGTAATTCTTCTTTTGGTCGCACTGGGAGTCTGGATCTGGAACCGCCCCGCTCCACCCGCCACACTTGAGCACTCGAATCTGGATGACGGGGCCGCGCTGACCAGCGTGACTCCGGCCACCAGCATCAAGACCCGCATCGCACTGGCTGTCACTGCCGAGGAAATGCTCACCGACAAGCAATTGCTGGCCATCAGCAAAGACGCGTCGGCGCGCATCGTTCAGGTTGTTCTGCCGAAAGACGATTGCGTCATGCAGCAGAAGACGTTCCAGAATGCCCTCGAAAAACTGGACGGTCCTGCACTGGTGGTTGGCGGCATAGGCCCTGGCGCAACGCTGGCCTGGCGCTGGCTGGCCGGACAGACTGACGACAAGGCTCAGGCCATCTCCGTGGGCTTCGCCCTTGAGCACGTGTCCAATCCGCCACCGGTGGTGGACGAAGGCGACACGCCGCCACGCATCTGTGACGTGCCGCTGCCGCAGAAAGCGCCGCACGGTCACTGGCTGGCGGCCTGGAATGACGCGCCGGATGACCCGAGCGCAGCGTTCGTAAGGGATCAGACCAACGCCGATACCAGCATCAGCGACTACGATATCCCGCTGCCACAGGTTCTGAACACCGAACTGCGTCATCTGCTGCTGGGTGAAAACGACAGCGGGGGTCTGGGTATTCCAGTCGTTGAAGTACCGGCCAGCCAACCATCCGACACCGTCACGCTGTTCATGTCCGGTGATGGCGGCTGGCGCGATCTGGACAAGGTAGTCGCAGGCGACATGGCAAAAATGGGCTATCCGGTGGTCGGCATCGACGTGCTGCGTTACTACTGGGAGCACAAGACGCCCGAGCAGACCGCCGTCGACCTCACCGACCTGATGAACCACTACCGTCAGAAATGGGGCACCAAACGCTTCATTCTTGCCGGTTACTCGTTCGGCGCCGACGTCATGCCTGCGATCTACAACCGTCTGGCGACGGACGATCAGAACCGCGTAGACGCAATCATCCTGCTGGCATTTGCGCGCTCCGGCAGTTTCGAAATTCATGTGGATGGCTGGCTGGGCAACGCAGGCAAGGAAGCGACAACCGGACCGGAAATGGCCAAGCTGCCTGCCGCCAAGGTGTTCTGCGTCTATGGCATCGAAGAGAAGAAGGACAGCGGCTGCACCGACACCACAGCAGTGGGTGAAGCGGTCCAGTTGCCCGGCGGTCATCACTTCGATGAAGACTACCCCGCTTTGGCCAAACGCCTGATCAACGCCATCAACAAGCGTCAGGGCAAGACCGGCGCTCAATAACCGGTCAGTTGTCAGAGCCAAAAAAATCCCGGCACCGTAAGGTCGCCGGGATTTTTGTTTGCGGGGGAGTATCTGCCAGCTTACATCTCGACTTGCGTACCCAGCTCGATCACACGGTTGAACGGCAGCTTGAAGAAGCGAAGGTTGCCGTTGGCGTTCTTGAGCATGAAGGCAAACAGTGCCTCGCGCCAGCGAGCCATGCCGACCATCTTCGACGGAATGACCGTCTCGCGACTCAGGAAGTAGGTGGTCCGCATCGGGCTGAAGTCCAGTTCGGCCAAGTGACACAGGGCGAGCGCAGCGGGCACGTCCGGCTCGTCGATGAACCCGAAGTGCAGGATCACGCGGTAGAACCCTTCCCCGTATGACTCGACCTCGAAACGCTGCTGAGCCGGAACCCTCGGAGTATCCTCGTAGACAACCGTCAACAGCACGACCTGCTCGTGTAACACCTGGTTGTGCAGCATGTTGTGCAGCAGCGCATGCGGCACGGCATCGGAACGGGCCGTCAGGAACACCGCCGTACCCTGCACCCGATGCGGCGGCTGCACGCGAATGCTGCCGATGAAGATCGGCAGCGGCAGACCGCCTTCGTCGATACGCTCGGCGAGCAACTGCTTGCCGCGCTTCCAGGTGGTCATGAGGATGAACAGCACCGCGCCCGCCAACACCGGAAAGGCACCGCCCTGAAAAATCTTCGGCACGTTGGCAGCGAAGAACAGACCGTCTACCAGCAACAGCCCTATCAATAGCGGAACGGCCAGCAATGGCGGCCATTTCCACAGCAGCAGCATCACCGAAGACACCAGAATCGTGGTGCAGAGCATGGTCCCGGTCACCGCCACGCCGTAGGCAGAAGCCAGCGCGCCGGAAGACTCGAAGCCGATCACCAGCATGATCACGCCCGCCATCAGTGCCCAGTTTACGGCGCCGATGTAAATCTGGCCCTGTGCATCACTGGAGGTGTGCTGGATGTACATGCGTGGGATGTAGCCAAGCTGGATCGCCTGCAGCGTCATGGAGAACGCACCGGAAATCACCGCTTGAGAGGCAATGATCGTCGCCATGGTCGACAGGCCGATCAGTGGCAGCAGCGCCCAACCCGGCGCCAGCAGATAAAACGGATTGCGCACGGTCTCGGGATTGCCCAGCACCAGCGCACCCTGACCGAAATAGTTGAGCAGCAACGCTGGCAACACGAGGATGAACCACGCCCGCGAAATCGGCTTGCGGCCGAAGTGCCCCATGTCTGCATACAGGGCTTCGGCACCCGTCAACGCCAGCACCACTGCGCCAAGAATGGCGACACCGATGCCAGGGTGAATAATGAAAAAGTGCACGCCCCAAGCAGGATTCACCGCCTTGAGCACTTCCGGCGACTGCATGATGCCGTAGACACCCAGCGCGCCCAGCACCACAAACCAGGTGACCATCACCGGACCGAACAGCACACCGATGCGCGCCGTACCGTGCCTCTGAATCAGGAACAGACCGATCAACACCACCAATGCCATCGGCACGATCCAGTGCTCGAGCCCGTCGAACGCCAGCTCGAGACCTTCCATCGCCGACAACACGGATACGGCAGGCGTGATCATGCTGTCGCCATAGAACAGGGCCGCACCGAACAGGCCGAACACCACCATCATCATCTGCAGTTTGGGGTACCTGGCCGTCGCCCGCCGTGCCAGCGCCGTCAGGGCCATGATGCCGCCCTCGCCCTGGTTATCGGCACGCAGAATGAAGACCATGTACTTGAAGGACACCACCCAGATCAGCGACCAGAAAATCAGCGACAGAACACCGAGAATCGCGTCATGCGTGACCTCGACCCCGTAGCCGCCCTGAAACACCTCCTTGAGCGTATACAGCGGGCTGGTGCCGATATCGCCATACACCACGCCCACCGCAGCGATCAGCAGCCCAACAGGCCTGGCCGCCTTTCCAGAACCTTCATGACTGTTTGTTTGACTCATCCACTACTCCCGGAAACCAGACATGAGGCTCAAAGCACTATGAACTTCACAACGCGTAACAATTCAGATCCACCCAGACATTGACATGCCGGGATGCGATGGCGCGAAGCATAACGCAGCGGTGGGTGTAATTCTCTTTCTAAGAAGCAGTGTTGTGTTTGTTTGCAGCTCTGACGAAATACCCAGCTGAACGGCAGCCGGCATCGTTGCTCATTTCTGAAGAACCCCTTAACATCCTCATACGCCATTGACGTACCTCAGGGACTGCATGATTTTTATCGAAACACCTATATTCACTTCAGAGCTCAGGACTCATCTGAGCGACGACGAATATCGCGCGCTTCAATCGCACCTCGCATCCCAGCCGGAAGCTGGCGCGCTGATTGAAGACACAGGAGGATTGAGGAAGGTACGCTGGACTGCGCATGGGAAAGGCAAGAGTGGTGGGGTAAGGGTGATTTATTACCACTTATCCTCTGCCAATCAGATACGAATGCTTTTGATCTATCGAAAAGGGATCATGGATTCCCTGACTGCGAAGCAAAAGACACAGCTGCGAGCAATCAACAGAAGGTGGAAATAATGGAAAAGAATCTTTTTGATCGTCTTGTGGAAAGCATGACGCAAATGGACGAAATTGATCGCGATGAGCGCCAGCCTTCCCGCGAGTTCCACGTTGATGCAGTTCAGGTAAAGAAGATCCGCCAGGCTACAGGGCTATCCCAGGCGAGCTTCGCCAAACGCATAGACGTGGCGGTAGGTACGCTTAGGAACTGGGAGCAAGGTCGCCGCGAACCTGAGGGGCCTGCCAGAGCCTTGTTAAAGGCCATACACAACGACCCGGAACACGTATTGGCGGCGCTTCGCTGAAGCACCTCCGCCAGCACTCGTCGTAAATCTCGCCCAGACACTGGTCATAGCGCCCGCTCATCGCTAGAATTGCGCACTTTTTGATCAGAGGCGCAACCAAGCGCCCAATCGGTGCCTGCACGTAGTGTCCAGGCCCCATCACGCCGAGGTTCGCCATGTCCACCGTCACCACGCCATCCGCCCCCAAGGTTGGATTCGTCTCTCTGGGTTGTCCGAAAGCGCTCGTTGACTCCGAACGCATCCTGACTCAGCTGCGCATGGAAGGTTACGAAGTCGTTCCGACTTACGAAGACGCCGACGTGGTTGTCGTCAATACCTGCGGCTTCATTGACTCGGCCAAGGCTGAGTCGCTGGAAGTGATCGGTGAGGCACTGGCGGAAAACGGCAAGGTGATCGTGACCGGCTGCATGGGCGTGGATGAAAGCGTCATTCGCAAGGTCCACCCGAGCGTGTTGTCGGTGACCGGTCCTCAACAGTACGAGCAGGTCGTCAATGCCGTGCACGAAGTCGTGCCGCCTCGCCACGATCACAATCCGCTGATCGATCTGGTGCCGCCGCAAGGCATCAAGCTCACACCGCGTCACTACGCGTACCTGAAAATTTCCGAAGGCTGTAACCACAGCTGCAGCTTCTGCATCATTCCGTCGATGCGCGGCAAGCTGGTCAGCCGTCCGGTAGGCGATGTGCTCGACGAAGCCAAGCGTCTGGTCAAATCCGGCGTGAAGGAATTGCTGGTGATCTCGCAGGACACCAGTGCCTACGGCGTTGACGTCAAGTACCGCACCGGTTTCTGGGACGGCCAGCCAGTCAAGACCCGCATGACCGAGCTGTGTCAGGCGCTGGGTTCCATGGGCGTCTGGGTCCGCCTGCATTACGTTTATCCGTACCCGCACGTTGACGAGCTGATCCCGCTGATGGCGGCCGGCAAGATCCTGCCGTACCTGGACATCCCGTTCCAGCACGCCAGCCCCAAGGTCCTCAAGCTGATGAAGCGCCCTGCCTTCGAGGACAAGACCCTGGCCCGCATCAAGAACTGGCGCGAGCAGTGCCCTGACCTGATCATCCGCTCGACCTTTATCGTCGGCTTCCCGGGCGAAACCGAAGAAGACTTCCAGTACCTGCTGGACTGGCTGACCGAGGCCCAACTGGACCGCGTCGGCTGCTTCCAGTACTCCCCGGTCGAAGGTGCCCCCGCCAACCTGTTGGACGCCGCCATTGTGCCGGATGATGTCAAACAGGACCGTTGGGACCGCTTCATGGCGCACCAGCAGGCCATCAGCGCCGCTCGTCTGCAGATGAAAATCGGTCGCGAGATCGAAGTGCTGATCGACGAAGTCGATGAACGCGGTGCGGTTGGCCGCTGCTTCTTCGATGCCCCTGAAATCGACGGTAACGTGTTCATCGGCCTGGAAGACGACAGCACGGTCAAGCCGGGTGACAAGATCATGTGCCGCGTGACCGACGCCGATGAATACGACCTGTGGGCCGAAATCATCTGACGCTGGCTCCACCTGCCGGAAAAAGCCCTGCCCTTCAAAACGGCAGGGCTTTTTCGTTGAGTTTTGCGGTCTATGCACAGACTGGACACTGGGAGCGCTGGCCGATGGAATTCTACATTCCAGACAAGAACGACTACCCGGCTTTGGTAGACCTGTGGGAGCGCTCGGTACGCGCCACTCATGACTTTCTGCCAGACGCCTATATCACCCTGTTGAAAGATCTGCTGCTCAGACAATACCTGGACAGCGTGACCCTGTTCTGTACCCGTGACGCGCAACTGGACATCACCGGCTTTGCAGGCGTCAACCGGAGCAAACTCGACATGCTGTTCATCGACCCTGAGCGCCGGAGGGAAGGACTGGGCTCACAGCTGCTGACTCACGCGATCTCACAGTTCCACATCTACGAGCTGGATGTGAACGAACAGAATCCGCAGGCGCTGGGCTTTTATCTCAAACACGGTTTCGAAGTGGTCAGCCGTTCCGAAGTCGATGGCCTGGGCAGCCCCTATCCGATGCTCAGGATGCATTTGAGCCGCCGCAATTGACGTGACTGAAGGCGCAATTGCAATGTTGCCGCGATTAACCCGGCGCAGGCGGTTACAATGGCGCCTTTCTCATCAGTAAACGGCTTCTTTCATGACAGACCCCATTCGCCTCTCCAAACGCCTCATCGACCTGGTCGGCTGCTCCCGCCGGGAGGCCGAACTGTTCATCGAGGGCGGCTGGGTCACCGTGGATGGCGTGGTGGTCGAAGAGCCGCAATTCAAGGTCGATAACCAGAAGGTAGAGCTGAGCGCTGATGCCAAGGCGGACTCACCGGAGCCGGTCACGATCATCTTTCACACGCCCGCCTCGGTGACTGCCGAAACCGCTCTGCAGATGATCACGCCGGGCACCCTGTCCGAAGAACACAGCTATGGCAAGCGCCCGCTCAAAGGGCACTTTCTGCGGCTTGAAGCGATCTCCAGCCTGCAGGCCAACGCCAGCGGCCTGATGGTGTTCAGCCAGGACTGGAAAATCCTGCGCAAACTCACCGACGACCGCAGCAAGATCGAGCAGGAGTACGTGGTGGAGATCTCCGGCGAGATGGTCCCTCATGGGCTGAACCGCCTGAACCACGGCCTGACCTACAAGGGCAAGGAACTGCCGAAGGTTAAAGCCAGCTGGCAGAACGAGAACCGCCTGCGTTTCGCCATGAAGAATCCTCAGCCAGGCGTCATCGCCCAGCTCTGCGAGGCCGTCGGCCTGAAAATCGTCTCCGTTCGCCGCATCCGCATTGGTGGCGTGTCCATGGGCAAGCTGCCCGAAGGGCAATGGCGCTACATGACAACCAAGGAAAAGTTCTAACTTTCCCCTCATTACCGGGCGTACGCATTTGCTCGTGCGCCGTCAAAAGACTTACAGGACTCACCGCTCATGATGAACAACGATGTATTGCGCAGCGTGCGCTACATGCTCGATATCAGCGACAGCAAGATTGTCGAAATCACACAGCTGACCGGTTTTGAGGTCTCCAAGAGCGACGTCATTGCGTTCATGAAGAAAGAGGAAGAAGAAGGCTATCTGGATTGCAGCGATGAGATCATGGCGCACTTCCTGGACGGTCTGGTCTACTTCAAGCGCGGCAAGGACGAGAGTCGCCCACCTCAAGCCATCGATCTGCCGATCACCAACAACATTGTGCTGAAAAAGCTGCGCGTGGCCTTCGAACTGAAAGAGGACGACATGCACGCAATCCTCAAGTCCGTCGACTTCCCGGTCTCCAAGCCGGAGCTGAGCGCGCTGTTTCGCAAGGTGGGCCATACCAATTACCGCGAATGCGGCGACCAGCTGCTGCGTAACTTCCTCAAGGGCCTGACCCTGCGCGTTCGCGGCTGAGTCGCGCGCGTGACCCATACCGTGTCACCGGTCGGCTACATGCGCTCCTGCTTCAAGGAAAAGTTCGCCATCCCGCGTCAGCCACACCTGGCGCCAGCCGCGCGCGGCGTGCTGGAACTGGTCGCCCCTTTCAATCAGGGCGACGCGGTACAGGGTCTGGAGCAGGTCAGCCATGTCTGGCTGCTGTTCCTGTTTCATCTGGCGCTTGAAGACAAGCCACGCCTGAAAGTGCGCCCGCCTCGCCTGGGCGGCAATCAGTCGATGGGCGTGTTCGCCACTCGCGCGACGCATCGCCCCAATGGCATCGGTCAATCAGTGGTCAGGCTGGATAAAGTCGAAGCCGGACGCCTCTGGTTGTCGGGTATCGACTTGCTTGACGGCACGCCGGTGCTGGACATCAAGCCCTACGTGCCCTACGCCGACGCTGTCGAGAGTGCGACCAACTCGATGGCCAGCGCCGCACCCGAGCTGATTCCGGTGCACTGGCAGGACGCCGCGCTGGTTCAGGCGCACGAGCATGCGTTGAGACTGGGCGAACCGCTGGTGGAACTGATTGAGCAGTGCCTGGCTCAGGACCCGCGGCCGGCTTACCAAATGCCCACGCCCGAACGTCGCTACGGTGCGCAGTTCTGGGATCTGGATGTTCGCTGGCATTACCCTCAGACAGGCGTCATTTGCGTGCTGGAAGTGGTCCTGGCACAAGATTCCGGCCAATAAAAAACCGCCTCATCCTGCGCAAGGGTGAGGCGGCTTTTTCAATCAGGCTTACTTCTCGACGAATGCACGCTCGATCAGGTAATCGCCAGGCTCACGCATGCGTGGGGAAACGGTCAGGCCGAAGCTGTTGAGCACTTCGCTGGTCTCGTCCAGCATGCTCGGGCTGCCGCACAGCATGGCGCGGTCGTCCTGAGGATTGATCGGCGGCAGACCGATATCACTGAACAGCTTGCCGCTGCGCATCAGATCAGTCAGGCGGCCTTCGTTCTCGAACGGCTCACGGGTCACGGTCGGGTAGTAGATCAGCTTGTCACGCAGCGCCTCACCGAAGAACTCGTTCTGCGGCAAGTGCTCGGTGATGAACTCGCGGTAGGCGACTTCGTTCACGTAACGCACGCCGTGGCACAGGATGACCTTTTCGAAACGCTCGTAGGTCTCGGGGTCCTGGATCACGCTCATGAACGGCGCCAGGCCTGTGCCAGTGCTGAGCAGATAAAGATGCTTGCCCGGCTTGAGGTCGTCCAGCACCAGCGTGCCTGTAGGCTTTTTGCTGATGATGATCTCGTCGCCTTCCTTGAGGTGCTGCAGCTGAGAGGTCAGCGGACCGTCAGGCACCTTGATGCTGAAAAACTCCAGATGCTCTTCCCAGTTAGGGCTGGCAATCGAATACGCACGCATGAGCGGACGACCGTTTGGCTGCTGCAGACCGATCATGACGAACTGACCGTTCTCGAAACGCAGACCAGGGTCGCGGGTGCACTTGAAACTGAAGAGGGTGTCGTTCCAGTGATGGACGCTGAGGACACGCTCGTGGTTCATGTTGCTCATGTACGTGGGAACTCCTGAAAATTTCGTGCGCGCAGGGGCACGGCGCTATTGCGCGACATTCTAGTGGCAGACACAATATCTGTTAAATGAATTATCAAGATATGGGTTATCGGTTATATAGATATGCGATTCACTCTTCGTCAACTTCAGGTCTTTGTCGCCGTCGCCCAGCAGGAAAGCGTCTCGCGCGCTGCCGTGCTGCTTTCACTCTCCCAGTCGGCTGCCAGTACATCGATCACCGAACTGGAGCGTCAGTCCAGCTGCCAGCTCTTCGACCGCGCCGGCAAACGACTGAGCCTCAATGCCACGGGACGCCAGTTGTTGCCCCAGGCGGTTGCCCTGCTCGATCAGGCCAAGGAAATCGAAGACCTGCTCAACGGCAAGTCAGGTTTCGGCTCGTTGGCCGTTGGCGCGACGCTGACCATCGGCAACTATCTGGCGACGCTGTTGATCGGTGGCTACATGCAGCGTCATCCGGAAAGCCAGGTGAAACTGCATGTGCAGAATACGGCGCACATCGTGCAACAGGTGGCGCATTACGAAATCGACCTGGGTTTGATCGAGGGCGATTGCAGCCACCCCGACATTGAAGTGCAGTCCTGGGTCGAAGATGAACTGGTGGTGTTCTGTGCGCCGCAGCATCCGCTGGCCAAACGCGGCCGGGCCACGCTGGAGGAACTGACGCGTGAAGCCTGGATTCTGCGCGAGCAGGGATCCGGTACCCGGCTGACATTCGATCAGGCCATGCGTCATCACCGTAACGGTCTGAACGTGAAGCTGGAACTGGAGCACACCGAGGCCATAAAACGTGCGGTGGAATCAGGGCTCGGCATCGGCTGCATTTCCAGACTGGCGCTGCGCGATGCGTTTCGTCGCGGCAATCTGGTGGAATTGACCACCCCGGATCTGGACCTGTCCCGGCAGTTCTACTTCATCTGGCACAAACAGAAGTACCAGACCTCCGCCATGCGCGAATTTCTCGACCTCTGCCGGGCATTCACCGCCGGAGTGCAGCGCAGCGACGAAATCGTGCTCCCGAGCCTGTACTGATCAACGATTCAGGTTCAGCCCAGCAGAACGATGCCCCACACCAGACCGATCATGGTCAAGGCAATGAACTGCGCAGCGCTGCCCATATCCTTGGCGTTCTTGGACAGCGGATGCAGGTCCAGAGATATCCGGTCGATGGCCGCCTCGACAGCGGAGTTGAGCAACTCGACGATCAGCGCCAACAGACACACCGCTACCAGCAAGGCATGCTCGCCTTTACTGACCGTCAGAAAAAACGACAGCGGAATCAGCACCACATTGAGCAGCACCAGCTGACGGAAAGCGGCTTCGCCCTTGAAAGCGGCGGTCAGGCCATCCAGGGAATAACCTGCGGCGTTGAGGATTCGTTTCAGACCGGTTTGGCCTTTGAAGGGCGACATAGAGAGGCTGCTGTACTGTAAGGAAGAGGAAAGCTAAGGGAACGCAGGTCAAAAAAGCGTGAACATTTCTGTGACTGGCGGTTAGCTGGCTGAGATGGATTCGAGTTGTTGCAGCAGCAACGCTGCCTGGGTCCGGGTGCGCACGCCCAGCTTGCGGAAGATCGCCGTCACGTGAGCCTTGATGGTGGCTTCCGAGACGCTCAGCTCAAAAGCGATCTGCTTGTTCAACAGCCCCTCACACACCATGGTCAGCACCCTGAACTGCTGCGGCGTCAGGCTGGCGAGCCCGGCACTGGCGGCTTTGGCCTCATCCGACACGCTGATGGTTTCGTTGACCTGCGGCGGCCACCACACGTCGCCCTCCAGAACGGTACGCACCGCATGCTGAATGGCCTCAAGCGAACTGGACTTGGGGATGAAACCGCTGGCACCGAATTCTCTGGAGCGAACAACGATGGACGCCTCTTCCTGCGCCGACACCATGACGACAGGGATCTGCGGGTATTGCCCCCGCAACAGCACAAGACCGGAAAAGCCATAGGCACCGGGCATGTTCAGATCAAGCAACACCAGGTCCCAGTCTGTCTTCTGCTCCAGATGTGATTCCAGTTGCGCGATGCTTTCTGCCTCGACCAGCCGTGCATCAGGCCCCAGACCGATGCTCAACGCCTGCCGCAGCGCACTGCGAAACAGAGGATGATCGTCGGCGATCAGGATGTCGTAGGTCATGTGTTGATCCTGTTTTCATAGTGAGGGCCAGCAACGCAGGCCGCTCGCCAGGGCATCCGGAAATGCCGGCAAATTCACGTTGCCCGACCGGGCAGGTGCAGCGCCAAACCCGGTGAATCGGCGTCCAAGCGGCGCCAAGCATGCCCAGCAACACCATGACGGTCAAGCATGAAGCGCCCCGGAGCCGAGGATAAGATGGCAATCAGCCAACCACCGAAGCAGTAAACGCCGGGCAGGCTATATAAAAGCCTTCAAATGGTTATGCGCTGCGTCGTCCGGATCAATCGGTCGCTGGTACTTGGCACCCAGATAATGAGCGCTGAACACATCCAGATAAGCATCAAGCACGCCACTGGCGCTGACATCGTCGGCCAATTCCAGGCACAGCGCAGCCACTTCTGCCGTACAGAAATGGTCATCACGCCTGGACCGCCGCAGTCGGTAGCGCGATATCTGCTCGGGCTCCAGGCTCAGCACCGGAAACTTCTCCAGATACGGGCTTTTGCGAAACATCTTGCGTGCTTCGGTCCAGGTGGCGTCCAGCAGAATGAACAACGGCCGCTTGCCGTCTTCGCGTGACACCTGGGTCACTACCCGTTCCCTGGCGACGAACTCACCCGGGAACACGATGTACGGTTGCCACTGCGGATCATCCAGCAACGCCAGCAGTTGTTCGTCGACCTCGATGCGCGACCAGCCGAACGCGTGCGTGTCTTCGATGACATCGGCAATCAGCCAGCCGGTATTGGTCGGCTTCAACGGCTCGGTGTCGTACATCAGCAGGCACATGCCCGAATCAGCCGCGACCTTGGGTCGCCATGCACATAAACAGTAGCTGGAGATGACCCGGCAATCCGGGCAACGTGGCGCACGCGAGCCTCGGGCGATTAACGGTTTGGTACTGCGTGCCAGTCGCTCATCGCGCAGGCGGGAGACAGCGTGGCTCATTGCAGCACGCACCAACTGAGGGAATACATCGACACCACGAGAACTCGGCAGGAATAAAGTGTGCGCAGTTTATCAGAGCACTGACCGTTCAACCCTAGGCTGTGTGAAGAGTCCTGTCTTATACTGCTGCGCCATCCAGACCCGCAGTCGGCAGGTTATCCCGGAACGCACTTTGAAGTCGCTGGTCCAACGGCCAGCTACTTAATCAGGAGAGTTTAATGCTGCGCCTCATCGCCCCTACCCTTACGCTTTTGCTCGTTGCTCCGCTGTGCGCCCAGGCGGCGTCGAAGCAGGAGTTCGAACTCAGCAAGATGCTGGAAAAAGTCGCGAAGGAAAGCAGCGTCGGTACGCCTCGAGCGATCAACGAAGACATTCTGGATCAGGGCTACACCGTCGATGGTAACGCACTGATCAACCACCTGAGCGTACGTGAAGGCCAGGCGCAGCAAATGCGCGCCAACCCGGACGCCATGCGCAACCAACTGGGCAACAGCGTCTGCCATAACAATGGCTACCGTCAGTTGATGACCAAAGGTGCCGTGCTCAAGTATCAGTTCACCGAGTACAAGACTAACAAAGCGATCGCGACCCAGACCTTCCAGGCCTCGGACTGCACGGTCAAACCCAAGAAATAAGCCGCTCTGCCCTTCCCGTGCGCCTGCCCCTCAGGCGCACACTGTTCTCGTTTCGAGACATCCTGCAACGCCTCCAACCTGAAGACGAACCGAGAACCGATGGCCTTTTTGAAGGCTTCGGCACATCATCGATTCGACACACAAGCCAGACTGGCGCTATAAACTTCTGACAGCCAACCGGTACTTTCAGGCACGTGGACAACAGGAGCGACACGTTCATGTGCACCCATCGTTTCTTGTGAACCAGTGAAACAGACAGAATCCATACGATCCGGTATCGCTCAGCTCATCTTTTTGACGATCAGGCTGGAGCGGATCAAGGAAACTGCAGGAGGAGACATCTTGAATGCCGTATGTACCTAACGATCTTCTGTCCAGACACTTTCAAAGCAATGGCCTGGACCTGACCGGCAAGATTGAAGAACACATTCATCAGGTCGCCCCAGGCAGCCCCAATCTTGCGCTTTACCGAGACATGATGCTGACCGTGCTGCGCATGGCTCAGGATGATCGCAATCGCTGGAATGCCAAGATAACCCTGCAGACCCTGCGCGAGCTGGACAACGCCTTCCGAGTGCTTGAGCGATTCAAGGGTCGGCGCAAGGTAACAGTGTTCGGCTCGGCCCGAACGCCACTGGAACATCCTCTGTATGCGCAGGCCACGGACCTAGGCGCTAAACTGGCGCAGTCCGACATGATGGTGATCACCGGAGCAGGCGGCGGCATCATGGCTGCGGCTCATGCGGGAGCAGGCCTCAAGCACAGCCTGGGCTTCAACATCACCCTGCCCTTCGAGCAACATGCCAACGCAACGGTAGAGGGCACGGAAAACCTGCTGCCCTTCCACTTCTTCTTTACCCGCAAGCTGTTCTTCGTCAAGGAAGCCGACGCGCTGGTGCTGTGCCCGGGCGGTTTCGGCACGCTGGATGAAGCACTGGAAGTGCTCACGCTGGTTCAAACCGGGAAAAGCCCGCTGGTGCCTATCGTATTGCTGGATACGCCGGGCGGCAGCTTCTGGCAAAGCGCGCTGGACTTCATCAAGACGCAACTGGAAGACAATCACTACATTCTTCCCGCCGACATGAAGCTGATGCGCCTGGTGTATAGCACCGACGAAGCTGTGGATGAAATCAAACGGTTCTACAGCAACTACCACTCCAGCCGCTGGCTGAAGAGCAAGTTCGTGATTCGCATGCACCATGCGCTCAGCGAGCAGGCGCTTGCGCACATGCAGGAGACATTTGCCGACTTGTGTGTCAACGAGGGATTTCACCAGCACGGTTATCAGGGTGAGGAACACGATGAGGCTCAATTCAGCCATCTCACGCGGCTGGCTTTCACCTTTACCGGACGTAATCAGGGTCGGCTTCGAGAGCTGGTGGACTACATCAACTCGCCGGAGAACTGGTCGAAACCCTCGGGTGAACAACAGTCAGCGCATCAACGCGAACCGCTGAACGCCTGATATCAATCGTCCATGCCTCGGCCGCTCAACAGGCGGCCGATCATGTCCAGCGGATAGCCTCGGTAACTCAGGAAGCGACCCTGCTGAGCACGTTCACGCGCGTCAGCAGGCATGCGCCCGGCAAACTTGCGCTGCCAGGTTTCCTGAAGCTTTTCCTGCCAGTCAACGCCGCACTCTCTCAGCGCCTGCTCGATATCAGCACGCTGCAAGCCGCGTTGACTCAGCTCTTCACGGATACGCACAGGCCCGTAGCCCGAACGAGACCGATAGGAAACAAAGCTTTCAAGATAACGGGATTCAGAGAGCAGGCCTTCCTCGATCAGACGATCAAGAGCGGCTTCTATATGCTCAGGGGAGGCGCCGCGCTGACGCAGCTTTCGCGTCAGCTCGACTCGACCATGCTCGCGTCGCGCGAGCAGGTCCATTGCAGTTCGCCTGACGGCGACGGGTGTATCAAGCACGGCAGACATGGATATCAGCTATCGGCGTCTGCTTCAGCCATGTCGTCAGCCACTGCAGGCTCGCGGGAACCAACGGCTTTGGTATCAACGCCAGGCGTCAGCAGCTTGTCGCGAATCTGCTTCTCGAGGGCGTTACCGATTTCAGGGTTATCTGCCAGGAACTTGGCCGAGTTGGCCTTGCCCTGACCGATCTTGCTGCCCTGATAGCTGTACCAGGCACCGGACTTCTCGAGGAAACCATGCAGTACGGCCAGATCGATGATTTCGCCGTTGAGGTAGATGCCCTTGCCGTAAAGGATCTGGAACTCGGCCTGACGGAACGGCGGAGCCACCTTGTTCTTGACGACCTTGACGCGGGTCTCGCTGCCGACCACTTCGTCGCCTTCTTTCACAGCACCAGTACGACGGATGTCCAGACGTACCGAGGCGTAGAATTTCAGTGCGTTACCACCGGTGGTAGTTTCCGGGCTACCGAACATCACACCGATCTTCATACGGATCTGGTTGATGAAGATCACCAGGCAGTTGGCGTTCTTGATGTTACCGGTGATCTTGCGCAGCGCCTGAGACATCAGACGTGCCTGCAGACCCACGTGCATGTCACCCATCTCGCCTTCGATCTCGGCCTTCGGAACCAGAGCGGCAACGGAGTCGACCACGATCACGTCGATGGCGTTGGAGCGCACCAGCATGTCGGTGATTTCCAGAGCCTGTTCACCGGTGTCCGGCTGCGAGACCAACAGGTCGTCGACGTTGACGCCCAGCTTGCCTGCGTACTCGGGATCAAGTGCGTGTTCGGCATCGACGAATGCACAGGTCGCGCCCATTTTCTGGGCCTGAGCGATGACAGACAGTGTCAGCGTGGTTTTACCGGAAGACTCGGGACCGTAGATTTCAACGATCCGGCCTTTTGGCAGACCACCAATACCGAGTGCGATATCCAGACCGAGCGAACCGGTGGAAATCGCAGGAATCGCCTGACGATCATGGTCGCCCATGCGCATCACGGCACCTTTACCGAACTGACGCTCGATCTGACCCAAGGCCGCAGCCAAGGCTTTCTTCTTGTTGTCGTCCATTGAAGTCCTCACGTAATCAAATTCAATTAGGGCCTTCATGGCCACAACACCTGTATAAGTAGACAGTATTATTCCACAGGGATCGACGCTCGCCTACCCCTGTTTTGGCATTTCTCCGCATGCGAGCGCGATGAGCCCCTCCAGCGCGGCTTTTACCGTTTGTCGGCGCACCTGCTCGCGGTCGCCAGCGAACCAGCGGCGCTGAGCGATGAGCCTGTCACCGTCACCCCAGCAGATCCAGACCGTACCGACCGGCTTTTCGACCGAACCGCCGCCAGGCCCTGCCACGCCGCTGACCGCAACGCCGAACCTTGCACCGCTGTTGCGCTGAGCGCCGCGGGTCATGGCTTCGACGACAGCCTGGCTGACCGCGCCAACGCTGTCGAACAAGCCTTGCGGGACATCCAGCTGTCGCGTTTTCTGATTATTGGAATAAGTGACGTAGCCAGCCTCGAACCAGCCGGAGCTGCCGCCTGTACGCGTAATTGCTTCGGCGATGCCGCCGCCCGTGCAGGACTCGGCAGTCGTGACCTGCGCACCTATCGTTTGCAGAAGCTCGCCAAGCGAGGCGGAAAGCCGGGTTATGTCATCCACAGTATATTCCCGTTCAAATCTGCTGATCCTTGAAATCCGACCTGCTGAAACAAACGGCTTTATGGAAAGCCGCTTGCCCGATCATGTACGTTGCTTCTTTTTCGAAACAGGCTTTCTGACCGTTTCGACCGTCGTTTCCCTTGGCCTGCGTTTCGCCTCATCCAAGGGAATGAAGCGCCCGGTGACCGAATCCCTTGCTCGTTTAAGTGCCATATAAAAGTCCTTTTTCATAGCCACCACTCACAGACGGTGGTGGTTCCAGGAGTCTATACAGCAATCACGAAGCTGTGGGCTTGCGGAAACCCGGGGTCACGATTGAGCCTTCACCAAACCCGGGACTGCAGCCGCGCAACGTGCGTGATAACCTTGCGCCCATCGCAAACACTCGGCAGACATCCCTCGGTAAACGGAGGGATCACACGTCGCACCCCGAGGTTTACTCACTCTTCTCAAGAACTTGCCCAAACCACTGATGAATAAAGCAATTTCCGACCTCTCTTCGCACACTCCCATGATGCAGCAGTACTGGAAGCTGAAGAACCAGCATCTGGATCAGCTGATGTTCTATCGCATGGGTGACTTTTACGAGATCTTCTATGAAGACGCCAAAAAAGCCGCCAAGTTGCTGGATATTACGCTGACGGCACGCGGTCAGTCGGCGGGCCAGAGTATTCCCATGTGCGGCATCCCCTACCATGCGGCGGAAGGCTACCTGGCGAAGCTGGTGAAGCTGGGCGAATCGGTGGTGATCTGCGAGCAGATCGGTGATCCGGCGACCAGCAAGGGGCCGGTCGATCGTCAAGTCGTGCGCATCATCACGCCGGGTACCATCAGCGACGAAGCGCTGCTCGACGAGCGGCGCGACAACCTGATCGCCGCCGTGCTCGGCGACGAACGTCTGTTCGGTCTTGCCGTGCTGGACATCACCAGCGGCAACTTCAGCGTGCTCGAGATCAAAGGCTGGGAGAACCTGCTGGCCGAGCTCGAGCGCATCAATCCAGTCGAACTGCTCATCCCGGATGACTGGCCTCAGGGCCTGCCGGCTGAAAAACGTCGTGGTTCACGTCGTCGCGCCCCTTGGGATTTCGAGCGCGACTCGGCGCACAAAAGTCTGTGTCAGCAGTTCGCAACTCAGGACCTCAAGGGCTTTGGCTGTGAAATGCTGACCCTGGCGATCGGCGCGGCGGGCTGCCTGTTGAGCTATGCCAAGGAAACCCAGCGCACCGCCTTGCCGCACCTGCGCAGCCTGCGTCACGAGCGTCTGGACGATACCGTGATTCTGGACGGCGCGAGCCGCCGCAACCTTGAACTGGACACCAACCTGTCAGGCGGGCGCGACAACACGCTGCAATCGGTCATGGACCGCTGCCAGACAGCCATGGGCACGCGCCTGCTGACCCGCTGGCTGAATCGCCCGCTGCGCGACCTGACCATTCTGCAGGCGCGTCAGACGTCGATTACCTGCTTTCTGGAACGCTACCGTTTCGAAAACCTGCAGCCGCAACTGAAAGAAATCGGTGACATCGAGCGGATCCTGGCCCGTATCGGCCTGCGCAATGCGCGTCCTCGTGACCTGGCACGCCTGCGCGACGCCTTGAGCGCACTGCCCGAATTGCAACAGGCGATGAGCGAGCTGGAAGCGCCACACCTGCAACAACTGGCGCGCACCGCCAGCACTTACCCTGAGCTGGCTGACCTGCTGCAGCGGGCAATCATCGATAACCCGCCTGCGGTAATTCGTGATGGCGGCGTACTCAAGACCGGTTACGACGCCGAGCTGGACGAGCTGCAATCGCTGAGCGAGAACGCCGGCCAGTTCCTGATTGATCTGGAAGCACGCGAGAAGTCCCGAACCGGCCTGGCCAACCTGAAAGTCGGCTACAACCGGGTTCATGGCTACTTCATCGAGCTGCCCAGCAAACAGGCTGAACAGGCGCCCGCCGATTACATCCGCCGCCAGACCCTAAAGGGCGCCGAGCGCTTCATCACGCCGGAACTCAAGGAATTCGAAGACAAGGCGTTGTCGGCCAAAAGTCGCGCACTGGCTCGAGAGAAAATGCTTTACGAGGCATTGCTCGAAGACCTGATCGGCCATCTTGCCCCACTGCAGGATACGGCGTCGGCACTGGCCGAGCTGGACGTGCTGAGCAACCTTGCCGAACGCGCACTGAATCTGGATCTCAATTGCCCGCGCTTTGTGGCAGAGCCCTGCATGCGTATCGAGCAAGGTCGTCACCCGGTGGTCGAGCAGGTGTTGTCGACACCGTTCGTGGCCAACGATCTGGCACTGGATGACAGCACCCGCATGCTGGTCATCACCGGTCCGAACATGGGCGGTAAATCGACTTACATGCGCCAGACGGCGCTGATTGTCCTGCTGGCGCACATCGGTAGCTTCGTGCCCGCCGCTCAATGCGAACTGTCGCTTGTCGACCGGATATTCACCCGGATCGGCTCCAGCGATGACCTGGCGGGTGGGCGCTCGACGTTCATGGTGGAAATGAGCGAAACAGCCAATATTCTGCACAACGCGACCGACCGCAGCCTGGTGCTGATGGACGAAGTCGGCCGCGGGACCAGCACCTTCGATGGTCTGTCCCTCGCCTGGGCTGCGGCAGAATGCCTCGCCCAACTGCGCGCCTACACCCTGTTCGCCACGCACTATTTCGAGCTTACCGTTCTGCCAGAAAGCGAACCTCTGGTCAGCAACGTGCATCTGAACGCTACCGAGCACAACGAGCGGATCGTATTCCTGCACCGTGTCCTGCCAGGGCCTGCGAGCCAGAGCTACGGCCTGGCGGTCGCCCAGTTGGCGGGGGTTCCGGGCAAGGTCATTACGCGCGCCAAAGAGCATTTGCAGCGCCTGGAGACCACCAGCCTGCCTCACGAGCAGCCGCGCACCAAACCGGGCAAACAGGCAGCGCCGATGCAGAGCGATCTGTTTGCCAGCTTGCCGCACCCGGTGCTCGATGAACTGTCGAAGGTCAAGGTCGACGATCTCACACCGCGTCAGGCGCTGGATTTGCTATACACATTGCAAACTCGACTGTGACGTGAGCCGTTACATGCTGTTAGAATCCCGCGCGGTCTGGGATGCGCTCAGCTTTTAGCCTGGCTGAGCAGCCGTTCGAGCCGCGTGAAGACGCAGCGAACCAAGGGTGAGTGGCAGGCGATGCAGTCAAACTGCTTCAAGGCCTTCATCAAAAGCACGTGTTTTCATAGGGCCGGGAACCGTCCCGAACCTGGCAACCCTGTCTGGAAGGGCTCTGCCGCAGCCGCCTGAGGAGAGAATTAGAAATGACCTTCGTCGTCACCGACAACTGCATCAAGTGCAAGTACACCGACTGTGTGGAAGTCTGTCCGGTGGACTGCTTCTACGAGGGCCCGAACTTCCTGGTGATTCACCCGGACGAGTGCATCGACTGCGCACTGTGCGAGCCTGAGTGCCCTGCACAGGCCATTTTCTCCGAAGACGAGATTCCGGCCGGCATGGAAAACTTCATCGAGCTCAACGCAGAGCTTGCCGAGGTATGGCCGAATATCACAGAGAAAAAAGACGCACTGCCGGATGCGGCAGAGTGGGACGGCAAGCCAGGCAAGATTGCAGATCTGGAACGCTAGAATCCGGACTCAAAAAAGGCCCTCTTGAGGGCCTTTTTTCATTCTGAATGAGATGAAGCTACTGAGCTGATGAAGTCTCGATAAAAAAGGGGCGGTATGACCCGCCCACATTTTTTCCTGATCCCTGTAATCCCTTTTCATCATCCTGATGAATCGCCTCATGCGATGTCCCTGACCTTCATCCTTGAAAGCCTGTACCGGTCCGTTGGTACAGCCCTGATAGTAGAGATTTGGCGCAGCACGGCAACCGGCCAAGCGCGCCAAAATATTTCCGCTTCTGCCTGAATGGTTTTATAAACTCATAGGGATCAAGGGGTTAAGAGGAGCATCAATCAAATGTTTGGTAAATCTCACTTACAAAGCCTGGATAACCTACAGGTTGTGTACGCAATGACGTACATGGCATGTGTCTCATGGGGACGCTTTCGGGAACGGGGCTCCAGACTTTCGAGCAGTCTTTGAATGATGACGACCATATAAAAAGCCGACTTGAACAGGTTGCTCAGGTCGGCTCTTGTAACGCGGCTGGAGTTTTTTACTGGAAGAGCGATTCGCTCGAAAGACCGTTTTTCTCGAGGATTTCACGAAGACGCTTGAGGCCCTCGACCTGGATCTGTCGAACACGCTCACGCGTGAGTCCGATTTCCAGACCTACATCTTCAAGCGTGCTGCTTTCATGTCCCCGCAGTCCGAAACGGCGTATGACAACTTCGCGCTGCTTTTCGGTCAGCTCGCACAGCCACTGATCAATGCTTTGCGAAAGATCGACATCCTGCAGAAGCTCACAAGGGTCTGTGGGACGATCGTCCGTGAGCGTATCGAGCAACGTCTTGTCCGAATCCGGCCCAAGCGATACATCAACCGAAGATACCCGCTCGTTGAGACCCAGCATGCGCTTGACCTCGCCTACCGGTTTTTCCAGCAGGTTGGCGATCTCTTCAGGAGACGGTTCGTGGTCGAGCTTCTGAGTCAGCTCTCTGGCCGCACGCAAGTAGACGTTCAGTTCCTTGACGACATGAATCGGCAACCGGATGGTCCGGGTCTGATTCATAATGGCTCGTTCAATGGTCTGGCGAATCCACCACGTGGCGTAGGTAGAAAAACGGAAACCGCGTTCAGGATCGAATTTTTCGACAGCCCGGATCAGGCCCAGGTTGCCCTCTTCGATCAGATCAAGCAATGACAGACCACGATTGACGTAGCGTCGGGCGATTTTCACCACCAGCCGCAGATTGCTTTCAATCATGCGTTTGCGCCCAGCCGGATCCCCACGTTGCGACAAACGCGCAAAGTGAACTTCTTCTTCCGGAGACAACAGCGGAGAGAACCCTATTTCATTGAGATACAACTGGGTAGCGTCGAGCGCCCGAGTGTAATCAATATATTTGTGTTGTTTGAGCGATGACGACGGCTTGGCCTTCGCGCGACCCGAGGCGGCAGTAGACGGCTGCTTCTCGTTCGGCGATTGCTCCAGGACAATGCCAGCTTCCATGAGAAGCACGTCATCATCGATGTCAAACTCCGGCGCTTCGTTGCTAAGAGCCATTGTTATAGTCCTTTGGTGAGTTCGACCTCAAGCTCCAGCGACGCCTATATCCGTGGCAACGCTTGAGCCTGTTCCTTCTGCGTCAGGAACAGGCGGCAACAATCAACGACGTGGCAAAAATTCCAGTGGGTCTACAGGTTTACCTTGTCGGCGAATCTCAAAATGCAGTTTCACCCGGTCAGTTCCTGTTGACCCCATTTCGGCAATCGTCTGCCCAGCCTTGACCTGCTGTCCTTCCCGTACCAAAAGCCTGCGGTTGTGACCGTAGGCGCTGACGTAGGTATCGCTGTGTTTGATGATGATCAATTCGCCGTAGCCCCGTAATCCACTTCCGGCGTAAACAACTGAACCATCAGACGCTGCCAAAACAGGCTGTCCCAAATCACCGGCGATATCAATTCCTTTATTCAAACTACCGTTTGAAGAAAATTTTCCTATCAATATGCCACTCGAAGGCCAGGTCCAACCGCTGGGAGACTTGCCTGCAGGCCCCGTTGCAGTAGTTGCAGACGGCGGTATGACAACCGGTACAACCGCGACCGGCTTGGACATCACAGTCGTTTTCACCGATCCCGAATTGCTGGTCGTCGTTGAAGTACTGGTCACCGGACGACCCGATGCAGGTGCCGACGCTACGCTCTGCGTTGAAGAGGAGCGCCCGTCAAAGCGAATCGTCTGACCAGGTTTGATGGTGAACGGTTCGGGGATCTGGTTGCGGGCAGCCAGCGCTTTCCAGTCCCAGCCATAGCGGAACGCAATGGAAAACAGCGTATCGCCGCGTTTGACGACGTACTGACCGGTCGTGACCGTAGGACGCTGGGCCACAGCGTTGCCGTTGCGGTCGACCACGCGAACACCGCCTGAAGGCGAACTTGAGCAGCCGACCAAGAGGACACTGAGCGCAATGCCAATCAACAGACGCTGATAACTTCTCGAAGACCTGAGCTGCTGAATGACTGTGTGACTCACCCGCCACTCCCTTTACTGGTGACTGAATTCAAAGATGCCCATTGTGCCGCAAGAACGGCGGGCAGCCAGTGCTTAAAACGCATCAAAAACGGTGTAATGGAAGATCCGTCTCATGATTCGATGCAATTTTGCCATCGTTCTCATGAACAGACGGTTGTAGACCGATGACAGGCGCCAGAATTCACTCGTGACCTCTGGCGTTTTTCAGGCAAGAGGGCCGTTCAACAGCGGCACGAACCGCACGGCTCCCAATACGTGTCGGGAAAAGCCGTTTTCCTCTCGAATGATCAGCATCAATTGCTGGACCTCGCCCGCGCCGACCGGAATGACCAGCCGTCCACCGGGTGCCAGTTGATCAAGCAATGCCTGCGGCACGTCGGTGGCCACTGCCGTGACGATGATGCCATTGTATGGAGCCAGCGCCGGCCATCCTTCCCAGCCATCACCCCAGCGGAAAACCACGTTGCGCAGGTTGAGTTCCACCAGACGCTCCTTGGCACGGTCCTGCAGGACCTTGATGCGCTCGACCGAGAACACCCTCTCCACCAGTTGCGCCAGTACGGCAGTCTGGTAGCCCGAGCCGGTACCAATCTCCATCACCTTGTCCAGCGGCCCCGCCGCCAGCAGAAGCTCGCTCATGCGAGCCACCATGTAAGGCTGGGAAATCGTCTGGTTATGTCCGATGGGCAATGCAGTGTCTTCATAGGCGCGATGCGCCAGCGCTTCGTCGACGAACAGGTGACGTGGCGTCTTGCGGATCACATCCAGCACATGATTGTTCGACACACCTTCTTCGTACAGGCGTTGAATCAAGCGCTCGCGAGTACGTTGCGAGGTCATCCCGATCCCGCGACGTAACAGATCATCTTGCTCGCGTGACATCAGCGCAGTCCCTCCAGCCAGGTGTTCAGGCTGCTGAAACCATCCTGATAGGTACGGTCCAGTTGCAACGGCGTAATCGATACGTAGCCCTGCATGACCGCATGAAAGTCAGTCCCGGCGCCGCCATCCTCGGCATCGCCTGCGGCCGCTATCCAGTAACCGGCACGTCCGCGGGGATCAACGACCCTGATCGGCGCTGCGGCTCTGGCGCGATGGCCCAGCCTGGTCAATTGAATGCCGCGGATGTGCTCCAGCGGCAGATTCGGGATGTTCACGTTCAACACCGTACGCGGCGGAAGATCGAGTTGCTCGTGGGCCTCGACCAGCAGGCGTGCGTAATGCGCGGCCGTGGCGAGGTTGTCCGGCTGGCGCGACAGAAACGAGAAGGCGAACGACGGCCGTTGCAGAAAACGGCCTTCCAGTGCCGCGGCGACCGTACCTGAGTACAGCACATCATCGCCCAGGTTGGCGCCCAGATTGATCCCTGAAACCACCATGTCCGGTTCACGCTCCAACAGGCCGTTGAGCCCCAGATGCACGCAGTCGGTCGGCGTACCGTTCAGACTGATAAAACCATTGGCCAGCGTCTGCGGATGCAGAGGCCGGTCGAGTGTCAGCGAACTGCTGGCACCACTCTTGTCTTGATCGGGGGCAATCACCACGCATTCAGTGTAGTCCGCCAGCGCGCCATAGAGCGCCGCAAGGCCGGGCGCGCTGACCCCGTCATCGTTTGAAATCAGAATACGCATGGGCTGTCCGTCTGCCCAACCGGCACCAGATCGACAAGCTCGCGCACCAATACGGTGGCAAAGCATCCAGGCGGAAGGACGAATTCCAGTTGCAGAATGTCAGGCTCGGGATAATGCCACGTCAGCCGCCCAATGGGCAGCCGCAGGATGCGACGTTCGTGTTCCATTCCCGCCCTGATCAACCAGTCGCGAAGCGCCGGATGCTCAGCTGCGATAGCGTTTTCAAGCTCTGCAGTCTTGCCCAGCGCCGGAGAAGGACCTGCGCCCCACTGCGGGCCGGTCGGGTGCAGGTCCAGAATGGCCAGCCGCGGATCGCTGCACTCCTCGACACCCGCCGGGAAAAAGCTGCGGCTGTCGGTGAACGCCAGCAGATCACCGACCTGAGCGTGCTGCCAGTTGCCATCGGCAACGCGTGCGGCGAGAACCTGATTGAACAGGTAGCTGCGGGCCGTTGACAGTAGACGCGAGCGGACCGCGCGCTGCTCGGGCAGCGCCTGACGGGACGCGTAGTCGCGAGCCTCGCCCAGATTGCCACCCTGATAGCCGAAGCGCTGAGCGCCGAAGTAGTTGGGAATCCCGAGCCGGGCGATCGACTCGAGCCGCTGATTCAGCGCGTCCTTGTCAGCTGTCAATTGAGTCAGGCGCAAGGTGAAACCATTGGCTGCGTGCGCGCCACGCTGCAATTTGCGCTTGTGGCGGCTCATCTTGAGGATCTGCAGCGTCTCGTCCTGCGCGGCGGACAGATCGGGGTCGGCCTTGCCGGGCAACTGAATACTGAACCATTGACGGGTGAGCGCCTGACGGTCTTTCAAACCGGCATAGCTGACTGTACGCAATTGAACACCGGCAGCCCGGGCCAGACGGCGCGCGGCTTCCTCGGTATTGAGGCCACGTTTCTCGACCCACAGCCATAGATGCTCGCCATCGCCCGAAAGCGGAATATCGAGCACTTCATCGACCTGAAAATCTTCGGCGGTTGCCTTGAGAACAGCGTTTCCCAGTGCCTTGCCCCAAGCCGTCGGGCCCAACAATTCAAGTTCGGTCATGCGCGCAGCAACAACGCGACGGCATGCACAGCGATGCCTTCTTCGCGGCCGGTAAAGCCGAGTTTTTCAGTGGTGGTGGCCTTGACGTTGACCTGATCCAGTTCGACCTGCAGGTCTTCGGCAATCAGCGCGCGCATGGCGTCGATATGAGGTGCCATCTTTGGCGCCTGGGCGACGATGGTGGCATCGACGTTACCGACCTTCCAGCCCTTGGCCTGCACTTGCTTGAGCACGTGACGCAGCAGCACGCGGCTGTCCGCGCCCTTGAACTGCGGATCCGTGTCCGGAAAATGCTTGCCAATGTCGCCCAGCGCCGCAGCACCCAGCAGTGCGTCGCTCAGAGCGTGCAGCAAAACGTCGCCATCGGAGTGGGCCAGAAGACCGAAACCGTGCGCAATCCGCACGCCGCCCAAGGTGATGAAGTCGCCTTCAGCGAAACGGTGCACATCATAGCCGTGGCCAATACGCATAAAAAAACGCCCTGAAAAAAGTCAGGGCGTGATTCTACCTGCTTTGGCACGGCTTGGGTTTGTCAGAGACGCCGCGCATCAACAGGACGGCCAGTCAAACCCGCTCAGCTATCGAACAACGCGCTGGCATGATGGCGAAGGTGGTCTTCGATGAAGCTGGCGATGAAGAAATAGCTGTGGTCATAACCGGGCTGCATCCTCAGTGTCAGAGACTGCTGTGCCGATTTGGCGGCCTGAACCAGTGTCTCGGGCTTGAGCTGATTGACGAGAAAATCATCCCTGTCGCCCTGGTCCACCAGAATCGGCAGTTTTTCCGTCGCCTCGGCCATCAGCACGCTGGCGTCCCACTCGCGCCAGCGTGAACGGTCTTCGCCCAGATAACGGGAAAACGCTTTCTGCCCCCAAGGGCAATCCATCGGGTTGCTGATCGGCGAGAACGCCGAGATCGATTTGTAGCGACCCGGATTGCGCAAGGCACACACCAGCGCGCCGTGCCCGCCCATCGAATGACCGCTGATGCTGCGTGCCTGCGAAGCCGGGAAATGCGCTTCGATGAGCGCAGGTAGTTCAGTGACTACGTAATCATGCATCTGGTAATGACGGGCGTAGGGCTGTTCGGTGGCGTTGAGATAGAAGCCTGCGCCCAGACCGAAATCCCATGCACCATCCGGATCGCCCGGCACGTCGGGGCCACGCGGACTGGTGTCCGGCGCGACGATGATGATGCCCAGTTCGGCGGCCACTCGCTGGGCCGCTGCCTTCTGCATGAAATTCTCGTCGGTACAGGTCAGGCCGGACAGCCAATAAAGCACCGGCAGTTTGCTGCCCTGCTCTGCCTGCGGCGGCAGGTAGACGGCAAACACCATGTCGCAGCCCAGTACTTGAGAGTGATGCTTGTATCGCTTGTGCCAGCCGCCGAAGCTTTTCTGACAGGAAATGTTTTCCAGGCTCATGGTCGACTCCCAACGACAGGCAGCAGCCCTGATTGGCGCACGCTGCCCATCGTCACTGTTTAGAAGTGGATGACAGTACGAATGCTTTTGCCTTCGTGCATCAGGTCAAACGCCTTGTTGATGTCTTCCAGACCCATGGTGTGAGTGATGAAGGTGTCCAGCGGGATCTCACCGGTCTGAGCCATGTCGACATAGCTCGGCAACTCGGTACGACCCCGCACGCCGCCGAACGCCGAACCGCGCCAGACGCGACCGGTCACCAGCTGGAAAGGACGGGTGGAGATTTCCTGACCGGCGCCGGCCACGCCGATGACGACCGACTCGCCCCAGCCCTTGTGGCAGCACTCGAGTGCTGCACGCATCAGCTGCACGTTGCCGATGCACTCGAACGAGAAATCCACGCCGCCGTCGGTCATGTCGACGATGACTTCCTGAATCGGGCGATCAAAATCTTTCGGGTTCACGCATTCGGTGGCGCCCAACTGTTTGGCGATCTCGAACTTGGCCGGATTGATATCGATGGCGATGATCCGGGAAGCCTTGGCTTTCACCGCACCGATCACGGCCGACAGACCAATGCCGCCCAGGCCGAAGATGGCCACGGTGTCGCCGGGCTTGACCTTGGCGGTATTGAGCACCGCGCCGATACCGGTGGTGACGCCGCAACCGAGCAGGCAGACCTTCTCCAGCGGTGCCTGCCTGTCGATTTTGGCGACCGAGATTTCCGGCAGCACGGTGTATTCGGAGAAGGTCGAAGTGCCCATGTAATGGAAGATCGGCTCACCCTTGTAGGAGAAGCGAGTAGTGCCATCCGGCATCAAACCCTTGCCCTGCGTGGAGCGGATTGCCTGACACAGGTTGGTCTTGCCCGAGCGGCAGAATTTGCACTGGCGGCATTCTGGGGTGTAAAGCGGGATGACGTGATCACCGACCACGACAGAGGTGACACCCTCACCCACCGCTTCGACGATAGCCCCGCCTTCATGCCCCAGAATCGAAGGGAAGATCCCTTCAGGATCAGCACCGGATAGCGTGTAGGCGTCGGTATGGCAAACGCCGGACGCCACGACACGCAGCAGCACCTCGCCCGCCTTGGGCATGGCGACATCCACTTCCACGATTTCCAGTGGTTTCTTGGCCTCAAAGGCGACAGCAGCACGTGACTTGATCATCAATCTTCTCCGGCGAACTAAAACAAGGTGTGCAGTGTAGTACAGTGCCAAAAGGCGAGTAATAGAGCCAAAAGCAAAACATTAATGCTGTACAGGGATAATCGATGTACACCAATCGCTGGGAAGGCCTCGATGAGTTCGTTGCGGTGGCCGAATGTGGCCAGTTCACTGCGGCAGCGCAGCGTCTGGGGGTGTCCTCTTCACACGTCAGCCGTCAGATCGTCCGGCTTGAAGAACGGCTGCAGACTCGCCTGCTGTACCGCAGCACACGCAAGGTGGCGTTGACTGAAGCCGGTCAGACGTTCCTGCATCATTGCCAGCGTCTGCAGGATGGACGCGAAGAAGCACTGCGCGCGGTGGGCGACCTCACCAGTGAACCCAAGGGACTGTTGCGCATGACCTGCGCCGTGGCTTACGGCGAGCGTTTCATCACGCCACTGGTGACTCGCTTCATGGACGTTTATCCGCATCTGCGGGTCGACATCGAGTTGAGCAACGACACACTCGATCTGGTCCACGAAGGCATGGACCTGGCGATACGGCTGGGACGCCTGCAGGACTCACGCATGGTGGCCACGCGCCTTGCACCCCGCCAGATGTACCTGTGCGCAGCACCGTCCTACATCGCACGCTACGGCCGTCCTCACAGCCTGTCGGAACTGAGTCGCCACAACTGCCTGATCGGCGGCAGCGATACCTGGTTGCTGCAACAGAACGGCCGGGAGTTCTCTCAGCGCGTGCAGGGCAATTGGCGGTGCAACAGCGGCCAGGCTGTACTCGATGCGGCGTTGCACGGCGTGGGTCTGTGCCAGCTTCCGGATTATTACGTGCAGAAACACCTTAAGAGTGGCGCGCTGATTTCGTTGCTGGAGATGCATCAGCCGCCCAACACGGCTGTCTGGGCGCTGTATCCACAGCAACGCCACCTTTCGCCCAAGGTGCGCAAACTGGTGGACTATTTGAAGGAAGGTTTGTTGATGCGAGACGAATACCGGCAGTAGCCGGTGAGCCTCTCAGCGACCGAACTCACCCCGACGCAAACGCAGCCATTCGAGGTCTTCAGGTCGGGTGACCTTGATGTTGTCGGATCGTCCTTCGATCAGACGCGGCGACTGACCCGCCCACTCGATGGCTGAAGCCTCATCCGTGATGCTGACATCTGAGACCAGACTGTCCGCCAGCGCGCGATGGAGCGCCCCAAGGCGGAACATCTGCGGCGTATAGGCCTGCCATATCATGCTGCGATCAACGGTTTCAGTTACGCGACCATGGCTGTCAGCGCGTTTAAGCGTGTCTCGCGCCGGAACGGCCAGCAGGCCTCCGACCGGATCATCCGCCAGTTCGCTGAGCAGGTTGTCCAGGTCGCTACGGGCCAGATTCGGACGCGCCGCGTCGTGAACCAGCACCCAGTCATCATCACTGGCGCCCTGCGCATGCAGATGCAGCAAAGCGTTGAGTACCGAACCTGAGCGCTCCTTGCCACCGTCCACCCGCTGGATCCGGGAATCCAGCGCACAGGGCAAAGCGGGCCAGTAAGGGTCGTCCACGGCAAGGCTGATCACCAGACCCTTGAGACGGGGGTGATCCAGAAAACTTAACAGGCTGTGTTCGAGAATGGTCAGGCTGCCCAGTTGCAGGTACTGCTTGGGCCGATCTGCTGCCATGCGGGCGCCAATGCCCGCTGCAGGTATCACCGCCCAGAAGGCAGGGAGAAAGTCTTTCATGACACCTACTTTTTATTATTGCGCGAGCTGATAGAGGGTCTCGCCGTCCTTGACCATGCCCAGCTCATGGCGTGCACGTTCCTCGACGGTTTCAAGCCCTTTCTTCAATTCCATGACTTCAGCATCCAGCACGCGATTGCGCTCCAGCAACACCTGATTCTCGGCATGCTGATCCGCGATCTGCTGGTTCAGGCTGGCCACTTGCGCAAGGCTGCCATTACCCACCCACAGGCGATATTGCAGACCGGCAAGCAACAAAAGCAGGATGAGGAACAACCAGTTAGGACTGCGCATTGAAATATCAGGTACCCAGTAGAAAAGACGGCAGAGCCAACACAACAAACAAATGACTGAGGGCATTGAGCCTGACATAAGCCAGGCTCAATCACTCCAGGTTACAGCGGAGCGTCAGCATCGGCAGGGCGGGCGAAACCGGATGAACCGTTTTTCCCGCAACGCCCTGCGTCTTTTACCATCTATGGATCAACCGCGAAACTCGGCGCGGCCGTTATAAACGGCTTTCGAACCCAGTTGCTCTTCGATACGCAGCAGCTGGTTGTACTTGGATACACGATCGGAACGGCACAGCGAACCGGTCTTGATCTGGCCGGCAGACGTGCCCACGGCCAGATCGGCAATGGTCGAATCTTCGGTTTCACCGGAACGGTGCGAGATCACGGCAGTGTAACCGGCAGCCTTGGCCATCTGAATGGCTTCCAGCGTTTCGGTCAGTGTACCGATCTGGTTGAACTTGATCAGGATCGAGTTGGCGATCTTCTTGTCGATGCCTTCCTTCAGGATCTTGGTGTTGGTCACGAACAGGTCGTCACCCACCAGCTGGATCTTGTCGCCGATCTTGTCGGTGAGAATCTTCCAGCCTGCCCAGTCGGATTCGTCCAGACCGTCTTCGATGGAGATGATCGGGTGCTTGCTGACCAGATCAGCCAGATAGTCGGCGAAACCGGCAGAATCGTATTCGCCTTCTTCGCTGAGCTTGTACTTGCCGTCCTTGTAGAACTCGCTGGCCGCGCAATCCAGGGCCAGGGTCACATCGGTGCCCAGCTTGTAACCGGCGTTGGAAACGGCTTCGGCGATGGCGCTGAGCGCTTCTTCGTTGGAGGCCAGGTTAGGCGCAAAACCACCTTCGTCACCCACGGCGGTGTTCAGGCCACGGGCCTTCAGTACAGCCTTGAGGTGGTGAAAAATCTCGGTCCCCCAACGCAGGCCTTCAGCGAACGACTTGGCGCCCACCGGCTGAACCATGAATTCCTGAATGTCGATGTTGTTATCGGCGTGCTCGCCACCGTTGATGATGTTCATCATCGGGACTGGCATCGAGTAGACGCCCGGCGTGCCGTTCAGATTGGCGATGTGCGCGTACAGCGGCAGATCCTGATCCTGGGCAGCGGCCTTGGCGGCAGCCAGGGATACAGCGAGGATCGCGTTGGCGCCCAGGCTTGCCTTGTTCTCGGTCGCGTCCAGCGCGATCATCGCGTGGTCCAGCGCCTTCTGGTCTACCGGGTCCTTGCCCAGCAGCAGGTCGCGGATCGGACCGTTGATGTTGGCGACTGCCTTCAGAACGCCCTTGCCCATGTAACGGCTCTTGTCGCCATCACGCAGCTCCAGCGCTTCGCGCGAGCCGGTTGAAGCACCGGACGGCGCGCAGGCGCTGCCAATGATGCCGTTATCGAGGAGCACATCTGCTTCCACGGTGGGATTGCCACGGGAGTCGAGAACTTCACGACCTTTGATGTCGACGATTTTTGCCATTGTTGTAAACACTCCAAGATTGACGAAAACGACGCAGCTGGGAAACGATGTTCGCAATCAGACGCAAAAAACGGCAGGCCTGAATGCGACAACCCCGTCACGAATGACGGGGAACGGCACTTTACCGGAGAACCCTGCTCAAGCGGTCTCTACGATCGGAAAACTTTTCACAAGTTCATCCAGCGACTTGAGCTGAGCCAGGAAGGGCTCCAGCTTGTCCAGGCGCAATGCGCAGGGACCGTCGCATTTGGCGTTGTCAGGATCCGGGTGGGCCTCGAGGAACAGACCGGCCAGATTCTGGCTGATACCGGCCTTGGCCAGGTCAAGCACTTGAGCGCGGCGACCGCCGGCGGAATCGGAGCGACCACCCGGCATTTGCAACGCGTGGGTCACGTCGAAAAGGATCGGGTACTCGAACTGCTTCATGATGCCGAAGCCGAGCATGTCCACCACCAGGTTGTTGTAACCGAAGCTGGAACCGCGCTCGCACAGGATCAACTGATCGTTCCCGGCTTCTTCGCACTTGGTCAGGATGTGCTTCATTTCCTGAGGCGCGAGAAACTGGGCCTTCTTGATGTTGATGACAGCACCGGTCTTCGCCATCGCGACCACCAGGTCGGTCTGGCGAGACAGGAAAGCCGGCAGCTGGATGATGTCGCACACTTCGGCAACGACAGCAGCCTGCTCGGGCTCATGCACATCAGTGATCAACGGCACGTTGAAGGTGCGCTTGATCTCTTCGAAAATGCGCATGCCCTCTTCCAGTCCGGGACCACGGTAGGAAGTCACCGAGGAACGGTTGGCCTTGTCGAAGCTGGCCTTGAACACGTAAGGAATAACGAGCTTTTCGGTGACCCGCACATATTCTTCGCAGACCTGCATGGCCATGTCGCGGGACTCCAGCACGTTCATGCCACCGAACAGAACCATTGGTTTGTCGTTGGCGATCTCGATGGAGCCTACGCGGATGATTTTCTGAGCCATGTGCTTATCTTCCCTGTCAGGCGTTCTTTTGACGTTGAGCCAGTGCGGCTTTCACGAAACCGCTGAACAGCGGGTGACCGTCGCGCGGCGTCGAGGTGAACTCCGGGTGGAACTGGCAAGCCACGAACCATGGATGATCAGGCGCTTCGACCACTTCGACCAGCGCACCGTCGCCGGAGCGACCGGAAATCTTGAGGCCGGCTTCGATCAACTGCGGCAGCAGGTTATTGTTCACTTCGTAGCGATGGCGATGACGCTCGACGATCACGTCATTCTGGTAGCAATCGTGAACCAGCGAGCCCGATTCCAACTGGCATTCCTGTGCGCCGAGACGCATGGTGCCACCCAGATCGGAGCTCTCGGTGCGGGTTTCCACAGCGCCGGTCGCGTCTTCCCACTCGGTGATCAGACCCACGACAGCGTGCGCGCTGGTGCGGTCGAATTCGGTGGAGTTGGCGTCTTTCCAGCCCAGCACGTTACGGGCGAACTCGATGACCGCCACTTGCATGCCCAGGCAGATACCCAGGTACGGAACCTTGTTTTCACGAGCGAACTGAACGGCTGTGATCTTGCCTTCAACGCCGCGCAGCCCGAAACCGCCCGGAACCAGAATCGCGTCCACGCCTTCGAGCAGGCCAGTGCCCTGATTCTCGATGTCTTCGGAATCGATGTAGCGCAGGTTGACCTTCGTGCGGTTGGTGATACCGGCGTGGCTCATGGCTTCGATCAACGACTTATAGGCGTCGAGCAGTTCCATGTACTTGCCGACCATCGCGATGGTGACTTCGTGTTCAGGGTTGAGCTTGGCATCGACGACCTTGTCCCACTCGGACAGATCGGCGCCGCCACACTGAAGACCGAAACGCTCGACAACGAAATCGTCCAGGCCCTGCGAATGCAGGATGCCAGGGATCTTGTAGATGGTGTCGGCGTCTTCCAGCGCAATGACTGCGCGCTCTTCAACGTTGGTGAACTGGGCGATCTTGCGCCGCGACGAAGTGTCGATCGGGTGATCGGAGCGGCAGACCAGGACATCAGGCTGCAGGCCGATGGAACGCAGTTCCTTGACGGAGTGCTGGGTCGGCTTGGTCTTGGTTTCACCGGCGGTGGCGATGTACGGCACCAGTGTCAGGTGCATCAGCATCGCGCGGCGTGCGCCGACTTCGAAACGCAGCTGACGAATGGCTTCGAGGAACGGTTGCGACTCGATGTCGCCGACCGTGCCGCCGATTTCGACCAATGCCACGTCGGCATCGCCTGCACCCTTGATGATGCGGCGCTTGATCTCGTCGGTGATGTGCGGAATGACCTGAATGGTCGCGCCCAGATAATCACCACGGCGCTCTTTGCGCAGGACGTGTTCGTACACACGGCCAGTGGTGAAGTTGTTGTTCTGGGTCATGGTAGTGCGGATGAACCGCTCGTAGTGACCCAGGTCCAGGTCGGTTTCAGCGCCGTCGTGAGTGACGAACACTTCACCGTGCTGGAACGGGCTCATTGTGCCTGGGTCCACGTTGATGTAGGGATCCAGTTTGAGCATGGTGACTTTAAGCCCCCTCGCCTCCAGGATGGCCGCCAATGAAGCCGAGGCAATGCCTTTCCCCAATGAAGAAACAACACCGCCCGTGACGAAGATGTAGCGCGTCATGAAAAACCCTAGAAGTCTGCGTTAAAGCGGTCAGAGCCGCCGGGGAAAGCGAAGGAAGGCCGAAGCCCCCGATTACCGACAAAATTCACGGTGCACTCCCGAAACTGCTGCGTTGAAACCGACCGGCCGAAAGCCTGCCTATTACGCGCTACATTTTAAGAAATCGCCCCGTAAATACGGGTTGGTAACCGGCAACTTGTGTTGTTTCAAAAGAACCAACAGAAGCTGTATCAAGAAGGGAGCGTAGTCTACCTGAAAGGCCCTTTCAGCTCAAACTTTGGTCGCTGGTCGGTGCTGCCCAGCGCAATTGCCAGCTTCCATTGGGTGAAGCGTCCAGTCCAGCCAGCCCGGCGACTGCCAGCAGCTGGTCATCGCAGTACAGCAGCGGCAATCTGCCGCGGACGAACGTAGGCACACCGTGCTCGTTGAACAGGCGCTTGAGATCGCGATGACCTCGCCGTGCCACTTGCATGACTTCGGATCCCTGACGATAACGCACCTCGAGCGGCCCTTGCGGCGCGTCGCCCTGTATCGAGATACGCCCGTTACCGGGAAGGCTCAACGGCTGGTGAGGATCAGGCCAGGTGAATACGCCTTCGACGGGGCGAAGCCAGGGCCGGGGCAGCCACCAGATATGCCTCTGAGTACGATGCAGTTCTCCATCGGCCAATCGCCAGACCGGCTGCGCACCCTCCCCCGCGTCGCGCAAGGTGTCCCAGCCCGCCCAGTGATCGGTATCAGGCAAGCGGGTCAGTGGCGCGAGCCAGTGACGCAGCGCGTTGCGTTGGCGAGTCGCGGACAAACCTGCAAGAGGCCCGATAGCCAGCACGGGAAGGCCGAGCCGGACAAAAGACGTAGTGGCTTGAGAGGCGGCCAGATCCTGCTCGGCAAGCTCGCCAAGGAGTTCCTGGGCTTCACCGAGATGACGGGCCGTGCGCGCCATGCTGGAAACAGCCTGCGGCCATCTGGAGGTCAGCAACGGCATCACCTGTGCGCGCAGGAAATTACGGGAAAAGCGGACATTGTCGTTGCTGGGGTCTTCGATCCAGTCAAGGCCGTGCTCGCGGACATAGCCTTCGAGTTCGCCACGCGAACAGTCAAGCAATGGCCTGACCAGATGCCCTTTTCCGAGCGCACGAGACTCCGGCATCGCCGCAAGCCCTCGAACACCTGCACCGCGCATCAGACGAAACAGCAATGTTTCAGCCTGATCGTCGCGGTGCTGCCCCGTCAGCAACACCTCACCCTCGCCCACCTGCGCCGAGAACGCTGCATACCGAGCCTCGCGTGCTGCCTGCTCGAGGCTGGCGCCTGACTCCACATTCACCCTGATCATCTGCAGCGGCATATCGAGCGCCTGACAGACCTGCCGACAATGCTCAGGCCAGTCATCGGCAGCAGCCTGCAGACCGTGATGAACATGAATCGCTTTCAAAGCGGGCAAACGTTCGCGCCTGGCCAGCTCAGCCAGAAGATGCATCAGTACAGTGGAATCGAGACCGCCGGAGAAACCGACGTGCCAGACAGGCGCATCGCGCCAGGGCGCCAGGGCTTGGAGCAGCCTGGCGGGGAGATCATGACCGCTATGGCTTGAATGGGTCATTGATAAGGCCATTAGACAAGTGTTGCTACAAACAGGAGACAGGTTGCGCTACCAAGGCCAACGCCAAATCCCTGAAGCGACAAAACTGTGGGAGGCGCCTCCCACAGTTTTGCGTTTTCCTTGAGAGGTGCCGCGTCAGCAACACAGCGCCCTCTCCACGATCACCTTACAAGCCGTAGCTCATCAGACGATCGTAACGACGGGCCAGCAGCGCGTCGTTGTCGAACTTCTTGAGCATTGCCAACTGGCTGCTCAGCTCTTCACGAATCGAAGCCGAGGCCGCAACCGGGTCACGGTGCGCGCCGCCCAATGGCTCGGTGATCACCTTGTCGACGATGCCCAGGCCTTTCAGGCGCTCGGCGGTAATACCCATGGCTTCGGCGGCATCCGGCGCTTTCTCGGCGGTTTTCCACAGAATCGATGCGCAACCTTCCGGCGAGATCACCGCGTAAGTCGAGTATTGCAGCATGTTCAACTGGTCGCACACGCCGATGGCCAATGCGCCGCCCGAGCCGCCTTCGCCGATGACCGTGGCGATGATCGGGGTTTTCAGACGCGCCATGACACGCAGGTTCCAGGCAATCGCTTCACTCTGGTTGCGCTCTTCAGCGTCAATGCCAGGGTAGGCGCCCGGTGTGTCGATGAAGGTCAGGATCGGCATTTTGAAACGCTCGGCCATTTCCATCAGACGGCAGGCCTTGCGATAGCCTTCAGGACGCGGCATGCCGAAGTTACGACGTACCTTTTCGCGCACTTCACGACCTTTCTGATGACCGATCACCATCACAGGCTGACCTTCCAGACGCGCAACGCCGCCCACGATCGCCGCGTCGTCGGAGAAGTGACGATCACCGTGCAGCTCATCGAACTCGGTGAAAATGTTCTGGATGTAATCCAGTGTGTACGGGCGACGGGGATGACGCGCCATGCGCGCAATCTGCCAGCTGGTCAGGTTGCCGAAGATACTTTCGGTCAGAGTCCTGCTCTTGTCCTGCAACCGGGAGATCTCGTCACCGATGTTCAGCGAGTTATCGTTGCCCACCAGGCGCAGTTCTTCGATTTTGGCTTGCAAGTCAGCGATAGGCTGTTCGAAATCCAGAAAATTCGGGTTCATAGGCATCCGTCTTGGGTCGACGGCCAAGAGGCCGGCCGGTTGATCCGTCTGCGCCTTTCCCTCAGGGAACAGGCGCGGTCAGGTCGAAATTAAAATTCAGGGCTGAGCGCAGATCTAGCCTGCGGCCTTCAGCGATACTGGAGAAAGACGTTCTCACGTCCGAACTGGTCACGCAGCGCTTGAATCAAGCTGTCTGCGGGATCGATTCGCCATGCTTCTCCGAACTGCAGCAACGCTTTGGCATCCTTACCGGTGTAATCCACCGTGATCGGACAGGCGCCACGATGGCGCTTGCACAGATCGCCGAGCCAGCGCAGCCGGTCACCCTTGAGTGCATCGGCATGCACCGTCACTCGCAGGCTTTCGGCCAGATTGGTCCGCGCATCCTCGATGCTCATGACGCGCTTGGCACGCAGCCTCAAGCCGCCGGAGAAGTCATCATTACTTACTTCGCCTTCAACCACCACCATAGCATCGGTCTGCAACAGTGACTGAGCCGAATGGAAGGCTTCGGCAAACAGTGACGCTTCGATGCGCGCCGAGCGGTCATCCAGGGTAATGAACCCCATCTTGTCGCCCTTCTTGTTCTTCATCACCCGCAGGGCAATGATCAGACCTGCCACCGTCTGGGTATCCCTCGCCGGTTTCAGGTCGATGATGCGCTGCCGGGCGAAACGACGAATCTCGCCTTCGTACTCATCGATCGGGTGCCCGGTCAGGTAAAGACCGAGGGTTTCCTTCTCGCCACGCAAGCGATCCTTGAGGCTCAGCTCGCGGGTTTTGCGATGATTGGCGTAGACGTCTGCATCTTCTTCGACGAACAGGCCGCCAAAAAGGTCCGAGTGACCGCTGTCGCGGCTGCGCGCAGTCTGCTCGGCGGCCTGAATGGCTTCTTCGAGGGCCGCGAGCAACACCGAACGGTTACGGTCGATGTTGGCCTGATAGGCCTTGGGCTCCAGTTCGAAGTACGGGCCGAGACGATCCAGCGCACCACTGCGGATAAGACCATCGAGGGTCCGCTTGTTCACGCGCTTGAGGTCGACACGGGCGCAGAAATCGAACAGGTCCTTGAAAGGCCCTTTCGAACGCGCCTCGGTGATGGCCTCGACCGGCCCCTCGCCCACGCCCTTGATCGCGCCCAGGCCATACAGAATCCGGCCATCGTCGCTGACGGTGAACTTGAACTCGGACGTGTTCACGTCCGGCGCGTCGAGGCGCAGCTTCATGGTGCGCACTTCTTCGATCAAGGTCACGACCTTGTCGGTGTTGTGCATGTCCGCCGACAACACGGCGGCCATGAACGGCGCCGGGTAGTGGGTCTTCAGCCAGGCGGTCTGATACGACACCAGACCGTACGCGGCGGAGTGGGACTTGTTGAAGCCGTAACCGGCGAATTTTTCCACCAGGTCGAAAATGTTACCCGCCAGATCCGGGTCGATATTGTTGGTCTTGCAGCCATCGATGAAACCGCCGCGCTGCTTGGCCATTTCCTCGGGCTTTTTCTTACCCATCGCACGACGCAGCATGTCTGCACCGCCGAGGGTATAGCCGGCCATGACCTGCGCAATCTGCATCACCTGTTCCTGATACAGAATGATGCCGTAGGTCGGTGCCAGTACAGGCTTCAAGCCTTCGTACTGATAGTCGACGTGCGGATAGGACAGCTCGGCGCGACCGTGCTTACGGTTGATGAAGTCGTCCACCATGCCCGATTGCAGCGGCCCCGGACGGAACAGGGCCACCAGTGCGATGAGGTCTTCCAGGCAGTCGGGCTTGAGCTTTTTGATCAGCTCTTTCATGCCCCGCGACTCGAGCTGGAACACGGCCGTGGTCTCGGCGCGCTGCAACAGCTGATAGGTCGGCATGTCATCCAGCGGGATGAACGCGATGTCCAGCGGCGCTTCGTTGACCTTGGCGCGGTCGCGGTTGATGGTTTTCAGCGCCCAGTCGATGATGGTCAGGGTTCGCAGACCGAGGAAGTCGAACTTCACCAGACCTGCCGCCTCGACGTCATCCTTGTCGAACTGGGTTACCAGACCGTCACCGGCTTCGTCGCAATAGATCGGCGAGAAATCCGTCAGCTTGGTGGGCGCAATCACCACGCCCCCGGCGTGCTTGCCCACGTTACGCACGACGCCCTCGAGCTTGAGGGCCATCTCCCAGATTTCAGCCGCCTCTTCATCGACCTTTAGGAAGTCGCGCAGGATCTCTTCCTGCTCGTAGGCCTTCTCGAGTGTCATGCCGACTTCGAACGGGATCATTTTCGACAGGCGATCCGCAAGCCCGTAGGACTTGCCCTGGACCCGCGCCACGTCCCGCACCACCGCCTTGGCGGCCATGGAACCGAAGGTGATGATCTGGCTCACTGCGTTGCGGCCGTATTTCTCGGCCACATAGTCGATAACCCGATCACGACCGTCCATGCAGAAGTCGACGTCGAAGTCGGGCATCGAAACCCGCTCCGGGTTCAGGAAGCGTTCGAACAGCAGGTCGTATTCAAGCGGATCGAGGTCAGTAATCTTCTGTACGTACGCCACCAGCGAACCGGCACCCGATCCACGGCCGGGACCTACCGGCACGCCGTTGCTCTTGGCCCACTGGATAAAGTCCATCACGATCAGGAAGTAACCGGGGAACCCCATCTGGATGATGATATCCAGCTCGAAATTCAGCCGGTCGACATAGACCTGGCGCCTGGCTTCGTAATCTTCGGTGGTGTCCTTGGGCAGCAGGACCGACAGGCGCTCCTCCAGACCGTCGAAGGATACCTTGCGGAAATATTCATCGATGGTCATGCCATCGGGGATCGGGAAGTTGGGCAGAAAGTGCGTGCCCAGCTTCACGTCGATGTTGCAGCGCTTGGCGATTTCGACGCTGTTGGTCAGCGCCTCGGGCAGGTCGCTGAACAGCTCGGCCATTTCTTCCGGACTTTTCAGGTACTGCTGATCGCTGTAGTTGTGCGAACGCCGAGGGTCATCCAGTGCGCGACCTTCACCAATGCAGACGCGGGTTTCATGCGCCTCGAAATCGGTCTGCTTGATGAAACGCACATCGTTGGTCGCGACCAGCGGCGCGCCGTGGCGGTCAGCCAGGGCAACAGCGGCGTGCAGATGTTCTTCATCGTTGGCGCGGTTGGTGCGCTGCACTTCGATGTAGAAACGATCCGGAAAGACCGTCATCCACTCACGCAGCAGCTCGTCCGCCTCGCCCGGATTACCGCCGAGCAACGCCATGCCAATCTCGCCTTCTTTCGCTGCCGACAGAGCGATCAGACCATCACTGGCCTGAGCGACCCATTCACGCTGGATCACGATCTGGCCGTTGCGCTGCCCTTCGATGAAGCCGCGCGAAATCAGCTCTGTCAGGTTGCGATAGCCCTGGGCGTTCATGACCAGCAGACTGATACGGCTGAGCGCCGCGTCCTGGTCACGGCCAGCCAGCCACAGGTCGGCGCCGCAGATCGGCTTGATACCCGCGCCCTGGGCTGCCTTATAGAACTTGACCAGCGAGCACATGTTGTTCTGATCGGTCACCGCGACGGCAGGCATGTTCATGCCGGTCAGCGCCTTGATCAGCGGCTTGACCCGGACCAGACCGTCGACCAGAGAGTATTCGGTGTGCAGGCGTAGATGAACGAAAGAAGCCGGCATGGTGATCCTATAGCGCGAAAACTGAAAACGAGGGCGCGATTGTAGCGAGACCTGACTGAAACGTCAGTCCTGCAACAACCCGATCGACGATGAAACCTGCGCCATCATGATGGCCGCTCGCGCCTCATGAGCAGCACGGACCGGCGCGAAGGAGCGCCGATGAATGGGGGTTGGCCCCAGACGAGCCAGAGCTTCGAGGTGTACCGGCGTCGGATAGCCCTTGTGACCACCCATGCCATACCCCGGATAAATGAGCTCGAACGCGGCCATTTCCCGGTCGCGGCTGACCTTGGCAAGGATCGAGGCTGCTGCAATCGCAGGCACTTTTGCGTCGCCCTGCACCACGGGCGCCGAAGGCACTGACAACTGCGGGCAACGATTACCGTCAATCAAGGCCAGTTTCGGGATGATGCTCAGGCCTTCGACAGCCCGTTTCATGGCAAGCATCGTGGCGTGCAGAATATTCAGTTCGTCGATTTCCTCGACTTCAGCCCGGGCGATGAACCAGCACAGGGCCTTTTCCTGAATTTCGTCGAACAGTTTCTCCCGGCGGGCTTCGGTCAGTTTCTTGGAGTCGTTGAGCCCCAGGATAGGTCTCGTCGGGTCCAGAATCACGGCAGCGGTGACCACAGCGCCGCACAGCGGCCCGCGCCCCACTTCATCGACGCCTGCGACAAGGTCCTCGACCAGCGTGAAATCCAGACCTGTCCGTATCATCGATTTACTCACAGTGAAGACGTTTGCCCAAGCAGACTCAGAACCGCATCGGCGGCCTGATTCGAAGCATCGCGGCGCAACGTCCGGTGAATCTCGTCGAAGCCCTGAGTCTGCGCCTGACCTTCATCGATCAGCGGCAGCAACGTTTCCGCCAGCGCTTCAGGTGTGGCCGCATCCTGCAGCAGTTCCGGCACCAGCAAGCGCTGAGCCAGCAGGTTGGGCAACGACACATAGGGGCTTTTGACCAGTGGCTTCAGAATCCAGAAAGTAACCGGCGCCATACGATAGGCAACCACCATCGGTCGCTTGTAAAGCAGCGCTTCAAGCGTCGCCGTGCCGGAGGCTATCAAGACCGCATTGCACGCAGCGAGGGCAGTATGCGACCGACCGTCGAGCAGCGTGATCGGCAGATCGCGCCCCCGCAGCAGTTCTTCAATCTGGGTCCGACGCTGGGGGCTGGCACAGGGGAGCACGAAACGCAGGGTCGGACGCTGGGCGAGCAGGCGCTCGGCGGCATCGAAGAACAAGCCTCCCAGACGCCCTACTTCGCCACCGCGGCTGCCTGGCATGAGGGCAACAACTGGCACATCACCCGCCAGACCAAGCTCGCCACGAGCAACTGCACGGTCAGACTCAAGAGGAATCGTGTCAGCAAGTGGATGCCCGACAAAGCGGACCGGCACGCCTTTCTCTTCATAGAATCGGGCTTCGAACGGCAGAAGGGTCAGCATCAGATCGCAACCTTCGCGAATCTTCAGGACACGCTTCTGACGCCACGCCCAGACCGAAGGACTGACGTAGTGGACCGTCTTGATCCCGGCACGGCGCAGTTGAAGTTCGATATTGAGGGTGAAATCCGGGGCATCGATACCAATGAAAACATCAGGCTTTTCATCGATCAGGGTCTGGACCAGCAGCTTGCGTCTGGCGAGCAACTCGCGCAATCGGCCGAGCACTTCGACCAGCCCCATGACCGACAGGCGCTCCATGGGAAAGTACGACTGCATGCCCTGCGCTTCCATGAGCGGGCCGCCTACACCGATGAACTCGGCATCGGGATGTCGCGCCTTGATGGCACGCATCAGGCCTGACCCGAGGATATCGCCGGAGGCCTCACCGGCCACCAGCGCGATACGCAATGGGTTCGCCATGGTCAGCGGGTAATGCCGCGGGTCGACGCCTGGATCGACTCGAGGAACACTGCCACTTCAGGGAAGAGCGCGGCAGGCTCGGCCAGATCGGCAACGGCCTGATCAATGGTCAGACCCTGGCGGTAGACAGTCTTGTAGGCCCGGCGCAGCGCATGAATGGCTTCCTCGGAGAACCCCCGACGACGCATGCCTTCGAAGTTCATGCTGCGCGCTTCGGCAGGGTTGCCGAACACGGTCACGAACGCCGGAACGTCCTTGCCGATGGCGGTGCCCATGCCGGAAAAGCTGTGCGCGCCGATATGGCAGAACTGATGCACCAGGGTGAATCCCGAAAGAATCGCCCAGTCATCAACATGCACATGACCGGCCAGCGCGGTGTTGTTGACCAGAATCACATGATTACCGATCACGCTGTCGTGACCGATGTGCGCGTACGCCATAATCAGATTGTGATCGCCCAGCGTGGTCTCGGCGCGATCCTGGACCGTACCGCGGTGAATCGTCACGCCTTCACGGATCACATTGTGATCGCCGATCACGAGACGAGTCTCCTCGCCCTTGTACTTGAGATCGGGTGTGTCTTCGCCTACCGATGAAAACTGGTAGATGCGATTGTGCTTGCCGATCCGGGTCGGTCCCTTGAGGACGACATGAGGACCGACCACTGTACCCTCGCCAATTTCCACACCGGGTCCGATGATCGACCAAGGGCCAACCTCCACGTTGTCGGCCAGAACGGCCGTCGGATCGATGATTGCGCGAGGGTCAATCAAACTCATAGCTTGCGTTCCGCACAGATGATTTCAGCGGAGCATACCGCTTTACCGTCAACAGTGGCCTTGCATTCGAACTTCCAGATCTGGCGCTTGGAGCTCAGAAAGTTGGCTTCCAGAACCAGTTTGTCACCCGGCAGCACAGGCTGACGGAAGCGCAGCTTGTCCGAACCCACAAAGTAATAAAGGGTGCCGTCGGAAGGCTTCGCGTTCAACATCTTGAACGCCAGAATGCCTGCCGCCTGGGCCATGGCCTCAATGATCAGCACGCCCGGCATGATCGGATGCTGAGGAAAGTGGCCATTGAAAAAAGGCTCGTTGACGCTGACATTCTTGTAAGCGCGAATGGTCTTGTTCTCGATATCCAGTTCCGTGACGCGATCCACCAACAGGAACGGATAACGATGAGGCAGGTATTCGCGAATTTCTTTGATGTCCATCATTTCGAGGGGAAGCCTGTAGTAAAGATTAGGGGTGCTTCGCGATGGCGCAGCACCCCTCTACATCAAGGGGGCAGTTTATCGACTGTGCACGCTTGATATTAAAAAGGTATCAGCCATCAGATGGAGGATTACCGGCGCTGGTCACGGTCTCGACCATCTTTTCCAGTTTTTGCAGACGCCGGGCCATGTCATCGATCTTGCGCAGACGTGCCGCACTCTTGCGCCACTCGGCGGCCGGCTGCATTGCTGTGCCCGAAGAATAGGAGCCTGGTTCGGTGATGGAATGGGTCACCATCGTCATGCCCGTGATGAAAACACCATCACAGATCTCGATATGCCCCACCAGCCCCACGCCGCCGGCCAGCATGCAATGCTTGCCGATCTTCGTGCTTCCGGAGATCCCTACGCAGGCCGCCATGGCCGTGTGATCACCGATCTGAACGTTGTGAGCGATCTGAATCTGGTTGTCCAGCTTGACCCCGTTACCGATCCGGGTGTCTGCCAGCGCACCACGGTCGATGGCGGTATTCACGCCGATCTCCACGTCGTCGCCAATGGAAACGCCGCCGATCTGGGCAATCTTCTGCCAGACACCTTTCTCATTGGCAAAGCCGAAACCTTCCCCGCCCAGCACCGCCCCGGACTGAATCACCACACGCTTGCCAATGCGAACGTCGTGGTAAAGCGTCACACGGGGCGCCAGCCAGCCACCCTCACCGATCTCGCAACGGGCACCAATGAAGCAATGTGCACCCACGGTGACCTGCGCAGCGATCCGTGCGCCGCTTTCGACAATGGCGAAAGCCCCGATGCTGGCCGCAGGATCGACGACAGCATCGTCAGCGATGATCGCTGTCGGGTGGATACCGGCAGCAGCCTTAGGCTTGGGATCGAACAGATGGGAGATGCGGGCATAGGCCAGATAAGGATCGGGCACCAACAGCGCATTCCCGGCGAAACTGTCGGCATCTGCGGGCTTGAGCAGCACGGCAGCGGCTTGGGTATCGGTCAGAAACTTGCGGTATTGGGGATTTGCCAGGAAGCTGATCTGATCAGGGCCGGCCTCTTGTAAAGTGGCCAGCCCGTTGATGTCCTTGTCCTTGTCGCCACGTAGCGTGGCGCCCAGGAACTCGGCCAATTGGCCGAGCTTGATGGTCGCGCTCATATTACTTCAGCTGATTCATGCGCTCGATGACCTGGCGAGTAACGTCATACTGAGGTTTGACGTCAATCACCGCACCGCGCTCGAATACCAGGTCGAAACCACCTTTCTTGATAACTTCTTCAACGGCCTGATCCAGCTTCGGCTTGAGTTGCTTGAGCATTTCACGGTCAGCAACGGCCTTGGCCTCATTCAGCTCCTTGGACTGGAACTGGAAATCACGTGCTTTCTGCTTGAATTCAAGCTCAAGACGCTCGCGCTCAGGCTGAGCCATCTTGTCGCCGCCGCTTACCAGACGATCCTGGATACCCTTGGCGCTGCTTTCCAGGCTCTTGAGCTTGGTCAGCTGCGGACCGAATTTCTTCTCGGCATCAACGGCGTATTTCTTGGCAGCATCGGATTCCAGCAGCGCCATCTGATAGTTCAGCACAGCGATCTTCATGTCAGCAAAAGCAGGGCTTGCAACCAGAACGGTGGCCAGCAGTACCAATTGAGTCAACTTACGCACAATACAACTCCTACAGAATTCGTTGCGTTATCAAAGATCAGACGCTTAGAAGGTCTGACCCAGGGAGAATTGGAAAACCTGTGTTTCGGAATCGTCGTCCGGCTTCTTGATCGGCATCGCCAGGGCGAAGCTCAAAGGACCAAGAGCGGTGATCCAGGTCACGCCAACACCGACAGAACTGGCCATGCCGGACAAATCGACGTTGTTACATTCGACACGTTGACCGTTGCGCGTTCTGCTGGAATCGCAATTGCTGTCGAAGACGTTACCCACATCCCAGAACACAGAGGTGCGCAGGGAACGCTGATCCTTGATGAACGGCAGCGGGAACATGACCTCTACACCACCCTGGACCAGTACGTTGCCACCGAATGGAAGCGGATCCTGATCGGGGTCGACCGCTGTTCCGGGATTGCGACCCGAACTCGGCGTACTGCGAGGACCCAGCGTGCTGTCCTTGAAACCACGGACCGAGTTGAAGCCACCGGCGTAGTAGTTTTCATAGAACGGCAGTCCCGACGTCGAACCATAACCGTCGCCATAACCCAGTTCGGTGTGCAGGCGCAGCGTGTAGTTGTCGGTGATCGGGTGGAAATACTGTGCGCGGTAGTCCAGCTTGTAGAAGGACAGGTCGCTACCCGGCAGCGTGGTTTCAAACACCAGGCTCTGGGAATGACCACGGGTCGGCAGCACGCCCTTGTTCAGGGTGGACTCGGACCAGCCGGCGGACGCCTTGAAGTTCAGGAACTTGTCGCCTTCGCGGTTGGTGAAATCGAAGATTTCGTCAACGGTGTACGTACCGGTCTTGATCTCGTCCTGCTGTACGGTCAGGCCGTAGGTCAGACGGGAAGTTTCGCTGATCGGATAACCCAGGCTCACACCGGCGCCAAGGCTGTCGACCGCATAGCTCGCCACGTCCACGTCAAGATCGTCGTAGTCGGTGGTGCGGTAGAACGCGTTGTAACCCAGGCTGACACCGTCCGGCGTGTAGTACGGATCGACGTAGCTGAAGTTGTAACGGCTCTGGTATTCGGATCGGGTCAGACCGATGCTGACCTTGTTACCGGTACCCAGGAAGTTGTTCTGGCTGATCGAACCACCCAGAATCAGACCGGCACTCTGTGCAAAGCCGACGCTGGCGGTGATCGAACCGGACGCCTGCTCCTCGACCGCGTAGTTCACGTCCACCTGATCGTCGGTGCCCGGCACGGCCGGCGTTTCGACGTTGACTTCCTTGAAGAAGCCCAGACGATCCAGACGGGTCTTGGACTGGTCGATCAGGTAGGTGGAAGCCCAACCGCCTTCCATCTGACGCATTTCGCGGCGCAGCACTTCGTCCGCAGACTTGGTGTTGCCACGGAAGTTGATTCGGTTCACATAGGCGCGTTTGCCCGGATCGACCACGAAAGTGATATCGACCGTGTGATCTTCGTTGTTCGGCGTCGGAACACCGTTCACGTTGGCGAAGGTATAGCCTTCGTTACCCAGACGACGGGTGATCAGCTCGGAGGTCGTGGTCATGACCTTGCGCGAGAACACCTGACCTGGCTGAACCAGCATCAGGGACTTGACCTGATCTTCAGGGACTTTCAGGTCACCGCTGAGCTTGACCGACTTGACGCTGTACTTCTCGCCTTCGTTGACGTTCACAGTGATGTAGACGTTTTTCTTGTCAGGCGTGATCGAGACCTGGGTCGAGGCGATATCCATGTTGATATAGCCACGGTCGAGGTAGTACGAACGCAGACGTTCCAGGTCGCCGGAGAGTTTCTCACGGGCGTACTTGTCGTCGTTCTTGAAGAAGGACAGCCAGTTGGAGGTCTTGAGTTCGAACAGGTCGATCAGATCTTCGTCGGGGAACACGGTGTTGCCCACGACGTTGATGTGCTGAATGGAGGCGACGGTGCCTTCATTGATGTTGATCTTGAGGCCGACACGGTTGCGCGGTTGCGGCACGACTTCGGCGGCAACCTCGGCAGAGTAGCGACCCTGGGCCACGTACTGACGCTGCAGTTCGTTACGCACGCCCTCGAGCGTGGCGCGCTGGAAAATTTCACCTTCAGCCAGACCCGATTGTTTGAGGCCTTTCATGAGGTCTTCGGTGGAGATCGCCTTGTTGCCTTCGATCTCGATGCTGGCAACAGAAGGACGCTCGACAACGGAGATGACGAGTACGTTGCCATCGCGACCCAGCTGGATATCTTGAAAGAAGCCGGTCTTGAACAACGCACGAGTGGCATCGACCAGACGACCGTCGTCCGCCTGCTCGCCCACGTTGAGCGGCAGTGCGCCAAAGACACTGCCGGCGGAAACCCGCTGGAGGCCGTTGACACGGATATCGGAGATGGTGAAGGACTCGGCGTGAACTTCAGCGATCATCAGTGCGGCAAGAACCGCAGTTAGCAGCAGACGTTTCATGAAGTCCTTTCTTATTCCAACTGGCAATAAACAAACTGCCGCAAAATGCGGCAGATTCGCAACTCGGCAACGCTTTACAGTCGACCCAGATCGTTGACCAGCGCGAGCAACATAACGCCCACAACCAGACTGATACCGATCTGCGCCCCCCAACCTTGAACCTTTTCCGAAAGGGGACGACCACGCGCCCACTCGATCAGATAAAACAGCAAATGCCCCCCGTCCAGGACGGGAATGGGCAGCAAATTCAGAACCCCGAGGCTTATGCTCAGATAAGCGAGGAAGTTCAGAAAGTCTCCGATACCCGACTGGGCCGAAGCGCCCGCCACTTTAGCAATGGTTATCGGTCCACTCAAGTTTTTTACCGAGAGCTCACCGAACAACATTTTCTTGAGTGAATCCAGCGTCAGCACGCTCATGGTCCAGGTACGCTTCACGCCCTCCGCCATGGCGGCGAAAGGACCGTAGCTGACCTCGCGGACCATTTCGGCTGGCCAGTCTACACCTTTGACGCCTGCACCCAGGTAACCGGCTGCCGCCTGACCTTCGCCACGCGCAGCCAGAGTGACAGGGATATCGAGCTGCGCACCATCACGCTCGACACGCAACGAAACCTTTACCCCCGGACGCTCACGCACCCAGTCGACGACCTGCTGCCACTCATTGAGCGGTTGACCATCCACCGAGATCAGACGATCTCCCATTCTGAGACCCGCTGCCTGAGCGGGTCCCTTCGGATCAAGCTCTTCCAGCACCGGCGGCAAGGCAGGTCGCCATGGGCGAATACCCAAGGACTTGATCGGATCGGGCTCTTCCGCACCTTTCAACCAGTTATCCAGAACCAGCTCGCGGGAAGTATCGGCCGTGGAGCCAGGCTCCCGAAGAGTGACAGCGATCGTGCCGCTTTCGCCCAGTCGACGTACCAGCTGCAGATTGACCGCGGACCAACCCGAAACAGGCTCGCCGTCGATGGACATGATTTCCTGCCCTGCTGCCAGACCGGCGTGCTGGGCGATACTTCCGGCTTCAACTGCGCCGATCACAGGACGAACCTGCTGGGTGCCCAGCATCGCCAGGACCCAGAAGAACGCAATGGCCAGAAGGAAATTGGCAACAGGACCTGCCGCGACGATGGCGAAACGCTGATACACCGTCTTGCGGTTGAAGGACTGGTCGGCGAGCTCGGGCGGAACATTGCCTTCGCGCTCATCGAGCATCTTCACATAGCCGCCCAGAGGAATGGCCGCAACGACGTACTCGGTGCCCTGACGGTCGTGCCAGCGCACCAGCGGCGTGCCGAAGCCTACGGAAAACCGCAGAACCTTCACGCCACAGCGCCGCGCCACCCAGAAGTGACCGAACTCGTGAAAAGTGACCAGCACGCCCAGCGCAACCAGGGTGCCGACAATCATGTATAACGCACTCATCGACTTTCTCCGGGTACCGACTCATCGGCAAGTGTGTTTATCATCGCAGACCTTGGGACCTGCACGTGACGCACCACATCAATCCCTTCACTGATTCCTGCAGCTTCAACGACCGTGTCGTTCCAGCCACTGAGTGGCAAGCATTCGAGCCCGGCCATCTGCTGCGAATACCGCTTCGAGGTCTTCGACCTGAATGGCCGGCTCGAGATTCAACACATCCTCGATGATAGCGGCGATCTCCAGATAACGAATACGCCCGTCCAGAAACGCAGCCACCGCAACTTCGTTCGCCGCATTGAGCATCGAGGGAGCACTGCCGCCCGCCTCCGCCGCCTGACGAGCCAGTCGCAGGCACGGAAAACGCTCTTCATCGGGCTCCTGAAAGTCCAGTTGGCCAATGCGAAACAGATCCAGCGGCGCCACGCCCGATTCTACACGCGCAGGCCAGGCCAGCGCATTGGCGATTGGCGTACGCATGTCAGGATTGCCAAGCTGGGCGAGCACCGAGCCGTCCACGTAGTCCACCAGCGAGTGGATCACACTCTGCGGATGAATCACGACTTCCACCTGAGAAGGACGAGCATCGAACAGCCAGCAGGCCTCGATGAGCTCAAGCCCCTTGTTCATCATGGTGGCGGAGTCGACGGAAATCTTGCGTCCCATGGACCACACCGGATGGGCGCACGCCTGATCGGGTGTCACATGGTGCAGTTGATCCAGAGGCGTCTGACGAAACGGGCCGCCCGAGGCAGTCAGCATGATGCGCCTGACACCGACCGCACCCAGACCGCGTGCAAAGTCCGCAGGCAGGCACTGAAAGATTGCATTGTGTTCACTGTCGATGGGCAGCAGGACCGCTCCGCTGTGACGGACCGCCTGCATGAACAGCGCGCCGGACATGACCAGCGCCTCCTTGTTGGCCAGCAGTACCTTCTTGCCCGCCTCGACAGCCGCCAGTGTCGGGCGCAGACCTGCTGCACCGACAATGGCTGCCATGACGGCATCGACCTGAGGATGAGCCGACACCTGGCAAAGCCCCTCTTCTCCCACCAGCACGCGCGTATCGAGCCCGGCAGCGGCGAGATCATCCTGCAGCTTGCGCGCTGCGGCCTGTTCGGGCACCACGGCAAATTGCGGCGTATGCCTGATGCACAACGCCAGCAGCTCGCTCAGACGCGTGAAACCCGTCAGCGCAAACACCTGATAGAGCGACGGATGACGAGCAACGACATCCAGCGTACTTAAACCGATGGAGCCGGTCGCACCCAGAACAGTGATCTGTTGCACACGACTCACATGACACCCCAGTCGGCAGCCCAGAGCAGCACTGCAAACACTGGAATGGCCGCGGTCAGACTGTCGATACGGTCCAGAACGCCGCCATGTCCCGGAAGCAGGTTGCTGCTGTCCTTCACACCCGACTGACGCTTGAACATGCTCTCGGTCAGATCACCGATCACCGAAATGAACACCACAACGGCAGCGCCCAGCAGACCGCCAACGAACTGAGCGACCGTCCAGTCGCGGGAAATGCCTACTGCCGCTGTGATACCAAGACTGACTGCCAGGCCACCGTATACGCCTTCCCAGCTTTTACCCGGACTCACCTTGGGTGCCAGCTTGCGCTTGCCGAATGCCTTGCCCGAGAAATAGGCGCCGATATCGGCCGCCCATACCAGAACCATTACTGCAAGAATCAACCAATTGCCCAGCGGCCACTGTTTGATCAAGACCAACCCCTGCCAAGCAGGCAGCAGGATGAGAAGACCGATTACCAGCTTGCAGGCGGCACTGGCCCAGTGCTCGCTGGAGTCAGGGTAGGTCAGCACCAGGAATGTGGCTAACGCCCACCAGATGACAGCAGCAACCAGAACCCAGGGCTCAAGCCCAGGCAGCAGGTACATGAGAAAAAGCAGCACAGCCACCACGGCGGCGTAGCCGACGCGCATCGACTGAGCGGCAAAGCCTGCAAGTCGAGCCCATTCCCATGCGCCCAGCACGACCACGAAACCGATGAACAGCGCGAAGTACGCACCGGTCAGCAGAAAAAAGCCGCAAAGGGCGATCGGCAACAGAATGAGTGCCGTGATGATTCGTTGTTTCAGCATTAAGCCCGGGCTCCAGCTTCTACCTGTTCGCTCGTTTTACCGAAGCGACGTTGGCGGGAAGCGAAATCAGCCAGCGCAGCGCGCATGGCATCGTGTTTGAAGTCCGGCCAGAACAGGTCGGAGAAATACAGCTCGGCATACGCCAGCTGCCAAAGCAGAAAATTGCTGATGCGGTGTTCGCCGCCCGTGCGAATACACAGGTCCGGCAAAGGCAGATCGCCTGTCGCCAGGCAGGTCTGCAACAAATCCGGCGTGATGTCTTCCGGCTGCAGGTGACCAGCCTGAACTTCACGCGCCAGACGTTGAGCGGCCTGAGCGATATCCCACTGTCCGCCATAGTTGGCGGCGATCTGAAGAACAAAGCGGCTGTTACCGGCCGTCCGCAACTCGGCCTCACGCATTGCTGCCTGAAGCTCGGGATGAAAGCGCGAGCGATCGCCGATGATTCGCAGACTGATCTCGTTTTCGTTCAGGCGCTTGGTCTCACGGCGTAACGCCGTGAAGAACAGCTCCATCAGCGCCCCAACCTCATCGGCCGGACGCTGCCAGTTTTCACTGGAGAACGCGAACAGTGTCAGCACCTCGACCTTGGCTTCCGCACAGACCTCGATAACGGCACGCACGGCATCAACGCCCGCCTTGTGACCGGCAACACCCGGCAACAGGCGTTTCTTGGCCCAGCGATTATTGCCATCCATGATGATCGCAACGTGGCGCGGCACCGATGACGGCCCGGTCGGTTTTGTCTTTTCCATTAAAGCGCCCCGAACCTTATACGGCCATCAGGTCTGCTTCTTTTGTCTTGGTTGCAGCATCGATATCCGCTTCAGCCTTGTCGGTCAGCTTCTGGATATCGGCAGCGGCACGACGCTCTTCGTCTTCGCTGATTTCCTTATCCTTGACCAGCTTTTTCAGATCACCCAGCGCATCGCGGCGAATGTTGCGCACGGCAACGCGAGCATCTTCAGCAGCGCTGCGCGCCTGCTTGGTGAAGCCCTTGCGGGTCTCCTCGGTCAGGGCCGGCATGGAGATCAGCAGCATCTCACCGAGGTTGGTCGGATTGAGATTCAGACCCGCGCTCTGGATCGCCTTGTCGACGGCTGCCAGCATGTTGCGCTCGAAAGCCACGACCTGCAGGGTACGAGAGTCTTTCACAGTAACGTTGGCCACACCACTCAACGGGGTGTCGGCGCCGTAGTAAGGCACCATCACGCTACCCAGGATACTCGGGTGGGCCTTGCCGGTACGAATCTGGCCAAAGGCATGGCTCAGGGATTCGAGCGATTTCTGCATGCGCGCCTGAGCATCTTTCTTGATTTCGTTGATCATTGTTGAACTTCCTCGATCAGGGTTCCTTCGGCGCCACCGTGGACAATATTCAGGAGGGCACCGGGTTTGTTCATATTGAAAACGCGCAACGGCATCTTGTGGTCGCGGCACAGGCAGATTGCGGTGAGATCCATGACGCCCAGCTTTCGATCCAGCACTTCATCATAAGAGAGACGATCGAACTTCTCGGCATTGGGGTCTTTGAACGGATCTGCGGTATATACGCCGTCAACCTTGGTTGCCTTGAGCACCACGTCAGCGTCGATTTCGATAGCACGCAGACAAGCGGCCGAATCTGTCGTGAAGAACGGATTACCCGTGCCCGCAGCGAAGATCACCACTTCCTTGGCGCTCAGGTGACGCATGGCCTTGCGGCGATCGTAATGATCCGTCACACCGACCATCGAGATGGCGGACATCACGATAGCAGTAATGTTAGCCCGCTCCAGCGCGTCGCGCATGGCCAGCGCGTTCATCACAGTGGCCAGCATGCCCATGTGATCGCCAGTGACGCGGTCCATGCCGGCAGCACTCAGTGCCGCGCCACGGAACAGGTTGCCCCCGCCAATGACCAGCCCGACCTGAACGCCAATACCGACCAGCTGGCCGACTTCCAGCGCCATGCGATCCAGCACCTTGGGGTCGATGCCGAACTCTTCCGACCCCATCAGGGCCTCGCCGCTGAGCTTGAGTAGAATGCGTTTATAGCGAGCCTGATAACCACTGCCCTGCTGAGCCATTGCGAATCTCTCCTGCGGCGTTTTCTGAAAAAAATCTGTGCGGGCTATATGGAGCCTGCGCTTACTCTAGCCTGACGCTCCGTGAGCGTCGGGAGAATGCAGCCTTGTGAGCCGATTCTCAAAGGAAATTATTCCTTTTCTCTTTCGACAAAGAGGCCGCACGCGTGAGCGGGCAGCCTCTTTGGGGCGACGTATGGAAAACCGTCTTACTTCTTGCTTGCAGCTACCTGGGCAGCTACTTCTTCAGCGAAGTTGTCGACTGGCTTCTCGATGCCTTCGCCTACCTTGTAGTAGGTGAACGATACGATTTCAGCGCCAGCTTTCTTCGCCAGAGCACCCACGGTCAGCTCAGGGTTCTTGACGAACGCCTGCTCTACCAGGCTTGCTTCAGCCAGGAACTTGGAGATACGACCGGCAACCATCTTCTCGACGATTTCATCAGGCTTGCCTTTGATCTTGTCTTCGTTCAGTTGCAGGAAGACGCCCTTCTCGCGCTCGATCGCTTCGGCCGAAACTTCCGAAGGCAGCAGGAATTCAGGGTTGCTGGCAGCAACGTGCATCGCGATGTCTTTGGCCAGTTCAGCGTCGCCGCCTTTCAGGACAACCACAACGCCGATCTTGTTACCGTGCAGGTAAGCATTGACCACGTCGCCTTCGATACGCGCCAGACGACGGATGTTGACGTTCTCACCAACCTTGGCAACCAGAGCGGTACGCTCGACTTCCTGAGCTTCGATCAGCGGAGCTGCGTCGGTCAGTTTGTCAGCGAATGCCTTCTCGATGCTGCTGGTCACGAAGTTCTTGAAGTCGTCCTGCAGAGCCAGGAAGTCGGTCTGCGAGTTCACTTCGATGATGACAGCGGACTTGTTGTCTTCAGCAACCTTGACAGCAATGGCGCCTTCAGCAGCAACGTTGCCTGCTTTCTTGGCGGCCTTGATCGCGCCGGAAGCACGCATGTCGTCGATTGCCTTTTCGATGTCGCCGCCAGCCTTGGTCAAGGCCTTTTTGCAATCCATCATGCCTTCGCCGGTACGCTCGCGCAGTTCTTTGACCAACGCTGCAGTAATCTCTGCCATTTCAAAATCCTCTTGGATAGGTCTTCAACCATTCCACCCGACTGAACGGGCGTGCAATTCTTGAAAATTCAGGGTGGCAGCGGCACATGACACTAAATCCATGCTCGCCCACCAACAAATCATTTCCTAGGTGGCAAAAAGGGGGCTAAGCCCCCTTTTCGCGTACTGAGTAAACGCCAGGCGTTTTTACTCAGCCTTCTACAGCTGCTGCAGCTGGAGCTTCTTCGACGAATACGTCGGTGCCGCCAGCAACATTGTTACGACCACGGATTACAGCGTCAGCCATCGAACCCATGTACAGCTGGATGGCGCGGATTGCGTCATCGTTGCCCGGGATGATGTAGTCAACGCCTTCAGGGCTGCTGTTGGTATCGACAACGCCGATGACCGGGATGCCCAGCTTGTTGGCTTCGGTGATCGCGATGCGCTCGTGATCAACGTCGATAACGAACAGAGCGTCTGGCAGACCGCCCATGTCCTTGATACCACCCAGGCTGCGATCCAGTTTTTCCAGATCACGGGTGCGCATCAGGGCTTCTTTCTTGGTCAGCTTGGCGAAAGTACCGTCTTCTGCCTGTACTTCCAGCTCGCGCAGACGCTTGATCGACTGACGGATGGTCTTGAAGTTGGTCAGCATGCCGCCCAACCAGCGATGGTCGACGTACGGCGAACCGCAACGTGCTGCTTCTTCAGCGACGATCTTGCCAGCGGAACGCTTGGTGCCGACGAATAGAATCTTGTTTTTGCCCGACGCCAGGCGCTCAACGAAAGTCAGAGCTTCGTTGAACATCGGCAGGGTTTTTTCAAGGTTGATGATGTGAATCTTGTTACGCGCACCGAAAATGTATTTACCCATTTTCGGGTTCCAGTAACGGGTTTGGTGACCGAAGTGGACGCCGCACTTCAGCATATCGCGCATGGTGACTTGGGACATGATAGTTCCTTGATAAGTCGGGTTAGGCCTCCACGTATCCCAATGACCAACCAGTGGCATGAGCCAAAGGCACCCAGGTCATCGTGTCGACACGTGTGTGGGTTTAAGCTTTCAGGACGGACCTTGGAAAGCGGCGCATTTTATACCACAAAAGGAAAGAGAACGGAACTCCAATCAAGTGCTTGTTTCGCCACGTCTTTGCCGCCGTCTCGCGTGCATATAAAGGAAGCGATGATCACTCGCCGCGCGGCGGTCTGGTAGAATCGCGCCTTTGCGCACAGAACGCGCACACGACATGCCGAGAGACCCTGTATGACTATTACCCTCAAAACCCCGGAAGACATCGAAAAGATGCGCATTGCCGGCCGTCTGGCCGCCGAGGTCCTGGAAATGATCGGCCCTCACGTCAAGCCCGGTGTCACCACTGAAGAGCTGGACCGCATCTGCCACGACTACATCGTCAACGAGCAGCAGGCCATCCCCGCCCCGCTGAACTACAAGGGCTTCCCCAAGTCGATCTGCACCTCGATCAATCAGGTTGTGTGCCACGGTATTCCCGGTGAAAAGCCGCTCAAGAACGGCGACACGCTGAACATCGACGTCACGGTCATCAAGGATGGCTATCACGGCGACACCAGCAAGATGTTTCACGTGGGCACCGTGCCGGTATGGGCCGAGCGCCTCTCGCAGGTCACTCAGGAGTGCCTGTACAAGGCCATCGAGATCGTGCGCCCGGGCACCAAACTGGGTGACATCGGCGCAGTCATTCAGAAACACGCGGAAAAGAACGGCTTTTCGGTGGTTCGCGAGTTCTGCGGCCACGGCATCGGCAAGGTGTTTCATGAAGAGCCGCAGGTCATGCACTTCGGCGAAGCGGGCACCGGCATCGAGTTGCTTGAAGGCATGACCTTCACCATCGAGCCGATGATCAATCAGGGCAAGGCCGACACAAAAATTCTCGGCGATGGCTGGACGGCGATCACCAAGGACCGCAAGCTCTCTGCCCAGTGGGAGCACACGATTCTGGTGACTGCTGATGGATACGAGATTTTCACCCTGCGCAGCGACGACACCATCGCGCACAAATCGCCATGAGTGATCGATAGACCCGCCCAACCGTCCGACACGAGGAAACCCGCTCCATGCCGCAGGTAGATCCTGATTTGTTCGACCGCGGCCAGTTCCAGGCCGAACTGGCACTGAAGGCAAGCCCCATCGCTGCCTTCAAGAAAGCCATCCGCAACGCGCGCGACGTGCTGGACGCGCGCTTCAGGTCGGGACGCGACATTCGTCGCCTGATCGAGGATCGCGCCTGGTTCGTGGACAACATCCTGTGCCAGGCGTGGGATCAGTTCGACTGGAGCGAAGACGCCGACATCGCGCTGCTGGCGGTCGGCGGTTATGGGCGGGGCGAACTGCACCCCTACTCCGATATCGACCTGCTGATTCTGCTGGACAGCGCAGACCACGAAATCTTTCGCGAGCCCATCGAGCGATTCCTGACCCTGCTGTGGGACATCGGCCTGGAGGTCGGACAGAGTGTACGTTCGGTGGACGAATGCGCGCAGGAAGGCCTGGCCGACCTGACCGTCATCACCAACCTGATGGAAAGCCGGACCATTGCAGGCCCCGAGCGCCTGCGCCAGCGCATGCTGGAAGTCACCAGCCCGCGCCATATGTGGCCCAGCAAGGATTTCTTTCTGGCCAAACGTGCCGAGCAGAAAAGCCGTCATCACAAATACAACGACACCGAATACAACCTTGAGCCGAACGTCAAAGGCTCGCCCGGTGGCCTGCGCGATATCCAGACCATCCTCTGGGTGGCCCGACGCCAATACGGCACCCTGAACCTGCATGCCCTGGCAGGTGAAGGCTTTCTGCTGGAGAGCGAGAACAACCTGCTGGCCTCTTCCCAGGAATTCCTGTGGAAAGTCCGCTATGCCCTGCACATGCTGGCCGGACGCTCCGAAGACCGCCTGCTGTTCGACTACCAGCGCAGCATTGCCAGCCTGCTGGGTTATGAAGACAGCGACGCCAAGCTCGCCATCGAACGCTTGATGCAGAAGTACTACCGCGTGGTCATGAGCATCGCCGAGTTGAGCGACCTGATCATCCAGCACTTCGAAGAAGTCATCCTGTCGGAAGACGACAGCGGTACGCCGCAGCCACTCAATTCCCGCTTCCAGCTGCACGACGGTTATATAGAAGCGACACACCCGAACGTGTTCAAGCGCACCCCGTTCGCCATGATCGAGATCTTCGTGCTGATGGCCCAGCATCCAGAGATCAAGGGCGTACGCGCCGACACCATTCGCCTGCTGCGCGAACACCGGCACCTGATCAACGACGACTTCCGCAACGATATTCGCAACACCAGCCTGTTCATCGAGCTGTTCAAGTGCGAAATCGGCATTCACCGCAATCTGCGTCGCATGAACCGCTACGGCATTCTGGGCCTGTACCTACCGGAGTTCGGCCACATTGTCGGCCAGATGCAGCACGACCTGTTCCACATCTATACCGTCGATGCGCACACGCTGAACCTGATCAAGCACCTGCGCAAACTGCAGTACACCGAGGTGTCGGAGAAATTTCCGCTGGCCAGCAAGATCATGGGCCGCCTGCCAAAACCCGAACTGATCTACCTGGCCGGGCTGTATCACGACATCGGCAAGGGCCGTGGCGGCGATCACTCCGAACTGGGCGCGGTGGATGCCGAAGCCTTCGGTGTGCGTCACCACTTGCCGAACTGGGACACCCGTCTGATCGTCTGGCTGGTGAGCCATCACCTGGTGATGTCGACCACCGCGCAGCGCAAGGACTTGTCCGACCCGCAGGTCATCCACGATTTTGCCCAGTTCGTGGGCGATGAGGTTCATCTGGATTACCTGTACGTGCTCACCGTTGCCGACATCAATGCGACCAATCCCACGCTCTGGAACTCGTGGCGTGCCAGCCTGCTGCGCCAGCTGTACACCGAGACCAAACGTGCGCTGCGCCGTGGCCTCGAGAACCCGGTCGATCGCGAGGAACAGATCCGTCGCACGCAGATTGCAGCACTGGACATTCTGGTGCGCAACGGCACTGACCCCGATGACGTCGAGCAACTCTGGTCGGCACTGGGTGATGACTACTTCCTGCGCCATACCGCAGGCGACGTGGCCTGGCACAGCGATGCCATCCTGCAGCAACCCGCCGATGGCGGCCCGCTGGTGCTGATCAAGGAAACCACGCAGCGGGAATTCGAAGGCGGCACGCAGATCTTCATCTACGCACCGGACCAGCATGACTTCTTCGCCGTGACCGTGGCAGCGATGGATCAGTTGAACCTGAACATTCACGACGCACGCATTATTACCTCCAGCAGCAAGTTCACACTCGACACCTACATTGTGCTGGACAACGAAGGCGGTTCGATCGGCGACAATCCGGTACGCGTTCAGGAAATCCGTGAGGGCCTGACCGAAGCACTGCGCAATCCGGATGACTACCCGACCATCATCAAGCGGCGCGTGCCCAGGCAGCTCAAGCATTTCGCCTTTGCACCGCAGGTCACGATTCACAACGATGCACAGCGTCCGGTCACCGTGCTCGAACTGCTGGCCCCGGATCGTCCGGGCCTGCTGGCGCGCATCGGCAAGATTTTCCTGGAGTTCGACCTGTCGCTACAGAATGCCAAGATTGCGACACTGGGTGAGCGGGTGGAGGACGTGTTCTTTATCACGGATGCCGACAATCATCCGCTGTCCGATCCGCAACTGTGCAGCCGATTGCAGGAGGCGATCATCAAGCAACTGAGTGTCAATTCGCAGCCCAGCGGCGAGATGCGGCTCAGTATTTAACCTTCGACGCAGTCCTTGAGAGCCTTTACCTCATGAACAACGCCATGCAACTGCTTCAACCTTACCCGTTCGAGAAGCTCCGTGCCCTGCTCGGCGGTGTGACGCCCAACCCGGAAAAGCGTCCGGTTGCGCTGTCCATTGGTGAGCCCAAGCATCGCTCTCCCGATTTTGTCGCCAAAACCCTGGCCGACAACCTGGACCAGATGGCGGTCTATCCGACCACGCTCGGCATTCCGGCACTGCGCGAGGCAATTGCAGGCTGGTGCACGCGCAGGTTCGACCTGCCTGAAGGCTGGATGGACCCGGCGCGCAACGTTCTGCCGGTCAACGGCACTCGCGAGGCGCTGTTTGCCTTCACTCAGACCGTGGTCAACCGCAGCGACGATGGACTGGTCATCAGCCCAAACCCGTTCTATCAGATCTACGAAGGCGCAGCCTTTCTGGCGGGCGCACAGCCTTACTACCTGCCGTGCCTGAGCGAAAACGGTTTCAACCCGGATTTCGATGCGGTGACGCCGGATATATGGAAGCGCTGCCAGATTCTGTTTCTGTGCTCGCCGGGCAACCCGACCGGTGCATTGATTCCGGTGGACACCCTTAAGAAGCTGATCGCCCTGGCTGACGAACACGACTTCGTGATCGCCGCCGACGAATGCTACAGCGAACTGTACTTCAACGAGCAGACGCCGCCACCCGGTCTGCTCAGCGCCTGCGTGGAACTGGGTCGCAAGGATTTCAAACGCTGCGTGGTGTTCCACAGCCTGTCCAAGCGTTCCAACCTGCCAGGCCTGCGCTCGGGTTTCGTGGCGGGCGATGCGGACATTCTCAAGGCATTTCTGCTGTATCGCACCTACCACGGCTGCGCCATGCCGGTTCAAACCCAACTGGCCAGCATCGCAGCCTGGAACGACGAAGCGCATGTTCGTGCGAACCGCGACCTGTACCGTGAGAAGTTCGATGCCGTGCTGGACATCCTCGCACCCGTCCTGGATGTACAACGCCCGGACGGCGGCTTCTATCTGTGGCCGAACGTCGGCACAGACGACGCTGCCTTTTGCCGCGACCTGTTCGTCGATCAGCATGTGACCGTTGTGCCCGGCTCGTACCTCTCGCGTGAAGTCGACGGCGTCAATCCGGGCGCCGGCAGGGTTCGTCTGGCGCTGGTTGCGCCGCTGGCCGAATGCATCGAGGCCGCCGAACGCATTCGTGATTTCGTGCGCAAATAAGCCAGCCACTGCGTCGCGCGCAATGCGCGGCGCAGTATTTACCTAATACCTGTACTGCCTTTCAGCTGTTTATCTTCGTGGTCCATTTATTACGCATCCCGACACGGATGCGCCTCACACGAAGATGACCCACATGATCGAATCACAGACCCGAGAAAACCTGCCACTGCTCTGTTCGATGCGCGACGCAGAGGACTATCAGGCGTCCTACGAGACAGCCATTCGCGAAAACCCGGCCAACGCTTCCATCACACCGACCTACGAATCGGAAACGGGTTACGCCTCGGACGTCACCGAGCGCGAACCACGCATTCTGGTTGCTTTCAACAAGTACTGGGCGCGTGGCAGAACCCTGAAGATCGAATTCCTCAAGAATCCACCCGCCCCGCTGACTCAGCCAATCATCGATGCAGCTCGCAAGTGGCTGCCGCACGTGAACCTGAAGTTCGAATTCGTCACCAGCGGCCCCAGCGACATTCGTATCGGTCTCAACACCCACCTGAACTGGAGCGAGCTGGGCACCGACGCCCTGCTGGTCGCGCAGGACAAGGCCACGATGGAATTCAATGTCGGGGAAATATTCGAAAGCGATCTACGGCCAAAAGCCGAACTGGAACGCATTGTCCTGCACGAGTTCGGACATGCGCTGGGCGCCGTTCATGAGCATCAGCATCCGGATGCGAGGATTCCGTGGAACGAACCGGTGTTGCGTCGCCTGCTGGCACAGGCAGGCTACAGCGATGAACTGGTGGCCAGAAATTTTCTCGATCAATACGAAGCGGCTGACTTTCACTATTCAGCCTATGACAAGGATTCGATCATGCACTTCGATGTTCCGAACGGCCTGACACTGGGCGATTTCGAAATCATCAATACCGGCAAGACACTGAGTGCAAAAGACATCGAACTCATGCAGTCGATCTACTCTGACCGCAGCAATTCGAAATTTGAAAAGCCGTAGTACAACTGATTCTGAACTGATTGGCGCGTCATCGATTGCACGAGGCTTACGTGACGCGCCTTTCAGAGAACGCCTAATCCCGAACCCTCAACGTTTCAGCAATCCATCCCACAGCCCAACTGACAGGATCATGAGACCGCATCGGCAACAGCGGTTTTCCTTCCCGCGCTGCCATCCGCCCTTCTATCTCAGCCTGGCTGTGTATCCAGATTGTGTTCTGCTTGAAGCCTTCCGCGCGTTGACGTTCCCTGTAATAACGTTGTCGGATAAGCGCCGCTTCCCTCTTCTTTTCCTGTTCAGACATAACGCACCCGATCTTACATGTGGTACATCATCATTACTCTTCACCGCCCATCGCTCAAGAGTAAGACGGGTGAAATGTTCTTCACCTAAAGTGGTCGAGGCGCCTGTGCCAGACAGCCAAAGCGCTAACTGCGCTGACGTGGCATAATCACCGACCAAAAATCACGGGAGGCAACAGGGAACATCCGGCAACGCCCGTCTCCCTGCACAATTCAATGACTTACACCCTGTTCGGCATCAAAGCCTGCGACACCATGAAAAAAGCACGTACCTGGCTCGACGAGCATTCCGTCAGCTACGATTTTCATGATTACAAGACGCAAGGCATCGACCGCGAGCACCTGACCCAGTGGTGCAATGAGCATGGCTGGCAAGTCGTGCTGAACCGGGCGGGCACGACTTTCCGCAAGCTCGACGATGCGCAGAAAGCCGATATCGACCAGCCCAAGGCCATTGAATTGATGCTCGCCCAGCCGTCCATGATCAAGCGCCCTGTGCTTGATCTGGGCGACAAGACCCTGATTGGCTTCAAACCAGACCTGTATGCAGCGGCCGTTCAGTAAGCCGGGACGCTACTGATTAGCCCTTAGATAAGTTACGAGGTATTCGCATGTCCACTACCCTGTTCAGCCTGGCCTTCGGCGTTGGCACTCAAAATCGCGAAGGCGCTTGGCTGGAAGTGTTCTACGCACAGCCTGTGATCAACCCTTCGGCCGAGCTGATTGCGGCCATCGCGCCAGCGCTGGGCTACACCGGCGGCAATCAGGCGATCACGTTCAATGTTGATCAGTCCTACAAGCTGGCCGATGCCGTCAAATCGATCGACGCGACCCAGGCTGCATTGCTCAACCGTCTGGCCGAGAGCCACAAGCCGCTGGTTGCCACGCTGCTGGCTGAAGATGCGCCGCTGACGTCGACCCCTGAGGCGTACCTCAAGCTGCACCTGCTGTCCCATCGTCTGGTCAAGCCGCACGGCCTGAACCTGACCGGCATTTTTCCGTTGTTGCCGAACGTTGCCTGGACCAGCCAGGGCGCTGTGGACCTGAGCGAACTGGCCGAGCGTCAGCTGGAAGCCCGCCTGAAAGGCGAACTGCTGGAAGTGTTCTCGGTGGACAAGTTCCCGAAAATGACCGACTACGTCGTGCCGAGCGGCGTTCGTATCGCTGACAGCGCACGTGTACGCCTGGGCGCCTACGTCGGCGAAGGCACTACCGTGATGCATGAAGGTTTCGTCAACTTCAACGGCGGCACCGAAGGTCCGGGCATGATCGAAGGTCGTGTGTCGGCTGGCGTCTTCGTCGGCAAGGGTTCCGACCTGGGCGGCGGCTGCTCCACCATGGGCACCCTGTCCGGCGGCGGCAACATTGTCATCAAGGTCGGCGAAGGCTGCCTGATCGGCGCCAACGCAGGTATCGGTATTCCGTTGGGCGATCGCAACACCGTGGAATCGGGTCTGTACGTGACGGCCGGTACCAAGGTTGCCCTGCTCGACGAGAACAACGAGCTGGTCAAAATCGTCAAGGCGCGTGAGCTGGCCGGTCAGAACGACCTGCTGTTTCGTCGCAACTCGCAGACCGGCGCTGTGGAATGCAAGACCCACAAGTCGGCCATCGAGCTGAACGAAGCCCTGCACGCTCACAACTGATGCCGTGTGCGGGTTCGGAACGCCGCGTTCCGAACCCGCTTCACCCAGCCGGATGAATCATGCCCCTCCTTTCCCCCTGGCGCGCTGACTTTCCTGCCATCGCCGCCCTGCAACGGCAAGGCCAGACCTATCTGGACAATGCCGCCACCACGCAAAAACCCCAGGCATTGATCGATGCCCTGACTCATTACTACTCCAACGGTGCCGCCAATGTGCATCGTGCGCAGCATCTGCCCGGCGCACACGCCACCCAGGCATTCGAAGACAGCCGCAGCAAGACGGCCCACTGGCTCAATGCGGGCGACTCGGGACAGATCATTTTTACCCACGGCGCGACCTCGGCGCTGAACCTGCTCGCCTACGGTCTGGCACACGAGTTCGCGGCGGGTGACGAAATCGTCATCAGTGCGCTGGAACATCACGCCAACCTGCTGCCCTGGCAGCAACTGACGCAACGCCTGGACCTCAAGCTGGTGGTTCTGCCGCTGGACACCAACGGCGTCATCGACTGCGTGGCCGCCGCTCACCTGATCGGGTCCCGTACGCGGCTGCTGGCGATCAGTCAGCTGTCCAATGTGCTCGGCACCTGGCAGCCACTGCAGCGGCTCATCAACCTGGCCAAGGCACAGGGCGCCCTGACGGTCGTGGACGGCTCACAAGGTGTGGTCCATGGACGCCATGACGTTCAGGCGCTGGGCTGCGACTTCTATGTGTTTTCGAGCCACAAGCTATACGGCCCCGAAGGACTCGGCGTGCTGTTCGGCCGCAACGACGCGCTGCCCAGCCTTGCGCACTGGCAGTACGGCGGCGAGATGGTGTTGACCGCCGACTATCATCATTCGAAGTTTCGCCCTGCCCCGCTGGGTTTCGAAGCCGGTACGCCGCCTATCGCCAGTGTGATCGGCCTCGGTGCGACGCTGGATTATCTCGACAGCCTGGACCAGCAGGCGGTGGCAGAACATGAACTCAAACTGCATCGCCGCCTGCTCGAAGGTCTGCAACAACGTGACGGAATTCAAGTGCTCGGCTCCCCGGACCTGGCGCTGGTCAGCTTCGTGGTCGAAGGCGTGCACAATGCCGATCTGGCGCACCTGCTGACCGAACAGGGCATTGCCGTACGTGCCGGTCATCACTGCGCCATGCCGTTGCTCAAGAGCCTGGGGCTGCCGGGCGCCATCCGGGCTTCGCTCGCGCTGTACAACGACTCCGATGACCTTGTTCATTTTTTCAATGCACTGGATCAGGCACTGGAGCTGCTCAGATGAGTCTTCCGCCGCTTGCCCGGACCGCACTCGATATCTTCAGCCAGCAGCAAGGCTGGGAGCAACGCGCGCGCCTGCTGATGCAGTGGGGCGATCAACTGCCACCGTTGAGCGATGACGAAAAATCGGACGAGCATCTGGTGCATGGCTGTGAAAGCAAGGTCTGGTTGAACGGCGATGTCGACGCCGGACACTGGCAGTTCCGCGCCAGCAGCGATGCGCGTCTGATACGCGGTCTGGTTGCGCTGCTGCTGGCAAGAGTGAACGGCCTTTCGGCAGAGGAGCTGCAGGCTGTGGACTTGCCGGACTGGTTCAGTCAGTTGGGGTTGAGCCGTCAGCTGTCACCCTCGCGCAGCAACGGCCTGAACGCCGTACTGCAGAAGATGCGAACGCTTACTCAAGCCTGATCGGAAACTGCCGCGGCAGGTTTGACCCGTTCCGAAGGGCGTCGTGTGCCCGCCACCAGCTTGTCGACCGCGCGCGTGGCGGCGATCATGCCGAACGATGCGGTGACCATCATCACTGCGCCAAAGCCGCCCGCGCAGTCCAGCTTGACCCCTTCACCGACAAACTTCTTCTCAAGGCAAATGCTGCCATCCGGCTTCGGATAACGCAGTTGCTCGGTGGAGAACACGCACGGAACGCTGTAGTGGCGGTTCGGGGTTCGCGAAAAGCCATAGTCGCGGCGCAGGGTCGAACGCACCTTGGAAGCCAGCGGATCATTGAAGGTACGGTTCAGGTCGGCGATCTGGATCAGCGTCGGATCGATCTGACCGCCTGCGCCACCGGTGGTGACCATCTGGATCTTGCGCCGTTTGCACCAGGAGATCAGCGCCGCCTTGGCGTTGACGCTGTCGATGCAATCGATGACGAAATCCAGCTCCGGCGTGATGCACTCGGCCATGGTGTCGCGGGTCACGAAGTCAGCCACCGCATGCACCACGCAGTCCGGGTTGATGGATCGAATACGCTCGGCCATCACCTCGACCTTCGCACGACCCACGGTGCTGTCCAGCGCATGCAGCTGGCGATTGGTGTTGCTCACGCAGACATCATCCATGTCGAACAGCGAAATCTCGCCCACACCGCTGCGCGCCAGCGCTTCCGCCGCCCACGACCCCACGCCGCCGATCCCGACCACCGCCACGTGCGCGGCACGCAGACGCTCCAGCCCCTCGATACCGTACAACCGGGCGATGCCTGCGAAACGTGGATCTTCTGCGCTCATGACCAATACCTCAAAAACCGGCGCGCATTATAGGGGTTTGCGGGCCTGGCGCCACCTTCAACATCCCGGACGGTGATCAGCAAAAAGCTGCCTGAATCAAACAGACTAAAAAGTTACGCCGCCTCAACAAAATCTTCTGAATGCGAAAAACGACTTCACCTGTAAACCGCTAAAGTTAACCCAAGGACATGGAAACGCCGCATCAATAAGGACATTGCTGCATGGATCGCAACCCATCGCGCCCTACCAAAAGCATGGCGGCTCTTTTTTCAGCCCACCTGCTTAAAAAGAACTTACAGGGCATACCCGACTGGCCAACGAAGGTTTCCGGCTTTACATATGCGCCTTTTCGCCCCGGACAAAGCCCTTCCAGAAAGCGCTATCCGTCACGCGTCCAGATTGAGGAAGACCTTTTACTCATCAGGCCTTTCACTCGAAACGTACGCACTTACTCAGTCGAGGGCTCGCTGGCCTGGATTCCCGAAGTGGCTCAGACGCTGGGGATGACCGTCACGTTGGGCGCATGGATATCCCAGGATGAGAAACACAACGATGCAGAGCTGAACACGGCCATTGAGCTGGTCAGGCGTTATACCAATATTGATCGACTGTTGATTGGAAACGAGGCCCTCTATCGCGAAGATACTACGCTCGCCCGTTTGGTGGACTACATGACGTTAGCCAGGCGGCAGGTCAGCGTGCCAGTTTCCACCTCCGAAGCCTGGAGTACATGGGTATATATACCGGAACTGGCACGCCAGTCGGATTTCATAGCTGCCCATGTCTTACCGTTCTGGCAAACGATTACGGCAGAGTACGCAACCTCCGAGGTCATGGCGCGGGCAGAACAATTGCACCAGCTATTCCCGGACAAACCGATATTGCTGTCCGAGGTCGGCTGGCCCAGCAGAGGCAGCGCTACCAGAAGGACGTTCAGCTCTCGGGCCGAACAATCCGCTTGCGTGCGCAGCCAACTGCACGCGCTCAATCATCACGGCTACGACTATTTTGTGGTTGAAGCATTCGATCAACCCTGGAAAACACACGAGGGGCCACCAGGACCTCATTGGGGCCTATTTGATACCCAACGCAAGCTGAAGATCCAGCTCAATGGGCCGGTGCAAGAGTCGCTCGACTGGCGATTGGAATATCACCGCCTGATAGCCGCTCTGCGGCCCCGATCTCGACACTGCGCTATCGCAGTGATTGCGCCGATTTACTGCATTCTGGTAGCGGCAGGCCTGGCAGGCAGCACATCACTGCCCTCATGGGTCGCGCTACCGTTGAGCCTGGGCTGGGCTTGCTCACTGCTGATCAGTCTCGCGCTGGAGGTGCATGAATGGATGGAGGCATGCTGGGGTTCGGAGCACAACCGGGTATTTCCTTCCAGGCTCATGCAGGACAGTTACTCGCCAAAGGTTTCGCTGCACGTTCCCTGCTACAACGAACCTTCAGACATGGTCATCCTGACGCTTGATGCGTTACACCGCTTGGACTATCCAGACTTTGAAGTACTGGTCATCGACAACAACACCCAAGATCCTGAGGTCTGGAAACCTGTCGAGCGACACTGCCATCAACTGGGTACTCATTTCAGATTCTTTCACGTTGACCCACTATCAGGGTTCAAGGCGGGTGCCTTGAATTACCTGCTGGACCGCACTGCCGCAGACGCCGAAATAATCGCCGTGATTGACGCGGACTACTGCGTCAATCGCCTGTGGCTAAGGCACATGGTGCCGCACTTCGCAGACGCACGGATTGGCGTGATTCAGTCACCACAGGATTATCGCGATGGTGATGAGAGTTTTTTCAAACGCTGCTGCAAGGCCGAGTATCGGGGTTTCTTCAATATCGGCATGGTAATTCGCAACGACCACGATGCAATCATTCAGCACGGCACCATGACAATGATCAGGCGTTCGCTACTGCAGCGACTGCGTTGGGCACATTGGTCAATCAGCGAGGATGCCGAACTGGGTCTGCGGATTATTGAAAATGACTTCTCCACCGGCTACAACGCTACCAGCTACGGCAAAGGACTTATTCCTGATACGTTCACTCACTTCAAGAAGCAGCGTTATCGCTGGGCCTATGGTGCGGTTCAGATACTCAAACGCCACGCCAACAGCCTGATCGCAGGCAACTGCGGCTCATTGAATGCCACACAGCGTTATTACTATCTTGCGGGCTGGGCTCCATGGGCTGCGGAGGGTATCAACTTCGTGCTGACGTTGATCGTTTTACCGTGGACGATGGCGATGATTCTCGCACCCGAGCTGTTCGGTCCTTTGCCATGGATCTTTACTTCTACACTGGTGCTGATTTTCATTTTACGAAGCTTCAAGATCATATTGCTTTATTTGCGAGTGATCGGCTGCGATATCCAGGAGGCACTGGCATCAGCTCTGGCTGGTATGGCGCTGCATCCAACTATTGGAAAAGCGGTTATCTCAGGCATTTTTACCTCACGACTACCGTTTTTTCGAACCCCCAAACAGACCGCTGGCAGTTATTACACGCGGGCACTGTCCGAGGCGGGTAGCGACCTCGGAATACTATTGCTGTTCTGGATGACGGCAATCGGGCTTTGTTTCAGCGATGTACCTGGTGATGCCGACCTGTTGGCATGGATCGCAATACTGGTGGTGAAATCGCTGCCGTATCTGGCGGCGGTAGTGATGGCAGCGCTATCTGCTCACGCGCGTCGCACAACACACGCCGCAACGTGACATCTTCGATATGCATTGATAAACGACGGCCTCACACCGTCGTTTGATATAAGATAACGGCCTTTTCGCGCCCCCAGTCTTGCTACCGGAGTTCTGTACATGACGGCCCCTTCCGATCTTTCGCCTACCCTGCAGCTTGCCTGCGACCTGATCCGTCGACCGTCGGTCACACCAGTCGATGCCGACTGCCAGACCGTGATGATGCAGCGCCTGGGCGATGCCGGTTTCAAGCTTGAGCCGATGCGTATCGAAGACGTGGACAATTTCTGGGCGACCCATGGCAACCACGAAGGTCCGGTGCTGTGTTTCGCCGGTCACACCGATGTGGTGCCGACCGGCCCGGTCACGGCCTGGGAGAACGACCCGTTCGATGCGTTGATCGACGAGCACGGCATGCTGTGCGGACGTGGCGCAGCGGACATGAAGGGCAGTCTGGCGGCCATGCTGGTGGCGGCCGAGCGTTTCGTGGCTGACCATCCGGACCACCGTGGTTCGGTTGCATTTCTGATCACCAGCGATGAAGAGGGTCCGGCGCATCACGGCACCAAGGCGGTCGTCGAGCGTCTGGCGGTGCGCAAGGAGCGTCTGGACTGGTGCATCGTCGGCGAGCCGTCGAGCACCACGCTGGTGGGCGATGTGGTCAAGAACGGTCGTCGCGGTTCGCTGGGCGCCAAACTCACGGTGCGTGGCAAGCAGGGTCATGTTGCCTATCCGCATCTGGCGAAGAACCCGATTCACCTGACTGCAGGCGCGCTGGCCGAGCTGGCTGCCGAGCACTGGGATAACGGCAACGACTTCTTTCCACCGACCAGCTTCCAGATTTCCAACCTCAATTCTGGCACCGGCGCGACCAACGTGATTCCGGGCGATCTGGTCGCGGTGTTCAATTTCCGCTTTTCGACCGAGTCGACCGTCGAAGGACTGCAGCAACGCGTAGCCGCCATTCTCGACAAGCATGAACTGGACTGGCACATCGATTGGGCGCTGTCCGGCCTGCCATTCCTGACCGAGCCGGGAGCCCTGCTGGACGCTGTGTCTGCGAGCATCAAGAGCGTGACCGGCCGCGACACCAAGGCTTCGACCAGCGGCGGTACGTCCGACGGGCGCTTCATCGCGACGCTGGGCACTCAGGTGGTAGAACTGGGCCCGGTCAACGCGACGATCCATCAGGTCAACGAGCGCATTCTGGCCAGCGATCTTGATGTATTGACCGAGATCTACTACCAGACACTGGTCAAGTTGCTCGCCTGATGCTGACTTGTCCTATCTGCTCGGGGCCGCTCGTTTCGGCCGACAATGGCGTGGTCTGTCCCGCCAATCATCGCTTTGACCGTGCGCGGCAGGGTTATCTGAACCTGCTGCCGGTGCAGCACAAGAACAGCCGCGACCCTGGCGACAATCAGGCGATGGTCGAGGCGCGGCGTGATTTTCTCAACGCGGGCCATTACGCACCGGTAGCCCGCAGGCTCGCTGAACTCGCGGCTGAACGTATGCCCGCTCACTGGCTGGACATTGGTTGTGGCGAGGGTTATTACACCGCGCAAATTGCCGAAGCCCTGCCAAGGTCCGACGGGTATGCGCTGGATATCTCCCGTGAAGCCGTAAAGCGCGCCTGCCGTCGCGATCCGAAAGTGACGTGGATGGTGGCAAGCATGGCCCGCGTGCCGTTGCCGGACGCCAGTTGTCAGTTTCTGGCCAGCGTCTTCAGCCCGCTGGACTGGACAGAAGCCAAGCGCCTGTTGACACCCGGTGGCGGGCTGATGCGCGTCGGGCCGACCAACGACCACCTGATGGAGCTGCGCCAGCGTCTGTATGACGAAGTGCGCGATTACGCGGATGACAAACACTTGGCGCTGGTCCCCGAAGGCATGCAACTCCAGCACAGCGAAACGTTGCGCTATACCCTGAAGCTGATCGACGGTCAGTCACGCGCCGATCTGCTGGCCATGACGCCTCATGGCTGGCGCGCCAGTGCCGAACGTCGCACCGCTGTCATCGAACAGCCCGGACCATTCAAGGTCACCGTTTCCATGCGCTACGATTATTTCGTGCTGCAATAAGCATTCAAAAAGAGGCACCCATGCGCCAACCCGATATCGAGATTTATCTGAAAGACGAAGACGTCGACCACAAGGCCATCGCCCGGTGGCTCGGCGAAGCCATTGGCCCCTGCAGCGAGTGGGCACAGAAAGGCCAGACCTGGAAGTGCAAGGCAGGCAACGTGCCTGTGACCTGGCTGCCTAAGGCCGTGGGCAAGTGGAACAGCTTGTACCTGGAAAGCGACCAGACGCCATGGGACGACGACATCGCCTGCGCCCGCGCTGCGTTTGCTGCGCTGAACGTGGAGGTGCGCTGCGCACCCGGGACATGGGTGGAAGAGGAAAGCGACGATACCGCCGATCGCTGGATGCGCATCAGCGCCGACGGTGAAGAAGAGATCACCTGGAAGACGTCGTAAGCGACAGGATTGCAGCGGACTCAACAACAGTCACAAACCCTGCCGAACTGATCATGCCGACGCATAGCGTTGACCTGCAACCCGGACGCGGAGCGTCCTGAGAGGCGTTACCACGCTGGAGCGTGGGAACGATCAGCGTGATCTCAGGTACGCCGATCAGGCCCATGCTTGCGCTCAGTCTTGCTGCAACCACGGACTGTGGGAGCGCGCTTGCCCGCGATTGCGTCAGTTCAGTCGCTGATTTTCTGTCTGTAAGATCCTATCGCGGGCAAGCGCGCTCCTACAAAAAAATCGCGTTTCTTCAGTAAGTTATAGGTTTTTTGATAAGAGTGGACTTGTCCGCGAATGCAGTATTTCAGCCACTGCATATGCGTCGGATGTACAGGCCTTTTCGCGGACAAGTCCGCTCCCACAAAATCCAGTTTCTTCAGTGGGTTGCAGGTTGTTTGATAAGAGGCGGCTTGCCGGCGATGCTTTTTCTGAAGCGGCCTATCAGTGACCGAACGGACGCCATCGCCGGCAAGCCGCCTCCCACAGGGTATGCATTCAGCCAGATACTTACGTTTGGCTCCGTTTTGCGCGTCTTCCAGGCTTGTGTATAACGGCGAGTGCTCTGCGTGGGCATGCAGCCCGTGACGCTCTGCATCACTTCACCGCTTTTGCCCATCGCCTCGGGATGCGTCACACTGACGCCATCTCGGGCAGCCGCCCTTTATTCAGCAGAAGCCGTATGACCCGCTCTCCGTTCCGCCGTCTTGTATTCGGCACGCTGCGCCGTTTGCTGTACCTCTGGGTTCGCTCGGAAACAATCAATCAATCATCTTTTACGCTCAATCTGGATCGCAGCCGGCCGGTGTTCTATGCCCTGCAATCGCCGTCGATCAGCGATCTGGCCGTGCTCGACACCGAATGCCGCAAGGCCGGTCTGCCTCGCCCGGTGTTGTCGGTGTCGGTCGGCGATCTGATGGAGCCTGCAGCGTTCTTCTACCTGACGCCCTCTCCCGACTGGCTAGGCCGTCACGACAAACGCGGTGCGCCACCGACGCTGGAGCGGCTGGTGGCGGCGGTCGGTCAGAACCCGACCGAGGATGCGCAGATCATTCCAGTCAGCGTGTTCTGGGGGCAATCGCCTGATCGTGAGTCGAGCGCCTGGAAGCTGCTGTTCGCCGACAGCTGGGCGGTCACAGGACGCCTGCGTCGTCTGGTGAGCATTCTGATTCTGGGCCGCAAGACCCGTGTGCAGTTTTCCGCCCCCATCCACCTGCGTGAGCTGGTTGACGAGAACAAGGGCTACGAGCTGACCCTGCGCATGACCCAACGTCTGCTGCGCGTGCACTTTCGCAACCTGAAGAGTGCTGTCATCGGTCCAGACGTGTCGCACCGGCGCAACGTGGTCAAGGGGCTGCTGGACGAGCCGCTGGTCAAGCAGGCAATTCTTGAGGAAGCCCAGCGCGAAAAGATTTCCGAGGAAAAGGCTCGCGAGCTGGCACTGCGTTACGGCAACGAGATCGCTTCGGACTACACCTACTCGGCAATCCGTTTTCTGGAAGTGGTGCTGAGCTGGTTCTGGAACAAGATTTACGACGGCATCAAGGTCAGTCACATCGAAGGCGTGCAGGAAGTCGCGCCGGGTCATGAAGTGATTTATGTGCCTTGCCATCGCAGCCACATCGATTACCTGCTGCTCTCCTACCTGCTGTTTCGCAATGGTCTGACGCCTCCGCACATTGCTGCGGGCATCAACCTCAACATGCCGGTGATCGGCAGTCTGTTGCGGCGTGGCGGCGCGTTTTTCATGCGTCGCACGTTCAAGGGCAACCCGCTGTACACCGCCGTGTTCAATGAATACCTGCACACCCTCTTCACCAAGGGTTTCCCGGTCGAGTATTTCGTGGAAGGCGGCCGCTCGCGTACCGGGCGCATGCTGCAACCCAAGACCGGCATGCTGGCCATCACGATGCGCAGCTTCTTGCGCAACTCGCGCATGCCCATCGTGTTCATCCCGGTGTACATCGGTTACGAGCGCGTACTTGAAGGCCGTACGTACCTGGGCGAACTGCGCGGTGCGACCAAAAAGAAAGAATCGATCTTCGACATCTTCAAAGTCATCGGCGCGCTCAAGCAGCGCTTCGGTCAGGTGTCGGTGAACTTCGGCGAACCGATCAAGCTGGCAGAGTTTCTCGACTCCGAACAGCCGGACTGGCGTGAACAGGAGCTGGCCCCGCAATTCAAACCGGACTGGCTGAGCGGCACCACCCATCGTCTGGGTGAGCGCGTGGCTCAGCACTTGAACGAAGCGGCTGCCGTCAACCCGATGAATCTGGTAGCCGTGGCGTTGCTGTCGACGCATCGTCTGGCGCTGGATGACCAGGCCATGGAACGGGTGCTCGACCTGTACCTGACGCTGCTGCGCGCAGTCCCGTATTCCCCTCACACCACGCTGCCGGAAGGCGACGGCCGTGCGTTGATCGAGCACGTGAAAGGCATGGACCTGCTGGCCGAACAGAAGGATGCGCTGGGCAAGATCCTGTACCTGAACGAACAGAACGCGGTGCTGATGACCTACTACCGCAACAACGTGCTGCACATTTTTGCGCTGCCGTCGTTGCTGGCCAGTTTCTTCCAGAGTTCTTCGCGCATGAGCCGGGAGCTGGTCCTGCGCTACACACGGGCGCTGTATCCATACCTTCAATCCGAGCTGTTCATCCGCTGGCCGCTCAACGAGCTGGATGAGGTCGTGGATCAGTGGCTGGCCGCCTTTGTCGAGCAGGGCCTGCTGCGTCGCAAGGACGACGTGTACATCCGCCCGGAGCCAAGCTCGCGCGAGTTCGTGCTGTTGACCCTGCTGTCCCGCGCCATCGCCCAGACCCTGCAGCGCTTTTACATGGCCATCGCTCTGCTGCTCAATAGCGGTCAGAAAAGCCTGACCCCCGAAGAGCTGGAGGACCTGTGTACGGTCATGGCCCAGCGACTGTCGATTCTGCACGGCCTCAACGCGCCGGAATTCTTCGACAAGAGCCTGTTCCGCCACTTCATCCAGACCCTGCTCGACCTAGGCGTATTGCGCAAGGACACAGCGGGCAAGCTGAGTTACCACCCGCTGCTGGGTGAACTGGCTGAAGGCGCCGCGAAACGCGTATTGCCAGCCGAAATCAGGTTGTCGATCCGTCAGGTGGCATTGCATAGCGGTGAAGATGAGCAAAACATCAGCGCCGAGGAAGGAGCGGCGTAGTTCTCACTTGAAGAAGCCTGTGTCAGCGGGGCATTTTCGTGCCCCGCTGTCCGTCCAGCAGCCGTGTCCCCTCGCTCGCCCCATATAGGGTCCGCCTGATGCTCGTTTGAGCCTCGCTCATTTTCCCGGTGTCAAACACCCGCACCGACTTCCTGATACGCTCAATGCATACAGCGCCGATATCTGCCTCGACGCTGCTTCCAAGACCTCACCAAAAAGGATGCTGCCATGCTTCGCCCCACGTTTTCCTTTGCCGGCCTCTGTGCAGGCCTGCTGCTGTCGGCCAACGTCTTCGCCCTGTCGCTGGGTGATCTGTCGCAATCCGATGCTACAGGCGGCCTCAAGGATGCCCTGACCCAGGGCGCACAGGTTGCGGTCAAGCAACTGGGCGTGCCGGGTGGTTTCAGCAAGAACGAGGAAGTGCGTATCGAACTACCAGGCAAACTGGGTCAGGTCGCCAAGAAAATGAAAATGCTCGGCATGGGCACTCAGGTCGATCAGCTGGAAACCAGCATGAACCAGGCAGCAGAAGCTGCCGTCCCACAAGCCCAGGCGCTGCTGGTGGATGCGGTGAAGAAGATGAGCGTGACCGACGCCAAGTCGATTCTCAGCGGTGGCAAGGATTCGGCAACGCAATACTTGAGCAGTAGCAGCCGCGAGCAGATCCGTACCAAATTCCTGCCCATCGTCAAGAAAGCCACCGATCAGGTCGGTCTGGCGCAGAAGTACAACGCGTTCGCAGGCAAGGCGTCATCACTGGGCCTGCTGGACACCAAAAGCGCGAACATCGAAAGCTACGTGACAGAGCAGGCGCTCAATGGCCTGTTCGAGATGATCGCCAAGCAGGAAGAAAGCATCCGCGCCAACCCGGCCGCCGCCGCAACAGGACTGGCGAAGAAAGTGTTTGGCGCGTTGTAAGTACGTCGTCATGAACTCGTGGGAGGCGGGTTGCCGGCGATGAGGTCGACGCGGTATGCCAGAAAAAACGCGTCATCGTTCATCGCCGGCAAGCCGCCTCTTATCGAACAACCTGTAAGCCACTGAAGAAACTGGATTTTGTGGGAGCGGACCGGGCGGCGTTCCGTTTGTCCGCGAATGCTGCATTTCAGTCGCTGAACTTTCATCGGCTGTACCACCTCTTCGCGGACAAGTCCGCGCCCACAGTCCGGTGTTTGCTGCGCGGCAGCGCTACGTCGAAGACGTAGTGACGCCTCCCACGGCCCGATACTCGCCTCGATGTCAGCCGACTTACATGCCCTGAACCTTCTTCACCCTGAACCACGCCGCATACAGCGCGGGCAGAAACAGCAGCGTCAGCGCGGTAGCCACGATCAGACCACCCATAATGGCCACGGCCATCGGGCCGAAGAACAGGCTGCGCGACAGCGGGATCATTGCCAGTACGGCCGCAAGAGCCGTCAACACGATGGGCCGGAAGCGACGCACTGTGGCTTCGATGATCGCGTGCCACTGATCCAGGCCTGCGGCGATGTCCTGCTCGATCTGATCCACCAGAATCACCGAGTTGCGCATGATCATCCCCGACAGCGCAATGGTGCCCAGCATGGCCACGAAGCCGAACGGTTGATTGAAGATCAGCAGGAACAGCGTCACCCCGATCAGGCCAAGCGGTGCGGTCACGAACACCATGAGCATGCGTGAGAAGCTGCGCAACTGGATCATCAGCAGGGTCAACACGACCACGATGAACAAGGGAACGCCTGCGTTCACCGAGTTCTGTCCGCGTGCGGAATCCTCCACCGTACCGCCAACCTCCAGCAGATAACCGTCCGGCAACTCGGCGCGTACCCCATCCAGGGTCGGCATGATCTGCTTCACCAGCGTCGCCGGTTGATCCTTGCCATAGATGTCAGCACGCACGGTCACACTGGGCAGGCGGTTGCGGTGCCAGATCACGCCTTCTTCAAATCCGTACTCCAGCGTCGCCACCTGAGACAGCGCGACGCTGGCGCCGTTTTGCGTCGGAACGGCCAGACTGGACAGCGCTTCCAGCTGCTCGCGCTCATTGCGTGTGCCGCGCACCATGATGTCTACCAGTTCGTCGTCTTCGCGATACTGACTGACGGTTGAACCGGTGAGCGAGTTGCGCAGAAAGGCCGAGAGGTCGGCGGTGGTCACGCCCAGCGCCCGTGCGCGATCCTGATCGATATTCAGGTGCACGACTTTGCTCGGCTCCTCCCAGTCCAGGTGGACATTGGACACATGAGGATTCTCGCGAACCTTGTCCTGCACCTTGCGCGCCAGCGCCCTGACCACTTCGATGTGCTCGCCAGTGACACGGAACTGCACCGGATAGCCCACAGGCGGGCCGTTTTCCAGACGCGTCACCCTGGAGCGCAGGGTCGGAAACTGTTCATTGAGATGAGTGATCAGCCAGCTGCGCAGCGCCTCGCGATCCTCGATGCTGCGGGTGAGCACCACGAACTGGGCGAAGCTGGGCGCAGGCAGTTGCTGGTCCAGTGGCAGGTAGAAACGCGGCGAGCCGGTGCCCACGTAAGCGACGTAATTGTCGATGCCTTCGTGGCCCTTGAGCATCTGTTCCAGACGCTTGACCTGCTCGCCGGTGTTGACCAGCGACGAGCCTTCGGCCAGCTTCAGGTCCACCATCAGTTCCAGACGCCCGGAAGCCGGGAAGAACTGCTGCGGGACAAACTTGAACATCACCACCGACAGGACGAACAAACCGACCGTGGCGACAATAACGGTCTTGCGGCGCCGTACGCACCAGCCCACCAGTGCGCGGACACGTTTGTAGAACGGCGTCGCATAGGGATCGGGGGCATGGCTGCCATGCTTGGCTGCATGCCGCTTGGCGAGATCCGGCAATAGACGGTCGCCCAGATAAGGCACGAACATGACTGCCGCGATCCACGAGGCAATGAGCGCGATGGTCACCACCTGAAAGATCGAACGTGTGTACTCACCGGTACTCGATTGCGCGGTGGCAATCGGCAAGAAGCCAGCTGCCGTGATCAGCGTGCCGGTCAGCATCGGGAATGCCGTACTGGTCCAGGCGAAGCTGGCGGCCTTGAGCCGGTCGTAGCCCTGCTCCATCTTGATCGCCATCATTTCCACGGCAATGATCGCGTCATCCACCAACAGACCCAGGGCAAGCACCAGCGCCCCCAGCGAAATCTTGTGCAGGCCGATGCCCAGGTAATACATGGTCGCAAAGGTCATCGCCAGCACCAGCGGAATGGCCAGTGCGACCACCATGCCGGTGCGAACACCCAGCGAGAAGAAGCTCACCAGCAACACGATGATCAGCGCTTCGGCCAGCACCTGAACGAACTCGCCGACACCGGTCTTCACCGCAGCTGGCTGATCGGACACCTTGCGCAACTGCATGCCGACCGGAAGGTTTTTCTGTAACCGGGCGAACTCGGTTTCCAGCGCTCGTCCCAGCACCAGAATGTCGCCGCCGTCCTTCATGGCCACTGCCAGACCAATCGCATCCTCGTCCATGAAGCGCATGCGCGGCGCAGGCGGGTCGTTGAAGCCACGGTGTACATCCGCCAGATCGCTGATTCGAAACGTGCGGTCGCCCACGCGGATCGGGAAGTTGCGGATCTCGTCCACGCTTTGAAACTGCCCGCTGACCCGCAGCTGGATGCGTTCGCTGGAAGTCTCGAAGAAGCTTGCCGAGGACACCGCGTTCTGCGCCTGCAGTGCCTGTTGCACCTGTTGCAACGGCAAGCCCAACGTGGCCAGCTTGACGTTGGACAGCTCGATCCAGATCTTCTCGTCCTGCAGGCCAATCAGCTCGACCTTGCCAACATCCTTGACCCGTTGCAGCTGAATCTGAATCCGGTCGGCGTAATCTTTGAGTACCGCGTAATCAAAACCCTGGCCGGTCAGCGCATAGATATTGCCGAAGGTCGTACCAAACTCATCGTTGAAAAAAGGCCCTTGAACGTCGGGCGGCAGGTTCTGGCGAATATCGCCGACCTTCTTGCGGATCTGATACCAGAGATCAGGCAGGTAGGCGGAAAAGATCGAATCACGCGCCACGAAGGTGACGGTGGATTCTCCCGGCCGCGAGAACGACGCAATGCGCTCGTACTCACCGGTTTCCATCAGCTTCTTTTCGATGCGATCCGTGACCTGCCGCGCCACTTCTTCGGCGCTGGCGCCCGGCCACAACGTGCGGATCACCATGGCCTTGAAGGTGAAGGGCGGATCTTCACTCTGCCCCAGTTTGGTGTAGGACAGCGCGCCCACGATGGCCAGAACGATCATCAGATACAGCACGACCTGGCGGTGACGCAGCGCCCATTCGGAAAGATTGAAGTGCATCGGGCCTACTCCTTGGCAGCCAGTTTCACGGCCCGATTGCTGCGATCCACCGGACGGACACGCTCACCCTCACGCAATACATGCCCACCTGCGGCCACGATCCAGTCGGTTTCCTGCACGCCCTGAACGATTGGCACCGACTCCTGACCGTACGGGCCGACCTGGACCGGGACTCGCGTCACAGTGCTGTCGGGGCTGACACGCCAGACATACGTCGCTCCGTTCTCGGCGGTAACCGCCGAGAGCGGCACCGCCAGCGGCACGGCATGCTGGGCCGCAATGAATACCCGTGCGCTCTGGCCCAGCTCTGCGGGAACCTGCCCGCTGGCAAACGCCACCCGCGCCGCAAAGGTGCGCGAACGGGGATCGGCGGACGGTGACAGCTCACGAATACGGCCTGGGAAGCGCTGATCGCGCAGTGTCCAGAGCTCGACAGAGACCGGCTGGCCGACCTTGAAGCGGGCAAAATTCTGTTCCGGAAGGCTGATCAGCACTTCTCGCTCACCGTCGGTGGCCAGGGTGAAGACAGTCTGCCCGGCAGCAACCACCTGCCCGACCTCGACCGAGCGCCTGGCGATCACGCCGTCCTGAGAAGCACGCAGCACGGCGTAAGCCGTCTGATTGTCAGCCACCGTCAGCTCGGCCTTGATCTGCTTGAGTCGGGCTTCGCCTGCGCGATAGAGGTTTTCGGCGTTATCGTATTGCGAGCGGCTGACCATCTGCCGATCAAGCAGGGTCTTGTACCGATCCCGCTCGGAACGCACCAGTTGCAGGTTGGCTTCGGCGGCAGCGACTTGTGCACGAGTGGCGTCCAGTTGCAGGCGTACGTCCTGCGCATCCAGTTCGGCAAGGGGCTGGTTGGCCTTGACCCGCTGCCCCTCCTCGACCAGCCGCTTGCTGACCTTGCCGGCAATACGAAACGCCAGCTCAGGCTCAAAGCGGGCACGCACTTCGCCAGGGTAGCTGTCCATGGATTGAGCGGAAGGCAGCGGCTGCACCACCATCGCGGGGCGCACGAAAACCGGGGCGGTGGTTTCCTGACCGCACGCTGTCAGCAGCGAGACCAGACACAGTGGCACGAGAAGCGGCATGACATCGCGGAGCATGATGTAAACCTTCATCAAAACAGGCTTGGAATAATTGTACTGGCGAGTATATTAAAAATTATCAAACTCACCAGTACATTATTTGAACCTTATGCCTGATACCCCATCCAACAGCGGCCCCGGCCGTCCCAAGGACCTCGAGAAACGCAAGGCCATTCTCGAATCCGCGAAGAATCTGTTTGTCAGCAATGGCTACGTGAACACCAGCATGGATGCGATCGCCAGCGAAGCCGGCGTCTCCAAACTCACGGTCTACAGCCATTTCACCGACAAGGAAACGCTGTTTTCAGCCGCCGTGGTGGCGCGTTGCGAAGAGCAGATGCCTGCCGCGCTGTTTCATCTGGCAGAAGGCGCGACGGTCGAGACAGCGCTGCTGAATATCGCCCGTGCCTTTCAGTGTCTGGTCAACAGCCCGGAATCCCTCGACCTGCATCGCTTGATGGTGACGCTGGGCACTCAGGACCCGCAGCTGTCGATGATTTTCTTCGAGGCCGGTCCGCAAAAGCTCGTCAGCGAGATGGAACGTGTGCTGGTCGAGATCGACGTAACCGGCAGCCTGCGCATCGAAAGCCCGCGCAGGGCTGCCGAGCATTTTCTGAACATGGTCAAAGGCATTCACAACTTCCGGCTGCTGGTGGGATGCAGCACACCACCGGACGCGGATACCGCTGAGCGGCATGTGCAGGAAGTCGTGAAACTGTTCATGCGGGCCTATCAGCCTGAACAGTGACGGACAGGCACGACCGGGTTAATCCACAGCCTTGGGCTTGAGGGCTTTCTTCGGGTAGATGTCGTAGCGGCTGGATTTGCCATCCAGCGCGTAACCCGGCTTGGGGCCATCGATGCAGGGTGCCTTGCGCGGACGCTTGACGACCACACGGTGCGTGGCCAGTGCCAGCGCGGCTTCCAACAAGGCAGGCGCGTCCATGTCATCGCCTACCAGCGGGCGGAACAGGCGCATCTCTTTTTTGACCAGTGCGGTTTTTTCCCGGTGCGGGAACATCGGATCGAGGTAGATCACCTGCGGCGCCTCGCCCTGCCAGTCACGAATCAGCTCAATCGAGTTGCCGGTCAGCAAACGCATCTGACCGATGATCGAACCCACGTCGCGGTCATGGCGCCCGCGCGACAGCCCGTCTTCCAGCAAGGCGGCGATAATCGGTTGCCGCTCGATCAGGCTCATCTCGCAGCCCAGGCTCGCCAGTACGAACGCATCCTTGCCCAGACCCGCCGTGGCATCCAGCACGCGGGGGCGGATACCCGGTTGAATGCCGACGGCCTTGGCGATCATCTGCCCGGTGCCACCGCCGAACAGCCTGCGATGGGCCACCGCTCCTTCGACAAAATCGACCCGCACCGCGCCGGGCGCATCGTCACCCAGCTGTTGCAATTGCAGGCCATCGTCGGTCACCTGCAGCGCAAAATCAGCCTGTTCGTCCTGCAAGGGCAGGCCCAGACGCTCGGCCCATGTGGTCGCCTGATCCTGCCCGTCCGCTGTCAGGGCTTCGACCCGGATACGACTGCCTGCCTGCTGTTCACTCATTACGTCTACACACTCAAAAAATGTTAATGATCAGCAAAATCTGCCGATAACCAAGTATCCGGCATTTTGCCAGACCCAACGCCAGTACTGATCGCTATGTCAGACATTGTTCAAACATCCATTGGCTATTTGTCGCACTCAGGCGACTTTAGCGTCCGCAACAGCCGCACCCTTGGTGGTGTCACGCAGTTGTGGTCGGATGCTTTTGCACGTGCGATGGCTGATCAGGTTGCCGACAGCACGCCGATTCCGGTCCACCCAAGCAGTGTGGAAGTGGACGTCGAGACCGGCGAACCTGTCGCAGGCGCCAAGACCCTGAGCAAGATCGTCGAGCAGCGTGCCTGCCCGGTGGCCGACACCGAGGTCAAACCGCCAGAGCCGCTGTTCCTGCCAATCGCCGAATTCGAACTCGATCTGCTGCCACCGCCAGCCGAGCCGTTCAGCATTGCCGACATGATCGAGCAACAACGTCATCTGGAATTCGAAAGCAACTGGGTGCGCCCGACCGTCCTCAATGCTCACAGCGATGTGACACCTGGCCCCGCACCACAGACCCGTCCGCTGCACCTGCCTATCGCAGAGCTCGAATGGGACCTGGCTGACAAGCCTGCCCTGCCCCTCGACGAAAAGACCATCGCCACCCAACAGCGCCAGTTCGATTACGAGAATGTCTGGGCTCGTCCGCTGATTCTGCAAAACCTGCGCATGGCAGCCTGATCAGCGACACACCTGCCAACGCCCCATGTCCACATGAAAATGATCCCGGTGCGCTGCGTTGTATTCCGGCCCCAGCACCGTGCTGAAACTCCTGCAGGCTCCGTCGCGAACCAGCCTCAGAAAACGCCCCTTGTCCCCTGCGTCATTCCAGTCCTTGAGCAGGTTGATGCGCTGACCATCCGCCAGACGAAAACCGGCGATGTCCAGCGCATTGGCCGTCGCATGCTGGCTGAGCCGGCTATTGGCGCGGTTATAGATATTGCGGCAGGCAAAACTGCCCAAGTGATCAATACGTGCAACGCGCTGACCGAACACTGTCTCGGCCGCCGGCTGCAGCGTGTGAATGTCGAACAGCACGTAGGCCACCGCCAGCGGACAACTGGCCAGAAAGCTGCTGCTCAGTGCCACATCGCCGCCCTGCACACGCAAGGTGTTCTCCAGCGGACATCGCGCCGACGCCGGGCTGTCGGCCTGCCGGCTGAAACGCAGACCCGACGCACTCAACACCTGATCACACAGCGCCGGATCATCCCGCAGGCGTGACAGCTTGAACGGCGTCAGCAGATTCGGTTCGGCGCGCACATCCAGCGGTGCCCAAGGATTCCATTGCGGCGGTACGTCGATCCAGCCACGCCAAACCGCAACCACTCCGACCGCACACAGAACCAGCAACAACAGAAACACACGCATGCTCAGCCCTTGAACAGATCGTTCAGTTGATCGAAGGGCAGCGCCTGTCCGGCGTAGTTGAAGGTGCCGTAGTTGCGGATTTCCTCGGCAGCGCGATAAAGGCCCCCAAATGCCGCACGGGCAAGCGAGGAGCCGACGCTGATGCGCTTGACGCCACACTCGCTCAGATCCGCCACGGAAAGTGTCACGCCGCCCAGCCCCATCAGGATATTCACAGGCCTGGGCGCTACAGCACGCACCACTGCGATGACTTCTTCACGGGTACGAAGGCCAGGAGCGTAAAGTACATCCGCCCCGGCTTCGGCGTAAGCCTCGAGCCTGCGAAGGGTGTCAGCGAAATCCATCCGCCCGTTCAGCAGGTTTTCGGCCCGCGCCGTGAGCATGAACGGAAACGGCAGGCTGCGCACCGCAGCGACCGAAGCCCGGACGCGTTCCACCGCCAGATCGAAGTCGTAAATCGGATGGTCTGCCCGCCCGCTGGCATCTTCGATGGAGCCACCCACGATTCCCGACGCTGCCGCCTTGAGCAGCGTTTGCGCGCAGCCTTCGGGGCTGTCGGCGAAGCAGTTTTCCAGATCGGCAGCGACAGGAAGCGAGGTGGCCGCCACAATATCCGCCACGTTGGCCAGCGTGTCATCACGGCTGATCGCACCCTCGGCGTCCGGACGACCCAAGGTAAACGCGAGGCCCGCGCTGGTCGTCGCCAACGCTTCGAACCCCATCGAGGCCAGCAGTTTTGCCGAACCGGCATCCCAGGGATTGGGCATCACGAAAGCACCATCGCGCTCATGCAAGGCCTTGAACGTCTGCGCTTTGAGAAGTTGTTGCGAGTCCATGTGCGTGCTCTCCGGGTGACGGGCTTCAATCAACCCACACCTATCGACCTCAGAGCAAGCCCAACTGCTCCACCTGCGGACCTCGATCCAGTTCAGGCAGCGGTGGCAGCCCTGGCAGGCGCACCCTCAATTGCTCATGAAAACGTCGCGCCAGCTCGGGCGCGCGCAGGTTGTCCGGTGTGTGCAGGAACACGTAAGGCACCCGCCCTTCTTCAATCCAGACCGCGACTTTTTCCACCCACTGCACCAGAAACGGGTCATTGGCCTCAAGCTCAGGGCGGCCAATGAATCGGACCTGAGGATGCTGAGTGAGCGCTGCCGGACGTGCAGGCACCTTGGGCTTCTTGGACTGCGCGTGCAGGACCGCGGGGTCGCTGGATACACAACTGAACAAGGCACGCGAATCCAGACAGATGCGCTCAATACCGCGATCCAGCAGCAGACGATTGAGCATGCGCTCCTCATCGCCCTTCATGAAGAACGCCATATTGCGGACTTCCACAGCGAGCGGCACATTCAGTTCATCAATGAAACCGACCAGCTCAGCCAGGCGTTGCGGCGTGAAACTGGCCGACAGTTGCAACCAGAACGGCGCAACTCGCTGACCCAGCGGAGCCATCAACTGAATGAAGGTCTCAGCAGCGGTCACTTGGGCGCGCAGATCACCGTCATGGCTTATGTCACGGGGAAATTTGGCGGTGAAGCGAAAGTCTTCAGGCATCACTTCAGCCCAACGCTGCACGGTGGAGGCCGCGGGACGGGCATAGAAAGTGGTATTGCCTTCGACAACATTGAAAACCTGCGAGTACAAGCTCAGGAAATCAGTCGGGCGGGCGTCATCGGGATACAGCGAATCGCGCCAGGCGTTTTCGCTCCAGGACGGACAGCCGAGGTAATAAGGCAGGTCGGACACAATCAGACGTGAAGATCGAGCCCCGATACTTCAAGGTCCCAATCCACAAAGCTGGCCGTGGTCAGGTAACTGGCCAAGGCATTGGCGACACGAGAGCTCATGGAGCGGGGAAAGATGATGTCCTGAGGACGTGCAGGTACGTTGCCAGTACTGCCGATCGGACCCTGGTCAGCGTCGCGACGGGACGCGCGCGCAGGCACCGGCAGATCAATGTCGGTGGTGACTTCTTCGAAAGAACCCTCAACCGTCGAAGGCTGCTTCTGCGGCTTTCGCTTGATGGGGTAAGAACGTTGTGATGGTCCGTCGATGCGCATCAATATTTACTCGGCTTCTGTAGTGGCAATTTAACGTTACAGTCCGGATACTGGCAAACTCCCTAACGTTAACTAGACCACACATATTGCAAATTGTTTGAGCTCGAGCGTTTTAAGTCACACTAAAACGATAAACGGTAGATGGCAAATTGATACAACCGTTGCAATCGCCATAACTTGCGAGTTGCCGCGCGAGTACTAACGCGCCTTCGGCGTGGCAACCTTGTCACGCAGATACACCGGCTGCGCATCATCGGCCTGAACGGCTTCGCCGCGATGCCAGGCAAACGTGGCCAGCGTCAAAAGGTCCTGAGCGTGCGGCAGCAGGCTTGCATCATGCCCTGACAACGCGACCGGGATACGCTCGGCGTAGCCCCACCCCGTACCGGCACCGAACCATTCACCCGTTATGTCAGCGGGCAATGCGGCCAGCTCCGGCGCCATCACCGCTTCGGCACCGACCAGACGCATCTCGCCTGCTGTTTCGCGATAACAGCCCCAATAGACTTCATCCATTCGCGCATCGATGGCGGCCGCCACCTGCGACACGCCCCGCTCGCGAAAGGCTCGCTGTGCCAGCACCGCCAGATTGGAGACCGGCAATACCGGACGCTCCAGCGCGAATGCCAGCCCCTGAACCACGCCAATAGCAATCCGTACGCCGGTGAATGCACCCGGACCACGGCCGAACGCAATGGCATCCAGCGCCGACATCGCAATACCTGCCTCGGCCAGCAGGTCCTTGATCATCGGCAACAGGCGCTGGGCATGCAGGCGCGGGATCACCTCGTAGTGGCTCAGTACCTTGCCGTCATGCAGCAAAGCGACCGAGCAGGCTTCAGTGGCGGTGTCCAGGGCCAGCAAGGTGGTCATCGGTGTGTCCGTCGTCATGGAAAAGTGGCGCAGTATAAATGACAAATGGCCCGCAAGCGGGCCATTGTCGAGAAGCGATGTCGAATCAGCTCAGTGCTTTCAGCACTTTGGCGGTGATCTCTTCTACAGAGCCAACACCTGGGATGTGGCTGCACTTGGGCTTGCCATTCTGAGCGCTGAGCTTGCTGTAGAACTCCACCAGCGGCTTGGTCTGCTCGTGGTAGACAGCGAGGCGATGACGCACGGTTTCTGCCACATCGTCAGGGCGCTGAACCAGATCTTCGCCAGTCACATCGTCCTTGCCTTCAACCTTGGGCGGGTTGTAAACCAGATGATAGGTGCGACCGGATGCCGGGTGGACACGGCGACCGGACATACGCTGGACGATTTCTTCGTCATCAACAGCGATTTCCAGCACATGGTCGATTTCCAGACCGGCTTTCAGCAATGCCTCGGCCTGTGGAATGGTGCGCGGGAAGCCATCGAACAGCACGCCGTTCTGGCAGTCCGGCTCAGCCAGACGGTCCTTGATCAGACCGATGATCAGATCATCGGAGACCAGACCGCCCGAATCCATGACGCTCTTGGCCTTGATGCCCAGTTCTGTACCGGCCTTGACCGCTGCGCGCAGCATGTCGCCTGTCGAAATTTGCGGGATGCCGAACTTTTCAGTGATGAATTTTGCCTGAGTACCTTTACCGGCCCCGGGAGCTCCCAGCAGAATCACGCGCATCGTCATGCTCCTCAAATTTTTTATATGGAAATCATCGGATTCGCCTCAGGGGCCAATCTAAAAAATGAATCAGGCCAATAGGCCAAAAGGCTGATCAAGATACACAGCAGACCGTAGCCGCACAAGCCGCCAAAAGTCGCAGTAACCGCAGGGGCACTGGCGTGCAGACCGAGGTCACTAAACGCTGCGACCTGCTGCAGCCCCTCCGGCAGGTTAGCCTTTAAACGCTTCACCTGCCGTGATCCTGATCAAACCCAGCGCCTGCCACTCGGGCCAGGCCGTCAGCCGGTGTTGCGCAGCCCGGCGGCAATTCCCGCCACAGACACCAGCAACGCCAGTTCCAGAGGGCTGTCCAGATGCGCCTCACGGTGGCGCGAGCGCGACAGCAGTTCAGCCTGAAGCAGATGCAACGGATCCAGATAGGTATTGCGCAGGCTGATGAACTCGAGAGTTTCGGGGCTGTGTGCCAGCAATTGCGTCTGCCCGGTCAGCCCCAGCACCACGTCGCACGCCTGCGACAATAGGTCGCGCAAATGTGAGCCTAAATGTTGCAGCTCTCCGCTGACCAGACGTTCGTCATACAGTCGCGCAATATCTGAATCTGCCTTGGCCAGTACCATTTCCAGCATGTCGATGCGGGTTCTGAAGAACGGCCAGCGCTCGCGCATCTGCGCCAGCACGTCGCCGTCGCCACGCTCCAGCGCCTTGGTCAGCGCCGCTTCCCAGCCCAGCCAGGCGGGCAGCATCAGGCGTGTCTGGGTCCAGGCGAAAATCCACGGGATGGCGCGCAGACTCTCCACACCGCCTTCGCGGCGTTTGGCTGGTCGGCTGCCCAACGGCAGGCGACCCAATTCCTGCTCGGGCGTGGCCTGGCGGAAATACTCGACGAACTCCGGATTTTCCCTGACCACGGCCCGGTAGGCGCTGACGCCATCACTGGCCAACTGATCCATCATCGTGCGCCACGCCGGTTCGGGCAGCGGCGGTGGTAACAGCGTCGCTTCCAGTACAGCAGCCAGATAAAGGTTGAGGTTCTGCTCGGCAATGTCCGGCAGGCCGAACTTGAAGCGGATCATTTCGCCCTGCTCGGTGGTGCGGAAGCGTCCCGCCACAGAGCCCGGAGGCTGCGACAGAATCGCCGCGTGGGCCGGGCCACCACCACGTCCGACCGTACCGCCACGGCCATGGAACAGCAGCAGTTCGACCTGTTGGTCGCGACAGATCTGTACGAGTTTTTCCTGCGCCCGGTACTGCGCCCAGGCCGCTGCGGTCGTGCCAGCGTCCTTGGCCGAGTCGGAATAACCGATCATTACTTCCTGAGGACCGTGCAGACGCGACCGATAACCCGGCAACCCCAGCAGTGTTTCGATGACCGGTCCGGCGTTGTCCAGATCCGCAAGTGTTTCGAACAACGGCACGACGCGCATGGGTCGTTGCAGCCCGGACTCTTTAAGCAGTAACTGCACCGCCAGTACATCCGACGCAGCGCCCGCCATGGAAATGACATAAGAGCCCAGCGATGCGGCCGGTGCCGCCGCCACTTCGCGACAGGTTGCCAATACTTCGGCTGTGTCTGCGGCGGGTTTGAAATAGCCGGGCAGCAGCGGACGACGGTTGTTCAGTTCACGCAGCAGAAACTCGATGCGGGTCTGCTCATCCCATTCCTCGTAACGGCCCAGACCCAGGTAATCAGTGATTTCAGTCATGGCCGCGCAATGGCGGCTGGAATCCTGACGCACGTCCAGACGCACCAGGAACAGACCGAAGGTCACGGCACGACGCAGGCAATCCAGCAGCGGACCATCAGCAATCACGCCCATGCCGCACTCATGCAGCGACTGGAAGCAGAGCATCAAGGGTTCGATCAGCTCGCGATTGTCATGCAGCACGGACTCAGGCGCAGGCTGAGTGATGGCCAGCGAAGCATTGGCCCAGTTGCGGGTCGCTCGCAGGCGTTCGCGCAGGCGCTTGAGTTCGGTGCGATAGGGCTCGGCACTGTCGCCGACACGGGCACGCAACGCATCGCTGGCCTGCTGCATCGACAGGTCGGCGGCCAGACTGTCCACATCGCGCAGATACAGGTCGGCCGCCATCCAGCGCGCCAGCAGCAATACTTCACGAGTGACAGCCGCCGTGACATTCGGATTGCCGTCCCGGTCACCGCCCATCCACGAGGCAAAACGGATTGGCGCAGCTTCGAGGGGCAAGTGCAGACCGGTCGCAGCCTGCAGCGCCAGATCGGCCTTGCGCAGGTAGTTGGGAATGGCATGCCACAGCGAATGCTCGATGACCGCAAAGCCCCACTTGGCTTCATCGACCGGGGTCGGGCGGATACGACGGATCTCTTCGGTGTGCCAGGCTTCGGCGATCAGCCGCTGCAGCCTCGAGGTGATCTGTTCGCGCTCCAGGCTATTGAGATCACGATGATCCAGCGCGGCCAGTTGCGCGGCAATGGCGTCGTATTTCTGAATCAGCGTGCGCCGGGCCACTTCGGTGGGGTGCGCGGTGAGCACCAGTTCGATCTCCAGCTTGCCCAACTGTCTCGCCAGCGCATCGGGGGCATGACCTTCGGCCTTCAGGCGCTCCAGCAGTTCGGGCAGTACCCGGGATTCGAACGGTTGCGGCTGCGAGTCGTCACGGCGATGCATGAGCTGGTATTGCTCGGCGATGTTCGCCAGGTTTAGGAACTGATTGAACGCGCGCGCCACTGGCAGCAGCTCATCGTCTTCCAGGCCATCGACACTGGAGCTGAGGGCTTCGGCACCTTCAGCAGAGCCACGCCTGCCCGCCTTGGCGCTCTTGCGAATACGCTCGATCTTGTCGAGAAAATCAGCCCCGCGCTGTTCGCGAATCGTATTGCCCAGCAGCTCACCCAGCAGGTGAACGTCTTCGCGCAGTCGCGCATCGATATCGGCCATCGTTCCCTCTCCCGGTTTTTTATTGGGGCTTTTTGTCTGATCGCTTACCCGAACTGAACGGGTGTATTGAAATCCGCTTTGCCAACAGTGCATCAAAAGCGCGCTCGCCGACAAATCCTTGTGCATGAAATTATCTGTCCGTGCCACGAATGCCATACAGGCTAATCTCATGCATGAGCCACACAACGACTCCATCACGCAACAGACTCGCCACAAGCGAGCCCATCGAGAAGACAGTCAGGAGAAGTCACCATGAAAATCCGCGAACTGGCCCGCCACTGGGAAAATAATGCCAAGGGTCGCCTGACCAGGACCCGCTATGCGATTCATCTGGATATCGAATCCGCCGCGCGACTGGCCGCACTGTGCGAGATGTACCCCAAACATCACCCTGAAGAGTTGCTGGGCGAGCTGATCGGCGCGGCAATGGAAGAACTGGAAGCCAGCTTTCCTTACGTCAAAGGGCCGCATGTCGTGGCGACGGATGAGGAAGGCGACCCCCTTTATGAAGACATCGGCGCCACGCCCCGCTTCCTGGCACTGTCCAAACGTTACCTGCATGAACTGTCTGAGGAGCTGGACACGCCAGTCGATGAACCCGGCCAGGTGTAACACCGCCGATTCTGCCAGGGCCCACGCCCGTAAAGGGCCGGGCCTGACGGCTCGCTCGATATTGGCAGAATATTGAGTACGACATATAAAACGTTCCCGCCCACTCACGAAATATTTATGTGAACTATTCAAAAACCCCGCAGGTCCGAGCCATTAACCATTACAGGAAAGCCTGAAGAGCATCAGGTGGTTGCATGACCCGATGCCCGGCCTGAATAAAAACTGTCATGGATAACCACGTTCGGAGTCAGACAATGGAGTTGATCACCATGAACACCCCTACTGCCAATACCACGTTCAAAGGCCTGCGCGGGCTGAAACTCGCTGCGCTGGCGCTGGGTAGCACCTTCATCCTGGCCGGCTGTGCGGGCAACCCGCCGTCGGAGCAGTACGCGGTCTCTCAGTCGGCCGTCAACAGCGCAGTGAGCGCCGGCGGTACTGAGTTCGCAGCGGTGGAAATGAAGTCGGCTCAGGACAAGCTCAAGGAAGCGGACCTGGCCATGCAGGACAAAAAGTACGACGAAGCGCGCAAGCTGGCCGAACAGGCCGAGTGGGATGCCCGAGTGGCAGAGCGTAAGTCTCAGGCCGCCAAGGCTGCCAAAGCCGTGCAGGATGCTCGTCAGGGCGTCAACGAACTACGTGACGAAGGCATGCGCCAGGTGCAGTGAGCACCGCCATCAACCTTTGGTTTTCATGCATTCGTAATCGATTAAAGGACGACCCTAATTATGCGTAAACAATTGATGATCCCTGCCCTGCTGGCCATGAGCGTTGCTTTGGCTGCCTGCGCCACCAAGCCGAACCCTAACCTGGAACAGGCGCGTACCAACTTCACCTCCCTGCAGACCAACCCGGACGCCACCAAGGTTGCCGCGCTGGAAACCAAGGACGCGAGCGAATGGCTGGCCAAGGCTGAACAGGCGTTCCGTGATGACGCCGACGCCAAGAAAGTCGACCAGCTGTCTTACCTGACCAACCAGCGCGTTGAACTGGCCAAGCAGACCATCGCCCTGCGCAACTCCGAAGCCGCTCTGCAGAACGCTTCTGCCGACCGTGCCAAGGCTCGTCTGGAAGCGCGTGACGCACAGATCGCAGCACTGAAGAACAGCCTGAACGCCAAGCAGACCGAACGCGGTACTCTGGTGACTTTCGGTGACGTGCTGTTCGACTACAACAAGGCCGAGCTGAAGCCAGGCGCCCAGGGCGACATCGGCAAGCTGGCTGCTTTCCTTCAGGAAAACCCTGATCGCAAAGTGATTGTTGAAGGCTACACCGACAGCACCGGTTCGGCTTCCTACAACCAGTCGCTGTCCGAGCGCCGCGCCAATTCGGTTCGCATGGCTCTGACTCGCATGGGCGTAGACCCGACTCGCATCGTTGCGATGGGCTATGGCAAGGAATATCCGGTTGCTGATAACACCAGCAACTCTGGCCGTGCCATGAACCGTCGTGTGGAAGTGACCATTTCCAACGACAACCAGCCGGTTGCTCCACGCTCCTCGATGAAATAATCGACTGAGCGGCTGCACCGAAGCCCCGCCTGCGCATACAGGCGGGGCTTTTTCATGGGCGCTTCACGGGCGTGTCGACGCCTGCTTAGCGATACAGCGCACGGCCTGCCTGCGATCATCGACCAGCACGCCGGACAGCCCGGTGCGCGACGTGTCGAACAGCACCAATACCCCATTTATGCACTGCGCCACTTCGTCCGCAGGCGTGGCGGCGATCTTGTAGTCCTCTCCGGGCACGGTCTTGAGCAGCGTGAACTCGCTCAGTAACAGCGCATCCTCGGGTCTCGCGAAATGCAGGTAGCCGTAGTACCACAGGCAGCCGACCGTACCGATGATGCTCGCGATGCCGGTCAGGATCATGCCCCTGACGTTACGCTCATCACTCATTCCTGCGTCTCGGGTTGCTTTGAGGTTACCGGGTAATTGGGTACTTCGGCGAGGCGGCGCAGCCCGTTGAAATGCTGTGGATCTTCAAGATAACGGAGCATGACCTGCCGCCATAACGGATCGGCAAAGGTCTGCACATGTCCGCCGCGGGTCAGTTGCAGCACACGAGGCGGCGGCGCGGCCTTGTAGACACTGATTCCGTTCACCAGCGGCACCAAGGTGTCATCCATGCTGTGAAAGATCAGCATCGGGGTGCCAGCCATCCTGGGCAGACCGTTGACGGCACTGTCGCCATCAGGAATGAACCAGGACAATGGCGTCCTGAACGGCAACGTCAGCCAGGAGTTGCTGAGTGAATTGCGCGCGACGTCCCTGTAGCTCGCAGGCACACCGTCGAGAACCAGCGCCTTGATTCTGGATCGCTCGTCGGGATGCTCCGACAGGTAGTGCACAGCCAGCGCGCCGCCGATGCTCTGACCCAGCACCACCAGCGGTTTGCCTTGCACCTCGGGCGCAGCTTTCAACCAGTCGAAGGCGGCTTGAATGTCCTGATAGATCGCGGGCAGGCCAGGCTCGCCCTGCGACTGGCCATAGCCGCGGTAGTCGAGCATCAGCACCTGATAGCCCTGTTCGGGCAGCCACCAGCTTCCGCCCAGATGCCAGGACATATTGCCGCCGTTGCCATGCAGGTGCAGCACCGTGCCCTTGACCGGCACGCCCGCCTTCGCCGGGAGCCACCAGCCGTGCAGGCGAGTGCCGTCTGCAGCGGTCAGATTGACGTCGCGGTACTCCAGACGCGCCTTGTCAGGGGTGAACGGCAGACCCGGTTCCGGGTAAAACAGCATCGAACTGCAGCCGGCAAGACTGAGGAGCAAGGCAAGGATGCTGATCAGTTTCAAATGAGAGGTTCCTTGAGAGAGTCAAAATGGTGCCCGTGACGCCCTGCGTCACCTTCGAGAGCGGACGCGGAGCGTCCTGAGAGGCATTCCCACGCAGAGCGCTCGTCGTTATACACAAGCCTATCAAACACTGATCGTGCCCATCGCTCCGCGTGGGCATGCCTCCCGTGACGCTCCGCGTCACAAATGGCACAGACTGCGGATTCAGTGAGCCGAGCGCATGGCTCCAGTCACCTTTTCGCCCCTCGGCGACTTACTTTGAGAGGCCAAAGTAAGCAAAGCCTTTTGCTCCGGTTCCGGCCCCGGCTTCGCCGGGGTTCCTTCGTCCTGACACTGATTCGGGGGTCGCTGCAAATGGGCCATCCATGGCCCAGTGCAGCTCAATCGGCATCCATGCCGATTGCCCCCCGAATCAGCGCCAGGACTCAGCCTTCACCCACGTCGCGATCTGCGGTGTTCATGCCATCGCGCTACAAAAGCGCATCAGTGCTGCTGCCTCACTGGATGGCCAGATGACTTGTGTATAACGATGAGCGCAGAGCGTGGGAACGATCATCAGGCCACATCACAGGGCTAGAGAATATTCGAGTAATCCGCTTCGATACGATCCAGGCTCAGGTGGTTGAGGAAGTTGGAGAAGCACATCCAGGCTGACAGGGCGTTCATGTCGCGGAACTGCTCGGGCAGGTATTTGGGTGCGACCACCAGGCCTTCATCGACCAGTTGGCGAAGGGTGCGCATGTCTTCCAGCGTGGTCTTGCCGCAGAACAACAGGGGCACCTGTTCCAACTTGCCCTTGCGCACGGCCAGCTGAATGTAGTTGTAGACCATGATGAAGCCTTTCAGGTACGACAGGTCCTTGGTGAACGGCAGCCCGTTGGGCACAGAACCTCGGAACACCCGGCTGGCGTTGCCGTAGCTTTCCGGCATGCCGAAGCCCTGCTCGCGATAGAACTCGAACACCTGCAGAAAGTCCGCGCCCTCTTCGGCCATGTGAATGGCTCGCGTGCGGTTGGTGAGCTTGCGCAGACGGCTGGGGTAGGACGCAAAGGCGATGACTTCCATGAGAATCGCCAGCCCTTCCTGAGTCACGGTCGATGACGGCGGGCCTTTGGAGAGGAAGGTGCAGATCGGCTGGTTCTGCCCGTTCAGCGTCGTGCCCACATGCACGAGGCCTTCATGGACTTCCAACGCGCGCACATCGCGCTCGTTGAACATCGCGTCGCTGCGAATCTTGATGTAATCCGCGCCAGCCGCCGCGTCTGCCACGATGCCGTCGGACTCGAAGACACGAATGGTTTCCTCGGCCTCGCCGAACACCCGGTTCAGACGCGACTGCAGCAAGGCCACGGCGTCCTTGGCGGTCAGGGTCTTCGGTTCGTCCTTGAGATCGCCACGCCCGGCAATGTTGTTCAGGTAATCGGACAGCATCAGCCCCAGATCGGCCAGTGTTGGATCGCCCGCGTGGAAGGCATCGGAGGCCGCGCCGTAGAGTTCCTGAGAGATCAGCCCGAAGTCAGGTGTGCCCCGCGCTTCGAGCATGCGGATCACCATTCGGTATTCCCTGCACATCCGGCGCATGATCTGCCCGACCGGATTGAACTGGCCCAGCTGGCGCGTGACGTCGCGCTCGATGTTCTGGAATTCCTGCTTGAGGGCGCTTGAATCGAAGCCCAGCGGGCGATTCTCGTAATAGGCACGGTCCACGGCAGGCAGGGCCTTGCCCTTGGCGGCGAGGAAATCCCGGCGAACCGTGTCGTCCCACTTCACTGCATCCAGCACGCGAATCGGTGTCTGCGCGGCAACGATCCGATCCGATAAAACACGAATAGTCTGCTGGTACTCGTCCACCCGGTACTCCTTGGCTGGCGGGCTATCGCCCTGCTACTCGGCAACGCGCCTGTAACGCGCGACTTCCTGAAAAACATCTGAGTTGGCGGGATCGTCGAGGTACCCGAATACCTGCTCCAGAGGGCTGGTAATCAGGAGACCCTTGCCCGTTTCATTTTCGACCGGCTGACCAGCCAGACTGCCTTGCTCGACCCACTGACCGACGCGGTCCATGTCCAGACTATAGACAACCAGCTCACCGCTGCGGGTCAGCTCGAAACCTCCAATGCCATAGTCAGCGCCATATTTGGCCGGAAGCTTCGCCGAGAGGTACCAGCGACTGCCGTGGTGCGTCACCGTCACGGTGTACTCATCGCCGTGACGTCGGTCGCCCTTGCGGTAGCTGACGGCCTTGTAACGGTTGGCCCCGGCACGCGAGACGTCCAGTTCCAGCGGCTCGCCCCAGGCGTTCTTGCTGGTCCACTGACCCAGCAAACCGGCGGGCGCAGCCTCACGGGCGGGTATCGGGTCCTTGAAGGTCACCAGACAGCCGCTCAACAACAAAAACGACAGCGCAATCAACACGCGCCAGGTCTTCATGGGGTTCTCCTGAACAGAAGCAGCGTCACCCTCGAACCGGTTGAGGGGTTCCCAGCACCAGACGCATCTGGCGGGTGAGCATACAGAGGATTTCTTCGTCCGCCTGACGCAGCGGGCCATGAAGCAGGCCCTGATATTCCATCCGGCGGATGAGCCCCGTCAACACTTGCGCATCCTGATAAGGCTGCAACGAGCCAATCACCTGAAAAAACTGGCAACTGCCCTGCAGCAGGATTTCCTGATGCGCCATGACCAGCGGGGTCAGACGCGGGTTGATCAGCGCCTCATGGTAGAACGCATGTTCGGCAATCAGGTAATCGCGCCGGGTCAGCAACTGGTGGCGAATGTGCTCCATCACCATTTTGGCAATGTCGTCGGCCAGCTTGAAACGGTCGCTGGGACTGCCGGAACTGCGGGCCATCATGTCGCGCAAGATGACTTCGGTGTTCTGCCACAACCTGGCCAGGTAGTCTGCGCTGCGCTGCACGTACTGGGCGAAGGCGTCGGTCAACAGGTCGTCGATATCCTTGAAGTAATAGGTCGTTGCCGACAGCGGTACGCCCGCCTCGGCAGCCACGGCCCGGTGGCGTACGGCACGCACGCCGTCACGCACCACAATGCGCATGGCAGCATCGAGAATCACCTGCCTGCGCTGCTCGCTCCCCTCTCGACTGGCCTTGCGACCCTGATACTTGACACTTCTGGCCACCGCGCTCGCTACCCCGGCAGCCCCTTCTCTGGCAATCGTCACACTATCGTCCTTATAAACTCGTCCTGAAAAAGACCCAAAAAAAAGCCGCCCATTCGAGGCGGCTTTCTTTTTTTTCGTTACGCCTGCGGGCGCATGTGCGGAAACAGGATCACATCCCGGATCGACGGCGAGTTGGTGAGCAGCATCACCAGGCGGTCGATACCGATCCCCTCACCGGCTGTCGGCGGCATGCCGTACTCCAGCGCACGTACGAAATCGGCGTCATAGTGCATGGCCTCGTCGTCACCGGCGTCCTTGTCGGCAACCTGAGCCTGGAAGCGTTCGGCCTGGTCTTCCGCGTCATTGAGCTCGGAATAGGCGTTGGCAATTTCGCGGCCGCCGATGAACAGCTCGAAGCGGTCGGTGACGCTCGGATTGTCATCGTTGCGACGTGCCAGTGGCGAAACTTCGAACGGGTACTGGGTGATGAAGTGCGGCTGTTCCAGCTTGTGCTCGACCAGCTCTTCGAAAATCATCACCTGCAGCTTGCCCAGACCTTCGAAGCCCAGGACCTTGGCACCGGCCTTCTTGGCGATGGCGCGTGCCTTGTCGATGTCCTGCAGATCGGCTGCGGTCAGTTCAGGGTTGTACTTGAGGATCGAGTCGAACACCGACAGGCGCACGAACGGTTCGCCGAAGTGGAACACCTTGTCGCCATACGGCACATCGGTGGTGCCCAGAACCAGTTGAGCCAGTTCGCGGAACAGCTCCTCGGTCAGATCCATGTTGTCTTCGTAGTCGGCGTAGGCCTGGTAGAACTCGAGCATGGTGAACTCGGGGTTGTGCCGGGTCGAAACGCCTTCGTTACGGAAGTTGCGGTTGATCTCGAACACCTTCTCGAAGCCACCGACAACCAGACGCTTGAGGTACAGCTCAGGCGCGATACGCAGGAACATTTCCATGTCCAGCGCGTTGTGGTGGGTTTCGAACGGCTTGGCCGCCGCGCCACCAGGAATGGTCTGCAGCATCGGCGTTTCGACTTCGAGGAAGTCGCGCTTCATCAGGAAGCTGCGGATGTGGGCAATCACCTGCGAACGCACGCGGAAGGTCTCGCGCACGTCTTCGTTGACGATCAGGTCGACGTAACGCTGGCGATAGCGCTGTTCGGTGTCGGTCAGGCCGTGGTGTTTGTCAGGCAGCGGACGCAGCGACTTGGTCAGCAGGCGCACGGACGTCATTTCAACATAAAGGTCACCCTTGCCGGAACGGGCCAGGGTGCCTTCGGCGGCAATGATATCGCCCAGGTCCCAGGTCTTGACTTCGGCCAGGGTTTCTTCCGGCAGTGTCTTGCGGTTGACGTAGACCTGGATGCGACCGGTCATGTCCTGAATCACCATGAACGAGCCACGGTTGAGCATGATGCGACCGGCAACCTTGACCGGAATCGCTGCCGCAGCCAGATCTTCCTTGGTCTTGTCGACGTACTGTTTCTGCAGGTCGTTGCAGTAGCTGTCGCGGCGGAAGTCATTCGGGAAGGCCTGACCCTTGGCACGGCCGGCAGCAAGCTTTTCCTTGCGCAGGGCGATCAGGGTGTTTTCTTCCTGTTGCAGGGCTTGCGGGTCGAGTTGTTGGTCGCTCATGTCTTCAGTCATTCCATCACAGGTTCGTTGCCCCGGTTCATCCGGGTTCGCGGGCAAGGCGGATAGCCGTCCCGGACGCTTGCACAGGACCGCGCTCACGGCGCGAATCCTGCGAGGCGTGCATTACAGCCCTTGTTTGAGGCTTGCGATCAGATACTCGTCCAGATCACCGTCGAGCACCTTGTCGCAGTCGCTGCGCTCGATGTTGGTCCGCAGGTCCTTGATGCGCGAGGCATCCAGCACGTAGGAGCGAATCTGATGACCCCAGCCGATATCGGACTTGGTGTCTTCCAGCGCCTGGGACGCTGCATTGCGCTTCTGAACTTCCTGCTCATACAAACGGGCCCGCAGCATTTTCATGGCGGTGTCCTTGTTCGCATGCTGGGAACGTTCGTTCTGGCAGCTGACCACAGTGTTGGTCGGAACGTGGGTGATACGGACCGCCGAGTCGGTGGTGTTCACGTGCTGACCACCGGCACCGGAGGAGCGGTAGGTGTCGATCCGCAGGTCCGACGGGTTGATGTCGATTTCGATGTTGTCATCGATTTCCGGCGACACGAACACGGCCGAGAACGAGGTGTGACGACGGTTGCCGGAGTCGAACGGGCTCTTGCGCACCAGACGGTGTACGCCGATCTCGGTCCGCAGCCAGCCAAAGGCGTATTCGCCCTTGATGTGCACGGTCGCGCCCTTGATACCGGCGACTTCGCCAGCGGACAGTTCCATGATAGTGGCGTCGAAACCGCGCTTGTCAGCCCAGCGCAGGTACATGCGCAGCAGGATGTTGGCCCAGTCCTGCGCTTCGGTACCGCCGGAGCCGGCCTGGATATCCAGGTAGGCGTTGTTCTGGTCCATTTCGCCGCTGAACATGCGACGGAATTCCAGCTTTTCCAGCGATTCGCGAAGGCGTTCGACTTCGGCGGCAACGTCATCGACGGCAGCCTGGTCTTCTTCTTCGGCCGACATCAGCAACAGGTCCTTGGCATCGACCAGACCGGACGTCATTTCGTCCAGCGTGTCGACGATCTGCGCCAGCAAGGCACGCTCGCGGCCCAGGTTCTGTGCGTATTCGGGGTTGTTCCAGACGTTTGGATCTTCGAGCTCGCGATTGACTTCGGTCAGACGATCATGTTTGTGATCGTAGTCAAAGATACCCCCGAATAGTTTCGGAGCGCTCGGACAAATCCTTGATGCTGTTTAGGATCGGGTTGATTTCCATGGTGGGCAGCACTCGCAGGCGAAATTTTCAAAGCCGACGAGTATACCCCAGGCAACACCATGAAAGCAGCCCGTCGGGCAGGCCTTGTGCAGCCAATTTTATTGAATGGATGAGTTTCCGGTGGCAGATGCTTATTTGGCTCTGACATAACGCTATCTGGCAGCAAACTCTGACTGCGGGAGGCACCACCACGTCTTCGCCGTAGCGCTGTCGCGCGGCAAACATTTGACCGTGGGAGGCGGCTTGCCGGCGATGCAGGCGACGCGGTATGTCAGGAACACCGCGTTATCGTTCATCGCCGGCAAGCCGCCTCCCGCAAAAACATGTTCATTCAGCAGATGACGTGTTGTTTGACAAGAGCCCGCCTGGCAGCAACTCCGGCCAGCTCAGCCCACCGATACCTGATTGCGGCCATTGTGCTTGGCCACATACAGCCCCTTGTCGGCATCAAGAATCAGCTGGCGACTGTGTGAGCCGACCTGTGGAGAAACTGTGGCCACGCCGATGCTGACGGTGAGGTGAGAGCCTTCGGCAGGCGCTACGTGGGGGATGTTCATGCCCACCACGCTCTGACGCAATTTTTCAGCGATCAGCCGCGCGCCACCCGGCGAGGTGTTGGGCAGCACCATCGCAAACTCTTCGCCACCATAGCGGGCGGGCAGATCCGAGGGCCGACTGCAGCTGTTGCGAATGGCCTTGGCCACTTGCCGCAGGGCCTCGTCGCCTTCCAGATGCCCGAAGCTGTCGTTGTAGGCCTTGAAGAAATCGACGTCGATCATCAGCAGCGACAACTGGGTCTGGTCACGGGTCGCGCGACGCCATTCCAGTTCCAGATACTCATCAAAATGACGGCGGTTCGACAGTCCGGTCAGGCCATCGGAGTTCATCAGGCGCTGCAGGACCAGATTGGTATCGAGCAATTGCTGCTGGCTGACACGCAGGGCGCGATAGGCCTCGTCACGTTGCAGCAGGGTCAGGTATGAGCGCGAGTGATACAGGATGCGGGCAACCAGTTCGATGTTGTCCGGCAGCTTGACCAGATAATCGTTGGCGCCGGCGGCGAACGCGGCGCTCTTGATCAGCGGATCTTCCTTGGTGGACAGCACGATGATCGGGATATCGCGGGTCAGCGGATTGCTACGGTATTCACGCACCAGCGTCAGACCGTCCAGGCCGGGCATGACCAGGTCCTGAAGAATGACCGTCGGCTTGATCTGCACAGCCTGGGAGATGGCCTGATGCGGATCGGCGCAGAAGTGGAAATCGATCGAGCTTTCGTTGGCCAGACCACGCCTGACCGCCTCGCCGATCATCGCCTGATCGTCGACCAGCAGCACCATCGCAGAGTTTTCATCCGGTGTCTTGATCTCGTCCATCTGCAGATCATGCATGAAGTTTCTCCTGGTGACCAAGCAGCGGTGATTTCATCTGGACAGTCATTGAGCGAATACCTCCACGAGCCGCGGAGCGATGGCCGTCAGTGGCCGAATCTCGACCGCCGCATCAATGGCCGCAGCCGCCTTGGGCATGCCGTACACCGCAGAACTCGCCTGATCCTGAGCGATGGTCAGGAATCCGCGCTCACGCATGGTCTTGAGCCCAGTGGCGCCGTCGCGCCCCATGCCTGTCAATAAAACGCCCACAGCATCTCCATTCCAATAACGAGCCACACTTTCGAAAAACACGTCGATCGAGGGCCTGTAGATTTCATTCACTGGCTCTGCCGTGTAGGCCAGCGTGCCGCCTTTCAACAGGCGGATGTGGTGGTTGGTGCCCGCCAGCAGAACCTTGCCACTCTGAGGCACCTGACCTTCGCGGGCCAGTAGCACAGGGATTCCCGATGCACTGGACAGCCACTCGGCCATGCCGGCTGCGAAAACCTGATCCACATGCTGCACCAGTACGACGGCCGCCGGGAAGTTCGAAGGCAGGGCCTTGAGCAGAATCTCCAGAGCAGCCGGCCCGCCCGCCGACGAGCCGATGGCAACCAGCCGGTCACGCCGGACAGACTCACGCAGCGGCGTGGCGACGGTCCGCTCATGGGTGTTGCGCTGCCCCATGAGCCATTCGATGTTCAGAATCTTGCGCAGCAGTGGTGCAGCCGCCTCTTTGGGATTGCCTGCGCCGATGGCGGGGGTGTCCACCACGTCCATCGCACCGTGCCCCATGGCCTCGAATACCCGGTGCACGTTCTGCTCGCGATCCACGGTCACTATGACAATAGCGCACGGTGTGCTGGCCATGATCTGGCGAGTGGCTTCGACGCCGTCCATGACCGGCATGATCAAATCCATCAGGATCAGATCAGGCGTCTGTTCGGCACAGCAGCGCACCGCTTCGGCGCCGTTGCCGGCCACCCATATCACCTGATGCAATGGCTCGAACGCCAGCGCTCGACGCAGCGCTTCGACAGCCATGGGCATGTCATTGACAATAGCGATCTTCATGCCTGCGCATCCCCTATCAGCTCGACCACAGCGTCGAGCAAGGCATCATCATGGAAACTGGCCTTGGCCAGATAATAATCGGCGCCCGCATCCAGTCCGCGGCGTCGATCTTCCTCACGATCCTTGTAGGAAACCACCATTACAGGCAGTGATTGCAGCCGAGTATCCCGACGCAACAGGGTGACCAGCTCGATACCGTCCATGCGCGGCATGTCGATGTCGGTAATCAGCAGGTCAAAATCTTCGGAACGCAAGGCGTTCCAGCCGTCCATGCCATCCACGGCAACCGACACTTCGTAGCCGCGTCCGACCAGCAGCTTGCGTTCCAACTCACGCACCGTCAACGAGTCATCGACTACCAGCACGCGTTTGCGCGATACGCTGTCAGCCTGACGGTTACGACGGTCGATGCGCTCCAGACGTCCGGTATTGAGCAGCTTCTCGACGGAGCGCAGCATGTCTTCGACGTCGATGATCAGCACCACCGAGCCATCGTCGAGCAGCGCACCCGCCGAAACATCCTGAACCTTGCCCAGCCGCGCATCGAGCGGCATCACCACCAGCGTGCGCTCACCGATGAAGCGCTCGACCGCAACGCCGTAGACCGCGTCGCGTTCGCGAATCACCACGACCTTGAGCGCTTCGCCAGTGTCCTGCGATGCAGGACGGTGCAACAACTGACTGGCGGACACCAGACCGACATGACGTTCTTCGTCCCAGAAGTGCTGGCGTCCCTCAAGCTGCACGATCTCATCAGGCTGCAGATCGCGCATACGCTCGATGTGCGCCAGCGGGAAGGCGTAGGCTTCGCCGCCGACCTCGACCACCAGACTGCGCACCACGGACAGGGTCAACGGCAACTCGATTCTGAAGCGACTGCCCTCACCTGCCCACTGCTGCAATTCGACGCTGCCATGCATCTGGCGAACCATGTGTTGCACAGCGTCGAGTCCCACGCCACGTCCCGACACCTGTGTGACCTTGTCGCGCATGCTGAAACCGGGCAGGAACAGAAAACTCAGCAGTTCCTCTTCGCTCAACTGGGCGGCAGTAGCGGCAGGCGACAGGTTGCGCTGCACAATGTTCTGACGCAGACGCTCAAGGTCCACGCCGCCGCCATCATCACTGAGTTCCACAACCAGCAGACCGGCCTGGTGCGAAGCCTGCAGACGGATCAGCCCTTCCGGCTCCTTGCCGTGTGCCGCCCGCTTTTCAGGTGACTCGATGCCATGATCGACCGCATTGCGCAGCAGGTGCGTCAGCGGAGCCTCGAGTTTTTCCAGCACGTCGCGGTCGACCTGAGTCTTGTCACCTTCGATCTGCAGACGAACCTGCTTGCCCAGCTCGCGCCCCAGATCACGCACCATGCGTGCCTGCCCCGACAACACGTCGGCGAAGGGCCGCATGCGACAGGCCAGCGCAGTGTCATACAACAGTTGCGCTCGCTGCCCCGACTGCCAGCCGAACTCGTCCAGCTCGGCAGTCTGCTGAACCAGCATCTGCTGCGCCTGGGACAACAGGCTGCGGGCGTCTTCCAGCGCCTTTTGCGCATCGGCATTCAGACCGCCCTCGCCGACACTGACACCCAAGGCTTCAAGCGCCCGGTCGGTGCTGCTCTGCAAGCGCTTGAGGCGCTGCATGCCGGCCAGCAGAGGCTTGAGGCGCTGGGTCTCGACGAGGGATTTGCTCGACATGTCGAGCAGACCGTTGAGTCGCTCGGCGGTGACCCGCAGCACCCGTTCGCCGCCCTCGGCCACCCGGCGATCCTTGAGTGGCGCAGCGGATGGCGTCTCGGGTTCGGCCCTGGGCGGAACGCTCGCTGGCTCCAGACGCAGATCGGCCGCCAGTGGATCGGCAGGCGACTCGCTCGGCGGCGCTGGCGTGGCCGATGCTTCGAGCTGTTGCAAGGCGCTGGCCAGCAGCGGATCCGGCATGGGCATGCTGACTGTTCGTGCCGCCCCGGCGCCTGAAGCCAGCAACGTGTTCAGCCTTTCGACGTAAGCGTCGATATCGGGCTGGCCGACGCTGTTACCGCCCGGCGTCGCAATGCGCATCAGCAGATCGGTGCCGAACAACAGGGCGTCGATGTGATCAGGCTGGAGCAGCAGTCGCCCTTCCTGAGCACTGACCAGACAGTCCTCCATCACATGCGCAACGCTGACACCGAACTCGACGCCGACAATCTTTGCCGCGCCTTTGAGCGAGTGAGCGGCGCGCATGCAGGCTTCCAGTTGATCGGCCTGGGTCGGGTTACGCTCGAGCGCCAGCAGACCTGCACTCAGGACCTGGGTCTGCGCGTCGGCTTCCAGCGTGAACAATTCGAACAGCGAGGCGTCGCGCATTTCATCTGGCGTCATGTAAGGCTCCGGTGCACCGCCGACAGCAGCTGATCTTCATCGAGCCAACGCAGGCTTCGGTCTTTCCATTGCAGAACCCCTCGGGTAAAGCGCGCATTGGCGTGCGTGCCGGAGGCCGAGGCAGCTTCCAGTTCGCGTTCGTCAATGGCATGAATACCGTCGACTTCATCCACCGGCACAACAACAGGACCACCTTCCGCCGCCACGATCAGCATGCGCGGCACCGTTCGTGCGGACTGGGCAATCATCGGATTGCTGTCCAGCCCCAGCAACTCGACCAGCGAGATGCAGGCCACCAGAGCGCCGCGTACGTTGGCGACGCCCAGCAATGCGCGCGAGCGTTGATGCGGCAGGGAGTGGATCGTCTGCGCGGGTGCCACTTCCGACAGGCAACGCGATGCCAGGCCCAGCCATTCCTCGCCCAGGCGAAAGACCAGAATCGAGCGCGTCTTGATATCGCGCTGCAGAACAGAGCCCTGAAACTGTTCGTGATGTTCCTGGGCCTGGGAATAGCGGTCGAGCAGACGTGTGGCCGCTGCGGAATAGACCGCGCAGTTGCGGCAGTGGATATGGTCTTCCAGCAACGGGCAGGAGCGATCACCGTGAACGCCGATTCGGTTCCAGCAGTCGTCGATGTCCTGGGCCTGGTCATGGGTAAGGCTTGAAAAACCGGACTGCCCCGTCATCAGTGGTTTCCTTGTTTATTGGCACCGCGCACCGCGCGGTCCTGCAATCGGCGTGCACCGGCGCTGTCGCCTCTGGCCGCCAGCAGCGCAGCCATCTGCGCCAGTGATTCCGGATGCTGCGGCTGAAGGTAAAGCGCCTTGCGGTAAAACCCTTGAGCCTCCGCGACGCGACCCTCCACTTCACTGAGCAACCCCAGCCAGTAGAACACCTGAGCCACTGGCTCGTGCTGTTGCAGATAACGCTCGCAGGCGGCACGCGCCTCGACCGTTCTGCCCTCGTTGGCCAGGCTGGCAATGGTAACCAGCAGCGCGGCACTGTCAGCGTTGCCGGTTGCTGCAGCCGGTTTATTGCCGGGGGCAAACGCCGTCGCGTTTCGCGATGCAGGCTGGGCGGCAGGCGTGCGTGGAGTTGGCTCGGGCGTCGGGCGTGCTATCGGTTTGTTTACCGGAGCAGGCGCAGTGGCTGTCGCAGCCGTTTCCCGAGGTGCATGACGAAAAACGAAGGATTGGGCGATGCCCAGCGAGCGCATGCCAATGGCGGACAACAGATTGCCCTCGGCCGGACCGATGAAGAGCACGCCGTCTTCACGGGTCAGCTGCTTGAGGACCTGAAAGACATGTTGCTGCGTCGGGCGGTCGAAATAGATCACCAGATTGCGGCAGAAGACGATGTCGTAGGCCACCTGGGTCGCCAGTTTGGGATCGAGCAGGTTGCCGGGCTGAAAATCGATGCAGCCACGCACCAGATCGGAAATCTCGAAGCTTTCGCCTACCGGGGTGAAAAAACGCTCGCGAAAGCTCAGGTCGCTGCCACGAAACGAGTTCTTTCCGTAGACGCCGTGCTTGGCGCGTGCAATCGAAACAGGACTGATATCGATGGCATCGACCTTGAACTGCCGGACGCCGATACCGGCATCAATCAGCGCCATGGCAATCGAGTAAGGCTCTTCACCCGTCGAACACGGCAGGCTAAGAATGCGCAACGGTCTTGCGCCATCCAGCGTAGTAATACGCTCGCGGGCCAGTTTGCCCAGCGTCGCGAAAGATTCCGGATACCGAAAAAACCAGGTTTCCGGGACGATGACGGCCTCGATCAGCGCCTGCTGCTCCTGAGGTGATGTCACCAACAAGTGCCAGTAGGCATCGCTGTCCGGGCACTTTGCCGACGCCGCGCGCTGACGCAAGGCGCGTTCGATGATGGCCTCGCCCACCGAGGTCACGTCCAGTCCGATGCGTTCCTTGAGGAAACTGAAAAAGCGCGAATCATCAGTCATGGCGCGTCCTCGAGCGATTCCAGGTCCAGCGGCGGCACCGGATACAGCAACTCGCGCACCGGTTCGCTCAGCAATTCCTGAACGTGAATCCATTGCAACAGGCCCTGCTCGTCTTCACGGACCGGCCCCAGATAAGGTGACAGGCGATTGTCCAGCCCGTACTCCTTGAACTGCGAAACCGGGCAACGCAAGGTTTCGGTGGCCTGTTCCAGAATCAGCCCGAGCAACTGCGCAGGATGCTGGTCGTCGTGCCGGTAATGCACCAGCACCATACGCGTGCTGGTCCGCGCCCTGGCAGGCTGGCCAGAGTTCAACGCGCTGATATCGATCACCGGCACGATCTCGCCCCGGTGGGCGAAAATGCCTGCAACCCAATGCGGCGCACGGGCAATCGCCTTGAGCTTCACACGCGGCAGAATCTCGGCGATTTCGGTCGCCTCCAGCGCATAGCGGTCTTCACCGATGCAGAACAGCAGAAACAGTTTGTTCGACGCGGGCAACGCGACGTTACGCCTGGGCGATTGATCCATCATTGGCGATGCTCAGACCTTGAATCGCGATACGCCACTGCGCAGCCCGACCGCCACCTGACTCAACTCGTCGATGGCGAAACTGGCTTGACGCAATGACTCAACCGTCTGGCTGCTGGCATCGGCCAACTGCACCAGCGCCTGATTGATCTGTTCGGCGCCCGTGGCCTGAGCCTGCATGCCTTCGTTGACCATCAGCACTCGTGGGGCCAGTGCCTGGACTTGATGAATGATCTGCGACAACTGTTCTCCGACCTGCGTGACTTCGTACATGCCGCGTCGCACTTCCTCGGAGAACTTGTCCATGCCCATGACGCCCGCAGACACCGCAGACTGGATTTCCCGCACCATCTGCTCGATGTCGTAAGTGGCTACAGCCGTCTGATCGGCCAGACGACGCACTTCGGTGGCGACCACGGCGAAACCCCGGCCGTACTCGCCCGCCTTCTCGGCTTCGATGGCCGCGTTGAGCGACAGCAGGTTGGTCTGATCGGCCACCTTGACGATGGTCACCACCACCTGATTGATGTTGCCGGCCTTCTCGTTGAGGATCGCCAGCTTGGCGTTGACCAGATTGGCCGCGCCCATGACCTGATGCATGGTGTCTTCCATGCGCGCCAGACCCTGCTGGCCGGAGCCTGCCAGAATCGAGGCCTGATCGGCCGCCGAAGTGACCTCGGTCATGGTGCGCACCAGATCACGGGACGTCGCGGCGATTTCACGCGAGGTCGCACCGATTTCGGTGGTGGTTGCGGCGGTTTCCGTGGCGGTCGCCTGCTGCTGACGCGACGTGGCGGCAATTTCAGTGACCGAGGTGGTGACCTGCACCGACGAGCGCTGAGCCTGGGCAACCAGAGCGGTCAGCTCGACCATCATGTCGTTGAAGCCGGTTTCGACTACATTGAATTCGTCCTTGCGCGCCAGATTGAGGCGCGAACTCAGGTCGCCCGTGCGCATGGTTTCCAGAATCCGCACGATGAGCTGCATCGGTGCGATGATCGAGCGCATCAGCAGCAGCCCGCATGCAGCGGCGGCCATGACGGCAATAAACAGTGAAAAGACCATGCTGATCTTGGCACTCAGCACGGCATTGACGATGTTGTCGGTTGCGCGATCCGCTAACTGTTTGTTGGCCACGATCAGTTCATTGAGTTGTTTGCGACCATCCGTCCAGACCGGATTGGCCTCACCGTAAAACTCCGAACGAGCGCCCGCGTAGTCGCCGCGCTCGAACTTGGCATGCACCTCGGCGAGCAGCCGGGAATAAGTTTCGCGGCGCTTTTCAAAAACAGCGAAACTGGCTCTGTCGCTGTCATCGAAGATGGACTTCTTGTAGCCATCCATCTGAGTCTGCAACGCGTCATCAAAGCCCTGGAACTGGTCCTTTTCCTGCTTGGTCAGGGCACGCCCCTGGCCTTCGCCGATCAACTCGAGCGTGCGGATATAGCTCTCGCCCCAGGCGCTGCGCACCAGAGTGCTGTAGTAGACACCCGGTAAAGCGTCGAGACGCACCTGTTCTTCGCTGGACTCGATCGACAACAAGCGCGAGTAAGACACAACGACCATCAACAGCATGATCGCAATAATGACGGCAAAACTCGCCAGAATGCGTTGGCGCAACGTCCAGTTCTTCACAGTCAGCCCTCAGGAGTTCAACGACGGCATCCGGCCGTGTTCAAGAAGCGGACCGACAGACGGTCCAAGCCGCGTGAGTATAGCCCAGCGTTTCAGCCATTAGCGGGTGATATGAAAATGAAATGACGGTCAGCAGGTATATGCCCATATTCATGGGTTGAACACGGGTAGGAAGACTCGCGAAGCGGGGCTGAAAACAAAAGTTTCTGATTGAATGTCTACCTCACCACGTCTTCGACTTAGCGCTGTCGCGCAGCAAACTGCGGACTGTGGGAGGCAGGGCGTGTATTGAACCGGGCGGGTTCGTTAACTAAAACCCGGCCCGGGAAAACATACGCTGCCGACGATTTATTACGCGTCCCTGACCTGCCCTTCCAGCTCGGCCTTGAGTCCTGGATCAAGCTTCAACGCGCGAGCCAGTTCATCCAGATAAGCACGCTCCATGAAGTGTTCCTGATCCACCAGCATCACACTGGCGATGTACATTTCTGCCGCCATTTCCGGCGTGGTCGCTGCCCGCGCGACCTCGGCCGGGTCCAAAGGTTTGTTCAACTCGGCATGCAACCAGCTTTGCAAGGTTTGATCAGTGCTCAGTTTGCTGAATTCGCCTTCGATCAGCTCGCGTTCACGCTCGTCCACATGGCCATCGGCCTTGGCAGCCGCCACCAGCGCCCGCAGGATCGCCTGGCTGTGCAACTCGGCTTCCGAGTCCGGCAGGCGGTCGATGGTTTGCGGCTCGCGCTGACCGGTCACGCCTTGACTGGCTTGCCAGTTGTTGTAGGCCTTGTAGGCCAGCACACCCAACGCCGCCAGACCGCCGTATTTCAGCGCCTTGCCGCCCATGCCTCGAGAGCCCTTGCCCCTGAGCAGGCTCATCGCACCCGCCGCCAGCGCACCACCGCCCGCACCGGACAACAGGCCGCCGAGACCGCCCTGGCTGCTCTGGCCGCCGCTTTTATTACCGCCGAGAAGGCTGCCCAGTCCGTCCATCAATGAATCACTCCCTGAAGACGGCTTGCCGGACCTGGGCTTGCCGTTGACCTTGTCCTGCAACATGTTCTGACCAGACTTGAGCAACTGATCGAGTAAGCCACGCGTATTCACAGGGAACCTCCACAGGATTGTCAGATGAATCATTGACCAGCAGGTTAAACAGAAGTGACAAAACGCCAGAAACAGGTGTGCTTCCAGATGTTGCAGTTGACCGCAGACCGGGATCGGTTCAAATCGTATTCGCCCTGCAGCGGAAAAGACGCAACCCCTGGAAATCGAAATGGTCGATTCATGTGGCTGCCAAGAAAGAGGACAATGCGAGCCACTTATCTGGATCGGACGTCGATGCAATCGACGCTCGTCACTCTTCCATTACTGTCCAGCCGTCCATCGGGAGCTTGCTGAAGTGATATCACGAGTCGGCTTCCCTGCAGGCAGCAGCGAAGCAGCCGAGACAATCAGGACCAAAGACTGGTACCACACCTCGCTTGGTCCTGTGGACCAATGGCCTGTGGCGTTGAAGAATGCCCTCAACCTGATCCTCAACAGCCCGGAATCCATGTATCTGCTGTGGGGTCCGGAACTGATCTTCTTCCACAACGATGCTTATGCGCCGATTCTCGGACCGCGCAAAGAGTGGGCCATCGGCGCTCTGATGCACGAGCTGTGGGCGGATGTCTGGGATCAGGTCCTTCCATTGGTCGAGCAGGCGTTGAACGGCGAGCCCGGCCGATGGCAGGACATGCCGCTGACCATGGCGCGCTTCGGTGAAATCGAGCAGACCTGGTGGTCGTTCTCGTTCTCGCCATTGTTTGATGAGAACGGCGCCACCGTCGGCATGTTCTGCGCCACCAACGAGACCACACACCATGTACTCGATCAACGGGCGCTTCAGGCCAGCGAAAGCAAGCGGCGAGAGCTGATCGCAGAATTGATCGAGCAGGAAAAGCAGCAGACCGCCAAGCTTGAGCAGCGCACGCTGGAGCTGGATACCTTCTGGAAGATCTCGCCCGATCCGCTGGCCATGCTCGATTTCAACGGCATTTTCCTGAGGGTCAACCCGGCCTGGGACGCCCTGCTCGGCCGCACCGAACGTGAACTGATCGGCACCTCAATCATGGACCTGCTTCACCCGGACGATGTCGCAAGCACACAAAAGGCTCTGACGCACACCATCAGCCATGTCCTGCCCTTGTTCGAAAACCGTTACAAACATGTCGACGGCACGTATCACTGGTTCGGCTGGACGGCCGCGCCGGGCAACGGCGTCATCTTCGCGCTGGGCAAGCACCTGACCAATGAGAAGCAGCGCATCGAAGCACTGCGCATTACTGAAGAAGCACTGCGTCAGTCACAGAAGATGGAAGCGGTCGGGCAACTCACCGGTGGCCTTGCCCATGACTTCAACAACCTGCTGATGGGCGTCACCGGCAACATGGAGTTGCTTCAATCGAGGGTGAAGCAAGGGCGTTTCGCAGAACTGGACCGTTACATTGGCTCGGCACTGGAAGGCTCAAGGCGCGCGGCCTCGCTGACGCATCGATTGCTGGCCTTTTCACGCCGCCAGACGCTTGATCCAAAGGCAACCGATATCGACCAGTTGATCGCAGGCATGGATGAACTCATCAGACGTACCGTGGGGCCTGCCATCGACATGCAGGTGCGCCCCACACAGGGGCTGTGGTCGACCATGGTGGACCCGCACCAACTGGAAAACTCACTGCTGAACCTGTGCATCAATGCCAAGGACGCCATGCCGGACGGTGGCCAGTTGCTGATCGAGACCGGCAATCGCTATCTGGACAGCCCGACTGCAGCGAAACATGAGCTGACGGCGGGTCGCTATGTGGAACTGACGGTCAGCGACAAGGGCACAGGAATGACCAAGGAAGTGATCGGACGGGCATTCGATCCGTTTTTCACCACCAAACCCATCGGTATGGGTACAGGCCTGGGCCTGTCGATGATTTACGGCTTTGCCCGGCAATCCGGCGGAGGTGTCAGCATTTTTTCGGAGACAGGGAAAGGCGCGAAACTCAGTATTCTCCTGCCTATGTTCGAAGGTCAGGCCGAGCCCGTACTGCATGACTGCGCTATACCGGTGCCTTCACAGAACGCTGGCGGCGAAACCGTTATGGTTGTCGATGACGAGCCAACGGTACGTCTTTTGATCACCGAAGTGCTTGAGGATCTGGGGTATCTGGTGCTGCAGGCCGACCGAGGCTCTGCTGCGCTGGAAATCCTGCAATCGAAGGCGGCAATTGATCTGCTCGTGACCGATGTCGGCCTGCCCGGCGGCATGAACGGCCGTCAGGTTGCAGACGCGGCCAGAGCGGTGCGCCCCGATCTGAAAATCCTCTTCGTGACCGGTTACGCGGAAAACGCCGCGCTCGCACACGACACGCTGGAGCCCGGCATGTACGTGCTGCCCAAGCCTTTCTCCATCGCAGCACTGACCGGACGGGTGACCGAATTGCTGGACAGCGCGAATGAGCGGTTGTAGCGCTGTCGCTTAGAAGACTCAGGCCCGCGGGAGGCGCCACCACGTCTTCGACGTAGCGCTGTTGCGCAGCAAACTCCGGGCCGTGGGAGGCGGCTTGCCACCTCTCCCTAGCCTCACGATAAAGCCATCTGCCGAGCTGTCAGTCCCGCAGATCAGACTCGTGAATCGGCTGGTCGCGATGTGTCGCGCGCTGGTATTGCGCGGGCCAGGTGGCCAGTCGTCCGCCGAGATCGTCATCGGCATGCAGCGGCCAGTACGGATCACGCAGCAGCTCCCTGGCGAGCAGGATGATGTCGGCCTGACCGGTACGCAGGATGTGCTCTGCCTGTGCAGGATCGGTGATCATGCCGACTGTGCCGGTCGCGATGCCGGATTCCTTGCGCACGCGTTCAGCGAAGCGGGTCTGGTAGCCAGGACCGACCGGGATTTCCGCCTTGGCTGCGGTGCCGCCCGAGGACACGTCGATAAGGTCTGCACCCAGCGCCTTGAGGCGGCGTGCCAGTTCCACGGTCTCGTCAGGATTCCAGCCATCCTCTACCCAGTCGGTCGCCGATACGCGCACGAACAGCGGCAGTTCTTCAGGCCAGATTGCGCGGACCGCTTCGGTCACTTGCAGGGTCAGACGAATGCGGTTTTCGAAAGAGCCACCGTATTCATCCGTGCGCTGATTGCTCAGCGGAGAGAGGAACTGATGCAGCAGGTAACCGTGTGCCGCGTGGATTTCGACGACTTTGAAACCTGCAGTCAGCGAACGGCGTGCCGCGTCCACGAATGCCTTGATCACTTCCTGAATCTGGATGTCGCTCAGTTTCACCGGAGCGGTGTGTTGCGGGTCGAAGGCAATCGCCGACGGACCCACCGGGGTCCAGCCGCCTTCACTCTCGGGAATGCTGCCGTGTTTACCCAACCACGGACGCCAGGTGCTCGCCTTGCGTCCGGCATGTGCCAACTGGACACCTGCAACGGCGCCCTGCGCAGTGATGAAACGCGTGATGCGCTGCAACGGCTCAATCTGCTCGTCGTTCCACAGGCCAAGGTCTTCCGGGGTAATGCGACCATCCGGCGTCACCGCCATGGCTTCAGTGATAACGAGCCCCGCGCCACCGACGGCACGGCTGCCCAGGTGCACCAGATGCCAGTCATTGGCCAGACCATCGACACTTGAATACTGGCACATGGGCGACACAGCAATACGATTACGCAGCGTCAATTGGCGCAGGGTATAGGGCTCAAGCAGCAGGCTCATGGCAACCTCTCATAGTGAAAATTCGGGTGTCCCGGCTCGTGTTCAGCGAGCAGCTTTCAGAGGACAGAGCCTAGTCGACAACCCATGAGCCTGAGGGGTTCCTGCTTATTCTCAGCGTGGCGCGATGTGCACCACCATCAGTTGCACGGTTTCGTTGCCACGGAACTCGTTCAGATCAAGCTTGTAAGCCAGCTCGACCCAGCGGATGTTCGGGTTGGGCCAGATGTCGCGATCCACGCTGAAAGCAATACCGTCCAGCTTGACGCTGCCGCACTCGGTCTTGAGCACCATCTTCAAATGCCGCTCACCCACCACGCGTTGCTCCACCAGCTGGAATACGCCATGAAACAGCGGCTCAGGGAAATGCTGTCCCCAGGGCCCGGCATTACGCAGCGCGCGAGCCAGCTCCAGATGAAACTCTTCGACTGCCAGCGAACCATCCGACAGCAAGCGTCCGGTCAGGTCCTGCTCATCAAGCTGACGGCGTACCTCCTGATCGAACGCCTCGGCGAACGCCGGAAAGTGCTCTTCGGGCAAGGACAGCCCCGCTGCCATGGCGTGCCCGCCGAACTTGCTGATCAGGTGCGGATGAGCCGCTGCCACTGCGTCCAGCGCGTCACGAATATGAAAACCTGGCACCGAGCGGGCCGAGCCCTTGAGCACGCCCTCCCCGGCGCTGGCAAACGCGATGGTCGGACGGTGATAACGCTCTTTCATGCGCGAGGCCAGAATGCCGATCACGCCCTGGTGCCAGTCCGGCTCGAACAGGCACAGGCCGAACGGCATGGATTCGACCGGCAGGTCCTTGAGCTGGGCCAGTGCTTCACGCTGCATGCCCTGCTCGATGGATTTGCGGTCCTGATTCAGTTCATCCAGTTGCACGGCCATTTCACGCGCCAGCGTCGGGTCGTCACAGAGCAGGCATTCGATGCCCAGACTCATGTCGTCCAGACGTCCCGCCGCGTTCAAACGCGGCCCGAGGATAAAACCCAGGTCGGTGGAAGTGATGCGCGACGGCTCGCGACGCGCCACTTCCAGAATCGCGCGCAAGCCAGGTCGTGCGCGACCGGCGCGTATGCGCATCAGGCCCTGATGCACCAGAATGCGGTTGTTGGCGTCCAGCGGCACGACGTCCGCCACGCTGCCCAGCGCCACCAGATCCAGCAGTTCGCCCAGATTGGGCTGGGCGCGCTGATTGCGTTCGAACCAGCCGCTGTCACGCAGGCGCGCGCGCAACGCCATCAACACGTAAAAGATCACGCCGACGCCCGCCAGCGATTTGCTGGGGAACGTACAGCCGGGTTGATTGGGATTGACGATGGCATCGGCTGCCGGAAGCTCGTGACCCGGCAAGTGGTGGTCGGTGACCAGCACCTGCAAACCGGCTGCCTTGGCCGCTGCCACGCCCTCGACGCTGGAAATGCCATTGTCGACGGTGATCAGCAGTTGCGGCTTGCGCTGCAGCGCGACCTCGACGATTTCCGGCGTCAGGCCGTAGCCGTACTCGAAACGGTTCGGCACCAGATAGTCGACATGCTCGGCTCCCAGCAGGCGCAGCCCCAGCACACCGACAGTACTGGCCGTTGCACCGTCGGCATCGAAGTCGCCGACGATCAGCATGCGCTGACGTTCATCCAGCGCGGTCACGAGCAAGTCGACGGCGGCATCGATGCCCTTGAGCTGTTGATACGGAATCAGTCGCGCCAGGCTCTTGTCCAGTTCGGCCTCACTCGCCACCCCCCTTGCCGCGTACAGGCGGGTGAGTAACGGAGGCAGATCGCCAAGGAAAGGCAGGGTGTCGGGCAACAGACGAGGTTCGATGCGCATGCGGGTCAGCTGATTCTCTTGATGTGTCGGTACAGGGTAAACAGTGCGGTATCAGCCGCGCTCGCCAGCGAGCCACTGCAGCTGGACTTCGTGCTGGCCACGGTCATCAGTAACGAACACAGTGCCTTCACTGATCATCACATCCCACTTGATGACACGTGGCATGTCTTTGGCCAGCACTTCGAGGACTTCCTGCGGAACGGCAGCGATATTCACGTTCTTCAGGTTTTTGATCGCCGGAATGACCTTGCCTTCCCAGACCCGCAGACTGCCGTAAGCCAGCAGACTGGTGCGCTCGGTACGACGCGAACACCAGGTCAGGCGGTCGGCATCGGGCTGGCCGACTTCGATCCAGTGCAGAACACGGTCATCCAGGCTTTTTTCCCACAGCGCCGGTTCGTCTACATCAGACAGACCGCGACCGAAGGCAAGCTGCTCGTTGTACCAGAAGGCATAGGCCAGCAGGCGCACGGTCATGCGCTCTTCGGTTTCCGAGGGGTGACGGGCGATGGTCTGCTTGACGCTTTCGTAAACACCCCGGTCGAGGTCGGTCAGGTTCAGTTCGAATTTGTAGGTCGTGGACGGCTGGGCCATGAACGGGCTTCTAGAGTCTGGAGGAAAGACGACAAGTCTAACCGATGCAGGGCCCCGCGAACGAATCGGTGCGTGGATCGGCTTGCCGGACAGCGAAAATCAGATAGCCTCATAAACGCAGAACCACCGTGATATGTGACGCCAGCGGCGCGGCGCGACTCAAAAGCCTGTTACTTGACACACTTGGCCTATGACATTTTCGAGGATGAGACAGACGAATGATTCTTCGTGCCTCGTACTGCGTAATGATTCGCCTGATGTTGGCGCTGTTGTGGCTAGCCGTGCCCGCGACGAGCCAGGCGCGGGAAACATTGACCTGGCTGTTGCGCGACCTGCCGCCCTCGACGATCTTTTCGGGGACCATGCAGGGCCAGGGCGCCATCGATCAACTCATGCCCCTGCTGACCGCCGGGATGCCCGAATACGATCACGTGGTGATGCACGTCAATAGGGCCAGAGCCATACAAACGCTCAACGACGGCACGAGCCTGAGCTGCGACCCGACCATGCTATGGACGCCCGAGCGCGCCAGAACCATTGTGTTCTCCATTCCGGCCTTCGTTCTGTACAGCAGCGGACTTGTCGTGTTCAAGGACGACATGGCGAAGATCGAGCCCTTTGTCTCGCAAGGCAAAGTCGACCTCAACGCTCTGATGGCCAGTAATACCGTCAAGCTCGGCGCAGTTGCCGAACGCAGTTACGGAGGCGTCATCGACAAGACGCTTCAAGACAGCCATGAACAGACACTGAGCCTGCACTATGGCAGCGACGCGGTCGGGAGCCTGTTGCAGATGGTGCAGGCCGGACGCTTGCAGGGTCTGCTCGGCTTCTGGTTCGAAGCGCGCTATCAGGCGCTGCAACAGGGGATCAGCCCACAAGAGTTGATCTTTTTGCCCATCGTTGAAAATCCCGTGTACCAGTTGGCCTACATCGGCTGCAGCAATACACCCGAGGGCAGGCAGGCCATGCAACTCATCAATCGGGAAATGCGCACTCTGCGCGAAAGCAGCCTGATGGGGCTTTATGCACAATGGCTGGCCCCGGAACAGCGTGGCGATTACCTGCGCGACGTGAAGGCCATCTTCGACAAAAACTGATCCGCAGAAAAGACAAACCCCGGGCAGAGTCACACTGCACGGGGTAATCGGATGCGTCGTCAGACGCTGATCAAGGGAGCGGCTGGCGTCCCTTGGTCTGCATTGCCATCAGGCGAATGTCGGGGCACCGACAAAGGTACGGCTCATCGCTGCGTTGCGCATGGCAGCGATGACACAAGGCTCGATCCTGCCTTCGGCAACCATCAAATCCCGATGAAGCCCGTCGACCACATCCGTCAGTTGACGTTTGTCACCCAATTGATCGGCAGTGAACATACGCTCGATCACACAGGCACCGGATGCATCTCTCAACGTCACAAGACGTTCGCCACGTGCGCCGGCCGGGCCGATGCTGGCCTTGTAGGGAGCCAGCGCTTCGCTTAGCAGTAAGCTGATATTTTCCATATGAACCACCACTCAACTGTTTGAATGCAAAGGTGCTAACCAATGACCGTCGGCGACGGCAGAAAGTTCTTTTCTGCGTTGCACTGCCGGCGACGTTCTCTGAATTCGAGCATGCCTGCTGAATGTGACAGGGAAAAAACCGGGGTTCGACAGACAGCCGTCAACGCCTGTCAGACGGCCCTCACCGACAGACAATGCAAATTGTTGTCAGCTCCGTAGGAAATTTCAGCAAAGATAAGCGCCATCGCCTACAAAGCGCCGCTCTCTGGTGCACCTTTGATAAACAACCGACTCAGATGAAATACCATTAGCCCCCCTCTGACGGAGCCATGCCTTGAGCGCATCCACCGGTCACCCTCTGCGTATCATCCTGGCTGATGACCACCCCATTTTTCTGATCGGACTGCGTGTGGTGCTTGAGCAGGACAACGCCGCAGCGGTGGTTGCGCAGGCGAGCAATCCCGACGAACTGCTGGCGGCGCTCAACGAGCATGACTGTGATGTGCTGGTCACGGATTTCATGATGCCGGTCGAGCAGCAGAACGACGGTCTGCGGCTCCTGCAACGCATTCGGCGGGACTTTCCGGCGCTCCCTGTGGTGGTGGTGACAACCCTGAGCAACGCCGGACTGTTTCAGGCAATGCTGGATCTCGACGTTCAGGGCCTGTTGAGCAAAGCCAGCGTCGCCGGAGAGCTGCCCGTCGCCATCGAAAGCGTCCGCCGCGGACGGGTCTTTCTGGCCGATTCGGTGCGCCGGGTGCTGCAGGACGCTCAGCAGTTGGGGCCTGATTCACCGCTGGCGCTCGAACAGTTGTCGCCCAGAGAACTGGAAGTACTGCGCCTGCTGTCCGCCGGCCATGCGGTGGGCCGGATCGCGACTCAGCTCAACCGCAGCAAGCAGACCGTCAGCGCTCAGAAAGTAAGCGCCATGCGCAAGCTGGGTGTGGCGAATGACGCAGCGTTGTTCATGTATCTGCAGGAACATGGTCTGTCGTAAGCGCCGCGGCATGTGCGTGGGAAGCCGCGCTGCGTTCGAACAGCCATCGTGCCAGATCCACCGGGGCCATCGGCCGGGCAATGAAATAGCCCTGAATGGCCGGTGTGCCGAGCGCCAACACGCTGTGAAAATCATCCAGGGTTTCGACGCCCTCCACCACCACGTTCATGGACAAGCGCTGAGCCATGACCATCGCACCGGCAACGACGGCAGCCTTGCGAACATCATCCCCTATGCCTCGAACGAAATCGGTGGGAATCTTCAACTCGCTGAAAGGTAACTGCAGCAGGCGATCGATGTTCGAGGCCCCCATACCGAAGTCGTCGATCGACAATTTACAGCCCTGCATGCAAAGCCTTAACAGCTCTTCCAATTGCCAGTTCTGTGGCTGCTGCGCGTCCTGCTCAAGGATTTCCAGCGTCAGCACACTGGCTGGCAACTCATGACGCGCAAGCGCCTGCGTGATCTGTTCAGCGAAATCCATCTGCTGGAGTATCTGCGGCGCAAGATTCACCGATACCGGTAGCGCCCGCCCCTGCTCACGGTTCATCTGCGCCGAAAACGCCAGCGCCTGATCCAGCACGCGCCAGGTCAACGGCTCGATCAGTCCTTCGGCCTCGATGACCTCCATGAACTGGCCCGGTGTCAGCAGGCCGTATACCGGGTGCTGCCAGCGCACCAGCGCCTCGGCACCCAGAACATCACCGTCGAGACTGACCTTTGGCTGAAAGTGAGCGACCCATTGCGTAGCGCACGCTGCAGGCTCCATGGCGTCGCCGAACAACTGCAGAGCATTCAGCGCGCAGGGCGCTTGCCGCTTGGGAGCTGATTCTTCGACCTTGAGCGCAGGTGGCTGATAAGCCTTGAACAACTCGCTCAAGGCTGCGGCGGATGCAGGTTTGGACAGGCAACCCAGCACTTCCAGGCCCTGAGCAACGGCAAGACGGGCTACGCCTTCAAGTATCGAGGTGGCCGTACTGCTCAGGATGATCAGGGCATTGGCCATGTTTTCGGCAGCCAGATAACGAATCAGCTCCAGGCCATCCGGACCTTCCATCTGCAAGTCACAGATGGCGATATCGACAGGGCCACGGCTGTTCAGGGATTCACGGGCCGCTTCGACACTTTCAGCGGTTCGCACATCGAAAATCTGATTGGCGTTGAGCATCTGGTGCAACGCCATCAATTGAAAGGGGTGGTCTTCGAGAACCAGAACCTTGAGTGAACACACAATCATGCCTATCGGGGAAAAAGCCATCGGGCCCAGAGAGGCCGTACTCTAGAGGCTCGAGAAAGCGATCCCCATAGGACAAGTCTTAAAACGCTACACCCGGTCCCGGTGCGCAGTGTGTTCATCCAGGCTGAGGCGATATTTCGGGCAGCTCCACCAGATGCACTTCGATGTCCATGCGCAGACTGCCGATGGCCATCTCCAGTGCCGGCCAGCGTTCAAGCGTATCGGTGTCGGCCTCGCGCCGGGTGGCGTCATCCAGCGCCATGCATGCCCTGGCCAACGGCATGGCATCGATCAGGCTGGCGGCGCCCTTGAGGCGGTGCAGCGATGCTCCAAGTGTCGGCCAGTCCCGCGAATGCACGGCGGCTTCCAGCGCCGAGTGTTCATGCAGAAGGTTTTTCCAGAGTTCGGCCAGCAGACGCTGCATCTGTTGTTGATTGGCCTGGGTCATGCGCTGCAAGGTCTGAAGATCGAAGGTCGGCTCTCGGACCAGCTCTGCCAGTTCATGGGCCAGACGCTCCAGCGACAGGGGCTTTATCAGCAGGCCGTCCATGCCCGACGCTTCACAGCGCAGGTTTTCATCGCTCAGTGCATTGGCCGTGCAACCGATGACGGGGCATCGCTGGCGCCTCTCCTGCGCCTCGATACGCCTGATGGCTTCTGTCAGGGCATAGCCACTGATGCCTGGCATGTTGCAATCGGTGATAACGGCATCGAATTCGCCTTCACGCCAAACGTTCAGCGCAGTTTCGCCGCCGTCGACAGGCACCACCTGATGGCCGAGAAACTCGAGCTGACGGGTCAGCACCATACGATTGGCGGACAGATCATCGACCACCAGCAAATGCAGACTGCGCTGGTCTGCAGGCGTCGCGACGGATTCTCCATCCGGTGCGACGGCGTGCTGAACTCTGGCGAACGAGACGTCGATGGCAATCCGCGTCCCGTTACCCGGTTCACTGTGCAGGCTGATATCACCGCCCATCAGTTCCACCAGTTGGCGGGAGATACTCAGCCCGAGCCCGGTACCGCCGAAACGGGCGGCCGTGTCGTCGCTGGCCTGAATGAAAGGCTGAAATACCTGTTGCTGACGCTCCGGCTCGATACCAGGGCCGCTGTCCTCCACACCGATACGGATACGCGACTCCGTGGCGCCGTCAGCGGGCTGTGCCTCAAGTGTCTGTACAGTAATCACCACGGCGCCCTGGCCGGTGAACTTCAACGCATTACCCACCAGATTGTGCAGGACCTGACGCAGCCTCAACGGGTCCAGCCAGTAATCGCCTTTCACTCGCTCGTCGAGTTCAAGACGAAGCGCCAGCCCTTTCGCCTCGGCCTGAGCGGCGAACAGATGAACAACGCCCTCGAAGAAAGTCTGCAAGGAGGTGACTTCAAGGGACAACTTCATGCCCCCGGCTTCGATGCGGGCCAGATCCAGACTGTCGCCCACCAGCGCCACAAGCTCCTGAGCCGAGCGATGCGCCACCCGAATGGCCTGGGAAGGCTGATGCCCGAGACGCAGCGCCTGCGCGCACTCAAGCTCCAGCAGACCGATGATTGCGCCCATCGGGGTGCGAATTTCATGACTCATGGTAGCCAGAAATGCGCTTTTGGCCGCGTTCGCCTGATCCGCCTGGCGCAGCGCTTCTTCCAGCTGCTGCTCCAGCCGCTTGCGCTCGGTTATATCGATCCAGCCACCCAGCAACCCCTGTAACTGGCCGTCCGCGCCGAAGAAAGGCACCGTCCATTGCCAGGCATCCACACGCTTGCCGTAAAGCTCCATGGTGCGATCGGCAAAAATCGGCTGATGATCCTCCAGCAGTTTCACGTAATCGGCGTGCATCTGCTCGGCCACCGAGCGAGGTATCAGATCGACATCGGTCAGTCGTCGGCCATTCAGTTGCTCGAAACTGACGCCGAAGCTTTCTTCGTAACTCCGGTTACAGGAAATCAGCCGACCCTTGAGGTCGCGCACATAGATCGGGTTGGGAATGCCATCGAGCAATGCGCGCTTAAAGGCCAACTGGTCACTCAATTGCCTTTCCACCCGCAGACGCTGACGAATCTGCGCCTTCAGCCTGCTGCTCCAGAGCAGCGATACCAGACCGGTCAACAGCGCCAGGATCACCGCCCATATGACCCATTGTGGTATGCGGTTCCAGAGCGAAGGCAGGGGTAAGGTCGAGCCCAGCCACTTCACTCTGATGGAGCGCAGTTCGGCGACTGGGAACTCTTCCAGCGCCTTGTTGAGAATGCCCAGCAACTCGGGTTGCGACTTGACCACTGAAAACCGGTCCGGCGACCATTTTCCGTCAACGCTGCGGGCGACCTTCAGCTCGCCGGACGGAAACAGATAGGCGCCTGCCTCGTTCTGAATGGTTGCATCGGCAACACCGCTTTCCACCATCGACCGCGCCTGATCATAGGTGTTGGCAAGCTTTAGCTGAATTTGGGGATACTCGCGCCGTATCTGATCTTCAAGGGCATGCCGGGCGGGCAAGGCAAGTACCCGCCCTTCCAGGCTTGCCAGCGAGACATTGGAAGAACTGTCGGAGCGCACGACGAAAACCCAGCTGTTGCCGCCGAAGGAATAGGTGAAATCCAGAAAGCGCCGACGCTCCGGGTTTTCCGCAAGCGTGGTGTTCATTTCGGCCATGCCGGTGCGCAAGGCGTCGATGCTCTGCTGCGTGGAAGGCACTTCGCGGTGAATGAACTGCAGACCGGTCATGCGTGATATGCGCGCCAGCACATCGATATTGAGCCCCACCCACTGACCATTCCGGTCCTTGTAGATATAGGGTGGGTGTTGGGTTGTGGATACCGTGACGCTGGGATGCTTGACGATCCAGCGCCGCTCGGCACCCGTCAGGCTGATGCGTTGCCCTGCCAGATCTGCGCCCAGCCCCACCGTCCAGCGTCCGGTGACTTCGCGACAGACAGCGGGATCGATGCTGGCCAGCGCACGGTCGATCAGGCCCAGCAATCGCTGTTCCTGCGCACGCACCGCGAATGCGAACCCCACCGGTGGCAGCACGCTTTCAAACTTTATCTGCAAGCCCAGATAGGGCCGCAGCGCGATATAGGAACGAACGATGACCTCGTTACCGATGAAGACGTCTGCCTCGCCCTGGCTCAAGGCCTCGAGCGCACTGTAGAGGTTGGGAGCGATGATGATCTCGCTCTGTGGATAGGCACGGTGCACGACATCCGAATCTGCATAGCCGTCGAGCAAAACCACTTTCTTGCCCGCAAGACTGAGCGAAGGACTAAGGTCGTTGCCCCGCCCGACCACGATTGAGCGATCCGGCATGTATTCGGTGGAAAACGCCAGCCCCTTCACACCCCGTTCGAACCCATTGGCGCTGGTCAGTATGTCGATGCTGCCATTGCGCAGTGCGTCGATGGCTTCCTCGCGCTGGGCGAATCCGGTGACTTGCATGGATATGTTGAGCTGATCGCCGACCAGCCCCAGGTAGTCGGCACTGATGCCCTGATAGCGATTGCGGTCACTGGTGATATCGATGGGTTCGTAGTCGGCAATGGCGATACCGACGCGAAGCACCTTGCGCTGATCCAGCCACTGCCGGTCAGAGACTTCCAGCGGCAGGTCGGGAGAAGCCAGAAAGGGGGCTGTCAGGGTAAACGGCAGACTCTGTGCAGCGACCGCCGCCCGAGCAAAAACAAGAATCAGCAGAAAAGCCATCGCGTGCCAGATGCGATCACCCGTTACCTTGCCTGTCCCCCTGACAACACCTTGCATACTTGCTTGCTTCACAACGACCGACTCATCTGTATGAACTGAAAACCCCCGGAAGTTTGGCACGTAGAAACGAGAAGGCCCGCTGGTGGGCGGGCCTAAAGTTGTTACACAACGATTCCGTCAGAGCGGTTTTCCGCGGTTGCCATGCTGGCTGACGAAAGCCTGTATGGCTTTCAGGTCATTGGGCAGAACCGTGCAGCGTTCGTCACGCTCGAAAAGATCAGACATATGTGCAGGTAGCTCAAGTGCTTTTCCTACGCCCGCCTTCTCGACTGCCTCGGGGAACTTGACCGGATGCGCCGTGCCCAGAATCACCATCGGCGTGTCCAGGCTGCGTCGGCATTCGCGTGCCGCCCTGACACCGATTGCAGTATGCGGGTCCAGCAGTTCGCCGGTCTTTGCAAACACATCGGCGATGGTTTCGCAGGTCTCTTCGTCACTCACTGCCAGAGAATCGAACAGCTTGCGGGTCTCGGTCCAGCGCTCTTCTTCGACGCTGAAACCGCCACCCTGCCTGAAGTTGCTCATCAGCTCGGCAATGGCCAGGCCGTTGCGACCGTGCATGTCGAAGAGCAGGCGTTCGAAGTTGGACGACACCATGATGTCCATCGACGGCGACAGCGTGGCGTGCAGGGTTTCCTTGACGTACTGGTTGCCGCTCATGAAGCGGTGCAGGATGTCGTTGCGGTTGGTGGCCACGATCAGTTGATTGATCGGCAGGCCCATGTTGCGGGCCAGATAACCGGCGAAGATGTCGCCGAAGTTGCCGGTCGGTACCGAGAACGACACCGAGCGCGCAGGGCCGCCCAATTGCAGCGAGGCGTGGAAGTAGTAGACGATCTGGGCCATGATCCGCGCCCAGTTGATCGAGTTGACCGCGACCAGACGAGTACCTTTCAGGAAGCTCTGATCAGCGAAGCTGGCCTTGACCATCTCCTGGCAGTCGTCGAAGTTGCCTTCCACGGCGATGTTGTGGATGTTGTCACCGAAGATGGTGGTCATCTGGCGACGCTGAACATCCGACACGCGATTGTTCGGGTGCAGGATGAAGATATCGACGTTGTCACAGCGACGGCAGCCTTCAATGGCAGCCGAGCCGGTATCACCGGACGTGGCCCCCATGATGACGACGCGCTCGCCACGCTTGGCCAGCACGTAATCCAGCAGACGACCGAGCAGTTGCAGGGCGAAATCCTTGAACGCCAGCGTCGGGCCGTGGAACAGCTCCAGAACCCATTCGTTACCGTTCAACTGACGCAACGGTGCAATGGCGCTGTGGGAGAACACGCCGTAGGTTTCTTCGAGAATCTGCTTGAAGTCCGCGTCCGGAATGCTGCCGGTCACGAACGGACGCATCACCCGGAAAGCCAGTTCGTGGTAAGGCAGACCTGCCCAGGAAGCGATCTCTTCCTGGGTGAAGCGCGGCAGGTTTTCCGGCACATACAGGCCGCCATCGGTGGCCAGTCCGGCCAGCAGCACATCTTCGAAATTCAGCGCAGGCGCTTGGCCGCGAGTACTGATATAGCGCATGGGATCAAACCTTTGGTCTGAGCGTCGAGCCCGCAGGCTCGCCGCCTTGATTAATTCAGATGTTCAACACGGATGCGAACCACCGGGCCGACTACGTCCTGAAGGGCTTCCAGCGCTTCAATGGCGTCGTTGATACGCTGCTCGATCACTCGATGCGTCAGCAAAATCATCGGTACCAGACCGTCATGCTCTTCGACTTCCTTCTGCATGATCGACTCTATATTGATGCCGCGCTCGGACAGGATGCTCGCCACCTGAGCCAAGACGCCCGGATGATCCTTGGCCTGGATACGCAGGTAATAGGCGCTTTCACAGGCTTCGATCGGCAGGATCGGATGAGCCGACAGCGAATCGGGCTGGAAGGCCAGATGCGGTACGCGGTTCTCTGGATCGGAGGTCATGGCGCGCACGACATCCACCAGGTCGGCGATGACCGAGGAAGCGGTCGGCTCCATGCCTGCACCGGCACCGTAGAACAGCGTCGAACCGGATGCGTCACCGTTGACCATTACAGCATTCATCACACCGTTGACGTTGGCGATCAGACGGTCGGCGGGGATCAGGGTCGGATGCACGCGCAACTCGATGCCTTGCGCAGTGCTGCGCGCCACCCCCAGATGCTTGATGCGATAGCCCAGCGCTTCGGCGTAATTCACGTCAGCAGTGGTCAGCTTGGTGATGCCTTCGGTGTAAGCCTTGTCGAACTGCAACGGAATACCGAATGCAATGGATGCCAGGATGGTCAGCTTGTGAGCGGCGTCGATGCCCTCGACGTCGAACGTAGGGTCCGCTTCGGCATAGCCCAGCGCCTGCGCTTCAGCCAGCACGTCCGGGAAGGTGCGGCCCTTCTCGCGCATTTCGGTCAGGATGAAGTTGCCGGTACCGTTAATGATGCCGGCCACCCAGTTGATACGGTTTGCCGAGAGGCCTTCACGAATTGCCTTGATGACCGGGATGCCACCAGCGACCGCCGCTTCGAACGCAACGATGACGCCCTTCTCGCGAGCCTTGGCGAAGATTTCGTTGCCATGAACGGCAATCAGCGCCTTGTTGGCGGTGACCACGTGCTTGCCGTTTTCGATGGCCTTGAGCACCAGCTCGCGGGCGACCGTGTAGCCACCGATCAGCTCGATGATGATGTCGATTTCAGGGTTGCTGGCCACTGCGAACACATCGCTGGTGGTAGGCGTACCGGTAATCTGGCAGTTGGGGTTTGGCGTACGAACCGCAATTTGCGCAACTTCGATTCCACGCCCGGCGCGGCGGGCAATCTCCTCGGCGTTACGTTTGAGTACGTTGAAAGTACCGCCACCGACAGTACCCAGCCCACATATGCCTACTTTGACCGGTTTCACTGATGAACTCCCCGAAAAACAGCCGATCCTGAATCGGCTGTGAAAAACAGTCGCGTATCGCCACGCGACTACAATTTAGCGAACGGCGGCAAGGCCGTTGTGTCACGACGCAGCGCCAGAACTGCGACAGGTATTACTTGGCACCCAGCGCCAGCTTGGCGACCTGGGCTGCAGGCTGATAGCCAGGGATGACCTGACCATCGGCCAGAACGATCGCCGGCGTGCCATTCACACCAATGGACTGGCCCAGTTCGTACTGTTTGGTGACCGGGTTGTCGCACTTGGCAGCCTTGATGTCCTTGCCGTCGACCATACGGTCCATGGCGCCCTTGCGGTCCTTGGAGCACCAGACGGCCTGCAACTGCTCGTCACCCGGAGAACCCAGCCCCTGACGCGGGAATGCGAGGTAGCGCACTTCGACGCCCATCTTGTTCAGCTCGCCGACTTCTTCATGAAGCTTGTGGCAATAAGGGCACGTGGTGTCGGTGAACACGGTGATGTGCGATTTGGTTTCACCCACGGCCGGGTAAACCACCATCTCGGCCGCCGGAATGGCATTGATGGTCTTGGAAATGGCCAGACGCTCGGTCTTCTCGGTCAGGTTGACCGGCTTGCCGTTCTGGACCTGAAACAGGTAACCCTGAACCACGAATTGCCCGTCGGCGCTGGCATACAGCACGCGGCCACCCTTGAGCTTGACCTCGTAAAGACCATTGAGCGGACTCGGTGCGATGCTTTCCACCGGAAGTTCCAGTTTGAGCGTATCGAGGGTCTTGCGAATGGCCTGCTCAGGAGCAGCATCGGCCAGGACAAACGTGCTGAACGTACCAGCCAGTGCAACAACGGCAGCAGCAAAAATCTGGGGCAAGCGCATGAAAACTCCTATCGACGGCGGACAGGACGACCACTGCGCAAACGTAGCAGGTCGGCCTGGTTCTGCGAAACCGGCAAAGCCTATCACATAAGGCCCGCGAGGCCGACTGGCTGTCATCAAAGCAGACATTTTCCATGGCGACCTACCGATTTTTCCGGTCAAAGGATTGGAGAGCTTACCCTCGAAGAACACCTATCGTGGTTATGTTTACTCAGTAGACAGAGCCATCCGCTTTGTAACGTTCAAGTATTTTCAACTTCAGTACCGCGTCCTTACCATCACAATCCGTCATCCAGGCAAACCGCTCATCAGGCAAAGAACCTTTGGACGGAAACTCTTCCCGCTTGTAGGTTTGCATATTTTTATTGCTTCTCCACGACTTTAAATAAACACGCTGAATCTCTTTGCGTTCAATCGAAAAATCGCTCTTGTCTGCCATGACTATCGTGGCTAAATAAGCCAGCCCTCCATTCCTTGTTCTATGAACCCAACCACCCTCATTCACCGCCAGGTAAACGGGTCCGGCTTTCAAATCAGCCAAAGGTGAAGCATCCGTTTCGTTATAGTTAAGCAACTCGGGATCCCGATCCTCCCAAAGTGCTTTCTCATAAGCACTCTCTTCACTCACAGTTGGTACCTGAACACCACCGCCTGCGCTCGCAGAGCTTCCCGAACTTTCTTCGTTTTTACGAAATTCGTAATAGTCTCGATCAGACTCATCATGCTCAGGGACTGCCAGCCTACAAGACAAAATATAGGCGCCCTCACTATTAGGCTGAAAATGAACCTCAAGTGAATTGTCAAGCATCGAATTGGCACAAAGGTAATCGTGTGATTCAAGGCGGCGATTCTCTCCCTCTTGAACAATCTTGAACAATCTTGAAAAATCCTAATTGGGTTCCATCGACAAGCCCAAGACGAGCTAAAAACGAGCCTTCATAGTTTTGACTGGACATGACAATCTTCCTTGATAGCGGGCATCATCGCCCTGATCTTCAGAATAGTTGCCAAACAGTTGGATAGCCCTTATGTCCAAAGATCGATTGAACATAACGAACTAGCCCTACAGCACACTAAATGCGGGCCAGACTTGGTTGCACGCCGACTACCCTCGCGGATGATGCCTGGCATGCAGATCCTGAAGCCTGGCACGTGCCACATGAGTGTAGATTTGCGTCGTGGACAAATCGCTGTGACCCAGCAACATTTGCACCACACGAAGATCGGCACCGTGGTTGAGCAGATGCGTGGCAAACGCATGGCGCAGCGTGTGCGGGGACAGGGATTTATCGATGCCCGCGACCATGGCCTGATGCTTGATCCGATGCCAGAAAGTCTGGCGGGTCATCTGTTCGCCGCGCTGGCTGGGAAACAGCACATCACTGGGTCGACCGTTCAACAGTTCGTCGCGGGCACCGCGCATGTACCGTTCGACCCAGACGATGGCTTCCTCACCCATCGGAACCAGACGCTCCTTGCTGCCCTTGCCCATCACCCGCAGCACGCCCTGGCGCAGATTGACCTGCTCCAGCGTCAGACTGATCAGCTCGGTCACCCGCAGACCACAGGCATAAAGCACCTCCAGCATTGCCCGGTCCCGCTCGCCAATGGGCTCACTCAGGTCGGGCGCCGCCAGAAGCGCTTCGACGTCAGCTTCGGACAGCGACTTGGGCAGCGGCTTGCCCAGTTGCGGCATGTCGACCTGCAGGGTGGGATCGACAGCGATCAGCTTTTCGCGCAGCAGGTAACGATAGAAACCCCGGGCGCCAGACAGAAACCGCGCGGTCGAGCGCGGCTTGTAGGCTTGATCCACCCGCCAGGCCAGATGATCGAGAATGGCCTCGCGCCCGGCAGTGGCCAGATCCACGTTGCGTTCCTGCAGCCAGCCGTGAAACAGGGCCAGATCGCTGCGATAGGCGTCTCGGGTGTTGTCGGACAGGCCCTTCTCCAGCCAGAGGGCGTCGAGAAACTGGTCAATCAGCGGGTGGTCGATGGCAGGCATGGGTACTCGGGCTTATGCAGCAGGACGAAGATGCATCATTAAACACCAGACAATAAAAAAGCAGCCCGAAGGCTGCTTTTTTCATGCATCGAAAAACTGTATCAGGACAGTTTTTCCTTGATGCGAGCTGCTTTACCGGACAGGTCACGCAGGTAGTACAGTTTGGCCTTGCGAACGTCACCGCGACGTTTCACAGCCATGCTGTCGATTTGCGGGCTGTAGGTCTGGAAAGTACGCTCAACGCCAACACCGTTGGAGATTTTACGAACAGTGAAAGCACTGTTCACGCCACGGTTACGCTTGGCAATTACAACGCCTTCAAAGGCCTGCAGACGAGCGCGGTCGCCTTCCTTCACTTTCACCTGAACGACAACGGTGTCGCCCGGGGCAAAGGTAGGGATCTCTTTGGTCATCTGCTCTGCTTCGAGGGCAAGAATGATTTTGTTAGTCATGCTGGTGCTCCTAAGGTAATCCGTCTGGATCGACCATCGATACGTTAACTATCGTCCCGCTCGCGGATGTATTCCGCCAGCAGCTTCTTCTCTTCTCCAGAAAGCGAGCGGCTTTCCAGAAGATCAGCGCGTCGTTCATAGGTCCGCCCAAGGGACTGCTGTAAACGCCAACGCCGGATATGCGCGTGATTGCCACTTAGCAACACGTCGGGAACACGCTGATCCGCATACACCTCAGGTCGGGTGTAATGCGGGCAATCCAGCAGACCGTCCGTGAAGGAATCTTCCTCCGCGGAGTCCACATGCCCTAAAGCTCCAGGCAGCAGCCGCGTAACCGCGTCAATCAGGACCATCGCCGGCAGCTCGCCACCGGAAAGAACATAGTCACCAATCGACCACTCTTCATCGACATGAGCCTCAATAAAGCGCTCGTCAATGCCTTCATAACGACCGGCGATGAGGATAATCGCGTCCTCCTGCGCCAGTTCGCGTACCGCAGACTGATCCAGCTTGCGGCCTTGTGGCGACAGGTAGATCACCTTCGCCGCTTCCCCCGCCGCTTGCCTGGCCTGAACCAGAGCATCTTCAAGGGGCTTGATCTTCATCACCATGCCCGGACCACCGCCAAATGGGCGATCATCCACAGTGTGATGGCGATCAGTGGTGTAATCCCGCGGATTCCAACAGGTAAGCTGCAACAGCCCCTGTTTCACCGCACGGCTGGTAATGCCGTATTCGCTGATGGCGGAAAACATCTCGGGAAACAGACTGATGACTTCTATGCGTAGGCTAGCCATGGCACTCAGAAGTCCGCATCCCAATCCACCTTCATCTCGCCAGCCCCCAGGTCAACTGCCAACACGCATTGCTCCGTATAGGGCAACAGGCGTTCACGATCATCCAGGCTGCCCGCGCAGGGCTTTACAACCATTACATCGTTCGAACCGGTTTCGAGCAGGTGATCGATTTTCCCGAGCAGTTGCCCGAGTTGGTCAATAACCTTGAGGCCTTCAAGCTGGTACCAGTAGTACTCGCCATCGTCCAGATCAGGGAACAGGTTACGCGGCACGCAGATTTCGTAACCGGAGAGAAGACGGGCTTCTTCACGATCATCGAGATCCTTGAGCTTTGCGACCAGAAACTTGCTTTGCAAGCGTCCGCTGACCAGCTCAACCTGCTTCTCAACGCTGCCTTCGCGCCGAAGCGTCCAGGTTTTGTAGTCCAACAGGTTTCCAATCGGATCAGTAAAGGAAAAAACCTTCACTTCGCCGCGAACGCCATGAACTGAGTAAATCTTGCCAATGACGATCAGATCGTCGGCAGGTGCAGGCGTCGCGTTCATAAGACTCAGGCCGCGGCCTTTGCCTTGTTGTGCTCTTTGAGCAGCTGTGCAACGCGCTCAGAAGTTTGTGCACCCACGCTCAACCAGTAGTTGACGCGTTCTTCGTTAACGGACAAACGGATTTCCTGACCACGGGCAACCGGGTTGAAGAAACCAACCTGTTCCTTGTGGGAACCGTCACGAGCATTGCGGCTGTCGGTTACGGTCAAGTGGTAAAACGGGCGCTTTTTGGAGCCGCCAAGGGCAAGACGGATGGTTAGCATTGAACATCGTTCCTGTAGTCGGTGCTGCAAATCTAAGATGCACAGCGGGCATAGGTGCCCGAAAGGCCGCATATTCTAAGGAATATCCCGACTTTTGCAAATGTCTTTTTCCGGCGCCTATAGGCGTGCCGTCCAGATTTGCTGGAGCGCTGTCGGTATGACAGCGGGTAGAAGCCCGCACAACGCGGGCTGAGCGGGGGTCGCCCCCCATGCGGGACGCGCGCAAGACACTACGCGCGCGACACAATCACATCTTTGGCATGCCGCCGCCGGGGAACATTCCACCCATGCCGCGCATCATTTTTGCCATTCCGCCCTTGGCGGAGAACTTCTTCATCATCTTCTGCATCTGTTTGTGCTGCTTGATCAGACGCCCGATGTCCTGAACCTGGGTCCCCGAACCCATCGAAATGCGGCGCTTGCGCGAACCGCTGATCAGATCGGGATCACGGCGCTCGGCCGGCGTCATCGAATTGATGATGGCTTCCATCTGCTTGAACTGCTTCTCGGCTGCACCCTGCGCGTTACCCATCTGTGACAGGTTGACGCCGCCGATGCTCGGCAGTTTGTCCATCAGGCCGCCAAGGCCGCCCATGTTCTTCATCTGTTGCAGCTGATCGCGGAAGTCTTCGAGGTCGAAACCCTTGCCCTTCTTCAGCTTCTTGGCCAGTTTGTCGGCCTTGTCCTTGTCGAGGGTCTGTTCGGCCTGCTCGATCAGGCTGAGCACGTCGCCCATGCCGAGGATTCGCGAAGCGATACGGTCCGGGTGGAACGGCTCGAGCGCGTCGCTCTTCTCGCCCATACCGATGAACTTGATCGGCTTGCCGGTGATGGCCCGTACCGACAACGCGGCACCGCCACGTGCATCACCGTCGACCTTGGTCAGGATCACGCCGGTCAGCGGCAGCGCATCGCCGAATGCCTTGGCGGTGTTGGCAGCATCCTGGCCGGTCATGGCGTCGACGACGAACAGCGTCTCGGCCGGCTTGACCGCCGCGTGCAGCGACTGGATCTCGCCCATCATCTCGGCGTCGATGTGCAGACGGCCGGCGGTGTCGACGATCACCACATCAATGAATTTGAGTTTGGCTTCCTTAATAGCAGCCTGGGCGATGTCCACCGGCTTCTGGCTGATGTCGGACGCAAAGAACGTCACGCCGATATCGTTGGCCAGGGTTTCAAGCTGTTTGATGGCAGCGGGACGGTAAACGTCGACCGAGACCACCATCACGGTTTTCTTCTTGCGCTCTTTAAGGAAGCGCGCCAGCTTGCCGGCAGTCGTGGTTTTACCCGCACCCTGCAGACCGGCCATCAGTACGACGGCTGGAGGCGTGACGTTGAGCACCAGGTCTTCGTTGGCGGCGCCCATCAGGCTTTCGAGTTCGGCCTGGACGATCTTCACGAACGCCTGGCCCGGCGTCAGGCTGCGCGACACTTCGGTGCCGACCGCACGTTCCTTGACGTTGTTGACGAAGTCCTTCACCACCGGCAGCGCGACGTCGGCTTCGAGCAAGGCCATGCGCACTTCGCGCAGCGTGTCCTTGATATTGTCCTCGTTCAGCTTGGCCTTGCCAGTTACGTGGCGAAGCGTCTGCGAGAGGCGGTCTGTCAGATTTTCAAACATGGGCGATCCTTTCAGGCTCTCGTCGAACCCCGGTTGATGCGGCCCGGCCCGTGATGCAGAAATGGCGCTCGGCGAGCCTGCGGCTTGAGCAGGTGGCGGATTATAGCGAAGACTCCGCTGCACGGACACCACGCAGACTGCTTCTGTGGTCTTTCGTGATTTGCCGGTTCTATGCCAAACTCAGCGTCTTTTCAGGCCCGTCCATCAGGATCTATGTCCCCTTTGCCACCCAGCCTGCTCCCCAGCCTCGCCGCCGCCAGTCTTTACGCCGCTGCGACCGTCTATCAGGGTCTTCGTCTGAGCCAGAGCATCAGGCCTGACAAGCGGCTGCTGTACCTGCTCGGCACGCTTGCCGTGATCGCCCATGCCATCGGCCTGTTCTCGCAACTGGCACGCCCGGTCGGCCTTGGTCTGGACTTCTTCAACTCGGCCAGCCTGATTGCTGCGTCGGTGATTGTCGTGACCCTGATCGCCACCACCCGCATCCCGGTGGAAAACCTGCTTGTCCTGCTGTTCCCTCTCGGCATGATCACCGCCCTGCTCGCGCAGTTTGCGCCGAGTGGCACGGTGCAGCCGATCGACGAAGAGCCCGGCATTCTCAGCCATATTCTGCTGTCGCTGCTGGCCTATGGCATGTTTACCATCGCGGCATTCCAGTCCCTGCTGTTGCTGGTGCAGGATTACCAGCTCAAGCACAAGCATCCGCTGGGCCTGATCAAGAATTTCCCGCCCTTGCAGACGATGGAAAGCCTGTTGTTCGGGTTCCTGTGGGCAGGCTGGATACTGTTGTCGCTGTCGCTGATTTCCGGCTGGGTGTTCGTCGAAAACCTGTTCGCTCAGCATCTGGCGCACAAGACGCTGCTGGCCTGTCTGGCCTGGATCGTGTTCAGCGTGCTGCTGTGGGGCCGTAACCGCCTCGGCTGGCGTGGACACAAGGCCATCCGCTGGACGCTGGGTGGCTTCTGCCTGCTGATGCTGGCCTATTTCGGCAGCAAGCTGGTACGCGAATTCATTCTGCATATCTGACGGGCGACGATCATGGATAACCTGCCCATCGCCCCGCTACTTGGCGTTCTGGCGCTATTGATACTCTGGTCCGGCCTGTTCACGGCGGTGGAGAACGCCCACCAGCAACTCAAGATCATGCGCGCAGGCAGCCGTCCCGGTGACTCGACGCTGCCCGAACTGGCCTTCAACCTCAACAGCCTGATTCTCTGCAACACGCTGATCAGAGTGCTGATCACCGTGATTGCGACCTTGATTGCAGCCGATTACTGGTTCTACAACGGTCCGACCGTCGCCTGGCTGGGAACCGCTGGCGTGCTGCTGGTGTTTGGCGAGTACATGCCGCGTCGTCTGGCCAGTCGCTATCCCGTCTCGACACTGCACCTGGGCAACGGCCTGCTGCGCCTGCCGATGATGATCGTCCGACCGGTGACCTGGGTGTTCAATACCCTTGCGAAAACCCTGCTGCGTCCGGTTCTCAAGGGCAACGTGCAGGACCCTGGCCGGGAGTTCGACGAAGAAGCACAGCAAACCCCTCATCACGACGGCGTTCAGGAACATTACCCACGCGCCAACGTGCTGTCCGGCATTCATGCGCTGAACAGCATCACCGTGAATGACATTCTGATTCCGCGCAGCGAAGTGGACGGCGTCAACCTTGACGACTCCATCGAGCTGATCATCGAGCGCCTGATCATTTCCCGTCACACGCGCCTGCCGGTGTTTCACAACGACATCAATCAGGTGCAAGGCATCATCAACACCCGCGACATCAGCCACTTGCTGCCCAAGGGAACGCTGACCAAGGAACAGCTGCTGTCGGTCTGCTATGAACCGTACTTCGTTCCGGAAAGCACGCCGCTGCAACTGCAACTGCTCAACTTCCACAAGCAGCAGCGCCGCCTTGGTGTAGTGGTCGATGAGTATGGCGAAGTGCTGGGCATCGTCACGCTCGAGGACATTCTCGAGGAAATCGTCGGCGAATTCGAAAGCGAGCAGACGCTCGACAATCCGCACATCAAACGCCAAGAAGACGGCCGCCTGGAAGTGGAAGGCGCCGCCTCCATCCGTGATTTGAACAAGAGTCTGGGCTGGCACTTGCCGTCTGACGGCCCGAAAACCCTGAACGGACTGGTCACCGAGGCACTGGAGACCATTCCCGAAGCGCCGGTCTGCCTGAAGATTGGTCCATACCGACTGGAAATTCTGGAAACCGAAGACAACCGCGTCACGCGCGTCGCCATGTGGCAGAACGCGCCGAGCCTGGTGTTCAAGTAAGGAACGATTCAGCGCTGTGTAAGCACTTGTTTCAGATTCAGTCCGCTTCCTATAATCGAGACGCTTATCCAGCCCGGCCGTCGTTGTGCTACCCGCACGCCAGACGATAGGCCTGTAGCCTGAACGCTTCAATTTCTCTGGCTCGCGCACTTACCCATGAGCGCGGCCATTGCCCTCTCGCCCAACCGGGCTACGCTGCTCAGCGCTGCGCCATAATGACGTAACAACCACAATAACGAAGACTTGTCGTCGCGCACGCCCTGCCGACCGGCAAGATCACCGTCAGGGATAAACGCATGACCAGCACCTCAACCGCTCACGAAGACACCGCAGCTGCGCCGCCCGCCAACTCTGCGACCCGCGTCGCCACGGCCAGCTTCATCGGCACTGCCATCGAGTTCTATGATTTCTACGTTTACGCCACTGCCGCCGCGCTGGTGATCGGCCCAGTGTTCTTCCCTCAGACGTCCGGCACCGCACAGATGCTGTCGTCGTTTCTGACCTTCGGTATCGCCTTCCTCGCGCGCCCGCTGGGCTCGGCACTGTTCGGCCACTTTGGTGATCGCATCGGCCGCAAGTCAACGCTGGTAGCTTCGCTACTGCTGATGGGCATCTGCACCACACTCATTGGCGTATTGCCGGGCTACGCAACCATCGGGGCCTGGGCGCCGATCCTGCTATGCGTGCTGCGTTTCGGCCAGGGGCTTGGACTGGGTGGCGAATGGGGCGGCGCTGCGCTTCTGGCGACGGAAAACGCGCCCAAGGGCAAGCGCGCCTGGTTCGGCATGTTTCCGCAGCTAGGTCCTTCAATAGGCTTTCTTGCCGCCAATGGTCTGTTCCTGACTCTGGCGATGACCCTGAGCGACGAGCAGTTCCGTGCCTGGGGCTGGCGAATTCCGTTCCTGCTCAGCGCCTTGCTGGTCATGGTCGGGCTGTATGTACGCCTGAAACTGGAAGAGACCCCGGTTTTCGCCAAGGCCATGGCTCGTCATGAGCGGGTCAGAATGCCCATCGTGGAAACCTTCCGCGATCACTGGAAGCCGATGCTGCTGGGCGCCGCTTCGATGGTGGTGTGCTATGCGCTGTTCTATATCTCGACGGTGTTTTCCCTGAGCTACGGTGTCTCGACACTGGGCTATACGCGGGAAACCTTCCTGGGGCTGCTGTGCTTCGCCGTTCTGTTCATGGCAGCCGCCACGCCGCTGGCAGCGCTGGCGAGCGACCGTTTCGGACGCAAACCGGTCCTGCTGGTCGGTGGCGTGCTGGCGATTCTGTCGGGTTTTGCCATGGAACCGCTCCTGACTCACGGCACCACATGGGGCGTGGCGCTGTTCCTGTGCATCGAACTGTTCCTGATGGGCGTCACCTTCGCACCGATGGGCGCATTGCTACCGGAGCTGTTTCCGACGCAAGTGCGTTACACCGGGGCATCGGCTGCCTACAACCTGGGGGGAATCGTCGGGGCTTCGGTCGCACCCTTCTTCGCCCAGAAACTGGTGGCAATGGGTGGTTTGAGCTGGGTCGGCGGGTATGTGTCGGCGGCGGCGCTGATCAGCGTGCTGGCGGTGCTGTGCCTGAAAGAGACACGCAATGAGGACTTGAATCAGGTGGGTTGAACACATCCCTGATCGCGCCCGTAGGCACGATCAGGGACAACGTTACAGCTCGACCTTGACCGCCTGCGATGCGCGGGTAGCTTTGGCGCGAGCAGCTTCAATGGATTCGTCACGCGCCAGGGCTACGCCCATACGGCGCTGACCGTTGACTTCCGGCTTACCGAACAGACGCAAGGCAGTGTCCGGCTCGGCCAATGCTGCACCGAGGTTGGAGAACGCGGTTTGCGTCGACTGGCCTTCGACCAGAATCACAGCCGAAGCCGACGGACCAAACTGGCGGATCAACGGAACCGGCAGGCCCAGAATGGCGCGGGCGTGCAAGGCGAACTGCGACAGGTCCTGGGAGATCAGTGTCACAAGACCGGTGTCATGCGGGCGCGGCGACACTTCGCTGAACCACACCTGATCGCCCTTGATGAACAGCTCCACACCGAAGATGCCGCGACCGCCCAGCGCCTCGGTCACCGCCTTGGCCACGCGCTCGGACTCTGCCAGCGCTGCCGGGCTCATGGCCTGTGGCTGCCAGGATTCCTGGTAATCGCCCTTCTCCTGCCGATGGCCGACCGGCGCACAGAATGTGGTGCCGCCGACATGACGCACGGTCAGCAGGGTGATTTCGTAATCGAAGTCGATGAACCCCTCGACGATCACACGGCCTTTACCGGCACGCCCGCCTTCCTGGGCGTAATCCCAGGCTTTCTGTACGTCGTCAGCGCTTTTGAGCAGGCTCTGGCCCTTGCCCGACGAACTCATGACCGGCTTGACCACACATGGGAAGCCCAAATCATCGACGGCCTTGCTGTAGGCCTCGAAGGTGTCGGCAAAGTGGTAAGGCGAAGTCGGCAGCTTCAGCTCTTCAGCGGCCAGACGACGGATGCCTTCGCGATTCATGGTCAGCTGTGCAGCGCGAGCGGTCGGGATGACGGTGAAACCTTCGGCCTCCAGCTCTACCAGCGTGGCGGTGGCGATGGCCTCGATTTCCGGAACGATGAAATGCGGCTTCTCGGCCTCGATCACTGCGCGCAGCGCGGCGCCGTCGAGCATGTTGACCACGTGGCTGCGGTGCGCAACCTGCATGGCCGGGGCGTTGGCATAGCGGTCGACCGCAATCACTTCGACGCCCAGGCGTTGCAGCTCGATCACGACTTCCTTGCCCAGCTCGCCGCTGCCGCAGAACAGTACGCGCGTCGCGGTAGGCGACAGTGGAGTTCCGATTTGAGTCATCTCAGGTCCTCGTGGAGCAGATATCGAGGGCAGCCCGCCGTGTGCGAGCAACCGCTGTGGAGAAAGGCGCGCAATTTACCATGAAGCCCCGACAAATGGGGGCTCAACCCGGACAAGCGTTGTTGCGTGCCCGCCAGGCCATGATCATCCAGACAACGGTCACTCCGGCAAACTTGGAGAGCAGCGCGGTCAGAATCACGGGTGTTGTCAGGGCGTCGATCATGCCGAAGAAGATGAAGGTATCCAGCGGAATGCTCAACGCCGAACTGATCCACAGACGGTCGCGCAGTGGTCGCCTGGTGATGCTGAACACCAGCCAGTCGATGCATTCGGATACCGCAAATGCTGTGGCACTGGCCAAGGCGATGGTCGGATCGCTGGTGACGTAGGACAGCACCAGCGCCGCCAGCATGGCGAGAATCGCGCCGTGGCCGAACCGGATCTGCACCATGTCGCGCAGCACGAACACCAGCCCGCCCCAGGCCGACCAGATGATATCCAGATGCGGTGCACTGGAAAACGCGAAGTTGATCAGCACGACGCTGCCGATGTAGGCGATCAGAAAAAGCATGGGCGGGTACTGTTGCCTGAAAAATGGGCCCCAATGGTAGCAGCAGGGAAAGCCGGGGTGGATATAGCACCGCAGGTTTGATCCAGAGAAAACCCGTGGGAGGCCCCACTCAGTCTTCGGCGCTACGATTCGGCAGGGCTCAACCCTTGCCACCCACCGTCCACATCATCCCGCTGGCCCTGGCCCGATCATCACAAAGGCCGAGCACAACACGACGCTCGTCATTGCTCATGCGACTCCAGCGGGTGATTTCGCTGACGGTGCGCTGGCAGCCGGTGCAGATATCATCTTCGTCCAGCGCGCAAATGCTGACGCAGGGCGAACGGACCGGCTTTTCGACTATCGATTCAGTGCTCATCAATCTTCCTGCACCGCCAGGTCGCGGGCATAGCGTTGGGCGTTGTTGACGTAATGGGCAGCGCTGGCTTCGAGCATTTTCTTCTGCACATCGGTCAGCTCGCGGACAATCTTGCCCGGCGAGCCCATCACCAGCGAACCATCAGGAATGACCTTGCCCTCGCCGATCAGTGAATTCGCGCCGATGATGCAGTATTTTCCGATCTTCGCCCCATTGAGGATGACCGCGTTGATACCGATCAGGCTGTAATCGTCAACGCTGCAGCCGTGAAGCATGGCGTTGTGGCCTATGGTCACGCCCTTGCCGATGTTCAGCGGCGAGCCCATGTCGGTGTGCATCACCGTACCGTCCTGCACGTTACTGTTTTCGCCGATATGAATCAGTTCATTATCGCCACGCAACACGGTGTTGAACCACACACTGGCCCCCGCCTCCAGCCTGACCTTGCCGATCAGCACCGCATTGGGTGCGACCCAGCTTTGCGGATCGGTCTGGACGCGGGAATCTCCCAGTCGGTATTTCATGCGGTTTCCTCAGGCTGGCCATGCTCCTGGGCATGACGCTTTATGGATGACACGGTGTTCAACTGGTGGAGCGCTCGGGCGGATGATGCAGGCTGATCTGCGTGCCGTACATCACGTTGACCAGTTCGACGATCATGATTGCGGTCAGCCCCCAGATCTTGTACTCGCCATAACGGTAGCTGGGAACGTACCAACTGCGTCCTTCGTAGTCGATCCGGTGCGTGTGTTCGCGGGTGTCCTGACGAAAGAACTCCAGCGGCACACTGAACACGGCGGCGATTTCACCATCATTGGGCCGGTACTCGACAAAGTCGGGAATCACACCCACGTAAGGTGTGACCTTGATGCCATGCTTGGAGATCAGCGGGCTCAACGGGCCGACGATTTCCACCAGACCGGGTGGCAGGCCGATCTCTTCTTCAGCCTCGCGCAAGGCCGTGAAAATCAAGTCCGGGTCTTCGGGATCGCGCCGCCCGCCGGGGAAGGCGACTTCACCGCCATGGGTCGAAAGCCCGCTGGCGCGCAGGGTCAGAATCAACTCCGGTTCGTCACTGCGAGTGACAGGCACCAGCACTGCGGCCTCGGGAAAGGAGCGATCCGTCTCAAGGGTGTCCGGCGTATGACTGACTACACGGCGAAGTAGCTCATCCAGCATGGCAAATCTCGATCTGTTGCTTACCGGCACTATGCACCAAAGCTGCGAAGTGCCCAAGCCCTTGTAGGACAAGTCGCCCCACATAGACGCTTGCTCATCGGCGGCGGGACAAGCCAAGATAGCGCCTGCATTCACTATCGACCGACACCATGAAATTTTGCAGCCAGTGTGGCAACCCCGTCATCCAGCGCATCCCCGAAGGCGACAGCCGCCTGCGGTATGTCTGCGAGCATTGCCACACCATTCATTATCAGAATCCCAACATCGTCGCCGGTTGTCTGGTGACGCTGGGCGACAAGGTGTTGCTGTGCCGTCGCGCCATCGAGCCGCGCCTGGGCTTCTGGACACTGCCAGCCGGATTCATGGAGAACGGCGAGACCATCGAACAGGCGGCACGGCGCGAGACAGTCGAAGAAGCCTGTGCCACCCTGAGCGAGCTGCATCTGTACTCAGTAATCGACGTGCCGCATATCAATCAGGTGCATGTGTTTTACCGCGCAGAAATGGCAACCGAGGACTTCGCTGCCGGTATTGAAAGCCTTGAAGTGCAATTATTCGAAGAAGCCGACATTCCGTGGCAAGACCTGGCTTTCATGACGGTCAGGCGTACCCTAGAATGCTTCTTCGCGGATCGGCGTCGGCAGGTTTACCCGGTTCATACCAGTGCCCTTCCCCCGTCACGTCCAATGCAGGTTTCTTAATTCGGCTTCGCAATCGAGATTGGCTCTCTTGAGCCCTCAGGGAAATGGTAATGCGCTGGTTGCTCGCTTTCGTCTGCATGTTGTTCGTCCCGCTGTCCCAGGCTGCTTTCACTCAAACCATCGTGCCCAAGGGCAGTGAACAGAAGATCATCAACCATAAGGTGATCAACACCGAAAGCATCGCCGACAAGAAAATCGACAAGGTGCTGGTGCTCAAGTCGGTGCGCCAGTTGCAACTGATCAGCGGCGGCGAAGCGCTTAAGACCTATCGGATTTCCCTGGGCAAGAACCCCAAGGGCACCAAACTTCAGGAAGGCGATCAGCGTACGCCTGAAGGTTTCTACTGGCTCGACTGGCGTCAGCCAAGTGGCAACTACAACCTCTCGATGCACATCTCCTACCCGAACATTTCGGACTCGGCGCGCGCACGGCGTGAGGGCGTGAAGCCGGGCAGCATGATCATGATTCACGGCACGCCGGTGGATGAGGAGTACCCGGAGTGGTATTTCCATACGCTCGACTGGACCAACGGCTGCATTGCGCTGAAGAACAACGACATGCGCGAGATTTGGGATCTGGTGAAAGACGGGACAATGATCGAGATAAGGCCTTAGTCGGGCCAGTCAGACTCGGTGTGATCTTGAGACCGGACGCGGAGCGTCCTGAGAGGCGTTACCACGCAGAGCGTGGGAACGATCAATATCCAGCCCAAAACGCTCACGACCTGCACACTGATCGTGCCCATGCTCCGCGTGGGTATGCAGCCCGGGACGCTCCGCGTCCCATTCGTGCTGACACACAAGCATTTCAACGACAGAACCTAGAACGCTTCCAGCCGCCACACTTCATAAGCCGGCGTTTCGTAGGGATGGCTCTGCTTGAGCGCTACCACTGCCTGCTGAATCAGCTCATCGGCCACAACCAGCTCGACCTTCCACTCTTCCACCTGCTCAACCACGCCGCCCTGCCCGATAAATGGCTGACTGCCATCCAGCGGGCGGAACTGACCGTAGCCGAGCACTTGCCAGCAACATTGGTCGTAAGCGCCGATCCGCCCTGCACCAGCAGCGAATACGGCATTCTTGACCTCGTCCACATGGCTCGGCGGAACAAAGAAGGCCAGCTTGTACATGTGCCGCCAGCCCGCCTTAGTTAACCCAGGCGCGGGCGTTGCGGAACATGCGCATCCAGGCGCCGTCTTCGTTCCAGTCCTCAGGACGCCACGAGTTCTGAACAGCGCGGAACACACGCTCAGGGTGCGGCATCATGATGGTGACGCGACCGTCGAGGGTTGTCAGACCGCCGATACCACGCGGCGAACCATTCGGGTTGGCCGGGTAGGTTTCGGTGACCTTGCCGTGGTTGTCCACGAAGCGCAGCGCGACCGTTCCGGATACGTCAGCTTCCAGCAGCGCATCAGCGTTGCGGAACTCTGCGTGGCCTTCGCCGTGAGCGATGGCGATCGGCATGCGCGAACCGGCCATGCCTTGCAGGAAGATCGACGGCGACTCCTGGATCTGCACCATCGCAACGCGGGCTTCGAACTGCTCGGAGCGGTTGCGTACGAAGTGTGGCCAGAACTCGCTGCCCGGAATCAGTTCGTGCAGGTTGGACAGCATCTGGCAACCGTTGCACACACCCAGGGTGAAGCTGTCGGTACGTTCGAAGAAGCCCTGGAACGCATCGCGGGCACGGCTGTTGAACAGCGCAGACTTGGCCCAGCCTTCACCGGCACCCAATACGTCGCCGTAAGAGAAGCCGCCACAGGCAACCATGCCCTTGAAGTCGTTCAGATCGACACGACCGGCCAGGATGTCGCTCATGTGCACGTCAATGGCGTTGAAGCCAGCGCGGTCGAACGCAGCAGCCATTTCAACCTGACCGTTGACGCCCTGCTCACGCAGCACAGCCACCTGAGGACGCACACCGGTTTTGATGTACGGGGCGGCGATGTCATCGTTGACATCGAAGCCCAGCTTGACGGTCAGGCCAGGGTTATCTTCTTCCAGCAGCGCGTCGAATTCCTGATCGGCGCATTCCGCGTTGTCGCGCAGACGCTGAATCTGATAGCTGGTCTCAGCCCACTGACGCTGCAGCAGACGACGCTGCCCGGTGAAGACCGGCTCGCCCGCAAAGCTGATGACGACTTCATCGTTGTTCACCGGCTGACCGATGACCGACACACAATCTGCCAGACCGGCCGCGCTGAACTGAGCCAGCACCAGCGGCGTGGCGTCCTGACGAACCTGAATGACAGCACCCAGTTCTTCGTTGAACAGAATCTCGTTCAGTTCGGAAGCGTTGTCAGCCAGACCGTCCAGATGCAGCTTGAGGCCGCAATGACCGGCGAAGGCCATTTCCAGGGTGCTGACCAGCAGACCACCGTCAGAACGGTCGTGGTAGGACAGGATGTGGCCGTCGGCATTCAGACCCTGAACCACGGCGAAGAACGCCTTGAGGTCTTCAGCGTCGTCGACGTCCGGAGCCAGGCGACCCAGCTTGCAGTGAGTCTGGGCAAGAATGGAGGCGCCCATACGGTTCTGGCCACGACCCAGATCGATCAGGATAAGGTCAGTGATGCCCTTGTCCATGCGCAGCTCTGGGGTCAGGGTCTTGCGAATATCAACCACAGGCGCGAAGCCGGTCACAATCAGCGACAGCGGCGACGTCACGCTCTTCTCTTCGCTGTCATCGCTCCAGCGGGTCTTCATGGACATGGAGTCCTTGCCCACCGGAATAGTCAGGCCCAGCTCAGGGCACAGTTCCATACCGACCGCTTTCACGGTGTCGTATAGACGGGCGTCTTCACCCGGGTGACCGGCGGCCGACATCCAGTTGGCCGACAGTTTGATGTCGGACAGCTTCTCGATGCGCGAGGCCGCGATGTTGGTCAGGGTTTCGCCGATGGCCATGCGACCCGATGCCGGGGCATCCAGCAGCGCCAGCGGAGTCCGCTCGCCCATGGCCATGGCTTCGCCAGTATTGACGTCGAAGCTGGTGGCCGTCACAGCGCAGTCAGCGACAGGCACCTGCCACGGACCGACCATCTGATCGCGGGCCACAAGGCCGGTAATGCTACGGTCGCCAATGGTGATCAAAAAGCTCTTGCTGGCAACCGCCGGGTGACGCAGCACGCGCTGAACGCTTTCTTCGATGTCCAGCGTGCTCGGATCGAAATCGTCGCCCATCTCGGCTTCACGCTCGACCGAACGGTGCATGCGCGGGGCCTTGCCCAGCAGCACTTCCAGCGGCATGTCCACCGGGTTGTTGCCGAAATGGCTGTCGGTCACGGTCAGTTGTGGCTCGGCAGTCGCCTCGCCCACCACAGCGAACGGGCAGCGCTCGCGCTCACAGATCGCCTTGAAGCGGTCGAAGTCTTCAACGCCCACCGCCAGAACGTAACGCTCCTGGGATTCGTTGCTCCAGATTTCCAGCGGGGCCATGCCCGGCTCGTCGTTTGGCACGTTACGCAGTTCGAAACGACCGCCACGACCGCCATCGTTGACCAGCTCAGGGAAAGCGTTGGACAGACCACCGGCACCCACGTCATGGATGAAGCTGATCGGGTTACGGTCGCCCAACTGCCAGCAACGGTCGATGACTTCCTGGCAACGACGCTCCATTTCAGGGTTTTCACGCTGAACCGAAGCAAAATCCAGATCCGCAGAACTGGTGCCGGTCGCCATCGATGACGCAGCACCGCCGCCCAGACCGATCAGCATGGCCGGACCGCCCAGCACGATCAGCTTGGAACCGACAGTGATCTCGCCCTTCTGGACATGATCTTCGCGAATGTTGCCCATACCGCCAGCCAGCATGATCGGCTTGTGGTAACCGCGGACTTCGTCGCCATGCGGTGTGGTGATCGATTGCTCGAAGGTACGGAAGTAACCGGTCAACGCAGGACGGCCGAACTCGTTGTTGAACGCCGCGCCACCCAGCGGGCCTTCAATCATGATATCCAGCGCGGTCACGATGCGCTCGGGCTTGCCGTAAGGCTTCTCCCAGGGTTGCACGAACCCCGGAATCTGCAGATTGGAAACGGTGAAACCGGTGAGACCCGCCTTCGGCTTGGCGCCGCGACCGGTTGCACCTTCGTCGCGAATCTCACCACCGGAACCGGTCGATGCGCCCGGGAACGGAGCGATTGCGGTCGGGTGGTTGTGCGTCTCGACCTTCATCAGAATATGCACCGGTTCCTGCACCGCGCCGTACTGGCGGGTTTCCGGATCCGGGAAGAAGCGACCGGCGACATTGCCGACGATCACCGAAGCGTTGTCCTTATAAGCAGACAGAACGCCTTCGCTGTGCATCTGATAGGTGTTCTTGATCATGCCGAACAGGCTTTTTTCCTGGCTCTGGCCGTCAATATCCCAACTGGCGTTGAAAATCTTGTGGCGGCAGTGCTCGGAGTTGGCCTGGGCAAACATCATCAGTTCGATGTCGTGAGGGTTGCGACCCAGCCCATTGAAGCTGGTGACCAGATAGTCGATTTCGTCTTCGGCCAGAGCCAGACCCAATTCAACGTTGGCCTTTTCCAGCGCAGCGCGACCGCCACCCAGGATATCAATCGCCGTCAACGGCTTGGGCTGAGCGTGGCTGAACAGACCGGCAGCCTGCTCGTGGTCGCCCAGGACCAGTTGAGTCATGCGGTCGTGCAGGCTGTCGGCAATGGACTGAGCGTCGGCGTCGCTGAACTGGCCTTCTACATAGAAGGCGATCCCGCGTTCGATGCGTTGAATCTTCGCCAGACCGCAGTTGCGAGCGATGTCGCTGGCCTTGCTCGACCATGGCGAAATGGTGCCAAACCGTGGCAACACCAGAAACAGACGGCCACTCGGCTCTTGAACCGGCACGCTTGGGCCGTATTTCAGGAGACGGTCGAGAACCTGCTGTTCTTCGCTGGACAGAGCGTCAGTGACGTCGGCGAAGTGAGCGAATTCAGCGTACAAGCCACTGACAGCTGAAACTTTTTGTTTCAGTTGTTCTAGTAATTTGCTGTGGCGGAAGGCAGAAAGGGCAGGAGCACCGCGCAGGATCAACATCTTCGGGACAGCCTCGGGAAGGGGGTGTGCTTTGAGGCCGCGTATTCTAGCCTAAACTGGGACGTTGATCACCCAAAACGGCAGCATTCCATGCGCCCGAATGTCACTCCACCTTCGAAAACGCGACAAATGCTATCAAAATGCCGTTGCCTATCAGACGCAAGCATCGCTGTCGAGATATGGCGCCCGGTGCGCTTTGCGTATACTGCACCGATGTTCTTCAGACCCGATTTCCGCACTCGTTGCGCCAAGTGGCTCATCGCAACCGGACTCTTCCTGATGCTCAGCGCCTGTGTGGATAAACCCAACACACTGGAGCGGGTCAAGGAGGACGGTGTGCTGCGCGTGGTCACCCGCAACAGTCCGGCCACCTACTTTCAGGATCGCAACGGTGAAACCGGCTTCGAATACGAGCTGGTGAAGCGCTTTGCCGAAGATCTGGGCGTGGAACTGAAGATCGAAACCGCCGACAACCTGGACGATCTTTTCGACCAGATGAACAAGCCGGGAGGCCCGGTACTGGGCGCCGCCGGTCTGATCGACACGGAAAAGCGCAGGCAGCAGGCCCGCTTCTCCCACTCTTACCTTGGAGTCACGCCGCAGGTCGTCTATCGCAACGGCCAGTCACGCCCGACCGATGCGGGTGATCTGGTCGGCAAACGTATTGTCGTGCTCAAGGGCAGCAGCCACGCCGAACAGCTCGCCGCGCTGAAAGTGCAGAACCCCGGCATTGAATACGAAGAATCCGACGCGGTAGAAGTCGTCGACTTGCTGCGCATGGTCGATGAAGGCCAGATTGACCTCACGCTGGTCGATTCCAACGAACTGGCAATGAACCAGGTCTACTTCCCCAACGTACGCGTCGCCTTCGACCTGGGTGAAGCCCGCGAACAGCGCTGGGCTGTGGGGCCGGGCGAAGACAACAGCTTGCTCAACGAAATAAATGCCTATCTGGACAAGGTCGAGAAGAACGGCACCCTGCAGCGTCTTAAAGACCGTTACTACGGCCATGTCGACGTACTGGGTTATGTCGGCGCGTACACCTTCGCCCAGCATCTGCAGGAACGCCTGCCCAAATACGAGAAGCACTTCCAGTCGTCCGCCAAGAAGGAGCAGGTGGACTGGCGTCTGCTGGCGGCGATCGGCTATCAGGAATCGATGTGGCAACCTGCAGTGACGTCCAAGACTGGCGTACGCGGCCTGATGATGCTGACCCAGAACACCGCGCAGGCCATGGGCGTCACCAATAGGCTGGACGCACGACAGAGCATTCAGGGCGGAGCCAAGTACTTTGCCTACGTAAAGGAACAACTGGACGACAAGATAGAAGAGCCGGATCGCACCTGGCTGGCTCTTGCGTCCTACAACGTAGGCAGCGGCCACCTGGAAGATGCGCGCAAACTGGCAGAGAGCGAGGGTTTGAACCCCAATAAATGGCTCGACGTGAAGAAAATGCTGCCGCGCCTTTCGCAGAAGAAGTGGTACAGCAAAACGCGTTATGGCTATGCCCGTGGCGGTGAGCCGGTACATTTTGTTGCCAACATCCGTCGCTACTACGACATTCTGACCTGGGTCACGCAGCCACAGCTCGAAGGCGATCAGGTCGCAGAGGGTAATCTGCATGTGCCCGGCGTCGACAAGACCAAACCGACATCAGACTCAACCCCCGAACCTGCCGCCAGCGACGACAAGAGCGCGCTCTAAGCCTTACCCTTCTCAGCATCCTTAGCCGCACGCCGCAACCTGAAGAATTCGCTCAGCATCCCACTGCACTCCTCCCCCAGCACACCGCCTTCGAACAATACGCGATGGTTGAGAAACCCTTGGGTGAAGAACTGCCCCTGACTCTGCACGATGCCCGCCTTCGGCTCCAACGCGCCGTAGACCACACGCGCCACACGGGAATGCACGATCAGGCCCGCGCACATACTGCACGGCTCAAGCGTCACATAGAGCGTGCTGCCGGGCAGACGATAATTGTCCACCGCCTTTGCAGCCTCCCTGATAGCAACCATCTCGGCATGGGCGCTGGGGTCGCTGCCACTGATCGGGCAGTTATAACCACGACCAATGATCTCGCCGTTCTGCACGACCACAGCGCCCACCGGCACCTCACCCAACAGCGCACCCTCGGCGGCCAGCGCCAGCGCCTCGCGCATGAAGTACTGATCGTTGCTGCGATCGATAATCGGTGGCTGGCGCATCACGACACCTCGATGGCGGCCATGAGACCGGTTTCCATGTGATCGATCACATGGCAGTGAAACATCCACACGCCAGGGTTATCGGCCACCAGCGCCACCCGCGCCCGCTCGTTACGACCCAGCAGAAAAGTATCGGTAAAGTACGGAATGATCTTGCGCCGATTGGATGCAATCACTTTGAAACTCATGCCGTGCAGGTGAATCGGGTGCTGGTACTGGGTCATGTTCTTCAATTCGAAAATGTAGCTCTGACCCAGCTTCAGCTTGGCAATCGGGCGATCCGCGCAGGTTTTGTCGGTGATGTCCCAGGCTTCGCCGTTGATCTGCCACAAGCTCGGCGGCTTGCCGTTATCGGTGTTGACCGACACAGACCCCACCCACTCGAAATTGAAATTGATCTTCTCGGCGCGCTCCAGATCCGGCTCGGCAACCGGATTGGCCGGCAACTCCGGCGGCCACTCGCCCGGCGCGTCATTGTTGGCGACCGAACGAAACGTGCCCAGCCGCACCGGACCGTTACGCAGCGAGATCTCCTCGCCAGCCGTCGGTGCCTTGATCGCCAGACAGATCCGCATACCCGGACCAAGCCAGTACTCGTCGCCAAACGGACGCGGCGTGACCGGATTGCCATCCAGCGCATAAATCTGCGCCTCGGCATCGGGCAGATTGAGGCGATAGGTCACGGTATTGTCGAGATTGAGCAGCCGCACACGGGTAATCTGCCCGGCAGGCAACTCAATGACCGCCTGCGCAATACCATTCAACGTCGAAAGCCGCCCCGCCGTACCTTCACGCGCAGCCTCGCGCAACACGCTGAACTCTGTGAACGCACCCTCTTCGTCCACATGCCAGCTTTTCAGACTGACCGTGCGCTCATGCCTGAAACCGGTCGGCTCACGCTCTTCAACGATCAACGGCCCGACCAGCCCACGCCCCAGCTCTTCACTGCTGCTGACATGCGGGTGATACCAGTAGCTACCGGCGTCCGGCACCCGGAACTTGTAATCGAAATACTCACCCGGCTTGACGGGCAACTGCGAGACATACGGCACACCGTCCATCTCCAACGGCAACCGAATGCCATGCCAATGAATCGTCGTCTCGACCGGCAACTGATTGATAAACCGTAACCGCAGCCACTCACCTTGCCTCACCCGCAACTCCGTCCCCGGCGCAGAACCACCAAACGCCCAGGCAGGCGTCTTGTGGCCAGGAACCAACTCGACGTCCAGCGGCGCAGCGATCAACACGAAGTCCGAACCGGCTTCCGACGCCTTACGCCCCAGCCAATAACGCGAAGCCCCCCCGCACCCAGCCCGACCACGGCAAGACCGGCGATGCCTGTAAGGATTTGGCGGCGGGTGAAGGACATAAAGCGAAGACCTCGAAACGACTACGGGAGCGCGTCCGGAGGGCCGGTGCGCGGGGGCGAATACGATACACCTGCATTTGGGGAAAGATAAGGGTCAAGAAGTAACGCGAACACTGAGCTGTTAAAAACAGAGAAGCAGCGACGCCCTGCCCCGTGTCGTTCAGCTCGATGACGGCAGGATAGACGCAAACAACATGGCAAAACGTTCAGGCAGGCGCCCTGATCTTCCTGAGTCCCTGAGAGCGGCTCTCGTGGTAAGCAGACACGCCCAGGTAGGCTGCAAGGGTGCGGGCGTGCTCACGGTCCTGCACCGTGTCGTGATGACAGGCCACCAACAGTTTTCCATTCTCGTAGACGATAAAGGTACGAAAACTGAGCACGCGGGAGAAATCGCAACTGATCACCACACGAAGGGGCGTCCGGTACGCGCGCTCAACGCCTGCGACCACAGCGTTACCTGACCGATCTACCGTGAGCGACGTACGCTGGTAGATGCCGACGATAACCCTCGATGCCATGAGCGCCATCACCACAGAGCCGAACATGACAACAACCCACTCTTTGCTCTGCTGATCCTGGGGTGACACCGCCATGAACAGCAGCAACATTGCGATCAACCCTAACGGCACCTGGCGTAAAAGCACCGGAAAGACCAGTAGCGGGAAACTCAGCTTCGGCCGCAGGACCGTATAGGCTGGAACCAGAGGCGGCGGAGGCTCGGCTTTGAACGTCGGTAGCCAGCGCTACGAAATCGGCGAAATGGGCCTGGGCGCTCGTCTGGCAGCCGCTTTTGACGTAGGCGTGGGTAGCCTGGAGCCGGAAGCCAAGCTGATGGCCTGGCACGATTTCATCGGCGACAAAGCCGGCACCACCTCCACCTTCGTGCTCGGCGGCACCCCTTTCACCACCACAGGTGCCACACCGGCGCGCGACAGCTACGAGCTGGGACTTGGCGCAAACTACCGTGTGGGCGCGTGGAGCGTGGGCGGGACTTACAACTACTTGACCAGCAGCGGTTTCGACGCCGACACCTTCACGGCGAACGTGCGTTACGACTTCTGATCAACGTGTTTGCGTGAAACAACAAAGCCCGCCGATGCGGGTTTTGTTGTTTCAGGCTTATGGTAAAGCCCGTAGTCTGGGTATGTGGAAAGACGCAGGACTCTCGCCGGATAATCTCTACCTGTGCAAGGAAGGCAGCATCGACGAATCAACGGTGAGTGAGAGAAAGACATCGATAGCGCATCACTAAAAGGGACGCCCTGTGAGCCGGTGCAGCATTTGTCGATAACCGCATTTCGCAAACAGCTCCCGCTGACGTCAGCGTGGCTAAATTTTTTCGATACTCTATCGACATTCCTTATCCTGGATCTGGTATGGATCCAGCTCACCTACATGCACACGATTAGCGACATTGAAAATACGCTCAGGGCGTCACGTCATGAAAAAGATCGTACTACTTCCATTGTTTTTTCTTACAAGTGCTTTTGCTACAGAATCGAAATATGACCGCTACGCCGCAGGCAACAGAGAGCTTGGGGCCAGGATTAGTCAACTGGATAGCGAGGTGATTTTAGCTGAGGAGACTCGGATAGCACCCCTTGCCAGTGACATGTTGCTTAAGGTCAAACCGATGATCCGCCGGGGTGATAGCGGTGTAGCGATCCAAGAGTTTTTACTAAAGCAGTTTTCGCAGTATGGCTGGCGGCCGATGTTAGTGGGCTATAAGGGATACCCAGAAGCGGTGTCGGTTTCGGTGAATCATCAAGTGGCAAATGCCCCACCTACTGACGCGCCATTTCCGGATGCTGCACTTGTGAAAGTAGAGCTGGTAGCTGCATCGCCACAGGCACATGTAGCCCAGGCATGGACATTCGCGACCCCCAATGCAACTGAACAACAGCAGCAACTATTGATGACAGCTCGACGCGCGCTGCGAAAAGGTATTGCCCAGATTCGGGCTGGCGAGCGGTTGTCTAAAGTGGGCGCTGCCATTCAGCAGGAGCTTGACGCCTACCAAGTGGTGGCCGTGCGTGAGCTAGTGGGATACTCCATGGGCCAGATGCGGATTCAAAATCCTCAGGTGCTCGGTTATAAGAGCCCCGTCAATGATGAAACACTGATGAAAGCCGGTCAGGTGCTAAACGTCTATGTGGTGGCGAAGTCAGGAACCTTCGGCGTGCGGTTCCAACCACCGGAACTCTGGACCGTCCTTACCCAGGACGGCGCGGATAGCGTGATGCTTTCGGCGATGGTCGAGGTAACTCAAGATGGACATCGACCGCTTAGCAGACTGATTGACTGAGTGTCAATGTGTGCTTTAACACAGCCTGAGCTCGTATGCTTACCGAAAAACGGAGTCTGTGGACCGGTCGCAGCCGATAAAAATGCCGTGGTCGGTTTGATCTACCGTACCGACATGATCGTCGGGACCGACAAACAGCTACTTCTGAAACCTGCGCGGCCAAGCGTTCTCGATACCATGCCTGCGCTCCTGATCCGGGAAATGGTATCGATGTAGCACTCTGGCAGCCGTGAGATGTACGCCATTGGCGACGCAGCAAACACAAACGTTCACCCCTATTTGTATACCCCATACCAAGCCACATAAACACGGCACGTGGCGATGCACAAAGCCGCCAGAATTTGCCAGACCCAAAAACCCAAAAGCCCGCAATTACGCGGGCTCCAGGGCATTTCTTGCTAGTTGGTGCCCGGCAATGCCGGACGTCCAATCATTCCCACTCAATCGTCGCAGGCGGCTTGCTCGACACATCATACGTCACGCGGGAAATACCCTCGATCTCGTTGATGATCCGGCCACTCACGGTCTCCAGCAGCTCGTAAGGCAGGTGTGCCCAGCGTGCGGTCATGAAGTCGATGGTTTCTACGGCACGCAGTGCGACGACCCATGCGTAGCGACGGCCGTCGCCGACGACGCCTACCGATTTGACGGGCTGGAACACGACGAAGGCTTGGCTGACTTTGTGGTACCAGTCGGCCTTGCGCAGTTCTTCGATGAAGATGTGGTCGGCACGACGCAGCAGGTCGGCGTATTCCTTTTTCACTTCACCCAGGATGCGCACGCCCAGGCCTGGGCCCGGGAACGGGTGGCGGTAGACCATGTCGTACGGCAGGCCGAGTTCGAGGCCCAGACGGCGGACTTCGTCCTTGAACAGTTCGCGCAGGGGTTCGACCAGTTTGAGGTTCATTTCTTCCGGCAGGCCGCCCACGTTGTGGTGCGACTTGATGACGTGCGCCTTGCCGCTTTTCGCGCCAGCCGACTCGATCACGTCCGGGTAGATGGTGCCCTGGGCCAGGTACTTGATGTTGTCCAGCTTGCAGGATTCGGCATCGAACACGTCGATGAAGGTGCGGCCGATGATCTTGCGCTTCTTCTCTGGATCGCTCTCGCCTTCCAGGTTGTTCAGGAACTGCTCTTCGGCGTTGGCGCGGATGACCTTGACGCCCATGTTCTCGGCGAACATGGCCATGACCTGCTCGCCTTCGTGCAGACGCAGCAGGCCGTTGTCGACGAAGACGCAGGTCAGTTGGTCGCCGATGGCCTTGTGCAGCAGGGCTGCGACCACGGAGGAGTCAACACCGCCGGACAGGCCCAGCAGAACGTTGTCGGTGCCGACCTGAGCGCGGATGGTGGCGATGGCGTCGTCGGCGATGTGCGACGGCGTCCAAAGGGCTTCGCAGCCGCAGATGTCGAGGATGAAGCGCGACAGGATGCGACCGCCCTGCTTGGTATGGGTCACTTCCGGGTGGAACTGCACGCCGTAGTAGCCACGGGTGTCGTCGGCCATGCCGGCGATCGGGCAGCTCGGGGTGCTGGCCAGGACGTGGAAGCCGTCCGGGATTTCGGTGACCTTGTCGCCGTGGCTCATCCAGACGTCGAGACCGAACACGCCATCAGCGTCGATGTGGTCTTCGATGCCGTCGAGGATGCGGCTCTTGCCGACGACGTCAACGCGGGCATAACCGAACTCGCGCAGGTCGGAACCGGCAACGCGGCCGCCCAGCTGTTCAGCCATGGTCTGCATGCCGTAGCAGATGCCGAAGATCGGGACGTTGAGGTCGAACACGGCCTGCGGTGCGCGCGGGCTGTTGGCTTCGTGCACGGATTCCGGGCCACCGGCGAGGATGATGCCGCGCGGGGCGAATTCGCGAATCGCTTCGTCGTCCATGTCGAACGGATGCAGTTCGCAGTACACGCCGATTTCACGCACGCGGCGGGCGATCAGCTGGGTGTACTGGGAACCGAAGTCGAGGATCAGGATACGGTGGGCGTGAATGTCGAGGGCCATGACTCAATCTCGTCAAAAAACAGAAACGACACGGGGCTGCGTCAACAGCCCCGGCTATGAAACTTGCTGGGCTGCATCGCGGCGTGAACCACGATGCAATCCGGATCAACCAACGCGATAGTTCGGCGCTTCCTTGGTGATCTGCACGTCGTGGACGTGGGATTCAGCCATGCCGGCACCGGTGATGCGCACGAACTCAGGCTTGGTGCGCATTTCTTCGATGGTGGCGCTGCCGGTGTAACCCATGGAGGAACGCAGACCGCCCATCAGTTGATGGATGATGGCGGACAGCGGGCCCTTGTAGGCAACACGGCCTTCGATGCCTTCCGGCACCAGTTTTTCGGCACCGGCGGACGAGTCCTGGAAGTAGCGGTCGGACGAGCCTTGCGCCTGGGACATTGCACCCAGCGAACCCATGCCGCGGTAGGCCTTGTAGGAACGGCCCTGGAACAGTTCGATTTCGCCCGGTGCTTCTTCAGTACCGGCAAACATCGAACCCATCATCACGCAGGATGCGCCAGCCACGATGGCCTTGGACAGGTCACCGGAGAAGCGGATACCGCCGTCGGCGACCATCGGAACGCCGGTGCCTTCAAGGGCAGCGGAAACGTTGGCGATGGCGCTGATCTGTGGAACGCCGACACCGGCAACGATACGGGTGGTGCAGATCGAGCCTGGGCCGATACCGACCTTGACCGCGTCAGCGCCAGCGGCGACCAGCGCCTTGGCCGCTTCGCCGGTGGCGATGTTGCCGCCGATGACCTGCACTTCAGGGAAGTTGTCCTTGACCCAGCGAACGCGATCGATCACGCCTTTGGAGTGACCGTGCGCGGTGTCGACAACCACTACGTCAACCCCAGCGGCAACCAGCGCGGTAACGCGCTCGCCGGTGTCTTTGCCGGTGCCGACTGCAGCGCCGACACGCAGACGACCCTGGTCGTCCTTGCTGGCCAGCGGATAGGCCTTGGCTTTTTCGATGTCCTTGACGGTCATCATGCCCTTGAGCGCGAAATTCGCGTCAACGATAAGGACTTTTTCCAGACGGTGCTTGTGCAGCAGTTCACGCACTTCGTTCTTGTCTGCGCCTTCGCGCACGGTGACCAGACGCTCTTTGGGCGTCATCACTTCGCGGACAGGGACATCAAGGCGGTTTTCAAAACGTACGTCGCGGGACGTCACGATGCCGACCAGGTCGCCATCATGCAGCACGGGTACGCCGGAAATGTTGTGCATGCGGGTGAGTTCGAACAGATCGCGAACGGTGGCGTCGGCTTCGATCGTGATCGGGTCCTTGACGACACCGGCCTCGAACTTCTTGACCTTGCGCACTTCGGCAGCCTGCTGCTCGATGGTCATGTTCTTGTGGATGATACCGATACCGCCTTCCTGAGCCATGGCAATTGCCAGACGGGCCTCAGTGACGGTGTCCATTGCAGCGGAGACCAAAGGAATATTCAGCTCGATGCCACGGGTCAAACGGGTTTTCAGACTGACTTCGTTGGGCAGTACCTCGGAATAACCGGGCACAAGGAGAATGTCGTCGAATGTAAGGGCTTCTTGACTGATACGCAGCATCGCGGGGGCTCCCGGGCGGGAAAATTGGAAGCGCGCCATTATACCCACACACCCCGCCCGGCTCAATGTAAACCTCAGTCTATTATTGAAGCCGTTTATAGACGCACCTTTACGAAGGACACCGGGCGATCCAGACGTTCGGCGAAGTCGTCGAGAAAGGTCTGGGTGAAGGACGCGTCCAGCCAGTTGTTGAAGATGAATCCCAGGTTGGAAAAACCGCAGGCATCCAGAAACAGAAAGCCGTTGATGTCGTCTTCATGGCGGCATTCAGGGCAGGTGAAGTTGTCGGTGTGACCGGGCATCCAGTCTTCGAGGCTGTCGAACAGCGCTTCGCCGATTTCGCGGCGGCATTCAGGGCAACCGGCTTCTTCGGCGAAATTATTGAGGGGCGTGAAGATGCAGCGCTTGGTCACGATCTCCAGGCCATTGACGACTTGCCCAAACGGCAACGCCTCAGGGTTCTGCACCACACGTCTGGCACCCGGCGCCACGGCATAGGCCATTTTGTTGCCAGCGCGTCCGCAGGTGGTCAGCTCCGGCTCGACCACGTTGAGTTTGATCAGCCAGCGCAGGATGAGGCGCGCTCTGGCTTCGTGGGCCGGGAAGGTAGAGATTTGCGGGACGATGATGCTTTGGGTGTTCATGACAGTGTGTCGCTTGAAACGGATTGAGGCCGCAGCTTAATCGGCCATGGTTTCAGGTCAAGCGTGAAATTCGCATTCAGCCCGCGATGTAGCGGCCAATCAGGGCGATGCCGCTGACCAGCACCAGCCACGTCACCAGACGCACGAAGGTTTCGCGGGACAAGCGTTTGGTCAGCGCCCTCCCCACCCAAGAGCCGAGCAGCATCACGGGCAACAGGCAGACACCGAGCACCAGCAGCGGGATGTCGGCGTAGACACCAGCGATCAGAAACAGGCTCAGGCGCACGATGGTGCTACAGCTGATCAGTGCACTTTGCGTGGCCCGCGCCTGTTCTTTGGACGTCAGGCGGCTGTTGAGGTAAATCGCATATAAAAAGCCGCCGCTGCCAAACAACGCACCGAACAGCCCGCCGAGGGTGCCCATGGGAATGGCCCAGCCTGCGGTCAGCTGAGTCGGCCGAACCTTGACTGCCAGACTGTACAGCGCATAGGCCGTGACAAAGATGCCCATTAATAGAAGCAGAAGATCGGACTGCAGATTGAGCAGAAACAGCACACCCAGCGTGCAGCCCACTGCCATACAAGGAAGCAGGCGCATCAGTTCGGATTTGACTACGGACTGGCGGGACGGCAGCAGATTGCCGAAGGCGGCGAGGAAGTCGAGCATGACCAGCAGCGGAATGATGCGTGACAGCGGCATGAAGTGAATCAGGATGGGACCTGCCACCAGTGCCGTGCCGAAACCGGCGATGCCGAAGACGATATAAGCGGCGGCCACGCTGAGCTCGATGATCAGCCAGTCGAGCGGCGTGAATCCCAGTTGAGAGAATGCTGCGAACACCCCGATATCGCCCACGACGCTTCCTTTCTGGAGGGAATGAAAGGACTTTAGCAAAGACGCCGACGTGTCGCCTTCACGTTCAGGGTTGCCTGAGAGAACGGACGCGGAGCGTCCTGGGCGGCATTCCCACGCAGAGCGTGCGGAACGATCAGCGTGAGGGCGCAGACCTCGTGCGCTCGACCGGCATTGCCTTTATGATGCCCGACATGATCAAAGACCCTTTCGCAAGACTCGGCCTCGACCGGGAAGTCCTTACTGTCAGCCAGCTCAACGGCCGTGCGCGGGTGTTGCTGGAGGATGTGTTCAGCAGCATCTGGGTCGAGGGCGAGATTTCCAACCTCTCGCGCCCCGCCTCGGGCCATGTGTACTTCACCCTGAAGGACTCGGGCGCGCAGGTGCGTTGCGCGCTGTTTCGCCAGAGTGCAGCGCGCGTGCGCCAGGCGCTCAAGGACGGTCTGCAGGTCAAGGTACGCGGCAAGGTGTCGCTGTTCGAGGGTCGAGGCGACTATCAGTTGATACTCGACACCGTGGAGCCTGCCGGTGACGGTGCGTTGCGTCTGGCGTTCGATGCGCTGAAAGCCAAGCTCAGCGATGAAGGTCTGTTCAGCGCCGAACGCAAGGTCGCCCTGCCCTTGCATCCGCAGCGTATCGGCATCATCAGTTCGCCGACCGGAGCAGTGATTCGCGACATCATCAGCGTGTTTCGCCGTCGCGCACCGCGTGTCGAGCTGACCCTGATCCCGACTGCCGTTCAGGGCCGCGAAGCCATCAACCAGATCGTCCGCGCCATCAAGCTGGCTGATTCCCGTGGCTTTGACGCGCTGATTCTGGCTCGTGGTGGCGGATCGCTGGAAGACCTGTGGTGCTTCAACGAAGAAGCCGTGGCCCGCGCAATCGACGCCTGCGTAACGCCGATCGTCAGCGCAGTCGGACATGAGACCGACGTGTCGATCAGTGACTTTGTGGCTGACGTACGTGCACCGACGCCGTCCGCCGCAGCCGAGCTGCTGGCTCCCGATTCCAGCGACCTGCACCGTCGCGTGGACAACCTGCATCGCCGGCTCGTCAGCCGCATGCAGGATCGTCTGATGCGCGAACGCCTGCGCCTTGAAGGGATTTCCCGACGCCTTCGTCATCCCGGCGAACGTCTGCGCCAGCAATCCCAGCGTCTCGATGACCTGGATATGCGCATGCGCCGCGCCTTCGAGCAAGGCATGCACAAGCGTCAGGTACGTCTGGCCCATATGGAAAGCCGTCTTGCCGCCCAGCATCCGGGGCGCACGCTGGCATTCCTGCGCCAGCGTCTGGACGTGCTGGCCGAGCGCCTGCCCCGCGCCATCCGCGAACAGATCAAAGCCCGCAAGCTGCAGCTGCAAAGCCAGATGCAGACCCTGAACGTGGTCAGCCCGCTCGCTACCTTGGGTCGCGGTTACAGCATTCTGCTCGACGAACGCGGTCACGCGATCCGCAATGCCGCACAAACCCGACCCGGCCAACGCCTGACTGCAAAGCTCGGTGAAGGCGAGTTGCAGGTACGGGTCGAGGACAATCACCTGACACCCGTGACCCTTTCCCTTCTGGACTGACTGCCTGATGCTACGTTTTATCGCCCCGCTGTTCGCTCTGCTGCTGTGCCTGCCTGCTCAGGCCGACAGCTTCATCACCCGCGCGCTGAACAAGCCCGTTCCCGGCGGCGTCGCCGTCATCGATCTGGGCACTGGCGCACAGGCACCGACCGCGACCTATCAAGGCAAGCGGGTGCTGGTGGTTAAAGAACAAGGCACACGCTGGCTGGCGATTGTCGGCATTCCGCTGACTGTCAAACCGGGCACAGAGCAGATCGCCTCGGGCGGCCGTTCGCTGAGTTTCACTGTCGGTAGCAAAAAATACCCGGAGCAGCGCATCACCCTGAAGAACAAGCGTCAGGTCAATCCGAACCCTGAAGACAACAAGCGCATCGAAGGCGAACTGGCCGAACAGATCCGCGCCTACCGCAGTTTCAGCCCCGGCACGCCGAGCAACCTGATCCTCGACAAGCCGGTCAACGGTCCGCTGTCGAGCAAGTTCGGGGTCCGCCGCTTCTTCAATGGCGAAGAACGCAACCCGCACGCCGGTCTAGACTTCGCGGTACCTGCGGGCACGCCGATCAAATCACCGGCTGCTGGCAAGGTCATCCTGATTGGCGATTACTTCTTCAATGGCAATACCGTGTTCGTCGATCACGGTCAGGGCTTTATCAGCATGTTCTGCCACATGTCGAAGATCAGCGTGAAACAGGGTGATCTCGTACCGCGTGGCGGTGTCGTTGGCGAAGTAGGCGCAACCGGCCGCGCAACAGGTCCGCACATGCACTGGAACGTCAGCCTGAACGATTCCCGCGTTGATCCGGCGATCTTTATCGGTGCGTTTCAACCCTGAACCGCAGAGAACAGATCTACGCCCTGCATAAGGCTGTAGGAGGCGCCACCACGTCTTCGACGTAGCGCTGTCGCGCAGCAAACCCGTGGGAGCGGACTTGTCCGCGAATGCAGTATTTCAGCCACCGCATATGCGTCGGATGTACCGGCCTTTTCGCGGACAAACGGAACGCCGCTCGGCCCGCTCCCACGGCCGAAATAGTGCCCGTTCCAGATGCGCGTTGCGACTTGTGTGTAACGATGAGAGCAAAACTTGCCGCACCGTCAAAGCGGGTCATTCAGGATACTCGAGATATGTTGCTGGACGTCCTCACTGAAGCTCGCCATCTCCTGCTCGGTGACCAACTCTGCGTTCACCATTGCCAATAGAATGATATTGGCATTGGAGCGAGAGTGCCGGAGCGAATCAAAGGTGTATCTCACCTCTTCCAATCCCGCGTCGATAGCCTGCTTGGCACCGAATACTTTCTCACGTCCGGTTTTGTCATCCGCCTGAACGGCCATTTTCAGATTCTCGAATATGCGATCGTACAGCCGCTCTACTGCTGCCTCTCGCAACGCACTCAGGTGCTTCCAGTCTTTCTCGTTCATCATCCACCCCGATCTCAAAAGATGTGCACGCGCATCTTGCGCACTTCAATGTCCGGCAACAATAACTCAGATAAAAACACACTCAGTACGCGATAAAAAAGCCAAAAATCAAAGATAACAAGAATTTATCCCAATTATTTTCAAGTACTTGCCATCGTTGACCCCAATGGTTACGGTTGGCCTCATGAAAACCTCTCCAACCCTATTCCTGTTGCGCCAACATCGGTGCCTCAGCCTGGTCAGTGCACGACTGCCGGGCTTGATTGCAGTGCCTCGACCTTAGTTAGCGATAACGGTTGGCCGCCTCTTTCCGGCCTATAAGTACAAAGGACTATCCACATGACCATGCTCAAAGATCCCTCGAACAAGTACCGCGCGTTTGCGACCATTGATCTGCCTGACCGCACCTGGCCTTCGAAGACCATCACTGCGGCGCCGATCTGGTGCAGTTCCGACCTGCGTGACGGTAACCAGTCGCTGATCGAGCCTATGGATGCGGCCAAGAAGCTGCGCTTCTGGAAGACGTTGGTCAGCGTCGGCGTCAAGGAAATCGAAGCCTCGTTCCCGTCCGCTTCGCAGACTGATTTCGACTTCGTGCGCACCCTGATCGAAGATGGCCACATCCCGGATGACACCACCATTCAGGTGCTGACCCAGGCGCGTGAAGACCTGATCGCCCGTACGTTCGAATCGCTGCGCGGTGCCAAGAAGGCCATTGTTCACTTGTATAACGCGACCTGCCCGGCGTTCCGCCGCATTGTGTTCAACCAGGACAAGGCCGGCGTGAAGGACATCGCGGTCAATGCTGCCAAGCTGTTCGTCAAATACGCCGCTCAACAGCCTGAAACCCAGTGGACCTTCCAGTACTCGCCCGAAACGTTCAGCGCGACCGAACTGGAGTTCGCCAAGGAAGTCTGCGACGCGGTGATCGAAGTCTGGAACCCGACGCCTCAGAACAAGGTGATCCTGAACCTGCCTGCAACCGTTGAAGTAGCGACACCCAATATTTATGCCGACCAGATCGAGTGGTTTGGCCGTCATATCACGCGCCGTGACAGCGTACTGATCAGCCTCCATACCCACAATGACCGTGGCACCGGCGTCGCCGCTACCGAGCTGGGCCTGATGGCGGGCGCGGATCGTGTCGAAGGCTGCCTGTTCGGCAACGGCGAGCGTACCGGTAACGTCGATCTGGTCACCGTCGCCTTGAACCTCTACACCCAGGGCATCCACCCTGAGCTGGACTTCTCGGACATCGACGGTGTGCGCAAGGTCGTCGAAGAGTGCAACCAGATTCCGGTTCACCCGCGTCACCCCTACGTGGGCGACCTGGTTCACACCGCCTTCTCCGGCTCGCACCAGGATGCCATCCGCAAGGGCTTCACTCAGCAGAAGGAAGGCGAGTTGTGGGAAGTGCCTTACCTGCCGATCGACCCGGCCGATATCGGTCGCAGCTACGAGGCAGTGATTCGCGTCAACAGCCAGTCGGGCAAGGGTGGCATCACCTACCTGCTGGAACAGGAATACGGCATCTCGCTGCCTCGCCGCATGCAGATCGAGTTCAGCCAGGTGGTTCAGGGTGAAACAGACCGTCTGGGCCTTGAGATGACTGCCGAGCAGATCCACTCGTTGCTGCGTCGTGAATACCTGCAGGCCAACACACCTTACGCGTTGATCAGCCACAAGCTGCAGGAAGAGAACGGCAACAGCTCGGTCGATGCCGAAGTGCATGTCGATGGTGAAACCCAGCACTGGCGCGGCAAGGGCAAAGGCGCTCTGGAAGCACTGGTGGCCGGTCTGCCGATTTCCGTGGAAATCATGGACTACAACGAACACGCCATCGGTTCCGGCACCACGGCCAAGGCCGCTGCCTATATCGAGCTGCGTGTGAATGGTGACAAGGCGGTACACGGCGTGGGCATCGATGAAAACATCACCACCGCCAGCTTCCGCGCACTGTTCAGCGCGCTGAACCGCTCGCTGAGCCAGGCGCAAGCCAAAGCAGCCTGAGTGAATGAACGTGGCAGCGGACACTGATCCGCTGCCCTTTCAACCCGACACCCCCTTCCCGCCTCTGCTACGCGCCCTCAAGGGCTATTCCATTGTGCGCATGACCCTGTCAGTTTCGGCATAATCTTTTTTTCGACGCTGTGGTAGCATGCTGCCCTTGGCTTGGACCGGCCTGAATCGAACAGCCATTCATAGGCTGAAGATGCCCGTCCCAATTGACCTGCCCGCTCCACCTTCCTATAAAAACCAAGACGACTATTGCATTGTTTCCCCGACGAAGAAAATGCACGGGCAGACCTTCCGTGCATTGAAAACAGCTTTGGCGTCGTCAACGCCGAGCTGATCCAATCACATTTGGAGCGATTATGCCCAAGGCTTCCCATCAAGACCTGCGCCGCAGCTTTCGTGAGCTGACCTCGTCAAAATCCTGCTATCACACCGCTTCGGTATTCGACCCGATGTCTGCGCGCATCGCCGCCGACCTGGGCTTTGAAGTCGGCATCCTTGGCGGTTCGGTCGCTTCGCTGCAAGTACTGGCAGCGCCCGACTTCGCCCTGATCACGCTCAGCGAGTTCGTCGAACAGGCCACGCGCATCGGCCGTGTCGCACAGCTTCCCGTCATTGCAGACGCAGACCATGGTTACGGCAACGCCCTTAACGTCATGCGCACTGTCACTGAACTGGAACGTGCCGGCATCTCGGCGCTGACCATTGAAGACACCTTGCTGCCCGCGCAGTTTGGCCGTAAATCGACGGACCTGATTTCCACAGCAGAAGGTGTCGGCAAGATTCGCGCAGCGCTGGAAGCACGCGTCGATCCTGAAATGTCGATCTTCGCCCGCACCAACGCAGCGATCATTCCGGTTCAGGAAGCCATCAGCCGTGTGCAGCAGTACCAGGCCGCTGGCGCTGACGGCATCACCATCGTCGGCATCCGCGACTTTGATCACCTGGCGCAGATCTCCGAAGGCCTGACCGTGCCGCTGATGCTGGTCACCTATGGCAACCCGGAGCTGCATGACAATGACCGTCTGGCCGAGATGGGTGTGCGCGTCTGCGTGCATGGACATGCGGCGTACTTTGCGGCAATCAAGGCAACTTATGACTGCCTGCGCGAGCAGCGGCAGATTCTGGGCAGCACCTCGAACATGAGCGCGACCGAGCTGACCCACACTTACACCCAGCCTGAAGACTACGTCGAGTGGGCGAAGAAGTTCATGAACGTGAACGAGTAGGCGCCGTAGCGCTGAACTGAAAAAGCCTCCCTCTCGTTGAGAAAGGGAGGCTTTTTCATATGAGTTTCGTGGAATCGTCCACGAGACGCGCTTCAGACAGTGGTTTTCACGCCACCCTCAGTCTCAAGCTGCAACAACGCACCTTGAAGAGTCTGCAGGTTGGAGCTGGTCGCCATGATCTGCGTCTGGATAGCCATCGCCCTCATCGCCTTTTCGTCAGGCGTGCCTTGGCTGGCCTGAACAGCAGCCAGTTGAGCCTGCTGCTCAGCCAACTGCTTCTGAGCCAGCTTGATCATCTCTTTGATTTTGTCTTTGGTTGAATCGAGCGCACTTTTGCTTGACCCTCCAACGCTGCCGCCGTCGGACGCACTGTTTGCTTTAGCACCTTCCAGATTCACTTCCGTGGTCTTTTTATCATCGTCCGTGGTGGCAGTAGCAATAGCTGTCTGCGCGTCCTGATTCTTGACTGTTAACGACAGCGAGTTCGGGTAAGCGCTCAGCGTGGACGTATTGATGGTAACCATGGCGATCTCCTGATTGTCTGCGAACGGTATCGGCCGACTCGTAACATTCTGAAGCATTTAATTGATAATAAATGAATCAGCGTCCAATCCTGCCGGGAAACGCGTGCGATAGGCCTGAAGATCAGCCGCGCTGAGGGTTGCCTGGAACACCCCATCGGCCTCGCCAGCGCCGAGCAGACTCTCACCCTGGAAATCCAGGACCTGGCTGTCACCTGTGTAAGCGAAGCCCTTGCCGTCGGTGCCGATGCGATTGACGGCGGCCACATAACACAGGTTTTCAATCGCCCGGGCAGGCAACAGCCGGTTCCAATGCAAGCGCCGAGCACCCGGCCAGTTGGCGGTGTACAGCAGCAGGTCGGTGTCCTGCGCGTCACGGCTCCACACCGGGAAACGAAGGTCGTAGCAGATCAGTGGACGAATGCGCCAGCCCTTGAGCTCGAACATCACTTGGCGCTCGCCGGGCGTGTAGTGCTCATGCTCCCCGGCCATGCGGAACAGATGGCGCTTGTCGTAATGCAGCAGCTCGCCATCCGGGCGCGCCCACAGCAGGCGGTTACGATGACTGCCATCGGCCGCACGAATGATCACACTGCCAGTGATCACTGCATTGATTCGCCTGGCTTGCTGCAGCAGCCACTCGGACGTCGGTCCCGCCTCGGGCTCCGCCAGCGCTTCGGACTCCATCGAGAAGCCGGTGGTGAACATCTCCGGCAGGATCACCAGATCGGCGCCCTTCGCCTGGCTGAGCAGCGATTCGAAGTGCTGGAGATTGGCGTCCCGGTCATGCCAGACCAGTGTGGTCTGGATCAAGGCAAGGCTCAGGTTCGGCAACTGACTCAGATCGCGCATAGTTTTTCCGCTGCCAGACGCAGCGTCTCCTCTTGCTTGGCGAAGCACAAACGGATCAATCGCTGTCCTTCAGGCGGACGTTGATAAAACAGGGAGATAGGGATGCTGGCCACGCCATGCTCGCGGGTCATCCACAGCGCCATGTCGACATCATTGAGGTCCGGACGAATCTGCGAATAGTCCACCAACTGAAAATACGTACCGCCGACCGGCTTGAACGCGAAGCGTGATGCTTGCAGCTGATCGCAGAAATAGTCGCGCTTGGCCTGATAAAACGCTGGCAGTTCATCAACATGCTCAGGGTGTTCAGCCATGAAGTCGGCCAGCGCGAATTGCAGCGGGGTCACGCCGCAGAAGCTTACGTACTGGTGGACCTTGCGCATCTCGGCGGTCAACGCAGGCGGCGCGACCACATAGCCGGTTTTCCAGCCAGTGACGTGATAGGTCTTGCCGAACGAACTCACAACGAACGCCCGCTGATACAGCTCCTCGTGATCCAGCACGCTCACGTGCCGCTGACCGTCGAAGACCAGATGTTCGTACACCTCGTCACTGAGCAGATAGATATCTCGCCCGGCAATCAGCGCTGCCAGCCGATCCAGCTCGGCACGACTGATCAACGCACCGCTTGGGTTGTGCGGGCTGTTGATGACGATCATTCGCGTGCGCGGGCTGAGCGCGTCGGTAAGTTTCTGCCAGTCGATGGAAAAATCATCAAGCCCCAACTGCACGTGGACGCAGCGCCCGCCCGCCAGTTCGACCGCAGGCTCGTAGCTGTCGTAGCACGGATCGAAAATGATCACTTCGTCGCCGGGACGGATGACCGTCTGGATCGCACAGAAGATGCCCTGGGTCGCGCCGGGCGTGATGGTAATTTCAGTCTCCGGGCTGACGGTGCGCCCATAGCTGCGGGCGATCTTGGCCGCGACCTGTTGACGAAGCGCGGGCAGACCGGTCATAGGTGAATACTGATTGTGACCCTGCATGACATGACGGCACACCGCATCGCGCAGCGCCTGCGGGCCATCGAAATCGGGAAAGCCCTGAGACAGGTTGATGGCGCCGGTTTCGGCAGCCAGTTGAGACATGACGGTGAAAATGGTGGTGCCCACATTAGGCAGCTTGCTGTCGATCATGGAGCCCTTTCCCTGCAATCCCCCGGCACCACGACGGCACGGGTCAGGCAGGATAGCCCATGGAGCGCGCATAAAAAAAGGCACCAGAGGTGCCTTTTTCGTACATTTCCTACAGACGATTCAACGCTTGTCGCGGCGCTTCTTGTCGGCTTTCTTGTGGTGCGACATCATCCGACGCTTCTTGTTGACCTGACGGTCAGTCAGCGTGTTCTTGTTGCCTTCGTACGGGTTCTCGCCGCCCTTGAACTCGATACGGATCGGCGTACCGACCAGCTTGAGCACGCGACGATAGGTGTTTTCCAGATAACGGACGTAGGATTTCGGGACCTTCTCGACCTGGTTACCGTGAATAACGATCAGCGGCGGGTTGGCGCCACCCAGGTGAGCGTAACGCAGCTTGATGCGGCGGCTGCCGACCATCGGCGGCGCGTGCTCGCTGACGGCGTCTTCGAGAATCTGGGTCAGGCGGCTGGTCGGCCAGCGGGTCACTGCCGACTTGAACGAGTTCTGTACCGACTGATACAGGTTGCCCACGCCGGTGCCGTGCAAGGCCGAGATGAAGTGAATGTCCGCGAAATCGACGAAGAACAGACGACGTTCCAGCTCGACCTTCACGTAGTCACGCTCGCCCGGTGTCATGCCGTCCCACTTGTTCAGTGCGATGACCAGTGCGCGACCGGCTTCCAGCGCAAAGCCCAACAGGTTGAGGTCGTGATCGACGACACCCTCACGGGCATCCATCACGAAGATCACCACGTTGGCGTCCTTGATGGCCTGCAGCGTCTTGACCACCGAGAACTTTTCGACTTCCTCGTGGATCTTGCCGCGCTTGCGCACACCGGCGGTGTCGATCAGCGTGTACTTCTCTTCGTTACGCTCGAAGGGAATGTAGATACTGTCGCGCGTGGTGCCCGGCTCGTCATAGACGATAACCCGGTCTTCACCAAGCATACGGTTGACCAGCGTCGACTTACCGACGTTGGGGCGACCAATGATCGCGATCTTGATGCCGTCCTTTTCGCTGGGGCCGGGAATGCGCTTGGCTTCCTGACCTTCGGCGACTTCTTCGACTTCAGCGTCTTCCTGGTCATCTTCATCGCGCGGGAATTCGCGCAGGGCGATTTCCAGCATCTGCGAGATGCCGCGACCATGGGCACCGGCCACCGGAATGGCGTCACCCAGACCCATCGGGCTGAACTCGGCACGGGCCAGGTTCTCGTCGATGTTATCGATCTTGTTGGCGACCACGTAGGAACGCTTGTTACGTTTGCGCAGGTGCTCGCCAATCATCTGATCGGCAGCGGTATAGCCTGCACGGGCGTCTACCAGAAACAGCACCACATCGGCTTCTTCAATGGCCAGCAGCGACTGCTCGGCCATCTTTTCGTCCATGCCATGCTCGTCACCGGAGATACCGCCGGTGTCGATCAGAATATAGGAGCGCCCCTGCCACTTCGCCTCTCCGTATTGGCGATCACGGGTAAGACCGGACAGATCGCCGACAATAGCGTCGCGGGTCCTGGTCAGGCGGTTGAACATGGTGGACTTGCCGACGTTCGGTCGACCCACCAGGGCGATTACGGGAACCATTAGGCTCTCCACTTCGTTATTTCAGAAAATACAAAAGCCGCTGCAGGGCAGCGGCCGGAGTTCGGAGCGGCGCCCGAGGGCACCGCAGCCTTGCCTGAGCAAGGTCGCCAGAGGCCTTGAGCCTCTGGCTTCGTCAATCATTACTTGATGGTCAGGGCTTCCAGTTTGCCGCTGTTGCCATACACGTAAATCATGTCACCAACCACCAGCGGACGAGCACGCAGGCCGTCGCTGTCGATACGCTGACGACCCACGAAACGACCGTCTACCTGGCTCAACAGGTGGAGATAGCCTTCCATGTCGCCGACCGCGATGTAGCTGGAATACACTTCCGGCGCGCCCAGTTGACGGCGGGCCAGAGATTCGTTGCTCCACAGTGCGGAGGAAGAACGCTCGTCGATACCTTCGACGGTGCCGGAAGCCAGGGTGGCGTAAACGCTGCCGAAGCCCTGGGCAACGCCCGAGTAGCTCGACGCGTCACGCTGCCAGAGCACACGACCGCTTTCCAGTTCCAGACCGGCAACACGACCCTGATAGGTCGCGACGTACAGTGTACCGCCGGACAGCAGCAGACCGCCGTCGATATCGACCACACGGTCCAGTTCCGAACGACCCTGTGGAACCGCTACACGCTGCTCCCAGATCGGCACGCCGTTGGTGATATCCAGCGCAACAACCTTGCCCGTGGACAGACCGGCCACCGCAAGACGGTTGGTCGCCAAAGGAGCGCCTGTACCGCGCAGGGTCAGTACCGCAGGCGTGCTTTCGTAGATCCAGAGCTGGGAACCGGTGGAGGCATCGAAGCCGACCACGCGATCATCCTGGGTCTGAACCACGACAACACTGCCGTTGGTGGCAGGCGGGGCCAGTACTTCGCTGCTTACGCGAGCGCGCCATTTCTCTTCGCCGGTGGTGGCGTCCATGGCAACGACTTCACCCTTGAGGGTGCCGATCATCACCAGGCCGTAACCTACGCCCACCGCGCCGGAGACCGGCAGCTCGAGATCTTTCTTCCAGATCACGTCGCCGGTCAGGCGATCCAGCGAAACGATTTCGCCCGTGACGTCGGCCGCATAGATGCGATCGCCGTCGATGGCCGGAACCAGCATATTGTAAGTTTTGCCCTGACCGTCACCGATGGAGCGGCTCCACTGCTTTTGCAGGACCACTTCTTCCTTGAAGTCAGTCAGCTCGGCCGGCGGCAGTTCTTTCTTGCTGTTGCTGCTGCAACCCGCGGCCAGAATGGCCAGAGCCAGCAATGCTGCATGTTTCCAACGAATCACGTCACGCATCCCCTTTCGCCAGATCGTCGAGCTTCATTTGCAGACCACCGACCGCTGCCTCTTCAGACAGAGCGGATTTGGCCTTTTGGTATGCAGCATGTGCCTCGTCGGTACGACCCAGCTGAACCAGCAGGTCACCCTTGAGTTCTTCACGGCTGGCCAAGAACGACTTTTCAGCATCGCCGTCCAGCAGCTTCAGCGCATCATCAGCCTTGTTCTGTGCAGCCAGCACTCGTGCCAGACGCTGACGGGCAATTTCACCCAGCGTTTCGTTGGCAGGCTTGTCGGCAACGACTTTCAGCTCTGCTGCTGCGTCGTCGAGTTTACCGGTATCCACTGCCACCTTGGCGACGAAAAGACTGCCGTACTGCGCATAAGTGGTGCCGCCGTATTCGCTTTTCAGCTTGCCGGAGATTTCGGCGACACGCGTGGTGTCTGCCTGGCCACTTGGCGTCAGTGCGGTTTCGAGCAACTGCTGGTAGAGCATCGAGGCGCCTTGCGACTGATTAGCCTGATATCTCTGCCAGAACTGCCAGCCCAGGACCACGATCAGCGCCAGCAGGCCACCTGCAACCAGGGGTTTGCCGTTGCGCTGCCACCAGTCCTTGACTCCCGCCAGCTCATCATCTTCGGAACTCGACACCCCAATACTCCTATTCGCTAAAACGGCTGTTAATCAGCTTCAACCCTGCACGACGCAGGAGGCCAGGTGCTCTGACAGAGCGTCCCAAGCAATATTTTGTTGTTCACCCTGACCACGCAGGGGTTTGACGCCAATGATCTTCTGGCCGAGCTCTTCGTCGCCGAGGATCAGAGCATACAGCGCGCCGCTCTTGTCGGCTTTCTTGAACTGACTCTTGAAGCTACCGGCACCGGCATTGACCTGCAGACGCAGGTTCGGCAGACGGTCGCGCACCTGTTCGGCGAGCGTCAGACCGGCAAGCTCGGCAGCTTCACCGAACGCGCAAAGGTACACGTCGACCTGACGGGAGATCTCTTCCGGGATCTGCTCCAGGGTCTCCAGCAGCAGCACCAGACGCTCGATGCCCATTGCAAAGCCAACGCCCGCTGTGGGCTTGCCGCCCATCTGCTCGACCAGGCCGTCGTAACGACCGCCCGCACAGACAGTGCCCTGAGCACCCAGTTGATCGGTAACCCATTCGAAAACGGTCTTGCTGTAGTAATCCAGCCCGCGCACCAGCTTGGGATTGATCACGTAAGGAATACCGGCAGCGTCCAGACGGGCTTTCAGGCCTTCGAAGTGAACGCGGGATTCTTCATCGAGATAATCGGCCAGCTTCGGCGCATCCACCAACACGGCCTGAGTCTCGGGATGCTTGGTGTCGAGCACGCGCAGCGGATTGGTTTTCAGACGGCGCTGGCTGTCTTCATCCAGTTGGTCGAGACGCGCCGACAGAAACTCCACCAGCGCCTCGCGATAGCGTGCACGGGCTTCGCTGGTGCCCAGGCTGTTGAGCTCGAGCTTGACCGCGTTGCGAATACCCAGCATGCCCCACAGGCGCCAGGTCATGACGATCAGTTCGGCATCGATGTCCGGACCGTCAAGGTTGAAGACTTCCACGCCGATCTGGTGAAACTGGCGATACCGGCCTTTCTGCGGACGCTCGTGACGGAACATCGGGCCGATGTACCACAGCTTCTGCACCTGGCCGCCACCCGTGATGCCATGCTCGAGCACTGCGCGCACGCACGCCGCCGTGCCTTCAGGGCGCAGGGTCAGCGAGTCACCGTTGCGATCGGCAAAGGTGTACATCTCTTTCTCGACGATATCGGTGACTTCGCCGATCGAGCGCTTGAACAGGTCGGTAAATTCGACGATAGGCATGCGAATCTGGCGATAACCATAGTTATCGAGCAGGCGCGAGACAGTGCCTTCGAAGTGACGCCACAGCGGCGTCTGCTCAGGCAGGATGTCGTTCATGCCACGAATGGCTTGCAGAGACTTACTCACAAAAAATCCTTAGCAATACGGGTTAGCCGCGCACGATGACCGAGGCGTCGGCTTCGGCCTTTTCAGCCGCTTTCTCGCGAATCAAGCGTTCCAGCTCATCCACAAGATTGTCATTGGTCAGCTTCTGCGCAGGCTTGCCATCGATGTAGATCAGGTTCGGCGTACCGCCCGTGAGGCCGATATGCGCCTCCTTGGCTTCGCCAGGACCGTTGACCACACACCCGATGACCGCAACATCCAGCGGCACCAGCAAATCCTCGAGACGACCTTCAAGCTCGTTCATGGTCTTGACCACATCGAAGTTCTGCCGCGAGCAGCTCGGGCAGGCGATGAAGTTGATGCCACGGGAACGAAGGCGCAACGATTTGAGAATGTCGTAACCGACCTTCACCTCTTCGACCGGATCAGCGGCCAGCGAGATGCGGATAGTATCGCCAATTCCTTCGGCGAGCAGCATACCTAGGCCGACGGCCGATTTCACTGTGCCTGAACGCAATCCACCGGCTTCGGTGATGCCCAGGTGCAGTGGCTGGACAATTTCCTTGGCCAGGAGGCGATAGGCTTCGACGGCCATGAACACGTCGGAGGCCTTCACGCTGACCTTGAAGTCCGGGAAATTCAACCGCTCCAGGTGCTCAACGTGACGCAACGCGGACTCGACCAGCGCAGCGGGCGTGGGCTCGCCGTACTTCTTCTGCAGGTCTTTTTCCAGAGAACCGGCGTTTACGCCGATGCGGATCGGGATGCCGCGATCACGCGCGGCATCGACCACGGCACGGACCCGGTCTTCACGACCAATGTTGCCTGGGTTGATGCGCAGGCAATCAACGCCCAGTTCGGCTACGCGCAATGCGATCCTGTAGTCGAAATGGATGTCGGCCACCAGTGGGACTTTCACCAACTGCTTGATACGGCCGAACGCTTCGGCCGCGTCCATGTCCGGTACCGAGACCCGCACGATGTCGACACCGGCCGCTTCCAGCCGGTTGATCTGTGCGACCGTGGCCGCCACATCGTTGGTGTCACTGTTGGTCATGCTCTGCACTGCAATCGGGGCATCGCCGCCGACAGGAACAGAACCAACCCATATTTTTCGGGATTCGCGACGCTTGATCGGGGATTCGCCGTGCATGACTTATTGACCTAGTTTCAGGCGAGCAGTCTCGCCGCTGGTAAAAGGTGCCACGTCTACAGGCTGACCGTTGTAGCTGACTTGCGCACCGCGGGCGAAGCCCAGGCGCAGGGTCAGCGGCGGCTTGCCGTTGACGTCAAGGCTCTCGCCCTTGCGCTTGAGACCGCTGACCAGCACCTTGCCATTACCGTCTGTCACCTGAGTCCAGCAATCGGCCGTGAACTGCACGTTGACCTGCCCGGCACCCGGCATGACAGGAGCAATCTGCTCGGCAGCTGGCGGGGTCGGCATGGACGGAACGGATGGCGCAACTGCAGGCGCCTGAGCCGATGCGGCCGGCGGCGTTGCAGTGGCAGGTGCTTGCGTGTGCGCAGGCGCTGTAACGGCAGGAGCCGGGACTTCAGGCGCAGCGCTCTGGGTTTGCGTGGACGGCGTACCGGTGTTCAACGGCAGCGATGTTTCGCCGGTTGAAGGGTTTTCGACGACCGCCTGGTCCTCGGGCTCGTCCAGCGGGTGAATCTGGGTGGTGCCGTCAGCGCTTTCGACTTCGACGTGCTCAAGGTTGAGCCCCGAAAGATCCTTGCCGCGCATCGAGGCCTGGTCCTGCCACCAGAAGAAACCGCCACCGATCAGCGCGATCAGCAGCAGCAGGCTGACGATACGCAGGATATTGTGCGACAGGCGCACCGGCTCTTCGATGCGACCCAGGGCGTGCACCGGGCTGCCCTTGCCGTCGGTGCCGGTGAACTGATCGAACTGCTCGACCATCGCGGCCTGATCCAGCTCCAGCAGTTTCGCGTAGGCACGTACATACCCCCGGGCGAAGGTGTGCCCAGGCAGCTTTTCAAAGTTCCCGTTCTCCAGATGACTCAGTGAAGTCACGGTGAGGTTCAGCCTCAAAGCCACATCTGGCAGCGACCAGTTTTTGCTCTCGCGAACCTGACGCAGGGTTTCTCCAGGATTCACGCGGGTGGTTGCTACAACTTCGGGATGCGCCGCTTTCATCATTGCTCCGACAGGTATTGCTGATATTCCGGCGTACCGGGATAGAGTCTTTTTAATTGCAGACCAAAACTGGCCGCCTTGTTGCGGTCTTCATACACTTTAGCCAACCGCGTACCGAGCAATAGACTACGTGCATTTTGCTCGCTCAGCTGGCTAAAACGGTCGTAATAGTCACGCGCTGGCACATAATGCCCGTCTTCGTAAGACAACTCAGCCATTTCCAGCAACGCACGTGGCTGCTGGTTGTCCAGCCGCAGGGCCTTGGTGAAATGCTCGCGGGCCTGCTCGCGATTGCCCAGCTTGATCGAGGTCATGCCCAGGCTTTCGAAAACCCGCGAACGCTCAGGATATAGGTTATCGGCAGCCGCTTGCTCGAAACGCTCGTAGGCTTCCTTGTAGCGCTTCTGCTCGTAGAGAAAACTGCCGTAATTGTTGACGATGCGTGTGTCGTTGCGGCTTGCCGACAGCGCCTTGCGAAAGTACTGGTCGGCGAGTTCAGGTTCCATTTCGGCCTGAAAGACCAGCGCCAATGCCGCGTTGGCTCCAGCGTCCGAACCGTCCAGCTCAAGCGCCTTCTTCAAGGGCACCTTGGCGCGTTCGGTCTGGCCTTGCTGCAGATAGCCGATTCCGAGCTGAACGTAGGCCTTGCGCGCTTCTTCACGTCCCTGGGAGGTCGAGAGCGGATTGACATTGCCGGTTGATACGCAGCCCACGAGCAACATGACAACACACAGCAGCAACGGGGCGCGCACAGACATGAAGTCCCTCTTGGTCAGTTTCGCGTTCGGTTGGGCAGTCAGGTTCGGGTCGCCGCGCCTGGCACTGAATCGGCCTCGACACTCAACTCTCGCACTGCGATATAGCGTTCACTACGACGCGTGCGATCCATCACCTGGCCGACCAACTGGCCGCAAGCGGCATCGATGTCTTCGCCACGCGTGGTACGCACAGTGACGTTATAGCCAGCCTGATGCAACAGGTCCTGGAAACGACGGATCGCGTTATTGCTCGGACGCTCGTAACCGGAGTGCGGGAAAGGGTTGAAAGGGATCAGGTTGATCTTGCAAGGCGTGTCCTTGAGCAACTCGATCATTTCAACGGCGTGCTCGACCTTGTCATTGATGTCCTTGAGCATGGTGTACTCGATGGTGAGCACACGCTTTTCACCCAGGTTCGACATGTAGCGACGGCAGGATTCGAGCAGCATTTTCAGCGGGTATTTCTTGTTGATCGGCACCAGCTGGTTGCGCAGCGCGTCATTGGGCGCATGCAGCGACAGGGCCAGCGATACATCGATGTGCTTGGACAGCTCGTCGATCATCGGCACCACGCCTGAGGTGGACAGGGTCACCCGGCGCTTGGAAATGCCATACCCCAGGTCATCCATCATCAGATGCATGGCGGCGATGACATTGTCGAAGTTCAGCAGTGGCTCACCCATGCCCATCATCACCACGTTGGTGATTGCACGGTCGACGGTTGCCGGGACACTGCCAAAGGATTTGTTGGCAATCCACACCTGACCGATAACTTCGGCGGCGGTGAGGTTGCTGTTGAAGCCTTGCTTGCCGGTGGAGCAGAAACTGCAATCCAGGGCACAGCCCGCCTGGGAAGACACGCACAGAGTGCCGCGCTTGCCTTGCGGAATATAGACGGTCTCGACGCAGCTGCCGGACTCGACGCGCACCACCCATTTACGGGTGCCATCGCTCGAAATGTCCTCGCTGACGACTTCAGGACCCCGAACTTCGGCACAGGCCTTGAGCTTTTCGCGCAAAGCCTTGCTGACGTTCGTCATGGCGTCGAAATCATCGACGCCAAAGTGGTGAATCCACTTCATGACCTGACCGGCACGGAAGCGCTTCTCCCCGATAGAGTCGAAGAATTTCTCCATTTCCAGCTGAGTCAGACCCAGCAGGTTGGTTTTACCAGTCGATGCAATCATGAATTCACCCTTCACTCGATAGTCGCAAGACTTAGCGAGCGGTTACCTCGGTAGCTGCGAAGAAGTACGAGATTTCACGAGCAGCGGCTGCTTCGGAATCGGAACCGTGTACAGCGTTGGCGTCGATGGAATCAGCGAAGTCAGCACGGATGGTGCCGGCAGCAGCTTCTTTAGGGTTGGTAGCGCCCATCAGCTCGCGGTTCAGAGCGATAGCGTTTTCGCCTTCCAGAACCTGAACGACAACCGGACCGGAGATCATGAAAGCAACCAGGTCGCCGAAGAAACCACGAGCGCTGTGCTCAGCGTAGAAACCTTCAGCTTCGGCCTTGGACAGCTGCTTCAGCTTGGAAGCAACAACGCGCAGACCGGCTTTTTCGAAACGAGTGGTGATCTCGCCGATTACGTTCTTTGCAACGGCGTCAGGCTTGATGATGGAGAAAGTACGTTGAACAGCCATGGTGAAACTCCAGAAACAGTGATTGAAGCGAAAAATTAAACCCGCGAATTATACGCGGGTTCTGAGGGTATTGCCTAAAAACATGCGTTACAGACTCAGTCGAGCTCTTCGATCCAAAGCCCCTGAATCGCTTCAAGGACCTTCTCGCCGCCACGATCCGGAATGTCATCGAATTCAGGCAGAGCCATGACCAGGCCGCGCAACTTGACGAAATTTACGGTCAACGGATTGATCTCCGGATGCGCTTCGGCCAGTTGAATGGCGATTTCCTGCACATCGACCCATTTGAGACTCATGAGCGTTCCTTGAATCAGTGCGGCGCTTCGGCAGCGTGGTTGAGCGAATACTTGGGTATTTCGACAGTCAGATCTTCGGTGCCGACAATTGCCTGACAGGATAGACGCGATTGCGGCTCAAGGCCCCAGGCTTTGTCGAGCATGTCCTCTTCCAGCTCGTCGGCTTCATTCAGCGAGTTGAAGCCCTGGCGAATGACGCAGTGACAGGTCGTGCAGGCACAGACGCCGCCACAGGCGCTTTCGATCTCGATGTGATGCTCGTGAGCAAGCTCGAGGATGGATATACCGGGTTCAACTTCTACAACCAGCCCGTCCGGGCAGTGCTCGGCGTGGGGCAGAAAAATCACCTGCGGCATCAGTTATTCCTCAATCTCATTCAGGTTGCGTCCGGCCAGTGCGGCTTTCACCGTCGAATCCAGGCGGCGGGCAGCAAATGCATCGGTCACTTGCGACAGACGCTTGGTCTGTTGCTCGATGGCGTGTCCATCGGTGCCTTTCATCAATTCGCGCAGCTCATCCATCTGCAGGTTGATGACCAAACGCTCTTCTTCATCGAGAAGGCGCTCGCCATCGGCATCCAGCGCGCCCTGCACTGCTTCGAGCAGGCGCTCAGCATCGACCTGATGCTCGCGCAATACGCGGGCGACCTTGTCGTCACCGGCGTAGGCGAAGGAGTCCTTGAGCATGCGGGTGATTTCGCCGTCGGTCAGGCCATACGACGGCTTGACCTGAATGCTCGCTTCGATGCCCGAACCCAGTTCGCGCGCCGAAACACTCAGCAGACCATCGGCGTCCACCTGGAAGGTGACGCGGATCTTCGCCGCGCCCGCCACCATCGGTGGAATACCGCGCAGTTCGAAGCGCGCCAGAGAACGGCAATCGCTGATCAGCTCTCGCTCGCCCTGCAGCACATGAATCATCATGGCCGTCTGGCCATCTTTGTACGTGGTGAAGTCCTGACCGCGCGCCACAGGAATCGTGGTGTTGCGCGGAATGACCTTCTCCATCAGCCCGCCCATGGTTTCCAGCCCCAGCGAGAGCGGAATCACGTCGAGCAGCAGCAATTCTTCACCGTCGCGCTTGTTGCCTGCCAGTGTATCGGCCTGGATCGCGGCCCCGATGGCCACCACTTGATCCGGATCGATTTCGGTCAGCGGCTGACGACCAAACAGTTCGGCAACGGCTTCACGGACACGCGGCACACGCGTCGATCCGCCCACCATGACGACCGCTTCGACTTCTTCAAGCTCGATGCCGGTATCACGCACGGCGCGGCGGCAGGCTTTCAGGCTGCGGGCAACCATTGGCTCGATCATCGCGTTCAGCGCTTCGCGAGTCAGCACGGCCTTCCAATCGCCATACGCTACATCGACGGCGTCGGCATCGGTCAGCGCTTCCTTGGCTGCGCATGCTGCCTGCAGCAGGCTGCGCTGGGCAGAAGGCGCGAGATCGGCGGAAAGGCCGGCTTCGGCAACAATCCAGCTGGCAATCGCGTGATCGAAATCATCGCCGCCCAGCGCCGTGTCGCCGCCAGTTGCCAGCACCTCGAAGACGCCCCCCGTCAGACGTAGGATGGAGATATCAAACGTGCCGCCACCCAGGTCATAAATCGCGACCACGCCTTCGGCTTTCTGGTCCAGACCGTAGGCGACTGCAGCAGCCGTCGGCTCGTTGAGCAGGCGCAACACGTTCAGGCCTGCCAGCTTGGCAGCATCCTTGGTGGCCTGACGCTGAGCGTCATCGAAATAGGCAGGAACTGTGATCACCGCACCGACCAGCTCGCCGCCCAGCGCTTCTTCAGCTCGCTGACGCAGCACTTTGAGAATGTCGGCAGAGACTTCCACCGGGCTTTTAGGCCCCTGGACGGTCTCAATGAACGGCATGTGCGACTCGCCGTCGACGAAGCGGTAAGGCAGCTGCTCACCCAGTTGCTTGACGTCGGTCAGCCCACGCCCCATCAGCCGCTTGACCGAGAGCACGGTATTGAACGGATCCTGGGAAGCGGCGACTTTCGCCGACTGCCCCACTTCGACCCGATCGGCGTGATAGCGAACGGCAGAGGGCAGGATGACCTGACCTTCTGCGTCGGCCAGTGGCTCGGACAGGCCGCTGCGCACTGCAGCAACCAGAGAGTTGGTGGTGCCCAAGTCGATCCCCACAGCCAGACGGCGCTGATGCGGTTGAGGACTGAGGCCGGGTTCGGCGATCTGCAGTAAGGCCATGCGTATTCAGAATAATCACTGGGCGTGCGGCCAGGGCAGCACGGGGTTAATCGTCGAGGCGCTCTTCTAACTGGCGCACTTCGTGAGAAAGCTTGTCGAGAAACTGCATGCGCCGCATCAGCCTTTCGGCGTGCTCGCGCTGTGCAGCGTCATTCCAACAGGCAGCAAAGCTCTGATTCAGTTCATCCTGAGCCACCTTGAGCCGACGCTTGAACGTCGCGACCCCGGCGAGATCAGCTTCATCCTGCAGATCTTCTAGTTCTTCGCGCCACTGCATCTGCTGCAGAAGAAAGTCCGGATCGTGCACGGTGACCTCAAGCGGTACCTCGTTGCCATTCATGGCCAACAGGTAACGTGCCCTTTTCGGCGGGCTCTTGAGGGTCTGATAGGCTTCGTTGAGACTGGCGGAACGCTCCAGCGCCGTACGTTGCTCCCGCTCGGAAGCGTCGGCAAAACGGTCTGGATGGACGCCACGCGCCAATTCGCGATAACGCGTCGCCAACTGATCAAGATCAAGCTGAAAATCAGGCTTGAGCTCGAACAGGGCGAAGTGACAGGGAGTACCCACAATAAAAGCCTCAGACGTTGAAGCTTTCGCCGCAGCCGCACTCGCCGCGCGAATTGGGGTTGTTGAACTTGAAGCCTTCGTTCAACCCTTCCCGAACGAAGTCGAGCTCGGTGCCATCGAGATAGACCAGGCTTTTCGGGTCGATAATCACCTTAACGCCGTGCATCTCGAAGACGGTGTCTTCGCTGGCCGCCTCATCGACGAACTCGAGCACATAGGCAAGACCTGAACAGCCTGTGGTGCGAACACCCAGACGAACGCCATCACCCTTGCCACGCCCCTCAAGGGAACGTCGTACGTGGTTAGCGGCAGCTTCTGTCATGCTGATAGCCATCGGAACTCCTTACGCGTTTCTGAAAAAGGACTGCTTACAGCAGACCTTTCTTCTGCTTGTAATCGCGAACGGCCGCCTTGATGGCGTCTTCTGCGAGCACGGAGCAGTGAATCTTTACCGGAGGCAGTGCCAGCTCTTCAGCCAGCTGAGTGTTCTTGATGGTCTCTGCTTCATCCAGAGTCTTGCCTTTCATCCACTCGGTTGCCAGGGAGCTGGAAGCGATTGCCGAACCGCAGCCGTAGGTCTTGAACTTGGCGTCTTCGATAACGCCCTGCTCGTTGACCTTGATCTGCAGACGCATCACGTCGCCGCACGCCGGAGCGCCGACCATGCCAGTGCCAACATCAGGATCTTCCGCATTCATCTTGCCGACGTTGCGCGGATTCTCGTAGTGGTCGATGACCTTTTCGCTGTAAGCCATGATTCTATTCCTCTCACATCAGGGAGCCGCTCTTCAGGTCGTGCCGGCAGATGCCAACCACGACCTGTGTTGGAGGCGACTTTAAATTAGTGCGCCGCCCACTCGATCTTGGAGATATCGACGCCGTCTTTGAACATGTCCCACAGCGGCGAAAGCGTACGCAGCTTGGTAACGGCCTCGCAGACTTTCTGCGCGGCATAATCGATTTCTTCTTCGGTGGTGAACCGGCCGAAGGTGAAACGGATCGAGCTGTGTGCCAGTTCGTCGTTGCGGCCCAGAGCACGCAATACATACGAAGGCTCCAGCGATGCAGACGTACAGGCCGAACCGGACGATACCGCCAGATCCTTGAGCGCCATGATCAGCGACTCGCCTTCAACGTAGTTGAAGCTCAGGTTCAGGTTGTGCGGTACGCGGGCAGTCAGGCTGCCGTTCACGTAGAGCTCTTCCAGATTCTCGACCTGCTTGTAGAAACGGTCGCTCAGCGCTTTGATACGCACGTTTTCAGCGGCCATCTCTTCCTTGGCGATACGGAAGGCTTCGCCCATGCCAACGATCTGGTGGGTCGCCAGCGTACCGGAACGCATGCCACGCTCGTGACCGCCGCCGTGCATGGCAGCTTCCAGACGAACACGTGGCTTGCGGCTCACGTACAGCGCGCCAATACCTTTGGGACCGTAGGTCTTGTGGGCAGAGAACGACATGAGGTCAACCTTGAGGCTGGCCAGATCGATTTCAACCTTGCCGGTCGATTGCGCGCCGTCAACGTGGAACAACACGCCACGCGAACGGGTCAGCTCACCGATGGCAGCGATGTCGTTGATGGTGCCGATCTCGTTGTTCACGTGCATGATCGAAACCACGATGGTGTCGTCACGCAGTGCAGCTTCGATCATGGCAGGGGTGATCAGACCGTCTTCGCCTGGCTCGATGTAAGTCACTTCAAAACCTTCACGCTCCAGTTGGCGCGTGGTGTCCAGGACAGCCTTGTGCTCGACCTTGGAGGTGATGATGTGTTTGCCCTTGCTGGCGTAAAAGTGCGCAACGCCCTTGATCGCGAGGTTGTTGGACTCGGTGGCACCGGAGGTCCAGACGATTTCACGCGGATCGGCGTTGACCAGGTCGGCGACCTGACGGCGGGCATTCTCGACCGCTTCTTCGGCTTTCCAGCCAAAGACGTGGGAACGCGACGCCGGGTTGCCGAAGTTTCCTTCGACTGTCAGGCAATCGATCATTTTCTGCGCGACACGCGGATCGACCGGGGTCGTCGCGGAGTAATCGAGGTAAATCGGCAATTTCATTGAAGCTCTCCTATCAGGCAGGCGCACCGCTCATTCATCTGCGTTCATTCAACGGCGGACGTTTCAATCTTACCCAGTTGCGACGTATTGCAATGGCTACGGCGCATATCCTGGCGCTGGGCGACTTCTTGTACCTCACGGCGAGTGACAAGATCCGCCAAGCTGATACCGCTTAGAAATTCGTGAATCTGCTGGCTCAGGTCGCACCACAAATGGTGAGTGAGACAGGTGTCGCCAGCGTGGCAATCACCCAACCCCTGACAGCGGGTGGCATCGACCGACTCATTGACAGCATCGACGACCTGCGCCACCTGGATACCTTTCATGTCGCGAGAAAGCTGATAACCACCACCAGGGCCACGGACACTGGAAACCAGATTGCCGCGGCGAAGCTTGGCGAACAGCTGCTCGAGATAAGACAGGGAAATGCCCTGTCGCTCGGAGATATCGGCCAGAGACACTGGCCCGTTCTGCGCGTGCAAGGCCAGGTCAAGCATGGCTGTTACAGCGTATCGGCCTTTTGTAGTCAGTCGCATGGCGTGTACCGCAGAGGATCGGAATGAGCGTGAGTATGCTATTCCCGAGTAAATGAGTCAACTATTAGACCGAGTAAAACAGTCGGGTTTAGCAAAAAGTGCGGGCTGCATCATAGCAAAGGTGCGGCGCAATGACACGTCCCAAACCCCTGCCCTGCCTAGCCGATCTTATTTTCCAGCGTCTCTTCGCGCTTATCCTTGACGCAGTCGAAGACCTCGTCGCGCAGCTCCGGCAGATCCTTGGCGCAGTAGTCGCTGCCCAGCCGACTGAGCGCGCCGCACATGTCTTCGAGACGACCGTCCACAGCCTGCAGGTGATCGAGCAACTGGCCGATGGCACGTGCGACCGGGTCCGGCATATCGGCACTGACGCCATAGGCATCGAAACCCAGCTTCTCGGCCATTGCCTTGCGCTTGGCTTCGGTCTCATCGTCGGACTTGACGATGATGCGACCCGGAATACCCACCGCCGTCGCGCCTGCTGGCACAGCCTTGGTCACGACCGCGTTGGAACCGATCTTGGCGCCGGCACCGACGGTGAACGGGCCTAGCACCTTAGCGCCCGCACCCACCACTACGCCGTCTTCCAGCGTCGGGTGACGCTTGCCTGCGTTCCAGCTGGTGCCGCCCAGGGTGACGCCCTGATACAGCGTCACGTCATTGCCGATCTCGGCGGTTTCACCGATAACGATGCCCATGCCATGGTCGATGAAGAAGCGGCGACCGATGCGCGCCCCCGGATGAATTTCGATTCCGGTCATCCAGCGACCGAAATTGGAGACCACGCGAGCCGGCCATTTCCAGCCCTTGCCCCACAGAATGTGCGCGAAGCGGTGCAGCCAGATAGCGTGCATGCCCGGATAGCAGGTCAGCACATCGAACGCGTTGCGCGCGGCCGGGTCACGATGGAACACACTTTGAATATCTTCTCGCAGACGCTCGAACATCACTGATCCTTCCGCTTGTAGGGTTCACCGCGCGCAGCTTTCTGGGTTTCGGTCAGGATCCCGCGAAGGATGCTGAGCTCGGAATGCTCCACTTCGCTGCGGCCAAAAAGCCTGCGCAGGCGCGCCATCAGGTGACGCGGCTTTTCGGGATCAAGAAAACCGATCGCCACCAGCGTGGCTTCAAGATGGCCATAAAAGCCTTCCATTTCATCCATGGTCGCCAGCTCGGCGTTGTGCGCCATTTTCGAGGACTCGTCATGAGCGGGCTGCTCGGAAGCTGCCAGCCAGGACATACGCACTTCATAGCTGAGCACCTGCACGGCAGCAGCCAGGTTCAACGAGCTGAAGCCCGGGTCGGACGGGATGTGCACATGGAAGTGACAACGCTGCAGCTCTTCGTTGGTCAGGCCTGCGTGCTCGCGACCGAAGACCAGCGCCACCTCGGCGCCCTGCCCGGCCTGCTCGACAACCTTCACGCCTGAAGCGCGAGGGTCCAGCATCGGCCACGGCAGACTGCGATCACGGGCACTAGTGCCGAGCACCAGACGGCAACCCGTCAGCGCCTCTTCCAGCGTGGCGACTACCTGCGCGCCTTCCAGAATATCGGTGGCACCCGAGGCTCGCGCATCGGCGTCAGGCGAAGGGAAGATCCGCGGATCGACCAGCACCAGGCGCGAAAGCCCCATGTTTTTCATGGCGCGAGCAGCCCCGCCGATATTTCCGGGATGGGTAGTGCCGACCAGGACAACACGAATGTTCTGCAACAAAGCGAACGCTCACTGACGCGAATTAGGGGGGCAAATCTTACAGAAACGCCCGGACTAACGCTATGAACCTGTTCAAGCCGGGCAGCCCTTGAGCACACGTAGGCGTGATAAGTAATGGCCCTGAACCCGACAACCGTTACAACGCAAGGCTGGAAATAATTCGACGCACCCAATAGAATGGCCGGCTCTCTTTAACAACCTTAGGTGAATTGTCCATGCAGCCCATGCTGAATATCGCGCTGCGCGCCGCCCGCAGCGCCAGCGAATTGATTTTCCGCTCCATCGAGCGCTTGGATACCATCAAGGTCGACGAAAAAGAAGCCAAAGACTACGTCTCAGAGATCGACCGTGCTGCCGAGCAGAGCATCATCACCGCTCTGCGCAAAGCCTACCCGACCCACGGCATCCTGGGTGAAGAAAGCGGCATGCACGAAGGCAGCGGCGAAGGCACCGACTACCTGTGGATCATCGACCCACTGGACGGCACCACCAACTTCGTTCGCGGCATCCCGCACTTCGCGGTCAGCATCGCCTGCAAATACCGTGGTCGTCTCGAACACGCTGTCGTCCTTGATCCCGTCCGCCAGGAAGAATTCACCGCCAGCCGTGGCCGTGGCGCTGCCCTGAACGGTCGTCGTCTGCGTGTCAGCCAGCGCAAGAGCCTTGAAGGCGCACTGCTGGGCACCGGCTTCCCTTTCCGCGACAACCAGATGGACAATCTCGAAAACTACCTGGGCATGTTCCGCAGCCTGGTTGGCCAGACCGCAGGCATCCGCCGCGCAGGCGCCGCCAGCCTGGACCTCGCCTATGTCGCAGCCGGTCGTTTCGACGCGTTCTGGGAGTCGGGTCTGTCCGAGTGGGACATCGCTGCAGGCGCCCTGCTGATTCAAGAAGCGGGCGGTCTGGTCAGCGACTTCACAGGCGGTCATGACTTCCTGGAAAAAGGCCACATCGTTGCCGGTAACACCAAGTGCTTCAAAGCCGTGCTGACTGCAATCGCACCGCACCTGCCGCCTTCGCTCAAGCGTTAAGCGACAGACGTAAAAAAACCGGCGAAAGCCGGTTTTTTTATGCCTTGCAGAAGCTCGGCTGATTTACTGGGCCTGACCCAGAATCAGCTGACCGTTCTTGTCGACAGGAATCTGATTGCCTGGATCACGCTCCATACGGACCTGACCCACCTTCTCATTCAACTTGTACTTCACGTTGTAGCCTACAACCTTGTCGCTCACGTCATTGACTGTTGTGCAACGGTTCTGCGTCGTGGTGTAAGTGTCACGCTCCTGCATACCTTCCTGAACCTTGTTACCGGCATAACCACCACCGACCGCACCTGCAACGGTTGCGATCTTCTTGCCGTTACCACCACCGATCTGATTACCCAGCAAACCGCCGGCTACAGCACCGATGACGCTACCCACGATCTGGTGCTGGTCCTTGACCGGCGCCTGACGGGTAACGGTTACGTCCTTGCAAACTTCGCGGGGAGTTTTGATCTGCTGGTTGATCGGCTCTACAGCCAATACGTCCGCATACTCAGGACCACCCTTGACCAGGCTATAGGTGGCAACGGCACCGCCAGCAGTTACTACAGCAGCACCTAATACAACACCAACAAGCATAGACTTGTTCACGTGAACCTCCTGACCCAATCGAAACGCAGCATGACTGCGCAATGCCTAGCCTTGGAGCATAAAAAAAGGCGCGAGTTCATCACTCGCGCCTTTTTTATGACAACTGGCTATCAGGGCAGATCATCCGCCTTCTCGACCACGACCGGAGGAATGAGATCCTCGGTGGTCAGGTTCAGCCAGATCAGCACCACGTTGGCGATGTAGATCGACGAGTAGGTACCCGCCAGCACACCGATGAACAACGCGATGGAGAAGCCTTCCAGGCTGTCACCACCGAACACCCAAAGCGCAACGATTGCCAGCAGCGTGGATATCGATGTCGCCATGGTGCGCAGCAGCGTCTGGGTGGTGGAGATGTTGATGTTCTCGATCAACGACGCCTTGCGCAGCAGACGGAAGTTCTCGCGAACCCGGTCGAATACCACAATGGTGTCGTTCAACGAGTAGCCGATGATCGCCAGCACTGCCGCCAGCACCGTCAGGTCGAAGGTGATCTGGAAGAACGACAGGATACCCATCGTCACGACCACGTCGTGGATCAGCGAAACGATCGCACCGACCGCAAACTTCCACTGGAAGCGGAACGCCAGATAGATCAGTACGCCACCGAGCGCCAGCAGCATGCCGATACCGCCCTGGTCACGCAGCTCTTCACCGACCTGAGGACCGACGAACTCGACCCGCTTGACCACCGCCGGGTTGTCAGCACCCGACTTGCGCAGCGCTTCAGCGACCTGAGTGCCCAGCTGAGGGTCTTCACCCGGCATGCGCACCAGCAGGTCTGTGGTCGCACCAAAGCTCTGTACGACAGCTTCGTGATAACCGGCCTGGACCAGTTCCTGACGGACCTTGCCCAGATCGGCCGGACGCTCGTAGGTCAGCTCGATGAGCGTACCGCCGGTAAAATCCAGACCAAAGTTAAGCCCTTTATGGAACCAGCTGAACAACGCCAGTGCGGTAAGGAGCATGGTAATGGCGAACGCAACGTTGCGAACGCCCATGAAGTTGATGGTACGTTTCATGGCAGCCCCTTAAATCCACAACTTCTTGAAGTCACGACCGCCATAGATCAGGTTGACCATTGCGCGGGTCACCATGATGGCTGTGAACATCGAGGTAAAGATCCCGAGCGACATGGTCACCGCAAACCCTTTGACGGGACCGGTGCCCATCGCGAAGAGAATGCCGCCGACCAGCAGCGTCGTCAGGTTGGCGTCGAGGATCGCCGTGTAGGCACGATCGAAACCTTCGCTGATTGCGCGCTGAACCGTCATGCCGTTGGCGATCTCTTCACGTATCCGCGAGAAGATCAGCACGTTGGCGTCCACCGCCATACCCATCGTCAATACGATACCGGCGATACCCGGCAGGGTCAGCGTTGCACCCAGCAGCGACATCAGCGCCAGCAGCATGACCATGTTGAAGGCCAGCGCCACGGTCGCGATCAGACCGAAGAAACGGTAGATGGCCATGATGAACAGCGACACGAACAGCATGCCCCACAGGGAAGCATCGACACCCTTGGTGATGTTGTCGGCACCCAGGCTCGGACCGATGGTGCGCTCTTCAGCGAAGTACATCGGTGCCGCCAGACCACCGGCACGCAACAGCAGCGCCAGCTCGGACGATTCGCCCTGACCGTTCAGACCCGTGATACGGAACTGACTGCCCAGTGGCGACTGGATGGTCGCCAGGCTGATGATCTTCTTGTCTTCCTTGAACGTCTGGACCGGCACGTCTTTCTCGACGCCGTTGACCATCTGCTTGGTGAAAGTGGTGGTCGGACGCTGCTCGATGAAGATCACCGCCATGCTGCGACCCACGTTGCTGCGGGTTGCACGACTCATCAACTCGCCACCGTGACCATCAAGGTTGATGTTCACCTGCGGACGACCGTGCTCGTCGAAGCTCGCCTTGGCGTCGGTTACCTGGTCACCGGTGATGATCAGGCCACGCTCCACCGCCGCTGCCGGACGTCCGCCTTCGCGGAATTCGAACATTTCGGTGGTGCCTTTCGAATCGTCGGGACCTGCGCCCAGACGGAACTCGAGGTTGGCGGTCTTGCCCAGAATACGCTTGGCTTCTGCAGTGTCCTGCACGCCCGGCAGCTCAACCACGATGCGGTTGGCACCCTGACGCTGAACCAGCGGCTCGGCAACGCCCAGCTCGTTGACCCGGTTACGTACGGTGGTCAGGTTCTGCTTGATGGAGTATTCACGAATCTCGGCCAGCTTGGCCGGGGTCAGCGCCATGCGCAGCACGGGAATCCCGTTCAGCTCGGCAGGCGTGATTTCGAAATCGGTAAAGGTCTTGCGTACCAGCGCACGAGCCTGCTCGCGCTCTGCATCGTCACCAAAGCCCAGCTGAATCACGTTACCCAGCTGCGGCAGGCTGCGATAACGCACCTTTTCCTTGCGCAGCAGCGCCTTGACTTCGCCTTCGTAGACTTTCAGACGGGCATCGATTGCCTTGTCCATGTCGACTTCTAGCAGGAAGTGCACACCACCGGACAGGTCGAGGCCGAGTTTCATCGGAGTTGCGCCAATATTGCGCAGCCAGTTCGGCGTGGTGCGGGCCAGGTTCAGCGCGACGACATAGTCATCACCCAGCGCCTTGCGCACGACATCCTTGGCCGGCAACTGGTCTTCCTGCTTGCTCAGACGCAACAAACCGCCTTTGCCATTCTCAGCCAGAGAAGAAGCCTTGACCGGAATACCGGCATCGGTCAGCGCCTTGGCTGCACGATCCACATCTGCCTGGGTGACCTGCAACGCAGTACTTGCGCCACTGATCTGAATGGCCGAATCGTCAGGGTAGAGATTGGGTGCGGAATAAATAAAACCGACCACCAGCACCGCCAGGATCAGTACGTATTTCCACAGAGGGTATTTGTTCAGCATCACGCCGCCCGCTTAAAACGCGGGGCGCCTTGCGCGCCCCGTCGATGGGTAAAAGTTGGTACTCAGATCGCTTTCAGGGTGCCTTTTGGCAGAGTGGCTGCGATTGCGCCCTTCTGGATTTTCAACTCAACGGTGTCAGACACTTCGATCACGACGAAATCGTCGGTCACTTTGTTGATCTTGCCGGCGATGCCGCCGCTGGTCACAACTTCGTCGCCTTTCTGCAGGTTGCCCAGCAGGTTCTTCTGCTCTTTGGCGCGCTTGGCCTGTGGACGCCAGATCATCAGATAGAAGATGACCAGAAAGCCAACCAGGAAGATCCACTCGAAACCGCTGCCCGCAGGACCGGCAGCCGGTGCAGCAGCATCCGCAAAAGCGGGAGAGATGAAAAAGCTCATGTGTCGCTCCAAGTTACATAATTAGTATAAAAAAGCAGGAAAAACTCGTTCTGTTTCAACCCAGAGGCGGCGTGGGAATTCCGCGTTTGGCATAGAAGGCATCGACAAAGGCGGCCAATGTACCCTGTTGAATAGCCTCGCGCAAACCAGCCATAAGCAGCTGGTAGTGCCGCAAATTGTGGATCGTATTGAGCATGCTCCCCAGCATTTCGTTGCACTTGTCCAGGTGATGCAGATAAGCGCGCGAGAAGTTCTTGCAGGTGTAGCAGTCGCAGGTCGGATCCAGCGGCGAATTGTCATGCCGATGGAACGCATTACGAATTTTCAGCACACCGGTATCAATGAACAAATGACCATTGCGGGCATTGCGGGTCGGCATCACGCAGTCGAACATGTCGACTCCGCGGCGAACACCTTCGACCAGATCTTCCGGCTTGCCTACTCCCATCAGGTAACGGGGTTTGTCAGCCGGCATCTGGCCCGGCAGATAATCCAGCACCTTGATCATCTCGTGCTTGGGCTCGCCCACCGACAGACCGCCAATGGCCAGTCCGTCGAAACCGATCTGATCCAGGCCTTCCAGCGAGCGCATGCGCAGGTTTTCATGCATGCCGCCCTGAACGATGCCGAACAGCGCAGCGGTATTCTCGCCGTGAGCGATCTTGGAACGCTTGGCCCAACGCAGCGACAGCTCCATGGAGATGCGCGCCACGTCCTCATCGGCCGGGTACGGCGTGCATTCGTCGAAGATCATCACGATGTCCGAACCCAGATCACGCTGGACCTGCATGGACTCTTCCGGCCCCATGAACACCTTGGCACCGTCGACCGGCGAGGCGAAGGTCACGCCCTCCTCCTTGATCTTGCGCATGGCGCCCAGGCTGAACACCTGAAAACCGCCGGAGTCAGTCAGAATCGGACCCTGCCACTGCATGAAATCGTGCAGGTCGCCATGGCCCTTGATGACCTCGGTGCCCGGACGCAGCCACAGGTGAAAGGTGTTGCCCAGAATGATCTGCGCGCCGGTGGCTTCGATGTCCCGTGGCAGCATGCCCTTGACCGTGCCGTAGGTGCCCACCGGCATGAACGCCGGGGTCTCGACCACGCCACGGGGAAAGGTCAGGCGACCGCGACGGGCCTTGCCGTCGGTGGCCAACAACTCGAAAGACATACGACAGGTGCGACTCATGCGTGATCCTCTGGTACCGATTCCTGTGGGGCCGTCGGCGCGGGATTGCGGGTGATGAACATCGCATCACCGTAACTGAAGAAGCGGTACCCGTGCTCGATGGCAGCCGCGTAGGCCGCCATGGTCTCGGGATAACCGGCGAACGCCGAAACCAGCATCAGCAGCGTGGATTCGGGCAAATGGAAATTGGTCACCAGCGCATCGACCACATGAAACGGTCGGCCTGGATAGATGAAGATATCGGTGTCGCCGCTGAACGGCTTCAGCACGCCATCGCGCGCCGCGCTTTCCAGCGAACGCACGCTGGTGGTCCCGACCGCGATCACCCGTCCGCCGCGCGCCCGGCACGCGGCCACGGCATCGACCACGTCCTGGCCCACTTCAAGCCATTCGGTGTGCATGTGGTGATCTTCGATCTGCTCGACGCGCACCGGCTGAAACGTACCCGCGCCGACGTGCAGCGTGACGAACGTCGTCTCGACGCCCTTGGCGGCAATCGCCTCCAGCAGCGGCTGATCGAAATGCAGACCCGCCGTCGGCGCCGCCACAGCACCGGCGCGCTCAGCGTAAACAGTCTGATAGCGCTCGCGGTCGGCGCCTTCGTCCGGACGGTCTATATAAGGAGGCAACGGCATATGCCCGACACGGTCGAGCAGCGGCAGCACTTCTTCGGCGAAACGCAACTCGAACAGCGCATCATGCCGCGCCACCATCTCGGCCTCCCCGCCGCCGTCGATCAGGATCGACGAGCCCGGCTTGGGCGACTTGCTGGAGCGCACATGGGCCAGCACGCGGTGGCTGTCCAGCACGCGTTCGACCAGAATCTCCAGCTTGCCGCCAGAGGCTTTCTGCCCGAACAGACGCGCAGGAATGACGCGGGTATTGTTGAACACCATCAAATCGCCAGGGCGCAAATGCTCAAGCAAATCAGTGAATTGACGATGTGCCAGCGCGCCGCTCACCCCGTCCAGGGTCAACAGACGACTACTGCGACGCTCGGCCAGCGGGTGACGAGCAATCAAGGAATCCGGGAGATCGAAGGTAAAGTCAGCGACGCGCATGATGGGGTTCGTTTAGCAGGGCCGGGAAGTTTATCCGGTTTGGCGGAATTAGTAAAAAACCACCGCAAATCCCTGTTGACCAACGGAAAACCGATCCCTATACTTCGCCGCCATTGAGCCCTGATGGCGGAATTGGTAGACGCGGCGGATTCAAAATCCGTTTTCGAAAGAAGTGGGAGTTCGATTCTCCCTCGGGGCACCAAAATTGAAAAAGACCTTGAAATTCAAGGTCTTTTTTTTTCGCCTGGTGGAAAGTGGGCTTAATCGTCTCGACCCTTACTGCAACGACAGGATAGCTATTTGCCTGCACCTGATTTAAAGCTATGTTGAGGTCTTTGACTCAGGGACACCTCATGGCTGCCAACCCCTCCTCTCATGCGCAAAAGCATTTGGCGGTTCTGATCGACGCGGACAATGCCCAATCGGCGATTGTCGAGGGTCTGTTCGAGGAGATCGCCAAGTACGGCGTCGCCAACGTCAAAAGAATCTACGGAGACTGGACCGGGCCGCAACTGGGTGGCTGGAAGAAGGTGCTTCTGGAAAACTCCATTCAGCCCATCCAGCAGTTCGCTTACACCAAAGGCAAGAATGCCACGGACAGTTCGCTGATCATTGACGCGATGGATCTGTTGTACACACGGCGCTTCGATGGTTTTTGTCTGGTGTCGAGCGATAGCGACTTCACCCGCCTCGCTTCGCGGCTGAGGGAAGAAGGTCTGACGGTCTACGGGTTTGGTGAGGAAAAGACGCCCAAGTCGTTCGTGTCAGCCTGCGATAAATTCATCTACACCGAATTACTCAGGGCTGAGGTTCAGGCCGTCGTTGCCAACGGCGCGGATGCCCGTGACACAGCCCAGCCTGCAATTGGCAAGGCAGAGGAAGTCGCGAACCCGCCTGAAGTCAAGAAGAGCAAACCCAAGGCCCCTGTCTCCTTTATCGCGAAAATACTGGATGACATAGCCGACGAAGATGGCTGGGTGCATCTGGGCGCGCTTGGCACGAACATCACCAAGCTGAGACCTGAATTCGATCCCCGTAGCCACGGCTATAAAAAATTGAGCGAGTTGGTCAAGGGCTACCCGGAGTTATTTGAGCTGCAAGGAAGGGAAACGCCAGGTTCAGTTGGTCTGGCGCTGTATGCACGGCGCAGAAAGGCGACCAAATAACATCCGGGGCTTTACCCGCCATTAGTAAAGAGAAATAAATCGATATGGATACCAGACACGTTTTACTTCCATTGCCCGAAGTCATTGGTGATCTTTGGAAATCACAGCAGGCACTGGCTGCTCACTATGCAAGCACAGGCTTGAAGTTCACGCTGGATGGACGCCTGGTGGGCGATATCGCAGAAGCATTGGCGTTGGAGCACTTCGATCTACTGATCCCCGAGAAACGCACAGGTGGGGTGGACGCGCTCACCAGGGCCGGGAAAACCGTGCAAGTGAAAGCGACCGGTAGCGCCAGATCAGGCCCTGCATTCACGCCGGGCAAAGGCTTTGCCGACTACCTGCTGTTTTTCAGGATCGACTTTGAATCCAATACCGCCATGGTTGCCTACAACGGACCCGAAGCTCCTGTGCGCAGATTGCTGCCGGAAAATGGATGGGCCGGCACCAAGGTGCTGAGTCTTGCCGCCATTCAACTGTTGGCGCTGGAAGTGAATCCGCTGGATCGCCTTCCACTGAAGGCCCATGCAAGCCTTCCAAATCCTGACATGACGCGCTGACCTGTCGCCCTGCCCAACCGCCCCGTTCTATTCATGACGTTGCCCATCGGTATAATCGCCGCAGAATGGACCTCAGGACAGCCCAGTGAACAAGATCGTTTATGTAAAAGCCCACTTCCGCCCTATCGGTGAAGAAGTCACCGTCAAAGTGCCCACGGGCGAGATGACGTGGGGGCTGTTCGGTACGAAAGAAGAGACTCGGAAAGAGAAACAATGGCAGCAAACCGGTTGGTCGGACTGCGAGATTGATGGCGAGCGGCTGTCGAAAGACATCGAAGAAGCGGTGGCGCAGCTCAATGCTGACGGTTATGAGATTCAGACCATCTTGCCGATCCTGTCGGGTGCCTATAATTACGAATTCAAGTACGAGAACGTAAAGTTCCCCGAACAAATAGGCGCTCCGGGCGGAGGCTGGGGGTATGGCTACGGGTATGGTTTCAGCTTCACCGAAGGCGTCACCTTGATCGCCAGGAAAATCCAGAATCCTTCCGTCTGATGGCCAGCGCGTACAGTCTTGTCTGAACGAAATGCGCTTGCCCCTAGCAAGCGCGTTTCAGCCTCAAAGACATGATAATTTCAGGCGCAGCCCAACCAGGCCCTTTCAAACGCTGGATAGATCCGGATCACTATTTTTTCGCGTGTGGCGGTGCTCCGACGTTGTATTTATCCGTGCTGTGGTCATTGTCCTGATCGGTGTCGTTGCCACCAAACGCGGCGTCGGTGCTGTGGTCGTTGTCCAGATCCTTGTCATTACCGCCACACGTGGCGTCGGTAATGTGGTCATTGTCGAGGTCGCAATCGTTAGCCGCGAACGCGGGCAATGAAGTGCCTGCGATCAAGGACGCGAGCAGAAAACCGCCGATCTTTGCAGCCAGATTCTTACGCATGCGCATCAGGTATTTTCCAAATGGATAGGGGGAAGTGGTTACTGAATCTGGTCCATTAACGTTGCATGTGGCGTGCAAATACTCCTTCCTGAATTTCCGTTTTTTAGCAGCTCATCAATTGCGCTGCGCCTTGCTGCCTACCTACTCACGTCGCTGTCTCTGAAAAACCGGTCACCGGTGTTTCGGGGAGTCGCGGATGATTTGACCGGCATTTCGGCGAACTGCTTGCGCGACAGGTGATGAGTTTTCTATTGCATGGAGAACGAATCGATACATTTATCCGCTTTCGGCTGGCGCTCCATAGAGCATCCAGTCCGCAAGGGTGATCGGTAGGAAAGGCTTCTGGATGAAGGCTTGCCGCTGCGTACCTGATCATTGCTGAGCAAATCTCATGTTTGCATGAGCTTTTGAGTGGGTAACCTTTTCGAGGAAAAGCCAGTAGCCTGCTCACATACCTGGCAACGGTCCAACGCATAGGCACCCAGTAAAGGATCAAGTATTCGACAGGCAACAAAGGTTCAGCGTATGACTATTACCTCAATCAATACTCTGGAGATCAGTTTTCTGGAAAGTCCGAGACATGATGTCGAGGCATTGTTGCTCAAGCACATCGAGCAATTGAACAAGGCGCCGGGCTGTTTGAGCTATGCGCTGAGCAGGAGCACAAAGAGCACCGCCCGCTGGATCGTCAGCGGTTATTGGTCGAATGAAGGACAAATGACTGATCATTTCTGTACGGCTGCAATGACCGAGTTCATTGATGAACTCATCGACGCCGAGGCCAATATCGCGTTCGCTCGCTTCGCAGCCAATATCAATATTACGGCCTGACCCCGTTATACCCCGCAACTTGAACAGCTCGACCGGGCTTTGACACGCCTGTCAGAAATGCACGCGCACGATGGAAAAGTTATTTCTCGCCACACCCACTCTTTTTATATAAAGGTTTTAACATGAAGCTCTTGAAACTTGCAGCGTTCGTTGTAGCCATATCAGGCCTGGCTGGATGTGCAACTGGAACGCCTGTGCCTGACAAAGGTAATGCCATCGTTCATATTGAAGCTCAGGTGGGTGATGAGATGATCGCACGACGTCTTGATGCGACACCTGCCGAAAACCTGACTCATTTCGAAGTTTCGCCCGGCAGGCATTCAATGGAACTGGGTATTGTGGCGAGAGGTTATCAGAAGAGTCAGCGCCGTTGCGTGGCAACGCTTGAATACAGCGCGTTTGCCGCCGATGAGCTTTATACGTTGATCGAAAGCAGGTCGGGGGCCGAGGTCAAAGTCACGCTGTTCGATAGCAAGGGAAAGGCGCTGGCGCAGACGGACAAGGTGCCTTGCCTCTGATCTCATTCATTGTCACATCACAAGAATACGTCTCGCAGGGCTGGGCCATTTGCGAGGCGTATCCAGGCATCAAACTTCCCCTTCGCTAGACTAAAAAAACCTCTTCCTATCGGGCACATCCCTTTCCTACAAGACTCAGCGAATCAGCCTCTATTTTCAGGCAGGCAGACAGTTCAACCTGCTCGCCGTTCGCTGCCCCATCAGCAACCGGATTTAGCGATCCGTTCTATCCAGGCGTATCATCGTCCTCCCCTGCATCAAGCCAAAACTTGAAGCATGTGTTATGGCGGCTGTGCGTCGGAGGCCTTCGGGCCTGCCGGTTTCCTGGATACCGGTTCGCTAACCTTCGCACAGCTGCCACCTTTTCGTTTAGCGACGTCCGGTGGCAGTTCTCTATTCAGGAGCTGTACCCATGTTGAACGTTACCCCTTGCGTGCCCTGCACCGCTCATTTCGAAGCCATCCTTTTCTTTCGTCACCACCGCATGCTCCGGGCTGCCGTTTCTGAAGCGCAGGCGTGGTTCTGTCTGGCAGACCTTGCCCGTTTGATGGGCAAGGCGCTGGATGAGCGCGCCACGCTCAAGCTGGATGCCGATCAACGGCGAGTGGTCTGGCTGCAGGCCAATGGCGAGTGGTGCAGGCAGTTGATGGTCAGTGAGTCGGGCGTGTTCGCGCTGCTGGTTCATCACTACGTGCCTGAAAACCGGGCGCTGCGGCAATGGCTGACGCATGAGGTGCTGACCGTGCTTCGGGATCAGCACAACGTGACGCTGGATAACCCGAAGGTGAGCCAGCTGAAATGGCCGGGGACGTCCCTGAGCGTGCTGCACTGGCGAGACGAGTCATGGATCCGGTTGCGGGATATGCCGAATGTCGTACCCGAAGCGGCTCCGCGTTCAAAAAGAAGCCTTTGGACCCATGCATTCAGGCGCCAGCCCTGAATGACTGACCGGTCATGAATTAAGCGAGCGTTAAGCGTCGTGCCGTAGGTTTGTGTCACGGCTTGTTACAACTACGTAGCGAGCCATTCACCCACCTCGGGCAGGAGTTTCGCCATGACCGGTCTCTTTGAAAAGAAATGGAAGTGCTTCAGAAGGACGCTGACCTACGTGGGTTGGTCGCTGTTATGGCTGTTGCTTTGGGACGTGGGCGTGACGATGGATTTCATGCTGATGGAAGGCATTGGTATCGATTTCCCGCTGATGCCGCTGACGCTGCTGTGTTCGGCGCTGATTGTGCTAATCAGTTTTCGTAATACCAGTGCCTATAACCGTTGGTGGGAAGCGCGCACCTTGTGGGGGGCGATGGTCAACAGTTCGCGCAGTTATGGCCGGCAAGTGTTGACCCTGATCGATGGCGAAGGCCGCGCTCGAGAGAACCCAGTCAAGGGTGAGTTGTTTCGTCGCCACGTGGCTTATCTGCGAGCGCTGCGTGCGCACTTGAAGGGCGACGTCAGCGAAGCCCGGCTCGACGGTCTGCTGCCTACGTTCGAAATCGAACGGGCGCGGGACAGCAATAACTTTCCCAACGACATTCTGAGCGGCTCGGCGTCGATCATCGCCGACGAGTTCGCGCAAGGTCGGCTGGACAGCATCCGGTTTTCGCGGCTGGAAACGACGCTGGTGGACCTTTCCAACTGCCAGGGCGGCATGGAGCGTATTGCCAATACGCCACTGCCCTACCCGTATGTTTACTTTCCCCGACTGTTCAGCGCGTTGTTCTGCGTGATCATGCCGCTGAGCATGGTGACGACCCTGGGTTGGTTCACGCCGCTCATTTCGACGGTGGTGGGCTGCCTGTTGCTGGCCATGGAGCGGATCGGCACGGATCTGCAAGCGCCGTTCGGCAACAGCCAGCACCGGATCCGCATGGAAGAGCTGTGCCAGAACATCGAAAAGAACCTGTGCTCGATGTACAACGAGCCCGAACAGGGGCCGTTGCTGGCACACCTGAAAGCGATGATCGGGCCGATTGCGCCCTCGGTTCGTCAGCCGACGGCGTGACCTGATCGCAGGGTGGTTGTGCCCATAATCCTGTGAACGCTCCCCAAGCGCCCAGCTCTAACTAGCAACTCGGAAACGCGCTCAAGGAGAACACATGACCACTTCATTCAAGGTTGGCGATGCCGTGCGCTGGAACTCGGAGGCTGGCGAGATCCGGGGCAAGGTCACCAAGGTGCATGTAAAGGACGTGGAGTTCATGGGCAAGCATCGGCCCGCGTCGAAAGACAGTCCGCAATATGAAGTAAAGAGTGACAAGACCGGGCATCTGGCGATGCACCACGAGGATGCACTCCACAAAGTCTGACGCCCGGCTCAGAACACGAACCCGTGCCCCAATTCGTTTTCCATCCACTCCAGGAAACGCCTGACCCTTGGAAAGCTGGAGTGGGCCTTGGGAAATACCAGATGGTGCGCCGCGACCGGTGAACTCAACAGGTGCGGCGCGACTTCCAGCAGCGCGCCGCTTTGCAGGTATTTCTGCGCCAGCAGCGTGCTTTCCAGCGCAAAGCCCAGGCCGTGACTCGCAGCTTCCAGCGTCATATAGGAACGGTCAAAACTCAACGTGTAGGGTTTTTCCGGGCGCGCCAAACCATGCTGGGCGAACAGCTCCGGCCATTTCAACAACGTGGCTTCGGAAAGAATCAGCTCGCCGTTAAGCAGGTCCGCTGCGCTTTTGACCGGATACCGCTCCAGCAGCTTCGGCGATGCCAGCACTGCGAAGGTTTCGTGGCGCACGGTGCGCACTTCGTAGCTTGCCCAGTTGGGCCGACCATGGCGGATATCGACGTCGATCTTGTCACGGCTGAAGTGCAGCGATTCGTAGGAACACGACAGGTTGATCTGAATATCCGGGTGGCTGAGACGAAACGCTTCCAGTCGCGGCATCAGCCACAACAGTCCAAAACTGGGTGACGAGTGCAGGCGCAGGCAGTCAAGGCTGACGTCGCTGGCAGCACGCTCGGTCGCCACGGCCAGGCTGTGCAGCAACCCGGAAACCTCTTTCAGGTACTGCTCACCCACCGGCGTCAGGGTGACGCCGCGTGCCGCCCGCACGAACAGTTGCCGTCCGATCATCGCTTCCAGCTTGGCCAGTTGATGACTGACCGCCGACGGTGTCAGGTCCAGCACTTCGGCGGCGCGGGCCAGGTTGCCGAAGCGTGCCGTCTGCTCGAAGGCCTGAATGGCTTTCAGGGGTGGCAGGTTCGAGTGGGGGTCGTCATCGGCACGCATGGTGGCTCCGAAGCATCAGGAAGTGTGGGGTTTTGGCATTCAAGCACTGCTCGGCTGAAATGACGAGAGGTGAATTTTTTTCATCGACCAATGAGGGTAGCGTTATTGCTCGCAGGCAGTACCGGGAACACTCTGAGCCTATCGATCACTTGAATCGAACCCATAAAAACAATCAGAGGACTCCCCTCATGCTGCTTCAAGGCAAAGTTGCAATCATCACCGGTGCTGCCTCCGAACGTGGAATCGGTCGTGCCACCGCTGTCACCTTCGCGCAACACGGCGCTCGCGTCGTGATCCTCGACCTCGATGAAGCCGCCGCACGCGACGCTGCCGCCGCGCTGGGCGAAGGCCATCTGGGCCTGGCCGCCAACGTGGCCGACGAATCCCAGGTCAAACAGGCCGTTGCGAAGATCATCGAGCACTTCGGCCGTATCGACGTACTGGTCAACAACGCCGGTATCACCCAACCGATCAAGACACTGGACATCCGCCCGGGCGATTACGACAAGGTGCTGGACGTCAGCCTGCGCGGCACACTGTTGATGTCGCAGGCGGTCATTCCGACCATGCGCGCGCAGGGTTCGGGCAGCATCGTGTGCATGTCGTCGGTCTCGGCGCAGCGTGGCGGCGGCATCTTCGGCGGCCCGCATTACAGCGCTGCAAAAGCCGGCGTACTCGGCCTGGGCAAGGCCATGGCGCGGGAGTTCGGCCCGGACCAGATTCGTATCAACTCCATCGCGCCGGGGCTGATTCATACCGATATCACCGGCGGGCTGATGCAGGACGAGCGACGCCACGCGATCATCGAAGGCATCCCGCTGGGTCGCCTGGGCGCGGCTCAGGACGTGGCCAATGCGGCGCTGTTTCTGGCCAGTGACCTGTCTTCCTACCTGACCGGCGTTACGCTGGATGTGAACGGCGGCATGCTGATTCACTGACAGCCCATCGGCGGGCCGGTCAGACAGTGTGACGGCCCGTATTTGCTCTGGATCGATGACACGCCAGGCCGGTTGCCTGGCGGTCTATAAAAACAAGAGATCAGACCATCATGATAACCACGATGCCCCTCGACGCGGTCTCGACCGCCCGTGCCAATGCCTACCGCAAGACCGCCTGGCGGTTGATGCCGTTCCTGATGCTGTGCTACCTGTGCGCCTATCTGGACCGGGTCAATGTCGGGTTCGCCAAGCTGACCATGATGAATGACCTGGCTTTCAGCGAAGCCGTCTACGGCCTCGGCGCCGGCATGTTCTTCATCGGTTATTTCCTCTGTGAAGTACCCAGTAACCTGATTCTGCATCGCGTCGGCGCACGCCGCTGGATCGCGCGCATCATGATTTCCTGGGGCATCATTTCCGCCCTGTTCGCCTTCGTCGAAACCGAATGGCAGTTCTACGCCCTGCGCTTTCTGCTGGGTGTGGCAGAAGCCGGTCTGGCACCGGGTCTGCTGCTTTACCTCACCTACTGGTTCCCGTCCTACCGCCGTGCGCGCATGACCGTGCTGTGGTTCATCGCCATTCCATTGTCCGGGATGATCGGCGGGCCGCTGTCGGGCTACATCATGGGCACCTTCGCAGGCTTTCATGGCTGGGCAGGCTGGCAGTGGATGTTCGTCATCGAGGCCATTCCCACGGTGATTGTCGGCCTGATGGTATTGGCGTACCTGAAAGACGGCGTGCATCAGGCAACCTGGCTCACCGATGACGAAAAAGAGCTGATCAAAAAGGAACTGGCCGAAGACAACAGCCAGAAGGTCGTGCACGCCTCGGTGGGTGAATTCGTTCGCGACCGCCGTCTGTGGCTGCTGGCCTGCATCTACTTCTGCGTGGTGATGGGTCAGTACGCAATCACCTTCTGGCTGCCGACGCTGATCCGCAACGCCGGGCTGGCCGATCCGCTGCACATCGGCCTGATGACCAGCGTGCCGTATCTGTGCGCCATCGTCGCCATGTTGTTGATGGGTCGTAGCGGCGACAAGCATCGCGAACGCCGCTGGCATCTGGTGCTGCCGATGATCGCCGGTGCGCTGGGCCTGAGCCTGGCGGCGGTCTTCGGCAACAGCCTACTGCTCTCGGTGTTGAGCCTGTGCCTGGCCGCAGCCGGCGTGCTTTCGGCGTCGTCCCTGTTCTGGATGCTGCCCACCACCCTGCTGGGCGGCGTGTCCGCAGCGGCGGGCATTGCCGGCATCAACAGCTTCGCCAACCTCGCGGGTTTCTGCTCGCCTTACCTGATCGGCTGGATCACGACCACCACCGGCTCCAGCGCCATCGGCATGTACCTGATCACCGGCGTGCTGTTCATCGGCGCGTTTCTGGTCCTGCGTATCCCTGCCGCCTCGGTCAATCGTTGAGTTCACGGAGTCATCACCATGACAACCCAAGCGTTATCTGCCACATCCACGTCGCTGGCACAGCGTGCCCACAACATTCGTCGCCATGCCTTGCGCATGGGTCAGGTTCAGGGTCAGGGCTATGTCGGCCAGGCGCTGGGCGCAGCCGACCTGCTGGCGGTGTCCTACTTCCACGCCATGAGCTACAAGTCCGAAGACCCGGAATGGGAACAGCGTGATCGCTTTTACCTGTCGATCGGTCACTACGCCATCGCGTTGTATGCGGCCTTGATCGAGGCTGAAATTATCCCGCTGGACGAGCTCGAAACCTACGGTTCGGACGACAGCCGTCTGCCCATGTCGGGGATGGCCGCCTACACGCCGGGCATGGAAATCACCGGCGGCTCGCTCGGCCACGGTCTGGGCATCGCGGTCGGCGCCTGCCTGGGCCTGAAGCGAAAGAATTCGGCGTCCTTCGTTTACAACATGCTGTCGGATGGCGAACTGAACGAGGGGTCGACCTGGGAAGCGGCGATGTCGGCCTCCCATTGGAAGCTCGACAACCTGATCGCGATCATCGACGTTAACAACCAGCAGGCCGACGGCCATGCCAGCGAAGTGCTCGCTTTCGAGCCTATCGTGGATCGCTGGCAGGCCTTTGGCTGGTTCACGCAAAGGGTCGACGGCAACGACCTGCAAGCGCTGGTCGCCGCGTTCGACGCCGCCCGCCAGCATCCCGGCGCACAGCCTCGGGTGATCATCTGCGACACGAAAATGGGCAAGGGCGTGCCCTTTCTGGAAACCCGTGAGAAGACTCACTTCATCCGTGTCGACGAACACGAGTGGGACCTTGCACTGAACAACCTCGACGAGGGGCAAACCGTATGAGCACTGCCAACCAGAACCCTGCGGCGAAACCTGCCGTGAAGAAGAAGCTCACCACGTCGGCAATGATCGCCTCGATTGCCTCTGAAGGTCAGACCACCCGTTCGGCACCGTTCGGTCATGCGCTGGCGGCACTGGCCGATCAGCGTTCGGACATCGTCGGGCTGTCGGCGGATCTGTCCAAGTACACTGACCTGCATATTTTCGCCAAGGCGCATCCCGAGCGTTTCTACCAGATGGGCATGGCCGAACAATTACTGATGAGCGCCGCTGCCGGGATGGCCCGTGAAGGCTGCGTGCCGTTCGCGACCACCTACGCGGTGTTCGCCTCGCGCCGCGCCTACGACTTTATCTGCATGGCGATTGCCGAGGAGAACCTCAACGTCAAGATCGTCTGCGGACTGCCCGGCCTGACCACCGGCTACGGCCCGAGCCACCAGGCCACGGACGACCTGGCAATCTTCCGCGCCATGCCCAACCTGATGATCGTCGACCCGTGCGATGCACTGGAAATCGAGCAGGCCGTGCCAGCCATCGCCGCGCACCAGGGGCCGGTGTACATGCGGTTGTTGCGCGGCAACGTTCCGCTGGTGCTCGACGAGTACGGCTATCAATTCGAGATCGGCAAGGCCAAGACCCTGCGCACCGGCAACGACGTGCTGATCATCTCCACCGGCCTGATGACCATGCGCTCGCTTGAAGCTGCCAAGGAACTGCAGGCTGACGGCGTCGATGTCGCGGTGTTGCACGTGCCGACCATCAAGCCGCTGGACGAACAGACCATTCTCGCCGAAGCCAGAAAACCGGGGCGGCTGGTGGTGACGGCGGAAAACCATTCGATCATCGGTGGTCTGGGTGAAGCGGTTGCGACCGTGCTGCTGCGCAATGGCGTCACGCCGACCTTCAGACAGATCGCGCTGCCGGATGCGTTTCTCGATGCAGGTGCCCTGCCGACGCTGCACGATCGCTATGGCATTTCCACACCAGCGGTCTGCGCACAGATCAAGGCGTGGTTGTAGCGGTCGGAGAGTGAAGAGGCGCTGAAATCTGCTTCTGCTCGGAGGGCGTAGGAGCTCTCGGAGGTTACGACGGCAGCGATGGGCTGCGCAGCGGCCCTTGGTTGTATCTGGCACACCGCATGCGCAGGCCTTGCTGCCGGTTCCCGGCAGATCGCCGGCAAGCCGCCTCTTATCAAACAACACGTAATCTGCTGAATGAACACGTTCTTTTGGGAGGCGCCACCACGTCTTCGACGTAGCGCTGTCGCGCATCAAACACCGGGCGTCGTGGGAGCGGACTTGTCCGCGAATGCAGTGTTTCAGCCACCGCATATGCGTCGGATGTACCGGCCTTTTCGCGGACAAACGGAACGCCGCCCGGTCCGCTCCCACAAAACCCAGTTTCTTCAGTAAGTTATAGGTTGTTTGATAAGAGGCGGCTTGCCGGCGATGCAGTCGACGCGGTATGTCAGGAAAATCGCGTCATCGTTCATCGCCGGCAAGCCGCCTCCCACGGTCCGGTGTTTGCTGCAAGACATAGGGGCATCTTAAACAGCCCGGTGTCTGCTGCGCTTTTTGATGAGACTGAACGATGAATACCCACCACCTGCTCGACCCGGCCTACAAGGCTTTCCTCGACGAGCCTTCCAGCGTCTGGACGCTCGCTAACCTGCCCGCGATCAGACGCCGTGTAGACGATGCCTGGAAACAGCCAAACGAGGCGAGGAACGAGCAGTACTGGACACAGAAGGATCAGATCAGGCTGTGCATCTATCGCCCGGAACACAGCCTCAAGCCTGCGCAAAAACTCGCCACGCTGCTTTACATCCATGGCGGCGGTTTCGTGCTGGGCCGTCCCGAGATGGCTGACGATTATCTTGCCGATCTGGCCAACGAGCTGAATGTCCTGATCGTGGCCGTCGATTATCGACTTGCGCCCGCACACTCCTTCCCCATCCCGCTTGAAGATTGCTACGCGGCGTTGGCCTGGATCTTCAACGAAGGGCTGGCACTCGGCGTGGATACGCAAAAGGTAATGGTGATGGGCCACAGCGCAGGCGGTGGTCTGGCTGCTGCCGTGTCGATCATGGCGCGGGACAGAAACGAGTATCGGCTGGCCGGGCTGCTGATGGTCTATCCGATGCTGGACCACCGCACCGGCTCGACCACTTCGTCAGCGGACAACCCCACCACCGGAACCCTGAGCTGGACTCGCGAAGCGAACCGGTTCTGCTGGGAATGCCTGCAAGGTGCATACGCACTGGACGATGATCGGGCAGCGCTGTTTTCACCCGCACTGGCCAATGACCTGTCCGGGCTGCCGCCAAGCTTCATCAGCGTCGGTGCGCTCGACCTGTTTCTAGAAGAAGACGTAGCCTTCGCGCTCGCGCTTTCCAGATCCGGCGTGCCGGTGGAATTGCACGTGTACCCCGGCGTGCCGCACATGTTCGATCAGTATCCGGGCCTTCAGACCGAACAGCTCAAACAGGACATCACCCGCGCCCTCGCCTGCCTGTGCGCAGACAAGGGCACGCTGTAACCACTAGACCAGCGCTTCAGCCGGACCGAAGAACTCGTAATGGCTCTGCTCGTCCGGGATACCCAGATCATGCAGCGCCCGCTTGAGGAACGCCATGAACGGCTTGGGACCGAGGAAGTAAGCTTCGACGTCCCGGTTCGCAGGCAACCACTGTTGCAGATGCTCCACCGCAGGCAGGCCGACAATGTTGGGTTGGGCAGGATCAGCAACCGTGTCGTTGTAGACAACATGGGCACGGAACTGCGGATAGCGTGCCTGCCAATCCTTGAGCACTGACTGAAACGCATGCGCCTCGGCGTTGCGCGCGTAGTGGATGAACACCACGTCCCGACCACCAACCTCCAGCGCGGCTTCGGCCATCGCGAGGGTGGGCGTGATGCCGACACCGCCACTAATCAGCACCAGCGGCTTGCTACCTTGGATCAGCGTGAACTCGCCGGACGGCGGAAACAGTTCCAGTTCGTCACCCGCCTGTACCTGTTCATGCAGGTAGTTCGACGCCACGCCGCCCACCTCTTTCTTCACGCTGATGCGATAGCCGGTGCCCGTCGATGCAGCCGACAGCGAGTAATTGCGACGGATTTCATTGCCATTCACGTTCAGGCGCAGGCCAATGTACTGACCGGCCTTGTGAGCGATGACAGGTTGACCGTCCACAGGCTCGAGATAGAACGAGGTGATCTCGTCGCTTTCCGGTGTCTTCGCTTTGACCTTGAACGCCCGCCCGCCAAGCCAGCCGCCTGGAGCGGCGGCGATGTTTTCGTACACCTCATGTTCGGCGCCGATGAGGATGTCAGCCAGCTGCTGATACGCCGCGCCCCAGGCAGCGATCACTTCGTCGGTAGCCGTTTCGGCACCCAAGACTTCGCGGATCGCCTGCAGCAGGCACGTTCCGACGATAGGGTAATGCTCGGGCAGGATCTGCAACGCCACGTGCTTGTTGACGATCTGGCTGGCAAGCGGGCCGAGGTTCTCCAGACGATCAATGTTGCGGGCGTACATCAGCACCGCGTTGGCCAGAGCACGAGGCTGAGCACCGTTGGCCTGATTGGCCTGATTGAACAGCGGCCGAACCTCAGGGTAGTCGCGCAGCATGATCTGGTAGAAGTGGGTGGTCAGGGCTTCGCCACCGACCTCCAGAATCGGGACGGTTGCCTTGACGATGTCACGTTGAATGTCGGTCAGCATGGGTCAGCTCCAGAACGTTTCGATACCTGGATAGAGCAACCCACGTGCCAACTGAAAAAACCCAATAAAATCAGGAGCAAAGCGATCATGACAGTCAAAATGACAGAGTCATAATGACTCTATTCAAGACGAACAGGTCATTCGGACCCGACGTTATCCGGACTGCTTGCGCGAATGACTGAAGCTCCTGATGCAGATCTGAACACACTCACCCTTGCAATGCAGACGGTTCAACGCAGGTAAGCTGCCCAGGCAGACACCAGCAGCAACACCGCCATGCTCCTGTTCAGCCATTGCAGGGCGCGCGCGGACTTGAGCACACGTGCGGACCCCGCTCCCAACAGCGCCCAGCAGGCCAGACAAGGCAGCGACACGAGAAAGAACGCCAGCGCCAGATGGGCCACCGTTCCCTGGCTGAACACACTGACGACAGCCAGCGCCATCATCCAGGTTTTGGGGTTGACCACCTGCAGGCCCGCCGCGCCGATGAATCCGAGGCGTGGACGGCTGTCATCGGGGCTCACGGGGTCAGCCGGGCTGTTGAAAATTTTCCACGCCAGCCAGGTCAGCCAGCCGACGCCGATCGCCGCCATGACCGGCTGTACCGCAGGCACTTGCATCAACGAACGACCGACGCCGGTGCCCACCAGCAGCACCAGCCCTGCGGCGCCCATGCAGGCACCGAGAATGATCGGCAGACTGGCTTTCAGACCGTAACGGGCGCTGTTGCTCAGCACCAGCAGATTGGTGGGGCCGGGGGTGATTGAGGCGACGAACGCGAACAGCAGAAACGAAAGCATGACCGGACTCCTGAATGACAGGCCGTCATGCTCGCGCAATGAACGATGTCAGTCTGGAAGGTCTGTGCAGCGTGTGCGATACGCCGCAGGCGTCAGGCCGTAGGCGCGCAGAAACCAGCGGCCCAGATGACTCTGATCGGCAAACCCCAGATCGCTGGCGACCTCCACAGGCTGCGCGCCACGGGCCAGAAGCCTGCGCGCCATGGACAGCCGCAACTGCACCAGGTAAGCGTGGGGTGGCAGACCAAAGGCAGCCTTGAAGGCGCGGGTCAGCCTGAAACGGTCCACGCCACAGGCCAGCGCGAGTTCGTCCAGCCCCAGATCACGCCGAAAATGGGCGTGCAGATAATCCCGGGCACGCAGGGCGACCAAGGGCAACCGGGGGTCATGTTCATGCCTGACTCGCCAGTGCACGTGGGCGGTCAGCCGTTCCAGCAAACCGTCCAGCGCACTCTGCCGGATGATGCGCGACTCCTGGCCATGCAGCGCCGAAAAGGCAAACAGGATGGACTGGGCCAGCCGCGGGTCACGCACCAGCGTGCTGGCAAAACCCGGCTGAAAGCCCTGCGGGGCGTCTTCGAACAATGACGTCAGTTCACGGCCAATCCAGTGTGGGTCCAGATAGAGCATGCGGTAGGTGAAACCATCGGCATTTGGTGCGTCGCCGTCGTGGACCTCACCGGGTTCAAGCATGAACACTTGGCCCGAGGTGCTGGCATGCCGTTGTCTGCGACAGTGAAACTGCTGCACGCCCTGCTCCGTGACGCCCACCAGATAACTGTCATGCCAGTGCGGATCGTAGGCGTGCCCACGAAAATGGGCGCGCAACGTCTCGATCCCGGTATCCCGGTCCTGAGTGAGGTCGATCCAGTTGGCTGACTTCATGAGCGGTTTGATTGGCTTGAGTGAGCGTGTCTGCTTTTATCGCGCGGCAGAGGCGCAAAGTCTAGAAGGTTTGTGCGCAGGCACGGGGTCGTCTATATTTGCGTCCGGCGCCTCCACGCCTCCATCCGCGGAAAGGGCTGCGCCCAGGACACTGCTTCACCCTCTTGTCATTACGACTCCCGACCTTCAAGCGGACAAGGTTTGTACAAGGAGCTCGTATGTCCATCACTACCGATTTTCGTTCCCAGGACGGCCGCATCAACCTTGAGCAACAGCGCAAGCGCGCAAAGGAACTGTTGCAGCGCCTGAAACAGGGCAATGCCCCCGATCAGCTCGCACTGCTAGGCACGTCCGGCCGAGCGCTTGCCCCCGCACTTTGCGACGCACAGTGGCTGATTGCGCGCCAGCTGGGTTTCAGCAGCTGGCCCAAGCTGAAGGCCCATGTCGACGCCGTTGCCTTTGCCGCGCAGCACCCTGACTTCCACGCCAGCGACGAGCCACGGACCGTGCACTGGCGGTGCGGCAACGACATCGCCCACAGCCTGCAACTGGCCGGTTTCAAAGGCTCGTTCCACATGCTCAGCGACCCGCTGTGCATGGGGCCGGTTCAGGACATGCCGGACGCAGAATTTCGAGCGCAGCGCAGTGACTTCATCAGCGCAACCTTTGATATGAATCGCGCCGATGTCGCACGCAGGACAGACGAGGAATATGGACGTCTCGAACAGTTGGGCAGCGATCAACACAATGTCCTGTGGTGCGAGGCCGATGCTTACGACCAGCTCTTTCTGATCAAGACCCTCGCTAGCCTGGAGCGACTGCCGCCACGGCTTGAACTCATCGAAGTGGACCGGGTGCCGGGAATTCAGCGTTTCATCGGCATTGGGCAGCTGGCACCCGACGTTCTTGCCTGGCTGTGGCCACAGCGCAAGCCGGTGACTCAGGACATGCTGGACTGCGCTCGCAAGGCATGGCGAGCCTATTGCGATGCCTCGCCTGTTGCACTGGCCGCTCTGGCTCATGACCCGAAACTGCCTCTGGGACTGCTGGCTCCAGCGTTGTTGCGACAGCTTCAAGAGCTGCCGGGCAGCGACGACGGGCTGTCGCTCACCGAGCGCCTTTCATTGCAGTATCTTCAGGAAGCAGGCCCGACCACTTTTGGTGGCGTCTTCGCTGAACTGATGGACAAGCGCGACCCGTTGCCCTTTTTAGGTGACATGATGTTTCAAGCGCTGCTGCGTCCGCTGATCGACTCGGAGGCTCCTTTGCTGAAAGAAACAGAAACGCTCCTGAAATGGCCGCAGCGGACTTTGGCACTGACCGCCTTGGGTGAGCGAGTACTCGACGGGGGCGCTTATTGGCTGGACCACGCGCAGCACCTGCGTTGGGTGGGTGGCGTGTGCATCGTTCCAGGTCGGCCTCACTGGACGATCAACCTTGAAAACCGTCCGGTATGGCGCGTTTGAGGACGTAAACAGTGCGATTGGATGAAGGAACATACTGCTGGGCCAGATGACTTTTCGGTGAAGAGTTTGTGACAAAGATGACAAATATAATTGGAAAATAATTTCCATTAACTGTATGAAGTGAACGGATTCTGCGCCCGAAACACAATGGCATCGGGCGCTGAATTCGCCCCCTTATCGACAGTTAACAAGCCTGAGGCTTTTTATGAATTCGTCCTTGTCACGCCGCAAGATTCTTCAGGGTGCCTGCTGCCTTCCGGCCGCCGCCGCACTGATGCAAATGCCTTCCATTGCTCACGCCGCTTCGCCCACCTCGCCTCGCACCAACATGACTGCCGACCAGGCATTGAAAGCATTGCGCGACGGCAATGATGCGTTCATGAAAGACACCACCATCAAAACGGAAGGCAACCGTGATCGCCGTCTGGAAATAGCCAAGGGCCAGACGCCGTTCTGCATCCTGATTTCCTGCTCGGATTCGCGCGTTCCGCCGGAACTGCTGTTCGGCCGTGGGCTGGGTGAACTGTTCATCGTGCGTAACGCCGGCAACACGGTCGACACCACCGCACTGGGCTCGATCGAATACGGTGTCAGCCAGCTCGGCGTTCCGCTGGTCGTGGTCATGGGTCACGAAAAATGCGGTGCCGTGGCTGCTGCCGTTTCGGTGGTCGAAGACGGCACGGTCTTTCAAGGCGCTATCGGTCAGATGATCGAGCCGATCATTCCTGCGGTCCTGACAGCCAAGGGCAAGAAAAGCAAAGACCTTCTGGAAGATTCCGTCAAAAGCAACATCCAGCGTACCGTGGCCCGTCTGCGCTCGGCTTCCGAGCCAGCCCTGATGAACCCAATCAAGGCTGGCACCGTCAAGGTCGTCGGCGCGTATTACAGCCTGGAAAACGGCAAGGTCGATTTCTTCGACGTCTGATACCGGGTCCGCCGTATCGGATACAAATGCCGGATAGATTCAAGCGCATGGATTGCGCCACCCTCCTTGATGTGGCATTGAGAATCATCGCCAAAAGGAGTGTCGCGTGAGCAAGGATTATCTGGCGTTTTTCAGCGCTCTGTTTCTGTCACGACTGGCCGATCAGATTCTACTTTTCATCGTGCCACTGGTTGTCTTTCAGACCACCAACAGCGCGTCATGGGCGGGCCTGGCGTTCTTTGCCGAGTCGCTGCCACGCTTTCTGGCGTTTCCGATCTGCGGAGCGCTGTGCGATAAATTCTCTCCGGTCCGAATCCTTCACATCAGTCAGGTGTACCGGGCTCTTCTGTGCCTGCTGGCGATGCTGCTGTACATGGTTTTCGGCGGACTTGTCTGGCTTGTCCTGCTGTCGGCGCTATGCGGCGTGCTGACCACTCAGGGCGTGATGGCGCGTGAAGTGCTGATGCCGCATGTGTTCCCGCGCTACAGCTATGCGCGCACGCTGTCCTACTCTCAGATTGCCGACCAGACAGGGCTGGTGCTTGGTCCGTTGGTGGCCGTGCTGTTGCTGAACGCGTGGGCATGGCACTGGGTGGTGCTGGCTTGCGCGGCTCTGTTTCTGCTGGCGGACCTGGCCGCGCTGATCTGGCAACGCACTCGCCGTCTCGATCCCTGCGTATTCGAGCGAAGGGACGATAGCGTCTGGCGATCAGTGAACATCGCTGTCGAGCACATTCGGCGCCTCACTGAGCTGAAGAAAATCATTACCCTGGCGGCCGGAGTGAACCTGATCGTCGGCGTGACACTGGCGACCTCTGCCGCCATGGTCATCGGTGAGTACGGCAGCGATCAGGAGCGCTACGCCGGACTGCAGATGGCGGGTGCAGCGGCGACCATTCTGATTCTGTTTTTCCTGGCACGGGTGGTGATACCGATGCGGGCGCTCGGTATGGTGTCGTACGTGATGATTACCAGCGGGGCCTTGATCTGCGCCTTGAGTCCAGCCCTTAGTGGCTACGCGGCGGGCTTTCTGCTCATCGTCGGCTTCGACAAGATGTTCAACGTCTACATGCGCAGCCTCCGCCAACAGGTCATACCCCGGGAAGATTTCGGCAAGACCGTGGGCGTCATGACGCTGCTGAACAACCTTTCACAACCGATTGCCGGTCTGCTGGTCGCGCTGCTGGCTGGTCCTTTGGGGATTCGGGTGATCATCGCGGTAATGGGACTGCTGACCGCCCTGCTCGGCGGGCTGGCGCTTCGGTTGTTTGCAGGTCGTACTGATTTGAAGTGAGCGATGCTCACGCCGCTCCACAGCACACAGTGGAATGTGGGAGGCAGCTTGCCGGCGATAGGATCTTACAGACAGAAAATCAGCGACTGAACTGACGCGATCGCGGGCAAGCGCGCTCCTACGGTCCTTGTTTGCTGCGCGACAGCACCAGACCTGCCACAAACAAACGCGTCTGCTGCAGGTCAGGCGTTCTAGCCAGAACTACGAAACCGCGATCAGATCACGCCACAGGCAGCCCGATCACCACCACCGCCCAGAGGCTTCGGATGGTCGGAATGGTTGTCGCCACCGGCATGCACCATCAGCGCATGGCCTTTGATTTCGGAAATTTTCTTCAGGCGCGGTGCCAGAACCGGGTAGTTCGCAGTGCCATCGGCATTGACGTACAGAGCAGGCAGGTCGCCCAGATGACCGTCGGCGTATGGCCCCAGATGCTTGCCGGTCTTGGCCGGGTCGAAGTGCCCGCCAGCGGCCAGCGCGGCGACCTTAACGCCATCTTTGGTGCCCGCATCGCAGCTACCATTTTCATGAACATGAAAACCATGAACGCCTGCCGGCAAGTCCTTGAGGTTGGGGGTAAACACCAGCCCGTATTCCGTTTCACTCACCGCCACGGTACCGATAGGCTTCGGTGCGCCATCAGCGCTGACCAGATTGATCGGAACATCCAGCGATGCGGCCTGTACGCCGACGGAAAACATGCCCAGCAGGCCCAGCCAAAGATAAGGTTTCATAAAGTCAGTACGTCCTTGATGGAGGAATCGAGGTTAAACGTGATGAGCGTGAAACGGCACCGATCAAGCGGCCTTCTTCGCTGTGCTCATCAACGTGTTCGGATACGACACCACGTGTGACCACAGTCGGTGCGGTTTTGATGCAAAAACTTCGACCTGCGTCGCGTGCCCCTCGACGCTGCAAACCTTCGCAGCCTCGGCTAACCTGACACAAACTCTTCGATCATTTACGGATGAGGCCGTAACACCCCATGAAAGACCCCTACGCTTTCGGGTTCTACAGTGCCTGTTTTGCGCTGGTGGTCGTTGTAGCAGCAGTTTTTTACAGCGCAGCCGTCAGCACATCGCCGGGCAGTGCCGCCAATGCCTATTACATTGTCGAGGCGGCGTCTTCGCTGAGCGAAGCGCTGGCGGTGATCGGTATCGCCGGTGTGGTGTTCAAGGCCTACGGCTCGTGGAAGCGCGAGACCCGCCAGCAAAAAGCCTTGAGCATCATCTGGGACGCCAATGTCGCGTTCCGGGAGATAGAAATCGGTTTCAACGAATGGTTTTTCGGCCCGACGGCCAATCAGAAGTCCGGCCACGATGTCGGCAAGATCAATACACTGCTGGCGGCAAGCGCTCTGGGATCTGCACTCAGGGCCTTCAAGAAGCAATGCATTCTGCTCGACAAGGTGGTGATCAAGGACCACTGGCACTGGCTGAACCATGCTGCACAACTGGACATGCTGGCCCGGGCGCTGAGCGCCGAGGCGTTCGGCGCGGTAGGCAAAGGCAAGGTTACTCACACCATCGTCGACTTCCTCTACGCCCATGAAGGCGAAACCTGGAAAAGAACCCAGGCCGACTGGGAATCGCAAATGACCCTTATCGAAGAACAGCTGATGTCACTGGAAGAGTTGTATACCTGACAACCTGCTGTGTCCTGAGCGCGCTTCTTTTGCACGCAAGGCCTTGTTCCTGCTTCACATCCGGCCTGCAAATGAAGCACTCTGTCGCTACCAATAAAAACCGACGACACACGCGAGCCCCCACTCTCATGATGAAACTGAACTACAGCGTATCGGCTGCCCTTCTGTTGGGCCTGACAGGCATGGCGCAGGCAGAGGAATCGTCTTCGCACCTGGACAAGGTGCTGCAGGCTGGCCAGTTGTCGGTATGCACCACGGGCGACTACAAGCCCTACACCTTTCATCGCGAAGACGGTGAGTACGAAGGTATCGACATCACCATGGCCCGCTCGCTGGCCAAGAGCCTGGGTGTGAACGTGCAATGGGTACCCACCACTTGGAAAACCCTGATGCCGGACATGATTGCCGGTAAGTGCGACATCGCGATGGGCGGCATCTCCGTTTCGCTGGAGCGTCAGAAGAAAGCGTTTTTCAGCAACACGCTGGACATCGACGGCAAGATCCCGCTGGTGCGCTGTGAAGACCAGGCGCTGTACCAGACCATCGAGCAGATCAACAAACCGTCGGTTCGCCTGATCGAACCCGCAGGCGGCACCAACGAAGCGTTCGCTCGTGCCTACCTGCCTCAGGCACCCATCGCGTTCCACGACAACAAGACCATCTTTCAGGAACTGCTCGACAAGAAAGCCGACGTGATGATCACCGACGCCTCGGAAGCGCTCTATCAGCAGAAGCGTATGCCGGGGCTGTGTGCGGTCAATCCGACGCGGTACATGCAATACGGCGAGAAGGCCTACCTGCTGCCACGCGACGATGTGACGTGGAAGGCCTACGTCGACCAGTGGCTGCACCTGAGTAAAGCCACAGGCGCCTATCAGCAGGCCCTGAGTGAATGGCTGGCCGTACCCGCCCAGTAACCAACACCGTGGCCTGAGTCCGTCCGGCACTGGTTGCATGGCGGGCCCGGCTGAAATAGCGTGTTGCAGAATCAACTGTCTGGAAGGCAACTGCGAGCATGAAGCCTACAAAACCCATCACCCGCGCGTTCTGTGTCGAACTGCAGCAGGAAATGTCCATCGCAGGCGCCCGTCGCGAATACTTCTCTCAGGAGCCGCCCCGCAAGCGCTTCGAGTTCCTGTGTTCGAACGAAGCCTGCCGGGCAATGGGTGCGAAGGTGACCGGGGTTCGCTACGACGTGAAGCCTCAGGACAACCCGACCTTTGTCGCCGCACACTTTCGCGCCAACCCGCATTACGACCATCACCCGGATTGTGAGTGGGTCGACGCGGATGCAGACGAACCCGTTGAAGAACAGGTCGAGGCCAATGACCCTCAAGCGGCGCTGCGCAAGGCCAAGCGCAAGCTGGACGACTATATCGACGTGTTCGACCCGACGATAAAGGAGCCCGCCAAGGAAAAGTCCGGCGTGGAAAAAGAAGGCAGTCCCGCCCCGCCAGCGGCTGTCAGCACTGCACCTGTCCCGCCTGCCGAACCAAAAGCACCACGTTACAGCGAAACCCGCACCAACAACCTCGAACGCCTGGTGGACAGCTATCGCCAGGCAAGGGCCGAACTCTCACCCGAGGAGTTCAAGCTGCTGAAACTGCGCATTCCGGGTCAGGGCGAGCTGTCACTGCGTTCGTACTTTCGCCACATCAAATACGCCCAGTTGGGCGATAACGGACGTGTGCTGTACGGCGGCGGGCTGGTGGAACAGCGCTACGGGCAGGGTTTCAAATTCAAGTTCTTTGACCGGCTGGAGGGCAAGCTGGTGACGCTCTACGTGTCGCCTGCGCAAATGCTGGCCTATCGCTCCAGCCGCTACATCAGCGAACTGCTGAGCCATGCCGATCAAGTGAAGTTCTTTACGGTGTATGCACTGGGCACGCTGACCAAGGGCCCTTCAGGGAAGAGCTTCAGCGTTGAGGTGGATGATCTGCGGCACCTGGCAATTGTGCTGGGACCGGAGAAGGAGCCTGCGGCCTGATCGTTTCAAACCGCGCTCACGTGATACGCACAGTCGGGAAGACGCACAAAACGGGGCCAAAACGAAAGTATCTGACTGAATACGTACCCGTGGTTTCAGTAAGACTCGGGTATAACGCTGAGCACAAGCATGGGCATGATCGGCGTGCTTGAGATCACGCTGATCGTTCCTACGCTCCGCGTGGGAATGCCGCTCAGGACGCTCCGCGTCCGCTCTCGAATGTGGCGCAGATGTGTGCCCAAGCTCCAGCGTTATCCACGTCATGCGCTCGGCTCACTGAGTCCGCAATCTGCGCCATTTGTGACGCGGAGTGTCACGCGATGCATGCCCACGCAGAGCGATGGGCACGATCAGTGTCGAGGCCGACTTGTGCATAACGCCGAGCGCGCAGCGGTGGGCACGATCAAGGCCAGAATCAGACCTTGACGATCCAGCCCGCTGGCGGCTCGATATCACCGGACTGCACGCCGGTCAGTTCCTTGTACAGGCGCTGGGTAACCGGACCCACTTCGGTTTCGCTGTAGAACACATGCAGCTTGTCCTTGTACGAGATCCCGCCAATCGGCGTGATCACTGCAGCTGTACCGCAGGCGCCCGCTTCCTTGAACTCGCCGATTTTGTCGATGAACACATCGCCCTCTTCGACCGTCAGGCCCAGGCGGGATTTTGCCAGTTCGATCAGCGACAGACGGGTGATGCCCGGCAGCACGGAAGGCGACTTCGGTGTCAGGAACACATCGTCATTGGTGATGGCGAAGAAGTTGGCCGAACCCACTTCCTCGATCTTGGAATGAGTCTGCGGATCCAGATAGATGCAATCGGCGAAGCTGTGTTTCTTGGCTTCGGAACCCGGCATCAGGCTGGCGGCGTAGTTGCCGCCGACCTTGGCCGCACCGGTGCCATTCGGCGCTGCGCGGTCGTAGCCGGAGATCACGAAGTTGTTCGGCTTCAGGCCGCCCTTGAAATAGGCGCCCACCGGAATGCAGAAGATCGAGAAGATGAATTCAGGTGCAGTGCGCACGCCGATGTTGTCACCCACGCCGATCACGAACGGGCGCAGGTACAGCGCGCCACCGGAACCGTAAGGCGGGATGAAACGCTCGTTGGCTTTCACCACCTGCTTGCAGGCTTCGATGAACACATCGGTAGGCACGTGGGGCATCAACAGACGGGAACAGCTGCGCTGCATGCGCTGGGCGTTCTGGTCGGGACGGAACAGGTTAATCGAACCGTCCTTGCAGCGATAGGCCTTGAGCCCCTCGAAGCACTGCTGACCATAATGCAGCGCAGTGGAGCCTTCGCTGATGTGCAGCGTGTTGTCTTCCGTGAGCGAGCCCGCATCCCAGGCACCATCGCGCCAGTGAGACAGGTAGCGTTTGTCGGTCTTGATGTAATCGAAACCCAGAGTGTCCCAGTTGATGCTTTCGTGACTCATAACGCCCTCTATCATTTAGCGACTGCCTGGACGAGTCAGGCCATTGCCGTATTCTGCCAGATCATTCGAAACCTGAGGCTTGAAATAAATACAAACCGGTCTGGCGTTTTTGCATCCGTTCCAACTGCCAGCCTATCAGTTTGCAACTGCTTCCACAGCGCCCTGACGTTGCCGGACATAGGCCAGAAACGCTTCCATGTCAGAACTGCACAAGGTGCGCGCCACCTGCTTGACCTCTTCCATGGGCCAGTCCCACCACGCGGCCTGAAGCAGCAGTTCGCGAACGTCTTCCTCGAAACGCCAGCGAATGAACTTGCACGGATTTCCGCCAACCACGGAAAAGGGAGCGACGTCGCGCACGACCATGGCTCCGGCACCCACGATCGCGCCATGTCCGATCGTCACGCCGGAAAGGATCACAGCGTCGGCACAAATCCAGCAATCACTGCCAATCGTCACGTCGCCCTTGCTCGGCGCATAGTCCTTGATGTCGCTGACCTGATCGACCATCGCCGGAAACGGGTACGTGGTGATCCAGTCGGTTCGGTGCTCACCGCCCAGCAGAATCCTGACGCCTTCGGCGATGGACGTGTAGGACCCTACTCGCAGAACCGTGTCATCGCCGAACTCGATAACGTCAGGGATGCCGTAGGTACCGACTCCGACTTCGTAGCGCGGATAGCGCAACCTGATTTTCTCGGCAGCCCTTTCCAGCTTGTCCAGCTTGCGAAGCTGCTTGCGTACTTTTCTGGCCTTGAGCCTTTCAATGAATCTCATGAGCACTCTGGATCAATGGGTTGCGAGAGGTCTGGCTATAACTACCGATAGCTCAGCAGCAGGCGCTTGCAGCGACGCCAGGTGGTGCGGTCTACATGCCTCAATGGAATCGAGCAAAGCAGTTTCCAGGCATATCGCTTGTCTGAAACCGACGCGTATTTGAGGGCCTTGTTGACAATAAAGGTTCGGCCTTTCTGATAACCGAGATGATCGCGGTAAGGCTCGATGGTCTTGAGATCAGCCTCAAGCAGTACCTTGTATTTGCGTGACAGGTTGTTGGGGTGACGGCGGTAACGGGTCACCACTTCCGGTATGACGTGAATTTCGTAGCCCTGAAACGCGATTCTCAGGGTCATCTGAAAATCCTGAACCCTGATCTCGGGGTCATAGCCGTTCGCGTCACGAATGGCCTGCATGCGGTAAAGCGCGACCGGTGCCCCTACGACCACGGCGCCGCGCAACACTTCGTCAAAACCAAGACGCTCGATGTAATTGCGGGACTGGCACTTGGTTTCGTTGCCGTCGCAATCCATGTAGCTGATGAGCGCGCCGACACAGCCCACTTTCGGGTGCTGATCAAGGTACCGGGCACGAACACTGACGGAGGACGGCAGCATGATGTCGTCCAGATCCGGCGTGGATACGTAGACACCCTTGGCGTACTTGAGCCCGTGATTGAGGGCAGCACTCACACCCTGATTCGGCTGACGATAGAGCTGGAACGGATACTGGCTCTGCAGCGCCTCCAGCATCGCAATACTGTTATCAGTCGAACCGTCGTCGACAATGATGACTTCGAAGTTCTCGTAATCCTGAGCAAATATGCTCTGAATGGCAGCGTCCAGAAATCGCTCGGCGTTGTAGCAAGGGGCGATGATCGACACGAGCGGTTTAGGGGCAGTGTCCTGAACAGTTGAGGACGTCATAGGGGTAACAGCCATAATTATTATCTAGCCTTGGGCTTTGAAATACAGGGCGTTGCGTAACAGTTTGAATACAAGGCGCACATGATGCGACAAGTGAACTCGCTTTTCCAAGGCCAGCCCATGAGCATTTGTTCACTCGCAAAGGCGCTGAACCGCCTGGCTGCGTGATCAGTATCACCGCGACACGTCTAAATCGTGCCTCCGAGCCCGTTATCGCATCAGGCGAGCCGAAACCCAGGCGAAAAAAAACCCCATTCGGATGGAATGGGGTTTTCGTAAAACAGGCTATCGGTCAGAACGCGTAGGTGACCAACAGCTCTTTGGTGACCTGAAAGTCCACCGACATCATCACGCTCAGCGCAGTAATGGTGAAGATGGAGAACACGAAAAGCTTGCGGGCCCAGACGGTATCGTCAACGGCCTTGTAGCCCTTCCATGCCATGTACAACCAGTACATGCCCATGCCCGCCGCAACGGCGAGGTAGTTCAGACCTGCGTAGCCGCCCACCGTCAACATCAGGGTCGCCACGAGGAACGCCAGGATGTAGAGCAGGATGTGGCGCTTGGTGACCAGAATGCCGCGCTTGACCGGCAGAACCGGAATCTTCGCCGCACGATAGTCATTGAAACGGAAGATAGCGATCGCATACGAGTGCGGCATCTGCCACAGGCTGAACATCACCAATAGCGTGAGTGCCGCGAAATCGAAGCTGTTGCTCACTGCGCAGTAGCCGATGACCGGAGGCATCGCCCCGGAAAGGCTGCCGACCAGCGTGCCGTGAACGGATTTGCGTTTCAGGTACAGGCTGTAGAAGCCGACGTAGATAACAAAACCGATCACCGCGAACAGTGCAGCCAGCGGATTGGCCTTGGTATACAGCAGGCTTACGCCTGCAATACCGAGTACGGTCGCGTAGAGCAGGGCCAGTTTCAACGAAACCAGACCCTGCACCAGGACCCGGTTACGGGTCCGTTCCATGCGCTGATCGATGTCACGATCAATGCAGTTGTTGAACACGCAACCGGACGCAACGACCAGGGAAGTACCGATGACTGCAGCCAGAAACACGCTGAAGTCGATATTCCCCTTGGAAGCCAGAAAAAAGCCACCTGCCACCGAAAGCACGTTACCGAAAATGATCCCCGGCTTGGTGATTTGGATAAAGTGCTTCAGTGACATCTGGTATTCCTCAATGCGCCATCATTTCGCGGTGGATGCTGAAGATGATCCACAACGACAGGCCAACCAGCAGAACGATAACCATCGTGGTAAAGGCGAAGGCCATCACGTTGTTGCGTTGCACACTCGTAAAGTCCAGGTGCAGGAAGTAATGCAGGTGCACCAGGATCTGAATGATTGCGAACGCCAGGATGATCGCGATCGTCATGTCCTTCGGCAGCGAAGGAGACATGACCAGAGCGAACGGGATGGCCGTCAGGATGATCGACAGTACGAAACCGATGATGTAGGACTTCACGGAGCCGTGGCTATTGTCTTCAGCCGGGTGATGTGAATTCGACATTACAAAGCCCCCATCAGGTAGACAACAGTGAACACGCCGATCCAGACAACGTCCAGGAAGTGCCAGAACAGGCTCAGGCAGCTCAGGCGCGTCTTGTTGGTGTTGGTCAGGCCCTTTCTCTGGACCTGAATCATCATGATCGTCATCCAGATCAGACCGCTGGTGACGTGCACGCCGTGCAAGCCTACCAGCGCGAAGAACGCTGACAGGAAGCCGCTGCGGCTAGGACCGTAACCTTCGTGGATCAGGTGATGGAACTCGTAGATTTCCATGCCGATGAACGCAGCACCACACAGGAAGGTCAGCGCCAGCCAGCCCAGTACCTGGCTTTTCTTGCCCTTGTACAGGGCCAGCATGGCGAAACCGTAAGTGATACTACTGACCAGCAGGAACGCGGTTTCCACGGCCACGAATGGCAGTAGGAAGATGTCCTGGCCCGACGGGCCGCCCGCGACACTGTTGACCATCACGGCATAGACCGCGAAGAACGAGGCGAACAACACACAGTCGGTCATCAGGTACAGCCAGAAGCCGTAAACCGTCATGCCACCGCTGTCGTGGTGATCGTCATGCCCGTGATCATGATCGTGACCGTGATCGTGGGCTCCAGGGTTGATTGCAATATTCGACATGTTTAAACCTGTTCCAGCGAGGACTTGACAGGAGTGTATGCACCGTTGGCCGCCAGGACCTTGTGATGCTCACCTTCAATACGCGCTACTTCTTCGGCCGGCACCATGTAGCCCTGGTCGTCACGTGCAGCGTGAGCAACGAAGACCGCGATGGTCGCGACCAGGCTTGCGCCGACCAGCCACCAGATGTGCCAGATGAATGCGAAACCGAATACGGTCAGCAGCATGCCCATGTACAGGCCGGTAGGCGTGTTGTTAGGCATGTGAATCGCCGAGTACTTGGCCGGAACGCTGTAGGCAGTGCCTGCACGCTTGGCGTCAGTGAACGCGTCGATGTCGTCTGCCTTCGGCAGTTCGGCAAAGTTGTAGAACGGCGGTGGCGAAGAAGTCGACCATTCCAGCGTGTGGCCATTCCACGGGTCACCGGTCAGATCAGGGTTCTTGGCACGATCACGGATACTGACGAACAGCTGGATCAGTTGCGAAGCGATACCGCAAGCGATCAGCACGGCGCCGAACAGCGCGACGTCCAGGTAGATGTTCCACTCTGGCATGTCGGTAGCGTTCAGACGACGGGTCATGCCCAGGAAGCCCAGCGCGTAAAGCGGCATGAATGCGACGAAGAAGCCGACGATCCAGAACCAGAACGCTGCCTTGCCCCACTTCTCGTTCAGGGTGAAACCGAACGCTTTAGGGAACCAGAACGCGAAGCCGGCGATGTAACCGAATACCGCACCGCCGATGATGACATTGTGGAAGTGAGCGATCACGAACAGGCTGTTGTGCAGTACGAAGTCAGCACCTGGAATCGCCAACAGAACGCCGGTCATGCCGCCGATCGAGAAGGTGACCATGAAGCCCAGGGTCCAGAGTACCGGCGCAGTGAAGCGCAGACGGCCTTGGTACATGGTGAACAGCCAGTTGAATAGCTTCACCCCCGTCGGGATCGCAATGAGCATCGTCGCCAGCCCGAAGAAGGCGTTGACGTTGGCCCCCGCACCCATCGTGAAGAAGTGGTGCAGCCAGACCATGAAGCCCAGGACGCAGATCGCACCGGAGGCGAAGATCATCGACTTGTGGCCGAACAGACGCTTGCCGGAGAACGTGGAGATGACTTCCGAGAACACACCGAAGGCCGGCAGGATCAGGATGTACACCTCAGGGTGACCCCACGCCCAGAACAGGTTCACGTACATCATGGGGTTACCGCCCATTTCGTTCGTGAAGATGTGGAAGTCCAGGTAGCGGTCAAGCGTCAGGAACGCGAGGGTAGCGGTCAGGATCGGGAACGAAGCCACGATCAGGATGTTTGCCCAGGTGCAGGTCCAGGTGAAGATCGGCATGTCCAGCAGTTTCATGCCAGGGGTACGCATCTTCAGTACGGTCACGAGGAAGTTGACCCCCGTCAGCGTCGTACCTAACCCGGATAACTGTAGCGCCCAGATGTAGTAGTCAACACCCACGCCAGGACTGTATTGCAGCCCCGACAGCGGCGGATACGCGACCCAGCCGGTCTTGGCGAACTCACCGACACCCAGAGACAGGTTGATCAGCAGCATGCCGGCAACCAGCAGCCAGAAGCTCAGGGAGTTCAGGAACGGGAAGGCAACGTCGCGAGCGCCGATCTGCAGAGGCAGAACGATGTTCATCAGACCGGTGAAGAACGGCATCGCCATGAAGATGATCATGATCACACCGTGAGCGGTGAAGATCTGGTCATAGTGTTCCGGCGGCAGGAAGCCTTCGGCACCGTTCTGGGCCATGGCCAGTTGGGTACGCATCATGATTGCGTCGGCAAAGCCGCGCAGCAGCATGACCATGGCAACGATGATGTACATCACGCCGATTTTCTTGTGGTCGACGGATGTCAGCCATTCAGACCACAAGTAGGTCCACTTGCGGAAATAGGTGATCAACCCGACAACCGCGAGGCCGCCGAGCGCGATCATGGCAAGTGTCACCATGACTATCGGCTCGTGGAACGGCACCGCTTCCAGACTTAATTTGCCAAACATCGTTTACTCCTCTGCCCCAGCAGCTGAATTTTTGCTCTTTTCCGCGCCTTCGTTACTGGCGGTTTCTTTCTCACCTGCAACAAGCTTCTTGCCTGGATTCATACCTTCATACTTGTCGATGATGATCTGGAACAGGTTCGGAGTGACCGCAGAAAACAGTTCAACAGGATTACGCTCGCTCGGCTTGAGCAGTTCAGCGTATTCGGTCTGGCCAAGCTTCTTCGGCGAGTTCCTGACTTCTGTGATCCAGTTGTCGAAATCGGCCTGGCTCACGGAGTTGGCCTTGAACTTCATGCCGGTAAAGCCTGCGCCACTGTAGTTGGCGGAGATACCGTTGAATTCGTGAACTTCGTTGGCGATCAGGTGCAGCTTGGTGTGCATGCCCGCCATTGCGTAGATCTGGCCGCCCAGACCCGGAATGAACAATGAGTTCATCACGCTATCGGAGGTGACCTGGAAATTGATCGGCGTGTTGGCCGGGAACACGATCTTGTTGACCGTCGCGATGTTGTATTCCGGGTAGATGAAAATCCACTTCCAGTCTACGGAGACCGCCTGAATGGTGACCGGCTTGACGTCGGACTCAAGCGGACGGTAAGGGTCCAGCTCGTGCGTCGAGACGTAAGTGTAGTAGCCCAGGAACACCAGCAGCAGCATGGGAACGCCCCAGACCGCGATTTCGATCTTGGTGGAGTGCGACCAGTCCGGCGTGTACTTGGCAGCCTTGTTCGTGGCGCGATACTTCCAGGCGAAGATCAGGGTCATGAGAATGACCGGGATCACGACGATCAGCATCAGCAATGTGGCGATAACGATCAGGTTACGCTGCTCGATACCCACCTGCCCTTTTGGATCGAGCAGAGGTACGCCGTCGCATCCACTGAGCAAAAGCATACAGAAAAGGGCCAAGAAGCCAAAAAACCTGGGGTACCTTTTTTTACTCATTTCACGACCTCTAAAAGCAGCTTGCGCGGTGCAGTTGGGTTTCGACCGCCAACACTTCACCCTGCCAGTGCCGGCAATTTTTTTTGAATTGAACAAGGGCCTGCCAGCACGCCAACGTGACGTATCGACAAATCCGGGTTTAGCTATGGATTCTTATTTTGAGCTGCTGGAACTGCCCGATGTGCAGGGCAGACGCCTTCAGCGGCCATTGTACGCCCTCGGAGGCAAGCATTGCGCTGCCTGTTCAGGGTACACAGGTGGCGCTAAAGGCCTCAAAATTGCTGATCGTCAAGTGAAGCCTGACGACAAGTGACGGGGATTGTAGATACGTAAATTTTTAATGACTATGCCTAATTTTGTAACAGTTATTCTCCATATTGGTAACAATAACTGCTGATTGGCTTTCACGGCGCAAAAAAAAGCCCCGATTTCACGAGGCCATTTTCATGAAAGCCCTTGTATTCAGTAAGGTTTACGCCGATTGCGAAACACACAGACCGGGACCAGGATTGCAGTCAGAACGAAGGCTGCCAGTGCCCACTGCGCCAGCGACAGTCCCAGTACTGGCGGATAAGGCGTCGAGCAGAACCCGCCGACCTGAAAAACGGTGGGGAACAGTTCCGCCAGCGGCAGTCCGTCGACGATTGGCTGCAACGTATCGATCCCGCAGCTGACCTCAGGGTTGGCCAGCACCCAGGCGTGACGGCCGGCAGCGGCAATACCGCCCAGCGCAGCCAGGGTCACCAGCACTTCGAACAGGGTCACGCTGCGGCGGCCAGGCATGGCGGCACCGATGAAGGCGAAGATCGCGATGAACAACAGTGCGTAGCGCTGGAGGATGCACAGCGGGCATGGCGCTTCGCCCAGCACGATCTGCATGTACAGGGCACCGCCGATCAGGGACAGGCAGATAATCCCCAGCAAGACCAGAAAGCGTTTCTCGCGTCGCAGGTACATCAGGTTGTCGCTCATTCACACACCTTACTGAACTGATGAAGTGGCTGAAGGGCCCGAATGCCCGACATGCTCAGCCACCTGAGGATGGGACGCGCAGTGTAGAATCGCCCGCCCCGGATCGCACGCGATAATCATCTTCCGGCCCCGACAACTCAAGGGCGCAACGGCCGTACGGCCGAATCTGCCTGCCGGATGGTTGTGCACCTGCGAGGCAGCGTTGCCGCCGCGCCGTGCGGACGGTTTCTGCGCAGCGATCGAATCTCTTCCTTATATATAGAAGCGTGCGTCAGTTTGTCGCACCCCTTCTATATATAGAAGGGCGCGGTATTTTGTCGCACCTCGGGTTTTAACCCTGCAAAGCGCTATCCTTTAAAAATCCTAAAGCCACACCGACGCGGGTCGATAACCTCTCAGAGAAAGATGTTTGTCGCCTCCAGGCGACGAAACACCTATAGCCAGAAGGTTCATATGTCCAAGAACGTCCGAGCAGATTCACTTTCGCTGCTCCTCTTCACGTTGCGCAGCGGCAAGCTGATGGCGATCAATCTGCTCAAGGTCAGCGAAATCATCCCCTGCCCTGCTCTGACTCATCTGCCGGAATCGCACCCGCACGTCAAAGGCATCGCAACACTGCGCGGCTCATCGCTGTCGGTCATCGACCTGAGCCGGGCCATCGGCGAGCGGCCGCTTGCCGACCCGGATGGCGGCTGCCTGATCGTCACCGACGTCAGCCGTTCCAAGCAAGGTCTGCATGTGCAGGCGGTCAGCAAGATCGTGCACTGCCTGACCACCGATATCCGCCCGCCGCCCTACGGCTCGAGCAGCAAGTCGTTCATCACTGGCGTCACCCAGGTCGACGGCGTGCTGGTGCAGGTGCTGGACATCGAAAAAGTGATCCACGGCATCGCCCCGGCACAGATTGTCGTGCAATCGGCCGAACTGGCCAGGGAAGACGCCGAAGTGCTGGCTAAAGCGCGCATTCTGGTGGTCGATGACAGCCAGGTCGCCCTGCAGCAGTCGATCATCACGCTGCGCAATCTGGGCATCAACTGCCACACGGCCCGCAGCGCGAAGGAAGCCATCGATGTCCTGCTGGAGCTGCAAGGCACGGCAGCGCAGATCAATGTCGTGGTGTCCGATATCGAAATGTCGGAGATGGACGGTTACGCCCTGACCCGTACCCTGCGCGATACGCCGGACTTCAACGACCTGTACATCCTGCTGCACACGTCGCTGGACAGTGCGATGAACAGCGAGAAAGCCAGGATCGCCGGCGCCAATGCCGTATTGACCAAGTTCTCTTCACCCGAGCTGACCAAATGCCTGATCGAGGCCGCCCGCACGGTCGTGGCTCAGGGCATCTGATCCACAGACCGCTCGCCACGGCGCCGGATCCCGACGATGCCTCGCCAGACCATTGCTGGCTGATGCGTCGGGATCTGACCGCAGCGATACCGCTCGCGCCCTGGCCGCCGGGCGTCACTTGCGTCAGCTTGACGCCCCGACACAGTCTTCAGGCTCACAGCCTTCTGACGCAGAGTCATCTGTTGGAGGACGGGCAGTGGCTGCACCACCCGGACTGGCTCGACGCTTTCGAGCACAACCCGGAGTTCGATCGGTCACGCTGTTTTGTGGCAATCGACAGCGATCGAGTGGTGGGAGTGATTACCTGCTGGACCAGCGCCTTCATCAAGGATCTGGCCGTGTACCCGGATTACCGGAACAGAGGGATCGGCGCGGCGTTGCTCCACCATCTGTTCGTCCATCTGAAGCGTTGTGGCGAGGCGGCAGTCGATCTGAAAGTGATGGAAAACAATCAGGTCGCAAGGCGTCTTTATGAAAAATCAGACTTGTCCTACGTCGCTCGTCTGGCAGTTATGCGGAACTGATCTGGCATAATTTGCGCCCGAAACATTTCACGTGGAAACCGAGATGAAAGCATCCCTTCTGTTGCTGGCAGGTCTGGCCGTAGTCGCCACCCACGCCAGTGCCTCGACACCACAAGCCTGGAGCGCGTTGGACAAGGCGATGCTCGACAGTTGCCTGAAAGCCAGCCAGCTCAAGAACGTTTCAGCCGTCGGCAACAGCGCCCAGTTTGATGACCGGGTCGGCTACAGCGCGCTGCTGTTGAAAGGTCGCTATCCACAAAAACACATGAACAACCGCCCCGGCACCGAGCTGTGTCTGTACAACCGTAAAAGCAGACAGGCCAGCGTGACCGAGTGGGACAGCATCACCCCGTCGCCTGCCCGCTAGACCTGTGGCGCGCAACTTGCTTCATGGCCTGCATCAGTCGGAACGATGACAGCCTTGTCGTCACCCCGGCGCCCGTCATGCACAGGTTACCGACCCAATGAACACCCAGTTTTCCTGCACAGGTTGCGGCGGCTGCTGCACCGATCATCACGTACCGCTGACACTCACCGAAGCCACGCAGTGGGCGGCGGACGGCGGTACGGTGATCGTGCTGACCGAAGCCTTTCTCGGTAACGGTTATGGCGTTCCCGAAGCGCAATTGACACACGCCACCCGACGCTCGACCGAAGTGAACAGTGGCCTGACCACCGCCTACGTCGCCATCACCTTCGCCGCCTACAACGTGGGTCGCTGCCGGAATCTTGACGACCAGAACCTCTGCGGCATCTACGAGCGTCGCCCGCTGGTGTGCCGGATCTATCCGATGGAAATCAATCCGCACATCCCGCTGCGTCCTGAAACCAAGGGCTGCCCGCCGGAGGCCTGGGAACAGGGTCCCGATCTGATCGTTGGCAACACGCTGGTGGACACGCAACTGATGGCGCTGATCGAGCAGTCACGCCAGGCAGACCGCGATGAAATCGAGGCCAAGCAGGCAATCTGTCAGACGCTGGGAATTCGCACCACGGCCCTCAAGGGCAACGGTTTCGTGGCGTACCTGCCGGACATGGTCGCCTTCGCGGCAGCCATCGAGCAGGTTGCCAGCCACGAGAGCAAATTATCGGCAAAAGCCGACTGGGAATTTCATGTCGCAGGCCAGACGGTCATCGACACGCTGCAGGCGGCAGGTGCCGACGTGACCCTGAGGGAACCGGTTTCCTACCTGTTCATCCCGCTGCAGGCAGCCTGACTCAGCGCTTGCCCATGGAACGACGGGTTCCGGACGGCGCGGCACCTGGCGTTTTGTGATGGCCGGATTTGTTCGATTTCTGATACCAGGCCTGATCCTTGTCTTTTTTGGCCTGTGCGAACTCCGACGGCTTGAACGGAAAGCTGAACGGGGCAATCGCAGCCTTCTTGTCGGCAGCGTCTACGGAGTCGATTGCGGCTTCTTGAACAGAGGGTTGTTCAGGAGTGGTCATGGTGTCACCAGAAAGTCGAAATGGCCGGGCGAACGCCCGCGGTCGCGCAGCATACAGCAAACCTCGAACGCCCGCCCGAGCCTCCTGTCGCCCTCACCGATAGAACAGATCCACCATGATTTGCGCATCAAAGGGCCCGACCTGCGGCCGACTGCTGTTCCAGACCAGTTCGGCATTGAAATCCGCTCTTGAAGCCTGGGTATCGTCCAGCAATTCAGCCATGTGGAACGGTTCGTTGTAGCGCAGGGCCTTGCCTCCCAACGCACCGCTGATGCGGATGCCCAGCGACTGATTGCCAGCGGGTAGCAACAGATCGCCCGCGCCCGAAATCATGCCGCTCACCGGACGAAAACGCGCATTGATGCTGAAGGGTGAATCACAGGTGCGGCGGGTCAGCAGTGAAAATGGCTGAGTGGCGAAAACCTTGCCAACGGCGACGTTCTTGATGGGTATCTCACCGAACTCCACGGTTTGCGGCATCACTTGCAAATCGGCGTCGCAGGCCACGAAGCGCAGACCGGTGAGGCTGTCGATCACGTAACTGAGACTGCGCCCCGGCAACGGTTGCAGACCGGCACCGCTGTCGAGCTGGAAGAAACGGTAATCAAGCAGAGTGCTCGCGACGCCCGAAGGCGGGGTTGCGCCGAACTTCTGGATGAACACCGAAAACGGCAGATTGAAACGGATTTTGGGGCAATCGTCGATGTTCGCATCGCCTTCATGGCACGCAGGCAGGTACTGCCCGGTGGCAACCCGTCCGCTGCCTTGCACATAATCAATTCCCCTGTAGGTCAGACCCGCACGAATGCCCTGTCCGATCATGATGTTGTCCGGGTTCAGGTACAGGGCAATCTCCTCCTGAAGTGCCTGCTGACCATCCTTGGCGCACTCGACCTGGACGTTCATGGGCTCGGAGCGCCAGACCACTTCGCCGTTCGGGACCGTGGCAGGAATGGCCACCGTACTGCTCAACTGAGCATGAACGAGGGTTTCGCCCGCACCCTGTGTCTTGCAGACCAGCGCAAACGCGGGCGCAGGGCTCAGCAGCATCAGCAATGCGGCAGCGCTGAACCGGCGGCGCACGAAGAAAGATTTCATATCAGCAGGATTCCTGAAGAGAGTGGTTTTCCAGAAGACGGGCGCGGGCCGATGCCTGCCCGTTCAGATGCACGCAGTAACCGCGCTGGCCGCCGTAGTCGGTCAGCGCCTTGAACGCGAGCCGGTGCAGGCCGGACCCTTGCGCACTCGCCGGGACCGGCAACTCGATCCGCGCACCGGGGGCCAGCAACAGGTGGTCGCTGATCTGAACACCCTCCAGGCTCAGGGATTCAAGGGAGACGTGGTAAGCCGTAGGGTTGCTGACCTGCAACTGCGTCATGCCCGTTCCGTCATGCGTCACCGCCCAGTCCAGCCGCTCGGCGGACTCGGCCGGATCGCCCGGCAGCCCGACGGGTCGGTAAAACACGTTGATGCGCTGACGTACGGCGATCGTGAGTTGTCGGTTGCCGCTTTCACGCCTGGGAATTTCAAGCACCGACAGGTGCAGCAGGGATTCCCGGTCCTCGGGCATTCCGGCACCCTGGTACAACACACGCACGGCCTGTCTGCCGCCCGCACCGATACGCGAAAGGGGTGGCGTCACCACAAAGGGCAGAATCCGGGTCGATGCCGATGACGTTTCGTCATCCAGCGGATCACTGAGCCAGGCCTGAACAAGTACCTCGTCCTGCCCGGGGTTGCGCACCTCCAGGCTGACCTCCCGGTACCGGCCATCGAAGATCAGCCGCGTTCCGGTCAGCGACAGCGCTCCCTGTGCGCAGACACTGGTCAGCGACAGCACCGCCAGAAGCATGAGTCGGTAAGCGCAGGTCATTGGCAGGTCACCTTGAGCCGTTCATAGGCCCGTGCCGGGTCTCTGGGCGGCAGCACGAAAGGCGCTTCGCAACGCTGATCCGACCAGCGAACGTGCAAACGGCCGCTGTCCTGATCACTCAACACCAACGCCTGACTGCTCGGGTCCACCACCGCGAGCGCCCTGCCCTGCCCGTCCTCGACACTGGCACCGAGCGGCACCTTGCTGCCATCGGCGCGCACCAGTTCAAACTGCACGCGGCGACCCACCGCCGCCTTGAAGCGCACCAGCGGTACGGCTCCGCGTCGAGGCACGATCTGGGTGATGGCGCTTTCCAGATCGATGTCGGCGCCCAGTTGCCGAGTGTCCAGGCTGACCCAGTTAGTGCGATACGGCTGCGCATAGGGCATCACCGCATAACCGTTGGCGGCGGTGGCCACGTTGTTGAACGACCTGAGCCGCGCCCCTTCGACATCCGGCACATGCACCAGCGCAAAGGTTTCACCCAATGGCTGGCCCAGATTGACGCCACCCGCGTGAGCGACGACAGAACCGGTAGCACTCAGGGTCAACGCGTCATAGTCCTGGCCCTGGCTGTAACCGGCCTCGAACCGACCGTAAGGCAGGGTGGTATTGACCTTGCCCGCGCCGTAACTCCCGGAACGGCTGTCACGTCCGGTCTGCACGGAGTAGAACGTGTCGCGATCATCCATTACCTGACCATTGAGGCCCGCCTGCACGCTGTAATCGCCCGCACTGCTGCGCACCCCATTGAACGACAGGCGTGACGAACCCGGACTCGTGCCCAGCGGCAGGGTCACACTGAAAGCGATCCGAGTGTCCGGAGTCGCATCACCCGAACGGCCGAAATCCTGATTACGCTCCACGGACAGGCTGTAATTGAGACTGCGCCAGGCCGCGTTGTACGACAGATAAAGCTGCCGGGTCTTGCCGGGCAGGTTCCAGTAGCGCTGCTCGGAAGCCGTCAGGCTCAGGGAGGCATTTTGCGCTGGCAGCACCTGAGTGACATTGAGCTCCAGCCGGTCCCTGGGCTGGCCGCCCGGGAGTCCGTTCACTGGGTCCCCCGTCTCGCTGACGTGCTGATTGAGCGTCCGGTATTGTTCGGTGGAATAGCGATACCCGGCGATGGCCAGGGTGGTGTCCGTCACATCCAGTGTATTGGCATAGCGAACCCGCAGGCTCTGGCCCGCAAGCGTCTGCGGCTTCTGCTGACTGACCGAATGGGTGATATCCAGAGAGACCGCGCCGATTCCGGTGTTCACTCCGGTGCCGATGTTCGTGGCCTGATAATCCTCGGCCAGTTGCAATCCGCCGAAGCCGGTCATTCGTTCTGACAGACCGTAGATCAGCGCGGCGCTGGTGAAGGCCGGAGAATCCTGACCGTCGTTGTCGATCTGCCCGGCAGCCAGGCTGAAGCGCAACGCACCTGCTGGCACCATGATCGGCAGCGACGCATAAGCCTGGGTGAATGAACGTCGGCGGCCATCGGCTTCAATGATCGTGACCTCAAGATCGCCGTTGGAACCGCTGGGGTAAATGTCCGTGATTTCGAAGGGACCGGGTGAAACGTTGCCGCTGTACAACAGGAATCCGTTCTGGCGAACCTCGACCGTGGCGTTGGTCTCGGCAGTGCCACGGATGACTGGCGCATAATTGCGCTCACTGTCAGGCAGCATGCCGTCATCCGAGGCAATCGACGCACCTCTGAAGCGAACGCTGTCGAACACCTGCGAATCGCTGAATGTCTCACCCAACGTCAACTGGCTTTTCAGGGCGGTGATGTCGCGCTGAGCGAACGTGCGATTGCCCCGATAACGCCATGAGCGATCGGCGCCATACAGCAGTGAAGACTCGTTGCGCAGCCGCCAGGCGCCCAGGTTCACACCGTTGCGCAGTCCCATGTAGTACTGGTCGGAATCGAGGTTCTGATTGCGCCGTCTGACGACATTGGCGTTGTAATTGACGAATGCTGCGGGCTCGCCCTCGTCCCACAACTGCGGTGAGACATAACCTCGGGCACTGCGCGCCATCACCGCCTGCGGAACACTGATGTTCAGGCGCAAGGCACCGGGATGGTAGTCGACTCTTGCAAACTCGACCTGCGCGGGCAGATCGAAACACGCTTCGTCCGGCTCGCCGGTGGCAGGCAAACGGGCCGGATCGAGTCCGAAACCCTGCAACATCTCAAGCGTCAGGCAAGGCTCGATCTGGCCGGAACGCCGGTTTTTCGAAAATGCCACATCACGCCGTCCGCTCAACGTCCGGTTCACGTAGATGTCCACGCGGTAGATACCCGGCAGAACGCTGTTGGCGCGCAAAAATTCTTTCAGGTCCGGGGGCTGCTCGCTGCCCTGAATGAACGCGGTATTGAACTTGACCGGGGTCGTGATAGCCGGGCCATCCGGTCCGGCCGCGAAGGCGGTGCAAGAACAGCTCAGCACCAGACTGATACAGACCCGACTGCGGCGCGATACCCACGTGGTACCGGGTCTCGAGCAATGTCCGGGATACAGGCGAACAGACTGTGCAATGACGCCCATGTCTTTTTTGTGCCATTCCATAGCGATCTTTACTCTACTTCGGATATATCGCACGTCGCGCAATCCTTCGCACAGACGCAGGGCGACAGGACCGGCCCGGCTAGCGCGCCGCAGCCTTGCTTGCGTAAATGACTCCGCCGTCGTCGAGTCGGGCCTGATAAGGGTCCTGTCCGCCGAAATCGTTGATGCTGATGAAGCTCAGATCCAGTGGCACCGCAGCGCTCTTGCCCCGCAACGGCAGGCTCAGGCTCTGATGAGGCGCAAGCATCTGGCGGTCAAGACTGGCCAGTTCGGTGCCGCGCTGACGAACCGAAACCCGCAACATCGACACGTGATAGGGCCCTGGGTTTTCAATGGACAGCACATCACCTCCGGCCCAGCGCCAGCGCAGTTTTTCGGGCGCCTGCAACGGATCACCGCCCAGCCCCTGGGGCCGAAAAAACACCTTGATGCGTTGCCGTATCGCGATTTGAAGCGTGTTTTCTGCAGCGGTCTGGGGTATTTCCTGAACATTGAGCCACAGCACCGACTCGCGGTCGGTCGGCAGGCCGGCGCCGGAATGGATGATGCGCAGCAACTGTTTGCTGCCACCGGCCATACGCGCCAGGGCTGGCGTGACAATGAAAGGCAGATCCGGAGTAGCCTGTGTACCGACCGCGCCAGGCGTCTCAAGCCAGGACTGCAGAAGGATTTCTCCACTGCCGCTGTTCTGAACTCCGAGGCTCGCTTCCTTGTCGCCCCCCTGATAAATGACCCGCGTCGTGTTCAGCACGATGCCGGCCTGAGCGAAAGACATGGTCAATCCCATCGCAAGCAGCACGATGTAACGAAAAAAGTCGAGAAGCATACTTGGCACCCGCCTCTGATGAGCATGAAACAGGGCGAGCGAAGCCCGCCCTGTCAGGCCGTTACTCGTAATCCATTACGAACGGCATGAAGCCATCGGCGTTACCAGGATTGGTCGGCGTGCCGTTGAGCACGTAGACCGCGCCAAAGTTGATCTCGGCAGTTGCGCCACCGACACCATCCTTGACCAGCGACGTGTCGATGGTTTCGCTGCCACTCAGGTCCATCAGCACGCTGGAAGCATTGAGAAGACCGATACCGACACCGTCCGCCGCACCGGTGGTGCGCAACAGTTTCGAATCGTTATTGTCCAGTCCACTGCCGTTGCGAGCGGTGAACCGCATCTTCACCATGTTGTACTGATCGGCACCTGCACTGCAGTTGACCAGTAATTGAATAGGTGTGGCGGTTTCATATTTGGTTTCGCTGGAGAGGCCGATATCGGAAAACGAAACGTTGCCCAGATCGACATTGATCTCACCCGGATTATTACCGGCGCTCACGCCGGTGCCCGGCGCCACATCGCAAGAGATATTGGTGAGTGTGCCATTGAAGATCAGTTTGCCGTTGTTTGCCGCATTGGCGGTGCCCGCCAGACCCAAACTTATAGCGCCCATGACTGCCAGTGTCAGAGAAAGCTTTCTCATGCTAACTACCTTCCTTGTGTTATTTCGTGTGTGCCCATGTTCGGACGGCGAGCACTATAGGTCTCGAACTTTTTGACCGCTGTCAGGGGGATTACTTTGAATGAGCGGACACGACCACACGCCACGCAGGATGCATCTGTAGGAATAACCAGAATAACCGTACAGGCCACGGTTTCAGAGCGTTACAGGTAATACCCAAGCACATACATCAACCAAATGATTGCCGCAGGCATACTGAATAACAAAAAAGGAAAGTACGCAGGAAAACTGCATTGTCGGACAATAACCTGTCGCCGCTGAAGAGGCGACAGGTTATTTGATAAGCGGCAGGGGAGTTTATTGATACGTCAGCGTTACCACGCCGGCACGAGCCGCCACCGTCGGCTGTCCGGCTGTCGATGAAACAGGCAAGGCCGGCAATTCCTGATAGACGGCAACAAAGGGAGCGCTGTTATCGGCGCACGCATCTTTCACTGTACTGATCTGTATCGTAATGCCCGGCGAAACTGTCAGTGAACGCAGGTCCTTATTTGCCGAGCCCGGTGCTGATGCCGATACTTCGCAACTCGAATTGACGACACTGCCATGAAAACTCAGGGTACCGTCACGCGCGAGCGAAAGACTGGAAGCCAGCAGCAACGGAATAAACACAGTTGTCGCCATACCGGAAGGCGTGGACAGGATTTGCAGAACGCTCTTGACGGCTGATGCCTTGCTGTTCATGCCACACCTCACGGATAAAATGCTTGATAACAGTTAAGTCGAAGAAAAATCAGAGAACAGAAGTTAGCGCATGAAAATGTAGGATTTATCTGAGGACTCACTCATGATCCGATACGTCATCCCCTCTATCGTTGTATCGCCCCGGAGCCGGATTTCTTGATCGGTGTTTCCTGACATTCCTGACAGCTGAAAGTCATTCTGCTGACCGTGTTTGCAGGCTATAAGTAACACTTGAAACTCGCTGCCTTTCACATTGACTCTTCCGGCGCCTTCCCCGCATGCGTAAACAGACCCTCACCGTCACAGCCTTCGTCATCCTCGCTGCCCTGGTCGCGATTGTCGGCTGGAACCTGCTACGCCCTGCCAAGGCCCACAAAAGCGCGCCAGCCGCCGTTCCGGTCAAAGTCGTGACCGTCGAGGTCGAAGACGTGCCGCGTTTCGTGACCGGCATCGGTTCAGTGCTGTCGCTGCAAAGCGTCGTGATTCGCCCGCAAGTGGACGGCATTCTGACCAGAGTGCTGGTCAAGGAAGGCCAGCAGGTCAAGGCCGGAGAGTTGTTGGCAACGCTGGACGACCGCTCGATCAGCGCGTCACTGGAGCAGGCCCGTGCGCAACTGGCGCAGAGCAAGGCACAACTCGACGTCGCCCAGCTTGATCTCAAGCGCTATCGCCAGCTCACTGAAGACAACGGTATTTCGAAGCAGACCTACGACCAGCAACAGGCGCTGGTCAGGCAGCTCAGCGCCACAGCGCAGGGTAACGAAGCAAGCATCAATGCCGCGCAGGTCCAGCTTTCTCACACACAGATCCGCTCGCCGGTCAGCGGCCGGGTCGGCATTCGCAATGTCGACGAAGGCAATTTCATGCGGGTCACGGATGCCGCCGGGCTGTTCTCCGTCACCCAGATCGATCCTATTTCCGTGGAGTTCTCACTGCCGCAGCAGATGCTGCCCACCCTGCAAGGGCTGATCGCCGACCGCACGAGCGCGGTGGTCAAGGCCTATCAGGGTGACAGCGCTGCCAACGGCCTGTTACTGGGCGAAGGCACACTGTCGCTGATCGACAATCAGGTGTCGGCCACCACCGGGACGATCCGCGCCAAAGCGCAGTTCAACAACCCCGGTGAGCGGTTGTGGCCGGGGCAACTGGTGACGGTAAAGATCCAGACCGGCATCGAACGCGATTCGCTGAAGGTAGCGCCTCAAGTCGTACAGCGCGGCATGGACCAGCATTTCGTGTACCGGGTCACAGCGGATAAAAAGGTCGAAGTGGTGCCCGTGAAAGTGCTGTATCAGGACAGTGAACAAACCCTGATCAGCGGCCCGCAGGCAGGAGACACACTGGTCAGTGACGGTCAGTCCCGACTCAAGCCCGGCACCACCATCGAAGTGGTGAAGGGCGCGGTAGAGGAAGACCGCACCGCACAAGTGGAGCGCGCGCAATGAAACGCCGGGGTTCGGTGTCCGCATGGTGCATCGACCATCCGGTCGCCACTCTGCTGTTGACCTTTGCGCTGGTGTTGCTGGGTGTCATCGCCTTTCCGCGCTTGCCGGTTGCGCCATTGCCGGAAGCGGAATTCCCCACGATCCAGGTCAGCGCCCAGCTTCCCGGTGCCAGTCCTGAAACCATGGCCTCGTCGGTCGCCACGCCCCTTGAAGTGCAGTTCAGTGCGATACCAGGCATGACGCAAATGACGTCCAGCAGTGCGCTGGGGTCAACCAACCTGACGCTGCAATTCACCCTCAACAAGAGCATCGACACGGCCGCGCAGGAAGTGCAGGCGGCGATCAATACCGCCGCCGGACGCCTGCCCGCTGACATGCCCAACCTGCCGACCTGGCGCAAGGTCAACCCGGCCGACAGCCCGGTGCTGATCCTGAGTGTCAGCTCCAGCCTGATGCCGGGCACCGAACTGAGCGACGTGACCGAAACCATTCTGGCGCGACAGCTCAGCCAGGTCGAAGGTGTGGGTCAGGTGTTCATCACGGGTCAGCAGCGCCCGGCAATCCGCGTGCAGGCCGCGCCCGAGAAACTCGCCGCTCTGGGCCTGACCCTCGCCGACATCCGCCAGGCCGTGCAGCAGACCAGCCTGAACCTGGCCAAGGGCGCGCTGTACGGCAAGGACAGCATTTCGACCCTGTCCTCCAACGACCAACTGTTCAAGCCGCAGGACTACGCGCAACTGATCGTGTCGTACAAGGATGGCGCACCGGTGCACCTGAGTGATGTGGCGCGGGTGGTCAACGGTTCGGAAAACGCTTATGTGAAGGCATGGTCCGGCGACCAGCAAGGCGTGAACATCGCCATCTTCCGCCAGCCCGGCGCCAACATCGTCGACACGGTGGACCGCATTCAGCGCGAACTGCCGCGCCTGCAGGAAATGCTCCCCGCCGCTGTCGATGTGTCGGTGCTCAACGACCGGACGCGCACCATCCGCGCCTCGCTGCATGAAGTGGAGCTGACCCTGCTGATTGCTGTGCTGCTGGTGGTCGCCGTGATGGCGCTGTTCCTGCGTCAGCTCTCCGCGACGCTTATCGTCAGCGCCGTGCTGGGGGTGTCGCTGATTGCCAGTTTCGCGATGATGTACCTGCTGGGGTTCAGCCTGAACAACCTGACGCTGGTGGCAATCGTGGTCTCCGTAGGATTCGTCGTGGACGACGCCATTGTGGTGGTGGAAAACATCCACCGGCACCTGGAAGCCGGACAAGGCATGCGCGAAGCGGCGATCAAAGGCTCGGGCGAAATCGGCTTTACGGTGGTCTCGATCAGCTTCTCGTTGATCGCAGCGTTCATTCCGCTGCTGTTCATGGGCGGCGTGGTCGGGCGTCTGTTCAAGGAGTTCGCCCTGACCGCCACGGCGACGATCCTGATTTCGGTAGTGGTTTCGCTGACCCTGGCGCCGACACTGGCTGCGTTGTTCATGCGTGCCCCGTCGCACGCCAAGCATTCCCGACCGGGCTTCGGCGAGCGCCTGCTCGCCACTTACGAGCGAGGCCTGCGCAAGGCACTGGCGCACCAGCGGATCATGCTGGGCATATTCGGCCTGACACTGGCTCTGGCAGTGGTCGGCTACATCGTCATTCCCAAGGGATTCTTTCCAGTGCAGGACACCGCTTTCGCGCTGGGCACCACCGAGGCGGCGGCCGACATTTCCTACCCGGACATGGTGGAAAAACACCTCGCGCTGGCGAAGATCGTCGGCGCCGATCCTGCGGTCCTGGCGTTCTCCCATTCGGTCGGCGTGTCAGGCAGTAACCAGACCATCGCCAACGGGCGTTTCTGGATCTCGCTCAAGCCCCGCTCGGAGCGCGATGTGTCGGTCAGCGAGTTCATTGATCGCCTGCGTCCCAGGCTGGCCAAGGTGCCGGGCATCGTCCTGTATCTGCGTGCCGGACAGGACATCAACCTCAGTTCCGGCCCGAGCCGCAGCCAATATCAGTACGTACTCAAGAGCAACGACGGGCCGCTGCTCAATACCTGGACCCAGCGCCTGACCGAAAAGCTGCGAGAAAACCCCGCGTTCCGCGACCTGTCCAACGACCTGCAACTGGGCGGCAGCGTGACGCACATCGACATCGATCGCAGCGCGGCGGCACGTTTCGGGCTGACCACCGCAGACGTGGATCAGGCGTTGTATGACGCGTTCGGCCAGCGGCAGATCAGCGAATATCAGACCGAGGTCAACCAGTACAAAGTGATCCTCGAACTCGATGCCCGACAACGTGGCAAAGCCGAGAGTCTGGCTTACTTCTACCTGCGCTCGCCGCTGACCAATGAGATGGTGCCGCTCTCGGCACTGGCCAAGGTCGGCGCGCCGCAAATGGGGCCTTTGTCGATCAGCCACGACGGCATGTTCCCCGCCGCCAACCTTTCCTTCAACCTCGCCTCCGGGGTCGCACTCGGCGATGCCGTGCGCATGCTGGACGAGGCCAAGGCCGAGATCGGCATGCCGGCGTCGATCATCGGCAGCTTCCAGGGGGCAGCGCAGGCGTTCCAGAGTTCGCTGGCCAATCAGCCTTGGCTGATCCTCGCGGCACTCGTGGCGGTTTACATCATTCTGGGTGTGCTGTACGAAAGCTTCGTGCACCCGCTGACCATCATTTCGACGCTGCCGTCGGCGGGCATCGGCGCGCTTCTGTTGCTGTGGATGATGGGGCAGGATTTCTCGATCATGGCGCTGATCGGCGTGGTGCTGCTGATCGGCATCGTCAAGAAGAACGGTATTCTGCTGGTGGATTTCGCCCTGCAGGCGCAGCGCGAGCAAGGGCTGACGCCACAGGAAGCGATTTACGAGGCCTGCATGACGCGCTTCCGGCCTATCATCATGACGACTCTGGCAGCACTGCTCGGCGCGCTGCCGCTGATGCTGGGTTTCGGCGTCGGTGCGGAGCTGCGTCAGCCTCTGGGTATCGCCGTGGTCGGCGGCCTGCTGGTGAGCCAGCTGCTGACGCTGTTCACCACCCCGGTCATTTACCTGCAACTGGAGCGGCTGTTCCACCGGCGTCATCCCGCGCCTGCGCCCGCACTGGCCATTCACGAGTGAGAGTCGCTTCATGCGCGTGCTGATCATCGAAGACGAAGAAAAAACCGCAGACTACCTGCGTCGGGGCCTGACCGAGCAAGGCTACGCCGTGGACGTGGCCCGCGATGGCATCGAGGGGCTGCACCTGGGGCTGGAAAACGATTACGCCGTCATGGTGCTCGACGTCATGCTGCCGGGGCTGGACGGGTTCGGCGTGCTGCGGGCGTTGCGGGCTCGCAAGCAGACACCGGTGATCATGCTCACCGCCCGCGAACAGGTCGATGATCGCATCCGCGGGCTGCGTGAAGGCGCCGACGACTATCTGGGCAAGCCGTTCTCGTTTCTTGAATTGGTGGCGCGCCTGCAAGCGCTCACCCGGCGCAGCGGGGGTCATGAACCGGTGCAGATCAGCATTGCCGACCTGTGGATCGACCTGATCAGTCGCAAGGCAACCCGTGCCGGAGCGCGCCTGGAACTGACCGCCAAGGAGTTCTCCCTGCTGAGCGTGCTGGCCCGACGTCAAGGGGACATCCTGTCCAAGACCGCCATCGCCGAGATGGTCTGGGACATCAATTTCGACAGCGACACCAATGTCGTCGAGGTGGCGATCAAACGCCTGCGCGCCAAGCTTGACGGCCCGTATGAGCAGAAGTTGCTGCACACCATCCGCGGCATGGGTTACGTGCTGGAGAACCGCAGTGCGGATTGACTCGATTGCCCTGCGGTTGGGCGGTCTTTTTGCGCTCGTGGCGTTGGGCGTCTTCCTGTTGATCGGCTGGGCGCTGTACCTGCAGGTCGACAAGAGCCTGGATCTGCTGCCCCGCGCCGAAGTGGATGCGCGCTACAGCGTGCTGGAGTCGGCGGTCAATCGTTACGGCACGCAAGAACACTGGGCCAAGATCAAGACCAAGCTCAACCTGCTGAGTGAAGAGGACAAGCGCCTGCGGTTCTGGGTGGTCAGCGATGATCCGCGCTTCGAGTTCGGCGAGCCCGACGCGGCCATTCGCCGATTTGCCAGCGGGCCTCTGGGTATGCGCGACCTCAGGCTGGATGATCATCCCTTCGCGTTCAAAGTGCTGGTCAGCGAATTCGCCCCGAGGGATCAGCGCCCTGCCCTGCGTTTTCTCACCGCCATCGACACCGAGACGTTCTGGCATGCGCAGCACTCGCTACTGATCGCACTGGTCAGCTTCGCAGCGTTGGGCATTCTGTTGGCCTCGGCGCTGGGCTACTGGGTTGCGCGCATTGGCTTGCGTCCGCTGGCAACGCTGTCGCTTGAAGTGCAGAAACTTGCCCCGCCAAGGCTGTCAGGGCGTCTGCAACTGTCGCCATTGCCGCCCGAGCTCGAGCAGTTCGTGGCCTCGTTCAATTCAACCCTTGAGCGCGTCGAGCAGGCGTATTCGCGGCTGGAGTCGTTCAACGCCGATGTCGCCCATGAACTGCGCTCGCCGCTGACCAACCTGATCGGTCAGACTCAGGTCGCCCTGACCCGGGGCCGTTCGGCCGAGCATTATTTCGAAGTGCTGCAATCGAACCTCGAAGAACTCGAACGGCTGCGTTCGATCATCAACGACATGCTGTTTCTGGCCAGTGCCGATCAGGGCACCCGGGTTCAGGAGTTGACTCGGGCATCACTGGCCGGGGAAGTCGCCACCACGCTGGACTATCTGGATTTCATCCTCGAAGACGCACAGGTTCAGGTGCAGGTCGAAGGTGACGCCAGCGTACCGATTGAAAAGGCCCACCTGCGCCGGGCACTGATCAACCTGCTGCACAATGCCGTACAGCACACAGAGGCCGGGGAAAGGATCAGCGTGAGTATCCAGGCGCAGGAGGATCACGTCAGCATCGGCGTGGCCAATCCGGGTGCACCGATCCCGGAAGAACATCTTCCCCGGCTGTTCGAGCGCTTCTACCGGGTCGATGCATCGCGCAGCAACAGCGGTGCCAACCATGGTCTGGGACTTGCCATCGTCAAAGCCATCGCCCTGATGCACGGCGGCTCGGTGTTCGTGAACAGCGACCGGGGCATCAATACATTCGGCATCCGTCTTCCGCACTGATTATCCGTTTGCCAAACTTAATATTGACGCTCGGTATTTGACGGTCTTGAATGGTTTAAAAAACAGTCTTTATTCTTCAGGCGCGCTTATTAGAGCTGCAACAGGCGTGCTATATATGCTGGCCTTTACAAGACTGCCAATAAAGTTAATGACCCACATCAATTATCAAGAATCATTCGTTTGCAGGTAGTACCCACCAATGCCGTTGTCTGCATCCACACAAGCCGCGTCTTACAAGTGGTCCCGGTCAGAGCTCATGCTCATTTTCGGCAGCTCGCTGTCGGTCCTCTCGATTCTGACCATCGTGGCGTCACTGTTGGTGCGCGAACGCAGTGATACCGCGCTATCCGCTGCACGTACCGCCTCCAACATGGTGCAGTTGATCGACGCTGACGTGATGCGCAACGCCGAACTGTATGACTCTTCCCTGCAAGGCATGATAAAGGCCTGGCAACGCCATGACCTGATGAGTCTCTCACCGGAATTGCGTCAGTTGGTACTGTTTGATCGTTCGACTGCCGCGCCTTACAAAGGTGATTTGGTCTTGCTCGACAACCGGGGAGAGATATTGGCAGACTCGTTATCGGTCATACCGCGCGACGATAACTTTTCGGACCGTTCCTATTTCAAGGAACATGCCACTGACCCGTCACTGGAGTTGCATGTCAGCCCGCCTTACAAGACCCGTTGGGGTTACAAGGATTGGTGCATCGGTTTCAGCCGAAGAATGTCAGGACCCCATGGCGAGTTCATGGGTATTGCCAGTGCTGCCATGCGTCTGGTGTATTTCAAACAGTTGTTCATGAGTCAGAAGCTGGGTAATGACAGCAGTATTAACCTGATCAATACCAAAGGTATTTTGATTGTTCGCCACCCTGACAGGGACGGGCAGGAATTGATCGGTAAGGACTTCAGCCAGACTGCCAACTTCCAGCGCATGCTCAAGGAGGGCGAAGGCAGCTTTTCTGCCTGGTCGACCCAGTTGAATGCACAGCGGTTCTACACCTTTTCGAGGGTCGGTAATCTGCCCTTGATTGTCGTGGTCGGCCAGTCCGAAGCAGAGGTGTACGCAGTCTGGCGGCGCAATGCCTGGCTGGTCGGCTCGGCCACCAGTGTGCTGTGTCTGGGGATACTGTGGCTGACAGGCCTGCTGTGCCGCGAATTACGCAGACGCCAGCGAGCCGAAGACCAACTGGCCTGCCTGGCGGCGACCGATGGCCTTACCGGGCTGGATAATCGACGCCAGCTCGACGCTGCGATGGAAACCGAATGGTCGCGTGCACACCGCTCGGGCAAGCCGCTGTCGATGCTGATGATCGACGTTGATCACTTCAAGGCATTCAACGAGCGCCATGGGCACCAGGGCGGCGATCAGGCGCTGCGCAAGGTGGCTCAGACCATTGCAGATAACATAAGGCGCCCGGGTGATATGGCGGCCCGCTACGGGGGCGAAGAGTTTGTCGTGGTGCTGCCGGAAACCGACAGCAACGGCGCGCTGATACTCGCTGAAAACGTACGCAAGGCCATCGAATCCATGCCGCCCTTCCCCGGCGATGAACAGCCAATCACGGTCAGCATTGGCGTTGCGTCGCAGATGGTTCATTCAGGTGACAAGCTGGCGGCGTTCTTCGGCATTGCCGACAAGGCGCTCTATCAGGCCAAGAACAATGGCCGTAACCGGGTCGAGCTGCGTGTGGCGGCGGCGAACATTGCAGGTCTGGCCTGAGAGATTGGAGGCATAAAAAAACGCCAGACTGGCTGGCGTTTTCTTAGTACCGCTGAGCTACCGGATTACGAGGCGGCGCGGGCTGCGTCACGAAGTGCTTTGACTTCGTCGTGGTTCTTCAGAACGCCCTGATATTGCTTTTCGATAACAGCGATCACTGCCGGGGAAACGCCCTTCTCGCGGGATTTCTCCAGAGCCTTGCTGTAAGCTTTTTTGGCGACATCTTCGCCACGCTCTACTTCTTCCAGCACAGCCTTGTCATCGCTGCTGGTGAATGCGGTTTTCAGCTTGACCCATGCCTGGTGCAGGTCGGCCGATACGCTGGACGAATCTTCTGGCTTGCCGCCCAGTTGTTGTACGTGCTGCTGAAGCTCTCGCACTGCAGCGCCGACTTCAGTCGAACGACGTGCAAGGAAGGATTTCACCTGTGGGCTTTTCGCATTCTCTGCACTGGTCTTGAAACCTTCTTCGCCGTCAATGCTGGTTTCGATCAGGTCATTGAGGATAGAGATCGTTTCTTTGTTGATATCAGTCATTTGATAATTTCCTAATGGCAGGTTGATACGAAAGTTGCTTCTGCATTGAACATTGCAGTCGTCATGCCAGCTTTTTTAAAAATTTTATTCGTTTAAAATCAATAGCTTACGAAATTTTCACAAAGTGATTATCGTGATTTCTGCATGAACCGCACCTTGCCTGCATGCAGAATGCACGTATCGTGTTGGTTCAAGCGAAACGACAGAAGGTCCCGTCCGTGAATCCTGAAAAACTCAAGCTGCTGGTCACCCAGGAAATGCCATTTGGCAAGTACAAGGGACGGCTGATCGCCGACCTGCCCGGCCATTACCTGAACTGGTTCGCCCGTGAGGGCTTTCCGAAAGGTGAGCTGGGTGGCCTGCTGGCCCTGATGCAGGAGATCGATCACAACGGCCTCAGCGAGATACTGGACCCGATCCGCACTCGCCCGCGTCAGTCCTTCAAGGACCGCGGTGCCTGAGCGGAGGCAAAAAAAAACGGTGCGCCGGACCAGGGCACACCGCAAAGCCATACAACCAACAACAACTTCTTTGAACGGGGCCAGACGTCTGGCCTCGTATTGATCGTGCCCATCACGGGTGCGCATGCAGCACGTGAAGCTGCGTCATACCCGAGAGCGGACGCGGAGCGTCCTGGGCGGCATTCCCACGCGGAGCGTGAGGAACGATCAGGGTGATATCGCGCTCGCCGATCATGCCCATGCTTGCGCTCAGCGTTATATCCAAGGCTTGCTGCAACCACGGACTACAGTGGGAGGCGGCTTGCCGGCGATGCGTTTTCCGAAGCGCCACGTCGGTGACTGAACTGACGCTATCGCCGGCAAGCCGCCTCCCACGGGGTATGTGTCGAGTCAGGCAGTTTCGTCTTGGCGCCGTTTTACGCGTCTTCCAGACTTACTCAGTCAAACAACGCCAACGCCTGCGCAGTCGCTTCCTGAATGCGGCCCCAGTCGCCATTCTTGACCCAGGCGTTGTCGATCATCCAGGTACCGCCAACGCACATGACGTTTGGCAGGGCCATGTAGTTCTTGAGGTTCTGTTCGTTGACGCCGCCGGTGGGGCAGAAGCGTACTTCGTTGAAAGGTCCGCCCAGGGCCTTGATCGCCGCTACCCCACCGCTGATTTCAGCCGGGAACAGCTTGAATCGGCGATAGCCCATGGCGTAGCCGATCATGATTTCCGAGGCACTGCTGACACCTGGCAGCAACGGCAGCGGGCTGTCAACGGCGGCCTGCAGCAGATCCTGCGTGCTGCCGGGGGTGACGATGAACTGCGAACCTGCGGCTTCGGCATCGGCCAGCATCTTGCGATCCAGGATCGTGCCTGCGCCCACGCACAGTTCCGGGCGTTGTTCACGCAGGATGCGGATGGCGCTCAAGCCGAACGCCGAACGCAGGGTGACTTCCAGAGCGGTCATGCCGCCAGCGGCGAGAGCGTCGGCCAGTGGCAGAACATCCTCGTCACGGGCAATGGTGATGACCGGCAGAATCTTCGCTTTTGCGCAGAGTTCATCGATCTGGACAATCTTGTTCGCCATGCTGTTGAGCGGCTGATTATTTTCGTTCTGTGTCATGGCGACGTTTCCTTTGCTTATGGGCACCAGTAAATCTCAAGAGACGGTTCTAGAAAGGCACGGACCGGCATTTCGGCGAGATCATCGCCCGCCAGCGCCGCGCGCAGAGTGTCGAGTTTGGCCTGCCCGGACACCGACAGGATTGGTCGCTTCGCCGACGCCAACAGGCGGCGGGTCAGGGTCAGGCGCTGATGCGGCACGCTGGGAGCCAGCATCGGCAGGCAACGGCGTTCACTGTCCAGGCTCAAGGCCTCGGTCAGGTTCGGGCTGTTGGGGAATAGCGACGCAGTGTGGCCGTCATCGCCCATGCCCAGAATCAGTACGTCAATGGGCGGCAGCTCGGCCAGCGCCTTGTCGGCCGCCAATGCGGCCTCCTCAACGCTGCCCGCCACGTTGTACAGACCAAGGAATTTCGCCTTGGCCGCAGGGCCTTGCAGCAGATGACGCTGCAACAGACCCGCGTTGCTGTCGGCATGCTCGGTCGGCACAAAGCGCTCGTCAGCCAGGCTGACGACTACCTTGCTCCAGTCCAGCGGCTGTTGCGCCAGGCTCTGGAAAAACGCCACCGGACTGCGGCCGCCGGAGACCACCAGGGTCGCCAGGCCGTTCTCGCCGATGGCCGCGTTCAGTTGCCCGGCCACATTCGCAGCCAGCGCATCGGCCAACTGCTGCGGGTTGTCGAATTCACGCGCTACCAGCCCTGCTGGCAGCTCAAGGTCACATATCGCCATACCAGGATCTCCCGTCGCGAGTAATCAGAGCAATGGAGCTCATCGGCCCCCAGGATCCGGCCGCATAAGGCTTGGGCGCATCGCCCGCCTTCTTCCAGCCTGCGATCAACTGATCACACCATTGCCACGCGTACTCGATTTCATCTTTGCGGACAAACAGGTTCTGATTGCCACGCATGACTTCCAGCAACAACCGCTCATAGGCGTCGGGGACCCGAGCGCTGCGGTAAGTGTCGGAAAAATTCAGTTGCAGAGGACCGCTGCGCAGTTGCATGCCCTTGTCCAGGCCCTGATCCTTGGTCATCACCTGCAGGGAAATGCCTTCATCCGGCTGCAGGCGGATGATCAGACGGTTGCTGATCTGCAAACGCTGCTCAGGGGCGAAGATGTAGTGCGGCGGCTCTTTGAAGTGGATCACGATCTGCGACAGTTTCTGCGGCATGCGTTTGCCGGTGCGCAGGTAAAACGGCGTGCCCGACCAGCGCCAGTTGCGGATGTCGGCCCGCAAGGCGACGAAGGTTTCGGTGTCGCTCTGGGTGTTGGAGTTTTCTTCTTCCAGGTAACCGGGCACCGCCTTGCCTTCGCTGTAGCCGCCGGTGTACTGACCGCGCACCACCTGGGTCGCCAGACGCTCGGGCGTGAACGGCGCCAGTGCCTTGAGCACCTTGACCTTCTCGTCACGAATACTGTCGGCCGACAGGTCGCTCGGCGGGTCCATCGCAATCAGGCAGAGCAGTTGCAGCAGGTGGTTCTGGATCATGTCGCGCAGCTGGCCGGCCTGATCGAAATAGCCCCAGCGGCCCTCGATACCGACCTTCTCGGCCACGGTGATTTCCACGTGGGAAATGTGATTCTGGTTCCACTGGGTTTCGAACAGGCTGTTGGCGAAACGCAAGGCAATGAGGTTCTGTACCGTGTCCTTGCCCAGATAGTGGTCGATGCGATAGACGCGGTTTTCCGGGAAGAACTGCGCGACGGCATCGTTGACGCGACGCGAAGACGCAAGGTCGTGGCCGATCGGCTTTTCCAGCACCGCGCGGGTGCGGTCTGCCAGATTGACCGAGGCCAGGTTCTCGCAGATCGCGCCATACACCGATGCGGGTGTGGCGAAGTAGGCGATCAGGGTTTCTGCGTCACCCACGCGCTCGGCCAGTGCAACGTAATCCTCGGCCTTGAGGAAATCGACGTGCAGGTAGCTCAGGCGCCCCAGGAAACGGGAAACGTGTTCGTCTTCAAGCTGCGCCTCGGAAATGAAGCGACGCATGGATTGTTCGATGTAGGCCAGATGCGACGGTGCGTCGCCCGGCTCTCGCGCCAGCGCAAGAATTTTTGTGTCTTCATGCAGGAGTCCAGCGCGATCAAGCTGATAAAGAGCCGGGAACAGCTTGCGAACTGCCAGGTCCCCCAGGGCACCAAACAGGGCAAATGTGCACGGTTCAACCGTAATCAAGGGCATAATGTTGGTTCTTTTATCAAGTTAGGCTACAAATACCTTTTTTAAAGGCGTTACTCAAGGCCATATGTAGTAATAACCACAACATTCTGCCTAAAAGCATATTCCAGTGGTGATCAACACAGGCCCTCAGTACGATAGGCCACCTTTGCTACAGGCTAAAGGGCTAATAAAAGCTCGAGCGAAAACCGTTGGTGAATCAGCCCCGACAAGGATTTTGAATGGACCGCATTAGAAACCTCCTGGAGCAAATCCAGGGCCGACTCGATGAGCTGAACAAGGCCGAACGCAAGGTGGCCGAAGTGATTCTGCTCAACCCGCAGATGGCGACGCGACTGAGCATCGCCGCGCTGGCGCAGGCTGCGAAAGTCAGCGAGCCGACCGTCAATCGTTTCTGCCGCTCGTTCAATGTCAGTGGTTACCCGGAGCTCAAGCTGCAACTGGCCCAGAGCCTGGCCAGCGGCGCGGCTTACGTCAGCCGTGCGGTCGAAGCCGATGACAATCCCGAGGCTTACACGCAGAAGATTTTCGGCAGCGCCATCGCGTCACTGGACAGCGCCTGCCAGCAACTGGACCCGACGCTGATCAGCAAGTCGGTGGACATGCTGATCCAGGCGCGCCAGATTCACTTCTTCGGTCTGGGGGCTTCGGCACCTGTCGCGCTCGACGCGCAACACAAGTTTTTCCGCTTCAATCTGGCGGTGACGGCGCATGCCGATGTGCTGATGCAGCGCATGATTGCGTCGGTGGCGCACACCGGTGAGCTGTTCGTGATCATTTCCTACACCGGCCGCACCCGCGAGCTGGTGGAAGTCGCGCGCATTGCACGGGCCAACGGCGCTTCGGTACTGGGCCTGACCGCTGCCGGTTCGCCACTGGCCCAGGCAAGCACCGTCAGCCTGAACATCCCGCTGCCGGAAGACACCGACATTTACATGCCGATGACCTCACGGATCATCCAGCTCACCGTACTGGACGTGCTGGCGACCGGCATGACCCTGCGCCGTGGCGTGGACTTCCAGCCGCACCTGCGCAAGATCAAGGAAAGCCTCAACGACAGCCGCTATCCAGTCGAGGATCAGGGCTGAGCGCCAGCCCGAGAGCGGACGCGGAGCGTCCCGAGAGACATTCCCACGCGGAGCGTGAGGAACGATCAACCCTCACCGCGCACTGATCGTGCCCATCGCTCTGCGTCACATTCGCAAGCGAACGCTCAATACGCCAACTGCGCCTGTAGCTTGAGCTGCGCGTGCTGCCCTGGCGCAAGGCTGAAGCTTTCGCCGCTGCCTGATGCCGCTTCCACGCGAACGAAGCCTGCGGTCTCGCTGCCACACACGCCCAGTAATGGACGGTTACCGGGGTGCCAGACGACGGTGTTGGTGCTGTCGCCGGTGTCGATGTTCAACTGTCGCGCCCAGGCCGGATCCTGAAGCTGTAACGCGCCCTCGTGCTCGAAGACTCGCTGGCAGCCGCCCGCCACCCGCAGCGCACCGTGTTGCTGGCACGCCTGACGACTCAGTTCGTCATAGCCCGGCGCACCGTCCAGACCTTGCAGCGCCACCTGGGCAACGTCGCTGATGCGCCAATAGGCGTGCAGTGCATGACTGAAATGGCAGGGTTCGCTGTCTTCATGGCAGGTGCTCAGGCTCAGTTCCATGCACTGCCCCAGCTGGGCATGCAGGTCGGCCTGCCAGTCGCAGAGCTGCAAGCGCCAATGCAGGCTCACGCCCGCCTCGCTTTCGCTGCTGTCGATCAGCTTCCAGTCCAGCAAACGGCCCCAGCCATGGGCCGGCCAGCCGTTTTCGCCCGGATGCCGCCCGTACCAGGGCCAGCAAACCGGCACTCCGCCCCGAATCGCCCCTACCTGCGGCCATTGCGCCGCGCACCAGAGCCAGGGCTTCTGGTCGCGGGGCTGAAAGTGCAACAACTGCGCGCCCTGCCGACTGAACACCGCCTGACACTGCGGATGGTCGATCACCAGCACATCGCGCAACTGGTGGCGCTCCCACTCGAACGTCGGACGGGCGCGGCGGGATCGGAAGAAGCGTTGCAGGGGATGCTCGGAAATCTGCGCGTCGTCGGAAGTCATCGCCAGTCGCGTCCTGAAAAAAAGGGGAATTCAAGCCAATAAAAAACGGGCAGCCAGGCTGCCCGCAAAGCACACACGACCCTTGATCGCTCTATGCGTCATTCATGATTCATGTCAGCTCTGAATCAGAACTTCGACTGAATCTTCAGACCTGCCACGATGGCATCGTCAACCTTGTCAACACCGCCCGGGTGCTTGACGTACTGAAGGTTGGGACGCACGGTCAGCCAGTTGGTGACGTGGAAGCCGTAGTAGATCTCGGAGTTGTATTCGGTCTGCTGCACTGGCAGGAAGCCCGGATTGTCGTAGTCGTTGATGTTGTTGATCTGGTTCTGCAGACGGCGGCGATCCTGAACATCATCGTTTACGTGGATACGGGCGAAGCCGATGCCGATGTCATCCTTCGGACGGGAATCGAACGGACCTTTATAGGTGAAACCGATCTGCTGGTAGTTGTCGACAAAGTTGGTTTCCTTGTCGTGCACGGTGGCGTTGGCGAAGATGCTCAGACCGCGCGAGGCATCGCCGTTGTGTGCAGTCAGCTGTTGCTGAGCGACGACCCACCAGCCTTTCTTGCTGTCATGCGACTTGAACGCAGCGCCGGTAACAGCCTGAGGCTGACCGTTGACGTCTTCATAGACATCGTCGGCATTCGGCGTGCTCTTGTAGAAGCCGACACGGTACTCACCCGGCAACGAATTGACGGTAGGTGTCCAGACCAGTTCCACCGGCAGGATCATGCCTTTGGTGCCGCTGCCGCTGAGCTTGAAGCCGTTGCCGGTTTCCAGGTTCGACGGGTTCTGCTCGTACACGCCGATCTGCGCATACACTTCAGGCGTGATGTTGTACTTCACGCGCAAGGCCCACTGGCTGATTGGCCAGTTGTACCAGGTGTTCACGTAGTTACCGACCTGCGAGCCGCAGAACGACAGGTTCTGGAAATCGCACGGGAAGCTGTTGAAGTCTTCGCCCGGTCCGAAACGACCGACCTTGACGTCCAGCGCGCCGTCGAAGTATTTCTGCTTGACCCACATTTGCGTCAGACGCCAGGTCTGACCACGACCCCAGACTTCCTGCGAGGAGCTGAGGGTGCCGGCGCGAGGATCGCCGATGCGGTCGTTGGAGATGTTGCGGCCACTACGCTCAGTGATCGCCAGCTTGAATTCAGCGTCGTTCCAGCCCAGCACCTTCTCCAGATCGACCTTCATGCCCAGCGCGAACTGATCGCTGTAACGGCCGGTCTTGTCATCGTTGTAGCCGCCCTTGATGTTGCTGGCCATCTCGGACACGTATTCCAGCGAGAAGTCGTAACCCTTGTCGAGCAGCTCGGTACGTTTTCCGCCCCAGTCACCGGTCATCCACGGTGAGTCGTAGGAAAACGCATCTGCCGCATGAGCGCTACCTGCCAGGCTCATTGCACCAATAACGGACAGCTTGCCTACCAACTGCAGCCGGGAATGCGATTTAGCCTTGTTGATCTTCTTCATCCCATCAATCCTCGTTTTATTGTTATTAGCTTTGGTTTACGTCTTACATCACTGCTTCGTGTTCGCTGGTGGGTCGCTTGCCTGAGCGAAAGGCGACCCGCCAGCTGTGCTCGGTGGATCAAGCTATCACTTGCGGCTCAACTGGGAAACATTGTTCACACGCTCAGCCGAAGGCTGGCTTCCCAACACGCCCAGACGCTCACCGCTCTTGGCGTCGAACAGCAAAACCTTCGAAGGATCGAATTGCAGGGTCAGGCTTTCGCCGACCTGTGGCGCAACGTCCGGCGCCAGACGGCAGCAGACTTTACTCTGATTCAGTGTGACGAACACCAGCGTGTCCGGACCGGTCGGTTCGGTGACCTGGACTTCGGCGCGAATGGTCGGCAGCGCGGTAGGTTCGCCGCTCGCCAGAGTGATCTGCTCAGGACGGATGCCCAGAATGATTTCCCGATCCTCAAGCCCGGCGTCGCTGACGCCAACCGGCAGTTCGCAGCGCGCCTGACCGCTGTCGAGCAGCGCCACCAGACGGCCGTCCTGGCGTTGCAGGCGCAATGGGATGAAGTTCATCGGCGGCGAGCCGATGAAGCTGGCCACGAACAGATTGGCCGGGTCGTTGTAGATCTGCTTGGGCGTACCGAACTGCTGGACGATGCCATCCTTCATGACCGCGACCTTGTCACCCAGTGTCATGGCCTCGATCTGGTCGTGGGTCACGTACACAGTGGTGGTTTTCAGACGCTGGTGCATCAGTTTCATTTCGGTACGCATCTCGACGCGCAGCTTGGCGTCGAGGTTGGAAAGCGGTTCGTCGAACAGGTAGATCTTTGGACGGCGTGCCAGGGCACGGCCCATGGCCACACGCTGTTGCTGACCACCGGACAGCTGGCCCGGCTTGCGGTTGAGCAGGTGCTCGATCTGCAGCAGCTTGGCGACCCGTGCCACCTCTTCTTCAATGGCAGCAGGCGCCATCTTGCGAATTTTCAGGCCGAACGCGATGTTTTCTCTCACGCTCATGGTCGGGTACAGCGCGTAGGACTGGAACACCATCGCGATGTCACGATCCTTCGGACTGGTGCCGCTGACATCTTCGCCATCGATCAGGATCGCGCCGCCAGTGATGTTTTCCAGGCCCGCGATGCAGTTCATCAGGGTGGATTTGCCGCAACCGGACGGACCGACCAGGATCAGGAACTCGCCGTCCTTGATCGACAGTTCGATGTTCTTCAGCGTGTCCGGCAGGTTGGTGCCGTAGGTCTTGTTGACGTTGCGTAGCTCGAGAGTCGCCATGATTACCCCTTGACCGCGCCGGCTGTGAGCCCACGCAGGAAATACTTGCCAGCCAGTACGTACACCAGCAGTGTCGGCAGCCCGGCGATCATCGCCGCCGCCATGTCAACGTTGTATTCCTTGGCGCCGGTGCTGGTGTTGACCAGGTTGTTCAGCGCCACGGTAATGGGCTGCGATTCGCCACTGGAGAACACCACGCCGAACAGGAAGTCGTTCCAGATCTGGGTGAACTGCCAGATCAGGCACACCATCACGATCGGCGTCGACATCGGCAGGATGATGCGGCCAAAGATGGTGAAGAAACCTGCGCCATCCAGGCGTGCGGCGCGCACCAGCGCATCCGGCACGCTGACGTAGTAGTTACGGAAGAACAGCGTGGTGAATGCCAGACCGTAGACCACGTGAACGAACACCAGGCCCGTGGTGGTGTTGGCCAGGCCCATCTTGCCCAGCGTGAAGGACGCAGGCAGCAGAACGGTCTGGAACGGCAGGAAGCAGCCGAACAGCAACAGGCCGAAGAACAGTTGCGAGCCGCGGAATTTCCACATCGACAGCACGTAGCCGTTGAGTGCGCCAATGGCGGTGGAGATGATCACGGCTGGAACGGTGATGCGCAGCGAGTTCCAGAAATAGCCGTCGACGATGTCCCAGGCCTTGACCCAGCCGATGACGGTGACGACGCTCGGCCAGCTCAGCAGGTTGCCGGTGCCGATGTCTTCCGGGGTCTTGAAGCTGGTGAACAGCATGACCACCAGCGGAACCAGATAAATCAAACAGGCCAGCAACAGCACGGCGTGAATCACCACGCGGCTGAGGCTGATGCCTGGCTTGCCTACAAGACTAGTCATTGCGCTTGGTCCTCAGCTCGGAGTACAGGTACGGCACCAGAATTGCCAGGATCGCGCCGAGCATCAGAATCGCACTCGCCGAACCCATGCCCATCTGGCCACGGCTGAAGGTGAAGGAATACATGAACATGGCGGGCAGGTCCGAGGAGTAACCGGGGCCACCGGCCGTCATCGCAGCCACCAGGTCGAAGCTCTTGATCGCGATGTGCGCCAGGATCATCACCGCACTGAAGAACACCGGACGCAGGCTTGGCAGCACCACGCGCCAGTAGATCATCGGCAGGCTCGCGCCATCCATCTGCGCAGCACGGATGATCGACTGATCGACACCGCGCAGGCCGGCCAGGAACAGTGCCATCACAAAGCCGGACGACTGCCAGACAGCGGCGATCACCAGGCAATACACCACACGGTCAGGATCGATCAGCCAGTCCAGGCGAAAGCCTTCCCAGCCCCAGTCGCGCAGCATCTTGTCCAGACCCAGGCCCGGGTTGAGCAGCCACTTCCAGGCCGTACCGGTGACGATCATCGAGAGCGCCATCGGGTACAGATAAATAGTGCGGATCGCGCCTTCGCGACGGATGCGCTGGTCCAGCAGGATCGCCAGAAAGACACCGATCACCAGACTGATGCCGATGAACATGCCACCGAACACTGCAAGGTTCTTGCTCGCGACCCACCAGCGGTCGTTGTCCATCAGGCGCGCGTATTGCGCCAGACCGACCCACTTGTAGGACGGCAGGAACGTCGAGTTGGTGAACGAAAGGACGAACGTCCACAGGATGTAACCGTAGAAACCAACCAACACGATGAACATGCTTGGCGCCAGCACCAGTTTCGGTAGCCAACGTTGCAATGTATCCAGTGGCGAGGCTTTGCTGAACACAGCGACAGAGCTCATCGGGAGTATCCCATTCGGTGTATCGAATTCAGGCCACAGGCACGGGTGAAATCGGTTTCGATTCCACCCGCGCAGACTGCAGCGGTACGTCAGGTTATGCGGATTACTGGGCTGACTTGACGGCGGTGGCCAATTGCTTGGCGGTCGCGGCCGGATCGGCTGACGGGTTGTTGATGTAATTGGTGATCACATCAAAGAACGCGCCCTGGACTGCCAGCGAGGTGGCCATGTTGTGCGCCATGCTCGGTTGCAGACCGCCGGTTTTCGAATCCGCCAGGAAGTCCTTGGCTGCGGTTTGCGCGCAGGAATCGAAGCCGTATTTGGCCATGTCATTGAGCATGTCTTCACGAACCGGAATCGAGCCCTTGTTGATGCTGAAGACTTTCTGGAAGTCCTCACCCATCGCAACCTTGGCCAGATCCTGCTGGGCAGCGGTCGTGCCCTTGTCCTTCTGCTTGAACACAGCCAGCGAGTCGATGTTGTAGGTGAACGCCTTGTCGGTGCCCGGGAAGGCTACGCACTGGTAATCCTTGCCCGCGACTTTCTTGGCGGCGGTCCATTCACTCTTGGCCCAGTCACCCATGATCTGCATACCGGCCTTGCCGTTGATGACCTTGGCCGCTTCCAGGTTCCAGTCCTGACCCTTGCCGTCGGCGTCCATGTAGGTCGTGACTTTCTTGAGTTCGGTGAGCGACTTGACCATGCCTTCGCCGGTCAGTGCATCCTTGTCGAGATCAACCAGGGCTTTCTTGTAACCGTCTGCACCCATGACCGACATCACGACCGCTTCGAACACGGTGCTGTCCTGCCATGGCTGACCGCCGTGAGCCAGCGCAATGAAACCGGCTTTCTTCAGCTTGTCGCCAGCGGCGTAGAATTCTTCGAGGGTGGTCGGCGCTTTTTCGATGCCGGCTTTCTTGAAGACCTCAGGGTTGATCCACAGCCAGTTGACGCGGTGAATGTTCACCGGCACGGCAACGTAATCACCGTCGTACTTCACGGTATCGGAGACTTTCTTGTCCAGCAGCGAGTCCCATTTTTCTGCCTTGGCGACGTCTTTCAACGCGTCGGTGTCGAGCAGACCGGTGGACGCCCATTCCTGAATGTCCGGGCCTTTGATCTGGGCAACGCCAGGCGGGTTGCCGGCAACGGCGCGGCTTTTGAGCACGGTCATGGCAGTGGAACCACCACCACCGGCCACGGCGCCGTCTTTCCAGGTGAAGCCGTCTTTTTCAACTTGCGCTTTCAGGACATCAACCGCAGCTTTTTCGCCACCCGACGTCCACCAGTGCACGACTTCTACAGTGCCTTTGGCATCAGCAGCATGGGCGCTCAGCGGGAACAGGGAGGCGAGGGAGATGACAACGGCGAGGCGTGACATTGAATTCATCGAATTGACCTTTCTTGTTGTTATGCATGAGCAAGTCTGGTGCTTGCGCTTCGTGGGAGTCTAACCAAGCGAATCGCGAGGACGGTAACGAAGGGATGCGCGAATGTCACCGGATGGTTACATTCGATATCACTCTGATGTACGCGGCAGGTACAGCGTGACGCGCAGCCCGCCTTCGCGAAGATTCTGCAGGCTCACCTCCCCGCCATGGCTATGGGCGATATTGCGCGCGATGCCCAGCCCCAAGCCGTAGCCTTGCTGATTGCCGCCCGCCAGACGGAAATGCGGCTCGAAGACATGCTCCAGCCTCTGTTCAGGCACACCCGGCCCTTCGTCATCGACATGCAGCACAAAGGCCAGCGCGTTGTCCTCGACCTTGAGGTGCGCCCGGTCACCGTACTTGAGAGCGTTGTCGATCAGATTGCCGATGCAGCGCCTGAGGGCCAGCGGCTTGCCGGGATAGCAGGACAGGGCTGCGCCGGTCTGAGTGACACGCCCTTCTCCATCCGGACGCAGATAGGGTTCGACGAGACAGTCGAGCAGCACGTTGAGGTCCACCTGCTCGATGTTTTCATGGATATCAGTGTCCTTGACGCACTGCAGCGCGCCCTTCACCAGCAGCTCCAGTTCGTCGAGATCGCGTCCGAACTTGTATTGCATCTGCTCGTCTTCAAGCAGCTCGACACGCAGCCGCAGGCGAGTAATCGGTGTGCGCAGGTCGTGGGAAATGGCGCTGAACAATTGGCCGCGCTCGGTCAGGTAGCGACTGATCCGGGTGCGCATGGCATTGAAGGCACGGCTCACTTCAACCACTTCACTGCCGCCGCCCTCCACCACCGGCTCGACATCCGCACCCAGTGACATGTCCCGCGCAGCACGCGCCAAGCGTTTGAGCGGCCTGCTTTGCCAATGCACCAGCAGGCCAATGAACAGCAGCAGAAACGCGCTGGTCAGGCCGATGAACCAGACCTGTTGAATCGGCAGATCCTGCTCTTCGAGGGTGGTGTAAGGCTCGGGCAGCAACGAGGCGATGTAGAACCATTCGCCGGGCGCCATTTCGATCTGCGTAACCAGCACCGGCGGGTTGACCGGCTCCAGGGTCAGTGCGTAATGCGCCCAGGAACGCGGCAACTCGTCGAGCTTGAGCCCGCTGTTGAAGATTCGTAGGTCATCGGGTTTGACGAACCACACGGCAATGTCGGGATCGTTGCCCAAGTGCTGACGCAGCACTTGGCCGACCACATCGAGCACCGCCTGTTTGCGCGGCGTGGGTTGCAGGATCTGCATGTCCAGCGGGTGATCGTTGAGCGAGACCACGAAGCGCGTGCCGCCCATGCTGCGCAACTGATCCAGCACCAGCGGACGATAGGCGAGCGGCAGGGAACGGAAGTAACTGACGCTGGCCGCCATCGAGTACGCCAGGCTGCGCGCACTGGTCACCAGCCCTTCCATCTGGGTGGCTCGCAGTTGCGACAACCAGATCACGCTGGACAACGTCTGAGCGATCAACACCGCCAACAGCGTCAACAGCAGCATTCGCCCGAGCAGCGAACGCGGTAGCGGCAGGCTGCGTTTTTTAGGGCCTGCCACCGGCGTGTTAATAGCAGCTGCCTGCTTGCGCGTTGACGTTGGCTGCCAACAAATAGCCGCTGCCGCGCACGGTCCGGATCAGACGCGGCGACTTGCCCGTGTCACGCAGCCGTTGACGCAGGCGGCTGACCGCCATGTCGACGATGCGCTCCAGCGGCATCAGCTCACGGCCACGGGTGGCGTTGCCAATGGTGTCGCGATCCAGAATCTGCTGAGGGTTATCCAGAAACAGCTTGAGCAAAGCGAAGTCGGCGCCCGACAGGATCACTTCTTCGCCGTCGTTGTGAAACAGCCGGTGACTGACCATGTCCAGACGCCACTCGTCGAACAGGATAACGTCGCCACCGGGACGTTCCTGACCGAACTGCGCGCGGCGCAACAGCGCCTTGATCCGCGCCTGAAGCTCGCGAGGGCTGAACGGCTTGCCCAGGTAATCGTCGGCACCCAGCTCCAGACCAATGACGCGGTCGGCCTCGTCGGAACTGGCGGTGAGCATGATGATCGGCACATGCGGCTGACGCGGATGCTGGCGCACCCAGCGGCACAGGCTGAAGCCGTCTTCGTCGGGCAGCATGACGTCGAGAATCAGCAGGTCGCTGGATGCCTCGTTGAATGCCTGACGAAAGCCTGCGCCGTCGCCGACCGTGCGAACCTGAAAACCGGCACGGCTCAGGTAGGTGTCCAGCAACTCCCGAATCTCCTGGTCGTCATCCACCAGCAGGATCGATTTACTGACTGAACTCACGTGAAGGCGTCCTCGTTGGCTGTTGATTTTTGTTGTTACGGACGCGGCTCAGATGTCTGAACCGAATGCCTGTTGCAGCGCAACTCCCGCGCCCATCAGGCCGGGATATTCGGCGGTGACCAGCCAGACTGGCAACCCCTTGAAATAATCGCTCATCACGCCCTTTTCGGCGAGCGCGCGCTTGAAGCCGCTGTTCATGAAGAAGTCGGTGAAACGCGGAACCACGCCGCCGGCGATGTAGACACCGCCCAGGCCGCCCACCGTCAGCACCTGATTGCCGACCACGCGGCCCAGAAACACACAGAACTGGTCCAGCACAGCCGCAGCCACCGGATCGCCTGCAAGCGCTGCTGTGGTGATGGCGGCCGGTGACTTGAGCTCAGGCTCGATGTCATCCAGCGCGCAACTGACCTGATACAGCAGCAACAGGCCTGCACCGCTGAGCACCACTTCCGCGCTGACATGCTCGTGCTCGGCCATCAGCCGCGTCCACAGCAGCGCTTCACGTGCCGTCCCGATCGGCAGGTCGACATGACCACCCTCGCCCGGCAACGCCAGCCAGCGCGTGTCACTTTCCTTGATCAGCGTGCCGACCCCCAGCCCGGTGCCCGGTCCGACCACGGCGCGTGGACGATCCGGCTTGCCGACACCATGACAGACCGTCAGGTACTCGTCGTCCTTGAGCCGGGTCATGCCCAGCGCCATGGCGGTGAAGTCATTGATCAGCAGCAGGTGGTCGACTTTCAGGTCTTCGCAGAACGCCTTGCGGCTCAGCTCCCAATGACTGTTGGTGAACTGGAACAGATCGCCATCCACGGGTCCGGCAACCGCCAGACAGACGTAGCCGATGTCGCCACGCTTGAGTTCGAGGTCCTGCAGGTAGACCTCGATGGCTTTTTCCGGACCGATGTAGTCGATGGTCGGGAATACGCGGACAGAATGCAGCGTGTCGTCTTCCCAGATGGCAAAACGAGCATTGGTACCGCCTATATCACCGACCAGGGCCAACTTCACTTAAGCGTCTCCAGACTAGAGGTAAAGGCGCAAGCGCCCTGCTCTGCGGAGCTGAAGGCCATGCGCATGAATCCAAACAGCTCCCGACCGCAGCCGACGCTGTTGTCGATCTGGCAGGTGGCGGGTTCTCTGGCGGCCAATTCTGACGCTTCGACCAGAACTTGCAACGTTCCTTTCACGCCATCGACGCGAATCACGTCACCCTCTTGCACAAGCGCAAGAGGACCGCCCACGAAAGCTTCCGGGCAAACGTGAATGGCCGCCGGGATCTTGCCCGAAGCGCCGGACATCCGTCCATCGGTTACAAGAGCGACCTTGAAGCCACGGTCCTGCAGCACGCCGAGGAACGGCGTCATCTTGTGCAATTCGGGCATGCCGTTGGAGCGCGGCCCCTGGAAGCGCATGACTGCAACGAAGTCACACTCCAGCTCACCGGCCTTGAAGGCGTCGGCCAGTTCCTGCTGATCCTGAAACACCTTGGCGGGTGCTTCGACGATCTGATGCTCAAGGGCCACGGCGGACACCTTCATCACACCACGGCCGAGGTTGCCCTCCATGACGCGCAGACCACCTTCCGCAGAAAACGGACGGGACACCGGACGCAGGATGTTCTCGTCCAGACTTTCCAGCGGCCCCTCGCGCCAGACCAGCTTGCCGTCTTCCAGAAACGGCTCCTTGGTGTAGCGGCTCAGGCCATAACCGGCCACGGTGTTGACGTTTTCGTGCAACAGGCCGGCCGCCAGCAGTTCGCGGATCAGGAACGACATGCCGCCCGCTGCCTGGAAGTGGTTGATGTCGGCCTTGCCGTTCGGATAGACGTGGCTGAGAGTCGGCACGACTTCCGACAGGTCGGCCATGTCCTGCCAGGTCAGTTTGATACCGGCTGCCATGGCGATGGCGGGCATGTGCAGGGTGTGGTTGGTCGAGCCGCCGGTGGCGTGCAGGGCCACAATGGAGTTGACCAGCGAGCGCTCGTCGACGATTTCGCCGATCGGCATGAAGCTGCCGCTCTGCTTGGTCAGGCGCGTGACCTGATGCGCAGCCTCGGTGGTCAGCGCGTCACGCAGCGGTGTGTACGGGTTGACGAACGAAGCGCCGGGCAAGTGCATGCCCATCACTTCCATCACCAGCTGGTTGGTATTGGCAGTGCCGTAGAATGTGCAGGTGCCGGGGCTGTGGTAGGACTTCATCTCCGAGTCCAGCAGCTCTTCGCGGGTCGCCTTGCCTTCGGCATAGCGCTGGCGAACGTCGGCTTTCTGCTTGTTGGAAATGCCGGACACCATCGGCCCGCCCGGCACGAAAATGGTCGGCAGATGACCGAAACGCAGTGCGCCCATCATCAGGCCCGGCACGATCTTGTCGCAGATGCCCAGCATCAGCGCGCCATCGAACATGTTGTGCGACAGCGCCACGGCCGTGGACATCGCGATCACTTCGCGGCTGGCAATCGCCAGTTCCATGCCAGGCTCGCCCTGGGTCACGCCATCGCACATCGCCGGCACACCACCGGCAAACTGACCGACCGAACCAATGTCACGTAAAGCCTGTTTGATCTGGTTAGGGAAGTGTTCGTAGGGCTGATGCGCGGAGAGCATTTCGTTGTAGGAGGAGACGATGGCGATGTTGGCGGCGTTCATCATCCGCAGGCTCTGCTTGTCTTCCGGACCGCACGCCGCGACACCGTGAGCAAAGTTGGCGCATTGGAGTTTGCCGCGCATCGGGCCTTCGCTGGCTGCGCCGCGAATCAATTGAAGATAGCGCTCGCGGGTATCACGACTGCGAGCGATCAGCCGCTCGGTTACCTCAAGAATGCGGGGATGCATGTGATGAACTCCAGGCTAACGTCTATGGTCACCCGTAAAGACGGTTCCGATGATCGGGTCCGAATGCTGTCGCGCAAAGGCCTGGTTTCGATCAACGGGGCATGCCTTTCAGGCTTGTAGTTGTAGATAAAACAAAATATTGCCACTAAAAAGGCTTGTTTTCTATTTCTATGAGAATAATCTTGTAATTCCAACAACAAATTTATGAAGGACGGCTGTATGACTCTTCGTATCGCAATCAACGGTTTTGGCCGCATCGGCCGCAACGTCCTACGCGCACTGTATACCCAAGGTTACCGACAGGACCTGCAGGTCGTCGCCATCAACGATCTGGGCGACAGCGAAATGAACGCGCACCTGCTGCGTTTCGACACTGTACACGGCCCGTTCAGCGGCACCGTGGAGTGTGACAAAGAGAGCCTGACGGTCAACGGCGACCGTATCGCCGTGAGCGCGATCCGCAACCCTGCGGAGCTGCCATGGAAGTCGCAAAACATCGATGTGGTATTCGAGTGCACCGGCCTGTTCACCAGCCGCGACAAAGCCTCCGCCCATCTCACTGCCGGTGCGCGCAAGGTCATCATCTCCGCTCCTGCCAGCGGCGCAGATGCGACCATCGTCTATGGCGTGAACCACGACACGCTGCGTCAGTCGCACCAGATCATCTCCAGCGCTTCCTGCACCACCAACTGCCTGGCGCCGGTTGCCCAGGTGCTGCACCGTGAACTGGGTATCGAAAACGGCCTGATGACCACCATTCATGCCTACACCAACGACCAGAACCTGATCGACGTCTACCACACCGACCCGTACCGCGCGCGCTCGGCCACGCAGTCGATGATCCCGAGCAAGACCGGCGCTGCCGAAGCGGTTGGCCTGGTGCTGCCGGAACTGGCGGGCAAGCTTACGGGTATGGCGGTGCGGGTTCCGGTGATCAACGTGTCGCTGGTCGATCTGACCGTCACCCTGAAACGCGAAACCACTGCTGAAGAAGTCAACGCGCTGATGAAAGAAGCCAGCCAGCACTCCAAGGTACTGGGTTACAACACCCTGCCGCTGGTCTCCCACGACTTCAACCACAACCCGCTGTCGTCGATCTTCGATGCCAACCACACCAAAGTGAGCGGCAAACTGCTCAAGGTGCTGTCCTGGTACGACAACGAATGGGCGTTCTCCAACCGCATGCTGGACAACTGTCTGGCGCTGCACAACGCCGAGTAATTCATCCTGCCTGATCGTGCCGATGCTTTGCGTCGGCACGCAGCTCTTGGCGCTCCGACAAGACCGCCAAGGCGCATACCTCGCTCGTCTTCCCGGGCAGTGACGCCCGTTTTCTGACTGCGCGATGCCTGTTTCTTGCCGCTGACGGCCGAACGCCAGGGCGTGCCTGCGTCGACAGCCGAATTGGCACACGCATGAAAAAGCGTCAGGTGCTGTTAAGCTGGCCGGGCTTTTCGAACCTGCCTGTAGAGACCATGACGTACAAACCACCCGGTTCCAGACTTTCACGCTTTCTGTTTGGCATTCTCGCGTATGCCAGCCTGGGCATTGGTATTGCCGCGATTTTCATTCCCGGCCTGCCGACCACCGAGTTCATTCTCCTGGCCGCCTGGGCTGCAACACGCAGTTCGCCGCGCCTGAACGCCTGGCTGGAGAACCACCGCGTGTTCGGGCCGATCCTTTACAACTGGCGCAACGGCCGACTGGTCACCCGGCGCGCCAAGATCAGCGCCACGGTCAGCATGCTGTTCTGCGCGGTGATGATGCTGAGCCTGCTGACTCATGTCTGGTGGCTGTATTTGGCAATCGCCGGGATGGCGCTGGGCAATCTGTGGATATGGTCGCGCCCCGAGCCGGTCAAGGCCGAGCGCCCGCCTTCGCGCTGAAGAGCGGTCCGATATCCGGCTGAACCGCCCTGATGCGAACAGTGTCCTACGTGGACACTCAATTTCAATGGGGCAATCTCCATGTTCGAGCCAGGCCATCTGCACATGACTCACGCGGCGTTCCAGCCATCGGAGGTCGCTTACGACGTTCATTTGCGTTACGAAGTGAGTCAGGATCCCAAGCAAGGAACCGGCATGCACTTCACGATGGAGGGCGAGATCGATGGCAAGAGCTTTTCCGAAGCGTTCGACCTGCCCCGCGACCTGGCTTTCAACTTCGCCCATGATGCCGGACGCATCGCCCTCAAGCATGGCCTGCCCCACAGCGATTCCCTGCCGATTGCCAAACATCCGGACTACGACCGCATGTTCGAAGACATCCGCGACAAGCTGGACGCCAAGTCCGGCGAGCCGGTGAAGCCTGAACATCTGGAGTAAGGCATCTACCGGACGCAGAGCGTCCTGAGCCGCGTTACCACGCAGAGCGCTCATCGTTATAAACAAGCCCGCCTCAACACTGATCGTGCCCATCGCTCCGCGTCACAAATGGCACAGATTGCGGGCTCAGTGAGCCGAGCGCATGACGTGGATAACGCTGGAGCTTGTCCACGCATCTGCGCCACATTCGAGGGCGGACGCGGAGCGTCCTGGGAGGCATTCCCACGCGGAGCGTAGGAACGATCAGCGTGATCTCAAGCACGCCGATCATGCCCATGCTTGTGCTCCGAGTTATACCCGAGTCTTGCTGCGAACACGGACGGTGGGAGGCGGCTTGCCGGCGATGCTTTTTCTGAAGCGACCTATCAGTGACTGAACGGACGCCATCGCCGGCAAGCCGCCTCCCACGGGGTATGCATTCAGTCAGTCACATTCGTTTTGCACCCCGTTTTGCGCGTCTTGCGAACTTGTGTATAACGATGAGCGCTCCGCGTGGGCACGCCGCCCGTGACGCTCTGCGTCACATTCTCGGGTCATCACGCTGAATTTCACCAAACGCCGCGCCACAGGGCATACTTGCCAGCCTCTCGTTTGCGAACCCGCTCTGCCTCATGCGTATCCATGTCAGTTTCATCGACCGTGTCGGTATCACCCAGGAAGTGCTGGCGATTCTGGGTGGGCGCAATCTGAATCTGGATGCCGTGGAAATGGTGCCGCCGAACGTCTATATCGACGCGCCGACCCTGAGCCATCAGATGTTGGAAGAACTCAAGGACGCTCTGTTCAGGGTGCGGGGTGTCGAGGCGATCACGGTGGTGGACATCCTGCCCGGTCAGCGTCGTCACCTGCAGCTTGATGCGCTGCTGGCCGCGATGACCGATCCGGTGCTGGCGCTGGACAGTGCCGGGCATGTGTTGCTGGCCAACCCGGCACTGATCGCGCTGATCGGCCGCGAACCCGCAGGCGAGCCCATTGGTGAACTGTTCGCCGACACTAGCCTGCACACTGCGTTGCTGGATAACGGCTTTCGTCTGCCGCTGCGCGAAATCACCCTCAACGGCGAAGCACTGCTGCTCGATGCCACACCGATCACCGAGGCGGGCGCGCTGATCACGCTGTACCTGCCCAGCCGGATCGGCGAACGCCTTTCAGCGCTGCACCACGACCACGCCGAAGGCTTCGATGCGCTGCTGGGCGAGTCACCGGCCATCCGCACCCTCAAGGCGCGTGCCCAGCGAATTGCCGCACTCGATGCGCCTCTACTGATTCAGGGCGAAACCGGCACCGGCAAGGAGCTGGTTGCCCGTGCCTGCCACGCCAGCAGCGCCCGGCATGGCGAGCCGTTTCTGGCCCTCAACTGTGCAGCGCTCCCAGAGAACCTCGCCGAAAGCGAACTGTTCGGCTACGCCCCTGGCGCCTTCACCGGTGCCCAGCGGGGCGGCAAGCCGGGCTTGATGGAGCTGGCCAACCAGGGCACGGTATTTCTCGACGAAATCGGCGAAATGTCACCCTACCTGCAGGCCAAACTGCTGCGTTTTCTCAACGACGGCAGCTTTCGGCGGGTGGGCGGCGACCGCGAGGTCAAGGTCAATGTGCGCATCCTCAGCGCCACCCATCGTGACCTGGAAAAGATGGTCAGCGAGGGCACCTTCCGCGAGGACCTGTTCTACCGCCTCAACGTCCTGAACCTGGAAGTGCCGCCCCTGCGCGAACGCGGCCAGGACATCCTGCTGCTGGCGCGCTACTTCATGGAGCAGGCCTGCGCGCAGATCCAGCGACCGGTCTGTCGTCTGGCACCCGGTACTTACCCTGCCCTTCTGGGCAATCGCTGGCCTGGCAATGTCCGGCAGCTGCAGAACGTGATTTTCCGCGCGGCAGCCATCAGTGAAAGCGCCGTGGTGGACATCGGCGATCTGGACATCGCGGGCACCGCTATTGCAGGCCAGAGCACGGTCGAAGTCGACAGCCTTGAGCACGCCGTGGAGTCTTTCGAAAAGGACCTGTTGGAAAGACTCTACGCCGACTATCCCTCCACTCGCCAACTGGCCACGCGTCTGCACACTTCGCACACCGCCATCGCCCACCGGCTGCGCAAGTACGGCATTCCCGGCAAATCCTGAAGGTAGCGTGCCTGCAGCGACAAACGGCCAATCTGAAGCAAACCATTGGTAGCTATTTAGTGGCAAACCACTGATAGTCAAGGTGTGACTGGCAACACTTTCTGGAGTGGCCGGTCGCTAGACCGATGGTCGCAGACGGTATAGCCTCGTCCTCAGGAAGGTTCACGAAGTCACGGGAGCAATGATGCAAACCCCGCAAGTAGAACCCGAGTCTCGCGACGAAAGGATCACGGAATCACGTCGTCAGAAATCCCTGCTCAAGACAGGCGCGCTGCAGGACGCGATTTTCAACAGCGCCTACTTTTCAAGCATCGCCACCGATGAGCACGGCGTCATCCAGATTTTCAACGTCGGCGCCGAGCGCATGCTCGGCTATCAGTCCGAAGATGTGGTCGACAAGATCACCCCGGCCGACATCTCCGACCCTACCGAGCTGATCGCCCGTGCGGCGGCCCTCAGCTACGAACTCAACACACCCATCACGCCAGGCTTCGAAGCACTGGTGTTCAAAGCGTCTCGCGGGATCGAAGACATTTACGAACTGACCTACATCCGCAAGGACGGCAGTCGTCTGTCGGCCATGGTCTCGGTCACGTCGTTGCGCGACAGCAACGAAACCATCATCGGTTACCTGCTGATCGGCACCGACAACACGGCGCGCAAGCAGGAAGAAGAAACCCAGGCCCTGCTCGACCAGCGGCTTCGCGATCAGCACTTCTACACCCGGTCGCTGATCGAGTCGAACACCGATGCACTGATGATGACCGACCCACAGGGCATCATTTCCGACGTCAACAAGCAGATGATGGCGCTGACCGGAAGAACCCGTGACGAACTGATCGGCGCGCCATGCAAGAACTTCTTTACCGACCCGGCCAGCGCCGAAGCCGCCATCAAGCGCGTGCTCAGCGAACACACCGTCAGCGATTACGAACTTACCGTGCGTGCCTACGACGGCACCGAAACCGTGGTGTCCTACAACGCCGCGACCTTCCATGACCGTGACCGCAAGCTCAAGGGTGTGTTTGCCGCCGCCCGCGATGTCACCGAGCGCAAGCGCTTCGAACGCACCCTGGAAGAGAAGAACGTCGAGCTGGAACATGCCAGCCACATGAAGTCCGAATTCCTCGCCACCATGTCCCACGAGCTGCGCACGCCACTCAATGCCGTCATCGGTTTTTCCGAGGCACTGCGCGACGGCATGGTCGGTGACATGACCGATACGCAGCGCAAGTACATCGGCGACATCTTCAACAGCGGCCAGCACCTGTTGTCGCTGATCAACGACATTCTCGATCTGTCCAAGGTCGAGGCCGGCATGATGGAGCTGGAGCTGGAGCCGGTCGAACTGAGCGAGCTGCTGAGCAATAGCCTGCTGATCGTTCGTGAGCAGGCTGCATTGCAGAGCATTCAGCTCAAACTGGAATCGGAAGCCGATTTCGGCCTGATGGAACTGGACCGGCGCAAGACCAAACAGATCGTCTACAACCTGCTGGCCAACGCAGTGAAGTTCAGCTCGCCCGGCGGCTGGGTCACGCTGGCTGTACGGCAAGTGCCCCGTGCACTGGCTGGCACGATCAAGGGCGACTGGCCAACCCATGGCTTCGAGTTGCCCGCCGGCGAGCATGATCAGTTCCTGGAACTGAGCGTCAGCGACACCGGGATCGGCATTGCACAAAGCGACATGAGCAAACTGTTCAAGGCCTTCAGCCAGATCGATAGCAGCCTGTCACGCAAATTCGAAGGCACCGGGCTGGGCCTGGCAATGGTCAAACAGCTGGCCGAGTTGCACGGCGGCAGCGTCGCGGTCGCCAGCGTCAAGGACCTGGGCGCACGTTTCGTGGTCTGGCTGCCGATTCGCGCTCACACACCTGTGGAGGCGCCATGGCCCAAATCCTGATCATCGAAGACAACGCAGCCAACATGCGCCTTGCCGAATTGCTGTTGACCAGCGCCGGGCATGGTGTGACAGCAGCAACAGATGCCGAGACTGGCCTAAGACTGGCGCAGGAGTGTCAGCCGCAGCTGATCCTGATGGACATTCATTTGCCCGGAATGGACGGCCTGCAGGCCACCTCATTGCTCAAGAGCGATGCCAGGACCGCGACCATCCCGGTCATTGCCCTGACCGCCATGGCCATGAAAGAAGACGAAGAAAAAATCCGTCTCGCCGGCTGTGATGCCTACATCACCAAGCCGCTGAGTTACAAGGAACTGTATCGGGTCATCGAGACCTTGCTGGCAAAGAATCCGCCCGAACGGCCAACCACCTGAGTGCTCGTCATGCCCGAAACCAACGCAACGATATTGATCGTCGATGACGACGTCCATGTACGCGATCTGCTCGAAGTGCTCCTGCAGAATCAGCAGTATCGGACGCAGACGGCGGAATCTGGCGAACAGGCGCTGGAGATGGTCGAGAAGCATGCGCCTGACCTGATCCTGCTGGACATCATGATGCCGGGCATGGACGGCTACGAAGTGGCCAGTCGGCTCAAGTCCGGGAAGACCACGTCCAATATCCCGATCATCATGCTGTCGGCACTCGACGAGCGCAGCGCACGCATTTCCGGGCTGGAAGCGGGCGCCGAGGAATACCTCAACAAACCGGTGGACAGTGCCGAGCTGTGGCTGCGGGTACGCAACCTGCTGCGGCTCAAATCGTTCGGCGACTACATGAAAGACCACAATCTGATCCTCGAGGATCAGCTGCAGCAACGGACCATTGACCTGGAGCGCTTTCGCTCGGTGATGGACGCCTCGGACGATGCGATTTTCCTCATCAACCGCAACACCATGAGCCTGATCGAATTCAACCGGCGGGCCTGCCAGTTGCTGGGGTACACCGCAGACGAGTTACAGCGCAAAACGCCTGCGGAACTGGGCGACAGCTCCATGGAACAGCTGGAAGTGGTCTACGACCAGATCATTGCCGGCAATGGCCCGAGCGAACCACTGGAAACCATGATCCGCGACAAGAGCGGTCGGGATGTGTCAGTGGAAATCCATCGCCAGGCCTATCAGGCGGGCAACGACTGGATCATCGTCGGCATCGTGCACGACATCACCCGGCGCAAGGAATCCGACCAGCGTCTGCTGAAAATGGCTCACTACGACAGCCTGACCGGCCTGCCCAACCGCGACCTGTTTTACACCAGCCTGCAGATGGGTCTGACCCAGGCCGCCGTCAGTCGCTGGAAGCTGGCGGTGATGACCGTCAACCTGGACGGCTTCAAGAACATCAACGAAACCTGGGGCCACGTGCTCGGTGATCAGACCCTGCTCGAAGTCAGCAAACGTCTGGCGCGGTGCCTGAATGCCAGTGACACGCTCGGCCGGGTGGACGGCGACGAGTTCGCGCTGATTCTGATGATCCGCGAAGGTCAGGCCGATACTCACCAGATACTGGAGCGCATCCGCACCACCTTGCGCACACCCTTCCAGATCGAAGACCAGCGGGTGGTCATGACCGCCAGTATCGGCGTCGCGCTGTTCCCCGAGGACGGCGAGGACGCCCGTGAACTGGTGCGCCACGCTTACACGGCCATGAACAACGCCAAGAAGAAAGGGGTGGATGGCTATCGGTTCTACACCGCCCAGATGAACACCGAAGTCTCGGAGCGTCTGGACCTTGAAAACGCACTGCGCGAGGCCGTCCAGCAACGCGCTTTCGAAATCGCCTACCAGCCGAAGGTCAGCCTGGAAGACGGCAGCATCTGCGGACTTGAAGCCCTGCTGCGCTGGCCGCGCCCGGATCAACCCAGGATATCGCCCGCTGTGTTTGTCCCGGTGCTGGAAAGCCTGGCCCTGATCAGCGAGGTCGGCAGTTGGATGATCGACAGCGTCTGCGCCCAGATTGCCCTGTGGCAACGTTCAGGACTGGGCTCGTTTCAGGTGGCGGTCAACGTCTCAGGTCAGCAGATCGAGGGCAGCGGCCTGATTGCCGACATCGGTAAGGCCCTTGAACGGCATAAGGTCGATCCAAAGTGGCTGGAGGTCGAGCTGACGGAAAGTTCGCTGATGGAGAATACCTCGCACACCATCACGACCTTGCAAACCCTCAAGAACATGGGCGTAAGAATTTCCATCGATGACTTCGGCACAGGCTACTCGAGCCTGGCTTACCTGCGCCGGTTCCCCATCGACAAGCTGAAAATCGATATTGCCTTCATCCGTGAAGTGACCAGCAACCCGCAGGACGCCGCCATTGCCCGGGCCATCATCGAGTTGGCGCACAGTCTGGACCTGAAGGTTATTGCAGAAGGTGTTGAAACGCCCGAGCAACGAGCCTTCCTGACCGAGAACCACTGCGATCAGATTCAAGGCTATCTGGTCAGCAAACCGTTGCCACTGGACGAACTCGAACTCTATTTGCGGTCGAGTCAGGGTGTCCCTGCATAACGGAAAATCGACTGTTGCAGAGGACAACCGTCATGCAGGCATCTTTCGTAATGAAATCATTCCATTGTAATGATTTCATTCCAGAATGGGCTGACCCTGTGCTATCAGGGCCTTGATCGGCAGGGATTTTTCTGGAACACAGTGACTGTAGCGATTTCGCTACACCTGCTGATTTCAAAGACGATCATAAAACGCCTAAACCATTGATTCAAAAAGACAAATACAAAGTGGCAACGATATTGCTTTGCTTCAGGGATAACGTCGCGCCCAGCGCGAGAATCTGTCCCTAGGAGTTTTTATGAGCGAGTTGCGCTTCACTGTCGATCACGAATGGCTGCGCGCCGAAGACGATGGCAGTGTCACGGTCGGTATCACACCCTATGCACAGGAATCGCTAGGGGATGTGGTATTCGTACAGCTCCCGGAACTGCAGGCCTACACTCAACACGCCGAAGTGTCGGTCGTGGAGTCGGTAAAAGCCGCAAGCAGCATCAACATGCCGCTGGACGGTGAAGTGGTCGATGTCAATTCGGCCCTCGACGCCACACCTGAACTGGTCAACGAAGACGCCCTCGGCGCCGGCTGGTTCTTCCGCTTCATTCCGCAAGACGCCAACGCCATCCACGGCCTGCTGAATCAGGACGCCTACGACCGCCTGATCAAAGCCAACGCCGAAGCCTGAGGAGCGAGCCATGACTGACCGCATTCAACTGAGCACCGCCAACGAATTCATCGCTCGCCACATAGGCCCGCGCGCCGACGACGAGCAAGCCATGCTGCAAACCCTGGGTTTCGATTCCATCGAAGCGCTGAGCGAAAGCGTGATCCCCGAGAGCATCAAGGGCACCAGCGTCCTTAACCTGCCAGCCGGGCAAAGCGAAGCCGACGCACTGGCCTCAATCAAGGCCATCGCCAGCAAGAACCAGCTGTTCAAGACCTACATCGGTCAGGGTTACTACAACACCCACACGCCCGCGCCAATCCTGCGCAACCTGCTGGAAAACCCGGCGTGGTACACCGCCTACACGCCGTATCAGCCGGAAATCTCCCAGGGTCGTCTGGAGTCGCTGCTCAATTTCCAGACCCTGATCAGCGACCTCACCGGCCTGCCAATTGCCAACGCCTCGCTGCTGGACGAAGCCACCGCTGCTGCCGAAGCCATGACCTTCTGCAAACGCCTGAGCAAGAACAAGGGCAGCCAGCAATTCTTCGCTTCCAGCCATTGCCATCCGCAGACCCTCGACGTGCTGCGCACCCGTGCAGAGCCGCTGGGCATCACTGTTGTCGTGGCGGATGAAGCGGAACTGGGTGACGTGAGCGACTATTTCGGCGCTCTGCTGCAATACCCGGCCAGCAATGGTGACGTGTTCGACTACCGTGAGCTGGTCGAGCGCTTCCACGCCGCCAATGCGCTGGTCGCCGTCGCCGCTGACCTGCTGGCCCTGACCTTGCTGACGCCTCCGGGCGAGTTCGGCGCAGACGTGGCCATCGGTACCGCCCAACGCTTCGGCGTGCCGCTGGGCTTCGGCGGTCCGCATGCCGCCTACTTTTCGACCCGCGATGCCTTCAAGCGTGACATGCCGGGCCGTCTGGTCGGCGTGTCGGTGGACCGTCATGGCAAGCAGGCCCTGCGTCTGGCCATGCAGACCCGCGAGCAACATATCCGCCGCGAGAAAGCCACCAGCAACATCTGCACTGCGCAAGTGCTGCTGGCCAATATCGCCAGCATGTACGCCGTTTACCACGGACCGCGCGGCCTGACGCAGATCGCCAACCGTGTGCATCACCTGACCGCAATTTTCGCCAACGGCCTGAAACAGCTGGGCTACACGATCGAGCAGGAATACTTTTTCGACAGCCTGACGGTGCAGACCGGTAGCAAAACCGCTGCCCTGCACACTGCGGCCCGTTCCCAGCACATCAATCTGCGCGAAATCACCGATTCACACCTGGGTCTGTCGTTCGACGAAACCACCTCGCCATCCGCCGTTGAAACGCTGTGGTCGATTTTCGCAACTGACGGCCAGAGCGTGCCGGACTTCGCCGAGCTGTCGGCCAATGTCCAGCCGCGCCTGCCTGCTGCGCTGACACGTCAATCGGCGATCCTCAGCCACCCGGTGTTCAACCGTTATCACTCGGAAACCGAGCTGATGCGCTACTTGCGCAAACTGGCCGACAAGGACCTGGCGCTGGACCGCACCATGATCCCGCTGGGCTCGTGCACCATGAAACTCAACGCCGCCAGCGAAATGATCCCGGTCACCTGGGCCGAGTTCGGCAACCTGCACCCGTTCGCACCTGCCGAACAGAGCGCGGGGTATCAGCAACTGACCGACGAACTGGAAGCCATGCTCTGCGCGGCGACCGGCTACGACGCCATTTCGCTGCAGCCCAATGCCGGTTCGCAGGGCGAATACGCCGGGCTGCTGGCGATTCGCGCCTATCACCAGAGCCGCGGCGATGAACACCGCGACATCTGCCTGATCCCGTCCTCGGCTCACGGCACCAACCCTGCCACCGCCAACATGGCAGGCATGCGCGTGGTGGTGACGGCTTGCGATGCACGCGGCAACGTGGACATCGAAGACCTGCGCGCCAAAGCCCTGCAACACCGCGACCAGTTGGCCGCGCTGATGATCACCTACCCGTCCACCCACGGCGTGTTCGAGGAAGGCATTCGCGAAATCTGCAGCATCGTTCATGACAATGGCGGCCAGGTGTATATCGACGGCGCCAACATGAACGCCATGGTCGGCCTCTGCGCTCCGGGCAAGTTCGGCGGTGACGTCTCGCACCTGAACCTGCACAAGACCTTCTGCATCCCGCACGGCGGCGGCGGTCCTGGCGTCGGCCCGATCGGCGTGAAATCCCACCTCGCGCCTTTCATGCCGGGCCACGCTCGCATGGAACGCAAGGAAGGCGCGGTCTGCGCAGCGCCGTTCGGCAGCGCCAGCATCCTGCCGATCACCTGGATGTACATCCGCATGATGGGCGGCGAAGGCCTCAAGCGCGCCTCGCAACTGGCGATCCTCAACGCCAACTACATTTCCCGCCGTCTGGAAGATCATTACCCGGTGCTTTACACCGGCAGCAACGGTCTGGTCGCGCACGAGTGCATCCTGGACCTGCGTCCTATCAAGGACAGCAGCGGCATCAGCGTCGATGACGTCGCCAAGCGCCTGATCGACTTCGGCTTCCACGCGCCGACCATGTCGTTCCCGGTGGCCGGCACGTTGATGATCGAGCCGACCGAAAGCGAATCCCGCGAAGAGCTGGACCGCTTCTGCGACGCCATGATCAAGATCCGCGAAGAAATCCGCGCAGTGGAAAACGGCACGCTGGACAAGGACGATAACCCGCTGAAGAACGCCCCGCACACCGCCGCCGAAATCGTCGGTCAGTGGACGCATCCCTACAGCCGCGAACAGGCGGTGTACCCGGTTGCCTCGCTGATCGAGAACAAGTACTGGCCACCGGTCGGCCGCGTGGACAACGTGTTCGGTGACCGCAATCTGGTCTGCGCCTGCCCGTCCATCGAGAGTTATCAGGAAGCCTGATCACTCATGCCCACACACTGCCCGCACTGACGGGCAGTGTTGTCCCGCACGGCCCGTTCTACAAGGAATCGAACATGTCCACAGAATCCCTGCTGACTACTCCGCTGCACGCTTTGCACCGAGAACTGGGCGCAAAGATGGTGCCGTTCGCCGGTTACGACATGCCTGTGCAATACCCGGCAGGCGTCATGAAGGAACACTTGCACACCCGCGCTCAGGCCGGTCTGTTCGATGTATCGCACATGGGACAGATTCGCCTAACAGGTGCCGATGCCGCCAAGGCGCTGGAAACCCTCGTCCCCGTGGACATCGTCGACCTGCCGGTCGGCATGCAGCGCTACGCAATGTTCACCAACGAAACCGGTGGCATTCTTGATGACCTGATGGTCGCCAACCTGGGCAACGAACAGCTGATGCTGGTGGTCAACGCCGCCTGCAAGGATCAGGACCTCGCTCATCTGTGCAAACATCTGGCCGGTCACTGCAAGATCGAACCCCTGTTCGAGGAACGCGCCCTGCTCGCCCTGCAAGGCCCTGCGGCGGTGACGGTATTGGCACGACTGGCCCCTGAAGTGGCGACCATGACCTTCATGCAGTTCGCCACCGTCAAGTTGATGGGTGTGACGTGCTACGTCAGTCGCTCGGGTTATACCGGCGAAGACGGTTATGAAATCTCGGTGCCTTCCGACAAGGCTGAAGCCTTGGCCCGCCGCCTTCTGGAAGAACCCGAGGTTGCCCCCATCGGCCTCGGCGCGCGCGACTCGCTGCGTCTGGAAGCCGGTCTGTGCCTCTACGGGCACGACATGAACACCGACACATCACCCATTGAGGCCAGTCTGCTGTGGGCCATTTCCAAGGTCCGCCGTGCTGACGGCCCACGCGCTGGTGGTTTCCCGGGCGCCGAGCAGATTTTCGCCCAACAGCAGGCCGGGGTAGACAAAAAACGTGTCGGCCTGGTGCCACAGGAACGCACGCCGGTGCGCGAAGGCACACACATTGTCGATGCAGAGGACACCGTGATCGGTACAGTCTGCAGTGGTGGTTTCGGCCCAAGCCTGGGCGGTCCGTTGGCCATGGCCTATCTCGACAGCCGATACACCGCCCTGGACACCCCTGTTTGGGCGATGGTGCGCGGCAAGAAGATTCCGATGCTCGTCGCAAAAATGCCTTTTGTTGCACAGCGTTACTTCCGCGGCTAAATGCAGGCGTCAAAAGACAGCCACTATAAAAAGTGTATCAGGCACTGTTTACGCACCCTCTTTCGGGGGTGCGCACGACTGTCTGGATGGCTCGGAAATGCACCGACGAAGTGCAGAAAAACGCTGCAAAACATTTACTGCACTGATTCAGGGAAACAGTGCCCTGCAGGCTTCAACCCCCTGCAAACAGGGTGTCAAGCGGGGGCTTGTTTTTGTAACGAGACTTGGCGTAGAGTTTCTGAACTGTGTTTGCATAGGTCGCTGAATCGGGACCTGGGCAGTAGCTTTAGGTTTGCTACACCCGCTCTACGCTTCTTACTTCCTGCAACCAGCCCCAGTACTCTTTCATCTGAAAGGGACTGTCATCAATTCAAGCGTCAAGGAAATAAGAAAATGGCTGAACGTCAGAGCGGTACCGTCAAGTGGTTCAACGACGAGAAGGGTTTTGGTTTTATCACTCCAGAAAGCGGTGCGGATCTGTTCGTGCATTTCCGCGCTATTCAGGGTAACGGCTTCAAGAGCCTGAAAGAAGGCCAGAAAGTCACCTTCATCGCAGTGCAAGGCCAAAAAGGCATGCAGGCTGACGAAGTCCAAGCCGAAGGCTAAGCGAAACCCGAAAGCCTCTGGCAGCAATGTCAGAGGCTTTTTTGCAGGTCAAGTCGCGACAATCATCGTGATCGAGAGCCGCCAGATGCCCCGACACGTACTCCGGCCACAGGGCGATTTCCCGCCTGCAAGCCTCCCCCGCCGTCTGGCTGCCATCAGCTACGACGCACTGCTCATCCTCGCACTGCAACTTATTACAACATTCCTCTACAAGCTGTCGCAGATGGCCTTTATCGGCGAAGCACGCCTGCGCGAACTGTCCGAGTCTGGCGCACTGGATGGCGATCCGCTACTTTCGTCACTTCTGCTGGTGGTAACGTTCGCCTTTTTCGCGAAGTTCTGGACGTACGCGGGTCAGACCCTCGGCATGCAGGTGTGGGGCATACGCGTACAGAACGCTGACGGCACAGCCATTTCCCTGATGCAGGCGTTGCTGCGCTTTTTCAGCGCGATTGTGTCCTGGCTGTGCGTCGGGCTCGGTTTCATCTGGAGCCTGTATGACAAACAGCGTCTGACCTGGCATGACCGCTTCTCCGGCACCCGGCTGGTGCGAATCCCCAGACGCACGTAAAAACAGTCGCCCACAAAAAAGCCGACATCGCGTCGGCTTTTTCGATGCAGCGGCTCGTCAACCGGCGCGGCGCAGCAACCACAGACCGGCGATGGCACAGGCCGTTGCCGGAACCAGCACCGCCAGGAATGGCGGGAAGCCGAACACCAGACTGGACGGCCCCAGCAGGTCCTGCACGATGCGGAACGTGAAGCCCACCAGCACACCCGTGAACACACGCTGACCGAGCGTGACCGAACGCAGCGGACCGAAGATGAACGAGATCGCCATCAGCACCAGCGCCACGGTCACGAACGGCTGCAAGACCTTGGTCCAGAACGCCAGCCAGTAACGGCCGTTGCTCAGGCCCTGATCAGCCAGATAGTGCGAATAGCTCCACAGACCGGTGATCGACAACGACTCCGGCGGCATGACCACGGTGCTCAGCAACTGCGGGCTCAGGGAAACGTCCCAGCGCTCGATCGGCGTATTGACGACCTCGGTCTTGCCTTCACGGAAGTACGTGGTAGCGACGTCGCTCAGCTCCCAGTAGTCCGTCTTGAAATTAGCCTGACGGGCGAAGCTCGCGGTCAGCATGTGACGCTGGTCGTCGAAACGGTAGCGCGTCACACCGTACATCAACCCATTGGGCTGGACCGTGTTGATGTGGATGAACTCGTCACCCTGACGATGCCACAGGCCGTGCTTGGCGCTCTGTGAATCGCCGGTGCCCTGCGCCAGCGAGCGATTGGCCTGAGCCTGATTCTCGGCGTAAGGCGCAACGTATTCGCCCACCAGTACACCGGCCACCATCAGGAACAACATGGGTTTCATGACGGCCCAGACGATGCGGCCGATGGAAACACCTGCCGCCCGCATGATGGTCAGCTCGCTGCTGCTGGCCAGACTGCCCAGACCAATCAGACAGCCGATCAGTGCTGCCATCGGCAGCATGTCGTAGACACGTCGTGGCGCGGTCAGCAACACGAAGCTGCTGGCATCCATCAGCGTATAGCTGTCCGAGATATCGCCCATTTCGTCGATGAACGCGAACAGCGAAGCGAGTCCCAGAATGATCCCCAGTACCGCGAGGATCGCCATGAAAACGCTTTTACCGATGTACCGATCGAGCTTAACCACGAGCCACCTCCGCAACGCTACGGCGACTCGCCATCTTCAGCCTCATCGGCTCCCAATAGAACAACCCCAGACCGATCAGCAGGAACAGACCGTGGACCCACCACATGCCAAGCGCCAGCGGCAGCTTGCCCTTCTCCAGCGCACCGCGGACTGCGATGAGGATGGTCAGGTACGACATGTAAAGCAGAATGGCGGGCAACAATTTCAGATAACGGCCCTGACGCGGGTTCACCCGAGCCAGCGGCACAGCCATCAGGGTCACGATGAAGACCAGAATCGGCAGAGAGATGCGCCACTGCAGCTCGGCGACATATCGTGGCGTGTCATTGCCGAAAAGTTCGCCGCTGGGAATCGCTTCACGATCACTGACATCGTTACTGATATCCGGCTTGGGCAGCTGTGCGCCGTAAGTGTCGTACTTGATGGCACGATAATCGGCCTGGCCCGGATTACCGTCGTAACGGTAGCCGTTTTCCAGAATCAGGAAGCGACTGCCGTCGGGCCGTACTTCCTGACGTCCCTTCTCGGCCACCAGAACCGTAATGCCACGGTCTTTGCTCTTGTCCGTGGACATCCGTTTTTCGGAGATGAAGACCCCGCTCAGCGTGGTGCGGTCTTCCGTCATTTCCTGGGTGTAGGTGATACGCGTACCGTCACGCAGCGCCTGAAAACGGCCCGGCACCAGCGTATCGAACTCGGTCATGGCGTCCTGCTTGTTGATGAGCAGCGAGAACTGCGTAGCCCCCTGGGGTGCAAGGCTGAAACTCAGCCAGGCCACCAGAAGTGCCACCAGCGCAGCCGGGGCCATGGTGATAGCCAGCAGACGCTGCTGACTCATGCCGGTGGCGGCAAGCACCGTCATCTCGCTTTCCAGATACAGACGACCATAGGCCAGCAGGATGCCGAGAAACAGCCCCAGAGGCAGAATCAGCTGCAGGAACCCTGGCAGGCGGAAGCCCATGATCATGAACAGCACACTCGGATCCAGTGCGCCAGAGGCGGCCTGGGCCAGGTATTTGATGAAGCGTCCGCTCATGATGATGACCAACAGCACAGCACTGACTGCGCTCAGGGTAACCAACACTTCTCGGGACAGATAACGAAAGACAATCAAACCAGACACTCCAGAGTTGTCAGGCTCAGGCAGCCAAACAAGGAAAATTGTGAGCCACGGCAACCGGATATTCACGCCCGCATAAACACGGGCCACCCAAAAATATGCGGCATTATCCTGTGAATGTACGTTTCTGTCACTGCGCACTCGGGATAGTTCGTACAGACACAGTCGACAAGCAGCCTTACGGGGTTGTCAGCAGTCATGCGCCGGGGTCAAACTGCGAGACTTGTCGCAGGCATTGTCCTTGAAAAGACCGCCGTCATGCCGCGTACCTTATTCGTATAGCGAATCTCATCGCTCAGCCGGGGACCCCACATGGAATTGGTTGTTAAAAGCGTAAGCCCAGAAACCTTGAAGACCGCAACGCTGGTTGTCACCGTGAGTGAGAACCGTGTGCTGGGCAATGCCGCACAGAACATCGATACCCTCAGCGGCGGTGCCATCGCAGCCGTTCTCAAACGCGGCGATCTGGCAGGCAAGGTCGGCCAGAGCCTGCTGCTGCACAACCTGCCGAACCTGAAAGCCGAACGCGTGCTGCTGGTCGGCGTCGGTAAAGAAGCCGAACTGTCCGATCGCCAGCTCAAGAAAATCGTGAGTGGCGTGCTTTCGACCCTCAAGGGTCTGGGCGGCACCGATGCGACGCTGGTTCTGGACGATCTGTCGGTCAAGAATCGCGACACCTACGGCAAGGCTCGCCTGCTGGTCGAGGCCCTGGCTGACGGCGAATACGTATTCGACCGCTTCAAGACCCAGAAAGCCGAAGTCCGCGCGCTGAAGAAAATCACCCTGCTGACCGCCAAGGTCAGCGTCGCCGATGTCGAGCGCGCCGCCACCCACGCTCAGGCAATCGCCACTGGCATGGCCCTGACCCGCGATCTGGGCAACCTGCCACCGAACATCTGCCATCCGACCTACCTGGGCGAAGAAGCCAAGGCGCTGGGCAAGGCACACAAGAATCTGAAAGTGGAAGTCCACGACGAGAAGAAACTCGCCGAACTGGGCATGGGCTCGTTCCTGGCCGTGGCGCAGGGCAGCGCCCAGCCACCACGCCTGATCGTCATGAACTATCAGGGCGGCAAGAAAAGCGACAAGCCGTTCGTGCTGGTCGGTAAAGGCATCACCTTCGACACCGGCGGCATCAGCATCAAGCCGGCGGCCGGCATGGACGAGATGAAGTTCGACATGTGTGGCGCCGCCAGCGTGTTCGGCACCCTGCGCGCCGTGCTGGAACTGAAGCTGCCGATCAATCTGGTCTGCATCCTGGCCTGCGCCGAGAACATGCCGAGCGGCACGGCGACCCGCCCGGGCGACATCGTGACCACCATGAGCGGCCAGACTGTCGAAATCCTCAACACTGACGCCGAAGGCCGTCTGGTGCTGTGCGACGCGCTGACCTATGCCGAACGCTTCAAGCCGCAGGCCGTGATCGACATCGCGACCCTGACCGGCGCCTGCGTGGTTGCACTGGGTGGCCACACCTCCGGTCTGCTGGGCAACAACGACGCGCTGATCAATCAACTGCTCGACGCGGGCAAACTGGCTGACGATCGCGCCTGGCAATTGCCGTTGTTCGACGAGTATCAGGAGCAACTGGACAGCCCGTTCGCCGACATCGCCAATATCGGCGGCCCGAAAGGCGGCACCATCACTGCAGCCTGCTTCCTGTCACGCTTCACCAAGGCGTATGACTGGGCTCACCTGGACATCGCCGGCACGGCATGGCTGAGCGGCGGCAAGGAAAAAGGCGCCACCGGCCGTCCTGTTCCCTTGCTGACCCAGTACCTGCTCGACCGCGTCGGGGCTTAAGCAAAGCGCTGCGGCGTATCGATCACTGATCGATACGCCGCACCTTGCGGAACAGACATGACCCAAGTCGATTTCTACATTCTTCCCAGCCCGGATCCGGCAGCTCGTCTGGATTTCGCCTGCAAGCTCACCGAAAAAGCCTGGCGCCTGGGCCACAAGGTCTACCTGCACTGCAGCGATGCGGCGCAACGTGCAGACCTCGATGCCCGCCTCTGGCGTTTCCGGGGCGAAGTCTTTCTGCCCCATGGCGATGCCGAGAGCGACCACGATGCACCCGTTGTCATGGGCCTGGGCGATGACGCTGGTACACATGACGACCTGCTGATCAATCTGGACCTGCGCATTCCGTCCTTCTTCAAACGCTTCGCCCGTGTGGCAGAAGTGGTTGTCGAAGACCCGGCCATACGTCTTGCCGCACGTGAGAGTTTCCGTTCTTACCGCGAACAGGGCTATCCTCCGCAGGATCACCGACTGCAGCGTCTTTGAGGACACGATGGACACTTCAAAAAAAGCTGAATCCGCGCACTTGCTGGACGACCTCGAGTCTATCCGTCAACTGCTCGGCGACGACTCCCTGCAGCCACCGCTGCTGACCGATACCGTCCACCGCGAAGGACAGATTCCCTTATTGTTCGACGTGGTCGGAAACAGAAATTCGAGTTCGCATGACGACGACGATGTCGACGAAGCGCACATTCCGACGCTGACTGCGGATAAGCCCGTGGTTGCAGAACAACCTGTCGCGCCACTGCTTCAGGCACCTCCACCAGTCGAGTCATTGCCCAACCCGGACGCCCTGCTGCATCTGGATGCCGAGCTTCGTTCTGCTGCCCAGTTGATCCTGCAGGACGTGATCGACGACTTCGCGCCGCATATCGAGACCGAGATCAAACGTCGGCTTGAGGCGAGACTGGAGCGGTTGCTGGCGCAGCAGCAGAAGTAAGGTGGGCGCTCGATGTATAGCTCGGGCTCATGCCGGTATTTTGCTATCGAGGGTCAAGGTTGCGGCGTATGTCGTCTGCCAGACGCCCCAAGTCTGCTTGCTCATGAATGAGCGAGTTTTCGAGGCGATCCAATTCACGATAGTTGCTCATTGCCCGATTAACACCCCGTAACGCAACAGCACTGTCAGCGTGACGCTGCCGATCACGAATGATCTGCGCCTCAAATGCGGAGTAACTGGCATTGGTCCGGTCTGCAACGCGATCAAGCAGTAACTGTTTTTGGTTGTGAACCCTTCCTATTTCACGACTCATCCTTTCCTGAGTGTTTACCGCCGCTCGCTCAAACCTTGCTCTATATAACGCGTTGCGCTTTAGCGCTGAAGGCAAAACACCTAGCGCCTCGCCACTCAGGTCGCCTTTAATTGTTTGTAGCGCCTGTGGAGCTTGGGTATCAACTGTGGGAATTTTTGAGACCCCCGAATTTGGCAATCCCGATGCAACCCTGGCCATCCTGGAAGACGTCCTGCTCATACTGACCAGGTCTTCTCCGCGCAGGTGCTTGAACACCTGTTCCAGAATCTCATCAGGAAAATGAGCCAGAGAAAAAATTGCAGGACTATGCCCGCTTGGGTCACTCCGGTTAACCGGATCCCCCAGACAATAGGCATAAGCGTTCAAGCCGCCCCGACCAAACGGGCTCAGGGTATCCGGCTGATTGAAACGCATCAGGACCGGATTGAAAGCTCGATAACCATTACCCAGCAAATAATGCCCGGTCACCGGATCAGCACGCTCCCCGTTGAAACCCGATACCTTAGCGCCTTGCAAGCGATGGCCATAAGGGCTGTAAACCAGCGACTGACGCTCATGCGCAGCCACAGCATGCAGCACGCTGCGCTGTGCGTCAGTCCCGAGCATGTCCACTCGTGCAGCGGAACCCTCCGTGCTGTGCTCAGCCAACAAATGGTCTCCACTTTGAAAGATGCGGCGACGCACCGCGCCTTGTATCTCGACCGTCAAACGACTCTTTTGATAGAAGCGCAACACTGAGTCTTGAGCGCCTGGGTCGACAATGGCAAGACGATCCTGCGCGTCATGGCGGTATCTACACAGTGTGCGTATGGTTTCGAGAGCATCGGTCATGGCGGCACACGCCCTGCAATCAGAGGCTGAAAACCTGATTGTTATTCCTCGCCCATCCGCTGTTAACTGACAGTTCTACGAGGAAAGCAGTCAACCAGTCGCCCAGCGCCTGTGGCTTGTCCCTTGCCCACAGGGCTATACTTGCCGGTTTCCGAATCAATGCCACAGGTTCCCGCCGCGCATGGACAAGACTTACCAGCCGCACGCCATCGAAACTTCCTGGTACCAGACCTGGGAGTCCGAGAACTACTTCGCTCCTCAAGGCGCGGGTGACTCGTACACCATCATGATCCCGCCGCCGAACGTCACCGGCAGCCTGCACATGGGCCACGGCTTCAATAACGCGATCATGGATGCCCTGATCCGTTTCCGTCGCATGCAGGGTCGCAACACCCTGTGGCAGCCGGGCACCGACCATGCCGGTATCGCCACGCAAATGCTGGTTGAGCGTCGTCTCGAAGCCCAGGGTGTGAGCCGTCATGACATCGGCCGCGAGAAGTTTCTGGACAAGATCTGGGAGTGGAAAGCCGAATCCGGTGGCAACATCAGCCGTCAGATCCGTCGCCTGGGCTCGTCCGTTGACTGGAGCCGCGAGCGCTTCACCATGGATGACGGCCTGTCCGAGGCCGTAAAAGAAGCCTTCGTGCGCCTTCACGAAGACGGCCTGATCTATCGCGGCAAGCGTCTGGTCAACTGGGACACCAAGCTGCACACCGCCATCTCCGACCTTGAAGTGGAAAACCACGACGAGAAAGGCAATCTGTGGAACCTGCGCTACCCGCTCGCCGACGGCGCAAAAACCGCTGAAGGTCTGGACTACCTGATCGTTGCCACCACGCGCCCGGAAACCATGCTCGGTGACGCAGCTGTCGCGGTCAATCCACAGGACGAGCGTTACAAGGCGCTGATCGGCAAGTTCGTGGAACTGCCTCTTGTCGGTCGCCGCATCCCGATCATTGCCGACGATTATTGCGACCCTGAATTCGGCACCGGTTGCGTGAAGATCACCCCGGCCCACGATTTCAACGACTATGAAGTCGGCAAGCGTCACAACCTGCCGCTGCTGAACATCTTCGACAAGAACGCCGCCGTGCTGCCTGCCGCTCAGGTGTTCAACCTCGACGGCACGCTGAACGACACCGTCGACGGCACCCTGCCTGCTGAATACGCAGGTCTGGACCGCTTTGAAGCCCGCAAGCGCATTGTGGCTGCCTTCGACGCCGCAGGCCTGCTGGTCAGCGTTGACGATCACGCCCTGAAAGTCCCGAAAGGCGACCGCTCCGGCACCATTATCGAGCCGTGGCTGACCGATCAGTGGTACGTGTCCACCAAGCCACTGGCCGAGCCGGCCATCGCTGCGGTCGAAGACGGCCGCATCGCCTTCGTGCCCAAGCAGTACGAAAACATGTACTTCTCGTGGATGCGCGACATCCAGGACTGGTGCATCAGCCGTCAGCTCTGGTGGGGCCATCGCATTCCGGCCTGGTACGACGAGTCGGGCAAGGTCTATGTCGGCCGCGACGAAGCCGAAGTACGTGCCAAACACAATCTGGGGCCGGACGTTGCGCTGCAGCAGGACAACGACGTTCTCGACACCTGGTTCAGTTCGGGCCTGTGGACCTTCTCCACGCTTGGCTGGCCGGAAAAGACCGAAGCGCTGAAAACCTTCCACTCAACCGACGTACTGGTCACCGGTTTCGACATCATTTTCTTCTGGGTCGCCCGGATGATCATGCTCACCATGCACCTGGTGAAAAACGAGGACGGCACGCCGCAAGTGCCGTTCAAGACCGTCTATGTGCATGGTCTGGTGCGTGATGGCCAAGGCCAGAAGATGTCCAAGTCCAAGGGCAACGTCCTGGACCCGCTGGACATCGTTGACGGTATCGATCTGGAAACCCTGGTGCAGAAACGCACCAGCGGCCTGATGCAGCCACAACTGGCCAGGAAGATCGAGAAGCAGACCCGCCAGGAGTTCGCCGACGGCATCGCCAGCTACGGCACCGATGCCCTGCGCTTCACCTTCTGTTCGCTGGCGTCCACCGGTCGCGACATCAAGTTCGACATGGGCCGCGTCGAAGGCTACCGCAACTTCTGCAACAAGATCTGGAACGCGGCGCGCTACGTGCTCGACAAGGGCGAAGACTGCGGCCAGAACGGCGAAGCCGTCGAACTGTCCCTGGCGGATCGCTGGATCATCTCGCAGCTGCAACGCACCGAAGCCGAAGTGACCCGTCAACTCGACCAGTTCCGCTTCGACCTCGCAGCGCAGGCGCTGTACGAGTTCATCTGGAACCAGTACTGCGACTGGTACCTGGAATTGTCCAAGCCTGTGTTGTGGGACGAAACCGCGCCGGTCGAGCGTCAGCGCGGCACACGTCGCACCCTGGTGCGCGTACTGGAAGTTGCGCTGCGTCTGGCGCATCCGTTCATGCCGTTCATCACCGAAGAAATCTGGCAGCGCCTTGCGCCGCTGGCAGGCGTCGAAGGCAAGACCATCATGCTGCAGGCGTGGCCGGTGGCCAATGAAGCACGCATCGATCAGGCCGCCGAAGACGACATCGAGTGGCTCAAGTGCCTGATGCTGGCCGTGCGTAACATTCGTGGGGAAATGAACATCGGTCCGGGCAAGCCCCTGCAGTTGTTCCTCAAGAATGTGACCACCGAAGACCAGCGTCGCCTGAGCGAAAACGATTACCTGCTCAGGAAACTGGCCAAGCTGGAATCCATGACCGTGCTGACCGACGGTGCCGAAGCGCCATTGTCCGCGACCGCGCTGGTCGGTGACATGGAAGTGCTGGTGCCCATGGCCGGCCTGATCGACAAGGGCGCAGAGCTTGCGCGTCTGGACAAGGAAATCCAGCGCCTGCAGGGCGAAGTGCAACGCGTGGGTGGCAAGCTGTCCAATGCCGCGTTCGTCGACAAGGCGCCGCCTGAAGTCATCGCCAAGGAACGCGCCAAACTGACCGAAGCCGAACAGGCTCTGGGCAAGCTGGCCGAGCAACACGCACGTATCGCCAGTCTGTAAACGCAAGCCACCAGCCTGAAAGGGCTGGTTGAGCTGAATCTGTAACAGCGCGCTTGCCCGCGACCGCATCACGCCAGTCGAGCACCATTGGCTGAACGTACGCGGTCGCGGGCAAGCGCGTTATTACGGGACTCGGCATTCGCATCCTCAGAGCAACGCCCTCCATGACCACGTCTGAAAAACCCAAACCTCCCCGCAAAAAGCCCCAGCGCAACGTCAAGCCTGCGCCACCCCGCGAGAAAGCCACGTTGCACCCGCGCAACCGGCATCAGGGGCATTACGACTTTCCCAAGCTGATCAAGTCCAGCCCTGAGCTGGTGAAGTTCGTGATCCTCAATCCCTATGGCAAGGAAAGCATCGACTTCGCCAACCCGCAGGCCGTGCGGGTATTCAACCGCGCGCTGCTGAAGGCGTTCTACGGCATCGCCCATTGGGACATCCCGGCGGATTACCTGTGCCCGCCCATTCCAGGCCGTGCGGACTATCTGCATTTTCTGGCCGACCTGCTGGCCGAGGGCAATGGCGGCGAGATCCCGCGTGGCGCCTCCGTGAAGGCGCTGGACATCGGCACCGGCGCCAACTGCATTTATCCGCTGCTTGGGCACAGTGACTATGGCTGGCACTTCGTGGGTTCGGACATCGACAGCACGGCAATCGCGGCGGCGACCACCATCGTCAAAGCCAACAACCTGCACAAGGCCATCAGCGTGCGTTTGCAGGCCAATCGCAAGCACATCCTCTCAGGGCTGCTCGACAGCGCCGAACGCTTCGACGTGAGCCTCTGCAACCCGCCCTTCCACGCTTCGCTGGAAGAAGCGCAGCGCGGCAGTCAGCGCAAGTGGCGCGCACTCGGCAAGGCCGACCCGAAACGCAAACTGCCGGTGCTCAACTTTGGCGGGCAGTCTCAAGAGCTGTGGTGCGAAGGCGGCGAGATCCGCTTTGTCACTCAACTGATCCAGGAAAGCGCACTGATCCCGACTCAGGTGCTGTGGTTCAGTACGCTGGTGTCCAAAGCCTCCAACCTGCCACCGATTCAAACGGCGCTTAAGAAAGCCGGCGCGCTGGAGGTCAAGGTGGTGGAAATGGGTCAGGGGCAGAAACAGAGCCGCTTTGTGGCCTGGACCTTTCTGGACAAGGCGCAGCAGAGTGCATGGCGGCAGACCACTGCCTCGCAATGACGGAGTTACCTGCGGCTTGAGGTGCGTGGGATAGCAAGAGCGGACGCGGAGCGTCCTGGGCGTCGTTACCACGCAGGAACGTGGCGATCAGGGATACACAAGTCTGCCTCAACACTGATCGTGCCCATCGCTCCGCGTGGGCATGCCTCCCGTGACGCTCCGCGTCACAAATGGCACAGACTGCGGACTCAGTGAGCCGAGCGCATGGCTCCAGTCACCTTTTCGCCCCTCGGCGACCTACTTTGAGGGGCCAAAGTAGGCAAAGCCCGCTGCTCCGGTTCCGGCCCCGGCTTCGCCGGGGTTCCTTCGTCCTGACACTGATTCGGGGGTCGCTGCAAATGGGCCATCCATGGCCCAGTGCAGCTCAATCGGCATCCACGCCGATTGCCCCCGAATCAGCGCCAGGACTCAGCCTTCACCCACGTCGCGATCTGCGGTGTTCTTACTACCGCGCTACAAAAGCACATGAGTGCCGCTGCCTCACTGGATAACCAGATGACTTGCATATAACGATGAGCGCAGCGGCGCGAGAACGATCAACCATGCATTCCATACGCCCACAAAAAAGCCGTGCCCGGTTATCCGGTGCACGGCTTTTTCAACAACAAGCGTGTGCTTACTTGTTGATCGAGTCGGTCAGCACTTTGGCTGGTACGAACTTGACGACTTTCTTGGCAGCGATTTCGATGGCTGCGCCAGTCGAAGGGTTACGGCCAGTGCGAGCTGGACGCTCGGTGACTTTCAGCTTGCCGATGCCTGGCAGGGTGATTTCTGCGCCGTTTTCCAACTGGTCGGCAACGATTTGGCCCAATTGCTCAAGAGCATTACGCGCTGTGGTTTTTGGCGCGTCGATAGCTTCAGCGATATCGGCGATCAATTGGTCTTTAGTAAGAGCCATGGTGGTGTTCCTTCCCTATCAAATTCATTTGGATTGCAGAGCGCAACGTCGGCCAGTAGCCAGGCAATGAACCTGGCCACCCGCTAGCAGCCACGATTAATCGCGAAATGTAGATACTGAAACCGGATATTGGTTCGGCCTACGCGTACACAATCTGCATGCTTGACGCGCTAAGGTGCGCAAGACCGCGCAAAACTAGCACAGAGCCGGGTAAATATCCGCCTCTACCTATCCTTTTGGTCAGCTTTTAACAGTAATTGTGCAGTATTTAACCAGCTGCAGGGCCAGTACGGCGAAAACCAGCCCCTTCAAGGCCATTGCAGCCAAGCCTGCGTTACACTGACGACCTTGCACCGAGCTGCACGCTCTTCATCTTTTTTCAGCCGAGAAGCCCATGCCGATCCGTCATTCCATCGTCCACCTGATCGACAAGAAACCCGACGGTACGCCCGCTGTTCTCCATGCACGCGACTCCGAACTCGCTGAGTCTCAGGCCATCGAGAACATGCTGGCCGACCTCAACGAGAACTACAACGCCAAACAGGGCAAGGCATGGGGACTGTTCCACGCCGAATCCGGCGCGCACCCCTTCAGCGGCTGGCTGAAGGAATACCTGGAGGGCGGCAAGGACTTCACGGCGTTTTCCCGCGTGGCCGTGGAGCACCTGCAGAAGCTGATGGAAGAGTCCAATCTGTCGGTCGGCGGTCACGTTCTGTTCGCTCACTACCAGCAAGGCATGACCGATTACATGGCCATCGCCCTGCTGCACCACAGCGAAGGCGTGGCCGTGAATGACGAGCTGGACGTGACCCCGTCGCGTCATCTGGATCTGGGTCAGTTGCACCTCGCGGCGCGTATCAACATCTCGGAATGGCAGAACAACAAGCAATCCAAGCAGTACATCTCCTTCATCAAGGGCAAGAACGGCAAGAAGGTTTCGGAGTACTTCCGCGATTTCATCGGCTGCCAGGAAGGCGTCGACGGGCCGGGCGAAACCCGCACCCTGCTCAAGGCCTTCAGTGACTTCGTCGAAAGCGAAGACCTGCCCGAGGACTCCGCTCGCGAGAAGACCAAGACTCTGGTCGACTACGCCAGCAGCCAGAGCAAAATAGGCGAGCCGATGGGTTTGGAGGAACTGTCCGAACTGATCGATGAAGAGCGTCCGCGAGCGTTCTACGACCACATCCGCAACAAGGACTACGGCCTGTCTCCGGAGATCCCTGCGGATAAGCGCACCCTCAACCAGTTCCGCCGCTTCACCGGTCGTGCCGAAGGCCTGTCGATCAGTTTCGAAGCGCACCTGCTGGGCGACAAGATCGAGTACGACGAAACGGCAGGCACGCTGATCATCAAAGGCCTGCCGACCCAACTGACCGATCAGTTGAAGCGGCGGTAAACGACATGCTGATGCGCACGCTCAAGAAGGTCGCCCTGATCATGCTGGTGGTGGTGATCTATCAGAACTGGGGCAGGATCGAGAACTTCGTCAATCCGCCGCCTGTGAGCGTTGCGCAAAGCTACAGCCAGGCGAAGGTGGTGATGTACGCCACCGAGTGGTGCGGCTACTGCAAACAGACCCGTCGCTTTCTCGACAGCAAGGGTATTGCGTATCAGGAATACGACATCGAAAAATCCGAGGAAGGCCGCAAGGCATACGAAGCATTGGGCGGACGTGGTATTCCGCTGATCGACGTCAACGGGACGCTTATTCGCGGCTTTGCACCGGATGACATACTGGCGGCGCTGAAATAGATGCTGATCGTGCCCATGCAGAGAACTCATCGTTATACACAAGTCAGCCTCAACACTGATCGTGCCCATCGCTCCGCGTGGGCATGCCTCCCGTGACGCTCCGCGTCACAAATGGCACAGACTGCGGACTCAGTGAGCCGAGCGCATGGCTGAAGTCACCTTTTCGCCCCTCGGCGACTTACTTTGAGAGGCCAAAGTAAGCAAAGCCTTTTGCTCCGGTTCCGGCCCCGGCTTCGCCGGGGTTCCTTCGTCCTGACACTGATTCGGGGGTCGCTGCAAATGGGCCATCCATGGCCCAGTGCAGCTCAATCGGCATCCATGCCGATTGCCCCCCGAATCAGCGCCAGGACTCAGCCTTCACCCACGTCGCGTTCTGCGGTGTTCATGCCATCGCGGCTACAAAAGCACGTCAGTGCCGCTGTCTCTCCGGATAGCCAGATGACTTGTGTATAACGATGAGCGCTCCAGCGTGGGCATGCCTCCCAGGACGCTCCGCGTCCGCTCTCGAATGTGACGCGGAACGATCAGTTGCCGCTTACCGTTTCTCGATCTTGAAACCGAGTCTCGGGAAGTGCACATGCACCATACCCGCTCGATCATCCTCGCGTCGCAGGATCAGCTCCTCAGTCCCCGCAAACACCAGCTCGCCTTCTACGCTATCAACTCCGTAGTCAGTCGCAGAGATCGCCACCTGATCGCCTGCCTTGAAGCCATTGGGGTCTACGAATGCCTCGCCAGGCAACGCCGCTGGCGTGGCATTTCTGGCAATCTCGATGGCCTCGGCCGAACTCAGGTCGCTGTGCGAGCCGTGGCCAAAGCCCAGCACGCGGCCAAGCCATGCACTGACCCCAGGGTAGTTATCCACAAACGGTGCCGTTACAGGCGTCTGCCTGAGGAACCACAGGGTGTGCGCCACGCTGAAATCAGCAATCGAAGGCTCACCGAACAGGAAGTCGCCATTGCGTGACAACTGCAACTCCAAACGTGCCATGAACGTCGGCCACTGATGTTTGGCCTGCTCGGCACTCAGGCGCGTTGCGCTGCCGCCGGTGAACAGCGATGAACGATCTGCAACGAATGCCTTGGCGGCCTCGGGCGGGACTTTGGCAAAGCGCACGGCCAGCGATTCCGGCTGGAACACCAGACTCACCGCGTGCATGAACAGCACCGAATCGCCCCAGGCGGCCAGGCTGGCGACGGTAAATTCCTGACCTTCCGGGTAGAACGTCGGGGAAGCCTTTTCCTGTTCCAGCCGGCGCGCCATCAGGGCTGTATCGCAATAGATATCCGCACCGACCTGCAAGACCGGTGTCCTGCGATAACCGCCGGTCAGCGCAGTCAGGTCAGGTTTGGGCATGATCGATGGAATGGTCACAGAGCGCCAGGGAAGCCCTTTGAAACCCAGCATCAGACGGGCTTTTTCGGCAAACAACGAGGTGGGGTAATGGTGGAGAATCAACTCGGACATGTTCAGCCTCAGGGCGCGTGGAAAGCAGACAGCTTACCCCGCACCTCCCTGACAGCCTACCGCCTCAGGTGGATGACACAACATCACGCTCATTGATCGATACCTGAACCGGCACACCCTTGTAGCTGGCAGCCAGCACCTCCTTGGCCGTCTTGCGCAGCTTCTTGATCAGCCGCTCATGACGCAGGGCTTCGCCCTTGCTGACGTGCTGTTCGACATACACCAGCGCCACGGCCGGGCTTGAACAGAAAAAGCGCGCGCCCTTGCCGCTCTGGTGAGCGGCAAAGCGTCGGACAGGATCATCGCTGATGCCGCAGTACAACGCACCATTGGCAGCGCGCACGAGATAAACGAACCAGGGCTTGCAGACCAGAGGCTCGTTGATCGACTCGGCAGCGACTGCACATGGCTCAGGCACGGCGGCTCTCGGTAAAGGTTTTCAGCCCCTTCTGCGCCTGGCCGCGGATCGCGTTCTGCACCATCGGCGTCCAGCCCAGCAGCAGGCCTTTTGCACCCAGGGCCTGGCGCGACCAGCGCCACAGGTCGAAATGGTCATGGTGCTCGCAGATCAGGCCGTCGCGAAACACGAAGCGCGCCTGAATGTCGTTGACCACCGTGCGGCCGGTCTGGCTGAACAGGTAGGTCGCCACCCAGTGGGCGCTCCCCGAACGGTCGTCGGCACGCACCTGATCGAACACCACCGAGAAGTCCTTGGCACGCGACGTGAGCATGCGCCACATGTCACCTGCCTGACGGCCACGCAACTCGCCGAACACCGGATCGCTGAACAGCACATCGTCGGTGTAACAGGCGCTCATCGCCTCGGCGTCCAGCTGAGCGAACGCTTCATAAAAGCGGGTGATGAGAGCGCTGTTGGCCTGACTGTCTTCTTCGTAACTCATGCGTGCAGATCCCTTGGCAAAAGATGCGTGCACGATAAGCGGCAAACGCGTCGGGAGCTACCAACATTTAGCAAACAAATAAGGTTATTGGACCTTCTCACTGCTCACCTGCACGTACAACGATCGACCCGCGCCCATCCCCGCGATCATGGCGCCGAGACCCAATACGGCGAAGATCCAGCCAATCGCATTCCAGTTGCCAGTCACGTCGTGCACGACGCCGACCGCAAACGGCCCCATCGAGGCGATGGTGTAGCCGAAACCTTGCGCCATGCTCGACAGATTGGACGCGACATGGGAATCCCGTGAACGCAACACGATCAACGCCAGCGCAAGACTGAACGTACCGCCCTGCCCCAGCCCCAGCAGAATCGCCCAGCCCCACAGACCTTCCAGCGGCGCATAAAGGCAGCCGAACAATCCGGTGAGGGTCAGCGACATGACCAGCATGATTGCCAGACGCTGATCCTTGCCGCGTGTCGCCAGCCAGGGCGCGCTCAGGGCGCTGATGACCTGCACGATGATCGAGCCCGACAGGAGCAGACCTGCCTGGGTCGGGGTCATACCGCGGCCGATCAGAATCGACGGCAGCCAGCCAAACACGATGTAGGAAAGCGAAGACTGCAGCCCCATGTAAAGCGTTACTTGCCAGGCCAGCCGATCACGCAGCAAGCCTTTGACCCGATAAACATCGCGATGCGTGCCATGTTTTTCCCGGGCTTGCGGCAGCCAGAGCAGCGCTGCGATCAGTGCGGGAATCAGCCAGAACCCCAGACCGATCTGCCAGCTGTCATCGAGGTAATGACTCAGCGGCACGGTGGAGCCCGCTGCGATGGCCGCACCCAGACACAGCGCCATAGTGTAGACACCGGTCATGGCACCCGCCTGCTTCGGGAAGTCGCGCTTGACGATGCCCGGCAGCAGCACGCCGATGATGCCGATGCTCGCGCCCGCCATCAGGCTCCCCGTGAACAGGCCGAATTCACCGAACAGACTGCGCACTGCCAGACCCGACGCGAGCATCAGCAGAATCACCAGAACGACCCGCTCACTGCCAAAGCGGCGTGCCAGAATCGGTGCCAGCGGTGCGAACAGGCCCAGGCACAGCACCGGCAAGGTGGTCAGCAGGCCCGCTTCGGCAGCCGACATGCCCAGGCTGTCGGACACGTCATTGAGCAAGGGCGCGATGCTGGACAGCGCCGGGCGCAGGTTAAGAGCCACCAGCACCAGACCCAGCAGCAACAGCCAGGGGCGCTTGAGGATCGGAGGAATCGGGGCAGTAGCAGAGTCGGGGCTGGGTTGAGCCTTGGCAGTCATCTATTTCTCGGCAATCAGGTATGTCGACCCGTTTCAGGGGGCAAGTATCCTGTTGGAGAACGATGTGGAATACAAGGTTCAGGCGAGATTGCATACAAACCAGGCCTGACACCAGAAATGAAAAAACCGGGCGCGAGGCCCGGTTTTCTGTGTTGCCGCTGTGGCTCAGTGAATGATCTGGCTGAGGAACAGTTTGGTACGGTCGCTTTGCGGGTTGTCGAAGAAGTCGTTCGGCGCAGCCTGTTCGACGATCTCACCCTTGTCCATGAAGATCACCCGGTTCGCCACGGTGCGGGCAAAGCCCATCTCGTGGGTCACGCACAGCATGGTCATGCCCTCTTCCGCCAGGCCGACCATGGTGTCGAGTACTTCCTTGACCATTTCCGGGTCGAGTGCCGAGGTCGGCTCGTCGAACAGCATGATCTTGGGCTTCATGCACAGCGCACGGGCAATCGCCACACGCTGCTGCTGACCGCCGGAGAGCTGGCCCGGGAATTTATGCGCCTGCTCTGGAATGCGGACGCGCTCCAGGTAATGCATGGCGATTTCTTCGGCTTTCTTCTTCGGCATCTTGCGAACCCACATCGGTGCCAGCGTGCAGTTCTGCAGGATGGTCAGGTGCGGGAACAGGTTGAAATGCTGAAACACCATGCCGACTTCACGGCGGATGGTTTCGATCTGCTTCAGGTCCGAGGTCAGCTCGGTTCCGTCAACGATGATCCGGCCCTGCTGGTGCTCTTCCAGACGGTTCAGGCAGCGAATGGTGGTCGACTTGCCCGAGCCCGACGGGCCGCACAATACGATACGCTCGCCCTGACGCACGTTCAGGTTGATGTCCTTGAGCACATGGAACTGGCCGTACCATTTATGGACGCCCTCCATGCGGATCATGCCTTCAGCGCCCAGAGGCTTGGTGATAACTTCACTCATGTCAAAACTCCTAACGCTTGTGGCCTGTGTCCAGCTTACGTTCCAAGTGCATGGAATAGCGGGACATACCGAAACAGAAGATCCAGAACACCAGGGCCGCGAAGACATAGCCTTCGGTGGCCATACCCAGCCATGACGGGTCGGCGGTGGCTTGCTTGACGCTGTTGAGCAGGTCGAACAGGCCGATGATGATCACAAGGCTGGTGTCCTTGAACAGCGCGATGAAGGTATTCACGATGCCGGGAATAACCATCTTCAACGCCTGAGGCAGGATCACCAGACCCATGCTGCGCCAGTAACCCAGGCCCATGGCAGCGGCCGCTTCGTACTGACCCTTTGGAATCGCCTGCATGCCACCGCGCACCACTTCGGCGACGTAGGCCGACTGGAACAGGATGACGCCGATCAGCGCCCGCAGCAGCTTGTCGAAGTTCATCCCTTCAGGCATGAACAGCGGCAGCATGACTGAGGACATGAACAGCACCGTGATCAACGGCACGCCGCGCCAGAACTCGATGAAGGTCACGCACACCACGCGCACCGCCGGCATGTTGGAGCGACGCCCCAGTGCCAGCAGAATGCCCAGCGGCAGCGCACCGGCGATACCGACCGTGGCGATGACCAGCGTCAGCATCAGGCCGCCCCACTGGCTGGTCGGCACATTGCTCAGACCGAATGCGCCACCGTGCAGCAGGTAGAACGCAACGACCGGGTAGATCACCAGGTAAGCGATACCGTAGAGGGCCTTGCGCGGGAATTTCGAAATGAACAGCGGTGCAGCCCCCACGATGGCGAGGATGGCGGTCAGATCGACCCTCCAGCGCAATTCGGTGGGGAAGTATCCATACATGAACTGGCCGAAACGCTGCTGAATGAATACCCAGCAGGCGCCAGCCTTGGTGCAATCTTCCTTGGTGGTGCCGATCCAGTTCGCATCCAGCAGTGCCCAGCTGATCATCGGCGGGACGATCAGGTAGATCAGGTACAGCGACAGCAGCGTGAGGATCGTGTTGATCCAGCTGGAGAACAGGTTCTGCCGCATCCACGCCATCGGTCCGAACACTTTGCCGGGCGGTGGCATATCAGGTTTGAAAGTATGGGTTGTCATGCGCGTTTCCTCACCGCTCGATCAGCGCAATGCGCTTGTTGTACCAGTTCATCAGCAGGGAAATGCTGATACTGATCGCCAGGTACACGCTCATGGTGATGGCAATGACTTCAATGGCCTGTCCGGTCTGGTTGAGCACCGTACCGGCAAACAGGGAAACCATTTCCGGATAACCGATGGCTGCCGCCAGCGAAGAGTTCTTCGCCAGGTTCAGGAACTGACTGGTCAACGGCGGGATGATCACTCGCAATGCCTGCGGAATGATGACCTTGCGCAGCGTAGGACCCGGACGCAGCCCCAGCGAGCGAGCGGCTTCGGTCTGGCCATGGCTGACCGACTTGATGCCCGAACGCACGATCTCGGCGATGAACGCCGCGGTGTAGATGGTCAGCGCCAGTGTCAGCGAGATCAGCTCGGGGATCAGCACCCAGCCACCGGTGAAGTTGAAGCCCTTGAGTTGTGGCAGTTCCCAGTGCACAGGGCTGCCGAACACCAGCATGCTCAGGCCGGGAATGACCAGCAGCAATGCCAGGCCTACCCAGAACTTGTGGAACGGCTGACCGGTGGCTTCGAAACGCTTGTTGGCCCATCGCACCATCATCACGATGGCAACGATGGCGATCAGCACGCTGACCAGAAACGCTGTCATGCCTTCGGCCGGCATCGCTCGGGGCATGTTCAGGCCACGGCTGCTGACGAAGAACATGTCGAAATAGCCATGGGCCTGACGTGGTCCGGGCAGCGTCAGGAAGACCGCGGTGTACCAGAACAGGATCTGCAGCAGTGGCGGGATGTTGCGGAAGACCTCCACATACACCGTGGCCAGTTTGCTGATCATCCAGTTCGGAGACAGACGGGCAACGCCGATGATGAAGCCCAGCAGGGTCGCCAGGATGATACCGATGACCGAGACCAGCAGGGTGTTGAGCAGGCCGATGACAAATACGCGGGCATAGCTGTCCGCTTCGCTGTAATCGATCAGATGCTGAGCAATGCCAAAGCCGGCACTGCGCTCAAGAAAGCCAAAACCGGACGTGATACCCCGGTGCTGGAGGTTGGTCTGGGTGTTGTCGAACATGAACCAGCCCAACGAGACCACCGCAATGACAGTGATGATCTGAAACAACCACGCGCGCACTTTCGGATCGCTCAGGGTGAGCTTTTGCTTGGGTGCGACGATTTGCTTTTCCATGAAATGCCCCAGGAAAAATCCAACAGAACAACGCCCGACAGGCTGGGAAGCCTGTCGGGCGCCGGGTCAATCAGCGAATAGGCGGAGCGTACTGGATGCCACCAGCGTTCCACAGGGCATTCTGGCCACGCTTGATTTTCAGCGGGGTGGACTCGCCCAGGTTGCGTTCGAACATCTCGCCGTAGTTACCTACCTGCTTGACGATCTGTACGACCCAGTCCTTCGGCAGCTTCAGGTCGGCACCGTAGGCACCGTCAGCGCCGAGCATACGGGCAACGTCCGGGTTCTTGGTCGACTTGGCTTCTGCTTCAACGTTCTTGGAGGTCACTTTGGCCTCTTCAGCGTTCAGCATGGCGAACAGGGTCCACTTGACGATGGAGAACCACTCTTCGTCGCCTTTACGTACGACCGGGCCCAGCGGCTCCTTGGAGATCACTTCCGGCAGAACGACGTAGTCGTCCGGCTTGGCCAGCTTGCTGCGCTGTGCGTACAGCTGCGACTGGTCGGAGGTCAGCACGTCGCAACGGCCGCCTTCCAGCGACTTGGCGCTTTCGTCGGAGGTGTCGAATGTGATCGGGGTGTATTTCAGGCCGTTGGAGCGGAAGTAGTCAGAGACGTTCAGCTCGGTGGTGGTGCCAGCCTGGATACAAACGGTCGCACCGTCCAGTTCCTTGGCACTGTTGACGCCCAGCTTCTTGTTCACCAGGAAGCCGATGCCGTCGTAGTAGGTCACGCCGGCGAAAACCAGGCCCATGCCCGAATCGCGCGAACTGGTCCAGGTGGTGTTACGCGACAGGATGTCGATTTCGCCCGATTGCAGTGCAGTGAAACGCTCTTTGGCGTTCAACTGGCTGAACTTGACCTTGGTCGCATCGCCAAACACGGCTGCGGCAACGGCGCGGCACACGTCAGCGTCGATACCGGTGATCTTGCCGGTAGCATCCGGAACGGAAAAACCTGGCAGGCCATCGCTGACGCCGCACTGAACAAACCCTTTCTTCTGAATAGCATCGAGTGTGGCACCTGCGTTAGCAGCCCCCGCCACGCCAAGTGCTGCTACAGCTGTGACTACCGCCAGGGTGGATTTCAACATCTTCATTCAAAATCTCCAGTTTGCTCTTTGTTGTGTGGGAGTTTCAGTGGCATCGCACCCTTGTGAGGCGTTAATGACCCGTGCTGGCTTTTTTTTGGGTCATGCGTGGCCGGACCTGAATCATGAAGCACCTGAAAGATCATCCTGTCAGGCCTCACCATCATTCGAATCGGTCCCATGGACTGTCGCCCCGTGCTTTCCCGAACCCTAACGGTACAGGTTGAATCGTGCCGCGAATCCTGACGCATGGACTTCCGTGCTGCGTTTCGACCGTTACAAGTAATAGCTTTATAGTGTTACCGAACGATGAGAGCACTCAGTCTCCAGACGTCTTGTAGCAAAGCCCGTACCAGCATGCTGGCGATGTTGAATTAGTGACAGGTCAAGACAAAAACTTGTACCGTTGCGACATCTTCTTTCATATTCAAACAAGCTGCGCACTTTATTAATGCGCCCAAAAAGCGCCAGCGCACAAAAATGGAGCAGTCATGAGCGACCCCCTGATTCTTGAACCATCCCGCGCACCGGATGCGTGCGTCATCTGGTTGCACGGCCTGGGTGCCGACCGCTACGACTTTCTGCCAGTGGCCGAAGCTCTGCAGGAGTCGCTGCTGAGCACCCGCTTCGTTCTCCCTCAAGCGCCGACCCGCGCGGTGACCGTCAACGGCGGCTATCAGATGCCGAGCTGGTATGACATCAAAGCCATGAGCAGCGAGGCCCGCGCCATTGATCACGACGAGATGGAAGCCTCGGCGCAGCAGGTGTTGAACCTCATCGAGCAACAACGTGATAGCGGCATCGACCCGGCGCGAATCTTTCTGGCAGGCTTTTCCCAGGGCGGCGCGGTGGTGTTGCACGCAGGCTATCTGCGTTGGCAGGGGCCGCTCGGCGGTGTTCTGGCGCTCTCCACTTATGCACCGACATTCAATAATCAGATGACGCTGTCGGCCAGCCAGCAGCGCATTCCTGCCCTCTGCCTGCACGGCCAGCACGACGAGGTGGTGCACAACGTCATGGGCCGGACCGCCTACGAGCATTTGAAGGCGCAAGGTGTCACCGCTCAATGGCAGGAGTACCCAATGGGGCACCAAGTGTTACCGCAGGAAATTCAGGACATTGGCGTATGGCTGGCTGAAAAGCTGCGCTGAAATCCGCTTTGCAGCGCTCTGGACCGATCGGTTCTGTAGCGCAACACGGATGACACTACGCCGAGCACGGTTCTTGCTTTACACTGCTCGGCGTACATTCCTTAACCAATTGACGAGATGACCGTGCTCAAAGCACTCAAAAAGATGTTCGGTAAAAGCGAGGCCGAACAGCTCGCGCCTGCTCCGGCAGCACCTGCCCCCGCCCCAGTCATGCCCGTTCAAGAGCAGAATAAGGGCCAGAATCATGACCGCCCCGCTCAGGTGGCCGACATGGCTGTCGAGCCTGCCAAAGCCAGAGCACCGCGCTCCGACAAGCCCAGGGCCGAGCGCCCACGTCGCGAACGTGTGGAAAAGCCCCCTGCTCCAGCGTGGAAACTCGAAGATTTCGTCGTTGAGCCGCAGGAAGGCAAAACCCGCTTTCACGATTTCAACCTCGCGCCCGAGCTGATGCACGCCATACAGGACCTGGGCTTCCCTTACTGCACGCCGATCCAGGCAGGCGTATTGGGCTACACCCTCAAGGGCAAGGACGCGATTGGTCGTGCGCAGACCGGCACCGGCAAAACCGCAGCCTTCCTGATCTCGATCATCGAGCAACTGACCCAGACTCCGCCACCTGCCGAGCGCTACATGGGCGAGCCACGTGCCCTGATCATCGCGCCGACCCGTGAACTGGTGGTGCAGATTGCCAAGGACGCCGCCGACCTGACCAAGTACACCAACCTGAACGTCATGACGTTCGTCGGTGGCATGGACTTCGACAAGCAGCTCAAGCAGCTGGAAGCCCGTCACTGCGACATTCTGGTTGCAACGCCGGGCCGCCTGCTGGACTTCAACCAGCGCGGCGAGGTGCATCTGGACATGGTCGAAGTCATGGTGCTGGACGAAGCCGACCGCATGCTGGACATGGGCTTCATCCCGCAAGTGCGTCAGATCATCCGCCAGACGCCGCACAAGGGTGAACGCCAGACCCTGCTGTTCTCGGCCACCTTCACTGAAGACGTCATGAACCTGGCCAAGCAATGGACCACGGATCCGTCCATCGTCGAGATCGAGTCGCTCAACGTTGCCAGTGACAACGTCGAGCAACATATCTACGCCGTGGCCGGTGCCGACAAATACAAGCTGCTGTACAACCTGGTCAACGACAACGGCTGGGAACGCGTGATGGTCTTTGCCAACCGCAAGGACGAAGTACGTCGCATCGAAGAACGCCTGGTGCGTGACGGCGTCAACGCCGCGCAACTCTCAGGCGATGTGCCTCAGCACAAGCGGATCAAGACACTGGAAGGCTTCCGCGAAGGCAAGATTCGTGTACTGGTCGCCACCGATGTGGCCGGTCGCGGCATTCACATCGACGGCATCAGTCATGTGATCAACTTCACCCTGCCGGAAGTGCCGGATGATTATGTGCACCGCATCGGCCGCACAGGGCGCGCCGGCGCCGACGGCGTGTCGATCAGCTTCGCAGGTGAGGATGACTCGTATCAGTTGCCAGCCATCGAAGAGAAGCTGGGCCGCAAAATCAGCTGCGAAACCCCGCCGACCGAACTGCTGCGTGCAGTGGTGCGTCGCACGACTTGAGTGTTTTCCCGCCTGAAAGATGATCGTGCCAATGCCCCGCGTTGGCACGCTGCCCGGGACGCGGAGCGTCCTGAGAGGCATTCCCATGCATAGCGTGAGGAACGATCAGGGACAAGTCATCTCACTTCCAGCGGTCAGCCGCTGCATGATCACTGTCACGCCCTTCTACCCAACGCTCGCCTTCAGGGGTGTTCTCACGTTTCCAGAACGGCGCGCGGGTTTTCAGGTAGTCCATGACGAAGTCACAGGCCTCGAACGCGGCCTGACGATGGGCGCTGGCGACGCCAACGAACACGATGGGCTCGCCCGGCTCAAGTGCGCCGACCCGATGCAACACGTCCAGCCGCAATAAAGGCCAGCGCTGCTCGGCTTCGACAACGATCTTCGCCAATGCCTTTTCGGTCATGCCTGGATAGTGCTCCAGAAACATGCCCGACACTTCGCGACCGTCGTTGAAGTCCCGCACGTAACCGACAAAACTCACCACCGCTCCGATGCCGACATTGGCCGCATGCAGCGCGTTGACTTCTGTGCCCGGATCGAACGCAGCAGATTGCACGCGAACCGCCATGATCAGCCTCCAGTCACGGTAGGAAAGAACGCCACTTCATCGCCATCCTGCAAAGGCTCGTCCAGCGGGCACAGCTCCTGATTGCGGGCGCACATCACGTTCTGCTCACCCAGCACCTGCCAGGCTTCGCCACGCTGCAGCAGGTGCTGACGCAAGGCGTCCAGGGTTGCGAAATCACCTTCGATCCGCTCGCTGTCCAGACCCAGCGCTTCGCGATAGCGGGCGAAATACTGAACCTGCAGTTTCATTGCCCTGCCTCCACATCGTCGGCGACGAAGTGACCGCTCTTGCCGCCGAGCTTTTCCAGCAGGCGGACCGATTCGATGACCATGCCGCGATCCACCGCCTTGCACATGTCATAGATCGTCAGCGCCGCGACACTGGCGGCCGTCAGGGCTTCCATTTCCACACCGGTCTGCCCGGCCAGTTTGCAGCGCGCCATGATCAGTACTGAGTCGTCACCCTCGGCGCTGAGTTCGACCTTGACGCTGGTCAGCATCAGCGGATGGCACAAAGGAATCAGATCGCTGGTCTTCTTCGCCGCCTGAATACCCGCGATACGGGCCACAGCGAAGACATCACCCTTGGGGTGACCGCCGCTGACAATCATTTGCAGGGTCGTCGGCAGCATGCGCACACGCGCACAGGCCACGGCTTCACGGGACGTCACCGCTTTATCGGTGACATCGACCATGTTGGCACGGCCTTGGGAATCGAGATGAGTCAGCACAGTTCTACTCCTGAACAGGAGCGGGGATTGTAAACCTAAATGTGTGGGATAGGGCTGGAGGAGCTGCCAGGTCAGTCACCTGATCGGACGCGGAGCGTCCTGAGAGGCGTGCCCACGCCTGCGCGTGGGCACGAACAACACCGTTACAAATGACTCTCTGCGTACTCGGCCAATATCGAGCGAGGCACACCCTGCAGGGTGATGTGCACGCCGTTGGGGAAGTCCTTGAAGCGCTCCGTCAGGTAGGTCAGCCCGGAGCTGGTAGCTGACAGATAAGGGGTGTCGATCTGCGCCAGGTTGCCCAGGCAGACCACTTTGGAACCGGCACCGGCACGGGTGATGATGGTTTTCATCTGGTGCGGCGTCAGGTTCTGGCACTCGTCGATCAGGATCAGACTCTGTTGGAAGCTGCGACCTCGGATGTAGTTGAGGGATTTGAACTGCAACGGCACCTTGCTGAGGATGTAGTCGACGCTGCCATGGGTGCTTTCGTCATCCATATGCAAGGCTTCGAGGTTGTCGGTGATCGCGCCGAGCCACGGCTCCATTTTTTCCGCTTCGGTACCCGGCAGGAAGCCGATTTCCTGATCAAGACCCTGCACGCTGCGGGTCGCGATGATGCGGCGATAGCGCTTGGTGACCATGGTTTGCTCGATGGCAGCGGCCAGGGCCAGAATGGTTTTACCCGAACCGGCAGCACCGGAGAGGTTGACCAAGTGGATGTCCGGATCCAGCAGGGCAAACAATGCAAGCCCCTGATAGATGTCCCGCGGCTTCAGGCCCCAGGCCTCCTGATGCATCAGCGGCTCCTGATGCATATCCAGAATCAGCAGCTCGTCATTCTTGACGCCCTTGATCCAGCCGACGAAGCCCTGTTCGTCGACAATGAACTCATTGATATGGACCGCAGGCAGCGTTTCGTTCAATTGCACACGGTGCCAGGTGCGCCCCCGCTCCTGACGAGTATCGACCTTGTTGACCCTGTCCCAGAACGAACCGGTCATATCATGGTAGCCACGGGACAACAGCGAGACGTCGTCCACCAACTGGTCGGTACTGTAATCCTCGGCTTCGATACCGCACGCGCGGGCCTTGAGGCGCATGTTGATGTCTTTGGTCACCAGCACCACGCTCAAGTCCTTGTTGCGCGCGTGCAGGTCGATCAATTGGTTGATGATGATGTTGTCGTTCAGATGCTCGGGAAGCAGGCTGTTGGGCTCCTCGCGCTTGCTCATCAGGATCGACAGAAAGCCTTTGAAGACGCCAGTACCGCGATCGATCGGCACACCCTTCTCGACTTCTTCGGGTGACGCTTCGCCCAGCGTCTTGTCGATCAGGCGGATCGCCTGTCGGCATTCGGCGGCTACCGAGTGTTTACCTGCCTTGAGTTTGTCCAGTTCCTCCAGAACGGTCATGGGGATGGCGACGTGGTGCTCTTCGAAATTCAGCAGTGCGTTTGGATCATGGATCAATACATTGGTATCGAGCACGTAAAGGATTGGCTGGTTAGTGGAGGGGGTGCGTCCGTGATCATCCATACTCGCTCACCTTTGTAGTAGCCAGGCGACGCAGAACCACAACAGCACTGCGCCACGAAAAGGCCGCCGGTTTTCTTCCCTTCAGGCAGGGTAGAAGTGTTGCTCAAGGTGGGTCTTGGGAGACGCCACCTGTGTTGCAGGTTTCGGCGGTCTGTATTCGTAATACAGCAAAAGGGATGACAGAAAAAAGCTCTTTGACAGTTTTTTGAAGTTTATTTCACAGGATGACGAATAGCGCTTGGCGGACGTTCTCAGCGCGTTTACAGTCGGAAGTCAGCTACAGTCGATTTGCCCGTCATTCCCCTTCAGCTGCCTCTTCGCCACCCTCCTCCAGCCCTTGTTCCACGGGTGTTTCATACAGATTCCGGCAGTCATCCCAGATCAGTTCGCTTTGCGCGGTATTGGCCATCAACAGCGGCAATGCCGACTGCGCCCGGTTGGCCGAGTCATGGAACACCACCGTGCCCCGTCGCCAGAGCAGCATGAGCGTCAACACGCGATCACCCACCTGATCGGCAGTCAGCCGACCGGTTGCATCCTGAGCGTCGATATTCCAAAGCGATACCCGCAGATGCTGCGAGCGGAAATAGTCGCCGCTGTCGGCACGGCGATGGCCATAAGGCGGCCGGAACAGCGGCACGAAATTGTCTGGAAGTATCTGCTGCACCAGCGCCGAGCTGCGTTGAATCGAATCCTGCCAATCGAGCCACTGGCTGTGCGAGCGGTATTCCCAGCCCTGAATCCCCACGCACTGCTGGCGGTACAACGCCTGCAGACTGGCAGCGGACGTGCTGTCGAGACGGTCCTGCAGGCTCTTGCCCAATACATGGAAGGTCGCGGTCATTTTCTGCTGGCGCATGAAGTCGGCCAACCAATCCGTGGCACCGTCGACGGCGCTCGGCCCACTGTCGAAGTCGAGTCTGAACGTGCGGTCGGGCATCTCGTCGCCGCTCATCTCATCGGAGTTGTAACGCTCGATCTCGCTGCTGGTCTGCGGAAACAGCGCAGCCAGGAACAGCAGTTCATTGAGGTAGCGCTGATGGAAGACAGCACTGGGTCTCGCCCAGGCAGCATAAAAGGAGTCATCGGCGACCTGATATTCCTCGGCGCGCTGACGCAGCTGATCCATGTCTTCGACCAGCACACAGAAGTTGGCATCATCCACACAGCTTTTCTGGGCGGCCTGATAGTTTTCCAGCAGGCGCGACCACAGACGATGGCGAACCACGTTCAACGACGAGACGTTGACGTAGCGCAGGCCGAGGCGCTGCCTGAGCCCCTCCTCGTCCAGCTTTTCACTCAGGTACAGTTGATGGGCGAACGCCAGGATCTCTGCGCGTGACGCGACATCGAACAACGCCGGCGTTTCCAGACGCTCGGGCCAGACACTGCGATCCATGGTGGCGATGACCGGAGCGGCTGCCTGGGCCTGACCCCACAACAGACACGCGCAAACTGCTAAAACGATACGCAAACCCAATGTCCTCTCTGTCGACTGTCGCGTCATGACCAGCGCGCCACTATAGCTGATATACGTCTGCCCCTTATGTCGACGCACATACAAAGCCGACGCGTGAAACGCCATTGCCCCACACACGAATGTCAAACCTGTCTCTATCGCCACCATAGCTGGAGTCGCGCGCCATCAGCCCCTAGAATCCCCCGACGATCAAAGGAGACGACTTCATGCTGATGGTGATTTCCCCAGCGAAAACACTCGATTTCGAAACACCGCCTACCACCGAGCGTTTTACCCAGCCGCAGTACTTGGACCATTCTCAGGAATTGATCAGCCAGCTTCGCGAACTTGCGCCCGCGCAGATTGCGGAATTGATGCACCTGTCCGACAAGCTGGCCGGGCTCAACGCGGCACGCTTCGGCAGCTGGACGCCTGACTTCACGCCCGAGAACGCCAAGCAGGCGCTGCTCGCGTTCAAGGGTGATGTGTATACGGGACTGCAGGCAGAAACACTCAGTGAAGATCAGCTCGACTATGCGCAGAAACACCTGCGCATGCTCTCCGGCCTTTATGGCCTGCTGCGCCCCCTGGACCTGATGCAGCCCTATCGCCTGGAAATGGGTACACGACTGGCCAACGCCCGTGGCAAGGATCTTTATGCCTTCTGGGGTACGCGCATCAGCGAATGGTTGAATGAAGCACTCGCCGATCAGGGCGACGACCTGCTGCTCAATCTGGCCTCGACCGAGTACTTTTCGGCGGTCAAGCGTTCGGGGCTCAATGCCAGGATCATCGACACCGAGTTCAAGGACCTGAAAAACGGGCAGTACAAGATCATCAGCTTCTATGCCAAGAAGGCGCGCGGCATGATGAGCCGGTTTGTGATCGAGGAACGCATCGACAGCCCTGAAGCGCTTAGAGCGTTCGATGTTCAGGGATATCGTTATAACGCAGAACTATCCACCCCCTCCAAGTTGGTCTTTCTGCGCGACAGCCCAGAGGACTAATGGCGTCAAAGTTGTGCAGCGCTACGCCGCTGTACAACTTGATACGCCTATCTCTCCTGCCAGGCGACGGCTTTATGACGCCACTTAAACGTCAACTAGTGTCTCGCTTGTCCGACAAGAAAATTTTCTCAAAAAATAAACAATTTTTTTACGTGATGGCGCTTTAGTCTTAAACAGTAATGGCACTTTTATATCAGGTGACATCTAACCCCTGTTTATAAGGGACTTCACCCTTGTGCGCCATCAGTATGCAACTACCCATGTCACAAGATTGATACATCAAAATCTCCCAAACAGGACGAGTGGCCCGGAACTAAATGGGAAACCTTACGCTCCTACATCCCGTAACAATTCTCGGCCACTCTGTAGGAGATCACCTACAGCGAAGCGAGGACAAAGGGAAGTTACCCGCAGGCAGTCCTTTTCCACGGGAAGAGGCTGCAGGTACCGAAATTAAAACTCATATCACTAGTTGAAGTAGGTAGACAGGCGAAGCACCGGACCGGTGTGGCGCGCAGGACTCGACGAAACAGCCAAGGCTCTGGCCAAAGGCTTTCAGCTCCTGATCCGCCGTCGATCGCTATACATGGAGTGGTTTACTGCATCCAAGAGAGCAGGGCCCCGCCCGGAAGGACAGGTCACCTGCCGCTTGTACTTAGTGTCATTTGGGTTCGCCTCGCTTGTTTGGGCACTCACTCTTAAATATGCCTGCGTTAGTTAGATGGCCTTACACGCTGTCACGACTCGCGTGTGACATCTGCTGGCCAAAAATTAATATCCAGCCAACTTATGGCGTGAAAATCGAGGAGAGTACGATGCGTATCAGCATCTTTGGTTTGGGTTATGTCGGTGCAGTCTGTGCCGGTTGCCTTTCTGCACGGGGTCATGAAGTTGTCGGTGTGGATATTTCCAGCACCAAGATCGACCTGATCAATAACGGCAAATCGCCCATCGTTGAACCGGGTCTTGAAGACCTGCTGGCGCAAGGTATTCGTACGGGCAAACTGCGTGGCACCACGGACTTCTCCGAGGCTATTCGCGCCACCGATCTGTCGATGATCTGCGTCGGTACACCGAGCAAGAAAAACGGCGACCTGGAACTCGACTTCATCGAATCCGTGTGCCGCGAAATCGGTTACGTACTGCGTGACAAGACTTCCCGTCACACCATCGTGGTCCGCAGCACCGTACTGCCGGGCACCGTTGCCAATGTCGTCATCCCGATTCTGGAAGACTGCTCCGGCAAGAAAGCGGGCGTTGACTTCGGCGTTGCCGTAAACCCTGAGTTCCTGCGTGAAAGCACCGCGATCAAGGACTACGACCTGCCACCGATGACCGTCATCGGCGAGTTCGACAAGGCTTCGGGCGACGTTCTGCAATCGCTGTACGAAGAACTGGACGCACCGATCATCCGCAAGGACATCGCCGTTGCCGAAATGATCAAGTACACCTGCAACGTGTGGCACGCCACCAAAGTCACCTTCGCCAACGAAATCGGCAACATTGCCAAGGCCGTCGGCGTCGATGGCCGTGAAGTGATGGACGTTGTCTGCCAGGACAAGGCACTGAACCTGTCCCAGTACTACATGCGCCCAGGCTTCGCATTCGGTGGTTCCTGCCTGCCGAAGGACGTGCGCGCCCTGACCTACCGCGCCAGCACGCTGGACGTTGAAGCGCCTCTGCTCAACTCCCTGATGCGCAGCAACGTTTCCCAGGTGCAGAACGCCTTCGACATGGTCGCCAGCTACGACAGCCGCAAGGTTGCACTGCTGGGTCTGAGCTTCAAGGCCGGCACCGACGACCTGCGCGAAAGCCCGCTGGTAGAGCTGGCCGAAATGCTGATCGGCAAGGGCTTCGACCTGAGCATCTTCGACAGCAACGTTGAATACGCACGTGTTCACGGCGCCAACAAAGACTACATCGAATCGAAAATCCCGCACGTTTCCTCGCTGCTGAATTCCGACTTCGATCAGGTCGTCAACGACTCTGACATCATCATCCTGGGCAACCGCGACGAGCGCTTCCGCGTACTCGCCGACAAGACCCCTGAAGGCAAGCGCGTCATCGACCTGGTGGGCTTCATGTCCAAGGCCACCAGTGAAGATGGCCGTGCCGAAGGTATCTGCTGGTAAATCAGCCGCAAGCCACAAGCGCCAAGCTCCAGGCCACTCGTTCAAGCACTGCTTGGGCCTGGGGCTTGAGGCTTGCAACTGACTTAGGGATACAGATTATGCAGAGGCTAAAACACGGCCTTTTACAGGCCGCCGGTTGGCTGTTTTATCTCAGTTTATTAATGGGTATTGCCACGGCATTGCCCACCAGTATCTTCGACTCACAGTCGAAGAACTTTATCTTTCTGATTGGCGCCGTGGGTATCTGGCGTTATTCGATGGGTATTACGCACTTTGTGCGCGGGATGATCTTTCTGTACATCGTTTATCCGCACTTGCGCCGCAAGGTTCAAAAGTTGGGTAAGGCTGCAGATCCGTCCCATGTGTTCCTGATGGTCACCAGCTTTCGTATCGACGCGCTGACCACCGCTCAGGTGTACAGCTCGGTCATTCGTGAAGCGATCAATTGCGGTCTGCCGACCACCATCGTCTGCTCGCTGGTGGAAATGTCCGATGAGCTGCTGGTCAAGGCGATGTGGGCCCGTCTCAACCCGCCGGACCGCGTGAAGCTGGACTTCGTGCGCATCCCTGGCACCGGCAAGCGTGACGGTCTGGCCTACGGTTTCCGTGCCATTTCCCGCCACCTTCCGGATGAGCGCGCGGTGGTTGCGGTGATCGATGGTGACACCGTTCTGAATGAAGGCGTCGTGGCCAAGACCGTGCCGTGGTTTCAGCTGTTCGACAACGTCGGCGGCCTGACCACCAACGAGTTCTGTGAAGTGCGCGGCGGTTACATCATGAGCGAGTGGCACAAGCTGCGTTTCGCTCAGCGTCACATCAACATGTGCTCGATGGCCCTGTCCAAGCGCGTTCTGACCATGACCGGTCGTATGTCGGTCTTCCGCGCCACCGTGGTCACCGACCCCGAGTTCATCGCCGACGTGGAAAGCGACTCGCTCAACCACTGGCGTCTGGGCACGTTCCGGTTCCTGACCGGCGACGACAAATCCAGCTGGTTCAGCCTGATGCGCCTTGGATACGACACTTTCTACGTGCCGGATGCCGCGATCAACACGGTCGAGCACCCGCCCGAGAAGAGTTTCCTCAAGGCCAGCCGCAAGCTGATGTACCGCTGGTACGGCAACAACCTGCGTCAGAACTCGCGTGCGCTGGGCCTGGGTGTTCGTCGCCTTGGCCTGTTCACCAGTGTGGTGCTGTTCGACCAGCGTGTATCGATGTGGACCTCCATCCTCGGTCTGACGGTCGCCATCATCGCCAGCTTCAAGTACGGCGGAGCCTTTCTGCTGATGTACCTGCTGTGGATCGGCATGACCCGCCTGATCCTCACGCTGCTGTTGTCCTTCTCGGGACACAGGATCGGCCCTGCGTACCCCCTGATTCTCTATTACAACCAGATCGTCGGCGCCCTGATGAAGATCTACGTCTTCTTCCGCCTGGACCGCCAGTCCTGGACGCGCCAGGACACCAAACTCAGCCGCGACATGGCCAGCTTTCAGGGTTGGTTCAACACGTGGTCGTCCCGAACCATGACTTTCTCGGCTGGCACCATCTTCGTCGCCGTGCTGTTGACGATGGTTTGACCGGGCCAACGGATTAATCGCTTAAGTAGGAAAATTAGCCATGAATACAGCCGTGAATGCGAACGTCGTACATGAATCCGAAGCCCAGCGCCAACACGCCCGGGTCAAGATCCCTGCCAAGCTGCGCCTGCTGAATGATCAGCCGAACGCCCCGCTGGTGCGCATCGAAGACCTGTCGGCCGGCGGCCTGAGCTTCATCGCCCCGCAGGGTCAGCGCTACACCGCAGGTGAGGTCATCAAGGGCCGCCTGCAGTTTTTGATCGACAACCTCGGTCTGGCCATGGACGTGGAAATGCAGGTCCGTTCGGTGGACAACGCCAGCGGCCGTGTCGGTTGCCAGTTCCAGAATCTGGAAGCCCAGGACATCGCCACACTGCGCCACCTGATCACCTCGCACCTGTCCGGCGACATCGTCAGCCTGGGCGAAGTGCTGGCAACCCTGCAGCGCGACAACTTCACCAAGGCGCGCAAGGTCAAGGGCAACGACGGCGGCATGAGCGCCATGGGTCGCCTGCGTGCAGTCACCTTCAGCCTCGGCATCTTCATCGTCGGTCTGGCAGCGTTCGGTTTCATCTTCAAGACCATCTACGGCCTGTACTTCGTCAGCCACGCCTCGGCCGGTCTGGTCTCGATCCCGAGCATGGACATCACCATGCCGCGCGAAGGCACCGTGCAGAGCCTGGTTCAGCCGAACGGCGAAACCACCAAAGGCGCACCACTGGCCAGCTTCAACACCAGCATGCTGGAAATGCTCAAAGGCAGCCTGACCGGTGAAGACCTGCAGCCTGCGAAAATCGAAGAGCTGTATGGCAAGCAGATGAGCGGCACCCTGACCAGCCCATGTGACTGCGTCGTGGCTCGCCAACTGGTCGCCGACGGTCAGTACGCCAGCAAGGGTCAGGTGATCTTCCAACTGGTGCCACGCAATGCGCCGGCCACTGTTGAAGCACGCTTCACCTATCGCCAGTTCAACGACGTCAAGCCGGGCACCCGTGTCAGCTTCCAGGTTGCAGGCGAAAACAAACTGCGCACTGGCGAGATCGTCAGCAGCACCAACCTGAGCGACACCGACCTGTCCACCGACATCCGTGTGCAGATCAAGCCTGACGAAAGCCTGAGCAGCTCGCTCGCCGGCCGTCCTGTCGAAGTGGTCAGTGATCGCGGTCCATCCGTGAACTGGCTGATCGACAAAGCCGTGGCCGCGGGTCTGTAATCATGAGCAGCCCATTACGACGCCTGTCGACCCCCACGCTATTGAGCCTCGCCGTCGCGCTCGGCCTGAGCGGCTGTGCCGGCCTGCCTGACCAACGTCTTGCCAATGAAGCCTTGAAAAACGGCGACACTGCATTGGCGGAGCAGAACTATCGGCAGCTGGCGGACCTGGGCTACAGCGATGCACAGGTTGGCCTGGCTGATATCCAGGTCAACACCCGCGACCCTGCCCTGCTCAAGCAGGCGGAAGCCACTTACCGTGCGGCCGCCGAGACTTCGCCACGGGCGCAATCGCGCCTGGGCCGTCTGCTGGCCGCCAAGCCGGACGCCACCGACGCCGAACGCCACGAAGCCGAAACGCTGCTGAAGAAAGCCTTCGCCAATGGTGAGTCCGGCACGCTGGTCCCGCTGGCCATGCTCTATCTGCAATACCCGCACACCTTCCCGGACGTGAATGCGCAGCAGAAGATCAGCCAGTGGCGCGCTGCCGGTTATCCGGAAGCAGGTCTGGCCCAGGTGCTGCTGTATCGCACCCAGGGCACCTACGCCGAGCATCTGGATGAAGTGGAAAGCATCTGCAAGCAGGCGCTGAACACCACTGACATCTGCTACGTCGAACTGGCCACCGTCTACCAGACGCGTGGTCAGGCCGAGCCGCAGGCTGCCTTGATCGAACGCCTGAAAAGCGAACACGCCGCTGGCCGCATCAGCGCTCAGCGCGTGGACAGCGTGGCACGCGTACTGGGCGACTCGACCATCGGCACGCCAGACGAAAAGACTGCCCAGCAATTGCTGGAAGGCATCGCGCCGGGCTATCCCGCTTCGTGGGTCACCCTGGCCAAGCTGCTTTACGACTTCCCCGAACTGGGCGACGTCAACAAGATGATGGAGTACCTGGAAAACGGCCGCGCAGCCGACCAGCCACGCGCCGAGCTGCTGCTGGGTCGCCTGTACTACGAAGGCAAATGGGTCACGCCCGACGCCTTCAAGGCCGAAGCGCACTTGAAGAAAGCCGCAGCGACGGAAATCTCCGCCCATTACTACCTGGGTCAGATCTACCGCCGCGGCTACCTCGGTCAGGTCTATCCGCAGAAAGCCGTGGACGAGCTGTTGACCGCCGCCCGTGGTGGCCAGAACAGCGCCGACTTCGCCCTCGCGCAACTGTTCTCCCAAGGCAAGGGCACCAAACCTGACCCGGTCAATGCCTGGGTATTCGCCCAACTGGCACTGACCAGCGAAACACCGCAGGCCACTGAGCTGGCCCAGCAACTGAGCACCACACTGCCGCCTGAAAAGCTCGCCGGCGCCAAGGATCTGTTGGCACGTGAGCAAAAAGTCCGGGGCGCAGCCGCCAACCAGAGCGTGATGGCGATGCAGGCCCTGCAAGAAGAAAAAGACGGTGAGGAAGCACTATGAAGTTGAATCCCCTAATGGCCGCCGGCGTGGGCCTTGGCTTCAGCCTGCTGTGGGCGTGCCCGACACTGGCTGCCCTGACCGAACAACAGAACTTCGGTCTGGAAGTGAAAGCCACCGGCCAACTTGAAGACGACCGTGATCTGGGCACCCGTTCGGGCGGCGACGTCAGCGGTCTGGGCCTGGACCTGCGTCCATGGGTCTACGGCGAGCGCGGCAACTGGAGCGGTTACGCCATGGGCCAGGTGGTCACCGCCACCGACACTATTCAGACCGACCCGCTGGAGCAATCCACCGGCGCAGGCGACGGCCAGACTCAAGTGTCCCGTGGCACGGCCAGCGAGCGCGAAGTCGACAAATCCTACCTGGCACTGCGCGAATTCTGGATCGGCTACAGCGGTTTCACGCCCTACCCCGGCGAGATCCTGAAAGTCGGTCGTCAGCGTCTGCGCAATGACGACGGCCAGTGGCACGACACCAATATCGAAGCCATCAACTGGACTTTCGACACCACACTGCTGCGTGCCGAAGTGGGCGCTGCACAACGTTTCAGCGAATACCGCACCGACCTGACCGAACTGGCCCCCGACGATGAAGATCGCCAGCACCTGTTCGGTTCGGCCAGCTACCAGTGGACTCCGGGTCACTGGGCAGGCGTACGTGCGCACTACAGCCACGACGACGGCAAGCTCAAGGATCAGGGTCAGGAACTGGACGACCTGGACAAGACCTCCAACGGCGATCTGACCTGGCTGGGTCTGCAGGCTGACAGCGATGCCTACAACTACCGCAACACTAATCAGCTCAACTACTGGGGCAGCCTGACCTGGCTCAACGGCGACCGTGACGAGATCCGCGTCAACGGCGTGAATGACCAGTACTTTGCAGGCGAGAAGAACAGCCGCGACATGAACGGCTGGGCCACAGACCTGGGCCTGCGTCTGCGTCTGGACCCTCAGTGGCAAGTCGGTGCGGCCTACTCGCGCGCCAGCAAGGATTACGTTCAGAACGGCCTGGAAAGCAACCGTTCGAACTGGACCGGCACCCGCTCGCGTATCCATCGCTTCGGTGAAGCCTTCCAGGGCGAAATGGCCAACGTGGAAACCGGCTCGCTGTTCGCTTCCTGGCAGATGAACGAGGAATACGACGCCTCGCTGATCTACCACAAGTTCCGCCGTGTAGACGGCAACACCGGCATCGGTGGCTCGGGTATCAACGCTGTTCGCGAGAACGGCGACAGCAATACCTTCAGCTCGCTGCCGCTGGAAGACGGTCGCAAGGATCTGGGTCAGGAAATGGATCTGGTCGTGACCAAGTACTTCAAACAGGGTCTGTTGCCAGCCTCGCTGAGCCAGTCCTTCGACGAACCGTCGGCTCTGGTGCGCTTGCGTGCCGGCGTCTTCAAGCCCGGCGACGCGTACCACAACGGCGTGGATGAATACATGCACCGCGCCATTGTCGACGTCATCTGGCGCTTCTGATGCGAACCGCCAAAGGAGTGCCACAGATGAACAGTCAAGCAAGCAACGGGCGTAGCCGCACCTGGCCACACGCCCTGCTGGAAAGCGCCGTGCTGAGCAGCGCGCTGCTGATGGCCAGTGGTGCCGCACTGGCCAACGCGCCTGTCACCCCCGAGGCGCCGAAGGCGGTGGTCAAGGAGCTGCAACAGGCCAAGACCTATACCATCACCAGCCCGCCGACCGCGCCGCTGGAAATGGCCAAGCCGGTCCTGCCCGACCTCAGCGGCTACACCGCCGAGGCGGCACTGAAAAAGATCGTTCGCAACAAGCCGGGCAAGATCACTGTTGCCCGGATGATGGAAGAAACCGGCCTGAAGGAATTCATCGGCGGCGACAACAAGATGGCTGAATGGGTGGCCCGTCAGAAGGGTATCCCGCAAGCGATCATGATTTCCGACGGCTACGTGAACCTTCAGGACCTGGTCAAGAAGGTGCCCAAGCAGTTTCTGAATGAAGTGTCGCCGGGCGTCTACGTGGCGCGTCTGCCGATCCTGGTCAAGGAAACCGGCATCTTCGAGATCGACAGCAAGACCAGGGAATTGCGTCTGTCTCAGGAGAAAGGCTCGTTCATCGTCAGCGAAGGTAAGATGCTGATCACCCACACTCAGGTCAACGCCTGGAGTGAGACCCGCAACAGCCTGGCGACCTATCGCAAGCCTGACGAGTTTCGCCCGTTCGTGCTGACCTGGGGTGGCTCGGAAACCTGGATCGCCAACACCAAAATGGCGAGCATGGGCTATGACCAGAGCAAGTCCTACGGCATCAGTATTTCCCAGTACACGCCGAACACCGCGAAGATCCTCAAGCGTGCCGAACCGACCGGCTGGATCATTGATTCGGAATTCTCGGACATGTGGTACGGCTTCTACTGCTACGAGACGCGTGATTTCGTGGTCAAGGGCAACACCTACCGCGACAACATCGTCTACGGCATTGACCCGCACGACCGTTCCCACGGTCTGATCATCGCCGAGAACGACGTCTACGGGACCAAGAAGAAGCACGGGATCATCATTTCCCGGGAAGTCGACAACAGCTTCATCTTCCGCAACAAGAGCCATGACAACAAGTTGTCCGGCGTGGTTCTGGACCGTAACAGCGTCGGCAACATCGTCGCCTACAACGAGATCTATCAGAACCACACCGACGGTATCACCCTGTACGAAAGCGGCAACAACCTGCTGTGGGGCAACCGTGTGATTGCCAACCGCCGCCACGGTATCCGTGTGCGTAACAGCGTGAACATCAAGCTGTACGAAAACATCGCCACCGGTAACGGGCTGATGGGCGTTTACGGTCACATCAAGGACCTGAGCGATACCGACCGCGACATCGAGCTCGATCCGTTCGACGCTCAGGTGTCGCTGATCATGGTCGGCGGCGAACTGGCCAGCAACGGCTCCGGCCCGCTGTCCATCGACTCGCCCCTGAGTGTCGAGCTGTATCGCGTCTCGATGCTGGCCCCGACCAAGGAAGTCGGCATCAGCCTCAACGGCATCCTGGGCGAGCGCCAGAACGAGATCCTCGACCTGCTGGTACGCCAGAAAAAAGCCGTATTGATCGACCCCGTCGAAAGCCAGACCGAGCTGCGGGAATGAGGAAGGGTATTGTTATGCACGCACATTTGATCAAGCTGTTGAGCCTGTCCAGCCTCACTGCTGCGCTGATGGCCGCAGCCGGTGTCGCTCGGGCCGACGACTCGCAGGCGCCGACCTTTACCGCCGAGCCCTGCTGCAGCCTGTGCCCGGCTGCGCACGACGCGAAGAACTACACCACTCGCTATCAGCAGAACTTCACCACGCTGGTACAGGCCGAAGGCGACTGGCTGTTCCGTACCCAGGAAGACCTGCGTACCGAATTCGACACCACGCCTGCCGGCTACCGCCGCATGAAAGAACTGCATGACGCGTTCAAGAGCAAGGGGGTCGAGCTGGTGGTGGTCTATCAGCCGACGCGCGGCCTGGTGGATCGCAACAAACTGTTCCCGGCCGAACGCGACAAGTACGACTACGACAAGGCGCTGAAAAACTATCAGGCCATGCTCGGTCGCTTCAGCAAGATGGGCTATTGGGTGCCTGACCTGTCACCGCTCACCAACGAGCAGCAGGCGCACGACTTCTACTTCCGCGGCGACCAGCACTGGACGCCTTATGGCGCACAACGCACGGCGAAGATCGTGGCCGAGACCGTCAAGAAAGTCCCGGGCTACGCGGACATTCCCAAGCGTGAGTTCGAAAGCCACATCTCTGGACGCATGGGCAAGACCGGCACCCTGCACAACATGGCAGGCCAGTTGTGCGGCACCAGCTACGCGATCCAGTACATGGACCAGTTCAGCACCGAGCCGAAAGGCGAAGCCGGTGACGGCGATCTGTTCGGCGATTCCGGCAACCCGGAAATCACCCTGGTCGGCACCAGCCACAGTGGCAAGAACTACAACTTCGGCGGCTTCCTGCAGGAATACCTCAGCGCGGACGTGCTGAACGTGGCGTTCCCCGGCGGTGGTCTGGAAGGTTCGATGTTGCAGTACCTGGGCAGCGAAGACTTCCAGAAGCGTCCGCCGAAAATTCTCATCTGGGAATTCTCGCCGCTGTATCGCCTCGATCAGGAAACCATCTATCGCCAGATGATGGCACTGCTGGACAACGGTTGCGAAGGCAAGCCGGCGGTCATGAGCGCCAGCACCACCCTGAAGCCGGGCAACAACGAAGTGCTGGTCAACGGCAAGAACGGCATCAAGGACATTCGTAACGGCAGCAACCAGATCGATATCCGCTTCGACGACACCTCCGTGAAAGTCCTTCAGGCCAGGCTCTGGTACATGAACGGTCGTCACGAAGACCTGAAAATCGAAAAACCGGAAACATCTGACACCGATGGACGCTTCGCCTTTGAATTGCGCGAAGACGAGGACTGGGCTGATCAGCAGTTGCTGGCCCTCGAAATCCAGGGACCGGAAGCAGGAGCAGAACCACAGAAAGTCGAAGCGAAAGTATGCAAACGCAACGTGTTCCCGAGCGCTGCGAAACACACCGCTCAAGCCGGACTATGAGGTGACTTATGCAGACTCCGAAACTGATACGCCCTACCCTGCTGTCGATGGCAATCCTGTCATCGATGGCCTGGGCCATGGGTGCATCCGCAGCCGCGACACTGGTCCCACCCAAGGGTTATGACGCACCGATCGAAAAAATGAAGACCGGTGATCACAACTTTACCTGTGATGCCATTCCCAAGCCGTACACCGACAAATTGGTGTTTCGCAGCAAGTACGAAGGCTCTGACAAGGCTCGCGCCACGCTGAACCTGAAATCCGAAGAAGCCTTTCGCGATGCGACCAAGGACATCACCACCCTTGAACGCGGCGTCAGCAAAGTCGTGATGCAGTACATGCGTGACGGTCGTCCCGAGCAGCTCGACTGCGCGTTGAACATGATGACCACATGGGCCAAGGCCGATGCGCTTGAATCCCGCGAGTTCAACCACACCGGCAAGTCGATGCGCAAATGGGCGCTGGGCAGCATGTCATCGGCGTACCTGCGGTTGAAATTCTCCGAGTCCAAACCGCTGGCAAACCGTCAGCAGGACGCGCAGATCATCGAAGCCTGGTTCAGCAAACTGGCTGATCAGGTCGTCAGCGACTGGAGCAATCTGCCGCTGGAAAAAATCAACAACCACTCGTACTGGGCCGCCTGGTCGGTGATGGCAACGGCTGTCGCGACCAATCGTCAGGACCTGTTCGACTGGGCAGTGAAGGAATTCAAGGTTGCCGCCAATCAGGTGGACAAGGACGGTTTCCTGCCGAACGAAATGAAGCGCCGTCAACGCGCCCTCTCGTACCACAACTATGCCCTGCCGCCACTGGCCATGATCGCCAGCTTTGCCCAGGCCAATGGTGTGGATCTGCGTCCGGAAAACAACGGCGCCTTGAAGCGACTGGCTGATCGCGTGCTGGCCGGGGTGAAGGATCCTTCGATGTTTGCCGAGCACAACGGCGAAAAACAGGACATGACGGACCTGAAGAAGGACCCGAAATTCGCCTGGCTGGAACCGTTCTGCGCGCTCTACACCTGCAACGCCGAAACGCTTGAAGAGAAACATGAAAAGCAGCCGTTCAAGACGTTCCGTCTGGGCGGCGACCTGACCAAGGTCTACGACCCGTCCCATGAAAAAGGCGACAAGGACGGTTCCTGATTCGGTGACGTAATGCTTTGAATGGCGGGAGCTGATTTATCGGCTCCCTCAGTGATTCACCCCCCTGTTTTCGATGGGGGGTTTGGGGGGGCTTTGGGCCCTTGAATGTTGGACAAACGGAGAGATAAGGATGGTTTTCTCATCCAACGTGTTCCTGTTCCTGTTCTTGCCGATCTTCCTCGGCTTGTACTACCTGAGCGGGCAACGCTATCGCAATCTGCTGCTGCTGATCGCCAGCTACATCTTCTACGCCTGGTGGCGTGTGGACTTCCTGGCGCTGTTCATCGGCGTCACGGTCTGGAACTACTGGATCGGCCTTCAGGTGGGCGCAGCAGGCGTGCGGACCAAACCGGCACAGCGCTGGCTGCTGCTCGGCGTGGTCGTGGACCTCGGCATTCTGGGCTATTTCAAATACGCGAACTTCGGCGTGGACAGCATCAACGCGGCCATGACCTCCATGGGTCTGGAACCGTTCATCCTGACGCACGTACTGTTGCCGATCGGTATCTCGTTCTACGTGTTCGAGTCCATCAGCTACATCATCGACGTGTATCGCGGCGACACCCCGGCAACCCGCAACCTGATCGATTTTGCGGCGTTCGTGGCGATCTTCCCGCACCTGATCGCAGGTCCCGTGTTGCGCTTCCGCGACCTGGCCGACCAGTTCAACAACCGCACGCACACACTGGACAAGTTCTCCGAAGGCGCCACGCGCTTCATGCAGGGCTTCATCAAGAAAGTGTTCATCGCCGACACCCTCGCGGTCGTGGCGGATCACTGCTTCGCCCTGCAGAGCCCGACCACAGGCGATGCCTGGCTCGGCGCACTGGCGTACACCGCACAGCTGTATTTCGACTTCTCCGGTTACAGCGACATGGCTATCGGCCTGGGTCTGATGATGGGTTTCCGCTTCATGGAAAACTTCAAGCAGCCCTACATCAGCCAGTCGATCACCGAGTTCTGGCGTCGCTGGCACATCAGCCTGTCCACCTGGCTGCGTGACTACCTGTACATCACCCTGGGCGGCAACCGTGGCGGCAAGTTCGCGACCTACCGCAACCTGTTCCTGACCATGCTGCTGGGCGGTCTCTGGCACGGCGCCAACGTCACCTACATCATCTGGGGTGCCTGGCACGGCATGTGGCTGGCAATCGAGAAAGCGCTGGGCATCAACACCAAGCCTTACAGCTTCAACGTGATCCGCTGGGCACTGACTTTCCTGCTGGTGGTGATTGGCTGGGTGATCTTCCGCGCAGAAAACCTGCACGTGGCGGGCCGCATGTACGGCGCCATGTTCAGCTTCGGCGAATGGCAACTGTCCGAGCTCAACCGTGCAAGCCTCACTGGCCTGCAAGTGGCGACGCTGGTTCTGGCCTACGCAACCCTGGCGTTCTTCGGTCTGCGTGACTTCTACCAGAACCGTCAGGCCGACGATGGCAAGAGCGCCAAGGCCGACGGCCCTGCGACTGCGCAACCGGGCACCATCAAGGCCGTTCCTGGCGACGCGCCCGGCAGCCTGCATCTGCCTGGCTACACCGTGGGCAGCGAAGCGCAGGTGCAACCGGCCTACTGGGTTGCCGACTGGCCCCGCTACGCCATGCGCGCACTGATCCTGCTGCTGTTCGTTGCTTCGATTCTCAAACTTTCGGCGCAGAGCTTCTCGCCGTTCCTTTACTTCCAGTTCTGAGGAGCCTGACATGACCCGTTCATTACGAATCCTCTACATCGCCATCTTCCTGGGTCTGCTGTTGATCCTGGGCGCCTGGTCGCTGCGCAGCTTCAGCACGTTCTCGACTTCGGCCGAGACCACCGTACTCAACGGCAAGTGGACCAAGGCGGCGGAAACCCATTACGACGATGAGTTTCCGATCAAGCGCCTGGGCACCAACCTCTGGGCGGCGCTGGATTACAAGCTGTTCAACGAAGGCCGTCCCGGCGTCGTGCTCGGCAAGGACCAGTGGCTGTACACCGATGAAGAGTTCGATGCCGTTGCCAACGGCGAGCAGAACGAAGCGGACAACCTGGCGTTGATCCAGGGCGTACGTGACGCGCTGGAAAAACAGGGCACCAAACTGGTTCTGGCCATCGTTCCGGCCAAGACCCGTCTGTACCCGGAACACATCGGCGACACCAAGCCAGCCAGCCTGCACGCCGATCTGTATCAGCAGTTCCATGCGCAGGTCGCCAAGGCCGGGATCTTCGCTCCCGACCTGCTGGCACCCTTGCAGGCGGCCAAGCAGAAGGGCCAGGTTTTCCTGCGCACCGATACGCATTGGACGCCGATGGGCGCCGAAGTGGCTGCGCAGCAACTGGGCGTCGCCATCGCCCAGAAAACGCCGCTGGAAGGCGAGCCCGAACAGTTCGTCACTCAGGCCAAGGGCAGCGAGTCGTACAAGGGTGACCTGACCACGTTCCTGCCGCTGGATCCGCTGTTCAGCAACATGCTGCCAAAGCCTGACGAGCTGCAGCAACGCAGCACCGATCCGGTTCAGGGCGAACCCGCTGGCGATGATGCCCTGTTCGCAGACAGCGACATTCCGGTCGGTCTGGTCGGCACCAGCTACAGCGCCAACCCGAACTGGAACTTCGTCGGTGCGTTGAAAGAAGCCCTGCGCAGCGACGTCGTCAACTACGCCGAAGACGGCCATGGCCCGATTCTGCCGATGCTCAAGTACCTGCAGACCGACGCCTTCAAGAACACCCCGCCGCAAGTGGTCATCTGGGAATTCCCGGAGCGCTACCTGCCGGCTCACAACGACCTTGGCGAGTTCGATCAGCAGTGGATCGCCGAGCTGAAAAAATCGCGAAATACCCAAGATAACGTGGCGTTGAACGCCAACCCATCCGAGTCGCCCAACCGGGCGCAAAACTGAGAGGACTGACTCATGACCCAACACACGACTGCAAACCGTTCGAACAAGAACCGTTTCTTCAAAACCTGCGCACTGGCCGCAGGCCTGGGCCTGATGTCCCTGCAAGCCTTCGCAGGTGACTCCGCCCTGTACGGCCCGACCGCTCCGAAAGGCTCGACCTTCGTGCGTGTCTACAACGCCAGCAACGCTGAAATCAGCGCCAGCGTCGGTAACACCAACATGAACGAAGTCGCGCCACTGGGCAGCACCGCGTTCAGCTTCATGCCACAGGGCGACTACACCGCCAAGCTGGGCAGCCAGAGCGTGCCGGTGAAACTGGCAGGCGATCACTATTACACCCTGGTCAACAACGCCAGCGGCAAACCGCAACTGATCGAAGAACCACCGTTCAAGAACAAGCAGAAATCCCTGGTTCGCGTGCAGAACCTCAGCGACAAGGCACTGACCCTGAAAACCGCCGACGGCAAGACCGATGTGGTCAAGGCTGTGGCAGCCAAGGGCACCGGCGAGCGTGAAATCAATCCGGTCAAAGTCAGTCTGGCGCTGTACGACGGCGACAAGAAAGTCACCGATGTGAAACCTGTGGCCCTGGAGCGTGGCGAAGCCGCCGTTCTGTACATCACCGGCAGTGGCAGCAGTCTCTCGCCAGTGTGGGTCAAGCCACCGGTTGCAACCCGCTAAAGGATAAAGCTGGGCGGTTCATGGCAATGCCCTGAACCGGCCGGTGCGGAACAAGAAAAAGACAGAAACGACAGACAGCACGTACAGCCCATATTGAATGCTATTGGAGAAATAAAATGATTCCAGTGATCTTGTCAGGTGGTAGCGGTTCACGACTCTGGCCGCTTTCGCGCAAGCAATTCCCTAAACAGTTCCTGGCACTGACCGGCGACCAGACCCTGTTCCAGCAAACGCTGCAGCGTCTTGTATTCGACGGCATGCAGGAGCCGATCATTGTCTGCAACAAGGAACACCGTTTCATCGTCAGCGAGCAACTCGCGGCCCTGAAACTGGAAACCCAGGCGATTCTCATGGAACCGTTCGGCCGCAACACTGCGCCGGCCGTGGCCCTGACCGCCATGAAACTGGTCAACGAAGGTAACGATGGCCTGATGCTGGTGCTGCCGGCCGACCACGTGATCGAAGACCAGAAAGCCCTGCAACGCGCGCTGGCACTGGCGACTGTGGCCGCCGAGCGTGGCGAAATGGTGCTGTTCGGCGTACCGGCGAACAAGCCGGAAACCGGTTACGGCTACATCAAATCCACCGCTGATGCACTGCTGCCGGAAGGCGTGAGCCGCGTGTCGCAGTTCGTCGAAAAGCCTGACGAAAAACGCGCCAACGAGTTCGTCGAGGCCGGTGGTTACTACTGGAACAGCGGCATGTTCCTGTTCCGTGCCAGCCGCTTCCTGGAAGAGCTGAAAAAGCACGATCCGGACATCTACGACACCTGCCTGCTGACCCTGGAGCGCAGCGTTCACGATGGCGACGCCGTTGAAATCGACGCCTCCACTTTCGCCTGCTGCCCGGACAACTCGATCGACTACGCCGTGATGGAAAAAACCCAGCGCGCCTGCGTCGTGCCGCTGTCGGCAGGCTGGAGCGATGTCGGCTGCTGGTCGTCACTGTGGGAAGTGAATGCCAAGGATGCCAACGGTAACGTCACCAAGGGCGACGTCGTGATCCAGGACAGCCGCAACTGCATGATCCACGGCAATGGCAAGCTGGTGTCGGTGATCGGTCTGGACAACATCGTGGTCGTCGAAACCAAGGACGCCATGATGATTGCCCACAAGGACAAGGTCCAGGGCGTCAAGCAGATGGTCAACACCCTGAACGAACAGGGCCGTACCGAAACCCAAAACCACCTCGAAGTGTACCGTCCATGGGGTTCGTATGACTCCGTGGACATGGGCGGCCGCTTCCAGGTCAAGCGTATCTCGGTCAAGCCGGGCGCGTGCCTGTCGCTGCAAATGCACCACCACCGCGCCGAGCACTGGATCGTGGTATCCGGTACTGCGCAGGTAACCTGTGACGAGAACGTGTTCCTGCTGACCGAGAACCAGTCCACCTACATCCCGATCGCTTCGGTCCATCGCCTGAAAAACCCGGGCAAGATTCCATTGGAAATCATCGAAGTCCAATCGGGCAGCTACCTGGGCGAAGACGACATCGAGCGTTTCGAAGACGTCTACGGCCGCTCGGGCGCGCTGGAAGCCGGTGTGAAGACGCAGACCATCGCGCGCTGATCAGCGGTTAGCAAAAAAACGGTAGAACACCGGCCCCTGTCACTGTCTTGCGTATCCCATCCGCAAGACAGTGGCGGGGGCTTTTTAGTTGTTGCGATTCTTCGTTGTGGAAAACTCATGCACCGGCCCGGAAAGGCCGCGAGACCTGCAAAACAAGGCATGAACCTGATCATAGGCAGGTACCTGTTTCAATAACTTGCTCAATGGCACGGACTTTCCTGGTTTGACGATCAGCACATCGTGATAATTTTCAACGTGCTGGATCGATGAGGCTGAAATCGCAGGCTTGCGATTCAACAATTGTGAGTGGTAAAGACCATTAGCAAATTTACTGTCGAAAGCCGATGAGTAGGCGATTTCATAATCGCGTGACTCCATACCGCATTCGATGACCTCCACAGGAGCGACTTGAAGCTTTCTCGATTGAAATCGGTACAGTTCGCTTCGAGATACGGACAGCAGATTGTCTGGAGGCGCGTAAAAACCAAGCTTGATGGGTGCGTTATAAATCTTGTGCACCGGTGATCGCAGCCTTCCATGCCCGTGGATAATAAGATCCTTTTTAGCAACGGGACTGTGTGACTCAAATTGTTTTATCGTGAAGTCTGGATAATCCAAAGTGACATATTTCTTATAACCGGCCGGCCTGAGCGTGAACCTTGAAGTACTTCCAGTTGCTTCCAATGCGCTGCTTCTGGCATCCCGCGCGGTGCTTGGCAGTAGGGGCAACACAGTCGGCAAGGGCTGAGGATCAGCCTCAAGCAGTTCTGGATCATTTATATCGTTCGGCTGAGTGCCACATCTATCCTGCTGGCACATCGGATTATTTTTGACCATACGGTACAGATTCAACCCATCCACGTTCCCCGCCGGATCCGGATTGATCCATCGCTGCAACCACGATGCGTAATACCTCAACCCGTAGTAATACAGCCCTGTCACGTCTCGCTCCTTGCCGGAATAGCGCACGGTCTTGTAACTCGCTTCAATGGCACTGCGCGCCGCCCACCATGAGGTGCCACCGAACGGGTAGTAACTTTCCTGGCTGATCAGGTGCGCCTGCTCATCAAGCTCCAGCGTGCCGGAGCCCAGGTGGTCGTTCAGCGTGTAGCGGATCTGATCGTTGTCGAGGCTGTCCGGCTGGCCAGCTTCCCAATGCAACACCCGCAAGCCGCTGCGTCCGGCCTGACCTGTGATGACGTACAGCATTTCGCGAGTGGCAGTGTTGGTGCGGATTTCCAGTCCTGGCAAGTAACGCACTTCGGCTCGATGGACCACGGACCCTGCCTGAGTCACACGTACTTTGCGTACACGCTGGCCGCTGGCGTCGTAACGGTAATGCTCGCTGTCGTCTTCGCCGGCTTCACGTATCACCGGGCGCACATCCTGCAACTGGTTGCGTCGATCCCAGCTCAGGTTCTGTCCTGCTTGCAGCGCTAACAGATTGCCATTTGCGTCGAACGCGCGGGCTATTTCCTCTTCACCGGGTGGCAGATTGTCGATGACCGGCAGGCTGCGATTACTCCGCCTGGCCACAGCCATCGTTTGCGAATGGGACTGTGCGCCAACGTGGGTCAACTGCAGCAGATTGCCACTCGCATCATAACGATAGGTTTGCGTGTAATTGGCCAGTTGCGCAGGATCGGGCGGGCTCTGAAAAAACGGGAAAGTCGGTCCGTGCTTGACGGTTGCGGCTTCTCGGCCTGTTGCCTCGACCAATTGATATAGGGTGTCGTACCGATATGTCGACACCGGATCGATACGTTGATTGGCGTAATACTCGGTCGGCTGAGCGCAGTCTTCGATGCGCAGGACATTGCCAACCGCATCGTAGGCGTACAGCAGATTCTGCAACAGCGATCCATAGGCATTCGTTGCTTTCAGCTCCACAAGCCGACCGTCTTCGCTCTGATAAACCGCGGTGCTCACCACACCATTGCCTGCTGTTTCTGACACAACGCGGTTCTGAGCGTCGTAGCGGATATCGCTGACCAGTGTCTTCTCCGACTGATTCCCAAGCTGCAATCGGCTGGCCTTTAGCTGACCGGCGACCGTCTGGTCCAGGAAGTGAACACTGCCCAAGGCATCGGTCCGCTGTATGACCTCGCCCAACGGGTTATAACGCCAATGCGTGGTCGCGCCGTTGTCGACCTCCAGCGAGGCGTTACGCTCAGGAATTGATTCAGACCAGTCCGGGCTGTCGAGTTCACGCAGAAAATGCCGGGTTTGCGCTATCACAGTACCGGTCAGACCGAACTCGCCGTTCAATCGGGTGCCTGCCGGATCATCGTGGCGACTCAACTGACCACACAGGTTTCGCGCTGCCAGGTCAGGCCCGCCATAAAGCAGGCGTTCCACACAGCGCTGGTCTTCGAACACAGCCGTCGGCCTGAGCAGCGCATCGTACTGCATGCTTCGTACAATCTTTCGACCGTCCCAGACGTATATCGGCTGCTCACTCTCTCCTGGCAACACGACCCGCCAGCCGGCATCAACGCTGTCGGTCGACAGAACAGAACCGCTCAGCGAATGCCTGGAAATCACATTGGCCGCGGCCTGAACGGCCCACAAGCGAGCGTCCCAGCGTCCAACCAGACGACCCGCGGCATCGAACGCAGAGCGGTCAACCCGGATCTCCGGCTCATCGGCAGCGTTCAGGCGAAAGAATGCAGCCGAACGGACAGGCATCCCACGAGGGTCCGTCACCTGCAAGGTGGGCGTATAGCAATGTAACGAGGTGTTTGCTGTATTCACGGCCGAGTCGTCCTTGAATGACCTCTTCAAAGTTTAGGTGTTCTGGACGAATACACCGGCAGAGGAAGAAGAAATGATCATGCAATGGATCAGTGGACATCGAGATCCTCAATGCCCTCATGGCCCCCTTCAAACACAGCGAGGAGCTGCCGACGGCCCCAGCGAGAAATAAGTCATGTCCCGCGCAATGTCTATCGTCTGCACTGTTATTTCTGTCAGTAGCCAGAAGTTCTCACTCTGCTTAACGTTATCGGGTAGTCAGCCGAACCGTCTGCAAGTATCAACTATGGGCAAAAGGCAAAAATCACAAGCGTACTGCTCGGGAGTAAAGCCGAGTTGCCGACGTCCAAAATTTATACCTTCGTATGACTGAGCGCTGCCAATCATAAAACCCGGATGATGCAAGCGTGCCTCATCCAGGCTGCACGTCCCCAGCGAGTGGCAGGCGGACGGCAACTGGCAGGATTGTGCCAATGCCTGCCGTGCGCAATGGCTATCGCCCGCAAACCCTGGAGTTTCGCGCATTAGCCGGGCCGGACAGGCCTAACAGTTGTGCCAGTATCCTGAGGTCGCTGTGTTTGCTTTTCTTGGATTGAGTAGTAATCACTCATCAGGAGATGGCCATGAACGGCGAAGACGAAAGAAAAGTGGACAGTGAACAGCCTCAGCAGACTGACAGGGCAGCAGACACCGAGCCCTCAACTGCAGGAACGGAGCAGGAGACAACGCCCAGCCTTGAGCAAGCACAGCACCCCGTTGAAGAACCGAGCGCCCTCGATGCCACGACCCTGGCACTCGATGAAGAGCGTCATCGACTGGCAACGTGGATCAAGGAATATTCAAGCGTACTTAAAAAGAGAATTGAAGACGAATTAGGCGCTGTCGAAAAACTCATCGACACTGGCCCTGACCAGCCACCGCCGCACCCTGAGAGCATGGACACACTTGACGCTGAAAGACTTGCGAAACAGCAGGAACTCCAGCGTTTGTCGACGGAATTCAAAGACCGTTTAAGACACCTGATTACAAGCGCAGATGAAGCGTTGCGTCAGGTCGAAGAAAACATAGCGGAATACTCACGTTCTGGCGGATCAATGCTAAGCGGCTGCCCTGGAGGGGGTGGTGTATCGGGCGGAGTGTGCAGGCCTTTCACCAACGAGCATCGAAGTACGTGGCAAACCACCTACCACGGAGGCCGAACCCTGCGCATCATGGACGCCATCCTGCCCGGTACCCACGACTCGGGTATGGATAAAGACGCCAGTTACACCCAAAGCTGGGAAACCTGCCAGGATATATCGCCGCATCACCAATTGATGAACGGTATCCGGGTGCTGGACCTCAGAGTGGAATTCAAGGAAAACGCTCCCATCAGTAGCCACTCTCGTTTCAGCATTTACCATAGCCTCAATTCCGGCCGTACCGTTGGTTACGACATCCTGGAAGGGGTCAAGATGTTCCGCAACCATAAACCCGCTGAAGGAAATCCAAAAAAAGAAATTGTCATCCTCGACTTTCATCAGTTCAAGAACTTCACTGATGCCGCGCACAAAGAGCTTCAAGCCCTGATCAAAAACAGCTTGGGCGCCGCAATAATTCCACGCTGGATGAATGCGCTAACGATAGAGCAAATCTGGAATCACGGTGATTATGGCGTGGTCATTGCCTACGAAGACGATCGACGGGATCCGTTATTCTGGGACGGTGTCAAACAGAAATGGATAGGCGAAAACTTCCCTTCTACCGGCACACTAAAGGAGTACATGGACGACATCGCAACCTATCCCAAACCTTACAACGAACTATGGTCCATCCAGTGCGCCAAATACAACAAGCCTCCCCTCGGCACACCGGATGACTTCTCCGATAAAATTCGTGAGTGGTTCTATTCAGAGGATCAAGGGTCTTACATTCAAAAATTTTACATTATCAATACCGACTGGTCGTTGCGACAGCGACTGGTTGATAACTGCATTCACGCCAACAGAATCAGGGCAGAATCCAAGGCATGGGGTGGAACGATTGACGTGCCCCAATCTGAAGAATATCAAATCAATTACACGGGACGTTACCTTAACGTACGGGTGTGGAATGGCCAGTGGACAAGGAGGCTGCGGCTACCAGAGGGTGGATATGAGACTTGCCCGTTACAGATAAAGAGTACTGCGGATTACTCAACCGAGCTGATGCTTGCGGGATCGGATAATCCATCAGTCTCTATTACCCTTAATAAGGGAGACGTCGTCTCGTTCGTATTAAGAGATAAAAAGTGGCGCATGCTGGGATCAAACTGAACCCACCTGTTTTCGATTTACTGAAAGCAGGAAACCCGTAAGGGTTAATCATGATCCGGGGCACAAAGCAACGGCCACAGGGTCGGCTCAGGTCAAAGGGTCGGAACACCGGGGCGATGCGCTGATACCCGAACGGATGGGGCAGGAATTGAACAGGGCCTGATCAAAGGACCCGGTGTGTAACGCATCACTGCGGCTGCGCTTCCACGCCTCGTCCGACCTTATTGGTCAACGGCCCTTCCCTTTCTGTAGGATGTCCAGCACCGCCCCTCGCTGGAGACCCGCTGCATGCTGATCGGCATCCTGTTAATCCTGACCTGGCTCATTCTGCTGCTGCGCTACCCGGCGAAGGCCCTGCCGGTGTCGCTGGCGGCAGCTGCGGGGCTGGGAATAGTGGCCGCCATTGTGATCTGGCAGGACAGTCGCGAGACCCGGCAGTTGGAGCAACTGGATATCCGTCTGGCCTACGCGCCTCAGCAATGTCCGGCTGATCGTCCGTTGCAAGTCTCAGTCACCAACCGCAACACGGCGTCGCTATTGGAACTGCGTTGGCGGATCGCTGCGTATGCGCCCGGCGATACGGTCAATCTGGCGGATAACACCTACACTTCTGCGCGCTACCGTGGCCCCGGCGAGTTGCAGGCGGACGGCAACTGGCAGGACTGCGTGCCGGTGCCTGCGCTGCGCAATGGCTATCGCCCGCAAACCCTGGAGTTTCGCGCAGAACATCTGCAAGGCAGTTTCTCGGACTGATCCCTAAGGACATCGACATGCCCATCGCTCTCATCACTGGCTGTTCCAGCGGAATAGGTCGCGCACTCGCCGACGCCTTCAAGGCGAACGGTTACGAAGTGTGGGCCACGGCGCGCAAGCAGGAAGACGTCGCCACGCTGAGCGCAGCCGGTTTCATTGCCGTGCAACTGGATGTCAACGACAGCATGGCACTGGAACAACTCGCTGCCGGGTTGGAACACAGCGGGCTCGATGTGCTGATCAACAACGCGGGTTACGGCGCGATGGGGCCGTTGCTGGATGGCGGCGTCGAGGCGCTGCAACGGCAATTCGAAACCAATGTGTTCTCGGTGGTCGGCGTCACGAAGGCGCTGTTCCCGGCGCTGCGCCGCAACAAGGGACTGGTGGTCAATATCGGCAGCGTTTCCGGCGTGCTGGTGACGCCGTTCGCGGGTGCCTACTGCGCCTCGAAAGCGGCCGTGCATGCACTCAGCGATGCGCTGCGTCTGGAACTGGCACCGTTTGGCGTGCAGGTGATGGAAGTTCAGCCGGGCGCCATTGCCTCGAGTTTTGCGAAGAACGCCAGCCACGAGGCCGAGCAGTTGATCAGCGAGCAGTCGCCTTGGTGGCCGATCCGTGAAGGCATCCGTGCCCGCGCCAAGGCGTCGCAGGACAACCCCACACCCGCCACCGACTTCGCCCGCGACCTGCTCAAGGCCGTCCAGCAAGCCAACCCGCCGCGTCTTCTGCGCCTGGGCAACGGCTCACGCGTGCTGCCGCTGATGTCATGGCTACTGCCCAAGGCATTGTTGGAAAGCGGACTGCGCAAGCGGTTCGGGTTGAATGCGTCGTTGTGATACGCCGTAACCTGCTCGTGCCCACGCTCCGCGCTCATCGTTATACACAAATCGACCTGAAGGAACGCGCTATCCGAAAGTGGGAGCGGACTTGTCCGCGAATACTGATTTGCAGACGCTGCATCTTCGTCGGATGTATTAACTTTTCGCGGACAAGTCCGCTCCCACGGTCATAACCGTGCCCGCTCCAAACGCTTATCGCGACTTGTGTATAACGATGAGCGCTCTGCGTGGGAATGCCTCCCAGGACGCTCCGCGTCCGCTCTCGAATGTGGCTCAGATGCGTGGCCAAGCTCCGCCGTTATCCACGTCATGCGCTCGGCTCACTGGATCCGTAGTCTGTGCCATTTGTGACGCGGAGCGTCACGGGAGGCATGCCCACGCGGAGCGATGGGCACGATCAGTGTTGAGCCGGATTTGTGAGCGCAGAGTGGGAACGATCATACGCGGCGTGTGAGGAATGATCAGAGGGGCAAGATCAGCCTGGCGTCACAATCACCGTGCATGTCATTCCCGCTGACAACTGCACACCGTCCGGCACGCGATCCAGATGGATGCGTACCGGTACACGCTGGGCCAGGCGGACCCAGTTGAAGGTCGGGTTGACGTCGGCGACCAGCTCGCGGCTTTGTGGGTTGTCGCGGTCATAAATACCGCGCGCGATGCTTTCGACGTGGCCCTGGATCACCCCACCACTCATCAATTGCATGTCCGCCGGATCACCCACTTTCACGTGCGGCAGTTTGGTTTCTTCGAAGAAGCCATAGACCCAGAACGAGTTCATATCAACCACCGCCATCTTCGCCTCGCCAATGCGCGCGTAGTCACCCCGATGCACGTTCAGGTTGGTGACATAGCCATCCACCGACGCCAGCACGCGAGTGCGCGACAGGTTCAGTTCCGCCGCCTCCAGCTGTGCCTGAGCCAGTTGATAGTCCGCCAGCGCCGAGGTTGCGACGGTGCTCGCGTCATCACGGTTTTCCGCCGAGATCACCAGTTCGTCCATGTCGGCGCGGCGTTTGGCGTTGAGCTTGCGCATCTCCCAGGTGGCCTTGCGCGAGGCCAGCAGCGCCTGGGCCTGCCTGACTGCAATCCGGTAGTGCTCCGGGTCGATCTGCATCAACAGGTCGCCGCGCCTGACCTGCTGGTTGTCGTGCACCGGCACATCGATCACGGTGCCGGAGACATCCGCCGCCACATTGATGATGTCGGCGCGCACACGGCCGTCGCGGGTCCAGGGCGTGTCCATGTATTGGACCCATAACGTGCGTCCGATCCACAGAGCCAGCGCCAGAAACAGCAACGTGGCGATCACGCTGAAAAACTTTTTCATCCGAAGATTTCCCGAGCCAGACATCAACGATAAAGAGGCAGCGCCAGCGCGCCGAACAGACAGGTGAACAGGCTCAGGCGAAGTAACGCCGGATGCCAGAAGTGGCGATACAGATCCAGCCCTGCCAACAGGCGATCCAGCCCCCAGGCCAGGGCCATCGCAAGCAGAAACATCAGGCTCACGGTCGGCATGTACAAACCATGAAAGGCGATCTCACGCGGCATGGGCCACTCCAGAAAAACCAGCTACGCAGCCATAGGCAGCCATGGGTGATTGAGGGTTCAGCAACGAAGAGCGAATGAAGTGCAGGTAGCTTTTCACCCGGCGCAGCACCGAAGTATCGAAGTGCGAGGCAAACGGCTCGTCCGCTTCCTGAACCCGATTGAGCGCCTGATCGACTGCCAGCAGACAACGCTGCAGGTTGTTCTCGTCAGGCTGGATGAACAGACGGACCAACGCCCGTCCCATTACCCGCAACGCAATGCGCCAGGGTTGATACTCGGCATAGCTTGGATGAACCGGCAGCACGGCCTGCTCGCGACGCAGCTCGATGATCGCGTGACCGACTTCCAGCACGACGAACATCCAGCGCAACAGTTCACGCTGCACCTCAGGTCTGCCGATGGCCAGGCCATATGCCTGATGCATGAGGTCGCGGGTCTGACTCTCGAAACGCGAACCCAGTCGTTGCAAGGGCGCACTGATCGCGAACACCACCTGATCACGCAACGCCTGCTCGAGTCGCTGCCACATCCAGCGGCTGTTGGGCGGCAGGATGATTGCGCCCGCAGCGGCACAGAACAGCATGCCGATCACCATGGCGATGTAATCGTTGATGAACGTGTAAGGGTCATAGACCGTCAGGTTGTCCGGCACCGAGCCGATGCTGAAAAAGATCAGCAAGCCCAGCCCGTACCCGGTCCATTGCGGCCGGGAACCGAGGAAAGCACCCAGCACGAAAACCGGTGTAAGCAAAACGCACAGCAAAGGAAAGCCATCGATCTGCGGAAACAGAAAAAAGGTTTCGACAAACCCGAGCAGCGCGCCGAGGAGCGTGCCGCAAGCCATCTGAAACGACATGCGTCGGGGATTGTGTGTGGTCGAAGACAGCGCGACGGTTGCAGCCGAAGCCAGCGTCGTGACCGCCCCGCTGGGCCAGGCGGTCAGCACCCAGTAAGCGCTCAACAGCGCAACCACACACGTCGCGCGAACGCCCGCAGCCGCTGCCGTCATCCAGTGCGTGCGTGGCACGAAGGGCTCATTCCACTGCTCACGCACATGCTGATGATCGGCCAGCGATGCGTGGGTCTGGGCATAGCCGAGCAACTCGTTCAGAAGGCGATACAGCAGCTCGAATGCCGTATGAAAATCCAGCCATTGGGCCTCGTCGGGAACCGCTTTTTCAAAATCGGCACGCAAATGCCTGACCGTATCCGGCCACTGCGCCTTGAGTGTTTCCAGATGCGCGACCAGTCGCCCAGCGTCGGGACTGGTCAAGGGCTTGTCGGCAAACGCATCGAGCAGCGCGGTCAACTGATCGAGTCCCGGCTCGACGTGACTCAGCACAGCGTTCGAACGCTCGACACGTAGCCGCTCAAGCAGTTGATGCAGCGCGTTGAAACGCGTGGTAACGGCCATGAACTCGCTGTTCAGGCGGTTGAGCCGTCCGTTGCGTCGGCGCATGTGCGGGTCTTCGAATACCGTGACGCTGCGCAGCCCCTCCAGGCCGATGGCTTCTGCGACGAATCGCACGTTGCCGGTCTCGAAAGCGTCTTGCGCCTGAGTGCCGCGAAGGCCGTCGATCACGAAGCGGGCGAAGACACCAAACCGTTGATAGAGCGCGTTGCGCATCGCCGCACTGGCGCTCTGCGGCAGCACCACCGCGCTGACGGCAGTCGCACAGAGAATGCCCAGCGAGATTTCCAGTACCCGCCACACCGCCGCCATGAACGCGCCTTCCGGATGCGCCAGCGCAGGCAGGCCGATCATGGCGGCGGTGTAACCGGCGAGCACGAAACCATACGCACGAAAGTTGCGATAGCGCGCTGCACCTGCCGAACAGAACCCGACCCACAGCGCCAGACAACCGAGGAACGGCACCGGGTTCTGGGCGAACATTGCCATCAGCAGCACCATCATGGCCGAGCCCGCCAGCGTTCCGAGCAGCCGGTAAAAACTCTTGGCGAATACCTGCCCGCTTTGCGGCTGCATGACGATGAATACGGTAATGATCGCGGTGCGCGGCTGCGGCAGTTCAAGGCGCAGCGCTAGCCAATACGTCAGGAATGCGGCGATCAATACCTTGCCGATATAGATCCAGGTCACGCCGTCGCTGCGCGCCCAACCGTTGAACTCACGACGCCAGGGCAGCGCGATAATCCGATGAGCAAGCGTGGTCATATCAGTGGTCGACCTTCTTGCCCGTTTCAACAAAAGCCGCAGGTAAATCGTTTCCCGCCGACAACCCGCCACCCAGCGCCACCACCAGTCCGGCATAGGCGCTCAGGCGCGCAGCCTCGACCTGCTGCTGAACCTGTTGTTGACGAAACAGCAGGGTCTGGGCGTTGAGCACATTCAGGTAATCGGTCAACCCGCGCTGATACGCGATCATGGCGATGTCGTACGTCTTGCGCGCCGACGCCACCGACTCGGCTGCGTACACCTGTTGCTTGTCGAGCGAGGCGCGACGAATCAACTGGTCGGACACACTTTGCAGCGCCGTGACCAGCGTCTGGTTGTAATGCGCAACCGCCAGATCGTACCCGGCCGACGCGCGCCCCAGTTCAGCACGCAGACGTCCGCCGTCAAAGATCGGCAGCGTGAGCGCAGGGCCTGCCTTGTAGCTGAACTTGCTGCCGGTCAGAAACTCCAGCATGCCGCCCCCTGTCGCCATGTAACCCAGACTGGCGACCAGATCGACGTTGGGATAGAAATTGGCATGGGCCACGTCCAGGCCTCGCGCCTGCGCGGCGACACGCCACTGACTGGCAACCACATCAGGCCGCTGGCCAAGCAGTTGCGCAGGCAGGGCCGACGGCAGCGTCAGTTCAGTGTTCAGCGCAAGGGCGGGACGCTGCAAGGTCGCTCCGTCACCCGGCCCTTTGCCCGCCAGTGCCGCCAGTTGATTACGCCCCAGGGCGATGGCTTCTTCGAGCTCGTCGATCTGCCGATGGATCTCCGGCAACGGCGCCTCAGCCTGACTGACTTCGAAGTGCGTGCCCAGGCCGCCCTTGAGCCGACGTTGCGCCAGCTCCAGCATCTGCTGTTGCTGGGCCAGAGTCGCTTGGGCGATCTCCAGGCGGGCGAAGTTCAGGGAGAATTGGATGTAGGCGCGGACGACATTTTCCTGCAACTCAAGCTGAGCCTGCCGCTGCTCGGCGGCACTCATGTGCGCCAGGTCAAGCGCCTGTTCGCTGGCGCTACGCTCGCGTCCCCACAGGTCAAGCGCGTAACTCAGACCCAGCGAGGCATTATTGTCCCAGGTGTGACTATCGGCGAGCGCACCGGGGCCATAAAACTGATCGCTCGGCCATTCATGACGCGCCAGACTGGCGGTGCCCTGAACCTGCAGCGACTCGGCGGATTCGGCCACCCCCGCCATAGCTCTGGCGTCCCTGACTCTTGCGGCAGCCATGGCCAGGCTCGGACTGCCAAGGATCGCGAGCTCGATCCAGCGATTCAGTTGCGGGTCGTTGTAGACGCGCCACCACTGCTGGTTCGGCCAGTGTGCGCTGAGCGCGGCGCGCTGAATGGCCTGATCGGTGGCCAGACTGTCGGCGGGCAACAGGTCACCCTTGGGTCCGATTCCGCCGGTTCCGATGCAGCCGCTGATGACGAACGATAAAGCCATGAGACCGAGGGGCTTGAGCCCTCTGATGATGCGACGCGGCACAGCTGCGAATTCCCGACCGGTAATGAAACGCCTCGAATGGCGGCGATTCTAGGCGGCGCTCGACATGGCGATAAGCAGGGAGATGTGTGATTCTTTATTACCGAAACGGCGATAATCCATTGGTATGACTGACATGCTGTTGTTACTTCATGTCACAATTTGTCGTCTATTGAAGCTGTTCCATTCAGAGAAGAACCATGGACACCCTGCAAAACATGCGTGCCTTCAGTTGCGTGGCGCAAGCGGGCAGCTTTACCGCCGCAGCGGCGTTGCTCGACACCACCACCGCCAACGTGTCGCGTGCCGTCTCCAACCTGGAAGCGCACTTGCAGACCCGTCTGCTCAATCGCACCACGCGCCGTATCGCGCTGACCGAAGCCGGCAAGCGCTATCTGCTGCGATGCGAACAGATTCTGATGTCTGTCGAAGAGGCCGAAGCCGAAGCCAGCGACGCCCATGCGCGTCCGGCCGGGCAGCTCAAGATGCATTCGATGCCGGGTGTCGGTCAGCATTACGTGGTCGATGCCATCGCCCGTTATCGGCGCAGCCACCCGGACGTGTCGTTCGACCTGACGCTGACCAGTCGTGTGCCTGATCTGCTGGAAGACGGTTACGACGTGTCGATCGTGCTGGCCAGCGAACTGCCGGACTCGGGCTTCGTGTCTCAGCGTTTGGGCATCACCTACAGCATCGTCTGTGCATCGCCGGAGTACATCAAGACGTTCGGCACTGCGCACAAGCCTGCGGACCTGCTGAACCACGCCTGCCTGCGTCTGGTAAGCCCGGTGTTTCCGCTGGAGAAATGGCTGTTCGACGGCCCGGACGGTCAGGAGATGGTCACCATCACCACCTCGCCGTTGCTGGTCAATTCGGCGGATGCCATGAAAACCGCGATTTCCAGCGGCATGGGTGTCGGTATCCTGCCGATCTATTCGGCCATCGAAGGCCTGCGCAACGGTACGCTGGTGCGCATCATGTCCGACTATCGCTCTCAGGAGTTGAACCTGTACGCCATCTACCCTTCGCGCCAGTACCTGGATGCCAAGATCAAGACCTGGGTCGAGTACCTGCGCGGCTCGCTGCCGGAGATTCTCGCGGCGGATGAAGCGGATCTGCACGTGCAGGCGCTCAAGAACATGTCCTGACGTCGTACAACTGTAAAAAGCGGCTGCAATCAGGCGGGCAGGAATGTTAGCGTGCTACTCATTCAACCCGCTCAAGAGTGACTGCCCAATGAAAAAAACCGTACTCGCCTTCAGCCGTGTGTCCCCTGAAATGGCCGAGCGCCTGTCGCACGATTTCACTGTGATCGTCCCCGACCCGAAGCGTGGCGACCTCAATGCCCAGTTCGAAGAAGCCCTGCCCGAGTCCCACGGGATGATCGGTGCCGGCCGCAAACTGGGCCGCGAACAGTTGGCGAACGCCAGCCGTCTGGAAGTGGTATCGAGCATTTCGGTGGGTTACGACAACTACGACGTCGGCTACCTGAGCGAGCGCGGCATCATGCTGACCAACACGCCGGACGTGCTGACTGAAAGCACCGCCGACCTGGGTTTTTCGCTGATCATGAGCAGCGCACGCCGCGTGGCCGAGCTGGACGCCTGGACCAAGGCGGGCCAGTGGACACGCAGCATCGAGGCGCCGCATTTCGGCACCGATGTGCATGGCAAGACGCTGGGTATCGTGGGCATGGGCAACATCGGCGCAGCCATTGCGCGCCGTGGCCGACTGGGTTTCAACATGCCGATCCTGTACAGCGGCAACAGCCGCAAGACCGAACTTGAGCAGGAATTGGGCGCACAGTTCCGCAGCCTGGATCAGTTGCTGGCCGAATCCGATTTCGTGTGTCTCGTGGTGCCGTTGAGCGACAAGACTCGCCACCTGATCTCGCGCCGCGAGCTGAGTCTGATGAAGCCGAGCGCGATTCTGATCAACATCGCACGCGGTCCGATCGTCGACGAACCGGCGCTGATCGAAGCCCTGCAGAACGGCACCATCCGCGGCGCAGGCCTGGACGTGTACGAAAAGGAACCGCTGAGCGAATCGCCGCTGTTCCAGCTCAAGAACGCCGTCACCCTGCCCCACATCGGCTCGGCCACCACCGAAACCCGTCAGGCCATGGCCGACCGTGCCTACCACAACCTGCGCAGCGCACTGCTGGGTGAGCGCCCGCAGGATCTGGTCAATCCGCAGGTGTGGAAGGGTTGATTGCACAGCAGTTTGCTGCCTGATCGTGCCGATGCTCCGCATCGGCATGCCGCCCGGGACGCTCCGCGTCCCTTTGGGTCAGCGCAAGAGAACGTCAACGTGAGGGCTGACTGATGCCTGCGGTCGGCAACGCCACCGGCTTTACCTTCCTGAACACCAGCACATTCCCCGCCATCACCAGCACCAGCCCGACCAGCGCAGCCGAGGTCCACTGATATCCTTCGACCCACGCCGAGATGTTCAGCGCCACGACCGGGAACAGCACGGTGCAATACGCCGCACGCTCCGGACCCATGCGGCCGACCAGTGTCAGGTACGCGGTGAAGCCGATCACCGAACCGGGAATGACCAGGTACAGTAGAGATCCCACGTAACGAGTATTCCATTCGAACGTGAACGGCGTGCCGCTGAGCAGGCAGTACAGGCCGAGAAGCGTTGCGCCATAAAACATGCCCCAGGCATTAGTGGTCAGCGGACGCAGACCGGCTTTCTGCTGCATGCTCGACAGCATGTTGCCTGCCGAAAAGCACAGCGTGCCGAGCAACGCCAGACCCAACCCGATCAGGGTCTGATGGCTGGCACCGTGCCCGGACAGTTCAGGCCAGAACAGGCAACCCAATCCCAGCAATCCCAGCGCACCGCCGATCAGGACATTGCTGGCGATCTTCTGGCGAAAAAACACCCGCGCATTCAGCGCGTTCCACAAGGTTGCGGTCGAGAACACGACGGCGATCAGGCCGCTGGGGATCCACTGACTCGCGGTCAGAAAACACATGAAGTTGACGCAGAACAGACAGACACCCTGCGCCAGACAGATCAACTGACCACGCCGATTGACCGGCTGCAGCCGCCGGGTGATCAGCAGAATCGCGAACAGTACCAGCGCGGCCAGCGCGAAGCGATAGACGATGGAGACAGGAATGGCGACCTCGCCGAGCTGGAGCTTGAGCGCAATCCAGGTCGTGCCCCAAATCAGCACGGTCAGCAGATAAAGCGAAATGTTCATGACGCAGGCTCCTTGATGAGCCATCAGTCTGCTGCGCGCCTCGCCATGCGCGCTTGCACAATCTTGCGCATTTGATCGACGGGGTGCTGGCAGCGGAGCCTGTCGCAGGTAGGATGAGCGTCATAGAGGAATCGCCATGCCATCCATCGAATCCATCCAGGTCTTTCAGGCCCTGAACAGCTCGCCCCACTCCTGTCTCGAACAGAGCGCGACGCTGGGCGATGGGTTGATGGCAGCGCTGTGGAACAACCGGCATGACTCTCAGGAATATCACGCGCCCACCCACCACACGCTTTCCTGCTACATCGAAGACGGCACCGGCACCTTCCGGCGTGACAGGCCCGATCAGAAAGGCTCGCCGGGCAAACTCTGCATCCTGCCTGCCGGACATGAGTCTGCATGGATCGTGAACGGCGAAATCCGTCTGGCGCACCTGTATTTCAGCGCCGAGCAATTCGCACTCAGTTGCGTCACGCTGCTGGATCGCGAGCCGCGCGAGATGCAGCTGCAGGAGAACACCTTTCTCGACGATCCCGCACAGACACAGCGTTTCCAGCAGTTGATCCGCCTGAACTGGGCCGAGCCGGGGGAGCGTTTACTGACCAGCAGTCTGGCGCACGAGATGATCGGTCATGCACTGCTGAGCCAGACCGGGCAGCGCGAAGGTCTGCGTTTGAAAGGCGGGCTGGCGCCACACTTGCGAAGGCAACTGGTGGACTTCATCGAGACGCACCTGGCAGATCCGCTGAGTCTCGGCCAGCTGGCAGGTCTGTGCGCCCTGTCGGAATACCACTTCGCCCGCATGTTTCGGGAAAGCTTCGGGCTGCCGCCTCACCAATACCTGCTGGCACGACGCCTGGAACAGGCGCGTCGGTTGCTGCGCACCACCGGCAAACCGCTCGGCGAGATTGCGCTGGCCTGTGGATTTGCCAGCGCCAGTCATTTCAGCAACCGGTTCCGCCAAGCCATGGGCGCGACACCCGGTGAGTACCGCATGGCACTGACGGCGCTCTAATACATCTGATCGAGCGCGGCCAGCGGGCTGAGCATTACGGCGCAACCGGCCAGCGTCAGCACCCAGCGTGGCCGGAAGGGCATCAGCGAAACCAGCACCACGGCGCTGGCCATCAATACCGCACACCACTGCACCAGCCCGATGGCCCAACCGTCGGCGTCCACTGCAGGCCAGAGCGAAACCAGCAGCGCACCCCAGCCGATCAGTTTGAAGTTCAGTCGACGACGCTCGGTAAGCGGTCCCTTGCACAGCTCAACGTAATGACGCGGCATGGAAAGGCACAGCGCCGCAAAACCCAGATAGCACAACAACGCCGCAAGCAGCATCAGTTCGCCTCCTGCGGGCCGGCCTGCAGCGGCAGGCTGTCCGGGCGCAGTGCCTTGCTGGCAGGTGACGACGTGAACTTCGTCGCCGTCCAGCCCAGAAACAGCCCCGTCGCAAAGGCCGTCAGGTCAAAGGCTGCGAGCACCCAATGGCCTGCGGCAAGCGAATCCATCAGATAGCGCCCGCTGGTCAGCAGATCCAGCAGCGGCAATGCGGCAAACAGAAATGCACCTGACCACAACTGCTCACGCCAGGCACTGCGACCACGGCGCACCAACGCGTGCAGCACGGAAACGCCCCAGACACTGAAAAACACACTGACTTCCCACTCCGCACGCCCGGCCAAACCTGCGGGTATCACGCGATTGGCCCAGAAAAATGCAGCCACGGCGATCATCAGGCCGGACATGCTGGCGATGTTCAGCACCTCCACCAACCTCAGCTCCAGTGGCAACACACCGCTTTTAGCGTGCTTGAGTTGACGTTTGCCCAGCCACATCACCAGTCCCGTGCCGATCATGGCAGTGCCTGCGATGCCGAAAATGAAGTACAACCAGCGCAACAGTGGATCGGCAAAATGGCCGACATGCAGGCCGTACATCGCGCCTGAAACCTGCAACGCCATTGGCCGTTCCGGCACTTCGTCCTGCAACTCGCCGCTGACGCCGTTGAAGGTCAACGCACCGCCACGCTCCAGCACGATGCTGCCCTTGTCATCGCGGGTCAGCAGAACCGATGCCGCCGCATTGCCCGGGTTATTCACAATCACCCGCCCGACATGGCCGGTTTCCCAGCGCTCGGTCGCCGTCTTGACCAGAGGCGCCAGCGCAATCAACGGCGCGGGATTGCCTTCGGCTTTGACGGAACGAGAAGCCGGAAACGCTTCGCTATAGAACGCCTGAACGTTGCCGTAGGCGGTCAGGATGCTGGCGGGCATGACCATCGACATGAAGATCACCAGACTGCTGTAGGTGATCATCAGATGAAACGGCAGCACCAGTATGCCCAGTGCGTTATGCCCATCGAGCCAGGAGCGCTGGCCCTTGCGAGGACGGAAAGTGAAGAACTCCTTGAAGACTTTCTTGTGAATGATGATGCCGGTGACCAGCGCGACGAACATCACCATCGCGGCGATGGTTGCCAGCCAGCGACCCCACGGGTACGGCATCTGTAGCTGATAGTGGAAGCGGTAGAAGAAATCTCCACCCCGCGTTTCGCGCGCCTGCACCTCGGCACCGGTCTGCGGGTCGAGCAGCTTGCGCACGAAATTGTTGCGCTGACCCGCCTTGCCTTCCGGCAGCCAACCCACCGACAGCCCCGGCGTTCGCTCGTCAGGCAGACTGATGAACCAGCGCGACGCACCGGCAGCATGGGTTTGCAGGTAGGTCTGGGCCAGTTGCACGCTGGCGCTGGCATTGAGGGTGCGTGCCGCAATCTCCGGCTGCATCCACTGGGTGATCTCGTCCTTGAAGTACGAGAGCGTCCCGGTCAGGAAAATCGCGAACAGCAACCAGCCGAACAGAAGACCGATCCAGGTGTGCAGCCAGGCCATCGCCTGACGGAAGCCCTCTTTCATGACAACCACCTGCCGCAGGCGTACGCAGCGCCGAGCACAGCGCAGGGCGCCAACACGCCGACCCAGGCCTGCAGCGCCGTACGACAGGCGAAGCACCAGAGCACGGCGACCAGATAGACAAGGAAGGACAGCATCATTGCCGTCACCACCGCTTCGGCACGGGGCAGCGGCAGCCACTGCGCAATGCAGATGCTGGTAATCGAAGCCAGCAGATAACCGGCGAAGATAGCTGCGAGCGCCCGCGAGGCCACGGCCAGTCGATAGGCAACTGTCACGCCTCGGGTTTTGGGTAGTCGCTTCTTGACCACCGGGGTGGTTGCGGCAGGTGAGCGATCCATTGGAGCGTCTTCGTCCGGGAGATTGAGCAGCGGGAAGCGGGTGATGGCTCCAGCCAAATCCTGATTCGCCTTCAAACCGACGAATGAAGCGCAATATTAATGATAAATATTCTCATACGCAAAAGAGTCTGACAGAATCCACGCCACCCATGAATCCTCTGGATTGCTTTCGTGATGCACAGCACCCACCCTGCTCTCACCCACACCGTCGACGGCCTGTTCCGGGCGCATAACGCCTGGCTGACGGGCTGGTTGCGGCGCAGGCTCGGCTGTCCGCACAGTGCCGCGGATCTGGCGCAGGACACGTTCATCAAGGTGCTGGGCGCGCGCGACACGCAGCAGATCGTCGAGCCGCGCGCGTTCCTGACCACCATCGCCCGACGCGTGCTGTGCAATCACTACCGACGTCAGGATCTGGAACGCGCTTATTATCAGGCGCTGTCCGAACTGCCCGAGAGCGTGGCGCCATCCGAAGAAGAACGGGCGATCATTCTTGAAACGCTGGTGGAACTGGATCAATTGCTGGATGGCCTTCCAGGCCCGGTGAAAAGCGCGTTCCTGATGTCGCAGGTTGATGGCCTGAGCCATGGCGAAATCGCCAGCGCGTTGGGTATTTCCATCGCAACGGTCAAACGCCACCTGAACAAGGCCGCCCTGCGCTGCTACTTCGCCCTATGAACCTGAACAGCGAATCCCTGAACAAGTCCGACATCTCGCCTGCGGTTGCGCATCAGGCCGTCGGCTGGCTGCTGGAAATGCAGGAAGGTTCGTTGAATACGGGTCGTCAGAAGGCCTGGCAGCTCTGGCTCAATGGCAACGCCGAGCATCAACGGGCATGGGCACACATCCAGCGGGTCAATCAACGCCTGGGTGGTCTTTCATCACCGCTCGCCCACGCAGCGCTGGGCGCGCCTAAATCCGGCAGCCGACGTCACGCGCTCAAATTGCTGTTGTTGCTGGGCGCAGGTTCAATCGCGGGCTGGAGCCTGCGTGACCAGATCGCGCTGCAACCCTTGCTGGCCGATTACAACAGCGGCGTGGGCGAACAGCGCAAGGTGGCCTTGAGCGACGGCAGCCAGATCCAGTTGAACACCGCCAGCGCCGTGGATGTGAAATTCGATGTGCAGCAGCGACTCATTCGGCTGTTGTCGGGCGAAATCCTGATGACCGCCTCGGCCGATACCCGACCGCTGAACCTGCTGACCGCCGAGGGCTCCGTGAAGGTCGCGACCGGCAGCAGTCGTTTCAACCTGCGCCAGCTCAATGGACGCACGCAACTGGCGGTGTTCGCCGGAGTGGTCGAACTGGCTCCCGGTGAGCGCGCAGGTACGGGGCTGATCGTGCAGGCGCAGCAACAGGTGACGTTCAGCCGCAACGCCTGGGACAGCGTCCGCCCCGTGGATGCGAGCAGCGGCGCCTGGGCCGACGGCATGCTGGTCGCTTCGCGCATGAAACTGAGCGATTTCCTCGGCGAACTGGGACGTTACCGCCGCGGCCGTCTGAACTGCGACGCGAAAGTGGCCAACCTGCTGATCTCCGGCAGCTACCCGCTGGCAGACAGCGAACGCATCCTCGACATGCTGGAAATCGCCCTGCCCGTGCGCATTCAGCGCTTTACCCGGTATTGGGTGAACGTGCAGGCGCGGGTTTGAACCACGGGTGTGCATGATCAGACCATGCCGATCGTTCCTCATGCTCCGCGCTCATCGTTATACATAAGTCCGCAAGACGCCCAAAACAGGGGGCAAAACGAAAGTGACTGACTGAATGCATACCCCGTGGGAGGCGGCTTGCCGGCGATGGCGTCAGTTCAGTCACTGATAGATCGCTTCAGAAAAAGCATCGCCGGCAAGCCGCCTCCCACCGTCCGTGGCCGCAGCAAGACTCGGGTATAACGCTGAGTACAAGCATGGGCATGATCGGCGTGCTTGAGATCACGCTGATCGTTCCTACGCTCCGCGTGGGAATGCCGCTCAGGACGCTCCGCGTCCCGGCTTAATGGCGTCGTAAATATATTTCAAAATACGTGAGCCGTTTCCAGATCCTCGCGTGACAGACAGGGAAAGCATTTTCAATCTCCGGTCGAGGACTCCCGCATGTCAGCCCGCCCTACCCAACTCTCTCCGTTGGTGCGCACGTTGCGCCATGTCATTTTCGGCGCCAGCCTTTCGGTGGGCAGCCTGTCGATGGCCTATGCAGCAGATGCAGCACCCAGGGTTTACCACATCGCACCGAGCGAGCTGGAAACGGCGTTGAGCCAATTTGGTCGGGAAGCAGGCGTGCTGATTTCCTATGGTTCGCAGATCACCAGCGGCCTGAAAAGCCGTGGCCTCGAAGGTCAATACACGCCCGGGCAAGGCCTCAACGCACTGCTCGAGGGCACTGGTCTGAATGCCGTGGCTGATGGCAATAACGGCTTCACCGTGCAATCGGCCAGTGTCGCTGGCGCACCGATAGAACTGGGTGTCTCAACGGTCGTCGGTGACTGGCTGGGCGAGGCTCAGCAGACCAACGTGTTCGAACATCCTGGCGCACGTGACGTGATCCGCCGCGAAGAATTCGAACGTGTCGGCGCCACCTCCGCCCGTGATGTACTGAACCGCATCCCCGGCGTCAATGCCCCGGACAACAACGGCACGGGCAGCCATGACATGGCGCTGAACTTCGGCATTCGCGGCCTGAATCCACGTTTGGCCTCACGCTCCACCGTGTTGATGGATGGCATCCCGGTGCCGTTCGCACCTTACGGTCAGCCGCAGTTGTCATTCGCGCCGATCAGCATGGGCAACATGGACGCCGTGGACGTGGTGCGTGGCGGTGGCGCAGTGCGTTACGGCCCGCAGAACGTCGGCGGTATCGTCAACTTCGTGACCCGCGCCATTCCCGACGAACCAACGCTCAAAGGCGGCATCCAGACCGAAACCAGCCCGTCTTCCAGCCACGACGGCTTCAAGACCACCGGCAACCTGCTGGCGGGCGGTACCGCTGACAATGGCCTGGGCGGCGCGATTTTGTATTCCGGCGTGCGCGGCGGCGACTGGCGCGAGCACAGTGACACACAGATCGATGACCTGATCCTCAAAGGCAAATACCAGATCGACGACGCCAACAGCCTCAACGCCATGGCCCAGTACTACGATGGCGAAGCCGAAATGCCTGGCGGCCTGAGTGTTGCGGACTACGATGCCGATCCGTATCAGTCGACTCGACTGAAAGACAAGTTCTGGGGCCGTCGCACCATGTTCAACTTCGGCTATCGCTACGAGCAGGATGCCCGCGTTTTCACTGCCAACACCTTCTTCACCAAGACCCTGCGCAGTGGTTATCTGGACCAGGGCAGCTTTGTCTCCCTGTCGCCTCGTGAATACTGGGTACGCGGCCTGGAAACACGTTTCTCGCAAGGTTTCGCGCTGGGTGAAACCTGGCACGAAGTGGGCGTCGGCTATCGCTACGTGAACGAAGCGGGTCATGAACTGCGCTATCGCGAACCGGTGTCCGGCGATTTGCCGACCACTGCCAGCCGCAACGACCGCGACACCCGTGGATCGACCGAGGCGCACGCGTTCTACATCGATGACCGGATCGACATCGGCAAGTGGACCATCACGCCCGGCATTCGCTACGAGATGATCGACACCGCGCAGAACAACAACCTGACCAACGTCAAATACCAGGGCGACTACAACACCGCGTTGCCTGCATTGAACGTGCTCTACCACCTCACCGACACCTGGAACCTGTACGCCAACACCGAAGGCTCGTTCGGCAGCGTGCAGTACAGCCAGATGCCAAACCGTGTCACCGGCGGCGAAGTGAAACCCGAGAAAGCACGCACCTGGGAGCTGGGCACGCGCTATGACAACGGCAACCTGCGCGCCGAGATCGGGGCCTTCCTGATCAACTTCGACAACCAGTACGACAGCAACCAGACCAACGACACCGTCATCGCCCGCGGCGAGACACGCCATCAGGGCATCGAGACCAGCATCAACTACGCGCTGGAAGGTCTGAGCCCGGCACTGGCGGGTTACGACGTGTACGCAACCTACGCGTTCGTGGACGCCACCATCCGCGAGGACGGCCCGAACAAGGGCAACCGTGTGCCGTTCTCCTCGAAGCACAAAGGCACGATGGGCGTCAGCTACACCGAAGGCCCATGGAAACTCAACCTGGACAGCTCATTCCAGAGCGACCAGTTCGCCGACAACGCCAACACCTCGGCTGAAAGCGCCGACGGCAGCACCGGCCGCATTCCCGGCTACATGCTGTTCAGCACCCGCGCCGGTTACGACTTCGGCCCGCAGCTGTCCGACCTGAACGTGGCAGTCGGCGTGAAGAACATCTTCAACCGCCAGTACTACACCCGCTCTTTCGACGACAACAACCGCGGCAAATACGTCGGCGAGCCACGCACGCTGTACGTGCAGACCTCGGTTGCGTTTTGATCGCTGACTGATCGTGCCCATGCACCCCATGGTTGCAGCAAGACCTGGGTATAACTCTGAGCGCAAGCATGGGCATGGTCGGTGAGCTTGAGATCACGCTGATCGTTCCCACGCTGCAGCGTGGTAACGCCTCCCAGGACGCTCCGCGTCCGCTCTCGAATGTGTCGCAGAGCGTCGTGGGTGCATGCCCAAGCTCCAGCGCTTATCGTCATACATGTCATGCGCTCGGCTCGCCGAATCCGCAATCTGCGCCATTTGTGACGCGGAGCGTCACGATGCACGCCTGACTCACAATGACACGATCACCCTCCCCTCCCAGACATACCAGTAGGAAATCCATACCGTTACCGTATGGAATTTTCGTTCAAACACTTCCTGTTTTTTTCTACTGCGAAATATTTCTTCCATATTGGGGTTGAATTGTTGGGTCATTGCCGCCAACACTGTGAATGAGCGCAAACGAAACCGCGAGTCATCGCGCAGTCCAGGCTCACACGAGCAAGCCCTAATAAGGATTAACTATGCAAATCCAGGTCAATAGCGATAATCACATCGAAAGCAGTATCCGACTGGAGGAGTGGGTTCGTACCACCGTTGAAAGCACGCTCGAACATTACGACGAATACCTGACTCGCGTGGAAGTCCATATCCGCGATGAAAACGGCGACAAGCCAGGCCCGCATGACATCAAATGCCAGATGGAAGCCCGGCCAAAAGGACACCAACCTATTTCTGTTTCCCACAAGGCCGATACGGTAGATCAGGCTGTGGATGGCGCGGCGGTAAAACTCGATCACGCCCTTGAGCATCTGTTCGGCAAGCTGCGCGGCAAGCGCGGTGCAGCGCCCATCCTGACCGAGCAGGATGAGGATTCGGTCAGCCCGGACGCGCTGCTTGAAGAGGAATTCCTGGAAAAAGAACAGGAGAAAGAAGCCGCTCGTTTAAGCTGATTCCGATTCACTGCATGAACAGGTTTCACGAATAGACAAGAAGGGCGAATCCGCAAGGGTTCGCCCTTCTTGTCTATTCGTGATGCCCGATACTGGCCGGGCAAACGCATCGCAAAATGACCCAGCCTGCGACTGATCGGTGCGCACCACAAACGCTCGACGCACATCTTTGTATCACCTGGAACACAGTCACCCTGCTGCCGGGCAACGTCCAGATGCCGTCTATCGAATTTAACATCCAGTGACAAAGCCAATACCGGGCGCTGTTCCAGCCTCTCCCGCGAGCAAAAACGGTCATCGCTGACCTGCCTTCAAGCGCTAGCTGATTACCCGCAAGGCGGGCATTCTACCCTCTTCCAGCCGCAGTCCAGAGCCTCCACTGCCGCGCTTTTCGGAACACCTCCAAACGAGGTTTCCATCCCGCAAACGCGAATGTTTGCCCGAAAAGGAAAAGCGTCTGAATGTCTGACAATCCATCGAACTGGATTAGAAAAAATCGCCTTTCTGACAGCATCCGTCAGTACACGAGACAGATCTGATCAGGTGCCTTCAAGCATCGCCGTCGCCGAGCTGACAGTGCACCTGCCTTCAGCGAAATTCGGTGCTGACGGTTACAGATCCAGCGCGTCGAATCAGCCGACTCCTGAAAATGGCCCGAACCGTGCAACCCACCAATGGCGACACCCAAACCACGGCCAAGCCACTGATCGGCCGCTGAGAACCAAAAGGACTTACACCCGGTCAACTTATGCAGAACCATTGAGCAGGTAAATGATATGGACAATCCTTTTCAGATGATCACGGACACTTTCCATCCGGACTATCGGGTGAATCTGAGCATTCAAGGACTGGACGGCAGCATCATGCTGACGCTCTCCAATGAACGTGGCGTCGTCGCCAAGCGCCTGATCAGCGCCGCTCAACGTAACGACCCGGAACGCCTGCGCCGCCTGATAGAAAGCGTGCAGTTCGGCATTGCCATCGAACGTGGCGACAGCGCAATCAAGATCCTGGCTGCAATGACAGATGGCGCAGCCCTTCGCCAGCCAGGCGCGCCGTCCAATGACGAGTGGCAGCGAAAGCGGCCGAATCTGGCGGCGGGGATCTGATCGGGCTGTCAGGTTTTAAAACAACCATGAATCCTGATTCAACCCTTGCCACGTCCTATCCAGTCGACGGGGCTTTGATGACAAAGCGTTCAACACTGACTTCGCGTTGAACGCTTCATTGAAGATTTCATTCTTCTCCCGACCAATACCAAAGCGTATCGCCCCACGTCGAATCACTGATACTTGGCATGATTTCGCCTTGCTGAAAGTGGCGTCTTGAATTGGCTTGGGCTGGAGTAAACCAGTAGCCGGTCTTGGTGCAGGGATCGCCAGCGACCACTCGGTTGATCTGAGTGCCGTTAGCGCCTTGATAATTTCTTGCGTATTCGACCAGGTCCTTGGGATAGACCATATGATCTATCTTGCTGTCGTCTATGTTGTATAGGAAAGCGATGGCGCCGGCTTCGATGGCCCAATAGCCTACATAATTACCGTCTTCTCCCTGAAGGTGCGTGTCGTGCCAAGGAGCCTGTTTAAATGCGGGATACCATTGTTTGCAATATTTCTCCAAATATTCAGCAGCTTCAATTTTGGATTTTGCATATATTGCCTGTACTAAAGATGAATATACGTCGTGATACCATTGATCGATATCGTGCCTGCTAGGTAGCATTTTGCAAAGTAGATCTTCATATAGTGTATCTTCCCCCTCGTACCCGCCATTATCTATAAGCTTGACGAATCGCTTCAATAGGTCAATGCGATGTAATAGGATGCAGAACCCTATGACTTGTACGCACTCCTCATATTCGTGTGGCCAGCTATCTAATGCCAAAGGTGAAATGTCAGGCGAATTTTCTGACGTTGCAAGAGCAGCTTGTCGTGCCTCATACTTTTCAATCAAATCTTCAAGTAGAGGTGGGAGAGATGATATGTCCTCTCCCGCTGTATATGTCGCTGTGAGCCTTCGAAGTGCTAAACGCTGTGTGAATCTTGAGCGAAGCGTAGCTTCCCCTTCAGGGGTATCCGACTTAAATATCTTTTTTTTTAGAAGCTCTGTCGCCTCATCATGATCGTTAAGAAAGTTCTTATAATGGGTTTCGCTAAAGAGTTTTTGTCTTTTGATCATCTGGTTAGGCCTCAAACTTGAGAGAGTCTAGTGCGCCATACTTTTTGGCTAAAGATTTTTTACGCTTGTTCACGAAGCCTTTAACTTCATTCTCTCCGTAATGAAAAGCCTTGTGACTCTGGTGGGAAGACTCATCAGAGTTGTTCAAGCGGGCGCTTGCATGTTCTTTGGGACTCAGGCTGCCGTGATATAACGGTGTGTAGAACAAATGGCGACTGTATGATGCAGCCACTTGAAGCTGTAAAGAATACGTCGAGACGGCTTTCTCCAAATTCTCCTCAATCCACTCGTCACTCATTTGAACAAGTAAACGCCTTGGAGCTTTAGATGGGCGAGCTTCGATTTTTGTTGTATTAGTATTATTTTTACCAGTGCTTACTTTTTTTGATTTATTAGCAAGTGATTTGTTTTCTGGGATTTCACGGGGCTCAATCAGTTCGCTTGGCTCAGCAAGGCCCGACACTCCCAGTTTAGAACTAACCCCCGGCTTCCGAGTATTGTTCATTTTACGCATAAATTTCGGCGCATCTTCATCACGGCTCGCCTTGGCCTCGACTATGGCAAATTTTTCGCCTCCGTTGTTAGCAGGATTCGCGCGCCATACTGCATCAATACCTGTTCCGTTAGCGCCGTCGGTTAACTTGTAAAGGATGTGCTTTCCCTTCGGACTGCCACCTTTAGAAAGCTTCCCCATCTTGCTCCCACTCGGCAAACCCTCAAGCCACTTCCCGTCCGAGCCCTTGTCATGCCCGTCCCAGTCCTTGCCCCAGCCAAACTCGACTGCGCAAATATAGTCGGCAATGTGTTCGCCACTCACGCCCAGCCCTTCGTTCAGAATACTGGACGGTGCTTGCAGGCCAACTCGGGAAGCTTCGACCTGATTGGAATGGGTGCCGCCGGCGTTTTCCTTACCCTGCGCCGCAACAGTCGTGTCCTTGCTGGCGGGCTTCTCGACCCGTTTCGGATGACTGGAACCAGAGGACGCCGCAGAGCTGTTTCGCTGCATTCCCTTCCATTTCACCAGTCGCTTTTCAACGACGCCAACTATGGCTGGCATGTTGTCGCGGGAGGCGGCAAGGACGGTAACGACAGATATCTTTGCCCAGTTGGGCAGCCCTTGAAATGTCGAGGAACCCTTGACGCCTGTAATGATGTCCTCCAGCTCACCGCGCAGCTTTCCGGCATCGAATACCTGCTTGAGCAGTTCTTCAGGGCTGGTCTTGAGAGCATATTTCCCCCGCCGATCTGCCGCCTTAATCCTCTCCCGACCAGTACCAAAGCGTATCGCCCCACGTCGAATCACTGATACTTGGCATGATCTCGCCTTGCTGAAAGTGGCGTCTTGAATCGGCCTGGGCTGGAGTAAACCAATAACCGGTCTTGGTGCAGGGATCGCCAGCGACCACTCGGTTGATCTGAGTGCCATTAGCACCTTGGTAATTTCTTGCGTACTCGACCAAATCCTTGGGATAGACCATATGATCTATCTTGCTGTCGTCTATGTTATATAGGAAGGCGATTGCACCAGCTTCGAAGGCCCAATAACCCACATAGTTCCCACCGTCTCCTTGATGGTGAGTGTCGTGCCACGGAGCTTGTTTAAATGCTGGATACCATTGCTGACAATATTTTTTTAGCAACCTCGGTGCTTCTGTTTTATCGACAACATAGATAGCTTGAATAAGGGGTGTATATACGTCGTGATACCACTGATCAACATCATGCCTGTTAGGCAAAACTTTTCTTAACAAATCTTCGTAAAGAGTGTCATCACCAGCATAGCCCGCTTCATCCATAAGTCTCACAAAACGTGCCAACAGGTCAATGCGATGCATCAAGATGCATAAACTAATGACTTGAACTGCTTCTTCGTATTGATCTGGCCAGTCATCTAAAGCCAAGGGCGAAATATTTGGTGCACCTTCATAAATAGCAAGAGTTTTTTGACGGACCTCATATTTATCAATCAAATCGTCAAGCAGATGGAAAAGCGATTCAATCGTCTCTCCAGCTGTATAGGCGATAAAAATCCTCTTGAGCGCCAAAGTTTGAAAAAAGGCGCCCCTAAGCGAAAGCTCTTCTTCAGGCGAATCAGACTGAAAATCATTGATCTTGAAAAACTCAACTACCTCATCGTGTTCTGCAAGATAAATCTCGTAATGCTTTTCACTGAAAAATTTTTGCCGCTTACTCATAATTACGCCTCAACCTTAAGTGTCTCTAAAGCACCGTATTTTCTGGCCAAAGACTTTTTACGCTTATTTACGAAACGCTTGACTTCCATTTCGCCATAGTGAAAAGCATTATGATTTCGGTGATCAACTTCATCTAACCCTTTTAGCCTAGCCTCAGCATGCTCTTTAGGACTCAAGCTTGAATGATACAGTGGAGAGTAAAAAAGATGCCTGCTATTTGACGCCAGTATCTGTGCAACCAGAGCGTTACCCTTGACTGCCTTATCAAGGTTTCTGCCTATCCACTCGATGCTCATCTGAACCAATATTTGTTTACTTTTAGCGGGTGATTTTTTAGAAGCTGGCTTAGCTTGAGTGCTTGCTTTTCCAGAATTAAGAGTTTTTTTCTTTTTACCGTCAGCAATATCTGGATCATTCTCAATAGGCTCGATTAACTCGCTAGGATCACCCAGGCCAGACACACCCAGTTTGGACGCAACCCCCGGTTTACGCGTATTGTTCAACTTTCGCATAAACTTAGGCGCATCCTCATCCTTACTCGCCTTGGCTTCGACAATCGCAAATTTCTTACCCCCATTGTTAGCAGGATCAGCCCGCCAAACCGCATCAATCCCTGTTCCGTTCGCCCCATCTGTCAGCTTGTAAAGCACATGCTTTGCCTTAGGACTTCCGCCAGCTGACAGCTTCCCCAACTTGCTCCCACTCGGCAAACCCTCAAGCCACTTCCCGTCCGAGCCCTTGTCATGCCCGTCCCAGTCCTTGCCCCAGCCAAATTCGACTGCGCAAATATAGTCGGCGATGTGCTCGCCACTGACGCCCAGCCCTTCGTTCAGAATGCTGGACGGTGCTTGCAGGCCAACTCGGGAAGCTTCGACCTGATTGGAATGGGTGCCGCTGGCGTTTTCCTTACCCTGCGCCGCAACAGTCGTGTCCTTGCTGGCGGGCTTCTCGACCCGTTTCGGATGACTGGAACCAGAGGACGCCGCAGAGCTGTTTCGCTGCATTCCCTTCCATTTCACCAGTCGCTTTTCAACGACGCCAACTATGGCTGGCATGTTGTCGCGGGAGGCGGCAAGGACGGTAACGACAGACGTCTTTGCCCAGTTGGGCAGCCCTTGAAATGTCGAGGAACCCTTGACGCCTGTGATGATGTCATCCAGCTCACCGCGCAGCTTCCCAGCATCGAATACCTGCTTGAGCAGTTCTTCAGGGCTGGTCTTAAGAGCATATTTCCCCCGCCGATCTGCCGCCTTAATCCTCTCCCGACCAGTACCAAAGCGTATCGCCCCACGTCGAATCACTGATACTTGGCATGATCTCGCCTTGCTGAAAGTGGCGTCTTGAATTGGCTTGGGCTGGGGTGAACCAGTAGCCTGTTTTGCTGCAGGGGTCGCCAGCGACAATGCGGTTGATTTGGGAGCCAGCTTCACCATTGTAATTTCTGGCGTATTCGACCAGGTCTTTGGGGTAGACCATGTGGTCTATTTTACTGTCATCTATACCGTACAAAAAAGCGATGGCTCCAGCTTCAATTGCCCAGTATCCGACGTAATTACCATTTTCTCCTTTTAAATGACTTTCATGCCACGGTGCTTGTTCGAACGCAGGGTACCACCGACTGCAGTACTCTTTCAGGCATGCTGTGGCATCCTCTTTGCTGTCCGCATAGATCGCCCGAATTAAGGGCGAGTAAATATCGTGAAACCATTGATCCACATCATGTCTGTTTGGCAAAACTTTGACAAGCAGGTCTTCATATAGAGTATCGTCGCCAGCATAACCAGCGCGATCAATTAGCATCACAAACCTAGTGAGAAGATCAGTGCGATGTAGCAGAATACAGAACCCTATAACCTGAACACATTCTTCATATTGATCAGCCCAGTCGCTTATTGCAAGTGGAGATATGTCAGGAATTCCTTTATACTCTGCAAGCTTGAGTTGCCTTGTTTCGTATCTTTCTACTAGTTCCTCGAGTGCTGGGGCTAGTGAGGAAATCTCGCCCCCAATCGTATAAGTGGCTAGAAGCTTATCAAGTGATAGCTGCACTAGGTATGTTGAGCGCAGCATTGCCTCTTCCTCAGGCGAATCAGCCTGAAGTGGAGTTGTATTACTAAGTTCAATAACTTTATGGTATTCTTTCAAGAAGTTGTCGTAGTGGCTCTCGCTAAAAAAACGTTGTCTTTTGCTCATGGTAGTTAAACCTCAATCTTAAGCGAGTCTAGTGCGCCATGTTTTTTTGTTAAGGATTTTTTTCGTTTATTTACAAATCCTTTCACTTCATGCTCGGTATAATGAAATGATTTATGATTTCTGTGAGTACTTTCGCTAAGGCTTTCTAGTTGGGCGCTGGCATGCTCCTTTGGACTCAAACTGGTGTGGAATAGAGGTGCGTAAAATAGATGGCGACTATAGGAACTCATCACTTGATATGCAAGAGCTCTTCCGTTCACAGCTCTGTCAATATTTCTAGTTATCCACTCGCTACTCATCTGTACTAAAACATCCCTCTTTCTATTGCTGACATCGACTTCGCGGTTAGTTTTTGCTTTTTTTCTTTTGCCACTGCTAAGACTGTTGCTGTTAGTTTGTGTGTCGTTTTGGTCTATTGGTTCAATTAGCTCGCTAGGATCAGATATCCCGGATACACCCAGCTTGGATCCAATCCCCGGCTTCCGCGTATTGTTCAGTTTACGTGTAAATTTCGGGGCATCTTCATCCCGACTCGCCTTGGCTTCGACGATAGCGAATTTCTTTCCTTCATTGTTGGCCGGATCAGCTCTCCATACAGCATCAATGCCCGTTCCATTCGCACCATCTGTCAACTTGTAAAGCACATGCTTCGCCTTCGGACTACCACCCGCCGACAGCTTCCCCAACTTGCTCCCACTCGGCAAACCCTCAAGCCACTTCCCGTCCGAGCCCTTGTCATGCCCGTCCCAGTCCTTGCCCCAGCCAAATTCGACTGCGCAGATATAGTCGGCGATGTGTTCGCCACTCACGCCCAGCCCTTCGTTCAGAATACTGGACGGTGCTTGCAGGCCAACTCGGGAAGCTTCGACCTGATTGGAATGGGTGCCGCTGGCGTTTTCCTTACCCTGCGCCGCAACAGTCGTGTCCTTGCTGGCGGGCTTCTCGACCCGTTTCGGATGACTGGAACCAGAGGACGCCGCAGAGCTGTTTCGCTGCATTCCCTTCCATTTCACCAGTCGCTTTTCAACGACGCCAACTATGGCTGGCATGTTGTCGCGGGAGGCGGCAAGGACGGTAACGACAGACGTCTTTGCCCAGTTGGGCAGCCCTTGAAATGTCGAGGAACCCTTGACGCCTGTGATGATGTCATCCAGCTCACCCCGCAGCTTCCCGGCATCGAATACCTGCTTGAGCAGTTCTTCAGGGCTGGTCTTGATGCCGCATTCCTGCAGCACGAAACGCAGCAGGTCAAAGAGGACCGGGGCGTAGCGTTCGGGGTCCTTGTTGACGATGCGCATGCTTTTCTTGAGGCCGTCACCCGGCCCTGGAATCCAGCCGATGATGGCCATCAACAGGTCAAACTGAGCGTCCTCCTTACCTGACGTCGACTCTGAGTTGTAAAGGACGATCGACGACTCGATGGTGTCGTAGGCGTCGATGGCCTGGCCAAGAAAAGGGACGGCACCGAGCGCAATACCCTTGGCCAGTTCAACAGCAGCCTCCTGATAAGCGTCGCTGCGGTCTTCGCCGCCATTTGTTCCTTCAGTGACTTCCCCGCTCATGACACTCTCCCTGCGGCTTTTTCCACCAATGCCTGTAGATCGATCTGGTCTGGGTCCAGACCGAGTTTGCGTAGGTCTTCGTTAACCTTTTCATCCGAGTTCTGGACAACGGTCACGCTTTCGCGAGTGAACGGCCTCGGATCTTCGCCGTAGTAGACCTTGGCCGGGCCTTGCGGAACATCTTCGAGCCGGGCGAAGCCGTCGTCGTCCAGCACACCTTCGCGTGTCGATCCATCGGCAAAGTCGACGCGATACGACGCACCAGGCACCGGTTCAAGGTTGTCATAATGCAGGTTCAGCTCAAGCCAGGTCGGGTTGGCCTTGGCTTCTTTCATCAGATTCCCGGCGGCGTCGACAGCAGCCAGCCCAGGAATGAGCGGGGCCAGAATACCGATCCCGGTCCCGACACCCGCAGAGCCTCCTGTATTGACCTTTACCTCCGCCCCGCTGATCGTTACGCCACCGGCATCAAGCTTGATGAAACTCCCGCCTGCCTTGGACGTGAGCTCCATGCCCCCTTCCACCACCACCTTCTGACCTGCGTGGTAGTGGATTTCCTGACCGGCTTCGACGAACTGCGCGGTGCCTACCTTCAGATGCTGCGTCGCGCCCACGGTCAGGTGATCGTCGGCACGGGTTTCGGTCTTGCGGTCCAGATGTGTGATGCGGTGTTCTTCAACCTTGAACTGGCTGAGGACATTGGCTTCAACCGTGTCGTGCCGCTCGTTGCCGATATGGATCTTCTGGTCGTGCTCGATGTTCTCATCCCAGTCACGCTGGGCATGGATGTAGATCTGTTCGGCGCCTTTCCTGTCTTCGATACGAAATTCGTTGTAACCCTGACCACCCGGTGAGCTGAGGGTTTTGAAGGTGCTACGGGTCTTGTTGGCGGGCAGCTCGTAGGGCACAAGGTTTTCCTTGTGATACAGGCAGCCGGTGATCAGCGGCTGATCAGGATCACCTTCAAGAAAGGTGACAAGTACTTCCATACCTATGCGCGGGATAGCGATTGCGCCGTAAGCGCTGCCTGCCCAGCCGTTGGCAACGCGCAGCCAGCATGTGGTGTTGCCGTCCGACTGACCCTCGCGATCCCAGAAGAACTGCACTTTGACGCGACCGTACGGGTCGGTATGGATCTCTTCACCTGCCGGGCCGGTGACGATGGCGGTCTGGCTGCCGAGCACCTTGGGTTTTGGATGCTCGAGCTCCGGACGAAAGTGGGCATCCCAAGGTGTGGCAAGAAAACGGTTGCGGTAGCCCTGGTGAAAGTCGTCTTTGTTGTCAGTCACATCGCTGGTGATGTTTTCACCGAGCACCTGGGGCTGCTTGCCCTCGTGAATAACCTCCAGCAGCAGCCACAGATCATTCCACTCGGCGCGCGGATGTTCGTTGAGGGCCAGGAAGTGGCCGCTGACCAGTGTAGGCTCGTCGCCTTTGCCTTCTGCCAGACGATAGTCGCTGCGATGGCGCTCAAGGGCTCGCGTTGCCAGCTGTTTACCGCGGGCACGGTCGGTGAACCGCCCCGGATAATCGTAATCTTCAAGGTCCGGAGCAAACTCGCTTTTGGCTGAGCTTTCGGGCAGAACGCTGGGTTTTTCAAAGTCGTAATCGCGGCGGCTGACACGGGTGCTACGGGTTTCCAGGCGCAGATTGAAACGTTTGATCACCGGTTGCTCGGCAGCCATGCCGGAGTCCTGTTGATAGCTCACGGGCGCAAGCTTGGGGAACACCGTCTGATCGTCTCCGAACACCAGGGTGTGTCCGCTGGCGGAATGTTGAAAGTGGAAATGAATCCCCTCTTCTTCGCAAAGCCGCTGGATGAAATGCAGGTCGGACTCATCGTACTGCACGCAGTAATCACGCTCGGGGTAAACCGCGCCGAGCTGAAAGCGATAGGCGTCGGCCAGGATGCCGCGTGCTTCCAGCACCTGAGCGATGATCTTTGGCACTGACAGTTGCTGGAAGATCTGCTGGTCGTGATTGTGTCGCAGGTAGGCAAGCTGAGGCACCAGACTGATGCTGTAACGGGTCAGCCTTTTGCCGGAGTCACCTTGCTCGATGCGATAGACCAGACCGTGGATGACACCCTTGCCGGTGGCACCAAAGGTCAGGCAGGCGCGCTTGTGCAGCAGTTCTTCAAGTGCAATGTCAGGTCGTGCGCTGACCAGTTCGATGTCAAAGCAATACGGCTGGTTGAGCGCTTCGCGACCGACGAAAGCAAGCACTTGAAAGTCAACGGATATGCCCTCCAGCGTGAGGGAGATATGGGTTGCGTTAGCGTCCAGCATGCCGGAATCCTGTCCATCTGAAGCCTTCGGGAACCAGAATGGTGCTGGAATACAAGCTTTATCTCAACGCAAAAATCAGCAGGTGAAAAAGAAATATTGCCTACTGCCCCGCCTCCTCTGTGCAGCAAGTGTGCAGCAAGTTCAGGCAGAGTACAGATTCAAGCTGTTAAACCTGTCCCTGCGCACTGACATTCAAGCAGCTCCGGCAATGGCCTCGGCTGCATTCCACCTGCGGAGCATTCCGAGGAGGCAACATGTTCTTACGTTACGGGATATTGGTTGCAACACTGGTAGTGGCGTCCGGCTGCGTCGAAGAGCGAATCGTCCACGAACGACGACCGCCGCCCCATGAATATGTTGAAGTGATCGCGCCTCAGCCGCCGCCCGAGCGGGTGATCGAGGTGGAGCCTGCGCCTCGTCCGGGGTATGTCTGGTCGCGTGGTTACTGGCATTGGAGTGACGGACGTTATGTACCGGTTCACGGCCACTGGGTAGCGGAACGACCTGGCTATCGCTATGTGCATCCGCATTGGGAAAGCGCGGGTGATGGATGGCATTGGCATGCCGGGGTGTGGGTCAACTGATCGGTGGCAGACTGGATATCGAGCCAGTCCGCTACTTAAGCAGATCGTGCCAATGCTCTGCATTGGCATGCCGCCCGGGGCGCTCTGCGTCACATTCGAGAGCGGACGCGGAGCGTTCCGGGCGTCGCTCCCACGCACGAGCACTCATCGTTATACACAAGTCAGCCCTAACACTGATCGTGCCCATCGCTCCGCGTGGGCATGCATCCCGTGACGCTCTGCGTCACAAATGGCACAGATTGGGGATCCAGTGAGCCGAGCGCATGACGTGGATAACGCTGGAGCTTGGCCGCGCATCTGCGCCACATTCAAGAGCGGACGCGGAGCGTCCTGGGGGGCATTCCCACGCGGAGCGTAGGAACGATCATTATCGTATTCCTCCAAGAAGACTTATGTATAACGCTTAGCGCACGAGCATGGGAACGATCGTCAGCGTATTTCAAACATCGCCTTTTTCTTCCGTCACCGCGCCTTTTACCGGGCTGGATGAGTCGGGGATCTTGGCCGACGGGTATTTGTACGACGCATAGCGCACGACCAGAATCGCAAATGCCAGCAATAGAATGCCGCCACACAGGTAGATGATGCCCAGATCAGGCGGATTGTGATGAGACACGTCCGAGATCAGCAGACGCGTCAACGCGGTGATCGCTACGTAGATCAGGAAACGCACCGGCATGTGGTTGGTCTTGAAATAAATCCCCGTCATCGCGCCCAGTTCGAGGTAGATGAACAGCAGCAGGATGTCATCGACCGTGACGTTGCCCTTCTCGACCATTCCCAGAAAAGCCACAACCGAGGCCCATGCCGTGATGGCGCCAATGGCGAACAGTGCCAGGAAGTGAAAGCTCTCGACGCAGAGATTGCCCAGTGATTCGGCTTGCGCATGCACGCGTTGGCGCATTTTTTCTGCCCATTTGTTTCCCATGACTCTCTACCTCTGAACCTTCGTTTATCTCGATCCGAACTGGATCGGATGATGCGGTGTGCGTGTGACGCGCTGTGTGGCGTGCTTTTTAAAGCAGGAACAGGGCCATAGGCTATGGTTGAGAGCGCGACGGGTTGTCGCAAGGCACATCTGCGCGAGAAAAAGATGCGTGAAGGCCACTATCCAGACAGGGGTTGCCTGGCTTATGCTGAACACTGTATAAAGATACAGTAATGGCTTGTTTCACACGCAAGGCATGTGATGTGGCGACTGTCACGCCAGCCATGCAGGATCACTGTCTGTTGCACCACCCCGGTCAACGTGCACCGGGGCCAGCCCTTCCACACTGGATATGACGACGAGGCCAAAATGGCTGTTGAAACCCTTTACCGCAGTACCCGCGATCTGGAGACTACTTTCGTGGACCGTAAACTCGCCGATGCGCACGACCAAATGCTGGAGCTGGCCGAGCTTCTCACCGACGTTCTGGTCAAGAACGTGCCGGGGCTTTCCGAGAAGCACGCAGAAGATGCGAGCATCTACATGGCGAAGAATCGCGCCGTGTTCGCCGCCGCATTCAAGAACAATGCTTCAGCCCTGAGCGAGCTGTCCGAACCTTCCGCTGCTGACGCTGACAGCTGATTCACATCAGGCTTGCACCTCAGAGTCCCGCGGCTTCTTCATGCGAGCTGGCCGCGGCTCATTTCTTGATACGCCACTCTATGGCGCGCATACATTCTATATTCATGTACTACTTTGTAGAATCAATGTTACCTGACGCACCGCATACAGACCGCTCAGCTACAGCATAAACGACTAACTTCCAGCGTCCTGATACACCGTCATTATAATCACGTCATTTTTATGAACCGTGGTATTCACCACTGTCATTAATCAGGCGTCAGGAAAACGATACCTCCAAAAACCTTATTTAAAGCCAAGACCCAACAGCCTTTATCGAGGCATTTGAAAAAGTTCAATCTCCCGCTATACAACGCCCCTCAACACCCCGCTTTTGCTGGTCGAAAGCTCCCTCCAAAAACAATCAACCCTTCACTGACCGACTTTCAAAAACAAAGTTCCGCCTGATATTCCCTTTGTAAAATACTTTATAAAAAGTTTGGCATTACTAATATCATCTGCTAATAATCGTCGCAAATCCGGGTATCAAGGCACAACGCTACTTCACATTGAAGTGAACATCGAGTCATCCACTCCGATATCACCCGCCCGAAAAATCATACAACTCGCTGGTTACTTGAGCTGCTCATAGCCCAGGTCAACTGCTGTGCGACGCCTATAGACGGGCGGGAGAAAATCAATGGCTACTCAGCACGCCAGAATGAAAATTCTGTCTATTTTTGGCACTCGTCCGGAGGCTATCAAGATGGCGCCTCTGGTCAAGGCCCTTGCTGCGGAACCGGGTATCGACTCGAGAATCTGCATTACCGGCCAACACCAGAGCATGCTGCAGCAGGTGCTCGATATGTTCGAGCTGAAAGCCGATTACAGCCTCGATGTGATGCGCCCCCATCAGACTCTGAATTCCCTGACCGCTGCGCTGTACGCAGCCATCGACCCGATTCTGGACGAGATGAAACCCGACAAGGTGCTGGTCCACGGCGACACCACGTCAGCGATGGTTGCGGCCATGTCGGCGTTTCACCGGCAGATCCCGATCGGTCACGTCGAAGCGGGCTTGCGCACCGGGGATATCCGTCAGCCATGGCCGGAAGAGATGAACCGTCGCTGTATCGATCTGATTTCCGATCACCTGTTCACACCGACTGCCGAGTCTCGTCGCAATGTACTGGGCGAACGCCTTCAGGGTGTGTCCTTCGTGACCGGCAATACCGTGATCGACGCGTTGCAGATGACCGCACAGCGCATCGACTCCAATCGCCAGCTGCGTCATGCGCTCGACCGACAGTTTTCGTTTCTGGTGCCTGAGCGCAAGGTTCTGGTGGTGACAGGTCACCGCCGCGAGAACTTTGGCGACGGCTTCCTGAACATCTGCAAGGCACTGCGCGCCCTCGCCATGCGCGACGACATACAGATCGTCTACCCGGTGCACCTGAACCCTAATGTACTGGGACCGGTCACGGAACACCTGGGTGACATGCCCAATGTGCACCTGATCAAACCGCTGGACTACCTGTCGTTCGTGCGCCTCATGCAGCGTGCCCACGTGATTCTCACCGACTCCGGCGGCGTGCAGGAGGAAGCGCCATCGCTCGGCAAACCGGTGTTGGTGATGCGTGATGTGACCGAGCGCCCCGAGGCTGTGGCCGCAGGGACCGTGCGTCTGGTGGGCACCGAAGCCGAGGCGATCATTCAGGGCGTCAGTGCGCTGTTCGATGATGAGCAGCTTTGGCAGAACGCCTCGCACGCAGCGAACCCTTATGGCGATGGCAAGGCCAGCGCGCGCATCGTCGACGTGCTGATGGGTCGTCCGATCAGCGAGTTTGTCGTCGAGTTGCCGCGTCGTCGTCCAGAGCAGATCGAGATGGCGCCGCCGTCCCTGTCTCAGCCTGAACCGTTGCGCGCCATGGCTCGCTGACACAGGCGCACAGCTAAGAATCGACAAAAACTGCACACCTTCCAAGGCACCCGGTTCAGACCGGGTGCCTACAAAAACATTCTGCGGACCCGCTTCGCACCAAGAACCAACGGCCTAGAGCCTCCAAGAGATCTGCCTGATGAAATCTTCCGTTACCGTGAACACGGGCGCGTTGAACGCCCTTGCCTGCGGGATGAGCCTGCTGGCTCTGATGCCCACCTTTGCGCTGGCTGCAGAAAGCCCACTGACACAGGCGATCAACCGTATCACTCAGGACGCCCGCCAGGAGCGTGTGATTGAACTGCGGGAGCTGGGGATCGACCGTCCGATCATCCTCAACGCGACCGACGCGCGTCGCGAGTTGTACCTGCCGGTGCCTGCCAATGTGGCGCTGACAGATGCGACCCTGAACTTCGATGCCAGCTACCTGAACGGCGAGGCAGGTCGTAATACCTTGCTGCTGTCGCTGGATGGCTACCCGGTGCGCGCGCTGGGCCTCAACGAAGAGCAAGGCAATGCCAGCGCTACGCTGGGTGTGGACAAAGCTGCGCGGGAAACCGGATCGGTACGACTGGGCATTGCCTGGTCTTCGGTGATCTCGAAAACGCTTTGCGAAGATCAACGCGCCATCGGCAATGTACTGCGCATCGATCCGCACACTCGCCTGACCTACAGCTACGACGCCAGTCAATTGCAGGATGTGGGCGCAGCATGGAACGCGCTGCCCGGCAAACCCGGCCTGCTCGTTGCGCCCGGCACGCTGTCCGGCGCCAGCTACGATGCCGCCTGGCGTCTGGGTGTAGCGCTTGAACGTATCGGTAAACAGGCACGTATTCTGCCGTTTCCGGTCGTTCAGGACAGCATAGACCTGAGCGGTCTGCGCGTGCCTGCCGAACTCAAGCAGATTCCGGCCTTTGCCAGCCTTGACGGCCAGGGCCAGTACACGTTGAAGAATCAGGCGGAAATCGGTGCCTTGCTGATGCTGGGCCAGACCCCGGCGCTGCAGGCCGATCTGGCCATCAACGATCCGCAACTGCTCAAGGCTATCGACGATTCGCTGAACGCCTTGCAGGAACAGGTCCAAGGGCTCGACGCTTCGGCAGCCACCGCGCTGAGCCAATGGCGCGAACGTCAGGGCAGAAAAACCCTGGCCACCGACGCCGGTAGCGACGTCAGCCTGGCGCTGCTTGGCAATCGCGCGCTGCTGATGATCAAGCCCGACTCAGCGGTCAAAGCCATCGGTCTGTTCAGTTCAGCCTGGAACAAACTGGCGCTCACTCGCCAATTGTCCATCGGCGAAGAAACCACCATGCCGCTCAGTGAAGACGGCCGCGTGGCCTTGACGCGCCTCGGTGGTCGCCCGGGCACGGTGGACGTACTGGCCAAGACCGACTGGAGCGCTTCGTTCCCGCTGGGCAGTGTGGCTTATGACGGTCGTGTGCCGGTGACCGCCATGATCGATGTCGCCGCAGCGCCGGGTGCATCGGGAACACCGCCGGTTGCCACACTGTTCCTCAATGACTACCTGATCGGCGCCATGCAGCTGAATGCCGATGGCCGCAAGGAGCGCATCGAAGCGCGCATTCCTCAGTACGCGTTGGCGGCACAGAACACCCTGCGCGTGTCCTTCCAGCGTCAGCCGGTCAGCAATCAGTGCCTGGAAACGCCACAGGCGTTCCCGATTTCGGTATTGCCGACCAGCCATGTGGTCATCGACAAGGTGGCGCCTGGCGACGACTTCTCCGGCATGGCCGCACGCTTTGCCGCCAGCACTCAGGTGATGGTTCCTAAAACCTGGCTCGACCGTCCGGCCGACAGCCTGCCGCAGGTCATCCACGTGGCCAGCGCCTCGGGCGTGTCGCCGCTGCGTGCGCAGCTCAGTGTCAGCGACGACGTCAGTGTTGCGGTGGCCCCGGAAAAAGCATTCCTGGCCTTCGACCTGCCGGTCAAGGACGGTGCCGAGTCGGTCAAGGTCGGCAACGACGGGCATTTGCTGATCAATCACAAGGAGCAGACGCTGCTGGACCTCAAGACACTCAATCACCTGGCTTCGCTGCAAGTGGTCGAGGCTGGCAACCAGCGCGGCATGGTCTATCGCACACTGGGCGGTCAGGCGCCAAGCTTCGCCCGTCCGCTGGTGCTGGAGCGCGGCAACGCCACGCTGCTGGCTGACAGCGGTTCGCTGGTGACCTTCGATACCAAGGACCCGACCGGCAGCCAGATGATCGAGGACAACGAACCCACCGGACTGGACGCGTGGCGCAAGCCTTCGCTGCTGTGGCTGATCCCCGGCGCAATCGTGGTGTTTCTTCTGCTGTTGCTGGCTGGCCGTCGCGCCCGTCGCAATCGCTCGTAACGGGACGCCCCAATGACGTCGCTCTATTGGCCGTACTGGCTGGCCCATTACTACAGCGTGCTGGAAGTCGCGACCATCGTCGTCGGCCTGATCATTCTGGTGTCGAGCATCGATGACCTGATCATCGATGTCTGGTACTGGGCCAGACGCCTGTACCGCAAGTTCACCGCCGAACGCCGCTACCGGCCACTGACTGCCGAGCAGTTGATGGCCCGTGACGAACAGCCGCTGGCGATCATGGTGCCGGCGTGGCTGGAATACGACGTCATTGCGCCGATGATCGAGAACATGGTGTCGACCCTCGACTATCAGAACTACGTGGTGTTCGTCGGCACCTACATCAACGACCAGCGCACCATCGATGAAGTGGAGCGCATGCGTCGTCGCTACAAACAACTGCACCGCGTTGAAGTGCCTCATGACGGCCCGACTTGCAAGGCCGACTGCCTGAACTGGGTGATCCAGGCGATCTTTCTCTACGAGAAAACCCATGCCATGCAGTTCGCCGGGACCATCCTGCATGACAGCGAAGACGTGCTGCACCCGCTGGAACTGCGCCTGTTCAACTACCTGCTGCCACGCAAGGACATGATCCAGCTGCCGGTCGTGTCGCTGGAACGCAACTGGTACGAATGGGTGGCGGGCACCTACATGGACGAGTTCGCCGAGTGGCACGGCAAGGATCTGGTGGTGCGTGAAAGCATGACCGATACCGTCCCGTCCGCAGGCGTGGGCACCTGTTTTTCGCGTCGGGCCCTGATGGTCCTGGCCGACGAAAACCAGAATCAGCCGTTCAACACCGAAAGCCTGACCGAGGACTACGACGTCGGCGCGCGTCTGGCGAAGTACGGCATGCAGGCGATTTTCGTACGCTTCCCGGTGCAGTTTCGCGTCTTGCGCAAATCCTGGTTTCGCAAGCCGTATGAGTCGACGCTGGAAATGCCGCTGTGTGTTCGCGAGTTTTTCCCGGACACCTTTCGCACCGCGTTTCGCCAGAAGGCTCGCTGGACGCTGGGCATCGGCCTGCAAGGCTGGGAGCAGATGGGCTGGAGCGGTTCGCTTGCCAACCGCTACCTGTTGTTTCGCGACCGCAAGGGCGTGGTGACTTCGTTCATCAGCATCATTGCCTACCTCATTCTGGTGCAGTTGGTGGCGCTGATCGTGTTGCGCGCCAGCGGGCTGTGGAACACCAGTTTCCCGACGCCATTCGAAACCAATGGCCTCATCAAATACCTGCTGGTGGCCAACGGCATTGCGCTGCTCTGGCGAATGGTGCACCGCTTCTATTTCACGACGATTCTGTACGGCTGGCAACACGGCCTGCTGTCACTGCCGCGCATGGTGGTCGGTAACTTCGTCAACTTCATGGCTGCGGCGCGGGCCTGGCGGATGTTTCTGGTGGGCAAGCTGCTCAATCGCAAGCTGGCGTGGGACAAGACCATGCACGACTTCCCGTCCACCGACCTGGTCGCCATCGCGCCGCGTCGGCTGGGCAGCGTGCTGCTGTCGTGGCAAGCCATCAACGACGAGAAACTGCAGACCGCGCTGGTCGAACAACAGACCCGCAGGCTGCCGTTGGGCCGCATCCTGTTGAGCCACGGCTGGCTCGACGATGAAACCCTGGCTGAAGCGATTGCCTTTCAGAGCGACCTGCCCCGGGTGTTTGACATCGCGAGCAAACGCGCTGCCGACTCGCCTCTCGCAGACGAATTCTGTCTGCGCTGGCGCGCCGTTCCACTGTCTGTCGCCATTCAGGGGCGGCAGGAAATCGCCGTTGCCAGCCCGTTGACCGAAGAAGGTCTGCAACAGATCACCGAACAACTGGGTGCAGAACCTGTGCAGCTGATCGCCCGTGAAAGCGAGATCGTCGCGCAACTGCGCTTGCTGCAAGCCGTCGGTGGTCAGCCATTGCCTGCCGCCACGCCGTTGCTGGGCGACCTGCTGATCGAGCAGGGATTGCTGGACCGCGACGTGTTCAGCAAGGCCATGCTCGGCTACAAACCGCATGTCCACGGCCGGATCGGTGATTACCTGGTGGACATCGGCGTGCTGCCTCGCGAAACCATCGAGCACGCAGTGGCACGTCAGCACGACCTTTACCGAACTGACGCACTCCCGGAGCAGCCGCTATGAAGCGCCCGTTGATTCTGTCGCTGATGACGACTGGCCTGAGCCTGTGTTCGCCGTTCAGTCAGGCCGAAATCCTGCCGCTGCCGTTGACCGGCCCGGCCTACGCCGTCGCCAACGAAGCGTATGCGGCCTACAACCGCAAGGATTACGACCTGGCCATCGCCAAGGCCCGCGAAGCCTTGCGTCAGCGTGAGGATGCTGACCAGTTGCGCACGCTGATCGCGCTGGCCGAGCGTGACAAGGAACGACGCGATCACCCGCAACGCTACCCTGCCGCCCGACCAAAACCCGGTTATCTGGAAGGCAATCTCGCCCTGCGCGCCTACGCCAACCGAGACTACGCGGGTTCGGCGCTGCATGCCCGCAAGGCCATCGGTCAGGCACCGAAGAACCTCGATTACCGCATGATGCTGATCGAAGCGCTGCAACGTCAACAGCGCCTAGAAGAGGCTCAAGTGGCAATCGACGACGCCGTTCAGGCTGTCGGACCGCAACCGGCGTTGGACCGACGTCGACAGGCGATCGAGGAGCAGCTTGCAGCCAATACGGCTGCCCGTGGCTATGCCGCATTGGCCCGAGACGACAACGAAACAGCGTTGAGCGAAGCCCGTGATGCCGTGCGCCGCTTCCCGCAACAAGTGGCTTATCGAAAACTGCTGGTCAGCGCGCTGATTGCCCAACAGCAATATGGCGAGGCACGTTCTGCGGCGACTGAAGCGCTGGCGCTCAATGGCAACGATGCGACCCTGCTCGTTCAGCGCGGGCAGATGCGCCAGCGACTGGGCGACAGCTCTGGAGCGCGCCAGGATTTTGCCCAGGCACTGGCCGTCGGCAATCTGCCTCTGCGCGAACAGGCTTCGTTGTATGCCGCGATGGGACAACCCAACGAGGCCATGCAGCGAATGCAGCAGGCCCGCGACTCGGGACAGTTGCAACCGGGTGACGAAGTGCAGCTTGCCTACCTGCTCAGCCAGGCAGGCGATGATCGCGGTGCGTTGAACGAGTTCAAGCGTGTGGACCGGCAGGTCTGGCTCAAGCCTAAGGAAGTTCAGGACGCCGCCTACACGGCCATGCGTAACTCGGATGACGCACAGGCGATTGCCTATTTCCGACGCGTGCTGGATTACCAACAGACCGGTGATCTGCAGATGCCGGACCAGCAGGTGTTCGACACCCGCCGGGCGGTGTCCGACCTGTCCCGCGAATGGGGCGTGACCAACACCACGACTTATCGCGGTGCCAGCACTTCCAGCGGCCTGAATGGCGCGCCGAGCAGCAACAGTGACAGCGTGCAGAACAGCACCGAAATCTTCTGGCGGCCGTTCGGCTACCGCAACGCGCGCTTTGTCGAGCTGTACGGCCGCGTGACCGATACGCTGTGGAGCAAGGAAAGCAGTGCCGACACCGGCGCGGATGCCTTGCAAGGCGCGCTCGGGGTGCGGGTCAAGCCGTTCAGCCGTGTCAACGTCATCGGCGCGCTGGAACGGACCTTTCCGCTTGGCAGTTCCAATATCGACGGCGACTGGCTGGTGCGGCTGGGCTACGGTTCCAGCATCGGTACCGATCTGCGAGTGGATGTGCCGAGCTGGTGGACCTCACAGCTGTACATGGAAGGCGGTCGCTATCTGCAGGACAAGCGCAATTACTTCAACAGCGAATGGCAGGTCGGCCGCAGTTTCCGCATCGACAGCATCAGTCCAAGGCTGGTGGTGTTCCCGCATGTGGTCGCCGCCGTGGACTACGACTCGAAGATGCGCAGCGAAGTCGATGCACTGGGTCGCAACCGCACCTCGTCCGATAATGCGGGCGGGCTGGGTGTCGGCACAGGCGTGCGCTACTGGTTCCGTGAGGACAAGTACAAGGCGCCGCAATCCTATGTCGACGTCTCCGTGCAGTACCGGGAGAAGGTATTTGGCGATGACCGCGCTCAGGGTGTGTTCGCACGCATGACATTCTCATGGTGATCGTACTGGCGCAAAGTGCAACGAGGAACAATGCTTGAAGGGTCTGATTTCGCTGTTACAGGGAAGGCCCTTGATCAAGACCTCGCTGGTGGCTCTGCTGATCGGTGCGCTCGGTATTGTGACGGGCGAATTGGGTCAGCTGTTTCCTTCCAAAGGCTCGCAGATTGTCGGCATCGTCTGGCAGCCGGACAACGCAACGGTGGACATCGAGGGAGACTGGGACAGGCTTGGCGCACGGGAGCTGCTGGTGCAATGGACGGCGGTGGATAACCAGGCATTCATTCCCGGTACAACGCTGCCCACAGTGCCAGTCCTGCCGGATTGGTCACGCATCGGCAAGGAGCCCTGGGCACAGGATGTGATTCTCGGGCTGGCCGGGCATTTCAGCGAAAACCAGTCGCGGGACAATATCGAGCAACTGGCGGTGCTGTCGGCGCAACTGGCCAAGGTCAAGACGCCACTTAATATCACCGGGTGGTATTTCCCCGCTGAGGTCGATCCAAGCTGGAGCCGCGCCAAAGAACTGCCCGCGCTGCTGGCAAAGCTGCCAAGGCCGTTATGGATCAGCGTCTACGATGGCGCCAACATTGGCCCTGCCGCGACCGCCGACTGGCTGAAAACCTGGCTGCCGGATGACATCGGCGTATTCTTTCAGGACGGCGTGGGCGTATACGCCCGCACCGCGCCGGTCGCCCGCACTTACGCCGATGCCTTGCGCACACGGCTGGGCAAGAACCGGGTGAGGATCATCGTCGAAGCGTTTCGCCCGCAGGTCGGCGGCGGCTTTCGCTCGGCGACGGCTGCCGAGTTGAAGCCACAGCTTGCCGCCTATGACGGCTACCCCTTGTACCTGTTCGACGGCCCGCATTACGTAACGCCTGCGCTGGTCAAGGCACTGAGGAAATAGCCTTTAACTCCCTGCGCTCCAGTCTCAGGTGAGCGAACCCGGACCGTGGGAGGCATCACTCATTCAACAGCCGCTCTGCCAATGCATCGGCAATGCGGGCTGGTGACCGTTTTTCCGCCTGCGAGTGGGCGAAGACCTCGGTCAGTCGCATCCCGATGCGGGAAAGATGGCGATCGATCGTGCCCTGCTCTTCGCCGTTGTGTTTCAGCGCAACGTAAATCAGCCCTCCCGAATTGATGACGTAATCCGGTGCATACAGGATCCCCCGGGCTTCCAGCTGGTCAGCCACCTGAAGGCTGGTCAACTGGTTGTTCGCCGCACCCGCGACGGCTGCACAACGCAACTGCGCAACGCTCTTGCAGTTCAATACATGCCCCAGACCGCAGGGTACAAGAATGTCGCACGGCGTACTTAGCAGCGCTTCGCACGCAATGGGGTGCGCATCGAGTTGCGTCATTGCCCGTTGCACCTTATCGCTGTCCAGATCGCTCACCAGTAATTCGGCTCCAGCGGCATGCAGCAGAGCGGCCAGCGGATATCCCACATGACCCAGCCCCTGAATCGCAACGCGCAACCCTTCCAGATTATCGCTGCCCAGACGCGCCATGGCCGTGGCCCGAATGCCGGTGAACATGCCCATCGCTGTGCTGATCGACGGGTCGCCTGCGTCGCTGGTGCTGGTGACATGCCGGGTACTGAGCGCAACACAATCCATGTCGACACTGGACGTGCCGCTGTCGACAGCGGTGATGTAACGGCCCTGAAGGGTTTCGACAAAGCGCCCAAAGGCTTCGAACAATGCCGGCCGTTCGACGCGCTGCGCGGCTCGCATGATCACCGCCTTGCCGCCCCCCATCGGCAGACCGGCGAGGGCCGCCTTGTAGCTCATGCTTCTTGCCAATTGAATGGCATCTTCTATCGCGCTATCTTCGTCTGGATAGGTCAGGTAGCGGCATCCGCCCAGTGCAGGTCCCAGGCGGCTGCTGTGAATGGCGATAACGGCTTTCAATCCTGCATCCGGATCGCACACCAGATGCAGCGCCTCGGCACGTGACTGTTGCATGAGAGCGAACATGCGGTGTGCTCCCCCTTCTTATGTCAGGCGAGTATAGGCGCTGGCCCGGAAAAACAATCGACCGCTCAGGCAGATACAAGCGGTGCTGGACGAAATACGTCGGCAGGGCTAAAAGGAATCAGAACAGCACGCTTTTACCCAATCTGTCAGCACGGAGGGGTCAATGACTCCACGTCAGCATTGCCTGGACTGCCTGCAACGCACACCGCCTTCGGTCTTCGAAGCCGCGTTGTGGGTGTCGACCGAACATGACGCGCACTTCCCCCGTCACGAACTCATGGCCGAGATCGATCTGTTGCAGCACCGAATTGACGCGGCACTGCCGGTGGCTCCAGCCTGCGAGCTGGCCCAGTTGCTCTTGCGCCAGCTCAGCGCCCTGGGCTTTCAACAGGATGACTGGAACCCGCCCAGGCCCGACTCGGCGTTGCTGCACAAGGTGGTGCAACGTCGTCGTGGTCAGCCACTGGGGCTCGCGCTGGTGGCCATGGAGATTGCAAGACGGCTGGATATCGCGATGGAAGGTGTCAACTTCCCCGGACACTTCCTGCTGCGTGTGCCGGGCGCGGATCACCTGCTGGACCCCTGTGGCGGCCGCAGGCTGTACCCCAGAGATTGCCGCGAGCTGCTGGTGCGTCAGTTCGGACCCACCATGCAGCTGCAGGCCGTGCACATGATGCGGGCCACGCCCGTGAACATGCTGCAGCGGCTGTCGCGCAACCTGAGGCATCTGCACATCATCAATGATGACCTGATCGCGGCTCTCAAGGATGCGGACCGGATCGTCGAACTGGGCCAGGCTACGAGCAGCGATCACATGGCTCGCGCCAGCCTTTATCAGTCACTGGAATGCCCACAGGCCGAGCGCTTCGATCTGCAGCATGCTTTGCTGCTCAGTGACGACCCGATACAGCGACTCAAGCTCACCGAACGCCTGAGCCAGTTACCATCTCACCGAAGTGTGCATTGACCGTCTGCCTGACATACGCCGAGGCCTGCGTATTGTTACCGCTCGGGTAACGCTGCATATCCTGTCCGAGGATGTTTCAAACGCGTCAGGGACGCTAACCTTCTCCCCCTTGAAGACGTTGTTTTTCAGCTCCCCTGAATCAACTTCCATTAACCGCTGCACAGTTTGCTGTGCGGCGGTTTTTTTTGCGCAGCTTATTATCTGGCCGCACGGTCACCCTTTTATATAATGCTTGCTCTGTTTGGAGCCTTCCTTTTCCAACGCTTCAAACTTGCGCATGTCATAACTGTCGCCGGACTGGGCAAACGCCGCGAGGTTTTGGATAATATGAATGGTTCGAATGTAATCCGGTAATAGCAGTTTGGCGTAGGGGTCCCCCCAAGCGGACTTTTCTTTCATGTCCACAATACGGCCGGCGAAGAATTCCAGTGCATTGATTTCCCTGTCCGGATTAAGCACATTACCTTTATTGTCAAACTCGTCACCGGCGCGGCTCATGAGTTCGGCTGTGTGATTATCGATAAAACCGGCTTTGAACAGCACCATCCCCGCTCTGCTCAAGTCCTTGGGGGTGATCTGCTCCGGGTTGAAGTCCTTGAACATCGGCTTCATCTTGCGTTTTCCCATCGCTAACGAGTTGAGCGCAAGCGCATTTTCCCCGACCTCTCGCAGCACCTGACTGATCTGAACCTTGTGCGCTTTAATAACGGCGCGCGCTTCGGGCATTTTAACGGTGAAAGGTGGCAAATCACCCCAGATGGATCCGGCCATGGGCTACTCCGATAATGAATACGTTCAACCGTCATATCGGAGTGAAAAGGTATTTATTGATAGAGCCTCAAAAATCCGTACCAAACTTACAACTGCACCGGACAATTCTTACAGAGAACGGTAACTAATCCTCAACTTCAAACTATGGACTTACAAAGAATCAACTTTAGAGAAATAAAAAACGGCATCACAGGGCCGAGAAAATAGCTCTGCCCTGCATGTGAACAAGCTGAATACGGGCGTCACCTCACATATTTTTGCAGATTGGCCATCATCTCCTTCAACGCGTCGATGTTATCCACCGGATGCGCCGCGTCGTCGAAATTGCCGATGGTTTGCCAGTGTTCGGCGACATCCTCAGGGCTGAAGCCTGCATGCGGATCGAAGCAGGCGCCCAGGCTGCGTTCCCAGCGAACCTTGCCGATCCAGCCGCCCCCCACTTCGAACAGGCTGCCGCTTTCCTGGCAGCCGTCACTGCCCAGGTACACCACCAGCGGGCTGACCAGCTCGGGCTTGAGCAGCTCGAATACGTTGGCCGGTATCAGGCCCTCGGTCATGCGTGTGCCGCCGGTTGGCGCGATGGCGTTGACCAGGATGCCGTTCTTGCGGCCTTCCAGTGCAAGCGTGCGGGTCAGACCGTACAGCCCGAGCTTGGCCATCCCGTAGTTGGACTGGCCGAAGTTGCCGTAAATACCCGAGGTCGAAGAAGTGAAGATCACCCGACCGAAATTCTGCTCACGCAAGTACGGCCAGGCGGCATGCGTGACTTTGTAGGCGCCTTCCACGTGAACCCGGTAAACCAGATCCCAGTCGGCATCCTCCATTTTGGCGAAGGACTTGTCGCGCAGAATACCGGCATTGTTGACCACAACATCGATGCGGCCGAAAGCATCGAGGGCGTGCTGCACAATGTGGCCGCCGTCGGTCACCGAGTCGTGATTGGCGACCGCCGTGCCTCCTGCTTCGCGGATCTCTGCCACCACACGGTCGGCCGCCGAGGCGTTGGCACCCTCACCCTGCGCCGATCCGCCCAGATCATTGACGACCACCCGAGCACCGTGTTTCGCGAACAGCAGTGCGTGAGCACGCCCAAGACCTCCGCCCGCTCCCGTCACGATGACTACCTTGTCTTCAAAACGCACGGATTCGCTCATTGCTGGCTCCACTGTCAAAGGGATGTAATCCACTGAGTGTTGACCAGCAGGACGCCGTCCACAATGAATACAGCCGCGGCTGAATGGTGCTCAATAACGCAGCGGGATGGATTCAGCCCAGGTGCTTGATGAAATCAGCCAGCCAGGGCTCGGCATCGCTCTCAGGCGTGACGCTTTCGCTGGCATCCAGTTGCAGCATGGCCTGCACTTCACTGACGCCCAACTCGGCAAACAACTCACGCAGTTGCTCACCGCCTGCGCAGAACGTATCGCCGTAACTCGCGTCACCCAAACCGATGACCCCGCCGGGCAAGCCGCGCAGCGCAGCAGGCAACTGGTCACGCAACTGGGAGTAGATCGGCATGATGTTGTCGGGCAGCTCTCCCATGCCGGTGGTCGAGGTCACGGCCAGCAAGGCCTGCGGCTCGAAGGCCAACAGCTCAGGCAGGGTGATGCGAGGGTTGAGCAGCGTCTCGTGACCTGCTGCGCGCAGCAGCCCGCCTGCATGCCGGGCCACTTCTTCGGCCGATCCGTAGACCGAACCGCACACAATCGCGATTCTCATGACTCATCCTCTGGCAGCTTGAAAAAGGGCGACAGTATGCCCCAGAGGCCTTTGGTATTTCAGCCCCGTCAAGTGACACGGCTCGCACTGAAGCGACGACAGGCCCTAGAATGCGACGGTGAAATCTGCTCGGGAATGCCACGTGATGATCAACGCAAAATTGCTGCAACTGGTCATAGATGCATCGACCGACGGTATTGTCGTGGCCGAGCAGGAAGGCGACGACAACATCCTCATCTATGCCAACAAGGGTTTTGCCGCCCTGACCGGCTACAGCGTGGAAGAAGTGCTGTATCAGGATTGCCGGTTTCTACAGGCCACCGACCGTCAGCAGGAAGCACTCGAGGCCATTCAGAAAGCCATACGCAGTGGCCAGGCATGCCGTCAGATACTGCGTAACTATCGCAAGGACGGCAGCACGTTCTGGAATGAGCTGTCGATCACGCCAGTGCGCAACGAAGCCAACCAGCTCATGTATTACATCGGGATTCAAAAAGATGTCACCGTTCAGGTCCAGAATGAGCAACGGATCAAAGAACTTGTGGACCAGTTGGCAGAGGCCAAGGCAGAAATTGAAGCATTGAAATCGGGAAATAGCTGAAAATACGACGAGCGGCAGGAACGCTGTGCAGATCAAAAGGTCTTCTTCATCAATTGCCTGTTAGTTCGAGTCTCCTCATGCAACCTGATTCCCTATTGACGCAAGCTGAGCTGGATTTCATCCAGAGCATGCATCGCAACCCCAAACTGAACGTGCGTGACAGCACGCGCAGTCTGCTGGTCAATGGCGGCGTACAGATTCAGGATTTGCTGACCCGGCTGGCAGCCCACGAGCAGGTCACGATCCACGCCCAGTTCGAAAATCAGCAAATGAATTTTCCGCTGCACCTGGTCGAAGACGAGTTCCACGCCCTGCACCTTGAACTGGGTGCGCCCAGCATCTTCGAAGAAGGTCCGCAGATTCGTCCCTGGCGTCTGGTCCTGGAAGAGCCGGTGCCCCTGGAGACTGAAAAAGGCTCGCTGACGTCCCTGTGGGTTCACGAGCTGTCGTTCAAGGGCGTTCTGCTTGAGAGCAGAAAGCAGGGCAAGCTGCCCAAGCACTTTGCCGCCTGGTTCAATCCGGTGGGACAAGCGCCTATCGCCATGCGCGGCAAGCTTGAGCGATTGAAGGACAACAATCTGGGTGCCTACCGCCTGAGCCAGCACAGCAAGGAAGATTCGGAGCGCCTGCGTCAATACATCCTGCAGGAACATCGGCGCATGCACCCTTCCCTGCATCAGTGACGCCTGGTCGTTACCCGGGACACGCTGTCAGCTGTCCATCTGCCCCGCCAGAAACTGCTTGAGCAAACGATTCATCGAACGACCATCACTGCCAAGGCAGGCGATTGTAGATCCGGCAAGCCCCTCCTGAACGAAGTGCGACACTTCCCCTGCAAGCAGTACCGGGCATTCCAGCGTCAATGCCAGTCTGTTCAGACGCTTTGGCAGATCAACGGCAAATGACGTGCTGGAAAACAGCACCAGCGCCAGAGACCCGACCCGTTCGCAGACCAGACTCAGCTCGTCAAAAGGCTGACCGATAGCCAGCACTCTAATGGCAATCTCCGCACTCCCCATGAACAATCCTGCAACCGACAACTCAAGCTCCCGGTCCTGAGAAGACAGAGCGGCCAGCACCACCACGCCCTTTGCCGAATCGTTGGCCAGTTGCAGCCGCTGCAGCACCCTGCCGCGCAGAAAGGTATCGAAGAACAACCCTTCGCTGGTATGCCCGAACGTATTCTGATTGAGCATCACCTCCCGCCACAGCGGCATCAGAATGTCTTCGAACACCACCACGAGTGAATAGGTCGAGAAAATCTGCCCGTAGAGTTGCTCCAGGCGACGCTCGTCGAACATGCCGATAGCCTGCCTCAGCTGACTCTGCCACTGCGTCCAGTCCGCTCGGGACAGCGGATTCTCCGACGGTGACGACTGACTGCGAGTACTTTCGCTGCGGGCCAGGATCTTGCCGATCTTGCTGACAGCCACGCCCCGCTCTATCCAGTCGAGAATGCTGCGTACGGTTTCGATGTCGGACTGCGAATACAGCCGATGCCCACTCTCGGTGCGCGTTGGCTGAATCAGGCCGTACCGACGCTCCCATGCGCGCAGCGTGACCGGGTTGACGCCGGTCAGACGGGCAACCTCGCGAATCGGATAAAGCTCTTGTTGCCTGAAATCCTCGTCGGGATCTTTCCGGACAAGGGGGTGATCAATAGGTTGGGTCATGCCGGGTTATCACTTGTATTTGTGCGACGCATTGTAAACAGCGCCGTCGAACGGTCTATAGCGCCGGGCGTCAGAAATTGAGGCCAGCGAGCGACTACAAAGTTCTACGTGTTTTAAACGGATTCAGGAATAATCCTTGCTTGCTTCTGAGTGAAGCTGACGCGGCCCACCACCCCGGCGCCGCGCCATGTGACCTCCCTACCCGGGAACCTCACGCCTCTACCGGAGATACACAATGTCTACCTCACCCGTCACCTTGATGGTTGCACGCCGTGTCGCCCATGGCCGCTATCAGGAAATGATGGCCTGGCTGCACGAAGGCGAACAACTGGCCACCGACTTTCCCGGCTATCTGGGTTCCGGCGTACTCGCTCCGCCGCCTGGCGATGACGAATTCCAGATCATTTTCCGCTTTACCGACGAGCAGACCATGCACGCCTGGGAGCATTCTGCTTCACGACGCTCCTGGCTGGTGCGCGGCAGCGGGCTGTTCGCGCAACCCTCGGAACATCGTGTGAGTGGCATAGACGGCTGGTTCGGCGCTGCCGATCAACGCCCGCCGCGTTGGAAACAGGCTGTCGCCATCTGGCTGGCATTCTTTCCGGTTTCGCTGATTTTCAATTTTCTGCTGGGTCCGCTGCTCAATCATCTCGACCTGCTGCCACGCATCATGATCAGCACTGCAATCCTGACGCCGCTGATGGTCTATCTGTTCATACCGCTGTCCACACGCCTTTTGGCACCCTGGCTACAGACTTCGCCAACCGCAGCGTCACGCCGAACCCACTCCGCGTCCTCCCGATAACCCGACAAGACCTGTACAAAACCATTCAGACGGTACAGGTCTTGCTCGCGCGCAAAAATCGATCAAGCCGCTTGTTTTTCCCATATTAGACGCCCCGCCCGCTCGAAGAACGTGTGATTCGCGCTGATCAGGGTTGTACAAAAAAATCCTCTGGTATAAGTTTGCTGTCAGTCTGAGCAACACTTTAATGTAGGTCGTTTCCTCAGGCTGGCTAGCAAACACCCTCTTACCGACATGATGCGTGAACTGCCGATGGACTTTTCTTCTGCACCGATTCTGATCACCGGCGCCAGCCAGCGAGTGGGCCTGCATTGTGCGCAGCGTCTGCTGGAGCAGGGCCATCCTGTGATCGTCAGCTATCGCAGCGAGCGGCCCGGTATCGATGAATTGCGCCGGGCAGGTGCTCTCGCCCTGCAAGGCGATTTCTCCAGCGAAGCGGGCATCATGGCGTTTATCGAAGCACTCAAAGACCACACCGACAGCCTGCGGGCCATCGTGCACAACGCCTCCGAGTGGCTCGCTGAAACACCAGGCGATGAAGCCGGGCAGTTCAGCAGGATGTTCAACGTACACATGCTTGCGCCCTACCTCATCAACCTGCACTGCGCGCCACTGCTGCACGCCAGCGAGGTGGCCGACATCGTTCACATCAGCGATGACGTCACTCGCAAGGGCAGCAGCAAGCACATCGCGTATTGCGCCAGCAAGGCAGGCCTGGAAAGCCTGACCCTGTCGTTTGCCGCGCGGCTCGCACCGCGCATCAAGGTCAACGGCATTGCTCCGGCATTGCTGATGTTTCAACCCACGGACGACGCAGCGTACCGCGCCAACGTCCTCGCCAAATCGGCGCTGGGCATAGAGCCGGGTGCAGAAGTGATCTACCAGAGCCTGCGTTACCTTCTGGACTCCACTTATGTCACCGGCACCACACTGACCGTAAACGGTGGACGGCACGTCAAGTAGGCCGCCCCGAGGATCAATCTGATGAGCTTATCCCTGCCACAGCATTATCGAGACATTCTGGTCGGCCTCGGTGAAGACCCGGAACGCGAAGGCCTTCTGGATACTCCCAAGCGCGCCGCCAAGGCGATGCAGTATCTGTGTCATGGTTACACGCAGAGCGTTGAAGAAATCGTCAATGGCGCACTGTTCGCGTCCGACAACGACGAAATGGTCATTGTCCAGAACATTGAGCTGTATTCGCTGTGCGAGCATCACCTGCTGCCGTTCATCGGCAAGGCGCACGTTGCGTACATTCCGACCGGCAAGGTACTGGGTCTGTCGAAGATCGCCCGCATCGTCGACATGTTCGCCCGACGCCTGCAGATCCAGGAAAACCTGACCCGCCAGATCGCCGAAGCGATTCAGGAAGTGACCGGAGCTTCCGGCGTCGCCGTGGTGATCGAAGCCAAGCACATGTGCATGATGATGCGCGGCGTCGAAAAGCAGAACTCGACCATGCACACGTCGGTCATGCTGGGTGCATTCCGCGAGTCCAGCACGACGCGCATGGAGTTTCTGCAATTGATCGCAAGGAGCAAATAACGATGGCCCGACTGGAACCCGGAACCGCGCACATTCGCGTCAAGGACCTGCGACTGCGCACGTTCATCGGTATCAATGAAGACGAGATTCTCAACAAGCAGGATGTACTGATCAACCTGACGATTCTGTATGTCGCCCAAGAAGCGGTGCGCGACAACGACATCGAACATGCGCTCAACTACCGCACCATCACCAAGGCGATCATTCAGCACGTCGAAGGCAATCGCTTCGCGCTGCTTGAGCGGTTGACCCAGGAAGTGCTGGATCTGGTCATGAGCCATCAGGCGGTGACCTACGCCGAAGTGGAAGTCGACAAGCCGCACGCGCTGCGTTTTGCCGAATCCGTCTCGATCACGCTCGCCGGTCAACGCTGAAACTCTTATCATGACGTCACTTTACTGACCGAAAAGAGCCCGTCATGACCGAGCAAGAACGCCTCGAACTCGAAGCCGCCGCCTTTCGCCGACTGGTGGCGCATCTGGACAGCCGCAAGGACGTCCAGAACATCGACCTGATGAACCTGTCCGGCTTCTGCCGCAACTGCCTGTCCAAATGGTACAAGGCTGCGGCCGACGAGAAACACATCGACATCAGCCTCGATGACGCCCGCGAAGTGGTCTACGGCATGCCGTACAGCGAGTGGAAAGCCCAGTACCAGAAAGAAGCCAGCCCCGAGCAACAGGCTGCCTTCGCCAAGGAACCCAAGCATGACTGACCTGAACGCCCTGAGCACCCGTCTGCGCAGCGGCGAACACGCCTTTGCCGACACCCTCGCCTTCATCGCCGAAACCTACGACTACCAGCCACAGGCGTTCCGTAACGGTGATGTCGACAACGCGGCGGGCCAGAACGAAGGTTCGTGCAAGACCCTGGGCATGGCCCTGCTGGAAGGCCTGAGCGATGAAGAGGCACTGCTGGCGTTCGGCGAACACTACCGTTCCGTGCAGGCCACACCCGATGGCAGCGACCACGGCAATATTCGTGCGCTGATCAAGCATGGTCTGGCGGGCGTGACGTTCGAAGGCAAGCCGCTCAAGCGCAAGGGTTGAAGTACGGCGGGGGTCTGTCTCCCGGCACGCTGCCTCTTATCAAACAACACGTAATCTGCTGGATGAACACGTTTTTGTGGGAGGCGCCACCACGTCTTCGACGTAGCGCTGTCGCGCAGCAAACTTGGTGGGAGCGGACTTGTCCGCGAAAAGGCCAGTACATCCGACGAATATTCATCGGCTGAACTACAGCATTCGCGGACAAGTCCGCTCCCACAAAAACGCGTTTCTTCAGTGGGTTGCAGGTGTTTGATAAGAGCGGACTTGTCCGCGAAAAGGCCAGTCATCCAACGCATATGCAGTGACTGGAATACTGCATTCGCGGACAAACGGAACGCCGCTCGGTCCGCTCCCACGAGGTCCGGTGTCTGCTGCGCGACAGCGCCTTGTCAGAGATAAAGCCCACAAAAAAACCGGCACAAGGCCGGTTTTTTCATGTCTGCAGAACGCAATCAGAACGAGGCGTTGGCCAGGCCGTCCAGATAACGCTCAACATCCAGTGCAGCCATGCAGCCTGCGCCCGCCGAGGTGATTGCCTGACGGTACACGTGGTCTGCAACGTCGCCCGCTGCGAACACACCCTCGACGCTGGTGGCAGTTGCGTTGCCTTCACGGCCACCCTGCACAACCATGTAGCCGTCTTTCAACGCCAACTGACCGTCGAACAGTGAGGTGTTCGGCGTGTGGCCGATGGCGATGAACACACCGTCGACTTTCAGTTCGTCGCTGCTGCCGTCGTTGTTTTTCAGGCGAGCACCGGTCACGCCCATGTTGTCACCCAGCACTTCGTCCAGCGTTGCGTTGAGCTTGAGCTCGATCTTGCCTTCCGCGACGCGCGCATGCAGCTTGTCGATCAGGATCTTCTCGGCGCGGAAGGTCTCGCGACGGTGAACCAGCGTCACCTTGCTCGCGATGTTGGCCAGATAAAGCGCCTCTTCAACAGCAGTGTTACCGCCACCGACCACCGCCACTTCGCGGTTGCGATAGAAGAAACCATCGCAGGTCGCACAGGCAGATACACCCTTGCCCATGAACGCTTCTTCCGAGGGCAGGCCCAGGTAACGAGCGCTCGCACCGGTTGCGATGATCAACGCGTCGCAGGTGTAGGTTGCGCTGTCGCCCTGCAGGCTGAACGGCTTGCCTGCCAGATCGACCGAGTTGATGTGATCGAACACGATCTCGGTCTCGAAACGCTCGGCGTGCTCGCGCATGCGCTCCATCAGAACCGGGCCGGTCAGGCCATGCGGGTCGCCCGGCCAGTTATCGACTTCAGTGGTCGTGGTCAGCTGACCGCCAGCCTGCATGCCGGTGATGAGCAGAGGCTTCAGGTTGGCGCGCGCGGCATACACCGCAGCGCTGTAACCGGCAGGGCCGGAACCGAGAATGATCACTCGGGAATGACGTACGTCTGACATGACACACTCCTATCGACCGGCCGTTTACGCCGCGGTCGGAACGGCTGGATAAGTAAGGATGGCCGAAACCGCTCGGCCGTCCTGACAATTCTGATGCGGCGACCTGACGCTGAGCCAGGCCGCCGCCATCGATTACAGGCTCTTGGCGTTGGAAGCAAGGTAATCGGCGACGCCCTGAGCGTCGGCCTTCATGCCTTTCTGGCCCGGACGCCAGCCTGCCGGGCAGACTTCGCCGTGCTCTTCGGTGAACTGCAGCGCTTCGACCAGACGCACCATGTCGTCCACGTCACGACCCAGCGGCAGGTTGTTCACCACCTGGTGCTGGACAACGCCAGCCTTGTCGATCAGGAACGATGCGCGCAGTGCAACGCCGTCGTCGTGTTCGATGCCATAGGCGCGAGTGATCTCGTGTTTCACGTCGGCCACCATGGTGAACTCGACCTCGCCAATGCCGCCTTTTTCTACCGGAGTGCTGCGCCACGCGAAGTGGGTGAATTGCGAATCGATGGAAACGCCAACCACTTCAACACCCAGCTCGCGGAATTTGGCGATGCGGTTGTTGTGGGCAATGATTTCCGAGGGGCAGACAAAGGTGAAATCCAGAGGCCAGAAGAACAAGACCACGTACTTGCCGCGCAGGGAGGACAGTTTGAAGCTGTCGACGATGGAACCATCACCCAATACTGCTGCTGCGTCGAAATCCGGGGCTGACTTGTTTACCAGTACGCTCATTGATAACTCCATGAAAATTGTAAGGACAGGTCCTGAAATTGGTGACAAGCCTATCGGGGTGGCAGAGAGTAAGGAAATATCGTTTCACAATCCACCTTATAGGCCGCTTCTATACAACCCAGAGGCCATTCTGATCCTGTGTCTGTGGCGATGTTCAGATTATCCCTCTCAAAGGCGACGGATCGACCACAAGCCGGATCAGCCCTGCCAGACCGGCTTCAAGCCTCCTCTTTCAAGGCCATCGCAAAGCCGGTAAGGTCACGCCTTTCAAGCTTTCGGAGGCTGCCATGCCTGCTCCTGCCCTTACCGGCCCGCAATACCTCAAGGAAGGCCTGAAACTGGTCCTGAGCCCTGGACTGCGCCTGTTCGTCCTGCTGCCGTTGAGCATCAATCTGGTGCTGTTCTGCGGCGTGATCTATCTGGCGATACATCAGTTCGAACTCTGGGTCGACGCGTTCATGCCCACGCTTCCCCACTGGCTGAGCTTTCTCACCTACATCCTCTGGCCGCTGTTCGTCGCGCTGGTGCTGCTGATGGTGTTCTTCACCTTCACCATGGTCGCCAACATCATTGCTGCGCCGTTCAACGGCTTTCTGTCAGAGAAGGTCGAAGCCGTGGTGCGCGGCGTGGATGATTCCCCGGACTTCAGCTGGGCCGAACTGGTTGCCTTGGTACCCCGCACCCTTGCCCGCGAGGCACGCAAACTGGGCTACATGCTGCCGCGCATGCTCGGGCTGTTCATCCTTTCATTCATACCCGTGGCCAACATCATCGCCGCCCCGCTGTGGCTGCTGTTCGGCGTGTGGATGATGGCCATCCAGTACATCGACTACCCGGCCGACAACCACAAGCTGGGCTGGAACGAGATGCTTGCCTGGCTCAAGTCCAAACGCTGGCAGAGCCTGAGTTTCGGCGGCATCGTGTATGTGGCGCTGCTGATTCCGGTGGTCAACATTCTGATGATGCCGGCAGCAGTGGCCGGGGCGACATTGTTCTGGGTGCGTGAGCGCGGGGCTGATGCCTTGCCGAGCCGGGTTACCGGTGCCTGATGAACAGGGACATGCTGCCGGAAGCCCCGCTTCCGGCAGCCCTGTAAAAAATCACTGCGTGTAATTATCTACAACTCGCGCAATGCAAAAGGCATGTCTAATAGGGTTTCAATCAACCTGTTCATGCAAGGCTGCAACGCAGCCACATGAAGACACATGAACTTGACAAGGAAGTTAGATCATGACGACGCAACACAACCCAAATGTACTCGCCAAACAAGGCAATGCCGAAGATATCAAAGCGCAGATCCGGGAGTTTCTGGTCGGCCAACTGTCCGAGTGGGGCATCGATCCGGACGAAGCGTTCATCAATGGCATGGGCACCAGTGTCGGAGAAAGGATGGTCATCTTTTCCCGCTCCATCAGCGAAGACGCGTGGCACCGCGTTTATGAAAACGATGAAGTTGAGTACGCCGACGGGCCGGATAGCGGACTGTTCAGCGTTCAGTATTCATTTGCCGACGAACACCGCATTGCCGAGCCAAGCCTGGACAAGGTGGCTGAACTGATCAATCAACTGGTGGCCGACTTCGGCTGATACGTGCCTGAGACCACTGTCCGGGCTACACTCCGGACAGTGGCCTTATAGAGATAACAGGACATCAGTGATCTTCGGCTCTTCAGTAAATCCGGCAATCAGAACAATCTTACAGCTCACTGTACAAACTCTTACACCCACTCACCCTTACATATAGAACTGCGGCAAACTTTTACCCGAAGCGGAAAAAGTCTGCCTCCCGCCGACACTTGCTACGTGTAGGCATCGTATGTAGGACGATAATAGTTAACTCAATCTTTCCTGCCTCGTTCTTGTAGGACCTTAAAGAAACTCCAAAACTGGCATTCGACTTGCTCTGCATCCTGAACCACACGGAGGGCAATGCCATGGAAACTCAAACACTATCGGCCGCATCACAAAGCGGCAAAACACGTCAATCTGCGGGAATGGAAAAAGCTGCGCCATCTCGACCAGGCCAGTTTTCTCAGATATTGAAGCGTGCGGAGTCATCCAGACAGGAACGCTCGATAACGCCTGCCTCCGCGACGCTGAGTCGCCCGGTTCAACCGCGCTCCTCGTTCTTTATGCAGAACATGAGTATTGAGCAGCGCAGGTCTGCAGTTGAAGAGAAGGGCTTTTCGGCAAGGCCTGCGGCGATGGAGAGAGTCTCTGCGTCCATGGCGGTTCAGGCTGGAAGGTCAAAGGAGGCAGGAGCAGAACACAGTCATCCCCCAGGACTTGCACTGGGAAGTACGCTACACAAGCCCTACGCGTCGGGCCATGAGTTTGAAACGAACGGAGCAGCTCAGAAGAATCGGGTAAAAGAGGCAATCAATGACTCCGCGGAACTTAAAGTGCTTATTCACGATTTTATGCACAGAACAATGAACCTCGAACTGCTTGACCTCTCGGACTACCCTGTCATTCGATACTACTCTACAGGCGAGCCTGTAACGAGAGAATCAAAGGCGTATTTTTCAGACATGCTACACTCGGTCAGAGAAAAACGAAATCAGCTGTATGAGACAGAAGTCTTAAAGGGAACATCCGACTTGGAACTGCTAAAAAAGCTAATAGATTTCAGCGACGGCCTGCCTGATCGTTTTAAAAAGATGACCAACTGGTAAACCGCGCCCCGCCCGAGCGCATCAGGGCGGGGCTAAAAGACTACCAACTCACCGTGACAGTACCTAAATGCCCAGCGACGGGTGTACGTCCAGCGGCCCCGATCCTGAGCTTAAACGAAAGGAGCTGGGCTGCAAATCGTCCATTAAAACTGACCGTCGAACCTCGCCTCTGACGAGAGATGTCCACACACGGACTGGGAACCTGACACAGATAAACCTCCAGCCCTTGAGGCCAGCCCGTCACATTCCAGTTCCAGCTTACATTTTTAATCACCGCACCCGGTGGCACACCTCTGCCAACGGGCAAATCAGCCTTGTATAAATAATCTTTCGAATGTATCACAGGCAACCTGACCGACGACTGATAGCTGCCCGCGACAGTCGTTCCTGAAAAAACGCAGAGTGCCAATGCAATTCCTGCGGCCGAGCGAGTACGCTTCAATTTTTTGAAGTCAAATTTCATTTATTCAATCCTTGAGTAATTTCCCTAACAGCCGAACGGACACTGCCGAACCACTGCGTAGCGGTAGACGGATATAAAAATCCGATAACCAGACGTTACTCAAAAAATGAACAAATAAGAGTTTAAATAAATACCACAACGAACTTAACGAAAAAACTCACCTTTTCTTAAGACGAAGATTAACGTCATGTAGTCCCTGCAACAGACTTGGCTTGAACATGGCATCTGAAACCACAACCTGACACACCCCCGCCCCGAAGCACCCGATCACAAATCCATCACAAACCCGCCACATAACCGACATGTCTACGGTCGAAACTCTTCCTATGAGCCAATCCCTGCATGTCACGCTTATCACTGAAACCTTCAGCCCCGAGATCAATGGCGTTGCCAACACCCTGGGGCGGCTGTGCGACGGCTTGCGCTTGCGCGGGCACCGGGTCGAGCTGATCCGTCCCCGCCAGAGCGAGGACGCTGTATCGAGCGCAGCCGATGATCTGATGCTGTGCCGGGGCTGGCCGATTCCGGGCTATCCGGGATTGCAGTGGGGGCAGTCTTCGATGCACAAGTTGTTGCGCCGCTGGCAGCGCAAACGGCCGGATGTGCTGTATATCGCCACCGAGGGGCCGCTGGGGCTTTCCGCGTTACGTGCTGCCAGACGTCTCGGAATTGCGGTGGTGAGCGGCTTCCACACCAACTTCCCTCAATACACACAGCAATACGGCATGGGTTTTATCACTCGCCTGATCACCCATTACCTGCGCTGGTTCCACAATCGTTCGCGGATCACGTTGGTGCCCAGCGTCAGCCAGAAAGTGGAGCTGGAGCGGCGCGGTTTCGAGCGCATCGAGTTGCTGTCGCGGGGCGTGGACAGTCAACTGTTTCACCCTTCACGGCGTTCACAGTCCTTGCGCGAAAGCTGGGGTCTGGGGGCGAATGACACGGGGGTAATTCATGTCGGCAGGCTCGCACCAGAGAAGAATCTGGGGCTGCTCAAGGCCAGTTTCGAGACGCTGAAGGCGAGTTACCCGCAACGCAACCTCAAGCTGATCATTGTCGGCGACGGGCCTCAGCGAGCCTGGCTGGAACAACAGATTCCAGAGGCAATCCTCTGCGGCACGCAACGGGGCGAGGCGCTGGCGACGCACTATGCGTCAGGCGACATGTTTCTGTTTCCCAGCCTGACTGAAACCTTTGGCAACGTGGTGCTGGAAGCATTGGCGTCCGGTCTGGGCGTGGTTGCCTACGATGAAGCGGCCGCCGGGCAGCATATTCGTCACGGCCACAATGGCGCGCTGGCCATGCCAGGCGATGAAGCGGCGTTCATAGACGCCGCGCACTGGCTGCTGGAAGACAGCGAAACCCTGCGCCGCGTGCGCCTGAATGCCAGGCAGCACGCAAGTCGTCAGGGCTGGGCGGCAATCATCGATCAGTTCGAACGGCAGTTGCTGGACGTCTCCACGCCCCGGGAAAGCGTGACTGAAGTCGAGGTCGCAAAGGTTGCTCGTCAGACCATCAGACCAACGTCGTCAGTGCCTCTCGACTGAACGGCAGAATGTCCTGCTCACGCCCTTCGCGCACCTTGACTGCCCAATCGGGATCGACCAGTAGCGCACGACCTACGGCGACCAGATCGAACTCATCGTTGCCCAGCCGCTGCAAGAGATTTTCCAGGCTGGCCGGCTGAGCCACCTTGTCGGTGTTGACCATGAATTGCAGGAACTCGCCGTCCAGGCCAACGCTGCCGACGGTAATGGTCGGTTTGCCGGTCAGTTTGCGCGTCCAGCCTGCCAGGTTCAGATCGGAGCCTTCGAATTCCGCTTCCCAGAACCGACGTGTCGAGCAGTGAAAGATATCCACACCGGCGTCCGACAGCGGCTGCAGGAACTCACCCAGCGCCTGCGGAGTTTGCACCAGACGTGCGGTGTAATCCTGCTGCTTCCACTGTGAGAAACGGAAGATGATCGGGTAATCCGGTCCGACCGCAGCGCGTACGACCTGAATCAGCTCGATGGCAAAGCGCGAACGGTTGGCGAGGCTACCACCGTATTCGTCGGTGCGCTGGTTGCTGCCCTCCCAGAAAAACTGGTCGATCAGATAGCCGTGAGCACCGTGGATCTCCACGCCATCCATCCCGATGGCCTTGGCATCCGCTGCTGCCTGCGCGAACGCAGCCACCACTTCATCAATGTCCTGCTTGCTCATGCCGTGGACCAGCACTTGCCCGTCCTTGACCTTTTCCATCGGCCCGTAGGCAGGCACGCTGCCGTCCGGCTCGGTGCCGAGGCGACGTACCGCGCCGACATGCCAGAGCTGCGGGGCGATCTTGCCACCTTCGGCGTGCACGGCATCAACCACTTTCTTCCAGCCCGCCAGCGGCGCTTCACCGAAGAACTGCGGGACGTTGGGATAGCCATTGGAAGCCTTGTGGTTCACCGTCGTGCCTTCGGTGATGATCAGACCGACGCCTGCGGCTGCCCGACGCCGGTAATATTCGACGACCTTCGAGTTCGGCACATGGCCGGGCGAGAACGAGCGCGTCATAGGCGCCATGACCACACGTGACGATAATTCCAGGCTGCCCAGATGAAAGGGTTTGAACAAGGCTTTTACCGGCATGCGCGGGTCTCCGACGAGAGTTGAGGGATAGCGATTCGGCGAAGAATGCCGGATCAGAGGCGCAGCATAGGGCTGACCGGGAGCGCAGGCCCAGTACTATTGATTTGACTGATTTGAGTACAGAAGCGGTAAAAACATGGGGTGGCCAAAGAGTCGGAGGCCACCCGGAAGGTTGATCAGTTCAGACCCAACGCTTTTTCGATTGCCAGAATGACGGCAGGATCATCAGGCGCTGTACGCGGCGAGAAGCGTGCGATGACTTCGCCGCTCTTTCGAACGAGAAACTTTTCAAAATTCCAAGTGATATCACCGGGAAACTCGGCACCCTCACCCGCCAGCAGGCGATAGAGCGGATGACGATGCGGACCGTTGACCTCAAGCTTTTCGCCCAGAGGAAAGGTCACGCCATAATTGAGCTCGCAGAACTCGGCAATTTCCTGTTCGGTGCCCGGCTCCTGGCCCGCAAACTGGTTGCAGGGCAGTCCCAGAATCATCAGGCCCTTGTCCTTGTATTGCTGGTACAGGTTCTCGAGCGCTGCATACTGCGGTGTGAGACCGCACTTCGAAGCGACATTGACAACCAGAACCGCCTTGTCCTTGAACGGAGCCAGTGACAGCTCCTGACCATCCAGCGCTTTCAGCTTGATGTCGTGAAAAGCACTCATGAAGAACCCCCTTGAAACCCGAGCCTTGCGCCAGAACCCGAAAAGGCGCAATGACCGTACGCGAAACGAAAGTCGTCATCGCAGAACGGCCAGAGCGCCTTTGTCAGTGATCTGAGCTTAGCAGCACAAATCAGTGATGATGGCCGCCTTCGCCATGAACGTGGCCATGAGCTATTTCTTCTTGGCTGGCATCACGAATGTCCACGACTTTCACTTTGAAGTTCAGACGCTGACCGGCGAGCGGGTGGTTGCCGTCGACAGTGACGTCGTCGCCGTCCAGATCGCGAATGGTCACGATCTGCATGCCGCCGTCAGGGCCGGAAGCATGAAACTGCATGCCGACCTGAAGCTCGTCAACGCCTTCGAACATGCTGCGGCTCAGGGTGCTGACCAGTTCGGCGGAGTATTCGCCGTAGGCTTCTTCCGGCTCGATGGCGACATCCAGCTCGTCACCGACATCTTTACCTTCAAGGGCCTTTTCGAGGCCCGGAATGATGTTGCCAGCACCTTGCAGGTAAACCAGCGGCGCGCCACCGGTGGAGCTGTCGATGACCTCACCAGCGTCGTTGGTCAGGGTATAGTCAATGGAGACAGCCTTATTGGCGGCGATCGGCATGGGGACAAGACCTTTGCTTAAGATTGAAGAACGAGCAAGTTTAACCAAGCCATCGCCCGAAAGCGAACGCAACTCTGACAGACGGGCCCAATTGGAAAAGTCAACGGTCATCGATTTCCGGCAGGACGAAGAAGGACACTGGGTTGCGATGCTGTCCTGCGGCCACACGCAGCATCTTCGTCACCAGCCGCCGTGGCAATCGCGGGCATGGGTGCTGGACCCCGCTCAACGCCAACAGAAAATAGGTCAGGGCTTTCACTGCGGCTGGTGTGCGAAAGCTGCGGATAACGATAGTCTTGGCAAAGAGGATCCGCATTAGACGGTTCCCGGTCTTTTTACGGTTGTCGGCTGTTCACCTTCGCCACTGCCCTTGCACTGCTCAATCGAGAAGCCAGTATGCAGACGTTCTTCATCGCCCCCACGGATTTTGGCGTGGGGTTGACCTCCATCAGCCTCGGGCTGGTGCGCACTCTGGAGCGCGCCGGCCTGAAAGTCGGTTTTTTCAAGCCGATCGCCCAGCCGCATCCCGGCGATCTGGGCCCGGAACGCTCGACCGAACTGATGGCCCGCACCCACGGCCTCAAACCGCCCAAACCGCTTGCTCTGGCGCACGTCGAACGCATGCTGGGCGACGGGCAGCTGGACGAGCTGCTTGAAGAAATTATCAATCTTTACCAGCAGGCAGCCGTCGGCAAGGATGTGCTGGTAGTCGAAGGCATGGTGCCGACACGCAGCGCCAGCTATGCCGCGCGGGTCAACCTGCACTTGGCCAAGAGCCTGGATGCCGAGGTGATTCTGGTGTCCGCGCCGGAAAACGAGGTGCTGACCGAGCTGTCCGGACGGGTCGAATTACAGGCTCAGTTGTTCGGCGGCCCCAAGGACCCGAAGGTGCTTGGCGTCATTCTCAACAAAGTGCGCACCGACGAAAGCATGGAAGTCTTCGCCGCTCGTCTGAAGGAGCACTCACCACTGCTGCGCAATGGCGATTTCCGTCTGCTGGGCTGTATTCCCTATCAGGCCGAACTCAACGCGCCGCGTACCCGTGACGTCGCCGAATTGCTGGGCGCTCAGGTGCTCAACGCAGGCGATTACGATCAGCGTCGCATGTCGCGGATCATTATCTGCGCGCGAACCGTGCTCAATACCGTGCCTCTGCTCAAGCCAGGCGTGCTGGTGGTGACGCCGGGCGACCGCGACGACATCATTCTCGCCGTAAGCCTGGCCGCCATGAATGGCGTGCCGCTGGCGGGTCTGTTGCTGACCAGCGATACCGTACCTGACCCGCGCATCATGGAATTGTGCCGCGGCGCGTTGCAGGCAGGACTGCCGGTTCTGTCAGTGAGCACCGGCTCCTACGACACTGCCAATCGCCTCAATCAATTGAACAAGGAAATCCCCATTGATGACCGCGAGCGTGCGGAAATCATCACGGATTTCGTCGCCAGCCATCTGGACGCCAAGTGGCTGCATCAGCGCTGTGGTACGCCACGCGAATTGCGCCTGTCGCCTGCCGTGTTCCGTTATCAGTTGATCCAGCGTGCGCAGGCCGCCAACAAGCGCATCGTGCTGCCGGAAGGCAACGAGCCGCTGACCATTCAGGCGGCCGCGATCTGTCAGGCCCGCGGCATTGCGCGCTGCGTACTGCTGGCCAAGCCTGAGGAGGTGCAAGCGGTTGCACAGGCCCACGGCATCGAGCTGCCACCGGGGCTGGAAATTCTCGACCCGGACCTGATTCGCGAGCGCTACGTTGCGCCGATGGTGGACCTGCGCAGAAGCAAAAGCCTGAACGCGCCCATGGCCGAGCAGCAACTTGAAGATCCCGTGGTGATCGGCACGGTCATGCTGGCGCTGGATGAGGTCGACGGGCTGGTGTCAGGCGTCGTTCACTCCACTGCAAACACTATTCGCCCTGCCCTGCAACTGATCAAGACCGCGCCGGGCTGCACGCTGGTGTCGTCAGTATTCTTCATGCTGTTTCCCGAGCAGGTGCTGGTCTATGGCGACTGCATCATGAACCCGCACCCGAGCGCCAGCGAACTGGCCGAGATTGCCTTGCAAAGCGCCGACTCCGCCATCGCGTTCGGCATCTCGCCCCGCGTGGCGATGATCAGCTATTCGAGCGGCAATTCGGCCAGCGGCGAAGAGGTCGAGAAAGTCCGCGAAGCTACGCAACTGGCCCGCGAAACCAAGCGTGATCTATTGATCGACGGACCGCTGCAGTATGATGCCGCCGCCAACGAGCACGTCGCACGGCAACTGGCGCCTGACAGCCCGGTCGCGGGACGCGCCAATGTGTTTGTGTTCCCGGATCTGAACACCGGCAACACCACGTACAAGGCTGTGCAGCGCAGTGCCGACTGCGTGAGTCTCGGGCCGATGCTGCAAGGCCTGCGCAAGCCGGTCAACGATCTGCCTCGTGGCGCTCAGGTCGACGACATCGTCTACACCATTGCGTTGACTGCCATTCAGGCCGATACACTGGCGTCATAAACACACAGGTGCCGCAGGCAAATCTGCGGCATCCCACTTTTCTGCGGAGCTTTATCCTTCATGGATTTCCTGCCTGCCCCATTGCGCGGCGTCCTCGCCTCGCTGCTGTTGGCGCTGAACACCGTCGTCTGCTGCACGGTGCTGTTCGTGGTCACGATCTTCAAGATCTGCCTGCCCTTCTCTGCCGCCCAGCGCCTCACCGATTGGATGATGAGCCACATTCAGGAAACCTGGATCGGCAATAACAATGCGTGGATCAGACTGCTGTGCAACACCCGCTGGCACCTGACCGGCCTCGAAGGGCTGGACTACAAGCACTCGTATCTGGTGACCAGCAACCATCAGAGCTGGGTCGACATCATGGTGCTGCAGTACGTGCTGAACCGCCGTATCCGACCGTTGAAGTTCTTTCTCAAGCAGGAACTGATCTGGGTGCCGGTGATTGGTCTGGCATGGTGGGCGTTGGGCTTTCCGTTCATGAAGCGCTATTCCAAGGCGTACCTGGCCAAGCATCCCGAGAAAAAGGGCAAGGACCTGGAAACCACCCGTCGCACGTGCGCGAAGTTTCGTCACAACCCGGTGGGTATCTTCAACTTCGCAGAAGGCACGCGCTTCACGCCGGGCAAGTATGCCGAGCAGAACTCGCCGTTCCGCCATTTGCTGAAACCCAAGGCGGGCGGCATTGCTTTCGTGCTGGATGCGATGGGCGAGCAGCTTGAGTCGATCATCAACGTGACCATTCACTATCCCGCTGGCCGGCCGGGCTATTGGGACTTGCTGTGCGGCAGAGTGAAAGACGTGGTCGCCCACTTCGAAGAGATCAGAATCCCGCAGCAGTTCGTGGGCAAAAACTACGATCAGGACGGCGAATACCGCCTGGAATTCCAGCAGTGGATCAACGCGCTGTGGGAAGAGAAAGACCAGTTGCTGGAACGGATGCACGAGCAGTATCGCGGTTGATTCATGATCGTACCCATGCTCTGCGCTCATCGCTACACACAAGTCGGCCTCGACACTGATCGTGCCCATCGCTCCGCGTGGGAATGCCTCCCGTGACGCTCCGCGTCACAAATGGCACAGATTGCGGATTCAGTAAGCCGAGCGCATGACGTGGATAACGCTGGAGCTTGGGCTAGCATCTGCGCCACATTCGAGAGCGGACGCGGAGCGTCCTGAGCGGCATTCCCACGCGGAGCGTAGGAACGATCAGCGTGATCTCAAGCACGCCGATCATGCCCATGCTTGTGCTCAGCGTTATACCCGAGTCTTGCTGCGACCACGGACTGTGGGAGGCGGCTTGCCGGCGATGCTTTTTCTGAAGTGATCTATCAGTAACTGAACTGACGCCATCGCCGACAAGCCGCCTCCCACGGGGTATGCATTCAGTCAGTCACTTTCGTTTTGCCCACCGTTTTGCGCGTCTTGCGGACTTGTGTATAACGATGAGCGCGGAGCATGGGCACGATCATCAGTAAGGGAGCTTACTGCTGGTATTGCTGATATTGCTGACCCGGAATCGGCTTGAGGTTGACCTCTACGCGACGGTTCTGGGCGCGGCCGTTGGCGTCGGCGTTGCTCGCGATTGGCTGATCGGGACCGGCACCGCGTACCGACAGGTGAGCCTGATCAACCCCTTGGGAAGTCAGGTAAGTTGCGACGCTCTGTGCGCGCTGCTGGGACAGGTCCATGTTGTGCTGACGGCTGCCGGTGCTGTCGGTGTAGCCGATGATTTCAATGTTGCTCTGGTTGAATTGCTTCAGCGAATTCGCCAGGTTGTTGAGCGGGGAATAGAAGCTGCTGGCAATCGCCGACGAGTCGGTGGCGAAAGTGATGTTGCCCGGCATGATCAACTTGATCTGATCACCCTGACGCTGCACCTCGACACCGGTATTGGCCATGCTCGCACGCAACGCCGCTTCCTGTTTGTCCGCGTAATAGCCGTAGCCTGCGGATGCAGCACCTACCACGGCAGCGCCGATCAATGCACCTTTGCCGCGATGGTTATGGTCGATGGCGGCACCGGCCACCGCACCAGCCAGGGCACCCAGCCCGCCGTATTTGGCAGTCTTGTTCATGCCACCGGAGCTTTGAGCCTGGCCCTGATTGTCATAGGGATTGGACGTCGCACAGCCGGAAAGCATGGCCACAGCGGTGGCTGCAATAATCAAACGACGAGACATGAACATTCAGAAGCTCCTGGGTTGGACGAACGCTAATGACCGATTAGAGCATGGCGCCCGTCAAAAATTCCTTAACCCGGCCTGAACCGTCCGCCTGCTGAGTCATCGCCGCTCTTCACGAATATACGGCTCACCCAGCGCACCCGGCTGGCTTGAGGACTGTCGCCTGCCAGCGGCGACCCAGACCATCACCAGCAGGGTGACGGCATAGGGTGTCATCAACACGAAGTACTGCGGCAGCTTCACGCCGGTTGCTGCCAGTTGCGGAATCAACGCTTCGATGCCGCCGAACAGCAGCGCCCCGGCCAAGGCACGCCAGGGCGACCAACGCGCAAAGATGACCAGTGAAACGGCGATCCAGCCGCGCCCGCCAGTCATGTCGGCGATCCACATCTTGGTGCTCAGCACCGCAATGAAACCGCCTGCCAGGCCCATCAGCGCCGAGCCAGCCACAATGGCCGCCAGCCGATAGCCCAGCACCGAAATGCCCGCCGCGTCGGCCGCCTGTGGGTTTTCGCCAACCGCGCGCAAACGCAGACCGGTGCGCGTGCGCTCCAGCAACCAGACCACGGCGAAGAAGATCAACACGGTCAGGTACACCAGCGGATTCTGGACAAACACCTTGCCCACCACGGGCAACTCCGACAGCGGCCACAACTCCACGGCCTGCAGACCGCTGACCGGACGATTGGTCCAGCCCAGCAGCGTACCCAGCAAACCGGTCAGCCCCTGGCAGAAAAACACCAGCGCCAGCCCGGCGATCACCTGATTGATCCGCAACACCAACACCATCAAGGCGAACAGCAACGACACCACGCCCGCCGCCGCCATCGAGGCCAGCAGCGAAATGCCGGGCGAGCCGACACTCAATTGCATGCCGATGCCCGCCAGCGCGCCTACCAGCATCATGCCTTCGACGCCCAGCGCCAGCACGCCGCTGCGTTCGATCAGAATCAGGCCGAGCGCGGCCAACGCAAAGGGCACTGCAAAATCCGGCGCGCTGCCCAACCAGTGAGAAAGAAGGTCCATCAGCGTGCTCCTGCCTGAATGCGTCGCAGGCGATGACGAATGAAGAAATCGGACGAGGCCACGCAGATCACCAGAATCGCCTGGATCAGTTGCACCATCGAAAACGGGATCTGATAGAACACCTGCAGGTTGCGCCCCGCCACGAACAGCATGGCGATCAGCAGCGCCACAATCGTTGCCGCCACCGGATTGTTGCGCGCCAGAAACGCGATGAGAATCCCGGAAAAGCCATAACCCTGATAGAACGACTGGGTCAAACGACCCTCCTGTCCCGAGGTCACGACAAACCCCGCAAGCCCCGCCAGTGCGCCCGACAGCAGCACAGTGCCCATGATCATCTTGCGCACCGGCACGCCTACCGCACCGGCCACTTTCGGGTTGGCATCGACAAAGCGCAGGTACAGACCGGCCCGGGAAATGCCGATGAACCACAACGTCAGCAGCATGACCAGCAGCGCCAGCACGATGGCCGCGTTGTATCCGGCAAACAGGTCCGGCAGGCGCTCGAAACTGCGCAACGCAGGCGAATACGGAAAGTTGTCCCGTGGATCTTTCCAACTGCCGTAGACCAGATGCAGCAGAAAATTGGCGGCGATGTAATTGAGCATCAGGGTCGAGATGATTTCATTGACCTGCCACTTCAGCTTCAACAGGATCGGCCCCAGACTCCAGAGCATCGCGCAGACGATGGCAGCCGCCATCATCAATGGCAGGCGCAGCATGTCCGGCCCCACGTCAAACAGCGAAATGGCCGTGGCACCGATGGCGCCCCAAATCATCTGCCCCTCAAGCCCCAGGTTCCAGAACCTCGCCCGGAATGCCATGCAGCCTGCCAGACCGACCATGATCATGGGCGAGGCCTGAAACAGCACGGCCTTGAAGTTCTGTGCATCGAATACGGTCTGCATGACGAACTCATTGAGCAGCTCATCCGCAGGAACGCCCGCCATGATCAGAATGGCGGTGCAGATGGCCAAGCCGACCAGCAACGCCAGCGCAATGATCAGCGCTTGCAGCGGCCAGCCTGTTTGCTGGCGTATTTCCAATGTGTAGCGTCGCGACAGCAAGGGGCTTCGCGGCGCACTGCCTGCGTGCAAAACAGTCGATTCAGTCATGACTCACCATCGCTTTGCCTATGGCCTGACGGTCGGCGGGATGCTCGAACTCGGCGACGATGCGCCCGCCGTTCATTACCCCGATCCGGTCAGACAGGGTCAGAACCTCGTCCAGGTCTTCGCTGATCACCAACACGGCTGCGCCTGCATCACGCGCCGCCCGTAGCCGGTCATGCACAGCCTGTGTGGCGCGAACATCCAGGCCCCGGCTGGGGCTGTGGACCAGCACCAGTTGCGGGTCGCGGCTGAACTCTCGAGCGATCACCAGCTTCTGCGCATTACCACCCGACAACAGCGCGGCTTTCTGATCGAGCGAACGCACGCCCTGCACATCGAAATCCACGACGGCCTTTTGCGCGTCCTGCTTCAGACGCGAGTAGCGCATGCGCCAGAACGAGCCGTACTGGCCGCCATGGATATTGCCCACGCCAAAGTTCTCGGCCACCGACAGCGAACCGGCCAGCGCCGCGCCGTAGCGATCTGCCGGGATCGAGGCGATACGCAGCTGACGCCGTTGCTCGGTCGATGCGGTGCGCAGATCACCGAACTGCGCCAGATGAATCTCGCCTTCGGTGGGTTGGGGCAGCCCCATCAGCGCGTTGGCCAGTTCCGCCTGACCGTTGCCGCCGACGCCTGCGATGCCGTAGATCTGCCCGGCACGCAGGGTCATGTTTACGCCGTTCAACGCGTTATTGCCCTCAGCGCTGTGCAGGTCTCTGACCTGCAGACGGACCTCGCCGGGCATGGCCGGACTGCGCTCGCTGACCGGTGCGGAATCGCCCACGGTCAGTTGCACCAGTTGCTGAACGCTGACGCTTTGCGGGTCGAGGGTCTGGATCGTTCTGCCGCCGCGCATCACGGTCACCCGGTCGGCGTAGCGCTTCACGTCGGCCATCTTATGCGTCACCAGAACCACTGCTGCGCCCTGTCGGGCAAAGGTCTGCACGGTCATCAACAGACGCTCGGCCTCCTGATCGGTGAGCACGGCCGTGGGTTCGTCAAGAATCAGAATCCGCGCACCGGCCAGCAGCACCTTGAGAATCTCCACACGCTGCTGTTCGGCGACCGACAGGCTGTCGACGTTGCGGGTCGGGTCGAGCACGAAACCCAATTCCTCGGCCTTGGCGGCAATCTCCTGCTCAAGCGCCCGCAGACGCTTGCGATAACCACCCTCGCCCGGCTGTTCACGCAGCCCCAACAGAATGTTCTGCGCCACCGTGAACGGCTTCACCAGCTTGAAGTGTTGATGCACCATGCCAATCCGGTAGCGGCTCGCATCCTTGGGGCCTTGCAACTGGACCGGATTGTCGTCAATGAACAGCGAACCGGTTTCCGGTGCATACAGACCGGCGGCGATGTTCATCAGCGACGATTTGCCCGCACCGTTCTCGCCCAACAGCGCATGGACCTCGCCCCAGTGAGCGGTGAAGTCGGCGTCGATCAGCGCCTTGAAGCCGTCGAACGACTTGCTGATCCCGGTGAGTTGAAGCGCATTGACCTGACTCATTGCTGAGTCATCACGCCTTCGACGAACCAGTCCATTTTCCACAAATCAGGGTCAGACAAATGCTGCCCGACGGCGATGCGCTCCTTGCCGTCTCGATCCGCCATCGGGCCGCTGTAGATGATTTTTCGACCAGCCAGCAGTTCGGCGCGCTCAGCTTCGATCTTCTGCCGGTTGTCCGCAGAAATAATCGCGTCCTTGGTCAGGCTGATGTCAGTACCGCCCTGCTCCATCGACAGCAGCGCGCCATTGGCTGCGGGCGTCCAGTTGCCGGCGATGACTTTCTTGAGTTCAGGCCCCAGGAATCGGTCCCAGACCCAGACCGACGAACAGACGGTGGCCTTGGGCGCAAATTCGCTGAGATCGCGATGGTGACCGGTGCCGTGAATACCGCGCTCCTGGGCGACGATCTGCGGCGTGGGGCTGTCGACGTGCTGACCGACCACATCGACCCCGTTGTCGATCAGCGCCATGGTTGCCGCACGCTCCTTGACCGGGTCGTTCCAGGCACCCGTGTAAACGACCGCGACCGTGGCCTTCGGGTTGATCTGCTTCGCACCCAGCTCGTAGGCATTGATGGTCCAGTTGACCTGCCCGAACGGGTTGGCGGCCACGAAGCCCAGCTTGCCGGTTTTCGACGCGGCGCCTGCTGCCATGCCGCACAGGTACTGGCTTTCATAGGTGCGACCGTAGAACGACTCCAGGTTGGGCGCGTTGGTGGTGCCCGAGCCGTTCAGGAACGCCACTTCAGGGTATTTTTTGGCCAGTGTCAGGAAGGTGTCGGAGTAACCGAAAGCCGTACCGACGATGATGTTCGCGCCACGTGCGATCAGGCGATCGACCACCGGTGTGATGGCAGCCGCGTTTTCAGGAACGCTTTCGACGTACTGGATTTTAGTGTCCAGATCCTTTTCCAGTTTTTGCCGCGCCTCGTCGAATGCCTGGGTCCAGCCGCCGTCGTTGCGCGGACTGATGTACACCATGGCGATTTTCGCCGGGCCTTTGAGGGTCAGCCCTTCCGCCTGGGCAAGGCTGCCCATCCCGAACGCAACAGCCGCACACAAAGTCCCGGGCAACAGTTTCTTGTACATAGACGTTTTCCTGAGGGTAATGGCCTGCAAGAACAGCGCGGGGCCGACCCAGCAGGCAATAGCAGCATCCATGCCACCGAAGAAAAGACGTTATGAAACAATGGACTGTAGAAAACAGCATGATCAAAACGGATCAGATGGTCCGATTCAGAGCACTTGGTTTGTGCAGAGTGACCGGTTGCTGCTCAGCCGGGGTGCGTACGGCAAACATCGGACTGTGGGAGGCGGCTTGCCGGCGAGGCATTTTCCCAGGCAACACATCAGCGACTGGACTGATGCCATCGCCGGCAAGCCGCCTCTTATCAAACAACCTATAAACCACTGAAGAAACTGGATTTTGTGGGAGCGGACTTGTCCGCGAATGCTGCATTTCAGTCGCTGAACTTACATCGGCTGTACCACCTCTTCGCGGACAAGTCCGCTCCCACGGTCCTGTGTTTGCTGCGCGACAGCGCTACGTCGAAGACGTGGTGGCGCCACCACATTGGATAGCGTTTCGTCAGAGGCTCAAGGCTTTTTTGACGAAGCACCACGCGGCAGGATGCCGTCCAGGATCATGCTGCGCAGACTCTCCAGAACCTCGTCGAAGAACTCGGGGTCATCCAGGGTTCTGCCCGTCACCGCCTCGACCTGCGTGCGGAAGTCTGCGTAATGCTGGGTGGTCGCCCACAACGAGAAGATCAGGTGATGCGGATTGATTGGCGCCAACTGGCCGCTGTCGATCCAGTGCTGAATGACCGCGACCTTGGTCTGCACCGTGTCGCGCAACGGATGCTGCAGTTCGCCCTGTATCAGCGGCGCGCCCTGCATCACTTCCATGCAGAACAGCCGGGACTCGGCCGGATGATCGCGGGACATTTCCAGCTTGGCCTTCAGATAGGCACCGATGGCCTGCTGCGGGTCCTTGTCGGCAGTGAAGTGCAGCAAGGGGCTGAGCCACACTTCCAGCAACTGGCGCAGCACGTTCAGATACAGGTCGTCCTTGCTGCTGAAGTAATACAGCAGGTTGGTCTTGGACACGTCCGCCAGGCTCGCCACCTGATCCAGGCTGCTGCCATGCACGCCGTAACGGGAGAAGATTTCCAGCGCGGCATCGAGAATCACGCTGCGCTTGCCTTCCATGAGCCGCAGGCGTCGCTTGAGGGCGGATGCACTGGGCTCGCGGGTCGCCTTGACTGCCTTGTCGGGCTTGACCTTGCGCACGCGTTTGCTCGCGGGCTCTGTCACGGGAGGTTTCTTGTTCACGCACATCCATCCGGTGATGCCGAAATAAGCAGGCATCTTAACGGGCGGACACACTTTGTCGATATGGATGCGAACCGCGCCGCGCATTTATCCGCCGCATGCCCCATCAGCGTGCGCCCTGCACAAACCAAGTGCTCTAATCCAGACCAAATGGTCCGAAATAAACGAATTAATTTCCTAACCATTTGAATAATAACAACAAACCAAAGCTGGCCCGCTCCATGCAAGTTCGGTTCAAGTGCCGCCCGTTGTCCCTGGGGCACGCATCGACTATCGCAGAGAGGCCTCATATGGACATCGGTATCTTCATCCCCATCGGCAACAACGGCTGGCTGATTTCCAGCAACGCACCGCAGTACATGCCCACCTTCGACCTCAACAAACAGATCGTGCAAAAGGCCGAGCACTACGGTTTCGACTTCGCGCTGTCGATGATCAAATTGCGCGGCTTCGGCGGCAAGACGCAGTTCTGGGAACACAATCTGGAGTCGTTCACGCTCATGGCCGGACTCGCCGCCGTGACCAGCAGGATCCAGTTGTTCGCCACAGTCGCGACGCTGACCATTCCGCCCGCGATTGCCGCGCGAATGGCGTCGACCATCGACTCGATTTCCAATGGCCGCTTCGGCATCAATCTGGTCACTGGCTGGCAGAAACCCGAATACGAGCAAATGGGCCTGTGGCCGGGCGATGAGTTCTTCCACACCCGCTACGAATATCTGGCCGAATACGCACAGGTGCTGCGTGACCTGTGGGCCACCGGCAGCAGTGACTTTCAGGGCGAACATTTCAGCATGCAGGACTGCCGCGTCAGTCCACGTCCGAAAGCCGACATGAAGCTGATCTGTGCCGGGCAAAGTGAAGCCGGCATGGCGTTCTCGGCCCAGTACGCCGACTACAACTTCTGCTTCGGCAAAGGCGTGAACACCCCGACCGCGTTCGCGCCCACCGCGCAGAAGCTGATCGAGGCCAACGAACAGACCGGGCGCAACGTCACCTCCTGCGTACTGTTCATGATCATCGCCGATGACACCGACGAAGCCGCACGCGCTCGTTGGGAGCACATCAAGGACGGCGCCGACGAGGAAGCCATTGCCTGGCTGAGCGACAAGGGCTCGGCCGACAAGAGCGCAGGCTCGAACCTGCGGCAGATGGCCGACCCGACCTCGGCGGTCAACATCAATATGGGCACGCTGGTCGGCTCCTGGGCCAATGTGGCGAAGATGCTCGACGAAGTAGCCAGCGTTCCTGGCACTCAGGGCGTGATGCTGACCTTCGACGATTTCGTGAAGGGCGTCGAAGATTTCGGTCAGAAGATTCAGCCACTGATGAGCAGCCGCAGTCACATCCTGCCGCTCAAGGAGGTGGTTTGATGAACGGGCCTGCAACGATTGCCGGTGTGGATTTGCCGCCCGATCTGCAACCCGCCCGCGACCTGCCCGCCCGCCCCGAAGCCCTGCGCATGAAAGCTGGCGAGACGGCGCTGGTGGTGGTCGATATGCAGAACGCCTACGCCTCGCTCGGCGGCTACCTGGACCTGGCCGGGTTCGATGTCAGCAGCACGGGACCGGTCATTGCCAACATCAAAAAGGCCTGCGCCACCGCACGTGCGGCCGGTATCCCGGTGATCTTTTTCCAGAACGGCTGGGACCCGGCCTACGTGGAAGCAGGCGGCCCCGGCTCACCCAACTGGCACAAGTCGAATGCACTGAAAACCATGCGCAAGCGGCCCGAACTTGAAGGTCAGTTACTGGCCAAGGGCGGCTGGGACTATCAGCTGGTCGATGAACTGAAGCCTGAACCCGGCGATATCGTGGTGCCGAAGATTCGCTACAGCGGCTTCTTCAATTCCAGCTTCGACAGCGTGCTGCGCAGCCGTGGCATTCGTAATCTGGTGTTCACCGGAATCGCCACCAACGTCTGCGTCGAATCGACCTTGCGTGACGGCTTTCACCTGGAATATTTCGGCGTGGTTCTGGCCGACGCCACTCATCAGGCAGGCCCCGAGTTCGCTCAGCAGGCCGCCCTGTTCAACATCGAAACCTTCTTTGGCTGGGTCTCCAGCGTCGATGATTTCTGCACCACCTTCAGCCCGGTCGGGCAACCTTTGTGAGGATCTGAGCATGACCAAGAAAGCGATCATTCCTGCTGGCACCACCAAGCCGATTGCCCCATTCGTACCGGGCTCGATGGCCGATGGCGTGCTCTACGTGTCTGGCACCCTGCCCTTCGACAAGGACAACAACGTGGTGCATGTCGGCGATGCGACTGCACAGACCCGTCACGTGCTGGAAACCATCAAGAGCGTGATCGAAACCGCAGGCGGCACGATGGATGACGTCACCTTCAACATGATCATGATTCGCGACTGGGCCGATTACGCCAAAGTCAACGAAGTGTATGCCGAGTACTTCGCGGGCGAGAAACCGGCGCGCTATTGCATCCAGTGCGGCCTGGTAAAGCCAGAAGCACTCATTGAAATCGCCAGCATCGCCCACATCGGCTGAACCTCGAACGTGGGCGCTCGCCGCCCACCTGGAGCGCCTGCATGTTCCATGAACTTCACGCTTCGCAAACAGCCGACGCCCCGACACTGGTGCTCAGTTCGGGCCTCGGCGGCTCCAGCCGATACTGGGCCGACGACCTGCTGATCCTGACCCGTGACTATCAGGTGCTGGTCTACGACCATGCGGGCACTGGACGCAGCCCCGCCGTATTGCCGCCGGATTATTCGATTCGCCACATGGCGCTCGAACTGCTGGAACTGCTCGACTCGCTCGACATTCAGCGCTGCCACTTCATGGGTCATGCACTGGGCGGGCTGGTCGGGCTTGAGCTGTCGCTGCTGCGCCCGCGACTGCTGGACAGTCAGGTGCTGATCAACGCCTGGAGCAGCCCGAATCCGCACAGTGCCCGCTGTTTTTCGGTGCGCAAGAAACTGCTGTTGAACAGCGGGCCTGAAGCCTATGTGCAGGCCCAGGCGCTGTTTCTTTATCCGGCCGACTGGATCGCGGCGAACACCACGCGGCTTGCCAGCGACGAGGCGCACGCGCTGGCGCACTTCCCCGACACCGACAACCTGCTGCGGCGCATTCATGCGCTGGAAAGCTTCGACATCGAGGCGAACCTTGCGGACATTCGCACCCCGACGCTGCTGATCGCCAATCGCGACGACATGCTGGTGCCATGGCAGCGTTCACAGCATCTGGCCGACACGCTCCCCGACGCCAGGCTGGTGCTTCTGGAATACGGCGGTCACGCCTCGAACATCACTGACCCTCATCCCTTTCACCGAGCCCTGCTCGACTTTCTCAGCGCCCAGGCCTGAAGGACCGTTGCCATGCACACTCAATCCGCAATACGCCCAGCCGAAACCACTGCCGTCACCCAGCTTCAATTTCGCGACGCGATGTCCAGCCTCGCTGCCGCAGTCAACGTGATCACCACCGATGGCCCGCACGGCAGGGCCGGATTCACCGCGACCGCAGTCTGCAGCGTGACCGACCAGCCACCGACGCTGCTGGTCTGCATCAACCGCAGTGCATCGGTGTACGAGGCCTTCGTGGGCAATGGCACGTTGTGCGTGAACACGCTGGGTCACGAGCAGCAGGCGCTGTCCAACCTGTTTGGCGGCAAGAACTCTCAGGCCGAGCGCTTCGCTGGCGGCCAATGGCTGGAAGGTCTGACCGGCGCACCGTTACTCGATGGCGCCAAGCTGGCATTGGACTGCCGAATCAGCCAGTCAGTGAGTGTCGGCACCCACGACATTCTGTTCTGCGAGGTGCAGGACATCCGGCATGAAAGCCAATCGGACGCGCTGGTGTATTTCGGACGTCAATATCATCCGCTGCCCGGTGTCCTGCCGACGATTTGAAAGACCGGTCGGCGCTCTCGGCCGCCGACCACTCTGTCACGGTCATTGATTGTTTTTATCAAGCGCTGGAGGCACAACCCATTAAAGCTACAAGCCATTGATCTAAAACAACAAAAACAGAATCAGCAACTTATTGACGTCAGTTAAATACACAAGATCTTTTCCTGAACTGCTGCTTATACTGGCGTTACGAGATCAGGATGATCCTTGCAGTCAATAAGGTGAAGTCATGTCGATCCATCGCCAGACCACACAATCCAAAGGGGCCGTTGCGCCCTGCTCACGCACAGGCTGCTCCATCGAGCCAGATCTGGGTGGCTGGGCATGCTGAAAAAGATCCCCGTCTCCGAACTCAGCCTTGGCATGCACATCCATAAGTTCTGCCGCCCTTGGAACAGTGATCCTTTCTGGGTCGCTCACGTCGAAACCGTTCTTCACGATACCGATGTGCTCAAACGCATTCAGTCTTCCGATACCCTCGAGGTCTGGATCGACACGCAACAGGGCCGTGATCACACGCCGCAACCCACACCGGCCTCGGCGCATGACGACACTGCAGCGGTCAGCCTGGAACAGGAGGTCAAGCGCGCCAGAGCCATTTGCGGCAAGGCCCGCGATGTCGTGATGAACATGTTCAGCGAGGCCCGGATGGGGTACGCCATGAAGATGGACAATGTGGACCTGATGGTCGAGGAAATTTCCAACTCGATCCTGCGCCATCCGCACGCCCTGATCAGCCTGTCCCGCCTCAAGACATCGGATGAGTACACCTACATGCATTCGGTTGCCGTCTGCGCGTTGATGGTGGCGCTTGCCCGGCGGATGGGCATGAACGATGAGCAGGTCCGTGAGGCCGGCGTAGCGGGACTCATGCATGACGTCGGCAAAATGATGATTGCACCGGAAGTCCTCAACAAACCCGGCAGGCTGACCGTCGAAGAATTCACCCTGATGAAAACCCACCCCGAGCAGGGTCTGAAAATTCTCGAGGAGAATCTGCCAGTCGCGGCGCTGGTGATGGATGTCTGCCTGCATCACCATGAGAAGGTCGACGGCTCGGGTTACCCCGATGGATTGCAAGGGTCGGACATCAGCATCTTCGCCAGAATGAGTGCGGTCTGCGACGTGTATGACGCGATCACCTCGGACCGACCGTACAAGAAAGGCTGGGGTGTTGCCCATTCGATCCGTGAGATGGCTTCCTGGAAAGGCCACTTCGATGACGTGGTGTTCCAGACTTTCGTCAAGACCGTGGGCATCTACCCGGTGGGTGCGCTGGTGCGCCTTGAAAGTGGGCGACTGGGCGTGGTCATGGAGCAGAGTGACGCGTCGTTGCTGACGCCCAGGGTGAAGGTTTTCATGTCCGCACGCACCCGCAAGACCTTCGCGGCGCAGATCATTGACCTGGCGAGCAACGAAGACCGGGACGCCATTATCAAGATTGAACTCCCCGCCGACTGGGGGCTGGACAGCGTCGATCACCTCTGGTCAGGCCTGGCGCCGGATCAGTCCGTCTCGGGTTAACTCAACAGCCCCAGCGCCTTGGCCCTCGCCACCGCCTGGGTCCGGCGCTCCACGCCCAGCTTGCTGTTGATGTGGCTGGCGTGGGTCTTGACCGTGTGCAGCGAGATGAACAATTGCTCGCTGATTTCCTGATTCGAACAGCCCTGTGCGATCAATCGCAGCACGTCCAGCTCACGCACGCTCAGGCAGTCGCTGCCGTGCACGGACTCTGCGACGGGACGCGCCTGGCACGCGGGGAGGTGTTCAAGCAACGCGTTACGCACAGCGCAGGGCGGTGCCTGGAGCAGTTGATCACGAAGCCATTGCGGGTGTTCGTCGAGCAACGCACGAAACGCAAACAGCGCACCACCAGCGGCGGGCTGCAGGCTACGCATCAAGCGTTCCCGGGCTTCGTCATGGCGGGCCGCGTCAAGCAACAGGCCGATATGCTGAGTCATGGCCAAAAGGCCCACCAATTGCGCACCGATCCGCAGGGACTGCTCTTCAAGCGCCAGAAGACGTTTCTCGCTGGCACAATGATCGCCGTTGATACGGTCCAGCATGGCGCGCTGCAGTTCGATCTGCTGCGGTAACTGTGGGTGGCATTCAGGCGCGCCAGCGGCCAGCTCGCCGGTGTAGGTCTGAGTGAGGCGCAGCAACCATGACTCGGCCAGGTCGATGCGTCCCTGCACCAGCCAGAGTTCACATTTGACCAGCGTGATCATGGCCAGGTAATAAATCGGCGGGACATCCCAGATGTGCATCAACCGTTCGGCCTCGGCCAGCTCCGCAAAGGCTTCGGCAAAACGCCCTGCACAGCCTTCCATCGTGGCAATCACACAATGGCCGATGAGCACGCTGATATCGCGACAGGCATGGGCTTCGGCCAGACCGGCCAGCAGTTTTGCCCGCCCCGCATCGACCTGCATGCACAGCGTCAGCAGATAGCCTTCATACAAGGTCAGACGCGCCCGTACCGCATACAGACGAGACGAGGACAGTCCTTTGAGGCGCTGTTGACCCTGACGCACCTCTTCGAGCGCCCGCAGGACCTCGCCCCGAGCCTGCAAGGCTCTGGCGCGATCATAGTGGGCGAGCGCTTCGAACAATGGATTTGCGACCCGTTGCGCCAGCTCCAGCGCATCGCGATTCAATGCGCGGGCGCGCCACAGATCGCCTTGGGCGATGGCCAGATTGGCAAGCGTCGAAAGGCACACCAGGCGCTGCCCGTAACGTTTTTCGGGCAGGCTGAGCAGGGCTTCGCTGCAATACCGCAGCGTCCTGTCGCTGTCGCCCCGACCACGAGCAATCACGCCACTCAGCGCCAACCACTGGGCCAGCATGGATTTTTGTGCGGTTGCCGACGGCGCGGGCAGGAAGCGACTCAACTGATTGGCCAGTTCTTCGGCGGCATCCAGCTGGCAGGCCAGGCCCAATGCCCAGGCATACAGCACGATCAAACGCGGGGTGCTGGTCAGCAGGCTGTCAGGCAAATCCATTTTCCAGCGCAGCAACATGCCGACGTTCTGCTCAGCCAGCAGCTGTTCTTCGGAGAGGTTCTGCACCAGATTCGCTGCGACATCCAGATGCCCGGCGCGCAGGGCCTGCTCAACGGCTTCGTCAAGCAGCCCCTGATCGCTGAACCAGCGACAGGCATTCAGGTGCAGGCGTGTCTGCTGCGGGCCACTGGCCTGCCGGGTACGCAGCAGGTCTGAGAACAAATGGTGATAGCGAAACCAGTGGCCCTGCTCGTCGAGCGGCACCAGAAACACCTGATGCGCCTGCAGGTAGCGCAGCATTTCGGCGCTGTCGTGGGTATCCCGGGCTGCGTCGCACAGGGCGCTGCAAAAGCGTTCCAGGCACGCCGTCTCATAAAGAAACGCCTGAGCCTCGGCGGGCAGGCAGTCGATGACTTCTTCGAGCAGGTACTCGCGAATCATCACCTCGCCGCCATGCAGCGCCTGAGGCAAAGCGTTGTCATCACCGGCTTCGGCAGCCGCCAGCAGCCAGAAACGCAGCCCCGCCACCCAGCCCTCACTGCGCTCAATCAGCCTTTGCAGCGCTTCGTTGTCGAGCGAGCGGCTGTGCCGGTCCAGCAATGCGATGGACTCGTCATGGGTGAGCCGCAGGTCATGTTCGTTGATTTCGAGTAACTGGCGTGAAAGACGCAGGCGGGCCAGATGCCAGTCAGGTCGCTGACGGCTGGTGACCATTACCACCAGACCCGCCGGCAAATGGTTGAGCAGAAACTGGAGACAACGATCAAGCACACTGCCCTGGGCCAGATGGTAGTCGTCGAGTACCAGCAAGAGCGGCTGACTGAGCATCAAGTGAACGGCCAGTTCGTCCAGCAGTCCGTCGAGCCAGGGTTCAAAGGCAAACGGCTGATGACGCTGGCGCATCTTCAGCAACCCCATCGCCTGCGCGCCCAATTGCGGAAGGAACTGCTGAAGCCCTGCCAGCAGACGTTCCAGAAAACGTCCAGGATCCTGGTCTCTGGAGCTCAGACCCAGCCACACGCTTTGCCATTTCTCCGGTAACGCCTGACAGAACTCGACCGCCAGAGAGCTTTTTCCAAACCCGGCCGGAGCACAGACCAGCAGCAATCGCCCAGACAACCCTTCGTGAAGGCGCTGGCACAATCGGGGTCTGGGAACATGGCCATCGGGCAGTGGCGGTCGGAAGAATCGCCCTTCCAACGCAGGAATCGCGCTGTCTGCGAACCCTTGCATACGGGACAGATCAGTCATGGCCGGCTCTTGTATGAATCGATTTGTTCGGCTTGGCAGTGCTCGGAGACTAGCGGGTTAGCGGATCGTTTTGAAGGTCATCATTGAAAAGACTGTAACAAAATTCCTACGACTTATAAGGCCTGCGGCCAGACGCAAAAAAGCCCCGCGGACGGGGCTTTGCTGTTCAAGCGTTTTCCACAGAAGCGCTTCGTGTATCCGCAAGCGCTACAAACCGGTGATTAACGAACGCCCTCCTGACGCAGCGCGTTTGGCGTGAAGTCGCTGGTGCCCGCCGTGAAGCCGAATTCGTAGGCACGTTTCTCTTCGTTTTTCATGCCCAGCGCCACGTAACGGCCCGACTGCAGGTCGTAGAGTGTTTCAATGGCGTACCACGGCACTTGTTTGTCGTAGTAGTTCTCGGCATGCGCTTCGGCGACGCGCCACAGTTGGCCGCGGCCGTCGTAGTGGTCGATCACTGCTGCCTGCCAGGTGTCTTCGTCGATGAAGAAGTCACGCTTGGCATAGATGTGGCGCTGACCTTCCTTCAAGGTCGCAGTCACGTGCCAGACACGACGCAGCTCGTAACGGGTCAGGTCCTGATTGATGTGACCGGCCTTGATGATGTCGGCGTACTTAAGCGTCGGATCGTCCAGCTTGTGGCTGTTGGAGGCGATGTACATCTCCTGCTTGCCTATCAGTTTCCAGTCGTAGCGATCCGGCGCACCGTTGTACATGTCCAGGTTGTCGGAGGTCCGCAGGCCGTCCGAGGCAGTGCCCGGCCCGTCATACGAGACCTGCGGCGCCCGGCGCACACGTCGCTGACCGGCGTTGTACAGCCAGGCCGAACGCGGCTCCTTCACCTGGTCGAGTGTTTCGTGGACCAACAGTACGCCACCGGCCAGACGTGCCGGCGCAGTCACTTCCTGCTTGAAATAGAACAGCACGTTGCCCGGATTCTTCGGATCGAAATCGCGCATCTTGTCGCGGAACACGAACTGATCGGCGAAGTACACGAGGCTGTAGGAACCGTTGGGCTGCGGAGTGGCCTGGGTCACCAGACGCTTCACGCTGCCGCCACGGTAGCGGGTGATGTGGTTCCAGATCACTTCGACGCCATTGGCCGGGATTGGAAACGGGATGGCCGTCTCGAAGTTCTCCAGTCCGCTGCCGCCGCCGACCAGTTTGGTGGTCGTCGCGTTACGCTTGATGGCTGCGTAGACATCGTCCGGTACGGTTGCACCACGATGTGTCGGATACACCGGAATCCGGTAACTGTCCGGGTAACGCTTGAACATCGCGTATTGGCCGGGTGCCAGCTTGTCCTTGTACTGCTCGACGTTGGCCGCCGTGATGGTGAACAACGGCTTTTCGCTGGCGTAAGGATTGGCCAGGAACCCCTTGCTGTCGACTGCGCCGGCGTTCTTCGGCATCGGCGTCCAGGCCGAAATGGTGTTCGCCGCGTTACCCGCCTTCTCTGCCCCCATGGGCGTCAAAGACGTCCCCAGTTTTGCCGCCTCGGATTCAGACACCGCCGCCATGACGCTGGTCGCCAGCAGCGACACGCTCAACAGACCGGCTTGCAACAGACCCTTTGTTATTTTCATATTTATCGTCATCCCGAAAAAACCGTGTTCTTAGAAGTTCATGCCGAAGCTGAGCGCAACGAAGTCGCGGTCATCAACCGTGGTGTACTTCCCATCGAAGAAGTTGGTGTAGGAAAGGGCTGCGGTATAGGTGTTCTGGTATTCGGCATCCAGACCGAGGCTGACCGCCTTGCGTCCTTCTTCGAAGTTGCCGCCCGGGCCTGGCGAGTAGCCCTTGACGTCATGCGACCAGGCCACACTCGGGCGCAAGTTCACACCGGCGAAGAAGCTGTTGTAGTCCCAGATGGCGCGAGCGCGGTAGCCCCAGGAGTTGGAGGTGGTGAAACCATCGTTCTCGCAGTAGCGGGTCAGGTTGTTCTGGTCGGCACCGGTGAGCGTACCGGCGTTGAGCGTGGCGCATTGGCCACCAGGCAATGGGCCTGGCCCGTAGACCGGGTCACGGCCGTAGCGGATCTCGGACGTGCTTTCCAGACCGCCAACGTGCGTGAAGCCGACCTCGCCCACCAGGGTCAGACGCTCGGCACCCATGACCTGATCGAAGAACTGGGTGAAGGTGGTCTGCAGTTGGGTGATTTCCTTGCGGCGATAACCCGGCTGGTCGGTGTTGGGCTGGCCGTTCAGCAGCGACACGTTCGGGTTGAGCGGCGAAATGCCCGAATACAGAATGTCGGTGGTGTTGACCTGAACCGGCGCGTTCGGACGGTAGCTGATTTCACCACTCCACGCAGTGCCGGTAGGCAGTGTGGTGGAGAAGCTCAGGCCATACAGGCGAATGTCTTCAGGGTATTCAACGTAATAGCTGGAGTTACCGGCCACCACGACAGGCAGCAAGGTCGGCGCCAGACGCGCGGCCGTGGCTTGCGGAATGCCATTGCGCACCAGCGAACCTACCAGCCCGGCCGGGCTGAAAGAGGCTGCCGAACCGCCGCGTCCGCTGAAGATCGGCGCACGACTGTGGTAGTTCATCATGTAGGCACCGAACTCGGTGTCCAGCGGCTCATAGTTGTAACGCAGGGCGAAACCGAACTGGCCGCTGTCACGCGCATCGCGGTCAGGGCCACGGCGCACGACCGCGCCTTCGTCAGGATTGCCGAACACCACGCCCTGCTGGCTCAGCGAGTTGAACACGGCGCCGCGCGCGGCAGCCGGCAGACCTGCTGCGGCCAGCGAGGTGTTCAAACCGCTGCGGCTGCGCAGTACGGCGAGGTTGTTGTCACAGCCGTCGGAGATGACGTCGGGCTGGGAGAAGAATGTGCCGCAGTTGTCGGTAACCGTCTGGTCCCACTCGAGCTGGTAGAAACCTTCGGCCGACAGGTTGTCGGTCAGGCTCTGCGATAGATAGAACATGTTGACCGGAATCAGGCCTTCCTTGATTTCCGAGCCAGGCCGACGGAACGCGGACACGTCGATAGGGTTGACGCTGTTGATGCCGCCACCGATGAAGGTGCTTTCACCCCAACTGATGACCTGCTTGCCGAAACGGACCGAGCCAGGCTGATCAGCGATCGAATAGTTGTGATACACGAAGGCATCGAGCAACTGGAACCCAGACGACTTGGCGCCTTCCTTGCGGTTCGAATCGCTGATGTCCTTGAATTCTCGCCCTTCGTCCTTGAGTTCGAAGTCATACCAGTACTTGCCACGCATGAAGACGCCGGTGTCGCCGTATTTCAGCTCCAGGTCATGAATGCCCTTGAAGATCTTCGAGAACGTCTCCCCACGCTTGAAGTTCAAGTGGCCATCGTCTGACGTCTGGGACAGCCCGCGCCCGCCATTGTTGGCCCCGATAAGGTTCTTGTTGGCCTTTTCGGTCGACCAGCTGGCGCCCACGGAGAGCGAGGAGTCGAAGCTGCCTTCAATCTCGCCGATGTTGAAGGAAACGCCGAAAGCAGGACCGGCGAGCGAAGAGGCAAGACTGACAGCCAGAGGCAGTTTCGCCCGGCGCCAGAAGGGGTTGGTGGTTGTCATCGACGCTACTCCATGTGCTTTTATTGTTATGGCAGGGGGAAAATCCAAAAACGACTCAGCAGTCGAATCAAAAACTGACTGGCAACACTCATCAGGCAGCCTGAATGGCTCCAACACAAAATGTACTTCCGCTCTTGCGCATTCCCTATGCCGACTATATCCAGCGGGCGCTGATGCTTGATCCCTCTAAAGTGTGATTTGCAGCATCAACGCCTCTGGCCCGCCTGTTCCCGAGGAACTGCGTGACAGGCCTGGAGGGGAGAATGGCTTAAATTGGCGATTTGGCAAGGCGCAGCGCGGTGTCCTCGACGCAAGCACCTGCCGCACTGACTCGCACGGCGGGCGCACAGCGTTCAAATCAGTCACAGCGTGGAGAGAAATGCACTGTTGCTGCTCTGCCACTGGACGATATCCAGACGCATCTTCTTCTTGTCGAGCTTGCCGACGCTGGTTTTGGGAATTTCAGTAACAAGCGCGATCTGGCTGGGAATGGCCCACTTGTTGATGTGTCCCTGCTCGACGAAAGGCTTGAGATGCTCCTTCAGAATCCGCGCATCCAGCTCATGCCCTTCGCGCACCACCAGCAACGCAAAAGGCCGCTCGCCCCACTGCGGGTCAGGAATCCCGACCACGGCCACTTCGCGTACGGCGGCGTGCCGACTGCACAGGTCTTCCAGCGCGAGAGAGGAAATCCACTCGCCGCCGGTCTTGATCACGTCTTTTATACGGTCACGAATGTCGATGAAACCCATGCCGTCCAGCGTTGCCACATCACCAGTGTGCATCCAGCCGCCCGCCCACATCTCGGCACCCTTTTCAGGCTCTCGGTAGTAACTCTCGCTCAGCCAGGGCGCACGCAACACCAGTTCGCCCTGGGTTTCGCCATCGGCTGGCAAAAAGTTGCCGTGTTCATCGACAATCGCCGCGTCCACCAGCATGCCCGGCACACCCGCCTTGATCCGGTACGTGATGCGCTCGTCTTCACTGCCCGCTTTCAGTTCTTCGTTGATGTGCGCCACGGAAATCAGCGGCCCGGTTTCGGACATGCCGTAAGCCGCCGTGAGCTGAATCCCTTTCGCCTTGGCCGCCTTGTACAGCGTGCGCGTGAGCGAACTGCCGCCGATGATGATCTTCCAACCGCCGAAATCAATGTCGGCAGCAGACTTGGCGTTGAGCAGCATCTGCATGATGGTCGGCACACAGTGGGAGAACGTCACCTTCTCCTTGCGCCACAGCTCGACCAGCAGTTCAGGATCGTAACGGCCGGGATACACCTGTTTTAGCCCGAGCATGGTCGCGGCGTAGGGGACGCCCCACGCATGCACGTGGAACATCGGGGTGATCGGCATGTAAACGTCATCGGTACCCAGCAGCCGCACGCTGTCGATGCAGCCCATGATGGTCGCGACCCCCATGGTGTGCAGGACCAGTTGCCGGTGGGTGAAGTACACACCCTTGGGGTTACCCGTCGTGCCCGTGGTGTAGAACATGGTGGCGACCGAGTTTTCGTCGAAATCCTCGAATTCGTATTCGGGACTCGCCGCCGCCAGCAGTTCTTCGTATTCACCGACCAGGTTCGGCAAATCGGCCGTCTTTTCCGGCAGATCGGTCAGCAGCAGGGTTTTCTCGACGGTGGTCAGGTGCCCGGCAATAGCGTTGTAAAGGCCCACGAACTCGCTATTGACCAGCACGACCCGGTCGTCAGCATGGTTGATGGTGTAGGCAATCTGCTCGGGCGAGAGTCGCACGTTGACGGTGTGTATCACCGCACCAATCATGGGGATCGCAAACATGCACTCAAGATACCGGTGGCTGTCCCAGTCCATGACTGCCACCGTATCACCAGCCTTGACCCCGGCCGCTGTCAGCGCATTGGCAAGGCGACAGATACGTTCATTGAGTTCGACATAGGTGTAGCGAACAGAATCCCGGTAAACGATTTCACGCGTTTTTTCATAGCGACTGCCAGACATCAGAAGTCGTTTGAGCAACAGAGGGTACTGATAAGCGCCATCGGCTGGCGGAAGAACGCGAGTCTGTAACATATGAGTCCCTTTCCAAAGTTCACAGGCCAAGCCTGAAATATGGACTCTAGAGCACCGCCTCGCCAGCCAAATCAGCCAAAATGATGATTTGTTCATCCGAGCCATGCAGGCGTCTGGCCAGCCACTCTCCGCTGAACCTGCTCTCGTCTGTCACGCGAACCTGCACGTTCATTTCTCTGTCACTCAGCGCACCTCGGTCAGCGCAAGCTTCACGCCCAGTGCGATCAACACCCCGCCCATCGCCCGGTCGAACCAGTGGCCCATACGCGCAAAACCGGCGCGCACCCGTGCCTGGCTGAACAGCCGGGCGACCAGGCAGAACCACAAAGCGGTCGCCGCCGCGAGGTAGACACCGTATCCGCCCTGTACCAGCAACGGCGTGTGCGGGTTGATCACCACGGTGAACAGCGACAGGAAAAACAACGTGGCCTTGGGGTTGAGGCCATTGGTGACGAAACCACTCACGTAAGCGCCTTTCGCGGTGCGCTCGCCCGCCGGGGCCTTGATGACGTCATCCGTCGCGCTGGCAGGTTTGGACCGCAGGGCCTTGAAGCCGATGTACAGCAAGTACGCCGCTGCCGCCCATTTCAAGGCGTTGAACAGCACGATGGATTGCGAAACGATGATCCCGATGCCCAACAGCGAATAGCCCACGTGCACGAAAATCGCCGAGCCGACACCCAGCGCCGCCCAGGTACCGGCCTTGCGACCATGGGTAACACTTTCGCGTACCACAACGGCGAAATCGGGGCCGGGGCTGGCGACGGCCAGCAGATGGATCAGCGCGACGGTGAGAAATTCTGGCCAATACATGATTGGTTCTCCTGGAATGTTGGCAAGCCTGGGCTCTGATAGGCTGATCACACTACGCTTTTCATTTTCTCCGCAAAAGGTACAGCTATGAGTAATCCCGGCAGAGCAGTTTTCCTCGACCACACGTCGCTGGATCTGGGCGATCTGGATCTGGGAACACTGCGTGAAAGTGTTGGCGAACTGGTTCTGCACGCCAGTACGACAGCTGAGCAGGTGGCCGAACGCCTGAAGGGTGCTCAGGTTGCAATCAGCAACAAGGTCGTGATCGATGCCGGCACGTTTGCAGCCTGTCCGGACCTCAAGCTGGTTCTGGTCACTGCGACGGGCACCAACAATGTCGACCTGATCTCCGCACGCGAACATGGCGTGACGGTGTGCAATTGCCAGGGTTACGGCACGCCATCGGTGGCCCAGCACACGCTGCTTCTGCTGCTGGCTCTGGCGACGCGCCTGCCGGATTACCAACAGGCTGTGCACCAGGGTCTGTGGCAGAAATCGAAGCAGTTCTGCCTGCTGGATTTTCCGATCGTAGAGCTGGAAGGCAAGACCCTGGGCCTGCTGGGCCACGGCGAACTGGGCGGCGCGGTGGCACGGCTGGCCGAGGCGTTCGGCATGCGTGTGTTGCTGGGGCAGATTCCAGGTCGGCCAGCGCGCGCGGATCGCCTGCCGCTGACAGAACTGTTGCCCCAGGTCGATGCGCTCACCCTGCACTGCCCGCTCAACGACAACACCCGCGACATGATCGGCGCGTACGAACTGAGTCTGATGAAACCTCATGCATTTATCGTCAACACCGCGCGCGGCGGGCTGATCAATGAACAGGCCCTGGCCGACGCACTGCGCAACGGCCATCTGGGCGGCGCAGCGTCGGACGTGCTGAGCGTTGAGCCTCCGGTCGCAGGCAATCCCCTGCTCGCAGGCGACATTCCGCGCCTGATCATCACCCCGCACAGCGCCTGGGGCGCCAGGGAAGCGCGTCAGCGTATCGTCAGCCAGATCACCGAAAACGCCCGGGCATTCTTTGCCGGTGCGCCGGTCAGGGTGGTGAGTGGCTGATCCTTTAAGGCGGCGCAGCGTGCAGGGACGCGGAGCGTCCTGAGCGGCATTCCCACGCGTGAGGAACGATCAGCGTGAGGCAGACCTGATCGCTGGAGGTTCAGGCACTGCGATCCTGCGCCTTTCTCCAGAATGCCCGTTCGCCAATCCTGTTAAACTGCGCGCTTTTTCAGGAGCCATTCCATGGACCCGCGCAGTGAAGTGTTACTCCGTCAGGCCGAGCTGTTTCAGGGCTCGCTGTTGTTGGCCGGATTGCCTGCCGACGACCTGCTCGGGAAACTGCAGCAGGCCCGTGGCTGGTGCTGGCATGCCGGTGATCAGGCTGCGCTGGATGCACGCTTCGAAGGACGCACGCACTTTGGTGTCGAGGCGCCGGAAGAGCCATTCGAGGCCGCCGTGCTGTTCCTGCCCAAGGCCCGCGACCTGACCGATTACCTGCTCAACGCACTGGCCTCGCGCCTTCAGGGTCGCGAGCTGTTTCTGGTCGGTGAAAAACGCGGCGGTATCGAAGCCGCCGCTCGGCAACTGAGTCCGTTCGGGCGTGCTCGCAAGCTGGACAGCGCGCGTCACTGTCAGCTCTGGCAGGTCACCGTCGAGACAGCTCCGCAGGCAGTCAGCCTGGAAAGCCTCGCCAAGCCTTATCAGATTGACCTGCAGGACGGCCCGCTCACCGTCATCAGCCTCCCCGGCGTATTCAGCCACGGTCGTCTGGATCGAGGTTCAGCGCTTCTGTTGGAAAACATCGACAAGCTGCCAAGCGGCAATCTGCTGGACTTCGGCTGCGGCGCGGGCGTTCTCGGTGCTGCTGTGAAGCGCCGCTACCCGCACAACGAAGTCGTAATGCTGGATGTGGACGCATTCGCTACGGCCAGTTCGCGCCTGACGCTGGCGGCCAACGGTCTTGAGGCACAGGTTTTGACCGGTGACGGAATCGATGCGGCGCCCATGGGATTGAACACGATTTTGAGCAATCCGCCGTTTCATGTCGGTGTTCATACTGACTACATGGCCACCGAAAATCTGCTGAGAAAAGCACGCCAACATCTGAAATCAGGTGGCGAACTGCGCTTGGTCGCGAATAATTTCCTGCGCTATCAGCCACTGATCGAAGAGCATGTCGGGGCCTGCGAAGTCCGTGCCCAAGGCAATGGGTTCAAGATCTACAGCGCCAAACGTTCTTGAAATAAGAGCTTGCCGAAAGGATTCTGCAAGGGCAGAATCCGCTCCGTCCTAGGGGAGTAGTCTCCCACGAGCCTCACGCTCGTCCGGCACGTATCAACATACTTGGTCCTCAGACCATGGTGCGTGCGACCCAGAATCCGCTCAGACGGATCGGTGGTTTGACAAGACCTATGACACGAACACCTTACCCGGGGCGGGAAGGCTGTACGTGTCATAGCCGTGTCGACCCGCCCCTTAGGAAACCTGATGCTGGAATCACTCTTAATCCCTACCGCAGTCGTTGCGCTCGCCGAGATCGGTGACAAGACGCAATTGCTCGCGCTCATCCTCGCCGCACGCTTTCGCAAACCCTGGCCCATCATCGCCGGCATCGTCGCCGCGACCCTGGCCAACCATGCGGCCGCCGGCGCAGTAGGGGCCTGGTTCAGCAGCTTCCTTTCCGACGCAGTCCTGCACTGGATTCTGGCCGCAAGCTTCACCGCTACCGCGCTCTGGACTCTGGTTCCGGACAAGATGGACGATGACGAAGCCAGCACGGCACGTAAATTCGGCCCGTTCATGACTACCCTCATCACCTTCTTCATCGCTGAAATCGGCGACAAGACCCAGATCGCGACCGTCATGCTGGCCGCGCAGTATTCGCATCTGTGGCTGGTGATCATCGGCACCACGGTCGGCATGCTGATCGCCAACGTGCCGGTGGTGCTGGCGGGTAATTTCGCAGCAGACAAACTGCCGCTGACCATGATTCGTCGACTGGCCGCCTGTGCCTTCTTCGTACTGGCGCTGGTCGCGGTGTACAAGGCCATGCAGGTCAGTGGCTGGGTTTGATATTTGACGGGATCAGGCGCGTTGCAGGTTGTCAGGCAACGCGCCGTTCATGGAGGTCGATCAGGACTTGGGAGCGCTCTGATACAGCGGCATCACCTTGGGAATCGCAGCCTGCAGAGAGGCAATGCGGTGTTCCGAAGCCGGGTGAGTGCTCATGAACTCAGGCTGGGAACCGCCCGAATTCTGAGTCATTTTCTGCCAGAGGGTGATCGCCGCGTTGGGGTTGTAACCGGCGCGCGCAGCCAACTCAAGGCCCAGTAGATCCGCTTCGTTTTCGTTGCTGCGGCTGTTGGGCAGGGTCATGCTGTAATTAACCGCGGTGTCGGCGAGCGCCATGGTGTCCTGACCCAGACCGAGCAAAGCGCCAGCGCCCTGTTTGGCCATTGCCACGCCGTAAGCCTTGGACATCGCTTCACGTCCGTGTTCACGCAAGGCATGGGCGATTTCATGGCCCATGACCGCAGCGATTTCGTCGTCGGTCAGCTTCAGGGTATCGATCAGGCCCGTGAAGAAAATGATCTTGCCGCCAGGACCGCAGTTGGCGTTCAGGTCATCGCTCTTGATCAGGTTCACTTCCCACTGCCATTGCGCCGAATCGGGACGCAGCTTCGGCGCCTGCGCGATCAGTCGTTTGGCAATCGCATTGACGCGCTTGGCGTCTGAACTGGTGGTGTCCAGCACGCCTTTGCTGCTCGCCTCGCCTACCGTCTGCTGGTAGGACTGGGCGTACATTTTGTTCACTTCATCCGTGGACAGCATGCTGAACATGTACTGCTTGCGCTCGACACCTACCGAATCACCGGTCGTGGTATTGACGGCCTGACACCCGCCGAGCAGTAACGCAGCGCTCAAGGCACAGAGGGCAAATGACTGACGCATGGGTGGATCTCCTTGTTCGTGAGGCGGTCATCCTAGGGCGTGAATACGCCCAGCGCCAGATACCAGCCAATTGCCATATTGGTACATGCCAGTGGTAAATGGTTCCTTGGGTATGCCAGGTGTGTATCAGGCGCGTGTCAGCTTATACACATTTATCAACTCAGCGGCGTCAGACACTCTGGCGCATTGAGCTTCGGGTCGTTCACCAGATTGGCCAGTGGCCGTTCACGCAGCGCGACCTGCGGGGCAGCCAGCAAGGCTTGCAGTTTGGGGAGCGGCGTATCGGGCGACAGCCAGGCTTTCTGACCTTCAGCATCCAGAATCAAGGGACGGCGCTGAGTGGCGGCGGCCTGAGTCACCACTGCGACACTCAGGTAGGTATGACCCTGAACCGGATAGGCTTCCCAGATCGCTGCAAAAAACAAGGCTGAGCCTTCCCCCGGAGTGAGCCAGAACGGACGCTTGCGCGAGGTGCCGCGCCATTCATAGAAGCCATTGGCGGGAAGCAGGCAGCGCCGCTGCTTGAAGGCTTCGCGAAACATGGGCTGTTCGGCCACGGTTTCAGCGCGTGCATGAGCCGGGGTTTTCGACAGATCCGTCAGCCAGGCCGGGGTCAGGCCCCAGCGGGCACGCACCAGTTCGATGTCGCCGCCCTCTTCGGCGGCGCGCATGATCAACACCCAGTCCGCCGGAGAAATATTCCACTGGGCCTGCTGGTCAGCCGGAAAACCGGGCAAGGCCGCGAAGGCGGGGGTCCAGCGAAACAGGGCATAACGTCCACACATGAGGGGTAATCGGACTCTTTAAAGACGGCGTTCAGCACACCAGTACATCGGGAAAACTGTCCGGCTCATCGCCACCGGACAAAGGCGAAGCGGCATTGTACGCAGTGATCAGTTCCCGTGCGCGCTCGACCTTGTCGTCGTCGACAGTGATCCACAGCAGGCCGAACACCGGCAACTCACCCATGCCACCCAGAAGATCACGGCCCGTGAGGCCCGCTTCGATCCCTTCACTGGCCAGCATGCCTTGCAGCAACTCGCCTTCCATGAGGTTTTCCGGCTCGTAGATTCTCTGCATCACTCGTTCTCGGTGCGTACATCCAGCGTCCATTGCTCGCCGTCGGTCTGGAGGTCGAATACGATCGGGCGGCAGCAGACCTGACAGTCTTCAATATACTGTTGATCACCGCCGGACAGATCCAGTAACGCTTCGACGGGCTCGCCGCAGTAAGGGCAGTCGTAACTCTGTAATTCCTGCATCGCGGTCTCCGGGATCAGTTGTGCGTATAATTGCGCCATTCTTTGAAGGTTGTCGTGAAAAACCTGCCTTCTTTTTACCCTATCCGATTCCAACAAGAGAGCATGATGGGCGAATTCGATGCCATCCGACCTTACAACGATTCAGAAGTCCCAGCCGTTCTGGCACGTCTGCTGAGTGATAAAGCCTTTCTCGCGATTCTGACCAAATTCCGTTTTCCTCGTCTGGCGCCTGCGTTCGGCTGGTTTCTGCAACCGACCCTGGCCCGCAAGCTGCGCCGTGAGTTCGCCGGTATCGATTCGGTCGCCACACTGCAGGACAAAGTCGAGTACTACGTCGACCACACCATCGAGCGCGCCACCGACGGCGTCACCTATACCGGCGTCGAGCAACTCAAGTCCGGCTGTGCCTATCTGTTTCTGGCCAACCACCGCGATATCGTGATGGACCCGGCGTTCGTCAACTACGCCGTGTACCACGCAGGCCTGCCGACGCCGCGCATTGCGATTGGCGACAACCTGCTGCAGAAGCCCTTTGTCAGCGACCTGATGCGCCTGAACAAGAGCTTTATCGTGCATCGCTCGATCATCGGGCGACGCGAGAAGATGGCGGCCTATCAGTTGCTGTCGGCGTACATCAATCACTCGATCACCAAGGACTGCCAGTCGATCTGGATTGCCCAGGCCGAAGGTCGCGCCAAGGACGGAGATGACCGTACCGAGTCGGCGATCCTCAAGATGTTTCACATGAGCCGCAAGGATGAGCCTTTCGGCGATGTGATTCGTTCGCTGAACCTGATTCCGGTGTCCATCAGCTACGAATACGATCCCTGTGATCAGGCCAAGGCGCGCGAGCTGTATATCCGCGCCACCACCGGCGTCTACACCAAGACGCCGGGTGAGGACGACGTGAGCATCGCACTGGGCATCACCGGCTATAAAGGTCGCGTGCACGTGAACTTCGCGCCGCCGATCACCGAGCATTTCGAAGACACCAAGCAACTGGCCATCGAAATGGACCGTCAGATCCTCGGCGGCTATCGCCTGTTCCCGGTGCATTACCTGGCGTACGCGCAGTGGACCCATGCCGACCCGGCCCTGAACGTGCCGCTGGCTGCCGACCTGTTCCCTGTCGATGAGCTCAATCGTGCAAAAGATGAATGGGAAAGCAGACTGGCAGGCGCGCCCGCCGAGCACCGTCCTTATCTGGTGCAGCAATATGCGATGCCCGTGCGTAATCAATATCGAGTCAAGGCAGGCCTGGCGCTTTGAATCGCCGGTGATCGTGCCAATTTGATAACGGCCGGACGCGGAGCGTCCTGGGAGGCATTCCCACGCAGAGCGTGGGAACGATCATCATCGTATTCCTCCAAGAGGACTTGCGTATAACGATGAGCGCAGAGCGTTGGAACGAGCGGAGGTCTCCAGGCACACTGATCGTGCCCATGCTCCGCGTGGGCATGCAGCCCGTGACGCTCTGCGTCACAAATAGTGAAGATTGCGCATTCAGTGAGCCAAGCCCACGGCTCGAATCATCCTGTAAGAAATTTCCCTCGCGCTGTCACCTAACCGTAACGCGCCCTCGGCATTGTGTGGCTCCTCAAGAAACGGACTTCCTTCCTTTTGGAGCTTGTCATGCTGCATGCAAAAAACCAGGATCGCCTTTATCTGATCGCGCAGAGCGATGAACAGCAGGAGCTGATCGATGCTTTGGCGTTCAATGTTCAGGACCGCCACTGGCTGGTCTACTGCGCTCTGGGCGGTCACGTTCATCATGATCTGCCGGACATGGACCAAGACACCGGCTTCAGCTTTCTGGACTTCTATCAGCAGGCAGCCTGATCCAGCCAGCGACCTGCAGATGTAAAAAAGCCCGGCCCTCTCATCGAGGGCCGGGCTTTTTATTCAGCGCTGATTTATTGCGACAGGGTCGAACCGATGGTCGGATCCTGGAAAACGCGAGTCAGCGCATCGCTCAGGACATCACTCACCAGCTTGGTGTTGGTTTCCTGGTTAGGCGCCATGCCGAAACGCTGGTCCAGCGACGCAGCATAACGACCGCTGTAGTTACGGCCGTTGTTGCGAACGTCGGCGCGGAAGGTCGAGCTAATGGTGGCTTCGGTCACGTACAAGCCTTCTTTAGGCGACTGATACTTGAGGTCTGCGAGGGTCACGGTCAACTGAGGTGCGTTGCCGCCACCCTGAGTCGGGGTGAAACCCAGCAGACGCACGGCGGCTTCAGCCTGAGCCTGCAGCTTGGGCACGATGTCGTTGCCGCTGACGCTGATCGAACTGGTCTCCGGGTACATGCCGCCGCGCGTGCCCAGCGTCGGTCCAGGACGACCGTCTACCACGCGCACGATGACCGGCTGACCGCGTCCGACAGGCGCGAGTTGTGCGTTCAGCTTGGGTTGCGGGCTGAGTTGTTGCGGGCTATGGGCACAGCCCACCAGGGTCAAACTGCTTACAGCAAGCAAACCGAACAAAAGGCGACGCAGCATGCTCATCTCTCCAAGGACCAGACACTAAATGTGCCGCAGTATAGCGGCGTGCAACACCGGCAAACCAGTGTCCGCCAACCGACAAGGCTGGGACCGTCATAAACCGTGGATGGTTCAGGTTCCCGAGATGTAATCAGGGCGTCATATCTGCGCGGCAGACTTGCCTTCACTGCCTCGACGCTCACTCACGAAAGGAGCTGCGCCATGAATCTTTTCTGGTCCCTCTTCACCGCACGCCCACAGCACCGCCACTACGCCCGCGTGGACCACGCCGGTATCTGCCGCGCGTTCAAGCACTGCGCCGAGCGTCCATCAGGACATGAGTGGGTCGAAGTGACCGAGCAGCGACTCAACTGGTTGAACCGGCCACTGCCCGCTAGCGCCCGTGTTGCGCAGCGTAACGTGCGAGCAACGCGCCGCCAGTTAATCACCGCCTGACCCGATCACGAATAAAAGTCACTTAAACCGATCAATTCCTGTCGTTTCATCGCTATAATCTCCCCCCGATTATAAGGACGTCTCCTGATCGGGCCTCGCAGCACTGCTAATCGCCGTATTAGCGCCTCCGTTCTGCCCACAGAGAGCCGCCCACACAGGTCATTGCACGCCGGTGTGCTCGATGAATGGTGCAGAATCGCTCGAATCCTATCGAACCTTTCTGGTCTGTCAGCGCCTCACCTTGTATGCAGCGATCTGCCAGAGCTGCTATCGCAGCCATTTTTGAGGTTTGGTTCGCGTTTCCAAAAGAACGTGAAAAACGGTTTCACTACTTCACAAGAGTGTGGCGAGCAAATGAATAGGTACGCGTTTGTAAATGCACCATCAGCGTCTGAACCGGCCCTTTCGAACAGGACTGACCGCGACTGCGCCTCCATTACCGGGGCCTGACGACGATCGTCAGGTTCAGGTCGCCTGCGTGACCCGTACCTTGACGATGGTCGAATGGCCGAGCGGGTTCAAACATGCGTTCATGCCTCATTGATGAACCTTGATCGAGCCTGACCGGGACCTGCGCGAGAGATGCGAAAAATTGCGAAGAATCGGACAGGCGATCCTGGCCGGGAAGCGATGGGCACAACCCAGACCCTTGCCCCGACATCCCGGCACACAGCCTCAGGATCGTATGCCGTCAATTTGGTGCTGCAGATTTTGGAGACGCGTTAATGGCGCATAACGAAGCAGTCGATGTAGTACTGGTCGGAGCCGGCATCATGAGTGCCACGCTGGCCGTACTGCTCAAAGAGCTCGACCCCGGCCTCAAGCTGGAAGTCGTTGAGCTCATGGACTCCGGTGCTGCAGAGAGTTCCAACCCCTGGAACAACGCAGGCACCGGCCACGCCGGCCTGTGCGAACTCAACTACACCCCGCCTGCTGCCGATGGCTCTATCGACATCAAGAAAGCGGTGCACATCAACACCCAGTTCGAAGTGTCGAAGCAGTTCTGGGCCTACCTGGCCCGCAAGGGCACCTTCGGTTCGGCGAAGTCGTTCATCAATCCGGTTCCGCACCTGAGCTTCGTTCAAGGCGAAAACGGCATCTCGTTCCTCAAGACCCGCTTCGAGGCGATGCGCAAGCATCACGCGTTCTCGTCGATGGAGTACACCGAAGACAAGGCCAAACTTGCCGAGTGGATGCCGCTGATGATGCCGGGCCGTCCGGCGGACGAAAAAATCGCTGCGACGCGCATGATGAACGGCACCGACGTCAACTTCGGTGCACTGACCAATCAGTTGCTCAAGCACCTTTCCAGCGCGCCTGACGCTCAGGTCAAATACTGCAAACGCGTGACCGACCTGACCCGCAGGGGCGATGGCTGGACCGTGACCATCAAGGACGTGAACAGCGGCGGCACCCGGCAGATCGACGCCAAATTCGTGTTCCTCGGTGCAGGTGGCGCGGCATTGCCGTTGCTGCAGATGTCCGGCATCGAGGAGAGCAAGGGTTTCGGTGGCTTCCCGGTCAGTGGCCAGTGGCTGCGTTGCGACAACCCGGAAGTGGTCAAGCATCACCAGGCCAAGGTCTACAGCCAGGCCGCAGTGGGTTCGCCGCCGATGTCGGTGCCGCACCTGGATACCCGCGTAGTCGATGGCAAGAAGTCCCTGCTGTTCGGACCTTACGCCGGTTTCACCACCAAGTTCCTGAAGCACGGTTCGTTCCTGGACCTGCCGCTGTCGGTGCGCGTGGCCAACATCAAGCCGATGCTGGCGGTGGCCCGCGACAACATGGACCTGACCAAGTACCTGGTCAGCGAAGTGATGCAGTCCATGGAGCAGCGTCTTGAGTCGTTGCGTCGCTTCTATCCGGAAGCCAAAGCCGAAGACTGGCGCCTGGAAGTAGCCGGTCAGCGCGTGCAGATCATCAAGAAAGACGCCAAGAAAGGCGGTGTGCTGCAATTCGGCACCGAACTGGTCTCGGCGAAGGATGGCTCACTCGCGGCGTTGCTCGGCGCTTCGCCGGGCGCCTCGGTGACGGTATCGATCATGCTGGAACTGATCGAACGCTGCTTCCCGGAAAAAACCCGCACCGAGTGGGCTGCCAAGCTCAGCGAGATTTTCCCGGCTCGGGAAAAGGCGCTGGAAACCGACGCAGAGCTTTACGAGCGCGTCAGCACCCAGAACGATGAGAATCTGGAGCTGACTGAAAAAACCAATCAGGAACAGAGCTTCGCCTGATTTGATGGCTGCTCGTTGAATTGAAAAACCCCGTGGACTCCAGCGAGCCACGGGGTTTTTCTTTGTGCGCTTAAAGGCGAAGGATCAAAGACTGCGGGACAGCACCGCGATGTGCTCAGGGCCGATACCGCAGCAACCGCCGATGTGCGTGGCACCGCGCTTGACCCAGTCTGCCGCCCACTGCTGATAACCCTGCGGATCGAGATCTTCGCGCAGTTCATCCAGACCATCGTTCGCCTTGGCGTCCTTGGGTTGCGGCGGGAAGGCGTTGGCGTAGGCACCGATGGCGATATCAGCGTTCAACGTTTTGAACACCTCGCGTGCAGCATCGATGGCGCCGCCAATCACTTCCGGCTGGCTGCAATTGAACAGCAGCGTCGAAACGCCCATTTCAGCCGCTGCACGGGCAGCATCTGCCACGGGCTCGCCTGAACGCAGACGTGGAACTTCGTCAGTGTCTTCGTCCTGCAGCGTGAAGGACAGCCAGAACGGTTTGCCATCTACTGGCAGGCCTGCGCGAATGGTCTGCGCTTCGAGGATGCAGCTCTGGGTCTCGGCCAGCCAGAGATCGACATAGGGCGTCAGACCGGCCACCAACGGCTGCAGGATTTCGGCAGCCCGCTCCGGCTTGTACAAGTCCGGACGGTAGGAGCCGAACAACGGCGGGATCGAACCTGCCACGCGCGCACGGCCACCGGAGGCATCGGCTGAAGCGCGTGCGAGTTTCCCGGCCAGTGCGGCCAGCGCCTGACCTTCCTTCGCAAAGCGCTCTTCGCCGATGTGAAACGGCACCACCGCGTAGCTGTTGCTGGTAATCACCTGAGCGCCACTTTCGATATAAGCGGCGTGCACATCGCTGACGGCCTCGGGTGCTTCGCTCAAGGCCAGTGCGGACCATTCCGGCTGACGAAATGGCGCGCCGCGACGCTGTAGTTCGCGGCCCATGCCGCCATCGAGAATTACAGTTGAGCCTTGGGTCATATGTGATCTACTTATATGTATATGAAAAAAACTCATTATGAGTCAGTCTTGTATAACGTATTTAATACGGCACTTTCATCAAACTACAAACACTTTCTCAGGGGACATCCGTGAAACTTAGCGCTTTGCTGGGCATTGGCCTGGTTACTCTGGCCGCCTCCACTCAAGCCCTGGCCGGCGCCACACTGGACCGCGTGCAGAAGAACAAAGAGCTGGTCAACGTCCTCATGGAAAGTTATCCACCGTTCTCTTTTCTGAACGACAAGAATGAACTGGACGGCTTTGACGTCGACGTCGCCAAGGCAGTCGCACAGAAGCTGGGCGTCAAGTTGCGCCTCGAAACACCGTCCTGGGACGTGATCGCGGCCGGTCGCTGGAGCGGTCGTTACGACATCTGCGTCTGCTCGATGACTCCGAGCAAGGCCCGTGCTGAAGTGTTCAACTTCCCGGTCGAGTACTACGCATCGCCTGCGGTGATCGTGGTCAACGCCAAGGATGACCGCATTCATTCGGCCAAGGACCTGAGCGACAAAAAGGTCGGTCTGACCAGCGCTTCCAGTTATGAAAGTTACCTGAACAAAAACCTCGTAATCGAAGGGGCGGAAGACAAGCCGCTGCAATACCCGTTCGAGAACGTGCAGATCGCCCCGTACGACAACGACAACGTTGCTTTCCAGGATCTGGGACTCGGTGCCGGGGTGCGTCTGGACGCCGTGTTGACCAACCTGGTGACCGCCAAACCGCGACTTGATCAGGACAAGCGCTTCAAGCTGGCCGGTGAGTCTCTGTATGAAGAACCCAACTTCGTCGCCATCGAGAAGAACGACCCCGAGTGGGACGCCAAAGTGCGTGAAGTGTTCGCCGAGCTGAAAAAGGACGGCACCCTCAGCAAGCTGTCGCAAAAGTGGATCGGCGCCGATATCAGTAAATGACTTCTTTCCCACGTCCACCCGAGCAGGCTGATCAAAGCCTGCTCAAGCGCATCTTCGGTTTCCGCACGCGGCTGTACCTGACCTGGCTGGTCATGTTCGTGCTGTTTGCGGGCTTCTTCCTGAGCTTCGACCTGAAGCTGTCGATCATTCTCGACAAGCTGCCCAACCTGATCGGCCTGCACCTTGCGCCCAACGGCTTTCTGCAAGGCGCGGCGCTGACGCTGTTCGTGTCCGTGTGCTCGATCATCGTATCGGTGGTGCTGGGTTTCGTCACGGCGCTGGCAAGGCTGTCCAGCAGTGCTGTGGCCTTCGGCATCGCCAGCTTCTACGCGTCGTTCTTTCGCGGCACGCCGCTGCTGATTCAGATCCTGCTCATCTACCTGGGCTTGCCACAGGTGGGGATTGTGCCGGGCGCGATCATGGCCGGCGTGATCGCCCTGTCGCTCAACTATGGGGCCTACCTGAGCGAGATCTTTCGCGCAGGCATCATCGGTGTCGCGGCGGGACAGAGTGAAGCGGCACTGGCGCTGGGGCTGCGTCCCACCCAGATCTTCTGGCGCGTCACCCTGCCCCAGGCCATGCGCACCATCATCCCGCCGACGACCAATCAGTTCATCTCGATGCTCAAGGATTCGTCGCTGATCTCGGTGATGGGCGTCTGGGAAGTGATGTTTCTGGCGCAATCCTACGGCCGGTCCAGCTATCGCTACATCGAAATGCTGACCACCGCTGCGGTGCTGTACTGGATCATGTCGATCGGGCTGGAGCTGTTGCAGTCCAGACTGGAACGGCATTACGGCAAGGCCTACAAGGCCCGGAAGTAACTCCGAGTCGCTTCAGATCGTGCCCATCGCTCCGCGTGGGCATGCATCCCGTGACGCTCCGCGTCACAAATGGCACAGATTGCGAATTCAGTGGGCCGAGCGCATGACGTGGATAACGCTTGAGCTTGTCCACGCATCTGCGCCACATTCGAGAGCGGACGCGGAGCGTCCTGGGCGGCATTCCCACGCGGAGCGTAGGAACGATCAGCGTGATCTCAGGCACGCCGATCATGCCCATGCTTGTGCTCAGCGTTATGCCCGAGCCTTGCTGCGACCACGGACGGGGGTATGCATTCAGTCAGTCACTTTCGTTTTGCCCACCGTTTTGCGCGTCTTGCGGACTTGTGTATAACGATGAGCGCAGGAGCGTGGGTACGATCACTTAGCCGGCAATCCCTCAGCCGCGCGCCTGTTCGATCAGCTCGATGTATTCATCGGCGTTGCGCTGGTCCTTGATCAGGGCGATGAAATCGTTGCCGTGCTCGTCCTTGCCGTCGAAGTCATGACCGGCTTCCTTGAAGAACACCAGAAAGCGCTCGAAATCGTTGATCCGCAGACCGCGATAGGCCTTGATCAGTTTGTGCAGCGAGGGCGAGGTGGCATCGTAGGGTTCGAAATTCAGGAACAGTTTGATCTGCTCATCACCGATCTCATCGCCAATCAACTGTTTCTTGTCTTTACGCATTGCGGGCTCCACCTGGTCGCAGACACTTTCACGGGCGGGCAGTTTACCCCTGCGTGAGTGTACGGCTCAACGCGCGCGTGCAGGCGTGGTGTGCAGGTCGGCCCAGATGTGACCGTTGGCGTAACTGATGAACTGGCAATACACTTTTTCGTTGCGCAGCAAATCCACAAGAATCCGGTATTGGGCCAGCGGGTAGTAAAGCGTCAGGGTGCGTGAAGGCTCGTCGTAAGCGGGTTTCTTCAGACTCTTGCTGTCGCCCGAATCGAAGTGGATCAGCACCTGCGAAATGGACGCCCCCTTGTTCAAGGACTTGCCCTTGAGGCGCAACAGCAACGACGAAGTGACCGGAATGGGCTGTTGGCTCGACGGTCTCTGATTACCGGCGACGATGGTGTACTCGGTGACCCGCATCAATTGCTGCACCTCGGGTTCACCGACACGCAGGCCCTGTTCGTCGGGCGGCAGGTACTGGTCGTGCATGGGGCTGGCTGACACCGGTACCGCAACGGTCAGACCTGAAAACAGCGCCAGCGCAAGGGCGCCCGGAATCAGTAGCTTCATGCAGAGTGTCCCTGAGAGATGCGGATAGACGCTGCCCCGGTCGCTCGCCAGAGCAGCGATCAGACAGCGTTACATGCCTTTGACGGCGTAGATACCGGCAGCATTGCGCCAGTAGCCCTTGTAATCCATGCCGAAACCGAAGATGTAGCGGTCGATGCATGGCAGGCCGACGTAGTTGGCTTTAAGGTCCGGGCGAGCCTTGCGGTCGTGGTCCTTGTCGATCAGCACGGCGGTATGAACCGCACGGGCTCCAGCGTGTTTGCAGAAGTCGATGATCGCGCCCAGCGTGTGGCCTTCATCGAGGATGTCGTCGATGATCAGCACGTCGCGGTCGATAAACGAGACTTCCGGCTTGGCTTTCCAGAACAGGTCGCCGCCAGTGGTTTCGTTGCGATAGCGGGTCGCGTGCAGGTAGGACGCTTCCAGCGGGAAGTTCAGATGGGTCAACAGCTTGCCCGAAAAGATCAGGCCGCCGTTCATGACGCAAAACACAACCGGGTTGCGTTCAGCCAGTTCGGCATTGATCTGCGCGCCGACACGAGCGATGGCAGCATCGACTTCGGCTTCTGTGTACAGGCAGTCAGCCTCGCGCATGATTTGACGGATATGCTCGAGATCAGCAGACATGAAGCGCTCTCCAGGTGGGGGCAGTGTAAGAAAAGCGGGCAAAGGTACGCATCCGTTCGGCTCAGAGCAAGTGATTCTGGACTAACGTTGCGAGTGTCTTCTAAAAGCAGCGAACGTCCAAGCCAAAGAACAATACTGCACACATCGTAAGACAGTATCGGCTGAATAGATTAATCTAGGCCGTTTTTTTGCCCCCGCTGGAGCCTTTCCTTATGCCCATTCGTGAGATCCGTCATCCGCTGATCCGCCACAAGCTCGGCCTGATGCGCCGCGCAGACATCAGCACCAAGAATTTCCGTGAGCTGGCTCAGGAAGTGGGCGCTCTGCTTACTTATGAAGCCACTGCCGACCTGACGCTGGAAAACTACGATATCCAGGGCTGGGCCGGAACCGTGTCGGTCGAGAAAATCGCCGGCAAGAAAATCACTGTTGTGCCGATTCTGCGTGCCGGCATCGGCATGCTCGACGGCGTGCTCAGCCTGATTCCGGGTGCCAAGGTCAGTGCCGTGGGCGTAGCCCGCAATGAAGAAACCCTGCAGGCCCACACCTACCTCGAGAAGCTGGTCCCGGAAATCGACGAGCGTCTGGCGATGATCATCGACCCGATGCTGGCGACCGGCAGCTCGATGGTTGCCACTATCGACCTGCTCAAGAAAGCCGGCTGCAAGGAAATCCGCGCCATGGTGCTGGTTGCCGCGCCCGAAGGCATTGCCGCCGTGGAAGCTGCACACCCGGACGTGATGATCTACACCGCTTCCATCGATGAGCGCCTCAACGAACACGGTTACATTATTCCGGGCCTTGGCGATGCCGGTGACAAGATTTTCGGCACCAAACAGAAGGACGCATAACCCGATGACGCAGCACGAGTTCAACGATCCACTGTGGCGTACGGTTCTGTCCGGTGCGCAAATGCTGTTCGTGGCTTTTGGCGCGCTGGTCCTGATGCCGCTGATCACCGGACTCGATCCTAACGTTGCATTGTTCACCGCAGGTCTGGGCACGCTGTTGTTCCAGATCGTGACCGGCCGCCAGGTGCCTGTATTTCTGGCATCGAGCTTTGCCTTCATCACCCCGATCATTCTAGCCAAGGGTCAGTTCGGCCTCGCCGCAACCATGGGCGGTGTGATGGCAGCGGGCTTCGTCTACACCTTCCTGGGCCTGGCCGTGAAGATCAAAGGCACCGGTTTTATCGACCGCCTGCTGCCGCCGGTGGTGATTGGTCCGGTGATCATTTCCATCGGCCTGGCCATGGCGCCGATTGCCGCCAACATGGCGATGGGCAAATCCGGTGATGGTGCCGAGCTGATTCATTACCAGACCGCGATGCTGATTTCGATGCCTGCCCTGCTCACCACGCTGATCGTGGCAGTGTTCGGCAAAGGCATCTTCAGACTGGTGCCGATCATTTCCGGCGTGCTCGTCGGTTTTGCGCTGTCGTTCTATTTCGGTGTGGTCGACACGGCGAAGATTGCCGCAGCACCCTGGCTGGCGATCCCGCATTTCACCGCGCCGGAATTCAACTGGCAGGCGATCCTGTTCATCGTGCCGGTTGCCCTGGCTCCGGCCATTGAACACATCGGTGGTGTGATTGCGGTGGGCAGCGTGACCGGTCGCGATTACCTGAAGAAACCGGGTTTGCACCGCACCCTGCTCGGTGACGGCATTGCCACCACCGCCGCAGGCCTGTTCGGCGGTCCGCCCAATACCACGTACGCCGAAGTGACGGGCGCGGTGATGCTGACCAAGAACTACAACCCGAAAATCATGACCTGGGCGTCGATCTTCGCGATCACCCTGGCGTTTATCGGCAAGTTCGGCGCGCTGCTGCAGAGTATCCCGGTACCGGTGATGGGCGGGATTCTGTGCCTGCTGTTCGGTTCGATTGCGGCGGTGGGCATGAATACCCTGATTCGTCACAGGATCGACCTGTCGGAAGCGCGCAATCTGGTGATCGTCTCGGTGACGCTGGTGTTTGGTATCGGTGGCGTGCTGATCGGTACAGGCACTGGCCCGGACGATTTCGGCATGAAAGGCATCGCCCTGTGCGCCGTGACCGCCATCGTGCTGAACCTGATCCTGCCGGGCAATGACAGCTGGAAGAACAAGCAGCTGGATGATCAGTTGCCGTAAGAGCGTTGATCGTGACGCTCTGCGTCGCATCACGGCCGGACGCGGAGCGTCCTGGGAGGCGTTACCACGCGGAGCGTGGTAACGATCTTTCATGCATGCAGGCCGGGACGCTCTGCGTCCCGTTTGAACCAGCGCCTTACAACATCAACGGTGCACGTTCGCAGAGCTTGTTCAACTCACGTGCCCAGTTCGGATCGTCGTTCAGGCACGGTATCAGTACCAACTCCTCCCCGCCCGCTTCCTTGAACTGCTCGGCACCGCGGTCGCCAATCTCTTCCAGCGTTTCAATGCAGTCGGCGACAAATGCCGGACACATGACCAGCAGCTTCTTCACGCCCTGCGCCGCCAGCTCGTCGAGGCGCGCTTCGGTGTAGGGTTCGATCCACTTGGCGCGCCCCAGACGCGACTGGAACGACACCGACCATTTGCCATCGGGGATGCCCATGCGCTTGGCAAAAGCGGCAGCCGATTGCAGGCATTGCGCGCGGTAGCAGGTGGCGAGCACCTCTGCGGGCGCGGTCATGCAGCAGTCTTCCTTGAAGCAGTGCTTACCGGTCGGGTCCAGCTTGTGCAAATGGCGCTCCGGCAGACCGTGAAAGCTCAGCAGCAAGTGGTCATGTGGCTGCTCCAGGTGCGGGCGTACATTGTCCACCAGTGCGTTCAGGTATTCCGGCTGATCGAAGAACGGCTGCAGCAGTGAAAACTGCACCTTCAGCGATTTTGCCCGCACTACACGCTTGGCTTCTTCGATGACCGTGGTGACGGTGCTGTCGGCAAACTGTGGATACAGCGGCGCGAGGGTGACTTTCTTGATGCCCTGCTCTGCCAGCCGCGTCAGCACGGTTTCGATGGAGGGCTCGCCGTAACGCATCGCCAGCTCGACCGGGCCGTGATCCCATTCTTTCTTCATGGCCTGTTGCAGACGCTTGCTCAGCACCACCAGCGGCGAGCCCTCATCCCACCAGATCGACGCGTAGGCGTGAGCAGACTGTTCCGGGCGCTTGATCAGAATCAGCGACACCAGCAGCCTGCGCACCGGCCACGGCAGGTCGATGACGTAAGGGTCCATGAGGAACTGATTGAGGTAGCTACGCACATCTGCCACCTGGGTGGATGCAGGCGAACCCAGGTTGACCAGCAACAACGCGTGATCAGTCATGCAACTTCCTAATTCAATGGCTTTCAGTGTCGACCCAGCAGATCCTGCAGGGCGGTTTTCAGATCGGTAAAACGAAACGTGAAACCGGCTTGCTGCAGACGATCGGGGCGCGCCCGTTGCCCGCCCAGCAGCAGTACCGACAATTCCCCCAGCAGCACTTTGAGCGCCAGCGAAGGCATCGGCATGAAAGCCGGCCGATGCAGGATGCCTGCAAGGGTCTTGGCAAAATCGCGGTTGCGTACGGCCGCAGGCGCACAAAGATTATAAGGGCCGCGGGCATCGTCGAGATTCAACAGAAAATCAATCGCTGCGATTTGGTCCTGAACGTGAATCCAGGGCATCCACTGTCGACCGTTGCCAATCGGGCCGCCCATGCCGAACTTGAACGGCGGCAACAGTTTCTGCAGAAAGCCGCCACGGTCGGACAACACCAGACCGGTGCGTATCAACACCACCCGCACACCCAAGGCTTCACCCCGCTGCGCGGTCTCTTCCCAGGCACCGCACAACTGGCTGGCAAAGTCTTCCTTGGCGGGGTGAGAGGTTTCGTCCAGCTCTCGTTCACCGCTGTCGCCATACCAGCCCACCGCCGACCCGGAGATCATCAGCGCGGGCTTTTGTGTCGCCTTGCCCATCCACGCCAGCAACTGCTCGGTCAGACCGATGCGGCTGTCCCAGAGCATCAATCGACGCTTGCGGGTCCAGGGCCTGTCGGCAATCGGCGCGCCTGCCAGGTTGACGACGGCATCGACGGGCTGATCGCCCAGTTCGTCGAGACGGGCAATGCCCTTCACCGATGATCCGCACAGCTTGGGCACATCAGCGGGCCGTCGACTCCAGACGGTCAATTGATGACCCTGGGTGGACCAGTGTCGGCAGAGCGCTCGTCCTATCAAACCAGTACCGCCGGTCAGCAATATGTGCATGGCAGGTTACCTCGCGTGGCGTTCGTGGCAATTGAGTAGTCTATTTTTCAAGGGTGACGCTTATCCAGACAACGAAACCATTGACTGAACCATAGGCCACACCTGAACGGACTGGAGCTTTACTGCCCCGCTCGGGTGGTTGGCCCATTGTCGATTGGCAGCAGACTGAACGTCTTCGACCTTCAAGGTTGCAGAGTGACTCACAACAGAATCGAGAACCACTGCAAGTTATACCAGACAAGAAGATTGTACAGGTTTTAACTACGGCGTAGTCTGTACAGACAAGGTAACGAGGCCCCTATGACTGTCCCTATCGCAATCATCGGTACCGGTATCGCCGGACTTTCAGCGGCCCAGGCGCTCATTGCAGCCGGGCACGAGGTGCACCTGTTCGACAAAAGCCGCGGCAGCGGCGGTCGGATGTCCAGCAAACGCAGCGATGCAGGCTCGCTGGACATGGGTGCGCAATATTTCACCGCTCGCGATCGGCGCTTTGCGACGGCCGTCAAACAGTGGCAGGCCCAGGGCCATGTCGCCGAGTGGACACCTTCGCTCTACAACTTTCAGAACGGCAGGCTTAGCCCGTCGCCCGACGAACAGGTTCGCTGGGTTGGCAAGCCGGGCATGAGCGCCATCACCCGTGCCATGCGCGGCGATCTGCCGGTGTCGTTCTCGTGCCGCATCACCGAAGTGTTTCGCGGTGAACAGCACTGGAACCTGCTGGACGCGGAAGGCGAAAGCCATGGCCCGTTCAGCCACGTCATCATCGCAACGCCTGCCCCTCAGGCCACGCCGTTGCTGGCAGCGGCACCCAAGCTGGCCAGCGTGGTGGCCGGGGTCAAGATGGACCCGACGTGGGCCATCGCGCTGGCATTCAGCACACCGCTGCAAACGCCCATGCAAGGCTGCTTCGTACAGGACAGCCCGGTTGACTGGCTGGCACGCAACCGCAGCAAACCCGAACGCGATGACACGCTCGACACCTGGATTCTGCACGCCACCAGCAACTGGAGTCGGCAGCATCTGGACATGCCGAAGGAAGAAGTCATCGAGCAGTTGCAGGGCGCATTCGCGGAAATGATTGACTGCACGATGCCCGAACCTGTCTTTACCCTCGCCCACCGCTGGCTGTATGCGCGCCCGGCAGGCTCTCACGAATGGGGCGCGCTTTCCGATGCCGACCTTGGCATTTATGTGTGCGGCGACTGGTGCCTGTCGGGCCGGGTCGAAGGCGCATGGCTCAGTGGTCAGGAAGCCGCACGCCGATTGTTGGAACACGCGCAATGAACCAGATCAATCCACGCAAACTGCTGCTGTCGAAATGGACAGCAGCCACGCCGGTCAATCGTGAGAAGCATTTTATGGTGACCGAGCTGTTCAAGGACGAAGAAGGCACAGTGCTGGAAATCGAGCTGCAGGCGGTGCTGACCCAACGTAGCGAGCGCCTGCCGTGGCAGGTGCTGCAGGCAGCGGACGTATGGCGGATGGGCTGGAAGTAGCACTTCAAGCGTGGCTGCCGTGCTACAGCATTACGCTGGAGACGTGAAGGCCTCCTACAACCCAGTAATCACTGCCTCAACCCCCTTTTCCACCCTCTACAAACAATTTGACTTGTACAGCTATGCACCTATGATGAGTGCAAGTTGTACAGAGCATTTTGTCTGTACAAGTCTTCTGTAGAGGTTGGTGATGTCAACGGACGTAATCGAAAAGCCCAAACTCGGTATCAGTGCCTGCCTGATGGGCGCCGAGGTTCGCTTCAATGGCGGCCACAAGGAATCGCATCTGTGCACCCGTGCACTGAGCCAATACTTTGATTTCGTCCAGGCCTGCCCTGAAGTCGCGATCGGTATGGGCATCCCGCGCGAGCCTATCCGGCTGGTCGGTGATGCGGAAAATCCTCGCGCGCTGGGCACGGTCAATCGCGAACTTGACGTCACCGAGGCCTTGGCCGATTACGGCACGCAGATGGCCGAAGAGCTGGGCGACCTCTGCGGTTACATCTTCATGCAGAAATCTCCGTCGTGCGGCCTGGAGCGAGTGAAGGTTTATCGCGAGAACGGCGCGCCGGTCGACGGTGGAGGCACCGGCATCTACGCCAAGGCCTTCTGCGAACGCCACCCCAACCTGCCGGTAGAAGAAGACGGACGTCTCAACGACGCCGTGCTGCGGGAAAACTTCGTGACGCGGGTGTTCGCTTATTCGGCGTGGCAGCAGCTTCTGAAAGAAGGCGTTACGCGCCGCGCCCTGACCGAATTCCACTCGCGCTACAAATATCAATTGATGGCCAACGACCCCGTGCAATACAAGGCATTGGGCAAAATGCTTGGCAGCATGGGCCGCAGTGATCCGAAAGACATCGCCCCGCAGTATTTCAGCGACCTGATGACCGCGCTCAAGAAATGCGCGACTCGTCGCACCCACACCAACGTACTTCAGCACCTGGCTGGCTACCTCAAGCAGACCATCGGCGCCGAGGACAAACAGGAAATCCAGCAGTTGATCGGCCAGTACCATCAGGGGATCGTGCCCTTGATCGTGCCGCTGACCCTGCTCAAACACCATTTCCGCCAACACCCGGATCCGTATGTGGCGCTGCAGGTGTACATGCAGCCGCATCCGGAAAACCTCAGCCTGCGTAATGCGATTTGACTATGAATGAACTGGATAAGGATGCCCCGGACGACTGGCTGCCGATCCGCGAGGTTGCACGTCAGACCGGCGTCAATGCCGTCACTCTGCGTGCGTGGGAACGGCGTTACGGCCTGATCGTGCCGCACCGTACCGAGAAGGGTCATCGCCTGTATTCCCAGGAACACGTCCAGCGCGTGATGATGATCCTTACCTGGCTCAACCGTGGCGTGTCGGTCAGCCAGGTCAAGGCCTTGCTCGACGACGACCTGCAGGACGCGCCTGTGCCTTCGAACGACTGGGATGCGCTGCGTCAGACGCTGCTGATCGCCATTGGCGAGCTGGCCGAGCGTCGAGTCGATGATGTGTTCAACCAGGCCATGTCGCTGTACCCGCCACGCACCCTGTGCGAGCAACTGCTTATGCCGCTGCTGGCGGAGCTGGAACAGCGTTGGCAAGGCAAGTTTGGCGCTCAACTGGAGCGCACCTTCTTTTACTCCTGGCTGCGCAGCAAGTTCGGCGCACGCATCTACCACAACAATCGCCAGCTCAGCGGCAGGCCCGTGTTGCTGGTCAACCAATCCGACCTGCCGCTGGAGCCACACCTGTGGCTGACGGCATGGCTGGTCAGCAGCGCCGACTGCCCGGTCGAAGTGTTCGACTGGCCCCTGCCCGCCGGAGAGCTGGCGCTGGCGGCCGAATACCTGCAACCGCGCGGCATCGTGCTGTATTCGAGCAAATCCCTGAACGTCGCCCAGCTGCCACGCTTGCTGGCCAATATTGCCTGCCCGGTGGTGCTGGGTGGACCAACGGTGAAGATCCATAACGCCGAGTTGCTCGTAAGTGCAAACGAGGTTGTAGGTCTGACCCTCGTCGACGACCCGCTCAGTGCTCAGATCGAGCTCAACAGGCTCGGCATTATCTAAGGACTCAACATGCAACTGCTTTGGCTGCGCACTGACCTGCGCGTTCATGACAATACTGCCTTGAGCGCCGCCATGGAGCGGGGACCGACACTGGCGGTCTATCTGATCAGTCCGGCCCAATGGCAAAGCCATGACGACGCAGACTGCAAGGTCGACTTCTGGCTGCGTAATCTGGTCGAGCTGGAAAAGGCGCTCGGCAAACTCAATGTGCCGTTGCTGATTCGCGAAGCGGATACCTGGGACAAGGCGCCCGAGGTCCTGTCGAAACTGTGCAAGCAGTTCAAGATTGAAGCAGTTCACGCCAACGAGGAATACGGCATCAACGAAACCCGCCGCGACGAGGCGGTGCAGAAGACGCTGGAAGATGCCGGGGTTCATTTCCACAGCCATCTGGACCAACTGCTGTTCAAGCCCGGCAGTGTTCTGACCAAGACCGGCAATTATTTCCAGGTCTTCAGCCAGTTCAAGAAAGTCTGCTATTCGCGACTGCACGAAGCAATGCCGCGTACGGTACGCACGCCCAAGCCACAGGACTCTTTGCCGACCAAAAGCGACGCGATTCCGCAAACAGTCAAAGGCTTCTCTGCGCCATCCGAGGCACTGCGCAATTTGTGGCCTGCCGGTGAGGACGAAGCGCATCGGCGTCTGTCCGAGTTCACTGACGATCAGATCCACTATTACAAGACTGAACGTGACCTTCCGGCCCGGCCCGGCACCAGCCAGCTGTCGGCCTATCTTGCAGCGGGCGTGGTCTCGCCGCGTCAATGTCTGCACGCAGCCCTGACCAGCAATCATGGTGAATTCGAGACCGGCAGTGAAGGAAGCGTGACCTGGATCAATGAACTGCTGTGGCGTGAGTTCTATAAGCACACGCTGGTCGGCTATCCTCGTGTTTCACGCCATCGTGCGTTTCGCCCCGAAACCGAAGCCTTGCAATGGCGTAACGCGCCTGAAGAGCTGCTGGCCTGGCAAGAGGCGCGCACCGGTCTGCCGATCATTGACGCGGCCATGCGTCAATTGCTGGAGACCGGCTGGATGCATAACCGACTACGGATGGTCGTTGCGATGTTCCTCACCAAGAATCTGCTGATCGACTGGCGGGAAGGCGAGCGTTTTTTCATGCGCCACCTGATCGACGGTGACCTGGCCGCCAACAACGGTGGCTGGCAATGGAGTTCGTCCACCGGAACGGACTCTGTGCCCTACTTCCGTATTTTCAACCCGCTCTCGCAGTCGGAACGATTCGACCCTGAAGGCGTGTTCCTCAAGCGCTGGCTGCCGGAGCTGGCTGACCTTAACAAAAAGCAGGTCCATAACCCGGCCTCTGCCGGCGGCCTGTTTGGCGTCGCGAATTATCCGGCCCCCATCGTCGACCTGAGCAAAAGCCGCGCCCGAGCGCTGGCCGCATTCAAGGCCCTGCCCGGCCGCCAGTCGGCGACGGAGAAAGCGGATGACTGATTTCCTGCATCGATTCGCTGAAGGCTTCGTGGCGCTGAACAAGGACAACCTTGATCGGATCGCCGAACTGTACAGCGACGACGTCTCTTTCAGCGACCCGATGCACGACATCCATGGCCTGGCAGACATGCGGCGCTATTTCGCCGAGCTGTATGCCAACGTCAGCGACCTGCGTTTCGACTTCCATGCGTTCGACGAGGTCCGGTCCGGTGAGGGCTATCTGCTCTGGACCATGCACTACTCACATCCGCGTCTGGCCAATGGCCGCACCATCCATGTCCAGGGCTGCTCGCACCTGAAGTGGCGCGACGACAAGGTTTATCGGCACCGGGACTACTTCGACGCTGGCGCACTGCTCTATGAGCATCTGCCCGTCATGGGTCGGGTGATCAATTGGCTCAAGAAGAGGTTGGCATGAACACTCCTGTTGCTCGACGTATCTGGCTGACCGGTGCAAGCAGCGGTATCGGCCTCGCGCTGGCCATTGAACTGCTCAAGGCGGGCCATCGTGTTGCGCTGACCGCACGCACGCTGGAGCCGCTGCAGAACCTGGCCGCGCAATACCCTACTCAAGTGCTGCTGGCCACCGGCGATATCACCGACGGCCTGCAGGTCACTGCCATTGCGGACCTGATCGCTCAGGAATGGGGTGCGCTGGACACGGCGATTCTCAACGCAGGCACCTGCGAGTACATCGATGCCCGGCAATTCGAAGCCGCGATGGTCGAGCGCGTGGTGCGCACCAACCTGCTGGCCAGCAGTTTCTGTATTCAGGAAGCCTTGCCGCTGCTGCGCAAGGGGCGTCGTCCTCATCTGGTAGGCGTAGCCAGTGCCGTGACCTTTCTGGCCCTGCCACGCGCCGAAGCCTATGGCGCGTCCAAGGCCGGTCTGCGCTATCTGTTCGAAGCCCTGCGCCTGGATCTGGCCAGCGAGAATATCGACGTGACCATCGTCAGCCCGGGTTTCGTTGATACACCGCTGACCGAGAAAAACGATTTTCCGATGCCCATGCGCTGGCCGGTCGGCAAGGCAGCGAAATACATCGCCCAGAATCTGGCTCGCGAAAAACGTGCGCTGGAGATCGCCTTCCCTGCCGCATTCATTTTCAGCATGCGACTGCTGGCCATGCTGCCCGCCCGAGCCAGGTTCGCCATTGGCAAGCGCATGGCACGCTCTTCCGAACCCGGCGCGACGTCGAATAAGGACTTTCAATGAAAATCGCCGTAGTCGGCAGCGGTATTGCCGGGCTGACCAGTGCCTACCTGCTCAACCACTCGCACGATGTGACGGTGTTCGAGTCGTCCGACTGGATCGGCGGCCACACGCACACGGTCGACGTGCAGATCGACGGGCGTCATCACGCCATTGATACCGGTTTCATTGTGTTCAACGACTGGACATATCCGAACTTCATCAAGCTGCTCGGCCAGTTGGGCGTGGCGTTCAAACCCACCGAAATGAGTTTTTCGGTGCACGATCCGCGTACCGGGGTCGAGTACAACGGAAACAACCTCAACAGCCTGTTCGCCCAGCGCAGCAACCTGATGTCACCCAAGTTCTGGGGCATGCTGCGCGACATTCTGCGCTTCAATCGCCTGGCCATCGAAGACCTGGAAAACCAGCGTATTTCAGCCGACACCACGCTCGGTGACTACCTGAAGAACGGCGGTTACGGCCAGCGTTTCATCGATCACTACATCGTGCCGATGGGCGCTGCGATCTGGTCGATGTCACTGGCAGACATGCTGGGATTCCCGCTGCAGTTCTTTGTGCGCTTCTTCAAGAACCACGGCCTGCTGTCAGTGACCAACCGGCCGCAGTGGTGCGTGATCGAAGGCGGTTCGAGAAGCTACATCGAGCCGTTGACGGCCTCTTTTCGGGAGAAGATTCGTCTGTCCTGTCCGGTCACCCGAGTCGAGCGCGATCAGGACGGCGTCACGCTGCACAGCGCGATGGGCACCGAGCGCTTCGACAAGGTGATCTTCGCCTGTCACAGCGATCAGGCCCTCGCCATGCTGGCCGAGCCTTCGAGTGCAGAGCAAAGCGTTCTGGGCGCGTTGCGCTATGCCGAGAACGACGTGGTGCTGCACACCGACACCCGACTGCTGCCTGACCGCCGCCTGGCCTGGGCCAGCTGGAATTACCGGCTGGGCGGCGGCGAGCAGCAACTGGCGGCCGTCACGTACGACATGAATATTCTGCAGGGCATCGAAAACGACACCACCTTCTGCGTGAGCCTGAATCAGAATGCTGCCATCGATCCTGAAAAGGTCATCGGCCGCTATCGCTACGCTCACCCGCAATACAGCCTGCAGGCCGTTGCAGCCCAGGCTCGCTGGGAAGAAATCAACGGCGTCGATCACACCTGGTACTGCGGCGCGTATTGGGCCAACGGCTTTCATGAAGACGGCGTGGTCAGCGGTCTGCGTGTCGCCAAAGCCTTCGGGGAAGCCCTGTGAACAGCGCGCTGTACAGCGGCTGGATCTCGCATCGGCGGTTTGCGCCGCGAGCGCATGCGTTCACCTATCGCATAGGCCTGCTGTATCTGGACCTGGATGAACAGGCCAGCGTGCTCGGCTTATCGCCGCTGGCAGGGAGCAAGCGCTTTGCGCCGTTCTCGTTCCGTGAACGCGACTACCTGCCGGAACTGACAGGCCGTGGTCTGTCGCTGATCGAGGCCGTACGCGAGCGGGTCAGTACTGCGCTGGGGCGCACGCCGACCGGCTCCGTTTGCCTGCTGACTCAGGCGCGCAGCTGGGGCCTGTCGTTCAATCCGGTGAGTTTCTTCTATTGCCATGAGACTGACGGCACGCTGGCCGCCATCTTGTGTGAAGTGACCAACACCCCGTGGGGCGAGCGCTACAGCTATGTACTGCCGGCCGACGGCGATGGGCATCAGCATTTTGCCGTGGCCAAGGCGTTTCATGTTTCACCGTTTCTGCCTCGCGATCTTGAGTACCGAATGAGTTTCAGCCAGCCCGCCGAACGCATCGGCGTGCACATGGCCGACTGGCAGGGCGAACTGAAAATGTTCGACGCCACGCTCAACCTGACGCGCCAGAGCCTGAGCCGTCAAACGCTGCACCGTTACCTGATCACGTTTCCCTGGATGACCGCAAAAACCTGTCTGGCGATTTACTGGCAGGCCATGCGCCTGCTCGCCAAACGCATACCGATCTTTTCCCATCAGGCCGCCGACGGCGAGTACCGTGCTGCCGCCGCGCAACCCAAGGATTCACGCCATGAAAAGCAGTAGCAGTAGTTTTTCTGCCAATCTGGGTACCAACAGCCTGACCGCCAGCATCCTGCGTCGAGGTGTGCTTCGACAACTGGCAGGCCTGCGCAATGGTCAACTGGTCGTCATCGAAGGTGGCGAGCGCCACACATTCGGCAAGGCAGGCGCCCTGATTCAAGGTGAAGTGCACGTTCTGGATTCTGCCGCCTGGGGCATGATCGCCAGCACCGGCTCGATCGGAGCTGCTGAGGCATTCATCCACGGGTACTGGACCACGCCGGACCTGACAGCTGTGGTCAGAATCTTCGTCAGCAATCTGGATGTGCTGGATGCCATGGAAGGCGGTTTCGCCCGCCTGACGCGCCCGGTGATTCACGGCCTGCACTGGCTGAACCGCAACACGCGCAAAGGCTCGCAGAAAAACATCGCGGCCCATTACGACTTGGGTAACACGCTGTTCGAGCAGTTTCTCGACCCGACGATGATGTACTCCGCCGCCCAGTTCCTGAGCCCGGACGACACACTGGAACAGGCGCAGTTGAACAAACTGGAGCGCATCTGCCAGAAGCTGGCGCTCAAACCGACCGATCACCTGCTGGAAATCGGCACGGGCTGGGGCAGCATGGCCATCTATGCGGCGCAGCATTATGGATGCCGGGTCACGACCACGACCCTTTCCGCCGAGCAATTCGCCTACACCGAACAACGCCTGAACGAGCTGGGCCTGAAGGATCGTGTCACGCTGCTGCTGACCGACTACCGAGACCTGACCGGCGAGTACGACAAGCTGGTGTCCATCGAAATGATCGAAGCCGTGGGCCACCGCTTCCTGCCGACCTATTTCAAACAGTGCGCCAGCCTGCTCAAGAGCGACGGGCTGATGCTGCTGCAGGCGATCACCATTCGCGAGCAGCGTTACGCGCAGGCCAAGCGCAACGTGGACTTTATCCAGCGCTACATCTTTCCCGGCGGCGCCCTGCCCTCAGTAGCGAAGATGCTCGACATCGTCGGCTCCGACACCGACATGAACCTGCTGCACATGGAAGACTTCGGCCTGCACTACGCGCGCACGCTGCGTATGTGGTACGACAATTTCAGGCACGCCCACGTCAAACTGACCGAACTGGGTTATGACGAGTATTTCCTGCGGTTGTGGGAGTTCTACCTGTGCTACTGCGAGGGTGGATTTCTGGAGCGCACCATCGGCACCGCTCAACTGTTGCTGGCCAAACCCGAAGCACTGCGTGAACCGTTGCTCGGACGTTTCAATGCTTAAGACGATTGCCAACGCGGCGCTGTTCCAGGCGGGCTGGTTCGCCTGTGTGCTGGGCAGCAACAGTTACTGGCTACTGATTGCCGTCGGCGTACTGCTGATTCACTTCCTGTGGGTCAGCTCATGGGCGGCCGAAGGACGGCTGGTGCTGATGGTCACAATGGTGGGCACGGTGCTGGACAGTGTGTTGATGACGCTAGGGGTCTTCGATTTCGGCACCGGCGGTTATCTGATCCCGCTATGGCTGATTTTGTTGTGGGCCGTTCTGGGCACCACGCTCAACCATTGCCTTGCCTGGACAGCAACGCCCGTCTGGCGGGCGGCGGTTCTGGGCGCTATTGGCGGGCCGATGTCTTACTATGCCGGCTCACAACTGGCGCAGGTTCATCTTCCGCTCGGGTTCTGGCCAAGCATGACGCTGCTGGCCTTGATCTGGGCAGCTGTATTTCCCCTGCTTCAGTGGCTGGCAGCAAGCGTGCGTGCCAGACACCCGGGAGCTTCCCTCTGAACGACACCCTCATCCCGCTCGTACCTGTCATCGACGAGGAAAAAGTCACCTGCTCCACCTGCGCAGCCTGCTGCTGCCAACTGGAGGTGATGCTCATCACCGATACGGGAGTGCCCGAGCGTTACATCGATACCGATGACTGGGGCGGCGAGGTCATGCTGCGCCTGGACGACGGCTGGTGCGCGGCGCTGGATCGCAACACGATGATGTGCACGATTTATGAGAAACGACCGTTGATCTGCAGGGAATTCGAGGCGGGAGCGGAGGATTGTCTGAACGAACGCAAGGGGATTGCGACGGCGTATCTTTGATGGGGCTGCAGGTGAGACCTGCAGCTTGCCGGACGCATGCCAATGCAGCGCATTGGCACGATCAGGTTTGAATCAGAACGGCATTTTGTAGTGCAGTGCGTAGCTTTCGATACCATCGTTCGGCTGTTTGATGCCGGCGTTGGAGTAGTGAGTGGCACGGATGCCGACCTCATGACCGCCCGCGAAACGCAGACCGAAACCGACACGGTCTTCGAAGTTGAAGGCCGAGCCAAACTTGCGATCTTCAACCTGAGTGTTCGAGAAAACGGAAACGCCGATACCTGCCTCGATGTAAGGCTTCACGCTGCCGCCTGCGAACTCATAGACCAGAACGGGAGAGAACGACAGACTGTGATTGTCTTTGTAATCCTTGCCGTCCCAGTAGGTGTAGGCACCATCCCAGTAACCGGTCAGACGACCCACGTCGCTTTGCAGCCAGCTCTTGTCCCAATCGAATTGAACGCCCAGACGATAGGTCATGGTCGATTCGCCGGTCTGACCGACCGAAAACTCGACGCCATCAGCCTGCGCCATTGAAACTTGCCCCGCCAGGATGGCTGAAAAAACAGCCATGCAAAAGAATCTCTTCATGAGAAACGCCCTAAATTGTATGAAGTGTTACCAGTATTGAAATTGGGTCAGTCGCGCTTATAGAAATCGCAGGCGAAGCGTTAGTTCAGCCCCGATACGATTTTTTTCACGTTTTTTTTACAAATGGAAGCTTCTCACATTACTGGAAGTTTTCCATAGGTCGCGTAGGACTTTTCTGAATTTGTCAGGATCGTCACTGGACCAATACAACGTCTCGCGAGCAGGCCCACTGGCGAGCAGACCGTTGCCGGACAAAAGACGCTCAAGCTGACGCGCCACCGCAGCGCCGGTATCGATCAGGGCGACCGACTCGGGGAGCATTTGCTGCAGCAGTGGTTTGAGGAAGGGGTAATGCGTGCAGCCCAGAATGACAGTGTCGCAACGCTCGGCCAGCAAAGGCTCGACGTAGCGACCCAGCAACTGACGAATCTGTGGGCTTTGCAGATCACCGGTTTCAATCAGTTCGACCAGCCCCGGGCAGGGCTGCGTCACCACACGAACATCACTGGCGAACCTGTCGAGCAAGGCGGCGAAGCGGGCGCTCTGTAGCGTTCCAGTTGTTGCCAGAACGCCCACAACGCCGCTGCGAGTAGCCTCGGCCGCCGGTTTGACCGCAGGCTCCATGCCTACGATGGGCCAATCCGGGTAAAGCTGACGGATATGGGCAACGCCTGCCGCCGTGGCCGTATTGCACGCAACGACCAGCGCCTTGGCACCCTGCTCGCGAAAGAAACCGGCAATGGTCAGGCAGCGCTCGACGATGTACTCGGGGCTTTTTTCGCCATACGGAATGTGGCCGCAATCGGCCAGGTACATCAGCGATTCGTGGGGCAGCCTCTGACGAATCTCGCCCAGCACCGACAGGCCTCCGACACCGGAGTCGAACACCCCGACCGGAGCGTCGCTGCCATAGCTCATGTGAACGTCAAGCATGCTCGCCCTGCCCGCTTGCCGCACCACAGACGCTGCAACCGGGATCACGCTTGACCTTCAATTCTCGAAAACGGGTGGTCAATGCATCGATCAACAATAGGCGACCCACCATCGGTTCGCCAAAACCTGCGAGCAGCTTCAACGCTTCAAGGGCCTGCAGGCTGCCCACCAGTCCGACCAGCGGACCGATGACACCCGCCTCGCTGCACGTCAGTTCGGCCTCGCTGCCATGCCCATATAGACAGTGGTAGCAGGGACTCTCGCTGCGCCGCGGATCGAACACCGACAGCTGACCTTCGAGCCGAATGGCCGCACCGCTGACCAGCGGCTTGCCAGCCATCACGCACGCAGCATTGACTGCCTCGCGGGTCGAGAAGTTATCGGAGCAGTCCAGAACCAGATCCACGGCCTGTACCGCAGCGCTCAATGAATCGACGTTCAGCGCTTCACGATGGGCGACCAGCCGGACTTCCGGGTTGATGGCGGTCAGACGGGCGATGGCCGAATCCACCTTGGTCATGCCGACACTCTGGGTGTCATGAATGATCTGGCGTTGCAGATTGGTCAGGTCGACACTGTCGAAGTCTGCCAGGTGCAGCTCGCCGACTCCGGCAGCCGCCAGGTACAAGGCGACCGGCGAGCCCAGCCCGCCAAGGCCTACTATCAGTGCCCGACTTTTGCCGAGGCGCAATTGTCCTTCGATATCGACGTGTTGCAGCAGAATCTGCCGGCTATAGCGCAGCAGCTCCTGATCACTCAGCACGGCACGCATCCGAAGGTAATACGCTCATGTTCACCCAGATCACGGCGGGTCTGAATGCGCTCGAAGCCATGACGGATCAGCAACTCGCGCACTGCAGGACCCTGGTCATAGCCATGTTCCAGCAACAACCAGCCGCCCGGACTCAGGTGAACGGGCGCCTCGCTGATGATCGTGCGCAGATCGTCCAGACCATCGGGGCCTGAGGTCAGCGCACTGCCTGGCTCGAAACGCACATCGCCCATCGAAAGATGCGGATCGGTTTCGGCGATGTACGGCGGATTGCTGATGATCAGGTCGAACTGCCGACCTTCCAGCGCACTGAACCAGTGGCTGTTCAGAACTTCGGCGTTGTCCAGTTGCAGACGCTGGCGATTGCGCTCGGCCAGCGCCACGGCTTCAGGCACACGATCGACGGCGGTGATTTTCCACTGCTGACGGTCATTGGCCAGGGCCAGACCGATGGCGCCGGTGCCTGTTCCCAGGTCCAGCACCTGAGCGGGTGCGAACGCAGGCACCAACTCCAGTGCGGCCTCGACCAGCATTTCAGTCTCGGGTCGTGGAATCAGGGTGTGCGGCGCGACTTCGAGGTCGAGCTTCCAGAAGCCTTGCTGACCCAGAATATAGGCAACAGGCTCACCGGTACGGCGACGTTGCAGGTAACCCGCGAACGCCAGCGCCGCTTCAGTGCTGACAATGCGCTCGGGCCAGGTGTGCAGGAAGCTGCGGGGCTTGCCCAGGGCAGCGGCCAGCAACAACTCGGCGTCGAGCCGGGCGGTCGGGGAATCGGGAAGCTCAGCGCTTCTTAACAAGCTGGCGATGATGGTCATTTACTCACCCAGTGCCGCAAGTTGATCAGCCTGATATTCAGCGAGTAGCGGCTCTATCACTGCATCGACTCCACCGGCCATGACTTCATCCAGCGAATACAGGGTCAGGTTGACGCGGTGATCCGTTACTCGCCCCTGAGGGAAATTGTACGTGCGAATACGCTCCGAACGGTCACCGGAGCCCACCAGCAGCTTGCGCTCGCTGGCAATCGCATTGGCCGCGGCGCTGGTCTGCTGGTCATTGAGTTTGGCAGATAACCAGGACATCGCACGCGCTCTGTTCTTGTGCTGCGAACGCTCTTCCTGGCACTCCACGACGATACCTGACGGCAAGTGGGTGATGCGGATCGCCGAGTCGGTCTTGTTGACGTGCTGACCACCGGCACCGGAGGAACGGTAGGTGTCGACACGCAGGTCCGCCGGGTTGATCTCGATCGCCTGCTGCTCATCAGGCTCCGGCAATACAGCCACCGTGCAGGCCGACGTATGAATGCGGCCCTGGGATTCGGTTTCGGGTACACGCTGCACACGATGCGCACCGGACTCGAACTTCAGCTTGCCATAGACGTTCTCGCCTTCGACGCGGGCAATGACTTCCTTGTAGCCGCCATGTTCGCCTTCGTTCTCGGACAATACTTCCACGCGCCAGCCACGTCGTTCGGCATAACGCGAATACATGCGAAACAGGTCGCCGGAGAAAATCGCCGCCTCATCGCCGCCGGTACCGGCGCGTATTTCCAGAAACACGTTACGGCCGTCGTTAGGGTCTTTGGGCAGCAACAGGCGCTGCAACTCAGCTTCCAGTTCGACCAACTGCAGTTTGGTCTCCCGAACTTCCTCGACCGCCATTTCACGCATGTCCGGGTCACTGTCCTTGAGCAGTGCCTGAGCGCCTTCGAGATCGGCCACCAGCTTGATGCGCTGATTGTAGAGCGCGATAACAGGCTCTACCTCGGCGTATTCACGAGAGTAGGCGCGAAATTTGGTCTGATCGCTGATGACTTCTGCATCGCCCAGCAACGCAGTCAGTTCCTCGAAGCGGTCGCTGAGCACATCCAGCTTGTTGAGCAGTGAAGCTTTCATTGCGGGGTTTTATCCGTCGAGCCCTCACCGAGGGCAAAAAGTTCCTGAGCCATGGCCAGCGCATCGACGCGGCCTTCGGCAGACAGCTTCTTGAGCTGAACGCTCGGAGCGTGCAGCAATTTGTTGGTCAGACCGCGCGCCAGCTGCACCAGTACGTCTTCCGCGTTACTGCCATTGGCGAGCATGCGCTGGGCCTTGCTCAGCTCTTCGTCCCGCAGCCGCTCGCTCTGCTGGCGATAGGCGCGCAGCACATCGACTGCCGCCAACTCACGCAGGCGGGACATGAAGTCCTCGGCACCGGCACTGACCAGCTGTTCAGCGGCCAGCGCTGCGCCCTGACGACTCTTGAGATTCTCGGCGACGACTTCATGCAGGTCATCGACGCTGTACAGATAAACGTCATCCAGTTCGCCGACTTCCGGCTCGATATCGCGGGGTACGGCAATATCGACCATGAAGATCGGCTTGTGCTTGCGCAGTTTCAGCGCACTTTCAACAGCGCCCTTGCCCAGGATCGGCAGCTGACTGGCCGTCGAGCTGATGACAATGTCGCTGTTGACCAGCTCGGCCGGAATATCCGACAGCAACACCGCATGGGCACCGAACTCGGCGGCCAGAATACTCGCGCGCTCCAGCGTGCGGTTGGCGACCACGATGCGTTTGACGCCAAGGTCGTGCAAATGCCGGGCGACCAGTGTGATGGTCTCGCCCGCGCCGATCAGCAACGCCTGACTGCGCTGCAGATCGCTGAAAATCTGTTTGGCCAGACTGACGGCGGCAAACGCTACCGATACCGGGTTCTCGCCAATGGCGGTGTCCGTGCGCACCTGTTTGGCAGCGCTGAACGTGGCCTGGAACAGTCGGCCGAGCAACGGACCGACGGTACCCGCCTCGCGGGCGACAGCGTACGCCGATTTCATCTGGCCGAGAATCTGCGGCTCGCCCAATACCAGAGAATCGAGACCCGACGCCACGCGCATCATGTGCCGCACGGCCTCGTCGTCTTCGTGGACATAGGCGCTGGCGCGCAGCTCATCCAGGCTCAGATGATGATAATCGGCGAGCCAGGCCAGAATCTGATCGGCCACCAGCTCGTCATGCTCGATGTACAGCTCACTGCGATTGCAGGTCGAAAGGATCGCCGCTTCACGGCTATGCGTCAGGCGACACAGCTGCTGCAGGGCCTCAACCAACTGTTCGGGCGTAAATGCCACGCGCTCGCGAACGTCGACCGAGGCGGTCTTATGGTTGATACCAAGTGCAAGGAAGGCCATTCAGGGTCGCTGGTTGTGACGTGAAGCCGGCAATTGTCCTACTTCAATAAGCTCAGAACAACCACCGCATATTATTGTCCCACTAGAATCGCTCGTCGCAGGCCGCCTGTGCGGGCCTGCAGCACCGCTAAAATAAGCATTGCAGTACTTTTTCCGACGGCTGTGGGTTTGCCAACAGCCTTGTGTCATGATGATCCAAACCGCAGGTAAGCCGCCCTTCTTATATATGAATAGATTCTCCGCGTTGTTCCTTGCCCTGGCCTTTCTAGGCGGCTGTCAGTCCATGACCCCCGTTGCGTCGCAGCCCGATACTGCGCAGAAAGACACCCCGCCCGCGCCTGAAACCAAGCCGCAGGTTTATGGTTCGTTCACTCAGGAGACCCTTGTCAGCCTGCTGAGCGCGGAGCTGGCTGGCCAACGCAACCGCTTCGACATCGCGCTGGACAACTACGTGACCCAGGCGATCAAGACTCAGGATCCGGGCGTTTCCGAACGTGCCTATCGCATCGCCGAATACATGGGTGCCGACCAGTCGGCCCTGGAAACCGCGCTGATCTGGGCCAGAAACGACCCGAAGAACCTCGAGGCGCAACGGGCCGCCGCCATTCAGCTGGCGCGCTCCGGCCGCTACGACGACTCCATGGCTTACATGGAGAAGGTGCTGCAGGGTCAGGGCGACACGCATTTCGACTTTCTGGCATTGTCCGCTGCAGAAACCGATTCGGATACGCGCAACGGTCTGCTCAAGAGCTTTGACCGATTGCTGGGCAAATACCCGAATAACGGTCAACTGATCTTCGGCAAGGCCTTGTTGCTCCAGCAGAACGGCGACTCCGATCAGTCGCTCAAGCTGTTGGAAGACAATCCCCCCAAGGAAGGCGAAGTAGCGCCCATCCTGCTCCGCACCCGCCTGCTGCAAAGTATGGGACGCGGTAAGGAAGCATTGCCGATCCTTGAAAAAAGCATCAAGAAATACCCCGAAGACAAACGTCTGCGCCTGACCTATGCCCGCATGCTGGTGGAACAGAACCGCATGAATGATGCAAAGGTGCAGTTCTCCAGCCTTTTGCAGCAGTATCCGGAAGACGATGACCTGCGCTTTTCGCTGGCACTGGTCTGTCTGGAAGCCAAGGCCTGGGATGAGGCGGCTGGTTATCTGGAAGAACTCATCGCTCGCGGTGCCCACGTCGACTCGGCGCACCTGAATCTGGGCCGCATTCATGAAGAGCGTGATGACCCGCAAAGCGCGCTGGATGAATACGCCCAGGTCGGTCCCGGCACTGATTTCCTGACGGCACAGTTGCGCCAGAGCGACATCCTGATCGGCAATGGCAACGCCGCAGAAGCCTCCAAGCGCCTGGCCGAGGCTCGCGACTCCCAACCGGAATACGCCATACAGCTTTATCTGATCGAAGCCGAAACCCTGACCAGCAACGACCATGCCGACCGCGGCTGGCAGGTACTGAGTCAGGCGCTCAAGCAATACCCGGACGACATCAATCTGCTGTACACCCGGGCGATGCTCGCCGAAAAGCGCAATGACCTGGCGCAGATGGAAAAGGATCTGCGCTCGATTATCAAGCGCGAGCCTGAAAACGCCATGGCCCTCAATGCACTGGGCTATACGCTTTCAGACCGCACCACGCGCTATGCCGAGGCACGAGCACTGATCGAAAAGGCTCACTCGATAAACCCCGACGATCCGGCCGTTCTCGACAGCCTTGGCTGGGTCAATTATCGAATGGGCAATCTGGACGAGGCCGAACGCCTGCTGCGCAAGGCCCTCGAACGCTTTCCCGACCACGAAGTTGCCGCTCACCTGGGTGAAGTGCTCTGGGCCAAAGGCCAACAGAGCGAAGCCCGAAAAGTCTGGGCCAAAGCCCTGGAACAGCAACCCGACAGCCCTATTCTGCGCAGCACCCTGCGGCGCTTGACCGGATCAGAGACCCTTTGACGTTATGTTTTTGCGCCACGTAGTTGTATTCAGCCTCATCGCCCTGCTTGCCGGCTGTGCCGGCCTCACGTCCCGCGAATCGGTTCAGGGCAAGGGCGATCCCGCGCAATGGCGCGAACACAAACAGCAACTGAGCAGCCTCGACGGCTGGCAGATCAACGGCAAGGTCGGTATTCGCGCGCCGAAAGACTCCGGCAGCGGCACTCTGTTCTGGCTGCAGCGTCAGGATTACTACGACATCCGTCTCTCCGGTCCGCTGGGACGCGGTGCGGCGCGCCTGACCGGCAGACCCGGCGCAGTCGCGCTCGAGGTGGCCAATCAGGGTCGCTACGAAGCAAAGACCCCTGAAGAACTTCTGCAGGACCAGCTCGGCTGGAGACTCCCGGTTTCTCACCTTGTGTGGTGGGTACGCGGCCTTCCCGCACCGGACAGCAAAAGCCAGGTCACCCTGGACGGCGACAGTCGTCTGGCGATCCTTGATCAGGACGGCTGGCAGGTCGAGTACCTGAGTTACGTCGAACAGAACGGCTACTGGCTGCCCGAGCGCGTGAAACTGCACGGCCAGGACCTCGACGTCACGCTGGTCATCAAGGACTGGCAGCCTCGCAAACTGGGGCAGTGAACATGAACACACCACAACTGGTTCTGCCCGCCCCGGCAAAACTGAACCTGATGCTGCATATTCTGGGACGCCGCCCTGACGGCTATCATGAGTTGCAGACGATCTTTCAGTTTCTCGATCACGGCGACGAACTGGGCTTCGCCATTCGCGAAGACGGCGAGATTTGCCTGCAGACCGATGTGCCGGGCGTTCCACACAACAGCAATCTGATCGTAAAGGCGGCCCGGGCACTTCAGAAACAGTCGGGCTGCAAGCTCGGCATGGATATCTGGCTGGAAAAGCGCCTGCCCATGGGTGGCGGTATCGGTGGCGGCAGCTCTGACGCCGCGACCACCCTGCTGGGTCTTAACCACTTGTGGAATCTTGGCTGGGATGAAGATCGTCTCGCCGCGCTGGGCCTGACGCTCGGTGCCGATGTACCGGTTTTCGTCCGTGGCCACGCGGCGTTTGCAGAAGGCGTCGGAGAAATTCTGACCCCCGTAAACCCCGAAGAACCTTGGTATTTGGTGCTTGTTCCGCAAGTCGCTGTAAGTACAGCAGAAATTTTTTCAGATCCGTTGTTGACACGCGACTCGCCGCCCATTAAAGTGCGCCCCGTTCCCAAGGGAAACAGTCGAAATGACTGTAAAGCGGTTGTAGAGAGGCGTTATCCAGAAGTACGTAACGCTTTGAATTTGTTAGGTAATTTTACCGAAGCAAAATTAACCGGAACTGGAAGTTGTGTGTTTGGGGCCTTCCCAAACAAAGCTGAAGCTGATAAAGTCTCGGCCCTTCTTACAGAGACCCTTACAGGGTTTGTCGCGAAAGGAAGTAACATTTCGATGTTGCATCGCAAGCTTCAAGATCTGTAGCAGGAATTGAGTGCCAGGCACTCGATTGATTCAATACAGGGGCGTCGCCAAGCGGTAAGGCAGCAGGTTTTGATCCTGCCATGCGTTGGTTCGAATCCAGCCGCCCCTGCCATTTTCCATACTCATCCAGGTTACCCTCAGCCTCTAGGTACTGCGCGTGTCCAAGATGATGGTCTTTACGGGGAATGCTAACCCCGATCTCGCTCGGCGTGTAGTACGTCAGCTGCATATCCCACTGGGTGATGTTTCTGTTGGTAAGTTCTCCGACGGCGAAATCAGCACTGAGATTAATGAAAACGTCCGCGGTAAAGACGTCTTCATCATTCAGCCGACCTGCGCTCCGACAAATGACAACCTGATGGAACTCGTCGTGATGGCTGATGCCTTCCGCCGCTCCTCAGCGTCCCGAATCACTGCTGTGATTCCCTACTTTGGTTATGCCCGTCAGGACCGCCGTCCGCGTTCCGCACGTGTGGCTATCAGCGCGAAAGTCGTTGCCGATATGCTGACCGTGGTGGGTATCGATCGTGTTCTCACGGTTGATCTTCATGCTGACCAGATCCAGGGCTTCTTCGATATTCCGGTAGATAACATCTACGGCTCCCCCGTTCTGGTGGATGACATCGAAGACCAGCGCTTTGAAAACCTGATGATCGTTTCCCCGGATATCGGCGGCGTCGTGCGTGCACGAGCAGTGGCCAAATCCCTGGGCGTGGATCTCGGGATCATCGACAAACGCCGTGAGAAAGCCAATCACTCCGAAGTGATGCATATCATCGGTGATGTCGAAGGGCGTACCTGTATTCTGGTCGATGACATGGTCGACACCGCCGGCACCCTGTGCCACGCGGCCAAGGCCCTGAAAGAGCATGGCGCTGCCAAGGTCTTTGCCTACTGCACACATCCTGTGCTGTCGGGTCGGGCGATCGAAAACATTGAAAATTCCGTGCTGGACGAACTGGTGGTGACGAACACCATCCCGTTGTCCGCTGCAGCACAAGCCTGTAGCCGTATCCGCCAACTGGATATTGCACCGGTAGTCGCCGAAGCGGTTCGCCGCATCAGCAACGAAGAATCGATCAGCGCGATGTTCCGCTAAGGGTTCTCCCTAAGCCTGCATTTCGTCGACGAAAAGCGCCCCGCCCTGGCATTCGGTCAGGGCGGGGCTTTTTTGCCCATATCGCTCTGGCGCTGGTCGCAAACGCCATTGTGAATGTGGTTATTTTGGAGAAACAACATGAACGATTTTACTCTGAATGCTGAACAGCGTTCCGACCTGGGGAAAGGTGCGAGCCGCCGCCTGCGTCGTCTCGCTAGCCTGGTTCCAGCTGTTGTCTACGGTGGCGACAAAGCCCCTGAGTCCATCAGCATGCTGGCCAAGGAAGTTGCAAAACTGCTCGAAAACGAAGCTGCTTTCAGCCACGTTATCGAACTGAACGTTGCTGGTAAGAAGCAAAACGTTCTGATCAAGGCCCTGCAGCGTCACCCGGCCAAAGGCCACGTGATGCACGCTGACTTCGTGCGCGTTATCGCTGGTCAGAAACTGACCGCTATCGTGCCGATCCACTTCATCAATGAAGAAGCTCCGGTCAAGAAAGGCGGCGAGATCTCGCACACTACCACTGAACTGGAAGTGACCTGCCTGCCGAAAGACCTGCCTGAGTTCATCGAAGTTGACCTGGGCGCGCTGGAAGTGGGTGACAACGTTCACCTGTCCGAACTGAAAGCCCCTAAAGGCGTTGAGTTCGTCGCTTTGGCACACGGTACCGACCTGGCAATCGCCAACGTCCACGCACCGCGTATCGTCAAAGACGAAGACGAAGGCGAAGCAGAAGAAGGCGCTGCAGAGTAATTTCATTACTGTGCAGAGTCGGAGTTGCTCAGGAAACATCGCGAGCGATAGCAGGCAAAGCGGGCGGAATCGCGGAGTTTACATCATGGTAAATGAGCACTTTTCGTCCACGTTGCCGCTGTCGTCAGCGGCTTGACCACAACTCCAAAGGAAGGGCCCCTGTCGTGACCGCCATAAAACTGATCGTTGGCCTGGGAAATCCAGGCGCTGAATACGAACAGACCCGGCATAACGCAGGGGCTCTTTTCGTTGAGCGTATTGCTGCGGCGCAACGAGTCAACCTCGTTCCCGAGCGCAAATTCTTTGGCCTGACCGGACGCTTCTCGCATCAGGGTCAGGATGTTCGTCTGTTGATCCCCACCACGTACATGAACCGCAGCGGCCAGGCCGTGGCGGCACTCGCCGGTTTCTATCGCATTCCGGTCGACTCGATTCTGGTGGCGCACGACGAACTCGATCTGCCTCCGGGCGTTGCCAAACTCAAAGTGGGCGGCGGCCATGGCGGTCATAACGGACTGCGCGACATCATCGCGCAGCTCGGTAATCAGAACACTTTTCATCGCTTGCGGCTTGGCATCGGCCACCCGGGCGATGCCAGCAAGGTGTCGGGCTTTGTTCTGGGTCGAGCGCCGCGCGCCGAACAGGAAAAGCTGGACGCCAGTATCGACTTTGCCCTCGGCGTGCTGCCGGATATCTTCGCCGGTGAATGGAACCGGGCGATGAAAAACCTGCACAGCCAGAAGGCCTGACATCACTCGAGGGGAAACACCATGGGATTCAATTGCGGCATCGTCGGCCTGCCTAACGTCGGCAAGTCCACCCTGTTCAACGCCCTGACCAAATCCGGTATTGCGGCCGAGAACTTCCCCTTCTGCACCATCGAGCCGAACAGCGGCATCGTGCCGATGCCGGATCCACGCCTTGCCGCGCTGGCCGCGATCGTGAACCCGAAGCGCATCCTGCCGACCACCATGGAATTCGTCGACATCGCGGGCCTCGTTGCCGGCGCCTCGAAAGGTGAAGGCCTGGGCAACAAGTTTCTGGCCAACATTCGCGAAACCGACGCCATCGCTCACGTGGTGCGCTGCTTCGAAGACGAGAACGTGATTCACGTCTCCAACAGTGTCGACCCCAAGCGCGATATCGAGATCATCGACCTCGAACTGATCTTCGCTGACCTCGACAGCTGTGAAAAGCAACTGCAGAAAGTCACTCGCAACGCCAAGGGCGGCGACAAGGACGCAGTGGTCCAGAAGGGCCTGCTCGAGCAATTGATCAGCCACTTCACCGAAGGCAAGCCGGCACGCAGCCTGATGAAGTCCATGAGCAATGACGAGAAAGCCGTCATTCGTGGCTTCCACCTGCTGACCACCAAGCCGGTCATGTACATTGCCAACGTCGCGGAAGACGGTTTCGAGAACAACCCGCTGTTGGACGTGGTTCGCGCCATCGCCGAAGAAGAAGGCGCGATGCTGGTGCCGGTCTGCAACAAGATCGAAGCGGAAATCGCCGAGCTGGATGACGGCGAAGAGAAAGACATGTTCCTCGAAGCCCTGGGCCTTGAAGAACCCGGCCTGAACCGCGTGATCCGCGCAGGCTACGAAATGCTCAACCTGCAGACCTACTTCACCGCCGGTGTAGAAGAAGTCCGCGCCTGGACCGTCCGCGTCGGTGCAACCGCACCTCAGGCCGCAGGCGTCATCCACACCGATTTCGAAAAAGGCTTCATCCGCGCCGAATGCGTCGCCTACGACGACTTCATCCAGTACAAGGGTGAAGGCGGCGCAAAGGAAGCGGGTAAATGGCGCCTGGAAGGCAAGGACTACATCGTCAAGGACGGTGACGTGCTGCACTTCCGTTTCAACGTGTAACCAAACAGGGTCATTCGAAGACTCTGCTCCCTCATTCGAGTGATTACTGCAAAGCCCCTTAACCGGGGCTTTTGCATTTCTGCTGCCCCTGAATTATTTGATGGGGATCACATATCTTTCTATGTAAAATGCGCACTTTCATGTTGCCATCACTGCGTCTGGGTGAACATTTTTTCAGACTGGCACTCAATGGTTGCGACATAATCCAGATCAACTCCACGGACCGGGCAAAGCCTTGTCTCGAACCAAGGTGAATATTCTCTTGAAGATCTTAGTAACAGGTGGCGCTGGTTTCATTGGCTCGGCAGTTATCCGCCATATCATTTCCAATACAAATGATTCGGTCATCAACGTCGACAAGCTGACCTATGCGGGCAACCTCGAGTCGCTTCAATCGGTTGAAGACAGCGAGCGCTATGCGTTTGCGCACGTGGACATCTGTGACCGTGAAGCGATCGACAAGGTGTTCCAGGAACATCAGCCCGACGCAATCATGCACCTGGCCGCCGAATCTCATGTAGACCGCTCCATCACCGGCCCGTCCGAGTTCATCCAGACCAACATCATCGGCACTTACACGCTGCTTGAAGCGGCACGTGCCTACTGGAACCAGCTGGACGAAGCACGCAAGAGCAACTTCCGTTTCCACCACATTTCGACTGACGAAGTGTATGGCGACCTGGAAGGCCCGGAAGACCTTTTCACCGAAACAACACCTTATCAGCCAAGCTCGCCCTACTCGGCCAGCAAGGCAAGTTCCGACCACCTGGTTCGTGCCTGGAGCAGAACCTATGGTTTGCCTACCCTGGTCACCAACTGCTCGAACAACTACGGCCCGTGCCACTTCCCTGAGAAGCTGATCCCGCTGATCATTCTCAACGCGCTGGAAGGCAAGCCGCTGCCGATCTACGGCAAAGGCGATCAGGTTCGTGACTGGCTGTACGTCGAAGATCACGCCCGCGCACTGTACAAGGTCGTGACCGAAGGCGAGATCGGCGAGACCTATAACATCGGTGGCCACAACGAAAAGCAGAACATCGAAGTCGTCCACACGGTCTGTGCCCTCCTCGACCAACTGCGTCCGGATTCGGCTCATCTGCCACACGCAAGCCTGATCACTTACGTTCAGGACCGTCCTGGCCACGATCTGCGCTACGCTATCGACGCCAGCAAGATCCAGCGCGAGCTGGGCTGGGTTCCGGAAGAGAGCTTCGAGTCCGGCATCCGCAAGACGGTGGAGTGGTACCTCAACAATCCAGAGTGGGTTGCTCACGTGAAAAGCGGCAGCTACCAGCAATGGATCGACAAGAACTACACAGCTCGCGCCGATAAATAAATGAAAATTCTTCTGCTGGGTAAAAACGGCCAGGTGGGCTGGGAGCTGCAACGCTCCCTCGCCGTGCTGGGCGAAGTCATTGCTCTGGACCGTCAGGTGGCCTCGACAGCCTATGGCGAGATTTCCGGTGACCTGTCAAACCTCGACGAGCTGCGCAAGACGATTCGTCAGGTTCAGCCGCAAGTGATCGTCAATGCTGCCGCCTACACGGCCGTGGACAAGGCTGAAACCGAGCAGGCACTGGCCCGCACGGTCAATGCGCTGGCCAGTCAGGTCTTGGCAGAAGAAGCGCTCCAGCTGGATGCATTGCTGGTCCACTATTCGACCGACTATGTCTTCAACGGAACCGGCAGCCAGGCGTGGAAAGAGACCGATGCAGTCTCGCCGGTCAATTACTACGGCGCGACCAAGCTCGAAGGCGAACAACTGATCGTTGCATCGGGCTGCAAGCACCTGATCTTCCGCACCAGCTGGGTCTATGCCGCACGAGGCAACAACTTCGCCAAAACGATGTTGCGCCTCGCCAAAGACCGCCCGAGCCTTAACGTGATCGCCGACCAGATCGGTGCCCCTACAGGCGCGGAGCTTCTGGCCGATATAGCCACAGCTGCACTGCAGCAGGCGCTGACACGCCCGGAACTGTGCGGGATTTACCATCTTTCGCCCGCCGGAGAAGTGTCCTGGCACGCCTACGCCCAATTCGTTATCGACTTTGCTCGAGCGAACGGGGAACCGCTGGCTGTGGAAACGATCAATCCAATCGCTACAACCGAATATCCGACACCTGCGCAACGCCCACTGAATTCGCGTCTGAATACAGAAAAGTTGCGTCACAACTTTTCTCTGCATTTGCCGGACTGGCAAAGCGGCGTAACCCGCATGCTCATGGAATCTCTGAATAAATGACAACGACTAATCGTAAAGGCATCATCCTGGCCGGCGGCTCGGGGACTCGTCTGCACCCCCTGACACTCGGCGTGTCCAAGCAAATGCTGCCGATCTACGACAAGCCGATGATTTTCTACCCGCTGTCGGTGCTGATGCTGGCCGGTATGCGTGAAATCCTGATCATCTCGACGCCTGAAGACCTGCCTTCCTTCCGCAAACTTCTGGGCGACGGCAGCCAGTACGGCATTCAGCTCACTTATGCAGAGCAACCGACTCCGGATGGCCTGGCTCAGGCTTTCATCATCGGTGAAGAGTTCATCGGCAAAGACCCTTGCTGCCTGATTCTGGGCGACAACATTTTCTACGGTCAGCACTTCTCGGAGAACCTGCGCTCCGCCAGCCAGCAGACCAGCGGTGCAACCGTCTTCGGTTATCACGTTTCCGATCCTGAGCGCTTTGGTGTTGTCGAGTTCGACGAAACCGGCCGTGCCCTGAGCATCGAAGAGAAACCGTCGGCACCCAAATCGAGCTACGCAGTAACCGGTCTGTATTTCTACGACAACGAGGTTGTCGAGATTGCCAAGAACATCAAGCCTTCCGAGCGCGGCGAGCTGGAAATCACTGACGTGAACCGCGCCTACCTCGAACAGAAAAGCCTGACCGTGGAAATCCTGGGTCGCGGCTTTGCCTGGCTGGATACCGGCACCCACGAGTCGCTGCTGGAAGCGAGCCATTTCGTACACACCATCGAACAGCGCCAAGGCTGGAAAGTGGCCTGCCTCGAAGAAATCGCGTACACCAATGGCTGGATCACACCAGAACAACTCGGCGCGCAAGCGCAGAAGCTGAAAAAAACCGGTTACGGTCAGTACCTGCAAAAACTGCTGGATCTGGGATCGTTCTGATTTCCGGCGCCTCTTTACACTTCATACCGCAAGGCGATGGACAGCATGTCTTCTGTTTTTCCCAGGGTTGCCGTGCTGCTGGCCGCCTACAACGGTATGGAGTGGATCAAGGAGCAACTTGATTCCATTCTGAATCAGATCAATGTCAGCGTTACCGTCTTCATCAGTGTCGACCCGTCCACGGACGGCACTGAAGCACGCTGCATGTCCTACGCACAGAACCACGCAAACGTCATTCTGCTTCCCGAAGCAGGTCCGTTTGGCGGGGCATCTCGCAACTTTTTCCGCCTGATCAAAGATGTCGACTTCTCCGCATTCGATTATGTGGCGTTTTCGGATCAGGACGATATCTGGTATCCCGACAAGCTCGACCGCGCGACTTCATGCCTGACCTCAGGTGATCATGACGCCTACTCGAGTAACGTCACGGCCTTCTGGCCCGACGGCAGACGTATGCTGCTCGACAAGGCACAGCCGCAAGTCGAGTGGGATCACTTATTCGAAGCTGCCGGCCCTGGCTGCACTTACGTACTGAACCGCACACTTGCTGACGCATTCAAGGCCTCGGTTCTTGAACACTGGGCTGCGGCTCAGGATGTCGGCCTGCATGACTGGTACTGCTACGCGTTCGCCCGCAGTCATGGATTTCGCTGGTTCATAGACCCGACCCCCGGCATGGATTATCGCCAGCACGCGGGCAATCAGGTTGGCGCCAACACTGGCCTTGCAGCGCTCAAGACTCGGCTGGGTAAAATCACGAACGGCTGGTGGCCTGCCCAGGTATTGCTTATTGATCGACTCACCGGCGGCAGCAAGGTGCTGGATCATGGGCAGTCAGGCTCTACACGCGCACTGTTTTTTGGCCTCGTGTTCAAAGCCCGCCAATGCCGACGCCGCCCTCGCGACCAGGGTCTTTTCGTCATCGCCTGCCTTGCGGCCGTGATGGCGCGATAATGACGCGCTCATCCTCCTCCGCGACACGAAAGCGCCTAGCCAGCACAAGCCATTGATAAATAAAGTCAATGCCTACGCGAGACGATCCACGACCGCCAGCTAAGCCCTGAACAGAATTGTCGGGAACGAGCAAACACCTAGCGATCCTATGGTTAAATTCCCGCCATCGAATGTTCTCCGAAGGCCGCCTATGTTAATGTGCGCACCTTTGTTTACAGCGTAACGACGCTCAAAGGAGCAGCACGGCACGACCTGCCAAAACCCTTGTCCAAAGGGAGTTCCCTCCGGGGAGCTGTCTGTTTCGATGCGGAGTCGCCTTCGTGCCGACACACGATCCCGGATGAGTTTTTGCAAAATTGTCCTGTACTGAAATCCTTGAGTTGTTCGTCATCGCAACCCTATCGAAAAGACCTAAAACAACGATGCGTGCAATGTGCTCAGCAGTACTGATGACTCCCGCTCTCCACGCCGTGCAGAAGCCTTTCGCCGGAATCGCTCATACGCGCTTTTTTCATCGCGCATGCACTATCTCTTCAAAGCGCTTTTTCCACATGCCCTCACACGTCGGGCAGCAAGCATCCTTTATCAGACGCTTTTCCAAACCAGTGCCGCACGAGTCTGCGCTGGTCAGTTTTTCGGAGATACCCTACGTATGATCGCAACCCGCCTCGCTATTCCTGACGTCATCGTCTTCGAGCCAAAGGTATTTGGTGATGATCGCGGTTTTTTCTATGAAAGCTTCAACCAGAAAGCGTTCGATGAAGCCGTTGGTCATCCCGTTACCTTTGTTCAGGACAATCACTCACGCTCGGCGAAAGGTGTGCTTCGGGGTCTGCATTATCAAATCAGGCAAGCCCAAGGCAAGCTGGTGCGCGTCACTCAGGGCGAAGTGTTCGACGTCGCTGTGGACCTCAGAAAAAGCTCGCCGACATTCGGCAAATGGGTAGGCATACATTTGAGTGCTGAAAACAAAAAGCAGTTGTGGATTCCGGAAGGCTTCGCCCATGGCTTCGTGGTGTTATCCGAAAGCGCCGAGTTCCTGTACAAGACCACGGATTACTGGGCGCCAGAGCATGAACGCAGTCTGGCCTGGAACGATTCGAGCGTAGCGATCCAATGGCCCATGAGCGAGCAGCCTGCGCTGTCCGCCAAGGATCAGAACGCCGTGCGTTTCGAAGACGCCGAGGTATTCGCTTAATGAATCCCCACATGACGCCATCTGCAGGCCCCTTGAGACTGGTACACAGCCTCTGGACGAACCGCTCATTGATTTCACAGATGACCCGACGCGAAGTCATCGGTCGGTATCGCGGCTCCGTCATGGGACTGGCCTGGTCATTCTTCAACCCGGTTCTGATGCTGGCGGTATACACCTTCGTCTTTTCCGAGATTTTCAGTGCCCGCTGGGTCGGTGTCGACACTGGCAAGGGTGGTTTTGCCATCCTCTTGTTCGTCGGCATGATCGTGCATGGCCTGTTCGCAGAGTGTGCCAACAGGGCGCCCTCACTGGTGATGAGTAATAGCAACTACGTGAAGAAAGTGGTGTTCCCGCTGGAGATTCTTCCGGTCATTACCCTGGGTTCTGCACTCTTTCACAGCTGCATCAGCCTTGTGGTGCTGGTGATCGCCCAGTTGTTGATCTCCCATACGCTGTACTGGACCGCCCTGCTCTTTCCGCTGATCCTCGTACCTCTGATTCTGGGTACGTTGGGCATCAGTTGGTTTCTGGCCTCATTGGGCGTTTACCTGCGCGACGTCGGCCATGTGATCACCGTACTGACCACTGTTCTTCTGTTCCTGTCTCCAGTTCTCTATCCAATCGCTGCGCTGCCAGAAGTCTATCGACCATGGCTGCAGATGAACCCCCTGACCTACGTCATTGAAGAAAGCCGCAGCGTCTTGCTGTTCGGACATCTTCCTCAATGGGACAGCCTGGGCATCGCGATAGTGATCGGCTCGCTGATGGCGGTCGCAGGGTTCTGGTTCTTCCAAAAGACACGTAAAGGATTCGCTGATGTCATCTGATCAACCGGTTATCAGCGTAAACAACGTCTCCAAGTGTTTTTACACCTACGACAAGCCCCATGAGCGTCTCAAGCAGGCCCTGGTGCCGAGACTGCAGCGTTGGGCAGGCAAACAGGCCACTACCACGTACGGTAAAGAGTTCTGGGCGCTGCGAGACATCAGCTTTGATGTCAACAAAGGCGAGACTGTAGGCATTGTCGGGCGCAACGGATCCGGCAAGTCCACGCTGCTGCAGATCATCTGCGGAACGCTGGCCCCGACCCTCGGTGAAATTCAGACCCGTGGCCGTGTAGCAGCCTTGCTTGAACTGGGCTCGGGCTTCAACCCCGAATTCACTGGCCGTGAAAACGTTTACCTGAACGCAGCCGTGCTGGGCCTGACCCGTGACGAAGTCGATGAGCGATTCGACGCCATTGCAGGCTTTGCCGACATCGGTGAGTTCCTTGATCAGCCCGTCAAAGCCTACTCCAGCGGCATGGCAGTACGCTTGGCGTTCGCGGTACAGGCTCAGGTCGATCCAGAGATACTGGTCGTCGACGAGGCCCTGTCCGTTGGCGATGCGCGCTTCCAGGCCAAGTGCTTCGAGCGCCTGCGACAGCTGAAGGAAAACGGCACCAGTATCCTGCTGGTCACGCACTCCAGCGAACAGGTTGTCACCCACTGCTCACGCGCCATTCTGCTGGAGCAGAGCAGAATCGAGATGATTGGCGAATCACGCCCCGTCATCAACCGCTATACCGACCTCCTGTTCGGACGTGACAAGAGTCCGATCACCGACAAAAGCCTGGACCTGGCCGAAGCCGAGCGTGTCGAGATCGCTCCGGTTGAGACGGATACCATCGCGCTGCGGTTTGACGAGGATGTCTACGCCAGCCGACCTGGCTACAACCCGCACGAGTACCGCTGGGGCGATGGCGCAGCGACGCTGCTTGATTTCCATTTGAGCGCGTCAGGCCGTGAGTTTCCGAACAGCGTAGAGTCCGGTGAGGAAATTGTTTTCAATCTGGCGTTGAGGTTTAACCGCATGATTGTCAACCCGATCATTGGTTTCACCATCAAGACCAAGGAAGGCGTGACCGTATACGGCACCAATTCCTACATGCAGGATTGCGCAGGCGTGAGCAGCATAGGGGGCGTTGGTACTCAGGCAAAGGCATGCCTGAAATTCAAGAGTTCTTTGGCAACCGGCGATTACTTCATATCCGTCGGGATTGCTTCTCGAGAAGGTGAAGAAATCGTCCCTCATGACAGACGCTACGACTCCATACATTTCGTCGTAGAGCCCACCCCCAACCTCCTTGGTTTGATCGACCTGGGTGCGTCCATGGATATCGAACCGGTAACAGTTAATGCTTGATCTTTCCAGATATGGCTATAGCCACGATGTTGATACAGCGGTTTGGGTTCGCTCCGACTATCAAGGCATCGCGTACAGTGATGGCGACAACTCCGAGACTGAGCTGGCGAGAATTGTTCGTGAAGCGAACGACGTGTCAGTGCTTTCCAGCGAGCTTCCTCAATACTGCACCGACTGGCCAAAGCTTTATCACCTGACGTCCAGCCGCGGAAACATCTTTCGTCCGTTTGAGCACCTGCTCAAAGGTAAATCTGTTCTTGAGATAGGCGCAGGCTGTGGCGCGATCAGCCGCTATCTGGGCGAAGCCGGCGCTGAAGTGCTGGCCTTGGAAGGCAGCCCTCGTCGAGCGGCGATCGCCGCAAGCAGAACCCGGGATCTGGACAATGTCACAGTCCTTTCGGAAAGATTCGACGACTTCAAGGTCGATCAGCAGTTCGATGTCATCACCCTGATCGGGGTGCTCGAATACGCGAGCATGTTCAGCGCGGACGCCGATCCGGCGTACGGCATGCTGAATCGAGTCCGCAAGCTTCTCAAACCTGACGGCCATCTGTTCATCGCCATCGAGAACCAGCTAGGACTCAAGTATTTTGCGGGCGCGCCAGAAGACCATCTAGGCATTGCCATGTACGGCATCGAAGGTCGATATGTAGAGCGCCAGCCGAAAACGTTTGGCAGAAAAGAGCTGGAAGCGCTCATCGATCGCGCAGGATTTGCGTCCTCGGACTTTTTGTCTCCCTACCCCGACTACAAGATTCCCAACTCCATGATCACGGAGAGGGGCTTCAAATCCAGGCATTTTGATGCCGCTGCACTGGCCTGCCAGAACACCAGGAAAGATCCGCAATTGCCCGCGGACACTACGTTCAATCTCGAGAGAGCCTGGCCCGTAGTGATCGATAATCATCTGGGCATGGACCTTGCCAACTCCTTTCTGGTAGTCGCTTCATGCCAGAGCGAGCAGGTAGTACCGACCGACATTCTGGCTTACCACTACAGCACCGGCCGCAACGCGGCATACTGCAAGGCCTCTGTTTTCGTAGAGACCCCGGAAGGCATCGAAGTTCAGTACCAGCGACTTGGCCACACCGCTGCCCAAACGGAAGATGCGGACGATACGTTCAACTTTATCCTGCCCGAGTCTCACGGTTACGCCAGAGGCTCGCTGCTGAGTCTGCATTTCCAGCAAGCGGCTACCACACAGAACTGGACAGTTGAAACGTTCACTCCATTCTTGACGCTCTATCTCGACAGCTTGAAAAAGTTGTTGGCGACTGAGGGAAATCCGATAACGCTGGACAGTGTCGATTCACGTCTGCCAGGTCACTATCTGGACGCCGTTGCCCAGAACATTATCCTCGACGATCAAGGCGAGCCTCATCTCATCGATATTGAATGGGAGATGAAAGACGGCGTCGAGCTTGGGCATCTGTTGATGCGCGGCTTGTTGCTGCTGATAGCAGGTACGGTGCCGTTTCACCCGACAGCGACCATGATCAGCCGACGTGATTTCATTATTCAATTGCTGGGCAGTGTTGGACTTGCCGTCACCGACGAAGAACTGAATCGTTTTGCAGTTCTGGAGGCGATGTTTCAGGAAAAAGTGACGGGACGCGAAGCTGCAAGCTTTTTGAACTGGGCTCCAGAAGCCACTATTCAAAAAACCGGATCCGCGCCCAACGAAAGCCCCAAGATGGCGATGCTTTATCTTGGCGACACCGACGGTGGATTTTCCGAGGACAGGACTCGAAGCCATCGAGTTCATGATGGGTATCAAACAGTTATTTTCAGCGTTCCGGCTTCGTCGCGATGCGCTTCCTTGCGATTTGACCCTGCAAACGTTCGACAGTCGTTCTCGGTCAGCACGATAAAGGCCTATGTCGCCAACGAGGAGGTCTGGACCTGGCATGACGGTATAGACTTACCGTTGACTGCAGCGGGCACCACAGCGTTTTCCAATAATGCCAACGGTACGTTATTCATGGCGCTCAATGACGATCCGCACGTCATGCTGCCTGCCGATCTCAACCCGTTTATCAGTCAGAAAGCTTTCAAGATTCAGATTTCGTTCACGCTGCTGACCGAACCTCAGGTGGCTGAAAGGTTGCTGCAGCAGGAAGAGGAACTGAAGCAGGCGCTTGAGACCACGACCGATCAGAGCATCAGGGAGCACTCTGCGCTGGAGGCCATCGAGGCGGCTAACCTGGCAGAACAGGAAAGCCATCGCCTGACACTTGCCAATATCGAAGTTGAAAATCTTTCAATACAAGAAAGTCATCGTCTCGAAGTTGCGGAACTGGAAGCTGCAAGTCTTGTTATCCACGAAAACCATCGTCTGACAATGGCGGAAATGGAAGCCGCAAATCTTGAGCTTCAAGAGAGTCATCGTCTTCAGCGAATGGAATTTGAGGCTGCCAACGCGGCCCTTAGAGAACACCATGAGCGTGAGCTGCAGAACCTGGAAGCCGAAAAGCAGGCAGTCCTGGACGCGCATAAAAAGCAGTGTATGGCCGTTGAAGCAGAACATCTCGCGAATCAGGAATATTATCAACTGATATTGCTGCAGATGGAGGCTGAGCAGGCGCGCACTCTTGAACAGCATCGTCTCGCTCTGGCGAAGCTCGAAACCGAAAACCAGTTACTGCACGAAAATCATCGACTGACACTGGCCGGCATTGATTCGGACGCAATGACTCTGAGAAGAAATCAACGCCTTGAGCTCAGGGAGATTGAAAGCAAAACAATGACGATGCTGGAAAATCATCGCCTCGAGCTGGAAGCCAGAGACACTCATATTCATAACCTGAATCTGAATATGATTTCCATGCACTCTTCCTACAGCTGGAAGATCACAGCACCTCTCAGGAAGCTGGCAAAAGGTTTTTACAAGACCAAGAGAAACCTGACTTCGCTGCCGCTGATCATTCAACGCGGCGGCGGTGTAGTGGGCACGGCCAAAAAAGCATACGGCGTATGGCGGGTGAGAGGCATTGCCGGCGTGATCGCTCAAGCACGGTGGGCAAAGGTCGTGGCAAATAACACATCCAGTGAAAATCGTAATGACTACTCACTGTGGGTGCAAAAGTACGACACTCTGGACGAGAAGAAAATTGCTCGCATCAGGGAAGACATTGCTACATGGTCTGACGGCCCAGTGATTTCTATCGTCATGCCTGTTTATAACCCTCCACTCGAATTGCTGCGCGAGGCCGTGGACAGCATCTCTGCCCAACTCTATACCCGGTGGGAGCTTTGCATTGCAGATGACGCCTCCTCAAACGAGGACGTTCGTGAATATCTGAAAGCCTTATCCGATCAGGATGATCGCATCAAAGTCATTTTTCGAGAAACGAACGGGCATATCTCTGCGGCCAGCAATTCAGCCTTGAGCCTTGCCACAGGCTCGTTTGTCGCGCTGATGGACAATGACGACCTGCTACCCAAGCACGCGCTTTACTGGGTCGCCCGCACCATCCGCGAAAACCCTGACGTCGGACTAATCTACTCTGACGAAGATAAAATTGATGTGGACGGCAATCGAAGCTCGCCTTACTTCAAGTCGGACTGGAACGAGTTTCTGTTCCGCTCGCAAAATATGGTCTGCCACCTCGGCGTGTACCGTAAAGATCTGGTTGTCGATGTTGGGCAATTCACACTCGGGCTTGAAGGTGCTCAGGATTACGACCTTGCATTGCGGTGCATAGAGCGACTTGAGCGAAATCAGATTGTCCACATACCACGCGTCCTTTACCACTGGCGCGCTCACGCGGGCAGCACGGCGATGGCGGGTGACGAGAAACCTTATGCTGCGCTCGCTGGCGTCAAAGCACTGGAGGATCATCTTCGGCGTAAAGGGAATATCGGCGTAGCAGAACTGTCTGATCATGGCATGTACCGCGTGCGCTATAAGTTGCCCGCCGTACAGCCGCTGGTAAGCCTGGTGATTCCTACACGAAATGCTTATGCGCTCGTCAAACAGTGCGTTGACAGCATCAAGGATTTGACCGCTTACAAAAATTACGAAATCATTCTGATCGACAACGGTTCCGATGATCCGCAATCGCTTGCCTACTTTGCCCAACTCGATCGGGAACCGAATATTCGTGTCTTGCGTGACGACGGTCCTTTCAACTATTCCGCGTTGAACAACGCTGCCGTACGCATTGCAAATGGCGAGCTGATAGGCCTCATTAACAATGACATTGAAGTGATCAGTCCTGATTGGCTGGGCGAGATGGTTTCAATCGCCATGCAAAACAATGTTGGCGCAGTGGGCGCACGCCTGTGGTATCCCAATGACCGCTTGCAGCACGGCGGGGTCATCGCGGGCATAGGCGGGATTGCAGGTCATTCCCATAAAAACCTTCCCAAGGGTGCTTCGGGCTACTTCTGCCGAGGAGAACTCATCCAGGAGTTTTCAGCGGTTACAGCAGCGTGCCTTGTCATCAAGAAAGCGATATTTGAACAGGTCGGTGGTCTGGAAGAAGTGCATTTGAAAATCGCCTTCAACGATGTTGATCTCTGCCTGAAAGTGCAGGAAGCAGGCTACGTGAATGTCTGGACGCCATTTGCCGAACTGTACCACCACGAATCAGCAACGCGAGGTTTTGAAGATACGCCGGAAAAACAGGCGCGTTTCAGTACGGAAATCGAATACATTAAATTTCGCTGGCCAAATATCCAAAGCGACTATGCCTACAATCCGAATCTAACATTGGATTACGAGGATTTTAGTTTCGCCTGGCCACCTAGAAATCAGGCTTAAACATGAAAACATACCTCATATCTATTATACCAAATACGATTAGCAAGGGCATCTAATGAACGCAGTACAGAAGCCCCTTGGAATCAGGGCTGTGATGCTAAGATCGATACTTATGCTGCTGCCAGTCATAAGCTTTTTGATTAGCGTATGGTCGTGGTTGAGATATGGTGTTGACGTTCCTTTTTATGATGACTGGCGTCAATATAATGCCAACGAAATGGGACTGCTTGACCTTGGTTATCTTTTCACACCGCACAATGACACTCTCTACACGTTTGGCTTGCTGCTAGACTCTCTCGCATTTCGTTTTCTCGATGGAAACTCTGTAGCGTATCAATTGTTAAGTTTGGTGCTCGTATTGGGCGGACTTCTTCTTCTGCAGTGGAAGCTTCTTAAGCGGTACTGCGTAGACAAAAGCTGCTTGGCCGTATCTTTTTCATTCACGCTACTTATGCTGCAGCCGGACACTTATTGGGGCTGGCAAAACATGGCTTACCACCAAGCGATACCCTTGGTATGCGTGCTGGCCATTTTGATGTTGGCAACCAATAAAGTTCAATACGGCATCATTACATCAGTTTCAATAGCCTGCTTAGGCTTCATATCTGGACTTTCCTACATTAGCGGTGCTTTTTCTGCACTCGCGCTTTGCTTGGTGTCTGTACTGTACGGGGTCTTTTCCAAAAGCGAGAACCGTAGAAACGTTCTCAACGCCGGAATAGCGCTATTAGCCCCCGCCATCATCACCACAGCAGCGCAGTTATGGGTCATTATAGAAGTTCAGCACGGTACCCATCGCGCTGACGCGCCAATGGCATATCCTTGGGAGTCCGATTTCTGGCTATTTATGCTGGGAAAAGTTGCACGATCCCTAATGTTACCTATAGAACATCCCACGTTTTCTATAACGGTCACGTCTATAGCTGTTGCCACAATACTAATCGTCGCCCTGAAGGGACTGACAACGGTAATCAGTAAAAGAGACCCTAAACTGACAGAGCCTTTGTATATATTTCTTAGCCTCTGCGCTGTAGTTTTCATTTATCTTCTTTTAATCTCTGCGGGACGCACCAACCTACGACCCGACACAATAAATTCACCGCTGGAGATTTTTACTTACGGCTTTTATCGATTCCATTTTTTTTGGATTACGCTAATTTGGCCGTGGCTTGCATATATCACATTCAACTGGATTCAACACAAGGCAAGACCGACATCCTGCAATGTCGCCACAACGGCAATATTATGTCTGGTGTGGCTCGTAGCATGTTTTTATACTCCTATCATAAGAAACAACGCCTTCTTCAAAGCAACCATGATAGCTCGCATCAATGGGCTCAACTGTATCTCTGAAAACATCCAGAAAACGGGCCCTGTCAAATGTCTTGACATAGACCCGGAAGATATTTCTGACGGTATTAGAAACGGCCGCACTCAAAATGCCTCTTTCGCTAGAACGCTATATGTAATGCCTATACCGTTAGGGACAAACCTTCCCAAACCTGACTACAGACTTTCTGAAAATCTTGATACGCTGAACATCGCCAATGCTCAGAAGCTATCGAACGGCGTTCCTCTAACACTGAGAACAAGCCTCGATCCAAATCTGACTTTCAGCACAACTAACGACATATCTAAATGTCAAACGCTGCATGTTTCTGCACGTCTGACATCCCCAAACGACAGCATCGCGCAGCTTTTCTACCTACTGCCTGATGACGCAGGATTCAGCGAGCTGCATTCCACAACGGCAAGACTGACTGGCTCGGAGGACCCACAACAGGTAAACTTCATAGCCAATAGCCCTACAGGATTTAAAAAAGAGCTTCGATTCGACCCTGTGACAGAAGCTCAAGATCTCAAAATCAGTGAACTTGAAGTCCGCTGCCGCTCAAGATTAGTCACCAGTCAATAATTATAGGCCCCTATCCATGAACTTAAACACTGTTCCTCTTTTCTCTGCCACAGCGGCCAATGCTGGCTTAGATTTCGTCACCCCGCTGAAATCCGTTCTGGATAGCCACTGGTACGTACTGGGTAACGAAGTAAAGCTGTTTGAGGAAGAGTTCGCGGCTTACGTCGGCGTCTCGAACTGCATCAGTGTAGCCAACGGCTCCGATGCGCTCGAACTGGCACTCAGAGGACTGGGTGTATCCAAGGGTGATCAGGTCGTTGCGGTCGCAAACGCTGGTTTCTACGGCAGCACCGCTATCCATGCAGTAGGCGCAGAGCCTGTCTACGCGGACGTTGATCCGAAGACCCTTACGCTTTGCAGCCAGTCGCTGTCCGCTGTAATTACCGCGTCCAAACCATCGGTCATCATCGTTACGCACCTGTACGGCCAGCTTGCGAACATTGAAGAAATCGTTCAGATCGCTTCGGCTGCGGGCATCCCGGTCCTTGAGGATTGCGCGCAATCTCACGGCGCTCGTCGTAACGGCAAACAGGCAGGCAGCTTTGGCACCATCGCATGCTTCAGCTTCTATCCGACCAAGAATCTGGGTGCACTAGGTGATGGCGGTGCCGTGGTAACCAGCGACGACCAACTCGCCGCCCGCATCCGTCAGCTCCGCCAATACGGCTGGGATCAGAAATACCGCGTTGCCATCCCTGGTGGCCGTAACAGTCGCCTTGACGAAATGCAGGCTGCAATCCTGCGTATCAAATTGCCGCATCTGGACACTTGGAACGAACAACGTCGTTCGATTGCCAAGCGCTACAGCGAAGCGTTTGCAGGCCTGGATATGCAGTTGCCGTGTTCGGTGGCAGATGATTACGTTGGACACCTTTATGTGGTGCGCGTCGAAGATCGAGCTTCGTTCGCAGCAGCCCTGAAGGAAAAGCAGGTCAGCACCGACATTCACTATCCGATTGCCGACCACAAACAACCGGCTTACAACGCGGCGACCTCGGTCGCTCTGGACGTAACCGAGCGTACGTGCGATACCGTCATCTCGCTACCATGCTTCCCTGGTCTGACCGATGAAGAAGTCGAGCGTGTCATCGAAGCTGTGAAGGCTTATTTTTCCAAGGAGCAATGATTTTGCTGACGTTGGTCATTCCCGTTTATCGCAACGAGAGCAATCTTCCAGACCTGCTCGCTGCTGTAACGGCTCTGGATGTGCAGCTTGAACATGCACTCGAAGTGGTGTTTGTGGTGGACGGCAGCCCTGACCGCTGTTACGAGATTCTGCGGGAGCAATTGCCCTCGCAGTCCTTCACCTCAAAGCTGATCCTGCTGTCGAGAAACTTCGGTTCTTTCATGGCGATTCGTACCGGCCTGCAGCATGGTACCGGTGAGCGTTACGCCGTCATGGCGGCTGACCTCCAGGAGCCGCCGGAGCTGGTTCTGGAAATGAACAGGGTTCTGACCCGCGGCGATATCGATGTCGTGGTCGGCGTGCGTGAAGGCCGCCAGGACCCCTGGGCAACACGAACGGCCTCAAAACTATTCTGGGGCTTCTACCGACGCTACGTCATCCCGGAGATTCCACCGGGCGGCGTGGACATGTTCGCTTGCAACAAGGCGTTCAGGGACACCTTGCTGACCCTTGAGGAGCGCCACAGCTCCTTGATCGCACAGATTTTCTGGATGGGCTATCGCCGTGAAGTAGTGACCTACACCCGGCAGGAGCGCGTCCATGGCACCTCAGCCTGGACATTGCGCAAGAAGATCAATTACCTGATGGACAGCGTGTTCTCATTTACGGACATGCCCATCAGGATACTGACTCGAGTCGGCGCAACTGGCTCAGCGCTGGCCGCTGTTTTTGGCGTCTTCACGCTCATTGCAAAACTTGAAGGCAGGATCGAAGTTCCAGGCTACGCAATGATCATGCTGGCTATCACCTTCCTGGGATGCCTGAACCTCATGGGTTTGGGGATCGTTGGATCTTATGCGTGGCGCACTTACGAAAATACAAAGAACAGACCCTTGGCCATCCCCATGCGGGTAGAGGGATTTGGAGAAAAGAATGAGCAGCGGTAAGGATTTCTTTGTTCACAGTCACGCCTTGTGTGAGTCGGAAAACATAGGCAAGGACTCACGTGTCTGGGCTTTTGCTCATATCCTGCCGGGTGCCCGGCTGGGAAGTGAATGCAATGTCTGCGACAACGTGTTCATCGAGAACGATGTCATCATCGGTAGTCGCGTCACGCTGAAATGCGGTGTACAGGTGTGGGACGGTATTACCATTGAAGACGATGTCTTCATCGGCCCGAACGCTACCTTCACCAATGACCTCTTCCCACGCAGCAAGGTCTATCCGCAGACTTTTTCTCGCACCATTATCCGTAAAGGTGCTTCTCTGGGAGCCAACTGCACCATCCTGCCAGGCATCACCATCGGAATGAATGCGATGGTCGGGGCTGGCGCCGTAGTAACACGATCAGTGCCGCCTAATGCGATCGTAGTGGGTAACCCGGCCAAGATCATCGGTTATGTGGATGCCAAGCCGGTTGCAGCAAACAGCGAAGCGCGCGCTGAAAAGGCTTCGCCTGGCGTAATCGCCACAACCGTGAAAAACGTCACCCTGCACACCATGAACGAAGTGTCGGACATCCGTGGCAGCCTGTCTGCGGGCGAGTTTGAACGCTCGATTCCATTCAAATCCGAGCGTTACTTTCTGGTTTATGACGTGCCGACAGCCGAGACTCGAGGCGAGCACGCGCATCTCCAGTGCCACCAGTTTCTGATCGCGGTCAAAGGTTCGGTTCATGTCGTTGCTGACGATGGCGTCAATCGAGAAGAGTTTGTTCTGGACAAGCCAAACAAAGGTATTCACCTGCCGCCCATGACGTGGGGCATTCAGTACCGCTATTCTCAGGACGCCGTGTTGCTTGTATTCGCCTCTCATTATTACGATTCAGCCGACTACGTTCGTAACTATGACGAGTTCAAATCACTGATCGCAAACGCCGAATAACGACTCGATGATGAATCAGGCTGTCTCTAAATTCTTGAAGCAAGACTTTGCCCGATTCCTGATGTCAGGCGGTTTCAACACCGCCTTGACCTACGGACTTTATCTCGTGTTGCTGATGTTTCTTTCTTACAACGTCAGCTACACCATCTCCTATGTGACCGGCATCCTGCTGGCGTATACCTTGAACCGATTCTTCGTATTCAAGAGCCATCAAGGCCTGCGTTCCGTCATTTTGCTCCCATTGATATATATCGTTCAATACTGTCTTAGTTTGGTTATTCTGTGGTGCTGGGTTGAGAAATTCCAGCTCGATGCGAGATTGGCGCCCTTGGTAGCAATTGTACTGACGCTGCCTGTAACCTTTATTCTTTCAAAGCTTGCTTTCTCAGCAAAAAAAGAGTCGCTCTGATAACACCGAGCTCGCGTCAGACTGTTTTCCTTTTGCTCTTGGACTCTACGAGTGCGCGGCAATTAATTAATCCAAGATCACGAAACTAAGTTTTTTGGCAAGTAACAAGGCCACATTTGACCGGTACATTAAGCAAGGCTCCTTTTCGAATAACACTAACACCAACAACGCCACCGGCGCGGCACGCGCGATCAATCCCCTTCCGTGAACGGACGGCACTAGTTGTTCAGTAAGCGCTCCATAAACCTCACTTGGCTAAAGATAGGTAAAGCGCTTAGCTGTGAAGTCGAGGTTCGCAGTTCCACGGCAGCAAGGCTTCGTAATCCTCTACCGATGTCGCCGTTGGCAAACGTTCAAGTGCGTGGCGCAGCCACGCATAGGGTTCCTGGCCGTTGGCTTTGGCAGTCTCGACCAGGCTGTACAGTTGAGCACTGGCCGTCGCGCCCTTGGGCGTGTCGCTAAACAGCCAGTTCTTTCTTCCGATCACGAAGGGGCGGATAGCGCGTTCAGCGGCGTTATTGTCGAGCGGCAGGTAGCCTTCCTCGACGTATCGCTCCAGCTTGCTCCAGTTACTTGCGAGGTAACTAATGGCTTTGCCCAGGGCATTCTGAGCGGTGACCTGTGGCTGCGTCTTTTCGATCCAGCTTTTCAATTGAGCCAGTATCGGCAGGCTATGTTCGTGACGGCCGATTTTACGATCAGCGTCGCTGCTGGCCTTCAAGTCGCGTTCGATCCCATACAGCTTGTTGATCAGGTTCAGCGCGATATCGGCACGCCCCGTTTTACCTTTGGGCTGCACTTTCTGTGCTTCAACAAACTTGCGTCGAGCATGAGCCCAGCAGCCTAAACGTTCAACTCCAGCTTGAGCGCCTATTGCGTTGTAACCGGCATAATCATCGGTCATGACGTAACCGCGATAGCCTTCAAGCAGGCGCGTAGGTACCTCCTGCGCCCGGCTGGTGGAGTAGTCAAAAAGGATTACCGGCCTATCCGGTGGGCCGCCGGTTTGCACCCACATCCACGACTGGCTGCTTGGCTCACGGTCAGGCTCTTTCAATACCTGCACACGCGTTTCATCGCAATGGATGACACGGCTGGCCAATAGGCTGTCACGCATCAAATTCAGCAGCGGCTGGAAGTGTTCGCCGCACTGGATCACCCAGCGAGCCAAGGTTTGGCGCGGGATATCAATGCCGTGGCGGCCCAGTACTTTTTCAAATCGATGAAGCGGTAAACCGTCAACGTATTTGGTCGTCAGCAACATCGCCAGAACGCTGGGGCTGGCCATGCTCTTTTCAATCAGTTGAGCTGGCTTGTCTGCTGTGACGGGTGCCGTTTCGCAGTCGCGGCAGCCATAGACTTTACGAACATGCTTGATGACCCGGATCTGCATCGGCACGATTTCAAGCTGCTCGCTGACTTCCTCGCCAATGGCGTGTTTGCGGCAGCCGCAGACGCAAGTCAGTTCATGCTCGGGAAGTTCGTGGATGACTTCGATGCGCGGCAGATCGGCAGGCAGTGGCTTGCGCTTGCCACGGCGCTTGGCGGGGGCGACAACCTCTTCTTCAGCGTTTTCGTCGATAGCTTCGACGACGCTTTCGGCTTCGTTGAAGAGCGCCAACTGCGGCGTGACCGGATCGGCTGTTTGCTCGGACTTGCGTCCGAACAAGCGCTGGCGCAGCAATGCGTTCTCTTCTTCGAGAAAACCGACCCGCGACTGCATCTTCGCAAGCATTTGCTTGAGCAGTTGGAGATCGTCGGGAAGGTTGTCGGGCATGGATTTCATGCCCTGGATTATACCGAATCAGGCCACGAAGCGCGGCGTCAAAACCTGATGGGGACGGTTACGCCAGAGGTCAAAACCGTCGAGCAGCCAGTTCAGTTCCTGAACGGTCAGGACAATGGCCTCGTCGGTGGCATCGGGCGATGTTTTGAATCGCTCCGATTCCAGGCGTTTGAGCCAAAGGCAGAAGCCGTTGCGCTCCCAGTACAAGATTTTCACTCGGTTGCGCGGCTTGTTGAGGAAAACGAAAAGTACCGGGTCGAACACGGCAACCTTGATATCCAGTTCGACCAGAGCAGCCAGTCCGTCGATGGATTTTCGAAAGTCCACAGGTTTGGGGTAGAGGTACACTTTTTCGACTTTGGCGTCGGGTCGCATCATGGTCGATGGGCTCCTGAGAGAATCGGGAGCCCAGCATTTGGCATTAGCTTAGTGCTTTGAATGTGGGGTTCATGGAGCGGTTACGTTGTTCAGCGACACGTCTGAAGGTGAAAACGCCGGCGCCCCGTAAAGCGTATGCGGTCCGTTACCCCACCTACCTAACAGTGGACTAACGGTTTACCGTGGTATTTCTGGAGAGCAGTTCCATTGCAGCAAGGCTTCATAATCTTCAAGCGACGAAGCCTCAGGCAGCCGCACCTATACGTGGCGTAGCTACGTATAGGACTCTTGTTCGTTGACCTTGGGGTAGAGGTACACTTTTTCGACTTTGGCGTCGGGTACCATCATGGCGGGGCTGGCTTCTGAAAGAGATCGGGAGCGCAGCAGTGGCGATCAGATACGGGCTTGGAATGTGGGGATCATGGATCATTTACTGTTAAGCTTGGTCAGCCCTGCCAAGTAACATCCCAGGGCCCTATCCATGGCTGCTATACGCGCTTGAGCATTTGCTGATGGCATCCTCAACTGAGGAAGACTAAGCCTTGCCTTCATCGAGCTGCAAGCCTCGTGCTCGCAGCTGCAACGCCCACCTTTGGCTGGGTGGGCTTTATAGAGCGCTTACCAAGCGCGGTCTTTGTATAAACCAAGCCAAGCTAGTACATCAGAACGCCACCAGGGTCTTTAAGCACGCAACGGACCTCAAGCTGTTTAATCAAGACAGACCCCGCACCGATAACCGGATCGAAGCGAATCATGTTTTCAAAGCCCTTTTTACTGCGGGCGTTGATTGAGAAAACCCCGTCTCCCGCAGGAAGTATATTTCCCTGAGAATCCGCTTCTGAAAATGAATTTGAGCCAGATGGTTTATAAAATAGTTGTCCAAAATTCTGGCCATCCAAATGATAAGAGCCATTGATCTGCAACTCCCAACATCCTTTCAACGCATTGCCATCACCAATGTTTACTATCATCATCGGATCTACTGAAGTTTCCAAAAGAACTCCTTTCGCTCCTTTATTTTCGGGCGTTGCGTTTTGATAAATTACTTTATCGGCTTCGTCAGTCAATCTGAATAGCGGGCGAGGATCATTGGACCCCAGAGGTATCTGAGCTCTGGCGACCAACATCGCGTAAGAGGCACCCGCCTCGAGACTTGTATAATATACGTTCAACATATTCAAACGGGGATGAAGGGATGGACATTCAAATGGTATCCCGCGCGAAACGCCATTTGAAAGACAACTCAAAATATCCAGTCGCATCTGCTTGGTAGTTCTATAGAAACTTGGGTGATCCATTATCTTTGAATTCACAACCAATGAAGACAACAGCACCACGGATACTGCAGACAACATAAATCTATGGTTAACAGACGACTTTTTTACCAAAAACAGCTCAACTAGTAATGCCACAACCCACGGCCACAAAACGCATGCCCAGAAAAAATGAAACCGTGCAAAACCATAAAGAAATATATCCTTAGGGAGGTTGAGACTCTCAGGCCTGAGGTTTGCTCGACCCGCAGTGATAATACACAGATATAAAGATACCACTCCAAAAACACAAAGATAGGCGACGGATATCTTCCAAAGACTAGAGCCGACTTCTTTTTTGGCGGCTTCGTAAAGCGCAAAAACAGCCACCAGTGATGATAAAACCAAAGCACCGATACTTACTATCATGGATAGCTCTGGAAACTCCATTGGGAGCATCAACGAGCGACCGACTTTTCCGAGCATAAAATACCAAAAGTCGCTTTCCCATGGATAAGCCATAGGAGCATCTGGTCGATGCGTACCATGCTGAACCCATATTAACACCCATAATTGCGCTGCAACAGACAGCAATGTAGGGATGAACATGGCGATAGCGGAGTACTTTATGCGCGCCGTTTTTTCCGAGTCTAGCGTGGCCACTAGAATAATCAGAGCTGAAAGTATGGAGAAATTTGCAAACGCCCCACTGGTGTACGTGAAACCGGAAACGGTGGCTATAAGGAAAATTAAAACACTCGAGAAACGATAGTTTAATTTTGATAGCACCAAATACACTATCAACAAGCTGCAGAGCACTGGCACAGCCTGATGAAATGCCATATTCTGAAGACCCCAGTAGGAGTCCGGCTGCAACATAAAGATAGTGGCAGCAAACGCCATCGCCCTTGTTACATAATTATCGGTGCAAAGCGCCAACAGCCGCCATTGGAGATAAAGAATTCCGCCTAAAACAGCAATCATTGAAATTGCTTGATACGCTATTGAGTTTCCGTCTAAAAACCTAAAAGCAAGTGCATCAAATATTAAACCTACCGAATACAACGTATCATTTGCAGGGGTAGTAATGTAACTCCAATCCATCCGTCCGGCAGCATTCTGAGAGTATTGCCTCATGTCATCCAGGAGTGGAACATCGACTCCGAATCGCAACCAAGAAACAAAATTGATAACAAAACTTATCACTGGAACAATAATTAGCAAGAAAACTACTATCCTGTTCATTTTTTCCAGAATACTGACTTGCAGATTCATTTTTTCTCCCACTCCTGAATTAAATGTGTCACACCTACCTGAACGATGGCCATTCTGCCATCGCGATAGGATATAAACTAGATTTTTTGTTAAGTTTTCTCCCCAATCGCACCGGTAATGTCCGGCTCGCAGGTGGCGGACCTATATCACCCAGTGTTTAGGCGTGGACGTGATTACCCATCTGATTCCAGCAGCGAGGAAAACACAGCCGATCTAGCGAATGCATTTTTCACATCGACAGGCCGTGTACCTCACGCCTCGGAAACCTCAATATGCTGAAACCCTACCTGGCTAAGCGTCTAACTGGCTGATCAGACAATAGGCCATGATGAGTTATCTGTGCACCGGGCGCACTCAATACGCTATACACTACCAACTGGGTTACCCATATTGAAAACATTCTGACCTTAAATCAGGATGCCTTTTTACTGGTCACTATCTTATCAATACATAACCAAGCCCCACCATCTACTATTGCTAAGCATACTGACAGCGAGGGAGCACTGCACACTTTTCGCCAACAGAGCGCGTTCTGAACTACCACTGAGCGACCGAAGATTTTAATCTACATCTGCAGAATTCAGAGCTACGCTGACGTCATGCTTAACTGCTTGGGGTATATTCGGTGGAAGATTTTTTCTAGGCGTGCTAAATCAGTAGACAAGGTCTTTGCTTTCCATTTCTACTTTAGGTCCACGATCACTTTACCCATTTAGTAAGCTAAATTTCAGTCCTTAAGTTTTGACCTGCTGATTAAGAGCATTTAATATGCCGTCGTTCTAACACGACGAGCCCGCCAAAAAACCTTATAGGTCCACTGATTTATTTTTTCTGACAACCGCTGTAGCTAGAATGTTACTATCTAGTTCTCATGAAGGCCGTCATAACAGGGAGATATGAAACTCACCTAAGTGCTTGCTTATCATTTAAGCTATTACCCCCCCTCACCTGAGCGACAAAAGCGCGATGATTGTCAGATGTTTGTCACTGAATCAGATCGGCTGTGTTGCCAGCAAAGGTCGTCCGCCAAGCTTCACCGTTATGTGCTCGCCGATAACGCCTAAGAGAAAGTCAGATTCTGTGTCAATACTGCGACCGCAGCTGAATACAGCTTTTAGTTCCTCTGCGATATGCATCGCATTATTCGACCCGACCTAACACGGCTGCTTGACGGGCCTCAGTACAAAAAACGCAACGTTATAGAGCAGTTGTTCAGCAGGCTCAGAAAACACGTAGGATCTGTATCCGCTACAATAACTGGTCACTGTGTTAAAGCTGTGATCATATCCGCTTGCCTCCAAGGAGGTTTACGGAATGAATTTCAGACAGTCTTTAGTATAAACATAACGGTCGACTTTCAGTATAGGTCCAAACGCATGAAACTTGTGCTGGCTCCTGAGAAGATCGGGAGCGCAGCACTAGGGTTGTTGTAAGTATCTCAAACGCAGTGTTTACAAACCTCTTACCACAACTCCGTAACATGATCTCAATCGTTGACTCTCGGAGGAAAAGCTATTGAAAAATCTTCAGCTGCGAAGGTCAGATTGGGATTATAAAAAGGATCATTTTGTATTATATCTTTCCACTTGGTTTGCATATATACGACTTCACTTATAAAACGCTTGACCTTTTCCGGTGTATCCTCAAGCCCTCGGGTCGCCGACTCGTGGTGGTAAAGATCTGCATTGGGTGTCCAGATATTCTGATAACCAGCGTCCATGATCTTCAAACAAAGGTCTACATCGTTAAACGCAATTTTGAGATCGTTTTCGTTCAGCCCACCTACCTTTTGAAAAATAGATTTCTTAACGATAAGACACGCTGCAGTTACCGCTGACATTCCTTGGATCAAAGAAGCTCGGCCAAAGTAACCATGGTGCCCTCTAGGCAGCATTTTATGGGCGTGTCCGGCCAATGTCAGCGGCCCCATGACAACGCCACCATGCTGCAGGCGGTCATCGGGGTACCATAACCTGGCGCCAATCGCTCCTGCATTCGGCTGCAGTGCAAGTGAGACCATTTCATCCAGCCATTCAGGGCTGATGACTTCAATGTCATTGTTGATCAGGCCGACGAGTTCACCGTTTGCATGCTCGACCGCATTATTGTTGATCGCCGAGTAATTAAACTCACCGTCATCACGAATAACGGTGATGCCTTTAAGTTTGGACAGCAGGTCAAAATAATGCAGCGATTGAGGATCGTCGGAACCGTTATCGACCAAAATTATTTCGTAATTGGGATACAGCGTCTTATGACGAATACTTTCAATACACTGTTTTACCAGCGCATAGGCATTACGCGTGGGTATGATCAGGCTGACAAGCGGTTTACGTGCTGGCAGATCGTAATGGACGCGGTACATACCGAAGTCGAGCAGCTCTGCACGGCCCGCGATACCGGATCTTTTTAAATGTTCATCAAGTGCTTTTTGGCCAGCATTTTGAGCATAGGGTTTCTCATCACCGGACATCGCTGTACTTCCAGCGTGCATGCGCCAATGATAAAGAATACGCGGAATATGTATAATCTGAGCCGGGTCAGCTTGCTCTGAACAACGAAGCGCGAGATCGTAATCTTGCGCACCTTCCATGCCCAAACGAAATCTTCCGACGCTCTCCACCAGCGCTCTGCGATAAACACCCAAATGGCATATCATGTTGTGCGAGCGGAAAAGGTAAGGATTCCAGTCAGTTTTGAAATAAGGTCCTGACCGCACACCTTGCTCGTCTATCTTGTCTTCGTCTGAATAGATGATCGCTGCGTCTGGATGCTTATTGATCGTCTTAGTCACCCAGAACAATGCATGCTCAGGCAGCGTATCATCGTTATCCATCAAAACGATAAATTCGCCTACGGCAATATCAAGTGCCGAATTGCTCGCTTTTGAAATATGTCCGTTTTCTTCACGATAAGTAACTTTTATCCGATGGTCCGCTTTGGCACATTGATCGAGAAACAAGCGGACTCTGTGATCGGTTGAGGCGTCATCAGCGATGCACAGCTCCCAATTGAAATATATCTGATTTTTTACACTTTCGATGGCTTCTCTGAGCATTTCGATCGGCGGATTGTAGACAGGCATAACAATAGACAGTAGCGGTTTGAGCGCCCACGTGCCCATTTCCTCATACATGCCCAAGCGGTCGATATCGCTAATAGTATCGAATTGTTCGACCCATTGCGTGTAGGACAATCCACCCTCTTCATTAGGTGCCACATGCACCAAGCCAGCGGTATCAAAACTTATCAGTTCTGGTGGAGTGTTTTGCTCTGATGTGATCTCCACAGATTGACCACCACGTACGACACGCCGTACGGCAGCGACCAGCTTTCTGAGCGGCGATGTGATTTTCCAGCTGGTAGAGCCTTGCAGCGCCATAATCGTCAGGTTGAGATTATGAATGTGGGTATCTCGCTCAATCAATGCCTTCTGTGACGCGGCTTCTCTGTACGCGATTTCCTGCTGCAGCTTTTCAATCGCTCCAGCAGATTGTCTTTTTTGAAGGGAGTTTTCTTCGCGGAGACGCTTAAGCATGACCCAATAACCTCATAAATTTACATTCCTTCGACCGCACTTCCTGGCGCTTTTGGCAAACCAACGACTCGCGCTCCAATCAACATTTTGTATACTACACGACTTGCCTTTGAGCGTTAAGTTTTCTGATAGCATTTTGGATTGCTACATCGCTGGGGGCTCGTCAAAAAAACGTAATATATGTGCGTCACGCTAGGGCAACTGCCTGACACACCCATATAGGGAGCTCAAGGAATTCTTCTGGCTACGGTGGATCGACAAATACTAAGGTTTTCTGACACTTTGACCATTGTCCAGTCAGGGATTAGTCAGCCTTTCGGCGCTGCCCAGTTCAAAAGCACCAGACCTTTAAGTAAATCCAGGCTGGCTCAAGCGCCTGCCCCAGAAGCCCACAGAGTTCAGGACATCTTACTCATTTGACGTTCAGTGCTACTTACTAATGATTTCTGACGCAGATTCCAATCAAGCCCAAGCCCCTTAGCTCATTCGCTCGTGGCTCGAGCCGGAACGTGCATTCCGATTCCGGTAGTGTGAGAAATCAACAGCCACGGCCGAACCGTGGCTGCTGAACATCAACCAAGCTCAGGTATCAACGAGGTATCAAACGACATTTTAAGCAGCCTAGACTTGATGAGTTTTAGGGTTTCTGCGGTGGCATTTCTAACCACTTCAAACTTTAAAAATGGAAACCCCTCTTCAAGTAACTGCTCCCATTTGAATATCGTCGCATTGGTCATACCTATCTTTTCAAACACACAAGCCACATTTAAACCAAGCGCACTCATGCGCTGAGTAAATGTAATCTCGTAATCCCGTATGACTTTACTCTTATCATTATGATTGACAACGGCCATCCAAAATTCTTTAAAACCTTCAGCTTTTATAGCCCGTTCCCCCAACACCAGGAAGAAGCTCTGAAGATGATCCGCATGCTCATGGTTCTCGATCAGCCCTACTATATCAGCAGGGTCTGATCTGACGACTTCCATGAGATCCGAACCTGTCATGCCAACGGGCCCAATAATGCTGTCGTTGGTCAGAATAATCTCGGTGCAATCATAAATCCAAGAGAACGCTTTCATGACATGAGCCCAAGCCGCAAAATCGTATCCCACATTCTGGCGGACAACGATATTGGAGCAAATGTCATGCAATCCTTCTGGCACAGCAACGCATCCGAAATCAGACGCAACGATCAGAAAAACAGATGAGCCACCTGACACCAGCTGGCTTGCATAATAGTGCACGTGCGGCTTTATGGTCCCATCTCGACTATGGGTAATAAGCAATGCCACTCTTTTGACTGGATCGGAGCACTTTACCACCCTCAAAAACGCGGATTCTACTTGCTCACCCCATTTCAGTGGCTCAGCCCTGTGCAAGGGAACACCTGCCTGCATACCGTCTTCAAGGTAATGCTTCAGTGGATTACCTGAGCATCCGGTTTCATCAATATACGCGCGCGCATCAAATCTGGGCGACGGATTGAAGCCATCAGCACCATGCTCAATGAAATGTGCTAATGGCTCCTTACCATTAAGTTGTTTTTTATACTTCTGGAGATAGTATGCAGACTCAAAAAAAGGATTAGGCTCATAACCGAGTTTACTGCCGACTTCAGCATAGTGAAACAAGCTATTTCCTGCATATCTTTTCGCGCTCGGGTAACGATCCATATACCAATCACTTCGAAAAAATACGCTTGCCCATCGACCTTCAGCGCATCCGCTATTCAAAAAATGCTCGTAAGGGTCAAGGCCTGCTTCTGACACATCAGAATATTCACTTAAATAGAACTCAGGATCAAATATTCCAGTACTGATTAAATAATCTTTATCTTGTCCATCATCTTTATAACTCCGTCCCTCAGCATGGCCGAATTCGAGATAGTGATGGGTTGCATCCAATCCCGCAGCCGCAACATCAGGATTCAAACGAAGGTAATCAGACTCAGAAAAATCTGCAGGAAGGGACTTCATAGTGATACTCAAATATTATTGAAATTCCAGAACATTTTCGTGCTTAAGGCCATGTCTTGAGGCCTTCAAGTATTCCCTTACAGTGGAACATTCGCGCCGCACCAAAGCCGGTTAGCCATCGATGCCTGATACGGATAGTCAACGACTGCAGCTAAGGATTATTCTGCTGCACTTGGCCAGCTACAACAAGCGCGACCTGCACGATACCGTCGAAACACTACTGAGAACCAGCGTAACGTCGCCCTCGATACGTGGCGTCGACAGTGGCACCGCTAGATCTTGCCCAGGCACGCAGCCAGCAGCAGGCTCAGATTGCCCTGCGGTGTCTGCCTGTAAATTCCAGCTTTGCGGAGCATCTGCATGCGTTTGAAAAAGCGCTGCTGTCGACCGTGGTCAAAATGGGCAAGGACATGCCGATTTTCCTCAGTCAGCATTTGCTCCATCTTTTTCAGAACGATCATGTTGGCATCGTTCCATTTGACAAAACGTCCGGACAACATCTTGCGCAGCCTGATCAGCCTGTCTCTGGAACTTGCGTTGGCCCCGATCAGATTGCCACTGTGCTGACGATAATCCAGGGTCGGCTCAGCCTCGTAGATCACCTTGCCGCCACAACCTGTGACCAAAAGGTAGGCCAGCCAGTCATGGGCGATCAAGGGGGCTCTGTCAGGCAGTTGCAGGAGTAAATGACGGGCAGCTCGGTTGATCAACATCGTGTTGGCACCCGCGATACTCTGGACCAGCGCATTTTGAAAGGACGGGGGCCTGGTGAAGAGCTTCGACACGCCGATCACATTCAGGTCAGCGTCGACCAGTCGGGTGGTGGAGCAATAGAGTGCCGGCTTCTTTCCGCTGAGCGATTCGAGGCGACCGACACTGCGTGTCAGCTTGTCGTTGAACCAGATGTCGTCCTGATCGCTAAAGGCAAAGTAGTCACCTTTGAGTTCCGGACGGCGAACCAGGGAAATGAAGTTCTCAGCGAACCCGTTGCACGGGCCGTCGAAAATGATCAAGCGATCGGAGCCCCAACGATGCTGGTAATCAAGCAGAATGTTCCGGGTTTCGTCTGTCGATGCATCGTCTGAGACGTAAAGCGTCCAGTCCGAGAAAGTCTGATCGTGGAAGGAGTCCAGTTGCCCCTTGAGATAGGCCTCACCATTGTAGGTGCACATCAGGATCGCAACATGTGGCTGGCGCGCAGTAGCCTTGGTGAGGTCCTGTCCCTCCACCGGGCTCGCCTCTCTGATCATGCCTTTCTCGTTAAACTGGCTGCTCAAGAAAATCTTCACTTGCAAAAGCAGAGAATATTACGCTTTGGATGAACGCTAGTCAGCCATTACCTTAACGCCAAAGGCACCACTGATCGAAGTTTCATCATTCAGATCCGATCCAATGACCATGGATACAAAAAGACCGGCCTGGAATCCCACGTGCCGGTCTGTGTGTCTAAAACGATGCAGGCAGCCTCATCCCAACCGAAACCGCGCCGTATTCCCACTCAATGCCTGGCTCCCCTGGCTCAGCGTATCCGCCGCCCTGTTCACCGCTCGAGCACCTTCAAGCAAGCGGCCCGCAGCCTGATCGACCTGCTGGATATTGCTGCTGACTTCGTCTGCCGTGGACGCCTGCTCCTCGACCGCGGTGGATATCTGCACCAGCGTGTCAGTCACGCCCTGCACTGCCGTGGCGATCTCGCCCAGTCGCTCGCCTAGGCCTGTAACCGAACGCGCGTCATTGACCGCCTGGCCGCACGCGGCCTCCATCAGGTTGACCGCTTGAGTCACGGTCGCGCGCAGGCTGTCGACGGTCCCGGCAATCTGTGCTGTCGAGGCCTGAGTACGCTGCGACAGGCTGCGCACTTCGTCAGCGACAACTGCGAAGCCACGACCCTGCTCGCCCGCTCGCGCAGCCTCGATGGCAGCGTTGAGCGCCAGCAGGTTGGTTTGTTCGGCGATGCCGCGGATGGCGTCCACCACAGACTGAATCTGCTGGCCCTGCTCGCTGACGCGACCAAGCGCGGCGGCTGTGTCGGTCAGGCGCTGGTTGAGCTGTTGAATGCTGTCGGTTGTGCGCTGACTGTCCTGACTGCTTTGTTCGGCTATCTGGCGCGTGTGTCGCGCGCTGGCAGAGGCCTGTTCGCAGCTTCTGGCCACGCCTTGGGAAGTGGCTGCCAGTTCGGTTGCAGCGGCAGCGATCTGACTGATCTGCTGTTGCTGGTCTTCAACCTCGGTGAGCGTTCCGCTGGATTGGGCATTAAGCGTCAGCACTGCATCACCGACTCGCACAGTCTCCTGATTGACGCCCAGCAGGCTGGTGCGCAACTGAACGACTGCGACGTTCAGCGCACGGCTGATGGCTGCAAGCTCGTCGCGCCCCTGAACCGGAACCTCCACGCAGAGATTGCCGTCCCGCAGCGACTCGGCCAGGGTGGTGATACCGCTGGCACTGCTTCGAATCGAAGCCTGCAGGCAGGCGAACAGGTACATCGCCAGCAACATCAGAACGCCGAACACCACCGCCAGCGGGATGAACTCCATGTTGGACACGTCGTGGTAGTAGTCGAGTCGATCATAGAGCGCCTTGAGCGAATGATTACGGAAGTCACCCACGCTTTTCGTCAGCGTATCGATGCTGCGCTCGAACTCCTGCGGCTTGAGTTTGATGGTCCCGCCAAACACGCCTTCATCCAGTACTTTCAGCTCGGTGTTCAATACCTGCGTGACCTGCGAATATTGGTCAGCCCAAGGCTGCATCTGTGCTGGCAGTTTGGACATCAGCAAAGCGCCCGCCTTGTGCATCTGGTCCTTCGCGTCGTCGATACGGCTGCGCAGATCACGCATCTGCAAACGGCTCTGCAGGCTGAACTGGCCGGATGCGACCGAGGTCTGGCCAATGCTGGACATGCGCCCGATGCGCTCAATGAGGTCGGGCACCTGCTGAGTGGAAAGCTGCATCAGCATGTAGGTCTCGAGCCACGGATCGAGAATCAACCCGCTGTCCATGGCGATCTGCTCGCGCAGCGCCTGGACGTTGCTCAAGGCAGTGGTAAAGCGATCATAGCCATCCGGCCACCAGCCGACGGTTCGCAGGGAAGCGGTGTCCATGCCTGCCACGGAGGCCTGAAGCGTCTTGTAGCGGTTCATCGTGTCGGCGGGCGCACTTTCAGCGTTCAGGGCCGCGCCGAGATTTTCGAGCGCCTTGGCGATGCGCGGATTGCCGGCATCGACGTTGGCCATGGCAGCCTTGGCTTCCGGGGTCGGTTCCTTGAGGATATCCGCCGCTTTCCAGCGCGCAGCGTGGTCACGCTGGGCTGCCAGCTCGACGTTCAGATCATCGAGGGCCAACAGTTGCCGAACGCCTGACTGCTCGCCCGAAATCACCGCCAGTTTGTTCCGGTAATCGGTCGCGATCACCCACCCACTGCCTACCAGCGGCAACATGAACAGCAAAAACAAGAGCTGAAACTTGCGAGCAAACCCGAAATGCCCCATCAGGCGCATACCCGGCGACAGAATACTGTTCATGTCCAGCGACTCCCCGTGAACACCTCACGCTTTCAAAAAAAGCAGAGCGGTGTCTTTTTCGAAAAAACGATAGCAGCAAAATGCCATGCTATTGATTCAATGGCGATACACATCGCTTCACATTGGTACGAAAAGCGCGGATGCCTATTCTTTTTTGTGGCGAAAAGCCGCGTAATTGGCGTTTCACCGTCTCTCAAGCAAGAAGCGGACCGGGTCTGCGGCGTCCGAGGGTGCCTATATCCACAAATTATTCATTCTGAAAGCCCGTCTGAAAAAGTAAGCTTCTTCCCAACAGCCGAAGGCTCGGCCCACCCAATCGCCTATCCAGGGAGGCCTCACCATGACCGCTCCTTTCTCTTCGCCACGCGTCGTCGCGCAGCCGTCCAGGCCCCAGCTGAGCAAAGAGCAGAAGAAATTCAATACGCTGATGGAGAAGCTCGAAACCAAGCGTACGTTGCTTCAGCAGTGGCTTGAAGTCTGGACCACTTCCGAGCAGATCTGGAACGCCGAGTTGCTTCCGCTGTTCATCCAGCAGGAAGAAAACGACCTGGATCGACTGCGCCTGCTTGACCAGGCGCATGATCAGTTCCGTTTGAGCAAGAAAGACCGCGCCACACTGCAAGAGATCATCTTCGAACTCATCACAGGACTCATGGCTCAAGGGCGTGAGGAGGAATTGAAACAGCTGTACTTCAAGTACACCGGTAACGATTACGACGATGATGAACGCGAGGCCGCCGAGATGTTGCGCGCGTCGCTGGAAGAAAAATTGGGTATAGATCTGGGGGACGATGTTGATCTGAATTCGCCAGAAGACGTCATCCACCTTTTCGGTGAACACTTCAAAGCTCAGGACGAAGCCGCACAAGTCAATCAGGAACCCAGAAAGCCGTCCGCCAGCGACATCCGTCGCGAACAGGAACAGGCGGAGAGCAGCCAGTCGGTGCGCGAAATCTATCGCAAGCTGGCCAGCGCGCTGCATCCGGATCGCGAACAGGATGCCACCGAGCGAGACCGCAAGACGGCACTCATGCAAAGAGTCAACGACGCCTACGCCCGTAACGATCTGCTCGCGCTGCTTCAGATGCAGATGGAAATCGAGCAGATCGATCAGGAACACATCGACAACATCTCCGAGAAGCGCCTCAAGCAATTCAACCTGATACTGCGCGACCAGTTGACCGAACTCGAGGATGAGATTCACGACCGCAAGATGATGATCAGAGAACGGTTCCTGATGGAACCCGATACGGACATCCGACCCAAGACCGTGATTGCCAAGTGCACAAAGCGTGTTGACGTCGTCCGTGATCACGTCGGGCATCTGCGTGATGAGCTGACCCTGCTCACCGAGCCGAAAAGCCTGAAGGCCTGGCTGAAGCTCCAACGGGACCTGGCGGTGGACTACGACGACTTTGACGAATTCATGGACTTGAACGAGCCCGATCCATTCCGGGATCTGTACCGCTGAGACCCCCGAAAAAAGGGCTCCAGTAGAAAGCCGCCACCTAACCGGTTGATCGTACGCAATTATTTTTCACACAGACGCTTGACACATATCCGTTCTGCGCGAATAATGCGCGCCACTTGGCTACATAGCTCAGTTGGTTAGAGCATAGCATTCATAATGCTGGGGTCCGGGGTTCAAGTCCCTGTGTAGCCACCAAGTTCAACAAGAAGCCCGCCTCGTGCGGGCTTTCTTGTTTCTGGGCGTCCTTGAAGCCCCCTGCTCGTCCCCCGCTTATTCTCTCCTTACGCCTGCCCGATCACGATCTGAATTCTGATAAACATCGCTCGCTCGACTATCGACAGAAAACGTTCAATAGCTAAAAGCTAACGATCAGGTTACATATTCTTAATAGTCCAATCCCCTCCCCTCACGTATGGTCGCAACTCTCAAGTGATGCCCCATCGCCATCACCACTTGAACCTCCCGAAAATCCGAGCCCTGACCATGAAAACACCCGTCCGCCTTGCTACCCGTATCGGTCTCGGCTTTGCCGCCATCGTGTCGCTGCTCGTTCTGATCACAGCCGTCGGCATGCAGCGTGTGGGCGTCATTGATTCCACGCTGCAGGATGTCAGTGACAACGCGGCAAAGGTTCAGCGTTACGCCATCAATTTCCGGGGCAGTGTCCATAACCGGGCGATTGCCGTGCGCGATGCGGTGTTGGTGAATAACGACCGGGACCTTGCGTTTCATCTGGCCGAGGTGGCGAGTCTGGAGCAGGCCTATACCGACTCCGCGCAGCCCATGGACCAGTTGATCGGTCATGCCGGGGTGACGCGTGAAGAGAAGGAGCTGCTGCGCGCCATCAAGGAAATCGAAGTGAAGACCCTCGCGTCCAGCAAAGCGGTGGTCGACTTGCGCCGGACTGGCGACATTGCGGGCGCTCAGGCGTTGTTGCTGAGCCGCGCCTCTGGTGATTACAGCGAATGGTTGAAGCGCATCAATGCGCTGATCGATTACGAAGAAGCCACGATCAAGGCTCAGCTCAATGAGGTGCAGACCACCGCCAGCCGGTTTTCCGGTCTGATGCTGCTGGCGACCGGTGCGGCCTTGCTGCTGAGCATCATTATGGCGACCGTGATTATTCGTTTCGTGAAATCCACGCTGGGCGCAGAACCTGTCGAGGTCGCTGAGGCGATCCGGCGGCTGGCTGCGGGCGACCTGCAGCAGACCATTGTCACTGATTACCCCGACAGCGTCATGGGTGTCTTGAAAACCGCGCTCGATCGACTGGCTGACACCATTACCCAGGTACGCAAGGCGGCACAGGAGGTGAATCATTCCTCCAGCCAGCTCTCGGCAACCTCCACACGCAATAACGATCACATCAGCCTGCAGACCCGTGAGGCCGAACAGGTTGCGACGGCGATCAAGCAAATGGCGGCGTCGGTGAGTGAGGTGTCCAGCTATGCCTCCAGAGCCGCAAACGCCACTCGTGAAGCCGACAACGAGGTCGAGAGCGGCAATCGTCTGGTTGCGGGCACCACTCAGGCAATCGAAGAGCTGGCCGTGACGCTGGGGCAGACCACCACAACGGTCGAGCAGGTCTCCAAGGACAGCGAGCAGATCGAGACGGTTATCGAGGTGATCAACTCCATCGCTTCGCAGACCAACCTGCTGGCCTTGAACGCCGCCATTGAAGCCGCCCGCGCCGGAGAGCACGGACGAGGCTTCGCGGTCGTGGCCGATGAGGTGCGCTCGCTGGCGACTCGCACTCAGGAATCGACTCAGGAAATTCGCGAGATGATCGGGCGCTTGCAGAGCGGAACCCAAGCGGCCGCACTCACCATGCGTGACTGCTGTGAGCGGGTGACCCAGACGGTTTCGCAGACTCGCGATGCCCAGAGTGCGCTGACCAGGATCAGTCAGGAAGTAGGCGCCATCAATAGCATGAACGCCCAGATCGCCAGCGCGGCTGTCCAGCAAAGCGCCGTAGCCGAAGACGTCGCGGTCAACATCACCCGTATTCACGACTCGACCGTCAAGTCCGCCAGCGGATCCCTGCAGGTCGCGTCGGCCAGCAGGGAGCTGGAACAGCTCGCAGATCGACTTGCACAAAAGGTTGCCATTTTCAAAGTGGGCGGAGCCTGATGGTTTATGCTGTGACGTAACACATGAGCCTGGGCTGACGTCAGAACGTCGCCAGCCCAAGGACTCACTGGTACGAGCATTTATTTATATATCTGCACCCCACGCCACGAATGGTGGCACTAAGACATCTCGAGCGCTGTCCTAATGGATTCGATGTGATGAACCCGGTGCCACATGCTCACTCCCGCCCTTGATCGCCCGACCCAGGAAGACTCGCAGACCCTTGCCGAAGTTGAGCGAACCATTGCCTGCGGAGTGGGCACGCTGCGGTTCAGCCGTGAACTCGAACGACGCTACGAAGCAGACACCCTGCACCAGCGGCGTCGGTTCATCACGGCGGTCGGCATCGGCGGCGGACTGATCTACAACCTGTACCTGCTCAGCGACTGGCTGATGTTGCGCGACATGTTTTTCTACGTCGCAATCGGCCGACTGTGCGTGATTACCCCAATGTTCATCGCCTTGCTGTTGTTGATCCAGCGCATGACGTCTCGTCGTGCGCTGGAAACAACCGCAGCGGTCGGCACTGTGCTGTCCTCGCTGATGCCGATGGTGGTCATGACCTACAGCGAAAGCCCGCACCAGCTCCATTACCAGTTGGGGATGCTGCTGGTGATGGTCTATTGCACCATGATTCAGCAATTGCCGTTTCGCTACGCCACCGTGGCAACGCTAAGCATGCTGGGCATTCAACTGGTGACGACCTATCTGGCTGACTTTGCGGATTTCCTGACCTGGCAGGCCAATGCCCTGCTATTTGTGTCTACCGTTGCACTGCTGCTGATGTCTTCGTACTTTCTGGAGCGAGGCGCACGGCTGAGCTACCTGTTCGCGCTGCGCGGACGGCTGCTGCATATCCAGTTGATGGAAGTTGCGCGTACCGATGCGCTGACACGGCTGTTCAATCGACGGTATCTGGACGAGCTGGTGAGCTCGATCTGGGAACGCTCCCGAGAGACGCCCACAAACGTCGCGTTCATCCTGCTGGATATCGATCACTTCAAATCCTACAACGACAACTATGGTCACCCTCAGGGCGACAGCTGCCTGAAGTTGATGAGTCAGGTGATCCAGCAGAATGCCCAGCAACATGGCGCCGTGGCGTTTCGGTATGGCGGCGAAGAAATTCTGATCCTGATGGTCAACACCGACGTCAGCCAGGCCAAGGCACTTGCCGAGATCATGAAAGCTGCACTGGCGACGCTCAAGTTGCCGCATCCGGCACAGGGCGAAGGCGCGCTGGTCACCATCAGCCTGGGTGTCGCCGCGGCCGTAGCGCCGCTGGCCACGGCCGACCAACTGATCAATGCCGCCGACGTTGCGCTGTACGCAGCTAAACATGCCGGTCGTAACTGTATCCGCTCAGCCTGACCCTCAAGCGCAGGCGTACGTGCCTTCTGTGCTTTACCCCGGTTGACCGCCGCTCTACTCTGCCGGTTTGAGATCAACGGACGGGAGTCAGCGCATGGGCGTGCATATCGAAGTCAAAAACGATCCTACGGAAGAAGATCGCCTGGCCATTCTTGAGCCTTTGAGGCGCTACAACGCTGAACAGGCTGGTGACGGGCAATCGGAAAAGATCGCGTTACTCGTGCGGGATGAAAAAGGCGACATCATCGGCGGTCTGCACGCTCGCCTCTTTTATCGCTGGCTGTTCATTGAGCTGCTGGTCGTGCCCGAACAGACCCGAGGTCAGGGAACAGGCTCGCGTCTGATGCAGATGGCCGAAGAGCTGGCCATGGAGAAAGGTTGTGTCGGGATGTGGCTGGACACCTTCGACTTCCAGGCACCGGACTTTTATCGCAGTCACGGCTTCAGCGAGTTCGGGAAGATAGAAGACTACCCGCCCGGCCACAAGCGCTTCTTCTTTCAGAAGCGCCTGGACGTTCAAGCCGTTTGAAGGACCGGGGCAGCGTCGTGAAACGCTGCCACCGCGTTCGAGGATCAGACCTTGAACTTGCCCACCAGGTTGTTGAACGAAATCGCCAGTCGCGACAGTTCCTGGCTCGATGCACTGGTCTGGTTGGCGCCCGCAGCGGTCTGGGTGGACAGGTCCTGAATGTTGATCAGGTTGCGATCCACTTCGCGCGCAACGTGGGATTGTTCTTCCGACGCCGTGGCAATCAACATGTTGCGGTCGTTGATTTCAGCGATGCTCTGAGCGATGCGCTCCAGCGATTGGCCTGTGGCCTGGGCCAGTGACTGAGTGTTGCTGGCCAGCGTACGACTGTTGCCCATCGCACGAACGGCCTGATCGGCGCTGCTCTGTACGCTGCCGATCATCGCTTCGATCTCACCGGTGGATGCCTGAGTACGGGCCGCAAGGGCCCGCACTTCATCAGCCACCACGGCAAAACCACGACCCTGTTCGCCGGCACGGGCGGCTTCGATGGCCGCGTTGAGGGCCAGCAGGTTGGTCTGCTCGGCGATGCCGCGAATCACGTCCAGCACCTGACCGATTTCGCGAACGCGTCCAGCCAGTTCCTCGACCATCGCGGTAGAACTGCTGATCTCGGTGCTCACCGTGTTGATCGCGTTCACGGCTTCGCGTGCCTGATCGCGACCGGTCGCCGCCTCGGTGCTGGTCAACTTCGACGCATCGGAGGTGGAGATGGCGTTGCGCGCCACTTCCTCGACCGCTGCGGTCATTTCCGTGACAGCGGTAGCCGCCAGTTGAATCTCGTCATTCTGACGCGTCAGGCCACGGCTGCTTTCTTCTGTTACCGCGTTCAATTCCTCGGCGGCCGAGGCAAGCTGGTCGGCAGCACTGGAAATTTGTCCGATGGTGTTCTTGAGGCTGTTTTGCATGTCGCCGAGCGCGGACAGCATCAGCCCGGCTTCATCACGATGCAGGCTGACAATCGGCTGGGTCAGGTCGCCACCAGCAATACGCTGGGCATTGACCAGAGCGGACGCAATCGGGCGGCTGATCACGCGGCTGATGAACAGGCCGAGCAGGAAGGCGGCAAGGAACGCCACGCCAATGCCGACATACAGATTGAGCTTGGCAGCAGATTCGGTCTTGCCGGCAGCGACTGCGCCCTCGCCCGTTTGACGGGCGTTGGAGTCAACCATGATGTTCAGCTCGTTCATGATCTTGAGGTAGATGTCACGAACCTCACCGTCCACCAGCGTTCTTGCGGCATTGACATCGCCGGCCAGAGCCACGCTGACGGCTCGATCAATCGCCGCCTGATAGGCAGGCCAGTCCTTGTCCATCAAATCACCGGCGGCGCGCTCATCATCTTCCAGTGGCGTGGTTCGATAGGCGGCATACGCTTTTTCCGCCTGAGCGCGGTTTTCACGCAAGTTCGTGACGACCTGATCCTTGACGCTCTGAGGCGCGTTGGCGGCCACTGTCGACAGCAGGCGGTAGAGGTCACGGTTCTGGGCGATGGCATTGGCCTTGGTTTCACTGGTCTTGCCAACCGACACAAGGTTATTGGAGAACGTGAGCTTTAGGCTGTTCGAAAGGTCGCCGATGCCCTGGCTGCCGATGATGCCTACCACGAGCGTGATGAGCGCACAGAGTGCAAACGAGATGAACAGCTTGGTGGACAGTTTGGCGTTGTAAAACCAGTTCATGACAGGATCCTTGGTCGAGAAAGCTGGGTAAGGCTCCATTACAGATGCGTACATGCATCGACCTGAAGCTCCTTGTAAGAAGCTCTATCGGCAATGTGCGAAACCGCTGGAGTCCTTGAGCGAGAGTTTTCGTGGAAACGTCAGATTTTTCTGGCCAACTGCCGGGCGCGTGCCTGTCCTTGAAACATGCTGACAGCAATGCGGATTTGTGTAACAGGAACTTTCCACCTGCGCTGCGTTACTATTTCCAGCAATTATTCAGTCAGAGCCCGCCCCCAGGATGTTCCCCTCGCCCGTGTCACCGCATGATTCGTTACCCGCCGTTCTTGCCGGTCCGCTGCTGCGCCGACAGGAAGCCAATCGCCTCGTGTTGTGGCTGGTGGGCTCGCGGCCGTTGCCGCTGACGTTGCGTCTGCGGACTGATGAACAGGCGGACGCGACATTCACGGACTATCCGCTCGATGAGCAGCAATGCCAGATCATCGCGATGGGCCAACGGGCGTTCATCCATCTGATCGACGTGCGCCTGGACGGCGATTTGCCGAAGGACCGACTGATCGATTACGACCTTTATATAGAAGACGAACAAACCGTAATTGCCGACTGGGCGCCCCATTTGCTCTACAGCGGCGCCAGCCATCCCAACTTCGTGGTGCGCAGCAAGATCGACCACATCCTCCACGGCTCATGCCGCAAGCCGCATCATGGTTCTGCCGATGGACTGTTATGTGTCGATCAGTTGCTGGCGGACACACTTGATCCACTGCAGCGTCCCGCCTTGCTGATGATGAGCGGTGATCAGGTCTACGCCGACGACGTTGCAGGCCCCATGCTGCGTGGGGTCCATTCGCTGATCGACCGTCTGGGCCTGTTCGACGAGAGGCTGGAAGGCGCCGTGGTCGACGACAGCCAGAGTCTGTACGACCACCCGGCCAGCTATTACCAGCGCGCCGACCTGTTGCCCGCCCTGAAAAGTAACGACACCTTGCGTGATCGCTTCTTCGGCGGCACCAGCAAGCCCGTCTTCACCAGCGCCACTGCAGACAACCATCTGGTGACCCTGGCGGAAGTCATGGCGATGTACCTGCTCGTCTGGTCGCCGGTGCCCTGGTCCCTCGTCACACCGGACATGCCGCAGCTCGACGCGCAAGAGTCCGAGCGCTATGCCCGGGAAAACGTGGTGATCGATGATTTCAGAGCCGGCCTGGGCAACGTCGCCAGAGCCATGGCGCACCTGCCCTGCATGATGATGTTCGATGACCACGACATCACGGACGACTGGAACCTGTCGGCGAACTGGGAAGAGACCGCCTACGGTCATCCGTTTTCGAAACGCATCATTGGCAACGCTTTGATTGCTTACCTGCTGTGTCAGGGCTGGGGTAACAACCCTGATGCGCTGAACGAGCTTGTCGGGCAGGCACGAGCCTTGAGCGATGAAACCGTCAGCCGTGACAACCAGCTGGAGAGCAAGACCCAGGACGCACTGATCGATCAACTGCTGAAATTCCAGCAATGGCATTACGTGCTGCCCACGACGCCAGCGCTGGTGGTGTTGGATACTCGAACGCGTCGCTGGCGCAGTCAGTCGAACTTCAACCACCCTTCCGGCCTGATGGACTGGGAAGCACTCTGCGAACTGCAGCAGGAGCTGATCGATCACAAATCAGCCATCATCGTTTCACCGGCCCCGATTTTCGGGGTCAAGCTGATCGAGGCTATCCAGCGCGTTTTCAGCTGGTGCGGCTACCCGCTGCTGGTGGATGCGGAAAACTGGATGGCCCATCGCGGCGCGGCCCAGGTGATCCTGAACATCTTTCGCCACTCCCGAACGCCGGGCAATTACGTGATTCTGTCGGGGGACGTTCATTACTCGTTCGTCTACGAAATCCTGATCCGGCACCGCAGTGGCGGCCCGCGCATCTGGCAAGTCACCAGCAGCGGTATCAAAAATGAATTCCCCCGACGCTTACTGGATACTTTTGATCGGTTGAATCGGTGGTTATACTCACCGCGTTCGCCGCTGAACTGGTTCACCAAACGTCGCCTGATGAAAGTCATCCCGCGTACGCCAGAACACAGCAAGGCGGGTGAACGGCTGTGGAATTCTGCGGGTGTGGGCCAGGTATTGTTCAACGACCAGGGCCAGCCAACGCTGATCAACCAGCTCAACGCCAACGGCGCACCGCCTACCTGCTTCGTCGAACCGGCAGAATACAGAGACGAGCGGTCAGGTACGGATCGCCGTTTTCTGGAAAACGACAGGGAAACGAGCGATAGTCACCGCTGAACCTTATCGCCGATTGCCGGGTCGATAGTTGCTACCGGTCAGGTTTACGGCAAACCCTGACAAGCATTATTTCCTGGAGAGCGCCCCCGTGATAACCAATCAACGCATAGCCAGACTCAACGCCTGGGGCGCGCATGGCTTCACCGCCACCGGCGTGGTCCTTGCGTTCCTGGCGACCATTGCCTTGTTCAACAATGAACCGAAAGCCTGCCTGCTCTGGCTCGGTGCCGCCCTGATCGTGGATGGGGTGGACGGTTCGCTGGCACGCAAGGTCAATACTACTTCAGTCCTGCCGCACTTCGATGGCTCGGTGCTGGACCTGGTGATTGACTACCTGACCTACGTATTCATTCCCGCGCTGTTCCTCTACCGCTACATCCCGGTCCCGGATTACACGCTGCTGTTGAGTGTGTCGGTGATTCTGGTTTCGTCGCTGTTCTGCTTCTGCAACGTCGACATGAAGAGCAAGGACAATTACTTTCAGGGCTTCCCCGCTGCCTGGAACGTTGTCGTACTGTGCCTTTACATCCTCTCGCCAAGCCCCTGGATGACCTTCATCACCATCATTGCGCTGGCCCTGCTGACCCTGACCCGCATGAAGTTCCTGCACCCGTTCCGGGTACGTCGTTTCATGCCGATCAACATTGCGGTCACAGCGGTCTGGTTGCTGTCCAGCGCACTGCTGATCATCAACCATCCGCACAATGGCCCCGTGGTCATGGGACTGTGGCTGGCGATGTCGGCGTATTTCCTGGGGATTTGTATCTGGAGAACGTCGCTGGAATGGCTGGGCCGTCTCAAGGCCTGAGCTGATTCGCTCGCTGCCCGGACACGCCGGTCAGCGAGCGAGTGACCTGATCAGACTCTGCTTTCGGTTTGAGCCTCGGCTGCATTGGCCGACTTGCCGAAGTGATACGTGGTAAAGCTGCACAGTCCCAACCCGCCCAAGGCCAGCAGGCCGCCGACAATCCCGACGCTCGATACGCCCAGTTGGCTGCTTACCACGCTGCCAAGCAGCGCCCCGCCGCCGATCCCGATGTTGAAGATGCCCGAAAACAGCGCCATTGCCACGTCCGTTGCATCCGGCGCAAGCGACAGCACGCGGGCCTGCAGCAACAGGCCGAAGCTCATGATCGCCATGCCCCAGACCACCGTCAGTGTTCCCAATGTCACAGCATCGCCGGACAGCGGCAGCAGCATCAGCAGACACACCGCAATGGTGCCGATCGCGGTAATCAGCAGCCCGTTTGGAAAGCGATCACTGAACAGGCTGAACACGATCGAGCCCATGACGCCAGCGCCACCGAAGACCAGCAACAGAATCGTCGTGACCTCACCACTGAGATGCGCCACGGTCTCGGTGAAGGGCTCGATGTAGCTGTAGGCCGTGAAGTGGGCGGTGACCACCAGCACGGTCAGCAAATACACCGCCATCAGTTTCGGGCGCTTGAACAGCATCGGCAGGCTTCTCAGCGAGCCGGAGTTCTGGCTTGGCAGCAACGGCAGCGAGCGGGTCAAGAGCACCACGACCAGGGCCGCGACGCCTGCGATGCCCATGAAGGTGGTGCGCCAGCCCAATGCCTCGCCCAAGACCCGTCCCAATGGAATACCCAACACCATCGCCAGCGACGTGCCGGTCGCCAGCAAGCCAAGGGCCTGCACCTGCTTGCCGGGCGGCGCGATACGTACCGCCAGAGACGCAGTGACCGACCAGAACACCGCATGCGCAAACGCAATGCCGACCCGGCTGATCAACAGCACCGTAAAGCTGGTGGCCATGGCCGAGACGATGTGACTGCCCACGAACACCGCAAACACAAAAATCAGCAGCTTGCGCCGCTCGATATTTCGCGTCATCAGCATCATCGGCAGCGACATCAGCGACACGACCCAGGCGTAGATGGTCAGCATCAGGCCGACCTGGGCCGTGGTCATGTCGAAGCTCTTGCCAATGTTGCTCAGCAAGCCGATCGGCACGAACTCTGTGGTATTGAAAATGAAGGCCGCCAGGGCCAGAGCGAGTACGCCAAGCCAGCTACCGGCATGTGCATTCGGTGGTGTAGTCATCAAAAATATACAACGCTCGAAGTGGGTTGCGACCCGGGGGCCTACCGCCACACAAACACGCGTGGCACCTGTAAAAACCAAGGCATGCGCCCCAATGAAAAAACAACGCGAAAACGCCCCGCTCAATGATCAGGACCGAGCGCAGTGTGCGAAGTGGATTTTTGTCGATATGGGGAGATGCAGCCGAATATGTGGAATTCTACGGACCGGGACGCCTGATCACAACACATCCATGAAACACATCCCGGACAAGTGACCGCCGGTCGGTAAGCACAAGCGCTTATCTGGACGAGGCGTCACCGAGAAAGCGTTTTTCGTGATCCGGCGATGGCAGCAGGCACTGATCATAACGACCGAACAATCGATAACGATTGAGCGCGATTCGGTTGTAGGCCCAGTCCCGCAGGAAACGTGGAAACACCCGCAGGACACTCAATAGCGGCCATGGTGCTGGCAGCAGACGCATGATGTGCAGAAAGCCATCCGAACGCACATACACGCGACCATTCTGGATCACGGCGATGGTGTGAAACTCGTCCAGCGGCAGCCCTGCCCACTTCAACAATGCCTGACCTTCATCGGACTGCACCGCAGCCAGGCGCAAACGCCGTTCAGGGTCATGACGAATCAGAAACTTCACCACGCCGTTGCACAACTTGCAGACGCCGTCGAACAGCACGACGCATTCATCGGGCTTAAGGTAGGGAGCGGGAGTTTTCGGCATGATCAGACCCTGCTGTAGAAAAGAAAACGCCCCGCCGGTCACGAGACCGGCGAGGCGTTCAGGCTAAAACGCGAAGCGCGAGGAATCAAACCTTCCTGACGAACTCGGACTTGAGCTTCATCGCGCCGATGCCATCGATCTTGCAGTCGATGTCATGGTCGCCATCCACCAGACGGATGTTCTTGACCTTGGTGCCGACCTTGACCACCAGCGAGGAGCCTTTGACTTTCAGGTCCTTGATCACAGTGATGGTATCGCCGTCCTGCAACACGTTTCCGGTGGAATCCTTGATGACCTTGACGTCGTCGGACGCTTCGCTGCCGCCGCCGTCAGCGGACCATTCGTGGGCGCATTCCGGGCAGATCAGCAAGGAGCCGTCTTCGTAGGTGTATTCGGAATTGCATTTCGGGCAGGACGGTAAGCTCACAGGGGATCTCGCATCGGGGTAAAAACCATGGATTATAAAGGGCTTTTCCGCTTTCAGGTGGATCGCGAGAAATCGCACGTCCATGTCCTTTGTCAGTGCCTTGCAGGGACGTGATTTTCTACAATGCTTCAATAGCAGTCGCATCAGGAGAGTCCAATGCTCGCAAACCGTTTCGCCCCGTTCGAGGACCTCGCTCGGATGCTGATTCCGCATACCCACGCCGAGAAGATCGACGGTTCGCATGACGTCTCGCATTTGCTGAGAGTCTGGAGAAACGTCTGCGCCATTCGTGACGATGAAGGCGGTGACGCCCGCGTGCTGGTGGCCGCCACGCTGTTGCATGACTGCGTGGCGGTCGAAAAGAACTCGCCCTTTCGCTCCCGAGCATCACGACTCGCAGCTGCCCGAGCCAGCGAGCTGCTGACCGAAATGGGCTGGGATGAAGAAAGCATCGCTTCGGTCGCTCACGCCATCGAGGCGCACAGCTTCTCGGCACAAATAACGCCCAGGACCCTGGAAGCCAGAATCCTGCAGGACGCCGACCGTCTCGACGCGCTGGGCATGGTTGGAGTGGCGCGCGTGTTTTATGTGTCAGGACGCATGGGACGTTATCTCTACGACCCTCTCGATCCGCACGCCACGCAGCGGCCCTATGACGACAAGAACTTTGCTGTCGATCACTTTCACACCAAGCTGCTGCACCTGGCCGATGGTTTTCAAACCCGTTCGGGGGCTTCGCTGGCGAAGATCAGGCACGAGCGATTGAAGCGCTGCCTGGATGAACTGATGGAAGAAATCGGCGCGCCACACGACTGAAGCCTGCGCATATCGGCCATAGATGACATCAATGCGACATTAACGCAAAACGCCGCAGACATGTCATAAAGACATCACACATGTGCCTTATAAACGGCTCTCCGAAAGGGTCCGTTCAAAGAGGTCATCTGCTGTGAAAAATCTCCTGCCTCGTTTCTTGCGTCCAAAGTCCGGGGTAACGGTGTTGCGCCGTTTCAGGATCGCGCCACGTCTGGTCATCTGCTTCGGCATCACGGCCCTGCTCATGGTTTCTCTTGGCGCCTTCTGCCTGTTGCAAATGCAGGACATTCGCCGTCAGGGCGAGGCCGTCGAAAGCGGCGCCTTGCCGAGCATCGCCATGGCCGACGCCATCGCCCTCGGTCTGGTGAAACTGCGCAGCGAAACCACTCGGCTGATTGCCAACGCCGACGATCCGGGCGCGGTGATCAACAGCAAGATCAACGTTGAACAGCTCAAGAATGAAGTCGAGAAAGGCTTCGCGGATTATCTGGCACGTGTTCCGGCAGGCACCGAGCATGATTCGATAATGGCCCTGCAGGACGCCTACAAGGCGTTCATGCCGGGGCTGCAGGACCAGATGGTGCTGATCGAGCAGAACAAGCTTGACGAAGCACGCACGCTGGCCAATACCATGCTGGCGATGCAGGGCGACCTGATGGACATGCAGGTACAGCTGCTGCGCGAACTGAACAAGCAAAGTGCCGCTGCTGCCGTGGACGAAGCGAGCGCCCGTTACGAGCAGACGCGCGTCATTGCGCTGAGTGCCATTGCTATCGCCCTTGCGCTCACCCTGCTGCTGGCCTGGCGTCTGAGCGTCAGCATCATCCGCCCGGTTCGCCATGCGCTGCACATCGCCAGCACCATCGCCGATGGCAACCTGACCCGTCATGAAATTCCGGACGGCAAGGATGAAACCGCACAACTGCTGACCACACTGGGCCGCATGCGCAACAACCTGCACAGCACCATCGACCAGATTTATGCCGCCGCCACGCAGCTGTCCCAGTCGGTTCAGGAAATGGGCACCATTGCCGAAGCCAGCGCCCTCAACCTGCAATTGCAGAACAATGAAATCGAACAGGCGGCAGTGGCGGTCAACCAGATGAGTCAGGCTGCCGTCGAAGTGGCGGGCAATGCCAGCAACACGGTAAGCGAGTCTGAAGCCTCTACTCAGGCGGCAGCTCAGGGTCAGGTCAAACTGTCGGCGACCATCAGCTCGATCAAGGAACTGACCGCGAACGTGCTGGATTCATCGCATCAGGCCGAAGGGCTGGCCGAGCGTACGCAGAGCATCAGCAGCATCCTGGATGTGATTCGCGCCATCGCCAACCAGACCAATCTGCTGGCACTCAACGCGGCCATCGAAGCCGCACGTGCCGGTGAAGCCGGACGCGGGTTTGCCGTGGTCGCCGATGAAGTTCGCTCACTGGCGCAACGCACCAGCGCCTCGACGACAGAAATCGAAGGCCTGATCAGCGGGGTCCAGCAAAGCACTCAACAGACAGCCAGCTCGCTGCGTCATACGGCATCACAAGCCAGCCTGACCCTGGAGCAGGCCGCTGCGACGGGCGAAGCCCTGAACGTGATCATCAGCTCAACCGGCACCATCAACGACCGCAATCTGCTGATTGCCAGTGCGGCGGAACAGCAGGCGCAGGTCGCCGGTGAAGTGGATCGCAACCTGAGCAGCATTCGCGACCTGTCATCGCAGACCGCATCCGGCGCGCAGCAGACCACAGTCGCCAGCAACGCGTTGTCGATGCTGGCGACGGATCTGAATCTGATGGTGCAACGATTCGTGCTCTGAGCATCGGGCGCTGCGTGCCTTCGAGGCAACACAGCGTCCGATAGATCTTCAGGCTCGATCAGTCCTGCGGACGCAGGCGGTACTGAGGCGGCAACTGCTCGAAGCCGCTGATGGTGGTGTCCAGACTCTTCCAGCGACCATCCTTGATGCCATAGATGCAACCGTGCACCGACAGGCTCTGGCCGCGATGCCAGGCGTTCTGCACGATGCTGGTGTGAGCGACGTTGGCGACCTGCTGAATCACGTTCAGCTCGCACATACGGTCGACGCGTTCTTCTTCGGTCGGCAACTGAGCCAGCACGTTGCGATTCTCGTAATACAGATCACGGATCGTGCGCAGCCAGCCGTCGATCAGGCCGAACTGACGGTCCTGCATGGAAGCGCGAACGCCACCGCAGCCGTAGTGACCGGTCACCAGAATGTGTTTGACCTTCAAGACATCCACGGCGTACTGAATCACCGACAGGCAGTTCAGGTCCGTGTGCAGCACAACGTTGGCCACGTTGCGGTGTACGAACAGATCGCCGGGCAACATGCCGACAATCTCGTTGGCGGGAACGCGCGCATCCGAGCAACCGATCCAAAGAAATTCCGGGGTCTGCTGGCGAGCCAGCTTGGCGAAGAAGTCAGGGTCCTCCTGTTTGATCGCCTCGGCCCAACGTGCATTGTTATCAATCAGGTCTTGTAGCTCGTTCATGCTTTGATGCCTCGTTTATGATGCTCAGCCTTGGACAGGCCTTTGACACCGGAAGTCACGTCCTTGTGCCACTACCTGATATCACCCTTGATGACAAACCGCGCTGATAAACCGTACTGATAAAAAAAGGAATCTTCAAAGTTGCGACCGGTCCACCTAACAAGACCACCTGCAATGAGGATTCGTCATGAACGATTCACGCCGTCCATTCGATGCCACCCAACCGGAACCCATCGACGATAACGAAGACCGCATGGGCTCCATGGAAGAACTGAACTTCAGGGATGATGAGACCGCCCGTATCGGTGATCTTATGCCTGAAGACGAACTGCAACATGAAATACCGGATGAGCGCGTGCGCGAAGCCGGCATGACCGGTGCGTCCACCGATGACCACCAGCCAACCGACGATGATCTCTCGCCTGAAACGCTGATTCATGAAGATGGCGCCCGCTCGGCCAGTGAGCGCGGTGAGGGCAATCCTGCCGATCTTGACCTGACTGTGGTCGATGAAGATGACATCGGCGGTGGCGACGGTCTGGATGAAGAAGAGATGGCCATCGTCGACCCGCTGGATGGCAAGGCCGGACGCTGAAGCCGGGTTATTCCAGAAGCGTGCAGGCCATGACCACGGCATCTTCACGACCGCCGACTGCGGGGTAGTAATCACGCCGCCGGCCTATCTCGTTGAAACCGTAGTTTTCATACAGACGATAGGCTGGTCGGTTGCTGTCACGTAGTTCCAGAAAGCACTCGCGAGCATTGAGCTGGTAGGCGCGCTTCATCAGGTGATCCAGCAACAGCAGCCCAAGGCCACGCCCCTGACTTTCCGGCTTCACGGTGATGTTGAGCAGATGGGCTTCGTCGATGATGACCTGGACCACGCCGTGCCCGACCTGCTGAGCGCCTTCGAACATCAGCCAGATCTCGTATGACTTGAGCCCGTCCAGAAAGATGCCACGGGTCCAGGGATGGCTGAAGGCTGCGTATTCGATCTTCAGCACCGCATCCAGATCGGCCTCGGTCATGGGCCGGAAGCTTATTGCATCACTCATCAGTTGGTTTCCAGCGCGTCATCAGCCGACGCATGGCTTTCCAGACATCAGCCTTGCGTTCAGGCTCGTCCATCAATAATTCCAGCCCCGGCAGCGCCCACACAGTGCCCAGGCCGTCTACCTGCAAATCCTGATAGTAGGATTCGGCGTCGGCTTCGCCTGCGAATTTCATGGCGGGCAAGCCCACCAGCCACAGGCAGGTGCACGGTTCATCTTCGAGTCTTGCACCGACGAAACCCTGCACGAAGTCACGCGCGGCCTCCGGCCCTTGATCCATCTGGCCACGAACCAGCAGCGGCCAGCGCACAGGCTCGCCAATGATCTGCGGACTGTCCGGCAGACCGGCGGCGCGCAGCATGTCCTTGAGCAACAGATAGGAAGGGTCGCGACTCTGGAACGGCTGGCCAGTGGACAGCTCCACGAGCAGCATGCAACGCCCGGCGCGCAACAATTGCAGGGAGAAACGCGGCGGCGGCACGACCACAGCCTTGGGCGGTGCGGGTTCGGCGTCTTCAACGACCGCAGCGACGGTGCGCGTGCTGGCCAGCGAAGGTCGCGGCACTTCGATTTTCGGGCGTTCGGAGGCTCGCTCGGATGGCCGATCGATGGGCACCACGTTGTCTGCAACCACAGGCGCAGGTGAGGAAACCGCTGGCAACTCGTTTTGCACCTCGACCGGCGGCGGCAACGGCGCGAGCAGTTCCGGACGGGAAGGTGCAGCAAACGGCAGTTCAGTGCGCGGCAGCCAGTTGACCACCTGCATGGCGGTCAAATAAGCGCGGCGACGGGACTCATTGAGCAAGGGTCGGCCACCTGTGGATAGTTAGGCGCGCAATTCTAGCGTTGTTCGTCTTTTCGTGCTGAAGCATATCGCGCCAGGGTGAAATCTTGAGTGAATGATGCAGTACAATCGCCGCCTTTCATTCGCCAACAGTCGGCCTATCCATGATCGAACCCAAGCGCGTCCTGCGCGCCCTTGCCGAGCATTGGGCGCTACTCGAGCCCTTATGTGAACACTTCGACCAGGGCACCCTGAGCCTGAGCGAGCTGCGCCTGCAGCTTGCCGCTCAGCAACAGGACAGCACCCCGCAAGACATCACCAATCTGCTGGACGTGTGGATTCGTCTGGACATCCTGGTGCCTGTCGCCAAAAGCCCGAACCGTTTCGAGCTCAATGCGCAGATCCATGACTTTCTGTCCTATCTGCGCCGTGAGCACCGCCTGGGGCTGTGCCTGGAAATCGAAGCCTATCTGCGTCACCTCGAACGTCTGGCCGGTTACATTCAGGACGCCTTCGAGATTCGCGACGCCAATGATCTGGCCAGACAGCTTCGATTGCTGGATATGCGTGTCCGTGACGTGCTGAAAAAGCTCGCCAATGACGAGCAGGCACTGGTAGCGGTCGCTGATCGGGCCAAGACCAGCGACCGGCAGATCCCGCTTCGCCAACGCTACGCAGAAGTGCTGGCAACCTGGGATGAATACGTCGAGCCGATGATTCAACTGGTCAACGCCGACGGGGCTTTCGAGCAAGGCGTGCGCAAGGTCGAGAATGTCCTGCTGCGTCTGTTGACCGAACAGCAGCGTCTGGGCCATCTGGTCGACGACGACATGCTGCTGCGCACCCATGCGCGCATTCTGGAAATGCAGACTAGCGCCCAGCTCACCCTGCGCCATGCGCGTGAGCTGTTGCTGCCGCTGCGCGAAGAAGCCCGTCGCCATAACGCTGTCACCCGTGGCGCAGCACTGGCGTTGTCAGCCATTCGCCGCAAAGGACTGGACGCCGTGCCGCAGGCTGCAATGCCAATGTTCACCCGTCCGCAAAGCACCTTTCTGGGCAGCGCGAGCCAGGTTGAAGCCTACGTCTACGCCCTGGCGCGCTTCGAGCCCAAGCCAGCACGCTTCCCCAAGGCCAGCGGCACCCGCAAGGGCGAACCTGCCCGCGCGCCGCGTACGGTCAAGGAAATGCTCGAGCGCTGCGAAGACGCCCTGCCGATGCCGGACCTGATGAACTGGCTGCTGGAGCAGGAGCCGAACGGCGAAACAGAAGAATTGCTGTATTGGTTTTCACGCCTCTCCCGCGACAAGCGCTTTGAGCGCGAACGCCTGGAGCGCCGCGAATATTACACACGGGAGCACCGCGTCAGCCTGCGCTCCTTTGCCCTGCTTGCCCCCGCAGACACGCAGCCAGAGAATTCCGAGAGCACTGTTCATGCATCTTGATCTATCCGAAATGTCCCAGCTCGCCCCGATCTTTCGCGAGCTGTTCAAGGGCTACCACATCAGCCGCCGTGATCCGGAGCTGTACGCCCAACTATCCAATTTCCAGGATCAGTACCGTGCGCTGTTCAAGGCGCTAGGGTTCGAACTGGTGTGCGATACCCGTGGTTTCTACTACTTCGTGCCGGACCTTGCCGCAGCGCAGGTGAACAAGACCGCCCAGCGTCTGGCGCTGTTCACTTTCATCCTCGTCGAGCATCTGGCCGATCAGGGCCGCGACCCGATGGCCGTGCTGGACGGCGGCAGTCTGGGACGCGACGAATTGCCGTCGATGCTGGAAAAGTATCGCGATCTGTTTTTGCAGGCCGAGGTGCAGACCCAGGAAGAACTGGAAGAGAAAATCATGCGCCGCATGACCCAGCTCGGCTTTGCCAGTGAAGAGGTCGGCATCTATCGATTCCTGCCGCCCATGCACCGCTTTCTCGACGTATGCCTCTCCGTGCAGCAGGACCGTGACCTGGCAGCCAGCCTGCACAGCGCCCTGCCCTTGCCGACGCCGGTACTCATCGACGACGACAGTGATGAAAAGCTGCTGGAAACCGATGATCCACTGGACCTCGCCGAATTCAGCGAAGAAACCGAAGAAGAGGCGTTGGCCCGTGCCATTGCCGATGAACAGGAGTTAGACGCATGAGCCAGGAACGCTTTGGCATTCGCCGTTTTGCCCTGTTGAATACCGCAGGTTACAGCCTGGGTCTGTTCCCGCTGGAGAATCCTCTGTCGGTGTACGGCGCGAACAACCTTGGCAAGAGTGCGTCGATCAACGCGCTGCAGTTCCCGATTCTGGCACGCATGTCGGACATGAGCTTCGGCAAGTACAGCCTGGAACAATCCCGACGCTTCTACTTCGCTTCGGACACCAGCTACATTCTGGTGGAAGTCTCCCTGCCGCATGGCCCGCACGTCATAGGTGTGGTCGGTCGCGGCCCGGGCGGCGGCTTCGGGCACCAGTTCTTCGCCTACGCCGGTGAACTGGATCTGGGTCATTACCAGAAGAACGACACCTGCCTGCGTCAGAAAGAGCTGTTCAGCAATCTGGAAAGCAAGGGCCTGAAAGCCTACGAGCTCAAGCCGGACGAACTGCGCCGCCTGCTGGTAGGCGGTCACACCTCGATCCCGCTGGACCTGACACTGATTCCGCTGCGCTCGACCAGTGAGCAGAGCCTGAAGACGTTCCGGGCACTGTTCATCAACCTGCTGCACATGCGCGAAATCACCGCCGCCAAGCTCAAGCAACTGTTCCTCGATGCCTTCGAGCACAGCCTGCGCTCCGGCAGCGTCGACTACATTGCGGCGTGTGAAGAGGCCTTCCGTGACGTGCGTCGCATGGAACAGGATTACAACTCACTGGTGCTGGCCGGTCCGCTGGTCGAAGCACTGGCTGCGGGCGTCAAGCAGCGCGATCTGTTGCGCGGCAAGCTGCATCGTCTTTCGCCGATTCTCGATTCCTTGCTGGGCACCTGGTCGGACTACTCAGGTGCACGCAAGGAAGAGCTGGTCATCCAGGCCGAGCACTACCGTGCCCAGCAGGATGAAATGCAGAACGAACAACGCTCCAGCACTCAGGAACTGATGCGTCTTGAACGTGAGATCAGCGGTATCCAGCGCTGGGTCGGTGAACTGTCGGTCCTGAAGAACCGCTTTGCTCTGGTCGACGATGTGAAAGTGCTGGAGCAGCAATTGCTGGCGGCCAAGGACGCGCATGACGAACTGGCCGGTGCACTGGCCCAGTCCCGGCAGTTCAGCGCCGAGGATCTGGACGAGCGACTGCGCGATCTGGAAAAACGCCTCAAGTCACTCAAGCAGCAACTCGATCACGCGGACAACAACAGCTACGCCCGCTTGCGCGAAGAGTTCTCGCAACCGGATGTCGAGCGCCTGATGCGCCTGTTCAACAGCTCGCTGTTCAGTCTGCCGCTTGGCGAGCAGGGTATTGCGCTGGACGATGGCGACGCGTGGGTCAAATCGCTGGAAACGATTCTGGATGGCTTCAAGGGTGATCAGTTCACCGTACCGGGTTTGACGATCAACCTGTCCAGTATCGAGCCTCCCGCTCTCCAGGCGCTGGCCGATCGGGCCGCGTTGCGCGACCAGAAAGAGCGTCTGGAAAAAGAACTGAAGCAGTTGAAAACCCAACAGGCTGTGGCAGCAGATCGTTCGGCGAGCAAGACGCAGACCGAGGCGCTGTATCAGCAGGTATTGGACGCACAGAAAGCGCTTGAAGACTTCCGTCGCTGCCAGACGCTGAGCGCAGAAGAGCCTTCCAGGCTTGAAGACCTGGCGCAGATGGAAGCGGCGCAGGACGAACTGAAACGCTCAAGCGATGCGTTTACTGAGCGTGTCCAGCAGCTGTCGGCCAAGCTGCAACTGGTTGCGCGACAGATCGGCGACCTGGAATCCAAGCAACGTACGCTGGACGATGCACTGCGCCGTCGCCAGTTGCTGCCGACTGACTTGCCGTTCGGCACGCCATTCATGGACCCGATCGACGATTCGATGGACAACCTGCTGCCATTGCTCAATGACTATCAGGACAGCTGGCAGGGTCTGCTGCGCAGTGATGGTCAGATCGAGGCGCTGTATGCGCAGGTCCGCCTCAAGGGCGTGGCGAAGTTCGACAGCGAAGATGACATGGAGCGTCGACTGCAGTTGCTGATCAATGCCTATGCGCACCGCACCGATGAAGCGCTGACGCTGGGCAAGGCGCGTCGTGCTGCCGTGACTGACATTGCCCGCACGCTGCGCAACATCCGTAGCGACTATGACAGCCTTGAGCATCAGCTTGCCCTGTTCAACCGCGAGATCAACAAGCGTCAGGTGTCCAACCTGGCCAGCTTCCGCATTGTGCTTGCTCCCAACAAGGAAGCGCTCAAGCATATCGATCAGATTATCCACAGCGCCGGTCAGTACGAAGAGGGCGAGACGCTGTCGGTTTTCGATCTGAGCCAGAGTGCTGAGCAGGACAACAAGAACGAAGAAGCCAAGGAATACCTGGCACGTCTGGTAGCGGCTAACCACAACCAGCTTGGCCTCAGGGATCTATTCGAACTGGCCTTCGAAATCACCAAGGTCAATGGTCAGCCGGTTATCCATACCGACATCGACGGCGCTGCGTCCAACGGCACGACGATGACCATCAAGGCGCTGACCAACATGTACCTGTTGCTGCACTTGATGGACCGTGATCAGGCTGGCCGAGTGCGCTTGCCTTACTACCTGGACGAAGCCGCAGACATCGACGAGAAGAACCAGGCGGCATTGCTGGAGACGAGCCTGCAGCTGGGCTTTGTGCCGATCCTTGCGAGTGTAAAGCCCCAAGTCTCTGCCCATGTCGCTATCGACCTGGAAGGCGGCAGCGGGCCGAACGGTATTTATATCGATGAAGCCGACTGGAAGTACATCCAACGTCGTGACGAAGTGAAGAAAGAGGTTTCGGAGCTGGCTTCGTAAGTCTGGGACCGCTGTGATGAAAAGGCCGCATGTGAATGCGGCCTTTTTTGTGGGCGGCGTTCGGGGGCATGACCTTGATGGTTTGCACGGTGCGTGGTGTGAACAGCCGTATGGGGGTTGTGAGCTGCTGCTGACGTCTGCAACTGAATCGCTGGAAGCAGGATGGGCGTTATAGATGGCTGGCGAGCGTCGTGGCACTTTTGCAGACGCCACAAAGACAAAACCCCTCACCGCGTGAGCGATGAGGGGTTCTGGAATTTAATCTTGACGATGACCTACTCTCACATGGGGAAACCCCACACTACCATCGGCGATGCATCGTTTCACTGCTGAGTTCGGGATGGGATCAGGTGGTTCCAATGCTCTATGGTCGTCAAGAAATTCGGGTACCGAAGCGTGCCGTGCGGCGCGATTCAGCAAATTGGGTATGTGATATCGGTGTCGTTCGTGACGCAAACTTTCGGTTCGTGTCGTCTTCACAGTCACCGCAATCTGTGCTCGTTCGAGTCGCAGATTGCTTGGGTGTTATATGGTCAAGCCTCACGGGCAATTAGTATTGGTTAGCTCAACGCCTCACAGCGCTTACACACCCAACCTATCAACGTCGTAGTCTTCGACGGCCCTTCAGGGAACTCAAGGTTCCAGTGAGATCTCATCTTGAGGCAAGTTTCCCGCTTAGATGCTTTCAGCGGTTATCTTTTCCGAACATAGCTACCCGGCAATGCCACTGGCGTGACAACCGGAACACCAGAGGTTCGTCCACTCCGGTCCTCTCGTACTAGGAGCAGCCCCTCTCAAATCTCAAACGTCCACGGCAGATAGGGACCGAACTGTCTCACGACGTTCTAAACCCAGCTCGCGTACCACTTTAAATGGCGAACAGCCATACCCTTGGGACCGGCTTCAGCCCCAGGATGTGATGAGCCGACATCGAGGTGCCAAACACCGCCGTCGATATGAACTCTTGGGCGGTATCAGCCTGTTATCCCCGGAGTACCTTTTATCCGTTGAGCGATGGCCCTTCCATACAGAACCACCGGATCACTAAGACCTACTTTCGTACCTGCTCGACGTGTCTGTCTCGCAGTCAAGCGCGCTTTTGCCTTTATACTCTACGACCGATTTCCGACCGGTCTGAGCGCACCTTCGTACTCCTCCGTTACTCTTTAGGAGGAGACCGCCCCAGTCAAACTACCCACCATACACTGTCCTCGATCCGGATAACGGACCTGAGTTAGAACCTCAAAGTTGCCAGGGTGGTATTTCAAGGTTGGCTCCACGCAGACTGGCGTCCACGCTTCAAAGCCTCCCACCTATCCTACACAAGCAAATTCAAAGTCCAGTGCAAAGCTATAGTAAAGGTTCACGGGGTCTTTCCGTCTAGCCGCGGATACACTGCATCTTCACAGCGATTTCAATTTCACTGAGTCTCGGGTGGAGACAGCGCCGCCATCGTTACGCCATTCGTGCAGGTCGGAACTTACCCGACAAGGAATTTCGCTACCTTAGGACCGTTATAGTTACGGCCGCCGTTTACCGGGGCTTCGATCAAGAGCTTCGCTTGCGCTAACCCCATCAATTAACCTTCCGGCACCGGGCAGGCGTCACACCCTATACGTCCACTTTCGTGTTTGCAGAGTGCTGTGTTTTTAATAAACAGTCGCAGCGGCCTGGTATCTTCGACCGGCGTGGGCTTACGCAGTAAATGCTTCACCCTCACCGGCGCACCTTCTCCCGAAGTTACGGTGCCATTTTGCCTAGTTCCTTCACCCGAGTTCTCTCAAGCGCCTTGGTATTCTCTACCCAACCACCTGTGTCGGTTTGGGGTACGGTTCCTGGTTACCTGAAGCTTAGAAGCTTTTCTTGGAAGCATGGCATCAACCACTTCGTGTTCTAAAAGAACACTCGTCATCAGCTCTCGGCCTTGAGATCCCGGATTTACCTAAGATCTCAGCCTACCACCTTAAACCTGGACAACCAACGCCAGGCTGGCCTAGCCTTCTCCGTCCCTCCATCGCAATAACCAGAAGTACAGGAATATTAACCTGTTTTCCATCGACTACGCTTTTCAGCCTCGCCTTAGGGACCGACTAACCCTGCGTCGATTAACGTTGCGCAGGAAACCTTGGTCTTTCGGCGTGGGTGTTTTTCACACCCATTGTCGTTACTCATGTCAGCATTCGCACTTCTGATACCTCCAGCAAGCTTCTCAACTCACCTTCACAGGCTTACAGAACGCTCCTCTACCGCATCACCAAAGGTGATACCCGTAGCTTCGGTGCATGGTTTGAGCCCCGTTACATCTTCCGCGCAGGCCGACTCGACTAGTGAGCTATTACGCTTTCTTTAAAGGGTGGCTGCTTCTAAGCCAACCTCCTAGCTGTCTAAGCCTTCCCACATCGTTTCCCACTTAACCATGACTTTGGGACCTTAGCTGACGGTCTGGGTTGTTTCCCTTTTCACGACGGACGTTAGCACCCGCCGTGTGTCTCCCATGCTCGGCACTTGTAGGTATTCGGAGTTTGCATCGGTTTGGTAAGTCGGGATGACCCCCTAGCCGAAACAGTGCTCTACCCCCTACAGTGATACATGAGGCGCTACCTAAATAGCTTTCGAGGAGAACCAGCTATCTCCGAGCTTGATTAGCCTTTCACTCCGATCCACAGGTCATCCGCTAACTTTTCAACGGTAGTCGGTTCGGTCCTCCAGTCAGTGTTACCTAACCTTCAACCTGCCCATGGATAGATCGCCCGGTTTCGGGTCTATTCCCAGCGACTAGACGCCCTATTAAGACTCGCTTTCGCTACGCCTCCCCTATTCGGTTAAGCTTGCCACTGAAAATAAGTCGCTGACCCATTATACAAAAGGTACGCAGTCACCCAACAAAGTGGGCTCCCACTGCTTGTACGCATACGGTTTCAGGATCTATTTCACTCCGCTCTCCGCGGTTCTTTTCGCCTTTCCCTCACGGTACTGGTTCACTATCGGTCAGTCAGTAGTATTTAGCCTTGGAGGATGGTCCCCCCATATTCAGACAAGGTTTCTCGTGCCCCGTCCTACTCGATTTCATTGCAAAGAGACTTTCGCGTACAGGGCTATCACCCACTATGGCCGCACTTTCCAGAGCGTTCCGCTACTCTCAATCCAACTTAAGGGCTGGTCCCCGTTCGCTCGCCACTACTAAGGGAATCTCGGTTGATTTCTTTTCCTCAGGGTACTTAGATGTTTCAGTTCCCCTGGTTCGCTCCATACACCTATGTATTCAGTGTAAGGTAACCATCTTATGATGGCTGGGTTCCCCCATTCAGACATCTCCGGATCACAGTCTGTTTGCCGACTCCCCGAAGCTTTTCGCAGGCTACCACGTCTTTCATCGCCTCTGACTGCCAAGGCATCCACCGTATGCGCTTCTTCACTTGACCATATAACCCCAAGCAATCTGGTTATACTGTGAAGACGACATTCGCCGAAAGTTTGTTCTCACAAACTTTACCTTAGCCTGTTCACCACCAGTGAAAGTGGTCAACAGTCTATTTCTTTCTATCACATACCCAAATTTTTAAAGAACGATCTAATCAAAGACTAGAAATCAACACTCATCACCCGGTGGATGGAATGCTCATTTCTAAGCTCTAACAACGAAACAGCGGTAAGTGGTGGAGCCAAACGGGATCGAACCGTTGACCTCCTGCGTGCAAGGCAGGCGCTCTCCCAGCTGAGCTATGGCCCCGTATTTCTACAGGCTTTTCCCACACAAAATTGGTGGGTCTGGGCAGATTCGAACTGCCGACCTCACCCTTATCAGGGGTGCGCTCTAACCAACTGAGCTACAGACCCAATTTCGGGCTGTTTCTATCGTCTTCTTCAATGAATCAAGCAATTCGTGTGGGTGCTTATGGTGCAGCTGAGTCGTCGATTAAGGAGGTGATCCAGCCGCAGGTTCCCCTACGGCTACCTTGTTACGACTTCACCCCAGTCATGAATCACACCGTGGTAACCGTCCTCCCGAAGGTTAGACTAGCTACTTCTGGTGCAACCCACTCCCATGGTGTGACGGGCGGTGTGTACAAGGCCCGGGAACGTATTCACCGCGACATTCTGATTCGCGATTACTAGCGATTCCGACTTCACGCAGTCGAGTTGCAGACTGCGATCCGGACTACGATCGGTTTTGTGAGATTAGCTCCACCTCGCGGTTTGGCAACCCTCTGTACCGACCATTGTAGCACGTGTGTAGCCCAGGCCGTAAGGGCCATGATGACTTGACGTCATCCCCACCTTCCTCCGGTTTGTCACCGGCAGTCTCCTTAGAGTGCCCACCATTACGTGCTGGTAACTAAGGACAAGGGTTGCGCTCGTTACGGGACTTAACCCAACATCTCACGACACGAGCTGACGACAGCCATGCAGCACCTGTCTCAATGCTCCCGAAGGCACTCCTCTATCTCTAAAGGATTCATTGGATGTCAAGGCCTGGTAAGGTTCTTCGCGTTGCTTCGAATTAAACCACATGCTCCACCGCTTGTGCGGGCCCCCGTCAATTCATTTGAGTTTTAACCTTGCGGCCGTACTCCCCAGGCGGTCAACTTAATGCGTTAGCTGCGCCACTAAAATCTCAAGGATTCCAACGGCTAGTTGACATCGTTTACGGCGTGGACTACCAGGGTATCTAATCCTGTTTGCTCCCCACGCTTTCGCACCTCAGTGTCAGTATGAGCCCAGGTGGTCGCCTTCGCCACTGGTGTTCCTTCCTATATCTACGCATTTCACCGCTACACAGGAAATTCCACCACCCTCTGCCCTACTCTAGCTTGCCAGTTTTGGATGCAGTTCCCAGGTTGAGCCCGGGGATTTCACATTCAACTTAACAAACCACCTACGCGCGCTTTACGCCCAGTAATTCCGATTAACGCTTGCACCCTCTGTATTACCGCGGCTGCTGGCACAGAGTTAGCCGGTGCTTATTCTGTCGGTAACGTCAAAACAATAACGTATTAGGTTACTGCCCTTCCTCCCAACTTAAAGTGCTTTACAATCCGAAGACCTTCTTCACACACGCGGCATGGCTGGATCAGGCTTTCGCCCATTGTCCAATATTCCCCACTGCTGCCTCCCGTAGGAGTCTGGACCGTGTCTCAGTTCCAGTGTGACTGATCATCCTCTCAGACCAGTTACGGATCGTCGCCTTGGTGAGCCATTACCTCACCAACTAGCTAATCCGACCTAGGCTCATCTGATAGCGCAAGGCCCGAAGGTCCCCTGCTTTCTCCCGTAGGACGTATGCGGTATTAGCGTCCGTTTCCGAGCGTTATCCCCCACTACCAGGCAGATTCCTAGGCATTACTCACCCGTCCGCCGCTCTCAAGAGAAGCAAGCTTCTCTCTACCGCTCGACTTGCATGTGTTAGGCCTGCCGCCAGCGTTCAATCTGAGCCATGATCAAACTCTTCAGTTCAAACATCTAACTGGGTTTTGAGAAAACCCTAAACTTGGCTCAGCAATCGTTGGTTACATCTTTGATTTCTCGCGGAGTAACTTGGGTTGCTGATAATCTGTTGACTTCAGTCTGACACCACAAGCACCCACACGAATTGCTTGATTCAGTTGTTAAAGAGCGGTGGGTTGATTCTTTCGTCTCACCCGAGGCGCGCATTCTACAGCGCCCTCTGTAACTGTCAAGCGATTATTTTCTGAAGTTTTCCAAGTTTCCTTATCAACTTCAATCACTTGCGCTTCGATCAACTCTGCGTTGCTCGTCAGCGGGAGGCGAATTCTACAGCGTTACAACCGCGTGTCAAACTCTTTTTTCTCACCGCTGTCGATTCAGACAAACTCGACCGACTTCCTCGCTGACCTCATTCGATAAACCTTTGTAACTCATTGAACTACAAGGCTTTTTCGTTTCCGTCTGCGCCGGAATTGGGGCGAATTATAGACACCTCAACGAGCGCGTCAACCGTTATTTTCAGGTTTTTGCCGGCCGACTGGCTCCGACATTAACAAGACGCGGGATTCGCTTAGCAATTACGGGGATTCGCAGCAAAAGCAGCCCTGCCCCTATTGCCGCATAAAGCGCCCACTCCTTGAGATCGGCCCGGACAATCCAGAACATATGCAGCAAACCAAGCCCGAGAATCACATAGATCAACCGATGCAGCTTCTTCCAACGCGCGCCCAACCGGCGCTGACTGTATCGATTCGACGTCACCGCCAGCACCAGAAGACAGAGAAACGCGAGCGCTCCGACAATAATATAGGGCCGCTTGACCAACTCGACGCCCAACTGCCCCAAATCCAGCCCAAGAACGAAGAGCGTATACATGGTCATGTGCAAAGCCACATACGCAAAACACCAAAGGCCCAACTGCCGACGTACCACAATCCAGAACGGCCAGCCGCTCAGCTTCTGCAGCGGCGTCATGGCCAGGGTGATCAACAGCAGTATCAGCGCCCCCAACCCGAAGTTCTCGACCAGCGCCTTGCCCGGATCAGGACCCAGCGCAAATATCCAGGCCTGATAAAGCCACAGGACGGGCGCAACACAGGCAGCAAGAAATACGCAAAGACGTAGCAACGGATAGCGCATCAATAGTCCTTCCGCAGATCCATGCCTGTATAGAGAGAAGCCACCTCCTCCTCATAACCATTGAACATCTTTGTATCCATGACATTGGGACTGAACAGCCCGCTTGGCAGACGTCGTTCGCGGGCCTGGGTCCAGCGCGGGTGATCCACGGTCGGATTCACGTTGGCATAGAAGCCGTACTCATTGGCCGCGATGCTTTGCCAGGTCGTTTTGGGCTGCTCGCTTACCAGGCTTATGCGCACAATGGATTTCACGCTCTTGAAGCCATACTTCCATGGCACCACCAACCGAAGGGGCGCGCCGTTCTGATTGGGTAATTCGCGGCCATACATCCCTACCGCCAGAATCGCCAGTGGATTCATCGCCTCATCCAGACGCAGCCCTTCTACATAAGGCCAGTCAATCAGTGCGAAATCGGAGCGCTGTCCGGGCATCGACTTGGAATCTTCAAGCGTCTCGAAACGAATGTATTTGGCCTTGGACGTCGGCTCGACCTGCTTGAGCAATGCCGAGATGGGAAAACCAATCCACGGAATCACCATCGACCAGGCTTCCACGCAGCGCAGACGATAGATGCGCTCTTCCAGCTGATAAGGCTTCATGAAGTCTTCGAGTGCGTAGCGCCCCGGCTTACCCACTTCACCATCGATCACCACACTCCACGGCTCGGTTCTCAAGGAACCTGCGTTTTTCGCCGGATCGCCCTTGTCAGTCCCGAACTCATAAAAGTTGTTGTAGTGCGTCGCGTCCTTGAAAGGCGTGATTGCCTCGCCCTTGACGTCCACCGCCTGCCATTTGGTGTCGGGAAGTTTTTCAGCAAACCAGCCCGGCGCCTTGCCCGCCTCCACATCGGCGTAACGGGAAGGGTCTGCAGCACTGGCCCAGCGCGGCAAGGCGCTCACGGCCAATCCGGCCAGAGAACTGGCCATCAGCGTACGTCGGGAAAGGTAAATGGATTCAGGCGTAACGTCGGACTCTTTGGAGTCGGACGCAGAAGGAAGCTTTATTAGCATGATGACTCCGCAGCCTAGGGGAACTGATGCACCAATAGACTACGGAGTATGGGGGAAAATAGATCAGTTGGAGGATTTGTGGCGACGAAGACGCAACAAATACTGAGCTGGACCCGATAGCGCGTAACCGAGGAAGATCAGCAGCAGAATACGCGGCGGATCACTGAACACCACAGCGAATACCAGAACCACTGCCAGAATCGCAACGAACGGTACGCGCCCTCTCAGATCCAGCTCCTTGAAGCTGTTGTACTTGATGTTGCTGACCATCAACATACCGGCACCGGCCACCAGCAGCGCGACCAGGAACGACAACTTGGAACCCTGAATGCCGAAGTCGCTGAACGCCCAGACAGTACCTGCCACCACACCCGCAGCAGCCGGACTGGCCAGCCCGATGAAGTAACGCTTGTCAGCCTTGCCCACCTGAGTGTTGAAACGCGCCAGACGCAACGCCGCACCGGCCACATAGATGAAGGCAACCATCCAGCCGACCTTGCCCATATCGCCCAGCGCCCAGCCAAATGCCAGCAAGGCAGGCGCCACACCAAAGGCAACCATGTCGGACAGCGAGTCGTACTCGGCGCCGAACGCACTTTGCGTGTTGGTCATGCGTGCCACACGGCCGTCGAGACCGTCCAGCACCATGGCCACGAAGATGGCGATGGCGGCAAAGGCGAAGTACTTGCTGGCACCTGCCGTATCACCTGCGCTCAAGGCGCTCTGGGCGCTCATGGAACTGATGATGGAATAGAAGCCCGCAAACAGATTGGCGGTGGTGAACAGATTGGGTAGCAGATAGATGCCGCGGTGACGGACCTTGCGGCCTTCGTCATCGTGCCCTTCTTCAACGTGTTCATCGATTGGTAGCAGACTTTCAGCGTCAGAGGCCTTGTTCGGCTCTTCAGGACGTTCGCTCATGGACATTACCTTGCAGCGGTTTGAAAAGGTTCGACAGATGTCTGCGACGAGGGTTCGTCGGCAAACGATGCAGCTTTATACCAGAGCCAGGCCCCATAACGAAAAAACGCGGCCTGTTGGCCGCGTTTTTTCATGAACTGAAAGAGGTCAGTTCTTGTCCTTGTCGACGATTTTGTTCGCCGCGATCCAAGGCATCATCGAGCGCAGTTTCTCGCCGATGATTTCGATGCCGTGCGCAGCGTTGTTGCGACGCTTGGCGGTCATCGATGGGTAGCCGGTAGCACCTTCGCTGATGAACATCTTGGCGTATTCGCCGTCCTGGATGCGCTTCAGAGCGTTGCGCATGGCCTGACGGGATTCAGCGTTGATGACTTCAGGGCCCGTCACGTACTCGCCGTATTCGGCGTTGTTGGAGATCGAGTAGTTCATGTTGGCGATACCGCCTTCGTACATGAGGTCAACGATCAGCTTCAATTCGTGCAGGCACTCGAAGTAAGCCATTTCCGGCGCGTAACCGGCTTCAACCAGGGTTTCGAAGCCAGCCTTGACCAGCTCGACGGTACCGCCACACAGAACAGCCTGCTCGCCGAACAGGTCGGTTTCGGTTTCGTCCTTGAAGGTGGTTTCGATGATGCCGGTACGGCCGCCGCCAACGCCCGAAGCGTAGGACAGCGCGACGTTCTTGGCGTTGCCCGAAGCGTCCTGGTAAACAGCGATCAGATCAGGAATACCGCCGCCCTTTACGAACTCGGTACGCACGGTGTGGCCTGGAGCCTTCGGCGCGATCATGATCACGTCCAGGTCAGCACGTGGCACGACCTGGTTGTAGTGAATGGCGAAGCCGTGGGAGAAGGCCAGCGTTGCGCCTTTCTTCAGGTTCGGCTCGACTTCATTCTTGTACAGCTGGGACTGGAACTCGTCCGGGGTCAGAATCATGACGAGGTCGGCAGCAGCGACGGCGGAAGCAACGTCAGTCACTTTCAGGCCATGAGCTTCAGCTTTGGCGACAGTGGCTGAACCCTTGCGCAGGCCAACGGTGACATCAACGCCGGAGTCTTTCAGGTTGCACGCTTGAGCGTGGCCCTGGGAACCGTAACCGATGATGGCAACTTTCTTGCCCTGGATGATCGAAAGGTCGCAGTCTTTGTCGTAAAAAACTTTCATGGAAATCCCCTGTTATCTTGGCCGTTCAGGCCATTTGCTTAATGAGTTAAACGCTCAGCACTTTGTCGCCACGGGCAATGCCCGTCACGCCACTGCGTACTGTTTCCAGGATGGCGGCAGTGCCGATGGCCTGAATGAAGCTGTCCAGTTTGTCGCTCGTACCGCTCAACTGCACGGTATAGACGCTGGCGGTCACGTCGACGATCTGCCCGCGGAAGATGTCCGTGGTGCGCTTGATCTCGGCACGCTGTGCGCCGGTGGCCTTGACCTTGACCAGCATCAGCTCGCGCTCGATGTGCGCGCTTTCCGACAGATCGACGAGCTTGACCACTTCGACGAGCTTGTTGAGGTTCTTGGTGATCTGCTCGATCACTTCATCATGGCCCACGGTGGTCAGCGTCAGACGCGACAGGGTCGGGTCCTCGGTTGGCGCGACCGTCAGGCTTTCGATGTTGTAGTTACGCTGCGAGAACAGCCCGACGACACGAGACAACGCACCCGGTTCGTTTTCCAGCAGTAGGGAAATGATGTGCCGCATGATTATGTCCGCTCCGTCTTGCTCAACCACATATCGCGCATGGAGCCGTCCTTGATCTGCATCGGATAGACGTGCTCGGTGACATCAACCTGAATGTCGAGGAAGACCAGACGATCAGTCATGGCAAAGGCTTCTTCCATTTTCGGCTTCAAATCTTTCAGGTCAGTGATGCGCATGCCGACGTGGCCGTAAGCTTCGACCAGCTTGACGAAGTCAGGCAGCGATTCCATGTAGGAGTGGGAGTGACGAGCGCCGTAGCTCATGTCCTGCCACTGGCGAACCATGCCCAGTACGCCGTTGTTGAGCAGAATGATCTTCACCGGCAAACCGTACTGCAGGCAGGTCGACAGCTCCTGAATGTTCATCTGGATACTGCCCTCACCGGTCACACACGCAACGTGCGCATCCGGGAAGTTCAGTTTGACGCCCATGGCTGCCGGGAAACCGAAGCCCATCGTGCCCAGGCCACCCGAGTTGATCCAGCGGTTCGGCTTGTTGAAGCGGTAGTACTGAGCCGCGAACATCTGGTGCTGACCCACGTCGGAGGTGACATAGGCATCACCCTTGGTGACTTCGCACAAAGTTTCGATCACGGTCTGCGGCTTGATGACCGAGCCATCGCCACGGTTGTAAGGGAACAGGTCGCCGCCTGCACGCCACTCGTCGATCTGCTTCCACCAGGCAGCAACGGATGCCTTGTCAGGTGTCTCGCCGATGTCTTTGAGGGTGGCGACCATTTCGGTCAGCACGCTTTCGACAGGCCCGACGATTGGCACGTCGGCCTTGATGGTCTTGGAGATCGAAGCCGGGTCGATGTCGATGTGGATGATCTTGGCGTTCGGGCAGAATTTGCTCGCGCCATTGATGACCCGGTCATCGAAACGCGCGCCGACTGCGAGGATCACATCAGTGTGGTGCATGGCCAGGTTGGCGGTGTAGCTGCCGTGCATGCCGAGCATGCCCACGAACTGACGATCCGTGCCCGGATAGCAACCCAGGCCCATCAACGTATTAGTGACCGGCGCGTTGAGCAGTTGAGCCAGCTCGGTCAATTGCGCCGAGGCATTGCCCATGATCACGCCGCCGCCGGCATAAATGATCGGACGCTTGGCCGCCAGCAGCATTTCGACGGCCTTGCGGATCTGACCGGAGTGGCCGCGAACCGCCGGGCTGTAGGAACGCAGCTTGGCTTTCTTTGGGAAGACGTATTCGAACTTCTCGGCCGGGTTGGTCATGTCCTTCGGAATGTCGACGACGACAGGACCAGGACGACCGGATTGCGCCAGATAGAATGCTTTTTTCAGGATTTCCGGGATTTCGGACGCATGCTTGATCATGAAGCTGTGCTTCACGATCGGACGGGAGATACCGATCATGTCGGTCTCCTGGAACGCATCGGTACCCACCAGCGTACTGGCGACCTGACCAGACAGAACCACCATTGGAATGGAGTCCATGTAAGCGGTCGCGATACCGGTGATTGCGTTGGTTGCACCCGGACCGGAAGTGACCAGTACCACACCCGCCTTGCCGGTCGCACGTGCATAGCCATCGGCCATGTGCGTAGCAGCCTGCTCGTGGCGAACGAGGATATGGCTCACAGCCGGTTCTTTGAACAGGGCATCGTAGACATGCAGGAGAGCACCACCCGGGTACCCATAGATGTGCTCAACGCCTTCGTCACGCAAAAAGCGGACGATCATTTCAGCGCCAGATAAAAGCTCCACGTTGTTCACCTCTAAAACGCCAGAATACCGCCCACTCCGGGACGGGTCTTAATAGGTTTACTGCCAAGCAGAGCATGAGCGACGGTGGTCGCCGACTACGTCAGCACTGACTGAGCAAGTATTGGGATGCCCCTGAGTGTTGCGGAACATTCCCACCCAGCGCGAGGTAACGCGTTGCGGGTGTTACAGGTCGGCGCGGGTGTGCGCCTCATGATCTACCGAGAGGGTCTGCTTCTGGCAGTCCTTCTACAGCGAACTTTGGATTGTTGTGATTCGCCCCCCTCAAGTCAAGTCATCGTTGAGCTTTCTTGTTACCAAGGCCCTGAAATTGCACTGTTTCAGACTGAAGCGCACCGTTATGGTAGCTTTCCTGTGGCATAGACATTTCAAGGAAACACCATGCAATGGATGATCTTCGCTGCCGCGCTGGCCATGGCAGCGAGCACGAGCAGTCAGGCGGCACCCATCTATAAATGGGTGGACGCCCAGGGTGTCACCCACTTCGACGCCCATCCGCCTGCGGACAAAGAGGCGCAGCAGATCAATGTGCAAACCCCACAGCCTTCGTCTACACCCTCGCCTTCTGCCACCTCACCATCGGATGACGCCCAGCAACGCGCCGTCGATGCAAAAGTGAAGGCTCAGGTAAAGGTGCAGGAGGCGAAGCGGGAGGAAAGCTGCGAGGGGCTGCGCAACAACCTTGCGCAGTTGCAGAACAATCCGCGGATTCGGGAGCAGGTCGGTGGAGAAATCAGGCGTCTCACGGAAGAAAACCGCAAGACGCGCATCGAAGAGACGGAGAAAGCCATCAGCGAGTACTGCCGCTAGGCAGCACCCGGTCAGCTGACGGCAGTGATCAATTGATCGAAACGGGCCAGATTTTGCTGCAACAGTCTGGTTTCGCCCAAGCGCCCGGAATAGACCATCTCAGCCATTTCCAGAATCCCGGACGCATTGGGCAGCGGCAGGTCGCGCTCGAGGATGATCTTCATCCGCGGCAGGAAAATCCACTGCAGCCACTGCGCAAATTCCAGCGTGTCCACACAGAAAGGCTCCTGACTGGACAACGCCTGCTCGCTGGGCGGTGTGGTTTCCCACCACCCCAGCACCCGAAGCTCCCGCTCGATCAACAGCAACTGTTCGGCAATCTCAGGAAAGCGCTCGTCCATCAGCGGGCCTTTTGACGCGCCAGTGCCGCACCGGCAGCGTCGCCCTGCTTCTCGCGGGATTGAGCGATCAGTTCCCACAGGCTCGCCTGAAGGCTGGCGCGACCATTGGCATACGTCAGACCACGACGCGCGAGCTGCTCGGCCTGGGCTGCATCGCCCTGGGCCAGGCGAACCTGCGCCAGACGGTAAAGCACTTGCGGTTCGCGAGGCGCGACACGCTGGGCACGTTCAAGACTGGACGATGCACCGTTCAGGTCACCCCCGCTCTGCTGTTGCTGGGCGGTGGTCAGCAAGGCCAGTACCGGACCATCCAACTGCTCGTCTTCGGAAAGACCTCCACCGCTGGACGGAATCCCGGTAGGTGCCGATGAAGGCGGCATGCTGTAACTGGTATTGCCGGAAGGCGCAGGGTTGACCGGAGCCTGGTTGACTGGCGAGGTGTCGATAGCGGGTGCGTCGACACTGAAAGGAGCCTGACTGGCCGGCGGCGAGAAAGTCTGCCCCGGATTGCTGCCACCAGCGCCAGGGATCATCACCACGACACCTGAGTCCTGCGGCACTGCCTGTGGTTGAGCCTGAGCCGTGTTTGTCTGGTTCGCGCCATTACGCGACGCAGAGACACGTTCGCCGTTTGACACTTTCGAACTCGAATCCACAACCGGAATCGAGCCGCGCTCCACACTGGCGCAACCGTTGAGCAACGCCAGAGTCGTTAGAGCTGGAATCCACCATTTATTCACTTCAAACCCTCATTGCTTAGTTCAACCACCCCTTGACCCAGTCCATCACCTCAGTGGCAGGTGCCGGAGTGCCGCCGCATGTGGCGCCGGGCTGGGGTTCACTGCCGCGAATATACGGCATCTGTACGGCATTCGGGCAGCTGGCATCAGAACCCTGTCCGGTCTGGGCGTTGACCCAGGCCTGGACGACGTTATCCGGCATGGCCATGTCCAGTGGCAACGGATCGGCCTTGCGCATGAAACTGGTCCAGACCTGCAACGCACCCGTGGCACCGGTGAACGGCGTCTTGCCGTTATCGTCGCGACCCATCCACACCACGGCCAGCAGGTCCTGACTGAAGCCGGCGAACCAGCTGTCACGCGAATCGTTACTGGTACCTGTCTTGCCCGCGAGGTTCAGCGAGGCGGGCAACACGTTATAGACCGACTTGCCCGTACCTTCACGCATGACGCGCTGCATCGCATTCTGCACCAGATAAATGGCGCCCGGATCGAAGCGCTGCTCGATCTGGAACGGATAGCGCTTGAGCGGCTCGCCTTCTGCGGTCAGCACACTGCGAATACCGCGCATCGGCGTGTTGAAACCACCGCTGGCAATGGTCTGGTACATGGTGGCGACTTCCATCGGCGTCAGCCCGCCAGCGCCCAGCAGCATGGACGGATAGGCAGGCCACTCCCGCGTCACACCCAGCTTCGCCAGCGTCTTGAAGACGGTAGGAACACCCAGTTCAAGGCCCAGCTTGGCGGTGGACAGGTTGTAGGAATGCGCCAGCCCCTGATACAGGAAGATATTGCCGTGTGACTTGTGATCGTAGTTCTGGGGTTTCCAGACCTGGCCATCAGCGCCCTTGACCTGAAACAGTTCATCGGCGATCCAGCTGGTCAGCGTGTACTGACTCGGACGCTCAAGCGCGGTGAGGTAGATGGCCGGCTTGACCAGCGAGCCGATGGGCCGCACGGCGTCGATGGCACGGTTGAAACCTGCAAACCCTGCCTGACGACTGCCCAACAGGGCCTGCACTTCACCGGTTTCCGGGTTGGTCACGACCATTGCCGATTCAACATCGTCGGAACCCTTGCGCCCGGCCAGCCGCTTGAACGTATCGTCCATGGCCGCCTGGGACTTCATCTGCAGGATCGGGTCGAAGCTGGTGAAAATCCGCAGCCCCTCTTCGGTCAAGTCTTCGTCGCGGTAGTCTTCACGCAATTGACGCTTGACCAGATCCAGGAAGGCGGGGAACGAGCTGTCGGCCAGCGTACCGGTCTTGGTCACGCCCAACGGCATCTTCTTGGCTGCCGCCACGACTTCAGCGGTGGCAACGCCTTGCTGCTCGAACAGATCAAGCACCAGATTACGGCGCTCGAGCGCGCGCTCGGGATTACGACGCGGGTTATAGAAGGAGGGCCCCTTGACCAGCCCGACCAGCATCGCCACTTGATGGATTTTCAGCTCGGACAGAGGCTGACTGAAGAAGTACTGGCTGGCCAGACCGAAGCCATGCACTGCACGCTGACCATCCTGACCGACGAACACCTCATTGAGGTAGGCCTCGAGGATCTCCTGCTTGCTGTAATGGATCTCCAGCAGCACGGCCATCATGGCCTCGGTCAGTTTGCGCGAGAGACTGCGCTCGTTGGTCAGGTAGAAGTTCTTCACCAACTGCTGGGTCAGCGTACTGCCGCCCTGACGCATCTGCCCCTGAGACGTGTTGACCCAAATGGCGCGCGCGATGGATTTGGGCGACACACCGAAGTGGTGGTAGAAATCACGGTCTTCAACCGCTACCAGCCCGTCGAGCAGGTATGGCGGTGCCTGATCCAGCTTGATGAGGATCCGGTCTTCAAGATTCTTGGGGTAAAGACCGCCTATCAGCAGCGGTTCGAGACGAGCCACAGCCAGCTTGCTGCCGTTGCCGGACGACAGGTCGGCAACGTAATCACCGGAGAAGCGCACGCGGACCTGCTGGGCCGGGTCGGTGCCTTCGTAAAACTGGAAGCCACGGGTATTGAGGTCGACTGTGTTGCCGTTGACGGCGGCAGCGCCAGGACCGTTTGCCACGCTTTCGCGGCGGTAGCCCAGCGCATCGAGTTCGATGAGAAAGTCATCGCGACTGAGCTTCTGGCCAACGAACAGCTCCAGCGGACGCGCGTAGACCTTCGCAGGAATCGTCCAGCGCTTGCCGGAGAATTTTTCCTGGACGATCGCGTCAAGGTAGATGGCCAGTCCAGCCACCAGGACCAGACCGACAATGCTGAGCTTCAACGCCCAGCCCAGCCACTTGCGCAGGCTGCCGGAGGGTTGTTTTTTCGAGGGACGAGAGGTGCGGGATCGAGTCATGGGCGCGGATTATACGCACTTTGCATGGCTTCGACAGACGCCCGAGTCGGCGGTTTGCAGCGTCGCGCCAAGCGGCCATAATGGCCGCATCTAACAGTTACATTTTTTGAATCCATTCCTGAAGGATCGCCCGTGAGCCAGTCTTTGATCGCAGCCCTGCAAAATCCCGCTCTTTTCCCACATCCGGTAGAAGATTTTCAGGTTATCGAAACCCATATCTCATGGGTATTGCTCACCGGCCCCTACGCCTACAAGATCAAAAAGCCCGCGAACTTCGGCTTTCTCGACTTCACCACGCTGTCGTCGCGCGAGCATTTCTGCAACGAAGAACTGCGCCTGAACCAGCGCATGACCGACGATCTGTATCTCGAAGTGCTGCCGATTACTGGTTCTGTCGAAGCCCCGCAACTGGGCGGCAGCGGTGAAGTCATCGAGTACGCGCTCAAGATGCGTCAGTTCTCGCAAGCCAACCTGCTGAGCACCCTGCAGGCTAACGGCGAGCTGACCGCCGGGCATATCGACGAACTGGCGATCCAGATCGCCGGGGTTCATGAGCAGGCACCACGCGTCATGGCTGACACTGATCTCGGTTCGCCCGACAGCGTCATGGCGCCAGTGCTGCAGAACTTCGAGCAGATTCGCCCTCTCATCAGCGAAAAATCTGATCTGACTCAACTCGATGCCTTACAGGCATGGGCAGAATCGAGCTTCGAGCGCCTCAAGCCGTTGATGACTCAGCGCAAGGCAGAAGGTTTTATCCGCGAATGTCATGGCGACATCCATCTGGGCAACGCGACCGTGATCGACGGCAAGGTCGTTCTGTTCGACTGCATCGAGTTCAACGAGCCGTTCCGCAAGACCGATGTCTATGCCGACATCGGCTTTCTGGCCATGGACCTGGAAGACCGCGGCTTGAAATCGCTTTCTCGACGCCTGATCAGCCTGTATCTGGAAAAGACCGGCGACTATGACGGCCTTGAACTGCTCAACTTCTACAAGGCCTACCGGGCCATGGTGCGCGCCAAGGTTGCGCTATTCAGCCAGCCCGCCGACGCCGACGGCGTTCAACGTGCTGCGACCCTTCGCCAGTACCGCAATTACGCGAATCTGGCCGAGAGCTACAGCGCCATTCCGTCGTGCTTTATGGTGGTGACCCACGGGGTTTCTGCTGTCGGCAAAAGCCATGTCGCCATGCGTCTGGTCGAATCGCTGGGCGCGATCCGTCTGCGTTCGGACGTCGAGCGCAAGCGCATGTTCTCCGATGAAAGCACCGCGCTTTACGGAGATCAGGCCAGCAGCGCGACCTACAATCGTCTGCACGAGCTGGCGGGAAAAACATTGCGCGCAGGCTTTGCCGTCGTGATTGACGCCACCTATCTCAAGCACGAACAGCGCGTTGCAGCCGCCAAAGTGGCCGAAACCACTGGCGTACCGTTCCTGATTCTGGATTGCGAAGCGCCGGACGCCGTTATCGAAGGCTGGCTGGCACAGCGTCAGGCGCAGAACTCCGATCCTTCGGACGCGACCATGGACGTTATCAAGGCCCAGCAGGCCAGCCGCGAGCCACTGACCGAGGAAGAAATCGTCTACAGCAAGCATGTTGCGACCAACCAGAGCAGTGATCTGGACGGCCTGATCGACCAGTTGCGCCAGCGTCTGCCCGGCCTCTGAGATCAAGGCTCAGCCGTTGGGCAGGTAGTGCTTCACGGCTGAGTAATGGTGGCGATATACTGGCGCCATAATTCCAACGCAAACCACGAGGCCATCATGAGCCAGCCCAAACAGATCGACTCACCGCTTTACATCATGCTGCGTAGAGACGACGTCGAAGGCTTCAACCAGGAAAAGCCGAAGACCGGCACCATCGACATGGCCGGGGGTGATTTCCGGGGTCTGGATCTGCGTGAACTGGATACCACCGGTATCGATTTCACAGATGCCTACTTCCGCTCGGCCGATCTTCGCGGTCTGGATTTGCGCAACACACCGATGGAAGGTGCGAGCATCGCGCATGCGCAGATATCGGGCGCTTATTTCCCGGCAGAACTCACGGCAGACGAAATTCTGATGTCTGTGAATTTCGGTACCCGACTGCGCTATCGCACTCGCTGAGCATTGCTTTTCAGCTATTGCTCTTGAAACACCGTCTGAACCGGTATGCGCAACGCCTGCCGGATGTGAGCGGTTTTTTGTTCGTTCATGCACGTCCTGCGACGCCCTCCCCCTTGCTGCCCAATGCTTTTTGGCATCGATTTCTAGCACCTGACATACGGGGAAAAGAACTGTTGACTTACAAATGAGAATCGTTATGATTATCACATCCGGTCGCGAGACTGGATGATAACTGAAAGACCTTGGTTCGGACTTTCAGATTATCTCCTCATCAGGCTAATCACGGTTTTTGACCCGGCTCTTTGCCGGGTCTTTTTTTTGCCTTCGAAAGATGCTTAGTGACCTGTCGATGCGTACAAGCCAAGCCTTCCCAGCAGGTCATCAAGCAGACTCGATCCGCCCAGCCGTACTCGCTCACTTACTATCCAGTGAGCTCCAAACCTGGCATGAGCCAACTGGATGAAAAGCCTGGCGTCTTCGAAGGTGCGAAGCCCGCCTGCGACCTTGAAGCCGACCTGCCCGCCCGTGTCGGCAATGGACTCCAGCATGATTCGCGCAGCCTGGGGTGTTGCGTGACGCGCGGATTTGCCGGTGCCGGTCTTTAGAAAATCAGCCCCCGCTTCGATGGCCGCGCCGCAAGCCGTATGAATAACTTCCGAATCTCTCAGTTCGCCGGTCTCAAGCGTGGCCGTCAATTTGACCCGCCCATCGAGCCGGGATCGGCAGGCCGAGAGCAGATCCATACCGGTCTGCTGATCGCCGCCGAGCAACGACCTGAAGGGATAGACCACATCGATCTCGTCGGCACCCGCAAGCATGGCCGCGCGCGTCTCGGAAGCCGCTGCCTCGGGATCCGTTCCCCCGTGGGGAAAGTTGACCACGGCCACAACCCGGACCTGATGCGCCCGAAGTCGATCCAGCGTCGTACGCGCCAGACAGACAAAACGCGGAGAAACACAGACTGCGGCTACAGGCCCCAGCGGCGTCAGTGCCCGCTGACAGACCCCGATGATGCGCTGTTCGGTGTCGTCGTGATTGAGGGCGAAGAGCTCCATCAAGGCTATGGCCTGGCGTGCCAGTTGCTCATCATCGGCAGTGATCGCTGTCATGGGTAGATCGCTCGCAAAAACGGGAGCGAGACGATATACGAGCCAGCGCTTCGGAAGGACGCGCCCTTGCAGCTCGGGACAAGTACCACGTCAAACAAGGAAAAATCCGATGCTACCGAATGCCTGGGTCCTGCCTGGGTCTGGCAACTGTGTACCAGACGTAGTCGGCACTTCCCTCGGCAATCTCATCCCCGATCTGAGCCAGCAGCAACACGAGCGGCGCGGCGCCCGTATCAAGGTCCGCAATGTGCAGGGGCGCGCCCGCATCCTTGCGCGCATGCCAGAAACCCGCGATCAGAATTGCGGGCGTCGGTGCGTCGAGCAGGCTTTGAGCCAGACGTCGATCCCGCTGCTGCTGCACAGCCAGCGTCGCCGCCTCCTGACCTTCAGGCAGAAGGCCTTCATGCGAGGCACGCAGATGCCCCATCAACAGTATCTGCACTTCAGGAGCGTTAGAGCGCGAACCCGGAAGTGCAGGAACGTGCTGATAAATCGACTTTACTTCGCCCAGATCGAGATTGGCTGACAGCAAGGGATAAGGTTGAGCCAGCACAAACCGCACGACCGGACCATGCAGGGTCCAGTTCCAGCCCGATTGCCACTGCAAGGCTGCGGGCAGGTCCACAGGCCCATCTGACTGGGTAATCTGCTCTCGGACCGAGTCGACAGAGGCCTGCTGGTTCGGGCTCAGCGTTTCGAGCAGCACACTCCCTTGGGCTCGCTGGTCGGCCAGCACCTGCAAAAGCCATAATTGCACGGCATGGTGATCGGGGTTGTCGTGCTGTTGGCCCACCAGAACCCTGGGGGCGGCAGCGAGGCGCTCGGCAAGCTGCCTGCTTGTCAGCACCAGGCCACTCTGGGTGTCACGAATCATTCCTGAATCCAACTGCTCACGTGTGGCCCGAAAATCCAGGCATCAGGCAACATTACCTGATCACATTGGCGCGCTACCAGACTAACATCACACCCAATGACCCTGGCGGCAGACATTTCGACCAGAGCAACGTCAAAGACCATTCATGCTTCATGGGGTTTTCTTGAGATTTCTTTGCACATCCAGCCACCTGCCGGAATCACAGAGCCGGGGGTTCGAGCTGGAAGACTACAAGCTTCTGGCGATACGCCGAAAAGGCGAAGTTTTCATCTACAAAAACCGCTGCCCGCATCGCGGCATCCCTCTGGAATGGCAGCCCGACCAGTTTTTGGACAGCAGCGCCAGCCTGATCCAGTGCGCCACCCACGGTGCGCTATTTCTGATCGAGAATGGCGAGTGCGTGGCCGGCCCCTGCGAAGGTCAGTCACTGACCGCGCTGGACTCCCATGAAGATGCTCAGGGTATCTGGGTAACGTTGCCCGAAGAAGACCTGCAGGACTGAGCACCCGATCATCGCTGGCTTATTCCAGCCATTGCACCCGCAAGGGCCGGTCGATACGTACTTCCTGCGGATCCAACTGCACGCCATAGGCCAGAACCTCGACACCGGCATCCATCGCGTCCTTCAACGCCAGAGCATAAGCGGGATCAATCTCCTGCGCCGGTCGCACCGATTCGATCCCGGTGAGGTTGACGCAATACAGCAGGACCGACCGCACGCCATCGCGTGCCAAAGCCGCCAGTTCGCGCAGGTGACGCGCTCCACGTTGTGTCACGGCATCAGGAAACGCCGCGACAGCCGACCCGTCAAAGCCGAGGGTGACGCTTTTTACTTCCAGATACACAAAACCGTCGGGATACTCGAGACGGAAATCGACCCGGCTTTTTTCCTGCCCATACGCCACCTCGCGCTTGAGCGCAGTGAAACCGTCGAGCTCACTGATCACTCCAGCGCGCAAAGCTTCCTCCACCAGGGTGTTGGCGCGCCCGGTATTGATGCACGCGAAACGGCCCTGCGGCGTTTCACTGATTTCCCACGTTCCCGGCAATTTGCGCTTCGGATCATTGGAGCGACTGAACCAGACTCGCCCTCCCGGCATCATGCAATTGAGCATCGAACCGGTGTTGGGGCAATGAATGGTCAACAGCTCGCCGCTTTCGGTCTCGATATCGGCCAGGAAACGTTTGTAGCGAACAATCAGGCGACCCTGCTCCAGCTCAGGCGAAAACCGCATCAGGCGCTCCAGCTGCGCAGGCCGCGGGCGATGCGCTCGACAGCCTCCTGCAATCTGGGCAGGCTCTGGGTGTAGGCAAAGCGCACATTATGCCCGGCCAGATGACGACCAAAGTCCAGCCCGGGCGTGAACGCGACATGTTCGGTTTCAAGGAAGTGTCGACAGAAAGCAAAGGCATCACCACCGAAGGCGCTGATGTCGGCATACAGGTAAAACGCGCCCTCAGGCTCGACAGCAATACCAAAACCCAACTCCCGCAAGGCAGGCAGCAGGAAATCCCGACGGCGACCGAATTCTGCACGGCGCTGCTCGAGAATCTCCAGCGTCTGCGGTTCGAAGCAGGCGAGCGCCGCGTATTGCGCCATGCTGGGCGCACTGATGTAGAGGTTCTGAGCCAGCTTTTCCAGGTCGCCAACCGCATCTGCCGGCGCGACCAGCCAACCCAGACGCCAGCCGGTCATGCCGAAGTACTTGGAAAAACTGTTGAGCACAAAGGCGTCATCATCGACTTCAAGCACACTGCTGGCGTCCATGCCATAGGTCAGGCCGTGGTAAATCTCGTCAACCACCAGATGCCCGTTGCGCGCTTTCAAGGTCTGCGCCAGGGCGGCCAGTTCATCGCGATGCAACAAGGTACCGGTGGGATTGGCGGGCGATGCCACCAGCGCACCGACACTGTCGTCATTCCAGCATTGTTCGACCAGTTCGGGCGTCAGTTGATAGCGCTCCTGCGGGCCGACCGGCACCAGTTGCGCGCCACCTTCGACCAGACGCAGAAAATGCCGATTGCACGGATAACCCGGATCGGCAAGGAGCCAGTGCTTGCCCGGATCCACCAGCAGACTGCTGGCCAGCAGCAGCGCACCCGAACCGCCCGGCGTGACCAGAATTCGCTCGGGATCGATTTCAACCTGATAACGCTGGGCATAGAAACCGGAAATCGCCTCACGCAGCTGGGGCAGCCCACGGGCGGCGGTATAGCGTGTCTTGCCGTCTGCCAGCGCCGCCTGGCCGGCCGCAATAATGGGTGCGGCTGTCGTGAAATCCGGCTCGCCTATCTCCAGATGGATAACGTCGTGACCCGCCGCCTGCAGCTCATTAGCGCGCGCCAGCAGCGCCATGACATGAAACGGTTCGATGGCGCGACTGCGCGCACTGTAAGGCTGGGCCATGGGTCTTCCTTTATGACGAAGGCTTCTGGAAATGTGATTGTCACGACAGAGGAGCACGATTCTACCCACCCTGCGCCAGCGGTACCCTAAATGATCTTGCAGGGCGTATCGATAAAGCCGGAAGAAAAGAAAGCTACGACGGCCGTCCAGAGCTAGAGTTCATTTAAGGTAAAGGCAGTTTCGTTCCGGTCGTCTCTGCAAGCAGACCGCTTCGTCATGCTCGACAACCGGGAGTAGCGCACTCCGATTTGATCTGGTAAGTTCGCCCGCTTGCAGCTGCAGGGCCGACGGGTGTCGGTGATGGAACAATCCTGCGCAATAGATTAGAAGAGTGAGAGGCGGTCCATACATGCCCACCCCAGAAAAGCAACAGAACCATCTAATCAGCGGCTTTTCACCCTACGTTCCGACGAAGGATGAAGAGTACATGAGCGAGCCTATGCGCGCGCACTTCACCAAGATCCTGAACAAGTGGAAACAGGACTTGATGCAAGAGGTCGACCGCACGGTGGACCACATGAAGGACGAAGCTGCCAATTTCCCTGACCCGGCGGACCGCGCCAGTCAGGAAGAAGAGTTCAGCCTTGAACTTCGCGCCCGTGATCGCGAACGCAAACTGATCAAGAAGATCGACAAGACGCTGCAACTGATCCTTGACGAAGAGTATGGCTGGTGCGAATCCTGCGGCGTCGAGATCGGCATCCGCCGCCTCGAAGCCCGTCCGACTGCGGATCTGTGCATCGACTGCAAGACGCTGGCGGAAATCAAGGAAAAACAGGTCGGTAAGTGACCTGCAGGACCTGCCTTGAATAAAAAAGACGCTTCGGCGTCTTTTTTTTGTTTTTACGGATCAGGAAGTCGCTTTTGATCGCGCACATCGCTCTACGTGGAGATGCAGCTCGCCTCACGCTTGCTCGCCAAAGCTGCGCACCAGTAACATCCGGCCCATGAAAAAATCTGCCTACATCGGGCGCTTTGCGCCGACGCCCAGTGGTTATCTGCATTTTGGTTCGCTGGTCGCAGCGCTTGCGTCCTATCTCGACGCGCGCGCAGCAGGCGGACAGTGGCTGATGCGCATGGAAGATCTGGATCCGCCCCGTGAAGTGACCGGTGCGCAAGCCGCCATTCTCGAAACACTGGAGCGTTACGGTTTCGAGTGGGACGGCGAGTTGCTCCGTCAGAGCGAACGCCACGACGCCTACGCCGCCATTATCGATCGCTGGTTCAGCCATGGCCTGGCCTATGCCTGCACCTGCTCACGCAAACAACTGGAAGAATATAACGGCGTTTATCCCGGCCTGTGCCGCAACGCAGGGCATTCGCCCGACAATGCCGCCATCCGTATTCGGGTGCCGGAACTGGAATATCGCTTCGAAGACCGGGTGCAAGGCACGTTCCGCATGCACCTGGGCAATGAAAGCGGAGATTTCGTGATTCGCCGCCGGGATGGCCTGTACGCCTATCAACTGGCAGTCGTCATCGACGATGCCTGGCAAGGCGTGACGGATATCGTGCGCGGCGCGGACCTGCTGGACTCGACTCCCCGCCAGTTGTATCTGCAGGAGTTGCTGGGCATTCCTGAGCCGCGCTACCTGCACGTGCCGCTGATTACCCAACCGGACGGCCACAAGCTCGGAAAATCCTATCGCTCGCCGCCCTTGCCTGCCGATCAGGCCACGCCCCTGCTGCTGCGTGCCTTGCGTGCGCTGGGTCAGCCCACCGATTCGCAGTTGATGTACGCAACAGCGCACGAGGTGTTGGCCTGGGGCGTCGAGCACTGGAACCCGGACCTTATCCCCAGGCTGCACAACATTGAAGAAGCCCGGATAGACTGAGCCAGAGCGGTTGCTGAAAACTACTGCTTATGGCTACTTGCAGCTTGTCGCGCATCCGTTACCATGCCGCTCCTCATCTACCAGCGCAGGGAGACCAGATGTACATATACCGGTTGGTTTTGCTTCTGGTGGTAGGTATTTACCTTTTCTCCCCGGCCATCATGGACTGGTGGATCGACGCGACAGGTGCCTGGTACCGGCCTTATCTGCTTTGGCTGATCCTGATCGTGGTGACTTTCATTCTGCAGAGCCAGCGAGATGCCGATGAGCTTTAGCCTGACGCAGATGTTGCTGGTGAGCGCCGGCTATCTGCTGGTGCTGTTTGGTGTTGCCTGGGTCAGCGAGCGCGGCCTGATTCCGCGCGCAATCATTCGTCATCCACTGACCTACACCCTGTCGTTGGGCGTCTATGCCAGTGCCTGGGCGTTCTACGGCACGGTCGGGCTGGCCTATCAGTACGGCTATGGCTTTCTGTCCAGCTACCTCGGTGTGTCCGGTGCATTCCTGCTGGCACCGGTGCTGCTTTACCCGATTCTGAAGATCACCCGTACCTACCAGCTGTCATCACTGGCCGACCTGTTCGCGTTCCGCTTCCGCAGTACCTGGGCGGGCGCGCTGACCACGGTGTTCATGCTGATTGGTGTGCTGCCCTTGCTGGCGCTGCAGATTCAGGCGGTTGCCGACTCGATCAGCATCCTGACGCGCGAGCCGGTGCAGGACCGTGTGGCCGTGGCGTTTTGCGCGATCATCATGCTGTTCACGATCTTCTTCGGCTCACGGCACATCGCGACGCGCGAAAAACACGAGGGATTGGTATTCGCCATCGCGTTTGAATCGCTGGTCAAACTGATCGCGCTGGGCGGCGTCGGGCTGTATGCGCTGTATGGCGTATTCGATGGGCCGCAGCAACTGGAGCTCTGGCTGCTGCAGAATCAGACCGCCCTGGCTTCGCTGCATACGCCGCTGCAGGAAGGTCCGTGGCGCACGTTGCTGCTGGTGTTCTTCGCCTCGGCGATCGTGATGCCGCACATGTACCACATGACCTTCACCGAAAACCTCAACCCGCGCTCGCTGGTCAGTGCAAGCTGGGGCCTGCCGCTGTTCCTGCTGCTGATCAGCCTCGCCGTCCCGCTGATTCTCTGGGCCGGACTCAAGCTCGGCGCGACGACCAGCCCCGAATACTTCACCCTCGGCATCGGCATGGCCGCCAACAAGCCGGCCCTCGCGCTGCTCGCCTACATTGGCGGTCTGTCAGCGGCCAGCGGACTGATCATCGTCACCACGCTCGCGCTGTCGGGCATGGCGCTCAACCATCTGGTGCTGCCGCTTTACCAGCCTCCGGCTGAAGGCAACATCTATCGCTGGCTGAAATGGACCCGACGCGGGCTTATCGTGGCGATCATCGCCGCAGGCTATGGCTTCTACCTGATGCTCGGCGCCCAGCAGGATCTGGCCAATCTGGGCATCGTGGCCTTCGTTGCGACGCTGCAGTTTCTGCCAGGCGTGCTCTCAGTGCTCTACTGGCCGACGGCGAACCGGCGCGGCTTTATTGCCGGATTGCTGGCCGGGATCGCGGTCTGGGTGGTGAGCATGCTGCTGCCGTTGATCAGCAACCTGCAGGGCTTCTACATTCCGCTGCTGAACATGATCTACGTGCTGGACGACACCAGCTGGCACATGGCGGCCATCGCATCCCTGGCCGCCAACGTGCTGTTGTTCACCCTGGTGTCGCTGTTCACCAATGCCAGCGCCGAAGAAGTCAGCGCCGCCGAGGCCTGCGCGGTCGATAACGTGCGCAGGCCGCAACGCCGCGAACTTCACGCCGTGTCGCCCCAGGAGTTCGCCACGCAACTGGCTAAGCCGCTGGGCGCGAAGGCGGCGCAGAAAGAAGTCGAACAGGCCCTGCGCGATCTGTATCTGCCTTTCGATGAACGCAGGCCTTACGCCTTGCGGCGCCTGCGCGACCGGATCGAGGCCAATCTGTCCGGCCTGATGGGCCCCAGTGTCGCTCAGGACATGGTGGAGACGTTCCTGCCCTACAAATCGGGCAGCGAAAAATACGTCACCGAAGATATCCACTTCATCGAAAGCCGGCTTGAGGATTACCACTCGCGCCTGACCGGTCTCGCTGCCGAGCTCGATGCGCTGCGCCGCTACCATCGCCAGACCCTGCAGGAACTGCCGATGGGTGTGTGCTCGCTGGCCGAGGATCAGGAAATCCTGATGTGGAACCGCGCCATGGAAGAGCTGACCGGCATCGTCGCGCAGCGCGTCGTGGGGTCACGCCTTGAAACCATTGCCGAGCCTTGGAAAGGCCTGCTGACCGGCTTCGTCAGCGTGCCTGACGAACACTTACACAAGCAGCGCCTTGGCCTGGACGGGCAGACCCGCTGGCTCAACCTGCACAAGGCGGCCATCAACGAGCCGCTCGCTCCGGGCAACAGCGGTCTGGTACTGCTGGTCGAAGACCTGACCGACACTCAGATGCTTGAAGACAAGCTGGTCCACTCCGAACGACTGGCGAGCATTGGCCGACTGGCGGCAGGTGTCGCCCACGAGATCGGCAATCCGATCACCGGTATTGCCTGTCTGGCGCAGAACCTTCGGGAAGAGCGTGAAGAAGACGACGAGCTGAAGGAAATCAGCAGCCAGATTCTCGAACAGACCAAACGCGTGTCGCGTATCGTGCAGTCGCTGATGAGCTTTGCCCACGCCGGCGCTCATCAGCACAGCGACGAAGCCGTCTGTCTGGCCGAAGTGGCTCAGGATGCCATCGGCCTGCTGGCATTGAACCGACGCAATTTCGAAGTGCAGTTCTATAACCTGTGCAACCCCGAACACTGGGTCGATGGTGACCCGCAACGGCTTGCGCAGGTGCTGATCAACCTGCTGTCCAATGCGCGCGATGCTTCGCCTGCGGGCAGCGCGGTCAGGGTCAAGAGCGAAGCATCCGAACACACTGTGGATTTGATCGTCGAGGACGAAGGCAGTGGAATATCCAAGGCAATCATGGACCGATTGTTCGAGCCATTCTTCACCACAAAGGACCCCGGTGAAGGAACAGGACTGGGGCTTGCGCTGGTCTATTCCATCGTTGAAGAGCATTATGGACAAATCACCATCGACAGCCCGGCCGACCCCGAGCACCAGCGTGGTACCCGTATCCGGGTGACTCTGCCACGCCATGTCGACGCGACGTCCACCGCGAACTGAGACCGTCGAGAGAACTGAATCAATGCCGCATATTTTGATCGTCGAAGACGAAACGATTATCCGCTCAGCCCTGCGTCGCCTGCTTGAACGCAATCAGTATGAAGTCAGTGAAGCCGGTTCCGTTCAGGAGGCTCAGGAACGTTTCAGCATCCCGTCCTTTGACCTGATCGTCAGTGACCTGCGGCTCCCGGGCGCGCCCGGTACCGAGCTGATCAAGCTGGGCGAAGGCAAGCCGGTGCTGATCATGACCAGCTACGCCAGCCTGCGCTCGGCAGTCGACTCGATGAAAATGGGCGCGGTGGATTACATCGCCAAGCCCTTCGATCACGACGAAATGCTTCAGGCCGTGTCGCGCATCCTGCGCGACCGCCAGACGGTCAGCAGCCTGCAGGCCGAACGCAGCGCCATGGGCAAGGTGAGCAGTGCCGAAAAAGGTACGGCGCCGAACAACAACGGCGAGATCGGCATCATCGGTTCATGCCCGCCTATGCTCGATCTTTACAGTAAGATTCGCAAAGTGGCGCCGACCGATTCCAACGTGCTGGTTCAGGGCGAGTCGGGCACGGGTAAAGAGCTGGTCGCCCGCGCCCTGCACAACCTGTCGCGCCGCGCCAAGGCACCGATGATTTCCGTCAACTGTGCAGCCATTCCAGAATCGCTCATCGAGTCCGAGCTGTTCGGCCACGAGAAAGGCGCGTTCACCGGCGCCAGCGCCGGGCGTGCCGGTCTGGTGGAGGCGGCGGATGGCGGCACACTGTTTCTCGACGAGATCGGCGAACTGCCGCTGGAAGCCCAGGCGCGCCTGTTGCGCGTCCTGCAGGAAGGCGAGATTCGCCGGGTTGGCTCAGTGCAGTCGCAAAAGGTCGATGTGCGACTGATTGCAGCCACTCACCGGGACCTCAAGACCCTGGCCAAGAATGGCGAATTCCGCGAAGACCTTTTTTATCGCCTGCACGTCATCGCCCTCAAGCTTCCGGCGTTGCGCGAACGTGGCAGCGATGTGCTGGAAATCGCTCACGCCTTTCTGGCACGTCAGAGCGCCAAGGTCGGCCGCAACGACCTGAAGTTCGCACCGGATGCCGAGCAGGCGATTCGTCACTACAGCTGGCCGGGCAACGTCCGGGAACTGGAAAACGCAGTAGAGCGTTCGGTGATTCTCTGCGAGAACCCGGAGATCACCGCCGACCTGCTGGGTATCGATATCGAGCTGGACGGTCTGGGTGACGATGAGTACATGGGCCTTGCGCCGCTGCCCAATGGTTCGACCTCCGGCAGCAGCGAGCCGACCGAGGACCTGTCACTCGAAGATTATTTCCAGCATTTCGTTCTGGAACATCAGGACCATATGACCGAAACCGAGCTGGCTCGCAAACTCGGGGTCAGCCGCAAGTGCCTGTGGGAACGTCGTCAGCGCCTGGGGATACCCCGTCGCAAGGGTGTAACCAGCGAAACCTGACACCTTGCGCGAGGCTCTGGCACGCGGTGCTCAGGGCTTTGCGCAAACTGTTACCCTCCTCGTCTCACGTAACAAAAGCCGGGTCTTACGGTAACGAAGTCCTGGCTTTTTTATGCCTGCCGTTCCCGACAAAAGCCAGCGAAGCCCCGGTTTACGGGGTTTTTCAAAAGTTGGCACAGGTCCTGCTATATCTCTTGTACAAGAAGAACAACAAGCAGCACGACACCCATAACAAGAACAATACGAATCGACTCACGCATAACAAGAACAACACGGCGGAGGCGCAGCTAACTGATTCTTTTGGAGAGGAGTTGTATTTGGGGCTTGCCCCGCAACCAGGCCGAGAACAACAAAAACTACCCTTAGGTAGAGCCTGAACTGGTTGGATCGAATGATCATTGCAACGCAGCGACCAAAGCAATCCGTTTGCTCTTGACTCCCGATTGGGAGGTTTCACAGACGAAAGTCTCGTGAATGGGCACTCAACAAAAACAAGAAGCCCTAACAGAAAATAATAATAAAGAGCACACACTTTGGGGGAGCTTCGGCTCCCCCAGTAGCTTCCAGAGTAAAACCCGGCCGCACTTTCCCCGCCTTCAGCGACAGCTTCCTACACCATCCCTCGACTAAATGCTAGAATCCCCGCCCATCATGCGGTCATTCCACGTTTTTGGCCGAATATTCCTTCAAACAGTGCATCCCATGCTGAAGAAGCTGTTCCAGTCATTTCGCTCTCCACTGCGCAAGCCGCAGCAACACACGCGCACCACGCCTGAAGTGCTCAATAGCGGCCAGCATTCGCTGCAACGCGGTCAATTCAGTCGCTACGCCGTCAATATCGTCGAGCGCCTGCAGAACGCAGGCTACCAGGCCTATCTGGTCGGTGGCTGCGTCCGTGACATGATGCTCAATATCACGCCCAAGGATTTCGACGTCGCCACCAGCGCCACGCCGGAACAGGTGCGTGCTGAATTTCGCAACGCCCGCATCATTGGCCGCCGGTTCAAGCTGGTCCATATCCACTTCGGTCGAGAAATCATCGAAGTCGCAACGTTCCGCGCCAATCATCCACAGGATGACGAAGAGGAGGACAGCAATCAGTCCTCGCGCAACGAAAGCGGGCGCATCCTGCGCGACAACGTGTACGGCACCCTTGAAGAGGACGCCCAGCGTCGCGACTTCACGATCAATGCCCTGTATTACGACCCGGTTACCGAACGCGTGCTGGATTACGCCAACGGCGTGCACGATATCCGCAATCGCCTGATCCGCCTGATTGGCGATCCCGAGCAGCGCTACAAGGAAGACCCGGTGCGCATGCTGCGCGCCGTGCGTTTCGCCGCCAAGCTGGATTTCGGCATTGAAAAGCACAGCGCCCTGCCGATTCGTCCTCTGGCCGCCATGCTGCGTGATATTCCGTCGGCGCGCCTGTTCGAAGAAGTGCTCAAGCTGTTCCTTTCCGGTCATGCCGCGTCGACGTTCGAGATGCTGGTGGATCTGGAGCTGTTCGAACCGCTGTTCCCGGCCAGCTCCAAGGCGCTGGAATACAACCCGACCTACACGCACACACTGATCAGCAACGCCTTGATCAACACTGATCTGCGCATCAAGCAGAACAAGCCGGTCACTCCGGCCTTCCTGTTTGCTGCCCTGCTGTGGCCCGCCCTGCCTGCCAAGGTGCTGCGCGCCCAGGAACGCGGCATGCCGCCGATCGCCGCGATGCAGGAAGCGGCACATGAACTGATCATCGAACAATGTCAGCGCATCGCGATTCCGAAGCGCTTCACCCTGCCGATCCGCGAGATCTGGGACATGCAGGAGCGCTTGCCACGTCGCTCCGGCAAACGCGCCGATCTGCTGCTCGACAACTCACGCTTCCGCGCCGGTTACGACTTCCTGCTCCTGCGCGAATCAGCAGGCGAACAGACTGATGGTCTGGGCCAGTGGTGGACCGATTATCAGGAGTGCAATGAAAGCGAGCGCCGCGACATGATTCGCGACCTGAGTGGCAAGCCTGAAGCCGCCGGGGCCGCGCCGCGCAAACGTCGTCGCACCAGCGGCGCGAAGCGCAAGCGCAACGGTGCCGAGACATCCGGCGGTGAGTAACACGTTGTTCAAAACCGAACGCGTCTTTATCGGCCTGGGCAGCAACCTTGCAGACCCGGCCGAACAACTGCGCAGCGCCCTCAAGGCACTGGAGCAGTTGCCGGGCAGCCAACTGGCGGGCAGCTCATCGTTTTACGTCAGCGACTCGCTGCTCCCCGGCCAACCGCGCTTCACCAACGCGGTCGCCGCACTGGACACGTCCCTCGCCCCGCTGGTCTTGCTCGACGCGCTTCAGTCCATCGAGCTGGATCAGGGCCGTGAGCGCCACGAACGCTGGGGCCCGCGCACGCTGGACCTGGATATCCTGCTGTTCGGCAACCACCTGATCGACGAACCCCGTCTCAAGGTGCCGCATTACCACATGCAGGAAAGACCGTTCGTGCTGTACCCGCTGGCCGAACTGGCACCTGGGCTGATCCTCGCAGACGGTCGCGAACTGGGTCAGTTGCTGAATAATTGCCCGTTCGTTGGCCTGGAACGTTTGCCCGCTCAGGCGTAGTGTCCTCCTGCCACCCGTTACCCTTGCTGTAACCGCCCCGGCAAACGGTAACACCCGCAATTGACTTCACGCCCCCTCCTCACGAAGATAGGCCTCCCGCCGCCACCCCTGTGGCGAACGGGCGCGAAACAGGCCTTTGCAAAACACCGCGACACGACGGTGTGCCTGCTTTTCCAGGATGACTCTCACGCGCTGAGTGCCGCAGTTTTCAGCGCCTGATGGAGGACTTTACATGCCGAACATAACCGTTACGTCGCTGCTGGGTATGAAACAGAAAGGTGAAAAGATCACCATGCTGACCTGCTACGACGCGACCTTCGCCCACGCTGCCAGTCAGGCGGGCGTCGAAGTGCTGCTGATAGGTGACTCGCTGGGCATGGTCCTGCAGGGTCATGACAGCACGCTGCCTGTTACCACTGCGGAAATGGCTTACCACGTCGCCTGCGTCAAACGCGGCAACCAGGGTGCGCTGATCCTCGCTGACCTGCCGTTCATGGCCAACGCCACCCTCGACCAGACCTTTATCAACAGCACCACGCTGATGCAGGCCGGTGCGCACATGGTCAAGGTTGAAGGCGCTGCCTGGCTGGCCGAGTCGATCCGTTTGCTGGCAGAGCGCGGCATTCCGGTCTGCGCCCACATGGGCCTGACGCCACAGTCGGTGAATGTGCTGGGCGGTTACAAGGTGCAGGGTCGCCTGGAAACACAGGCACGCCAGATGCGTGCCGATGCCATTACGCTGGAACAGGCCGGTGCGGCGATGATTCTGCTCGAATGCGTGCCGAGCGAATTGGCAGAAGAAATTACCCACGCGGTGAAGATCCCGGTCATCGGTATAGGCGCAGGCAGCGCCACCGACGGTCAGGTGCTGGTGTTGCACGACATGCTCGGCCTGTCCATCACCGGACGGGTTCCCAAGTTCGTGAAGAACTTCATGGTCGGCCAGCCTGATATCCAGTCGGCCATCCAGGCGTACGTCAGCGCCGTCAAAGACGTCAGCTTTCCAGCTATCGAACACGGATTCTCGGCATGATCACAGTCTCAACCGTTTCGGAACTGCGCGCAGCGGTCGCCAATGCACGCCGTGAAGGCAAACGCATAGGCCTGACGCCGACCATGGGCAACCTGCACAGCGGCCATGCCGCACTGGTCACTCGAGCGACTCAGTGCGCAGACTTTGTGGTCGCGACCATCTTCGTCAATCCTTTGCAGTTCGGCGCCAACGAAGACCTGGCCACCTACCCGCGCACATTGGCGGCAGATCAGGAACGCCTTCAGGAAGCAGGCTGTGACCTGCTGTTCACGCCCACCGTTGAAGAAATGTACCCCAACGGCATGGGCGTACAGACGCTCGTCAGCGTGCCGCTTGTTTCCGAAGGCCTGTGCGGCGCAAGTCGCCCCGGCCATTTCGACGGCGTCGCAACCGTTGTCAGCAAGCTGTTCAACATGGTCCAGCCCGATGTTGCGGTGTTCGGCGAAAAGGACTTTCAGCAACTGGCCGTGATTCGCGCCATGGTCCGCGACCTGAACATGCCGATCCAGATCATCGGCGAGCCGACAGTACGTGCCGACGACGGTCTGGCGCTGTCCTCACGCAACGGCTACCTGAACGAAGAACAACGCGCCGCTGCGCCCGCGCTCTATCGCGTGCTTCGCCAGATTGGCGAGGCGATCACCGTTGGCGAGCAGGATTTCGACGGCCTGCTGCAACGCAACAGGCAACAACTGGAAGCCGCAGGCTTTCGCATCGACTATCTGGAAATACGCGAGGCCACCGGTCTGCGACCGGCCACAGTGCAGGATCGCGATCTGGTCGTCATAGCCGCCGCGTTCATGGGCAAGACCCGCCTGATCGACAATCTGCACCTGATCAAGGAATAACAACAAGATGCACACCGTGATGCTCAAAGCCAAACTGCACCGCGCCGAAGTCACCCATGCGGTGCTCGACTATGAAGGCTCATGCGCCATCGATGGCGAGTGGCTGGACCTGTCAGGGATTCGTGAGTACGAACAGATCCAGATCTACAACATCGACAATGGCGAACGCTTCACCACCTATGCCATTCGCGGTGAAGAAGGTTCGCGCATGATTTCGGTGAACGGTGCCGCGGCGCACAAGGCGAAAGTCGGCGACCGGGTGATCATTTGCGCCTACGCTCATTATTCGGAAGCAGAACTGGTCAATTTCAAGCCACGCATGCTGTACATGGCGCCGGGCAATGAACTAAGCCACACCAGTAATGCCATACCCGTACAGTTTGCGTAACCGATTGCCGACAGCATTCAACTGAAAAGCCCGCCCGTTGTGTGAGAAATAGTACCGGGCTTACGTACGGCAAAGCGCAGACAAACAGGTAGACGAGGGCGTAGTCTGCGTAATGTGGCCAATGGGTCAAATCGCAACCTCGCTCCATAAAGCCCCAGAAGATCCAGTTAAGGAAACCCGCAGCGATGGCGTACTACCGCACTCCTTCCGATGTGACCGCTCTGCCCGCCTGGCAGGCGTTGAGTGAACACCGCAAAGCCATGCAGGATTTCAGCATGCGCGAGGCGTTCAATGCAGATCCCAAGCGCTTCAGTGAATTCACCCTGAGCAGTGCTGGCCTGTTCCTCGACTACTCGAAAAACCTGATTACCACCGAAACGCGTGACCTGCTGGTAAGCCTGGCCAATGAAGTGGGCCTGAAAGACGCGATCAAGGCACAGTATGACGGCGAGCTGGTCAACTCCTCCGAAGGCCGCCCTGCCCTGCACACGGCACTGCGTCGTCCTGTCGGCGACAAGCTGAAGGTCAACGGGGTTGATGTCATCCCGGATGTACACCGCGTGCTCAACCAGATGACTGAACTGGTCGGCCGCATCCACGACGGTCTGTGGCGCGGCTACACCGAAAAGCCGATCACTGACGTGGTCAATATCGGTATCGGTGGCTCCTTCCTCGGCCCGGAGTTGGTCTCCGAAGCACTGGTTGCCTACGCCCACAAAGGCGTTCGCTGCCATTACCTGGCGAACATCGACGGCAGTGAATTCCACGAGCTGTCGATGAAGATTCGTGCAGAAACCACGCTGTTCATTGTTTCGTCGAAGTCGTTCAACACCCTCGAAACATTGAAGAACGCTCAGGCTGCACGTGCCTGGTATCTGGCGCAGGGCGGCTCCGAAGCAGAACTGCATCGTCACTTCATCGCGGTCTCCAGCAACAACGCTGCGGCTGTGGCCTTCGGTATTCGCGAAGAAAACATCTTCCCGATGTGGGACTGGGTCGGCGGTCGCTACTCGCTGTGGTCGGCCATCGGTCTGCCGATTGCACTGGCGATCGGCATGTCCAACTTCAAGGAACTGCTGTCCGGCGCCTACACCATGGACCAGCATTTCCAGAGCGCGCCGTTCGAGAAGAACATGCCGGTACTGCTGGCCTTGCTGGGCGTCTGGTATGGCAACTTCTGGAATGCGCAGAGCCATGCGATCCTGCCGTATGACCACTACCTGCGTAACATCACCAAGCATTTGCAGCAGCTGGACATGGAATCCAACGGCAAGAGCGTGCGCCAGGATGGCACGCCAGTCTCTACCGACACCGGCCCGGTCATCTGGGGCGGCGTGGGCGCCAACGGTCAGCACGCGTATCACCAGCTGCTGCATCAAGGCACTCAGATGATCCCGGCCGACTTCATCGTGCCAATCGTCAGCTTCAACCCGGTTTCCGACCACCATCAATGGCTGTACGCCAACTGCCTGTCGCAAAGCCAGGCCCTGATGATGGGCAAGACCAAGTCCGAGGCCGAAGCCGAGCTGCGCGAAAAAGGCATGGCCGAAGACGAAGTGCAGAAGCTGGCACCGCACAAGGTCATCCCTGGCAACCGTCCGAGCAACACGCTGGTCGTCGAACGCATCAGCCCACGCCGTCTCGGCGCGCTGGTCGCGATGTATGAACACAAGGTGTTCGTACAAAGCGTGGTCTGGGGCACCAACGCCTTCGACCAGTGGGGCGTCGAGCTGGGCAAGGAAATGGGCAAGGCGGTCTACCATCGCTTGACCGGCGGCACCGAAGAGCCGGCTGATGATGCTTCGACCCAGGGCCTGATCAACTACTTCCGCGGTCGTCACCGCGGTTGATGCACCCTGTCTGATCCGATCGTGCTCATGCTCTGCGTGAGCACGATCAGCCTGCCATACCTCTCTACGCATTGAACCCCTCTCCCCACGCATGACTCCCATTTCTGTGGATCACAGAATAAGGAAGCCGTCATGTTCGATATCAGCGCTTTCCCCAAGGCCGACGCGGTGCGCAAAAATGCGCAGCTCAGCGAAGCCGACTATCAACGTCTCTATCGCCAATCGATCGATCATCCCGAAGAGTTCTGGGCCGAACAGGCCAACGCCTTTCTCGACTGGTCAGCCCCCTGGAGCCAGGTGCATCAGGCTGATCTCGCCACGGGGCACGCCACCTGGTTCAAGGACGGCAAGCTCAACGTCAGCCACAACTGCATCGACCGCCACTTGCCGGATCGAGCCGATCAGATCGCGATTATCTGGGAAGGCGACAACCCTTCCGAATCAGCCGAAATCACCTACAGCAAACTGCACCACCACGTTGCCCGGCTGGCGAACGTGCTGAAGATGCGCGGCGTGAAAAAAGGCGACCGTGTGTGCATCTACATGCCGATGATCCCCGAAGCCGCCTACGCCATGCTGGCCTGCGCGCGCATCGGCGCTGTGCATTCGGTCGTGTTTGGCGGCTTCTCGCCCGATGCGCTGCGTGACCGGATTCTCGACGCCGACTGCCGCACCGTGATTACCGCCGACGAAGGCATTCGTGGCGGCAAGTACATACCGCTCAAGGCCAATGTCGATCAAGCGCTGCAAAGTTGTCCCGATGTCAGCACGGTGCTGGTTGTCGAGCGCACCCAAGGCGAAATCGACTGGGTAAAAAACCGTGACATCTGGTATCACGAAGCGATTCACGGCGTTGGTCACGACTGCCCGCCGGAACAGATGGATGCTGAAGATCCGCTGTTCATTCTGTATACCTCCGGCAGTACCGGAAAACCCAAGGGCGTGTTGCATACGACAGGCGGCTATCTGTTACAGGCAGCCATGACGCACAAACACGTCTTCGATTACCGGGATGGCGAGGTGTTCTGGTGCACGGCGGATGTCGGCTGGGTCACTGGGCACAGTTACATCGTCTACGGGCCGCTGGCCAATGGCGCGACCACATTGATGTTCGAGGGCGTTCCCAATTATCCCAATGCATCGCGTTTCTGGCAGGTCATCGACAAGCATCACGTGAATATCTTCTATACGGCACCCACTGCCCTGCGAGCGCTGATGCGTGAGGGCACGGGACCGCTGCAAGGATCATCCCGCGAGAGCCTGCGATTGCTGGGCAGTGTCGGCGAGCCGATCAACCCGGAAGCCTGGGAGTGGTATTTTCATCAGGTTGGCAAACAGCGTTGCCCCATCGTCGATACCTGGTGGCAGACCGAAACCGGCGGCATCATGCTCACGCCTCTCCCCGGCTTCAGCCGGATCAAACCGGGCTGCGCCACCGCACCGCTGTTCGGGGTGCAGCCAGTGTTGCTCGACGAGCAAGGCAAGGAAATAGACGGACCCGGCAGCGGCCTGCTGGCAATCAAAGCGAGCTGGCCGGGACAGATTCGCAGCGTGTACGGCGATCCGCAGCGCATGATCGATACCTATTTCAAACCCTTCCCCGGCTACTACTTCACCGGTGACGGCGCGCGACGTGACGCAGACGGCGATTACTGGATCACGGGCCGCGTGGATGACGTGATCAACGTCTCGGGGCATCGCATCGGCACGGCTGAAGTCGAAAGCGCGCTGGTCCTGCACGACAACATTGCCGAGGCCGCGGTCGTGGGTTATCCCCACGACGTAAAAGGCATGGGTATCTACGCCTTCGTCACGCCCATCAACGGGATCGACCCCAGTGATGATCTGAAAGATGAATTGCTCGGTCATGTGAGCAAGGAGATCGGCAGTTTCGCCAAACCTGATCATGTGCAATGGGCATCAGCGCTGCCGAAAACCCGCTCGGGCAAGATCATGCGCCGCATTCTGCGCAAGATTGCCTGCAACGAACTCGACAGCCTTGGGGATACGTCTACCCTGGCAGATCCGGGCGTGGTTGAGGACCTGATCGACAAACGCTTGAATCGCTGAAGCGCACAAGGCATGGTCAGCGCCGCGCATGCAGTATTAATCCTGAGGGAACATGGAATTCATTCGCAGTCGTATCGAAGCTCAGGTGATCAATCTGACCGGCCTGTCACTGGGCCAGCTGGACCTGGAAAACCCCAAGGGCGACCCAGGTCTGTTCGGCCCGCAGGCTGTCTGCTGGAAAGTGCACGGCGACTTCACCAGCATGCTGGTCGGCGGTATCAGCGCACTGATGCTGCAGGCGCTGCATCCACTGGCGCTTGCCGGCATCTGGGACCACTCCAACTTTCGCGATGACATGCTCGGTCGTCTGCGACGCACCGGACAGTTTCTGTCGGGCACGACCTTTGGCTCGACTCAGGACGTCAACTGGCTGATAGAAAAAGTGCGCACCATCCATCTGCAAATCACTGGAACCGCCCCCGACGGCCGACCCTATGCAGCCAGCGATCCGGCTCTGCTGACCTGGGTGCACGTAGCCGAAGTCAGCAGTTTCATGGCGGCGCATCTGCGCTATGTCGACCCGCTGCTTTCAGTGGCCGATCAGGACACCTACTACGCCGAGACCGCTGTGGTTGCCGAGCGGCTTGGGGCGCAGGACGTGCCGCGCTCACACGATGCGATTGCCGACTACCTTGTCAGGGTTCGCAAAGACCTTGTATGCGACGAGCGCAGCCGGGAAGTGCTGCGACTGCTGCTGGACGCGCCAGCGCCGAACTGGCTGGCCAAGCCTTTTGGCGTGCTGATGATGCAGGCCGGTATCGAGCTGTTGCCAATATGGGCCAGCGACATGCTGGATGTTCCTCAGGGACCGGTGAAACGAAAGATGATTCGGTCGGGGGTGAACAGTTGTGCACCCATCCTGCGCTGGGCGGTGCGCGACGGATCCTCTCATAGAGCCAGGCGACGAATGGGGCTCTGATCGAGGCGAAAAAGTGACCGACGGGTTCGCAGTTGGAAGGTTGATCCCCATCTGTGACACCATGAGCCACGTGATCACGGCAGCCCCAACCGATCGGCTCGCCATCCAAAAACAATGAGGATCCGCACCATGCAAGACGTCGTTATCGTTGCCGCCACCCGCACTGCCGTGGGCAGTTTTCAAGGCTCTCTGGCCACTGTCCCCGCTGTCGATCTGGGCGCTGCGGTCATTCGCCAGCTTCTGCAACAGACCGGCGTGGACGGTGCGCAGGTCGATGAGGTCATCATGGGCCAGGTGCTCACTGCCGGTGCCGGTCAGAACCCGGCGCGTCAGGCGGCTATCAAGGCCGGTCTGCCCTTCGCCGTACCGGCCATGACCCTGAACAAGGTCTGCGGCTCGGGTCTCAAGGCACTGCATCTGGCGACCCAGGCAATCCGCTGTGGCGACGCTGAAATCATCATTGCCGGTGGTCAGGAAAACATGAGCCTGGCCAACTACGTCCTGCCCGGTGCGCGCACCGGTCTGCGCATGGGCCACGCCACAATGATCGACACCATGATCAGCGATGGCCTCTGGGACGCCTTCAATGACTATCACATGGGCATCACTGCCGAAAATCTGGCTGAAAAGTACGAGATCAGCCGTGAGGCGCAGGATGCTTTCGCCGCGTCATCCCAGCAGAAAGCGATCGCTGCCATCGAAGGCGGGCGCTTTGTCGATGAAATCACCCCGATCCTGATTCCGCAGCGCAAGGGCGATCCGCTGTCCTTCGCCACCGATGAACAACCACGCGCAGGCACCACCGCTGAAGCGCTGGCCAAGCTCAAGCCTGCGTTCAAGAAAGACGGAACGGTAACGGCCGGTAATGCATCGTCGCTGAACGATGGCGCGGCGGCGGTCATGCTGATGAGCGCCGCAAAGGCTGAACAACTGAGCCTGCCTGTACTGGCGCGAATTGCAGGTTACGCCAACGCTGGCGTAGACCCGGCGGTCATGGGCATCGGCCCGGTCAGCGCCACCCGCCGCTGCCTGGACAAGGCAGGCTGGACGCTGGAACAACTGGACCTGATCGAAGCCAACGAAGCCTTCGCAGCGCAATCGCTGTCGGTCGGCAAGGAACTGGGCCTGGATCCCGCGAAACTCAACGTCAACGGCGGCGCCATCGCCCTCGGCCATCCCATCGGCGCATCAGGCTGCCGCGTACTGGTCACCCTGTTGCACGAAATGATCAAACGCGACGCCAAAAAGGGTCTCGCGACTTTGTGCATTGGTGGCGGTCAGGGTGTGGCGCTGGCGTTGTCGCGTTGAACGCAGCGAGGTAAAAAGCAGCGCAAGCTTCGTGGTGATCACATTCAGACAAACGTTGCTCTCGGGCTTTCGGAATCATGGGCTACTGTTTAGCGCTTGACCCGTACCTGAGGGCAACGGAATGCCTGTTCGTGCTGAATCGCGACGCTTACGCAAAGGGCGGTACTCGGAAGCTGGCCAGATTTATCTAGTGACCTCGGTGGTCAGAAAGCGTGAACCCGTGTTCAAGGATTTTGGTATTGTCCGTCTGTTCGTATGTGAACTAAGACGCTGCGAAGAACAGAAACTTGCAAAGACATTGGCCTGGGTTGTAATGCCTGATCACTTTCACTGGCTTTTTGAGCTTCAAGACAGAAATCTGTCCCAAGTGGTGCAGCAATTATAGGCGCGAAGTTCAATTGCAGTGGGGAAATCAAGGCTTAAGCAGACACCTTTATGGCAGCCTGGCTACCACGACAAAGCAATCCGCAAGGAGCAGGACGTCGTTGGAATTGCGCGTTACGTTGTGGCAAACCCATTGCGCGCTGGTCTGGTCACCAAGCTGGGCGATTATCCGTTATGGGATGCAATCTGGATTTAACGGAATTTAGTGCATTTCAACGTGGGATGCGGACTTGTCCGCGAAGGCAGTATTTCAAGCGATGCATCCTCGGCGTCTGCCCCGACGTCTTCGTGGACAAGTCCACTCCTACCTTTGGAATGCATTCTCAACGTGGGATGCGGACTTGTCCGCGAAGGCGGTATTTCAAGCGATGCATCCTCGGCGTCTGCCACGACGTCTTTGTGGACAAGTCCACTCCTACCTTTGGAATGCATTCTCAACGTGGGATGCGGACTTGTCCGCGAAGGCGGTATTTCAAACGATGCATCCTCGGCGTCTGCCCCGACGTCTTCGTGGACAAGTCTACTCCTACCTTTGGAATGCGTTCTCAACGTGGGATGCGGACTTGTCCGCGAAGGCGTCGTTTGCAGCGATGCATCTCCAGACTGCCAGTAACTGGTAAACTCCCGCGCCTCATTCCATCCAGCCCGAGGCGCGTTGTATGTCTTCCTTGAATCAGGCGCTCAGCGTCGCCCTCGATAATCGTCAGCGCCTGCTGGGCGAACTTCATGAGCAAGGGACCGACTGTTATCGTCTGTTCCATGGCAGCCAGGAGGGTGCGAGCGGCCTGACTATCGACCGTTATGGCCCGCAGCTGCTGGTGCAGAGCTTTCACACAGGGCTTGATCGCGAAGCGCTGCTTGAGCTGCATGCACAGGTCAACCGTCATCTGGGGCTGGAAACCTTGCTGGTCTACAACGATCGTTCGCAGGGCAATTCGCGTATTGATCGTCAGGACGCCGTCTACAAGGCCGATGATGCCGCGCTTGAAGATCAGGTCGGTCACGAGTGGGGCTTGAATTATCGGGTCCGTGGTCGCCATGCCGGGCAGGATCCGCTGCTGTTTCTCGACCTGCGTAATACGCGCGGCTGGGTCAAAGAGCACAGCGCAGGCAAGAGCGTTCTCAACCTGTTCGCTTACACCTGCGGCGTCGGCCTGAGCGCGGCGGCCGGTGGTGCGAGCGAGGTGTGCAACCTGGATTTTGCCGAGGGCAATCTGGCCGTCGGCCGCGAGAATGGCGCGCTGAATCCGCAACTGCCGACCATGCAGTTCATCCAGTCAGATTACTTTCCGGCAATCCGCCAGCTGGCCGGTCTTCCGGTTTCGGCGCGACGCAGCCAGAAACTGCCTGAATACATCAAGCTGCAGCCGCGCCAGTACGATCTGGTGCTTCTGGATCCGCCTGCCTGGGCCAAGAGTGCATTCGGCACTGTCGACCTGCTGCGCGACTATCAGAGCCTGCTCAAGCCTGCGCTGTTGAGCACCGCAGATGACGGCGTGCTGATCTGCTGCAACAACCTGGCGAAGGTCAGCATGGAAGACTGGCGCGAACAGGTGCTGCGCTGTGCCACCAAGGCAGGTCGTCCGGTGCGCGAGTGGCAGGTGATGAAGCCTGCCGAGGATTTTCCGTCCATGGATAATCAGCCGCCCCTGAAAACTCTGATCCTGCAACTCTAGGTCGCCGGAATACCAGAAACTTCCTACGAGCAAGGTCGGCAGTGGCTTGGGAACCGAACAGGCATGCCATACTCCAAGCACCTCCGAAACAGCGAGACGCCGTAGCCCATGTCCAGAGGATTGAAAATCACGTTTGGCTCCCTGCTGACTGTGATCGTGCTCTACAGCCTGTTGGGGTTTTTCATCCTTCCGGGGATCGCCTTGCGAATCGCCAATCAGCAACTGGCGAATTATTCGACGGCGCCCGCAAAAATCGAGCGTCTGGAGTTCAACCCTTACACACTCGAGCTGACCCTGTGGGGCCTGAACATCGGCACGCCCGGCCAGGAGCAGATTGCCTTCGAGAAGCTTTACGCCAATCTTCAGCTCGACAGCCTCTGGACCCGTGCCCTGCACCTGCAACGCGTTGAGCTTCTCCAGCCAAAGACCGAATTGCTGTTCGACAAGCAAGGCAAGCTGAACCTGGCGCAACTGTTTACATTCCCGGCCAGTGAGCCCGTCAAGGACGAGCCACCGGGCAAGCCGTTTCCGCTGCGTATTGACGAAATAAAACTGGCTGACGGTTACCTGCATTTCCGCGACCTGCGCCCCAGCGAACCCATCGAGTTTCTTTACGACAAGCTGAACTTCGAGCTGAAGAACCTCAGCACCTTGCCCGAAGACAACGCCGACATGACGCTGGTCGCGGCAGGCCCTGATGGCGGGCAGATCGACTGGGTGGGACGCATCAGCATCGTGCCGATCACCTCTGAAGGCACCCTGAAAGTCACTGACGGCAAGATGAAACTCTGGTGGCCTTACGTTCGCGACGCCCTGCCTCTGGCGCTTCAGGACGGCGTGCTGAATTTCAGCACCGCTTACACACTTGATCTGTCCAAGGAAACCGAACTCAAGCTGACCAACCTCTCGGCCAGCGTAGCGCCATTCGGGCTCAATGCACCGGACGGCCGCCCACTGGTGCGTCTCAAGCGTCTGGATGTCAGCGAAACCACGGTTGATCTGGCGCGGCAACACGTCAATGTCGGCAAGATCCGCAGCCAGGGCCTCGAGACCTGGGCAGCCCGTGAGGCGGACGGTCAACTGGATTGGCAGAAACTGTTTGCCAGCAAGCCCGGTAAACCCGCTGCACCGCAGAAACCGCCGGTCGATGAGAAAGCTGCAGAGCCTGCGCCGGTCACCGATGCATCGGCCAAGGCGACCGCCAGCTCCGGCAAACCCGCAAAACCGTGGCAGGTGGTGCTGCGCGATGTTCAGCTTCGCAATTATCAGGTCCATCTGGCAGACCGCGTGCCCACAGAGCCTGTACTTCTGGATGTAGGCCCGCTGAATCTGGATGTGCAGAACTTCGACAGCCTCAACACGTCGCCTTTCACCCTCAAGCTCGACACCGGCCTGGGCAAGCAAGGCAATCTGACGGCGGCTGGCGAGGTCAATCTCAACCCGATCACGGCGCGGTTGAACGTCACTACCCGTGACATCGATCTGCGACTGGCGCAGTCCTACATCAGCCCGTTCATCAAGCTTGAAATGCGCAGCGGCATGCTGGGCAGTGATCTCGCCGTCAACCTGAAAAGCACCGAACCGCTGGCGTTCAGCGTGACCGGCAAGGCACAAGTCAGTCAGCTCCATACGCTTGATACCCTCAAGCAGCGCGATTTCCTCAAATGGGAGAAGCTTGATCTGGAGGGCCTGGACTATCAGCATGGCACCAGCCTGTCGATTGCCAAGGTCAACATGCTGCAGCCTTACGCGCGCTTCATGATCAACGACGACCGCACCACCAACGTCGATGACCTGCTGATTCCACAGCCCGAAGATAAAAAACCGGCGACGACGTCGAAAACCACTGCCAGAAACACACCCAAAGCTCCCAAAGAGAATCCTTTGGGGATTTACGTGGGTGAAGTGAACATCAAGGACGGCTCGGCCAACTTTGCCGACCTGACGCTGACGCCCAACTTCTCCACGGCCGTGCAGCAGCTCAACGGACGCATTGGCACCATCGACAATCGCCAGTCAAAACCGGCTCCGGTGAACATTGAAGGCAAAGTCGATCGCTACGCGCCGGTCACGATCAAAGGCAGTCTCAATCCGTTCGACCCGATGGCCAGTCTGGACATCGCGACCAGCTTCAAACGCGTCGAACTGACAACGCTGACGCCCTACTCGGGCAAGTTCGCCGGCTTCAGGATTCGCAAGGGTCGACTCAATCTTGACTTGCACTACCTGATCACCAACGGCCAGTTGAAGGCGCAGAACAAGGTGCTGGTGGAGCAACTGCAACTGGGCGAAAAAGTGGACAGCCCGGATGCGGTCGATCTGCCGATCCGTCTCGCGGTCGCGCTGCTCAAGGACACTCAGGGCCGCATCTCCATTGAACTGCCGATTGAGGGTGATCTGAACAACCCGCAATTCAGCGTGATGCCGATTGTCTGGCAAACCTTGCGCAACCTGGTGCTGCGCGCGGCTCAGGCGCCGTTCAAGATGCTGGGCGGTCTGGTCTCCGGTGGCAGCTCAGAGGACCTCGGTAACGTGAGTTTTGCGCCCGGCTCAAGCGACCTGAGCGCCGACACGCAAAAGGCGCTGGACAAGCTCTCCGCCGCCCTCAAGGAGCGTCCGACCCTGAAGCTTGAGATCGAAGGCACCAGCGCGGCCAGCAGCGACGGCCCGCTGATCGCTCGGCAGCGGCTGGAGCGTGAGTATCAGGCCACCTACTACAGGATCCTGCAGCGTCGCGGCGACAAGGTGCCTGCCCGGGCAGGCATGCTCCAAGTACCGGAAGACGAGAAGGCACCCATGCTGGAAGGCATCTACCGGGCGCGCCTGAAACAGCAGCCACCAGCCGAGTGGGCAAATCTGGGCAAGGAAGAACGCACCAACCAGATGCGTGCTGCCATGCTCAAGTTCTGGAGCGGCAATGAAGTCCTGTTACGCGAGCTGGGACAGAACCGGGCCAGCAGCATCAAGGATTACCTGGTCGACAAAGGAAAGCTCGAGGATGAGCGCGTCTACTTCGTCGATGCCCGCCTGGGTCAGGCGCAGGCGGACGGCAGTGTCATCAGCCCACTGCATCTGGATAGCGAGTGAATATTTTGCACAAGCCACTTCGATTCTCGCTGTACATGGCCCTTGTCGCGATGACCGGGGCGACCACGCTCGACGCTCACGCGGCTTCGACCTTGCGTTGCGGCAGCCAGTTGGTCAGTACAGGGGACAGAACCTTCGAGGTTCAGCAGAAATGCGGCGAGCCTGTCAGCCAGCAGATCGTGAGCAGCAAAGAGGTTGTGAACTACTATCGTCAAACCGAAGAAGTCATTGTTGAAGAATGGGTCTACGGCCCCAGCCATGGCATGTACCAGTACTTGCGTTTTGTGGGCGGCCGACTGACCGAAATCCAGAGCAAGCGCGGCAACTGATTCCTTTATTACCTTTTCCTTTCCCACAATAGAACAGGCCCCGACTCAAGAGCCGGGGCCTGTAATGGCTACATCCTTGTAGCCTCGCATGAACTTTCCATCGGTCAGATGACTGGGATGCTCATGGGCAGAAGCTGATTACTCAGCTTTCAGGCCAGCGGCAGAAACGTCTTTCACGCCTTTGATTTTCTTGGTGATTTCAACAGCCATTTTCTTCTGGCTATCGGTCACAGCGACTGTCGAGGACAGGGAAACCACGCCTTTGTTGGTCTCAACCTTGATGTCCGAACCTGGGATGCCTTTTTCAGTCAGCAGGTCAGCTTTGACTTTGGTGGTGATCCAGGTGTCAGAGGTATCTTCTTTGACTTCTTGAGTGGTGGTGTTAGCTGCCAGAACCATTGGAGATTGAACAGCGGTCTGTGCGAAAGCAGCGCCAGCCATGGTCAGAGTCAGGGTAGTAGCGGTAGCAGCAGCGATAACGAACTTCTTCATACGATAACTCCTGTTTTTCTCAAAATCTGCGCCAGCATGTGGCGGCAGGGTTAACAGGTATATCGCAAGGGGTGTGCCAATCTCCGAAAGCTTGATAAATCCAATAAAATCAATGAGTTGAAAATTAAGCCATTTTACGAAATCGTGCAGATTGCCCGCTTCGTCTCGTTTACGCATGCAAGATGCATGTTTGAATCATGCTGCGTGGAGCATGGTCTTGTAAGCCTTTAATTGCGCTGATAAAAAAAGGACCCCGAAGGGTCCTTTTTCAATGCAGCCTGATCAATCAGACGCCGGATGCTTTCGCAGCGGCTACGTCCTTGATCGACAGTTTGATACGGCCGCGGTTGTCCACGTCCAGTACCAGTACTTCAACTTCCTGACCTTCTTTCAGAATGTCGGTCACTTTCTCGACGCGAGCATCGCTCAGCATGGAGATGTGAACCAGACCGTCCTTGCCAGGCAGGATGTTGACGAATGCGCCGAAATCGACGATGCGCTCAACCTTGCCGACATAGATCTTGCCGATTTCTGCTTCTGCAGTGATACCCAGAACGCGCTGACGAGCTGCCTCGGCCGCTTCCTTGGATTCACCGAAGATCTTGATCGAGCCGTCGTCTTCGATATCGATCGAAGCCTTGGTCTCTTCACAGATTGCACGGATGGTCGCGCCGCCTTTACCGATGACGTCACGGATCTTGTCGGTGTCGATCTTCATCGCGATCATGGTCGGAGCGTTGGCCGACAGTTCGGTACGCGACTGACCGATGATCTGGTTCATCTGACCGAGGATGTTCAGGCGAGCTTCCAGGGCCTGGCCCAGGGCGATCTCCATGATCTCTTCGGTGATGCCCTTGATCTTGATGTCCATCTGCAGCGCGGTGACACCTTTGGCGGTACCGGCTACCTTGAAGTCCATGTCGCCCAGGTGGTCTTCGTCACCCAGGATGTCGGTCAGAACAGCGAACTTCTCGCCTTCCTTGACCAGACCCATGGCGATACCAGCAACCGGCGCCTTCATAGGTACGCCGGCGTCCATCAGTGCCAGGGAAGCACCGCAGACCGAAGCCATGGAGCTGGAGCCGTTGGACTCGGTGATTTCCGATACAACACGGATGGTGTACGGGAACACATCAGCGCCCGGCAGCATGGCCTGTACGCTGCGGCGTGCCAGACGGCCGTGACCGATTTCGCGACGGCCTGCGCCACCCATGCGACCACACTCGCCCACCGAGAACGGAGGGAAGTTGTAGTGCAGCATGAAGGGGTCTTTCTTCTCGCCTTCAAGGGTGTCGAGCAGCTGTGCGTCACGCGCGGTACCCAGCGTGGCAACGACCAGTGCCTGGGTTTCGCCACGGGTGAACAGTGCCGAACCGTGAGTCTTCGGCAGAACGCCGACTTCGATGTTCAGAGGACGAACGGTGCGGGTGTCACGGCCATCGATACGCGGCTTGCCGTTGACGATGTTCTCGCGAACGGTACGGTATTCGATTTCACAGAAAGCGGCTTTGACTTCGCTGGCAGACGGGCTGCCTTCTTCGACAGCCAGCTTGGCAACGATCTGCTCACGCAGCTCGCCCAGACGCGCGTAACGGTCGGCCTTGATGGTGATGGTGTAAGCCTGGGAGATCGCTTCACCGAATTCGGCACGGATCGCGCCCAGCAGTGCGGTCGCTTCAGGCTTCGGCTGCCAGGTCCAGGTAGGCTTGGCGGCTTCGGCAGCCAGCTCCTTGACGGCATTGATCACAACCTGGAACTCGTCGTGTGCGAACAGAACAGCGCCCAGCATCTGGTCTTCGGTCAGTTCCTTGGCTTCCGATTCAACCATCAGAACGGCTTCGGAAGTACCGGCTACAACCATGTCCAGGCTCGACGCCTGAAGCTGCTCGTAAGTCGGGTTCAGCAGGTAGCCGGTGCTCTCGTGGAAAGCAACGCGCGCAGCGCCGACCGGGCCATCGAACGGAATGCCGGAGATTGCGAGGGCAGCCGAAGTACCGATCATCGCAGCGATGTCCGGATCGGTTTTCTTGCTGGTGGAAACGACGGTGCAGACAACCTGCACTTCGTTCATGAAGCCTTCAGGGAACAGTGGGCGGATCGGGCGATCGATCAGACGCGAGGTGAGGGTTTCTTTCTCGGAAGGACGGCCTTCACGCTTGAAGAAACCGCCAGGAATTTTGCCGGCAGCGTAGGTCTTTTCCTGATAGTGCACAGACAGGGGGAAGAAGCCTTTGCTGGCGTCGGCTTGCTTGGCGCCGACAACAGTCACCAACACGCTGACGTCGTCGTCAACGGTGACCAATACTGCGCCGGAGGCCTGACGGGCGATACGGCCTGTCTCGAGGGTTACGGTCGATTGACCGAACTGAAACTTCTTGATTACCGGGTTCACGGTTTCCTACCTTTCTTTGTGGCTCTTGGGGAACTGGTTTCTTGCGAATTCTTGGGCAGCGTGGGGAATCGGCCCCTTCCACAGTCCAGATAAAACTTGAGGCTGGGAGCCTGCCCGAACCACCGGGTAAACCCGATGATTCGCGACAGACAACCAACCTCTAGCAACGTCGTTATTAGCGACGCAGACCCAGACGACCGATCAGGGCGCTGTAACGGCTAACGTCCTTACCTTTCAGGTAATCCAGCAGCTTGCGGCGCTGGTTTACCATACGGATCAGACCACGACGCGAGTGGTGGTCCTTACCGTTGGCCTTGAAGTGGCCTTGCAGTTTGTTGATGTTGGCGGTCAGCAGTGCAACTTGCACTTCTGGCGAACCCGTGTCACCAACAGCTTGCTGGTAGTCGGTTACGATCTGAGCTTTTTCTTCAACGCTGAGTGCCATGTGGGCAATCCTTTTATTCAAGGAACCGCTTCCGAAGAAACGTTTCCAACAGGCCGAGGACAGATCCTCGTATTAAAAAAAGAGGCTTGACCGTGCCTGTTGACAGCCATCCTCGTTCCCTCCCATCTGCAGGCTAGCCTGACGATGGACGGGTTCCGGTCACTCTGACCGAATCAATCGACGCGGCGCAATACGCCCGTCTTCACTGACTTCACCGATACCGATGAAGCGACCTTCATGATCCTGCACCCGCACCATGCCGAACTTTGGCGCGTCCGGTGCTCTCACTGGCTGACCATGCAACCAGTAGAACGAACTGTGCTCCGAAAACTTCAGCAGCGGCCAGTCCAGCAGGCCACTGTCCGAAGGCATCAGAAAGCGGTCAACCGCTTCATTGCCACCGTCGGCATGCACCTGCTCAAGCTCTTCCAGCGTGACCGTCTGGGCCAGACTGAACGGTCCGGCCTGGGTACGACGCAGTTCTGCGACGTAGGCACCACAACCGAGCTGCTCACCGATATCCTCGACCAGGGTCCGGATATAGGTGCCTTTGCTGCAATCGACCGACAGACGTGCCGTGTCGCCTTCGCAGGCAAGCAATTCCAAGCGCGCAATAGTAACAGAACGGGGCTCGCGCTCCACTACTTCCCCTGCACGTGCCAGCTTGTAAAGAGGCTGTCCGTCCCGCTTGAGGGCGGAGTACATCGGCGGTATCTGGCTGATTTGCCCACGAAAAGCGGGCAATGCGGCGTCGATATCGTCACGACCAACGGTCACGGGACGCGTCAGCAGAACATCGCCTTCGGAGTCGCCCGTGGTCGTGGTCTTGCCGAGTTGCATCATGGTTTCGTAGGACTTGTCCGAATCGAGCAGGTATTGCGAAAACTTGGTGGCTTCACCGAAGCACAAGGGCAATACACCCGTTGCCAGCGGATCGAGGCTGCCGGTATGGCCAGCCTTCTCGGCATTGAGCAACCAGCGAACCTTCTGCAAGGCCGCGTTGGAGGTAAAACCCAGCGGCTTGTCGAGCAGGATGATCCCGCTGACGTTGCGGCGTATACGCTTGACCTGAGCCACCCTTTACTCCTCGGTACTTTCAGGCTTGACGCCTTGTGGCGCAGAACCTTCCTGGTGCTGCCCGTCTTCGGCCACGGCCCGCTCGATCAATGCCGAGAGGTGGGCGCCACGCACGACGCTTTCGTCGTAGTGGAAGTGCAACTGCGGCACGCTGCGCAGCTTCATTTCACGCGCCAGCTGCATGCGCAGGAAGCCTGCGGCAGAGTTGAGCACCTTGATGCTCTGCGCGATTTCCTCAGCGCTGTCCTGGCCCATGACGGTCATGAAAATCTTGGCATGACCCACGTCGCGGCTGACATCGACAGCGGTGATGGTGACCAGACCCACACGAGGGTCCTTGATTTCGCGACGGATCAGCTGAGCCAGCTCGCGCTGCATCTGATCGCCAATACGTTGGGTGCGGCTATATTCTTTTGCCATGTTTGTTACCTGTTACTGATCCGGGACCAAACCCTGACAGTCTGAAAGCGGCAAACGCCCGGCCTGACAAATGCCAGACCGGGCGTTGCGTTGAGAGCCCATGATGAAGACAGCGGCATTTGCATGCGATGTTTCACCATGGCTCCTGAAGCTCGCGATTTAGAGGCTGCGAGCCACTTGGACCTTCTCGAAGACTTCGATCTTGTCACCGACCTTGACGTCGTTGTAGCTCTTGACGCCGATACCGCATTCCATGCCGGCACGCACTTCGGCAGCGTCGTCCTTGAAGCGGCGCAGGGATTCCAGCTCGCCTTCAAAGATAACGATGTCTTCACGCAGTACGCGGATTGGACGGTTACGGTGAACAACGCCTTCCAGCACCATACAACCCGCGATCGCGCCGAATTTCGGCGAACGGAACACATCGCGGACTTCGGCGATACCCAGGATGTTCTCCCGGACGTCGCTGCCAAGCATGCCGGTGAGGGCCTTCTTGACGTCTTCGATGATGTCGTAGATCACGTTGTAGTAACGCATGTCCAGACCTTCCTGTTCGACGATCTTGCGAGCGCCGGCATCGGCACGCACGTTGAAGCCGAACAGTACAGCGTTGGAGGCCAGTGCCAGGTTGGCGTCGCTCTCGGTGATACCACCGACACCGCCACCGACTACGCGCACTTGCACTTCATCGTTACCCAGGCCGCCGAGGGCGCCCTGCAATGCTTCCAGAGAACCGCGGACGTCGGATTTGAGGACGATGTTGAGCGTCTTCTTCTCTTCCTGACCCATGTTCTCGAAGATGTTTTCGAGCTTGCCGGCATGAGCGCGAGCCAGTTTGACCTCGCGGAACTTGCCTTGGCGGAACAGAGCGACTTCACGGGCTTTCTTCTCGTCAGCCAGTACAGACATCTCGTCGCCAGCGTCCGGCGTGCCATCAAGACCCAGGATTTCGACCGGAATCGAAGGACCTGCTTCTTTGACCGGCTTGCCGTTCTCGTCGAGCATGGCGCGGATACGACCGAAGTTCGAACCGACCAGAACCATGTCGCCCTGACGCAGCGTACCGTCCTGAACCAGAACCGTCGCAACCGGGCCACGGCCCTTGTCCAGACGGGACTCGACAACCACACCACGGCCAGGAGCCGACGGCGTTGCCTTGAGTTCCAGAACTTCGGCCTGCAGCAGAACGGCTTCGAGCAGTTCGTCAACGCCGGTACCCATCTTCGCGGAGACCGATACGAACGGCGTATCACCGCCCCACTCTTCGGATGTCACGCCATGAACCGACAACTCGCTACGGATGCGATCAAGATCTGCGCCCGGCTTGTCGATCTTGTTCACGGCAACCACCAGAGGCACGCCAGCAGCAACAGCATGCTGAACCGCTTCGATGGTCTGTGGCATCACGCCGTCGTCCGCCGCAACCACCAGGATCACGATGTCCGTCGCCTTGGCACCACGGGCACGCATTGCGGTAAACGCAGCGTGGCCCGGGGTGTCGAGGAAGGTGACCATGCCGCGTTCGGTTTCAACGTGGTAGGCACCGATGTGCTGAGTGATACCACCGGCTTCGCCAGCAGCGACCTTGGCACGACGAATGTAGTCGAGCAGGGAAGTCTTACCGTGGTCAACGTGGCCCATTACGGTCACGACAGGTGCACGGGAGAACGTCTCGCCTTCGAACTTCAGCGATTCAGCCAGGGAATCTTCCAGGGCGTTGTCGCTGACCAGCGTGACCTTGTGGCCCAGCTCTTCGGCGATCAACTGGGCAGTTTCCTGATCCAGCACCTGGTTGATGGTCACTGGAGTGCCCATCTTGAACATGAACTTGATGACTTCAGCAGCCTTGACCGACATCTGCGCGGACAATTCGCCGACAGTGATGGTCTCGCCGATGGCAACGTCACGAACCACAGGGCCGGTAGGGCTCTGGAAACCGTGCGCATTGCGCTTCTTCAGCTTGGACTTGCCACGACCACCACGACGGAAACCATCGCTTTCTTCGTCGGTAGTGCGAGGGGCAACGCGTGGAGCCGGAGCCTTCTCTTTGACCGAAGCGCGATGAGGCGCGTTCTTGCGGTCGCCATCGCCACCACGGGCATTGCGATCATCGGCGCGCGGCTTGTCCGGGCGACGCTGGTCGTCACGCTTGCGGACTTCAACAGTCGGCGTTGCGTTCGGATGTGCCGGAGCAGGAGCCGCCGACGCTTCACGCGCAGGCTCGGCAGCGGCAACAGGCTGGGCAGCTGCGGGTGCAGGTTGCTCCGCAGTCTGTGAAGCAGCAGGCTGGCGCGGCGCGTCTTCTTCGCGACGCTTGGCTTCTTCTTCAGCCTTTTGACGTGCGGCATTTTCTACCGCACGGCGCTCGTCCATCTCACGCTTGCGCTCGGCTTCGATTTCTTCCGGGCTGCGCTGTACGAAGACTTTCTTCTTGCGCACTTCAACGCTGATGCTCTTGCTGCCAGCAACGCGCAGGGTGCTGGTGGTCTTGCGCTGCAAAGTGATCTTGCGCGGCTCTTCCACCTTGGCCTTGTGACCGCTTTTCAAATGCGTCAACAGGGCTTGTTTTTCGTTATCGGTCACAACTTGCTCGGCGGCGGTGTGCGGCAGACCTGCCTCACGCATCTGCTGTAACAGGCGCTCTACCGGTGTGTCGACCACTTTGGCCAGTTCTTTCACCGTGACTTGCGTCATGCACTTCTCTCCTCAGGCCGCGCCTACTTACTCGAACCAATGGGCTCGGGCGGCCATGATCAACTTGCCGGCACGATCATCGTCAATGCCGTCGATGTCGAGCAGGTCATCTATAGACTGCTCGGCCAGGTCTTCGCGGGTAACTACGCCGCGCACCGCCAGTTCCATCGCCAAATCCTTGTCCATACCCTCAAGCGAGAGCAGGTCTTCGGCCGGATGGGCGTCTGCCAGCTTTTCCTCAGTAGCGATGGCTTTAGTCAACAAACGATCCTTGGCACGAGCGCGAAGCTCGTTGACGATGTCTTCGTCAAAGCCGTCGATGTTGAGCATTTCTTCCAACGGTACGTAGGCAATCTCTTCCAGGCTGGTAAAGCCTTCATCAACCAGAACCTGTGCCAGTTCTTCATCGACTTCCAGCTCTTCGATGAAATTGCGCAGGATGTCACCGGTTTCAGCTTGCTGCTTGGCCTGGATGTCCGATTCGGTCATTACGTTCAGGGTCCAGCCAGTCAACTGACTTGCCAGACGCACGTTCTGACCGCCACGACCAATCGCCTGGGCCAGGTTGTCCGCGCCAACCGCGATGTCCATTGCATGCGCATCTTCATCTACGATGATTGCCGCTACTTCAGCAGGGGACATTGCATTGATCACGAACTGTGCCGGGTTATCGTCCCAAAGCACGATATCCACACGCTCGCCACCCAACTCACCGGAAACGGCCTGAACTCGCGAACCACGCATGCCGATGCAGGCGCCTTGCGGATCGATTCGTTTGTCCTTGGAGCGAACAGCGATTTTCGCACGCGAACCCGGGTCACGGGAGGCAGCCATCACCTCGATCAGACCTTCGGCAATTTCCGGTACTTCGATACGGAAAAGCTCGATCAGCATCTCTGGCGCAGTACGCGACAGGATCAACTGAGGGCCGCGGTTTTCGGTGCGGATTTCCTTGAGCAGCGCTCGAACGCGAACACCCACCCGGAAAGTCTCCCGGGAAATGATGTCTTCACGAGCCAGCAGTGCTTCGGCATTGTTGCCAAGGTCAACGATGACATTGTCACGCGTAACCTTTTTGACAGTACCGGAAATGATTTCGCCCAGACGCTCGCGGTAGGCGTCGACAACCTGAGCACGCTCAGCCTCACGAACCTTCTGCACAATGACTTGCTTGGCGGTCTGCGCGGCAATACGGCCGAACTCGATGGAGTCGATTTTCTCTTCGATCAGATCGCCGGCAACGGCGCCCGGCTTTTTGGCCTGGGCCTGATCAACAGCCAACTCGTAGGCCGGATCGTCCAGATCTTCGTCTTCGACCACTGTCCAGCGACGGAAAGTCTCGTAGTTACCCGTGTGACGGTTGATCTCCACACGCAGTTCAACTTCATCTTCAAAACGCTTCTTGGTAGCAGTGGCAAGCGCCAGCTCCAGTGCTTCGAAAATTACACCTGCCGGAACGCCCTTTTCATTGGACACCGACTCAACAACCAGCAGTACTTCTTTGCTCATCGTACGCCTCGCCTTTCGCAAGCCATTGGATCCGCGGGATCCGCAGTATCTGGCACGTCTCAGTCAAACGTGGGAATAATGTTGGCCTTGTCGATCAAGTCGATCGGCAACAGGTATTCGTGGTCTTCTACATGCACCACGACGTCCTGCTCCTCCACCCCGCGGAGAAGGCCTTGAAAGTTGCGTCGGCCATCGAAGGGCGAGCGCAGCTTTATTTTCACTTGTTCCCCAGCGTGCAAAGCAAACTGTTCAAGAGTGAACAGTGGGCGGTCCATGCCGGGAGAAGACACCTCAAGCGTGTATTCGGCAGCGATTGGATCTTCTACGTCCAAAACACCACTGATCTGGCGACTGACGATTTCGCAGTCCTCCACCAGAACACCACCTTCCTTGTCGATATAAATGCGCAGCAGTGAATGTCGGCCCTGGGAAAGAAACTCTATTCCCCAGCATTGATAGCCAAGAGCCTCGACCACCGGGGCCAACAAGGCCTGCAACTGTTCTAGCTTGCTCGACACCTGAACCCCCTCGTGCATGCTTTAAAAATAAAAAAATGGGCAAAAGCCCATCCATGAGAACGCCGCTGAACATCGACGTCATGTACTGTCCAGCTAACAAAAAGCCCCTGAAAAGGGGCTCCGCTAAAACTGGTTGCGGGGGCTGGATTTGAACCAACGACCTTCGGGTTATGAGCCCGACGAGCTACCAAGCTGCTCCACCCCGCGACAAAGCTGGGGCGGAAGTATACGACCGATCCATCTATGGGTCAATCGAACATCCACCTACAAGAAAGCCCGCTAGTGCGGGCTCTCCTGTTCAATTGGTACCGAGAAGGGGACTCGAACCCCTACACCCTATGGGCACAACCACCTCAAGGTTGCGTGTCTACCAATTCCACCACCTCGGCATTACAACTCTTTTTGGCGACCTCAAAAACATCGCCTGAATTCTTTTACTTCTGCTCTGGAGCCTGAGGTACGTCAGCTGGAACAACAGCTGGCTTTTGCCCTTCGAGCACCGGCACATCATCTGCCGCCGGCTTTTGCTTCACTTCCAATACCGCTGGATCTGGCAACCCTACTTGAGTCAGCTGTTGAGCTTTCTCTTTAGCAAAGTAACCTAACCCCAAGCTGGTTATGAAAAAACATGCCGCAAGTATAGCAGTAAACTTACTCAGAAAGGTAGAGGTTCCTTGCCCTCCGAAGACAGTATTTGATGCACCTGCTCCGAAAGACGCACCTGCGTCCGCACCTTTACCCTGCTGCAGCAATACCAGAGCAACAACGCCCAGAGCGCCCAACAGATGAAAAACGACTACGACTGTTTCCAGCATTTTTTCAGTTTCCCGCGGCGCGACAGATCGCACCGAACTCATCTGCATTCAGGGAGGCACCACCAATGAGCCCCCCATCGATATCCGGCATGCTGAATAACTCGACCGCATTGGTCGACTTAACGCTGCCGCCATAAAGAAGTCGCACGCCTTGTGCGACTTCGGCATTCTTTTCCGCCAGCCTGGCGCGAATGGCTGCGTGAACTTCCTGCGCCTCTTCAGGCGAAGCAGTCAATCCGGTGCCAATGGCCCAGACCGGCTCGTACGCGATAACCGCATTCACGAACGCTTCAACACCAAACTCGGCAATGACGCTGTCCAGCTGGCGACCGACCACTTCAAGTGTCTGGCCCGCCTGACGCTCTTCCAGGGTTTCACCAATGCAAAGCACCGGCGTAAGACCTTCTGCCTGGATGGCTGCAAACTTGCGATTAAGCACATCGTCCTGCTCGCCAATCAACTGACGACGCTCGGAGTGCCCTACCAACACCAGCTTGCAACCCGCATCAGCCAACTGACTCGATGCAACTTCGCCTGTCAGTGCGCCCTGCGCAGCCTGTATCGCTGCATCCTGAGCGCCGACAATGATCGACGTCGCTTCAAGCGCCTGAATCACCTGACCGATGAACAGACTCGAAGGCATCACAGCAACATCAACGTTGCCCGGCATCGATTGCAGGGCAAGACCCTTGATCAGCTCAGCGACGCTGGCGCGGGTACCGTGCATTTTCCAGTTACCAGCTACCATTGGGCGACGCATGCTACACCTCGTGGGTCAAAGTGGGCGCAGATGTTACCCAACACTTAGAGCACTGGCAAGCCGAAATCAGGCGCAAACTTCAGCAACCAGTTTTGCCAGCTCTTCAGCATGGGCCCTGACCTGGGATTCGTCTTCACCTTCGACCATGACACGGACCAATGGCTCGGTGCCGGACTTGCGCAGCAGAACCCTGCCACGCCCCGCCATCTGCTCGGTCACCCGCGCACAGGCCTCCTGAACGGACGGATGCGAAACGGGGTCGACACCGTCTCCACCAAAACGAACATTGATCAGGATCTGTGGGCACTTGCGCAGCCTCAGACGCGCTTCCGCGAGGCTGATGTCACTGCGACGCAATGCCAGAATCACCTGCAGTGCGGCGATGATCGCATCGCCCGTGGTGGCATGCTGGAAGCAGACGATATGCCCGGAGTTCTCACCACCGACCTGCCAGTTACGCTCAAGCAGCTCGGCGATGACATAACGGTCACCGACATTGGCGCGCACGAACGGAATATTCTGCTCAGCCAGGGCCAGCTCAAGACCCAGATTACTCATCAGCGTCCCGACCACTCCGCCCTGCAAGCGACCCCGCTCGTGCAGATCGCGAGCGATGATGTACAGCAGTTCGTCACCGTCGACGATGGTGCCCGTGTGATCGACCATCAGGACCCGATCGCCATCACCGTCGAAGCCGATACCCATGTCAGCCTTCTCGGCCAGCACGGCAGCCTGTAGCGCCTCCATATGGGTAGAGCCACAGTCCTTGTTGATGTTGAGACCGTCAGGCTGAGCCGACAGCACGATAACCTGTGCGCCCAGCTCACGAAACACGTTGGGCGCGACCTTGTACGTCGCACCGTGTGCGCAATCGATAACAACTTTCAATCCAGCGAAGTCGGTACTGGTAGGAACACTGCTCTTGCAGAACTCGATGTACCGGCCAGCGGCGTCGTTGATGCGGGAGACCTTGCCCAGGTTCTCGGACTCGGCAACGGTCATTGGCGCGTCGAGCAGTTCCTCGATCATCATTTCGATCTCGTCCGGCAGTTTCGTGCCCTGCCCGGAAAAGAACTTGATGCCGTTGTCGTAATGAGGATTGTGCGAAGCGCTGATCACGATGCCAGCCTCAGCGTGGAAGGTGCGCGTCAGGTAGGCAATGGCCGGCGTGGGCATCGGACCCAGCAGCATCACATCGGCACCGGCAGCGGACAAACCGGCCTCGAGTGCCGACTCGAACATATAGCCCGAGATGCGCGTGTCCTTACCGACCAGGATCCGGCAGGTACCCAGCTTGCGGAAAGCCATGCCCGCCGCCCAGCCCAGCTTGAGCATGAAATCGGGAGTGATCGGGAACTGGCCAACACGACCGCGAATGCCGTCGGTTCCGAAATATTTTCTGGTAGTCATGGATGCCCCACTGTTGTTATTCAGCTGCTTCGACAGCTGCAATCATGCGCACCACGTCGGCCGTTTCGGCGACATCGTGCACACGCAAGATTCTTGCACCTTTGGTCATGGCCAGTGCGGCCAACGCCAACCCACCTATCAGTCGCTCGCCCACAGGACGACCCAGAACCGCGCCGATCATGCTTTTGCGTGATACGCCGACCAGCAGGGGGCGACCCAGAGCATGCAGCGCCTCCATGTGCCTGAACAGGCTGAGATTGTGCTCCAGCGTTTTCGCAAAGCCGAAACCGGGATCAAGAATGATACGGTCTTTGGGGATGCCTGCCGCCTCGCATCGCTCCATGCGATCAGCCAGGAAGGCACTCACTTCGCCGACGAGGTCCTGATAATGCGGATTATCCTGCATGTCGCCCGGCTCGCCCAGCATATGCATGAGACAGACCGGCAGACCGGTCGCGGCAGCCGCCTCCAGCGCACCTGGACGCCGCAACGAGCGGACATCGTTGATAAGCCCGGCGCCCAGTCTGGCGGACTCTACGATAACCTCAGGGGTCGACGTATCGACGGAGATGATGACGTCCAGCTCTCGAGCAATGCGCTCGACAACCGGCGCGACACGATCGACCTCCTCGGCGGGCGAAACAGGACGAGCACCTGGACGCGTGGATTCGCCACCCACATCAATCAGCGTAGCGCCCGCAGCAACCATCTCTTGCGCATGACGCAAGGCCGCATCGAGCTGGCTGTAGCGGCCGCCGTCCGAAAAAGAGTCAGGGGTTGCATTGAGAATGCCCATCACATGCGTATGGGCCAAATCAAGAACCCGGTTGCCGCAAGGCAACCGGGTCGGGTACAGCGCAGAAGTCATGTCAGACCTTAATGTTCAGCAGCCGGGCCACCGATCGGTGTTTCCGGGCGTGGATCAGGGGTGATCGGCGTACCTTTGGTACCCGAACCGCCTTCCCAATCCCGCGGCTCGCGCGGCGGACGACCCGACATGATGTCGTCGATCTGATCGGCATCGATGGTTTCATACTTCATCAGCGCGTCTGCCATGGCATCGAGCTTGTCACGGTTGTCCGTAAGCAGCTGCTTTGCGGTGCCGTAGCAGAGGTCGATGATGCTGCGAACCTCGGAGTCGATCAGCTTGGCCGTCTCTCCGGAGAAGTTGGAGTTCTGACTGCCGCCACGACCCAGATAACCGGCGTCTTCATCCTCGGAATACATCAGAGGACCCAGTTTTTCCGACAGACCCCACTTGGTCACCATGTTCCGCGCAATCTGACTCGCACGCATAATGTCGTTGGAAGCGCCAGTCGTGACGCCATCAAAGCCAAGCGTCATCTCTTCAGCAATACGGCCGCCGTACAGCGAGCAGATCTGACTGATCAGCGCACGCTTCGACAGGCTGTAACGATCTTCTTCCGGCAGGAACATGGTCACGCCCAGCGCACGACCGCGCGGGATGATCGACACCTTGTAAACCGGGTCATGCTCAGGCACCAGACGACCAACGATAGCGTGACCCGCTTCGTGGTAGGCCGTGTTCTGCTTTTCCTTCTCGGACATGACCATCGATTTGCGCTCGGCGCCCATCATGATCTTGTCCTTGGCCAGTTCGAACTCTTTCATCTCGACGATGCGCTTGCCGGAGCGAGCAGCAAAGAGTGAAGCCTCGTTGACCAGATTGGCCAGGTCGGCACCCGAGAAGCCAGGTGTACCGCGAGCGATGACGCCAGGATTCACATCCTCGCCCATCGGAACCTTGCGCATGTGAACCTTGAGAATCTGTTCGCGACCACGAATGTCCGGCAGACCGACCACGACCTGACGGTCGAAACGGCCCGGACGCAGCAGCGCAGGGTCAAGCACGTCAGGGCGGTTGGTTGCAGCAATGACGATGATGCCGTCATTCATTTCGAAACCGTCCATCTCAACCAGCAACTGGTTGAGAGTCTGCTCGCGCTCGTCATGACCACCGCCCATGCCAGCGCCACGATGGCGACCGACAGCGTCGATTTCGTCAATGAAGATGATGCATGGCGCGTGTTTCTTGGCCTGTTCGAACATGTCACGAACGCGGCTCGCACCCACACCCACGAACATCTCAACGAAGTCGGAACCGGAAATGGTGAAGAACGGCACTTTCGCTTCGCCAGCGATGGCTTTGGCGATCAGCGTCTTACCAGTACCCGGAGGACCGACCATCAGCACGCCGCGGGGAATTCGACCACCCAGACGCTGGAACTTGCCCGGATCGCGGAGGAACTCAACGAGCTCGCCGACTTCTTCCTTGGCCTCGTCACAACCTGCAACGTCAGCCAGCGTGGTCTTGACCTGATCTTCAGACAGCAGACGCGCCTTGCTCTTGCCAAAGCTCATCGGGCCGCCTTTACCGCCGGCTCCGCCCTGCATCTGGCGCATGAAGAACATGAAGACCGCGATGATCACCAGAATCGGGAAGCTGGCGACCAGCAACTGTGTCCAGATGCTCTGCTGCTCAGGCTGCTTGCCTTCAACAACCACGTTGTTGTCGACCAGATCGCCGATCAGACCGTTGTCCTGGATAGCCGGACGAATGGTCTTGAAGGTATCGCCATCGCTGCGCTTGCCAGTGATGACGTAGCCGTCGACGGAAACCTTCTCAACCTTGCCATCCTTCACTTGCTGGATGAACTCGGAATAATTGAGGGTCTGCGGCTCGTTCGGGCTGGAGAAGTTGTTCATCACCGTCACAAGGACAGCAGCGATGATCAACCACAGGATCAAATTCTTTGCCATATCGTTCAATTAGCTACCCTCTGAAGCAAGCTCCACGCAGCAAGCGTGCCTCGCATGATATTCACCGGCCTAACTTACTACAGAACCTACAGATGTGGCAGGCGACGTCTGTAACCCTTTGTGAAACTTTGACTACGCGATGTTCGAACATGCTGCATCGACAACGCTATTTAAAAAAAGCTATCGCTCTGTGTCAGAGACGCTCATCGCTGGCAGCGCCTTCGATGCCTTTGAAGCCACGCCCCAGCAGGTACTGCTCGCGGGAACGGTCGCGTGAGGACAAGGGTTTGCGCATCTGTACCTTGTCGAACAGCTTGCGAATGTCCTTGTGGTACACATCGAAACCCTCACCCTGAAAGACCTTGATGAGGAAATCGCCACCCGGACGCAGAACCCGCCCGGCCAGATCAAGCGCCAGTTCGCAAAGAAACATTGCACGCGGCATGTCGACAGCGCTCAATCCACTCATATTGGGGGCCATATCGGAAATCACAAGGTCTACCTGTGTATTACCGACTGCCTCCAGAATTTGTGCGAGCACAGCATCTTCGGTGAAATCGCCCTGAATGAAGGTCACATCGGGGATGCTGTCCATTTCAAGGATGTCGGAAGCGATCAGGCGGCCTTGACCGCCAATCAGACGACTGGTCACCTGCGACCAGCCTCCAGGCGCTGCGCCGAGGTCGATCACGGTCATGCCGGGACGGATGATCTTGTCCTTTTCCTGGATCTCGAGAAGCTTGTAACTGGCACGCGAACGGTAGCCGTCCTTCTGCGCCATTTTGACGTACTTGTCGTCGAAGTGTTCTTTGAGCCAGTTATGGCTTGTCTTGGAACGGGCCACGGGGCACCTCAAAAATAAACGAGTCGTGATTAACTGGGCGGTCCCGGACTCGCTCGGGTAAACTGGCCGCCGCTTTTTACAAGATCAGACGCAGAGGTCAGATTATGCCGCTCACTCAAGAGCAGAAGAAACAATACAAATCCATTGGCCACCACCTGAAACCGGTATTGATCGTGGCTGACAATGGTTTGACTGAAGGTGTGCTGGCAGAGCTTGAACGCGCACTGAGCGATCATGAGCTGATCAAGATCAAGCTCAACATCCTCGACCGCGAGAGCCGCCTGCAGGCCATTGCAGAAATCTGCAAAGTCGGCTCGGCCGACCTGGTTCAGGTCATCGGCAAAATGGCGTTGATCTATCGCAAGAACCCAAAGGTAAACAAGCTGTTGTCCAACGTCCACCGCGCGCACTAAAAAAACAGAAGCCAGGGCCGCTTTCAGCGCGCCCTGCTCCTGATTCTCTCGCACCAATCTATCGAACAGACTACCGCCAGAACCTTCAAGGCCAGAACCCTGAAGGCTGACAGGTTGCGCCCGCCATAAGCGGGCACCGAGCCTTAGATGTGACGAACCTCGACGATTTCGTACTCGATCACGCCGCTGGGCGTTTTCACGACAACGACGTCGCCCTCTTCCTTGGCGATCAAGGCGCGGGCGATGGGCGAACCCACCGAAATCTTGCCCTTCTTGATGTCCGCCTCATCCTCACCGACGATCTGATACGTGACGCTCTCGTCCGTTTCAACGTTGGCGATTTCCACGGTCGTGCCGAAAATCACCTTGCCGGTGTGAGGAATGGTGGTGACGTCGATCACCACGGCATTCTGCATACGGCCTTCGATGTCACGGATACGCGCCTCGACCATGCCCTGCTGCTCGCGCGCAGCATGGTATTCAGCATTTTCCTTCAGGTCGCCCAGCTCCCGCGCCGTGCCGATGTCCTGGCTCAGCTTGGGACGGACCACCTTGGTCAGATGCGTCAATTCTTCTTCCAGGGCGCGAGCGCCCTGAACAGTCATTGGGTATTTGATCATGCCTTCAATCCTGCATGGAGATCCTGCAAGCGACGTACAGTCTTCTCTGGACCGAACTTGAGCGCTTCGCAGATGGCTTCGCCTGCTGCAATAGTAGTGGTGCAGTAAATCTTGTGCTGCAAGGCGTTGCGACGAATGGAATAGGAGTCCGCGATCGACTGACGGCCTTCGGTGGTGTTGATGATCAGGGTGACTTCGTCATTCTTGATCATGTCGACCACGTGCGGACGACCTTCGGTGACCTTGTTGACGCGGCGAACCTTCAAGCCCGCTGCTTCGATCAGCTTGGCGGTACCCGCCGTCGCAACGATCTGGAAGCCAAGACTGATCAGGTCACGCGCGACACCCGCCACCAAAGGCTTGTCATCGTCACGAACGCTGATGAATGCGGTGCCACCGGTCGGCAGCACTTCGCTGGCGCCCATCTGAGCCTTGGCGAACGCTTCACCAAAGGTGTCGCCCACGCCCATCACTTCACCGGTCGACTTCATCTCCGGGCCGAGGATCGGGTCAACACCCGGGAACTTGGCGAACGGGAACACCGCTTCTTTCACACTGTAGAAATTCGGAATGATTTCCTTGGTGAAGTTCAGCTCTTTCAGGGTTTTGCCTGCCATCACGCGCGCAGCGATCATGGCCAGGGAAACACCGATGCACTTGGACACGAACGGCACGGTACGCGATGCACGCGGGTTGACTTCAATGACGTAGATGTCTTCGCCCTGCAAGGCCAACTGCACGTTCATCAGGCCGACAACGCCCAGTTCCAGCGCCATCTTCTTGACCTGTTCGCGCATCTCGTCCTGGATGTGAGCCGGCAGCGAGTAAGGCGGCAGCGAGCACGCGGAGTCACCGGAGTGAACGCCCGCCTGTTCGATGTGCTGCATGATCGCGCCGATCACAACGTCGGTGCCATCGCAGACAGCATCGACGTCCATTTCGATGGCGCAGTTCAGGAAGTGGTCCAGCAGCACCGGACTGTCGTTGGAGACCTGAACCGCTTCACGCAAGTAACGCTTGAGTTCGTCTTCCTGGTAAACGATCTCCATCGCACGACCACCCAGTACATAGGATGGACGCACGACCAGCGGGTAACCAATCTTGGCGGCAGCACGAATCGCTTCGTCTTCGCTGCGCACAGTTGCGTTTGGCGGCTGACGCAGATTCAGACGCTCGACCATCTGCTGGAAGCGCTCACGGTCTTCTGCACGGTCGATGGCGTCAGGGCTGGTGCCGATGATCGGCACGCCTGCGGCCTCCAGAGCACGAGCCAGTTTCAGCGGCGTCTGGCCACCGTACTGGACGATCACACCCTTCGGCTTCTCGACGCGCACGATTTCCAGTACGTCTTCCAGCGTGACCGGCTCGAAGTACAGACGATCGGACGTGTCGTAATCGGTGGAAACGGTTTCCGGGTTGCAGTTGACCATGATGGTCTCGTACCCGTCGTCACGCAGCGCCAGAGCGGCGTGTACGCAGCAGTAGTCGAACTCGATGCCCTGGCCGATACGGTTTGGACCGCCGCCCAGAATCATGATCTTGTCGCGCGTCGAAGGGTTGGCTTCGCACTCTTCTTCGTACGTCGAGTACAGGTACGCGGTGTCGGTCGCGAACTCGGCTGCGCAGGTGTCGACGCGCTTGTAGACCGGGAACACTTCGAGCTTGTGGCGATGTGTACGCAGGTTCTTCTCGGTCACGCCCAGCAGCTTGGCCAGACGGGCATCGGAGAAGCCCTTGCGCTTGAGGCGGAACATCAGGTCGCGGTCGATGGCCGACAGACCCAGTGTCTTGACCTTTTCTTCGTCCTTGATCAGATCTTCGATCTGGACCAGGAACCAAGGGTCAATCATGTTCATGGCGAAGATATCTTCGACACTCATGCCGGCGCGAAAGGCGTCAGCGACGTACCAGATACGCTCGGCACCCGGAACGGTCAGCTCACGCTTGAGCGTGCTCATGCTTTCCGGATGGCTCAGATCAAGCTTCGGATCAAGACCGCAGACGCCCACTTCCAGACCACGCAGGGCTTTCTGCAGGGATTCCTGGAAGGTACGACCGATGGCCATGACTTCACCCACTGATTTCATCTGGGTGGTCAGGCGAGCATCGGCCTTGGCAAACTTCTCGAACGCAAAGCGCGGCAGCTTGGTGACGACGTAGTCGATGGACGGCTCGAACGACGCCGGGGTCTTGCCGCCAGTGATGTCGTTGGACAGCTCGTCCAGCGTGTAGCCGACAGCCAGCTTGGCCGCGATTCTGGCAATCGGGAAACCGGTCGCCTTGGAAGCCAGTGCCGAGGAACGCGAAACACGCGGGTTCATCTCGATCACGACCATGCGACCGGTATCCGGGCAGATACCAAACTGGACGTTGGAGCCACCGGTTTCAACGCCGATCTCGCGCAGCACCGCCAGGGAGGCGTTACGCAGGATCTGGTATTCCTTGTCGGTCAGGGTCTGTGCTGGCGCAACAGTGATCGAGTCACCGGTGTGCACGCCCATCGGGTCGAAGTTTTCGATGGAGCAGACGATGATGCAGTTGTCCTTTTTGTCGCGGACAACTTCCATTTCGTACTCTTTCCAGCCGATCAGCGATTCGTCGATCAGCAGTTCCTTGGTTGGCGAGAGGTCCAGACCACGGGCGCAGATTTCTTCGAACTCTTCACGATTGTAAGCGATACCGCCACCGGTGCCGCCCATGGTGAAGGACGGACGGATGATGCAAGGGAAGCCGAGGCGCTCAAGAACAGCATTGGCTTCTTCCATCGAGTGGGCGATGCCGGAACGCGGGCAGTCAAGACCGATGGATTTCATCGCCTTGTCGAAACGCGAACGGTCTTCAGCCTTGTCGATGGTGTCAGCGTTGGCACCGATCATTTCGACGCCGAATTTCTCCAGAACGCCTTCGCGCTCCAGATCCAGCGCACAGTTCAGTGCAGTCTGGCCGCCCATGGTTGGCAGCAGTGCGTCCGGACGCTCTTTCTCGATGATCTTGGCAACGGTCTGCCACTTGATTGGCTCGATGTAGGTGGCGTCAGCCATGGCCGGGTCGGTCATGATGGTGGCCGGGTTGGAGTTCACCAGGATGACGCGGTAACCCTCTTCGCGCAGAGCCTTGCAGGCCTGGGCGCCGGAGTAGTCGAATTCACAGGCCTGGCCGATCACGATGGGGCCGGCGCCGAGAATCAGGATGCTTTTAATATCTGTACGTTTTGGCATGGGTTGTCACTCAAATCCGCAGGTCAGTCGGCAAGCCGTCTTGAACATTTCATTGAGGTGGCCTGGGTGGCAGCGACCGGATGTATTGTCCGGGTCCAGCCAGGTCACCTGCTTACTACAGTCTCAAGGCAACCGGTCAGCGTCGCTTGGCCATGGCTTCGATAAAGCGGTCAAACAGCGGCGCGACGTCGCTCGGGCCAGGGCTGGCTTCAGGGTGGCCCTGGAAGCTGAAGGCGCTCTTGTCGGTACGCTCGATACCCTGCAGGGTGCCGTCGAACAGCGACTTGTGGATGGCGCGCACGTTGGCTGGCAGCGTGGCTTCGTCTACCGCGAAACCGTGGTTCTGGCTGGTGATCATGACGACACCGGTGTCCAGATCCTGAACCGGGTGGTTGGCACCGTGGTGGCCATGGCCCATTTTTACAGTCTTGGCGCCGGAGGCCAGAGCGAGCAACTGGTGCCCCAGGCAGATGCCGAATACCGGGGTTTCGGTTTCCAGCACTTCCTTGATCGCAGTGATCGCGTAATCGCAAGGCTCTGGATCGCCAGGACCGTTGGACAGGAACACACCGTCCGGGTTGTAGGCCAGAACGTCCTTGGCAGGCGTCTGCGCCGGAACCACGGTCACGCGGCAGCCGCGCTCGACCAGCATGCGCAGGATGTTCAGCTTCACACCATAATCGTAGGCAACCACGTGGTAAGGCAGCTCGGAAGCAGCGATTTCAGCATGGCTGTCGGTCTTCAGGTCCCAGACGCTGGAACGCCATTCGTAGGTGTCCTTGGTGCTGACTTCCTTGGCCAGATCCATGCCCTTGAGGCCTGGGAAGCCGCGCGCTGCCGCAATAGCGGCTTCTTCAGAGAGGTTGTCACCGGCCATGATGCAGCCGTTCTGTGCGCCTTTCTCACGCAGGATGCGGGTCAGGCGACGGGTGTCGATACCGGCGATGGCGACAACGTTATTGGCCTTCAGGTAGTCGTCCAGCGACATCTTGTTACGCCAGTTGCTGGCGACCAGAGGCAGGTCACGGATGACCAGACCTGCGGACCAGACGCGATCAGACTCGGCGTCTTCAGGCGTGGTGCCGGTGTTGCCGATATGGGGATAAGTCAGGGTAACGATCTGCTGGGCATAGGAAGGATCGGTAAGGATTTCCTGATAGCCTGTCATTGCGGTGTTGAACACCACCTCACCAACGGTCTGACCGTCGGCTCCAATGGCTTCGCCGCGAAAAATGCTGCCATCAGCAAGGGCGAGTATGGCTGGCTTAGTCAAGAAGACCTCCCGTAAATAAAGCCTGAAAGGGCGTTCGCAGGTTGCAAAAAAGCGGAATGACGTAGATACGTCACCCCGCTTTCTTATAGAATCATCTGCGCGCTTTTAGTGGACACACTAAAGCTGTAGCTTACAGAAAAGGCCCATTTTGGTCTACCACCAATGTGCCTGAAATGCGGGGAAATGCGACAGCGGGTTGAAGCGAATCAGTCAGTAAAAGGCCGAATCCCGCAGCGTGTACGAAATCCGGCCTGATCACTGCGGATGCAAGGATCAATGCAGATCCAGCACATCCTGCATGTCATACAGCCCCGGCGCCTTGCCATCGAGCCACATCGCGGCCCTCACGGCACCCTTGGCAAACGTCATGCGACTGGACGCCTTATGAGTAATCTCGACACGCTCACCGTCGGCAGCAAACAGCACCGTGTGATCACCGACCACATCGCCGGCGCGAATTGTCGCGAAGCCGATGCTCTGACGATCACGCGCACCGGTCTGACCTTCACGACCATAGACCGCAACCTTCTGCAGGTCACGCCCCAACGCACTGGCAACCACCTCACCCATGCGCAACGCAGTGCCTGACGGCGCGTCGACCTTGTGACGGTGATGCGCTTCGGTGATTTCGATATCGACGTCATCACCCAGAACCCGGGCCGCCGTATCGAGCAACTTCAGACATAGGTTGACGCCGATACTGAAATTGGCGGCGAACACGATCGGGATGTCCTTGCCCGCCTCAACCAGACGCTGCTTTTCCTCAACGCTGAACCCGGTCGTGCCAATGATCATGGCCTTGCCCGCCTTGCGGCAGAACGCCAGGTTCTTGAGCGTCACCGACGGATGCGTGAAATCGATCAGCACATCGAACTCGTCGGCGACCTTGGCCAGATCACCTGACAAAGGAACACCGATACGACCCAACGCAGCCAGCTCGCCAGCGTCTGCACCAACCAGCGTGCTGTCAGGACGATCGATCGCAGCGGTCAACCCGGCGCCAGGCGCCTGTTGAATCGCTTCGATCAAGGTTTTACCCATGCGCCCGGCGGCGCCCACTACAGCAATACGTCGCATGCCGATTTCCTTAGATAACCTTACAAATCACCGAAGAAGCGCTTCACGCCCTCAAACCAGCCACTGGCCTTGGGAGAGTGGGACTCATCATTCTCAAGCGACGTGCGGAACTCTTCCAGCAGCTCGCGCTGACGCTTGCTGAGGTTGACCGGGGTTTCGACCGCCACACGACACATCAGATCGCCCGCACCGCCACCGCGTACCGGAGCAACACCCTTGCCGCGCAGACGGAACTGCTTGCCGGTCTGGGTACCCTCGGGGATCTTCAGCTTGACGCGACCGTCGAGTGTCGGCACTTCAAGCTCGCCACCCAGCGCTGCATCGGTAAAGCTGATAGGTACTTCGCAGAACAGGTGCTTGCCGTCACGCTGGAAGATGTCGTGCTCGCGCACGTTGATGACCACGTACAGGTCGCCCGTCGGACCACCCTGAACGCCCGCCTCGCCTTCGCCGGACAGACGAATGCGGTCGCCGGTATCGACACCTGGCGGCACTTTGACGGAGAGCGTCTTGTACTCTTCGACACGGCCTTCGCCGTGGCACGAATCGCACGGATCGGAAATGATCTTGCCGTGACCATGGCAACGCGGGCAGGTCTGCTGCACGGAGAAGAACCCCTGCTGCATACGCACCTGACCGATACCACCACAGGTCGGACACGTGACCGGCGAAGAGCCCTTCTTCGCGCCACTGCCATCACACGGCTTGCAGTTGACCAGCGTCGGGACGCGGATGCTGACCGTTGTGCCACGAACCGCCTCTTCGAGGTTCAGCTCGAGCGTGTAACGCAGGTCGCTGCCACGCTGGGCACCACCGCGTCCACCGCCGCCAGCTCTGCCACCACCGAAGAAGTCACTGAATACATCACCGAAGATATCGGAGAAGTTCGCACCGCCAGCGCCACCACCAAAGCCTCCGCCGCCGCCCATGCTAGGGTCGACACCGGCATGACCGTACTGATCGTAGGCCGCACGCTTACTGGCATCGGACAGGACTTCGTAGGCCTCGTTGGCCTCCTTGAACATCTCTTCCGACGCTTTGTCATCAGGGTTGCGGTCAGGGTGATGCTTCATCGCCAGACGACGGTAAGCCTTTTTCAGCTCCGCCTCGCTGGAGCCTCGCTCCACTCCCAACACTTCGTAATAATCACGCTTTGCCATAATTCTTCCGCACTCTTGAGGACGTTCGGCAAGACCCTCCTGAGCCTCGCCAAACTCGTTGAGCCCCATACAGGCCCGGACCCAACTCACGTCAATTCAACGATCCTGGTCTTCGTTCAACGGCCAGAAAGACCTGGCCGAGAAAGCGGCAGAATGAGTCGCCACGCAGGAGCATCGCGATCTTGCCACATGGCATTCGGACCGAAATCCGCCTGCCGAAATTTTGCCTGTTCCAGACACGCCAACGCGGGAGCAAGCTCCCGCGCGGCGACATCCTACCAGCCACCACTCGAAAGAGGTCAACCGGCTTGCAAGTGAGCCTGCGCTTACTTGTGGTCTTTCACTTCTTCGAACTCGGCGTCGACAGCGTCGTCAGCCTTGGACGGTTCGTCAGCAGGCTTGGCCGCTGCTTCCGGGTTCTCGGCCTGCTCGGCGTACATCTTCTGAGCGATTGGCGCGGAAACCTTGGACAGCTCTTCGACCTTGGCTTCGATGGCAGCCTTGTCGTCGCCTTTAACAGCGGCTTCCAGAGCGACTACTGCAGCTTCGACTGCGGCCTTCTCTTCGGCAGTCACTTTGTCGCCTGCATCGGAGATCATCTTGCGAGTCGAGTGGACCAGCGCATCACCCTGGTTACGGGCAGAGGCCAGCTCTTCGAACTTGCGATCTTCCTCAGCGTTGACTTCAGCGTCACGAACCATCTGCTGAATTTCTTCCTCGGACAGACCGGAGTTGGCCTTGATCACGATGGACTGCTGCTTGCCGGTGGCCTTGTCTTTCGCGCCTACGTGCAGAATGCCGTTGGCGTCGATGTCGAAGGTCACTTCGATCTGTGGCACGCCACGTGGAGCCGGTGGAATCTCGGCCAGGTCGAACTTGCCCAGGGACTTGTTCTGACCGGCTTGTTTACGCTCACCCTGCAGCACGTGAATGGTCACAGCGCTCTGGTTGTCATCGGCAGTCGAGAACACCTGCGATTTCTTGGTAGGAATCGTGGTGTTTTTCTCGATCAGCGCTGTCATCACGCCGCCCATGGTTTCGATACCCAGAGTCAGCGGGCTGACGTCGAGCAGCAGAACGTCTTTGACATCACCGGCCAGTACCGCACCCTGGATGGCAGCACCCATGGCAACCGCTTCGTCCGGGTTGACGTCTTTACGCGCTTCTTTGCCGAAGAACTCGGTCACCAGCTTCTGAACCAGCGGCATGCGGGTCTGACCACCGACCAGGATCACGTCGTTGATGCTGCCGATGTCGATGCCAGCATCCTTCAATGCAATGCGGCAAGGTTCGATGGTGCGCTGAACCAGGTCTTCAACCAACGATTCCAGCTTCGAACGGGAGATTTTCACGTTCAAGTGCTTTGGACCGGTCGCATCTGCAGTGATGTACGGCAGGTTGACGTCAGTCTGCATGCTGGAGGACAGCTCGATCTTGGCCTTTTCAGCAGCTTCTTTCAGACGCTGCATCGCCAGAGGGTCGCCCTTCAGGTTCATGCCGCTTTCTTTCTTGAATTCGTCGACGAGGTAGTCGATCAGACGAATGTCGAAGTCCTCACCACCCAGGAAGGTGTCGCCGTTGGTGGCCAACACTTCGAACTGGTGCTCACCGTCGACTTCAGCGATTTCGATAACCGATACGTCGAACGTACCGCCACCCAGGTCATAAACGATGACAGTGTGGTCGCCCTTCGCCTTGTCCATACCGTAGGCCAGAGCGGCAGCGGTAGGCTCGTTGATAATGCGCTTGACGTCCAGACCCGCGATGCGGCCGGCGTCCTTGGTCGCCTGACGCTGGCTGTCGTTGAAGTAGGCAGGAACAGTGATGACCGCTTCGGTAACAGCTTCACCGAGGTAGTCTTCAGCGGTCTTCTTCATCTTTTTCAGGATTTCAGCGGAAATCTGAGGAGGCGCCATTTTCTGGCCATTCACTTCAACCCAGGCGTCGCTGTTGTCAGCCTTGACGATCTTGTAAGGGACCATCTGGATGTCTTTCTGAACGACTTCTTCGTCAAAACGACGGCCGATCAGACGCTTTACTGCGTACAGCGTGTTGTGCGGATTGGTTACAGCCTGACGCTTTGCAGACTGACCGACCAGGATTTCACCATCGTTGGCGTAGGCAATGATCGACGGCGTGGTGCGAGCGCCTTCAGCGTTCTCGATAACCTTGGCCTTGCCGTTTTCCAGAATGGAGACACAGGAGTTGGTAGTCCCCAGGTCGATACCGATAATTCTGCCCATCTTGACTCTCCCGAAACTTTGATTTGGTTGCCGCAACTGCGTTTACAAATTGCGGTAGCTCTTAAACGCTTGACCTGTAAATGGGGGCCTTGCAGCTGATTTCAAGCCTGCTCGTCAATTGACGGCGTAACAGGCGACGGTGCCTTGCTGACCACGACCATGGCCGGGCGCAGCAGACGACCATTGAGCTGGTAACCCTTCTGAAACACTTTGAGCACCGTATTGGGCTCTACATCTGCACTTTCCTGCATGGCCATTGCCTGGTGCTGTTCGGCACTGAAGGGCTGACCATGCGGGTCGACGGCTTCCAACTGATAACGCTTGAGGGTGTCCTGAAACATCTTCAAGGTCAGCTCGATACCTTCACGCATCGGGCGAATGCTCTCGTCGTCCGGACTGGACAGCTCGATACCTCGCTCCAGACTGTCGATGATCGGCAGCAGATCACCGGCAAATTTTTCCAACGCAAACTTGTGAGCCTTTTCAACATCCTGTTCAGCGCGGCGGCGGACATTCTGCAGATCCGCAGCCACTCGCAGGGATTGGTCCTGCGCGGCAGCCAGTTGCTCTTCGAGCACTTGCACACGGGTCGTCAGTTCGTCGCCCGCGCCTGCTTCGGCAGCCTGGTCCTGGCTCTGCGCATCCAGATTCTGTTCGTCAGCCATAAGTGTTCTCCTTTAAAAACGTCCGCGAACCCAACTCGCGCTTCTGCCCCCTATATGGGATCGGAATTTTCGGCTTCAAGGGCAGACAGCACTGGATATGTGCATTTCCTCACAAAAAAATAGGGAATAAAGAGCCAGAAAAAATCGACACGTCTCGCTGCGCGGACTAAAAAACAAGGAAGACCAATCAAATCGAGCTAAGCCAAGGCATTGTCAGCAGCAAATAAAACACTGTATAAATAACCAGACAAATAGCTCGGGAGCCGCTCAATGCTGGTGCACCTTTCCGTACATAACTACGCCATCGTCGAACACCTCGATCTCGAGCTTGATCGAGGCATGAGCGTAATCACTGGCGAAACCGGCGCTGGCAAATCCATCATGCTCGACGCGCTGGGCCTGACGCTGGGCGACCGGGCCGACAGCGGCGTGGTTCGTCCGGGTGCTGACAAGGCCGACATCCTCGCCACCTTCGATCTCGATGACATTCCCGAAGCACAGGTCTGGCTCAAGGAGCGCGATCTGGACAACGACGGCCCCTGCATCCTGCGCCGGGTCATCACCGCAGAAGGCCGCTCGCGCTCGTACATCAACGGCTCGCCCTGCCCTCAAGGCGACCTGAAAGCGCTTGGCGAACTGCTGATCGATATCCACAGCCAGCATGAGCATCAATCCCTGCTCAAGACCGATACCCACCGCCGTCTGCTGGACGAATACGCAGGCGCGACCGATCTGGCGCGGCAGGTTCAACTGGCGGCACAGCGCTGGCGTCAGACCCGGCAAGAGCTGGAACGTCTTTCCAATTCGGGTGACGAGCAACGGGCACGTCACCAGTTGCTCAGCTATCAGCTGGAAGAGCTGGAAAGCCTGAGCCTTGGCGAGAACGAGCTGGAGCAACTGGAGCAGGAACACAAGAACCTGACCAATGCCGAAAGCCTGCTGAGCATCTGCCGACAGGTCGTCGAGCAATGCAGCGAGAGCGATTCCGGCAACGTGCTCAATGCCCTGACGGCCAGCCTGCATCGCCTGGGCAGCGTGAATAACTCACCTACCGCACTCAGCGAAGCCACTGATCTGCTGTCCAGCGCCCAGATTCAGGTAGAAGAAGCCGTCGGCGAGCTCAATCGCTTTCTCGACCATTTCGACGCTGACCCGGCCAGACTTCAGCAGCTTGAAGAACGGCTCGATGCTATTTATACACTCGCACGCAAACACCGCATCCAGCCCAACGAAGTGGCGACCCTGCAGCAGAAGCTGCTGGATGAAATCGAAACACTGAATGCCAACGATGAATCCATCGAACGGCTTGAGCATGAGGTTCAGGCGTTTGCCCGCCACTATCAGGAAAAGGCTCGCGAACTGAGTGACCTGCGTCACACCTCGTCGACCCGACTGGCCAGTGCCGTCGAGCAGGAGATTCATCGACTGGGCATGCCCGGCGGTCGCTTCCAGATCGAATTGAAGGCCATTCCCGGCAGCGAGCCTCATCCTCATGGCCTGGAACACGTCGAACTGCTGGTCAGCGCCAACCCCGGTCAGCCGCTCAAGGCGCTGGCGAAGGTGGCGTCGGGTGGCGAGCTGTCACGAATCAGTCTGGCGATCCAGGTCATCACCGCCCAGACCTCACGTGTACCGACGCTGGTGTTCGATGAAGTCGATGTGGGGATCGGTGGCCCGACGGCCGAGATTGTTGGCCAGCTGTTGAGACGCTTGGGCGAGCGTGGACAGGTCATGACCGTGACTCACCTGCCGCAGGTCGCGGCGCAGGGGCACCAGCATCTGTTCGTGCACAAGGTCAGGGATAACGATGCGACACGCACTGCTGTGTCAAAACTGACCAAGGCCGAGCGCATAGAGGAAGTGGCGCGCATGCTGGGCGGCATCGACCTGACCAAGGAATCATTGGCACACGCCAAAAAGATGGTCATTACCGCTAAAAACTGATCGACAGAGCGCCGATCCGGATTCATGGACCATAGAAAGCACAAAGGCGACACTGAGGTCGCCTTTGCCGGTGTGCTTACGCCTTTTTGTTGCGCACGTAGAGCACCAGATTGTGGTCCACCAGATCAAAGCCGTGTCGTTCGACGATGGCTTTCTGAAGCTTCTCGATTTCTTCGTCGAAGAATTCGATCACCTCACCTGACTCCACATTGACCATATGGTCGTGGTGGCCGCCATCAGCCAGTTCGAACACAGCATGACCACCGTCGAAATTGTGGCGAACCACCAGTCCAGCGGCTTCAAACTGAGTCAGAACACGGTAGACCGTGGCCAGACCGACATCCTCGCTCGCCTCCATCAATGCCTTGTAAACATCCTCGGCACTCATGTGGCGCTGCTCGGCAGAATCGAGCATTTGGAGTATTTTGACCCGCGGTAGGGTCACCTTGAGTCCTGCTTTACGTAGTTCGCTATTTTCAACCATGGTCAGCTTTCTCGCAGACGCTGCTTCGCAGCTTCTCTTAATGCAGGTATGATCGGGGTTTACGTTGTCCCAGCCAAGATAGTGGAAGTCGCCCACCGATGCAAAACACCAAGCTCTTGCTAACCAGTTTCACCTTCGTGGGACTGCTCGCACTCGCCGGTTGTTCATTCCCCGGGGTTTACAAAATCGACATCCAGCAGGGTAATGTCGTCACGCAGGACATGATAAACCAGTTGCGCCCCGGAATGACCCGGCGGCAAGTACGGTTTATCATGGGCAACCCGTTGCTGACCGACACCTTCCACGCCGATCGGTGGGATTACCTGTACAGCCTTCAGCCAGGTGGCGGTGAGCGCCAGCAGGAGCGCGTCAGTCTGATTTTCAATGAAAGCGATCAGTTGGTCAGCCTGTCGGGCGACTTCATGCCAGGCGTAAGCCGCGATGAAGCGATCCTCGGCAAGGACGGCGATACCACCACCGTGCCGGTCGAGAACCAGCCTCAGCAGCCGCCTGAAGAGCCGGCCAAACCAGGCTCGTTGCTAGACAAGATCCAGAAAGACGTCGACAGCGTCGAGACTGTACCTGTTCCGACCCAGGAGCCACTGGACGTCAACCCTCGCTGACGCCAGACGCTCGAAGAAAAGCCCGGCATGCCGGGCTTTTTTGTGCGTTACGTTCAGTAAACATTCAGCTGGCAGTGGGCGGCACCCTGTTTTGACGGGCCTTGGCCGCACGCTGACGGCGCGCTTCCATGGGATCGGCCAGCAACGGGCGATAGATCTCGATTCGCTCCCCCGCCTCGACACAGCGCACGGAAGGGTCGCTGACCACCTTGCCGAAAATGCCGACTGGACAGCGCGTCAGGTCCAGTTCTGGAAAATGCCGATCAATACCGGAAGCAGCCAGCGCCTGTAGCACCGTTGAGCCAGCAGGCACTTCCACACTCAGCAATGCCTGACGATCGACGGCGGCATAGACCACCTCGACCGTTATCAGCGTGTCAGACATGCAACTGCTTGGCGCGCTGGCAGAATGCGTCCACCAGGGTATTGGCAGCCTGATTGAACAGCGGCCCCAGGGTTGCACGCACGATCGGGCCTGCGTAGTCGAAGGAAAGATCCAGGCTGATCTTGCAGGCCTTTTCGCCCAACTGCTTGAACGTCCAGACGCCGTGCAATTGCTCGAAAGGGCCTTCAACCAGATCCATCACAATCGACTCGCCCGGTATCAGCGTGTTTCGCGTCACGAATTGCTGGCTTAACCCGCCTTTTGCGATTTCCAGGCTGGCGCGCATCTGCTCGTCACTGGATTCAAGAACGGTTGCCGACGAGCACCACGGCAGAAACTCCGGGTAACGCGCGACATCATTGACCAGCTCGTACAGGAAACGAGCCGGGTACGGCAAAAGGGCAGAACGTTGAATATGCGTAGTCATGTGAGCGTCATTTCCAGAGCTGAGCGGCAAACACCACAAGAATGCCGAGCGGCGCCACGTAGCGCATCAAAAAGAACGTCAGGCTGAACAGCAGCGGACTGCGAATCGACAACTCATCGCGCACCGCTTCACGGCCCATCACCCAACCGGCGAATACTACAAAACACAATCCACCCAGCGGCAACATGATCCGCGAGGTGAGGAAATCGATGACTCCGAAGAAGTCCAGGCCATTGGATGCGCCCCACTGGTAGAGATGAAAAGCGCCCCCATCGTTCACGAAAAACTTGGCCTTTTGCCAGATATTGAACGAGAACACCGTACCAAGGCCAACAAACCAGCAACTGAATGCCAGCCAGAACGTGACCCAGGCACGACGAACGCCGGTGCGTTCCACCAGATACGCAACCATCGGTTCAAGCAGGGAAATCGCCGAGCTCCAGGCGGCCACCGCCACCAACACGAAGAACACTACGCCCATCAACTGACCGAACGCTACGTTACCGAACGCGAATGGCAATGTTACGAACATCAGGCCAGGCCCCTCACTCGGGTTCAGACCTGCGGCAAAAACGATTGGGAATAGCGCAAGGCCCGCCAGCAACGAAACGAAGGTATCGAGCAGTGCAATGCCGACCACCGTGGTGCTGATCGACGCGCCCTTGGTCATGTACGCACCGTAGACCATGATCGAACCGACACCCACGCTCAACGAAAAGAACGCGTGCCCCATCGCGGGCAACAAGCCGTCGAGAACCTTGTCCGGGTTGAAGTCGAACATGAAATGCACGCCTTCCATGAAGTGCCCGGTAGTCAGGCTGTAGCCCAACAGAATCAGCATCAGCAGGAACAGCATCGGCATCATGATGCGCAAACTGCGCTCGAGACCGGCTTCGACACCCTTACCGATCACGACCGCCGACAGCAGCATGAAAATGGTGTGCCAGAGAATCAGGCGCCAGGGATCGGCAATCACGCCGCCGAAGTAAGCGCCGACCTGATCAGCCGTCACGCCCTGAAAGTCACCGCGCCCCATGTCGATGATGTAGTCCAGCGACCAGCCGCCGACCACGCTATAGAAGGAGAGGATAAGCAGCGCCGTGATCATTCCGGCGAACGCGCCCCAGGACCAGCGCGCCGAATGACCGGCCTCCACCGCCAGCGTCTTTAGGGCATTGGCCGGGCTCAATCGTGCACGACGACCGATCAGCGTCTCCGCCATCATGACGGGGACGCCGATCAGCGCGATGCATGCCAGAAACACCAGCACGAATGCGCCGCCACCATAGGCACCGACCATGTAGGGGAATTTCCAGATACTGCCCAGCCCGACGGCAGAGCCGGTAGCAGCCAGAATGAATACCCAGCGGCTTGCCCAGCTACCGTGGACCGAGACTTTGTCTGTCGACATGACTGAAACGCCCAACCAAAAAAGAGCGCGCATTGTCCGGGATTCAACCATTGTGCTCAAGCACACGCTTTCCCGTAGCCGACATTGAAGCAACTCCCTATAATGCGCCCCCTATGGCTAAGCTCAAGAAACACCCTACAGGGACCATCGCGCAGAACAAGAAGGCGCGACACGATTACTTCATCGAACACAAGTTCGAGGCCGGTCTGGTCCTGGCTGGCTGGGAAGTAAAAAGCCTGCGTGCCAACAAGGTACAGCTGGTCGACAGTTACGTGCTGCTCAAGGATGGCGAGGCATGGCTGATGGGCTGCCATATCACGCCGCTCAAGACGGCCAGCACGCACGTCATCGCTGACCCGACACGCACCCGCAAACTGCTGCTGAACCAGCGCGAGCTCGAAAAGCTCATCACGTCTGTTCAGCAGAAAGGCTATGCCTGCGTGGCCCTCTCCCTTTACTGGAAGCAGCACTTGATCAAGTGCGAAATCGCTCTGGGCAAAGGCAAGAAGGAATACGACAAGCGCCACACCGAACGCGAACGCGACTCGGACCGTGAGCTGCAGCGCGCCGTGCGCAGCAAGGGCAAGGACGACTGAGCCCCGGAACTGATCGTTCCCATGCTCCGCGCTCATCGTTATACACAAGTCCGTCTCGACACTGATCGTGCCCATCGCTCCGCGTGGGAATGCCTCTCAGGACGCTCCGCGTCCGGGCTGCATGCCGATACCGATATCACATCGTATTACGCCGCTCCGCCCGAGCCGTGCGCTGAACCTGCTGCCTGACTTCTTCCAGCACTTCCTGCACATACGTCAGGTGCCTGCTCGACACCTCGCGCGCGTCTTCCGCACGACCTTCAATGATCGCCATGTACAGCTCCCGATGCTGCTTGATCAGCATGTCGCGAGTTTCCGTGCGCTGTTTGTACATGCCGCCAATGTTGATCACCACATTGCGCTTGAGCAGGTCGAACAGGCCACGGATGGTGTGCAGCAGCACCGCGTTGTGGCTGGCCTCGGCAATCGCCAGGTGGAAGCTCGCATCGGCTGCGCCCTCCTCGGCCCGGCTGACCTCGTCGGCACGCGAATAACAATCCAGCAGTGACTCGAACGCCACGCGCAGACGCTCGCGATCCATCTCGGTGGCGCGCATCGCTGCGTAGTACGCGCAGGACGCCTCCAGCGTGTGACGAAACTCCAGCAGATCGCGCTGCGCATCGGGACTGCTTTCCAGCAAGTGCAACAAGGGGTCGCTGAACGTCGAACCAATGTTCTCGACCACATAATTGCCGCCTCCCTGCCGACTTACCAACAGGCCCTTGGCCGTCAGCTTTTGAATCGCCTCGCGCAATGACGGGCGTGATACACCGAACTGCTCGGCCAACGCTCTTTCCGCCGGTAAACGCCCACCCGATTTGAGGGTGCCTTCCAGAATCATCTTTTCCAGCTGCTCGACGATATCGTCGGACAAACGGCGCTGACGCACCTGATCAAAGCCCATAGCACTTACTCCAACGTCCCGGCTCGCTGCCGGGCCCGCGTATTCTGGCTGATTGCCGCCATCAAGGCACCTGTCCAATTCAGCCGAAAACCCTGTCTGGCACTGCCCTTCCAGAGCCCATGCGACAAAAGTCATGACCCCGCAAATTGACACACCAATCACAAGGCCTCTAATCTAGCCAGCAGACATTGTAAATTGGTATTACCAATTATCCAATGCCAGCGTTCGGCGGTTGATCTCCGTGGCGCTGCAAGGCCTTTCGAACAGAAAGCCTTGAGCTGGTGAGCTGTGCGATTCAATCGTCAGCATCGACCAGACGTTCGCCAACACGACGTCGAATCGAAGCCGCGCACACAGAACACCGGGCCTTACCAACAATAATTAAGGGGCCTCCCGACATGCAGACATGGCAACAGCTCTACACACCGCTTGGCAGCCTCGGCCTTTCCGCCGCAGCCGCACTGATCCCCATCGTGTTCTTCTTCCTGGCGCTTGCCGTGTTCCGGCTCAAAGGCCATATCGCAGGCAGCATCACCCTGGCGCTGTCGATGCTGGTGGCAATCTTCGCCTTCCAGATGCCGACCGACATGGCGCTGGCAGCAGCAGGCTATGGATTCGCCTACGGACTGTGGCCCATCGCGTGGATCATCGTGGCGGCCGTGTTTCTCTACAAACTGACGGTCAAGAGTGGTCAGTTCGAGATCATTCGCAGCTCGGTCATGGCCATCACCGATGACCAGCGTTTACAGGTATTGCTGATCGCCTTCTGCTTCGGTGCCTTTCTGGAAGGTGCGGCGGGTTTCGGCGCACCGGTCGCCATCACCGCCGCCTTGCTGGTGGGCCTCGGCTTGAACCCGCTCTACGCCGCCGGCCTGTGCCTGATCGCCAACACTGCGCCGGTTGCGTTCGGCGCGCTGGGCATTCCGATCATCGTGGCAGGCCAGGTCTCGGGGCTGGATGCGTTCAAGATCGGCGCGATGGCAGGCCGCCAACTGCCTTTCCTGTCGATCTTCGTACCGTTCTGGCTGATGTTCATGATGGACGGTGTACGCGGCGTCAAGGAAACCTGGCCAGCTGCGCTGATCGCAGGCACCACCTTTGCGATCACCCAATTCCTGACCTCCAACTTCGTCGGACCGGAACTGCCGGACATCACGTCGGCACTGGTCAGCATCGTCTCGCTGACGCTGTTCCTGAAAGTCTGGCAGCCGCAGCGCGCATCCGACACAGTCGTAGTCAGCAGCGGCTCGGCAGCGATCATGGGCGGCCCGGGCGGTTTCAACAAACCCCGCTCTTCAGTCGCATCGCCCTACAGCCTCGGCCAGATCATCAAGGCTTGGTCGCCGTTTCTGATCCTGACCGGCATGGTCACGATCTGGACACTGAAACCGTTCAAGGCGCTGTTTGCCGCTGGCGGTGCCCTTCAGGCCTTCACCTTCAACATCCCGGTGCCGCACCTGGATCAGTTGGTGATGAAAACCGCCCCGATTGTCGCGAACGTGACGGCGATGCCTGCGGTGTACAAGTTCGACCTGATCGCCGCCTCGGGCACCGCAATTCTGTTCTCGGCCATCATCGCGATGCTGGTCCTGCGCATCACCCCGAAGATTGGTCTGACCACTTTCAAGGAAACCCTGATTGAGCTGCGCTGGGCAATCGTATCTATCGGCATGGTGCTGGCCTTTGCTTTCGTCATGAACTACTCAGGCATGTCCTCGACCCTGGCGCTGGTTCTGGCCGGAACAGGCGCGGCGTTCCCGTTCTTCTCGCCGTTCCTTGGCTGGCTGGGCGTGTTCCTGACCGGTTCCGACACCTCGGCCAACGCACTGTTCGGTTCGCTGCAGGCCACCACCGCCCACCAACTCGGCGTCAGCGACGTGTTGATGGTCGCGGCCAACTCCAGCGGCGGTGTGACCGGCAAGATGATCTCGCCACAGTCCATCGCCGTGGCCTGCGCTGCGACCGGGCTGGTCGGCAGGGAATCTGACCTGTTCCGTTTCACGCTCAAGCACAGCCTGTTTTTCGCCACCATCGTCGGCTGTATCACCTACGCCCAGGCGTACTGGTTCACCGGCATGCTGGTTCATTGATGCCTGAATGAAGCACCACTGGCGCCGAATCGACCCGTCGGCGTCAGCCATTCATAACCGGGCCCACCCGGAGACTCAAACTGATGAGTACGCTTTTTCACAACGCAGCACCCAACCCAACAGCCAACGCCACCCGCGTCGCGCCTGCTCGCCATGCGCCGCGTGAATACCCGACCGACAAACCGAAACGCGTCTATCTGTTCGGCACCTGCGTCGTGGACCTGTTTTTTCCGGACGCCGGAATGGACGCGATCCACCTGCTCGAACGCGAAGGCATCGAAGTGGATTATCCACAGGCGCAAAGCTGTTGCGGGCAACCGGCCTACACCTCGGGCTACACCGATCAGGCTCGCGAAGTCGCCCGCGCTCAGCTCGCACTGTTCAAAGGCGACGATCCGGTTGTCGTACCGTCCGGTTCTTGCGCCGGCATGTTTCGCGAACATTACCCCGATCTGTTCAAGGATGAGCCCGAGATGCTCAAGCACGTCCAGCACCTCGCCGCCCGCACCTATGAACTGACCGAATTCCTGCTGCACGTCTGCAAGACGCGCCTGAACGACCACGGCCAGCCCACCCGCATCGCCCTGCACACCTCATGCTCGGCACGCCGCGAAATGAACACCCACCTGCACGCCCGTGAACTGCTGGCGCAACTGGGCAATGTCGAGCGCGTCGATCACGACCATGAAAGCGAATGCTGCGGCTTCGGTGGGACCTTCAGCGTGCGCATGCCGGACATTTCCGGTGCGATGGTCGCCGACAAGACCCGCGCATTGAAGGAATCAGGCGCCGACCAGATCCTCACCGCCGACTGCGGCTGCCTGATGAACATCAACGGCTCGCTGGAAAAACAGCGCGAATCCATCCGCGGCCAACATCTGGCGAGCTTTCTCTGGCAACGCACCGGAGGTCAGCGATGAACATGCAGACCCGCATTCCCGTCGTCGAAATCCATCAGCCGGATTTTCGCGAGCGCGCCCATGAGGCGCTGGGCGATCCACAGTTACGCGGCAACTTCCGCCGCGCCATGGATTCGCTGATGACCAAACGCGCAGCGGCGTTCAGCAACCCGGATGAGCGCGAAGACCTGCGCTCGCTGGGCAACGCCATACGCGCCCGCGCCCTCTCCAAACTGCCCGACCTGCTGGAGCAACTGGAACGCAACCTGATCCGCAACGGCGTGCAGGTGCACTGGGCGGAAACGGTCGAAGAAGCCAACGCCATCGTGATGTCCATCGTAGAAGCCCATGAAGCGAAACAGGTGATCAAGGGCAAGTCGATGGTCAGCGAAGAAATGGAGATGAACGACTTCCTCGGCGAGCGCGGTATCGAGTGCCTGGAAGCGGACATGGGCGAATACATCGTGCAGATGGACCATGAAAAGCCCTCGCACATCATCATGCCCGCCATCCACAAGAATGCCGGCCAGGTCGGCAAGCTGTTCCACGACAAACTCGACGTGGAATACACCACCGACGTCGATCAGTTGATCCAGATCGGCCGTCGCGTGCTGCGCCAGAAATTCTTCGAAGCCGACATCGGCGTCTCGGGCGTCAACTTCGCAGTCGCGGAAACCGGGACGCTGCTGCTGGTGGAAAACGAAGGCAACGGCCGCATGGTTACCAGTGTGCCGCCCGTGCACATCGCCGTGACCGGGATCGAAAAGGTCGTCGAAAACCTGCGCGATACCGTGCCGCTGCTGTCCTTGCTGAACCGTTCCGCGCTGGGCATTCCGATCACCACCTACGTCAACATGATCTCCGGCCCGCGCAAGGCCCATGAACTGGACGGCCCGCAGGAAGTGCATCTGGTGCTGCTGGATAACGGTCGCAGCCAGGCATTTGCCGACAGCGAACTGCGCCAGACACTGAATTGCATTCGCTGCGGCGCGTGCATGAATCACTGCCCGGTCTATACCCGCGTCGGCGGTCATACCTATGGCGAGGTCTATCCCGGCCCCATCGGCAAGATCATCACGCCGCACATGGCAGGCCTGGCGAAAGTCCCGGATCACCCCAGCGCGTCTTCCCTGTGTGGCGCGTGCGGCGAAGTCTGTCCGGTGAAGATTCCGATTCCGGCGCTGTTACGGCGTCTGCGCGAAGAAAACGTCAAAGCGCCCGATGCGCCAAACCGGGTCATGCGCGATCAAGGCAGCAAGTTTTCGCGCAAGGAGCGCTTTATCTGGAACGCCTGGTCGAAGCTCAACACCTCGCCTGTGATGTATCGCCTGTTCGGCTTTTTCGCCACCCGGCTGCGCAGCCTGACACCCGGCAACGTCGGCCCGTGGACGCAAAACCATAGTGCACCGAAACCCGCCGCCCGCTCACTGCACGAGCTGGCCCGCGAGCATCTGACACGCAAGTCTGGAGACCAGCCATGAATGCCAGGCACAACATCCTCGCCAAACTGCGCAACAGTCTCAGCGGCACCACACCGGTGGCCGACAATTTCGACGAGGCATTGGTGACCGAGCCGTGGCGCTACGCTCCGGAAAGTCGGGTCGCCCAACTGCGCAAATTGATGGAAGCCGTACACACCGAGATTCACCTGTGCAGCGATCAGGACTGGCCGCGCCGGCTGGGCGAACTGGTCAAGGACCGCCAGCTACCCAGCCTGCTGATTGCGCCGGGCACGCCGCACGGTCGCCGGGTCAGCGAGTACTGGGCCCTGCAACCCGATCTGCCCGCGCTCAAGGCCTACGACCGGCCCATCGAAGAATGGAAAAAAGACCTGTTCGACGACACGCCCGCCAGCTTCACCACCACCCTGGGCGCCATCGCCGCCACCGGCAGCCTGATCATCTGGCCCACCCGCGAAGAGCCACGCCTGATGAGCCTCGTGCCACCGGTGCATTTCGCCCTGCTCAAGGCCAGCGAGATCTACGACAACCTCTACGAAGCACAGCTCAAGCAGAACTGGGCGGGCGGTATGCCGACCAACGCGCTGCTGGTGTCCGGCCCGTCTAAGACCGCCGACATCGAACAGGTCCTGGCGTATGGCGCTCATGGTCCCAAAGACCTGATCGTCCTGATCGTGGAGGACGCATGAGTCTGCCCGCTGCATTTCTGGACAGCGTCCGCCGTCTGATCCCGCAGAAGCGTCGCTTCGATGACCCGCTCTCGACCCTGGCATTCGGCACTGACGCCAGCTTCTACCGCCTGATTCCGAAACTGGTGATCCGCGTCGAGTCCGACGACGAAGTCATCGCGCTGCTCAAGCTGGCCCAAGCCGAAAAGGTCGCGATCACCTTTCGCGCCGCAGGCACCAGCCTGTCCGGCCAGGCAATCAGCGACTCGGTGCTGTTGGTGTTGGGCGACAACTGGAACGGCCGCGAACTGCGCGATCAGGGAACGCAAATCCGCCTGCAACCGGGCGTTATCGGCGCGCAGGCCAATGCCTGGCTGGCGCCGTTCGGACGCAAGATCGGCCCGGACCCGGCCTCAATCAACGCCTGTAAAATCGGCGGCATCGTCGCCAATAACGCCAGCGGCATGTGCTGCGGCACAGCGCAAAACACCTATCACACGCTCGCAGGCATTCGCCTGATTCTGGCCGACGGCACCCTGCTCGACACCGAAGACGCCACCAGCGTCGCCGCATTTCGCGCCAGCCACGCCGACCTGCTAAACAACCTGGATCGCCTGGCACGAGAAACCCGCGCCAACACCGAACTGGCCGCCAGAATTCGCCACAAATACCGCCTGAAAAACACCACTGGCCTGTCACTCAACGCATTGGTGGACTTCGACGAACCGCTGGATATCCTCAGTCATCTGCTGGTCGGCTCCGAAGGCACGCTCGGGTTCATCAGCGCAGTCACCTACAACACCGTGGTCGATCACCCACACAAGGCGTCGGCGTTGATCGTGTTTCCGGATGTGGAGACCTGCTGCAACGCTGTCACCATCCTCAAAACCCAGCCGGTGGCCGCCGTCGAACTGCTCGACAGACGCAGCCTGCGCTCGGTGCAGGACAAACCGGGCATGCCGGGTTTCGTGCGAGAGCTGTCTGCAAACGCCTGCGCCTTGCTGATCGAAGCCCGCGCTGCCTCACGCGTGCTGCTCGATGAACAACTGCTGCAGATCATGGCGTCGCTGGCTGCCTTCACAGTCGAAAAGCAGGTGGACTTCACCCACGACCCAGTGGAAAACGCCCGCCTCTGGGCCATCCGCAAAGACACCTTCCCTGCCGTCGGTGCCGTACGCCAGACCGGAACCACGGTCATCATCGAAGACGTGACCTTCCCCGTCGAACAACTGGCCATGGGCGTGCGCCGCCTGATCGAGCTGTTCGACAAACACCACTACGACGAAGCCATCCTGTTCGGCCATGCGCTGGAGGGCAACCTGCACTTCGTGTTCACGCAAGGCTTCAACAACCCCGATGAAATCGCCCGCTATCAAGCGTTCATGGACGACGTGGCGCAATTGGTTGCGGTTGAATTCGGCGGCTCGCTCAAGGCCGAACACGGCACCGGTCGCAACATGGCGCCCTTCGTCGAGAAGGAATGGGGCAGCGACGCCTATCAACTGATGTGGCAACTCAAACGCCTGCTCGACCCCAGCGGCATTCTCAACCCTGACGTGGTGCTCAGCACCGATCCGCACATTCATTTGAAACACCTGAAACCGATGCCCGCCGCCGACGAGATCGTCGACAAATGCATCGAGTGCGGCTTCTGCGAACCGGTCTGCCCGTCCAACGGACTGACCCTCAGCCCGCGACAGCGCATCGTCATCTGGCGCGACATCCAGGCGAAAAAACGCGCCGGAGCCGACACCCGACAACTGGAGCGCGACTATCACTACCAAGGCATCGATACCTGCGCCGCGACCGGCCTGTGCGCCCAGCGCTGCCCGGTCGGCATCAACACCGGCGAACTGGTAAAAAAGCTGCGCAGTCAGGAAGCCAATCACAACGAAACCGCAACCTGGCTGGCGCACAACTTCAAGACCGCCCTGCAAGGCGCACGCTTCACCCTGCACGCCGCCAATGGCGCACGCATGCTGCTGGGCGCGCCACGACTCGCAAAACTGTCGGCGTCGTTAAGCAAACGGTCGGCCGGACGCGTCCCGCAATGGACACCCGCCATGCCCCAGGCTGAACACTCGATCCGTTTCACCGCGCCGGTCGACGACCAGCGTCCGCGCGTGGTCTATCTGGCTGCCTGCGTCTCCCGCGTCATGGGCCCCTCTGCAGGCGACAGGGAACAGTCATCACTCCTCGACAAAACCCGCAGCCTGCTGGAAAAAGCCGGTTATCAGGTGGTGTTCCCCGACGATCAGGACAACCTGTGCTGCGGCCAGCCGTTCGCCTCGAAAGGCTACAGCGAACAGGCCGAAGACAAACGGCAACAACTGCTCGCTGCGTTGACCAAAGCGAGCCGCGGCGGCCTCGACCCCATCTATTGCGACACCAGCCCCTGCGCCCTGCGCCTGATGCAAGACCTCAAGGACACGCGCCTCGACCTGTACGACCCGGTGCGCTTCATCCGCACCCACCTGCTGGACAAACTCACCTTCACCCCGCAACAGGAACCCATCGCCGTCCACGTCACCTGCAGCACCCAACACCTGGGCGAAAGCCAGGCGTTGATCGACCTGGCCAGGTTATGCAGCGTGAACGTGGTCATCCCGGAAGGCATTCACTGCTGCGGCTTCGCGGGCGACAAAGGCTTCACGACACCGGAACTGAATGCACACTCGCTGCGCACGCTCAAGGATGCCGTGCAGTTCTGCCACGAGGGCATTTCCACCAGCCGCACCTGTGAAATCGGCCTGTCGCAACACGGCGGAATCGACTACCACGGGCTGGTGTATCTGGTGGATCGCGTGACCACGGCCAAATCGCATGATCAAGACATAAAGCCGTAGATCGCCCCATTTTGGTGCCTTATGTGCACCAGATGGCTTTTTCGCATGAGCCTGAAAATAAATAGAACCCCTGCGTTTCACCACAGTCCATCTTCTAGGCCCGGCGACTGAACGGGCCCTCAGAAACCTCGGGCGACGGCACCATTGACCGGCCACACCGAGTCCACAGGCTATAAGGAGAGACACATGAAGCGTACCGCCCTCACTGGATTGTTCCTCAGCGCTGCACTGTTGGCTTCGCCGGTTTTTGCTGCAGATGACTTGTGTGGCGCGAACCTGCAAGCCCTCAAGGATGCGCAGACTTCGTCCGGCACCAACCTGAGCCCCGACGTGAAAGAAATGCTCGAAAAGACCGAGAAAGATGCCATGGCTGCCAAGAAAGCCGGCGATGAGGATAAGTGTGTCAAGCTGACCACACAGGCCAAGACCAAGCTGCAAAACATCGGTTCTGGCAGCGAAGGTGCTGGCAAGTAAGCATGCCCACAAGGTCAGTCGTCGTGGCTGGCCTTGACGGACGCAACACATGGGTCGACGTGCTTCGCCGATTGGCGTACACTCCGCCCAGCGACTGCGAAAGCAGTCTCGGGGCCGATTAGGATTCGACGCCGGTGATGAAACTTTAGGTGCATGCCGAGTTGGTAACAGAACTCGTAAATCCACTGTTGCAACTTTCTATAGTTGCCAATGACGAAACCTACGGGGAATACGCTCTCGCCGCGTAAGCGGTGCTAGCCTTCCTTCTGGTAGCTTCGGCTCCAGCAATCATCAGGGGATGCCTGTAAACCCGAAATGATTGTCATATAGAACAGGATCGTCGCCTAGTACGTTGTGGACGAAGCGACTAAAACTTACACAACTCGCCCAAAGCACCCTGCCCGTCGGGTCGCTGAGGGTTAACTTAATAGACACGGCTAAGCATGTAGTACCGACAGCGGAGTACTGGCGGACGGGGGTTCAAATCCCCCCGGCTCCACCATTTGATCAACTAAAGACGTCCACGGACGTCTTTTTTTGTGCCTGAAATCCAGTAAATACGTGGCTTCCAGCGCTTTTGCGGTCTTTCGAGAGTTTTTGAGTTCCAGCCGTTCGGGTATTCCAGGCGGTATTCCACCTCAACCGGTGCTAATCTTTGGAATACCGAATCAGTGCCTGAGGAGAATCTCATGCCTGCTCAAAACCTCCGCCTCTCCGATCGACAGCTCAAGGGAGTCAAACCCGCGTCCAAGGATTATGTCCTCACGGACGGTGACGGTTTGCAGCTCCGAGTACGCAGCAACGGCTCGTTGCTGTGGAATTTCAACTATCGCGAACCGGTGACCAAGAAGCGCATCAACATCGGCTTCGGGACCTACCCCGAACTGTCACTAGCGAACGCACGAAAGAAGGCAGTCGAAGCACGCGAGCTGCTCGCCCAAGGCATCGATCCGAAGGTGCAGCGCAATACGTTGAGTGAAGCCAAGCGCGCAGAAACGGAACACACCTTCGAGAACGTGGCCACCGCCTGGTTCGAGCTCAAGAAAGACTCGGTCACCCCAGCCTACGCCGAGGACATTTGGCGGTCGCTCATGCTGCACGTGCTTCCCGACTTGAAAACGACCCCTCTCGCGAAAATCACCGCGCCGATGGTGATCGAGTTGCTTCGTCCGATCGAAGCGAAAGGCAGCCTGGAGACGGTCAAGCGCCTTAGTCAGCGGCTTAACGAGATCATGACCTACGGAGTGAACTCCGGCCTGATCTTCGCCAACCCTCTCAGCGGTATCAGGGCAGTATTCAAGAAGCCCAAGAAAGAGAACATGGCTGCGCTTCCGCCAGAAGAGCTCCCGGAGCTCATGCTGGAGATCGCGAACGCCAGTATCAAACGCACGACCCGCTGCCTGATCGAATGGCAGTTGCACACGATGACTCGCCCCGCCGAGGCGGCAACTACTCGCTGGGCAGACATCGACTTTGAAAGGGGTGTCTGGACTATCCCACCGGAGCGGATGAAGAAGCGCCGCCCTCACAGCATCCCGTTGAGTGATCACGCCGTCGCACTGTTGGAGTCACTGAAGACTCACAGCGGCCATCGCGAATACGTCTTCCCGGCAGACAGAAATCCGCGTACCCACGCCAATAGCCAAACGGCCAACATGGCGTTGAAACGCATGGGCTTCCAGGATCGCTTAGTCAGCCACGGCATGCGCTCTATGGCCAGCACCATCTTGAATGAACATGGGTGGGACCCGGAACTCATTGAAGTCGCACTGGCGCATGTCGACAAGGATGAGGTGCGCAGCGCCTACAACCGAGCCGACTACATCGAGCGCCGGCGCCCGATGATGGCCTGGTGGAGTGAGTACATCCAGAAAGCCGCCACCGGCAGCCTGCTCGCCTCAGCGTACGGCCAAATCAGAGACAAGGACGTGGTGCCGATTCGCTAGCGCTGTACAGGCGCAAGAACTGCAGCAACAACTGAACGTTCAAGATTCGGGGCAAGCAGCCTCGCTTATCCGCTTCTAAGCGCGGGTCCATCCAAACAGGGCTGCAAAGCCGCCCTGTTTGGATGGACCTTACTTTGAAGAGCAAAAAAGCGACCACGTTGTCCAGGATTTACCACGGAATTCCACCGGTGGATAAACGCTCTTCAAGTCCAAAGTGGCGCTGAATTTCGAACCTTGACCGGGTTTATCCACAGGCGTAGAACTGGCCGTGCAAGCGCTGTCGATGACAGCAACCCAGGTGGCCCGAACCTTGAAGGCCACGCCGCTCCCGCGGTGGTTCCCCCCAAAAGGCGATTCGCGTCCGGCAGCTCGCCCGGTCACCTCCCCGGTGATGGATGCCTACTTCAGATCATGGCCCTCGTGCGCCAGACGACACTTCCTACTTCGCTGCCCTGCAGCAACCTATCCGCTTGGCCGAATCTTGCGCCAACCTGCGCCCGTCTCTTTCTCCTGGAAAGAGACGGGCGCTTCAAACACTGCTGCAGACCTCATCGCACTTGGCTTTGCGGCAACTCCTCTCGTGACAATTGGCGTGACAAACGCCGACGTCACCAGCAACAGCGCTGTAGATGATGGTGCCGCAGACCACGGAATGGACTGCACCTGACTGACAGTCAGGTATGCCCCGGTCATCGCATCGCTGAGTTCACCCAGCTCAAGATCTTCAGGCGCTGGTCTCGTCAGCCAGTGCAGCCTCCACCCGTCCACCGGTATCGGTGCTCAGGAGGCCAGATCATGAGATGCCCTTGCTCCCGGTTGTAAGGAGCCGCCAGTCCTGCGTAGTGGACACTCCCCACAGGTCGCAGGGGCCTTGATCCCTGATAACACTCAACATTCTTGGCGGGATGACGTGGGGCGAGGATCGGAGAGCGGACGATGAGGTGACCGACATGGCATTGGTGGGGAGACGCGATGGCCGCAATTTCGGCTACGGCAGGCAATTGAGCTATGCAGGACTGCAGGCGCTGAAAGATATGTTCGGCGGCGGCCATTACGGCACAGTCAAAGCGCACTGTGATCGGTGGCAGGCATTCGTCAAATGGTGCCGTTCCGAACTGGGGCCCGGTATCAATGATGCGCGGCAGATTGATCTGAAGGTGTTGGCCGACTATGCGGCGCATTTGCGCGACGTAGTTGGGCGCGGTGACCTCGCCGTCAGTACCGCACTAAACCGGCTATCCAGCGTTAACAGGACCATGGCGGCGCTTCGCGGTGATCAGTACGTGAAGTTACCCAGTCCGAGCAAGGCATTGTGTATGCAGCGCACCGGGGTTCGACACTCGGTGCCTCAGGGCCAAGACCGCGAACAGGTTAAGCAGATTGTCGATGTGCTTTGCAGCCATCATCAACTGCGGGCCGCCGCGATAGCCCTGTTGGCACGAGCCACCGGCATGCGCTTGCGTGAGGCTATCTTGGCGGACCTGCCACGGTTGAGCCGTGAGGCTAACGACTTTGGTAGGATCAACATTCAGGATGGCACCAAAGGAGGCCGCGCCGGATCCTCGGCGCCGCGTTGGATTGCGGTGGACGACTATGTTCGAGGTGCCCTTGGGTTTGCACGGCAGGTGTCGCCTGCGGGTAGCCGCAATCTGATTGCACCAGACGAAAGCTACCTCAATCTCCTACAACAAATCATCCGCCCTGCACGGGATATCCTGCATGCACACAACCTCAAAGGCTTCCATGAGCTACGAGCGGCGTACGCATGTGAGCGCTACGAGCAGATCACCCAATGCCCCGCGCCAATCAATGGTGGCAAATGTTACAAGGTAGATAGGAACCTTGATGGCGAGGCCCGGAGGCGAATCAGTTACGAGCTTGGGCACGGTCGGATCGACGTGGTCGCTGCCTACATTGGCGGACGGACATGAGTAAGCCATTCGATATGGAGCTGTTCTTGGCTGGCGTTCTGACCGGTTCGCACGCAACCCGGCAACGCCACGTGCGACAGGCAAAAATCATCCAGGCCGAAATTGCTGAGCGCTGGCAGCGAGAATCACCTTGGGCTTGGCAAAAAAAGCATGTGGTTTGGTTTCTTGAGCATCGCTTAAATTTACGCGGTGAAGCGACACGGTATTACTATTTGCTGACGGTGCGGTTGCTCGCTCGTCGTTTACAAAAAAAATGGGTTTTCGATCTCTGAGTGAGACCGGTTGCTATCGCGCCACATGGGTGACGTCGACACCGTCAGCGGCGCATCAGACTTTCAGCACAGGATCACAGCGAGCGTTGAGAGCCTTAACCTCTTCCTTATGTGGAAATGGGACAATAAGGTCAACTTTTGCAGTTTTTATTCAGTCGTTGATCGGAGCTTTCGCGTACCAGTACTAGCGTCAGGATTTCAACCAAGGCCCAGCCTCGTGCTTGCAGAGAAAGCACCTCAAAATCTGGGGCCAGCGCTGGTCGGAGTTTTAGTGGTAACCAATTCCCGGACACATAATTGGTGATCACTACGATGGTGAGCCATTCGCACGAATGCGCGTCACCCGCGCCATCATTAAGCCATCCAGTTTATAATCCTCCCCCTAAGCAGCGCCTAGCAATGGGTAATTCAAGGAGGATTCTGATGGTTGTGCTCCCACCAGTGGTTTACGAGCAACGCTGCTCTGTAGGAAAGATCCGGCATCAGCTACAGCCAGCCATCACGACCCGAGTCATCAATGAGACCTTGGTGAACGTGTCGCCCCGCATCAGAGAACGCTTGTGGCTGCTTGAATGTGGTAGCCGCGTCCTACTCACCAACCGGCCCAATGTCAATTTGCCCGACGGAGTGGATGGAATCATTCACCTGCGGGAGGACAAAGTCGTCTGGAGGACTCATCGCCTCCTCATCGATCTCAAAGCCCGAGTCCTCGAATCTGGGTGGGCCGATGTAGCCCGCGATGCGGCGCGGAGCTGGCACAATCAACTGTCATATCGAGCGGAACAACGTGACGCCAATGGGCAAGTCCCAACAGGACAGGAGGGATTGCGACCGCCCCAGTTAGGCGCTCTCTTTGCCATCGGGGCTCACTGGAGCCTCAATACACTGCCTGCAACGATTGTGATGCCCACCGGCACCGGGAAGACTGAAACGATGCTGGCTACGCTGACGGCGTACGGCCATTCGACCACACTTGTGGTCGTTCCTTGGGATCTTCTACGCCAGCAGACTGCGAACAAGTTTCAGAGCCTGGGACTGCTGCGCGCTCTGGGGGTGCTGCCAAACGAAGTTGCAAATCCAGTAGTAGGGCTGATCACATCCAAACCCAAGACGCTGGCAGATTTGGACATCTTCACCCAATGCAATGTGGTGGTTTCCACCATTAGTTCACTGGCATTCGAAGCTGGTAGCCCGCTCGCTGCTGAGATGGCTCAACGGTGCAAATCACTGATACTGGATGAAGCCCATCATGTTCCCGCCAAAACCTGGAGCGGGCTAAGATCAGCGTTTCACTCGCTGCCCATTTTGCAGTTTACTGCGACGCCTTTTCGCAGAGATGGTGAACTCGTCGACGGGAAAGTGATTTTCAACTACTCACTTGCCGCCGCGCAGCGTGACGGGTATTTCAAGCCGATACATTTCGAGCCTGTTCACCAGCCGAGCGGTGGCACCCAAGCCGACCAAGCTATCGCAGTGACAGCCCTAACTAAGCTACGACGTGACTTGAACGCGGGGCTTAATCACCTGCTCTTAGCCCGTTGCAGCAGTATCGTCCGTGCAACCTACGTAGAACGTCTTTACCGACACCTCGCGCCTGAGTTTCAACCAATCCTGATTCATTCAAAGATCAACGATACTGAAGCTAAGCTGGCCGATCTGCGCTCAGGGGTGTCCCGGGTCGTGATCTGCGTCGACATGTTGGGCGAAGGGTTTGATCTGCCCGAGTTGAAAGTGGCTGCGCTCCATGACAGTCATCGGAGTTTGGCTATCACGCTCCAGTTCATCGGGCGGTTCACACGCGTGGCAGGAAGGAGCATCGGCGAGGCGACGGTGGTGGCCAACATTGGCGATCAAGATGTCGCCCACTCACTGGAGCGCCTATACAGCGAAGACGCCGACTGGAATCAGGTACTGAGCGAGCTGAGTTCTAATGCTGTCCGGGAGCACAGGGAGTTGATTGAGTTCCTGCAAGCGTCCGAACGTCTGGATGAGGAAGGCGACTCGAAAATTTCTCTGTCACCTCAATTACTCCGCCCAGTTTTCAGCACTGCCGCTTACAGGGCTCAACAGTTTTTTCCCGAGCGGTTCCACCACGGGCTTTCCCAACAACTTCACATTGAGGGGGTCTGGCTCAACCGAGAAATGCGTACGCTTTACTTCGTCACCCGCGCCGAAGGCAGGGTTCGCTGGACTAATACCAAAGGCGTTCTCGACCGTGAGTGGACACTCTTCGTCCTCCACCACAATCCGGAGCTTGAACTGCTATTCCTGTCTTCAACTGATCATAGTTCTTTGTTCCCGGAGCTAGCGGAAGAAGTCACCGGGCAAGCAGACCTTATCCATGGCGAACAGATGTTTCGAATACTCGGCCATGTAAACCGCTTGGTGTTTCAGAACATGGGCGTCAAGAAACACGGTCGACGTAATCTGAGCTACGCCATGTACACAGGCGCCGACGTTGCGGTAGCACTCGGTGTGGCCGAGCGTAGCGGCTCCGTTAAGAACAATGTCAGTGGTACCGGATGGGAAAATGGAGAGCGCGTTTCTGTTGGCTGCTCGTACAAAGGGAGGGTCTGGTCGCGAGAGCAAGGCTCCATACCGGAGTTCGTTCACTGGTGCGCTGCGGCTGGCGCCAAACTTCTCGATGACAGTATCGTTGTCGATGACATCATTGCAAACGTCCTCATTCCTAAGGAAGTGACAGCGTTTCCAAGCGACAGGAATGTGCTTGCTGTCGAGTGGCCGGCTGAAATCATGAGTATTGCAGAAGACAGGGTCGTGCTAACCACTCGGGCGTTTCCAAACGGCCTTCCTATCACGTTCGTCGATCTGAAATACCTTGATGTGCGAGATAACAGCATGAGGTTTGCCCTGAACTGTGACGAGACCGGCCAGTTCGCAGATTTCACCTTAACGGTAGGCGGAGAGAACGGATTCGTCGTCGCACAGACAAGCGGTGAGGCAGTCGAACTTACCATCGGGAAAGCGTCAAGGGCGCTCAGCCAATATCTGAGTTCATACCCACCGTTGGTACGGTTCGTCGACCTGAGTGAGCTGGACGGCAACATGCTGATCGAGCCTAAAGACCCCAGACATCTTGAAATCGGAGAAGAGCGCTTCGAGGCTTGGGACTGGGCAGGGGTCGACATCACAAAAGAATCCTACTGGAAAGACGGCATTACACGTGCTGACTCTATTCAGTGGAAAGCCGCCCAGCACTTCATACAGGGTGATTTTGACATCGTTTTCGACGACGACGGCGCCGGTGAAGCCGCGGATCTTGTCTGTCTCAAGGAGGAAGATAATCGTATACGACTTGCGCTGATCCACTGCAAATATGCCGGAGGAGACACCCCTGGCGAACGCGTGAAGGATGTCGTGGAGGTCTGCTCCCAAGCGGTCAGGTCGGCCAAATGGAAATGGCGCTTTTCTGAACTCGGTAAGCACATACAAAGACGTGAGGATCGGCTGCGCTCCCTGCACCGTCCAACGCGCTACCTTGCTGGAAATGGGTTGAGGCTCAATGACCTGATCAAGACAGCACGCTTCAAACCCGTAGAAGCCGAAATACTGATTGTTCAGCCGGGTCTATCTGCTGGTAATCGTACCGCTGATCAAAACCTCGTGCTGGCCGCCGCTGTGGCATATCTCAAAGAAACGATTGGGTGTGATATAGACATCGTTTGCAGTGGGTAGGCCGCGGTAGTGGTACGGTCAGTGCCTTCGGTGTGAGGTTACCCTTGCGAGGACTGCCGCTACGATCCGCCACCGCTAAGATAATTGGCTCAAAATGAACTGCTAGGAAGAACGGCTCATGGAAAAGGAAATCGTACAGAGGGCAGTCAGTCGACTTGCCAATACTATGCGCATCTACGGAGAGGAACATATTCGCTACAAAGGATTGGTTGCAATTGACAAAGAGGAAGCAATAGAAAATTTGGATAGAGCGTGGGAGGCCACGCTGGAAGCCTTTCATACATTATATGATGTCTCCAAGGATGATTTCGATTACTTTGCGCAACCAGATACATCATTGCTAATTGCTTTACGCAATGCGCTGCATCACCGCGATCACTCGTTATTTTCCAGTTTGCTTCCTGAATTGTGGCTCAACGAAGGCGCTGAGCGGTTAGAGGGCGCGGCATTTCTGCTGGCGGGTCATAAATCCAGAGGTGGTGCAAGATCATGCATGCACCACTTCGTCAAACTTGAAGATATATATTCGCGCCTAGATCCTAGCAAGAATTCATCAGAACTCCTGCGACTCGGAAAACCATCTGACATCCAAAAGCGGTTCAATCTTATAGCAGAAGGCCTTGAATTTAAAAAGGTTTTGGCAGAAGCTCAGGCCGAACGATATTCAGAAAAAAAAGTATATCTAGATATTATGCCTATTTTTATCTCCGGCGTATGCAGAGTATTCAAAGCTCTCAAACTCCTAGGGATAGAGTTTAAAGGATACGACGCAAAAACCTATGAACAGTGCTTCACGGAAGAGTTAGAAGTAGACCTCACCTCCTTCGAATTTAAAATACTCAGAATTAACATGATCCAGCTTCACCTTGGACCTACCCTGACAATCAATGAGGCTGCCACTACGTATTTCCGCAAGAGGCGCGAAGAAGACGCCTAAAATATTTTCTGAAAGTCATACCAGCTCTTGCCCGATAACCTTGGCGTCCACCTTGCGGTAGGTGGGGTTCATAGATCGGTTACCGTCCATGAACATGCCTATCTTCCCTATTGGCTTCCAAAGGCCAGCAACTTGCCGCGCTAGCCCAGATGATTCAAGGCTAACGGCGCAAGAGGATGAACAGTTTCACTAAAAGCGGCAACGCCGATGGCGACTGAATCCGCTCAGCATCAAGGATGATTAAATGCTTACCTGAGCCTAACGCATCAACTTAGCGAGAGCACCAAAAGAAACTCCATCACCCCGCGTCAAGAATATTTCTCTATAGCCGCCAGCAAGCCTATATCCTGGCAGCATTGCATAAACGCCTGCTTGAGAAAATTGACATTTGCAAATGGGTCTGACTGAGCAATGTCCTCAATGTACTCGCTTGCACTGTACGCTCGACGCCGATTTAGAATCCTGAACTGTTCAATCCAGTCACTAGCATCTGCGCTGCAAAATTTAGCCTTGTAGCGCTCTTCAATGCCATAAACATCTTTCCAGGTTTCAATTTCCTCAAAGTTGACTGCAGGTCCAAATTTCAGATTGATGTCTGCTGGAGTCAAGTTAGCGACCCCTGAGTGTTGTAGAGTAACCTGAATCTCGATAGTTGGGCCAGCAACATACGGGTAGAAAGCTTTGCGCCGTCCGAAATCGTTGTGCGCAGGATCCTTGCTCAACTTATAAACACTATTACATTCGTGGCAGGCAGGTGCCAAATTTTGGAAATTAATGGAATTAAATGGGTACCGATATTTTGGAAGGTAATGATCGTACGCCTCCCTACGAGTATGATGAATACCTTTTAAGTCATTAATTCCACAGAACGGGCATTTACCGACCTTATTTATTTCGAAAAATTTTTTGTTGTGATCTTTAATATCGCCGATTTTCCCTTTGATCGCTGACAGCCCAAGAGTTGAATTATCGTAAAGCCCACGGAAAAATTCCGCCAGTTTCTTGCCAAGGATTGGATATGCAGAAATAACGTCTTTGTATCTCGCGAGCGGCACTGCCGGATCATTGGCGCACGCTTTCTCCAGATCGTTATTGCCGCGGTACCACTGCTGAAAGTCGCTGATCTGCGCGGCGGTCAGTGCCGAAAACAGACCGTAGATGCGTTCCACATGCCCAGCAAAGAACATTGCTCCTTTTCCGTCGTCGTAGTGGAGTGCCGTCATCACTTCGTGGAGGTCAGGGTTCGCAACAAATAGGTCCAAACTGTAATCGCCACTTGTCGGTGCCTTGCACCACACCTCATGAAATATGAAGTCGATGAAAACCTGCATTTTTTCTATCTGGTGCGGCACGTAGGTGTACGGAAATAGCATCAGCCCTGAGCCTCCCCATTGCCAGGTTGATTTCCGTCGAGGATGGCCTTGATCAGCAGCACTTTCTCCACCGAGTCGCCGAGTTGCTGGTTAATCTCCGAGATCAACGATTCCTTGTCTTCATCCCCCTGTTCGAAGCGTGCGCGCAATGCCTCCAGCAATGCTTGGGCATGGCCGCCGATGGTTTCGCGCTTGCCGAAGGTGTTCATGGTGATCTTGTTGATCGAAGCGCCCAGGGTGTTGTAGTCCGGGTGACGGATGCTGACCGTGTTGCTGGTTTTGTCTTTGGCAAACACCAATACCTTGTCCGGCTTGCTGTCGGAGATCAGGAAAGGCGTGTGGGTAGTGATCAGCATTTCCTGCGCAAACTCACCCTTGCCAGGCAGGCACTGGCGCAGGCGGGTGATGAAATTGGCGCGCCAGTCCGGGTTGAAGTGCGTTTCCGGCTCATCGAGCAGGAACAGGCTGTTGGTGTCACGGAACAACAGGCACAAGCCCAGGCTGTGCAGCAACTGGTGTTCACCATCCGACAACTCCTTGAGCATCACCGGCTCGGCCACCCCTTGCTTGGTGAAGCGCACGAACTTGAAACGCATGATGCGCTGGTCAGAAGCCAGCGTCGGCACCGTTTCGCTGACGTAATGACTGGTTGAGGTGTATAGATCCGACTTCAGTGCATCGCTCACGACATATAAGTTGAGCGTCAATAACACCTGAAATGCCTGGAACAGTGCCAGTGGAGAGTTTTCGAAGTTTTCACGAAAGACTTGCTTCGTCGCCTCATTCACCCAGAAATCGAGGATGAGCGTGTCGGTTGCCTCGTCCTCATAAACTAGAGTTGCACACCGTTTAAGTCTTGTAATCGCCGGATCAAAATTTTCATACTTCGTTGCCGACGTCTCTTGCTCCGATCTCAGCTCTTGTTGAAGCCTCTCATCGGCCTCCAACGCGTGCAGCAGATTCAGGCGATAGCGTGTGTTGCCCATCTCGTCGGTTTCCGCATGCAAGGCCGGGTTGCCCTTTACGATATCCTCAGGCGACTGGCGCAGGCTTTCATCTTCACTGGCGAAGGCAGCCAGTTGCTCCGGTCGCAATTCAATGTTGCGGCGCAGAATGATGCGGAACTCCTGTAGGGCCTCGATACCCACATCCTCGCGGAAAGGCTGCAAGGTGGCTTCATCCTGAAATAGCAGGTTGCACAGCAGAATGGCATGGCTGAAGCTGCTGTCCAGATAGGCCAGCCGCGTTTCCGGGTGACCGGGGTAGCTCCACTGTCGTGTGAGTGCTTTCCAGTATTCGTCGAACTGCACGAAACGCATCTTGAAAAATGGCAGGCTGAGAATTTCATTCTCGCCCGACGAATAGCCCAGCACATACTGCGGCATTAGGATGGCGGCATGCCCCCCCTTGAAAACCTCGTACGCATCGGTGCTGAAGTCGTCCTGGTTCTCCCACAGAAAGCGCACCGATTCGCCGGCGTTTTTCCACACGCACACTTTCGCCCACTCCGAGCTATCGGGACTACGGTACTCGACGGCCACGCGGATCAGGTAATCCAGCTCAAAAGCGACGGGCGAAAAATCTAGCGCCTCGTCTTGCAGCGCTTCGGGTAGAAAGCTGCGGCGCACGCGCAAGACTTCCAGCTGATAGAAGATTGCAGCCAGGACTTCGAGCAGGTTGGATTTGCCGCTGCCATTCGGCCCGGCGCAGACGAAGGGTGCAAAGCCAGCGGGCTGCGCCAATTCGTCTTGCAAGCTCCAATCCGTACGGAAGTAATGTTCAAAACCACAGGGCAAGCTGCGAAAGCCTTTCGGGTCGGTGATCTTGAGGCGCAGCAGCTTCATGCCTGAGCAACCTTAAGCTCAACCATGTTCCCGAAGATAGGTTTACCGCTTTCTTTTTCGTGGCCAGTGATGTTTCGCGTCTGTTCAAGATGGCCAGCGGTCAATGCCTCAAACACCCAGGACTTGATGTGCTCGTAGGCATCGGCATCCAGCTCAAAATCGTTGTCCGGATGCAATACTGCCAATCGGGTTTGCGCGGCGGCGATGAAGCTTTCTACGGAGAAAGCTGCACAACCCAACTGCGCACGGTAGGCCTCCAGCCAAAAGTGCAGCAGTGGCTGAAGCTGTTCGCGGTATTCCAGTGCCGACAACAGCAATTCGGGTTCAGGCAGCTTGATCGTTGGCGCAGCGGTGGGCGTAGGCAAAGCAGTGGCCACAGTGCTCACGCCTTCGATGGGGGCGGCAGGCAGCGCCACCCGCGACAAATCCAGCTCGCCCTTGAAGGCCTGCTGGCTCAGTGCGCCGTAGAGCGCCTCGAGGTTGCAGAGACTTTGTAGATAGCTGGACCTCAATTTGTCTACTTGCCCATGGATATCTGCGAATCTGTTCTGCAGCTCGATTGGCGGACGCTTGATTTTGGTCTCTTTGATGAGACCCAAGTTTAGGCCGCTCATGATTGCCCCTCTGTTCTTGCTGGCGAACTGCTTCCGAACAAATGGGCTGGAATGAATGGAGTAGGACAAGAACAGAGGATTGGCGACTTCTCGGTTCAAAGTAATTGCCGCAAGGTGCTTGGTATTGATAGCAACAGGAATATCGTCAGGGATTACTGCCGAACGACCGATGGTGCCCATAATCGTGACAATGACGTCGCCCGGGAAGATTCGATAGCTCTGAAGCTCCTGATACTTTTCGTCGGAAATGAAACGACGTTCCCCCCAGGCAAATCGATTCTGCACGGCGTTATCTATGCCAAGCACTGCCACATCGCCTTCCGAAGTGAACTCACTATGCAGCAAATTTGAGCCAAAAGGCCCTGTTCGCATCGCACCTTTGTGCTCGGCGGCAAGTTCGCGAATTTCAACTTGCGGCCAAGTTTCATGACCGGGGCTGTCAGGCCCAAACATCTCCAGAAACACGCTTCTGAGCAGGTCGTCGAGTTGCCGCAGATGTTGTTTGCGCTGGGCGACCAGCCCTTCCACTTTGCAAAGCAGATGGGCAATGCGGATTTGGTCGTCGAGGGACCATTTCGGAACTTCAAAAGTTTCTAGGAACTCAGCTGGCACACGCTTGTGGCCCGCAGCCCCTTTCATCGAATTTTGACCAAGGAACAAGAGCTGCTTGCTGCGCACCAAGTGATAAAGAAAGCGCGAGTCAACCTTCCCTGGAATAGCGCGGAGTACGTGAAACTCCGTTGAGCCGAAGCCGATAGGATGCTCTAAATTATCTGCAAGTGCAGATTTCCCATTCTCAAAACATGGGGTTATTTTTGCCAGCAAGACGTCGCCCCGCTGGAAGTACGTAAAACCTTTTTTGACTTCACCGAAGTTACGAGTTTCCTGAAGGGTTATTCCTCCATCTTCAGAGACGGAGGCCATTGGGACAAACGAAATTTCTCTCGAATCTTCGAGCCCCCTTGGTAACCGAGGATTTATTTGTACAATCCGAGACAGCGGGACGGTCTTCATCCCACCATCCCCTTCAGTTCCAGCAGCTCGCGCACGATGCCACTCTGCAACTTGGCCAGTGCCGATTCATCCACATCGCCCACCTCAGCCTGAATCAGCCGATCCAGAATCAGGCCCGACGCGTCGTAATGCACTTCCTCGAAAACGTCTTCCTTGTAGCGGGAAAGGGAGAGGTCGTAGTTGTTCTTCTCGTCCGCGATCTCGCTGCGCGGCACCATGAAACATTTAGCCGTGCGATCGGTGTCTGTTGTGGCACTTCTGGCGTGGTACCTGATGATGATGTCTTGCAGGTCACCTAAACCTTCTTGCTTACTGCGCTTGTCGTCCAGCGAATAGCCATCGGCGGACATCTCATAAAACCAGACGTGTTCGGTGGCGGGCTGGGAAACCTTCTCTTTTGGCCCCCAAACCTTGGTGAACAGCAGAATGGCGGTGCTGACGCCGGCATAGGGTTTGAATACACCGCTGGGCAGGCTGATCACGGCCTTAAGATCGCAGCTGTCCACGAGCTTTTGGCGCAGAGCTTTGAACGCGCCACCGGCCCCGAACAACACGCCCTGCGGAACGATAACGCACGCGGTACCACCCTTTTTGAGCAAGCGGTATATGTTCTCGACGAACAATAGCTCGGTCTTGGTAGTCCCGAGTGTCAGGTTTTCATTGATGTCGCCCTTATCGATGCTGCCTGTGAAGGGCGGGTTCGCCATCACGATGTCGTATTCGGATTCCTCTGTGTAGCTCTTGCTGAGAGTGTCCTTGTAGTCAATGTGCGGCTCGTCGATGCCGTGCATCATGAGATTCATCAACCCCAGACGCACCATGGTGGCGTCAATGTCGTAGCCATAGAGGGTTTCTTGCAGAATATTTTGTGCCTGCTCAGTTAGGGCGGCGGCGACCGAGGTGCGCACGAAGCCATCTTCATCGGGCATAAGGCTGTTGGTTCCTGCCTTGATAGCGAGCTGGGTGACGATGTACTGATAAGCCCCGAGGAGGAAACCACCTGAGCCACAGGCCGGGTCGGCGATCCTGTGACCCAGTTGCGGCTGCACCAGGTCGGCCATCAGCTTAATGATGTGCCGCGGGGTGCGGAATTGGCCGTTCTTGCCCGCGGTAGCGATTTCCGAGAGCAGGAACTCGTAAACATCGCCCTGAATATCCTGAAACGCTTGACCGTTCTCGCGCGAGTCGCGCTCCATCACCTCAAAGATCTCGTCGATAGTCTTCACCGCCTCGACCAGCAGGGCTGGCTTAGGGATGATGAACACGGCATTTTTCATATGGTGAGTGAAATTGGACTCTGCGCCGTTCAAGTCCTTGAGGAAGGGAAACACCTTGCCTTGAACGTGCTGCAGCATCTCGTCGGTCGGCATGCGCTTAAATTCGCTCCAGCGCAGAGTACTCTTGTCGACACCGTACTGACGCCGATCACGCCCCAGGATCTCGACTAACTCCACCGCACTCTCACGACCACTGAGCTTTGTTCGATGCTCCGGTGGAACCCAGACGCCATCAAACTTTGATGTGTACTCTTCATCTGTCCATTCGGCGTTGGACTGGCGCTTGAGATCCAGCTCATCCAGTCGTTTCATGAACAGCAAGTAGGTGATCTGCTCGATGGCAGTGAGCGGATTGCTGATACCGCCACTCCAAAATTTATTCCAGAGCTGGTCGATCTTACTTTTGAGTTCGGGGTTGTTCTGTAGCATGGGGTGCTCTGCTTTTTAGGCTGCCAACCGTTCGGTCAGCTGCAAGATTTCGTTAATTTCGGCGGGGCTAAACACGCCCCGAATGCCCTGCGGGTGAATGACCGTAAAGGGGGCATTGATCAGGTCCCTCTTCTCCACGTTTTCGCGCTCGATGATGAAGTTCTTCAACAGAGCCAGGAACTCCATCTGTCGAATGCTTAGCGTGGTGTGGGCACGGATGAACTGGTCAAAGGCGTCACTGACTTCATCCGGGAAGCTCTTGAGCACCTCTATGCCGAGGATGTGACGAATGAACTGGATGAAGCGCGCCTTTCGGTTTTTGTAGACCTGCCGCAACAGGCCTTCGGTGATGTGCGGGTGCTCCTCATTTAACAGCTCAGCCAGTTCATTGGCCTCAATGATGCTCACAGCGCCACCGCTCTTAATCTTCTGCAGCACCGGGTTGTGCTCAGTCAGCTCGGCAATCAGATTTTCGACCATTTCACGGTAGCGGCTGATGCTGACCGCCTCGTGCTGAGGACCAAACTCCACCCACTCTTTTCTGTGCAGCTCATCGGCCAGATCGAGGTAGGTTTGCTCCTGGCCGGTGCTCTGCTCGCGGAATTTCATCAGCGGGCCGAGTTTGGCGACCAGTTCGTCGAAGGCATCTTCGTCAGTCTTGGCCCAGTAGTGACTAGTTTGCGCGGCATGGATCAGAGCCTCCTCCTGCTTCACGAAGCTGACCGAGAGCGGCAGTTCGCTGATCTGTTCGACAACACCTTCCTTGATCGTTTCAGCTTGCCCCTTGTCTTCGTTCAGCATGGCCAGTGAGTATTCGAGCATATCTCGCTCGAAGCGCATGGCCTTGAAGTCGGCCTCAGAAACGGTGCGGAAGAGCGGCCTGATCTCGGCACGCAGGAATTCCAGTCGATCGTGGCTGAGGCTGATCCAGAAATTTTCGTCTTCCAGTCGCGCCAGCACGGCGGCGGCTTCCTTGATCACCACCGACTCTTTGGGTAGCGCGGTGATTTGCAGGCGCAGCTTAGCGACTTCGCGTACGGCAATGTTGGCGTGGCCGGTGTCGTTGGCCTTCTCGATCTTGTCGAGTCGTAGCCCCACCAACCGCACGGGCAGCGGCAACTGCGGCTTGAGCTCCTTACCCTTGGGGTTAAGCTTGAAGTATTCGAAGTTATCCCAGCAGTCGAGAATCAGGAATATGTCTTTTTCAAGGCACCAAGGCTTGGGCTTGCTGGTTTCCAGCAAACGCGTACCGCGCCCAACCATCTGCCAGAACTTGGTGTACGAATACACCGGCTTGGCGAAGACGAGGTTGACTATCTCGCGCACGTCGATACCGGTGTCGAGCATATCCACACTGATGGCGATGCGCGGCATGTCGCTATTGGTGAATTGATCTAGCAGCCCGCCTTTGCCATAGACGCGCGGATCCTCAGACACCAGTACCTTGGCCAGCTCACCGTTGTATTGCGGGTAGAGCTTGTCGAAGATTTCTTCGATGCGCCGGGCGTGGGCCTTGGTGGCACAGAAGAAGATGGTCTTGCCGGGCAGCACACCGTTGGCGTCCTTAATGGCCTCTTCCATGAACTCGCGGACGATCAAAGCGTTGGTGCCCTTGTTGATCACCTGCTTTTCAAGCTGTGAGCCTTCGAAGTTGATTTCCTCAACCTCTTTACCTTGCAGGATCAGCTTTTTCTGGTCTTCCAGCGAAATGGTGCGTTTGCTGATGCCCTCCATCTGGAACTTGGTCTGAATCTTCATGACCTGAAAGTTGCAGAGGTAAGGCGGCACGTTGTTCACGGCCTCTTCGAAGGTGTAGGCAAAGGTCGGTAGGCCGTCTTCGCAGTGGAAAAGCTGGAAGGTGTTGTGATCGATGATATCGGTCGGCGTGGCCGTCAAACCTAGAGTGATGGTTTTGAAGTAATTGAGCACTTCGCCGAAGGTGTTGTAGATGGAACGGTGGCTCTCATCAACGACTATGAAATCGAAGAAGTGTGGTGACAGGTGCTGTATCCCGTCCCGAATGATGTTGAGCATCGTGGGATAGGTGGAAACGTAAATGCGCCGGTCTTTGGCAATTAGCTTTTCGCCCACATTAGGCCAGCGTGGCTCGTTGGGCATGTGCTCCTTGAAGGCTGCCAGTGCCTGCTCGCGTAGAGCGATGCGGTCGACCAGGAACAGCACCTTTTCGGCGTGGCCAGCACGCATCAGGGCATCGACCATGGCAATGCAGGTGCGTGTCTTACCAGTGCCGGTGGCCATCACCAGCAGGAAATCACGTTTTTTCTTTTCAATGCCTTCGAGCACCGAGCGAATAGCGCGGATCTGGTAATCACGTCCGGCAATAGAGGTGTTGATGAACTCTTGCGTCAGCGGCTTGCGATTACGACGGATATAGGCGAAACGTTCCAGATCGTCGCGCGTGGGAAAGCCAATGACCTTTCGAGGCGTAGCGTTCTCCAAATCCCAGAGGTAGAGCTCGTGGCCATTGGTATAAAAGCAGAACGGCAGCTCACCGCCCAGTTGCTTCTGGATGTTGTAGCAATACTGCTTGGCCTGCTCGCGACCGATGGCGGCATCGCGACTGGTTTTCTTGGCTTCAATCACCGCCAGGGGTTTACCGTCTTTACCCAGCAGGACGTAATCACTGAACTGGCGCCCCTCATAGACGGTGCGCGGCTCGGCCACGCCCTCGGGTAGGGCGGTCAAGATGCCGAATTCTCCGAGAACCTGAGTGGGATCTTTGACGTTCCAGCCGGACAACGCCAATTGCTGATCAATCAGCTCTGAGCGGGTTTGCGCTTCAGATTTTGTCATGAGTAACGTCTTCCCTGTTCTCGGCGTACGACTCTAGGAGGGTGTCAGTTGCTTTGTGTAACTGGCTCATCAGCGATGACATCGATACCGATTGGAGAGATCAGGCCTGCGAGGCCCACAGACTCAGCTGTAACACTAAATCGATACCAAGCTGTCTGCCCGGCAGCTTCGCCATCGCACCGCTGCCGGTGGCGAAGTCTGTGCAGCAAATAGAATGCTGCCGATGCCGCCACAGAGTCAGCATTGGCCCTCATCCAGGCGCGAGTATCATACCTATTCTAAGATCGACCCAAATCCCATAAGACTGAAAAAGCCAATCTCAAGTGGCAACCAGAAAGCCTCAAAACAAGCGGACATCCAAAAAATCACAGACATAAAAAATCCAGCCGCAGCTAAGTGACTGGATTCTAGGCGCTTTCGGGGCGCCTTACCGGTAATTATGGGTCATTTTGTTCAAAATAATGCGGTTGTAGACCTTCCACTGCTGACCGGAGCGATCAGTGGGCACATCTTCCGCAAAGGCCTCATAGGCCAGAACACTGAGGTAGGGAAACAGCTCCAGCAGCGATAAGTGCTTGAGCTGTTTTTCGGCGATGGCTATCAGCTCATCAAAAGGCCTGAGCTGATCAAGCAAGCGATCACAGACACCCAAGAAAACTTGCTACTCATCCCCAGCGAGCGCCGCACGCAGCGCAAGCCAGAGCGGGGATTCTGTACGCTCAAACAGTTTCGAGTAGCGAATCGCCCACTGAAGGTTTTCCGGATTATGGCTAGCGACGTGCAACAGCCGCTCAACACTGACTGCATGATCGAAATGCAGCACCCGGCTGAGGGCCAGGCTGGCGAGTTCGGCCCCAGCTACCGCATCCACATCAAGCCAAAACGATGCCGCTGCCAGGCCTTGCGCACGATCAATCGCTGACAGGTTCTTACCTGCCGGGCGCTGATCAAGGAAATGATGCAACGACTCATCAAGAGCCAGACCCTTGCTGAGTGCCGGCTGATTCCGTTCGTATACCGACTGATAATGCTGTCGGCAGCGCTCTCCCTTTTCTGTCATCCCACAGCGCTCATATCAGCCTTAGATTCCTGGCCGGAGCCTAAACCATCAGCGGGCCAGGATCCCATGGGCATGGTGCTATTGCGCAGCATGAAGGCAGTTATCCCCGACTGCATCCGAATCCATGATGATTATCACCGTAGGACTTCGTAGCGGCTTTGCAGAGGTAGCTTGCCCTAAAGAACAGTGCAGGCAGTTCATCCACATCACCAGGGCGGACATTTCGGTATATTCGGTATTCAGCGTTTGGTGGGATATTCACCAGCCCTCTCACGTCATCAACAGACAGCCCCAGAGCGCTTGCCCAGGCTTCTTTCATGCGGTTATTGATATTGCTGGCTTTAGACTTCAGCCACCCCACCGTGTAGTAGGCCTCCTGATTGAGCAGGATCAGCAGGTGGTAATGCGGGCGTCCCATCTCTCCGATTTCTCTGACCCAGACGTAACGCACCTTGCTGTCATGGGCGTACGGGTTGCGCTGACGGGCCTTGACGCGGTTGTGCTCGATCTTGGCCTTGAAGGAGTCAATAAACCGGCTAATGACTTCGTTGGTGTAAGCGTAGTCAGGCAGGTCAATACTCACCTGTAGGCGTAGATCCACTCGGAATGTCAGCATCCTGCAGTGCTGATCTAGCACTAGGTCAATGGTCTGCTTCAGGCGGAAAAGGTATTCGCGGATGAAGGCCACTACGGCAAGCATTACGGGCAAGCCATCGATGGTAGGTAAGTCGTGCAGGTGAAGGTTGGTGTTATCGCGATGACGAAGCAGAGGGCGTTTGGCGCAGGGGGTATCAAGGTGCATGGTTACTACTCCTGGGTAAGGTTCATAACCAGTGCCAATTGAGTATTTTTTAACCGTTACCTCTTGATGCTCAATCTCCCTGGATACCGTTTATATTCCAATGACCTGATGAGTAGTCCTGGAACCCTCCTGACAAGAAACAGCTCAACGTAATGATCCCGATAGCGGTGATCGCCCAGCTGGATGAATTGGCCGCAAAGCACAAACTGAAGCGACCGCAAGTCATAGAGCGCCTGATAACAGGTGAGTTCGAAGCAGGGGTACACCTTGATTACTAGCAGGCACCCCACGAGCCTTCTTCACGCTGAGTAGGCGGCGCACTTCCCCCGACACTGTCTTGAAGCAACAGCATCAAAAATCTGTATTCCAAACAGTATTCCATGCAGATTTATTAACCGAAATATTCGATTTAAATCAACATGTTAAAATTCCAGTTCAGATCACCCCCGCGCGCTCCCTCGCCAGCAACCTCACAACCTTCCAGCAATTTCCCCCCACAGATAGTCATAGTTATACCTCAGCCACCGGACCAGCAACCTATCGGACTGCCTCCGCACCCAGCTACTCTCACGCTCTGCCAACCGTGCTTCAATCACCTCACTGAGTGAGTCAGGATCGAAGCCTGTCCAGACGGAAGGCACCGCTGCCGCAATGTTGGTGAAGCAAACCGGAGCCACTTCTGAAAAAAATATCTCGTACAACGTGTCCACATCGACGCCCTTGACCTCGTGCGCGATGTAGTCGTAATCGATGGGTAAATCATTGAAGGCTTCGGAAAGCGCAGCTCTGACCGCCGTCAGTTCCGGCTTACTCAGAAAATATCCCAATGGGAAAACTCCTTAGGTTCTTCATCCAATGAGTCCGCAATAGCGCTGCCTGTCAACCTGCCCGCGCTAGATCCAGCCAGTTGATAACACCCATCGTCAAGATCGGCCTTTCGGGCGGTCCAGCCTTGGTTATGAGTGGATGATGCGTCCTGAATTGCTCCGGTCAATTCCAGGATCGTAACAGGCCTGCTTGAGCCGAGACGGTCGCAGGAGCGATCTATAAGATCGATGGCCAACTCAATCACGCTTTCCCATAGCGCTTTCCCTTTCCGCCCAGCAAAATACGACTCACCACCCGCCTCACTCCAGAGCAACCCATGCCCCAAGAAAAACTAGACCTCCTGCGACTCCAGAAACCCATCCGCGACCAGATGAACGACCTCCTCCGCGCCCTCAACGCCACCAGCACCCGCGAAGACCTGGAGGCCGAGCGCGCTATCCAGATCGAGCTGATCCAAAGCCTGGAAAGCACACGAAAGCTGCGCTCGTCAGACGCTGAGGCGTTGTTCATCATTTTCGATGACGCGGTAGAGGCCAAGCTGGACGAACTTCCCAAGGACTGATCCCGTCCCATACTCCATGCACGTACAAAATCACGCGCTACACTGGGGGGTGGTATTAGATTTTTCGGAGATCACCATGTACGTCGATATAACGACTGTCCACGCCCGTCTGGTCAGTAAGATAACGGCATTCAATCAAATGTGGCCTCAATGGGTGGTTCATGGTCAGGTGTGGCAGTTGCCGGTGCTTGCGCAGCAGAAGGCGCTGGATCTGATTGAGGTGCAGCCGCTGGAGGGTCAAGCGGCGATTGAGGCGGCAATGCGGGCGATGACGTTGTTTGAGCGCCTTCCCGGTCAGGCGCCGGGGACGGTGATGCGGTTGCCGGGTTATTTCGCGTTGAGCCGCAGCGTGTTGCCTTGGGTGAAGGAGATCAATCAGCTAAAGGATGACTTGATGGCAGCGGTCGAGCAGACGCGTATCGAGCTCAATCTGGCGACCACGGCGCGGTCGAAGATTCTGCGTCAGGCGTTGGGGCCGATGTTCAGCATGAAGCAGTTGGGGCGTCATACGCAGGTGTTCGATATCTGCCCTCGCCTGATCGTGTTCACGTGGGCCGGGCACACGACCGGCGGCGAGCGGGTGGCGGTGAGCAAGGTTCGGGAGCAGTTGAGCAAGGCGGCCGAGCAGCAGGCGTCGAAAGACCGCGTGGCCATCGAGCAGACGTCGGCGGGTGCCGAGTTGCGGCGCATCGTCAATCTGTCGGATCAGGCGAGTCTCATCAAGTACAAGAAGGTGGCGCCGCATCCCAGGGCGATGGTGTATTTCTCGGCCAGTTCCCGTTACGACGCGATGATCCACAGCAACCTGCCGATGTTTGTGCTGGCTGGTGAAGAGCCCATCGACGTGCATGAGCTTCGTCACTTCAACCGGCATACGCGGCAGGCCGAGCGGCCTGACAAGAAGCCGCGCATCGAGGTGATCCCGCGCATGAATCTGTTTTTGAATCCGGATGATCTGGTGGGTCAGCGCAAATCGGCTGCGGTGGTCAGCAAGCCGAGCGCGGTGGCGTCGACTTATTCGGATCGGAATCAGAACAAGTCGGAGGATGAGTAAACCCGGAGGTGACTCCTGCCATGGATACAAGCGCTGTCTGGCAGGAGCGACTAATAAAAAGAAACCGCTGTTTATTAATCTGCTCGTTCAATAAACATAAAAATCCGACGAACAGTGGTTGCTTTTCTAAACATTGAACAGTTTTGAACGATTACATCCACGGTAGCTGGATCCATGCTTCCAACGATATCTGGCAAGATGAGCAAAGCCATTTTTAAGTACGGCCAAGAGCACAGTAATAAGTCAGACTTTTCAAGCCGTTAATTACCTTCACGAATAACGTTAAAACAGCCTTCACCTCCCATCGAAATTCACCCAATTGGGAATGGATAACGATCAGTTCTACACTTATTTTCCATACAGAAAGTTATCACCGCTAACCAACAAAAAAGGGCCGTCACATGGACGGCCCTTTTCGTTACGATGACGCCTTGAGTTATATCTTGAAGCTGGCCACCAGTTGTTTCAAACGTCCGGCCTGCTGGGAAAGTGCCGCGCAATCCTTGAGGGTTTCGTTGAGGTTGGCGACGCCCTGCTGGTTGAGCGAGTTGATCTGGTTGATGTCGATGTTGAGCGTTTCCACCACGGCGGTCTGCTCTTCGGTCGCAGCGGCAACCGACTGGTTCATGCCGTCGATTTCGCCGATGCGGCGGGTCACATCGCGCAGGCGGTTGCCGGCCTGGTTGGCGACTTCGACGCTGCCCTGGCTGGATGCCTGGCTCTCGTTCATGTTCACCACGGCGTCCTGGGAGCCGGTCTGCAGCTCGCCGATCATCTTGTGGATCTCGTCGGCAGACACCTGAGTGCGGTGCGCAAGGTTACGCACTTCATCGGCCACCACGGCAAAGCCACGACCGGCTTCACCGGCGCGCGCAGCTTCGATGGCGGCGTTGAGGGCCAGCAGGTTGGTCTGCTGCGAGATGCCTTTGATCACGTCCAGGATCTGCCCGATGTTGTCGGTGCTGGCGTTGAGCTGGGCGATCTGGGTGCAGGAATCGCTGATCTTGGTCGAAAGCTCGCTCATGGCGTGGATGGTTTTTTCCACCACCACCTGACCGTCTTCGGCCTGGGTGCGCGCTTCGCTGGCCTGGATGGAGGCATCCGAGGCGTTGCGGGCGATTTCCTGGGTGGCTGCGCCCAGTTCGTTGATGGCTGCGGCGACGCTGTTGGTGCGCGCGCTCTGCTCATCGAAGCCGATGATCGAGGAGTTGGACGATTGCACCACGCGCTGCGACAGGTCATGCACCTGCAGCGTGGCGGAGGACACTTCCACGATGGAGGCGTGGACACGCTCGACGAACTGGTTGAACGAGCTGCCCAGATCGGCGAACTCGTCGCGGCCCTGAATGCTCAGGCGGCGGGTCAGGTCACCCTCACCCTGCGCGATGTCCTGCATGGCACGGCCCATGTCGGTCAACGGGCGCATGAGGGCACGAATCAGCAGGCTCAGCAGCATGGCAATCACGATCACTGCGATCAGGCCGGCAACGATGGCAGAGCTGCGGAACTGGCTCAGAGGCGCATAGGCCTTGTCCTTGTCGATCGACAGGCCGATGTACCAGTCAGCCGATGGCAGGCCGGTGATCGGGGTGAACGACAGGATGCGTTGCTGGCCATTCAACGTGACCTCACGCATGCGCTTGTCCAGGCTCAGCGTCTGGCCGGGATAGATGTCCTTCAGGTTCTTCATGACCTGTTCCTTGTCGGGGCTGACGATCACCTGACCGTCGCCGCTGACCAGAAACGCATAGCCCATGCCTCCGAATTCCACCGAGTTGATGATCTTCACCAGCGTATCGAGGCTCAGGTCGCCGCCCGCGACACCGGCCAGTTGGCCGTTGACCTTGATCGGGCTGGCGATGGTCACGACCAGGCCGCCCACCGAGGCCAGATAGGGCGCGCTGATGATGGTGTTGCCAGCATCGACTGTCGATTTGTACCAGGGGCGCTGACGGGGATCGTAACCGGCCGGCATCTCGACATTCGGGCGCTGGGTGAAGGTGCCCTTGCTGTCACCGACGTAAGTGAACTGGAAGGTCGAGACCAGCGACGACTGGGAAACCAGCCCGCTCAGGTCCGAGCCAACGCCTTGATAGGCCACGTCCTGGGTCAGGTTTTCCAGGACCAGAATGCGTCCGCTCAACCAGTTCTGCACGCTGCTGGCGGTCAGTTGTCCGGCCTGCCCCACTGAGGATTCGAGGTTCTGATTGATGGTCGCGCGTTGCAGATAATCGTTGTAAAGCGTGAACAGAACGAACGCCAGAACGACAACGCCCGATGCCGCCAGCAGGATTTTATGACGAAACTTCAAAGTCATTTCAAAGCATCTCTAAGATATAGGCAGGTCCGAAGACTCGGATAAGGGGCCATACAAAGTTGTTTTCCATGAACACTCCATGTGTTCAAACTTCCACAGCCTTTTCACGGTGCGAGCACAGGCAGCATTCTGGCGACTGTTTAATGACAGGGCCAGGCTGTTTCAATGTTCTCGAGGCGCCCTTTATAGCCGCGTCGGGCAACGAAAGAAAGCCTGTGAAAGGGGGACAGACGGTTTTAATTAATTGTATTTTTTAATTTCAGCTTGGCGGGATGCTGCCGATAGGGTCTGTATCCAATGCCTCGGCGGTCGTATTCACGTTAAATCCCCCAAAGGCCTTACTTTTTACAATGTTGTACTGGAGAACATCATGAACAGCTGGTTCGCGAACATCAGCGTGAATATGAAGCTGGCCCTCGGATTCGGGCTTGTACTTGTTTTTACTGCCATTCTTGCGCTCACGGGATGGAGCAGCCTGAGTGGGCTGATCGACCGCAGCAACTGGATGAGCGACATCACGTCGCTGAACGCGCAGCTGACAAAGTTACGGGTAACACGCCTGCAATACATGGTGGCCGACGGCGATGAAAAGGTCGCCGAAACCGTTCAGGTCTCGCTGGACGGCTTCAAGGCCTACCAGGAAAAGCTGCTGACCTCGTTCAAGAGCCCCGCGAACGTGCAGATGCTCCAGCAGTTGGGTGTGGTGATTGCTGACTATCAGAAATCCCTGAACAACATGCGCAGCGGCTACAAGACCAGCATCGCATTGCGCAAGGATCTGACGGTTCATGCCACCAAGGCCACCGAAATGCTGGACCGGATTCTGGCCGACGTGAAGAAGCTGGACGCCACCGATGAAAGCCGTTTCGACCAGTACGAGCTGATTGTCGGTGCCAAGGAAGACCTGATGCAGGCGCGCTACGAAGTGCGCGGTTACCTGACGGACATCTCGCCGGAAAACGAGCAGTCTGCCGCAGGCAAGCTGGATGACGCGATCAAGAACCTCGATCAGTTGAAAGCAACGTTCGGCACTACCCATGCCGACGCGCTCAAGCAACTGGAAACGTCTCTGATGGCCTATCGCACCACCTTGCAGAACTTCAAGACGTCCAGCGGCGACATCGCCCAGGCGCGTAAGGAAATGACCGTACAGGGGCAGGACATCGTCAAGCTCAGCGAGGCCATGTATCAGCTGCAACTGGATCGTCGCGACGTGGAAAGCGCTCAGGCCCGCAACATGCAGATCGGTTGCACCTTGCTGGCCATGATTCTGGGCATCATTGCCGCTGTGATCATCACGCGTCAGATCACCCGTCCTCTGCAGGAAACCATGGCGGTGGTCGACCGGATCGCGTCGGGCGACCTGTCGCAGACCATGGTTGTGACCCGCCGTGACGAACTGGGTGTGCTGCAACAGGGCATCCAGCGCATGGGCACCACCTTGCGCGAGCTGATTGGCGGTATCCGCGACAGCGTGGTGCAGATCGCCAGCGCAGCCGAGGAACTGTCGGCTGTGACCGAACAGACCAGCGCCGGTGTGAACAGCCAGAAAGTCGAAACCGATCAGGTGGCGACGGCCATGCACGAAATGTCGGCCACGGTCGCCGAAGTGGCGCGCAACGCCGAGCAGGCTTCCGAAGCGGCGTCGACCGCCGACAAGGAAGCCCGTGCCGGTGATCAGGTGGTGAGCGAAGCCATCGGCCAGATCGAAAAACTGGCCGCCGAAGTGGTGCGCTCGTCCGACGCCATGACGTTGCTGGAGCAGGAAAGCGACAAGATCGGCAAGGTGATGGACGTGATCAAGGCGGTCGCCGAGCAGACCAACCTGCTGGCACTCAACGCCGCCATCGAAGCCGCACGTGCCGGTGAAGCAGGACGCGGTTTTGCGGTGGTGGCAGACGAGGTGCGTGGCCTTGCGCAACGCACCCAGCAGTCCACTGAGGAAATCGAGAATCTGGTCGCTGCGCTGCAGAACGGTACACGCCAGGTGTCCAGCATCATGCTCAGCAGCCGTGATCTGACGGTCAGCAGCGTGCAGCTCAGCCGCAAGGCCGGCACCTCGCTGAACAGCATCACGCAGACGGTTTCCAACATTCAGGCGATGAACCAGCAGATCGCGGCAGCCGCCGAAGAGCAGAGTGCAGTGGCCGAGGAAATCAGCCGCAGCATCATCAACGTTCGCGACGTGTCCGAGCAGACCGCTTCGGCCAGTGAAGAAACCGCCGCCTCCAGCGTCGAACTCGCACGCCTGGGCGGACAACTGCAGACGATGGTCAGCCACTTCAAGATTTGAGGCAGGTTGCAGAATGAATCAAGCCCGGCATGACCGGGCTTGATTGTTCAGAGTGACAGGTGCACCTGAAATGAAGAAGGTGCCCGGAGGTGGACTCGAACCACCGACCTCCGTAGTGTTTCATACGGCGCCCTACCAACTGGGCGATCCGGGCAACGTTATCAAATGTGTCGTCAGAACATCATTTATCTGCTCGACCGTCTGATGGCTTCATTCTGCCAACCCACCCAGATTCCGACTACTGTAAGAACTATCAGTTTTTATATCGAATGCGCTGCATTTCAACGAAGCTAATACCTCAACCCGCTCAAATTCAGATCATTCTTTAACGCGATAGCCGCTCAACATAATCAACCACCGCAATATGATCGGCCTTCCTTTTCCCCGCCTCCAAAAAAGCACGGTAATAATCGCTGTCCATCAACTGGTCAATGTCCTGCCGGATCTTCTTCTGTATCGAATAAGGAATATCAGGTCCTTCGTGGTGTATGGCATAAGCGTTCTCGAGCACGTCTATCAAGCGGGATCGAAACTTGTCCAGACCCCGTCCGCTGGCGACGCGTTTGTAAGTTGAAAGAAAGAACGTTTCACCACGGCCCGGTCCCGGGCGGGTCACGTAGGCCACGGCGCACAGGCCGACCCCGCTGCGCTTGCGCCAGTGCACGGCCGCGTGCTCGTTGAGCTGCAGCACGTCCTCGCGCCGCCAGGCGTGGCCGCTGTGGATCAGGTGAATGATGGCGGCGTTCAGCGCCCGGCGGGTGCCGCTGTAACGCAAGTCCGGAAAACGCGCGTAGACCTGCACCTGTTTGTTCTTCAGGACACGGACGATCCAGACACGACCGCGAGCCTCTCGGGTAATGCCGCGTGGAACGCTATAGGTGACAGCTTCGACAGTTTTGTCGTAACACCTCAGACCTGAAATATCGATTTCAGACGATGTGTTCATGGGTGGCTTCGATGTAAGTTTAAAGACCTGACGCAGGAAGCGTGATGAACCGAACCGGCAACGCCCTCTCTGCGCTGTTATATCAATGGACGCTGTTTCATTACTGCCCCCACTCAACAGTGTTCAATTCTTTAACACGGCTCGGTTCTGGAACTTCGTCATCTGCTGTACTTGACTGTAGTCCATCAGCCGTCCCCGAGAAAATCTCCTGAACAGTCAGGCTCATTTCATGATGGCGAATACGATCACCCTTGATGCATTGAAGGTTGCCCCGACCGCTGGCGGGATCGTTGCTGCACTCGACAGTGAAAAGCCCCAGTTGAGGGTCAACGCAGCCCCGGACCTTTCCAGTCAGAAGCACGCGGAGGCCAGGCCAGGCCGAAATCAATGTCGTCCAGCGTCAGGTTGGGATTGTAGGCATAGTCGCTTTTGATTTTCGGCCAGCGCCGGGCCATGTAAGCCACTTCATCATTGAAGCGTTCCTGTTTTTCCGGCGAGTCCTCGAAACCACGGGTCGCCGACTCGTAGTGGTACAGCTCGGCATACGGCGTCCAGACGTTGACGTATCCGGCCTCCTGAACCCGCAGGCAGAAGTCGACATCGTTGAACGCTATTTTCAGGTTGACCTCGTCAAGCCCGCCGACCTGCTCGAAGACTTTTTTCCTGATCACCAGACACGCCGCCGTCACCGCGGAAAACTCCTGAATCAGCACGGCACGGGCAAAATAGCCATATTCGCCTCGGGGCAGAAACTTGTGCGCATGGTTGGCGATGCCGCCGATACCGAGAACGACCCCGCCATGCTGCAGCCGATCATCGGGAAACCACAGCCGCGCGCCGACAGCCCCGACGCCTGGCTGCAACGCCAGCGAGACCATCTCATCCAGCCAGTCCGGCGAGATAACCTCGATATCGTTGTTGATCAACCCGACCAATTCACCGCGCGCCTGGCTGACCGCCCGATTGTTCAACGCTGAATAATTGAACGGCCCGTCGTCCCGCAGAACGCGGATATCGGGCTGCTGATCGATCTGCGCGAAATACGCCAGCGACTCGGCTTCGTCCGAGCCGTTATCGATCACGATAATTTCATAATGCGGATAGGTGGTCAGGCGCTGGATACTGTCGATGCATTGCTTGAGCAAGGCCCACGCATTGCGGGTCGGGATGATGAGGCTCACCAAGGGTGCGGGCTCTGGGAGCGTGTAATGCACCCGATACATGCCAAAGGGCAACAACTCCACCTCACCCTTTCGTCCCGTGCGATGCAGATGATCGTTCAACGCTTTCACCGCGGCATGGACCGCGTACGGCTTCTCATCCGACGCCACGGCCGTGCTGCCTGCATGGATACGCCAGTGGTAAAGCACACGGGGAATGTGGATGATCTGCGCGGGGCTCAGTTTTTCCGTGCAGCGCAACGCCAGATCGTAATCCTGCGAACCTTCGAACCCTTCCCTGAAGCGGCCCACACGATTGACCAGATCGCGCTGATACACGCCCAGGTGAGAGATCATGTTCTGCGAGCGAAACAGAAAGGCGTTCCAGTCGGATTTAAAATACGGAGCACTTCGGGCTCCCTGCTGATCGATCTTGTCTTCGTCCGAATAGATCACCCCGGCATCCGGGTTGTGGACGATGGCGCGGGCCACCCAGTACAAGGCGTGCTCCGGCAGCAGGTCATCATGGTCCATCAGCGCGACGTAGCGCCCGCTGGCAAGGTCCAGAGCGCAATTGCTGGCCGCGGAGATGTGACCGTTTTCGCTGCGCAGCATGATTTTGATCTGTGCACTCTGATGCTGCATTTTCCTGAGAAAATCGCGTACGGCGGGTTGCCGGGAAGCGTCGTCGGCAATGCACAGTTCCCAGTGCGGATAGACCTGCTGTCTGACGCTGTCGATGGCCTCGCGAAGCATATCCAGCGGTGGATCGAAGACCGGCATGATGACCGAGATCCGCGGAGGATTTTCCCAGTTGCCGATCTCTTCCAGCATGGCGTCACGAGCACTGTCATTCAGCGTGTCGTAGCGTTTGATCCACGCCGCGTAATCATGACGGTCAGGTGCCTCGTTTTCAGGTGCCGCAGCGTGACCCACGGTATTGAACCAGCGCACGCGTTCGATGAGACCACGCACACCGTGCTCGCGCAGTACCGTGGTGGCGCGCCGTGTAGTGGCCTTCAACCCGCCGCCCCGACGAATCAGCGCAGGCAGGCGCCGCGAGGCTATGACCAAACGATGTGTGCTCAAAACCGTATGCCGAATCGGCGCAGCCAGCCTGCGGCTGTAGGAGTTTTCCAGCTCATGGATGCGCAGATTCAGTTGATGAATGCGCGTGTCCTTTTCACGCTGCAACTCGAGCATCGCACTCTGCAGCTGCCTGATCAGGTCCTCACGTTCACGCAGGTCATGACCCTTTTCATTCAGCAACCGCTCGACGGTCTGAATGGTGCCGATCTCGCCCTCGATCACATGCCGTTCGATCAGTTGCGTGGCGCTGTCCAGTTCACTCACCCGCCGCGTCAGGGCCTGAATCTGATCCGACAAGGGCTGCACGGCCGTGCGTAACGAGGTCTCGTGCTGCTGGCTCCAGTTGAGCCCCTGACTGATGCGGCGGGCGATGACTTCATCGGTGTACAGCACCAGATCGAGGTTCAGCACCAGCTCGCGAATATCGTGACGTTGCGACAGGTCGACGGGCAGTTGCAGATACGGGTCATCGTCCAGGCTGACGAATAGCAGAGAGGATCCGGTGCGCTCCACCTCTTGCAGACCTGATACCGAAGGCAGCGCTGCGGTCTGGCCATCCCACTGCCAGATCACTGTCTGCTCCTTTTCGAGCCGCAGGTTGTCCAGCGAAAACGTCATGCGCCGGTCGACCGGATCGAGCCGCAATGATCGAGGTCGGGTTTCAATGCTGCTCAGCGAAAACCGCAGGTGCTGGTGACCGGGCAGCACTTCAAGGTTCAGGGCTGCTTCCTCTTTAAAGTTGCCCGCGTCATCGCTGTAATACAGCCGGGCCTGTATTTTGGGAGCGGTCGGCGACACCCGCTGATTGATGATCCGGTCCGCCTCCCAGTTCAGAAAACGGCTCGCCTCAAGGCCGGTCACGAAGGCCTGAAAATGCGCCTCCTGTTCGATGAAACCGTCCAGTTGCGTCGGGGTGATTTCCAGCCCTGCGTGAAACAGTGTTTCGGTGACGAACTGCCTGCGTGTCAGTGGCATCACACTGCTGCAGAACGGCGAGGCACTGGCGATCAGCAGCAACAGCGCGCGTATCAACAGATGTCCCAGTTCGATACCCGCAGCGGCCTCCCATTCAATGTCGATCAGTGTGGGCCGGTCGTCCGCGTCGAGAATGATGTTCTGCGGTACGGCATCGATGAGTACGCCGGGTAGCCGTTCATCCAGACGTTGCAATGGCAACTCGTGGCCCTGCCCGGCCAGCAGATCCCTTAACGCCTGACAATAGCGCGCCACAAACGCACCGAACTGTTTGACGGTCCAGTTGGGCGTGCTGGCGATGTCGAGAAACTGTTGGCTGAGCACGCTGCCGCGTCGATAGGGATCGACACGCGAGAGCACATGGCGAAAGTCCTTGTGGGGCGCACCGTCCGAGCGCAACGGCTCATGCCGCACTTCGATGTCGTCCGGTGTTTCGATGAACAGGGTTTGCTTGCAGTAGCCGGGCTTGCGACTGACGTTGTAGTGCCCCGCCAGCAGGTTCGGCATGGCCAGCGGCGTCAGCGAACAGGACGCGGCAATCAGAAACGAATTGGCCAGATCCATGCCCAGCCCGTTGTCGACCACCACGGGCCAGGCACGCTCCAGATTGAACAACGTGGCTCCCGGCAGTTGCGGGTCCTTGCGTACGTTCTGCCACAGCAACGCGGCGGCATCGAAGTCCGGGTGTTCGAAGCCGCGTTGAGTGACGATGGAATTGGGCAGTTTGTAATCAGGGGCGGGAAACAGAAATTCCGAACGGCTGAAACCGGCCCGCTCAAGGAGATGGGTCAGTCGCTTGCGTCCGAACGTCTGCGGGCCATGGGGCGAATAACGTCCTTCCACGCCAGCCATGGGTATGGCCAGATGATCCTCTGGCGCGCCCGCGAAATATTTCAGCCCCAACTGGTTTTCAATCGCCAGCAGCAGGATGCCGTCGGGCTCCAGCAGTTCGCGAACCCTGACCAGCATGTCCAGCGTCGGATCATCGCCCTGATTGAACAGGCTGGCATATTCGAGCACGCCGATCAGGGTGATGACGTCGAAGCGTTGCAGCGGCTGGAACTGCTCGAACCGCTCGGCAATCACCGTGACATTGTCCAGATCACGGGTGCGGCTGGCCGCGATCCGGGCCCGGCGCAAGCTGCCTTCAAGGCTCAGCACCGTAGCGCCGCACTCGCCCAGATACCGGCTGATCGCCCCGCAACCGGCGCCAATTTCCAGCACCCTGCCCGTCAGGCAATGCTCGAAGGGACGCAGCAGATTGCCCCGCGCGCGGCCCAGGTGATAAAGCGAAACCCAGTGGGTGCAGTGCTGACCCAGTTCGGTTGAAAGCACGCTCAGGTCTTGCGCCTGGCGCACGATGCCAGCAAGACGCTCTTCATTTTCATCGCCATCGCTGTAAGCCAGCCCCTCGTAATCGGGACGTGCCCACACGCCCGTACGCCGGTCCAGCCGGTATCCGCTCTGCTCAAGGTGCCTCATTGTGCTGTTCCTGATCGAAGTCCATGGTGAGGGCCAGATCGACCAGTCCGAACAGCGTGGGGGTCGGGGCCACGACAATGTGAATGGCGTCGTAGCGACGATCGTGGGGAACGATCTCTTCGCCCTCGCGAGAGGCAACGCCCAGAGAAATGAAGTAATCGCCTGCTGACAGCCGGTTCCTGAAACTCAGACACGCCCTGAGTTGCGAACCCGGTTCGTAGAGTTGCCGACTGGCGGCGCACTCCAGCAGCCAGGAATTGCTGCCATAGACCGTGACGCCCTCCTTGGTCTTGACCGTGAAGCCCAGCACCGGATGGCTGATGAGCCGGTTGAAACGGATGGCCACCTGCAACAGCACCTCGGCACCCGGCTCGATACCGAGTGGAAATTCCCGCCCTTCCACGGACAGGTGAAAGTCCATCAGCATCGCCGCACCATCGCCCCAACGGTACTCATGTGGATTGAAACCGGGGCGCGACTCGAAGGCATCCTGCTCGAAGTTCAGTACCAGTCTCTGGACGCTTACAGCGGGCTGCCGAACGGGAGACTCGTTTGTCACAGGGCTCGGCGATACCTGTGTCATCTGGCGATTGCGGCCGAACAGAATGTCCATGTAGCGGTTGACGACGGCACGCGGCGCGCCGCTCGTTTCCACCCGGCCACCCTCCAACAGAATGGCTCGGTTGCAATGAGTGACCACCTGTTCGCTGGCATGGGTGACCAACAGGATGCTGGTGCCGTTCTGCTTGAGCTGTCGCAACCGCTCGAAGCATTTGGCCTGAAATTTTGCGTCGCCGACCGACAACGCCTCGTCGACGATCAGGATCTGCGGATCGACCTGCGCCTGCACGGCGAACGCCAGACGCACCGCCATGCCGCTGGAATAGGTCTTCACCGGCTGATCGATGAAGTCACCAATGTCGGCAAACCCGGCAATGGCGTCGAAACGCTGATCGACTTCGTCGCGGCTCAGCCCCAGTACCGAAGCGTTCAGGTAAACGTTCTCCCGACCGGTAAATTCGGGGTTGAAGCCAGATCCAAGCTCCAGCAATGCCGCGACACGCCCCTGGGTATGAACCGAGCCGCCGGATGGCCGCAGGGTGCCGCAGATGATTTGCAGCAGTGTCGATTTGCCTGAGCCGTTGCGACCGACCAGTCCGACGGTTTCTCCGCGCCGCACTTCGAAATCGACATTGCACAGCGCCCAGAACGCCTGCCCATAGCTCTTCACCGGCATGCCAAGTCGACGCTGCACTCGCGGCACAAGCGAGTGCAGGACTCGATCCATGGGTCGGTCGTAGCTGTAAAAGCATTTGGAAATATCGCGGACGCTGATCGCGATTTCGTCAGAGGACATCGGCGAACCCCCTGCGAGCTTTCTGAAAGAAGCCGAAGCCTGCCGCTGCGATTGCAGAGGCGATCAGCATCGCCAGGGCCAGGCTTTGCCAGTCCGGCCAGTTTCCGAACAGCAGCGCGTTGCGGCTTTCTTCGATGATGTAGGTCAGCGGGTTGAGCTTCAGCCAGGGTTGGTAGACCTGAGGCAATGCCGCCACCGGATACAGCACCGGCGAGAGGAACAGCAACACGGTGGTCAGCACGCCAATGACCTGACCCACATCGCGCAGGTACACGCCCAGCGCGGCCAGCAACCAACTGAAGCCCAGGGTCGCGATGGCCAGCGGCAACAGCACCAGCGGGAACAGGAGCGCCGTCCAGTAGAGAGTCTGGGTCAGGATGAACTGCGCCAGCAGCAGTACGACAAGGCTGGTGCCCGCATGAAAAATGGCCGAGCCCAGCGTCACGACGGGCAGCACCTCCAGGGGAAACACCACTTTCTTCACGAAATTGCCGTTGCTCATGATCAGCGACGGCGCGCGGTTCGCACATTCGGCGAACAGTCCATGCACGATCATCCCCACGAACAACAGAATGGCAAACCCGCCCTTGCCGGTGTCCTGCCCGACCCAACGGGCCTGGAAGACTTCGGAGAACACAAAGGTGTACACCGCAAGCATCAGCACCGGGTTGAAAAACGACCAGGCGATACCGATCACCGAACCGCGATAACGACCAATGACTTCGCGCCGGGTCATGGTGATGATCAATTGTCGGTGACGCCACAGGCTGCGCAGCAGATCCAGAGGACCGGCAGCCGGCGCCAGATGAGCGCTCAACATGATGGCTCCTGCATTTCGGGGGAAGGATCAAGGCAATGGGAAATTCAGATCGCCACGGTCATGGCTACCGCCCCTGAGACAGACTCAGAGGCGTAAAACGCAACGAAGGGGTCGAGGCGTCGGAAAGGGTTCGCGCAAACAGTGCTGCGAGGGCATTTCCGAAAATCAGTGTGGCAGCCAATACACGGGACAGACGTGTCGGGCGATGGATGGTTGCAGGTGTTTCGATGGGTTTACAGCTCGGATCGCCCGCAAGCTGCCGCTTATCAAACAACCTGTAACTCATTGAAGAAAAACGATTTGTGGGAGCGGACTTGTCCGCGAATACCGTAGTTCAGTCGATGAATATTCGTCGGATGTACAGCCTTTTCGCGGACAAGTCCGCTCCCACCAAGTTTGCCGCGCGACAGCGCTACGTCGAAGAGGTCGTTGCGCCTCTCACAGTCCCGTGCTTGCTGCACGACCGCGCTACACCGGAGACTATCAAGCCTGCGGCGGCTGTCCGTTGGAAGCCGACAGGCCGCCATCCACCGGCAGGTTGACGCCGGTGACAAAGCGCGCGTCGTCGCTGGCCAGGAAGGCAATCACGTCACCAATGTCTTCAGGCTCGGCGGGACGGCCCAGCGCGATGCGTTCCTTGAACTTGGCCATCAACGCATCGTTGTCCATCATGTCGTCGGTCAGTTCACTGCGGGTCAGCGATGGGCATACTGCGTTCACCCGCACGCCGTCGGCACCGTGGTCCAACGCCAGCGCGCGAGTGAAGTTGGTGATCGCACCTTTGGCCGCGTTGTAGAAACTCATGCCCCAGTCTCCGCCCATCCCGGACACCGACGAGACGTTGACGATATTACCCTTGCTGACAATCAGTGCAGGCATCGCACTGCGGGTGCAATAGAAGACGCCATCCAGGTCCACCGACATCAGCTCTTTCCAGTCTTGCACTTCAAGTTCGGTGACCTTGCCGGACTTCACGATGCCCGCATTATTGACCAGCGCATCCAGACGGCCGAAGTGACTGGCGACTTCCTTGAACAGCGCCTCGACATCGCTCAGGTCCGCCACGTCGGCCGCCCTGACCAGATGACCTTCGCCCTCCAGTTGCGCGTGTACTTTTTTCAGCTTTTCTTCGTTGCGGCCGACCAGCACCACGCTGGCGCCTTCCCTGGCAAAACGCTTGGCCGTGGCTTCGCCGATTCCGGAACCGGCGCCTGTGACCACAACGACTTTCTGGGTGAAACGATTCATTGAAAATGCTCCGAAAAAGTGAATACGTGTCTGGTGGACTGTGAGGCCCCCGGCCGCGTTCACTCTCATTCACGTGAGGCACTTTCAGGTCATTCCAAACGGTCGATATTCGACTAATCGTGCGTTGACAAACCCTTCACACCCTGTAAATAATCGGCGAAGTTGTACGACAACCTATGACGCCAAAACAATAAAAACAAAGCCGGGGCCCATTCCATGAAGACTCGCGTCCGTATGCCCGCTCTACCTTGCGTAACCCCCTGGATCGCCGTCGCCGCGGCAAGGTTCTATCCTCTCGCAGCATTCCAAGACACTCGTGTTTTATAGATTTCGCTGACTGTCAGCGAACGGTACCCGGCTGTCTTTCAGCCAGGGCCATGCCTGGAAACAGGCATCACATAATCCTCGTCGGTGTCGGCTCTTGCCTGTGCAAGGCCAGAAAAGAGGACGGTTTCGTTAAACCAAGGGAGCACAACAATAATGACATCTCACACCACCCGTTCGCGCATCCTGATGGGCGTCGGCAGCATGACGCTGCTCTGCCCGTTGATGAGCATGGCCGAAGGCTTCGTGGACGACACCAAGGCCACGCTCAACCTGCGTAACGCCTACTTCAACCGCAACTTCACCAACCCCGCGTTTCCCAACAGCGCGGCCCCGCAAAGCAAGGCTGAAGAGTGGACGCAAAGCTTCATTCTCGACGCCAAGTCGGGCTTCACCCAAGGCACGGTCGGGTTCGGTGTCGACGTGCTCGGGCTGTATTCGATCAAGCTCGATGGCGGTCGCGGTACGGGCGGCACTCAATTGCTGCCGATTCACAGCGACGGGCGTCCTGCAGATGATTTCGGTCGTCTGGGCGTGGCGGGCAAGGCACGTTTTTCCAAGACCGAGCTGAAGGTCGGCGAATGGATGCCGGTGCTGCCGATCCTGCGTTCCGATGACGGCCGTTCGCTGCCGCAGACTTTCCAGGGCGGACAGATCACCTCCAAGGAAATCGACGGCCTGACGCTGTATGGCGGTCAGTTCCGCGGCAACAGCCCGCGTAACGACGCCAGCATGGAAGACATGTCGATGAACGGTCGCGGTGCCTTCACCTCCGACCGTTTCAACTTTGGTGGCGGCGAGTACGTCTTCAATGAAAAGCGCACACAGGTCGGCGTCTGGTACTCGGAACTGCAGGACATCTACCAGCAGCAGTTCTTCAACCTGCTGCACAGCCAGACCTTCGGTGACTGGACCCTGGGCGCGAACCTGGGCTACTTCATCGGCAAGGAAGACGGCAACAAGCTGGCCGGCGATCTGGACAACAAGACTGCATATGCCCTGCTCTCGGCCCGTTACGGCGGCAGCACCTTTTATGTCGGTCTGCAGAAGCTCAGCGGCGACACGGCCTGGATGCGCGTCAACGGCACCAGCGGTGGCACGCTGGCCAACGACAGTTACAACTCCAGCTACGACAACGCCAAGGAAAAATCCTGGCAGCTGCGTCACGACTATAATTTCGCCGTATTGGGCGTACCAGGTCTGACCCTGATGAACCGCTATATCAGTGGCGACAACGTGCACACCGGCAATATCACTGACGGCAAGGAATGGGGCCGGGAGTCGGAACTGGCGTACACCGTACAAAGCGGCACGTTCAAGAACCTGAACGTCAAATGGCGGAACTCCAGTTTGCGACGCGACTTCAGCGCCAACGAGTTCGATGAAAACCGTGTCTTCATCAGCTATCCGCTGTCGTTGCTCTGATGCATCGGACCAGGCCCTTCCGCTGGTCGGGCCTGGTCATGCGCAAGAGTCCAGACGGCGGTTCACCCACCGGCCACTTAATACTTTGGGCGCGTTGACAAGCAGCGCGAGGGCTGCCGATAATCCGGCAAGTCATACGACAACAGATGACAAAAAATAACAATCAGGAAACTTCCTCATGGCATCGGCTCACACTACGCAGACTCCCTTCAATCGCCTCCTGCTGACAGGCGCGGCAGGCGGCCTGGGCAAGGTATTGCGCGAAACGCTGCGTCCCTACGCGAACATTCTCCGGCTGTCCGACATCGCCGAAATGGCGCCCGCGGCTGGCAGCCATGAAGAGGTCCAGGTCTGCGACCTCTCTGACAAGAACGCCGTTCATCAGTTGGTCGAAGGCGTTGATGCCATTCTGCATTTCGGTGGCGTTTCCGTAGAGCGGCCGTTCGAGGAAATCCTCGGCGCAAACATCTGCGGCGTATTTCACATCTACGAAGCCGCCCGCCGTCACGGCGTGAAGCGCGTGATCTTCGCCAGCTCCAACCACGTCATCGGTTTCTACAAGCAGGACGAAACCATCGACGCCCATTCCCCGCGCCGCCCGGACAGTTACTACGGCCTGTCCAAATCCTACGGCGAAGACATGGCCAGCTTCTACTTCGATCGCTACGGCATCGAAACCGTCAGCATCCGCATCGGCTCCTCGTTCCCGGAACCGCAGAACCGCAGAATGATGAGCACCTGGCTCAGCTTCGATGACCTGACCCAACTGCTCGAACGCTCCCTGTACACGCCCAATGTCGGCCATACCGTGGTGTACGGCGTATCGGACAACAAGACCGTCTGGTGGAACAACCGCCTGGCCAGCCAGCTGGGCTATGTTCCCAAGGACAGTTCGGAAGTGTTTCGCGACAAGGTTGAAGCCCAGCCGATGCCAGCCGCCGCCGATCCGGCCATGGTCTATCAGGGCGGCGCCTTCGTGGCCTCCGGGCCGTTCGGCGACGAGTAAACATCGCTCATTTACAACCTGAACAGCCTGGAGACACGAGCCGCCATGGATGCCGAACTGATTCTGGATGCGCAAAACGCTACGGGTGAGAGCCCTGTCTGGAGTGCCCGCGATCAGGCGCTGTACTGGGTCGATATCCCGGCAGGCCACCTGCATCGCTGGAGTGCACGCGATGGCAGCACTCGCCACTGGAAAGCCCCGCAGATGCTGGCCTGCATCGCGGCCGATGACAAAGGTGGCTGGGTGGCAGGCATGGAAAGCGGCCTGTTCCACCTGCAGCCCGGCGACGGTGAAAACCTGACCGCCACGCCTCTGCTCGAGGTCACGCACGCACAACCCGGCATGCGTTTCAACGATGGTCGTTGCGACCGTCAGGGACGCTTCTGGGCAGGCACCATGTTCATGGACATGAGTGCCGGTGCCGTGGTCGGCGCGATGTATCGCTACAGCGCAGGGCAACAGACGCTGGAACCGGTGCTGAAAGACTTCATCGTGCCCAACGGCCTGGCGTTCAGCCCGGACGGCAAAACGATGTACCTGTCCGACTCGCACCCCAGCGTGCAAAAGATCTGGGCCTTCGATTACGACACCGACAGCGGCACCCCGCACAACCGCCGCCTGTTCGTGGACATGAACCACTATCTGGGTCGCCCGGATGGTGCAGCCATCGACGCCGATGGCTGCTACTGGATCTGCGGCAATGACGCCGGTCTGATCCATCGTTTCACACCACAGGGCAAGCTTGATCAGTCACTGGTCGTGCCCGTGAAAAAACCCGCCATGTGCGCATTCGGCGGCCCGGACATGGACACCCTGTTCGTGACGTCTATCCGCCCTGGCGGCGATCTGAGCGATCAACCACTCGCCGGTGGTGTGTTCGCTCTACGGCCCGGCGTCAAAGGCCTGGAGGAGCCTGTTTTCCGGGATTGATCCACACACTGAGCCACAACATTGAAGCAACAGCACTGAACCCAATAGCACCGACCAAAAACAAGAAAATCGGAGATATCCATGGACTTCAAACGCACACTTCTCATCGCTGCACTTCCGCTCGCGTTCTGCATGTCTGGCATCGCGCAGGCTGAAGTAAAAATCAAGTTCGCCGAAGTGCACCCCGCCGGCTATCCGCCGGTCGTGGCCGAGCAGAACATGGGCAAAAAACTGCAGGAAGAAACCAAGGGCGAGATCAGCTTCAAGATGTTTGCCGGCGGCGTGCTGGGCTCGGAGAAGGAAGTCGTCGAGCAGGTACAGTCCGGCGCCATCCAGATGACCCGCGTGAGCCTCGGCATCGTCGGCCCGGTGGTACCGGACGTCAACGCGTTCAACCTGCCGTTCGTGTTCCGTGACCAGGCGCACATGCGCACCATCATCGATGGCGAAATCGGTCAGGAAATGCTCGACAAGATCACCAACTCGAACTTCAACATGGTCGCGCTGGCCTGGATGGATGGCGGCACGCGCAACCTGTACACCAAGAAGCCGGTACGCAGCATCGCCGACCTCAAGGGCATGAAGATTCGCGTACAGGGCAACCCGGTGTTCATCGACACCATCAACGACATGGGCGGCAACGGTATCGCCATGGCCACCGGCGAGATTTTCAGCGCCCTGCAGACTGGCGTGATCGACGGTGCGGAAAACAACCCGCCGACCTACTTCCAGCACAACCACTATCAGAACGCCAAGTTCTACACCATGACCGAGCACCTGATCCTGCCTGAGCCCGTGGTGATGTCGAAAACCACCTGGACCAAGCTCACGCCCGAGCAACAAACCCTGGTGAAGAAACTGGCGCGCGAAGCGCAGATGGAAGAGCGCAAGCTGTGGGACGCTGCATCGGCTGCCGATGAAGCCAAGCTCAAGGCCGCGGGTGTGGAATTCATCACCCTGACTGCCGAGCAGAAAAAGGCGTTCTACGACGCAACCCAGGCCGTGCGTGACAAATACGGCGCGCCATACAAGGATCTGATCAGCCGTATCGAAGCAGTCCAGACCGATCCTGCGCTGATGGCAAAAACTCAAGCTGCCCAATAAGACAGTCCGATAACGCCGCGAGGGCGAGCGAGAGCTCGTTCGCCGCCGCTGTGGTGAGCCTCCATGAAAAATACGTTATTGCGCATCAACGACACGCTTTACCGGGTCTGTATCGGGATCGCGGGTCTGTCGGTCCTGATCATGACCCTGATCATTCCCTGGGGCATCTTCGCCCGTTACGTGCTGGGCAGCGGCTCCAGCTGGCCAGAGCCGGTCGCCATTCTGCTGATGGTGGTGTTCACCTTCTTCGGCGCTGCAGCCAGTTATCGCGCTGGCGCACACATGGCCGTGGCCATGGCGGTCGACCGCATGCCGTTGCAGGTTCGCAAAGTGGCAACAGTGATCGTGCAGATCCTGATGGCCATCGTTGCGCTATTCATGATCGTCAAGGGCTTCAAGCTGTGCGCCACCACCTGGAATCAGTTTCTGGGTGAAATCCCGTCCCTGCGGGTAGGCATCTCTTATCTGCCGATTCCCATCGGCGGCATCGTGACCCTGATTTTCGTGCTGGAAAGGATGTTCCTGGGTGACCAGAGTCACCGCTCCGTCATGCGGTTCGACGTCATTGAAGAAAGCGAAGGTGCCGCATAAATGGACGCATTAGTACTGTTGGGCAGCTTTATCGCACTGATCCTGATCGGCATGCCCGTGGCCTACGCGCTGGGCTTGTCGGCGTTGATTGGTGCCTGGTGGATCGAGATCCCCGCCGATGCCCTGATGATTCAGATCGCGGGCGGCGTGAACAAATTTTCGCTGCTGGCGATTCCGTTCTTTGTACTGGCCGGTGCCATCATGGCCGAAGGCGGCATGTCACGACGGCTGGTGGCCTTTGCCGGGGTGCTGGTGGGTTTCGTGCGCGGCGGGCTGTCACTGGTCAACATCGTGGCCTCGACCTTCTTCGGCGCCATCTCCGGCTCGTCCGTGGCCGACACCGCTTCGGTGGGCTCGGTGCTGATCCCGGAAATGGAACGCAACGGTTACCCTCGTGACTTCTCGACCGCCGTAACGGTGAGCGGCTCGGTGCAAGCCCTGCTGACGCCACCCAGCCACAACTCGGTGCTCTACTCGCTGGCCGCTGGCGGCACGGTGTCAATCGCCTCGCTGTTCATGGCCGGGATCATGCCGGGCCTGTTGCTCAGCGCGGTGATGATGGGCCTGTGCATGATCTTCGCCCGCAAGCGCAACTACCCGAAAGGCGAAGTGATCCCGATGCGTCAGGCGCTGAAAATCGCCGGTGAAGCACTGTGGGGCATGATGGCGCTGGTCATCATTCTGGGCGGGATCCTGTCGGGCGTGTTCACAGCGACCGAATCGGCCTCCATCGCCGTGGTCTGGTCGTTCTTCGTGACCATGTTCATCTACCGCGACTACAAATGGCGCGACCTGCCCAAGCTGATGCACCGGGCGGCACGGACCATTTCCATCGTGATGATCCTGATCGGTTTCGCCGCCAGCTTCGGTTACATCCTGACGCTGATGGAAATCCCGATGAAGATCACTACAGCGTTCCTGACGCTGTCGGATAACCGTTACGTGATTCTGATGTGCATCAACGTGATGTTGCTGCTGCTCGGCACCATCATGGACATGGCACCGCTGATCCTGATCCTCACCCCGATTCTGCTGCCAGTGGTCGCCAGTGTCGGCGTCGATCCGGTTCACTTCGGCATGATCATGCTGGTCAACCTGGGTATCGGCCTGATCACGCCGCCGGTGGGTGCAGTGCTGTTCGTGGGCGCGGCGGTGGGTAAAGTCACCATCGAAGCGACTGTGAAAGCCCTGCTGCCGTTCTACGCCGCACTGTTCATGGTGCTGATGCTGGTGACTTACATCCCGGCTATCTCGCTGTGGCTGCCAGGCGCTGTGCTCTGAATCCTCGTGACTGACTGTCAGCCCTCGCGAGCTCTTGTTCGCGAGGGTCATGACAGCGCTGCTTTTTCCAGCCAAGGAGGCTGGTCCCGCATGTCCGCCCCTGCCCTGTTTCCCCGCCACATCGCCGTCCTGATACTGGCGCTGCTGGCCTGCTCGTTTGCCGGCAATCACATTGCCGCACGCATTTCCTTCGACCATGACACCGGCCTGCTGCTGGCGATTCTGTGTCGCTCCGGTGTCACCCTGCTGGTGCTGGTCAGTCTGGTACTACTGCAACGCGAACGGCTCAACCTGCCCGCCAGCACCTGGCGCTGGCAACTGCTGCTGGGCTTGCTGATCGCGACCCAGAGTTTCTGCATCTACTCGGCCGTGGCCCGGATTCCGGTCGCACTGGCTCTGCTGGTGGTCAACGTCTCACCCATCCTGCTGGCGCTGCTGACCTGGGCGCTGGGCGGTTCAGCCCCGACGCGCCGCGCGGCGGCCTTGATGGGCGTGATTCTGTTCGGTCTGGTTCTGGCGCTCGGTGTGCCGCACCGTTTGTCCAACCCCGGCAGCAGCGAGCCCCAGTGGCTGGAAGGCATTGCCTACGCCTTTACCGCGGCGGTGGTGTTTGCCTTCGCGCTGTGGATCACCGACAACAAGCTGTCCAGCATGCGCGGCACCGTGCGCAGCATGCTGACCATGGTCGTGGTGTTCATCGCTGCCGCCGTGGCCGGTGCCAGCGGTCTGCTGCCCGGCGGCGTGGACCTGCCGACCAGCCGCATCGGCTGGACCGCGCTGGCCAGTCTGGTGTTGCTGTACGGCGTCGGTTTTTCGCTGCTGTTCATCTGCATGGCGCGCCTGGACATCGCCCGCAATGCGCCGGTCATGAACATCGAACCGGTGGCGAGCCTGCTGTTTGGCTGGCTGATTCTGGATCAACTGCTCAGCAGCGGTCAGGTCATCGGTGGGTTGATCGTCGTCAGTGGTATCGTCCTGCTGACCTGGCGCCGCGCCACACCGCCTTCACCGCCGAAATCCGTCACTACAGAAGAGGCTCCGCACCATGCCCGCGAACGTTCTGACCCTTGAAGACGGCCTGACCCGGCTGACCCTTGCACCTGAGACAGGCGGCAGCATCGTCAACTGGACAGTCCTGAGCAGCGGCCAGCCATTGCTGCGCCACAGCTCCGACGAAGCCGTGGCTGCGGGCACACCTCGCAAACTGGCGCTGTACCCGCTGGCGCCCTGGTCGAACCGGATCGGTGGCGGCGGCTTCGACACACCCGACGGCTGGCTCGCCCTGTCGCCCAACAGCGCCAACGATGCGTTGCCCATTCACGGCAGCGCCTGGCAACAAGCCTGGGACGTCGTCGAGCAGACTGAAACTCATGTTTGCCTGCAACTCGACAGCCGGATTCCCTTCGCCTATCAGGCACGACTCCGCTACACGCTGCTCGACGGCCGGTTGAGCATCGAGCTGAGCACCACACATCTGGACAGCCGCGCGGCCTGGCACGGACTCGGCCTGCACCCTTACCTGCCGCGCACGCCCGAGACACGTCTGCAGGCCAAGGCTTCGCAGGTCTGGCTGTGCGACGAGGCAGGCCTGCCCACCGAGCGGCAGGATCTGCCCGACGAATGGAATTTCCGAAACGGCAACGGCCTGCCGCACGTGAAGCTGGACAACGGTTTCACCGAATGGGATGGCCGCAGCGTCATCCGCCAGCCCGACTTGGGCTACGAGCTGCACTGTGAGGCCAGCGGCAGCGAATACTTTCTGATCTTCTGCCCGCCGGGGCTGGACTTCTTCTGCTTCGAACCGGTCAGCCACCCGGTCAACGCCCACCACCTGCCGGGGCATCCGGGGTTGAAGCTGTTGCAGCGTGGAGAATCCATGACGCTGGGGTTCAGCCTGCTTTATCGGGCGCTTTAGCCTGTCGATTCATTCTATGACCAGCACCGACCGGCCACTCATCCTGACAAGACCGGCGGGGCTGGCACAGTCGCCGTCGATCATTGAATCGATGTCTCCCAGCACGAAGACAGTCACAGCCCTGGCCCCCTGGTAGCGGCCGTCCACGATGTATCCGGTCCCTACGACTACCGAGCCCTTACCCTCTACCTCCTGAAGCGCCGTGTTGAACACGTAAGTACTGGTCGTCCGGTCGTCCCAATTGATCACCCATGTGATGGGCGAAGCCAGATTGCGCAGCCGCGGGCAGGACAAATCCGCCTGAAATCTCTGCTCGGCCGAGGCGCTGAAACTCAGGGTAGAGGAAGGCGACTCACAAGGCCCCCAGTAGCTTTTGGTGGTGATATCAACCGGCTTACGGGTATTGGTCAGGCCCGGAGACCACTTGGCGATGTGCACGCCGTTCACGCAAGTGACCTGATTCTCCGGTTCAGCCTCAGCCCGCTCGGGCACGATGAGCAGGGTTGTGCCCACGCAGATCAAAACAACTGTGGCCAGACAAACCAGACCTGATAAAAACCGCTCGGCAGTGAGAGGCATGATCGGCTCCGTGAACGTGATGATGTTCAGCTACCGGTGTATCAGCCTGCATCGTCGGTTTCTACTGTAGGAAATGACAGGAGCTGACGAAAACCCGAGGTTCAACGGTGCAAAATTTGACATGTACCCAAAAATCACACTGAAATAACGCTTCGTACATCCTGCAGATACTTCCATGGAACAATCAAAGGTAATCAGGTCCGAACAAGGCCAAGCAGTGCTTCTGCCCGAGTCACTTGCTTTGCCAGATGACGTGAGGCGAGTCGATATTGTCGCGGTAGGCAGATCACGCGTAATTTCGCCTGTGAGTGAAAATTGGGACAAGTGGTTTGAGGATGACAATGTCAGCGACGACTTCATGAAAGAGCGAGGGCAGCCTGTATAACGCTTGCGCGTAAACGACTGGGTCGCCTAGTACACCATTCACCGCAGATAACGCTATCTGCCCCGCCAGCCCTGATAAAAGTCCGTTCAATCCACCTTCTTTCCCCTGTGATCCGTTCCCGCTTCGCCTGCGTAACACACAGGCATACCGAACCAAAACCAGACAACGACGATCAGAAGGTGGATCATGAGCATAACTGCCAGTCTCAGGACCTTCTGTCACTTGTCCACCCCATCCAGCGATTCGCCGATAACCCGACTTTGGATCAATGAAGTCAATGCCGTGGCCCGCCAGCAGGACCGCGATAGCTTCATGCGCATTTACGATCACTTCGCGCCGCGGTTGTTGCGCTATCTCACGGGACTGAATGTGCCGGAAGGTCAGGCCGAGGAGCTGGTGCAGGAGGTGCTGCTCAGGTTGTGGCACAAGGCCGATACGTTTGACCCGAGCAAGGCGAGTCTGGGCACCTGGCTGTTCCGGATCGCGCGCAACCTGTACATCGACAGCGTGCGCAAGGACCGCGGCTGGGTGCAGGTACAGAATTCGCTGGAACAACTTGAACGCCTGGAAGCACCACAGGACCGAACGCTCGATTACAGCCAGCGTCAGGAGCAACAACTGGCTTCGGCCATACAGAACCTGCCGACTGATCAAGCCAAGGTGCTACGCATGTCTTATTTCGAGGCGCTCAGCCATCGCGAAATCTCCGAACGTCTCGGCATGCCGCTGGGCACCGTTAAGTCCTGCCTGCGGCTGGCTTTCCAGAAGCTGCGCTCCCGGATCGAGGAGTCCTGATGAACAGCTTAAGACACCCGGATGATTCGACATTGATCAGCTACGCCGCGGGCGCGCTGGCACAAAGCATCGCGCTGGTCACGGCCGCGCATCTGGAGCGTTGTCCGGTCTGCCGGGCAAGGTTGAGGGAGGCCGAACAGATCGGCGGCGTGCTGATGCAGCAGCACAGCAGCACCGTGGTGCCGTTGCGTGGACGCGCCGCGATGCTTGAAAGGCTGAATGAGCCGGCTTCGCGCCAGAGCCCGGCGATCAACCCATTGCTGGCCTCCAATGAAGACCCCGACTTGATGCCCGCGTGCCTGCAGGCGCATTTCGGCCAGTACCTGAGTCAGTTGAAGTGGAAAACGCTCGCACCCGGCGTGCAGCGCGTGCGGGCCGAAGGTATCGCGCAGGGCACCCTCATGCTGCTCAAAAGCGCGCCCGGCGTCAGCATGCCGATGCACAGTCACAGCGGCAGTGAAATGACCATGGTCCTCAGGGGTTCATTCCGCGACGAAATGGGCGATTTCAAGGCAGGCGACATTGCCGATCTGGACAGTGACGTCCATCACCAGCCTGTCGCCGATGGAGAATGCATCTGCCTGCTGGCCACCGATTCGCCGCTGCGCTTTCACGGCCTGTTTGCGCGCATCATGCAGCCGTTCATCGGCATCTGACCGAACGGCTGCAACGCACCTGTCAGCGCTGAATGCCGACACCCAGCGAGGCCAGCGCGTCCCAGTAGCCTGGGTACGTCTTGCCGACACAGTCCGGATCCAGAATGCGGATACCGGCGATCTTCAGACCCGCCAACGCAAAGCACATCGCAATGCGATGGTCGGCGTGGGTGTCGATCAAGGCGTCGACCGTCGTGCCCTCCAGTGCCGGATTGGCGTTTACCACCAGATCATCGCCCTCCTCGACCGCCAGCCCCGGCGCAATCGCGCACAGGCCGTGGGACAGCGCCGAAATGCGGTCGCACTCTTTCACACGCAAGTTGGCAATGCCGACGAAACGCACAGGCTGATTATTAAACGCGGCCAGCACGGCCAGGGTCGGGATGGCGTCCTGCATCTGCGAGCCGTCGATCACCGCCGGCATATTCGGGAAACTGGCGATGATGTGGCTGGCCAGTGCGTCAGGCTGAGTGAATGCGTCGGTGGCGACACCCAGATCGATATTGCCCTGAGTCAGCGCCTGAGCGGCCCACAGGTAGGTCGCAGCGGACGCGTCCGGCTCGATGTGGAAATCCGTGGCGCGGTAGCCGGTCGCCGAGACTTTCCAGGCGGCGTCGCCAATGGCCTGAACCTCGGCACCGAACGCCTGCATCGCCGCGAGGGTCAGGTCGACGTAACCGCGTGCGCCGATCTCGCTGCCGGTCAGGGCGACTTCCAGCGGCCCCTTGCCGCAGGCACCGGCCATCAGCAACGCCGACACATATTGGCTGGACAGATTGCCGTCGATCTCGATGCGCCCGGCGGCCAGACCGCCCTTGCCCTTGATGGCGACCGGCGGGCAGCCGGTAGGAGCGCTGACTTCAACGCCCATGCGCTGCAAGGCTTCGACCAGCGGGCCGATCGGGCGCTTGCGCATGTACTCGTCGCCATCAACCACGAAGTCGCCTTCGAAATTGGCCAGCGCTGCGGTCAGAAAGCGCGTCGCGGTTCCGGCGTTGCCCAGGAACAGCGCCTGCTGCGGCGCCTGCCAGTGACCTGAACTGGTGACCACGAAGGTGCTGTCATCCGGTTCATCGACCTGCACGCCCATCAGACGCAGGGCTTCGGACATCACGCGGGTGTCGTCACTTTTCAGCGCGCCGGTCAGGCGGCTGGTGCCTTTGGCCAGACCTGCCAGCAGCAGGGCGCGGTTGGTGATGGACTTGGAACCGGGCGGGCTGACACGCCCGACCAGCGGGCGCTCGACAGGCAAAACAGTGAGAGTGGCTTGAGATCGCATGATGTCCCTGAGCGTCAGCGGAAAAATGGCGATCCTAGCACGAGCAAGGTGCCGCGTTCATGGGTGAACGCAGGCCTTTTCGCAAGAACACAGCCTCAGCCCTGGTCGCCAGACAGCTTCTGCAACTGAGCATTGACCGCCTGCAACTGATGACGGTTGGTGGCTACGTCGGTGACGTCGTAGATCACCAGACACACATGGCTGATTTCGCCCGTGGTCGAGCGCAGCGGGAACAGGGTGGTGTTCTGGTACATGAACTCTTCCTGCCCGGTGATGGGCTGGTAGTTCTTGAAGCGCACCAGATAAGGCCGCTGCTCCCAGATCGTGAAGGCTGGCGTGCCCAGCGTCACGACGTTGTCGATTTTCTTGCTGAACCATGGCTGGTTTACGTCGGGGAACAGTTCGAAGAAGGTCTTGCCGATGGCCACGTAAGGCACCACGCCCGAACGGTTCTCCATGAAGGTGTTCCAGACCGACACCTGATAGTTCAGGTCGAGCACCACGATGCCCACGTCGATGTTTTGCGTGACGGCCAGCAACCAATGCAGCTCGTTGATTTCGATAGCGTTGCTCATGGGGGTCAGCTCATCAGGTAGGCAAGTTTTTTGGTCAGCAGATCGACCGAGTCTTCGGTGAACAGCATCAGCAGATCAAAATGAATGTTGTGGCCTTCGACGCTGTAGCTGATCTCCACCGCCAGAGTCTTTTTCCAGCGCTGGCTGTTGATGCGGATCAACTCGTCGATGCCGCCCTGGGCACCCAGCAATTGCGGATGGCCCTGCGAGAAGGCGATATCGATCTGCTCGGCAATCCCGCTCAGGCAGGCACCGATCAGAATGGTGGACAGGTCCAGCAGCATTTCCATGTCGGAAGAATCGGGCGAGTTGCCGCCCATCAGCTTCGACACGCCGGAAATTTCCGAGTCGTGGAAGATCAACAGCGCTTCGCCGGCGATGCCGCCACCGATGTAGCCCTGACAGACTGCAGTCAGGCGCTGATCACTGTGCGCATCGGCGAGCGCCATGTGCAACTCGCCCACTTCGAGCATGTTCACGTTCGGCACCGGCAACTGCACAAACACACCCAGCACCTTGGCCAGCAATGCAGCGGCTCGGCCCATCGCGACGTTGACGGTTTCGCGGAATGCATCCTGAAAACTGATGACGCCCTGCCCCGCCGTGTGCTGCGCGGCAACAGCGGCAGGCAGCGCCGAAGGTTTGCCCAGCAGGCCAAGGCGTTCGAGCGTGCTTTTGAGTTCGTCCGGGTCAGCCGGCTTTTTCAGGAAGGCCAGCGCGCCCAGTTCCATGACACGGCGTACGGCCTCATCCTGCACGTCCCCGGAGACCACGATGACCTTGGCGTCCAGGTGCTCTTCACGAATCGCCGCCAGGGTCTGATAACCGTCCATGACCGGCATGGTCAGGTCCAGCAGCACGACCTTGCCCAACCCGCTGCGGATCGCCTCCAGGCCCTCCTGCCCTTGAGTCGCCATGGTCACCGACACATCCCAGTCGGCAGGCAAGGCCCGCATCAACTGCTTTCGCGCCATGTTGGAGTCGTCGCATATCAATAGCGCAAGAGTGGACATCGTGTAGTTCTCACTGCAAAAAATCAGGCTGCCAGAGGCAGATAGCATGGGTACGGCAACAGGGCTAAAACGACTACAGATCAACTGGCTGCAAGACTTATGTCATGATAGATATCATATAGACATCACTCCCGCCACATCTCGACGTGACACGTTGTCATACTAGAAGAGTTTCATAAGCCGTCACGTACAATCGTTATCAGGATTGGCCTGCCGCCAGTATTTTTTTCTGGATGCCTGTCACTTCGGCCGGAATGGTCCTATGATCAAATGATAGATTTACAAATAATCATTCGATAGTAGAGGTGAATCATGTCTCTCGCCATACGCGACTATCATCCGGCAATGATCCAGAAGCAGGATTTCTGGCAAAAGCTGGGCATTCCGCCGCGCGGCGACAGCCTGTACACGGCGCTGCGCAATGGACTGCCCTATGAAATCTTCGAACGTCTGGCGCAATACACCGACCTCAACCGCTCGACCCTGGCCGAGCATCTGGGCATTGCGCCTGCGACGTTGCAACGTCGGTTGAAGGTGCGTCAGTTCAATTCAGAAGAAAGTGATCGTCTGTTTCGCCTAGCGGCTGTATACAAGGCGACGCTGGATCTGTTCGAGGACGATACCGAAGCCACTCGCCTCTGGCTGGCCAACCCGGTCCATGGACTGGGCAATCGTCGCCCTCTGGAAATGCTCGCAACGTCTGCCGAAGCACAGGCCGTGCTCGACCTGATCGGTCGCTTGGAACACGGGGTCATGGCTTGATTTCTGTCTATCGTCTGGTCAAGCGTAAATGGCTGGCCCAGGCATTCGACGGCGAAGGCGCAAAACTCTATGGAGGGCGCTGGAACAGCAAGGGCAGTGCCTGCGTGTATTGCGCGGGCAGCGAATCACTGGCGTTGCTGGAAGTACTGGTTCACTTGGGCAATGCCGCAGTGGCGCAACATTACGCAATGCTTGAACTGCAGATCGCTGAAGAACACATCCTCAATGCGCGCATCGACACCCTGCCGCCCGACTGGCGCGAGGAACCGGCGCCACCCGCTACCGCGTCGTTCGGCGATGCCTGGCTGGCCTCCAACGACAGCCTGGCGCTGGCAGTGCCCAGCGTGATCATTCCGCGTGAATCCAACTACCTGCTCAACGTGCGGCATCCGGCGTTCGCAACCGTCGTGGCGACCGCGCGGGACCTGGATTTTGCAGTGGATGCACGTTTGGGTCGAATCACGACCTGACGAAGGCAGGCGCGGTCTGACAGCAAACAGCGACTGCGCCGACTCTTATCAAACAACCTGCAACCTACTGAAGAAACTGGATTTTGTGGGAGCGGACCGGGCGGCGTTCCGTTTGTCCGCGAATGCTGTAGTTCAGCCGATGAATATTCGTCGGATGTACAGGCCTTTTCGCGGACAAGTCCGCTCCCACCAAGTTTGCTGCGCGACAGCGCTACGTCGAAGACGTGGTGGCGCCTCCCACAGTCCGATATCAGCTGCGCGACAGCGTGATGTCGGAGACACGTGCCTCTCTCTTATCCAGCAAACCTCACTCAGTAACCGGCAGCGGCATGTTCTTCGGCCACAGCAGCCAGATATTGCCCTTCTGCTTCATGTCACCGGCCAGCTTGCCGGCTTCTTCACCCGTTCCCCAAAACAGGTCGGCGCGCACTTCGCCAGCGATGGCGCCGCCGGTGTCCTGAGCCGCCACCGGCCGCACGATGCTGCTGCCGTCAGGTCGAGTGGTCGACAGCCACAACAGGCTGCCCAGTGGAATGACCTTGCGGTCGATCGCCACACTGTAGCCAGCCGTCAGCGGCACGTTGAGCGAACCGCGCGGGCCTTCGTTGCTGTCAGGATTACGGCCGAAGAACACATAACTGGGGTTACTCGCCAGCAGCTCGGGAACGCGCTGAGGATTGGCCTTGGCCCAACCGGAGATGGCGCCCATGGTGACCTCTTCCTTCTTCAATTGGCCCTGCTCGACCAGCCAGCGTCCAATGGCCCGATACGGCCGACCGTTCTGATCGGCGTAAGCCAGACGTACTTGCGAGCCATCGTCCAGACGCACACGTCCCGAGCCCTGGATCTGCAGAAACTGCAGGTCCATCGGATCAGTCAGCCAGGCGACAACCGGCGCATTCAGGCCCTTGGCGCCAATGGTGGCGGCATCGTCATAAGGCTTGAGCACCCGGCCTTCCAGACGACCGCGCAGGCGCTTGCCCTTGAGTTCGGGATAGACACTGTCCAGATTGACCACGATCAAATCATCCGGTACGCCATACACCGGCACGTTCGCCGCCTCAGTCTGAGTCAGGCTGCCGGGATAGACGGGCTCGTAATAACCCGTAATCAAACCGTCAGCGCTGCCGTTGTCAGCCCGCAGGCTGTAGACCTGCAACTGGTCGTGCAGAAATGTCTGGATCTGCTCGGCACTCGGCGCAGGCTCCAGACCGGCTGCGGCCGCACAGGTCGGCCCCCAGACGGCGTCGGCTTTCAAGCGGGTGCACGCGCTACGCCATGAAGTGAAACCGGCCTGCAGATCAGCATCGGACACTGCGGGCAGCGCTTCCCAACCGGCCTGAGCATACGTGGTATGAGGCGGTTTCGGCGCAGTGGTCGGCTTGTCGGACTTGTCACACGCAGCCAGCATCACCGCCAGCGGCAGGACCAGCGCCAGGCGCCGGTGCCAGGGTTTGAAAGAGAACGTCATCAGCGCGAATCCTTGTACAGCCGCATCAGGCTTGAGTTGAAAAAACGCCATTGTGGCCCAGGCGGGCGCTGTGACCTAGAGCCTGATGGACAGTTATACGAATCCTTCATCTCATAGGTTGTGTAGATGATTGCCATTGCCAACGGTGATTTCCGCTGACGATCCGCACTTTCTAGAATGAACCCAACTTTTGAATACATCCGACCTTTGAGGACTGATATGCGTATTGAAATCGGCATCAACGAGCAGGACCGCCAACAGATCGTCGACGGCCTGTCACACCTGCTTTCCGACACCTATGTGCTGTACCTGAAAACCCACAACTTCCACTGGAACGTCACAGGTCCGATGTTCCGCACCCTGCACCTGCTGTTCGAAGAGCAGTACACCGAACTGGCGACCGCAGTGGATTCCATCGCCGAACGTATCCGCGCACTGGGCTTTCCGGCTCCAGGCACCTATTCGACCTACGCTCGTTTGTCGTCGATCAAGGAAGAACCGGGCGTGCCTGATGCTGCCGAGATGATCAGGCAGTTGGTGGAAGGTCAGGAAGCCGTGGTCCGCACCGCACGCGGTCTGTTTCCGCTATTGGAGAAAGTCAGCGACGAACCCACCGCCGACCTGCTGACACAGCGGATGCAGGTGCATGAAAAGGCTGCGTGGATGTTGCGTACGTTGCTGGAAGGGAATTGATGACTGAGCGTCTGGCACCCGCCCATTGAGCGAATGCCAGACGCTTTTTTGCCGTACTTCCCACGTTGCATGACTTCACGGCTGGCCGGGATGCGGCTCAGGGTAGTCGCGACCTATCTCCAGAGGACTGGCGTAAGGGCTGTCCCATAGCTGACGGTGCAACGCGCCTATCCTGCTGGCCATGCTGCTGTCGTGCATCACCACTTCCAGATTTCGCGAGTTATCGAGATAGCCGCCGAGCCAGTTACTGGTTCCCACCCAGGCGACCTGATCATCAATGTCCATGGTCTTGCTGTGGATCACCCTCGCATAGGGAATGAAGCCTTGCGCGGCGACCGGCAGCGTCACGACTCGTACCTGCACGTTCGGCACCAGTGCCAGACTCTTCAGGTACGCGACCTCCGGCATGCCGGTGTTCCAGTCCGAAACCATCAGTTTGATCGAGACGCCTCGCGCTGCAGCGCTGCGGATAGCGTTGTCGATCACAGCGTAATACGGCCGAGCCTTGTCCGGCCCGTATGACAAGGGCGCGTAGTCCAGCAGTTGCACACGCACCTCTCGCCTTGCTGCTGCCAGCAGACGCGGAAGCTCGACCTGCGAATCGATGACCCCCGGCGGGTTGTAGCGTTGCGGGCTGGCAACCAGATAATTGCCGACAGCCGAGGCAGCGGGTCCCGGTTCTGGTATCGGCGCAGGCTTACCTTCGGCGAGAGCCGCCTGGGCGCGCCAGTCCTGATCGAATATGGCCTGCACCTGCCGCACTACACCCGGCTCATCTATTCGCAGACCGGTTTCATGAATGTGTTCGAGCGAGCGCCAGTCGAAGTTTTGGCTGCCTATGAACGCCTGTTGGCCGTCCACGACAAAAAATTTGGCGTGGATGATGCCGCTACCGGTCAGCTTGGCGTACGGCAGAACCTGCAGCGTGAGGTTTGGAATGCTGCGCAACCGCTCAAGCGTATTTGGATCTGAAAGCTTCAGACCTTTCTCCTCGAGAAGAAAGCGTATCTGCACCCCACGCTGACCGGCAGCGCCAAGGCTTTCAATCACCTTATCCATGACTGAGCCAGCGTGATCGGCAACATAGAACTGCTCGATGTCGATGCGCTCCCGGGCACCATCGAACAGCTCGCGCCAGACTTCGCCGGGCGCTCGCAGATCGGGGGTCTGAAGATCGGTGCCGACCGGAACGGTATGGACCAGCTCGAAGCCCTGGATAGCAAACCCGGCATGAGCAACCGAACTCATTAACCAGAACGCAACAGTCAGACCGAACTGACGCAGAGGCATACAGCTAAACGAAAGATTGGAAACCATGGGAATCTCGTCGCAGAGACCAGATGCACCGACGCGCGTCACAGACATGCGTCGGGTGCCGATCAGGCCGTCCGGAAGTTCAATGGGGCTGCAGTGACCGGATGCACCGTTTCGTCCTGAACCCGCGCACCACTGGAGGCACGGATCAGCAGGATTTTGAGCTGATCGTTGATGCGCTCAAGGCTGTTCTGGAAGAAGTTGTGAAAGACCACGCAGAAAAGCGCAATGGCAATGCCCAGACCTGTTGCGTAAAGGGCCGTACCGATACCGGCAGAAATCTGCCCAGGGTCCGACACACCGGCGCTGGCCAGAGCCTTGAACGTGTCGATGATCCCCAGAATGGTTCCCAGAAGCCCCAGCAATGGGGCCGCCGTGGTAATGGTTTCAATGAGCCACAGGCTGCGGGACAGCGGTGCACGGGTGCTCAGGTACTGGGTTTCGATGACATCATCCAGATCCCTGCGAGACCCCTGCGCACTTTTCTGCGCCAGAACCGGAAGGACCATTTCCAGCGGCAGACCGGGCCTGCGCGTCAGCGCTTCGGGCAAGTCTTTTTCACCGTGCACGGATGTGCTGAGCGCCGCCCGCAGATCGCGAGCCTGACGGCGTACATAGGCAAAGTAGATACCTCGCTCGATGGCGACGAAAATCGCTATCGCGATAGCGGCGTACATCACATAAAACGTGATGTCGTGAAGCTGATTCATATCCATGACGCAGACCTCGGATCAGTGACAGTTAAAAGTTGGCTTCGAGAGAGACGGTAACCGTACGCTCGACACCGACGATGTAAGCCGGGTCGCCATCGCGGAAACCGCTGTAGGTCGCCGCGTTGGTCTTGGTGGTGTACACGCCGTCCAGGTATTCCTTGTCGAACAGGTTGTCGACGTTCAGGCGCAAGGTCGCGTCCTTGACGATTTTCTTGTCCACGGGCAGGTAGATACCGGCGCCAAGGTTGAAGATGGCGCGCCCGGGAATGCTTTCGTCGTTGGTCAGATCACCATAAAGCTTGCTGGTGAGCTTGCCGCCGAAAGTGCCGTAGTAACTGCCGTCGTCATAACCGATGTTGGCCGCCAGCATGTTCTTCGGCACGTTGGCGAACTGCTTGCCGCTGGTCGGCAGCTCGATGGCTGCGCCGTTATTGAACACCGTCAGGTCATCTTTCTGTTTGGCGCGGGTGTAGGTGTAAGAGGTGTAGTAATTGAAGTGATGGGGCAGCAGACCGCTCCACTCCAGTTCCAGACCGCTGTTGTCCACTGCACCGGCGTTGATGTCTGCAAAATCACCGTTGATGTCTTTGGATGACACTTGCCGATCCTTGAACTGCATGTAGAACAGGGTCGCCGCCAGCGTCATGTCCTGATCGGTAAAGCGCCAGCCCAGCTCATGGTTCCAGCTGGTTTCCGGCTTGCTGTTGATCGAGCCTGCGCCCTGGTCGTAAAGCACATAGTTCTGCGGCACCCGCATGTTGCGCGACAGGCTGTAGAACAACTGATCGCGCTCATCCAGTTGGTACTTGAGGCCGACGTTGGGCAACAGCTTGTTGTAGGTCTGGTCACGTTTTTCGGGACGTTCTGTCAGGCTGCCGTGGTTATCCCCTTCGCGCTCGACATTCATGTACGCCAGACCGCCAATCAGGGTCCAGTCCGGAGCGAAGTACCAGGTGTCCTGCGCCCAGACTTTCTGCGCGGGCGTCACGGTGTAACGGTCACGACCCTGAACCTCGTTGCCGTTGGCATCGACCACGTAGTCCGAATCAGGCCAGATGCTCTGCGGTTTGCCGTTGCTCTTCAAGCGAATGAATGGCTGGGTCTGCAACTGACGCGCGCGCTCATACCAATAGCCGACCTGCACACTATGCTCGTCGTTGACATCCCAGTTCAGCTTGGTGGTGATGCCCGGACGCCAGGTTTGTGTACGTGACGGCCGGTAGTAAACGCCAGTAGTCGACGAACCGTCTGCGTTGTAAGCGGCGGCCGTCGGCAGGTTGCTCAGGTCGAACACGCCCCCCTGGTTGGAGCCACGATTGAGCGGGAAGGATGAGCTTGCTACGCCGCTGCCATTGCCCCAGAAATAATACGGAATGACCGACAGCGACAGGTTGTCGGCGAGCTTGAATTGGGTATTGAGCACACCGGTGAACGTCTGGAACGGGTTCTGCGCCAACTCGTAATAGCTGGACAGTTTGCCGTTGCTGCCCAAGGCCGGCGTGGACGGGTACGGATCGAACTTGCGTCCGCCTTGCTGAAACTGGCCCTTGGTGAGCTGGCTGTAACTGTTGTTGTCCTGCTCGTGGTACTTGAGGATCAGGTTGGCGGTGTTGCCTGAACCCATGTCGAAAAAGCTGTTCCATTCAACCTTGTCGGCACGCACTGCGCCGTCGCCACGCCACTTCTCGCCTTCGGTGTGCGACAGCGAAAGCCAGTTGCTCAGCCCGTTGACCTCACCGGTATTCAGTCTGGCGAAGGTCTTATAGGTGCCATTGCTGCCTGCCACCTGTTTGACGAACGCTCCGGTTTCCTTGGTAGGTCGAATCGTCACAATGCCTATATTGCCGCCACTGGAACCGATGTGCGGACCGTCACTCTCGGCAGAGCCTTGGGTGACGAAAATCTGGTCGATGTTTTCCGGGTCGCCCAGCAGGTTGGAATACAGCGCGTAGTTGCCGGAGTCATTGATCGGCATGCCGTCGACCGACATGCCGACCTGATCGGAGTTGAGACCGCGCATGGTGAAACGGAAACCGGACAGGCCCGTGGCGTCTTCGCTGGAGATGTTCAGGCCAGGGGTGTATTTGAGCTTGTCGATCGCATTGCCTGTCGCAGTCTGCTTGTCGAGCGCTTCCTTGGTCACCGTGGAGCGCGCCTTGATACTGTCCTCCTGGACCATGTAACCGCCGCCTGAAGTTGCCTTGCCTTGCACGCCGATGGTGCCGACGTCGCTGCTGGTGTCAGCCATGACCATACCGTGGCTCATGCCGGCGGCGACCAAAGCAAGGTGAATTCTGGAAAACCTCATCACGTTGTTCCTTGTCAGTACTACTGCACGCTGTAGTTGAAGGTAGCGGTGAAGCGCTGCTCGCTGCGTCCGCCGAAGGCTTGCTCGGGAAATGGCTTGACCTGTTTGATGCGTCGAAGACTGCTGGTCGCCGCTCGGTTCAGCAGCATGCTGGAGGCCTGACTCTGAATTCCGGAGTCCAGCACTCGCCCCTGACGGTCAACCAGCAGCCAGACGATCACCTCGCCACTCGGACGCTCCAGCGATGCCTGGCGTCCGGTGGGGTACTGTTTGTAGCCGTCCAGCTCGTTGCGTAATCCCTTGAGGTAGCCGCCCTCCAGCCCCTGCGTGTCGACTTTGGGCGGTGCCGGTGGCGCGGGAGGCGCAACCGGAGCAACAGGCGCGCTGACCACAGGCTGACGAGGCGCAGGAACCGGCTCAGCGGGCTTGGCCACTGCTGGAGCAGGTTTGGGTCGAGGCTTGGGTTCTGGCTTCGGTTTCGGCTCGGGTTTAGGCACCGGTTTTGGCGGCGGAGGCGGCGGCTCGGCCTCTTCGCTATCAACCACAGGCACGGGTGGCGGTGGCGGTTCATCAGGCTGAACCGGCTCAACCGGCTGAGGCTCTGGCGGGATGACTGGCTCCGGCGCAGGCGGCTCTGGCTCGACCAGTGCCAGCTCCACAGCCGACTCGTCGTAAACCGGGTCCATTTTCAATGGCCGGGTCTGCATTCCCATCACGATTGCGATGAGGGCCAGCAATGCAGGCAGACCGCCGAGCCATTGCCGTATGCGAAACAGGACATACATATCAGGATTTACGCGTGGCGATGGAGACGGACGTAAAGCCACCCAGGCGCAGGGTATCCATGATCTCGACCAGCCGCGCCACTTCAACGCCCTTGTCGCTGTTAACGATGATGGTGGTTTTGGTGTCGGGCTTTTCCAGTGCTTTCAAGGCGGGCACAAGGGCGTCAACCGTTGTGGCTTTGCCATCGAGCTGCAGCTCGCCATTGAGGCCCAGGGTGAGAATCGACTTGTTCTGCGGTTTGAGCTGTTGAGAACTGCTGGCACTGGGTAGCTGAGTCTTCATCCCCAATGCCGGGATGACGTTCAGGCTCACCAGCACGAAAAACACCAACAGGAACATCATCACGTCGATCATCGGGATCAGCTCGATGTGTGCCTTGCGCTTCTTGGGTTCGTCCCACGTTCTCATGCTGTCTTCCGCCTCTGTCAGAGGCCGAGAATCTAGCAACGGAATATGTCCGATCGGTTAGTTTTTGATGACCATTGCATGGCTCTGAATCGCAGTTTTCGTGACACTTGAAGGGTTCTTGCGCCTGTCACGAAATCGACATGCAAGCGCTGCACATTCGGGCGTTCCCTTCGACGGATTCTTCAGATGAGCTCCGAGCTGCCCAGTATTCAGACCTCGCGCCTGTTGCTCGCCCCGCTTAGACCCGAACAGGCGACAACGCTGGCACATCTGGCCGATGATCCTGTGATTGCCGCCATGACCGGCATGTTGCCCTCCCCTTACACGCTTGCACATGCCACCGCCTTCATCGCAGAAGGCGCTGAGCAATTCGCCAATCACAAGGCGTTATGTCTGGGGGTACATCTGGGAACCGAAGAGTTGATCGGTGTCGTCTCCATGCGGCTGGCCATGCCACATCGCAGCGCCTGGCTGGGCTACTGGACCGGTGCTCCCTACCGCAACAAAGGCTACATGCGTGAAGCCGCGCAAGGTTTGCTGGACCATGGATTCAACGTCATGAACCTCAATCGCATCGCGGGTCAGTGCTTCAGCGACAACCTGGCCAGCGCCAAAGTGTTACAGGCATGCGGATTGGCTTATGAAGGCCAGATGAAGGAAGTGTTCCTGAAAAACGGCGTGTTCAAGGACATGCTGCTTTTCGGGCTGTTGCGTTCGCAATATGAATCGCTGGAGCCGCGTCATGACTGATTTCGATCCGGATCGTCGTCGCATCATTACGGGTGTATCCGGCGCTGTCCTGCTGTCAATCCTCAGCCCGTTTGCTCGCAGTGCAGGTGTTGATTATCCATTCACTCTGGGCGTGGCGTCCGGAGACCCGCTGCCGGACGGCTTCGTGATCTGGACCCGCCTGGCACCACAAGTGACGACGGCCATGGGTGACGGCGGTCTGGACAAACCGGTGGCGGTACGTTGGAAAGTCGCCAGCGATGCAGCGATGACCCAGGTGGTACGCACCGGACAGACCATGGCCCAGCCGCGCTTTGCGCATTCGGTGCATGTGGAAGTGAGCGGTTTGCAGCCAGGACGTCCTTATTGGTATCAGTTCGAAAGCCTTGGCGCACAAAGCACGACAGGCCAGGCCTGTACGTTACCGCCATTGTCCGCCATGCCGACGGCCCGATTTGGATTCGTCTCCTGCTCACACTGGGAGGCCGGCTACTTCAGCGCCTACAGACATCTGGCCGACGAGCGACCGGACCTGGTGTTTTTCCTGGGTGACTACATCTACGAATCCGGGATATCCCCGCAAAAAAACAGCCTTCCACGGCACCATGTCACGTCCGAGCCGATGGATCTGGCCGGTTATCGAAACCGCTATGCGCAATACAAGACCGACCCGGATCTGCAGGCGCTGCATGCCTGCGCCACGAGCGTTGCGACCTGGGATGATCACGAAGTACAAAATGACTACGCAGCCCAATGGTCGCAGGATCCCAACGTCTCGACAGAGAGCTTCCTGCGTCGTAGGGCCGCTGCCTATCAGGCGTTTTACGAACACATGCCCTTGCGCGCCAGCAGCCTGCCAAAAGGCGCCGACATGCGTATTTACCGTCATATCGACTACGGGCGTCTGGCGCGCTTTCACGTACTGGACGGTCGCCAGTACCGCTCCGAACAGCCTTGCATCCAGGCCAACGGCAGCCATAGAGGTCGTGTCGTAAGTAATGACTGCCCGGACCTGCGCGATCCGAAACGCACCATGCTTGGATGGGAACAGGAAGCCTGGCTGGACCACAGTTTTGCCCGCTCTGCAGGGCAATGGAACGTCATCGCGCAGGACTTGCTGGTCGCCCCCCTGACGCAACGCAACCCGGATACGCAGGCACTGGGACGCTGGACCGACGGCTGGGATGGCTACATCGCGACACGGGAGCGAATGCTCGCGTCTCTGGAACGTCACAAGACTCGTAACCCGGTGTTCTGGGGCGGAGATATCCACTCATTCTGGACCACCGACCTGCACGCCGACGCCAACAACCCGGACTCCAGGATCGTCGCCACCGAATTCGTCGGCACTTCGGTCACCTCCAGCGGACCTCCGTTTGACGCTTTCAACTCTATTCTCGGACTTAATCCGCACATAAAGTTTTTTGACAGTCGTCAACGCGGCTATGTGTCAGTGGAGCTCAGCGAACAACAAATGCTGACCCGTTTCCAGATCGTTTCCGACGTACTCAACCCTGCTGCAACCGTCTCCACGCTCAAGCGCTTCGTGATAGAAGCAGGCAAGACTGGCGCGACGCAGGCTTAGGGTTGATTGTTTCCTGCCTGTGAGCGCTGTCCAGGGGCGCGCCAATTACTTCAATTGATTGGCAAACCGCCCCACCGCACCCACCACCTGTTTCGCACCTTCCTGAATCTCGATAATCACCGAGCCTGCCTCGTTGGCCAGCATCAGGCCCTGCTCTGCCTGGCTGCGACTATTGGCCATGCCGCGTACGGCTTCGTCGGCAAGCGCCTGGTTCTGTTGCACGACGCTGACGATCTCTTCGGTTGCGGCGCTGGTACGGCCGGCCAGTTGCCTGACTTCATCGGCCACCACCGCAAAGCCACGGCCCTGCTCGCCGGCGCGGGCGGCTTCGATGGCAGCGTTGAGGGCCAGCAGGTTGGTTTGCTGGGCGATGCCGCCGATGGTTTGCACGATAGAGCTGATCAGCAGCGATTGCTTGCCCAGTGCCTCGATGCCTGACGACGCCGACTCCATCTCCTGGGAGATCTTGCGCATGGTCTGCACGGTGTTCTGCACCACCTCTGCGCCGCGCTGGGCGCTGACATCGGTCTGCTGGGAAATCTCGAAGGCCACACTCGCTGCCTGGCTGACGTCTTCTTCACGCGAGACCTGATCGGTCACCACGGTTGCGAACTTGACGATCTTGTAGAGCTTGCCCTGGGCGTCGTGAACCGGGTTGTAGGTTGCTTCCAGCCAGACATCACGGCCACTGCTGTCGATGCGCTTGAATCGGCTGGCCACAAATTCGCCGCGGTTCAACGTCGCCCAGAAATCCTTGTACGACGCCTGACTCACTTCGTGCGGATCGCAGAACAGGCTGTGATGCTTGCCCTTGATCTGCGCCAGGTTGTAGCCCATGCCACGCAGGAACTGGTCGTTGGCCGTCAAAACGTGGCCACCCAGATTGAACTCGATCACCGCCGTGGAGCGCAGCAATGCCTGAATAAACGCCGAGTTCTCGGCTGCGGTTTCAACGGTCTGCGTGATGTCAGAGCCGTAGCACTGCAGGTTCATCAGCTTGCCGCTGTCATCCAGAACCGGCTGCCACATGGCGCGAATCCACGCCAGGCTGCCATCGGCACGCAGAAACCGGTAGTTGTCGATGACCGACTCGCCCTTTTGTACGGCCATTTTAAGGTTGCGGTAGCAATCGAGCTGCTTGACGTAGGGTGGCACCAGATCGTCCAGATTCTTGCCAAGCAGTTGATCAGCGCTATAGCCGAGCATTCTGAGGAAATTGTCATTGGCATGAGCAATGCGATTGCTGGCGTCCAGAGTCAACCCCACCATGCGCGCGTCGATACCTTTCTGCATCTGCCGATAAACGGACAACTCGGCCTGCTGTGCCTGTAATTCCTTTTTCAAGCGGGTATTGAACATGACTGCACCGTTCGTGTGGGTTGTACGACGTTATCGGCACAAGCGTAGTCGGGATTAGTACGCTTTGTCTGAAATGCGAAGCAGCTTCAGATCCCGGCAAATTTTCACGACTCGGGCTAACCTGTACTGGCATGGCCGTGATGGCCACCGGGCTAGGCGCGTCGTATCCAAGCCTTTCACCCTGAAACTCCCCCTCGCTTGAAGCGCAGGCAACCTCGAAAGCGTCGGGATACACGTTCCTTGCTGGAGTCAAACACCTCATATGAAAGCAATCATTACCGGCATCACGGGTCAGGACGGCGCCTATCTGGCGCAATTGCTCCTTGAGAAAGGCTATACCGTTTATGGCACCTATCGCCGGACCAGCTCTGTCAATTTCTGGCGCATAGAGGAACTCGGGATTCAGCACGATGCGAATCTCCATCTGGTCGAGTACGACCTGACCGACCTGTCCGCCAGTATCCGTTTGCTGCAAAACACCGAAGCGACCGAGATCTACAACCTCGCAGCGCAGAGTTTTGTTGGCGTGTCATTCGAACAGCCTCTGACCACGGCTCAGATCACCGGCATTGGCGCGGTCAACCTGTTGGAAGCGATCCGGATCGTCAATCCGAAAATCCGCTTCTATCAGGCCTCGACATCCGAGATGTTCGGCAAGGTCCAGTCCATTCCTCAGATTGAAAGCACACCCTTCTATCCACGCAGCCCCTACGGTGTCGCCAAGCTCTACGCACACTGGATGACGATCAACTACCGTGAGTCCTACGGCATCTTTGGCGCCAGCGGCATTCTGTTCAACCATGAGTCGCCCCTACGCGGCCGTGAGTTCGTGACACGCAAGATCACTGATTCGGTCGCCAAGATAAACATGGGCCTGATGGACTCCTTCGAGCTGGGCAACATGGACGCCAAGCGCGACTGGGGATTTGCCAAGGAGTACGTCGAAGGCATGTGGCGGATGCTGCAGGCTGAAACGCCGGACAGCTTTGTGCTGGCCACCAACCGTACCGAAACCGTCCGCAGTTTCGTGAGCATGGCGTTCAAGGCCACAGGCGTTACGGTCCAGTGGGAAGGCGAAGCCGAGTCCGAACGCGGGATCGATGCGGCCACCGGTAAGGTGCTGGTGTCGGTCAATCCGAAGTTCTACCGGCCTACCGAAGTGGAACTGTTGATCGGCAATCCTGCCAAAGCCCTTGAAGTACTGGGTTGGGAACCGAAGACCCACCTTGAGGAACTGTGCCGCATGATGGTTGAAGCGGATCTTCGTCGAAACGAAAAAGGTTTTTCCTTCTGATGAGCATCGCCGGTAAACGCGCATTGATAACGGGCATCCACGGTTTCACGGGAAGCTTCATGGCCAGAGAACTCGCAGCCCAGGGTTGCGAGGTTGTGGGCATGGGCAGCCAGCCGTCGGACAGCGACAACTACCATCAGGTCGATCTGCTGGATATGAACGGTCTGACTGCGCTGCTTGCCGGGATCCAGCCGGATATCGTTGTCCACCTCGCTGCGCTGGCCTTCGTGGGTCACGGATCACCGGAAGCGTTCTATCAGGTGAACCTGATCGGCACACGCAACCTGCTTGAGGCCATCGAAGCCAGCGGAAAAACGCCCGACTGCGTCCTGCTCGCCAGCAGTGCCAACGTTTACGGCAATGCTTCCTCCGGCATGCTGGATGAAACAACGATTCCTGCGCCTGCCAACGACTATGCCGTGAGCAAGCTTGCCATGGAGTACATGGCAAGCCTCTGGCACGCCCGGCTGCCGCTGGTGATCACGCGTCCGTTCAATTACACCGGAGTCGGGCAGGCCGAAAACTTCCTGCTGCCCAAGATCGTGTCCCACTTCACACGAAGAGAAAGCACGATCGAACTGGGCAACCTGGACGTATGGCGGGATTTCAGTGATGTACGCGCCGTCACCAGCGCCTATCGAGGTTTGCTGGAAGCCCGGCCTTTGGGGAAGACCCTCAACGTGTGCTCGGGTGTGACCCACTCGCTGCGTGAGGTGATCGAGATGTGCCAGGAAATCACCGGGCATGAAATCGAGGTTCGCGTGAACCCTGATTTCGTTCGCGACAATGAAGTGAAAACCTTGTGTGGGTGCAACGTCCAACTCAAGCGATCAGTGCCGGGATGGAGTACACCGCACCTGCGCGAAACACTGGAGTGGATGTTGTCTGCCCACTGATGATCAGCGACCTGAACAGGCCTGCCTGCGAAGAGGGCTGGGCCTGTTTCTCTTCTTGTGAGGCATTGAAACAGACTTCCGACAGCCTATTTTCTTCGACACACTTCGACATCTTCCTGCGTCTGCAGTTTGGTATCGATTCCTAACCGGTAGCGGCAGTATTCAATAATCCACTTTCGCTCTTCATCCGTCAGGCGCTCAACCCGGCGTATCTCACCATCGTTGGCGTGAATGTTATAAAACTTCACTTGAAAGGTCGGGTGCTTCTTCAGGAACCACACCGTCTCGATATCGCCGTCTTCAAGGGCTTCGTAATAGCCGACATACAACACGGCCAAAAGAGTCAGCACAGCTGCAATGAGTAGTTTCTTCATTCTTGCGATGTCGGCGGAGGTAGCAGTCCGGTTTGGGTTCTGAGGTTTCTGACCAGCTCCATACCGATATTTCCAGGACAGATTTTCCCTTCGGACGCTTGTCCCGGATACTCCCTGTGTCCGCCAAAGTGCTTGATGACGAAAACACTTTTGAGTGCGCCGATGAGGTGCTTTAGCGCGTCGATCTGCACGGCCGGGATCACGTTTGTCGTGCTGTAGCCCAGGCTGTCCAAGGCCATTCGCCCTGTGGCAACCCAGTCACCGCCCTCTTCCGGCGTGGTGAGGTTTTCCAGCAAAACAATGCCGATCAAACCGGTATTGAATTTTAAAACGCTTGATCCCAGAAGCCGGATGTCACGCCCCTCAAAGATCTTTCCTGTGCAATCGATGCCGTAGTGATAGCCGATATCGTCGTATTTCTGGCTCAGATGGCCTTGCTGAATATCCAGCATCTGCGCTGCACCGGGTGTGCAGCTGTGGCTTCGCCCGGCGTGGTGCAAGGCAATCATGCTGTAATCCCAATCCTTTTCCATATCGGGTTTGCCTTTCAAAGCACCCCATGCGGAACGCTCAACAAACGTTGCGCTCAAGGACCGAACCTTTTTTATGATGGCCTCGCGTGTCGCTGCGCGGTCGTTGACGGTGATTGGGATCGGGCACATCCGTTCACCCGGCTTGATCTCCTGCGCAGTGGCTTGAGTGTTGAACAGGGCAGCCATCACTGATCCTCCGACAGTTCATGAAGCGTTCTTGCCGGAGCACTGAACTTGACGTGCAGCGATATGCTGGCGTCCGGCGTCGGGGTTTTGATGTGGGCCACACCATTGGCATCGGTCACGCCAGTTGTCTGTACACCGTCGACTGTGGCCACGTAATCACGCAATGCCAAGGGCTTGCCTGTCTCACTGTCAGTAATGCTGAACGACTGTCCATACATCTTTTGAATAGACAGTGGCAGAGGGGGGACGAACGGTGCGGGAGTATGCGAGTCACCGATGATCACAGTGCCGGAGCCACCCACCACGATGTCTCCGTGAGTGCCCACACTGTCAATCACAGCGGCGTTTTTACCGTTGATGAAAACCGTCGCGGACACTCCCGAAACCAGCGAACTGCCGCAGGTGCAGGTATCACCTTTGCGAGCTGCCGCCAGCCCATCGAAGAAAACGTCGGCAGATCCGGAAGCAATGGCCTTGCTTCCATGTCCGGGCATCGGGCAACGGGTCGGATCCGTTATACGTGCAGCGGGCTTTGCCATGCATGACTCCTGTCGGCAGTTGAAGAATAAGGTCCTGATCAAACTCTTTACCGCTCGCATATTAGAAGCGCCAATGTCGACGCTCAATAATAGCCAACCAGCATCACTCTTTAAGTAAGACGGGAAAGCAGAAATCAGTGATCTATTGGTAATTCGATTCTGATCCGGGAGAACCTGACGCCCACTGCGTGAAGGCTGTTCGCTTCTTGTGCACGCCTCCACCCCAGTGCTCATCAATGGCGCGTCAGTCCGCGTTCTCTCTCTCAAAAAAAACCTCCAACCCTCAGTACTCCAGCCTGAGCCCCACCCGGCACGAATCCTGCTCTGGCACATTCAATCTTGTATACATGAATGAACACGCCCATGACTGCTCTCGATATCGCTGCCATTCAGACGTCCCTCAGCACCGGCCAGACCTCACTGGCGACCTTCCTGCAAGACCTGCACGCGCGGATCGACGCAGACGACCGTCCGGAAGTCTGGATTCACCGCGCGCCGCTTTCCCGTTTGCTCGAAAGAGCAAAGACGCTCGGCGCTCTGGCGGAAGAGCTGGGCGATGCGCTGTACGAAAGGCTGCCGCTGTTCGGCATTCCTTTCGCGGTGAAGGACAATTTCGATGTCGCGGGTCTGCCCACCACGGCGGCCTGCCCCGAGTTTGCCTATCAGGCGCAGACCACCGCGCATGTGGTGCAGCGCTTGCTGGACAGCGGCGCGGTGTTGATCGGCAAGACCAACCTGGATCAGTTCGCGACGGGATTGGTGGGGGTTCGCTCGCCCTATGGCGCGGTGCGCAATGCCTGTGATCCGGCGTATGTCAGCGGCGGTTCAAGCTCGGGTTCTGCCGTGGCCGTTGCCCGGGGTCATGTGTGTTTTGCATTGGGCACGGACACGGCGGGGTCGGGCCGGGTGCCTGCGGGTTTCAACGGGATCGTCGGGCTCAAGCCGAGCCTGGGGCTGTTCAGCAGTCGCGGTGTCGTTCCGGCCTGTCGCACGCTGGACTGTCCGTCGATCTTCGCCAACGACGTGGCGCAGGCCTGGCAGGTCGCGCAGGTCATGGCTGATTTCGATGCACTGGATTCGGCCAGTGTCGCGGTGCAGGCGTTACCGGTATTGCGTCGTGCGCGGCGGGTCGCTGTCCCGCAACACGGTGAGTTCTTCGGCGATACCCAGGCAGCCGCTGCGTTCGACAAGGCGCTGAAGTCACTCGAAAGCGATCCACTGGTCACGCTGACCTACGTTGCATTCGATGTCTTCGCCGAGGCCGCCGCCCTGCTCTATCAAGGCCCATGGGTCGCCGAACGGCGCGCTGCGGTCGGTGCTTTTTTCGAGACGCATGCGGCAGACATTCACCCGGTGGTGCGCGGGATTTTGCAGAGCGCCGATCAGTTCGACGCAGTGGAGGCTTTCAAGGCGCGCTATCGCCTCGCTGAGCTGACGCGCGCGGCTGAAGCGCTGCTGGCCGAGGTCGATGTGCTGGTGGTGCCGACCGCGCCCTGCATGCCGACCATCGAGGCGGTGCTGGCCAATCCGGTCGAGCTTAATTCGCAACTGGGTTACTACACCAACTTCGTCAACCTGATGAACATGAGTGCGCTGGCCATTCCGGCGCATCGTCGAGATGACGGTCTGCCTGCCGGTATCACGCTGATCGGTCCGGCGGGCGCTGACCAGCGTCTGGCCGAAATCGCGGCAGGCTGGCAAGCGTATTTCGGTGCGAGCGATCAGCGCGACAGCGTGGCGCTGGCGCCCCTGCCCTTCAATGTCGCGACCGTTCAGGTCGCCGTGGTCGGCGCTCATCTCCAGGGCCAGCCGCTCAACTGGCAACTGCTGGAGGGCGGCGCTCGCCTGCGCAGCCTGACCACGACCAGTGCCGACTACCGACTCTATGCGCTGGCGAATACCACGCCTGCCAAACCCGGACTGGTTCGTGTGCCCGAACAGGGCGCGCACATCGAAGTCGAGGTCTGGGAAATGCCGCTCAGCCTGTTCGGCGCGTTCGTCGCTGCCATTCCTGCACCGCTGGGCATCGGCTCGTTGCAGCTCGCCGACGGCCAATGGGTCAAGGCTTTCATTTGCGAACCCGGCGGGCTTGCGGGCGCACAGGACATCACCGAATTCACAGGCTGGCGCTCCTTTTGCGCCGCGAACACCACGTCTTCCAAGACTCATTGATCAGGGGTAGCAACAATGTCGAATGTCGATCGTCGCAGTTTCATGAAACTGGCGGGCATTATCGGTCTCAGCGCGGCGCTGCCGTTCAGTCGGGTCTATGCCGCCGATGCCCCGCTGGTGGTGGGTTTCATCTACGTGGGCGCCCGCGATGACTTTGGTTACAACCAGGCCCATGCGCAGGCGGCCGCCATCATCAAGACACTGCCCAACGTCAAAGTGATCGAGGAAGAGAACGTCCCGGAAACCGTGGCCGTGCAGAAAACCATGGAAGCCATGATTCGTCAGGACGGTGCGACGCTGATCTTTGCGACCTCTTTCGGTTACTTCGATCCGCACGTGGTCAAGGTGGCGAAGAAATACCCGGACGTGCGTTTCGCCCACTGCGGCGGACTGTGGAAGGCCGGTAGCGACCCAATGAACGCAGGCAGCTTTTTCGGCTACATCGACGAAGCCCAATACCTGAACGGCGTGGTTGCCGGGCACATGAGCAAGTCGAAAAAGCTCGGCTTCGTCGCCGCCAAGCCTGTGCCGCAGGTGCTGCGGAACCTGAACGCGTTTGCCATGGGCGCACGCTCGGTGGACCCGAGCATTGTCACCACCGTGATTTTCACCGGTGACTGGTCATTGCCGATCAAGGAAGCAGAAGCCGCCAACAGCCTGATCGATCAGGGTTGCGATGTGCTGACCTGCCACGTCGACGGCCCCAAGGTGATTGTCGAAACGGCCGAGAAACGTGGCGCGATGACCTGCGGTTATCACGCCAGCCAGGCGGCGCTCGCCCCCAAAGGCTATCTGACCGGTGCCGAATGGAACTGGGAAACGCCTTACAAGGCTCATGTCGCCGCGATCCAGCACGGCGCACCGATGATCAATTTCCTGCGCGGCGGTTTGCGGGATGGTTTCGTCAAGACGTCGCCCTACGGGCCAGCCGTCAGTGCCGAAGCCAAGAAGAACGCCGACGCGATCAAGGCGCAGATGATGGCGGGCGGCTTCGTGATTTACAAAGGCCCGCTCAAGGACAACAAAGGCAAGGTCGTGATCGCCGACGGCGTGGCACAGGCGCAGAACGATATCGCGCTGGAAAGCATGAATTATCTGGTGGAAGGCGTTGTTGGCCAGATCTGAGGAGCGCCCGATGTTGGTCTCGCGAACCCTGCGGCGTATTGCCGTAGCGCTGTTGCCGGGCCTGCCGACGCTGTTGGCGGTGATGTCGTCATGCGTGCTGTTTCTGCTGTTCCTCACGGTTCAGGGCAAGCCTGCGTGGCAGGCCCTGCATCTGGTCGGCGAAGGCGCATTCGGCTCCTGGTTTGCGCTGGAAAACACCTTGCAGCGCGCCGCGCCGCTGATGCTGACCGCGCTCTGCGTGGCTCTGCCCGCGCGGGCCGGGCTGATCATCATTGGCGGCGAAGGTGCCCTGGTGCTCGGCGGGCTGGCAGCAGCGGTCACGCCGCTCTGGCTGCCGCCGGTGGCGCCCTGGCTGATGCTCGGCTGCATGGGCCTCGTCGCGATGCTGACCGGTGCACTGTGGATCGGTCTGAGTGGCTGGATGCGCCAGCACCGGGGCGTCAACGAGACCATCAGCAGCCTGTTGCTGTCGTACATCGCGCTTGCGCTGTTCAGGCAAATGGTCGAAGGGCCGTTGCGCGATCCGGCGAGCCTGAACAAGCCGTCCACGCCGCCGCTGGATGAGGCCTATATGGTCGGCACCATCAGCGACAGTTTCGAAGTGCACTGGGGGCTTGTAGCCGGTGTGATTGCCTGTCTGCTCGCGTACGTATTGGTGCGCCACAGCGTCAAGGGTTTTGCCCTCGCGGTCGTCGGCGGCAACGTACGCACGGCGTTGATGATCGGCCTGCCGGTGGATCGACTGATTCTGCTGAGCTGCCTGCTTGGCGGTGCGGCAGCCGGTCTGGCAGGCATGTTCGAAGTCACGGCGGTACAAGGCAGCGCCAACGTTGCGATGATCGCGGGGTATGGCACCAGCGGCATTCTGGTCGCGTTCGCCGCCCGCCATCATCCGTTGGCGATCATCTTCTGCGCGATTCTGCTGGGCGGCCTGGAAGCCAGCGGCGGCCTGTTGCAGCGGCGTCTCGGACTGCCGGATGCCACCACGCTGATTCTCGAAGGACTGCTGTTCACCAATCTGTTGCTCTGGGAAGCCCTGAGCGGGCGGCTGGCGGCCTGGAAGATCAGGCTCGCGCAACCGCAGCCCGTCGTCGAAAAAGGAGCACTGCAACGTGGCTGATATCGACCTGAGCACCTTTTTGCTGGCGCTGCTGGCCGGTTCGATCCGCGTCGGCACGCCATTCCTGTTTGTCAGCCTGGGCGAATGTCTGACGGAAAAGAGCGGCCGCATCAATCTGGGGCTGGAAGGCATTCTGGTGGCTGGCGCGATGTCGGGCTATGCCGCTGCATGCCTGACGGGCTCAGCCTGGCTGGGCGTGGGCGCAGCTGCCGGCGTCGGCCTGCTGCTGGGCCTGTTGCACGGCATCGCCTGTTCGTTGCCACGCGTCAACGATATTGCGTTCGGTATTGCGTTGATTCTGCTCGGCACCGGTCTGGCGTTCTTTCTCGGCAAGGCGTTCATTCAGCCGCAGGCCCCCATGCTGCCGTCACTGGCGCTGGGTGCGTGGAGCGATGAAGAACGTTTGCGTTCGGCCTTGAACATCAACGTACTGTTTTTCATTGGTGTGGCGCTGGCGTTCGCGTTGCATTGGGGCCTGCGCAGCACGCGCTGGGGCCTGATGCTGCGACTGGTGGGTGATCACGCCGAGACCGCTCAGGCGCTGGGCTATCAGCCGATCAAGGTGCGCATCGTCGCGACGGCCATTGGCGGCGCGCTGGCAGGCATTGGCGGTGCGTACCTGTCCCTGTATTACCCCGGCAGCTGGAACGAAGGCTTGTCCAGCGGTCAGGGCCTGATGGCCGTGGCGCTGGTGATTTTCGCCCGCTGGCGGCCGCTCGCGTGCCTGTGGGCGTCGCTGTTGTTCGGCGCAGCCGGTGCGATTGGTCCGGCGTTGCAAGCCGTGGGCATCAGCAGCGGCTACTACCTGTTTGCGGCCGCGCCCTACGCGCTGACCTTGGGCGTGATGTATGCGACCTGCCGCCGTGGCCGAACGCTGAACGGAGCGCCCGGCGAATTGAGCATGACCCGATGAATACAGTTCCAGAGGAGGCATGACATGGCCAGTGGTCTTGGTGGCTTGAACAAATCGCCCAACGGCGTGGTGATCGGTCTGGCGCAACTGGCGCTTCCCGACCCGCACACCCGCGAGGCACTGTGGGCGCAAACCGAAAAAGTGGTGTCGATGGTCGCCAAGGCAAGGCGCAGCAACCCCGGCATGGACCTGATCGTGTTTCCCGAGTATTCGCTGCACGGTCTGTCCATGAGCACGGCACCGGAGATCATGTGCAGCCTGGACGGTCCCGAAGTCGCGGCGCTGCGTCAGGCCTGTCGGGATCACCGCATCTGGGGCTGTTTCTCGATCATGGAAGCCAACCCGCACGGCAACCCGTTCAACAGCGGTCTGATCGTCGACGACATGGGCGAGATCCAGCTGTATTACCGCAAGCTGCACCCGTGGGTGCCGGTCGAGCCCTGGGAACCGGGCGATCTCGGCATACCGGTGTGCGACGGTCCACGCGGCAGCAAGCTGGCGCTGATCATCTGCCACGACGGCATGTTTCCCGAGATGGCTCGTGAGTGCGCTTACAAAGGCGCGGACATCATGCTGCGCACGGCGGGTTATACCGCGCCGATTCGCCACTCGTGGAAGATCACCAACCAGAGCAACGCCTTCACCAACCTGATGCAGACCGCCAGCGTCTGCATGTGCGGTTCCGACGGCACCTTCGATTCGATGGGCGAAGCGATGTTCGTCGACTTCGACGGCACGATCATGGCCGAGGGCGGCGGACGCGCCGATGAAATCGTCTGCTGCGAACTGCGCCCCGATCTGGTCCGTGAAGCCCGGATCAACTGGGGCGTGGAGAACAACATCTATCAGTTCGGCCATCGCGGTTATGTCGCCGTCAACGGCGGCGCGCAGGACTGTCCTTACACCTACATGCACGACCTGGCCGCCGGGCAGTATCGCCTGCCGTGGGAAGCCGACGTGGTGCACACCGATGGCCGCGCCTGCGGCTTCGATACACCCGAGCGTACGTTCAAACCCACCCCGACGACGTGGAAGGAATCATCACGATGAGCGAACGCTACCTCGCTTCCGAGCCTTATCCGTGGCCGTGGAACGGCAAGCTCAACGCACGCAACACCGCGCTGATCGTGATCGACATGCAGACCGACTTCTGCGGCGTTGGCGGCTATGTGGACAGCATGGGCTACGACCTGGCGTTGACCCGGGCGCCCATCGAGCCGATCAAGGGGTTGCTGGCGCTGATGCGTCCGCTGGGTTTCACCATCATTCATACCCGCGAAGGCCATCGCCCGGACCTGAGCGACCTGCCCGCCAACAAGCGCTGGCGCTCACAGCGTATCGGCGCGGGCATTGGCGATCCCGGCCCGTGCGGCAAGATTCTGGTGCGCGGCGAACCCGGCTGGGAACTGATCGATGAACTCGCTCCGCTGCCCGGCGAGATCGTGATCGACAAGCCCGGCAAGGGTTCTTTCTACGCCACCGATCTTGAATTGGTACTGCGTAACCGGGGCATCGAAAACCTGATTCTCACCGGCATCACGACGGACGTGTGCGTGCACACCACCATGCGTGACGCCAACGATCGCGGCTTCGAATGCATCCTGCTGGAAGACTGCTGCGGCGCGACCGACCCGGCCAACCATGCCGCTGCCCTGAGCATGATCAAGATGCAGGGCGGTGTGTTCGGTGCGGTCGGGCATTCGTCGATGCTTCGCGATGTGTTGGGAGCGTGACCATGCGCGCCCTGAGTCTGGAAACCATTGGCGCCAGCAAAAGCTTCGGCGCGTTTCGTGCGCTGGATGACGTGTCGTTCAAGGTGCGGGCCGGGACGGTCCATGCGTTGCTGGGCGAAAACGGCGCCGGCAAAAGTACGCTTGTCAAAGGCATCATCGGCTACGGCCCGTTGCAGTCGGGCAGCATTCTGGTCAATAACCGCGAGCACGAAATCCGCAATCCACGCGACTCGCACCAGTTGCAGATCGGCATGGTGTATCAACACTTTACTGTCGCGCCGGGCCTGAGCGTGGCGGAAAATCTGGTGCTGTCGCGTGGCGATCTGCCGTGGCGTATCGACTGGACCGCAGAGCACGAACGCCTGCAGGCCTTCATGGAACGCATGCCGTTTCGCCTCGACATTCAACGACCGGTCAGCAGTCTGGCCGCCGGTGAAAAGCAGAAGCTGGAAATTCTCAAGCAGCTGTATCTGGAGCGTCGGCTGGTGATTCTCGACGAGCCGACTTCGGTGCTCACGCCGCAGGAAGCCGACGAGGTGCTGGGCCTGATGCAGCAGATGGCGCACCGTGGCGAGCTGACGGTGCTGATGATCACCCACAAGTTTCGCGAGGTCAGCACCTACGCCGACGATGTCACGGTATTGCGCAAAGGTCGCTGGGTGGCGAGCAGCGCGGTCGCCGACACCACGACGCAACAAATGGCCACGTGGATGATGGGCCATGCGCAAACCAACAGTGTCAGCAGTGATCGGCCGCCCGTGCCTGAACAGGCCCCGCAATTGCAGGTCGAGCAGCTTGATGTGCCGGGCGACAAGGGCACGCTGGCAATCAAAAAACTGAGCCTGTCAGTGCGCCCCGGAGAAATCCTCGGCATTGCCGGTATCTCTGGCAACGGCCAGCGCGAACTGACCGAAGCGCTGTTGGGCCAACGGCCGTTCAGCGCCGGACGCGTACTGATCGACGGTCAGCCTTATCACGCCAGCCGCGAACAGATGCAGCGCCTGCGCGTGTTCAGCCTGCCGGAAGAGCCGCTGCGCAATGCGTGCATCGGCGGGCTCAGCGTTGCCGACAACCTGGCCCTGCGCAACTTTGACCGCCCACCGCTGTGCCGTCAGGGCTGGCGCATCGACCGCCGTGCGGTTGCCGCTCAGGCGCGCGGTCTGATCGAACGTTTTCAGGTCACGCCCAACGATCCGAACCGCCCCATCGGCACCTTGTCCGGCGGCAACGTGCAACGCGCGGTGCTGGCTCGCGAACTGACCTCGGACATCGCCGTATTGATCGTCGCCAACCCAGTGTTCGGTCTGGATTTCGCGTCCGTGGCGCTGATCCACCAACGCCTGATCGACGCTCGCAACAGCGGCGCCGCCGTACTGTTGTTGAGCGAAGACCTCGACGAACTGTTGACCCTGGCAGACCGCATCACGGTGATCCACGACGGCGAGCTGGTCTTCGAAACACTCGCGAACACCGCCGACCGCACCGAACTCGGCCGACACATGGCGGGCGCTGAACATTCGCACAAGGAGTCCGCATGATCGACGTCAGCGCCCGACCGACCCGCTTTGCCTTCGAGCCCGCCAGCACCGCGCTGGTAATCATCGACATGCAGCGCGATTTTCTCGAGCCCGGTGGTTTCGGCGCAGCGCTGGGTAACGACGTGCTGCCCCTGCAAGCCATTATCCCGACGGTTCAACAGCTATTGGCGCTGGCACGTGATCAACACATGACCGTGATCCACACCCGCGAATCCCATGTCGAAGACCTCGCCGACTGCCCGCCCGCCAAACTCGAACATGGCCTGCCGGGCCTGCGCATCGGCGATGCCGGACCGATGGGCCGGATTCTGGTGCGTGGCGAGCCGGGCAATCAGATCATCAACGCCTTGGCGCCGATTGCTGGCGAGTGGGTCATCGACAAGCCCGGCAAGGGAATGTTTTTCGGCACGGGCCTGCATGGAAGACTGAACACAGCGGGCATCACTCATCTGATCTTCGCCGGCGTGACCACGGAGGTCTGTGTGCAGAGCAGCATGCGCGAAGCCAATGATCGCGGTTACCGCTGCCTGTTGATCGAAGACGCCACCGAGAGTTACTTTCCCGCCTTCAAGCAAGCGACGCTCGACATGATCACCGCACAGGGCGGCATTGTCGGTCGAGTGACGTCGTTGTCAGCCCTGGAGCAGGCACTACAGACAAGGAGTACACACTGATGGATATCAACCTGCCCCATGTGGTGGCCGCCGTCACCGATGCGTTCATCGATTACGAACGCGCGTTGCTGGCCAATGAACTGACAACGCTGGATGACTATTTCTGGAATTCGGAACACACCGTGCGTTACGGCGTGGCGGAAAACCTGCACGGTGCTGAAGCCATTGCGCTGTATCGACGCCATTGCCAGCCCGTCGGTCCCGGACGGCAACTGGTGCGCACGGTCGTCAGCACTTTCGGCGAAGACTTCGCGACCGTCAGCACCGAATTTCACGATGGCGTTACTCAACGGCTGGGACGCCAGATGCAGACCTGGGCCCGCTTCGACGGCGCGTGGAAAGTCGTTGCCGCGCATGTCAGCATCGACCTGAGCACACTGGAGTGAACGCCGTGAGCACGCCCCACTCCACCAACGCGCTGGCCGAAGACGTCTACCGTCGACTGAAGCAGGAAATCTTCGATTTCTACCTGCTGCCCTATGACCGCTTCACCGAGAACCAGTTGGCCGACCGTTATCAGGTGTCACGCACGCCGGTTCGCGATGCGCTTTACCGCCTGCAGCGCGAGGGTTATCTGGAAGTCGAGTTTCGTCGGGGCTGGTCGGTCAAGCCGCTGGACTTCACCCAGATCGACCAGCTCTACGATTTGCGCATCGTGCTGGAGTGCGCGGCCGTCGAACGTATCTGTGCGTCTGCCGAGGTCCACCCGGAACTCAACATCCTGCGTGGACACTGGCTGGTGGACAAAAGCCAACGGCACACCGACATGCAAGTGGTCGCCGATCTCGACGAGCAGTTTCATACCCAACTGGTGGCTGCGTCAGGCAACCAGGAAATGGCCCGCGTGCACCACGAAGTCACCGAACGCATCCGCATCGTCCGACGTCTGGACTTCTTCAAGAGCGCGCGCATCGAACACACCTACCTCGAACACGCTGCCATCCTCAACGCCCTTCAGGCCCGCAAGCGTGATGAAGCGCTGTTGCTGCTGCGCTCTCATGTGGAGATCAGCAAGCTGGAAGTCCGCAAGCTGACCATCTCGATGCTGACCGATGCGCGGCGTCAGCATCAGGCGTGAGATTAAGCTGGCGGGGCATGAACGCATTTATGAAAGCATCAAGGCAGAATTAACCCAAAATGTCGGCGCTCGACCGCTAATGTACGCATCGAACAGATACGCCAATCTGGATGGCGTCAGCGCGAGCAGCTTTCTCGAGCAAACAATGGGGTGATTCAGTGGTGAGTATGTGGAACTTGCTGACCCGTAACGAAACTCGAATGCTTTCTTTACTCATACGAGCGTCACCTCACCGCAATGCTCACTCACCTTCATCACAGGATATTTTTGGGTCATGACCACTGGCATCTTCTGCTGCAAAGGAGTCAATACCGCTGTCTGTCCCAGAAAAAGGTTATAGGCCACGTTGTCAGTCTCATCCCTGTAAGGATAACCGACTGTATCCAGCACTTTGATCAGTCGTTGCTTGTCCTCAACGGGTACGTGCATCCCTACAATCACATGTGCCTCTGCTGCACCATGATTTCGGTAATGAAACATTGAAATACTCCACTGGGTGCCTATCTTCTCCAAAAAGCGGACCAGCGCTCCGGGACGCTCCGGGAACTCAAAACGGAAAAGAACTTCGTTGAACGGATGGGTGGCGCGACCTCCCATCATATGGCGCACATGTGATTTCGCCAGTTCATTATGAGTCAGATCAGTCACCATCAGTCCGCATGCTTTGAGCGACTGGATAAGCTCTGACCGAGGCGCGTGTTCGGGACGTGTCTGTATCCCCAGAAACACCTGAGCCTCAGGACCGTTCTGACAGCGATAGCCAAACTCTGTGATCTGTCGATCTCGCAGGCTCTCGCACAAAGACCACAGACTTCCTGCCCTCTCAGGTAGCGTGACCGCAAAAACGGCTTCTCTCTCTTTGCCTATGTCCGCACGCTCGGCAACGTGACGCAACCGATCAAAGTTAATGTTGGCACCCGAATTTATGGCAATAAGTGTCTTGCCTGAGACGCTTTTCTTGCTGATGTATTTCTTCATTCCAGCAAGCCCCAATGCACCTGCTGGCTCAGGGATGGACCGTGTATCTTCGAAAATGTCTTTGATTGCTGCGCAAATTTCATCCGAGCTGACAGTGACAACTTCATCGACGGATGTTCTACAGACATCAAACGTGTGAGCACCAATCTGACTGACTGCCACCCCATCAGCGAACAGTCCGACCTGGGGCAGTATGACGCGTTGGCCTGCCTGCAGAGCCTGCTGCAGGCAGTTTGAATCTTCAGGCTCTACACCAATCACCAGAATATCCGGACGCATATATTTGACATAGGCCGCGATGCCGGCGATGAGGCCACCCCCTCCTACAGGTACAAAAATAGCGTCGATGGAATCGGGATGCTGGCGCAAAATCTCCATCGCTACAGTGCCCTGACCGACAATCACATCAGGATCGTCGTAAGGGTGAACGAAGGTGAAACCATGCTCGTCACACAAAGAGAGGGCGTGGGCCAGTGCTTCAGGAAAAGAATCCCCCAACAGGACAACCTTCGCACCTCTGGAACGAACACCTTCGATCTTTATTTCGGGCGTGGTAATGGGCATCACAATGGTTGCATTGCAGCCCAGAATCTTTGCAGCCAATGCCAGACCTTGCGCATGGTTGCCTGCCGAAGCAGTGATGACACCCAGCCCACGCTGCACATCGGTCAGTTGCGTCAGCTTGTGATAAGCACCGCGCAGCTTGAATGAATAGACAGGCTGAAGGTCTTCTCGCTTCAACAGAACCCGGTTATTCAAGCGGCTCGATAACTGCGGAGCCTCTTGCAAAGGGGTTTTGACGGCCACCTCATAAATTCGGGACCCATGGATTTTTTTCACATAATTTTCCAGCATCGGAGCCTCTCCATGTTTGAGGTGGCGCTTAATTTGGGAGCTTGTCCGCGGCGCACTTCCTTTCCATGAATGGAATGGAAATCCCGTAGTTGTAAGCCAAGCCAGAGGCCAGAATGAGCACTGCTCCCAACGCCTGCCACACAGTGATGACATGATCGAACGCCAGGTAATCCACAATGAGCGCGACTAGCGGATACAGGAATCCGAAGATAGCCAGACTTGCAGTCGCGGCCTTCTTGAAAGCCGTGTAAAGCAGCAAGTACATAAAGGTCGTATGAAACAGACCCAACGTCACAATGGCCCCCCAATGAACCGCCGTGGAAGGAAGCGCAGAAAAATCAACGAGAAAAAAGAAAACAAGCGACCCGATGACCATGTGTGAGCTGGCAATCACTTCAGGGCGCAAGACATTGGAAATCTGCCGCGTCATCAAGGTAGTGATCGCATACAGTATCGCCGCTGCAAGCGCGCTGAGGCAGCCCAGAAGAAAGCGATGATCCATTGCGGCCTGGTCTGGCTTGACGACGATGACCAGTCCGAGAAACGCGAGTACCAGCCAGACGAGGTTCGATCTTTTGACGGCCTCTTTCATGAACAGCACACTGCTGAACAATAAGAAAAATGGCTGAAGATGGTAGATGATTGTAGTGATCCCTATGGACGTCAGACGATAGGCCGTGAAAAGGAAGACCCAGTTAAATATCAAGGTCAACGCACCTACCACCAGAAACATTGCCTGCCGGGACGTAAGCTTTATGCCGCTGTAATAACCTTTCAGCAGGCAATACAGCAATAATCCGGCACCTCCAATCACGCACCTAAAAAACACCACGTTGAAGGGACTCTGTTCAGAGGACACCACAAAAAAGCCGATGGTCCCTGAAATGATCATGGCCAGGATCATGGCCATGCGTCCTTGTTTTTCATCTGGCACAGTATTCACAACAATCACCTTTTTGAGTAACGAACCCGCTATTTTTGCTGCAGATCGGCTTCGAGATTAATAAGCATGACGTCTCGATATGCCATCCCCCCTGACGAGCCCAATGGGGTGACGGCATGTTTTTTCATGGTATCCACAATGAGTGTATCGAAGGGTTCTGTCAGACGTAATACATTGGTTGGTTTGTTATCCATGCCAGAAATCACATTATCTGCACCCAACGCATTGGACGTTAGATTAATCAGGTGAATGAACACCAAAGGCTCGTCATCCACATGCAGCCAGACAGGGGAACTGTAAGACGCGCCGCCCTCGACCGCCTTGTAACGGATAAAGTGGATACTCAGATTCAGCTCGTCTCGATTAAAACGATCACAGTAGGCCCTCATCAGCTCGGCATCATGCCCCAGAATCTTCTGAAACGTGGAACTCTCCACTAATACCGGGGAAATGGAAGGAAAGACGCGAACTCTACCGCCGTCAGAATCATTCGCCCCGTAGGACTGGAAGTAATTTTGCGTATCCGATACCCTGAGCGCCGACGTGTAGGGGTTGTAAATAACCTTGACCATACCCCGATCCCGAACCTGCGTAGCGTACGGATCATCCGCTATCTGTGACTCATAAAATTCACGAAATGACTGCAACTCATCAAGCGTAATATTTTTCCTGTAATGGCTACCGGGTACAAACTTGAAACCGGTGACGATATCCAGAGGGTTGCCCTGGATGTCTTGTATTTCTTTCGTCAGCGCGTGCACGGTCATATCCATAACTCCTTTATTGGAAGGGTGTGTCACTCTTAAGTGGTTCGTTAGTTAAGTCGATACTTCAACTCGTTCAGGTCCACGTGTTGATCTGACTGACTGATGCCAGCAAGCGTGTACTCGATTGCGTTGAAGAAACCCCAGATATCAGTATAGGAATACACCTCATTGGCGGCCTCCTTGCTCACCTCGATTTCCCGCGCCTGGATGGAGTTCGGCCAGTCTCGCTTCCCCCCATGCCGATGGTGCCAGTCGTGAACAACCAAAGAGCCCTGCACGAAAAGAATGCGTACGGGCAGGTGCCAGAACAGGTGTCTGGCCAGCCAGAAACACCATTGCAGAGACCTGATGGCCTGATTGCGATCATCCGGCGTATGCTCACCACAAAAACGTCCCAGGCTGTTGTTTTGATGAGCCTCTTTGACACTTTGCTGCGCAGGTCTGATGACCCATACATGTTCGGTCACCAAGTGCAGGATGGAACATATCTGATAGACCAGCACCAAGGGCAGCGCGACAGACAAGAGGAACGTTTGAGCACCGACTGTCAAGGCCAACGCAGCCAGGACCATCATCCAGGTGACGCTCATGATAACCCGATAAAAAGGCGCGCCAATAAAGTTACTTTTCAAACGCCCCATCAGAAACTTCAAATGCATGAACGGATTGAAACACTGAAGCAACAACGTTCTTTTAAGCTCGCGCTCGGACTTGCCGGGCGTCAAACCCATTCGGTAAATCGCTGCCAGGTCCTGATCGTCAGCGGTAGAGAATTCACTGCCATGATGTTCGAAAACATGAAACTTTCGATACACATCGTATGGCTGCACCCACGTTACCGTGGATAGGATTTCCGCCAGTACCTTGTTCTTGCGAGCACTTGCAAAAACCGTGTGGTGAACCGCATGGTGAATAATGGTTGCCACGATGTACCGAGCGCCGCCGGCAGTAAGAATGACGGAAGGAATCAACCACATCAGGCTCATGTCAGCCACGCACAGGCTAATGGAGAGCGCACACCCCCCGAAAAACCAAAGGCATGCCCATATCACACATTCTGTAGGTGTAGATGACCAGAGCGGTTTACGACCATCCAGCTCTTTCCCCGTCAACCATGTCCAGACACCTTGACAAGGTAGCCCTGCATAACTGTTTCTGATCGCGCCAGACTCTTCCATTAAGTCTTTCTTATTCATCACTGATTCCATGCAATAGAGTGTTCATCCAACAAAGCCAATACACCACCTCGTGCCTCATCTTTGACATTGAAAAGGCATCACGTGTGTGCAGCACTGCAGCCCCCACCAAGCCGGCAAGCCGAATCGACAATTTACTATTGAGTCGTTTGAATACGGGCCTGAAAAGTGAGGCAGCAGACCGGCCATTAACTGCCTGATGAAAGATTACTGTCGGACCGACAGGCGTCATCCATGATTTTCTACCAGACGGCTATAAAGCCGAACGGTGATCAGGCATCCAAAGGCAGATTGTTCAAATGATGGCGATGAGATAGCAAACAGCGTTTATGACCATCGGATAACGATGATTTCAAAGCGAGGGATGTGAGGCGAGGATTACGGACTACAGAGAGCGCTTCGTGCACGTTGAAACTCCAAAAAAATGACAATCAGATCATAAGGTGACCTCAGACTTTCGAAGCGTTTTTTGAACACTTGATATTGAGTGCTTATCACCACTTTTGGCGGTGACATGACTATTACCATAATGCGTGAAACTCTCGTTGTAAAGCGTTGCAATACTTTTTGAGCGCACTGATCTGGAGCACTCCCTTACCGCGACTTCGGATTGAATAGAGAGCAGCGTATTGCTCGACCTGTCCTAGCCCCGGCATCAGACCCGACAGGACAAATCCACACTCCAGAAAACTGACGAACAAAAACTGTATCGACAGCCGGCAAAAAGCCATATTTTTGCCGCCCGGGTTTGCGAACACGCGACGATCAGAACGACATGACCAGATGTTTCTGAACATGCTTGTCGACCTGCAAGCGCTCCATTCGAAACTCATCCATCCGATACCGGATACGTTCTTTGAGCTCAACAGCTACAGTCAGATGATGTTCGTCAGTGATGCCCGCGAGGCGATGTTGGCGGTAACGGGTTCACGGCTTTTTGCTGATGGATATCCAGTCCTGGGAAGCGGCGATGTGCATCTGCTCGCGTTTTTCATTCCCAAGCTCTTGCCCAGCGCGGCGAGAACGAAATACACCGCCCGGCGGGTGTCCTTGAACAGCCTGGTTTCAGTTGGCGATGCAACAATAAATGCCCTTTAGCCTGGCACATGGCTGGGCCGCTCGCAGCAGCCGGGTTCAAGTGTCCAGCGCTGTCATTTGCATCTGGCTGCTCACGTTTCTATCATCGCCGTGGGTGTATCGAGGCATATCGCACGGTGCAGGTTAAAGCTGACGCGTTGGTCGGGCCGCCAACGGAGAGTCATTGTGTCCGACAGAAAGCCCCCCGCCCCCGTAATTCCACGTCCTCAGGTTCTGACAGAGCGCGCCTTGTCCGCACTGGAAAGGTTCTCGCACATCGAAGCGGTCAGCGGCATCGTGCTGCTGCTTGCAGCGTTGGCGGCGCTGGTGTGGGCCAACAGCCCCGCCGCTGAAAGTTACGAACATTTCTGGCACACCCAGGTGAGCCTGGGCTTTGGTGATTTCAGAATCTCCCAGTCATTGCACTTTCTGGTCAACGACGGGCTGATGACGATTTTCTTTCTGGTCGTCGGTGCAGAGATCCGTCAGGAAATCAGGGATGGCGCACTGGCAAGCATGAAGCTGGCGATTCTGCCGCTCGGGGCTGCACTGGGCGGCGTCATGGTGCCCGCCATCATCTACATCGCGCTGAACCACGGAACCGCCGCCAACGCAGGCTGGGCAGTCCCGACCGCCACTGACATCGCTTTTGCGGTGGGCGTCCTCGCGTTGCTGGGCAAATCCATTCCCAGTGGCGTGCGTATTCTGTTGCTGGCACTGGCGATCATCGACGATATCGTCGCCATTCTGATCATTGCCGTGTTCTTCACCGAAAGCCTGAACTACAACGGCCTGCTCATCGCCCTTGGCGGTCTCGCACTGGTGCTCGTGCTGCAGCGCATGGGGATCGGCAAGGCTTACGCCTACATTGTGCCGGGCGCCATCGTCTGGTTCGGGCTTTGGAAAACAGGGGTTCATCCGACGCTGGCAGGCGTGATCCTGGGCCTGATGACGCCGGTCAATTCCCGGCCAGCCAGAGAGCGTCCTATGGAAACGATCGGACGCACCTTTCAGGAGCTGATGGGCCGCTTTTCTCACGCCAATGACGACCCGAAAGAACTGGCAAAGCCCCTCAAGCAGCTCAGGCAAGCGCAGCGCGAAGTCCTGCCACCGGTGCTTCGTGTTCAGGTGGCGCTGCATCCCTGGGTCGCGTTCGGCATCATGCCGCTTTTTGCGCTGGCCAATGCGGGGGTGAATCTGGAAGGGGCCAACCTGGATAACGCGATGTCCCAAAGCGTGTTTCTGGGCGTGATGCTGGCGCTCGTGCTGGGCAAACCGTTGGGCGTCATTCTCGCCAGCCTGACGCTGGTCAAACTCAATATCTGCAAGCTGCCGGAAGGCGTGACCTGGGCGGGCGTGATTCTGGTCGGGTTGCTGGCCGGTATCGGCTTCACCATGTCCATCTTCATCGCCTCACTGGCGTTTTCGGATGAAGCCCTGCTGTCGTCGGCCAAACTCAGCGTGCTGGCCGCCTCGTCAACCGCCGCGATCATCGGGCTGATATGGGGCAAGCTCAAATTCGGAAACCGGTGATCGATCTTTGCGCTCCGATAACGGTCCATAAGGTTCGCCAGACGGATTGCCCAGCGAACGGGCAGTCCGCCCACACACGTTAGCGCACGAGGTTTCATGCAGATCGAACTTCAGGAGATCAGCGATCACCTTCATCGCTTCCCTCCTTTCGACGTATTGCCCAAAGACACGCTGGACATGATTGCCCAGCGAATCGAGGTCAGCTACTTCAGGGCAGGCAGCGTCATTCTCGAAGCAGGGTCGCAGATCACTGATCTGCACTATGTGCGCAGCGGCGCGGTTGAGATCTACCGCCGCACGGGAGAGCTCTACAACCGGCTGGTCGAAGGCGACATTTTCGGCCAGGCGGGGCTCTTGCGCAGCAACAAGGTTCGCTTTCCGGCCAAGGCGCTCGAAGACAGCCTGATCTATTTCATCCCTTCGGACATGTTTGCCGAGCTGTGCGAACGCCATGACAGCTTCGCCGATTTCGTCGAAGCCGAAGGTCACTCGCGACTCAAATCAGCAGTCGAAGCCCAGGGACGCGCCAGCGAGCTGATTCAACTCAAATCGTTGGCGCTGATTTCCCGCTCGCTGGTCTGGGTTTCGCCACAGACCAGTGTGCAGCAGGCAGCCCAGCTGATGAGCAAGGAAAGCGTTTCCTGCGTGGTGGTCCTCGACAAACCTGCCGACGGTACCGAAAAAATGCTCGGTATCGTCACCGACAGAGACCTGCGTAACCGCGTGGTGGCGGCCAATCTGAGTGGCGATACCGAAATTACACAGGTCATGTCGGCCGACCCTGTAACGATTCAGGCCAACGACTCGGTATTCGAGGCGATGCTGTGCATGCTCAGGCACAACATTCACCACCTGCCGGTCATGGATCGCGGCCGTACCAAGGGCCTGATCAACCTGTCGGACATCATTCGGCACGAGTCACAGAGCAGCCTGTATCTGGTCAACAGCATTTCCAACCAGACATCGGTTTCGGGCCTGCAGTCCTTGTTGCGCGATCTTCGTGGCACGTACATCCGTATGGTTCGTGACGGCGCAACCGCACACATGATCGGCAGTGCCATTTCCGGCATCGGCCGCGCCTTTACGCAGCGTCTGCTGGAACTGGGCGAGCGGGAACTGGGGCCGGCTCCCGTTCCGTACTGCTTCATGGCGCTGGGTTCCATGGCGCGGGACGAACAGTTGCTGGTCACCGACCAGGACAACGCCCTGGTGCTGGACGACAGTTTTGACCCCGGCCTGCATGACGACTACTTCAAAAAGCTCGCCGCCTTCGTCAGCGACGGACTGGCGGCGTGCGGATACAGTTATTGCAAGGGCGGCATCATGGCCACCAACGCGCAGTGGCGTCAGCCGTTGCATGTCTGGAAATCCTATTTCGCGCAGTGGATCGAAAAGCCCAGTGCTGCGACCCTTCTCAACAGCTGCATTTTTTTCGACCTGGACGGCGTGTACGGGCAACTGCAGCTGGTTGAAACGCTCAAGACGCTCTGCGCCGAAAAGTCGAAGGAAAACCCCGACTTTCTGGCTGCGATGGCCAGAAATGCGCTCAATCGGACGCCGCCGCTGGGCTTCTTCCGAACCTTTGTGATGGAAACCGATGGGCGCCAGAAGCAGATCATCAATCTCAAGGGGCGCGGGACTGCGCCGTTGACCGACCTGATTCGCGTCCACGCCCTGGCCTGTGGCTCGACCGCGCAGAACTCGTTCGATCGCCTGGACGCCATCAGCGCGACACGCTTGATCCAGCCGGAGGGCCTGCAGCATCTGCGCTACGCGCTCGAGTTTTTATCGATGGTGCGGATTCGCCATCAGGCGGAGGCGATGGAACAGGGACAGGAACCCGACAATTACATCGAGCCCGAGCGTTTCACCACCAGCGAGCGCCACAACCTGAAAGAATCCTTTCAAGTGCTCAGCAGCGCGCAGAAATTCCTGCGTTTTCGCTACCCGGGTCAAACGCGGTCATTGCGATGAGCCGGACCGTGAAGCCAGACCAAGACGTTGCGCCCCTGAATTGGCCAGAGACGTTTGACCGACTGACGCAAACGTCCCGCCATCCGCTCCTGCAAAACTATTACCGCTCCGGCGTTCCGGGAGCAGATGAGCCTCTGGACGAGATCCCGTTGCTCGCCATGGACCTGGAGACCACTGGGCTGAATGCCGAGTCCGACAACATCGTCAGCATTGGCATCATGCCCTTCACCCTCAAGCGCATACAGTGCGGCCGGTCACTCTACTGGGTGATAAAACCTCCCACCGAGCTGAGCAGTGCTTCAGTGGTGTTTCACCACATCACCCACGCAGACATCCACAGTGCGCCGCAGCTGTCCGACGTGATGGAGCAGTTGCTGACCGCGATGGCAGGCAAGGTCATGGTGGTGCACTACAGAGCCATCGAGCGCAATTTTCTCGATCAGGCATTACGCAGACAGATTGGTGAAGGGCTTCAGTTTCCGGTCATCGACACCATGCAACTGGAGGCGCGCCTGTACCGAAAAAAACGTGGCTGGATTGACCGCTTGCTGAGGCGTCAGCCGGTGTCGATCCGGCTGGCCGACAGCCGCAGTCGCTACCATCTTCCGCAGTACCTTGCGCACCATGCCTTGACCGACGCACTGGCAACGGCGGAGCTGCTGCAAGCGCAGATAGCCACGCACTATGCGCCATCGACGACCGTGGGTGAGGTATGGAGTTGATGACTGGAAGCGAAGGATGACCTGAACGCAGCGACCCGAAGGCTCGCTGCGTTCAGTCGTCAGATCAGGAGCGTGGCTCGGACAGCAGCCCCTTGACCAGCGAGATACAGCCCAGCATCAGCACAATCGCAAACGGCAGACCGGTCGAAACCGCCATCGCCTGCAGTGCGACCAGGCCGCCGCCCAGCAACAGGGCAATGGCGATAACGCCTTCAATGACGGCCCAGAAAACACGCTGAGGAACCGGCGCGTTGACCTTGCCGCCAGCCGTGATGGTGTCGATCACCAATGAGCCGGAGTCGGACGAGGTGATGAAGAACACGATCACCAGAACGATACCCAGGAACGAGGTGATTTCCTTGAGCGGGAGCTCGCCCAGCATGGCGAACAGCTTCAGCTCGAGCACGGCATCCTTCACGCTGACCACGCCTTGCAGCGTTGCCTGATCGATGGCCGTGCCGCCAAACGTCGTCATCCAGAGCACCGACACCAGCGTTGGAACCAGAAGGACCGAAATCAGGAACTCGCGGACCGTACGCCCACGACTGACGCGTGCAATGAACATCCCGACAAAAGGAGACCAACTGATCCACCATGCCCAATAGAACGCTGTCCAGCCTTGAGTGAACTCGGTATCGGTACGTCCGAACGGGTTGGAAAGTGCGGGCAGGTATTCGACGTAGTTGACCAGGTTATGGAAGAACCCGGTAAAGATGGCCACTGTTGGACCCACCACGATAATGAAGACGAGCAAAAGCAGTGCAAGTCCCATATTGACCTGCGACAGCAACTTCACACCCTTGTCCAGACCGGCAAGTACCGACCACAGTGCAATCAGCGTAATGCCCACGATCAGCACGACTTTGCTCACATTGCTGGATTTGATACCAAACAGATATTCGATACCCGCAGCAGCCTGCTCGGCACCAATTCCCAGCGAAGTGGCCAGGCCGAAGAGCGTGGCAAACACCGCCAGAATATCAATGATATGCCCGGGCCAGCCCCACACCCGCTCACCCAGCAACGGGTAGAAGATGGAGCGGATCGAAAGCGGCAATCCCTTGTTATAGGAAAACAGTGCAAGCGATAACGCGACAATTGCGTAAATGGCCCACGGATGCAGACCCCAATGGAAAATGGTCGCCGCCATCGCCAGATCGGCGGATGCCTTCATGTCACCCTGCGCGCCGCCCAATGGCGCCCAGTCGGTACGCAAGCCCGCCGCATCGACACTGACACCATCCATTGCCGCAGAATAGTGAGACATCGGCTCGGCAACGCCATAGAACATCAGCCCGATGCCCATGCCTGCGGCGAACAGCATCGAGAACCAGCCCACATACGTGTAATCCGGTTTGGCTTCCCTGCCGCCAATACGAACCTTGCCGAGCGGCGACACGATGAGCGCCAGACACAGCACGACAAAAACGTTGGCCACGCTCATGAACAACCAGGCCAGATGCCCGGTCAACCAATTGCGTATCGCGTTGAAGAGCGGCTCTACTTCGGCCTGAAGTGCAAGTGTCAGCACGACAAAGAGCACCACCGTCGCGGCCGAAATAATGAATACCTTGCCGTGGATATCAAGCGAGAACGAGAACTGGCCCTTGATATTATCCTGGCCAATCACATAGTCGGTATCGATCAGATTAGCGTCGCCGCTGGGTGCCGGGATGCCTTCGATATTGGCATTCTGCGTTTGTTCCGGCACGTCATTTTCAGGTTTTTTATCCACAAGAACCTCCTTTATAAACAGCACGCTACAACATGCAGCCGTCTGAATCCTCGCTGTTCCTATGGTAAAACGAGTCTAAGCGTTTCATGGTAACAATAGATGACAACGCACTAAGCCGTTGCCGTGACCACCCGGACCAGACCCACGCCCGGCCCACAAAGTTCAGAATGCAGCCTCAACCCTGATCGTGCCCATCGCTCTGCGCCACCTTCGAGAGCGGACGCGGAGCGTCCTGGGAGGCATTCCCACGCGGAGCGTAGGAACGATCAGCGTGATCTCAAGCACGCCGATCATGCCCATGCTTGTGCTCAGCGTTATACAAGAGTCTTGCTGCGACCACGGACTGTGGGGCACGCGTTGAAAGAGCATCAGAAAGCCATCATTTCCTCGACGCGCCAGTCGATGATCAGGCTATGATCGGGACGACCTGACCCGGACGTTCCTGAACATGCCCGTTGACCTCCAAGCGCTCTACCCCAAGCTCATCCATCTGATGCTGGATACGGTCTTTGTGGTCGACAGCGACAACCAGATCGTATTCGTCAGCGATGCGTGCGAGACGCTGTTGGGCTATCGCGCTGCCGAGCTGGTCGGGACGCAGATTACTGGCTATATGCACCCTGAAGACCTGGCGGCCACGAAAGCGTCTATCGACCGGGTCATGAACGGGCAACCGCACTTCGATTTCCGTAACCGTTACCTTCGCAAGGATGGAAGCATCGTCTACATCCTGTGGGCGGCGTTCTGGTCTGAAGAAGTCGGCGCACGGATCGGCGTCGCGCGTGATGTGACGGCGCTGGCCAAGGCCGAGAAAGAGTTACGCTTTCTGGCCCATCATGATCCTTTGACAGCGCTGACCAACCGCTCGCTTTTCAACGAACGGCTCGACGAAGCCTTGCGGGTTGCACGTCATAGCCAAAGCTCGCTGGCCTTGTTGTTCCTGGACGTCAATGATTTCAAGGGCATCAACGACGTGCACGGGCATGCTGCGGGCGATCAGGTGCTGTGTACGGTGGCTCGGCGCCTGGAACGTTGCATTGGCGAGACAGGCACGGTGGCCCGTGTTGGCGGTGACGAATTCACAGTCTTGCTGACGGATATTCCGTCCCGGGACGCGGTGTCCATGAAAGTCAGACAGATTCTTGAGGCCATGGCTGAACCGCTGGATGAGGCGTCTGGCGCAATAGCCATGCCGTCCTGCAGCATCGGCGTCGCGTGTTATCCGGCAGATGGGGAAGACGCCGACACCCTGCTCAGCCATGCGGACGGCGATATGTATCGGGTCAAAAGGCAGCGGCCTTTCAGCAATAAAATGTAGCCAGCTGAATAAAAAACCGTTAGTGGGAGGCGGCTTGCCGGCGATGCAGTCGACGCGGTATGTCAGGAATATCGCGTCATCGTTCATCGCCGACAAGCCGTCTCCCACGGTCCGGTGTTTGCTGCGCTACAGCGCTACATCAAAGACGTCGTGAGGGCTCCCACAGTCTGGGGTCTGCGACCAGACAACACCGAACCTCAACGCTTGACCGTCTCCTCCAGCGTGAAGCGACCCAGCGGGTTCTGGCCGAAGTGTTCGATGTTCTTGCGCGACACGCTGATGTACGGGCTGTAGTAGAGGTCGATCCAGTTCACGTCGGCCTTGGCCATTTTCTGCAGGTCGATGTACATCTGCTCACGTTTTTTCGGGTCCATTTCCACGCGGGCGGCGGCAACCAGCTCCTTGACCTTGTCGTTCTTGTAGCGGGTCATGTAGTTCATGTTGGTGTCATGCCCGAGCACGAACGTGGTCTTCTGGTCCGGGTCGAGGATGTCGTTGGTCCAGTACATCACGGAGATGTCGTAGTCACCGGCGATCAGCATGTCCCAGCTCTGGCTCGGGTCGACTTTCTGCAGCGTGGTGGTCACGCCAACCTTGGCCAGTTGCTGTTGCAGCATGACGGCGATCTGCTCGTCGACTTCGTTGCCTGCGTTGACGATGTAATTGAGTTTCAGGTCTGAAGCGCCCGCGTCGGCCAGCATTTTCTTCGCTTTCACCGGGTCGTAAGGGCGTTGCAGGTTGTCAGCATAGTGATACAGCGCGCCTTTGGGGATGTAGGAATTGGCAACAGTACCCAGTCCGAAGGTGGCGGCTTCTACGAGGGATTTCTTGTCGATGGCCATGTCCAGCGCCTGACGCACTTCCACTTTCGCCAGTGCGCCATGCTCATGGTTGATCAGCAGGTGATCTTCGCGGGTGGACGGGTCTTCATGTACGACCAGACCGGCGTCTTTCTTCAGAGTCTCCACGCGGGAAAACGGCACGTAGATCGCGGCATCCAGCTCGCCGGCCTGGACCTTGAGCATGCGAGTGTTGTCGTCCGGTACCGAGATCCACTCAACACCGTCAAGGCTGACGGTCGAGGCTTCCCAGAAGTTGGGGTTCTTTTCCAGAATCACCCGGTCGCCACGTCGCCACTCCTTGACGGTAAACGCACCCGACCCCACCGGTTTTTCCGCGTAGGCTTCTTCGCCCAGACTTTTCATGGCTTTCTCGGAAAGAATCGAGACGTTGGGCAGCGCCAGTTGCGAGAGGAACGAAGCCGACGGATGTTTCAGGGTGATCACCAGCGTGTGCGGGTCGCTTGCCACAGCGGTGTCGATGATTTTGTACGAGTCGCTCCACAGCGAGCCTTTGTCATCACGAATGCGCAGCAGGCTGAACACCGCATCGCTGGCAGTCAGCTCGGAGCCGTCGGAAAACTTCGACGGGCGCATCTTCAAGGTGTAGGTGAGTCCGTCCGGTGAAATGCTCCAGCTTTCTGCCAGCCCCGGCACCAGTTTCGTGCCCTTGTTATCAACGCGGATCAGCACGTCGTAGACGTTGGAAAACACCCAGTTATCGATGTTCTGCGCGCTCTTGATCGGGTCGAACGTGGTGCCGTCTTCGCGACGGCCGATGGTCAGCACGCCAGCGGCTTCCGCCACCCCGGCAGCCAGAGAACAGGCCGCCAGCATGGCGACGGTCAGCAACTTCACAGGTCGTGCTTTCATATACGGAAACTCCTTGTCGGTATCGAGAACGGATAGTGATTACGGGATCAGAAAACGGGTTCTTCAAGCACACAGTCGTAGCGCTGTTCGCCCACATGACGCGTGGGCGGTGCGATGCTGGAACAATCGGCTCGGGCAAAACGGCAGCGTGGATGAAACGCGCAGCCGTCCGGCAGATGCAGCGTGCTCGGCGGTTCGCCCTGCAGCGGTTCGCTGGGTAACGGGCGGTCCGGATCGATTTCCGGGATCGCCTGAATCAGGGCGGCGGTGTAGGGATGACGCGGGCTGAGAAACACCGACTCGACAGGTCCTTCCTCGACGATGCGGCCCAGGTACATCACTGCCACCCGATCACAGAGCCGGCGCACGATGGCCAGGTCGTGAGCAATGAACAGAATGGCCAGGTTCATGCGCTGGCGCAGTTCCAGCAGCAGGTTGATGATCTGGCCCTGAATCGACACATCCAGCGCGGCCACGCACTCGTCGGCAATGATCAGCCGCGGCTCGATGGCCAGCGCGCGGGCGATACCGACCCGCTGACACTGCCCGCCGCTCAGGGCGCCGGGCTTACGGTCGGCGAACTCCGGGCGCAGGCCGACCATGTCCAGCAGTTCGATAACGCGCGCCGGAATGTCGGGCCTGGCGACCTTGCGCTGCACATGCAGCACCTCAGCCAACGTGGCGCCGATGGTCATGCGTGGATTGAGCGAAGAGAACGGGTCCTGAAAGATCATTGCCGTTTCGCTGCGCAGGCGTTGCAGATGAATGCCGCTGCCCTGCGCCACGTCCACGTCATCGAAAACGATCTGCCCGGAAGTCACGTCATTCAGGCGCAGAATGGCGCGGCCCAGCGTGCTCTTGCCGCTACCGGACTCGCCCACCAGCCCCAGCGTCTCGCCTGCGCCGATGGTCAGAGACACACCGTTGACGGCCTGCACCCATTGTTTGTGCATGCCCAGAAAACCGGTTCCGGAAGCCGGGAAACGCACGACCAGATCATTCACGTTCAGCAACGTCGGGCCGCTCATGAGTGCACATCTTCGGTGTGCGTCGACGTCACCGGTAACGGGTAATGGCAGGCAGCGGCGTGGTTGTCGCCGACAGAACGCATGAACGGTAACTGTGCAGCACAATCCGGACCGGCGTGCGTGCAGCGCGTATGGAGCCGGCAGCCTTCGGGCAGTGCATCGAGCAGCGGCGGCTGACCGGGAATAGTGCGCAACAGCGCATTGCCCGCACTGCTGGCGGGCTGACACTCGATCAGGCCGCGCGTATAGGGATGTCGCGCACGGGCCAGCACACCGCGTTTGCTGCCGTGCTCGCACAGGCGACCGGCGTACATCACGGCGATGGAGTCGCAGGTTTGCGCCACCACGCCCAGGTCGTGGGTGATCATGATCAGCGAAAGCCCGTGGCGATCACGCAAGTCGAGCAACAACCGCAGGATCTGCGCCTGAACGGTCACGTCGAGCGCGGTGGTCGGCTCGTCGGCAATCAGCACCTGCGGCCCGCAGCCCAACGCAACGGCAATCATGGCGCGCTGGCGCATGCCGCCGGAAAACTCATGGGGATAGTTGTCCACGCGGGACGCCGGATCGGGAATACCGACCTGACGCAACAGGTCGATGGCCTGCGCCCTCGCCTCGCGCTTCGACGAGCCCTGATGCAGACGAAAGCCTTCGGCAATCTGCTCGCCGATGCGCATCAACGGATCGAGGTGGCTGCTGGGGTTCTGGAAGATCATGCCGATGCGACGCCCGCGCATGGCGCGCATCCGGGCCGCGTCGAGCGTGAGCAGATCGACATCGTTGAGCAGCACCGATCCACCGCGCACCTGCAGGTCCGGCGATGGCATCAACTGCATCAAGGCCCGGCAGGCCATGGTCTTGCCCGAACCGCTCTCACCGACCAGACCGAGAATCTCACCCTGATGCAGCTTGAATGACAGCCGATCCACCAGCGTCACCTCGCGGCCACGGTTGCAGGCGACCACGCTCATGTCGTTGACCTTCAGTACCGGCGTGTTCATCGACGTTCTCCCAACGTTTCGGCCACGCCGTCCGCCAGCAGGCTGAAGCCCATGGCCAAGGTGACGATGGCCAGGCCCGGAAACAGACAGATCCACCAGGCAGTGGTCAAAAACGCCTGACCTTCGGCAACCATCGTGCCCCACTCCGCCAGCGGCGGCTGTACGCCCAGTCCCAGATAGCTGACCGCTGCGCCACTGAGCAGCACCAGCACCGCATCGGACATGGAAAACACAATCGAGCCGAACAGCGCGTTGGGCAGCAGGTGACGAAACAGAATGCGCAGGTGACCAAAGCCCAAACTCTTGGCGGCAAGAGCAAAGTCGCTTTCCTTGAGCACCAGGATCTGCGAACGGATCAGACGCGCATAAGACACCCAGCCCACCAGCGCCATGGCGATATAGAAGCTGGTCAGGCCGGGGCCGAGAATTGCGATGATCGCCAGCATCAGCACCAGAAACGGGAACGCCAGCACGATGTCGATCACGCGCATGCACAGGTTGTCGACGCGACCGCCAATGTAGCCGGACAGCGCGCCGACAAAGGTGCCGATCATGAACGGGAAGATGACGCCGAGCACGCAGATCTGCAGGTCGACACGGGCCGCCCAGATCACGCGGGAAAGAATATCGCGCCCGAAATTGTCGGTGCCGAACGGGTGGGCCAGGTGCGGCCCCATCAGGCGCAATTCGGTGTTCTGGAAGATCGGATCATAGGGCGCCAGCCACGGCGCGAAGATCGCCAGCAGCAGCCACATGCCCAGCAGCGAACCACCGAGCAGCATGGCCAGCCGACCATTGCGCAAGCGTAGACGCAGACGCGTACGCCATTGAGCAGGAGCATGGGTCTGGGCCGTGTTCATTTGATGTTCACCCGTGGATCGACCGCAACCGTGGCCACGTCCGCCAGAAAGTTCACCATGACCGTCCCGCAGGCCAGCACCATCGCAACGCCCTGCACGACCATGTAGTCGCGGCTGAAGATGCCACGCACCAGCAACTGACCAATGCCCGGAATGGCGAACAGGCTTTCGATAACCACGGTGCCGCTGATCAGCCAGCCGATGTTCACTGCCAGCAGGTTGATGGACGGCACCAACGAGTTGGGCAACACGTGACGGCGAAACAGTGCGCCTTCACTGACGCCTCTGGCTCGGGCTGCCGTGACGTGATCGGCCTGCAACTCCATCAGCATGCTGGCGCGCAGGTTTCGCACCAGCACTGCGGACAGCGCCAGCGCGATGGTCAGGCACGGCAGCACCATGTGATGAAGCTTGTCGAGCCAGTCGTTGCCATAACCAGATACCGGAAACCAGCCCAGCTTCACGCTGAACAGCAGGATCAGCATGATACCAAGCCAGAACGCGGGCATGCCCAGTCCGGTGGTGGTAAACACACGAATCAGGTTATCGCCCCAACTGCCTTTGTTGCGCGCGGCCAGCGTGGCGAGCGGGATAGCAATCAGCAGCGCCAGCAGGACGCTGCCCAACACCAGAAACAGGGTCGGTTCCAGGCGTGTGACGATCAGTTTCAGGACATCAATCTTGTACAGCAGCGACTTGCCCATATCGCCCTGCAGCAGATTTTTCATGAAGTAGACGTATTGCATCCACATCGGCTGATCGAGCCCGTATTGAGCGCGAATGTTGGCCAGCGCATCGGGCGTGCTGCGGGCACCCAGCAGGATGCGCGCCGGGTCACCGGGGATCGAGCGCACCAGAATGAAGGTCACCAGGCTGATACCGAACAACACCGGCAGCAGCTGCAACGGGCGCTGGAGAATGAAACGATAACGACCCAGATTCATTGCGTGTCCCGAGGTGGTTGAAGAAAGATCGAGCAGGACCGAAAAATCGCTGCGGGCCTCTCATGATAGAACGACACGTCAGAACCGTTGGAAAACGCCCTTCGCCTACCGTTATCCCCGGCAGGTCATGACTCAACCCTATCGCGCCGTCCATCGGGTGACAGCTAGCAATTCTTATAGGTTTTCAACGCGCAGATCGTCCGGATTCATGCGCGTGGCACTTTCCTTGCTTCGTTCATTGCTATAGTTGTCGTTCGATGGGTCGAGTGACAAAGGAAGTCATGCCATGCACGTGAGGTTGTCGGATTTCAATACACGTCTACAGTCTGCAGCCACGCTGGACCAGCAGATGGACTGCGCATGGATGCTTGCGTCGGGGCTCGGTTTCGACTCGGTGGTTTACGATTACAGCCCGGTGCCCGTGGCCCATGATGGTGCACTGATCACCCCTTCACTGCTGACATTGCGCAATGCCCCCGAAGACTGGCATACGCTCTGGTGCCGCAAGGGCTATTACCAGATCGACCCTGTTCAACAACTGGCGGTAAACAGCGTCTCGCCATTTGTGTGGTCTTACCAACCGAAGGCGGAAACCGTATTGCGCACGGTGATCAAGGACCTGCACACACCCGTGGTGCGATATCTGAACGAATTCCACATGACCTGCGGCGTGACCGTGCCAATCCACATGCCTAAAGGTGGCTTCGCAACGCTCACCGGTATCTGCTCGGACAGCAGCGACGCGGCACTGGAAGACGCCCGACAAAGTCTCGCCGAGTTCGGCCTGCTGGCTCATGCCTTTCAGGAAGTGGCTTACCCGATGTTCGACGAGGCCATGCACTCGTGCACGGCAATCAAACTCACGCGCCGCGAACGCGAATGCTTGCGCTGGTCTGCCGAAGGCCTGACCGCCAGGGAAATTGCCCAGCACCTCAATCGCTCCGTCGCCACCGTGACACTGCACCTCAACTCTGCCATGCAGAAGCTCGGTGCGAAGAACCGCGTACAGGCCGTGGTGCGCGCCGTACATTATAGGTTGCTGGACAGCTGACCCTTTGTTTCGGGCCAAAACCTATCATTTCTTACAGTTATCGCTGACGAAAAACAGCGCTAAGGTGCCCCGATCCATAACCGGGAGACCGACAGCATGTCAGAGATAATGATCCAGGAAGGTTACGCACCCTTTGGCCAGTACCAGACCTGGTATCGCATCACTGGCGATCTGCGTGGTCCCCACACGCCGCTGGTCATCCTTCACGGAGGTCCCGGCTGCACCCATGACTACGTGGATGCGTTCAAGGACATCGCCAGCACCGGCCGCGCCGTCGTTCATTACGACCAGTTGGGAAACGGCAAGTCGACTCATTTGCAGGACAAAAAAGCAGACTTCTGGACAGTCGAGCTATTTCTGGCGGAGCTGGACAACCTGCTGATGCATTTGGACATCGCCAACAACTACGCCCTGCTGGGCCAGTCCTGGGGTGGCATGCTCGCCTCCGAACACGCTGTACTCAGGCCGTCCGGTCTTAAAGCGCTGGTCATCGCCAACTCGCCAGCCGACATGCACACCTGGGTCAGCGAAGCCAACCGGCTGCGTCGGGAGTTGCCGGAAGCCGTACAGAAAACGCTTTTGCGACACGAGCAGGCCGGCACTTTGCAGGACGAGGAATACAAGGAAGCGTCTCGCCTCTTTTATAACCGTCATGTGTGCCGTGTTAAGCCATGGCCTGAGGAAGTGCAGCGTACGTTCGACCAGATTGATGAAGACCCGACCGTTTACCACGCCATGAACGGACCGACCGAGTTTCATGTGATCGGCACCATGAAAGACTGGACCATCATTGATCGCCTGCACCTCGTTCAAGTGCCGACGCTGCTGATTTCCGGCCGTTATGACGAAGCCACGCCGCGAGTGGTAAAGCCTTACGAGGACAACGTACCCGGCATTAAGGCGGTGGTTTTCAAAGAGTCCAGCCACATGCCGCACGTGGAAGAGCGCACGGCCTGCATGGGTGTCGTCGCGAAATTTCTGGATGGCGCGGGCGCGTCCGCCAAGGCCCGATGCAACGCCACGGCGTCAGGTCGAAAGTGAAGAGCATTTACTCCATGCGATCGGCCTCGTCCGCTCCCGACACACTCGTTTGAGGTTAATACCGGTCGGATACTTACAAAAATGCGTAACCTCACTCTCAAAAAGCGCTAACACCTTAGAGTAAATACTTAACTAACATCCTCTATTAGCGGGATAGGTAAAATCTATAAACGCGTTTTTGACGCCCTTCAAACGTGCCAGGCTACTTCCAGTAACGCGTATTTAAATGAATAATTTTTAATGAATTTTCAACTCAATAAAGTTCAACTCCGGCAGAAATATTGTTCACACGAAGGGGACATTCTATCCCCCGCAAGACGCTTTGCCGCCGGAGGCAAACATGAACCTCAGATCCCTCAATATTTCACGCAGAGCGTCGCTCTGCTTCGGCATCATAACGGTCCTGCTGGTCGGGCTCGGTGTCTTTTCGTACGTTCAGATGGGCCATCTTCGGGCGGCCGAACAAAACATTTCGCTGAATTCGCTTCCCAGCGTTCAGGTCATCGATGACATTCAGGTCGCCCTGCTCCATGCGCGCCTGGAAAGTATCCGAATGCTGGCTACCACTGAGCCTTCCTCGCATTCTGCGGCCGTCGCCAAAACCAATGACGCCATCGCAGCGCTCCAGTCGAGCAATGAGTTCTATCGAAAGAACCTGATTTCCGGCGAGCAGGACCGGGTCAACTTCGACGATGCCGGTTCGAAGATGGTGCAGTACGTCGATGGCGTGAAACAGGTCATTGCGCTGGACTCAACCGATCACGACAAGGCCCTTTTGTTCGCCAACACTGAGCAGGCGCAACGGGCTGTTGCGTATCAGGACAAGCTCACCGCCCTGCGCGAACAGAACGTACAGGAGGCCAAGCGCTCCGGTGACGATGCAACCGTGGTGTATGACCATAGTGTCAAAGTACTTCTGGTCGTAGTGATCGTTGCCTTTATTCTCACGGTATTCCTCGCCGTCGCTTTGACGCGCAGCATTGTCGAGCCGATCAGCTCTTCACTGTCGCTGGCAGAAGACATCGCAGCAGGCGACCTGACCCGGCAACTTGAAGTGACCGGCAAGGATGAGGCGTCGCGACTGATGCACGCGCTCAACCTGATGTCGAAGAACCTGCGCGACACCATCCAGCAGATTTCCGGCGCTTCGACACAACTGAGCACTGCGGCAGTCGAAATGACGTCGATTACAGAAAGTGCCGACCGTACGCTGCAACAGCAGAACAGCGAAATCGAACAGGCGGCCACCGCCGTGAATGAAATGAGCGCTGCGGTGGAAGAAGTTGCACGAAACGCCACGTCAACGTCCGAGGCAGCGAAACAGTCGCGCGTAGCCGCTGAGTTGGGCAACAGGCGAGTGACCGAAACGCTGACCGCGATGCAGGGCCTGACCCATCTGGTCGAAGGCTCATCGGCGCAAGTCACCGCACTGGCCAATCAGGCGCAGGACATCAGCAAAGTGCTCAGCGTCATCCGCGCCATTGCCGAACAGACCAACCTGCTAGCGCTGAACGCGGCCATCGAAGCAGCACGTGCAGGCGAACAGGGCCGCGGCTTTGCCGTGGTGGCCGACGAGGTTCGTGCCCTGGCTCATCGCACACAAACGTCGACGCAGGAAATCGAGCAGATGATCTCTGCCATCCAGGCGGGTTCCTCCGCCACCGTTGAATCCATGCAAAAGAGCACCCTGGAAGTGCACAGCACCCGCAAGACGGCCGAAGACGCTGGCCAGTCGCTGCTCCAGATCACCGATTCGGTGCTTGAAATCAACGACCGCAACCTGCAGATCGCCACCGCTTCGGAAGAGCAGGCTCACGTTGCACGGGACGTGGATCGCAGTCTGATCAGCATTCGTGATCTCGCGATCCAGAGCAGCGAAGGCACTCGCCAGACACTGCTGGCCAGCAATGAGTTGTCCAGGCTTGCCGTGAATATGAATAATCTGGTGCTGCGATTCAGGACATAATGTGGAACCTGGCTAAACCGTTTGATAATCACCCGCCTGTTGTTGCTATCCACAGGGATGCGCAACAGGCCGTCCACATAGCCATATGGAACGAAAGTGCAGATAAGTATGGAAACCTGTTCTTGAATGGTTCATCTAGCAACACGACTTGCCCTACAAGCGTGCACGACTAATAACAAACCGCCACTACTCAGGCCTTATATACGTTAATAGTCTCTGTATCAGCCACGATACACTCGCTTGATCAGGTATGATGCCCTCTACTCTGAGTAGTGGAAGTATGCGGCATGCCTTGCAGAATTATTGTGGCCGATGATCATCCGTTATTTCGTGAGGGCATGCTGCGTACTGTAGAACGCCTGGTGCCCGACGCGGTGATCGAACAGGCTGGCAATCTTGACGAAGTGCTTGAACTGGCGCGCTCGGGTGACGAGATTGACACGCTGGTGCTGGACTTGCGCTTCCCCGGCCTTGTTTCAATGCAGACCATTGGCGAACTTCGCAAGGAGTTCAAGCGCACCTCAATCATTGTGGTGTCCATGGTCGATGATATGGACACTATTTCAGAGGTCATGGCGCAGGGCGCTGATGGCTTTATCGGCAAGAATATCGATCCGCTGGAAATTGCCGAAGCGTTCATTGCCATTCGCAATGGCGATGTCGTGGTCAAGTACAAGCCGGAAGGCTCGATTCTGGGCGACGTGGAAATGTCTGCACTCAGCCACCTGACCAGCAGGCAAAAAGAAGTTCTGGGACTGGTCGCGTCAGGCAAGACCAACAAGGAGATTGCCAAGGAACTGGGCATCTCGCCCTTTACCGTTCGCATTCATGTTTCCAGCCTGCTCAAGACACTGGGTGTGCCAACCCGATCTGCTGCCGCCGCGCAATTTTCCAGCCTGTCCATCAAGTAACCGTCATGTCGATATTGCCCAAACGCATTGATCTGGAAATGACTCAGGCGCTATTGCGCATGGCCGTCATTGCCACTTCAACGCTGTACACGCTCATAACGTATGCGCTGGATGAAATCTCCGAAGAGCGCATGTTCGTGATTCTGGGCTACTGCCTGGGTTTCGCCGTCGTGACGATCGGCCTGATTGTGCGCATCGCCCAGCGGCCGGGGGCTTCCGGCAGGCGGCGCCTGTTTGCGCTGGTCACCGACAATCTGGCAGGGATCGTCACCATCACCGTGGGCGGCGAAGCGTTGCTTCCGGTTTACTCGGTCATGCTGAGCATGACGGTCGGTTACGGCATGCGCTATGGGCGCAATTACCTGTTGCTGGCGACCGGTTTCTCGATGATTTCCCTGCTGATCATCATTGCCCTGACCCCCTTCCTGCGCGAACACCACGCGGTCGCAGTCATGATGATCCTGACCATGCTGGTGCTGCCGTTGTTCGTCTACTTTCTGCTCGGCCGACTGCACCTGGCCCTCAAGGAAACCGAAGAGGCCAACCAGGCCAAGTCACGGTTTCTGGCTCAGGCCAGCCATGACCTGCGACAACCGATCCACTCCATCAGCCTGTTCACGGCGTGCCTGCGCGACGCCAGCCTGGGTGACAACGAGCGTCGACTGGTCGACAACATCGACCGCGCGCTGGGTTCGGTCGAGCAGTTGTTCCGCTCCTTGCTGGACATCTACACGCTCAATCGCGGCGAAGTCACGCCACGCCTGGAGACGGTAGATCTGGACGCATTGCTCAAGGGATTGGCGAGCCAGAACAGTGAGGCAGCCAGTTGGGCCGGTGTGCAGATTCGCGTGCGCAACAGCAAACACCACGTCCGTACCGACGCGGCGCTGCTGAGTACGCTGTTGCAGAATCTGGTTTCCAACACCTTCAAATACGCCCCCGGCAAACCAATACTCATCGGTTGTCGCAAGCGTAAGGGCAAGCTCGACATTGGCGTTTATGACCAGGGTCGTGGCATTTCCGCCGAACATTTGCCTCACCTGTGCAACGAGTTTTATCGCGTGCGGGAAAAGCGCGACCGGGACATCGAAGGTGTCGGGCTGGGCCTGAGCATTGTCAGTCGCATCGCCCGGCTCATGAAATTGAAGGTCAATATCCACTCGATTCCGGAGCGCGGTACGGTGGTCATGGTTACGGGATTGCCCGTTGTCGCGGCCAGGCTACCTGTCCAGACTTCCAACATCGACTGGAACAAGCGTCTGCTCGGCGGGCTGCGGGTCATGTTGATCGAGGACAATCAAAACGTGCTGCAGGCCACTGCCATGTTATTGAGCAAGTGGGGGTGTGAGGTCCAGACGTCTGTCAGCATTTCCGACGCTCACGTTGACTGTGATCTGGTCATCACCGACTTCGATCTGGACCGTAGTGCATCAGGCGCTGACTGCATCGCCTACCTGAACCGGCTGCAAGGCCGGCGCATTCCCGCCATCGTGATCACCGGCCACGAACTTCAACACGTCCGCCAGGCATTGAATGACCCGGACATTCCGGTGCTCTCGAAACCGGTCCGACCCGCCGAACTTCGCTCACTGTTGCTGAGTTTCAAGGTGGGCTCAACCCCATCCTCCAGCGGTCAGTATATTGCCGAGCGCTAACGGTCAGCGCGTGCTGTAGTGGTCAACGACGTTGCCTTTGAAATAGATATAGATTGTGCCGATGTTCGCCTGTCGTCCGGTTGATTGTGTTCCTGTCACTGTACTGGCATCCTCCATCACTTCCTGGGCATCGCCAATACGTGATTCACCTTGCCACATGGCCGACCCGACCTCTCCGGAACCATATTTGTTCGCGTATTTATAAGCCACTTTCTTCAAGGCGTTGAAACCTGAGTCACTGCGATAGTAAGACCAATCCGAGGTATTATCGGCGACGTCGTCTTGCGCAGACGTCGGTGCCCCGAACTTCTGGCGAATCTGCTCTTTGGTGGACTTGCCAGGAATGATATTGGCTTTTATGAACGCCGGCGAATACTTCGATTCACCGGTGATTGCATCCAGCGGATTGCCACCGCCTGTAGAGCAGGCTGTCAGTGTCGACAGTATTGCCAATGCCGCCATCAATCCTTTTAACCTTGCCACTCGGCCAAACACACCCATGCCAGCGCTCTCCACTATCAGCCTATCGTTAAAGGTCTATCGAAAATCCGGCACGACACGTCTCGCAGGGCCGCTGTAACCAGCGGCCCTGAAGATGGATGTGCATAGAAGATTCGATATCAGCTAGTTGAGTAGGTTAAGGCGCTCAACCGAGGCAGGGCTATAGTGCAGATGTACTAGTCAGCGCTTCAAACTGAAAGAACTAGAAACGATACGTCGCGCCAACGCCGAGAAAACTCGCACTGTTTTCATAACGGGCGCTGTAACTGGCCAATGCATTAGAACGGCTGACATTCACGCTTTCTTCCTTGAGCCAGGAATAGGCAACGTCGAGGGTCAGGTCTTTGCTCAGGTCGTAGGCTGCGCCCACGCTGTATATCGTGCGATCGCCTGTCGGCGTGCGTGGCGAGCGGTTGGTGTTGCTGGTCGGCGATTGATCGAAGCGGATGCCGGTTCGCAGAAGCCATTGGGCATTGAGGCGATAGGACGTACCCAGCGCATAAGCCCAGGTGTCGTGCCAGTCCAGACCGCCCGCAACGGCATTCGACAGTGACGAGGCCAGCACGCCACCGACCGCAGGGCTGATGCTTTGCGTGCTGAAGTCCAGGTCTTTCATGCGGCTCCACCGGGTCCAGGTCGCCCCCGCGTAAAGCTTCCAGGCATCGCTCAGGTCTTGCGTGACCGACAGATCCACGGACTCCGGCGTGTCCAGTTGCAGCGAGCAGTCATACCGATTGCTGGTCAGTATCTGCGGCGGCGTTCCAGCGCCGGTGGCTACGTTGGTGTGGCAATCAAGGTCGTAGCGGACTCGCGAGTGGTACGTCATGCCCGCTCGTGTGGTGTCCGTCAGGTTGGCCAGAATGCCGACATTGAAACCCAGGGCCACATCGTCACCCTTGACCTTCACATTGGTGTCCGGGATGGCAGGGTTGAGTGTCAGATCGGACTCCAGCTCGCCTGCCAGCCGGTTGATGGTCGGTCCGAAGCCAATGGAAACACGATCATTGAAGGCGTAACTGACCGTGGGTTGCAGCGTGATCACCCGAGCGTCGCTTCTGCTGGCAAACGCACGTCCCTGAAAGCCCGACTCGTAATCGGTCGCCAGACCGAACGGCGCGTAAACACCCATCCCGAATGCCCACTGTTCATTCGGCTTGTAGGTATAAAACCCGAAAGGAATGGCCTTGAACGGCACCATGTCGCCCTTGTTCGTACCGGTGGAACGGCCGCTTGGGTTACTGATGTCGGAGGACGCGTCGATGAAGGTGACGCCGCCGGTGATCTGCTGCCCCTGCAGCCGCGCCATGCCCGCCGGGTTTCCATACACCGTACTGGCGTCGTCGGCCGAGGATGCACGACCGGCGAATGCCGTTCCCATGCCACTGATGCTTTGTTCGTTGAGTCCGAAGCCGCCCGCGCAAAGCTGGGTCGAAACCACGGCAAAGGTAAAGCCCAACGTGATTTTTTGCATGGATCTCGCTACTCGTGGCAGGTCACTGTTCGATAAGGGTCATCAGGCGTGAAGACATGTACGCGCCGGAGCGTTTCAGGACCTGAAAGGCCGTGGGCATACGCGCGGCAGACAGGCCTGCATCGACTCAATGGGCAATCAAGGAGCCTATCAGCGAGTAAAAACACGCTCTATAGTACAGGTGTACTAATGGCTCTTTGCCGCAGCATGAGTGCGTTGTTTTCTGATCGGCAGCCTTGTTAGTGCATGCAACTGCGAACGCTTATTGACGCCAATGCTCTGCCGTTAAAGGGCCTGCTGTCATATTCCAGGAATATTTCATGTAACCCCTGATCAGGTGTGGCAGGATCAGCAGCGGCGAAAGTGTGATGCAGTTCAAGAACTGCCTGATGCTTTGCCAGCTTCTCAATGACCAGGTCGGGGCATCACCATTGAACACCACATTGACTTCCGCAGAACTGGCCGTCATCAGTGAAATCGAAACCACCTCAAGCTTGTTGAGACTGGTCACCCGACTCACCGGGCTCAGATTCGCCGCAATCGCCAAAGTGACCGACAGCAGCTGGACCGCATGTGCTGTATATGACGAACTCAATTTCGGGCTGGATGCCGGTCATGAGCTCAAACTGGAAAACACGTTCTGCAACGAACTGAGATTGAATCGCCAGCCTATCGTGATCAACGAAGTCGCGACCGATCCTGAATACGCCCAGCACTTCATTCCGGCAAAATTCGGTTTTCAGAGTTATTTCTCGCTGCCGATCATTTTTCCGACCGGTGATTTCTTCGGCACGCTGTGCGGCCTCGATCCGCTGCCGAAAAAGCTCGACGACGAGCAGCTTCTGGAAACCCTCAAAGTGTTCTGCACGCTGATCGCCAACACGCTGTACGCGCACCAGCAGCTCACTGAGCTGCAAGGCCAGATCGCCCTGCTGTCAGAGCCGACTGAGGTCTGAATACACGCTTCTCCATCACACTGATCGCACTCGATTATCGACCCTGCAGAACCAAAGAGCCCGGTATGAACCGGGCTCTTCAAACGCGTTCGACTAAAAAACCGAAAACTTACTGCGCAGTTTTCAGCTTGATGACGTCGCCGGAGATAGTCGTGGTGTAACCATTCAAAACCCAGGCCCAGAACCACTTCTCCTGGATTTGGGTATTGATCAGCGCATCACCGCCCTTGGCCTTGATGGCCGCATCCTGAGCGCGGACAAAGCGGCTGTTCTGACGGATGGGAATCAAGCCAAACAGCATCAACCCGGTAGCACTTGCTTCGCTGTGACCCAGAACTGTGTACTGACTGCTGTCGTAATGCGGCGACTTGATCGGCGCACCGGTGCAGCCTGCCAAAACCAGGCCAAACGCTGCGGATGCGACGACTTTACTGATGTACTTCACTGATAAAACTCCATAACCCATACCCGAGACCCTTTCTCGGGGCGCGCACTTTAACTGCGCGGGCGGGAGTTTGAAAATCTGATGTGTTTATTTGATCAGAGGACTCAGTCAGCGTGACTGCTCAACTCGACTCTCTTATATCCCGGTCGGCTACGCTGGCTGAATGTTGAACGCTATCAACAACGGGTCAGGCTGAAAGAATGATCGCGTCAGGATTTATCCGACTCTTCACGGTCATCACTGCCACCCGATGCCTGTCCTCCCTTTCTGCCTGCTTCAGCTGCCCGCTCAGGATCATTGGCGAAATTGCCACCCGAAGCCTGCCCGCCTTTCTTGCCGGCTTCGGATGCACGCTCAGGATCGTTGGCGAAGTTGCCACCTGACGCCTGACCACCCTTTTTTCCTGCTTCGGACGCCCTTTCCGGGTCATTGGCGAAATTGCCGCCTGACGCCTGACCACCCTTTTTTCCTGCTTCGGATGCCCGTTCCGGGTCGTTGGCGAAATTGCCGGGATTGTTTTCCCCAGTGTTAGCCATTGTTGTTGTCCTCCGTTATCGGCCGACCGCTTGAGTGCTGTCGTAAGCAATAGAAAGCGCCTTCGGGGCAGTCGATCCGGAAATCTGAAGGCTGAACGACGAATGGCAAATTCGTTCAATCCCGTTCAGGTTGATCCAGACCGCCCGGTTTTAAAGGGGTGAAGCCTTATTCAGAGCAGACGGGACAGGTTTTTTAGCGCGTTGAAGTTCTTGTGTGGGGCTATAGATAAAAATGGTGCGCTGATAAAGTGAACTTCGTGATGTCATATAGTCATCACCCATGTACCCCCTCCGAGATACTCATGAACGCTTGCGCCCCTATCCCGTTTAACGAAACGCAACGTCTGTTGCGTATAGCGGAGCTGTGCGTGCTCGAGAACACGGCGGACGATGTCTTCGATGAAATCGTGGAAATGACTGCCAATTTCTTCGACGCCCCCATCGCGCTGATCTCCATCGTCGATGAGCATCGACAATGGTTCCGCGCCCGGGTTGGTCTGCAGGCCCAGGAAACCCCTCGCGACGTTTCGTTCTGCGCCTACACGATCCTGGCCGATGAGCCGTTCGAGGTGACCGACGCGACGCTCGATGAGCGGTTCATGGATAACAACCTGGTCACTGGGCACCCTGGCATTCGCTACTACGCAGGGGCGCCGCTGATCACTGATGACGGCATCGCGTTGGGCAGTCTGTGCGTGATCGACACCAGCCCCCGTGCGCCGATGAGCGAAAAGCAGGCGAACATGCTCAAGCGATTCGCCTCTTTGGTAATGAAACGCATCGTCGGGCTGAGAATGAGCTGCTTCATCGACCAGCCTACCGGCCTGTATAACCGCTCGCGCCTGGAGGAAGACATCACCCAGACGCTGAGTTCGAAGCAGAACTATCGGCTGGTCGCTGCGGACATGATCACCCCCGAGTTTCTCAACGACATCGTCAAGGCGCTGGGTTACAGCTATTCACAGGACCTGGTGATGGCGATCAAAGACCGTCTGCAGCGTCTTTTGCCGCACGACTGCTCGCTCTACAAGGTCAGCCCGACACGCTTTGCCTTTCTGCTGCCTGAAGAAGCCGCGACTGAAAACATGTTCCGCGCGATTCTCAAGGACTTCGAAACACCGGTGCAGTGTCGCGGCATTCCCGTGCAGATGCAGGTCGGCCTTGGCGTAGTGGCGCTGGACAACGCCGCCAGCACCGAGCAGGACTGGATGCGCCTGGTGATCAGCGCTGCTGACAACGCCCGTGACCGCAATGTCGGCTGGGCCATGTATGAACCCCATTCCGATGCCGCTCAGCAGCGTGCCTTCAAGCTGCTCAGCTCGCTGACCAACGCCGTGCACTCACACGACCAGTTGCGTCTGGTCTATCAGCCTCGCATCGATCTGAAGACCGGCCATTGCACTTCGGTTGAAGCGCTGTTGCGCTGGAATCACCCGACCCTGGGGCCGATCGGTCCGGCGGAGTTCGTGCCGCTGGCGGAAAAGACCGCGCTCATGCGCCCGTTGAGCCTGTGGGTGCTCAGAAACGCAATTGAGCAGGCAGCCCACTGGCAGCGCCAGGGTTTCGATTTCCGCATCGCGATCAACGTGACGCCGGAAGACCTCACCGGCCCGGCATTTACCGACACCATGATCAGCCTGCTGCGTGAACACGATATCCACCCGACCCGCTTCGAACTTGAGTTCACTGAAGGCGCGCTGATGCAGAACCCTGCCGAGGTTCGCAGTCAGCTCGAACGCATGCGCGAAATGGGCATGGATGTCGCGATTGACGATTTCGGCACCGGCTACAGCAACTGGAACTATCTGCGTCAGTTGCCAGCCACCACCGTCAAGCTCGACCAGTCGTTGATTTGCAACCTGGTCTCGGACGAGACGGATCAACGTCTGGTGAAAGCGCTAATCGGTCTGGCGAAAAAACTCGGTTACTGCGTCGTTGCCGAAGGGATCGAAACCGATGAGATCCGCACATTGGTCAAACAATGGGGCTGCGATGAAGGGCAAGGCTACCTGATCGCAAAACCGCTTGAAGCCGACATGATGGTGAACTGGCTAAGCCCCACGCAACGCCTGCAAAGTGTTGCCGAGGCAACACTTGCGGCTGCCACCCGCGATAAACGGTTATAACCTTAGAACACATCTTCATAACCGCTCATAACCAAAGCCGCTATGCTGCCCGCCACTTTTTGCCTGATACGTTTGCTTGACAGGGTTGGATATGGAAGCGGGTGGTTTAGGGTTTGTAGTAGCAGGACTGGTAGTGGGCTTCATCGTCGGCATGACCGGTGTCGGCGGGGGTTCGTTGATGACCCCGATACTGCTGTGGTTCGGTATCAATCCGGCCACCGCTGTAGGCACTGATCTGTTGTACGCCGCCATTACCAAATCGGGCGGTGTGCTGGTTCATCGCAAGAACGACAATATCGACTGGAAAATCACGGGGCTGCTGACACTGGGCAGCGTGCCTGCGGTGTTGCTGACGCTGTGGTTCCTGAGCACCCTGCATGCCGCACCCGACGCCCTGAACGCCATCATCAAACAGGCGCTGGGTTTCGTGTTGCTGTTGACCGCCCTCGCCGTTCTGTTCAAGAAAAGACTGCTGGCCTTCGCCCACGGGCGTGGCGACGGACATTCCTTTTTCAAGGGCACCAGCCTGACGGTGCTCACCGTGGTCACGGGCCTGATTCTTGGCACCATGGTTGCGCTGACGTCGATTGGTGCAGGTGCCCTCGGTACGGTGGCGCTGTTCATTCTTTACCCATTGCTGCCGACCCGCCGTTTGGTGGGAACCGAAATCGCCCACGCGGTGCCCCTCACCCTGGTTGCAGGCCTGGGCCATGCCAGCATGGGCAACATGAACTGGGAATTGCTGGGCTGGCTGCTGATGGGCTCGCTGCCGGGCATCTATTTCGGCAGCCACATGGCCGGGCGCGTGTCTGACGATCTGCTGCGTCCTTTCCTGGCGATCATGCTGGGCATGATCGGTTTCAAGCTGGCGTTCTGACCAACGTCAAGCTGTCACATCCATGCGTCAGGCTCGCCCTGCAAACACGCTTTGAGTGCTGTGTAGCGCAACACATTGCGTTGCACAGGCACATTGGTCGGGATTTGTATTTTTTTGTAGCTCAACGCCGCTTTTCGGCGCAGGATTTTGCCGGTCTGCTTTCGCGCCGGTGCTCGGCACAGACTCATCCTTGCTGACTGGAGATGCCAATAATGCTTATCCGAATTGAAGAAGGTGTTTACGGGGCCCACTGGGTCGTGAAGCTGGACGATTATCCGGTGACTTGCCGGAGCTGGCAGGAAGCCAAAGAATTTGCTGACCGCATGAAATCCAGAATCGACGCTCCCCACTCTCTTCCGCTGTCCGCACGACATGCCGTATCCGAACGAAGCGCGCCTGAACGACGCTCGAGGGCGATGGCTCGCTGAGCTGTTTCTGCTTTTGTTTCCTGTAACATTTATTTCTGTAACAACTGAAACGCCGCTGCCCTGACAGCGGCGTTTTGCCATCCATCTTTTGCTGAATATGCACCTGAATAAAAACTGAAATTCATTCTCGTTTCGGTGACATCCATTTCACATCTTCTTCACGTCAGGCTGGGTAAATTGAACCCACTCCTTTGATGAATCCCATTTGGCCCACCCTGTTGTGGGCCATTTTTTTGCCTGCGAAAAAGTGAGCGGTATCGCGCATGCAAAGCCTGCCCGATCCGACTTACTCCACTTGCGAGCGAGGCTGTCCGGAATCGCTGGTAGCCAGTGCAGCTGGATTGCTCAATGCCCCACTGTTCAGCTCGGCCAGCCGATCACTGCCTGTGCCACTGACCACAGAATGACTCCAGTGTGTGGTTAACGTAGCCATCCAGCCCAGCAAAAACAGCACAACTGCCTGTAACGCCCATTTGCTAATGATCGACATGCGCTTTCTCCTCAATCAGGTCTGGATGGCGAGCATGTAAACACCTCGTCATTGCAGAAGAATTGCAGAGTTTCAGATTTTTGCCACCGTGCCGCTCATCCTTTTTCGCTGAACTCGCCCGCCGTCGCGTCCTTCCTAATTTCAAGGCCAGCGTGAAGCGTACGTTGCAAGCATGTCCGCGCTTCTGACATCCGGCCGAACCGTCATTCAGATCGATAGGAGACAGACCATGCCTGCCGCGAATTCGAAAAAAGACGCCACCGCCAATAAAGACAAGTACACCGACAAGCAGAAACGCAAGGCCGAACATATCGAAGAAAGCTACGAAGAAAAGGGTGTTTCGAAAGGTGAGGCAGAAGCGCGGGCCTGGGCCACGGTCAACAAACAGTCCGGCGGCGGCGAACGCAAGGGCGGTTCGGGAACAAGGACACCGGCGTCGAGCAAGTCGGCAGCGCGCAAGGATTCCGCCAAGCGTGCCGTGGCGACGAAACTCGGTGAACCGCGCCACAACCAGTCGCTGGAATCGCAGACCAAAGTGGACCTGATGCAGCGTGCACGAGGCTTGAATATTGCCGGTCGCTCGACCATGAACAAGCAGGAGCTGATCAGCGCGCTGAAGAAAGCGTCATAACGAATCCGCCGCACACTGTGTGACTGACAGGAGTTGCTCATGACCGGGACCGTAACCGGCAAGACCGACGTTGTTCTGCTGCCTACGCGCAAAGCCCTTTCTACCCATGAAACAGTGGTTCACCAGGTATTGGCGCAAAAGCTGGCGACGCTGCTCGGCGCAGAGTTCGTCGGGCTGTACGACGAATTGATTCATCGGGGGCGGAATCTGTATTTCGTCCCGTCCGAGACGTTGATCGAACGGGATCATCCCGGTATTCGATCTGCCGACGATCTGTTCGGCGGCGTGATCGCAGAACCGTTCATGGCGACCAAGGCCCTTTCGCATCCGCTGCCCGAAAGTGCAACGCATAAACCGCCCGGCTGGTCAGACGCGTTTCACCGTCAGGCTGCGCAGGCCGTGCTCGCTGGCTTCTCGGTTTTTGCCGAACAGGATGCGCTGAAGGTCGGCACACAGATGCTCGCCAACGGTCCGGTGCGACTGAAACCGGTATTGGCGACAGCAGGACGCGGTCAGGTGGTGGTGACGACCGAAGCTGAGCTGGCTGAAGCCATCTCATGGCAGAACCTGGACGAGGTACGGGAATACGGTCTGGTGCTGGAAGAAAACCTGACAGAGGTCGTGACCTTCAGCGTCGGTCAGGTTCAGGTCGCCGGGCTGACCGCCAGTTATTACGGGACTCAGGACCTGACACGGGACAATCAGGGTGAAACCGTCTACGGCGGTTCACGCCTGCACCTCGTGCGGGGCGATTATCAGGCCTTGTTGCGTCTGCCTTTGGACGATTCGGTCAGGCACGCCGTGCAGCAGGCGCTGGCTTACGAGAGCGCCGCATTTGCCTGCCTTCCCGGCTTCATCGCGTCCCGCCGCAACTACGACATCGCCCAAGGCACCAATGCGCAAGGCCAGCAGTGCTCAGGCGTGCTGGAGCAATCCTGGCGCATCGGCGGTGCCAGCGCAGCGGAAGTAGAGGCCTTGCTGTTGTTCAATGCCGACCCGGCGCTGCAACAGGTCACTGTCTCGACCCACGAGGTGTATGGCAAGACCACGCTTCCCGCCGATGCCCAGGTGCTCTATGAGGGCGACGACCCTCAGGTGGGCTTCATCAGCAAATTCGTTCAGGTGGAGCCTCTATGAACGTTCGCAGTGAAATCATCGAGATCAAGGTAGGCAGCCAATCCATCTCCGGGTCCATCGTCACGCCGTGCGAGAAGTTTCCCGGCATTCTGTTCGTCCATGGCTGGGGTGGCAGCCAGCAGCGCGACCTGGCACGGGCCAAGAACATCACGGGGCTGGGCTGTGTTTGCCTGACCTTCGACCTGCGCGGTCATGAGCGCACCGAGGGCCTTCGGGCCACTGTGTCACGTGAGCAGAGCCTGGAGGACCTGCTGGCCGCCTATGACCGACTCGTCAGCCACCCTTCTGTGGACCCAGAGGCCATTGCGGTGATCGGCACAAGTTACGGGGGTTATCTGGCAACCATCCTGAGTGCGATGCGCCCGGTCAAATGGATGGCGTTGCGCGTACCTGCCCTGTATTGGGACGCCGACTGGGACATGCCCAAGCAGGAATTGGATCGCGACAGACTCGCGCACTACCGGCGCTCGGCCGTCACCGCAGCGGACAATCGTGCGCTGGCAGCCTGCAAGGAATTCAGAGGGGATGTGCTGCTGATTGAATCAGAGCGTGACGACTATGTACCGCACGCCACGCTGATGAGCTATCGCAGTGCCTTCGAGCTGGCGCACTCGCTGACCTATCGCCTGGTGGACGGTGCCGACCATGCGCTGAGCAGCGATATCAGCCAGAGCGTCTACAGCTCGATGCTGACCAACTGGATCAGCGAGATGGTCATTGGCGCTCGGCTGGTGGATTACCCTCACCACTCAGCCAAGTACTCATGACCCGCAAGCGATCCTTGACGACCGAATCAGTACTTGGTGCTTTGCTGTTCAGGCTTGGCGGGCGTGTCGACGTGACGCGGGCCTGCAACCAGCAGAGCCAGCACGCCAAGAATCGGCACGGCGACGATCACGATGATCCACATCAGTTTGTTGCTGGACTCCGTGACGCTCTTACGAACACGCATCACCGCCCATATATCCGAAATCACGATCAACGCCGTAATCGCTGTAAACAGCCACAAATGATTTTCCGATATCCAAGGCATTTGAAATCTCCTGCACATTCAACGAAGGCGGCCAGACCGGCGCCCTTACTGTAGAAGAGGCGTGAGAGCACCTTAAAGTTCAGAGAAGTAGGAAAAATCAGGCTTTTTCCGAGCGCTCGGCCGCCATCGGTCCAGTGCGGTGAAACCATTGCGTCACGTCGTATTCAATCCGAAGAGGCTCGCAAGGACCTGCGAGACCCGTTCGCCACCGGAGGGAATGTCATGAACGCATTTATCGTCAAGCTGTTCACCCGCCCCGCCCACGCGTGGAGAGACATACGCGACGAGGAAGAGCACAGCCCACGCCAATACCTGCCGCACTTGATATTGCTTGGTCTGATCCCGGCCGTCTGCCTGTACATCGGTACGACACAGGTGGGCTGGAGCATGACACTTGAAGATCGTGTCTGGTTGAGCACCAAAAGCGCCTTGCAGTTATGTGCCCTGCTGTACATCGCCATTCTGGCCGGTACAGCGCTGATGGGCACGTTCATCCGCTGGCTGTCACGCACCTCAGAAGCGCGGCCAACGCTCAACCAGTGCATCGGCTTCGCCACTTACACCATCACCCCGTTTTTCATCGCGGGCCTTGCAGGGCTTTACCCCAGCCGCTGGCTGATGATTCTGGTACTCGGGCTTGCCGCCATTCATTCGACCTTTCTGCTGATCATCGGCATTCGCACCTTCATGCGCCTGCCACCCGGCAACGCACCGCTCTACGCGGCTGCAGTGTGGGGCGTCGGCGTGCTGGTGCTCGTGACGATTCTGGTGTCGACGATACTGCTCTGGTACCACGTGCTCACACCTGATTACGTGCGCACCGTACTGGGGGACGTGCCGGCTGGATGATGTGAGGCCGAACCTGATGGGGAGCCCATCAGGCCTTCGACAACACACCGTCGCGCAGCAAACACCGGACTGTGGGAGGCGGCTTGCCGGCGATCTGCCGGGAACCGGCAGCAAGGCCTGCGCACGCGGTGTACCCGATGCAATCAAGGGCCGCTGCGCAGCCCATCGCTGCCGTCCTAACCTGCGAGAGCTCCCACGCCCTGCGGGCAGAAGCAGCTCTGTGCAACGGCGTGAACTCAGCGCGTCCTGGCCGGTTTAGCGTCGATCTTCACCCGGAACAGGCTGTAGGGCTTTTCCCGCAGATCCTTGCCGCCATGAAACAGTCCCTGGCGATGCAACTGATTGACGATGAAGTAGAGGTAGCCGTCATTTGCCACCGACAACGTGTCCGGCCACAGCATTCGAGGATCGTGAGCGACCGTCTGCCAGGTTCCGTCGGCAAGACGTTTGCGAATGCTGTTGTCTTCGTAATCGCCCGCGTAGACCGCGCCTTCGCTGTCGGCTTCCAGCCCATCCGACGGCCCTTTTTCTCCCAGATCCTGTACTGCGGCGACGAGTTGCTCTTCAGTCACGGCTGGATCGCGCAGCAGCTTGGTCGGCACCGAATACAGGTGTCGGCTGGAAAGTGGTGAGAAATAAAGGGTCTGGCGGTCCGAGGACAGAGCGATACCGTCGGAAGCAACCGCAAACGGTTTGCTGGTCCCATCGGCGTTACGCATTTTCAGCACTTGGCCTTCAACCCTCGGCACGAAGGCGGGGTCTGCCGACGTCGAGGCTGCGCCACTCAAACGCCGCATGGCCTTACCGGTCGCAATGTCCATGACAATGATTGCGCCGGGGCCACTGACAGATGAGTCGGTGACATAAATCACGCCTTCCTTCCCGGCACTGAAGTCAAAACGCATATCGTTGACATAGGTGCCTGACAGAATGACGTTCTCAGGGAAAACCAACGTCTTGACGACCTTGTTTGTCTTGAGGTCAACGGCCACCAGTTTGGCGCCGCCAGCGACCGGTTTGGAGAACTCAGGTGCAGCGGTATCGAGTATCCACAAATGGCCCAAACCGTCGGCGACAACGCTCTGAACGCTGATGAACCCCTTATCGGGATGCTGTGGGTCCGCCTGGTTCAAGGCGCTGTCAGGGTAAGGCACTACCTTGCCGTCGCGTAATTCGCCGACAGTGAACGGCACCTTGTCGCCCCAGCGAGGGAAGTTGACAAAAATGCGCCCTGTTTCAGTGACGCTGACGCCCGTGGGCATCGCATCATGGAACGCGAAGACCTGTTCGATTTTTCCCACAGGCTTGTCTTCTGGAAGCTTGGCGGGGGTCGCAGCCTGAACAGCCTGGCTACCGAGCGCAACCATCAAGGCCGCAGAAGCCCAGGACATCGGTTGTTTGAAAGACAAGAAAGGTCTCCTTGGCCAGCGTGAGGCAGGCCAGTGTCGAAAAGTGAAGATGGCTCGTTTGAATGGCCGGATGTACCGGGCAGGCAATCTACCTGCTGCGGATACTGATCCCTTTGTGGCAAAGAAAGAAGCCGTTAAATTCACTAACACTTTCAATCAAATGAAGAAAATGAGGCGGCTGGCGGCAACTGCAAGACCTGCGCACTCAGTCCCAATCGGGACGCGGAGCGTCCCGGGATGCATGTCCACGCGGAGTGGGCACGATCAGCTACGCACACGTCAGCCTTTACACTGATCGTTCCTCACGCTCCGCGTGGGAATGCCGCTCAGGACGCTCCGCGTCCGGGTTGCACACCTGCACAACCTGCGTAACTCAGTCCCAATCGGGACGCGGAGCGTCCCGGGCGGCGTTACCACCCAGGAGCGTGGGAACGATCATCACGGATTGCCGAAATGTCTCGATTTCACCTGCAGGGACCACGCCCCGGCACCCTCAGGTAATCGGCGCAGGGTTGAACAGGGTGATGTCGTTGTGCAGGCGGTAGTGCTCGGTCCAGGTCTTTTTCTTGCCGCTGGCCACTTCCAGGTAGTAGTGGAACAGCTCCCACCCCAGATCCTCGATGCTGGCGCGTCCTGTCGCGATGCGGCCTGCGTCGATGTCGATCAGGTCCGGCCAGCGCTGGGCCAGCTCGGTGCGGGTCGACACCTTCACCACAGGAGCCATCGCCAGACCATACGGTGTGCCGCGCCCGGTGGTGAACACGTGCAGATTCATCCCGGCCGCCAGTTGCAGCGTGCCGCACACAAAGTCACTGGCCGGTGTGGCGCAGAAGATCAGCCCTTTGCCATTGACCCTCTCACCAGGGCCGAGCACGCCGTTGATGGCGCTGCTGCCTGACTTAACGATCGACCCGAGGGACTTCTCGACAATGTTCGACAACCCGCCCTTCTTGTTGCCCGGCGTGGTGTTGGCACTGCGATCCGCTTCGCCTTTGGCCAGGTAACGGTCGTACCAGTCCATTTCGCGCACCAGCGCCTGGGCGACGTCCTGATCCTGCGCACGGGAGGTGAGCAGATAGATGGCATCACGCACTTCGGTCACTTCGGAAAACATCACAGTGGCGCCTGCACGCAGCAACAGGTCGGATGCATAGCCCAGCGCCGGGTTGGCGGTGATGCCGGAAAACGCATCGCTGCCGCCGCACTGCATGCCCAGAATCAGCTCGGAGGCCGGTACCGTCTCGCGACGACGCAGGTCCAGCTTCTTCAGGCGCACTTCAGCCAGATCCATGATCTGCTCGACCATTTCACTGAAACCGTGGCTGGAGTCCTGAAGCCTGTAGAGCCAGGGCTCGCTCAGGTCCACCGAGCTGTCGCCCTCGTGCATCACCTGGCCGGCCTGCAGCTTTTCACAGCCCAGACTGATCACCAGCGCCTCGCCACCCAGGTTCGGGTTGCGCGCCAGGTTACGCACAGTGCGGATCGGGATATAGGCGTCGGTGGCGGTGATGGCTACACCGCAGCCGTAGCTGTGGGTCAGCGCCACCACGTCATCGACGTTCGGGTATTTGGGCAGCAGTTCATCGCGGATGCGCTTGACGGCGAAGTCGAGCACGCCGGTCACGCACTGCACGGTAGTGGTGATGCCCAGAATGTTACGAGTGCCTACGGTGCCATCGGCATTGCGATAGCCTTCGAAGGTGTAGCCTTCCAGCGGCTCGCCCTTCGCAGGTACGGCATCGGACATCGGCAGGCTGTCGAGCGCGGGCGCTGACGGCATGCGCAACTGGTCTTCCCTGACCCAACTGCCACGCGGTATCGGTTGCAGGGCGTAGCCGATGGTATGGCCGTAACGAATCACGGCGTCGCCCTCGGCCAGGTCAACGGTGCTGACCTTGTGGCTCTGCGGTACGTTATCGACAGTCACCAGGCCGTTATCGAATTCGGTTCCGGCCGGCACACCCTGGTCGTTGACCACGACCACCACGTTATCCAGCGGATGCAGCCGGATGTAACGTGGAGAATCGGCATGTTGAATCAGGTTCATCACGGTTTCCTCAGGATTTTGCTTCGGAAAGGTTGCTGGCCGTGTCGGTCGGCAATGGCCCCTTTACAGGCGGCTCTATCAATTCCACACGCTTGATTTCACCCACGATGAAAATGTAACTGATCACCGCCAGCAGCGCGTTCGCGCCGACGAACACCAGTGCCCATTTGAACGAGCCGGTGGTGCTGATGATGTAACCAATCACGATCGGGGTGGTGATCGATGCAATGTTACCGAAGGTGTTGAACAGGCCGCCGCTCAGACCGGCGATCTGCTTGGGCGATACGTCGGACATGACAGCCCAGCCCAGTGCGCCCACGCCTTTGCCGAAGAATGCCAGGGCCATGAAGCCCACGACCATCCATTCGATGTCAACGTAGTTGCAGGTCACGATGGAGGTCGACAGCAGCAGACCGCAAATGATCGGTGCCTTGCGGGCAAAGGTCAGCGAGTGGCCCTTGCGCAGCAGGTAGTCGGAGATGATCCCGCCCAACACGCCGCCGATGAAACCACAGATGGCGGGCAGGGACGCTATGATACCGGCCTTGAGGATGGTCATGCCGCGTTCCTGGACAAGGTACACAGGGAACCAGGTCAGGAAGAAGTAGGTAATACCGTTGATGCAGTACTGGCTCAGGTAGATACCCAGCATCATGCGGTTGGTCAGCAACTGCTTGATGTAGTCCCATTTCGGACCGCTGCTGCCGTCTTTCTTCGACTTCGATTTGTCCTGGTCCATGTCGACCATGCCGCCGTTGCTGGCGATGTGATCGATCTCGGCCTGGTTGATGCGCGGATGGCTGCGCGGGCTGTAGATGACCTTCATCCAGATGGCGGAGAAGACGATGCCTGCCGCGCCCATGACGATGAACACGTGCTGCCAGCCGTAGGTGTAGACGATCCAGCCCATCAGCGGCGCGAACAATACAGTGGCGAAATATTGCGCGGAGTTGAAGATGGCTGACGCCGTGCCGCGTTCAGCGGTCGGGAACCAGGCAGCCACGATACGTGCGTTGCCGGGAAAGGATGGCGCTTCGGCCAGGCCCACCAAAAAGCGCAGCATGAACAGCGCGACGATGGCGGTCGAGATACCGAACTCACCCACATAGCCTTGCAGCAGGGTGAACAGCGACCAGGTGAAAATGCTCATGGCGTAGACTTTCTTCGAACCGAAACGGTCGAGCAGCCAGCCACCGGGGATCTGACCGGCCACGTAGGCCCAGCCGAATGCAGAGAAGATATAGCCCAGAGTGACGGCACTGATGCCAAGGTCTTTCTGGATGCTTGAACCAGCGATAGCGATGGTGGCACGGTCGGCGTAGTTGATCGTGGTGACCAGAAACAGCATCAACAGGATCAAATAGCGGACGTGCGTCGGCTTGGACGTTTGCATCGGTTGAACTCCCACTAGTTATTTTTTTACGCGGGTAAATCTGTTTTTGGGTGTAGCGCTACAGGCCCCTTAGAAGTGTCGCGGCGACGCCAGCTTCTACCTGTACGGGTCATGCATTCCAACGACAAAACCGCTGATCGCTCAGCGGTTCTGTGTTCAGAGGTGTTACTGCTTGCCTTGCTTGTCCATCAGCGCTGCGAGCATGTCGCACTCTTCTGGAGTCAGGTCGGTCAGCGGCGCACGGACCGGACCTGCGTCGTAGCCTGCGATTTTCGCACCGGCTTTCACGATGCTGACGGCGTAGCCCGCTTTGCGGTTACGGATTTCCAGGTAAGGCAGGAAGAAATCGTCGATGTACTTGCCGACTGCTTCGTGGTCGTCACGGGCAATGGCGTGGTAGAAATCCATCGCCAGTTTCGGCACGAAGTTGAACACTGCCGAGGAGTAGACCGGCACGCCCAGCGCCTTATAGGCAGCGGCGTAGACTTCGGCGGTCGGCAGACCACCCAGGTATGAGAAGCGGTCGCCCAGACGGCGGCGGATCGAAACCATCAGTTCGATATCGCCAAGACCATCCTTGTAGCCGATCAGGTTCGGGCAGCGCTCGGCCAGTTTTTCCAGCAACGAGGCGTTAAGCCGGCAGACGTTGCGGTTGTAGACAACCACGCCGATCTTGACCGATTTGCAGACCGCTTCAACGTGTGCGGCAACGCCGTCCTGGCTGGCTTCGGTCAGGTAGTGCGGCAGAAGCAGCAGGCCTTTGGCGCCCAGACGCTCGGCTTCCTGAGCGTATTCGATGGCCTGGCGAGTCGAACCGCCCACGCCTGCGAGAATCGGCACGCTGGTGGCGCAGGTATCAACGGCAGTCTTGATGACTTCGGAGTATTCGCTTGCGGCCAGGGAGAAGAACTCACCTGTGCCACCTGCTGCGAACAGAGCGCTGGCGCCGTACGGGGCCAGCCACTCGAGACGCTTGATATAGCCAGCGCGATTGAAGTCGCCCTGAGCATTGAAATCGGTAACCGGGAAGGACAGCAGACCGGAAGAGAGGATGGACTTCAGTTCTTGTGGATTCATTATTCGAACACCCTGTGGGACATAAATTGTGAATGGATCACCGGGGCAGTGCCGATGTCGTAAGTCATCGTACAACTGAAAATACATTCCCTCAACAGGCATTTACGGGTTTTTGTCTTACAAGGCGATGAATGGGGCTGAAGGCCTTGGCGGGCCTGGGTTTGGCGAGATTCGGGATTGCTGAAAGTTATACGACAAGTGCAGATTTCGTACAGAGCATAGTGCCTGGACCGACGTATTGGTCGTGCTTACGCCCTGCTTAGGCAGTCAGCCGAAGGTGCTCTGCGTCACATCAACAGCGGACGCAGAGCGTCCAGAGAGGCGTTACCACGCTGGAGCGTGGGAACGAGCGGTGATCTCAAGCACACCGATCATGCCCATGCTCTGCGCTCGTCGTTATACACAAGCCCGCCCCGACACTGATCGTGCCCACGCTCTGCGCTCATCGTTATACACAAATCGACCTGGAGGAATGCGGTATCTGAAAGTGGGAGCGGACTTGTCCGCGAATACTGCGTTTCAGACGCTGCATCTTCGTCGGATGTACCAGTTTTCGCGGACAAGTCCGCTCCCACTGCTGAAATCGTGCTCGCACCAGATGCTCATCGCGACTTGTGTATAACGCTGAGCGCTCTGCGTGGGTATGCCGCCCGTGACGCTATGCGTCACATCAGGCGCGCTGCGATTCAGCCTCTTCGTGAGCGTGACGCAGACGTTCGCGGCTATTGGTCAGGTGCAGGCGCATGGCGGCGCGGGCGGCGTCGGAGTCCTGACGGGCGATGGCCTCGTAGATCTCCTCGTGCTCGCGGCTGAGCCGGTCCATGTAGTGCTGCTGATCGTCATGAGCCAGGCGCGCAGAGTTCAGCCGCGTGCGCGGAATGATGCTGGTGCCCAGATGGGTCATGATGTCGGTGAAATAGCGGTTGCCGGTCGACAACGCAATCTGCAGGTGGAACTGGAAGTCAGACGCCACCGCATCGGTCGCGTGAGCTGCGCTTTCATTCAGCGCGTCCAGCGCAGCACGCATGGCAGCCAGTTCCTCGGCGCTGCGGCGCTGCGCGGCCAGCCCGGCGGACTCGACTTCCAGGCTGATGCGCAATTCGAGAATCGCCAGCACATCACGCAAGGTGACGATGGTGGCCGGGTCGATTCGGAAACCGCTCGGGCTCGGTGTATCCAGCACAAAGGTGCCGATCCCGTGGCGGGTTTCGACAAGGCCGGACGCCTGCAGGCGTGAAATCGCTTCACGAACCACAGTACGGCTGACGCCCTGCTCTTCCATGATGGCGGATTCGGTGGGCAATTTATCGCCACGCTTGAGCTGTCCACTGCGAATACGCTCGGACAATTCAGTCACCAGCTCCTGCGCAAGGCTGCGGTGCTTTCTACGGGCGCGGGGCGGAGCGCTTTGATTTTCCATATCCAACATCGATCTCTGGACAGTTAAACAAGCGTCAATCATAGCTCAGCGGTTGTATGATCACACCCCAAAAGCTCGGCCCCGCTACCCATAAGCCTCATCAGGCCGGTTCAGACGCCCGGCGCTCGATCAATTGCCCGCCTTCGACCTGCACATGCCGGTCATGAAAACGCTTGAGACTGCTGCGATGTCCCACGCTGAGCAGGGTCAGGCCGGGAATTTCTTCGAAGATCGCATGGTGCATCGCCGCCTCGTCCTCTTCGTCCATCGCAGAGGTCGCTTCATCCATGTACAGCCACTGCGGTGTCAGCAGCAGCGCACGGGCGAAGGCCATCCGCTGCTGCTCGCCGGGCGACAACACTCGTTGCCAGTGATCACTGTCATCCAGTCGCGCCACCAACGGCTCGAGGCGACATTTGCGCAGCGCCTCGGCGTACCGTTCAGCCGGAAACTTTTCGGGCGGCTGTGGATAACTCAAGGCCTCACGCAAGGTACCGATTGGCAGATATGGCCGTTGCGGCAGAAACAGGGCACGCCCTTCCGGTATCCCGATCTTGCCCGTGCCCTTGGGCCATAAGCCGCCGAGCGCCCTGAGCAAAGAGCTTTTGCCGCTGCCCGACCGGCCACTGAGCATCACTTTTTCGCCCTGCCCTATATGCAGATGCGCGTCCTGAAGCAACTGCCGACCGCTGGCCAGCGTCAGGCCCAGGTCTTTCAGGTCCACCGCATTCCCGGTCTGCACCCTTTGAATGGACGGAACCTGAGCCTCATGGTCGCTCATGGCCTGACGGAAACTCAGCAGACGATCACTGGTCGCCCGCCAGGACGCCAGCGTGTCATACGCGCTGATGAACCAGCTGAAGTTCTCCTGCACATTGCCGAACGCCGAGTTGATCTGCATCAGATCACCCAACTCGATCTTGCCTGCAAAGTACCGGGGCGCTGCGACAACGAACGGAAAGATAATCGCGATCTGGCCATAGCCGGACGTGAAGAACGTCAGTCGCTTCTGCACCTTCATCGACGTCAGGACGTTATGCCAGATCATCGAGAACCGGCCGCTCAGCCGTTGGTTTTCATTCTTTTCGCCGTCGGACAGCGCGATGCTTTCCGCGTTTTCCCGCACCCGCACCAACGCATAACGCAGGTCCGCTTCGTAGCGCTCCTGTTGATTGTTGAGCGGAATCAGACGCCGACCGATCCAGTGGGTCAGAAAGCTGCCGACGATGGCGTAGAGCATCGCAGCCCAGAACATGTAGCCGGGAATGGTGATGCCGAACAGTTCGATACTCCCCGACACGCCCCACAGAATGACCGAGAACGACACCAGGCTGACCACCGCGCTCATCAGGCCAAGCCCGAGGTGCAGGGTGCTGGTTGTAAATTCATTGAGGTCTTCGGAAAGACGCTGGTCCGGGTTATCGGTGTAACCGCCCTGCTCCAGGTGGTAGTAATTCTTGTGCGCCAGCCAGCGTGCAAAATGCTGCTCGGTCAGCCAGCGCCGCCAGCGGATCGTAAGCATCTGCGTCAGATAAAGCCGATACACGGCAGCGAAAATGGCGATGGCGGCCAGGCCGCTGAAATACAGGATCAGGTGCGTGAATGCACCTGTGTCCTTGTTCTGCAAGGCGTTGTAGAACTCGCGATACCAGCTGTTGAACATCACTGACATCTGCACGCTGAACAGTGACAGCGCAACCACGGAGGCCAGCAGCACCCAGGCCATGGTTTTTTCTTCACTGCGCCAATACGGCGTGATCAGTTTCCATACCCTTGGAAAAAAAGCTCCTTTAACGGTGTCGTTGACGACGGAATACTCGGCATTGCGTTTCATGTAATTCAGGCTCGCTGTCTGCAAAAGAACGATGCCTGACCACAATGAAGCAAAAAAACGCTTGAACGATCACCATGAAAAAAGCTTCATCAACGCCGCACGGGACGCTTCTGCAATTTGCGCTGCAAGGTCCGGCGGTGCATGCCCAGCGCCCGAGCGGTAGCCGAAATATTGCCTTCATGCTCGGTCAGCACGCGCTGGATATGCTCCCACTGCAGGCGATCCACCGACATGGGGTTTTCCGGCACCAGCGTGTCGAGGTTGGCATGCTCCGACAACAGGGCCGCCAGTACATCATCGGCATCCGCCGGTTTGCACAGGTAGTTGCAGGCACCGCGCTTGATGGCTTCAACGGCGGTGGCGATGCTCGAGTAACCGGTGAGGATCACCACGCGCATGTCCGGGTCCATTTCCAGCAGCTTGGGCAGCAGCACCAGGCCGGAATCGCCATCCATCTTCAGGTCCAGCGCGGCGTATTCGGGGATGTCCTGCTGCGCCAGTATCAGACCTTCTTCCGCCGAACCTGCAGTGCTGACCCGAAAACCGCGACGGCTCATGGCGCGTGCCATGACCCGGGTGAAGGTCGCGTCGTCATCGACCAGCAGCAGGTGCGGCAACTCTTCGCCGTCTACCTGAATCTCTTCGTCACTCATGCTTCTTCTCCTCGCGTGTCACGGGGCAGTCGCAGCTCGGTGAGCGTACCGCCTTCTTCATGACTGTAGAGCTTTACCGAGCCACCCGCGCGGGTGACGCTGGCCTTGCTCAGGAACAGGCCAAGGCCGAAACCCTTGCCCTTGGTAGTAAAGAACGGTTTGCCGATCTGCTCGGCAATGGCCAGCGGCACACCGGCGCCGTGGTCACGAATACTGATGCACACTTCCGTGCTGTCCCAGTCCAGATTGACTTCCAGCCCGTCGGGACAGGCATCGGCAGCGTTATTGAGCAGGTTGAGCAGTGCCTGCGTGAGGTCCGGTGGCGGCGCCAGCATCGGTACCTCGTCCTTGCCCAGTTTCTGGAAGCGATAGCTCACTTCAGGCCGCATCAGGTGCCAGCGATTCAGCGACTCATCCAGCCACTGCGTCGCCGGTTGATAGTCAACCGCCATGCGCCGGTTGGCCTCGGCAGCGCGTACCAGCTGCTGAAGGGTCTGCTTGCATTGCTTGACCTGCTCCTGCAGCACGGCCAAATCATCCTGCAGGGCAGGGTCGCTGTGGTCCTGGCGCATTTCCTTTAGCAGCACGCTCATGGTCGCCAGCGGCGTACCCAGTTCATGCGCGGCTCCGGCTGCCTGCGTCGCTACAGCCAACAGTTGCTGGTCACGCAGGCCTTCTTCCCGACGCTCGGCGCGCAGCTGGTCCTGACGGCGCAGCTCTTCAGCCATCTTCGCGGCAAAAAACGTGATCACCCCCGCTGCCAGCACGAAGCTCAGCCACATGCCATAGACCTGCATGTTTTCGCGAGCAATGGGATAGGTTTCCAGCGGGTAGGACTGCACCATCAGAAAGGTATACAGCCCCAGCGCGAAGCCGGACAGGATCAGCGAGTAGCGCCACGGCAGGGTCGCCGCCGCGATGGTCAGCGGCACCAGATAATAAGAAACGAACGGGTTGGTCGAACCACCCGAGTAATACAGCAGCGCACTGTGGATCAGCAGGTCCAGCGCCAGTTGCAAGGCGTATTCGAGTTCGGTCAGCGGCAACGAGGTGCGCAGACGAATGACAGTCAGCAGGCACAGGATCAGCGAACAGCCCAGAGTGATCGACAGCTGCAGCCACGGCAGCGGAAGAAAGTCGAACAGCCAGGCAATCCCCACCGAACCGGCTTGTGCGGCCAATACCAGGATGCGGATGAATGTCAGGCGCCACAGGTTCTGACGCGTGGCTGAAAGCATTTGAACGGGGGCGAGCATGAGCTCTCCTGATGAGCGCTCCAGGCGGATCGGGACGAGTATAACCAAGCATGGCGCAAAACTGGAAAAGTGCGTCAACGCGCCGCATCGTTGGGCGCGTCGGGGGTGCAGGAACCAGTCTCAAGGGTTACAGTCTGATGAGTCTGCGCCGTCCGACAGCCGTCGAAGGCCGCCTTATAACAAGGAGTTCTCATGTTCACTCTCCGCCCTGCCGCCACGCTTTTCGCGCTGGCTGCCGTTACCCTCTCCAGCCTGCCGGCCATGGCCGAAGAAGCCCGCTATAACCAGATTTCCCTGCGCGCCGAAGTCAATCAGGAAGTCCAGCGAGACCTGATGATGGTGACGCTGTACACCGAAGCGCAGGATAGCGACCCCGCGAAACTGGCTGCGCAGGTGACCGAGACGTTGAACAAGGCGCTGGGCCAGGCGCGTCAGGCCAAGGATGTGAAAATTCGTCAGGGCAGCCGTAACAGCTATCCGATTTACGATGACAAGGGCCAGAAGATCACCGGCTGGCGTGAGCGCGCAGAGGTCCGCCTGGAAAGTGCCGATTTCGCGGCCCTGTCCAAGCTGACCGGCGAACTGCTCGGCGACCTGAAAATGGGCGGCATGGACTTCTCGATCTCCCCCGCCACGCGCAAGGCCAGTGAAGACACCCTGCTCAAGGATGCCGTCACGGCGTTCAAGGCGCGTGCGCAACTGGTCACCGAAGCGCTGGGCGGCACCGGCTACAAGCTGGTCAACCTGAACCTCAACACCTCGGGCTACCCGCAACCGTACCTGCGCGCGCCAGTGGCCATGATGATGAAGTCCTCGCGTGAAGACGCAGCACCGACGCCAGACGTTGAAGCGGGCACCAGTCAGGTGAGCGTCGCGGCAGACGGGGTGATTGAGGTGGCGGTTCCATAAGCTCTCTGTCCTCAGGATCGAGAGCGGACGCGGAGCGTCCTGGGCGGCGTTACCACGCAGGAGCGTGGTAACGATCGGGGTCTCAATCACACGATCGTGCCCATGCTCCGCGTGGGCATGCAGCCCGTGACGCTCCGCTTCACAAATGGCACAGGTTGACGACCACTTTTCGCCTTCTATTACCCCCAGAATTCCCGCCATCCTCGGCCGCGTCTTACGACATCAACCGCGCAGGCTGATTTCACTAAATTCTTTCATCCGTAAACTTGCCCGCACTCCCCAACCGGGCATTGCTGCGTACCCGAGCACCTGCCCCACTTTCAGGAATCACGGATGAATCCTCAAGACCCGACACGCCACCAACCCGCCCATGACCAGCACGACAACATTGCCGAGCCGCTCCCTGTGCCGCTTCGCTTCGAGGCCGGTGAAGGTGACGAACACCGACATACCCACGGTTCGATTGAAGCGGTTCTGGAAACAGCCGGTTTCAGAAAAGACGAAATCCGCGCCATCTATTACGGCAACTGGTTGCGCGACCATTCGCAACTGGTCGACCCCAAGCTTGTCCGCGCACCTGACATGCCCAAGAGTTTCCCTGATTTGCTGTCTCGCGAAGCCCTGACCGGAATTGTTGATGTACTGGCCGTGAAAGCCTTCACCGATCTAATGAAAATAGACCGGTCGCGCTTCATCGTGACACCGCAGCGACTGGGCGTGTATCGCGCCGCCGAACACATCGACAACCCCAGGGCCATAAACCCTGCCCCCGCCAACCCCAAATCGCGTGACGCTGACTTCGAAGACTGGACGCTGCCCGACGACCCCATTTTGCAGGTCGATCCCGAGACTTCCATGAAACGCTACCTCCAGCGCTCGGTGGATCTCATGGCGACAGATCTGGACATCGCCGTACAGGCGGGTCCGTCCTCCACTGACGGGCTCAGGGCAATGGGCGCCGCATTGCACATCCTCGAAGACTTCTTCGCCCACTCCAACTTCGTCGAACTGAGCCTGATCAAGCTGGGCCATACCGATGTGCTGCCGTGGACGTCGGAAGCCGATTGCAGGCACCGTCTGCCGTTGGTGACGGGAAGTTTCGGCGGCAGCGACATCATTGCCAGCCTGGCAGCACCGCTGGGCAAGATACTGTTTCCGAACAAGGACAAGCCATTCGAAGCCTTGCAGCCGGGCGTTCGCTATGAACGCGATCAGGTCATCCAGATTCTGCTCGGCGAGCACCCGGACGAAAACCTGCTTCGGGCCTTTGAGGAATTTCTGAAGGCACGTGACGGCTGGGCGCTGCTGCCCTTTTCCGAGCAGGTTGAACGCTTCTATGCATTTATTGCGACACCCGGCCGACTGCTTGGCAATGCCGTGGGCAGCGTCCTGCTGGGGCTGATGGCAATGCTTGGCAACAGCATCGACGATCTCCAGACCGGGCTTGGCGATGACCCTCATACCAACGGTTCGACAGATCCGTCCCACTCGCAACTGGCCAAGGACCACGCCGAACACCCCTTGCACGAACCGGCTGCGCTGCTGGCCAGGCATGCCGTGCTGCAGGTTGGACAGGCGGTACTGGGCCAGTGGCACTCTGTAGATGAAACCGAACATCCTTCGCAGGTCGCTGCGCGGTTCTTCGCTCACGCCATGGACACTGACTGGCAAGACACGCTGTTGCGTGAATGGGCCGATGCCCATCCTGAACAGGTCAGACGCGCGACGTTGAAAAACGAACTGGATCAGCTTCATCGTCATATCCAGAGTCATGCGTCCGAAGCGCTGCAGCAATTCGAACACAGCAGTGACAACTTCCTGGATACCTTCTTTAAAAGCACGTCGCTGTCGGACCTGTGGAAAAAGATCACCGGCAAGTAAGATTTGTCCCTATCCGACCAAGTGCGGCACTATCGTGTTACATCTTTTGTCGACACTAGACGTGTCAACACTCAGCACGGTCATTGCCGCACTTCGTGAGGGATCCATGGGACACACCATCTTCAAACCGCTGCTACTGACCACCGCCCTGCTGGCCTGCGCACCTCTTGCTCAGGCAGCCACCACACTGGTGTATTGCTCGGAAGCGAGCCCGGCAGGTTTCGACCCCAGTCAGTACACCAGCGGCACCGATTTCGATGCCTCGGCTGAAACCGTTTTCAACCGCCTGACGCAGTTCAAGCGCGGCGGCACGGAAGTGGAGCCAGGATTGGCAACACGTTGGGACGTGTCGTCCGATGGGCTGACCTACACCTTCCACCTGCGCGAAGGTGTGAAATTCCACACCACTGATTACTTCAAGCCGACCCGCACCTTCAATGCCGACGACGTGCTGTTCACCTTCAACCGCCTGCTGGACCCGAACCACCCGTTCCGCAAGGCTTACCCTTCCGAATCGCCCTACTTCACCGACATGGGCCTGAACACGACCATCAAGCAGGTCGAGAAGATTGACGCCAATACCGTCAAATTCACGCTCAACAATATTGATGCAGCGTTCGTACAGAACCTGGCAATGAGCTTCGCTTCTATCCAGTCGGCCGAATACGCTGATCAGTTGCTCAAGGAAGGCAAGGCGCAGGACCTCAACCAGAAGCCTGTCGGCACCGGCCCGTTCGTGTTCAAGCGTTACCAGAAAGACTCGCAGATCCGTTACACCGGTAACACCGAGTACTGGAAACCCGAAGACGTGAAGATCGACAACCTGATTTTCTCGATCAGCAGCGATGCTGCCGTGCGCCTGCAGAAGCTCAAGGCCGGCGAATGTCAGGTCAGTGGCTACCCTCGCCCGCAGGACATCGAGGAAGTGCAGAAGGATCCGAAGCTCAAGGTATTGAGCCAGCCGGGCTTCAACCTCGGCTTTCTGGCATACAACGTGACTCACCCGCCGCTTGATCAGCTCAAGGTGCGTCAGGCACTGGACATGGCCATCGACAAACAGGCCATCATCAAGGCTGTTTACCAGAGCGCAGGCCAGCTGGCCGAAAACGCACTGCCGCCAGCCCAGTGGAGCTATGACCCGACGATCAAGGACGCTCCCCGCGACCTGACCAAAGCCAAACAGTTGCTCAAGGAAGCGGGCGTGGCGCCGGGCACTAAAATCGATCTGTGGGCCATGACGGTTCAGCGCGCCTCCAACCCCAACGCACGCATGTCGGCACAGATGATCCAGTCCGACTGGGACAAGATCGGCATCAAGGCCAATATCGTCAGCTATGAATGGGGCGAGTACATCAAGCGCGCCAAGGCTGGCGAACATGACGCGATGATCTACGGCTGGACCGGCGACAACGGTGACCCGGACAACTGGCTCGGCGTGCTGTACAGCTGTGCCGCCGTCAAAGGCAGCAACTACGCCAAATGGTGCGACCCGGCGTACGACAAGCTGGTACAGCAGGCAAAGCTGACGACCAACCGCGACGAGCGCATCAAGCTGTATCAACAGGCCCAGCACATTCTCAAGCAGCAGGTGCCGATCACGCCGATTGCCAACTCCAGGGTTTTCCAGCCGATGCACAAGGAAGTGCAGGACTTCAAGATCAGTCCATTCGGACTGACACCGTTCTACGGGGTCAGTCTGAGCAAGTGAGGTAACAGTCGCAGCCCCAACCGGGTGCATTAACCCCACCCGGACGCCTCTTAATGGGGCGCGATTTGTTTCAAAACTGGTCACGCAAACGATCAAATAGCGCAGAAATTACACTTTCGCGACATTCCTGTACGATCGTGCCACTCTTTGTGGCTTCTTTGGCGTCAGCATCTTGCTTTGGGTATGGCCCCTGCATAAGTATCGGACGGATCGGCTCACGAGGTCGGTTCCTCTAATCAAAAAATGACAACAACTGAGGCCACCATGCTCAAACACGCGGTCATTCCGTTTCTAGTCGGCGCCACCCTGCTCGCAAGTGCACCTTTCGCTCACGCAGCATCGAATCTGGTGTTTTGCTCCGAAGGCAGCCCCGCGGGCTTTGACCCGGCCCAGTACACCACCGGCACCGATTTCGACGCGTCGGCAGAAACCATGTTCAACCGTCTGGCCCAGTTCGAGCGTGGCGGCACTGCCGTTCAGCCGGGCCTGGCGACCAGCTGGGACATCTCCGACGACGTGCTGACGTACACCTTCCATCTGCGCAAGGGCGTCAAGTTCCACACCACCCCGTACTTCAAACCGACTCGCGAATTCAACGCCGACGACGTGCTGTTCACCTTCAACCGCATGATCAATCCGGACATGCCGTTCCGCAAAGCGGCACCGACGGAATTCCCGTACTTCACCGATATGGGCATGGACAAGAACATCGCCAAGATCGAGAAGGTCGACGACTACACCGTCAAGTTCGTGCTGAACACCGTTGATGCCGCGTTCATTCAGAACCTGGCGATGAGCTTTGCCTCGATCCAGTCTGCCGAGTACGGCGACCAGCTGCTCAAGGAAGGCAAGGCAGCGGACATCAACCAGAAGCCGGTCGGCACTGGCCCATTCGTGTTCAAGAGCTACCAGAAGGATTCCAACATCCGCTTCACCGGCAACAAGGATTACTGGAAGCCTGAAGACGTCAAGATCGACAACCTGATCTTCGCCATCACCACCGACCCGTCGGTGCGCATCCAGAAGCTCAAGAAAGGCGAATGCCAGATCACCGCCTATCCACGTCCGGCGGACCTGGAGCCACTCAAGGCCGACAAGAATCTGAAAATGCCTGACCAGGCTGGTTTCAACCTGGGTTACATCGCCTACAACGTGATGGACAAGATCAAGGGTGAAGACCGCGAGAACCCGCTGTCCCAGCTCAAGGTTCGTCAGGCTCTGGACATGGCCGTCAACAAGCAGCAGATCATTGATTCGGTGTACCAGGGCGCAGGCCAGCTGGCCGTCAATGCCATGCCGCCGACCCAGTGGTCCTATGACACCACGATCAAGGATGCCAAGTACGATCCCGAGAAAGCCAAGGCCCTGCTCAAGGAAGCCGGCATCAAGGAAGGCACCGAAATCACCCTGTGGGCCATGCCTGTCCAGCGTCCGTACAACCCGAATGCCAAGCTGATGGCCGAAATGCTCCAGTCCGACTGGAAGAAGATCGGTATCAATGCACGCATCGTCAGCTACGAGTGGGGCGAGTACATCAAGCGCGCCAAGAACGGCGAAAACGGTGCCATGCTGATTGGCTGGAGCGGCGACAATGGTGACCCGGACAACTGGCTCGGCACCCTGTTCGGCTGTGACGCCCTGAACGGCAACAACTTTGCCAAATGGTGTGACAAGCCTTACGACGCCATCATCAAGCAGGCCAAATCGACACCTGACCAGGCCAAGCGCACCGAACTGTACAAACAGGCGCAACACCTTCTGAAGGACGCAGTGCCGATGACGCCTATCGCGCACTCGACGGTCTATCAGCCCATGAGCACCAAAGTGCAGGACTTCAAGATCAGCCCGTTTGGTCTGAATTCCTTCTATGGTGTAAGCGTGAAGTAAACGCGATTCGACTGTGCTGTTCACGCAGCACAGTCGACGCTCTTCCTGAATAAAGAAACCCTTCCGGTTAGTGGGCCAAGTGCAACTAAAGGCACTAAGCCACCTATCTGGGGGATATTTCCTACACGTCTTGCAGCCTATAAGCCTATTTACCGGATGCCTTCAACGACATACCGTCAGAGGCAATGGCAAAGGCAGGAAGCCCGCCATCAGCTGGCCCGTTACCTGCAAGCACTGCGTGTTATTCAGTTATCGCCCACGGGCCTGTTAGTTACCGAGCCTGAGTGCTCGTCCTTCAAGGATAGGGATCATCATGCGTAAAACTCTTGCGATGACGTCTTGCCTGAGTCTGGGTCTGCTTGCATTGACTCCGATGACCGGCATGGCGAGCAATCTGGTGTTCTGTTCGGAAGCGAGTCCGGCGGGGTTCGACAGTGCTCAATACACGTCGGCCACCGACAATGACGCCTCCGAGCCCATTTACAATCGCCTCACCGAATTCAAGCAGGGCGACACGACTGTGGTGCCTGGACTGGCAACCTCATGGGACGTGTCGCAGGATGGTCTGGTCTACACCTTCCATCTGCGCAAGGGCGTGAAGTTTCACAGCAACAAGACCTTCACGCCCACCCGCGACTTCAACGCCGATGACGTGCTGTTCACTTTCAACCGCATGCTCAAGCCCGACCATCCGTTTCGCGTGGCTTACCCTACCGAGTTTCCGTACTTCACCGGCATGGGTCTGAACAAGAAGATCAAGTCCGTCGAGAAGACCGATCCGCTGACCGTGGTCTTTACCCTGAACACGGTTGATGCCGCATTCATTCAGAACATCGCGATGAACTTCGCAGGCATTCTGTCCGCTGAGTACGCTGAACAGTTGATGGCCAGCGGCGATGCACGGGACATCAATCAGCAGCCTATCGGTACGGGTCCGTTCGTGTTTCAGCGCTACCAGAAGGACTCGCAGATCCGCTATCGCGGCAACAAGGAATACTGGGACCCGAGCCGGGTGAAGATCGACCAGCTGATTTTCGCGATCAACACCGACGCCTCGGTGCGCGTGCAGAAGCTGCGCAAGAACGAATGCCAGGTCACGCTGAACCCGCGCCCGGCCGACCTTGAAGCACTCAGGTCCGACAAGGCGCTGAACGTGATGGAACGTCCGGGCTTCAACCTCGGCTACATCTCCTACAACGTGCGCCATGAACCATTGGGCAACCTGCAGGTACGTCAGGCACTGGACATGGCCGTCAACAAGAAAGCCATTATCAATGCGGTCTACCAGGGCGCAGGCCAACTGGCCGTCAACGCCATGCCGCCGACCCAATGGTCCTATGACGACACCATCAAGGACGCCGCCTACGACCCGGAAAAAGCGAAGCAGATGCTGCGCGATGCCGGGATCAAGGAAGGCACCGAGCTGACGCTGTGGGCCATGCCTGTGCAGCGCCCTTACAACCCCAACGCCAAACTGATGGCCGAAATGCTTCAGTCCGACTGGGCAAAGGTCGGCATCAAGGTTCGGATCGTCAGCTATGAGTGGGGCGAATACCTCAAGCGCACCAAGAACGGCGAACACGATATTTCGCTGATCGGCTGGACCGGCGACAACGGTGACCCGGACAACTGGCTCGGCACGCTGTACAGCTGCGCCGCCATCGGCGGTAACAACTACTCGATGTGGTGCGACGAGAAATACGACGCGCTCATCAAAGCCGCCATTGCCACGACAGATCGGGAACAACGCACCGACCTCTATAAGCAGGCGCAGCGTTATCTGAAAGAGCAGGTGCCGATCACGCCAATTGCCCACTCGACGGTCAACCAGCCGTTGCGCAAGGAAGTGGAAGGTTTCCACGTCAGCCCGTTCGGTCGTAACAACTTCTCGGGCGTCAGCGTCGCCGAGTAACCCGTAAACAGCGATATCGCTCACCGCCGCTTCAGGCGGCGAGCGATCCATCTGTGCCCAGAACATATAACAAGGCGGGGCCTTAAACCCTGCATCACCAAAGCCAGAACTCAAAAAACTGGCGTTTATAAAAGTAGTAAAGGGAGCTGTACATCGTGAAAACAACCAGCACTGCATTACTGGCTCTATCCCTCTCGTCGTTCGGCGCGATGGTTCAGGCAGAGCCCGTGAGTCAAGCCTTCGTGCCCACCGGGCTGAGCACCAAGAACGCACAGGCAGAAGCCAATGGCTTTCTTGAAGATCAGCACCTGACCGGTACGACACGTAACTGGTATGCCAATGAACTGTTTCGTCGCGACAACAGATTCACTTACACCAAAGACGGTGTGGATAAGGAGACGCCACGCCGCATCAACTGGCAGCAGGGCACTATCGTCAATTACACCTCGGGTTTCACCCAGGGCACGGTTGGCTTCTCCACCGAACTGGCGCTGTACAACGCCGTCGCGCTGGAGCGTGACATCGACGATTTCGTCCCAAGATCCAACCGCACCCTGGCGGACAGCGACGGTGATGCCGTAGGCCAGTGGAGCAAAATGGGTCTGGGCAACGTCAAGGCCCGTGTCTCCAACACCGTGCTGACCATGGGTCGCCAGTCGGTCAACACGCCGGTCATCGCCTTTATCGGCAACCGCGCACTGCCTTCCAGCTTCCAGGGTGTCGCCCTGCAGAGCGATGAGTTGAACAACCTGTCATTCCAGGCCGGCAGCTTCGACCGTGTCTCGCCGCGTATGGAACAGAGCCTGGACAAGTTCCGCTCCGAGTACGGTGATCGCACCAAGACCGCTGATCGCGTGGACATGTTCGGTGCCGATTACAAACCGTTCGAAAGCCTGACCACCAGCCTCTACGCCTCGAACGTGGAAGACTTCTGGCACCAGTACTACTTCGGGTTCACCCATGAAATGGGCGACAGCAAGACCCTGGCATTCAGCACCAATCTGAACTACTACAAGACCAAGGATTCCGGCCAGGCCAAGCAGGGTCCGATCGACAACGATACCTACAGTCTTTCCTTCACCGGTACCCACAACGCACATAGCCTGAGCGTTGCGTACCAGGAAGTGTCCGGTAACGAGTACTTCGACTACGTTCACGATACCAATGCGATCTTCTTGGCCAACTCCCTGCTCTCGGACTTCAACGGACCGAACGAAAAGTCGCTGCAGATCGCCTATGTACTGAACATGGCCAGCTACGGCGTACCCGGTTTGAAATTCAACATCTATCAGGCCCGCGGCTGGGACATCGACGGTACCAACTATAAAGGTACCGTTTACGGCGATTCGCAGGACATCAGAGGCGTTGAAACTAAAACCGGCGTGCGCGCAATGGACGGCGAAACCCACTACGAATACGGCATCGGTACTTCGTATTCCGTACAATCCGGTCCGCTCAAGGCCACCGCGATTCGTGCGACTTACACCACTCACCGCGCCAGCGAGAACCAGGCTGATGGCAACATCAACGAGTTCCGTCTGGTGACCACCATTCCGTTCAACATTCTGTAAGTGATCGGGAAGCGGCGACCGGCATGACGCCGGTCGCCGTTTCGCATTGCATCAAGGAGGCTTCTATTGAAACTGCTATCGCTCCGCGCTTCGATCGCCATTGCGCTGCTCAGCGCTGCTGCATCCGTCTCGGCCAAGCCGCTGGTGGTCTGCACAGAGGCCAGCCCTGAAGGTTTCGATATCGCGCAGTACACGACCGCCGTCACGGCAGACGCCTCGGCAGAAACCATTCTCGAACGTCTGGTCGCCTTCACCCCCGGCACGACTGACACGGTTCCCGGCCTCGCCGAGAGCTGGGACATCAGCCCCGATGGCCTGACCTACACCTTCAAGCTGCGCAAAGGTGTGAAATTCCAGACCACCGACTACTTCAAACCCACCCGCGAAATGAACGCCGACGACGTGGTCTGGAGCTTCCAGCGCCAGCTGGACCCGAAGCACCCGTGGCACGCGCTCTCGCTGGTCGGTTACCCTTATTTCGAGAGCATGGACTTCCAGAACCTGCTCAAGAGCGTGGAGAAAGTCGACGACTCCACGGTGAAATTCACCCTGACGCGCCCCGAATCGCCGTTCCTGCGTGACCTGGCCATGCCGTTCACCTCGATCTACTCCGCCGAGTACGCCGACCAGTTGCTCAAGAGCAACAAGACCGGCGAATTCAACAGCAAACCCATCGGCACCGGTCCGTTCATCCTGACACGCTATGCCAAGGATGCTCAGGTCCGCTATAAAGCCAACCCGGATTACTGGAAAGGCAAGGTTCCTAGTGAAGCGCTGATTTTCGCGATCACTCTGGACAACAACACGCGCCTGCAAAAGCTCAAGGCCAATGAATGTCAGGTTGCGCTTTATCCAAAACCTGACGATATTGCCAACATCAAAGCAGACCCCAATCTCAAGATCGACGAGATGGAGTCCATGATGACCAGCTATGTGGCGATCAACACCTCGCACAAATACCTGAGCGACGCTCGCGTGCGACAGGCGATCAATCTGGCGTTCGACAAGAAGTCCTACATCAGGGCGCTGTTCGGCGAAGGCAAGGCCACTGAAGGCGTAGGTCCGTACCCTCCGACCATGATGGGCTACGACACCGAGAGTCAGCCCACGCCTTATGACCCGGAAAAAGCCCGTGCGCTGCTCAAGGAAGCTGGCGTACCCGAGGGCCAGGTGTTTACCCTGTTCGCCCGTAACGGCGGCGCGGTGACCAACCCCAATCCGATGGTGGGCGCACAGATGCTCCAGTCGGACCTGGCCAAGGTAGGCATCAAGCTCGACATTCGCATCATGGAATGGGGCGAAATGCTCAAGCGCGCCAAGAAGGGCGAACATGACATGGTCTTCGCAGGATGGGCCGGCGACAACGGCGACCCGGACAACTTCCTGACACCCAACCTGAGCTGCGATGCAGCGAAGAATGGCGAGAACTATGCACGCTGGTGCAACAAGGAATTTGAAGCGGCAATCACCGAAGCCCGGAAAATTACCGAACCGAGCGAACGGGCTGCCCTCTATAAGCAGGCTCAAAAAGTGTTCAATCAGGAACAGCCCTGGATCAGCCTGGCTTATCCGAAGCTGTTCGTGGCAATGCGCAAAAATGTCGAAGGCTTTCATATCAGCCCGCTGACCAATAACAACTTCACCACGACCGGGGTGAAGTAGAAAAAACCACCGCCTGCGCTCCACAAGAGCAAGGGCGGTACGCCTGACCGGCTGATGAGGTACACCACAAGATGTTTAGTTTTATTGCCCGCCGGGTGGGGTTACTGATCCCTACCTTCTTCGGCATTACCCTGCTGACGTTCGCACTGATCCGTCTGATTCCGGGCGACCCTGTGGAAGTCATGATGGGCGAGCGCCGGGTTGACCCGGAAATGCACGCCCAGGCCATGGAACGCCTTGGCCTGAACAAGCCGCTCTATGCCCAGTACATCGATTACATCGGCAAGCTCGCCCAGGGCGACCTCGGTGAATCGTTGCGTACGCGCACCAGCGTCTGGACCGAGTTCACTTCGCTGTTCCCGGCAACCCTCGAGTTGTCGCTGGCAGCCCTGATCTTCGCGGGCGTCCTCGGGCTTTTGGCCGGGGTGATCGCCGCACTCAAGCGAGGGTCCCTGTTCGACCATGGGGTCATGGGGATTTCCCTCGCCGGTTATTCCATGCCGATCTTCTGGTGGGGCCTGATCCTCATCATGTTCTTCTCGGTGTCGCTGGGCTGGACGCCCGTGTCCGGGCGGATCGACCTGCTGTACGACATTCCGCCAGTGACCGGCTTCATGCTGATCGACACCCTGCTCAGCGATGAGCAAGGCGCGTTCCTCGACGCCCTTCATCACCTGATTCTTCCGGCCATCGTGCTGGGTACCATTCCGCTGGCGGTAATCGCCCGGATGACCCGTTCATCGATGCTCGAAGTGCTGCGTGAAGACTACGTGCGTACCGCAAGGGCCAAGGGCCTGTCGCCTGCACGCGTGGTGTTCGTCCACGGCCTGCGCAACGCGCTGATTCCGGTCCTGACCGTTTTCGGCCTGCAGATCGGCACCTTGCTGGCCGGTGCGGTCCTGACCGAAACGATCTTCTCCTGGCCGGGTATCGGCAAGTGGCTGATCGAAGCCATCGGCGCCCGCGATTATCCGGTCGTGCAAAACGGCATCCTGCTGATCGCCTGCCTGGTGATCCTGGTCAACTTCGTGGTGGACATCCTCTACGGCTTTGCCAACCCACGCATCCGTCACCAGCGCTGAGATCATCGATATGAGCACACCTACTCCTTCGGTAGCAGTCGATCAAAGCCTGCTTTACCCGTCCCCGTACAAAGAGTTCTGGCAAGCGTTCTCCAAGAACAAAGGTGCCGTTGCCGGCCTGATCTTCATGATCATCATCGTGTTCTGCGCGTTGTTCGCCCCCTGGGTTGCGCCGCATGACCCGAGCGAGCAATACCGTGACTTCCTGCTGACCCCGCCGGTCTGGCTGGAAGGCGGCCAGTGGCAGTTCATCCTCGGCACCGACGAACTGGGCCGCGACCTGCTGTCGCGCCTGATTCAAGGCTCGCGCCTGTCGCTGCTGATCGGCCTGTCTTCGGTGGTCATGTCGCTGATTCCCGGCATCCTGCTGGGCCTGCTGGCGGGTTTCTTCCCGCGCATTCTGGGTCCGTCGGTGATGCGCCTGATGGACATCATGCTCGCCCTGCCCTCGCTGCTGCTGGCAGTTGCCATCGTGGCGATCCTCGGCCCTGGCCTGATCAATACCGTGATCGCCATCGCGATCGTCTCGCTGCCGTCCTATGTCCGTCTGACCCGCGCTGCGGTGATGGGCGAACTGAACCGCGACTACGTGACCGCTGCACGTCTGGCCGGTGCAACCCTGCCGCGCCTGATGTTCATCACCGTGCTGCCCAACTGCATGGCACCGCTGATCGTTCAGGCCACCCTGAGCTTCTCGTCGGCGATTCTCGATGCTGCGGCACTGGGCTTCCTGGGTCTTGGCGTACAACCGCCGACGCCTGAGTGGGGCACCATGCTTGCCTCGGCCCGCGATTACATCGAACGCGCCTGGTGGGTCGTGAGCCTGCCCGGTCTGACCATTTTGCTCAGCGTGCTGGCAATCAACCTGATGGGCGACGGCTTGCGCGATGCGCTGGACCCGAAACTCAAGAACGCCGCCTGAGGAGATTCGTATGTCACTGCTTGAAATCAAGAATCTCAACGTTCGCTTCGGCGACGCCAAGGCCGTACCCGTCGTGGATGGCCTGTCCCTGAGCGTCGATAAGGGCGAAGTTCTGGCCATCGTAGGCGAGTCGGGTTCGGGTAAATCCGTGACCATGATGGCGCTGATGGGCCTGATCGACGCACCCGGCATCATCACCGCCGACGCACTCAACTTCGACGGCAAGGACCTGACCAAACTCAATTCCCGTCAGCGTCGCCGCATCATCGGCAAGGATCTGGCGATGGTGTTTCAGGATCCGATGACCGCGCTGAACCCCAGCTACACCGTGGGTTTCCAGATCGAAGAAGTGCTGCGTCAGCACTTGGGCATGTCCGGCAAGGCTGCCCGTCAGCGCGCCCTGGAACTGCTGGAAAAAGTCGAGATCCCTGGCGCCGCTGCACGCCTGAATGCCTACCCGCATCAGCTGTCTGGCGGTATGAGTCAGCGCGTTGCGATCGCCATGGCGATTGCCGGCGAGCCGAAACTGCTGATCGCCGATGAACCGACCACTGCACTGGACGTTACCATCCAGGCGCAGATCATGGAGTTGCTGCTGAGCCTGCAGAAAGAGCAGGACATGGCGCTGGTGCTGATCACCCACGACCTGGCAGTTGTTGCCGAAACCGCTCAGCGGGTCTGCGTGATGTACGCGGGTCAAGCCGTGGAAGTGGGTCAGGTGCCCGGTCTGTTCGACGTTCCGGCGCATCCTTACAGTGAAGCGCTGCTGGCAGCGATTCCCGAGCACAGCATGGGTGCCGAGCGTCTGGCGACGCTGCCGGGCATGGTGCCTGGCCGTTACGACCGTCCGCAAGGCTGCCTGCTTTCGCCGCGCTGCCCTTACGTGCAGGACAACTGCCGCGTACAGCGTCCGGCGCTGGATCCCAAGGCCCACAGCCTTGCGCGCTGCTTCTATCCCTTGAATCAGGAGGTGGCGTGATGAGCGTCGTACTTACCGCCCGCGACCTTACCCGTCACTACGAAGTCTCGCGCGGCCTGTTCAAAGGCACGGCGCTGGTGCGCGCGCTCAACGGCGTGTCTTTCGAACTCGAAGCGGGCAAGACTCTGGCTGTGGTGGGCGAGTCCGGTTGTGGCAAGTCCACACTGGCCCGCGCACTGACCCTGATCGAAGAGCCGTCTTCCGGCTCGTTGAAAATTGCCGGTCAGGAAGTGGCTGGCGCCAGCAAGTCCGAGCGCAAGCAACTGCGCAAGGACGTGCAGATGGTGTTCCAGAGCCCATATGCCTCGCTGAACCCCCGGCAGAAGATTGGTGATCAGCTCGGCGAGCCGCTGTTGATCAACACCAACCTGTCTGCCAGCGAGCGCCGCGAGAAAGTGCAGGCGATGATGGCCCAGGTCGGTCTGCGTCCCGAACACTATCAGCGCTATCCGCACATGTTCTCTGGTGGTCAGCGTCAGCGGATCGCACTGGCACGGGCGATGATGCTGCAACCGAAAGTACTGGTTGCGGATGAACCGACATCGGCACTGGACGTGTCGATTCAGGCTCAGGTGCTGAACCTGTTCATGGACCTGCAGCAGGAATTCAACACGGCCTACGTGTTCATCTCGCACAACCTGTCGGTGGTGCGTCATGTCGCCGATACCGTGCTGGTGATGTATCTGGGTCGGCCTGCGGAAATGGGTCCCAAGGAAGAGATCTACAACCGTCCGCTGCACCCGTACACTCAGGCGTTGCTGTCAGCGACCCCGACCATTCATCCTGATCCGCTGAAACCCAAGATCAAGATCGTCGGCGAACTGCCCAACCCGCTCAACCCGCCAAGCGGCTGCGCCTTCCACAAGCGCTGCCCTTACGCGACAGAGCGCTGCGCCACCGACGTGCCGGAACTGCGTCTGGTGGACAACCGCCAAGTGGCCTGTCACTACGCGGAGCAGTTTGTCGCAGCGTGATTCTGCCTTGTGGTAATCGTGTCCGTCTGCGTGGGCACGATTACCTCAACCAGCAGACCTCAATACACATCCCGCCGATACCGTCCCTGCTCCACCAGCTCGCTGACGGCTCGTTCGCCGAGCACTTCGTTCAACACGTGATCCACACCTGATGCCATGCCCTGCAAGCTGCCGCAGATGTAGATCGCTGCGCCCTCATCCAGCCATGCTCGCAGGTCTTGAGCAGCCTCACGCAACAGATGCTGCACGTAGACTTTCTCTGCCTTATCCCGCGAGAACGCCAGGTCCAGCCGTGCCAGGTCACCCGACTCCAGCCAGCCTTGCAGCTCTGCGCCGCAATGAAAATCATGCTCGCGATTGCGCTCGCCGAACAGCAGCCAGTTGCGCGCCTGGCCTTGGGCGATGCGCGCTTTCAAGAGGCTGCGCAGCCCCGCGAGCCCGGTACCGTTACCCAGCAGGATCAGAGGAACCGGCTCGGCAGGCAGATGGAAGCTGCTGTTGCGACGCAAGCGCAGACTGATCGCGCTGCCTGATGCGGCATGCTCGGTCAGCCAGCCGGAACACAGCCCCAGGCTGCCATCAGGATGAATCTCCTGACGCACAATGAGTTGCAGAGAGCCATCCTCCGGAACAGAAGCAATGGAGTATTCGCGTGCGGAAACCGGCACCAGCGCATCGATCAGCGCCTGCGCGTGAAGTCCAACCAGATGAGCCCGATGTTGCGGCAACTGACGGGTCGCCAGGGCCTGAAAAACCGGCTCCTGCAGGCCGTCCACATTGATCCGGGTCGCAGGATCGATGCCCAGCCCGCTGAGAAAACTCCGCACGGCCTCATCACTGTTGCGCGGCAGGATCTCGACCAGATCACCCGCCTGCCAGTGCATCGTGCCGGGCGTTACGAGGTCCAGCAGATAGACGCCCGAACCACTGCTGCCAGGGTTCAGGTGCTCTCGCCGATTAAGCGTCCAGTTCTCGAACACCGGGGCCTGCCAGAGCGCTGTTGGTGTGCTGCCGGTCAGTTGTCCAAGGTGATGCTGCCACTGCTGCAAGGCAGCAGGGTCGGCGCTGTCGACCTCGACCGGGGCAAACAGGGTGCTGCCGCCACGCTCGGCCAGCCAGTCATGCAAGCGATGAGCGAAACCGCAGAAATTCGGATACTGCCGATCACCCAGCGCCAGCACGGCATAGTTGAGGGTTTCCAGCGACAGCGGACGGCCCAGCAACTTGCGTTCGAAACCACGGGCACTGTCCGGTGCTTCGCCGTCACCGAAGGTGCTGACCACGAACAGGGCGTTGCGGCTTTCACTTAGGTCCTGCTCGGTCATGTCGCCGAGCCGCTGCACCCGCACCGGCAGACCCGCGGCCTGCAACTGCCCCGCCGTCTGCCAGGCCAGTTGCTCGGCGAAACCGCTCTGGCTGGCGAACCCGATCAACCATGCGTTGGCGTCAGGCGCAGCGCCGGTCGATACATCACCTCGTGCAACCTTGACCTGACGCTTCTTGCGTCGGCGATCCAGATACAACAGCCAGCCGGTGATGAAAAACAACGGCATCATCAATGACGCAACGGTCATGACGATTCGACCGACAATCCCAAAGTAGCTGCCGACGTGCAGTGCGTAATTACTGATCAGTAATTGCGCGCCCAGACTGCGTTCGGCATAACGCGAGACCGAACTGATCGCGCCGCTGGCCGGATCAAGGGTGACGCTGTTCAGCGCGCGCGGGTGAGGTGAATCCTTGAGCAGGTAAAACACCGTGGCCGGCTGCCCGCCCGCTGACGGCAGGCGCAGGTTATAGGCTGCAAGGCCTGGGCCTGCAGTCTTTTGCAGGCTGTCCCAGATCGCGACGTAATCCACCACCAATGGCGCAGGCGCCGAATCCTTGCTCATATTTACACCACGACCACCACCGCCTTTGCGTTGCTCGGCCGGTGCATCGCCCAGCAGCCGGTTCAGACCATTGCTGACCCAGTCATACGACCAGCTCAGACCGGTGATGGCGAACAGCAGATAGAACAGCAGGCACCAGGTGCCGAAAACCGAGTGCAGGTCCCAATTGAAGCTGCGTCCCTTCTTCGCCCAGTCCAGCGTCAGCCAGACACGCCAGTTCAGCGCCTTGCGCGGCCAGCGCAGGTACAGACCGGACAGACAGAAGAACACCAGAACCAGCGTGCACGCCCCCGTGATCTGCTTGCCCACTTCGCCCATGGCCAGAAAGCGGTGCAGTCGCAGGATGAAATCGAAGAATTCCTCACCGACCCCGTCGCCTTTCAGCTCGCCGGTGTAAGGATCGAAATTGCGTTTGGGGCCGCGACGCTCGCCCGGTCTGGGCGAAAAAAACACCTGAGCGACCCGGTTGCCGACGGTCTCGACCCGGAGGATGGCGACAGTCATTCCGGTCGCCGACTCCAGTCGCCGGACCAGCTCAACAGGCGGCAGGGTTTCGCCCTGCGGCTGGACCAGCAGCACGTTCGGATTGAGCGCATCGAGAATTTCGTCTTCGAACGAGTACAGCGCGCCGGTGATGCCCATCAAGGCCAGCACCAGCCCTGCGGTGATCCCGAAGAACCAGTGCAGCTGAAACAATACCTTTTTCAATACTCGCTACCCTCACCCGCCTGCCCGGACGCCCACTTTGATACTCGGAGACGTCGCCTGTCTTGTCTGTCTTCATACGGCGCTGCGGCCTTATACAGAAAAACCCCGCCTACCGAAATAAGCGGGGTCTACCTTGCGCAGCTCCCTAGAAGTGGAAGTTGGCGCTCATCAAGGCGGTGCGGCCAGCGGCGACGTGCGCGTAGTGGGTCTGGAACACTTGATCGAAGTAACGCTTGTCGGTCAGGTTCTGGACGTTGAGCTGCAGGTCGACGTTTTTGGTCAACGCGTAAGTGGCCATTGCATCGTAACGCCAGTAGGACGGGACTTCGACCGAATTGGCTTCGTTGCCGAAACGGGAATCGACGTACGTGGCGCCACCGCCAACGGTCAGCTTGGGCATCAACTGATACGTGGACCACAGGTTGAAGCTGTTGCGTGGCGTGTTGGGCATGTGATTGCCCTTGTCCGCAGCCAGCGTGGTCTTGACCAGTTCGCTCTCCATGTAGGTGTAACCGCCATACACTTTCCAGCGGCTGCTCAGGTTGCCCGCGTAGGTGAACTCCACACCCTGAACGCGCTGCTCGCCGTCGAGTACCTGAAAGGTGGTGTTGTCCGGGTCGGTGATCCGCGCGTTGGTCTTGTCGGTGCGGAACAGGGCAGCGGTCAGCGACAGGTCGTCACCGAAGAAATCCCACTTGGTGCCCAGCTCGTAGTTGCGGTTCTTTTCCGGATCGAGGTCGGCGTTGTTGGCCGCCAGTTCAAGGCCACCGTTGCCGCTGGTTTCACCGGACGGGTTGCTGGACGTGGACAGCGCGGCGTAAATGCTGCCGTTCGGCGCAGGCTTGTAGACGACGCCCAACTGGTAATTCCAGAGCTGGGTGGTCTTCTGGCGATCGAAGTTGGCCGCAGGCGTTGCGCCACGTGCCGTCGCAAAACCGCTGGAGCGCGTGTCGTAATGGTCGTAGCGCAGGCCCATGTTCACCGACCACTGCTCATTGAGGGTCAGGGTGTCGAACACATAGGCAGCGCTGGTTTTGGTGTCGGTATCGGTGTAGGCCAGGCTGTCGGAAATCCGCCCGTTCCAGGCATCCTTCGGCGAAGGATCCGCAAGGCTGGTGCAGTCGCCGGACCTGAACAGCACTGCCGAGCAGGTGCTGGCAATCGCGCTGCCGTTGGCATTGGTGATTGTGTAAGGACGGTTATGCGTGTCCTGATAAGAGAACTCGACGCCGGTCACCAGACTGTGGCTGATGAAGCCGGTGTCGAACTTGCTGGTCAGGTCAGTCTGGTTAACGAAGCCGCTGGACGTGGAGTTACGGCTTTTGGCCGAACGCGACACGCTGCCATTGGCGACGTTGCCACGGCTGTCATCCGGGTTGGTAACCACGTAATCCAGCGTCGAGCGCGACATGCGGAAACTGTTGGAGAGCGTCACGCTGTCGTTCAGGTCGTGCTCGATGCGCACAGTGCCGCTGTCGTTGCTGCTCTTGCGATAGTCACGACCTGTCAGGCCGTAGAAGTTGCTCTTGTCGACGCTGGCCGGCTTGTCGACGATGTACTTGCTACGACCTGGCGTGGATGTCAGCGGGATGCCGTAGTCAGGCATGTCGTCGGTTTCAAGGTGGTAGTAATCCACCTTGATGCGGGTATCGGTGCCCAGACCGAACGCGAACGAAGGTGCCACGCCCCAGCGGCTGGTCTCGACGTTGTCGCGGCCCGCGACATTGGCGTCGTGCTTCATCAGGTTCAGGCGAAACGCCGAGGTGTCGGTCATCTGCTGGTTGACGTCCAGCGTATAGCGCTGGGTCTGGTCGGAGCCAAAGGTGTAACCGCCGTTATAGGCATTACCCAGATGAGCGCCCTTGGTGATCAGGTTCAGGCTGCCGCCGGTGGAACCCGCACCTGTAAAGGCAGAGCCTGGGCCTTTGCTGACTTCAACGGATTCGATGTTGAAAATCTCGCGGGACTGGGCTGCCACATCGCGCATGCCGTCGACGAACACGTCACTTTCAGCGTTGAAGCCACGAATGATTGGCCGGTCCGCAGCCGGATTGCCGCCCTCGCCTGCGCCAAAGGTAATGCCCGGCGTGGTGCGCAACGCTTCGGTCAGCGTGGTCGCGCCGGTGTCACGGATGACCTGCTGAGGGATGACGGTGACGCTTTTCGGCGTGTCGCGCAGCGGTGCCGTGTACTTCTTCGAGGCCGAATCTTCGGACTTGTAAGAGGCATCAGCCTGTTCACCGTTGATGTTCGTCGCCCCCAGCGACAAGGCCTTTTCGTCTGTGCTCTCAGCGGCGTGAACCATGTGAGCAGCAGACATCGCCGCGATGGCGACCCCGACCGCAGAAGCAATCGAGCGTTGCGAACCCGCATGAAGCGACAGTGTTTGACGTGACATTGTAAATCCTCCCCCAAGGCAGTCGAGGCGGCGGAATATAGTGCAAACACGTATCGGTAGCAATTGAGATACATTAACATTTACGAAAATATATTATTTCTGCACATCCTCTTCACAAAGCTTTCACAAAAGATTCGATTCAGCCTCAAACAGCCATATACAGAGGCAATGGGAATCACTACCATTCGCAACCTTCTACCTTCTCGGTGCTCTCATGCTCCTTCACATTCCTGGTGTTTTCGATCGCGATGAAGTCGCCCGCATCCGTGAAGCGTTGGAGCAGACCGACTGGGCGGATGGAAAAATCACTGCCGGTTTTCAGTCGGCCAAGGCCAAGCACAACCTGCAATTGCCGGAAGCGCATCCGCTGGCGAGGGAAATCGGTGCAGCACTGCTGGAGCGGTTGTGGCGCAATCCGCTGTTCATGTCTGCGGCACTGCCCCACAAGGTTTTCCCGCCGCTGTTCAACTGCTATCGGGAAGGTGGCAACTTCGACTTCCACATCGACAATGCGGTACGTCAGCCGCCGGGTGGTGCCGAGCGTGTACGCACCGATATTTCGTCCACGCTGTTCTTCAGTGATCCCGATGATTACGACGGTGGCGAACTCGAGATTCAGGACACCTTCGGTACAAGGCAGATCAAACTGCCCGCCGGCGACCTGCTGATCTACCCGGCCACCAGCCTGCACAAGGTCAACGCTGTGACACGCGGTGCACGTTACGCCTCGTTCTTCTGGACCCAGAGTCTGGTGCGCGAGGACAGTCAGCGTGCCCTGCTTTTCGAGATGGACACCGCTATCCAGCAGCTCACCCTGGAGGTGCCCGATCACCCTTCGCTGATCCAGTTGACCGGCACCTATCACAACCTGCTGCGCCGCTGGGTCGAGGTCTGACCATGAGCTGGAACCTTGCCCGCAAGGAATGGCTGAACATCGACGATCTAAGAGCGATGCTCGAAGAAAGCCCGGCGCAGGCAGCCAAGGCGATTCTCGCCGCCGCTGCCCAGGGCAACGTCGAGGCGCACGCGCTGTTGGGCCAGATCCTGCTCGACGGCAGCGGCATTCAGCGTGATCAGGCGCTGGCCATAACCTGGTTCGGAATCGCCGCCAACCAGGGCCATTCGATGGCCCGCAACATGCTAGGGCGCTGCTTCGAACATGGCTGGGGCTGTACGCCGGATCTGCTCCAGGCGGCGCTGCATTACCGGCTGGCTGCCGAACAGGGACTGGATTGGGGGCTCTACAACCTGGGCAACCTGCTGGCAACGGGACGTGGCGTCGAACAGGATCACCGACAGGCCATGGACTGTTATCGCAAGGCCGCCACTCTGGGGCACGCCAAGTCGATGAACCTGTTGGGGCGTTATCTGGAAGAAGGTGTTACGGGGCACCGTGACCTGTCAGCGGCGCACGAGTGCTACAGACGCTCGGCAGAAGGCGGGGATTTTCGCGGTCAGTTCAGTCATGCAACCGTGCTGGCAGAAAGCGGGGATATCGAACAGGCGCTGGGCTGGCTGAAAAAGGCACTGGCGGGAGGGAATCTGAATTTTCTGAGGGTGGGACGCAAGGTCCTGCTTGATGCGACGTATCCGGACATTCGACGCATGGCAACTGATTACTTTCAGCGCGCCGCCGCCATCGGTGACGAATCGGACCGCATGGCGTTGCGTGACTTCTCTGCCCGGCCTGCCTGAAGCGAGGATCACTTCAGACAGGCCAATCGGCAACGTGCTTACAGGTAGAAAGCCTTCAATGGCGGGAAGCCGTTGAATTCCACTGCGCTGTAGCTGGTGGTGTACGCACCGGTCGACAACCAGTACATGCGGTCACCGATGGCCAGGTTCAGCGGCAGGCCGTACTTGTAGTTTTCGTACATGATGTCGGCGCTGTCGCAGGTAGGACCGGCGATGACCACTTCTTCCATCTCGCCCTTTTTCTCGGTCCAGATCGGAAACTTGATGGCTTCGTCCATGGTTTCGATCAGGCCGGAGAACTTGCCCACATCGGTATAGACCCAACGCTCGACGGCAGTACGCGACTTGCGCGCAACCAGTACCACTTCGCTGACCAGAATACCGGCGTTGGAGATCAGCGAACGGCCTGGCTCCAGGATGATTTCCGGCAGGTCGTCACCGAAGTCTTCCTTCAGGAAGCGGATGATTTCCTCGGCATAGGTTTCCAGGCTGTTGGTACGGGTGATGTAGTTGGCCGGGAAGCCACCACCCATGTTGATCAGCTTGAGCACGATGCCGTCTTCTTCTTTCAGACGCTCGAAGATCACTTTGACCTTGGCAATCGCGGCGTCCCAGACGCTGATGTCGCGCTGCTGGGAACCCACGTGGAACGAGATGCCGTAAGGCACCAGACCCAGGTCACGGGCCAGGATCAGCAGGTCCATGGCCATGTCGGTCTGGCAGCCGAATTTGCGCGACAGAGGCCAGTCAGCCGTGGTCGAACCTTCGGTCAGGATACGGACATAGACTTTCGAACCCGGTGCGGCCTTGGCGATGTTGCGCAGGTCGGCTTCGGAGTCGGTGGCGAACAGGCGCACGCCCTTCTCGTAAAAGTAGCGGATGTCCTTGGACTTCTTGATGGTGTTGCCGTAGCTCATGCGATCCGGGGTCACGCCGCAGCTCATGACCTTGTCCAGCTCGTAGATCGACGCGATGTCGAAGCTCGAACCCTTGTTCTTCAGCAGCTCGATGATTTCGACTGCAGGGTTGGCCTTGACGGCGTAGTAGACCTTGGCGAAATCGAAGCCTGCGCGCAGGTCATCGTAGGCCTTGCTGATGATGTTGGTATCAATGACCACGAAAGGTGTTTCTTGCTTGTCAGCGAACGCCTTCATTTTCTTGAAGGTTTCGGCTGCGTAGTAGTCTTCGACATTGATCGTCATGCTGCTGGAACTCCTGTCTGGCAAACGGAATTGGTAAATGGGTGCAAATGAACGTCCTCCGTATCCCCACTTTGGTTCGCCTACTTCCCAAGGCATGTCGCCGAAAGCAAAAAGGCCACTGAAGGGCTTGCCTTCCTGGCCTTGCTGTCTCGTCGTCAGTACTTGAGCCGGATGGATCGTTTCCAGCATGGACGTTCGGCGCGAACTTTAGGGCGTGAGGGGGCTGAGATCAACAAAAAATGTCGCGTTTTTACACGCGTTCGTCGCGGCCGCTGCACTGGCCTCCTGTGTAACGGACCGATGTGACAGGCTGATGTTCCTTGGCGAGGGTAATCCCCGTTGATTTAGAGACGTCAAAAGACGCAGAGTTTCGCCTGGCCCCAGCCCTATGCTCGCGTCATCTGTTGCCCTGCTAGCAAAAATACGAGTAGGCAGACGCATTTGAAAACGCAACGCTATTGCTCAGACCCAGACATGCTCAGGAGCAAGCGGCGATGAAAGATTGCACTGGACTCTTATATCGCTATCGCTACGATCCGCTGGATCGCTTGGCCAGCAGTGGGCTCTCGACACAGACCCGTATTCAACGGTTCTATCAGAACGACCGCCTGACGACCGAACTTCAGGGCAATGTGCAGCGTTCGATCCTGCAATACGAGCAACAGTTGCTGGCTGAGCAGCGTCATGATAATGGCCACCTGGAAATGTACGCGCTCGCCACCAACGTACAACGCTCGGTACTGGCCGCGCAGGGTAAGTCCCATCAAGACAACGCCGTTTATACGCCTTACGGCCATCCTGCTTTACGGGAAAGCCCTTTTTCCATCCTCGGTTTCAGCGGAGAAAGGCCTGACCCGGCGACCGGACACTATGCTCTGGGCAACGGTCGGCGGGTGTTCAATCCGGTATTGATGCGTTTTCATAGCCCTGACTCACTAAGCCCTTTCGCAGAGGGCGGGCTTAATGCTTATGCCTATTGCAGTGGCGACCCTGTGAACCGGTCAGACCCAAATGGACGGTCTTGGCAATTCCTGGCAACGGCACTGGACCGACTTTCAACATCATCGGCAGCCCCCTTGACCTTGGGAACAGTACCCAAAAAAATAACAAACTTTCGTTCAATAGCGATCGGCGTACACACTTTCGAAGACATCTACAAAAGAAATCCTCGTCTAAACATAATGGCTCATGGCCGCGTAGCACCTGCGCCGCTTTATCAGGGCGGTAAAAGCTTTTCTTACATGGAATCGAACGCAAAACCGTTGGATCCAGACAGTCTGCTGGCTTTACTTCATAAGCATGATGTCAGCCCTGACAAGTATGAAAACATCAGGTTGCTATCGTGTGAATTAGCGGATGGCGAGTTGAGCTTTGCTGCAAAACTGTCGAATCTCACAGGCAAACCTGTGAAAGGTTTTTCGGGGATGGTCAGTGCCTTTGAGCACCCTCGGAGGAAAAACTTGCCTATCGGTTCAATTGACGAGTCCGTTAAAAAAATTGTGATCCATAAAAAACGTGGCTTGATGGGCAACATCTCCAGGCCGTCGTACACCCCTAGAAAATTCGTGCCCACTGAAAACATCAGACAGGGTTCATGAATCTCCCCGTCGACTGCGGCGTCAATCAATGCGTCCAGAAGTAAAAGCCCTGCGCATTGAGCGCAGGGCTTTCAGCATCAACCTTGTACTTCAGCCGCTGCAATTTCAGCCGGCGACACAATACTCGTCTTCATGCCACGCGAACGACCCGAACTCAGGTAAGCCGCGATCGACTCCTGAGTCACTTCACCCAGGAACACGTTCTCGGCATCCAGCACCGGCAGCCACGAGCGGTTGAACTCGTACATGCGCGACAGCAGGATACGCAAGTGCTCGTCGTACGCGGCCGTGCCGTTGAATTCGCGCAGGAACTGGGCGCAGGTGCCCTGCTGACGGTGCAGGTCGCGACGGCGGACGTAGCCCATTGCCTTGTTTTCGCTGTCGGTGACGACGATGTAGCGACGGTCGTTTTCGTCCATCACTTCCAGCGCATCGGCCACCGGGGTTTCCGGGCTGACCGATGGCGCGTTGTCGGCAGCGTCTTCGGCCTTGACCAGCAGCAGGCGCTTCAGGGTGCTGTCCTGGCCGACGAAGCTGCTGACAAACTCGTCTGCAGGGTGCGCCAGCAAGGTGTCCGGGTGATCGATCTGCAGCAGCTTGCCGCCACGGAAGATCGCGATCTTGTCGCCCAGTTTGATCGCTTCGTCGATGTCGTGGCTGACCATGATCACGGTCTTGTTCAGCGCGCGCTGCATCTCGAAGAATTCGTTCTGGATCATCTCGCGGTTGATCGGGTCGACTGCGCCAAACGGTTCGTCCATCAGCAACAACGGCGCATCGGCCGCCAGTGCACGGATCACACCGATACGCTGCTGTTGGCCGCCGGACAGTTCACGCGGGTAGCGATGCAGGTACTGCTTGGGTTCCAGCTTGATCATGCTCATCAATTCGCGGGCACGATCATGGCAGCGCTGCTTGTCCCAGCCCAACAGCTTGGGCACGACCACGATGTTTTCTTCGATGGTCATGTTCGGGAACAGGCCGATCTGCTGGATCACGTAACCGATGTTGCGACGCAGGGTCACTTCGTCCAGGTCCGTGGTGTCTTCACCGTTGATCAACACCTTGCCGGAAGTCGGCATGATCAGGCGGTTGATCATTTTCAGCGTGGTGCTCTTGCCGCAACCCGACGGGCCGAGGAAGACGCAGATCTCGCCTTCGTTGACGGTGAGGCTGACCGAGTCGACAGCCTTCACTTCTTTGCCGTTGCTCTGGAAAGTCTTGGAGAGGTTCTGGAGTTCGATCATTTGAGGAGTCCTTTTGGAGTCAGCGTGCGTTGCAGCCATTGCAGGAGCAGGTCGGCGATGATGGCCAGAATGCTGACCAGTACCGCGCCGACGATCAGCATCGACATATCGCTGCGGCTGATTGAAGCGAGAATGAGTACACCCAGACCACCGGCGCCGATGGTCGCGGCGATGGTCATGACACCGATATTCATCACCACGGCGGTGCGTACACCGGCGAGGATGACGGGCACGGCAATCGGCAGCTCGACCATGCGCAGGCGCTGGCCGAAGGTCATGCCGATGCCCTTGGCGGCTTCGCGAATACCCGGTTCAACACCCGTCAGGGCCAGGTAGGTATTGCGCATGATCGGCAACAGGGAATAGAGGAACACGGCAGTAATGGCCGGCATCGGGCCAAGACCCTGACCGAACTTGGAGTAGAACGGCAGCAGCAGGCCGAACAGGGCAATCGACGGCACGGTCAGCAGCACGGTGGCGCTGGCCTGCAGCGGACCTGCCAGCACCGGGAAGCGCGTCATCAGTACGCCCAGTGGCACACCGATAAGGATGGCCAGGGTCACCGCAATGCCGACCAGCGTGATGTGCTGCCAGGTCAGTTGCAGGACCTGAGCCCAGTCCAGATGGGAGAAGGCGCTCAAGAAACTCATATCGTCTCCTTCCTTAATTCAGGGGATGCTGACGCAGGAAATCTGCGGCAACCGAGGATGGGCTTTCATGGCCGACATCGACGCGGGCGTTGAGGTCGATCATGGTCTGGTTGTCCAGAAGCTCAGCCAGCGGCTTGAGCAGCGTGGCGATCTCCGGATGCGCATCCAGATACTCCTGACGAATCACCGGTGCAGCGGTGTAGTCCGGGAAATAGCGCTTGTCGTCTTCCAGCACCTTGAGTTTGAACGCGTTCAGGCGGCCGTCGGTGGTGTAGACCAGACCGGCAAACACCTGACCATTACGCAGCGCGGTGTAGACCAGACCCGCGTCCATCTGCCGGGTGTTTTCACGACCGAGATTCATGTCGTAATGCTTGACCATCCCCACCAGACCGTCGGAACGGTTGGCGAACTCGGTGTCCAGCGCTACGACATGACCCTCTTTGGCTTCATCCTTGAGCACCTTGGTCAGGTCGCTCATGGTGTTGACCTGTGGATACTTGTCCGCAACCTTCTGCGGCAGTGCCAGTGCGTAGGTGTTGTTGAACTTCGACGGCGAAAGCCAGACCAGGCCTTTCTTCGCATCGACTTCCTTCACGCGGGCGTAGGTCTGCTCGCTGTCGAGTTTCTCGTCGATGTGGTTATAGGCCACCAGCGAGACGCCGGTGTATTCCCACAACAGGTCTAACTGGCCGCTTTCCTGAGCGCTGCGCGCCAGGTTGCTGCCCAGACCACCAGTGATCTGCACGTTGTAGTTCTTGGTACGCAGGTATTGCGCCGTCAGTTCGGCCAGCAGCGTCTGCTCGGTGAATACGCGTGCGCCAACGCGCAGCAGCGGTTGCTCAGCCGCCTGGGACAGTGCCGGGAACAGCAGGGCAAAGCCTAAAAACAAACATAACTTCTTCATGGTATTTCCTTCGCTCAGCGAGTCAGGCCGCGTTCAAGCCACAGGCGGCTGGCAATGATCACCAGACCGTCGAGCAGCAGCGCCAGCAGAGCGGTACAGGCAGCGCCCAGCACCAGTTGCGGCTGATTGTTCAGGGCGATGCCCGGGAAGATCAGGCTGCCCAGGCTGTTGGCGCCGATAAGAAAGGCCAGCGGCGCAGTACCGACGTTGATCGCCAGCGCAACCCGCACACCACCGATGATGATCGGCACGGCATTGGGCAATTCGACACGCCACAGCACCTGACGTGGCGTCATGCCGATGCCGACGGCGGCTTCCTTGAGTGAGCCCTGCACGTTCTTCAAACCTTCGTAGGTGTTGCGCACAATGGGCAACAGCGAGGCGAGGAACAGCGCGAAGATGGCGGGTCCGCTGCCGATCCCGAGAATCCCGAGGGCAATGGCCAGAACGGCGAGAGGTGGGACGGTGTTGCCAATGTTGAAGATCTGCATGAAGCGTTCGGCGCGGCCAACCATACTGGGTCGGCTGAGGGCAATGCCTGCCGGAATACCGACCACCAGGGCCGCGAGCATCGAAAACAGAACCAGCAGCAGGTGAGCCTGAAGATAGAACAGCAGGTCATCCTGGTATTGCGTGATGGTACTAATGCCGATCCAGTGGATCAGCAGGGCCAGGAGCGCGATAACAACCGCGCCTCCCAATAGCCCCTTGCCATAGCGATTTGCCACGGGCGGACTCCTTATTTCAGTCGGCGAACGCGTTTGCCTGGGCGACCGTGCGGGGCGCCAGCAATAACGTTCGCGAAGAGCAGCGGGTGGGTCGCCATAGAGGGTGTGACCTCGGCGATAACACAAGCCATGAGCGCAGCTTCGTCAAGCCAACATGCTGATGAATCAGCCCCTGAAGTTGGCCTCGGTACTGGCCTTGACGGGGGAATGGACGTCTCCACGACCCGAAAGGTTCCCACATGAGACATTAACTGGCCATCCCCGATTGACTGAACGGCTCGGTTATTGCCCGGAGTTGAGCTATAATCTGCGCCCTTTTTCAATCCCATTCCAGGCGATTTCCCATGACCCAACAGGCCGCCGAAGTCGCGAAACGCCGCACTTTCGCCATTATTTCCCACCCGGACGCCGGTAAAACCACCATCACGGAAAAGCTGCTGCTGATGGGCAAGGCCATTTCCGTCGCCGGTACGGTCAAATCGCGTAAATCCGACCGTCACGCCACATCCGACTGGATGGAAATGGAGAAACAGCGCGGCATCTCCATCACCACGTCCGTCATGCAGTTCCCGTATCGCGATCACATGATCAACCTGCTGGACACCCCGGGCCACGAAGACTTCTCGGAAGACACCTACCGCACCCTGACGGCGGTCGACTCGGCCCTGATGGTTCTGGACGGTGGTAAAGGTGTCGAGCCACGCACCATCGCCCTGATGGACGTCTGCCGTCTGCGCGACACGCCGATTGTCAGCTTCATCAACAAGCTGGACCGCGACATCCGCGACCCGATCGAACTGCTGGACGAGATCGAAGCCGTCCTCAAGATCAAGGCGGCGCCTATCACCTGGCCGATCGGTTGCTACCGTGACTTCAAGGGCGTCTATCACCTGGCCGATGACTACATCATCGTCTACACCGCCGGTCACGGGCATGAGCGCACCGAAACCAAGATCATCCAGAACCTGGACTCCGACGAAGCCCGCGCCCACCTGGGTGACGAGTACGACCGCTTCGTTGAGCAACTGGAGCTGGTGCAGGGCGCCTGCCACGAATTCAACCAGCAGGAGTTCATCGACGGTCAACTGACGCCGGTGTTCTTCGGGACCGCACTGGGCAACTTCGGTGTCGATCACGTGCTCGACGCCGTGGTCAATTGGGCGCCCATGCCGCTGGCCCGCGTCGCCAACGAGCGCACCGTGGAGCCGGAAGAAGAGAAATTCAGCGGCTTCGTGTTCAAGATCCAGGCGAACATGGACCCCAAGCACCGCGACCGTATCGCGTTCATGCGTATCTGTTCGGGCCGTTACGACAAGGGCATGAAAATGCGCCATGTGCGTCTGGGCAAGGACGTGCGGATCGGTGATGCCCTGACCTTCTTCTCCTCGGAACGCGAGCAGCTGGAAGAGGCCTACGCCGGCGATATCATCGGCCTGCACAACCACGGCACCATCCAGATCGGCGACACCTTCACCGAAGGCGAAGGTTTGGGTTTCACGGGTATTCCACACTTCGCACCCGAGCTGTTCCGTCGCGTGCGTCTGAAGGATCCGCTCAAGTCCAAGCAGTTGCGTCAGGGTCTGCAGCAATTGGCCGAAGAAGGCGCCACGCAGGTGTTCTTCCCGCAGCGCAGCAACGACATCATTCTCGGCGCCGTTGGTGTGCTGCAGTTTGACGTGGTCGCCAGCCGCCTGAAGGAAGAGTACAAGGTCGAATGCGCCTACGAGCCGATCACCGTGTGGTCCGCCCGCTGGATCGAATGCGCCGACAAGAAGAAGCTCGAAGAGTTTGAAAACAAGGCCGTGGAAAACCTGGCGCTGGACGGTGGTGGTCACCTCACCTACCTGGCCCCTACCCGCGTGAATCTGGCGCTGATGGAAGAGCGCTGGCCCGACGTGAAATTCCGCGCCACTCGCGAGCATCATTGATCGACTGAAGTGCCTGGACGCTCCGCATCGCATTCAAGTGCGGACGCGGAGCGTCCTGGGCGGCGTTACCAGAGCGTGGGAACGATCATCAAGCCTACCTGGACACTGATCGTGCCCGTGCTCCGCGTGGGCATGCAGCCCGTGACGCTCTGCGTCACATTCCAGAGCGGACGCGGCGCGTGGTAACGATCAATCATCAATGGCGGTTCAAGGCTTCTTCTTGCGCGGCCCGGTGTTGAAAACCGGGACCTTGCGCACAGGTTTGACTGCCGGTGCCGGCTCGGAATCGCCGCTGTCGACCCACTTGCCCAGATTACGCTTGCTGCCCGATACCTTGGGCTTTTTCGGCTTCTTGGGTTTCTTGAGGATCTGTCCGCTGGCATCGGTGCTCGGCACGCGGTGCTCTGGCTCGAAATCCTGCTCTTCACGACGCTCCAGGGTCTGACGGGTCAGCACTTCGATGGCCGACAGCAGCTCGACTTCATCGGCGCACACCAGCGAAATCGCCTCGCCGGTCAGGCCCGCACGGCCAGTACGACCGATACGGTGGATGTAATCCTCGGCCACAATCGGCAGGTCGAGGTTGACCACGGTCGGCAGGTCGTCAATGTCCAGCCCGCGCGCCGCCACATCGGTCGCCACCAGAATCTTCACTTCATTGCTCTTGAAACGGTCCAGCGCACGCTGACGGGTTGCCTGAGGCTTGTCGCCATGAATGCCGTCTGCGTTCAGACCCAGCGCCTGCAGGCGGTCCACCAGTTGATCGACGCCTACACGGGTCTTGGCGAACACCAGCACCTGACCCCAGCGATGCTTTTTCATCAGATGGATGAACAGGTCGGCCTTGCGCTTTTTATCCACCGTCACGACCCACTGCTTGACCGATGCCGCCGCCACGTTGCGCGGGCTGACTTCGATGGTCAACGGGTCGTCCAGCATCTGCGAGGCCAGCAGGCGGATCGGATCGGAGAACGTCGCGGAAAACAGCAAGGTCTGGCGACGCTTCGGCAGTGCGGCGTAGATCCCACGCAGTTCTTCGGCAAAGCCCAGGTCCAGCATGCGGTCGGCTTCGTCGAGGATCAGGGTCTGCAATTGCGAGAACTTGACTGCGTTCTGGCGATGCAGGTCGAGCAGGCGACCGGGCGTGGCGACCAGCACGTCAACGCCTTTGCGCAGTTTCATCATCTGCGGGTTGATGCTAACCCCGCCATAGACCGCGTAAGTGCTCAACGGCAGGTGCTCGGCATATTGACGAATGCTTTCGTGAACCTGTTCCGCCAATTCGCGGGTCGGTGCCAGCACCAGCGCACGAATGGTGTTGGGGGCAACTTTCGGCCCTTCCATCGTCAGACGCTGCAACAGCGGCAGCGCGAAACCTGCAGTCTTGCCGGTGCCGGTCTGGGCGGCCGCCATCAGGTCACGGCCAGCCAGAACCGGAGGAATCGCCTGTGCCTGCACAGGGGTCGGAGTCTGGTAGCCAAGCGCATCAAGGGCGCGCAGCAAGGGTTCGATCAGGCCGAGAGAGGCGAATGTCATGGGAATACCGTAGGAAAAATTCAGCGCAAGGCGCGCAGTTTACCCTGTCCGGCCCGCCTCGGTTAGCTTGTAGGCGCTGATACGGTTTCCTGAGGTCGCGGCTTGCGCCATTGCGGCAGGCCGATCAGCACCACGCCGCTGATGATCACCACCATCGCCAGGCACTCGGGCAGACCGATCGTTTCGCCCGCGAACACGACACCCAGCAACACCGCTACCGCAGGGTTGACGTAGGCATAACTGGTTGCCGCCGCCGGACGCACGTTCTTGAGCAGGTACATGTAGGCACTGAACGCGACGATAGAGCCGAACACCACCAGGTACAGCAGCGCGCCCCAACCCGCCGCCGTCGGCATGTGCTCCAGCCGTTCGCCACTCAAAAAGCTGCCGATCAGCAACGTCGCGCCCGCAACCAGCATTTCCGCACCACTGGCCATAGGCCCTTTGGGCAAGGTCAGGTGCTTGCTCAGCACCGAACCGAATGCCCAGGCCGCTGCAGCGAAAATAACCAGCGCGGCGCCATAAGGGCTGGCTTGCAGGTTCGAGCCCATATTCAGCAGACCTATGCCGATCAGGCCCAGAATGATGCCGGCCCATTCCAGGTTGGTGGTGCGATTGCCCCAGAACAGGCCGAACAGCAGGGTAAACAGCGGCATGGTCGCGACTGACAACGCGGCGATCCCCGAAGCCACACCGGCATGCTCGGCCAGCGTTACCCCGCCGTTTCCGCAGGTCAGCAACAGAAAGCCGATCACCGCCGCGCCTTTCCACTCGGCCCAGGTCGGTGCCGGCACGCCGCGAAAGCGCAGAAATCCATACATCAGGGACCCGGCAATCAGAAACCGGATACCGGCCATCATCAACGGCGGCCAGGACTCGACGCCGATCCGAATGACCAGATAGGTGGAGCCCCAGATCAGGTACAGGGCCAGAAAGGCACCGATGAGCAACGGCGAAAAACGAACGGACTGCGGCATGTTCAGGCTCGAAAATCATTGTTATGGTGAGCTTATTGTATGAAGGCAAACCGTGAATATTAAGCAGACAAACCTTTTTAACCGCCCGCCAAACTTACGATTCGACGCTTGTTTGGCGGTTTTACCTTGGTTTTCAAAAACAGCACGAACGCCACCGGAGACTGCAATGATCCTGGACAAATACGATCGGATTCTGCTCGACGCGCTGCTGCAAAACGGCCGCGCCTCGTTCGCTCAACTGGCGAAGCTGGTCAACCTTTCGGCACCCGCCGTTGCCGAGCGTGTCGCCAAGCTGGAAGCCAGCGGGGTCATCACCGGGTATGAGGCGAAAGTCGATCTGTCGAAGGTGGGCTTGCCGATTCAATGCATCATCGAACTGCGCATGGGCAGTCATGGCAATCAGCAGGCATATGACGATCTGTGGAAAATACCGGAGTTGATCCAGTGCCACCGGGTGACCGGCGACCCCTGCGTGATCATGCGCGCTGCCGTGGATTCGATGCCCCATCTGGAAGACCTGATCAACCGCATCGCGCAGTTCGGCTTCAGCAAGACATCGATTGTACTGTCGACAGCCGTGGAGCGAAGCCTGCCGTCAGGCCATCTGGTGCCTCAGGGCAGACAGGAAAGCACCAAGGAGCGAAAACCGCTCAAAGCCCGCGCTGACGCTTGATGGCTTCACCGATCTTCGCCGCCGGGACTTTCTGCAATGAGCACAGCAACTGGTGGGAAACACCCGCCAGGCCGTGTTTCTGACGCAGCTCGTTGGTCAGGTAAGCCGTCAGGTTGGCAGCCATCTCGGCATCGGCCATGGCCCGGTGAGCCTTGCCGGTGTTGGGCAGGCGTGCGTACTGTGTCAGCGTGCCGAGCTTGTGATTGGGCGCACCCGGCATCAGACGTCGGGCGAGCAGCATCGAACAGGCAAAACTCTGTTCACGCGTGCGCTCGATACGCGACAGCTCGTAGTCCCAGAACTTCTGGTCGAACGAGGCGTTGTGCGCCACCAGTGGCGTCGAACCGACGAAATCGCACACATCGCCCATCACCCGCTCGGCACTGGGCGCGGTGCGAATCATGTTGTTGCTGATACCGGTCAGCCCTTCGATGAACGCGGGGATGCGCACACCGGCATTCATCAGGCTCTGGTAGCGATCAACGATACGCCCCTGTTCCATGATGACCACGGCAATCTCGGTCGCACGGCAACTGTGGCCAGGCGAGATCCCGGTGGTTTCAAAGTCGATGACTGCAATACGTTCCAACACGTTGGTCCAACCCTTGAATTCATTTCAACAACAATTTCATTTCAACAACAACGCGCCTTCGATAGGCACGTAACGACTGGCAGCGCGGATCAGCGAATTGGCAGTCAGCCCAGGCACACCATAGGCCACCGCTTCTACGCCATGCTTACTGATGATGCGTTCGAGCAGCATGTCGAAATCGCCATCACCCGACGCCAGCACCACTTCATCGACCTGCGGCGCGAAGTCCATGATATCGATGGTAATGCCCACATCCCAGTCCCCTTTCGCTGAACCGTCGCTGCGCTGGATGTACGGCTTGAGCCGCACAGTGAAGCCCAGATTGCGAAGGATCTGCTGGAACTGCTGCTGCTTGCTGTCGCCCCGGTCAATGGCATACGCAAAGGCATGGACAATCTCGCCACGCTTGCTGATGTCCGCCCACAAGGCGGCGTAATTGAAATGACAGCCATGCGCCTGGCGCACGGTGTAATAGAGGTTCTGCACATCGGCGAACACCGCGATCTTCTTCACCGCAATTCCTCATGACGCAGGCTGGCCCCTGCGGTTACAGCGATCCGGAACGTGGATCGGCGTCCAGTATGCCAGCTTGAGCCGGGAATTGAGGGATCGATTGGTCAGCCTGCCCACTCAGAGTATGGGCACGATCAGACACACAGTGATCGTTCCCACGCTCTGCGCTCATCGTTATACACAAGTCCTCTTGAAGGAATACGATGATGATCGTTCCAACGCTCTGCGTGGGAATGCCTCCCAGGACGCTCCGCGTCCGCTCTCGAATGTGGCGCAGATGTGTGCCACATTCGAGGGCGTTATCCACGTCATGCGCTCGGCTCACCGAATCCCCAGTCTGTGCCATTTGTGACGCGGAGCGTCACGGGAGGCATGCCCACGCGGAGCGATGGGCACGATCAGTGTCGAGGCGGACTTGTGTATAACGATGAGCGCGGAGCATGGGCACGATCAAATTATCTCGCTCAGGCGAACCAGCCGCCCTCAAACAAACGAATCATCGTCGTCCGAGAACATCCCGCCATCGTCGTTATAGTTGTCGTCAGCCGTGTATTGCGGGTCCGGCTGATTCCAGTTGCCTTGATCATTGTTGGAAAACTGATCCTGAACGGGCGCGTCGTGGATGACTTCGACGATTTCCTGCGGCTGAGTGTGATGGCTGAACAGGCTGCTGATGCCTTCGGCCAGCATCACACCACCTGCCACACCGGCCGCTGTTTTCAGGGCTCCACCCAGAAAACCACTGCCGACGGGAGCAGCAGGCGCCGCACCATAGCCAGCCTGCGGCGCGGGCGCCGGATTGAAACCTGCCCCGTCACGCCAGCCACCGCCCGACGCAGCCGGTGGCGACTGCGGCGCTCGCGGTGTGCTGCTGCCGAATATGTTCGACAGAAACCCGCCGCTGGCAGGCGCCGAAGAGGTTTGACTCTTCGCCTGCTGAAGTTCGGCCTGCAATTGCTGGATCTGCTCGTCACGCTGCTTAATCTGCTGATTCAGCTGATTGACGGCCGCTTCCTGCACCAGAATCGCCTGCGTCATGTAATAAGGCGCAGCGGGCTGGCGGTTCAAGTGCTCCTTGATCAGCGTCTCGGCCCCCGTGTCTCGCGGGGCGGACGTTGTTTCGGCAGTTTTCAGTTTCGAGAAAAGACCGTCGATCAGGGTTTGCTCTTCTTGGTTCATGGCGACCTCGCGGATTGCCGTTATCAATCATCCTCCGGCGGAATGCCGGTATCTGAATCAGTAATGGGGCTGCTCGGCAGCGGTTCAACAATATGAAAAAAAAGATAAGGAAGCCTTGCCGCGACTGCCGCTGCGCTTGGATCGACACAGGCCATGGGCTAAAGTGACGGCCTGCTTTTTTGCCTGCGATCTACTATGAACCCGTTGACCGTCATCCAGGATTCGCTCTACTTCTTCCGGCGCAATCTGGGCAGCATCCTGATGCTCTGCCTGCCCTTGGTGGTGCTCGAAGCGCTGGCCAAGCAAGCCCTGGGCAGTGCCATGTCCGCCGAGGCGTCACCTGCCTACAGCCTGGTCATCGGGCTGTTTTTCTATCCGCTCTACACCGCCGCCCTGATTCTGTTTCTTGACGCCCGCACCCGTGGCGAGGAACCGGCAACTCGCGACCTGCTGGCCATGGCATTACGCCTGTGGCCGACCTTTGCCGTGCTCTCGGCCATGAGCACGCTGCTGATCATGTTCGGCCTGTCGCTGCTGGTCGTGCCGGGCATCTGGGTGATGATCAAGCTGGCCTTCAGCGAATACCTGCTGGTGCTGCGCAGGCTGACCCCTTTCATGGCCATGCGTGAAAGCATGTTGATGACCACCGGGCATTTCACACGCATCATGGTCTGCGTACTGTGCGTCTATATCCCGTTGTGGCTGCTCGAAGGCGTGGGGCTTTACCTGATGCCCGAACCGCAAAGTGCACCGGTGTCGCTGCTCATCGACAGCATCAGCAGCTTTCTGAACCTGTTCACCAGCATCGTGATGTTCCGGCTGTTCATGTTGATCAGCGAGCCGGAGCACACCGCCTGAGACGAACGCGAACCTCACCGAGCGCAAGGCGCTCCAGGTCGAGCCGATGAAACGCTTCCTGCTACGCCTGACACTGTTTGGCCTGTTGCTGGCTGCCCTCCTGCTGATCCTCGTTCAGCAGATGACCTGGCGCCCGGCCGCACGTGATTCGGCACAGACCAGCTGCAATCCCGAAGTGGCAGCAAAGCCGCTGGTGCCTGGGCAGGCGCTGAAGGTCATGACCTGGAACATTCAGTACCTGGCCGGCAAGCGCTACGTCTTCTGGTACGACATGGCCGACGGCAGCGGCCCGGACGAACGCCCGACGCCCGAAGACCTCGCATACAACCTCGACGAAGTGGCGCGCGTCATCCGCGATGAACAGCCCGATATCGTCCTGCTGCAGGAAGTGAACGACAACGCCAAGAACACCGACTATCAGGATCAACTGGCCCTGCTTCAGGAGCGCGTGGTCGATCTCTATCCGTGCAGTTCTCAAGCCTTCTACTGGCGCGCCGAGTTTGTGCCAAGCCCGCATATCTGGGGCGGCGTCGGGACCAAGCTGGCGACCTTGAGCCGTTTCCAGATCGACCGTGCCGAACGCGTGCAACTGCCGATACCGGATGCCAATTTCATCAGCCGCCAGTTCCAGCCGAAAAACGCACTGCTGGTCAGCTATATTCCGCTGCGCGACGGTGGCCACCTCGCCGTCATCAATACTCACCTGACCGCCGCCCGAACCAGCAGCGACACCGCACAAAGACAGATCGCCGCCACACGCGACCTGCTGGACAAATTCGAGGGCGCTGGCACGCCGTGGCTGATCGGTGGCGACTTCAACCTGCTACCGCTGGGCCAGTACCGACGCCTGCCGGAACCGTTACGCACTGGCTACTCAGCCGACAGCGAACTGCATGGACTTTGGGACAGATACCCGATGATCCCGACCAATGCCGAAGCCAGCGGAATCGATCGCAACAAATGGCTGACCTATTTCCCCAACGATCCACGCGTGAGCGGGCCGGATCGAACCGTCGATTACCTGTTTTACAGCCCAAGCGTGAAACGGGTCAGTGCCAGGGTACGTCGTGACGACACGCTGCTGATCTCCGACCACCTGCCAGTGATCGGTCGCTTTTTGTTGCCGATGGTGCCTTGAAGGCCGAAGATTCGGCCGCGACTGCTTGCCTCCCAAGGTGTAGTTTGTACAAGGAAGTATCGGCTTATGGTCCTTGGCGGAAGGTAAAAAGTGCTCGCATAACTTGACCCGGCATGAAGAGTCTTGCCGGGAAACCATGGATGTTTTCCAGTGATGAAACTTCTGCATCGATTGAAGTCCTGGCTCGGCCAAAAAGCGGTGATTCAACAGCCAGATATTCGCCCCGAATCTGATGAAAAAACATCACGCCTTCAGGAACAAAAACCGCTGCTGGTTTCTCCACCAATCTGCCCGCCCCTGACCGACAGGGACGCGCCGTTACTTGCGCGTTATCACGCCTACATCGCCGGGGTAGAACACGCGGACAAAGCCGAACCGCTGGAGCAAAGCGAGTCGCAGCGTGAAGAAGGACGCATGCTGGCAAACGCGTTGTACTCAAGAGCACTGGATCTCGCCACCTCCAGGGCGGGCGAACACTCGCCTGACATCTACTGGCTCATGCAGTCTGCAGCCATTGCATCGTTATTCGCCGACGGCATTGACTCCGAAGCATTCCTGAAATACCAGAAGGACGTTCACCACTATAAGGATCAGCGGCTGACCGAAGGTCAGGTCTGGGCATTTGATCTTTATGTCTCGCACCGTTTCCCCGTTAAACCTGCGCCGCTTCTGATGCATCCTTCGGTCGAAACACGCCTGCCCAGCGAACCGATTCCAGGTCCCGAAGACATCGACGAGTTGCTGTCTTACCTGCCCAGGCTCTATCCGAACGGCATTGCAATCGAGACACACATCTACAAAGAGGGTCAGTACTGGCCCACTTACTTCGACGTTGTGCACGACTTTTTCAAAGCGGTGGCCAAGGACTGCTGGTGCGACACCCACTATCCCAACCATCGCCCTTACGACAAGCTTGAGAGCCCCGAGTACATTGCACAGGCAAACCTGGCCGATATTCAGACCTTCCTGACTTATTGCTCCCGTGGTGAACGTTTCTGTGATGGACATCACGGCCAGATGATCAAAGGGGGTTACGTACTGCGTGTATTGAATCGATTATCCGTATTGCGCGTGAATGATGTGAATCCCTGAAATCGACCTCATGGCAGAGTTACGGAAAAAGCCGTCTGAATCGTTACATCAAAAAAATACATCCAGGACCAAGGAGCTCAGGCATGAACACCACAGACCACGTACAACCAAAACGAAAATACAGCGCCAAATGGCAGGAACGCTTCGACTTCTTCGACGCACATGGCGCGCCGAAGGATCCGAGCTTCAACATCGCCTTCAAGGCCCTTCCGGGTTTTGGAAAGAAAATGTTGATGCAGATGAACTTCATCGCCTTTTTCTTCGGACCGATCTACCTCTTTGTACTCGGCCTGTGGAAGAAAAATCTCGTCCTGCTGGGCATCCTGATCGGGATCAATATTGTACTGAACGTTTTGCTGGCCATTTTCGGACTGGAACTTTCCCAGGCGATGGGCACCGGCATGAATGTCGCAGGTTCGCTGATGTATGCGATGACGACCAACTATGCCTACTACCTGAAAGAGATCAAAGGTGAGCAGGGCTGGAATCCGTTCAAAGGGTTTCGCATGATCTGATCGACAGCCCTGACTGCAGAAAGCCCGCACACCTCAATGGATGTGCGGGCTTTTTTCGTTTTGAATGATCGACCCCAATCAACCTTGACTCATATTGCCCAGTACAGAATGCAGATTCAATCGGCTCGGGCACGGTCATGGCGATACAGCCAGAACAGAGGCGGCAAGAGAGCCAGCAGCGCGGCCCCATCCAGCCAGACGTGCGACCAGACATCAGCCCGCAAGGAAATCGCGATGTCCTGAGGTGCCCAGAGCAACAGGCCGGCCATCAGCCAACCCCAGGGCAGGTGACTTTTCAGACGATTGCCAAGGTGCACGAGCGCCAGCATGTACAGCGAATAGGTCTGCAACGTCGCGCCGAACAGCGCCGCCCACCAGGTCTGCTGCGCCCGCGCCGCAGCAGGCGCCGCCCCGGTCCAGAATGCCTGCTCAAGTGTGAGCAGATAGCCGTCGAGCCACCCGGCAAAACCCGCCCATGTGAACACAATGGAACCCAGTACATGCGCCAGCGCGGCAGCGTATAACCAGGTCACGAGCATGCGTCGAAGCGGCCAGGCAGGGAGCGGCATCACAGATCCTTACATCCTTGGGAGGTGGCGAGTGTAGCGACATTCGCGGGTGCTTAATACGCAGCGCACAACGTTCGACATGAGGAACGGAAGTCGACGGCAGCAGGACATGAGCAGCGAAGCTGTAAACGTTTGAGGAAGCGCATGACGGCAGGCTACGCTGTGATGACCAAAGTACGAGGCTATCGATATGCGGTGTCAGATTCGCCCCGCTACAGTCGAGGACGCGGCAGCGATTAGCGGTTTAGTGATCGCGGCTCTGCGCAGTTCAAACTCACAGGATTACCCGCCTGAGGTTATCGCAGAGGTCGAGCAGAGCTTTGCGCCTGAAGCCGTCAGCGCAATGCTCGACAAGCGCAAGGTATTCGTCGCGGTGTACGACGAACAGATCATCGGTACTGCAAGCCTCGACGGTCATGTCGTCAGAAGCGTTTTTGTCGATCCTGCCTGCCAGGGTCGCGGTGTCGGTCGGCAGTTGATGAACGTTATTCATGCTAAAGCCGCCAGCGCTGGAACTCAGGCTTTGCGCGTGCCCTCATCGATTACCGCAGAGGCGTTCTACACCACGCTGGGCTATCAAAAAATCCGCGACGAATTTCATGGCGCTGAACGCACGATCATCATGGAGAAACGACTCGAGGATCAATGAGTGTCTGCCCACTGATCGAACCCGGTTAATCCGATACGTTCAAGGCTTATGGCTCAGCTCTCGGAAGAAACGACAGACTCCTGCCCGGCTTCAGCCGCAAGCTTCGCCCGGTCTGCCTTACTGACGTAGGTAGACTTCTTGCGCGGTGCCAGTTTGGCGCTGGCTTTCTTGGCGTTGGCTTTCAAGAGTTGATTGATTTTTTTGCGACGATTCATGGCGACTGGCTCGGCTTGGACGGTATGGATGATATCAGCTTGAATGACGCACTACGTCGCCCCTCGGTTCGATCCGCCAGAAACTGCGCCCGAATTCCCGGAAACGCTTACGACTTCAGCCGACATCACCCCACGCTCACAACCATTGAACTAATCATCAGCCCCGCTCACCTAACGTTGTGCAGATAGCTTCTGGCCACCCGCTCAGTCTGATTCTGAGCTTCCATTTACACACGAAGGTTTGATGAATCATGAAGAGTGAACAGGTAGAAGGTGTTGCAGAAAAACTCGTCGGCAAGGCGCAAGGCGCGGTCGGGAGATTCCTGGGTGATTCGAAGCTGGAAGCCGAAGGTGCTGGCCGCCAGACCTCCGGTCAACTGACCAAGACTTACGGCGATGCGCTGGACACAGTGTCTGCGTTCGTCAAAGAGAAGCCGGTCGCAGCCTTTGCAATTGGTGCGGTAGCGGCAGTGTTGCTCAGCCGCATCCTGCGTCGCTGATGCAGCAAGAGGGAGTGTCCGCCAGGGCATTCCCTTTTTTGTTATTCCTCCCCTGCTACTCCTGATGGTTACGCCACGCGTCGACGTCAGCGCGTCTCAGGCGATCATCACAGCCCGCAAACCTACGTCCTCCTCGGTTTGACCCGCGCCGTAGCTTCCGCCACCAGCGGATCATCCGGCCAGTAATGCTTCGGATACCTGCCCTTCAAATCCTTTTTCACCTCTGCATACGTACTGCGCCAGAAGTTGGCCAAGTCCTGCGTGACCTGCACCGGACGGCGGGCGGGTGACAGCAGGTGCAGCTTGACGACCTGTCTGCCGTTGGCGATGCGCGGGGTGTCGGCCAGGCCGAACAGTTCCTGCAGGCGCACGGCGAGGATGGGCGGGTGTTCGCTGTAGTCCAGGCGCACTGATGAGCCGGAGGGCACGCTGAGATGATGGGGCGCGAGTTCATCGAGGCGCTGCGGCAGCGGCCAGGGCAGCAGGTTGCGCAGGATCGAGGACAGGTCCAGGTTGCCGAAATGGCTGAGCCGCGTGACTTTGCCCAGATACGGCTGCAGCCAGCTTTCCAGTGTGTCGAGCAGGCTGGCGTCGCACACGTCCGGCCATTCACTGGAAGGCTGTTTTTCCAGATCCAGTTGGCGCAACAAAGCGACCCGCGCCTGCCACTGACGCAGCTCCGGCGTCCACGGCAACAACTCCAGCCCCTTGCGCCGGACCAGCGCGAGCAAGGCGCGACTGCGTGTGGCTTCGTCCAGCCCGGTGAGGGGCTCACGGCTGAGGATCAATTCGCCCACCTTGCGCTGGCGTTCGGCGCGGAACACACCTTCGCGCTCGTCCCAGTCGATCTGGTCGAGCAACGTGACCTGCTCTGCCAGCACGGAATCGAACAGCGCCGGGTCGAACTCGGCAGCCAGATAGATCCGTTCTTCACGCTGCCCCTGACGACTGCCCAGATCCGCCACGACGATCCATGCCTGCTTCATCAAGGCATCGGCTTCAGCAAACAACGCTGCGCGACCATTGGCCAGACGATACTCCGCGCCACCCGGTCTACGCTGCTGGGCGACACGGTCCGGGTACGCCAGCGCCAGTAATGCGCCGAGCCAGCGCGGGTGATCGGGATCAATGACCGGACTTTCAGCCTTGCCGCGCAGGTAGCCACGGTACTGACGCGCCAGCTGTTTGGCCCGTTGCACGCCACCCTGTGCGCCACGTGCTGCGCGCTCGGTGCCCGTCAGCAAGGTCAGGCGGCTATGCAGATCGGCCCCGGCGCCACGCAGAATATCCCGCTCGCCCAGCAGCGCCGCGACATCACTCGCCAGATCGCCAAGCCCCAGCGCATGGCCGCGCAGAAGCAAATGGGCGATGCGTGGATGAGCAGGCAACTCGGCCATCGCCTGGCCGTGGGGCGTCAGGCTGCGCGGTTGCTCTGGCTGACTGCTTAGCGCTTCCAGACGTACCAGCAGGTCTTGCGCCTGTGCATAAGCGGCCGCGGGCGGCACATCCAGCCAGACCAACTGAGCTGGCGTCACCCCCCAGCGCGCCAGTTGCAGCGCCAGTCCGGCCAGATCCGCCTGCAGAATTTCCGCCGTGCCGTAAGCAGCCAACTGATCGTGCTGCGCTTCTGACCACAGGCGATAACACACGCCCGGCTCCAGACGCCCTGCTCGTCCGGCGCGTTGCGTGGCGCTGGCGCGGGAGATGCGCTGGGTTTCAAGACGCGTCATGCCGCTGCCCGGATCGAATCGCGGCACACGCGCCAAACCGGCATCGATCACCACCCGGACGCCGTCGATGGTCAGGCTGGTCTCGGCGATGTTGGTCGCCAGCACCACCTTGCGCGTGCCCTTGGGCGCAGGCTCGATAGCCGCACGCTGGGCGCTCAGGTCCAGTTCACCGTGCAAGGGACACAGCAGAATATCGTCGCGCTCGCCCAGCGCATCGGCCAGTTGCTGATTGACCCGACGAATCTCGGCCTGGCCCGGCAGAAACACCAGCAGGCTGCCGGACTCGCTACCCAGCGCATCGAGTACGGTCTGCACCACGCGTGGCTCGACAAACTCACCGGGCTGAAAAGGACGCCCCCACTGCATCGTCACCGGAAACATACGCCCGTCGCTGCGCACGACCGGCGCATCGTCCAGCAACGCCGCCAGCCGCTCGCCCTCCAGCGTTGCCGACATCAGCAGAATCTTCAGCGGCTGATCGTCGCGAAACAGCTCACGGCCGTTAAGACTCAGGGCCAGTGCCAGATCGGCATCCAGACTGCGCTCGTGAAACTCATCGAAGATCAGCAACCCGACACCTTCCAGCGCCGGATCGTCCTGCAGACGTCGGGTCAAAATACCTTCGGTGACCACTTCGATGCGGGTTTTGGGGCCGATCTTGCTTTCCAGCCGGATGCGATAGCCCACGGTCTCGCCCACCTTCTCCCCCAGCTCGCTCGCCAGACGCTCGGCGGCGGCACGCGCAGCCAGACGCCTCGGTTCCAGCATCAGGATCGTCTGCCCGGCCAGCCAGGTTTCCTCCAGCAGCGCGAGCGGCACACGCGTGGTCTTGCCCGCACCCGGCGGCGCTTCGAGCACAGCCTCGTGACGGGTGGACAACGCCTCACGCAAGGCGGGTAAGACGGCATCGATAGGCAGGGAAATCATGGCAGCTCCAGAACAGGCGGCTGATTATACGGGTGTGGGGGGCGCTTCACATGATGATCGAGTACGTGGGCCAGCCCCATCCAGGAACAGGAAGTGCGACATACGTGCGAATGAATACAGGAGGGTCGAGAGGCGACATGACACTTGAAATGCTGGAGGTTCAGGACTCTCAAACGCCAGAAACAAGAAGGCCCCGCATGCGGGGCCATAACTCAACCTGATCTCGTCACCGCTTCTGTATCGCGGGAGTGGAGTTGCCAGGGCAGCGAGGTGAATTTATCACATTAGAGAGTCACGTCAACTCTCAAGTTATCAGCCGAACCTCATGGCACGAATGATTCCCTGTAGCAAAAAAGATTCGCACATAAAGAAGTAACTTTTCTTACAACTAACAATTCCGAATCCGAAACGTAACTAGACTGCTTAACCTTCCTCTCACATAAAGTAACGCAATGCTAAATATATCCCCCACCCAACAAGCTCTCTCTGTCTAGAATTTCCACCTGGAGGCTGCCCCGTCGCCCACTGGACATCCAGGAGTTACATGTCGCTATGGTTTGAAAAACACTTGAAGCAAAGCTGTCGACACCCAGAATGCACCGTTATCTTGAATGCAATAAAGGCAAGCATGACCGCGCAGCTGAGGCCTACGTGCATAACATGAGAACCGCCGAAGCCTTCGTCACTATTTTTCATGTGCTGGAGGTAGCCCTGCGAAATGGTATTCAAAAGGAACTGACAGTGGAGTACGGCCGTAGAGACTGGTATGAAGAGTGGGACAATACCGGAAATCATAATTTTCAAAGATTATATGACAGAGTTTTTGATGCGCAGAAGGATGTACTCAGGCGAAAAGCAAACGCGACCCCTGACAATATAGTGGCAGAACTCAGTTTTGGTTTTTGGACGTCCCTTTTCAACAGAGCAACTATCGCCAGCCTCTCAAAGCCGTTGATGAAGGTATTCTATTACTGCCCTGCAAACATGCGAAAACCTGACAATATCCGAGCGGTGCTGAACAAAGCGCGTGACCTGCGTAATCGCTGTTTCCATCATGAGCCGCTTTTATGGCAGCCTCTCCATGAGCTGCATAGAGATCTTTCGCAAGCTGTCAAATGGATAGACCCTAGCCTTCATGACTGGATTCAGGATCATGACCGGGTACCTGTCATTCTGGGTGACTGGGCGAAATGGCAGGACGCCTGAAAGGTCGGTACGCCATAAACTGCTGTCGCATAGAGGTGATCGACCCAAGGTAACGTTCCACCCACCAGAACCACCCCACCACTCAATAGTCTTAGCCTTGCAGCCTTTGCCTTGTATAGTTGCCCTCTTCATCTCAGGAGCTCTCCATGCGCATTCCTTCCCGTTTGATTGGTGGCGTTGTGGTCGCCACGTTGCTGACCCAGCTGACTGCCTGCGGCAGTATTTTCTACCCTGACCGTCGTGGTCAGATTGATGGCAAGGTCGATCCGGCCATTGCGGCGCTGGATGCGTTCGGGCTGCTGTTCTATATCATTCCCGGCGTGATCGCCTTTGCGGTGGACTTTGCGACCGGTGCGATTTACTACGGGCCGGGCGAGCATGCGCAGATCGATCCCCATAAACTGCAACCGGCGATCAAGGCCGATGGCAGTGTCGACAACATCAAGCTGCAGGCCATCATCGAAACCGAGCTGGGCCGTTCATTGCCGCTGAACGACCCGCGCCTGATTCAGCACAAGGGCAGCGTCGAGCAACTGGCTTCGCTGGGCCTGATCCCGGCTGCGTAATCTTTTCCAGGTTTGAAGGACGCGTCATGAGCACCAGTGCCGAACACAGCAGACTGTTGCGTCTCGCGACGCGGGCTTCACTTGGGGTGGCGATTACGCTGATCCTGGCCAAGAGCGTGGCGTGGTGGATCAGTGGGTCGGTCAGTCTGCTTGCAGGTCTGACCGACTCGCTGCTGGACGGCGCCGCGTCCTTCCTCAATCTGCTGGCCGTGCATTACGCCCTGCGCCCGGCCGATGACGATCACCGTTATGGTCACGGCAAGGCGGAAGCGCTGTCGGGCATGGCGCAGGCGCTGTTTATCGGTGTCAGCGGCGTGTTGATCGCCTTTCAGGCGGTGCAGCGTATTCAGAACCCGGAGCCGCTGGGCGCGCCATTGCTGGGCATGATCGTGATGGTGGTGTCCATTGCGCTGACGCTGGCACTGCTGACCCTGCAAAGCCGGGTGATCAAGGCGACCGGGTCTGCCGCGATACGAGCTGACTCCCTGCACTACCGTTCGGACTTGCTGCTCAACGCCAGTATCCTGCTCGCGCTGACGCTGGCGTACTTCGGCTGGCAGCAACTGGATGCCTATTTCGGGCTAGGGATCGCGCTGTACATTCTGTGGAGCGCTTTTCAGATCGCCAGGGAAACCGTTTCCGTGCTGATGGACGAGGAACTGCCCAGCGATGTCAGCACGCACATGCTGGAACTGGCGTGCGGCGTGCCGGGGGTGTTGGGCGCGCATGATCTGCGCACGCGGATTTCCGGCAATCACTGGTTCGTGCAACTGCACCTTGAGCTGCCGGGCGCGCTGACGTTGTCAGTTGCCCATGCGCTGTGCGATCAGGTCGCCGACGCCATCCACGCGCAGTACCCGAAGGCCGAAGTGCTGGTGCACGCCGACCCTCAGGAAGTGGTGAAGCAGGCTCGCGCCTGATCAGCTTTAATTGACGCTGTAGCCGCGCCCTGCCAGACAGGCGCCCATCGAACGCCGGTACAGGTCAACGACTTCAGCCTGAGGCTGGGAAGTGATGTTGGCCGGATCGAAGCCGCTTTGTTCCACGGCCCAGCGGTAGCATTGGTAGCGATCCAGCTCGACCTGCTGCTGGCTCTGGCCGTTTTGGGGATAGGCGACAGGATCGTAGCCGTTGCCCTGTTGCTGCACCGGCTGTGAATACACCGTCTCGTTCTGCGGCGGATTGACCACCACGTATTCCTGACTGTCGGACTGATACGTGTAATACGTGCCTGCCGCCAGAAACAACAGACTGCTGCCAATCCACACTTCCTGCGAATACGACGGCAGGCTGCGAACACGTGCGCCGTAGGGCGGGTTCACGACCACGTAGCGCGGGCCTTGCGGCCTATACCAGTAACCTTCGGAATAGTAGTAATCCTGCCCGCGATAAGGGACACGCGAATAACCGTGCGGCACGCTGTCGATGGCGTAACCCGGACGATAGCGCGGTCCAGGCCCCCAGCCGTTGCCGTGTCCGTCAGGACGTCCGTTCCAGCGGTCATCGGGTCTGCCGTTGCCAGCCGACCAGTTTCGGTTGTTGCCACGCGGAATGTCCTGGTAGTAACCCTCACGCGGCTGCTGGGTTTGCCAGGCTTCACGCGGACCACTCTGGATCGGCAGATTGTCCTGATTCTGTCTCAACTGCTGTTGCTGCTGGCGCTGTTGATTCTGTTGTTCCTGAATCTGGCGCTGCTGTTCACGTTGTTGCTGGTTGATCTGCTGTTGCTGCTGACGCTCCACATTGCGCTGCTGGAGTTCCTGCTGCTGAATCTGTTGTTGCTGCTGACGTTCGACCTGGCGTTGCTGGTTCTGCTGCTCCTGGATCTGACGCTGCTGCATGTTCTGCTGCTGATAGATCTGCTGCTGTTGCTGGCGCTCGACGTTGCGCTGCTGGTTCTGTTGCTGCTGCATCTGACGCTGCTGATTTTCCTGCTGCTGAAAACGCTGCTGTTGATTTTGCTGTTGCTGTCGCTGAGGTCCACCGTCGATGGCATTACCTCGTGAATCATCACGCTCGTCGGCCAACGCATGGGCACTGATGCTCAGGCATAACAGACTCAGACCCGCGAACTGCCAGATGCCAGATTTCATGCTTTCCTCACTAGAGCGCGGATGGACGTTATTGAGACGGTGATAGCGATGCGCCGTTCTGTGCACTTTATCAGGACGCAAAGAAAAGGGGACCAATTGGCCCCCTTGGGATACTTCGTCCTGGCGCGACGCTTGTGGCATCGGCTCACTTCACACCGTCTTGTGGACAGTCTGTAGCCCGGGGGCCTGGCACACCCGGTTGGGTGGGAGGCCGCGACTGGCCTGATTCGGCGGGTCGCGCTGGACGCTGTGTCCGGGCAGTGATTCTGGTTAAAAGAATAGGCCTGCGGCGTTGGCAGAGGATTGCTAATGTTGCTTGATAAAACATCACTTGCGCAATTTTTGACTTCAGATGAATAATCCTGCGCAATCCAAATCATAAAGGGGTAGATCGTGAGCAAGCTCGACAGATATGACTTGAGCATTTTGGCCGAATTGCAAAAGGACGCGCGCATCTCAAACCAGGAATTGGCGGAACGCATTGGTCTGTCGCCGTCGCCGTGCTCGCGCCGGGTCAAACAGCTGGAAGATGATGGTTACATCGTGCGACAGGTGGCCTTGCTGGACCGTAAGAAGCTGGGCCTGAATCTGACCGCCTACGTGCTGATCGGCATGGACCGCCACACGCCGGAGCGTTTCGAGAACTTCGAGCAGCAGATTCGCAACCTGCCTCAGGTGCTGGAATGCAGCCTGGTGACCGGGATGGAAGCCGACTATCAGCTGAAAGTCGTGGTGCCTGACATGGACCATTACCAGAAACTGCTGCTGGGGCATCTGACCCGTATCGAAGGCGTAACCAGCGTGCGGTCGAGCTTTGTGCTCAATCAGGTCCTGGCCAGCACCGAAATGCCGCTGGTTCATCTGCGCAACTGATAAAGGGCCGTGATAACAGCGTTACAGCCTGGCGGGCACCTCGCGATACTCACCCTGATCGAGCCCGTCGAGCGTCCAGTCGCCGATCCTGACGCGCACCAGCCTCAGCGTCGGCAGGCCAACGGCAGCGGTCATGCGTCGTACCTGTCGATTGCGGCCTTCCCTGATGACCAGTTCCAGCCAGTGCGTTGGCACGCTTTTGCGAAAGCGGACCGGCGGATTACGCGGCCATAGGACAGGCTCCTCAATCTGCCGGGCTTCGGCGGGCAAGGTCGGGCCGTCATTGAGCTGCACACCCTCACGCAGTTGCTGCAACTGTTCTTCGCTCGGTTCGCCCTCGACCTGCACCCAGTAGGTCTTGGCCAGCTTGTGCTTCGGATCGGCAATACGCGCCTGCAATTGCCCGTCGTTGGTCAGCAGCAACAGGCCTTCGCTGTCGCGATCCAGTCGGCCTGCCGGGTAAATGCCCGGGATTTTGATGAAATCCTTGAGCGTCGCCCGACCCTGCTCGTCGTTGAACTGGGTCAATACGTCGAACGGCTTGTTGAACAGGATCAGCTTTGGCTCGGCGGGTGGCGCCTTGGCGACTCGCCGGGGAGCGCCTGATGGACTGGTTTGAGGACGGCGGGAGGCAGGACGCTGGATGCGGGACATGGGAATTCGGCAATCGGAAAACAGAAAGGGCCACTTTAGTGGCCCTTTCTGCAAATACCAACCGCAATCAACGGAACGGCGGTTCGTCGAAGCTGCGCAGTTTGCGCGAGTGCAGCGAATTCAGCTCGGTGCGCAGCAGGTCCAGCGCTGCGATGCCGATCTTCAGATGCTGGCTGACTGCGCGTTCATAGAACGCGTTGGCCGAGCCAGGCAGCTTGATTTCGCTGTGCAACGGCTTGTCGGATACGCACAGCAACGTGCCATAGGGCACCCGCAGACGATAACCCTGCGCGGCGATGGTGCCGCTTTCCATGTCCACGGCCACGGCGCGGGACAGGTTGATCAGCGGACGCTCCTGCGCCCAGCGCAGTTCCCAATTGCGGTCGTCGTAGGTCAGCACAGTGCCGGTACGCAGGCGCTTCTTGAGTTCTTCGCCACGCTCGCCGGTGATTTGCGCAGCCGATTCCTGCAGGGCCAGTTGCACCTCGGCCAGGGCCGGAATCGGGATGTGTGGCGGCAGTACTCGGTCCAGAATGCCGTCGCGACGCATGTAGGCGTGGGCCAGCACGTAGTCGCCGATGGTCTGCGACTGTCGCAGGCCGCCGCAGTGGCCGATCATCAGCCAGCAATGCGGACGCAATACCGCCAGGTGGTCGGTGATGTTCTTGGCGTTGGACGGCCCGACACCAATGTTGACCAGTGTCACGCCGTGACCGTCTTCGGCGATCAGGTGATAGGCCGGCATCTGGTAGCGGTGCCAGACCACGCTGGCGACGATGGCCTGGGCTTCGTCCTGACTCATGCTCTTGTCGACAATGACGTTGCCGGGCAGGACCATGCGTACGAAACGCGGATCTTCACGCAGCTTTTCCAGGCCATGCAGGATGAACTGGTCGACATAACGGTGATAGTTGGTCAGCAGAATCCACGGCTGCACATGACGCCAGTCGCTGCCGGTGTAATGCACCAGACGACGCAACGAGAAGTCCACGCGTGCAGCATCGAACAGCGCCAGTGGCAGCGGATCGACATTCGCCCAGTCGTAGAGGCCGTCGGCAATGCCATCGGTCGCGGCCGACAGGTCGGTACTCGGGAACACCCGCGCCAGCGCAGCGGCGGTCACGCCGGAGCCAGCCAGCTCATCGCCCTGCTCCACCACGTACGGATAAGGAATGTTCTGCTCGCTCATGCCGACTTCGACCGTGACGGTGAAGTCGCTCATCAGCGGGCCGAGTTGCTCCAGCAGGTATTTGCGAAACGCCTTGGGCTGCGTGACGGTAACGCTGTAAGTGCCGGGCAGCTGGACCTTGGCGTAAGCGCGAGTGGTCAACGGCACTTCGCCGTGGCACTGGTAGTTGAGGCGCAATTCAGGGTAGCGGTACTGCGCTCGTTCTTCGGCGCTGGGTTCGACGCGGTCTTTCAGGTAACGCTTGAGCGCCTGGCTCAGCGCGCTGGTCGCACGCTCGTGCAGTTCAGCGAGACGCTCTACAGCTTGCTCGGCAGTGTCTACAACAACAAAGGCTTGGGTCACGTTTCATGTCCTGTCTGAACTTGCAGACCTGCATCCTAACGGGTTCGCGTGCTCATGCCACCTGCGGCGACGCTCTGGACACCAATGTTTCGACATCCACCCCTCGCGGCAATGCGCCATACACCCGCCCGCCAGCGGCTATTCGACCGGCGATGAAACCATCGCTGACGGCCGCGTTACCCGCCTCAAGCAACAGTTTGGCCTGCAGGGCGACGGCGATGTCTTCGGTCAGTTGCCGGGCGCGGTACTGGATATCGCTCAAATCGGTGAAGGCGCCTTTCAGCGCGTTGATGCGCGCGGCCAGACGTCGATCGCCATGCCCGTCACCCAGTTCGTCGAACAAGGCATCGAGCACACCCGGTTCCTTCGACAGCGCCCTTAATACATCCAGGCACTGCACGTTGCCGGAGCCTTCCCAGGTCGAGTTGACCGGCGCTTCCCGGTACAGACGCGGCAAAATGCTGTCTTCGACATAACCCGCGCCGCCGAGGCATTCAGCGGCTTCGTTGATCATCGCCGGGGCGCGCTTGCAGATCCAGTACTTGCCAACCGCCGTCACCAGGCGTACGAAGCGCGATTCATGGGACTCATCCAGATGATCCAGCGCGCGGCCCATGCGCAGGGTCAGCGCCAGCGCCGCCTCGCTTTCCAGCGCCAGATCGGCCAGCACGTTTTGCATCAGTGGCTGCTCGAACAGCAACCGGCCACTCACCGAGCGGTGGGCGCAGTGATGGGTGGCCTGGGTCAGCGCCTGACGCATCAGCGCGCTGGAGCCAATCATGCAGTCAAAGCGCGTCATGGCGACCATTTCGATAATGGTCGCCACACCGCGCCCTTCCTCGCCGATCATCCACGCCAGCGCCCCTCGAAACTCGACTTCGCAGGAGGCGTTGGACCAGTTGCCCAGCTTGTTCTTGAGACGCTGGATATAGAACTCATTACGCGTGTCGTCCGGCCGGTGACGCGGCAGCAGGAAACAGCTCAGTCCTTTGTCGGTCTGTGCCAGGGTCAGGAAGGCATCGCACATCGGTGCCGAGCAGAACCATTTGTGCCCGACCAGTTCGTACGCCTGCCCCGGCCCGCCCGCACCGACTGGCCAGGCGCGGGTGGTATTGCTGCGCACATCGGTGCCGCCCTGCTTCTCGGTCATGGCCATACCGATGGTCGCCCCGGTCTTGTGGGCAATACCGAGGTTGCGCGAATCGTACTGAGTGGAAAGCACCTTGGGCAGCCAGATCTCGGCAAGATCGGGTTGCAGGCGCAAGGCCGGAACGCTGGCAAAAGTCATCGTCAGCGGGCAACCGCTGCCGGGATCGGCCTGAGTGTGCAGATAGCTCATCGCCGCTCGAGCGACATGCGCGCCGGGCTGCGGGTCGGCCCAGGGCAGCGAAGGGATGCCATGCTCGATGGCGGTGTTCATCAACTGGTGGTAGGCCGGATGAAACTCGATCAGGTCGATGCGATGGCCGTAGCGGTCGTGGCTGGCGAACACTGGCTTGTGCTGGTTGGCGAGAAAACCGGCTTCCATCAGCGGCCCACCGGCCAGCGCACCGTACGCATCGATGCGCGACTCGGCCCAGCCTGCGCCGTAGCGCTTGCTCCACTGCTGCAGCGGCAGATCGATTCTGTAGAGATTCGCACCGTCGAGCGGAGGTGGCTGATTGGTGACTTCGTGGGTTTCGGCGAATTGATTCAGGTTCATGAGTCATGTTCTCCCTGCGTGTTTCATGAGCAGGAGTGAATCATGCGCCCAAGGCTTCGCCTTTAAAAAGTGCCGTATGCGCCGAATGACCGGCGCTTTTGCCCTCTACTTACTGGCCCAAATGCCCCAGTGGGCTTTCAATTCAGGCGTCTTGCGCACTGCGCCCGGAATGGCCATCAGCATCGGCAGGCTCAAGGTGAAGCAACTGCCTTGTCCCGGCTCGGAATGATGGCTCAACTCACCGCCCTGCAACTCGACCAGTTTGCGGCAGATCGCCAGACCGATGCCCAGCCCGCCGTACTGACGGGTCATCGAGCCATCAACCTGGAAGAAGTGCTCGTACAGCTTGACCTCGTCCAGACGGTTGAACCCGATGCCGGTGTCCATGACTTCGATCCGCAGGCGCAGACGGTCAAGGTCCTGCGGCTGACCGCTGACCCGCACCCTGATCTCGCCTTCGCGGGTGAACTTGATGGCATTGTCCAGCAGGCACTCGACGCACTGGTACAGCTTGTCGGCATCGCCACGAACCGTGGCAGGCAGCTTGTCGTCCAGATCGAAGGTCAGCGCCAGCGACTTGGCCTGCGCCGGGCTGTTGAAACGTTCATGCAACTGGCCGAACAGTTCACTGACCTCAAACGCATCGCACTCGGCATACAGCACACCAGCCTGCAGCTCGGTGAGGGTCAGAATGCCGTTGATCATGCTCATCATGTCCTGAGCGGAGCTGGCAGCTGTCTGTTGATACATCTCCAGTTCATCGCCCAGCTTCAGGGTCTGCATCAATTCCAGAGAACCGATCACCCCGTTCATGGGCGTGCGCAACTCGTGGGTGACCGTGGCCAGAAATTCGTCCTTGAGGCGGTTGCTGGTCGCCAGTTGCTGGTTCAGGCGTTCCAGATCCCTGCCGGTTGCCACCAGTGTCTGGGCCTGTTGTCGCCGGGCATGGTTGATGCGGTCGGCGAGCGCCATGGACAGCAGCGCCATTTCAAACACGGTGCCGATATGGCAGGCGTACATGGTCAGGAAGGTATTGGGCAATTTGCCCAGCAGCATCAGGCCGAAAATCACCCCGCCGACCATGAACACCGACCAGGCAATCACGAAGTAACGCCCTACGCGCTCGCCCTTGGCAACGGCGACGATGCCCGCCAGATAGATCACAAGCGCCCCGGCCTCGACCAGATAGGTCGCCGAACGCAACGCAGGGCCGTAGCCCAGAAACAAGGCAATACCCATGACCACGGCAGCCGCGCCGACCATCACCAGCAGCAGCTTGTCGAGCCAGGGCGCCAGACGTTTGGTCATCAGAAAGCTGCGTGAAAACTGGCAGGCGAACAGCGTAGCCATCGCCATCAGGAACGGTGTCGACGCATTCGCCCACCATGGGTTATTCGGCCACAGGTATTCGATCGCGACCCCGTTGATCGACATCTGATACAGCCCGAACGACGCGACGTAGAGGATGTAATAGAGGTAATCGGGGTCGCGCACACTGATGAAGATGAACAGGTTGTAGACCAGCATCCCCAGCAGTACGCCGTAGATCAGACCGAACACGTAGATCCGAGCCGGTTGGGCCTCGAGATAGGCATGGGTTGACCAGAGATTGAGCGGTCCCTGGAGCGAGCCCTCACTCTTGAGGCGCAGGTACACGGTGCGCTGCTGACCGGGCGGCACGTCCAGCTGGAAGAGGTAGTTGTTCTGTTTGAACTGGCGGCTGGCGAACGGCAGCATGTCACCGGTCTGCCAGATCAGTGTCGGGCGTCCGACGGCGTCCTGTGAATAAAAGTCGACGTGATCCATCGGTGGGTACGCCAGCTCCAGCAGCCAGTCCGTATGCTGGTCGGCCGTGCGGGGGCGATACAACAGATCGACTTTCAACCAGAAAGCCGAATGCGAGTAGCCGGCATTGAAGGTGCGGGTTTGCAGAGGGCGAAACTCACGCGTGCCCGCCTCGGAGCTCACGCTTTCGATCGTCGCCTCACCCGTCGGGTCTTCGAACACCTGAATAGCCCGCCCAAGCGGCAGGAACTGAGTGTTCTCATCAAACTCCACGGCATGAGCCAGCATTGGCAGCCAGACAGCAAGCATGATTAGCAGATAGCGCATTAAAGCCCCAAGGTCGGTCGTCGCGGCCACTCCATCCGTTGATGGCGACGTCCTGCAAATGTCTATCCTTGAAACAGGCTTAAGGGTGTGACCGGTACACGACAACTGCCTGTGGACACCGCGGCGGGCACGCCATTCAGCAGACTCTCGGAATAGTGAAGCATAGCCGTTAATAGCTTTAAGGCACCATCGCTTTAATAATCAATGCGATGGCTCTATTTCGGCACTTCCAGGCCAAACATGAATTTTCTTCGGATTTGAACAGGCCGCTCGGGCGTTCAGCGCGCTCTACCGATCCGCAAGAAAATAGTTCATCGACAGACGGCCCCGGAAAGGTTTAGTGATAAGCTCGCGCACCATGAATATCTATAGCTCCCGCCCCGTTGTCCTCTGCCTCTCCGGCCACGACCCTAGTGGCGGCGCCGGCATGCAGGCCGATATAGAAGCCTTGCTTGCCCAGGGTTGCCATGCCGCTCCGGTCATCACGGCGCTGACGGTTCAAGACACCGTCAATGTCAGTGATTTCCGCGTGCTGGATCGCGACTGGGTGCTCGCCCAGGCGCATGCCGTCCTCAACGACTCGTGCGTCGCCGCCGTGAAGCTGGGCATGCTTGGCTCGCTGGACATGGTCGATACCGTTGTCGAGCTGCTGCGGGCCAATCCGCATCTGCCCATGGTCTGCGACCCGGTGTTGCGGGCCGGTGGCGGCGGACGGCTGGGCAAGGATGAAGTTGGTTACGCCATGCGTGAGCAACTGCTGCCGCTGTCGGCCATCGCCACGCCCAACCTGCCGGAAGCCCGCATCCTTGCGGAGCTGCCTGAAGGCACGGCGGATGAATGCGCAGAAAAACTGTTGCCTTATTGCGAACATCTGTTGATCACCGGCGGGCATGGCGACGAACAACAGATCCACAATCGTCTCTATGTTCGTGGCGGCCAGACCCATACCTTTGTCTGTGAACGCTTGCCAGGCAGTTACCACGGTTCAGGCTGCACACTGGCCAGCGCTCTTGCGGGACGATTGGCACAGGGCGAGGAAATGGTCAGCGCGGTGAAATCCGCCCTCGATTACACCTGGAGAACGTTGCGCGACGCCGAGCAGTTGGGCAAGGGTCAATTCGTCCCCCGCCGTCTTCCGCTGGACTTCTGTTCGTAACGCACTGCCATGAGGGTCGATCCATGAAACTACGTGGCCTGTATGCCATTACCGACAGCCAGTTGCTGACGGGCAAGTTCCTGTCTTACGTTGAAGCCGCCCTTGATGGCGGCGTGACGCTGCTGCAGTACCGGGACAAGACGGAAGACGAATCGCGCCGCCTGCGCGAGGCGACCGAACTGCTCAAGCTGTGCGAGCGTTACAAGACGCGGCTGATCATCAATGACGATGCAGAACTGGCGGCTCGTCTGGGTGTAGGCGTGCATCTGGGCCAGACCGACGGCTCATTGCCCGACGCACGTGCGTTGCTGGGACACAAGGCGATTGTCGGCGCGACCTGCCACGGCAAACTGGAGTTGGCCGAGCGCGCCAAGGCCGAAGGGGCGACTTACGTGGCGTTCGGACGTTTCTTCAACTCCCAGACCAAACCGAACGCCCCTGCCGTGCCTCTGGACCTGATCGCTCAGGTCCGCGCCAAGGTACACCTGCCTATCGCCGTCATCGGCGGCATCACCCTGGACAACGCCCCGCAACTGGTCGAGCACGGCGCCGACCTGCTGGCCGTCGTCCACGGCCTGTTCGGCGCCGAAACCCCACAGGAAGTCACCCGCCGGGCCAAGGCATTCACCGAACTGCTGGCCAGCGGCCGCTGAGCATGCCCGTGACGCTGTGCGTCACATCAAAAGCGGACGCAGAGCGTCCAGAGAGGCGTTACCACGCTGGAGCGTGGGAACGATCAGCGTAAGGTTGATGATCGTGCCCATGCTCCGCGTGGGCATGCCTCCCGTGACGCTCCGCGTCACAAATGGCACAGACTGTGGATTCAGTGAGCCGAGCGCCCGGCTCAGGTCACCTTTGCGCCCTTACGGCGCGCTACTTTGAGGGACCAAAGTAGCCAAAGTCCTTCGCTCCGGTTCCGGCCCCGGCTTCGCCGCGGTTCCTTCGTCCTGACACTGATTCGGGGGTCGCTGCAAATGGGCCATCCATGGCCCACAGTGCAGCTCAATCGGCATCCATGCCGATTGCCCCCCGAATCAGCGCCAGGACTCAGCCTTCACCCACGTCGCAATCGGCGGTGTCCGCACTATCGCGCAAAAAAAGCATGGCAGTGCCGCTGTCTCACTGGATAGCCAGATGACTTGTGTATAACGATGAGTGCTCCGCGTGGGCATGCAGCCCGTGACGCTCTGCGTCACATCCCGGCGCGAGAGCAATCAGGGCTAAGCCTGCCCCACCAGCTTGAACTCGAAATCCGGCATGCCGGTCGCATTTTCCAGCGCGAGCAGTGCGCGTTTGCGGTCGACGCCACCGGCATAACCGGTCAGATCGCCACCCGCGCCGATGACCCGGTGGCACGGCACGATGATGGAGATCGGGTTCTTGCCGTTGGCCGTGCCTACTGCCCGCGAATGACCGGGGCTCAGGCCCATCTTTCTTGCCATCGCTCCGTAGGAAATCATCTCGCCATAAGGAATGCGCGCCAGTTCCGCCCAGACCTGTTCCTGAAACGGCGTGCCGCGCATGCGCAGCGGCACATCGAAGGCCCGGCGCTCGCCGCGAAAGAACTCGGTCAGTTGCTCCTGCGCCATCCGCACCACTCTGGGCACGTGCTGGTCGTCGGGCATCATCACCAGACCGGGATAGTGCTTCTGGCCGATGAAGTAAACGCCGGTCAGCGCATCGTCCTCGACACGCAGGGCGATGTCGCCCAAGGGACTTGAAAGCAGATAGCCGGGAATCATGATGGTCTCTCCTCACGTTGATGCCAGACATGCACGGTCGCGTAGGCTCGCCACGGCGCCCACTGGCTCGCATGCTCGTTGAGTTGCGCGGCCGTCGTGCAACCCAGGCGCTTTTTGAGCACCGCATCGCCTTCGGGAAACGCATTGGGCCAGCCCAGGGCGCGCATGGCAATGTATTGCACGGTCCACTCGCCGATGCCGCGAATGTGTCGCAGCGCAGCCAGCGTTTCGTCCAGCGGCACCAGCGGCTCAAGCAGGATCCGCCCCGCCGCCACTTCCTCGGCAACCGCGATAATCGCCTCGGCGCGAATGCGGATCAGGCCGGTGGCGATCAGGTCCTCATAATGCAGGGCTGCGATGGCCTGCGCGGTCGGAAACGCATGATGCAGCCCGAAGGGTGCAGTGCTGACCGGTGTGCCGAATCGTTCAGCAATCCGGCCCAGAATCGCTCGTGCATTGAGCACCGAGATCTGCTGGCCGACCACCGCCCGCACCGCAATTTCGAAGCCGTCGAACGCGCCGGGAACACGCATGCCGTGCAGATCGCCAATAAGCGGTCCAAGGTGCGCATCGACCAGATCAGGTCGGCAGCCAGTGTCGAACACCCTCCGCACCCGCCCTAGCACCACCGCGACCGCCGATTGCAACGAGGCCGACATGGTCACCACCAACGCATGCCGCTGGGGTGCATCGGTCACGCTGATCCAGCCAGAGACCTTGCGCCCCGCATGCTCGACTTCAATGACCCGCGCATAAACGTCGTCACTTACATGCTCGACTCCGGCAATGCAGCGATGCGCGAGAAACGCCAGCACGCCTTTCCAGGAAAATGGCGGCCGGTAGGACAGTTCAAAGCGCAGCTCTGCGTCGTCGGCTTTGTGCACGGCCTTCCTCAGCCGCGTCGGATTCAGGCCGTAGCGCGCCTGAAAGACATCGTTGAAACGTCGCACGCTGCCAAAACCTGCCGCCAGCGCCACCTCGGTCATGGACAATCCGGTGTCGGTCAACAGGCGCTTGGCGATCAACAAACGTTGCGTCTGCGCGAAATCAATCATCGAGACGCCAAACTCGGCTTCGAAAATCCGTCGCAGGTGCCGTGCCGTGACACCGACTCGCTCAGCCAGCGCATCCAGTGTTCTGCCGCTCAGAAAGCCCTCTTCTATCAACCGGGCCGCGGCCTGTGCCAGCCTGCTCGACATGTCCAGCAGGCTTTGTCCGGGCGCCAATTCCGGGCGGCAACGCAGGCAAGGGCGAAAACCCGCCTGCTCGGCAGCCGCAGCCGTTCTGTAGAAACTGCAGTTTCTGGCCTGCGGCGCACGCACCGGGCACATCGGCCGGCAATAAATACCGGTGGACGACACGCCCATGAAAAACCAGCCGTCAAACCGGCGGTCCCTGGCGATGAACGCGGCGTAGCAGATAGTGGGATCGAGAGTGTTCATGGGCAGACTCTATTCCAGGCTCCGGCAAAAGTCTGGCTGAATTCGGACATGTGCATCTGACCGGCGCTCATCATTTGTTATAGTGGCGCCTCCTGCGCTTTCTCTGGCTCACGCCCATCCAATAAAGCAGTCACTGCTCACCTCGGCTGACGCCAGCGTAGACCCGACTTCCTCGTTTCAAAGCAGAGACCCGATCATGTCCCGTTCCGAAACACTGTTCGCCAATGCTCAAAAACATATTCCCGGTGGCGTGAACTCGCCGGTTCGTGCGTTCAAGAGCGTGGGTGGCACGCCGCTGTTCTTCAAGCACGCTGCGGGCGCTTACGTGACTGACGAAGACGATAAACGCTACGTTGACTACGTGGGTTCCTGGGGCCCGATGATTCTTGGCCACAGCCACCCGGAAGTGCTCGACGCAGTGCGCAGCCAACTGGAACACGGCCTGTCCTATGGCGCACCGACCGCCATGGAAACCGAGATGGCCGATCTGGTCTGCTCGCTGGTGCCGTCGATGGAAATGGTGCGCATGGTCAGCTCCGGCACTGAAGCCACCATGAGCGCCATCCGTCTGGCCCGTGGTTACACCGGCCGCGACAGCATCATCAAATTCGAAGGCTGCTACCACGGCCACTCCGACAGCCTGCTGGTCAAGGCTGGTTCCGGCGCACTGACCCTGGGTGTACCGAGCTCGCCGGGCGTACCTGCAGCCTTTGCCAAACACACCCTGACCGTGCCGTTCAACGACCTGGAAGCGGTGCGTGAAATGCTCGCGCAAGTGGGCCAGGAAGTCGCGTGCATCATCGTCGAGCCGGTGGCCGGCAACATGAACTGCGTACCGCCAGCGCCGGGTTATCTGCAAGGCCTGCGTGACTTGTGCGACGAGCACGGCGTGGTACTGATTTTCGACGAAGTCATGACCGGTTTCCGCGTTGCCCTCGGCGGCGCACAGGCGTACTACGGCGTGACGCCAGACCTGAGCACCTTCGGCAAGATCATCGGCGGTGGCATGCCGGTCGGCTGCTTCGGCGGCAAACGCGAAATCATGTCGCACATCGCCCCGCTCGGCCCGGTCTATCAGGCAGGCACGCTGTCCGGCAACCCGCTGGCAATGGCTGCCGGTCTGACCACGCTGCGCCTGATCAGCCGTCCGGGCTTCCACGATGAACTGAGCGATTACACCCGTCGCCTGCTGGAAGGCCTGCAACAGCGTGCCGATGCCGCTGGCATTGCGTTCGTGACCACCCAGGCGGGCGGCATGTTCGGCCTGTACTTCAGCGATGCCAGGGAAATCGTCACCTTCCAGGACGTGATGACCAGTGACGCCGACCGCTTCAAGCGCTTCTTCCATCTGATGCTCGAAGGCGGTGTGTATCTGGCGCCAAGCGCGTTCGAAGCAGGCTTCACTTCCATTGCCCATGGCGATGCCGAATTGCAGCTGACGCTGGACGCTGCCGAAAAGGCCTTCGCTGCGCTTAAATAAGCCGCTGCGGATGATTCGTGCAGGCAAGTTTTGCCTGCACGAATCATATCGATGAATGAAACTGAACGTTGTTGCAGCAATTAGCTTCTACACTGCAATGCGATTGACGTGATCAATCGACGCAAACATGGGAAACGACTGTCTTGCTTCAGGGTTTTTCGCCTGAGGGTTCGTAGTTTTTTACTGGCCGTGCAGCAGAAAATCCGTAAAGACTTTGTAAGGTTGGCTCTGCTTATTTCATAATGCGCAGCCAGCACGTTTAGCTGGTCGGGCACGCCCGCACCTTTTTCAGAGGTAAGTCGACTTCCATGAACCGCACCGGCCGCACCCTTGCATTGGGCTGCCTGTTGCTTGTCTATCCTCTGCTGGCTACTGCCGGCAGCAACTCGTTGTTGATCCCAGCGATGGGTCGCTGCACCCTCAATACTCAGCCTGAGAACCTGCCCGCTGCACTTGCAGCCTGTCAGCAGGCCGCTCAGTCCGGGGATGCACAGGCGCAGTACGAGTTGGGTGAGTTCTATTACGAAGGCAAGAATGTACCTCGCGATCTGCCACAGGCCCTCGGTTATTTCGAGCAGGCTTCGTTGCAGGGTCACGCGCAGGCGCAATATCAGTTGGGCCTGATGTTCAGTCGTGGCGAAGGTGTGCAGGCCAATAACATCCAGGCCTATATCGTGCTGAAGATGGCAGCGGTCAACGGATCTGAAGATGCACTGGACGCAGCGGACGAAGTGTCGGCAAAAATGAAGCGCGACGAGCTGGAAGTCGCCACTCAGGTACTGGGACAGATTTTCCGCAAATACCTCATGGAACTGCAAACGGCCGAAGGTCGCAGCCCATTCTCTCCATTGCCCTGATCGATTGTCTTCAGGGCAACAGTCTCGACTCTCTGGTTATTTTTCCGGCATCGGCATGGGAAACGGCATCACATTGCTGACGCCCTTCGCTTCGCTGATCTTCGGCGTGCCCATGCGCTCGACTTCATCGATACGCACGATCGAATGCATCGGCACGAAACTGCGCACCACGCCTTCGAACTGGGCCTTGAGCTTTTCTTCGCTCGGGTCGACCACCACTGTCGTGCGCTCGCCGAAGACGAACTCTTCCACTTCCAGAAAACCCCACAGATCGCTTTGATAGATCTGCTTGGCGTACATCTCGAACACCTGGCCCTGGTTGAGGAAAATCACCTTATAGATTGGAGCTTCGCGTTTGATCATGGTTGGCGGGTAACGATTCGCGGATGAAAAAGGGGCACGCACTATAGCATGCCCGTCGGATCGCCCCTAGGAACCCAAGCGTATCGCCCCTATAATGTGCGGTTCTTTGAACCAGCTGATGATCACGAATGGCCAAGAAGCTTTATATCGAAACCCACGGTTGCCAGATGAACGAGTACGACAGCTCGCGCATGGTCGACCTGTTGGGCGAACATCAGGCCCTGGAAGTCACCGCCCGCGCGGAAGACGCCGACGTGATCCTGCTCAACACCTGCTCGATTCGCGAGCGCGCCCAAGACCGGGTTTACTCCCAACTGGGCCGCTGGCGCGAACTGAAACTGGCCAAGCCGGAAATGGTGATCGCCGTTGGCGGCTGTGTAGCCAGTCAGGAAGGCGCGGCCATCCGCGACCGCGCGCCCTACGTGGACGTGGTCTTCGGCCCTCAAACACTGCACCGCCTGCCGGAAATGATCGACGCCGCACGCATCACGCGCCTGCCGCAGGTCGACGTCTCGTTCCCGGAAATCGAAAAATTCGACCATTTGCCCGAACCACGCGTCGATGGCCCGAGTGCCTACGTGTCGGTGATGGAAGGCTGCAGCAAGTACTGCACGTTCTGCGTGGTGCCTTACACCCGTGGCGAAGAGGTCAGCCGACCGTTCGATGACGTACTGACCGAAGTCATTCATCTGGCGGAAAACGGTGTGCGCGAAGTCACGTTGCTGGGTCAGAACGTCAACGGTTATCGCGGCGCCATGCACGACGGGCGTGTCGCAGACCTGGCGGACCTGATCCGCGTGGTCGCCGCTGTCGATGGCATCGACCGCATTCGCTACACCACGTCGCACCCGCTGGAATTTTCCGACAGCCTGATCCAGGCCCACGCCGAAGTGCCTGAGCTGGTCAAACACCTGCATTTGCCGGTGCAGTCGGGCTCGGATCGTATTCTGGCGGCCATGAAGCGCAACCACACCACACTGGAATACAAGTCCAAGCTGCGCAAGCTCAAGGCCGCCGTGCCGGGCATCTGCATCAGCTCCGACTTTATCGTCGGCTTTCCGGGTGAAACCGAGAAAGACTTCGAAAACACCATGAAGCTGATCGAGGATGTCGGTTTCGACTTCTCCTTCTCGTTCGTTTATAGCCCGCGCCCCGGCACACCGGCGGCCGATCTGAAAGACGAAACGCCGGAAACCCTGAAGAAAGAACGTCTGGCCGCGCTGCAACACCGGCTCAACCAGCAGGGATTCGAGATCAGCCGACAGATGGTTGGCAGCACCCAGCGCATTCTGGTGACCGACTACTCCAAGAAGGACCCCGGCGAGCTGCAGGGCCGTACCGAGAACAACCGGATCGTCAATTTCCGCTGCGACAACCCGAAACTGATCGGCCAGTTCGCCGATGTGCATATCGATGACGCACAGCCTCATTCCCTGCGCGGATCTCTGCTTCAATAACCCTTGCGCCCCGTCGCGGAAACGAATGGCCGAATGAATTCGTTTCCGTGCGGTCCCTACCATTGAGCACGGTGAATCCTCCATGCAGAAGGCAAGGCTTTCGCCTGACCACCGCCAGGGAGTATTCTTCAATACATCTCAATTGCCGCCGGACGGCCATTAAAAGACCTTGAACGCACCCATAGAACCTCATCGCTTCACCCTCGAACCTTTCGAGGCCCATCGTTTCGCCAACCTGTGCGGGCAACTCGACGAGCATCTGCGCTTGATCGAACAACGCCTGGACATCGAGATCCGCAATCGCGGCAATCAGTTCGAGCTTATTGGCGACTCCAAACACACCACCTCGGCCGAAAATCTGTTGCGCCGTCTGTACCGGGAAACCAAGGGTACCGACCTGACGCCGGATATGGTTCACCTGTTCCTGCAGGAATCGGGCGTCGACGGGCTGGATAACCACCCGGCCGCCGAAGTCGGCGTTGCGTTGCGCACCAAAAAGGGCATGATCCGCCCGCGTGGCATCAACCAGCAGCGCTACGTCAAAGAGATCCTCGGCAACGACATCAACTTTGGCATCGGCCCTGCCGGTACCGGCAAGACCTACCTCGCTGTCGCCTGCGCAGTCGATGCGCTGGAGCGTGAGCAGATCCGTCGCATCCTGCTGGTGCGCCCTGCGGTTGAAGCGGGTGAAAAACTCGGCTTTCTGCCCGGCGACCTCGCCCAGAAGATCGACCCGTACCTGCGACCGCTCTACGACGCGCTTTACGAGATGCTCGGCTTCGAGGTCGTTGCCAAGCTGATCGAGAAACAGGTCATTGAAGTGGCACCGCTGGCTTACATGCGCGGACGCACCCTTAATAACAGCTTCATCATTCTCGACGAAAGTCAGAACACCACCGTCGAGCAGATGAAGATGTTCCTGACCCGTATCGGCTTCGGCTCCACCGCCGTGATCACCGGCGACATCACCCAGGTCGACTTGCCCAAGGGCACCAAGTCGGGTCTGACGCATGTCATCGATGTGCTCAAGGACGTGCCGGGCATCAGCTTCACGCACTTCAAGCCCAAGGACGTGGTTCGCCACCCGTTGGTGCAACGCATCGTTGAGGCCTATGAGCGCTTCGATGATCGTTTCAGCGACGGCTCGTCGAGCAACAACAGTTACTCACGGGACAAGAACCGCGATGCTTGAGCTGGACTTGCAAGTCGCAAGCGAAACCCCTGCGCCGACCGAAGCCCAGTTCCGCCTCTGGTGTGAAATGGGCCTGCGTCAGCGCAGTGCCGACTCCGAACTGACCATCAGACTGGTCGATGAAGTCGAAGGGCGTGAACTCAATCACACCTGGCGGCACAAGGACTACGCCACCAACGTGCTGTCCTTCCCGGCCGACGTACCGGATGACATGCTGGATATCCCGTTGCTGGGCGATCTGGTCATCTGCGTACCGGTGGTGAATCGCGAAGCGACCGAACAGAACAAGACCGTTGACGCCCACTGGGCGCACATGGTGATTCACGGCTGTCTTCATCTGCTCGGTTACGACCATATCGACGATGAAGAAGCCGAAGAGATGGAAGCGCTGGAACGAACGTTGCTTGATGAGTTGGGCTATCCCGACCCTTATGCCGACGACGACACCGAACCTCAACATTCAGAAACATCAAGCAAGGACCACGAGTAAGGGCTATGAGCGAAGACCGATCGAGCAACGGACAAAAGTCATGGCTGGGTAAACTGACCCAGGCTTTTGTCCATGAGCCGAAAAACCGCCAGGAGCTGCTTGAGCTGCTGCGCGAAGCCCACCAGAACAAATTGCTGGACAGCGAAGCGCTGGCCATCGTCGAGGGAGCCATCCAGGTTGCCGACCTGCAGGTACGCGACATCATGGTGCCGCGCTCGCAGATGATCAGCATCAAGGCGACCCAGACACCTCGCGAATTCCTTCCCGCCGTCATCGATGCCGCGCACTCGCGCTATCCGGTGATCGGCGAGAGCCACGACGACGTCCTCGGCGTGCTGCTGGCCAAGGATCTGCTGCCGCTGATCCTCAAGCCCGACGGCGACAGTGACGATGTCAAGAAACTGTTGCGCCCGGCGACCTTCGTGCCGGAGTCCAAGCGTCTCAACGTTCTGTTGCGCGAATTCCGCGCCAACCACAACCACATGGCCATCGTCATCGACGAGTACGGCGGTGTGGCAGGTCTGGTGACGATTGAAGACGTGCTGGAACAGATCGTCGGCGACATCGAAGACGAGCATGACGTCGAGGAAGACAGTTTCATCAAGCCGCTGCCCAGCGGTGACTTCCTGGTCAAGGCCCTCACGCCGGTCGAAAACTTCAACGAGTTCTTCGACAGCGAGTTTTCCGACGAAGAGTTCGACACCGTCGGCGGCCTCGTGATGAATGCTTTCGGCCACCTGCCCAAGCGCAACGAAATCACTGAAATCGGTGCCTATCGTTTCCGCATCCTGAGCGCAGACAGCCGTCGCATCCACCTGCTGCGTCTGAGCCCCATCAATCGCCCGTAAAACCACCCTGATGCCGCTTTAAGGAACCTACATGCGCTGGATTACGCGTCCCGGCTGGCCCGGCAACCTGCTGGCCGTCGTCGCTGGCGGACTCACGACCCTGGCATTGGCACCGTTCAATGTCTGGCCACTGATCCTGGTGGCAGTCGCGGTGTTTTATATGGGGCTGCGCGAACTGAGTCCGCGCCAGGCGCTGGGACGCGGCTGGTGCTACGGCTTCGGCCTGTTCGGCGCTGGTACCAGCTGGATCTACGTCAGCATTCACACCTACGGCGGCGCTTCGGTGCTGCTGGCCGGGTTGTTGATGCTGGCGTTCATCGCCGCCATAGCACTGTTCTTCGCCCTTCCCGCCTGGGTCTGGGCGCGCTGGCTGCGGCGTAACGAAGCGCCGCTGGCCGATGCGCTGGCGTTCGCTGCACTGTGGCTGGGCCAGGAAGCGTTTCGTGGCTGGTTCCTTACCGGTTTTCCCTGGCTGTATTCCGGCTACAGCCAGCTCGACGGACCGTTGGCGGGACTTGCACCAGTGGGCGGCGTCTGGCTGATTTCCTTCGTACTGGGCCTGACCGCTGCATTGTTGTGCAATCTGCACCGCTTGCGGGCGCGTAAATCCTTTCTGGCTATTGGCGTGCTGCTGTTGCTGGCGCCCTGGGTCGCCGGACTGGCACTCAAGGGTTATGCCTGGACATCGCCGTCTGGCAAGCCACTGAAAGTGGTCACCCTGCAGGGCAACATCGAACAAAGCATGAAGTGGGACCCGCAGAAGCTTAACGACCAGTTGGCGCTGTACCGCGACATGACCTTCAGGTCGCAACAGGCCGACCTGATCGTATGGCCGGAAACCGCCGTACCGGTGCTCAAGGAAAGCGCCGAAGGCTATCTGTCGATGATGGGCAAATTCGCCTCCGAGCGTGGCGCGGCGCTGATCACTGGCGTGCCCGTACGCGAACTGACCGGGCGTGGCGAATACCGTTACTACAACGGCATCACCGTGGTCGGCCAGGGTGACGGCACCTATTACAAGCAGAAACTCGTTCCATTCGGCGAATACGTGCCGTTGCAGGACGTATTACGCGGTTTGATCGCGTTCTTCGACCTGCCGATGTCGGACTTCGCCCGAGGCCCGGACGATCAGGCACTGCTGCAGGCCAAGGGTTATCACATCGCGCCCTTCATCTGCTACGAAGTGGTCTACCCCGAATTTGCCGCAGGCCTGTCGGCCCAGAGCGATCTGTTGCTGACGGTCAGTAACGACACCTGGTTCGGCACTTCGATCGGCCCGCTGCAGCATTTGCAAATGGCCCAGATGCGCGCGCTTGAAGCCGGACGCTGGATGATTCGCGCCACCAACAACGGCGTGACAGGACTCATCGATCCGTTCGGCAGGATCACCGTGCAGATTCCGCAGTTCGAGCGTGGCGTGTTGTATGGCGACGTAGTGCCGATGCAAGGCCTGACGCCTTACCTGCACTGGCGTTCGTGGCCTCTGGCGGTTGTCTGCCTGCTGCTGTTTGGCTGGGCCTTGCTGGCGGCACGCATTTCCAAGACGGTCTGATCGGGCTTCAGAGCAATCCCGGACTGCGGGATTGCTCCTGGCGGCTGCCTAAGGGTAAATCAGCGGATAGACCAGCAAGCCCATCGCTTCGTTGAGCAACACGCCGCTCTGCATGAACACCCGGCTCTCGGGCAGCCAGCCGCCGAACGGCCGGGCATTGTCCACGCCCAGAAAACCCACGGGCGCACCCACCACGGTAAAACCGGCCTTCTCGAAACTCCAGCGCGCCCTCGGCATATGCCAGGCCTGTGTCACCAGCACGACTCGCTTGATGCCTTGGGGCTGAAGAATACCGGCGGTCAGGGTAGCGTTTTCCCAGGTCGTCCGGCTCAGACCTTCCTGCCAGCGCACGGCGACGCCGAAATCATCCTGCAGCGACTGCGCCATGATCGCCGCTTCACTGGGAGGCTCGTCATAGTGCAGGCCGCCCGTTGTCAGCACGGGCAGCCCGGACGCCTTGGACAGGCGCGCCGCCAGCCGCAGCCGCTCCAGACCAATGCCCGTGGGTACATCGCTTCCCCAGGTCGGCGAATTGCGCTCGCGCCCGCTGCCCAGCACCACAATCGCGTCGGCCTGCTGCGCCAGACTCGCCCACTGCGCCTGCGGCAGGGGCGGAACCTGCTCCATTCTGCCTGCGCCCCACTCCACGACAACCGGCAGGCTCATCAGCCACAACCCGCCAAGGCCGGTCACGAAGCACACGGCAGCGATACGCGGCCGCGAACGTCGCAACCACCAGGCCAGAATCAGCAATAGAAAGAGAATGCCGGGAGGCAGAAGAAGGGTCTTGAGCAGGTAACGCAAAGGCATCGGACATCTCCAGAGATGCCCGAAGCCTAAAAGGTTTGAAGCTAAGCAACAATGCTTAAAAGGCAGGCCCGCAGCCTGCCGGGGGAAAGCCTGATCGTCGTATCAGTTGTTGCGGCCTGACCGCATCGATGACCTGCCACGCTTTCGATCTTTCAGCCAGATGATAGTGGCTGATTGTCCAGGCGCTCTGGCCAAACTGGTCTGCTCCGGTGATCGCGTGAAACTGCCCTTTGACTTACCCTTGACAGCCCCGTTTGCCGCCATCGCGCCTTTTTCAAGGTAGGCCTCGATCCACTCGAACTCGGCACTGCTCAACCCTTTGAGCTCAAGTACGGCAGGCGACTCGTTTCGGAGCCGAACCGCAGTACTTGCCATTTCAAGAGCAAGCCCGAGACGATCGATCAAACGTTCATACAGCTCATAAGTGCTTACAGTGTGCTGCAACTCTGTCATCCGCTCACCTCACTGAAGATAGAACATACCCTCGATAATGAGCTTAGCGCTGCTGCCGGAACAGGCGGATAAGGGCGACCAACGGCCAGAGACGGCGGTTGGACGGGGCCGTGGCTGCCGCGCATAGCAATCAGGACTCCCTCGATAGACGGCGCTCATGTATGCTACGACGCTTCCTGCCATTCCACTTCCGCTCTCTTGAGCCTGTACGCACCGCACAGACAGTTGCAATTGTCCGGCAAGCGGTGCAGACCTGACTCGGCGAAGCAATGAAGAGGTCAAGGGTCACTAATCTTTAGTCAAAAGTAGCCATGCACGAACTCTATCAGCCCCGCGAAATCGAAGCCGCCGCCCAGACCTTCTGGGAAGAGCAAAAGTCTTTTGAAGTCAGTGAACAGCCAGGCAAGGAAACCTACTACTGCCTGTCGATGTTCCCTTACCCCAGCGGCAAGCTGCACATGGGTCATGTGCGCAACTACACCATCGGTGATGTGATCTCCCGCTACCAGCGCATGCTGGGCAAGAACGTCCTGCAGCCACTGGGCTGGGACGCTTTCGGCATGCCGGCGGAAAACGCGGCCATCGACAACAACGTCGCGCCAGCGAAGTGGACCTACGAAAACATCGATTATATGAAGACCCAGCTCAAGAGTCTGGGTCTGGCCATCGACTGGTCGCGTGAAATCACCACCTGCAAGCCTGACTACTATCGCTGGGAACAATGGCTGTTCACTCGCCTGTTCGAAAAAGGCGTGATCTACCGCAAGAACGGCACCGTGAACTGGGACCCGGTCGATCAGACCGTTCTGGCCAACGAGCAGGTCATCGACGGTAGAGGCTGGCGTTCGGGCGCGCTGATCGAGAAGCGCGAAATTCCGATGTACTACTTCAAGATCACCGCCTACGCGGATGAGCTGCTGGAGAGCCTCGACGAATTGCCGGGCTGGCCTGAACAGGTCAAGACCATGCAGCGCAACTGGATCGGCAAATCCCGTGGCATGGAAGTGCAGTTCCCGTACGACCAGACCAGCATCGGCGAAGCCGGCACGCTGAAAGTCTTCACTACCCGTCCCGACACGCTGATGGGCGCAACCTACGTGGCAGTGGCCGCCGAGCACCCGCTCGCGACCCTGGCGGCGAAGGAAGACGCGCAACTGCAAGCGTTCATCGATGAATGCAAGGGCGGCAGCGTTGCTGAAGCCGACGTTGCCACCCAGGAAAAGAAAGGTCTGCCGACATCGCTGTTCGTCGAGCACCCGCTGACCGGCGAGAAGCTGCCGGTGTGGGTCGCCAACTACGTGCTGATGCATTACGGCGACGGCGCGGTCATGGCCGTGCCTGCGCACGACGAGCGTGACTTCGAATTCGCCACCAAGTACCACCTGCCGATCAAGGCCGTGGTGCGCACCAGCGCAGGCGACGAAACCCCGGCGCCGTGGCAGGAAGCCTATGGCGAGCACGGCGTGCTGATCAATTCAGGCGAGTTCGACGGCCTGGACTTCACCGCTGCGTTCGACGCGATGGAAGCTGCGCTGGTCAAGAAAGGCCTGGGCCAGTCACGCACCCAGTTCCGCCTGCGCGACTGGGGCATCAGCCGCCAGCGCTACTGGGGCTGCCCGATCCCGATCGTGCACTGCGACACCTGTGGTGACGTGCCGGTCCCTGAAGATCAATTGCCCGTGGTGTTGCCGGAAGATGTGGTGCCGGACGGCGCAGGTTCGCCGCTGGCGCGCATGCCCGAGTTCTACGAGTGCAAGTGCCCGAAATGCGGCGCACCGGCCAAGCGTGAAACCGACACCATGGACACCTTCGTCGAGTCCTCCTGGTATTACGCCCGCTACGCTTCCCCGCATTACGAAGGTGGCCTGGTCGAGCCAAACGCCGCCAACCACTGGCTGCCGGTCGATCAGTACATCGGCGGTATCGAGCACGCCATCCTGCACCTGCTGTACGCACGCTTCTTCCACAAGCTGATGCGCGACGAAGGTCTGGTGACGTCCAACGAGCCGTTCAAGAACCTGCTGACCCAGGGCATGGTCAACGCCGAAACCTACTTCCGCATGGAAACCAGCGGCAAGAAGACCTGGATCAACCCGGCCGACGTGACGCTGGAGCGTGACGCCAAGGCCAAGGTGATCAGTGCCAAGCTGACCAGCGACGGCCTGCCGGTTGAGATCGGCGGCACCGAAAAGATGTCGAAGTCGAAGAAAAACGGCATCGACCCGCAGACCATGATCGATCAGTACGGCGCAGATACCTGCCGCCTGTTCATGATGTTCGCCTCGCCACCTGACATGAGCCTGGAATGGTCTGACTCCGGCGTTGAAGGCTCGAGCCGCTTCCTGCGTCGCGTCTGGCGTCTGGCACAGGCCCATGTCGCGCAGGGTGTGTCCGGCAAGCTGGATACGGCCGCGTTGAGCGATGATCAGAAGGCTATCCGCCGTTCGATTCATCAGGCGATCAAACAGGCGAGCCAGGATATTGGTCAGAACCAGAAATTCAACACCGCCATCGCTCAGGTGATGACGCTGATGAACGTGCTGGAAAAGGTCCCGCAGGCCACCGCACAGGATCGCGCCCTGCTTCAGGAAGGACTGGAAACCGTCACCCTGCTGCTGGCGCCGATCACGCCGCACATCAGCCACGAGCTGTGGAAGGAACTGGGCCACACAACGCCAGTCATTGATGCAGGCTGGCCGGCGCTGGATGAAAGCGTTCTGGTGCAGGACACGCTACAACTGGTGATTCAGGTCAACGGCAAGCTGCGCGGCCACATCGAGATGCCTGCCAGCGCCAGCCGCGAAGAAGTGGAAGCCGCTGCCCGGATCAACGAGAACGTACTGCGCTTCATTGATGGCCTGACGATCCGCAAGGTCATCGTTGTGCCAGGAAAACTGGTCAATATCGTCGCAAGCTGATGAGATCGGGCACCCGGCAGACCGGGTGCCGAACATATTTCCAAGGGACGCGAAGTCGGCCCACAAGGATTCAAGGGGAGCATCAAGATGATCAAACGCAATTTGCTGGTGATGGGCCTTGCCGTTCTGCTGAGCGCCTGCGGCTTTCATCTGCGTGGCACCGGCACGACCGATCTGGCCATCAAGGAACTGGATGTCAGCGCGCGTAATGCCTACGGCGAAACCGTTACCCAGCTCACGCGTGTACTGACCAGCTCCGGCGTGAAGGTCTACACCGGCGCGCCGTACAAGCTGGTACTGGTCAACGAAGCCGAAACACAACGTAACGCCAGCTTCAGCGGCTCGGGCCGTTCGGCCGAGTATCAGCTGACCACGACGCTCAACTATGAAGTGCGTGGCGAGAAAGACCGCTTCCTGCTCGGCGACAAGGTCAGCGTGGACCGTTCCTACGTACACGATGGCAACAACCTGACAGGCTCCGACCAGGAAGCGGCTCAGGTACGTGGCGAAATGCGCAACGAGCTGATTCAGAGAATGATGGCGCGTCTGCAGCAACTGACGCCGTCTCGCCTGGACGAACTGCAGGCCAAGGCCGACGCAGTTGCCAAGGCTGAGGCCGACGCTCTGGAAGAAGCTCAGCGTATTCGTGACTCAACACCTCAACAGTCGCCTGTTGAAATCCCGAACAGGTAAATGTCCGGGGGCCGGCTCGCCGGCCCCGGCATCCTTTCGACGATGAAACTCGCCCCCGCCCAACTCGGCAAACACCTGCAAGGCACGCTCGCACCGGTCTACGTGATCAGTGGCGATGACCCGCTACTTTGCCAGGAAGCTGCCGACGCCATCCGCACAGCGGCCCGCCAGCAAGGTTTCGACGAACGCCAGGTGTTCAGCGCCGATGCCAGCTTTGACTGGGGCACGCTGCTGCAGGCCGGCGCCAGCATGTCGCTGTTTGCCGAACGTCGCCTTCTGGAACTGCGTCTGCCTTCCGGCAAGCCCGGTGACAAGGGTGCCGCTGCTCTGATCGAATACTGCGCCCGGCCTGCCGAAGACACGCTGCTTCTGATCAGCCTGCCCAAGCTCGACGGCAGCGCGCAGAAAACCAAATGGGGCAAGGCGCTGGTCGAAGGCGCGCAGACTCAGTTTGTGCAGATCTGGCCGGTGGACATTGGCCAGTTGCCGCAATGGATTCGTCAGCGCCTGTCACAGGCAGGGCTTGCGGCGACTCAGGATGCGGTCGAACTGATTGCCGCACGTGTCGAAGGCAACCTGCTGGCCGCTGCGCAGGAAATCGAAAAGCTCAAGCTGATGGCCGAGGACGGGCAGATTACCGTCGAAACCGTGCAGGCGGCGGTGGCCGACAGTGCCCGTTTCGATGTGTTCGGCCTGACCGATGCCGTACTCAATGGCGAAGCGGCACATGCCTTGCGCATGCTGGAAGGGCTTCGCGGCGAAGGGGTCGAAACGCCGGTGATTCTCTGGGCGCTCACCCGCGAGCTGCGTGCGCTGGCCAACATGTCCCTGCAATTCAGCCAGGGCGTGCCGATGGACAAGATATTCAGCTCAGCCCGTCCGCCGGTCTGGGACAAACGCAAGCCGCTGATGAGCAAGGCCCTGCAACGTCATTCGGCGAAGCGCTGGAGCCAGTTGCTCATGGATGCGCAACGTATCGATGCGCAGATCAAGGGTCAGGCAGCGGGCTCACCATGGAGCAGCCTGAGTCGGCTGGCGCTGTTGATGGCCGGACAACGGTTGCCGTTACCAGCGGAGTGATCCCGTGTCAGACGCATTCTTTCAGCTGTTTTTCGAAATCCCGCTTCGCTATATCTGCTATCCCATCGGCTGGCCGATCGTGCGGGTCGTGACGTGGGGTAAATACCCGAAGAAAGGCTCCTGGCTCAAAGACAACTGGCAAGCCGGATGGACCAGCGCCACCGGATTCGTGATTCTGGTGTTTTCTATCGTCGCACTGTTCGTGCATTGAGCAGTGGGTGCTGTCAGCAACGGCAGACACCCGTCAACCGAAGCGCAGCCAGCCTGAAAGAAACGATTCTTCAAGAGCCGCGACACCCCGTCACTCCCTGCCCTTTTTACTTATCCTCCTCATTCAGGCTAAATGGCGGGGTTGATCACCCGACATGAACGGAACCTGTGATGTCTCAACGACGCACAACAACGGTCTGGATTGCCTGCTTTGCAGTGCTGTTCAGTCTGCTGGCCATGCCACTGTCACCCAGCACGCCACGTGTGGCCGGGGAGCAGGTGCTGTGGGGAGCGTTCTGTGGTGGTGGCGGCACGCGGCTGGTCGCCATTCCGTTGAGTGAAGCCTCGCAAGGCATGCCTGACGGGCAACAACATCAGTCCGCGATGCAGCATTGTCCGTGCTGCTCGGGATCGGTGTTCGTCGTCATTGCGCCCGGTTTCAGCCATGGGCTGGTGGCGCGTCTGGAGCCTGAGCGCTTCGCGCCTGCGATTTTTCTGATCCACGCTTCGCCGCGTCTGCAATGGCCGAGCGCCAATCCGCGAGCCTCTCCGCCGGTCTGATACCCCGTTTGCCCGTGCTTCGATGCACCTGAATGGATTGACCGGAGAACCCCGATGCTCAAGAAAGCCCTCGTGCTGGCCGCTCTGCTGCTGCCTGCCTGTTTCGCCCACGCTCACCAGTACACCGCTGGCCAGATCATGATCGCCCACCCATGGTCCATGGAGCTGCCGCCCAATGCGCCAACCGTAGCCGCCTATTTCGTGCTCGAAAACAAAGGTGACACAGGCGACCGACTGCTCGGCGTCGACACCCCGATTGCAGGTCAGACCCAACTGCATGAACACCTTCAGGCAGATGGCCTGATGAAAATGCAGCAGGTGCAGACCGTGGACGTACCCGCTGGCGCTACCGTGACCTTTGCGCCCATGGCCTGGCACGTGATGCTGCTGGACATCAAAGACCGCTCGAAGCTGCTCGTCGGACAACGCTTTCCAATGACGCTGCATTTCGAGAAGGCCGGAGATGTTGAGGTGCAGGTCGTGGTACAAAAGCAGGGACCTGAACACCAGCACTGAGTAGCCTTCCAGATTGAGCGCCCTGCGCCGAGACCGCGAACGATCAGCCATCCCAGGTAAAAACCGGGCCGCGTGGCTGAGCCTGTTCGCCATGTTGATGATCTTCATCGGTCCACTGATTTCTCAGTCGATGCCGATGGATCAGCACGCCGGCATGTCGATGCCACCTGCAACATCGATGGACGTGAGCAGCTCGGCCGGCAGCCATGCGCACCATGGCAGCGAACACGCCACTGCGACTGACGCGGGCGCGAGCGACCATGCGCTGTGGGCCAAATGCGGTTACTGCACGCTGCTGTTCAGCTGCCCTGCGCTTCCATATGTCCCGGTACTGGTCGCAGCGGCTCCGCCCGGGCATGCAGACTTTTTCGCAGCGCAGCCTCTGCTCGGGCATGCGCGGCGAGCGATCTTCCCCAATGCCCGGAGTCGGGCACCCCCAACGCTGTTCACAGCCTGAAACCAGAAAATTTCATGACCGTACGCAGCCAGCGGCTGCGCGCAGGTTGTGCTGTGTTATCCCTCTTCGGGAGCGTTGACCGTGTCAAAATCCACCGTTTCTTTCTATAACCTGGCCTGGCGATGGCATTTTTACGCCGGATTGTTTGTTGCGCCCTTCATGATTCTTTTGTCGCTGACCGGGATGATTTACCTGTTCAAGCCACAGCTCGACAACCTGATGTACAGCGATCTGCTGAGCGTGACGCCTGCTCACCATCAGATCAGTGCCGATGAGTTGCAACAGCGCGTACTGAGCGCTTATCCACAGGCCGCCATCAGCAAGTATTTCCCGCCCGTGAGCGCCGAAGGCAGCGCGCAGTTCGTGATCCGTGATGAGGGTCGTGAGATGAACGTCTTCGTCGATCCGTATCGCGGCGAGATATTGGGCACTCAGGATGCGAAGCAGAACCTGCAGGCCATTGCCCGCGCGCTGCATGGCGAGCTGATGATCGGCACTGTCGGTGACCGGCTGATCGAACTGGCGGCAGGCTGGGGCATCATGCTGGTGATTTCCGGGCTGTACCTCTGGTGGCCACGGGGCTCACGCGTCGCAGGCGTGCTTTGGCCCCGGCTGACCGCGCGAGGTCGCGTGCTGTGGAAGGATCTGCATGCGGTGACTGGCTTCTGGGGATCACTGATTCTGCTGTTCATGCTGCTCAGCGGCATGACCTGGACCGGCATGTGGGGCAAACAGTACGCAGCGGTCTGGAATACCTTCCCGGCTGCAATGTGGACCGATGTGCCCAAGTCCACGCAAATGGCAGGCGAACTCAACACCGCCAGCGCCCAGACCGTGCCGTGGGCAATGGAAAACACACCGATGCCGCAATCGACCGGTGAGCATGCCGAGCACATGCATCATCACGGCATGTCATCAGGCCCGGCAGCGCCGAAGATCAGCCTGCAACAGGTGGTCGACATCGCAACCGCCAAGGGCATCGCGCCTGGCTACAGCATCACGGCCCCCAAGACTGCCGAAGGCGTGTTCACGGTATCGGTGTTTGCCGATGACCCACGCAACGACGCCACCCTGCATATCGACCAGTACAGCGGCAAGGTGCTGGCTGATGTGGGCTGGCAGGATTACAGCCTGGTTTCACGGGCAACCGAGATGGGCGTGATGCTGCACGAGGGCAAGTTTTTCGGCTGGATCAACCAGTTGCTGATCTTCCTCGCCTGCCTGATGATCCTGCTCAGCGCTGTCAGCGGCTTGGTGATCTGGTGGAAACGTCGTCCTCAGGGCGGCCTCGGCGTACCGCCACTGCGCCACGACCTGCCCCGCTGGAAAACCGCCATGGTGATCATGTTTGGCATCGCGGTCGCGTTTCCGCTGGTGGGGGTTTCGTTGGTGGTCGTCTGGCTATTTGACCGAATAGTTTTCTCCCGCTTTGCTAATTCCTCGGCAGCAGCTTAAATTGCACGCGGCGGGGCCTGAAACCGGCGGGCGGTTTTGTGATGAATTCCTCACCTGACAGGATCAGGTCTCGTTCTTTCAAGTTACAAAAAAAGCCGCCTTCGGGCGGCTTTTCTCGTTATGCGCACCCTGCGCACCAATATTGCCCCTCGCTTCGCACCAGCCTCCCCTGCCAGCTCCACTTCAGTGCACTCCGATGGCTGCGACGCTCCCGAAGGCCCGTTCCAAAGCGTTTTCTCAGGCTGGGCACAGCCTTTGCTTGGAAGCCTTCAAAGAGTCGTTCTGCCAATCCAAAAAAAACAGATCAACGGAGCCCGTCCAATGAAGCGTCGCAGCCTGATCAAAGCCTTCACCCTGTCCGCATCCATCGCAGCCATGGGCCTGTCATGGACCGTTCAGGCCGCCGAAACCATCAAGGTCGGCATCCTGCATTCGCTTTCCGGCACCATGGCCATTTCCGAGACTTCGCTGAAAGACATGGCGCTGATGACCATTGACGAGATCAATGCCAAAGGCGGCGTGAACGGCAAGATGCTGGAGCCGGTGGTCGTAGACCCGGCCTCCAACTGGCCGCTGTTCGCCGAAAAGGGCCGTCAGTTGCTGACTCAGGACAAGGTCGCCGTGGTGTTCGGCTGCTGGACCTCCGTTTCGCGCAAATCGGTCCTGCCGGTGTTCGAAGAACTCAACGGTCTGTTGTTCTACCCGGTTCAGTACGAAGGCGAAGAGATGTCGCCGAACGTGTTCTACACCGGTGCAGCGCCCAACCAGCAGGCCATCCCTGCGGTCGAGTACGTGATGAGCGAAGACGGCGGCGAAGCCAAGCGCTTCTTCCTGCTGGGCACCGACTACGTCTACCCGCGTACCACCAACAAGATTCTGCGCGCATTCCTGCATTCCAAAGGTGTGAAGGACAGCGACATCGAAGAGGTCTACACCCCGTTCGGCCACGCCGATTACCAGACCATCGTGGCGAACATCAAGAAATTCTCCGCTGGCGGCAAGACGGCGGTCATCTCCACCGTCAATGGCGACTCCAACGTGCCGTTCTACAAGGAACTGGCCAACCAGGGCCTGAAAGCCACCGACGTACCGGTCGTGGCCTTCTCGGTGGGCGAAGAAGAACTGCGCGGCATCGACACCAAACCGCTGGTCGGTCACCTCGCGGCCTGGAACTACTTCCAGTCGGTCGAGAACCCGGTCAACAAGAAGTTCGTCGCTGACTGGAAAGCCTACGCCAAGAAGAAAAACCTGCCGGGCGCTGACAAGGCCGTGACCAACGACCCGATGGAAGCCACGTACGTCGGTATCCACATGTGGGCGCAGGCGGTCGAGAAAGCCAAGTCCACCGACGTCGACAAGGTTCGTGAAGCGATGGCCGGACAGACCTTCGCCGCGCCGTCCGGCTTCACCCTGACCATGGACAAGACCAACCACCACCTGCACAAGCCGGTGATGATCGGTGAAGTCGAGGAAAACGGTCAGTTCAACGTGGTCTGGCAGACCAAGGAGCCGATCCGCGCCCAGCCGTGGAGCCCGTACATCCCTGGCAACGACAAGAAGCCGGACCATGCGGTGAAGAGCAACTGATCAGCGCTCATGTGATCGTTCCCACGCTCCTGCGTGGGAACGCCGCTCAGGACGCTCCGCGTCCGCTCTGGAACGTGACGCAGAGCGTCTCGGGCGGCATGCCAATGCGGACCATCGGCACGATCAACCCGCACGAACATGAATCAAGGCCATTGATATGCCCTCTTACCTTTACCGCCTGATCCTTGCCATCACCCTGTTGCTGCCTTTCGCGGCGCAGGCCAGTAATGCGGGTGATTTCGCAGCGGCCAGTTCTTCGCAACAGGCAGAATTGCTTGAAGCCTGGGCGGCCAAGCCTGTTCCTGAGCGGGTCGAGTTGCTTGAAGCACTGCGCGACGGCCGAGTGGCTGCCGACAGCAGCAAGCGGGCCTGGATCGAGAACAATGACACCTATGTCGCGGTGGACGCCGATGTCCCGGCTGCGGCAGATGCCCCCACACCTGATGAACCGCGCAAACTGCGTCTGAACAACCGGCTGCGGGGTCTGGTCGAGACCGCGCTGGCCAGCCACCAACTGCTGGCAGCCGATGTAAAGCTGCGCATGGCCGCCGCTCTGCAACTGCAGAAAAGCGCGCGCCCTGCGCAACTGGACCTGCTGAGCCAGCGCGTGGCGACCGAAACAGACTCAAGCGTCAAAGACGCACTGACCCTGGCACTGGCCAACCTGCAACTGGTCGACAGCAGCCCCAGCGTGCGCCTTGCCGCTGTGCGCCTGCTGGGCGAAACCGGTGATCCGCTGGCCCGCACCCGCCTTGAATCGTTGCTGTCGCCGGGCGTTGAAACCGACGCATCGGTGCGCATTGCCGCCGAAACCAGCCTGGCCCAGGTCAAACGCAAACTGATGATCGGTGAAATCCTCGGTCAGGCCTTCAGCGGTATGTCGCTGGGCTCGATCCTGCTGCTGGCCGCGCTGGGCCTGGCGATAACGTTCGGCCTGCTGGGCGTGATCAACATGGCCCACGGCGAAATGCTGATGCTGGGTGCCTACTCGACCTATGTCGTGCAGTTGATGTTTCAGCGCTACGCACCAGGCGCCATCGAGGTTTACCCGCTGGTGGCGCTGCCCGTCGCGTTCTTCGTCACGGCGCTGATCGGCATGGCACTGGAGCGCACGGTAATTCGTCATCTGTATGGCCGTCCGCTGGAAACCCTGCTCGCCACCTGGGGCATCAGCCTGATGCTGATTCAGGCCGTGCGCCTGGCCTTCGGTGCGCAGAACGTTGAAGTGGCCAACCCGGAATGGCTGTCCGGCGGTATTCAAGTACTGCCCAATCTGGTGCTGCCTTACAACCGTATCGTGATCATCGCCTTCGCGTTGTTCGTGGTGGTGCTGACCTGGCTGTTGCTGAACAAGACCCGTCTGGGCCTGAACGTGCGCGCCGTGACCCAGAACCGCAACATGGCCGCCTGCTGCGGCGTGCCGACCGGGCGTATCGACATGATGGCCTTCGGGCTGGGCTCCGGCATCGCAGGACTGGGCGGTGTCGCCCTGAGCCAGATCGGCAACGTCGGCCCGGACCTGGGCCAGAGCTATATCATCGATTCGTTCCTGGTGGTGGTGCTCGGCGGCGTCGGGCAGCTGGCAGGCAGCGTGATGGCGGCTTTCGGGCTGGGCATCGCCAACAAGATTCTCGAACCGCAAATCGGCGCCGTGCTGGGCAAGATCCTGATCCTGGCGCTGATCATTCTGTTTATCCAGAAACGTCCGCAGGGCCTCTTCGCATTGAAAGGACGGGTGATCGACTGATGAGCCAGCCATTGATGGTAACTGCTGCACAAAAGGTCGGCCCCAAAGGCACGCTGACGGTGGGCATTCTGGTACTGGCTGTTTTGCTGGCCATGCCGCTGCTCTCGTTGCTGCCCGCCGATAACAGCCTGCAGGTGTCGGCCTACACCCTGACACTGGTGGGCAAGATTCTCTGCTACGCCATTGTCGCTCTGGCACTGGATCTGGTCTGGGGTTACGCCGGGCTTCTATCGCTGGGCCACGGCCTGTTCTTCGCGCTGGGCGGTTATGCCATGGGTATGTACCTGATGCGCCAGGCGGCGGGTGACGGTCTGCCAGCGTTCATGACCTTCCTGTCGTGGACCGAGCTGCCGTGGTACTGGGCCGGTGCCGACAACTTCCTGTGGGCCATGTGTCTGGTGGTTCTGGCGCCGGGCCTGCTGGCGCTGGTGTTCGGTTTCTTCGCCTTCCGCTCGCGGATCAAGGGCGTGTATTTCTCGATCATGACCCAGGCACTGACCTTCGCGGGCATGCTGTTGTTCTTCCGCAACGAAACCGGTTTCGGCGGCAACAACGGCTTCACCAATTTCCGCAGCATTCTGGGTTTCAGCATCAGCTCGCAGGGCACCCGTGCAACGCTGTTTCTGGCGACCGTGATTCTGCTGGTGGTCAGCCTGTACATCGGCTGGCGTCTGGCGCAGAGCAAGTTCGGCCGGGTGCTCACCGCCCTGCGCGATGCGGAAAACCGCCTGATGTTCTGCGGCTACGACCCACGCGGCTTCAAGCTGTTCGTCTGGGTCCTGAGCGCGGTCCTGTGCGGACTGGCGGGTGCGTTGTATGTGCCTCAGGTCGGCATCATCAACCCGAGCGAAATGTCGCCGACCAACTCCATCGAAGCGGCGGTCTGGGTAGCTCTGGGCGGACGCGGCACGCTGATCGGCCCGCTGCTGGGTGCCGGTCTGGTCAACGGCATGAAGAGCTGGTTCACCGTGGCATTCCCGGAATACTGGCTGTTCTTTCTCGGCGCGCTGTTCATCATCGTCACGCTCTACTTGCCCAAAGGCGTCATCGGCGTACTGAAGAAAAGGAACGAGTCATGAAAACCACGCCAACGCCCTCTTTCATGCTGGAGCCGGTGCTGGACCCCAATTCCGATGCAGGCACCAGCCGCGACGCGCTGGGGCTGGGCCAAAGCGCCGGCAAGGGACTGAACACACGCCACGGCACGATCCTGACTCTGGAAGACATCAGCGTCAGCTTCGACGGTTTCAAGGCGCTCAATGACCTGAACCTGTACATCAGCGTCGGCGAGCTGCGCTGCATCATCGGCCCCAACGGGGCGGGCAAGACCACGCTGATGGACGTGATCACCGGCAAGACCCGGCCCAGCCACGGCAAGGCCTGGTTCGGCGAAACGCTGGACCTGACGCAGATGAGCGAAGTGCAGATCGCCCAGGCCGGGATCGGCCGCAAGTTCCAGAAGCCCACAGTGTTCGAAGCACTGAGTGTGTTTGAGAATCTGGAACTGGCGCAGAAGACCGACAAGTCGGTGTGGGCCAGCCTGCGGGCGCGCCTGAACGGCGAACAGCGCGACCGGATCAACGAGGTGCTGGAAACCATTCGCCTGACAGGCTCCATGCAGCGCCCGGCAGGGCTGCTGTCCCACGGTCAGAAGCAGTTTCTGGAAATCGGCATGCTGCTCGTTCAGGACCCGCAACTGCTGCTGCTCGACGAGCCAGTCGCAGGCATGACCGATGCCGAAACCGAATTCACCGCCGAACTGTTCAAAAGCCTGGCGGGCAAGCACTCACTGATGGTGGTCGAGCACGACATGGGCTTTGTCGGCTCGATTGCCGACCACGTGACCGTACTGCACCAGGGCAGCGTACTGGCCGAAGGCTCATTGAACGATGTGCAGGCAGACGAACGCGTGATCGAGGTGTACCTGGGCCGTTGAGGCTGACGTGATCGCTCCCACTCCACGCTCATCGTTATACACAAGTCATTTGGCTACCCAGTGAGGCAGCGACACTGATGCGCTTTTGTAGCGCGATGGCATGAACACCGCAGATCGCGACGCGGGTGAAGGCTGAGTCCTGGCGCTGATTCGGGGGGCAATCGGCATGGATGCCGATTGAGCTGCACTGGGCCATGGATGGCCCATTTGCAGCGACCCCCGAATCAGTGTCAGGACGAAGGAACCCCGGCGAAGCCGGGGCCGGAACCGGAGCAAAAGGCTTTGCTTACTTTGGCCTCTCAAAGTAAGTCGCCGAGGGGCGAAAAGGTGACGTGAGCCATGCGCTCTGCTCACTGAGTCCGCAGTCTGTGCCATTTGTGACGCGGAGCATAACGGCGACCACGCTGTAACAGAAGAGAACATGAACCATGCTGCAGGTCGAAAAGCTTCATCAATATTACGGCGGCAGCCACATTCTGCGTGGCCTGTCCTTTGACGTGAAGGTCGGTGAAGTCACCTGCCTGCTGGGCCGCAACGGCGTGGGCAAGACCACGTTGCTGCGGGTGCTGATGGGCCTGTTGCCGTCGAAGGAAGGCTCGGTGCAATGGGAAGGCAAGGCCATTACCGGCTTCAAGCCCCACCAGCGCGTGCACGCCGGTATTGCTTACGTACCGCAGGGCCGGGAAATCTTCGGACGGCTGACCGTCGAGGAAAACCTGCTGATGGGCCTGTCGCGCTTTCCGGGCTCGGAGGCCAAAGAGGTACCAGCATTCATCTACGAGCTGTTCCCGGTACTGCTGCAAATGAAGCACCGCCGTGGCGGCGATCTGTCGGGCGGCCAGCAGCAGCAATTGGCGATTGGCCGCGCACTGGCCAGCCGCCCTCGTCTGCTGATTCTCGATGAGCCTACCGAAGGCATTCAGCCGTCGGTGATCAAGGAGATCGGCGCGGTCATCAAGAAGCTGGCCGAGCGCGGCGACATGGCGATTCTGCTCGTGGAGCAGTTCTACGACTTCGCCGCTGAACTGGCGGACCAGTATCTGGTGATGTCCCGGGGTGAAATCGTCCAGCAGGGCCGTGGCGAGAACATGGAAGCCGAAGGCGTTCGCGGACTGGTCACTATTTGATGCGCCAATCCGTTATCGTGCAATCCTCGACACAGAATTGAAGACGCCATGAATCTGCCTGCCAATACCGCCCTGTTCACGCCCAGCTGGCACGCCGAGCTGGAGCTGGGCTATGGGCGTTTTGACGACAGCACGCGGCCGGTTCAGCGCCGCCACAAAGGCCCGCTGCGGGTGCAGAAACATCTGTACGCCGAAGGCCCTGAGGTGTGTCAGCACATCATCGTACACCCGCCCGGCGGTATCGCGGGCGGCGACCGTCTGGATATCTCGGCCAACGTCGGCACCGACGCCTGGGCACAATTGACCAGCCCCGGCGCAGCCAAATGGTATCGCGCGGCAAGCCCGGCGTTTCAGCAACTGGAGCTGCTGGTCGAACCCGGCGCGACGCTGGAATGGCTGCCTCAGGAAACCATCGTGTTCTGCAACGCCCAGGCCGAACTGACCACGCGCATCGAGCTGCGTGGCGACGCGAAGCTCTGTTACTGGGACGTCGTGGCGCTGGGCCGTCCGGCCAGTGGCGAGCGTTTCGAGCACGGGCATTTTCAGTCCGCGCTGGATATCCGCCGCGACGGCACATTGATCTGGCACGAACGTCAACGCATTATCGGGGGCGACGGGCTGCTGGATTCCCCGGTCGGGCTGGATGGCCATACGGTGTTTGCCACGTTGCTGATCACCGGCGAGGTGGACAGCGAATTGCTTGAAGCCTGCCGCAGCCTGTCGATGCCCAATCCGGTACGTGGTGATCTGACCCAGGTGCCGGGGCTGGTCGTGGCGCGCTGTCTGGCCAACGAAGCCTTGCATGCGAGAGCCTGGCTGATCGAAGTCTGGAAAAAACTGCGCCCGGCATTGCTGGGACGCGAGGCAGTGACGCCGAGAATCTGGAATACATGAAGTTGGGCAGACGCCTCCCGCAAAAGCACCAACAACGACTGCACAGCAACCCGAACACCACGACACGGAAACCCCATGGACCTGACGCCACGCGAAAAAGACAAGCTGCTGATTTTCACCGCCGGACTGGTTGCCGAACGGCGCCTGGCGCGTGGAGTGAAGCTCAATTACCCGGAAGCCATGGCCTACATCTCCGCAGCGCTGCTCGAAGGCGCACGTGATGGTCAGACGGTCGCCGACCTGATGCATTACGGCACGACGCTGCTGACCCGCGAGCAAGTGATGGAAGGCATCCCGGAAATGATTCCGGAGATTCAGGTGGAAGCGACGTTCCCGGACGGGACCAAGCTGGTCACCGTGCATCAGCCGATTGCCTGAGGACACCCGCATGCAAGACGTGATTCGCGATGCACTGCCGGAAGATTTGCCCGGCATTCTCGCCATCTACAACGATGCGGTGCTCAACACTACCGCCATCTGGAACGAACAGCCGGTCGATCTGACCAACCGTCAGGCGTGGTATGCCTCCCGCCAGACCCAGGCCTACCCGATTCTGGTCGCCCTGGATGCGGCAGGCGAAGTGCTGGGGTACTCATCGTTCGGCGACTGGCGTCCTTTCGAGGGCTTCCGTCATACGGTCGAGCACTCGGTGTACGTACGCGCCGATCAGCGTGGCAAGGGCCTGGGGCCAAAACTGATGTCGGCCTTGATCGAGCGCGCCCGCACCTGCGACAAACACATGATGGTCGCGGCCATTGAAAGCGGTAACGCGGCCTCGATTGCCCTGCACGAACGCCTGGGCTTCACGACCACCGGCCAGATGCCGCAGGTGGGCACCAAGTTCGGTCGCTGGCTGGACCTGACCTTCATGCAATTGGACTTGTCGCCCGGCGCTCAGGCACCAGCCTCGCAAGCCCCCAAATCCGTATAACCGAGAGCCTTCCATGAACCCAGCACAGTTGCGTCGCGTCACCGCTGAAAGCTTCGCGCATTACCGTCAGGGTCTGGCGCAACTGCTGTTCGACACCGTCCATGACGGCGCATCGGTAGGGTTCATGGCTGACCTGACGCTGGAGCAGGCGCTCCGCTGGTGTGATGGTTTAAGAGCTGACGTTGCGTCAGGCGATCTGTTGCTGTGGGTCGTGGTGGACAATGAACGCCTGCAGGCCAGCGCACAGCTTGCGCTGTGCCAGAAGCCCAACGGACTCAACCGTGCCGAGGTGCAGAAGCTGATGGTGTCGCCTGCCGCACGCGGCCACGGTCTGGGCAGGCAACTGATGGAGGCGGTCGAACAGGCCGCCGTGAAACTCAAGCGCGGCCTGCTGCACCTGGACACCGAAGCAGGCTCGACGGCGGAAGCCTTCTATCGCTCGATGGCTTACACCCGCGTGGGCGAACTGCCTGACTACTGCGCCACACCGGACGGTCGCTACCGACCGACCGCCATTTATTTCAAAACCTTGGGGCAACCGACATGATCCCTGGCCAATACCAGATCCAGCCCGGCGAGATCGAACTCAACGCCGGCCGCCGTACCCTGAGCCTGACCGTTGCCAACAGTGGCGATCGTCCGATTCAGGTGGGCTCGCACTTTCACTTTTTCGAAACCAACGATGCGCTGACCTTCGACCGAGCCGCCAGCCGCGGCATGCGCCTGAATATTCCGGCTGGCACCGCCGTACGCTTCGAGCCTGGGCAGGCACGCGAGGTTGAACTCGTGGACCTTGCAGGCTTGCGCAAGGTGTACGGGTTTGCCGGTCGAGTGATGGGCGAGTTGGATTGAATCAAGGCGCAGGCTCAGATCGTTCCTGCTCAGAGCGCGGGAGCGATCAGTGTGAAGTCCATAAAGTACTCAAGGAATCACCATGAAGATTTCCAGACAAGCCTACGCCGACATGTTCGGCCCTACGGTGGGCGACAAGGTTCGCCTGGCCGACACTGAGCTGTGGATCGAAGTCGAGAAAGACTTCACCACCTACGGTGAAGAAGTGAAATTCGGCGGCGGCAAAGTCATTCGAGACGGCATGGGCCAAGGCCAGTTGCTGGCGGCCGAGGTGGTCGACACGTTGATCACCAATGCGCTGATCATCGATCACTGGGGCATCGTAAAAGCCGACGTCGGCCTCAAGAACGGTCGCATCGCCGCCATCGGCAAGGCAGGCAACCCGGACATCCAGCCCGACGTAACCATCGCGGTGGGCGCAGCCACTGAAGTGATTGCAGGCGAAGGCATGATCCTCACCGCAGGCGGCGTCGATACGCACATCCACTTCATCTGCCCGCAGCAGATCGAAGAAGCGTTGATGAGCGGCGTGACCACCATGATCGGCGGCGGCACCGGCCCGGCAACCGGCACCAACGCCACGACCGTCACACCCGGCCCCTGGCACATGGCGCGCATGCTGCAGGCCGCTGACGCCTTCCCGATGAACATCGGCCTGACCGGCAAGGGCAACGTCAGTCTGCCCGGCCCGTTGATCGAGCAGGTCAAGGCGGGCGCAATCGGCCTCAAGCTGCACGAAGACTGGGGCACCACGCCTGCCGCCATCGACAACTGCCTGAGCGTGGCCGATGAATACGACGTGCAGGTGGCGATTCACACTGACACGCTGAACGAGTCGGGCTTTGTCGAGACCACGCTCGCTGCGTTCAAGAACCGTACGATCCACACCTATCACACCGAAGGTGCTGGTGGCGGCCACGCGCCCGACATCATCAAGGCCTGCGGCTCGCCGAACGTGCTGCCCAGTTCGACCAACCCGACCCGGCCGTTCACCCGCAACACCATCGACGAGCACCTGGACATGCTCATGGTCTGCCATCACCTGGACCCGAGCATCGCTGAAGACGTCGCTTTCGCGGAAAGCCGCATCCGTCGCGAGACCATTGCCGCCGAAGACATCCTCCACGACCTGGGCGCATTTTCGATGCTCAGCTCCGACAGCCAGGCCATGGGTCGCGTCGGCGAGGTGATCATGCGCACCTGGCAGACTGCCGACAAGATGAAGAAGCAGCGCGGTCCGCTGCCTCAGGACGGTCCGGGAAACGACAACTTCCGCGCCAAGCGCTACATCGCCAAATACACCATCAACCCGGCCATCACCCACGGTATCAGCCATGAAGTGGGCTCCATTGAAGTGGGTAAATGGGCAGATCTGGTGCTGTGGCGCCCGGCGTTCTTCGGCGTCAAACCGACACTGATCCTCAAGGGCGGCGCCATTGCCGCCAGCCTGATGGGCGACGCCAACGCCTCGATCCCGACACCGCAACCCGTCCACTACCGCCCGATGTTCGCCAGCTACGGCAGCTCCCTGCACGCCACCAGCATGACCTTCATCAGCCAGGCCGCGTTCGACGCAGGCGTGCCGGAATCACTGGGTTTGAAGAAGCAGATAGGCGTGGTCAAAGGCTGCCGCACCGTGCAGAAGAAAGACCTGATCCACAACGACTACTTGCCCGACATCGAAGTCGACCCGCAGACCTATCAGGTCAAGGCCGACGGCGTGCTGCTGTGGTGTGAGCCTGCGGATGTGCTGCCGATGGCGCAGCGGTATTTTCTGTTCTAGAAACGCTGCCAGAGAAACAAGAGAGCCTTCCTGCTGGAAGGCTCTCTTATCAAGCCTGAACCACTCAGGCTCCTTGTTCAGGCTTAAGCAGATTGTTCCGCGTGTTTCTGCACCACGTGATCAGATGAAAGTTTGCTCTCTCTGCTCAGTTCCTTACCATCCCCGAAGAAGATCACGGTCGGCGCCGCTTAACGCTATATTCCTTGACGGTTTTACTGCAGTCGTCCATCGGGACACGAACCATTACAACGCTTCCTCCGAACTCTTCAGGTGTAGCAAGCTTGTCGATGATCAGCCCCATACGGGCACTCTGATTATCGTAGCCACCCTCATCCTTGCCGGGCCTGCTGAATTCAGCCAGCAACAGGGGTGGTTTCTTGGAGAGTTCATTCTGAAAGCTGTTATCGCTGACGATGATGACGCTCATGGCATTATTCCTTTCATGCGCTGCAATCCATGGCACAGCGGCTACTCAAGAGTGGCTCTAGCGCTCTATTCGGCCAAAGAAAGTTTCTTTTGCCTGGAGTATTCCAAGTGCCTGTAGCGCGTCATTGATAGCGTCCAGCATGCCTATATCCTCTGGGGTCGCGTTGCCCATCAGGGCTCTGCGCAACGCCAGCAATACATCAAGCTTTCCATAGGAAATATCGTCAAGCTGTGTATTTTTCTTGTCGATGATATTTTGTGCGGCGGCATTGATCCGTTGGTTAACCAGATCAAGAAAATCTGCTTCTTTCATCACAATGCTCCCTATGTTCTCAAGGGCAAATTCAGGTCAACAGCTCGTCAATCACCTGCATCATTCTCTCTTGGGTCTGCAACCCCACAAGATCCCTGCTCTTCTGGCCTTTGCTGATAAACACCATCGTCGGACCATGATTAATGGCGTAGGCGTTTGAGGTAGTGGGGTTCTGCGTATCCTTCAGATCCGAATTCAGTTTGATCTCGACTCTGCAAAATACGACTTTACCTGCGTACTTCGTGTCCAGCTCGTCAATCACCGCATCCATCTTGCCACTGGCATTGAGAACGGAAGGATCTCGCTTGGTTGTCTTGTCTACGGTCGAAAACTCGACCACCACCAACTTCTCCTGACTAGCGTCGATAACGCTCTTCTGAAAGGTTGAATCTGAAACCATTTCTACGCTCATGCTCCGGACCTCCATCCACGTAATCCGTCGCACCACCTTAGGGCGTCACAAAAACAGCGTCTACTGACAGAAATGTCAGTCAACGCTCTGTTTGTTGCGCACTGTAAAGGCGGTAAGATGCGCCATCTCCGTCACGCTCCCCCAGCAAGGTAACCGGCCATGCGCCTTTCCGAATTCATCGTTCTCCACGTGGATCGCATCGTCGATGAATGGGAAAACTTCGCCAGAACACTGAAACCCGCTGCAGACACCATGAACACCGCAGAGCTGCGTGATCATGCCCAGTCGATTCTGCTGGCGGCTGCGCGGGATATGAAGACCGCCCAGAGCAAGAGCGAAGAGATCGCCAAGGCCCGTGGTAAGGAGTTGAACAAGACGCCGAGCCTGGATGAAGCAGCGACCAGTCATGGTGAACTGCGCCATGAAGTCGGGTTTGATCTGGTGCAGATGACTTCGGAGTTCAGGCATCTACGCGCCAGTGTCATTCGCCTGTGGGTGGACAGCCTGACCACGCCGCAACTGGCTGATTTTCGCGACGTGATCCGCTTCAACGAAGCCATCGACGAAGCATTGGCCGAATCCACTGCGGCTTATGCCGAACGTGTGGCGCGCTCGCGGGACATCTTTCTGGCAATTCTCGGCCATGACCTGCGCGCACCGCTTCAGGCAGTCAGCATGTCCACCGAGCTGCTGGCCCGCAAACTGGTCATGGACGAAAAGACCCAGGGCTACATCTCGCGTATCAAAACCAGCACGCGGCATATGGGCACGATGGTCGGCGACCTCCTCGAGTTCGTTCGCAGCCGCCTGGGCGCCAGCCTGCCGGTAGAGCGCAAGTTCATGGACCTGGCGGGCGCCTGTCGTGAAGCTATCGAAGAAGCGTGCGCCGGACACCCGAATTCGGCGCCCGTGCTTACGATTGAAGGTGAGACGCAGGGACACTGGGACAGCGGACGGATCAGTCAGATGTTGCAGAACCTGATCGGCAACGCCTTGCAGCACGGCGCCGCCAGCCATGAAATCACGGTGCGGGTCATCGGCGGGCCGGATACGGTAGAGCTGGTGGTTCACAACGAGGGCAAGCCGATTGCCGAAGACGCCATCGGCACGATTTTCGACCCGCTGGTACGCAGTTCCGAAGAAAACAGCGAAAGCCGCACCACCTCGACCAGCCTGGGGCTGGGTCTGTTCATCGTCAAGGAAGTGGTCAACGCCCACAGCGGCAGCATTACCGTAACCTCGACCATCGGCGACGGCACCACCTTCACCGTGGTGCTGCCCAGGAACTGAGGGTTGCGAAGACTGGCTGATGATCGTGCCCACGCGGAGGCACGATCATGACTCGATCAATTACCCCACTGAGCCCTTGGGTCAAATGACGAGCTGTCCGCCAGCTTCTGCCACAGCGCCCGACTGGCATCGTCGATGTGCTTTGGCATCACGATCTTGATCTGGGCATACAGGTCGCCGCGCTCGCCCGCCTTGCTCATCAGGCCGTTGCCCTTGATACGCAGGCGTTGACCGTTCTGGCTGTCGGGGCGGATGGTCAGGTTGATCCGGCCTGTCAGCGTGGGAACGGCGACCTTGGCGCCCAGCGCAGCTTCCCAGGGTGCGAGTGGAACGGTAATGACCAGATCATGACCTTCCACCTCGAACATCGGGTGCGGCGCCAGGCGGATGATCAGGTACATGTCACCATTCGCACCACCGGCTATTCCCGGCGCACCCTGGCCCTTGAGACGAATGCGCTCGCCGTCCACGACGCCTGCGGGAATCTTCACGTTCAGGGTCTTGGTGATGTCGCTCATGCGCTGCCCGTTGGGGCTGTGCTGCGGCACCTTGAAACTGACCTGCTTGGATTCGGCCGACAGCGTCTCTTCCAGAAAGACGGCCAGTTCCATTTCCACATCCTGCCCCTTGCGACCCGGATTGCGGCTGCGGCCGCCCGGCTGGGCACGCCCGCCGAAAATGGAACTGAAGAACTCGGAAAAATCCGCCGTCTCCTCGCCAAATCCGCCCGCACCGGCTCGGCTCTGCCAGCCCGGCGGGGTCTGGAACGGCCGACCCTGACGCCCATACTTGCGCAGCTCGTCATACTCGGCGCGCTTGTCGGGGCTGCTGAGAACTTCGTAAGCCTCGGACGCTTCCTTGAATTTGTCCTCAGCCCCGGCCTCTTTACTGACGTCGGGGTGATACTTGCGCGCCAACTTGCGATAGGCCGTCTTGATCGCCTTGTCGTCTGCAGTCGGTTCGACATCCAGTATCTTGTAGTAGTCTTTGAAATCCATCTAACAATCACCCATCCAATTATCCAGCGCAGCCAGATGCGCTGGTATAACACGCCCAGCCTCCTCGTGTTCGAGGCACCTGAAAGACTTCACATCGAAAAAACAGCCCGGTAGCACGCCCTGTCTTCTGGCCGTCAGGTGTTCGACAACCTGGTCTACCGAGAATCCCATCAAGATTGGGGGTGATGGTCCCGAGTTCAAGCCCCGGGCGCAAATACCGATAACCCGGAATAAGCGACGCATCGCCCTACGCAATTGCTGCGCACTGACATAAACTGCGCGGCCGTTTTTTGACTGGAACGTAAAAGACATGAATGACCAATCCCCGGCCCGTGCCTGCGGCATCGATTTCGGCACGTCCAATTCCACTGTCGGCTGGCAACGGCCAGGTGTGGAATCGTTGATCGCGCTGGAGGACGACAAGATCACCCTGCCCTCGGTGGTGTTCTTCAACATGGAAGAGCGTCGCCCGGTCTATGGCCGCCTGGCGCTTCACGAATACCTGGAAGGCTACGAAGGCCGCCTGATGCGCTCGCTCAAGAGCCTGCTGGGTTCCAAGCTGATCAAGCACGACACCAGCGTGCTCGGCACGGCGATGCCGTTCAAGGACCTGCTGGCCCTGTTTATCGGCGAGCTGAAAAAACGCGCTGAAAAGACCGCCGGACGCGAGTTCGAACAGGTGGTGCTGGGCCGCCCGGTGCACTTTGTTGATGACGACGCCATGGCCGATCAGGAAGCCGAAGACACACTGGCCGAAGTCGCCCGCAAGATTGGCTTCAAGGACGTGTCGTTCCAGTTCGAACCCATTGCTGCAGCGTTCGACTACGAGTCCACCATCACCCAGGAAGAACTGGTACTGATCGTCGACATCGGTGGTGGTACCTCCGACTTCTCGCTGGTACGCCTGTCTCCCGAGCGGCGTGAACATGAAGATCGTCAGGACGACATCCTGGCCACCGGCGGCGTGCACATTGGCGGTACCGACTTCGACAAGCAGTTGAGCCTGCAGGGCGTGATGCCGCTGTTCGGCTACGGCAGCCGCATGAAAAGCGGCGCGTACATGCCCACCAGTCACCACATCAACCTGGCGACCTGGCACACCATCAACGCCGTGTACTCGCAGAAGTCCCAGCTCGCACTGGGCAGCATGCGTTACGACATCGAAGACACCGGCGGCATCGACCGGCTGTTCAAGCTGATCGAACAACGCGCCGGGCACTGGCTGGCCATGGAAGTGGAAGAGACCAAGATCCAGCTGACCCAGACCGATACCCGTCACTTGCTGATGGACCGTATCGAACCGGGATTGAGCGTGGACCTGGGTCGGGCGATGTTCGAGGCGGTAATCGATGCGCAGCTTGAGCGGGTCCGCAACAGCGTGACTCAACTGCTGAGTCAGGCAGGCGTGGGCGTCGAGCAGGTCAACACGGTGTTCTTTACCGGCGGCTCAAGCGGCATTCCTGCGCTGCGTAACAGCGTATCGGCGATGCTGCCGAATGCACGTCACGTGGAAGGCAACATCTTCGGCAGCATCGGCAGCGGGCTGGCGATTGAAGCGAAGAAGCGTTACGGCTGAAGCGGGCCGATGATCATGCCCACGCTCCGCGTCACGTCTTCAAGCGGACGCGGAGCGTCCTGAGAGGCGTTACCACGCTGGAGCGTGGGAACGATCAGCGTGAGGTTGACGATCGTGCCCATGCTCCGCGTGCGTATGCAGCCCGTGACGCTCTGCGTCACATTCAAGAGCGGACGCAGAGTGTGCGGATGATCCTGGACCGCCCTTAAACCAGCCCTTCCTTCTGCAACTCACTCTTCAGGTACGCGTAGTAAATAGGTCCTGCCACCACGCCCGGCAGGCCGAACGCGGCTTCGAACAACAGCATCGCCAGCAGCAGCTCCCACGATTTGGCGTTGATCTGCCCGCCCACGATCCGCGCGTTCAGGAAGTATTCCACCTTGTGGATCACGATCAGGTAACCCAACGCCGCCAGTGCGACCCAGATCGAGATCGACATGCCGACGATGAAGATCAGCGTGTTGGACATCAGGTTACCCACGACAGGCAACAGCCCGAGCAGGAAGGTCATGATGATCAGGGTCTTGGTCAGCGGCAGGTGAATCCCGCACAACGGCAGAACGACAGCCAGGAACACCGAGGTGAACGCCGTGTTGAGCAGTGAAATCTTGATCTGGGCAAAAACGATATTGCGAAACGCGCGGCTGACCAGATAAAGCCGGTCGAACAGTGCCGAGGCCAGCGGCTTGCGGGTGTGAACATCGGAAATCCGCTGCAGGGCAATGATCGCGCCTAGCACCATGCCGATGAGCATGGTCACGAACATGTGTGCAGCGCCCTTGCCGATCAGTTGCAGCTCGCCGATATGTTTCTGCAACCACTGGAACAGCGAAACCTGAAACTCGGCCGCACTGGCGGGCAGGTAGGAATCAATGAACGGCGGAAGCTGACCACGGGCGCGATCCACCAGGATCATGAACTTGTCCAGCGATGCGCCAGGGTTCTCGGCCTCATGCAGCACGAAGCTGATGGCGCCGGCGAAGATCAGGGTCAGCAGACTGACAATGATGGTCCCCAACAGCGCAACAGCCAGCCACCTGGCACGTTCGCCAGAGATGAGCTTTTGCAGTTTGGGGGTCAGCATGTTGACCAGTTCGAAGACCAGCAGCCCCGCCAGCAGACTCGGCAGCAGTTTGAAGGGCAATACCAACAGCAGACCGCCGAACACGAGAATCCAGCTGGCTATTAATACCTGACGCGCAGAAAACGTTGGCATAGACCCTCAAAGGGCAGCACGAAGAGGTGGGCAGTCTGCCAGCGTTCGCAGCCGAGAACCAGTCATCCGCAAGCGGGAAACAGGACGGCGCGAACATCTATTCGATGACCGGACTGACAACGACGCGCAAGTGCAGCGTTTACTGCACTTACGCTGCCTACCCCAGGCGAGGCGAGGGGCTGAAAAATTATTTCTTCTTGAGACAATCGCTCATGAACGTCTTGCGGGCGTCGCCCTTGAGCGCCTGAGTGGAAGCCGTCGCGTTGCAGGTCTTCATCTTTTCCTGCTGAGTGGCCGCCGGAGCAGGCGTGGCTTTCAGGCACGTGCTCATGAACGCCTTGCGCTCATCACCCTTGAGTGACTTGGCACTGGCGTCGGCGTTGCAGGTGGTCATCTTGTTCTGCTGCGCCGTCGCGGCAAAACCCTGGGCGGAACACATCAGGCCAACGAGCAACAAAGCAATACCGGGTATCTTCATCGTTCGACTCTCCAGATCCGCTGTACCGGTCGGCACAGACTGAAGTCAGTGTAGCCAAGATGTTGCAAAATATGAGCAATCATCAGGCGCACCGATTGGCATTCATTTGAAACAGGTGGATAGTTGCGCCTCGTTCACCTGTCGGCTTTCCCATGCAATACGCGTTTCCACTTCTGACCATCTTCATCTGGTCCGTCAACACCGTCATCACCAAGGCGGCGTCCGAAGTCATCTTCCCGTCCGAAATCGGGTTCTACCGCTGGCTGCTAGCGGGGCTGCTGTTCACACCATTCATGCTCCTGCCGGTGTGGAGAAATCGTGTGGCGATCAGGCCGTTGCTGGGCAAGATCGTCGTTCTGGGTGCGCTGGGCATGGCGGTTTATCAAAGCCTCGCGTACTTTGCCGCAGGCATGACCACGGCCACCAACATGGGGATCATTCAGTCACTTGTACCGGTGATGGCGCTGGGGCTGTCCATCGCCTGCCTGGGCACACGACTGACCTGGGGCGCGCTGCTCGGCGCAGTCATTTCTTTCGCGGGTGTGATAGTGGTGGTCGCCGCTGGCAACCTCACAGGGCTCATCGAGCAAGGGATGAATCGGGGCGATGCCATCGTGCTGTTCGCCGCTGCAGCCTACGCGCTGTACAGCATGCTGTTGAAAAAATGGCAGTTGCGCCTGCCTCCGCTGCACTTGTTGTACATGCAGATTCTGGTGGCGATCGTGGTGCTGTTTCCGCTGTTCATCCTGTCGCCTAGAACCGGCCTGAATGCGAGCAATAGTGCGCTGGTGCTATACGCCGCCATTCCCACCTCGATGTTGGCACCCTGGTTGTGGATGACCTCGATCATGCGCCTGGGGCCGAGCCGCACCACGCTGTTCTTCAACCTGATGCCAATCGCCACGGCATTGATTGCCGCCGTGGCGCTTGACGAACAGCTGGCGCTTTATCACCTGTACGGCGGCGCGCTGACCCTGTGCGGAGTGATCCTCGCGGAACGTTGGAAGACCCCGCTACAACTCAGAAAAGGCTAGGCCGTCGCGCTGCCCTCACCGCCCTCCACACTGTGGATCGACACGTCCGTGATACCAGCAGCGTGGGGCATGCCGCCTTCCGGAAGGTCATCCAGCTCTACGTCGTGTTTCAGCGCCAGTTCATGCACGATTTCAATGATCGGCACGTCCAGGTTCTCGATGACATCCACATGGTGCTCACCCAGCAGGGTGTACTCGATTTCATACAGTTCTTTATCGCCCATCGCATCACTTCCTGGCCGTCATCTTCGAGCGGCTGATTACGAATTACTGCCTGATTGAGTTAAAGGCCGGCAGCCTTGAGGCGCGCGGCGTGTTCCATGAACAGGCGTACAGGATCTGCGCCTTTGCCCACCAGCCCGAAGGTCTGGTTGACGATGTCAAAATGGTCGAGCGGAAAGTCATCCCCGATGACCGTGCCCAGGTGCGAACTGAAACGCCCGACCATGCCATCAGATTGACCTCGCTCTTTCCTGAACGTGCGAGCGAATATTCGACAGGTCACGTTGGTGCCATCAATCAGGTTGCGTCCGCGATTGGTCACGCCCGGCTTGAGGATCCCTGACCAGGAGTAATAGCGCACGCCATCGACCAGTTCTTCGCCGTTCTCGCCCCATACTTCGGGCAAACCCTGGGGATACTGCCTGTTGAACAGCGCAACGCCGGTGGTGGTGAGGGACTGATGCGAGGCGGTGATGTCCATCGGCAGCTTTGGCCCGCGATAGCCGGTTTCGAACGCAACAATCGTCCAGGCCAGCAGGCCGATCACCGCATTGACGACGCGCCCGCCCAACGTCCCAGGCGGAAAGTGCCGTTCCAGATAATCCGCCAGCTCCGACCCATAGTTGGGACCGGCCACGGAGGTGACCGAGGCGACCAGATCGGGGCGCCTGGCTGCCACGTAACGTACGGTCAGCGCTCCCTGGCTGTGGCCGATCAGGTTGACCTTGGCCACTCCGGTCTCCCGAACCGTCTGCTCGATGACCTTGAGCAACTGCTCACCGCGTATCTCGGTCGAATTGACCCCGGACACCATGACCGGTATGACTGTCGCTCCGCCGCGTTCAAGCGCTTTCACGATGCCGAACCAGTAGGGATACACCACTAACCGCACAAACCCTAACAAGCCTGGTACCAGCAACAATGGATAACGCGTCGCCTGTTCTTGCGCCATGTTGATCTCCTTGTGCTGAAACGAGTTGATTAAGCCTTTTCAACCTTAGCGGTGTTTTTTTGAGAAGGCAGAACAACATGACCACCAGAGGTACTGCCTAATCGCCATCTTTTTTTCGAACTCTTGCGCCCTTCCCTTGCTCCAAGCTGCAACGGGCCAAGACCGGCTCTGACATGTGGAGCAATAAAGATGTACAACAAAATCCTCGCAGCAACCTTTGCACTGGCGGCATTGGCTGGCTGCAGCAGCACAACCGTGCAGAACCCGGTGGACTACGTCACCTACCGCAACGAACCACTGGTCAAGCAGGTCGAGAACGGCATGACCCGCCAGCAGGTCCTGACCATCGGCGGTGAGCCGTCGTCGACCATTGATCGCAAGGTCAATACCGGCACTTGCAACAACTACGTGATGGCCAAAGACGGCCACAAACAGGTCTACCACGTCAGCTTCAACAGCGACGGTCGCGTAACCAACAAAGGTTTCATGACGTGCGAACAGCGCGAAGCGAACGAACGCGCGATGTAATACCGATCTGAAACGAAAAAGCCCGATGCGTGATGCATCGGGCTTTTTTATGGACGTTATTTGTACAAACGTCAGAACACCAGCTTGAACAACGCAATCACCACGATCAGGCCGATCAGGAAAATGATGCCGACGGTGCTTCCCAGAAACTTGAGCATGTGAATCTCCACGATTGAATAGGTCTCAAGATTGGGACCGCAGGGGCGCGCGCTCGTTTCTTATATTTTTTACGCGTTCAGCAAAGCGTGAAACCTGAAAAATCCGATAAAACTTTCTCGCCGTTCATCACTCACAACCCTTGATGATCTTGCCGGGCAACACACAGAGCGAGACACACAAAACCTGATGAACCTGGAGATAACCCATGATTTCTGCACCACAGCTATCCGATGTAAGCAGCTTGCGCCAGCGTGCGCGCCAGAACGTTGAGAATGGTGCGGTCACTGAAGGCTACAACGCTGACCGTGAGACGGTCCTGCGCCTGCTCAATGAGTCGCTGGCCACTGAACTGGTCTGCGTACTGCGCTACAAGCGTCACTACTACATGGCGACCGGCCTGAAGGCCAGCGTTGCGGCTTCCGAGTTCCTGGAGCACGCGCAGCAGGAAGCCGAGCACGCCGACAAGCTGGCCGAGCGTATCGTGCAACTCGGCGGAGAGCCTGAGTTCAACCCCGACACCTTGTCGAAGAACTCCCACGCACAGTACGTGGCAGGCAACACGCTCAAGGAAATGGTTTACGAAGACCTGGTTGCCGAGCGCATTGCGGTCGATAGCTACCGTGAAATCATCCAGTACATCGGTGACACCGACCCGACTACCCGTCGCATCTTCGAAGAAATCCTCGCGCAGGAAGAAGAGCACGCCGACGACATGGCGGACATCCTGAACGACCTGTGATTCGGGACTGAAAGCAAAAGCCAGGATAGTTATCCTGGCTTTTTTATGGGCGTTTGTTTGTTCGCTGCGGAGCGTGAGGACCGATCACTGATCGTACCCATGCCGCGTGGGTATGCAGTCCGTGACGCTCTGCGTCACCTCACGGCCGGACGCGGAGCGTCCTGAGAGGCGTTACCACGCTGGAGCGTGGGAACGATCATCGCAGGGTTGACGATCGTGCCCATGCTCCGCATGGGTATGCAGCCCTTGACGCTCTGCGTCACATCACGGTCGGACGCCGAGCGTCCTGAGAGGCGTTATCACGCAGAGCGTGAGAATGATCAGCACAGGGTTAACGATAAAGCCTGGTGCAGACGCTTACTTGACGGTCTTCGGCGCTTTACCTGAGCGCATCTGCTCGAGCAACGGACCACACTGGTTCGGCTCACTGTCGCCCGTCGCGACCAGCGCCAGCAGCCCTGCCGCTGGCCCGATCGTTGCGCCCAGCAGGACCATCCCTGCGCCACGCAGCAGCAGCGGACCGGACTGCACGCCCGCGTTGGGCCGGGCGAACGGGCCGTTGACGTACAGCGGCGAGCGCAGGGAGAACACGCGAAAGCCTTTGGACTCTGGGTTGATCTGCAGGTCCAGTTGCTCGGTCTTCATGTTGGCCGTGCCGCTGATGTAGATGATCGCATTCTCGGTATCGAAGACGAACAGCCGACTGGTCGCCAGACCGTCCTTGATGCCGAAATCGGACGCAGCGCAGTTGATCTTCACGTCCTTGTCGCCGAACAGTTTGCCGACCACGTAGTTGCCCACGTTGAGCCCGGCGATTTCCATCAGGCCACGGCTGATCGCGCCGTCGTTGACCAGCATCTTCATTTCGCCATTGGCCGTGCCGAGCAGCGCCGCAATCGAGTTGCCGCGCCCGGTGATATCCGCATCGCCGTTCAGCTCACCAAAGCTGGTCTTCATCGGCTCGAACGTCGGGAACAATTGCTTGAGTTTGAAGTTACGTGCCGACAGCTTCGCCCGGCCCAGCAGCGGTTTGTCACGTCCATCAAGACGAATGTCCGCGTCCAGCTTGCCGCCTGCCACGCCGAAGCGCAGTGGCTCCAGACTGAGCTGGCCGTCGTTCAGAATCAGATGCGTATAAAGGTCGGTGAACGGCAGGTCCGGACTCTGGACGATGCGCTTGCCAGTGAACTCGACGTCCGCATCCATCGCGCGCCAACGGTCGGTCTGGAACTCCTCGACCGGCAGCACCTTGCCCGAAGGCTGCTTGCTCTCACCGCCACGCTTTTTCTGCGCCGCGTTGGAGTCGGCACCGATGAGCGGCGCCAGATCACTGAACAACAGTTGATCGGACACCAAAACACCCGTCAGCTTGGGCCGTGGCTGGCTGGCGACATAGCCCAGATCACCATGGATATCGCTTTTACCGATCTTGCCGTTGAATTTCTCGTAACTGAAACTGGCGCCCGCCGGGTCATGCAATTTGGCGATCAGGCGACCATCCGTTGAATAGGCGGGCGAGTCTGGCAGCGTGACACCTGTGAGCGGGTAAAGATTGCTCAGGCTGGCACCCGACAGTTTCAGGCGCAGGTCCAGCGCACCGAGGTTCTGCGGGTCGGTCACCGTGCCGGCGATCACCACATGGGTATCGCCCACCTTCAAATCGGCCTGCACCGGAAATGGCTGGTTGGCGTCTTTCAACGCCAGCAGGCCACCGATCTTGCCGGTGCCGTTGAGTTGCTGGCCGTGGTACTGACCTTTGACGGCCAGACCAAACGCGTAGTCCTGAGGCACGGCGCCCTTGTCCTGAGCCTTCTTCGCTTCCTTGCTGCCGACGATTTCACCAAACGGAATCGGCTTGCCGAGCATGTCGATCACCACGTCCAACTGGGTGTTCAGGGTCTGATCGTTGAAGCCCACCAGGCCCTTGTCGAACTTGATGGCACCGATGTCCACTTCCCATTTGGTCGGCTCGGCATTGGGGTCGGATTTGGGCAGGTCGAACACCCAGTTGGCACGACCGTCGGCCAGACGCTCCAGCTTCGCTTCAGGTCCGGTCAGGTCAATGCGCGGAATGACCACGTGCTGCGCCAGCAGTGGCAGCAGCGACAGGCGAAATTCCACCTGCTTGAGCGTGACCATCTGCGGCTGTTTCGACCACTCCGGGTTGCCCAGCGTCAGGTCTTCGGCCACGAAATGCGGTGAAGGCACCCACGCGCGCCAGCCACCCAATTCAGGCTCGCGTGACCAGCGCACGTCCAGGTTGCCGTTGATGGCGAACGGGCGATGCAGCGCTTCGCTGACTTTTTCATTGAGGGTGGGTTTGATGCGGTTCCAGTCGAAAGTGACAATCACAATGACCAACACGGCCAGCACCACCAGCAAAGTGGCACCTGTCCACGCGAAAATCCTACGGCTGCGCGTCATGCATGACTCTCCAGAAAACAGCGCCCCTGCCTTGGTGCACTGAATACGACATGCCCGTTCGACTGACAAAAACGTCGAGGGTTTGATCGGCTTGGGCAAATAAGCCAACAGCCTTTAAAAGACCACCGGCAGGACTCAATCATTTTGGTTGATTCCCACCATCATCTTTATGAACTTCTTTACACACAGGCCCGGCGTCATAGTGCACGCCTACACCATCTTCCGCTCTTTCGAGGAGCACAGCCATGAAACCCCATCTATTACTCAGCCTGTTTCTGTCCATCTTCGCCGCCAATGCCTTCGCCGCCCCGGAGCAGGATCGTGAGCAGCGTCTGGCTGAAAACGGTCCTGATCGTCTGGTGCAGCAATATCAGCGAGTCTGATCACGCCGGCCATTTGAAAAAAGCCTTTCGACGCAGGCAAAGCGCATTTGTTAAAGTGCGACGCAGTGTTTATCCAGAATCGTTTGAGCCATGCTGCCCCGCGCCGAACAGAAACAACAGACCCGAAGAGCCCTGCTGGACGCCGCCCACCAGTTGATGGAGAGCGGACGCGGTTTCGGCAGCCTCAGCCTGCGGGAAGTCGCCCGTACGGCAGGCATTGTGCCGACCGGTTTCTATCGTCACTTCGAAGACATGGACCAGTTGGGTCTGGTGCTGGTCAGCGAAGTCGGTCAGACCTTTCGTGAAACCATCCGCCTGGTGCGGCACAACGAATTCGCCATGGGCGGGCTGATTCGTGCGTCGGTAAAGATCTTTCTGGAACGTGTGGCCGCCAACCGCTCGCAGTTCCTGTTTCTGGCGCGGGAACAGTACGGCGGCTCGCTCAAGGTTCGTCAGGCACTGGGCGCACTGCGCGAAGGCATCAGCGCCGACCTGACCGCCGACCTGGCCAAAATGCCCAAGTGGAAGCATCTGAATGCCGAATCGCTGTCGATCATCGCCGACCTTGTCGTCAAAAGCGTTTTCGCCATGCTACCCGAACTGATCGACCCTCCGCCCGCTTCGCTCGCACCGCACCTTACGCCACAAGCCAAGATTACCCAGCAGCTGCGCTTCATCTTCATCGGCGCACGGCACTGGCGCGGTCTGGGCAGTCATGAGTGATCAATTAGCGTCTGAGAATGATCGTTCCTCACTCTCCGCGTGGGAATGCCTCTCAGGACGCCCTGCGTCCCGGCGTACTTGCCGAAACGCATATGGCCAGAGCTGTCACCCCACTCGATTGCACCAATTTGAATCACTCACCCTTTAACGCACCAAAAACGCACACGACCTTCAATCGATAATCCCGTTCCGTCAGCCATTTCCCACTCCCTGCACTGTTGGCAAGCCCCTTGCTCTGCTTTGAGGCATCGCAATTGGCTGGAAGCTATCTGATGCTGGTGATTCACAACCGAATCGAACCTCAGGCCGAATGGGCCGCCGAGTTGCACTTGAATTTCGAGGCGCGCAGCAAGAGCCGTCTGCGCTGCTTCAGTGCAGAAAACGAAGACGTGGGGCTGTTCCTGCAACGCGGACAATCGCCCCTGCGCGATGGCGAGTTTCTCCAGGCCGAAGACGGTCGCATCGTGCGCGTCTGCGCCCGCCCCGAAAAACTGATGCACGTGACCTGCAGCAGCACTTTCGAACTGACCCGCGCGGCCTATCACCTGGGCAATCGCCACGTGGCCCTGCAAGTCGGCGACGGTTGGCTACGACTGCTCGACGACTACGTACTCAAGGCCATGCTCGATCAACTGGGTGCGACCACCGAAACCATCGAAGCGCCGTTCCAGCCGGAACATGGTGCCTATGGCGGCGGGCACCACCATTCACGCGCTGGCGAAGAGGATTTCAATTATCCCCCTCGCCTGCACCAGTTCGGCGTGCGCACGTGAACAGCGCCTGGGCGCTTTTGCGCCTGGCCAGTCCGCAGTTGCCGATTGGCGGCTACAGCTATTCCCAGGGTCTGGAGATGGCGGTGGAACAGTCCATCGTGACCAATCCACCGACAGCCGCTCGCTGGATCGGCGATCAGTTGTTGCTCAACCTGGCGCGCTTTGAAGCGCCGCTCCTGCTGGCGCACTGCCAGGCGGCGGCGGACGAAGACTGGGGGCAATTGCTGCAGCTCAGCGAGCAACATCGCGCCAGCCGGGAAACCCGCGAACTGCATCTGGAAAGCCGGCAGATGGGTTATTCCCTGCAACAGCTGCTCAACGGCCTGCCGGAGCTGGACCGCTGCGCGCGGGGCTTTCTGGAACAGATAACCGAGCCGCATCTGGCACTGGGCTGGGCGCTGGCCGCCCGCGCTTGGCAGATCAGCCCGCAGGATGCGCTGGCTGCCTGGCTCTGGAGCTGGCTGGAAAACCAGCTGGCAGTGCTGATGAAGACACTGCCGCTCGGCCAGCAGGCTGCACAGCGCCTGACCAGCGAGCTGCTGCCGCTGTTGCAGCAGGCGCAGGCCAATGCCACTGAACAGGATATCCGCCATTACGGCAGTGCGGCCTTTGGCCTGTCACTGGCGAGCATGGCCCACGAACGTCAATACAGCCGGTTATTCCGGTCCTGATAAGTACCTCTGGAGAACTCAATGAACAGCCAACCCCTGCGCGTCGGCATTGGTGGCCCGGTCGGCTCCGGCAAGACGGCCCTGACCCTGGCTCTGTGTCTGGCGTTGCGTGACCGCTATAACCTCGCGGTCGTGACCAACGATATCTACACCCGCGAAGACGCCGACTTTCTGGTGCGTAACGAGGCACTGGCGCCCGAGCGCATCATCGGCGTGGAGACCGGCGGCTGCCCGCATACCGCTATTCGCGAAGACGCCTCGATCAATCTGGAAGCCGTTGACCAACTCAACCGCCGCTTCGAAGGTCTGGATCTGATCATCGTCGAATCCGGTGGCGACAACCTGTCCGCCACCTTCAGTCCGGAGCTGTCCGACCTGACCATCTATGTGATCGACGTGTCGGCAGGCGACAAGCTGCCACGCAAGGGCGGTCCGGGCATCTGCAAATCCGATCTGCTGGTGATCAACAAGATCGACCTCGCGCCGCTGGTAGGCGCCTCGCTGGAGATGATGGACAGCGATACCCGCCGGATGCGCGGTGAAAAACCGTTCGTCTTCAGCAACCAGAAAACCGGCCAGGGTCTTGAACAGATCATTGCCTTCATTGAACGCCAGGGCCTGCTCAACGCGGCCGCCTGATCCCACGACAAGGAAACCCTCGATGAACTACAAAAAAGTCCTCGGCGCCCTCGCCCTCCTGCTGGTCCCGACGCTGGCGCTGGCGCATCCCGGCCACGGCGACAATGGCCTGATTGCTGGTATCAGCCACCCGATTGGCGGTCTGGATCACCTGCTGGCGATGCTCGCCGTCGGTCTGTGGGCCGCACAGCAACAAGGCTCCGCACGCTGGGCTCTGCCTTGCACCTTCGTCGGCACCATGTTGATTGGTGGGGTACTAGGCTTTGAAGGTTTGAACCTGCCTGCACTGGAAAGCGGCATTGCGGCGTCGGTATTGGCGCTGGGCCTAGCCGTCGCGCTGGCCGTTCGTCCACCAGTGGCTCTTGCCGTTGCCGCGACCGCTATGTTCGCACTGTTCCACGGCGTGGCACATGGTCTTGAGCTGCCGGAGATGTCCAGCCCATGGGCCTACGCAGCAGGTTTCGTTGCCGCCACCGCAGCCCTGCACGCCGTTGGCTACGCGGTCGTTCGCGTACTGCCGCAAGCCGCAGCGCCGCTGGTGCGCCTGGCCGGTGCCGCGTCTGCCGCGACAGGCGTCTGGTTGCTGGCAGGCTGATTTTTTCCTGATCACGCCTCTACTGATCGTTCCCATGCTCCGCGTGGGAACGCCTCTCAGGACGCTCCGCGTCCGGTGTTGAGGTTGCATCACAGGCATGATCAGCAAGGCCCATCGAGACTTGCCCGGCAATCCTGCTAACATGTCGCGCATCTCGATACAGCCGCGACGACAGCCGATGCCCCATGCTTCCAGCTCCGCCCCCACGCCTGACATGACCTCGGTCTTCGCTGCCTTGCAGGCGCACTTCCTGAAGGTGATCGTGCCGCTCTGGCAAGGCCCCGGCTGGAATGCGCAACTGGCGCTGCCGTATGAAGCCCTGGATGCCAACCATCAACCGCTGCCACCCCAACGCTATCGGGCCATGGCCTGCGCGCGGCAGCTGTTTCTGTTTTCCAGCCTGATCGATCACAACGAGATACCAGACGCCGCTGTACGCGCCGGTGCACTGTTCCGCTCGTTGCAGCAGCACTTCCACGACGGCGAGCATGGCGGCTGGTTTTACAGCATCGACCCACAGGGCAAACCGCTGGACCGTCGCAAGGATCTGTACACCCACGCCTTCATCATCTTCGCCTGCGCCCATTACTGGGCGAAGTCGAAGGATCCGCTTGCGGAGTCCGTGCTCAACGCAGCGCTCAACGTCGTTGCCGAGCGCTTTGCCGACGGCAAGGGCTTGTACGAGTCGCAACTGGATGAAGACTGGTCCACGCTCGGCACAGGCCCGTTGCAGAACCCGCTGATGCACCTGGCAGAAGCCTTTCTGGCAACGCTGTCGGTGCGCGCCGACCCGGCGACGCAGGCGGCGATGGACGCGCTGGCCGTTAACATGCAGCAGCGCTTTGTGGATAAAACCACGGGCGTCATGCTCGAGAAGCCGTTGGGCGCTGTGGATAACTGGTATGAACCGGGGCATCAGTTCGAATGGTTCTTCCTGCTCGAATCGTCACCCGAGATGCACGGCAGGCCGTTGCATGACTCCATGACCCGTGCGTTCGCCCATGCGCAGGCACAGGGCGTGGATCCACAGAACGGAGCTGTCACGGCAACGTTGACGCTGGATGGCAAGGTGCAGGACAGCACCCAGCGCATCTGGGCGCAGGCTGAGTACTTGCGGGCGATGGCTTTGCGGCCGGAGTGCGAGTCAGCGCTCAGCCAGCAACTGCTCGACTTCGAACAGCGCTTCCTGCATGCGACCGGCTGGAACGAGTGTGTCGACACCGATGGCACGGTGAGCCGCAGCGACATGCCATCGACCACACCCTACCATCTGGCTACCTGCTACATCGGGCTGGCGGACTATCTGGAAAACCGCTTTGTCACGGCCTTCCCGCCGCCTACGCCCGAGAAAGACTGATCAGCCGCGATTGCGGTCGATCGCGAAGCCCGCCCAGGTCTGGCTGACCGGCATCAATTCCAGACTGTTGATGTTGACGTGGGCCGGTGTGTTCATGATCCAGAAGATCGTATCGGCAATGTCCTGCGGCTGGATCGGCTCTGCACCCGCGTAGGTCGCATCGTATTTGGCCTGATCACCGCCGAAACGTACCAGCGAGAACTCGCTTTCGCACAAACCTGGCTCCAGATTGGTGACTCGCACGCCTGTTCCGACGAGGTCATTGCGCAGGTTGAGCGAGAACTGCCCGACGAACGCCTTGGTGCCGCCATACACGTTGCCGCCCGGATACGGGTAGTTACCGGCCACCGAGCCCAGGTTGACGATGCTGGCACCGCGGCCATGTGCGATCAGGCGCGGCAGCAGCAGGCGTGTGGTGTAGACCAGGCCTTTGACGTTGGTGTCGATCATGGTGTCCCAATCATCCAGATCGCACTTGGGCGCAGGATCAATGCCCAGCGCCAGACCTGCGTTGTTGATCAGGCCCTGAATTGTGGCGAACTCTTCCGGCAGCTCGGCGATAGCGCTTTCCATGGCCGCACGGTCACGCACGTCCAGCACCAGCGTGTGAACCCTGGTCTGCTTCGACAACTCGGCGCTCAGCGCGTCCAGGCGGTCCTTGCGGCGGCCGGTCAGCACCAGCGACCAGCCAGCTTCAGCGAAACGACGCGCGCACGCCTCGCCAAACCCGGAAGTGGCGCCTGTAATGAATACGGTGGAAGTCATCTCGTTCTCCTGACATGGCGCAGCCTGTTGCTCGTTAAAGCGGCGCAGCCTGTTAATAAATAAAGCGAAAAAGGAAGCATGCCCGTCACGAATGCTCTGGATCAAGCCTGGGGATAAATCCCGCGACCAGGCCAATCAGCTGTACAAAAAACACACACCTCAAGCAAAGCCATACGCAGCAAGGCCTGCAGGCAGTTTTGCCCACGTTATCCACAGTCAGACCCACAAAATCCGGGGGCAACTCTGAAACGCTGCATCACCCGCAGACCGGGGCCTGTAGCAAGGCATGCAAAGTTTTTTCCTTGACTTTGATCAGCAGGGCAAACGAATGATGACGGTCGTGTGAACGGATGATGGCCTACAGCCCAGCATCCGTGCCGCCTACCCCACTCTTTCCAACGCTTGCCCACAGAGTTATCCACAGGTTGAACAGGCGGATAAACTGTATGAACAACCAGCCTTCAGACAGTTGACAAACGGCCCGAATGAAAGCTGAAAACCGCCTGTACGATTTTTGAACACTTCGCTGTAACCCTTATGCATAAAGGCCTGCAGCTAAATACTCCCAAGTTATTAACAGTCGGATCCACAGTAATCCTGAACAAGTCGAAAGCGTGACAAAACAACCGTTTGCAGCGGTTTTATGTCGCACTTCCAAGGTCCGTCAAAATTGTTTTCCACAATTCTGAAAAGCGACGCCCCGAGTGCAAAACACCCGGGGCGCACGGTTGAAACAGCACGAGTTGCCAGACCGTCAGTGACCGCCCAGATAGGCGTTCCTGACCTCCTCATTGACCAGCAATTCCTGTCCGGTGCCGGACAGGCGGATCTCGCCGTTGACCATCACATAGGCGCGGTCAGACAGCTTCAGCGCATGGTTGGCGTTCTGCTCGACCAGAAAGATCGTCATGCCGGTCGCAGCCAGTTCACGCAGGGTGGCGAAGATCTGCTTCACGATGATTGGCGCCAGGCCCAGGCTCGGCTCGTCGAGCAGCAGCAACTTCGGACGGCTCATCAGGGCACGGGCGATGGCCAGCATTTGCTGCTCGCCACCGGACATGGTCATGGCGCGCTGGTTACGACGCTCCTTGAGGCGCGGAAACAGGTCGAACATGCGCTGCATGTCTTCAGCCGAGTGTTTGTCGCCAATCGGGATGGTGCCCATCATCAGGTTTTCCTCGACCGACATGTCGGGGAACACCCGCCGTCCTTCCGGCGACTGCGCAATGCCGTTGGAGGCAATGTAGTGCGACGACTTCTGAGTGATGTCGGTGCCCTGATAGATGATCTGCCCGCTGGCCGCACGCGGTTGACCGAAAATCGACATCAGCAGCGTGGACTTGCCCGCCCCATTGGAGCCGATCAGGCTGACCGTCTCGCCTTCGCCAATGTGCAGCGATACCTTCTTGAGGGCCTGGATCGGCCCGTAAAACACATCGATCTCTTTCAGTTCGAGGATCGGCTTGCTCATACCAATTCCTCTTCATCAGCGCCCAGGTACGCGGCGATCACTTTCGGATCGTTGCGGATCTGCTCCGGTCCGCCCGCGGCAATCACGTTGCCGTGGTCAAGCACCACAATGTCATCGGAGATACCCATCACCATGCCCATGTCATGCTCGATAAGCACGATGGTCATGTCATGCTCATCGCGCAGCAGACGGATCATGCCGCTCAGGGCTTCGGTTTCCTGCGGGTTGAGGCCTGCGGCGGGTTCATCCAGGCAGATCACCTGCGGACGCGTGCACATCGCCCGGGCGATTTCCAGACGGCGTTGCTGCCCGTAGGACAACTCACCGGCCAGACGGTTGGCGCAATCCACCAGATCCACGACTTCAAGCCAGTAGAACGCGGTGTTGAGTGCGTCTTCCTCGGCCTTGCGGTAGCCGCGAGTATTGAGGATCCCGCTGATCAGGCTGCGATTGACCCACATGTGCTGGGCGACCAGCAGGTTTTCGACCACCGACATTTCCTTGAACAGGCGAATGTTCTGGAACGTCCGCGCCAGACCCGCCCGGTTGACCAGGTGGGTGCCGCCGAACATCTTGTAGTACACGCGGCTCAGGAAGCTTGTCGGCGACACGAAGTCGCTGCCCTTGAACGGCTCGCCCAGCAGCTTGATGACGTTGGTGGTCTTGCCACGGGTATGCAGCTCGATACGCCCGCCAGTGGCCTTGTAGAAACCGGTCAGGCAGTTGAAGACCGTGGTCTTGCCCGCGCCGTTGGGGCCGATCAGGGCGAAGATCGAGTTGCGGCGAACCTTGAGGCTCACGTCGCTGAGGGCCTTGATGCCGCCGAAATGCATCATCAGGTGTTCGACGGAAAGAATCACTTCATTGCTCATTGCGTGGCTCCTTCCTTGACCAGCGCACCCTTGCGCGGAACCACACCAGTACGGCTGATGCGGATCAGGCCGCGTGGCCGCCAGATCATCATCAATACCATCAGAATCCCGAACAGCAGCACGCGATACTCAGAGAAGCTGCGCAGCAGTTCAGGCGCAACGGTCAACACGAAGGCTGCGATCACCACACCTACCGTCGATCCCATACCGCCGAGCACCACGATGGCCAGAATCAGCGCCGATTCGAAGAAGGTGAACGAGGTCGGGTTGACGAAGCCCTGATAGCTTGCGAAAAACACACCCGCAAGACCTGCCGTTGACGCACCAATGGTGAAAGCCGACAGCTTGACCAGCACGTGGTTGAGGCCCATCGAGCGGCAGGCGATTTCGTCTTCACGCAGCGCTTCCCAGGCACGGCCAATCGGCATGCGCGTCAGGCGATGCTTGACGAACAGCACGGCCAGCACCACGAGGAACAGCACGGTGTAGATGAACAGGAATTTCAGGTCCGGGTTGTAATCGAAGCCGAAGTACTCATGGATCGGCACTCCGCCGTCCTTCGCACGCCGGCCGAACTCCAGGCCGAAAAACGTTGGCGAGGGCACCGGCACACCGTTCGGGCCGCCAGTGAACGACAGCCAGTTGTTGAGCACCAGACGGATGATCTCGCCAAAGCCCAGCGTCACGATGGCCAGATAGTCGCCATGCATGCGCAGCACCGGAAAGCCCAGAATGCAGCCCGCCAGCGCCGCCGCAATGGCCGCCAGTGGCAAGGCCGACCAGAATCCCAGCCCGAGATACTGGTAGCCCAGCGCAAGGCCGTAGGCACCGATGGCATAGAACGCCACGTAGCCCAGATCGAGCAGCCCGGCCAGACCGACCACGATGTTCAGGCCCAGCCCCAACAACACATAGATCAGCCCGAGAATGACCACGGTCAGCAGGTATTTGTTGGCGAAAATCGGAAACACGATGGCGATCACGATCAGCACCGGAATGATCCAGTACAGGCTCGACTTGTGATCGGGTTTGAGCACGTGCACGCCCGACCCCGAACTCTCGAAGCTCTGGGAGATACGCACGCCCCTGGGCGTCTGCAGAAACAGACTCATCAGGAAGCGCCCGAGCATGACGATCGCCACCAGCCAGGCCACACGGGTCGGCTGCAGGTTGAAGCTGTAGCCATCGAGCACGATGCCGACGATAGGACCGAACACGATCAGCGCCAGCAATCCGGCCACCACGGCGTCGATCAGGCTTTTCTTGATATCAACAGGTTTAGCGATAGGAGCGGACATACTTATACCTTCGCCACGAGTGGGCGACCCAGCAGGCCTTGGGGACGGAAAATCAGGATCAATACCAGCAGGCCGAAACTGAACACGTCTTTGTAGTCGGAGTTGATCAGACCGGAGAACTGCGACTCGGCAACCCCCAGAATCAAACCGCCAAGCATCGCGCCAGGCAGTGAGCCGATCCCGCCCAATACGGCGGCAGTGAACGCCTTGATGCCGATCACGAAGCCTGCGTAGAAGTCGAATGTGCCGTAGTTCATGGTGATCAGCACGCCCGCCAGCGCCGCCATGGCCGCGCCGATGATGAACACGTAGGAGATGACCCGGTCGGTGTTGATCCCCAGGATCGACGCCATCTTGCGGTCCTGCTGGGTCGCGCGGCACATGCGGCCCAGCTTGGTGTACTTGATGATGTAGGTCAGCACGCCCATGCCGACGAAGGCGGCGATGAGGATGAAGATCTTGGTGTAGGTGATCTGCACGAAGCCGGTGCCGATCTCGAAGCGCCAGGCGCCTTCAAGCAACGTTGGAACACCCTGCTGTCGCGCGCCCTGACTGATCTGCGCATAGTTCTGCAGAATCAGCGAAATACCGATGGCGCTGATCAGCGGCGCCAGCCGGGTCGAGTTGCGCAGCGGCTTGTAGGCCACACGCTCGATCACGAACCCGTAAACGCCCGTTACAACAATGGTAAAGATCAGCGTCCCGAGGATCAGGAATGGAAAGGACTCAAGTCCAAAGAAAGACAGTACCGCCAGGCCGATCGCGGCCAGGTAGGCGGAAATCATGTACACGTCGCCGTGGGCGAAGTTGATCATGCCGATGATGCCGTAAACCATCGTGTAGCCGATGGCTATAAGACCGTAGACCGACCCGAGTGTCAGTCCGTTGATCATTTGCTGCAGGAAGATACCGTCCATCACGCACGCTCACACACTTGAAAGGCAGCTCAGCATTCCGTCCGCCGGGCCCTCGTGAGGCGCGGCGAACGGGTCCGAAAGCAACAGAAAATGCAGGCCCGCTCATGGGCGAGCCCATCCATTTGTCAGCCCGTGCTCACCTGGAGCGAGCACGGTCGACACACGTCCGTCTTATTTCTGTTTTTCAAGCTGGTGGTATTTGCCGTCCTTGTCCCACTGGTACACCACGTAGTCGGAGACTTTCAGGTCACCCTTGCTGTCCCAGGCCTTTTCGCCCATGACGGTCTTGACCGGATGATTCTTGAGCCATTCGGCTGCCTTGTCGCCCTTGGTGGACTTGGCACCATTGAAGCCAGCCGCCAGCGTCTGAACGGAAGCATAGGCGTACAGGGTGTAGCCTTCAGGCTCGTAGCCGGATTTGCGGAACTGGTCCACGACCGCCTTGCTGTCTGGCAGCATGCGAGGGTCGGCGCCGAAGGTCATGTACACGCCATCGACGTACTGTGCGCCGCCTGCGGTGGTCACCAGTTCGTCGGTCACGACACCGTCATCGGACATGAACCGGACATCCTTCAGGCCCTGCTCGCGCATTTGACGAACCAGTGGACCGGCTTCAGGGTGCAGGCCGCCGAAGTAGACCACATCGGCACCGGTCGAGCGGATCTTGGTGACCAGCGCGCTGAAATCCTTCTCGCCACGGGTCAAGCCTTCATACAGGACCGGTGTCACGCCGCGCTTTTTCAGTTGCGTCTGTGTGGCATCGGCCAGGCCCTGGCCATAGGTGTCCTTGTCGTGGATGACCGCGACTTTCTTGCCCTTCAGGACATCCACGATGTAATCACCGGCGACGACACCCTGCTGGTCGTCACGGCCACACATGCGGAACATCTCTTTAAGGCCACGCTCGGTGACCTGCGGGTTGGTGGAGCCAGGAGTGATAGCGATGACGCCCGCATCACTGTAGATCTCGGAAGCCGGAATGGTGGAAGACGAGCAGAAATGGCCGACAACGCCCACTACCTTTTCCTGATCCACAAGACGGTTGGCAACGGCCACGGCCTGCTTGGGTTCACAGGCATCGTCGCCCGCGACCAGGACGATCTTCTCCCCATTCACACCGCCTGCGGCATTGATGGCATCAGCCGCAGCCTGCGCACCCTTCATGTACTGCTGACCGAACGATGCGTTGGCACCGGTCATTGGACCCGCCACGCCAATTTTCACGTCAGCCTGCGCCAACGAAGACACGCCCAATGCAGTAGCGACTGCGATTGTCAGAAAGCCTTTCCTGTAAAACGTATGCGACATGAGTGGTGCTCCTGGTTTTTTTAATTGGCACTGCGACTACGCCTTTGCCTAGAGCAAGGGACGTGCCATCAGTTTTTTATTCCGGAAAATGTCACGTTTGGCTTGTCATTCAATGACCTGATCTCGTTGCCCACAGGCCGTGCAACCGCTCTAATGGCAAAAGGTGCAACCCACCTCATGAAAGAGCAACCCGGACGATGATGGACAGCAACCCGAACATTGGCCGACGTGCAACCCGCGTGTAACAACGTACGTCACCGAAGTGCACACGCCCGGTGCGCAAACGCTACGAGACGCACCATTTGAGGCTAGTGGATCTGGCGAAAAATGCCCTCATGCCTATTCAATCAGCAGGCAACTCGCGTCTCTCCTTTGCGGTAATGCGAACGACGTAGTAATAACCGGCCTTCAGCGGGGCAACAAATGACCTTTAGGCGAGATATCATTCCGATTACTCATGCATCACGTCTTGTAAAAGAGAAGCCCATTCATGCTTAACAAACGTCACCTGCCATCGATCGCTGCGCTGCAATGTTTTGAGGCGGTGACCCGGCATTTGAGCTTCACCCGCGCCGCCGAAGAGCTCAACCTGACCCAGAGCGCAGTGAGCAAGCAGGTGGCGCAGCTTGAAGAGCTGGTCCAGCACCTGCTGTTCCAGCGCGTTCGACGCAGGCTGCAGTTGACGCCCGCCGGTTCGCTGTACCTGGCCGAGGTGCGCAAGATCCTCAATCAGGTCGAGATGTCCACGCACTTCCTGCGTTCCTATGGAGGGGAAACGGAGGTGCTGCGCGTGTCCACGCCCTCGACCTTTGGTGCACGATGGCTGGTGCCGCGCCTAAAGGGCTGGCGCCTGCGTCATCCGCATATCCATCTGGACCTGCTCAACGAGCAGGAGTCGGATGACTTGATCAAGGGCCGCTGCGACGTCTCGTTCTACTTCGGTCAGGCTGCGATACCTGGCGCAGAAAGTGTGAAGCTGTTCGGTGAAGAATTGATCCCGGTCTGCTCGCCCGACAGCCTGCCCGAAACGCCCTTTACCGACCCGAGGCAACTGAGCGAACTGGTCCTGCTGCAGAACGCGTTCCGCCCGCAGGCCTGGCATGAATGGTTCGAAAGTCAGGGCTATCACACCGATCACAGTTATCACGGCCCGCGTTTTGAAACCTTCTACATGTGCATCCGCGCCGCCCAGGTCGGCTGCGGTGTCGCGCTGCTGCCGCGCTTTCTGGTGGAGGAAGAACTGGCTGAAGGCAAGCTGGTAATTGCATGGGATTTCGCAATGCCCAGCACCAACAATGCCTATTACTTGTCCTATCCGGAGCACACCGCCGACGTGCCCAAAATAAGGGTTTTCCTGCAATGGATGCTCGAACAGTTGGATCAGCCGGCCAGTTAAGGGCGACAATGCCCACCCAGCAGGCCGTGAGCTTTCCGTGGCAACAGGACAGGAAGTCGCGAGCCCCATGTTTACCGGCTGCTCTGGAGACCCGAAACAATGAGCGAGAGCGCCTTCTCCAATCGCATCGTGCAGAGTCTGCTCGATACCGATTTTTACAAACTCACCATGATGCAAGCCGTCCTGCACAACTACCCCAACGTCGACGTGGAATGGGAGTTTCGCTGCCGCAACGGTGAAGACCTTCGGCCCTATCTGGACGAAATACGGCATCAGATCGAGCTGCTGTGCGAGCTGTCACTGAGCCCCGAGCATTTGGCATTCATGGAACGCATCACGTTCATGAAGCCCGACTTTCTGCGCTTTCTGGGGCTGTTCCGCTTTAACACCCGTTACGTGAAGACCAGTATCGAGAACGACGAGCTGTGCATTCGCCTGCATGGCCCGTGGTTGCACGTGATTATGTTCGAAGTGCCGTTGCTGGCGATTGTCAGCGAAGTGCGCAACCGTCATCGTTACCCGAAGATCCTGCTCAGCCAGGCCCGCGAGCGGCTCTACGACAAGTTCGAATGGCTGAGCACCAACGCCGCACCGGATGAACTGGCCGAGCTCAAGGTCGCCGATTTCGGTACGCGTCGGCGTTTTTCGTATCGCGTGCAGGAAGAAGTATTGGGCGTGCTCAAGAATGACTTCCCGGGGCAGTTCGTGGGCACCAGCAATGTGCATCTGGCGCGTCAGCTGGACCTGAAACCGCTGGGCACCATGGCCCACGAATGGATCATGGCCCATCAGCAACTCGGGCCGCGCCTGATCGACAGCCAGATTGCCGCGCTTGATTGCTGGGTGCGCGAGTACCGCGGACTGCTGGGCATCGCATTGACTGACTGCATCACCACCGACGCATTCCTGACCGATTTCGATCTGTACTTCGCCAAGCTGTTCGATGGCTTGCGGCACGACTCGGGCGACCCGGTGAAGTGGGCCGAAAAATGCATCCTGCATTACCAGAAACTCGGCATCGACCCGATGAGCAAGACCCTGGTGTTCTCGGATGGTCTGAACCTGCCCAAGGCGCTGGAGATTTTCCGGGCACTGCGCGGGCGCATCAATGTCAGTTTTGGTATCGGCACCAATCTGACGGCGGACATCCCCGGCATTGCCCCCATGAACATGGTGCTGAAAATGACGGCCTGCGCCGGCCAGCCCGTGGCAAAGATTTCCGACGAGCCCGGCAAGGCGCAATGCAAGGATCCGAACTTCGTCGCCTACCTGCGACATGTATTCAAGGTGCCGGACCTGCCGCCTTCTGATAAATCTGTTTGAGTTTGACTACCTACGAGGAGTGAATCATGCACGCCGTACAGCGCCAGATTGCTGAACAGCTCAAGGTCCAGCCACCGTTCGCGGACCAGAATGCTCTGGAAACCGAAGTCGCCCGCCGCGTCGATTTCATCAAGCAGTGCCTGCAGAACGCCCGCCTCAAGAATCTGGTGCTGGGCATCAGTGGCGGCGTCGACTCGCTGACTGCTGGCCTGCTGGCCCAGCGCGCCGTCAAGGAACTGCGTGAGAGCACCGGCGACACGAGTTATCGCTTCGTCGCCGTGCGCCTGCCTTATATGGTGCAGGCTGACGAGCATGAAGCGCAGGCGTCGGTGGACTTCATCGAGCCGGACGAGCGCCATACCATCAACATCGGCCCCAGCGTCAAGGCGCTCGCATCTGAAGTGAAAGCGTTCGAAGGGCACCCTGCCAGCGCCGTGGATTTCGTGCTGGGCAACACCAAGGCGCGCATGCGCATGGTCGCTCAATACACCATTGCCGGTGCCTATCAGGGTCTGGTGATCGGGACTGACCATGCAGCGGAAGCGGTCATGGGTTTCTTCACCAAGTTCGGCGACGGCGCGTGCGATCTGGCACCGCTCAGCGGCTTGGTGAAACATCAGGTACGGGCCATTGCCCGCCACTTCGGCGCGCCCGAATCACTGGTAGAGAAGGTGCCGACGGCAGACCTGGAAGACCTGTCTCCCGGCAAACCGGACGAAGCTTCGCACGGGGTGACCTACGCCGAGATCGACGCCTTCCTGCACGGCCAGCCGGTACGCGAAGAGGCGTTCAAAATCATTTGCGACACCTACGCCAAGACCCAGCACAAGCGCGAACAGCCTTACGCGCCCTGAGGCGCAGCAGCGATGATCGTGCCTATGCGCTCATCGTTATAAACAAGTCTGTCAAACACTGATGATCGTGCCCATCGCGTGGGCATGCAGCCCGTGACGCTCCGCGTCACAAATGGCACAGATTGCGGATTCAGTGAGCCGAGCGCATGACGTGGATAACGCTGGAGCTTGTCCACGCATCTGCGCCACATTCGAGAGCGGACGCGGAGCGTCCTGAGCGGCATTCCCACGCGGAGCGTAGGAACGATCAGCGTGATCTCAAGCACGCCGATCATGCCCATGCTTGTGCTCAGCGCTATACCCGAGTCTTGTTGCGACCACGGCCGGTGGGAGGCGGCTTGCCGGCGAAGCTTTTTCTGAAGCGACCTATCAGTAACTGAGCGGACGCGGAGCGTCCTGAGAGGCGTTACCACGCAGAGCGTGGGAACGATCATTACGGTTTGCCAATTACTTCAGCGTTACGCTGCCTTTCATCATCGCGATGTGGCCAGGGAACGTGCAGAAGAATTCATAGCTTTCAGCAGGATCGAGCTTCGAGACATCGAAGGTCACCGAGTCCTTCTCACCCGCGCCGATGATTTTGGTGTGGGCGATGACACGTGGGTCGCCTTCCTTGATGTAGTCCTTGTCGATTCCAACGCTCATGCCGTCAGTGGTCACGCCTTGAGCGTCGGCCTTCTTGCTCAACACCCAGTTATGCCCCATGACGTTCTTCGGCAGGCTGCCGGAGTGCGTGAGGTTGACGGTGAAGCTCTTGCAGCTCTTGTCGATCTCGATGGCTTTCTTGTCATACATCATCTGATCGGTCGAGTCGATGGTGGTGGAACACTCGGCCGCCAGCAGTTGACCACTGGCCAGCGTCAACAGGGAAATCGCTACAAGCTTGCGGATCATTTGAATCTCCAGGGCAGGTACTTCAGATTTAAAAGTGACGATTGAAAACAGAGCGTCGAACGGCGGCGGGGTTCCAATGGCGAGCGAAAGGCGCACGAGCTATCGGTGCCATCGAAACAATCAAACAGCCAGACACGGAGCGCCACTCTACCATCGGCACATCTACCTCCCCATGGAAAGACCTTCATGCAACTCAATAGTCTGTTTCGCAGTCTGCTCGCCGCTTACGCCTGTGGCGCAAGCGCCAGTTGTCCGCACGATGCGTACGACCGGGCCCGGCATAGCGTCTGAATGGGTCGATGCCGCCGAGTAATAAACGTTTGGCGGACACCGGGAATTAAGCGCGGCTCAGGCGACCGGCATGACCGTGACCCGCACTTCGGGGTCATGCGTGCCGCCACCCAGAATGACACCGCGCAATGGCGATACATCGGAGAAGTCGCGTCCCCACGCCAGACTGATGTGTTCCAGCGCAGGCTGCACGTTGTTGGTCGGGTCGAAATCGACCCAGCCCGACGCAGGACAGAACACCGACACCCAGGCATGCGAGGCGTCCGCACCGATCAGGCGAGGCTGTCCGGGGGGTGGCTGGGTCAGCAGATAGCCGCTGACATAACGCGCCGCCAGCCCACGGGAACGCAGACAGGCAAGCATCAGGTGCGCGAAGTCCTGACAGACGCCGCGCCTGCGCTCCAGCACTTCCACCAACGGCGTCGCCACCTGGGTGGCCTCGCTGTCGAAGGTGAACTCGTCGAATATCTTTTCCATCAGTGCCTGCACACCGAGCAGCAACGGCCGCCCCGGTGGAAAGCAATCCTGCGAGAACTCGACAAACGAGCGCTTCAAGTGCACGTAGGGCGATTCGAAGCGGTAGCGACAGGCTTCCAGCACATCAGCGCTCATCGGCTTGGCGCTGTAGGTCAGCGCGCTACGCGTGACTTCCCATTCCGGCGACAGGTTGAAGTCCAGATACGGCCGTTCCAGCACCTCGATCTGCAGACGTGCATTGACCTGCAATTCGTCGTGCGGACGTTCGAAGGCCAGCCGGGTCAGCGGATTGCCGAACACGTCCAGCTCATCGCGGCGCGTGGTAGGCGTCGGAAAAATCTCCAGGCTCTGCTCGGTACAACGCTGCCAAGGACTGCTGCGCGGCCACAGGTGTGCCAGTTGCTGGGCCAGCGACACCGGGCTGTCGTACTTGTAATGCGTGTCATGGAAAATCTGGTAAAGGGCGCTCATCAGACGGACACCGTGCGTTGGCTGACGTCATCGACATGGGCAAAGTGACGCAAGGCCAGACGATCAGAGGCTTGACCGGCGCTTTCGCCGATGCCTTGCAAGAGGTCCGCGAGACCGTCCAGCACCGCATCGATGCTGCTCTGACCGAACAGCGGATTTTCCAGGCTGCCGAGATCGAAAGCCGCCAGACGCTGCGCCATAACCGTGAGGCTGTTGTCACGCGGCGCGTCGAAGTTGTCGCTCAAGCGGCGCAACGAGCGCTGCACCAGCTTGAGCTGAAACAGCACGGCGTGGGGGTTCTGGTCATCGAGCAACAACAGGTCCAGCACCGGAATCAGGTGCGGCACGGCCATGTAGCGCGAACGATAGGTGATGCTGCTGTTGCCCAGCTCCAGCAGCCACTCCAGGCCGGCCTGATCCGACACAGTGGTGCCACGCAGGAACGCCGCCAGGCTCATGCTGAGAAACTTGAGGCGCTCGATACGTCGCCCGATCATCAGAAAGCTCCAGCCCTCATCGCGGGTCATGTCATCCAGCGCAAAACCGGACAGCGCGGCCAGCGACATCACCAGACGGTTGAGGAAATCCAGCAACTCGCCGAAGTCGGGGTCTTCGGATTCCAGGCTCATGGCTTCGCGCTGCAACTCGACCAGTGCCTGCCAGTTCTCTCGGGACAGCTTGCCGCGCACTTGCGAGGCCGCCCACTGCAGACGTTGCAGGTTGGCGCGCAGGCTGAACGGCCACTCATCGCCCAACAACGCCGTCAGCAGACGATGTTGCAGCGTTTCGTCTTCCTCGGCCTCGGGCAGCACACCCAGACTTTCGGCCAGCGTCACGGCAGCCTGCAAGGCTTGCGGATCATCATCGTCGACATAGCGGGTGAACATGATGCGCAGCAGGCGCGCGCTGTCGTCGCAGCGCTCGCAGTAACGCCCGAACCAGAACAGGTTTTCCACAACCCGCGACGGCAGGTAGGGATCGCGCCGGATCAGGTCATAGACGCCCAATGCGCGCTGGCCTTTCAAAGGCTCGCCGGCATGCACGCCACTGTAGGAGCGCTCACCCAGCACCCAGGTGTCCTTGCTGGCACCGCCACGCTGCATCGAAACCACGTCCGCATCGGCATCGGCTGCCACGCGCGTCAGACCGCCCGGCAAAACACGATAACCATCAAGGCCCGCGACAGCGTACACCCGCATGCCGATAGCGCGCGGCTGCAAGGCTTCGCCATCGGCCTGCAGAACGGGCGCGTGAGACAGCTGCGCCAGTTCCTGCGCGACGTAGGCATAAGGCCGGGCCTGCATGCGCGCGGCCAGCGCCTTGCGTTGCTCATCGTCCAGGTCGCGGCCGAATACGGGCACGAAATGCTGCGACGGAAACGCAGGTTTGATCAGGAGCTCAGGAAGCTTTTCGAGTGCCTGCGCCAGCACGGGCGGCTCGCCGCACCACCAGGTCGCCACGGACGGCAGGATCAGTTCCTCGCCGAACAGGTATTCGCAGATTTTCGGCAGAAAGCCCAGCAGACCCGGCGACTCCAGCACACCACTGCCCAGGGCGTTGGCCACCAGCACATTGCCCTGACGCACGGCTTCCAGCAGCCCCGGCACGCCCAGTGCCGAGTCAGTACGCAGCTCCAGCGGATCGCAGAAGTCATCGTCCAGACGACGCATGATGGCGTGCACCCGGCGAAGACCGCTGAGGGTCTTCAGAAACACCGTAGCGTCACGCACCGTCAGGTCGCCGCCTTCCACCAGTGGATAACCCAGCTGCCGCGCCAGATACAGATGTTCGAAATAGCTTTCGTTGAACCGCCCCGGCGTCAGCAGCACGATCAGCGGCGCTTCATTGCTGGTAGGCGCCTGGCGCGCCAGCGTCTGCTGCAAGGCACCGAAGAAACCGGATAAATGCCGCACCTGCAGATCACGGTAGGTTTCCGGCAAGGCACGAGCGACAATCTGGCGGTTTTCCAGCGCATAACCTGCACCGGAAGGCGCCTGAGTCCGGTCAGCGGTCACCCACCAGCGACCATCGGGCGTGCGCGCCAGATCAACGGCGTACATGTGCAGGAACGTGTCCTCGGGCGGCTTGACGCCCTGGCACGGCCACAGAAAGTTGTTATGCCCGAAGACCAGCTCGGCTGGCAGCAGCCCTTGGGCGATCAGGGTCTGCGGGCCATACAGGTCGGCAAGCACCGCATTGAGCAGCCGTCCGCGCTGAGCGATACCGGCCGCCACATGCGCCCATTCGTCAGCCGGAATGATGTGCGGCAACAAGTCCAGTTCCCACGGACGGTCAGCGCCCTTGGGATCGGCATAGACGTTGTAGGTCACGCCGTTTTCCTGAATCTGCCGGGTCAGCAGTGCCTGACGCTGGGTCAGCTGCGCAGGCGAGCTGCGTCGCATGTGCTCGTAGAGACGCCGCCAATGAGGACGAACTGTCCCGTCGGCATCGAGCATCTCGTGGTAGGTACCCTCGGACAGCGGGTATCGGTCAAGCAAGTCGGGCATGGAAGGCTCGGCAGGGCAGCAAAAAGGACTTCAAATGAAGCGGTCAGGTGTCACGTCCGTGCGCACCCGACTCACTGTTGACGCAGACTCAGTGCAGGCGCATATCCAGCGTCATCGGCAGTTCGTCGTTAATGTTGAGCGACGGGACCTCCAATTTGCCCGGTGTATGGCCAATGCGGAAGAAACGCGACATGCGGCGGCTTTCCGCTTCGTTGGCGTTGACCGGCAGGGTTTCATAGTTGCGCCCGCCCGGATGGGCGACATGATACTCGCAGCCGCCCAGTGAGCGGTGCATCCAGGTGTCGAGCAGGTCGAAGACCAATGGCGCATGCACACCGATGGTCGGTTGCAGGCAGTTGGCTGGCTGCCAGGCGCGATAACGCACGCCCGCGACGAACTCGCCCGCCTGACCGGTTGGCTGCAGCGGGACGGGAATGCCATTGCAGGTCAGCATGTAGCGCTGCGGCGGCAGGCCGGTGAGATGCACCTGCAGGCGCTCCAGTGACGAATCCACGTAACGCACTGCACCACCGCCCGAACCCTCTTCACCCAGCACATGCCAAGGCTCCAGCGCCTGACGCAATTCGAGCTGGATACCATTGACGGCGTAATCACCGACTTTCGGGAAACGGAACTCCAGGTGCGCCGCGAACCAGTCGGCACGCACCGGATAACCGGCGCTGTTGAGGTCGGCCACGACGTCAGCGAAATCCTGCTCGATGAAGTGCGGCAACATAAAGCGGTCATGCAACTGCGTGCCCCAGCGCGCCAGCTTGGCGGGCGCATAGGGTTCACGCCAGAAGCGCGCCACCAGTGCGCGCAACAGCAACTGCTGGGCCAGACTCATGCGCGCATGCGGCGGCATCTCGAAAGCACGCAGTTCCAGCAAACCCAGACGCCCGGTCGCACCGTCAGGCGAGTACAGCTTGTCGATGCAGAACTCGGCGCGGTGTGTGTTGCCGGTCACGTCGATCAACAGGTTGCGCAGCAAACGGTCCACGACCCACGGCGCCACTTCTTCACCGGGCTCGGGCATTTGCGAGAAGGCGATTTCCATCTCGTACAGCGAGTCGTTACGCGCTTCGTCGATGCGCGGGGCCTGCGAGGTCGGGCCGATGAACAGGCCAGAAAACAGGTACGACAGCGACGGGTGATTGTGCCAGTAGCTGATCAGGCTGCGCAGCAGATCGGGACGGCGCAGGAACGGCGAGTCGGCAGGTGTTGCGCCACCCATGACGAAGTGGTTGCCGCCGCCTGTCCCGGTGTGGCGCCCGTCGATCATGAATTTTTCGGTGGTCAGCCGCGTCAGGCGCGCCTGCTCGTAAAGAAATTCGGTGCGTTCAACAAGCTGATCCCAACTGGCGGACGGCTGCACGTTCACTTCGATCACGCCCGGATCCGGGGTAATGCGGAAGTTGCACAGACGCGGGTCGCTCGGCGGCTCGTAGCCTTCCAGCAACACCGGACACTTCAACTCTTCGGCCGTCGCTTCGATCACCGCGACCAGTTCGAGGTATTCCTCAAGCTTCTGCAGCGGCGGCATGAACAGGTACAGACGCCCGTCACGGGCTTCGGCACACAGGGCTGTGCGGGTCAGCCAGTCGGCAGACTCATCAAGCTTGGGCGCGCGCTCGGCATCGGTGTCGGAGGACTTGAGCTGCGAGATCAGCGAGTCGCTGTCATCCAGCTCCGGGAAGGCCTGATTGTGGTCGGTCGGATGAATGAACGGGTACTCGGCCGCCTTGACCCAAGGCTGCGAAGCCAGCGGAAGACGATAGCCCAGCGCCGAATCGCCCGGCACCAGGCGGCAATGATCGTCACGCAGGTACCAGCGTCCGCTCTGCCAACTGTCGCCATCAGCGGTACGCGCCAACGGCAGCACCTGACCGATGACCTTGTCCAGGCCCTGCGCGAAGACCTTGCGCAGACGGGCACGCTCCATCTCGTCGCCGAGCCTTGAATCCTCGGCAGTGACGTTCATCGGCAGCGCGCCTTCGCGCCACAGGTAGTAATAATTGTCTTCGTAGGCCGGAAACACGAAGCGGGTCGGCAGCTTCAGCCGCTCGGCGACGCTGGCCAGAAAGCGCCCTGCCAGTTCGCCCGTGACGCCGTAGTCTTCAGTCTCGCTGGCGATCAACGCGTCGTTGTGCCAGACCGGCTGGCCGTCCTTGCGCCAGAAGCAGTTCAGCGACCAGCGCGGCAGTTGCTCGCCCGGATACCACTTGCCCTGTCCGAAGTGCACGATGCCCAGCGGTGCGTAATGCGCCCGCATGCGCTGGAACAGCTCGGCTGACAGCTCGCGTTTTTTCGGGCCGAGCGCGGCGGTGTTCCATTCCTCGCCGTCACGATCATCAATGGAAACGAAGGTCGGCTCGCCGCCCATGGTCAGGCGCACGTCGTCGCGTTGCAGGTCAGCATCGATTTGATGACCCAGGGCCTGAATGTCCTGCCATTGCTCTTCCGTGTAAGGCTTGGTAACGCGTGGCGCTTCCCAGATCCGCTCGACCGACATTTCATGGCTGAACTGCGTTTCGCACGGTTCGACCAGCCCGCTGATCGGCGCGGCAGAAGACGGTTCCGGGCTGCACGCCAACGGAATATGCCCTTCGCCCGCAAACAGACCGGAGGTCGCGTCCAGACCGACCCAGCCAGCACCCGGCAGATAAACCTCGCACCAGGCGTGCAGGTCAGTGAAGTCGACGTCAGTGCCGGACGGACCGTCCAGTGCGGCGACGTCGGCCTTGAGCTGAATCAGATAACCCGACACAAAACGCGCCGCCATGCCCAAGTGGCGCAGCAACTGCACCAGCAACCACGCCGAGTCGCGGCAGGAGCCTGAGGCGTTTTCCAGCGTGTACTCGGGTGTTTGTACGCCCGGCTCCATGCGGATGAGGTATGCAACGTCCTGGCTCAGGCGCTGGTTGAGCCCGACCAGAAAGTCGATGGCCGGTATCGGTTCGCGGCTGATGCTGTCCAGGTACGCCTGGAATTTAGGCGTCAGCGGCAGTTTTTCCAGATACGGCGCCAGCTCGCGCTGCTCTTCGCTGGCGTACAGGAACGGGATGTTTTCGGCATAGGGTTCGAGGAAGAAATCGAACGGATTGAAGACCGCCATCTCGGCGACCAGATCGACCTCGACACGAAACTCGTCGGTTTTCTCGGGGAAGACCAGACGTGCCAGGTAGTTGCCCTGCGGGTCCTGCTGCCAGTTGATGAAGTGGTTTTCAGGCTGCACTTTCAGCGAGTAGGACAGCACACGCGTGCGGCTATGGGCCGCCGGGCGCAGGCGAACAATCTGCGGACCCAGTTCGACGGCGCGTTCGTAGCGGTAATGCGTGACGTGGTGCAAGGCAATATGAATCGACACGGCGTGCCTCCTGCGAGCCTGAACGGTAAATGATCCGCGCAAGACTTATGCCATCCGGCCAAAGTCCTGCGCCTGCGACGCTGGCAATACGCGCCTGAGCGGACAAGGCACCAAAATCGCGCCAGCCGACGCCGAGCGTGCAAGGGTCGCACGATAATGTGGCAGACAGTGTGGCAGAGGGATGAGACGGGAGGTGAAGTATCTGATTGACGCGAGGAAGCTGCGGGGAAAGCTGCCTGATCCGAGTAATCAGTGCCGGTGGGACGCGGAGCGTCCCGGAAGGCCCGGCGACACTGATCGTTCCCACGCTCCAGCGTGGTAACGCCTCTCAGGACGCTCTGCGTCCGGCCGTGATGTGACGCAGAACGTCACGGGATGCACGCCCATGCAGAGCATGGGCACGATCAGTGTCGAGGCAGGCCTGTGTATAAGCTCCGCATCCGCTTGTAGTGACCTAGCGCGGCACCACTGGCTTGCGGGCTGGTTTGCCGCCTTTGCCCTTCCCGCCCTTGGCCGCTTCCATACGTTCCTTGGCAGCCTGCTTGTTGCGAGCCATGGCGGCGGCCTTGGCTTCCTCGCGCTTGTCCCATGGCTTGCTGCCGTCACTGCCGCGTGGCGGCAGGCCGGTGTGCTGGGTCTGGATCAGCGTGGTCTTGGCCGCCTTGGCAACCTTGTGACTGCCGGCAGGTGTCGAGTTCTTGCGACGCGCACTCTGGTAGCTGTCGGTTGCAGGCTGATGCAGCGGAATCAGTTGATCCTTGCCCGAGCCGATCAGGTCGGAGCGGCCCATGCGTTCCAGTGCTTCACGCAGCATCGGCCAGCCTTTCGGATCGTGGTAGCGCAGGAACGCCTTGTGCAGACGACGCTGCGCCTCGCTCTTGACGATGGTGACCGCGTCGCTCTTGTACGTGACCTTGCGCAGCGGGTTCTTGCCCGAGTGGTACATGGCCGTGGCGGTGGCCATGGGCGACGGGTAGAACGCCTGCACCTGATCAGCACGGAAGCCATTGCCCTTGAGCCACAGCGCCAGGTTCATCATGTCTTCATCGGTGGTGCCCGGGTGGGCCGCGATGAAGTAAGGAATCAGGTACTGCTCCTTGCCCGCTTCCTTGGTGTACTTCTCGAACATGCGCTTGAACTTGTCATAGCTGCCAATGCCCGGCTTCATCATCTGATTGAGCGGACCTTCCTCGGTGTGTTCCGGGGCGATCTTCAGGTAACCGCCGACGTGGTGCGTCACCAGCTCCTTGACGTACTCCGGCGACTCGACAGCCAGGTCGTAACGCAGACCCGAAGCAATCAGGATCTTCTTCACGCCCGGCAAGGCACGCGCACTGCGATACAGCTGAATCAGCGAGGAGTGATCGGTGTTCAGATTCGGACAGATGCCAGGGAACACGCAGGACGGCTTGCGGCAAGCGGATTCGATTTCCGGGCTCTTGCAGGCGATGCGGTACATGTTCGCGGTCGGCCCGCCGAGGTCGGAGATGACGCCGGTGAAGCCAGGCACCTTGTCGCGGATCTCTTCGATTTCGCGAATGATCGACTCTTCGGAACGGTTCTGAATGATGCGGCCTTCGTGCTCGGTAATGGAGCAGAAGGTGCAGCCGCCGAAGCAGCCACGCATGATGTTCACCGAGAAGCGGATCATGTCGTAGGCCGGAATTTTTTCCTTACCGTACGCAGGATGCGGAACACGTGCGTAGGGCATACCGAACACGTAGTCCATTTCTTCGGTGGTCATCGGAATGGGCGGCGGGTTGAACCAGACGTCCACTTCGCCATGCTTCTGCACCAGCGCACGGGCGTTGCCCGGGTTGGTTTCCAGGTGCAGCACGCGGTTGGCGTGGGCATACAGAACGGCGTCGTTACGCACTTTCTCCACCGACGGCAGACGAATGACTGTCTTGTCACGGGTCATGCGCGGGCTGGCGAGAATCTGCACAACCTTGGGTTCGTTCGGGTCTTCAACCGGGCCTTTTTCCTGCTCGATGGCGCAGGCTTCAGTGTCCTGGGTGTTGACGTACGGGTTGATGATCTTGTCGATCTTGCCCGGACGGTCGATGCGCGTGGAGTCGACTTCGTACCAGCCTTGCGGCGTGTCACGACGAATGAACGCGGTGCCGCGCACATCCGTGATGTCTTCAACCTTCTGGCCATAGGACAGGCGCTGGGCGACTTCGACAATCGCACGCTCGGCGTTGCCGTACAGCAGAATGTCGGCGCAGGCGTCGATCAGGATCGAGTTGCGAACCTTGTCCTGCCAGTAGTCATAGTGCGCGATACGACGCAGCGAGGCTTCGATACCGCCGAGCACGATAGGCACGTGCTTGTAGGCTTCTTTGCAGCGCTGGCTGTAGACCAGGCTCGCGCGGTCCGGACGCTTGCCCGCCATGCCGCCTGGCGTGTAGGCATCATCGGAGCGAATTTTCTTGTCCGCAGTGTAGCGGTTGATCATCGAGTCCATGTTGCCGGCAGCGACACCGAAGAACAGGTTCGGCTCGCCGAGCTTCATGAAGTCGTCTTTAGACTGCCAGTTGGGCTGGGCAATGATGCCCACGCGAAAGCCCTGGGACTCGAGCAGACGCCCGATGATCGCCATGCCGAACGACGGGTGATCGACGTACGCATCACCGGTCACGATGATGATGTCGCAGGAATCCCAGCCAAGCAGATCCATCTCTTCCCGACTCATGGGCAGGAAGGGTGCTGGTCCGAAACATTCGGCCCAGTACTTGGGATAGTCAAATAACGGCTTGGCTGCTTGCATGTTCAGGACCTACGTTTGCACGTTGGAAAAATCGCGGGCGCGGAATATAGCACATTTTTTGATCAAGTCCGACTGCGGCGGTCGGAATTGAATGGAGCGATGCAACTCCATGATGTTCGCGAATCGGGACGTGGAGCGCCTTCGACGGCATAACCACGCAGAACGCTTGGCGTTTCTCACAAATCTTGCGGCAGCCAACGGACTGTGGGAGGCGGCTTGCCGGCGATGCGCTCCTTGAGGCGACACATCAGCGACCGAACTGACGCCATCGCCGGCAAGCCGCCTCCCGCAGGTTCACATCCAGTCAGACACTCTCGGCCTGGCTATTTTTGCGCGTCTGAGCGCAGAACGCAGGACTGGTCGAGCAATCAATCGTCGTCGAAATTGTAACTGCCCGGCGCGAGGTTCTCGAAGCGGGTGTATTTACCGATGAACGCCAGACGCGTGGTACCGATGGGGCCGTTACGCTGTTTACCGATGATGATTTCGGCAATGCCCTTGTGCTCGGTCTCCGGGTGATACACCTCGTCCCGATACACGAACATGATGACGTCGGCGTCCTGCTCGATCGCTCCGGATTCCCGGAGGTCGGAGTTGATCGGGCGCTTGTTCGGGCGTTGTTCCAGAGATCGGTTGAGCTGCGACAGGGCGATGACCGGGCAGTTGAATTCCTTGGCCAGCGCTTTCAACGAGCGGGAAATCTCGGAAATCTCGTTGGTGCGGTTATCACCGCTCGATCCCGGAATCTGCATCAACTGCAGGTAGTCGATCATGATCATGGCCACGTCGCCATGCTCGCGCACTACACGACGGGTACGGGCGCGCATTTCCGAAGGGCTGATACCCGCCGTGTCATCGATGAACAGCTTACGGTCATTGAGCAGGTTGACGGCCGACGTCAGGCGCGGCCAGTCGTCGTCATCCAGTTGACCGGCACGCACCTTGGTCTGGTCGATACGACCCAGCGACGACAGCATACGCATGATCAGCGATTCGCCTGGCATCTCGAGGGAGTAGACCAGCACGACCTTGTCGCTGCGCAACACGGCGTTCTCGACAAGGTTCATCGCGAAGGTGGTCTTACCCATCGACGGACGACCGGCAACGATGATCAGGTCGGACGGTTGCAAGCCGCTGGTCTTTTCATCCAGATCGGTATAACCGGTGGACAGGCCGGTGATCGCGTTATCACTGTTGAACAGTGTATCGATACGGTCGATGGCCTTTGTCAGCAGGTCGTTAACACTGACCGGACCGCCAGTCTTGGGCCGCGCTTCGGCAATCTGGAAGATCTGCCGTTCGGCCTCGTCAAGAATCTCTTCGGCGGTGCGGCCTTCGGGGTTGAACGCACTGTCGGCAATTTCGGTGCTGATGCCGATCAATTGCCGCAAGGTTGCCCGCGCACGAACGATTTGCGCATAGGCCTTGATGTTGGCAACCGACGGCGTGTTCTTCGCCAGCTCACTGAGGTAGCCAAGGCCGCCGACCTGTGAGGTCTGCCCTTCCTTGTCCAACTGTTCGGCCAGCGTAACCACGTCGATCGGGCTGTTCTGGTCGGCCAGACGAGCGATAGCCCTGAAGATCAGGCGGTGGTCATGTCGATAGAAATCGCCATCCGAGACTTGATCGAGCACCCGCTCCCAGGCGTTGTTGTCCAGCATCAGACCACCGAGTACAGCCTGTTCGGCCTCGATGGAATGCGGCGGCACCTTGAGGGCAGCGGTTTGCAGATCGTATTGCTCAGGGCTGGAGATTTCGTTCATGGCCACTTGAATTCGAGGTTTACAGAATAGGGATGCCACAAAGACAAAGGGCACGACCTGTGAACAGGATCGTGCCCGATGTTAATCCTCTGACGGCGATGCCGCCAGACGATTACGTACTGCTTAAGCAGCCACTACGACAACGCGTACGGTCGCTTCTACGTCGCTGTGCAGGTGCACGGCTACGTCGAATTCGCCAACGTTGCGGATAGTGCCGTTCGGCAGACGAACTTCGCTTTTTGCAACTTCAACGCCAGAGGCGGTCAGTGCATCAGCGATGTCGTGGGTGCCGATCGAACCGAACAGCTTGCCTTCGTCACCAGCGGTGGCAGTGATAGTCACTTCCAGCTCAGCCAGTTGGGCAGCGCGAGTTTCGGCAGATGCTTTCTTGTCCGCGGCCAGTTTTTCCAGCTCGGCACGACGCTCTTCAAACGCAGCCAGGTTGGCAGCGGTTGCAGCGGTGGCTTTGCCGTAAGGCAGCAGGTAGTTACGACCGTAACCGGCCTTAACGTTTACTTTGTCGCCCAGGTTGCCCAGGTTGGCGACTTTTTCCAGAAGGATCAGTTGCATGTGGAAATCCTCTTAACTTTTAACCTTCACCGTTCGCAGGACCATTGCCGGAATCTTTCGATACCCGGCGACCGCGAAAATCAATCAGGCTGTCGACAATGGCAATTACCACGAGCAACGGATAGATCAGCTGCATGAACACCAGCAGCGTGATGTACATCCCTACCAGCCAGAACCTGGACAAGCGCTTTTCAGCGACCAGTCCGTGTATCAATGCCAGCCCTGCAAATACCAGAGGTACGCTGCAGAGCGGTGTAAGCATTGCCATCTGCGGACCGAAATTCGGCCCGACAAGCATGCACACCAACAGCACCAACGACGGTACCAGCGGGAGTCTCACGGCGCGAAATTCACGCCCGAAACCACCAGGGTTGTACAACAACGCTTGCCAGTAGCGCCCAAGAATCAGGCTCAGCACACTGACGATTTGCAGCAAGGCCGCTATCAGGCCGATCAGGACGGGGGCAATCAATGCTCCCAGACGCGCGCGTTCTTCTACGTTCATTTGCTCGTAGAGCCCAGAGAGCATCGCCGGCAGGTGTTTCTGCAACTCCTGCGACATCGCTTCAATGGGTTCGCCAAAAACCGCACCCAGAACCACTGCATACACCACACCCAACGCTACGCTGACCAGCAGCACGCGGACCCAGGACTCGCTGGCACGCAACACCATTGCCAAGCTCAGCGAACCAGCCAGCACCATGGCTACACGTGGTTCGCCGAAATACCACCAGACCAAGGCCGGCAGCAGAGCCCAGGACAGGACACCAACGGCATCACTGAACCCGCGCCGCAGAAGCACAAGGCATCCTGCGGCAGCACTCAACCAGAAAAACAGCGGCAATGCCGCACATCCAGCCACTACGAGAGTGGCCTGCATACGGCCGCGCATGATGAATTCAGCCAGGGCACGCATGCTTTCTATCCCTTGTTACGTTTTGTCGACTACCTGGTCTCAGCGGCCGTGGCTGTCGGTGTAGGCCAGCAGGGCCAGGAAGCGGGCGCGCTTGATAGCGGTGGCCAGCTGACGCTGATAACGTGCTTTGGTACCAGTGATACGGCTTGGAACGATTTTGCCGGTCTCGGATACGTAGGCTTTCAGAGTGTTGAGATCTTTGTAATCGATCTCTTTGACGTCTTCAGCGGTGAAGCGGCAGAATTTACGACGACGGAAGAAACGTGCCATGTAATTGGCTCCTCAAAAGGTCCGTGGATTACTCGTCAGCGTTATCGCTAACGTCGCTGTTGTCGCCGTCATCGCCATCGGCGCTGTCGGAGTGCTCAGGACGGTCACGACGCTCACGGCGCTCACTGCGGTTTTCTTCAGCCTTGAGCATCTCGGACTGGCCAGTTACGGCTTCGTCGCGACGGATGACCAGGTTACGGATCACAGCATCGTTGTAACGGAAGTTGTCTTCCAGCTCGGCCAGAGCCTTGCCAGAGCACTCAACGTTCAGCATCACGTAGTGAGCCTTGTGAACATTGTTGATTGCGTAAGCCAGTTGACGACGGCCCCAATCTTCCAGACGGTGGATTTTGCCGCCGTCTTCTTCGATCAGCTTGGTGTAACGCTCTACCATGCCGCCGACTTGCTCGCTTTGATCCGGGTGGACCAAAAAGATAATTTCGTAATGACGCATGAATGCTCCTTACGGGTTGTAGCCTGCCGCCGAAAGCGGTCAGACAAGGAGTGAATGACACTGTTGGTCTTGCTCAGGAACAGGCACATGCGCGCCTGCCATGACAGCAAGGGGCGCAATTGTAGAGAAGGGTCGTGTGGGGCGCAAGGCAATTGGTGATTATTTGAACAGATCACCAGTGCCTAGGCGGAGCAGATGATCGTGTCCACGCTCAGGCGTGGACACGATCAATCAAAAGCTGATTATCAGCCCTTCTTGCCGGTCGCCTTGGCGCTGCGCTGACGCAGCGCTTCGAACAGACAAACGCCTGTCGCCACGGATACGTTCAGGCTGCTGACGCTACCGGCCATGGGCAGGCGCACCAGATAATCGCAGTGCTCGCGGGTCAGGCGACGCATGCCCTTGCCTTCGGCACCCATGATGATGATCGTCGGGCCAGTCAGGTCCTGCTGATACAACTCCTGCTCAGCCTCCCCCGCCGTACCGACAACCCACAGGCCGCGCTGCTGCAGCTTTTCCAGCGTACGCGCCAGGTTGGTCACAGCCACCAGCGGGATCACCTCCGCCGCGCCACAGGCTACTTTTCGTACAGCCGGTGTCAGCGTTGCCGACTTGTCCTTGGGAACGATAACCGCCAACGCACCTGCGGCATCGGCGGTACGCAGGCAGGCACCCAGGTTGTGCGGATCGGTCACACCATCCAGCACCAGCAACAAAGGCGGGCCTTCGGTACGATCCAGCAGCTCATCGAGCATTGCTTCGCCCCAGACCTGGCTCGGACTGACATCGGCCACAACGCCCTGATGCACACCCTCAACCCAGGCGTCCATTTCGCGGCGCTCGGCCTGGCCGATGGTGACGCGATTCTGACCCGCCAGCTCGACGAGCACCTGAACGCGCGGATCGCTGCGACCCTCAGCGAGCCAGATGTGCTTGACCCGCTTCGGGTGATGACGAAGCAACGCTTCTACGGCATGCACGCCGTAGATTTTTTCCAGCTGACTCATGACTTGGCCTTGGGTTTACGAACGCTACCGCCCTTGGACGATGACGCGGAGCCCGTTTTCGACGAGCCCCCTTTACGATGTTTACTGGTCTTGCCTGAAGAAGGTGCAGAGCCCGAATCAGGCCTTTCAGACTTTCCCGACGACGCCTTGCTACCACCCTTCGCTTCAGCCAGAAGGGCTTTTTTCATTTCACGGCTCTTGCGCACTTCTGCGTTCTTCGCCGCAGCGTCGCTCGGGCGATAGGCCTCGACCGGTGCTTCCTTGGTAGCCGCTGTACGACGCCCGGATTTGGCCGGAGCCTTTTCCTTTTCGGCGGCAGCAGCAGGCGCTGCAGTTTCCTGGCCACGGCTCTTGCGGCCCGGCGAAGAAGTGGTCGCGGCAGACTTCTCGGAAATCTCGAAGTCGATCTTGCGCTCATCCAGATCGACGCGCATGACCTTCACTTCTACCGTGTCGCCCAGGCGGAAATTACGCCCGGTGCGTTCGCCGGCAAGACGATGGTGCAGCGGATCGAAGTGGTAGTAGTCACCTGGCAAGGCAGTGACGTGCACCAGACCTTCGACATAGATATCGGTCAGCTCGACGAACAGACCAAAGCCGGTGACGGCCGTAATCACACCCGGGAACGACTCGCCGACGCGGTCTTTCATGTATTCGCACTTGAGCCAGTTCACCACGTCGCGGGTGGCTTCGTCGGCACGGCGCTCGCTCATCGAGCACTGTTCGCCCATTTGCTCCAGCAACGCTTCGTCGTACGGATAGATGCGCGCTTTCGGAATAGTTGCAGCACCGGCACGACGCACGTGCGGCGTGTCCTGCTTGGAACGGATCACACTGCGAATCGCACGGTGAGTCAGCAGATCCGGGTAACGACGGATCGGCGAGGTGAAGTGCGTATAGGCTTCGTAGTTCAGACCAAAGTGGCCGTTGTTGTCCGAGCTGTACACAGCCTGGCTCAACGAACGCAGCATCACGGTCTGGATCAGATGGTAGTCCGGACGGTCACGAACGGTTTCAAGCAGCGCCTGATAATCCTTCGGGGTCGGACCATCCTTGCCCTTGTGCAATGACAGACCCAGCTCACCCAGGAAAGCACGGAGCTTTTCCAGACGCTCTGGCGGCGGGCCATCGTGCACGCGATACAGCGCAGGGATTTCGTGCTTCTTCAGGAATTCAGCGGTGGCCACGTTGGCCGCCAGCATGCACTCCTCGATCAGCTTGTGAGCATCGTTGCGCGTGGTCGGACGAATCTCGGCAATCTTGCGCTCGGAACCGAAGATGATCCGGGTTTCCTGCGTTTCGAAGTCAATGGCACCACGCACATGGCGCGCGCCCAGCAGCACTTTGTACAACGCATAAAGCTGCTTGAGATGCGGAACGACATCGCCGTATTCGCCACGCAGACTCTTGGCCTCAGCCGTTTTCGGCTGCTCCAGAATCGTGCTGACCTTGTTGTAGGTCAGGCGCGCATGGGAATGGATAACAGCCTCGTAGAACACGTAATCCGTCATCTCGCCGGTCTTGGAGATGGTCATCTCGCAGACCATGGCCAGACGATCGACGTGCGGGTTCAGCGAGCACAGGCCGTTGGACAACTGCTCAGGCAGCATCGGCACGACACGCTCGGGGAAGTACACCGAGTTGCCGCGCACCTGGGATTCGGCATCCAGGGCAGAGCCAATCTTCACGTAGCTTGATACGTCGGCAATCGCCACGTAGAGCTTCCAGCCACCGGAGAACAGACGCAGCTTGCCCGGCTTGGCTTCGCAATAGACGGCATCGTCGAAATCGCGTGCATCTTCACCGTCGATGGTCACGAACGGCAGGTGACGCAGATCGACGCGGTGTTCCTTGTCCTTGTCCTCGACTTCCGGCTTGAGTTTCGCCGCTTCCTTGAGCACGGCTTCAGGCCATACATGAGGAATGTCGTAGGTGCGCAGCGCGACGTCGATTTCCATGCCCGGCGCCATATAGTTGCCGACCACTTCAACCACATCGCCTTGCGGCTGGAAGCGCGGCGTTGGCCAATGGGTGATTTTCACCTCGACGAACTGCCCGATCTTCGCGCCGTTGTTGCGACCCGGTGTCACCAGCACTTCCTGCTGGATTTTCGGATTGTCCGGAATGACGAAACCAATGCCGCTCTCTTCGAAGTAGCGACCCACGATGGATTCGTGACCACGGGAAATGACCTCGACAATCACGCCTTCACGGCGCCCGCGACGGTCCAGACCGGAAACGCGAGCCAAGGCACGGTCGCCGTCGAACACCAGACGCATCTGCGCCGGGCTCATGAACAGGTCATCGGAACCGTCATCAGGGACCAGAAAGCCGAAGCCGTCGCGATGGCCGGAGATGCGGCCGAGGATCAAGTCGAGCTTGTCCACTGGCGCATAAGTGCCACGACGTGTGTAGATCAATTGAGCGTCGCGCTCCATCGCACGAAGGCGACGGCGCAGAGCCTCGAACTGGTCTTCAGTGGTCAGGCCGAACTCTTCGACCAGTTGCTCGCGACTGGCCGGCGAACCACGCTCGGCAAGGTGCTGAAGGATCAGCTCACGGCTGGGAATAGGGTTTTCGTATTTTTCCGCTTCACGAGCGGCCTCGGGATCGAGGGACTGCCAATCGGCCATTAGATAGTTTTCACCTTGTATATATAGGGGTTAGTTTGGCATAGACCTTATGAAACGGGAAATTTCACGCTCAATCAGCTCACTGAAAACGCTTGAAACTGCCCTGAAAGACCCGATTCACGCCGCTGGCGAAATTTTTGGAGTTTTTTTCATCGATGGGCTTTACAGCCCAAAAGACGCTCCGTATAGTGCGCGCCATCGACAGGCCAAGGCCTCAAGATACTGCCCAGATGGTGAAATTGGTAGACACGCCAGCTTCAGGTGCTGGTGACCGCAAGGTCGTGGAAGTTCGAGTCTTCTTCTGGGCACCAATTCAAGGCAACAGCCTACAACAGGTTGATGTCACACAAGAACCCGCGAAAGCGGGTTTTTGCATTCTGGGGTTTTGATTATTAAATCAAAACAGGGGTTTACAGAATAAAACGATCGCCGTATAGTGCGCCCCATCAGCAACGGCGACGTCGCTGATACTGCCCAGATGGTGAAATTGGTAGACACGCCAGCTTCAGGTGCTGGTGACCGCAAGGTCGTGGAAGTTCGAGTCTTCTTCTGGGCACCAATTCAAAAAAACCGAGCCAATGGCTCGGTTTTTTGCTTTCCGGACAATGACTTCTTCACGCCCGCCGTTGGCGACTCCAATCGGTCGCTGGATTAGAGCGCTCGATTACTCCTCGCCCTACTCATCCTCATACTGAGCTTGAAATACGATTACCGAGCCGTACGCCGTCATGAGATCGGCACTGGATCTGTCAACAATGCGCGCTACATCCTCCAACGGCAGATAAAGCGTCCGGTAGGTTTGATCCTGATCCGTATCACTTGCCCAGAGAATGGGTGGAGAAACATCACTGAAATCCATCGGCCTGCCTGGATCAGTGCATACACGCCGCAAATCACTCAGCGCCGGAATCGTCAACCCATCCTCTTTTGCCCAGGCCTCGCACTCTTCGTAAGTATCCCGGTCCAGCATATAAAGCTCAGGAAAACCTTCGACGTAAATACTCACGTCCACCTTCGCACCCGTCGCATCATGTATCGATACGACGGCATCACCATTGTTCACTGCCTTGACGACGCCCAGCTCACTTACATGAACAACGCTCGGATCGTCTGACTTAAAGCGATAAGGCTTTGTACCCCCTATTGGCTTGAGCTGAGCCGCCTCGCCCACAGGCGTACTGCCCTGAGGCGGGTAAGCAGCAGTCAACGTCATGTTCAGGGGCAGGATGCTCAATTGGGCAGGAGCAACGGGCGTCGGCTGCCTGACAGTCAAGGTCAGCACGGGGAATTTGTCAGCGTATTTTTCACTGAAGTCGCCATCGTACGTCACGCTTGCGTAAACATTGATCTTGCTGCCGTCCTTGACGCTGCCGAATCTGTGATACGGAATTTTTGCTTTCAATCCCTGGGAAACTTCTTGCGCAGTGACTCTTCTGGCGATCCACAAATAAACCTTCCAGGGCGCATCGTTTTTATCCACACCCTCAAGCGAAAACCATATTCTTTGTTTTGCCTGGATGAACGGCCATGCTTTCAACGAGAAGGTGATATGGGTGGATATCTCGGACAAGTCCAACAATCCCCCGGAAGCCTGATCAGCCACAGGAGTACTCAAGTGGTCGTAGCCGAGCATTTCCACTTCGATAACTGATGGCTCGGACTCCATTGGCTTGGCAACACCGTTGCGCGATACCTGGTAATAAACCCAGACATCCGCACCCATACTCCAGCCGATAGCTGAAGACGGGATGGTAAATATCAGCGGCTTACTCACATCACTGACAACTTGCTCCGGCAATTCCGGCGTCCCCGCCCCCTCCATTCCTACCCAGAAAAGTCTGACCCGATCTCCGATGGCTATTGTGGGGTAAGGCCGGACAACCACTGTCTCACCATCAAGAACATCCATAGGATCAAGAACGTCGTATTCAGCGTGGCTGATCTCTGGCGCGGGAAGAGCCCCCGAAGCCGCAATGACACCCACACTGAACATCACTTCCCGAGACCGGATTTTCTGCTCGGCAGTTCCTGTCCACTTGCGAGTGATCACATAGTAAACGCTGACCTTTTTATTGAGCGCTGCCTTTGCAACCTCGGCAGGAGCCATAAATGAAAGATCAGTGTCAACGTTGCTGGCGTCGACCAGAACAGTCCCTATCGGCGAAGGCGTTTCGCTACCTGTCTGCCAGAAGGCCGTCACGCTGTCTCCCTCCTGAGTATCGGAAAAAGGAACAGTCACGCCAACTCCCGCATCGACCAGCGAAGGATCAACGGCACCTGCACTGAGACCACTGACTTTGGGGGCCACAGAGATTGCAGAGCCCGCAGTACGCTGCTCCTGCTCGCTTCCGACAAAAAACCGGTAATCGCCGGACCTGTAGGTCGCCTTGCTACCCCCCTCCGAACCTCGCTCGATCGTATAGAAAAGAGTGACGATTTTGCCGCGATTGAACTGTATGACCTCATCCACATAAACATCGAATGACAAGTCACCGTCCACATTGAGCTGCGTCACTGTCGCCTTATCCCTGAACGGCCTCTTTCGCGAGGAGTCATTCCAGTAAAGCGTGATTCTGTCTCCCACTCTCGTACCCGCAGACGGGATGTGCACATCGATTGACTGAGCAATAAGGCCCGGATCCAGGCGACCGTCTTTGACTTCATTGATAAAGGGCGGCAATCCGGCCAGGCTCGGCCCGATACTGATCACTTTTACCGGAGAACTCTGCCAGACGCCCTTTCTTGCGACCTGGTAAGAGAGAACGATGACTCCTCCGATCAAAGGCTTGATCTGCTCCTCCAGAAAGGTGATGGTCAGCGGACGCCGTGCAAGATTGGACTCACTGATCGGACGATCCCTGTCCGTGAAGACAATTTCGTTCTGATCGACATCCCGCCCTGTCATGGACAATCTGACGATGTCGTCAAGCTCCATTGGGTAGTCGATCGCAACCGTGATGTATTTCAACTCACCCCGCGAGCTGAGGTTGTCCGGGTCTACCGTATCGCTGATCGCCTCCAGAACCACTGGACCAGGCAATGCGACACTGCTTTGCTCAGGCGTGGTCGCAGCGTCCTCGTCGGACACGGGCAAGCCGCGGATCAAAAACTCCAATGGGCTGGAGACACGCAGCTTGCCGCCCGGACTTTGCGCACTGCACGTGAGAGCCAGTTTTTTTCCTGCGTAAGCCTTCACCTCATCGGCAGAAATATAAAACGTGCGGTAGTCCCCGGAATAAGTCCCCCGTGGATCGTGGATATACCTGAACCTTGCGGTGAATGAGTCACTCCAGATAACGCCTGAACCTCCTCCCGCTGAAAGCTCAAGCGTAACCTTATCTCCGGAAACAAAAGGAAGATGATCGTAAGCAGATGATGTACCCGCAGTGACGCTGACGCGCAACGGACCACCCGCCATGTTGTAAATCGCCCCCGACACTCCGGCAGGGGTAGCCTTGGCATCCAGATCCACTTCAACCCCGACGCTCTTGAGCACGACATCAGGCAATTCACCTATGAACGGCGGAAACGGCTTACTTAGAAGCGCAGGTTTTTTGCTGGTTTTTTTCTTGGTGACCATTGAAAGTTCTCCATAGTTTCAGCGCTTGGCGCTGGATCCCCGCCCCTTCAGCGACGATCTCCATAGAGCATTAACCTTTCAAGGCCCCTTGTTGGCTACTCACAGAACTCATAGTTGCCCCAAAATGAAAAGGTGCTACAACACCTGCCGCGCAGGCTGGAGCTAAGCCCTGAACTGCCCAAGACTCGCCTTCAGACGCACCGAAAGCTTGTCCAGCGTTCGGCCGCTTGCCGTCGTCTCCACCACCGCCTGGGCGGCTTTCTCGGCCTGTGCATGAATCACTTCAACACGTCCTTTCACCGCATGGGCGCCCTGCGCCTGATGTTCCGCTGCTCGCGTGGCCAGACCAATTGCTGCATGCACCTGCTCGACCGAGGCCTGCACGGTTTGCTGCAGCCTTGCGCTGTCACGCAGCACGGCCAGCCCCTCCTTCGCCTGACGCCCGGCCAGACCGATGGTTGCGACCGCCTCTTTGGCACCGGCCTGCAACTTGGTGATGTGCTCCTGAATATCACCGGTTGAACTCTGGGTCTTGCTGGCCAGGGCGCGGACTTCGTCAGCCACCACGGCAAAGCCGCGGCCGGTCTCGCCTGCGCGCGCTGCCTCGATGGCTGCGTTGAGGGCCAACAGGTTGGTCTGCTCGGCGATGCCATGAATCACTTCAAGCACCACCTCGATCTGCTCGCTCTGCCGCGCCAGACGCTCGATCACCTGAGCACCGGTTTCCACCTGACCGGCCAGCGCTTCTATGAGCCCGCCAACCTGATTGGACGTACGCGTGTTTTCATCGGTTGCCTGCTTGATGTCGATGACCTGACGCAGCGCTTCCTGCATGGCCTGGCTTTCCGCTTGAGCCTCATCAGCCATTTGTTCAAGCGCTTGCAGGCTGGCAGCCACCTCGTCTCGCTGCAACGCGGCTGCGGCATCGGCGCCCGCGTTTCGCTGGCTCATGGCACCGATTTCGACACCGGTCAGTTGCGCCACCTCGCCTGCTTCTCGAACGATGGGCTGAAGCTTGTCGATGAAACGATTGACCGCAGCCGACATGTCGCCGATCTCGTCGTTGCTGTCGAGCTTCACCCGGCGCGTCAGGTCGCCCTCACCTGCTGCCAGGTCATTGAGCGCCGCGATCAGCAGATGCAGCTTACTGACCACACGACGGCCCAGCACCACCGCCAGCAAAAGCAGAACGCCGAGACCGATGACGGCAAGTCCGACGGCGATATTCCAGCGCAAGGTTTGAGCCGCGCCCTGAACGGCAGAACGGGTATTGCTGGCCATCGCGGTTGCTGCTGTTTGCGCGGACTCCAGACGAGTGCGCAGCGCCGCAGAACTGTCTTTTGAAGCACCCGCCAGGCTTTCTGATACCAACTGCTCGCCGCTGGTGATCAACGTGGCGAAACGCTTGTCCAGCGCAGCCAGGTTTTCCTCGACCGTCGCCGTCGAGACGCCCATGCGCACCTTGCCGATCTCGACACCGTTAGGACTGATGGAGGCTTCGACGTAATACACCGACGGATCGTTTTTCGCAGCGTTGAGAATCTTGTCCATCGCCCGCTCGCCCTCCCCCTTGGCGAGAAGCGCCTTGACCAGGGGATTGTCGCGGTTCATGTAGCGCGTCAGGTGCTCGCCAGCCGCATCGTCATACACCACGAACAGCACATTGGGATTGCGCTGCGCACGACGGGCAAATTCGGAAAGTGTCGGTGTGTCGTTATCCCACATGGCACGCGGCGCAACCGCAGCCAGCAGTTCTGCCATATCAGTGGCGGATTCCTTGAGGTCTTTTTCCAGCGTAGCGCGCAGTTGCGCCTGCTCTTCTTTCAGACGCGTGGACAGGCCGGTACTGAGACGCTGACGGGTACTGGTAGAAAGCGCATCCAGACTGGATGTCACTTCACTACTCGCCCGCTCCAGCTCGGAAGAGACATGTTGCGAATCTACCCCCAGACGATTGGCCAGATCCGCTTCAAGCGCGGTGACCGTGCTCCGGGTGAGCGCAACCGCGACCACCACCTGCACCAAAAGGGCGATGCCCAGTGCAATGAACACCGGGCGCAGCAAACGACTTTGCAACAGAGATAACACAGCCGACACAGGAGAATCCCTCCAACCTGAGCGCCATTAAAATAGTGGCACTTTTCTGTCGTTTGTATAGCAAGGGCCGTGCCGCGATGCAATTCACATTTCGCCCGTCCCGAGAGGATCGGACGCGGAGCGTCCTGAGCGGCATTCCCACGCAGAGCGTGAGGAACGATCAGTGGTGCCGTGCCCATGCTCTGAATGAGCTACAAAAAAGGGCCGCACATGGCGGCCCTTCTTTTTGCAGCTGACGACGTGTTACGCGAAAGGGTGACGCAGAACGATGGTTTCGTTGCGATCAGGACCGGTCGAGATGATGTCGATAGGTGCGCCTACCAGCTCTTCGACACGCTTGATGTAAGCGCGCGCATTGGCTGGCAACTGCTCCAGCGTCTGAGCGCCCAGCGTGGATTCGCTCCAGCCTGGCATCTGCTCGTAGACCGGCTCCAGACCCAGGTAGCTGTCGGCATCGGTCGGCGCGTCGATCACCGCGCCGTTTTCGTTCTTGTAACCCACACAGATGTTGATGGTTTCAAGACCGTCGAGCACGTCCAGCTTGGTCAGGCACAGGCCCGAGATGCTGTTGATTTCGATAGCACGACGCAAAATGACGGCGTCGAACCAGCCGCAACGACGGGCACGACCGGTGGTAGCACCGAACTCATGGCCACGCTTGGCCAGGAAAGCGCCAACGTCATCGAACAGCTCGGTAGGGAACGGACCCGAGCCGACGCGCGTGGTGTAAGCCTTGGTGATACCCAGAATGTAATCCAGATACATCGGACCGAAACCCGAACCGGTGGCGATGCCGCCAGCCGTGGTGTTGGAGCTGGTGACGTACGGATAGGTGCCGTGGTCGATGTCCAGCAACGAACCCTGAGCGCCTTCGAACATGATGTCCTTGCCGTCGCGACGCATCTCATGCAGCGTGGCGGTGACGTCGAGCATCAGGGGTTCGAGCATGTCGGCGTATTCCATGCACTCGTCGAGTGTCTTCTGGAAATCGATCGCAGGCTCTTTGTAGTAATTGACCAGCACGAAGTTGTGGTAATCCAGCAACTCGCCCAGCTTGGACGCGAAACGCTCACGGTGGAAGAGGTCGCCGATGCGCAGACCGCGACGTGCAACCTTGTCTTCGTAAGCCGGGCCGATGCCGCGACCGGTCGTACCGATCTTGAACTCGCCACGGGCCTTCTCACGCGCCTGATCCAGCGCAACGTGATACGACAGGATCAGCGGGCAGGAAGGGCTGATGCGCAGACGCTCGCGCACCGGAATGCCTTTCTCTTCCAGCTTGATGATTTCACGCAGCAGTGCGTCGGGAGCAACCACCACACCGTTACCGATCAGGCACTGCACGCCTTCGCGCAGTACACCGGACGGAATCAGGTGCAATACGGTTTTCTCACCGTCGATCACCAGGGTGTGACCCGCATTGTGGCCACCCTGATAGCGAACTACGGCGGTAGCATGTTCGGTCAGCAGATCAACGATCTTGCCTTTGCCCTCATCACCCCACTGGGTGCCCAGGACTACGACATTCTTACCCATAACACTCGTCCTCATTCACGCAAACTTGGTGCCGGCGGCGGCCGGCAGGAATACTCAAGAAGCCAGCGGCATTACCTGCCAGTGCTCGCCATGCTGAATCAATTGCCGGTCACAGTCGGCTTCACGTGCCGCGCTTACCTGCTGCCCAGGCAACGCCTGAACCACACGTTGACCTTCGCTGCGCAACTGGCAAACCTGCTGCCAGAGTGCTGCATCCGTGCTGTCCGGCATCCAGATGCCACCGGACGGTAATACGATTTCTGCCTGCCCCAGCGTGACCAGGGTTTTCAGGTCAGTGGAAAAGCCGGTGGCCGGACGCGCACGGCCGAAGTCGGCGCCGATGTCGTCGTAGCGACCGCCCTGGGCAATCGACTGCCCGACGCCCGGCACGAAGACCGCGAACACGACGCCGGTATGGTAGTGATAGCCACGCAGCTCACCGAGATCGAAATACAACGGCAACTGCGGGAAGCGCGCTGCGAGGCGGTCGGCGATGCTCACCAGATCGTCCAGCGCAGCGAGCACGGGTTCCGGCGCACCGGCCAGACGATCACGGGCCGCAGCCAGGACTTCATGACCACCACAAAGGTCGACCAGCGCACGCAGCATCGACGCCAGCTCCTGCGGCAGATTGGCCGTCAGGGCGATCACTTCATCGATGGCCTTGCGCTGCAGCGCATCGAACAGCTGTTGCTCGACTTCGCCCGACAGACCGGCAGCACGCGCCAGCCCACGGTAGATACCGACATGCCCAAGATCCATATGCACATCCGGCACATCGGCCAGTTGCAGCATGGCGAGCATGAGGCTGATCACTTCAACGTCACTGCTCGGGCTTGCATCGCCGTACAGCTCGGCACCGAGCTGGATCGGGCTGCGCGAAGACGACAGCGCGCGCGGCTGGGCATGCAGAACACTGCCTGCGTAGCACAGACGGCTCGGGCCTTCACGCTTGAGGGTGTGTGCATCGATGCGCGCAACCTGCGGCGTGATGTCGGCACGGAAGCCCATCTGCCGACCCGATTGCGGATCGATGACCTTGAAGGTGCGCAGATCCAGATCCGAGCCTGCGCCAGTCAGCAGAGACTCCAGATACTCGATATGCGGGGTGACGACGAACTCATAGCCCCAGCTCTGAAACAGATCCAACACCTGGCGGCGCGCTACTTCAATGCGCGCCGCTTCCGGTGGCAGTACTTCTTCGATGCCATCTGGTAGCAGCCAGCGGTCAACCGTTGCCATTACGCCTTTCCCCTGTGATCCGGGCGGCCAGCCATGAGGCCAGCCTTGAGTGAAGCAGAAAGTGGTGCGCTGTATGACGGGCACGACAAACGCCCGAGACAGGCCTTGCAGACCACTTTCCTCGAAAAATCTTGCCGATCGCCACGCGGGCTTCAGCCAATCAATCGTGCAGACGCAAAAAAGCCGGGAATTTCCCGGCTGCCGCATGATACACACGTTTTACCGAACGATCACCCCACCGGACGGTTTTGCCGCCCGGCGGGGTAATTTATTACAGCCAGATATTACGGCTTGGCTTTTTCCAGATAGCGGAAGAACTCGCTGTTCGGGTCAAGCACCAGCATGTCACTCTTGTTCGCGAAGCTTTCACGGTAGGCGCGCAGGCTGCGATAGAACGCATAGAACTCCTGATCCTGACCGTAGGCCTTGGAGTAGATCGCCGCTGCCTGGGCATCACCATCACCGCGCGCTTCTTCAGACTCGCGATAGGCTTCGGCCAGCAGCACACGACGCTGACGATCGGCGTCGGCACGGATGCCCTCAGCCAGCTCGTTACCCTTGGCACGGTGCTCACGGGCTTCACGCTCACGCTCGGTGCTCATGCGCTCGAAAACACTGCGGTTCACTTCCTTGGGCAGGTCGATGGCCTTGACGCGAACGTCGACCACTTCGATACCCAGCTCTTTCTCGGCCATGCGGTTCAGGGAACCGGTGATGTCCGCCATCAGTGCGTCACGCTCACCCGACACGACTTCGTGCAGGGTGCGCTTACCGAACTGGTCACGAAGACCCGATTCCAGACGGCGCGACAGACGCTCGTCGGCAATCTGCTTCAGACCGGAAGTTGCCGTGTAGAAACGCTCGGCATCCTTCACGCGCCATTTGGCGTAAGCGTCGACCATCACGGCTTTCTTCTCCAGCGTCAGAAAACGCTGGGTCGGAGCATCGAGGGTCAGCAGACGGCCGTCGAACTTGCGCACCTGGTTCACGTAAGGAACCTTCACGTGAAGGCCCGGCTGGACATCAGCCTGCACCACGCGACCGAATTGCAGCAGAACTGCGCGTTCGGTCTGGGACACGATGTAGAAGCTGTTCCAGGCAATGACTGCCAGTACTACACCAACAATTAGGGTGATCAGCGATTTATTGCTCATCAGCGACTCTCCCTGGTACGTACATCGCGCTGCTGAGTATCGGCCGCTCGCACGCCGGCATCAGTTCCAGTCGCGGATGAACCACCGGTACTCGAGGTGTTACCGGTACCGCTGCGACTGTTTTCCATCATCTTGTCGAGTGGCAGATACAGCAGATTGTTCTGCCCTTTATCACCGGTCACGAGGACCTTGCTGGTATTGCTGAAGACTTCCTGCATGGTGTCCAGGTACAGACGCTGACGGGTCACTTCAGGTGCCTTGCGGTATTCGGCGACCAGCTTGGTAAAGCGGTCAGCCTCACCCTTGGCACGGGAAACCACTTCGTCGCGATAACCGTTGGCGTCTTCAAGAATACGCTGGGCCTGACCACGGGCTTCCGGGATCACACCGTTGGCGTAGCTTTCCGCCTGGTTGCGTGCACGCTGCTCGTCTTCACGAGCACGAATCACGTCATCGAACGCTTCCTGCACTTCACGCGGCGCAGCAGCACTCTGCACGTTGACCTGAGTCACGGTGATACCGGTGCGGTAGGTGTCGAGGAAACGCTGCAGGCGCTCCTTGATCTCGCTCGCCATCAGTTCACGGCCTTCGGTCAGCACCTGATCCATCGCCGTGGAACCCACAACATGGCGCAACGCACTTTCAGTGGCGTGCTGCAGGCTGATTTCAGGCTGATCGACGTTCAGGACGAAATCCTGAAGATTGCTGATCTTGTATTGCACGGTCAGCGGCACTTCGACGATGTTCTCGTCTTCGGTGAGCATCTGGCCCTGCTTGCTGTAGGCACGCTCGCGAGTCACGTTTTCCATGTACTTGCGATCGAACGGCGGGAAATAGATGTTCAGACCCGGACCCACGGTTTCGTGGTACTGGCCGAAACGCAGTACAACCGCCTGTTCCTGTTCGTCGACGACATAGATCGCGCTGTAAAGCCAGAAAGCGACAAGCACGACCAGGCCGATGCCGAGCAGACCGAAGCCGCCGCCCTTGCCCGAACTGCCGCCACTGCCGCCATCACCACTGCGTTTCTTACCGCCGCCGAACAGCCCATTCAGGCTTTCCTGCAGCTTACGGAAGGCCTCGTCGAGATCAGGTGGCCCCTTGCGGTCGCCGCCACGGCGTTTACCACCCCAGGGATCTTGATTATTCGAGTTGCCACCCGGCTCATTCCAAGCCATAGCGCTCTCCATCTGATAAAGCAAAGACGCACCATCGGCGCGCCGCCCCATGCTACAGAATGCCCGCGAAAGCCGTACAACGGCTTTCCCGTGCTTTTATTGCAAAGTGTGTTGCTCGATGAACTCCAGCGGCTGCAATCCTTCGCGAGTCACCAGACGATTGAGTTCAACGCGCGGTATACGCACTGCCAGAAGACTTGAGCCTTCCTCGTCGTGCGTCTCGCTCTGCACGGCACCCAGCTCGAAGAACTGGGCGCGCAGCCGGGCAAGACGCTGAGGCAGACACAGGGTGCCGACGAACAGGTCGTCACCCAGCAGTTCGGCTACGGCCTGCTTGAGCAGGTCCAGCCCACGACCATCCCGGGCAGACACCCAGACACGTTGCGGCTTGCCATCGGCATCACGCTGTATCTGAGGCTCTACGCCTTCAAGCAGATCGAGTTTGTTATAGACCTCAAGTATCGGCAAGCCCTCGGCACCGATCTCGCCGAGCACGGCAATGACCTGCTCGATCTGCGACATGCGGTCCGGCTCGTGGGAGTCGATCACATGCAGCAGTAAATCGGAGTTGCTCGATTCTTCAAGCGTGGCGCGGAAGGCTTCGACCAGTTTGTGCGGCAGGTGGCGAATGAAGCCCACTGTATCGGCCAGCACGATGGGGCCCAGGTCGTCGAGTTGCAGACGACGCAACGTCGGGTCCAGCGTGGCGAACAGCTGATCGGCTGCGAACACGTCGGAATCGGTCACGGCGTTGAACAGTGTGGATTTGCCGGCGTTGGTGTAGCCCACCAGCGAAACCGAAGGGATGTCGGCGCGACGACGGCCGCGACGGGCCTGATCACGCTGACTGCGAACCTTCTCGAGACGGCCCTTGATCTGGCGCAGACGAACCCGAAGCAGACGACGGTCCGTTTCGAGCTGGGTTTCACCCGGCCCACGCAGGCCGATACCACCCTTCTGACGCTCAAGGTGAGTCCAGCCTCGCACCAGACGGGTACTCATGTGCTCAAGCTGGGCCAGTTCGACCTGCAGCTTGCCTTCATGGGTCCGTGCGCGCTGGGCGAAGATATCCAGAATCAGACCGGTGCGATCAAGCACGCGACACTCGAAAACACGTTCGAGGTTACGTTCCTGACTGGGCGTGAGGGTGTGATTGAAAATCACGATGTCGGCCTGCTCGGCCTTGACCTGGTCGCGAAGCTCCTCGACCTTGCCAGAGCCAATCAGGTATTTGGCGGATGGCCGATGACGCGGCACGTTGATAAACGCGACGGTATCGGCGCCAGCCGACATGGCCAACTCCTGAAACTCCTGCGGATCTTCGCGCGCCTCAGGGTCCTGACCATCCAGGTGAACGAGAATCGCACGTTCACCACCGCTGTGGCGCTCAAAGAACAAGGCAGACTCCTATCAGGCGTTACCTGGCTCGGCATCGGCGCCGTCAGCGTCGGTGGCGCTGGGCAGACGAATCGGACGAACCGGTACGACGGTGGAAATAGCGTGTTTGTAAACCATCTGGCTGACAGTGTTTTTCAGCAAAATGACGAACTGGTCGAAAGACTCGATCGTGCCCTGCAGCTTGATACCGTTGACCAGGTAGATCGATACCCCGACCTTCTCTTTACGCAAGGTATTCAAGTAAGGGTCTTGTAGCGAATGCCCTTTTGACATGTGCCGCACTCCTTTAAGGATCAATAAATAATAAATCGAATTCGATTGGCTTACCGGCCACCCCCCAAGGATAGACGGCTATTGCAAGGACTCAGCCCAATATGGAGACCGATCCCAGGTATTTCAAGGCGCGTGGCAGATTGTCGCTGGCCAGGCTGTCCAACCAGTGCAAATTCTCCCAGCTGCGAAGCCAGGTAAATTGCCGTTTGGCCAGTTGGCGCGTTGCAATGATGCCGCGCTCCTGCATTTCATCCCGTGTCAGCTTTCCATCCAGGTGATCCCAGACCTGGCGATAACCGACGGCTCGTATCGATGGCAGACCTGAATGCAGGTCGCCTCGTGAGCGCAATGCCAGTACTTCGTCCAGAAACCCCTGGTCCAGCATTTGCAAAAAACGTAGTGCGATGCGGTCATGCAGTACCTTGCGATCAGCCGGAGCTATCGCAAGATTCGCGACAGTATAGGGCAATTGCTGACGCCCCGATGCCGCTGCTTCGGTACTTTGCGCAGTTTGTTGCTCGCGGTGTGCGGTCATGCTCGTTCCGCTGACGCGATAAACCTCCAGTGCACGGATCAATCGCTGCGGATCGTTGGGGTGAATACGTGCCGCCGACACCGGGTCGACCACCGCCAATTGATCATGCAACCACTGCCAGCCATGGGCCAGCGCATCGGCTTCGAGCTGTGCCCGAACCTGCGCATCCGCCGCCGGCATATCCGCCAGTCCGTCCAATAGAGCCTTGAAATACAACATAGTGCCGCCCACCAGCAAAGGAATATTTCCCCGGGCGGTGATTTCAGCCATGGCGGCCAGTGCGTCAGTACGAAAATCAGCCGCCGAATAGCTCTGAGACGGGTCGCGTATGTCGATCAGGCGGTGCGGAAATTCGGCCAGTTGCGCCTTGGAAGGCTTGGCCGTGCCGATGTCCATGTCGCGATAGACCAGCGCCGAATCGACGCTGATCAGCTCACACGGCAGGACCTTGGTGAGTTCGATTGCAAGATCGGTCTTGCCCGCTGCGGTTGGCCCCATGAGAAAGATGGCCGGAGGTAAAGCATTCATTCATTGTCCGCGCAGGAATAATTTATCCAGATCGTTGAGCCCCATCTGGGTCCAGGTAGGACGACCGTGGTTGCATTGCCCGCTGCGCTCGGTGTTTTCCATGTCGCGCAACAAGCCGTTCATTTCCGGGATCGCCAGACGACGGTTGGCTCGGATCGCGCCATGACAGGCCATGGTGCCCAGCAGCTCGTTCATGTGCGCTTGCACCCGGTCACTGGTGCCATATTCCATCAGGTCCGCGAGCACATCGCTGACCAGCCGGTTGGCCTCGGCCTGCTTGAGCAAGGCGGGGATCTGTCGGATGGCCAGCGTCTCGGGGCCAAGACGCTGCAATTCGAAACCCAGGCGCTGGAAGGTCGCCAGATGTTCTTCAGCGCAGTCCGCTTCGCGCTGACTGACCGCGATGGACTCGGGCACCAGCAGCGGCTGTCCGCTAAGGCCTTCATTGGCCATGGCGATTTTCAGGCGCTCGTACATGATCCGCTCATGGGCGGCGTGCATGTCCACCAGCACCAGTCCGTGGGCGTTTTCAGCCAGGATGTAGATGCCTTTGAGCTGCGCGAGCGCATAACCCAGCGGTGGAATATCAGCAGGCGACTCTGGCAACGACGTCGGCGTGGTGCCCGGCAGCGGCGCGAAAAACTCGCGGTAGGCACTTTGCACTTCGGCGACTGGCGCACCCGGCGAAGCAGGTCGCGGCGAGTATTGATACTGATAGCCGCCGCCCGAGCCAGAGCCTGCGGGACGTGCATAGGTCTCGCCCTGCGGCTGTTCGAGCACGTTATTGGCCAGACGCATCTCGCCCTGCGGCCCGAACTCGCCCGCTTCGGGGCCGGTCGGACGCACAATCGCTGTCACAGGTGCACTGCCGGACAACTGATCTTCAGGCCGAACGTCACCCAGCGCACGGTGCAGCGTGCCGTACAGGAAATCGTGCACGGTGCGACCATCACGGAAGCGTACTTCGTGCTTGGTCGGGTGAACGTTGACGTCTACAGCCGCCGGATCGACTTCGAAAAACAGCACGAAGGTCGGGTGACGGCCATTGAACAACACATCGCGATACGCCTGACGCACCGCATGGGCGACGAGTTTGTCGCGCACTGCTCGGCCATTGACGAAGAAATACTGCAGATCTGCCTGGCTGCGAGAGAACGTCGGCAATCCGACCCAGCCCCACAGATGCAGACCGTTGCGCTCGATCTCAATCGGCAGCGCCTGCTCCAGAAAGCCCGGTCCGCAGATGGCCGACACGCGACGCGCTCTAGCGGTGTCGTCATGGGCTTCGTGCAGACTGAGAATGGTCTTGCCGTTATGACGCAAATGGAAAGCCACGTCGAAACGAGCGAGCGCCATGCGCTTGATCACTTCCTGCAGATGATCGAATTCAGTCTTTTCAGCCTTGAGAAACTTGCGGCGAGCAGGCGTGTTGAAAAACAGATCACGCACTTCAACCGATGTGCCGACCGGATGCGCAGCAGGCTGCACGCGAGGCGCCATGTCGCGGCCTTCGGTCTCGACCTGCCAGGCCTGATCGGCGTCACGGGTGCGAGACGTCAGGGTGAGACGTGCCACCGAACTGATCGATGCCAGGGCCTCACCGCGAAAGCCCAGGCTCATCACGCGTTCAAGGTCTTCCAGATCGCGGATCTTGCTCGTCGCATGGCGCGCCAGCGCCAAGGGCAGGTCATCCGAAGAGATACCGCTGCCATCGTCGCGCACTTTCAGCAGCTTGATACCGGCCTGCTCGACATCGACGTCAATGCGTCGCGCACCGGAATCGAGGCTGTTTTCCAGCAACTCCTTGATCACCGACGCAGGGCGCTCGACCACTTCGCCCGCCGCAATCTGGTTCGCCAGTCGAGGACTGAGCAGTTCGATGCGAGCGGCGTTCAGGATGGCCTGTTCGACTTGCGGCTCAATGCCTTCGAGCAGAAGGTCGCTGCTGACGGCTTCATCATTCATGGCTGTGTTGCAACCTCGGAGCTCGGAATGCGCAGGTCCTGACCGATTTTCAACTCATCGGACTTCAGGCCATTGGCGCTGCGCAATGTGGCGATGTTCATGTCGTAACGTGCGGCCAGCATGGCCAGCGTTTCGCCGGAGCGTACGACATGGTTGCGCGGGCCCTGGGCCAGCTTGCCGTTGTCTCGCAGCCAGGCGATGTAAGTGCCCTGTGGCGGGTTCTGCTGGAAGAACTGCTTCACGCCGGAGTTGATCGAGCGCGCCAGTGCCTGTTGATGCGAGGCCGAGGACAGCTTGTTGGCTTCGTTGGCATTGGAAATAAAGCCGGTTTCCACCAGGATCGACGGAATGTCCGGCGATTTGAGCACCATGAAGCCTGCCTGCTCGACACGGGATTTGTGCAGCGAAGTCACCCGGCCGATGTTGCTCAGGACTTTCTGGCCGACGTTCAGGCTCGAAGACAGCGATGCCGTCATGGACAGGTCGAGCAGTACGCCCGCCAGCATGCGGTCCTTGTCATCGAGACTCACGGCACCGGCACCACCAATCAGGTCGGAACGGTTTTCACTGTCCGCCAGCCAGCGTGCGGTTTCGGACGTTGCACCACGATCAGACAGGGCGAACACCGACGCGCCAAAGGCCGCCGTGGACGGCGCAGCGTCGGCGTGAATGGAAACGAACAGGTCGGCCCCCTTGGCGCGGGCGATCTCGGTTCGTTTGCGCAACGGGATGAAGTAGTCGCCGGTTCGCGTCAACTCGGCGCGATAGCCCTTCTCGGCATTGATCTGCCGTTGGAGCTCACGCGCAATCGACAGCACCACGTTTTTCTCTTTCTCACCGCCCCTGCCGGAAGCACCCGGGTCTTCACCGCCATGACCGGCGTCGATCACGACCACGATATCGCGCTTGCCATTGGGCACCGGCGTCAGCTTGACTTCAGGCTTGGACGGGCTGATCGGCACCGCAGGCGCAGTGTTCGCAGGGGTGTCTGCAATCGTCGGCACTGGCGTCGGGTTGGCGTCGGCAGCGTTGTCGAACAGATCAACCACAAGGCGGTTGCCGTACTGCTGATTCGGCGCCAGCGTGAAACTTTTCGGCGTCACGGCCTTTTTGAGGTCGATGACCACGCGCAGATCGGTCGCAGTGCGCTGCGCAGAGCGCATGCTGGTGATCGGCGTGTTGGCGGTCGACACATTGAGCGGTCCGCCCAATGTCGCACCATTGATGTCGATCACCAGACGGTCAGGTGAAGTCAGGGTAAATACGCTGTGCTGGACAGGTCCTGAAAGGTCGAATACCAACCGAGTGTTGTCCGGCGCTCGCCATAAGCGGACACTTCGTACTTGCGTAGCGGCCAGCGCTTCGACAGCCAAGGCCATCAACAGCAGACCTACTACAGTAACCAGCGCGCGCATGCGCATACCTAACCCCATATCTATTTGAATTCCAAAGCCAAAGTGGCACACCAGCGTTCGCCACGCGAACCCGTGGGGCTCAATATCACGGAACGACCTTCTCCGTGCGGGCTAATGGTAATGGTCAGGTCAGGCTTTGGCAAAAAGCCTGCACCACGCTGGGGCCACTCAATGAGACAAAGTGAGTCACCGTCGAAGTAATCACGCACGCCCATGAACTCCAGTTCTTCCGGATCGACCAGGCGATACAAGTCGAAGTGGAAAACCTTGATCGTCCCTATTTCATAGGGTTCAACGAGGGTGAAGGTCGGGCTCTTCACAGCCCCTTCGTGCCCGAATCCACGTATCAGGCCTCGCGAAAGCGTGGTCTTGCCCGCGCCCAGATCCCCGTCCAGAAAAATGACGCCTACACCCTCGGAGACCTGCGCGAGGCGTGCACCGAAAGCCATCATGGCCTCTTCGCCAATCACATGCAGCGTTAAATCAGACACGGTTTCAGCTCCTCCAGTAACTGACGAATGGCGGGAATAATATCGCTGGCTGCCATGCCACGCCCCGATGCACCGATTTTCTGACCGGCACTGGCATGCAGCCACACCGCCAGACAGGCCGCATCGAACGCACTCATGTGTTGAGCCATCAGCGCACCGGTCAGCCCGGCCAGCACATCGCCAAGGCCCGCAGTGGCCATGGCAGGGTGACCGCGATCACACAGCGCCAGTCGCCCCTCGACATCGGCGATCAGACTCCCTGAGCCCTTGAGCACGCAGACGGCGTTAAATTTACGCGCCAGCGCGTGAGCTGCAGCGGCGCGGTCGTTCTGCACCTCCTGAGTACTGATACCCAGCAGGCGCGCCGCTTCACCGGGATGCGGGGTGATAACGCTGTTCTTCGGCAGGACCACCTGCCCGGTTGCCAGTTGATTGAGCGCATCGGCATCCCAGACCTGCGGCCGATCTGCATTGGCCGCAGCAGACAGCAGACTGCGCCCCCAACTATCCTGACCCAGACCAGGCCCGACAACCAGTACGCTGGCTGCCTCGATCAGCGTCATGAGCTGGTTGGCCGAGTGGATGCCTGCGCTCATGATCTCGGGCATGCGCGTCAGCGCGGCGGGCACATGTTCGGTGCGGGTCGCCAGCGTGACCATGCCTGCCCCGCTGCGCAAAGCGCTTTCGGCGCTCAACAATGCAGCACCGCCAAAACCGTGATCTCCACCGATGATCAGCACGCGGCCGTACATACCTTTATGAGCCGTGCGCGGTCGAGGCGCCAGAAAAGGCAGGCTGGTTTTGTCGAGTCGTTTTGCAGTTACCGGCGCTTGGGCGACGATGGCCTTGTCGGCCTGTAGATCATCAAAGATCAGTTGCCCGATCAGATCGGGGGCATCGCCGGTCAGCATGCCCATTTTCAGGCCGATAAATGTCACGGTGAGGTCTGCTCGGACGGCGACACCCAGGCAATGCCCGGTATCGGCACACAAGCCCGAGGGAATATCCACCGCCGCCACCGGCAAGCCGCTGGCATTGATCGCCTCGATAGCTGAACGATAAGGATCGCGCACATCACCCTGCAGACCTGTTCCCAGAAGAGCATCCACCACAATGCCAGCCATGGCCTGATTGGCCCAGGGCTGGATATTGACGCCCGACGCAGCGGCGTAGGCCAGTGCAGCGTCGCCCTTCAACGCAGCAGGATCACCGACGGCCAGAACCCGCACCTGCCAGCCGGTCTTGTGGGCCAGCGAGGCCACCAGATAACCGTCTCCGGCGTTGTTGCCATGCCCGGCCAGCACCGTCAGCTCGCTCGCTTCGGGCCAGCGCCTGCGGATCGCCCGCCAGGTTGCGTGCGCGGCACGCTGCATCAATTCGAAGCCTGGCGTGCCTGCGGCAATCAGCCGGGCATCGAGGTCACGCACCTGCGCAGCGCTGTACAGCGCGTCGGGTAATTCGGGTTTCGTGTCTAACATGCGTCTCTAGGCTCCGATGTCTGGCAGAATTATACGCACCTTGTCTCTGGTTTCTCTCTGCGCATGTCCGCTATTACCGCTGAACTTCCCACCGCTGACGACCTTGTCACCCTTGCGCAATCGATCAAGGCGTGGGGCCGTGAGCTCGGCTTTCAGGAAGTCGGCATCTCCGGGCTCGATCTGGCAGAGCATGAGCAGCATCTGCAGCGCTGGCTCGAAGCGGGCTATCACGGCGAAATGGACTATATGGCAGCCCATGGCAGCAAACGTTCCCATCCTGAAGAGCTGGTGCCGGGAACGCTGCGGGTAGTATCGCTGCGCATGGACTATCTGCCAGGCGACACGGAAATGGCTCAGCGCCTGAGCGAGCCTGAAAAAGCCTACGTATCCCGCTACGCCCTGGGACGCGACTACCACAAGCTTATCCGCAAACGCCTGCAGCAACTGGCAGAGCGCATCCAGCAAGCCATCGGCCCCTTTGGCTTCAGGGCCTTCGTCGACAGCGCGCCGGTGCTGGAAAAAGCAATCGCCGAACAGGCCGGGCTGGGCTGGATCGGCAAGAACACGCTGGTGCTCAATCGCAAGGCTGGCAGTTTTTTCTTTCTCGGCGAGCTGTTTGTGGACATCCCGCTGCCGGTCGATCCGCCACACGCCACCGAACATTGCGGGCGCTGCACGGCGTGTCTCGACATCTGTCCCACAGCAGCCTTTGTCGGTCCTTACGTGCTGGATGCGCGCCGCTGCATCTCCTACCTGACCATCGAGCTGAAGACCTCCATCCCCGAAGAGCTGCGCCCTTTGATTGGGAATCGGGTATTCGGCTGTGATGACTGCCAGATCGTCTGCCCCTGGAACCGCTTCGCCCGCCCTACCGACCAGAGCGACTTTCAGCCGCGCCACAACCTGGACAACGCGGGGCTGGCCGAGCTGTTTCTGTGGGACGAGGATAAATTTCTGAGCAGCACCGAAGGCTCACCCTTGCGACGGGCCGGGTATGAACGCTGGCTGAGAAATCTGGCGGTCGGACTGGGCAACGCACCTTCGACCATTCCCGTGATAGAAGCGCTGGAAGCCCGGCGTGATTATCCATCCGAGATGGTCAGAGAACATGTGGCGTGGGCGCTGGGCAGGCATGGTCGCTCCTGACGCATGTGCGATCAGTAAAGCCCCCGCACCCACGCGCGTTAGAGCGCCCATCAGATCAAGGCTCATCCTTGTAGACGAACTTGGGCATTTCCCAGTGGAAACGGATCGCCAGCAGGCGCAGCAGCAGGCCGCCGAACAGGGTGATCAGCACGCTTTGTTCGGAAGGCAACTCCAGATAACCGCACAGCAGGAAGCACCACGCGGCGAGGAACGAGACGCTGGCGTACAGCTCGCGACGGAAGATCAGCGGAATATCGTTGCAGAAGATGTCCCGCAGGATGCCGCCGAACACACCGGTAATCACCCCGCACACCGACGCGATCAGCATGCCGTGCCCGGCTTCCAGCGCAGTCATGCAGCCAATCAATGTGAAGGCCACCAGCCCGAGCGCATCGAGCACTAGAAACAGCGAGCGCAGATGCCGCATCAGCGGGGCGATGAAAATGGTCACCAGCGCCGCAATGCTAGTCAGCACCAGGTATTCCGGGTGTTTGACCCAGGTCAGCGGGTAATGGCCGATCAGCACATCACGTACCGAACCGCCACCCAACGCAGTAACGCAGGCGATCAGCACCACGCCAAACCAGTCCATGCCGCGTCGTCCGGCAGACAGTGCGCCGGTCATGGCTTCAGCAGTGATTGCAATCAGGTAAAGCATCAGCAACATGGTGACGACTCGGCGACAAGGGCGCGCAGTTTAACCAGCGCCGTTGTGCGCCGAAAGGCTTATGCACTGAAAGGGTGCAGCGAAGATTCATTCGCTGCACTGGCCTCACGTGTTACTTGATGAAGTGCTCGCGGTAAAAGCGCAGTTCGGCAATCGACTCGCGAATGTCGTCCAGCGCCAAGTGCGTACTGCCCTTCTGGAACTTGAGGTTCGGCGACCAGCGCGCAGCCAGCTCCTTGAGTGTGGAGACGTCAAGGTTGCGGTAGTGAAAGTAGTGTTCCAGGGTCGGCATATGGCGGTACAGGAAGCGACGGTCCTGGCAGATGCTGTTGCCACAGATCGGCGAACTGCGCTCAGGCACCCATTGCATGATGAAGGCCAGAGTCTGCGCCTCGGCATCCGCCATCGTCACCGTGCTTTCACGTACGCGCTGGGTCAGGCCCGAGCCGCCGTGCTGACGGGTGTTCCACTCGTCCATTCGCGCCAGCGTCTCATCGCTCTGATGAATCGCGAGTACCGGACCTTCGGCCAGGGTGTTCAGCTCACTATCGGTGATGATCGTGGCCATTTCGATGATGACATCGGTGTCAGGGTCCAGACCGGTCATTTCCAGGTCGATCCAGATAAGGTTCTGCTTGTTCTGCATATGACGACTCCTCAGCGTAGGCGCGCAGTTTAGCTTACCCGGCCGTGCTAGACTGCCGCCCGATTCAACGTACTGCCTATTCATCTGCTTCATCACATCGGAACACCCATGGCCAAACGCCAACTCAATCGTCGTCAGAACTGGCGCATCGAAAAGATTCAGGGCGAACGTGCTGCCCGCGCTGCGAAACGCGAGTCTGTCGCGCTCGAAACACTCGAAGGCGGTGACCTCGGCCCGGAACAGACCGGTCTGGTGATCGCCCACTTCGGCGTTCAGGTCGAAGTCGAGGCCCAGGAAGGCGAACAGATAGGCCAGGTGTTCCGCTGTCACTTGCGTGCCAACCTGCCCGCACTGGTGACCGGTGATCGCGTGGTCTGGCGCGCCGGCAATCAGGGCATCGGCGTCATCGTCGCCCAACTGCCCCGCACCACCGAACTGTGCCGTCCGGATTCACGCGGCCAGCTCAAGCCGGTGGCAGCCAACGTCGACCTGATCGTCATTGTCTTCGCCCCGATGCCCGAGCCGCATGCCAACCTGATCGACCGTTATCTGGTCGCCGCCGAGCATGCCGGGATTCATCCGCTGTTGCTGCTCAATAAGGCTGACCTGATCGACGAGCAGAACGCTCCTGCGCTCAACGCCTTGCTGGCGGTCTACCGCACGCTGGGTTACCCGGTGCTGGAAGTGTCTGCGCATCACGGCGACGGCATGCAGCAGTTGCAGGCGCGCCTGGATGGCCACATCAGCGTGTTCGTGGGTCAGTCCGGCGTGGGCAAGTCCTCGCTGGTCAACAGCCTGCTGCCTGAAGTCGGGACGCGTGTCGGCCCGTTGTCGGAGCTGTCCGGCCAGGGCACGCACACCACAACCACTGCGCGACTGTTCCACTTTCCGCGTGGCGGCGACCTCATCGACTCGCCCGGCATCCGTGAATTCGGACTGGGGCATGTCAGCCGCGCCGACGTGGAGGCGGGCTTCATCGAGTTCAACGACCTGATCGGCACATGCCGTTTCCGCGACTGCAAGCACGACCGCGAACCGGGCTGCGCTCTGCTCAAGGCACTCGAAGACGGGCGCGTTCAGCAGCAACGCATGAACAGCTATCGCTCGATCATCGCCAGCCTGCCGGAAGACAGCTACTGATACCTGTCTGCGCCGACGTTCTGCCGAAAACAAGAATGCCGCGATGATCGCGGCATTTTTGTAGGTGTCAGGACTCAGTTCTGGGTCGGCTCGACCTTCAGCGTGCCCTGATCGAAGATGTTCAGCTTCTGCCGGATCTCATGGGGCTGGGCATAGGCCTGCGGATCGACCGGCGCTGGCGCCGTCGAAGCGCCAGGCACTGCACCCGGTGCTGCCGGAGCAGCAGGCACCTGCGGGGCACCACCAGAGTTTTGAGCACCTTCAATACGTTCCTGGGCCTTCTTGGTCAGCACAACGATATCGATACGACGGTTCACGGGGTTGGTCGGGTTCTCACGGTCATAAAGCGCCGATGAGGCATAACCGACCACGCGGGCCACCTGCGGATCCGGATAACTGCCTGCAACCAGAGCACGGCGCGCAGCGTTGGCCCGGTTGGCCGACAGTTCCCAGTTGCCGAATCCGCCATTGCCTACGAACGGCGTGGCATCGGTATGGCCGCTGATGCTGATCTTGTTGGGCACGCTTTTGATGGTGTCAGCCATCGCCAGCAGAATGTCTTCGAAGTAAGGCTTCAAGCGCGCACTGCCGGAGTCGAACATCGGCCGGTTGTCAGCATCCATGATCTGGATGCGCAGACCGTCCTGCGTGATCTCGAACAGAATCTGGTCCTTGAATTTCTGCAGTTGCGGGTTCTCTTCGACCTTGTTCTGCAATTCCTGCAGAAGCATTTCGAGACGTTCCTGCTCGACCTCTTCAGCCTTGGATTCCGAGGTGTCGGACTCGATCGGCACCGTATCCGGCGAAGGTGTGGTCTTCACTTCAGGGTTGAGCGTCTGGTTAGGCGACATTTCCGGCGAGCCGCCCAGGTCGATCACGTAGGGCGAACCGCTGTCGGAGAACCCGACCGGATCCTTGAAGTAACCGGCCACGGCAATCAACTGCTCGGGCGTGGCGGACGACATCAGCCACAGCACCAGGAAGAACGCCATCATGGCCGTCGCGAAGTCGGCAAAGGCGATTTTCCAGGCGCCGCCGTGATGCCCTCCACCGAAGCGCTTGACGCGCTTGATGATTATCGGCTGATTATTTTCCATGGCTTAGCGACCGCGAACCGCTTGTTCCAGCTCACTGAAGCTGGGGCGATGCAGCGGATACAGAACCTTGCGGCCGAACTCGACGGCCAGCGAAGGCGGCATGCCGGAGGCCGAGGCCACCAGAGAAGCCTTGATGCATTCGTAGACGTTCATTTCTTCCTTGGCATCGTGAGCCAGGGAAGTGGCCAGCGGACCGAAGAAACCATAAGCCGCGAGAATACCGAAGAAGGTACCCACCAGTGCCGCACCTACGTGCATGCCGATGGCCGCCTTGTCGCCCGACCCCAGGGACGCCATGGTCACTACGATACCCAGTACCGCCGCGACGATACCGAAACCGGGCATGCCGTCGGCAATACCGGTGATGGCGTGCGACGGATGCTCGAGCTCTTCCTTCATGCTCAGCAGTTCCATGTCGAACAGGCCTTCCAGCTCGTGGGGAGCCATGTTGCCCGAGGACATGATGCGCAGGTAATCGCAGATGTACGCCGTCATGCGTTCATCTTTCAGTACACCTGGGTATTTGGCGAAGATGGGGCTTGCGGCCGGCTCTTCGATATCCCCTTCAATCGCCATCATGCCTTCGCGACGGCTCTTGTTGAGGATCTCGTAAACCAGCCCCAGCACCTCAAGGTAATAGGCGTGGGTGAAGCGTGTGCCGAACATTTTCAGCGACTTCTTGAACACGTGCATGGTCATGTGGCCAGGGTTGGCCTGCAGAAATGCACCCAGCGCAGCACCGCCGATGATCAACACCTCGTAGGGCTGAAACAGGGCCATGATCTTGCCGTGAGACAGGACGTATCCGCCGAGGACACTCGCGAAAACGACAATGATGCCGATAATTTTAGCCATAGGAGAAAATACTTTACTGAGTCGGGTTCAGGGACAGTCCGGAAGTTCTTGAAACTCTTCTTCTCCTTATCGGCCTAACTGGGCCAGACTATAGGCAGTTATTGCTAAAAAACCAGTTCCGCCCGGAATCGCGGGATCGAAAAAGGCTGTCGCGCCCCAGAACGCTGGCAGCCTCCCAGCTCGAAAATCAGCTGCACAGGGCATCGAATGTCGACAACGCATGTTCCACATCCGCCGGTTCCAAAGACGCTTGAATCCTGGGTCAGACTGCTCGACGGCGTCGATCTGCCCGTGCCTGCGGCCAACCACGACCGGGTTCGTGCGGCACTCAATGACAGTCGCCGCTCGTTGCGTGAAATTGCGGAAATGATGCAGGAAAGTCCTGCACTGGTGCTCAGCGTGATGCGCGAGGCCAATCACCACACGCACGGCATCACTGAACAGGCCGAGAGCCTGGAAATCGCGATCAACCGACTGGGTCTGGCACGCACGGAGGTGCTGCTGGGTCGCTTGCCCGCCAAGCCGCCTGAAGAAATTCCGGCCGCTTTCCGTCAGTTGATCCTGATCAGTCAGCACGCCACACAACAGGCCAACGGGCTGTTCGCCAGCCGTCTGGCGCGACTGTGGCAGGACATTCATCTGGGCAGCCTGTTGTTTCTGGCACCGCTGTGGCCGATGGCGCTTGCCTATCCAAAGCTGCTTGAGGAACTGGAGCTGCGGGTCATTCACAAAGGCCATTCCAGCATTGCCGTCGAGAAGGAACTGTTCGGCGTCAACCTGCTGGAACTGGCGCTTGCGCTCGCCGAGTTCTGGCGCCTGCCGGTCTGGGTGACCCGTGGCTATAAACTGCTGCTCAACGAGCGGCGTGATCTGGTCAAGGTGCTGCGGATCGCGCGCGAAGATCAGGATCCGCTGCTGCAACAGCAGCTGATGGATGCCGATCCCAACCTGCGTCGCTGGCTCAACCAGCCCGCCAATACCGTACTGCTGGGCAACGGACTGGCGCTGGCTGCGCAGCACGCATGGAACAGTCCGCACTGCCTGCGCTGGGAGCGACTCACCAGCCTGTACCTGCAACAGCCTCTGGATGACGTTCAGCAGCAGGCCCACCAGAATGCGGCCAGCAGCGCACGCCATCACAGCGAAAAGGACTTGTGGCATCCAGCCGAATCGCTGATCTGGCCCTGGGATGCGCGCCGCGTAAGGCGAGACAACGATCCTGCGCCACCGCCCTCGGCCGACGCGCTGCAGCTCTGGCGCAAGCAATGCGCCGAACTGCTGCAGGACCCGACGCCGTTTATCAATGCGATGCACTTGACCACGTCTGCACGCGAAGCGCTTGTCGCCTGCGGCATGCAGCGGGTCATGCTGTTGATGATGGACAAGACCGGAACAGCGCTGCGCGTGCATCAGTCTGCAGGACTGGCGCCCGAGGCTGCAGCGATGCAGCTGTTCGTGAAGGAAAGCACCGTGCTGCAACGGCTCCTGACCCAGCCGACACAGTTGCGCATGACACCTGCCAACATCGCCCAGTTTTCTGCCCTGCTGCCTGCGCCGCTCAAAACGCTGTTCAGCGGTCAGCATTGGCTGATTCGCTCCCTGAGCAGCAACGGCAAAGTCATGATGCTGGTGGTGGCGGATCAGGGCGGCGGTGCGCTGTCGGAAATTTCCGTTCAGGCATTCGGAAAAACCGCGCAATGCATTGAACGCGCGCTGGGCATCTTTAGTCATCGCAAAGCCTGAGGCCTGGCGTACAATTCGCATCTTTCTTTTCATCGGAGGCTGCAAATGTCCGTATTCGCTGGCTTACCGTTGGTCATCGAGCCCAACGATCTGCTCGAGCGCCTGGAAGCCCCGGAACTGATTCTGGTGGATCTGACCAGCAGCGCTCGCTACGACGCAGGGCATATCCCTGGCGCTCGCTTCGTTGATCCCAAGCGCACTCAACTCGGCCAGCCACCTGCGCCCGGCCTGCTGCCCGCGCACTCCGATCTGGAAAAGCTGTTCGGCGAACTGGGCCACAACCCCGATGCCGTCTATGTTGTCTATGACGACGAAGGCGGCGGTTGGGCCGGGCGCTTCATCTGGTTGCTGGACGTGATCGGCCACCATCGCTATCACTACGTGGACGGCGGCCTGCTGGCCTGGGAAGCCCAGTCACTGCCGCTGACCCGGGACGTTCCGCCAATGGCGGGCGGCCCGGTTGCGCTAAAGCTGCACGACGAGCCGACGGCGACCCGCGAATACCTGCAAAGCCGACTGGGCGCTGCCGATCTGGCCATCTGGGATGCACGCGGACCTACCGAATACTCGGGTGAGAAAGTGCTGGCGGCCAAGGCCGGGCATGTACCGGGCGCCGTCAACTTCGAATGGACGGCTGGCATGGACAAGGCACGCCAACTGCGCATTCGCGATGACATGCCACAGATTCTGCAGGACCTGGGCATCACAGCCGACAAGGAAGTGATCACCCACTGCCAGACTCATCACCGCTCCGGCTTCACCTATCTGGTGGCCAAGGCGCTGGGCTATCCCCGGGTCAAGGCGTATGCCGGCTCATGGGGCGAATGGGGCAACCACCCGGACACGCCTGTCGAAAAATGACCAGGGCCGTGCTCATCTTTTCGAGCACCGCCCGTTTCCTTATCAAGTTCAGGAATACCCATGAAAGATCGTTTGTTTATCCTCAGCCAGTACCTGTTGCCGCATCATCTGTTGTCCCGTATTGCCGGTCTGGTTGCCGAATGCCGCGTGACCTGGTTCAAGAACGCCTTCACCGCCTGGTTCGTTCGCCGCTATCAGGTCGACATGTCGCAGGCACTGGTCGAAGACCTGACCGCTTACGAGCACTTCAATGCCTTCTTCACTCGCGCATTGAAAGCCGATGCCCGCCCGCTGGACAACACGCCGGGCGCGGTGCTTTCGCCTGCCGACGGCACCATCAGCCAGTTGGGCTCGATCGATCACGGCCGCATCTTCCAGGCCAAGGGTCACAGCTTCAGCGTGCTTGAACTGCTGGGCGGCGATCCAAAACTGTCCGCGCCGTTCATGGGCGGCGAGTTTGCCACTGTTTATCTGTCGCCGAAGGACTACCATCGCGTGCATATGCCTCTGGCCGGCACGCTGCGTGAAATGGTTTATGTGCCTGGCCGTATTTTCTCGGTCAACCAGACCACGGCCGAAAACGTTCCAGAGCTGTTTGCCCGCAACGAGCGCGTTGTCTGCCTGTTCGATACCGAGCGCGGCCCGATGGCTGTCGTACTGGTCGGCGCCATGATCGTTGCATCGGTTGAAACGGTCTGGGCCGGGCTGGTCACGCCACCCAAGCGCGAACTGAAGACATTCAGCTACGACGAAGCCGCACGTGCACCGATCCATCTGGAAAAAGGCGCCGAGATGGGTCGCTTCAAGCTGGGTTCCACAGCCATCGTGCTGTTCGGACCGAACCAGGTGAAGTGGGCCGAGCAGTTGAGCGCCCTCTCCAAGGTTCAGATGGGGCAGGCGCTCGGCGCTGCGAAGCAAACCACCGAGGCTTGATGGCGTCAGGCCATAATAGCTGCGTGGTTGCACCGATACTGGTAGAGTCACAGCATCGGTGCGTAAGGATACGTTGCACTTTTTCAGTGGCACCGGGTCCACATCCTCCTACCGAAGGATGTGGCTCATTGCCAGCATGGAGTCGCCGTCCGGGCCAGAGAGTCGTTGGAGTTCACCTGTCACATGAGTAATTTGAGCCTTCCTCTGTTGTTGCGTGCCCCCACGCCAACGCAGTCGAGCCTGTCATTCAGTGAACCCACGCCCCGCGACCTCAAACGCTGGATCTCCCGACTGCCCAAGGCAAACCTCGGTGAAATGGCCCGTCAGTTGTATCAGGGGCTCAGCGAACTCAACCAGTTGATCACCCCAAGCGACAATCGCCTGCAGATGCTGGAATTGTTGCGCCCCGAAGTCTATTTCGTCTGCAAGCACCTTGAGCGGCACTTTCTCAATCAGGCCATCGTGCTCGACGAACGCCCGCGCAAGGTCGCCAACCTGTGTCAGGCGCTGCAAAACCACTTGGCAACCGGCTACAAGCAGGTCATCCAGCAGATCGCCCCGCGCTACAGCAAGGACCAGAGCGCGATGCTCGCCACGGCGTTGCAGCGGGCTCTGCATGGCCTGAATGGACCGTTGATTCGTGCCAATCAACTGTATTGCCCGGTGCAGGAAGGCCTCTGGCTCGAACTGCACCAGCTCTACCAGATTGCCCGTCAGTTCCAATTGCATCGCACCCAGGTAGACGAACCCCTGGCTCATCACACCCGCACGCTCAGCTCAGAGCAGACCTACGTGATCGCGCTGTTGATGGGGTGTTCGCGCTGCAATCAGATGCGCCAGTTGAACATCGGCAAGCTGGCCGACGCGCTTGAAGCGTGGAGCGCACTGGTGACGCTGCAGGTGCCCGCCGACGAGCACAGCCTGTTGGCTCTGGACCCTGCCAGCGACAAGCCACCACTGTACCGGACGCTGTTTACCGACGAACAAATGCCCAGGATGCTGGGGATTCAGCCGCTGGCGCTGGCGGATGCAATCAATCATTACCTCGCTCTGCCGGCCGATCAGCGCGGTCCTGCCAAGCTGCTCATTCCCACCGGCGTCAACACCGACCTGCTGCAACACCTGGCAGCGGCCTGGGGTGATGTGGCCGAGCGAACCTTCCAGCGCACGGTGGGCCAGGGCACGCTGAAACTGTGCATCGGCATGAGCGCAGTCCATTACTACGTTGCCGGGCAGAAGTCGTTCAGCGAACTGCTGCAACTGAATGCGACCAGCCATATTGCCGATTTCGCGCTCAAGGTGGTCAACGAGAACGACGACGATCCCTGGTCGTCGGCGTTCGATACCCAGCGCGGCAATACCTCATCGGTCCTGCTGCCCTACGAAGAAATCGAATACCAGAAGTCGGACGCCGATGGCGACTCCGCCTCCAACGCACAACGCACGTTTCCGACTTTTGATGTGAACATCGTCAACCACAGTCCGGGCGGTTACTGCCTGGCGTGGCAGAAGGACGTGCCGCAGCAGTTACAGGCCGGCGAGCTGGTGGGCATTCAGGATGACTCCGGGCAAGGCTGGAGCATCGCCATCGTGCGCTGGGTAAGGCAGGTGCGCAGCGGCGGCACGCAGATGGGCATCGAGTTGATCGCGCCCTTTGCCCAGCCATGCGGCATGCAACTGATCCGCGAATCGCAGAACAGCCAGTACCTGCGCACCCTTATGCTGCCGGAAGTACGGGCGATGGACAAACCGGCGACCGTGCTTGCACCTCGCCTGCCGTTTCAGGACGACAGCAAGGTCATGATCAACGTCAATGGCGAAGAGCGGCGCGCGACACTGAGCAATCGCCGCATCAGCAGCGCCAGCTACAACCAGTTCGAATATCAGGTCTACGACGCGCCCAAGGCAGCCGAGAGCGAAAAACCCAAACCGGGGCAGGAGTTCGATTCGCTGTGGGGCTCGCTGTAACGGCCGCGATCTCTTACGCGATCACGGCCGTACATTGCGATTTCAGCGGCTGGCTTCGCGGTCGCGAAAACCCAACAGATACAGAACGCCATCCAGACCCAGCGTCGAGATCGCCTGTTTGGCCGACTGCTTGACCAGAGGCTTGGCGCGGAAAGCCACGCCCAGCCCGGCAATCGCCAGCATCGGCAGGTCGTTGGCACCGTCGCCCACGGCAATCGTCTGCTCAAGACTCAAGCCTTCCTTGTGGGCCAGCTCACGCAGCAGGTCCGCCTTGCGTTTGGCATCGACGATCGGCTCGACGGCCACACCCGTGACCTTGCCATCTTCCACTGCCAGTTCGTTGGCAAACACATAATCGATGCCCAGCTTCGCCTGAAGCTGCTTGGCAAAGTAGGTGAAGCCGCCCGAGAGAATTGCAGTCTTGTAACCCAGACGCTTGAGTTCCGCGAACAGGGTTTCGGCACCTTCAGTGAGACGCAGTGAAGCACCAATCTCGTCCAGCACGCCGACGTCCAGCCCCTTGAGCAACGCGAGACGCTCCTTGAAGCTGGCACTGAAATCCAGTTCGCCGCGCATGGCGCGCTCGGTGATTTCGGACACCTGTTCGCCTACACCCGCTGCCTTGGCCAGTTCGTCGATCACTTCGGCTTCGATCAGGGTCGAGTCCATGTCGAAGACCGCCAGCCGACGATTGCGACGGAACAGCGAATCCTGCTGGAACGCGATATCGACGTTCAGGTCCTGCGCGACGGCGAGAAACTCCGCCTGCATGGCCTTCATATCACCGGGTTCGCCACGAACGGAGAACTCGATGCAGCCTTTGCCCTTGTCGGCTGGCGTATCGAGGGGCATGCGGCCGGACAGGCGATCGATCTGGTCGATGTTCAATCCGTATTTGGCCGTGATGGAACTCACGCATTGCAATTGCTCGGCCGTCACCTTGCGGGTCAGCAGCGTCACGATATGACGCGCCTTGCCCTGACCTTCGACCCAGTGCTGGTAATCCTCTTCGGACACCGCCGTGAAGCGCACCTGCTGGTCCAGCTTGTAGGCCGTGAACAGGATGTCCTTGAGCACGGAAGAACCTTGCTCGGTACCCGGAATTTCAACCAGCATGCCGAACGACAGTGTGTCGTGGATCACCGCCTGACCAATATCGAGAATGTTCACGCCACCCTGGGCGAGGACGCCGGTGATGGCCGCAGTGAGACCGGGACGGTCTACACCGGTGATGTTAATCAGGACGATTTCGCGCAAGGCGCACCCCCGCAGTGGAAAAAAACCGCATTCTAACCACTTTCAGTGACCACCGGGCACAGGCAGCGCTTTGCCGCTACAAGGTCGGTCGTTATACTGCCCGGCAACTTCACCGAAAGAGCCGTGCTCTGTGAACCGGCCCACGCCCGTTAAAACCGATAATTTCTTCCTGCTCATCTTTCGTGCCCTGCGTCACCGCCGTGTACCGATCGCTTTGCGCATTGCCAGCCATAACGTGATCCTGGTCGCGTTGGCGTTGGTGATCTACGCCGGTGTCATGGGCCTGCAGTTCAAGCAGGCCATGCATGAACAGGCCGACGCACTGGGGCAGGCCCTGACGACCCAGACCGCCACCTCGGCTACCGAGCTGTTGGTGTCCAACGACATCCTCAGTCTCAACGTGCTGCTGGGCAATCTGGTCAAAAACCCGCTGGTGGCGCATGCCGCGATCTACAGCGTGGATAACCGCATCCTTGCCGAAGCCGGCCAGCGCCCGAAAAACGGGCTTCTGGGTGAAGCCCAGGGCCTGTACGAGATCAAGATCACGTTTCAGGACGTGATGGCGGGCCACCTGCGCATCAGCCTCGACATGTCGCAATTCCAGCAGCCGATGACCATCAGCCTGCAAAGCATGGGCATCCTGGCGGGCATTCTGCTGGCGCTGGCGCTGGCTTTGAGTCTGCGTCTGGGTCGCCACATTTCTACGCCATTGATGCAGATGCGTATCTGGCTGCGCGATATCGATCCCTACACGCCGGCAACCGATCGCCAGGATGAAATCGGTGATCTGGCGCGTCAGTTGCGCACGTCCTTCGCCCCGCCCGTTCCAGAGCCTGAACCCGTGCCGGAACCCGAGTACGAAGAGGAAGACGAAGGCGACGATCCTTATCTGGAGCCGGACGAAAAACCGGGTCCCTCTTTCTCTGCGCGCGATACCGCACCTGTGGCCAAGCCTCGACTGCCTGCGCCACCGGTTCAACGCCGTATCGTTGCCGAGGAAGATGAGGATGACGACGGCGATGATCCGTTTGCCGAGCTGCGCGACACATCCGACAGCGCAGGCTCAGCGCCCGCTGCCCGCCCGGTTGCCGCTCCGGTGGTGTCGAGCGAACCTCAGCACAGCGCCGTTCTGGCGGTACAGCTGGGCGCGCAGGACCAATTGCGTCGCCTGCCTCGTGCCCGTCTGACTGAACTGCTGCAGCGCTACCGCGACTGCCTTGATCAAGCCGCCTCGCTGTACGAGAGCGAACTGCACACCCTGAACGATGGCAGCACGCTGATGCTGTTCCACAGCCAGGAAAGCGGCGACGACTACCTGACCAATGCCATCTGCTGCGGCGAACTGCTGCGTGCGCTGAGTCATGCCCTGCAGATCGAGGTGGCCGACAGCGGCATCACGTTACAACTGCAATTGGGCCTGACGCTGGGTGAAGGCCTGGGCGGCCTGAGTCAGATCGACCTGTTGCTGACTGAAACCGCGCAGGACGCACTGGCGCTGTCGCAACACAGCCGCAACCTGCTGCTGGTTGAGCGCAAGATCAACGACGATCCTCTGATCCGCCAGCGCGCCCGCATCCGCCCTATCGCAAGCCCGGAAGGTGCCTGCTGTGTAGAACGCCTGATGGAACCCTACCCGTCCATGCTGGAGCGTCAACTGGCGCGCATGCACGAGACGAACAAGGTCTGAAGGACTCCTGCTGATCGCGCTCACGCTCCGCGCTCAGCGTTATACACAAGTCTGCGTCAACACTGATCGCACAGACTGGGGATTCAGTTAGCCGAGCGCATGACGTGGATAACGCTCCCGAATGTGGCACACATCTGCGCCACACTCGAGAGCGGACGCGGAGCGTCCTGGGAGGCATTCCCACCAGAGCGTGGGAACGATCAGAGTGATCTCAAGCACGCCGATCATGCTCACGCCTGTGCTCAGCGTCATACCCAAGTCTTGCTGCAACCACGGACTACTGTGGGAGGCGGCTTGCCGGCGATGCGTTTTCCGAAGCGACATCTCAGTGACTGAACTGACGCCATCGCCGGCAAGCCGCCTCCCACGGGGTATGCATTCAGTCAGTCACTTTCGTTTTGGCCCCCGTTTTTGCGCGCTTCCGGACTTGTGTATAACGACGAGCGCAGCGCGTGGGAACGATCATTGACCCAACACACACCGATCGCTGATCGCGTTCAGGATAACGCTCAATAAAAAGCCCGCATCGCTGCGGGCTTTTTGTTGGCTGCACCTTTAGAAGCGGAACACTTCAAGGTCAGTGCGTATCGGTGAAGCCATTGGAATTCTAGGCTTTTCGGCCTCTTTGGCGCGGGCCACAGGGGCTTTCTTCGGTTCTTCGAGCGGCTGCCAGGAGATCGGCTTGATGGCGGTGCTGACCTGATCGGCCAGACGCTGGAGCAGCATGCCTTGCGCCTTGACCTGATCGGCCGAGCTGCCCGCATGGACCTGCTCAAGGTGCACTAGACGGCTGTCGCGCACGTGTCCCTTGCGGTCCAGCAAACGCCATTGCGCATCCAGCACCGCAGGCTGCTTTGCACCGGAATCAAGGCGGGTAATCGATAACACCACCTGAACATCAGGCGAGAAGTTGGCGACTGCCGGGGCCAGCACGACGCGCTGACTGTCCAGTTTCCAGGCCAGTTGACGCAGCAATAATTGATCGATATCCGACGACAGATTTCCCGCCCAGCGCCCATCGGGCGAAGCGGTCAGGGTGCCGTCAGGCTGTCGTTGCAGAAGGGTTTCGCGTTGCAGGTAGTCGGCCACCGAAACAGGGCCCAGCAAGACTGCCAGACCACTACTCTGTTTCGGCTGACCAGGCTCACCGCTGTCGAGTTGATAAAGCGCGGTCGGCTGGTGCACGCTGCAGCCAGCCAGACCCAGGACGCCGGTCATCAACAGGACAAGGGGAAGGCGTAGAAAATTCATCATCCCATCCAGGTGGCTGCCCCTCGGGAAGCCACAGTATAAGTACTTTCCAGACCCATGCAGGCACTGCGCCACGCTTGCGCCCCAAGACCCCATATCATCCGTGAATATTCGCCATGACTCCAGCGATTATGCATCGTACTTCATGGCAAAACGAAGAACACCCGCGTCAGATCAATGTTTTCAGCCATTTTCCACCAACAGGGCATCGACTCGCTGGAAGCCGCGCGGGAGTTTATTGCCGCGACGGCCGCGCTCGCCCTTGTAATGTTCCAGATCCTCGGGCTTGAGCGACAGCGTGCGTTTGCCTGCCTGAAGCACCAGCGTAGCGCCCTGTGCGATGACTGCAAGATCGGTGACGTATTCTTCACGACTCGCCACCCGCTCGCCGGGAATGCCGATGATCTTGTTGCCCTTGCCCTTGCCCAGTTGCGGCAGGTCGCTGATCTTGAACACCAGCAGGCGGCCTTCAGTCGTCACCGCTGCCAGCCAGTTCTGCTCGCGGTCAGTCACCGGCCGCGGCAGGATGACTTTCGCGCCATTCGGCAGGCTCAGCAACGCCTTGCCCGCCTTGTTCTTGGCCTGCAGATCCTCACCCTTCACGACGAACCCGTATCCGGCGTCGGAGGCGATCACGTACAGCGACTCATCGTCAGGCAGCAGCACGCATTCAAACGTCGCACCCGGCGGAGGCTGCAGCTTGCCGGTCAACGGCTCGCCCTGTCCGCGCGCAGATGGCAAGGTATGTGCGGCGACCGAGTAACTGCGCCCGGTCGAGTCGATGAACACCGCAAACTGATTGGAGCGCCCAATGGCTGACGTCTTGAAGCCATCGCCCGCCTTATAGGAAAGCCCGGTTGCATCGATGTCATGCCCCTTGGCGCAACGCACCCAGCCCTTCTCGGAAAGCACCACGGTGACTGGCTCGGTCGGCATCAATTCGTTTTCGGACAGCGCCTTGGCTTCAGCACGCGCCACGATAGGCGAGCGACGATCATCGCCATAGGTTTCCGCGTCAGCAATCAGCTCGGCACGCACCAGCTTGCGCAGCTTGGACTCACTACCCAGCAATGCCTGAAGCTTGGCCTGCTCCTTGCGCAACGCATCCTGCTCGCTGCGCAGCTTCATCTCTTCCAGGCGCGCCAATTGACGCAAACGGGTATCGAGAATGTAGTCGGCCTGAATTTCCGACAGATCGAAGCGTGCAATCAGCTCGGCCTTGGGATGTTCGGCCGTACGGATGATGTGAATGACTTCATCGAGGTTCAGGTAAGCCGTCAGCAAACCATCCAACAGGTGCAGACGATGCTCGACCTTGTCCAGACGGAACTGCAGACGACGGCGCACCGTTCCGATACGGAAGGTCAGCCACTCGCTGAGCAGCGTCTTGAGATTCTTGAGCTGCGGCTTGCCGTCCAGACCGATGATGTTGATGTTGACCCGGTAGCTGGATTCCAGCTCGGTGGTCGCGAACAGGTGCTGCATCAACTCGTCGAGCTCGACGCGATTGGAGCGTGGAATGATCACGATGCGACACGGGTTCTCGTGGTCCGACTCGTCACGCAGGTCGGCCACCATCGGTAGTTTCTTGGCCTGCATCTGGGCAGCGATCTGCTCCAGCACCTTGGCACCGGAGACCTGATGCGGCAGCGAGGTGACCACGATGTCGCCGTCCTCGATGCGGTACACCGCACGCATGCGTACCGAACCGCGACCGGTTTCATAGATCTTCAACAGGTCGGCGCGAGGCGTGATGATTTCCGCTTCGGTCGGGTAATCCGGCCCCAGGATGTGCTCGCACAGCTCCTGAATGGTCGCCTTTGGCTCGTCCAGCAAGTGAACACAGGCGCTGGCGACTTCGCGCAGGTTATGCGGCGGTACGTCGGTTGCCATGCCCACGGCGATACCCGTGGTGCCATTGAGCAGAATGTTCGGCAAACGTGCAGGCAGGACTGCCGGTTCGTCCAGCGTGCCGTCAAAGTTCGGAACCCAGTCCGCCGTGCCCTGCCCCAGTTCGCTGAGCAGCACCTCGGAATAACGCGACAGGCGCGCCTCGGTGTAACGCATGGCCGCGAAGGACTTGGGATCGTCCGGCGCACCCCAGTTGCCCTGACCGTCCACCAGCGTGTAGCGATAGCTGAACGGTTGAGCCATCAGCACCATGGCTTCGTAGCAGGCCGAATCGCCGTGCGGGTGAAATTTACCGAGCACGTCACCGACGGTACGCGCCGACTTCTTGTGCTTGGCATCTGCACCCAGGCCCAGCTCGCTCATGGCGTAGATGATACGGCGCTGTACAGGCTTCAGGCCGTCGCCGATATGCGGCAGGGCACGGTCCATGATCACGTACATGGAATAGTTGAGGTAGGCCTGTTCGGTGAAGTCAGCCAGCGAGCGGCGTTCTACGCCATCCAGGCTGAGGTCAAGGGAGTCGCTCATGCGGGCCTCATCATTGTGTTGACTGGCGCAGCAGCAAGTTGCCGCCGCGCTGTGTGAATTCGAGTTGTTTCATTGCGCTCATGCCCAGCAGCACCTGATCACCTTCCAGACCCGGCGCAACAAGGGCGCGCACGTTGGTCAGGACAATGTCGCCCAGTTGCAGCCGGTCGAGCGAGGTCCGAAAACCCTGACTGTTGCCGTTGGCCGTGCTGACCGTCACCGGCATGCCGCGTTTCAGGCCCAGGCTGTCGGCCATATCACCGGGGATGGCGACGTCCGTCGCCCCGGTGTCGATCATGAACTCTACCGTCCGGCCATTGATCTGGCCGGTACTGACGAAATGCCCCTGACGATTGCCCGCCAACTGCACTTCGATATAACCGTCACCATGCTGCGAGGCGACCACGGTATTGGGGTTCTGCTGCTTGTCTTCCCAGGCACCGAAAAAGCGTGTGGCCAGAAAGATACCGGCCGCCCAGGCCAGAATCATCAGGACCTTGCCCGCGCGCCTGCCGGGAACCGCCTGGTTCATTGACCTTCACTCCAGCCCGCCGCAGGTGCAGCGAAACGCCACACAATCGGGCGTTCTTCGCCATCGGCGCGGGCACCGGAATTGTTGTCGATGCCGATCCAGGCACCGGTCTCATCCACCACCAGCGCCTCGGTCAGACCATAAGGCTGATCATAGCGACGCGACGGTAGCATGGCTTCCTTGGAAAACGACCAGCAACGCTCGATCTGCCCGGTTTCCAGCTCCCGGCGACAGATGCGATACACCGAACGCTCCAGGGTGAACAGCTTGCCGTTGTACAGCGAGATATCGGAAAAATCCGTCGAGACCTTCTTGCGATTCTGTTCCGGCGGCAGCGTATCTTTCCCCGCTTCGGCCAGCAGCACGCAGCTTTGTCCACAGGTCCACTGATCCTTGTCACGCTGCACCACCAGCAGCCCGCGCTTCTCGCGTTCGGCCGCCAGCCAGATCCGGTCGCCCGCAGCGTTTACCGCAATGCCCTCGAAGATCGCATTGAAGTGCTGCAACATCCCGTTGGCGCGCGCCTGTTCAACCAGCGCCGCAGGCAATGGCAGCCAGACCGGAGCACCTTCCACCGGCACTTTCAGCACCGTGCCGTAGGCCTCACTGACCAGATAACGATTGCCCGCCGCATCGCAGCTGATGCCTTCGAAATCCATGCTGCCACCGCGCACTATCGACGACAGATTCGCCAGCGAGCGCAGACTCAGCGGCAGATAGCTCTCAGGTTTCGGCATATCGATGACATGCGGTTCGGCCTTCCAGGTGCGATCTGACACATCAAGGCTGTAAAGCAGGTTGTCGTCACGGTCGGAAACCGTCCACAACCGGCCATTGCACGAGGCAAGGCCCGAAAGATTGCCGCCGACCATACCGTCTACCGGATGCTCGGATTGCAGTTTCAGGGCCTCAAGCGGCGCCGCAAAAACCGGCGCGACCACAAGGGACAGGGCAGCGAGCCAGGCTCGTATCAAATCATGACCTCGGCGAGGTTGCCTTTCGATTCGAGCCAGCTTTTGCGATCACCGGCGCGCTTCTTAGCCAGCAGCATGTCCATCATTTCCGAGGTCGCCGCGTAATCATCCAGCGTGAGTTGCACCAGACGCCGGGTGTTCGGGTCCATGGTGGTTTCACGCAGCTGTGGCGGGTTCATTTCGCCCAGCCCCTTGAATCGGGTGACCTGCGGCTTGCCGCGCTTCTTCTCGGCCACCAGACGATCAAGAATCCCGTCGCGCTCGCTTTCGTCCAGCGCGTAGTAGATTTCCTTGCCCAGGTCGATGCGATACAGCGGCGGCATGGCCACGTACACATGGCCTGCGTCGACCAGCGGACGGAAGTGCTGAACGAACAGCGCACACAGCAGCGTTGCGATGTGCAGACCGTCCGAGTCGGCGTCGGCCAGGATGCAGATCTTGCCGTAGCGCAACTGGCTGATATCCGCCGCGCCCGGATCGACACCGATGGCGACCGCGATGTTGTGCACTTCCTGACTGGCAAGCACTTCGCCGCCGTCCACTTCCCAGGTGTTCAGAATCTTGCCGCGCAAGGGCAGGATTGCCTGGAATTCCTTGTCGCGCGCCTGCTTGGCCGAACCGCCCGCAGAGTCACCCTCGACCAGAAACAGCTCGGAGCGCGCCGGATCCTGCCCGGCACAATCGGCCAGCTTGCCCGGCAATGCCGGACCTTGGGTGATGCGCTTGCGCTCTACCTTCTTGCTGGCCTTCAGGCGGCGACCGGCGTTGTTGATCGCCAGATCGGCCAGTTGCAGGCCCAGCTCGGAGTGGGTATTGAGCCACAGGCTGAATGCGTCCTTTACCACGCCAGAGACGAACGCCGCCGCTTCACGTGAGGACAGACGCTCTTTGGTCTGGCCGGAGAACTGCGGTTCCTGCATCTTCATCGACAGCACGAACGCGATGCGCTCCCAGACGTCTTCCGGCGCCAGCTTCACGCCACGCGGCAGCAGGTTGCGGAATTCGCAGAACTCGCGCATCGCATCCAGCAGCCCTTGGCGCAGACCGTTGACGTGGGTGCCGCCCTGCGCGGTCGGGATCAGGTTGACGTAGCTTTCCTGAACGCTGTCGCCGCCTTCCGGCAACCAGAGCAAAGCCCAGTCGACCGCCTCCTTGTTGCCCGCAAAGCTGCCGCAGAACGGCTCATCCGGCAGACGCAGAAACTCGGTGACCGAGTCCTGCAGATAGGAGCGCAGGCCGTCTTCGTAATGCCACTCGACTTTTTCGCCGGTGGATTTGTCTTCGAAGCTGACCAGCAGGCCCGGGCACAGCACAGCCTTGGCCTTGAGCACATGCTTGAGGCGGCTGACGGAAAACTTCGGGGTGTCGAAATACTTGGGATCGGGCGCGAAATACACGCTGGTGCCGGTGTTGCGCTTGCCAACCGTACCGATGACCGCCAGCTCCGTGGCCTTGAAGCCATCGGCGAAGGTCATTTCGTATTCGTTGCCATCACGCTTGACCCGCACCCGGACCTGAGTGGAAAGCGCGTTGACCACCGAAATCCCCACGCCGTGCAGGCCGCCGGAAAACTGGTAGTTCTTGTTGGAAAACTTGCCGCCCGCGTGGAGCTTGGTCAGGATCAGCTCGACGCCCGACACGCCCTCTTCCGGGTGAATGTCCACCGGCATGCCGCGACCATCGTCGGACACTTCAAGAGAGTTGTCGGCATGCAGAATGACCTGCACCGACTTCGCGTGACCGGCCAGGGCTTCGTCGACACTGTTGTCGATGACTTCCTGCGCCAGGTGGTTGGGCCGCGAGGTGTCGGTGTACATGCCCGGACGTTTGCGAACCGGATCGAGGCCCGAGAGGACTTCGATGGCGTCTGCGTTATAAGAGCTAGCGCTGGGATTGGCCATGGGTTCTCGTTATCAATCGTTCATTAAATTTCGGGAGTTGAATGTTCTTTATATGCCTTTGACCGGCAGTCATTTACAGCGCTGACAGATCAATCCCTTGCAACAGGCTCGGGGCAAACCCGGCAAAACTCAGCAGCGCCGGCATTTGCTCGGCAAAACCCTGATAGCTGTGGTCGCCACCGGGCTGGATGCGCAATGCGCAGGCACGGTAGAAAGCCTGGGCGCGGCGGTAATCCAGCGTCTCATCGCCCGTCTGCAGCCAGACCTGAATCTGCTGCGGATCCTGGGGAGCAGGCACTTCCAGCTCCGCCAGCGCGTCGATATGGTCTTGCGTCAGTTGCCACTGCTCACCGGTGTACAGATTCTGCTGCGTGCCAAGAAACCCGTCGAACAGTTGATGCGGATTGACGGCCGGGTTGATCAGCACGGCCTTGAGACCGTGGCGCTGCGCCAAATGAGTCGCATAGTAGCCGCCGAGCGAGCTGCCGACCAGCAAAGGCCGACCCAGCGCAGCAATGGCCGACTCAAGCTGAACCATGGCCTGACGTGGATGATGATGCAGTTCAGGGACTTGAAGCTGTTCGGCAAGACCCAGCGTCTTCATCAACGCGAGCAGCTGGCAGGCCTTTTTCGACAAAGCCGAGCTGTTCAGGCCATGGATGTACAGCAATGAGGGGGTTTCACTGGTCACGCTGCCGCTCCTGGGTGCAAAGCAAAGCCGCGCAGTTTACAGGGACTAACGCGACAAAACCTTACTGGAAATAGTTACGTAAGACGATTCAGTAGCCGGTGCCGCCGTAATCGGCCTCGAACACCATGCCGACCACGCGGGAAACCCCCGTTTCAAGCTGTCCGTCGTCGTGCAAACGCAGCCATCGATAGCCTGGCGCAAGGGTGTCCAGCTTGAAGTCCTCACTGCCCGGCGCGAACTGAATGCAGGTCGAAGGTGAAGCCAGCAACCGCACACCCTGGCGCATCTGGTCGAACTCCTGATGCACATGCCCCCAGAGCACGGCGCGGACCTGCGGAAACCGATCAACAACCGCAAAAAACGCCTCGGCGTTGCGCAAACCAATCGGTGCCATCCATTCACAGCCGATCGCCACCGGATGGTGATGCAGGCAGACCAGATGATGCCGGTCCGGCGCTTCGCTCAGAGACTGCGCCAGCAGCTGCAACTGTGATTCAGCCAGAAAACCAGGCACCGAGCCCGGCACCGCAGAATCCAGCAACGTGACACGCCACTGGCCGATATCCAGCACCGGCTCCAACAACCCGGCCCCCTGCGCCACCTGTTCCATCTGCGGCAACTCATCGTGATTGCCGGCAAACCAGCGCGCAGGCGCTGCGATCTGTCCGCTGAGCCGACGAAACGCCTCATACGACTCCACGCTGCCATCCTGGGAAATATCCCCACTGGCAATCACCACATCAATATCCGACTGCTCGGCCAGCACCCGCTCGACCACCTTTTCCAGGCTGTCACGGGTATTCATGCCCAGCAACGTGCCGTCCGCCTCGGCAAACAGGTGGCTGTCGGATAGCTGGACCAGCAAAACTGACGATGAAGGGGCTGCGCTCGGCAAGGCCGTCTCCTGGAAGGGATTCAGCGCGATTATGTGACGGCGAGCGATACGGGTAAACCCGGAATGTGGGTGTGGGTCACATTTGCTGGATGTCAGGGGATACGTTGGCTCCTGGCTCGAGCTTTGCGAACTGTCTGTGCAATCAACGCACCCAGCGCTATACCTGCCAAAACAATCTGCACAAAAGCATAGCTATTTCCAGTTGAACATTCACCGGATACCCATAAAGCCTATATGGCTCTCACGGTCCGGCATATGCAACTTTGCCGGTGCGGCTCCTCACCATACGATCCAAGCTCCGCACAGCCATACAACGATCATATGCGGCTGACAGCGCTTGAGGAGGACTCTGTCTCGACCCTCTGCCTCGAAAACTGCCGCCGTTACTTGGAGCTTTGCAGACCCTTCGGGCGATGAGTAGTTTTACCCAACATCCATCGCCAAAGATATCTGAGAAAGTAATAAAGTGAGCTGCACAAGCGTTCGGCCATCCTCATCCGTAAACTCAACTTCGTACGCAGCTCCCGGCCCTACGCATTCGTGAACAACAGTTCCAATATCACCTGCAAACAATCCTTCTTCAGGAACATCAACATCGAGCCTCACGACATCATTTATTGTCAACTTCATAAATATTTCTACCTTACAAATAATGTTGTCAACCGTGGGACCGATGAGCCCGGATCGTAGATCCAACCTGTGCGAACAATACCTTCTCGCTTTGGACCTTTGACCAGAATATCCACTCTGAAGCGAGCCCCTCTGTCATTCACCACTCCAGGTGTTGAGCCTGTAGTACGAACTCCATGATGAAGCTGCCTTATCAATTCATCCGCATTCTCTATTGTAAAACCAAGAGCAGACTCAAAAACTCGTGCTTTTGGTCCTCCGGAAACATGGTCCTTGTTTAGTGCGTAACCCGTTATCTTTCTAGGGTCAATCAAGGCATTGGCAGCCCCCATCAGAATGCCTGCGGTAGGCGGCTTGGAAACTCTTGCAGGTGTAATACCCTTCGCCTGCGGAATCACAACCGTCTGCGATCCGCTCCCTTTGCCTTCAGCAATCCCTGCCTCGTAAACCCTGGCTTTCTTGAGATTAGCGCCCAACTTGCCCAGTGTCTCGCCTAACCGTGTGAGCAGTGGCGTCAATCGTGTGGACGCGACTGAAGCGCGGGCTGCGAGGCCGGTGCCGCCGGTCAGAAATACCAGCAAGGCTGCCAGTACGATCTCGAAAACCATACCCCCGGTGAACTGGAGAATGGATTCGTGGTTCTGGAGGCTGACGTATTCTGCAGCAAAGTCTCGGAGTGCACGCTTGCTGGCTGCATCTTCGAAGATGTAGTTCGCAGCCTCATAGGCCTGCGCCATTTTTTCCCGGCTAATAGTCGCGGGATCAAAACCAAGCGCAGCGGCCAGGTCGCGGTATTGAGCCGCCGTGTATTGCTCCTGAAATGAATCCAGCCAGCCTTTTCCGGGTTCCGGCTCCGACTTCCAGGCCGCCACTGCCGCCTGTGCAAGCTCATCAAAGGGGTTGGCCAGATCAGCGAATTCAAGGCCTGACTCAACCAGCCCCCAGGCGCCGTACAAAAATCCCCGTCCCAGTGCGATCTGGGCATAAAAGCCATTGGCAACCGCGCTGCGCTGCGCCTGGATCGCTGTTAGACGGTCGGCTTCGACTCGCTCGGCAGCCAGGATTTCGTGCAGGATCTCTTGCAGTTCTGCTCGAATGCCACCCAACTGCGCTTTCGGATCGAACTGCGGATTGAGCCGAATCCGATGTGCACGCCCTTCAATGACCTGACTGAGAAAACTCTTGGAATCAAGCGTGCCCCGGATGACCTGACCGTCTTCCTGAGTAAGCCCCCAAGGACAGCCAACCAGACACTCACCGTTACTCCAGAGAAATCGAACCCCCACCAGACAGCTGGATTTGATTTCTTCCTTATAAAGCGTACGTGGCGGCTGATTTTCCCAGGTGTATTCGGGTGGCCGTGACTCCGGCGAGGATTTGGCAGGGCCGGCGGGCCGGCAAACACCCGGCGTCGGCGAATAGTTGCCTCTGGTGTCGTAAACACCCATGGCGGTGAACTCCTTGTATCAATGATCACGCGTCCATGCGCTGGGGCGGTGCAGTTCAGTCGGTCGTGAAACCCTGGCTGAACGTAAGCAGATGAAAAACAGCCGGCGAGTTTAAGCGCTGGCGCGAGGTCGTCCAGCGTCAAAAAGTATCGGGAAATTTCGGGAGCGAAGGCTGAAACGTATTCAGCAAAATGCCGCCCATGAATAGCGGCATCTGTCAGCAGAGCGTGTCAAAACGTATCGAAAGATGAATCAGCGGACCGCTTCGAACTCATGCCCACAGGCCAGACAGTGGCTCAGCCATTCGCCCAGAAACAGATTGAGCTGGGCCTTTTCGTCCGGCTGGTGCATGTCGGCGTTGGGATACGGATAGATCCCCCGGAAGCGACGGGCGTGTTCGGCGCCGATGACTTCGGCCATGCGTGCGTCGTGGTAGACCTGTACTTCCAGGCTGGGTATCGGCAGCCATGGCAGGCTGTGTTCCTGGCGCACCTGCAGGGTGGTGGTGTACGGACAGTCGAGCAGAACCTCGACTGCCAGCACGCCCAGCATCTGGTCACCCTGGGTCACCGCAACGCGCCGTGAGCGCTGTTCGTTGCGCATGTCCGGCAACAAACGCATCAAGCGCGCGTAGTTGGCCTCGCAGGCAGCCTGCAGCCCGGCAAGGTCAACACGGTAGCGCTCGCGCAGTAGATTCACGACCATAACCCCCTTATTTCAGCGCGGTTCAACGCCAGCCATTGCAAGGCGATGATCGTTGCCGCGTTCATGATTCTTCCATCAGCCACGGCCTGCATCGCATCGTCGAACGACCAGACTGTCACGCGGATGTCTTCGCCTTCGGATTCAAGCCCGTGCAGGCCGCCCGCCCCCTGACTGTCGCACTGCCCCATGAACAGGTGAACGAACTCGTCACTGCCGCCCGGTGAAGGAAAGTATTTGGTGATCGGCCATAGCGCGCCGAACACAAGCCCAGCTTCCTCTTCTGCCTCACGATGAGCAACTTCTTCCGGTTGCTCGTCCTTGTCGATCAGGCCGGCCACCAGTTCGATCAGCCAGGGGTTGCCAGTCTTCTCGACGGCACCTACGCGAAACTGCTCGATCAACACCACTTCGTCACGTTTGGCGTCATAAGGCAGCACGCAGACAGCATCGTGGCGAACGAACAGTTCGCGGCTGATTTCCTTGCTGGTGCCGCCATTGAACAGCTCGTGGTGCAGGTACAGTTTGTCCAGTCTGTAAAAGCCTTTGAAGCAGTTTTCCCGCCGGGTAATCTCGAAAGCCGTCGGTACTGATCGGGTGGTCTGAGTCATGGGTTTCTCGCTTGCGGCTATCTTGAACTTCCAACCATCCTAACGCGCATCGACCACTGGATGCAGCCCCCTTAAATAAGCAGGGTAGACGGCCGCTACGTAAAACAATTCTAATCCGCCCAGCGGCGAACCGAACCGGGCCTTTGCAGTCCAACCTGCCTGCATACGCACAACACGACCGCCTTTACTGACTCTGCCAAGGATCAACATGTCGTTACTGAGGATCACTTCACTGGCCTGCCTGGCTCTTTTGCTGGGCGCCTGCCAAAGCCTCTTCACGCCCAACATGCGCGCACCGCTGCAGGTTCAGCGTGATGCTTCCGAGCTGATCAAGCCGGGTTGCACCACTGCCGACTGCCCGCTGGTGAACATCGATACCGTGCATTTTCCTGACGAGCCAAAGCTGGACGCCATCGTCCAGAAGACGCTGCTGCAACTGACTGTCGCTGACAGCAGCACGCCGCCGCCCGCGTCGATCAAGGCTTATCAGGAGCAGTTCCTGAACCGCGCCCAAGGCCGCAACAGCAGCTACCTGCAAGCCAAGGTACGCGAGCAGCATGACGGTATCGTGGTCGTCGAGCTGTCCAGTTACCTGGATAACGGCGGCGCTCATGGCAACCCTGGCCGGGCGTTCATCAACTATTCGCGCCAGCAGCAGAAGGTGCTGACGCTGGCCGACATGGTGATTCCAGGCAAGGAGCAGGAGTTCTGGCAGAAAGCCGAACTGGCTCATCAGGGCTGGCTGGTGTCGAGCAAGATGAACGAAGACGCTGCATTCGTGCAGACCTGGCCGTTCAAGCGCACGCCGCACATTGCCCTGACTTACGGCGCTGTGATCCTCAAGTATCCGGTGGAAACCATCGCGCCCTACTCCATGGGCCACATCGAGCTGAAGATTCCTTACCCTCAGCTCAATGGCATCATCAAGTCGGAACTGTTTCCCGGCCGCGGCTGATCGCACGACCGATCAACAGTTGCAGCACGCCAGCGACGATGAGCGCTGGCAGTGTTGCGCCGACATCCGGATACAGGTTGGCCAGCAGGTGGTAGGTGCTGATACCGCCCAGCCAGGACAGCAGACTCATCCAGCGCAAGCCACTCGCCGCGACCTGACTGCCGCGACGACGCAGGATGAAATGATCCACCAGCACCACGCCGAACAGCGGCGCGAACACCGAACCGATCAATAACAGAAAATTCTGGTACTGCGCCAACGGTGCGAGACACGCGATCAGCGTGCAGACGATGCCGATGAACAGCGCCAGATGCTCGACCTTGATCCGGGTCAGCAACGCCGTGGAAACTGCCGCCGAGTGAATATCGGCAAAAGCGTTTTCCGACTCGTCCAGCAGAATCAACAGCAACGGAATCCCCAGACCCGCGCCGGCCAGCGCCAGCAGCAGCGCATTCGTTTCGCCACTCGGCGCGAACGCCAGGGTATAGGCGACGCCCAGCCCCATCAGCCAGAAGTTGCCGATAAAGAAGCCCACAGCGGTGCCACCGAATACGTTGCGTGCGCGCTGGCCGAATCGGGAGTAGTCGGCGATCAGTGGCAGCCAGGAAAGCGGCATGGCGATGGCGATGTCGAAACCCACGGCAAACGGCATCGACCCGTCACCCGCGCGCGCCCAGAGTGCGGCAAGGTCAGCCTTGGTCAACAGGTTCCAGGTCAGCCACAGGCAGGCGGCAAGTAACAGCCAGATACCCCAGCGGCGCAGGATCTGACGCACAAAGGTCAACGGCCCGCCGACCGCCAGCAGGGTCGCCAACGCACCGAAGAACAACGTCCATAGCAACGGATTGGCCCACAGGCTGTCTTCGGCAAAGGCACGTGCGCCGAGGAGGCTGGCGGCATCGCGCATGACGATGATCTCGAACGAGCCCCAGCCGATCAGTTGAAGCAGGTTCAGCACGGCAGGCAACGACGCGCCCTTGCTGCCGAGGCTGAGTTTGAGCGCGGCCATGGACGACAGGCCTGTGTCCGTGCCGATCACCGCCACGCTGGCCAGCAGCAGGACGCCGACCAGCGTGCCGAGAAGTATCGCCAGTAACGCGCCGGACATGCCCAGCCCCGGCGCCAGCAAGGCACCGGTCTGCAGCACCATCAGGCCGATGCCCAACGAGAACCACAGGGAAAACAGATCGCGCCCGCCGAATACCCGCTGACTGGCAGCGATGGGTGTGTCGGGGGAATAGGTGCCGGGTGTATTCACGGTTCTGGCTCGTAAGGAAATGAGTGATGTATCGTCTTGTGGATCGAACGCGGAGCGTCCTGGGAGGCATTCCCACGCAGAGCGTAGGAACGATCATCATCGTATTCCTCCAGGAGGACTTGTGTATAACGCCGAGCGCAGGAGCGTGGGAACGATCGCCTCAACACTGATCCTGCCCATTCTCCGCGTGGGCATGCAGCCCGTGACGCTCCGTGTCACATCACGGAGCGCACACTGACAGCAGGCGTGTCAGACCTTTTTATAGAGCTGACTGCCTTCCTGTTTGAAACGCTCGGCCTGCTCCGCCAGACCCTGGGCGACGTCCACATCAACGGCCTCGATTCGCTGATTGGCGGCGTACTCGCGCACTTCCTGGGTGATTTTCATCGAACAGAATTTCGGGCCGCACATGGAGCAGAAGTGCGCGACCTTGGCCGAATCCTTGGGCAGGGTTTCGTCGTGATACGAGCGCGCGGTGTCTGGGTCCAGGCCCAGGTTGAACTGGTCTTCCCAGCGGAATTCGAAGCGGGCCTTGCTCAAGGCGTTGTCGCGAATCTGCGCGCCCGGATGCCCTTTGGCGAGATCCGCTGCGTGAGCGGCGATCTTGTAGGTGATGATCCCGGTCTTCACGTCATCCTTGTTCGGCAGGCCCAAATGCTCTTTCGGCGTGACGTAGCAGAGCATGGCGCAACCGAACCAGCCGATCATCGCAGCGCCGATACCCGAGGTGATGTGGTCGTAACCCGGCGCGATATCCGTGGTCAGCGGGCCAAGGGTATAGAACGGTGCTTCGTCACAGCACTCCAGCTGCTTGTCCATGTTCTCCTTGATCAACTGCATCGGCACATGGCCCGGGCCTTCGATCATGGTCTGCACGTCGTGCTTCCAGGCGATCTTGGTCAACTCACCCAGAGTCTCCAGCTCGCCGAACTGGGCCGCGTCGTTGGCGTCGGCAATCGAGCCCGGACGCAGGCCATCGCCCAGCGAGAAGCTGACGTCGTAGGCCTTCATGATTTCGCAGATGTCTTCGAAATGGGTGTAGAGGAAGTTCTCCTTGTGATGCGCCAGGCACCACTTGGCCATGATCGAACCGCCACGGCTGACAATGCCGGTCACGCGCTTGGCCGTCAGCGGCACGTAGCGCAGCAGCACACCGGCGTGGATGGTGAAGTAATCGACGCCCTGCTCGGCCTGTTCGATCAGCGTGTCGCGGAACAACTCCCAGGTCAGGTCTTCGGCCGCACCGCCGACCTTTTCCAGCGCCTGATAGATCGGCACCGTGCCGATAGGGACCGGCGAGTTGCGGATGATCCACTCGCGGGTTTCATGAATATGCTTGCCGGTGGACAGGTCCATGACCGTGTCCGAGCCCCAGCGAATGCCCCACGTCAGCTTGGCGACTTCTTCTTCGATGGAAGAACCCAGCGCACTGTTGCCGATGTTGCCGTTGATCTTCACCAGGAAGTTGCGACCGATGATCATCGGTTCCAACTCGACATGGTTGATGTTGGCCGGAATGATTGCGCGACCGCGGGCGATCTCTTCGCGCACGAACTCGGCAGTGATTTCTTTAGGGATGCTCGCGCCGAAGCTGTGCCCGGCGTGCTGCTGAGTCAGCAGGCCAGCCGCTCGGGCTTCCTGAAGCTTCATGTTTTCGCGGATGGCGACGTATTCCATCTCGGCGGTGATGATGCCCTGACGCGCATAGTGCATCTGGCTGACGTTGGCACCCGCCCTGGCCCGGCGCGGGTTGCGCACGTGGGCAAAGCGCAGCGCGGTCAGCTCGGCGTCGCTCAGGCGCTGCTGACCGAAGTTCGAGCTCAGGCCCGGTAGACGCTCGGTGTCGTTACGTGAGTCGATCCACGGGGAGCGCACATCGGCCAGGCCTTTGCGCACGTCGATGATCACGTTGGGGTCGGTATAGGGACCGGAAGTGTCGTAGACCGTGACCGGGGCGTTGATCTCGCCGCCGAAGTCGGTCGGTGTGATATCCAGAGTGACCTCGCGCATGGGCACGCGAATGTCCGGGCGCGACCCCTGGACGTAGATCTTCTGCGAACGGGTAAACGGCTGTACCGATCCGGAATCGACCTGCGCCGACTCGCTCAAGTGGGGTGCGTTTTTTGGTTTTATGCTCATCACGGTCTCTCCAGACATCCACTGTGGATTTATTGTCGGAGTAACCTGATCGGGACGGACGGGTGCACTGAAGAAGTGCTGAGTATCGAGAGAGGCGTGCTGTTCATTGATTGAACGATCGACCCCGGACGACACTCAAGAGGACTCGCCGGGTGACGAGAAATCTTGTTCCCTACGCAGGCGCTAACCTGATCAGGTTCAACGGGATCCGGTTTAACCGATCTCAGCCTCACAGCAAGGCACCCCGACAAGAACGGCATCAGTCTATGCCGCGTCGAGGCTGTAAAGCCAGCGCAATTGCGTGGGCATCGATAAATGGCTGAAATGGCCGATTGTTGCGTTCTGCGTCTGGCTCTACACTCGCTATCCCGGTTTTTTCATCCAACCGTGACAATTTTCTTCATGAACAGGGAACGCCTCATGTTGCGCAAACTTTCGTTGGTCGTGGCTGTTTCATTTGCGTCCAACGGACTGACCTGGGCAGCCGATATGCCGCTGCCGACCAAGACGGGTCTGGTGAACGTCTATGAGCAGGCGGTGGACAACAACGCCGATCTGGCCGCTGCACGCGCCGATTACGCTGCGCGCAAGGAAGCCGTGCCTCAGGCGCGTGCCGGTCTGCTGCCCAATCTTTCCGGCAGCGCTCAGGCCAACAACACACGCACCAGCATCGATCAGCCCAGCAGGATCGCAACCCGTAGCGGTACGGTCTATCAGGCGACCCTGAGCCAGCCGATCTTTCGTGCCGACCGCTGGTTCCAGCTCCAGGCCGCCGAAGCGGTCAACGAACAGGCCGCGCTCGAGCTGTCGGCCACTGAACAGAACCTGATTCTGCAATCGGCGCAGAGCTACTTCAGTGTGCTGCGTGCACAGGACAGTCTGGCAGCGACCAAGGCCGAGGAATCGGCATTCAGGCGCCAGCTGGATCAGGCCAGGGAGCGCTTCGATGTAGGCCTGTCGGACAAGACCGACGTGCTGCAGGCGCAGGCCAGCTATGACACCTCGCGCGCCAGCCGCATTCTCGCCCAGCGTCAGGTAGACGATGCGTTTCAGGCGCTGGTAACCCTGACAAATCGCGAATACAACTCCATCGAAGGCATCGTCCACACCCTGCCGGTGCTGGCGCCGACGCCCAACGATGCCAAGGCCTGGGTCGACACCGCAGCCCAGCAGAACCTCAACCTGCTGGCCAGCAACTACGCAGTCAACGCCGCCGAAGAAACCCTGCGTCAACGCAAGGCCGGCCATGCGCCGACTCTGGATGCCGTCGCAACCTATCAACGTGGCGACAACGATGCGCTGGGGTTCAACAACCCCAACTACACCGGGCAGAACTACGGCGGTGATGTAGAGCAACGCACGATTGGCGTTCAGCTGAATATCCCGATCTACAGTGGCGGGCTGGTCAATTCGCAGGTGCGCGAAGCCTATTCAAGGCTGAGCCAGAGTGAACAGCGCCGCGAAGGCCTGCGTCGTCAGGTGGTGGAAAACACCCGTAACCTCCACCGTGCGGTGAACACCGACGTGGAGCAGGTTCAGGCGCGCAAGCAGTCGATCATCTCCAACCAGAGCGCACTGGAAGCCACGGAAATCGGTTATCAGGTGGGGACACGCAACATCGTCGACGTGCTCGATGCTCAGCGTCAGCTGTACGCCTCGGTGCGCGACTACAACAACACGCGCTATGACTACATCCTGGACAACCTGCGCCTGAAACAGGCCGCTGGCACGCTGAATCCGGGCGACCTGCAAGACCTGTCGCGCTATCTGAAATCCGACTACAACCCGGACAAGGATTTCCTGCCACCGGATCTGGCAGCGGCGGCCCGCAAGAACTTCGAAAGACCGGCCCAGCGCTGAGGGCGGCAGCCTGAACACTGATCGTGCCTGCCGCTCCACGTCACACTCAAGAGCGGACGGGGCGCGTCCTGAGAGGCGTTACCACGCAGAGCGTGGGAACGATCCCATACCGCATTCCTTCAGGTCGATTTGTGTATAACGCCGAGCACAGAGCGTGGGCATGCAGCTCGTGACGCTCTGCGTCACATTCTCTGCATCAACCGCCCGATTCCATCCAGCAAACGCTGCAGTGCGCCCTGATTGGCCTTCATCACACCCAGACCCGCTTCAGCCATGGTGGCTGCCAGCTTCGGCTGATCGAACAGGCGCTGCACGGCGACCGCCAGTGCGGCTGAATCGCTCACCTCTTCCAGCGCTCCGGCAGTGCGTAGCATGGCGGCGATTTCGAGGAAGTTGAACAGGTGCGGGCCGCTCAGCACCGGCTTGGCCAATGCCGCAGGTTCCAGCAGGTTATGGCCGCCATTGGGCACCAGACTGCCGCCGACGAACGCGTTGTCCGCCAGCGCATACAGAAACAGCAGCTCGCCCATGGTGTCGCCCAAAAGTACCGACACGTCGGGGGTGACAACCTGAGCAGTGGAACGCCGAACGGTGCTGAAACCCTGCTGCTGACACAACCCATGCACGCTGTCGAAACGCTCGGGATGGCGCGGCACCAGAATCAGCAAGGCATCGGGATGGCTCGACAGCAGCGTGCGATGCGCCGCCAGCACGCTTTCGTCCTCGCCCGCATGAGTGCTCGCCGCGATCCACACCGGGCGTTGCGTGGCCTGCCACTCTTCCCGCAGCTTGGAAGCGCGCTCCAGCAATGCGGGGTCGATGCTCAGGTCGAACTTGATCGAGCCGGTCACCGTCACGCACTCAGGCCGCGCGCCCAGATCACGGAAACGCTGGGCCTCGACTTCAGTCTGCACAGCGAACCAGGACATTTCGGCGAGCATCGGTCTTGTCAGTTTCGCAAAACGGCCATAACCCCGCGCCGAACGCTCCGACAGCCGAGCGTTGGCCAACACCACCGCAATGCCGCGCTTGCTGCATTGATGAATATGATTGGGCCACAGCTCGGTTTCCATGATGATGCCCAGGCGCGGCTGCACATGATCGAGAAAACGCCCGGCCGCCCACGGCAGGTCATAAGGCAGGTAACAATGTTGAATGCGCGGCTCGTCGGCGAACATCGCCTTGATTCGCTCCGAACCTGTGGGCGTCATGCAAGTCACAGTGATCGGCAGTTCGGGATACTGCGCCAGCAAGGCGCGGATCATGGGCGCGGCAGCAATGCTTTCGCCGACCGACACCGCATGCACCCAGAGACCGCCACGCTGCATCGGCGGCAGGCCCATGGCGAAGCGCTCGCCGATGCGCTGGCGATACGCAGGCGCCTTGCGAGCGCGCAACCACAACCGCAGGGCAACCAGCGGCAGGCCCAGATGAAACAGGAAGGTGTAGAGGGTTCTATTCATGGGCGCGGAGTTTATCAGCCCGCCTGCGCAATGCCACAACGACATGAAGACGCAGACACGACGGAGGGCGGCGTGTGAATCATCAGGTCGGTCGCCACCGCCCTTTAGAATGCGCTGTCTCATACAAGGAAAAGATCATGAATCCGTATTACCTGCTGGGCGTCGCAATCTGCGCCGAAGTCATCGCCACCACCTCGATGAAAGCGGTGAAAGGCTTCAACACACCGCTGCCCCTGCTGCTGGTCATTGGCGGCTATGCGATTGCGTTCTGGATGCTGATTCTGGTGATGCGCACCATTCCCGTCGGCATCACCTATGCCATCTGGTCGGGCATGGGCATCGTGATGGTGAGCATTGCGGCATTCCTGGTCTACGGTCAGAAACTCGACCTGCCCGCTCTGCTGGGCATGGGAATGATCGTGGCGGGTGTAGTGGTCATCCAGGTGTTCTCGAAAACCGCCGGGCATTGAAAGTCCGTTCCCTTATAATGGCCGCAATCTTTACTCACTGAGGTGCCCATGCCATCTGTTATTTCCACTGACGTCCTGATTGTCGGGGCTGGCGTTGCCGGCCTCTGGCTCAATGCCCGGTTGCGTCGTCAAGGGTTCTCGACAGTGCTGGTAGAAAGCGCAAGCCTGGGTGGCGGACAGAGTCTCAAGTCTCAGGGAATCATCCACGGCGGCGCCAAGTACGCGCTGCACGGTGCCCTGTCGGGAGCCTCGGAAGCCATTGCCGACATGCCGCGTCGCTGGCGTGAAGCCCTCGACGGCAAGGGCGAGCTGGACCTCTCGGGCGTGCGCCTGCTGTCCGACGCCCATTACCTCTGGTCGCCGGGCACGATCGCGGGCAACCTGACCAGCTTCTTCGCCAGCAAGGCCGTGCGTGGGCGCGTGGATCAGGTCAAGGGCGAGCAATTGCCGCCCGCACTGCAGCATCCGAAATTCAAGGGCAAGGTCTATCGGCTGGCAGAGCTGGTGGTCGATGTACCGAGCCTGATCAATCGTCTCGCAGAACTGGCCGGTGACTCGCTGCTCGCCGGAAAACAGATCGAGCCGCTGTACGAAGGCGACGAACTGATTGGCCTGCGGGTCGATGGCACGGATATACATGCCCAGCGCATCGTGCTCAGCGCAGGCGGCGGCAATGCCGATCTGCTGAAGGCGGTTGGTATCTCACAACCGCAGATGCAGCGTCGTCCGCTGCACATGGTGCTGGTCAAAGGGCCGACCCTCAAACCGCTGTATGCCCACTGCCTGGGTGGCGGCACCAAACCGCGCATCACCGTGACCACGCACCCGGCGGCCGACGGCCAGTGGGTGTGGTACCTGGGCGGCGATCTCGCCGAGGCTGATGGCGTAGCACGCGAGCCGGAGGCGCAGATCGCCGTCGCCCGCAAGGAACTCGAAGCGCTGCTGCCATGGGTCGACCTGAGCCAGGCGCAGTGGGCGACCTTGCGCGTTGACCGTGCAGAACCTGCACAATCGGGTCTGGTGCGTCCCGACAACGCCTTTCTGGACAGTCAGAAACGCCTGATGGTGGGCTGGCCGACCAAGCTTGCGCTGGCGCCGGACTTCGCCGACCGCGTATTGTCAGTCCTGTCCAGGGAAGGCATCCACCCGACGCCGCAACCGGCGCTGGCGAATGTGCCGAAGCCACCCATTGCCGTTCCTGTCTGGGATCAACTGCTGCCATGAGCCTGAAAACCCTGCACGACCTGCATCGCCCGTTCGGCAGCACCGGCCTGAGCGTCTCGCCGCTGGGTCTGGGCACCGTGAAGCTGGGACGCGATCAAGGCGTGAAATACCCCAGCGGCTTCAAGATCCCGGATGACCAGCAGGCCGCGATGCTGCTCAGGATGGCCCGCGACATGGGGATCAACCTGATCGACACCGCGCCCGCCTATGGCACCAGCGAGGAACGCCTTGGCCCGCTGCTGCGCGGCCAGCGTCAGGACTGGGTCATCGTCAGCAAGGTAGGCGAAGAGTTCGTGGACGGACAGTCGAGCCACGATTTCAGCGCCGAGCACACCCGTCTGTCAGTCGAGCGCAGCTTGAAACGCCTTGAAACCGACTTTCTTGATCTGGTACTCGTCCACTCGGACGGCAACGATCTGGCGATTCTCAACGAAACGGCGGTGTACGAAACCCTTGCGGCGCTCAAAAGCGAGGGCAAAATCCGTGGCTTCGGCTTTTCCGGCAAGACTGTCGAAGGCGGCCTGCTTGCCCTGCGCGACGGGGACTGCGCGATGGTCACCTATAATCTCAATGAACAGGGTGAGAAACCGGTTCTGGATTACGCGGCTGCCCACGGCAAAGGCATTCTGGTCAAGAAGGCGTTGGCCAGCGGCCATGTGTGCCTGACGCCCGGGACAGACCCGGTCCAGGCCAGCTTCCAGTTACTGTTTGAACATCCGGGCGTCGCCAGTGCTATTGTCGGGACCATCAACCCCATGCACCTGGCACACAACGTTGCCACCGCTGCTGCCGTGATTTGCCGTCAAGCCTGATTTGGGCGGCCGACCCCAACGCAAGAAGGAGCCGATATGCCGCGAACATTGATTCGGAAGAATCCCAGCAACTTCAAGACCCTGCCGCTGTTCGTCGAAGCCACTCCTGAAAGCCTGAGTTATCAGAGTGTCGGCATGCCGATGAACTTTACGCAGACCTTGCAGCGACGCCGCAAGGTCGAGGTGCCGGACCCTGAGCGATTCGCCACTGAGCTGGCCAATCTCGGGGTGTCGATCCGCCTGACCATCAGTTGGCAGAACCGGGATTACTGGGTGCTGGTCCGGCAACGCCGTCAGGACCGTGGCGACGTGGTGCTCAAGCTGATTTCAGGCTATGTCCCGGCGCACGAGCTGACGCTGCCGCTGCACACCGCCATTCAGGAAGTCGCTGAAGAGTGCCTGATCGAAACGCCGCAGGGCTGGCTGAGCGGAATGTTCAAGGACACATGGCTGCCCGCTCCCTACGCAGCGGCGTTGCATTACCGGGAGGCGATGCCCTTCACCCTCAGCCCGCTCTCGGGTGCTGCCAGACCGGTACGGGCTGGCAACCTGACGCTGCTGGAACGCCCCCGCGCCTATGTCCACCTGCCCACTGCGTCGCTGCAGCTGATCTATGACATGCGTCTGGAAATCCCCAAGGAAGCCCGCCCGATCAGCCTGTTCCACGTCGATGAGGTGCTGGAAAACGATCAATTGGTCGCCCGCCTCAACCGAAGCAAGCCCGACCTCTACCTGATGCCGCTGGAAAACGGCTCGCCACTGCCAGAGCTGTACACGCTCAAGCGTGACAAGCTGACCCCAGCGGGCACGCGTGGTCTGTACCTGGCAGAGAGCTTTGCGGCACAGGATGGCTGGGTGGTGCGTGAGGAAAGGATTCGCTGGAAAGACTGGCTGCGCCAGCAAGGCATGACACCACCGCCAAAGAAGACGGGGCTGAAGCGTTTGACCAGCAAAGCCAGAGAGCTTCTGGGACTGGCACGCGGCAGCTTGAGCAAATAACCGGTTTGCCCGGAACGCTCCGGGCAAACCTGATCCACTCACTGTCCGCGAATTTTCTCGACGATGGCCGTGGTCGAGCTGTTTTCAACCAGCCCCAACACCTTCACTTCGCCGCCGTAGGCCTGCACGATATCGGCACCAACCACCTGATCGATCCCATAGTCGCCGCCCTTGACCAGCACATCGGGCTTGACGTGGGTCAGCAGGTTTTCAGGTGTGCCTTCGGGGAAACTGATCACCCAGTCCACAGCGCCCAGACCGGCCAGAACGGCCATGCGGCGATCCACGCTGTTGATCGGACGACCAGGGCCTTTGAGACGGCTCACGGAGGCATCGTCGTTGACCGCCACGATCAGACGATCACCTTGCGCGCGCGCCTGCTCCAGGTAGGTCACGTGCCCGGCATGCAGGATGTCGAAGCAGCCGTTGGTGAAAACGATCCTTTCCTTGTGTGCCCGCGCGTCATCGACGGCAAGCAGCAACTGCTCCAGTCCCAGAACACCACGCTCCGAGCCCTCTTCGCGCTGAATCGCACGACGCAGCTCAGGCGCACTGATGGCCGCTGTACCCAGTTTGCCGACCACGATGCCTGCCGCCAGATTGGCCAGCGCAACCGCATGTGGCAGTTCCTCGCCAGCCGCAATCGCCGCCGCCAGGGTTGAAATGACCGTATCACCGGCACCGGTGACGTCAAAGACTTCACGCGCACGCGCTGGCAAGTGCAGCGCCTGTTGATCGGGGCGCAGCAAGGTCATGCCGTGCTCGCCACGGGTCACCAGCAACGCGCCCAGATCCAGCTCGCTCATCAGCTGCGCGCCCTTGGCAACCAGCTCGGCTTCGTCGACGCAATGGCCGACGATGGCTTCAAATTCGCTGAGATTAGGCGTGATCAGGCTCGCGCCACGGTAGATCGCGAAGTCCTTGCCCTTGGGATCGGCCAACACCGGAATGCCGCGCTCGCGGGCTGCCCGGATCAGTGTCTGATGGTTTTTCAACGCACCTTTGCCGTAATCCGACAGCACCAGCACCTTGACGCCATCCAGCAGGTTTTCGACTTCTGCGCTCAGGGCCTGTGCATCGGTGGCGAAGGGTTCTTCGAAGTCGATACGCAGCAGTTGCTGGTGCCGGCTCATCACCCGCAGTTTGACGATGGTCGGCTGGTCGGCGATGCGCTGGAAACGAGCCAGAACACCGGCTGCCTTGAGGCTGTTGCTCAGGCTTTCTGCCGCTTCGTCTTCACCGGTGACGCCCACCAGCGAGGCTGGCGCGCCCAGTGCAGCGATGTTCAATGCCACGTTGGCGGCGCCGCCCGGACGGTCCTCGATCTGGTCGACCTTGACGACAGGCACAGGCGCTTCAGGGGAAATACGCGAGGTACCACCATGCCAGTATCTGTCGAGCATGACATCGCCAACCACCAGGACAGGGGCCTGATCAAAGCGCGGCATGGATAACTTCATCGAACAACCCGTACTAGAAAAATGGACAGGGGCGGAATCTTAGCACAGGGGGTTTGAACAGACAGGCTGTTCATAACCGGATTCCTGACGCTGACAAAAGACGATTCCAGCGGGAGAAAAGATGCGTGTAGTGATGCGGTGAAAAGCCGCTGCGCCGTGTTTGAAACACAGCGCAGCCAGGCTTGATCAGATCGCACCGACAGGCGCTGGCTCGTCCAGGCCCATAGCATGCAGGCGGGCGTAATAGCCGTTCTTTGCCAGCAGTTCGGCGTGGGTGCCGCGCTCGACAATCTGACCGGCATCCATGACCAGAATCAGGTCGGCTTTCTCGATGGTGGAAAGACGGTGCGCGATCACCAGCGTGGTGCGTCCTTTCATGACCTGATCCAGCGCGGCCTGAATGTGACGCTCCGACTCGGTATCCAGCGCAGAGGTCGCTTCATCGAGGATCAGCACCGGCGCGTTTTTGAGCAGCGCACGGGCAATCGCCAGACGTTGGCGTTGGCCACCGGACAGCAGCACGCCATTCTCGCCCACCGGGGTGTCAAAACCTTGCGGCAGCTCTTCGATGAATTCCTTGGCGTAGGCGTCAGCGGCGGCCGCCTCGATGTCGGCACGCGGCGCACCCGCCAGATCACCGTAGGCGATGTTGTTGGCGATGGTGTCGTTGAACAGTGTGACGTTCTGGTTCACCTGCGCGATGTGGGTACGCAGGTTGCGCAGGCGATAATCGTTGATCTCGACATCATCCAGCAGGATATGACCCAGTTCGTGGGTATAGAACCGCGGAATCAGATTGGCCAGAGTCGACTTGCCGCTGCCCGAACGTCCTACCAGCGCAATCATCTGCCCCGGCGCTGCCGAGAAACTGATGTCGTTGAGGACCTGACGCTCGGTCTCGGGATAGAAGAAGCTGAGGTTCTTCACTTCCAGGCGACCCGAAACACGCTCGCGCTCGAGGGTGCCGGTGTCGATTTCCTGCTGCACATCCAGTTGTTCGAAGATGCTCTCGGCACCGGCAACACCCTTCTGGATGGTAGAACTGACTTCCGACAGCTGACGAATCGGCTTGGGCAGCAGGCCTGCGGCTGTGATGTATGCCACCAGATCGCCCGCCGTCGCATCGCCACGCAGGAACAGCACCAGGAACATCAGCACCGCCATGGCGGTATAGATGACCAGTTGCAGCATCGGCGTATAGATCGCGCCGGTCTTGGTCATGCGCAACTGCTTTTTGGTATTGCTGTTGCTGGCACGCGCGAAACGATCCTGCTCGTAGGTTTCGCCGCCGAAGCTGCGCACCACGCGATAACCCTGAATGGTTTCGGACGCAACGTGGGTCACGTCGCCCATCGCCACCTGGATCTTCTTGCTCTGCTTGCGGAATTTCTTGCTGGCGGTGCCGACCATGATGGCGATCACCGGCAGGATGGCGAGCATGACCAGCGTCAGCTGCCAGTTCATCCACAACAGATAGATGAACAGGAACACAACGGTCAGGCCTTCACGGATCACCACCTTGATAGCATCCGTGGCGGCACCCGTCACCATGGTGACGTTGAAGGTGATGCGTGAAATCAGATGGCCCGAATTGGTGGTGTCGAAGTAGCGATTGGGCAGTACCAGCAGCTTGTTGAACAGTTCGACGCGCAGGTCATGCACCAGCCCCAGCGATACCTTGGCCAGGAAGTAGTTGCCGAGAAACGAACCCAGACCCTGCCAGGCGGCGATCAGCACGATCAGCAGCGGCACGGCCTGCAGCAATTGCAGGTCCCTGAGGTAGGGAACATTGGGGAACAGCACCGCTTCCGGATTGCTCAGCCCATCGACGAAATATTTCAGGATGCCCGCCAGCATCGGCTGAGTGGATGCAAAGATCACGAAACCGAGGATGCTGAGCAGGAAAATGCCCACATACGGACGCACATAGGACAACAGGCGGAAGTAGATTTTCACGCTGGAAGTGGCGGACGATTCGGAGGTTGTCATGAGTATCCGTCGTGTTAAAAAGAAGCGGAATTGTATCACAAGCCGTTTTCGCAACAGCCTGCTGCGGTAACATAGGCGGCCCGTACAGCCCTTGGGGCGCAGAATCCGGAGTATCGATGCAAGCGCTCGACCACGCCCACTACCTTGCCCTGGTTCAAGGTGCCGAAGTGCTTGAAGCCGACGGCACGGGCGATAAAGTACTACGTCTGAATGACGGTTCAATGTTGAAACTGTTTCGACGCAAGCGGCTGATCAGTTCCGCCGCCTGGTATCCCTATGCCAAACGCTTCGCTGACAACTGCCTGACCCTGGCCAAACGCGCCATCCCCTGCCCGCATGTTCGCACTGTTTACAGAATCGCCGACATCGCCCGCGACGCGGTGCATTACGATCCGCTGGCCGGTCACACCCTGCGTCAACTGCTGGGCAAGGCTGCCAGCGATGATGACCTGCGCATGCAACTGGGGCGCTTCATCGCCAACCTGCATGAAAAAGGCATCTATTTTCGCTCAGCGCATCTGGGCAATGTGATTCTTACCCCGGAAGGCACGCTGGGCCTCATCGACATTGCCGACCTGAAAACCTACCGTCGCCCGCTGCGCAAAAATCTGCGGCTGCGCAACTTCAAGCACATGCTGCGCTATCTGGAAGACCGGCAATGGCTGCTGGGCGACGCCAACCCGGCCTTCCTCAATGGCTACCTGAGCGGTCAGAGCGTCTGCACCGCAGCGGAACTGACCCAGGCCATGAACTGAAAAAATGGCCGCTTGCAGGCGGCCATTTCAGCGCTCGGCACTCAGTGCCTTAGCCGATGTTCCTGAACTACCCTTCCCAGCACCATCGCCGCAGGCAGCAGCACCAGCACCCAAAGCTCATCCGGGTTGCCGACCAGCTTCGCGCCGTCGAAATTGAGCATCACCAGTGCGCACGCCAGGTAAAGCCCCCACGCGTCGCGCAGGCGCAATGCGTGCCACAGCGTCATGGCCATCACGATCAGGAATAGCACCAGCGACACCGCGCCGGTGTACAACCCCATCGAGACGTAGATGTTGTGCGGATGCTGAATCGCCATACCGCCTGTCAGCGTCTTGGTGGTGTAGAAATCAACGCCGCAGCCCAGCATCCATCCGCAATTGCGCCATTCGCCGGTCATGATCTCGAACAGCTCGATACGGTAGGAATCGCCGCGCACCATCAGCAGCTTGATCCACTCCTCATCCCTGACCACCCAGAACAAGGCCGCGCAGATGAGTGCCAGCACCACCAAAGTGATGAGACTGCGCTTCGGAAAGCGATACACCGAATACAGCGTACAAGCCGCAATAAGGAACGCCGCACCCACCAGCGCGGTGCGGGTCTGCACGATGAAGGCAGCAACGACCAGGGTCAGCACAATACCCGCAACGGCTTCGATCCAGCGCTGCTCCTTCAGCCAGACCGGCAACGCCAGGGCCAGGCAGCAGACCAGCCAGGCACTGGCGTAAATCACGTTAGCCATGCGCGCAGGCAATATCTCGACACGCTTGCCGAACGCGAACTGCCCGGTCATCCAGCTGTAAATGCTGGCCACCAGAATGTAAGCGCAAATGGCCCAGAAAAAGCTGCGTACGAACCGGCCTTGCTGGAAGAATCGATTGTCCGTCAAACCGGCCACAACAAAGACGAACAGGCTGACGTACGCCACATGTTTATAGAACTGGAAATCCTGTCCGTAAAAGGCAGGCACCAGAAACCAGGCCATGAACACTGCCCAGGCCACCCCCAGCGGCTGCGCGAACACGCTGGCGCCACGGTATTTGATCAGGAAGAACAGGCCCGGCAATGCGGTCAGGGCATAGAACAGATTATTGGTCGTCTTGGCTGAAGAGTTCAGGATGAAACTCAGCAGAAAGACGACCAGCACAGCACCAAAATAGATTTGTGCCTTGCCTGAAGGCACACCGGCTCGGTCAACTGACATTATTAAGCAACCAACCTGCTACCAGTCCAATGACTACCGCGACAATCAATTTGACGCGATCACGACGTTTGCGACGCTGTTTGTCGAGGCGCTCCTGCGGCACCACCACATGCTCACCAAAGCCGGTGTGCAGTACAGCATCGTTTTCCAGAATCAGAGCGTATCGGTTTTCCAACGCGAACAACTGTGAAAGTTTCTTCTCTCCACCATGGCCCGCATACGGCGCGTGCTGCTTGTAATCGGCCAGACGGCGCAATCCGGGATTGAAGGAAAAACCCTGCCACTCCGGCTTGTGCGAACCCAGTTTGTAGAAGGGAATGCCCTGAACCACTTCGCGCTCGTTCAAATAGATGTACGGGCTGTGAATCTGCAGATCATGATTGAAGCTGCGCAGCCACACCTGCAGCGCCTGCGGATCGTTCTCCAGCAGGATCATCGACTCTTCGATGAAGTGCGGGCGGTAGAAATCCCAGTCATCTTCGCAATGGAACACCCAGGACGTCTCGATCAGCGCATAAGCGGCGTCCACCGAGCGCATCTGTCCCAACTTGGGATTGTTGATGAGGAAGCGGGTGTGTGCGCGCCAGTGCTCAGGAATACAGGCCTCGACCTGAACGTCTCCTGAATCTTCAGTGATCAGCACATGGCGGATGGCGGCGGTGTTGTAACGATCAAAGGTTTCCAGGGTGCGCTTCAACAGATCGAATCGCCCGCAACTGGTCACCACCAGCGTGATGTCGCTATTTTCGCTGAATACCATCATCTGTTCCCAATCATTGAAAGTTCAAGAAGCATTACCATGCCCAACGCGAGCGCAGACGGTCGACCCAGCTCGCAGCCGGCATCGGCCGCAGCGGTGGACGCATGTGTTCGACAATGGCTTTGCCCAAAGCGTGGAACGTATAGCGCTCCTCGACGAGCGCCTGCCCGTTACGGGATATTTCATCGGCCAGTGCCGGGGCCGCGCGCAGTTGCGCCAGCTTTTCACGAAGCTGGGGAATATCGCGGTACAGCACGATGTTGTGCATATCCACGAAGCCCAGTGCGCGATTCTCTTCAGCGCCCTGATCGAAGGCAAGCAGCACGCAGCCGCAGGCCATGGCTTCGAAGTTCTTGATCATGTATTCGCCCATGCCGACATCGGCACTGACGAAAAAGCGGATGCGGTTCAGCGTGTCGCAGTATTCCTCGCCCGACTTGGTCCGCGTGACCAGCAGATTCTCATGCTGCCCCAACTCGTCAAGCAGCGCCTTGCGGCCGCTGTAGGCGACGCTGTTGGTGCTGCCGACGAACGCCAACTCGATGTCACGCTCGCGGTTCTGCGCCTGCAACAGCGTCTGATCGTAGCCCTTGGGCACGAACACCGCGTCGAAGCCTTCCTCACGCAGCCGCTCGCTGACCATGAAGCCCGAGCACAGCACCCGAACCCAGGGGAGCTTGCGATAGTGTGCGCTGAACTTGCCGGTGTACTTGCAGGCAATGTAGTTCTGGTAGGCGTCGTGCTCGAGAATGACCAGATTCGGAATCGTACGGATGAAGGCCACCTGACGCACTTCCTGCTTGAAGCGCAGAAAGAACACGATCCGGTCGTAACGGCTCACATCGATTTCACGCCGGAAATAGCTGCGCAGGTTGCGCTGGTCATTGGAATCCAGCCAGCGCACGTCGCAGTCGCAGCTCGACGCGATGCCGTCGTAAAGACGATCCAGAATCGCACGCTGCTCTTTCTGAACCAGAAGTAGGACTTTCATTGTTTTCCTTGCAGTACTGCGCCTGCTGAATCAGAAATCACGGCTGCGCCAGAACAACTCGTGTCGTCGCACAGCCTTTCGGAAAAATTCGTTCTCGCCTTCTGCAGGCCAGCGGCGCCCAGCGAGCACCTGCTGCAGCCAGCGGCGCACTCGACGTTTGCCCGGCATCGGTGGTTGCAGGTCATGCATCATGCCCAGCGCCATGGCTTTGTCGCGCTGTGTCGGCACCGACAGCTCAAGGCTGTAGGGCTCAAGCTTCAAATCGGCATCGAAAACCGGCGGCAGGCTGATGCCGGTGTACGCATCGCCCATGGGCCAGCGGTCGTTGTCATGCAAGTGATTGGCATACCCCAGGATGACCTCCGGCTGCCATTCAAGCCCGGCCAGCGCCTCACGCACAGCGGCCTGCGCACAGATGTGGTCAGGATGCGGGTCGATGGCGGGGTGCGGCATGACGATGACCTGCGGCCTGGCCTTGAGGATCAGCGCGCGCAGATCGGCCAGCAGGTTATTCCAGGTCGGCTGGCCATCGTCGCCCGGCAGCGGCAAGGTGTTGAACTGGCGAAACAGACGCGTATCGAGCAGATCCGCTTCGCGAGAGCAGACCGGCGTATCCGGTGCGGCCTGCATGGCAGGCAGTTGCAGGCAGAAATAGCCCAGTTGCACACACTGTGCCTCCGCGACACCGCCCCAGCGCGCCACGGCAATGCTGTCCCAGGCACGCAGCCGCCCCTTCATGCGCGCCGCCTCGGCCTTGTCCAGGCCCATCTGCCGATAGTGATCGGCTTCGATTTCACCGGCGGTCAGGGTCACGATCCACGCATCACTGGCCTGGCTGTACAGACCAAAAGCGGCCAACTCGGCGTCATCAGCGTGCGGCGCGATCACCATTACCCGCTGCTGGCGTGCATCAGGTTGACGAAACACCCACAAACGCGGCTGTCCGCTCAGTCGGCAAAAACGTCCGCGCAGGGTTAACGCGCCTGCCGCCAACGGTTCACCGAGCCCGGTCAGGTTCAGATAGCGCACGGCGTCGACACCGCGCTCGAAGGCTTGCCGATCGACGAGACCTGAACCTTGCAACTCGACGACAGGGTCCAGAAAACGTCCCAGCCAGTTACTTTTGATGTTCAGGGCCAGTACCAGCGTTTCGCCGCCAGTCAGCCTCAGAGGTTCGGCGAACGTGAGTCGGCCATTCTCCAGACGCACACCCGAGACTTCGTTTTCGGCGGCGAAGTTGTACTGATAGTCATCGGCAGGCGAATAGAACAGGTGATCGGCGAACCAGGCCTCGTGAGCGATCCATGCGCTGATCGCCAGCACCGGTATCAACCACCACGCTACCGCCACGCCGAGGGCAATCAACAGTAACAGGCCACCCAGCAACGCCAGCCGCTTGTTACGGCGATGGCGTTTGAGCAACTCCTGCTTGCGGCTCAAATCTGGAACACCGGCACGGGGTTGCACCAGCGATCCTTGTATTCGCGGTCGGCGCGGCCGAACGAGAAGCGCAACGATTTGCCCAGCGCACGTGCATCTTCCCAGGCGCTCTGCGTGTTGACGAAACTGAGCACGCTGCCTGGACTGAAATCACGGGTTTCGGGGTCGACACCGCCGTTGACGTATTCGATGCTGACCCACTCGGGCGCTTCGACGCGGTACACCAGTTGAATGGCAATCGGCGCATCGTTGAGAAACACCACCGAGCCGATCAGCAGGTCGCGCAGCAGCTCGATCACTTCAGCCTTGTGCGCAGCACCGGTCGCTTCAAAGCCCCAGCGGCGCTGGAACAGCTCGCAATACATACGCGCCAGCTCTGCGCTGCTGAAATCGTTGACAGGCCGGACCGTGCCGCCCGCCTCTTCCAGCAGACGCAGCTCGCGACGCTGGTTGTAGCGAAACTTTTTGGACAGCTCTTCAGGTGTACGTGCCATGGCCAGTGACTCGGCCTGCGGCTTGAAGGTGCTGACCCGGCCTTCGTTCAACGACGAGATGTAACGCCCGCGATGACGTACCGGCACCTCGATGCCCTGCGCCACCGGCAGAATCAGCTCGGCGTTGCCCAGATCGAAAAGACCTTTCTTGCCGTGACGTTTGAGCTCGTCCTTGGACAGCGCCAGCGAGCGACCCCAAGTGGCAATCGCTGCCCTGATGTCGCCGCCCTGCTCCCAGCCCAGATAGCGCACGGGAATGTCAGCGAACACGGAAAGACGTTCGACGACCTGAGGGTGGGTGGCCACGCTACCGCCAAACCGGTGCCACGCCTGCGTATAGGCAGCGGCATCGATTTCGGTCCAGCCACGTTCACGCACGCCTTGAAATCGGTTGAGCATCAGGACTCCGCAACCAGGCGGGTGACCTGCGGCAGGCGCCAGAACACGTTGCGTACCGCGTGGTCGGAAAAGCGCTCGCGCAGACGCAGAAGCATGCGTTCGGCGCAATCCTGACGCTGATCCGCATCCAGCCCGGCCATGTGCATCAGGCCTTGAGCCAGACGCTGCTCGTCGCCCAGCGGGAACAGCAGACCGACGTCTTCGACCACTTCACGCGCACCGCCGCAGGACGTCGCAACGACCGGCACGCCTGCCACCATGGCTTCCAGCAGCACCATGCCGAACGGTTCGTGATCCGAACTCAGGGCAAAGACATCGAACGCCTTGAAATACCGACGTGCGTCCGCGACCTGGCCCATGAACATCACATTCGCGCCAATGCCCAGTTCACGGGCAAGCTCCTTGAGGGACTCTTCCAGCCGCCCCTTGCCAAGAATCACCAGCTGGCTGTTCTCGGGCAGGCTCGGCAGAGCAAGCGCGAAGCCGCGCAACAGGGTCGCCTGATCCTTGTCAGGATGCAGACGTCCGACATTGCCGACGATCCAGGCCGAAGGTGAAAGCCCCAGTTCGACGCGCGCGTCTTCGGCAGAAAACTGGCTGCCTTGCAGTTGCTCGACATCGATGCGGTTGTACAGGGTCTCGATGCGCTCTGCCGGCCATGCAGGCAGGCTTTTGCGCATGTCGTCGCGCACCGAATCCGAAACGCCCAGCAGGCTCAGGCGTTTGCGGAACAGATTGGCGAACAGCTTGCGGCTGCGGCGCTGATAATCGCCAAACGCGTGATGAACGCCGATCACCGGCAAACGTGTCGCCAAAAGCGCGATATAGACCGGTTTGAATCGATGCGCGATGCAGAAGCTGAAATGACGTGAAGCCACGATACTGCGCAATTCGCGAATGGCACCCAGCTTGAGGCCACGAATGGCCTTCGAGCTGAATTCCATGAACAGCACCTCGTCCGAACCGCAGTCGGCGACCACATCAGGGTCGGCGGCACCGGTCAGAAACACCGTGGTCACCCGATAGCCCTTGCCTGCGAACAGGCTGGCGTACTGACGCGCGCAGTCCAGAAACGGCCCGTCATAGCCGTGACAGAACTGCAGTACGTGACGTTCAGCCGAGCGTGTCATAAGCCTCGACGCCCTCTTTGACCACCAGAATGTCTTCCATGATCAGGTACTCGAGGTCGGAGCCGAAGAACATGTTCAAGGCATCGGTCGGCGAGCAGATCATCGGTTCGCCACGGCGGTTCAGCGAGGTGTTCAGCGACACGCCGTTGCCGGTCAGGTTTTCCAGCGCCTTCATCATGTCGTAGTAGCGCGGGTTGTATTCGCGCTTGAGCACCTGGGCACGGGAAGTGCCGTCTTCATGGACGACTTCCGGCACGCGGGTCTTCCACTCTTCCGCCACTTCGAAGGTGAAGGTCATGAACGGCGCCGGGTGATCGATCTTGATCATCTGTGGTGCGACGGTGTCGAGCATCGACGGGCAGAAAGGCCTCCAGCGCTCGCGGAACTTGATCTGGTGGTTGATGCGGTCGGCCACGCCGGCCACGCTCGGGCAACCGATGATCGAACGACCGCCCAGCGCACGTGGACCGAACTCCATGCGGCCCTGGAACCAGGCCACCGGGTTGCCCTTGACCATGATCTCGGCGATCCGCTCAGGGGTGTTTTCAATCTGGCGCCATACCGGTTTGCTCGGATGACGGGCACACGCGGCGATCACATCTTCGTTGCTGTAAGCGGGGCCGAGGTAGACGTGTTCCATCTTCTCGACCGGCACGCCGCGCGCGTGAGACACGTAGGCCGCCGCGCCCACCGCCGTTCCGGCATCGCCGGACGCAGGCTGAACGAACAGTTCCTTGACCTCGGGACGGGCAATGATGCGCTGGTTCAGTTTGACGTTCAGCGCACAGCCACCGGCGAACGCGATCTTGCCGGTTTCCTTGAGGATGTCACCCAGGTAGTGGTCCATCATCTGCAGCGCGAGCTTTTCGAACAGCGCCTGCATGCTGGCGGCGTAGTGGATGTACGGTTCGTCCGCCACATCGCCGACGCGCTTGGGGCCGAGCCATTCGATCAGTTTCGGCGAGAAGTAGAAGCCCTTGCCGTTCTCTTTGTAGCGACGCAGGCCGATGACGTTGGCCAGTTCGGTGTTGATGACCAGCTCGCCGTTCTCGAACGTGGCCAGACGCGAAAAGTCGTACTTGCTGGCGTCGCCGTACGGCGCCATGCCCATGACCTTGAACTCGCCGTCCAGCATCTCGAAACCGAGGAACTCGGTGATCGCGCCGTACAGGCCGCCCAGCGAATCCGGATCGAAGAATTCCTTGATCTTGTGGATCTTGCCGTTTTCGCCGTAGCCGAAGAAGGTCGTGGCGTACTCACCCTTGCCATCGATACCCATGATCGCGGTTTTCTCGGTAAAACCGGAGCAGTGGTAGGCGCTGGAAGCGTGGGCCAGGTGGTGCTCGACCGGCTCGATCTTGATCTTTTTCGGATCGAAGCCCAATTGCTCGAGGCACCAGACAATCTTGTTGCGATAGCGCTTGTAACGGCGATTGCCCATCAGCAGCGCATCGAGCGCGCGGTCCGGTGCGTACCAGTAACGCTTGGCGTAGTGCCAGCGGGCCTTGCCGAACAGGCTGATCGGCGCAAACGGAATCGCGACCACGTCGACATCGGAAGGCTTGATGCCTGCCTGTTCCAGACAGAACTTTGCCGACTCGTAGGGCATGCGGTTCTTTGCGTGCTTGTCGCGAACGAAGCGCTCTTCTTCGGCCGCTGCGATCAGCTTGCCGTCGATGTAGAGCGCCGCGGAAGGATCATGGCTAAGGGCGCCGGACAGGCCAAGGATCGTCAATGCCACTAGGGTCTAGCCTCTTTAGTCTGCGTACAGGCGCAGCGCGCCCGAGAAAATGTGTGCCCCCGCACAGCGGGCTGAGGGCAGCTAAAGGGCGGGATTATAGCGTAATGACCAAGGATTTGGCTCGGGGGCTGAGAGGGTTTAAACAAACAGATGACATCACGTCCTTCAGGACGCATCCGAAGAATCTCACCCACCCGCTGACATCCAATAACTATCTACGCTCCCGGCCCGCCGAATTCTGATTGATTGAAGGCCATGACTCACGGGCTTACCGCCCTCAATCAACCCGCGCACCTTGCGCTCGTCAGAACCGGAAAAACCATGCAAACACTGACACCCGTGTCACCCAAACCCGCCGACACCTTTATTGAAGCAACGGCGGCCCTCAAAAGACTCAATCAACTGGGCTCTCGACTGGGCGAAACGCTCAAGCTGCTGCCAACACCTGATGAAGCCTTGCTGGACGCACCCGCAGACGAGGCGTCCATTGCCAGCCTGCTCTCGCAGCTCGACGATTACTGGCATGCTGCCGTAGCGGCCGGCGATAGTCGTCACGACCAATTCCTGTCCGCCATGCAGCAGGCGCTGCGCGATGAATTCTGCGTCAAGCTGCACGAGGGTGAACTCTCGGCAGTGCATGCAGGCTGCCTGCCCGTTTCACCCTTGTCCCCCACAGAAACCAGGGCGCCCGACGCTTTCTCGCTGCATATACAGCTTGATGAAGAGATTCAGGCTGAAGTGAGCGGCGCCATGGTGCTGTCCCAGGCGCAGGGACCGACCTTGCTGGTATTGCCGGGCCTGGGCATCAAGGCGTTCGCGACCCAGGAGCAGATGCGCGAAGCGCTCACACAATGGCTCAATTCGCCCGCCCTGAAAGACGCTCTGATCCAGAACTTCGAGCAGATCCATCAGGCTCGGTCGGCACTCATCGACTCGGACCCCGACCTGTACGCCGAACCGTTCCTTGCCATCGATGTGCAGTTGCACGCCATCACCACGGAGCCTGTGGCCCACGCCTTGAAACGCCTGCAGGAAAAACAGCGCGTTGATGTGCGCTACGCCTGCACGCGATCCGGTATTGATGATCGTGAAGCGCGCCGCTTGCTGATTCAGCAGGCGATTGACCAGAAAGGCCTGTTCGGCCCGCAGGCCATGCTCGAACTGCGCGAAATGGCGCTACGCGAATCGCGCTACCAGCGCAGCCTGCCGGACTGGATCAAGCTCGCAAGCCCCAGAGACATGAGCGCCTATATCGAGCGCCTTGAGCACTACGAACAGGCTCGTGCAGCAACCCTGAGCGCGCTGGGCACGGCGGCGTCCGCAAAACAGTTTGCCAGGGCGCACTTGCAGGCACGCCTGGCGGACGATCTGGGCTACGGACTGGATCCGGCATTGATCTCGGTCAGTACGCAGCGAACGCTGCCAGTGACAGGCGAGACCTATACCGTTACGCGCTCGTGGGTGGAACTGGCGCTTTACGGCCTGCACCCCGGCGACCGCCTCCAGACATCGGCTTTTCTGAACCGAACCGCGCTCAGCCATGACGGCATGCCGCTGGCATCCGATTACCAGCACCTGGATGCCGCCTACATTGCACGCATTGTTGAAGAGCTGGACCTGCGGGTACGCTTCGGCACGCATCAGAAAGCGGCTTATCAGCACCCGCACAACCAGTCCCTGATGCGCACCCTGACTCGCACCCAGATCAATGCCCTCGCCTGCGCCGCCAAAATGCAGGGCCATATTCGCCCTGAAGATTTCGCCATCATCGAAGCCATCTCGCACGCAAAACCCGACCCGGCACTGAGCACCTGCCACATCAGGCTGAACGCGAAAAACGCCATGAGCAAACTGTTGGTGTTTCGCAAGCAAAACGCGCAAGGCGAGCTGGAACGTCTGGTCATGTTCATTCAGGACGCACCTGATCAACAGTTTTTCCGGGCATTCGACAACGAAATTCAGTTGGCCCAGGAACTGGTCAGCTGGACCGCGTCGGACGAGCACCGGGATTACCTGCTCCAGCAGACAGACGTCTCCGCACGACCGGAGCTCGAAACGCAACTGGCCGCCCTCAGACTCAAACCTCATCCCGACGAGGATTTCGTCCAGCTTATCGCGCTGCCGGACTACGACGCAGGTCTGGAGTTTTTCGCGAACGGCCACATTGAAGTCGCGCTGTCTGAACAGGACTTGCACACGCCTCGGTGGTACGTGAACGCCAGCCTCGACAAGCGTCAGGAGCTGGTTGCGCTGGAGGATGCAGCCACCGGCGCACAGCGCAATTACGAGGCGAAACCCCATACTCGCGTTCAACCGTTCGAGCAGTATGTTCACCAGCAAGCCAGCCAGCAGATCAACACGTTGCTGGGTGTGCCAGAAGGCACGGTGGATCCCGACCTTATCGTGATCACCAGTGAACGGGAAACCGTCACCTACACCCAACTGCTGCGCAATGGTTATGACGACAGCGTCAATCCGCTGCTTGCCACTGCCGACACGATGGCGACGTTCAAAGGCCCCGAGGGTGTGGACCTCAGCGTCCTGTCACCGGCCAGTGTGGCTGGCTCGGTGCGCGGAAACTGGGTGGCCGACCGCTACATCGCAGAGGTCAGGCTCACCCTGCTCAACCCGCAGGATGAAGGTTATGACTACCGCCGCAAGGCAAGCGCGCTGACGACCCAGTTGCAAATGAAAGCCGCCGCGCTGCGCAGCTATCTGAAAGGCCACATTGATGGCATTCAATACGCCTGGCTGAAAAGCTCGCTGGATCGCGCGCACTCAAGCGATGCGGCAACACGCGAGCAATACCCGCTCTACCCGTTGCAACTGCATGTCGACAAACCGTTCATTGCCTCCAACCTCAAGGTCGTGGACCAACTGGTGTTTCCCGATTCGCTGCTGACGCATACCGAGACCGTGCAAGGCTGCGTGGCGGTGCTCTCGACGCAGACCCGCCAGACCGCCCTGCTCTACACGCCTCAGGCGCCCGACGGGATCGAGTTCCGCCTGTTCAGCAGCTTCATGTCCTCGCTGGATACGCCAGGCATGATCGATTACTACAAGGACCGCTGCCGCTTCAACGCACGCCGGCTGCTGTCGTTCTTCCTGCGTGACATGCAACAGGGCGGCGCGAACAAGGCGCCTTTTCTGCCCAAGGCGTTCATCACCGACTTTGCCGATACCTGCTTCAACCAGACTGTCGAGCGACGATTGCTGGATACGGAGCAGACCACAACTGGTCGCAACGACATGCTGTCGAAGATGGCGTGGGTCAGCGTCGAGCTCATCGCGACGGCACTCACGCTGCCGTTCCCGCCTGCAAGTTTCGCAGTGGGCAGCCTGTTGTCCCTGCACGACAGCGTCCGTGCGGTGCAGGCGCTGACCGATGGCGACCATGAAACAGCTGGCGCCCATGTGATATCGGCGCTGCTCAACAGCCTGGGCGCTGCGGGCGATCTGCATTCAGGCCTCAAGGGTTTCGGCGGTATCGTGCACCAACTGGAGCGCGGCGCTCCGATGAGGTCGGTGCACTCGGTAAGTGCTGCGAACTCGATGGATTCGGTGACCTCGGCATTGCGCCCCCTGTCACGCCAGTCGTCACTGCCGCGCTATGAAGATCTATTCCCGGTCGACCTGCAGGAAAAAACCGTGTGGGTCGGCAAGAAAAACGCCAACGGCCACGCTCCGCTTTACCAGCAGGTCGATCCTTCGTCTTCGCAGGTCGGCCCCACCGGCCAGTTCATCGGCAGCAGGAGCGGCGACACGTGGCTGCCGCTGAGCTCGCCCCTGGACGCGAAACCCGACCTGTCCATCGACCTTCCACTGCACAACGTGCCGCGCATCAAGGACGGCCATGCCAAAGGCGTCTGCCTGGTGGATGGCCAATACTGTATCGGCATGTCCGGAAAGACTTACGTCGTGCAATTCGACGCCGGGCTGCGCTGTTGGCAGATCATCGACCCTGACACCCCGTTCGCGTTCTTCGGTAAACAGCCCGTGCGCCTGGACAGCCGGGGCCAATGGCAAAAAATCGACCGCCATCAGTTACGCGGTGGCGGGCTCGAGGATCAGGCTACCTGGCGGCCGCTACAGGAAGAAGGGGTTGAGTCTGGCGACGCTGTCGTCCGTTCGAGTGATTACGAAATGCCGGTGGCCATGAGGCCGGGTATTTACACCATCATGCACCGGAACATTCCAGACCCGACCAATATGGGCCTGGAGCTGTATTTCGAAAGCTATTTCGCCAGCATGCGTCAGACCCTGGCGGCGCTTCAAGACAAGCTCTATCACGACGCCAAAACCTTCTTCACAAAACCAGTCCTGCCAGCGCGCCCCACGATTCCGACGCTTGCCCCTCGCGCAGACGTCGATACGCTCGTTGAAAACATCTTCAACCACAGCAATGGCCTGGTCATGAGCGAAGCGGCCCAATCGATTGCCAGCAAGCGTCTGCTCATTCTCAACATGCCAATGCTGGCGGAACAAAAGGTTGAGGTTCTGTACATCCAGCATCTGTTCACCGACAAGCATCTCGAAAAGCTGGCCACTTATCGTCAGCTGGGTGCGAGAAGTCGATCCGGCTCTCACGAAATCAAAAGACACCTGAAGTACCTGAACAATGGCGCGCTGAACAATCACGCCTCCGAGTACGACTACTATCACCTGATCAAGGAAGCCCACAAACATGGCATAGAGGTTCGCCCGTTCAGTTCTTCGGCCAGCTACCCCCTGATCGAGAATCCGGTTGCCGCAGCGGCGGACGACCTGAGCGCTGCTCAAAAAATGAGCAACTTCTTTGGTCACACCTTGATCAGTGAAGACGTGGCCCGCCAGCCATCACGACGCTGGGTAGCCTTGCTCGACCAGAAACTGGCCACCACCCACGACAGCATTCCGGGCATCACCGAACTGCAGGGTGCAATCAGCGTTCACGTTCAGGATGTTCCCGCAGGCCGTGCGACTCGTGTACGCAAGAACAGCTTCCCGCCAGCCGCCGAATCGTCAGCCGATTTCACGGTCGAGTTTTGTAACCCGCTGGTGCCTGCGTCCGTCCCGCCACTGCAACCCGGTACCCAACTGGATGCGGTGTTGATGAACCGCATGGTCGATCGGGAAAGCATTGAGTCCGCGGAGCGCTGGGCAGGCGATTATGTCTTCCGCTGGGATACCGAAAAGGGCTGGCTGCGCGGCGACCCAGAGGGTAATCCCCGTTCGATGACAGCCATTCAACAATCTCTGGCAGACGCCACTTACGACGCCCCTGTCGAACACAGAGACGCGTTACACACACTGGCGAACTTCGAACACCGGGGTCTTGATGAGCGCTACTTTCTGTTCGATCCCGAACTGATGGACCCGAGGGAAGATTTTTTCAAGCTGCGCAAACAATTGCTGCGGGATTCGGAAGCGGTGCACACCACAGAATTGCCTGTCAGACCGCTGCTGCCTCAAGTACCGCCCGACATATCACCGGCAGACTTTCTTGAACGGCTTTATCAGCATACTTCCGGCGTGGTGGTGGGCGAATCACATGCCTCAGTCGCAAGCAAAAAGCTGATCATAGATAACCTGCCGCTGCTGGCCGAACAGAACGTCAAGACACTCTATCTGGAGCACCTGCTGAGCGACCTGAATCAAGCCGATCTGGATGATTTCCTCGACACCGGCCAGATGAGCAAGCGCCTGCTGCATGACCTTCAGGCGCTGGACAAGGGTCATCAGACAGATCCCAAGGGTATCTATACCTTCGAGAAACTGGTGATCAAGGCGCAGCAGCAAGGTATCGAGATTCGTGCCATCGATTGCCTGGCCAGCTATCACCTCAAAGGCCTGGCGAACGAAACGTCTACGACCCGCCAACAGATGATGAATTTCTTTGCTTCACGCACCGTTCGCAGGCATCAGGATGTGATGGGGTTTCACAAGTGGATTGCGCTGGTCGGCAATAGCCATTCCAACACCTTCATGGACGCAGTTCCTGGGCTGGCGGAGCTGGAAGGCGGCATCGGTTTGCGGGTCAGGGATGTCCTGCCGGGTGCGTCACGCGGCATCGTGCGCGACCCTGGCGAAGCGTTGCCCCTGGATCTCGGAAAGGCAAAGGTCCACATCCAGGGCGACTATCGGGTTGAAATCGAGATCCCAAGATCCCGCCCTGTCACGCGCCCCCGCTCCATCGAAAAGCGACTCGCCAAGCCTGGCATGTTCCTGATCGAGCAGAACGCTGATGGCTTGCAGATCATCGTGCATCGTTCACGAGACAGTCAGATCTATCGCACCCCCGTGAACACGGATGCCCAGGGCAAGCTGTCCGTTGATCGTCCGAGCTGGGTGCCGGTGCACCTGAAGAGTTACGACGACATGAACGCCCTGACCGTCGCACTCAGGGACATGAACCTCAGTCGCGTGGAATAACGCGAATCATCCGAAGGGCGGGACGACTCAGGCCGTCTCGCCCGTCGGCAAGCGCTGCTCCAGCTTCCGGTGCAGCGCACTTTGCTCCGGCCAGTTGCGCATGAAGCGTGCGCGATCACGGGCAAAAGCTGCAATAAACGACGCCTGAGAGCTGTGTTGCTGCATGGCATCCAGGTCGATCAGCGCCCAGCGGTCTTCCTGCCAGAACACGTTATGACCCTTGAAATCACCATGACTGATGCGCTCGCGAATCAATTGCGCGAACAGCGTATCGAGCGCCTGCAACTCGGCCTCGGGCACATCGCCGGTTTCAACATAGGGCGCAAAACGCTCGATGATGTCCGGACCCGGCAGGAACTCGGTAATCAGATAGGCTTTGCTGCGCATACCCAGCACGCGCTCTTCGCGCACCGCCAGAGGTTTGGGCGTCGCGATGCCCAGAAACGCCAGCCGGTTGGCTTCGCGCCATGAATGCCAGGCCCGGCTCGGGCGCCAGAAGCGCTTGAGCCAGTGGCTGAAATTCTTGATGTTGTAGCGTTTGATGACCAGTGCACGGCCGCCAACTTCGACACGCCCGACACTGGCGGCGCCGCCGGTCTTGTACAGATGCCCGTCATCGAGCAAGGCATCGGCCTGATCCAGTACCGGCAGCATTGCCGCCTCTTCTTCACGACGAATCGCCTGAAACACCGAAGCACTGTCCTTGACGCTGAACAGGCTGCAATCGCGACCGGTCTTGTCGAGAAAGTCCTTCAGACGCCAGTTGCGTATCTTGTCGATCTGCTTCTGCAGCGCTTCCATCGGCAAGCCATGCTCGGCGTTGCTCAACAGGTAATGCACCAGTAACTCTTCGGTGAACGGCTCGAAAGCCCGGGGCAACTGGGCAAAGAATACGCCGAGGTTTTCCAGCACTTTCTGACGTGACAACGGCTGTCCGGCCTGCTCGGCACGAATGCCTGCGCCGTCGATCATGTACAGCTTGCCGTCATGGCGCAGCAGGTTGTCCAGATGCAGGTCTTCCTGCCACAGGCCTTTGGCGTGCAGCAGGGCAATCGCCGAGAGCGCTTCGCCAAGCACGGTCTGTTGCTCATCGGTCAGCGGCGGTTGGTGCTGCACGGCATTCCAGGCGTCGCCCAGGCTTGGCGCGTTCTCAAGAAACTCGAACAACAGCCAGCCGCCCTCGCCTTCCTGCAGACCGTCGGCCAGCAGCAAAGGCGTCGTCACGCCCTGCTCGGCCAACAGCCGTACGCCGCTCAGTTCACGCTGAAAATGCCGGGCGGCCTTGCTGCCGACCAGCAGTTTGGCCAGCACCGTGCGACCACGCCAGACACCCGCTCCCACGTAGCGCTGACCGGGCAATACACGCAGCAGGGTCAGCAGTTGTAGTTCGGCGCTGCCTGCGGCATCGGCCAAGGTCAGGCTCATCGGCAGCTCAGGCTTGCGCCCGGCGTTCTTGAGATCGGACAAACGCATCAACGGGTCTCTTTCTGGTCACGGTGTTGAAGGTCACGCTTGTGCTGGCCTCGCTGCCCGAGGCGCGCACGCCAGGCATTGACCTGTTCGCTGTCGGGACCGGCCTGCAGGTAGGCGGCCAGCAGTTCGCGCTGATCGGCTTCTGTCCACATACGCGCACGGCGCAACAGCGGTTCCAGATCCTTGACCCGGTCACGCCGGCCAAAGATCACCGGCCGGGTCTTTTCCAGATCGATCAGTTGCGCCTGACAGCCCGCCTGATCGGTCCGCAGAAAAATATGCTTGGGATAGAAACACCCATGGATCTGCCCCGCGCCGTGCAGCGTGCGCGCCAACAGCCCACAAGCCTTGAGAATAGCTGATCGCGCGGCGCCGCCCAGTTCCGTCCAACCCTGTAGCAGTTCATCCAGATCGGTCCAGCCGTCCAGCGCGCGCGTCATCAGAATCGCCCGACGTTCGCCATCGACCCTGCTCTCGCCGTAAACCGCCGCCTGCAAGGCCGGGATACCCAGCTTCTGGTAACGGCTGATGTTACGAAACTCACGGGAAAACGACGGTTCGCCAAACGGATGATGCAACGTGTGGGTCAGGTAATTGCTCTGGCGCTTGAGGTAAAAACCCTGGCCGTCCAGATCCAGCCGGAACACGCTGCTCCAGCCGCCTCGTCCGGTATTGGGCTCATCGACTGCGTCCAGCTTCAGCTTCCACAGCGACTCGAAATCGGTCAGGCCGTGGCGCTCCAGCAGGGGCCGGTCGGCACTGGCAATAAACACGCTCATTCGCGCCCCTCGAAAAAGCTGACGACATGACGGATACGCTTTTTGTCGGAGGCGTTCAGACGCGCACGCTGACGGTATTGCAGGTAAAAGCGCAGCCGCTGGGTGGCGGACAGGTGGTACTTGGCGACCTTGTCCAGGCACGCCAGGTCCTTGGTGATCCGGTAGCGCAGCATGAAGCTCCACCAGAAGGCCCCGTTGGGGCAATCGATGAAGAACAGCCGGGCCTGATCGTCCACCAGCAGGTTGCGCCACTTCAGGTCGTTATGGGTGAAGTGATGGTCGTGCATGATCCGCGTGTAGGACGCAAGTTGACGGCTGATACCATCCACCCATTGCCTGTCGGACAACAGCGGATCCTTGCGCTGCGCCAGGGCAGACATGTCTTCGGTATTGGGCAGTTCGCGGGTGATCAACGCACCACGGTCATACGCTGCGCCGTTGCGCTCGAGCCCCCAGGCCACCACTTCAGCCGTAGGAATGCCCCACTTGGCGAAACGCTTGAGGTTCTGCCACTCGGACTTGACCCGAGGCCGCCCCAGATAACGTCGCAGGCCTTTGCCAGCGCCCACGTAGCGTTTGACGTAGTAATTGACCCCGGCGCGCTGAACCCGAATCACCTCGGACAGCGGGTCACGGGTCAGGCGTTCACCCTGCAAGGCAAACACAGCGTCCAGGTCGCCGAAGTCTTCAGCCAGAAACGCGTACGCAGGCTCCAGGTTCCAACCCGCCATCAGAGCGCATCCCCGTATCGCAATTTACGCTGATAAAGCTTGTCGGCCTTTGTCTCCAGCCAGCCGAGCAGCTTCGCTTCCCTGACCAGTATTTCCCGCAACGGCTTCTGAAAGTAGCCTTTGAGAAAGCGCAGTTTGTCGCGACGCGTCAGACCGATGTCCAGCGCCGAGAAATACAGCGCCGCCAGGTCCTTGTTGCGCCAGCGCGGGGTGATCGCCCGACGGGTCTGGGCGCGGTGCAGGTCGATGACCGACAGCCTGAAGTCGTCGGCCGTGACAGGCTTGTCGGTGTGCAACAGAAAATGGCAGATGTAACAGTCGCGGTGGTTGACCCCGGCGCGGTGCATCATCCCGACCAGTCGCGCGACCTCGGCGATGTACGCCCGCTTGAGGCGCGGCTCGGGCGGCTCGTTGCGCCAGTTGATGCTGACGTCTTCAAGGCTGGTGGTGGGTGCCAGCTCTTCGGTCACGATGAACGAGTGCTGCGCGGCCGGATTGTTGCCGCGCTCGCCATAGGCCACGGCGGTCATGGTCGGTACGCCGACTTCATGCAGCCGCTCGATGGCGTCCCACTCCTTGCCTGCGCCCAGCACCGGCAACTTGGCGGTCACCAGGTTCTTGGCGATTTCGCCCCAGCCGATACCGCGATGGATCTTCACGAAATAGCCGCGCCCGTCGACTTCGGTGCGCAGTGTCCGGCGACCTTCGAGCTCGCGATACACCTCACCGCTCAAGGCCTCGACCTCGGCGAACGCATCGCGCCCGGCCCACAGGCTTTTGAACGGTTCAGCAAGGAACAGCTTCATCAATAGTGCTCCGCCAGAATCACATCGGCAGCGTGCTGCGGCATGCTGTAAAGGTCCGCCGTGTCAGCGAACGCCAGGCCGTTTCGGCCCCAGTTGCTGCGCGCCGTATCGTCCTTGAGCATGTCTGCCAGATAACGATTGAGCTGCGCCTGTTCGAACGGCTCATCCAGCACCAGACCGCAGTCGGCTTCGGCGATGTAATGGGCATAGCCACACACGGCGCTGACCAGAACGGGCAAACCCGCCACCAGCGCTTCAAGCAGCACGGTGCCGGTGTTCTCGTTGTAGGCCGGATGAATCAGAACGTCAGCGCCCATCAGGAAACGTGGAATGTCACTGCGACCTTTCATGAAGGTCACTTGATCGCCCAGTCCCAATGCAGCGCTTTGCAGTTGGAATACCTTGGGGTCGTCCTGGCCGATTACAAACAGCCGCGTGCGTTTCTTCAGGTCGGTCGGCAGTGCCGCCAGGGCTTTGAGGCTGCGATCTACGCCTTTCGTCTTGAAACCTGAGCCGATCTGCACCAATAACAAGTCATTTTCAGCAAGACCGAACTCCTGCCTGAAGCCTGAACGAATCTCCGGTGCTTCAGGGGGCGCCCGCCGATCCGGGGAAATGCCGGGCGGCAACAGATGGAAACGTGACAGCGGCGTGTCGTAATGCTTGATGAACAGCGGCTGCTGAACCTCGGAAATCATCAGGACCTGGGTCTTGGCGTCCCTGGCGAAAACAGCACGCTCATAGTCGGCAAAGTGGCGGTAGCGGCCCCACTTGCGATACAGCGGACTGCGCAGGTTCTGCGCCTTGTCCTCGAAGCAGCCATCTGCCGCGTAGTAAACGTCCAGACCTGGCATCTTGTTGAAGCCGATCAGGCGGTCCACCGGGCGTTTGGCCAGATCCGCCTCCATCCACGCGCTGAGCTTTTCATTGCGGCGATGGTTGAAAAAGGCTTTGACCGGCGCGACCAGCACCTCGAAGCCGGGAGGCACGTCGCCTTCCCAGATCAGGGTGTAGACGCGAATCTGATGACCGCGCTTCTGGCACTCCAGCGCGATGCGCATGAAGTCGCGCTGCAGTCCGCCGAACGGAAAGTATTTGTACAGGACGAAAGCCAGTTGCATCAGCCAGGTTCCTTTGCCAGCAACAGCGCGCCCAGTTGGCTCGCTACTCGCTCGGGATTCAGGCGAGTGAAGCACGGTGGCCACTCGCGTTTAAGGTCAAACCGGCGCTGATCGTCAGCGGTCGGCTGGTATGTGCATTTCTTTTGCAGGCACGGCGCGCAGCTTGGGTAATCGGCGGCCAGATGCACCTGCGATTTGCCATAGGCTCCAGTCAGCACCGGGTTGGTCGGTCCGAACAGCGAAACAGTCGGCACATCCAGCGCGGCGGCCAGATGACCGATACCGGTGTCCACCGCCACGCAGGCCTGCGCCTGAGCCAGCACCCGCGCCACGCCTGCAAGATTCAATTTGGGCAGCACCTGCGCCGCGTCCAGCCCGTCGGCGATACGCTCGGCACGGGCCTTTTCAGCCGGATTGCCCCACGGCAGGCGCACTTGCAGGCCTTGAGCGGCCATCCGCTCCGCCAGCTGTCGCCAGTACAGCTCCGGCCAGTGCTTGGTGTCCCAAGTGGTGCCGTGCAGAAACAGCACAAAGGGTGCCTGCGGCGCGTCATCCTGAGCGGTCGGTTTATTCAGCCCGTAGTCACCGATCCCGACCGGCACGCTGTAGCCCAGCGCCTGCGCGAACAGCTGGCGCAAACGCTCGACCGCGTGCTGTCCGCGTGCCACCGGGTAGCGCTTGTCATAGAAACGGCTGGCGACCGGCTCGCGTGCGGAGTCCCGGTCGAGACCGGCCACCGGCGCATCGACATAGCGGGTCAGACAGGCGCTTTTGAACAGCCCCTGAGCGTCGATCACCAGGTCATAACGCTGCTCGCGCAAAAGGGCCTTAAAGCCACGCCACTCACCGTTTCTGAAGGTCTGCCACAGGTTCTTGCGCCAGCGGCGGATCGCCACCGGGATCACCGTATCGACAGCCGGATGCCAGGCCGGAATCTCGGCAAAGCCTTCTTCCACAACCCAGTCGAAGCGGATGCCAGGCAGCGCACGGGCCGCGTCGGTCAGCGCGGGCAAGGCATGGATCACATCACCCAGCGAAGACGTCTTGATCAGCAATACCCGCAACGTCAGACGACCTCTACCGGAGTGCTGTCCAGGCGGCCCAGCGCCTGAATCACTGCGCCCGGCTCAAGCAGGCGCATGCAGTTGTAATGGCCGAAACGGCAAGTGCGGTCAAAGCATGGGCTGCACTCGATGCCCAACTGGACAACCTCGACTTCGTCGGCCAGCGGCGGAGTAAACGCTGGCGATGTCGAGCCATACACGGCTACCAGCGGACGATTCAGCGCCGCCGCAACGTGCATCAGACCGGAATCGTTGGAGACGACCGAGTCGGCACACGACAGCAGATCGATGGCTTCGGCCAGCGAGGTCTGCCCGCTCAGGTTGACGGACTCTTCACGCAGACCGGGAATCAGGTTCTCGCGGATGGTCTCGCCGACCGGATGATCCTTCTGCGAGCCGAACAGCCAGACCTGCCAGCCTTCGCGGATTCGCGCATCGGCGACCTGCGCGTAGTGCTCTGCGGGCCAGCGCTTGGACTCGCCGAACTCGGCACCAGGGCACAGCGCCAGCACCGGACGGTCCAGCGTCAGCCCGAACTTGGCCAGCGCCGCATCGCGGGTTGCCGAATCGATCTGCAGGCTTGGCTTGGGGTAAGGCCGGGGCAATTCCGCGTTCTTGTCGTAGGCCAGCGCCATGAAGCGCTCGATCATCAGCGGATAACGTTCTTTATCCAGAGTGCGTACATCGTTGAGCAGCCCATAGCGGAACTCGCCACGCCAGCCGGTACGCTGTTTGATGCCTGCGAAAAAAGGCACCAGCGCGGATTTCAGCGAATTGGGCAGCAGAATCGCCTGATCGTACTGACCGGCCAGGGACTTGCCGATGCGACGGCGCGTAGCCAGCTCCAGAGCGCCATGGCCGAGGGGAAAGCTGAGCGCAGCGCGCACTTCGGGCATGCGCTCCAGCAGCGGACGACTCCACTCAGGTGCCAACACATCGATCTGGCACTCGGGATGACGCTGTTTCAGGCACTGGAACAGCGTTTGCGCCATCACCATGTCACCGACCCAGCTAGGCCCAACGATCAGAATATTCATGTTTCATCCAAAAACGACCGGAAACGATCAGGGAGGCCGATCAGACTGCGTGACGTTCCCACACAACCTGTCGCCTCCCTGTCATAGCTTTATATAGTCTTGTTGTGAACGAACGGCATGTCGTCCGTTCAGCTCAAACCCATCTGCGCCCAGATCCGCATCACTTCACGCCGTTCGCAATGAAACTGATCGCCGCTGACCACACCCGCTTGCTTCTGCAACGCCTGCCGGTGCGCCGCCGAACGGTACGCCTTGTAGGCTTCGCGCAACAGGCTGGCATCGGCATCGGGCAACAACCCGGCCTCTTCCAGCCCTTCGAGAATACGAATGTTATCGGTGTATTGCAGCAGCCCCGGATGCTCTCTGGACCACGCCAAGGCCGCGTATTGCACCATAAATTCGATATCGACGATACCTCCGGCATCCTGCTTGAGGTCGAACGGCATGGAGGACTCGAAGGCATTGGCTCCCCTGCCCGCCGCCGTCAGACGGCTGCCGAGGTTGTCACGCATCTTGGCGCGCATCTCGCTGACTTCGGCGCGCAGCTTGTCCAGATCGCGCTCGCGACCCAGCACGTCGGCGCGCACCTTCTCGACTTCGCGGCCCACATCGGGGCTGCCGGTCAGGACGCGGGCGCGGACCAGCGCCTGATGCTCCCAGGTCCAGGCTTCCTTGTCCTGATAACGCGAGAAAGCGCCCAGCGAACTGACCAGCAACCCCGAGGCGCCGGACGGACGCAGCCGCATGTCGACGTCATACAACTGGCCGGAGTTGGTCTGAGTGGTCAGCAGGTGAATGATCCGTTGCCCCAGCCGGGTAAAGAACTGCGCGCTGTCGATCGGTCTGGCACCGTCGGTTTCGGTCTGCGGGTCGCCGTCGTGAATGAACACAAGGTCGAGATCGGACCCATGACCCAGTTCGATGCCGCCCACCTTGCCGTACCCGACAATCACGAAACCCGGATCGCATAACGTGCCGTCAGGCCGCGACGGCGTGCCGTGTCGCGCCACACTGTGACGCCAGGCCAGCGCCAGTACCTGCTCGAGTATCGCCTCGGCCAGCCAGGTCAGGTAGTCGCTGACTTTCATCAATGGCAGGCTGCCGGTGATTTCCGACGCCGCCACCCGCAGGCTGTGGGCCAGCTTGAAGTGCCGCAGCGCTTCCATTTGCTGCTCAAGGTCATCCTCGGGAATGCGGATCAACCGTTCGCGCAGTTCGGCGGCCAGTTCAGGCGCCAGTGGCGGATTGAACAGACGGCCCTCATTGAGCAACTCATCGAGCAGCAGCGGGAAGCGGGCAATCTGCTCGGCGATCCAGGGACTGGCTGCGCACAGGGTCAGCAGGCGGCGCAATGCATCGGGGTTCTCGGTGAGCAGCACCAGATAGGCCGAACGCCGGGCCACCGCTTCCACCAGCGGCAACACGCGCTCAAGCACCAGATCAGGTTTAGCGTGCTCCACCGCCTGCGCCAGCAGGCGCGGAATAAAGGCGTCCAGACGTTCGCGACTGAGGCGCTGCATCGAACGCAGGTGCGGACTGCTACGCAGGTTCGCCAGATGCTTGATGGCCGTTTCGGCGTTGACGAAACCGGCCTGAGAAAGCTGGCGACTGGCGGCCTCTTCGTCCTGGGATTCTTCCCACAATGGCAGCCACTCGCCACCGACGATCACTTCGCTGTCGTCCTCCTGCTCGTCATCAGGGTCGGAATCCGGGTCGGCAATGACCTGACGGAAATGCCACGATACCCGGCCGCGCCAGTACATCAGTCGTTCGTGAAAGCTCGCCCAGTCCGAAAAGCCCATCATCAGCGCGATGCGCGCCTGATCCTGCTCGTTGTCCGGCAGCATCTGGGTCTGCCGGTCGGCAATCGCCTGAATCGCATGTTCGGTGTAGCGCAGGAATTCATAACCCTCACGCAATTCTTCGGTCACGGCGCTGGGCAGATAGCCTTGGCCTTCGAGGGTCTTCAGGACCTTGAACAACGGGCGTTGCTGAAGGCTCAGGTCGCGACCGCCATGGATCAGTTGAAAGGCCTGGGCGATGAACTCGACTTCCCGAATGCCGCCCGCGCCGAGCTTGATGTTCTCGGCCATGCCCTTGCGCTTCACTTCCTGCTGAATGAGCTGCTTCATGGTGCGCAGCGCTTCGATGGCCGAGAAATCCAGATAACGGCGATAGACAAACGGACGCAGCATTTCCAGCAGCTCGGCGCCCGCCTTCTGATCGCCGCCCACCACACGGGCCTTGATCATCGCGTAACGCTCCCAGTCGCGGCCCTGATCCTGGTAATACTGCTCCAGCGCATTGAAGCTGAGCACCAGCGCCCCGGATGAACCGTAAGGCCGCAGGCGCATGTCGACGCGAAACACAAAGCCATCGACGGTCACCGGGTCCAGCGCCTTGATCAGCCGCTGCCCCAGACGAATGAAGAACTCCTGATTGTCGAGCGGGCGTTTGACGCCGACTGTCTCGCCGCCTTCCGGGTAGCCGAAGATCAGATCGATGTCGGACGACAGGTTCAGTTCGACCGCGCCCAGCTTGCCCATGCCCAGAATCACCATCTGCTGCGGCAGCCCCGTGCGACGCCCGGTGGGCGTACCGAACTGCTGGCAGAGACGCTCGTGCAGCCAGTGACAGGCCAGGTCGATGCAGGCATCGGCCATGTCCGACAGGTCGCGGCAGGTCTCGATCAGGTCTGCCTGACGCGTCAGGTCCCGCCAGATAATCCGCACTTGATGCCGCATGCGTTGGCGACGTAGATTACGCCCCAACTCATCGTCAGTGGTCGCGGTGCTCAATGCGTCGGCGATTTGCCCGCGCAGCTCGCCTGCCGAGAAGCTACGCTCCAGTTCGCCCGAATCGGCCATGTCCAACAGCATGTTCGGATCCCGGCTGATCTGCTCGGTGACGAAGTCGCTGGCTGCGCAGACCAGGTCGAACGCCAGGCGACGCGACTCGGGCCAGGCCTCGAAAGAAGTCAGTGCTTCGGCAGATAAATCAGCGAGCGCTGTACGAAAAGTCTGTTGTGCACGGGTAATCAATGGCAGCAGGATGGCCGGAAAATCGGCCAGTAAAGGTAGGCTCATGGTCTATCCTTGATCGGCGTGCAACGGGCTACCTGCCATGACTGCGAGATTGACCTGCCACTGCCGCTTGTCGAACAAAGGTTATAAATTGCTGGAAAAATCGTTTTAGAAGCATAAAATTCCGACTTTTTACCGCAACACATTCGAAACACATCAACAGTAACGTTTTATCTCACAACACAACAGGAGCGATTTGGTCGCTTCTCTGTAGTTTTACTACTGGCTACGTAACTCGGAGGGCTGAAATAGTCGTCGATTTGTAGTAAAACTACACGCCGCCGGGCCAACCTCCGGTAATCCAAGAATTTATGTCGTCTGCCCACAAGGCCAGTCGCAAACTCAGGCAACCGATTCTGGAAGCCTTTCCGCCCTGGAGCAAGCCATGCAAGACCTCGATCCCGTCGAAACCCAGGAATGGCTGGACGCCCTGGAATCGGTTCTCGACAAAGAAGGCGAAGACCGTGCTCATTACCTGATGACCCGTCTGGGCGAACTCGCCACCCGCAGTGGTTCGCAGCTGCCTTACGCCATCACCACGCCTTACCGCAATACGATTCCTGTCACCCACGAAGCACGCATGCCTGGCGACCTGTTCATGGAACGCCGCATTCGCTCGCTGGTGCGCTGGAACGCGTTGGCCATGGTTGTCAAAACCAACCTGAACGACCCGGATCTGGGCGGTCACATTTCGAGCTTCGCCTCCAGTGCCACGCTGTATGACATCGGCTTCAACTACTTCTTCCAGGCCCCGACCGAAGAACACGGCGGCGACCTGATCTACTTCCAGGGTCACGCATCGCCAGGCGTCTACGCCCGTGCGTTCATGGAAGGCCGCATCACCGAAGAGCAGATGAACAATTTCCGTCAGGAAGTCGACGGCAATGGCCTGTCGTCTTATCCACACCCGTGGCTGATGAAAGATTTCTGGCAGTTCCCGACTGTATCCATGGGCCTTGGCCCGATCCAGGCGATCTACCAGGCACGCTTCATGAAGTACCTGGAACACCGCGGCTTCATCCCGGAAGGCAAGCAGAAAGTCTGGTGCTTCCTGGGCGACGGCGAGACCGACGAGCCGGAATCCCTGGGCGCCATCGCCCTGGCCGGTCGCGAGAAGCTGGACAACCTGATCTTCGTCGTGAACTGCAACCTGCAGCGTCTGGACGGTCCGGTTCGCGGCAACGCCAAGATCATCCAGGAACTGGAAGGCGTGTTCCGTGGTGCTCAGTGGAACGTCACCAAAGTCATCTGGGGCCGTTTCTGGGACCCACTGCTGGCCAAGGACGTCGACGGCATCCTGCAACGTCGTATGGACGAAGTCATCGACGGCGAATACCAGAACTACAAGGCCAAGGACGGCGCGTTCGTCCGTGAGCACTTCTTCAACTCGCCTGAACTCAAGGCGATGGTTGCCGATCTGTCCGACGACGAGATCTGGAAACTCAATCGTGGTGGTCACGACCCGTACAAGGTCTACGCGGCCTATCACGAAGCCGTCAACCACAAGGGTCAACCGACCGTGGTTCTGGCCAAGACCATCAAGGGTTATGGCACCGGCGCCGGTGAAGCGAAAAACACTGCGCACAACACCAAGAAGGTCGATGTCGACAGCCTGCGTCACTTCCGTGACCGTTTCGACATCCCGGTCAAGGACTCCGAACTCGAAGCCCTGCCGTTCTACAAGCCGGAAGAAGGCAGCGCCGAAGCCCGTTACCTGAGCGAGCGCCGTGCCGCACTGGGCGGTTTCGTGCCACAGCGTCGCGCACAGAGCTTCAACCTGCCGACGCCGCCGCTGGAAACCCTCAAGGCCATCCTTGACGGTTCGGGCGACCGCGAAATCTCCACCACCATGGCGTTCGTGCGCATCCTGACCCAACTGGTCAAGGACAAGGAAATCGGCCAGCGTATCGTGCCGATCATCCCGGACGAAGCCCGTACCTTCGGTATGGAAGGCATGTTCCGCCAGCTGGGCATCTATTCCTCCGTCGGCCAGCTCTACGAGCCAGTCGATAAAGAGCAGGTGATGTTCTACCGCGAGGACAAGAAGGGTCAGATCCTCGAGGAAGGCATCAACGAAGCGGGCGCCATGTCCTCCTTCATCGCTGCAGGTACCTCGTACAGCAGCCACAACCAGCCGATGATTCCGTTTTACATCTTCTACTCGATGTTCGGTTTCCAGCGTATCGGCGACCTGGCCTGGGCCGCTGGCGACAGCCGCACCCGTGGCTTCCTGGTCGGCGGCACCGCCGGTCGTACCACGCTGAACGGCGAAGGCCTGCAGCACGAAGACGGTCACAGCCACATCCTGGCGTCGACCATCCCGAACTGCCGCACCTTCGACCCGACCTACGGTTACGAGCTGGCTGTGATCATTCGTGAAGGCATGCGCCTGATGTTCGAAGAACAACAGGACGTTTTCTACTACCTGACCGTGATGAACGAGTCCTACACCCAGCCAGCCATGCCGGCCGGCGTGGAAGACGGCATCATCAAGGGCATGTACCTGCTTGAAGAAGACACCAAGGAAGCGGCGCACCACGTCCAGTTGCTGGGCTCGGGCACCATCCTGCGTGAAGTTCGCGAAGCGGCGAAGATCCTGCGTGACGAGTTCAACATCGGCGCTGACGTCTGGAGCGTAACCAGCTTCAACGAATTGCGTCGCGACGGTCTGGCGGTAGAGCGCAACAACCGCCTGCATCCAGGTCAGAAGCCTGAGCTGAGCTACGTCGAGCAGTGCCTGAACGGTCGCAAGGGTCCGGTCATCGCATCGACCGACTACATGAAGCTGTTCGCTGACCAGATTCGTCAGTGGGTTCCAACCAAGGAATACAAAGTACTGGGCACCGACGGTTTCGGCCGTAGCGACAGCCGCAAGAAGCTGCGTCACTTCTTTGAAGTCGACCGTCACTTCGTTGTGCTGGCAGCCCTGGAAGCCTTGGCTGATCGCGGCGATATCGAACCTAAAGTCGTGGCTGAAGCCATTGCAAAGTTCGGCATCGATCCAGAAAAACGCAATCCACTGGACTGCTAAGAGTCTGCTTCAAGAGCGCTGATCAGGGCGTGAACAGCCGAAGATGCGGAATTTACCTCGCGTAAATGAGCATCCAAGGCTGTTTTGCTGTAACTGAACCAGCGTATTCGTGAGTGAACAGGTTCTCCCAAGGAGATACAGAGTGAGTGAGCTAATTCGCGTACCCGACATCGGCAACGGTGAAGGTGAAGTCATTGAATTGATGGTCAAGGTCGGTGATCGCATCGAAGCTGACCAGAGCGTTCTGACGCTTGAGTCCGACAAGGCAAGCATGGAAATCCCGGCGCCCAAGGCGGGCGTGATCAAGGCCATGAAGGTCAAGCTGGGCGACCGCCTGAAAGAAGGCGACGAGTTGTTCGAGCTGGAAATCGAAGGCGAAGCGGCTGCCGCGCCGGCCGAGGCCGCACCTGCTGCAGCTCCGGCTGCTGCCGAGAAACCTGCTGAAGCCGCACCGGCTCCCGCCGCCGCAGCACCAGCGCCTGCCGCTGCCGCTTCGGTACAGGACATCCACGTGCCGGACATCGGCTCGTCGGGCAAGGCCAAGATCATCGAACTGATGGTCAAGGTCGGCGACAGCATCCAGGCCGATCAATCGCTGATCACCCTGGAATCCGATAAAGCCAGCATGGAGATTCCATCTCCAGCCGCGGGCGTTGTCGAAAGCATCGAAGTCAAACTGGACCAGGAAGTCGGCACCGGCGACCTGATCCTCAAACTGAAAGTCGAAGGCGCAGCCCCTGCCGCCGCTCCTGCTCCGGCAGCCAGCGCACCGGCGGCCGCACCGGCCAAGACTGAAGCCGCACCGGCTCCGGCCGCAGCACCTGCTCCCAAGGCAGAAGCCGCGCCAGCACCGGCTGCACCGGCCAAAGACGGCGCCAAGGTCCATGCAGGCCCGGCGGTTCGTCAACTGGCCCGCGAATTCGGCGTCGAGCTGAACGCCGTCAGCGCCACAGGCCCACACGGCCGCGTGCTGAAGGAAGACGTTCAGGCTTACGTCAAGGCCATGATGCAGAAGGCCAAGGACGCACCAGCCGGCGGCGCAAGCGGCGGCATGGGCATCCAGCCGATCCCGGAAGTCGACTTCAGCCGCTTCGGCGAAATCGAAGAAGTGCCGATGACTCGCCTGATGCAACTGGGCGCAACCGGTCTGCACCGCAGCTGGCTGAACATCCCGCACGTCACGCAATTCGACCAGGCCGACATCACCGAACTGGAAGCTTTCCGCGTCGCGCAGAAAGGCGCTGCCGAGAAGGCGGGCGTCAAGCTGACCGTTCTGCCTCTGCTGCTCAAGTCCTGCGCTCACCTGCTCAAGGAGCTGCCTGACTTCAATGCCTCGCTGGCACCAAGCGGCAAGGCTGTGATCCGCAAGAAGTACGTGCACATCGGTTTCGCCGTGGACACCCCGGACGGCCTGCTGGTCCCGGTCATCCGCGACGTCGACCAGAAGAGCCTGCTGCAACTGGCTGCCGAAGCCGCTGCACTGGCCGAGAAAGCACGCACCAAGAAGCTGACCGCCAACGACATGCAGGGCGCCTGCTTCACCATCTCCAGCCTCGGTCACATTGGCGGCACTGGCTTCACGCCAATCGTCAACGCACCGGAAGTGGCGATCCTGGGTGTTTCCAAGGCAACCATCCAGCCTGTCTGGGACGGCAAAGCCTTCCAGCCAAAGCTGATGCTGCCTCTGTCGCTGTCCTACGATCACCGCGTGATCAACGGCGCGGCCGCTGCCCGTTTCACCAAGCGCTTGAGCGAATTGCTGGCGGACATCCGCACAATCCTGCTGTAAGCCCGAGCAGGCCCGCCTCACAGCGGGCCTTGCCGCACGTGTTTACGAGCTGCCACGCTCGAACCTCAACCCCGCCTTCAAGCGGGGCTTTTTTTGCCTGCTGATTGGTTGTCACCAGTGACGAGCGGCGGTTGTTGTGCACATGTCTGCCTCAACACTGATCGTGCCCATCGCTCCGCGTGGGCATGCCTCCCGTGACGCTCCGCGTCACAAATGGCACAGCCTGAGGATTCAGTGAGCCGAGCGCATGACGTGGATAACGCTGGAGCTTGGGGGCACATCTGCGCCACATTCGAGAGCGGACGCGGAGCGTCCTGAGAGGCATTCCCACGCAGAGCGTGGGAACGATCATCATCAGTGCCGAGGCCGATTTGTGTATAACGATGAGTTCTCTGCGCAGACATGCCCCAGCAGAAATACCCCTTTTTCCGCTCAAAACTGAATCGTTTCCCCTATCCGACCATTTGCGCTGAAGAACTGGCTCTTGCGGCCGACACTTTTATAGCACTAAGCCACCGTGGTCTCTTGTAAGCATTGCCCGCATGATGCAACCTTGCCATACGCGGAAACAGGCCTTTGGCCCAACGCAATCAGTATTCCGGAAGCGAATTTGTTGATGAAGAGCCAGACCGATGCTGCCGGTAGATCCGCAGCCGAGGTAGTGACGCAATTGCCTGTGCCTTCGCGCCTGGGCATGCTGCGTTTCGAGCGGCTTAACGAAGCCAATTGGGCGCTGTTGTACCTCGACGCTAACTGTGAAAAACAGTTCGGCCTGCCTGCCGTGGATCTCTGCGCCCTGATTGGCTCGCCCTACGCCAGCCTGATGGAACCAGAAGCGCGCTATCAGTTGCATGACGAGGTGCAACTGCAACTGGCGACATCCAACAATTACAGCATTCGCTACACACTGCACACGCCCAGAGGCCCGCTTGGCCTTCTGGAAATCGGTGAGGCTTACAAGCAGCACAATCGCCATTTGTTGCGCGGTTATTTCCTCATCGTCGAAGACGCACTCGCAGAAGGCGAAGTGGCGGTCGACAGTGACCTGGAAACCCGCAACTCACGCCTGCAGATCGCCCTGGAACTGAACCAGCGCGCGCAGCGTGATCAGTACGCTCACCTGGAGCGCGTCCGCGCCCAGCAAGACCTGATCCTGCGCCTGACGCGGCATCGCTACACCACCACCAATACCCTGCTGGAAGCTGCAGAGCTGATCACCAAAAGCGCCTGCGTCATCTACGATGTCGATCGCGCCAGTATCTGGAACCTCAATGACAAGTGCATGGAGCCGATCGCCGATTACCACCGGCTGACCGGCGACTACCGGTCTCGTGCAGTCATTGATGTCAGCCCGTACCCCAGCTACCTGCAGGCACTGCACACCAGTCGTGCGATTGATGCGTTCAACATTCAGTCCGATCCGCGCACGCGTGAGCTGGCCGAGAGCCTCCGTCCTCAGCAAACCAACGCCACCCTGGACGCCAGTATCCGCATCGACGGCCAGGTGGTGGGTGTGCTGTGCCTTGAGCAGACCGGCTCGACGCGTGAATGGCAGTCCGACGAGATCGCCTTTGCCGGTGAGCTGGCCGACCAGTTCGCGCAGGTCATCAACAACCTCAACCGCCGCGCCGCGACCAATGCATTGCACTTGTTCCAGCGGGCGGTCGAGCAAAGCGCCAATGCCTTTCTGCTGGTCAACTGCGACGGCGTGGTCGAGTACGTCAACCCAAGCTTCACAGCCATCACCCAATACAGCTCCGAAGAGGTCGCAGGTCGCAAGCTCTCTGAATTGCCTGCGTTGGAGAACCTCAACGAATTGCTGCTGGAAGCCAACTCCAGCCTGACCACCAGCAACAGCTGGCAGGGCGAGTTCAAGAGCCGACGCAAGAATCTGGAACCCTACTGGAGCCAGCTGTCGATCTCCAAGGTGTACGGCGACAACCGCGAACTGACGCATTACATCGGCATTTACGAAGACATCACCCAGAGCAAGCTGGCCCAGCAGCGCATCGAGCGCCTGGCCTACACCGACAACCTGACCAACCTGGGCAACCGACCCGCATTCATCCGCAATCTGGACGAACGCTTCGACCGAGACACCGATACGCCCATGAGCCTGCTGCTGGTCGATATCGACAACTTCAAGCGCATCAACGACAGCCTCGGCCACCAGACCGGCGACAAGCTGCTCATCAGCCTTGCACGCCGCCTGCGTAACACCTTGAGCCCGACGGACGTCCTGGCGCGTTTTGCCAGTAACGAGTTTGCCGTGCTGCTCGATAACACCGATCAGGAAGCGGGTCAGAACATCGCCAGCGAAGTACTGGCGACGCTGGACAAGCCGATGTTCGTCGACAATCAGCTGATCAGCGTCACCGGCTCCGTGGGCCTGGCCTGCGCGCCACTGCATGGGCGTGATCCGCAAACCCTGATGAAGAACGCGGGGCTGGCGCTGCACAAAGCCAAGGCCAACGGCAAACATCAGGTACAGGTGTTCACTGAAGCACTCAACGCCGAGGCCAGCTACAAGCTGTTCGTCGAGAACAACCTGCGCCGCGCCCTGACGCAGAACGAGCTGGAAGTGTTCTATCAGCCCAAGCTGTGCCTGTTGTCCGGCAGGCTGATCGGTATGGAAGCGCTGCTGCGCTGGAACCATCCTGAAAAAGGCATGATTCGTCCCGACCAGTTCATCAGCGTGGCGGAAGAAACCGGCCTGATCATTCCGATCGGCAAGTGGGTCGCGCGCCAGTCCTGCCGCATGAGCAAGGACCTGACCGCAGCGGGCTTCGGCAATCTGCAAGTGGCCATCAACGTTTCGCCCAAACAGTTCTCCGATCCGGAGCTGGTATCCTCGATTGCCTCGATCCTCAAGGAGGAAGAACTGGACGCCTCGCTGCTGGAACTGGAGCTGACCGAAGGCCTGTTGCTGGAAGCCACCGAAGACACGCGCCAGCAGCTGGACTCGCTGAAGAAGCTGGGCCTGTCGCTGGCCATGGATGACTTCGGCACCGGCTACTCGTCTTTCAGTTATCTGAAGAAATTTCCCATCGACGTGATCAAGATCGATCGCAGCTTCATCCGCGATATTCCGGATGACGAAGACGACATGGAAATCACGTCGGCGGTCATCGCCATGGCGCACAACCTCAAGCTCAAGGTGGTCGCCGAAGGCATTGAAACCGCCGCCCAACTGGCTTTCCTGCGCCGTCATCGCTGCGACGTCGGACAGGGTTATCTGTTCGACAGACCGATCCCCGGCGAAGCGCTGATCGAGAAGCTGCAGCGTTACCCGCGCCGACCGTCGGCCTGATCCCTCTTCCTGCACCCAGCCCAGTCGGGCACACTGTCGGTCTGTTTTTACACGGCAGCACTTGTTTCTACGTGTAACGGGACCTATGTAATTGCATTCATCTGTCCTGGCCCCTGCTGCCTGTCTCTAAACGAGAGGATATGGTTCATGACTCTGCGCTCGGAAATTCTAGTGAACAAGAACGTACTGCCTACCAAAGAACAAGCACTGCCGGGCCGCGAAACACCCATGGCGCTGCCTGAGACCCACTACGTCAACGGCAACCCGCTGCTCGGGCCGTTCTCCAACAATGTGGAATTCGCCATCTTCGGCATGGGTTGCTTCTGGGGCGCAGAACGCCGCCTGTGGCAACAGGAAGGTGTCGTGAGCACCGTGGTTGGCTACGCGGGCGGACACACGCCGAACCCGACTTACGAAGAAGTCTGCTCCGGCCTCACCGGCCACACCGAAGTGGTGCTGGTGGTCTACGAGCCTGAAAAGATCAGCTATGAGTCGCTGCTTAAAGTGTTCTGGGAAGCGCACAACCCCACCCAGGGCATGCGTCAGGGCAACGACATCGGCACGCAATACCGCTCGGTGATCTACTGCACCACACCTGAACAGCTCGATACAGCCAAGACCAGTGCCGAGATTTTCCAGGCAGAACTGAGCAAGGCCGGTCTGGGCGGGATCACCACAGAAATCGAAGAGGCACCGACCGTGTTCTTCGCCGAGGCTTATCACCAGCAGTACCTGGCCAAGAATCCGCAGGGCTATTGCGGCCTGGGCGGTACCGGGGTTTGTCTGCCGGCCTGATCGCTACGACTGATCGTGCCCATCGCTCTGCATGGGCATGCATCCCGTGATGCTCTGCGTCACCTTCGAGAGCGGACGCGGAGCGTCCTGAGAGGCGTTACCACGCTGGAGCGTGGGAACGATCAGTCATTCACTCCGCAATCAACCAATCCATCTTCCAGCCGCCCTGGGTCTGGCCCAGTTTGTCGGCCAGGTACGGCATCAGCTCGCGCAGTTCTTCTTCAAGGCCCCACGGCGGGTTGGCGATGGCCAGGCCTGAGCCGTTGAGGCTGGCCGGGGTGTCCAGCGGGTGGACGTACAGTTCAACGCGCAGCAACTTGGGTGCGCCGGTCTCGGCGAGGTCCTGGTAGAAGCGTCTCAGCAGGCGCGGGTCCTTGATCGGATACCAGATAGCGGCCACGGTCTGACGCATGCGGCCGATGGTTTCCTTCAGCGCCACAGCGCAGCGCTTCATTTCATCGAGCTGTTCGAACGGCGGATCGATGAGCATCACGGCACGCTTTTCGGCAACCGGCAGCAAGGCACGCGGTACATGCCAGCCTTCGCCCAGGTGAACGGCAACGCGGCGGTCGCCCTTCATGTTTTCCTTGAGCAGACGTCCATCCTCGGGGTGCTTCTCGTTGAGCAGCACACGCTCGCGCTCGCGGGTCAGGCGGCGGGCCAGTTCGGGGGAACCGGGGTAATAGCGCAGCTCGCCATCCGGGTTCATGTCGCGCAGTACCTGCAGGTAATCGGCAGCCAGCGCAGGCACGTCCGCCGCTTCCCACAGACGGCCGATGCCTTCCAGCCATTCGCCGGTACGGGTGGCCTGATCACCCTTGAGGTCGTACAGCCCGAGCCCTGCGTGGGTATCGAGGTAGGCGAACGGCTGCTCCTTGCGCGCCATGAGGGCGATCAAGCGAGTCAGTGCGATGTGTTTGAACACGTCGGCGTGGTTGCCGGCGTGGTAGGCGTGACGGTAATTCATGGCAGCTCCTGGAAGGCTGCGCAGTTTAGCAAAACTGAGCGGTGAACAAGAATTTGTAACGAATTTGCGGGACCGATCCCTTTCCTTTGCAGGACATTTCCGAGAAACTCCCCGGCCCTTGTGCCTGTCGATCCCGGTCACTACTCTGCGCCGGTCGCTGCAAATTCAGCGATGAGGAGTAGTAGCCCTCAGTGTGATTAGGCGCAATGCGCCACCTGTAAAAGGCGCTTTTTTATGGCCTGCATTTTATGGTGGCCATGCGTCAGGGCATCTTCGGATGCACCGGTTCCTAATCACCGGGCTACTACCTACGCATGGCCGCCACCTTCGATTAGTAGCCGACGGTGACGACCTACCGATGTTCGATTAGGAGTCATCCGAAATGCTGAAAATAGTACCTGCCCCACCCGCCTTCAAAGCCAACCCTGACCTGAGCCATGAAGACGCACTGATGCACGCCAGCGACCTGCTGCGCTGCGCCGTCACCAGCGCCTACGAATTCAGCGACAGCATGAGCGGCGCGCAACGCGACCTGACCCTGTCGATCATGCACCTCACGGAAATGGCCAAAACCATGGTCGACTTGACGCTGGACAGCATGGCCACCGACTGAAAACGACACGTTCATAGCCAATCCGGCCATTGTTGATCAACGAGGGTTGCCCGAGCGCAAGGCTGCTACCAGAATCGAGGCACATTCGAACAAGGAAAGACACGCCATGATGCACGCGGACCTGATTGATCAAGAAGACCTGATTGGCCAATTCAGGGCGCTGGGTTTCGACATGCCCGGCGGCGCCACAGCCGAGCAGGCCTGCGCCCACGTGGTGCGCGGCCTCAACGCCGAACGCGCCACCGCACTTCGGCGTCTGGTCGAACAACTCCTGACCGGCAGCGCAACCATCCTGCCAGCCGTGCGCCAGGCCATCGACCAGCAACTGCTGCCTGCGCTGGCGGCGTACAGACAGAGTCAGGGCTGAGCCGGGTGTGACGCGCAGTCCCTCTTCAGACAACACGTACCCGACTGACGAACATGGTTCGTGTGGGAGGCCTCACCACGTCCTCGGCGTAGCGCTGTCGCGCAGCAAACCCGTGGGAGCGGACTTGTCCGCGAATGCAGTATTTCAGCCACTGCATATGCGTCGGATGTACCGGCCTATTCGCGGACAAGTCCGCTCCTACAAAAAATCGCGTTTCTTCAGTAAGTTACAGGTTGTTTGATAAGAGGCGGCTTGCCGGCGAAGCGGTTTTTCAGGCGCCAGGCAAGCGACTTAACTGACGCAATCGCCGGCAAGCCGCCTCCCACGGTCCAATGTCTGCGGCAAGCCAGCCCTCAACCCTGCGACAGGGTCTTGGCAATCACATCAACCGTCGCACTGACCTGATCTTCATACCGCGCCAGTTCGCCCTTGTGCTTATCCTTCAGGTCGATCTGCTGGGAGCACAGGTTCAGGGCGGCCAGCACCAGCAGGCGGTCGCCGATCAGGGTCGGGTATTTGCGTTTGGTGTCGGCCAGCGAGGCGTTGAGCATCGCGGCGGCCTGCAGGAGTTTGACGTCCTCGCCTTCCGGCGCTTTCACCGAATACTGGTTACCCAGGATGGACAGGACCGTCACCCCGTTTCGGTCGAAGTTCATGCTTCGACAGCGCTGGCGCTGGTCGCCCGGTCAACCAGTGCCTGAATGCGGGCGGCGGTGCTGCCCTGCTTTTCTTCCTGCTCCATCAGGCTCAATTGCAAGCTGTCGTTTTCATCCCTGACTTTGGCCAGCTCGGCAGTGAGCTGGGCATTCGTGTTTTGCAGGTTCTGGTTCTGTTGCACCAGATCACCGACAAGGTGTTCCAACTGGCTTAGGGAGGCTTCCAACATTCTGATTACTCAAGCAAATTTCAACGGGCGCACACGATAAAGAAAAGTCACTGCGCATGCCAGCGCTCAGGCCCTGCGGCACTGGCGTCTTACGCCATGGACACGTCTGTAACGGAACGCATGGGGGCCTTGTGACTGCTATTCGGGGATCTTGTTCCGGCTGTTCGTCAGACCGTCCCGGCCTGCGACATAAACGCACAGCCTGTGGGCACAGTGCCATGCTTCTAAAGTCCCTATCGCCAGTACTTTTAAGGCTTTGCGAGGGTAATCGCCCACGGATGAAAAAAACGTCATGAATCGAACGCCAGCAGGTTGACTCATTGCGCTCAAGTCTCCAGTCGTTCGACCGATAGGCACGCATTCACGTTACTTATTGTTTCTGCCGCATGGATTGCGCACCCTGACTCTGGAAGCCATCTATGTCTCTTCGCAATATGAATATCGCCCCGCGCGCCTTTCTCGGTTTTGCCATGATCGGCGCATTGATGCTGATCCTTGGTGTCTTCGCGCTCTCTCAGATGAGCAAGATCCGCGGCGCTACCGAAGTGCTCGCCGACAACAACGTGCCCAGCATCAAGAGCCTTGATCGTTTTGCAGAGGTCAGCATCCGCCTGCGCGTTCTGTCATACCGTCTGCTGGTCAACCGCGAGCCGGAGATCCAGCAGAAGACCATCGAATTGCTGGCCATGCGCAACAAGCAGATCAACGATGCCCAGGCCATCTACGAGAAGCTGATCAGCGATTCGAACGAGCGCAACCTCTACAACCAGTATGTGCAGTTGCTCGGGCAATACCGTGAGCTTGAGTCGCGCATGAAGACGCTGACGCTCGCCAACAAGGTCGACGAGCTGCAGGACCTGCTCAATAAAGACATGCTCAGCAACTCCGATCAGATGAACGCCGTTCTGATCAAGCTGGTCGAGATCAACACCGCGCAGTTGATGCAGGTGAAGAAGCAGGCAGCCGAGGAATACAAGTCGGCGTTCGACATGGTCATCGCGCTGCTGGTCGCGGCCACCCTGCTGACCCTGGTGTTTGCCTGGATGCTGATTAAAAGCATCACCACCCCGATTGCCGTTGCACTCCATGCTGCCGAAACCATTGCCCAGGGCAACCTGACTCAGCCGATCAAGGTTGACGGTACTGACGAAGCCGGTCGCTTGTTGCAGGCCATGAAAACCATGCAGGACAAGCTGCGCGACACGCTGCAGCGCATCTCCGGTTCAGCCACGCAACTGGCGTCTGCCGCTGAAGAACTGAACGCCGTGACCGATGAAAGCGCACGCGGTCTGGTGCAGCAGAATAACGAGATCGAGCAGGCCGCTACTGCGGTCAATGAAATGACCAGCGCGGTGGAAGAAGTGGCGCGCAACGCGACCAGCACTTCCGAAGCCTCACGCAACGCCACCGCTTCGGCGGGTGATGGTCGTGACCTGGTGCTGGAAACCGTCGGCGCCATCGAACGCATGAGCGGTGACGTGAAGGAAACCGCCGAACTGATCGGCAATCTGGCGAATGAATCCCGTGACATCGGCAAGGTGCTGGACGTGATTCGGGGCCTCGCGGACCAGACCAACCTGCTGGCACTCAACGCGGCCATCGAGGCGGCCCGTGCGGGTGAAGCCGGTCGCGGGTTTGCGGTCGTGGCAGACGAAGTTCGCGCCCTCGCCCATCGCACTCAGCAATCGACCAGTGAGATCGAACGCATGATCGGCAGCATTCAGGGCGGTACGGAACAGGCTGTGACGTCGATGCGCAACAGCACCGAGCGGGCCGAATCGACCCTGAGCATCGCCAAGGGTGCAGGCCTGGCGCTGGACACCATCAACATTGCGGTGGAAGAAATCAACGAGCGCAATCTGGTGATCGCCAGCGCAGCCGAAGAACAGGCGCAGGTGGCGCGTGAAGTGGACCGTAACCTGGTCAACATCCGTGACCTGTCCGCACAGTCCACCACCGGCGCCAACCAGACCAGCGCCGCCAGCACCGAGCTGTCGCGCCTGGCGGTTGATTTGAACAGCATGGTGGGGCGATTCGCCCTCTGATCAGCGCTCTGCCCGCGCTCTGCATGGAACGATCAACGTAACTGATCGTTCCTCACGCTCGCGTGGGAATGCCGCTCAGGACGCTCCGCGTCGGGTCCCGAACGCGATCACGTCTCTACAGCCTGACACTCGCAAACGTCGATTCATTACGTGCCTGACTGAGTGCCGACATCGGCCCTGACAGCGGAGCCAATACCAATGCCTGCGGGATCGGCATCATGGCGACCTGCTGTGCGGTGTTGGAGCCTACGCGCTCGTCACGCGGCGGAATGCCGAAGTATTCGCGGTAGCACTTGGAAAAGTGCGGCGTGGAGACGAAGCCGCAGACCGATGCCACTTCGATGATCGACATCGGCGTCTGCTTGAGCAGTTGCCGTGCACGAATCAAACGCAGCTTCAGGTAGTAGCGCGACGGCGAGCAGTGCAGGTATTTCTGGAAAAGCCGCTCCAGCTGTCTGCGTGACACGGCGACGTAGACAGCCAGCTCGTCGAGGTCGATCGGCTCTTCGAGGTTGGCCTCCATCAGCGCCACGATTTCCTGAAGCTTGGGCTGATTGGTGCCCAGCATGTGCTTGAGCGGCACGCGCTGGTGATCCTGCTCGTTGCGAATACGCTCGTAGACGAACATCTCGGAAATCGCTGCCGACAGCTCACGACCATGATCGCGACTGATCAGGTGCAGCATCATGTCCAGCGGTGCGGTGCCACCGGAACTGGTGAAACGGTTACGGTCGAGGGTGAACAGACGTGTGCTCATCGCCACTCGCGGAAAGGCTTCCTGCATGGACGCCAGACACTCCCAGTGCACGCTGCAATCAAAACCGTCCAGCAGACCTGCGCAGGCCAACGCCCAACTGCCGGTGCACACCGCACCCAGCCGACGGGACTGACGCGCCTGACTTTGCAGCCAGCTCACGTGTTCGCGGGTGACAGTGCGCTGAATACCGACACCGCCACAGACGATCACGGTGTCCAGGACCGGCGCCTGATGCATCGCTGCATCCGGGGTGATCTGCAGACCGTCACTGGCCCAGACCTGACCGCCGTCCACACTTAGGGTGGTCCAGCGATACAGCTCACGGCCGGACAACTGGTTGGCCATTCGCAGAGGTTCTACCGCTGACGCGAGGGAGATCAGTGTGAAGTTGTCCAGCAGCAGAAAGCCGATGGATTGTGGGGCGCGGTTCTGGGGTTGAGCCCCTTGATTGAACGATGTCATCACACTATCTCCTCTCACGTGGCGGGGGTCGGCCTCAGGCGAGGCTCTTGTTATAGCCTTCATCCATCGAGGGCTTTGCAATGACATCGCAAATCCCGTGCCTGAATTTGATCAGCCATTCAATAACCCCTGAAAACGACGTCGCGATGCGTCTATCCGGTAGCGACGTGCCTGTCTGTTTGCGACGTGGAGGACTGCGCAAGGCGTTGCCGTGTGAGCAATTCGGTAGCACTGCAAGGAAACGGCAACCGCGTGACTACTCGGGGAGTGCTACCCAAAGCACAGGGGAGCAGGCAAGCGGCCAGCCCCGATTTCGCGCTAAAAGGTGGCGGCTTTCGGGGCTGGTGTTCAAAAATCGCGCAGCCGTTTGCAGCTGCAAGCTCGGGCCATGACCCTGCCATCCCGGAACTAACCCGGAACAACTCCCTCAAAAAGACCGCGTTCGCGAAGGCGCTGCTCGTCATGAACGGGTTCATGACCGGTTTTCAGGCCCGAGTGCCTGTGCCCTGCTCTGCTACGCTGGAGCCGCACCGCCCGCAGCATGGGCCTTCACGCAAGCGCTCGACGCCCGGCACCGACATGCCCATACCCATCAGCGCCATAGGCCTCGAGCAGCACAGCCAGCAGACGTTTTTGGCCGTTTTCTGGCTGCTCCACCCCTGCAGAAGTGCGCTTGCACGTTGGAATAAATCTGTAAGCGACCTTGCGCACACTGGATGCGACCCCGCCTGTACTGGATACGACGCACCCAGTATGCGTTTGATTTTGCCTGTTACATGATCGGCCTCGACTCGATCGCCAGGCGCAGTGATGGAGCTTCGCGAAATGCATTGCCAACACATAAGTCGCGTCAGCGCTCACCTGCTGATGACCAGAAGAAACTCACAGGAGTCCACCCCATGAAAGCTTCCAAATCGTTGCTGTTGGCCGCCACGCTCTGTACCCCGATGCTGGTCCAGGCCGCCGAAACAGAGGCCTGTCATACCGTGAACTTCTCCGATGTCGGCTGGACCGACATCACCGTCACTACCGCAGTGACCAGCGCCGTACTCGAATCCCTCGGCTACAAGACCAAGACCACCATGATCTCCGTTCCCGTGACCTACAAGTCTCTGGCGGACGGCAAAAACATGGACGTGTTTCTGGGCAACTGGATGCCGACCATGGAAAACGACATCAAGGCTTATCGCGAAGCCGGCACCGTCGAAACCGTTCGAGCCAACCTGGAAAACGCCAAGTACACCCTCGCTGTACCTGAAGCGCTCTACAACAAGGGCCTGAAAGACTTTTCCGACATCGCCAAATTCAAGAAGGAACTGGGCGGCAAGATCTACGGCATCGAGCCTGGCAATGACGGCAACCGCCTGATCCAGAGCATGATCGACAAGAACGCCTTCGGCCTGAAAGACGCAGGTTTCAAGGTGGTCGAGTCCAGCGAGGCCGGCATGCTGTCGCAGGTGGATCGTGCGACCCGCCGCGACACCGACGTGGTCTTCCTGGGCTGGGAACCGCACCCGATGAACAAACGCTTCAAGATGAAGTACCTGACCGGTGGCGATGAGTTCTTCGGCCCCAACTTCGGTCAAGCGACCATCTACACCAACACGCGCAAGGGCTACACCCAGGAATGCAGCAACGTAGGCCAGTTGCTCAAGAATCTGTCGTTCACGCTGGACATGGAAAGCACGCTGATGGGCAACGTTCTGGAAGACAAGACCAAGCCTGATGTTGCCGCCAAGGCGTGGATCAAGAAGAACCCTCAAGTGCTCGACACCTGGCTTGCCGGTGTGACCACTGTTGACGGCAAACCGGGGCTGGAGGCTGCCAAGGCCAAGCTGACCCAGTAAGCCGGCGGCAGGCGGGCACGTCCCGCCTGTTGCTTTCATTTTTCCCCGCAAGCGGACAATCACTATCATGCTGACTGATCATAAAATCCCTCTGGGCGAGTACATCGCGGCGTTCGTCGACTGGCTGACGCGTAACGGCGCCGACTACTTCGATGCGATTGCCTCGACACTGGAAATGATGATCCACGGGCTGACCTTCGCCCTCACCTGGTTCAACCCGTTCGTACTGATTGGCCTGATCGCCGCACTCGCACACTTTATCCAGCGCAAATGGGGCCTGACGGTGTTCGTCATCCTCTCCTTCCTGCTGATCCTGAACCTGCATTACTGGCAGGAAACCATGGAAACCCTGGCGCAGGTGCTGTTCGCCACGATGGTCTGTGTCGTGATCGGCGTGCCGCTGGGCATCATTGCCGCGCACAAGCCGATGTTCTACACCGTCATCCGCCCGCTGCTCGACCTGATGCAGACGGTGCCCACTTTCGTTTATCTGATTCCGACGCTGACGCTGTTCGGTCTGGGCGTGGTGCCCGGCCTGATTTCGACGGTGGTATTCGCCATCGCCGCGCCGATCCGCCTGACGTACCTGGGTATCCGCGACGTTCCCCAGGAACTGCTCGACGCGGGCAAGGCATTCGGCTCCTCGCGCCGCCAGTTGCTGACACGAATCGAACTGCCCTACGCCATGCCAAGCATCGCGGCCGGTATCACCCAGTGCATCATGCTGTCGTTGTCGATGGTGGTGATTGCGGCGCTGGTGGGTGCCGACGGTCTGGGCAAACCTGTGGTCAACGCATTGAACACCGCTGATATCGCCCTGGGCTTCGAAGCCGGCCTGGCGATCGTACTGCTGGCCATCATGCTCGACCGCATCTGCAAACAACCCGAAGGCAAGGTAGGGTCCGACGCATGAGTATCATCAAATTCGACAAGGTAGACGTCATCTTCTCCAGGGATCCGCGTGAGGCCCTGAAGCTGCTGGACGAAGGCCTGACGCGTGACCAGATCCTCAAGAAAACCGGGCAGATCGTGGGGGTGGAAAACGCCACTCTGGAAATCGAGAAAGGCGAAATCTGTGTACTGATGGGCCTGTCCGGCTCCGGCAAATCCAGCCTGCTGCGCTGCATCAACGGCCTCAATACCGTGAGCCGCGGCTCGCTGTTCGTCGAGCATGAAGGCTCGCAGATCAACATTGCCAGTTGCTCGGCGGCGGAGCTGAAGATGATGCGCACCAAGCGCATCGCCATGGTCTTTCAGAAGTTCGCCCTGATGCCTTGGCTGACAGTGCGTGAAAACATCAGTTTCGGCCTGGAAATGCAGGGTCGCCCTGAGAAGGAACGACGCAAGCTGGTGGACGAAAAGCTGGAACTGGTCGGCCTGACACAATGGCGCAACAAGAAGCCGGACGAGCTTTCCGGTGGCATGCAGCAACGCGTGGGTCTGGCCCGTGCGCTGGCGATGGACGCCGACATTCTGCTGATGGATGAACCGTTTTCGGCACTCGACCCGTTGATCCGTCAGGGCCTGCAGGATGAACTGCTGGCACTGCAAAGCAAGCTGAGCAAGACCATCGTGTTCGTCAGCCATGACCTGGATGAGGCGCTGAAACTGGGCAGCCGCATCGCGATCATGAAAGACGGCCGCATCGTTCAGTACAGCGTGCCGGAGCAGATCGTGCTCAACCCGGCAGATGAATACGTGCGCACCTTCGTCGCGCATACCAATCCGCTGAACGTGCTGTGCGGCCGCAGCCTGATGCGCACGGTTGACCAGTGCACCCGAGTCAACGGCTCGGTATGCCTGGATCCGGGTGGTGATTCCTGGCTGGACCTGGCCGAAGGCAATGTCATCAAAGGCGCACGTCAGGGCACCGGCACGCTGGACCTGCAGAACTGGACTCCGGGCCAGGACGTCAACACCCTCGACCGCCGCCCGACCCTCGTGCACTCCAACATCGGCATGCGCGACGCCTTGCAGATCCGCTACCAGACCGGCAACAAACTGGTGCTGCAGGACGGCAACCAGGTCGTCGGCATCCTTGGCGATACCGAGCTGTACCACGCGCTGCTGGGCAAGAATCACGGCTGAACGATCAGGGGTCTCAAGCACACCGATCGTGCCCATGCTCCGCGCTCAGCGTTATACACAAATCCTCCTGGAGGAATACGATGTTGATCGTTCCCACGCTCCGCGTGGGAATGCCGCTCAGGACGCTCCGCGTCCGCTCTCGAATGTGGCGCAGATGCGCGCCCAAGCTCCAGCGTTATCCACGTCATGCGCCCGGCTCACTGAATCCGCAATCTGTGCCATTTGTGACGCGGAGCGTCACGGGCGGCATGCCCACGCGGAGCGATGGGCACGATCAGTTGACACGCCTGTCATTTTTTATTGATTGATCGTTCAATTAAAAATCTTTAGACTGTGTCAGCCATTTCGGTATAACGATCACTTCAGCCACTCGGGAGAATCGCGTTTATGCCAAAGGTCGGCATGCAACCCATCCGCCGCCAACAGTTGATCCAGGCCACGCTTACCGCGGTCGATCAGGTCGGCATGGGCGACGCCAGTATTGCGTTGATCGCCCGTCTTGCAGGCGTTTCGAACGGCATCATCAGTCACTACTTTCAGGACAAGAACGGCCTGATCGCAGCCACCATGCGCCATCTGATGAATGCACTGATCCAGACCGTCAGAGACCGCCGTCAGGCCCTGACCGACGACAGCCCGCGTGCGCATCTGCAAGTGATCATCGAAGGCAACTTCGACGCCAGCCAGGTCAACGGCCCGGCCATGAAAACCTGGCTCGCCTTCTGGGCGACCAGCATGCATCACCCGTCGCTGCACCGTTTGCAGCGCATCAACGACCATCGTCTGTATTCGAACCTGTGCTGTCAGTTCCGCCGCGCGTTGCCGCTGGAACAGGCACGCAACGCGGCCCGCGGGCTCGCAGCCCTGATTGATGGGCTGTGGCTGAGAGGCGCGCTGTCAGGCGATGCATTCGACACCGAGCAAGCGCAACGGATCGCTTACGAATACATGGATTTTCAATTGGCGAAATCGGCGAACTGAGCGCTTTCGAAGCGCCATCACCGAACGACTGAAACGCCGTGTTGCCCAATGTTTCCGGCACACAGAATCAGTCATCGCCTCCCCCACTGAATTTGCGAGGACTTTATGGCCCGTTTTGAATTGCAAAAACTCTACATCGACGGCGGTTATGTCGATGCCAGCAACACCGAGACCTTCGACTCCATCAACCCGGCGAACGGCGAAGTACTGGCCAAGATCCAGCGCGCCAGCAAGGAAGATGTCGAGCGCGCCGTGGTCGCCGCCGAAAAGGGCCAGAAAATCTGGGCCGCCATGACCGCAGTCGAGCGTTCGCGCATCCTGCGTCGTGCCGTGGACATCCTGCGTGAGCGCAACGATGAACTGGCCGCTCTGGAAACCCTGGACACCGGCAAGGCCATCTCGGAAACCCGTTACGTCGACATCGTCACCGGCGCTGACGTGCTGGAGTACTACGCAGGCCTGGTGCCCGCCATCGAAGGCGAACAGATCCCGCTGCGCGACTCCTCCTTCGTCTACACCCGCCGCGAGCCGCTGGGTGTCGTCGCCGGGATCGGCGCGTGGAACTACCCGATCCAGATCGCCCTGTGGAAATCCGCACCGGCGCTGGCGGCAGGCAACGCGATGATCTTCAAGCCAAGTGAAGTCACCTCGCTGACCACCTTGAAGCTGGCTGAAATCTACACCGAAGCGGGCGTCCCGGATGGCGTGTTCAACGTACTGACCGGCAGCGGCCGTGAAGTCGGCACCTGGATCACCGAGCACCCGCGTATCGAGAAAGTCTCCTTCACCGGTGGCACCGACACCGGCAAGAAAGTCATGGCCAGTGCCTCGAGCTCTTCGCTCAAGGAAGTGACCATGGAGCTGGGCGGCAAGTCGCCGCTGATCGTGTTCGACGACGCCGATCTGGATCGCGCCGCCGACATCGCGATGATGGCCAACTTCTACAGCTCGGGTCAGGTCTGCACCAACGGCACCCGCGTGTTCGTGCCGAACGCACTGAAAGCCGAGTTCGAAGCAAAGATCCTCGAGCGCGTGAAGCGTATTCGTGCCGGTAACCCGGAAGACGAAAACATCAACTTCGGCCCGCTGGTCAGCTTCGAGCACATGGAAAGCGTGCTGGGCTACATCGCCAAGGGCAAGGAACAGGGCGCACGCCTGCTGTGTGGCGGCGAGCGCCTGACTGGCGGTGAGTTCGCCAAAGGCGCCTATGTCGCGCCGACCGTGTTCACCGACTGCACCGACGAGATGACCATCGTGCGCGAAGAGATCTTCGGCCCGGTGATGAGCATTCTCGGCTACGACACCGAAGACGAAGTGGTCCGCCGCGCCAACGACACCGATTTCGGTCTGGCAGCTGGCATCGTGACCCGTGACCTGAACCGCGCACACCGCGTGATCCACTTGCTGGAAGCCGGTATCTGCTGGATCAACGCCTGGGGCGAGTCGGCGGCGCAAATGCCGGTCGGCGGTTACAAGCAGTCGGGCGTGGGCCGTGAAAACGGCATCAGCTCGCTGGCCCAGTACACCCGGATCAAGTCGGTACAGATCGAGCTGGGCGACTACGCATCGGTTTTCTGAGGTTAGTTGAGTTGAATTTCGTCTGAGGCGAGGCCTTCGCGGACAAGTCCGCTCCCACAGGCATTGACTGCGTGGGAGCAGCTTTCTCGTGAAATGGCCCCTCAAGTAGCGCACTGGCATGGGGTGCCAGGGGTCGAGCCACAAGCTGCTTGACCCGCGCTGATTTGCATTTGCCCCACCTACCTTGAAGAGGGCGCATTTATGTCCCAGGAATTCGATTACATCATCATTGGTGCCGGTTCGGCCGGTAACACTCTGGCAGCCCGTCTGACCGAAGACGAAGGCGTCACCGTTCTGCTGCTGGAAGCCGGCGGCCCGGACTATCGTCTGGACTTCCGTACTCAGATGCCTGCCGCACTGGCGTTCCCGCTGCAAGGCCGCCGCTACAACTGGGCCTACGAGACCGAGCCAGAGCCGCACATGAACAACCGCCGTATGGAATGCGGTCGCGGCAAGGGCCTTGGCGGCTCGTCGTTGATCAACGGCATGTGCTACATCCGTGGCAACGCGATGGACTATGACGGCTGGGCGAAAGAACCGGGTCTGGAAGACTGGAGCTACCTCGATTGCCTGCCGTATTTCCGCAAGGCAGAGACTCGCGACATCGGCGCCAACGATTATCACGGCGGCGAAGGTCCGGTCAGCGTGACCACGCCCAAGGCAGGCAACAACCCGTTGTTCCATGCCATGGTCGAGGCCGGTGTGCAGGCTGGTTATCCGCGCACCGATGACCTGAATGGTTATCAGCAGGAAGGCTTCGGTCCGATGGACCGCACCGTGACGCCCAAAGGCCGTCGCGCCAGCACTGCACGCGGCTATCTGGACGAAGCGAAAAAGCGCTCGACGCTGAACATCGTCACTCACGCGCTGACTGACCGCATCCTGTTCGAAGGCAAGCGTGCCGTCGGCGTCGCGTACCTGGTCGGCGACAGCGACACCCGCCACGAAGCCCGTGCACGCAAGGAAGTCCTGCTGTGTGCCGGTGCGATTGCCTCGCCGCAGATCCTGCAACGCTCAGGCGTCGGCCCTGCCGACCTGCTGAACACGCTGGACATTCCAGTGGTTCACGACCTGCCGGGCGTCGGCCAGAACCTTCAGGACCACCTGGAGATGTACCTGCAGTACGCCTGCACTCAGCCTGTGTCGCTCTACCCTTCGCTGATGTGGTGGAACCAGCCTGCAATTGGTGCGGAGTGGATGTTCCTCGGCACCGGTATCGGCGCCAGCAACCAGTTCGAAGCCGGTGGTTTCATCCGGTCGAGCGAAGCGTTCGAGTGGCCGAACATTCAGTACCACTTCCTGCCGGTAGCCATTAACTACAACGGTACGAAGGGTGTGCAGGAGCATGGTTTCCAGGCACACGTCGGTTCGATGCGTTCGCCAAGCCGTGGCCGTGTGCACGTCAAGTCCAAGGACCCGCGCGAGTACCCGAGCATCCTGTTCAATTACATGGCGTCCGATCAGGACTGGCAGGAATTTCGCGACGGCATCCGCCTGACCCGCGAAATCATGCAGCAGCCTGCGCTGGATCCGTACCGTGGCCGCGAAATCAGCCCGGGTATTGATGTGCAGTCGGACGAGGCGCTGGACCAGTTCGTGCGCGAACACGCCGAGACGGCCTATCACCCGTCGTGCTCTTGCAAGATGGGCACCGACGAAATGGCCGTGGTCGATGGCCAGGGCCGTGTGCATGGCATGCAGAGCCTGCGTGTGGTAGATGCCTCGATCATGCCGATCATCACCACCGGCAACCTGAACGCACCCACGATCATGATCGCCGAGAAAATCGCCGACAAGATCCGCGGCCGCCAGCCCCTGCCGCGCAGCACTGCAGACTACTTCGTGGCGGGCGACAAGCCCGCACGTGGCAAGCCGCTGCGCGAAATCAGCCATCAGGCCTGAACCACTGATGATCGTGCTCCGCGTCGTACTCAAGACCGGACGCAGAGCGTCCTGAGAGGCGTTACCACGCAGAGTGGGAACGATCATCTGACCGTTCATGATCGTGCCCATACTCTGCGCTCAGCGTTATACACAAGTCATCTGGCTATCCAGTGAGGCAGCAGCGCTGATGCGCTTTTGTAGCGCGATGGCATGAACACCGCAGATCGCGACGTGGGTGAAGGCTGAGTCCTGGCGCTGATTCGGGGGGCAATCGGCATGGATGCCCATTGAGCTGCACTGGGCCATGGATGGCCCATTTGCAGCGACCCCCGAATCAGTGTCAGGACGAAGGAACCCCGGCGAAGCCGGGGCCGGAACCGGAGCAAAAGGCTTTGCTTACTTTGGCCTCTCAAAGTAAGTCGCCGAGGGGCGAAAAGGTGACTGGAGCCATGCGCTCGGCTCACTGAATCCGCAGTCTGTGCCATTTGTGACGCGGAGCGTCACGGGCGGCATACCCACGCAGAGCGTAGGCACGATCAGTGTCGAGGCTGACTTGTGTATAACGATGAGTGCTCTGCGTGGGCACGTAGCCCGGACGCTCCGCGTCCCATTCGGGAGCAGACGCAGGGCTCCCTGCCAGAATCACGCAAGCGTCTATCTCAACCCAACGGGTGCAGCACAGCCCGTCCTCGGGTTAATCTCCGTCTTCAAGGCAATCGGTCCACAAGACCGTCCGGACTTCACCGACCGCCCTCAAGAAGGAGCTTGTCTGCATGTTCGATTTCTCCGCTCAGCTCAAGCAGCGGTTTGCTGCCCTCAAGAGCGATGCACAATTCTTTTCCGTGCGTTATGTCCGTCGAAACGGCCAGCGTCTGTCTGTGCGCAAGAACGTGGCCGAGCCGCCTTCGCTGTTCACCGATGAAGGCGCGATGCTGACGGTTCGCCTCAATGGCGTTGAAACCTACGCCGCAACCCACGACATATCTCAGAACGGCCTGCAGGCTGCCCTGCATCAGGCCCAGGCCATGGCCCGCCGTCTGGCGCCGCATGCGCTGCTGGACCTGAGTGCACAACCCGTCTCCACCGCAAAGACCGACTACTTCTCGCCAAACTTCAACCAGGCGTTTCCGCCGCTGAGCGACTGCATCGGCCTGCTGATGAGCGAGTCCACGGCCGTCCCGAAAGACGAGCGGCTGGTCAACTGGCAGGCCGAGCTGGGGCTGGAGACCGTCGAGCAGATCTATCTCAATACCGCAGGTGCCGAGCTGCGTCAGGCACAGCGCTTTGTCTTTCCGGGGATGAGTGTTACGGCCTACGACGGAAGCGACAGCCAGACCCGCAGCCTGGGCGGTCAGAATTTTGGTCAGCAGGGCGGCGTTGAAGTGCTGAGCAACTGCGGTTTGATCGGCGCGGCAGCGACAGTCGCCGATCAAGCGTTGCAGTTGATTCTGGCGCCCAACACACCGTCAGGCCCGCGCGACCTGCTGTTGATGCCGGACCAGATGGTGCTGCAGATTCACGAGTCCATCGGCCACCCGCTGGAGCTGGACCGGATCCTGGGCGATGAGCGCAATTACGCAGGCACCAGCTTCGTCAAAATGTCGGACTTCGGCACCCTGCAGTATGGCTCCAACCTGCTCAACGTGACGTTCGACCCGGACATCCCAGAGCAGCTCGCCAGTTACGGCCATGACGACGAAGGCACGGCAGCCAGCAAGCAATTCCTGATCCGCGACGGCCTGCTGCAACGTCCACTGGGTGGCGCACTGTCGCAATACCGCAGTGGCCTGGACGGCGTAGCTAATAGCCGCGCCAGCAACTGGAACCGTCCGCCCATCGATCGCATGGCCAACCTGAACATCGAGCCGGGCGATCAATCGATGGACAAACTGATCGGCAACATTGAGCACGGCATTCTGATGTCGAGCAACCGTTCGTGGTCCATCGACGACGCGCGCAACAAATTTCAGTTCGGCTGCGAATGGGGCCAATTGATCGAGAACGGCGAACTCAAAGGCGTGGTGAAGAACCCCAACTATCGGGCGATCTCTGCACGCTTTTGGAAAAGCGTCAGCGCCGTGGGCGATGCCAGCACCTTCAAAGTGCTGGGCACGCCGAACTGCGGCAAGGGTGAGCCTAACCAGGTGATCCGGGTCGGCCACGCGACGCCCGCGTGTGTCTTCAGCCAGGTGGATGTGTTTGGAGGAGATGCCTGATGGCTCAGCAACAGCAATTCGAAGCACTGGTCGCCTTGCTCAAGGCGGCCATCCGCCCGACCGAACAGTTCACCCTGGCCTATGATGCAGAGGCGTCGGATTTCATCCGCTTCAACCACGGCCAGGTGCGCCAGGCAGGACAGGTGCAGCAAGCCATTTTGAGTTTGAAGCTGATCGATGACGGCCGCCACGCCAATCTGGAAGTGACGCTGTCCGGAGACACCGACACCGATGCGCAACGTTTGACCGATGCCCTGCAGCAACTGCGCGAAACGCTGCCGCTGCTGTCGAAGGACCCGTATCTGTTGCCCAACATGCAGCCGTGGCAGAGCAATAACGTTCAGGAAAATCCGCTGCCTGACAGCGGGCAGGTTGTGGAGCGGATCAGCGAACTGGCTCAAGGGCTGGATCTGGTCGGTTTCTACGCATCTGGCCCGCTGTACCGGGGTTTCGCCAGTTCATGGGGAGCGCTGGGCTGGCATCAGGCCAACAGCTTCAACTTCGACTGGAGCCTGTTTCACGAAAACGGTCAGGCCGTGAAAGCCAACTATGCCGGTCACGACTGGGACAACGAGGCGTTCACGCGCCGCTTCGAGCAGGCCCGCGAGCAGCTGGATTATCTGAGTCGCCCGCTGCATACCCTCGAACCCGGACAGTATCGCGCCTATCTCGCTCCGGCAGCGCTGGACGAAGTCATCGGCATGCTGAGCTGGGGCGGGTTTTCCGCACAGGCGATTGCCAGCAAGCGCAGCCCGTTGCAGCGCCTGTACAACGGCGACGCGCAGTTCAGTCCCTTGGTCAGCATCGAGGAGAAGGTCAGCGGCTCTTTGTCGCCTGCGTTCTCCCGCGAAGGCTATCCGCGCAAGGATCTGACCCTAGTCGCGGACGGCAAGGCGGGCGAGCAACTGGTGGATTCCAGCAGCGCCGCCGAATACGACTTGCAGGCCAACGGTGCCGACTACGGCGAATGGCCCAGCGCACTGGCCATTGCCGGCGGTTCGCTGGAGCTGGATCAGGTGCTGCAAAAGCTGGGCACAGGGCTGTACATCAGCAACCTCTGGTACCTGAACTTTTCCGATCAGGCTGCAGGCCGTCTGACCGGCATGACGCGTTTTGCGACCTTTTGGGTCGAGGATGGCAAAATCGTCGCGCCGGTCAGCACCATGCGTTTCGACGACAGTGCTTACAGCCTGCTGGGCAGCGCACTGGAAGATCTGACGCATGAAAGGGAACTCATTCTGCAATCGAGCACCTACAGTCAGCGCCAGACAGGATCCATTCAATTGCCGGGTGCTTTGATCAGCCGACTGACCCTCACGTTGTAACAAGGAGCTTATGGCCAACTCTGCCACGCACGTCATGGACGACAAGACCCTGCGCTGGATGCCCTGGGTCATCGCCATCGCGTTCTTCATGCAAAGCCTGGACGGCACGATTCTCAACACCGCCCTGCCGTCCATGGCCAACTCACTGGCCGAAGATCCACTGCGCATGCAGTCGGTGGTCATCGCCTACATGCTGACCATTGCGCTGCTGATCCCGGCCTCGGGCTGGATTGCCGACCGGTTCGGAATCAAGCGGATCTTCTTCAGCGCCATCCTGCTGTTCAGCTTCGGCTCGCTGCTGTGTGCACTGTCCAACTCGCTGAGCATGCTGGTGGGTGCGCGGGTGATCCAAGGGCTGGGCGGCGCGTTGATGGTGCCCATCGGGCGGCTGATCGTGCTGCGGGTTTACCCACGCTCGGAGCTGGTAAGGATCATGGGGTTCATCACAGTGCCGGGGCTTATCGGTCCGTTGCTCGGTCCGACGATGGGCGGCTGGATGGTCGAATACCTGAGCTGGCACTGGATTTTCCTGCTGAACATTCCGGTCGGGATCATTGGCTGCTATGCGGTCAAGCACTTCATTCCGGACATTCCCGGCGGCGGTCGTACCCGCTTCGACGGGGTCGGGTTCGTGCTGTTCGGCGCGGCCATGGTGCTGATCACCATTGCACTGGAAGGTCTGGGCGAACTGCACCTGCCGCACATGCGCGTGGTGCTGTTGCTGTTCGCCGGCATGGGCTGTCTGGCGGCGTACTGGCTGCGAGCAGGACACATCGACGCGCCGCTGTTTGCGCCCTCACTGTTTCGCACCCGCACGTTCGCGGTCGGCATCATGGGCAATCTGTTCGCCCGACTCGGCAGCGGCGCGCTGCCGTTTCTGGTGCCGTTGCTGCTTCAGGTCGCGCTGGGTTACTCGCCGTCCGAGGCGGGCATGAGCATGCTGCCGCTGGCCGCTGCAGGGATGTTCGCCAAGACCGTGGCGCGCTGGCTGATCGAGCACCTGGGCTATCGCACCCTTCTGACCAGCAACACGCTGCTGCTGGGCTTGCTGCTGGCGAGTTTCGCACTGGTGGAGGTGGACACGCCGTACTGGGTGTTGCTGGTGCATCTGGGGCTTCTGGGTGCGGTGAACTCGTTGCAATTCACCGCCATGAACACCGTGACCCTGATCGACCTGAATGACGCCAGCGCCGCCAGCGGCAACAGCCTGCTCTCGGTGGTGGCGCAACTTTCGCTGAGCCTAGGGGTGGCCAGCGCTGCTGCCCTGCTGGGCGGTTTCAGTGACGAGGTGGCGACAGGCGAAGTCAGCGACGTGCTGGGGGCTTTCCACATGACCTTCCTGAGCGTCGGCATACTGGCGATGTTTGCGGCGGGGATCTTCCTGCAACTGCCTGCGAACGAGGGGCGCAAGAAGGTGACATGAGTGGATCCGTGCCGCGTCCGGAATCGGACGCGGAGCGTCCTGAGAGGCGTTACCACGCTGGAGCGTGGGAACGATCATCACACAAATCCGCCTCAACACTGATCGTGCCCATCGCTCTGCGTGGGCATGCCGCCCGTGACGCTCCGCGTCACACCTTGCACAGCCACGCCGATCAGCCATTTATCGACATCGCCATCTGAGCCGCCCCCCGGACCTGATACACTGCGCGACATTTTTGTTTTGCAGGTCCATCGTCGTGACAAACACCGCTTTCAATACTCTGCCTCTGTCCGCTGCCATGCTGGCTAACCTGGAGTCGCTTGGTTATGCCGAAATGACACCGATTCAGGCGCAGAGCCTGCCGGTGATCCTCAAGGGCATGGACCTGATCGCTCAGGCCAAGACCGGCAGCGGCAAGACCGCCGCCTTCGGCATCGGGCTGCTGAACCCGATCAATCCGCGCTTTTTCGGCTGTCAGGCACTGGTCATGTGCCCGACCCGTGAGCTGGCCGATCAGGTGGCCAAGGAAATCCGTCGTCTGGCGCGTTCGGAAGACAACATCAAGGTGCTGACCCTGTGTGGCGGCGTGTCGTTCGGCCCGCAGATCGGCTCGCTGGAGCACGGCGCGCACATCATCGTCGGCACGCCGGGCCGTATTCAGCAGCACTTGCGCAAAGGCTCGCTGGTGCTGGACGGCCTGAACACGCTGATCCTCGACGAAGCCGACCGCATGCTGGACATGGGTTTCTACGACGCCATCGCCGACATCATCGAGCAGACCCCGCAGCGTCGCCAGACCCTGCTGTTCTCGGCCACCTACCCGGTCGGCATCAAACAGCTGTCGTCGAAGTTCATGCGCGATCCGCAGACCGTGAAGGTCGAGGCGCTGCACGCCGACAGCCAGATCGAACAGATTTTCTACGAAATCTCCCCCGAGCAGCGTCTGGAAGCGGTGGTCAAGGTGCTGGGTCATTTCCGCCCGACCTCCTGCGTCGCATTCTGCTTCACCAAGCAGCAGGTTCAGGAAGTCGTCGACCATCTGACCGCCAAGGGCATGTCCGCCGTCGGCCTGCACGGCGATCTGGAGCAGCGCGACCGTGATCAGGTGCTGGCAATGTTCGCCAACCGCAGCACTTCGGTGCTGGTCGCGACTGACGTGGCGGCACGCGGTCTGGACATCGATGCGCTGGACATGGTGATCAACGTCGAACTGGCACGCGATTCGGAAATTCATATCCACCGCGTCGGCCGGACCGGTCGTGCAGGCGAGAAAGGCATCGCGGTCAGCCTCGTGGCGCCGTCGGAAAGCCAGCGCGCCCGTGCCATCGAGGAGCTGCAGAAAGCACCCTTGAACTGGCAGCAATACGACCAGCTGAGCATCAAGGAAGGCGGCAAGCTGCTGCCCGCCATGACCACGCTGTGCATCGGCTCGGGTCGCAAGGACAAACTGCGTCCAGGCGACATCCTCGGTGCGCTGACAGGCGAAGCCGGCATTCCGGGCACTCAGGTCGGCAAGATCGCGATCTTCGACTTCCAGGCCTATGTGGCAGTCGAGCGCAGCATGGCCAAACAGGCGCTGGAGCGCTTGAACAACGGCAAGATCAAAGGCAAGTCGCTGCGCGTACGGATTCTGTAACCTTTACCGATGATGATCGTGCCCGCGGCAAGCGTGGGCACGCAGCCCGTGACGCTCTGCGTCATTTCAAGAAGCGGACGCGCAGCGTCCATGCAGGCGATTCCCGAGGACCATGCTGTGCCCGTTACTGACGTTGTAATCATTGGCGCTGGCGCCGCAGGTTTGATGTGTGCGTTTACCGCTGCCAGTCGCGGGCGCGAGGTGATGCTGATCGATCACGCCAACAAACCCGGCAAGAAGATCCTCATGTCCGGTGGCGGGCGCTGCAACTTCACCAACATGTACACCGAGCCTGCCAACTTCCTCTCGCAGAATGCGCACTTCTGCAAGTCGGCGCTGGCACGCTATACCCAGTGGGATTTCATCGAGATGGTCGCCAGACACGGCGTTCCCTATCACGAGAAAAAACTCGGCCAGCTGTTCTGCGACAACAAGTCCAGCGACATTCTGGAAATGCTGCTGGAGGAATGCCGACAGGCCGGTGCCAGCCTGCACATGGACACCTCGGTGCAGCAGATCGAAAAGACCGACTCGGGCTACCGCCTGCAAACGACGCTCGGCACGCTGGATTGCCAGTCACTGGTGATCGCTACCGGCGGGCTGTCGATTCCGACACTGGGCGCGACCGGCTTCGGCTATCAGGTCGGCAAGCAATTCGGCCACAGCCTGTTGCCGACGCGCGCAGGTCTTGTGCCGTTCACCATCACCGATCAGCTCAAAACGCTGTGCACCGAGTTGTCGGGCACCTCGGTGGATTGTCTGGTGAGCTGCAACGACACCAGCTTCCGCGAGAACATTCTGTTCACTCACCGTGGCCTCAGCGGCCCGGCGATTTTGCAGATTTCCTCGTTCTGGTTGCCTGGCGACACCGTGGAAATCAACCTGCTGCCCGATCATGACGTGCCAGCCTGGCTGGCGCAGCAACAGGCCGAGCGCCCCAACAGTGAGCTGAAGACGCTGCTGGGCGAGATCTTCACCAAGAAGATGGCCAACCTGATCGCCGAGCACTGGTTCGTCTCCAAACCGATGAAGCAGTACACCCACGCCGAGCTTGCCGACATCGCCGAGAAACTGGCGAGCTGGCAGGTCATTCCGGCGGGCACCGAAGGCTACCGCACCGCCGAGGTCACGCTGGGTGGTATCGACACACGTGAAGTGTCTTCCAAGACCATGGAGTCGCTGAAATCGCCCGGTCTGTATTTTGTCGGCGAAGTGCTGGACGTCAGTGGCCACCTGGGCGGCTTCAATTTCCAATGGGCGTGGGCATCGGCCTACGCTGCAGCGCAATACGTGTGACGCAACACTGAATGCCGGTATAAATTTTGCGAGTCGGATGTACAGCCAGCCGTTTGGTCTGTACATATCCTCCTGCAGGATCGATTAATTGAGCACAAGGCCTTCAGCTAATTCATGGCATCGAAATCGCTTCGTCATACTTTCCGCCGTTTGTGGGCGCTGGATAAATTCAGTTATAGCGTTCGAGTCTTCATTGCCCTGACCGGCAGCATGGCGCTGTGCTGGTATCAGAACGAGATGGCGTTGCTGATCCCGCTGTTCCTGGGGATTATCGCCAGTGCGCTGGCCGAGACCGATGACAGCTGGCAGGGTCGCCTCAACGCACTGGCCGTAACGCTGGTGTGTTTCAGTATTGCCGCCCTCGCCGTCGAGTTACTGTTTCCCTACCCCTGGCTGTTCGTCTGCTCGCTGGCGCTGGCCAGCTTCTGTCTGACCATGCTCGGCGCGCTGGGCGAGCGCTACGGCGCGATTGCCTACGGCACACTGATTCTGTCGGTCTACACCATGATCGGCGTGGATCAGCGCGGCGGTGAGGTACTGGATTTCTGGCATGAACCGATGCTGCTGGTCGCCGGTGCCGCGTGGTACGGCCTGCTGTCGGTGGTATGGCAGATGCTGTTTTCCAACCAGCCCGTGCAGCAAGCGCTTGCCCGCCTGTTTCGCGAGCTGGGGCAATACCTGAAGCTCAAATCGACGCTGTTCGAACCCATCCGCACCCTGAACGTGGAAGCCCGGCGTCTTGAACTGGCTCAGCAGAACGGCAAGGTGGTCGCTGCACTGAACGCGACCAAGGAAATCATTCTGCACCGGGTCGGCAGCGGTCGGCCCGGCTCGAAAGTCAGCCGCTACCTGAAGCTGTATTTCATCGCTCAGGACATTCACGAGCGCGCCAGCTCGTCGCACTACCCCTACAACTCGCTGACCGACGCGTTCTTCCACAGCGACGTGTTGTTCCGCTGCCAACGTCTGCTGCGCCAGCAAGGCAGTGCGTGCCAGGCGTTGTCGGAATCCATCCAGTTGCGTCAGCCATTCGTCTACGACCCCAATTTTGCCGAGGCCATGGAAGACCTGCATGCCTCGCTGGAACACCTGCGCATCCAGAGCAACCCGGCCTGGCGCGGACTGTTGCGCTCGCTGCGCGCCCTGGCCGCCAACCTCACCACCCTGGACCGGTTGATCAGCGACGCCAGCAACCCGGACGCCTTGGCCGATGCGACTGACAGCAGTCTGCTGGACCGTTCGCCGCGCAACCTCAAGGATGTCTGGACGCGCCTGCGCCTGCAGATGACCCCGACCTCGCTGCTGTTTCGACACGCGCTGCGCCTGCCGCTGGCCCTGACGATCGGTTATGCGATGGTGCATCTGATTCACCCCTCGCAAGGCTACTGGATCATTCTGACCACGGTCTTCGTCTGCCAGCCGAGCTACGGCGCGACCCGGCGCAAACTCGGACAGCGGATCATCGGCACGGCCATCGGCCTGACGGTCGGTTGGGTGTTGTTCGATCTGGTCACCAGCCCGATTCTGCAATCGATGTGCGCAGTGCTGGCCGGCGTGGTGTTCTTCGTCAACCGGACCACGCGCTACACGCTGTCGACGGCCGCGATCACGGTCATGGTGCTGTTCTGTTTCAACCAGGTGGGCGACGGCTACGGGCTGTTCCTGCCACGGTTGTTCGATACGCTGCTGGGCAGCCTGATCGCGGGTCTTGCCGTGTTCCTGTTCCTGCCGGACTGGCAGGGGCGGCGCCTGAACAAGGTGCTGGCCAATACCCTGACCTGCAACAGCACCTACCTGCGTCAGATCATGCAGCAGTACGCCAAGGGCAAGAGCGACGATCTGGCATATCGACTGGCGCGGCGCAACGCCCACAATGCCGATGCAGCGCTGTCGACGACGCTGGCCAACATGCTCATGGAGCCCGGACACTTCCGCAAGGAAGCCGACGTCGGATTCCGTTTTCTGGTGCTGTCGCACACGTTGCTGAGCTATTTGTCGGGTCTGGGTGCGCATCGCGACACGCAATTGCCCAGCGATGTTCACGAGCACTTGATCGACGGCGCAGGCGCCAGACTGGCCGCCAGCATCGACGAAATTGCCCGTGGTCTGGCCGAGAAACAAAGTGTTGCCGTGCAGAGCGATGAAGAAGAGGCACTGGCCGCGCAGCTTGAGCAGATCCCGGAAGAGATGGATGAAAGCCAGCGACTGGTGCAGACCCAGCTCGCGTTGATCTGTCGCCAGCTTTCTCCACTGCGCACCCTCGCCGCTCACTTGATCAAAGCGCCGCAGGCTGTCCCAGACCATGCCGTCTGAACAGCTCGTCGTAACTGCCGTCAGCTTTCATGGCGGCAATTTCCCGGTCGAAATCCGCGACGATCTCGGCATGCTTCGGATGCTTCAGGCTGACCAGAATATGCAGGCCGTTCTCGCTCACTGAGCCGGGCAGAAATTCTACCCGCTCACGTACGTCCTCTGCTTCCAGCGACAGGTTATAGCGGGCCACGTATTCGTCCTCGATTGCAAGGTCCACGCGCTCGGCCGCCAGCATGCGAATCGCCATGGAGAAACTCTGCACCGGTATCTTTTGCAGAAGCGAGTCGTTGTCGAATTCAGGCGAGTAGGCATAGCCGCGCACGATGGCGATCATGTAGGCATGCAGTTGCTGATGAGTCTGCGGCGCGATGGGCGAGTCCTTGCGCTTGAGCAGGCGTATGCGGTTGACCAGATAAGGCTGGGAAAACTGCCCGATCAGATTTCTGTCCTCACTGAACCAGGCATTCACCAGCACATCCTGACGCCCCTCGCTCAGGGCCAGCAGGGCTCTGGCCCAAGGCACCTGCTGATACTCGACCGTGTAACCGGCACGCTTGAGTGCGGTGCTGACAATGTCGGTCGCAAGCCCGCCATTTTGCAGCAAGGCGTCGGTGAAAGGTGGCCACGGGTCGGCAACAAGACGCAGCCTTTCAGCGGCATTGGCAGATGCCATCGCCAACACCACCAGCAACCCCAACGCTCGAAGCAGATACGGCATGCCTGGATTCCTGAAAGGACGCTTGCCGGGTCAACACCTGACAACGGCGAGGCCACCCTCCATAAGGATGACGCTGAGCCTGAGTGAAGACCCAAAACAGCCAATAAACAAGTCAAAAGCGTGCAGCAGAGTCTACTTCGTCGCGGCGCCTCAAAGGCCTGTTTGCAAGCGATGAGGCTGGCCGTTGTTGCGATGCTCCCGGGACGATACTCATCTCAGTGTCAGCGTTTATTGGGAATGACGCCAGATGCGTTTAGACTTCGCTTCTGGTTTCTCTGCGAGTCGGCAACATGTCTATCAAATGGATCTGCAAACACCACACCGAGCTGAACGTCCAACAGCTTTACGCCGTGCTGAAACTGCGCGCCGAGGTGTTCGTGGTGGAACAGCAATGTGTGTACCTGGACGTCGACGGACAGGACCTGACAGGTGACACCTGCCACCTGATGGCATGGCAGGAAGACCAACTGGTCGCGTACCTGCGCTTGCTCGACCCCATCCAGCAGGGCGGCGACGTGACCATCGGCCGAGTGGTCACGGCGCCCTCGATTCGCAGCAAAGGCATCGGCCACGAACTGATGGTCCAGGCACTGGAACACGCCGAGCGCAAATGGCCCGACCAGCCCATCTACCTGTCGGCGCAGGCGCACCTGCAGGGCTACTACAGCCGTTATGGCTTCAATCCGGTGGGCGAGGTCTACCTGGAAGACGACATCCCGCACATCGGCATGCGTCGGGATCTGGAGTAAGGGCAGTTGGTCTGCGTCATCTCAGAATTGGACGCGGAGCCCATCGTTACACCGAACCTTGATCGTGCCCATCGCTCCGCGTGGGCATGCATCTCGTGACGCTCTGCGTCGCATCGAGAGCGGACGCGGAGCGTCCTGGGCGGCGTTACTACGCTGGAGCGTGGGAACGATCATCAACGCACGCCTCTTTACGGATACCCCAGCACCGCCTTGATCGTGGTCAGGTGATGGGTGATCCAGTCGCGGTCGATGGCGCCCCAGTCGATGATGCGGTATCGCCCGGTAAGGTTGCGGGCACCGTCCTGTTGTTCGAACTCGCACTGAATGTCCAGATCGGCCAGGGCGGCGATGGTGTCCTGGGCGGTGCGGCGCGGCATGCCGGTGACTTTCTCCAGCTCCGGGACACTGCTGGCGAGCTGGCAGTCGATCAGGTACGCCACGTACAGGCGGCGGTAGAAACTGCTTTTGGTCTTGCTGACCTCCATCGTCGTATCCTTCAATGCATTGTTCAGGTGATCGATCCAGAGGCGGATTGCAGGTCGCGGCACGTCAGGTAGACGCGCAAATCGAATTCCAGCTGGTGGTAACCGGGCAGCATGTGCTCACACAACTTGTAGAACGCCTTGTTGTGATCCGACTCACGAAAGTGTGCAAGCTCATGCACCACGATCATTTGCAGAAATTCAGGTGGCGCTTCCTTGAACAGCGACGCCACGCGAATCTCGTTCTTGGCCTTGAGCTTGCCGCCCTGCACTCTTGAAATTTTAGTATGCAAGCCAAGCGCTCGATGGGTCAGGTCAAGACGATTATCGAATAGGACCTTGTCGATACTGGGCGCATTGCGCAGATGATCCTGCTTCAACGCCAGCGCGTAGGCATACAGGGCCTTGTCGCTCTGCACCTGATGACGCGCCGGGTAACGTTGCTGCAGGTAGTCGGCAAGCCGTCCCTGCGCAATCAGTTGATGCACTTGATCCTGCAGCGCCTGAGGGTAGGCCTGCAGGTATTTGAGTGGAACATGACTGGTCATGACGTCGGGGCACGGTGTGAAAGACGCCAGTCTACCGCACTCAGCCCCGTTTCAAGCCTGGCACCTCAAACTGTGCCGGGAAGTGCAGCGCTTCCTCCGCCAGCATCGGATGGGCGACGAAAAAGCCCTGTACGACCTGACAGCCGCTGTCGGCCAGCCATTGGTACTGCTCCTGTGTCTCGACACCTTCGGCAATGATCAGCATGTCGAGGTTGCGGGACAGATCGATGATGCTTCGCGCCATCGCAGCCTCTCGCGGCGAGCCCAGAATATTGGCCACGAAATGCCGGTCGAGCTTCAGGGTGTCCAGTTGCAGGTTGCGCAGGTGCGACAGCGAGCACTCGCCGACGCCGAAATCGTCGAGCGCGATACGTACTCCGATGTCATGCAACTCCGCCAATTGCTTGTGGCTGTGAGAGAGGTTGTGCACCAGCGAGCTTTCGGTGATTTCCACCTCCAGCTGCCCCGGCTTGAGGCCGAAACGGTCCATGGCTCGCTTGAGCTCCGACACCAGATTGGGCATGCAGAACTGCGTGGGGCTGACACAGACGCTCAGCACCACATCGGACGCAAACACGCCAGCCCAGGCCTGCCGCTGCTCGGCACCCTGATCGAAGATCCAGCTGCCCAGCTTGTTGATCAGCCGGGTTTCTTCCAGCAACGGGATGAACAAGGCTGGCGGTACGTCCCCCACCGCAGGGTGCTGCCAGCGCAGCAGCGCCTCGAAGCCACGCAATCTGCCGTCCGCCACATGAATCTGAGGCTGATAAACGACCGAGAAATCCTTGCCGTCGATGGCCGTGCGTACGCTTTCTTCCAGCATCAGTCGCGACCGGGCACGGCCGTTCATGTTGTGGTCGTAGAACCGGTACTGCTGACGCCCTGCCCGCTTGGCCTCGTACATGGCGATATCGGCAGCACGCAGCAATCCGTCGAGGTTGGCACCGCAATCGGGATACGTGGCAATCCCCACGCTGGCGCCCATGCTGATCTCCACGCCGTCGATGTGCCGACGACCCGAGACGCGCTCGATAAGTTTTTCCGCAATCTTTGCTGCCTGCTCGGGGTAGTCGAGCCCGTCGATCACCACCGTGAACTCGTCACCACCGATACGCGCCAGAACATCGTAGGGGCGCATGCTTTCTTTCAGTTGCTCGGCCACCCACAGCAGAATCTCGTCGCCCGCATCGTGGCCCAGCGCGTCATTGATCTGCTTGAAGCCATCGAGGTCCATGTACAGGACCACGAGGCATTTGCCGACCTGATCGTTGCGCCCGAGCATGCCTTCGACAGCCTGATAGAAACCGCGCCGATTGAGCAGCCCGGTCAGCGCATCGGTGACCGCCTGCTTTTCCAGCTGCTGATACAGATCACGCACCACCGACATGTCGAGAACGGTCAGGACCATGGCTTTCTGCTCGGCAGGCAACGCCGCACAGGACAACGCGACGGGTAACTGCCGCCCCTCTGTCGTTCTCAGAACGGCGTCGTGCACGCGATAGGTGTCGGCCCTTCGATAGTGCTTGTAGAAACCCGAGTCCAGCCAGCCTGCAACCTGCGGCTCCTGGATGTAATCCAGCACTCGCGTACCACACAGCTGCTCGACGGTGGCGTTGAGCAGCGAACAGATGGCCGGGTTGGCGAAGCTGATCACGCCCTGTTCATCCACGACCAGAATGCCTTCGGCCACATTGGCCAGCACCGAGGCATTGAATGCTCGCGCCGATTCCAGCTCCTGCGACAACGCCTGCAATGCACGACGATTGCGCTGCTGTTCCAGCAGGGTCTGGACCTTGGGCTTGAGGATGTTCGGATCGAAGGGTTTGAACAGATAGTCCGTCGCGCCGCTGGCGTAACCCTTCTGCACCGCATCCTTGCTCTGCTCGTTGGCGGTGAGAAAGATGATGGGCGTAAGACGGGTACGCTGACTGCCACGCATGAGGCGGGCCACTTCAAAGCCGTCCATGTCTGGCATCTGCACATCCAGTAACACCAGATCCACCTCCTGCTCCAGCAGAATGGTGAGGGCCTCGATGCCCGAGCTGGCCGTAACGATATGCCAGTCTGTCCTTTGCAGGACAGCGCACATCGTTACCAGGTTTTCCGGATAGTCATCTACAACCAGTAACACTGAGGAGCCATCGGCTGGCCCGAATTGCGCGCGATCCATGCTGCTTCTCTATCTGTGGTACGACGCCTGAAGCTCAGGAAGACCGTCATACATATGAAATCAACTCTAGCCGCGTCTTGGAAAAAGCAGAAGCTAGCCAGCTGTTTGCCATCATCAAACATACAATTACCCGACTAACGGTCATTTCCTGTAGGCCTTACCCACACTGCCCTGTAGGAAAAGTGACAGCACTTTGACGTCATTCGACCGGCAATTTTGCGTTAACAAATTGTCCTACAACCCGTATAAAGCCACGCTGAAACCCTCTGGCTAGAGGCTTCCTTTGCTGGCAAACAGACATATTCGGACGGATAAAAATGATAGATCTTGCGACGTGGCAACTCAGCATTCCGGTAGGCTCGCCACCCAAGACCATTGAGACCTCACAATTGGTAAAGGGTTACGACGGCAAGTACTTCGAATCCACTTCCAAATCGATTTTCTTCTGGGCGCCTGTTACGGGTTCCAAAACCGAAAATGCCAAGTACGCACGCAGTGAGTTACGGGAAACCTGGCCTGACGGCACCTTGCGCAACTGGATGTATGGAGACGCGGATAATTTTCTGAATGCCACGCTGGAAGTGGATCAGGTGCCGTCTTCCGGCAAGATCGTCATCGGCCAGATACACGCGTACGAAAGTACCGAACCGATGCTCAAGGTCGAGTATCAGTACAAGGACCAGGACAAGGCCGGAGATATCGTGCTCAAGGTGCGCAAACGCTTCGACGACGATAAGAGCAAGGTCTACAAGATTGCCGAAGGCGTGCCGCTTAACGAGAAATTCAAATACATCATTCACCTGAGCCCCGGCGGCCAGTTGAGCGTCAGCACGCGGGGCGTGAACTGGGATACCCAGATCAGCTCGAACTGGCGAGACAAGCCTCTTTATTTCAAGGCGGGCGTCTATACCCAGGATCACACCGGCTACAGCAGTGAAGGCGGCAAGGCCACGTTCTATAACCTGGACATCGACCACAACAAGACCTGAGCGACAGGCACCTGCGCAAACAAAAAACGGCCCGGACTCATCAGAGCACGGGCCGTTCTTTTTATAGCGCCGAATGTTGCGGATCAGCGGTTAGCCTGGAAGTCCTTCTCGGCCGCCAGGAAGCGCGCCTGCATCGACTCCGAAGCACCTTTGCCGATCAGGCTGAACAACACGATGGCGATACTGGCGAAGATGAAGCCAGGAACGATTTCGTAAAGGCCCATGGTGCTGAACTGCTTCCAGAGCACCACGGTGGCAGCACCGACGATCACACCGGCCAGCGCGCCGTTGCGGGTCATGCCTTTCCACAATACCGAAATCAGCACCACCGGACCGAAAGCTGCGCCAAAGCCTGCCCACGCATAGCTCACCAGACCCAGCACACGGTTTTCCGGATTGGCAGCCAACAGAATGGCGATGATCGCGATCAGCAGCACCATGCCACGGCCGACCCAGACCAGCTCCAGCTGGGAAGCGCCTTTGCGCAGATACGCTTTATAGAAGTCTTCGGTCAACGCACTGGAGCACACCAGCAACTGGCAGCTCAGCGTGCTCATGACCGCCGCAAGAATCGCCGACAGCAGCACGCCTGCAACCCATGGGTTGAACAGCAGTTTGGCCAGCTCGATGAACACCCGCTCAGGGTTTTCAGTGACAGGACCTGCCACACCCGGGTTCGCGGAGAAGTAAGCGATGCCGAAGAAACCGACCGCCACGGTGCCGCCCAGGCAGAGGATCATCCATGCCATCGAGATACGGCGGGCCTTGGCAATCGACTTGACCGAATCTGCCGCCATGAAGCGCGCCAGGATATGCGGCTGGCCGAAGTAACCCAGACCCCAGGCCAGCAACGAGATGATGCCGATAAAAGTGGTGTTCTTGAACATGTCGAAGCTGGTCGGATCCTTCGCTTCGATGGCCAGGAAGGTGGTGTCCACGCCGCCAGTCGCCAGCAGCACAATGATCGGCGTCAGGATCAGCGCGAAGATCATCAGCGTGGCCTGAACGGTATCGGTCCAGCTCACGGCCAGGAAACCGCCGACGAAGGTGTAGGCAATGGTCGCGGCCGCACCGGCCCAGAGGGCGGTTTCGTAGGACATGCCAAAGGTGCTTTCGAACAGTCGTGCACCGGCAACGATGCCAGAAGCGCAGTAGATGGTGAAGAACACCAGAATTACCACAGCCGAGATGATGCGCAGCACGCCGCTGTTGTCTTCGAAACGGCTGCTGAAATAGTCCGGCAGGGTCAGGGCGTCACCGTTGTGCTCGGTCTGCACACGCAGACGACCGGCCACGAACAGCCAGTTCAGGTAGGCACCGACGATCAGACCAATGGCAATCCAGCTTTCCGACAGGCCCGACATGTAGATGGCGCCCGGCAAGCCCATCAGCAGCCAGCCGCTCATGTCTGAAGCACCGGCCGACAAGGCGGTCACCACACTGCCGAGGCTGCGTCCGCCAAGGATGTAATCGGAGAGGTTGTTGGTCGAGCGATAGGCCATGAGGCCGATCAGGACCATTGCCGCGATGTAGATCACAAACGTGATCAAGGTAGGGTTACTGACACTCATGAGTTCTGCCTTGGCATTGTTTTTATGTTGGCACCTGATGACCAAGGGGATGACAACTGAAACTCAGCCCACCCATGCCCTTGCACCCGACACCGCGCTGACTGTCCACTTCATGGAAAATGAACACTCAATGACTACGGTTGCACCGTGGGAACGAATCCTATTAAACAACTTGAATAAGGTGCAACCACTTTCAACAGGCAAGTTGCACCTGCTCTCGAAAACCCGTTTTCCAGGCTCCAACGCCCTATTTTGGGGCGGCAAAAAGACGTTAATCAAATAAATCCGCCCTATGAAAGAGCAACTTGCTGTTTTTGATCATAAACCTGTGACACCGGCGTGAAATATTCTGAAAAAAAGGTTGCACCCGGTTGCACCTCATACCAGTGCGAGGCTAATCTGCGCCAAAGCCGATGCCACGTTCGTAGTGGCTACAATGAGGACAATACATGGCCACCACCACTCTGGGCGTCAAGTTGGACGACCCGACCCGCGAGCGATTGAAAGCAGCCGCCCACTCCATCGACCGGACCCCGCACTGGTTGATCAAGCAGGCGATCTTCAATTACCTGGAAAAGCTGGAGAGTGGTGCAACCCTGCTGGAACTCAACGGTTCTGCGAGCAAGGACAGCGATGACCGTGGCGAGCTGGCCGACGATGCCGGACTGCAGTGCTTCCTGGACTTTGCCGAAAGCATCCAGCCGCAGTCCGTTCTGCGTGCCGCCATTACTTCCGCTTATCGTCGCCCAGAGCCTGAAGTCGTGCCGATGCTCCTGGAGCAGGCGCGCCTGCCGGTGCCAATGGCCGAAGCTGCCAACAAGCTCGCCGCCTCCATCGCCGAAAAGCTGCGCAACCAAAAGAGCGCTGGCGGCCGTGCCGGTATCGTTCAAGGTCTGCTGCAGGAATTCTCGTTGTCGTCGCAGGAAGGCGTCGCGCTGATGTGTCTGGCCGAAGCGCTGCTGCGCATTCCAGACAAAGGCACCCGCGATGCGCTGATTCGCGACAAGATCAGCAACGGCAACTGGCAGCCACACCTGGGCAACAGCCCGTCGCTGTTCGTCAACGCTGCCACCTGGGGCCTGTTGTTGACCGGCAAGCTGGTCGCCACGCACAACGAGGCAGGCCTGACGTCATCGTTGAGCCGCATCATCGGCAAGAGCGGTGAACCCATGATCCGCAAGGGCGTGGACATGGCGATGCGTCTGATGGGCGAGCAGTTCGTCACCGGCGAAACCATCGGCGAAGCCCTGGCCAACGCCAGCCGCTTCGAAGCCAAGGGCTTCCGCTATTCCTATGACATGCTGGGTGAAGCCGCGCTGACCGAACACGACGCGCAGAAGTATCTGGCGTCCTACGAGCAGGCTATCCACTCCATAGGCAAGGCTTCCCACGGTCGCGGCATCTATGAAGGCCCGGGCATCTCCATCAAGCTGTCGGCGCTGCACCCTCGCTACAGTCGCGCCCAGTACGAGCGCGTGATGGAAGAGCTGTACCCTCGCCTGCTGTCGCTGACGCTGCTGGCCAAGCAATACGACATCGGCCTGAACATCGACGCTGAAGAAGCCGATCGTCTGGAGCTGTCGCTGGACCTGCTCGAACGCCTGTGCTTCGAGCCGCAACTGACTGGCTGGAACGGCATCGGTTTCGTGATTCAGGCGTACCAGAAACGCTGCCCGTACGTGATCGACTACGTCATTGATCTGGCCCGACGCAGCCGCCATCGCCTGATGATTCGTCTGGTGAAAGGCGCTTATTGGGACAGCGAGATCAAGCGCGCTCAGGTCGAAGGCCTGGAAGGCTATCCGGTCTACACCCGCAAGGTGTACACCGATGTGTCCTACATCGCCTGCGCCCGCAAGCTGTTGGCGGCACCGGAAGTCATCTACCCGCAGTTCGCCACACACAATGCGCACACCCTGGCGGCCATCTACCAGATCGCGGGTCAGAACTACTACCCCGGCCAGTACGAGTTCCAGTGCCTGCACGGTATGGGCGAGCCGCTTTACGAGCAGGTTGTAGGCAAGGTCGCCGATGGCAAGCTGAACCGTCCGTGCCGTGTGTACGCACCGGTCGGCACCCATGAAACGCTGCTGGCTTATCTGGTGCGTCGCCTGCTGGAAAACGGCGCCAACACGTCATTCGTCAACCGTATCGCCGACCACACCATTTCCATTCAGGAACTGGTGGCCGATCCGGTCAACCAGATCGAACGCATGGCGACGCAGGAAGGCGGTTTCGGCCTGCCGCACCCGCGCATTCCGTTGCCACGCGATCTGTACGGCAGCGAACGCGCCAACTCCAGCGGCATCGACATGGCCAACGAACACCGTCTGGCGTCGCTGTCTTCGGCCTTGCTGGCCACGGCACACAATGATTGGAAAGCCGCGCCGATGCTCGGCTGTCCGGCCAGCGAAGGCGTCGCCAACGCGGCACTGAATCCGTCCGATCTGCGTGACGTGGTGGGCCATGTTCAGGAAGCCACCGTTCAGGATGTCGACAACGCCATCCAGTGCGCCCTGAGCGCCGGTCCGATCTGGCAGGCCACGCCGCCCGCCGAACGCGCCGCCATTCTGGAGCGTGCCGCCGACCTGATGGAAGGCGAGATCCAGCCGCTGATGGGCCTGCTGGTCCGCGAAGCCGGCAAGACCTTCGCCAACGCCATTGCCGAAGTGCGCGAAGCCGTGGACTTCCTGCGGTATTACGCCGTGCAGGCACGCAATGATTTCACTAATGACGCCCATCGCCCGCTGGGGCCTGTGGTCTGCATCAGCCCGTGGAACTTCCCGCTGGCGATTTTCAGCGGTCAGGTGGCTGCTGCACTGGCCGCAGGCAACCCTGTACTGGCCAAGCCTGCCGAACAGACGCCACTGATCGCCGCGCAGGCCGTGCGCCTGCTGCTGGAAGCCGGTATTCCTGAAGGCGTAGTGCAACTGCTGCCGGGTCGCGGCGAAACCGTCGGTGCCGGACTGGTGGGTGACGAGCGCGTCAAAGGCGTGATGTTCACCGGCTCCACCGAAGTCGCCCGTCTGCTGCAACGCAACGTGGCCGGCCGTCTGGATTCGCAGGGTCGTCCGGTTCCGCTGATCGCCGAGACCGGCGGCCAGAACGCCATGATCGTCGACTCCTCGGCCTTGACCGAACAGGTGGTGATCGACGTCGTCTCCTCGGCCTTCGACAGCGCCGGTCAACGCTGCTCGGCACTGCGTGTGCTGTGCCTGCAGGAAGACTCTGCCGACCGCGTCATCGAAATGCTCAAGGGTGCGATGGCCGAAAGCCGTTTGGGCAACCCTGAGCGTCTGTCCGTGGACATCGGTCCGGTGATCGACGCCGAAGCCAAGTCCGGCATCGAGAAACACATCCAGGCCATGCGCGACAAGGGCCGCACCGTGTATCAGGTGGCCATTGCCGACAGCGCCGAACTCAAGCGCGGCACCTATGTGATGCCGACGTTGATCGAGCTGGAAAGCTTCGACGAACTGCAACGCGAGATCTTTGGCCCCGTGCTGCACGTGGTGCGCTACAAGCGCAAGGAACTGGACCAGTTGATCGCCCAGATCAACGCTTCCGGTTATGGCCTGACGCTGGGCGTTCACACCCGCATCGACGAGACCATCGCCAAGGTGATCGACAACGTCCATGCTGGTAACGTCTACGTAAACCGCAACATCGTCGGTGCTGTGGTGGGTGTTCAGCCATTCGGCGGCGAAGGCCTGTCCGGGACCGGCCCGAAAGCCGGTGGTCCGCTGTACCTGTACCGCCTGCTGTCGACCCGCCCTCAGGATGCCATCGAGAAGTCATTCGTACGTGGCGACGCCCTGTCCGCCCCGGATCTGCGTCTGCGCGAAGTGATGAGCAAGCCGTTGCAGGCACTGAAAAGCTGGGCGACCAGCCATCAGCATGCTGCGCTGGATATGTTGTGCAGCCAGTACGCCGAGCAGTCGCAGAGCGGCATCACTCGTCAACTGGCCGGCCCGACCGGCGAGCGCAACAGCTACGCAATCCTGCCGCGCGAGCACGTGCTGTGCCTGGCGGACGACGAAACCGATCTGTTGACCCAACTGGCCGCAGTGCTGGCGGTGGGCAGCTCGGCCGTCTGGCCGGAAACGGAGATCAGCAAACCGCTGCGCGCCCGTCTGCCGAAAGAGATTCAGGCACGCATCAAGCTGGTGCCTGACTGGACCAAGGACGAAGTGATCATCGACGCGGTCCTGCACCACGGCGACTCGGACCAGTTGCGCGCCATCTGCAAGCAGATCGCCCAACGCAGCGGTGCCATTGTCGGCGTCAACGGCCTGTCCCACGGCGAGACCAACATCCCGCTGGAACGTCTGGTGATCGAACGGGCGTTGAGCGTCAACACCGCAGCGGCGGGGGGTAATGCTAGCTTGATGACCATCGGCTGATTGACCATTGGCGTCACACACTGATCGTGCCCATCGCTCCGCGTGGGCATGCATCCCGTGACGCTCTGCGTCACACTCAGGCAGACGCCACGATACCCACTGCTCACTGACCTTCATCACCCGCATCAATCTTGCTACCCCCTCCCCGTTCAGCGGCCTAGACTGGTGCGACATCCAGTCAAGGTGCGTTGCCATGTCCGAGTCGCTGCTCAGTTCCCGTAATCTGGCTTTCGAGTTGTATGAAGTGCTGGATGCCGAAGCCCTGATCCGCCGCGAGCGCTTTGCCGAGCATTCTCGGGAGACGTTCGATGCAGCGATTGGCACGGCGCGGACCATTGCCGAGAAGTACTTCGCACCGCACAACCGCAAGGCTGACGAAAACGAGCCGCGCTACGAAAATGGTGCCGCGGTGCTGATCCCCGAGGTCAAACCTGCGGTGGATGCCTTTCTGGAGGCGGGTTTTCTGAATGCTGCACGCGATTTCGAGGCGGGCGGGATGCAGTTGCCCACATTGCTGTCGCAAGCCTGCTTCGCTCACTTCCAGGCCGCCAACGCCGGGACCACGGCCTACCCGTTCCTGACCATGGGCGCGGCTAATCTGATCGAAAGCTTTGGCAGCGACGAGCAGAAGCAGCGTTTCCTGCAACCGATGATCGAGGGTCGTTTCTTCGGCACCATGGCGCTGACCGAGCCTCATGCAGGCTCTTCCCTGTCCGACATCCGCACCCGCGCCGAACCCGCAGCAGACGGTTCCTATCGGCTGCGCGGCAACAAGATTTTCATTTCGGGTGGCGATCACAACCTGTCGGAAAACATCGTGCACATGGTACTGGCCAAGCTGCCGGATGCGCCGGGCGGGGTCAAAGGCATCTCGCTGTTCATCGTGCCCAAGTTTCTGGTCAACGAAGACGGCAGCCTCGGCAAGCGCAACGACGTGCTGCTGGCTGGGCTGTTTCACAAGATGGGCTGGAAAGGCACGACCTCCACTGCGCTCAATTTCGGCGACAACGGTGAGTGCGTCGGTTATCTGGTCGGCAAGCCGCATCAAGGCCTGAGCTACATGTTCCAGATGATGAACGAAGCGCGAATCGGCGTCGGCATGGGCGCGGTCATGCTCGGTTACGCAGGCTATCTGTACTCGCTCGATTACGCCCGCGAACGGCCGCAAGGTCGTCTGCCGGATAACAAAAGCCCGGACAGCGCACCCGTGTCGATCATCCAGCACACCGACGTGCGGCGCATGCTGCTGACCCAAAAAGCCTATGTGGAAGGCGCTTTCGACCTGGGCCTGTACGCGGCCCGTCTGTTCGACGACGCACAGACCGGCGAGACCGAGCAGATCCGCCAGCAAGCCCACGAACTGCTCGATCTGCTGACACCCATCGTCAAATCCTGGCCGTCTGAGTTCTGCCTCAAGGCCAACGAGCTGGCAATCCAGATTCTCGGCGGCCACGGTTATACCCGCGAATACCCAGTCGAGCAGCATTATCGGGACAACCGCTTGAACCCGATCCATGAAGGCACCCACGGCATTCAGTCGCTGGACCTGCTGGGCCGCAAGCTGGCGCAGAACGGCGGTGCCGGTCTGAAGCAACTGGTCAGGCTGATCGCCGATACCACACAATGCGCCAGCGCCCACAGTCAGCTTGATCACCTGCGTCAGCCGCTGGAGCAACTGGTAACGGCGTTGCAGGGCGTGACCGTCGGCCTGCTGACCGATCTGGCACAAGGCAAGGTCAACGTCGCGCTGGCCAACTCGGCGCTGTACCTCAAGGCGTTCGGACACACCGTGATTGGCTGGCGCTGGCTGGAACAGGCCATTCGTGCCGAAGAGGGACTGAGCAGAGGCAACGCGGCCGACGTTGATTTCTACAAAGGTAAGTTACAGGCGGCACGGTACTTCCTGACCTGGGAAGTACCGGCCTGTCATCACGAATTGGCAATCCTGCAGGCCCGCGATGACGTGTGCCTGTCGATGCAGAACGAGTGGTTCTGATTCGGCGTCACACGGATGCGCATCACGACGAACCTTATCCCTGTGGCGGAAAGAAGGTATCCACCAGTACTTTCGCATCCTCACCCAGCTTCGCGGCGTAGGCTTCGCGACTGAAAAGCTCTCCGGTGCGCAGGTCGTAGGCAGGGCCTGTGACCTGTTCCACCGGCACCTGCCTGAGTTGCACGTTCATGAAACGGTAGTTGGCGCCTGCGACTTCTTCGACGCGGCTTATCTCGAAATAATTGCCCGGCAGGAACAACGATTCGACTTCGCTGGGGCTGTTGGAGAACGGGCTGATCGGTGTTGCGGTCAGGTACTCCTTGGCAGGCAGTTCAAAAACTACAGACGTGTCATCGAAGGTGATTTCGCCCTCGTGCAGCGTGGATACCACGCCGCCTTGGCTGCTGGCGAAGACGCGTGCGATGTAAGGGTTTTCACTGAACGAGGTGAGGTCGGTATTGACCAGTACGTCGCCGACCTTGAGTGTTCCCTTTCGAAAAACCTCGCCTGACGTGCCGCGCTCGCCACTGCCGCCGCGATACAGCGGCACATCGTTGTTGTGCTCGATCTCGCCAATGTCCTCTATCAGTTTCTCCAGCTCCTCGACCTGACTCGTACCGTCAGGCACGCCGGTGCGCAGGAACTGGTTATAGGCGTCATCGTCCTCGGTATACCGGGTAATCGCTCCGCCGTAGTAGTCGTCGTCCGCCGTCTTGAAGACCCGGTGCTTGTCACGCCATGCATCGAATACAACGTCCTCGCCCTCGGAGTCGGAAACCACTTCCTCTTCTGAGTCCATCTCATAGATGTCCATCAGATCCCTTTGACGCTCATTGCCGACGCGGGAAAGACGCTGTTCTTCTGCCAGGTTGAACTGCATGTGAGCATCCCAGAAGGGTGACGAGGCCGTCGCATAAGGCTTGGCACCTTCAAGCGGTGGTTTGCCACCCCGCAGCACAGGTTTGCGGAGCAACTCCCATTCGCCCAGCTCATTGCGCCGCACCGGACGAGCGCCATTGAAGGCGTAGGGATTTTCCGGATCGACGATGGCCCAGGTCTTGAAGTCGTCCAGATACCGCACCCGATAGGGAAAGCCTTCCAGGGTGATCCAGGTCTGGCCATTTCCCAGAACATGAACGCCCCTGGCATGCTCTTCAACAGCCACCGGTACGTCTTCCAGCACTTCATTGCCTTCAAGACCGGCCAGCGCAGCCGCCGGATCCTCCGCAATTGGCGCAAGCTCGGCGGTACGACCAATGCTCGCCAACAGCGGCAGATTGAACAGCAGGTACACCGAGTTGATGATCGCGCCATGCACGCCCGATTTGCGCAACTGCGCGGTGCGCCCGTTGACGGCCTGATCGATATTCAGACCGACGCTCGCGATACCGGCGCCCACCAGACTCAGCGCGATCGGCCATGCCAGCGACGACACACCGCCCGCCAGTCGAATGAACGCACTCAGGTAGCCGATCCACATCTGCTTGCGCAAGCTGGCGCTGCTGGTCAATTGACGGTGAATATCCTCGTTCATCTCCTTGTGCGCCACATCACGCAGATGCTCGAACACAGGCCGGGGGCTCGCCGGGACTTGGCGTCCGATCACCTTTTGATCAACTGACCACGGTTTCACGACAAGCTTGGCGAGCCTTGCGCCCAAAGCGGTCTGCTGCTGGTCTTCACGAATGAAGTGCGACACCAGAGCCGCCCTGTCGGCAGGTTGGGCGATCTGCGTTTGCAGCCACTGATAAAGCGCCTGTTCAGTGGCAAACCGCTGAAACGCCGGTTCAGCGCCAGCCGTGTAGAGAATCTGCCGTCCATCAGCGTTGCTGATCAGCAGCATGTCCCTCGATGCATGACCGGCAAGCTCGAACACCCGCAGGGATACGCCTGGAGTGAATGGCTTGTCCTGCTGCACCGTCGCCCACGCATCAACGGTGTCGCGGCTGCCGTTGACAGCCATGAGCACGGTTTCGAAGTCATCGGTCTGCAGCTGCTTCCTGCTGACCGCAAGGCCCGCCGAAGACAACAGGCTTATCCTGGCGAAGGTACAGAAATCCTGACCATGATCACGCCAGAACGTATCGGCCTTGCGCTTGCAGTCGGCGGCGAAATCCTGCGCCCAGAAATCCTTCAGCACATCACTGGGCAGGATCGGCACTTCGTTGTGCTCGTTGTAAAACCGCTCGCCGGGCCCTGCGTGATAGAAGCCGCTGTAAGTGTTCAGCTCGTCGGCGGCAACGTTGTCACTGGCGCTGAAGCGATGCATCACCAGCTCAATCAGCGTGACGGATTCGGAGGGTGGGCCGACATGCTCCCATCCGGAAAACGTGCGACCACTGTTGTCTGCATTCGTGAATCGATGCCAGTACACGTTGCACGGGTCGAGTACCTTGTCGGTATGCCGGGCAATGATTGTGCGTGCAACCTGAAAGGCCAGACTGTAAAGATCCGGATATGCGCCCATGAGAGAGACTGCACGGGCTTTAAGCGCCTTGTCCGTCCAGACATCGACAGCAGCTTTTGCCGTCCGGGTTTTGTGAGTTGTTGAGTGCATGACGTCCTGTCTTTGCTCTTGAGGAAAGCCATGCACTTAATCAGTTTGTGGGGCACCGTTCGGGGTAATTATTTACGTTGGGGGCCGGATATCGTCATGACGGTGCAGGCACAGCCTGTGGATAAAACACCTTGAGGAGCGGTTTGCCTGCCGCACCCAGCCGGGCGGCATAGCGCTCACGGCTGAACGGCTCACCCGTGCGCATGTCCAGCAGCTTGCGTCCGGCGTCAGGCGCAAACACTTCGCTGATGCGCACCCTCATGAATCGATAGAACGCGCCCTGCACCTCATCAAGTTGCTCGATCCGAAAGTAGCGACCGGGCAGGAAGACAGATTCGGCCTCTCCGGGGCTGGACGAAAAGGGCGCGATGGGCGTTGCGCTCAGGTACTGTCTGGCAGGCAGCTCAAAGACCACCGACGTGTCATCAAAGCTGACCGGTGCCGAGATGGATATGGCATTGGTGCCCGCTTGGCTGCTGGCAAACGTCCTGGCCTGGTACGGGTTTTCACTGAACGAGGTGATATCGGTATTGGTCAGCACATCACCGACCCTGACCTGCCCGCCTCTGAAGAACTGACCTGACGTGCCTCGCTCACCACTTCCGCCGCGATAAAGCGTGACGTCGTTGTTGAAACCCAGCGTCCTGACATCCTCGACAAAGCGCTTGATGTCCTCCACCTGCTCGGCAATATCGATCATGCCTGTCGACGGGTCGCCTTCAAAAACCTCTCCTGTGCGCAGGTACTGGTTATAGATTGCGCCATTATCGGTGTAACGACGAATGCTCTGCGCATGGAACGTCGCATCATGGGTCTTGAACACCCGGTGCTTTGCGCCCCATGGATCGATGTGCACGTCTTCACCCTCGGAATCGGAAACCACCTCTTCCTCCGGCTCCATCCGAAAGATATCCATGACCGCTTCCTGACGCGCGACGGCCACCTCGGCCAGGTTCTTTTCGTCATAAACGTTGATCAGCATGTAGTGATCCCAGAACGCTGAACCCGTCGTGCCATAAGGATGCGAGACGGGCTGCGCGTCTGCAGCCGAAGGCACGTCCTGAGGGGAGCCGCCTGACAGGCTCGGTCTTGGGAGCGGTTGCCACTCGCCGTGCTCATCAAGTACCACCAGAGGGCCGGCAGAAAAGGCAAAGGGGTTATGCGGATCAATCACCTGCCAGCACCCCAACGACTCATCAAAGCGCACGCGATAAAACAATCCGCTCAGCCTGATCCAGGTCTCACCGTTAAACAGTCGGTAGATGCCTCGCAGCCTTCCTTCGGCTGCCATGGGCATGGCGCCTTCGAGCATCAACTGGTTGCCGTTCAGACTGGCGAGCGTGTCTGCGAGCGACGCAGTTGCAGGCGTGTCGGTCAAACCCTCGGCGGCACGACTCAGGCCCGTCAACAGCGGCAGGTTGAACGCCAGATACAGCGCATTGCATATGGAGCCCAGCACACCGGCCTTGCGCTGCGCCGCCGTTTTGCCGAGCACTGCCTGATCAATATTCAGCCCCAGGTTAAAGGCACTCGCCCCGACCACTGCCAGGGCGACTGGCCAGCCCAACAGCGCGAGGTTGCCACTGACCCGCAGAAAGGCGTCGAGATAGCCCATCCACAGTCGCTTGCGCAGTTCGACATTACTGGTCAGCAAGACGTGGGCGTCAGCGGTCATTTCGTCTCTCGCGATGTCGCGCAGGAGTTCGAAAGGATCGCCAGGGATGGCCGCTTCGAGTTGATTGATCAGTCCGTACCCTGTCTGCCCATCGTGAGCGAGCAGGCTGTCGATGCATCGATCGAACGCAGCGCCAGACGCTTGCTCGGCCGAAGGGCGGATGAAATGGCTGCGCATTTCGCTTCGAGTCTCGGCAGCGGCGAAACGCGCCTTGAGCCAGTCGAACAGCGCTTGTCGATCGGCAAATCGGTGAAAGGGGTGACTGTCGCCGGGTATATAGAGGATCTGCGCGCCGTGCTCATGGACCATGCGCAGCATGTCTCGAGCCTTGAAACCGCCGACATCCAGCCAGTGGAAAGCTGCCCTGGCACCGGATTGCAGGGCAGCACCGAGGGTCGTCAGGGTCGGCGTGTCGCTGTTTTCACCCAGAATCAGACTGATCAACCACTCGAAGTCAGCCGCCGAAATCTGTCTACTGCCAACGCAGCGCCCTGCCGCCGCCAGAAAGTCGGCCTTGGCCAAAAGGCAGAACGTCTGTCCGTGGTTATTCCAGAACTGTTCCAGTTTGCGCCGGTAACCGGTGCTGAAATCCAGCGCCCAGAAGTCATTCAACACGTCCTGAGCGAGTAATCGCACCTCGTTGGTTTCATTGAACCTGCCGTGGTCTGCGTTTACGGTATAAAAACCGCCATAAGACGAAAGCTCGTCGCTGGCAACCTGATCCTGCGGGCTGAAGCGGCGAATCACGAGTTCGACTATGGTCATCGACTCGACCGGCGTGCCGACATGCTCCCAGCCGGTAAACGTGCGAGGGCTGCTGACGGCAGTGCTGAACCGGTGCCAATAGACCTTGTCGGGGTCCAGCCACTTGCCCATTCGCTTGCAGATGATGGCCTGCGCCGCTCGCCGCGCCATGTCGTACAGGTCGGGATAGTCGGTCACGTATTCGTGGGCTTTTTTTCGAAGCTGTTGCTGGTCTGCAAGGTGTAACCGTGTTGTTTCAGAAGTCATGGCTTCCTGTTCCTTCAGGGATGGAAGCCATACGTGATCAGATCCAGAGGGCGGATCGACCCTAAATAGTTACGACATGAATAAAGCAGACGCACCGGTAGCGGCACGGACATCGGTACGCTGTGTATTAATCCGCAAAACTTTGACAGTCAGCCATTTCAACAGGTTAGAATCCCTTGGCACGCGGACTGCATGGTCAGTTTTCGCTCTCATCGTTTTCGATTCGTTTTCTATGGAGTACCGCCCTTGGATGCAGTAACCATCAACAGCCTGTTCCTGATCGGCGCGTTGCTGGTAACGGCGAGCATTCTGGTCAGCTCCCTTTCCTCGCGCCTCGGCATCCCGATTCTGGTCATCATCCTCGCGGTAGGCATGGTGGCGGGTGTCGACGGCGGCGGCATCATCTTCGACAACTATGCAACGGCCTATCTGGTCGGCAACCTTGCGCTGGCCGTCATCCTGCTCGACGGCGGCCTGCGAACCCGGGTGGCGAGTTTCCGGGTGGCGCTCTGGCCGGCCCTGTCGCTGGCCACGGTCGGGGTGCTGATTACCACGGTGCTGACTGGCATGGTCGCGGCCTGGCTGTTCAACCTGAACATGATTCAGGGCCTGCTGATAGGTGCCATTGTCGGCTCGACTGACGCTGCAGCAGTGTTCTCGCTGCTGGGCGGCAAAGGCCTGAACGAACGGGTCACGGCCACGCTGGAAATCGAGTCCGGCAGCAACGATCCGATGGCGGTATTCCTGACCGTGACCCTGATCGGCATGCTTGCCAGCGGCCAGACCGGTTTGCACTGGGGCCTGCTGGGGCATTTGATTCAGGAATTCGGTATCGGCGGCATCATTGGCCTGGGCGGCGGCTGGATCATGCTGCAGCTGGTCAATCGCATCAATCTGGCAGCCGGCCTGTACCCTATTCTGGTGATCGCAGGCGGTCTGGCGATTTTCGCTCTGACTAACGCCATTCACGGCAGCGGCTTCCTGGCGGTCTACCTGTGCGGTCTGGTACTGGGCAACCGCCCGATCCGCAGCCGGCACGGCATTCTGCACATGCTCGACGGCATGGCCTGGCTCGCGCAGATCGGCATGTTTCTGGTGCTGGGCCTGCTGGTCACACCTCACGACCTGCTGCCTATCGCCATTCCGGCGTTGGGTCTGGCGCTGTGGATGATTCTGGTCGCGCGGCCGTTGTCGGTCATGGTCGGACTGCTGCCATTCAAGGCGTTTCATGGTCGCGAAAAAGCGTTCATCGCCTGGGTCGGCCTGCGCGGCGCGGTACCGATCATTTTGGCGGTGTTCCCGCTGATGGCCGGGCTGCCCAATGCGCAGCTTTACTTCAACCTCGCCTTCTTCATCGTGCTGGTCTCGCTGCTGCTGCAGGGCACCAGCCTGCCGTGGATGGCCAAACTGCTGAAAGTCACGGTTCCGCCTGATCCTGCGCCTATCTCCCGCGCCGCCCTTGAAGTCCACGCGACCAGCGAGTGGGAGCTGTTTGTCTATCGCCTGGGTGCAGAGAAATGGTGCATCGGCGCGGCACTGCGTGAGCTGAAGATGCCTGAAGGCACCCGTATCGCGGCCCTGTTCCGCGGCCAGCAGCTGCTTCACCCGTCCGGCAGTACCACGCTGGAAGTCGGCGATCTGCTCTGCGTGATCGGCCACGAGCATGACCTGCCCGCGCTGGGCAAACTGTTCAGCCAGGCCCCGCAACGTGGTCTGGACCTGCGCTTCTTCGGCGACTTCGTGCTCGAAGGCGATGCACAACTGGGCGATGTGGCAGCGCTCTACGGCCTGAAACTCGACGGCATCGACCCCGGCATGCCGCTCAGCCAGTTCATTGTGCAGAAGAATCGCGGCGAGCCGATCGTGGGCGACCAGATTGAATGGAATGGAACTATTTGGACAGTTGCCGTCATGGACGGGAACAAGATCCAGAAAGTGGGCGTCAAATTCCCCGAAGGAAGCCGCCCGGGTCCCGGATTGTTCCTTTAAACTGCCCACCCACACGTACCATCACGCGACCGGTGTCTATGTTTTCCCTGCGCTCTTTTTGTGCTGCCGCACTGTTTACGCTTAGCCTTTCCATCTCTCCAGCCTTTGCCGCCGACCCGCCCACCAGTGAGGCCGTGCAGCAGAGTCTGGACAAGATCGCCGACCGCAAACTGCCGGACGCCGACCAGAAAGCGCTGCAGCAGGTGCTCGAGCAAACACTGGCGTTCCTGGCCAGCAAGCAGGACAGCGAGCAGAAGCTGACCGCACTCAAGCAGCAACTCAATCAGGCGCCCAAACAGACCAGCGAGAACCAGCGTGAGCTGAGTCGCCTGAAGGAAAGCAAAATCGTACCGATTGCGCAGCGCTACGGCGGCCTTGATGTGCCGCAGCTGGAGCAGATGCTCAGCCAGCGCAGTACCCAGCAAAGCGATCTGCAGAAAGAACTCAATGACGCCAACAGCCTGAGCATTACCGCCCAGACCCGCCCCGAGCGTGCCCAGGCGGAAATCAGCGCCAACCAGAACCGCATCCAGCAGATCAATGCGATCCTCAAACTGGGCAAGGACAACGGCAAGGCCCTGAGCGCCGATCAACGCAACCTGCTCAACGCCGAGCTGGCGTCGATCAATGCCCTGAACCTGTTGCGCCGTCAGGAACTGGCCGGCAACAGCCAGTTGCAGGATCTGGGCAACAGCCAGCATGACCTGCTCACCGAGAAGGTCGCGCGTCAGGAGCAGGAAATCCAGGACCTGCAGACCCTGATCAACGACAAGCGTCGTGCCCAGTCGCAGAAAACCGTGGCCGACCTGTCCCTTGAAGCCCAGAAGTCCGGTGGCAGCAGCCTGCTGGCGACCGAAAGCGCCTACAACCTGCAGCTGTCCGACTACCTGCTGCGCGGCACCGACCGCCTCAACGAACTGACCCAGCAGAACCTCAAGACCAAGCAGCAACTGGACAACCTGACCCAGACCGATCAGGCGCTGAGCGAGCAGATCAATGTCCTCAGCGGCAGCCTGCTGCTGTCCAAGATTCTCTACAAGCAGAAGCAGTCGTTGCCGCATCTGGAACTGGACAAGGGGCTGGCAGACGAAATCGCCAACATTCGTCTGTATCAGTTCGAGATCAACCAGAAACGCGAGCAGATGAGCACGCCAACGGCGTATGTCGAAAAACTGCTCACCACGCAGCCACCAGAAAACGTAACGCCGCAGTTGCGCCGGACCTTGCTGGATCTGGCAATCACCCGCAGCGATCTGCTCGAGCGCCTGAACCGTGAACTCAGTGCGCTGCTCAACGAATCCATCACCCTGCAACTGAACCAGAAACAGCTGACCAGCACCGCCATCGGCCTGCGCTCCACGCTGGATGAGCAGATGTTCTGGATTCCCAGCAACAAGCCGCTGGACATCGAGTGGTTCCAGAACATCTGGCCGCGCCTTGAAAAACAGGTCGCCACCCTGCCCTGGACGTCCAGCCTCAGCGAACTGTCGGACGGCCTGACGCAGCGCCCTCTGCTGTTCCTGCCGCTGCTGTTGCTGATCGGTGTGCTGACCTGGCGGCGCAAGGCGCTGTATCAGCGTCTGAACCGCCTGCACGCCGACATCGGCCACTTCAAGCGTGACAGTCAGTGGAAAACCCCGCTGGCCTTGCTGATCAACGTGCTGCTGGCCATGCCTGTCGCACTCGGGCTCGCCTTGTGCGGCTATGCGCTGCAGATCGATGCCCGCGGACAAAACGCCAACCTGGGCGAAGCGCTGCTGCAGATCGCTCTGGCCTGGCTGGTGTTCTACACCGCCTATCGCGTGCTTGCTCCATCGGGCGTTGCGCAACTGCATTTCCGCTGGGAGACGGCGCAGGTCGAATTCCTGCGGGGCTGGGTCCGTCGCCTCGGGCTGGTGGTACTGGCGCTGGTCGCCGTTGTAGCGGTCGCCGAACATCAGCCTGCCGCGCTGGCCGACGACGTACTGGGGATTGGCGTAGTGCTGACCTGCTACGCACTGATGGCCTGGCTGCTGGGTCGCCTGCTGGTTTCGAGCCCGACCCACCACAACGCGTCGCTGTTTCGCAAAGCCGTGGGCATGGCGTTCACCGCATTGCCCGTCGCCCTGTTCGTGGCGGTTTGCTTCGGCTACTACTACACCGCGCTCAAGCTCAGCGACCGACTGATCGATACGCTGTACCTGCTCATGCTCTGGCTGGTGGTGGAGGCCACCTTCGTGCGCGGCCTGGGTGTGGCGGCACGCCGCCTGGCCTACCAGCGCGCCTTGGCCAAACGTCAGGCTGCTCGCGAAAACGGCGACAGCGATACACCGGTCGAAGAACCCAAACTGGACATCGAACAGGTCAACCAGCAATCGCTGCGTCTGATTCGTCTGGCCTTGCTGGGCGGTTTCATCGGCGCGCTGTATCTGGTCTGGGCCGATCTGATCACAGTGTTTGCCTATCTCGACAACATCACGCTCTATGAGTACACCAGCGGCACCGGTGCCAACATGAGCATGGTGCCGATCAGCCTGGGCGATTTCATCGGCGCGGTGGTGATCATCGCCATCACCTTTGTGCTCGCGGGTAACCTGCCCGGTCTGCTGGAAGTGCTGGTGTTGTCACGCCTGAATCTGGCGCAGGGCAGTGCCTATGCGACCACCACCTTGCTGTCCTATGCCATCGCCGGGATCGGCTTCGTCACCACGCTCTCGACACTCGGCGTGAGCTGGGACAAGTTGCAGTGGCTGGTGGCAGCGCTGTCGGTCGGTCTCGGCTTCGGGATGCAGGAGATCTTCGCCAACTTCATCTCCGGCATCATGATTCTATTTGAACGTCCGGTGCGGATCGGCGACACCATCACCATCGGCAACCTGTCGGGTACGGTCAGCAAGATCCGTATCCGTGCCACGACCATCACCGACTTCGACCGCAAGGACATCATCGTCCCGAACAAGACGTTCATCACCGGCCAGCTCATCAACTGGTCGTTGACCGACACCATTACCCGAGTGACCCTGAAGCTCGGCGTGGACTACGGCTCGGACCTGGACCTGGTTCGCGACCTGCTGTTGCAGGCGGCCCGTGAGAACCCTCGGGTCCTGAAAGAGCCGGAACCGATCGTCTACTTCCTGAATTTCGGCGAAAGCACGCTGGATCACGAACTGCGCATGCACGTTCGCGATCTGGGCGACCGCAACCCGGTGCTGGACGAGATCAACCGGTTCATCAACCGCGAGTTCAAGAAGCAGAAGATCAACATCTCGTTCCGCCAGATGGAGATCTACCTCAAGAACACCCAGGGCAAGGAATACAAGATGGTGCCCGTAGACGCCGAGGAAAAGACCGTGCTGCCGACCGAGAAGGCCACACCGCCGGTCAACACCAAAGTGGCACCCGCCACCAAGGATGCGCCAGAACCGCCTGAACTCAGGCTCGACTGATCGGGTCAACCCCAGCAGAATGCCCTCACATTTTGCTGGAGATGGCCTGTGAAAGCCCTCGACGAACTCGTCTTCGACAACCGCTTCGCCCGCTTGGGCGATGCGTTCTCCACCTCAGTCCTGCCTGAACCCATCGCCGAACCGCGTCTCGTGGTCGCCAGCAAGGCCGCACTGTCCTTGCTGGACCTTGACCCGAGCCAGGCCGAAACGCCTCTGTTTGCGGAAATCTTTGCCGGACACAAGCTCTGGCAGGAAGCCGAGCCGCGGGCGATGGTCTATTCCGGCCATCAGTTCGGTTCGTACAACCCGCGCCTGGGGGATGGGCGCGGGCTGCTGCTGGGCGAGGTCTACAACGACGCAGGCGAGCACTGGGACCTGCACCTCAAGGGTGCCGGACAGACACCCTACTCGCGCATGGGCGATGGTCGCGCGGTGCTGCGCTCTTCGATCCGCGAATTTCTGGCCTCCGAAGCCCTGCATGCACTGGGCGTTCCCAGCAGCCGCGCCGCCTGTGTGATCGGCTCCAGCACGCCAGTCTGGCGGGAAACCGAGGAACGCGCCGCGATGGTCCTGCGTCTGGCTCACAGCCATGTGCGCTTCGGCAGTCTTGAATACTTCTACTACACCAAGCAGCCGGAACAGTTGAAGCAACTGGCCGAGCATGTACTGACGATGCACTACCCGCAGTGCCAGGAGCAGCCCGAGCCGTATCTGGCGATGTTCCGGGAAATCGTCGAGCGCAACGCCGAGCTGATCGCCAAGTGGCAGGCCTATGGTTTCTGCCATGGTGTGATGAACACCGACAACATGTCGATTCTGGGCATCACCTTCGACTTCGGGCCGTTCGCGTTTCTGGACGATTTCGATCAGCACTTTATCTGCAACCATTCCGATCACGAAGGCCGCTACTCCTTCAGCAATCAGGTGCCCATCGCGCAATGGAATCTCAGCGCATTGGCGCAGGCCCTGACGCCGTTCATCAGCGTGGACGCGCTGCGCGAAACCATCGGTCTGTTCCTGCCGCTGTATCAGGCGCACTACCGGGACCTGATGCGCCGTCGCCTCGGCCTGACTCAAGCCAACGAGCAGGACGACGAGCAGGACGACATATTGATCAGTCGCCTGCTGCAACTGATGCAGAACAGCGGCGTCGATTACACCCTCTTCTTCCGTCGACTGGGCGATGCACCGGCAGCCGAAGCGCTGCGCGTTTTGCGTGATGACTTCGTCGACATCAAGGGCTTCGACAGTTGGGGCGAGACCTATCTGGCGCGCATCGCCCAAGAGGAAAACACCTCGGAAGACGAACGCAAAACCCGCATGCACGCAGTCAATCCGCTCTACATCCTGCGCAACTACCTTGCACAAAACGCGATTCAAGCCGCCGAAAAAGGCGACTACGAAGAAGTCCGCCGCCTGCACGAAGTGCTCTGCAACCCCTTCACCGAACAACCCGACATGGACCGCTACGCCCAGCGCCCACCGGACTGGGGCAAGCACCTGGAAATCAGCTGTTCGTCGTGATCCCCGCAATTCGCAAGAAGTGACGCGGAGCGTCACGGGATGCATGCCCACTTCAGAGCGATGGGCACGATCAATATCGGGAATGATCGTTCCTACGCTCCGCGTGGGTATGCCGCCCAGGACGCTCCGCGTCCGTTTTCAGCCGCGCACTGATGGATTGGCCAGCCCCGCATCGACCAGCCATTGCTCCAGCCCTTCCAGATCGGGAATACGGGCGACGGTGTCGCCGACCTGCACCGCCGCCAGCTCCAGCTCGGCCAGGGGCACGTCGACGTAGCTCAACTGGCTGTCGACCTTGCAGGAGCGCGGGATGCCTTGGGTCAGCAGGGCGATGAACCGGACGTCATGGCGTCCTCCCAGCGCATTGAGCACCACGATGCGGGCACGACCGCCGACCCGGGTGCGGCCGCCGCAGGCGGCTTCGAAACTGAGCAGCGGCAAGCTGAGTTCACGCCAACTGATAGGCCCCAGGTACCACTCGGGCGCGCCTGGCTCGGCGCTGCAGTCCTGATAGTCGATCAGTTCTGCAACGGCCACATTGGGCAGCAACAGGTGGCGGTCGCTCAAGGGCAACAGCAGGCCGGTGAGACTGGTCAGACGGCTGGTCTGGAACGTGCTTTCAGACATTGACCTGACTCCAGTAGGCGATGCTGTCCAGCAGCACGCTCTCTTGATACGGCTTGCTCAGGTACTCGTTGACGCCAATCGCCATGGCGCGGTCGCGGTGTTTCTGGCCAGAGCGGGAAGTGATCATGATGATCGGCAAATCCTTGAGCTGCTCGTCATGACGAATCTGGCTGGCCACTTCGAAGCCGTCCATGCGCGGCATCTCGATGTCCAGCAGCATGATGTCTGGGGTGTGTTCCTGAAGCAGGCTCATGGCATCGACACCGTCCTTCGCCGTGAGCACGTGCATGCCGTGGCGTTCCAGCAGTCGGCCGGTCACCTTGCGCACCGTGACAGAGTCGTCCACCACCATGACCAGCAGCGGCCTGGCCTGTTCGATCTCATGGAATGTCTGCACCGGTCCGTCAGTTGCAGGTCTGTGCAGGCGGCCCTGCAAGGTACGAATCTGCGCCATCAGGTCGAGAATCAGCACCACACGACCATCGCCCAGAATGGTTGCGCCGGAAATGCCCTGAACCCTGGCGAATTGCGGGCCGAGGTTCTTGACCACGATTTCCCGCGAGCCGGCCAGCGCATCAACCTGCACGGCCACCCACTGGTCCTGCAGATGCACCAGCAGCACCGGCAGCGGCTCGAGCTGGCCGATCAGGCGTGGCGGGCTGTTGTCGATCAGCTCACCCAGATAGCGCAATTCATAGCTGCGTCCGCCGTACTGATAGCGCGGCGGGCTGGTCTGGTAGCAGGTGTCCAGTTCATTGGGCATGACCCGCACGATGCCATCGACGGTGTTCAGCGGCACGGCGTACTGCTCTTCGCCGCAGGTGACCATCAGCGCGCGATTGACCGAGACCGAGAATGGCAGGCGAATCCTGAAGCGAGTGCCCTTGCCCGGCGTCGAGTCGATCACCATCGATCCGCCCAATTGTTTGACCTCGGCGTGCACCACGTCCATGCCCACGCCACGTCCGGAAATCTGCGTGATGATTTCCGTCGTGGAGAATCCAGCCTGCAGGATGAACGGCAGAACCTCGTGATCGGCCAGATCGGCATCGGGGTGGATCATGCCGCGCTTGATCGCCTTGCGCCGCACGGCGGCCAGATCGACACCCGACCCGTCATCGCTGAGCTCGATCAGGATGTCGCCGCCCTCGTGCATCAGTTCCAGCGTGATCAACCCCTGCTCGGGCTTGCCCGCCGCAAGGCGCCTTTCAGTGCTTTCAAGGCCGTGGTCGACGGCGTTGCGCAGCATGTGCTCCAGCGGCGCGACCATCCGTTCCAGCACATTACGGTCCATTTCGCCGTCGGCGTTGGCCACCTCGAACTGCACCTTTTTGTTCAACTGGGTCGCGACCTGCCGCACGACACGTCGCAAGCGCGGGACCATGCGCTCGAAAGGCACCATGCGCGTACGCATCAGGCCTTCCTGCAGCTGGGTGTTGACCCGTGCCTGCTGCGACAACAGCATTTCGGCGTCACGCGTGCGTGCGCCAAGGGTTTCCTTGAGGTCCATCAGGTCGGATGCCGACTCGAACAGCGCGCGGGACAGCTGCTGCAACTGGGAGTGGCGGTCCATTTCCAGCGGATCGAATTCTTCGTAGCCAAGGCGTTCGGCCTGCACCTGCTCGCGGCTGAGGATGCGACCCTGGGTTTCCATGTCCAGACGTCGCAACTGATCGCGCATCCGCTCGATGGTCGTCTCCATCTCCACCAGCGCGACCTGAGCGTCGAGCATCTGCTGTTCGATGCGTCCCCGAAAGATCGAGGTCTCGCCCGCCAGGTTGACCAGATTCTCCAGCTGCTCGGCCGGCACCTTGATCGTCTCCGGCACGTTGCGCTCGGACTCGGCTTCCGCTGCGGCCGCCGGTGCAGCCACGGGTTCCGGCTCGGGCGCGTTCACCAGCGGCAGCCGCTGTCCGGGTTCCTGGCTGGCGAGGTTCTGAATATTTTGAATCAGCAGAGTCGCATCAGGCAGCGGTTTTTCGGTCCGCACAGCATCGAGCATGTCGGCCAGCACGTCATGACCGCTCTGCAGCAGGCTCATCATCAGCGGATCAGCCTGCATGACACCTGACGACAAACCTTCATAGAGCGTTTCAAGCTCATGGGCAAGGTCACCGATGGGGGCGATCTCGACCATGCGCGCCCCGCCCTTCAGCGTATGCAGATCACGCAGCAGGTTCTCGACTTCCAGGGTGTTCTGCGGGTCAGCCTGCCAGCGCGACAGGGATGCGCCGGAGCTTTCCAGCAAGTCGAAGCCTTCTTCGAGGAAGATTTCCAGCAGTTCGGTATCGCGTTCCTGCGGCTCTTCGACGTGTTTCGTTGGCGCAACGGGCTCAGGCTCGCCGAACTCGCCGTTGCGACACTGAATCAATGCGTCGATCAGTGGCGCCGGATCGCTGAGCGCTTCGTGCCGAAACAACTGTTCCAGCATGATCGCCAGTTCGTCGTGGCTCTTGAGAAGCAGTTCGGCCAGTTGCGGCGAATGGTTGAAGCGCCGGTCGATCAGCCCCTCGTAAAGGTTCTCCAGCTCATGGGCCAGATCGCCCACTTCGGCGACTTCTGCCATTCGTGCACCACCTTTCAGGGTGTGCAGATCGCGTTGCAACGAAGACAGCGGCAACGGGTTTTCCGGCTCGTCCAGCCAGCGCTGCAAGGCTTGCCCGGCACTGTCGAGGATGTCGACGGCTTCCTCGAGAAATATTTCGACAATTTCGTCGTCCAGACTGGCCGCTTCAGATGACAGAGCTTCGGACTGCGGGGCCTCGCTGGCCAGTTGTGCGGTGGCGGCATTGAGTTCGGTAACACTCAGCGTTTGATGACCATCGCTTTTGATCAGCCCGGTCGCGGAAGGGTCAAGTGCCTGTTCGAGCAGGTCGTGCAAGGCCCGCACGCATTCGGGACGCGGGTCGACGTCCTGCCCGGCCGCGACCTGATCGAGCATATTGATTAGCGCTTCGTGAGCCCGCTCGGCATCGTCGAAGAACTGATCGCTGACCGCCAGGCTGCTTTCCTCCACTGCGCCATACAGGTCGAGCAAGGCTTCGCACAGCTCATCGACCTGCGGCAGATCGGCCAGATGCGCGCCATGACCCAGAGTGGTCAGCTCATCGAGCAGCGCACTGAGTTCCTGTCGCTCGCCGGGATGTTCACGCCAGCGTCGCAGCAGGTTTTCCGCATCCAGCACGATGTCCATGCCTTCAGCCAGAAAGCTGGCGATGAGTTTCGGATTACGCTTGATGCGCAGGCCGTTGTCCGACTCGCGCAGGGCAGCGGTCAGGCGGTCATTGAGCAGCGCGCAGGCGGCCTCGATCAGGGCAGGCGCGCCGGGAATCGGTGCCAGCGGCTGGCTGTCCAGTTGCTCCAGCCCCTTGCGCAACAGCGGCTCGGCGCTGCGCAGCAGACGGATTTCGGGCATGCCGATGGCGATCAGGTTGGCCTTGTACTCGCGCACCAGTTGATCCAGCGGGCTGGCCAGTTCGGCTATCGGCAAAACGCCCGCCATGTGTGCGCTGCCCTTGAGGGTATGCAAGGCACGCAACAGGCTGTCGCTGATCGAGGGCGACGGTGACTGTTCGGCGCTTTCAAGGAAGCGATCCAGCGTGCCCAGGTGCCCGAGGGCTTCCTGACGGAAGATCTCCAGCAATTGCGGATCGATGACTTCGACATTGGGCTCGTTCGGCTGCACCGGCAGTGCTGGCGGCTCCAGGCCGTTGGCCAATGCATGAGCGCGCGCGGCCAGCAGGTCGACATCGTCGCGCTGACGCTGCGACCCTTCGGCATAATCCTTGATGACCAGCGGCAGCAACACCAGCACATCGGTCAGCAACTGCTGGACGTCCAGCGCTGGCGGCACATCGCCCTCCAGCACGCGGTTCAGGAGGTTTTCCACGGCCCAGGCCAGTTCGCTCAGAATCAATGCCCGCACCATTCGGCCGCTGCCCTTCAAGGTGTGAAAGGCACGGCGCACTTCGGTCAGCGCGACCACATCCCACTGATCGCCCTTGCCCAGCGAAGCAAACCAGCGAGGCAGGTACTCGCGCAGAGCGTCCAGTACTTCGTCAGCCTCCTCCAGAAACACTTCACGCAGTTCGTCGTCTACGGCGTCTTCACCGGCGGGCGGTGGCAGCAGGCTGGTGGGCGCATTACGGGCCGGCGGATTGACGGCCGAGACCGGTCTGGCCAGCACTTGAGCGATGGTCTGCGTCGGGCTGACCAGCGCCTTGCGGTCGTCCAGCGCCAGCAGTTCGTCCTGGGTGATGACTTCGTCGAGCAGCGGCACTTCCAGAGAGTCCGGCGCTGGCGTGTAGCCCAGCCGGGCCAGACTCTGCTGCGCCATGTCGAGGATCTGGTCGCCCGGCGCTTCATGGTCTTCGCCCATGCGTTCCAGGTAGTACTCGACGCAGCTGATGGTGTCGGCCAGAGAGTCGAGCTGCATCGCGCCGGGACGCGTCTCGTCCACCAGCAGGTGTTCCTGAATGTATTCGTTGCACGCTGCCAGCAGACTGGCCGCTCGCGCCAGCGGAATCATTGCCAGCGCGCCGCGCACCTGGACCAGCAAGGCGCACAGCGGGTCGAGGCGCTGGCGGTCCCATTCGCTGTCGATGTACTCCAGAATCACGTCCTTGGCCTGCTGCAGCACCACACGCGCTTCGCGAATCACCAACTGGTGGATCTGGGTCAGGTCGGTGGTCGGCAGACGGCTGTCTTCACGGCTGTCCTGCTCGGTACTGCCCGCCATGCCGGCCAGGGTCGACTCGACGTACAGCAAGGCACCCGCCACGTCCATCAACGCCGCATCGCTGGGCTCGCGCTGCCCATGCGCCATGCCCTGCACCACCGCAAGCTGGTCGATGATGACCTTGCGCGGCTGGCCGAAACCGAGCACCGCCAGGGTGTCAGCGATCTGCCGCAACGGCGGCAGCAAGGGGTTCAGCTCGCTGACGTGCTCCCGGTCGCCGCGCACGAACACATCCAGCCGTTCCTTGACCCGCACCAGCCCTTCACACAAGGCCACGATGACCGAGCGCATGGCGTCACGGTCCGGCCCGGCCATGCGGGCGCGTTCTTCATTGACCACGTCGTTGCCGGGCAACGCATCGGCGAGCGCGTACTGATCCTTGAGATCGAGCATCTTCGGCGCGAGGCTGTCGGACTTGGCGATGTAGAACAGCAGACTTTTCAGCAGTTCTTCGGGCGCAGGCTGGTTAATACCTTCGATGCCCTGCTCGGCCAGTCGTTTGAGTTCCTTGTCGGCATCCTTGAGCAGGCTGCGCAGTGCCGGGCTGTTGGCGAAGTTGCCGTTGAGCATGGTCTCGACCAGTGCCGTGGCGATTCGCCAGAGCGGCCCCAGCGGCGCATCTTCACAAAGCTGTTCCAGACGGGCGAATACCTTGGCCATGTAACCGAGTTGCGTCTTGACGCCCTGCTCGCGCATCAGGCCCGCCAAAGCAGCCTGCAGGGTCTGACGCAACTTGCGCAACAGATTGGGCAGATCAGGCGTATTACGCCGGGCCAGTTCTTCCTCGTCCAATGCGGGAACAACGACCAGTTGCGGGGCGAACAGGCTGGTTTCCGACAGCAGGCTTTCGCCACGGGCGCTGCGCAAGTCGTTGAGCAGCGGCAGGACCACCAAAGGCAGATCCCGGCGCGCCGAATGAATGCGCTCCAGATACACCGGCAACTGGGTCATCGCCTGAATCAGCAACTGCTCGGACTCGACCGGATGGCTGACGCGTTTCTGCTGCACGGCCAGCACCAGTTGCTCGATTTCCTCGGCCAGCAGCGCTGCGCCGTAGAATTCGATCATCTGCAGGCTGCCATGCACCTGATGCACAAGGTTCAGGCACTCGGCTATCGCAGCCTCGTCCGCAGGGTTTTCGATGAATTCGTCCAGTGCATGACGTGCCTGCGTGAGCGTCTCGGCGATCTCGCCCTTGAGCCACTCCAGCGCCACATAGTCGTGACGATCAGCCATGACAGATACCGCCCTTTACCCGGTCCAGATCGTTCATTGAGTGAACATCATCCGATTTTTTTCGATGGCGGCAAGGTGAAACCCGACACCGAACGACGCATTTCGCTGGCCATCTTCGCCAGGTTGCCAATGCTCTCGGCGGTTGCCGCGGTGCCCGAGGTGGTCTGTGAGGTGGTCTGCTGGATCACGCTCATGGTCTGGGAGATCTGTCCGGCCGACTCGGCCTGTTGCCGCGCGGCATCGGTGATACTTTCGATCAGCTCGGCCAGCACTCTGGACACGCCTTCGATCTCTTCGAGCGCGACGCCTGCATCCTGCGCCAGCCGCGCGCCACGCACCACTTCGCTGGTGGTCTGCTCCATGGAGATGACCGCCTCGTTGGTGTCGTTCTGGATCGCCCGTACCAGCGTCTCGATCTGTTTGGTGGCCGAAGACGAACGCTCGGCGAGCCGCTGGACTTCGTCGGCAACCACGGCAAAACCACGCCCGGCATCACCCGCCATGGAAGCCTGAATGGCCGCATTGAGGGCCAGAATGTTGGTCTGATCGGCAATGTCATCGATCAGGCTGACAATGTCGCCGATTTCCTGCGAAGACTCGCCCAGACGCTTGATGCGTTTGGAGGTGTCCTGAATCTGCTCGCGAATATTGTCCATGCCGCGAATGGTGTTATGCACCACCTCGTTGCCCTTGTTGGCGATGGTCACCGAACGCTCGGCCACTGATGAGGATTCAGAGGCATTGGCCGACACCTGATCGATGGACGCCGCCATGTCGTTGATCGAAGTCGAGGCCGCGCTGATCTGCAACGCCTGATGCCGGGAAGCTGCGGACAACTGCATGGCCGTGGCCTGGGTTTCGGCAACCGCCGAGGCCACCTGCTCTGCCGTGAGGTTGATGGTGACCACCAGCTCACGCAATTGATCGATGGAGTAATTGATCGAGTCGGCGATGGCACCGGTGAAGTCTTCGGTTACCGAGGCGGTGACGGTCAGATCGCCATCGGCCAGATTTTCGATTTCATCGAGCAGGCGCATGATCGCGTTCTGGTTACGCTCGCTCTTCTGTGCGGTTTCACGCAACTGGCGGTTGGTTTCGCGAACCATCACCAGCGCAATCAGAATGATCGACATCAGCGCCAGAAGCCCCAGCACGTAACCGCCCACGGTGTTGACGGTGCGTCGGTTGGCCAGATTTTCCAGGCTGTTGGCCAGCACTGAGGTCTCGTCCAGCAGGGTCTGCGAGGTATTGAAGATGTTGCCCGACGCTTCCCGTACGCGATACAGCTCGGGCGAGGTCTCCAGAATTTCGTCCACCGAGCCGGATACGAACTCGAACAACTCGGCAATCTCGGCCAGCCGCGCTCGCGCATCCCGGTCTTCGACCTGGGCAATGCGCATGGTGGCGTTGCCTTCCAGCATCCCGTTAAGCACACGCCCGAACTGGCTGGCGTCACGGCCAAAGGCATCGGCCGCCTGCACGGCGGTTTCATCACCCGCCAGCACCGTGTTGACCGATCCCAGAATCCGCTCGGCCAACAAGGCCTGACGCTGGGCGACCACAACCTGCGCGGCAGGCGCTTTGCTCTGCAGAAGAATCTCGACAACCTTTTCGTATTCGGCCTGCAACTGCGGAATGGTCTCGGCAAGGGTTGCAGCCACCTGATGCAGCGACAGCACGGTCTGCTCGCTGGCCAGAATCACGTCGGTGTTCTTGCGCAGCGCTTCCCAATCGTTCTGCACGTTGCGCAGTTCGTCGCGGATCGATGACGGCGCGGCGGGCAGGCTGGTGTTGGGATCGCCTTTTCTCAGGTAGCCCCAACGCAGGTCGAAATCGTTGCGCGCATCGGCCAGCAGCTTGAAGGCCTGGGCCTTGCCTGCGGCCGCTTCGGTAGCATTTTTCGCGATGCGCTGGGACAGCACGCGCAGCTCTCCGGCATGCCCGATGTACTGCTTGTCGTAGTTCGACTGAGTATTGAGGTAAGCGAAGTTGGCGAACAGCAACATGATGAACACGATGAGCGCGAAGAACAGCACGATAATCTGCGTACGGCTGCGTGCGCCTTCCAGTGACCTGCCTGTCTTACTCATTTAAATCAGGCCCCCGCCTGGACCAACTGCGATTCATGACACAAAACCAGCCCGCCCATGGCGAGCCGCTGCGACCTTCTAGAACGCCACATCCACAAACTCCGCAGACTGCACCAGCGCCCACGGACTGAACACCAGCCAGGCCTGCTCGCGAATGAACTGCCCGCGCAGAAACGGCAAAAGACGCGGATCCAGCATGCCCTGCGCTTCGGAAATCAGGCTCAACTGACTGAAATGCTGCATGCCGAAGACTTCGTCCACCAGCAGACCGGCGAACGCATCCTGATGTTCGACCACCAGCACGCGGCGCTGTTTACGCACAGGCGACAGCTCCTGTCCGAAGAATCCGCACAGGTCGGTGAGAGGCAACAGTCGTCCGCGAAGATTGGCGATGCCCACGACCCAGGGCTTGACCCCATGCAACGCGGCGTGTCGTGGCTCGTGCAGGATTTCGGCGATCTCGCCAATGGGCGCCACGAAACGCTGCTCGCCCATTCTGAACCCGATACCGACCCAGTCCTGCTGATGGGCTTCCTGCAAAGGCAGGCCAGCCGCCAGCGACCGACAGCGCCGGTCGATGTCCAGAAGCATTTCAAAGGCTGTGCGTGGCTCGGCCATGGCGATTCCGGCAATCAGCCGGCCAGCACCGCGTTCAGGGTTTTCATCAGGGTGTCTTCATCCACCGGCTTGGTCAGGTAATCGCGTGCACCCTGGCGCTTGCCCCAGACCTTGTCGGTTTCCTGATCCTTGGTGGTGATCATGATCACCGGAATCATGGCGGTGTCGGCATCCTTGGTCAGCTGACGCGTGGCCTGGAAGCCGTTGAGCCCCGGCATCACGATGTCCATGAGCACGGCGTCGGGCTTTTCCTGACGGGCCAGGGCCACGCCGTCCGCGCCGTTTTCAGCCTTGAGCACCTCGTGACCATGCTTTTCCAGCATGCCGGTGAGTTTGTACATTTCAGTCGGCGAGTCATCGACGATCAATATTCGAGCCATGGGTGTTCCCCGTCAGGTTGCGAGCACGCGTTCAATGGGCGCGGGCGTCACGGTATGTGTTGTTCTACTGCAACGAAGCTCGGCACATGAGCCTTGATCGCGCTGAGCAGTTCTTCCTTGCTGAATGGCTTGGTCAGAAACTGATCCGACCCCACAGCCCGACCCCTGGCCTTGTCGAACAGCCCGTCCTTGGAGGACAGCATAATGACAGGCGTGGACTTGAACGCTCGATTGTTCTTGATCAGGGCACAGGTCTGATAGCCATCCAGACGCGGCATCATGATATCGACGAATATGATGCGCGGGTGGTTATCGGCAATCTTGGCCAGCGCATCGAAACCGTCGATGGCCGTGATGACTTCACAGCCGACGTTTCTCAACAGCGTTTCGGCGGTACGGCGAATGGTCTTCGAGTCATCGATGACCATGACTTTCAAGGCTGTGGGGTGCTGTTCCATATCTGCTCTTCCATCGCCGCAACGAATTTTTGCGTGTACTGCAAAGCACTGGGAGCCTGATGGTATGGCTTCACTGATCCGGAAGGATCGTAGACTAGGTGTGAGGCCTTTTTAGCACACTCCTCCCTCTCAATCCATAAACTGCGCCGCCCCTTGACCGGGAGCACTCGGAGCGCCACCCTGACGCCAATTTCACGGCCGTACCGGCCCTTATCGATCAGAGGATATTGCCCATGAGCGTTCGCCTAGGGATTGTCATGGACCCCATTGAGCGCATCTCCTATAAAAAGGACAGTTCGCTCGCCATGCTGCTGGCTGCACAGGCGCGTGGCTGGGAGCTGTTCTATATGGAGCAGAAGGATCTGTATCAGAACGCAGGTCAGGCCCGTGCGCGCATGAAGCCGCTCAAGGTGTTCGCCGATCCTGGCAAATGGTTCGAATTCGAGGCTGAAGTCGACGCAGGCCTGGACGATCTGGACGTGATCCTGATGCGCAAGGATCCGCCATTCGACATGGAGTTTGTCTACGCGACTTACCTGCTGGAACAGGCCGAGCGCGCTGGCGTGCTGGTGGTCAACAAGCCGCAGAGCCTGCGTGACTGCAACGAGAAGCTGTTTGCCACGCTGTTCCCGCAATGCACCCCGCCGACGCTGGTCAGCCGCCGCGCCGACATCATCCGCGAGTTCGCCGAACAGCACGGCGACGTGATTCTCAAGCCGCTGGACGGCATGGGCGGCGCGTCGATCTTCCGCCATCGCGCGGGCGATCCGAACCTGTCGGTCATTCTGGAAACCCTGACGGCCCACGGCACCCAGCAAATCATGGCGCAGGGTTATCTGCCCGCGATCAAGGACGGCGACAAACGCATCCTGATGGTCGACGGCGAACCTGTTCCTTATTGCCTGGCGCGTATTCCGGCAGCCGGCGAAACCCGTGGCAACCTCGCCGCTGGCGGCCGTGGCGAAGCGCGTCCGCTGAGCGACAAGGACCGCTGGATCGCCGAACAGATCGGCCCGACCCTGCGCGAGAAAGGTCTGCTGTTCGTGGGCCTGGACGTGATCGGTGAGCACCTGACCGAAATCAACGTGACCAGCCCGACCTGCATTCGCGAAATCGACAACGCTTTCGGCACCGACATCGGCGGCCTTTTGATGGATGCAATCGAGAAGAAGCTGCAGGCGCGTGCTGCCTGATTGGCAGGTTTTACGTTGAAATGATCCCGAATTGTGGAAAACCCGCTGCGAAGTCTTTGACGCAGCGGGGCCTCCCACATCGAGGACTGCCGGGTATACCGGGCACTGAACGCCCTTCGTCCGATCCGGACCGGAGCTTCAAGCCACATTGCGTTATCATGCGTCACCTGTAACACGACACGGACTTTGACATGCAGGCTGACGAGATGCTGAACCGCTCATGACATCGATGGCCAGAAACGACCTCCCCCTGGAACTCGCCAACGTCGGCGTGCGTCCGGCCGATCGTCTGGGCTTCACCATGATGATCGCGGCGTTGATCCATCTGGCGATCATTCTCGGCGTGGGCTTTACCTACGTGAAGCCGGAACATATCTCGCAAACCCTGGAAATCACCCTCGCCACGTTCAAGAGCGAAGAAAAGCCCAAACAGGCTGACTTCCTCGCTCAGGACGACCAGCAGGGCAGCGGTACGCTGGACAAGGCTGAAACGCTCAAGACCACCGAAGTCGCGCCCTACCAGGACACCAAGGTCAACAAGGTCACGCCGCCGCCGGCCAGCAAGCCGGTGGTCAAGCAGGAAGCGCCCAAGACTGCGGTCGCCACCACGGCACCCAGCCCTCAGAAAACCGTCGCCAAGCGCGAAGAGGTCAAACCCGACCCAGCGGTCAAGGCCGCGCCGACCTTTGACAGCGCCGAACTGAGCAACGAAATCGCCAGCCTGGAAGCCGAACTGTCCGCCGAACAGCAGTTGTACGCCAAACGCCCGAAGATCCATCGCCTGAACGCGGCCTCGACCATGCGCGACAAGGGCGCCTGGTACAAGGATGACTGGCGCAAGAAAGTCGAGCGGGTCGGCAACCTCAACTACCCTGAAGAGGCTCGCCGCAAGCAGATCTACGGAAACCTGCGACTGCTGGTCTCGATCAATCGCGACGGTTCGCTGTACGAAGTGCTGGTACTGGAATCCTCCGGGCAGCCTCTGCTGGATCAGGCGGCGCAGCGAATCGTGAGGCTTGCAGCGCCATTTGCGCCGTTCACCGGCGATCTGGCTGACATCGATCGACTCGAGATCATTCGCACCTGGAAATTCGCCCGCGGGGACAAGCTTTCCAGCAACTGATGCTTTTTTGCCAATACTGCCAGCGCACGCACAACTGACAGTTGTCAGGCACGCGGCTCAGCGCCACACTAGGGCTCATGAAAAAAGTCTCTCCGAGTTACCTCAAGCATCAGTTCTTGATCGCCATGCCGCACATGCACGACGAGAACTTCTCGCAGACCTTGACTTACGTTGTCGAGCACAACGCCAATGGCGCAATGGGACTGGTGATCAACCGCCCGCAAAGCCTGACCCTGGCCGATGTGCTCGAACAATTGCGACCGGAGCTGCCTGCACCGGTGCGCTGCCAGCAGATCCCCATCCACTCCGGCGGCCCGGTGCAGACCGATCGCGGCTTCGTGCTGCATCCCAGCGGCCAGGTGTTTCAGGCAACGGTCGATCTGCCGGGAGGTATCTCGCTGTCCACATCGCAGGATGTGCTGTTCTCGATTGCCGACGGCTACGGCCCTGATCAAAATGTGATCACACTCGGCTACGCCGGGTGGGACGCCGGTCAGCTCGACGCCGAAATGGCCGCCAACGCTTGGCTGACCTGCTCATTTGACCCGGGCATCCTGTTCGATGTGGACAGCGATCAGCGCCTCAACGCCGCTGCCGCACGACTGGGCGTTAATCTCAATCTCCTTTCGACCCAGGCAGGGCACGCCTAATGGCTGCATTGCGCCTGCTGCTGGGGTTTGATTTCGGCACCAAACAGATCGGCGTTGCGGTCGGCCAGGCCATTACCGGTCAGGCCCGTGAGCTGTGTACCTTGAAGGCGCAGAACGGCATCCCGGACTGGGATAAGGTTCAGGCGCTCATCAAGGAATGGCAACCCGACGCCATCGTGGTAGGTCTGCCGCTCAATATGGACGGCACACGCAGTAACATGAGCGACCTGGCGGAAAAGTTTTCACGCAAGCTCAATGGCCGTTTCGGCGTGGCGGTGTATACCCACGACGAACGCCTGACCACCTTCGAAGCCAAGGGCGAACGCATGGCCCGAGGCGGCCAGAAAGGCAGCTACCGCGACAATCCAGTTGACGCCATTGCCGCCGCCCTGCTGTTGCAAGGGTGGCTCGACGAGCACCCCGAACTGTTGAATGCGTGACTTTTTGCGTCCGCACCGCTTCGAGATACCCGGATTCCACGTTTACGCCTGAGCCGCGCCGCCTGGACGGACGCTGCCCGAGCCCCAAGGAGCAACCATGAGCCTGCCCAATCCCGCCGAACTGATTCGTCAGATGGCCACTGACCTGAACGCTCACCTGAGCAAGCGCGGCATCAGCGACCCTCGTTTCATCGGTATTCGCACCGGCGGCGTATGGGTTGCTCAGGCGCTGCTCAAGGCACTCGACAATACGGCCCCGCTCGGCACGCTGGACGTTTCCTTCTACCGTGATGACTTCAGCCAGAACGGCCTGCATCCGCAAGTACGCCCGTCTGAGCTGCCGTTCGAGATCGAAGGCCAGCATCTGGTGCTGATCGATGACGTCCTGATGAGCGGCCGCACCATTCGCGCCGCCCTCAATGAGCTGTTCGATTACGGCCGCCCGGCCAGTGTCACGCTGGTCTGCCTGCTGGACCTGGAAGCCGGTGAACTGCCGATCCGTCCTAACGTGGTAGGCGCGACGCTGTCTCTGGCACCACAGGAACGCATCAAGCTGTCCGGCCCCGAGCCTCTGGCACTCGAACTTCAAGACCTCTCTACCGCCCTCTAAGAGTCCATTGCGATGACGCCTCTCGACGCCAAGCGCCCGCTGCAGTTGAACCATCAGGGTCAGCTGCGCCATTTTCTGTCTCTGGACGGCTTGCCTCGCGAGCTGCTCACCGAAATCCTCGACACCGCCGACTCGTTTCTCGAAGTCGGTGCCCGGGCGGTGAAGAAAGTCCCGCTGTTACGTGGCAAGACGGTGTGCAACGTGTTCTTCGAGAACTCGACCCGTACGCGGACCACTTTCGAACTGGCGGCGCAGCGCCTGTCAGCCGACGTGATCACGCTGAACGTCTCGACCTCGTCCACCAGCAAGGGCGAAACGCTGTTCGACACCCTGCGCAACCTTGAGGCCATGGCAGCCGACATGTTTGTCGTGCGCCACGCCGACTCGGGTGCAGCACACTTCATTGCCGAACACGTCTGCCCGGATGTGGCGATCATCAATGGCGGCGACGGCCGTCACGCTCACCCGACCCAGGGCATGCTCGACATGCTGACGATTCGTCGTCACAAGGGCGGTTTCGAGAACCTGTCGGTGGCCATCGTCGGCGACATCCTGCACTCGCGTGTGGCGCGCTCCAACATGCTGGCGCTCAAGGCGCTGGGCTGCCCGGACATCCGTGTGATCGGACCGAAAACCCTGCTGCCGGTCGGCATCGAACAGTATGGCGTGAAGGTCTACACCGACCTGAACGAAGGTTTGAAAGACGTGGACGTGGTCATCATGCTGCGTCTGCAGCGTGAGCGCATGACCGGCGGCCTGCTGCCCAGCGAAGGCGAGTTCTACCGCCTGTTCGGTCTGACCACCGCGCGTCTGGCGGTTGCGAAACCGGATGCCATCGTTATGCATCCCGGTCCGATCAATCGCGGCGTGGAAATCGAGTCGGCAGTGGCCGACGGGGCTCATTCGGTGATTCTCAATCAAGTGACTTACGGCATCGCGGTGCGCATGGCGGTGCTGTCCATGGCCATGAGCGGACAGACCGCACAACGACAGTTCGAGCAGGAGAACGCCCTGTGAAGCTCAGTATTCTCGGCGCTCGCGTCATCGATCCGGTCAGCGGTCTGGATCAAGTCACCGACCTGCACATTGAAGCGTGCAAGCTTCTGGCAATCGGCGCCGCACCAGCCGGCTTCGAAGCGAGCCAGACCATCGACGCCACCGGCCTTGTCGCCGCGCCCGGTCTGGTCGATCTCAATGTCTCCCTGCGTGAGCCGGGTTACAGCCGTAAAGGCAGCATCGCCAGCGAAACCCGTGCGGCGACGGCTGGCGGCGTGACCAGCCTGTGCTGCCCACCGCGCACCAAACCGGTATTGGATACGTCAGCGGTTGCCGAGCTGATTCTGGACCGCGCTCGTGAAGCCGGTTTCAGCAAGGTCTTTCCGATTGGAGCGCTGAGCAAGGGCCTGGAAGGCGAGCAACTGGCCGAACTGATTGCCCTGCGCGATGCAGGCTGCGTTGCGTTCGGCAACGGGCTGAGCAGCTTCAACAACACGCGCACACTGTGCCGGGCGCTGGAATACGCAGCCACGTTTGACCTGACCGTGATCTTCAATTCGCAGGATCGTGATCTGGCCGAAGGCGGTCTGGCTCACGAAGGTCCGACGGCCAGCTTTTTGGGACTGGCCGGCATTCCGGAAACAGCTGAAACCGTCGCCCTGGCGCGAGACCTGCTGCTGGTCGAGCAGAGTGGCGTGCGCGCGCACTTCAGCCAGTTGACCAGCGCTCGCGGCGCGGCCCTGATTGCACAGGCGCAGGCGCGCGGACTACCCGTAACGGCGGATGTGGCGCTGTATCAGCTGATCCTGACGGATGAGGCGCTGATCGACTTCTCCAGCCTGTACCACGTCCAGCCGCCCCTGCGCACCCGTGCCGACCGTGACGGCCTGCGCGAAGCGGTGAAGTCCGGGGTGATCCAGGCCATCTCCAGCCACCACCAGCCTCACGAGCGTGACGCCAAGCTGGCGCCATTTGGTGCGACCGAGCCGGGCATCAGCAGCGTCGAGTTGCTGCTGCCACTGGCCATGACCCTGGTCGAAGACGGCCTGCTGGACCTGCCAACCCTCATCGCCCGCCTGAGCAGCGGCCCGGCCGCCGCGCTGCGCCTGCCTGCTGGCAAACTGAGCGCCGGTGCGCCAGCAGACATCGTCCTGTTCGATCCAGCGGCTTCAACCCTTGCGGGCGAAACCTGGCTGTCCAAAGGCGAAAACTGCCCCTTCATCGGTCATTGCCTGCCGAGTTCAGTGCGTTACACGCTGGTGGATGGGCGGATCAGTTATAGCCGTTGAGCAGAGCGTCACAAGCTGCATGCCCACGCGGAGCATGGGCACAATCAGTGTGTTTGAGACCCCTGATCGTTCCCACGCTCCAGCGTGGTAACGCCTCTCAGGACGCTCCGCGTCCGGCCGTGATGTGACGCTCCGCGTCACGGCCGCATGCCCGCCAGCTATCAACCGCGTCGTGCATTCTCCACTGAGACCTGATTATTCAGTGTCCAGAAGTCATACAGGATGCCGATCAGGAATAGCCCGCCTGTGAACAGGTAGATGACTCCGGTGATCCACTTGCCCATGTACATGCGATGCACGCCGAAGAGGCCGAGGAAGGTCAGCAGGATCCAGGCCAGGCTGTAGTCGGTCGAGCCCGACGTAAAGCGCAGGTCGGCTTCGCGATCCATCGACGGAATCAGAAACAGGTCGATCAGCCAGCCGATGCCTAGCAGCCCGAATGTGAAGAACCAGATGGTCCCGGTCACTGGCTTGCCGTAGTAGAAACGGTGCGCGCCGAGGAACCCGAAAATCCACAACAGATAACCCATGACCTTGCTGTGTGTGTCGGAGCGATAGCCGTTCATTTGTATCCTCTCTGAGTCAATAGAAAAAAATAAATAACATTTTTGTGACTCCATTGTCGTCTTCCGACGTACGGCATCCTACGCCCTTATGCACCGTCAAACCCTTGTCGCCAAAGGAATTACGGAGAAAACAGAAAGAGTCTTTCGCGCATTTTGCAATGATGCCACTGTGACTCACTCGACAAATGGGGTCAGGATTTTCAAAAAAGCTGTTATAAAGTTGCGCGCTGACCACCATGAGCCTTGCCAAATGCGTCCTTTTTTCAAGACATGGCTAACCATTTGCCTGTTTATGCCACTGGCCGCCCACGCCACCAATCGTGAGCAACAGCTTCCTGCGAGCTTCTCGGGTTACACCGCCAAAAGTCACCTTACGCCCGTGATAGCAACGCGAAATACGCCTCAGGAAGCCACCGTCATTCCACATGCAACGCGAACCACCCGCGCCGTTCAGACGCCGGTTTCGCGAAAGAATTCCTCCAAGGCTGCCCACGTTCAGGCTCTGAACGCGGGTAACGCCAAACAGGGTAACGCCGTTGTGAAACGTGCTCTGCAGACTGTCGGCACGCCCTATCGCTGGGGCGGTACAACGCCGGGCAAAGGTCTGGATTGCAGTGGGCTGGTGAAGTACGCCTACAGCGACGTTCGTGAAGTCGACTTGCCACGTACGTCCAATGCCATGGCCCAAGGTCACGGGCAGACCGTGGATCGCAAGGATTTGAAACCGGGTGACCTGCTGTTCTTCAACATCAAGAGCCGCAACGTGAACCATGTGGCGATCTATCTGGGCGACAACAAGTTCGTTCATGCGCCGCGTCGTGGCAAGGCTGTCACCGTGGACACGCTGAACAAGCCGTACTGGAACAGTCACTACAAGATCGCCAAGCGCGTATTGCCCAAGCAGACCACGCAAATGCGGGTCGTCCAGCGCTGATCCCCTCCAAGGCCTGCCTCTGCGCAGGCCTGTTTCATCTCCCGTTCCCAATCCCTAAAAGTTGTCAGGCACCTTGGCCCGCTCGCGTGCGCTTTCACGGGTGATCAGGCCTTTCTTGACCAGATCGGCCAGGCACATGTCCAGCGTCTGCATACCCATCGAACCACCGGTCTGAATGGCCGAATACATCTGCGCCACCTTGTCTTCGCGAATCAGGTTACGGATCGCGGGCGTGCCCATCATGATTTCATGAGCCGCGATCCGCCCGCCGCCGACCTTCTTGAGCAGTGACTGTGACACCACCGCGTGCAACGACTCGGACAACATCGAGCGGATCATGGATTTTTCCTGAGCCGGAAACACGTCCACCACCCGGTCGATGGTCTTGGCCGCTGATGTCGTGTGCAGCGTGCCGAACACCAGGTGGCCGGTTTCGGCAGCAGTCAGCGCCAGACGAATCGTTTCAAGGTCGCGCAGCTCGCCCACCAGAATCACGTCCGGGTCTTCACGCAGTGCCGAACGCAAAGCCTCCGAAAACCCAAGCGTGTCGCGATGCACTTCGCGCTGGTTGACCAGGCACTTCTTGGATTCGTGAACGAATTCGATAGGGTCTTCGATGGTCAGGATGTGGTGATGCTTGTTGCAGTTGAGGTAGTCGATCATCGCCGCCAGCGTGGTCGATTTACCCGACCCGGTGGGACCCGTGACCAGAATCAGACCGCGAGGCACGTCTGCAATCTTGCGAAACACATTGCCCATGCCCAGATCTTCCATGCTCAGGATCCGGGAGGGAATGGTCCGGAACACGGCGCCAGCGCCACGATTCTGGTTGAACGCGTTGACGCGGAAACGCGCGACACCCGGCACTTCGAACGAGAAGTCGGTTTCCAGAGACTCCTCGAAGACCTGGCGCTGCTTGTCATTCATGATGTCGTAGATCAGCGCCTTGACTTCTTTTGCATCGAGCGGTGGCAGGTTGATCCGCCGCACATCGCCGTCGACACGGATCATCGGCGGCAGGCCTGCAGAGAGGTGTAAGTCCGACGCGCCCTGTTTGGCACTGAAGGCCAGCAGCTCGGTAATATCCATACAGCTCCTCAATCACATAGAATGCCGCAGACTTTAGCCCTGCTGGCGCAAATCAATGTCCACGATAGCAGCGAACATTTCAACGCTCGAACAGCGAATTCGTACAGCGTCTCTCGAAGCGCAGCGCGACCCGGCCTCGGTCGGCCTGCTGGCGGTGAGTAAAACCAAGCCCTCCAGCGCATTGCGCGAAGCATACGCTGCCGGATTACGTGACTTTGGCGAAAATTATTTGCAGGAAGCGCTCGGTAAACAGGCTGAATTGGCCGACCTGCCCTTGTGCTGGCACTTCATTGGCCCCATTCAATCGAACAAGACGCGCGCAATCGCCGAGAACTTCGCCTGGGTACATTCCGTGGATCGCCTGAAAATTGCTCAACGCCTTTCCGAGCAGCGCCCTGAAGGCCAGGAGCCGCTCAACATCTGCATTCAGGTGAATGTCAGTGGTGAGGCCAGCAAATCAGGCTGTACGCCAGAGGATCTGCCGGCACTGGCTGCTGCCATCAGCGCCCTGCCGCGCCTCAAGCTGCGTGGCCTGATGGCGATTCCCGAGCCCACCGAAGATCAGGCTGAACAGGCCGCTGCCTTTGCAGCTGTGCGCGCGCTGCAGGATCAACTGGACCTGCCGCTCGACACCCTTTCCATGGGCATGAGCCACGACCTGGAAGCCGCCATCGCTCAAGGCGCAACCTGGGTACGGATCGGCACCGCCCTCTTTGGCGCCCGCGACTACGGCCAGCCATAACCTCCACACAAGGACCCCACTCATGAGCAAGACCCGTATCGCCTTCATCGGCGCCGGAAACATGGCCTCCAGCCTGATCGGAGGACTGCGTGCCCAAGGTGTGGAGGCAAGCCTGATCTGTGCCAGCGCGCCGGGTGCCGAAACCCGCGAACGCATTTCGACCGAGCACGGCATCAAAGTCTTCGCCGACAACGCCGAAGCGGTCAAGGGTGCGGACGTTGTGGTACTCGCGGTCAAGCCACAGTTGATGAAAGCCGTGTGCGAAGCCCTCAAGTCCAGCCTGGAAGCGCATCAGTTGATTGTTTCGGTGGCTGCCGGCATTACCTGCGCCAGCCTGACCAAATGGCTGGGCGAACAGCCGGTGGTCCGCTGCATGCCCAATACGCCTTCGCTGCTGCGTCAGGGCGCCAGCGGCCTGTATGCCACAGCGAATGTCACCGCCACACAACGCGAACAGGCCGAGCAAATGCTGGCCGCCGTCGGGATCGCGGTCTGGGTCGAGCAGGAAAAGCACATGGACGCCGTCACTGCGGTGTCCGGCAGCGGCCCTGCCTACTTTTTTCTAATGATGGAAGCGATGACCGCCGCAGGTGTGAAACTGGGCCTGCCGGAAGACATCGCCAAAAAACTCACCCTGCAAACCGCACTCGGCTCGGCGCTGATCGCGACGGGCAGCGATGTGGATGCAGGCGAATTGCGTCGTCGTGTCGCCTCACCGGGCGGCACCACAGAAGCCGCGATCAAGGCATTTCAGGCAGGCGGTTTCGAAGCACTGGTGCAAACCGCGCTGACCGCCGCCGATCACCGCGCAGCCGAACTGGCTGAGCAACTGGGCAAATAATTTCAGGTCTTTTTCGGAGCAGATTGATGATCGGATTGAACACCGCTGCAATTTATGTCCTGCAAACCCTCGGCAGTCTGTATTTGACGCTCATCCTGTTGCGCTTCGTGCTGCAACTGGTGCGAGCGAACTTCTACAACCCGCTGAGTCAGTTCATCGTCAAAGCCACTCAGCCGCTGCTCAAGCCGCTGCGACGCATCATTCCGAGCATTTTCGGACTGGACATGTCGTCGCTGGTGCTCGCGATCATCGTGCAGATGATTCTGATGGCCCTGACCCTGCTGCTGATAATCGGCACCACCGGAGATCCGTTGCTTTTGCTGCTGTGGTCGATCATCAGCGTGACGGCGCTGTTCCTGAAGATCTTCTTCTTCGCCCTGATCATCAGCGTAATCCTGTCCTGGGTCGCGCCGGGCAGCAACAATCCTGGTGCGGAACTGGTCAATCAGATCTGCGAACCGGCGCTGGCACCCTTCCGCAGAATCGTGCCGAACCTGGGAGGCCTCGATATCTCGCCGATCCTCGCTTTTCTGGTGCTCAAGCTACTGGACATGCTGGTCATCAACAACCTTGCGGCCATGAGCCACATGCCAGAAGTGCTGCGCCTGTTGATGTAATCCCTTGATGATGATCTGGCGATCGTTCCCACGAGCATGGGAACGATCATCATCGTATTCCTCCAAGAGGACTTGTGTATAACGATGAGCGCGGAGCGATGGCCACGATCAGTGTTGAGGCAGTCCGTACCGCCCCTGATATTCCCTTATTGCCGCTGCACCCCACGGTCTTTAGACTTACGCCTCATTCAAGCGAGAGCAGGGTCGATGCCCACGGTCTTTCCCCACGATTCTGTCGGTCTGGTCACACCGCAACTGGCCCATTTCAGTGAGCCTCTGGCGCTGGCGTGTGGACGTTCGCTGCCGGCCTACGACCTGATTTACGAAACCTACGGTCAACTCAATGCCACGGCCAGCAATGCCGTGCTGATCTGTCACGCGCTGTCCGGGCACCATCATGCGGCGGGCTTTCACAGCGTCGATGATCGCAAGCCCGGCTGGTGGGACAGTTGCATAGGTCCCGGCAAGCCTATCGATACCAACAAATTCTTCGTCGTCAGTCTGAACAATCTGGGCGGCTGCAACGGTTCGACCGGCCCCAGCAGTATCGATCCGGAAACCGGCAAGCCTTTCGGCGCCAACTTCCCGGTCGTCACCGTGGAAGACTGGGTCAACAGCCAGGCCCGCTTGGCCGACGTTCTGGGGATCGCCCAGTGGGCTGCGGTCATCGGCGGCAGCCTGGGTGGCATGCAGGCATTGCAATGGACCATCAGCTACCCCGAGCGCGTGCGTCACTGCCTGGCCATCGCTTCAGCCCCGAAGCTGTCCGCTCAGAATATCGCCTTCAACGAAGTGGCGCGTCAGGCCATCCTCACGGACCCCGAATTTCACGGCGGCTCGTTTCAGGAACGTGGCGTGATACCCAAACGCGGTCTGATGCTGGCGCGCATGGTTGGCCACATCACCTATCTGTCCGATGACTCGATGGGCGAGAAGTTCGGCCGCGGCCTGAAGAGCGAGAAGCTCAATTACGATTTCCACAGTGTCGAGTTTCAGGTCGAGAGCTACCTGCGTTATCAGGGTGAAGAGTTCTCCGGGCGTTTCGACGCCAATACCTACCTGTTGATGACCAAGGCGCTGGATTACTTCGACCCGGCCGCCAACTTCAACGACGACTTGGCCAAGACCTTCGCCAATGCGACAGCCAGGTTCTGCGTGATGTCCTTCACCACCGACTGGCGCTTCTCGCCAGCCCGCTCCCGCGAACTGGTGGATGCGTTGATGGCGGCCCGCAAGGACGTCTGCTACCTGGAAATCGATGCGCCTCAGGGGCACGACGCCTTCCTGATCCCCATCCCGCGCTATCTGCAGGCTTTCAGTAATTACATGAATCGAATTTCGCTGTGAGGATGTCATGAGAGCCGATCTGGAAATCATCCAGGAATGGATTCCCGCTGGCAGCCGCGTGCTCGACCTGGGTTGCGGTGACGGCGAGCTGCTGACCTGGCTGCGTGACCACAAGCAGGTCACAGGCTACGGCCTGGAAAACGACGCAGACAACATCGCCCAGTGCGTCGCCAAGGGCATCAACGTCATCGAGCAGGACTTGGACAAAGGGCTGGGCAACTTCGCCAGCAACAGCTTTGACATCGTGGTCATGACTCAGGCGCTGCAGGCCGTACATTACCCGGACCGGATCCTCGACGAAATGCTGCGGGTCGGCCGGCAATGCATCATCACGTTCCCGAACTTCGGCCACTGGCGCTGCCGCTGGTACCTGGCGAGCAAGGGCCGCATGCCGGTCTCCGAGTTTCTGCCGTACACCTGGTACAACACGCCGAACATCCACTTCTGCACCTTCGGCGACTTCGAAGAACTGTGCCGCGAGCGCGATGCGCAGGTACTCGACCGACTGGCTGTCGATCAGCAGCACCGCCATGGGTGGGCCAGCAAGCTATGGCCTAATCTGTTGGGTGAAATCGGCATCTACCGGGTCACCAGCCCTGGGCTGACGGACCACCGGATCGCCGTGTAACGCTGCTTTTCGAGGAAACGACATGCGCCGCCTGATGCTGTCTCTGCTGATCGCCAGTCTGAGCCTGCCCGCAATGGCAGCAGACGCCATCAAGGGCAATCGTCAGGAGCAGTTTGGCGACATCACGGTTTACTACAACACCTTCAATTCGACGGTGCTGCAACCGGACATCGCCAGAAATGCGGAGCTGATCCGCAGCAAGGAACAGGGTGTCATCAACATCTCTGTGGTCCGTAATGGAAAGCCGCAGATGGCGCAGGTCAGCGGGACGATCAGGGATCTGGCCAATGACTCGCTGCCGCTGGGTTTCAAGCCGGTCACCGAATACGGCGCGGTCAGCTATGTGGCGCAGTACCCTGTGCCGCAGCAGGAAGTCCGAATTTTCGACATTACCGTCCAGACAGACGGCAATACTCACCGTTTCAGTTTTAACCAGGAACTCTTTCCGGGCCAATGATGAACCTTACCCAACTCGTACTGGCCAGCCACAACGCTGGCAAGCTCAAAGAACTCCAGGCCATGCTCGGCGACAGCGTCACCCTGCGCTCAGTAGGCGAATTCAGCCAGATCGAGCCGGAAGAGACCGGCCTGTCGTTCGTCGAGAACGCCATCCTCAAGGCCCGCAACGCATCGCGCCTGTCGGGCCTGCCTGCCCTGGCGGACGACTCGGGGCTGGCGGTGGACTTTCTGGGCGGCGCGCCGGGGATCTATTCGGCACGCTACGCCGATGGCAAGGGCGACGCGGCCAACAACGCCAAGCTGCTGGACGCATTGAAAGACGTGCCGGACGAGCAACGCGGTGCGCAGTTCGTGTGCGTGCTGGCGCTGGTGCGACACGCCGATGACCCACTGCCGATTCTGTGTGAAGGCCTGTGGCACGGGCGCATTCTGCATGCAGCCAGCGGCGAACACGGCTTTGGCTACGACCCGCTTTTCTGGGTGCCGGAGCGCGACTGCTCCAGCGCAGAGCTCGGGCCTGTCGAGAAAAACCAGCTCAGCCATCGCGCCCGCGCCATGGTCCTGCTGCGCCAGCGCCTGGGTCTGCAATGATCCACGATCCGCCTGCGCAGCCGCTGTTTCTGGGCGAGACCGGTTTTTCGTCCGAAGGCCCGCGCCCTGCATTGCCGTACCTGCCGCCGCTGTCGCTGTACATTCACATTCCGTGGTGCGTGCGCAAATGCCCGTATTGCGACTTCAACTCCCACACGGCCAGCCCGGTGCTGCCGGAACAGGAGTACGTCGACGCACTGCTGGCCGATCTGGATCAGGACCTGCCACACGTCTACGGCCGCGAGCTGCAATCGATCTTCTTCGGTGGCGGCACGCCCAGCCTGTTCAGTGCCGAGGCGCTGGGCCGTCTGTTGAAAGGTGTGGAACAACGCATTCGATTCGCCAGCGATATCGAAATCACCCTTGAAGCCAACCCCGGTACGTTCGAGCAGGCCAAGTTCAGCGCCTATCGCGCATTGGGCATCAACCGGCTGTCCATCGGCATCCAGAGCTTTCAGGAATCCAAGCTCAAGGCGCTGGGCCGAATCCACAATGGTGACGAAGCAATCCGCGCGGCGGACATGGCGCGTCAGGCCGGTTTCGACAACTTCAACCTGGACCTGATGCATGGCTTGCCGGATCAATCGCAAGACGAAGCGCTGGATGACCTGAGACAAGCCATCGCGCTGAAACCGACCCATCTGTCCTGGTATCAGCTGACACTGGAGCCCAACACGGTGTTCTGGAACCAGCCGCCGGTGCTGCCGGAAGACGACATCCTCTGGGACATTCAGGAAACCGGCCAGCAACTGCTGGCGGACCATGGCTACGCGCAATACGAAGTGTCGGCCTATGCACAGCCCGGCAAACCGGCGCGGCATAACGTGAATTACTGGGCGTTCGGCGATTTCATCGGGATCGGCGCGGGCGCTCATGGCAAACTGAGTCATCTGGACGGGCGTATTTTCCGCACATGGAAGACCCGCTTGCCCAAGGATTACCTGAACCCGGACAAGCCTTTTCAGGCCGGCATGAAACTGTTGCCGCTGGACGAATTGCCGTTCGAATTCCTGATGAACGCCTTGCGACTGACAAAGGGCGTGGACGCTGCATTATTTCGGGAAAGAACGGGTCTAAGCGTCGACTCACTGGCCAGCGCTCGTAAACAGGCGGAGCAACGCGGTCTGTTGCAGACCGATCCGACACGTCTGGCAGCGACGCCGCAAGGCCAGCTTTTCCTCAATGACTTGTTGCAATACTTTCTGATCTAAGGACCCTGCATGGATCTCGTACTCGATCTGCTCGCCACCGTGTCACGCTGGAGTCGCAGCAACCTTTCAGAAATCGCTCTCGCGCTGGTGGGCTGCCTGCTGGTGCTGTTCGGTTCGGATGTCAAGGGCTGGCTGGAACAGCGCGTGGGGAGCATGGCAGGCGCCTTGCGCATCCCGATCATGGCCCTGCTGTGCACCGTCGGCAGCGGCCTGGCCCTGATCTACGCCACCCCTTGGGTCGTGCGCGGCCTGAGCCAGTTCAACAACTACAGCCTGGCGCCGGTGCTGTTGGTGGTGCTGGTGCTGATCGGAGTGGTTGCGGACAGGAAGTGATTTGATCATTCCAGCGCTCCGCGTTCGCTTGAAGATGTGACGCAGAGCGTCACGGGATGCATGCCCACGCGGAGCATGGGCACGATCGTCAACTTCACGCTGATCGTTCCCACGCTCCAGCGTGGGAACGCCTCTCAGGACGCTCCGCGTCCGCTTCGACGGTCAGTCAACCTTCTCGAACTTCAAATCCCAGACACCATGACCAAGACGCTCGCCACGGCGTTCGAACTTGGTGATCGGGCGTTCGGCCGGGCGTGGCACGTACTGATTGTCTTCGGCCTGATTGCGGAAACCCGGCGCGACGCTCATCACTTCCAGCATGTACTCGGCGTAAGGACCCCAGTCGGTCGCCATGTGGAACACGCCACCGGTCTTCAGCTTGCTGCGTACCAGCGCGGCAAACTCAGGCTGCACGATGCGGCGCTTGTGGTGACGGCTCTTGTGCCATGGATCCGGGAAGAACAGCATCAGGCGATCCAGGCTGTTGTCCGCAATACAGCGATTCAGCACTTCGATGGCGTCGCAGTCATAGACCCGCACGTTGGTCAGGCCCTGAGTCAGCACGCCATTGAGCAATGCGCCGACACCGGGGTAATGCACTTCAACGCCGATGAAGTCCTGCTCGGGCGCAGCCGCAGCCATTTCCAGCAGCGAGTGCCCCATGCCGAAGCCGATTTCCAGCGTGCGCGGCGCAGAGCGGCCAAACACCTGATCAAAATCGACCGGCGCGTCCGTCAGGGACAGGCCGAATTTCGGACGCCCCTGATCCAGACCGCGCTGCTGGCCTTCGGTCATGCGGCCAGCACGCATCACGAAACTCTTGATGCGGCGGTGCTGGCGCTCTTCGCCCTCTTCGGTAGCAGGCGACTCTGGGTGCGGAACGTGCGAATCAGTCATCAAACGGGCTCTTACTTGATCAGGCCATCCAGCGGCGAAGATGCGCTGGCATAGAGTTTTCGTGGCATGCGTCCGGCGAGGTACGCCAGACGACCGGCAATTACAGCGTGCTTCATGGCTTCGGCCATCATGATCGGCTGCTGGGCGTGGGCGATGGCAGAGTTCATCAACACCGCCTCGCAACCCAGCTCCATCGCGATGGTGGCATCGGAAGCGGTGCCGACACCGGCATCGACCAGCACCGGCACTTTGGTTTCTTCCAGGATGATCTGCAGGTTGTACGGGTTGCAGATCCCCAGACCGCTGCCGATCAGCCCAGCCAACGGCATGATCGCAATGCAGCCGATTTCGGCCAGTTGGCGGGCAATGATCGGGTCATCACTGGTGTAAACCATCACGTCGAAACCGTCCTTGACCAGCACTTCGGCAGCCTTGAGGGTTTCGATCACATTCGGGAACAGGGTCTTCTGATCAGCCAGGACTTCCAGCTTGACCAGATTGCGGCCGTCCAGCAGTTCGCGGGACAGGCGGCAGGTGCGCACCGCTTCGACGGCATCGAAGCAGCCAGCGGTATTCGGCAGAATGGTGTAACGATCCGGGGGCAGCACATCCAGCAGGTTCGGCTCGCCCGGGTTCTGACCCAGGTTGGTCCGGCGCACGGCAACGGTGACGATCTCGGCACCCGAAGCTTCGATGGCCAGACGGGTCTGCTCCATGTCCACGTATTTGCCAGTACCTACCAGCAGGCGCGACTCAAAGGTCCGACCGGCCAGAACGAAGGGCTTGTCGCTGCGAACATTGCTCATCGGAAATCCTCTTCAACTTGCAGATTAGGGGGCGTCGCCGTCCAGCGCTGCGAACTAGCCGCCGCCGATGGCGTGGACCACTTCGACCTGATCACCTTCGGACAGGGCAGTGGCCTCGTGCTGGCTGCGCGGCACGATATCCAGATTCAATTCCACTGCGACGCGGCGTCCGGCAAGTTCCAGACGGGTCAGCAGCGCCGCGACGGTTGCGCCGTCGGGCAATTCAAAGGACTCACCGTTCAACTGAATGTGCATGCGAGAGCAGCCATCATTTTAGGGGGCCAGCATTCTAGCCCGATCAGCCGGTATGACCAAATCAAAGCCGCGCCATTCGTCTCAAGCGACCTCGGCAATCTGCGCCACGATCAGGGTGCAGAACCCAGACGCCATGCCGCCAGCCCCAGGGTCGCCCAGCCAAACAGGAACGCCAGACCGCCGAACGGGGTGATGATGCCCAGCTTGCTGATGCCGGTCAGGGTCAGTGCATACAGGCTGCCGGAAAACAGCAGAATGCCGATGGCAAAGGAAATGCCGGCCCAGGTGACCAGCCGACCCGGAAGCTGTGCGGCCAGTACGGCCACACCCAGCAGCGCCAGCGCATGAACGAGTTGGTACAGCACGCCGGTCTGGAAGATGGTCAGGTACTCGGCGGTCAGACGCCCTTTCAGGCCATGAGCGGCGAAGGCACCAAGCGCCACGCCCGTAAAACCGAAGAAGGCGGCCAGCATTAAAAAGCTACGAAGCATCAGGAACTCCAGTGAGAAATCGTCCGAAGGCGCACGGTCTGTATAATGGCCCGCTCAACGGGTTCGGCCAAGCCATCTCTATGCTGCAGTCTCTCTTTCGTCGCCTTATCAAAGCCCTGCTGTGGTTCGCTGCCGGCAGTGTCATTCTGGTTATCATCTTCCGCTGGATACCGCCGCCCGGCACGGCGTTGATGGTGGAGCGCAAGGTGGAATCCTGGTTTGACGGTCAGCCTATCGACCTGCAACGCGACTGGCAGCCGTGGGACAAGATTTCCGACAACCTGAAAATCGCCGTTATTGCAGGCGAAGACCAGAAGTTTGCCGAGCACTGGGGTTTCGACGTCGACGCGATCCAGGCCGCGATTCTGCACAACGAACGTGGCGGCTCGATCCGAGGTGCCAGCACCCTGAGCCAGCAAGTCTCGAAAAACCTGTTTTTATGGTCCGGCCGCAGCTACCTGCGCAAAGGCCTCGAAGCCTGGTTCACGATGCTCATTGAGATGTTGTGGTCCAAGGAGCGCATCCTTGAGGTCTACCTCAACAGCGTCGAATGGGACGAAGGCGTGTTCGGCGCACAAGCGGCCGCGCAGCACCATTTCCGCGTCAACGCGAGCGCCTTGACGGTCCAGCAGGCCAGCTACCTCGCCGCCGTCCTGCCCAACCCCAGAGAATGGAGCGCCAGCCACCCCAGCAGCTACGTTTCCCGCCGCGCCGGCTGGATCCGTCAGCAGATGCGGCAATTGGGCGGGGATGATTATCTGGCGAACTTGAACCATAGCCGTCGGTTTTGATGAGTGTAGAACCCGTGCACGCGGGTTCTGGGCGGCAATCCCACGAAAGCGATGCCTTTCTTCAAGCGGATTAATGGCCTGATAGTGGGCAAGCTCGCGTCCCCGAGAACCGACGCTTCGCCTGCCGATGTTTACACTTGGATATCAGTGTAATCAGAAGATCGGGACGCGGAGCGTCCCAAGCGGCATGCCAACGCAGAGCATTGGCACGATCAGGTCCAGATTTTCGCTTACCAAGCCACCTGTGCCGTGATCGACGGGTTGAGCTTGCTCATCCCGTTCTTTCGCTGCTGGCGAATACGATCGGCAGAGATGTTGTATTTCTGCGCCAGGTCGTGCGGCGCAGAACATTAAAGAATGAAACCACCCCGCCACTACGTATGATTATTTACTTACTCTCGTAGTATCCATCTCGTTTTATTCCGAGACCTTGTTTAGAAATTTAGAATATCTACTCTGATTTGCTTGATAGAAAGTCGGAAACTTATCCTTGAGCAAAAGAAGACAGCAAACATGGCGCCATACAGGTGGAGATGGAGGAGGATATAGATACATCGACGACCTGACAGAAGCCGAACTCGCCACTCGCGACGCTGAAGAGAAACTTCATAACGAGAGAGCAGAGAGAGAAAGGGCGCGTCTTGATCAAGCCATACATCAGTCAAAAGAGCGAGCTGCCGAATTAGCTCAGCGTAAAAAAGAGGAAGATCAACGCTGCGGCTACGTCTTTTCCAAATCCCGTAAACTTCCAAACGGCGTTATCGACGATATGACACGCTGTGACTTCAGCATTGTTGAAGTACTGGATGACTATGGCGATTGGGCGGCTCTTGGTACCGGAGTTGCAATAGGGTCGGGGCCTGCAAGCCTGAAACTTCTGACCCCTGCATCCAGCTCAACAAATATTGCTGCGAGACTTGGCGGCAGTTTATCTCTTGAGATCATCTCAAAAGCCATTAGCCCCGCCATGGCAAGAGGCTCTGTAGTGGGTACCCTGGCGCTTCTGTTACCAGCCAATACAGACAAAGACAGTGCTTTTTACAAGCGCGAGCAATATGACCTCTTAACGCTTGGCCGAACTCAAGTAAGACTTAACGTCAAGCAGCTATCGGATGGCAGTGTAGATGCCTATGGATTCTACACAGGCAACAACCCAGAGTGGCAGAAGGTTCCGATCGTCAAAGCAGTTTCTCGTGGCGAAGAATTCGTTGCGGAACTGGATCAAGGCATCAATCTGATCTGGACGCCAGCAACTGACAGAAGTGAAGTGCTGGGTATTCCTGCACTTGAGGTCAAATCATTTCCAAAACTGATTCTGGTTTATCCGACCAGCGAGCGGGCGCAACAGAATCACGAAAATCCAGTTCTGCCTGTGGATTATCGGGATGCGATTCTGGTTTTTCCTGTAGATACCGGTTTACAGCCTATCTATGTTGCGCTGAGTCTTTCGGAGGGTAGCTACCATCACCCCCCAATATTGTTACCGGGTTTTCCTGAAGCAACCAAAACAGGCCGCAAAACTGCTGTGAGGGGTGGTGGAAAATTACGTAAACGATGGAAGACCGCAAAAGGTCTGATTTTTGAATGGGACTATCAGCATGGAATGGTAGAAATGTACAACAAACGGGGGAAACACTTAGGCGAATTCAACCCTGAAACAGGCATACAGACCAAAGACGCCGACCCTAAAAGGAGTATCGAACCGTGAAGTATCTGCTCGAAGCGTTCGACAAAAAAACCGGAATACTTGTTTTTGAAAAGGAAATCCCGGCCGGCCACGATGAACAACTCAAGCTCATCATGGGCTGGACATCCGAGCAGTTAGGCCATGAAGGCTACAATCTGGACGCCGCTCAGCTGGAAGCAATCGTCAGGATAATAAGCGATGAAAGCCATGACCCGAATTACGACTACCAACTGACATGCAATGCTGATGGCTACTAACCAAAACGTACTGTCCAACGTTGGGACTTTGTGATGCGGCAACGCATCATGCCGCTATCGATATACTGAGCGTGCTCATCGCACTCCTCCAATGTTGATGAATACGCTCAGCGAAGACGTTATACATCTACGCCAGATCATACTGAAAACAGAAGCACAGACCAAAGAGGTCTACTGCTGAAACGAGCATCGAACCATGAAATACCTACTCGAAGCATTCGACAGAAAAACAGAATTTCTCGCTTTTGAAAAAGAAATCCCAGCCGGCAATGACGAACGGCTCAAAAACATCATGGGCTGGACATCCGAGCAGTGGGGCGATGAAGGCTACAACCTGAACGCTTCTCAGTTGGAAGCAATCGTCAGGCTCATCGGTGATGAACCCCATGATCCGAACTACTTCTACCAGCTGACATGCAACGCTGACGACCTTTAAACAAAAACGCCCCGATCAGATCGGGGCGTTTTGCGTTACCGGCTACGTTACGCCGCTATCGACGTCTTGAGCTTGTTCATCGCACTCTTCTCGAGCTGACGAATACGCTCGGCGGAGACGTTGTACTTCTGCGCCAGGTCGTGCAGCGTGGCTTTTTCTTCTGCCAGCCAGCGCTGGTAGAGGATGTCGCGGCTGCGTTCGTCCAGCACGTCCAGCGCCTGATGCAGATTGGCGGTGGAGTTGTCGGTCCAGTCGGAATCTTCCAACTGACGCGCCGGGTCGTAGCGATGGTCTTCCAGGTAGTTGGCTGGCGACTGGAATGCACTGTCGTCGTCAGCTTCGGCTGCCGGGTCGAAGGCCATGTCGTGGCCGGTCAGGCGGCTTTCCATCTCGCGCACTTCACGTGGCTCGACACCCAGGCTTTCAGCGACGCGATGCACTTCGTCGTTGTTCAGCCAAGCCAGACGCTTCTTCTGGCTGCGCAGGTTGAAGAACAGCTTGCGCTGCGCCTTGGTCGTGGCGACTTTCACGATGCGCCAGTTGCGCAAGATGAACTCGTGGATTTCCGCCTTGATCCAGTGCACGGCGAACGACACCAGACGCACACCCATTTCAGGGTTGAAACGCTTCACGGCCTTCATCAGACCGACGTTACCTTCCTGGATCAGGTCAGCCTGAGCCAGACCGTAACCGGAATAACTGCGTGCGATGTGCACGACAAAACGCAGGTGGGCGAGAACCATCTGCCGAGCCGCCCCCAGATCCTGCTCATAGTAGAGACTCTCAGCCAGTTCACGCTCCTGCTCGGGCGTCAGCAGCGGAATGCTGTTGACCGTATGCACGTAGGCCTCAAGGTTCGCACCCGGGACTAAGGCATAAGCAGGTTGCAAAGAATTGGTCATACGAAAAAACCTCCAGCGCACATAAATGTGCAGTTCAGCACTGCCAGATTGACTTGGAACCGCGAGACAAGTTCCTTGATTTTCAGAAGCCAATCTGGTGAAACAAATTTTAGCTCTACCGTGGCGCCAGTTCACGCAAGTGACGGGCGACCGCAATCCAAGCACCGATATACCCTAACAACACCGCTCCAAGCAAGAGCGAAAAACCATCACCCATCGGCACACCCGTGAGCGCAAAGTCACTTCCGTAAAGCCCCGCCAATCCGGTCACAGCGCCGTTCAGCCAGTTCAAGCCATAGGCCAGCACGCCCCAGGACAGGATGCCTGCCCCGAAACCGTACAGCGCGCCCATATAGAGGAAGGGCCTGCGCACATAGCTGTCAGTCCCGCCCACCAGCTTGATCACTTCGATCTCGGTGCGACGGTTCTCGATGTGCAGACGTATTGTGTTACCAATTACCAACAGCAAAGCCGAGACCAGCAGAACCGTCAAGCCGAACACAAACCGGTCACCCAGCTTGAGGATCGCTGCCAAGCGCTCGACCCAGACCAGATCGAGCTGGGCCTGCTGCACCTTGGGCAGTTCGGCAAGACGGGTGCGCAAGGCTTCCAGCGCGGGCTTGTCGACTTCGTCTGGCGTCACCAGCACCACGCCGGGCAACGGGTTTACCGGCAGCTCCTTGAGCGCTTCACCCAGCCCGGACTGTTGCTGAAACTCGGCCAGCGCCTGTTCGCTGCTGATGTACTCGGCATCCGCCACGCCGGGCATCGCCTTGATCTCATCACGCATGCGAGTGCCATCGGCTGTGCTGGCGTCCAGATTCAGGTAGATCGAGATCTGTGCTGCTCGCTGCCAGGAACCGCCCAGACGCTCGACGTTACTCAACAGCAACGACAAGCCCATGGGCAGGCTCAGGGCAATGGCCATGACCAGACAGGTAAAAAAGCTGCCAATGGGCTGCTTGCCCAGACGACGCAGGCTGTCGACCATGCTTGAGCGATGGCTTTCAAGCCAGGCTGAAAGCAGCGTGCTGAAGTCCGGCCCGTCATCGTCGTGATCGTGACGCTGTTTTTTCTGTTTTCCGGGTGCAGGATCAGCCGCCTTTGGCGCGACGCGTTCTGCAACCTTTGGACTGCGTGTGGCACTCATACTCCGGCCTCCCCGTCACCGATCAGACGACCGCGTTGCAGGGTCAGCATACGGTGACGCATGCGAGCGATGAGCGCCAAGTCGTGACTGGCGATGAGCACACTGGTGCCCAGTCGGTTAATGTCTTCGAACACACCCATGATTTCCGCTGCCAATCGTGGATCGAGGTTACCGGTCGGCTCATCCGCCAGCAGCAAGGCCGGACGGTGCACGATGGCGCGCGCGATACCGACGCGCTGCTGCTGGCCGGTGGAAAGATCACCGGGGTACAGGTCGGCCTTGTCGGACAACGCCACGCGATCCAGCGCCGAATCAACGCGCTTGGCGATTTCAGGCTTGGACAGCCCGAGAATCTGCAAGGGCAGTGCGATGTTGTTGAACACCGTGCGATCGAACAGCAGCTGGTGATTCTGAAACACCACACCGATCTGCCGACGCAGAAACGGAATCTGCGCATTGCTGATCTGGCCGAGGTCCTGGCCAGCCAGCATCAGTTTGCCAGTTGTCGGGCGTTCCATGGCCAGCAACAGGCGCAGCAGCGTGCTCTTGCCTGCACCGGAATGCCCGGTGACAAACAGAAACTCGCCGCGACGTACTCGAAAGCTCAGTTCGTGCAACCCGACATGTCCATTCGGATAGCGCTTACCGACCTGCTCGAAACGAATCATGGACGCTCCCGCTCCGCAAACAGAGCCTGAACAAAGGGTTCGGCTTCGAAGGTGCGCAGGTCATCAATACCCTCGCCGACGCCGATGTAACGAATGGGCAGACCGAACTGCTTGGCCAGCGCGAAAATCACGCCGCCCTTGGCGGTGCCATCCAGCTTGGTCAGCGCAAGGCCGGTCAGCGTGACAGTCTGGTTGAACTGCTTGGCCTGGTTGATCGCGTTCTGACCGGTGCCCGCATCGAGCACCAGCAGCACTTCGTGCGGCGCATCTGCGTCGAGCTTGCCGATTACGCGGCGCACCTTTTTCAGCTCTTCCATCAAGTTGTCTTTGGTGTGCAGGCGACCGGCGGTGTCGGCGATCAATACGTCGATGCCCCGCGCCTTGGCGGCCTGCACGGCGTCGAAGATGACCGAAGCGGAGTCAGCGCCCGTGTGCTGAGCGATGACCGGAATCTTGTTGCGCTCGCCCCAGACCTGCAACTGCTCAACGGCAGCGGCACGGAAGGTGTCGCCTGCGGCCAACATGACCTTCTTGCCTTCAAGCTGCAGCTTCTTGGCCAGCTTGCCGATGGTGGTGGTCTTGCCTGCGCCGTTGACGCCTACGACCAGTATCACGAACGGCTTGTGCTCGGCCTTGATGACCAGCGGCTGTTCGACCGGCTTGAGCATCGCGGCCAGTTCGCCTTGCAGCGAGGTGTAGAGCGCCTGAGCATCGGTCAGCTGTTTGCGCGCGACCTTCTGGGTCAGGCTCTGGATGATGACCGATGTCGCTTCGACGCCGACATCCGCTGTCAGCAGGCGGGTTTCGATTTCTTCGAGCAGGTCATCATCGATGGCTTTCTTGCCGAGAAACAGGCTGGCCATGCCCTCGCCGATGCTGGCGCTGGTTTTCGACAGGCCTTGCTTGAGGCGGGCGAAGAAGCCGACCTTGCTGGCTTCAGGCTCTTGAACAGGCGCAGCGACAGGCGCGAGTTCCTGAACAGGCTCGACGGGCTGCGGAACCGGCTGCGCAACTGGCGCCGGGGCCACGGGGTCAATCATCGGCTCTGCGACAGGCGCAGGATCGACAAGTACCGGCTCAGGAACGCTGACCGGCACGATATCGGCGACAGGCGCGGCCTCAGGCCGAGGCTCTGGAGCAGGTGCCGCTGCGTATTGAGGTGCCGACGATACGTGATGCTGTTCGGGAATCGGTGGTGTGACGTGGGGCTCAAGCTCGTCGATCAGCGCCACCGACTCTTCAGCCACCGGCAACGTCAGCCAGGGCTGGGGCGATGGCTGACCCGGTTCCACATGCGACTGCGGCTCGGCAGCAGGCGCAGGCTCGACAGCCAGGGGAGCGGATTGAGGGGCAATGAGCGGTTCAACCTGTGGCGTCGCTTCGACGACCGGTTCAGGCTGTTCAGCGGTTGACTCTTGCGGCGCGGGCTCGGTTTCCTGTGGCTTTTTACGCAGCCACCCGAACAGGCCTTTCTTCTCTCCAGCGGCAGCTGGGGTTTTCTTGTCGTCGTTAGAACCAAACATGGAGGACGGCTATCTCAAGGTTGCGGGACGCCAGAGCGCGATCCGGAAAATTCTGACAGTAAAAACAGACTGCTTTTAGGACCGCGTGTTCACTTTGCAGTCCTTTGGTGGGATATGGTTCAGCTTCGTTTCAGACAGGCTTCACTCGCATTTGACAGGTGAAAGCCGGTTCTGACGAAACACACCATTATCCTAACATCCTCGCGCCTGCCGACGCTAAGTTCAGGCAGGGCGTACTACAACAGGTTCATATTCACGGATGAATATTTCAACCCGCAACACCTTACCGTCGGCGGCCTCGACCGCCGATCCTCAACCCACTCATGAATTCACCCTCGACAACGGCCTCAAGGTCATCGTCCGCGAAGACCACCGTGCCCCCGTGGTCATTTCCCAGCTTTGGTACAAAGTGGGTTCCAGCTACGAAATCCCCGGCCAGACCGGTCTGTCCCACGCGCTTGAGCACATGATGTTCAAAGGCAGCAGCAAAACCGGGCCAGGCGAGTCTTCGCTGATCCTGCGCAGCCTCGGTGCCGAACAGAACGCGTTTACCAGTGCCGACTACACCGTCTACTACCAGGAGCTGGCTTGTGATCGCCTGAGCGTAGCGCTGGAGCTGGAAGCAGATCGCATGGCAACCCTCACGTTGCCAGCCGACGAGTTCAGCCTCGAAATCGAAGTCATCAAGGAAGAACGGCGCCGGAACACCGATGACGTTCCGAAGGCCAGGGCCCTGGAGCGTTTCAACGCTCTCGCCTTTCCCACCAGCGGCTATCACAACCCGACCATTGGCTGGAGGGCTGACCTTGAGCGCATGAAGGTCGAGGAACTGCGTCACTGGTATGAAACCTGGTACGCGCCTAACAACGCCACGCTGGTGGTGGTAGGTGACGTTCAGCCGGACGAAGTCAAGTCACTGGCAGAACGTTTTTTCGGCCCCATTCCTCGCCGCGAGGTGCAGCCGTCGAAAAGACCGCTGGAACTTGCAGAACCGGGCGAGCGCAAGATCACCCTGCTTCTCGACACCGCGCTGCCCAGGCTGTTTTATGGCTTCAATGTGCCTGGCCTCGTCACAGCTGAAGATCAGCGCTCGGCCTGCGCCCTGCGCATGATTGCAGCATTGCTGAGCGGTGGTAACGGCACACGTCTTCCAGTACAACTTTTACGTGGAGAAGAACTGGTGTCCGCAGCCTCTTCAAGCTACGACGCGTTTACTCGGGGCGACAGTCTGTTCACGATCAGCGCCATCCCCAACATCCAGAAGAAGAAAACCCTGTCTGATGTCGAGGCAGGCATCTGGCGCCTATTGGATGATCTGAAGACCACGCCACCATCCACTGATGAGCTTGAACGTGTCTTGGCACAGGTTATTGCAAACCTGGTTTACGAGCGTGACTTGATAAGCAGCCAGGCCACCACACTCGGCAAACTTGAAACGATCGGTCTGCCCTTGAAATTGATGGACGACGAGCTGGAATCCCTCCGGAACGTGACGCCGCAGGACATCCAGAATGCCGCCAACACCTACTTTATCCGCGAGCGCCTCAGCATCGCGCATGTGCTGCCTGAGGAGAAAGCCCAATGATCAAGCACAACGCTCCACAACAGACGCTGCCCGGCCTGATTCCTGCCGGAACCTTCATCTCTCCACCCGCCATGGACGGCGATGCAACCAGACAGCCTCTGGGTAGCAAACTAGAGACACTCAAGGAACTCGATCGCAATAAGTCAGCTCGTCGGGCGTTGAATATCCAGAGCTGGAACACCGCAGAAGGTGTCAAAGTACTGTTCGTGAAGGCCAACGAACTGCCAATGTTCGACCTGATTCTGACCTTCGCAGCAGGCAGTGGCCAGGATGACGAGACACCGGGCATTGCCGCAATGACCAATTACATGCTCAAAGAAGGCGTCGACGGCAAGGACTCCAGCGAAATCGCCCGGATCTTTGAGGGTCTTGGAGCCAAGTTTCAGTTTGACGCTGGGCCCTATCATGACAAAGCCACGGTTTGTCTGCGCAGCCTGAGTGCGGCGGAAAAGCTTGAACCGGCCTTGAAACTCTTCAACGAAATCATCGGCAAACCTGGCTTCCCGAGCGATTCGTTGACGCGCCTGAAGAGCCAGATGCTCACACGTATCAAGAATGAGAAGCTGGAGCACCGTTCCATTGCCTGGGATGAGCTTTACAAGAACATTTACGGTGATCACCCCTACGCCCATCGAACCGACGGTACTGAAAAAAGCATCACTGCAATAACTGCAGAGCAATTAAAGGCATTTCATGCCAAGGCCTATGCCGCTGGCAATGCGGTGATCGCCATGATGGGGGATGCCTCCAGAGAAGAAGCCGAGGTTATCGCGGCCCAGGTTTCAGCCTCGCTGCCAAAGGGTCCCGCACTGACGAAGGCTGGCGATCCTGTCAAATCCAAGGCAGGTTCGACGCATTTCGAATTTTCTTCCAGCCAGACGCAGATTTTGCTGGGCCAGTCGGGCATAGCGCGTAACCACACTGACTATGCCGCGCTGATGGCGGCCAATTCGATACTGGGCGGCAACGGTTTCGGCAGCCGCCTGATGACAGAAGTACGTGAAAAGCGCGGCCTGACCTACAACGTCTGGTCCAGATTCCTTACCAAGAAAGCGCCTGGAATTTTCATGATCGAGTTGCAGACCCGCGCCGAGATGAGTGAAAACACCTTGAAGCTGGTTCAGGAGATCGTGCACGACTTCCTGGCCAACGGGCCGACCCAGAAGGAACTGGATGACGTCAAACGCGCAATAACCGGCAGCTTCCCTCTGGAGGTAGCTGGCAACGGTGCGATCGGCTCCAGGTTGGCCGACATTGGTTTCTACGACCTTCCCCTTTCCCAATTCGATGACTACATGACAGCCATCCGGGAACTGACGGTCGAGCAGGTAAATTCGGCCATGAGCAGGCACTTGAGTGCTGACAAGATGATCGTGGTGACCGTAGGCCCGACCGTGCCGCAGGAAGAGCTGCCTGTACCGACACAGAACGGCTGACGTCTCAAACAGTCAGCGTCAAAGGGCACTGACAGCTATGGAGAAATGAGACTGTCTAACTGATCTTACTCTTTCCATCAGGTTGCTGACCTGAACGAGCAATCTGATGGAAGCTGTCGCAGGGCTTTCTCCACCCCAGCCTCATTCAGAATCAGATTGCCGCACGCCAACAGAGCGACCCTGAAAGATTCTGACATGCAAAAAAAGCTACATTCCGGGCTGCCTGCTCACGGGGCAGCCCCTTCTAAGGCTATCTTTCAGCTTCGTTCCAAACACGCTTCACTCGCATTTGACCTGTGAAGGCTGTTTCTCATGCGAACGGACCAGTATCCTAATACCCCCGCGCCTGCCGACGCCAAGTTCACGCAGGCCGTCCTACAGGTTCAAACCACGAATGAATGTTCTAGCCCGCCGTGCTGCAGGCCTGCTGTTCAGCACAATCTGTTTGCCGCTGACAGCATTGGCCGCCGATCCGCAACCGACTCATGAATTCACCCTCGACAATGGCCTCAAGGTTATCGTCCGCGAAGACCACCGTGCGCCTGTGGTGGTATCCCAGATCTGGTACAAGGTCGGCTCAAGCTACGAGACGCCTGGCCAGACGGGGCTGTCCCATGCCCTGGAACACATGATGTTCAAAGGCAGCAGCAAGACCGGGCCAGGCGAGTCTTCGCTGATCCTGCGCGATCTGGGCGCAGAAGAGAACGCGTTCACCAGCAATGATTACACCGCCTATTATCAGGTCCTGGCCAGTGATCGCCTGGCCGTCGCGCTGGAACTTGAAGCCGACCGCATGGCGACCCTTAAGCTGCCGCCCGACGAGTTCAGCCGCGAGATCGAAGTCATCAAGGAAGAGCGCCGCATGCGCACTGATGACAAGCCGCTGGGCAAGGCACTGGAACGCTTCAACGCGCTGGCCTACCCCGCCAGCGGCTATCACACACCGACCATCGGCTGGATGGCAGACCTTGAGCGCATGAAGGTCGAGGAACTGCGCCACTGGTACGAAGCCTGGTACGCGCCGAACAACGCCACACTGGTGGTGGTCGGCGACGTCAAGCCGGATGAGGTCAAGGCCCTGGCTGAACGCTTCTTCGGCCCCGTCCCGCGTCGTGACGTGCCGCCGTCCAAGAAACCGCTTGAACTGGCCGAACCCGGTGAGCGCAAGATTACCCTGCATGTCAAAACCCAACTGCCGAGCCTGCTTTACGGCTTCAACGTGCCCAGTGTGGCCACGGCGGAAGATCAACGCTCGGTCAATGCACTGCGCCTGATCGCAGCACTGCTCGACGGCGGTTACAGCGCGCGCATTCCATCGCGCCTGGAGCGCGGCGAAGAAGTGGTGTCAGCGGCATCCTCGCGCTATGACGCCTTTGCCCGTGGGGACAGCCTGTTCATGATCAGCGCCACCCCCAACGCCCAGAAGAAGAAAACTCTGGCCGACGCTGAAGCCGGTATCTGGCGCCTGCTGGACGACCTGAAAACCAAGGCACCTTCCGCTGAAGAGCTGGAGCGTGTGCGGGCGCAGGTCATTGCAGGCGTGGTCTACGAGCGCGATTCGATCACCAGTCAGGCGACCATGATCGGCGAACTGGAAACCGTCGGCCTGTCCTGGAAACTGATGGACGGAGAACTGGAAGCCCTGCAAAGCGTTACGCCCCAGGACATCCAGAAGGCTGCCAACACCTATTTCACTCGCGAGCGCCTCAGCATCGCGCACGTTCTGCCTGAGGAGAAAGCCAAATGATCAAGCGCAACGCTCCACGTCATGCGCTGCTTGGCCTGATCCTGGCCAGTACCTTCATCGTCCAGCCCGCCATGGCGGATGAAACTGCCGCCCAGCCACTGGGCAGCAACCTGCAAACGCTCAAGGAACTGGATGGCAAGGCACCCGCTCGCCGCGCGCTGAACATTCAGACCTGGAACACCGCCGAAGGCGCCAAGGTGCTGTTCGTCGAGTCCCGCGAACTGCCGATGATCGACATGCGACTGATCTTCGCCGCAGGCAGCAGCCAGGATGAGAAGACTCCCGGCATCGCCCTGCTGACCAACGCCATGCTCAACGAAGGCGTCAAAGGCAAGGACGTCAGCGCTATCGCCCAAGGCTTCGAAGGCCTGGGCGCCGAGTTCGAAAACGGCTCCTATCGCGACATGGCCGTCACTTCGCTGCGCAGCCTGAGCGCACCCGACAAGCGTGAGCCGGCCTTGAAGCTGTTCAGTGAAGTCGTCGGCAAGCCAACCTTTCCGGCAGACTCACTGGCCCGCATCAAGAATCAGTTGAGTGCCAGCTTCGAATACCAGAAGCAAAACCCCGGGACTATCGGCAGCAAGGCGCTGTTCGAGAAGCTGTACGGCGACCATCCCTACGCGCACCCGAGCGATGGAGACGCCAAAAGCATCAACGCCATCACTCTGGCTCAGCTCAAGGCGTTCCACGCCAAAGGCTATGCGGCTGGCAATGCGGTGATCGCGCTGGTGGGTGATCTGTCGAAGGAAGAAGCACAGGCCGTTGCAGCAGAGGTTTCGGCGGCACTGCCAAAAGGCCCGGCACTGGCGAAAGTTGTCGATCCGGTCGAGCCGAAGGCCGGTGTCACGCACATTGAGTTTCCCTCCAACCAGACGCTGCTGATGCTGGCACAACTGGGCATCACACGTAACGACCCGGATTATGCCGCGCTGACCGTGGGCAACTCGGTCCTGGGCGGTGGCGGTTTCGGCAGCCGCCTGATGACCGAAGTGCGCGAAAAGCGCGGTCTGACCTACGGCGTTTCGTCCGGCTTCAGTGCCATGCAGGCTCAAGGGCCGTTCATGATCAACCTGCAGACCCGCGCCGAGATGAATGAAAACACCTTGAAGCTGGTACAGAGCATCGTGAAGGACTTCCTCGCCAACGGTCCGACCCAGAAAGAACTCGACGACGTGAAGCGCGAACTGACCGGCAGCTTCCCGCTGACCGCCGCCAGCAACTCCGCTATCGTTGCTCAACTGGGTGCCATCGGTTTCTATGATCTGCCGCTGACCTACCTCGAGGACTACATGACCGCCGCCCAAGGCGTGACCGTCGAGCAGGTCAAGGCCGCCATGAGCAAGCACCTGGATGTCGACAAGATGGTCATCGTGACCGTCGGCCCGACCGTGGCGCAGAAAGAACTGCCTGCGCCGACCGATAAACCCACTCGTCAACCTGCCGGGGTTCCAGAGCACTGATGGCCAATCCACGTCCGAAGGGCCATAACGGCCTGGGTCAGCTTCGTATCATCGGCGGCGAATGGGGCAGTCGCAAACTGACCTTCCCCGACGCCCCCGGCCTGCGCCCGACACCCGATCGCGTGCGCGAAACCCTGTTCAACTGGCTGGCGCCCTATATCGCGGGAGCCAGGGTGCTGGATGTATTCACCGGCAGTGGCGCGTTGTATTTCGAAGCGCTGTCCCGCGGTGCAAGCATGGGCCTGGCGCTGGACAGCAACGCGACGGCCATCGCCAGCCTGCGCCAGAACCTGACCGCACTGAACTGCACCACCGGCCAGGTTTCCCAGACCGACGCACTGCGCCACCTGGAAACCGCCGAGGCATCGCCGTTCGACGTGGTGTTCCTAGACCCGCCCTTCCATCAGGGCCTGCTGGCTTCGGCCTGCAACCTGCTGGAAACCCGTGGCTGGCTGGCGGATCAGGCCTGGATCTATACCGAAAGCGAAACGCCTCCTTCCACCACCGGCCTGCCGGGCTCCTGGCGGTTGCATCGCGAGAAAAAAGCCGGTCAGGTGTACTACGCGCTTTGGCAACGGGGATAAGGATTTTAGATCTCGTTGCCTCTCTTGGGAAAGTCCACTTCGAGGACTGCGTTCTCGCAACCGGAGTGGACAGAGCAACACACTGCTTTGCATGGAAAGGCTGAGTATGTCTTGTGAAGCGGATCTAAGCGCCACTTACACAAATCAGGGAAACACCCTACACCGGATTCGTTGATCCGCCATCGCATTTTATAGTCATATCCCCCTCCACCATTACAGGTTTGAACGATAAGCGAGGGCTGGATATGGATGTAACAAGCAGATCATTCGCACGCCAATTGCGGAGCGTGATGTATCGCATCACAATGGCGCATTGATCATCAGCTGGAACCATAAAGGACTAAAAACCTTTTTTGAAACCGGCTCTACGAGTGGAATCCGCGCAGATCATTCCAGGCGTATTGCTCACGTTTTGACACTGTTGAACCACGCGTCAACGCCGGACAACGTCAATATTCCTGGCTGGCGCCTTCATCCACTCAAAGGCGACCTGTCCGGATTCTGGTCAATCACCATCAATGCCAATTGGCGAGTGATTTTTCGTTTCGCAGGAACAGATGTCGAATTGGTCGACTATCTGGATTACCACTGAAAGGAGGTCCATATGGAAATGTTCAACCCCCCCCATCCGGGCGAAATTCTGCTCGAAGAGGTGATACCGGGTCTGGAAACCACTATCACAGAATTTGCGAGCCATCTCGGGTTCGCCAGAGAAACTCTATCGAGGATTCTGCATGGGCATGCGCCCGTAAGTCCGGATCTGGCTGTGAGGCTTGAGCGGGCCGGTATCAGTAGCGCGCGCCTCTGGCTGGGCATCCAGGCAGACTACGATTTATGGCAAGCCGAGCATCGAGAGCAGCCGCCTATACAGCCATACGCCAGAATCAGTTGAACGCCACCGGCTATCAGATGATGCGTGACGTTCAATTCCCGTTATCGAACCACTCGACCAACCCCCTCTTACATCCCGTGCCACTTAGTGGCAACGTACAACCTGTCAGCAACTGAATTCATCGATGAGCAAGACCGTGCCTAACAGCCCCACCTCTCGTTTTCATGTCAATCCGTTCGTACCTGCATCCGGCCTGGGCAATCCGCATCTGCAAACCCTGTGGGGGCCGTTGTGGCGCAAACGGACGTTGCTGGCGCGTACGCGTGAACGGGTGTGGTTGCAGGATGGGGACTTTCTCGACATGGACTGGCATGGGCCACATCAGGTCGATGCACCACTGGTGCTGGTGCTGCATGGCCTGACTGGCTCGTCGAACTCACCGTATGTGGCGGGACTGCAAAAGGCACTGGCGACGCAAGGCTGGGCGAGTGTGGCGTTGAACTGGCGCGGCTGCTCCGGCGAGCCGAACCTGCTGTCGCGCAGCTACCACTCGGGGGCCAGCGAAGACCTGGCGGAAGTGATCGCGCACCTGCGGTCGTTGCGCCCTCTCGCGCCGCTGTACGCCGTGGGCTATTCATTGGGCGGCAATGTGTTGCTCAAGTATCTGGGCGAGTCGGGTGCGAACAGCAAGTTGCTGGGGGCTGTGGCCGTTTCCGTACCGTTTCGGCTGGACGAGTGCGCCAATCGCATCGGGCAGGGATTTTCACGGGTCTACCAGCGGCATTTCATGCGCGAGATGCTGGCTTACATTCGTGACAAGCAGACCCGCTTCCAGAGCGAAGGGCTCAGTGAAGGCCTTGCCGAGCTGGCGGCACTGGGCTCACTGGAAAACATGCGCACCTTCTGGGATTTTGATGGCCGGGTAACGGCGCCACTGCATGGCTTTACCGATGCCCAGGATTATTACCGCAAGGCCTCGAGCCGCTATTACCTGGGACAGATTCAGACGCCGACGCTGATCATCCAGTCAGCAGACGATCCCTTCGTGTTCCCGCACAGCCTGCCTGACCCTGAAGAACTGTCATCCTGTACAGAATTCGAGCTGCAGGCGAAGGGAGGGCATGTCGGGTTCGTCGATGGCTCGCTGCGCAATCCCGGTTACTACCTTGAACGACGAATTCCGCTGTGGCTGGGCATCGCACACGAACGCGACAACCCCTACACGACTTGAAGGAGCAGGCTCAGCCTGCTCCAGTGGCAACTTCGCGCTCGGGATCAACGATCCACTCACTCCACGATCCGGCATACAGCGTTCCCAGTGGATAACCCGCCAGGCACAACGCGAACAGATTGTGGCAGGCCGTGACGCCAGATCCGCAATAAGACACCAGACTTTCCGCAGGTCGACCTTGCAGTTTTTCGGCGAACCGCTGTTTGAGCTGCTCGGGCGGCAGAAAACGTCCGTCGGGCCCAAGGTTCTCGTTGAACGCCACACACTGCGCACCGGGGATATGCCCGGCGACCGGATCGATCGGTTCGACTTCACCCCGAAACCGGGCCTCGGCACGGGCGTCGATCAGCGTCATTTCCGGACGACCGAGACGCCCCTGCAGACGACTGGCACTGAGCACCAGCGACATGTCAGGCTCGCCAGTGAAGTCTCCCGGCTCGCCGCCCGGCGCATCCAGACTCAGCGGCAGCCCTGACGCATGCCAGGCCTTGAGGCCGCCGTCGAGCAGGTACACGCCCTCGCGCTTGCCCAGCCATGCCAGCAGCCACCATGCGCGAGCAGCGTACATGCCGGGGCCGTCGTCGTAGAGCACGATATCGCTGTCATTGCTGATGCCCCATGCCCGGAGACGCTCCACCAGCGTGTCGGCGTCAGGCAGCGGGTGGCGGCCAGTCCTGCCCTTGACGACCGGACTGCTGAGGTCACGGTTCAAGTCTGCAAAACGGGCGCCTTCGATGTGGCCCTGTGCATAACTGCGCTGCCCGTAATCAGGATCTTCCAGAGCAGACCTGCAATCGAGAATCACCAGCCCTGGCGTTTGCTGACGTGCCGCCAGCTGTTCAGGACCAATCAGTTGCGCGATGGACATGACAAACTCCTGTGACAGAAAACCGGATAACCAGGCACTTCATCTCGCACTCACACCAGCACCTTGTGCAGTGGCGCATGAAACGCCTGGCACAAGGCATCGAACGCCTCGCGAGCCTGCGGTGCGATGAAGCCTGACTCAAGCATAAGCACCTGATAGACGCCGCGTCGAATGGCGTCTTCGTTCAAATGTTCGGAATTTTCCCGCGCCGTACACAGAAAGCGCACCCATGACGTCAGCACAATCCAGGTATTGAGGCTGGTCCATTCAATCTGCGACTCATCCATCTGCAGAATGCCTGCGTCGATGAAACCTCGATAGATGGCCATCGCCTGAACCAGGCAGCGCTGGGAAAACAATCGATAGCGCGCCGCCAGCTCGGGATCGGCACCCAATAAATGCTCCAGATCACGGTGCAAAAAGCGGTAGCGCCACATGCCATCGAGTATCGCCAGAAAATAATCGCGCTTGTCCTCGATGCTTGGCAGGCGATCCTGGGTGGGCATCAGGAAGCTCTTTACCAGCGCTTCGTACTGACCAAACAACTCGGCGATGATCGCCTGCTTGTTGGGGAAGTGGTAATACAGATTGCCCGGCGAAATTTCCATGTGGGCCGCAATGTGATTGGTCGTCACATTGCGCTCGCCTTGCTGATTGAACAGCTCGAGGCTGACCTGAACGATACGCTCACGGGTTTTAGTGCGTGGTGCCATGCTTGCCTGAACCGCTCGAGTACTGATGAGATGTTGCCGATAGTAGCGCAAGCGCATCATCGGCGAACATCACGCGCTCTGATTGCCAGCTATCGTTCAGGCGAACGTTGACTTTGTAGAGCAATGACTCTAGAAACCCCGTTAATCACTCACCGGAAGCGACCATGCTGGCGGAAAACACTCTTCATCAGGATGAGCAGGCGCTTCAGTCAATGCATGCGGCCTTCGCGGCGCAGCAGCGCGCCTTTTCCGCCAACCCGATGCCGCCTCTGGGGCAGCGTCTGCAATGGCTCAAACACCTGGAAAAGATGATCAGCATTCATAGGCAGGAGCTGATCGAGGCCATCGATCAGGATTTCGGCCATCGCAGCGCCGATGAAACGCTGCTGGCCGAGTTGCTGCCGAGCCTGCTGGGGATCCGCGATGCACGCAGGCACCTGAAACGCTGGATGAAGCCCTCGCCACGCCACGTGGGCCTGGCGTTCCAGCCAGCCTCTGCCAAGGTCGTCTACCAACCGCTGGGCGTGATTGGAGTCATCGTGCCGTGGAATTACCCGCTGTTTCTGGCCATAGGCCCGCTGATCGGCGCGCTGGCGGCGGGCAACCGGGTAATGCTGAAGCTGAGCGAATCGACACCTGCCACCGGCGCACTGCTCAAGCGTCTGTTCGCCCTGACATTTCCCGAAGACCTGATTACCATCGTGCAGGGCGAAGCCGAGGTCGGCATGGCGTTTTCGCGCCTGCCATTCAACCATCTGCTGTTTACCGGCGCGACCAGTGTCGGCAGGCACGTGATGCGGGCAGCGGCCGAAAACCTGACACCGGTCACACTGGAACTGGGCGGCAAGTCGCCGGCTATCGTGTCCCATGACGTACCCCTTGAAGACGCCGCCGAGCGTATCGCCTTCGGCAAGACACTTAACGCAGGCCAGACCTGCATCGCGCCCGATTACGTGCTGGTGCCAGAGGACCGTCTGGCCGGGTTCGTGGACGCTTACCGGCAGGCAGTCAAACGTTTCTATCCGACGCTGATCGATAATCCGGACTACACGTCGATCATCAATCAGCGTCAATTCGACCGACTGAGCCGCTATCAGGAAGACGCCATCAGTAAAGGCGCAACCCTTATCCCACTCTATGACCAGGGCCAGGATCGGCGGATGCCGTTCAGCGTGCTGTTGAACGTCAGTGACGACATGCTGGTCATGCAGGACGAGATTTTCGGCCCCCTGCTGCCTGTTGTGCCGTACAGAAACGTCGAAGATGCCTACGCCTACATCAATCAACGCCCTCGCCCGCTGGCGCTTTACTACTTCGGCTACAACAAGGCAGAACAGCAGCAGGTGCTGGAGCGAACCCATTCTGGAGGCGTGTCGCTCAATGACACCTTGATGCACGCAGCTCAGGACGATTTGCCGTTCGGCGGTGTCGGGTCATCAGGCATGGGCCATTACCATGGACATGAAGGCTTTTTGACGTTCAGTCAGGCCAAGGGCGTGTTCGTCAAACAGCGCATCAATGCGGCGCGACTGATTTATCCGCCATACGGACGTGCGATTCAACGCTGGGTTTATAAACTCTTTTTGCGCTGATCAAAAAAAGCACTGCAAGCCTGTAAACAGGGCTTTTTGAGCCGAAAATGGCCGATAATCGGCGCAATACGACCTTTGATGCCCGCTGCGCGGCTTGGCCCATCGGAAAGGCTGCGATACCATCCGAGTCCCACAACGGACTCCGACCAGGACGACGCGATGAACCGAGTGTTGTACCCAGGCACCTTCGACCCTATTACCAAGGGCCATGGAGATCTGGTCGAGCGAGCCTCGCGCCTGTTCGATCAAGTGGTCATTGCCGTTGCCGCCAGTCCAAAGAAAAACCCGTTGTTTCCTCTGGAACAACGCGTGGAGCTGGCCCGCGAGGTCACCAAACACTTGCCGAATGTGGAAGTCGTAGGCTTCTCGACGCTGCTTGCGCACTTTGCCAAGGAACAGAACGCCAACGTTTTTCTGCGTGGCCTGCGTGCCGTGTCGGACTTCGAATATGAGTTCCAGCTGGCAAACATGAACCGCCAGCTGGCACCGGACGTCGAGAGTCTGTTTCTCACGCCATCAGAGCGCTACTCGTTCATTTCGTCGACGTTAGTGCGCGAAATCGCGGCATTGGGCGGCGATATCACCAAGTTCGTGCATCCTGCAGTCGCCGAAGCACTGACTCAGCGGTTCAAGCGATAACACATCGCAGGAACGTGCAGGTGCAACCTGAGGACTAATGCGGCACAATTCGCGGCATTGGTTTTCATGTGCCCCGGCGTCGGCCGCGGCAGGAGCATTTCATGTCCCTTATCATCACCGACGATTGCATCAACTGCGACGTCTGCGAACCCGAGTGCCCGAACGAGGCGATTTCACAAGGCGAGGAGATCTACGTGATCAATCCGAACCTGTGCACCGAATGCGTGGGCCACTACGACGAACCCCAATGTCAGCAGGTCTGTCCTGTGGATTGCATCCCTCTGGATGAAAATCACGTCGAGAGCAAGGAACAGCTGATGGACAAGTATCGGATCATTACCAGCAAAGTGGTTTGATCAACGTTTACTGCTGCTTGCCATAACCATCACCCGTACACCCCAGACAACGCACGAAGGCCGACTTGCCAGGGTCGACTACCAGCGCCTTGGCGGTCGCCTTGAAGTTTCCGCCTGCAGCCGCAAACGGCGCGGCTATCACAAACAGACCTGTTCCGATCACCGTGGCGGCAATCAACAGCGGTCGCGCGATGAGCAGATCGCCCACCATGGCGAACACGGGTGGGTTCTGGATGGTGTAGACCGGGTTTCCGCTGCCTTCAGCTACTTCCGCCGCAACGGCGGGCACCGCCTGCAGGCCAAAGAACAGCGCCAGCATGGCAGCAAGAATACGAAACGGGCTCATAGCGTGGTCCTTCAGGCGTGGCGTAAGGGTCTGCCCATCACTATAAACAGCGATGGGGGTTAAGCAAGTGGCCATGATGTTTCATGGCACGGTTCTGTTTTCAGCGCTGGCATTTGGGGCAGTACACACTTGCGCGCTGACCCAGTTTGATCTCACGCAATGTGGTGCCGCATACCTTACATGGCTGGTCGCCGCGCCCGTACACGAACAACTCCTGCTGGAAGTAACCCGGCTTGCCATCGCCACCGATGAAGTCGCGAAGCGTGGTGCCTCCCCGCTCTATGGCGTAAGCCAGGATGCGTTTGATCTCGATCGCGAGTTTCAGGTAACGCGCCCGGGAAATACTCTTCGCCTCGCGGCGCGGGTCGATCCCGGCGGCGAACAGCGCTTCGGTCGCATAGATATTGCCCACGCCGACAACCACCGCGTTATCCATGATGAAGGGCTTCACCGCAATCGACTTGCCTCGGGAGCGCTCATAGAGACGCTCGCCATCGAACAGGTCGGTAAGCGGCTCCGGCCCCAGACGAATCAACAGCTCGTGTGCGTGCGGATCGAGACTCCAGAGCATCGCACCGAAGCGTCGAGGGTCTGTGTAGCGCAAGGCCAGACCCGACTCCAGTTCAATATCCACGTGCTCATGCTTGAGCGCGGGCAATCCGGCCTCAACCAGACGCAGATTGCCCGACATGCCCAGATGGCTGATCAGGGTCCCGACTTCCGCCTGGATCAACAGGTACTTGGCGCGGCGGTTGACCTGCACGATGCGCTGCCCGGAAAGGCGGATATCGAGGTCTTCGGGGATCGGCCAGCGCAGACGGCTGTCGCGCACGATCACGCGGCTGACGCGCTGCCCTTCGAGATGGGGCGCAATGCCGCGTCGGGTGGTTTCGACTTCTGGTAATTCAGGCATGGATAACTCGGTCGTGCGGAAAGGAAAAACGAGCGATGAGCAGAATCAGTGCGCGCCCAGCTCGCGAATGCTTTCCTTCAGGTATTCAAAGTCGTACTCGGACAGGCCGACGTAGTCCAGCACCAGTGCACCGATGCTTTCCCACTCGTGGTCTTCGTCCTGATTGCCCAGAACGCTATAGGACTGGCAGATATGCTCAGCCATCTTGAGTGGGGCCAGCAGGTTCTTGAGTACCGCATTACGGCTGGAGTCGTCCTGAAAGATCGCCAGAGCGTTGTGATGGTTGGCGATGGCTTCGGTGACATGATCCGGCAGTCGCCACGACTTGGCGGTGTAATAGCCAACCACCGAATGGTTGGTGTCGAACGCCGTGTTTTCGGTATCCACGACACGACACTCCGGACCTGCATTGGCGTAGGCGCTTTCAAGCACGGTCATATAGTCCGGGAAACGCTTGATCATCAGCGGAATGCCGCAGTCATGAAACAGACCCAAGGCGTAGGATTCGTCCACTGCCTGCGAGCCAATCCGTTTGGCCAGCGTCAGACTGGTCATCGCCACGTCCTGAGCGGTGTCCCAGAAACGGTTGAGGGTCACGATGGTTTCATCGCTCATCTCACCCTTGATCGACTGGGCATTGATTAGATTGATGACGGTGCGACTGCCCAGCAGATTTACCGCCTTCTGGATCGACGCGATTTTGTTGGACAGGCCGTAATGAGGCGAGTTGACGATTTTCAGCAACGCCCCGGACAGGCCCGGATCCTGAGCGATCAGCCGCGCAATCACGCCCAGATCAGGGTCTGGCATGTACTGTTCCATCTGCAGATCCACCATGATCTGCGGCTGCGGGGGCACGCTGATGCCCTGCAACGCTTGCTGGATCTGCTCGGATGTTAGCTCTGGAGGCATAGGTCTTTACTCGAAGGCATAACGGGATTCTGCCCCCTCATCAGGCAACGGTCCATCACCTTCGTTGCTGATTTTCTCGGAACTTTGGCTTACAGACAGCTTCGGACTCTGTGTAACCGACGCAGGCTTGGCCTCATAAAGGCCAGCAATGCGCCATCCCTAGGCACGAGACTGGAGGACCCCATGTCAAACGCACTGAATGGTAAACGCATCGCGATTCTTGTAACGGATGGTTTCGAGCAGGTCGAACTGACCGGCCCAAGGGAAGCTCTGGAGCAAGCGGGTGCCACCGTAGAAATCCTTTCCAGCCAGGACGGCAACGTCAAAGGCTGGAATCATGACAAACCGGCTGACGACTTTCCGGTGGACGGCACGTTCAAGGCCGCCAACGCGAGCAACTATGACGGCATCGTCCTGCCGGGCGGTGTGCAGAACTCCGACACTATCCGCGTGGACAGTGACGCACAGCAGATCGTCAAGGATGCCAGCGCATCCGGCAAACCACTGGCGGTTATCTGCCACGGCGGCTGGTTGCTGATCTCCGCAGGCCTGGTCAAAGGCAAGACCATGACCAGCTTCAAGACATTGAAAGACGATCTGGTGAATGCTGGCGCCAACTGGGTTGACCAGGAAGTGGTCACCGACGGCAAGCTGATCAGCAGCCGCCAGCCCGATGACATTCCGGCATTCAATAGCAAGCTGATTGAAGCGCTGTCGGCATAAACGACCGTGTTAATTCTCGTCATCCCGGCGCGCAACCGGGATGACGCGCTATAATCCCGCTCTTTTTTCCGGAGCGACGTCATGTCCCTGCCTAGCTTGCGCCTCAAAGCCAACGCCGACCGTCGCCTGCGCGCCGGCCATCTGTGGGTCTACAGCAATGAAATCGATGTAGCCGCCACCCCTCTTCACGGTTTTGCAGCTGGCGATCAAGCCATTCTCGAAGCCGCCGGCGGCAAGCCGCTGGGCATCGTCGCCATGAGCCCCAACAACCTGATCTGCGCGCGTCTGCTGTCGCGCGACGTCAAGTTGCCGCTGGACAAGTCACTGCTGGTTCATCGCCTGAACGTAGCGCTGTCGCTGCGTGATCGCCTGTTCGACAAACCGTTCTATCGCCTGGTCTATGGCGACTCGGACCTGCTGCCGGGTCTGGTGGTGGATCGTTTCGGTGACATCCTCGTCGTGCAAATGGCCTCGGCCACCATGGAACACCATAAGGACGATGTGATCGCCGCGCTGGTCCAGGTGCTCAAGCCAAGCGGCATCCTGTTCAAGAACGACTCGGCCGCCCGCGATGCCGAAGGCCTGAATCGCTATGTCGAGACCGTGTTCGGTCTGGTTCCGGAATGGGTCGCGCTGGAGGAGAACGGCGTGCAGTTCGAAGCGCCGGTCATGGCTGGCCAGAAGACTGGCTGGTTCTACGATCATCGCATGAACCGTGCGCGCCTGGCACCTTACGTCAAAGGCAAGCGCGTGCTGGACTTGTACAGCTACATCGGCGGCTGGGGTATCCAGGCTGCTGCGTTCGGCGCCAGCGATGTCACCTGCGTCGATGCGTCCTCCTTTGCCCTTGACGGCGTGGAACGCAATGCCGCCCTGAACGGTTTTGCCGAGAAGCTGACCTGCATCGAAGGTGACGTGTTCGAGGCGCTTAAAGAATTGAAGGCAAGCGAAGAGCGTTTCGACGTAATCGTGGCCGACCCGCCTGCGTTCATCAAGCGCAAGAAGGACATGAAAAACGGTGAAGGTGCCTACCGCCGCCTGAACGAGCAAGCCATGCGCCTGCTCACCAAGGACGGTATTCTGGTCAGCGCCTCGTGCTCGATGCACCTACCGGAAGACGACCTGCAAAACATTCTGCTGACCAGCGCCCGCCATCTGGACCGCAATATTCAGCTGCTGGAACGTGGTGGCCAGGGCCCGGATCATCCGGTGCATCCTGCAATTGCAGAGACGCGCTATATCAAGAGCATCACCTGCCGACTGTTGCCCAACAGTTGATCGACTGACCGGGTCGGCTCTACTCCGACCCGGTGCACGATGTCAGCTCAAGCCTGTCTTGAGCTGATCGCCCGCTATTGAAAAAACATCTCGATACACCCCTCTTCAGACGCGATAAACATGTATCGCACGTCGTCTTTGCGCACTGATAAATTGTCACCGTCCTGTCAGCAAACACCAACAAGATGCGAATCAGGACAACACTCAAAATGGACTTTGTTTAATTTAAATGGATTTAAATCATGACTGACTCTAAATACGTTGACTACATCCGCGACGACCTGAACAGGATGTCTGCTGACCAGCTGTCCAAAGGTCTGCTTTCTCCGGAAGGCGCAGACCTTATCCAGCAAGTCATCAATGCTCCAGTCGCCTCCGATGAAGACGGCATCACCATCGGTCGTTTCGTTATGCCGCTTCACGGCGGTGCCACTCTGATTCGCCTGTTTGTGATCCGCGGCCCGGAAGGCCAGTACATTCTTTATGTGCCAGAGCAGCCTGCCGCTCCAACCGATCGCATTTTCCATGAGAACCATGACTGGACTCGCACCGGTTATGTACTGGGTGAATTCCTGGGCAAACCGGGTGGTCTGGAATACATGCTGGACCTGGTGCCTGAAGATCAACGCGGCCAGGTAGCTGATTATTTCGAAGAAATCAGCCGCCTGCCTTCCGCCTGGAACAAGGACGCACTCGTGCTGCAACCTGTTGCCGGTGAAACTTACCTGCATCAGATTCAGACAATTGTGAATCGTTGATCAATAACGTCTGATTTAAAAACTGCCGACAGGGCCCTGTAGGCAGTTTTTATTTAAATGATGTTCTGTTGGACCAATGCATTCGTTGATGCAGCTGTGGGCTTCAAGGCACAGAGAGACGTCGGCGCTATTAAGTCCTGGATGCCAGTCCAAAAAATCTGCTTTGGCCTATCATCTCCAGTGTATTTAATTAACATGATGACGTGTCAGTTCGACTTTAATTTCACGAGTCGCGCGCCTTAAAATAACGCCTACCAGAAGAATACCAATGGTCAGACTTGATGAGGCCAGGATGAAGTCGACTGGCCTTATAGAGAGGCTACCCTGCACCAGATCCCTTACTAACGAACCGTGATAAAAAACACTGACAACTCCAAAGAACCCCATCATGGCTTCATATTCAAGTCCGGGATTGCCCTTGCCTCTTAACGCTTCAATCTGCTCTTGAGACAATATCTGAATGCTCCGACACGATGCGCACACGATGCTCTTTTTTTCGAACAATTCACGTTGACGCCTCCTGCTGAGAGAAAACTCTTTGTTGCAGGCTCCACAAACCGCTTTTAAACCCGTAATACCAAACATTTCACTATTCACGCTGACCTCTCGAGATTGACCACTCACCGCAGGAGTGGCCCAATTGACAGGCCATGCTATCGACACAACATATCCATAAAAACGGCATGGGTCGTTTTCAGAAAAACCTTACAAAAGAAACTCCTCACTCACTCAACTCAGTGACTTGCACCTTACGGCATCACCCGCTGCAACCCATCATCTTAAGCTTCATTCATGCCAACACTGCGTGAGCGGTGTAGAATCGCTCCTATTCATCGCCAGTCATCCCCCGGCGGGTTTATGAGCTCAGGCCGAGTACACGGTGATCCCGTGGTTTTCGGTTTCTTCGCTGCATCCGGTCACTGCCGCCTGCGAGCGACGTCAATAGAAGCTCACTCCCTTCCTGATCAGCCTTATTTTTGCCGGAGTGCTCCAATGCCTGATTACCGCTCGAAAACGTCCACCCACGGCCGCAACATGGCCGGCGCCCGTGCCCTCTGGCGCGCCACGGGCATGAAGGACGAAGATTTCAAGAAACCGATCATCGCCATCGCCAACTCCTTCACCCAGTTCGTACCGGGCCACGTGCACCTGAAAGACATGGGTCAACTGGTAGCCCGCGAAGTCGAACGCGCCGGTGGCGTGGCCAAGGAATTCAACACCATTGCGGTGGATGACGGCATCGCCATGGGCCATGACGGCATGCTGTATTCGCTGCCGAGCCGCGAAATCATCGCCGACTCCGTGGAATACATGGTCAACGCCCACTGCGCGGACGCCATTGTCTGTATCTCCAACTGCGACAAGATCACCCCTGGCATGCTGATGGCGTCGTTGCGCCTCAACATTCCGGTGATTTTCGTGTCCGGCGGACCAATGGAAGCTGGCAAGACCAAACTGGCCAGCCATGGCCTGGATCTTGTCGATGCCATGGTCATTGCCGCCGACTCGACTGCCAGCGATGAAAAAGTCGCCGAATACGAACGCAGCGCCTGCCCGACATGCGGTTCGTGCTCGGGCATGTTCACCGCCAACTCGATGAACTGCCTGACCGAAGCACTGGGTCTGGCGTTGCCGGGCAACGGTTCCGCGCTCGCCACTCACAGTGACCGTGAGCAACTGTTTCTGCAGGCGGGCCGCACCATTGTCGACCTGTGCAGACAGTACTACACCCAAAACGATGACTCGGTGCTGCCGCGCAACATTGCCAACTTCAAGGCGTTCGAGAATGCCATGACGCTGGACATCGCCATGGGCGGCTCGACCAACACCATCCTGCACTTGCTCGCCGCCGCTCAGGAAGCCGAGATCGACTTCGACCTGCGCCACATCGACCGTCTGTCGCGCAAGGTGCCGCAGCTCTGCAAGGTCGCGCCGAACATCCAGAAGTACCACATGGAAGACGTGCACCGCGCAGGCGGGATTTTCAGCATCCTTGGCGAGCTGGCGCGCGGCGGTCTGTTGCACACAGACCTGCCGACCGTGCACAGCAAGACCCTGGCCGAGGGCATCGCGAAGTGGGACATCACCCAGACTGACGACGAAGCGGTTCACACCTTCTTCAAGGCAGGCCCGGCAGGCATCCCGACGCAAACCGCGTTCAGCCAGTCGACCCGCTGGGAGAGCCTGGATGACGACCGTGAAAACGGCTGCATCCGCAGCGTCGAGCACGCTTACTCGCAGGAAGGCGGCCTGGCCGTGCTGTACGGCAACATCGCACTGGATGGCTGCGTGGTGAAAACCGCAGGTGTCGATGAGTCGATCCACGTGTTCGAAGGCAATGCCAAGATTTTCGAAAGCCAGGACAGCGCCGTGCGCGGCATCCTTGCTGACGAAGTGAAGGCTGGCGATATCGTGATCATTCGCTACGAAGGCCCGAAAGGCGGCCCGGGCATGCAGGAAATGCTCTACCCGACGTCGTACCTGAAGTCCAAAGGTCTGGGCAAGGATTGTGCGCTGCTCACCGACGGTCGCTTCTCGGGCGGCACTTCGGGTCTGTCCATCGGCCACGCATCGCCTGAAGCCGCTGCTGGTGGCGCAATCGGTCTGGTGCGCGATGGCGACAAGGTGCTGATCGACATTCCGAACCGCTCGATCAATCTGTTGATCGACGACGCTGAAATGGCCGAGCGCCGTGCCGAGCAGGACAAGAAAGGCTGGAAGCCGGTCGAATCGCGCCCTCGCAAGGTGACTACCGCCCTCAAGGCCTACGCCCTGTTGGCAACCAGTGCCGACAAAGGCGCTGTGCGTGACAAGGCGTTGCTGGACAAGCTGGTGCCTTGAAGCAGCATCGGTAATGCAAAAAGCCCGGCAGAGATGCCGGGCTTTTTGTTGGGTTAATGGAGCGTATGTGCCCTTAAAAGCGGACGCGGAGCGTTCTGGGAGGCATTCCCACGCAGAGCGCTCGGCGTTATACATAAGTCCGCCTCAACACTGATCGTGCCCTTCACTCCGCGTGGGCATGCCTCCCGTGACGCTCCGCGTCACAAATGGCACAGACTGCGGATTCAGTGGGCCGAGCGCATGACGTAGATAACGCTGGAGCTTGTCTACGCATCTGCGCCACATTCGAGAGCGGACGCGGAGCGTCCTGAGCGGCATTCCCACGCGGAGCGTAGGAACGATCAGCGTGATCTCAAGCACCCCGATCATGCCCATGCTTGTGCTCAGCGTCATACCCGAGTCTTGCTGCGACCACGGACTGTGGGAGGCGGCTTGCCGGCGATGCTTTTTCTGAAGCGACCTGTCAGTGACTGAACTGGCGCCATCGCCGGCAAGCCGCCTCCCACGGGGTATGCATTCAGTCAGTCACTTTCGTTTAGGCCCCCGTTTTGCGCGTCTTGCGGACTTGTGTATAACGCTGAGCGCAGAGCGTGGGGACGATCATCATCGTATTCCTCACTGAATCTCGTCCGGTTTGACGATCACCCAGTTCTTGTCGGCAGTCACCGGCAGCCCTTCCTGGGCCTGGGCTTCGGCGTTCTTCTTCATCATGCCGTTCAACTGCGTCATGTATTTGTCCTTGCGGTTGATCCACAAATGCACGCCACCTTTGCTGACGTCGACGCTGTGGAACAGCATGTAGCCGTCGCTCGTCGGGGTATCACCGCCCACCAGCACCGGTTTTTTCCATTCGTCGATGTAGGTCAGGATGGCCGCCTGTTTACCTGCCATCCAGGTCGCAGGTGTCCACAGGTAAGGCGTCAGCTCCAGGCCCATGTTGCTTTTCGCATCATATTTGCCAGCCGTGATCTGTTTGCGCGCCGTGGTCAGATCACCGGTTTTTCTGTCCTTGAGCAGCAGCGACACGCCGATCACGTTCTCTGGCTTGACGTTGTAGCCGTACTTGGGATCGGAGGCGACCATACGGACGAGTTCTTCGGAGGCTGCGGTCATCACATAGACGTCGATGCCGTTTTCCATCAGCTTCTTGTACAGCTCGGTCTGGCCGGTGAACACGCGGGGCGGTTCGACATTCAGCTGTTTGACGGTATCGCCATCGTAGTAGGTCGCAGGGATCGGCTTGTCGAGCGCCATCAGCTCATCCACGTAGCCTTTGAGCTCCTGAAGGGTGAAACCTGAAAACACCTGAGCGACCCATGGGTAGCAGACCATGTCGTCGACCTCGCAGAGGCGATAGTAGTAACTGAACAGGCTTTCCTTGTGCTCGGCGGTGTCTTTGAACGGCATCAGTTTGAGGGAAGGATCAAGCTTCTCCCGGGTGATCAGGCCTTTGTTTTCCATGTACGGCAACAGCGATTCTTCGAGGTCGAAGCGGTAGCTGGTGTTGTCCATGTCAAAGACTGCGTAGTTACCCTTGTTGGCGTTTGCGGCGATCATCGCATCGAGTGCTTTCGCGGCGGGCTCGGGCCAATGCTTCAATTCGGTGGCGGCGAAAGCCTGGCTGGCCAGCCCGACACAAAGTGCAGCAAACAGCATTTTTGGCGCGAGTTTCATGAGCGAAGTCCCCTTCTCAAAAATTCGAAGGGTCAGACCGTAACAAAATATTATGAACGCGAAAGTGCGCGAGCGACCTTTGAGGCGTCAGAAGACGTCATTTACCCCATTGATCGCGACAGCAAAACAAAAAACGACAGTTTTGTGACATTTTGTTTGCTGCCGCATCACCGCTGATGGTTCAGGCCCGTTCCCACACTTCGAAGTTGTAGGCGGGCTTGTCTTCGACGGCGGGGTTTTCAGTGTTGGAAACCAGCTTCCACTGCACCTGATCGAACTCGGGAAACCAGGCATCGCCTTCCGGACTCAACGCCACGCGCGTCAGATACAAACGATCCGCCTGAGCCAGGCCCTGGGTGTACAACTGAGCACCACCTATCAGCATGACTTCATCGACGCCCTGCTCGTGCGCCCACTGCTGGGCACGCGCCACAGCGGCGTCCAGCGAAGCAAAAACCTCGGCACCCTCGAGCTGAAGGTCTGTCTGGCGGCTGACCACCAGATTCAGGCGCCCCGGCAGTGGACGGCCCAGCGAATCCCAGGTCTTGCGACCCATGATGATCGGCTTGCCGAGGGTCGTCGCCTTGAAGTATTTGAAGTCCCCCGGCAAATGCCAGGGCATGGAATTGTCGACGCCGATCACTCGGTTTTCACCAAGGGCGGCAATCAGGCTGAGGGGGAGATGAGTATTCATCGAGCGAGGATATCAGAGCACACGCAGCAAGCCACTGAACTGTTACACGCCGTGCTCAGTCCCATGACAGCGGTTATGCTCACCGCTGAATTCCTTGAAGAGACGCCGTGTGACTGCGCTGACACCCCTCGATACCCTCTGGCTGACCGAAGCTGTGCGCCTGCGTGAAAAACAAGCGGGGACGCTCGACGATCAGGAGGCCAACCGCCGCGCACGCGCTGGCGAAGGCGACCTCACGACCCGCATCACTCACCGTGCCTTGTGGCTGGCGGAGCGCGACGGCATGGTTGCCGCGCTGCATCACTGGAAACAGGGCGCGCGACTGGCTCTGATGGCACTGGCCGTAATGGCGGTCATGAGTGGCGCCGGTCTGGCCTTCGCTGCCATGGGCGACGGCCAGACGCCGGTCAATGTGTTCTGGGCGCTGTGCAGCCTGCTCGGTTTGAATCTGATTCTGCTGATCAGTTGGGCGCTGGGTGTGGTTTTTGCCGGGCGCAACAACAGTGGACTTGGCCGACTCTGGTTATGGCTGAGTGAAAAACTCGCCCGCGACGCTCAGGCCGCGCAACTGGCACCGGCGCTGATTCTGCTGCTGCAACGCAAACGCCTGAATCGCTGGGTCTTGGGACTGGTGGTCAACAGCCTGTGGCTGATCGCACTGCTCAGTGCGCTGCTGGTGCTGTTGATGCTGATGTCGACCCGGCGCTACGGGTTTGTCTGGGAAACCACCATTCTGAGCAGCGACACGTTCGTCAGCCTGACCCAGACGCTGAGTACGATCCCGGCCTGGCTGGGCTTCAGCGTGCCGGACGAATCCATGATCCGAGCCAGTGGTGACGGCGCATTGAGCATCGAAAACGCTCGCCAGGCCTGGGCGGCGTGGCTGGTTGGTGTGCTGCTGGTCTATGGCATCCTGCCGCGCCTAATGCTGGCCGCGCTTTGCCTGTGGCGCTGGAAAAACGGCCGCGCTGGCCTGCGACTCGATCTGGAACAGCCCGATTACCTTGAGCTGCGTGAACGACTGATGCCAAGCAGCGAACGCCTGGGCGTCAACGATGCCGAGCCCGCAATGCTGCATCAGGTTCAGCGCGACGCAGGGATTGCTCAAAGCGACGGCGCCCTGCTGGTGGCCATCGAGCTGGACGACCAACAGGTCTGGCCGCCCCATTTGCCCGCTGGCGTTGCCAACGCAGGTGTTCTGGACAGCCGCGAGTCACGCCACAGACTGCTGGAACAACTGACTCAATACCCGCCCGCACGCCTGCTGATTGCCTGTGACCCGCGTCGCTCGCCGGATCGCGGCAGCCTTGCGCTGATCGCAGAACTGGCGCGCTGCGCCGGAGCAACCCGCATCTGGCTGCTGCCTGCGCCCGCCGGACAAACCCTGGACCCCGAGCGGCTGGATGACTGGCATGTCGCGCTGGATCAACTGCAATTGCCCTGGGCAGACCATCTGCCCATGAGCTGGCTGGAGACAGGCCATGAGTGATGCGCGCAAGTCTGGTCCCATCAAGCTCGCCGTGGTCGGCCACACCAACGTGGGCAAGACCTCCTTGCTGCGCACCCTGACGGGCGATGTGACGTTCGGCGAAGTGTCCCATCGCCCCAGCACCACACGGCATGTCGAAGGTGCTCGTCTCTCGGTGGACGGCCAGGCTACGGTCGAGTTGTACGACACGCCTGGCCTGGAAGATGCCATCGCCCTGCTCGACTATCTGGAGCGTTTGGACCGCCCCGGTGAACGGCTGGACGGCCCGGCTCGACTGGAACGCTTTCTGGAAGGCAGCGAAGCTCGCCAACGCTTCGAGCAGGAAGCCAAAGTGCTGCGACAGTTGCTCGATTCGAATGCGGGTCTGTATGTCATCGATGCCCGCGAACCGGTGCTGTCCAAATACCGCGACGAACTGTCCGTGCTCGCCAGTTGCGGGAAACCCTTATTGCCAGTGCTCAATTTCGTCAGTGCGCAGCAACACCGCGAGCCTGAATGGCGCGAAGCCCTCTCACGTCTCGGTCTGCATGCGCTGGTGCGTTTCGACAGCGTCGCCCCTCCTGAAGACGGCGGGCGGCGGCTATATGAAAGTCTGGCGCTCATGCTGGAAAGCGCACGCCCGCAGTTGGAGCGTCTGATCGAGGATCAGGAGAAACAGCGTCAGGCCAAACGACACAGCGCAGCGCGTCTGATCGCGAAAATGCTGATCGACTGCGCAGCCTGTCGGCGTAGCGTCGAAACCACGCCTGATCAGGAGAAACAGGCCATCGAAGCATTACGTCAGGCGGTCCGTCAGCGTGAACAGCAGTGCGTCGAAGCGCTGCTCAAGCTGCATGCGTTTCGCAAGGATGACGTGACCGCCAGCGACCTGCCGTTGATGGATGGACGCTGGGGTGATGACCTGTTCAACCCCGAAACCCTCAAACTGATGGGCGTACGCGTCGGCGGCGGCGTGGCAGCAGGCGCCGCGGCCGGAGCAGGCGTGGACCTGATGGTCGGTGGCGTCACACTGGGCGCCGCTGCGCTGGTAGGTGCCATTGCCGGCGGCGCCCTGCTGACCGCCCGCAGCTACGGCGGACGTCTGCTGGGCAAACTCAAGGGACACCGGGAACTGACCGTCGACGACGCCGTACTGCGCCTGCTTGCGCTTCGACAACGTCAGCTGATGCTTGCGCTGGGCGTCAGAGGCCATGCGGCGATCAACAGCATCGAACTGACCACACCGCAAGACAAGACCTGGCGTAAGGGCAAACTGCCCGAACCTTTGTCACGATCCCGAGCCCACCCGCAATGGTCATCACTGAACCCGCGTGCGCGGCTGAATCAGGCTGAACGGCAGGAAGCGATCGATGAGTTGACCGAGGTGATTTTGCAGGGGTGAGCCGTCAAACCTGCCCGTTCGTCACGATTCGCATAGCAGAGTATCCAAAAGCATTCCGAGTCCTGGCCGTGTGCATCCGAACAATCGACGAATGGGTCGCGATCACGTTATTGGCGGCTGTACAGATATCTTTTGAAGTATTTTGGCCAGGCTTGCGTGCTCCAGATTCAATTTCGACCGCTACTCTTCATCGTATCGCTAACCGCTTCCTACTCGGTACCGAGAGGGCAGGCTGGAAAAAAATGGAGTGTTGGTGGAATTCACGGATGATGAGAAGAGACTCTGGAACGAAGCGATCAAATTCGCGAGGCAAAACAAGAAGGCTATCGGGAGAAAGCTGACCTCACTGGATCTTTACCCGGCAGAGGACGAGCCCGTATCGGTTTTCATGTCTGGATCCCCTGGAGCAGGTAAGACAGAAGCGTCGATTGCTCTTCTGAATCTCTTTACAAGCTCGTCTATTTTACGAATAGACCCAGACGAGCTACGCGCTGAATTTGATCTCTACACCGGGGGTAACGCGTACCTGTTCCAAGGTGGCATCTCAATTCTGATTTCCAAGATTATCGATCTGGCACTATCGCAGCAGCAGTCTTTTCTGCTGGATGGGACCCTTGCAAAAATCGACATTGCACGGAGCAATGTCGAAAGATCCTTGGAGAAAGGACGCTACGTTCAAGTGCTGTATGTCTATCAAAATCCGTTGCTTGCCTGGGAGTTCGTCAAGGCTCGAGAGCAGGCAGAGGGCAGGCGTATCCTCGCTGACCATTTCGTCGAGCAATACTTCTCCGCACGTGACGTCGTGAACACGCTTAAGCTAGAGTATGGAAAACATGTGCATGTCGATCTGCTTCTAAAGCACATAGATAACTCAGCCCGCCTTTACAAGGCGGGCGTGGACAGGATTGACTACCATATCCCCGAGCGCTATACCCGCGATGAGCTGGCAGCTGCGCTGGAAAACGTCTCACCTCAGGAGCCAGTCAATGAAGCTTCCAAATCCGCACTCCGAGAAGGCCAAGAATCCTTTCGCGGAATTCATTCGCAACGCGAAGTCCGATGAAAAAAAGCGTATTTACAGTGTTGTTCTGACTGAGGCGACCAAGCGCCAGAACGAGATCATCGCGCAGGTTAAAAACGCCTGACAGCGACCGCTCAATAAAAAACCCGCATCTCTGCGGGTTTTTTATTGCTTCAAGGAATCAGCCCTTGAACACGTCGTCCACGCTGGTCAGCGGGTAGTGCTTCGGATATGGCAGGGTGGCCACACCGCTTTCGATAGCGGCCTTGGCGACTGCTTCGGCGATACGGCCCAGCAGGCGGGTGTCCATTGGTTTCGGGATGATGTACTCACGACCGAATTCCAGTTTGATGCCACCATAGGCGTCGCACACTTCCTGAGGAACCGGCAGTTTGGCCAATTCGCGCAGGGCGTTGGCTGCGGCGATCTTCATTTCTTCGTTGATGCGCTTGGCGCGAACGTCCAGAGCACCACGGAAGATGAACGGGAAGCCCAGTACGTTGTTGACCTGGTTCGGGTAGTCCGAACGGCCGGTCGCCATGATCACGTCGCTGCGAGTGGCGTGAGCCAGTTCCGGGGAGATTTCCGGATCAGGGTTCGAGCAGGCGAACACGATCGGATCCTTGGCCATCAGCTTGAGGTTTTCAGCGCTCAGCAGGTTAGGACCGGACAGGCCTACGAACACGTCAGCACCTTCCAGTGCATCGGTCAGCGTGCGCTTCTCGGTGGCGTGTGCGAACACAGCCTTGTACTGGTTCAGGTCGGTACGGCCGGAGTGGATCACGCCGGTGCGGTCGATCATGAAGATGTTTTCGATCTTCGCGCCCATGCTCACCAGCAGCTTCATGCAGGAGATGGCGGCAGCGCCAGCGCCCAGGCAGACGATCTTGGCGGTGTCGAGGGATTTGCCGACGATTTCCAGTGCATTGATCATGCCGGCTGCGGTCACGATAGCGGTGCCGTGCTGGTCATCGTGGAACACCGGGATGTCACACTGTTCGATCAGCGCTTTCTCGATTTCAAAGCACTCAGGTGCCTTGATGTCTTCCAGGTTGATGCCGCCGAAAGTGATCGAGATGCGCTTAACGGTGTCGATGAAGGCCTGCGGGCTTTCGGAATCGACTTCGATATCGAAAACGTCGATACCGGCGAAACGCTTGAACAGAACCCCTTTGCCTTCCATGACCGGCTTGGAGGCCAACGGGCCCAGATCGCCGAGGCCGAGGATTGCGGTGCCATCGGAGATAACTGCTACCAGGTTGCCTTTGCCGGTGTACTTGTAAGCCAGCTCGGGGTCACGGGCAATTTCACGCACGGGTTCAGCAACGCCAGGGCTGTAGGCCAGAGCCAGGTCACGAGCGGTTGCGGTCGGCTTGGTGAGTTCTACGCTCAGCTTCCCTGGACGGGGATTGGCATGGTAATCGAGCGCGGCAGTTTTCAAATCTGACATGTATTGGATTCCGCTTTTTTTACTGTGGGACAGACGGACCGCCGAGGATACGCAAGATGCATAGTCCTAACAAGACTGACCAGTCACTGCTGTCAAGGGGCGAGAAGTTAGACTTTCCGCTAAGGCACTGGAAACACAAAAAGCCGAACCGCTCGTCGAAAGGCCCGGGATTGCAGGCGATGCCTAGGGGTTGAGCATGGCCGGGTGGGTCAGCGGCATCAGCCAGCGAGCCTGTCCTGACTGTAGACCACCGCGCCGGGAACGGTCCACCACCCAGCCCCGCGCCTCGATCTGTTGACCCTTGAGCCGCTCAAGTTTCGCCACATCGAAGGCAGACAGCAGGTCAGGGGCAACGCGTAACACCAGTGAACCGTCGAGTTCGATCCAGACACCGCCGCGATTGCGCTGAACGCTCTTCACACGACCGGTCACCACGGCAAAGCCGCCTTTTTTGATCCGATTGGCAGATTGCACAGGCGAGTTGCGCCACAGACCCAGTCTGGCCTGACGCGCATGACGCTCGGCGCTCTGCTGGCAATCGACCAGCGCCGTATTGGGTGCAAAGGCGACCAGATAGCCGAGCCCTTCGCTGAGCAACTGCGCCTCAAGATTGGTGCCGTTGCGGCTGTAGACGTTGGCCAGCGTGCGACCGTAACGATCCTTGGCCTGCTGACCGATCTGCAGGCGGACCTGATCGCCGCTGTCTTTGACCAGCGCTTGCAGACGTCGCTTGCCCGCTTCGGCAAACGGCTCGGCGGACTGACCGCGCTTGCCGGTCTCGGGGGTATTGAGACCAATCATTCGCACGCTGCGACCATCGCTCAGGCGCAGGGTGTCGCCGTCCACCACCCGCTGCACCTTTGCAACAGGCAAACCGGCCGGTGCGGGGCAGAACGCCTGCGCCTCGGACAGCCAAATCGCGGACATAAAAAAGACGCCCACAAGGGGCGTCTTTTCAAGCAGTCTGGAAATGCCCAAGAGGCAGCCAGTCTTACTTCGCTTTGGTTGCGCCGAACGCACCGAAACGGGATTTGAACTTGTCGACACGGCCGCCAATGTCAAGCGTCTTCTGCTTGCCAGTGTAGAACGGGTGGCACTCGTTGCACACGTCGAGGCTCAAAGGGCCGGCGAGAGTGGAACGGGTCTTGATGACATTGCCGCAGCTGCAGGTTGCGTCAATGGCTTCGTAAACTGGATGGATATCAGCTTTCATCGGTACTTCCTCAGTCTAGCGTGCCGCCACCCAACACTATTGTTGAATACCGCACGGAAATAGGCCGTGGATAGTATCAGACAATCAAAACGACGCAAGCGAACCTTTGCACCGGTCGTCTGCTAAGATCGCCCATCGCCCACGACCGACACAGGGAAACACCGCGTGCCCGACGCCATCCTGCGCCTTGCCCTGCCCTCGCCGCTTCGCCGCCTGTTCGATTACCGCGCCCCCGCTGGCGTGTCGCGCAGTGCCCTGCAGCCCGGCATGCGGTTGCGAGTGCCATTTGGTCGGCGGGAAATGATCGGCATTCTGGTCGAGGTCGTGGATCACAGCGAAGTACCCGCTGAAAAATTGAAACCGGCCATTGCCTTGCTGGACAGCCAGGCGCCACTGCCTCCTGCGCTGTTCAAGCTGTGCCTGTGGACGTCCCAGTATTATCAGCACAGCCTGGGCGACACCTTGAACTGGGCGTTGCCGGTGTTGCTGCGTCAGGGCGAACTGGCCGAAACCCGCCAGGAACGCTTCTGGCACGTATCACCCGGCGCCAGCGTCGACGACTCGCGCATCGCCCGCGCGCCCAAGCAGCGGGAAGCCCTGACCACCCTCGCCCAGCATCCCCATGGCGTAGCGCATCAACTGCTCAGCAAGCTGATGCTTAATAAAGACAGCCTCAACCTGTTGCTGGCCAAGGAACTGGTGTACGTCGAGGTGCGCAGCCACGCGCCCAGTGCGCGACATGAACACTGGCTGGCCCAGCCGGAATTGCCGCTCAACACCGAACAGCGCGCCGCCTATGAGGCCATTCGCGCCGGGTTCGACAGCTTCCACGCCTTTCTGCTGGCGGGCGTGACGGGCAGCGGCAAAACCGAAGTCTATCTGCAGCTGATTCGCGAGACGCTGGAAGCTGGCAAGCAGGCGCTGGTACTGATTCCGGAAATCAACCTCGGGCCGCAGACCCTGGCGCGTTTCGAACAGCGCTTCAATGCACGTATTGCGCTGGTGCATTCGGCCGTCAACGACCGTGAGCGACTGGACGCCTGGCTGGCGGCGCGCGACGGCGAGGCCGACATTATTATCGGCACCCGTTCGGCGCTGTTCACGCCCATGAAGAACCCGGGCCTGATCATCATCGACGAAGAGCACGACGGTTCCTATAAACAGCAGGAAGGCCTGCGCTATCACGCCCGCGATCTGGCGCTGGTGCGCGCCCGTCAGGAAAACATCCCGATTGTGCTCGGTTCGGCGACGCCATCACTGGAAAGCCTGCACAACGCCTACACCGGCCGTTATGGCCTGCTGCGCCTGAATCAGCGGGCCGGTGGCGCACAACAACCGCGCTTTCTGCGCCTGGACGTAAAGAGTCGTCCACTGGACAGCGGTATCTCCGGGCCGATGCAACAGGCCATCGGCCAGACGCTCGCGGCAGGCCAGCAAGTGCTGGTGTTCCTCAACCGCCGCGGCTTTGCGCCGACCTTGCTGTGCCACGATTGCGGCTGGATGTCCGGCTGCCAGCGCTGCGATGCGCGCATGACCGTGCACCAACGCTCAGGCGAGTTGCGCTGCCACCACTGCGGATACGTTGAACGAATCCCGCGTCAGTGCCCGTCCTGCGGCAAGGTGGATCTGCGACCGGTTGGTGCAGGCACCGAGCGCGCTGAAGAGCGCCTGGCGATTCTGTTTCCGGATTACCCGGTGCTGCGCGTCGATCGCGACAGCACCTCGCGCAAGGATGCGATGAACCAGCTATTCGCGACCATCCAGCGCGGCCAACCGTGCATTCTGGTGGGCACACAGATGCTCGCCAAAGGGCACCACTTCCCCCGCGTTACGCTGGTGTCCATTCTCGACGCTGACGGCGGGCTGTTCTCCGGCGACTTCCGGGCCAGCGAGCGCATGGCACAACTGATCGTGCAGGTCGCCGGGCGCGCAGGCCGGGCCGAAGAGCCGGGCAAGGTGATCATCCAGACGCACCTGGCCGACCATCCGCTGTTGATCCAGCTCACCGAACAGGGCTATTTCGCGTTCGCCGAGCAGGCCCTGAGCGAACGCCGCTCCGCCGGACTGCCGCCGTTCTCGCACCTGGCATTACTGCGCGCAGAAGCGCACAAGCCCGGGCAGGCCGAGGAGTTTCTGGATCAGGCTTGCAGTGAAGCCGAACGACTGCTGGCTGACATGAGCCTGGGCGGCATCGAACTGCTCGGCCCGGTGCCCGCCCCCATGGAGCGCCGCGCGGGACGTTATCGTGCGCAACTGCTGCTGCAGTCCAGCGCCCGCGCGCCGCTGCACAAATTGCTGAGCCAGTGGCTGATTGTCCTGGAGCAAATGCCCAGCGGCAGGCAGGTCCGGTGGTCGCTGGATGTGGATCCGGTGGATCTGTACTGAGCTATCCATGTAAATAAACACGGCTTTTGTGGGACGCGGCTGCACAGTTACGGGCCTGAAAACCAACACGGTTGGCAACACGGCTTGAGCAACGGATAATGCAGAGTTTTTCCACCCGCGCATCCAGGCGCCACCGCGCTTGCGGTCGAAGAGAGCATCATGAAAGACACCATTCGTCAGCTGATCCAACAAGCCCTGACCAGTCTCGTCACCGAGGGCGTCTTGCCAGAAGGGCTGACGCCGGCGATTCAGGTAGAGAACGCTCGCGACAAGACCCACGGGGACTTCGCCAGCAATATCGCGATGATGCTCGCCAAGCCTGCCGGGATGAAGCCGCGTGATCTGGCTGAAAAGCTGATTGCAGCGCTGCCCGCTGATGAGCAGGTCAGCAAGGTGGAGATCGCAGGCCCCGGCTTTCTGAATTTTTTCCAGAACACTCAGGCCCTGGCCGCGCGTCTGGACGCGGCCCTGGCGGACCCACAGCTTTCGGTGCGCAAGGCAGGCCCGGCGCAGCGTGTGGTGGTCGACCTGTCGGCACCGAACCTGGCCAAGGAAATGCACGTCGGCCACCTCCGCTCGACCATCATTGGTGACGGCGTAGCCAACGTCCTCGCTTTTCTGGGCGACACCGTCATTCGCCAGAACCATGTCGGCGACTGGGGTACCCAGTTCGGCATGCTGCTGGCGTATCTTCAGGAAAAACCGGCGACCAGCGACGAACTGTCTGACCTGGAAAACTTCTACCGCGCCGCGAAGCAGCGCTTCGACGAATCCGAAGAGTTCGCCGAGCGCGCTCGCGGGCTGGTGGTCAAGTTGCAGGGCGGCGATGCCGAGTGCCTCGCGCTGTGGAAACGCTTCAACGAGATCTCGCTGTCGCACTGCCAGAAGACCTACGAGCGCCTCAACGTCAATCTGACCCCGGCCGATGTCATGGGCGAAAGCGCCTATAACGATGATCTGGCCAATGTGGTCAGCGACTTGAAGGCCGCAGGCCTGCTGGTGGAAAGCAATGGCGCCCTGTGCGTGTTCCTCGATGAATTCCGCACCGCGGAAGACACGCCCCTGCCGGTGATCGTACAGAAAGCCGGTGGCGGCTATCTGTACGCCACCACTGACCTTGCCGCCATTCGTTATCGCAGCAAGGTGCTCAAGGCGGACCGTGCGCTCTACTTCGTCGACCAGCGTCAGGCGCTGCACTTCCAGCAAGTATTTGAGGTAGCGCGCCGCGCAGGCTTCGTTCATGAAGGCATGCAGCTGGAGCACATGGGCTTTGGCACCATGAACGGCGCCGACGGCCGTCCGTTCAAGACGCGCGATGGCGGCACGGTCAAGCTGATCGACCTGCTCGACGAAGCCGAAGAGCGTGCCTACACGCTGGTGAAAGAAAAGAATCCCGAGGTAGCGGAAGCCGAACTGCGCAGCATTGCCAAGGCGGTGGGCATCAGCGCAGTGAAGTACGCCGACCTGTCCAAGCACCGCACCAGCGACTACAGCTTCAACTTCGACCAGATGCTGAGCTTCGAAGGCAACACCGCGCCTTACCTGCTCTACGCCTACACTCGCGTGTCTGGCGTATTCCGCAAGCTGGGCACGCCGTTCGACGCCAGCAAAGGCAAGATCGTGCTGGAAGCGCCACAGGAGCAGGAACTGGCGGCTCGCCTGGCGCAATTCACCGAAACCCTGAATAACGTCGCAGAAAAAGGCACGCCTCACGTACTCTGTGCTTACCTGTATGACCTTGCGGGTCTGTTTTCGAGCTTTTACGAAAACTGCCCGATCCTTGGTGCCGAAAATCCCGATCAGCAGCAGAGCCGCCTGCGTCTGGCAGCGTTGACCGGTCGCACCCTCAAGCAAGGCCTGGATCTGTTGGGTCTGGAAACTCTGGAGCGTATGTAAGTTGGCAGTTGCGAAGAAGAAACCGGCACCCAAGCGCGGCGCCAGCCGTTATCAGGCACCCGCCAAGCAGCCGATTCCAGGATGGCTGTGGCTGGTCATTGGTTTGACCGTAGGCGCATTCGTTGTCTTCCTGATGAAGCTCGAACCCGGCGGCGATGACATCAAGCGAGTCAAGGCTGACGCCAAGGCCGCGAAGATCGCCGAGGCGAACAAGACGCCACCAAGCCCGACGGCGCCGGTCAAGCCCAAGTATGACTTCTACACCTTGCTGCCCGAGTCGGAAGTGATCGTGCCGAACGAAGCGGTGCCTGAAAAGACGCCACCTGCGGTCGCGCCGACCGCCCCGGTTACGCCGGAGCAGGCCGCCAAGATCGACACGGCCCGCGCCCAGGCTGCCCTCAGCGGTCTGACGCCACCTCCAGCGCCTCCGGTCGCGGCAACCAAACCGGCAGCGGTGACCACGTTCTTCCTGCAGGCGGGCTCGTTCCGCAAGCAGGCCGACGCCGAAAAGGTACGTGCGCAGATCATCCTGCTGGGCCAGACGGCAACGGTCGAATCCGGCACGGTGAAAGACGAAACCTGGTACCGCGTACTGGTCGGTCCGTTCAGCAACCGCGAACAACTGACCACGGCCCAGAAACAACTGGCGGGTGGTGGATTTAGTAACCTGTTGTTGCAGCAGCGCCAGAGCCGGTAAGGCGCGCACCAATAGTCGATAGTTCGCATGCGGAGCGCTCATCGTTATACACAAGTCTGCCTCGACACTGATCGATGATCGTTCCCACGCTCTGCGTGGGAATGCCTTCCAGGACGCTCCGCGTCCGCTCTCGAATGCGGCGCAGATGTGTGCCAAGCTCCAGCGTTATCCACGTCATTCGCTCGGCTCACTGAGTCAGCAATCTGTGCCATTTGTGACGCGGAGCGTCACGGGAGGCATGCCCACGCGAAGCGATGGGCACGATCAGTGTTGAGAAAGCCATTCATCCCCAACGGTTGAAATACCCGACCCCACCCCCATATGAGTCTGCATCAGGGCATTTTCGCCCCGCTGCGTGGAGACTCTCCCCTTGACCACCATCGTTTCAGTGCGCCGTCACGGCAAAGTCGTCATGGCTGGCGACGGCCAGGTTTCCCTGGGCAATACCGTCATGAAAGGCAACGCAAAGAAAGTCCGTCGCCTGTACCACGGCGAAGTGATTGCCGGGTTCGCTGGCGCTACCGCCGATGCATTCACGCTGTTCGAGCGCTTCGAAGGCCAACTGGAAAAACACCAGGGTCATCTGGTGCGGGCAGCCGTCGAACTGGCCAAGGACTGGCGCACCGACCGCTCGCTGAGCCGTCTGGAGGCCATGCTGGCCGTCGCCAACAAGGACGCCTCGCTGATCATCACCGGCAACGGCGATGTCGTCGAACCGGAAGACGGTTTGATCGCGATGGGCTCCGGCGGTGCATTCGCTCAGGCCGCCGCACGCGCCCTGCTGCTCAAGACCGATCTGTCGGCACGCGAAATCGCGGAAACCTCCCTGCACATCGCAGGCGACATTTGCGTGTTTACCAACCACAACATCACCATTGAGGAGCAGGACCTCGCCGAATAAGCCGCTCTCGGCTTGTTTGCGCTAGAGGACCGTCAATCATTATGTCCATGACTCCCCGCGAAATCGTCCACGAACTCAACCGCCATATCATCGGCCAGGACGATGCCAAGCGCGCCGTTGCGATTGCCCTGCGCAACCGCTGGCGCCGCATGCAGCTCCCTGAAGAGCTGCGCGTCGAAGTGACGCCGAAGAACATTCTGATGATCGGCCCGACCGGTGTCGGCAAGACCGAAATCGCCCGTCGTCTGGCCAAGCTCGCCAACGCGCCGTTCATCAAGGTCGAAGCGACCAAGTTCACTGAAGTCGGCTATGTCGGCCGCGATGTCGAGTCGATCATCCGTGATCTGGCCGACGCTGCGATCAAGCTGCTGCGCGAGCAGGAAATCGTCAAAGTTCGCCATCGTGCCGAAGATGCGGCCGAAGATCGCATTCTTGATGCCCTGCTGCCACCGGCCCGTGTCGGCTTCAACGAAGACCCGGTGCAGACCAACGATTCCAACACTCGCCAGCTGTTCCGCAAGCGCCTGCGTGAAGGTCAGCTGGATGACAAGGAAATCGAGATCGAGATCAACGAAGCCGTAGGCGTCGATATCTCCGCGCCACCCGGCATGGAAGAGATGACCAACCAGCTTCAGAGCCTGTTTGCCAATATGGGCAAGGGCAAGAAGAAGAGCCGCAAGCTCAAGGTCAAGGAAGCGCTCAAGCTGGTCCGTGAAGAAGAAGCGGGCCGTCTGGTCAACGATGAAGAGTTGAAGGTCAAGGCGCTGGAAGCCGTCGAGCAGCACGGTATCGTGTTCATCGACGAGATCGACAAGGTGGCCAAGCGCGGCAATTCCGGTGGCGTGGACGTGTCCCGCGAAGGCGTTCAGCGCGACCTGTTGCCGCTGATCGAAGGCTGTACGGTGAACACCAAGCTGGGCATGGTCAAGACCGACCACATCCTGTTCATCGCCTCCGGTGCATTCCACCTGAGCAAGCCGAGCGATCTGGTGCCCGAGCTTCAGGGTCGTCTGCCGATTCGCGTCGAGCTCAAGGCCCTGTCGCCGCAGGATTTCGAACGCATCCTCAGCGAGCCGCACGCATCGCTGACCGAGCAGTATTGCGCGCTGCTCAAGACCGAAGGCCTGAATATCGAATTCAAGCCCGAAGGCATCAAGCGTCTGGCGGAAATCGCCTGGCAGGTCAACGAGAAGACCGAGAACATCGGTGCCCGTCGCCTGCACACGCTGCTTGAGCGCCTGCTTGAGGAAGTGTCGTTCAGCGCAGGCGACATGGCCTCCAGCCCTGACGCTGCGCCGATCGCAATCGACGCCGATTACGTCAACAGTCACTTGGGCGAACTGGCCGAGGACGAAGATTTGTCGCGTTACATCCTGTAAGCCTGCCAGACTGCACAGGGGCGCCGAAAAGCGCTCCTGTGCATGCATCATCGCCTTGAACATCGAAACCGGAATCCATGAGCCCAATCCCCAGCGCCATTCAGTTGCACAAGGCCTCGAAGAGCCTGACGCTCAAATACGCGTCCGGTGAGGAATATCAGCTGCCTGCCGAGTTGCTGCGGGTGCATTCTCCTTCCGCCGAAGTTCAGGGCCACGGCAAACCGATCCTGCAACATGGCAAACTGAATGTAGGCTTGACGAAAGTCGAGCCGGCCGGGCAATACGCGCTGAAACTGACCTTCGACGATGGTCATGACAGCGGCCTGTTCACTTGGGAATACCTCCACGAACTGGCCGTGCGTCAGGAAGCCTTGTGGGCGGACTATCTTCAGGAGCTGGAAAAGGCCGGCAAGTCCCGCGATCCTTCCGAGCACGTCGTCAAACTCATGCTCTGACCCGCAAAACCCCTCCCCAGCCGCTCTGGCACGCCATCTGCCGTTTTAGGACGCGCTTTCTAATCGAATTTGTTTCAATGTTCCGCGCAGCGGCCAATGACTGACGCCGCTTGCGATTTTTTGAAATCTCGCGTAACCAATGGCATTGGCAATTTCCTCCGTATCGATCCGATGCGCAGACGCGGTATGCAAGGAGTGGTTACACGAAGCGCAGCTGTTCAGATGCCTTCGCGGTAGCCTGCGTGAAAATCGGGAAATTGGCTGCCAAGCCATCTTAGGTCACACGAGCAGTAGTACCGGCTATTCGCCTGTGTCACTGGTTCACAGGGAAGTAGTTGCGGTACTCGTCTCAGGACAACGGAGCGTCGTAGATGAGTAACACGAAAGACGATGACCTGCAGCGCCAGGCCTCTGAACACACCTTGAATCTCAATCCGGTGGTGGGCTTGCGTCGCAAGGACCTACTGACCACCGCACGCATGGTGCTACGCCAGGCCATCAGACAACCGATCCACAGCCTCAAGCATGTCGCTCATCTGGGTACCGAACTCAGAAAGGTGGTGTTCGGCAAATCCGCTCTGCAGCCGTCCCCGGACGATCGACGCTTTGCCGACCCGGCCTGGAGCCAGAACCCGCTGTATCGCCGTTATCTGCAGACCTACCTTGCCTGGCGCAAGGAGCTGCATGACTGGATTGGCGGCAGCAATCTCACCCCGCAGGACGTCAGCCGTGCTCACTTTGTGATCAATCTGATGACCGAAGCCATGTCGCCCACCAACTCGGCCGCCAACCCTGCCGCTGTGAAGCGCTTCTTTGAAACCGGTGGTAAAAGCCTGCTGGACGGCCTGTCACACCTCGCCAAAGACCTGGTGCACAACGGCGGCATGCCGAGCCAGGTGAACATGGACGCGTTCGAGGTGGGCAAGAACCTCGGTACGACCGAAGGCGCGGTGGTGTTTCGCAACGACGTGCTGGAGCTGATCCAGTACAAGCCGATCACCGAGCAGGTCCACGAAAAGCCACTGCTGGTGATTCCGCCGCAGATCAACAAGTTCTACGTCTTCGATCTGAGCCCGGAAAAGAGCCTGGCGCGCTTCTGTCTGCGCAGCAATGTGCAGACGTTCATCATCAGTTGGCGCAACCCGACCAAGGCTCAGCGCGAGTGGGGCCTGTCGACCTACATCGAGGCGCTCAAGGAAGCCGTGGACGTAGTCCTGGCGATCACTGGCAGCAAGGACCTGACCGTGTTGGGCGCCTGTTCCGGCGGCATCACCTGCACCGCCCTGCTGGGCCATTACGCAGCCCTTGGCGAGCAGAAGATCAACGCCATGACCCTGCTGGTCAGCGTGCTGGATACCACGCTGGACACCGATGTCGCCCTGTTCGTCGATGAGCAGACACTGGAAACTGCCAAGCGTCATTCGTATCAGGCGGGCGTACTGGAAGGCCGGGACATGGCCAAGGTGTTCGCGTGGATGCGACCCAACGACCTGATCTGGAATTACTGGGTCAACAACTACCTGCTCGGCAATGAACCGCCGGTCTTCGACATCCTGTTCTGGAACAACGACACCACACGCCTGCCAGCAGCCTTTCACGGCGACCTGATCGAGATGTTCAAGAACAACCCGCTGACTCGCCCGAACGCGCTGGAAGTCTGTGGCACACCGATCGACCTGAAACAGGTGACCACCGATGTGTTCTGTCTGGCAGGCACCAATGACCACATCACGCCGTGGCCGTCCTGCTACAAGTCCGCGCGTCTGTTCGGCGGCAAGACCGAGTTCGTGCTGTCCAGCAGCGGGCACATCCAGAGCATTCTCAACCCGCCGGGCAATCCCAAGTCGCGCTACATGACCAACGCCGAGTTGCCGGCCACGCCAGACGAGTGGCAGGAAAACGGTACCAAACACACAGACTCGTGGTGGCTGCACTGGCAGGCATGGCAGACCGAGCGTTCGGGCAAGCTCAAGAAAGCGCCCACCACACTTGGCAATAAAACATTCCCGGCAGGCGAAGCGGCACCCGGCACCTACGTTCACGAACGCTAGACTCAAGGAAGAAGGCGCACTGCCGTTCACTATGGAAGTGACCGGCAATGCTCGTTAGGCGAATGACAGACGTACGATCTGGTCGAAACGCAGGACAGCTTTCCCAGCGGTTTAACCAACAGGGCTTTGCGCATGCCTCAACCGTTTGTATTTCGCTCCATCGACCTGGACGGTCATACCATTCGCACCGCTGTGCGACCCGGCAAGAGCCATTTGACGCCGCTGCTGATCTTCAACGGCATCGGTGCCAACCTCGAGCTGGTGTTTCCGTTCGTCGACGCGCTGGACCCGGATCTGGAAGTCATCGCGTTCGACGTGCCTGGCGTCGGCGGCTCCTCCACACCTCGACGTCCGTACCGCTTTCCGGGCCTGGCGAAGCTGGCTGCGCGCATGCTCGATTATCTGGACTACGGGCAGGTGAATGCGATTGGCGTGTCGTGGGGCGGTGCGCTGGCACAGCAGTTCGCCCACGACTACCCCGAGCGCTGCAAGAAGCTGGTGCTGGCCGCGACTGCGGCCGGTATGGCGATGGTGCCCGGCAAGCCACGGGTGCTGTGGCTGATGGCAAGTCCGCGCCGGTACATCCAGCCGTCGCACGTGATCCGTATCGCACCGGAAATCTATGGTGGTGCGTTCCGTCGCGACCCTCATCTGGCGGCTAACCATGCGGCGAAGGTCCGCTCGTCCGGCAAGCTCGGTTACTACTGGCAGCTATTCGCAGGTATGGGCTGGACCAGTATCCACTGGCTGCACAAGATTCATCAGCCGACGCTGGTGCTGGCGGGTGATGACGATCCATTGATCCCGTTGGTCAATATGCGCCTGTTGGCTTGGCGGATACCCAATGCCCAGCTACACATAATCGATGACGGGCATTTGTTTCTGATCACTCGAGCCGAAGCCGTGGCTCCCATCATCATGAGTTTTCTGCAACAGGAACGACAACGCGCAGTCATGCACCCGCAACCTGTACCTCCCAGAGCGCGCTGAATCCGTCCGTCACGGTCGAAGGCACTGGAACGCTTCGCGAACAAAAAAGCTTCACCGACTGCGCCAGAGACAGGAGTGTCGAACCGCGCAGAACGACGCAGGCCGCCGCGACGGGGCCTGCGCCAGTCCATGAGTTGATGGCTTGACGAAGGAGTGTTGCCCTCATGCAAGAAAAACCCACGAAGGTTGCCGAAATGACGCCGGCCACCTTCATCAACGTGCAAAGCGCCGTGACCGGCCTGCGCGGACGCGATCTGTTTTCTACCCTGCGCAGTGTCGCCACCCAAGGCTTGCGCCATCCCTTTCGCAGCGCCCGCCACGCCCTGGCGCTGGGCGGTCAGTTGGGGCGCGTGATGCTGCTGGGCGAGACGCCGCATCCGCCCAACCCGCGCGACAGCCGTTTCGCCGACCCGACCTGGAGCCTCAACCCGCTGTACCGTCGTGGCTTGCAGGCTTATCTGAGCTGGCAGCACCAGGTCAAACGCTGGATCGATGACTGCGACCTGTCGAAGGATGACCGGGCAAGGGCGCACTTTCTGTTCAACCTGCTCAACGATGCCCTGTCGCCAACCAACACCCTGCTCAATCCGCTGGCGGTCAAGGAGCTGTTCAATTCCGGCGGCACCAGCCTGATCAAGGGTCTGAGCCACATGGCCGATGATCTGCTGCACAACAACGGCTTGCCCAGCCAGACCACCAAAGACGCGTTTGAAATCGGTCGGACTGTGGCGGCAACACCCGGCGCAGTGGTGTTTCGCAACGAGATGCTTGAGCTGATCCAGTACAAGCCGATGAGCGAAAAACAGTTCAGCCGACCGATGCTGATTGTCCCGCCGCAGATCAACAAGTACTACATCTTCGACCTGAGCCCCACCAACAGCTTTGTGCAATACGCACTCAAGAATGGCCTGCAGACTTTCGTGATCAGTTGGCGCAACCCGGATGTGCGGCATCGGGAATGGGGCTTGTCCAGTTACGTGGAGGCCACCGAAGAAGCGATGAATGTGTGCCGGGCAATCACCGGTGCCCGTGAAGTGAACATGATCGGAGCCTGCGCCGGTGGCCTGACCATCGCTGCGCTGCAGGGCCACTTGCAGGCCAAGCGCCAGATACGGCGAGTGGCAAGCGCGACCTACATGGTCAGCCTGCTGGACAGCCAGATCGAAAGCCCGGCCACGCTGTTCATCGATGAAGAAGCACTGGAGGCCGCCAAACGTCGCTCCTATCAGCGCGGTGTACTGGAGGGCAGCGACATGAGCCGGGTATTCGCCTGGATGCGGCCCAATGACCTGATCTGGAGTTACTGGGTCAACAACTACCTGCTGGGCAAGGCACCACCGCCGTTCGACATTCTGTACTGGAACAACGACACCACGCGTCTGCCGGCCGCGCTGCACGGCGACCTGCTGGATTTCTTCAAGCACAACCCGCTCAGCCATCCGGGCGGACTGGAGGTCTGCGGTACGCCTATCGATCTGCAGAAAGTCACAGTGGACAGTTTCAGCGTCGCCGGCATCAACGACCACATCACGCCTTGGGATTCGGTCTATCGCTCGACCCTGCTGCTGGGCGGCGAGCGTCGTTTCCTGCTGTCCAACAGTGGTCACGTGCAGAGCATCCTCAACCCGCCGGGCAATCCGAAAGCCAATTACGTAGAGAACGGCAAGCTTAGCGGCGACCCGCGCGCCTGGTATTACGACGCCCAGAACCACGAAGGCAGCTGGTGGCCTGAATGGCTGACCTGGATTCAGGAGCGTTCCGGCAGTGAGCGCGAGACCCGCATGGAACTGGGCAACGCCAAGTACCCGCCGATGGAAGCCGCGCCGGGCACCTACGTGCACATGCGCTGATGGCCTGACCTGAAGGGGGCACCCTGTGCGGTGCGCCCCTTGCCTCCTGATGACTTTGGATTCTCGAACAAGAAGACTGGATGAAAACCCGCGACCGTATCCTCGAATGTGCGCTGACGCTGTTCAATCAACAGGGCGAACCCAACGTCTCGACGCTGGAAATCGCCAACGAAATGGGCATCAGCCCTGGCAATCTGTACTACCACTTTCACGGCAAGGAGCCGCTGATTCTGGGTCTGTTCGAACGCTTCCAGACCGAACTCGCCCCTCTGCTCGACCCGCCCGCCGACGCAAGGCTCAATGCCGAAGACTACTGGATGTTCCTGCACCTGATCGTCGAGCGCCTGTCGCACTATCGATTTCTGTTTCAGGACCTATCCAACCTCGCCGGACGCCTGCCCAAGCTGGCGCGTGGCATCCGCAACCTGCTCAACTCGCTCAAACGCACCCTGGCCTCACTGCTGGCCCGCCTGAAATCCCAGGGCCAACTGGTCAGCGAAACCCAGGCGCTGGGGCAACTGGTGGAACAGATCACCATGACCCTGCTGTTCTCGCTGGACTACCAGCGCATTCTTGGCCGTGAAGGCGACGTGCGGGTGGTGGTGTACCAGATCATGATGCTCGTCACCCCGCACCTGCTGCCCACCTCGAGGCAGGCAGCCGAGCAGATTGCGATGGAGTATCTGGGGCGGTGAGAGGCGACATCGTCACAGCCTTCATCCTTCATCCGAGCAGAACATAAAGGCATCCGCAAAAAAGCCAGGCACATGTCACGCGGCGGCCTTCGTATTATAAACAGCGGTACCTTGAATGCCTGTTTCGAGGGAAGGCGGTCGAACGTTCACGCTTCAAAAAACTGATTAAACATAAAAGAATCAGACGACGCCATGCATGAAAAACTCGACGGGCACTTTAAAGAATTCTGCAAAGCCTTTTATCTGAGCAACCGTCATTTTCCTCTTGTTGTTCAGTATCTCGGAAACAGCACTTTGAGTGGCAACACCTGACAAATCCTTCTGTCTGACTCCCCTGTCCGAAATCAGGAAAGCCAGTGCTTCCGCCTGAGATGAGTAAGGAATCAAAACGGTTTCAGTCTCGTACTCATACACACGCTCGGCCACCAGCTCCGCAAAGCGCGCGGCTGCGTGATCTTCACTGTCTGCATGAGAGTAAAGCTCATCGATCAGCGCCATCCGCCCCTTCAAGTCAGTGTCACTCTTGACGGGATCATGACAGGCAGCCAATAACTGGGCCATCGTTGCTATCTGATCGCTTAAGCCATCAAGCATCGGTGAAATGTTAGCGATGAAGGAATCCAGCCCAGTGGCTCCGTTCTTATCATGCTTCATTGCGTCACCTATAATTACGTTATACATAAATAGAACCGATCGTCCTGATCAACTACTTAACGTCACTCTTGCACCACTTGTCATAACCGGCGTGGGGCAGAATATCCTTTATATAAATAGTGCCATTCCGGGTATTAATCCACGCAATAATCCGGCACTCATTTTTCTTGATGTCGAAGACATACACATCAAGAGGCCCTTTAACGCTCGGCTGTCTCAGCTTCGAGCAGGGAATTCGGTCAATGTTCCATCCAGAAGCGGTGACCCAGGTATCTCGAAGCTGCTCGAAGGACTCAAAGCGCAGAGTCGCCCTGTCAAAGGTGGTCAGCCACAAACTCAGTGCCGCCTTCCACTGACCATGAGCTTCGATGGCTTTCGCAACCGTCGTTTTTGCTATTACCCGCATGTCTTCAAGTCTTCGGCATCCCTACACGAGAGCATTTTTATCTCAAATACAGATATCTGTCAAACAGATATCCACTGTAGAGCCAAACACCTCTTTCAGGTTTGGCCGATAGCTATATTTCCCGCCAACAAAAAGCCCGACCTGCTGAGCAGGTCGGGCCTTGGCGTTTCCGGTCTTCTTACGAAGGCTGGTTGGCGGGTGCTTCCGGTGGAGGCGTTGGCGCGGCAGCCGGTTTCGGGCTGTCTGCCGTGGCCGAGGCGGCTGGCTTGGGTGCTGCGGCCTTTTTGGCTGCCGGCTTTCTCGGCGCAGCCGGTTTGGCGGCTGGCTTGGCGGCATCCTTGGCCTTGCTGGCCGTTTTCGACGCCGCTTTCTCGGCAGCATCAAGCGGCTTGGCGGCCGCCTTTCTGGCCGCAGGCTTGGCCGCTGCTGCTTTATCCGCAGCCTTGTCCGCTGTCCTGGCGACGGTTTTGGCCGCTGCTTTCAGCGGTTTGGCCGTGGTCTTCGGAGCAGGCTTGGGCGCGGCAGCAGCGCGCGGCGCAACCGGACGAGCCTTGGCGCCGGTCAGTTGCTCGATCTGCTGAGTCAACTGATCGACCTTGCTGTGCAGTGCCTGGACTTCGTTACGGCTCGGCACACCCAGACGCGAAATGGCGCTGTTCAGACGCTTGTCGAACGCACCTTCCAGTTCGTTCCACTTGCCCAAAGCCATATCCTTGACATCACCGACGCGGGACTTGGCCGCCTTGGTGGTGTCCTTGACTTCGTCGATCTGTTTCTGCGCTTCGGCCTTGGTCTGCTTCTCGGCCTTTTCGCCGTCTTTTACCAACGTCTCGAAAAGCTTACTGCCGTCATTGCTTATCTTGGAGTAAGCGCCTAAACCAGCCAGCCAGATTTGGCGAGAGTACTTCTCAACCTCGCCAATCCAGGAGCTGCCTTCTTTCTCTACCTTTTTCTTGCCAGCCATCCTGCTCTCCTTATTGTCCAGGCTCGGAACGTTCGAGTCGTTTAGGCTCAGAGCGTTCGAGCTTCTTGGGCCCGACACGTTCAAGCAATGCCGTCAGCTCATCGAGCTTAGCAGAGAGCGTGTCAACATCATGTTTAGACGGGATGCCAATCCGGTTCAAGGCCTTTGCGACGCGGCGGTCGAAAGCACTTTCGATTCGGTCGAGTTGCGCTTCGACGCGCCCCTTGGCATCGGAGACTTCGCCCTTGATCGAGTCCATTTCGCTGTTCGCGGCTTCAAGCTTTTCATCCAGGGCTTTTTTGGCTTCTTTCTCAGTCTGCTCGCCGGTCTTGATCAGCTCTTTGACGTACTGCGTACCTTCCTCGTTGACCTTGGCGTAGGCGCCCAGGCCTGCCAGCCAGATCTTGCGGGCATACAGCTTGACGTCGGAAAAGGTGGAAGCCTGTTCGTCTTCGATTTTTTTCCTGGCGGTAACTCTGGCCATGGTGCACCTCATGCTCGAAAGTTGAAGGAACCGCCCCACAGGGGCATGAGCTCAAAGCTACGGAGAAAAATTAGAATGCTCACCCTAGGGTGAAAGGAAAGGAGCAGAGCCCGGCGGCCTGCTGAGCCCCGACAAACGGGGCATTACGACTCGGACAGTCTCAGGCAGCCAGTGCCTTGTCCAGCACACGCTCGACCTCGGATTTGATCGAGCCGCTCATGGTCGACAGGATGAAGTTCAGGTCGATATTGATGCGAATCAGCTCGTCCTCGACCTCTACCTTGCCCTTGGCGCCCTTGCCTTCGAGTTTCACGGTGTCGCCTACCCACTCATGGGCCAGGCCATACCGGTCGGCCAGCTTTTCCACCAACTGCTCGGCCTTCTCGCGAGCCTGCTCCCGGCCCAGGGAATGAGGGCGCTCAACCGTTATCTTCGCCATGAGAGTGTTCCTTGATGATCGTATGAAATGCGGCGCAACTATATACACCCGTCTGCATCCAAGAAAGCGTTGGCGGTGAGCCTTGTCAAGACAAAGCCAGCCTTGACGATTAGAATGGCCCGCAATCTATTCCGGTGAAGCGATATGAACGATCAGCGCAAAGGCAGCGATGCCGAACCTACGACTCACTTCGGTTACAAAAATGTACCGGAAAGCCAGAAGGCAGAAAAAGTCGCTGAGGTATTCCACTCGGTAGCGGCCAAGTACGACCTGATGAATGACCTGCTGTCTGGCGGCATGCACAGGCTCTGGAAACGCTTTGCCATCGAACTTTCGGGCGTTCGTACCGGCAACCGCGTGCTCGACATCGCGGGCGGCACGGGCGACCTGACCCGCAAGTTCTCCAGCCTCGTAGGCCCGACCGGCCACGTGGTACTGGCAGACATCAACGCTTCGATGCTCAAGGTCGGCCGCGACCGCCTGCTCGACCTGGGCGTTGCCGGCAATGTGGAATTCGTCCAGGCCGACGCTGAAAAGCTGCCGTTCCCGGACAACCATTTCGACTGCGTGACCATCGCCTTCGGCCTGCGCAACGTGACGCACAAGGAAGACGCCCTGCGCTCCATGCTGCGCGTGCTCAAGCCCGGCGGTCGCCTGCTGGTGCTGGAGTTTTCCAAGCCGACCAACAAGCTGATGTCCAAGGCCTACGACGCCTATTCCTTCGCGTTCATGCCGTTCATGGGCAAGCTGGTGACCAACGATTCGGAAAGCTACCGTTATCTTGCCGAGTCGATCCGCATGCACCCCAATCAGGAAACCCTGAAGTCGATGATGGTAGAAGCCGGTTTTGACCGCGTGACCTATCACAACATGACCTCGGGCATTGTTGCCCTGCACCGCGGTATCAAACCGTAATGTTGCTTCGGGGGCTGCTCGCCAGCGTCGAGCACGGTATCAACCGCGTGTTGCGTCTGGACAGCACGGCGCTGCCGCGTCTGGCGCGGTTGTCCGGCCATGTGATCAAGATCGATTGCCGCGATCCGTCCCTGAAAATCTACATTCTACCCAGCGACGAGGGCCTGCTGTTGGCCCCTGAGTGGGCCGCCGATGCCGACTGCACCCTTCGTGCTCCGGCGTCGAGCCTGCTGCGGCTGGCCCTGAGCAAGGACAAGACGGCCGTGCTGCACGGTCCTGAAGTCGAGCTGGATGGCGACAGTGGTGTACTGCTGGAACTGGTCGGGATCCTCCAGGACCTTGAGCTGGACTGGGAACACGAGCTGTCCCGCTGGCTGGGTCCTGTGGCCAGCCAACTGCTCAGCGGCCATTTACGCAATAGTGCGCGCTGGACGCGTGATAGTGTGGCGAGCCTGAGCCAGAACGCTGCCGACTACTTCAGCGAAGAGTCGCGCACACTGGTCGGCAAACATGAAGCCGAAGCCCGCTTTGCCGAACTCGACCAGATCAAACTCGATCTGGAACGCCTCGAGGCGCGTTTTGCGCGCCTTGCCCGATCCCTCAATTCCAGCGATAACGCATGAAGCTGCTTGCCGTCCGCCGTCTGTTTCGCATTCAACGTGTCGTTATTCGCTACCGCCTCGATGACCTGTTGTTCGCCCTGCCCCTGCCGTGGTGGATGCTGGCAGTTCGTTTCGTGCTGCCGTGGCGCTGGCTGCCGCGCAGCAAATCGGAGCTGAGCCGTGGCGCACGCTTCCGTCTGGCTCTTCAGGATCTGGGGCCGATCTTCATCAAGTTCGGTCAGCTGCTCTCGACCCGGCGCGACCTGTTGCCCGAGGACATTGCCGACGAACTGATGCTGTTGCAGGACCGCGTACCGCCGTTCGACCAGAATCTGGCCATCAAGCTGATCGAAGAACAGCTTGGCGCGAAAATCTGCGACGTGTTCAGTCGCTTCGATGAAACACCCCTGGCGTCGGCGTCGGTCGCGCAGGTACATGCCGCTCGTCTGAAGACCGGCGAAGAGGTTGTGGTCAAGGTGGTGCGTCCCGGCCTGAAACCGATCATCGGCCAGGATCTGGCGTGGCTGTTCATCCTGGCCCGTACCGCCGAGCGCGTATCAGCCGATGCGCGATTGCTGCACCCGGTGCAAGTGGTGATGGACTACGAGAAAACCATCTACGACGAACTGGACCTGCTGCGCGAAGCCGCCAACTCCAGCCAGTTGCGCCGCAATTTCGAAGGCTCCGAGCTGTTGTACGTGCCGCAAGTCTACTGGGACTGGTGCCGCCCGAAAGTGCTGGTCATGGAACGCATCTATGGCGTTCAGGTGACCGATCTGGCGACCCTGGCCGATCAGCGCACCGACATGAAACTGCTCGCCGAGCGCGGGGTGGAAATCTTCTTCACCCAGATCTTCCGGGACAGCTTCTTTCACGCCGACATGCACCCAGGCAACATCTTCATCAGCACAGTCAGCCCCTGGAGCCCGCAGTACATCGCCATCGACTGCGGCATCGTCGGCAGCCTGACACCGGAAGACCAGGACTATCTGGCCCGCAACCTCTTCGCTTTCTTCAAGCGCGACTACCGTCGCGTGGCGCAATTGCACATCGATTCAGGCTGGGTGCCGGCCGAAACCAAGCTCAATGAGTTCGAGGCGGCGATCCGCACCGTGTGCGAGCCGATCTTCGAGAAGCCGCTCAAGGACATTTCCTTTGGTCAGGTGTTGATGCGCCTGTTCCAGACTGCACGCCGCTTCAACATGGAGGTCCAGCCACAGCTGGTCCTGCTGCAAAAGACCCTGCTCAACATCGAAGGTCTGGGCCGCCAGCTGTACCCAGAGCTTGACCTCTGGAGCACCGCGCAGCCCTATCTGGAACGCTGGATGCGCGAACGCGTCAGCCCCAAGACCCTGGTGAGCAATCTGCAATCGCAGGTCGAGCAGTTGCCGCACATCGCCAACATGACCCGCGACCTGCTGGAGCGTCTGTCCCGCCCGCACGCTTCCGACCCGCCAAACCCATGGCGCGAGAACAGGGACGGCTGGGCCTTGCGACTGATCGGCTCGGCCTTGCTGGCGGGGGGCGTCATACAGGGTTGGGTGATCAGCGAAGCCGGTACGCAACTGCCGACACTTGCGGCCTGGCCTGCGGCGATCATGCTCATTGCCGGGCTGTATCTGATCGTTCGCCGATAGCCAGCAGCGCATGGCGCTGGCACACTGTTCAACCCGCCGGACCTCAAGTCCGGCTGCCGGAGTAGATATGAAAGACTGGCTGGACGAGATTCACTGGAACAGCGACGGTCTGGTGCCTGCAATCGCTCAGGACCACAAGACCGGTCGCGTACTGATGATGGCCTGGATGAACCGCGAGGCCCTGAGTCTGACGGCGTCCGAGAATCGTGCAATCTATTGGTCGCGTTCGCGTGGCAAACTCTGGCGCAAAGGTGAAGAATCGGGTCATGTGCAAAAACTGCATGAACTGCGCCTGGACTGTGATGCCGACGTCGTCATCCTGATGGTCGAGCAGATCGGCGGCATCGCGTGCCACACTGGCCGTGAAAGTTGCTTCTACCGAGTGTATGAAAATTCAGGCTGGAAGACCGTCGACCCGGTCTTGAAAGATCCTGATGCTATTTACCATGCAGGCCATTGAACATGACTGATACGCTGTCCCGCCTGGCCGAGGTGCTGGAATCACGCAAGGATGCCGCTGCCGACAGCTCCTATGTCGCCAGCCTGTATCACAAGGGTTTGAACAAGATTCTGGAAAAACTTGGCGAGGAATCGGTTGAAACCATCATTGCCGCCAAAGACGCTGCCGTCAGCGGTGATTGCAGCGACGTGATTTATGAAACGGCTGACCTGTGGTTCCACAGCATGGTCATGCTTGCGGCACTGGGTCAGCATCCACAGGCCGTGCTCGATGAACTGGACCGCCGGTTCGGGCTGTCCGGTCATGCGGAAAAAGCCGCCCGCACAGCAGACTGACTGCCTTCCCCTTTCGAGCTTGAAGAATCTTCTACGAGGACTGTTTCATGGGTATTTTTGACTGGAAACACTGGATCGTCATCCTGATCGTCGTGGTACTGGTTTTCGGTACCAAGAAACTCAAGGGTCTGGGCACTGATGTCGGCGAATCAATCAAGGGCTTTCGCAAGGCCATGAACGACGACGAAAAAAACGCTGATCAAGCTTCTGCGCAACCACAGCCTCAACCTCAGACTCAACAACCGTATACCGCGCCTCAGGGCTCGCCTCTGAACCAGCCGCATACCATCGATGCGCAGGCGCACAAAGTCGAAGAGCCGACCCGCAAAGACCAGGTTTAAGACCATGTTCGGTATCAGCTTCTCTGAATTGCTGTTGATCGGCCTCGTGGCCCTGCTGGTGCTCGGCCCCGAGCGACTGCCCGGCGCAGCACGCACCGCAGGCCTGTGGATAGGCCGACTGAAGCGCAGCTTCAATGCGATCAAACAGGAAGTTGAACGTGAAATCGGTGCCGACGAAATCCGTCGGCAGTTGCACAACGAGCACATTCTTTCGCTGGAAGATGAAGCGCGCAAAATGTTCGCTCAGCAACAGCACCCTGAAGTGGCCTACGAGCCGATCGTTCCGCCGACCGCGCCGCAGGCTGCCCAGCCAGCATCGCATCACGAGATCGGCCCGGCAGAGCCTGCCGACAAGGCACCGCTGACGCTTGAGAAAACCGCGAAACCTGCCGCCGACACGACACCGGACGTCACGCCCTCTCCCGCCCACGATTCGTCATTGCCACCGCGAGCCCCATGAGCGCAGATACCCCGGAAAACGATCAGCAAATGCCGCTGATCTCGCACCTCACCGAGCTGCGTACACGCCTGCTGCGCTGCGTTGCCGCAGTGTTTCTGATCTTTGCCGGTCTGTTTTACTTCACGCAGAAGATCTACACGCTCGTGTCCGCGCCGCTGCGGGTCTATCTGCCGGAAGGCGCGACGATGATCGCCACCGACGTGGCCTCGCCGTTCATCACGCCGTTCAAGCTGACCATGATGGTGGCGCTGTTCCTGTCCATGCCGGTCATCCTGCATCAGATCTGGGGCTTCATCGCACCTGGCCTGTACAAGCATGAGAAGCGCGTGGCGATTCCGTTGCTGGTGTCGAGCATCATCCTGTTCTACGCAGGCATGGCATTCGCCTACTTCCTGGTTTTCCCGCTGATCTTCCACTTCTTCGCCAGCGTGACGCCGGAAGGCGTGTCGATGATGACCGACATCGCCAGTTACCTCGACTTCGTGATGACGCTGTTCTTCGCCTTCGGCGTGGCGTTCGAGATTCCCGTGGCCGTGGTGCTGCTGGTCTGGATCGGCATCGTAGACGTGAAGTACCTGAAGAAAATCCGCCCGTACGTGGTAATCGGCTGCTTCGTGGTCGGCATGATCCTCACCCCGCCTGACATCTTCTCGCAGACCCTGCTCGCCGTGCCGATGTGGCTGCTGTTCGAACTGGGCGTGCTGTGCAGCGGACTCATCAAGAAACGCGGTGAGCACCCGGACGATGAAGAACAGGAAGCCGACAAGCAAGACCAGCCGCCCGCGACTCAGCCGTGAACCTGCTGCTTCTCGAAGAGGCCGACTTTATTGCGGCCGACCGGGTGGTGCTGCGTGACCGTCGCCTCACGCACATGCAGGAAGTGCATCGGGCCGAGGTCGGCGACAGTATGCGGGTCGGTCGCGTCAATGGCCTGCTGGGCACCGCCGAAGTGCTTCGCCTTGAACCGCGTGAAGCCGAGCTGCGGGTCTCGTTGAACAGCGAGCCGCCTGCAAAGCTGCCCCTTACCCTGCTGCTCGCCCTTCCTCGCCCAAAAATGCTGCGCAGAGTGTTTCAGACTGTCGCGACCATGGGCGTTCCGAAAGTCATCCTGCTCAACAGCTACCGAGTGGAAAAAAGCTTCTGGCAAACGCCGTTTCTCGAGCCTCACGCAATTCGTGAACAGCTGATTCTGGGGCTGGAGCAGGCCCGCGACAGCGTGCTGCCGGAAATCGTGATCGAAAAACGTTTCAAGCCCTTCGTCGAAGACCGTCTGCCGCAACTGGCGCTGAATACTCTGGGGCTGGTCGGCCATCCCGGTGACTACCCGGACTGCCCGCGCGCTGTCACCGAACCGGTCACCCTCGCCATCGGCCCCGAAGGCGGCTGGATTCCCTACGAAGTCGACCTGCTGGGCAAATCCGGCCTGCAGCCGGTGCAACTGGGCGACCGTATTCTGCGGGTTGAAACCGCTGTCACTGCACTCCTCGCACGACTGTTCTGATTCAAATCGCGGTATCCCGCTCAATCGCTTCAGTTACGTCATGACTGGCCGATAGGGATGGATACGCACAAGAATGAGTCATCGAGGAGTGGTCATGTATCGCGGGTTAACTCAAAGTCTCGCCAACGCGAGTGTCAGCTTGAAATTGGCCATCGGCTTCGGTCTGGTGCTGATCATGACCCTGATGATCTCCACGACCGCCTGGTTCAGCACCGACGCCCTGATTGATCGTGGGGATCGCGTAACGGCGATTGCCGAAATCAATGAGCTGACCCTGCAGCTGCGCATCAACCGCATGCGCTACGAAGCGCTGTACAACGCGGAGACTGCCACTGACGTCAAAGCCAACCTTGATCAACTCGACGCCGCCCTCCAGAGCGCCAGAAACCTGCTGCGGTCTCCGGAAAACATTCAGTTGATCGATGGGCAGATACAGGCGACGCGCGAATACCGTCAGTCGTTCGACGACATGACCAAGGCCATCGGAGTGCGTGAAGGCAGTCGCAGCCAGATGGGCGACAACGCCGACAAGGCCGTGGAGCAGGCAAACAAGATCGAAGCGGCGCTGCTCAAGGAAGACAACATCCTGGCCTTCAATGGCATCGTGGGTGTCAGCAAGCTGATCCAGCAGGCACGTTTTCAGGTTCGCGGCTACACCTACAGCGGCAAACCGGAATTCGAGAAGAACGCCAACCAGGCCATCGATGACGCAGTCACCGGTATCAATACCCTGGCAGGCGATGTGTCCTCAGAGTTCGCACCGACCTTGCAACAAGCCATCGCAGGCCTGAAAGGCTACCGCGCTGCGGTGGGCGTATACCGGGACTCGCAGGCTGCCAGCAAGGCCGCGCTGGAGAAAATGACCGCTCTGGGCGTGAAAATGCTGGCCACCAGCACTGAGATGATCGAGCGCCAGAACAAAAGCCGTGACGCAGAAAGTGACCACGCCGTCATGATGATTATTGCAGCCACCGTTCTGGCGCTGCTGCTCAGCGTACTGGCGGCATGGATCATCACCCGTCAGATCACCACGCCGCTGCAGGAAACCCTGGAAGTGGTGGAGCGCGTCGCCGCTGGTGACCTGAGCCGCAACCTCAACGTGAATCGCAAGGACGAACTGGGCAAGCTGCAAAGCACCATTCAGCGCATGACCGTCAGCCTGCGCGAGCTGGTCGGCGGTATCCGCGATGGCGTCACCCAGATTGCCAGCGCTGCCGAAGAGTTGTCAGCGGTTACTGAACAGACCAGCGCTGGCGTCAACAACCAGAAGGTCGAGACCGATCAGGTTGCGACCGCCATGCACGAGATGACGGCCACCGTGCAGGAAGTCGCTCGCAACGCCGAAGAAGCCTCCGAAGCAGCTGTCGCGGCCGATCAGCAGGCACGCGAAGGTGAGCGCGTGGTCAACGAAGCCATCGCCCAGATCGAACGTCTGGCGTCGGCGGTCGGTAACTCAAGCGAAGCCATGGGCGCGCTGAAGCAGGAAAGCGAGAAGATCGGCAGCGTGCTGGATGTGATCAAGTCCGTCGCCCAACAGACCAACCTGCTGGCCTTGAACGCCGCCATCGAGGCCGCACGCGCCGGTGAAGCCGGCCGCGGCTTTGCCGTGGTCGCCGACGAGGTGCGCAGCCTGGCACAGCGCACTCAGAAATCCACCGAAGAGATCGAAGCCCTGATTGTCAGCCTGCAGAGCGGAACGCAACAGGCGGCCAGCGTGATGGACAGCAGCCGCGAGCTGAGTGCCAGCAGCGTGGACCTGACGCGCCGCGCAGGTAGCTCGCTGGAAAATATCACCAAGACCGTCTCGGCGATTCAGTCGATGAACCAACAGATCGCCGCTGCCGCCGAGCAACAGAGTGCCACGGCGGAAGAAATCAACCGCAGCATCATCAACGTACGCGACGTGTCGGAACAAACGTCCGCTGCCAGCGAAGAAACAGCCGCATCCAGCATCGAGCTGGCGCGCCTGGGTACTCATCTGCAAACGCTGGTGAGCCGCTTCACCGTCTGATTGCACCGAGACCATTTCCGCGCCCGTTGAACGGTGCGGAAATGCCCGGCCTTGTCATTGAGTGACGCCCGTCACTGTCCCGATCGACTCAGAAATCTCCTACGACCTGCTCAGGTCACGCGATTCAACTCCTCGCCGATGCGTTCATAACGCAGGTTCTGTGCTGTTCAGGATCTGGTTTCGTTCGCATATCGCAGGAGCATTTCAATGCCTGGAAGGATCACTCACACGCTCGGCAACCTGAGCGTCAAACTCAAACTGGCACTCGGTTTTGGCCTGGTACTGCTGTTGACGCTGGCGATCACGCTGACCGGCTGGCATGGCCTGGACACGATGATCGATCGTTCAGAATCGCTCTCCGCAATCGACCGGCTCAACAGCCTGACCAAGGACTTGCGCACCGAGCGGATCGTCGCCCGAGTGGAAAATACCCCGGAGAACGTATCCAGAGTCGTCGACCGACTCAATGAGATCGAAGCCCTCCTGGCCTCGCTGCGCAAACAGAGCGACGAAGCTGACGCTCTTGCCAGCCTCGAGTCCCAGAGCCAACTGATCAGCCTTATGGAAAAGACCTTCACCGACCTGGGGGCCGATCGTGAAGCACGCGATCAGATACGCGCCCGACTTGATCAGAAGTCCGAGCAAGCGGTAAACGCCGTAACGCAGGTAGAGAAGGAAGTGCTCAAGGCGGTCAGTCAGGAGCAGGACAACGGTGAGCGGATGGACGAGTTCACCAACCTCTCGCAACTCAAGCATCAGATTCAGATTGCCCGTTATCAGGTGCAGGCCTACACCTTCACCGGCAAGGAAGCGGATGAGACCGCAGCTGTCACCGCAATTGACGAAGCGCTCAAGGAAATGCAGCAAATCTCGCAGGATCAGGCGGATGAAAATATTCAGGCGCTGGTGCCTGCCAATGAGGCCTTGCAGCAGTATCGGGAGCAGCTGACCCGGTTCAAGGTCATCCAGGTCAAGACCGAGGCAGGTCAGGGAATGCTGGAGGATCTGGGTGACAAGATGCTCAACGCTGTCGCAGAACTGAGCACCCTGCAAGGTACACGGCGCGACAGCGAGGCGGACAGCTCCAGAAAAACCCTGTCCGGCGTTGCTGCGCTGGCCTTATTGGTCGGCCTGCTGGCCGCCTGGATCATGACTCGGCAGATTACCGAGCCTTTACGTCAGACGCTGATCGCTGCCGCCCGGATCGCCCAGGGCGATTTGAGCAAGGACCTTGAAACCGGACGCCGCGACGAGCTGGGGCAACTGCAGAACAGCATGCAAGCCATGACGCTGAGCCTGCGAGAGCTGATTGGCGGCATCGGCGACGGCGTCTCGCAGATTGCCAGCGCGGCCGAGCAACTGTCGGCCGTGACCGAACAGACCTGCATGGGGGTCAATACACAGAAAGACGAGACCGATCAGGTCGCTACCGCCATGAACGAGATGACTGCGACGGTTCAAGAGGTCGCCCGCAATGCGCAGGAAGCCTCGCAATCGGCGGCTCAGGCTGATCAGCAGGCGCAGGACGGAGATCGGGTTGTCGGCCAGGCCATTACCCAGATCGAGCAGTTGGCTCGCGAAGTCGTCAACTCGACTCAGGCGATGAATCAGCTCAAGCAGGAAAGCAGCAAGATCGTGGGGGTTCTTGACGTGATCAAATCGGTTTCCCAGCAGACCAACCTGCTGGCGCTGAACGCTGCCATCGAAGCCGCACGTGCCGGCGAGGCTGGCCGTGGCTTCGCGGTTGTGGCCGATGAGGTTCGCAGCCTGGCGCAGCGCACGCAGAAGTCCACAGAGGAAATCGAAGAGCTGATCGAGGCCCTTCAGACCGGCACTCAGCAGGTCGCCACCACGCTGGACAACAGCCGCAGCCTGACTGACAGCAGCGTCGAACTGAGCCGTCGGGCTGGCGGAGCGCTGGAGCAGATCACCCGCACCGTGGCCACCATTCAGCAGATGAACGAACAGATCGCCGCCGCCAGCGAAGAGCAGAGCACTGTGGCCGAGCAGATCAACGCCAGCGTCATCAACGTGCGCGACATCTCCGAACAGACCGCCTCCGCCAGCAACGAAACCGCCGCTTCAAGCGTAGAACTCGCCCGCCTGGGCTCGCACCTGAAAGCGCTGGTGGGGAAGTTCCGAGTGGGGTGATCGCCTGCCAGACCGGACGCGGAGCGTCCTGAGAGGCGTTACCACGCGGAGCGTGGGAACGATCATGATCTCTAGCACACTGATCGTGCCCATGCTCCGCGTGCGCGTGCGCATGCAGCCGTGACGCACCGCGTCACTCCACGGCCGGACGCGGAGCGTCCTGAGAGGCGTTACCACGCGGAGCGTAGGAACGATCATGGTCTCAAGCACACTGATCGTGCCAATGCTCCGCGTGGGCATGCAGCCTGTGACGCTCCGCGTCACTTGCGCGGTCGTGAGTCGGGCGAGCATAAAAAAGCCCCTGAAGCAGCACTTCAGGGGCTTTTTCAAACCGGGTGGCGATCAGGCCAGAACCGGCTGTACCTCAGGTTTCAGCGGCTGCAGTGGCAGCAACGGCGCATGAGGGTCAGCTGCAATGGAAGCTCTCCACGCTGCCAGCCATTCTTCATGGCCACCGCTCCAGACCAGCTCGTGTAGACGACCCAGGGCAACCGGATCGCTCAGCAACATCAGGCGCTCATGATTGCCAAGCTTTTCCGGACCAACCTTCAGTGCATGCTCGACGCGCTCCATACGGACCACTTCGATCGGCCTGGCCTGCTTGTGACGCGACGTTGCCAGCGCACAGGCCAAGGCATTCTGCTGTGGATCGACCACGGCGCGAATAAAGCCTTCCTTCAGCGCATGCCAACGGTTCTCGTGGGTGTACTGATCGGTAGAGATCAGTTCCTGCGGCGGCTCGAACTCTTCCGGAATCAGGAAGAACTTCTCGTCGCGCGCCTTGAGACCCAGACCGGTACGGCTGGAAATCACCGACACCGGAATCGACAGCATCAACGACACCACAATCGGTGCCAGCCACCAGAGGAAGCTCGGGTTCAGCGAGAACACCAGAGCGGCCCAGCAAGCGCCCAGCAGAGTCTGAGGACCGTGACGCTTGACCGCTTCGATCCATGGCGTGGAGTCATCGTCGCGCTGCGGAGAGTTCCAGGTCGCTGCCCAGCCCAGGAAAGCGGCCAGTACGAAGCGGGTGTGGAACAGCATGCGAACCGGCGCCAGCAGCACCGAGAACAGCATTTCCAGCAGCATCGAGATGGTGACCTTGAACTTGCCGCCATAGCCCTTCGCGCCCTTGGCCCAGATCAGAATGACGCTGAGCAGTTTGGGCAGGAACAACAGAACGATGGTGGTCGAGAACAGCGCAACGGCTTTTTCCGGGTGCCATTGTGGCCACAGCGGATACAGTTGACGCGGCTCAAGGAAGTAGGTCGGCTCCATCAGCGTGTTCACCGCCAGCAAGGCAGTGGACAGCACCAGGAAGAAGAACCACAACGGTGCCGACAGGTAAGACATCACGCCTGTCAGGAACACCGCACGGTGAACCGGGTGCATACCCTTGACCAGGAACAGCCTGAAGTTCATCAGGTTGCCGTGGCACCAGCGGCGGTCACGCTTGAGTTCGTCGAGCAGGTTGGGCGGCAACTCTTCGTAGCTGCCCGGCAGATCGTAGGCAATCCAGACGCCCCAGCCGGCACGGCGCATAAGCGCAGCTTCGACGAAGTCGTGAGACAGGATCGCACCAGCGAAGGCCCCCTTACCCGGCAACGGCGCCAGTGCGCAGTGCTCGATAAAAGGCTTCATGCGGATGATCGCGTTGTGCCCCCAGTAGTGGGATTCACCCAACTGCCAGAAGTGCAGACCGGCAGTGAACAGCGGACCATAGACACGTGTGGCGAACTGCTGCATGCGCGCATACAGCGTGTCCATGCCCGAAGCACGTGGCGCGGTCTGGATGATACCGGCGTCCGGCGTGGCTTCCATCAGGCGAACCAGACTGGTCAGACACTCGCCGCTCATGACGCTGTCGGCGTCGAGCACGACCATGTAGCGGTATTCACCACCCCAGCGACGGCAGAAGTCATCGAGGTTGCCGCTCTTGCGTTTGACGCGACGGCGACGACGACGATAGAAAATCTTGCCGAAACCACCGGCTTCACGGCACACGTCGAGCCAGGCTTGCTGCTCGGCAACGGCGATGTCGGTGTCGTTGGTATCACTGAGGACGAAGAAGTCGAAGCGATCCAGGTCACCCGTGGCCGCGACCGACTCGAAGGTCGCACGCAGACCGGCGAACACGCGAGGCACGTCTTCGTTGCAGATCGGCATGACCAGTGCAGTACGCGCGCCGACTTCAATCGGCTCGTTACCTGCGCTGGCACCGGAGATGCGGTACTTGTCGCGACCGGTCAGCAATTCCAGGAAGCCCATCAGCGCGGTCCAGAAACCGGCCGATACCCAGCAGAACAGAATCCCGAACAGCAACAGGATGCTGGTCTGCAAGGCGTAAGGCATGACCTGCAAAGCAGTCTGCACGAACGTCTGGCGCGTGATTTCGTCCAGCGAAACCAGCGACCAGCCCTGGTACGGCAGAATGCCTTTCATGTACCAGCCAGCCACGATCGTCTGACCCAGCATGAGAACCAGCAGGATATAACGACGGATCGAGCCGACCGTGCGCCAGCGCGACTTGGGCAGGTCGCGTGGCAGATCGTCGTGCTCAGGCTTCGGCGGATTGGTCTTGCCGGTCAGCCGACGCCAGCCGCGCACCAGAATGTTGGTGCGCCACGGCTCGGGAACGACCTTGGTGCGACGGATTGGCGGAGTGGCCTTCAGGCACAGGCGACCGCTTGCATCGACACCGAGCATCTCGGCGTCCTGCAATTCATCGGCTGTGGACAGCGTCAGGCGACGGCCTACCGAAGCCTGTGCGGCCTCGGCAGTGTCGGTGAATGGCTGCGCCGAAAGGCGTTCGTGCAACTCGGCGAAGGATTTGCAGCCGGCCAGTTCGGCCCGCTGCTCGTCGCTCATCGGTAAATGCGCCAGGTACTCGTTCAGAGACACTGGCACCGGTAGAGAATTACTCATCGCTCGGCAACTGATAGCTCCAGGTCTCGGTCATGACTTGCAACGTCTTGGCCGGTTCCGGATGGGTGGGCGCGGCCTCGGTTTCAGGCTGCTGGATTTCTTTACCGTCCTTGTCCTTGGCTACGTCAGCCTTGGCGGCGTCGGTTTTGGCAACTTCACCTTTGGCAGCGTCAGGCTTGGATGCATCACCTTTCGCAGCTTCAGGCTTGGCGGCTTCGACCTTCGGCGCATCGGCCTTGGCAATTTCTACCTGGTCCGTGTCCTTGGTTGCCGCAGGCTTGGCGGCTTCCTTGGCAGCAGCTTCCTTGGCAGCAGCTTCCTTGGCAGCGACTTTCTTGTCTTCTGCCTTGTCGGCAACCAGCAGCGCAGGTTCCTTGCCCGGTTCGGCCGGAATCTCACGCAGCAGGTAAGCGCGCATTTCAGTCGGCTTGCCGGAGTCCTTGACCTTCACCCGCAGGGTCAGGCGATAGCCTTTGGTGACAGGGTTGTAGCGCAGGTTGTTTTCGACCAGCTCGACGTTGTCGTCGGTGGTCACCTGGCTGCGAATGGTCTTGTCTTCAGGCAGTGCAGCCAGCACCGGACCGACAAAATCGACCAGGAATGCGAGGCTGCCATCCGGCTGACGAATCAGGTTGGACTGACGCACGTCACCGATGGAGCGCTGAGTCTGCTTGACCCAACCCAGATCCGGGGAGTGAATCGAGTTTTCCTGCATGGTCCAGTGGATGCGGTAGTTGAAGTCCATCGGCTCGCCCGGCTTGGCCAGGGTCTCAGGCTTCCAGTAGGCAACGATGTTGTCGTTGGTTTCATCGGCAGTCGGGATTTCGACCAGCTCGACCGTACCTTTGCCCCAGTCACCTTTCGGCTCGATCCAGGCGCTTGGGCGCTTGTCGTAGCGGTCGTCGAGGTCTTCGTACTGGCTGAAGTCACGGCCACGCTGCAACAGACCGAAACCACGCGGGTTCTCGACCGAGAAGCTGCTGATGGACAGATGCTTAGGGTTGTTCAGCGGACGCCACAGCCACTCACCGTTGGCTGCCTGAATCGACAGACCGCTCGAATCGTGCAGCTCGCGACGGTAGTTAGGCACACGCGAAGGCTGGTTGGCACCGAACAGGAACATGCTGGTCAATGGCGCAACGCCCAGCTTGTTGACGTTGTCACGCAGGAACATGCGCGACTTCACGTCGACCAGCGTGTTGGTACCAGGACGCAGGGTCAACTGATAGGCACCGGTGGCACGCGGCGAATCGAGCAGTGCGAAGATCACCAGATGGTTGTCATCCGGGCCTGGCTTCTCGATCCAGAATTCCTTGAAGCGCGGAAACTCTTCGCCCGACGGCGATGCAGTGTCGATGGCCATGCCACGAGCGGACAGGCCGTAGACCTGACCCTTGCCGATCACGCGAAAGTAGCTCGCGCCCAGCATGGTCATGATCTCGTCCTGCTTGTCGTCCTTGTTGATCGGGTACAGCACACGGAAACCGGCATAACCCAGTTTTTCGGTGGATTTCGGATCGATCTTCAAGTCACCGAAATCGAAACGACTGGCGTCGTACTTGATTTCGTCAACGGACGTGGCGGTGACTTCGTTGATCTTGACCGGCGTGTCGAAGTGCATGCCCTGATGATAGAAGGACACTTTGAACGGCGTCTTGTCGCCCGCCCACTCGGCCTTGTCATCACGGAACCGGATTTTCTGGTAGTCCGCGAACTTCATGTCGCGCAACTCGTTGGGCAAATTGCTTCTCGGCGCTTCGAATTTCTGCCCGGCCATTTCTTTGGCTCTGGCCGCTACATCATCCAGGCTGAAAGCCCACAACTGACCCGCACTGAACAGGCAGACCAGCGCCGAACTTGCCAGGAGCGCACTGCGCAGGCGCTTGACAGATTTCTTTGGAGCATTACAGGGACTAACAATCACGAGCAACCCTCGCCGAAAACAGATGAAGAAACCAACGGCCAGCTATCGATGCCGGGTTGGCGAGCATTGTTCCGACTCCAATTGGGCCTAATGATTCCCCAACCTGGTGTCAGAACCGCTTTTGTCATGCCAGATGGACCAACCACCGCTGATCTCCGTTGCGCGCGATTATCCAGTAGCACGCGTCACAACGCATCAGGTATGACAAAGAATTTTATTCCTCCCGGACTTATGAATCCGGGAGAAGACAACGGAATATTAGCTCAGGTTTCAAGCAGGAAAGTCACAGGGCCATCATTGACCAGATGCACTTGCATGTCCGCACCAAACTGGCCCGCCGCAACCGTTGAATGCGCGATCCTGGCCTGACTCAACAGATAGTCGTACAACTCGGCACCCAGCGCAGGCGGCGCCGCTTTCGAGAAGCTTGGACGCATGCCGCTTTTGGTATCGGCCGCCAGCGTGAATTGCGAAACCAGCAGCAATCCGCCGCCCACTTCACGCAGGGAAAGATTCATCTTGCCCTCGGCATCACTGAACACTCGATAGTTGAGCAACTTGTGCAGCAACTTATCGGCACTGGCCCGAGTGTCTTGAGGCTCCACACCGACCAGCACCAGAATGCCCTGATCGATTGCGCCAACCACCTCACCACCCACTTCCACGCGTGCACCCTGCACGCGCTGCAATAAAGCTTTCATAGAGACTCTTTTCAGGCCTGCGACAAGGACGCGACGGTATCAGGCTTCTTCAGGCGGCAGGTCAAGCAGACGACGCGCGACCTGTGCGGCAGCCCGTACCAGCGCATCGGTAATGCCCGGCTCCGACGCCGCGTGGCCTGCATCACGAATCACCTGCAGCTCGCTGTTGGGCCATGCCTGATGCAGCTCCCAGGCATTGTCCAGTGCGCAGATGACATCGTAACGACCATGAACAATGATGCCCGGCAGATGGGCGATCTTCGGCATGTCGCGAATCAACTGGTTGGCTTCCAGAAAGGCATTGTTCATGAAGTAGTGACATTCGATCCGCGCAATCGACAGGGCGCGTTGCGGCTCGGAGAAGCGGTCGACTACCTGTGGATTGGGACGCAGGGTGGCCGCACGACCTTCCCAGGTGGACCAGGCCTTGGCCGCGTGCATCTGCGCAATCTGGTCCGGACCGGTGAGGCGCTTGTGGAAAGCCGCCAGCAGGTTGTCCCGCTCATCCAGCGGAATCGGTGCGACGTAGTCCTGCCAGTAATCGGGGAACAGGCGGCTGGCGCCTGCCTGATAAAACCAGTCGATATCCTGCTGGCGCGCCAGGAAGATTCCGCGCAGGATCAGCGCATGAACGCGGTCCGGGTGAGTCTGGGCGTAAGCGAGCGACAACGTCGAACCCCACGAGCCGCCGAACAGCACCCATTTTTCGATGCCCAGGTGTTCACGGATTCGTTCGAGGTCTTCAACCAAATGCCAGGTGGTATTGTTTTCGATGCTGGCGTGAGGCGTGGAGCGACCGCAGCCGCGCTGATCGAAGGTGATGATGCGGTACAGGTTCGGATCGAAGTAACGACGGCTCTGTGCATCGCAACCCGAACCCGGCCCGCCATGGATAAAGACAACGGGAAGGCCTTCGGGCGACCCGCTTTCATCGACGTAAAGCACATGCGGCTGTTCCACGGCCAGATCGTGCCGGGCGTAAGGTTTGATCTGCGGGTACAAAGTCTGCATATGTGCTCCATGAGTCCGATTCAGAGGCTTCTATTATTCTGCCGTTGGGCATCATAAACCCGAAACGAGGAATGAGCATGCTGCACATCATCGTTGCGAGTGGAACGATCAATGCAAGCGTTTTGCCAATTTGCAGCATTCGCGAACCAGCGCAGTCGCGCTGGGTCGAAGCGAGAGCTCTGTCTTCAATTATTTCTTTCATTTTCAGGAAATAACTGACGACACGCCTACAGTCTAATAACCCCATCTTTCAATCCGTCAGACTACTTGAGGTCGTACCGATGTCTCAGGAACCACTCGTTCGTGACGCTGATGTGGCTGCTTTCCGCGCCGCAGTGCTCGCCAAACTCACTTACTCAGTGGGCAAGGACCCCGACCATGCGTTTGAGCATGACTGGTTCGAAGCTGTTGCCCTGGCTGCTCGTGACCACATGGTCGAGCACTGGATGGACCACACGCGACAGATTTATCGCAAGGTTCAGAAACGGGTCTATTACCTGTCGCTGGAATTTCTCATCGGCAGATTGCTGTACGACAGCCTGAGCAACCTGGGCCTGCTGGAAATCGCTCGCGAAGCCATGACCGAACTGGGCGTGGACATCGAGCGCATTCGCCTGCTCGAACCCGATGCCGCGCTGGGTAACGGCGGCCTGGGTCGTCTGGCGGCCTGCTTCATGGAAAGCATGTCGACTCTGGGCATTGCGGGTCATGGCTACGGCATTCGCTACGAACACGGCCTGTTCCGTCAGGCAGTGGTCGACGGCTGGCAGCAGGAGCAGACCGAGAACTGGCTGGACTTCGGCAACCCGTGGGAATTCGAACGTCCGGAAGTGGTGTACTCGATCGGCTTCGGCGGCAGCGTCGAAACCTTCACCAACGAAGCCGGTGAGACGCGTCAGGTCTGGCGCCCGGGCGAAACCGTCCGCGCCATTGCCTACGACACGCCGGTAGTCGGCTGGCGTGGTGCAAGCGTGAACACCCTGCGCCTGTGGCGCGCCCGTGCGGTGGAAGATCTGCACCTGGAACGCTTCAACGCCGGTGACCACTTTGGTGCCGTGGCGGAAGTCGTGCGCGCTGAAAGTATTTCCCGTGTGCTGTATCCGAACGACGCGACTGAAGCCGGTCAGGAACTGCGCCTGCGCCAGGAATACTTCTTCGTTTCGGCTTCCCTGCAGGACTTGCTGCGTCGTCACCTGAACATGCACGCTACGCTGACTGATCTGCCGGAGCATGCGGCGATCCAGATGAACGACACACACCCGTCCATCGCGGTGGCCGAGCTGATGCGTCAGTTGATCGACAACCACAACATTCCGTGGGACACCGCCTGGAAAATCACCGTCGGCACCCTGGGCTACACCAACCACACCCTGCTGCCTGAAGCGCTGGAAACCTGGTCGGTCGGCCTGATGGAGCGGATGCTGCCGCGCCACATGCAGATCATCTACCTGATCAACGCGCAACACATCGACACGCTGCGCGCCAAGGGCATCCACGATTTCGAAGTGCTGCGCGCGGTGTCGCTTATCGAAGAAGACAATGGCCGTCGCGTGCGCATGGGCAACCTGGCATTCCTCGGTTCCCACAGCGTCAACGGCGTTTCGGCATTGCACACTCAGTTGATGCGCAAAACCGTATTTGCCGAACTGCACAAGCTGTATCCGGAACGGATCAACAACAAGACCAACGGCATCACCTTCCGCCGCTGGCTGTTCCAGGCCAACCCGAAGCTGACCGAAATGCTGGTCGAAGCACTCGGCCCGGACGTGCTGGACAACGCGGAAACCCGTTTGAAGGAACTGGAGCCGTTCGCCGAGAAGTCATCCTTCCGCAAGCAGATGGCCGATCAACGCCTGCACAGCAAGCGTGCGCTGGCGGCGATCATTCACGAGCGCCTCGGCATCGCAGTCAACCCGGCAGCGATGTTCGACGTGCAGGTCAAGCGGATCCACGAATACAAGCGTCAGTTGCTGAACCTGTTCCACACCGTCGCCCTGTATCAGGCGATTCGTGCCGAGCCGGGCACGGACTGGGTGCCTCGGGTCAAGATCTTCGCGGGCAAGGCGGCAGCCAGCTATCACTCGGCCAAGCTGATCATCAAGCTCACCAACGACATCGCCCGCACCGTCAACAACGACCCGACCGTACGCGGCCTGCTCAAAGTGGTGTTCATGCCCAACTACAACGTCAGCCTGGCCGAGAGCATCATTCCGGCAGCCGACCTGTCGGAGCAGATATCCACTGCAGGCCTTGAAGCCTCGGGCACCAGCAACATGAAGTTCGGCCTCAACGGCGCACTGACCATCGGCACGCTGGACGGTGCCAACGTGGAAATGAGCGAGCAGATCGGTCTGGAAAACATGTTCATCTTCGGCATGACCTCGCAGGAAGTCGAAGCCCGCAAGCAGGCAGGCGACTTCAGCGCACATGGCGATGTTGCCGCGTCCGGTCGTTTGAACGATGTGTTGCAGGCGATTCGTGGCGGGGTGTTCTCGCCGGATGATCCGAACCGCTATGCAGGTCTGGTCGATCAGTTGCTGGCCTATGACCGCTTCCTGGTCTGCGCCGACTTCGACTCGTACTGGGCCGCCCAGGCCAAGGTCGAAGAACGCTGGCACGACTCCAAGGAATGGTGGCGTTCGGCAGTGCTCAACACGGCACGCATGGGCTGGTTCTCCTCCGACCGGACCATTCGCGAGTACGCGGGCGAAATCTGGAAAGCACTGGACTGAAACAGGGGGGGCACATCCGTAACCTGATGCACCGCCCCTTTCGCGGACAAGTCCGCTCCTACTGGCAGAAACCGGCTTTCGACCTGTAGGAGTGGACTTGTCCACGAAGACTGGCTTCAGACGCTCCATTTCGACTGAATGTACCGCTCCACGTCAGGAGCGCGCTGAGTCCCTCTCTCCCCTATACTGCGCACCGATAAACCTTCACACATCGAAAAGGATGTCGTCGCGTGCTTTGGATTTGTCTGGTAGTAGGCGGTGCAGTGCTCGGGTACTCGGTCAGTTACGACGAGTGGGAAGGCATGCTCATCGGTGCAGTCATGGGCTGGGGGCTATGGGCGGGCGTTCGCCTGTATCTGCTGGACAAACGCTCGGCCGAGCAGTCTGTGGAACTGCTGGCAACGCGCAAGACCGTCGAATCCCTCCAACAGCGTCTGACGCTTCTCGAATACCCGCCCGTTCCAAGCCCGCAACCCGTTGCCGAAGCGCAGCAGACCGCTCCGCTGCCCGCCGACTCGGTCATCATCGCAGCGCAGACCACCGGACCCGAGCTGATCTGGGACTTGCCTGCCGAAGAAGCACCTGCAGCGCCGACCGCTGCCCCAGTTGCAACGGCCACGACCAGGCAAGCATCGACCACACCGTCTTCACCCAACTTCATCGAAAGGACTCTATCCAGCGCCATGGGCTGGCTGATGGGTGGCAATACGGTTTTGCGGGTCGGCATCGTGGTGCTGTTTCTGGGGCTGGCCTTTCTGTTGCGCTACGCCACCGAAGGCATGGTCGTACCCATCGAGGCGCGCTATGCAGGTGTGGCCGCCAGTGCGCTGGCATTGTTGGGGCTCGGCTGGTGGCTGCGCCTGCGCAACGCACCTTACGCCCTGATGCTTCAGGGCGCTGGCATCGGCGTGCTGTACCTGACGGTATTCGCCGCGATGAAACTGCACACGCTGCTCGACCCGACCCTGGGCTTCGGGCTGTTGGTGGCGATCACGGCGTTCTCGGCCGTGCTGGCCCTGACCCAGAATTCGCTGGCGCTGGCCTGTGCAGGCGCACTGGGCGGGTTTGCCGCGCCACTGCTGGCCTCGACCGGGCAAGGCAGCCATGTGTCGCTCTTCAGCTACTTCGCCTTGCTCAACGCCGGCATCTTCGCCATCGCCTGGTTCCGGGCCTGGCGCGTGCTGAACCTGATCGGTTTTTTCGGCACGTTCGGCATCGGCTTTGCGTGGGGTATCAAGGCCTACACACCGGAGCTGTTCTGGAGCACCGAACCATTCCTGATCCTGTTTTTCCTGATGTACCTGGCCATCGGCCTGCTGTTTGCGCGGCGCAAGCTTCAGGAGCAGGCAGGCGGGCCACAGGATGACAGCCGCAACGCCTTGCTGCGCTGGTCGGCGCGTCAGGGTGATTATGTCGACGGCACGTTGCTGTTCGGGACGCCTATCGTCGGGTTCGGCCTGCAATATGCGCTGGTCGAACACGTCGAACTGGGCGCTGCATTCAGTGCGCTGGCGCTGGGCCTGATCTACATGGGACTGGCGCGGGTGCTGGCAGCGCGCGGCTCGGAAAGAACCACGTTGCTGATGGAAACCTGCCTGGCACTGGGCGTGGTGTTCACGACACTGGCGATCCCGCTGGGGCTGGGTTCGCAATGGACGACCTGCGCCTGGGCCGTGGAAGGCGCAGCCATATTCTGGCTGGGCATGCGCCAACATCGGGTATTGGCGCGTGCGTTTGGTCTGTTCCTGCAATTGGCTGCCGGCATCACCCTGCTGAGCAACCTGGATCTGTCGGACACATCGCTGTCGCTCCACGGTGATTACTGGACCGCGATGATTCTGGCCATTGCCGCCTTTGTCAGCGCCGGGTGCATCCATCGCTACCAGACGTTGACGCTGGTGGATCAGGAATTGGCCAGAGCGTTGTTGATGGTCTGGGCTGCTGCGTGGTGGATGTTTTCAGTCATCAACGTCGTCCAGCTGTTCGTGCCTGTCTTGCTGCAGACCTCTGCGCTGCTGATGGCGGCTGCGGCCAGTGCCGCGCTCTGGACCGTGCTGGCATTGCGGCTACGCTGGTCCGATCTGGCGACGTTGTGCGCCACACTGACTCCGCTTTGCACCCTTGTGCTACTGACCTCGCTGGGCAGTCAGTATCACCCGGCGCAGGATGGCGGCTGGATCGCATGGCTGGCGGTATTCGCGGTGCATCTGCTCTCGCTTCGTCGCCTCGCCGAACTGGCCCCGAGCCTTGCGATTCGCCTTGCACATGTCGTTGGCTGCTGGCTGATCATCGCCGTACTGGCCCTGGAGCTGCGCTTCGGGCTGATGCAATTGTCCGAGCAGTACAACGCATGGCGCTGGCTGGGCTGGGCCGTTGTGCCGAGTCTGTACCTGTGGGCGATGACCTCGCAGCGCCAATGGCCGTGGCCTGTGTCCGCCTACCCTCAGGCCTACCGGGTCAGCGCCGCCGCTCCGCTCGCTGTACTGATGCTCGCCTGGTTCTGGCTGGCCAATATCTTCAGCGACGGCGCAGCAGATCCCCTGCCGTACATCCCACTGCTCAACCCGCTGGAAATCGGTCTGCTGTTCTCGCTGACCGGCGTCTTCCTGTGGACGCGCCATTACCTGCCGAAGATGGGCCTGGATGACACGCGCTCGCGCAATATTCCCCTGCTGATAGCAGGCGCTTCACTCTTTGCGCTGGTCACGGCAATGGTCATGCGCACTGCGCATCACTGGGCTGAAGTGCCCTGGAACACCGAAGACCTGCTCGAATCGATGCGCATTCAGGCCGGTCTGTCGATCGTCTGGACGTTGATGGCACTGGCGCTGATGATCGGCGGGCACATGCGCGCCCATCGACAGATCTGGCTGGGCGGCGCAGCGTTGATCGGCGTGGTGGTGATCAAACTGTTCTTCATCGAACTGGGCAATCGCGGGGGCATGGAACGTATTGTCTCGTTCATAGGAGTTGGCATTCTGCTACTGGTGGTGGGATATTTCGCACCATTACCGCCGAAACCTCCCGTTACCCAGACTGACGGGGAGCCCGGCACGGCTCCAACCGCTGAGCCGAACAGCCCATGAGGAAACCGTTCTTGAGTCGTTCACCCCTGAAAATCGCCGTGCTCGGCCTGACCCTGTGCACGACGATGGCCGCCCATGCTCAAGACAAACCGGCCGATTTCGCCAGCCAGACGCCGCTGACCCTCAGCGGTGATGGCCCGTGGTATCGCATCGAACTGCCACTCTCGGTGCAGCTGAATGCGCGGCAGGCCGATCTGAGCGATCTGCGCGTGTTCAATAACGAAGGCCAACCGCAGGCGTATGCCCTGAATCAGAAGCAGGCTTCGCAGGAACAGGAGCCCACGCCGATCCCGGTCAAGTGGTTCGCGCTCTACAGCACCCAGGAAGCGGGCGATGCCACACCGGTCATTCGCATCGAGCGCGCCAGCAATGGCACGGTGATCGAAGTCCAGCCGCAAAGTGACATCGAGGCCGGCGAAGAAGTGTTGCGCGGCTGGCTGCTGGACACCAGCGCGATCAAGGCCCCACTTGAACAACTGATCATCGACTGGAGCGCCGAGCGCGAGGGTTTCCAGAGTTTCAGCATCGAGGCCAGCGATGACCTCCAGCACTGGCGCGACTGGGGTGAAGGACAGGTTGCACGCCTTTCGTTCGCCGATGAAGTGGTCGATCAGCGCGAGGTGGGTCTGCCCGGTCAGAGCGCCCGCTATCTGCGCTTGCTGTGGCGCTCGCCGCACAGCGCCCCCACGTTGATCTCGGCCCATCTGTTCGCAGCCGACAGCGAAACGCCCACCCCGCCGTTGACCTGGTCACCACCGGTCACCGGCAAGGTCGAAAAGGCCAACGAATATGTCTGGGAGCTGCCTGCGGGCCTGCCGGTCGAACGTGTGAAAGTCGACATCGCCCAGCCCAACAGCCTTGCACCGGGCACACTCTACGCACGCAGCGACGCCAGACAGCCTTGGCAACCGATCAGCAGCGGACTGCTGTATCGCCTGACGCAAAATGGCAGCGATGTGGTTCAGGATCAGTTGCAGTTGTCCGGGCGTATCGTCCAGCAACTCAAACTCGTGGTCGATGACCGCGGCGGCGGACTGGGCACAGAAGCGCCAGCATTGAGCGTCGCCGTCCGGGCCAGCGAAGTAGTGTTTCTGGCGCGCGGCAACGGGCCGTTCACTCTCGCCGTGGGCAACACCTCCGTGAAGGCCGCCAACCTGTCGCTGGCGACTCTCATTCCCGATTTCACCCCGCAGAAACTGGCCACACTCGGCACGGCGAAACCGACGTCCGCCACGGTCGCCAACATGGCCGCACCGCTGCCGGTCGTGCAGGAAAGCGTCGATTTCAAGCGCATCGGACTGTGGGCAGTCCTGGTGCTGGGCGTGCTGTTTCTGGGCTGGATGGCGATGAGCACCCTGCGTGCCTCGAAACGCTGAACAGGCCGTCCGAGAGCGCCGGATTCCAGCTACGCTGATCCGGCGTATGAACTGAAACAGTCATAAGCCAGTCTGATAGCAGTATTACGTCGCCACTCGCGTTAAACTGCGCGGGTTTTCATACCCCCCTATTTCGGAGCTATCCATGTCCCGCGTTACACTAAGTCGCTACTTGATTGAGCAGACCCGCAGCAACAACACTCCTGCCGATCTGCGCTTCCTGATCGAAGTAGTGGCGCGAGCATGCAAGGAAATCAGCCACGCCGTCTCCAAGGGCGCACTGGGCGGTGTACTCGGGAGCATGGGCACCGAGAACGTGCAGGGCGAAGTACAGAAAAAGCTCGACGTGATCTCCAACGAAATCCTGCTGGAAGCCAATGAATGGGGTGGTCACCTGGCCGGCATGGCGTCCGAAGAAATGGACAACGCCTACCAGATTCCCGGCAAATACCCCAAAGGTGCCTACCTGCTGGTATTCGACCCACTGGACGGCTCGTCCAACATCGACATCAACGCACCGGTCGGCACCATCTTCTCGGTATTGCGTTGCCCGAACCAGTACCTGAGCCAGAACGAAGCCCTGAACGAAAAGGCTTTCCTGCAGCCAGGCACCGAGCAGGTCGCTGCCGGTTACGCGATCTATGGCCCACAGACCATGCTCATCCTGACGCTGGGCGACGGCGTCAAAGGCTTCACGCTGGACCGCGAAATGGGCAGCTTCGTACTGACCCACGAAGACATCACCATCCCTGAAACCACTCAGGAATTCGCCATCAACATGTCCAACCAGCGTCACTGGGAAGCCCCGGTACAGCGCTATGTGGACGAGTTGCTGCAGGGCGAAGAAGGCCCGCTGAAGAAGAACTACAACATGCGCTGGGTTGCGGCCATGGTTGCCGACGTACACCGCATCCTGACCCGTGGCGGTCTGTTCATGTATCCGCGTGACAGCCGTGAGCCTTCCAAGCCGGGCAAACTGCGCCTGATGTATGAAGCCAACCCGATGTCGTTCCTGGTTGAGCAGGCCGGCGGCGCGTCCACCGACGGCCATCAGCGCATCCTCGACATTCAGCCTGAAGGCCTGCACCAGCGTGTCGCGGTGTTCCTGGGTTCGAAGCAGGAAGTCGAGCGCGCCACCGCTTATCACAAAGAGTAAGAGGGACAGGACCGATGCGTGCGCCCTGGCTGCCGCTGCTCGACTGGTGGTTCGGTTCTGCCGAATCGCCCAGTGACGTGGTGAAAGCCAGGAACACGCTCTGGTTCGGCAAGAAAAAAGCCAACGACACTGAAGCGCGAGAGCGCTTTGGTGATCAGGTCGAAAAGGCCTTGGCGGGCGAACTGGCCGAATGGGCGGAAAACCCCAAGGGCTGGCTGGCGCTGATCCTGTTGCTCGACCAATTGCCCCGCATGATTCACCGCGATACCCCCAAAGCCTTTGCCGGCGACCTGCGCGCACAGTCACTGGTCAAACACGGCTTGAAACTGGAACGCGATCAACACCTTGATCCGTTGCAGCGCACCTTCATCTATCTGGTGCTGGAACACAGCGAGGACCTCGCTGACCAGAACCATGCCATCACCTGCTTTACCCGTCTGCTTCCCTTGCTGCCCGCCACTGATCGCGACTACTTCAAAAGCAGTCTGGATTACGCAGAACGCCATCAGAAGATCATTGCCCGCTTCGGGCGCTTTCCGCATCGCAATGCCATCCTGGGCAGGTCGTCGACCGACGAAGAGATAGAATTTCTCAAGAAACCCGGCTCAAGCTTCTGATCAGCCAGATAAATCCTTGTCCCTGCCGGGAACCAGATCGGCTTTTTCTCTTCTAACCTTTCGGTATTGCGCCAGCGTCAGGCTGCATCAGCCTTCGTTGCGACGCGACCCCCTTCCGTTCAGGAGCTACATCCATGTCCTTGCGCTATGTCGCGTTACTGTCGTTTTGCGTGTTTCTGGCTGCGTGCAGCAAAATCACCCAAGAGAACTACGCCAAGCTCTCCGCTGGCATGCCCAAGGCTCAGGTCGAGTCGCTGCTGGGCAGCCCGACCGAGTGCTCTGGTGCGCTGGGCATGTCGAGTTGCACATGGGGTGATCAGAACACTTTCATCAGCGTCCAGTATGCAGCCGACAAGGTCGTGCTGTTCTCGGGCCAGGGCCTCAAATAAACATGATCAAGGTACTCGTTCGGTTTGGTATCTTCGTGATGGCCAGTTTTCTGGCCATCGGCTTCGCACACTCGGCTGACAACCTCGAGCCGAGGACAGTCGACAGCGTCGATCTCAAGCAGTATCAGGGCACTTGGTACGAGCTGGCGCGCCTGCCGATGTTCTTCCAGCGCAAGTGCGCCCAGTCCGAGGCCCATTACGCACTGAAGGATGACGGCAACATTGCGGTGACCAACCGCTGCCGTACGATTGAAGGCGAGTGGCAGGAAGCAACCGGTACTGCATCGCCACAGGTGCCGGGCAAGACCGACAAACTGTGGGTCGTGTTTGATAACTGGTTCTCGCGCCTGCTGCCGGGCGTCGCCAAGGGCGATTACTGGGTGCTGGATATCGGCGATGGCTACAAGACTGCCGTGGTCGGCAATCCGGACCGCAAATACCTGTGGCTGCTGTCGCGCACGCCAACTGTCTCCGAGTCGGTCAAACAGGACATGCTGAGCAAGGCCCGCCAACAGGGTTACGACACCTCACGCCTGATCTGGCGCGAGGATGATTCGAAGATTGGCAAAGAAGCGAAGTAACGATTCAAGCGAGGAAATCTGATCGTGCCCGCCGACTGGCACGATCAGACAGTGCCGACTCAGTTCTGGTGATACTGCGCCGACAACTCGTGCACGGCCTCAATGAAAGCGCCCGCATTCGCCGGGTCGACTTCCGGCGTAATGCCATGACCCAGATTGAACACATGCCCGGTGCCACTGCCATAGCTGGCAAGGATGCGTGCGACTTCCTGGCGGATAGCCTCAGGACGCGCATAAAGTACGGTCGGGTCCATGTTGCCCTGCAATGAAACCTTGCTGCCGACACGCCGACGCGCTTCACCAATGTCGCAGGTCCAGTCCAGCCCCAGTGCATCGGCACCGGCATCGGCAATGCTTTCCAGCCACAATCCGCCACCCTTGGTGAACAGAATCACCGGCACCTTGCGCCCGTCGTGCTCACGGATCAGGCCGTTGACGATCTTGCGCATGTACGCCAGAGAAAACTCCTGATACGCCGCCGAAGACAGGCTGCCGCCCCAACTGTCGAAAATCTGCACCGCCTGCGCGCCCGCCAGAATCTGGCCGTTGAGGTAGGTGGTGACCGACTGCGCCAGCTTGTCCAGCAACAGGTGCATGGCTTGCGGGTTGTCGTAGAGCATGGCCTTGGACTTGCGGAAGTCCTTCGAGGAGCCGCCTTCGACCATGTAGGTCGCCAGGGTCCACGGGCTGCCGGCAAAGCCGATCAGCGGAACGCGACCATTGAGTTCGCGGCGGATGGTGCTGACCGCGTCCATCACGTAACCCAGATCCTTCTGCGCATCAGGGATCGGCAGGGCTTCGATGTCAGCCAGTGTGCTGACGGTCTTCTTGAAGCGCGGGCCTTCACCGGTTTCGAAATACAGGCCAAGCCCCATCGCATCGGGAATGGTCAGGATGTCGGAGAACAGGATCGCCGCATCGAGCGGGTAGCGGTCAAGCGGCTGCAGCGTGACTTCACAGGCGAACTGCGGGTTCTTGCACAGGCTCATGAAGTCGCCGGCGCTGGCGCGGCTGGCACGGTACTCGGGCAGATAGCGGCCCGCCTGACGCATCATCCAGACAGGGGTCACGTCCACGGGTTGCTTGAGCAGGGCGCGCAGGAAACGGTCGTTCTTCAGGGCAGTCATGTCGGCATCCGCTATAAAAGTGCGGGCATTTTCTCAGAGCGCGACGCAAAAGGCACGGTAAGAGCCGTGCCTTTTATCTATCGGGTCGATTTGCCGCAGGCGCCAACGACGTCATGACTGTATGTAACCCGGCAGTTCTACGGGTTGGTTTGCATGATTTGCCTTATCCAACCGTCGAAGAATGACACCCGTGTGTACTGTCCGGCACCGTACATCAAGGTACGGCTGACCAGTCCCACTTCGACATACCCGCTTGCTGTCTTGTACAGGAGAGGCCCGCCAGAATCGCCTCCCGCCTGGTTGTAGCCTGCACAGATGTTGTTATCGGGGTTGAAGTTGGTGTCGGGATAGCCCTCTGGAATGTAGATGCACCTTGCGTCATTCAATATGCGCCCCTGGCCCTGATACAAGACATCGGCCAGCACCCCCTCATCGGTCCGACCGAACCCGATCAGTGTCACTGGCGTGTTCTTGTAAAGAGGAAGAGGAGATTGGCCGCTGTCCAGCTTGAGAAACTCCGTGCTCTGGGCAGGACGGCTCAGCTTGACCAGGGCGATGTCGTACTGACCCCGATTAAGACCCGCATGAAGAAAGACATCACCAACAGTAATACGCTCTCTCTCGATAACCTCAGGGCGGTATTGTTCCAGCCCGATACTGACTGCGTGTGCCTTTTTTTCAGGATTGGTCAGGCAATGCGCGGCCGTCAGGACCCACTGCGGTGCAATCAACGCACCACCGCAGATGTGCTCGCCATCCTCTTCGACCAACGCCGCAAAAAACGGGTATTGGCCTCTGGGAGCGGGCTCACCGCCGACAATCTTTCCGACATCTTCGATGCCACGGTCTGCGCCACAACCAGCCAGTATGGCGACCAGACTAATTAACGCGAGTAGCTTGTTCATGATCAACTCCCTGATCGTGACTGAATCCCTGTTACAACGCGCCTGCGATCCTGCAGCACACGTCGAAATATCGGCGTCTCGAACGAGCCAGCCGATTTTCAGTAAAGCGAAATGCGTCAGGAACGGGAACTGTCAAAACTGACAGCAAAGGCGGGAAAACAGCCTGAAGAAGGCTGTTCAGACCTGAAAGGCGGAAAGACGCCCCTCAGACAATGCGTGACTTACTGAAGAAACGCGATTTTGTGGGAGCGGACCGGGCGGCGTTCCGTTTGTCCGCGAAAAGGCCAGTACATCCGACACATATGCGGTGGCTGAAATACTGCATTCGCGGACAAGTCCGCTCCCACCGTGTTTGCTGCGCGACCGCGCTACGTCGAAGACGTAGCGAGGCCTCTTATCTACAGAGTCAGAGCCATCAAACGCCCAGGTAATCCAGAATCCCTTCAGCCGCATTCCGGCCTTCGAAGATTGCGGTAACCACCAGGTCGGAGCCGCGAACCATGTCGCCACCGGCGAAGATTTTCGGGTTGCTGGTCTGGTGCTTGTACTGCGACTGCTCGGGCGCAATCACGCGGCCCTGGCTGTCGGTGTTGATCGTGAAGGGTTCGAACCATGCAGCCGGGCTCGGGCGGAAACCAAAGGCGATGACCACGGCGTCGGCCGGGATGATTTCCTCGGAGCCCGGAATCGGCTCGGGGCTGCGACGGCCACGGGCATCCGGCTCGCCGAGACGGGTCTCGACCACTTTCACGCCCTCGACCTTGTCTTCACCGACAATGGCGATCGGCTGACGGTTGTAGAGAAACTTCACGCCCTCTTCCTTGGCGTTCTTCACTTCCTTGCGCGAACCCGGCATGTTTTCTTCGTCGCGACGATAGGCACAGGTCACGGATTTGGCACCCTGACGGATTGACGTGCGATTGCAGTCCATCGCGGTGTCGCCACCGCCCAGTACCACGACCCGCTTGCCTTTCATGTCGACGAAATCTTCAGGCGACTTTTCGAAGCCCAGATTGCGATTGACGTTGGCGATCAGGAAGTCGAGTGCATCGTGTACGCCCGGCAGGTCTTCACCGGCAAAGCCGCCTTTCATGTAGGTGTAGGTGCCCATGCCCATGAACACGGCATCGTATTCTTCAAGCAACTGGTCGATGGTGACGTCCTTGCCGACTTCGGTATTGAGCCGGAACTCGATACCCATGCCGGTGAACACCTCGCGACGATGGCTCAGCACGCTCTTCTCGAGCTTGAACTCGGGAATACCGAAGGTCAGCAGACCGCCGATTTCAGGGTTCTTGTCGAACACCACCGGCGTTACCCCGCCACGCACCAGCACATCAGCGCAACCCAGGCCCGCAGGTCCGGCACCGATGATTGCCACGCGCTTGCCGGTCGGCACGACCTTGGACATGTCGGGACGCCAGCCCATGGCGAAAGCGGTGTCGGTGATGTACTTCTCGACCGATCCGATCGTCACGGCGCCGAAGCCGTCGTTCAGGGTGCAGGCACCCTCGCACAGACGGTCCTGCGGGCATACGCGGCCGCAGACTTCCGGCAGGGTGTTGGTCTGGTGCGACAGCTCGGCCGCCGCCAGGATATTGCCCTCGGCGACCAACTTGAGCCAGTTGGGAATGAAGTTGTGCACCGGGCACTTCCATTCGCAATACGGGTTACCGCAGCCCAGGCAGCGGTGCGCCTGATCGGCGGACTGCTGGGGCTTGAAGGGTTCGTAGATCTCCACGAACTCTTTCTTGCGCTGACGCAGCAGCTTCTTCTTCGGGTCTTTACGCCCGACATCGATGAACTGAAAGTCGTTACTTAGACGCTCGGCCATTCTCTAGAACCTCTACACGACAGCTTCAGGCCATGGCCGTGAAGCTGCAGGAAATCATGTTCGCAGGCATTCGCGCACTGCTGTGGTCGCGCGGCGTGAAAACACGCCGCGTGCAGTTGCGCTTATTGCGGGTTCGCCCGGGTGCTGGAGAGCAGCGACTTCAGGTTGGCAGCCTTGGGCTTGACCAGCCAGAAACGACGCAGGTAGTCGTCCAGGTTTTCCGCAAGGTTGCGACCCCATTCACTGTCGGTTTCAGCGACATACTCGTTCAGCACGCTCTGCAGGTGAGTGCGATAAGCCTCCATCGCTTCGCCGCTGATGCGCTGGATTTCAACCAGCTCATGATTGACGCGGTCAACGAACGTGTTGTCCTGATCCAGCACGTAGGCGAAACCGCCCGTCATGCCGGAGCCGAAGTTGTAGCCGGTCTTGCCGAGGACACAGACGAAACCGCCGGTCATGTATTCGCAGCAGTGATCGCCCGTGCCTTCCACAACCGTGTGGGCACCGGAGTTACGTACCGCGAAACGCTCACCTGCCGTGCCCGCCGCGAACAGCTTGCCGCCAGTTGCGCCGTACAGACAGGTGTTGCCGATGATCGCACTTTCGTTGGTCTTGAACGGGCTGCCCTTGGGCGGCACGATAACCAGCTTGCCAGCGGTCATGCCTTTGCCGACATAGTCGTTGGCATCGCCTTCCAGATACATGTTCAGGCCACCGGCGTTCCACACGCCGAAGCTCTGACCGGCCGTGCCCTTGAAGCGGAACGTGACCGGCGCCTTGTTCATGCCCTGGTTGCCATGTAGACGAGCGATTTCGCCGGAGATCCGCGCGCCGATGGAACGGTCGCAGTTGCAGATATCCATCTCGTACTCGCCGCCGCTGAGGGCTTCGATGGCCGGTTTGGCCAGCTCCACCATCTTCTCGGCCAGCAGCCCCTTGTCGAACGGCGGGTTGCGATCCACGAGGCTGAACTGAGGCTTGTCAGCCGGAATGTGATCGCTGCCCAGCAACGGGGTCAGGTCCAGATGCTGTTGCTTTTCGGTTTCGCCCGGCAGTATTTCCAGCAGATCGGTACGGCCGATCAGCTCTTCCAGCGAACGCACACCCAGTTTTGCCAGCCACTCACGCGTCTCTTCAGCCACGTAGGTAAAGAAGTTGATCACCATATCGACGGTGCCGATGTAGTGGTCCTTGCGCAGCTTCTCGTTCTGGGTCGCAACGCCGGTGGCGCAGTTGTTCAGATGGCAGATACGCAGGTATTTGCAGCCCAGCGCGATCATCGGCGCAGTGCCGAAGCCGAAGCTCTCGGCACCCAGAATTGCCGCCTTGATCACGTCGAGGCCAGTTTTCAGGCCGCCGTCGGTCTGCACACGGACCTTACCGCGCAGGTCGTTGCCGCGCAGGGTCTGGTGAGTTTCAGCCAGGCCCAGCTCCCACGGCGCACCGGCGTACTTGATGGAGGTCAGCGGCGAAGCACCGGTACCGCCGTCATAACCGGAAATGGTGATCAGGTCGGCGTAAGCCTTGGCAACACCGGCCGCAATCGTACCGACGCCCGCTTCCGCTACCAGCTTGACCGAAACCAGCGCCGCCGGGTTGACCTGCTTGAGGTCGAAAATCAGCTGCGACAAGTCTTCGATGGAATAAATATCATGGTGCGGTGGTGGCGAAATCAGCGTCACGCCCGGCACTGCATAACGCAGCTTGGCGATCAGACCGTTGACCTTGCCGCCCGGCAACTGCCCGCCTTCGCCAGGCTTGGCGCCCTGAGCGACCTTGATCTGCAGCACGTCGGCGTTGACCAGGTATTCCGGCGTCACGCCGAAACGACCTGTGGCGATCTGCTTGATCTTGGAGCTGCGGATAGTGCCGTAGCGCGCCGGGTCTTCACCGCCTTCGCCGGAGTTGGAGCGGGCCCCCAGACGGTTCATCGCCTCGGCCAGCGCTTCATGCGCCTCGGGCGACAGTGCGCCCAGCGAGATACCGGCAGAGTCGAAGCGCTTGAGAATCTCCGACAGCGGCTCGATTTCGTCGATGTTCAGCGGCTGGTCGAGGGTCTTGACCTGCAGCAGGTCGCGAATCATCGACACCGGACGCTTGTCCACCAGCGAGGTGTATTCCTTGAACTTGCTGTAGTCGCCCTGCTGCACCGCAGCCTGCAGGGTGCTGACCACGTCCGGGTTGTAGGCGTGGTATTCGCCACCGAACACGAACTTGAGCAGACCGCCTTGCTGGATCGGCTTGCGCGGGCTCCATGCTTCGGCCGCCAGGGCCTTCTGCTCGGCTTCGATGTCGACGAAACGCGCGCCCTTCAGACGGCTCGGCACACCGCGGAAGCTGGTGTTGCAGACTTCCTCGGACAAGCCAATGGCTTCGAACAGCTGCGCACCACGGTAGGACGCGACGGTCGAGATGCCCATCTTGGACAGGATCTTGAGCAGGCCCTTGGTGATGCCTTTACGGTAGTTCTTGAAGACTTCGTACAGATCGCCCAGCACTTCGCCGGTACGGATCAGGTCGCCCAGCACTTCGTAGGCCAGGAACGGGTAGACCGCCGACGCACCGAAACCGATCAGCACCGCAAAGTGATGCGGGTCACGGGCGGTCGCGGTTTCGACCAGAATGTTGCTGTCGCAGCGCAGACCCTGTTCGGTCAGGCGGTGGTGAACCGCGCCAACGGCCAGCGAGGCATGGACCGGCAGTTTGCCGGGTGCGATATGACGGTCGCTCAGTACGATCAGGGTATGACCGGAACGCACCGCTTCTTCGGCCTGATCGGCGACGTTGCGGACTGCGGCTTCAAGGCCCATCTGCTCGTCGTAGTTCAGGTCGATGATATAGCGTTCGAAGCCCGGCCGATCCAGGTTCATCAGCGAGCGCCACTTGGCCGGGGAAATGACCGGCGAGCTGAGGATCACGCGCGAAGCGTGCTCGGGCGACTCCTGGAAAATATTGCGCTCGGCACCGAGGCAGATTTCCAGCGACATGACGATGGCTTCACGCAGCGGGTCGATCGGCGGGTTGGTGACCTGCGCGAACTGCTGGCGGAAGTAATCGTAAGGCGAGCGCACACGACGCGACAGCACGGCCATCGGCGTGTCATCACCCATCGATCCCACGGCTTCCTGACCCTGCTCGCCCAGCGGACGCAGCACCTGATCACGCTCTTCGAACGTGACCTGATACATCTTCATGTACTGCTTGAGCTGGTCGCTGTTATAGAAAGCCGAACCGTGGTCGTTGTCTTCCATGGTTGCCTGAATGCGCAAGGCGTTCTTGCGCAGCCACTGCTTATATGGATGACGCGACTTGAGGCGGTTATCGATGGCGTCGGTGTCGAGGATCTGACCGGTCTCGGTATCGACCGCGAAGATCTGGCCCGGACCGACGCGGCCCTTGGCGATGACGTCTTCAGGCTTGTAGTCCCACACGCCGATTTCCGACGCCAGGGTGATGTAACCGTTCTTGGTGGTGACCCAGCGCGCCGGGCGCAGACCGTTACGGTCCAGCAGGCAGACCGCGTGGCGACCTTCAGTCATCACGACACCGGCCGGACCGTCCCACGGCTCCATGTGCATGGAGTTGTATTCATAGAAGGCCCGCAGATCCGGGTCCATGGTCTCGACGTTCTGCCACGCAGGCGGAATGATCATGCGCACGCCACGGAACAGGTCGATGCCGCCAGTGACCATCAGCTCAAGCATGTTGTCCATGCTCGACGAGTCGGAACCGACGCGGTTGACCAGCGGCCCCAGCTCATCCAGTTCCATCAGGTCGTTGGTGAACTTGGTACGACGCGCCTGCGCCCAGTTGCGGTTACCGGTAATGGTGTTGATCTCGCCGTTGTGGGCGAGAAAGCGGAACGGCTGAGCCAGCGGCCATTTCGGCAGGGTGTTGGTCGAGAACCGCTGGTGGAACACGCAGATCGCGGTTTGTAGGCGCTCGTCGCTCAGGTCCGGGAAGAAGGCCGTGAGGTCGGCCGGCATCATCAGACCTTTATAAATGATGGTCTTGTGCGAAAAACTGCAGATGTAGTGATCGCTGTCAGCGGCATTGGCAACCGATGAACGGCGACGCGCGCTGAACAGCTTAATCGCGAATTCCTGATCGCTCAGGCCTTCACCGCCGATGTAGACCTGTTCGATCTTCGGCAGACGCTCCAGCGCCAGGCGACCCAGCACGCTGGTATCGATCGGCACCTGACGCCAGCCCACCAGCTCCAGGCCCTCGGCCAGGATTTCGCGGTTCATGTTTTCGCGTGCGGCTTCGGCCTTGGCGTCGTCCTGATTGAGGAACACCATGCCCACAGCATATTGGCGGGGCAGATCGACACCGAAGTGTTCCTTGGACATCGCGCGCAGGAATCCGTCGGGCTTCTGAATCAACAGACCGCAACCGTCACCGGTCTTGCCGTCGGCATTGATGCCACCACGGTGGGTCATGCAGGTCAGGGCTTGGATAGCCGTCTGCAACAGGTGATGACTGGGCTCGCCTTGCATGTGTGCGATCAGGCCGAAACCACAGTTATCCTTGAATTCATCTGGTTGGTACAGACCTGCTTTCATAGACACTTTCTCACCAGGCTGCCTCTATGCGAGGCAAATTTCCTTTTAATTCAACCAATTACCTGACACGCCGAACGTACGCCGGCTTCGGACGGGCAAAACGGAGGTCATTGTACACAGCGACACTGGGGCTCACAAATTTAACGACGATTGGTGGATAATCAATGTCGCAATTGTGAAAGTTTTAAAGCGGGTCACTGTGGTAGTCAAAGTATTTCTTGAATAATCTGACTGAAGCGACTGAGACTGCGGAGCGTTTGTAACGCAGACGCCACAAGGCGCGCCCCGAAAAGGCGGCGCGCTCAAGCGGGTAAAGTCAGGTTTGCCGGGTGAGCGGCCTGGATAAGGCCGCTGCGACTTCAGCGAGTGGCGCCAAGCTCTTGTTGGATGCTTGCGACAGTACGAGGCCAAGGTTTACCAGCCTGAACCTTGGCTGGCAATACCTTGATGGCTGCCAGGGCGGCAGCACGGTCAGAAAAGTTACCGTAGGTCACCACATACAGCGGCTTACCCTGCAGGGTTTTCTTGAAGTAACGGTACTCGCCGCCCTGCTCTGCCACGTAGGCCTGAGCCGTCGCTTCCGAGCTGGTGCCGAGGATCTGCACCACATAGTGGCCGGGTGCCTGACCGCTGTACCAGTTGCCACCGGCAGCCGGTTTGGCGGCAGCAGGCTTCTCGGCGGGCTTGGCGGCCGGCGCTGGAGCCGGTTTGGCAGTCGCCACCTGAGTCGGCGCTGGCGCAGGCTTGGCAGCCGGTGCAGGCTGAGTCACCGGAGCGGCTGGCGTCGGTGCAGGAATGGACGAGCGTGGCGTCTGAGCCGCAGCCTGACCGGCAGGAACACCCGCTGGCGGCGCAGTCGTGGTCACGGTCGGAGGCTGAGCGGGCGAACCGGTTGGCACTGCGTCTTCGTCGGAATCACTCGAACCTGCCGCCTCGGCCAGCGGGCCGCGCATGACCGGTTGCGAGTTGCCACCCAGTGGTAACGGCATCGGCTGGGAGTTGCCCGCGAACTCGATGGCCGGGCCACCGTTGTTCGACTGCTGGGCAGATGGCGTGCCCTGCCCCAGAGGCAGTTGCGCCTGAGCGGAAGCAGGGTCACTGGCAGGTGTCTTGTCGCCACGGCCCGGGATCAGCACAGCGGCTGCCACGGCCACGAGCACGACAGCACCCAGAGCCAATACGTGTTTTTTCGGCATGTTGAACCCCACACTTGGACGCTTGACCGCAGAACGACTTGCGATCATCGCCTCGATCATTGAATCGCGGGCCACCTGGTTGATCGCCCCAGGCCAGCCATCGGACTGTTCATGGATATCGGTGATCTGGTCGGCAGTAAACAATGCGATTCCCTGCCCTGCACCCTCCAGACGTTGAGCCAGATACTCCCGGGTTTCTTCTTCCGTATAAGGTTGCAACTCGATGACGTGAAAGCGCTCGCCCTCAACGTCGCCCTGCAGTTCGGCACACAACTGATCGAGACGATCGAGCAGTGACGGTTCGCCAAACAGGAATACGTGCGGGCGCCCTTCCGGCGTACCCGCTGCAAGACCCAGCAACGCTTCGAGCGCCGAATCGCCCAGTTGTTCCGCATCGTCAACCAGCAGGTACACTTCCTGCCCCGTCAGACCGAGCTGAACCACCTGCGACAGGATCGACTGCATTTCGGCATGGGCAACGCTCAGGGCCTGCGCGACCTGTTGCAGCACACCGGCCGCATCGTTGGCGCCCCGCGCCGAAACCACCACGCTCTGGACCGATTGTTTGTTGGTACTCGCTACCAGTGCCTGACGCAGCAGGGTCTTGCCGCTGCCCTGAGGCCCGGTGACTGCGAGCAACAGCTGGCTGTAGCGCGCCAGATGATGAAGCTGACCCAGCACCGGCTTGCGCTGGGCAGGGAAGAATTTGAAGCCAGGTACCCGCGCTGCAAAGGGGTCATGACTCAACTGGTAATGGCCGAGGAAGGCCTCGTCGGCGTGCAAACTAGTCATGGGTTTCCGTTAACCTCTAAGCTGATCCACCAGGGCGCGGTAATCCGCAACCAGAGTGGCCTGTAGTACTTCTTTTGGATAATCGTCCGTGATGACCGCTTCACCCATCTGACGCAGCAGCACCAGACGCAGGCGTCCGTCGATGACTTTTTTGTCGATTGCCATGTGCTCGAGGAAATGTTCCTCGGTCATGTCCTGCGGGGGCACCACCGGCAGACCGGCACGCTGGAAAAGACGTATGCCGCGGTCGCGGTCTTGCGTGCTGATCCAGCCCAGGCGCGAGGACATTTCCAGCGCCATGACCGTACCGGCGGCAACCGCCTCGCCATGCAGCCAGACACCATAGCCCATATGCGTCTCGATGGCGTGACCAAATGTGTGACCCAGGTTCAATGTCGCCCGCACACCCGACTCGCGCTCGTCGGCACCGACGACCAGTGCCTTGGCCGCGCAAGAACGTTCGATGGCCGTGGTCAATGCAGCCTGATCCAGCCCGCGCAACGCATCGACATGCTCTTCGAGCCAGGTCAGGAACGGCTCGTCGCATATCAGCCCGTACTTGATGACTTCCGCAAGCCCGGCGGACAGCTCACGCGCAGGCAGGGTATTGAGCGAAGTGGTGTCGATCAGCACGACACCCGGCTGGTAGAACGCACCAACCATGTTCTTGCCCAGCGGATGATTGATGCCGGTCTTGCCGCCCACCGAGGAATCAACCTGCGACAGCAGCGTGGTCGGGATCTGAATGAAGTTCACGCCGCGCTGATAGCACGCGGCGGCAAACCCGGCCATGTCGCCGATGACGCCGCCACCCAGGGCGATGACCGTTGTGCGGCGGTCATGGCGGGCCGTCAGCAGACCGTCGAAAATGGTTTGCAGGGTTTCCCAGTTCTTGAACGCTTCGCCATCGGGAAGCACGATTGGCAGCACGTTATAACCGGCGAGCGTGCGGGTCAGTCGCTCTAGATACAGCGGCGCGACCGTTGTATTGGACACGATGGCCACCTGGCGCCCGACGATATGCGGGGTCAGGAGTTCGGGACGGTCCAGAAGGCCTTCGCCGATATGGATCGGATAGCTACGCTCACCAAGCTCGACCTTAAGTGTCTGCATGTGTCCCCACGTTGATTGCCGGTTCGACGGTTGCACACCTGGGTGCGTCAGGATGGCCATTGTGCCGGACCCTGTACCGTCGCTGTTTTATTGGTCGCCGAGGATAGCGCATTTTTGTCTGCGCTTTAACGGGGAGGAAGCTCGGCAAGACGCGCCAGGATGTCCAGAACCACCATACGCGGCGGCCGCTCGTCGGTTTCGACCACCAGATCGGCAATCTCCCGGTACAGCGGGTCGCGAATGGCCAGCAATTCGCCCAGCACGCGAGCGGGATCCGCCGTACGCAACAAGGGCCGATTGCGGTCGCGTGCCGTCCGGCCGACCTGCTGCTCGACCGACGCATGCAGATACACCACTCGTCCACCAGCGTGCAGCGCCTGACGATTTTCGCTGCGCATGACCGCACCGCCGCCCGTGGCCAGAACAACGCCATCGGCTTCACACAGTTCTGCAATCATTGCCTGCTCACGGTCGCGAAAGCCCGGTTCGCCTTCCTTGTCGAAAATCCAGGGAATATTGGCACCGGTGCGCAACTCGATTTCCTTGTCGGAATCCTTGAACGGCAGTCGCAACTCTTTGGCAAGCAAACGGCCGATGGTGCTCTTGCCAGCACCCATCGGCCCCACAAGTATTAAATTTCGCACAGAATCAACGACTCACAGCAATCGCCTGGTTGTTCATGATACGCGGTGTCAGAAATACCAACAGCTCGGATTTCGCCTCTGCCACCACGTCGCGCCTGAAAAGGCGGCCAAGATACGGCACATCACCGAGAAATGGCACTTTCTCTACAACTTTACTTTGCGTATTGGAGAACACCCCGCCGATCACGATGGTCTCGCCATCGGAAATCAGCACCTTGGCGTTGACCTCGTTCTTCTTGATAGGAGGCACGCCCAGCACCGCATTGAGGTAATCAGGCTCGTCCTTGGTAACCTTGACCTCCATGATGATGCGGTTGTCCGGCGTGATCTGTGGCGTGACCTCAAGCGACAGGGACGCCTCCTTGAAGCTCACTGTCGTGGCACCGCTGGAGCTGGATTCCTGATACGGAATCTCCGTGCCCTTGAGGATCTTGGCAGTCTCCTTGTCGGAGGTGACGACCTTGGGCTGGGAGACGATTTCACCGTTGCCGGTCTTCTCCATAGCACTCAGCTCAAGGTCCAGCAGTGCATTGTTGGTCAGGAAACCGATCCCGACACCCGCCGTGGCATCTGGAGCACCCAGATCCACAAACGGAATGTTGGCCGTCAGATCGTTGCCCGTGTTGCCTGCTTCATCACCATTATCGTCGAGGCCGCCGACACTCCACTTGCGCGACCGGTCGGTTCGCCCGCCCCAGCGCACGCCGATCTGCTTGTCATAGTCGACGTTGGCTTCAACTATCCGCGCCTCGATCATCACCTGACGTACCGGAATATCCAGCTGCGAGACGATGCGGCGCAGCTCGTCGAGTCGATCCTGAGTCTGATACGCAATGATGTTGTTGGTGCGCTCATCCACAGTAATGGAACCACGCTCGTCCGCCTTGGACTCGGCGCTGGTGACCGACTGGAACAGCTTGGCGATATCCGCAGCCTTGGCGTAGTTGACCTGCAGCAGCTCACGACGCAACGGGGCCAGTTCGGCAATCTGCTTGAGCGACTCCAGTTCCTGACGCTCACGCGCGGCGATCTCGTCAGCCGGGGCGACCAGCAACACGCTGCCGACCTTGCGCTTGTCCAGCCCTTTGGTCTTGAGCACCAGGTCCAGCGCCTGATCCCACGGCACGTTCTGCAGACGCAGGGTGATGCCGCCCTGAACCGTGTCACTGGCGACCAGATTGAGGTTAGTGAAATCGGCGATCAGTTGCAGTACCGAACGCACATCGATGTCCTGAAAATTCAGCGAAAGCTTCTCGCCGGTGTAGACCGGCTTGTCAGCAGCGCGACGATCCACGTCCTCATTGGTCAATGGGCGCACGCTGATGGTCAGCTTGTTCTCGGTCTGGAACGCCGAATAATCGAACGCACCCGATGGCTCGATGGAAATGCTGGCCTTGTCGCCGGACGCCGTGGCGCTGACGAATTGCACGGGTGTGGCAAAGTCTTTCACGTCCAGACGCACGCGCAACGGATCGGGCAATTGCGTCTTGGCGAAATCGACACGGATCTTGCCGCCCTGCTCCTGAATATCTGCAGCGATGCTGGCATTGCTCAGGTCGATGACCACGTTGCCTTCGCCCAGCTCACCGCGCTGGAAGTCGACATTGCGAATGGCTCTGACGCCCGCAGGCACATAGGGCCGCGCCGATGCCGGTGTGGGTGGCGGCACGGCGACCCGTGCAGCGCCCTTGGCGGTGGTCGGCTGCGAAGCCTGTGCCGCCGCCGCACCCTGACCGATGACCACGAACAGGTTGTTGCCATCGACGCGTGAGCTGTACGGCGAAAGCGTCGTCAGGTTGATGATGACTCGCGTACGGTCCTGCGCCTGCACAACCACCACACTGCGGGCATTGCCTGCGCCCAGATCACGGCTCTTGGTCGCCAGCTGGCTGGTCACGCCCGGCAGGTCCAGCGCAATGCGCGCAGGCTGCTCGGTGGTATAGCCGCGTGGCGCGGGCACCGGTGCATCGAAGGAAAGCTTGAGCTCGATTCGATCACCCGGCAGGGCTGCGACGTCGAGCGTCTTGAGATTGGCAGCCTGGAGAACCGGCGACATCATCGCTATCCATAACGAAACGCCGATAATCGAGAGAATCCGGGTCATGATCAATTTCCGTTGTGCGGTGCTGTACATGCTTGGCCTTGCCCACTTCATGAGCGTTCTTTGAGGGCGATACTGCGCGGCCTTTCCAGCCAGGCCCCCTCTCCATCAGGAACTATTTCAATGACATCGACCTGCCCGTCGCTGACCGACACGATGCGACCGTTGTTGCGACCCAGATAATCACCCACTTTCACGCGATAGACGCCTCCGGCCCCTTTCAACAGGGCGAAGATGCCGGAGTCGTTGCCGATGGTACCCACCATGTCGAACGACTCGATGTTGAAGCCTTCGAGAAACTGCCTGACGCGAGTATCGTCCGGCGCAATCAGACGCGAGCCTTTCTGACGATTGAGCGCATCGACCTTGACCGCAGGCTGAAAGGGGCTGCGCAGACTGGCGGCGTTGTAGGTGAACGCCTCATAGGCACGAAACCTTGGCAAAGGCTCGATGGTGCCGCTCGGACGCGACTGGGCCTGAGCCACAAACTCGCTCAGGTCAGCGTAATCATTGCCGCCACCGCAACCAGCCAACCCCGCCAGGACCGTACTGACGCACAACACACGCGCCACCCTCATTTCTTCAACCCTTCATCGTTGTAGCGGTAGGTCTTGGCCAGAATGTTCATGCGCAACTTGGCAGGCACCTTGGGATCAGCCGGTTTGATATCGAAATCATGCAGCGTCACGATGCGCGGCAACCCGGCCACGCCACTGACGAAGGTCGCCAGATCGTGATAGCCGCCGACCACTGTGATCTGTATCGGCAGTTCGATGTAGAACTGCTGCACCGCCTCGGGCAACAGTTTGATTTCTTCGAACTCCAGGCCGCTGCCCAGACCGGTGCGGGTAATGTCTTCAAGCAGGCCAGGCACTTCGGTGTCGCTGGGCAATTGCCGAAGCAGCGCGCCAAAGGTGTTTTCCATTTCCTCCATCTGCTTTTTGTAGGGCTCCAGGTTCGCGGCCTGGAACGCCTTGGTGGAAAACTGTTCCTTGAGCGAAACCTCACTGGCCTGCGCGTTCTCAAGCTGGGTTTCCATGTCCTGAATGAACAGGAAATAGCCCAGGGCAAAGATCAAAACAGCCAGCAGCACACCGGCAATCGCCTTGACTGCAGCAGGCCATGAACCCAGGTTGTTGAGGTCGAGTTCGTTGAGTTCGACCTTGCGAAGCCCTTCCAGCCACTCGCTCACGTTCATGGCTTGGCTCCTTCGGCAGGAACTTGTACCTGGGGCTGGGTCTGGCGCACGGTCAATTGAAAGACGTTGGCCTGATCCACGGCACCCGCAGTCGTCGCCTTGACCTCGGTCAGGCTTGGCGCCTCCAGCCAGTCGGATGCTTCAAGATTACGCATGAGGTCGGAAACCCGGTTGTTCGATTCGGCCGCACCGGTGATCGCGATCAGTTTGTCAGTCATCTTGACCTGCGAGAAATACACGCCATCCGGCAGGGTGCGGGCGAGCTGATCGAACACCCGTCCGGTGATCGGGCGGTTGCCCTGCAGGTCCTGGATGATTTTCATGCGCTCCAGCAACTGCTTGCGCCGCGCTTTCAAATCGCTGATTTCCTTGATGCGCACATCAAGTTGCGCGATCTCTTTCTGCATGAAGGTATTGCGCGCCAACTGGTTGTCGATCGCCATACCGATGTAGCGATCGATCAGGAACAGCACGCCGACAGAGACCACCAGCACGCAGACCAATACAGTCAGGAAGCGTTTCTTGCGCTCTTCGCGCAGTTCTTCACGCCAAGGTAAAAGGTTGATCCGCGCCATCAGTCGAAGCTCCTCAAAGCAAGACCGCACGCGATCATCAGCGCGGGCGCATCACTGGCCAGCGCTCCGGCGTTGACCTTGGAACTGAGGGCCATGTCGGCAAACGGGTTGGCCACCTGGGTCGGCGTGCCGAGTCGGCGCTGAATCAGATGCTCCAGGCCGGAAATGGAAGCCGTACCGCCAGCGAGCATGATGTGATCCACAGAGTTGTACTGGCCTGCCGCGAAGAAGAACTGAAGTGAGCGCGAGACCTGCTGCACCAACGCATCCTTGAAGGGTTCCAGCACTTCACTGACATAGTCGTCCGGCAGCCCGCCCTGTTTCTTGGCAAGCCCGGCCTCTTCCATCGACAGGCCATAGCGGCGCTGGATTTCTTCGGTCAGTTGGCGCCCGCCGAACAGTTGCTCACGGGTATAAATGATCCGGCCATGGTGCAGGACGCTCAGTGTGGTCATGGTGGCGCCGATGTCGACGACCGCCACGGTCAGCTCATCGTGACCGTTACCCAGTTGCGCAGCCAGCAGCCCGAACGAACGCTCAAGGGCATAGGCTTCGACGTCGACAACTTTTGCGGTGAGGCCCGCCAGCGCCAGCGCGGCCTCGCGCACCTCGACGTTCTCCTTGCGACAGGCAGCCAGAAGGACTTCCACGCGTTCGGGGTTGCGCAGCGAATAGCCCTGCACTTCGAAATCGATGGCCACTTCTTCAAGGGGATAGGGGATGTACTGGTCAGCCTCGAGCTTGAGCTGATTTTCCATGTCGTCGTCCGAGAGACCGGCATCCATTTCGATCGTCTTGGTGATGACTGCGGAGCCTGCGACAGCGACCGCCACTATTCTGGCGCTGGTCTTGGCCTTGCCAACGACCCGTGACAACGCCTGACCAACCCCTTCGAGTTCGGCAATGTTCTTCTCGACGACGGCATTGGCCGGCAACGGCTCAACAGCGTAAGACTCGACTTTGTAGCGGGTTCCGGAACGACTCAATTCAAGGAGCTTGACCGAGGTGGAACTAATATCGATCCCTAGAAGGGTGTTGGCCTTCTTACCGAAGAGTTCGAACACAACCTGATTCCTATGAGTTTCCGTCACTTACGGAGTTATTTCGGGTCGGCGTCACTGCCAACAGCCTTGACAGTAGCGCAAATCACGCTTGGGGACGAAAAATGCTTATAATGCCCAGCGTTTTTTTCGTTTGAGAAAGCTTCAAGGCGTGTTCATTTGTAAATGCCTGCGCTTAACCCATTATTTTTTCTGGAAATCCAAAAGCCTTGATACGCCTGCTGAAGTTTTTCTGGTGGTCTCTCGTCGCGGTATTCTGCTCGCTGCTGCTCGGCCTGAGCGGCGCGTTCCTTTATCTGAGCCCCACTCTGCCATCCGTTGAGGCGCTGCGAAGCATCCAACTGCAAATCCCTCTGCGCGTGTACAGCAGTGACGGCAAGCTGATCGCCGAATTTGGCGAGATGCGTCGCACGCCGATTCGCTTTGCGGAAATCCCGCCCAATTTCATCAACGCCCTGTTATCGGCCGAAGACGACAATTTCGCCAATCACTACGGTGTCGATCCAAGCAGCCTGATGCGCGCCGCCACCCAGCTGGTGAAGAGCGGCCACATTCAATCGGGCGGCAGTACCATCACGATGCAGGTCGCGAAAAACTTTTTCCTGACCAGCGAAAGAAGCTTTTCGCGCAAAACCACCGAGATTCTTCTCGCCTTGCAAATCGAGCGCCAACTGACCAAGGACGAGATTCTCGAGCTGTACGTCAACAAGATTTATCTGGGCAACCGGGCCTATGGCATCGAGGCGGCGGCGCAAGTCTACTACGGCAAATCGATTCGCGATGTAAGCCTTGCGCAAATGGCCATGATTGCCGGTTTGCCGAAGGCACCGTCACGTTTCAACCCACTGGCCAACCCCACCCGTGCCAAGGAACGCCGCGACTGGATCCTGGGCCGCATGTACCGCCTGGGCAAGATCGACCAGACCGCGTATCAGGCCGCTCTGAACGAGCCGCTGAACGCCAGCTACCACGTTCCGACACCTGAAGTTAACGCGCCTTACATCGCGGAAATGGCACGTGCCGAAATGGTCGGCCGCTACGGCAGCGACGCCTACACCGAGGGTTTCCGGGTTACCACCACCGTCCCGAGCGGCTTGCAGGAAGATGCCAACAAGGCGATTCAGCGCGGCCTGATCGACTACGACCAGCGTCATGGCTATCGCGGACCGGAAAGCCGCTTCCCCGGCATGACCCGCGCCAACTGGGCTCAGGAACTGAGCAAGCAACGCACGATCAACGGCCTGGAGCCTGCCATCGTGACTCAGGTCGACAAGACCGGCCTGAAGGTTCTGACCCGTAACGGCGAGCAGGAAGAGACGGTCGACTGGAGCACCATGAAGTGGGCGCGTCCTTACCTGAACACCAACAGCCTGGGCGCCAATCCCAAGCAGCCGGGAGATGTCGCCAAGGTCGGTGATCTGGTTCGTCTGCTGCGTCAGGACGATGGCTCGCTCAAATTCAGTCAAATTCCCGTCGCGCAGAGCGCACTGGTGTCACTGGATCCGCAGAATGGTGCCATTCGTGCACTGGTGGGCGGCTTCGCGTTCGAGCAGAGCAATTACAACCGTGCCATGCAGGCCAAGCGTCAGCCGGGCTCCAGCTTCAAGCCTTTCATCTATAGCGCCGCGCTGGACAATGGCTACACCGCGTCCAGTCTGGTGAACGATGCACCTATCGTGTTCGTCGACGAATACCTGGACAAGGTCTGGCGTCCGAAGAACGACACCAACACCTTCCTGGGTCCGATTCGCCTGCGCGAAGCGCTGTACAAGTCGCGTAACCTGGTTTCGATCCGTCTGCTCCAGGCTCTGGGCGTGGACAGCACAATCGATTACATCACCCGCTTCGGCTTCGCCAAGCAGGACCTGCCGCGCAACCTGTCGCTGGCACTGGGTACGGCAACGCTGACGCCGATGGAAATCGCCACCGGCTGGAGTGCGTTCGCCAACGGCGGCTACAAGGTCAGTCCTTATCTGATCCAGACCATCGAGAACCGCGACGGCCAGACGATATTCGCCGCCAACCCGCCGAGCGTTCCGGCTCATGACGTGAAGACTGCGCCGGACACGTCGACCTTTGCGGTACACGACAGCCCGAACCTGACGACTCCATCGTCCACGACGCCTGTCGAACCTCAGGCACCTGCCGTGGCCGAGCGCATCGTCGACAGTCGCACCACCTTCATCCTCAACAGCATGCTGCAGGACGTGATCAAGCGCGGCACCGGACGTCGTGCGCTGTCGATGAACAGGCCTGACATTGCGGGCAAGACCGGTACGACCAACGAATCCAAGGATGCGTGGTTCTCGGGTTACAACGCCGATTACGTGACCACGGTCTGGAGCGGTTTCGACCAGCCGGAAAGCCTGGGACGCCATGAATTCGGCGGCACGGTTTCCCTGCCGATCTGGATGGACTACATGAGCGCGGCACTGAAAGACAAGCCGCCGCATCAGCAGGCAGAGCCGGATGGCATCCTCAGCCTGCGCGTCGACCCGGTCAGCGGCCGTGCGGCCACGCCGAGCACGCCGAATGCGTTCTTCGAACTGTTCAAAAGCGAAGACACGCCGCCAAGCGTCAACGAACTGGGCGGCGGCAGCGCGCCGGGCAGCCCACTGCCAGCAGATGAGTCAGCGCCGATCGACCTGTTCTGACGCATTGATAGGGACGCAGAGCGTCCCGAGAGGCATTCCTCACGCGGAGCGTAGGAACGATCAGCGTGATCTCAAGCACGCCGATCGTGCCCACGCTTGTGCTCAGCGTTATACCGAGCCTTGCTGCGACCACCTCCCACGGGGTATGCATTCAGTTAGATACTTACGTTTTGGCCCCGTTTTGCGCGTCTTCCAGACTTGTGTGTAACGATGAGCACTCTGCGTGGGCACGCTGTACGTACGCAGACCTGCACGACCGACAGTCGCCCCGACAATTTTTACTTACTCCAAAACCGTCGAGCCCGTTATGATCGCGCGCCCGATTCACCCGGAAGTCTGAATTCAAATGAAACCCACCTTGATCGCCGCCGCAGAACTCGATCGCATCGATACCTGGGCAAAGTACTCCAGCCACATGTGCGGAGGCTGCGTGTCCAGCTGCTGCACGCTGCCGGTCGAAGTGAAGATCAAGGACCTGATCCGTATCGGCATCGTCGATGATTTCGAACGTGGCGAGCCTGCGAAGAACATCGCCAAGCGGTTGCAGAAGGAAGGGATCGTCGAGCGCTACAACCAGAAGACCGAGATCTTCACCCTGCAGCGCATGAGCAACAACGACTGCCTGTACCTGGATCGCAAGAGCCGCCTGTGCACCATCTACGACAAGCGCCCGGATACGTGCCGCAACCATCCCAGGATTGGCCCACGTCCCGGCTACTGCGCCTACAAGCCCAAGGCTGTCGTGCGCCCGGAAAGTGGCTCACTGAGAAACGCCACCAGCGCGCCTGTCCCGAAGTTCTGAGCGACTGCCTGATGTGACACGGAGCGTCACGGGCTGCATGGTCACGATCATCTGTAACGCATGATCGTTCCTACGCTCCGCGTGGGAATGCATCCTGGGATGCTCCGCGTCCGCTCTCCCATGTGATGCACGGGGCAAGGCTTTCATAAAACCCACACAAACAAAAACGCCCCCGGCCTTTCGACCGGGGGCGTTTTCGTTCAGCGAGGGCTAAGTATCAAGCCTTGGCTTTCTTGGCAGCGCGGGTACGCTCGCCTTCGTCCAGGATCTTCTTGCGAAGACGGATCGACTTAGGCGTAACTTCGCACAGCTCGTCGTCCTGGATGAATTCCAGAGCCTGTTCCAGAGTGAAACGAACAGGTGGAACCAGAGCGATGGTTTCGTCTTTACCCGAAGCACGCATGTTGTCGAGCTTCTTGCCTTTGGTTGGGTTGACGCCCATGTCGGTGTCACGGCTGTTCAGACCAACGATCTGACCGTTGTAGATCTCTTGACCGTGCTCAACGAACAGCTTGCCACGCGCCTGGAGGGTTTCCAGGGAGTAGGTCAGCGCCTTGCCGGTTTCAACCGAGACCAGAACACCGTTCTGACGGCCGGACATCTGGCCGGACTTCATGGTGTCGTAACGATCGAAGATCGAGGTCAGGATGCCAGCACCGTTGGTCAGGGTCAGGAACTGGTTACGGAAACCGATCAGACCACGAGCAGGGATGTTGTATTCCAGACGCACACGGCCTTTGCCATCCGGCACCATGTTGGTCAGGTCGCCCTTACGCAGACCCATCTCTTCCATCACCTTGCCCTGGGATTCTTCCGGGGTGTCGATGGTGACGTTTTCGAACGGTTCCTGCTTGTTGCCGTCAACGACGCGGATGATCACTTCCGGACGACCAACGCCCATTTCGAAGCCTTCGCGACGCATGGTTTCGATCAGTACCGAGAGGTGCAGCTCACCACGGCCGGAAACCTTGAACTTGTCAGCCGAGTCGCCTTCTTCAACGCGCAGAGCAACGTTGTACAGCAGCTCCTTGTCCAGACGCTCCTTGATGTTACGGGAGGTCACGAACTTGCCTTCTTTACCGCAGAACGGCGAGTCGTTTACCTGGAAGGTCATGGAAACGGTTGGCTCGTCAACAGTCAGAGGCTTCATGGCCTCGACGTTGTCCGGCTGGCACAGGGTGTCGGAGATGAACAAGGAGTCCATACCGCTCACGCATACGATGTCGCCGGCAAACGCTTCTTCAACGTCGATACGGTGCAGACCGTGGTGACCCATCAGTTTCAGGATACGACCGTTACGCTTCTTGCCGTCAGCACCAATGGCGACGACCGGGGTGTTCGGCTTGACGCTACCACGAGCGATACGGCCAACACCGATGACGCCCAGGAAGCTGTTGTAGTCCAGTGCGGAGATCTGCATCTGGAACGGGCCGTCACGGTCAACCTTTGGAGCCGGTACGTTGTCGACGATCGACTGGTACAGCGGGGTCATGTCTTCAGCCATGTCGGTGTGGTCCAGACCGGCAATGCCGTTCAGGGCCGAGGCGTAGACGACTTTGAAGTCCAGCTGTTCTTCGGTGGCACCCAGGTTGTCGAACAGGTCGAAGATCTGGTCCAGAACCCAGTCCGGACGCGCGCCTGGACGGTCAACCTTGTTGATGACCACGATTGGACGCAGGCCGGCTTCGAAAGCCTTCTTGGTCACGAAACGGGTCTGCGGCATAGGGCCGTCCTGAGCATCGACCAGCAGCAGCACGGAGTCGACCATCGACATCACGCGCTCTACTTCACCACCGAAGTCGGCGTGGCCCGGGGTGTCCACGATGTTGATGTGGAAGCCGTTCCAGTTGATCGCGGTGTTCTTCGCGAGAATGGTAATACCGCGCTCTTTTTCCTGGTCGTTGGAGTCCATCACGCGCTCGTCGTTGAGCTCGTTGCGCTCCAGAGTGCCGGATTGACGCAGGAGTTTGTCTACCAGGGTGGTCTTACCATGGTCAACGTGGGCGATGATGGCGATGTTGCGTAGATTTTCGATCACTTGTGTATCTCGATCAGAGGATTCGGTCTGCTGACGGTTTAACGCCGGCGATTAACAGTTACTAGTCGGCAAAAGCCGTTACGGCTTGGCGACTGGTGTCGGGGGGCCGGTGACGCAAGCCACAGGCAAACAGCCCCGGGCACTTAGCTCGGTCGATAAACGCGCACATTGGCATGCCCCTCACTGAGCAAATGGTGAGCATGCAGGCGACTCATGACGCCTTTGTCGCAATACAACAGGTACTGGCGCGTGTTATCCAGTTCCTTGAAACGGCTGTTCAGTGCATAGAACGGCAGCGTTTGTACTTCTATGCCCGGCACCTGCAGCGGCTGGTCTTCCTGCGCATCCGGGTGACGGATGTCGATGACGACCTGACCGGCCAGCGCCTGGCTGACTTCTTCTATATCGACATTGCGGCTCAGATCGTCGATGACCCGATCGATCGAAACCAGCTTTGCGCGCTCGAGCGCCTGCTCGAGAATCGCCATGTCGAACTGTTTTTCTTCGTACTCAACGCGATTCCGCTTGGCGTTGGTCTTGGGGTTGACCGAGATCACCCCGCAATATTCAGGCATGTGTCGGGCGAAGTCGGCCGTACCGATCTCCGTCGCCTGATCCACGATGTCCTGCTTGTGGCTGGCCACCAGAGGCCGCAACACCAGCTTGTCGGTCGCCGAATCGATCAGCGACAGGTTGGGCAGCGTCTGGCTCGACACCTGTGAAATCGCCTCGCCCGTGACCAGCACATCGATTTCGAGACGATCAGCCACGGATGAAGCAGCGCGTAACATCATACGCTTCAAAACTACACCCATATGACTGTTATCGACTTTCTGCAGAATTTCTCCGAGAACTTCCTCGAAAGGCACGCTCACGAACAGCACTCGCTGGGAGCTGCCGTACTTCTTCCAGATGAAATGAGCGACTTCCATCACGCCCAGTTCGTGGGCACGACCGCCCAGATTGAAGAAGCAGAAGTGGGCCATAAGCCCGCGGCGCATGATCTGATAGGCCGCAACGGTCGAATCGAAACCGCCGGACATCAATACCAGGGTCTGCTCCAGCGCGCCGAGCGGATAACCGCCCAGGCCTTTATGCTGGTCATGAACGACAAACAACCGTTGGTCGCGAATTTCCATTCTGACCACCAGATCGGGCTTTTTCAGCTCGATTCCGGCCGCGCCGCACTGCTGACGCAACTGGCTGCCGACGTATTTCTCGACATCCATGGAGCTGAAATCGTGTCGTCCGGCACGCTTGCAACGCACGGCGAACATCTTGCCCGGCAGCAGGTCGGCGTAGTGCGCTTTGCACTTGGCAACGATGTCATCCATGTCGCCCAGCGGGTACTCGGCCACCTGCAGAAAGTTGGCGATGCCAGGCATGCAACTCAGGCGCTCGGTAATGCCCTGCAGCACTTTGGGGTCGGTCAGCCGGGTCTCCACCTCGAGGTTGTCCCATACGCCACCCACAACAATGTCCGCGTCCAGTTCCCGGAGCACGGTACGAATGTTCTTGCCCAGCTGCCGGATGAACTTCTTGCGAACCGGCGGGCTTTTGATGGTGATTTCTGGGAAAACTTTAACGATTAGTTTCATGGAAACGGTGCGTGAGGTGCCGACCAAAAAAGGGGGGCGCGGATTATAGCGGAAATTGCTCACGGTTTAACCAGTTATCGTACGGCCAATCATCTACGCACCAAAAAGGGTCGGCGCTTCAATTGCCAGCGCCATAAAGGTGCGTGATTTTTCCGAGAATCCTCATTTGACGCCCTGAAAGCCTCGGATTGAGGCAAAAAACCCAACACGGGGCACTGGCATGCAAATTGCTCCCTTGTGAGGCAGGTTGCCTTGGCAGAGTATTCGCGCCGGCATCACCCAAATTCAAGGGGCCCAAAACTATAAGGCGGTCCCTAGCCACCCGGAGGACACCATGTCGAAGTCGGTTCAACTCATCAAAGATCATGACGTTAAGTGGATTGATCTGCGCTTCACAGACACCAAGGGCAAGCAGCAGCACGTCACGATGCCTGCGCGCGATGCGCTGGAAGACGACTTCTTTGAAGTCGGCAAAATGTTCGACGGTTCCTCCATCGCTGGCTGGAAAGGCATCGAAGCCTCCGACATGATCCTGCTGCCGGACGACGAAACTGCCGTTCTCGATCCGTTCACCGAAGAGCCGACCATCATTCTGGTCTGCGACATCATCGAACCTTCGACCATGCAGGGCTACGATCGCGACCCACGCGCCATCGCCCACCGTGCCGAGGAATATCTGAAGTCCACCGGTATCGGTGACACCGTATTCGTAGGTCCTGAGCCAGAGTTCTTCGTCTTCGACGAAGTGAAGTTCAAGTCCGACATCTCCGGCTCCATGTTCAAGATCTTCTCCGAACAGGCTTCCTGGATGACCGACGGCGACATCGACGGCGGCAACAAGGGCCACCGTCCTGGCGTCAAGGGTGGCTACTTCCCGGTTCCACCGGTCGACCACGACCACGAAATCCGTACCGCAATGTGCAACGCCCTGGAAGAAATGGGCCAGATCGTGGAAGTACACCACCACGAAGTTGCCACTGCCGGCCAGAACGAAATCGGCGTGAAATTCAACACGCTGGTCAAGAAGGCTGACGAAGTTCAGACCCTCAAATACTGCGTACACAACGTTGCCGATGCCTACGGCCGTACCGCTACCTTCATGCCGAAGCCTCTTTATGGCGACAACGGTTCGGGTATGCACGTGCACATGTCCATCTCCAAAGATGGCAAGAACACCTTCGCAGGCGAAGGCTATGCCGGTCTGTCCGACACTGCCCTGTTCTTCATCGGCGGTATCATCAAGCACGGCAAGGCACTGAACGGCTTCACCAACCCGTCGACCAACTCGTACAAGCGTCTGGTCCCAGGTTTCGAAGCACCGGTCATGCTGGCCTACTCGGCACGTAACCGCTCCGCGTCCATCCGTATTCCTTACGTCTCCAGCCCACGCGGCCGTCGTATCGAAGCACGCTTCCCGGATCCGGCAGCCAACCCGTACCTGGCGTTCGCTGCACTGTTGATGGCTGGCCTGGACGGCATCCAGAACAAGATCCACCCTGGCGACGCAGCTGACAAGAACCTGTATGACCTGCCGCCTGAAGAGGCCAAAGAGATTCCACAGGTTTGCGGCAGCCTGAAAGAAGCCCTGGAAGAACTGGACAAGGGCCGTGCGTTCCTGACCAAGGGCGGCGTATTCAGCGACGACTTCATCGATGCCTACATCGAGCTGAAAAGCGAAGAAGAAATCAAGGTCCGCACCTTCGTACACCCACTGGAATACGAGCTGTACTACAGCTGCTGATCCAGTCGCACCAACGTTGATGGCCTGACGTTGATGGCGTAACAAAAGACCTCCTTCGGGAGGTCTTTTTGTTTGCGCAATATCAATTGTCGGACAATTCATGAATCTTTATTCACTCGAAGGCACTGGCCCCGAACCGCGACGTGGCGTTAACTCTTCATCCTTTCCCACGATGGAGCGCCCCATGCGCATGCTTCTCGCCAGTTCGTTACTGACCCTGACCTGTCTGTCCTCAGGCTTTATCTTCGCCGCCGAGCAGAAACCTTCCGCCCTTGAACCTTTGCTGCAGGCCATCAGCGAGCGCCTGACGATTGCCGATCAGGTGGCTCTCAGCAAATGGGACAGTGGCAAGGCCGTCGAAGACCCGCCCCGCGAGCAACAGGTGATTACCGCTGCCCAGGCGCGTGCCGCCGAGTTCAAGTTGAACCCGGAGGATGTCCAGCGGCTGTTCCGTGCCCAGATTGAAGCCAACAAGCGTGTGCAGAACGCCCTGCTTGCCCAATGGCACGCGGCAGGCAAGGCGCCCGACACCGTACGTCTGAGCCTGGTCGACGACATCCGTCCGAAACTGGATCGCCTGCAGACTGAATTGTTGAAGGCCTACGCGGACTTCCAGCCGGTGCGCATGTCGAGCGATTGCCAGACGCTGCTGGACGCCGCACTCAAGCGCCACCTGAGCGACCCAATCCATGATCAGGCGCTGGTGCTGGCCACTGCGGATCTGTGCGCACCAAAACTGTAAGCCTGTCTGCACGACACAGGGCGAAGTGTTCTATGCTGGTGACCTTTGCCCTTCGCTGTCGAGCCCCCCATGCGTCAAAGCCTCATCTGCCTGTTCCTATTGATCAGCCTGCCTGCCGTAGCGCAGATCTATAAGTACACCGACGCGAATGGCAATACGGCGTTCAGTAATGAGCCACCCAATGGCGTCAAGACCGAAGTCGTCGAACTGCCGCCGCTCAACAGCGTGGAATCCCGTCCCTCCCGACCGGTCCTCAACACCGCGCCGCAAGCAGTCGAGTCGCAGACTCAAACGCCGGCACAGTCTCAAGACGCCTACAGCACGCTCGAACTCTCTGACCTGCCGACCGACGAGGCACTGCGCGCCAACAACGGTTCTTTCATCATCGGCGTGAAAATCCAGCCGCGTCTGCAACAGGCCCACCGCCTGCAACTGCTGCTGGACGGCAACCTGTATGGCCAGCCCACCAACCTTCCGCGCTTTCAGGTCATGAACATTGATCGTGGCGAGCACAGCTTCGCAGTGGTAGTGAAGGACGGCGAACGCATCATCCAGCAAAGCGAGACCATCACCCTGACCGTGCAACGCGTTCACCTCGGCAAGCCATGAACGTGCGCAACCTGCTGCTGACGCTGTTATTGCTCTACGCGCTGCCCGCGCTGGCGGACGTTTACACCTATATAGATGCCAACGGTAATCGAGTCTTTACCGACCAGCCGCGCAAGAAGGCCAAGCGCGTCGACATCCCGCCCAGCAACAACATGACCGGCACGCCGCCCACCCGGACCCTCAAGAGCAAACCCGTCGAAAGCAAGCCGCCTGCGATCTTCCACTATCAGCTGTTGCGAGTGCTTGTGCCTGAACCGGATGCCGCGATCAGCAGCCCCAGCGGCGACCTGATCGTGACGGTGACCAGCGATCCGGTATTACAGCCCGGCCACAGTTATCGTCTTTTGCTGGACGGGGTTGCCGTAGGCCAGCCGGGACGCAGCCCGGTGTTTCCACTGAGCAATATTGACCGGGGCACGCATCAGATCTCTGTCGAGATCTTCGACCCATTGGGACGGGTACTGGAAAAGACGCCCAACCAGTCCTTTCACTTGAAGCGCATTTCCCTTGCACAGAAGCGTGCAGTCAACCCGTGCAAGACCGAGGAGTACGGTGTTCGCCCTGAGTGCCCGATCAAGGACAAGCCCGAACCGGAAAGCAGCATTCTGCCGTTCCTCTGAAGCTATCTCGTCTTCGACGTAGCGCTGTCCCGCAGCAAACACCGGACCGTGGGAGGCGGCTTGCCGGCGATCTGCCGGGAACCGGCAGCAAAACCTGCACACGCGGTGTGTCAGATGCACCTTGGGGCCGCTGCGCAGCCCATCGCTGCCGTCGTAACCTGCGAGAGCTCCTACGCCCTGCGGGCAGAAGCCGATTTCAACCAATCTTCAGGCACTGGACGCGTGACAGGAGACGGCATACGCCAGGGCACCTTTTTGGTGCGCTAATCTGGCATCCACGCAACAATACAGCCCACTTTGGTTCAGAAATCACCCTCAAGTAGCGCCGTATGCGGGCACGCGTTCGAAAAAAGCACCTGTTTTGCAGAGAAAACGCTTCTTTTCGGAGCCTTGGTTTGGTTTTTGCAACTTCACCGGCATAGCACCCCGTCAAGCACCATATGGGTGGCTCTGCCCGTGCTGACAAGGACCTGTCAGCACCCGCATAGCGCGATTGCCATGTGCCAAAAGAGGTCAACACGATTCATGACTATCAGCGACGCGCTGCACAGACTGTTACTGGATAACCTGACCACTGCCACCATTCTGCTCAACGCCGACCTGCGTCTCGAGTACATGAACCCGGCGGCGGAAATGCTGCTCGCCATCAGTGGGCAGCGCAGCCATGGGCAATTCATCAGCGAGCTGTTCACCGAGTCGGCCGAAGCGCTGAGTTCACTTCGCCAGGCAGTCGAACAGGCCCACCCTTTCACCAAACGTGAAGCCATGCTCACCGCGCTGACCGGCCAGACCCTGACCGTCGACTACGCCGTAACCCCGATTCTGAGCAAGGGCGAAACCCTGCTGCTGCTTGAAGTCCACCCTCGTGACCGCCTGCTGCGTATCACCAAGGAAGAGGCCCAGTTGTCCAAGCAGGAAACCACCAAGATGCTGGTGCGCGGCCTGGCCCACGAAATAAAGAATCCGCTGGGCGGGATCCGCGGCGCAGCACAACTGCTGGCTCGCGAACTGCCTGAAGAAAGCCTCAAGGATTACACCAACGTCATCATCGAAGAAGCCGACCGCCTGCGTAACCTCGTTGACCGGATGCTGGGCTCCAACAAATTGCCTTCGCTGGCGATGACCAACGTGCATGAAGTGCTCGAGCGGGTGTGCAGTCTGGTCGAAGCCGAAAGCCAGGGCTGCATCACGCTGGTGCGCGACTATGACCCGAGCATTCCGGATGTCTTGATCGACCGCGAGCAGATGATTCAGGCCGTGCTCAATATCGTGCGCAACGCGATGCAGGCCATCAGCGGTCAGAACGAATTGCGCCTGGGCCGCATCACCATGCGCACCCGTGCCATGCGCCAGTTCACCATCGGCCACGTGCGCCACAGGCTGGTGAGCAAGATCGAGATCATCGACAACGGTCCGGGCATCCCGGCCGAGCTTCAGGAAACCATTTTCTACCCCATGGTCAGTGGCCGCCCGGATGGCACAGGGCTCGGTCTGGCCATTACCCAGAACATCATCAGCCAGCACCAGGGGCTTATCGAGTGTGACAGCCATCCCGGCCACACCACATTCTCGATCTTCCTGCCGCTGGAACAAGGAGCAGCTTCGACATGAGCCGTAGTGAAACTGTCTGGATCGTAGACGACGATCGTTCCATTCGCTGGGTACTGGAAAAGGCCTTGCAACAGGAAGGCATGACCACGCAGAGCTTCGACAGCGCCGATGGGGTGATGAGTCGCCTGGCGCGTCAGCAACCGGACGTGATCATTTCCGACATCCGCATGCCGGGTGCCAGCGGCCTGGACCTGCTGGCGCGAATTCGCGAACAGCATCCACGTCTGCCGGTCATCATCATGACCGCTCATTCGGACCTGGACAGCGCCGTAGCGTCGTATCAGGGCGGTGCGTTCGAGTACCTGCCCAAGCCGTTCGACGTCGATGAGGCCGTCTCGCTGGTCAAGCGTGCCAACCAGCACGCTCAGGAACAGCAAGGCCTGGATGTCGCGCCCACGTTGACCCGCACCCCCGAGATCATCGGCGAAGCGCCTGCGATGCAGGAAGTGTTTCGCGCCATCGGGCGTTTGAGCCACTCCAACATCACCGTATTGATCAATGGCGAATCGGGTACCGGTAAAGAGCTGGTCGCCCACGCCCTGCACCGTCACAGCCCGCGTTCGGCTTCGCCGTTCATTGCGCTGAACATGGCGGCGATCCCCAAGGATCTGATGGAGTCCGAGCTGTTCGGGCACGAGAAAGGCGCCTTCACCGGCGCAGCCAACCTGCGTCGCGGCCGCTTCGAGCAGGCTGACGGCGGCACGTTGTTTCTCGACGAAATCGGCGACATGCCTGCCGACACCCAGACGCGACTGTTGCGTGTTCTGGCAGACGGCGAGTTCTATCGGGTCGGCGGTCATACGCCGGTCAAGGTCGATGTGCGCATCATCGCTGCGACCCACCAGAATCTGGAAACCCTCGTGCAGGCCGGCAAGTTCCGCGAGGACTTGTTCCACCGCCTGAACGTGATCCGTATTCACATTCCGCGCATGTCGGACCGTCGCGAAGACATCCCGACACTCGCCCGCCACTTCCTGAGCCGTGCTGCGCAGGAACTGGCGGTCGAGCCGAAACTGCTCAAGGCCGAGACCGAGGAATACCTCAAGCATCTGCCCTGGCCGGGCAACGTGCGTCAGCTGGAAAACACCTGCCGCTGGATCACGGTCATGGCCTCGGGCCGTGAAGTGCACATCAGCGACCTGCCGCCAGAACTGCTCAGTCTGCCGCAGGATGCTGCGCCGGTCACAAACTGGGAGCAGGCACTGCGTCAGTGGGCCGATCAGGCCCTGTCACGCGGTCAGTCGAGCCTGCTGGACAGCGCCGTGCCGACCTTCGAACGCATCATGATCGAAACCGCCCTCAAGCACACGGCAGGCCGCCGTCGCGATGCCGCCGTGCTGCTGGGTTGGGGCCGAAACACCCTGACCCGAAAAATCAAGGAGTTGGGCATGAAGGTCGATGGCGGGGATGATGACGAGGGTGAGGAAGGCTGACTGCTCTGATATGACCGGACACTGTCACTTCTGACAGTATACGAACCCGGACCATGCTGCTTAGCTCCCGACATGCCTCGCTATCAAGACATGAAAGGAGCTGAATGCAATGGACAGTCTTGAATACCTCAACCCCACGTTTACACCCGAAGAACACCTCAACAACGCCCGTCTGCTGGCCGACCTTCCCAAGGGTTCGTCCGTCCCGCAGCGTGAACGGATCGTCGACTACGAAGTGGTCGAACTCGCCGCATTGTTCAGAGAAGGCAACCCGCAGCGCCTCACCGTCGAGCAGGTTCTGCTCGCCTATCTTGAGCGCATCGACCGCCTCAACGGCCCGACAGAAGTCTATGGCGACAACGGGTTCTACAACGCTTTTGTAAGGCTCCAGGCAAGGCCCACGCTTGTGCAACAGGCCAGGCTCGCAGATCTCTGGCTGATGAATGCGGACGACGACAGAGGACCGGCACCACCTCTCTGTGGCATTCCCATCGGCATCAAAGACTCCATCGCCATCCAGGGCCTGGAAAGCAAAAATGGCACCCAGGCCTTCACCACGAATCTGGCGGCCAGGGACGCAACCTGCACGATGCGTCTTCGAAAGCAGGGCGCAATCATTCTGGGCCACACGATCTGCTCGGAGCTGTCGACCCATACCATCGGCCAGTTTGCCGGTAACGCCTGGGACCCCGAGCGGGTGCCCGGAGGCTCAAGCCAGGGCTCGGGCGTAGCACCTATGGCGCGGCTTTGCGCAGGAGCCCTGGGTGAAGAAACCGCAGGCTCGATCATCATCCCCGCAGCGGCCAACGGCGCCAGCGCCATCAAACCTTCATTGGGTCTTGTTTCCGGCGCAGGCGTGATGCCATTGCGCACCGGTTGGGACGTGGTAGGGCCGATGGCTCGTTCGATGCGCGATGCATCGCTGTTGCTCTCGATACTGGCCGGAACAGATGCCGAGAACGACCCGCAGAGTCTCAGCGCCCCCTCGCTTGGCGGCGACCTGCCCATCAAACCCTCTGCCGACCCCTTGCCTTTTGAGGGGCTGAAAATCGGCATTCCGCAGACTGACTGGATGACGGCACCCAATCTGCCTCCCGCCCAGAGCTACGATGAGGATTACCGCGCAGCCTTCGCCCGGTTCAAGGCTCAACTCACGGCGCTGGGTGCAGAGGTTGTCGACTTTCCGTGGCTCGATGCGCAAAAAGACGAAAACGTGCCCTACACATCGCCCTACCCGTTTCATGATGTGCACGATGCAGACGGCACCTTGCTGATGAGCCTTAACGCACCTGCGGCCACGAGCTATGCCAACCAACTGGAAACGCGACACTGGTCAGCCGTACGTGATTTCGCCGGGACGCTGGAAAATCAGGACCACAGGGACTATCTGCTTCGTAAAAACGAAGAATTTTACGATCAGGTTGCCACACGGATACCCACCGGCATCAGGCTTAAGGCCGAGAATCGGCGGCGTCAGCAACAGGCGCTTTTTGAAAAGGCTCTGGATAACGATCAAATCGACTTCATGGTGGTACTGCCGCTGGGCGCCCACATCGGGAAACGCACCGGCGCAGTGGCCGAGACGCTGCCTGTGCAACGCATGTATCACGAGCTGCCCAACGCACTGGCCTGGCCGATGTTGACGCTGCCTGTCGGTCATGGAACGACAGGCGTGCCCCGGACGCTGCCCATCAACGCAGCGTTCTGGGGCAGGCGCTTCAGTGAGCCGCTGCTGGTGCAGGCCGCCATCGATTTCCAGATGCACTATCCCCAGTACCACACCATGGCACCGCCGGACCCGGTCTTCACCCTGCGTCCACCGATGCCCTTGTGGGCCTTCGAAGACATTCCGTCTCGATATTCCGCCGACCCGCTCGTCATACTTCAGGGCAGGAGAACACCGTCATGACCCAGACGCCGTTCCTGGCTGTTCAGTGGGGGACACTGAACAGCCCTGCGATGCTGCCTCGCCAGGCGAGCACGCCGCCAGCGCCATTCTTCGCAGTCAAATGGCAACCCGCGTTGAGCCTGGCGTACTACCCGGCGCGCTCCTCGCTTACTCAGCCAGCGAAGGTTTCTCCCACAGATTGATCCCGCCTTCTACCGCAAAACTGTCGATCTCGGTCAGTTCTTCCTGACTGAACGACAGGTTTTTCAAGGCGCCGACGTTCTCGACGATCTGCTCGGGACGGCTTGCGCCAATCAGCGCTGATGTCACACGTGGATCGCGCAGCGTCCAGGCCAGGGCCATTTGTGCCAGGCTCTGGCCACGACGCTGGGCGATTTCATTCAAGGCACGCACGTGAGCGATGTTCTGCTCGGACAGGTGCGAAGCCTGCAACGAACCGCCGCCCGGACGATTGACCCGCGCATCCTTGGGCACACCGTTCAGGTACTTGTCCGACAGCAGACCCTGCGCCAGCGCAGTAAAGGCAATCACGCCTGCGCCCAGCTCTTCAGTCGCATCGAGCAAGTCTTTCTCGACCCAGCGGTTGAGCAGGTTGTAGGCCGGTTGATGGATCAGCAGCGGCACTTTCCACTCTTTGAGCAACGCAGCGATCTCGCGGGTCTTGGCCCCGGAATAGGACGAGATACCGATGTACAGCGCCTTGCCCTGCTGCACGGCAGTGGCCAGTGCGCTGGCGGTTTCTTCCAGAGGCGTGTCCGGGTCGAAGCGGTGCGAATAGAAAATGTCGACGTAATCCAGGCCCATGCGCTGCAGGCTCTGATCAAGGCTGGCCAGCACGTATTTGCGCGAACCACCGCCCTGCCCGTAAGGTCCCGGCCACATGTCCCAACCCGCCTTGCTGGAGATGATCAGCTCATCGCGGTACTGCTTGAAGTCTTCACGCAGCAGGCGACCGAAGTTGATCTCGGCGCTGCCGTAGGGAGGGCCGTAGTTGTTGGCCAGGTCGAAATGGTTGATGCCCAGATCGAACGCGGTGCGCAGCATGGCGCGCTGGGTGTCGATGGGCGTGCTGTCACCGAAGTTATGCCACAGGCCCAGCGACAGCGCTGGCAGGACCAGCCCGCTGCGACCGGTACGGCGATAAGGCATGTCGTTGTAGCGATGTTCGGCAGCGATATACGTCATTGAATCCTCTCTTGTCAGGGGGATACTCAAGGCCTGTTCCACACGGCCTGCTGGATATCGACCCGCTTGGGCACCAGGTGGTTGTCGAAAAACAGATCGGCGGTCGCTTGTTGCGCGCGGACGATCTCTGGCGTGATCGGCAGGCTCGGTGAGGCCGGGCGATGGTCAAGATACTGAGTGATGACCGCTTCGGACAAGCCCATGCTGCGCGCCAGAATCTGAATGCTCTCGGCGCGTTGCGAGCGGGTCAGCGCATCGGCGGCGGTCAGTTCGTCGAGCACGCTCTGCACGAAAGCCCCGTTATTGTCAGCGAAACCGCGGCGTGCGGTGTAGAACGGGCCGGACAATCCCAACCCCTCACCATCTGCCAACAGACGACTGTGGCCTTCGTTGAGTGCGATGGAATAGTACGGATCCCAGATGGCCCAGGCATCGACACTGCCGTTTTCAAACGCCGCGCGGGCGTCGGCCGGGGTCAGGTAGATTGGCTGAATGTCCTTGAAGGTCAGCCCTGCCTTGTTCAGCACGCGCAGCACCACGTTGTGCGCGCTGGAGCCTTTCTGGAATGCGACCTTGCGCCCTTTCAAGTCGGCCACGCTGTGCAGCCGGCTTTCGTTGCGCACCAGAATGGTTTCGGCCTGGGGCTTGGCGGGTTCGGCGCCGATGTAGACCAGATCGGCACCCGCGACCTGAACGAAGATCGGCGGAATATCACCGGTCGAGGCGATATCGAGACTGCCAATATTCAAGGCTTCCAGCATCTGCGGCCCGGCCGGAAATTCGATCCACTTGATTTGCGTGTGCGGGAATCGCTTCTCCAACAGGCCATGTTCCTTGGCGAGGACCAGCGTGATCGAGCCTTTCTGAAAGCCGATACGCAGAGTGTCGGGTTCGCTGGCTGAAGCCGTGTTTAACAGGCCGCTGAACGCGAGAATGGCGGCGATGATTGCAAATGGTTTCATGAGGTTTTTCCTTTACCGATGATTGTTCCCACGCTCTGCGCTTGGCGTTATACACAAGTCCTCCTGGAGGAATACGATGATGATCGTTCCTACGCTCTGCGTGGGAATGCCTCCTAGGACGCTCCGCGTCCGCTCTGGAATGTGGCGCAGATGTGTGCCCAGGCTCCAGCGTTATCCACGTCATGCGCTCGGCTTACTGAATCCTCAGTCTGTGCCATTTGTGCCGCGAGCGTCACGGGAGGCATGCCCACGCAGAGCGATGGGCACGATCAGTGTCGAGACGGACTTGTGTATAACGATGAGCGCCCAGCATGGGAACGATCAAACTCGATTTATCGGGCGCTGCAGGCCGAGGTTTTCGCGCAAGGTGGTGCCTTCGTATTCCGTGCGGAACAGGCCGCGACGCTGCAACTCGGGCACCAGCAATCGCGCAACGTCTTCAAGCCCGCCGGGCAGGTGCGGCACCAGCACATTGAAGCCATCCGCAGCGCCTTGCTCGAACCAGGTCTGCAGCTCATCAGCGACCTGTTCAGGCGTGCCGATCAGGCTGTAATGCCCGCGCCCACCCGCGATGCGACGGCCCAACTGCGTGAGGTTGAGGTGTTCCCGCTCGGCCAGTTCGGTGAGCAGCTTCTGACGGCTGCGCTGCCCGCTGTCGGTCAGCGGCAGTTCCGGCAACGGCCCGTCCAGCGGGTAACCGGACAAGTCGAAATTGCCCAGCATCCGCCCCAGCAGAGCAACGCCGACCTCGGGCTCCACCAAGTCCTGAAACGACTCGAATTTTTCCCTGGCCAGCGCTTCGGTCTCGGCCACGACAATCAACACGCCAGGCATGATTTTCAGCGAATCGGCGCTGCGCCCATACGCTGCCAGACGGCCCTTGATGTCGGCATAGAACGCCTGCGCGCTGGCCAGTGAGGTCTGTGCGGTGAACACCACCTCGGCCGTTTGCGCCGCCAGATCGCGACCGACCTCCGATGAACCGGCCTGCACGACGACCGGCTGACCCTGCGGCGAGCGCGCCACGTTGAGTGGGCCTTTGACGCTGAAGTGTTCGCCCTGATGATTCAGCACCTGCACTTTGGCTGGGTCGTAATACTGACCGCTGGCCTTGTCACGGGTGAACGCATCGTCTGCCCAACTGTTCCACAGCCCGGTCACCACCTGATGAAACTCCCGGGCGCGGCTGTAACGTTCGGCATGACCGACGTGTTCACTGCGACCGAAGTTCTGCGCTTCGGCCGCCGCATCGGACGTCACCAGATTCCACCCCGCTCGCCCACCCGACAGATGATCCAGCGAGGCGAACTTGCGGGCCACATGGTACGGCTCGTTGTAGGTTGTGGTTGCGGTGGCAATCAGGCCGATGTGATCGGTCACCGCACTCAGCGCCGACAACAGCGTCAGCGGTTCGAAATGATCGGAACGCGCCATGCGGCTGGCGATGTCGCCCGTGGCGGCAGCGACACTGTCAGCCACGAACAGCGCATCGAATTTCGCGGCTTCGGCCACCTGAGCCAGATGCCGGTAGTGCTTGAAATCCAGCCCCGCGTTGGCGGGCACGTCCGGGTGTCGCCAGGCCGCCACATGGTGCCCCGTGGCCATCAGGAAAGCGCCCAATTTCATCTGTCGAGCCGTTGTGCTCATACCTGTCTCCCTTCATTGCGGTTGCCCGCTTAGAAATCCTTGCGCACCTGCACGCCGAAATAACGCTCGTCATCACGTGGCACCGAGCGATACACATAATTGCCGCCCGTGGCGAGCATCGGTGCATAGGATTTGTCCGCCAGGTTCTTGCCCAACAGCGCCACACGCCAGCCGCTGTTGTAATCGGCCAGCGCGACGCTGGCGTTCCAGATGCCGTAGGCACCCTGTTTGGTGTCCGGGTTCTGGCTGATGTCGTACTGCACTTCGCTCTGCCAGCTGTAATCGGTGCCCAGTTCGATATCCAGGCCGTTGTCCAGCGGGATGGTGTAGTCGGCGCGGACGTAGCTCTTCCAGTCCGGGCTATACGGCAGAGTCTTGCCATCCACATTGCAGGACGCGGCGGCACCGGCCGGGCAGGCGAAGGTGTCGATGCGTGCCCGGGTGTAGGACAACGCACCGGAAAACTTCAGGTTGCGCGTGGCCTGCAAGGCGTAATCCAGCTCAACGCCCTCAGTGCTGACACTGCCCGCGTTGATCAGTCGAGTCACGACCTGCCCGGCAACGCTGTCGAAAAAGTTGGCCTGATAGTTGTCGTAATCGCTGTGGAACACCGCGAGGTTGGTGGTCAGGCGATTGTTCCAGGTGGTGGCCTTGATGCCGACTTCCCACGTATTGGAGGTCTCGGGTTTCAAGGCTTCTGTGTCACGCGGCTGCATGTTGAAGAACACGTTGTAGGCCGGGCCCTTGTAGCCGCGCGAATAGGTGATGTAGCTGGTCACGCTGTCACTCAGATCGTATTGCAGCCCCAGACGGCCCGACTTGCCCTCTTCGTTGACCGAGCCGGAGCTGCTGGTCGCCGGCTGAATGCCGCTGACCGTGGTGGCCGAGGTCGAGACGCGGCGGTGATCGTACTCAAGGTCGTCGTGCGTCCAGCGCAGCCCGGCAATCGCCCGGAAGTCCGGGGTGAAATTGAACGTGGTTTCGCCGAACACCGAATAGCTTTCATTGGTCGTGGTGTAATCCGCCACGCCCTGATCGCGGCGCGTCGGCGTGATCAACGTACGCTGATAGGTCTCGTCGCTCTTGCCATGCATGTAGAACAGGCCACCGACGTATTCGATGAACTGGCCCTTTGGCGAAGCCAGACGCAGCTCTTGCGAGTACTGGTTGAACTCGAGATCACCCTTGTCTTCGGTGCCGGGGAACGCCGCGGTGACGGTGCCCAAACGGTCGCCGTCCTGATACTGCGTGTTGTCCCAGCCGCGCCAGGCGGTGATCGACGTCAGGGTGTAGTCACCCAGTTGCCAATCCAGTTGCCCGGACAGGCCTTTGTTGGTGTCTTCGACATGGCTGCGGTAATCGCTGATCACGTTGCGGTTGTCGCTGTCGGCACGCACCGGCGACAGCGCGCTAGTGAACGCTGGCGTGAGCGATTGGGTCACCACGCCGTTGGGCGCGTCGTCGTGGGACTGCATGTAGTCGGCCGCGAGGGTGAAGGTGATGTCGTCGTTGGGCGTGAACTCCAGCTTGCCCCGCGCGCCCTTGCGGTTGTAGCCGTTGACCTCATGGCCGTTGAGCTTATTGTCGACGTTGCCGTCGTAGCTGCCGAACAGCGTGGTGATCGAGCCTTTGAGCGTGTCAGGGATCAGGCTGCCGCCGATGCCGAAGCGCGTGCGGCTTTCATTGCCGCTGTAGTAGGACTGATCGATGTAGCCGTGGGTCTCTTCGGTCGGCGCCTTGGTGGTCACATTGAGCACCCCGGCCGACGCATTCTTGCCGAACAGCGTTCCTTGCGGACCGCGCAAGACTTCAATGCGCTCCAGGTCCAGCAGATCGAGCGTGGCCTGGCCGGGACGGGCGTAGACCACACCGTCGATGACTGTCGCAACGGTTGGCTCGACGCCTGGCGAAGTAGAGATGGTGCCGACGCCACGGACGAACAGCGAGGTGTCCTTGTTCGACGCGCCGGTCCTGAAATTCAACGAGGGCACCTGCTGCACGATACTGGCGACGCCGTTGCGGTTGTCGCGCTCCAGTTGCTCGCCCTGAATCACCGACACGGCGACGGGTACTTTCTGCAGCGATTCTTCACGGCGCGTGGCGGTTACGGTGACCGATTCGAGTGTCGGCGTCTCGGCGGCCTGCTCTACCGTATCGGCCGCCATGACCGGCGCCATTGGCAAGGCCGTCAGCCCCATCAACAACCAGCCGCAACGACGCCCCCGCGCCGCATGGACCTGATCAATGGCCTGCGCCAGCAGTGTGTGTTTGACCCCATCCCCATGTGTTGTGTGCATCTGCGTGCCTGCCTGAAATATGCCCTGATCCGACAGTGCCCCAAGCACTGACGCCTTTGATTACAACCAAACCGGTTCCGGGCATTCGCGGTGGCGAGTAGCAGACAAACCATTGTTGTTAGCGCTAACATCGCCAGTATCAGGAAATGACGGATAGATCGTCCAATACTGAAAAATTAGTTTTATATGCTTTTTAATTTTAAAAGAAGCGCATGAACATGGCTGACCCAACACCCGTGACACGTAAACGCCGGGGCGCAGGCCGCGTGACGATCAACGCGGTAGCCAAGCAGGCTGGCGTGTCGGCCATCACCGTTTCGCGCTACTTCAACCAACCGGAACAGGTGTCGCCGGAACTGCGCGAGCGCATTGCGGCATCGGTCAATGCGCTGGGCTACGTGCCCAATCTGGTGGCCGGCGGTCTGGCGTCGGCGCGCAGCCGAGTGGTGGCGATGGTGATCCCGAACATCTCCGGGCCGATCTTCGCCGATACCATTCAGGGCTTCAGTGACACCCTGAGCCAGCACGGCTTTCAGTTGCTGCTGGCCTCCAGCTATTTCTCCGTCGAGCAGGAAGAAAGCGCCGTGCGTGCGTTTCTGGGTTGGTCACCGGCAGCGCTGGTGCTGACCAGCCGCTTTCACAGCGACGCCACGGAAAAGATGATCGGGCAGGCGGATATCCCGGTGATCGAAACCTGGGACCATCAGCCTGAACGCAGTCCGATCCAGATCGGTTTTTCCCACTACGAAGTCGGCGTCACGGCGGCGCGGTATCTGCACGGCAAGGGCTACCGTCGGATTGCCTTCGTAGAGAACAGCATCGCCGGTGACCTCAGCGCGCAGGAACGCCGCAACGGATGTGTTGCCACACTGGAAGCGCTTGGGCTAAAGCCGTGGGTGTTCGTACCGGATGCGGGGCTTGCGCCGTTTGAAGCGGGCAGGCAGGCGATGCATGTGCTGATGGACAACCATCCTCGGCCTGATGCGATTTTCTTTGCCAACGACAACCTGGCAGCGGGCGGCCTGCTCACCAGCCAGCGTATTGGCCTGCAGACACCCAGGGATTGCGCCGTGATGGGCTTCGGCGATTACGCCTTCGCGCAAATGATGATGCCCAGCCTGACCACCATCAAACCACCCGCCCAGCAGATCGGCGTACTGGCGGCGCAGCGCGTGCTGGAGAGCCTGGGCGTGTTGTCGGTCGAGGGTGAAATTCAGAGGCTGAACCTGCTGGCATGCGAGCTGGTTGAGCGGGAGAGCACGTGATTTGAGAGCGCGGACGCGGAGCGTCCCGAGAGGCGTTCCCACGCGGAGCATGGGAACGATCATCTGAGGATTTCAGACCCGCTCGATCAACGCACCAGATGCAGGAACTGCATGTGCCGCTCGTACTGGTCGAGCACGTCGTTGATCACCTGTTCCTTGGTGTAACCCACCAGATCGTAGTCCTGGCTGCCTTCACTCAAGTGAACCTCGGCGCGGTAGTAGCGGCGGTTGTTCAATTGCTTGGAACCCATGCCACCGCGTGCGAACGACGGGGTGAAGAACCCTTTCATCTGCACCTGATAGATGAACGGACGTTCCTCGCCATGGCCGATTTCCAGCGTCACCGAGTCGTTGGAAGGATCGGGCACATTGACCACGCTCAGGCCTTTCTCGACAAACACGGCCGTGACCTCGTCGATGGCCGGGCGAACAGTCTGGTCGAGGAAACGGTACACCTCGTCTCGCGACGGATAGTGCACGGCCTGACTCAGACGCTGACGCCAACCGCCACGTCGCGAACCCGACACTGGGGCCAGCGAATACAGCTGCGCGATCTGGCGCTGGGACTCCATGAAGAACGCCTTGTGCAGCCCCCACATCATCAGCAGCAGGATCAGCGAGAACGGCAGCGAGGTCAGCACCACCGCTGATTTCAGCGCATCGATACTGCCTGAGAACAGCAATCCGCTGGTGATCAGCGCGGTCGCCACGCCCCAGAACACACGCAGCCATTTCGGGCCATCCTCGTCCGGGTTGCCGCCTTTGGCCGACAGCGTCGAAAGCACCACGGTGCCCGAGTCGGCCGAGGTCACGAAGAACACGAAACTGATGAACACCGTGACGGCAATCACCGTCTTGCTCCACGGATAGGTTTCCAGCAGCAGGTACAGCGTCATCGAAGGATCGTCGATGGCTGACTGGCCCAGCGCGGTCATGCCGTGGTTGAGCACCTGATCGATGGCACTGTTGCCGAAGATCGACATCCAGGCCAGGGTAAAGCCCAGCGGAATCAGCAATACGCCGAAGACGAATTCGCGGATGGTACGGCCACGCGAGATGCGCGCAATGAACAGCCCCACGAACGGAGACCAGGCAATCCACCACGCCCAGTAGAACACTGTCCAGCCACCCAGCCAGTCGCTCGGCTCGTTGTAGGCGTAGACGTCGAAACTCTTGGTCGGCAGTGCACCGAGATAGTCACCGATGTTCTGCACAAGGGTGTTCAGCAAGTGCTGAGTCGGACCGGCGAACAACACGAACAGCAGCAGCGCGCAGGCCAGCAGCATGTTGATGTCGGACATCAGGCGCACGCCTTTGTCGACGCCCGCAATCGCCACCAGAATCGCCGCGCCCATCATCAGCGTGATCAGCCCGACCTGAATCCAGTGGGTGTGTGCGACGCCGAACAGGTAGTCCAGACCCGAATTGAGGTGCAGCACGCCGAAGCCCATGTCGGCGCCCAGGCCGAAGATGGTCGCGATGATGCCGAAACCGTCCACCGCGTAACCGATGGGGCCGTTGATGCGCTTGCCGATCAGCGGATACAGCGCCGAACGCAGCGCCAGCGGCAGGTTGTGGCGATACGCGAAGTACGCCAGCGCCATGCCGACGAAGGCAAACACGCCCCAGCCATGCAGGCCCCAGTGCAGGAACAGCAGCTGCATGCCCTGCCGCGCTGCCTCGGTGGTACCGCCCTCGCCTTGCGGCGGTTGCAGCAGGTGAGTCAGGGGTTCGGACACGCAGAAAAAGAACAGCGTGATGCTGATCCCGGCAGCGAACAGCATGCCGGCCCAGGACAGGTAACTGAATTCGGGCTCGTCGTGGTCGGCACCGAGCTTGATCTTGCCGTAGCCAGATACGGCGGTGACCACCACGAAGACCAGATACAGCGTCATGACCAGCATGTAGTACCAGCCGACCGTGTTGGCCGCCCAGTTCTGCGCTGCCAGCAGCCACGCACCGGCGGCTTGCGGGAAGGCGATCACGATGACGCCGAAGATCAGAATAAAGCTCGCAGCGAAGTAAAACACTGGAGCGTTCATGCGGACCGTACCGCTGGGTTGCGTACTCGGAGTACTCATCGACTGCATGCCTCCGGACTGATTGAAACCACTACAAAAAACGCATACGGCAAGGGTTAGCCTCCTGTTGTGAGCGGGCAGCGAACCACCGGTTTAACTTGAATGAACGTTCAATTTAAACACGAAAGGCCCCGTGATTACGAATCGCGAGGCTGTGATTGCTGGCTCAGACCTGGGTAGGACGTGTGCAGGAGAGGGTTCGTTCCCGGGTGCGGAATGTGTATGCAGGGCGCATTTACGCATCAGTCGGGAGCGTCACGGGAGGCATGCCCACGCGGAGCGATGGGCACGATCAGTGTTGAGGCGGACGCGCTACAAAAATCTACTTCTGCGTCCCGTCATCCTGCTGCAGCAGGTTGGCCTGGGTCAGGTTGCAGCCTGCCGGGACGCTGCGGGTCAGCCAGACGTTGCCGCCGATGGTCGAGCCCTGACCAATGGTGATGCGGCCCAGAATGGTCGCACCGGCGTAGATCACCACGTCGTCCTCCACGATCGGGTGGCGCGCGTGGCCCTTCTGCAACTGGCCGTCTTCATCCGCCGGGAAGCGCTTGGCGCCCAGCGTGACAGCCTGATAAATCCGCACTCGCTCGCCAATGATGGCGGTCTCGCCAATGACGACGCCTGTGCCGTGGTCGATGAAGAAACTCGGACCGATCTGCGCGCCGGGGTGAATGTCGATGCCGGTCGCCGAGTGGGCCAGCTCCGAGCTGATGCGCGCCAGCAGCGGCAGACCTGCGCGGTACAAGTGGTGGGCGAGCCGGTGGTGGATCACCGCCAGAATGCCCGGATAGCACAGCAGCACTTCATCGACACTGCGCGCCGCCGGGTCACCGTGATAGGCCGCCAGCACGTCCGTGTCGAGCAACTGACGAATCCCCGGCAGGGCCGTGGCGAAATCCTGAATCAGCGTCAGCGCATGCTCGTCGATCCCGGCCAGTTCCCGGCCCTGCTGATGAGCCACGTAACGCAGCTCGAGCCGGGCCTGCGCCAGCAGCGCATTGAGCGCGACGTCGAGTGTATGGCCGACATAGAAATCCTCGCTCTCTTCGCGCAGGTCAACAGGGCCGAGTCGCATCGGAAACAGCGCGCCGCTCAGGGCTTCGAGAATTTCGCCCATGGCTGCACGCGACGGCAGCTCGCGACCACCATGCTCGCCACTCACGCGGCGGTTGCGCGTGCGCCAGTCCTCACGCGCCGTGCGTAACTGGCTGACGATACGCTGCAACTGCCAATGGCTGGAACGGCCGTCGGCGGATGCTTCTGGAATATCGCTCACGCTGAACTCTCCTTGGTCATGACGATTGGCGACCCGACCGTATCGGGCGCTGCTGCGTCCACTCTACGGCAAACATTCATGTGGAAAAAATAACAATTTTTTGTACGAAACGGCTGAGCGAAGCATAAACACCGATGGGTTGCCGTGTGGGAAACGTCTGCCTATAGTCCGCTGACTAAAGTCCCGCTGACTCTCTACACGGCTCATTTATCTCCATGATCAAAAATCAGCTTGCCCGTTTCAATCGCCTGGACTTGATCAGCGCGCCCACCGCCCTTGAAAAGCTCGACCGTCTGTCGACATGGGCTGGCCGCGAGATCTACGTCAAACGTGATGACACCACGACCCTGGCGCTGGGCGGCAACAAAGTGCGCAAGCTTGAATACCTGGCGGCCGATGCGCTGGCGCAGGGCGCCGACACCCTGATCACGGCCGGTGCGATCCAGTCCAACCACGTACGTCAGACCGCAGCGCTGGCCGCTCGTCTGGGTCTGGGCTGCGTCGCACTGCTGGAAAACCCCATCGGCACCGAAGACAGCAACTACCTGCACAACGGCAACCGCCTGCTGCTGGAGCTGTTCGACGCCAAAGTCGAGCTGGTCGAGAACCTCGACGACGCCGACGAACAACTGCACGCACTGGCCGCTCGTCTGCGCAGCAACGGCAAGAAGCCTTATCTGGTGCCTATCGGCGGTTCAAGCCCGGTCGGCGCGCTGGGCTATGTGCGCGCCGGGCTGGAACTGGCCGAGCAGATCAAACAGACCGGCATCGACTTCGCCGCCGTGGTACTGCCCTCGGGCAGCGCGGGCACCCACAGCGGTCTCGCGCTGGCGCTGGCCAGCGAATTGCCGGATCTGCCAGTCATCGGCGTGACCGTCTCGCGCAGTGAAGAAGCGCAGTTTCCCAAGGTCCAGGGCCTGGCCGAGCGCACCGCAGAATTGCTGGAAATCCCGATGCCGCAAGGCTTCAAGGTCGAGCTGTGGGACGAGTATTTCGCACCGCGTTATGGCGAGCCGAATGCCGGAACACTCTCGGCGATCAAACTTGTTGCGGGTCACGAGGGTCTGCTGCTTGACCCGGTTTACACCGGCAAGGCGATGGCAGGGCTGCTGGATGGCATCGGACGTCAGCGATTCAACGACGGCCCGCTGATTTTCCTGCACACCGGCGGCGCACCTGCGCTGTTCGCTTACCCGGATGTATTTTCCAGCTGATCCGGCAGGCAATGACCAGGGTTATGTCCAAAATGAAAGACGAGCGTCTTTTTAGTTATTTTTGTTCATAACCGGATGGCCTTATAGTGGCGCCCGGCACGCTCAACCTGTCGCGTAACCCACTGAAAAACAACGCTGAATTCCAGCACCCAGACGCGTCCGTCAGGCCCGAAACCGGGCCGACACTTCACACAAAACAAGAGGCTCGCATGAACATTTCCGCTATTCGTCGCACGTTTCTCTTCTCGGCACTGAGCCTGATGCTCGGCACCGGTATTGCTGGACACGCCATGGCAGGCGAGCAACTGCAGAAAATCAAGGATAGCGGCACCCTGAATGTGGGCCTGGAAGGCACTTACCCGCCGTTCAGTTTCGTGGACGAGAACGGCAAGCTGACCGGCTTCGAAGTCGAACTCTCCGAGGCGCTGGCCAAGGAACTGGGCGTCAAGGCGAAGATTCAGCCGAGCAAATGGGACGGCATTCTGGCCGCCCTGGACTCCAAGCGTCTCGACGTCGTGATCAACCAGGTCACCATCTCCGATGAGCGCAAGAAGAAGTACGACTTCTCCGAGCCTTACACCCTTTCCGGTATTCAGGCGCTGACCCTGAAGAAGAACGAAGGCACCATCAAGACACCTGCCGACCTTGAGGGCAAGAAAGTCGGGGTTGGCCTGGGCACCAACTATGAGCAATGGCTGAAGGAAAACGTCAAAGGCGCGGACATCAGAACCTATGACGATGACCCTACCAAGTTTCAGGACCTGAAATCGGGCCGCATCGTCGCCATTCTGGTCGACCGTCTCGCGGCACTGGAAATGGTCACCAAGACCAGGAACGCCATGGCCGTCGCTGGCGCCCCCTTCTCCCGTCAGGAATCGGGCATCGCACTGCGCAAGGGCGAACCGGAACTGCTGGCAGCCATCGACAAGGCCCTCGACAAACTGCGTGCCGACGGCACACTGGCCAAGCTGTCGCAAAAGTATTTCCAGGCTGACGTGACCAAATGATCGAAGAGAGCCTGAAGCTCGCGCTGGACTCCGCGCCCTTTCTGCTCAAGGGCGCGTATTACACCGTTATCCTCAGCCTGGGCGGCATGTTCTTCGGACTGGTGCTGGGCTTCGGCCTGGCACTGATGCGTCTGTCGAGCTTCAAGTTGCTGGGCTGGATTGCACGTATCTACGTGTCGTTCTTCCGCGGCACGCCGCTGCTGGTGCAGCTGTTCATGATTTATTACGGCCTGCCGGAACTGGGCATCGAGCTGGATCCTCTGACGGCTGCGCTGATCGGCTTCTCGCTGAACATGGGTGCCTATGCCTGTGAGATTCTGCGTGCGGCCATCGGCGCCGTGGAACGTGGTCAGTGGGAAGCGGCGGCCAGTATCGGCATGACCCGCTGGCAGACCCTGCGCCGGGCGATTCTGCCGCAGGCAGCGCGCACGGCCTTGCCACCGCTGGGCAACAGCTTCATTTCGCTGGTCAAGGACACTGCGCTGGCTGCCACCATTCAGGTGCCGGAGCTGTTCCGCCAGGCGCAGTTGATTACCGCGCGCACTTTCGAAATCTTCACCATGTACCTGGCCGCCGCACTGATCTACTGGATCCTTGCCACGGTGCTTTCGCACTTGCAAAACAAGCTCGAAGCGCGGGTCAACCGGCATGATCTGGAGTCCTGACACATGATCGTGGTTGAAAAACTCACCAAGGAATTCAAGGGCAATCAGGTGCTCAAAGGCATCGACCTGCGTGTCGAGGCCGGCGAGGTAGTGGCCATCATCGGGCCGAGCGGCTCGGGCAAGACCACCCTGCTGCGCTGCCTGAACCTGCTGGAAACACCCACCAGCGGCAGTATCACCGTCGGGGACATCACCATTGATGGCAGCCGCCCCGTCAGCCAGCAGCAGGGCCTTATCCGGCAGTTGCGCCAACAGGTCGGGTTCGTGTTTCAGAACTTCAATCTGTTTCCACACCGCACCGCGCTGGAGAACGTCATCGAAGGCCCGGTGGTGGTCAAGAAGGTCGAGCGTGAAAGCGCAATGACGCTGGGCAGGACGCTGTTGGCCAAGGTCGGCCTGGCGGGCAAGGAAGATGCCTACCCTCGCAGGCTGTCAGGCGGCCAGCAACAGCGCGTGGCAATTGCCCGCGCGCTGGCGATGGAACCGCAGGTGATTCTGTTCGACGAACCGACCTCGGCGCTGGACCCCGAACTGGTGGGCGAAGTGCTGACCACCATCCGCGCCCTGGCCGAAGAAAAGCGCACCATGGTGATCGTCACTCACGAGATGAGTTTTGCACGTGATGTCGCCAACCGGGTGATCTTCATCGACAAGGGCGTGATCGTGGAACAGGGCGACGCAAAAGAGCTTTTTGCCAACCCGAAGCAGGAACGGACGAAGCAATTTCTGGAGCGAACCAGGGCCTGATCCTACAGCGCCCTTCCCAAAGGCAGCACTTCACACGTGCTGCTTTTTTGCGTTTTACATTTCAAAAAAGATTGTTCGATCAGGATCTTCACTGGTTTTCTGCGATACGCCGGTGGCAACTCATCTAAAGAATGGGTCCGTGCCAACGACGTTCTGTCACATGACGGCCTGCGTTTCCACACAGCCCCCCAAACGCTTTCATGCACCTGCCTTCCTGAAAAAACCGGTTCAGCCACAGCGTTCATTTAAAAGTTTCCTGTGGTAGGACAGTTGATGCCCGCCAAGTAAACAGTTCCGAATATCGGTTGTAGGAAGCATCTAATTTTTCAGAAAAGCCCTACTTGACAGCGGCCGTATATTGACACGATCACGTAAAGCTAATTAGCTCGCCTGAAACGACACATTGATAACCGCACAAACTTTCAAGCCACCAATTTCGACACTTTGTAATGTTTGCCATAGCTTGGAAGTTTGCGGTACTTATCAACCCGTCTGTTTTGAGAATTATTTTAGTCAAACATGAAAAGTCGTGACGACTTTTTACTTGAATCCTTGTTTTCAGGAGTACTCGACATGAACCAGACTCTGTGCAAAAACAGCCTCGTAAAGCTGTCGCCCCCTTCTGTTCCGCAGGCCTGCCGACATGGCATCGGTGTCAGGACTGCCTCCAGCCTGACCGTCCACATTGATCCCTATGACAGCATGGATGATGGCGACCTGATAGAACTGTTCTGGGACGGCTGTTACGTCGCGTCGAAAATTCTAACGGCGTCCGACATCGGGACCGCCATCGCCCTACGTGTCCCGGAAAGCTTTCTACAGAACGGCAAGGCGCGTACTTACTACCGGGTCATGAAAGTGGGGGGAATGCCGATCACGTCGGCCTGCCGCAAGCTGTGGGTCAAGCTCAACCCGCCCGGAGGACGGCTGCTCGGACCCAACGCGGAGGAGAATCAAGGGCTGGCGCCGCTTTACGTGGCGCCTTCGGTGCTGCGTCGAGGCCTGACGCAGCGGCATCTGGACGGCGGGTTGCCGATGGCCATCGAGCCCTACCTGAACATGGCGGCCCACGATGAAATCACGGTACGCCTGGGGGATCTGCGCATGGACCTCCCGCCCCTTACTCAGGAAGATATCGGTGAGCCGATTGATCTGGTCGTACCCCCTGACCTGATCATGGAAGCCGGTGACCAGCAACTTGAGGTGACCTATTGCATTATCGACAGGGTCGGGAACAATTCGCTGTGGGCGCCGCCACGTGAAATAACAATTCCGGCATCGAGTGTCAGGACACCGCAATAACCGGACAACCCGCAGACAGAATCGGGGCAACCAAAGGAGCGTTGTAAGCAATAACCGCAGCACGGATAGTTTGCCACCACTTAATATAATTAATTAGCACCGACCGCATTAATCAGGTCCGTTTCTGCAGCAATGGCGATTAAGACAGAGTCGAGTAAAACAGTTTCGAATCAAACAAGCGGCTACAGGGCTTATTTGAGTGACCACAGGCTTTCGCCTGACCACGCATTGCCAATCTATGCTTATTCCAAAATGAAAGTTTAAAAATATTTAATACAAGCTTAGGGTATATGCACCGGACCACCGGACATCGTGATGTTTTCAGCCGCAGCGCTTGCGGCCTACCGCTACGAGGTTTCGATGGTCACTTTCACAACCACCCCTGTGGATAACACCAGGGCGATCAAGGCTCCACAAGAGCCCGACGTCGCCCCTCCTTTGTCGCCTGCCAAGGTGCTGAAAAACGACGCGGACGCGATTTCTGCAGCCCATGAACTGGCTGCGGCAGCTCGCGTGCAGGCAGCCCGGCGCGACCAGGAGCGCCTGTTGCCCTGGCCGGAAATCGAGCAGTTCACCCGCAGCGGGCTGGGCAGCATTTCCATCCCGCGTGCCTATGGCGGCCCGCAGGTTTCTTTCGTGACGATTGCCGAAGTCTTCAGGATCATCTCGACCGCCGATCCGGCGCTCGGACAGATACCGCAGAATCAGTTCGGCATCCTCCATTTGCTGCAAGGCACGGCCACCGAGTCGCAGAAAAAAGCGCTGTTCCAGAGCGTGCTGGACGGCTGGCGAATCGGCAATGCAGGGCCTGAGCGCGGCACCAAAAACACCTTGGACCTCAAGGCGCGAATCACCGCTCAGGGTGATCATTTCGTGATCAGCGGCCAGAAGTTCTATTCCACCGGCGCGCTGTTCGCGCACTGGGTCGCCGTCAAGGCGCTGGACGAGGAAGGCCGTCAGGTCATGGCTTTCGTCAAACGCGGTTCGCCGGGGCTGCGCATCGTCGATGACTGGTCAGGCTTTGGTCAGCGCACCACAGCCAGCGGCACGGTATTGCTGGACAACGTACCGGTCGAGGCCGAGCAGGTGGTCGCCAACTGGCGCTTGTCATTGACGCCTAACATTCAGGGCGCCGTATCACAGTTGATTCAAGCCGCCATCGATGCAGGCATTGCACGCGGTGCCATCGACGACGCCATCGCCTTTGTCCGGGATCGCTCCCGGCCCTGGATAGACGCCAACGTCGAGCGTGCCAGCGATGACCTTTACGTGATCGCCGACATCGGCAAGCTGAAACTCGACCTGCACGCCGCCGAAGCGCTGTTGCGCAAGGCCGCTCAAGTGCTGGATGAGGTCAGCAGAGCGCCTATCGACGAACAGTCGGCCGCCCTCGCCTCCATCGCCGTCGCGCGCGCCAAGGTGCTGACCACCGAGATCTCGCTGCTGGCCAGCGAAAAACTGTTCGAGCTGGCTGGCAGTCGCGCCACCCTCGCCGAATTCAATCTGGATCGGCACTGGCGCAATGCACGGGTCCACACCCTTCACGACCCGGTGCGCTGGAAATACCACGCCGTCGGCACCTGGCACTTGAACGGCACCCTGCCCGCCCGCCATTCCTGGATCTGAACCAGACCACTGGAGCACCCCTTTCATGAGTTTCAATCCACAGGCGCGCGACCACGCAGCGCTGATCACCAGTGACGCCCAGGCTCTGCAGATTGCCCGCGAACTGGCCAACCACTTCAAGACCGAAAGCGCCGTACGGGATCGCGAGCGACGCTTGCCACATGCAGAACTGGAGCTGTTCAGTCAGTCCGGACTCTGGGGCATCAGCGTGCCGAAAGCTTTCGGCGGCGCAGGTGTATCGTCGGTCACTCTGGCCCAGGTCATCGCGCTGATTTCGGAAGCCGACGGCTCGCTGGGGCAGATTCCGCAAAACCATTTCTATGCCCTTGAAGTGCTGCGCGTGAACGGCAGCCCGCAACAGCAGAAGCGCTTGTACGCCGAAGCGCTGGCGGGTCAGCGCTTCGGTAACGCACTGGCCGAACTGGGCACCAAAACCGCCCACGACCGCACCACGCGCCTGAAGCGCGAGGGCGACGGCTATCGCATCAACGGCCGCAAGTTCTACGCCACCGGCGCGCTGTACGCGCAGCGCATTCCGACCTCGGTGATCGACGACCACGGTATCCAACAACTGGCGTTCGTGCCGCATGACAGCGCGGGCGTGACGGTTATCGACGACTGGAGCGGTTTCGGCCAGCGCACTACAGGCAGCGGCTCGGTGGTGTTCAACAACGTGTACGTCGATCCGGACGATGTGGTGCCGTTCCAGAGCGCTTTCGAGCGCCCGACCACGCTGGGGCCGCTGGCACAGATTCTTCACGCGGCCATCGACACCGGCCTCGCCCGTGCCGCCTTCGAGGACGCGCTGACCTTCGTCCGCACTCGCACCCGGCCATGGATCGACTCAGGCATCGAAAAGGCCGTGGACGATCCGCTGACCCTGCACAGCTTCGGCAGGTTGAGCATTCGGCTGCACGCCGCCGAGGCCTTGCTGGAGCGCGCAGGTGAGATTCTGGACATCGCCCAGGCTGACAGCAACGCCGACACCGTGGCCGCCGCCTCCATCGCGGTGGCCGAGGCACGCGCCATCAGCACCGAGATTTCTCTGGCGGCGGGCAGCACGTTGTTTGAACTCGCCGGCAGCCAGTCAACGCTCGCCGAGCACGGCCTGGATCGTCACTGGCGCAATGCTCGCGTGCACACGTTGCACGACCCGGTGCGCTGGAAATTTCACGCCATCGGCCATTACTACCTCAACGACACAAACCCTCCGTTGCGAGGGACGATCTGATGGCGCGCAAGAAGATCCTGCTCAACGCGTTCAACATGAACTGCATCGGCCATATCAACCACGGTTTGTGGACCCACCCGCGTGACACGTCCACGCAGTTCAACAGCCTGGAATACTGGACCGATCTGGCGAAGCTGCTGGAGCGCGGTCTGTTCGACGGGCTGTTCATCGCCGACATCGTGGGGGTGTATGACATCTACCAGAACTCGGTGGACGTCACCCTCAAGGAGGCGATTCAGTTGCCGGTCAACGACCCGCTGCTGCTGGTATCGGCCATGGCGGGCGTCACGAAGCATCTGGGTTTCGGCCTGACCGCCAACCTGACTTACGACGCGCCGTACCTGTTTGCCCGCCGCATGTCGACGCTCGACCACCTGAGTCGGGGCCGGGTCGGCTGGAACATTGTCACCGGCTATCTCGACAGCGCCGCCCGCGCCATGGGCCTGAGCGAACAGGTGGAACACGACCGACGCTACGATCAGGCCGACGAGTACCTGGAGGTGCTCTACAAGCTCTGGGAAGGCAGTTGGGAAGACGACGCGGTGATCAATGATCGCGAGCAGCGCGTCTATGCCCAGCCGGGCAAGGTCCACAAGATCCGGCACGCAGGCGAGTTCTATCAGGTGGAGGGTTATCACCTCTGCGAACCCTCGCCGCAACGCACGCCGGTGCTGTTTCAGGCAGGCAGTTCGGAGCGTGGTTTGCAGTTCGCCGGGGAGAACGCCGAGTGCGTGTTCATCAGCGGCCAGAACAAGGCCTCTACCCGCGAGCAGGTGGATAAGGTCCGCGCCAGCGCCGTAGCGGCCGGGCGCAATCCGGACGACATCAAGGTGTTCATGGGCCTGAATGTGATCGTCGCCGCGACCGAAGCATTGGCGCAGGAAAAGCACGCCGAGTACCGCCGCCATGCGAGCGCCGAAGCGGGCGTCGCGCATTTTGCAGCGTCCACCGGGATCGATTTCGCGCAGTACGAACTGGACGAGCCGATTCAGTACGTGAAGAGCAATGCCATTCAGTCGGCGACCAAAAACCTCAAGAACAACGACTGGACCCGCCAGAAACTACTCGATCAGCATGCGTTGGGTGGTCGTTACATCACGGTGATCGGCTCGCCTGAACAGGTCGCCGACGAGTTGGAGTCGTGGATCGCCGAAACCGGTCTGGACGGCTTCAACCTGACCCGCATCGTCACCCCGGAAAGCTACGAGGACTTCATCGATCTGGTGATCCCCGAGCTGCAACGCCGCGGGTCGTACAAGACCGCTTATGAAGACGGCAGCCTGCGCAGGAAACTCTTCCCCCAAGGCACCGACCGCCTGCCGCCGCAGCATGCCGGCGCCGGGTATCGGCAGGGCTCATGAATCATGATCGCGCCCCTGCTCCGCGTGGGCAGGCAGCCCGTGACGCTCTGCGTCAAAGCACTGGACGCGCAGCGTCCGGGAACGATCGACATCAACCCATTCGATAACCTGTCAATTCAACGGAATGTAACATGACCAAAACCCTCGCAGCCCTGGCCCTCGGCCTGTTGACCCTGAACGCTCACGCCGCCGATGCGCCGCTGAAGGTCGGCACCACCGCAGCCTTTGCCATTCCGCTTGAAGCGGCCGTAGAGGAAGCCGACAAGCAGGGCCTGAAGGTCGAGCTGGTCGAGTTCACCGACTGGATCGCGCCCAACGTCACCCTCGCGGCGGGCGACATCGACGTGAACTACTTCCAGCACATCCCGTTCCTGACCAACGCCAACGAGGCCGCAGGTTTCGGCCTGGTGCCCTACGCGCCGGGGATCATCAACAACGTCGGGCTTTACTCGAAAAAGTACAAAAGCTTCGACGAACTCCCAAGCGGCGCCACCGTCGCCATCGCCAATGACCCGATCAACAGCGGGCGCGGTCTGCAACTGCTGGCCAAGGCCGGGCTGATCACCCTCAAGCAGGGCGTCGGCTACAAGGCGACCGAAGAAGACATCACCGCCAACCCGAAAAACCTCAAGATCATCCAGGTCGAGGCCGTGCAACTGGTGCGCGCCTACGACGACGCCGATCTGGTGCAGGGCTATCCGGCCTACATCCGCCTGGCCAAGACCTTCCCGGCCGACTCGGCGATCCTGTTCGACGGCATGGACCACCCGGAATACGTCATCCAGTTCGTGATCAAGCCCGAGCGCAAGGACGACCCGCGTCTGGCCAAATTCGTCGACATCTACCAGCACTCGCCTGTAGTCCGCGCCGCGCTGGATAAGGTCAACGGCAAGCTCTACCAGGTAGGGTGGAAAGAATGACCGCCATCGCGCAACGACAACAGCCACTGGACAGACCGGACGCAGGGCACGTCGCGCAACAGACCGAACTGCACCCGGACCTGAATAACGCCCATGTACGCTTCATCAATCTGGGCAAGACCTATCAGGGTCGGCAAGGCCCGGTGGAGGCACTGGGCAACATTGATCTGGCGATCCAGCGCGGCGAGATCTTCGGCATCATCGGCCGCAGCGGCGCGGGGAAGTCATCGCTGATCCGCACCATCAATCGTCTGGAACAACCCAGCAGCGGCCGGGTGCTGATCGATCAGGTCGACATCGGCGGCTTCAACGAAGACAGGCTGGTGGAGCTGCGTCGTCGCATCGGCATGATCTTCCAGCACTTCAACCTGATGTCGGCCAAGACCGTGTGGCAGAACGTCGAGCTGCCGCTCAAGGTCGCGGGCGTGCCCAAGGAGCAGCGTCAGCGCAAAGTTGCGCAGTTGCTGGAACTGGTCGGCCTGCAGGACAAGCATAAGGCCTATCCCGCGCAGTTGTCCGGCGGCCAGAAACAACGTGTGGGCATTGCCCGCGCACTGGTGCACGACCCGGCGATTCTGCTCTGCGACGAAGCCACTTCGGCGCTGGACCCGGAAACCACGCAATCGATTCTCGGCCTGCTGCGCGAGATCAATCAGCGCCTGGGCCTGACCATCGTGCTGATCACTCACGAGATGGCGGTGATTCGCGACATCTGCCACCGCGTTGTGGTTCTGGAACAAGGACAGGTGGTCGAGCAAGGCCCGGTCTGGCAAGTGTTCGGCGACCCGCAGCACGAGGTCAGCAAAACCCTGCTGGCACCGCTGCAACCCGGGCTGCCAAAAGAATGGGCCAAGCGGCTGACCGCGGACCCGCAACAACCCGACGCCACGGTGTTGCTCGACGTGCAGTTCACCGGTGTCAGTGGCCAGGAGCCGGATCTGGCGGCGCTGCTCGCGACGCTGGGCGGCAAGGTGCAACTGCTGCAGGGCGGCGTCGAGCGTATTCAGGATCGAGCCATCGGGCACCTGATTCTGTCGGTCGCAGGCTCACCCTACAGCCGGGAAGAATTACTGGTCCGTGCCCGCAGGCAGGCACCACGCGTGGAGGTACTGGGCTATGGGGTTTGATCGTTTGCTGCAAGGCACTATCGATACGTTTCTGATGGTGGGCGTGTCTTCGCTGATCGCGCTGCTGCTGGGTATTCCGCTGGCGGTGATACTGGTCACCAGCTCCAAAGGCGGCATTTATGAAGCGCCAGCCATCAACCGGGCGCTGGGCGCCTTCGTGAACCTGTTCCGCTCGATCCCGTTTCTGATCCTGATGGTGGCGCTGATTCCGTTCACGCGGCTGATCGTCGGTACCACGTATGGCGTGTGGGCGGCCATAGTGCCGCTGACCATCGCCGCCACGCCGTTCTTTGCGCGCATAGCCGAGGTCAGCCTGCGCGAGGTCGATCACGGCCTGATCGAAGCCGCACAGGCCATGGGCTGCCGACGCTGGCACATCATCTGGCACGTGCTGCTGCCCGAGGCGCTGCCCGGCATCATCGGCGGCTTCACCATTACGCTGGTGACCATGATCAACTCATCGGCCATGGCCGGTGCCATCGGTGCGGGTGGTCTGGGCGATATCGCCTATCGCTACGGCTATCAGCGCTTCGACACGCAAGTGATGCTGACGGTCATCGTGTTGCTGGTCGCTGTGGTGGCGTTCGTGCAACTGGGCGGCGACCGGTTGGCGCGACGCTTCAACAAGCGCTGACGGTCCGGGGTATATTGGCGGCCTTCCCGGACCGGAACGCCTTTGATGAAACTCGATCCCCAGACACTCGACCAGATCACCGCAACCACGCTGAACAACTACAACCGCGTTGCCGACGACTTTCGCGAAGGCACACGGGACCATGACGTCAGCCAGAATATCGACGCGTTGATGCGCAACATCGAAGGGCCGACGCCATGGCAAATTCTGGATTTTGGCTGCGGGCCGGGACGTGATCTGAAAACGTTCACGGCACTGGAGCACGTTGCGGTCGGGCTGGACGGCTCCGAGCGCTTCGCCGAAATGGCGCGTACCGAGACCGGTTGCGAAGTGCTGCAACAGAACTTCCTCGAACTCGACCTGCCACCTGCACGTTTCGACGGGATATTCGCCAACGCCGTGCTGTTTCACATCCCGCGTCAGGAACTGCCTCGCGTGCTGCTGCAACTCCGCGCCACGCTCAAACCGGGCGGCGTGTTGTTCAGCTCCAACCCGCGCGGAGAGAATCAGGAAGGCTGGCAAGGCGAACGTTACGGCTCGTACCACGACCTGGAATCATGGCGAGCATTGCTGACCGAAGCCGGATTCGCCGAACTGGAACACTACTACCGCCCCGCCGGACTGCCACGTGAGCAACAGCCCTGGCTGGCGAGTGTCTGGCGCAGGGTGTGAACCTGTCGGAAATGTGACGCAGAGCGTGAGGCACGATCAAAGTCAGCCACTGATCGTCCCCCCACTCCGCGCTCGTCGCTGATGATCGTTCCTACGCTCTGCGTGGGAATGCCTCCCAGGACGCTCCGCGTCCGATCCCACAGGCGGCACGGCGCTCACTCAGTGCCCCGTCGCCAGTTCACCGTCATGATCCTTCTTCTCATCAGCCTCACGACGCTGTTCATCGGTCGGTTCCTTGATCCGGTACCAGGCCACATACAGCGCAGGCAGGAACAGTAGCGTCAGCAAGGTGGCGATGATGATGCCGCCGATCATGGCGTAAGCCATCGGACCCCAGAACACTTCCCGCGCAATCGGGATCATGCCCAGACTCGCCGCCGCAGCCGTCAGAAGAATCGGCCGACGGCGGTGCTCGGTGGCTTCGACCACGGCATCCCACGGCAGATACCCGCTGATCTCATACGCGTCGATCTGGGTGACCAGAATCACCGAGTTGCGGATGATGATGCCGATCAGTGCCAGAACACCGAGAATCGCCACAAAGCCCAGCGGCGTACCGGTCGGGATGAGCGCCAGCACCACGCCGATCAGGCCCAGCGGTGCAACGCTGGCAACCAGGAACATCTTCTGCACGCTGTGCAGCTGGATCATCAGGAAGGTCGCCATCAGAAACAGCATCAACGGCACTACGCTCGCAATCGGGCCTTGGGCCTTGCTGCTTTCTTCCACAGTGCCGCCGGTCGCGACCTTGTAGCCCACCGGCAGACCGGCAGCGAATTTGTCGATCTCGGGCTTCAACTGCTTGACCAGATCTGTCGGCTGAATCTCGTCGCGCACCGCACCTTTCACAGTGATGGTCGGTTTGCGGTCACGACGCCAGACCAGTGGCTGCTCAAGCTCGTAACCCACCGTCGCAAACGCCAGCAACGGAATGGACGCCCCGCTCGGCGTGACGATCTGCAGGTTCTGCAGCGTTTCCGGCGTACCCCGCTCAGCATCCTCGGCGCGGCCAACCACGTTAATCAGGTAGATATCGTCGCGTACCTGCGTCACGGCAGAACCGCTGACCACGCTGTTCATCAGGTTGGCGACGTCTTCGGATGACAACCCCAACTGCCGCGCCTTGTCCTGATTGATGTCGATGCGCAGCACCTTGCCCGGCTCGTTCCAGTCGTAGATCACTTCGCCCACATGCGAGTTCTGGTCCAGCAGCGTGGCCAGTTCGATGGCGTGCTGACGCACCTTGTCGACGTCCTCGCCGCTGACGCGATACTGCAACGGACGCCCGACCGGCGGCCCCATTTCCAGTGGCTGCACGTAGGAACCGATGCCGACGAAATCTTCACGCAGACGTTTCTGCAGGCGTGCCGTCAACGCGCCACGCTCTTCCAGCCCTTTGCTGACAATCACCAGCTGGGCGTAGAACGGGTTCTCCAGTTGCTGGTCCAGCGGCAGGTAAAAACGCAATGCGCCCTGGCCGATGTAAGTGCTCCAGCGTTCGATGTCCGGGTCGTCCTTGAGGCTTGCCTCGAAGCGATCCACCACCTTGCGCGTCTCATTGACCGAGGCGTTCTGCGGCAGGTTCAGGTCGACCAGAATCTCCGGCCGGTCGGATGACGGGAAGAACTGGCTCTGCACGAACTGCATCGAGAACAGCGACGCAGCAAACAGCGCCAATGTGATGCCAATCGCCAGCCAGCGATGACGCATGGCCCAGATCATGCTGCTGTTGAACGCCCGGCCGACGCGTCCCGGCTCTTCGGATTTGGGCTTGATGTTGCTGCTCAGGATATGAACGCCGATCACCGGCGCGAACAGCACGGCCACGACCCAGGACACCAGCATCGCCACCGCGATCACGGCAAACAGCGTGAAGGTGTACTCCCCGGCAGAACTGTTGTTCAAGCCAATCGGCACGAAGCCCGCCACCGTTACCAGCGTGCCGGTCAGCATCGGGAACGCAGTCGAGGTGTAGGCATAGGTCGCTGCCTGCTCCTTGGTCTCGCCCATTTCCAGCCGCGTGACCATCATTTCCACAGTAATCATCGCGTCGTCCACCAACAGACCGAGGGCGATGATCAACGCGCCGAGGGAAATCCGCTGCATGGTGATGCCGCTGTATTCCATGAACACGAACACCATCGCCAGCACCAGCGGAATGGAACACGCCACCACCAGACCGGCACGCACACCAAGGCTGATGAAGCTGACCACCAGCACGATGATCACCGCTTCGAACAAGGCGCTGGTGAAGCCACCCACCGCCTTGTCCACCACTTCGGCCTGATCCGACACCTTGTGCACGCCAACGCCGACCGGCAGTTCGGCGGTCGTGGCGTCCATGCGTTCATGCAGCGCCTTGCCGAACGCCTGAATATTGCCGCCCTTCTTCATTGCAATGGCCAGGCCGATGGCAGGCTTGCCGTTGTAGCGAAACAGCGGTTTGGGCGGATCGGTGTAACCACGGGTGATGTCGGCAATGTCGCTCAAACGGTAGAAGCGATCATTGAGCCGCAGGTTGACCGCGGCCAGGTCTTTCTCGGACGCGAACTGCCCCGAAGTGCGTACTGAAATCCGCTCCGGTCCGGCTTCGATCACGCCCGCAGGCGTCACGGCGTTCTGCGATTGCAGGCTCTGCACGACCTGCCGTTGATCCAGCCCGAGGGCCGCCAGTTTGCGGGTCGAGAAGTTCAGGTAAATGACTTCGTCCTGCTGGCCGACCATCTCGACCTTGCCCAACCCCTCCACCGAGCGGATATCGACGCGCACCTTCTCGACGTAATCGCGTAATTGCCGCATCGAGAACCCGTCGGCCGTGAACGCATAGATCGATCCGTACACGTCGCCGAATTCGTCGTTGAACGCTGGACCCTGCAGCCCTTGAGGAAATTGCCCACGAATGTCGTCGATCTTCTTGCGCACCTGATACCAGATTTCCGGTATCGCCTCGGCGCTGGTGGTGTCACGCAGGAAAACCATGACCGTCGATTCGCCCGGCCGGGTGTAACTCTTCACGTAGTCCAGGGAGTCCAGCTCTTCGAGTTTTTTCTCGATGCGGTCGGTCACCTGTTCCAGGGTTTCGTCCACGGTCGCGCCCGGCCAGCGGGTCTGGATGACCATGGTCTTGATGGTGAAGGACGGATCCTCTTCACGCCCCAGCTTCATGTAGGAGAAAACGCCCATCAACAGCGCAACGAACATCAGGTACCAGACAAACGACTGGTGCTTGAGCGCCCACTCGGACAGATTGAAATTCCCTTTCATCGCGGGCTTTCCTCATCGACTTTGACTTTCTGCCCCGGCTTGAGGCTGTTGACGCCCGCACTGACCACTTTTTCTCCAGCGCTCACGCCGCCAGCCAGCAGAAAGCTGCTGTCATCCTGGCTCACGATGTTGACGACTCTCGGGTTGACGGTCTGATTCTGCGGATCAATGACCCAGATCTGGCGTTTGCCATCGACCTCCTGCAAGGCATTGAGCGGCAGGCGGATGCGTGGCGCGATGGCCGAGCTGAGCGTCACGCTGATCGCCGTGCCCAGACGCAGCGCAGGCGGCGTTTCGGTCAGCGAAAAGCGCGCCCGGCGCGTGCGGGTCGAGCGATCCGGTTGCGGTTCGATTTCACGCAGCGTGGCGGTCGTGTTCACTTGCGGATCAAGCTGACTGGCCACGGTGTACACCACGTCGTCAGGCAACTGGTCAGCCAGCTGTGCTGGCATGTCGATCACCGCTTCCTTGATATCCGGACGCGCCAATGTGACCACTTCCTGACCCGCCGTGACGACCTGGCCGGCTTCGACTTTCCACTCAGTGACCACCGCATCGTGATCGCTGCGCAGATCGCTATAGCTCAGTTGATCACGGGCCTGTTGCTCGGCAGCCTTGGCCTGATCCAGCGACGACTGAGCGGTTTTCAGGTTGGTCAGCGCGATGTCCAGTTGCGCCTGCGCGCCGACACCACGGTCAAACAGTTCCTGCTGACGGCGGGCATTGGCCTGCGCGTTGATCCACTGCGCCTGAACATTGGCCAGATCACCCTGACGACCACGCACATTGTTCTGCTGATCGGTGGGATCGAGGGTCGCGAGCAGATCGCCCTTTTTCACTTCACTGCCCACGTCCACGTGCCGACTCGCGATACGGCCCGACACACGAAAGCCCAGCACGCTTTGGTAGCGCGCCTCGATATTGCCGGCAAAGCGTCCGAAATCCTCCATCGACTCAGGTTTCGCTTCAACGAACACCACCGGCCGCACCGGCTCGGGCGGCGCTTCATCTTTGCCGCAACCCGCCAGAAGTAAGCCACTCAGTACAACGCACGATAAACGCTTCATGGTTGCACCTTGGCATTCTGTGGCTCGGGTTGATCGGCGATTTCCACCTGCATGTCCGGGTGCAGCAACTGGCCGCCAGCGATCACCACGTTCTCTCCACCCTTGAGGCCATCACTGATGATCACGTGGGAGGTCAGGTAGCGTGCAACCGTGACACGGCGCAGATTGGCCTTGCCCTGCTCGTCCACGACCCATACGGCAGGTTTGCCGAGGTGCTCGCCAAGGTCCTTGGTCAGCGCCGACCACGGCAGCTCGACGCTGGCGCTGGCCGGTTTGCTCAACGCAACGCTGACCACCGAACCCAGGTCCATGCCTTCAGGCAGCGGGTCCAGCGCGATCTTGACCTGCAGGGTGCCGGTTTGCGCCGACACCGCTGGCGTCACCTCACGCACCTTGCCGCTGACCTTGATAGTCGGGTTGTCGAGCAGCGTCACCTGCACCGGCTCGTCGCCCGGCGGCTGCACGAACAGGGATTCGTAGACGTTGAATACCGCATCGCGCTCGCCATCACGCGCCAGATCGAAAATCGGCACCGTAGCCTGCACCACCTGCCCAACCTCGGCCTGACGTGCAGTGATCACCCCTGGTGCCTCTGCCACGAGGGCGGTGTAACTCAGTTGCTCGCGGGCGTTGGCCAGTTGCGCCTGAGCGGCTTTCAGCGAACTCTCGCTGCCACGCAGGGCCGCCTGTGCGGAGTCGTATTCACTCTGGCTGGTGTAACCCTTGGGCAGCAGTTTCTGCTGGCGGACAAACGCGGCGCGGGTCTGACTGACACGTGCCTGCTCGGCCGCGACGGACGCCTGCGCAGAGTCGACATTGATCTGCAGATCCTTGGGATCGAGCCGTGCCAGTACCTGGTTCGCCTTGACCCGGTCGCCTACATCCACGTTGCGCTGAATGATCTTGCCGTTGACCCGGAACGAAAGCTGCGTCTGCACCCGTGCCTGGATATCGCCGGTCAGCGCCACGCTAGCGGCGAACTCGGCGGTTTTCACCGGTTGCACGTACACGCGGGGCAATTCAGGCGCTGCCGGTTTTTCCTCGCCGCAGCCGACCAGCACTGCCAGGGCAGCGGCAAGGCCGAGCGTAAACAAATTTGAAGGACGAGCGGGCATGCAGACTCCTTTTGCGGATGCCGGGTGCAAGCGTGGGATCACGAGAGAACAACGTGAACATGCGACTGTTGGCGTGCGGGAGGGTTCCTTGGAGGGGCATGCCTATATTACGGATGTAGCGGTGTCAGAGCCGGGTCTCTTGCATCTCGCTCTGTTCAGGCACATTTGAACGCACACTTGAGGCCCGACTGCGGATGCTGTCTGTCTGAATACCGATGCTGCGTCTGGAGGATATGTTTGAAGCCGGGGCTGGAGTCGGCGTCGGAGCAACTGGCCTTGCTGCGACTCTGGAACGCGCGAAAGCAAAGCCACGAAATCCGAGCGTAGTCAGGCTAATAAACAAGGCAAGTGCAGCCAAGGGTCGCTGAATTGGCGAATCAGGATCCGCCGTCTTAACAGTAAACGCAGCGCCCCACGTGACCCCGGCCGCTATTGCGCCTGTTGCGACACCGGCTGAAAGTTTCTCGGTCGTGTTGGCAGGTCTTCTCAAGGGAAGAGAGTGCCGACCGACGTCAGCAGTCGCAGGTTTTACTTTTACCCCTTTGAACACTGCCTTGAACGAGGGTCTTGCTATCGCCAGACCGATCCCTGCCGTAGCCACACCCGCAGCGATATAAAACGCTGAAATCAACGTATCGATAAGTTCGTGCCCGCTCGGATCATTCCTGTTGACCGGATCCCCGGCGCAGTAGGCGTAGGCATTCAAACCACCCTTGCCAAATGGGCTCAGCTTGTCCGGCCTGTTGAAGCGCATCAGCACCGGGTTATAGGCACGATAACCGTTACCCAGCAGATAATGGCCGGTTACCGGGTCAGGCTGTTCGCCATTGAAACCGGGAAGATGATTCAGCGGCGCTCGATGACCATGGGGGCTATACGCAATGGCCTGTTGCTGCGCGGCTGACAAGGCACTCAGTACGCTGTGCTGCTGATCCGCGGCCGTCAGCAAGGTGTCGACAGATGTGCCAACAAGCGTCTGTTGGGCCAGCGGCCGGCGGTCGTGGTGAACGAAACTGCGCTGTACACCACCTTGGGTTTCAGTGACGAGTACGTCAGCCTTGTAGAACACCTTTGAAATGGCTTCAGCGAGAGGGGTGCGGGTGGCAAGCCTGTCCAGCGGGTCGTAGCGGTAGAAAGTTGTGTTATGAGCCATGTCAGACGCCTACCCGGTTTGATATGCAGAGCATCGGTGCGAGCAGGCTGGCCTTGCTCACACCGTGATACTGAACCGCCGGGCGCCTATCGGCTACTCGCAGAACTGTCAGGTTTTCCGCAGCTTCAGGCACGACGGGCATTGATGGGAAACTCAACTGGCCACCTTGGACGTCAGTGAATAAATGGCTGCGGTTACACCTATTCAGAGAAGTCGCTGTTGTATGCCCACCGCTCAAGCCAGACGTCCTGAGAGCCCGATGAACTGACAGTGGTGATCGAATCTCTGGAGCCACTTCGCACGGCTCTGGCCAGGTGTTCAGCTCTTTTATGTAGCATATTTTGCCTTGCCAGTTCTGCTGCTGCTGTCTCGCTGATAACCCGACGTGCTTCCGAACTTAGAGTGCCTGGAGCTGCACTCAAGTGCGCCATTTGGATTTTTTCCAACTCAGTCTCAAACCGGATGCCTTTGGCCGTGCGAACGACAGTCTTGCTGCGCATGTACTTCAAAAAATTTACATCAGAGGCCTCACTCACCAAGGCATTCAGCTCTGGGACCTTCGATATCTTTGAGATATCTTTTACGCTTAGGTAGCGTTGAATCCTGGCAAAAACCTCAACTGGCATATCAGTCAATGTCACTTGTGGTTCAAGGGACAGCCGTCTAGGCAGGCTGAGCAGTTCCACATTACTTTTGAGACCCGGCACTTCAGGTACTTTACGTGTCAGACGGCTCCATCCCCCCTTCAACGCGCTCACCATGTTTACATGACCGCTCGGATCACTCCTGTTGACCGGGTCTCCTGCACAGTACGCATAGGCATTCAAGCCCCCCTTGCCAAACGGGCTAAGGTCGTCCGTGCCATTGAAGCGCATCAACACCGGGTTATAGGCACGATAACCATTACCCAGCAGATAATGGCCAGTGATCGGATCGGGCCGCTCGCCGTTGAACCCCGGCAGGTGATGTGCTGGCTGATAGTGACCGTAAGGCGTGTAGACAAAAGCGTCTGTCTGATCAACTTTCACCGCACTGAGCACGCTGTTTTGCAGATCATTGGTCGTCAATGACACGCTGGAGGACTTGCCGACAACTGTTCGGCAGGCCAGCAATTGGCGATTGTGCTGAAAGAAACTGCGCTGTGCGCCGCCCTGGGTTTCAGTGACGATTAAGCCAGCCTTGTAGAACACCTTTGAAATGGCTTCGGCGAGAGGGGTGCGGGTGGCAAGCCTGTCCAGCGGGTCGTAGCGGTAGAGGCAGAAAGTTGTTTTATGAGCCATGTCAGACGCCTACCCGGTTTGATATGCAGAACATCGGTGCGAGCAGGCTGAACCTCGCTCACACCGTTACACTGAACTGCCAGACACGTATCGGCTACTGGCAGAAGTATCAGGTTGGCTTCAGCTCAAGGTGCGGCTACATCGTCCAGCGAGCGATCGAGCCGGGCTCTGGCGATGTCGATCAGATGGACCACCGAGAATGCCAGGTCGCGTTTCGCGCCGTTGAGGGCGTCGCCGGATTCATAGGCAGCGGCGGAGGCGCAGCGCAGGATGTCGCTGACCTGGATCAGGGTTTCTTCGAGGGAGGTGTGGGGTGGGGCTGGGGTGGAGTTGATCATTGCTGTGGTCTCTATTGATAAGGCCACCTCGTATTCGCTGCTAAACGAAAAGGGTGGCGACTTTGACACGGGTTAGCAGACCGGTAGAGAACACGAAACCCGGCGCACCCGAAGGTGCCCCACGCAAAGCCGCCATCAAGCGGTTCTTGTATTCGTGACTCTGGACAGGCTGCTAAACCCGACCGCTGAAACTCAGCGACCGACGCAGCCTAGTGCCCAGAATCCGTGCACACAAGGCCCCGGGATTTTCTAGGAAAGTTCGTACTTGTGAAAGGGAAAGACCTGAAAGAATGGTCCTTCAAAAGCAGATTTTCGTTAGCTCAGGTTACACATCCGCCACAACATATCGGACGCAGAGCGTCCGGAGATGCATGCCCACGCAGAGCACTCATCGTTATACACAAATCGACCTGAATGAATGCGGTATCCGAAAGTGGGAGCGGACTTGTCCGCGAATACCATGTTTCAGACGCTGCATCTTCGTCGGCTGCACCTGCTTTCGCGGACAAACGGAACGCCGCCCGGTCCGCTCCTACGACCGGAATCGTGCCCGCTCCAGATGCTCATCGCGACTTGTGTATAACAATGAGCGCGGAACATGGGCACGATCAGTGTGCTTGAGATCGCTGATCGTTCCCACGCTCTGCGTGGTAACGCCGCTCAGGACGCTCCGCGTCCGGTCGTGCGGTGACGCATAGCGTCGCCAGACACTTGTATCAACTCCCCGCGCCACTCTGCGCTTCTTCGAAGAAGTAGTCCTTCCAGCTCGCCGCCTTGTTCTTCAACACACCCAGTTCATGCAGCTTTTCGGCGTAGATGAAGGTGCGCTGCGGGGTGATGGTGAAGTCGATTTCAGGGTCGGAGACGATCTTCTCGACCAGCGGCAACGGCAGCTTCGATTGCTCGACGCGGATGTAGGTCTGCGCCGCCGCTGGTTTGTCGGCCTTGATGATCTTCTCGGCCTCGGCCAATGCGTCGTAGAACGCTTTGTAGGTCTTGGGGTTCTCGTCGTGGAATTTCTCGGTGGTGTAGAGCACGTTGAACGTGGCCTGACCGCCCAACACGTCATACGAGCTGAGCACTTTATGCACGTTCGGGTTTTCCAGCGCCTGGTACTGGAACGGCGGGCTGGAGAAGTGCGAGTTGATTTCCGAACCACCCGCGATCAGCGCGGCCGTGGCGTCAGGGTGCGCGAGGCTGACCGAGATGTTGTCGAATTTCTTGTAGTTGTCGTTACCGAACACCTTGGCGGTTTCGATCTGCAAGGTACGCGACTGGAAACCCACGCCCGCCGCAGGTACGGCGATGCGGTCCTTGTCGGTGAAATCCTTGATCGTCTTCACGTCGGGATTATTGGTCAGCAGGTAGTTGGGCATCGATCCCAGCGAGGCGATGGCCTTGACGTTCTGCTTGCCCTTGGTGCGGTCCCAGACCGTCAGCATCGGCGGTACGCCCGCCGACACAACGTCCAGCGCACCGGCCAGCAACGCCTCGTTCATGGCCGTGGCGCCGGAGATGCTGTTCCAGTCGACCTTGATGTCGAGGCCCTGCTCCTTGCCGTGTTTTTCGATCAGTTTCTGATCACGCACTACGTCGAGAATCAGGTAACCGATGCCGAATTGCTGGGCGATGCTGATCTTGCCTTCTGCCTGTGCGCCACCGCTGATCAATGCACCGAACAGACCGATTGTTGCCGCCAGTGCAGTCAGCACCGGACGCTTGAAAGGAGTTGCCATGGAGTGCTCGCTATAGTCGTTCTAAAAGTCGTTTGGTAATTTGTTTCAGCGCTGCATGCCCCAGCGCTTGACGGTCAGGCGCTCGATGTTGGCGAACAGCAGGTTCTCCACCAGCAGGCCGATGAGGATCACGGCGGCCAGCCCGGCAAACACCTTGTCGGTGTACAGCTCGTTGCGGTTCTGGAAGATGTACCAGCCCAGCCCGCCTTTGCCGGAAGAGGCACCAAACACCAGTTCGGCGGCGATCAGCGTGCGCCAGGCGAATGCCCAGCCAATTTTCAGGCCCGCCAGAATCGACGGCAGCGCCGCTGGAATCAGGATGTGCCAGACAAAGCGCAATCCTTTCAGTCCATAGTTGCGCCCCGCCATGCGCTGGGTTTCGGAAACACCCAGAAAGCCCGCGTAGGTATTGAGCGCCAGCGCCCACAGCACCGAATGCACCAGCACGAAAATCAAGCTGTTCTGCCCCAGTCCGAACCAGAGCAGCGCCAAGGGCAACAGCGCGATGGCGGGAAGCGGGTTGAACATGGCGGTCAACGTGCCGAGCAGGTCGCGCCCCAACTGGGTGGACACCGCAAGCGTGGTCAGGCCGAACGCCAGGACGATGCCGATCAGGTAACCCTGGATCAACACAGTCAGGGAAATCCAGACCTTGCCCGGCAGCTCTCCACTGACGATGCCGTCGTAGAACGCGGCGGCGGTCTGCAAAAAGCTGGGCAGCAGCAGGTCGTTGTTCTGAAGACGCGCAGCGAGTTCCCAGATCACGGCCAGCGCGATCATGATCACGGTCTTGCGCACCCAGCTCAGTTGCCAGATGCGTTGGGCCAACGGCAGGTCGCGGGCCAGGTCTTCCTGAGTGAAAGGCTGCAGCGTGACTTCGTATTCTTCGCGAGCGGGAGGTGCGAGGCTCATGGTGTGCGGTTACCTGATTGCTTGGGGGAAGCGCCTGTTCTGATCGTGCCCATACTCTGCGTCGGCTCGATCAGCAACGATCAGTACGCGATCCGGATGTCCTGAAAATTCAGTTCTTCATCGACCTGCCCCGCCTCGCCCTCATCGAACAACAGGCGGTGGATACGCTGCGCAGTCTGTTGAAAACCGACGCCGCCGAGGCTTTTCAGGTCGTACTGATGGCTGTTGATCTCGGCACGCACGCGTCCGGGATGTGGCGACAACAGCAGAATGCGATTGCCCACCACCAGCGCTTCTTCGATGGAATGGGTGACGAACAACAGGGTGAAGCGCACTTCGTTCCACAGCTCCAGCAACTCTTCTTGCATCTTGCGACGCGTCAGGGCATCGAGTGCGGCGAAGGGTTCGTCCATCAACAGGATTTTGGGCTGCATCGCCAGCGCCCGGGCGATGGCCACACGCGCTTTCATGCCGCCGGACAAGGTGTGTGGATAAGCATCGGCAAAGGCGCTGAGTCCGACCTTCTCCAGGTAATAACGCGCACGCTCCAACGCCTCTGGACGCTTCAAGGTGCGCGACGCCAGCAGCGGAAACATGACGTTCTCGATCACGGTTTTCCACGGCGGCAACTGGTCGAACTCCTGAAACACCACGATGCGGTCAGGGCCGGGCTCGCGCACCTGATTGCCTGCCAGCCGGATTTCGCCTTCGCTGGGCCGGATGAAACCCGCCACAGCCTTGAGCAGTGTGGACTTGCCACAGCCCGATGGGCCGAGCAGGACGAAGCGGTCCGCCGGATCGACCTCGAAGCTGACCTGATGCGTCGCCCGCACCACCCGCTCGGGCGTGCGGTACTCAAGGCTGACACCACGAACCTGCAGCAAGGCTTCAGGGACGTAAGAGGTCGTGTTCTGGCTGGCCGTGTGGCCTTGCAGAGCAGCATTCATGAACGGTTCTCCATCAGAACGGCGCCGAGCCTTGAATGGTCGTGCGATGAAGCTTGCGTCGCAGGTGCGCCGGACAGCCCGCCGCCAGATGAATCAGCGAGCGGTTGTCCCAGAACACCATGTCGTTGGGCTGCCACTGATGGCGATAGATATGCTCAGGGCGAACGCTGTGCGCGTAGATTTCGTTGAGAATCTGGCGGCTTTCGTCTTCTGGCAGGCCAAGAATGCGCGTGGTGAAACCTTCACTGACAAACAACGCCTTGCGACCGTTTTCAGGGTGGGTGCGCACGATGGGATGGCTGACTTCCACGACCTGCGCCAGTTGCTCTGGGGTCAGGGTCGGACGCCAGTTGACGGCGTTATGGCCCTCTGAATAGCGTGCGGTATAACTGTGAACGGCAGACCGCCCTTCGACCGCATCGCGCAGGTGCCGGGGCAGCGTGTCCCAGGCCTGATGCATGTTTGCGAACAACGTATCGCCGCCCTCGCTGGGCAGCTCCTGCGCATACAGCATCGAGCCCAGGCTCGGCAGCTCCTTGTACGACAAGTCCGAATGCCAATACTTGCCAGCGTCGCCCAGACCGACCGGCTGACCGTTCTCGACAATGTTGGAGACGATCAGAATTTCCGGGTGGTTGGCCAACAGAAACTGCTTGAGCACGTGGATCTGCAGCACGCCGAAACGACGGCTGAAATCGATCTGCTGCTGCGGCGTGATGTGCTGATCGCGAAACACGATGACGTGGTAATCGAGGTGCGCCTGATGAACGCGCGCGAAGTCAGCGTCGTTCAAGGGCCGGGACAAATCCAGCCCGACGATTTCAGCGCCCACCTTTTCGGCGAATGGACGCACGTCGAACGATTGCGAGGCCGCAGGGGCATACGATGAAGCGAGGGAGGCTGCGGGCATGAGAACTCCGACTCCAGAATGTGGCTGAGAAGGAGAACTGTATAGCTATAAGAAACTGAATTTAAATACCGTTGAGGAATATGCATAGCGCGGAATGGGATAGCGCGCAGCCGGACGCCGGACGCGGAGCGTCCTGAGCGGCATTCCCACGCGGAGCGTAGGAACGAGCGTGAATCTGGAACCTGATCGGCTCACACAAATGTGTCACGCACGATACATCCAGTTGTAAGAACGGCTTGTTAGCGTCAGCGCCTTCTTTCAATTGCGTGCAGGACAGCAATATGCCGAGCGTCAAACCCACCGCCCATGTCATGGTATCGACGTTGATACTTTCGCTGCTTGCAGTTTCGGTACACGCAGCAGGCAGGTCAGGGGATGACCGCATCAACGGCGTTGACTTGCTGTCCGGCTATAACACTCTGTGGACAACCGGTCCAACCTGGGACACCGGCACGCCGACCGCGCTGGGTCAGAGCCTGCTCAGGCGCAACCTGCAACTGGTGCTCGACCGCGCCAACTCGCGCACGCTTGCGCAGGAAACCGCCGCGTATTTCGATGACCGTCGCGACCAGAGCTACAGCGCCATCAGCGGCCTGGGCTCGTTGAGCGATGCGTACAAGGCAGGTTCCGGCGCCTTCACCACGATTACCCAGTTCGACGACACCAACAAGACCGTCAAATACGACGACAAGGGCAACGGCGCGGGCAGTTCGGCTTCGGCGCTGGGCAAGGTGGTCGATCTGGTCGGCGCGGTGCGTAACGACGCGTCCACCACACCAGCCAAATCCCATTATCAGTACCCACGTCCTTGGCGTCAGACGCTGGACGGCCAGAACCTGGAGTTCGTGGTGCAGCCGTCCCTGCGCCCCGCCAAGAGCACCACGCCTGCCAGCGATGCGGGCTTCCCGAGCGGCCATACCAACGCCGCGTACCTGTCGTCCATCGCCCTCGCCTACGCGATTCCCGAGCGCTACAGCGAACTGATGCTGCGTGCCTCGGACATTGGCGACAACCGCATCGAAGCCGGCATGCACTCGCCCTTCGACGTGATGGGCGGGCGCATCACGGCCACTTATTTCGCCATCGACAACCTGTCCAACCCGGCCAACACCCAGCTGCGCGCCGATGCCAGTGCCCAGGCGCTGGCGTACTTCACCGCGCAGTGTGGCGGCGACGTGAATAACTGCATGGCGAAGATCGATCCGGCTACCGACCGCACGTCCCAGCACGCGCAGGACAAGGCGCTGTACACCTCACGCATGACCTACGGTTTCAGCCCGGTCGGCCCGACCAACCTTGCGCCCGTGGTGCCGGTCAACGCTGAAGTGCTGCTGGAAACCCGCTTCCCGTACCTGGACGCCAGCCAGCGCCGCGAGATTCTGGGCACCACCGAGATTTCTTCGGGTTACGCAGTGATCGATCAGTCCAATGGCTACGGCCGTTTGAACCTGTACGCCGCAGGTGACGGTTATGCCGCGTTCAACTCCAATGTCACGGTCAACATGAACGCCAGCCAAGGCGGATACAACGCCATCGACGCCTGGCGCAACGACATCTCGGGCACAGGCGGCCTGATCAAGAACGGCACTGGCAACCTGATACTCACCGGCAACAACACCTACTCGGGCGGCACGGTGATCAACGGCGGCGTCCTGACCGGTCACGCCCAGTCGTTCGGCAGCGGGACGATCACCGACAATGCGACGCTGGTGCTCGATCAGTCGACCAATGACAACTTCAGCAACGCCATTACCGGCAACGGCGCATTGATCAAACAGGGCGCAGGCTCGCTGAACCTGACGGGCAACAGCAGTCTGTCCGGCGCAACAACCGTGCAGGCCGGGCGACTGGCGGTGAACGGCAACCTCGGCAACTCGGTCGTGACCGTGAACTCAGGTGCAGTGCTGGGCGGCAATGGCTCGGTGGGCGGTATCAACGCTGCGTCGGGTGGCGTGGTTGCTCCAGGCAACTCGGTGGGCCAGTTGAACGTCAACGGCAACGTCAACTTCGCACAGGGCTCGGTCTATCAGCTAGAGTCAGATGCGGCTGGCAATGCCGACCGCATCGTCGCCACAGGCCGCGCCACACTGAACAACGCCACCGTTTCATTGGTCGAGGGCGGCAACTGGGTCGCAGCAAGCCGTTACTCGATTCTCTCGGCAGCGGGCGGCATCAGCGGTACGTTCAACAATGTACAGTCGAACTTCGCGTTCCTGACGCCCACCCTCAATTACACCGCGACCGATGTCGGCCTGACGCTTGATCGCAACGCGCAAAGCTTCGCCAGCCTGGCGACCAGCCGCAATGCACGAGCCGTGGCTCAGGGCCTGGACAGCGCAGGCGCAGGCAACGCGTTGTGGAGAAGTGTCGTACAGGCCGATGCGGCAACGGCACAAGCCACCTTCAACGCGCTGTCCAACGAACTGCATGCCTCGACTCAGTCTGCGCTGATCGAAGACAGCCGTCTGGTGCGCAACGCCATCGCTGACCGCCTGCAGCAATCACAATCGGCGCAGGCATCCGGCGGTGCTTCGCAAACCCTGGCAGGCGATGCCTCGCGCGGTCTGGTCTGGACGCAGGCCATTGGCGCAACCGGCAAGACCGACAGCACGGATGACGCTTCGGGTCTGGACAGCCACACCAGCGGCCTGTTGTTCGGTGCCGACGTGCCGGTCAACGACACCTGGCGTGTCGGCGCACTCGCCGGTTTCAGCCGCAGCAGCTTCGACCTGCGCCATGCGTCTGGCTCCAGCGACAGTGACAACTATCACTTGGGTATCTACGGCGGTGCAAAATGGGGCCAACTGGGCCTGCGTCTGGGCGCCGTGCGGACCTGGCATGATCTGACGTCCAAGCGCACCCTGGACCTGCCGGGCTCTTCCGAGCGCTTCAAGCAGGATTATCAGGCGGCGACCAATCAGGTATTTGGTGAACTCGGCTATGCCATCGAACTGGGCAACGCGCAGCTCGAACCCTTCGCCAACCTCGCCCACGTAAGGCTGGACACCGACGGTTTCGACGAAAACAGCAACGCCATCAGCCTGCGCAACAAGTCCGAGGAAAACCACGTCACGTTCAGCACTCTCGGCCTGCGGGCAGCCACGCACATGAACGTGGGCAGCGTCGACGTCAAACCCAACGCCACCGTCGGCTGGCGCCGTGCGTTCGGCGACGTGACACCCGAAAGCCGCGCAGCCTTCAGCGGCGGCGACACCTTCGCACTGTCCGGCGCACCGATTGCGCGTAACGCAGCAGTGCTGGGCGCGGGTGTGGACCTGGGGTTGAGTGAAACGCTGAGCGTGGGCGTGAGCTACAACGGACAACTCGGCAGCGACACGACCGATCAGGCGCTGAATGCGCGGGTGACATTGGCGTTTTGAGGGGTGGGCTGACTGTTATTGACAAATCAAAAGCCAGGAATGATTAGGCCTCATCATTCTGCGTCCGCTCCAGAATGGGACGCAGAGCGTCCCGGGCTGCATGATCAATATCGTGTAATGATCGTTCCTACGCTCCGCGTGGGAATGCCTCTCAGGACGCTCCGCGTCCGGCCGTGAGGTGACGCAGAGCGTCACGGGCACGATGTCGGGCGATCAATACCAGCGCTGGACGTCGATCAAACCGACCTGTCCCTGATAATCCCGGGCACTTGAGTATCGCCAGTGCTCACCGACATCTACATACCCCCGCTTGACCGGGTTGTGATGGATGTAGTCGAGTTTCTGCCGCATCACGTCCTCACTCCAGATGACCTCTGCGTGGGTGCCTTCCTGCCAGACCTGATAAACCCTGTCTGCCTTATACGCACGTTTTGTAAAGCGTAATCGCTCAAGCACACGCTCTGCGTTGCTTCTCTCCAAATGATCGACGATCCGTCTCGCGGTAAAGGATTTGAAGCTGCGAACGCAACTGCCCAGATCTTGTGCCTGAGCCACATAGTGCAGATGGTTCTCCAGAATCACATACCCGAACAGTTGCATTCCCTGCTCATTCTGCTGATAGCGCCACGCGTCCAACAGAATGCCCACCCATTCAGGCCGAGTGAATAAGGGCATCCACTCCACAATCGTGCACGTCAGGAAATGAGGTTTGTCAGGTTCAGTGATGGTGTAGCGGCTTCGGGCCATCGATTCGTCCTTGAGTCAGCAGACGGGGAGTCTGATGACACAAGGCTAACGTCCATTTCCACGAGAGAGGAACGAGCAAGGTGTTACGAGGTTTTGTTCAGCTTCGAGCCTACGCCGGGACGCGGAGCGTCCCGGGAGGCATGCCCACGCAGAGCATGGGCACGATCAGCGCATCAACAATCAGAACGCGGGCAGTACCGCGCCGTCGTACTTCTTGTTGATGAAGTCTTTGACTTCCTGACTGGTCAGGGCCTTGGACAGTTTCTGGATGGCGTCGCTGTTGGCGTTGTCTTCGCGGGTGACCAGGAAGTTCACGTACGGCGAATCGGCACCCTCGATGATCAGGGCGTCTTTCTGCGGATTGAGTTTGGCTTCCAGCGCGTAGTTGGTGTTGATCAACGCCAGGTCAACCTGACCCAGTGCACGCGGCAGTACGGCCGATTCCAGTTCGCGGAATTTCAGTTTCTTCGGGTTGGTGGCGATGTCTTTCGGCGTAGCCAGTGCGTTGGTCGGGTCTTTCAGGGTAATCAGACCGTTCTTCTGCAGCAGGAGCAGTGCGCGACCGGCGTTGCTGCCTTCGTTCGGAATGGCAACGGTTGCGCCTTCAGGCAAGTCGGCAATGCTCTTGTACTTTTTCGAGTAGCCGCCGAACGGTTCGACGTGTACGCCAACACCCGTCACGAGGTTGGTGCCCTTGCCTTTATTGAAGCCATCCAGGTAAGGCTTGGTCTGGAAGTAGTTGGCGTCCAGACGCTTCTCGCTCAATTGCACGTTCGGCTGAACGTAGTCAGTGAAGACCTTGATTTCCAGGTCCACACCTTCCTTGGCCAGGGTCGGCTTGATCAGCTCAAGGATTTCCGCGTGCGGCACAGGCGTGGCGCCCACGACCAGTTTTTCACCGGCGTGCGCCAGGCCAATCGAGAAAGCAGCCGCCAGAGCGGTCATCAACAACGTCTTTTTCATGCAATGTCCTTAGCGAATCCGTGAGCGTCACAAAAAATGACGCCTTTTCAGTGGTTTGCCGCGGCGCTATCCCGTGCTGCGACATCATGTGGACATTACCGAGATTTGTTATTCCGAGAAAATACTTTTTAAGCAAATGCTTATGCTTTTTTTCTCGAAGGCGTCTTCCACCTCATTAGCAGCGCTCTGCAACAAGGGTTATGCCGGGTTTTGCTCAAGTCGGTCCGCGACCGTTTCCAGTAACTGCCTGAGTGCCGCAAGCTGGCCGGGGTTGTTTTCGGCGAGCAACCTGCGAGCCTGATGCTCGATCTGTTTCAGCGGGCTGGCAAGTTCGGGCAGGTGTATGTCTTCAGGCTGGATCTCATCACCCTGGCTGACCAACAACGCAAAATGGATGACGTTTTCAAGCTCACGGGTATTGCCCGGCCAGCTATAGGCTTCCAGCGTCTTCTGCGCGGCCTCGCTGACCAACTGGACAGGGAGGTTCAGACGCTGGCTGTAGATGCCGACGAAATACTCGGCCAACGGCAGGATGTTGCCGGGCTGCTCGCGCAACGCTGGCAGGTCGAGCTTGCCTTCGCGCAGGTAATGGTAGAGCCGCTCATTGAATTTCCCGGCCGCCACGGCCTGGGCCAGATCGATACTGGTGGCTGCCACCAATCGCACGTCCACAGGGCTTGGCTGATGCGCACCAACGCGGGTGACTTCATGATTTTCCAGCGCCGCCAGCAACTTCACTTGAATGGGCAGCGGCAAGTCGCCGATTTCGTCCAGATACAGGGTGCCGCCATTGGCCGAACCGAACCAGCCTGCGCGGCTGCTGACCGAGCCGCTGTGTGCGCCTGCCGCGTAGCCAAACAGCTCGGCGTCGGCATAGGTCGGGCTGATGGCGCCGCAATTCACGGATACGAACAGGCCGGAGCGATCACTGCCGCGATGAATATGCCGTGCCAGCAACTCCTTGCCCGTTCCCGACTCACCGCGTATCAGCACAGGCAGCGAACGCGGCGCCAGCAACTCCATCTCTTCGCGCAACTGGCGCGAACGCGGGTCGATGAAGACCAGCGCCTTGGCACGAATGCTCAGTGGGCTTTTGTCGGAATCGGGGAAGGTCAGCAGCGGCTGACCGAAGGTTTCGTGAAGGCTCATGACGCACTCCCGCCCGAGCCGCTCACGGTCTCAGGCGTTAAAAAAACGGGGCCGGATGGCCCGCAATACAAGGCAATCCGGTCATGCGCGACGACGCGCGTGTTGCTCCAGACGATTTTGCAGACGGTACAGATACGCGAAACCCTGCTCCCAGCGCTGATGGCCGGACTTGACGTTGATGTGCCCGGCCTCGCTCAGAAAGCCCAGTTCAGCGCCCCAGTGACGGGCCATTTCCAGCGCGCGTTGCGAGCTGACGGCCGGATCGTTGTCGGAGCTGACAATCTGGGTCGGGAACGGCAGCAGGTCGGTGGGTATCGGTGAGAAATTGCGCAACGCAGGCGGGCAGTTCGGGCGATCCACGTCGGCAGGCGCGACCAGCAGTGCGCCCTGCACCTGACGCAGCGTCTCCAGCGGAGCCAGTTGCGCCCAATGCGCAACGGTGACGCAACCCAGGCTGTGAGCGATCAGGATCACGGGCGTGTCTTGTGCAGCAATGGTGCGCTGCAACTCACCCACCCAGTCTTCGCGGCGCGGCTTGAGCCAGTCGGCCTGCTCGACGCGTGCGCTGTTGGGCAGGCTGTTCTGCCAGTGGGTTTGCCAGTGATTCTCAGGGGATCCCTGCCATCCTGGCAGGATCAGATACCGGATCGACTCGTTATGCATGGATTCGCCTCCTGCACGTATGCGTTCATGGGGCGAGTATAGGGATGGAACATATATTCGTTAAGGAATAAGAAGATATTTATTAATTCCCAAAAAGAATATAAAGCCTGAGGCAAAAAAAGGACCGCTCCCTGCCTTGAAGGAACGGCCCTGAATAAAAAACTAGATTGAGCGAAGGTTAACCAGTCTTTGTGACAACTGTGCGACGCCGCATCAGGTGGCTGGAACGGAACGTGTGCCCGGTACGATGTCATCCACGATCAGCGGATCGTCTTTCTGGGTGACTTCACGTGCCACCGTCCACACCACAAAGGCTGCAATGATGTCGAAGATCGCCAGTACGACGAACAGCGGGCTGTAGCCGATCTTGGTGACCAGCACACCGAACACCATGGTGAATGCCGCTGCGCCAAGGAAGCCGAACATGCCGCCCATACCGGTGGCTGTCGCGACTTCGTTCTTGCCGAACGAGTCCGAGGTGATGGAGTACAGCGCGCCCGACAGGGTCTGGTGCGCGAAGCCGCCGATGCACAGCAGCGCGATGGCGGTGTAAGGGCTTGCAACCAGCCCGATGCACGCCGGGCCGATCATGCAGAAGCAGCCGAACAGCATCACCATCTTGCGCGAGGTGAACAGCGACACCTTGCAGTACTTGTGGAACAGCGGGCTGAGGTAGCCGCCCAGGACGCAGCCGATGTCTGCCGCAAGAAAGGGCAGCCAGGCGAACATCGCGACTTCCTTGATGTTCATGTGCCGCTCGGTCATCAGGTACAGCGGAATCCAGGCATTGAAGGTCTGCCAGGCAGGCTCGGAGAGGATCCGCGCCGAGGCGATGGCGTAGAAGTTGCGATTCCTGAACAGTTTTTTCCAGCTGCTCTTTTGCGCCGGAGCGTCCTTGAGGCGTGCTTCCTGACCGCTGAGGATGTAATCACGCTCGGCGTCGCTCAGGCGTTTCTGATCACGAGGGTGCTTGTACAGCAGCAACCACAGACCGCTCCAGATAATGCCCAGTCCGCCGACGATCAGGAACGCCAGCTCCCAACCGTTGTGCAGGATGGCCCACACCACCAGCGGTGGCGCCAGCAAGGCACCGAAGGACGACCCGATATTGAACCAGCCGATGGCGACCGAGCGCTCCTTGGCCGGAAACCATTCGGTGGTGGCCTTGACGCCCGCAGGCAGCCCCGCTGCCTCGGTCAAGCCGAGCAGACCGCGAAAGATCGCCAGACTCTGCCAGCCGGTGGCAAACGCAGCCGCAGCGCAGGCTGCAGACCAGGCCACGGCAAAGATCGCAAAACCCATCTTGGTGCCGATGGCGTCGATGATATAGCCCGCAACCGGCTGCATCAGGGCGTAGCACATCTGCCAGGCGACCACGATGTGAGCGTACTGCTCGGTCGAGATGCTCAGCTCACTCATGAGCGTAGGCGCTGCGACAGACAACGTATTGCGAGCGAGGTAGTTGACGACCAGACCGGCTGTGACCAGCCCGACCATCCACCACCGAATGCCTTTTACTTTCATCTCTTCACCCTGCTTATTCTTGGATTGGCGACGAGCGTCCCGCAGCCTTGACCGAGGGGCGGCTGGATTTTTGTAACGTCAGATTACAGAAGCTGAAAAGGTTTTATGCATGCACAATGGACGGATTACGGGTTTTTTACCGTATCTTTCGCACCATGGTGAGTGATCCCTGGGCGAGATATGAGCGCTGGACATGAGCTTTGTTACTCTTTGAATTATTTTTATGGTTGTAATTTTTGAAAGCCATACGTTGTCGTACAACATGGCGCATTTATAGTCATTTGCCATGAGCGTGTCAAATGCCGAACCCAACTGTGAGCAACGTTCTCTATAGGGAAATCACTCAAGGAGCTGAACAGCCAAAAGGCCAGTCATACGACGACAAGAGGTTTTCGCGCATAGCCTATTGCCACTTCGTGCAAAGCGCTGCATTCAGTCAGGCAGTACTTGCAAAAGTGTCACAAAAGCTTCCATTCTCTGGAGGCAGCGTCAGGCAAAGGAGTTGCCCATTGATGCCTTGTCGGCACAGACCGACGTTGAATGCCAATCGAAGACAGGAAGGGTCGCCCGCATGCCTGAGCCAAGCAGCCTCGCCAGCTGGACCCGTTCGCTGCGCAAGCAACTGGATGCGCTTGGCCTGAACAGTGACGATTTGTGCCAGGCAGCGGGAATCGATACGCAGCGGCTCAATGATCCCGAGGCCAGCTTCGCGGCTAGCGCCACCGCGAAGCTCTGGCAACTGGCTGTGCAGGCCAGCGGCGATCCGGCGCTGGGCTTGCGGGTTTCGCGCTTTGTCAGCCCCACCACATTTCATGCACTGGGTTACACGCTGGTGGCCAGCGGCTCGCTGCGTGAAGTCTTTGAACGCATCGTGCGCTATCACTCGATGGCCGAAGATTCACTGGAGCTGGGCTTCAGACCTGCGGGCGAACGTTACGAATTCCGCTTTGCTGCGCCCGCGTCCTGCCTGTCAACGCCCCATGAACTGCTGGATGCCTTCGCCGCCATTTATGTGCGCACCTGCCGCAACCGGCTGGGCAGGAACTACGCACCGCTGGCCATTCACCTGCAACGTCCACAACCTGAAAACCCGCAGCCCTGGCATGAACTGTTTCGAGCGCCGCTGTTTTTCTCGGCGTCGGAGAATCGGCTGGAATTTGCCTGCGACGACTTCGACAGTCACCTGGACGAAAACCCGATCATGCTGACCGAACAGATGCCCAGCGCAGAACCCTTGCCATCGCTGATCTGGGAACAGCGCGTGCGCTCGGCCATCGAAACCCTGCTCCCGGACGGCGAGCCTTCTGCCGAGAGCATCGCCGAAGCCCTGCACCTGACCCCGCGCAGCCTGCAACGGCACCTGGCCGACGAAGGCTGCCGCTATGACCTGCTGCTCAATCAGTGCCGCCAGAACCTGGCGCTGATGCACATGAGCGACCCGCACAGCTCGCTGAGCGAAGTCGCCTACCTGCTGGGTTTCGCCGACACCGACAGCCTGAGCCGCGCCTTCAAGCGCTGGACCGGCATGACGCCGGGGCAGTACCGAAGTGACTTGATGCGCTGATGATCATTTGTTGATGTGACGCGGAGCGTCATGGGCTGCATGCCCACGCAGAGCATGGGCACGATCAGCGTCGGGCGCACCTTCAACACACGGCGCTGGCCTTGGAGTAATTCGCCACCTTGCGCAGCTTCTCCACTTCGAAGACTTCCAGCTGCCCCTCCCCCAGGCGCACGATCCTGCGTTGGTGCAGGTCCTGAAGCACGTCGAGCAAAACGGCCGGAGAAAGATCCTCAGGCGGCTGGATTTCGTCCAGCGTAACCAGGCGCCGCGCATGGCTGAGATTTCCATAGCCTTCGGACAGCATTAGCAGGCGCCACGCAACCCAGTGCCTGGCGGGCAATCGGGCCATCTCATCAGAAAGCGGAATCGGCAGGCCCAGCTTGTGGCTGAGCAGACCGGCAAACGAATGCCAGTACTGCGGATGCTGATCGAGCAGCTCCATGAGCACGCGCTGGGGCACATGCAGAAAGATCGTCTGCTCCCGTGCCACCACATCGAACCTGCGCGGCAGCCCGTCGAACAACGACACTTCTCCGAACCAGCACGGCAGGCGAACGGGCTCCAGACGTGGCACCAGACGCTGATCAACAGCAGGACCGACACGCACACTGCCCTCGACCAACACGTAAAGACCGCACGCCGGGTCGCCTTTTTTGAACAGTGCCTTGCCGGGCGTCTTGCGAATCTGGAAAGCGGCGTCCAGCAGGCTATCCTGCAAACCGGCAGGTAGATTGGAAAACCAGTAATCGGACAGCAATCGTGACCGCCATAACGTTCCATTTGTCATATTTGCTCCCTTGTTTTTCAGGCAGTCGTATTGCAAAGGCGATACGGTGATCAACCCGGATCAGCGCTTCAGGCAGGAATAATAATGAAAAACCTTGTCGATCATCTCAGCCAATACGCGTCCTATCACCGCGACTCACGCAATATCGTGACCCACTTCATAGGTATCCCGCTGATTGTTCTGGCAGTGGCCGTACTTTTGTCCCGGCCGGGCTGGTCAGTGGGCGGCATCTGGCTATCGCCCGCGGCGCTGGTGACGTTGGCATCGACCGTGTTTTACCTGCGACTGGACCGGGTGCTTGGCGTGGTGATGGCGGTACTTTTGCTGCTGTGCATCTGGGCAGGCGCGAATCTGGCGCAACAGACGACCATGGTCTGGCTGAGTGCGGGCGTGGGGCTGTTTGTCGTTGGCTGGATCATCCAGTTCATCGGCCACTATTACGAAGGCCGCAAACCGGCATTCATCGATGACGTGACCGGCCTGATCATCGGCCCGCTGTTCGTGGTGGCGGAGCTGGCATTCCTGATGGGCCTGCTGAAACCGTTGCAGCACGCCATCGAAGAACGTGCCGGCCCGGTGGGGCGCAACGTGCGCAAGGCTGCGGTTTAACGAACGGGTGATCGTTCCTACGCTCCGCGTGGGCGCATCAATATAGTGTGATGATCGTTCCTACGCTCCGCGTGGGAATGCCTCTCGGGACGCTCTGCGTCCGCTCTTGAATATAACGCAGAGCGTCACGGGCGGCATGCCCACGCGGAGCGATGGGCACGATCAGTACCGGGTCGTTCAAACAAGCACGATCAGCCCGACTGCCTTACAACTTCTGCCAGACCTTGGGTTTGAAGAACAGGGTCTCGCCCCGCGCCAGGCCCACAAGGCTGTCGTGATCCTTGACCACTTCGGCCTCGATAAGCTCGCTCTGCCCTTCGACCTTGAGCGTGACCCGCGTGGTCGCGCCAAGCGGGCGGATGTCGCGGACTTCGGCGGCGTGGTGGTCTTCCAGTTCCTGGCGTGACAACGACACTTCATGCGGGCGGAACAATACGTGGCCTTCATCACCCAGACTCAGACGGTTGGAGTCGCCGAGGAAGTGATACACGAAGTCATTGGACGGGTTTTCATACACCTCACCCGGTGAGCCGATCTGTTCGATCACGCCCTTGTTCATCACCACGATGCGGTCCGCCACTTCCATGGCTTCTTCCTGATCGTGTGTCACGAAGACCGAGGTCAGGTTGATGTCTTCGTGCAGACGCGCCAGCCAGCGACGCAGCTCCTTGCGGACCTTGGCGTCCAGCGCCCCGAACGGCTCGTCCAGCAGCAGCACTTTGGGCTCCACAGCCAAGGCGCGGGCCAGCGCGATACGCTGGCGCTGACCACCGGAAAGCTGCTCCGGGTAGCGGTCGGCCAGCCAGTCCAGTTGCACCATGTTCAACAATTCGTGAACCTTCTCGGCAATCCGCGTCTCGTTGGGACGTTCGCGCTTGGGCTTCATGCGCAGGCCGAACGCGACGTTGTCGAACACGGTCATGTGCCGGAACAGCGCGTAATGCTGAAACACGAAACCGACGTTGCGATCACGCACGTCATGGCCGGAGACGTCTTCACCGTGGAACACGATGCTGCCGGCATCCGGGGTCTCCAGGCCTGCGATGATGCGCAGCAAGGTAGTCTTGCCGCAGCCTGACGGGCCAAGCAAGGCAACCAGTTCGCCACTCTGGATGTCCAGATTGATGCTGTTCAGGGCCTTGAAGGCGTTGAAGTTCTTGCTGACGTTACGGACTTCGATCGACATGATTATTCCTCCGCCGCGTTATGGCGCAGACGGTTAATACGGGATTCGCTCCACTGCTTGAGCAGCAGGATGAACAGCGCGAGGATCAGCAACAGGCTCGCAACCGCAAAGGCGGCAACGTGGTTGTATTCGTTGTAGAGGATCTCGACGTGCAGCGGCAGGGTGTTGGTAACGCCGCGAATGTGGCCGGACACCACCGACACCGCGCCAAACTCACCCATCGCCCGAGCGGTACACAGCACCACGCCATAGATCAGGCCCCACTTGATGTTCGGCACCGTGACATGCCAGAACATCTGCCAGCCGTTGGCACCCAGCAGACGCGCCGCCTCTTCCTCCTGCGTGCCCTGCTCCTGCATCAACGGGATCAGTTCACGCGCGACGAACGGCACGGTCACAAAGATGGTTGCCAGCACGATGCCCGGCAGCGCGAAGACGATCTGGATGTCATGATCCTGCAGCCACGGCCCGAACAGGCCCTGCGCGCCGAACATCAGCACGTAGACCAGACCGGCAATGACCGGCGATACCGAGAACGGCAGGTCGATCAGCGTGACCAGAATGCTCTTGCCACGAAACGAGTACTTGCTCACACACCACGCGGCGCTGACGCCGAACACAAGGTTGAGCGGCACCGAGATCAGCACGGCAATGACCGTCAGCTTGAGCGCCGACAGTGCGTCCGGCTCGAGCACCGCCTCGAAGAATGCGCCCAGACCGTTTTTCAGGCCTTGCGAGACCACGATGAACAGCGGCAGCCCCAGAAACAGGGCGAAGATCAGCCAGCCAAGGCCGATCAGGATACGACGCGCTACCGCATTGCCACGACGTGCGTCGTTGGCGGAGGCTGCAGCGGATACCGATGAATAAGACATGCTCGCCTCCTCAGGATGGGGTTTCAATGCGCCGCTGCAGCAGGTTGATCAGCAGCAGCAGAATGAAGGAAACCACCAGCATCAGAACGCCAATGGAAGTCGCACCGGTGTAGTCGTACTGGTCGAGCTTGACCATGATCAGCAAGGGCATGATTTCGGTTTTCATGGGCATGTTGCCCGCGATGAAGATGACCGAACCGTACTCCCCCACACCGCGAGCGAAGGCCAGCGCGAAGCCCGTCAGCCACGCAGGCAGCAGCGCGGGCACGAGAATGTGGCGAAACACCTGCAGCGGACGGGCACCCAGGCAGGCGGCGGCCTCTTCGACTTCACGCGGGATATCGGCCAGCACCGGTTGAACGGTGCGCACCACGAACGGCAGCGTCACGAAGGTCAGCGCCAGAGTGATACCCAAGGGGGTGTAGGCGATCTTGAAACCCAGATCAGTAGCGAACTGCCCGACCCAGCCATTGGGCGCATACAGCGCTGTCAGGGCGATACCGGCCACGGCGGTCGGCAGGGCAAAAGGCAGGTCGATCATCGCATCGATGATCTTGCGTCCGGGGAAGGTATAACGCACCAGCACCCACGCCAGCAGCGTACCGATCACGCCGTTGATGACAGCGGCGTAGAACGCGGTGCTGAAACTCAACTTCAGCGCCGCCAGTACGCGAGGGGCGGTGATGATGGTCCAGAACTGATCCCAGGTGAGCTGTGCGGCATGCACGAACATGGCGGCCAGCGGTATAAGCACAATCAGACTGAGGTACACCAAGGTGTAGCCCAGCGTCAGCCCGAAGCCGGGTATGACGGGGGAGATACGACGCGACATAGAAGTCCCTGGTTTTACTTGCACGAAGCCCGGACGTTGATCCGGGCTGTTTGACCATCACTGCGATACCGTGCCCACTGAGGGCTGCGCGGTATCGTCATGCGGTTATTGCGCTTGATAAATCTGGTCGAACACGCCGCCGTCGTTGAAGAACTTCGGCTGCGCAGTCTTCCAGCCGCCGAAGTCTTTGTCGATAGTCACCAGATCCAGTTTCGGGAATTGCTTCTCGTATTTGGCGGCGATCTCTTTATCACGTGGACGATAGAAGTTTTTCGCGGCAATTTCCTGACCTTCCTTGCTGTACAGGTGTTTCAGGTACTCGGTCGCGACGGCGGTGTTGCCTTTCTTCTCGGCATTCTTGTCGACCACGGCGACCGGCGGCTCGGCCAGAATCGACAGCGACGGTACGACGATGTCGAACTTGTCGGCACCACCGTCTTCCTTCAGCGCCAGGAACGCTTCGTTTTCCCACGCCAGCAGCACATCACCCTGACCGTTGTTGACGAAGGTGATGGTCGAGCCGCGCGCACCGGTGTCCAGAATCGGCACATGCTTGAACAGGGTCTGCACGTATTCCTTGGCCTTGGCTTCGTCGCCACCGCCCGCCTTCAGGCCATAAGCCCAGGCAGCCAGGAAGTTCCAGCGCGCGCCGCCCGAGGTTTTCGGGTTGGGCGTGATCACCGACACGTCTTTCTTGATCAGGTCGCCCCAGTCCTTGATGCCTTTTGGATTGCCCTTGCGCACCAGAAACACGATGGTCGATGTGTACGGGGTGCTCGCATCCGGCAGACGCGTCTGCCAGTTTTCAGGCAGGGTCTTGCCCAGCTTGGCGATCTCGTCGATGTCACCGGCCAGCGCCAGGGTAACGACGTCGGCGCGCAGGCCGTCGATCACGCCACGGGCCTGCTTGCCCGAACCACCATGGGACTGCTTGATGGTCACGGTGTCGTCCGGATGGGACTGTTTCCAGTGCTTGGCGAACTCGGCGTTGTATTCCTGATACAGCTCACGTGTCGGGTCGTAAGACACGTTGAGCAGCTCGTAATCCTTGGCGACAGCGGAACCTGCGAATACAGCGCTGGCGAGAGCGGCCAGGGCAAAACGGCGAATGGACATAGGTGAAGCTCCTGCAAATTCTGTGTGTCGGCTTTTTTTGATTTCTTCGTCGCACGCCAGCGTGAGATTCACACCGGCGCGCTGCTTGTCAGGGGTGCATCGCATTCGGTTGTTTCATCCGGCGCTGTGTCAGCTCGGCTTGTTACCCGGGTTCTGCAAACGAAACTTTTCCTTGCGCTCGATCTGCACCACTTGTGCGTTGTGCACGGTGATCTCGACGGCGCCAAAGCGCAGGTCACGCAACGCACTCTGAATCTCACGCAAAATGGCCGCTTCGTCCTGACCGTCAACACTACGTAGAGATGCGCTCATTATCGTATTCCTTGAAAGTGGAGCCTGCCGTCGCACCCGAAGCGCTGGCATGTGGCGATAAGGCAATAGTAGTGAGGTGCAGATATTCTTAAAAAGACTATTTAAGAATGCAGATATAACCAAAAGAAATTAAAAGATTCCACGCCATGGCGGAACGCATTGCACGTCCGGCCAGAGCATGAATCAGGCGCGTCAGAACCCGTCAGACCGGAGCTGTTGTGAACACCGGGGCATGTACCCAATTGATCGATTCGGCAGGCACGGGTCGCCCGAACCAGTAGCCCTGGCCCAACTCACACCCGTTGTCGAACAGAAACGCCGCCTGCTCGGCCTGCTCGATGCCCTCGGCCAGCACTCGCATGCCCATGCTGCCCGCCAGTGCGATGACCGCGCGCACGATGGCAATATCGTCGTCATCGCCCGGCAGCCCAGCCACGAAGCCCTGATCGATCTTCAGCTTCTGGACCGGCATGCGCTTGAGCCTGAGCAGAGAGGAATAACCGGTGCCAAAGTCATCGATGGCCAGACTCAGGCCCAACTCGCGCAGCCGGTGCAACTGCTCGATGGCCTGCTCGGGGTCTTCCATTACTGCGCTTTCAGTCACTTCCAGCTCCAGCAAGGCAGGATCAAGGCCGGTATCACGCAGCACCTGGCTGACCTGACGATCAAGATCACCGGTGCTGAACAACCGGCTGGAAACATTGACCGCCACAAAGCGGATCGGCACGTCGCAGGCTTGCCAGGCCAGCATCTGCCGACATGCCGTTTCCAGCACCCAGGCATCGATATCGGCAATCAGCCCGCTCTGCTCGGCCACCGGAATGAATTCCCCCGGTGAAACCATGCCCCGTGACGGGTGCTGCCAACGCACGAGCGCTTCGACACCCACAATGCAGCGGGTGGCGAGGTCGTGAACCGGCTGATAAAAGACGCGTAATTCCTGATGTTCGATGGCGTGGCGCAGTTCGCTGACCAGTTGCACCCGCTGACGGGCGTGGGACGTCAGCTCTTCGGTGTACAACGCATAGCCGTCGCGGCCGTTGCTCTTGGCCTTGAACAGCGCAGAGTCGGCATTGCGCAACAATTGCTGGTCAGTCAGCGCATCGCCTGGAAACAGGCTGATGCCCAGGCTGGCACTGATGAACAGCTGCTGTCCGGCGATGGTAAATGGCGCCTTGAGCACTTCGATGACCCGCTGCGCCAGGGCCGCAGCCTGGACCATCTGCGGGCAGTTCTTGACCAGCAAGGCAAACTCGTCACCGCCCAAACGCGCCAGGGTCATGTCGCTCTCGATCACACCTTCGAGTCGAACGGCAATGGCCTTCAGCACTTCATCGCCGATATTGTGGCCGAGGCTGTCATTGATGTTCTTGAAATGGTCCAGATCGATCAACAGCAGCGCGCAACCGCGCTTGCTGGAGCGGGCAGACGTCAGCGCCTGACTGATCCGATCAGTGAGCAGCAGACGGTTGGGCAGGCCGGTCAGCGCATCGTAGTGGGCGAGTTGAGCCAGTTCCTGCTCGGAACGCTTGATGGCGGTCATGTCGGAAAACACCGCGACGAAGTTTTTCGGCTGGCCGTCATCGGCCTTGATGCTGCGGATCGTCTGCCACTGCGGATAGACTTCGCCGCTCTTGCGCCGATTCCAGATCTCGCCGCTCCACTGACCGGCGCTGAGGATCGAGCGGTACATCTGCCGATAGAACTCCGCACCGTGGCGGCCGGACTGGAACTTGCTGGGGTTGAAACCCAGCACTTCATCGGGCTGATAGCCGGTAATGTCCACGAAAGCACGGTTGACATGCACGATCCGCCCTTTCGCGTCGGTCACCAGTACCCCTTCCAGGGTACTGTCGAACACCGCAGCAGCCAGTCTCAGCTGGTCGTGATCGTCCTGATGACGCGCTACCTGTGCCTTGCCGGTGATGACTTTCATCAAACGGTCACGCGCGACGAAGAGCATGACCGCGCTTATCAACACCCATCCGTAACCGCCTGCTCGCTGCGCGATAGCCAAATGAGCCGGATCTTCGATGAAAAGCGGCAACAGGCAATCGAACGCCAGCAACCACAGAACGGACAGCATGCCGTACAGAATGGCCGTCCTTAGCGCTCCGTCAGTAGAGTCCGTCATAAGAAAATCCAGGGCCTTATGAAAGGAGCGCAATTATAAAGCAAGAAACATCCTGCGACTCTTATCTAAAAGCGTGACTGGTTTTCTGTGGGATGTCAGTGATAATGCAGTTGTTACTTTTTTCTTCACGCGTATCTTTACGAGGGCCAAACAGCCTATGTGGTACAACGGTTTGCTCGACCTTTCCGTCTGGCAGGTAATAGCAGTCACGCTGGCCATGACCCATGTGACGATTGTCGGCGTCACGGTCTATCTGCACCGCTACTCAGCTCACCGCTCCCTGGAACTCAATGCGGGGCTCAAGCACTTCTTCCGTTTCTGGCTGTGGCTCACCACGGCGCAGAACACCCGCGAGTGGACCGCCATCCACCGCAAGCACCACGCAAAATGCGAAACCGTCGATGACCCGCACAGTCCGGTCGTCAAGGGGCTGTCCACCGTCCTGCGCAAGGGCGCCGAGCTATATCGCGAAGAGGCTCAGAACGAAGACACCCTGCGCATCTACGGCAAGAACTGCCCGGAAGACTGGATCGAACGCAATCTGTACTCGCGCTATAAGCTGCTGGGTATTGCCCTGATGGCGGTGATCGACTTGGCGCTGTTCGGTGCCATCGGTATCACCGTGTGGGCAATCCAGATGATGTGGATTCCGTTCTGGGCCGCAGGCGTGGTCAACGGACTGGGTCATGCCGTGGGTTATCGCAACTTCGAGTGCCGTGATGCGGCGACCAATCTGGTGCCGTGGGGCATCATCATTGGTGGCGAAGAACTGCACAACAACCATCACACCTATCCCAATTCGGCCAAGCTGTCGGTCAAGCCGTGGGAGTTCGACATGGGCTGGGCGTGGATCAAAGTGTTCAGCTTTCTGCGTCTGGCCAAGGTGCAGCGCGTCGCGCCTATCGCCCATCGGGTCGAAGGCAAGGGCCATATGGACATGGACACCGCGATGGCCATCCTCAACAACCGCTTCCAGATCATGGCTCAGTACCGCAAGGTCGTGATCGGTCCGCTGGTCGCTCAGGAACTGGCCAAGGCCGATGCGTCGGTCCGCCATCAGTTCCACCGTGCCAAGCGCCTGCTGTCCCGCGAGACCAGCCTACTGGACGACAGGCACCATGTGCGCATCCAGACCATGCTGGAACACAGCCAGGCCTTGAAGGTCATCTACGAAAAACGCCTCGCGCTGCAGCAGATCTGGGTCAAGACCAGCACCAACGGTCATGACATGCTGTCGGCCATGAAAGAGTGGATTCACGAAGCCGAAGCCAGTGGCATTCAGTCCCTGCGCGACTTCGCCGATCAGTTGAAAACCTACTCGCTGCGCCCGGCTCAAGCCTGACACCGTTGATCGGCGTGCCCCTTGCGGGCATGCCGGTTTCGGAACTTCCCCCCTTTTAAAACATCTGATCGTCTTTCCCGCTGTGAATGGGAGAGCGTGCAAGCACTGGCTGCGCGCTGCTTGAGACGTCGCCTTATGGAAAAGCAAAGCCCTGTCACCTCCGCTACAGAAATGCCCGCCGCCGCTGAAACCTTGCTTGCCCTGATGCATGCTCAGGCTGAAGTGGCGCGTCTGAGCGAGCGCGAACAGTTGTTCAGTTCGCTGCTGGTCAGCGTCAACGCTGTGCTCTGGGCGTTCGATTGGGAAACCCAGCGCATGATTTACGTCAGCCCGGCCTACGAGCGCATCTTCGGCCGCTCTGCAGGGCTTTTGCTGGCCGATTACGGCGAGTGGCGCGACAGCATTTACCCGGATGACCTCAACTACGCCGAGCGCAGCCTGAGCGAAGTGATCGAAAAAGGCGCCATTGAAGACCGCGAATACCGCATCATCCGCGCCGACGGTGAAGTGCGCTGGCTGAGCGACAAGTGCTTCGTCAGTCGCCAGACCGATGATGCGCAGCGCCTGGTCGTGGTGGGCATTGCCGAGGACATCACCGAGAAGAAACAGCTCGAGGATGAACTGCAGCGCCTCGCGACCACCGACGTCCTGACCCAGAGCAGCAACCGACGCCACTTCTTCGAATGCGCCCAGCGCGAGTTCGAGCTGGCACGCCTGAACGGTACGCCGCTGGCCTTTCTTCTGCTGGACATCGATGATTTCAAGCTGGTGAACGACACCTACGGCCACCAGGAAGGCGATACCGTGCTGCAGCGCATTGCCGAGAGCGGTCGCTCAGCGCTGAGGCGCGGGGATTTGTTCGGACGTATTGGCGGTGAAGAGTTTGCAGCGGTCTTTCCTGGTTGCGCACCGGAGATGGCCATGCAGATCGCAGAGCGCCTGCAACGCGAGATCCAGCGCCAGAGCTTTCAGTGCGGCACCAGCACCTTCAGCATTACGGCCAGCCAGGGCCTGACCAACCTGACCCAGGACGACCACAGCCTGGAAGCCCTCTACGGCCGCGCCGATGCCGCGATGTATCAGGCCAAACGCCAGGGCAAGAACCAGATCGTTCTGGTTTGAGCTGATCGCCTGATCCTCCACTGATCGCGCCCATCTGCGTGGGCCTGCAGCCGTGACGCTCTGGGTCACATTCCAGAGCGGACGCGGAGCGTCCCGAGAGGCATTCCCACGCGGAGCGTAGGAACGATCATCACACGATATTCTCCGACGCTCCGCGTCACATTCTGGAGCGTGGGAACGATCAGGATCGGCGCTTAAACCGCCATCGGCGCTGTCATTGCCGGGTGATGCTCATAGCCTTCCAGCGTGAAGTCAGACGGCTCGATCAGCTCCAGCCACTCCGGCTGATACACACCGGTCTTGGCAAACTCCGGCACGCGGTCGGAGATTTTCAGTTTCGGCATCGGGAACGGCTCGCGGGTAAGCTGCTCGTTGAGCATGTCCAGATGGTTCTCGTAGACGTGGGCGTCACCAATGAAATAGGTGAACCAGCGTGGCGTGTAGCCCGTCAGACGACCGATCAGACTCAGCAGCGCGGCGCCTTCGGTGAGGTTGAACGGCGTGCCCATGACCTTCCTGCGATGCTTTTTTTGCACACCCAGTCGTATTTACTGGTTCATATGGAAGAAATCCCTATGTGCAGTTCGGATTATGCACATTTCGAGAGGCGATGTCTATCTTCTTCATATAGGTCAGCTACTTAGCTCTACTCCCTCTCACTGCGCGGCCTGCGGCACGTACGCCTAGGCAGCCACGCCAAAACATTCGTGAAGCAGATACACTCGACTATCGGCAATCAGCCATCACGACTATCAGATTTCGCAACGGACTCACCATGGACTACAGACGCATCAGAGGCATGGATTCAGGACAGCGCCTCGCCTTTGAAGAACTCGTTTGCCAGCTTGCACGACGCGAACCACCAGCCGCTGACGCAGAATTCAAGCGAATAGAGGGCGCTGGGGGTGACGGCGGTATCGAGGCGTATTGGTTGCTGAGCGATGGAAGCGAGATAGGTTACCAAGCCAAATACTATCTAAAGGCAGGTGACATTGATTGGGCGAATATTGACGACTCCGTTAAGCGCGCCCTGCAGTCACATCCATCGCTAACCAAATACGTTGTAGCGTTAGCCTGCGACCTGACTGATAGGAGCGGTAAGCAAGGGGGCGGCAGAAGAGGTTGGGAACACTGGGAAGCCCATAAGGAAAAATGGACATCCTATGTTCCATCGGGTCAAACAGTGGAGTTTGTTCCTTGGACTGCTTCAGACCTGACCCACCGACTCTCCGTATCAAATGCCGAAGGCCTGAGAAGATACTGGTTTGGGGATATCGAATTCTCACCGACTTGGTTATCAGAAAAAGTCGACTGGGCTGTAAAATCTCTCGATGAAAGGTTTCATCCTGAAGATCATGTCGAAGTCGGGATTGAAAAGCTATTCAAGGTGATTTTGCACGATCAGGGCATCATTTCAGAGCTCCAGGCCAAGATCGACAAAGTCCGCGCTTTAGCAAAAATAAGCAACACTGAAAATGAATTGGGCAGCTCCAGCACCGCTCTCATGGAAAGCGTTGTATGCCAGGTGAAAAAGCTTGATACGCTTAAAGTAAAAATCACACCTGACGCTTGGCTTACTTGGCCACTGGCGGAATGTCTTGCATGCATCGAACAAATCTCGGACAGCGTCCATGATCTCCAACGTACGGCATGGACAATCAAGGAAGATAGACGTAATGCGAAAAAGCCCCGAAGCGAATCTTTAGCATCCTTAGATCATCAGTTGAGCGAGCTTAGCGACGCGTCATACGCACTGAGGTCATCACTTCAAGACAGATATTTCTCTGTAGAGCATAGCCGAAGTTTTTTCCTTAACGGAAAGGCCGGCACCGGCAAATCTCATTTACTTGGTAACATTGCTCAGCAAGCTATCTCGGATGGCAGGGTCGTTGTCCTTATACTCGGCCAACACTTAACTGACGAAAGTATCTGGAGCCAAGTCACTGACCGTTTAGGCCTTGGGGATATAGATCCTGATGCCTTCCTTCAAGCATTGAGTGCTGCTGCAGAGGTCACGGGCAAGCGCGGCTTGATTCTGATTGATGCTCTAAATGAGGGATCTGGCATAACCCTGTGGCGTAAGGAGCTTGCAGCGTTCATCGCTAGGATTGAGAAGCATAAAAACCTACTGGCTGTGTTCAGTTGCAGAAGTGAATATACACCCTACGTCATACCTTCCAGCCTTGAAGAAAAAGTACCATCTTTTCTAATTCGCGGATTCGCGACCCCTGAAGAACAGGCCCGCGCTGCTCGCATATACCTAAGTAAACGAGGAATCTCACAACCTAACGTGCCCTGGCTAGCTGCGGAATTCGTCAATCCGTTGTTTTTGCGAAGTGCCTGTATTGCGTTGAACAAAGAAAATCAAAAATGGTTTCCGAGAGGATTGACCGGTACTAAGCAGGTCTTCTCTTTTTATCTGAGAAGTATTGCTCGGCACTTAGGTGCCGGAAGAGACGGCAGCGATGATCTCGTCAAACCAACCAATCAAGCCCTTTTATCGATTGCTATGGAGATGGCCGCAAAGCGGCAAGACTACGTTTGCTACTCCCACGCCATACGCATCGTTGCTGATAAGTTCCACGCTTTTCCGCCCCCATCAGGAACAACCTGGTTTGAGGTACTTCAGCGAAGTGGACTGTTCAGGATTGATCCAGATCCAAAAAGCAGAGATATCGACCCATTCGACTCGTCGGAAGACATTGTCCGCTTTAGCTTCCAGAGGCTACAGGATTATTTGATGGGTTCGGGGCTTCTAGACGAGGTCAAAGACCCTTCAGAAGCTTTAATAAACGGCTCGCTCCAGTTCATTCACAATGGAAAGCGGCTTCATCCCAAGTGGGCCGGTTTGGCCGAAGCGCTGTCCGTACAGTTACCTGAACGTTTCCAAGAGGAATTTCTCGATGTTATGCCTGGAGGCGCAAAACAATGGGTAAACGACAACTCTAGCGAAAATGCTTTCATTGAAAGTTTGCGGTGGCGAGCTAATAAGTCGTTCAGCAACCGTACGCTTGAACTCTTTGAGCATTTCCTATCTGAGAACGAAGATTATCTAGACATCATGCTTCAAGTGAGTGCGAGTGTAGGCCACCCGTGGAATGCGAAGTCTTTGCACAATCGGCTAGAGGCTCAGAGCATGCCCAAGCGCGATGCGTCATGGACAACTCAGCTGAACTTCCTGTCCATGGATGAGGAAAATACCGGGCGGCGTTTGATTGAATGGAGTGCCTTCGAGCAACGCGATCAAACAGACCCAGAAGTCCAGTACCTCTGCGCAATAACATTGACCTGGTTTTTCACTTGCTCTCACCGGGAGCTGCGAGACAAAGCGACCAAGGCGCTTACGTCGCTCATGATCTGGAATCCCAGCCTGTATGGGATGCTTTGCAGGGATTTCAGGCAGGTAGACGATCTCTACGTCCTCGAGCGCCTACACACAGCCGCCTTTGGAGCATGCTGCATCGATCCAGAGAAGCATCGACTGAGCACCTTTTCTAAGGTCGCGTACAACGAGGTCTTCGACAGAGAGGATGTTCCGCTCTCGATTCTACTCAGGGACAGCGCGCTAGGCATTATCGAGCACGCACTGCTAAATGATCACCTGTCCGAACAGGTTGATATCGTGAAAGCTACGCCCCCTTATCACTCAAAAAACATAAGGCTGTCAGTGTCCGAAGAGGCCCTTGAAAAGGCAGTGACGCGGGCTGGAGACTCGCAGATTCAAGATTCTTGCGCCGGATGGGGGGGCGATTTCGCGAGCTATGAGATACAGCCGAGGATCGGCTCCTTCTTGAGCGTGCCATTGGAGTTGCAGGAGCCTCTGAGCGCCACCCAGGTATATGAGCGGTTCGAGGATGAGGTTATTAACCACTGCGATCTAAGAACTGACGTCCTGAAACTTATGAACGATTTCAGGCCTAATGCCTTCAGAGATCTGAGGCTCAAGCTTTCCGAGGAGGATATTACTGAGCGCTCAGCGTACTTTGCGAGGGCTGAAAAAATACTACTGGATATTTTGAGCCCTGATGAGCGGACAAGATATAAAAAGGAGTATAAAAAACGCTTCAAACGCTCGACGACTGCGACTGAGCGGCTACCTCACGTCGACATAAAGGCGGCACAGCGTTGGGTGGCCAAACGAGCGTACGGGCTTGGCTGGACAAAAAAGCTGTTTCCGGATGATCGTTCGGGTCGGCATGACTACAGTCGCAATCGACCATTAATCGAACGCATCGGTAAAAAATACCAGTGGCTTGCCCTTGATGAGCTTCTCTGCAGCCTTGCCGACAACAAGTGGTTATCTGAGACGTCTGAACAGGGGGCGCGTCGTTACGCCAGCCCTCTGGACATCGGTACTCATCGCGACATAGACCCAACCATCCTGCTCACTGACGAGCATAGCCGGCCCGATGTAAACCACCCGGTGATCGATGAGTTTCGGATAGCCATACGAGAGACTGTCGAAAACGACGTAGGGAAATGGCCTTTCGAGGAGGAACCCTCCGACGGCATAGCAAACCTGGTAATCCGTACTGATTCATCCAGTGCGGCATGGGTAGCCCTACACGAACATCGCTCCGTGACTGTGAAGTACCCAGAGAAGGAAGGTGGGGAGCATGGCTCCAGGCAACAGCAGTGGCGCTTCCTGTTGCCGGTGTTGGTAAGGCGGGAGGACGAGCAACAGCTTCTCGATTACATTGGGGAAAAGCAAAAGCTGGAAGTGGACTCCTGGACAGCTCGTGATTTCACCAATGATGGCTATCTTAGAGAAGCGCCATGGCGCTCGACATGGGCTCAAGAGCAATGGTCAACCTATGACTTTTACGACTTGGGGGAAATAGAAGTCGCCTATCCCTGCTTCCGCCACTATTGGGAATCACATTTGGATGTCTCAATGCCCGAAGGCACGCAGGCTTTAATACCAGCGCCTTGGCTGGCCCAGAGGCTCAAACTGAAGCCCCATCCTACAGATCAAGCTGTCTACGTGGATCACTCTGGAGAAACTCGCTTCATTTGCGGCAGAAGCCCAGGTGATGGCTCACACGCGTTTATCGACCAGCAGCTTTTCCAGACATTTCTGGAGGAAGACGGGCTTGCTTGCGTATGGGTTTTTGTGACGGAACGTAGCGCATGGCCTGGCGGTGACAATGAACATGCATCCCGGAGACGTTCAGAAGGTGTGGTGTGGCACGAGCGGGGCAAACCACAAACGGTTTGTTGGCGCGATGATTGGGCCAGGGGGGATTCAGAGCAGTATATCGCTGCGAAGCTTAAAGTTAAGGGGGCTAACTGAATAGGCTATGCCGGGCGATACCCAAGTGTCGCCCCAAATCACACTATTCCTCATCCCAGTCAAAAACTTTTCTGGCCTTGCGCTCCGCAGCCTCTTTCGCCACCTCAAGATACACCATAAATTTCTTCACCCCCTTGGCCTTAAGATACTCCGCCGCCAGCGTCAGATTCTTAAACACCCGAACGTGCCCCCTCTGAGCAGTCAGGAGATGCACAGTGTCGTTATGCACCACCACCAGCGTGTAACCCCCATCTCTCTGAACCAGCCTAACCTTCCGATTTTTTTGGCTCAGATGAAACGGAAGATGGATTTCAGTGAAAGGAGTTTCTAAATCCGCCATATCTATACTCCGTTAGTGATTTCAATATCAAACTCTTAAAATCAAAAATAGTATATTGATACTACCCGTCTATCGGTCGAAAATACTAATAATTTTAGGAGATCGGAGCTGCAGACCTTTGAATTCAGGCAATCTAGACGATAAATCATGATCGCCTATATCTAGATTCAACGGCAAGGGAGCGATTAATTTCGGAGGCATCGAAAGTAACGGAGCCCTTTCCATGAACGATTTAATGACTCTTGTTGATAAAGCGATCTCTGCTGATCCACTGACTCTCGCATTGTGTGTCGCACTCGTTTTGAGCTTGGCGCTGTTGAGGAAGGAAAAATGAGCAAGACACCACTACCTGAGCTCCGCTGGGCAAAAATGCCAAACCGCTGGGCCATGCAAGGAGGACTGAAAAGTTTTGGTGAGCGCGATGGCAACGGTCAAGTCGACCTGACGGTGCTGAACACCTCACTCGCGGCACTGAAGGTGTACTTAGCGATTTGTACTCGCGCGAAGTACGAGACCGGCGTGGTGAAGACAACCTACCCGGAGCTTTGCACGTTGGCAGGGCTCTCGAGAAATGTGATCGCCCGGTCACTGCAGGTGCTTGAAGATAACGGGTACATCCGTCGCGATACTACTCACCCAAGAGGGGGGTCTTTGATCTACGTTGAGCGATGGCTAGAAGATCAAGGGTTCGCCAAAATCCCTAAGAGTTGGTTTTATCATGGCCGAGGGCCGAAGGACGATCACTCGAGCAACCCCCCAGAGAAAACGCTAACAAAGCTCAAGGGATTTACCTTCAACAAGCGCCTCTCGCTGCAAGCGCTCAAGATATACATTTTGCTGCTGGCCCTTCGTCACCGCGACTTCCCTAAAGACGACGGGCTGACTGTGATCAGTTATGACAGGATTTCTGAGCTGACCGATGTGGGTCGCCATTCAGTAAGCCCCGCAATCACGCTACTCTTCGAGATGAACCTGATCTCTTTCCGATCTGGGAATTACAGCGAATACGATGGCCAGGATTTCGACCGGACAAATCGCTACTTGATTAAGGGGCTGAAGGTGCGCTTCGGGGCGCTAGAGAGCGTTGCAAATCGCGATGAGTTCAAGCCACTGCCCAGTTCAGCCTCCTAGTAGAGCGCGTGAGGCAGCGCCAAGGCATACAGCGGCGGCAGCCTACCGCCGACCCACTTGACCGCATTCGCCCAGTAGCCCTCGCAGGCACATCTTGAAACTATTGTAGTGGCCAATTAACACCAAAAATCCAGTTTACGTCTACGCTCACAGATTCCTTTTTGAAACGAGCGCACCATGTCTACGATTGAGATAGCACCAGTAGTCGCTGATGATTTTGAGACATGGTTAAACGGGCGCCCCAAATGGTTGCAGACTGCAGCTCGAATGCTTATCGACTCGAAGCGGCAGCTGAACCAGGACGAAGTCAAAGAGCTGTCCAGGCTCTGCATGGTCGAGGCCAAGGGTGAGGCTGATACAGGACTTCTGAGCGTCACGCCCGGCACGTTATCGCAGGTCGCCAATAGACCCATGCTCCGGATTGAAGAGATCCTGGATGTGCATGGTTTGAACGCAATCAAGCCTGGCGCCAACCTCCCCTTCGGCAAGAGTAACCTGTCTGTTATCTACGGACAGAATGGAACCGGCAAAAGCGGGTTTGCAAGGTTGCTCAAGCAGATCTGCGGATCACGTTCCAAGGACGACATTCACGGAAATGTCTTCGATCCAGCACCGACTCCGTGCCGTGCACAGTTCAAGGTATCGATTGACGGTAAATCGGCTGATGTTCACTGGGACATTCCCAGTGGGCCTCACAAAGCGCTACGACATGCACAGGTGTTCGATACCAAGGCTGCCCAGCAGTACATGACCAGGACTGAGGCTTGCTATGAGCCAAGCCGGATGAAGTTTGTATCCGCGCTGATCGCCACCGCAGATGCCGTTAGCGCGGAGCTTGCAAGAGAAAAGGCGTTGCTTAGCAAAGCGCTACCCGCTATGGCTCAGAGCCTTAGTCAAACAGTCGAAGCGAAATGGCTTTCCGCCTTGAAGAGCACGACTGCGCCTGCGAGCATTGATAAGGAATGTCTGTATACCGACCAACTTGATCGGGAGCGTATAGAAAGCGAAGCCTTGCTTGCAGAGAAGGACATCGCCGGTCGTCTCTTGGCTATCAACAAAGAAAAAACTGCCCTGAAAAGTATCGAGACAGCGATGTCGACACTTCAGTTGGGCTTGAACGACGCGACGGCGGGTGAACTGGAAAACCTGAAGAATACCGCCGTCAAAGCGAGGAGCACCTGCGAAGAGGCAGCGGCAGCTATTTTCGGGAAAGCAGAGCTTGAGGGTGTTGGCTCAGCGACCTGGCAGAAAATGTGGGAGCAAGCACGTGCCTATTCCACCGGAACAGCCTACGTCGATATAGCGTTCCCTAACGTCTCAGCTGATTCACGTTGCGTACTTTGCCACCAAAGCCTCAGCGAGGATGCCAAAGCCCGACTGACAGGGTTTGAGAAGTTCGTGACTGACGGCCTCGAAACAACCGCCAAGACGGCTGAAAATGGATTTGCCGACCGCAAGAAGCGGCTGCCGGTTCTTCCAGGACAAGCTGACTGGATTGTCCACATGTCCACTCTAGGCTTTGAAGAAGCCGATGGGGTCAGCTGGCTTGGCCTGCTGAAAGCACGGTTAGATCAAATTTCACTGGGTAGCCCTGTAGGCACCCTGCAACCTTTCGACTGGTCGGGCATAAACGAGGCGGCAAAGACCAAGTCTGCAAAACTCACCGAGGAGGAGCTGAGCCTGTCGGCCTTGTTGAAAGATGAACATCGCCAAGCCGTGCAGAGCCGAGTTCAGCAACTCCAAGCCAAGCAGTGGCTCTCTCAAAACAAAGCGTCAATTGTTGCAGAAAGGGCTAGGTTGATCGCCGTTGCAGCGATTGATAAAGCTTCGCGCTCAGCCGCCACCAATGCCCTGACTACGAAGAAAAACGAGCTGGCGAAGACCGAGCTTGATGCCGGCTATCAATCTCGATTCCTGGATGAGTTGAAGCGCCTCGGCGGCCACCGTCTTCCAATCGCGCCGCAAAGTAAATCCGGGGGCAAAGGCAAGATCACCTTCGGCTTGAACCTGGTGGGTGCAAATGGCACCCATGGCCTGGACTATATCTTGAGCGAAGGAGAGACCAGGATCGCTGCGCTTGCAGCGTTCCTTGCGGACACCACAGGCTCAAACCAACTGGCCCCGTTCATTTTTGATGACCCGATTTCTTCGCTGGATCAGGACTTCGAAGAAAAAGTAGTCGAGCGTCTCGTGGCCCTATCTCAGACGAGGCAGGTCATCATTTTCACTCACCGACTTTCTCTGGTAGCTCAGGTAGAAGCTGTTACCAAGAAGTGGGAGCAGACCCCTGGGATGCCCTCCATCAAGCCAACGCTGACGTCACTTCAACGGTTAGCGAAAACTGCCGGCATTGTCGCGACTGCAAGCGCTCGAGACCTAAAGCCGGAAAGCGCGGTGCGCGGATTGATCGATAACGCTATTACACGCCTAAAGAAGCACCAGGAAAACGCTGAGGTCGAAGCTTACGAGGCGCTTGGCAAGAGCGCGTGCAGTGACTTCAGGATCATCGTTGAAAAGACGATTGAGTTCATCCTGCTGGCAGATGTTGTAGGACGTTTCAGGCGTGCAATCAACACCCAAGGCAAACTGCACAAGGTCGCCAAGGTGAAAAATGAAGACTGCGTATTCATTGATGACCTGATGACACGCTACTCAGTGTTTGAGCATGCCCAGTCGGACGAGTTGCCCAGCAGCGCGCTCGAGCTGGATGTCTTTGAGGCCGACGTCTTGGCTCTGCAAAAGTGGATAGCCGAATTCGGATCGAGATCCAGCTAACCTGAATCATATAGCGAAGGCCAGGATCATAATGAGTCTCCTGATGCTGGCCCGCGCCTAAACTGATATGAACATCTGCGATGATGCACTCACACACCGGACAGAGCCCCGCCTACTCTAGCCTCTTAAGATGACCCTGCTAAAGCAGAGTCCGACCGCAGAGGCCAAGGCGCCGGCGAGCTGATCAGCTTAGAAGACCAATAGCTCTTCCGCTCTAGGAGTCAATCGGCCAGTCAATCCAAGTTCCTGTCCATCTATATCAATGACACTGTGGTTCCGCACACCGGAAGCAGGTGAAGAGATATCACCTGTAGCTGCGCCATTCTCCATTTTTGATAACACGTAGAAGTCACTATCCTGATAAATATATTGATGAGCCGAAAGCTCTATATTTCTCCCATCTACCTGAAGCAGTACACGAGATGGCTCAGAACTAAAACTCCCTACTAAAACCTCTATGGAAATTTTTTCCCCCAATTTCCTCGAAGTCTGCAGCCCAACATGGGGGCCCTCGATAATTGAAAATACAGTGTTCACCCTACTCGAGCCATTCTCTCGAACGATTGAAGGCTGTGCGATGATAAACCCGTCAAAACCAATATCACCAGACACTTCTTGTGCGAGCAACTCCTTCACTACCCCAGATATCAACCCCACATCCGCGCTGGAGTGAACCCTCATCCAGACGAATCGGCAAGAGTTAGATGACGGAGAAACGTGCTTCTTCAGATTCTCTGCTGCCTTGAGTATTCGAGACTTCTGATTGGCCAACTCATTTCTATGGAACCCACTAATAACCATTAAATCGCTAGAAAAAAAGCTTCCTGCCAATGGCCGTTTTTCTGTTGAATGCAGCTCAGAAAAGAAGACTCTTACAGCTCCCCCTTGGCATTCGTAAGATCCAGGCGCTTCCATTTTCTTGGAAACCCACGCTACCAGTGTATCGAGAGAAGCTGGCTCAATAAATTGATCCGAAGCAATCCTCAGGGCGCCATGAATTCGCAGTTCATTCATCTTCTTCTGAAAAGCGGCTTTGAGAACAGCACATTTCTCTCTAAACACCCCTTCATGTTCCGATATGTCATGATTTTTTATAGAAATTTGGTACTTGAATTGGGAGGGCATCGTCAACGTTAAATCGAACCCTTTATTCCCCTTTGACGCAGGAAGGACTATGCCGCCAGGAGCTGATAGAGAAGCGCAGACTATTATTTCGGCCAGATATCCATGAGCATTTTTTGGTTGTCTTATGATGTCATTTGCCACCCGCTTCAGCCAGAGCGAGTGATCAGGAGTCAGTATCTCGATTGCACGCCCTAGCGCAAAGAGCTCTGTGCTAGACAACATGTCTTTTCTCGTCCATAGCTTCTGAAGCCGATGGCCGCCGTTCGTGGATAACCACTCCTTACAAAACAGATCTTCCACAAAAGCCAAAGGCTTTTCACTTTTGGCAAAATCCCCTTGATCTAAGTGCCTCATTAATCGGCCAAAGCTATTTGCACCTTTAGCAGCCATTCCCTTGTCTCTCCTACCTGTAATCTATCTTTAAAAAACTGACCAGTGTCGCTCTCAATCTGTAAATGTGTCTTTCAAGGCATGGACACCGCCAAATACCCAGGCATACCTAGACGCGCTGCAGATTGGCATGCTAGCTTCGCCGCATCTCTGATCTCCCTGGATCAAACGGTCGGCTCGTGAAGGCTCTAGTGCCACAGGTTGCAACACCTCTTTATCGCACGCATTTCGACGATAGTCAGCGGGCAGCCGACACCCTGACGCTACCGGAGAATTGCTATGCGCGTCCCAGTCTATCCACAAGACTTGATCCGTAATCGTGGCTTCAAAAGCCTGTCCAAGCAGTTGCAACAGCAATGGTGTGGCCCAACCCCAATCTCGCTGGCAGATGCTCAAAAAGCGCTTGCGCAAGGACTGGGCTATCAGAGCTTCCACGATCTCAGCGAAACCTCAAAGGTCTGTCCACCACATGAGTCTGCGCCGCTCGAAGCCGACGTCAGACGGGCAATTCGTTCAGCCATCGAAGCTACCCTGCAGCCGGAAACATTGCTGCCTGTGGTTCAACAGAAGCTGGAACAGCTTGTAAACGATCTCTCACTGAAAAAGCTCGTAGCCTTCAAACGTGTGCGGGTTTCTCCAAGTGCTGGTCATAGCCCGTTGCCTGGTCTGGTTAGCCGGGATCAGTCAGGATTGACCAAAGAACACGTCCATACTTTGGAAAGCATTCTTGCCGAATCTGGCGACTTGAGGGATCGGGCGCTGCTTGCATGCATGCTGGGTGCTTTACGGCAAAACGAGTTCCTGTCGGCCAGAATGCAGCATGGTGTTGCGGTGTATGGTGTGAAGAGCCGTGAAACCAAGAAGGTACTCGATGCAATTCCCGATAGGCACAGGTCGATGTTCGAGCAATACATCAAAACCTCGAAGTTGTCGGACGGAGAGTATCTTTTCCGTGCGGCTAATGCCCCTGGGCGTCCACTATCGCCTTACGCGCTGAGAAAGATCTGTGTCTCGTGGGCTCGCAAAGCGGATATTGATGCGGGCCTGCTCACACCTCATGCTATCCGCAGCACTACAGAAAATTACGCGCACTTCATGCGTCAAATCAGCGATAGCATGGGGCACCACTCAGCCAACACGTCATTGGCATACGCAGTCGGATTACCGACAACCAGTAGCACTGTTCACTAGGCCCAAACTCGGAAATGACATAGCGCCAGATTCGCGGGCAATTGGCGCTTTGTATGCCTCATAGGTCGACGGCGATCTAAGGTATCCATGCTTTGAGCCCGCCCCCTATCGGGGTACGGCTGTCGTAAACCAAACCCTGGCTTCGCCAGGTTTTGGCCCTACGGGCTTCCATCCTCAGGCCTTTGGCCCAAAGGGCCTGCGCGCTCCGCTTGCGTTGAGGGTGATAGCACCTTTCAAAGCTGATCGAATGACCCAGAGGGCATCTTATTTTTTGACAGGACAATTGCGGGCATCGTGATTTCTGCCACTGCAAATACTGCAACGCCGGGCCTCCGGACAAGTTTGAGCGTTATGACCAGACTTGCTGCAAACAGAGCAGCGATTAACATTAGGACAATTTTTTAGGGTGTGATTTCCCGCACCACAAGCGCTACACGACATGGATATTCCTTATCAGATGCATGGTCAATAAATGAGAGCTAGGTCTATGAAGCAAGTTGTTTGATCGACTCTGGATCGTAACCACGGTTTTTAAGCTCACCATGTGCTGCACCAGCTTTCATGGGGGAGGAGCTGCGCTCCTTTTTCACAATCCGCAGAAGCTCATCATCAGATAGGGTCGGCATGAGCTCTTTGTACTCCCGAGAGCGATCTCCGGCAGCCTTCACCTCTTTCACAGCAAAGGTGCCAGCCTTCAACGCGAGTTCACCTGCTTTATCCCAGAAGCCCATAACATCTCCTTGTTGATTGATCTGTACTGATACCTCAGCACAGTAATGCCAATACTATTCGACTGATGGCACTTTGACCACATAAGCCAATTAGAACTCATGTGATGCCTATACCCGCATGCTGGGCAGAGATCGGCATCGAGGCTAGAAACTTAACGCGCTCGCCCTAGGCAGGCAAAACCAGCTCTTAGCAGCTAGCACAAAGCCTGAGGGCTCCATTGGACACAGCGGTTCTCTCTCTTAATGCTCAGCCGTCATTTGATTCGGAACTCAAGAGTCACCGCCCCACCGCTCGATTCAAGCTTGCTGATTTCGCAGCTTTCAACCGTCACGCCCGTCAGTCGTAGCAAGCTCGCACGAAACTCACTTTCCAAATCTGCCAAAGGGAATCGACGTATAGCTTCGGCGAACGATCCCGCTTGCCCAGGCGACGTTTCTCCGGCCTCAAGTTTTTGCGCAACAGATCGAGAATATTGGATCAGATGGTTGAGCCGGGTTTTCTGTCCGCTATCGAGACTGACCCAGCGCTGGATGCCTGCAATGCTACATTGGCTGATCTCAGCGATCTTCGATTGAGGAAATCCTGTTGCTTCTTGGAGAGCCGAGATCAGTGCCCGAGTCCCCTTGATAGTCTTGCCGTCATCAGAAGGCTTGAGCGAGTCCAGTGCATCAGTAATTTCATTTTTCACGTTTGTTATTCCGCGCCTCTGTAGGTGTAGAGTAAGCTTACCCTAAATACTTAACAGCAGCAACAGACAAGACCTACTATACGCACACAGTAACTTAGTCTTGCCTATAGGCGTCTATCCATGCAGGAGGGGTGTGAAGTGAACACAGGTACCTTAGCGCCGCCAGGAAGGGTGATTTTGGCCAGATGTCCGCCAAGTCAATGCAGCGCATTCTTCACTCGACATTGCTAGCTGGCTTGTGCGGTGTAAGCGAGATTTACCCATTCATCATTCCAAAGCCTTTTCAAGCTCTAGCGCCCATCTTTTAGTGACTGCGAGATGCATCGCTGCTCGCAGAATCCACCTAGATGCGACCTAAGTCGAACCAATACTTCCCTGGAATTTATCCTCCCGATCAGAAGTCGATGCACCGTTTGGCCTGTAGGCCATTTCGCCCCGGAACGTAGGACGTCTTGGGGTACACTGGGATCTTTATGCTTGTGGTACCAGGATGACTATGGAATGGCGAGCATCCGCTTGGGGGCGGTTGCTGACAAAAACTGAGCCGTGGCGTCTGCATGTCGAGGACGACCGGCTTTTTTTTAGGCTTGGCGCAAGTGTGGTCGAGGTACAGCCTGATAATCTCTCTAGTTTAGAGATCAATCGTGGGGTGCTGTGGACGGATATCACCCTCCGTGAAGGCCGCATATTCCGCGTGGATGGATTGCCTAACTCGAAGGAGTCTCTACTCCGTGAGGAAATAGGCCGACTTCTCAAAGTCACTCGTCGGCAGCGCTTTCAAGAGTGCTACTCGCTCATCCGAATCTGGTTAAACGCTGTCGAAAGTTCTATAAAAACGGTTGATTCGAAATGCTTGTGGCTGACTCATGAGATGCAGCAAGAGTTGTTGGCAGCTAAGCCGAGCCTGAACCTTGACGATCAAGCGTTAAACAAGCTGTTTCAGACCCCAGAAGTTCAGTCATCTCTGCCAGATGCAGACACGACCGTCGAGCGAGATCTGGAGAACTGGATGTGCGACTGGCCTGAGGCTTGGGCGCAGCGAAACGATGATCACGTGCAGCGGGAGCTTGAGGCATGCAAGGCGCTATTTGCCGGGGTGGAAAGCAAACCCCTCACCGATGAGCAATCGCGTGCGGTGATCTGTTTCGATAACCGAGTACAAGTCATTGCTTCTGCAGGCTCAGGAAAAACATCAACCATGGTGGCCAAGGCAGTTTATGCCCTGCACCGCAAACTGGTATTCCCTGGCTCTATCGTGATGCTGGCCTTCAACAAAGCTGCCGCTGAAGAGCTTCAGGCACGAGTCGCTCTATCGCTTGAGCGTGTTGCTATCGAAAACGTACAGATCGAGGCCAAGACCTTTCACTCTCTTGGACTATCAATCATTGCCGAGGCGACCGGGCGCAAGCCTCATGTTCCTGAGTGGGCGGTGGAGAATGTCTTGGGCTTCGAGAAGCTCATGACTATTGTCGATGACCTCAGGGATCAATCAGAAGAGTTCAGAGAAGAGTGGGATCTGTTCAGACTGGTACTTGGCCGAGATATCCCTGCAGCCGGCGAGGATCAGCTATTTGAGGTCTGGGACAAGGAAGGGCAAGGTCGCCTTGTCTCATTGAACGGTGAGCATGTGGCAAGCCATGAGGAGCGGGTGATCGCGAACTGGCTTTTTTTTCACGGTATCGATTATCAGTATGAACGCTCTTACGAGCATGACACCGCCACTGTCACGCATCGTCAATATTTCCCAGACTTTTTCTACCCTGAAATCAACCTCTACCACGAGCACTTCGCCTTGGACGCATCGGGCCAAGCACCAGAGCATTTCAAAGACTACGTTGAAGGAGTGAAATGGAAGCGTGAGACCCATAAAAAAATGGGTACAGCTCTCATGGAGACGACTTCGCACCAGTTGAACTGTGGCGAGATTTTTAGGCACCTGTCCAAGGAGCTAACCGCTCGAGGTTTGGTTCTTGATCCGAACCCAGACCGTCCTATCCCTGACAAGGGAATGGTGCCGATGGAGCACGTCGACCTAGTAAAGCTTATTAGAACGTTTATCACTCATTTAAAGAGTAATAGCCTTACCATCGAGTCCCTGCATGAGCGACTCGAGGCCCTACCGACAGATGTTTTTAAATATAGATTTGAGGCTTTTCTAAAGCTGGCAATCCCGGTGGTGAATGGCTGGAACATGGCCCTCTCCCTAGAGAAAGGAATCGACTTTGAGGACATGATCATCATGGCCGCAGAGGTGTTAGAGCGAGGCCATCCTTCACCATACAGCCTGGTAATGGCGGACGAGTACCAGGATGCATCGAGAGCTCGTGCGCGTCTTTGCCGGGCGTTAGTGGCCGAGCCAGGGCGGCACCTTTTTGCTGTTGGTGACGACTGGCAGTCTATCAACCGCTTTGCAGGTGCAGATATCTCTGTCATGACTGGCTTTCGGGAATGGTTTGGGCACGGTCAGATCTATCGCCTCGAGACAACGTTCCGATGCCCTCAAGAGATCTGCGACATATCCAGCCGATTTGTCTCGAAAAATCCGTCGCAGCTGGCAAAACGAGTCACGTCTGTGACTCCCGCTGTGGATATTCCGATTCAGGCGTTTCAAGTCCCAAACAGGAACCAGATTCAAGGGGGCATAAATCACTACCTTTCAGACCTACATGCACGTTTGGCTGAAGGTACGGTGCCATTAGGTAAGAACGGAAAAGTCACTGTCTTCATCCTAGGTAGGTACAGAAACGACCAGCAGTACATTCCCGAATACTGGCAATACGATTTCGGAGATCTTCTGGACGTTAAATTCAAGACTATCCACACCTCCAAAGGTGATGAGGCCGAATATGTTGTCCTACCTGGCATGGTCTCCAGAGGCTTTCCCAACATGAAGAGTGATGACTCTCTGCTTGGGCTTGTAATGCCGGCTGGGGACACGTACCAGCACAGTGAGGAGCGGCGGTTGTTTTACGTAGCTCTAACACGTGCTCGTCGTTCTGTAGCGATGTTCACTGTCATGGGGAAAAACTCACCTTTTATCGATGAGATGGTCAATGACGGCGCTATCAAAGTGACGAACATCCGGGGCGAGCCGATAAAAGAAGATCGTTGTCCGACCTGCAAGACTGGCGTCATTGTCCCGCGCCAAGGCCCTTATGGGGAGTTCCGCTCATGCTCGAGTTACCCCATGTGCAGTCACAAGCCCAAGCAACCAAGAAAGGCTTCAAACCAGCGGGGCGGCTCTACGCATCGGGGGCCCTGGTGATCAACCGTTTGCTAACGACCGTAAAACGGCTGGTGATTCACTGCACAGTTAACTCCAGATTCTGCTAAGGATTACCGATGAAGAAGTTGCGTTCAATCCTCATACTGATACTGCTCGCGCTCTTGGTGAAATGTACTGTCTTCGTGATCGTGAAATACAATCAGAACAGGGATGAGAGGCTAACGGCGTCAGACCCTAAGGCTTCGATGAAAGAATTCCTGCTGACCAACGTGATCAACACCAAAGGCGTCCAATATCCGGTACAGATCACTCCACAACTCCTAATGACCGGAAGAAGTATCCTGACGGAAGATGGGCATATTTACGTGGTAGATCATTTGAAAACAAATATCGAGAATGCAATGCAGCTCAACACTCCTGCGATATATAACCAGATGCATTCTGACCTGGTCACCGCTCACTGTTCATCCCTACAAGAAAAAGAAAAGCTTTGGAGGGGATGGTCTGATGTTGGGACTATACAGAAGATCTCAGACGCCAACGATAAAGTTATCTCAAGCTTGAAAGCTATAAAGACAGATTGCACCTTGCCGGCTAACCTGAGGTGATTTGAAACTTGGTAAAGAGGAGGCCAGGATGCGCATATCTACTAATGTATGAGTGCGGTTTGAATACGTTAAGCATTATCGCTATAGCTTAAACTCTTCAGGCCGCTTGTCATTTGACCCTACGGCTATGAAGTAACGAGATAAATCAGGCTCGTCGTTCATGACGCTTCTGCAAAATCGCAAAATACCTTCGAACAAATTGAACTTGGTATGGGCGTAGTAATGACGAACTGACTGACCTTCCGACAGTGAAGAGTTGACGATGCTGTAGGGTTCCGGTAGGCCGTTGGGATCTTTGTCTACTAGCTGCAAATCGATACCATTTTTCCGCAAAAAAATCCTAGCACGGATCTTTGCGTTTTCGGCCAGCAGAATTAGTCTGTATGTGCGATGGGAGGGTTTTACTGGTATACACCCTATGGCTTGCGCGGCAGAAATGAAGCTTTCCTCTGTACAGATGCCGACTCTCACTGGGCTTTCACCGGGTAGCAGAATCTGCCCCTTAGACGTTTCGGTTGCTTCAGAAGCTTTGCATTCGATGCGGTGCCTACAGCTCCAGTTCAGATTTTGGAGCTCAACAACGATTGCGCGTCTCAGGCTTCCGTCATCCACGCTCACGACAACCTGATCGCCAACGATCAAATCAGTCCTGTAGCACTCAACGGGGATTGGCTTTGTGTGCTCATCTAAATCTACAAAAGCAACGATGTAACTCAATTCGGTCTCCATCCGTGGTGATTAAAAATCTCTGGTTTCGCTGACCTACCGCAACCAGGGAGCCAGTGTACAAAAAACGATCAAACATTGAATCGAATTTTGACACATGGCCAGCATCCGATTAAGCATTTCGCAGTGCTTCGTCACGAGGATCTTAGCCGCTTTTCTGGCAGGATTGACGGATATTACGCGTAGGCTACAACGCGTTCATCTGCCTCAGTGGCATCTGCTGAGTCAGCATCATAAAGCGCTGGGGGATGTAGGTTCTCCACCTCGTCGATAAAGGGCACTCGCCTATGGCGATGCCCTTCCAATCTTTAGCCTTTGGCTTCAATCTCAGATCGTCCCTGTGATGGTGTATTGAGGTTTAAAGGCCGCATAGTTCCAGAAATCCATCCTGGTAATCCTCGGTATCACCAAAATGTGTAGAGCTGCCGTGTCAGTGCAAATGTATCGCTGAACTGAGTGCTGAAAGCCTTCGCTCTGACGGTTAGCAGGAAGGTTCTAGTATCTCTCGACAGTTCCGATGTCTGCTTCTGGCCGGTTTCTGCCGATCAAGTACACGTAGCGTGCGGGTCAAATGCGACGCAAGCGCTTGGTCAGTTCCTCGCAATTACGCAAAGACCGAATCAAACAAGCGCTCAGGTGGTCAGCGTCAAGCGTTAGTCATCATCGTCATCCTGATCACCATGGTGCGACGTACAGCCACAGTCTTCAATGGCACCGCCATAGAAATCGTCTTCGCCATCTTCCACCTCCCACATGCTGGTGGTGCAATAACAATGTTGGCACTGATAGTGATACGTTGACATAGAGATTGATTCCTAGCTGGCAATGGCTGAGTCAGTCGTTGTTGTGCGAGTAGTCGTCGAAATAATCCTCTTCATAATAAGGATCGTATTGGGCGAATACCGCTGATACGGCTTGGGCATCCCGCTCACTCAATCCAAGGCTCGAGTTCAACGTTATTTTCTGCCTGACTGCAGACTCATGATTGTCATAAGCGTATTGGGTTGCTTGCCCTTCACGACTGCCTTCCTGAACGAGCATCAGCCTGTAAATGTGTCGCTCGTTTGGAAGCTCGGTGCAGTAGTAGCAGTGTTTTTTTGGTAAGGCCTTACCGGTCAGTTCACGCAAAAACAAACTTGTAACGCACTCATTTTTGGTAGTCATTGATTGCTCATTCAGAGAGTAGAAGCCGAGGGTTTCCGGCTCACCTGAATCGCCTGCGCGAAGCAGGTAACGCGGACTTAGCCACCAGAGCCAAATGGTGACCTCTCCGTCCGCTATCGTGACCTGAACAGGGGGAAGCGCTGTGGAATGCTTTCTTCGTATGGGGAGATTGAAAGCCGGCCAGTCTTCGATAGGCTCGGCTGGGTCTAGCAACGAAAACTTTGAAGTCGCGCCTGAAAACCGATGCTCTCCACCACTGGCGATCCTTTGAGCTAGTTTTTTGGCGACTTGCACCATGTTCCAGGCGTTGCTGCGATCATGGAACAATTGGTAGGAGGTCGCACGCCCCGGCGCGCATACAACAGCAAAACCGAGACCAGAGTTTCCCCAATTATCACTGGACGAAGCGGGTAATTTCGGTGCTTTGACGCTCATCACGTTCCAGTCACGGAACCCACAGGCACGCGATATAGCGGTCAGCCATTTCCCGAGCGGTACGGTATTGAAGATGTGAGCGTGAGAATGTTTTACGTAGTGCGCTAATTCTTTTGCTTCGGCAACACTGAGAGCAGGCATACCTTTCTCCATGATGAGCACATGTAAGAACGGGGCCTCCCCTTGCCATTCAGTGCTCAGTTAGGAGCGCAGCAAAGAATTGTTCAACAGAGATTTACCGTGCCCAAGATGGGCGGGAGGGGATGGTTCTCTAGACCTTGAGTGGATGCTACCCATGGTTGATTGCTTTCGCAATATTATTTTTGCAGTGGTTAAATTCGCGAAGGGCCTCCGAATGGCCTAGGGAAGGAGCGACTTCAACCAGCTCAAAATGCCTCGTTTGGCTTACTGCAGATCTAGGCCGCGTGAACGATGATCAAATGCCGCATATCAAGGGGTTAGTTTGTGACTACCAGTTCCCTCGCTGAGCGATTGCGTGAGGCTCAGCATATCGTTGTCTTCACGGGTGCAGGAGCGTCAGCAGAAAGCGGCATCCCAACATTCCGAGATGCCCTTAGTGGACTATGGGAGCGATTTGATCCTGCGCAGCTTGCGACTCCTGAAGCGTTTCGTGCAGACCCGAGCCTGTGCTGGGGATGGTACGAGTGGCGCCGGCTGAAGGTTCTCCAAGCGCAGCCCAACAGGGCTCATCTCGCTATCGCTGAGCTTGCCAAGCATGTGCCGAAGCTGACCGTAGTGACTCAAAATGTTGATGACCTACACGAACGAGCTGGCAGCCAGGATGTGATTCATCTACATGGCAGCCTGCATGCCCCTCGGTGCATCGATTGCGGGCTGGCTTATACGCTGCCCATCACGTTCGAGGCCCTGCCGGATGGTGGGAGTAGGATTGAGCCGCCGCGATGCAGTAGATGTAGCGGGTATGTTCGGCCCGGCGTCGTTTGGTTTGGTGAGATGCTGCCTGAGAATGCATGGAGCGCAGGTCTCGCAGCTGCGGATGGCTGCGATGTCTTCCTTTCGATTGGTACGTCCGGAGTTGTGTATCCAGCTGCTGAACTCCCGCTACGTGCGCTGGGTCATGGTGCGACTGTCGTTCACATAAATCCTGTGCGGTTCGATGTCAGCCCCCAGGAACACTTCCTCCAAGGCCCAGCTTCAATGATGATGCAGAACCTGCTTCGCGAGGCCTTCGGCGACCATGCTGTCTCGTCGTTGGATGGCCATTTCCGGTAGATCCGTTTTGGCTTGGCCCCTTCGGGGCACGGCTGGCGTGAACCAGAACCTGGCTGCGCCAAGTTTGGCCCTGCGGGCTTTCATCCTCAAGCCTCTGGCCCGTAGCGGGCCGGCGCGCTCCGCTTGCGCTCGGAGCTTATCTAACATGAAATCGTAAACAAGCTCGAGAAACCTATCCACTCGCAAAAATCAAAATCCTTTGTATCGACTGCACTGTCAGGCACTTTGCGCTGCGTGAAGTTGCCAACTCGAAGAACTGAGCTGCGTCGCTGCCCCAAGTGCAAGCGGCACGTGCAAGGGATATTTGGCGCGAATGGCTTCAACGAGGTGCATTGCTGGTTTACTCCACTAGCTGATTGCAGCCCGCAAGGAGCACCGATGCAGTGGCCACGACTATCGGCGCCTATCTCGTTCCTGCTGGCTCAAGGGCGATTCTTTGTCACGTCGTTGATACTCCGTGGTCGGTGGCGGACTTGGAATTTTCTGCTCGCTATTTTGTGGCTTTTTTTCATTTGTCATGCGATCAACTCTCTGATGATGGTAAGCACGGCGAGTACAGCAAATGAACCCGCAGCGATAGTAATTTCCTGATAGGCCAGACTTAGTGGTTTTGACTTTTCGTCGATAGCCGCTTTGAGGATTTCAAGGGTGTCAACATAGCAGTTATAGAGATGAGCTTTCTGAGCATCATTATCTACCGCCTTTAGATATTCTGCCGTTTCACGGCTGGAGGGTAGGTTCGGGTAGGCTTTGACGCTAAGCGCACTCAGAGCGTGGCCCCAAGCGCAAGCTAGAGCGAATGCTGCCACGGCAAAAGCCAGGAACGCGCTCAAGGCCAGCGGCGTTTGAATCTGGAAGAGTATTCCATTTTTTAACGCTGCTAAAGCGCTAAGCCCTGCAACCAAAACCGACACGGCGGTGAAAAATTTAGCACTCTTATTCTCCACCTGATCGAAGCGAGCCTGCTCCTCTTTGAACCTGTCTTTTAGGTACGAAATCGTTTCATCCATTGAAGTGGTAGTCCCATTTTGAGAGGCACAATCACCCTCGAGCCTGATCGCGGTATAGTAGCGATATGCAAGCATCGACAGAAAGGAATTTGTTATGAGCGCTGATCAGTACCGTACACAGGTTGCCAATATTCAAAAGGGCATTGCCAAGCTTCAGGGCGACAAGGCCAAGAAAGTCGATGCCGCTGCGAAAGCTGGAAAGATAAGTCATGATGCTTTGTCGGCTGCAATGCGAGCATCCTCGGTCTCGACCGCAACGTCTAAGCGACGAGAGGCGATACGACACGCCGAAGAGCAGGCCAAAGCTGAGACGGAAGTCGGCAAAATCGAAAAGAAAATTGCTACTGAGCACACAAAGCTCGTTGCCGCACAAAAGCGTCTGGAGGATGAGCTGGGCCGAGAGCGTAAAAGGCAAGACGCTGCTCAGGCCAGGCGAATCACGGAAGAAAAAAAACTCATGGCAGAGCAGAAGCGCACCACACTTAAACAGGAGCGTACGCTTCGCGATATTACGCACGGCCTTTCAAGGCACGAACATCTACATCTCCAAACGGCTCTGGAGATTGAGCGTTTGAAGGCTCTTCCAGAAAAAATCACGGTCGTTTTCTTCGCAGCCGACCCTGGCAGCAACTCAACCACCAAGCTTGCTCTAGATGAAGAAGCACGCTTAATAGGGGAACGGATCCGTGCATCGGAGCACAGAGATGTAGTGGTATTTCACACAAGGTGGGCAGTACGACCGCGAGACGTGCTCCAGGCCATTAACGAACTGCAGCCGACAGTAGTTCATTTTAGTGGCCACGGAACAAGCGCTGACATGCTCGTGTTACAGGATGATCTAGGAGAAGAAAAGCACGTCACCAAAGAAGCCATAGTCAGTGCCATGGCTCTTGGTGCTGAGAGTGTCAAATTGGTGTTCTTCAATACGTGTTTCTCATTCAATCAAGCCCAAGGCTGCCTGCAGCACGTGCCCGCGACCATCGGGATGAATAGAGATGTTGGGGATCTACCTGCACGGATTTTTTCTGCGCAGTTCTATTCTGCGATTGGCTTTGGACTTTCGATCACTAGGGCGTTCGAGCAGGCTAAAGCTCTGGTGGCAATGGAGACCCCTGGTGAGGAATCGATACCAGAGCTATACATTCAAGACGGTCTGACTGAAGAGATGCTAACACTCGTTAGGCCACCTTCACTTTGAATTCTGGCCCTCCGCCCCTGCGCCACCGTGCGACTTCCGCCAGCTAGCAGTCAGCTGCTCGGGCACTTAAGGACACAGGTTCATGTTAGCTCAGTGAAGACGCCGAGCCCAAAACAGTCTTTGAAGTTGGGGCGTGGGCAATTAAGTTCAGAGCCGAAGTTTTGAGTAAATACCGTCCACGGTGCACTTGTCGTTCTCAAACTCCAAAGTGCCGGAACCGCCACTGTACAGGTCTAGAACTGCATCCTCGTTCATCGCCATATTGAAACACCCGCTGGTATGTACGAACACATTCTGGCCGGAGACCTCATACCAGTCATCACCCTCCTGGGTTACATCGACCTGATATTTTCCAGGAGTTTGCTGGGACGCTCCCAAAACCGCTTTCACCGGGCACTCATCTTGGGAGCGCAGGAAGTTTAAACTCCCTGCGCTCCCGACGGCCTGAAGAGTTGCCGCCTCACTATAGGCATACTCATAGCAGTAGTTGGTGCGAATGAACACCTGCTGCCCATCAACCTTGTACAGATTGCTACCTTTGCGCGTCACGCTGATTTGGTAGTCAGACGCGATGGCAGTTGAGATGAGGGAGCCAGCAGCACATGCGAAGACTATTCGCCCGAGCAACCTAGCCATAGCGCAAGTGGGTTCGTTTCGAGGGTCGCGAATGCGCATAAATAGCGAAAATTCCATCTTCTTTAAAAGGGAGTGGGCCGGTTAGTTGATGCTAGTTATAGGCCATGACCGAAGCTAGCGTAAGTCAGTCTTAGCTCTGTAATTTGTGATCAGACTAGCATTCGCACAATGCCGGGTGTTGACGCAATCTTCCAGAGACCTCAGGCGTCAAAAATGGCTGTCAGCCCGAGACGCAGCAGGGTCACCTGAAAATCAGAAACTCGAGTTCAATCCCTCATTGCTGGGTGTGAGTACCGATGAGACCGCTTGGCACCCGTTAACTAAGGGGAGATCAAGTGGCCCATCTAGATAACGACCCTACATTCGTAGCAGATTTCCCTAGTACGAGACTATCTGAGCCATCTGCAATTCATCGGCGTTGACAGACCGATCCTCATCCCAGAAGTAAAAAACTATTCGATGGGCCAGAGAGCTTCGATCCTTAGCGCCCTCGAGGATGCCAGCGAATTGATCGAGTAAAGGATTGGATATTAGTTGCTTGGCAATCGCCCAATAGGGCCCATACCCCCAGTCCAAAAACACAGGATCAAAAAGGTCGTCACGGTCAAATGGGTCAGCAACTACATACCCCTGAATGGCATCAGCGATGATTTTGCATTGCAGTGGGCAGTCATTGAGGTCTTGGTGATAAGGGGCTCTACCAGTCTCATCAGTCATGATCTACATCCTTGTTGAAAACGTCACGTGGAGCTATATGGATCGACATGCCTCGCAGATAGACCCTAAGGCGATCCGACCACTCGATTCGGAGGTTAACAAGCGCACAAATAATCTACCATACGGGCTTTCTTCTACCTAGCCATCATCAAATTCTGGCTATGGCTCTTCTAGATACCTCCCCTCGAGCACGTGTAGAAGCTTAGCTAGCTCAGTAAGGTTCGCTGCAGTAACGATGTCGTATTCCCCTCGACTGCTCAGCCGATAAACCTCGCGGGCTTTTTTAACTCGATCCAGCAGAGGGATGACTATGCCTGACGCTCTTTCCAGAAACTCGTTGATATCAGCCCGTGTCTGAGGAATTTTCAGCCTTTGGCCGCGCTTGTGATGATCACGTCCGAATCGCGAAGCTTAGCGATGCCGCTGGAGCGAATCCTCTGGTCGTTGATATCTCCGAAGCCGCTATCTTTTAGGTGGGCGACTATTTCTGCGGTTGGTACGTAGTCTTTGGTGACGAATTCGCTCTGGAATCTCAAGAACCGCAAGATGCTTAGCTGCAGACGCTCATCCTCATCAGGGTGCTCACCAACCCGTTCGCTAAAAAGGTCAGCCTGGCGGAGGGCTTCTTGGTGTACCTGATAGTCTGCATACCCAGATTCATCCGTCGGCGGCAGCAGTAGAGTCTGATACTTGGATGGCCACTCCAGCATGCCAAGAGTCAGGTCGCGCAGGATCTTTTTGTAGGCTAGAACTGCTTCTTCCGAGGCTTTCTTCTCGTAAATCTGAGCCACTGAACCAGCAAAAAAATCTGCAACCTGAACCAAAACGTTGTCCTTGCTGGCCATCGTCTGGAAGGCGTCCTTATCGCCAAATAGGTCGTCGATGAACCGAGCTGCAACGTAGCTTTTGAGGCTCTCCTGAAATTCCTGACCACCATGCTCGTCTACGATCATCTGGAGGTCAGGGTATGCGCGGAACAAGCGTTCATAGAGCAACCCGTTCACGTATTTTATGAACGAGGTCTTGATACGAAGTCCGCCATCTTTGTGGATTCGACCTTTATCAACGACGGTGAAAAAGAGCTTGAATGGTAGTTCGGCTAGCTCGTTGAGGATCCGAGCACGGCGATCTGCATCCTTGACTTTCAGGTTGCTGGATTTGATCTCGCCCGTTTGGAAATGACGCTTACGGAGTTCCTCTGCTTGGGCATAGGCAGCATCCAAGTCTTTTTCCGCCACCAAAATGGCGCACACGATGAAGAAGCCTGAGCTTCCACCTTTGGACGTATCTAGCCCGGAGTTTCCAGACTCATCTACGAAGGCATGCGTTCTATCCATGAGTTTGCTCCATCAACACCTTACTGAGCGGTGGTCACCCAATGGCAAGGTGGCGACCTCAGTTCGTCGCAGTAGTAGTGCCCGGAGCAGGGCCTTCGCTGAACGTGTAGTTGATAACTACGTCATTACGGATCAGGACGTCGAGAGTTTTCTGAGTGCCTGTAGTCGTCACCTTCATGGTAACCACGTAGCTTTGGGCATGGGCTGAGCCATTGGTGTAGGTGTAGATCCACTTCTCGTCAGTCTCGCTGACTGCGCTTTTGGCGTAGGGCTCACCAAATAGGGATTTCAATTCCGAAGTCGTGGTTTTGCCCTTGGTGATGCTCGCTACACTGGCCGACGGGAAGTCTCGCCCTGCGGTGTAATGCGACGTAGCGCAGCCGCCAAGTGCGACACACATCCCCATGACTGCGATGAGCTTTTTCATATCCGTCCTTGATCATACAAAGCGTCGAATCTAGCTGGCATTGAGGCTAAAAGCTATCACCTCCTTATTCGCCTGTGCTCGCTATCCCCGACAGGCCACCACACCTTTATATAAAGGATAACAACCGTAACCGTCCGGGCAACACACCTTCCTGACACCGTCGCTTGAGGCGATGGTGTCCACCCAAATATAGGTGGACACCATTTTTAGCCTTTTTAAGCGGACGCCCATGCCACAAGAACGCCGTTCCTATTCCAAGTCCTTCAAGGCCCAGGTCATTGCTGAGTGCGCCCAACCTGACACTTCAATTGCCAATGTCGCCTTGACCCACAACCTCAATGCAAACCTCGTCCATAAATGGATTCGGGTGCATGCACAGAAAAACCTGACACTTCAAACCGCCTTCATCCCGGTCAAGACATCGCCGCCGGTGCCGATGCATCAGGCCCTTCCTGCCACGATCCGAATCGAAGTGCCGCATTCAAAAGGCGTAGTCGTGGTGAGTTGGCCGGCAGAAAATGCAGCGGCGTGTTCTGCTTTCCTGCGAGACCTGCTGCGATGATCCGCATCGACTCCATCTGGCTTGCCACCGAGCCCATGGACATGCGCGCAGGCACTGAAACTGCGCTGGCGCGGGTCGTGGCGGTGTTCGGTGCGGCGAAGCCGCACTGTGCTTATCTGTTTGCCAACCGTCGTGCCAATCGCATGAAAGTGCTGGTGCATGATGGCTTGGGGATTTGGCTTGCTGCCCGGCGCTTGAATCAAGGACGTTTTTTTTGGCCGGGCGTGCGGCACGGCTCTGAAGTCGAGTTGGATGCAGAGCAACTTCAAGCCTTGGTGCTCGGCTTGCCTTGGCAACGCGTCGGTTCCGGAGGAGCCATCACGGTGCTCTAATTCGCCTGCCATGGCCTGCTTGCCAGCGCAATTGGCCCATCAGTCTATCGCCGCCACTAGCCCTCTCTGGCAAAATCGGCGGCATGACTTCGCATCCGAATCTCGATCAATTAAACCCTGAAGAACTGCGTGCCTTGGCGGCGCAGTTGATCCAGCGCGTCGAGACGATGGACAAGCAAATCACTCATCACAAATCGGTCAACGAGAAGCTGGCCCACGAGATCGCGCTGCTCAAACGCTTCAAGTTTGCCAAGCGCAGCGAGCAGTTGAGCCCGGATCAAGCCAGCCTGCTCGACGACTTGATCGATACGGATATCGCCGCTATCGAAGCCGAGTTTGAGGCGCTGCAACCGGCACCTGTCGAAGCCAAAGTGCGCCAGCAACCCAAGCGCGCACCGCTGCCACCGCAGTTTCCTCGCACACTGATCCATCACGAACCGGACAACAGCCACTGCCAGTGCGGCTGCGCACTCAAGCGCATCGGCGAAGACGCCAGCGAAAAGCTCGACTACACGCCCGGCGTGTTCACAGTCGAACGCCACATCCGTGGAAAGTGGGCCTGCGAACAGTGCGAAACACTGATCCAGGCGCCGGTACCGGCGCACGTCATCGACAAAGGCGTCCCGACCGCAGGCCTGCTGGCCCACATCATGGTGGCCAAGTTTGCCGACCATCTGCCGCTGTATCGCCAAGAGAAAATCTTCGGCCGCGCCGGGCTGCCCATCGCCCGTTCGACCTTGGCGCAGTGGGTGGGCAACTGCGGCGTGCAATTACAGCCGCTGGTTGATGCGCTGCGCGAAGCCGTGCTGACGCACGACGTCGTTCACGCCGACGAGACGCCGGTACAAATGCTGACGCCTGGTGCGAAAAAAACTCATCGCGCTTACGTCTGGGCCTATGCCACCAGTCAGTTCTCCAACCTGGCGGCGGTCGTTTACGACTTCAGCCCGAGCCGCGCTGGCGAACATGCCCGAGCCTTCTTGGGCAGTTGGAACGGCAAGCTGGTCTGCGATGACTTTGCCGGCTACAAGGCAGGCTTTGAACTGGGCGTTACGGAGATCGGCTGCATGGCCCATGCCCGCCGGAAGTTCTTCGACTTGCACGCGACCAACAAGAGCCAGGTCGCCGAAAAAGCGCTGAACTACATCGCGGCCTTGTACGAAGCTGAACGAGAAGTCCGAGAGCTGGAGCCGGGTGATCGGCAGCGAATACGGCAGGAAAAAGCAGCGCCAATCGCCGACGCACTTCATACCTGGATGATCGCCCAAAGACAGCTTGTGCCTGAGGGTTCGGCCATCGCCAAGGCGCTGGATTACAGTCTCAAACGCTGGATAGCGCTGACGCGCTATCTCGATGACGGTGCCGTGCCCATCGATAATAACTGGTGCGAGAATCAAATCCGGCCGTGGGCTCTTGGGCGTTCGAACTGGCTGTTCGCGGGATCGTTACGCAGCGGTAAACGTGCAGCGGCGATCATGAGTTTGATCCAATCGGCGCGACTCAACGGCCATGATCCGTATGCTTATTTGAAGGACGTCCTCACGCGCCTGCCGACGCAGCGGGCAAGTGAGATTGCGGAGCTACTACCGCATAGGTGGCGACCGGTTTAGTTGCGCAAGACGGGATGCCCGGACGCACCTCCAACTGGTGCCATTACCGGTCTACTTAGCCTTTATGCTGGTTATCCATGCATTCCTCCCTACAGCTTCGCCCGGTTCAGCCGATAGTTTTCGTACCAAGAGAAGCGCGGCAATTCGATCCTGTAACAAAGGAGAGTAAGCGGCTTTTGAGGAAGATCTCTTGGAATGCTTTCATTACCTCATAACCATAAATGAGAGATGGGCACTTTTTAACGCCTAAGAAAGCACTCACAGACCTTGAGTGATCGAGAACCCGATGAATTTATTAGCGCCTGCCCTGTTCGTTACCAACCGTGTTCGATTCCCCATGAAATTCGCAATTTTGGGATTTATTGTCCTGATTCCTCTGCTCCTGCTAGGCACCCGGGTGATGCTTTCACTGAACACGAGCATCACGGGCATCAAGCATGAACAGGTGGGTCAACAATACTTGTTGGACGTCACCCCTATCCTGCGTCTAACCATGATTCAGAGGGCGCTGACACACGGCATGCTCAGCGGTGACACCAACGCAGTAGCCAATGCAGCACGCAATGCTGAAAAGCTTAACGATGCCTATGCGACTCTTGCTGCGCAGGACGCAAAATTTAGCACCCAACTGGCAACGACAGACCGAGTTCAGACGTTGCGTACCGCTAGTGTGCAGCTGGTTGAACGCGCCAAAGCAGGCGAAGCACCTTTGGTGATCTTTTCCGCGTGGAACGACCAGTTAACCGACCTAATGAATTTCGTTTACTACATTACGGCCACTTCCGGCATGATTTTGGACGAAGAAGCAGGTTCGTTGTACCTCATCGATCTAAGCTCTATACGTCTACCTCGGCAAATAAATCTGGTCGGACAGATTCGCGGTCTGGCCAGCGGTTTTAGCGCTGACCGTCCTCTGGACGACACCACTCGTATTTTTGCCCAGACTTTGTTGAAACAGGAGCTGCTAATGCGTCAAGAGTTGCAGCAGAGCCTTTCCCTGCTTCGCCGAGAAGAGCCTAAATTATCTGGTGTAGTTCAGCCGTCTGTAACAACAGCCATTACCGACCTGGAAAATCTGCGTAAAGACCTGGTGGACTACCTTGATCCGAGCAAGCGCTCAAACGTGAATGCCAACACCTTGGGCGAGCGTGGAAACGCCGCCGTTGCTCAGTTTTACAAAGCTCAGGATCAGATGCAGGAATCGCTGCGAATTCGAATTGATGAGCGTCTGAATACACTGAGTAATGAGCGTACTTTCGGCACTGAGCTATTTATCGCCATTGCGATACTGCTGCTCTATGCGTTCGTCGGCATCTACAAGGCTCTGCGGATTGGGGTTGATGAGCTCCTAGCTGTGACGGCACGTATTGCTCAAGGCGATCTGAGCGCGCGCGTCCGAATCAACAGCCACGATGAAATCGGTGATGTAGGCGAGGGACTTAACCGCATGGTAACGGCCTTCTCTGGCTCACTGAGCCAGGTGGAGCGTAGCTCGCATTCAGTCTCAGATGCGGCAAAGCGACTAGAGATCTCCATAGGCCAAGCCAAAGCCTCAATGAACTCACAACAGGCTGAAACCGAGCAGGTTGCTACTGCCATCAACGAAATGACCGCGAGCGTTGCCGACGTGGCCCAGAATACCGAGGGCGCAGCACGTGCCGCTGAATCTGCAAGCAGTGCGTCTAACGACGGCTTGAAAGTTATGATTGAAACAAGTGCCGCTATTGAGGCGTTGGCCAACGAAGTGGAGCTCAGTGCAAGCAAAGTCGAAGCGTTAGCGACACACAGCAAAGAAATCGGTGGTGTCATCGAGGTCATCAGTACCATCGCGGATCAGACTAACCTGCTGGCCCTTAACGCGGCCATCGAGGCGGCGCGAGCTGGCGAGCAAGGCCGTGGTTTCGCGGTCGTGGCTGACGAAGTGCGGACTCTGGCCTCGCGCACACAAAACTCCACAGAAGAAATTCGACGGATCATCCAACAGTTGCAAGGCGCTACTGATGCCGCTGTTCAACAGATGAAAGCTGGGCAAACCCGAGCTAGGGAATGCATTCAGGCAGCGAGCCAAGCGTCTGGCAGCCTGAACCAGATCAATGAAGCAGTAGACGGAATTGTGGGCATGAACACTCAGATTGCAAGTGCGGCGGTGCAGCAACATTCGGTCTCAGAGGATATCAATCGCAACGTCATCGGCATTCGAAACAGCAGCTTAATCGTCATGGAAGGCGTAGAGGACAACGCCGTAACGGCTGACGAGCTTTCATTGCTCGCTAATGAACTTCGCAGCGTAGTCGGCAAGTTTAAGTTATCCAGCAACGCTTGAAAGGAATCTCAAGCGTTTCAATTGTTGATAGCACGAGAAAGTGCTTTGATCGGGTCTGACTGGGGTGATGATGCCCGGCAGTCCCTGATCGACATTGAGGGCTGAGCTTCATCGTTGCGCAATCTCGTAAAACAATAGAGCCAGCTACGCTAGATGACTTGCCCGGACGGTTACTAACAACCGTTATCTACAGATTAATTACAGACTATGCATTCATCCCATAAGCTTCAAAGACAAAAACTACACTTAAGTAGCTTCTGTCAGCGACAAGCTATTTTTTTGTAGACTTGCTAGGCTTCAAGTCAGGATTGTTACTTGGCGTGTCTTTATTGTCACGACGACGTTTATCGACTTCGCCGGTTGATTTGGCAATTGGCTTTGGGCCAGGTTTAAGCGCCATAATATCTCTCCTTGATACAAATGTTGATTTGGGTTGTTGCAGAGTCATCCTATGGATACGGAGGGATGCTTTCAATAGGCATGAGATGCTTGATTTTAGCTATGTGAAAGAATGAATTGGCTTCGGGAGCATCTAATGATTATCTACCGGCAGACCACGTTTTGGGATTACGTCCATTGGTGCGACGTGCAGGTAGCCCATCACACTGGCAATACCTAGGGCGCGGTGGGCATCGACCTCCAGCACACGGCATACAGTGCCATGACAATAGAGATCAACCGGGATCAACAACGTAATTCATACAAACCGCTAGCTGATAGATAGCGCCAGAGACATAGGGCTTCACTTCCTCCCTAACCTCTTCGCACGCCAGCTCCTCTGCAGATAGATGGCACAGCTGATCTATGTCGATACCCATTGATGCTGCGGTGCTGAGCACAGCGATCAGAGCCTCTCTTGCCTCTCTTGCTTGACTGTCCATGATGACGGTTTCCTCCATGTTTTATCTCAACATAGTAGGAAGCAGCAAGGGCGAAGGATCGTTTCGAAATAACGGAGCGCGTGTAAAGCGGTTACCGTTCTCTGCTTTGGCAGTTTTGGATTTCCTGATATGTAACAATTCCCTAAGAGGCCAACGCCCGTCGAACCCCTGAAAATTTGAACGCAACTGGTGCCGCTATAACGGTGACCTCGCCTGCCGTGCTGCCCGACCCTTTACCGTTCACAACCAGTAACCGGCGGTGTCTTTCGATACCCTCCACGCCAATCGCGGGCATCCCGTATTATTCGGGGCTTTGATATCCAAAACCGCGCCGTGGCCATCAGCCCACCTAACAAGGAACGACCGTGAAACTTTCAGGAATACTGGCTGCTTCGATTCTGCTCGTCGGCTGCACAAACAGCTCCACCGATCTGCTTACTGACTCAAGGAGTTTTGACGGTGAGATCCGCACAGATTTGAGTGCTGCGGCAGCGTACCGAAATCTTCGGGACGCTAGCCGCCTCTGCCTGGAGCACTCACCCATGGGCACCCCGGTAACCGTGGAGAGCGAGTTTGACTCAGAGATTCGTGAGGGTCGAATTACCCAACGGATGATCGCCCAAGGTGTGCGGCTGAACCTCTCGATAATCGACATCACAACAGTCTCAGGGGCATCGCCACTGATTAGGCTTTACACCCTAAAAGGACTGAGTGCCGTAGGCACGAAACGTCCTACTCTGGAGGCTGTGAAGAGATGGGCGGTGGGAGATAAAGCCTGCTGACGGCAAAGGCACGATGTCCCTGCCCCTGCACCAGTGTGCTATTTCTGATCGAGCATTTCGAATAGGGCGGTAGGGGCAAGCAGTCGGTCAAAGCTTTGATTTTTACATTCCCAAATCGTCCTCCAGCCTGGCCCCCTTCAACATGGGAGACAAAATGCGGACTGGTAGGGCCTTCAATAGTCCATAAGCCAGGGCCTCGGCATGAGTGGAATAGATCGCTAGCTGCTTAGGTTCAACTACCCTGTAAGGCACCACCGCGCCCACAGCGACTTGGGCAGTTCTCAAAATACTCAGCACATCATCGCCAAGATGATCGCGATGCAGGTTCTCAACAGCGCCAGGGCTGGGCGGACGTGCTGTTGGCCATAACTCAACTACCACTTGATGGAGGCCTACTGGGCCAAGGTGTTCCAGCGCGATCTTCCACAGCATCCCCTCCTGTGACAGTTTCAGGCGGGTGCTTGTCATGAAAAGGAATCCAACGGTATGAGGCTCTTTCTTGATTGCGAATTTTCCCAGCTCTCAGCAGCGGCGAAGCTTATATCGCTAGCATTGGTGGCAGAGGACGGGCGCGAATTCTACGTCGAATTGCTGGATGCGTGGAAAGTAGAAGACTGTAGTGAGTTTGTGATCGGGATCGTCCTTCCACAGCTTTGGGCAGGAGCTCACGCTCTACCGGTGATAGAGGCCAGGAAGGCATTGCTCGACTTCCTTGCGTCCTACGATGATGTTCTAGAGATCGTCACGGACGCCCCTCAGTACGACTGGGAGCTCTTTTGCGAGCTAGCCTACGACGAAGGCAAGTGGCCTCGTAATGTGCGCAATCACCCCACCGACGCAACCACCCTAGAGGCGATTAACGACGGAGCGCCGCTCCCCCATCACGCCCTCCTAGATGCCCGCATTATCGCCAGCATGTTCGCGCCAACGTGTTCAAAGAAAGAATTGTGTTGATCAGCCGCGTCGACCAGAAGCTTTAGGTTGACGGAGCTATCCCTCTGGCTGATTCGCTGGATTTTCTCGATTTCTAATCACACCCGATCTCGTATACCCACTAAAAAAGTAGGATTAAATACTTTTCATTTGGTGGCAAAAGCGAGCCGGGGCCTGCGGCCCCAAATGGCGAGTTGGTTATAGAGGTCGGAGGGACAAACCCAGACGATGTCATGGGCTTGAAAATGAGCTTAAAAAGTCCTTCAGATCGAATAGGCAACACCAAAAGACGATCAGCAAAACAACCAGATTCTCAAAAGAAAAAATTAAGAGGCTCAGGCACCGCTGCTTTTCTTTTGAGTTCAAAATATACATCTCCGGTTTTGAAAAATGGTTTCAAGGGAGAAGATTTTATAATGTCGCATTTTTAACACAAATGTCGCCAGAGCATAAATACATAGCTCTAGACCGCGTTTCCATCGAGCCGGTAGCAGCCGGCCTGAACGGTTCATTCATATCAGCGCCCAGCGAAACGCTCTGGTAATGCACTTATGTAAGATGCGAACCCAAGCCTGTCAGAGGTCAGATCTCCGATCTGCCGCTGCCATCATGGCTTGGGCACAGCGTGCTCACCCATGCGCCGCCTACCTGACTTCCAGGCGCTCCACAGTACGAGCAAGTCTGCAGCGAAAGCTGGACTGCTACGTCGACCGCACCCCTGCAGTATGCGTCCCCGCCGTCATAGAAAAAGTGCAGTTCGCCGAATTTGGACTTTATCTGGGTGACGACGACCGGCGTGACTTTTGGGTATCGCCTTAGATGATGGTGAATGGTCTCGCAAAGGGAGACCAAGATCCCACGCCATCCAGAGTCGCAATATATCTCGTCAACTCCAGGGTCTGAGAACATCGCAGGATAGCGGTCACGGAATTCTCTAATGTCGATCTCAGGTGGGGCTTCATTGTGCTGATTCACAGTCATCAAGGTCTATCAAACATACGGCACAAGGATGCCGCCAAAATGGCAAGCGGAGCGCGCCGGCCCTGGATGGGCCAGAGGCTTGAGGATGGAAGCCCGTTAGGGCCAAGATCCGCTGTAGCGGAGCTTGGTTCACGACAGCCGTCCACCCGAAGGGGGCAAGCCCAAACGACATGAATGAAAAGACTACTGGAGACCACTGGGTGTTGGGACATACCGTCCGCTTGCTACACGCATAAACTCTCGCAAGCTACGCCGCCCGACATCACGCCTAAACGTCGCAATGACGTACTTGGAGTTGACCGTGTTGATAACCCAAAACTTACCTTCCTTCGTAACGGACTGAATGTCCGATGTCCGAATCAGCCTACCATCTGCAAACCGTTGGTACGGCCCAGGGCAAATGTGACTGAACACCACGCCAACGGCACTGCACGCATGAATGTGGACATTTACTAGGTAGGCCGTCACCAGCCCGTCGTAGTCTTGACTCACTGCTTTGGCGATGCGAAGGAGGTCGAAGTCCGAGTAGCGTTTTTCGTGTAAATCGACTGCGACTGTATTGATGTCGTCCATAGCTACACAGTCTCCGAAGCTGAGGCTACGCCGGTGGTCGCAGCACTGCGCCGATATAGCTCCCTGACGCCAACTAAGGCATCAACATCGAGGTCGCGCTGATGGGTATTGACGTACACATCACCACTCTCGACCTGCAGAACACAGATCGGCACTTCTGCCTGGTTGAACCCCATGGAAAGCGATTTCAGCTTTTCCATCTTCCAGCCTGACCCTTTGTTCATCCATGCAGGGGTAACAACCTGGACATCTTGAATGACCATGCTTTTGTCTTGGGAGATCAGCAGCTCCACGAGTCGAGGCTCATCGCTGACCATCTCCTCATAAGCCCGGAATCGCCCCTCATGCCGGCGCCTGAGACTGACGTGATACCAATGCGTTGCGAGAGATCGGGAGACCGCGTGAAAGTGAGCTAGGCCATCGCCAAACATTCCCACCGGGCCGGCCTGGTCTTGCATGCTAATCCTGAACATCGTGTATCTCGTGTAGAGCAGGCCCGGGAAGCGCACCTGCGATTAACATAAGCCAAATATTGTCTTCAGCGAGGCAGTAATCTCGCGCCCTTTTCCCATGAGCACGTACACCGTGTTTCGCGTCTCGAAAAGGCAAACACCGTCGAACGATTTGCAAAGGGTTGAGCGTACCCATCCCCCTGGCGGGAACCGGCCATGACCGTCATGGATGACGCAATGGGCATACATGAACATCGGCTCTAGGCCAGTTGCTCGTACTTTCGCGAGCGACTCAGGGGGCTCGTCGACATGAAAGATGAGCCAATCCTCAACAGTGCAAAAAGGCTTGCGACCGAAGCGCTGCGCTACCAATGCCTCCACCTCGGTGTGAGATAGAGACGTGCCAGCGGAGGACTGCCTACCATCCTGGAGCAGCTCGTGCTCAGGAGAATTAGCCATAAATTGATGATCCCCTTGGCGACAAAGAAAATAGGGTTCAGCGTACGTACAGATCGCAAAGGCGGCATGCCTTTAGTTCCATCGCAATGACTATATACATTTGTGTGGAACTCATCAAACGCGGCATACCTTCTCCTTTTGGGCTGAGGTGCGCTTGATGTCTTTGCGCAAGGCATATGCGGCAACGCTACAGTGGCTGAGGGTTCGACATGGGTTGTCGCAAGCAGACCTCCAGCATCAGACTGACCAAGCACACATAAGCCGCTTGGAAGCATCGACGACATCGGCAACCGTCGATCTCAGTGCCGACTTAGCTAAAGCGCTAGGCCTAATGCCACTCTCCTTTCTCACACTGGTGGCAGCAGCCGATGAAGGTAAGACCGCGCGCTCAGTTCTGAATGACACAATGAAAGAACTCATGCAGCTTGGTGTTCTCGATGAGCAGCTACCTGCCGAACCTCAAAAGCTCATTACACCCCAGAGAATTGCTGCCGCAGAAAGACTCAAAGCGGTGCGCGATCTCAAGGCGGCCGGCCTTTCTCAAGCGGAGGTTTGCCGGCAATTAGAACTGCCCAAGGGCACAGTTAACCGGCTGTGGCACGTTGGCGGTTAACCCTGTTCAGGTCTCAAACTCAAGAATGTCGGCGGCCTGCCTTGCAACCAACACGACGTTGCGGTCAATTGGATCTGATCCCTGGTCGGGGCGCTCCACATAAGGCGACTCAGGAATTTCCTGTCGATAGTGCTTCAGGACATACATCGCCCGCTTTCGCTTGCCACGAAGGGAAATGAAACCTTGATCCTTGGAAACCGTCTCCGCGACCTTTTTCATCTCACTATTCAGTCTTGCCTGGTCTAGAGACGACGCCATTTTCTCGGCCTCATCCGCAACCTGCTCAAACCTGTCGAGTGCCTCAGTGAAGTCCTGGTAGGCACCTACCTCACAGGCCATAGCGACTAATGCCGCCCCGCAGGTAAAGAAACACTGAAGGTGAGAGTATTCAGGACAGGATTTTTGAGCTCTATCCACGATCCCTGCTTCCTTGGACAAGAACTCCTGTCGGAGCTTATCCGCTTCAGCCTGGACTTCTGTGATTTCGGAAACCAGATCGGCGAGTTGTTCCTCCAAAAGGCTATGCTCGCGATGAATGAACACCACAGCAGGTTTGAGGCTTTCACAGGCTTTGATGAAGGCTTCGCGATCCAGCATCGCGACGGCTGAAGCTCCTGTAGAAATGGACGCACACTCAATGATCTGCGCTGGTATAGCGGCCAGTGCAGTCGTAAGTACCTCAAGGCAAGTCTCTATCGACTCCTCGACTCGCAAATAGCTATTCACTTCCATTTGAGTTCCTACTCACAGCCCTGTCACCGGCACAGACTGACCAAAAGTTTTGATCTGCTCAAGATCGAAGGCGTCGAGATCGAACCACTCACCCTCAAGGCGCTTTGCTTGATAAGTGATGTGGAAGCTTCGCTCTGCATGACTGTAATCATCAAACCAGGCGTAATGTTCAAGGCTTATGGGAAAGGGGAGCTTGACCTCAAAGAGCCGAGTGCGAGCTTTCAGGTGAATTGTTTTGCCGATCTTGAAACCCAGCTTAGATCGAATGACATAGACGTATCCACCTGTCGGCGAATTCGAGGGACGACTCACACCTTTCACGGGCGGTGGTGGTGCAGGGATGTCGAATCCAGCGATGTCTGGAAAATATTCGGCATGTAGATCTGGAAGACCGTACCGGTTGACCACGTCAGGAGCAAAAGCAAACCAGTGTTTGGCTTGCACCCAGTAACGTCTTCCATTCGAGCTGGGCCGAAGCGTGACATCAGCCTCGCGCCACAGAATTTTTGCACGGCCTGACTCTCGATCAACCGTCATGACGATGCCAAATGCCCTCACATTACCAACCTGGGCTCTCGCGTCCCAACCGGCCAGCACAATGCAGTCCTTGGGACGCACCTGCAGAATCAGGCCGGCCAAATCGGAATCAACTTGCACGTCGTGCTTCACGGGCATAACAAGCTTTTGGGGATCAAACCGATAAAATCTCATACAAGCTTCCTTGCAATGACCTCTAGGCTACCGCGATAACAAACCCTATGAGGCTCAATGAGGCACCGAAATCATACCCAGCATAGATCAAGTATCCCGCACAAAGAACGCCGTGACCTCAACCTGAGATCACGCTTTCTCGCACAGTAGCCCGAGCCAGAAAACCACTTACTGGTTGCCGGTAGTCCACCTAGATTCGTAAAGTTCTACACCATGGACTGGCCAACGTGAGGAGACGATATGGATGAGGAATCGCTACCGATGCTCGACCCGGAGCTTGAGGCCATCCAGTGGCCGGCAGACTTCTCCGGCCAGCAGCTGTTTATCCAGGGTGAGGATTGGCAGTACAACGCGATGCTGAACTGGTCTCACTTTCGTGCCGACCTCTATGCTTTTGCATACAAAGATGCCGCCGACGGTCTTGTGGAGGCGATGGCGAATCGTCAGGTGCCATTGGACAGCGGCATTTATCCTTTGCTTTTTCTGTACCGCCATTCCTTGGAGCTGCAGTTCAAGCTGATGCTAAAGAGTGCTCGCGCTCTGACAGGCAAAGAGCCCAAGAACTACGATAAGCATCCGTTGATGCCTCTGTGGTCGGAGTTGCGGCATCTGCTCAAGGACTTGGGGCTAGAGCGGTCTGACGTCAACGCTACTGCTGTTCACGAATTCATTCGCCAGTTGGACAACGTCGACCCAGACTCGATGGCGTTTCGGTATGCGACGACCAACAATGGTAAAGACCATCTCCCAGACGTTACGCATATCAACATCCGGCACTTGCGCGAGGTGCTCAACAGCGTCTTCGTTTGGCTAAACGGCACATACAGCTGGATTGGGGAGATGGAGCAGGGCCAGTCTTTCGACTGATCACGCTAGGTGTCATGCCCGGCGGTTCCCCTTCATACTGAGAATACTTTCTGGGCAAGGTCTTACGCCAGACATCACCACCCATGGCTACGACCTAGTCCGTTTTAAAGGGTTTGAAAAGTTTTTCGGGCGCTAGGTACAGCCTTCCGCGAGTCCGTGAGAACGCAACATAAAGCTTGTTTTTTGTCTGTGGGGGGAGCGCGGCGAGCGAGGACGTCTGATAGATCTTCCAGTGAGTAGTACCCAGTACAACGCACACATCGTTGTAGTGATCCAAACCCTTACTGGCGCCCCAGTTGTTAGACAGGCACCCGTACTTGTAATGCTCCTGATAGAACAGCTTCACCACGTTGCCATCGGCGTGTACGGCGTTAGCATCCACCTGATTGGCCAGAGGAATGATTTCGGTTTCGTAGGTATGCTGTGACTGCATATCAATCTGCAGATGTGTTCGAATAAAATCACATACGGTGACACCGCACCTCCAGCTTCGGCTCAGTGTTTCCTTGTCGACAGTCACACCCGCTTTTTGAAAAAGCTTTTCGTATTTCCCAATGTCGGCGTGTAGCGAGCTGTTCACGTTTCCATCACGACTGGTGTCGAACGTATGCTGGTAGAAGTCACCTACAAATAGCATTTCAACCTTGGCTTTCGCTAATGCCATTAGCAGGTTGAAATCATGACCTGCTAGGTCTTGAACTTCGTCGACATAAAACTCATCGTAAAAGCGCTCCATTCGCGCCATCACGTCAGGAATTGCATTAACGGTTTCTAGGAGCTTTGCGAGGCGATTGTGGTAAACGCTGCCGCTTTTAGTGGCGTAATACGCCATATTGTCCCGTTTGAGCTTTAGCGTACGGGCGTGCGGAGCTCGAAAGCTGATTCCCCGCGTCTGCATATGCACCTGCAGCAGAGGGCGATAGCAGAAGCTATAAAGGAACGTGAAATAACTCAGCAGGTTGATGTTTTTCGGCACATGGCCAAACCGTTTGATGATGCTATCGCGCAAATGGCGATAGTTGTTCTCCGTGTAGGTGATTATCAGTGCGCGCTTTTCTAGGCTCAGACGCTTCACGAGTAAGGTGGTCTTCCCTGACCCTGCCACAGCGAACATCACTCGTTTATCCATTGGATTGCCTCCGCGATGTAGGCCGGAACGGTCAGCTCACCGGGCTTTCCCTTCAGCAGCTCAAACGCGGCTTCTGCCTTGTTTGCCAGCATGTATTCCAAGGGGGAGAGGGTTTTTCGTCCTGGGCCGAAGACAGTCTTGCAGGTTTCCTCGTTGTCGTTGTGCAACCCTATTTCGAAGGTTGAACGGGCATCGTCTTTGTCGGCAAAGACTTTGGCGTTATCCGAAACGAAGTCGACGTAGTTTTCTACGCAGTTTTTCTGATAATCCTTGTCGTTGTCCCGTATGGCTGCAACTCGAATTCCGAGCAGGTTAGCGAGCTCCATGTACCTTTTGAAGCTGGTGCCGCCAATAGAGATTATGTGAACGTCATCGACATGCGGTAGATGTCCATTTGTACATTGCTTATAGAACTCTTCCACCAGGATGAATTCAGCATCACCTTCAACCAATATCACCTTCTTTGAGAGCGCGAACTCCAGGACGTTGTTGTCCGGGGCTTTCATGAAGAATTCTGCGGTGTCAGGTGATAGGGCTTTAAGTGAGCCAGCAGCTGCATTCGGGCCGATCAAAAGGGCATGCCGAAGGTCAAGTCTTGAGCAAATATGGCTGCTGTGGGTTGCGATAAAAAGCTGTGTGCTCTCGTTCTCCGCCAGCTTGGCGACGAGTGCTTTCATCGAGGAATGGCTGAGGTGGTTCTCAGGCTCCTCCAAGAGCATTACATCCAAGCCGCCTTGCTTGTGTTTGCTAAGCGCAAATTCGGTCTTGATGAAGCACCGCCTTCCTTTGCCATGGTTCTCAAGCGGAATATTGTCTTCCGTGAGGATTAGGTCGATTTCCAGGTTCGACCGGACGCCACTCCGTACGTCAAACTGATACGCGGGTAGGTCAGCGTTGAGCGCTGCGAGATGTTGTCCTGTAAACGCCTGCTTGCCTTGGCGGTACAGGTTTTCAAGTTTGTACCGATCTTCTACGGGTGCGTTGAAAGCGTACACGGCTCGGGTGTATTCACGAGACGCGTGATCGCCATCAATACGTGAACCGTCTAGCATCATGTGCTTAATGGGGCGGTTGAATGCTGCGTAGGGCCTGCCGGCGAACGTTTCAAACCGCACCGCATAATATTCAAATGGGAAGTTCGGTTGATCATCAGCCAAGATGGCTTTCACCGCTTCGCCATACTCGGCCATCACCGCAAGGATCATGCGCACACCGTCAGTCTGGCGCTGGTGGGCGTTGTTGGTTCCATACAGGCCCTCGTCGTCACCTTCCTCTAGGAAAACGTCGACTATCAGCTCAGGTAGTTTCTCCAGGCTCTTCTCCCCAGCAAGGAAAGTGTCAACCGAATCCTTGTTGAGCAGAGCTTCTGCACCCAGAGCTTCAATGCGGTTGCGACTCCCGCCGAGCGCGAGGTCTAGCGCGAGCAAAATGCTGCTTTTTCCTGCCTCATTGTTGCCAATCAGCACATTCTTCCCAGACTCAAAATCGAGCGTGAGCGTTTTGAATTTTTTGAAATTCTGAATTACCACTTTCCGTATGGTGTGCATGTTTAGCACTGAGCTGGAAAATCAAAAATGAGGGTGAACCACCTGGTTGTAGAGTCAGGTGGTTACGGATTCATAGCCAATACCTATCCGTCTGCAACGAAACCTCGTCAAGAGACCGGCTCGTCTACCGGCTAAAGCGCCTGCGAAAGTGTAACCCCCGGCAAGACGTCATCAGTTAATCGCTCAAACGCCGTACCGCTTGTTACCGGCAGAGGTAATGCAGTATCGACCACCCCGAGGCCCAATACACACGTTTCCTGAGGAACAGGGGCACGAGGAACCGTAAGCTGGAGTCTGTTGGCGAGCAGGCTGTGGAGGCTGGGCCGACGGTCTGGGCTTCGGAGCAACGTAGCAGCCCGACCCGCTGCACAGGCTTTTTGACGAAAGCCATTTCGGTGATTGACCACCAATACTGATGCGCGCCCATTCGTTGCGCGTCTCGAAAACCTGAACCTTTTCCCCGCGCTTCAGCTTTGAAACAACCTTACCGCTTGGTTGATCCCGGACATTGAGATTATCAGCACTTACAAAGTGCTCAGTCGCAGAGACAGGGGCCGGCGCTGAGGGTGAGGCTGGAGAAGTCGACTCTAACGCACTCGGCGCGGTCAGAACGCCTGACTGTGCGGGGGCTGGAGTCGTGTCCTTCTTCCCCACTGCCCACAGGACGGCAAAAAGGATCAGGAGCGGGACAAACCATGACTGCGACTTCTTGCGCATACCCATTGCTCTCATTCGTCACGTATGACAACGGCTGTCCTCCTGACCAACCTGACATCATCACCTATTGCGAGCTTAGCCAAGCTTCCACTTTTTGCAGCCAACCTAATTTTGAAAGCTTGGTTTCTCCCTGATCCAGTATCTCGAGCAGACGCTGCGTCGCCTCAGAGGAAGGAACCATTCGGCTACTTCTACGTTGCAGTGTCTTGAATGGCTCAATGCCCAATCACCACCATGTCCGCCGCAGCTCTGTAGTGGTCAGCCATGAAGAGCTTTCTGCACTCTGAAGGTCAGCCACGCAATCCCAATTGCGCGGTCGCACCAGTGACGCTGGTGTCACCAAAAAATGCAGTGGTATTACATGGTAGAGCTGCTAGACAACCCGCCAGATGAGCCTCCAGCTAGCTGAGCAATATTTCTCACTCGATCTCTCCTTCCAAAAATCAGCACAAACTGCCCATTCAATTGCATTGATATTAAAAATCAACACATGATCGTTGAAAGCCTACCAACTGGATGGTAGCTTTGTTGCAGATTTTAAATTCATGCAACCAACGCCATCCCTGTGAGAATCCCATGCAAGATTGGAAGCAAACCCGCAAAGACATCAATACTCGTTTGGTAGAGCTCAACGGCCTGTCGCCAGAAACGATGAAAGGCATGGCCGCTCTCGGCGCCGCCGGTGGGAAAACCAACCATCTGGACGCCAAGACTCGCGAGCTCATCTCCCTTGCAGTGGCCGTGACGACACGCTGCGATGGCTGCATTGCCTTCCATGCTGCTGAAGCCAAGAAGCTCGGCATAACCAGTGAAGAGGTAGCTGAAGCCTTGGGTGTGGCCATCAACATGAATGCTGGTGCTGCGATGGTTTACAGCACCCACGTACTCGACGCGTTCGACAAGTCCTAAATCAAACGCCGAATTTCTCCCTTCAACGACGTCGAGATAAATCATGAATAAGCTGTTCACTCCTTACGATCTGGCCGGTACTCCTTTGAAAAACCGCGTTGTCATGGCCCCCATGACTCGCACCCGAACCTTGAACAACATTCCGAATGAATCCAACGCGCTTTACTACGCACAACGAGCTTCTGCCGGCTTGCTGATCACCGAAGGCCTGCCTATTTCCGATGAGGCTCGCGGCTATCTGTACACCCCTGGCATTTATGAGGATGTGCACTTACCAGGCTGGCGCAAAGTGACTGACGCAGTGCATGCCAAGGGCGGGAAAATTTTTGCTCAGCTCTGGCACGTTGGTCGCATGTCCCATGTATCGGTTCATGGCATCGTGCCTGTGTCCTCGGGCACGGTGCCTGCAGTGGATACCACTGTGTATGCCTGGATCGAACCTACCAAATCAGGCCCTGTTCAACCTAGCGCACCACGCGCCCTGGAGACTGAAGAAGTGAAGCGCGTCATCGCTGACTTCGTGAAGTCCGCACGGATGGCCATCGACGCCGGCTTTGACGGTATCGAAATCATGGCAGCCAACGGCTTCCTCTTCGACCAATTCCTGAGCAGCGCACTTAACACTCGGACAGACCAGTACGGTGGCTCCATCGCCAACCGTCAGCGCTTCCTGCTGGAAACCATTGACGCGATTGCTGCTGAAATCGGCGGATCGAAGATCGGTGTGCGCTTCTCTCCGTTTGGTCGCCTCTATGACTTCGGTGTGTACGAAGGCGAAGAAGAAACTTGGATGAGTATGGCGGCTGCCCTCAACGAGCGAGAGCTGGCATTTGTTCATCTGAACTACCAACCGACCATCCTTGCCGCACAAACACCACCTGGTTTCGGCGCAGCATTCCGTGAAGCGTACAAGGGCACCTTGATGGCTGCGGGCGGCTTCACCAAGGAGATCGCAGAGTCTGAGCTGGCCAAAGGCGAGCTAGATCTGATTGCCTTTGGCACCGCCTACATTGCCAACCCTGATCTGGTAGAGCGTATGCAGAACGATTGGCCATTGGCCGAAGGTGATCGCGCGACCTACTACGGTGTAAGCGATTCGATTGATAAGGGTTACACCGATTATCCGGAATACGCAGCGGCCAACGCTTGATATCCCATCCCAAACATTTAGGAGAACACCATGCCACTCGTGACTATCAAAGGCATTGAAGGCGTTTTTACCGACGAGCAAAAAGCCGAGGTCATCCGCAAAGTGACTGACGCCATGGTATCGGTAGAGGGAGAAAACATGCGTGCCCTCACCTGGGTCATCTTCGAAGAGGTTAAGAGCGGAGACTGGGGTATTGCTGGCAAACCTGTGACTGCGCAGGAAGTATTGAAGCTGCAAGCCGGCCAGTAAGGCTTCACCTTCAGGTCATTAGCTCCCTGTTCGTTGAGTGCGGTTATGCTCAATGAACAGGGAGCTTTTCCGTTCTTAAAGAACGCCAGGTTTGTGGGGACTACTCCGTGATTTTGATCATTTACGCCCATCCTTACCCTGATAAATCCAACGTCAACATGTTGATGCTCAAGCTGGCAGCCAACAATCCCGATGTCGCAATCCGTTCGCTGTACGACCTCTACCCCGATTTCAATATCGACGTTGAAGCTGAGCAGAGGGCGGTGGAACAGGCAGATCTCCTCGTTCTGCAACACCCTCTGTACTGGTATAGCTACCCACCTCTCTTGAAGCTGTGGATCGATAAAGTCTTCACTCAGGGCTGGGCCTACGGCGCGGGTGGCACTGCTTTAAAAAACAAAAAACTGCTGTGGGCCGTGACTACCGGTGGAGAGCATGATCATTTTGAAGGCGGCGACTACCCAGGTTTTGCCGTACTGTCTCAGCCCCTTCAGGCAACGGCGAGTTACTGCGGGATGCATTGGCTAAGCCCAGTTGCAGTCCATGGCGCTTACAGAGCAGATCAAACCGCACTGCTCAAGCAGATCCATATTTATGGCGAACGCCTGACGTCATGGAAGGAAGATTGAATGGACACTCATAGTCTGATTGAAATGCTGATCTACCTGGGCTCAGCTGCCTTGATAGTCCCAATCGCCGTTCGGTTAGGGCTTGGCCCGGTTCTAGGCTACTTAATAGCCGGCTGCCTTATCGGCCCATGGGGTTTGAAGCTTGTGACCGATGTCGAGTCCATCCTGCACTTTGCTGAAATCGGCGTGGTGTTGATGCTGTTCATCATTGGCCTCGAACTCGACCCCAAACGCCTTTGGGCCATGCGCCGCATGGTGTTCGGCGGTGGCGCTTTGCAGATGCTGGCATGCGGTGCGGCCATCGCAATATTTTGCGCTGCACTTGGCTTGAACTGGACGGCTGCGCTGCTGGTAGGGCTGACGTTAAGCCTGTCCTCGACTGCTATCGCGATGCAGGCCATGACCGAGCGAAACATGAACTCCACCGCAGTGGGTCGCAGCAGTTTTGCCGTGTTGCTTTTGCAGGACATCGCGGCGATTCCCCTAGTGGCCATGATCCCACTGCTGGCCGCAAATGGTGGTACGCCCTCAGGTGCAGAGTTGGCCCTGTCCATCGCAAAAATCGTCGGGGCGATTGTCGCAGTGGTTCTCCTGGGCCAATACGTATCTCGCCCTGTCCTTCGCTTTGTAGCGCGCTCCGGCTTGAGGGAAATCTTCAGTGCCGTCGCACTGTTCCTGGTGTTCGGGTTCGGTCTCTTGTTGGAAGAGGCCGGCTTATCCATGGCCATGGGCGCCTTCCTGGCCGGCGTTCTCTTGGCCAGCTCGGAATATCGCCACGCTCTGGAAAGCGATATTGAACCCTTCAAAGGACTGTTGCTGGGTCTGTTCTTCATCGGCGTAGGCATGTCGATTGACTTCGGAACGCTGATCGATTCGCCGCTGAAAGTCATCACTCTGACCTTGGGCTTTATCCTGATCAAGCTGCTCGTGATCAAGCTCCTGGGGCGTTTCCTGAATGTCCCAAGTGATCAGCGCTCATGGCAGGCGGTGTTCCTTGGACAGGGAAGTGAGTTTGCCTTTGTAGTATTTGGCGCAGCGACCGTCGCCGGCATCCTGGTAGACCCTTGGGGTAAAAGCCTGACGTTGGCGGTGGCGCTGTCCATGTGTGTAACGCCACTGTTGATCCTTTTGCTCAATCATCTGGAGTCTTCGAGCAAACAGGGCAGCGAGGAATCGGACACCATTGATCAGAGCAACCCTCGGGTCATCATTGCTGGCTTCGGTCGATTCGGGCAGATCGCTGGGCGACTGCTGATGTCTTGTGGTTTTGAAGTCGTGGTATTGGATCATGATCCCGACCACATCGAGACACTGCGAAAGTTCGGGGTGAAGGTGTTCTACGGGGATGCCACCCGCCTCGACTTACTGCACGCAGCGGGCGCTGCTCAAGCCGTGGTGCTGATCAACGCCATCGATAATCAGGACGATAACCTGGCACTGACCAAGTTGGCCCAGGAGCATTTTCCATCCCTAAAACTGGTGGTGCGCGCTCGAGATATGGGGCACATCATTACCCTACGTCAGATGGGTGTGGAAGAAGTCGAGCGAGAGACATTTGAAAGCGCATTGTCCCTGGGGCGCAGGGCTTTGGGGCAACTCGGGATAGGACGCTACGAAGCTCGTGAGCGTGCGGATCGATTCCGTCGCCTGAACTCGGAAATGCTAGAAGAGATGGCCGCTCAGCCCGAGGACGATACCGAATTCAAGTACGACGCTTACAAACGAGCCAACGCTTTACTAACGGAAATATTCAATGAAGATCGCGCTCATCCAATTGACGCAGGCCCAGGAAAGGTGAGCCTTCCACGCAGCGAGTCAGATAGCTGACTGACTTACCGGTCGAGGAGGATGCTTGTTTAGCTAGCGTCCTCCAGCTCAGTGACGATTGCTTTTTTCAAGGCTGAAACTGATTTAGACCCGGCGAAGACTTTCAACAATCGGCCTTCGTGGAACACTGCCAAGGACGGCACAGTGCGAATGCCATACATCTGCGCAATCGTCGGTGATACCGCAATATCAATTTTTCCAAACACTGCCAGAGCATGGAGCTTTGCTTCCAAATCCATGAAGACTGGCTTCATCTCTTTACAAGGTTTGCACCAAGATGCTGAGAACAGTACGACACTGCTGCCTTTGGCAACAAAGCGGGCAAATTGGGGAGCGCTCAACTCAACGATACGGCTCATTTGGGTCTCACGTGTTGTGTTAAGGAAAAGGGGGCACCTTGTGAGTGCCACGTTCCGTTGCCGATCAAACTTTGCAGCCATCGATGCCGCAGACTTGGCCCATCAATGAGCTATCGTCGACTTTCGCGCTTTCTACCATTTGATTGAGCGCTTCAAGAAAAGCAGCTTCAGGTTGTGCACCGGAAACAGAGAATTCATTGTTGAAGACGAAGAGAGGCACGCCAGAACCCAACTGGGCGGCGAAATGCTCATCCGCTTCCATCTCTACGCGCAGTTCTACAGATGACCACGCCAATTGAATTGCCGCATCCGACACACCTGCATCTTTCGCAATCACCGCCAAGCTGGCGCGATCAAAAAGTGACTTACCGTGGCTGGTGCTTTGTTCGTACAGCGCTTCCACAAGGCGCTTTTTCACTGCCCCGTCTTCAACCGCTTTCACCAAGACATGAGCATCAGCAGTATCGCCGAACATCATAGTGTCGAAGCGGTAATCCAGCCCGTCGGCCTGGCCATATTTACTCACAGTGTTCATCATCGCTGCTGCGGAATCTGGGTTGCCGAGCTTACGTTTCAGTGCTGCGACCATCGGTTCAGGGGCGTGATTTGCAGCCAGTCGATAGGCCCGAACGTTGACCTGTACATCGTCTTTCTGCGGGAAGTTTTCGAGCGCTTTTTCAAAACGACGCTTGGCAATCCAGCACCAAGGACACACATAATCAGACCAAATATCGACTACGAATTTTTTCGAAGGGGTTTGCATAATTTATCCTGCACGAAGAAATGAAGACTGAATTGCCGCCATTTCAAGCAAATGGTTAAAACCTGCCAAAGGGTCGATTGATCGACCGAGCGTCCAATCAATGAGGCTTGCGCCCTCCAACATACTCAGCAGCATGAAGGCGAAGTTCTCAGCGGGTGTTCCCAGTGACCAGTTGTGCTGCCGGACTGCGTCACTAAGGGTGCTTTGGAGCCAGGCGAGTTGCGAATTAAAGAAGTCCCTGGTGAGCCCTTGAAGCGACAAAGGCAATGCAGCCATTTCCGCCGCCAAGGCGCCGCATAACGGCAGCAGCCCCTCATTCGCGCTGATCACGAAAAGTCGGGAAAAATCCTGTAAGCGCTGCAGTGGATCGGGATGCCTGATCTCGATTGACACCAACGTCTCGTTGAACCGAGCGATGTAGTCGTTGATCAGCTCCGCGCCCAAGCACTCCTTAGTAGGAAAGTGATGGTGAATGCTGGCTTTTCTAATGCCGACTTTCGCTGCGAGATCCGCGTAACTGAACGCTGAGTAACCCTTTGAACGCATCTGGGTTTCCGCGTAGCTCAGCAGCGCGGCTTTTGTCGTGATGGACATTTGAACTCCTGCAGCCAGCAGCCTTATAACCGGAGCAGCGTGCTGGGAAGCGCCCCAATGAGAGGCGCTACACGCAGCGCTTGCATCGGTGTTTAGGCACGTACCGCCATCACCCCTGCATCAACGTCCCAGATAGCACCGGTCACCCAGGAAGTTTTATCGGACAGCAAGAACAGGATGGTATTGGCGACGTCTTCGGGAACACCCACTCGACCCAGTGGGTGGAAATTGTTCAGTGACTTCATCGCTTCAGGGATCGCGTCCTTGTCCATGAAGCCTTCATAGATCGAGGTGTGAACGATGCCAGGCGAAACGGCATTGACTCGGATACCTGAGTGAGCCAATTCAATTGCAAGGTTACGGGTGACTGCGTGCAGACCCGCCTTAGCCATCGAATACGCAGTTGCTGGAGAGCCGGCCAGCGCGGCCTGTGCGCCAATCGAACCGACGTTGACAATGGAGCCTTCGCGCTTGGCAGCAAGCATATTTTTGACCACTGCCTGCGTGATAAAGAATGTGGCGCGGTTCAAATCCAGGTACATGTCGTAATCCGCCTCATCGTGCTCGATGAAAGGCTTCGGAATGAATATGCCTGCAGAGTTCACCATGAAGCCGATGTCACTGTGATTGGCATTGATTTCGTTGCGTACATGATTCATCCCTTCCTCGGTCATGAGGTTGGCAACGATCACTGATACGTTCCCCAGCGGACTCAGCTCGGCACGCACAGCATCGGCTTTATCCTGTTTGCTGCCGGTGAGAACCACGCTGCCACCCGCTTTCAAAAACTGGCGCGCTGTTTCCAAGCCCATGCCGCTCGTGCCGCCGACGACCAACAGTTTTTTGCCTTTAAAAAAATCGTTCATTACAGACTCCGGTATCAGATAAGTGAGAGGTCGCCAGCGGCAAGGTGCCGTGCTGACCTGTAGCCAGGACGGCTAGCCTTCGATGACTTCGAGCTTAGGGAGCATGCGGATGGCTTTAGAGAAGTTTGCGTAGTTGACCGAAGTCTTGAGCACCACGTTGTGCAGTTCCTCTACGCGCTCACGGGACGCATCGGTGTGCAGGCGAATGACGACACTTACTTCGTCGTAGCCTGGGTTAACGCTTTCATCGATGCCCAGAAAGCCACGCAGGTCGAGGGTGCCGTCAGTCTCGATCTCCAGGCTGTAAATTTTGATGCCCATCATCGCGGCATTGGCGGCATAGCCGACCGACATGCAGGCGTTGAGAGCAGCCATCAGCAGCTCCTGAGGGTTAGGAGCGGTGTTTTCGCCCAGCAATTCATTCGGCTCGTCGGCGGCAATTTCAAAATTGCGGGAATAGGTTTCACCGGCCAGGCTGTAACGGCTGACCTTAGCTACGGAGCGAGTCTGGCCTTTCCACTCGGTCTTAACGTTGAAGCTCGCGTGGCGCTTGCTCGCATCTACAGCAACGCCTTCGGCGAAATTCTGCAGTGCGGCTACATCGATACCATTCAGATTGCTGCTCATGTAGATGTTCCTCTTCAGATAAGCCTGACGATTAGGCCGGGAGAGAAACAAGCCTACCAAGTAGTAGGATGGCTTACAAGGGATGTGATGATACCGATAGCTTTGTAAATTTAGGCTGCATAGAGGAATTGGGAATATTGATGGCAAAGCAATGGGTGATGTGATCAGTAGAATCACCGAGAGCGGCGCCTTGGCAAGACATCGCACGGCTCTATGCATCGGGGTAGGTTTTATGCAATTGTGCAGGCGTGACGGCATGGTGCCATCATTACGTGGATAGAAATCAGGGAGGCTTTATGACTGTTTATGTAACCCCAGGCAACGTGCTGGGACGAGACGGGGGGTCGTTTCAAGAGGTCACTTTAAACGCAGCTAAGAGCGCGGTTGACGCTCGTCATGGGCGGTATTGTACGATCCGCGACCACGAATAGGAGCCTCCTACAAGCAAGCCTTCACGTCATTGGTTGCAAATCTATCGCACACCAGATAATACCGAGTGATCTATCCGGTGGATTTCAGTACGCGCTAATTGAAAAAAGCGTAGATCGGCTCGCGACCCTGAATCAAATGATTCAAGGTCGCTCGCTCTTGGTAGTTCAGTGACGAAGGCTAGATAAAATCAAATCAAATCCCGAGGATTTCTCGTAGTCATCGCTCATCGCCCAAGAAACAAAGCTCGCACCTTCCAAAGTATTCAATATGAACCTTGAAACCCTGATTACATCTAGGTCGGCTTTGAGTTCTCCTCGATCTTGACCCAGCTTAATATTTGCTTGGAGCCAAGTGAGATGGATCTCAAAGAAATCCTTCGTCATTTCTTTGAGACTTTCAGGCAAGGCCAGAAGCTCTGCGGCCAAGGCACCACAGAGTGGAAGCATCCCGTTTTGACTGCTGTGCGCGAACATCAAGGCGAACGCATTCAGGCGGTCAAGAAAACTTACGTGTTCATCATTGATAGCGTCCAGCTGCTTTTTAAACCGGAACAGGTAGCTCTCGACGATGGCAATTGCCAAGCCTTCCTTGGTGGGGAAGTGATGGTGAATACTCGCCTTCTTGATGCCGATGTCGTCCGCAAGGTCGGCATAGCTGAAGGCCGCGTAGCCTTTAGTGCGCAGCAGAACTTCGGCGCTAGTCAAAAGGTCTGAACGTGTACTCATGATGCCGAATCCGAATTTGTCATCTGGGCATCATAAATTAGTCACTCATCATAAGACAGCGTTTGCCTTACCAGGCTTCACCCTTGAGTCGAGTTGGCCAGTGCGCCACAACCTCAACACATTGGGTCTGCGTCAGCAGGCACACGCGCAAAATCTTGGAGTGCTGGGTAAAACTCACTGAAATCTGCGCTCAGCAGCTCATAATTGCCTTCGAGATGTTCGAACAATCCATCAAGCACCTCTGGTCTGGAAAGGCGCATCGAGATTATGCCCAGGCCATATCCAATCATTTCAAGGTCTCTATAGGCGCACAGCCAATCCTCCGAGATCATCAAAGGCACGACCTGCGCCAGTGACGGAGGAAGGTTAGGCTCTGCCTCCAAAATCCCATAGATCTGCTGCGCGAAATCATCCAGCGGGACGTTAGAGTATTGCTCCCAATCGCGCGCGAGGCAGTGGTCAAAGAACATGTCGAGAGCGATCCCAGCGTAGCGTCTTTTCTCGTTGGGAAATCGTGACAGCGCTCGCTTGACCAACCCGTGGGCATCAGTGAAGGCATCAATCGTGCGATGCAGCTGAATCGCAGTCTCAGTTTTAGGAGAAAAGCGCCCTGCGAGTGGGCCTTTAACAAAGTCCCCGTACAGGCTCCCCAGGAGCTCGTCAGACGATTGCCCCCCAAGGTGTAGATGAGCCAAATAATTCATCCCATGCACCCTCATGCAAGTAGCGGTCGACGGTCAAGATAGCAGAGTCGCAAATGTCCTATCTACTAGATGGGTTCGTTCCTGAGCCTTACCAACTTTGAACTTATTTTGAAGCTCATCCCCCTAAAGCCGTGCACATGGCCGCTAGCTCAGCTGAATCTGAGCTGCTCACTCACGAAGGTATTGAAATCATGAAAAGCGAACAGGTTGAGGGCGTTGTAGAGAAGGTTGCCGGCAAAGCTCAAAGCGCAGTGGGAAAACTACTGGGTGATTCGAAGATTGAAGCCGAAGGTGCGGGACGCCAAGCTGCTGGCCAGCTGACTCAAACCTATGGCGATGCACTTGATAGCGTGTCTAGATTCGCGAAAGAAAAACCAGTGGCTGCTATCGCGATTGGTGCAGTAGCCATACTTGTACTTAACCGTCTCCTGCGCCGCTGATCCAAGGTGATTCAGGAAGAAAGGATTCGCCCAATAGAGAAATGCTTCTTGCGCTCAATCCCCCGCCCCCTGAACCTGCCCATTGGTCAGCAACGGGGGCGGTCGCAAGGATTCAAAGCCAATACCCGTAATCTGCAGGGAAATTTATCGTGACGTTACAGCCTGCTCTACCGGGCTTTCTGCCTACGCGCCTGCGAAATCACTAATCTGCGTGAAGGCCGTCATTAGATAATGGGTCAAACGCCGTAGCGCTTGTTTCCTCCGGAAGTTATGCAGTACCGACCACCGCGAGGCCCTATACACACATTTCCAGAGAAACAGGGGCATGAGAAACCGTAAGCTGGAGTCTGTTGGAGAGCAGGCTGCACTGGCTGAGTCACTGGTTTGGGTTTCGAAACAATGTAGCAGGACGACCCGCTGCACAGGCTTTTTAACGAAAGCCATTTCGAAGACTGACCATCAGTGCTGATGCGCGCCCATTCATTCCTCGTCTCGAAAACCTGAACCTTTTCCCCACGCTTCAGCTTCGATACGACCTTACCGCCTGGTTGATCCCGGACATTGAGATTATCAGCACTTACAAAGTGCTCAGTCGCAGTGGCAGGGGCCGGCGCTGAGGACTGACTCGGCGAAATTGACGTTAGCGTATTTGGCGTGCTCAGGGCGCTTGGTTGTACCGAAGCGGGAGGTGTGTCTTTCTTCCCTATTGCCCACAGAACGGCAAAAAGAATCAGCACCGGGACAAACCATGATTGGGACTTCTTGCGCATATCCATTGCTCTCATTCAGTACGTATTACACGGCTGTCTTCCTGACCAACCAGACGTCATCACTTATTGCGAGCTTAGCCAAGCTTCTACTTTTTGCAGCCTGCTCAGCTCCAAAAGCTTGGGCTTGCCAAGCTCCAATAACTCAAGCAGCCGACTTCTCGCCTCAGGGGAAGGGAACCATTCCGCGACTTCTACATTGCAGTGTCTTGAATCGCTCAAAGCCCATTTCACGATCATGTCTGCTGCGGCTCTGTAGTGGTCAGCCATGAAGAGGTTTTTTTCCTCTACGGGCCAGCCACCCTTCCTGGGCTGCTCGGTCACATCAGTGATGCCCGTGTCGCCAAAAAACGCATCGGTGTTAGGGTAGTGAATCCCTGCAAGCGACACCTTGGCAACGCCCGAATCTCGGTCGAAGTAAGACAGGAAGTGCCAACCACCAGTGATACACCCTGGGTAGGGGAAATTGATTGCGGTTTTGCCAGTTATGTAGTGCCAGCGAGAAACGCGTTTGAGGTCGAAATCGAAGAGCTGTTGCGTCATGTGACATGCCTCTGTGCACCCGCGCTACCAACAGCACCGCCTCGGTAAGCAACAGCCTGACTGCTCATCTCAGGCGTTTGGTACGGCGGAGGCCTTGATGGCTTCTTCATCCTTGCGGAACCTTACTCCGGCATCCTTAACATAGACGCCACATTCAATTAGCTCACTCACGTCCTCGTGCTTGCCAAGAAATGATGCTCGAATCCCCTTGAGCAAAACGTGGGCATAGCGGGCATCTTCAATCATGGTGTCCATTTCGCCTGATATTGTTATCCCTCGGGAGCTCAAATGCTTGACAGCAGACAGAGTGAAAGGCTGCTGTGGCTCCTCCATTCGATACTGATGGCGCTGCTTCAGTAGCTCGCTTAACTGATGCGCGTCACTCAGCATCTGTTCTGATAGGCCACTGCGGTTGCTTTGCCGAGCTGCGACGAGCACATTTGCCTGCATGGATTGAAGCCCAGGCAGGATAAAGTCGCGGAGGATGAAATAGAACTCCAGTTGCCGGTTCATCGCATCGTCAGCTGGCTTACGCAGCCGCTTCAAGCGTTCAGCAGACGCATCAGAATTGTTAGGAATGCAAAGTGCCTTCTGGCTATCCCTGATGCCCTGTTCAAAAAAATCGCTCATCTGATTGGCGATCAATCCTTGTCGATAATCCTCTCGCAATAGGTCGAGCAGCACATCCAGCTGATTAATCGCTGCAATGTCGATTTTTAAACTGGCGTGCTGCACTTGATGCTCCATTGCATTCAGCGTTTTTTCCACAGGAGCGATGCAAAATTGCTGAAAAGAATATGAGAAGGCAAAGGTCTCTTTGTCCAGCATCCCAAGGCAACCCTCATAGATCTGAATCAACCGATCATTCAGATCCATATACTCAGTGAGGCCCTCGACAGTCGCTTGGTTCATCTGTGCTGTATCGGCTTGATAGGTAAGGTACTTATGAGTCCCCACGACGGCAGCTACGAAAAAGCAGCTAGCCAACCCGACCCTGAGGAACCAGCCACGAAGAGAAATCTTCGGTTTGTAGTCAGGATAAAATGACTCCTGGAGCGAGGCGTTCTCTTGAATCACAGCTTCAAGCGCCCCCCAGCCCCATACGTCCACTGTTCCCTTTCCAACGATAGCTCGCTCTTCCGTGAGCTCTAAGGCACGATTGGTAAGGTGCTTGTCATGCGGACTGGTGGTAAGGATGAAGAAGTGATCGATCTTGAACGGAAAGTCTTCTGTTTCGAGAACCGCCTGGTTTACCTGAGCCAGGGTCAGATTTTTGCCGAGGTTCTCATTTCGTCCCTTGCACTGAACGGCGATGAGAGAACCATCTTTGAGGCGACAATACAGATCCACGCCATGCTGCCGTTGGCCTTCCCGACCGTACTGATCGAACCTGCTTTTAAAGACGCAACTCATCACTGCTAAAGACAGACGCTCGAATTGCTTCCAGTCTGCGGGACGTCGGTAGGTCGAGGCATGTGGTGCGGTCATAACCTTAAAATCAACTCCATTTGTCAGTGCTAACGCTATGAAGCCATGGTGTTGCAACACCTAGTGGCTAAGCAGCCCAAGTCCACACGTGGTCTCCAACGGGTTCCTTGAGGGCAGAGCCTATGGGCCGCAGGTTTTCATCGAGCCGAGCGTCTATGTTGACTTAGAATCACCGTCAACTGAATTGCTGGGCACAGCCACATGGATGAAGACCTGATCTGCCACCAATGCTTGAACGAAGCCTATCTCATTGGGTTGATCAGGCGAACCGGCGTGACTGCGGAGTGCTCGTTCTGCCTAAAAAGGCGTAAGGCTATCCCATTCGACGACCTGATCACCATGGTCGACGATGTCCTCCAGAAGTATTGCCATCCTGGAGCGATATACGATCATTACGATGACAATGGGAAACGCTCTGAAACAGAGCAGGCTGGCGACCCCCTTATTTTTCATGTCGCAGAATTACTTGGTTTGGATGAGGACGACCCGGTTGTCGAGCGTGTTCTCTGCGACCTCAACGAAAGCTCCCATTACGACATCATGCAGGGAGGTGAAGCGAGGTACAGCGATGATGAAAACTATGAGTGGAGAGTGATTCGACCAAGAGAAGCAGAAGCTCGATGGCTGAATTTTCAGAACGAAATGAAGCATGGAAATCGATTTTTTAGTCAGCATGCCAAGGATTTTCTGGACTGGCTGTTTCGAGGGCTCTCATCCTTCAAAAGCCCTGATGGCTCGATGTCCGTTATTAGAGAGCTTGTCGACGAACAGATCTTTCGTGCCAGGCGCTGTGATTCCCTTGCAGAATACGACTCGATCATTAGCAAGCCTGCTGCAGAACTCGGACCTCCACCCAAGGAGGCCGCTGGTGCTGGCCGAATGAACCCTAAAGGCTTGGCTGCTTTTTATGGAGCCTTTGATCGAAAAACATGTGTTGCCGAACTTCGCCCACCAGTAGGAGGACGAGTCGTAAGCGGCGAATTCAAACTCACAAGACCCGTCCGCGTCCTGGACTTCATCGCATTGGATGAAGCCTACGAAGCGAAGCCGTTGAGTGCCTTTGAAGCCAGCTATGAAGAGCAAATGGGTAGGCGCATCTTCTTGAAAACGCTACACGCAAAAATCACCGTACCAGTGCTTCCGAACCAGGAACACGAATACCTGGCTACCCAAGTCATGGCGGAGTACCTGGCTACGCAATTCGACCCGCCGCTCGACGGTGTACTGTTCGAATCCGCTCAAGTGCGGAAAGGCACTAACCTGACTCTTTTTAATCATGCGGTGGTGGCTTCACTCGAGCCTCGAACTGCTTTTACGAGCCTAGATGATTTGCTTAGCAGCCCCTCATCGCAGACGCCTGCGATTGAGTACGTGCCTGACACGCTGGTGAGGCATAAGGTTTGTCGTGTCAGATTCATAACGGAAGACCTGCAGCGCGAGGATGGTCAGCCAGAGTCCGACGAGTATTACGACGATTGGGATGATCACTAGAAGCTTTATACGCTGGACGCAGGCGTTAGAAGATACGAGGCGGCGGAAGCCGTCGTGGCCGACGAAACTCGACCGCTAGAGAGCCTTCAGCAGTTTCTCAAGCGTGTGATGTTCCCAAGTGCTGAGCAACGCAGTGGGATCTGTTCCAAATCGAGCCCCTGAATCAAACGACCAACGACGCCCATCAGGGCTGATGCATTCTTCGCAGTAATCGAGCTCATCACAGTCGTTGTAAATTAACAGCTCCCACCCATCTATAAGCACGCGGAAGTTACCGGCATAGATCCCACCCCACGACTCGTGACCCACCTTGGTCATAAGACGCCGCCCCCAAGTCACGTCTCTAAGCACTTGGCCTACTTCTCTGGCAGAAAGCTCACCTTGAGCGTGCTCATCAACGGTACCCTCCTGCGATGACTGGACTGCCGTTCTAGCCTCGTGGATGCTCGGTTGACTCTGCATAGCCGAATCACAGGAGAGCGGACAGCCCACTTGCGGGGAAGCCTCGACCCGTTCTCCAAGTAATGAGGTGGACACGCTCCAAGCAGCATCGTCTAAAGACTTGGTCAGCAAATAGCCACCGCCATTGGGGACATGGTTGGTGATCTCGTACTCGCGCCAGTCAGCCATAGCCCGACCATCTAAGATCTGCGGCCTACGCTTGATCAGCCATGCGACGGCATTGATAACCTGCCCATGAGAAAACACCGCTATATCCTGAGCAGGATGCTCTGCAAGTCGATCCAAGAATGACTGAGCTCGATGAATGAAGTCTCGGAACGACTCGGCGCCGGTACCGTCCACATACATAGGATCTGACTTCAACCAGTAAGCGTCAACCCAGGCCCGGCGTTGGTCGCCAGTCGTATTTGCACACCTGGCAGGCTCGAGGTAAGTGAACTCCTGGATGGGCCAAGTCTCAACAGGAATACCCGGAAAGGCGGCTACGGTGGCCATCGCAGTCAGCTTAGCCCGGGAAAACGGCGATGCTATGATCAGATCAGGCGCTTGCGCGAAGGAACGAGCTACGAGGTTCGCTTGCTCAATCCCTCTCGGCGTGAGAGGAATGGTTGCGTGATCGAAGCTAGCCTCGCCGGCGTTGGCCGCGCTTTCCGCATGGCGTGTCAGCCTGACAAGCTTCATGACGAGTTCTCCTCATTCGTTTTCCTACGTAGTCGGTACATATGCCACACAGCCCAAATCAACGTTTACCAAGGATACACCGCTGCCCCCGAATGCCAGAGGCGTCACACGTTCGCCTTCAGGCTGACCAGCCATTTTCATCAGACCTGACACGTCCAGTAACTACGACTGGCAAAAAATCCCGAGACGTCGGGATGATCTGCGGATCCTTTCGATACTCATACCAACCTGTTTGATCTGATGTAGTATAGTAAGCTGAATTGGAATTTTTTGGGGCGGCGATGTATCTCCGATCTCTACACATTAAAAATCTGAAACGCCTTAAAGACTTGAAATTAGATTTCAAGCAATCCAATGGAGAACCGCGCATGTGGACTGTTCTCATTGGGGAAAATGGCACAGGCAAAACCAGCATTCTTCAAGCCATCGCCTTAGCCGCAGCTGGCAGCTTGCGCGTCAATGATCTAGCCGGAAGTTCAATTACTCATCTCTTGGACAGAAGAGGTAAGAGCGCTCTCGAGATTAATGCCGACTTCCAGTTCACTCCAACATCAATAAATCAAAAGTATCACCCCGGCCTTAAGACCCCACCATTTTACGGCATGGGCTTGAGGTCAAATGTAACCCTCAAGCCAAAAGAAACCTCCATTCGCGCATCTGACAATTATGATTTCGACATATATCAGGAGATAGTTAATCCGCTCGATACAGCGAGAGCAACAGAAGCTCCAAGCTGGTTTGTAATTGGCTACGGAGTTCAGCGCGCGCTTCCTGAGGCGGGTGGGATGCCTGATCTTGCACGGGCTTCTGTGGATCGAATGAAATCGTTATTCGATTCGAGAGCAGCATTAACGAGTACGAGTTTTTTAAGCCATTTCGGTGAGCGGCAGAAAAAAGCTCTTGCTTACTCGCGAATCCTAAAAAGCACTATAATTGATACCGGCATATTACCGCTTGATATTATAAACTTGGAAATGCGGGGACAGGGAGGCGTGAAGCGCGCATCGGATCTGATAGAGAGAAACCGGTTCCATCAGAAAATGGGAACGGATACCTTTCAAGTTCCTGCTATTGCCCTCGCTCATGGCTATCAATCTACGATTGCCTGGATAGCAGATTTAGTGGGGCACATTCTCTTGGAGTCGCCAAATTCCGACCTGCAGCCCGAAGAGTTTGAAGGTTTAGTTATTATTGATGAGATAGATCTTTACCTTCATCCCAAGTGGCAATCTCAGCTGATCCCTGCACTTCGTAAAACTTTCCCAAAACTACAATTTATAGTCACAACACATAGCCCCGTCGTGCTTGCAACTCTTTCCCCGGAGGAAGTCATCAGGGTTCAGTCAGATCCGACAACAGGCGATGTCCACCGCATCACACCTGACTCAGTTACAGGTGAATGGGATGAGGTTGAGGGAGAAGCGGATCTGCACACTCAACCTGATCCACGCACCATGACCGGAACAGAAATGTATACGGAATATTTTGGATTTGACCGGTTAACGTTGAACATCAGTGGAGAGAAAATTAGGCAGTACACTGCACTGGCGAGTAGCCCCTTCCGAAATGAGCATCAGCATGCGGTAATGCTAGCGCTAAGGGCCGAACTCGAAACCGATGGCGTAGTAGATCTTATAGAGCCGGTTGCGAGAGATCATGATTAAGCTTTATCTCGGCTCGGAGCCGCAGATTCTAACTACAACTCGTGCCCAAAAATTGGCTGAGGCAATTCTGGTTTTGAATGCCCACGGGCTGAGCTCTAAAGAATTTAAGGAAGTCTTCAGTACAGGTTATCAATGCGCTCGCCCTTTTCTATTCGAAAGGCAACATAGTAAATGTGCATTTTGTGAAATTTCAAATGACGTGTGCGGAAGTCCAGTTGAACACTTCCGCCCCAAGCTGGGGGCGGACGATAAAACTAATGGAGTTTGGCGGAGGGTTTCTACACACTACTGGTGGCTAGCATGGACATGGGAAAATCTACTATTTGCCTGTGAGCGCTGCAATAACTCTGGAAATAAAGGGAATAAATTTCCCATTCGAGTTTCCGCTTCTAGGATGTTGGCTCCTTCCGCACCGTACTCTTACCCTATTCAGGATATCTACTACGACTGCGCTGCTGAAGATCGCTTGTTGATTGATCCTCGGTTAGACAACCCCATAGATCATATCCAGTGGATCCCTGTTAATCGGAAACTACACCCGAATAACTGGCAGTGGACAGTCGTAGGCTTAGATGATAGGGGTGACACCAGCATTGATGTTTTAGACCTTACGTTTCGTGCCGACAAAGTACAAAATCACCTTAAGCTTCTCGTTGGACTATGGGTAGAGGCCGACGCTCACTTCAAGGATGGTCGTCCAACTGCCGCCCAGAGGACATGGGACAGAATAATTAGCTTATATATAAGTGATCCCGCACAACCTTTCAGAAACGCTGCCTGGTGGGCTTGTAACGCCCTGTTTCCCGAAGCGGAACGTAATAGTCTTGGTCTGTCTCACCCACCTATTCCATTCGGTTGACTTAGACTTTTAATACTTAAGGGGAATCCGGACGCCTTCTCCAGCGCTAGCGTGCTTGCGAAAGTGGAAGGCAGCTCGGCTACGCTGTTTTTTCGTAAGCGGATGGCAAACACACCTTCAGAATCCCCAGATTAAGGGCGATGGTGTCCACCTAAAAATACGTGGACACCATCGCCCTCAATTCAAGGATCACCATGCGCCAGCGCACCTCTTATCCCAAACCCTTCAAGGCCCAGGTTGTTCAGGAATGCCTAAGCCCTGACGTGTCCATTGCCAGCGTGGCCCTGCGGCACGGCATCAACGCCAATCTGGTTCGCAAGTGGATACCTATCTATCGTGACCGGCAGGCCTCTGCCTTACCTGCATTTGTACCGTTGAAGTTTGAGACCGCCGTGGCGGCGCCTGCTCGGCAGGATCTAGCCCGCATCGATATCTCTTCCGGGCAGCGAACAGTCACTGTGAACTGGCCGATCTCCGACCCGGGCGGCTGTGCCCGCTTTATCAGCAGCCTCTCCCAATGATCCGCATCGACGCCATCTGGCTCGCCACCGAGCCTATGGACATGCGCGCCGGCACGGACACAGCACTGGCTCGTGTGGTCGCTGTATTTGGTGCGGCGAGGCCGCACTGCGCTTATCTGTTCGCCAACCGCCGCGCCAATCGAATGAAAGTATTGGTGCACGACGGCGTGGGTATCTGGTTGGCTGCGCGCCGCCTGAACCAAGGAAAATTCCATTGGCATGGCACGCATCGAGGCCACGAAGTTGAACTCGACCCCGAACAACTTCAAGCGCTGGTGCTGGGCCTACCTTGGCAGCGGATTGGCGCAAACGGCGTCATTACGTTGCTCTGAATCGGGTCTTTTAGCTGTGTCGAGTGGGCGGCTTTGGTAAAATCCACCCCCATGACTTCCTTGCCCGATCTCGATCAAATGACCCCCGAACAACTGCGCGCACTCGCTGCGCAGTTGCTGTCGAAAGTCGACACCATGGGCCGAGAGAGCCGCCGCGACAAAACCGTCATCGAGCAGCTCGCTCACGAGATCGCCATCCTCAAACGTCACAAGTTTGCCAAGCGCAGTGAGCAGATCAGCCCGGCGCAAGGCAGCTTGTTGGATGACTTACTCAGCACCGACCTCGAAGCCATCGACGCCGAGTTGAAAGCACTTCGTCCTACTCCAGCACCGGACGAACCACGCCAGCAGCCCAAGCGCGCACAGTTGCCACCGCAGTTCCCACGTACCGTCATTCATCACGAGCCGGAGAACACCGAGTGTGCCTGCGGCTGCCAGCTTCAGCGCGTCGGCGAAGACGTCAGCGAGAAACTGGATTACACGCCGGGCGTGTTCACGGTTGAGCAGCACGTTCGTGGCAAGTGGGCTTGCCGCCAATGCGAAACACTGACTCAAGCACCGGTGCCTGCCCAAGTGATCGACAAGGGCATCCCCACTGCCGGCTTATTGGCCCACGTGATGGTGGCCAAGTTCGCCGACCATCTTCCGCTGTACCGGCAGGAAAAGATCTTCGGCCGTGCCGGCCTGGCAATCCCCCGCTCGACGCTGGCTCAGTGGGTCGGCCAAACCGGCGTACAACTGCAGCCGCTGGTCGATGCACTACGCGAAGCCGTGTTGGCTCAGCAGGTCGTCCATGCCGATGAAACACCGGTGCAGATGCTGGCCCCGGGCGAGAAGAAAACGCACCGCGCGTATGTCTGGGCCTACTGCACCACGCCATTCTCGGCACTGAAGGCCGTGGTCTATGACTTTAGCCCCAGCCGTGCCGGCGAACATGCGCGCAACTTCCTAGGCACCTGGAACGGCAAGCTGGTGTGCGATGACTTCGCCGGCTACAAAGCCGGCTTTGAAAAGGGCATCACCGAAATCGGCTGCATGGCCCATGCCCGACGCAAGTTTTTCGACCTGCACGTGGCGAACAAAAGCCAGTTGGCCGAACAGGCGCTGCACTCCATCGGCGGGTTGTACGAAGTCGAACGGCAGGCTAAGGACATGAGTGATGAAGAGCGCTGGCGATTATGTCAGGAAATGGCGGTGCCCATCACTGAAAAGCTGCATGAGTGGATGATCGCTCAACGCGCGCTTGTGCCCGAGGGTTCGGCCACGGCCAAGGCACTGGATTACAACCTGAAACGCTGGTTGGCGCTGACTCGCTACCTGGATGATGGTGCCGTGCCCATCGACAATAACCCGGTCGAAAACACGATCAGGCCATGGGCGCTTGGCCGTTCCAACTGGCTGTTTGCTGGGTCACTGCGCAGCGGTAAACGGGCTGCGGCGATCATGAGCCTGATCCAGTCGGCACGTATGAACGGGCATGATCCGTATGCGTATCTCAAGGATGTGCTGATGCGGTTGCCGACGCAAAAGGCCTGTGGAATCGAGCAGCTACTACCGCATCAGTGGATGCCGGGCTGACCTGCGCAAGGCGTAGTCCCCGTACGCTTAAGAAATTTCTGTGCCACAGACCTGAGATCTGCCTTTACATCGGTTATCGATTATTCGATAATGGCGAGATGTTATACAGAAACTTGGACGGCTTTCCTCGTGAGGCCGTAATGCACGTAGCCCACGAGCTCAAGCGGCAAGGGAAAACGCAGGGAGAGATCGCATCCATTGTTGGTTGCAGTCAATCTACTGTGTCGATGTGGCTGCGAGAAGTTCAGCAGCATCACTACCGAGTCGATCAAGAGCAAGTGGCCTCTATCACGCGCTCTCTGTTGGAGAGGCACATTGGAAGAGAGTCCCTATGACTGAGGAAATCGAGAAACGTCTGGCTGCCTTGGAGCAGAAGTCAGTAAATCATGAAAAACGCTTGGACTCTCACGGTCAGCGCCTTCGTCGGGCAGAGGGTCGTGTGAACGCTATGCTCGTAGCACATATTCAAACAGACGTTGCTTCAGGCATGAAGTCGAAAGACGTTGCGCTTAAGCACGGCGTGAAGCCTCTTTTTGTCAGTTATGTCGCGCCAAGAAAACAGTTCGCACCAGGCGCTAAGCCAACTGTGCAGTAACTTCAAAGAATCCTGCCCTAGCAGGATTCTTGCGCTCATGGCTGAGGTGTAGGATCGAGAATCGATCCTTCATTTATCTAAAGACTGGTTCTTCGACTGACACCGGTGTGTCTATCCACTGAAAAACTGAGCTGAGTTAGCTGGCCTTGCTGGATCACCTAACCTCCATCAGGCTAGTGGAATTCTCCACGCTGCTGGGGCGCTGGCAGGAGCCGCTCAGTCTCCTCCATCCACTCTTTGAACCTGGTCGATCACGACTCGATCCATTTGCATTGCGCCGATCAGTTATTCGACCTAGACGAAGTTTATCCCCATTTAGCTCCGCACTGCAGCAACACAAGGATGTTCTGATGCGGTTGCCGACGCAGAAAGACAGTGAGATCGAGCAACTGCTGCCACATTAGTGGGTGCCGAGCTGACCTTCGCAAGACGTATTCCCCGTACGCTTACGTTTTTTCTTTGGCACGCTAAGGTGATGCTCAGCGCGACGGTGAATCCAGAGACTTGGGAAAGCATTGAGCCTGCGACATTTTCTAGTCGCCTCAGTAAATTCCATAAGTAACCAACCTGGCGATAAGCTGGGGTGCGTGCAACATCTGCCTCACTTGCTGGAAAGCGCATCAGGAATCCCAGATTCGCAACGTCAGACCTCCTTCCCATGCGAGCATCAAGCAAGCGGAGCGCGCAGACGTGCAGGATGAGCGCCCGGAGGGCCGAGACACAGCTTTCTGTGGCTCGGTTCACGCCAGCCACATCCGCCGTCAGGCGGCACGCCATCATCGCTGCGCAGCCTCGAACCAATTCAGAGGAGTCTACAATGACCAGTGATAAGCTCCGCGAGCTGGAGAGAGCAAAACGAAGGGCTCTCTGGGAGCTCGCCGCCTTCCATCCTGGTGATTCAGTAGCACTCGGTGTCTTAGCCATCCTTGACGATCTCGACGACCAGGAGCGAAGCAGCACAGCCTTCATCCATGAGCCTCTCGAGCTCAACGAGATTCGTGATTTTATCCGTCTAAAACGCCACACCTCCGGCATCGATATAGTATTGGAACTAGACATCCCCGAGCCCTGGAGAGAGCGCTTTTTACAAGCCTCCATCGGATCAACGCGACTTCCTGAAGGGCCATACGCATGTGACTGGCAGAAGTTTCTGGTTGAGTGGGAGCGTGAGATGCTGCATCTGCAAAATCACCGAGCTGCACAGGCTGGTAGTAGAGTGAAGTCAGGTTCGAGCGATGGGAAGCATCTGCCTAAGTAATAGTAAACGCTACTGCTCACCGCCAGCGCTCTAAGTCATCATCTCGACGCCTCTGGTACTCCTGTTCCTGTTCCCAGGCCAACTGGATATCGTCATCCCTGTCATTCGAATAATCTGGCCCGATGTCTCCAAAATGTATCTGTTGCATCGTTCCGACGATCTCGATCTTGCTAGGCTTCAGGCCTTGATCTAGATGCTTCCAATCGCCCCGAAAATGAATAAGAACATCGGCCTCATAACTAACTGGGCGTTCCTCGACTGTGCCACCTAGTGAGACATAATCCTTATCGATGGAGTCGTACTGACTAAACGAGAATGTTGCCATCACCTCGGTCAAAACCAACGCAGACAGGCTGAGCACCACGAGGTCGTCTTTAATGAGCACGATCCTGATTCTTGGTTTCTCGCCTACTTCAGGCTTCGCAAACTTATGGGAGAGATAGACAATCTGAAAGTCATCATATTCATAGTTGAATACGGCATTCGCTTCGATCTCTGGCATTTGTTCGGTAGTGTGGATTGCAATCGCATTGGTTATGCTCGCAAAGAGGTGACTATCGTGCTCGAGCATTCCCTCAGCCTGCAACAGGCTTATCAGCTTTGCGACCTTTGTATGGGGCTGAAACAGGGCCAGTGCCTCTGCTAAATCTCCTACAACATGTAGGTGCTGCAAATTTTGCGCAAACGCATGCCACCCTTTGTCCTTACTGACAACCACCGTCCGTTTGTTCTCACTTACGGCCCAAGCTTTGAGTGCCAACAACGCTATCGCATCGGGGAATTCATGCTTTTTATCAGAGGCGGTTTCGAAAGGAGGCTCAGCATTAAAATACATATTCATCAAATCTTGGATCTGAACTGATGAACTTGAAATGACGCGAGCGTTGATCCGCTCGTAGAAAGAATTTAGCTTCGCTTCAGCCAGTGCGGGTGCGCTCAAGACGGGGCCGAGCGAGTTTTCGGTAAAATTCTGAATATTATCAAACAGGGCATATTTTGCCAGAGTCCGAAGGTTACTCCTTGCCGCCCTTAGCGCATCAGTGATTTCAGACGCCAGATGCTTGATGCCCTCTGAGTGGATAACGTCTGGCTGAAGAATCTGTACGGGGCTCCCTTTAAACTGTTCAAGCTGCTTCAGGATACCGCCGTCAAAGTTGTAACGCTGACCTCGCAAAATATTGCTGTCGATGGAAAGCGCTGCAAAGTCCAGTGAGGGCTCCTGAGTCGTCATTCGAAACTCCGTTCTCGATTAGTTGATGCGACGTCTAGAAAGATCATCTGCCATGGCTGGAGCCTAAGGTGTCGAGTAGGACGCTGTCTAGTCGCCATCCATGCTGAGTAGTCATGGCAAGCGGAGGGCGCAGACGTGGAGGCGCGAAGCCCGGAGGGCCGAGACGCGGACTCGGTTCACAACAGACCATCCCCGGAGGGGCACGCCCAATCGCCGAGGCGGCGTATGCCAGAGGCGGAGACCGTGCTATGAGGATTTTTCGATGGGAATGACTGACGATGACGACACGGTTTATTGCGACGTGCAAATGCCTTTGGCTCAAGGTCGAGAGCTATTGCTCTTGGTTACAACACTGAGGGAGTCCAATGCCCATCCGACGCTCAACAGGGTCTTTGAGCGCATGCAGCGTGAGCTCAATATCTCCATCGATATTATTGAAAATCCGCCCTCTTGGGCCCATGGTGCCAGTGAATCGAACTCCCCAGTTTATAACCCCAGATCAGCTTCAACCCGGATTCCCCGAAGCTTCCTAGTTAGAGCTTTTGGTGGGCACCACTCAAGCGCTTTGGAAATGCACAGATGCCAGACTTCAACCTGGACATAGAGCACATCCTCAGCAGTGTCCTAAGGCATCAAACCACGCCGCCTGAGTATCTGCTTAAGAACACTGATAACGCCACGAGGATATCGACCGCGCACTTCAACATCTGAAACTGCCGCGTACTGGAAGCAACCTATATCACGGTAGTTCTCTACGACTGCATTCAGCCTACTTCGAAGCTCCTTTTTGCTCATCCTAGATGCGACCGTCCACCAGATGAGCACCACATCCTCCAGCTCCATCCCCTCTGGTGGTATGTCACCGAAGTCTTCGTAGCACTCAAGCGGAAGCAGATCCACCTTTCTACTGTGTAGACTCATCAGAGCGCCTCGTCCCAGGCATTCATCGCCTCACTCACGCTACCGAACCAGCGGAGCTCTCTATTTTGGAGGGCAGTAGCGACCTGCCTGTTTGTATTCCCGTCGACCCAAGCCGGAAGACTCTCCGTACCTCCTGAAAACAGGCTGGCTGTAGCAACAGCATAACTACCGGTCACTGGGGACTGAACGCACACGTAGCGCACGGCAGCGCCACTTGGCAGCTTACGCCAAGCCACAACCTCAATGCAGTCCTGTGGCTCCACAGAAGCTTTTACGACGCCACTCGCTTCCTGATCCACCTGAGTGCCAGTTGCGCCGTTCAGCGAGTTGCTGGGGGCTCCAGGATTGCGAACGAGATGCTTGAGCTGCTCACGTGAGGCAATGATCTGCTCGCGAATCTCTTCCGGGTCGATAGACATGCCACCCCGGTCAGTCACCGAGAGGGTCTTCAGCTTATTTGCTGCCAGGATGAACTCGCGTTCACGCTTCTGCTCCCAGTCGGGACGCCGGTCGGGAAACAACCAGGAGATTAAGTGATGGAGGTCGATCATGTGGCGCTCCGATGATGCGGATAGTAAGGCACCCCGATAGGCTATCACCCAAAGCCCCCCCTGCTCGAAACGATGGCATCTGAGCAGCCGCTGATATCGAGCACCGCTGACTCACAGCAAACAGTCGACTGGAGATGTCCGCGCCAAGCAAGCGGAGCGCGCCGGCCCGCAGGGCCAAAGGCGTGAGGATGGAAGCCCGAAGGGCCGAGACCTGGCAGCGTCAGGGCTTGGTATACGACAGCCGCTACCCGCAGGGGCACGCCCTAACTGAAAGCCTAGGATCATCAGCCCGCAGAAAACATGACGCGGTACCGCATTTCCTCATCCACAGAAAAGAAAAAACCGGCCCTAAGACCGGTCTTGTCACTCAATGCAGCAGGGGATCAAATCGATACAGGCGCCGCGATATGCGGGTGCGGATCGTAGCCCACTACCTCGAAATCTTCGAACTTGTAGTCGTAGATGGATGCAGGCTTGCGAAGCAGCTTCAGCTCAGGCAACTGACGTGGTTCACGAGTGAGCTGAGTCTTCACCTGCTCCATATGGTTGGAGTAGATGTGGACATCGCTGAGCGAGATAACGATCTCACCAACGTCGAGATCACACTGCTGTGCCAGCATGTGCGTCAGGCACGCCAAGGATGCCGTGTTGTATGGGAGCCCCAAGAAGGTGTCGGACGACCTGATGAAGAGGTGAGCCGACAGCTTGTTGTCCACAACATAGAACTGGTAAAGCAGGTGGCACGGCGGCAGCGCCATCTTGCCTTGCCGGGCATTTTCCTGAGGGCTTACCTTTTCGTCCGGCAGGTACTCCACGTTCCAACCATGGAACAGGATTCGTCGGCTATTCGGATTGGTCTTCAGCGCGTTGACGACGTAGTCGATCTGGTTGATCGTGCCGCCATCTTTGGTTGGCCAAGCTGTCCACTGCTTACCGTAAACAGGCCCGAGGTCACCTTCTTCGGTAGCCCACTCGTTCCAAATCTTGACGCCGTTCTCATTGAGCCATCTGACGTTGGTATCGCCGCCAAGGAACCAAATAAGCTCATTAACAATGCTTTTGAAATGCAGTTTCTTTGTTGTGAGCAAAGGAAAGCCTTTCGACAGGTCATGGCGGAATTGCCTGCCAAATACGCTTATCGTACCAGTACCCGTGCGGTCGCCCTTCTGAGCGCCGTTTTCGAGAACGTCACCCAGTAGATCCAGATAGCTTTTCATGAATTCTTTTCCGCCTGCTCAGATTGCAAGACATCGATTACTCGTTTGAGTCTAGCAATTTCACCATTCAGCTCCAACAGCTTGCTGTCTCGCTCCGCTCGGAAGGCCTCATATTCAGAGATCGTACCCTTGATGAAATTAACACGAGCACCAAGCTGCTCTGCGCGGTCATTGGCCTTGAGGTACTGATCGAACCAGTGCAGCACTTCGCGTCGCGAGGCCTCTAGCTTGGAGGTCAGCACGCTCAACGGATCGGCAGCTTTTTCTTTCACCAGGCGCTGACGAATCGCAGCGACTACACGATCTTCCTTGATCGCTTTAAGCCGCTGAATAGGCCACAGGCGCTGGCGTAATGTATTACGGTGGATTCCAGTAATCCGACTAAGCTCAGCAACCGTTGCCTTGATGGAGCTATCGGAGCCGATAGCCATCAAACCGTCAGTTATGATCCCGGTGTTCTTATCAAAGTCTTCTTGATTCTTGGAGTCAAAAGCCTGGACATGCGTCGAGGAATCGATCATTCATCCACCTCAATTCCAAGTGAACGGAGTACCATTCGAGCCTCGTCCATCGCGGCTTTGTAATGGCCCACGCTGTGCTGCAAACGAGGGTCGGCCATCGAGCGCTTGTTTTGCAGGTACACATTTTTCCAGGCTGGAGCATGCGCCTCAGTCACAACGGAATTTTTGCACCGATAAGGGTTGCATCGCAGCCCCCCAATGCATGGAAGACTGGCGTCGAATCCCTCCTGCCGCTTGCCGTAGCAAAAACCCTGTCCGACGTTGATGACCGCAATATGCTGCTCTGTCATCGCCTCGTAGACCTCATCATCGGTATAACCAGCTGCCATATAACCTGCGAACGCCTGTTTTAGGTTCGCCTTGTGCTCCGCAGCATTGGCACCAGCGTAATTACCATTGGGGTTATACATAGTCTTCACGCATTCAAGCTCCGCTTGGTGTCGGATCAGGTTTTTACCTTTGAATCGATTATTGCCTTTCGCAAGCATGTCTCCGATTTCGCCATAGGCAAGCGTGGTCTTACTAAAACCCTTTCCAAACCCCGGACGCCCTACTAGGTCGCCAAAATGTTTAAGTTGGTGAGAAATAAACGGAAGACCAACGTCCGCACGATACAGCTGATAAGCTAACGTATGACGCAGCATATAGGGATAAAAGCCTAACTCCTCCACCTCTTCAGGTGACATGAACCCACTGAAGAAAGAGCGGGTGGGTTCTCCAAAACCCGTCGAAGAAAGGGGGTCTGCGTCTTCACCACACTGGACGGTTTGTACGCTCGAAAAAACGTACGGATTTTGTTTGATTTTACTTAGAATGATGCTAACCCTTATTGCATCTCGAACGATAGGAATCGCGACCCAATAGTCATCAAACAAACCAACCAAATTATCCTGATGCTTTTCTACACGGCCTTCCAAAAGCCAGCAGCCTGCCTCTTTGTCCTCCCTGAGACAGCTATCAGCAATAAGCCTAACTAATTCCCCCGGCCTCATACCTGTAAACTGAGCCACGAGATACATGCAGCTATAACCTACATAATTTAGATACTGCTGAAAATCTCTGTCGTATTTAGAGCCAACCCACGCCGAACACATCTTACGATAGGTGACAACATTGCTACTTGCGAACAGATCATCGATCACATCTTCGCCTTCAGGCCACATATCTTTGATGTAATCAAGAGGATAGCCTGCCTTAAATAATCGCATTGCCATATAAACGTTCAGCTTTAACGGACTGAGCTCATTATCCTTACCCTGGAAGAACTGCTTATTATTGCGAATCTCCAACACAGAGTTATCAATAATAGGGTGCCCTAAAGCATCAAGAAAATCTACGACAACCATTGAAGCGATGTGGGACGAGTGCTCGAAAAGCTCATTGGGAAGTACAGTGTTTGACTTGGCTTTCTTTTCGCTGTCTGGCTTCTTTCCATTGCCCAGTCGAGCCCAAGGTAACTGATCAAGGTCAACCACAGGCATAGCCTCAGGAAAAAGAGTACCTTGAAGCGATAATGACCGAAGCACCTTGAAAAAGCCTTCTACCAAGGAATCATACACAAACTCAAAGCTTTCTGCCGCCAGTGTATAATACGAAGAAGGCACGAAAGACAGCGATTGCATAGTACGGTCGATGTATTCATCGCCTAAATCTAGCCGAAGCACCGCATAAAGCTGATCTACGAACTTCAGCCCCCGATCCACAACAGCAGCAACCGTCTGGGCTTTGAGAACTTTTGCTGCCTTTTTCCGGTTAGCTTCTTTTACAACCAGAACACCTGGCGCCTGAGAGTACAAAAGAGTGGCACATTTTAATTCCAGCATAACCACATCTGGAATGTGTACATAACGAGAAAAATCAATCTTAAGACGAACGCCTCGCAGGAGCCTTGAGACATTGGGATTATCTTCATTGAAATCCCAAACGGCGTCCTTGAATACAGACAGCTTGGAGACTGGAACGCTATCCAAAGCCTCCAGAATAGCAATTGCCTGCAAGGACTCGTAGTCATCAACGACGCGCTGGGAGTTCTGCATAACCGCAAGTGCGACTCGATTGAACTGCCCAAGGGACAGAATCGAACCCACCAGTTGCTCACTAAGAATCATACCCCCACCCCGTCGATCAAAATGGTAGTCTCAATGTAATCAGACAACCGCTGAGCATTATGCAACTCCTCCTCTGAGAAATCAGAAGTCTCAGGGTCGAGCATACCCTCAAGCAACGACATATTTTCTTTAACTACAAACCCATAAGGTGTATCCATCACTCGAGACACCTCTACTAAGCGAGCATAGTCCCTGTACATCGCATATAACTGCGGCAGATGCGCAACTGTGATGATCGAATTATCACAGGACAAACATTTATTATACATAGCGCAGGGTGTACCTGGGACATATGAAGCAAGAGACCTGACAAACTCGGGAGGATTGAAAATATTCACACAGTCCGCAAGTGGAGTCTTAAAAACAACCCTGGGGGCCATCGCGGCCTCCGGCTCCGGTTTGCTATCCGAATCAGTTAAGTCCACAGCATGAATTCGCTCATAACTCCCGACTGCGCCTTCATGGATAGAGGTAATAGCCTCATTCAGCTTTTTTCTAGCAAATCGATTGAAGTCCATTCGATCAAAATAGGCAATTGTGGTTCGCAACTTAGCATGCCCAAGAATCACCTGAATCTCTCTGGGTGACACTCCTTTTTCTAAAAGCTCACTAATAAAGCTTGGACGTAAGCGTGAAGCCGACAGTCTCAGCGGTTCCCCATTGTCATCAAGAAGCGCTTTGGCTTTGGCGTATTCTGAGAACAGGCGAGAAACTATGCTAACTTTAGAGGTGGCAAGGCTTTTAATTTCACCATAGGAACTTGGCCCCGACGACTGCCAAATGAACAGCTTATTGGCAATATCTTCAGGTGCACTAGAGCGAAAGCGGCTAGTCAGCGCTTTAACATCCTCAAATATTTTCGCAACCTCATTTGACTGAGCTGAAGTTAACCACGTAATTTCAGCTTGCATCAAATCCAGGGGGTAAAGCTTTTCCCCCACCGAACGCTCCTTCCAATATCTCAAGCATGGACGCTTTGTGAAAGGGTGGTATGGAGCATAGTCATCTAAATCAAGCCACTTAAGGGAGTCAGCATTAAGCCCGGTCACTTGAGCAAGTTTGATCACATAAGGAGTGATGACACTATTATCAACGCGCTGAAGAACACCCCAAGAATGATATACAGCTTCAACACTACCAGCCAACCTATTAATGGTTTTGGCGAATGACGAGGCGTAGCCAGGCACACTCAATTGCTCAGCGGTAGGTGGAGTAGAGTTCAACCGGTTCTCAAAAACCCAACGCATGTTTTCGAGAGTGGCGTAACCACGCACGATCTTACTTTGATCCGCCTCATAGGGATCAACGCCTACTCCAGAGACCTTATAAGGTTGAGAGAGGCGGTCATAAAGGTCAATATCATCATTCACACAGAGTGCAATCCGCTCACGCTCCGAAGGAGTGTAAGGAATGTACATATCTGTAACGCGAACAGGATCAAATCCTTCCACGTCGTAGAAGTTGAAATCTTCTCCACCTGAAATGCCTTGGAGCGACTTAAGCGTGATGCGGACTTTACTTAAAATCCCATTAGCGGTACTAGGTGCCAACTCCTTTTCCACTATGAGTTCAACCAGACAAGCACGGAATCGAACGAGGCTGTAAGCGCCTACAGCCTCAAACAGGCCTTCGGCACCAGAGCAACCTAGGCCTTTGAGAAATCGAATGAAGTATGAGAAGGCAAACATTCCCGCCTTCCACTCGTCGTAAAAAGAAGTGGCGTAGGCGAACAGATGCTTGATAGTTTGGAAGGGAAAGCTCGACGATGATGCTTCAAGCTCATTGACATTATTTACGCGCAAATTCAACAGACGCCGAAAGTCAAGAGTTTCTGGGCTGGCCACTGTTACAGACTTGGCGACACCATCAGCCCCCCTGTCTTTAACAGGTTCATAATCAACAGCAAGGTATCCAGATTCCAGATGTTGAGTATTGATCTTCTCAAGGGCCGCCTTTACAGCCGGGTAGTCCACTAACTTTCCAAGAGTAGCAAATTTCCTCTCCTGTCTTGCCAGAGACCGGACGCCGATTTTATTTCCAAATGTTGGAATCGCTTTTTTCTCATCATCAGTAAGATTTCCGTACCAACCCAGCAGCTTTAGCGACCAATTAAGTCCGGCGACAGACTGCTCCTCAAGACTCAAGTAACCGTCCACAAACAGCTGCGTGATCAAACACCTTTCACTGAGTGCGAATAGCTCTAACTCCTCACACAAGCCATGTTCAGCAATGTACGCATCAGTGAGGTAAAGTTCGTCATCATACTGATCACGTTCCAGCTCTAAGCTGCAAAGATTGAAGGCGGAATCCTTGGTGGCGTTGTACCAAGCAATTACACGTCCTTTGTCTAGGATGGTGGGAGTCATTTTTTCATCCTGATATCGATACGAACGGCAGTGTTCTTCCACAGCTGAGCCATAGTCTCGGCTTTTGTAAGCAGGACTGATTCATTGCCGCATAGAGCTCGATACATATCCTGAGGGATGTGCGTGTAGATATCCGTTGTATCAGGGCGATCATGTCCCAGAGACATTTGAACAATGACCATCTGATCCAGAATGTCTTTGCCAATGTCTGGGCTGTTCAAAATAGCGTAAGCATGGCCATGCCTGAGTTTATGCGGTGCAACAGACCTCTCGAGGCGCTTGAACTTCACTCCTCGCTCGGAGATACGTTCCAGGAGGGCACTAATCGCATCTGCATTGAATGGATCACCATTAGCATTAAAGAATGCAGGCGTCTTCTCAGGGCTCTCATAACGCGCCGCATAACGCTTGTACAGGGGCGTAGCGTGATACTTCTTGATTCTGTCGAGAGTTGGCCTACTGACAATAGAATATCGCTGCTTGGTTTCCCCTCCCCTGCCCTTGCTACCCTCTACAAACAGCGGGCAATAAACTGGCACTTCAGGAACGGTTTTTGAATCAACGATCATCTGTTCTCGTGAGAAACGAAGCGCTTTGTTAATAGCGTCGAGTGTAATACGACCTACCTCAGACCGCCGAAGTCCCGCATCGAAAATGAATTGCAGCAGTGCCCGTTCGCGCTCGTTCTTAGTAGAGAGTACAAGAGCTTCCAGCTCTTGAGGTGAGCAGGCTTTTACGAGCTTTCTTTTGGGAGATGGAGAAATGAATCCAGCTGCATATGGATTATTCTTTCTTCGTACCTCTTGATCGTCAGAGCGAACGCAAAGGAACTTGTTATAGAAAGTCCGGTAACAGGCATCCCGATTACGAATGGTAACCGAGTCGATCCCGTACACCCTGCGCAGATCAACAATATATGCTGCAATAGTAGGCCGTTTGACGGTCAACAGAATTTCATCTGAAGAACATCCATCAAACTCTGGCAACCGGCTTAAGTGGTCAACCAGGTAGCCTAGGTTTCGGCCATAGGTTTTGACCGAAGGAAAGGAAAGCTTTTTGGTCTGGGATGCCTTAGTGAGAAACTCAGACACCAGCGGCAGGATTCTTTCGTGATCGTCAAAGACCGCGCACCCAATGACTGTTACCTTCCCCTCAACCACCTGGGTCTCGTCGTTTAGCGGCGACGCTCTGAGATCAAGCTCTACGCCTTCTGATACTACTACCGTCACACCCACCCCCTTTCGACAAGGCGGCACATACTATTCAGAATGTGCAGATTGTCAACGTCCAGATAAAATCGCAGGAGTAGGCAAATTTTTTTACGCAGCGGTTAGGTACTGTGCATTTTTCTGACCGCCTGATAAAAGACCCAGATCGTTCGAACGGATGTAGAGGGTCAGCGAGATTTCACGCGTCTGCGGGTTCGGATGCAACTGGTACAGCAGGTGGCAAGGCGGCAGCGCCATCTCATCCAGCTGTGCACAGTTCCAGCCGTGGAACAGAATCCGGCGGCTGCCTGGATCGTTGATGATGGTGTCGACGCACTGGCGAATCTGGTCGATGGCCTTGTACAGCACCACGAACGCCTGGCCGTCTTCTTCGGATTCGGCAATCTGGCGATAACCCTGACCGAGCGCCAGTTCAATCGCGGCAACATTGGCCGCATCGATGCGCTTGCAGGCAGGCCATTTGCGCCACTGCACGCCGTAGATCTCGCCCAGATCATCCTCGCCCTTGCGGAACGGGTTGTTCAGCCACTGAGCGTTTTCGTTGGCGTTCTGGTCCCAGACCTTGCAGCCCAGCTCGCGGAATTCGGCCGCATTGCTCACGCCACGCAGAAAACCGACCATCTCGCCGATGGCCGACTTGAATGCCATACGACGCGTGGTGATTGCCGGGAAACCTTCCTGCAAGTCGTAACGCAGCATCGCACCCGGAAAGCTGATGGTGTTCACGCCGGTACGGTTGGACTGCAAGGTCCCGTGCTTGATCACATGTGCGACCAGTTCCAGATATTGCTTCATAAATCACCTGCTTTGTTGAAAGCGCCGCACGCGAGCATGCGGCGTTTCGGTGTCAGACCGCTGCGTTGGTAGACGCCGGAGCGCGCTTGTAGGCCAGCCAGATCAGGAACAGACCGGCGATGATCATCGGCAGACTCAGGATCTGACCCATGGTGACCCAGCCCCACGCCAGATAGCCCAGCTGTGCGTCCGGCACCCGGACGAACTCGACCACAAAACGGAAAATGCCGTAAAACAGCGCGAACATGCCGGAAACGGCCATGGTCGGGCGGGGTTTACGCGCATAAAGATTAAGGATGATAAACAGTGCCACACCTTCGAGTGCGAACTGATACAGCTGCGACGGATGGCGCGCCAGTTGCGCAGGGTCGCTGAACGGCGGGAACACCATTGCCCACGGCACATCGGTCGGCTTGCCCCACAGCTCGGCATTGATGAAGTTGCCGATACGCCCGGCACCCAGGCCGATCGGCACCAGCGGTGCAACGAAGTCCATCAACTGGAAGAAGCTTTTGCCGTTGCGCTTGCCGAACCACCAGGCCGCGATCATGACGCCGACAAAGCCACCGTGGAACGCCATGCCGCCTTTCCAGACCTCGAAGATCAGCAATGGATTGGCGATATAGGCCGACAGGTCGTAGAACAGCACATAGCCCAGCCGTCCGCCGACGATCACGCCCATGGCCAGCCAGAAAATCAGGTCGGAAAGTTTTTCCTTGGTCCAGGTCGGATCGAATGCGTTCAAGCGACGTGACGCCAGCAGCCAGGCACCACCGATGCCGACCAGGTACATCAAACCGTACCAGTGAATTTGCAGCGGGCCGATGGCAACGGCTACCGGGTCAATCTGCGGGTAAGGCAGCATTGCGTATCCTCAATTGGAACGCCCGTGCGGGCGACTGAATCAGGCGGGCATGTTACCGGAGCCCGGCCGGTTGCTCTAGCGGCCACCGGACAAAGCTGCGTACAGTTCAGGAAAAAAGGAGAACCGAATGTGTCTGATCGTATTCGCCTGGCGGCCGTCTCAGGCCAAGCCGCTGATTGTGGCGGCCAATCGTGACGAATTCTATGCGCGCCCTACCCGGCCACTGAGCCAGTGGGAGGACATGCCGAACGTTTATGCAGGACGGGACCTGGAAGCCGGCGGCACCTGGATGGGCATTGGTGCCCAGGGACGCTTTGCCGCTGTGACCAATATTCGTGATCCGGGCCAGACTTTGGGCCTGCGTTCGCGTGGCGAGCTGGTGGCTAAGTTTCTGGCAGGTGAGCAATCGCCCGAGGATTACGTGGCCGAAATGGCTGCGCGCGCCAGTGAATACACGGGTTTCAACCTGCTGGCGGGTGACGCAGCGCAGTTGTATTACCTGAACTCGACCAACCCGACGCCCCGGTTGCTGGGCGAAGGCGTGTACGGGCTGTCCAACGCAGGCCTGAACACGCCCTGGCCCAAACTGCTCAAGGCCAGAGCAGCACTGACAGCGCAATTGGATGACCCTCGGCCCGAACGATTACTGGACCTGCTGAAGGATCCGCAGCCTGCCGCAGACGCCGAGCTGCCTGAAACCGGCGTGGGCCTTGCCACCGAGAAGCTGCTGTCCAGCGTGTTCATCGCCAGCCCCAACTACGGCACCCGCGCCAGCACCGTACTGATCGTCAACGCCGACGGCACACGGCAGATGATCGAACACAGCTTCGGGCCGCAGGGTGGGCGGTTGGGTGAGGTTGAGTTGAGCGTATAGCTGACGCAGAACGTCCTGGGAGGCGTTACCACGCAGAGCGCGGGAACGATCAAGCGCGCTCCAATTCAACACTCGAACCTAGTGCCCTTTCACGGACCCTGGGTTGATCATCCGCGACAGGCCGAGGTTTTTCAGTGCCAGCTGCAGCGAGCTGCTGATGACTTGCGGGTTATCGTTGGTCATCAATTGGGCCAGCAGGTCCTTGGCCTTGCTCAGGTTGATCTGGCGCAGCATCCACTTCACTTTCGGCAGGTTGGTGGCGTTCATCGACAGGCTGTCGAAGCCCATCGCCATCAACAGCACTGCGGCCGCTGGGTCGCCCGCCATTTCGCCACAGATACTGACCGGTTTGCCTTCGGCATGAGCGTCTCGCACCACGCTTTGCAGGGCCTGTAGCACCGCAGGGTGCAGGTAATCGTAGAGGTCGGCGACACGCGGGTTGTTGCGGTCGACCGCGAGCAGGTATTGGGTCAGATCGTTGGAGCCGACCGACAGGAAGTCCACCTGACGCGCCAGATCGCGGGTCTGATAGACCGCCGCCGGGACTTCGATCATCACCCCCACGGGCGGCATCGGCACGTCGGTGCCTTCGTCACGCACTTCACCCCAGGCGCGGTGGATCAGGTGCAGCGCTTCTTCCACCTCGTGGGTGCTGGAGATCATCGGCAGCAGAATGCGCAGGTTGTTCAGGCCTTCACTGGCCTTGAGCATGGCGCGGGTCTGAACCAGAAAGATTTCCGGGTGGTCGAGGGTCACACGAATGCCGCGCCAGCCAAGAAACGGGTTGTCTTCCTTGATCGGGAAGTACGACAGCGCCTTGTCGCCACCAATGTCCAGGCTGCGCATGGTCACCGGCAGCGGATGGAAAGCCGCCAGCTGCTCGCGGTAGATTGCCAGCTGTTCCTTTTCGCTCGGGAAGCGCTGGTTGATCATGAACGGCACTTCGGTGCGATACAGCCCGACACCTTCGGCGCCACGCTGCTGAGCACGCGCCACGTCGGCGAGCAGGCCGGTGTTGACCCAGAGCGGCATGCGATGCCCGTCCAGCGTCACGCACGGCAGCTCACGCAGCGCATCGAGGCCTTGGGAGAGCTGACGCTCCTCCTCGACCACTTTGCCGAACTGCTTGCGCATGATGTCGCTGGGGTTGGTGAAGACCTCACCGTGGTAGCCGTCGACGATCAGGTCGATGCCATCGACCTTGGAATACGGGAAGTCGACCAGACCCATGACCGTCGGAATACCCATGGCCCGGGCCAGAATCGCGACGTGGGAGTTACCGGAACCCTGCACCGAGACCAGACCGACCAGCTTGCCTTCCGGCACCTCACCGAGCATGGCCGGCGACAGTTCTTCGCTGACCAGAATCGTATTGTCGGGGTAGACCAGCGCCTGTTGCCGCGCTTCCTGAAGATAGGCCAGCAGGCGGCGACCCAGGTCCTTGACGTCCGAGGCCCGCTCGCGCAGGTAAGCGTCGTCCATCAGTTCGAAACGTTTGACGTGTTCGTTGACCACCGAGCGCAACGCGCCCTGCGCCCACTGGCCGGTCTTGATGACGTTGGTGACTTCACTGCCCAGCGAGGCATCGTCGAGCATCATCAGATAGACGTCGAACAGCGCGCGCTCTTCGGGGCGCAGCTGCGTGGCGAGCTTGGCAGACAGGGTGCGCATATCATTGCGCACGCCTTCCAGTGCGTTCTGGAACAGCGCCAGCTCGGCCGCGATGTCAGTAACCGTCTTGTCGGGAACCACTTCCAGATCGGCAGGTGGCAGCATGACCACCGCCACACCGACCGCAGCGCCGGGCGAACCGGCCACGCCGACGAATTTGGCTTCCTGAATACCCTTGCCCTGGCGACCCAGCCCCCGGATCGAGCCAGTGGCTTCGGCGTGAGCAATAACGCCCGCGAGCTGCGCGCTCATGGTGACGAGGAAGGCTTCTTCGCCCTCATCGAACTGGCGGCGCTCTTTTTGCTGGATCACCAGAACCCCGACCACACGGCGGTGGTGGATGATCGGCGCACCCAGGAACGACGCGTAACGCTCTTCACCGGTTTCGGCAAAGTAGCGATAACGAGGGTGATCGGCGGCGTTTTCGAGGTTCAGCGGTTCTTCGCGCGTGCCCACGAGACCCACGAGGCCTTCGTTCGGCGCCATGCTGACCTTGCCGATGGACCGTTTGTTGAGGCCTTCGGAGGCCATCAGTACAAAACGGTTGGCTTCGGCATCGAGCAGGTAGACCGAGCAGACCTGGCTGCCCATGGCCTCCTTTACGCGCAACACAATAATGCCCAACGCCGCCTTGAGATCCTTGGCGGAGTTAACTTCCTGGACGATCTTGCGCAGCGTATTGAGCATGGCTCGGGGTCGAACTCCGTGTCAGTCGCGCGATAAGAGGCGCGGGGCAAGCTCTTTGAGTGCGCGTCGATACACCTCGCGCTTGAATGTCACCACCTGGCCAAGCGGATACCAATAGCTGACCCAGCGCCAGCCATCGAACTCCGGTTTCCCGGTCAAATCCATCCGCACCCGCTGCTCGTTGGAGATCAGGCGCAGGAGAAACCATTTCTGCTTTTGGCCGATACACAGCGGTTGGCTATGAGTACGGACCAGTCGTTGCGGCAGACGATAGCGCAACCAGCCTCGAGTACAGGCAAGTATTTGCACATCATGTCGTTCAAGTCCGACTTCTTCATTCAACTCACGATAAAGCGCGTCTTCCGGCGTCTCCTGTGGGTTGATTCCCCCTTGCGGAAACTGCCAGGCATCCTGGTTAATACGCCGAGCCCATAGGACCTGACCAGCATCGTTTGTCAGAATAATCCCGACATTAGGACGGAAACCATCGGGGTCGATCACGGCAACAACCTCGCAAACGCATGTCGCCGCATTGTTCCACAAAGGCGATCAAACCAGCAACGAGGCTTGTCACCTTATGTGAAGACTTGTGAAAACCTCGTATTCTGATGCTCTTTTTTCAGCTAATTCAGCGAGTAACCGCATGCGCCTGGCACTATTCGACCTCGACAACACGCTTCTGGGTGGCGACAGCGATCACGCCTGGGGTGATTATCTGTGCCGTCGCGGCATCCTCGACACCGCGTCCTACAAAACCCGTAACGATGAGTTCTATCAGGATTACCTGGCTGGCACGTTAAACATGACCGACTACCTGAACTTCACACTGGAGATTCTGGGCGCGACCGAGATGGAACAGTTGGCGCAATGGCACCGTGAGTTCATGCGTGACTGCATCGAACCGATCATGCTGCCCAAGGCCATGGAATTGATCGCCAAGCACCGTGCGGCGGGCGACAAGCTGGTGGTGATTACCGCGACCAACCGTTTCGTGACGGCGCCCATCGTGGAGCGGCTGGGGATCGAGACGCTGCTGGCTACTGAATGCGAGATGATCGATGGCCGTTATACCGGCCGCACGACGGGCATTCCGTGCTTCCGTGAAGGCAAGGTCACGCGGTTGAATCTGTGGCTGGAAGAGAACGCGTTCAGCCTTGAGGACAGCTATTTCTATAGCGACTCGATGAACGATCTGCCGCTGCTGGAGCAAGTCGCCAATCCGGTCGCGGTCGATCCCGATCCGAAACTGCGCGCCGAAGCCGAACAACGCGGCTGGCCGGTGATCACGCTGCGCCACTGATTCAGCCAGTGCTTACGCCGGTTTGAAGCCCATCAGGCCGGCGATTACGACGAAACACACCACGCTGATGATCGCCAGTGCAAGGGTGAAGCCGCGCCTGTCGGTCCGCGCGCCGAGGCGCAATCGGTTCAGCCTCGCCACCAGCCATGCCCAGCTGAACAGGCCCACCGTATAGAGCACGCTGCTGCCCAACACCCAGGTCTGCCCCAGCGACAAACCTATCGAATGTACCAGCCACCAGCCGCTGAACGGCAGAATCGCCAGGCAGACCGCCATCAGCAGCCAGAAGAACAGCAATGGACGCTTGAGCAGACGCGTCTGGATGGTCGCATCACCTTCGAGGCGCACCTTGATGACGCCGCTGGCCAGCACCAGAACGCTGAGCAGCAACAGCGTGATGGCAGCGATGTGCAGGGTTTTCAGGGCAGTGACGGGTTCCATTGCAGGGTCTTCCTCTTGAATCGGGCGGGTTGAGTCTAGCAGTCAGACCTGCATCAACAGCTATAGCCTTTATGCTGATCGTTCCTCACGCTCCGCGTGGGAATGCCGCTCAGGACGCTCCGCGTCCCGGTGTAAGCAGCTTGAAGGCCTCAGCCCAAGAACAACCGGTACGCCGGGTTCTCGCTTTCATCCCAGTACGGATAGCCGATCTCGGCCAGCGCCTGGCTCACCAGGTGCCGCTCGTCCTCAGGCACCACCAGCCCTGCAACCACTCGACCATCCGCCGCACCATGGTTGCGGTAGTGGAACATCGAGATGGTCCAGCGTCCGCCCAGACGGTTAAGAAAGTTGAACAACGCACCGGGCCGTTCGGGGAATTCGAAGCGCAGCACCACTTCATCGCTGACCCGCTCGGCGTGTCCACCCACCATGTGGCGGATGTGCAGCTTGGCCAGTTCGTTGTCGGTCAGGTCCAGCACCGGAAAGCCCTGCTCGGTCAGGCTGGCGATCAACGCGCTGCGCGGATCGTTCTCGGGGTGGGTCTGCACGCCGACGAAGATGTGGGCTTCGCGGTCGGTGTGGTAGCGGTAGTTGAATTCGGTGATCTGCCGTTTGCCGATGGCCTCGCAGAACGCCTTGAAGCTGCCGGGCCGTTCGGGGATGGTCACGGCGATGATCGCTTCGCGGCCTTCGCCCAGTTCGGCACGCTCGGCCACGTGGCGCAAGCGGTCGAAGTTGACGTTGGCCCCGGAGTCGATCGCCACCAGGGTCTGGCCGCTGACACCGCGTTGCTCGACGTACTTCTTGATCCCCGCCACGGCCAGCGCGCCGGAAGGTTCGGTGATGGAGCGGGTGTCGTCGTAGATGTCCTTGATCGCCGCACAGATCTCGTCGGTGCTGACCGTGATCACTTCATCCACGTAGTGACGGCAGACCTCAAAGGTGTGATGGCCGATCTGCGCCACGGCCACGCCATCGGCAAACAGCCCGACCTGGCTGAGCACCACACGCTCGCCCGCGGCCATGGCGGCTTGCAGGCAGTTGGAATCGTCCGGCTCGACGCCGATCACCTTGATCTCGGGCCGCAAATACTTCACGTAGGCCGCAATCCCCGCGATCAGTCCACCGCCGCCCACCGGCACGAAGATCGCGTCCAGTTGCCCCGGCTGCTGGCGCAGGATTTCCATGGCAACCGTGCCTTGACCGGCAATGGTGTCGGGATCGTCATAGGGATGGATGTACACAAAACCCTGCTCGTCGACCAGCTTCAGCGAATACGCCAACGCCTCGGGAAACGAATCGCCATGCAGTACCACGGTCGCCCCGCGTGAGCGTACGCCCTCTACCTTGATTTCAGGCGTGGTGCGCGGCATGACGATGGTCGCCTTGATGCCCAGCTCCCGCGCCGCCAGCGCCAGCCCTTGCGCATGGTTGCCCGCCGAAGCCGTGACCACGCCGCGCCCCGCGTCTTCAGCGGTCAGCTGCGCCAGCTTGTTATAAGCGCCGCGAATCTTGAACGAGAACACCGGCTGCAAGTCTTCGCGCTTGAGCAGCACCTGATTGCCGAGCCGTTCGGAGAGCTGACGCGCGCCATGCAGCGGCGTCTCGATGGCGACGTCGTAGACGCGGGAAGTGAGGATTTTCTTGACGTACTGTTCAAGCATCGGGACGACATCACTGGCGGAAAGGGCAAGACCGGCAAGTCTACCCCGCAGTCCGATGCACGACCATACGAATGACGGGGCTTTACGCCGCGCTCGCCGCTATAATGCGGGCCCTTTTGCACACCTCTGGCACCGTGGAGCCCGCATGACCCAGGATCAACTCAAACAGGCAGTCGCCCAGGCAGCTGTCGATTTCATCCTTCCGAAGCTCGACGACAAGAGCATTGTGGGCGTCGGCACCGGCTCCACGGCCAACTGCTTCATTGACGCGCTGGCCAAACACAAGGCCGCCTTCGACGGCGCCGTCGCCAGCTCCGAAGCCACCGCTGCGCGCCTCAAGGGCCAAGGCATTCCGGTGTATGAGCTCAACACGGTCAGCGATCTGGAGTTCTATATCGACGGCGCGGACGAGAGCGACGAGCACCTGAACCTGATCAAGGGCGGCGGCGCAGCCCTGACCCGCGAGAAGATCGTGGCGGCTGTCGCCAAGACCTTCATCTGCATCGCAGACGGCAGCAAGCTGGTGCCCGTGCTGGGCGCTTTCCCGCTGCCGGTTGAAGTCATCCCGATGGCGCGCAGCCATGTAGCGCGCCAACTGGTCAAGCTGGGCGGCGACCCGGTCTACCGTGAAGGCGTGCTGACCGACAACGGCAACATCATTATCGACGTGCACAACATGAGCATCACCAATCCGGTGGAGCTGGAAGCACAGATCAACGCCATCGTCGGCGTGGTCACCAATGGTCTGTTCGCGGCGCGTCCGGCGGATCTGCTGTTGCTGGGCACGGCCGAAGGTGTGAAAACCCTGACCCGCTAAGCGTCACGGCTTGAAGAAGTGCCCACCTTGCGTGGGCACTTTTGTTTCAACTGGCTAACGTTTCGCAGGGTTATGGCTTGCGAAACACATAGAACAGGTTCGGCTCGCTCACCAGATACAGCACTTCATCGTCGTCCATGGCCACGCCTTCGGCCTGGGGCACGGTCTTGCTCAGGCCCATCTGCCCCTTCTTCAGCGAGCCGCTGCCAATCGGACGGCCATCGATATCCAGCTCGACGATCTGCCTGGACTCATCGGACAATGCCAGCAAGTGACCGCTGTTCTGATCGAACTGCAGACTGGAAAGATCGCGCACGAACAGACCGGCATCGCGTTTGCTGTCGGAAATCACCTGAAGATTGCTTGGGCCTTCTGCATTAGTCTTGGGGAAGCCGCGCACTTCGATGATCTGCACCGGATCACGCTCGCGGGCGACGAACAGACGCTCACGGTGCCGGTCATAGGCCAGACCTTCATAGCCCTTGTTGCCGCCCGCGTTGAGCCCCAGCGTCAGTTGTTCGGCATTGGCCGCATCCACCGACTGGGTGCTGTCATCGATGTGCACCTTGATCAAGCGCTGCTGGCGCTCGTCGCTGATCACGTACACGCCAGGACTGATGTACTCGACGGCTTCCGCATCACCGAAACCGATCAACTTGATGCGTCGCAGGATGTGCCCATCGAGACTCAACTCGACCATTTCGGCGTTCTGGTTGGTCACCGTGAACAGACTTTTACGATCAGGATCGTAGCTCAGGCCCGAAACGTCGTCTGTCAGCCCGTCGATAACCTGCCCTTCGATCACCGCCCGGTATTGATCAAGGCCGATGGCTTCCTGCGAATCGGACTGCCAGAACATCTGCCAATCGAACTGAGCACGCTCCACGAAACGGTATCGCTGGTTGGCGATGGAAAACAGCAAGACGATCAACGGCACGAGGATGACAAGCAGGAGCAAAGAGCGGGTAGAGCGACGCATTGGGGTGACTCGAAAAGGTTGAGCGGGCGGCATTGATAGCACGCCATTCTGAAAACAAGCTTAATGGCGTAGTGCTACTTTTTTACCAAGTATGTGTCGCCGTCCTGGCTCAGTGCTTGCGAAACGAATAGAACAGGTTCGGTTCGCTCACCATGTACAACGTTCCTGCCTCATCCAGCGCAACGCCTTCAGCACGCGGAATCGTTTCTTTCAGGCCATTCATGCCACCCAGCAAGGTCATGAAGCTGACCTGTTCGCCCTGCTCATCCACCTCCAGCAGCAGATGCGAGTCCGCCGACAAAGCCAGCATGTGGCCGGTGCGCGGGTCGATGCTCAACGACGACAGGTTACGCATGTCCAGCGAACGGCTTGGCAGTTTCTGCTTATCGCCCTTGAGCACGTCACTGCCATCGCTTTTCCAGGTGTACAGCGCAGCAGGCCGCTCTTCGCCCAGTATCAACTGTTGGCGACGCGGGTCCCAGGCGATGCCTTCGAAACCCTTGTTCTGGTTGTCGGATTTGCCCAGATCGTATTTCGGGAAGTCCTCGATGTTCAGCGTCGTGGTCTCTGCCGTGACCTTGACGATGGTCAGTTGATGCTGACGCTCGTCGGTGATGGCGATCAGTCCGTCGTTCATCACTGCCACGCCCTCTGGATTGCTCCAGCCGACCAGCGGGATCTTGCGCAGCACATCACCCGTAAGCGTCAGCTCGACCAGAAAGGCGTTCTTGCCCATAACGGCGAACAGAGTCTTGGTGATCGGGTTATAAGACAGGTCCGAAGCCTCGTCCTTTTCCATGCCGGGCAACGCTTTCGCATCGATCTCTACATGGTAGTCCGGCAACCAGATGCTTGCGCTGCGGCCCGCCTTGTTCTCGAAACTTTCCTGAACCCAGAGCACCGCACGATCATCCCAGTGCATCGCAAAGGCCAGGCCGTAGCCCATGATGACCGCCAGTAACAGCCACGAATACCAGCGCAGGCTCCGAATGAAGGCAAAGCGTTTCTTGGCGGCAGGCAGCGTTTGGGCAGGGAGGGGCATTCAAGGTGTTCCCGAGCAGAGGTAACGTCGACAGGGCTTATCGCCCTTGAAGGGCCGGCAGGATTATCCAGAACAGGTGTGAAAAAAACGCAAATCGGAATGAACTATTACCCAGCGGATAAACAAAAGCCACCCGGACGTTAATCCGGATGGCTTTCGGTGAGCGCTTTTCGAAACGCTTAGCGAACGACGCTCTCGAATGGCGTCTGACCGCCCAGTTCAAGAACGATCTGGTCACCGGCTTCGAACGGCCCTACGCCCGCTGGCGTGCCAGTCATGATGATGTCACCGGCCTGCAGGGAAAAGTTGGCCGCCATGTGCTGGATCATCGGCACGATCGGGTTGAGCATCAGGCTGCTGTTGCCGTCCTGGACAACCTTGCCGTTGATGGTCAGACGAATGCCGATGTCGGTCAGGTCCGGAAAGGTCTCGGCCGGCACGAACGGTGCGATGACCGCAGCGCCATCGAAGCACTTGGCCAGTTCCCACGGCAGGCCCTTCTCACGCAGACGCGACTGCACGTCACGCAGGGTCAGGTCCAGACCTGGGGCAAAACCGCTGATGGCATCCAGCACTTCTTCGCGGGATGGATTCTTGGTCAACGGCTTGCCGATCAGTACCACGATTTCGGCTTCGTAATGCACCGAACCACGGTCGGCTGGAATGGTGAAACCGCCTTCCAGTGCAACCACCGCGCTGCCCGGCTTCATGAAGATCAACGGCTCGGTGGGAACCGGGTTGCCCAACTCTTTGGCGTGCTCAGCGTAATTGCGACCGATACACACCACTTTGCCCAGCGGAAAGTGGATATTCGTTCCATCGACATATTTGTGCTGGTAGCTCATGACGTCTCCTGAGTCTGATAAAGGCGGTTTTTATAAGGTTTTATAACGCGTTGTGAAACGTTACGACAGTCGTCAAACAGCGAATATCTTGCCGGGGTTCATGATGCCGTTCGGATCGAAGATCGCTTTCATGGCTTTCATGTACTCGATTTCGACCGGCGAGCGGCTGTAGGTCAGGTAGTCGCGCTTGGTCATGCCGACGCCGTGCTCGGCAGAAATCGAGCCGTTGTATTTCTCTACCGTCTCGAACACCCACTTGTTGACGCGGGCGCATTTGATGAAGAACTCGTCCTTGTCGAGGTTTTCCGGCTTGAGGATGTTCAGGTGCAGGTTGCCGTCGCCGATATGGCCATACCAGAGCACGTCGAAGTCGGGATAGTGTTCGCCGACAATGGCGTCAATTTCAGCCAGGAACTGTGGCACTTTCGAGACAGTGACCGAGATATCGTTCTTGTAGGGCGTGAAGTGCGAGATGGTTTCGGAGATGTACTCGCGCAGCTTCCACAGATTGCGCAATTGCTGCTCGCTCTGGCTCATCACGCCATCCAGCACCCAGCCCTGTTCGACGCAGTGTTCGAAAGTCGCCAGCGCCTGATTGGCCAGATCCTCGGTGGTGGCTTCGAATTCCAGCAATACGTAGAACGGGCACGGCGTATCGAACGGCGAAGGCACGTCACCCCGCGCCATGACCCGGGCAAAGGATTTGTCGGAGAAGAATTCAAAAGCCGTCAGGTCGAGCTTGCCGTGGAAGGCATGCAGCACCGGCATGATCGAATTGAAGTCGGTGGTGCCGAGCACCATGGCGGTCAGGTTTCGCGGGGCACGGTCCAGACGCATGGTGGCTTCGACCACGAAGCCCAGCGTGCCCTCGGCCCCGATGAACAACTGACGCAGGTCGTAACCGGTGGCGTTCTTGATCAGGTCCTTGTTCAGTTCCAGCAGATCGCCCTTGCCGGTCACGACCTTGAGGCCTGCGACCCAGTTGCGCGTCATGCCGTAGCGAATGACCTTGATCCCGCCCGCATTGGTGCCGATGTTGCCGCCAATCTGGCTGGAGCCTGACGAGGCGAAGTCGACCGGGTAATACAGCCCGTTTTCTTCAGCCGTTGTCTGCAATTGCCGGGTGATCACGCCCGGCTGGCAGACGGCCGTGCGATCCGTCAGGTTGAGGTCCAGAATCCGGTTCATGTAGTCAAACGAAACCACCACCTCGCCGTTGGCCGCCACCGCAGCGGCCGAGAGCCCGGTTCTGCCGCCCGAAGGCACCAGCGCGACCAGACGCTCGTTGGCCCAGCGCACGATGGCCTGCACCTGTTCAATGGTCTTGGGAAACACGATGGCCAGCGGGGCCGGGACGAATTGTTTGGTCCAGTCCTTGCCGTAAGTCTGCAGGGAATCCTCGTCGATCAGCACTTTGCCGGGGTCGACCAGGGTCTTGAGCTCATCAATCAAAGCGGGATGGGTCATGGACTCAACTCTCGAACAATTCATGGGCATCCTGAGAACGGTTCACGTTCAAGAATGGGGTTTCGCGGGGGGCTTATGCTAGCATACGCCCCCCGTGAACAGCGCCTGACGCCGTTTCGGCCACCCCCTGCCAATTTTCTCCGGGACACAGGTTTACGCAGATGAGCAAGACTTCCCTCGACAAGAGCAAGATCAAGTTCCTTCTTCTCGAAGGCGTCCATCAATCCGCCGTCGACGTCCTCAAGGCAGCCGGTTACACCAGCATCGAGTACCACACCAAGTCTCTGCCGGAAGCCGAGCTGAAGGAAAAGATCGCCGACGCTCATTTCATCGGTATCCGCTCCCGCACCCAACTGACCGAAGAAATGTTCGATTGCGCCAAGAAACTGGTCGCGGTCGGCTGCTTCTGCATCGGCACCAACCAGGTTGACCTGGGCGCGGCTCGTGAGCGCGGTATCGCGGTGTTCAACGCGCCGTACTCCAACACCCGTTCGGTCGCCGAACTGGTACTGGCCGAGGCCATCCTGCTGCTGCGCGGCATCCCCGAGAAGAATGCGTCCTGCCACCGTGGCGGCTGGATCAAGAGCGCTGCCAACTCGTTCGAAATCCGTGGCAAGAAGCTGGGCATCATCGGCTACGGCTCGATCGGTACGCAGTTGTCGGTTCTGGCTGAAAGCCTGGGCATGCAGGTGTTCTTCTTCGACCCGCTGACCAAGCTGCCACTGGGCAACGCAACCCAGGTCACCAGCCTGAACGAACTGCTGGGTCTGGCCGACATCGTTTCCCTGCACGTGCCTGAGCTGCCGTCCACCCAGTGGATGATCGGCGAGAAGGAAATTCGTGCCATGAAGAAAGGCGCGATCCTGATCAACGCGGCGCGCGGCACCGTGGTCGAGCTGGACGCCCTGGCTGATGCAATCAAGGACAAGCACCTGATCGGCGCGGCCATCGACGTGTTCCCGGTCGAGCCACGCTCGAACGACGACATCTTCGAAAGCCCGCTGCGTGGCCTGGACAACGTGATTCTGACCCCGCACATCGGTGGTTCCACTGCCGAAGCGCAGGCCAACATCGGACTGGAAGTGGCAGAAAAGCTGGTCAAGTACAGCGACAACGGCACCTCGGTGTCCTCGGTCAACTTCCCGGAAGTGGCACTGCCCGCTCACCCTGGCAAGCACCGCCTGCTGCACATCCACGAAAACATCCCCGGCGTGCTCAGCGAGATCAACAAGGTCTTCGCCGAGAACGGCATCAACATCTCCGGTCAGTTCCTGCAGACCAACGAGAAAGTGGGTTACGTGGTGATCGACGTCGACGCCGAATACTCGGATCTGGCGCAAGAGAAGCTGCAGCACATCAAAGGCACTATCCGCAGTCGCGTTCTGTTCTGATAGCCCTGCGGCATTGAAAAAGGAGACCTTCGGGTCTCCTTTTTTGTGGGTGGTTCTACGTGCGCTAGATGTCAGTGACGCAGCAGTTTGCGCAACGGCACGCCGTCTTTCATGACCGGGGATTTGATGACGATGTAGCTGAAGTACTTGGAGATGCCGATGTTCTTGTCCAGCAGTTCTTCGATCACTTCCTGATAGTGCTGAATGCTGCGGGTCATGAAGCGCACCAAATAGTCGTAGCCGCCGCTGATCAAGTGACACTCCAGCACTTCGTCCACATGGCGAATGTTGGCTTCGAACTTGGCGAAGTCTTCGCGTTTGTGGTCACTGAGGGATATTTCCGTGAACACCGTGACCGATTCAGTGATCTTTGCGAGATTCAGGTGCGCCTTGTAGCTGGAAATGTAACCTGCCGACTCCAGGCGCTTGACGCGTTGCAGGCAGGGGCTCGCTGACAGCCCGACGGCATCGGCGAGGCTGACGTTGGTCATGCGCCCGTCTTTCTGGAGTTCTACCAGGATATTGATATCAATCCGATCCAGTTTGACCAAGCCTTCCATTACCTACCTCGTGTTGTGCCGTTCACAGTGCCTACCTTCTAGCAAAATCAGCGCCGTAAGGACAGCTGATGCTGAGCGACCAGATCGGCCATGCTGTTGATACAGATGTCTGCCGGACATGGCTGGCTGTGTTGCGCACGGCTTCTGCGGATCAGACAGAGACCGCCGTTGCCCAACGCGGTGGCGGGCGGACGCGACACCACGAGGGTCTCGGCAGGGTCCAGATCCATTCCGACGAGCCATTGCGGATCGTCCAGTGGATGGGTTGTCAGCGACAGCAGGCTGTCAGGCTCAAGCCCCAGCCGCTCACAGAGCAGACCCCGGTCCTGAAGATCACGGTCGGCGTAGACCAGCAGTCGGTAGAACTTGCGCAGATAGAGCATGGCGCCGGGTGCGTCTTCGAACAGCGTCCAATTGGGTACCGAACGGGCGAAGGTCATGCCCTCCTCCCAACTGGTTTTGATGCCCAGTCGCTCGGCCAGCTGGCGATGGGCAAAACACAACAGACCACTGAAGCCCAGCTCATCAAAACGCGGATAGAGCGTAGCGATGACCGCGTTGAATTCGGTCAGCACAGCATCCCGGTCCGGTGCGGACATGGCGTTGTCCAGCAGCGGCTGCAAGGCGGTCCAAACCCCGGAGTCGCGATCCACCAGAACTTCATCACAATCGATCAGCAGTGCGCGGTAATCAATAAGCCCCATGGCAGGCAACGTCTCCTTTCCAACAGTGAACCAAGGCGCCCGGTCGCAGCGTCTTGCAACGCCATGACCGGGCCTGGGCTCAGTTGGATTTCAATACTCGTGCCAGCGCGGCGTCGAGGATGGTCAGTGCTTCGTCAATCTGCTGCTCGGTGGTCACCAGCGGTGCCAGGAAGCGCAACACGTTGCGGTACACGCCGCACTTGATCACCAGCAGTCCGCCGATGCGTGCCTGATCGATGATCTTCGAGTTGAGGTCAGCGTCGGGGCTACGTTGGGCGTCATCCTTGATCATTTCCATGGCCAGCATGAAACCGGTGCCGCGCACGTCGCCGATGCAGCTGTAACGCTCTTTCAGCTTGAGCAGGCCTGCACGCAGGTGCTGACCCAGTTGCTCGCCACGCGCCAGCAGATTTTCCTGTTCGTAGGTGTCGATGACCGCCAGCGCGGCGGCGCAGGACAGCGCATTACCGCCGTAGGTGCCGCCCAAACCGCCCGGAAGCGGTGCGTCCATGATCTCGGCGCGACCGACCACGCCCGACAACGGCATGCCACCCGCCAGGCTCTTTGCGACGGTGACCAGATCCGGCTGGATACCGGCGTGCTCGAAACCGAACCACTTGCCGGTACGACCGAAACCGGTCTGGATTTCATCCAGGATCAGCACGATGCCGTGCTGCTCGGTCAGCGCCCGCAGCGCTTTCAGAAACTCGACCGGAGCGGTCAGAAAACCACCGTCGCCCTGCACAGGCTCGATGAGAATGGCCGCCACGCGATCAGGCGCAACCTGGGTCGCCAGCAGTTCATGCAGTGCGGCCAACGCCATTTCGCTGGTGACGCCGCGGTATTCGTTCGGATACGGGGTGTGAAACACTTCAGGCGCCATCGGCCCGAAGTTCTGCTTGTAAGGCTGGCTCATGCCGGTCAGCGTGGTGCCGAGCAGCGTGCGACCGTGAAAGCCGCCTCGGAATGAGATGATCGCCGGACGATTGGTGTGAGCGCGGGCGATCTTCACCGCGTTTTCCACCGCTTCGGCACCGGACGTGAAGAACACGGCCTTGTGATCGATGCCGCTCTGGCCGGCAACCAATAGACTCAGGCGCTTGGCCAGATCCACATAAGGCTGGTAGGACGCCACCTGAAAGCAGGCATGGGTCACTTTTTCCAACTGGCCCTGAATTGCCTTCACCACGTTCGGGTGATTGTGGCCGATGTTCAGCACGCCGATGCCACCCACGAAGTCCAGGTAACGCTTGCCGTCGACGTCCCACATCTCGGAACCCTGCGCGCGGTCGATGACCAGCGGGTGGGCCGTGACAATGCCGCGCGGCACGAACTGATCGCGCTGACGGAGCAGATGAGGTGTTTCGTCGACTTTGCTGTTCATGGTTTTACCTATAGTGAGCCAGGCAACCGGCGGGTGGCTGCGATGCTGTTCAGGTTAAGCGTTCGGCGAAACGATCTAAGCCGAACTTGGCCGCCCAGACGTCCATATCCACTGTTTTTTGCCTCGCAAACGGCAGATTCCTTCAAGCCGCCGAAGGCCGGTTAATCTGCCGCAAAACGCTCTTTTTCAGCGCGTAGCGTGCTTGGGAATAGACCTTTCAACAGATCGTGCTTCGTACTTGCGGCAAGATGGAGCCCCACTTTCATACTCAGGAAAAGCCCATGCCCGCCTTCCTCTACAAAGCCGATCCTGCACGCGCCGAACGCTGGCGAGTGCTGTTCGCCGAGCACGCGCCAGACATCGAATGGCGGGAATGGCCACACATCGGTAATCCGGACGACGTTCACTATCTGGGCGCCTGGCTGGCACCGGATGATCTGCAGACGTTACTGCCGAATCTGAAGGTGCTGTTCGCCCTGTCGGCGGGTGTCGATCAACTGGACCTGAGCCGCATTCCGGCATCGTTGCCTGTCGCGCGTCTGCTTGATCCGGGCATTGGCCGGGGGATGTACGAATACGCGACCTTCGCGGTGCTGAGCCTGCATCGCGACATGCTGCGCTATCGGCAACAGCAGGTAGAAGGACGCTGGAAGGCACATCCACTGACGCCTGCTCACCAACGTCGGGTGGGTGTGATGGGCCTGGGCCTGCAAGCGCAGCAGATTCTGTCGGCGCTGAAACCATTCGGTTTCAAGCTGTCAGGCTGGGCGCGCAGTGAACATCACGTCGAGGGCGTGACCTGCCACGCAGGCGAAGCGCAACTGCCAGCCTTTCTCGGCCAGTGCGACATTCTGCTGTGCGTACTGCCGTTGACCGGACAAACCGAAGGCATCCTCAATGGCACGCTGTTCGAGCAATTGCCTCCCGGTGCCGCGCTGATCAACATGGGCCGTGGCGGGCATCTGGTGGAACAGGATCTGTTGGCGGCGCTGGACAGCGGCCAGCTCAGCGCTGCGGTGCTGGACGTGTTGCAACAAGAACCAGCACCGGCCGATCATCCGTTCTGGGCACACCCGAACATTTTGCTGACGCCACACGTGGCGGCCATGACCCAGCCGGAAAGCGCGTTCCCGGGGCTGCTGGACAATATTCGACGCTTCGAGCGTGGCGAAGTCATGAAGGGTCAGGTGGATCGCGGCCAGGGTTACTGAACCACGAGCCGCTTCGCTTACCGACAGGCATGAAGGGTTTGTCTTACAATGGCGCTCGTTCAACCGAGAGCCTTGTCATGACCCGTACCGCCGCCCCGCGCAAACCCCGAGCACGCAGCCAGGCCAGGATCGACTCGATTCTGGACGCGGCCCGTACGTTGCTGGCGTCGGAAGGAGTGGCCAGCCTGTCGATTTACAGCGTGGCGGAGCGTGCGGGTATTCCGCCGTCCTCGGTCTATCACTTCTTCGCCAGCGTACCGGCGTTGCTTGAAGCCCTGACGGCAGACATCCATGCAGCCTTTCGCGCCTCCCTGCAAGCCCCTATCGAACATGATTCGCTCGACAACTGGCGAGACCTGTCGCGGGTGGTGGAGATGCGCATGCTGGACATCTACAACGCCGACGCCGCCGCACGCCAGTTGATCCTGGCGCAGCACGGCCTGACCGAGATCAATCAGGCTGACCGTCAGCACGACATTGAACTGGGCCACTTGATGCTCGAGGTGTTCAACCGCCACTTCCACCTGCCCGCGCTGCCGGACGACGTGGACGTGTTCGCGCTGGCCATGGAGCTAGGCGACCGGGTGTATGCCCGGTCGGTGCAACTGCACGGTGAGATTACCCCGCGCATGGCGGTGGAAGGGATGCGGGTGTTTGATGCGTATGTGGGGTTGTACTTGCCGGTTTATTTGCCGAAGAGATCTGTTTGAGAGCCCTTATTGACGAATGGTGGCCACTTCACTAGACGTCTGGGCATAAGTTTCTATCCTTCTGTTCGCAGCGTTCAGCAAAGTCCGATTCTCATCAAACGCTGCTTGGCTGAAGCCTGGCTTTGACCGATTTGCATCCATATATTCGTTATTCAGTTTTCTGTATGCGGCCTCCCGAAGCGTTGCTCGGGCATCGAGTCGTCCGAGCAGATAAGGATCTGCCCCAAGCAAACTGTTGGTAACAGCAAAACTTTCCATTGCAGACTCATATTCCCTTTTTGCTTTTTTGACCTTGGCGGCTCCATCATCCCGTAGCGCATTGCGCTTTCTGGACCGGCCTGGTTTCGCAACAGAAGGCGAGGTTACATTGACTTCGGAAGACGGTATTGGCTGAGTGGGTGATCGCGAGGCAACAGAGGCTGTACTGGCAACCGTTGATGAAACGGGAACCCCGTTGCCCACTCCGGGAACGGCGTGCCCTGCAGGTAATGACCCCATCACTCTTGGCAGCGAAGAATGTTCAGCCCCAAAAACCATTGCGCGCTTGGCAGGCTGCATCTTAAGTAATGCTAAATACCTGGGCATATGCCCTGTCGGATCATCAAAATTAACCGGGTCCCCCTGACAATAGGCATACGCATTCAAGCCCCCCTCCTCGAACGGACTCAGGCTGTCCGGACTGTTGAACCGCATTAACACCGGGTTGAACGCTCGATAACCGTTGCCCAGCAAATAATGGCCGGTCACGGGATCGCAGCGTTCACCATTGAAGCCCATCAACGAGGCCGAGCTGACTTCAGCCGGGAGATGTCCGTAAGGCATATAGGCCATCGCTTCCGGGCCGGAACTGCCCAACTTATTGAGCACAGAGCGCTGTTGATCGGTGGCAAGAAGATTGACGATGGTGTCAGTATTTTCGACTTGTGCCTGGGCCAGCAGCAGATCATCGTGCTGAACAACAATGCGCGTCACGGAGCCCTGAATTTCCGTCGCCAAATGGCTTTTCTGGTAAAAGCACTTCACATCCGGCCGTCCCGCAGACGTGCTGGCGGTCAGTCGATCAAGCGCATCGTAGCGATAACGGCTGAGCACTGCGTTCGTGGGGAATGCCATGTTGAGCCCTCCAAGAGCAACAGACGCTCAGCATCCTGCAAACCGGGCACAGGCGACACCTGTCAAAACTGCTAGCCCGGTCCCTAACGCCGACCAACAGCCGCTTCCTGCAGAGCCGACAGGCGCACACTTTACAGCGTGGCGTTTCGATGATTGGCTGGCGAAGGCAATGTCTTTCCAGAAACCATGGATGACCACGTCAATACATCCACTCTTTATGATGAGGGAACATCATGAGTCATCAAGACAAGCAATCCAAAGGCCCCCTGCTGGACACCGGTTTTGGTGAAGGCGGCATATCCAGACTGAAGGCTCTGGGGACCGGCATCGTGTATGCGGTCGAACAACGCTCGGACGAAAAAATCATTTCATGCTTTTCCGACGCCTCTCAATGCGGCCTCGTCTGTCTTTCTGACGCTGGAAAGCTGGACACATCGTACGGAGATTCAGGCTACATAATCCCGCAATTCGATGCGTCGAACTTTGCCTGGGTTTTCAATCAGGTTATTACGTTGCCGGATGAAAAATACCTGCTATGCCCTGTGGCTCATGGAGCCAGTGCGTTGGGTCTGGCCCGCGTCGACAAATCTGGCAAACTGGATTCAACGTTCGGGGGTAATCAAAACGGGTTTATCGTTCAATACCTGCCTTTGGAATCACAAGGAAAAGCGGGTTCTGCAAGCACGCCAGTCAGGCCCGATCCGCCCGTCGAACCGGAAGCTGGCGTTCTTCAGGCCGCCATGTCTCAACAAGCGGCTGCGAGCAGTTCAAAACACCTGTCAGATTCAGGCGTTATCGTTTACGCCACCCTTCAAAACCTCCCCGATGCCTACGTTCTGAGATACACCGATCAAGGTGCACTGGACGCATCGTTCGGAGACGGCGGCGTTACCACAATCAGACACACATCACCCAACGGGCTTGCAGGTTTGAGAGGACAGTTGGCATTGAAGGACGGCAAACATCTCATTTGGGGATCCATGCAGGAACCTGTTGAGGGTAAATACGCGTCAACAGGCTTCATCGCTCGTCTGAATGCAGATGGCTCAGTTGACACCGGTTATGGCGCAGCGGGCTACTTGATGTTCGATCCCGCGCCGGGTGAAAACGCAACAGTGCGCTATATCGTTGATTTACGGCCTGATGACGATGGCGGCTACTGGGGCTTTGGTAATGCGTCCCCGGCTGACGTAAAGAGCTATCAAGGTGCCTTGTTCAAACTGAACGCGGATGGACTTCCAGACAGCCAGTTCAGTGGTGGCCGTCCAATGCTTTATTCAATCGATGAGTCGGCAACCCTGCTGTACGGCATCGAAATTGATGCGCTCAAGCGGCTCATCATTGGCGGAAGTTTTTGGCAGGGCACCAATAATGGTGCGGGATTTGTCGCACGCCTGTTGCCTGATGGCACTGCCGATAAGTCTTTTACCGACTCTGGATGGGCCAAGTCGGAAATGGGCAGTCAGGATCGAATTACCGCTCTGAAGCTACAGGAAGATGGAGCATTACTGGTGGGTGGCAATGTGGACATCAGTCACCCCGTTGTAGCACGATTTACACTGCCTTCTTGAGTGTATGCCCGGTCTTTGCAAGCAGGGCGAGAGGTCTTTCATGAGCACCTCAACCTGCCGAGCACAATGATAAAAACCCCGAAGGGTCTTCACCGTTCGGGGTCGGGTGTTTAAGCGTGTTCACAGTTTGGCGATCGAGACCTCTGTGGATTTCACGAAAGCAATCACTTCGCTGCCCACCACCAGCTCCAGCTCTTTGACCGAGCGGGTGGTGATCACCGACGTCACGACGCCGGACGCGGTCTGTACATCGATTTCGGACAGCACGTCACCGTGGACGATTTCCTTGATGGTGCCCTTGAACTGGTTGCGAACGTTGATGGCTTTGATAGTCATGGCAGGTCTTCCTTTGGGGATCGGAGTTAAGTCGCCCAACGCAGTTGCGTGGGCAAGGGTGAAGAAGGTTCAGGCTCAGGCGGCGAGCCGGGAATGGCCAGCACCTGATTGAGGACTTGGGTTTCAAGCGCCGCGAGACGATGCGAGCCACGCGCTCTTGGGCGTGGCAGATCGATCAGCAGGTCGAGGCCGATGCGTCCTTCTTCGATCAGGATCACGCGGTCGGCAATGGCAACGGCTTCGCTGACATCGTGCGTCACCAGCAGCACAGTGAAGCCATGCTGGTGCCACAGTTTTTCGATCAGTTGCTGCATTTCGATGCGCGTCAACGCATCCAGCGCACCCAGCGGTTCGTCGAGCAACAGCAGGCGCGGCTTGTGAATCAAAGCCCGCGCCAGTGCGACGCGCTGCTTCTGTCCACCGGACAATGCGGCGGGCCATTCGTTGGCGCGCTCGGCCAGACCGACCGCTTCCAGCGCTTCGAGAGCCTGTCCGCGCCAGTCGCCCGTCAGGCCAAGGCCTACGTTGTCGATAATCTTTTTCCACGGCAGCAGACGTGCTTCCTGAAACATCAGGCGCGTGTCTTCGCGGGCGTCGCCAAGCGGTGCGGAGCCTGCAAGCAGCGCGCCTTGAGTCGGGCTGTCGAGTCCGGCCAGCAGGCGCAGCAAGGTACTTTTGCCGCAGCCGCTGCGACCGACCACGGCCACGAACTGTCCCGCCGGAATGTGCAGGTCGATGTCCTTGAGCACTTCACGCGAGCCGAACGCCTTCTTGATGTTCTGAATCGCCAGTGGAATGCCGCGCAACAGATGTGCCGGTTGTTGTTTCAGATTGCTCATGCGGCACCGCCTTTGCTGACTTGATAGGCCGGGTGCCAGCGCAGGCAGACCCGTTCCAGACCCCGCGCCGCCAGGTCGGCGAGCTTGCCGAGCACGGCGTACAGCACGATTGCCAGCACCACGATGTCGGTTTGCAGAAACTCACGGGCGTTCATTGCCAGATAGCCGATGCCGGAGCTGGCCGAGATGGTTTCAGCCACGATCAGCGTCAGCCACATGAAGCCCAGCGCGAAGCGCACGCCGACCAAGATCGAAGGCATGGCGCCTGGCAGGATCACATGGCGAAACAGGCTGAAGCCGGACAGGCCATAGCTGCGCGACATTTCCACCAAGGCCGGGTCGATATTGCGAATGCCGTGATAGGTGTTCAGGTAGATCGGGAACAGCGTGCCCAGCGCCACCAGAAAGATCTTGGCGGTTTCATCGATGCCGAACCACAGAATCACTAGCGGGATGAGCGCAAGGTGCGGCACGTTACGGATCATCTGCACCGAGCTGTCCAGCAGGCGCTCGCCCCACTTGCTCAGGCCGGTGATGAAGCCCAGCGCCAGGCCGATACCGCCGCCGATCACAAAGCCCAAACCTGCACGCCAGCCGCTGATGGCCAGGTGTGTCCAGATTTCACCGCTGGAAACCAGCGTCACACCGGCTTCGATGACAGCGCTGGGTGCAGGCAGAATACGTGTGGATAACCAGCCGGCGCTGACCGACAGTTGCCAGACCGCCAGCAGCAAAACAGGTAACGCCCAGGGCGCCAGCCGGTGAATGAGGCGTTGCGAAGCACTGAGGCTCATGGAGTGGTCTCCTCGAAGGGCCTGTGGATCACTGTGCTTGAGCAACAGCAGCGGGTGGCGTCCAGACCACATCAGCAATGCTGAGCGGCTTGGGAATCAATTTGAGCTGAAAGAAGGCGTCGGCAATCTTCTGCTGGGCCGCGACCACGGGCGGCGTGATGAACAGCGCGCCGTAGCCCTGACGCTTGACCGAGGTCAGCGTGATATCGGCTGGCAGCCCCAGCAGCGGCGCAACCTGTTTGGTCACTTCCTCGGGATTGGCCTTGGACCACTCGCCCACCGCACGCACTTCTTCGATCAGCGCCTGAATCACCTTGGGGTTTTTCTGCGCATAGGGTTTGGTCGCGAGATAGAACTGGTGGTTGTCGACGATGCCGGAACCGTCTCTCAGGGTACGCGCCTGCAATTGTTTCTCGGCAGCGGCCTGGTACGGATCCCAGATGACCCAGGCGTCGACGCTGCCGCGTTCGAAGGCGGCACGGGCGTCGGCGGGCGGCAGGAACACGGTCTGGATATCGGAATACTTGAGGCCTGCGTCTTCCAGCGCGCGGACCAGCAGGTAATGCACGTTGGAGCCTTTGTTAAGGACGACTTTCTTGCCCTTGAGGTCCTTGACCGAGGTGATCGGAGAATCCTTGGGCACCAGAATCGCCTCGCTGGTCGGCGCTGGCGGCTCGTAGGCCACGTAGAGCAGGTCGGCGCCGGCCGCCTGCGCGAACACCGGAGGCGTTTCGCCGGTGACACCGAAGTCGATGGAGCCGACGTTCAGGCCCTCCAGCAATTGCGGGCCGCCGGGGAATTCAGTCCACTGCACTTTGACGCCCTGCTCGGCCAGCCGCTTTTCCAGCGAGCCCTTGGCCTTGAGGAGTACCAGCGTGCCGTATTTCTGATAGCCGATACGCAGGTCTTCTGCCTGAGCCTGGCTCAAGGCACCGAACGTGACTGCTGCAGCCAACAGAGCGGCCAGACCTCGACGCAAAATGACAGTGCGCATGGCGCGCTCCTTTACCGGGTATTGGGTGGCGGGGACCGCCGGAATGAAGGAGACAGTAACAGTGATTTTTTATATCTATAAATCTCATTTATTCATTTGGTTATTCCATCTGGAGATATACAAAGCGTCGCTCTGAACCCATCCTGAATCTGGACGTACCGTGTCGCTTCAAGCCCGGACGCGGATCGTCCTGAGAGGCGTTACCACGCGGAGCATGGGAACGATCTGGCGCCACCCATTTGATCGTGCCCATGCTCCGCGTGGGTATGCAGCCCGTGACGCTCCGCGTCACATTTCCGAGTGAGCGCAGCGGCAACGAACATGACGACGCTCAAAAAACGCCCACAAAAAAGGGCCGATAAATCGGCCCGAAGACCCCACGCTTGGTGAATCGGAAATCAGCGGTTCGGCTGAGGCGTCAGGCGCAGGTAAGGCGTGACGGCCTTGTAGCCCTTGGGAAAGCGCTGCCTGATCTCTTCCTCGTCCTTGATCGACGGCACGATCACTACGTCCTCACCATCCACCCAGTTGGCGGGCGTGGCGACCTTGTAGTTGTCGGTCAATTGCAGGGAGTCGATGACCCGCAGAATCTCGTGGAAATTACGCCCGGTGCTGGCTGGATACGTAATGGTCAGGCGCACCTTCTTGTTCGGATCGATCACGAACAGCGAGCGCACGGTGAGGGTGTCGCTGGCATTGGGATGAATCAGGTCGTACAGATCGGACACCTTGCGGTCCGCGTCAGCCAGAATCGGGAAATTGACCTGGGTGTTCTGTGTGGTGTTGATGTCGTCGATCCATTTGACGTGCGAGTCCACCGGATCCACCGACAGCGCAATGGCCTTGACGCCGCGCCTGGCAAACTCGTCTTTCAATTTGGCCGTGAAACCCAGCTCAGTGGTGCAGACCGGCGTGAAGTCTGCGGGATGGGAAAACAACACACCCCAGCTGTCGCCCAGCCACTCATGAAAGCGTATACGGCCTTCGCTGGAGTCCTGTTCGAAGTCGGGGGCGATATCGCCAAGTCGCAGTGTCATGGTGTGGCTCCTGTCTTGTTCGATTGAGTCTTTCAGTCAAGACCACTCTGCCTGTCGCTGAAGTAAATTAAAAAGAATGGATATCGCTTTGATTAGATCGATAACGAATATCAAAAAACAGGCAAAAGAAACCCCGCACGGGGCGGGGTTTCTTTGACACTCAGTACACTTACATGAAGTTGTAGGTGTAGTTGAAGATCAGACGGGTCTGATCGGTGTCAGCAGTTGTTGCACTGTCGCCGCGGAAAGTACCGTGACGCAGAGTAGTGCCGAAGCCCTTGAGTGGACCGCTCTGGATGACGTAGTCAACACGCATGTCGCGTTCCCACTCGGAGTGAGAGTCACGAGCACGGTTCACGTCACGGATGTCATCACCGCTCAGGTAGGCAATCGCAGCTTTCAGGCCTGGGACACCAACCTTGGCGAAGTCGAACGAGTACTGACCGAACGTGGTGTTTTCACCCGCGCGGTTGAAGCCGTTGATCATCGAGTCAGTGAACAGGTAGAAGCTGGAGCCGCCGTTGCCTTCCAGGCTGCCAACACCGTTGTTTTTACGAACGTTGCCCTGGCCGAGGTAAACCATGCCGCCGTCGTCGCCTACCTGCTGGTGACCAACCATGAGTGCATGGCCGCCCAGGGTGTAGGTGAACATTGCAGACCAGGTCTGGTTATCAACTTCGCCCGGAGTCTTGGCGTAGCCACCGTTGTTGCTGAAGCTGTAGCCAGAGGTGTTGCTGCTGTTCTTGCCATCAGCGCTGCTGTTGAAATAGCGCAGGTCAGTCTTGAAGGACTGGTTGTCATTGATCTGGTAGACGTGAACCAGGCCCAGGAAGTGCTGCTTGTAGAAGTCTTCCAGATTGGCGTAGTAGTACTGCAGGGTCAGGTCTTTGGTGACTTTCCAGTCGGCACCGGCAAAGCGGAACTCGTCGCTGGTCTTGGCAGCACCGGCTACGGACAAGTCAGTCCAGTTGCTCGAAGCACGGCCAATGGATTTGCTCAACTGACCAGCAGTGAAGGTCACATTGTCCAGATCCTTGGAGGTCACGATGCCGCCCTGGAAGGCTTGTGGCAACAGACGGCCATCGTTGCTGACCAGGATCGGCAGGTTAGGCGCCAGAGCGTTACCCACTTTCAACTCGGTCTTGGAGAAGCGGACCTTGGCGTTGGCACCGGCACGGCTCCAGTCGCTGACAGAAGAACCGTCAGTGTCGGTCGGAACAACGGTGTTGGCCGTGTTGGCGTTGTGGTGCTGAATGCCGCCACCCAGGTGCAGACCCATTACTGCCTGTACATCAAGGCCGAAACCGACGGTGCCTTGAGTGTAGCCCGACAGGTAGTCGAACTTCAGACCGGTAGCGGTTTCACGCTGATCCGGAGCACGAAGGCCTTCACGCAGGTCGTTGTTGAAATACAGGGTACGAGAACTGATGGACGCTTTACTGTCTTCGATGAAACCAGCTGCACCGGCCTGTTGCGCCAATACACCAACGGTTACGGCCAGGGCCAGGGTGGACTTCTTCATTGCAACGCTCCTCGTGAATCTAATTTTTTATTTCCACGGTGCCGGGCATTTTTGCCCTGACCCATGGATTCGCGCAGGTGACAGGCCCGACCTTGAGGTCAATGGTTTCTGTGCACCCCGACTGCATGACTAGACCGCGCATGTCGGTGGCTGGACGGTAGTGAAAACCCTGAAGAACAGAAAGGAATCAATTAACCCCAATCAATAACTTTTCGGCATATGTCACAACTCGTGTCAATCACGACGTCACGGAGTGTATCGACCTAATTCGCTAATTCACAAAATATATTTTGCTACCGCTCGTCAGATCGTTCTGTTTCGTGCAACCAAATGGCCAGTTCAAGACCCGCCGGTCACGCCCAACCTAAAGAAAGCCTTTAGCCATCTCAGCTAAAACCCTTGTAGATCGGGAGCTTCGGAGAGAATAGGGATCAAATGTTACAGTTGTCATCACTGCGCAGAAGCACGCTCCCCCGCCTCAAATTTTTTTTGAAGAATGGTTTTTCAGGTCATTAAAAGGTCGGTTTTGCCTCGTGAACCACTCCCCACAGGGGCGCATGCGTGAACAAATCGCCCGTTTTACTGTCTTGCGCCAGCGATGTGAGCCAGTTGGCAGATGCAGAATAGACGTGAATGTGCGGATTGCCCGTTTTGCATTCTCAAAAAAGAGACAAAAACCGTTTCTAAGCTAATGCTCAAAAGTTATTTATTTAGAAATTCTTAGATCATTTAGGCTCCAGATCAGCCAGCCCCCGGCCCGCTTGACTCGGAGCAACCCATGAAACTGCACTTTTCCTTGCGCCTGTTGACGGCGTTATCACTGACAGGCGCGGCGTTTATCGCCCAGGCGGCTGACTTTACGGTGGCTTACCAGACCACGGTTGACCCGGCCAAAGTGGCCCAGTCCGACAATGCCTATGAAAAAGCCACTGACTCTAAAATAGCCTGGCGCAAGTTCGAAAATGGCGCTGACGTGATCACAGCGATTGCTTCCGGCGATGTACAGATCGGCTATCTGGGCTCTAGCCCGTTCACAGCAGCCGCCACCCGCAAGCTGCCGGTGGAGACGTTCCTGATCGCTACCCGGATCGGCGCCGCAGAAGCGCTGGTGGCGCGCAACGGGTCGGGGATCAATTCGCCGCAGGACCTGATCGGCAAGAAAATCGCTGTGCCGTTCGTGTCCACCGGGCACTACAGCCTGCTTGCCGCGCTCAAGCACTGGAACATCGATCCTGCCAAGGTGACGATTCTGAACCTGGCTCCGCCCGCCATCGCTGCGGCATGGAAGCGTGGCGACATTGACGCCACCTATGTGTGGGACCCTGCATTGGGTGTCGCCAAGGAAACCGGCAAGGTACTCATCACCTCCGGCGAACTGGCGAAGGTCGGGGCGCCGACCTTCGATGCCTGGATCGTGCGGAAAGACTTCGCTGCCAGGCACCCTGAAGTGGTCAGCGCCTTCGCCAAGGTGACGCTCGATGCCTACGCCAACTACCGCCAGGCCCCTGGTGCCTGGATCGCCAACGCCTCCAACATCGACAAGCTGACCCGCCTTTCCGGTGCCAAGGCCGCAGACATCCCGGGCCTGCTGCAAGGCAACGTTTATCCGCTGGCCGCAGACCAGACCGCGCTGCTCGGCGCGCCCACCATCGAAGCTGTGACCAAAACCGCCGCCTTTCTCAAGGAGCAAGGCAAGGTCGACGCCGTGCTGCCTGATTACTCACCTTACGTGACGGACAAATTTATCCCTCGCTGACCGACCCGGAAGGAGCCAAGGGCCATGGCCTTATTGAAGCTGAAGCGCATCGGCGCACGGTATCCCGGCGCAACGCAGCCCGTGCTGACGGACATCAACCTGAGCCTCGGCCCCGAGCAATTGCTGGTGGCGCTTGGGCCATCCGGCAGCGGCAAGACTTCGTTGCTGAACCTGATAGCCGGCTTCATCAAGCCAGCCACCGGACGCATCACGCTGGACGGCAAAGACGTTGAAGGGCCAGGCGCCGAACGCGGCGTCGTGTTTCAGGACGATGCCTTGCTGCCCTGGCAGGACGTGCTGGCCAACGTCGCTTTCGGCCTGGAGCTGGCTGGCATCGGTCGGGCCGACCGGGAAGCGAAGGCGCGGGACATGCTCGCGCTGGTGGACCTGAGCGGCTTTGAAAGACGGCGCATCTGGCAACTGTCCGGCGGACAACGCCAGCGCGTGGGTCTGGCACGCGCGCTGGCTGCGGACCCGCGAGTACTGTTGATGGACGAGCCGTTTGGCGCACTGGACGCCTTCACACGCGAAAACATGCAGGAGTTGTTGCTACAGGTGTGGCGACGCACGGCCAAGCCTGTTTTCCTGATCACCCACGACATAGAAGAAGCGGTGTTTCTGGCCACAGACCTGATCCTGCTCGCGCCCAATCCGGGACGCATCGCCGAACACCTGCGCCTGGACTTCGGCCAACGTTACAGCGCTGGAGAGTCCGCACGGGCGATCAAATCCGATCCGCGCTTTATCGATACCCGCGAGCACGTGCTTGCGACTGTGTTCTCGCAACGCGCCAGGGAGCAGCACGCATGAGCAGCTATGAACTGAGCCATCCGGTCAAACCCGGCACTCGGGCACACAGCCCTCGCTTATACCTGAGCACCCGCGCCATCAGCGTCGTGACCCTCGTTGTGCTGCTCGCCCTGTGGTGGGCCGTGACTGCCGCCGAATGGATAGAGCCATTGTTCTTGCCGCCGCCCTCAGCGGTGCTGGAAAAAGCCTGGCTGCTGCTGACCAAGGGCTACATGGATTCCACGCTCTGGCAGCATCTGGGCGCCAGCCTGCAACGCATCGGCCTGGGTCTGGGCGCAGCGATCCTGACGGCGATTCCGGTGGGGATTGCCATCGGCCACAACCGCATCGCGCAAGGTATTCTGGATCCGCTGATCGAGTTCTACCGCCCTATCCCGCCGCTGGCCTATCTGCCGCTGATCGTGATCTGGTTCGGCATCGGTGAGTTTTCCAAAGTGCTGCTGATTTATCTGGCGATCTTCGCACCCATCGCGATTGCTACTGCAACCGGCGTACGCACGGTCGATCCGACCAGAGTGCGTGCCGCGCAATCGCTGGGCGCCACACGCTGGCAGCTGATTCGGCACGTCATCCTGCCCAGCGCGCTGCCGGACATCCTGACCGGTATTCGCATCGGGCTCGGCGTGGGCTGGTCGACACTGGTGGCCGCCGAACTCATCGCCGCCACCAGCGGGCTGGGGTTCATGGTGCAGTCGGCGGCGCAGTTTCTGGTCACCGATGTCGTAGTGCTGGGCATTCTGGTCATCGCCATCATCGCCTTCGCCATGGAACTGAGCCTGCGGGCACTGCAACGCCGACTGGTGCCTTGGCACGGGCAGCATCACTGATTCGGCCGGTTCTAGACACAAATTGCATCAGCTTGGTGTGGCGCACCGTTGTGATGCGCAAATTGGGTGCATAAATAGGGGAGACGGCTGCATGGCCGGAGCAACTGAAAGACTCGGCGACCATTATCGGATTATTCAGAACCCGCCAAACGAGGGCTTTCGAAGGATTAACACGGGTTTTATCGCTGCTTTCTCAAAACTGGCACGCTGCCTGCAATAGGTATTACATCACCAGTTTTGGGGACCTTGGTACAGGCAGGCCGGGGAATCCCCTCTTTTATTCCTCCCGGAGACTGACCTCCAGTCTCCAGCGCCCGTCCACCTTCTCAGTGCGCCAGTCGCCCTGAAGTGGACGGGCCGCCAGGAGCGTCAGCACCAACCCCTTCTCCCCTCGTTCCAGCTTCCAGCGCGCAACCTTGCTGTCGAATCGCAATTGGCCGCTCCACGGCCGTCCCGAAGCATCGAGCCTGAGCACTACTGCGCCGTCCACCGTGCGGCCCTCATAGCGGGGCTCTTCGTCGAACCACAGCGCCAGACCCGTCGGCAGCTCTTCAATCTGCTCCAGTTCAACCGGCACAGGTTGCTGCAGGCGACCGATGATTGTGCCGATGGTGAAGCCGACAATGGCCATCGAACCAAGAACACGCGGCCATAGCTTCGGTCTGGGGTCCGCTTCAGGGGTAGAATGCATCCCGTCCTTTTGTTCGGAGCCGTGCATGTTTCACGTCATCCTTTTTCAACCAGAAATTCCGCCGAATACCGGCAATGTGATCAGGCTGTGCGCCAACAGTGGCTGCACCCTGCATTTGATCGAACCGTTGGGTTTCGAGCTGGACGATAAACGCCTGCGCCGGGCGGGTCTCGACTATCACGAGTATGCCACGCTGCAGACGCACGCCGACCTGCCCGGTTGTCTGGAAAAGATCGGCAACCCACGGCTGTTCGCCTTCACCACCAAGGGCTCGCGGCCGTTTCATGATGTCAGTTTCGAGCCGGGCGATGCGTTTCTGTTCGGTCCGGAAAGCCGGGGCCTGCCTGCCGATATTCTCGACTCGCTGAGCGGCGATCACCGCCTGCGCCTGCCGATGCGCGAAGGCTGCCGCAGCCTGAACCTGTCCAATACCGTCGCCGTAGCGGTCTACGAGGCGTGGCGGCAGCATGGGTTTGCGTAGCGCCTCAGGCGGACGCGGAGCGTCCTGAGAAGCCTCGACACTGATCCTGCCCATCGCTCCGCGTGGGCATGATCTGTTTCTGTGGGAGGCGCCACCACGTCTTCGACGTAGCGCTGTCGCGCAGCAAACACCGAACTGTGGGAGGCGGCTTGCCGGCGATCGCGTCAGTTGAGTCGCTGATATGGCGCTGCATAAACCGCATCGCCGGCAAGCCGCCTCCCACAATCTGTGGTTTGCGGCAAGACGGCGCTGTGTCGGTCCACAGACATATGCCCCACAAAAAAGCGCCCCGAAAGGCGCTTTTTTACATTCAGCCGTAACGCTTACTGAACAGTCGGCGTTTCGCCGGCTTCCTGCATGCGTTGCAGTTCCTGTGCGTACAGCGCGTCGAAGTTCACCGGGGCCAGCATCAGCGCAGGGAACGAACCGCGGACAACCAGGTTGTCGATGGCTTCGCGAGCGTAAGGGAACAGGATGTTCGGGCAGAACGCGCCCAGGGTGTGGCTCATCGAAGCGTCGTCCAGGCCCTTGATCAGGAAGATACCGGCCTGTTGCACTTCAACGATGAAGGCGACTTCGTCACCGTTGTTGACGGTCACGGACAGGGTCAGCACCACTTCGTAGAAATCGCCTTCCAGCGGCTTCTGACGGGTGTTGAGGTCGAGGCTGACAGTCGGGGTCCATTCCTGGCGGAAGATCGCCGGGCTTTTCGGTGCTTCGAAAGACAGGTCGCGAACATAGATACGCTGCAGGGAGAATTGCGGAGCGTTTTCTTCTTCGTTGGCCACGGCGCCGTTGTTCGGTTGATCGGTCATTTCGGATCCTTCTCAAATGGGGCGGTTAAATAGGGGAATCAGCCGAGCAGCGCATCGAGCTTGCCGGCGCGTTCCAGAGCGAACAGATCATCACAGCCGCCCACGTGGGTCGAGCCGATCCAGATCTGGGGTACCGAAGTACGACCGGCCTTTTTGGTCATCTCGGCACGAACCTGCGGCTTGCCATCGACCCTGATTTCCTCGAAGGCCACACTCTTGCTCTGCAACAACTGCTTGGCCCGTATGCAATACGGGCAGTAGTCGCTGGAATAGACGATGACTTGAGCCATTTTCATTTCACCAGTGGGAGATTGTCGCCGCGCCAGGTCGAGATACCGCCGGACAGCTTGGCCGCCTTGAAGCCGGTCTTGAGCAGCTCGCGGGCGGTGCTGCCAGCATGCTGCCCCATTGCGTCGACGATGATCAACGTCTTGTCCTTGTATTTCTGCAGTTCTGCGGTGCGGGTCAGCACTTTGTCCTGCGGAAAGTTCAGGGAGCCGACGATGTGGCCGTTGGCGAAATCCTTCTTGGAGCGCACGTCAATGACCACGCCCTGGTCGCTGTTGACCAGTGCGGTCAGCTCGCGGGTGCTCAGGCTCGCGCCGCCTTTGCTCAGTTCGTAAGCGATCAGCAGTCCCAACAGAATGACGAAGGCACCGGTGATCAAATAGTGGTTAGTAGCGAATTCAAGCAGATGAGCAACCATCGGTAGGTTCCAGGGCGTTAAAATGTCGGCCAGTATACACAGCACCCAAGGTCGGCCAAAGTCCGTACGGCAGTGACGCCGTTTGAACTTGTCCTTAAAATGCCGATCCCTTGTTCTTTATTCCAACCAGCCTCGAGTGGGTTCTATGACTGCCACCCCAAAACCTCTGGTCCTTATCATCCTGGACGGCTTCGGACACAGCGAACACCGTGAAGGCAACGCTATCCTGGCTGCGAAGATGCCAGTCATGGATCGCCTCTACAAGACCATGCCCAACGGCCTGATTTCAGGTTCCGGCATGGATGTCGGTCTGCCGGACGGGCAGATGGGCAATTCTGAAGTCGGCCACATGAACCTGGGTGCCGGGCGCGTGGTGTATCAGGATTTCACTCGAGTGACCAAGGCCATTCGCGACGGCGAGTTCTTCGAGAACCCGACCATCTGCGCCGCCGTGGACAAGGCGGTTGCCGCTGGCAAGGCCGTGCACATCATGGGCCTGCTGTCCGATGGCGGCGTTCACAGCCACCAGGACCATCTGGTCGCCATGGCTGAGCTGGCCGTCAAGCGCGGGGCCGAGAAGATCTACCTGCACGCGTTTCTGGACGGCCGCGACACGCCACCGCGCAGCGCAAAGAAATCCCTTGAGCTGATGGATGAAACCTTCGCCCGCCTGGGCAAGGGCCGTACCGCCACGATCATCGGCCGCTATTTCGCCATGGACCGTGATAACCGTTGGGACCGTGTCTCCAGCGCTTACAACCTGATCGTCGACAGCGCCGCCGAATTTCACGCTGACAGCGGCGTGGCCGGGCTTGAAGCCGCCTATGCGCGTGATGAAAACGACGAGTTCGTCAAAGCCACGCGCATTGGTGAGCCTGCGAAAGTCGAAGACGGCGACGCCGTGGTGTTCATGAACTTCCGTGCCGACCGCGCCCGCGAACTGACCCGCGTGTTCGTCGAAAACGATTTCAAGGACTTCGAGCGCGCCCGCCAGCCGAAGGTCAACTACGTGATGCTGACTCAGTACGCCGCCAGCATTCCTGCGCCGTCTGCGTTTGCCGCAGGCAGCCTGACGAACGTGCTGGGCGAATACCTGGCCAACAACGGCAAGACGCAACTGCGCATCGCCGAGACCGAGAAATACGCCCACGTGACCTTCTTCTTTTCCGGTGGACGCGAAGAACCGTTCCCGGGCGAAGAGCGCATCCTGATTCCATCGCCGAAAGTGGCCACCTACGACCTGCAGCCGGAAATGAGCGCGCCGGAAGTGACCGACAAAATCGTCGATGCTATCGAGCATCAGCGCTATGACGTGATCGTCGTCAACTACGCCAACGGCGACATGGTCGGCCACAGCGGCATCATGGAAGCGGCGATCAAGGCCGTTGAGTGCCTGGACGTCTGCGTCGGCCGCATCACTGAAGCGCTGGAAAAGGTCGGTGGCGAAGCACTGATCACCGCGGACCACGGCAACGTCGAGCAGATGACCGATGATCACACCGGCCAGGCTCACACCGCGCACACGTCCGAGCCCGTACCGTTCGTCTACGTTGGCAAACGCCAGCTGAAAGTCCGCGAGGGCGGTGTGCTGGCCGATGTCGCGCCAACCATGCTGCACCTGCTGGGCATGGAGAAACCGCAGGAGATGACGGGTCACTCGATCCTTGTGAACGAGTAATCGGCTGAAAACCGGCACAAGGCCATCAGGCGGTGCCGGTTTTTTGTGTTACAGGCCCCAAAGCAGTACGACCGGGGCGTTTTTTTTGTACCCCATGCCGGGCATACTAGGCCTGACACTTTTTCTCACAATTCCTCGGTATCGCCCACCCTCATGCTTCGCGCCTTGATCGCCCTTGTTCTGATCTGCCTGCTCAATCCGGCGTTCGCCGAAGACGAGCGTGCGCAAACCCAAAAACAGATAGACGCTGCGCGTCAGGATGTCGCTGAGCTGCAAAAAGTCCTGAAACAGGTTCAGGAAGAACGCACAGGCGTCCAGAAGGACCTGCGCACCACCGAAACGGAAATGGGCAAGCTGGAAAAGCAGGTCGAGGTCCTGCAAAAGGAACTAAAAAAGACCGAAGCCGAGCTGACGAAGCTCGACGGTGAGAAAAAAAAACTGAATAGCGCCAAGGTTGAACAGCAACGCCTCATCGCCATTCAGGCCCGCGCCGCCTACCAGAGTGGCCGCCAGGAATACCTCAAGCTGTTGCTCAATCAGCAGCACCCTGAAAAATTCGCCCGCACCCTTACCTATTACGACTACCTGAGCCAGGCGCGCCTGGAGCAGTTGCGCAACTTCAATGAAACCCTGCGTCAGTTGGCCAATGTCGGTAAAGACATCGACCTGCAGCAGGCGCAGTTGCTGGTTCAAAAGAGCAACCTCGACAGCCAGACAGAAGAATTGGCCAAGGTTCGTCAGGAACGTCAGCAGGCTTTGGCTAAACTCAATCAGGACTACAAGGCCCGCGACCAGAAGTTGCAGGCCCGTCAGCAGGACCAGGCCGATCTGGCCAAGGTACTGAAGACCATCGAAGAGACGCTGGCCCGACAGGCCCGCGAAGCTGAAGAAGCACGCCAGAAGGCCCTGTTGGCGGCAAAGGAAGCAGAAGAGAAACGTCAACGTGAAGCCGAGGCCGTCGCCCGCAACAGCGGCAAAACCGATGATGAACCCGCTCCGCGTCGTCCGGTCAAAAGCCCCGGCGCGCTGGTTTCCAGTGCCGGTGTTTCGTACGGCGGACCTTTTGCAGAGGCCAAGGGAAAACTTCCATGGCCCATCGATGGTCGATTGCTTGCACGCTTTGGTGAAGCGCGAGGTGATGACGAGCGGACCAAATGGGACGGCGTCATGATCAGCGCTTCGGCCGGAAGTCAGGTACATGCCGTGCACGGAGGGCGAGTGGTTTTCGCTGACTGGTTGCGCGGCGCCGGGCTTCTGGTCATTCTCGACCATGGTAATGGCTATTTGAGTCTGTACGGACACAATCAGAGCCTGCTCAAGTCGGCAGGCGATATCGTAAAAGCCGGTGAAGCGATTTCCACCGTAGGCAACAGCGGCGGTCAGGACACATCAGCGTTGTACTTTGCTATTCGTCAGCAGGGTCGCCCAAGCGATCCAGCCCAATGGTGCCGCACTCAAGGATAAGTCGGCGCCAATATCAGTAGGAGCTCGTTAGACATGCTGCATTTGTCCCGCCTCACCTCGCTGGCCATGGCGATTGCCATCGTTATCGGCGCGCCGCTGGCGCAAGCTGCCGAAAAGACCACGCCAGCTCCGACAGCAGCAGTCGCTCCGGCCAATGCCAACGCCAAGCCGCCGCTGCCGCTCGAAGAGCTGCGCACCTTTGCCGAGGTCATGGATCGGGTCAAAGCCGCCTACGTAGAGCCGGTGGATGACAAGACCCTGCTGGAAAACGCCATCAAAGGCATGCTCAGCAACCTTGACCCGCACTCCGCCTACCTCGGCCCGGAAGACTTCCAGGAGCTGCAGGAAAGCACCAGCGGTGAATTCGGCGGCCTTGGCATCGAAGTCGGTGTGGAAGACGGCCTGGTCAAAGTGGTCTCGCCTATCGACGATACCCCGGCCTCCAAGGCGGGCATCGAAGCCGGCGACCTGATCGTGAAGATCAACGGCGCGCCGACGCAGGGTCAGACCATGCAGGAAGCGGTCGACAAGATGCGCGGCAAGATCGGCGAGAAAATCACCCTGACACTGGTACGCGACGGCGGCACGCCGTTCGACGTGACGCTGGCGCGCGCGACCATTCAGGTCAAGAGCGTCAAGGCGCAGATGCTGGAGAACGGCTACGGCTACATCCGCATCACCCAGTTCCAGGTCAAGACCGGCGACGAAGTGGGCAAGGCGCTGGCCAAGCTGCGCAAGGACAACGGCAAGAAGATGAGCGGGCTGATTCTGGACCTGCGCAACAACCCTGGCGGCGTGTTGCAGTCGGCGGTGCAGGTGGCGGACCACTTCCTCACCAAGGGCCTGATCGTCTACACCAAGGGCCGTATCGCCAACTCCGAGCTGCGCTTCTCGGCCGACCCGGCAGACGCCAGCGAAGGCGTGCCTCTGGTGGTGCTGATCAACGGTGGCAGCGCCTCGGCGTCGGAAATTGTTGCCGGTGCGTTGCAGGACCAGAAACGCGGCATCCTGATGGGCACCGACAGTTTCGGCAAAGGCTCGGTGCAAACCGTGCTGCCGCTGAACAACGATCGCGCACTTAAGATCACCACGGCGCTGTATTACACGCCAAATGGCCGGTCTATTCAGGCACAGGGCATCAATCCTGACATCGTGGTGCGTCGTGCCAAGGTCACCAACGAAGTCGATGGCGAGAACTACAAGGAAGCCGACCTGCTCGGTCACCTGGGTAACGGCAACGGCGGCGCGGACAAACCGACTCTCAAGGGCGGCGCGGCGGCCAAGGCGCGTCCGCAGGACGATGACTTCCAGCTCAGCCAGGCCCTCAGCCTGCTCAAGGGGTTGAGTATTACGCGCGGCAACTGACGGATGCGTATTGTCAGCCTTCTGCTGTTGGCATTCTCGATCACTGGCGCTGCTCATGCGGCGCCAGCCGAGACCAGTGCAAAACCGGCCAAAGCCTACCTCAGCCTGATCATCGATGACCTGGGCCAGAACCCCGAGCGCGACAGCCGTACGCTCGCCCTTCCCGGCCCGGTCACGCTGGCGATCATGCCCGACACACCCCACGCCACCGAATTCGCCAGACAGGCGCATCGCGCGCGCAAGACCGTGATGCTGCACATGCCCATGGACCCGGCGACCGGGCCTTATGCGTGGCACCCTGAACTGCCGTTGCCGGAACTTGAAAGCCGCCTGAACGCCGCACTGCTCAAGGTTCCGTACGCAGCAGGCATCAACAACCACATGGGCAGCCGCATGACCGCAGAGCCGGTTGCCATGGCGTGGTTGATGGAAGAGTTGCAGCGTCGGCATATGTTCTTCGTCGACAGCCGCACCAGCGCCAAGACCGTCGCCGCCGCCCAGGCGCAACGCATCGGTCTGGCCAGCGTGTCCCGCGATGTGTTTCTTGACGATGAGCGCACGGCCGAAGCTATTACCCGGCAATTACAGACGGCGATCAAGCTGGCGCAAAAGCAGGGCTCGGCGGTGGTGATTGGTCATCCCTACCCTGTCACGCTGGACGTGCTTGAGCGCGAACTGCCCAAACTGAAAGCGCAGGGCATCGAGTGGATCGAATTGCGCGAGATGATCAGCCAGCGTGGCAACAAGGCCATGGCCGGTCATGGCAAAGACGGGACCTATCGCTAGGTTTTACAGGTAACGGTCGTTGATTTTCTTCAATTGCCCTTCGTCGCGCATCTTATCCAGCGCGGCCTGCAGGCGATCCACTACGTCCTGCGGTGTGTCCTTGTTCAAGGCCAGGTACAACTCGGCGGTGTGGAAACGCAGCACGGCCTTGAGATCGGTGATGCCTTCCTGCTTGGCCAGATAAAGCCCTACAGGATCAGCCGTTGCCCACAGATCGATCTGCCCGTTGACCAGCTTTCGGGCGTTGTCCTGATCGCGCAGCATCACCACCGGATCCAGCCCCTTGAGCGCCAGATGCTCGGCGACCGCGTCGCCCTTGTAGGCGCCAATCCGATAACCCCTGGCCTGTTCCAGACTCGACAGCGCAACCGTGCTGTTCGCCGGTGCCAGCAGGACCCAGTCCACCGGCCCGATGGGTCCTACCCACTTGAAGAGGTTTTCCCGCTCCGGCGTACGCACCGTAGAGAACACGCCATAGCCGTGCTTCTCCAGCGCAAGCTTGTACACACGCTCCCAGGGAAAGCGCAGGGTGAGGTTGTAGCCGACACCGGCACGCTTGAACATTTCGCGAACCACATCCACGGCGATGCCATTGATGTTGCTGTCCTGAGCGAAATTCTTGCCATCCGCTGCCATGTTGTAAGGCGGGTAGTTTTCGGTCAGCAGAACCATTGAATAGGCAGGCGAGGTGCCGGCCCGGGCAACCTCGCTGAGCAGAACCCCTGCTCCGACCAGTGCGAGAAAAAGACGTTTGAGCATGTTCCGGCACTCGATCTTGAACGACTGAGGCAGAGTGCCGCGAACCTGCGGCAGTGTCTAGCCCGGTGCTATCGGATGTCGCTTCCAGGCAATAAGTCAGAAGCAAAAGCAGGGTGCCAAACGAAAAAGAGCGCTGCTCTCTCAAACCCGGAGGTTTGAAACAACAGCGCTCGCTTCATGCACAACAACTCAGCGCATGACGATACCGCGGCTGGCCATGTAAGCCTTGGCTTCAGGCACCGTGTATTCACCAAAGTGGAAAATACTCGCCGCCAATACAGCACTGGCGTGGCCTTCGAGCACACCGGCGGCCAGATGCTCCAGATTGCCGACACCGCCCGAGGCGATTACCGGGATGCCCAGCGCATCACTGATGGCGCGGGTGACGCCCAGGTCGAAGCCGTTCTTCATACCGTCCTGGTCCATGCTGGTCAGCAAGATTTCGCCCGCACCCAGCTCTTCCATCTTCTTCGCCCAGACCACAGCGTCCAGCCCAGTCGGCTTGCGGCCGCCGTGGGTGAAGATTTCCCAGCGTGGCGTTTCGCCCGGTCCGGAAACCTTCTTGGCGTCGATGGCGACCACGATGCACTGCGAACCAAAACGCGCAGCGGCTTCGCCGACGAACTCCGGATTGAACACAGCAGCGGTGTTGATCGACACCTTGTCGGCACCGGCGTTGAGCAGGTTGCGGATGTCCTGCACGGTACGCACGCCGCCGCCCACAGTCAGCGGGATGAACACCTGACTGGCCATGCGCTCGACGGTGTGCAGCGTGGTGTCACGGCCATCGACACTGGCGGTGATGTCCAGAAAGGTGATTTCGTCGGCGCCCTGCTCATCGTAGCGACGAGCGATCTCTACCGGATCACCCGCGTCGCGGATGTTCTCGAACTTGACGCCCTTGACCACTCGACCGTTGTCGACGTCCAGGCAAGGGATGATGCGTTTGGCTAGGGCCACAGGATCAATCTCCGGTTAATTGAACCAGCGCAGACTCAGCGCTGTTCCAGATCACACAAGGCCTGGGCCTCGGCGACGTCCAGCGTGCCTTCGTAGATGGCGCGACCGGTGATTGCACCGATGATGCCCGGCGCCTTGGCATCGAGCAGCGCCTTGATGTCACCCAGGTTATGGATGCCACCCGACGCGATGACCGGAATCCGCGTTGCCGCCGCCAGCGCAGCGGTGAACGGGATGTTGCAGCCCTGCATCATGCCGTCTTTGGCGATGTCGGTGTACACGATGGCCGACACGCCATCGGCTTCGAAACGCTTGGCCAGGTCGATGACCTGCACCGAGCTGACTTCAGCCCAGCCGTCAGTCGCGACGAAACCGTCCTTGGCGTCCAGGCCGACAATCACCTTGCCGGGAAACGCGCGGCAAGCTTCGGCCACGAACTCAGGCTCCTTGACCGCCTTGGTGCCGATGATCACGTAGCTCACGCCCGCCTTGACGTAGTGCTCGATGGTTTCCAGCGAACGGATGCCGCCACCGATCTGGATCGGCAGGTTCGGGTAGCGCCGCGCGATGGCGGTGACCACGTCACCGTTGACCGGCTGACCTTCGAACGCACCGTTGAGATCAACCAGATGCAGACGGCGGCAGCCACCTTCGACCCACTTGGCGGCCATGGCCACCGGATCATCGGAGAACACCGTGGAATCTTCCATGCGGCCCTGACGCAGGCGCACGCAGGCGCCGTCTTTAAGGTCGATAGCGGGGATAATCAGCATCGGGGAACCTACTTGTCCGGAAATTAGTTTTTCTCGAGCGCCCACAGGTCACTTTCGATGCTCTCGAACCTCTCCTTGAGGTGCTGCTGAACATCGAAAATGGCTCGATTGTAGTAATGCGGGGCAATCTCGCGCGTGAACAGCTCAAGCACCTCGGCCACCTCGAACGACCCCAGCTCCAGCTCGAAGCGGTCTGCAAACAGACGCTTGAGCTTGTCGATCGCCTGCTGCTCATGCTCGGGCGAGAGGGTCAGGATGGGTGGCTTGGCCTTGGCTTTGCTCATGTCGATTACCAGCGACCGTCCCACGCCGCGAAGTTCTGCAGCAACTGCAGGCCATGGGTATGGCTCTTCTCCGGGTGGAACTGCACGGCGAAGCGCGAACCGTCGGCCAGCGCTGCTGCGAAGTCGATGCCGTAACGGCCACGGCCCACCACCTGACGCTGATTGACGGCGTCGATGTAGTAGCTGTGGACGAAGTAGAAACGCGCCAGATCCGGGATGTCGTGCCACAGCGGGTGATCGACCGACTGAGTGACCTGATTCCAGCCCATGTGCGGCACTTTCAGGTGCTCGCCATCTTCGTGCAGGTCCTTGCCGAAGAACTTCACCTGGCCGGGAAACATGCCGATGCAGTCCACACCGTCGCTCTCTTCGCTGCTGTCGAGCAACGCCTGCATGCCGACGCAGATACCCAGAAACGGACGGTCCTTGCTGACCTCCTGCACCAGCGAGTCAAAGCCCAGACGGCAGATTTCGGCCATGCAGTCGCGAATCGCACCCACACCCGGAAACACCACACGGTCGGCTTCACGAATCACATCGGCGTCGCTGGTGATCAGCACACGGCCTGCGCCAACGTGCTCCAGGGCCTTGGCGACCGAGTGCAGGTTGCCCATGCCGTAATCGATAACCGCAACTGTCTGCATCAGAGAACACCCTTGGTGGAAGGCATCTGCCCAGCCATGCGCTCATCCAGTTCCACTGCCATGCGCAGGGCACGGCCGAAGGCCTTGAAGACCGTTTCGATCTGGTGATGAGTGTTGTGGCCACGCAGGTTGTCGATGTGCAGCGTCACATTGGCGTGGTTGACGAAGCCCTGGAAGAATTCCTGGAACAGGTCGACGTCGAAGCCACCAACGGTTGCACGGGTGTACGGCACATGCATCTGCAGGCCGGGACGGCCCGAGAAGTCGATGACCACACGCGACAGCGCTTCATCGAGCGGCACGTAGGCATGGCCGTAACGGCGAATGCCTTTCTTGTCGCCAATGGCCTGGCTGAATGCCTGACCCACCGTGATACCGACGTCTTCCACCGTATGGTGGTCGTCGATTTCCAGGTCGCCCTTGCACTCGATGTCCAGGTCGATCAGCCCATGCCGGGCGATCTGGTCGAGCATGTGCTCAAGGAAAGGCACGCCGATATCGAATCGGGCCTTTCCGGTGCCATCCAGGTTGATCGAGGCTTTGATCTGGGTTTCCAGAGTATTGCGCTCGACGTAAGCCTTACGTTCGGCCATCACCAGCTCCGCAAAATCATTGGGCGAAAAAGGCAATCATTATAGGCCCAGAACGGCCCCGCATGAAGCAAACAGACGACAGACAGGGGATTTACTGTGCAGCGCCCTTTTGCGCCTCGGCAAGTCCGCTTTTATCAAGCAACCTGTAAGCCACTGAAGAAACGCCAGCTTTTTGTGGGAGGCGGCTTGCCGGCGATGCAGTGGACGCGGTGGGTCAGGCAAATCGCGTCATCGTTCATCGCCGGCAAGCCGCCTCCCACAGTCCCGTATTTGCTACGCGACAGCGCCATGTTGAATACTGGGTCGCGCCTCTTATCAAACAACCTGCAACCCACTGAAGAAACCGGATTTTGTGGGAGCGGACCGGGCGGCGTTCCGTTTGTCCGCGAATACTGTATTTCAGTCGATGAATATTCGTCGGATGTAATGACCTTTTCGCGGACAAGTCCGCTCCCACCAAGTTTGCTGCGCGACAGCGCTGCGTCGAAGACGTGGTGGCGCCTCCCACACATCACGTTTCCCCAGCGGATTACATGTTACCCATCACTGGAGAAATCAGCTGAAAAGGCCTGCAATCGCGTCGCAGACCTTGTCGATATTCCCCTCATTCAATCCCGCCAGGCACATGCGGCCGCTGCGGATCAGGTAGACGCCGTGGGTATCCTTCAGCTCATCGACCTGCGCAGGCGTGAGGCCGGTGTAGCTGAACATGCCGTTCTGGCGGAGGATGAAACTGAAATCGTGCTGCGGGACCTTCTGCGCCAGCACCGCCACCAGACGAGTCCGCATGTCGAGGATGCGTTGACGCATCACTTCGACCTCGGTCAGCCACTGGTCTCGCAGTTGCGGCGAGTTGAGCACGCGGGAAACTACCTGCGCGCCATGAGCAGGCGGGCTGGAGTAGTTGCGGCGTACGGTCGCCTTGAGCTGGCCCAGCACGTTGACGGCCGAAGCGCTGTCTTCGCAGACCACCGACAGCCCGCCCACACGCTCGCCGTACAGCGAGAAAATCTTCGAGAACGAGTTACTGATGAACGCCGTGACACCAGCCTCCGTCATCGCACGAATGGCATAGGCGTCTTCGTCCATACCCTTGCCGAAACCCTGATAGGCGATGTCGAGAAACGGAATCAGCTCGCGAGCCTTGACCAGTGCGACCACCTGATCCCACTGCGCAACGGACAGATCCGCGCCGGTCGGGTTATGGCAGCAAGGGTGCAGCAACACGATGCTGCGTGCGGGCAGTTGTTGCAGCGCATCCAGCATGGCGTCAAACCTCACGCCGCCGGTCTGGGCATCGAAGTAGGGATAGGTGTTGACCTTGAAACCCGCGCCGCCAAACAGCGCGTTATGGTTTTCCCAGGTCGGATCGCTGACCCAGACCTGCGAATCCGGAAACGCATATTTGAGGAAGTCAGCACCCACTTTCAGCGCGCCGGAACCACCCACGGTCTGGATCGTGGCCACACGACCGGCGAGCACGGCCGGATTGTTCTCGCCGAACAGCAGGGTCTGCACCGCCTGACGATAAGGCGCGAGGCCTTCCATCGGCAGGTACAGCGAAGCGGTCTGCTCGCCCTCGGCCAGTTGCTGCTGTGCAGTGACGGCAGCGGCCAGAGGCGGAATGCGGCCCTGAGTGTCGTAATACAGACCAATGCTGAGATTGACCTTGTCGGCGCGAGGATCCTTGCCGAAGGTTTCCATCAACGAAAGGATCGGATCACCGGCGTACGACTCCACGTGGGCTAGCATGCAAACAACTCCTTAAAGAATGAAATCAGGCCGGACAACGATCAGGTCTGTGGTTCTGCTGCGGGATATTAACCCTGCCAGGGCTGGTATTTGGCAGAAAAATACACGTGTGGGGCAGGACAGGCATTAAACCCCACCTTACCGCTTCCTTGAGGCAGCATCCAACGTCCGCCGGGGCAAACGCCAACTGACCCTGAAGCACCTCAAGGTGATCAGTCGAGATCACACATCCACGCTCACGCCAAGCCGCTCCATGCGCCCGGTCATCAGCCAATCTTGATGACGACCTTTCCGAAAGCACCTCTGGCCAAATGCTCATAAGCCTCGCGAGCCTGATCGAATGAATAAACGTGATCGATCACGGGGCGAATCCGATGCTTATTCAGGAATTCATTCATCCGGTCAAATGACGAGCGTGGCGCAACGGCGATGCCGCGGATTGTTGTCTGACGGAAAATCATAGGCATCAGATTCAGCGCAGAGGTCTGCCCCGTCAAAAAGCCGATCTGTGCGATCCGTCCCCCCGCCTTCGTGGCAGCAATGGATTGATTGATGCCATCACCTCCCGCCACATCCAGCAGAAGATCGACCCCTTTACCTTCGGTGAGTTTAAGCACCTGCTCTGCCCATTCAGGGTGAGTGCGGTAATTCACACCTGCAAAAGCACCCAGCTTTTTCAACGCGTCCAGATTTTCATCCCGACTGGAAGTGGCAATGACGCGAGCGCCCAGCGCTGTTGCAATCTGTGCTGCAAAAACGGAAACACCTCCAGACCCCTGAACCAGAACCGTCTGACCCGGCTCGATCCGGCCAAAATCAACCAGCGCATACCATGCCGTCAGAGCAGCGATCGGAAGCGTCGCGGCCTCTTCATCCGACATGTTATCGGGGGCCCGCACGGCGCTGTCTTCGTGGATGATCATGTATTGCGCCAGACCGCCCGGCAGTGGCGAGCCGAAGCAGTAGTCAGGCTCATCCGGCCCGGGCATGCCATCCAGCCAGCGTGAATAAAGGTGCGAGTTGACCCGGTCTCCGACGACGAATCGGCTGACGCCATCACCCACTGCCACGACAGTACCTGCCGCATCGCTGACCGGAATAAGCGGCTTGGGTACCATATGGGGCTCATAAATGCCGTCAACGATTGCCTTGTCCCGAAAGTTGAGCGATACCGCGCCCACCTTTACCAGCAGCTCTCCGGCTTTGGGCACCGGAGTTTCAACGTCTTCCTGCACCAGATTGTCCAGCCCGAAGTCTTTCAGAAGCCATGCTTTCATTTTTTGTCTCCAGCCATTTTCAATTGCAGGAGGCAGACTCCTCCTTGCGCTGGAGCCATTGTTGAGGTTTCGTCGCCTGCGATAAATGCGCAGAAACCGACAGGATTGTTATCCTGATCAGCAACAATCATCTATTCAATATGCTTTGGGAAAGAAGACTTATGGAGCTTCTACAGTCGATGCAGGTATTCGCCAAGCTGGTTGAGTTGGGGAGCTTCACCAAAGTCGCAGAGGCATTGCAGACTGGACGTCCGCATGTCACCCGCACCATTCAGGAGCTGGAGGCCTCGCTAGGTGTCCGGCTCTTCCAGCGCACCACGCGCAAAGTAAACCTGACTGCAGAGGGCGAGCAATTTTACGAGCGGGTGAAAGAGATCCTGGCAACCATCGCTCAAACCACGTCCATGTTCGACCGTAGCGGTTCCACGTTACGGGGGCGGCTTCGAATTGATATTCCAGCTGCCTTTTCCCAACGCAGCTTCATGGGGAGCCTGAGAAAATTTACCGAGGCATTTCCGGGAATCGAGCTTGCACTTGGCGTGACCGACCGTGCAGTGGATCTCGTGGCCGAGGGCATCGACTGTGCGCTACGTATCGGTGATCTCCCCGACTCCAGCATGGTCGCCAGAGAAATCGGCACCGCTACCATGGTCACCTGTGCATCCCCGGATTATCTCCAGAGGCACGGCGTTCCCATGAGCCTGCAAGACTTGTCGGGCCATCGGTGCGTCAGCTTCCTGTCCGGTCAGAACAACAGACCGCTGCTCTGGCACTTCACGGTAGACGCTGACAATCATCCGTACACGCCTCGTGGCGGGATTACCTTGAACGAGTCGAATGCCTACGTTCAATGCGGAGTGGCAGGCTTCGGCATTGTTCAGGCACCGGGCATTACCGTTGAGTCATTCCTCGCCAATGGGGAACTGGTCGAAGTGCTCAGGGAGTTTCGTCCACGACCGCGACCGGTTTCCGTGCTGTACCCCAGCAGAACGCACCTTGCCCCTCAGGTGGATGCCTTTGTGAATTGGCTGAAGGAGCATATCCCACGACTGCACCCCAACTGGTTCACATCTCGCTGATCTGCGTTTGTATCAAGCGAAGCCCTTAACTGCAGCGCCCTCGAAAACCGGGCAAAAAAAAAGCGCATGCACCGAAGTGCACGCGCTTTTTCAGGACTCGCAGACTGTTAGTGGAACAGTACGGCGGTCTTTTGCAGTGTTACCCAGACGCCCCACGCCAGTGGAATGCCCACTGCCAGCCAGGCGGCAATCACCAGCGGCTTGCTGCCCGCTGAAGCTTTCCATTCCAGCGAAGTGGTCGCATCAGAGCCCTTGTCGTGGCCGATGGCTTGTTCAGCCGCCAGCTCCGCGTCGGTCATGAAGTACTTGTCGGCCACCGGACGGATCAACAGGTTGCAGATGAAACCGAGCACCAGCAGACCGGCGAGGATGTACAGCGTGATGTCGTAGGCGTCGGCACGTGCAACACCGTGGCTGAGTTGATACTCACGCAGGTAGTTGACCAGTACCGGACCCAGTACACCGGCTGCAGCCCAGGCAGTCAGCAGGCGACCGTGGATTGCACCGACCATCTGCGTGCCGAACAGGTCGGCCAGGTAGGCAGGTACGGTTGCGAAACCGCCGCCGTACATCGACAGCACGACGCAGAACGCGGCAACGAACAGCGCGATGCTGCCCATGTGACCCAGTGTCGGCACCGAAGCGTAGAGCACGAAGCCCAGTGCGAAGAACACGAAGTAGGTAGCCTTGCGACCGATGTAGTCCGAGCAAGAAGCCCAGAAGAAGCGACCACCGATGTTGAACAGGCTCAACAGACCGGTGAAGCCCGCAGCGATGGCGGCGATGGCTTTCAGTTGGTCAGCATTGAGCTGGCTGAACGTCAGGTCATTGCCCAGCAGCTTGCCGGCGAACACTTCCTGCAGCAGTGGCGAAGCCATGCCCAGGATGCCGATACCGGCCGAAACGTTCAGGCACAGCACCAGCCAGACCAGACGGAACTGCGGAGTCTTCCAGGCCACGCTGACGTGCACGTGACGGTTGGTGATCATCGCGTTCTTGGCCTTGGCAGCCGGAGCGGTCCAGCCTTCAGGTTTCCAGCCGGTCGGCGGAACGCGGTAGCCCAGTGCGCCGCCGATCATGAAGATGAAGTAGATCACCGCCATCACGACAAAGCTCTGCCATACGCCCACGCTGTCCGCAGAAGCGAAGTGACCCATCAGGAAGGTCGCCAGAGGTGCACCCACCATCGCGCCGCCGCCGAAGCCCATGATCGCCATGCCGGTCGCCATGCCGCGCTTGTCCGGGAACCACTTGATCAGGGTCGACACCGGGGAGATGTAGCCAAGCCCCAGTCCGATACCGCCGATGACACCCGAGCCCAGCCACATCAGCCAGATCTGGTGGGTATAGATACCCAGCGCCGAAATAAGCAGACCGCCACACCAGCACAGTGCCGAAACGACACCGGCCTTGCGCGGACCTGCGTGCTCGAGCCAGCCACCCCAGATGGCAGCCGAACAGCCCAGGAAGATGAAGAACAGGGTGTAGATCCAGCCCAGCATGGAAATCTGCCAGTCACAGGTCGATGCAAACATCTGTGCAAAGAAGCCCATGTCCGGTGTGCATGCCACAGGTGCCGAAACACCGACCGCTTTCGACAACGGCAACCAGAAAACCGAAAAGCCGTACGCCATACCAATACAAAGATGGATGGCCAGTGCGGCGGGTGGAACAAGCCAGCGGTTGAAACCGGGCTTGGCGATAATGCGCTCTTTGGACAAGAACGCAGGCTGAACGGCTGCGCCGCCCAATGCTGTGCTTGTGCTCATTATAATTACCCCAATGTGTGAAGCTTGCAGATGGTCCCGCTGATCCGCCACAGACTCCATGCCGAGCGGCCATGTCTGTTTTATCGGCAGGTTGTTCAGATACGTGACAAAAAGACGCACCCGAGCCAGCAGATGCGGAGACTATCACTTACTGATGGCCAATAAGCATCTTGTTACAGTGTTTTTATTATTAATATCACCCACTTAATCCACGTTATCTATGACCCCATAGATGCAGTCAATTAAACATCAGGAGAAGATCCATGCCGGTCTTAGTTGGGCTATTAAGTTCGCCCACTTTTCAGGATCAGGAAGACCTGCAAAAGATATATCTCGACGCACCTGCAGATATGTTCCCGCCCTTTTTCGGTGCAGCACAGTTGATCGAAACAACACTGGCAGACGGCGCCTTGCTGACCGGACGCTTCAACGACCGGCTGTTGGGCGCGGCCCGGCTTGAGCGCGGCAAGACTGTCTGGCACCTGTCTCATCTGTGCGTGCGCAAACCGACACGTCGACGCGGTGTCGCTGAACGCATAGTCTGCGAAGGGCAGAAACTGGCCCGGGAAGCCGGTTGCGAACTACGCTTGCTGGCAACCGCCGAGTGCCCCGAAGTCCTCGCCCTGGCGGCCAGGCTTTCTGTGCAACTGGACGTCGCAACGCCCTGAATCACCGGGCGTCATCCAGCCATGAAGGCATCCGAAGCCCGAGACCCTCCTCAGAGCGGTATACTCGTGGGCTATTTTTGAACATCGACACAAGGACTCGCCCATGAAAGCGTTCGGCAAAATCCTGGGGCTGTTTATTCTCGGGTTGTTGCTGATCATCGTGGCTCTCGGCTTTGCCCTGACCCATCTGTTTGATCCCAACGACTACAAAGACGAGATTCGGCAACTGGCACGCGAAAAGGCCAACGTCGAGCTGACGCTCAATGGCGATATCGGCTGGAGCCTGTTCCCTTGGCTCGGACTGGAGCTGCACGACACTCATGTGGCGACCCTGACCGCTCCCGACCAGCCCTTTGCCGATGTTCAAATGCTGGGCTTGTCCGTTCGGGTTCTGCCCTTGCTGCGCAAACAGGTGCAGATGAGCGATATCCGTGTCGAGGGCCTGAACCTGATGTTGCATCGCGATGAGCAGGGTCACGGCAACTGGGAAGACATCGGCAAGCCACCTGCCGTCGCGTCCACCGACGCGAAACCGGAAACCACGCCGACGCCGGAAGCACCGAAGCCGGAACGCTCCTCTCAGCCGCTGAAACTTGATATCGACAGCCTGACCGTGAATAACGCCCGCGTGGATTACAGCGACGCCCGAAAAGGCCAGACCTTCACGGCAGAGAGCATCCAGCTGAGCACCGGTCCGATTCGCGAAGCGTCGGATATTCCAATCAAGCTGACCGCCTTCCTGAGCACCAACCAGCCCGTGGTACGCGCCAAGACCGAACTGGTCGGCGAACTGCGCATGGATCGTGTACTCAAGCGCTATCAATTCGAAGACATGCGCCTGTCCGGCGAAGTCGCTGGCGAGCCACTCAAGGGCAAGACCGTGACCTTCTCGGCACAAGGTCAACTGCTGGTGGACCTGGCAGCCAACATTGCCGAATGGAACAGCCTGAAAATCTCGGCCAATCAGATGCGCGCGCTCGGCGAGCTGCGTGCCCGCGAGCTGGACAAGACTCCGCAGCTCAGTGGCGGCCTGTCTATTGCGCAGCTCGATGTGCGCACCTTCTTTGAAAACATCGGCCAGCCACTGCCGCCGATGGCCGATGGCGCACTCAGCAAGGTCGAAATGGTCACGCGCCTCAGCGGCACGCCCACCAGCGTGGTGCTGGACGGCCTGAACCTGAAAGTGGACGACAGCACCTTCACTGGCCGTGTCGCGATAGACGACTTCGCCAAACAGGCCCTGCGCGTGCAGCTCAAGGGCGACACCTTCGACGCCGACCGCTACCGCCCTGCCGAAAGCGAAGAAAGCAAGGGCGCCAAGGCTGCGCGCAAGTCCGAGGTGCAGAGCGGTGAAGCCGCAGCGGCCGCTGGAGATTCGCCATTGCCCGAACAGCCCACCAAGGCTGCCTGGAGCACTGCCAAGTTGTTGCCACTGGAGCGCCTGCGCACGCTGGATGTCGAGGCTGACATCAGCCTGGGCAAGCTGACCCTGAACAAGCTGCCTATCGACAATGCTGTGTTCAAGACCCAGGCATTGGGCGGCGTCATCAAGCTCGATACGCTCAGCGGCAATCTCTACAACGGCAACTTCGAGGTCAAAGGCAATCTGGATGCGCGTCCAGACCTGCCGACCATCAGTGTGCAGACGCGCACCGCCAAAGTACCGGTGGACCGCGTTCTGGAAAGCCAGGGCCAAACGCCGCCGGTGCGTGGCCTGCTGACACTGAACAGCAGTCTGACCGGCCAGGGCAACAGCGAGAAAGCGCTCATTGACAGCCTTAATGGCACCGCCAGTTTCGCGCTCAACAACGGCGTGCTGGTCAACGCCAACCTTGAGCAGCAACTGTGCAAAGGCATTTCGACGCTGAACCGCAAACCCCTGACCGGCGAGCCGCGCGCCAAGGACACGCCCTTCCAGCAGCTGGACGGCAATCTGGTCATCCGCAACGGCGTGGCGAGCAACCCGGATCTGAAAGTGCGCATCCCTGGCCTGACCGTCAACGGCAATGGTGACGTGGATCTGCGCGTGCTGGGCATGAACTATCGCGTCGGCATCATCATCGAAGGCGACAAGAGCGACATGCCGGACCCGGCCTGCGAGGTCAATCCGCGCTACGTCGGCATCGAGTGGCCGGTGCAGTGCCGAGGCCCGCTGGAACTGGGCGCCAAGGCCTGCCGTCTGGACCGCGAAGGCGTCGGCCAGATCGCCGCAAAACTGGCAGGCGACCGGATCAGCGAAAAACTCGAGGACAAGCTCAACGAGAAGCTGGGCGACAAGGTCAGCCCGGAACTCAAGGATGCGCTCAAGGGGTTGTTCAAGCGTTAGAAAAGCAAGGCGGCGCGATGTCCCTGACACAGCGCCGCCTCGCAAGATACAAAGGACTGTAGGAGCGCGCTTGCCCGCGAAAGCGTCCACTCAGTCACTGATGAGTCGCCTGATACATCGCATCGCGGGCAAGCGCGCTCCTACAACTATCAGCATTTCATCAGGTCACGAGCTGTTTCACAGGAGCCCACCAGGCGATGCAACCCGAGCAATTTTCCAGCGCAGTTCTGGATTGGTACGACCGCCACGGCCGACACGACCTGCCCTGGCAGCAAGGCATCACGCCGTATCGGGTCTGGGTGTCGGAAATCATGTTGCAACAGACGCAGGTCAGCACCGTGCTGAACTACTTCGACCGCTTCATGGAAGCCCTGCCGACCGTGCAGGCGCTGGCTGAAGCACCCGAAGACGAAGTGCTGCACCTGTGGACCGGCCTGGGTTACTACACCCGCGCCCGCAACCTGCAAAAGACCGCGCGTATTGTCGTGGCTGAACACGGCGGCGAATTTCCCCGCGATGTCGAAAAGTTGACCGAACTGCCCGGCATCGGCCTGTCCACCGCAGGCGCCATTGCCAGCCTGAGCATGGGCATACGCGCCTCGATCCTGGACGGCAACGTCAAACGCGTTCTGGCGCGCTTCACGGCGCAGGAAGGCTATCCGGGCGAGCCCAAGGTTGCCAAACAGTTGTGGGCCACGGCAGAGCGCTTCACGCCCCATACGCGCGTGAACAACTACACCCAGGCGATGATGGACCTGGGCGCAACGCTCTGCACCCGCAGCAAACCCAGCTGCCTGCTCTGCCCGCTCGAGCGCGGCTGTCAGGCGCACATGCTGGGTCTGGAAACCCGCTACCCGATCCCCAAGCCGCGCAAGACTGTGCCGCAAAAACGCACCCTCATGCCCATCTTCGCCAACGGCGACGGCGCAATTCTGCTGTACCGCCGCCCGTCCAGCGGACTGTGGGGCGGCCTGTGGAGCCTGCCGGAACTCGATCACTTCGACGACGTGCAGCATCTGGCAACACAACATTCGCTGGAATTGGGCAAGCATCACGAACTGCCCGGCCTGATCCACACCTTCAGCCACTTCCAGCTGAGCATCGAACCCTGGCTGGTACAGGTCCAGGAGTCCGCCCATCACGTGGCCGAGGCTGACTGGCTCTGGTATAACCTCGCCACCCCGCCGCGCCTGGGCCTTGCCGCCCCGGTGAAAAAGCTGCTCAAACGCGCAGCCGACGTATTGAACGCAGGAGAGTCGTCATGACCCGCACCGTAATGTGCCGCAAGTACAAAGAAGAACTGGAAGGCCTCGAACGCGCCCCTTATCCGGGAGCCAAGGGCGAAGACATCTTCAACCACGTCTCGAAAAAAGCCTGGGCCGACTGGCAGAAACACCAGACCCTGCTGATCAACGAACGCCGCCTGAACATGATGAACGCCGAAGACCGCAAATTCCTCCAGGCCGAAATGGACAAGTACCTGTCCGGCGAGGAATACGCCCAGGCTGAAGGCTACGTTCCGCCCGAGAAATAAAGCGTTTCGCGCAGTGAAGGTCGTAAGCGTCGGTAATAATTCAATATTTTTTGAGAACGCGCTTGACGACCTCCTGAAAAACACGTTTAATGCGCCCCGTTGCCCAGATAGCTCAGTCGGTAGAGCAGGGGATTGAAAATCCCCGTGTCGGCGGTTCGATTCCGTCTCTGGGCACCACCTTCCGTTTTCAGGTGATGCCAAGCACAGCTGAAAGCACACAAGAAACCCGCCTAGTGCGGGTTTTTTGTTGTCCGGGATTTACCTCATTCCTTACGACCACCCCCTGCGCGGTCGCGATTGAAACGAGTCAAATGTAACGCGACACATCCATTCGGTCGTGCAGGACACGGATAACAGCAATGCCATACTCCGTCGCGCGGAAATAAATGACATGCCGCTCAATGCTGCGACGACGATAACCTGAACGAATGTGATCACAGGCAGGTGCGGTTTTCGGATTTTGCGCCAGCTCAGCGAACGCCTCAGTAATAATGTCCACATAGTGGTTGGCCTGTGCTGAGCCCCACTCCTGAAACGTTTAGAGCCAGATTGCCTCCAGATCGCGTTCTGCGGCAGGCGCAAGACGGTATTCAGTCATGCGCGTTCAACATCCTTTTCTTGAACTCATCGACACTGAACCGCCGGGGCTCTCCGCTCGCCTCGCCTTCTATCAGTGCCTGGCGGATACCTTCAATTTCTGCACTACGCTCCTGCTCATGCCGAATCAGGTCGCGAATATACTCGCTGTCATTGGTGTATCGGCCCGCATCTATCTGGGCCTTGATCCAGCTGTCCTGCTGATCGGTGACGGTAATGGTCTTGCGAACGGTTCCCATGATTGAACCTCAAGTGAAATCATTGACGGCGATCATCTTGTCATACTATTGATGCGTTTTCGCACACCAGCGATCCGATAGGTTGCATCCACAGTACGTTCGCCCCCATGCCTATAACCGATTGAACTTAGCCCCACCCATCCCCTCGAACTCATACATTTGTTTTCAAAGGGAAAAATCCTGTGCTCAAGTTTACCGCCTCCGCCCTCGTCATCGCCGCCACCCTTGGCCTCGCCGCCTGCGACAGCAAATCCGAGCAGAAAGCCCAGGACGCTCAGGCGCATCAGGAAAACGCTCAGCAGAAGATGGAGTCGGCTCAGGCCAAAGTGAACGACGCGGCGAAAGAAAACGCCGAAGCCGCCAAAGACAAGGCTGCATCCAAGGAAGCCGCTGCCGAAGAGTCGAAAACCTTCGTGCCGACCTCCGAAGTGACCAACACCGTTCAGACACCTGAAAAAAAGTAAAAACGGCCTGTTTTCTTCACAAAGTTTTCACAGCCGATAAGCCATTGTAGAGCTGCTCCCAAGTGTGAATCCTTAAGCCCGCTCCCCCATCGCGGGCTTTTCTTTGTCCGGCGTTTGGCGCTGACCGCTTTCAGCTAAAAATTACCGCCATCCTCACCCTATCCCGCCTGTCCAAAACGTCATTCCAGCCCTAATGCCTTCAACTCTGGTGTCGATAGCCTGATGAATAGAGTTTCGTAAAAACAACACCAAAGGCGGCAGGTTATGTTCGGAAATAAAAGCAAAAACGAACTGGCAGCCATGAAGGCAGAAGTAGATAGCGCAAAAGGACTGATGGGCGCACTTGAAAAATCGATGGCGGTGGTCGAGCTGGATCTTGATGGCAGGATCCTGCGTGCCAACGACAACTTTCTAACAGCAATGGGTTATCGGGCCGAAGAGCTTCCCGGCAAGTCCCACCGCGACTTCTGCGAGCCTGAAATGGCACGCAGTCGTGAGTATGCTGATCTATGGGCATCGCTGCGGGCAGGGAAATTCATATCAGGCACCTTCAAGCGTGTCAGCAAAACCGGGAAAAGTGTCTGGCTAGAGGCCAGTTACAATCCGGTGATAGACGCTCAGGGCAAAGTGATCAAGATCGTTAAGTACGCACTCGACGTCACCCGGAAGGTCATGCTTGAAAACGAAACTCACAGCAAACTCAATGCAGTGGACCGCGCCATGGCGGTGTGCGAGTTCGACCCGGCCGGCCATGTGCTGACAGCCAACGACAACTTCCTGCACGTGATGGGTTTTTCGCTGACGGACATCAAAGGCAAACACCACAAGACCTTCTGTGAGCCGACGTTCGTCAACAGCTCGGAGTACACAGAGTTCTGGCGCAAGCTGAACCACGGCGAGTTCGTGGGCGGCCAGTTCAAGCGCCTGGGCAAGCATGGCCGAGTCGTCTGGCTGGAAGCGACCTATAACCCGGTCTATGACGTCGAGGGCAAGCTGTACAAGATCGTGAAGTTCGCCAGCGACATCACTGACCGTGTGGAAAAGCAGGAAGCCGACGCACACGGCGCGTCCAAGGCCTATCACATCTCGGCCGAAACCGAGAAAGTGGCCGAACAGGGCACGCTGGTGATCCAGGAAACGGCACGCGAGATGCGGCAGATCGCCGAAAACATCGGCGCATCCGCCAGACTGGTCGGGCAGCTGGGCGATCGCTCGGAACAGATCACGGCCATCGTCAATACCATTCGTGGCATTGCCGACCAGACCAACCTGCTGGCGCTCAACGCGGCCATCGAGGCGGCACGGGCCGGCGATCAGGGTCGTGGCTTTGCGGTCGTAGCCGATGAAGTCCGACAACTGGCGGGACGCACCAGCGGCTCGACCACGGAAATCGCCGAGATGATCGGCAAGATTCTGGCCGAGACACGCGAAGCGGTAGCGAGCATGAGCGCGACTCAGGAAGGCGCAAATCGTGGCGTTACGCTGGCGGATCAGGCCGGACAGGTGATCGTGCAAATTCGTGACGGCGCGAGCGATGCCGTTGAGGCGGTCAGCATGTTCGCCAACCGTATGGACGAGGCAGAAGCCTTCTCCAAAACCGGCAAAAAATAACTGTTCGCTGTACCGCTACACTGAAAGCCCGCGCCCTGCGGGCTTTTATGTTTCTTCTACGCCCAGGACATCAATAGCAAACCCGCTCGCCAGCATCCCGGCCTTGGCTATTCGGGCTCTGTGCGCTTCAATAGCCGCCATTGCCCTTACCGCCGGACAAAGGACCGCCTCATGGCCTCGCCAGACAAGCAACAAAAACGTGCCAAGCGCGCAAAGATCAAGGCCAAGCAGAACCGCTCCGGGAAGTCACCGACCAACGTCGTGCATCCCGTATTCGCCTCTGCGCTGGTCAACCAGCCGTTCGACGATGTGCAACTGGACATGAGCACGTTCGACTTCAAGGACATCGTTGAAAACGGGTTCGACCCGGCCGACTACGAAGACCTGTTCGACACCATGAAGTCCGCCGAGGCCATCAGCCAGTTGGCGATGTGTCTGGTGTTCCTGCAATACCCGGTGCTGGCGCTGGTGGTTTCGGAAGAAGACGAAGAGGAAGCGACCGACTTCATGATGGGCCTGCTCATCACCTACCGCGCCATTCACCACAACGAAGACGAAGACACCGCCGTGGAGTGGGTCGAAGGCAAGGCTTTCCAGGCAGATTTCCAGATGGCGTCGGACTTGCTGATGAAGCGCGACGCCAGAGCGATGCGCTGAAAGAGTTGATCGTTCCCACGCGCTCATCGTTATACACAAATCCTCCTGGAGGAATACGATGATGATCGTTCCTACGCTCTGCGTGGGAACGCCTACCAGGACGCTCCGCGTCCGCTCTCAAATATGGCGCAGATGTGCGCCCAAGCTCCAGTGTTATCCACGTCATGCGCCTGGCTCACTGATTCCGCAATCTGTGCCATTTGTGACGCAGCGCGTCACGGGATGCATGCCAACGCGGAGCGTTGGCACGATCAGATATTTGCCATCACCCCAGCGCAGCAGCCCCGACCCGCGAAGCCTTGCGGCGGCGGGAGACGATCAGGCCGGCCCCAACCACCAGCAGGCTGAGCAGGCCGGTCGCGATGATTTCGATGCGGTGCTCTTCCTGGATCAGCATGATCGTCAACACCGCAACGATGAACACAATCACCATCCAGGTCAGCCACGGGAACAGCCACATCTTGAAATCGATGGCCTCACCCGCCGCGATGCGCTTCTGACGCATGCGCAGTTGCGACACCGCGATCACCAGATACACCAGCAAGGCGATGGCACCGGAACTGGCCAGCAGGAAGTCGAAAACAGCGGCAGGTGCGATGTAGTTGGCGAATACGGTCAGGAACGCCGCCGCCGTCGACAGCAGAACCGCCCAATAAGGCGTGCCGCCCTTGCTGGTGCGCTTGGACAATGCAGGTGCGTCACCACGCTTGCCCAGCGAGAACAGCATGCGCGACGCGGTGTACAGCGCCGAGTTGAGGCAACTGGTCACCGCAACCAGCACCACCAGATCAACGATCAGCTTGGCGTTGGGAATGCCCATGGCATCCAGCACGGTCTGGTACGAGCCCACTTCCGCCAGACGCGGGTCGTTCCATGGCACCAGCGACACAACGATGAAAATCGAAACCAGATAAAACAGGAAGATCCGCCAGATCACCGAATTGGTGGCCTTGGTGATCTGCTTGCCCGGATTCTTGGATTCGGCCGCCGCAATGGTCACGATCTCGGTGCCCATGAACGAGAACATGGTGGTCAGCATCGCCGCCAGCACGGCGCCCATGCCGTTGGGCAGGAAACCGCCAGTATCGAACAGATGGTTGACACCGCTGACCTGGCTGGTCGGCAGCAGGCCGAAGATCGCCGCCACACCCAGCACCACGAACGCGATGATCGCCACGACCTTGATCAGCGCGAACCAGAACTCGAACTCGCCGTAGTTCTTCACGCTGAACAGGTTGGTGGCCGTCAGCAACAAGGTGATGACCAGCGTGAACATCCAGATGGCGATGTCCGGGAACCAGGCGTGCAGAATGGTCGCCGCCGCGTTGGCCTCCAGCGGAATCACCAATACCCAGAACCACCAATACAGGTAACCGATGGTGAAACCGGCCCAGTGCCCGATGGCTCGGTCGGCGTATGTCGAAAATGAACCGGTGTCAGGCGAGGCGACGGCCATTTCGGCCAGCATGCGCATCACCAGCACCACCAGCGTACCCGCTGCAGCGTAAGCCAGCAGCACGGCAGGTCCGGCTTCGGCAATGGCATGGCCGGAGCCTACGAACAGGCCGGCGCCAATGACGCCAGCAATCGACAACATAGTGATGTGTCGAGGTTTCAGCCCTTGTTCGAGCTCGGAAGAGTTAGCGGTACTGCTCATAAAACCACCTGTGCAAGACGAGCGAGGCACACCGAAGCAGCTCGTAAAAAGAAAGCAACGGTGCCGTTCTGTATTCTTGACGCAAGAATTGCGCCAAAATATTTCAAAAACGACGTCGTTCCTGAAACATAGGGGTTGTAGGCAAGCGGTCCCTGAATGGACAAATTGAAAATACGGTCTATGGCGTAGGATTTGTTACCTGACGCCCCAAAACCGCTTCACACCACCGCACCGAAAATGCACACACCACACATAAAAGCTCACCAATGGTGCGCGCCGTCAGGCGCTGCTCCGCAAAAGCTGCTTCCAACACCCGGTCAAAAATGGCAACATCGCGCCTTTTTCGCGCACGCCCACCTCGACCGGGTACCCGATCCACGCGCCCGTCTGCTATTTAGCGACAGTCTGCTGCGGCGATGCGACAAACCGTAAAACGCTGTCACATTCACTCTTCGGCGCAGTTGGTTGTCTTTTGAACGCTGTGCTAGCTTGGCGCTCGCCTCGCAGAAAGAGCGCACAACACTATGAGGACCCCACATGGCTGAGGCCACGCCCGCCCTGGAAATCCGCAACCTGCACAAACGCTACGATCAGTTGGAGGTGCTCAAGGGCATCTCGCTGACAGCGCGTGAAGGTGACGTCATCTCGATTCTGGGTTCATCCGGTTCCGGCAAGTCCACCTTGCTGCGCTGCATCAATCTTCTGGAAAACCCGCATCAGGGTCAGATTCTGGTCGCAGGCGAAGAACTCAAGCTCAAGGCGGCGCGCAACGGCGAGCTGGTTGCGGCCGACAACAAACAGATCAATCGCCTGCGCAGCGAGATCGGCTTCGTGTTCCAGAACTTCAACCTGTGGCCGCACATGAGCGTGCTCGATAACATCATCGAAGCGCCGCGCCGCGTGCTGGGCCAGAGCAAGGCCGAAGCCATCGAAGTTGCAGAAGCGCTGCTGGCCAAGGTCGGTATCGCTGACAAGCGCCATGTCTACCCGGCCCAGCTCTCGGGCGGTCAGCAACAGCGCGCGGCCATCGCCCGCACGCTGGCCATGCAACCCAAAGTCATTCTGTTCGACGAGCCGACTTCGGCACTCGACCCGGAAATGGTTCAGGAAGTGCTCAACGTCATCCGCGCGCTGGCCGAGGAAGGCCGCACCATGCTGCTGGTGACCCACGAAATGAATTTTGCACGCCAGGTTTCAAGTGAAGTCGTGTTTTTGCATCAAGGAATGGTCGAAGAACAGGGCACACCGCAGCAAGTGTTCGAGAACCCGCTGTCGGTAAGGTGTAAACAATTCATGTCGAGTCACCGCTAACGGAGCAACACCCATGCAGACGTACAAGAAGATCCTGCTGGTCGCAGCGGCCACCCTGGCTTTTACGACCAGTGCATTTGCCGAAACCTTGAAGATGGGTATCGAAGCGGCCTACCCGCCGTTCAACAACAAGGACGCCAGCGGTCAGGTCGTGGGGTTCGACTATGAGATTGGCCAGGCCCTGTGCGCCAAGCTCAAGGCTGAATGCCAGGCGGTGACCTCTGACTGGGACGGTATCATCCCGGCCCTTGAAGCGAAGAAGTTCGACTTTCTGATCTCGTCGATGTCGATCACCGACGAGCGCAAACAAGCCGTCGATTTCACCGATCCGTATTACTCGAACAAGCTGCAGTTCATTGCGCCGAAAACCACGTCGTTTGATGCTGACACCGCCGACCAGGCCAAACAAAGCATCAAAGGCAAAACCATCGGTGCCCAACGCGCGACCCTGTCAGGCATCTGGCTGGAAGACCAGCAGCTCGAAATGCCCGATGTGAACGTCAAGCTCTATGACACTCAGGAAAATGCTTTCCTTGATCTGTCGTCCGGCCGTGTCGATGCCATGCTCGCCGACAAGTACGTCGGCTACGAATGGCTCAAAAGCGAGGCGGGCAAGAACTTCGAATTCAAGGGCAACCCTGTCAAGGATGACGACAAGATCGGCATCGCCGTGCGCAAGGAAGACCCGCTGCGTGAGCGCCTGAACACCGCCCTGAAAGAAATCATCGCTGACGGCACCTACAAGAAGATCAACGACAAGTATTTCCCTTTCAGCATTCTCTGATTCACCTGACGGCGTCGCTGCGGCTTCGACTCGAAGCCCGGCGACCGGTCCTGAATAAGCCTGCCCATGAACATTGATCTCCACGGATTCGGCCCGGCCCTTGCGGCTGGCGCGCTGATGACCGTCCAACTGGCTCTTTCGGCCCTGTGCCTGGGGCTGATACTCGGCCTGCTCGGCGCCCTGGCCAAGACCTCGCCCTACAAGCCCTTGCAGTGGCTGGGCGGCACCTACTCAACCATCGTGCGCGGCGTTCCCGAACTGCTCTGGGTGTTGCTGATCTACTTCGGCACCGTGAACGGCATGCGCGCACTGGGTGAAGTCTTCGGCAAGCCGGACCTGGCGCTGAGCGCGTTCGCCGCGGGCGTTATCGCGCTAGGCCTGTGCTTCGGCGCGTACGCCACCGAAGTGTTTCGCGGCGCCATTCTGGCGATTCCCAAAGGTCATCGGGAAGCCGGGCTGGCGCTGGGCATGTCGCGCACGCGCATCCTCTACAAGCTGATCCTGCCGCAGATGTGGCGCATCGCCCTCCCCGGCCTGGGCAACCTGTTCATGATCCTGATGAAAGACACCGCGCTGGTCTCGGTGATCGGCCTTGAGGAAATCATGCGCCATGCGCAGATCGCCGTGGGCTTCACCAAGCAAGCGTTCACCTTCTACATGGTCGCAGCCATCATGTACCTGGGCCTGACCGTGCTGGCGATGATCGGCATGTACTTCCTGGAAAAACGCGCCGCCCGCGGCTTTGCGAGGAGCGCATCATGAACTGGGAAGTCATCATCAAATGGCTGCCACGCCTGGCACAGGGCGCCACCCTGACGCTGGAGCTGGTGGCGATTGCAGTCATTGCGGGCCTGATTCTCGCGATCCCGCTGGGCATCGCCCGCGCCTCACGGCACTGGCCGGTTCGCACCCTGCCCTACGCCTACATTTTCTTCTTCCGCGGCACACCGCTGCTGGTGCAGCTGTTTCTGGTCTACTACGGCCTGGCGCAGTTCGATGCCGTACGCGCGAGTTCACTGTGGCCCTATCTGCGCGACCCTTTCTGGTGCGCGGTCATCACCATGACCCTGCACACCGCCGCCTACATCGCAGAAATCCTGCGCGGCGCGATCCAGGCTGTACCGCCCGGCGAAGTCGAAGCCGCCCGCGCCCTGGGCATGTCGAAGTGGAAAGCGCTGTTCTACATCGTCCTGCCACGCGCCGCCCGCATCGGCCTGCCGGCCTACAGCAACGAAGTGATCCTGATGCTCAAGGCCAGCGCCCTGGCCAGTACCGTCACGCTGCTGGAACTGACCGGCATGGCCCGCACGATCATTGCCCGCACCTACATGCCGGTGGAGATCTTCTTCGCAGCAGGCCTGTTCTACCTCGTCATGGCGTTCGTGCTGGTACAGGGCTTCCGCCTGCTGGAAAAGCTGTTACGCGTAGACGCGAGCCAGGGTCGCTGATATGAAGGGGGCTGGCTTTCATCCGGCCAGTCTCCCACGCGAAGCCGCCGACCATGAATTCTGAACCCAGCCTGCAGAACGACACGCTTCGCAGCCACTTTGGTGCGCTGGACAGCTTCCTGTTCGCGCATCAGGGTTTGTGGCGGCCCAAGCCATTCACCCATCTGCACCTGCCGTGGGAAGACCAGTACCCCGAACTGACACAATGGTTGCGCCAACGTACCCTCGAACAGGCTGAAGCGGCGCACCTGGACCCCGACCAACTCGACGCGCCCTTCCCGTTTGCGGCACTGGCATCCGAAGCCGTTGCCCTGAGCCAGGTCGCCGAACTGCCCGTCTACCCGCTCGCCCCCGTCGAGCCGCGCATGAGTGCCGATGTACCGGGACGTAAGTGGCAGCAGATCGAAGCCTTCGCCCGTCATGTGGACACCGGACAGGCAGGCACTCACTGGCTGGACTGGTGCGCGGGCAAGGGTCATCTAGGTCGTCGCCTGACCGGGCGCGGCCAGCAACTCACCTGCCTTGAGCGCGACCCGGCGCTGGTCGAAGCGGGCCTTACCCTCAGCGCCCGCCAAGGGCTGGAAGCCCGGCATGTTCAACAGGACGTCATGGCCGATGATGCGTGGCGCAGCCTGCAGCCGCACCATACGCCCGTCGCGCTGCATGCTTGCGGTGATCTGCATGTACAACTGATGCAACTGGCCAGCCACACCGGCTGCCAGCGCCTGGCGATTGCGCCCTGCTGTTACAACCGCACTCGCTTCGATCATTACCAGCCACTGTCCCGCGAGGGCAAAGCATCGGGGCTGACATTGTCGCGTGACGAACTCGGTTTGCCGTTGAGCGAAACCGTGACCGCCGGTGCCCGCGTCCGTCGTCAGCGCGACACCTCGATGGCACGCCGCCTGGGGTTCGACCTGCTGCAGCGCACGCTGCGCGGCATCGATGAATATCTGCCCACACCGTCATTGCCCGTCTCGTGGCTTGACGCTCCCTACGAAGATTACTGCCGTCATCTGGCGCAACTGAAAAACCTGCCCTTGTCGGGCGAACAGAACTGGGCGCAATGGGAGGCTGCGGGCTGGCAGCGACTGGCTCAGGTGCGCAATCTGGAACTGGTCCAGAACCTGTTCCGACGCCCGCTGGAAATGTGGCTGGTGCTCGATCGAGCCCTGTATCTTCAGGAGCAGGGTTACAGCGTCAGCGTGGGGACTTTCTGTCAGCGCCAGCTTACGCCTCGCAACCTTCTGATACTGGGCCATAAATGAAGCTGTAAAACCACAGAACATCCTGTGGATAAGTCTGTTGATGAAAATTCTGAATGGCGCGTTAAAGCTTGGCGCACCAGTTACTGAAGTCCCTGATTTTTCCTGCCTGTTCCGTCAGGAACCCACAAAAACAGTGGTTTGCGACACAGGCGGGGTATTTGCACACTTATTGGCATGTACGCAAATATTGATGTAGCGATTGTGCATAAAGATTTGGTAACGGCTCTGGAACGGGCCTGTTGCGGTGCCGGATCGCATACGGGTAACACGCCGTTCACGATCCGGTTTTCAAGCGGATATCTCAGACTTCTTCGACACACTCCAGGGATCGCTCGACCATCACCTTGGCCATCTCGGCCATGTGCATCGCAGCAAACGCCAGGTCCCGTTTCGACCCGATCAACTCATCGCCCAGTTCATAAGCCGTCGCCGAGGCACAGCGCAGAAAGTCCAGCGCATGCAGTAACGTCGCTTCCAGGTTCATGTAATCGGCGCTGTTGTCTTGAGCGTCGTTGTTGGGGCGACTGGTGGGCAGGTAACACGCCATCGCACGTTTGACGACGGCCTGATCGAAGACCGGTGCGCCAGTGGAAGTGTTCGTGGGTGGATCGGGGGTGACTTTGACCATGTTCTAGCTCCTTCGATGAAATCGCTGTCCTCTCGCTACTAAACGAAAGGGCGGCGACTGTGCACGAGTTAGTAGACCGGTGAGCCAGGCAACCGGCGCACCCGAAGGCGCCAAGCGCACAGCCGCCATAGCATCGGGACGGACCTGATGAAACACGGTTGTGATGCCTTGCTCATTGCGGGCTACTAAACCCCATCGCTGATGGGCAGCGACGGACGGGAGAGTAGAAGCACAGACGGCAAGGCACAAGCGGGCCGGGATTCTCTCGGAAATGTCCCGCAAAGGAAAGAGATGAAGCCTTCAAAAACACGCCTGAAAGCGTTGCAAAGCGTGAGCGAGGTCAGTTGATGATCGTTCCTCACGCTCCGCGTGGGAATGTCGCCCAGGACGCTCCGCGTCCGATTCAACTGACTACGCAGATCCTGAGCAAACACAAACGCCCCGCTAAAACTGATTATTCCTCAACACACTCCAAGGATCGCTCGACCATCACCTTGGCCATCTCGGCCATGTGCATGGCAGCAAACGCCAGGTCCCGTTTCGACCCGTTCAACTCATCGCCCAGTTCATAAGCCGTTGCCGAGGCACAGCGCAGAAAATCCAGCGCGTGCAGTAGCGTTGCTTCCAGGTTCATGTAATCGGCGCTGTTGTCTTGGGATTCATTGTTGGGACGACGGGTGGGCAGGTAACACGCCATCGCGCGTTTGACGACGGCCTGATCGAAGATCGGTGCGCCGGTGGATGTTTTCGAGGGTGGATCGGGGGTGACTTTGACCATGCTTAGCTCTCCTCAATGAAACCGCCACCGAGTCGCGACTAAACGAATAAAGGTGGCGGCTGTACGAAGGTTAGTCGACCGGGAGCTAAGAACCGGCGCACCCGAAGGTGCCCTAGGCACAGCCGCCATAAAGAACAGGCCAACGACCTGATCAAACAGCGGCGCAATGCGCCTTAACTCAAACACGGGCGACTAAACCCCATCGCTGATGGGCAGCGACGGACGGGAGAGTAGAAGCACAGACAGCAAGGCACAAGCGGGCCGGGATTCTCTCGGAAATGTCCCGCAAAGGAAAGAGACGAAGCCTTCAAAAACACGCCTGAAAGCGTTGCAAGACATGAGTGATGCAGGTTTGACGATCGTTCCTCACGCTCCGCGCTCATCGTTATACACAAGTCCGAAAGACGCGCAAAACGGGGCCAAACGAAAGCGTCTGACTGAATGCATATCCCGTGGGAGGCGGCTTGCCGGCGATGGCGCCTGTTCAGTCACCGATAGATCGCTTCAGAAAAAGCATCGCCGGCAAGCCGCCTCCCACGGTAGTCCGTGGTTGCAGCAAGACTTGGGTGCATGGGCATATCGGCGTGCCTGAGATCACTCTGATCGTTCCTACGCTCTGCGTGGTAACGCCTCCCAGGACGCTCCGCGTCCGCTCTTGAATGTGGCGCAGATGCGTGGCCAAAGCTCCAGCGTTATCCACGTCATGCGCTCGGCTCACTGAATCCGCAATCTGTGCCATTTGTGACGCGGAGCGTCACGGGACGCATGCCCACGCGGAGCGATGGGCACGATCAGTGTCGAGGCAAACTTGTGTATACGATGAGCGCTCCGCGTGGGAATGCCGCCGAGGACGCTCCGCGTCCGATTCAACTGACCATGCAGATCCTGAACCCAGACGAATACCAGCTAAAACTGATCATCCTTCAACCGCGTAAACGGCACACTGCGCCCCTGCAACTTACGCAACGTCAGCTTGTACGCACTGGACTTGATCTGACTGCCCATCGGCGTCTCTTCCAACAGGATCCGCCCCGAGGCAAACGCACAGCCCGTATCCAGCATCTTGTACTTGAGCAGGTACAGGCCCGCGTCCATCTTGGCGAACGAGAACGACGCACCCACCGGAATATACGCATGCCGGAACGCCTTGCGCCCCATTGCGTCCGTGACCTTGGCGTAAACCGCAGAACCGCCTGCCGTGTTATCAACAGTGATCTGCGACCAGCCATTGTCCTTGAGCGTCGGCATGTCCTTTACATAGCCCGCCTTCTGCGGCCAGGGCGCGCCCATCGGATCCACCGTCGGCACCTCACACTCGGACGCAACCACGTCCGCAGCTTTCTCAGACACGCTGACCGGCTCAACCACAGGCTCGGGCTCAACAGCCGGTTTGGCCCACGGCTGAACCACAGGCACCGATTCAGTCGGCACGAAAGACTTGCCAGCATTAGGGTCGTACCCCATCCACGCGCCGCCCGCACAGAAAATCACGAACACCGCCGCCCAGCGCCACACACTGCCGTGGCGCTGACTTCTGGAAGGCTGGGGAGAACCATTGGCCCGACGCTCAGGGCCGGTATAGGTGGATTGCTGCGGTGCAGCAGACGCCGAGCCCGACGCACTGGCATACACATGAACGGCCCGCCCACGCATCGCCTGCACCTGCCTGCGGCGTGCAGCGTCTTCGCGAGCCCTCTGCTCATCGGCCACCAGCTGCGCGTCATAAACCGCGCGTCTGCCAGCATCGGCCAGCACATCGTGAGACGCGTTGACGACACTCATCATGTCCGAAGCGTAAGGGTCGGAATTCCTGTCCGGGTGCAGCTTCTGAGCGATCTTGCGATAAGCCTTCTTGATCTGATCAGGAGAGGCATCGCGAGCGACATTCAGCAGCTCGTAATGCGTGGGCGTTCTCTGCATTGCACTAGCTGTCCATGGCCGACTGCCATTTTGATACAGCTATATCGGCCAGAACCGCACGAACTCCAATCGCAATGCTACACACCCGATACAAACGCAAAAAAATGCCCGGATCCTGAGACCCGGGCATCGTTTTCAAGCATCGAGACCATCACAGACCCGCCGAAGCGACCTTGACCGTACCCGACTTGGTGATGACTCCATCAGCGTCCAGACGCACATTCATGCGATTCAGACGGCAATGCACAGCCTCTCTATCACCTGACGCCTGCCCGACCGGACACGACGTCGTTACCAATACCTTCAAACCGCTTCTCAGTGAATGGCTGGCCTAAGGTGTACTGCATCCCCGAAGCCCTGCAACGATCCTTCGTGTCATTCAATGGATAATCCTTTATCCCCGACTGAAAAGTGAACGCCCCTCGCCGCCTGACTCAGTGGCTTGGGCCGTTGAGAACAAGCCTATGCAAAGCGTCCCGAGCGTGCAAACGGCCCAAAAGCCCCTGACTCGGCTGAAGCGTTGAACGGCCTCAGATAGCTGCCACCGCCTAAGTCATTGATTCGCATGGGCAGGTTAAAAATCGACGCGGGTTATAGCCGAATCACTCTCATCAAAACGGGGCCAAACCAGCATGTTGAGACACCCTTCTACCCGCCATCAGGCAGCCTAATCCGCCAAACCATAGGGAAACGTCCTTCATTCACCACCGACCCTGTCCTGCATGCCGACGCTGAGCCGCACCGGCGGTCAAATTTTTTCAACTGAATCAGTCAGCTAGGGTTTACAAGCGCATCAGACTCTATATACTCGCAGCCCATTACGCCGGTATAGCTCAGTTGGTAGAGCAACTGACTTGTAATCAGTAGGTCCCGGGTTCGACTCCTGGTGCCGGCACCATATAAATCAAGGGCTTGCAGCGATGCAGGCCCTTGTTTTTTGCGGTACACGTAACAAGCCACGTAACAAGCCATCCTTTCACTGCGCCTGACCAGGCCTTAAACGTGATTACTCGCGCCGGTAAAAGCGCACACGCCAACACGCGTCCGCACCTCCCCAAGCAGCCCACCCAAGGGCAGCGTCTCAAAATTTGTTGGGGCAGAAAAAAAGAGCGATATTAGTAATATGCGTTGCTGAAAACGGCTACAGCCCTTGTAAATCAAGGCTCTCAGCGTTTTCGGTAAATAGCGATATTGAAGCGATATGAAGGCGATAATATTACCTTTATGAACAGTAATATTTACCTTCCTTAAAACCCAATGATTCCGGGGGTTTGGTAAAATATCGCTATTCATATAGCTATCATATCGCTATCCCCTGCTATATGAAGGACCCAGCAAAACCGGGGCCTCCAACCCCTTTTTCCTCACATCTAGCTAATATCGCTATTTTTTTACCCCACCCCCGTTTTCAGAACGAAATCCCACGTTCCGGTCACGTTTCAGCGCCATCGACCCGGTCGGGGCATAGGAGATAAACATGTCCGAGGATTTATGCGTCGCTGACCAGATCGCGTTGTCCCGCCATCGAGTTTTCCTCCTGAGGGAGTTGAATCGAACCAGGAGCATGGCGCTTCGTTCGGCGATCTATGACCAGCTCGCCCATTTTTCTGCGCTGCTCTGCATGCCGATACCAGCCCTCGATACCATTGGCTTGCCCGAACAGTCAGCTGAGGACGCATTGATTCCATTCTGGTCAGCACTCGACCTACTGGATGGCAAAGGCGAACAGTACAACCATTCGGCGGCACCCGAGTCGTTGCTCGCGATCAACTTCAAAGATCTGCAGTCACGTCTGGACAAGCATGGTTGCGGGCTACAGGTCGACTCATCTCTCCGCAGATTTCTAACCGAGTCCGTTAAGCCGAAATTCGTCGAGGCCAACAGGAACGTGGCCAGTGTTTTATTGAAGAAAACAGTCAGGTGCATGGTGTTTCAAGCCCGTGAGTAACTGTGTAATGCAGTGAAACCGCCAAACGGACCTACAAGCCTTGTCGCTCAAGGCTTCCAGCCCATCCATTGCGAACGAGGCTGTGACCGAAATCGGTGTGCGATTTGATCGACCCTGATTTCGAAAACCCTGGCCTCAGGGTCTTTTTTAGTTTTTCACCCAGCAAAACCGGGGGCTTCTGCACGGAGCTCCTGAATGCCCGTCCAAGGTCCACTGTGCAATCCCACTGCATTACTCTTCAAAACTTTGCACTCTGTGAAATGGCTGATCAGCCCCAGAGGCCCACAGCCCGCTTGGGCTTGAAGGGCTATTGCACTGCATTGAGATTTGCAAAAAAAACGGACGCGAAGCCCGTCGGCGGGAGGGGGATAAGTGCTTTTCTGTACATTTTATCTTTATGCGATTTTTTTCAGCTAATATTGATATCAACCCCACTGCTAGCGTGAGGTCCACGCTAGCGCAAATGGATATCAAGCATACAAGGAAGAGTAAGAATTGAATTTACTGAAAAAATCAAGCTGGTTGGGGCGTTACGATCGCCACCATCAATCCAATATTAAATCCTTAATACCCCCCATTCAAGAAAATTGAAATTATAACCAGAACTATTGCGGCGTATATCTAACGCTTACTTCTTATATGACATGGATGAAGAGGATTTAGCTTTGATAACCGCAAACTTGTTTATTGACTGGGATTCTGCATCTAGAGTTTCTAGGGTGCAGCAAAGTCAGGAAATGCCGCTTCAGCTTAGGGCTTCCTGGATCAAACAGGCTTACTCTGATTTACAAGAGAGAATAATCGACAAACTATCCGAAATTGAAAAAAACACGCCTATAAAAATACTCAGAACCAGAATATATCATGGCTGGCACAAAGGAAGGCAGCCTACTGAAGATATGCGAGCTTGGGAGACTGTAAAGCTTGAACTAAAAGGCATATCAAGAAACAAAGTTTCTTATTTATCGGATATTGAATTTGGGAATGAGCTAATCTGCAGAGGTCATAGATCCAAACTATACGACACTTTAAGGCCAAGCTTTAACAAACCCGGAAGCTTAAGTCAAAAAATGGTAGATACTGCTCTTGTTTCTGATCTTCTTAGTTATTGCCGGAGTGAGAGCAGCAGCTTTAGACGTAACGAAAAACCTACTAAGCTAGCAATTGTGGTTGGTGATGATGACGACTTGCTGCCCGGAGTTTTTGTTGCAGAAGCCTGGGGCCTCCCAATTTATGTCTTTCGCATAACTCGCGATCACGATAATAAATTCCTCAATACTGACGGAATCATACATAGGATTTAATATGGACGTTTTGCAGGCTATTGAAGACATAAAAATGTTTTGCGATCCGTTCACGGATATGGCACAAAAACCTGTTGCAGGCAAAAAGAGAATTATACTAACGCGCAACGGGCGCGAACTAATCTACGACATTGATGTTATCACAGGAAGAATTTCAGCAAAACATAAAAAAGCCGAGTATCCAAATATCAAAACGCTTATTGCATCAGCTGAATTTGCAGACATTAAGCGACTTGCTGAAACTCAAAAAAGAGCATTTTCGAAGGTTAAAGAGCAAGCCATCATCGAATCAGAAATAAACTACTCCGGCAATAATATTCCGGCTGAAGAGTTAGTCGAAAGCATTGACAGTACCGAAGAGAAAACCACATTAATCCTCTTAGACGGCCCAGCAGGAGTAGGTAAGACCTTTCAAATAACGCAGCTTGCGAAAGCGCAATCAAAAAAATTTTTAGCAAACAACATAAGCCCTCCTATTCTCCACGTCTCCAGCAGTGGTCGGCGCCTATCAAACTTCAGAGATGTTTTAGCGGCAACAACGCAAAGCATTGGTGCTTCTTTTAATGGAGAGCATGTACCAATGTTAGTTAGGCACGGCCTTTTAATTGCAGCCATTGACGGCTTCGATGAACTTGTGGATGCGGACGGGTATGAGGACTCTTGGAGGGCGCTCAGAGAGTTCATAGAAGAGGTCGGGAATTCTGGAATAATAATTCTTGCAGCACGTGATACTTTTCTTGATGAACAGGAGTTGATTCAAAGAATCAGAACGGAGAACACCAAAGCCGAAAGCCCCAACACCATAAATTTGAAGCTTGCACACATTTTGCTAGCGAGTCCAGACACTGCGAGAAAATATCTAGCCAGTTCTAAATGGCTCCCAATGGACATAGCATCAGAGATGACATCTGATATATTCTCCAACAACAAATATGCATTAAGACCCTTCTTCCTCAGCGTACTAAAAGATGCCGGCGGCTGGACGAAGGTACGCGCAGAAGGATTCCGAAGCTTTTTAGTCGGCAACCTAATTGATCGCGAAGCCAAGATACTATCCAAAACAATCGGCGGCATTAAAAGCGAGACAGTTATACCTAGCCTTAATGCTCTTTTCGAAGAGATCTCCTTAGAAATGGCAACTAGAGAGAACAACCTTATAGAAACAGAGCATCTAGCATTTCTTACAGACTACTGTTTTAGCGATTTATTAGATGAAAATTCCAAGAGGAAGCTTACACACAAGTCAGGAAGCATTTCACTACTTGAGCTTTCTGACTCCAAAGACAAAAGAATGTTTCCACATACCGAAATACAATACTACTTTTTAGGCAAAGCTCTAATTCGTCAACTTGCAAAAAAAACGATCCCAAGCATACTTAGACGCACAATATTAAGCGCTGAACATTTGGAGGTATTCGCGGAGGTATTTGCTTCAGATGAAATAGATGCCAAAAAAGCTATAGACCACCTATACCTGACGATGAACTCAGACTCCTCGAACGATGGACTCCTAGTAAACGGCGGAGCAATGGTCTTGCTAGGTTTTTCATATGGCCTGATAGATCGAATAGATTTTTTGACAATTAACGATGCAACTTTCGCTGGCGGAACTCCTACTGGTTCAATCCAAGACACAGTCATCAGCAGATTAGATCTTTGCGGCTCAGACATTTCATCAGTTGTATTCAACAATGTTAAGATCAGTACATTAGTAGTAGATGACTTCACAAAGTTTGGCGACAGTAGGCCTCAGGTCGACGCTCTAGAAGTTCGAATTGCCGACGCCTACATTGAAAGAAACTCTGAAATAATTGAAGACTTTATTAGGGCGCACTCAACCGAATCCGATGTAGAAACTTTTCGAGCGCACCCGGCGGTTTACCTCTTGGAAAAAGTTGCTCGCCGCTCTGTGCGCTACTGCTATTTAAGAGACGGCGGCGATGATGATGAGGGAACCTTCATGCTGCGTGATGACAACTGGCCTCATATAAGAAACATATTGGAGCAGCACGGCCGAATTAAAATCGAAAAAGGCAAACCAATGCATGGAAGACCAGCAGCCTTAATCAGAGTCAAACGTCCACTAGCGCTTCTTGATTACTCCTTACCTGAGACACTGGCCATAGTAAAAGATCTTATTAAAAAATAAAAAATATGATTCTCTCACCACAATTAATTCTGGTGAGGGAATCATAACTACCTCAACCTAGGTCAGTAATTTTTCAGGCTACTGTTATCGAACTGATTTCTTGTAATAATATAAAAGCTTTCGCTGCATCACTCGCAAACTTTGAAGCGTTAACTGGGACAGGTGATGGACCGTGTGTATGTTCCGCCAATTGAATATTCATATGGTGCAATATCTCTATCGTATCGCACAGTACTCGGAAAATATTCACGCTGTCAGAACCGACCCAGTTTTTAGGGGCCTGCAAACGCTGGCTCTTACTGGTGATGCTCTCACGCAGACCCTGAATCCGTTCGTGCATGTCGCCACCCACCGTGGCGTTGTGCTTCTGGCCTACCACTAGGTTCAAATCCCGACCAGTAGCCTGGTGCAGGTCGTCCACTGCCGCCAGGCTCGCAGATCCGCCTGACAACAGCTTGAGCGCTCCCAGGGCCTCGATCTTCTTCACGCCACCCACTGACTCAGTCGAATGGTCGTCCACTGTCCTGGTGTGGCTCTGGAAGCTTTCGGTGTTCGTCATGGCGTCGACTTCGCGCTCGATCGCCTGGTCCCGGATCTTACCGTCGGTCTTGCGCAGCCAGTTGCCATCCGCGTCGACGCGCTGTTGCACCGCGTCACTGTGCTGCCACACCTGATCGCCCTTGGGGACCTTTGGCAGTGTCAGGCCGTGCGGCAGGATCGTCTGGATGTAGGGCTTATGCGGCAGGCCGTAGGCGAAACACACCACCACGCTGGTGCCCTCTTCCGGAAAGGCAAAGAATCCCATCTCATCACCACCCACCGGCATGGGCAGCGGCACGCCGGCCAGTACCGGCAACGTCGTGTCGATCTCGCCATCTGGCCCCATCACCTGCAAGTCGACCGAGAAGCGCGGTCGGAAGTCATCACACAGCCCGGCGCTGGCCGGCGCATCCGCCACGGCCACCACCTTGGCGAAGCGCGGCAAGTGATAGCCGCCAGTGAGTTCAGGGAATTGCCGCTCTACGCTGCGTTTGATTGCGTCGTCCATTTGATGGCCATCTGTGTGCCGGCCAGCGTCACGTTCGTGATCCGCTCGCCCCGGTTGATTGATACGCCTGGTCGCAGGCCTGGCAAGGCCGCGATCATTGCGCTCTGGCTGCCTTGGTAACCGTCGAAAAGGTTGACCGGCAACTGCAACGGCGACCGAGCGCCGTAGAAACTGTCAGCCCAGGCACCGACGTAGATCTCGCCGTCGCCCTGTTGCTGCCAGATAAAGTCCTTGATGCCGAACACCCGCGCCATGCTGTCCAGCGCCTGGTATCCAGCGGCCAGGTTGTAGAAGAACGGCGTTTTGGTGCGTGTATACGCCTGATCCGGTACCCGAAAGCGCAGCCCGGTCTTGCCGCCGATATCTGCCAGCACAGCGCGCAGATCCACGTGGCGTAGGTTCATGGGCAACGGGTTGGCCAGCACCGCGGCTAACTCGCGGCAAAGCACCACCTGCTCGATGCCATTGGTGGCGGTGCAGCGTTCGACGTAGCCAATGAAATGACGCTGCAGGACCGCTTCGTTGTAGCCCATATCGAACGTGACCAAACCTTTGACGCTGACACCGGCCTTGATCGTGAACGTGGCGCGGCCCGGACTCTTGAGGTCCAGTCGAACATCGTCATTGATAAGCGGCATGGCCACGCCGCCGATTGTCAGCACTTTGTGCAGCTTCATGCTCATGGCGTGCCGCCCAGGTAGGTGTCCACCTTCTTGAGCACGGCCTCAAAGCCGGTCAGCTCTTCGGCTGCGCCCGATCCGGACCCACTGCCCGCCACACCATCGCCAGGCGCTGACTGGGATGTCACGCCGTTGCCGGCGCGACGGTTCTCGACCTTCTCCGGGTTGGATAGCTTCTCGCTCAGGGTGAACTGGACGATCCATTGGGCCAGTGTGTCGTCCTCGCGGGCGCTGACCCCGTCAGAGAACGTCACCTGCCGGATGCCAAAGGCCTTGGCCGTGTCGTTCACGATGCGGTAGGTCTGCAGTTGGCCACCGCCTGCAGTCGCCTCGGCCAGGCGCATGATTGTGCGTAAGTCCTCGAGGGCCTTGTACGGGATTGTCAGCGCGACGGTCAGCGTCTTGGGTTTGAACCCCTTGTGCGATTTGTCGGTACCCGATGTCTGGCCGCCCAGCTCATCGGCCTCGATCTTGAGGTTGGCCGTCAGCTTCATGCGGTGGCCGACGATCTGCTCGCCATTGAGTAGCAGCGTCATAGGCCCACCAGTTCCTGAACAAAGCTCAGGCTCTCTGCAGAGCCCACCAGCAGCGCGCCGGCACACAGCGGCCATTCATGGCCAGGTGCTTCGCCTTCGAGCAGTTCGCGGCGCAGCTGGCCCAGGTCACCTGGTCCCAGCATCCTGGACTGTATCGATACGTCGTCGGCACTGTTGGTGAACTGGGCTTTCAGGTCGGACAGCTGCTGCTCGCGCTCTTGTACCTGCGCCTTCTTTCGCGCCTGCAGATCTGCAAGGTCCGCCATGGGCGAGCTGTCGGCGGCATAGCCCTCCAATACAGCCAGCTGTCCGGCCATGGACTGGCTGGCCAGCTTGGTGATCGGGCAGCGCTGCAGCGGCAACTGGCTCCAGAGCGGCATTTGCCCGGCGATCGGCATGATCCATTTTTCCACCTCCAGCTTGGCCAGGTGTTCGGCACGGCGCTCGGCGCGCACCAGGTCAGGCATAGGCAACACCACGTTGAACCGCCCCAGCGTCGCGGCGAGCTGGTCCAGGCGCGTGGCGAGGAATATCAGTACCAGGGCGCTCTGCTGACCTTGCGGGCGGACTGCGTCGGTCGTGTCAGTCAACTTGTCGGCCAGCAGCTGCAGCAGGTTGGGCGCAGACAGAAAGCGTTGGTGACCACCGCTGCCCTGCCCTATACCGTGCTGAAAAGGCGTCACCACGATGCACGACGGAACGTTTTCGAACTGTGCTACCAACGCATCGCGTCCGGCGTTGATGGCGGACTTCGCGGCCCCTGCGATCAGTCCAGGGCTGGTGGTAGCGATATCGGCCAGCATCGATACGCGCTGGCCGGTGATTGCCATTTCACTCTGGATCAGGTCGCGTGCGCCGGCCATCTGGTCCATCCACTGAGTGGCCTGCACTGGCCACTGCAGCTTGATTGGTGCCCATTCATTCGCCATCGAGCACGACCGCTTCAATCCAGTCCGGGGTAACCGGCTGCGTGGTTTCCTTTGGGTAGCCAGGCACTTGCGGCCATTCACGCACGGCCTGCCGCCAGGTCAGCAACTGGGTGAACTGCTCGGGTGTGATCGGCAGTTCACCGCCCAGATCGCGAGCATCGCGGTACTGCGATACCAGGTTATCCGAGACCTTCAAGCGCAGCTCAACCCAGAGCCTGGCTAACAAACCAGGATCGCTCTGGACAACAACGTCCTCGGCATACTCGGTAGCGTGGCCACCGGCGTCCAGGTAGTCGACAACGGCTTGATACAGCGGTGGGTTGTAGTCCTGGGTAACATGACAACGGTTGCCAGCAACGGTTATCACGAACGAGCCATCGTTTTTACGGGCGACGTCGGTAAACATGACCGCGACGGTCTCAGACTCCTGAGCCGGGGACTGGTCCAAAGGCGGCAGCACCTCTTCGAGTGTGTTGAGTGAAATATCAGTCATGGTGCGTATCTCCAGGCGAAACCATAGATGGTGGATCCCCCACTAAATTGAATGACGGTGCCGCCTGCTGCTTGACCACCACGACCTATAACGCCGGCGCCGCCGGAGTAGTAGTGCATCAGCGTGTAGCACCAGGTGCCGCCTGCCGGGAGCTGCACAGACGTGCCCACTACCGCAACCGAGAAAAAGTTACTGGTGTCGGGCCGGAAGAAATTCTGTTCTCCCCAGAGCACGCCCATGTCTGATGCATCTACCTGCAGGCGCAGGCCTGCGCCATTGTTTGACCAGCCCAGCCTCAACGTATTGGCGTTCTGACTCGCACCGCCACCCTGCTGCACAGGGGTAAAGCCGAGACGGTTCTGCAGGTAATAAATGCCGCCGGTAGAGGTACGACGGAAATAGGGGTACTCCGGGTTGTCACTAGCGAAACCAGCGGTCTGGATCGAATCCCCGGCGACGCGCTGGTTCAGAAGAGAGTTGACCTGAGAGACCGTGTAGCAGTCCGTGATGCCGTAGCCGGCGATGGAGTTGGATTTGTTGGCCTTGTCGTTGGGGTTGAACGACTGTTCCGTCCAAATCCGGCCAATGTCCGAGGTGTCGACCGTCAACTTCAGACCGACGTCCGACCAACCGATGTACACCTTGTTGGTCTTCTGGCCTGCACCGCCACCCTGCTGCAAGGGCGTGAAGCCGATTTGCGGCTGCAGGTAATAGACCTTGTCATCAGAGATGCGACGGAAATACGGATAGTCGGTGTTGTTGCTGGCAAAACCGGCGTGGACGATGGAGTCGGCCAGTACCCGTCTGCCCACCAGGTCGTTGACCTGCTCGACGGTATAAGCGTTGGTGATCCCGTAGCCGCTCAGCGAGGTGGCCTTGTTGGCCTTGTCATTGGGGTTGAATGAGGTTTCCGTCCAGATCCTGCCCAGATCGTTGCCGTCGACGCTCGCTTTGAGCGTCGCGCCGGTCCAGCCGATGTTGATCTGATTGCCCTTCTGGTCAGGCCCACCGCCTTGCTTCACGAAACTTTTGTTCGCGTCATCCTTGCTGTACGCATCGGTGATGCCGTAGCCGGCGAGCGTTGTCGGGTTACTGCCGCCGGTGACCAGACCTTTCACGTTGACGTTTACTTTTGTGAACGCACCTGCTGCGACACCGCTGTCGGCCAGGGTGAGCGCGATCTCTGTATCGCTCGCGCCGTCATAGGTTCCAGAGCCAGTGGCCGCGCCTTTGAACTTCAGGGTTCGGGCCGTCGACAGGCGCGCCGCTTTGCCCACTGCGGTGGTGCCGTCGACGATCGCAGCGATGACAGCATCCAACGCCGAGCGCACCGCGTTGACCAGTTTGGTACTGGCCAGCACAGCACTGCTGTTGCTGTTCGGATCGTCGCTAATCGCGTTGGGCAGCTTGCCAAGGCCCACATCGTCCTTGGTCGTGGCGCGAGCGCGCAGCTCCGGATAGTCACCAACCCGCGCTGCGAAGTACTTCACCAGCTCGCTGTCGATCGCCTCGATCGGGCGCAGGTCGACCAGGCTGCTGGTACCGGTGATGTCGGCCAACGGCACCAGGTAGTGCTTGGCCGAGGCGCTGTCGGTGTAGTAGACCTTCGCTTCCTGGCCGAACACAACTTTGAACGAGGCCACGACGTCGCTCAGCTCGCGCTGCAGCACCACATCCAGCCAGGCTTTGGTCGGCACTGCCGGCACGGTCACAGGTAGCACGGTATCGAGCTGCAGACGAACGCCTTCGACATAAGCCACGCCCGGATTGAGCTGGTAGGCATTGCCCACCTTCTGCAGCTGCAGGCCTGCGCCGAAAAAGCAGGCGCGCCCGAACATGTCACGGTTGCTGACGCGCTCACGCTCATCGATGCCTTTCATGCGCGCGGTGTAATCGAACTGCCAGGTACTGGCGTCGATCTTGATGCCAGTCAGTTGCTGGGCCCCGTCGAACACCAACAGGAAGTTGCGCGTGACGTTGTTGCCGATCTGGTCGGGCAGGATGTTTTTACGCTTCTGTTGCACCGGTACGTAGGCGACCGACAGCAGCACGTCGTCGCTGGACTCCATGCCGATCCAGTTCCAGTCGAAGTCGCCGATATCGGTGCCCATCAGCAGGCTGTACACCACCTGGTTAGGGTTCACGTAACCCTGCTGGGTGATGTTTGCGGTGTAGACGATCTGGGCCGCTGGCGGCTTCACGCCGGCGCGATTGACCGGGCCGCTCACGTTGAGGCCTGGCACGTTGGCCAGCACGAAGCGGGCCACGGTCAGCGGCAGGTTGGCCGCTTGTTTCTGGGCGATCAGTTTCTCGCCGGCGAGGGTGATACTTGCAGCCATGAGGGCTCCTAAAGGCTGGCGACCAGCGTTTGCTGATCGTCATTGAAATCCACCAGGGCAACAGCAAGCCGCACCGGGGTGATGGTTACGAAGTCATACCGGCGGCAGGTGCGTCCGTACTGACGGATCAGCACACGCAACAGGTCGGGGTTCTCGGACAGTTGGGAATCGCTCAGGGTGAGCAGCACGACGTCCCAGTCGCGTTCGGGCATGCGTTCCTGGATCTCGACGTAGCCGACGCCCAAGCGCTCCAGGATGCGTTTCAAACCGGCAGTGCTGCCGGCGTCCACGGAGTTGATAAAGGCGTACTTGACCCGCAACCGGAACAGGCTTTCAGGTTCGGCGGAAAACCGCGTGACGTCGCGCTGCCAAGCCCACAGCTCCAGAATCGACAGGTGGCAGGTGTCCGCGTCGAACTGCAGGTACGGCCAGCGCAGCCATTCGGTGGCCTGTTCCCACCAAAGCTGGGCGGTGGCCACCAGCTTGGTCAGCTCCAGCCCTTCGAGCCAGAACGGCAGCTTGAGCTTGATCATTGCAGGACCACCGCCAGGGTGCTGATGCGCGGGATGTCCAAGGCCGAGACGATGTCGCTGTTGGCGAACCGCAACGAACTGATATCCGGAAACTGGACGTGCAGCTCTTCGGTCAGGCGGCTGAAACTGAAACGCGACTGGGGGAACGTGCGGGTCGGTGCGTAGTCGCTCTGGGTGCTTTCACGAAAAGCGGCGCGGATGAACAACCCGATCTCGGCCTGCAGCGTCTGCAGCTGCAGCACGGTGAGGTTGGCCACCGGCCAGACGTTGACGCTGATCGCGTGCAGGGTTTCAGGCATGGCCATGGCCAGCAGATCGTCGCCGTGGCCATGGTTACCGCCGTCGCGGATATGCGTGTTGATCTGCTCGAGGAAGGTATCGGCGGGCACGCCGGCGTCGAACAGTACGAAGGCATTGGCGCTGCCTGGTCCACGCGGTGCGCCGTGTTCAAAGTACACGCCGTCAGCGGCAACCCCAGGAAAATCGGTGATGATCGCCCGATACACCGCGTCGGTGTGCCATTGGTTGACCGCCGAAAACTGGTTGCGCACGCGCAGGCGCAACTGGTCGTCATGCTCGGAATCCGCGCCAGGCGTCTGCAGCCAGTCGGTATTGTTCACAACCTGGACAACGCCCGGTACCGACTGAGGCAGCACGGCGTAATAACCAGGTGCCAGGTTGTAGCCGCTGCCGGCTCCCACGGCCTTAACCGGTACCACCAGCTGACTCTGGCCCTCTTCAAAGCTGCGCGGTTCGGTGGTCACCAACTGATAGATATGACTATTGAGGGTCGGTGACTGAACGACAGTGCCGATCGGCACTTCCAGCTCGCCACCGGTATTGGCGCGGGTAAAGAGCAGTTCACCAACGGCCACCGTCGCGGCCTTGCGCTCGATGTTCACCGCCCAGGCCAGCATGTCCAGCCATTGCGCGCCGGCAGTCTTGACGAAGAAGTTCGGCAGCACCGTACCGCTGACGAACTCCAGCAGCCACAGCACCGGCTTGGTGACCAGCGCCGTGATGATTCGCCAGAACGGGCTGTACGCGCTGGTGTTGGTCAGCGTGCTGCCCTGCTCGACGGCCAGCTTTTCCCAGGCCTGTTTGAGCTGCGCCTCGGTGGTCGGAATGCCGGAGTCACCCAGCGCCTTTTTGAAGTCGACGGTCATAGGGTGATCTCCACCTGGCCGAACTTCACGGTCGTGGCGGTCACCAGGTACACACCCGGCTGGGTCTGCTCGATCTGCGCAGTGCCTGGTACCAGGCGTTCGTCATCCTCGACGAGCAGCTCCATCTGCTGAATGCAGTCACGCTGACGCAACCGGTCGCGCTCGGCCACCAGGGTGATCAGCAGGCCGCTTTCGCGGATCAGGTGCGCGATGTCCTGAGCGATCGAGGCGCGGTCATCAACCAGCAGAGGCTGGCGGGCCGGATCGAGTACCAAGTCGTTGTTCATGATCAGCAGGTCGACGTATTCACTCATCAGCCGCCCACCGCCATGGCCATCATGTTTTCCAGCTCCAGCGGGGTCATCTGCTTGGAGGTATTGATGTTCACTGTCTCGACGTGGGTGCCGGGGCGCTGGTTGGGGTTCATGGCGTTGCTCTGGTTCTGGAAGCTTTGCATCAGTCCTCCTTTCGGGACGGCCTGCGGTTTAGTGGGACTGATCGACGTATTGGCGTTGATCGCCTTGCGGGCCTCGATACCCTTGTCCGATCTGGCGGGCAGCTCGATGACCTTCTCGACGCGCTCTGGCAGTGCCGTTTTGGTCGGCATCGAAAACGCCAGGTCAGCCGACGCCGGCGGCAGCATGATCGGGTCGGCCTGGCTGATCTGCGGAGCAGGCATCTGCAGCGGTTTGAAGGGCAGCACGTTGGGTTGCGGCAGGCTGATAGGCGGTGCAGGTTTCACCTGGACTCTCGCTGCAGCACCCTGGGCTGGCGCAGATCGAGCGACCGCTGCCGGTACCAGAGCCAAGGGCTTAGGTGGCTGGCTTGCTGGAGCGGGAGCTGCCGAGGCGACTTTGGCCCCCGGTACGGTGCCCGCTGGCGGTGTGGTCACCACTGCCGGCAGTTGTGGACCCGGTACAGGCGCGCCCACTTGACCAGGCAGGTCGGGCACCTTCGGCGGCTCTGGCAAATCGCCAAACGTGGTCTCGATGTTGATACCGGGGATCTTGTTGGCCATCTCGATCAGGCCATTGATTGCGCCCTTCACCGTGGACAGGATGCTGTCCCAGGCAGTTTTGGCGATGCCGGACCAGCCGCCCATCGAGTCGAACCAGCTGGACAGTTTGGCCATCTGATCGCTGATCCACTGGAACGCGGTGGTGTTCATCAGCGCCGTGCACAGATCGTCCCAGTACACGACCGCCGCAACCACGGCAGCGGCCAACAGGACAATGCCGGCCACGATCAGCAGCACCGGGTTGGCCAGCATGGCGGCGTTGACCAGCCAGATCGCGCCCTGCCAAAGCAACATGCCGACGCGCACGATCGCCATCCAGGTGTACAGCCCGATCAGGCCGACCACGAAAGCCGCAACCATGACCGTGTGGAACAGGAACATGGCGATCGATTTGAAGCCCTGCCAAGTGAGCAGCTTCCACACGGTGAGCATGCCCAGCCAGACCATCTTGCTGACACCGACTACCAGGGTCAGCAGCGACATCGCGGCGATGAAGCCAAAGACCACCAGTGTGGTGATACCGATGATGCGGGTGATGTTCGGGAACAGCTGCGTCCAGCGGGTCAAGGTCTTGGCAATGCCCACCAGGCGATCCATCAGCGGTGTCAGCGTCGGAATCAGGGACTGGCCGAAGGCGATGCGCAGCGCTTCGACGGCTTTACCGAACTGCTGCCATGGGTCGACCATGGCCTTGGCCATCTTCTCGGCGTTCTCCAGGCCCCGGACCTTGCCCAGTTCGGCAATGCCGTTGCGCAGGCGATCGGTGTCCTTGGCCAGCGCGCCGATCACCTGGGCACCTTCACCGCCGAACACTTCCATCAGCTTGGTGCCGGCAGCCGCGCTGGTCAGGTCGCCGTACTTGCCCTGCAGCTTGTCCATGATCTGCAGCATGGGCAGTGCATTGCCGGCGGCGTCCGTGAAGCTCAGGCCGGTTTTTTCGGCAGCCGCGCTGAGGTTTTCGAAAAACGCCTTGTAGCGCCCGCCGGCGTCGCCGCCTTCCATGGTGCTGGACAGCGTACCGACCACCGCCATTTGTTCGGCAAAGCTGACACCGGCCTGGGTGGCGATCGCCCCGACTTCCTTGAAGGCGTCTTTCAACTGGGCACCATCGGTGCGGAACAGCTTCACCGCCAGCGCGGTCTGGCCGGTCAGTTGCTGGGCCCATTCCACCCTGCCCATCTTGTCTGCCTGGGACTTGAACAGGTTGTACATGGTGCCCAGGTACGCGCCGGTCGTTTCGGCGTCGGATTTGGTGACCTTGGCCAACAGGTTGCTGGCACTGGTGATGGTGGCCAGCTGGCCGCCGACCAGGCCCTTGATCGCGCCATCGATGACGCGTGACGACGCCACGAACTCGGCGGCGCTGGTGGCGTAGGTGATCGAGAATTCGAGGGCAGTCCGGTTCAGCGACGCCAGCGCGTCTTCAGTGGTGCCCAAGGCGCGCATGTCGCCCAGCGCCCGGTTCACTTCCAGCGCTGGTTCCAGTGATTCGGTGATGGCCTTGCCCGCCCCCACCATGCCGGCCAGGCCCGCGCCCATCTGAATGATGTTCTGCTGGCTCTTGGCGGCAAGGTCGCTGAAGCTGGTTTTCACCTTGCCCAACGGGGCACTGACCTTGTCGGTCAGTTTCAGGATGAAAGCCAGGCGGGCGGAACGGTCAGCCATCAGGGTTATCCGTTAAAGGCAGTGGAAATGCCGTTGGCGACGGCAATTTCCATGCGTCTCCAGTGTTCGTCTTCAAGCCACTTGGCAGTGCCCATGCTTTCAATGGTGGGCTCAGCGCCAGGCAGCCAGCGTTGGGTCAGGGCCAGCAACTGGCCCAGCCCGTCCTGGGTCAGGCCTTCGGCATGTTCGAGGGCTTTTTTACGATCACTTCAACGTCCGGCGAATACTCTTCAAGCAACGCACCGGCCAGGGTCATGGTGGTGATCGGGTTTTCCAGCAGCGCCTTCAGTGCGGCCTTGTCTTCGTCCTTGACGGTGCCCATCAGCAGGTTGTGGGCCGGCGCGACCTTGTTGGCCTGGGTCGTGGCATTGAAGTACTTGGTGATCACCTGCGGGGTCAGGTTGAACGTGAATTCCTTGTCGCCACGTTCCAGGGTGATGCTGCGGTTTACTTCGCTCATGTCGGTGTTTCCGTAAGGTTGAGTTGTAAAGGGTCAGGGTTGTGCCGGCGTGCGTTGCACGACCTGGCGGATGTAGTCCTGCAGGCCGAGGATCATTTGCCGGCTGAGGGCAAGCTCGTCTCTGAGGGTGAAATAATCCGATCGAGCGTCTGCTGCGAGTTCGGCGCTGCCTGCATCAGCCAGGCCGGCGGTGCCGGGGGCACCGGGCATTGCGGGGCAGACAGCTTTGATGCGCAGCCGGTAACTGCCATCAGCAACAGCAAGCTGCAGAGTGTTGATTTGAGCGCGGGCACGGTTCAGTTCCTCAGTGTGGTGGGTGTCGAGCTGGTCCCGCGCTTCCAGCTGATCGCGGGCCAGGCGCGCCGCCTCTCGCTCGGTGTGCAGTTCTGCAGTGGCGTCGACCAGCTCAGCGCGGGCAGCGACGAGCTGGTTGCCCTGGTACTCAAAAGCGCCCCAGGTCAGCAGACCGACCACCAGCAAAAACAGGGCAAGGCGCAGCGGGCTGATGGTCATTGCAGGCACAGCCTCATTTCGGCCAGCCGGCGGTTGTGCAAGCCACGAACGAAGGTCTTACGACCATCGGCACCGGTCACGTAGGCCCACACCGGCGTCGTGCCGTCGGAAGCCCAGGCCAGCGCTTTGCAGCCCTCGGCAATGCGGCCCGCATTGATCAGGCCCACGGCACGGCTCGCGCACGTCGTCGGCACGCCGAAGTTGTGGCCATGGCTGCTCAAGGCGTCGAACGTGTTCTGCCCGATCGCCTGGTTGGTCAGGCAGTCGGCCAGGCTCAACTGCCCCTTTGCGATGACCAGGCCTTCCACCTCGGCGCAGCGCGCATCCGACCAATATTCACCGACCAGCACTGGATCCGGGCTCGTGTGCTTGGTGATGCCCTTGCAGACCGTGGGCAAACCACTGGCCAGCTTGTCGGCATACACCACGTTCTGGCCGTTGCCTTCCCAGGTGCCCAGGAAGGCGGTCAACGTGCCGCTGCAGAGCAGCAGCAAGCCAGCGGTGATCTTGACGCGCAGGCTCATGCCTTGGTCTCCCACTCACGCAGCATCTGGCGGTACTTGGGGATCAGCAGCAGGATCTGCAGCACCATGTAGAACGCGGTCAGCATGTAGGCCACTGTCGACCAGTCGACGGCACCGGTCGCGCCCGTGGCGGCAACGCCAATGGCGGGCGATGCCTTTACCAGGGCAATGGCTGTGTCTTGAGCAACTTGATTCGTGCTCATCAGCGAAGTCCTTTTTCGGTCAGGGTTTGGCAAGGCACGCAACGGGTCATGCCGCCTAACGCCTGGCGCGCCGGAGGGATCTCCTTGTCGCAGTCCTGGCAATGGGTGAGGCTCGGCCCGCTCGCTCGCGGCTTGGCCAACTGGGCCGCAATGGCCTGGTCGCGCTGTCGCTGCTCCAGAGCCTGCGCACGATCGAACGGGCAAACCATTACGTCAGGCCCTCGATTTCAGCAGCAGCCAGGTACGGCACGCCGTTGATCTTGATGAAGTCCGGACTGGTGACGTCGAACGGCACCTTGTGGGTGTTCTTCGCGCCGCCCTTGGGATCGATGCTCAGCAGGCTCGACACGCGGACCTTGCAGCCGAAGGCCTCGATGCGCAGCTCCTCTTCGCCGGCCTTGGCGAAGAACACGATGTCGAACGGCTCCAGCTCGCGGAAACTGCCGGCAGTCTTGGCCTGCTCGATGAGCAGATTGAAGTTGGTGGTGTCCAGCTCCAGTTCGCCGGCTGCAGCGACATCGCCGTCGACGTGCCCGTTGGGCACGCCCTTGGTCTGGGCCACGGTGCTGTTGTCCGTGATGTCGATGGTGCCGGCCTCGACGTGAACGAGCAGATCGCCCAGGTTCACGTCGAAGTTCTTACCGCCAATTTTTGCGGCCATGGGTTACTCCGAATCCGTAACGGAAAGGTCCAGCGCGATGTTCGCGGTCAGGTCTTTCGGGCAGTTGAGGGGGCGCAGCTTGAGGTAGGCCACGACAGAGGTTTTGCTCGTCCAGGTCAGCACGATGTCGCCGTCCTTGGGCTGCTCGATCTCGCCCGGAAACACCTGGCCGGCGAATTTGGTGGACTTGGCCATCGCGCGCAGCGGGGCCATCAGCTTGGACGTGGTGGTCGCCATGCTGTTGGCCGAGCTGTTCAGGGTCCGATCGCCCACGTAGCGGATCAGCAGAGCGCGCACGCGGCGGGCGGCCTTGTCGACGACACGCAGGTTCTCGATCACCTGGAAGTCACTGCCGGGGGTGTCCAGCATGTTGCCGTCGCCCCAGTAGGTGCCCGGATAGTCCGGGTACGTCTGCGGCACAGACAGACGTGCTGCGTCGAGCTGTGAAAGCACCGCGGTGCTCAGCGGGATGCCGTCCATGTCTTTGGGTTCAGCGCCCAGGCCCAGGACCGCGCCGGTGGCCACGCGCATCGGCGTGTCGGCAATGCTCACGGCGGCATTGGCCAGTCGACCGGCCAGCACGCCCAGGTTATTGCCGTGCAGTTGCGGTACCGGCAGAACCCGAGGCGCAGCCAGGCCGTCGACGATGGCTTTCTGCTCGACAACGTAAGCGCTCCAGCTCAACTGCGGAGCAATGCCGGCAGTCGCGGCGAGCACGAAGACGCGGCGGCCCAGCTTGTTGCTCAGGTCATTGGCTGCAACGTGCATCGCTGACAGCTCGGCCTGAGTGGTCACCGGATCGACGATCACCACCGCTTCGAAGGAATAACTGCGGGTGGCGCTCTCAAGCGCCTGTTGCCAGGTGGTTTCGCCTGCGATCGGAGCAGCGATGCATGCCCAGCGATCGCCGCCGTTACTGCGCGCTGCCAGGATTTGGGTTTTCAGGTCGCTGTCTGCAACGCCCAGCTGGACGTCCAGATCACTTTGGGTGTCCAACGGGACCAGCTTGCCGACGTTCTTGGCGGCGGGACCGATGAACAGGAAATAGCGTTCGATCTCGCTCACGGCACCCTGGCCGAGGTTGAGATTGTTAACGCTGACTTTGCCGAGTGCCATAAAGCGGTGCCTCGTTAGCGGGGTGAATTAAGGATTTGTTGCAGCACCAGGTTCACCAGTTGGCCGGTTTCGCTGTCGCTGGCACCGAGGAACTGACGCGCAGGCAGCTGGATGTTCCAGCTTTGCGCACCGGTGGATTCGGCTCGTTCGTCGTCCAGGACGCGGATCAGCAATCCCGCCCGGGCGTAGTTCAGGTGTTGCTGGATCCACGCCACGGATGGGCGGGTCAGGGTCTTTTTGCCTTCCTGCCGGGTTTTGAAACCCAGCCGGCGCAGGGTCTTGGCCTGCTTTTCCGTAGCGGCGGTGCCCGGCGGAACCTTGTTCCACTGGCGCATCTGCGCGGCGGTGCGCCGTTCGGACACGCCGTTGTGCTGCTGCGAGGCAACCCAGCGGGTCAGCGTGTTACGCCAGCCCAGTTCCGCTTCGGTACCGGTCAGGCGAGTGACATCGAGCAGCTTGCCCAGGCCGGTTTCCATCTTCTTCTTGCCCTTGGACGTGTCCTTGCGGGCAGCGAACGGAGTTCCATTCAGGTTCTGCTGGTTGCGGATCCGCTGGCGGCTCAGACTGCGCACGCGCTTGGCCACGTTGTTCAACAGACGTCTGCGCTTGGGCGTCGGAAGCTCCATCAAAGCCAGCAGGTCCTGGGCTTCGAGCATGCCGCGAATGTCCAGATCAAAGGCCATGACCGGTCACCTCGCCGCTCTCAGCAACCCACAGTTCGAACGGTACGAACGACCAGGTTCTGCCAAAGGCCTCGATCTCGCCGGCAGGATCCTCGGCCAGGTATTGCGCCTCGGTGAACTGCAGCTTGATGTCGACGTCGGCCAGATCGTTGTCGAGCATGACCACATCGAACACCACGTTTGGCAGACCGTCGCGGTCCTGGTCGTGGGTTTCCAGCCAACTGCCTACCAGGGCAAACAGGCGCGCAGGGTGATCCGCGAACCGCTCGATCGAGATGGTCGCGCCGTAATTCATGTCACCCATGTGCATGCCTTGGGTGTCAGGCTTCCAGACCAGCTCGACCTGCACCTGGTCGGTCCAGCTGTCGAGCTGCTCAGGGGCAACCAATTGGCGCTCAAGTAGGTAGGCGGTCAAAGCCTTGAGCTTGATCACAACAGCGCCGCCGTGATGCGGCCACGGCCCTGCAGCGACCGCACGGCGGCCTGACTGAAAGCGAGGAAGGTTTCGGAGCGCTCTGGCAGTTCCTTGCCCACGTTTTCGGCGCTTTCGCGACGACTGACCGTGGCGAACTGGGTCAGCAAGCTGGCTTTCGCCCGGCTGTACACGGCGCGCTTATACGTCGCCGCTTGAAAGGTGCGCTCTGGCAGGACGGTGGTGTCTGCGGACTCAACGTTGGACACGCCAGCGCCCTGCCATCGCGCTTTTAACTTGGCCAGGTCGGTATTGACCTCGACCATGGCCATGTTCAGATCGGCGGCCAGCATCTCTACCAGGTACTCCGCCGGCAGGCGGTAACCTTTCTGGAACTCGGCTATCGATAGGTCGGGCCAAAAACCATCGTTCCCGATCCGTTCGTCTACCAGCACCGTGGGTTTTCCGGAAAAGCTCATACACTTTCCCCACAAGCCAAGGAGGACTGCTCAACATGACCGACGAACAAGGAAAGGTTGTTTCTATGAAAGAGCGTCTTAAGGCGCGCCAGACTGCTGCCAGGCGTAAGCAGCAGCTCTCCGATAGAAGACTTGAGGACGCACACGCAATGGCGCTTATGTTTATGCGCACCCAAGGTGATCATGTGGCGACGATAAAGGCAGCGCTGAAAGTCGCTGACCGGTACGTCATAGCACTGAGGGAGTGCGTCCACGTGCTGGGAGGCAGTAGTTTGGAAGTCACCGCGACCTTCCCCGAGGGGAAGATGGCGATAGATAAGCTCTCGCAGTGATCCGTTAAACATCTGTGCCTCACAAAGCCCCGCCCAGTGCGGGGCTTTTTGTATTAGGGGCGGGAAAACTGTTTCAGTGGGTCAGGGGCCATAAAATGGTTGGCTCACATCCACAGTTTCTCGCGGGGGGGGGGTAGTCGGTTATTCGGTGCCGTTGCCGGCGTTTTCTTTGGCTTGCGCCTTGGCCAGCGCCTTGCGGCAGTCAGACAGGCGTGTCCCTACGCCGATGCTTTCGTAGAGCTGTTCGGCTCGTTCGAAGTGGTGAATAGCGACAGGCCAGTCCTTGCGATGCAGCGCGATCATTCCCAGCAACTTGTGGTAGCGCGCCGGGATGCGCTCATACAGCTGCCATTCGCCATCCACACGGGGCAGCAGGTTGGAAACGTAGGGCTCAGGGCTGCGCCTGGCCTTGAATTCCGCCTCGGCCCAGTCGATCACCTCGTCTGCAACAAAGGTCGGAATGTCGCGGTTGAAGCGCTCAGGCAGCGCCTGGCCCTGGGTTATTGCGAAGTCGGCCAGCTCCAGGCCTTGGGTGAACTGCTCGGTGTCGAACAGCCAGATCAGGACATACACCAGCACCGAGTTCTGGAAATTCAATTCCGAATCGCGGTACCGCTGTACGTAATCCAGGTACTTGGGCAGCAGCTCGTCACGCTTGAGCATCTGGCGCTGCTCGCGGCTATTGATCGCGCTGATGCGCTCCAGATCACCGGCCAAGGCGTCTTCCATCAGCTTCAAATGCTTGCGTGCATTGGCAGGACTGGACAGCGCGGTGTCAGCCGAATAAGCCATCTGGGCACCGGCGATCGCAGCCGCTGGGCCTTCTGCGATCAAGCGGCGTTTGTGCGCCAGTGCCAGGCTCATGCTTTCACCAATTCGACGTTTTCAGTCATGGCGAACTTTTCCAGCTGCTCGATCACATAGCCTTCGTTACGGCTGTTGTAATCCTCGACGCGGGAGCGCTTCGGGTTATCGATGGTTTGCTTGCGCCAGCTGGAATCCTGGAAGTAGATCGACAAGTTGTCGAAGCTGGTGACCACCACGGCGTTGACCGGGAAGAACGGCACGCTGAAGCTTGGCAGACCGCCATAGGTCGCGATGACCTGAGCGTCTTCGATGCGTTCTTTCTCGGTTGGCAGATCGCCTTGTTTGGCGTACAGCTTGGCTTTGTCAGCCGCCAGCAGGTCACTGCCGATGATTGCGATCAGGTCGCCGCCATCACGAACGCGCTCGTCGACCATCTGCTTGGTGTCATGCACCAGGGCGTCGAGGTTGGCATAGTCACCGCCTTCGCCCAGCGTCACCTTTCCAGCGACCTTGCCTTCCTTGAGAACCTGCTCCGGGATCTGCTCGCGAGCGATCTGCAACCAGCCCTTGTTCACGTCCTGCAGCATCGGGAATTCAGTGAGGTTGGTCTGCGGCGCGGCTTTGAGACCGTGGAAACCGATCATCAGACGGTCGAGTGCGATCTGCTTCTGCACGGCAGCGGAGTAACGCTGTTGGAAGTCCGGGAACTTGGCCCAGGCGTCGATCTTGGCGTAAGGCAGGCTGACGTCAGATTCGGTGGAATACAGCTCGTACTGGTTGTCATCCAGCGCCGAGGCGTCCTTGGCTTCGCGATCGGTGGTCTTGGTGTTGGTGCGACCGGTCACCGGACCAGAGACGCCCAGGAATACCTTTTGACCCTTGATCTCGGTCACGCCGATGACGTTGATGCGCTGCAGGAAATCGGACTTGTGGGTGATCGCCTCGTTGAGTTCCTGGGCAATCGACGGCTCGACGCTGAACGTCTTGCTGGCCAGCTCGACGCCGTAGGATTCAGCCAGGGAAACCTGCAGGGCCGCGAACATCTTCGCGCCGTATGCGCTCAGTGACTGGGCCATGTCAGAGTACCCGCTTCGGTTTAGGGTCAGCGGCACCAGTGGTGCGTGACAGGTGGCGGCCTTCCGGCTTGTCCAGCAACGCGCTGAATTGCGCCTGCAGCTTGTTCATGCCGGCCAGCACTGCGGCGTTAGACGAGCCCTTGCGGCTCAACTGCTTTTCGTCTTCGGCGGTGGCCACGATGTCATCGACCGCCGTCTGTACGTCGTCGATCGGGGCCTGGTCGGGGGCCGGCGGTGCCTCTGCGAAACTGTCAATCAGCGCCTGAATGCCGGCAGTAACGATCAGTTGCTGTTCGATCAAGGCCTGCAGCGCTTTGGCTGTAGCTTCATCCATTGGGGGTTTGCTCTCAGTAGGGGTTTGCGGGGTGGTTTCGGCTGGCACCTCTTCAATGCCAAAGCGCTTGAACAGGCCGGTGAACATGCTGAACAGCTTGGCCACCTCGCCCTGCGGTTCGTCTTCACCAATCGAACCCAGCGGGACGGCCGCCGCGTAGTGCACGCGCTTGCCGGGGTTGCCGGGGTTGCGGGAGAAGTAAAGTTCTTGAGTGCCAAGGCTCGCCGGCTCGTCGGTGACAGCCAGGCCGGTCAGGTACGCCCTGCCAGTGCCAGCGAAGTCGGGCATGATCTCGATGCTGGTGAAGAGCTTTTCGCCTTGGTCGTTGAGCCACAACAGCTTTTGGTTGGGCTTCAACTGCGCTTCCAGCGCGACTTGGCCGGGGGCCAGACCCTCGACGTCCTCGATCAGGCGCACGGCAAACACAGTGCCGTAGGAGCCTGGCCAGCGGTCATGTTCGGACCAGATGGTGGCCGTGTAAGTAGTAGTGCTGTACGTCTCGGCGATGTCGCGCAGTTCCTGGGGCGTGATGACGCGACCATCGACGGTAGGACCGCTGGTGGCGACGCGTTTCCAGAAGCTGACAAGGGAACGGGGCATGGGAAGAACTGCGCTCATCGGTAAGTTGAGGCCCCAAGATAGGGAGCCGCAACGCCTCCAACAAACGGTTTACTTTCGCACTTCTCCTATATTTGATTTATAGGAGAAACACGGATTTTAACTGCACGTTTTCCGCGTTTTCGCCGCATAGACTGCGGCCCATGTACTACTCAACCGAAGTCAAAGAAGCCGCCAAACGCCTGTTTCTACGCCGTCACAAGGCCAAGGAAATTCAGGCGCAGTTGAACCTGCCCAACATCCGGATCGTGTACCACTGGATCCGCGTTGGTGGCTGGGAAGACATGCTGACGGATGAAGAACCGCTGACCGCCGTCAGCCGGCGTATCACCTTGCTTCTGGAGAAAGCCGACTCGCTGACCAAGGGCGAGCTGGACGAACTGGACCGGTTGACGACTGTTCGCGAACGACTGGTTAAGCAGTGTGTAAAGCCGGTGACTGCGCCGGTCCGTGATGACCAGGACAACGATGGCCATCGCCCCGATGATCAACGCGGTGAGCGTCGGGAGCGTGGCAAGCGCGATGGCAAGAAGCGGGAAAAGAAGGTCAAGAACGACGTTAGCGAGCTGCGCGAAGTGGACTTTCTCGACAAGTTCATCAGCAAAATGTACGGCTACCAGAAAGAGCTGTTCGCCGCGAAACAGAACCCGCTGACCGCCAGGATCCGGAACATCCTCAAAAGCCGCCAGGTGGGCCTGACCTACTACTTCGCCGGCGAAGCCTTCATGGACGCGGTGCTGACCGGCGATAACCAGGTGTTCCTGTCGGCCAGCCGCGCCCAGTCCGAGATTTTCCGCAGCTACATCATCGCCTTTGCCCAGGCGTGGTTTGGCCTGGAGCTGACCGGCAACCCGATCGTACTCAGCAAGGACGGCAAGCCCTGGGCCGAGCTGCGCTTTCTCAGTACCAACAGCAGCACTGCGCAGGGTCACCATGGCCATGTGTATGTCGACGAATATTTCTGGATCCGCGACTTCGAGAAACTGAACACCGTGGCCAGCGCCATGGCGACCCATAAGAAGTGGCGCAAAACCTATTTCTCTACGCCTAGCGCCGTATCGCATCAGGCGTACCCATTCTGGCAGGGTGAGAAATTCCGCAACAGCAAGCGCAAGAACGCCAAGGAGCCATGGCCGAGCGATAAGCAGATCTCTGCCGGCACGCTGTGTCCGGACGGTCAGTGGCGCAAGGTGATCACCATCCTGGACGCCATCGCCGGCGGCTGCGATCTGTTCGACCTTGAGCAGCTGCAGCTGGAGTACGACGACGACAAGTTCCAGCAGCTGTTCATGTGCAAATTCATCGACAGCAGCCAGAGCGCGTTTTCACTGGCAGATCTGGAGCGCTGCTATTCGGACCTGTCCTTGTGGGCCGACTTCGACCCGGACGATCCGCGCCCGTATGGCAACAGCCCGGTCTGGATCGGTTACGACCCGAGCCGGACACGCGACGATGCGACGTGCGTGGTCATCGCACCGCCGCTGGAGAACGGCGGCAAGTTCCGGATCCTGGAGAAGCACAGCTGGCGTGGTCAGTCATTTAAGTACCAGGCCGAGCAGGTCAAGAAGCTGACCGAGCGCTTCAACGTTCAGCACATCGGGATCGACACGACCGGCATCGGCTACGGCGTCTTCGACCTGGTGCGCGACTTCTACCCGCGTGCGACCTCGATCCACTACAGCCTGGAAACCAAGAACCTATTGGTGCTCAAGGCGCAGGACACCATCCAAGGCAGCCGCATCGAGTGGGACGCCGGCTGGAACGATATCGCCCAGGCCTTCCTGACAATCAAGCGCGGCACAACCGCCAGCGGCCAGGTGACCTACAGCGCGTCGCGAACCGACGCAACAGGTCACGCGGACGTGGCCTGGGCGGTCATGCACGCCCTGCAGTACGAACCCCTCAACACGGACAAAAAGCGGCGCAGTCGCTACGCACTCACTGGATCAACTTCCCATGGCAAAACCCAAAACCCTGCAGCAGGAAAAACCGGCGCAACGGCCCATGCGTGCATTCACGTTCGGTGCGCCGGAATCAGTGCTGACCGACAACATCGCGCAGTACCTGGGCGTGTTCGCCAGCGACGACGGTCGCATCTTCACGCCGCCAGTCTCACGCAGGGGGCTGGCCAAGCTGCTCAAAGCCAACGCACACCACGGCGCGATACCAGGGTTCAAACGCAATCTGCTGCTGCGTGAGTTCATGCCTTCAGCCGGCCTGTCAGTGGCCGAAATAGGTAGGGCTGCGCTGGACTTCATGGTTTTTGGCGAAGCGTATTTCTACCGGGTGCCTAACCTGCTGGGCCAGATTCTGGAGCTGCGACACCTGCCGGCCATCAATATGCGGGTCAAGGTCGACGGTGGGTTCATCCAGTTGGAGCAGAACGGGCGAGAGACGGAGTTCGACGCGGACGAGATCGAGCACGTCCTCAACTACGACGTCGAACAGAACATTTACGGCGTGCCTGAGTACCTGGGCGGTCTGCAGGCACTGCTGCTCAACGAGGCAGCAACACTGTTTCGCCGACGTTACTACAGCAACGGCGCGCATGCGGGATACATCTTCTACACCAACGACCCGAACCTGACCGAAGAGGACGAAGACGAGCTACGTGCCCAGATCACGGCCAGCAAGGGCGTGGGCAACTTCCGATCGATGTTCGTCAACATTCCGGGCGGTTCCGAGAAGGCCATTCAGATCATCCCGGTGGGTGACTTCCAGGCCAAGGACGAACTGGAGAAGGTGAAGAACATCACGCGCAATGACGTGATCGCGGCCTGGCGCATGAACCCGGCGCTGGCCGGAATCATCCCGGAGAACAGTGGCGGATTCGGTGACATCGAGAAGATCGATCGCGTTTACACCAGCAACGAGATCAGGCCGATCTGTCAGCTGTTTGACCAAGCTAATGCGACTTTGCGAGAGGACAGGCGGTTCGCCTGGAAACCGCTGCAGGATACATCTGTAACGGCTTGATATGACCGAAAGCACAGATAATGCCATTACAGATATGGCAAAATAGTAGCTATAGGATGGCTCTGGGGAGGGAACATGCGGATTTATTGCACAACATGCGGGCACAAAGGACGGATCAGCTCACGGGAGGAAGTGACGAGGGCGTATGTGAAGTTGTACTGCCAATGCCTAGACGCCAGTTGCGGCCATACATGGGTGGCCAACCTGACGTTTTCGCATACGCTCAGGCCGTCCGGGCAGCAGTTGGACGTGATGCTATTTGATCGGCTAAGGGACCTTGCACCTGACAAGCAGAAGGAGTTGTTTGAGCAACTAGGGCGGCAGGCAGTGGCTTGAATGAACCGCCGACCAGAGGAGTCGGCGATAGGCGGTGCAGGCGTGATTCAATGGCCCACAAGATAATTATTCAATCTCAACTGGCTTGGCCAGATAACCAGCGATGCGGCGAATTTGCTTTTGCTCGCTCTCAGACATCTGACGGTAAAGCTTGATTAAATCCTTCTCTAACTCTGTGAGTTCAAGCCGATGAAAGCTTGACCATTCACCACTAAGGCTCTGGAGATTACTGCGTTCCAACATACTTACGCTCCATTAAATACATTTGGAGGCGACGGTACGGAGCCTGTTGAGGATACGCAGATGACTGGAAATAGCTCGATTCAGGAATCGATAAATTTTACTTCGAGGCCTCAGCGGCTTCTGCTGCCATAGACTTCACAATTCGACGTACAGTTTTCTGATCATCTACAGGCAATCTCCTATATTGATCTACCAGCTCCGCTTCGTCCGGCTTCAACCCCTGTCCAGGAGCAGGAGAGCGAAGCCCGGTAAGTACATATCCGGCGTCAATGCCTTGATCCACGAGGGCCGCGACGTAACGGAGGTCCAATGAATTCGCACCAAGCTCATAATTTTTCTGAGTTCCACGACTAACTCGGAGTCTCGTTCCAAACTCGGTTTGACTCAAGCCCAAGCGCTCGCGCTCTTCCTTAAGGCGCTCACCTACTCCGTCAGCAATGTGCATATTTTTATTCACCACACTTGACTTGATCAATTATTTGACCAAGAATCACCACAGACCAACAGAAACGACCACGAACAAACAGAGTGCACATCATGCCCGCCACCGTTACACCCGAGCAAGCCCGAGCAGCTCTCGATCACAAGGGGGTCAGCATTGCGGAATTCAGCCGACAACATGGATTGAACAAAAATTTGGTCAGCGACCTTTTGAATGGAAGGATCAAAGGTCGCCGAGGGGAGGCACATCGCGCCGCGGTGTTGCTGGGTATAAAAGACGGTGTGATCGCACAGTAATGGCGCAGATCAGCAGGGAAAAGCAGAACATGAAAAGCCCAGTTCTAAAGACACGCCGTGAAGTAGTCAGCGCGATCATCTGCAGTTATCCAGGTGGACGGGAGTGCGCAGCTGCTCGTATCGGCTTGGCATTGAAGAAATTCGATAACCACGCCTACGAGAACAACAACAGTCGCCCGCTAAATGATGTTCAGTTGTTCCAGTTGGAGCAGGAAGCCGGAACTCAGCATCTACCCAACTATGTGGCCTCGATGTACGGCGGCCTGTTCGTTCCGGTGGCTGATCCTGATTCGCTGGACAACGTCGAGATGTACGCCCTTTCCATTCACGCGGCGGCAAAGCGTGGATGTGTCGACCTGGAGATCTCCAAGGCACTTACAGACGGTTGCATCAATGAGGCCGAGGCAGAACACATCCTCAACGCACACAACCTGCACATGGCTGCACGTCATGCAGAAGTGTTGGCAGCTATCGATCTGTACCGCGCTAAATCAGGGACTGAAAAATGAACAACGTATCAGCTGATATGGATTATCAAGAGACAATCCGCGCTGCAGCTCAGGCATTTATCGAGCGTCATCAGGGCGAGCATTTGGGTGATCTGGGCCAACTGCTTAGTCGAACAATCGATCACCTGGTCGAAAGCTTCGAAGTCAAAGAGTCTTTTGCAAACCATCTGGTGCACCAGGCCTACAGCAACGTTCTGGCAGTCATCGGTCGCCAGCGTATAGACCTTCAGGCAAGCGCAGAAATGACAGTAGTGATCAGTGATCCCATTCGAGGACTCGCTTGGTCTGTACCTGTTCATCTGATCTATGAACACCTGATCGCTGCCGGCCACGGCAAACCCGTCTCCCCCGCCACTTAAACACCCCCAAACATTGCCTGCCCCACTCCAGTGGGTATGGGTGAGCTGCGCCTAAATTCGAGGTTTAACGATGGCCAACGCCGTGATCGTCACCGCTCAATTGCCCCAGGCAGAGGCTCAAGCACTGCTTGAAGAACTGCGTGAACAGTACCGCCTGAGGCTCAATGAATACTGGTACGACGACCAATACCGCTTTGTAGCGGACGGCCAACGCCATGGCGCAATTCTCGCCCACGTCCCTGTTATGGCAGCGCAAAAACGCCTTATGGCAGCCCTGAGCCAAAGCCTCAAAGCAGTGAAGCATTCATGAGAGACGATCTACGCCACGACGTTCTGCAGCGCATTCAGTCCGACTACGGATTGAAGCTCCGCAAATCAACCAACTATATGCGCGGCGGCACCTGCCCCAAGTGCAACAAAAAGGAGCTTTACACCCGCTTTGACAGCCCATGGCAGTTGATTTGCGGCCGGCAGGAGAAGTGTGGTCACACGCTGCACGTCAAAGAGATTTACGACGACCTATTTGAGGATTGGAGCAAGCGCGCACCCGCGACCGATAACGCCCCTACCGCAACAGCTCGCGCCTACATGGAATTTGCCCGCAGCTTCGACATGTCGCTGATTACCGGCTGGTTCACCCAAGACACTTTCTTCTCGTCACAACATGATGCCGGCAGCGCCACAGTGCGTTTCGCACTAGAGAAAGGTGGCTACTGGGAGCGGTTGATTGACCGCCCTGCCCGGTTCGGGAAAATGAAGGCGCGCTTCAAACCAGGCGAAAGCTACAAAGGCGTCTGGTGGTGCCCCCCGTGTGTCGAGCTGCTGGAAATCAAAGAGCTTTGGATTGTCGAGGGAATCTTTGATGCCATCGCGCTGGTGCATCACGGCGTGGCAGCAGTATCCGCTATGTCGTCCAATGCTTTTCCAGACGAGTCATTGAAGCGCCTCGCCAAAGACCGTGAAGGCAAATTACCGAAGCTGGTGTGGGCATTGGACAACGAGCCAGGTGCACACGCGTACACGAAGCGCTGGGTACGCCAGGCACGTGAGCTGGGCTTTGTATGCGAAGCAGCTCAGATCCCCCAGCGTGATGGTCGCAAAGTCGATTGGAACGATCTTCACCAGCGTTGGTGGGCCATCGATGAAGATGACAAGCGGACTGAGCAGACCCAGAAGGACCTGACTGTTGCCAGGCACCACGGTGCTCTGCTGATCGCCGACAACGCAACGGAAAAAGCGTTGGTACTTTTCGACTGGAAGCGCCGTAGCGAATTCCACCTTGAATTTGGTAATCGCCTCTACTGGTTCAAGCTCGACCTGGAGAAATTCAACCGGGCCATGCAAGACCTTGAGGACAGCGAGCATCAGGACGATCAGTTACTGAACGACAAGCAACGTCGAGCCAAAGCTATGCAGCAATGTGGCGCGATTCAGCGAATCGCCACCTGCAACCCCAAGGCGCTGTACTACCAGGAGAACAAGCTAACCGACGAGTCCTGGTACTACTTCCGGATCACGTTTGCCCACGACGCCGCGCCGATCAAGAACACCTTTACCAGCTCGCAGATCGCCTCGTCCGCCGAGTTCAAGAAACGACTGCTCGGGATCGCACCCGGTGGGATGTTCACCGGCACCACGCAGCAACTGGACGCGTTCATTGAGGAGCAGACAAACGCGCTCAAGACCGTGCAGACAATCGACTTCACCGGCTACACCCGCGAACACGGTGCCTACGTTTACGGCGACGTGGCCGTGCGCGACGGCAAGGTTTACAAACTGAACGAGGAAGACTTTTTCGACATGGAGAAACTGAGCATTAAGACGCTCAGTCAGTCCGTCACGCTGAACATCAACACCGATCTAAACAAGTTCACAACGCGCTGGCTCGACATTCTCTGGCAGTGCTTTGGGGCCAAAGGAATCGTCGTTCTGGCGTACTGGCTTGGAGCATTGTTCGCGGAGCAGATCCGGCAACACCAGAAGAGCTATCTGTTTCTTGAGGTAGTCGGCGAAGCCGGCGCGGGTAAGTCCACGCTGATCGAGTTTCTGTGGAAGCTGCTTGGTCGCCTCGACTACGAAGGCTTTGACCCATCCAAGGGCACACCGGTTGCCCGCGCCCGTAACTTCGCCCAGGTCGGCAACCTACCGGTCGTGCTGATCGAATCCGAACGGGAAAAGACCGATGGCAGCGCGACTAAGCAGTACGACTGGGACGAGCTGAAAACCGCTTACAACGGCCGTAGCGTCCGGTCGACCGGGGTCAAGAACAACGGCAACGACACGCGGGAGCCGCCGTTCCGCGGTGCTTTTGTGTTCGCCCAAAACCATGCTGTGAACGCCTCGGAGCCCATCCTGCAGCGGATAGCCCACGTCGGCATGACGAAGGACGGCCAGACAGCCAAAACCAAACTGCTGGTGGAAGAGCTCGAGCAGATGCCCGTCGACAAGGTGAGTGGCTTTCTGTTGATGGCAACAACCCGGGAAGCGCAAGTGATGCAGACCGTGAAAGCGAGTGTGCCGCTCTATGAACAGCGGCTGCTGCAGTTGCCCGAGATCCGCACGGTGCGTATTGCCAAGAACCACGCCCAGTTGCATGCGCTGGTCGACGCCCTGGTACATGTCGTGCCACTGCAGCAACACCAGGTTGACGCAGCCCATGCCGAGGTTCAAAGCATGGCCAAAGAGCGACAACTGGCAATCAACGCTGATCACCCGATGGTCGTTGAGTTCTGGGAGCTTTACGAATACCTGAACAGCCACGCTGGTGCGTTGAACCACTCTCGTAATGAGGGGCTGATTGCGGTGAACCTGAACGACTTTGCCGAAGCTGCAGCGAACAAGCGGCAGAAGGTCCCGGATCTGGCCGAACTCAAACGTCACCTGAAAACCAGCAAGTGCCCGAAGTTTATCGAGACAAACCGCAACGTGTGTTCGTCCTGGGATATCGACGCCGCCGATAAGCCGAAAACCGTGCGGTGCTGGATTTTCCAAGCTGCCTAATCACCACTCAGAGGAAGCAACTATGCATGAAGAAGAGAAGCAACGTCTCGAACAGCAACTGAACGTTAAAACGTTCGTCGACCTGATGTTCCACAAGATCGATCCAAAGAATATGGGACACGACGGTAAATGCTTCGTTAACAAGACGGTTCAACTGGTTTTTGAAGCATACCTGGAAGGGGCGGCACCAAACCCAGCGCGTGTACTAGGTCAACAGCTTTACGCAGAAATTAAGGCTACAAGCAGGTATGCATCCCAGATCGGCTGGATGCAGCCTGGAAAAGACTATCCCTTCCCTGTGCGATTTGAACCTGATCCATCGGGCTACATCGTTAAAGGCGGTGTGGGCGGATGCTATCGAGTAGAGGACGTCGACCTGCTGTTCAAAGTCGATGAGAGCTATCACCGGATTAACTGACGTTAAAGATTTAAGCAAACAGTACTGGAGAGTTGCAGCTCTCCAGCACTCACTACGACTAGGAGTACGGTGATGAAGACGGAACATCCAAGCAGCAGCGATCCAAAGGCTAGCACACCATCCCAAAACCTGCTGACTATCGCCCTGATCGGCGCAGCATTGATCAGTTACCAGGTGCACAAGACTCAGCACACTCGCGGGCGACTTGAAAGCCTGGCCACACAGGCCAAGACCCAAGGTGATCTAAGCGCCAACGACATGCGCGTTCTGGCCAGCATTCTCGCCATCCCCTCCCCCAGTAATTGAGCCGTCAGGTTCTGGCTTTGAGCATCAGGGTGGGACGTTACACTGCCCTGATTGCTGCTTGAGATAGAGAGCAATCATGAACTTCCAAACAGGCAAGGTCCTCACTTTTGAGGACCTGCAGCGCATCACCGGCTACCAACGCCGCTCCGACGTCGAACGCTCGCTGATCACTCAGGGGATCCGAATGTTCCGGGGGCGCACTGGTCCGTGGACGACGCTGGATCTCATCCACCACGCTGCGGGCGTCGAGCCTGTAACCTCAGAGAGTTATGACACCAATATCCTATGAGGAAAGCGCGTAAGCGGAAGCACAATCCGCACATCCCCCAACACATCGACCAGGCCGCTCTTCCAGCGGCCATCTATTTTGATCATCGCAACGCCGGCGTCTGGTACACGCTGCATTACGACGAGACAGGCAAACAGCGCCGGCGCAATGTGGCACCTGCTGACGTGAGCCTGGCCGAGTTGCACCAGATCATGGAGCAAACCTCGGGCGTCGACCAAGGCACCTTGCGTTATGTATGCGCGCAGTTTCACCTGAGCGATCGCTACAAGAAACTCAGCCTCAAGACTCACGGCGACTACTGCTATTCGCGAGACGTCTTGCTTGGCATACCGACCCGGCTGGGCAAACCGTTGGGGGATCTGCTGGTGAAGAAATTCACGGCAGCATTGATACAGCGGATTGTCGATCGCCTGGCCGACGAAGGCACGCCGTCAAAAGCGGCACATGTCCTGCGCTACCTGCGTCGGGTGCTGCAGTGGGGCCGCAACCGGGGTTACCTCGACAGCAATCCGGCGCAGGGTATTGAAGCACCGGTGGAGCGCAAACGCCGGCGTTTACCGGAGCACCAGGTTATGGAGGTGCTGGTCGACCGTGCTCTGGCGTTTGGGCGCTTGGCGCGGAACGAGAAAGGCGGCTGTCCGGAGTACCTGAGCTACGTCATGGAGATCGGTTACCTGTGCCGTTTGAGGGGCATTGAGACCATCACCCTGACCGATGCCCATGAACTGGCCGAAGGGATCATGACCAACCGGCGCAAGGGCAGCCGGGACAACATTGTCCGCTGGACGCCGCGACTGCGCGCAGCCTGGGAGGGAGCGAAGGCCTACCGGGCCAAGGTGTGGGCCAGCAAATCAACGGTCGTTCCGATTCGTCCTGATCGCCGCTACATCATCGTGGCCAGCCACGGTGGGGCATTACGCAAATCCAGTCTGGATACGGCTTGGCAACGATTCATCACCTCGGCCATCGAAGACGGCACCATAACTGTCGAGCAGCGGTTTGGCCTGCATGACCTCAAGCGGCGGGGCATCACTGATACTACTGGTACCAGGGCAGACAAGCAGGAAGCAAGTGGCCACCGAGACGGAGCCATGATGGACGTTTATGATTTCAGTATTCCAATAGTGGACGCGTCTAGCACTTAGGGGATAAAAGAGGCATCAGAAAATGACTCCGAAAAATAGCACAGCATTTTTTGGGGGCAGGAGCTGATATCGCTGGACATTTTTAAGTGCATTTTAGAAGGCATAAGTATTATATTTAGGGGGCAAATCTAAAATAACATCTTATTGGTTGCCTTTCACTTTGGATGTCAATGACTTGGAGGTCTCATGAAAAACAGTTTTAACGGGTACTACCCCCCGACGCCTGAGCAGTATGAAATTTTATGGAATGAAGCTCTGTTCGTCCTAGACACTAATGTGCTTCTAAATTTATACAGACTTCCTACATTAGCTAGAGATGAACTTTTAGAAGTGCTACGCCTTTTGGAAAACAGACTATGGATTCCACATCAGGTAGGTTTAGAGTTTCAAAGAGGTCGACTTAACGTCATTGCCAACGAACGTAAATCTACAGAGGATGCGTTGGGAGCTGCACAAAATATTGTCGGGCAGGTGAAGCAGAAAGTAGAGGGATTACAGATTGATAAACGTGGACTTGGCATCGAGTCACAGCCGTTGCTAGATCAATTAGAAAAATCTAACCAAGAACTGATTAATGCTATCAAAGCGATTCACACAGCTCAGATTGACGTATCTTCTACCGACTCAGTAAGAAATGCTCTTGACAGCCTTTTAGCGGATAAAGTTGGTGCCGCCCCCAAAAGCCAAACAGAGCTTGATAAAATAATTGAAAAAGGAGAGGAAAGATTTGCAGATAAAATACCTCCTGGGTTTGCCGACGCTGATAAAGATAAAAACCCCAACGATGCTACCTTTATATTCGACCATATAAAGTACAAGAAGAAATTTGGCGATCTTATATTATGGAAACAACTACTAAGTCATGTCAAAGAATTCCGAATCAAAACTGTGTTGTTTATAACAGCCGACAGAAAAGATGACTGGTGGTGGAAAGAGCAAGGTAAAACTATTGGCCCTCATCCGGAATTGATCAGAGAGATACAGAGAGAAGGCGGTGTGGAGCTATTCTGGATGTACTCGTCCATACAGTTTGTCGAGCAAGCAAACAAATACTCACATGCCAAAATATCCACTGAATCAGTTGCCGAAATCCAGCAAGTTGCCAAAGCTCAGTTACCTGAAAAAATGTATCCATCAGACTTCATCAACGATCTGGGCGGCGCACCTACTCACTTAGAAAGTATTAAAACTTACAAAAAAAGGCCTAACTTCTGGAAAAACAAGATCATCCTGGAGTGGCTAGAGAGGCAATTCCCATCATCTAAACATTTATTAACAGGATATACAGACTTCGACGTTTACACTCCGCTCGGGACAGAAGGCCACGTCATTACTCAGGCCTTAATTAACGACAACGTCACTATTTTCCACATGAGCACAAGGGTAGCAGAAGCACTAAACCATTTAGCATTAGGGAACATAACCTCACTATCACTCATTATACCAATCACGCCCCAGCAATTCATGCAAATAAATAACGGCGACAACTATGAAATATTAAGAAAAAACGCCCATCAAATAATGGCCCGAACAAATATAACTAGCTTCTACATAGGAATACTTCAACAGGGTGAGTTTCAACTTTGCATTTTTGAAGATAAAGATTATTTCAGCACTTTAGAGCAAGAAGATTAATGTAAACCCGAGAATCTAAGGCTCCGGCGTCACTGCCACCTGCTCTATGGTTTGCAGAAAAGCCCGCCGAGGCGGGCTTTTCCGTAGTGCGGATTTAACACAGAGCGCGTTATCAGAAACGCCAAGACTTATTCTCCGACCATAGCCTTCCAATTCGTCGGTTGAAGCTCAGGTCGCTTACCTAGCACGTAGATAGGACCAACCGCCTTCTGCCCTTGGTCATGGCGCTCGCCCGGTATGATGGCGACCAATGTCCATCCCTCAGCGATTAGCATGCTTGCAGCCTCGGGCGTTGGGATTTCAATTAACGTTCCTACTTCATGAAGTTGCATTAGAAATCTCCCGCATCCGGCTGTCTACCCATCAGCCGCTCGTCCTCAAACTGGTCGATGGTCTTTGGCTCACCCTCACCCAGCCAGCCGAGCACATAGCTGGTATTGGGTAGGTTTTCCCACTCGCCCGTCTCAGGGTTGCGATCATGATCCACGCCGGCCCGAACCAGCAGTAAAACCCAACCGTCCCCGAGATGCTCGTTAACTTCACGCTCGATCACAAGCTCACGCACTTGCTTTACATCGCCAATCAAAAAATCTGCCATCGGTAACACTCCTTGTAGTGGTGGCGTATTGTTAGCACATGCCTTCGCCGGCTGGGAAAAATTGTCTGGCCGAACCTAGTACTAGTCATCATGACCGTCTCGCTGATCGCTATCGACTAAACTCTACAGCAGGATGCTCAAGGCCTTTGAAAGCACAAACGATGACACGTAATAAGCAGCCTAACACCCGCGCCAGGCGGGCTGTCCAGGGTTTCGCGACGTAATAGAGAAACCTGTAACCCATTGATCTGTAAGTTAAAAGCATCTTCCTTGTAATCAGTAGGTCCCGGGTTCGACTCCTGGTGCCGGCACCATATAAATCAAGGGCTTGCAGCGATGCAGGCCCTTGTTTTTTGCGGTACACGTAACAAGCCATCCTTTCACTGCGCCTGATCAGGCCTTAGACGTGATTACTCGCGCCGGTAAAAGCGCACACGCCAACACGCGTCCGCACCTCCCCAAGCAGCCCACCCAAGGGCAGCGTCTCAAAATTTGTTGGGGCAGAAAAAAAGAGCAATATTAGTAATATGCGTTGCTAAAAACGGCTACAGCCCTTGTAAATCAAGGCTCTCAGCGTTTTCGGTAAATAGCGATATGAAGGCGATAATATTACCTTTATGAACAGTAATATTTACCTTCCTTAAAACCCAATGATTCCGGGGGTTTGGTAAAATATCGCTATTCATATAGCTATCATATCGCTATCCCCTGCTATATGAAGGACCCAGCAAAACCGGGGCCTCCAACCCCTTTTTCCTCACATCTAGCTAATATCGCTATTTTTTTTACCCCACCCCCATTTTCAGAGCGAAATCCCACGTTCCGGTCACGTTTCAGCGCCATCGACCCGGTCGGGGCATAGGAGATAAACATGTCCGAGGATTTATGCGTCACTGACCAGATCGCGTTGTCCCGCCATCGAGTTTTCCTCCTGAGGGAGTTGAATCGAACCAGGAGCATGGCGCTTCGTTCGGCGATCTATGACCAGCTCGCCCATTTTTCTGCGCTGCTCTGCATGCCGATACCAGCCCTCGATACCATTGGCTTGCCCGAACAGTCAGCTGAGGACGCATTGATTCCATTCTGGTCAGCACTCGACCTACTGGATGGCAAAGGCGAACAGTACAACCATTCGGCGGCACCCGAGTCGTTGCTCGCGATCAACTTCAAAGATCTGCAGTCACGTCTGGACAAGCATGGTTGCGGGCTACAGGTCGACTCATCTCTCCGCAGATTTCTAACCGAGTCCGTTAAGCCGAAATTCGTCGAGGCCAACAGGAACGTGGCCAGTGTTTTACTGAAGAAAACAGTCAGGTGCATGGTGTTTCAAGCCCGTGAGTAACTGTGTAATGCAGTGAAACCGCCAAACTGATCTACAAGCCGTGTCGCTCAAGGCTTCCAGCCCATCCATTGCGAACGAGGCTGTGACCGAAATCGGTGTGCGATTTAATCGACCCTGATTTCGAAAACCCTGGCCTCAGGGTCTTTTTTGGTTTTTCACCCAGCAAAACCGGGGGCTTCTGCACGGAGCTCCTGAATGCCCGTCCAAGGTCCACTGTGCAATCCCACTGCATTACTCTTCAAAACTTTGCACTCTGTGAAATGGCTGATCAGCCCCAGAGGCCCACGGCCCGCTTGGGCTTGAAGGGCTATTGCACTGCATTGAGATTTGCAAAAAAACGGACGCGAAGCCCGTCGGCGGGAGGGGGATAAGTGCATTTTTGGTCAGATTTTTTTGCGACGGATTTTTCTGATCGGTCCTGATGTGGCCGGAAACCGGCATACTTGGCCAGTCCATCACGTTCTGGGGCGCAAAAGAACCGCCTTAGTAGGGCGGTTTTTTCCGCAAGCTCAGTTAGTAGTTGGCTTGCTGTCCTCACGGGAAACTTTCAATGAGCGATTCCCCAACAGCGTATGTGTTCCGGGAAAAACGCTGGAGGAAGGTCATTCAGATGCCTTTAAGTATGAAAAAATTCTTTCGTACTCTGAGTGGTTTGATGAACTTGTACCGGCGCTATCGTCTGCATGAATTCATCCGCGACAACTGGCATGAACTGTAATTAAATATTCAGCTTGGGAGAGCCCGTCTTGGCTTAAGACAGAAAACCACAAACTTGATATTTCGGCCATGACAATTTAACATACCAACCGCTGCTCCACACTTAAACCTTATAATCAACTCAAGACAGGGATGGCGAGATGAACAAAAACCAAAAAATTGAAAAGTATTTAGAGTACTATATTAACTTATCTGAAACACCTAGATTTGCTGTTGCACTCACTGGAGAGTGGGGCTCCGGCAAAACACACTTCATACGGAATTTTTTAAACTTAAAGTTCCCCAACAAAAATGACTATGTATACATCAGCCTTTATGGACTATCAGACACGGATGATATTCGGTCTGCATTTCTTCGCGCAGTTTACCCCATCCTAGATAATAAAGCAGCAAAAATAGGGGTCAAGGCAGCACAGTCAGCAATGGGCTTTTTCCGCATAAAATCCGACCTAAAAATCTCAGACATTACAGACCCTCCCTTTACAAAATTATATATATTTGACGACTTTGAAAGATGTGCAATACCACTCGAAAACTTGATGGGCTTTATCAGTTCACTTATCGAGGATACGGGTGGAAAGGTACTAATATCAGTGAATGAACACGAAGTAAAACAAAAAGAGGATTACCTTAAAAGGAAAGAAAAATTAATAGGAGTTACTTTTAAAGTATATAGCGACCCTGATGAGGTTTTCACATCACTCATAGCCAAACTAAGCAACGCCAATACAGCAGAGTTATTAAAAAAGCAAAAAACCGAAATACTGCAGATCTATGAGCATTCCAACGTCAACAACTTTAGAAGCTTGCAAATGGCAACATGGACCTATGAGAGAGTCTACGAGATACTCGATAGAAGCGTCATTGACAATGATAGTGTGATGCTAGATATAGCCAGACTTTTGTTTGCATGGTCCCTAGAGCTCAGATCAGGGAATTTGAGTGAGCAGGACATTCAGCTTAGGGAAAGCATAGATTATAGGTATGATGGCGAGGATAATGATGTTGGAGTGGCTTTTCGGAAGATCAGAGATAAGTACCTAGGGTTCGACATATGCAATACGCTGCTTTCCAGTTCGGTCCTAGAAGACATTTTAATTCGAGGCCATATAGATAGTACGCAAATAAAAGCATCTATAGCCGCAAGCTTGAATTTTGGATATGTAGATCGGCCAACATGGCTGATCGCGTGGCATGCCGCGGATATTTCAAATGAGGAATACGATGTTGCATTTAATGACATGAAGACAAAATATGACGATCGCCTTTATACTGACCTTGGTGAAATCTTACATGTTCTAGGCATTTTTCTCTGGTCCGCAAAAATTGGATACACACAAAGCTCTGTTGTTGATATAGAAAAAAACTTTGAAACATACGTAGACGATTTGTTGGCAGCCGAAAAACTAACCCCCGTATTCGGCAGAAATCGATTAGACTATGAATCTAGCTTAAATTTAAAAATCAAAGAAAACAGTACTAACGAATTCATATCGGCTATGAATTACCTAAACAAAAAAAGGCTCGAAGCGGCGGAAACATACAAAATATCACTGGCGGCCAGAATCTTTGAAAAATTAAAAACCGATGCGAGTGAGTTTTGCATGGAAATAACGAGCTTAAACGGATTCAAGTCAGCTGGATATATAAGTTTTTTACATTTCATCCACCCTGATCAATTTGTTAAAGCGCTTTTACAGTTAGGACCCGCTAAGATGCAGCTTGTATCCAGAGCTTTGATACACAGATATGAAGCGGACCAACTCACAACTACGTTAAGTGAAGAGTCGGAATGGGCGGAGAGCATTACACAAGAGCTCATCTTGTATGCATCAAACGCTTCACCACTTGACAAATACAGAATAAGCGAACTTGTAAAGGTTTATTATTCAAGATTTCAGAAAACCAAACCATAACTGCAGCGCAATGCAATCAACTATTGTCAATTAGTAACGCATTTCAAATGCGTTACTTTTTTTAACTCAGAAAGAAGAATATCGGCTTTCAATCCGTCCAAACTAAATTCTTTTGCATTGTCCGGAATAGGCGTCCCCCCGTGAGAGTGAGATGCAATTTGGGCATTCATAGCTTTGATTAAATCTAGTGTATCGCAGAGTACCTTGAATATATTTAGACTTTCTGACCCCATCCACGTTTTAGATGCTTGAAAGCGTTGACTCTCGCTGGTGATGCTCTCTCGTAATCCCTCGATACGCTCATGCATGTCGCCACCCACCGTGGCGTTGTGCTTATGGCCAACCACCAGGTTCAGATCGCGCCCGGTCGCCTGGTGCAGGTCGCTCACTGCCGCCAGGCTCGCGGATCCGCCTGAAAGCAGGTTGAGCGCTCCCAGGGCCTCGATCTTCTGTAACCGCTCCATGAACCCCACATTTAAAGCACTAATCTAATCCCCGATGCTGGGCTCCCGATTCTCTCAGGAGCCCATCGACCATGATGCGACCCGACGCAAAAGTCGAAAAAGTGGACCTCTACCCCAAACCTGTGGACTTTCGAAAATCTATCAACGGCCTGGCTGCGCTGGTCGAACTGGATATCAAGGTTGCCGTGTTCGATCCGGTACTTTTCGTTTTCCTCAACAAGCCGCGCAACCGAGTGAAAATCTTGTACTGGGAGCGCAACGGCTTCTGCCTTTGGCTCAAACGCCTGGAATCGGAGCGATTCAAAACATCGCCCGATGCCACCGACGAGGCGATTGTTCTGACCGTTCAGGAACTGAACTGGCTGCTCGACGGTTTTGACCTCTGGCGTAACCGTCCCCATCAGGTTTTGACGCCGCGATTCTTGGCCTGATTCGGTATAATCCAGGGCATGAAATCCATGCCCGACAACCTTCCCGACGATCTCCAACTGCTCAAGCAAATGCTTGCGAAGATGCAGTCGCGGGTCGGTTTTCTAGAAGAAGAGAACGCATTGCTGCGCCAGCGCTTGTTCGGACGCAAGTCCGAGCAAACAGCCGATCCGGCCACACCGCAGTTGGCGCTCTTCAACGAAGCCGAAAGCGTCGTCGAAGCTATCGACGAGAACGCTGAAGAAGAGGTTGTCACCCCCGCTAAGCGCCGTGGCAAACGCAAGCCACTGCCTGCTGACCTGCCGCGCATCGAAGTCATCCACGAACTTCCCGAGCATGAACTGACTTGCGTCTGCGGCTGCCGCAAACACGCCATTGGCGAGGAAGTCAGCGAGCAGCTTGAAATCGTGCCGATGCAGATCCGGGTCATCAAGCATGTTCGTAAAGTCTATGGCTGCCGCGACTGCGAAACGGCACCCGTCACAGCAGACAAGCCAGCTCAACTGATTGAAAAGAGCATGGCCAGCCCCAGCGTTCTGGCGATGTTGTTGACGACCAAATACGTCGATGGCCTACCACTGCATCGCTTCGAAAAAGTACTGGGCCGCCACGGCATTGATATCCCGCGCCAAACCCTGGCCCGTTGGGTGATCCAGTGCGGCGAACACTTCCAGCCGCTGCTGAATTTAATGCGCGACAGCCTATTGGCCAGCCGGGTCATCCATTGCGATGAAACGCGGGTGCAGGTATTGAAAGAGCCTGACCGTGAGCCAAGCAGCCAGTCATGGATGTGGGTGCAAACCGGCGGCCCACCGGATAGGCCGGTAATCCTTTTTGACTACTCCACCAGCCGGGCGCAGGAGGTGCCAACGCGCCTGCTTGAAGGCTATCGCGGTTACGTCATGACCGATGACTACGCCGGTTACAACGCAATGGGCGCTCAAGCTGGAGTTGAACGTTTAGGCTGCTGGGCTCATGCTCGACGCAAGTTTGTTGAAGCACAGAAAGTGCAGCCCAAAGGTAAAACAGGACGTGCGGATATTGCGCTGAATCTGATCAACAAGCTGTATGGGATCGAACGCGACTTGAAGGCCAGTAGCGATGCTGACCGTAAAAACGGCCGTCACGAACATAGCCTGCCGATACTGGCTCAGTTGAAAAGCTGGATCGAAAAGACGCAGCCCCAGGTCACCGCTCAGAATGCCTTGGGCAAAGCCATCAGTTACCTCGCCAGTAACTGGAGCAAGTTGGAACGATACGTCGAGGAAGGGTATTTGCCGATGGACAACAACGCGGCAGAACGCGCGATTAGCCCCTTCGTGATCGGAAGAAAGAACTGGCTGTTTAGCGACACGCCCAAGGGCGCGACGGCCAGTGCTCAACTGTACAGCCTGGTCGAGACTGCCAAAGCCAGCGGCCAGGAGCCCTTTACGTGGCTGCGCCACGCACTTGAACGTTTGCCAACGGCGACATGGGTAGAGGATTACGAAGCCTTGCTGCCGTGGAACTGCGAACCTCGACTTCATAGCTAAGCGCTTTACCTATCTTTAGCCAGGTGGGGTTTATGGAGCGCTTACAGCCTAAGGACTCTGCGGACCCGGATTCGATTTCACCGAACGCCATAACTAGGTGATTTATTTATCCCTTCGACAACAAATTAATAACCGTACAATATTTGCCGCGTGGTAAATTCGTTATTGCTATCGTCCAACCAAATGTCTGGACCAGATACTTCCTTTGGAAGAATCAAGGCGTTCGCTCGAGGCAGGCTCTTAAGTAGCTCAAGCAATCTTTCACCATCGAAAAGTTCAAGCTCTAACCTAGCATTTACACTATGCTTTAGTTTATCCGGAATCTCTAAAGCTTTTTTACTGTACCTTGTCGCAGTAGTCACGAAAATTCCCTTAGAAATATTCTCAATGGCTAATGCTCCTAAAAAGTTTCTAATCTCCGCCACCCCTTCCACTTCTCGATTTATTCTTCGCTTCACCTGGACCGCCGATAGTATTTTTCCACCCTTGTGGCAAACATGCAAATCTATCCCCCCATCCTGAGTATGTGTATTGGCTGTTGCACTTACCACGTCACAACCTAGATGCTCTTTTAAAAGACTTCCCACAAGTAACTCTGCTGCTGACGCAGAAATCAGCTTGCGATCACTCCACTTTCTGGTCAGATGAAAAACCAGATCATCAATAGCAACCTTGCTGCTCGATATATCTATTTTTTCTATCCCTGGGCAATAATCATCGGGACTTCGCGAGTTTATACCAGACGGATAAATCACTCCTCGCTCGTTTGACCACCACCAACCACACCTAGAGCAAGAGAATAAATTCTTGCACATCAAAATAAAAGATGATCCGGGTTTAGATTTTATTATCTCATCAAACTCCACTATGTCGCCCCGACTCATCTCCTTTGGCTCTCGATAATGCTTTAGCTCACCTCGGCAAATATGACACACTTCGTCACTAAACTCAGACTTCACCACCAATCCTGATCGTTTATATTCAGCAACATCCATACTATGATCAAATTCGAGAAGATGTCTAAATGCTATTCGCTCTGCATAACCAATGCTCAACTTTAACCCCTAAAAACCAATAAGTTTTATACTAAAAGACGGTAGCATGAAATCACACTTCGCAAATAAAACGGGACAGATTAGTGCTACGCGGCACAGACCACGATGATCAAAAATAGCCGACTAATTAGTTCGCTTAATATCATGACCTGCCTCCGATCTTCGCCAAGAGAAGCGTGAAATTATATCGAATAGCTGGCACGCATTTAGTCAATATTAAAAAACAATAAAAGCACATATCTTTGAGTTTCAGCATGGTTCCGTCCAAAAAAACCACTTAAAGTGGTAACGATTTACCCGCTACCACCTCACAAGTGATACAAGTCAATATTTACGAGAAAAATTTGATTTAACCACGCTTGAAATATAGCTATTGAGTCCGCGGCCAGCCACAGCAAGTCGCTGTAATTCAGCAACCATTACTGGTCCGGGACGATTGGAATCATATACATAGGTTCTATAGGTTCCTGAGGCGAACTCTACGGATATCGACCCTTGTGCCAGTTCATATGCCACCACATTTGACTGACCACTGAGATTTTTGTAACGATCCATGTGTCTCACCTCCTGAAACTGGCAAGTCGCCAGCACACATACTTTAGACATCAATTGACTCCCAGCCAAGTCGAAAGTCCATTACCTTAAGAAGCACGTGTAAATTGCGAGCTTCGCCAACACCGAGTAGATACAAAAAAGGTAGCGGGAGCTCAAAATCAGCAACTCTATGATGTAGTACAAGCCTCCGGTTCGATTCCACTGAACGCCATAACTAGCTGATTTGTTTATAGTTACTAGTTGGGGTACGCCGAATTTTCCACCGAAATCCAGACGCCCGAAAAACCTGGCCTTACCGAAACAGACCGTTCGTCTGGTGCCGCACCATACGCAATACCGAAGAAGGCTCACCGAAAGGTGGGCCTTTTTTGTTTTCGGGGTTTGGAAGCTCGCACTGCAGCGACAGGACAGATTACGAGCCCAATCTGAGCGCTCACAGAATGCGTCGGAGCGCGATATCAAAAGAGTGGCACTTCTGCCCGCTGACTGGCTATTTTCCCTCCGATTTTGGCGAGCGCTTTTGCTCGCCGTCACAAGGACGAGTAGAGCTGATGACCATTGCACAACACGAACTGAAAGACATGAATCAGATGCTGGAAAGCGGCGTCAACATCTCTCAGATCGCAATCAAATACCCAAGCTATGACTATTGGGAATCTACGGAAGCGTTAAGGATTACAGCCTACTCGGTAAGAAGCGGATCATTACCAATCGTCTTAATACCCTTCGGGACAGCACCACCAAGGCGGAACGCTCGGACTTGATTGACGAAATCGACACGCTGATCACCGAGATGTACAACCTGACTAAAAGCAATGGAAAAAACTGATGGAGATCAGCGAGGTTCTAAACCGTTGATTTCACGAAGGGTTGTGGATTACTTTCGAAGTGTTCTTGGGCGTAGAACACCGGTCTTAAACCGCGCCCCTAAAACGGGTTGTCACGCCCGCGGGTAACCAGATAGAGTCTACACACCAAACACATGTCTACATCGTATACAACCTCATCAGGAGTGTTCCCATGGCCTCGCCTGTCCTGTCTTTCCGTGTGGAAGCAGAACTGATCAATCAGCTCGATCAGCTCGCCGAAGCAACCGATCGGGATCGTCAGTATCATCTCAAGCGCGCTTTGGCGCGTTACGTGGAATCAGAATCCTGGCATTTTCAAGCGGTAGCTGAAGGCGTTGCGGATGCAGAAGCAGGCAACCTGGTCGATTTGGATGCCGTGAAGGCTAAGTGGGTAGCTCGTGCTGAAAATCGCATTAACCAGCAAGGCGGAAAGTGATCTCTACGGTATTTACGAGCATTACGAACCGTTGTTGGGCGCTGAGGCTTCTGAAGGCGTCGTCTTTCACATTATCAGTGCGATAGAGATGCTGGGGACCTTCCCACAGCTGGGGAAAGCTTCAGATCTGCCCGACTGCAGGGAATTGATAATTTCGAAATATCCCTATAGGGCGGTCTACTCGCTGATAGACAAGACGATCCGAATTTATCGAATTCTGCATCAACGCATTGAACGGGCCGAGGATTGGTAAGCTCGGCCCCTGCTAACCCAGGCAAGCATGCGCTTCTGGAAAGCCCGTAAGGCGCTTGTCTAGAGGAGGATAAGGCCCAAAACGAGCCTCATACTCTGTAACACCCCCGATACACCGCCCGTCACCCCCCTCTAAAGCTCCACCCCTACCCCGTCGATACCCTGTGGACAAACACAATCATGGATCGATGAATATGCTTACCTCCCTAAATCCATCCGCTATCCCATCTATCGTCGCCAAGCTCACCCCCTCAGACGTCAAGCTCACGCCACAGCCCATGAGCGATGCCGCGAGAGAAGCGTTGCTGAATGCCAAGCCGATCGTGGTTCCGCCTCCCGTGGTAGTACCGCCGACAACCACCGGCCCCATCGTAGTGATCGACACGGTTATAGGGCCTGAGCAGTCGCCGGACTTTCCTCGATTGGCGGAATTGAATAAATCCATCACGGCGCAGATGAAGGGCTCGTTCGAGGACTTCAAGGCAGGTTTGGCGTACCTGTATCCGGATCTGGCTGACAAGAAGTTCGGCTTCACGGTGCAGGAAGATGGCAGCCTCAAGGCCATCAACAGTTCCGGGCAGTTAAGTGACTCCGATATGGAGCGTTTGAATTCGCTGTTGAATGCGTCCAGTGATCTGAAGTCAGCGGCGGTGGCTTATCGCGATTCGGCCATTGATATGGTGAATGCGGATTCCGCTTTTTCGGGCAGCTACCTCGGCATGTACAACCTGACCAAGGAAAACTTCGCCAATACGCTGGATCTGGGAGCGTTGTTGATCCCCAAGACCTCGACACCGTCCAAGGAGCAGTTTGACGGGATGTTCTTCAATCAGATGGCCTCCAAGGCCGAGCGGGCGACGCCGGAAGTTCTGACGGCGAGAATGGAAGCGCGTTCGAAGGGGTTTGCAGCGACGGCGTGATGACTGATCAGGGTTTCCGATAGAAATAGCGGTGATCGAACTCGCTGATTTCATTAACTGGAAGCCGTGGCGGATGTAGAAGCGGTTTGAGTCGTTTTCCTTGAGAGCGCCGACTCAAACCGCTCAGATCATTGGAAGAACAAGCAGCTCGACTTCCGGGGTCACTTCCGGGGTCACTTCCGGGGCGACTTCCGGGGTGACTTCCGGGGTCAGCCCTCAATCAGCCATGCCACGGTCCATACGCCCCACCCACTCCTCCCGCGTCATCTCCCAGATCTCCTCCGGGAATCTGCCGCTCACGTAATCACTTTCCCCCGTCGACACCAGTCGCATGCCTTCCTTGATCGAAACCCGTCGTGATCCTCCGTTCGGTGCAGCCTTGGGAACCTGCATTACAGGTTGGCCGAGGGTTTCGAACCAGAACGCGTTGATCACCACGCAGGCCTCCTGCATGTAGCCGTTGCCTTGCCAGTCAGGGTGCAGCCAGAAGCCGCGGTTGTTGCCGGGAGTGGTCATCAGACTGATGCTGCCGATGATGTCGTTCGGCGCGGTGTGCAGGCGGATCATCCAGTGCCATTGGGTGCCTTGCTCACTGGCTGGCAGGGCGACGTCCTGGATGTAGCGCAGTGCGCCGTCTTCGGGATACGGCCAGGGCACGCGGTTGTTCAAGAATCGTACAATTTCCCACTGCGGGAAAAGCTGCTGCATGGCGGGTGCGTCGGCCAGCTGGAGAGCTGTCAGCAGCAGGCGCTCGGTTTGCAGGGTTGGGGTCGTGCTCATGACGAGGTCCTTGTCGTGTCGCCGGATTTACAGGATGAACGGTCCCCGTTCGGGCAATTTTGGTCGAACTGCTCAACTTGAATCAGGGTCTACCCAGCATCTTTAACATTCGGTATTAATTCACAGTGCCCAGAATTATCACAGACGAGACGCCCGAGCACGTCGTCGATGAGCAACAGGTCAAATTGTTCGGCTCGCCCAAGGAACGGCTGGATTTCTATCGGCGCGAGATTCATTACGAAACGACCAACCTGTCGAACCGCACCAACGCCTATTTGTCGGCGCAATCGTTTCTGGTGATTGCCTATGCGTCGTCGATGGCGAATGCTAATGCGGATTGGGGTGTGATGTTCACGCTGGTGGTGCCGCCAATGCTGGCGTTGCTGGGGCTGTTCTGCACGATTGCGGCGTGGCCGGGCATTCGGGCGGCGTGCGACATCATCATGCACTGGCATCGCAAGCAGGCGGGGTTGCTGCGCAGCGAGCCGGTCATCGGGCTGACCTATGACGACTCGCCGCTGTTCAGCGACTGGGAGTCCAGCGAAACCGGGCCGAAGAAATCACTGTTGTTCTCCAAGCGCACGCCTTGGCTGTTCAGTTTTTTCTGGCTGTTTCTGGGCAGTTTCGCGGTGTTCGTGCAGTTGCTTGCACTGGACAACTGATTACGGTTTCAAGGCACCAGAATGATCTTGTCCCCCCTGCCCTCGTTGACCTCGGCATAGCGCGCCACACCTTCACTCAAGGGCGATTCAACCAGATCGCCCGGTAGCACCAGCAGTCCCTGATCGAAGAACTGACCGAACTGATCCAGCATGGTGGCGCAGGTCGCGCAGTCGTAGAGCAGCGAGTTGATGCCGACCACCGATCCGCCTTTGCGATACAGCGCCAGCGCAGGCAGTTGCACATGGCCGTCAGCGGGCGCGGCAATGATTGCGATGCGCCCGAACGGCGCCAGGGCTGGGACGGCGGCGGGCAGCCAGAAGCCGGTGGTGTCAAAGATCACGTCGGCGCCACCTTTGAAGACTTCGTTGACCTGACTGCCGAGGCTCTCCGGGGTATCGAGCAACAGTCCGGCGAAACCATCGGCTTTCAGCGCCTGAAGTTGCTCGGGACGACGCACCGCACCCAACACCTGAGCACCGAGAATCTTGCCCAGCGCCATGGCGGCACTGCCGACCGCGCCATTGGCACCGATGACCAGCAGGCGTGTTCCGCTTTTTACCAGGCTGCGCTGCAGAGCATCCCAGGCGGTGGTGTACGGCACGCCAAGGCTCGCGGCCTGAACGAAGCTCAAGGCTTCGGGTTTGAGGGCGACGCCTGCGGCAGGCAGGGAGATGTATTCGGCGTGCGAACCGTCGCGAAAGAAACCCGGCTCTTTGCCGGTGCCCCAGACGGGCTGACCAATCAGCGCTTGCGGGCCTTCAATGACCACACCCGCAAAGTCGCGACCGGGAATGCGCGGCAGTGTGGTGTAGAGAAAGCGACCCAGCACGTTCTTCACGTCGCTGGGGTTGAGGCCGGCGGCTTTTACCTGGATCAGTACTTCGCCTTCGGCAGGCTTGGGTGTTGGCAGTTCAACGTATTGCAGGGCGGCGAGGTCGCCTGTTCGGGAGAATTGCAGGGCATTCATTGGGGAGGCCTTTTTTGAAAATGGAAGACTGAAGATCAGGAAACCCAGGAGGTCAGCAGGTGCTTGCCCATCGGCCAGGCCTGTTCACCCAGTTGCATGCCAAGCAGACCGACCAGCGCAATGGCAGGCGGTGCGGGCGAGCGGAAATCCAGTGCGCCGTACAACAGGCCGACGGCTGCGCCGATGGCGAGGGAAATGAGGTAACTCATGCAGAAGCTCCGAAGAGGTAAGCGATGAGCAGAGTGTATGGAAGGGCTGGAATGCGGATCGGCCAAGGGCTTCTGTTTATCGGCCAGATGTAGGCGTTATCGTGATATTGCTCTGCGTGGGCATGCCTCCCGTGACGCTCCGCGTCACAAATGGCACAGATTGCGGACTCAGTGAGCCGAGCACATAACGTGGGTAACGCTGGAGCTTGGCCACGCATCTGCGCCACGTTCAAGTGCGGACGCGGAGCGTCCTGAGCGGCATTCCCACGCGGAGCGTAGGAACGATAAGCGTGATCTCAAGCACGCCGATCTCAGCGTTATACCCGAGTCTTGCTGCGACCACGGACTGTGGGAGGCGGCTTGCCGGCGATGCGCTTTCCGAAGCGCCACATCAGTGACTGAACTGACGCCATCGCCGGCAAGCCGCCTCCCACGGGGTATGTATTCAGTCAGGCACTTTCGCGTTGATCGTTGCTGGCAACATACTGCGATGGCGCGACGCCCAGTTCGCGGCGGAACATGTCGCTGAAGCTGCTGGGTGAATAGCCGAGTGAGCGGGCGATGCGGCTGACGGGCACGCCCTGGATGACTTCGGCCACGGCAGTGGCCAACTGCACTTGCCTGCGCCATTCGGCGAACCCCATGCCGAGGGCGCTTTGAAACAGGCGCGATAGCGTCCTTACGCTGGCGCCGGCATTTTCGGCGTGCTGTTCGAACGGGATGTCCAGTGATGGCTCACTCATGACGGCCTGGCACAGGTTCATCAAGCGCCGGTCCGAACCGTCGGGCATGGGGATTTTCAGCAGCGAGCGGCGGGCGCGCTTGAGCTCCAACAAGCCCAGACTCACCAGCGCGTCGTAATATTCCTGCTCGCGATCCCGATCCAGCGCCACCAGATTGAGGATGACTTCGCGCAACAGGCCGCCGACTTCGAACACCTGGACGGTGCTTTCCAGCGTCTGGGCAATGGCCGGGCGCAGGTAGATATTGCGCATCTCCAGGTCCGACACCACGCGAATCCCGTGCTCGACGCCGGGCGGCAACCAGACCGCGCGTTGCGGCGGTACGACCAGCGCTTCCAGCGGCGTTTCGACCCACATCACGCCGGACATGGCGTACAGCACCTGCCCCCACACATGCTGGTGCGGCTCGATGAAGCGCCCACGCGGATAGGTACGCGACAGCGGCTGAACGGGAACGGCGATGTCGGAAAGATCGGGCGGTGCGGCAAGGGCCATGACAGTGATCGGCTCGGGGAAGTGAACGCATGGTAGCAAAGCCGTCAGCGCACGTTGAGCGGCCTGAGGTCAGCACAAACAAAAATGCCCCGGTCCGGAACCGAGGCATTTTGATGAAGCGCTAACCCGTCAAACGATCAGAAAACGTTGATCGGGTAATCCACAAAGATGCGGGTTTCGTTGCCTTCGCTGTTGTACGCCTGAGCATCGGCCGACACACGCAGGAACGAGTTACGCAGACGAATCGACAGGTCCTTGGCCGGGCCGCTCTGCACGACGTAGGTCAACTGGCTGAAGATTTCGCGTTCGGTACCGTTGCCGCTGCCTGCAGTGCCGTCGTCGATGTTGTCGCCACGCACGTAAGCAGCGCGGTAGCTCAGGCCCGGCGTGACCAGACCGGACAGATCGACGCCATAGGCAGCCTGCCACGAACGCTCGTCCTTGCCATTGAAGTCGGACCAGTAGGAGTTGGCCAGGTAGATGGTGTTACCGCCATCGCTGGTGCCGCCGTCGTTGCGATAGCCGCCGTACACATAGCCGATGTCGCCGCTGCTGCGCTGGTGAGCGAGGGTGAACGAGTGGATGCCCACCGCCCAGGTCGCCGCCAGGCTCCAGATCTTGTTGTCACGGTCGTCGCTGTTGGCGAAGTCCTTGTCCAGTTTGGTCTTGTAGCCGTTGAAGTCCAGGGTCAGCGACTGTTCCTGCGGCAGAGCGAACACGTAGTTCAGGTTCACGTACTGCTTCTTCAGGACGTCTTCGTCGTCGGACGCGTAGAAAGCGGCAGAGAATTCCTTGGTGAACTTGTAGCTGGCACCGTAGACGTTGATGCTTTTCAGGTCACCGCTGTCACGGCCTTCGGCGCTCTTGCGCGCCTGCTGGGTGAAACGACCCGCCACCACTTCAAGGCCATCGATCTCCTTGGAAGTGATCATGGTGCCGGTGTAGCTTTCCGGCAGCAGACGGGAGTTGTCGTAGCTCAGCACGGGCAGCTGAGGCATCTGGTCGCCGTACTTGATGACGGTGTTGGAGATGCGGGCCTTGACGGCCGCGCCAGCACGGGTCAGGTCATCGGCGGCGTCGCCCTGACCGTTGTCGCTTTTCTTGAAGAAGTCGATACCACCGGCACCGGCGCGACCTTTGCCGCCGTCCAGACGAATGCCATACAGGCCGAATGCGTCTACGCCGACACCGACAGTGCCCTGCGTAAAGCCTGACGTGAACACGCCCATGAATGCCTGGCCCCACTCGGCCTTGTCTTCACGGTCGTTCTTGTAGTCGCGATTGATGTAAGCGTTGCGCAGATTGACGGTCAGGCTGCTGTCTTCGACGAAACCCTTGGAGTCTGCCTGCCCTTGAGCCATGGCCTGGCCAGCGCTGATGATGCCCAGTGCGAGCATACCCATACGTGTGTTAAGCATCTGTCTTCCCTTTTTATACGAGTTGACACGCGCTGTGGCGACGGCGGAAGCCGTTCAGGACTCTCAGGTTCCAAACCTGACAGCCGCACGATGTCATCGCAGTGGACTACTGATGCACGTACATGGCGCAAAGCCACAAGCGGTGGGACGCGAATCCTAGTCCCAGGGCTTGAAGGGTGTCAAACACGCAGAGGGCCGAAACAGAGCAGTCGGCACTTAATCCTTCAGCACACCCAGCAACGCCTCCAGTTCGGCATCGTTGAATAAACCGGCCGGATAGCGCTGCAGCAACATGGCGCGTACATCCGGTCTTGGTTTTGCAGGCCTGGTCGTCCTTAACCAATCCGCCATCAACTGACGGGCCTCGTTACTGGAAGAAGCAGACAACCCACGAGCACGATGCTGGCTGATAACTGCGTTCATAGTGACAACCTCTTAATTCATGAGGGGCTAAATTTACGGACGCTGTGTGACAGTCACGCGAAGAAAACGAATCAGGCCTCCTGTTGATTAAAGATGAGATTCCGATAAACGCTACGAGGTATTTCGCAAAAAAAAGCCCATCGGACGATGGGCTTGAAGCAGCAAGAACAGGACCAGTTGGCCACTATCAGATGTTACTAATCATTACTGACTAGTCCTTGTTAGGGGCCGGTTGCTGCTGTGTCAGGCAGTGAATATTGCCGCCGCCCAGCAGCAATTCCCGACCTGGAACCATCACCACTTCGTGCTCTGGAAACAGTTGTTGCAGTATTTGCCGGGCTTTTTCGTCCATGGGATCGTCAAAACTCGGGGCGATGATGCCGCCGTTTACAATCAGGAAGTTCACGTAGGAACCGGCCAGGCGCACCGATGGATTGCGCTCCTGGCTACCATGCACCTGATCGACGCCCGCGCATTCTTCGTCCGTTGCGAACAATGGGCCCGGAATCGGCATTTTGTGCACGATAAACTCGCGACCCTGGGCGTCACGGGTGTTTTCCAAAATACTCAACGCGGCGTGGCAGCGTGGGTAGTTGGGGTCTTCGGGATCATCGGTCCAGGCCAGCAGGACTTCGCCCGGACGGATGTAGCAGCAGAAGTTATCCACATGCCCGTCGGTCTCGTCGTTGAACAGGCCGTCAGGCAGCCAGACGATCTTGTCCACGGCCAGGCTGTCGCTCAGTACGGTCTCGATCTGCTCGCGGGTCATATGAGGGTTACGGTTACGATTGAGCAGGCATTCCTCGGTGGTGATCAGCGTGCCTTCGCCATCGACGTGGATAGAACCGCCTTCCAGCACGAAACCTTCGGTCACGTAGCGCGGGCAGCGCTCGATTTCCATGATCTTGCTCGCCACTTGCGAGTCGAGGTTCCACGGCGCGTACAGACCGCCGTCAAAGCCGCCCCAGGCGTTGAAGTCCCAATCCACGCCACGCACTTCGCCACGGTTATTGATGACGAACGTGGGGCCGGTGTCGCGCACCCAGGCGTCGTTGTTGCTGATCTCCACGACGCGGATATTCGGCATGTCCAGGCGAGCACGGGCGTTGTCGTACTGCGCGGCGGAAACGGCAACGGTTACCGGTTCGAAACGTGCGATGGCCTTGGCAACTGCCACGTGTGCAGCCTGAGCAGGCTTACCACCCAGACGCCAGTTGTCCGGGCGCTCGGGCCAGACCATCCAGACCTGAGTCTGCGTGGCCCATTCGGCAGGCATGTGAAAGCCATCGGCGCGTGGCGTGCTGTTGAGTGTGGTCATGTCAGTCAGGACTCCAGTGGGAGGTCGAAGGTGTTGATCGTGACCTTAACAGACCGGCCATGACAATCTGGGCGACTTTATAGCGGATAAAAATCTGCATAAAAAGGGCTAATTGTATTTATTTAGTATTTTATCGCTTAATTTGTCGATATTAATCTGTATTTTGTATCAGCCGATCCATTGTGACGCGGAGCATGGGCATGCAGCCGTGTCGAGGCAAACGCTGATCGTTCCCACGCTCCAGCGTGGTAACGCCTCTCAGGACGCTCCGCGTCCGCTCTCGAATGCGACGCACAGTCATGGGCTCGATCATTCTGGCCCTCAGCTCACTCAAGCTCGCGCAGTACCTTCGACACCATGTCCACGAAGAAGTCGGCGCTCTGGCGGGTGGTGCACATCGGCGGTTTGATCTTGAGGATGTTCAGGTAGTCGCCAGTCGGCTGCATGAAGATGCCCAGCTCGCGCAGGCGTTCGCAAAGTTGTGCGGTTTCTTCGGTCGCGGGTTCGAGGGTCTGGCGGTCACGCACAAACTCCACGCCCAGATAAAACCCCATGCCATGCACCGCCCCCACCAGCGGATGATGATCGGCCAAGGTCTGCAGACGCGCCTTGAAGTGATCCCCGATGACCCGGGCGTTTTCCCAGAGCTGTTCTTCTTCCATCACATCCAGCACGGCCATGCCGATCCGACAGCTGACCGGGCTGCCACCTGAAGACGAGAAGAAATAACCCTCGGCCTCCAGCGCCTCGGCGATCTCACGGCGAGTGATGACAGCGCCCAGTGGATGGCCGTTGCCCATGCCCTTGGCCATGCTGATGATGTCCGGCACCACACCCTGCTCTTCGAAGCCCCAGAAGTAATGGCCCAGACGCCCGTAACCCACTTGCACTTCGTCGGCGATGCACACGCCGCCCGCAGCACGAACCTTGTGATAGACCTGTTGCAGGTAACCCGGCGGCAGGGAAATACCGCCTGCGTTGCCATACACCGGCTCGCAGATGAAACCCGCCACCTGGCGCTGCTGCCCGGCCAGTTTTTCCAGCACCTGATCGACGCTGCGCACGTACTCGGGCGCACTGTCAGGACCGCGATACGGCCCGCGATAAACGTTGGGCGCCGTCACCGGATGCACCCAGTCTGGCCGGGTGCTGAGCGCCTGAGGGTTGTCGGCAATCGAGGTGGAAATCGCATCGGTCGCCACCGACCAGCCGTGATAGGCCTCCAGCACGCTGAGCATGTCGCGCCCGCCGCTGTAGGCCCACGCCAGCCGGATCGCCAGATCATTGGCTTCAGTGCCGCTGTTGACCAGAAACACTCGGTCCATGCCCTCCGGCGCCAGCTCGAGCAGGCGCTCGGAAAACTCGGCGATGGCCGCGTAGTGAAAGCGTGAGTTGGTATTGAGCAGCGACCACTGACGACTCGCCTCGTGAGCCATGCGCGGATGACCATGGCCCAGCACGGCCACGTTGTTGAGCATGTCCAGATAGGAGCGGCCATGCATGTCGATCAGGTGGTTGCGCCAGCCGCGCTCGATCTGCGGCGGTGCGTGGTAATAGTGCTTTTGCGAGCGGGCGAAACTGGCGTCACGTCGCGCCAGCAGATGCGCAGGGTCTTCCAGCGCCGGTGCATCGCAATCGAAGCCCAGCAGCGCAGCAGGAGACGGACAGAACGTGCGCCAGGCACCGGCCCATGAGGCTGTGGTGAATAACGGCGGGCTGAGATCTGACACGGTACACAGTTGCAGCAGCAGTGAGCCTGCGCCGTGCCCGATCAGGTCACCCGTGCTCACCGCCCCCTGCACAGTCAGATCAGGCATGACGCCCCACAGACGCAGGTTTACACCCTCGCCTGCCAGCATCACAGCGCCATCGGCCATCAATCGGAGTGCGCCCGCGAAAGGTGCGTGCAGCGGCGTTTCGGCCGGCATATGAAGCTCGACGTGCAGGGCAAACGTCTCAGGCTCTCTGGCGCTGTCGGGCATCGTGCGCGACAGGCGATATTCACCAAAACGACTGGCAGCCAGACCCGTGTGCTCGGCGGCTTCGCTGAGCAGGTATTCATCGATACCGCTCTGCTCCCAATTGCCCGCGACGAAGTGCTCGCTCAGGACACCCAGATCGACCAGCGCCGGCTTCACGCCTGCCAGCGTCGGCAGCAACGGCGCGTACGCAGGTTGCTCGAAAGGTGCAGGGTTCAAGCCCACCGCCTGCAGAATTGCCGCCTCCATCAGAACCATGGGCACTGAAGTCGCAACGTCGAAGATGTTCCACTCGCCTTCAAGGTTGGCCTGGATATACGCATTGCCCGGCTCGACGCTGGCCTGCTGCTCGCTGCTGAGCACCAGCACCGCCGAGCGGGCGACGATCAGCGGCCACAGCGCCTGCAACTCTTCGGTCTTGAGCGGATTGATGGCGTGGTAGGCCTGAATGGCCGGGAGGATAGACAGCGGATCGCCTTCGGCATGGTGCAGCAGCGCCGCGCAGGTGACCGACAGATCCGCCACCCGCCAGGTGGTCAGCAGATCGCCGAAATCGATCAACCCTTGCATCTGCCATTGCCGCTGGGCGTCGCGCAGCCAGACCACGTTGTGCTCCGTGATATCCAGATGCACGGCCTGAATGGGCAGCGCCGGGATCAACGGCAGCAGCCGTCGATGCGCCTGCTCGCCCGCCTCGATCAGACAGGCGCGGGCGTCAGCGCTCTCGATCACCGGCAACAGGTGCTTGATCAGTGCATAAGCATGGCGCGGGTCCCATTGCAGAATGCGCTCAAGGCCCGGATGTTCGAAGTCGGCCAGCGCCCGGTCGACCTTTGCACACAGCTCGCCAAGCCCGACCACGACGTCACGTCCCAGATGCGCGACATGCCCCAGTGACTGCCCGTCGATGAACTCCAGAAGGCGTACGTGCACCGGCTGGCCATCGATTTCGAGGGAGAGCAGTTGTTCGGTGTCATTGGCGCGGATCACGCCAGGAACGCTTAGCCCACCGTGCCCGGCAAGATGTTTGAGCGCGCCGTGCTGGGCGTCCAGCTCTTGGATCGAGTAGGCGCCGTGACAGATTTTCAGCACATAGCGCCGCTTTTCGGTCTCCAGCAAAAAATTGCGGTCCTGCTGGCTGCCCAGGGTTTTCAGCGTGCCACTGAGCCCATAGTGTTGCTGGAGCAGTTGCAGGGCCTGCTCGGCACTCACCTCCGGACAAGGCAGGCTGGAACGACGGATAAGCGTGGCGAGCGGCATGTGGACCTCTGTTTTTATTCGCTGGAACGGCAGAGCGCTTTATTTTCGGTGCAGCAACTATAAGGGGATTGGCCCGCCGTACCCAATCACGTTCGGGAATAAAAAGACGACGTCGGTTTCGTGTCGTATTCAGCAACAGGAATTGATTTATTTAATGCCCCGAGAGCCGATTAATGCCCGATCCTGTAGGTCGTATTCGGGCAGCTATGCTGCTTTACACTTCACCCACACCAAAGGTCAGTTCATGCGAATTCTTGTTACAGGAGGTGCAGGTTTCATCGGTTCGGCATTGATTCGACACCTGATCCAGAACACCGATCACGACGTGCTGAACTTCGACAAGTTGACCTACGCGGGCAACCTGGAATCGTTGCACCCTATCGCAACCAATACCCGTTATGAATTCGTCCAGGCCGACATCTGCGATCAGGCGGCCGTCAGCGCCGTACTCTCACGTTTCGAGCCGCAGGCGATCATGCACCTGGCGGCCGAGTCCCACGTCGACCGCTCCATCGATGGTCCGGCCGAGTTCATCCAGACCAACATCGTCGGCACCTACAGCCTGCTGGAAGCCACACGCGCCTATTGGCTGAAATTGCCCGAGGCCGAGCGCCAGGCGTTTCGCTTTCATCACATTTCGACCGACGAAGTGTACGGCGACCTGCACGGCGTCGATGACCTGTTCACCGAGACCACGCCCTACGCGCCCAGCTCGCCGTATTCGGCCAGCAAGGCGGCGTCCGACCATCTGGTCCGCGCCTGGCATCGCACCTACGGCCTGCCGGTGGTGCTCACCAACTGCTCGAACAATTACGGGCCATATCACTTTCCCGAAAAGCTGATTCCGCTGGTGATCCTCAACGCTCTCGCGGGCAAGCCGCTACCGGTCTATGGCAACGGCCTGCAAGTGCGTGACTGGCTCTATGTGGAAGACCATGCCCGCGCACTGCTCAAGGTCGTGACCGACGGCGTGATCGGCGAGACCTACAACATCGGCGGCCATAACGAGCAGAAGAACATCGATGTGGTGCGCGGCATCTGCACGTTGTTGGATGAACTGGCGCCGCAGAAACCGGCGGGCGTGCAGCAGTACAGCGAGCTGATCACCTACGTGGTCGATCGCCCGGGTCATGACCTGCGCTATGCAATCGACGCCGGCAAGATTGAAAGGGAGCTGGGCTGGACACCCGAAGAAACCTTCGAGTCCGGGCTGCGCAAGACCGTGCAATGGTATCTCGATAACCTGGACTGGTGCCGCAGGGTTCAGGATGGCAGTTATCAAGGAGAGCGACTGGGCTTCACTGACCACAAGGACCTGATTGCATGACCAAAGGCATCGTTCTGGCCGGGGGCTCCGGCACCCGCCTGCACCCCATCACGCTTGGCCTGTCCAAGCAGTTGCTGCCGATCTACGACAAACCCATGATCTATTACCCGCTGTCGGTGCTGATGCTGGCCGGTATCCGGGAAATCCTGATCATCTCCACGCCGGAGGATTTGCCGCAGTACCGCAAGCTGTTGGGGGATGGCAGCCAGTTCGGTGTGCAATTCAATTACGCCGAGCAGCCGAAACCGGACGGTCTGGCGCAAGCCTTTCTGATTGGTGAGCAATTCATCGGCGACGATTCGGTGTGCCTGATCCTGGGCGACAACATTTTCCACGGTCAGCATTTCAGCGTGCAGTTGCAGCAGGCTGCGGCCCAGAAGACCGGCGCGACGGTATTCGGTTACTGGGTCAAGGACCCTGAGCGTTTCGGCGTGATCGACTTCGACGTGACTGGCCGCGCACTGTCCATCGAAGAGAAGCCCAGGGCGCCCAAATCCAGCTACGCCGTGACCGGGCTGTATTTCTACGACAACGAGGTGATCCGGATTGCCAGAGACGTCAAGCCGTCGGCCCGTGGCGAGCTGGAAATCACCGACGTCAACAACGCCTATCTGCAACGCGGCGACCTGCGTGTAGAGCGCTTCGGACGTGGCTTCGCGTGGCTCGATACAGGCACTCATGATAGTCTTCTCGACGCCTCGGCCTACGTACAGACCATCGAACACCGACAGGGCCTGAAAGTTGCCTGCCTTGAGGAAATCGCCTATCAGAATGAATGGATCGACCGTGACCATTTGCTCAGGCGTGCCGACTACTTCGGCAAAACCGGTTACGGTCAGTATCTATTCAAGATCGCAGGGGAAACCACGTGAATGTAATTGCAACAAAGCTGCCCGATGTCCTGATTCTGGAACCCAAGGTGTTCGGCGACGAACGCGGCTTTTTCTATGAAAGCTTCAATGCCAAGGCGTTCAGTGAAGCCACCGGCCTGGACAGGCAGTTCGTGCAGGACAATCACTCCCGCTCGCAGAAAGGCGTACTGCGCGGCCTGCACTACCAGATCGACAATGCCCAGGGAAAACTGGTGCGCGTCACCGCAGGCAAGGTTCTTGACGTTGCAGTGGATATTCGTCGCAGCTCGCCGACCTTCGGTCAGTGGGTAGCCGTTGAGCTGTCTGCCGAGAACGCCCGTCAGCTGTGGGTGCCGGAAGGCTTCGCACACGGCTTCGTGGTACTGAGCGACTACGCCGAGTTTCTGTACAAGACCACCGACTACTACACGCCGTCGGCAGAGCGTTGCATCAGCTGGAACGACCCGGACCTGGCCATCGACTGGCAGCTCGACGCAGCACCGCAGTTGTCGGCGAAGGATCAACAGGGCAAAAGCCTGAAAGAAGCCGAACTGTTCGCCTGACCGTTCCGGCAGCGGCGGTTTGTCCGGGTGCCTGACGCGGTCATGGCGGGCATAATAGGCCTTTGATGCCCACGTCAGGATCGACCGGGTTTTCCATTGCCCGCAGGGACATCATCGCGAGGCGCCGCAGTCGCTGCCAGGGGTTGAACCTCTGTTCGACGCCAGCGGCGGCATCCGCGATAGCCGCTGCAGGCACCGCCAACCACTCGGCGATTGCCAATGACCATAACCTCTGCCCTGCCTCCCCGCCCTCGCTGGCGCAGCCTCGCCCTGCTGGCCATCTGTCTGGCACCGCTGTTGTGGCCACTGGAACACCTCGCCGAGCGCTATTACCGCAACGAGCTGGCCAATCAGAACCGCCAGACGCTGGACCTGTACGTCGCCAACCTGCTCGGCACGCTGCATCGTTACGAAACCCTGCCACAGATCCTCGGTGACCTGCCCGCCTTGCGCGCGGTTCTGACATCTCCGGGCGACAGCACCGCACAGGGCAACGCCAACCGCCTGCTCAGGGACATCTCGCAACAGACCGGCGCGGACGTCATGTACCTGATGGACGCCAAGGGCCTGACGCTGGCGGCATCCAACTCGGATCAACGCGACAGCTTCATCGGTCGCAACTTCTCGTTTCGTCCGTACTTCACCGATGCACTGGCGGGCAGAACAGGCCGGTTTTTCGGCCTGGGCACGACCTCGGTCAAACGCGGTTACTTCTTCGCCGGTCCCGTGCACGATGGCGAACGGGTGATCGGCGTGCTGGTGGTCAAGGTCGATCTGGACCACACCGAAACGCTCTGGGGCAAGACACCCGAGCAACTGTTGCTGACCGACCAGAACGGCGTGGTCATTCTGACTTCCAACCCGGAATGGCGCTTTCGGGCGACGCGGGACCTGACTGACGACGAGAAAAAAGCCATCGTTGCGATCCAGCCCTATCCGACCCGTGACCCGCGTCCGCTCAAGATCGATGACCACGCGTGGCTGACCCAGAGCCAGGCCATCACCGAGACCGGCTGGAACGTAAACATCCTCGCGCCCCGTGCGCTGATCGACCGGCCCGTACGCACCGTGCAGGCCATCGGCGGCGCGGCGTTGCTGGTCCTGATGCTGTTGCTGGGGCTGATGATGCAGCGTCGGCGTCACTATCTGGACCGCATCGCCTTCGAGGCCAAGGCCCGGCGGGAACTGGAAATGCGCGTCATCGAACGCACCAGCGATCTTGAAGGCCTGAACAGCCGGCTGCGTCAGGAAGTGCTGGAGCGTGAACAGGCGCAGCAGGAGCTGGTGCGGGCTCAGGACGAACTGGTGCAGACCGGCAAGCTGTCGGCACTGGGCACCATGTCGGCCAGCATCAGCCATGAACTCAACCAGCCGCTGGCCGCCATTCGCAGCTATGCGGAGAACGCCGAAGTGTTGCTCGATCATCAGCGCACCGAGGAGGCACGCGGCAATCTGAAGCTGATCAGCGAACTGACCGGGCGCATGGCCTCGATCATCGCCCACCTGCGCGCCTTTGCCCGGCGCGACCGGCATGCGCCGGAAAGCGTGGCGCTGCAACCGGCACTGGACGACGCGCTGGCGTTGCTGACCAAACGTCGGCGTGCCATGGAAGTCGAGTTGATCCGTGACGTGCCCGACGCGACACTGTGGGTACAGGCGGGCGAAACCCGCCTGCGCCAGGTGCTCGGCAACCTGCTGGCCAACGCGCTGGATGCACTCACTGAAAAGGGACCGCCACGCAAACTGTGGATCAGTGCCGAGCAGACCCGCGAAGGCGTCAATCTGTACATTCGCGACAACGGGCCGGGCTTTTCCCAAGAGGCGCTGACACGGGCACGCGAGCCATTCTTCACCACCAAGACCCGCACTCAGGGCCTTGGGCTGGGGCTGGCGATCTGTGACACCCTGATGCGTGCGCTGGACGGCGAACTGCTGTTCGCCAATCACTCGAGCGGCGGCGCACTGTTGACCCTGCGCCTGCGTGCCGGCGCTTCCGGCGCCAACCTTCAACCGCCAGAGGACCTATCTGCATGAGTTCGGACACAGCCATCGACAGCCAGATTCAGGTGGTGCTGATCGACGACGACTCCCACCTGCGTCAGGCACTGCGCCAGACCCTGGATCTGGCGGGCCTGAACGTTCTGCCTCTGTCCGAAGCCGACGGGCTGGCCGAGCGCATCGGTCGCGACTGGCCGGGCGTGGTGGTCAGCGACATCCGCATGCAGGGCATGGACGGACTGGAGTTGCTGGTGCAACTGCATGAACAGGATCCGGACCTGCCGGTGCTGCTGATCACCGGGCACGGCGATGTACCGCTGGCGGTGAAAGCCATGCGCGCCGGAGCTTACGACTTTTTGGAAAAACCGTTCGCCAGCGATGCCATGCTCGACAGCGTCCGCCGTGCCCTGGCCTTGCGCCGGCTGGTACTGGATAACCGCAGCCTGCGTCTGGCCCTGAGTGATCGCCAACAGCTGAGCACGCGTCTGGTCGGTCAGTCGGCGCCCATGCTGCGTCTGCGCGAACAGATCGGTGCGCTGGCAGGCACTCGCGCCGATGTGCTGATTCTGGGCGAAACCGGTGCGGGCAAGGAAGTGGTTGCGCGGGCGCTGCACGACCTGTCCAACCGTCGAAACGGTCCGTTCGTGGCAATCAACGCAGGAGCGCTGGCCGAGTCGGTGGTGGAAAGCGAGTTGTTCGGCCACGAGCCGGGCGCCTTTACCGGCGCGCAGAAACGCCGCATCGGCAAGTTCGAATTCGCCAATGGCGGCACGCTGTTTCTCGATGAAATCGAAAGCATGAGTCTGGATGTTCAGGTCAAGCTGCTGCGGCTGCTGCAGGAGCGTGTGGTCGAGCGCATGGGCAGCAATCAGCAGATCCCGCTGGACATCCGCATCATCGCCGCCACCAAGGAAGACCTGCGTCAGGCGGCGGATCAGGGGCGTTTCCGTGCCGACCTGTATTACCGGCTGAACGTCGCCTCGCTGCGCATTCCGCCGTTGCGCGAGCGGGGTGAAGACGCGCTGATGCTGTTCGAGCACTACGCCGATGCGGCCAGCATGCGTCACGGCATTCCCACGCAGGAACTCAAGCCGGGCCAGCGTGCCCTGCTGCTGCGTCACAGTTGGCCCGGTAACGTTCGGGAGCTGCAAAACGCTGCGGAACGCTTTGCGCTGGGGCTTGAACTGGAGCTGGAAGGCAATGCGATGCCGGACGCGCCGCCCGTCAGTGGCGGCTTGAGTGAGCAGGTGGAAAGTTTCGAACGTGCGCTGATTGCCGCCGAACTGGCCCGCCCGCACAGCTCGGTGCGCAGCCTGGCCGAAGCGCTGGGCGTGCCGCGCAAGACCCTGCATGACAAGCTGCGCAAGCACGGTCTGAATTTTGGCGACAGCAGCGGAGCGTCCGATGAAACCGACTGAGCCACAGGCACCGCTGTCCGGCAACGCAGCGGCGGAACTTGAGCAGGTGCTGCACCACGACATCCCGCTGACCCGCGAAATGGGCATCCGCGTCATCGACTGGCAAAACCATCGACTGCGCCTGCACCTGCCGCTGGCACCCAACGTCAACCACAAGAGCACGCTGTTCGGCGGCAGCCTGTATTGCGGCGCGGTGCTGGCAGGATGGGGTTGGCTCCATCTGCGCCTGCGTGAAGCAGGGATCGACGACGGGCACATCGTGATTCAGGACGGGCAGATCAGCTATCCGCTGCCGGTCCGCGCAGACGCCATTGCCGTGTGCGATGCGCCGGATGTGGCGCAGTGGGACAGGTTCATCACCACCTACCAGCGTCGCGGCCGCGCACGTCTGGAGCTGCCGACCCGCATTCATGCGCAGGACAGCGATGAACCGGCAGTGAAGTTTACCGGGCAGTTTGTGTTGCATCGATGAGCGGACGCGGAGCGTCCTGAGCGGCATTCCCACGCGGAGCGTGAGGAACGATCATCACATGCCACGGGCATGCAGCAGTCAGTTCAAGACTGCGCCAGCACCAGCAATTTCTCGCGCCATTCGGCTTTGGCGGGCAGCGCAAGGAAAAACGGGTTGAGCAGCGACTCGCGGGCAGGATAAGAGAAGCGCTGGCCGTCGAGTTGCAGGACTTCACCGCCGGCGCCTTCGAGAACACCCTGCGCCGCAGCGGTGTCCCACTGCGAGGTCGGGGCCAGACGCGGGTAGCAGTCGGCAGCGCCTTCGGCCAGCAGGCAAAACTTCAACGAACTGCCGATGTTGGTCAACTGCAGCGGACCGAGGCCTGCTGCCAGACCTGCCAGCAAATGCTCCTGCTCGGGGCTTGAGTGTCTGCGGCTGGCGACGACAGTGAACGCTTGCCCGCTGTGCAGTTCGTGACGCACCTGAATCGGCGCGCAATGACCGGGTGAGTCACTGCGCCACGCGCCCAGTTCTGCGCCTCCGAAATAGCAGCGGTCATTGGTCGGCATGGACACCACGCCAAACACCACGCGACCGTGCTCGATCAGCGCGACGTTGACCGTGAACTCCTCGCTGCCGGAAATGAACTCCTTGGTGCCGTCCAGCGGATCGACCAGCCACCAGCGCTCCCAGGTCGCACGCTCGCTGAGCGGGATGTCGGCGTCTTCCTCGGACAGCACATGAATCGTCGGATCCAGCGCCAGCAGGCCCTCGACCAGCACCTGATGGGCCGCCAGATCAGCCGCCGTCACCGGCGAATCATCGGCCTTGGAGGTCACGCTGACGTTCGCGCGCCAGAACGGCAGAATGGCCTCGCCCGCCAGACGCGCAAGGTCGATGACGGGAGCGAGCAGCGGATGCGGCAGGTTGTCGAGCGAGTCGGTCATGATTGGAACAGTCCACGTTGGGTCAACAGGTCACGGGTGAGGTACAACGCAGCCAAGGCGCGCCCTTCGCTGAACTGCGCATTCTGGGCCAGACTCGCCAGCTCCCTGAGATTGATCTTGTCCACACGGATCGGCTCAGGCTCGTCACCTTCCAGCCGCTCTTCGTACAGATCGGTCGCCAGCACGACCTGGATTTTCTGGTTCATGTAGCCGGGCGACAGCGACAGCTCAGTCAGGTGCTCCAGTTGGCGCGCGCCAAAACCGGCCTCTTCCTTGAGTTCACGGTTGGCCGCGGCAAGGATGTCTTCGCCCGGCTCGATCAATCCTTTTGGCAGCGACAGCTCGTACTCGTCGGTGCCGCCGCAATATTCTTCGATGAGAATCGCGTGGTCGGCATCGAGCATCGCCACGATCATCACCGCGCCATAGCCTGTGCCTCTGCCCACCAGACGCTCATACGTACGCTCGACCCCGTTGGCGAAGCGCAACTGCAACTCCTCCACGCGGAACAGACGACTGCTGGCGACGATAGCGCGGGCGAGAACGGTTGGTTTCTGACGCATGACAGGCTCCTTCACATGGACGGGGTACTATAACGCGGCTTTTCCGAATGTTCGTGTCGGATATGCTTACTCATCAGAACCCACTTCCAAGAGGCAACCATGCTTTCCATGCCCTGGAGCGAAATTGATACCGTCCTGCTGGATATGGACGGCACCTTGCTCGATCTGCATTACGACGACCACTTCTGGTTGCACCACCTGCCGCAGCGTTACGCCGAACTGCATGGCATCAGTTTCGCCATGGCCTGGCTGGAATTGAAACCGTTGTTCGAGCGCAACGCAGGCACGCTCAACTGGTATTGCCTGGACTTCTGGAGCGCCGAGCTGAAGCTGTCGGTGCGCGACCTGAAACGGGAAATCGCCCACATGATTGCGCTGCGCCCGGACGCAGAGACCTTTCTGGCGGCGATCAAACAGGCAGGCAAGCGGGTGATCATGATCACCAACGCCCACCGCGATTCGCTGTCGTTGAAGATGGAGCGGATTGAACTGGCGCCCTACTTCGAGCGGTTGATCAGTTCCCATGACTATGGCTTTCCCAAGGAAAACCAGCAGTTCTGGGACGCGCTGCGCGCCGACACGGCCTTCGACCCGGCCCGCAGCCTGTTCATCGACGACACCCTGCCAATCCTGCGCAGTGCTGGCCGTTTCGGTGTCGCGCATTTGCTGGCGGTCAGCCAGCCCAACAGCCAGAAAGCCCCGAAGGACACTGAAGAGTTCGCGGCCGTCGAGGATTATCGGGAGTTGATCAAGGGATTGTGATGGGCCCGTAGACGCTCTGCGTCGCACCGCAAAGCGGACGCGGAGCGTCCTGAGAGGCATTCCCACGCGGAGCGTAGGAACGATCAGTGTGAGGGCTGGCATCTGTACCCGATCGTGCCCATGCTCCGCGTGGGTATGCAGCCCGTGACGCTCCGCGTCACATTCGAGAGCAGTCGCGGAGCGTAGCGGACGATCATTTGCCCGAGCGACTACTCACTCCGGAATGCGCAGCTTCTGCCCCGGATAGATCTTGTTCACATCCTTGAGCATGGGTTTGTTGGCGTCGAAGATTTTCTGGTACTTGTTCGCATCGCCATACATCGCTTTCGAGATCGCACTCAGAGTGTCGCCTTTTTTGACCTCATAGAATCTGGACTCGGTCGCGGCTGGCGCGCTGCTGGCGACGGTCATCTGGTCGTCCACTTTCTCGACGCCTTCGATATTGCCCAGTGTCACCAGGATTTTTTCCTTCTCTTCCTGACTGGCCACCTCGCCCTTCACGATGACTGTTCCGCCGTCGACTTCTGTCTGAATGTTGGGGTTGCCCAATCCGACCTTGGAAATATGATCCTTCAGGACTTCATCTGCGTTGGCATTGCCGGGCGTGATCGCATCAAGGATCTTTTCGCCCGCCTCTTTCACAAAACTCCAAATGCTCATAATCCGGTTCTCCTCAATTGAGTTGTCAGATGTGCACCATCAACCATAGCCCTTATAAAACGTGGCCTGCAGAGTTCCGACCAACGTGGACTGACCATCGTTCAGCCTGAACGCGTAGAATCGACCACCTGGACTGCCCACCGGAGTGAATATGGACATCAAGCAACTCAAATTCCTGATCGCCCTCGACGAAACCCGCCACTTCGGGCAAGCGGCTGCGCGCTGCAATATCACCCAGCCCACGCTGTCGATGCGGTTGCGCAATCTGGAAGAAGAGCTTGGCTTGCCGCTGGTCAATCGCGGCCAGCGCTTTGAAGGCTTTACCGCGCCAGGCGAGCGCGTGCTGGCCTGGGCACGCACGGTGCTTGCGGCCTACGACGGTCTGCAGGCCGAAGCGGCGGCCTGTCGGGGTCATCTGGTCGGTACGCTGCGCCTGGGCGTGGTGCCGCTGTCGAGCTTCGATCCTCTGCCGCTGCTGCACCGGCTGCATCAGATGCACCCCAACCTGCGCTTCGAACTGTCTTCGCTCAGCTCCGAGCAGGTGCTGGAGCAGTTGGCGAGCAATCGTATCGATCTGGGCGTCTCGTACCTGGAGCGGCTGGACAACGACCGTTTCGACTCGCTGGCGCTGGACGACACGAAAATGGGCCTGCTCTACGACCGACGCCACTTCACCTTCGGCGATGAGCCGTTGAGCTGGGCGGATCTGGTCGAGCTGCCGTTGGGCATGCTGACCAGCGGCATGCACTTCCGCCAATCCATCGATCACAATTTCCACAGCCGGGGTCTTCAACCTCAGCCGTTGCTGCAGACCGATGCCGTTCATCAGTTATTACAGGCCGTACACGGCGGTTTCTGCTGCGCAATCATGCCGCTGGACGGCGGATTGGAGACGCTGACCGAGCATCTGGCCATGCATCCGATTGCCGATGCCCGCACGTTGGCCCAGCTGGGGCTGATCATGCGCCGCAGCGCACCTCGTTCCGCGCTGGCGGAAGCGTGCTTTGCGCTGGTGGCAGAAATCCCTCGATAACACATTGATCGACGTCATCTATCAGCGCATCGGAACTAGCGATTAGACGATACCGGACAACACGCCTAGTCTTACAGGTGTCAATCTGCCGGTATCTATGCCCATGCAAGCCAAGCGCACGGTCGGCACCGCGTCTGCTTTCGCGCCCGCCCCCGAAGCCAGCCAGTCCTACAGCTACGCGACCCTCGAAGGTCAGGACGGCGCACGCACCGAGCTTGCTGAAGAAGTGGCGCTGGCCATCGCCTACAACGGCATCAGTCAGGCCGTCATGCTGGTCAGCCCGACGGATCTTGAAGACTTCATCGTCGGTTTCAGTCTGGGCAGCGGAATCATTGCCTCTCGCGATGAAATCTACGACTTCAAGCTCAGCGGCTGTGGCTCTGCGATGCAGGCCGAAGTCGAAATCGCCAGCCGTGCCTTCTGGGAAATGAAACAACAGCGCCGCCAACTGGCTGGCACCAGCGGCTGCGGCCTGTGCGGTGTCGAAGCGGTAGAGCAGGCGCTGCCGGACCTGAACGTTCTGCCCGGCGCTCCGCTGCCACCCATCCAGTGGCTGGAAGGCCTGCGTCAGCGCATCGGCGAATTCCAACCCTTGGGCCGACACTGCGGTGCGGTGCATGCCGCCATCTACATGGATGGCAACGGCCAGTTGCTGCTGGGCCGCGAAGACATCGGTCGCCACAACGCGCTGGATAAGCTGATCGGCGCGCTGGTTCGTCAGGACATCCCGCTGGCCGGTGGCGTTGCCATCGTGACCAGCCGATGCAGCCTGGAGTTGATTCAGAAAGTTTTGCGCGCAGGCATCCAGACACTGGTCAGCCTGTCGTCGCCCACCGGCCTGGCCCTGCAATGGGCACGTCGGCACAACCTCAATTTAATTCACCTGCCGCAGCACAGTGCGCCGCGGGTCTATAGCCCTGCGATGGAGATTCAAGCGTGAGCACTCATCACCAAGCCGACAAGACACCGACCCCTCGCTACAAGCCATACAAAGGTGCGGCAGGCGGCTGGGGCGCACTGATCAGCGTGACGCAGGCCTGGCTGGGCAGCGACAACGCGCTGAAAAACCTGCGCATGATGCTCAAGACCAACCAGAACGGCGGCTTCGACTGCCCGGGCTGCGCCTGGGGCGATTCGCCGGAAAGCGGCATGGTCAAGTTCTGCGAGAACGGCGCCAAGGCGGTCAACTGGGAAGCCACCAAGCGTCGCGTCGACCCGGCCTTCTTCGCCCGTCACAGCGTCACTTCGCTGCTGGAGCAGAGCGATTACTGGCTTGAGTATCAGGGTCGCCTGACCGATCCGTTGGTCTACGACGCCGAAACCGACCGTTACAAGCCGATCGCCTGGGACGCGGCCTTTGCGCTGATCGCCAAACACCTGAACAACCTGCCCAGCCCGAACATGGCCGAGTTCTACACCTCGGGCCGCGCCAGCAACGAGGCGGCGTATCTGTATCAGTTGTTCGTGCGCGCCTACGGCACCAACAACTTCCCCGATTGCTCGAACATGTGCCACGAGGCCAGCGGCGTTGCGTTGTCGCAAAGCGTGGGCGTCGGTAAAGGCACCGTCACCTTCGACGACTTCGAACACGCGGACGCGATCTTCGTACTCGGCCAGAACCCCGGCACCAACCACCCGCGCATGCTGGAGCCACTGCGTGAAGCGGTGAAGCGAGGCGCGCAAGTGGTCTGCGTGAACCCGCTCAAGGAGCGTGGTCTGGAGCGTTTCCAGCATCCTCAGCACCCGGTGGAAATGCTCACCAACGGCGACCGCCCGACCAACACCGCCTACTTCCGCCCGGCTCTGGGTGGCGACATGGCGCTGCTGCGCGGCATGGCCAAGCTCCTGCTGCAATGGGAACGCGAGGCACAGGCTGCCGACGCGCCGTCGGTCTTCGACCACGCGTTCCTCAACGAACACACCGAAGGCGTGCTGGATTACCTGGCCGCCATCGATGACACCTCGTGGGACGAGCTGGTCGAGCAGTCCGGCCTGACGCTTGCCGACATCGAGCAGTCGGCGCGCATGTACGCACTGGGCAAGAACGTCATCATGTGCTGGGCGATGGGCATCACTCAGCACCGTCATTCGGTGGCGACCATTCAGGAAATCGCCAACCTGATGATGCTGCGCGGCAACATCGGCAGGCCGGGTGCAGGTCTGTGCCCGGTTCGCGGCCACAGTAACGTGCAGGGCGACCGCACCATGGGCATCAACGAGCGCCCTCCGGTGTTCCTGCTCGACGCGCTGGAAAAACGCTTCCAGTTCAAGGTGCCACGCGAGAACGGCCACAATGTGGTCGAAGCCATTCACGCCATGGCCGAAGGTCGTTCCAAGGTATTCATCGCACTGGGCGGCAACTTTGCCCAGGCCACACCTGACAGCCATCGCACCGCAGAAGCACTGAGCAACTGCGACCTGACCGTCCAGATCAGCACCAAGCTCAACCGCAGCCACCTGTTCCATGGCAAGGACGCGCTGATTCTGCCGTGCTTCGGTCGTACCGACATCGACATTCAGGCCAATGGCCCGCAAGCGGTCACGGTGGAAGACTCGTTCAGCATGGTTCACGCCTCGAACGGTCAATTGCAGCCTTCGTCGTCGCAGATGCGCTCCGAGCCTGCGATCCTGGCCGGTATCGCCAACGCCACGCTAGGCAAGCAGCCTGTGGACTGGCTGTGGCTGGTCGAGGACTACAACCGCATTCGCGACCTGATTGCCGATACCATTCCGGGCTTCAAGGATTTCAACGAGCGCATCAAGAATCCGGGCGGCTTCTATCTGGGCAACGCGGCGGGTGCACGTCGCTGGAACACGCCATCGACCCGCGCCAACTTCAAACCCAACAAGCTGCCAGGCACTCTGTTGCACGAGGGCATCAGCTCGACTGGAGAGGTGCCGGACCTGATCATGCAATCCATGCGTTCGCACGATCAGTACAACACCACTATCTATGGCCTGGACGACCGTTATCGCGGCGTCAAAGGTCAGCGCGACGTGCTGTTCGTCAACGAAGCCGACATCATTCGTCTGGGCTTCCAGCCAGGCCAGAAAGCCGACCTGATCTCGATCTGGGACGACAAACGCGAACGCCGCGTCAAAGGCTTCACCCTGCTGCCGTTCGACATCCCGACCGGTCAGGCTGCCGCCTACTACCCAGAGGTCAACCCTCTGGTGCCGCTGGAAAGCGTCGGCGAAGGCAGCAGCACGCCAACATCCAAGTTCGTGGCGATTCGTCTTGAGCGTTCCACTGAGTCGGCGCGGATTATCTGACGCCCACAAAAAAGGCCCGTTTCGCTGGAAACGGGCCTTTCACAAGTAACCTCAGACTGCGTTTTCAGGTTTAAGTTCCTTAGCCAAAACAATAACTTAGCATTCTGTGTTGCATTCGTGTTACTCGTCGGATTTGCATTGCTACATTCTTCACTTGACACGAATATCGCGCCGTCATCCCTATGAGATTCCCTACATGAAGTATTCCTCGATACTGTTGTTGTCTCTTACCCTGACCACCGGTTTCGCCTCTGCAGGCGATAACGTGACGGCAGGCGTAGGCGGAGCATTGGGTGGGGTACTCGGTTCAGTCGTCGGCCAGCAGCTCGGCGGTAGCACCGGTTCAGCGATTGGCGCTGGCGTCGGCGGCGCAGCCGGTGGTGCAGTCGGCGCAAACCGTCATAACCGCACAGAAGCGGCCATTGGCGGCGGTCTGGGCGCGGCAGGCGGTAACGTGATAGGCCGCAGCGTAGCCGGCAATACAGGCAGCCTGGTTGGCTCGGCTGGTGGTGGTGCCGCAGGTGCGGCGCTGGGTAACTACATGGGCACTGAAAGCCAGAAAGACGAGCGCGGTTACCGTGGTGATCGTCGCGGCCACGGTAAGAAATATCGCGGTCATCGCAAGAATGATCGTGGTCACTACTACCGTGATCGTTGATCTTCAAAACGCATGAATGACCGGCCGCTCTCGAGCGGCCGGTTTGCATTCGGCGAGCTGATACTCCGTGCAGGCGTCACCACGTCTTCGACGTAGCTGTCGCGCAGCAAACACCGGACTGTGGGAGGCGGCTTGCCGGCGATCTGCCGGGAACCGGCAACAAAACCTGCACACGCGGTGTGTCAGACGAAACCTGGGCCTGCTGCTGCCGTCGTAACCTCCGAGAGCTCCTACGCCCTCCGGGCAGAAGCAGGCATGCGTGTATTTTCAGTACATTGCAGAGTGTTTAGGAGTCCATCCCACCCTGCACCCACGTCCTGACCTGCGCATACGGGTAATCCTCAAGCTCGGCAAACCCTGCGGTCGCCCGTGCCTTGAGTTTGGTGAACAGCGGCACGCTGATGCCGCACAGAAAACGCGTCAGGCATTCAGCGCTGGGTAGCTGGCCGTTGTAGTCATGGTGCTTGCGGATGAAATCGCCACACAGGTGCTGAAAATCCCTGTCCTCAAGCGGCTGTAGTGCGGGCGTCTCTGGCAGGTAGGCAACCTGGCCGTGACATACCGAACAATGCCCGCAACGCTCGGGCGCATTATCGTCTCCGAAGTACCGGGCCAGGCGATGAGTCAGGCATTGATCGCTGGCAAACACCTCCAGCATGGTGTGAATACGGGCGACCTCGGTCGTTTCGTGCTCACTGAAGTAGACGTGCAACTCTTTACTCAGCGCATCCGGGTCAAAGTCGGTGCGCAGCAGGCTGTAGACCTCGGTCATCTGCTTGCTTTCCAGCTCGATCCAGCCCTTCTCCTGAAAGTAATCCAGCGCCGTGACTACACGCCCGCGCTCGGCGCCGTATTGCTGATACAGCGCGTCGAAGTCTACCGTCGCCCAGGTTCGCGCCCGGCTGGAGGTCTGGATCACAGCTTCGACAAACTGACGCCGCTCGCCCTCGAAGCGCGCCATCAACTCAGCGGGCTCGATAAGGAATTTGAAACGGTATTCGGCAAAGTACGCATAACGCGGCGCGATGATCCCGCGCAGCTCCAGTTGCACCAGCAGGGTCTTGAGCGGCAGTTGGCGGATATTGCTGAGATCGGCCAGCGGGTTCAGCAGAAACTCCCACTGCCCGTCATGACGCGCGGCGAGCAGGTCGTCCAGCACCCGTGCTATACCCTCGCGCTCCGGCGTGTCGCCATACACGAAGTTTTCCAGCACGTTGAGGCTGTCGCGGTTGGCCAGCACCAGACAATCGGACGCCGCGCCGTCACGCCCTGCCCGACCGATTTCCTGGCTGTAGTTCTCGATGGACTTGGGCAGATCGAAATGCACCACGTTGCGGATGTCGCTCTTGTCGATGCCCATGCCGAAGGCAATGGTCGCCACGATGCAGTTCAACTGGCCACTCATGAACTGTTTCTGGATCGATTCACGCTTATCGTTCGGCAGACCGGCGTGATAGGCACTCGCGGGAAGTCCGTTCTGCTGCAGATGCGCGGCGATGTATTCAGCGGTCTTCTGCAACGTGACGTAGACAATAGTCGGCTGCCCGCCTCGCTCGCTCAGCCACTCGACCAGCCGCCGACGCTTGTCGCGTCCGGCAACCGGCTCGACCCACAGGTGCAGGTTGGGGCGATAGAAACCGGTGGTCACCACGTCCTGCGGGGCGATGGCGAATTTCTCCTGCATGTCGATGATTACCTGCGGCGTGGCCGTGGCGGTCAGCAGCAAGGCTTGCGGGATATTGAACTCACGCTGGTAGTCGGGCAGTTTCAGGTAATCGGGACGGAAGTTGTGGCCCCATTCGGAAATGCAGTGCGCCTCGTCCACCACCAGCAGCGAGATCGGCACTTGAGTAATGAACTGCCTGAAACGCTCGTTCTTGAGGCGCTCCACGGAGATCATCAGAATCTTCAGCTCGCCGGACCGCGCCCGCGCCATGACCTGCGCGACATCTTCCCGGCTCTGCGCTGAATCGATACTTGCCGCCGAAATACCGTGACGCTGCAGAAACGCCAACTGGTCCTGAATCAACGCCAGTAACGGCGAAACCACCAGCGTAAGGTGCGGCAACATCAGCGCAGGCAACTGGTAGCACAGGGACTTGCCCGAGCCGGTCGGGAAAATGGCTGCCGCAGAGCGCCCGGCAAGCACGGCGCTGATCGCAGCCTCCTGCCCTGGACGAAACTGCGAGTAACCGAAAACCTGTTCAAGACGCTCGTGCATAGGCAAAATTCCGTGGTGAATCAAAACGGACTCGACCTTAGCCTGTCGGGCTCCGCGAATACACTTCTAAAACATTTCAGAAATCTCGCCGAACGCCGATATCCTTGAAGTTTCGCGCCCGCTGCACGGCGACAAGACCTGGCAGCGTACGATGGATGACTCAAGGAGCAGGGATGAATTCCAATCAGCAGCAGCCTGACGATGACGGCATTATCCGCATCCAGCGTCTGGTGCCCGGTCAGGTCGATGTGGTGTTGGGTTCGCATCCGGCCCGGCGATCAACGCCACGTCCTCGCAAGCCGCACGCCTACGGCCTATGGCTGGCAGGTCTGATCGTCGTGGGCTGCCTCGGCGGCATGATTGCTTCGCAGCTGCGCAAGCCCAAGGTCATTGTTCCTGCCATTGAGCAGCCCGCCGTTGAGGCGCAAACACCCGAGACGGACTCCGAGCCCGCACTGCCTGCCAGCACGCCTTCTGCGACCTTGCGCCAGGAGCCTTACGTGGTGCCGACGCCTGCTCCTGCGACCACGGCGGCACAAAACGCCCCGGTGCAACCGCTGGATAACTGTCTGAAGAACGGCAATGTCATCGACGAAAGCGTTCTGAACTGCCGCTTCGGACAAGTTCCGCGAGCCGTTCAGGCCGAGCCGGCCAAAGGCATGGTGTCCGCAACCTACATGGCTGAATTCAAGGCCGATGCCGCTCGCCCCGCGGCCCGTCCGTCACGCCCTTACAAGGTCGCAACGGTGTCGATACGCGAATGGGACGGCCGCGACCGCTATCGCGCGCAATGGCGTGTCTATGACAACACCATCGACGGCGACAGCGTGTGCGAAAACTTCCTCGCCCGCTCGGTGGAGCGGCGCGAGTGCCGCAGATCCGCTCAGGTCAATTTCCGCGAAGAATGTCGGGACTGGACCAAGCGCGCCAGCCGGGACCGCGATCAGGAAAGCAGAAACGCCGAACAACGTTATTGCGAAGCAGCGGCGACCTTTACGCCCTGATCGGTCTGGCCATTTTTCGCCCAGTCCCGTAGCAGAAACTTCTGGATCTTGCCGGTCGAGGTTTTCGGCAGCGGTGTGAACACCACGGTTTTCGGGACCTTGAAACCTGCCAGGTGCTCGCGGCAAAAACGCATGATCTGCTCGCCCGTCACCTCGTCACAGCCGGTCTTGAGTGTGACGAAGGCACACGGCGTCTCGCCCCACTTCTCGTCGGGTCTGGCCACCACTGCCGCCTCAAGAACGGCAGGATGGCGATACAGCACGCCCTCGACCTCGATGGTCGAAATGTTCTCGCCGCCAGAAATAATGATGTCCTTGCTGCGATCGCGAATCTCCAGGTAACCGTCGGCATGCCAGACGGCCAGGTCGCCGGAATGAAACCAGCCGCCCTCGAAGGCCTTGTCTGTCGCGGCCGGGTTGCCCAGATAGCCTTTCATGACCGTGTTACCGCGCATGTAGATCTCGCCAATGGTCTGGCCGTCCTTCGGCACCGGCTCATGGGTATGCGGGTCGGCGACCATGACGCCTTCAAGCGTCGGGTAACGCACGCCCTGACGCGCCTTCAGCGACGCACGCTCGTCAGGCGGTAATTCGTCCCACTCCGCTTTCCAGGCACAGACGGTGACCGGACCATAGGTCTCAGTGAGGCCATAGGCATGAGTAATACAGATGCCCATCGCCTCGACAGACGCAATCACCCGGGCAGGCGGCGCAGCACCGGCGGTCATCGCATTGACCGCGTGCCCGAACGAGACGTCCGCGGCATTGGGCAGATTGGCCAGCGCATTGAGCACGATGGGCGCCCCGCAGAGATGACTGACCTTGTGCTCGCTGATCAGTGTGATGATTTTCTGCGGATCGACCCGCCTCAGGAATACGTGCGTACCGGCCTGCGCAGTGATCGTCCACGGATAACACCAGCCATTGCAGTGAAACATCGGCAGCGTCCATAGATAGACGGGATGCAGACCTATGCCCCACGCCATCTGATTGCCGATGGCGTTCAGAAACGCGCCGCGATGGTGATAGACCACCCCCTTGGGATCGCCGGTCGTGCCGGAGGTGTAATTCAGGGAGATCGGCGCCCATTCGTCCTCAGGCCACTGCCACTCGAACTCGGGATCGCCCACGGCGAGCAGTGCCTCATAGTCGAGCTCGCTGAGTGCCCGCCCTTCGCCGTATTCAGGATCGTCCACGTCAATCAACAGCGGCGGATGCTCCAGCATGGCCAGTGCCGCATGCACCACCGCATGAAACTCCCGGTCAGCGATCAACACCTTGGCTTCGCCGTGCCCGAGCATGAAAGCGATGGCAGACGCATCCAGGCGCACATTCAGCGTATTGAGCACCGCCCCCAGCATCGGCACCCCGAAATGCACTTCAAGCATTGCCGGAATATTGGGCAGCATCACCGCAACCGTATCGCCGCTTTGCACGCCCAACTGGCTTAACCCTGAAGCGAGCTGACGACAACGGCGATACGTCTGCGCCCAGTCCCGACGGACCGCGCCATGGATGACCGCCGGATAATCCGGGTAGGTCGCGGCAGTACGCTCAAGAAAACTCAGCGGCGTAAGCGCCATGTGGTTGGCCGGGCCTTTGGACAGCCCCTGATGGAAGATCGACATAGACACACCCTGGCGAATTATTAGCTCTGGACCCCAGCGGGCCGGTGATTTCGTGATTCTGCTGTGCTCAGTTATAGCTTGCGCAGGCAGGACTGCATCACCCGACCTTCGACTAAATCCCACGCAGGTATAGCGAAAGGCTTACACGCTAATGAGCCATCAGCTATTTTTGAACCTATGACATAGCCGTAATATTGGATCCAACAACTGGTGAACAAGGAGTTCGCCAGGATCAGGGACGATCGACCATCGCCACGAAGGCAGCCGACAGGGAGTTGGAATGGTCTTGGTACAAACCCGCTTCGGCGGGTTTTTTATTGCCTGCGATTTGTGAAGCGTCATGAACGACTGATCAAAATATGTACGCCTTCCTCCTCCCACGCATCACTTGTCACATTCCCACGGCATGTTGGATGCAGGAACAGGGCTGCAACGGCCTCGTATAGCCAAAGGCTTACACGCCCTAGGGGTAGTTGGCTATTTTTGTCCAACAACAAGAGCCGTAATATTGGATCCAACAAGTGGTGAGCAGGGAGCTCACCAGGATCAAGGATGATCGACCATCGCCTAGGAGGCGTCCGACAGGAAGTCGGGATGGTCTTGGGAAAACCCGCTTCGGCGGGTTTTTTGTTGCCTGTCGAAAACGCCCCCGCTATCGACGGCTCGCCTTCCTCTCGCGCAGCATGGCCCTGCGACTCTCGATATGGCGCTTACGCGCATCCCTGAGCTTGTACTCTTCACGTAACACCTTGCGCTGAGCGCGATTGAACACAAACTGCTCACGCAACTCCCGGTGACGCTTGCTGTTCAACGACAAAAAGCCAAGCAACGGAAACAGCACGCCCAGCATCGAACTGATCACATCGACACGCCGATCAGGCAAAGCCCAGGTCACCAGCACCGCTGCCAGACAGATTGCCAGCAAAGCCACCAACACCCACATCCCCCACAGCCGCCCTCTTGCCAGCAAAATGCCCCCGGCTGACATGATCACACTGGTGCCCATCATGAGCTTGAAGGCATCCATGGAAGCATCGCGGTCATGAGCAAACCAGGCCTGCGTGATGATGCTTGTCGTGATGGCCAGCGAAAAAATGCACATGAAAATGGAAAACATGAACATCGGAAAGTAGCGGGCGCGAAAGGTGTACGGGGCGTAGAAATACATCAGCTTTGGGTCGAGGGGGCCTGGCTTGTTGCGGGATTGTTTGCCCAATTTCGGTCTTCCTTGATGGGGTCATGACCTGTCCTGCAGAACGAACTGCGTGGAGCCTATTTCAGCCGCAGCTCGGCACGGTCCGGGATCCTGTTTGCAGGGGCTTTTGTCAGCATGGCATCACGGTAAATGGCGTAGTGAGATTTGGCATCGTCGTGCCGACCCAGCGCCCAAAGCGAGTCCGCGACATTCAGCTGCAGAGGAATTCTTCTTGGCGCCAGATCCAGTAACTTTTCATAAATCTGCATGGCCCAAAGATGCTCTCCACCTTCGGCGAAGTAGAAACCAAGATCATTGTAAGCAGCAATATCTTCGTCTACCGGATAGCACGCCATGTATGACGGCCCCCCCATAAACAGCGTGTCGCTCAACGAAAGCGCGCGGGGCCTGGCAGAGGACAATTTCGACGCCTGATTTCTAACCTCCTGAGGCGAAGATCCTGATGTTGAAAAATCAAACAAATGGCCTGTACTGTCTTTCCATGCATCGCCAACCCATTCTCCGTCACACTGAATCGCGGAGCCGAGATTTTTGGCGCAACCGCTCTTCAGAGAGATCACATCACAGTGGGTTTGCTCAGAAACAATACGATTGCCTTGCGGATCTTCGACATAGCCGATTGCTGTACGCTGGATGAGCACGTTCTTTTTATCTGGCGATACCATGCTGTTATCAGATCCAGCTACAACGCCTATACCGGAATCGACAGTCCCGTCGGGCGGTGCATATAGAAGGAAACGATGTGTGGGGGACTTATATTCCACATGACTCCAGCCACCGAATTTTTCGTTGAAATGACTGAAGTGCAGCGTGCTACCGCCAATCCCGACAATATCAACTGGATCCGTGTTCGCGTGACATAGCATGGAGCATGAAAGAGACAGGGTCACGGTCATCATTTCACGATTAAACATTCAATCACCCTGCAATCGCATAAATTCAAAAAATCTGAAAAGGAGCCGCCGACAAAACATAGCGAACCATAAACATTCAAACATGATTTATTGACGCGCTATTATTGCCCTATCAATAAATGGGCGTTTGAAATCTCATCCTTGCCATACAGCCTTTCAGCGATTCACCGTACAACTTATTCGTCATGGCACAATTCTTCCCTGCGTAATCCTTCCACAAAGCGCCAAAATCGCTGTCCCCGCTAACGTATTCAAAAGCCTTGGCGTAATCGAAGGATGTTACATTGTTATTTACCATCGAAACAGCCTTGTAGAATCCATCTCCCACAACGCCTGTATGAAGATAAATAAGCTCGCTCAAGCGAAAGCTTGTGAATTGCGTTTTACAGGAAATAATTTCCACGGGGGACTCAGCACCCGAGTGCTTCAGGTCGTCACAATATTCCTCTTTTAACGTGACCCACGCCTTCTGTGTGGAGAGCAGCTCAGACTTGGAAGGCGAGTCCAGCTCAGAAAGCAGCGAATTGTACTGCGCGTTCAATACTTTATCCAATTTGGCATAAGACGCTTGGGTACAAGTAATAATATCCGGATTGGATATTTCGTTGACATTACAGTCGCTGTCAGCGAACGCAGCACCCGTCAAGCTCAGAATACATAACCCGGCAAACAACGCGTTTGATAAGGCTAACGACACCATTTAACATCTCCTGCTGGTACGACTTATGAGAAGGACTATATCACCGAAGACAATTCGACCCATCGATGTAAAACAGCCCCGCTTTTACTTTCGTATGCGATCTTCAAGAAGCCAAAGCGATATTCCAAAATACGCACACGATCACCCTTGATCAGATAGCCTTTGGTCCGCGAGCCTTCCGAAGCATCAATATATAACGTGGCTTTATCCTGGCTTACTGCCGCAGCAAAACTTCCTGGCTCAAGCGATAATGCATTTTTATCAAAAACCTGATCACGGTTAATTTTCGAGAACGGAACGGTACTGGATCCTTTAGCCACGTTGACCAAAACGAGTGAATTTACTTCACCCTCGACTAAAGAGACAGGTAGACGTAACTCCTTTCCCGCATTAACCAGATAAAGCTCTCCATTTGAGAATGACAGCTTAAGCCAGTCGACTCCGTTCGGGTAGCTCCACAGGAGCTGAACAGAACCATTGTCCGACTTATTAATATCAGGCACGTTCATCTGATCGCGAGCATCATTGGCGGTGATCAAACTTTTATTGGAAGCAATCAACCTGGAAGCGTTTTTTTGTTTTGAATAAAAGCTCAGGGTCGCGTATTCATCGGTGTCGGACGTGTTGTATAAGCATGCAAAATCCTTACCCAGATCGTAAGACTGAAATAGCGCGGCCTCATCAGGGATCAACTCCTTGCAGAGTTCCCCGGCCAGCGCTTTTGAAGACAGCAGAAAAATCAAGAAAGTAAAAAAGTAAGGCTTCATCGATGGCGCTCTGGTAAATAACAATTCTGGTTAGATTCTCGGGTCCGAACAATAACGGCTGCTTCCTCAGCAACCATCCGCGTCACTGCATTGAATCCATCCATCAATGACTTTACCCTTGACAGTTCTATAAGAAACCGACAACCACCCCGCTTCAACGCCGATCTGCTGGACCTGGTCACCTGCGACAAGATACATCCGGGTTTTATCTGCAAGCGTCGGCGCTTCATGCAAAAACGCTTTCGTATTGATTACAAGCTTCACTGAAGAACCTGAACGCCATCGTCGGTAGGCATCAGAGTTCAGCTATGCCAAAATAGACAGCTGATTTTTATAAGGAAATGTATATAACTCACGCTTATAATCCTCATTCAAAACATCTGCACCGTCTCCAAAATACCTGGAAAGACGCTCATCTTTGGTGTAGCCAGAAGCCGTCGGTCTGTAGACATGTACAGAATAATAATCGCTAGAATATCTCATACCTGCATCCGAACGAATGTCTACGCTGTGAATAACGAAGAGTTCCGAACCACTACCCGTGTCTGCAAGGAAAGCTGCTCTAACCAAGCCAGTTGCTGCTAGGTAAGGCAGGTCACCAAGGAGTGATTTCGTTTCATCACTGCACTTTACATGGTATACATTTATGCCTAATTGGTCACCAGACCGTGCAATCCCGGAGTGATCATCCACAGAAACAAAATCAAAAACTATAGCGCCATCACCTACACTTAGCGAGTCAAAGGCTTTGCCATTAGGACGTTCACAGGCAGCCGTAGAAAAAGCGCATTGAGTAAAGAGTATCGCTAACAACACGTTCATAAACTTCATCTTCTGCACCTATCGATCATACTTTAAACACGTTTTCACTCGCTGTACTTATCACAGTATAAAACAGACTGTCCTTTTTGCTTAGGATTCTCAATTAACTTGGGTGAACGCCCGTCACTATTATTGAGCACAATGCCTACACGCTTAGCCTGCAATACTGATTTTACCGTGGCAGGGGAAGCTCTAAAATAGATTGCGTGGACGCTGAAAGGCCCAAGGTACGGGATGGCAACCTCGTTGACTGGCAGGCCATAGAACGTGTCGCTCAGACAATAGAACGCCACTTCATCAATGCGGCAAGGCTTGAGCCCCCGTTCGGTGAAATAGGCGCCAGTCGGTGTGTTTGTTACCTGATCAAGATATATATTCTTGAGCCCACACACCTCAATTCCGTTGAACTGGTCCTCCAGCGTTGTATGTGAACAACCGGATAAGGTGAAAAGAAGTAAAGTAAGTAGAACAGCCTTTAGGGGCATGGGAAGGGGAGGACTGCTGACGATAAACATTGACTATCCCTTTGTCATAAAACCTTAATTCAGCTATCTCATTTAGATCGGGTAGCTCATTCAACTCGCTGAAGCTAAAACGTAGCGCTCAACGAAAGTCTTCATCGCTTTTCTTAACGGAATAGATACCCTGCTCAGCTTTCCGACTGATAAATGCATACCCGCCCTCATTACACGTACGTCTCAGTACCACTTTTTCGCCTCTCAGCACAGTCAGGTAACTCACAAATGCCTGCGACAACAGATATGTATATTGCCCATTTTTGAATTTGATAATATTTTTATTAACACTACCTTCTGAAGCATCCATCAGGGAAAACCGATTATTTGGTGGAGCCTTTTTATCAGGATAGTACATTTCTATTTGGTCCGCCGTACCGTAGCGATATTGAACATACCCAGAGATGGGATTGGTGTTGTTGGATGCGCATATTGATACGATCTTATCCCCCGGCAAAGGACAACTGAAATAGATATCTTCATCTGCCGCGCACAATGTTACGCCTAAACTGTCTGGATCACTTTGAGCGGCGCATGCTGAGGTCACGAACACGAAAAGCGATGCCAATTGATACAGTATTTTACCAGGGAAATTCGTCACGCTCATTTCAATCTATGCTCCAAACATTGACGACGCAATAAAATAACAAAAAACTCTATTTGCTCAGCCTTCGCTTTTGGAGCATTCAAGTTTGTCTATCGTATAATTTGAGACAGGAATGACGCAAGCGTAAGACTCATCTTCAATCGGCGTCAGGGGTGTAACATCCAAATCAAAACTGATACCGCCGCTTGAGGACAGTATTCTTCGTCTCCGCAAAAGCAAAATCATCCAGCAACGATTTCGAACCCAAGCTACAAATATTTTCTTCAGATACGACATGCCAGGCTTTACTGGGGTCTAAAATCTGGATAACCAGGTAGGGCGAAACAAATTCTTTTGCAATTAACACATAAGCTCGCAAATGGAATTCCCTGCAATAGTTAATTTGAAATCCTCGGCACTTTTAGGCACGTTCTCAATACCCTCTCTAACCTCTCGGCTTATGACTTTATTTCCGCACTTATCACATAATTCCTCAGAACCACTTTTCCGTTTTTTATCACAGTTAAATTACTCGCTGACATCTGTGAGACAAGGTAGGTATAGCTTCCACTCCTTGATAAAATCTTTACTCACGCTTCCTTCGGAAGCATTCACCACAAAAATTCTTTTCTCGGGTGGAATCTTTTCCTGGGGGAAAATCATCTCAATATCGTTTGGAGTGCCATATCTATACTGAACGTATCCAGTATAAGGACTGATGTTACCGCAAGCACAGATAGAAACTATTTTCTCATCCGAAAAAAGCACAACTAAAATAAATTTTCTCACCAACGCTACATAAAGTTGTTTCTGTTTTTTCCTCATCTGCTTGCGCCCAAGGCGTGCAAAGCATTGAAAAACAAAAACAGGCAACAGTGATAAATCTAGGGGTGATCACAGATACTGCTCCTTTAGTTAAACCATCCTACCAACGTCTTAACTAGTTTACCGCACCACGAAGCGTGCTCTAAACTAATAAGCAGCCCTTAATCACCAGCCATTCTTACACTTAATCTTTCTGGAAGTTTTATTTTCTTTCCAGCCGCCAGCATGAGCATGTGGTATTTCTGATAGTTTTCTCTTGCTTCAACTTTCTTATTCATACCCCAATAGGCATCCGCCAAATTTAGATAAGCGACTTTTCTATCTGGATTATCCAAGACTACTCGTCTCAAAAGTTCAACCGCCTCAGCGTAATGCCCAGACTCAGAAAACAAAAAACCTACATCATTAGACCAAGCAACCTTATCTTTGAAATAGTATTTCTGCACGATGTACCGCTCCGGAGCACAATCCTCATCCTTGCCTCCATCAGCAAGCAAAGCGCTCATCAACTGATCAAGCTCCTTCTTATCCTCTTTTCTGTAAGCGCTTAATGCATTACTAATATCTATTGCGACTGAGTTCGGCATTAACTTCTTCGCTTCTTGTCCACCGGATTGAACACTGAAGTGAACGCGCTTTAAATAGTCAAAAGCTTCAGATCCGTCAAAATCGTCTAACACTCTACCCTCTAGGCTTGTGCCCGCTAACACGTAAGCGCTCAGAACCGATCTGTCGCATGACTCGTTAGCAGCCACATATATAACTCGACTCACTCTTATTTCTTTTTGTTTTTCATCATACTGAAACTGGATATTGAATACATAGGAAGCATTATCTTCTTCCTTCGTAACCAAATTCAAAACGCCCTGATCTGAAGGCCCATTGTAATTATAGTCTGTAACTTTACCCTGAACATCGACGGCGCTCAGCAGTTTGTCTTTACCTTTGAAAAATTCAATTTTAAACCCATCAAAGCTTGCAGGGGAATACTTGTTTTTTACGTTCGGCAGCAACTTACTTGACTCAAAAGTTACAATTTTTTTTCCTAACCTATTACCAATAGCGATCACCTCCGCACCGCTGTCGCTCTCTGTGATTACAATTTTCTGCTCGGTAACACCTGGCACCAGATCGACATTTTTAAACGTTACTATTTGATTGCTCGCTGCTCTCTCAACAGCCAGCGCGGGATGGTTGATCCAAAATGGAAAAACTATAATCCAAGACAATAGCGCTCGTTTATCAAACATTGCCACCACCTATCGCTTTACCCATTATTGGACATTTTAAATTGCTCTTCATAGAATTCGGTATTTTTTTTGACCGACGCAAGGTTCGAGTAATCCAGTGCTCATCAGAAGCGTTCTGCTTTAACACAGTGAGTGTTGTTGTCTAAGATAATACCTTTCTCGCGAAGCCGTTCCACGTTTAAGGATGCAGCCTCATGCCCTGCCTTCTCGGCCTCCTCATAACAGGCCATCGCTCGGGGTAGGTCGTTTGACACAATGGCGCCGACTTCGTAGGCGCTCCCCAACTGGATCAACGCAGAAGGAGCACCTGAACGTGCGGCCGTTACAAGAGCGTCCAGCGATTTTTCAGGGTTCAAACACGCTCGCGCCTCCTCGCTATGCCCCTCGCTGCAGTAGAAGTCAGCCAACGCTACTCCTGCCTCAGGAATGCTCTTGGAGGCGTCGATAAGCAATCCAAGAATCTTCTTATTTTCGAGACGGGGCGCTTGACCAGACAAGCTGATTGCAGCGGCAGCAAAAGCAGACTCTGCAGAACCTTGCTCCGCACCGTCCAGGTAGCTGTCCAATGCCGATACGTAAAGTTGAGCTGATGACTGAGACTGGGTCTCCATGCCCAACTGATTAAACAATTCCCCACGCTTGTAGGCTCTTGAAGCCAGCGATAGCTCACCGCTTGGATCTTGAGCATGGAGCACTTTTTCGAGCGACCAGTCTTCAACACGGTTCAGAGTCCAGCAATCGCCATGATTGAAGGTGAATATCTTCAAAACCTTGCCTTTGTTGTCACGTGTATAGACTTGATTCGGCAATTGAACCGTCGTGCTCGGCCTAGGTTTCTGAGCGTTTTCAGGAGCCAATAATGACAGGGTTGATGAATCAACAGCTTGAAACGGCCTTGACACCACCCGATAAGCTGACCCTTTCGGCTCGACCGTCTGCCGGACTACAGGAGAGGCAGTGAAGGCTCTCTGCACTTCCGGATTAGCGGAGAATTCCTTTACGAACCCGACAAAGTCCTGAGTCGGGCATTGAGCTGCAAAAGCGCCTGAACTCATCCCTACAGTGAGCAAGATTAGCCATTTAAAGCTAGAATTTGGCACTCAACAGTTCCTTTGCTGCAGACCTGATTACTTGGAAAACACTAAAAGCGCACGATTCCATTTTCTCATGCGGTGCATTCATCAACACCTGCCGTGTCAAATTTACTGGATTATTTTCAACTGCGCAAATACGCCAATATCGTACTCAACACGACTAGGCTATTGCATGCGCTCCAAAACCCTCCTAGGTATTAACCTCTCCTTGCCAGCTTCTCTCATCAATTTAGCGTATTCTTTATAATACACACCAGCTTTGCGCTTATCGATCCCCCACAAAACATCTGCAATATTCAGCTTTAAAACCATCCTATCAGGCGAAACACGTTCCACCTCACTTAGAACCTTATATGCAAGTTCAAAGCTTTCAGATTGACCTAACGCAAACCCCAAATCATTATAGATGGTAACGTTAGAATTATTAATCGGTGACCCCTTAAGCAACTGACTCATTCTTACAGGTTCTAGATACGCTTTAACAGCATTATAATCATTACTTTTTAATCTAACCAAAGCAATATCACGTGCCAATGTGAGCGAGTCGTCCGTTTTGCCTCTCTCTAATTCAATAATTTTTTTGCTAGCAATATCACGTACGACGTACCACGCGTAGCTGTACCCACCCTCCTCTAGACTTCCTTCGTACCCTGAAAGAGCCCCAGACAACATTGTTTCCTTTTTTAATGAACCAAAGGAGCTCCCAGTGTATATAAAGGTCTCATATTGGATTCCTTTTAAACCGATGCCCGGGTGCGAAACAGACCAAGAACAGGTGAAAACAAAGTAACGAGCTTTGCCATTAACTACGTAAGCATCGCTTATCTCTGCCACGCCACCTTCAGGTTCGCATACGTCAGGCACGTTATACTTTTGGCCTTCACCGCTTATAACCCATCCTTTCAGCACCTCGTGTCCTTTGACACTTTCGGAGGCAAACACTAACTGTGAGGCGCCCATAAATTCAGGATCAAGCTTAAAACTTTTAGTTTCAGCATGCGCCGTGAAGGGCCATAGGAACAACAAAACAACGACAAGCTTATTCATTATTCAAGCTCCGAAAACTCCTTTCCGAACCTAAGGATGTTGGCTCAGTATAGCATCAAAAGCTTTCTGCACAGTTGGATGAGCGTGTGATCGAAGATCGTTATCCTAGGTGCGCAAACCACAAATGAAACTCTTTCCAAAATCCAACTGCTGATGCGTTTTCCATATCTTTTTACACTTAAACCACCTTTAAGAATTTAATAAACCTTGAACTGTCAACACCATTTTTAAACTCAGTGCCGACCTGAATACCGTAAATATTCGACCCATAACGATTTGTGGGAATTGGCCTGCTTAGAAAGCAACGAAAAAGCCATCAAAGTCGTACGCAAACCTTTATCACGATCAACTCCTTTCCCGTTACCAGATCCTGCCCTTCATTGCAATTTTGGAGAGCGGCATCCATTGGATCTCCCTGCAAAGCATTTCACAGACATTTTATCCACCTCTATCATAATGAGCATTTCCAGGGTTGAAAATATCAAACCTTGAAACACCTTATGCTCGACATAGCTTCTTATAAGCACTTACACTGACTTGCCAAGAACTTTCACTAACTTTCTTTCAAAAAAACACAGATACTATCTCTTCACCTTCAACTTACTAAACATAGTTCAGGTTGCGGATCACCATTAGTTAGTGTGTAGAAGATTTCTGCGTGTGCGACAGGAATATTACGTACTTTTTATTTCAAGTTGTTCTTCAGAAAAAACACCGAAACCTTTCGCCGCCCCGATGAGGCTACCACAAGCGGATGCAGTTGTTCTTTTGACGGACTATCCACAACCCAATTGCCAGGAATACTTAGCCCAGAAAAAAGCAATAAGCCCCTGACGTTTAAACGTTTTCAACATCTTTTTAATTTTGTATATAGTTTCAAAATTCTTTTAGCGTTCACAGTAGTTTCTTTGGTTTTTATTAATACTTCCTTGTTACCACCTTGGATCATAACGTTCCATTACCCGGCTAGGTATTTTTTGCTGCCTGCCCTGTTGGATCATAATAGAAACATAGGTATTGTAGTTTTTTTGTGCAGCTTGTTTTTCGCCTTCCGACCAATAGGCATCTGCAAGATTTAAATATGCGACCACTCTTTCGGGGTTATTATCAATTATTTTCTCAAGCAACCAAATTGCATCACCATTGTAATTGGCCTGCTGCCAAAAATAGGCTGTATCATTGAGTATTTGCTGATTATTTTTGGAAAACCCATACTTATCTAAGTAAAGCTTCACAAATGACCTCTTTGGAAAGTCGGCAAATCTGGCATTCTCTTTGTATAGCCGGGAAGTAGCATTTTTAAACTCAGTTAAAAACTGCTCATTGTATTTCTTTGCAAAATCCGTGACAATTTTTTCTTTATCTATGCAAGTTTCAGACTGACAAGTCCCTGCTGAATCTTTCTTTATCAATGAGTAGCAATAAGGTGCGCTAACATACGCATTACTTGGTGTCTTTTCAAGAAAAATAAACCCGTTCGAACGTGACAGCATTGCACTGCAAAAAGGAACTACCCCGAAAGTATCAGACACACCTTTCTTATGCTTAACTAAATCGACTGAATTCGTTACTTTGCTCGCTTCAAGAGACTTAACACCTCCACTCGGACTTATAATCCAAAAGCGGTTCTCTTGCGCAGTGCAGTCACACTCACAGCTTAGCACATACTCTCCACTCAATATGTCCCATCTCGAAGTAGCAATCTCACCATCGTCACAATAATTTTTATCAATTTGGATAGAACACAAATGACTATCCGGATCACATACGACTTTATCTGCTTCAGCGCTCGCAGAAGAGACAAACGTAAAAACAACAGCGAATAACGTTTTCTTAGAAATCACAGAAGTGCCCTTCGATAATCATGTTGTAGTTCGTATTCGTACGCGTAGCCATTTCGCCGCTCATACTCGCGGTGTATGTCAGCCCTTTGATGATACCCATACGCCTACTAAAAGCGTCAGTGCGATATTTCGTGGCGTTTTTTCTGCTCGTTTGAACTGCGAGCCTCCCGTTTTTCGAATAGGGAACTGAAAGCTGACCGAAGAACCTACCTGCTCCAACCGTGCCGGGCTACCTCCAGCGGCCGAACGCTCGTTCCGCCAAACCTCCGGACTGATCAACGCGCCGGGTAGGACTTTCCTCGCTATAGTACCCATTCATGTGTGGCTGTATACCATTTACCGGAGGCAGACCCCGAAGCATAACCTTGGCAAAAGACATATAAATTTCTTTTCAACCAAGCGTCAAAGCGAATAATCTTCGACTTCTTCTAAAAACCAGCAGTTGCTTAACTTAAACACGTATAGGACTAGATAGCCTGTATCGGGCTTTTCCAGCTTAACCGTGGCTGTCTTCTGGTCATTATCAATTACCTCAAGCGTCAGCCCACGTTCCGTGCGTACTCTTTTCTCTGGGATGAGTGGGAACGACACACTTCCCTTTGTAATCAGCTGGGTTTCCTGCTTAGGCTCTGGTTCAGCGTCTATTGTCATTATTTTTTTGAGAGGGTAAACAGTGAACTGCTTTTGAAAGGCCGCATCCTCGGCAAATACGCCCACAAACGTGGAAATATCCTTCGAAGGGCAGAGCACTTGGCCACTGCTAGCAGCCTCAGTCACCACAGTAAAAGCGCTAAGTAGTGAGAGAGCCATGGCAAACCGGAAAACCAAATTGTTCTTCATCAAGAAACCCTTTTTACGCAGAAAGCACCAAAAAGCTTTCGGTTCAACCTTCTCAGGCGGCGTATTCATCAATCCCTGATCCATCAAACGCCCCGCCTTGTCGCTATCTGCGTACCAGAGGCCTGATGCCGATCCCGCTTTCTGCAGAGCCTCCAGCGTTGCCCCTCACGATCGAGGTCAATCAAGGTATTCAGCTGGCGTCGACCTTGATGAAGCTTCAGCCCGCCGTCACGGTGAGTTCCACGCCCGCTTTGATGACGATCTTTTGTAAGCGCTCCATAAACCCCACTAAACTCAATAAGGGTGGCGCGCTCAGCTAGCATTGTGGGTGAACAGCTCCACGGCAACAAGGCTTCGTAATCTTCAACCAAACTTGCCATTGGCAGACGCTCCAGTACGTGGCGCAGCCACACATAAGGTTAGCCGATCCAAGAGTTGCCTCCTATCTTCAAACCCACTCCACTCTTGCAAACCTTTAAACCTAAGTCGCAGCGATGAACGCAGGGAAAATTCCAATCTAAAATTCGTCTTAAATATCGGGCAATACTTTATCCAAATAAGCCGCACGCTCCAGGCTCATCCCCGCCACACAGTTATTAATCGTTGTCAGGTAAGCAGCCTGCCCAACTTCTATTTCAAATGCTTCAAGTGGGCAATTCGTATCACGCAACTTTAGCCATGCACGCTGCGACTCTTTTAGCTTCGCTTTAAATTCATCGCCAAGCCTAGCATCTGATCTATACTGACGTTGAGCTCTTGCAATTAATTTTTTATAACTGTCGTTTAGCCGGGCATCTGCGGTGTTTTTTTCTGCCTTTGCGCACGCGTCAACTTCTTGGCTCGTACCGCTATTAATGCAATCAGCGTGCGCTGGCAGAAAATAGAGAGAGACTAAAACTAAAACAAATCTACAATTTATTTTCACATCCGACTCCCAACAATTTTTTTGAGATATGCAGCTCGTTTCCGCCCGGGTTCATAATGACTGATCGCCGAGGTGTTTTCTATATAAGGATCAATTCATCCAAGTCATCTTTCATCCCCGCTTTTATCGCGGTTTTCTCTTTTGGTAAACCCTTGATATACACAATCAATTAAAATATCCTGAATGGTGCCGTTGCATGCGGAGCCTCCGGTGTTGACCTTCACGACCGGTCCGGCCCTGATAATTTCGCCGACGTTGAGCTTGACGAAGCTTCAGCCCGCTTATACGGTTAGTTCCACGCCCGCTTCGATGACGATCTTTTCACCGGTTTTCATGTTGATCTCGGTGCCTGCACTGGTCAGCCGCCCGGTGCCCCGTTTGACGTGCTGGTTTTGTACTCAGACAAACGTAACCGCTCCATGAACCCCACATTCAAAGCACTAAGCTAATGCCGGATGCTGGGCTTCCGATTCTCTCAGGAGCCCATCCACCATGATGCGACCCGACGCCAAAGTCGAAAAAGTGTATCTCTACCCCAAGCCCGTCGACTTCCGAAAATCCATTGACGGCCTGGCCGCGTTGGTGGAGTTGGATATCAAAGTGGCGGTGTTCGACCCCGTGCTTTTTGTTTTTCTGAATCGCCACCGCAATCGAGTGAAAATCCTTTACTGGGAGCGCAACGGCTTTTGCCTTTGGCTCAAGCGCCTTGAATCCGAGCGCTTCAAAACCTCACCGGATGAAGTCGACGAAGCCATCGTGCTGACTGTTCAGGAATTGAATTGGTTGCTTGATGGATTTGATCTCTGGAGAAACCGCCCGCATAAGGTTTTGACTCCAAGATTTGTGGCCTGACGGGTATAATCCAGGGCATGCGACCAGTGCCCGAAAACCTCCCCGACGACCCCGTGCTTCTCAAACAGATGTTGCTTGAGAGCTATGAAGAGCGCGCGCGCGAGCGGGAAGTCAAAGACGCTTACGCCACTCACATCGTTGATCTCAAAGAGCAGATCAAGCTGTTGCGTGATCGTATTTTCGGTCGTAAATCCGAGCAGACGGTAGAACCCAATACGCCGCAACTGGCCCTGTTCAATGAGCCTGAAAGCGAGCCCATGCCGTCAGTGGGTGACGCTGACGAAGAAGTCGTTGCACCGACACCTCGCCGCGGCAAACGCAAGCCGTTGTCGGCTGATCTTCCCCGCATCGAAGTCATCCACGAACTGCCCGAGCACCAACTGACCTGTGCCTGCGGTTGCCGCAAGCATGTGATCAGCGAAGAAACCAGCGAGCAGTTGGATATCGTGCCAATGCAGATCCGCGTCATCAAACAAGTCCGCAGGATATACGCCTGCCGAGGCTGCGAAACTGCACCGGTCACCGCCGACAAACCGGCCCGGTTGATCGAAAAAAGCATGGCCAGCCCCAGCGTGTTGGCGATGCTGCTGACCACCAAGTATGTCGATGGTTTGCCGTTGCACCGGTTTGAAACGGTGCTCAGCCGACATGGCATTGATATTCCACGCCAGACTCTCGCGCGCTGGATCATCCAGTGCAGCGAACACTTCCAGCCCTTGCTGAATTTGATGCGCGACCGATTACTGGAAAGTCCGGTAATCCATTGCGATGAAACCCGTGTCCAGGTGCTGAAAGAGCCGGATCGAGACCCGACCAGTCAATCCTGGATGTGGGTGCAAGCCAGTGGTCCGCCGGATCGAAAAGTCGTGCTTTTTGATTACACGTCCAGCCGTGCGCAGGACGTACCGTTGCGTTTGCTGGAAAGTTATCGTGGCTATGTCATGACCGATGATTACGCCGGCTATAACGCCTTGGCATTGCAGCCGGGCGTGGAATGTCTGGCGTGTATGGCTCATGCCCGGCGCAAGTTCGTGGACGCGCAAAAAGTGCAGCCCAAGGGCAAGACGGGGCGTGCGGATATCGCGCTGACGCTGATCAACAAGCTGTACGGCATAGAACGTGAGTTCAAGGACGCCAGCAATGAACAGCGGTTTATCGCTCGCCAGGAAAAGAGCCTGCCGATCTTGGGTCAGCTGAAAGTCTGGCTGGATAAAACCCAATCGCAAGTAACGCCGCAAAGCGCCCTGGGCAAAGCGGTGCATTATCTGGCGAATAACTGGAACCGACTGGAACGTTATGTCGAAGCGGGTTATTTGCCCATCGACAACAACGCGGCCGAAAGAGCGATCAAACCGTTCGTGATTGGACGCAAGGCCTGGCTGTTCAGCGATACCGTCAACGGTGCTACTGCGAGCGCAAAGATCTACAGTCTGGTCGAGACCGCCAAGGTCAACGGCCAGGAGCCCTATACGTGGCTACGCCACGTACTTGAGCGATTGCCGCAAGCGCAATCGGTTGAAGATTATGAAGCCTTGCTGCCGTGGAACTGCTCACCAGAGATGCCACAGTAAACCGTCGCCCCACCCTTGGTTAGGTGGGGTTTACGGATCGCATACAAGCGACCAATAGACATCAGCCAAATTTAGAGTCGCCACCACCCTATCAGGATATCTCTTACGAATCTCTTTAAGGATCAGCGCAGCCATTATGTTATTTTCATTAAGATAAAGATAACTTGCATAGTCATTTATTTTACCCACATTCCTTTCGTTTATCGCCATAGAAGTTTCATATATAAAATCTTGAGGTATATTTTTCCTAATTTTGTTTCCCTCATTGCCCAACGTATAGAAAAGTTCGCCTTTCTCGCCCTGCGGCAACTTCGAGAATACCAGATCCAGTTCTTTACTTACTTCTACAGCCGCGTCATCTGCACTTAACACTTTAATCTCCGGATTGACTTCCGAAAACGCAGAGAAATAGGTGCAACATGCTATGCGCTCAATATGAAAGCCTTGTGGAAACAATTCTTCCTTAGGGAATTTTTCTCCGTAGAGCGAATATCTCTCATCTATACTTGGCTCGACCCAAGTTGCCCTCTTGTAGAGCACCCAATCTTTATTGGCAGCACTCCATTTGAATACGTATTTTGTTAAATCAGTATCTCGGGTGTGAAAATCCAAAAGCAACGAAAACTCTGCAGGAAAATAGCCTACGGATAGTCCTCCGTCTCCTAGGTCAAACCCTTCAGAAACCGTCTTGTCCGTTGCTCCGATATTAATCGTAATATTTGAGCTGGCTCCATCCTCTGTGCGCGTTATCGTGTAGCTATCACACACTCCGTCCCCGCTAAGATCGGCTTCACATTTGGTGGCTGCGTTCAGATGACCAGCAGCCAGCAAAATCAAAAAAGAAAAAACCACTCTCATTAATCTTTTTCCCTTAGGACGTCTATGTGCGCTTCAGCAAATATCAATTATTCTTGTTGGGACGAATTCATATAATAGCCCAAATAATCTTTTTGCCTTATTACCGCTAGTGCATGGTTCAATTTTTGTATGTGCTCAATGAACCCACGGAGCTAAAAAATCAGAGTAGAACATCTAGCCGTGAGGTCAAGGGTCGAAGCTCCGCGGCAGTAAGCCTTTGTAAGCCTCAGTCAAAGATGCCATTGACAAAAGCTCTATGCGTGGGTCAACCCCGCATAGAACGTTGGGCAGGTGGCATTGAATGTCTCGACAGGCCTGTACAGTTGGGCGTTGGCCGTCGCGCCTCTAGACGTGTCGCTGAACTACCAGTTCTTGCCTCTTATCACGATGGTGCAGATCGTGCGTTCTGCGACTTTTTTGTCCATTGGTAAATAGCCTTCTTCAATGCACCGATCGAGCTTGCTCCAGTTGCTGGCCAATTAACTGATGGTGTTAAATTTTAAGCCTTTAACTGTGGCTGCGCACTTTAGATCCATATTTTTTTACTAAACAGGTGTCGGCAGACTTCGTTCGTGACAACTTATTTTAAGGTGAGCATCGCTCACTGGGCTTCATGTCACGCTTGATCCGATATAACTTTTTTCAGGTTCAGCGCAACATCCGCGTGCCCCGTTTTACTTGAGGGCTTCACTTTTGTAATTCAACGAGGTTGCGACGAAAATGCGTCCAGCATCCCGAGCCCTCAAATATCCCCCCATTCGTCCAACACGTTGTTGCCGGCGTAATCATAGGTCATGGAGCAGCCGCGATACCCCTTGAGGAAAGTTTCACCATAAACCCACTTCCTTTTTTATGAGAAATACGCTTTCGCAAAAAGCTGAATTTATTATAAAAAGCATTGTATTACCCCTAACATTAACCTGAATCGTATTATTATCGTTGAGCGGTTACACTAAATCATGCACACCGCACGATCAAATCAAAAAATCCAGGCCGTCAATGCAAGAGACTATTGACGCTTTCATAATCCAATCTTTTAAACACCCCCTCTAAGTTTTTAGGAGGAACCTCTATGCGGGTCACCTTATTTAAATCGGACTTACCATAAACAGTAAACATCATATCAGCCCCTAACTCATGCTTAAGAGAGTCCTTCTGCAAAACAGTGACAGGCAACTTATCTATTAACGAATCCCGAGACTTATACACCCGTAGCACTGTTATATCGTTAAACACCCCATCCTTAATAGACGCAGCGTTTGAGGGCTCTTGGATTAAAGATGAAATGTCCAGTGCGCTTACACTTTCTTTCCATGCATCAGAATACCGATAAATAAAGTTTTCGTAATCCGGAATTAGTTTTTCGTTGATATCGCATACAGCCTTATTAATCAAAGCCCCATTCTGCTCACTTCTAATATTGCCATAAATGCAATCAACAAATACGTCATGGCCAACCCTCTTTAAGGTTACATATGCCTCGAACTGAGATCGAACGCCTAGATTCTCATAATGCAGAGCTTTCTTGCCGTCAAAAGCTACCAGATCTCTTGTAATCGCTCCTTTTTCCCCTACAACTCCTTTCAACGATAGTTTTCCGGCAGGCCAACTAATCCGCAAACTCTGGCTTTCTTCATCAATCACATAAATATCTGCATCGCTCGTTTGCTTTTCAACCGCCTTCACTAAAGGGCTTCCAAGAAGAAAAAAAACCACTACAAACCTGATGAACTTCATGCTAATTACTCTCCGGAGCCAAAGACATTGCCTTTAGTATAGCCTCAAACTTTACAACATAACTGGCGATTATCCCTCTCATATCGGCGCCATTAATTACAGCTCTTGCTCCACAATAGTCGGCATGCGGTTATATATATAAGAACCTAGCTTTCTACCCGTTATAATACCCGTCCTCATCCCCCAAATCATTATTGGTATTGAGTATTGGAACTCTGCAGCCAAATCAGACTTAGATACAAAGTCGATGCCAAAATATTCTGAAGCTTTTCTGTAGTTTTTCCAGGTCAAGTTTACCAAACCTCGCCCTCGGTAGGTGTAACCATCACCCTGCACTGTATTTTCGAATTTTATGGCAGTCGATCTTCTGAGAGCTGTGCCTGCCAAAACCGGATCATATTTATTGAAGTATGCTACGCTACCCAGCTCCGCTTTGGAGCTAAAAAACTTAGGCCCCAAGTAGTTATAAGTCTCGTGCCGAGCCGTTGCTAACATATAAGCCAGTCCAACGCTGCACAGCTATCCTTGGGGATGCATTACAATATCCATCCCCAGAAAGGTTTCGGTTCCGGGGGACTGCTTGAGCTACTTCCAAATCACCTAGACGTATCAAGAAACTCACCATTTACTAAGTAACAGTTATCCGGCGTCTTAAAATCAGTCGCTATACAATTAAAACCTCAAAAAAATACTCTCCCTTCAAGGTATCACTTATTAATCACGTCTTTTACATAGCGCTTTATCGAAGCAGCGTCTTTATAAGAAAAGTGCTGTTCCTCCCCCTCTTGGTAACCTTCCATACCTGACAAATTATCATCTAAGGTGATAATCTTGTTCCGTATCAACTTATCATTTTTATCTTTTTTGTACGCATAAACTTGATAGAGTGTGCCATACGTCCCTATACCTCTACTAGTAATCTCCCAAGACGCCAACACGAACACATTTTTTTACCTTTCACAGGATAAAAAAAACAACGATTCGATTTTAGGGTCGGAACCAGCGACATCATACTTGTCGACGAGGGCTCTATCGCTCCTAACGCCGCCCCTTGTTATATTCAGAACAGGCGATACAGGGAATTCCATATCATTTGTATTTATTATAGACAACTCCCCTCCCTCAATAATATCGGTTTTAAACGGCCCTTGTACCACCCCGCCATCAACATAATTTATTTCGTTTTGCGCTGAAGCAAAAACCGAAAAAAAACCAAAGAAAAAGATTAACGCAAGCTTATTAATCAACATTATTCAAAACCTCATTAGTGACTGTAGAGACTGAAACCTGGTCTTTCTATCTGTATATCCATTCTGCCCGCCGTTAACTAACTCGGTAACTTCTGTAACACTACCTGTCTCCGCCACGTCCGACAACTTGTTCCCCGTCCGTCCCACTTTAGTAAACCAAAATACAAATGCAGATTCCACACCATATTCTATCGAGCTTACTAGCATGTCAGGATTGGCAACAAAGTCCTGAATATCTGTAGGATTTTTTTGATTGTGTACGGTAGTGAATTTCCTATATTCCGACTTCCCGGTCACTTCAAGCATGCCTCGCCCCCTGTACATGTATCCCTCTTTGCTTTCCTCACTACCATTACCCATTCTGTTGGCGTAAACGTAGCTGCCCAAATTTTCGGCATTCATTGCGTAAAAGCTTGTCTGCGTCCATAACTTATCTCGAAGCGTTCCAAAGTTACAACTATCGGTCGCGGCATTATAACCATTGACTCTGTTTTGCGTTTTGCATCCATATGTTTTTTCATCTGCGTAGCACTAAATCTTAGACCCTCTTCCACGACCCTTAGCTGCTCTCATGTGCGACTTTTGAAAGAAAGTTAGCTATAACTCTTGACTGCTCAAACTTATAAGCAGCCGCATATTTATTTAGGCACGGAAGAATATTGCGGGGGTTTACTTCTGAGCCTGCAGGGTCAGCAGGGTCAGCAGGGTCAACAGGGTCAACAGGGTCAACAGGGTCAACAGCTTATAGATTTCTCTCATCTGAAGCCTGAATAAACAACAGCCAGCTGGCCCCAGCCTTTAATTACTGGAGCCACACTTAACTGTCTGCTCTCACATTTAAACTATGGACACACAAAGCTCGAGCTTAGATGTCCACCTTAACAAGTTATTTGAAATCCTCATCACTTTTAGGTACCTTCTCGATGCCTTGTCTTGCCTCTCGACTTACGACTTTATTCCCGCCCTCATCACAAAACTTTCTTAATATAACCTTTCCATTTTTTAGCACAGTTAAATTGCTCATTGACATCTGTGAAACAAGGTATGTATAGCTTCCATTCTTGAATTTAATAATATCTTTGCTCACACTACCTTCGGAAGCATTCACTATAAAAAGCTTTTTCCTAGGCGGAATCTTTTCCTGCGGAAATATCATCTCAATATTGTCTGGAGTGCCATACCTATACTGAACATATCCAGTACTAGGGCTGGTATTACCGGACGCACATATCGAAACTATTTTCTCATCCGAAAAAGGACAACTAAAATAAATCTGCTCGCTGGCTCCACATAAAGTTTTTTCTGGCTCATCGTCATACGCTTGTGCCCACGGCACACAAAGCATTGAACAACAAAAGCAGGTGATAGCGGTAAATTTAGACTTAAACATAGAATCCACTCATTTAAATAGCTCCTGCTGCCAAATCTTTTTAAAATTATCTATTCGCGCAGATCTGCTATCAGTATTATAGTTTACTACATCGGTTATTGACTGCACTGTGGAGTCATTAGCCCCTGCGTCGGCCCTCCGATGCAGCCCATTATCTATCCAGAAAAACGCAGCGGAACGGACGGCATACTTCATTTGAACCAAAAGGTCAGGATTCGCCTCAAAATCATGAAGTTCACCCGGCCATTCAGCTGAGTTGGTCGAACACCACTTTGTAAACTTTCTATAATGCGCCCTGCCCGTGAGCTGTTTGAGACCTCGCCCTCGAAATCTCCAGCCGTCCCCGCTTGCATAATTTCCGTTTCCTAGTTCTGCACGCCCACCATACGCACCGTTAGCAACAGCTTCATAGTCTGCCTGATTAACTCGTGTCCCATCGGCTTTTATTGGTTTAGTAGTGTCGTAACCATGTGCACGTGCTGCAGCAGGATTATGACGGAAATATGAGAAAGACCCAATCAAAGCCGACGCCTTCCAAACAAACCCTTCTTCAACACTAAGAGAAGCACCTGTCTCCTGCATAACCTGTGCAAAGAAATGGCTTCTTCGTAAAGGCGTATCCAACCTATAAATGTCGATATGGGCATTTAACTCATCTGCGATTTCCTGCAGTTCTGATTGTCTGGAAGGATTTACCGCCGGATAGATTTTTTGCATCATTTCGAGTGTGAATACAAATCCGGCTTTTGCTCTCATATTCCTTAAGAACTCGATTGGATGAAAATGCCAAACCACGTCAGTACTCACACTCGCCTTACCGGTAAGCTCCTCCCAAAAGACATACTTGCTAATTCGCTCTTTCTCGTGCTTCAGCGTTTTAGGCGACGTCTCAAGTAGTTTGTCCAGTTTACTCCACTTGGCTGCGTCAGCCTTATACTTCCATTCAGTCGGATGGTGCGCAATCAGTTTCGCCCACTGATCTCTAGTGTCGGTATTTTTTAACGCTTCCGCGAGTTCGCCAGGAGAAACATCCCCATCATGGTTCGTATCTACTTTCGCGAACAGGTCCTTGAAAAAAGGAGGCATGTCTTCAGGATCAAGGAAACCGTCTGCTGTCGCATTGTTTTCCTCAACGATCTGGAATCCCAACTTCTCCCAATCGTGCTGAGTGATGATGACCGCACCCGCTTTTTTCACCAATCCAGTTATCGATTGCCCGTCCTCTGTCACGCTGACCTCATACCACTCCTCAGTGCCTTCCTTGATGACCGGAGCTTTGCTCAGGTCAACCGCATGCTGTTTCTGGATTGTAGTGGTCTCCGTTGCAGGGGCTTTTTTCTTGAGCGCTGTACCGACAGGTAGGTGAACGTACTGCTTTCCTTTCTTCAAGCCAGCGGTATTTTTGAGAAAGTCTTTGACCTCTGCTTCGGCGGTAAAAATCTCAACATGTACCTGATACTTGCTGGAGACACCGCCATCCTCACCGGTCAGATTTTCTGTTTGCCCCAGGTAACCGATCGGGTCTCCTGCCTTGATCCCAGTGCTGGCGGCCTGGACTGAATCGAAGCTGCCTGGGGTCAGAGAGGTCCAGTCAAGCATGTGGTAGTCCGCAGCGTTTTCTACACATACCCAGAAGCTGGGCGGTATGGTGCCGGCACCTGCCAATACGGCACTGACATTTGTGCACTTCGCCATTCTTCGAGTAACGCCACCCACATTGAGATTCAACACCTCTTTGCTATCAAACTCGATGACACCGCCTGGGTTAAGCTGCGACAACGCAAGCGAAGCGCCCACAGGTTTACCGTTTTCTGCAACGGCAGGATCTCCGTACATGTCCAGCTTTTTCAGTATCTGGGCCTTTACCTTGCCCTGCCAATAGTTAGGCCTTGCTCGCTCAGGTATTTTGTCGGCGACCCAGATCTGGGTAGGCTTTGAGTTTTTGTACGGCTCGCCGTTTTTCAAATAAGCAAACCAGACCTCAGCGCCTTCACTTCGCTTCTTGACTGAGCCCTGATTCACACCGCCTGACAGAATCTTGCCTTTGGCGTAGGTCACGTCCCCATTCAGGGCCGTCTCGAGTATCTCCAGCTTCGTTCCCTTTGCCAGCTTTCCACAAGACTCGCTCGCCACACCTGGCGCTGGAGCCGTATCGTAAGCCTTGAAGTCGCCCACCGTCATGGTCACCTTGGGCGTTGGTGTTTCGTCTGGGGCAAGCGGGTAGCGTTTGTAAGGGAGCAAATGCATATACAGACTGTAAAACGTCAGCTTGTTTTGCTTATCCTTATTCGGTCCCGTCTCTGGATTTGGCTGAGATTTGTACTCGTGACGCACCAGGCAAAAGGAGTTGGAGTATTTGAGTTTTTTCTCGTTGTCACCGAACGTGGACTCCAGATAATCCTCATTCAGACGATAAGCCACAACTTCACCATCGGCCATACAGCGCACTGGCTCATTCAACACGCACTGCGGGGCACTCTTGTCGCTTATGTGGATACCACCGTGCCAAAATTTGTTACTGCCCAGCAGATAGTGACCGGACGTCTCTCCTTCCAACGCCTTGTAGACCTCTTCTGCATCGGTGAATTGCTTCCCGTCAGCCTTACGAAACGGATATTGGAAACTCATCAAAGGTGCAGGCCCGGCAGGAGCAGGTGCCTGCGCTGGAGCAGGTGCCGGTTGCGCTCCGCTTCGATACTGGGCTTTAGGCCTTAGATATTTGTCGGGCATCGGCCAGTAAGCACCAGCGCCGAATTTTGCGGACTTCGGTCCCGTAGAGGTTTGCGATCCGAAGAATTCTCCCTTGGTGCGGGTTGCATCCATTTTTTCCACAACACCGGTGTGTCCCTTTGTCGTCCACAGGGCAATATCACCCTCCTGGACATCATTCAGGGCAATAAAATCGTAGTGGGTGGTGTCTGACGCTAACTCCCTCGTAGTTTTGTAAGGGATGGTGTAGCCCGCGCCAGTGAGCATTTTGGTCAGGAGATGCGAGCAGTCGATCTCTTTGCGACCGTCACCATCGGCGTCGGTGTTACCAACGCTCCCATAGCCGTATTCATATCCCGTATGAGGATAATTAGCGCGCTGTTCGAGTAATCCGGTGCTCATCAGAAGCGTCCTGCTTTGAAACAGTGAGTGTTGGTATCCACGGTGATACCTTTCTTGCGAAGCCGTTCCACGTTTGAGGACGCTGCTTCGTGCCCTCCTCTCTCGGCCTCCTCGTAGCAGGCCATCGCTCTAGGTAGGTCGTTTGGCACAATGGCGCCGACTTCGTAGGCACTACCCAACTGGATCAACGCCGAAGGAGCACCTGAACGTGCCGCCGTTACAAGAGCATCCAGCGATTTCTCGGGGTTCAAACACGCTCGCGTCTCCTCGCTGTCACCCTCATTACAGTAAAAGTCGGCCAATGCTACTCCTGCCTCCGGAACGCTCTTTGAAGCGTCGATAAGCAATCCAAGAATCTTCGTATTTTCGAGACGGGGCGCCTGGCCAGACAAACTGATTGCTGCAGCAGCAAAAGCGGCCTCTGCAGAACCTTGCTCCGCACCGTCCAAATAGCTGTTCAATGCCGATACGTAAAGTTGGGCTGATGAAGGAGACTGAATCTCCGTACCCAACTGATTGAATAACTCTCCACGTTTAAAGGCTCTTGCAGCCAACGATAATTTACCGCTTGGGTCTTGAGCATCAAGCACTTTTTCGAGCGACCAGTCCTCAATATGGTACAACGTCCAGCAATTTCTATGATTGAAGGTTAGGATCTTCAGAACCTTGCCTTTGTTGTCACGTATATAGACTTGATTCGGCAGTTGAACTGTCGCGCTCAGGCCAGGCTTCTGATCGTTTTCAGGAGCCAATAGTAAAAGGGCCGATGAATCAACAGTTTGCAATGGCCTCGACACCACCTGATAAGCTGGTCCTTTCGGCTCGACCGTCTGTTGGACTACAGGAGAGGCCGTGAAGGCTCTCTGCATTTCGGGGTTTGTAGAGAACTCCTTAATGAACCCGGCAAAATCATGAGTCGGACATTGCGCGGCAAAGGCGCTTGAGCTCACCGCTAAAGTGAGCAGGATTAACCATTTAAAGCAGGAATTTCGCATTCGATCGTTCCTATTCATTGCAGGCTTCATCACTCGGAAAACACAAAAAAAGCCTTCGGCTCAACCTTCTCGGGCGGTGCATTCACCAACGCCTGATCCATCAAACTTCCCGCCTTGTCCTTATCCACAACCCCCGGCAATACCGGCGGTTTGATGCCGATCCCGGTGCCGTTCCCTGCGGAGCCTCCAGCATTGACCTTCACGATCGGTCCGACCATGGTGATTCCGCCGGCGTCGAGCTTGATGAAGCTTCCGCCCGCTTTCACGGTGAGTTCCACGCCCGCTTCGATGACGATCTTCTCACCGGCTTTCAGGTGGATCTCGGTGCCTGCACTGGTCAGTTGCGCGGTGCCCAGTTTGACGTGCTGGTTTTGCGCGACGGTCAGGTGGTCGTCCATGCGGACTTCGGTTTTGCGGTCGGCGTAGGTGGTGCGGTGTTCTTCGGCCTTGAGTTCGGTGTAGGTGTTCTTTTCAACGGTGTCGTGGCGTTCGTTGCCGACGCGGATTTTCTGGTCGTGCTCGATATTCTCGTCCCAGTCGCGCTGGGCGTGGATGAAGATCTGTTCAGCACCTTTTTTATCTTCGATGCGCAGTTCGTTGTAACCGCCGCCGCCCGGCGAGCTGAGGGTCTTGAACACCGTGCGGGTTTTGTTGGTGGGCAGCGGGTACGGAACCTGGTTTTCCTTGTGGTACAGGCAGCCGGTCACCAGTGGCTGATCCGGGTCGCCCTCAAGGAATGACACCAGGACTTCCATGCCGACGCGCGGGATGCTGATGCCGCCGTAGCGGTCGCCCGCCCAACTGCTGGAGACGCGCAGCCAGCAGCTGGTCTTGTCATCGGCAAGGCCTTCGCGGTCCCAGAAGAACTGGACCTTCACCCGGCCATACTGGTCGCAGTGGATTTCTTCGCCCTTGGGGCCGGTGACCACGGCGGTCTGGCTACCGAGCACGCGTGGTTTGGGGTGTTCCAGCGCAGGGCGATAGAAGACGGCCCACGGGGTCGCCAGGAATCGATTGCGATAGCCCTGGTGGAAGTCGTCCTTATTGTTGGTGGTGTCGCTGGTGACCGACTCTTCGAGTACTTGCGGCTGTTTGCCCTCATGGAAGATTTCGGTCAGCAGCCACAGGTCGTTCCACTCGGCGCGAGGGTGCTCGGATAGCTGAAGAAAATGCCCGCTCTTGAGCGCGGTCTGATCTCCCCAACCGTCGGCTTGCTGGTAGTCGGCACGATGACGCTCCAGCGCTCGCTGGCTCAGGAACTTGCCCCGTGCGCGATCAATGAAGCGGCCCGGATAGTCATAGTCCTCCAGGTCCGGCTCATTGCTTTCGTTGGCGGGTTTGTAAGCGGCTTCAAGTTGCAGTTTCGGCTTCTCGAAGTCGTAGTCGCGTCGGGTCACGCGGCCTGTGCGGGTTTCCAGGCGCAGCTTGAAGCCCTTGATGACAGGCACGTCAGCGACCAGACCGCTGCCTTGTACATACGCCGTGGGCTCACCCAGCTTGGGGAAAACGGTCTGGTCATCGCCGAACACCAGTACATGCCCTTCCTGGCTGTGCTGGAAGTGGTAGTGAACACCCTCTTCCTCGCACAGTCGTTGCACGAAATGCAGGTCGGTTTCATCGTACTGCACGCAGTAATCACGCTCAGGGCACGGCTGGCCGAGCTGGAACTTGTAGCCGTTACCCTTGATGCCGTGCTCTTCCAGGATCAACGCGATGATTTGCTGCGCCGACATCTGTTGATAGATACGCTGGTTGGTACGGTGATGCAGATACTGCAACTGCGGCACCAGAGACAGGGTGTAACGCGTCAGACGCTTGCCCGCGTCCCCCTGGGCTGCGCGGTAGATCTGCCCGTGGATGCCATTACCCTGAGGGTCGAACGCCAGAAACGCCTGCTTGTGCAGAAGCGCTTCCAGATCGATGTCCGGGTTTTCGCTGACCAGTTCCAGGTCGAAACGAAACGGCTGGCTGATACCTTCAGTACCTGTAAACGACAGCACCTGCAGATCGCCCGAAAAGTCTTTGACGGTCAGGCTGAAGTGCGTTTCGTTAGATGGATTGAACATCATTTGCTCCCTGTTCGGTCGTCATCCGTTACACCATGGCATCAAGCGTTGCAGCCTGGACGAAGTGACGGCGAAAGCGTCACGCAGTTGTTTGGCGGTGATCTTGCGATCCCGTGCATCGAATGTCAGTGCCGTCCGCAACGCAGGCCAGCAGTGTTTCGGTAAATTCCCCGGGGCCTTCAGCTCACGCTCAAGACGCTCGTCGCGGGCCTGGGTCGATGGCAGGCGGCGAAACGGATGCTTGCCTCCCGCCAATTCGAAGATCACGCAGGCCACACCGTACACATCGGCACTGGCCGACAGTGTCTGGCCCTCCAACAGTTCCGGCGCGGCGTAGCCCGGTGTCCAGGCATTGAAACGGTCGCGACTCAGATGAGGCAATCCCGGCATCACGCCCTCCTCGGCCTGGCCAAGTCCAAAGTCGAACAGGCGCACGCCGTCTTCGCTGAGCATGACGTTGCTGGGTTTCATGTCGCCATGCAGCACACCACGAGCATGGGCGTAGGCCAGTGCATCGAGCAGCGGCAGCGCGATGTCACGCAATTCTTTCCACGGCAGGCCAAGAGGCCGCTCGCAGAGCAGTTTGTCCAGGGTCAGCCCACGCATGAGTTCCATGGTGATGAAAGCCCGCTGGCACTCAGTGTCCACTTCGAACGTGTGCAAGCGCAGCACGTTGTTATGGCGAAGGCGTCGGGTCAGGGCGAACTCGCTGTAAAGCAAGGCACTGGCGTCCGGCGACTCGGCAAATTCTTCGCTGAGGATTTTCAGCGCAATATACGGATCAGGCTCGCCGAACTGTTCGCTCAGCAAGTCCCGTGCACGGTAGACCGCGCCCATGCCACCGGCACCCAGCAGACGCTCGATACGGTAACGCCCCGCCAGCACCTCGGGCATCTCACCGATACTGGCCTTGGTCGGTGCCAGTGCAGGTTCGGCCTTGTGCGACTTGGCAAACGCAAAGTAGGTCAGGTTGTTGTCCTGCTCCTCGTTCACCAGCAGGTCGTCGGTCGGTCGCATGAGTTCAGTCATTTGCGGATCACCACCGCCGTCAGATTATCCCGCGCCGAACCACGCAAGGCGCCATCGAACAGACGCTCCAGCGCGACTTGGGGTGCGGTCAAACTCAGGGCGCTACCCAGTGCATCACTGCTGAGTCCCTGGTACAGGCCATCGCTGCACAGCAGAAACGCATCACCGGGATACACCTCCAGTTCCAGTACATCCAGGGTCAGTTGTTCTGCTGCACCGACCGCACGCGTCAAGGCATGCGCGGCAGGATGGGCGCGGGCCTGCTCGACGCTCATTTTCTGCTCGTCGATCAGTTGCTGTTGCAGTGAATGGTCCTTGGACAGCTGATACAGACGCTGTCCACGCCACAGATAACAACGGCTATCGCCCGCCCAGATGCAGGCGGCACGATTGCCTTCGACCATCAACGCCACCACGGTGCTACCCATGATGCTGTCATGGTGACCCGCAGTGACCGTCAGCTCCTGACCCAAACGGCGGTTGAGCCAGTGCAGACATTGACGAATGCCTTTGAGGCGCTCGTCAAAGCCTTCCTGCACCGGCAATTCCGCCAGACTGGCGACGATCAACTGGCTGGCGACATCACCACCCTGATGACCGCCCATGCCATCCGCGACCACCCACAGCCCATGCTGTGGGGAGTCCAGAAAAGCGTCTTCGTTGCGCGCCCGAACCTTGCCGGCATCGGTGCGCGCAGCGCTGCGCCAGGGGCTGGCTACCAGCATCAAAGCTGCCCCGGCATACGGAAGCTGCGCAGCGTACCCATGTCGAACGGGTTAGGCGTGCGCTGGCTGGTCAACAGGTAGTTGGCGCGCAGACCACCCACGTCGGCCTTGAGCACCAGGACGTCACGCCCCTTCAGGTATTCGGTCTGCATCAGATCGAACAGGCGGAACAGCGACCATGGGCCGGTGTTCTTTTCGAGACCCAGCGGACGGCCAGCCATTCTGTCGAGTACCAGACTGGTGCGACCGTCTTCGGCATCAGTAGGCCATTTGAACGACACCGGTACGATCGGACCGTGACGGTATTCAATGGTCTTGTCGCCAAACTTGAACTCGGAGCGGCTGACAGCCGGGTCAAGGGTGTAAGGCTCCAGCTTGAACTGCACTTGCGGTTCGGCAGGGTTGTCGGCAAAGAAGCTCTGACGGATCACCAGTGCCGAGGCCATCTGATCGAGGTAGACCTTGGAAACCGGCAAGGTGTAACCATCGACGCTGCGCATGCGGTAGTTGCCCGGATCGCCACTGACGAACGGACGCATGTAGCTGTCGAAGAAGCGATCGGCAATACCCTGAGCCTTGAAGAACTCACGGAAATCGCTGATTGCGACGTCGCTGGCGCTGTGGGCATCGAACGGATAACGCTTGCTGATCGCCTTGCCGTAGAAGCTGTACAGCTCACTCTGGTAGCGCTGGTTCAGGTATTGATAGGCATCGCCCAACACCAGACGCCAGGTGTCTTCTGCCAGCACGTTGAACCACACACCCACCGGACGTGGCAGACGACCGGATGTCGTGCGCAAGTTGCTTAGCGCATCACGCTGACCGCCCATGCGGTTTTTGGCCATTTCGAAAGCAGCCTGATCCGGCGAGCTGGAACGGGCCAGACTTGCCATCTGCAGTTGCAGCTCGTTGAGCGCGGCCAGAGCCGGGGTCAGGTCGGCAGTCGGGCCATTGTTGTCATCCAGCAAGCGATGCAATGGCTCGAAGCGGCTTTGCAGAGACTTTCTGGCGGTATCCGGAAGGTTTTTTGCCAACGCATCGGATGCCTTGCCCGCTGCAGCGGCCGCCAGCTTACCGAGCTTGCCGCCATTCTCCGCCAGTTGGCCTGCTGCATCAGCGGCCTCATCAGCCGTGTCGGCGACCACCGGGAAACGGGTGTTCTCGCGCACTTCAACCAGCATCTGGATGATCGGCGAGTTGGCCGACGTCAGACCTGCCAGTTGCTCGGCGCCTTCGCCGAAGTCATTGATCGCAGGCAGTTGAACCTGGCCTACCGCTTCGCCCCAATAGTTGGCGTAGTCACGGAAGTACAGCTGCTCCAGTTCAACCATCAGACGACGCAGGTCCATGGTGCTCAGGCCAGTGCCCTCACCCAGAACCCAGTTGTCGCTCAGGATATCGGTGACCAGTTTCGTGCCCTGAACAGAGAAGTACTGCTGGTAGCCCTGTTGGGTGTAGAAGCCGGGGATTTTGTAATCGGTGCCGACAAACAGTGCGCCCTGAGGACCAAGGTGCTGGCTCAAGGTGTATTCCGGCAGATTACGGGCCTGCTCGCGCAGCATGCGGTAAACCACAGTCGCCAAGGACTCGCTGCGCAGAATCTGACGCGCCTGAGCCACAAGCGGATCATTCAGCGGGTAGCTGAATGGCTGCTTCAGCAAACGATCAAAATGGGTGTTCAAGCCGTTCTGTACCGCTGTATTGCCGGTATAGCGCTGAGACCATTCGGTGGCGACCCAGTCCTTGAGCCATTGCGCGTCGCGGCGATCCGTCATGTTCAGCATCAGGTATGCACGCAGGCTGTTGAGCAGGCGGTCGCGATCCTTGGTGTTGGCGCGGATCTGGCTTTCCAGCAGGTTCGCTACGCGGGGCAGCAACTGATCATGAAGCTCGCGCTCATAAGCTACCCTGACCACCGGGTTGACCTCTTCGCCCTGATACAGACCAACACGCTCGTGGTAACTCACATCGCCTTTTTCGGGAAACACCTGAGTGGCCGCATAGCTGGTGTCGAGCGTCTTGAGGACCGCCATGGAGTCATCGCGGGCGGTCAGCGCCGAACGCTGCTGCGTCCAGTTCTGGGCCAGATTGCGCAGATTCTCCAGCCGTGAATAGTTTGCAGAGAACCCGCCTGCCCAGAGCACGCCAAACAGCGCCAGAGAAGCAAGTGCCCCCACGTACAAGGCACGCTGGCCCCAATGAATACGGCTGCGCTCGCGCTTGTCCAGGCCAGCAAGATCGGCCTCTGGAAAGATGACACGGCTGAGCAGGTGATGGATAAACCGTGACCGGCCGCTGCGCAGGGTTGGCAGCACGCCAGCACTCATGCCCAGATTGGCACCGATACCGGCCGTAGTGGCGTCCATTTCCTCTGTGAGATGCGGTGCGCTGGTCAGGTAGAAACCGCGCAGCTGGCTGACACGCTGGTAGCGGTTGCCAGTGAATGCGAGGTCAACAAACAGACACAGGCGTTCGCCGATCTGCCCCAGTCGATGCGGGAAGTCGAGAATGCGGCCACGGCGTTGGGTATCACGCTCCTGGTGCATGCGCATGATCACCTGACTGTTCAGGCGACGCAGCAACTCCTCGAACTCGGTACGCAGCACCGCGACATCGGTGCCCTTCTGCTCTTTGCGGAAGCTGGTGCCGAGGACCTGATCGCTTTCTTCACGCGTCAGTTGATCGAAGAATTCGTCGAAGCCCAACAGACGGTCGGCTTTGCTCAGAACCAGATAGACAGGCACATCGACGTGCAGTTTCTGATGCACATCCTGCAGGCGCGCACGCACCTGACGAGCCAGTGTTTCCAGGTGCTGCTCGCTGCTGTTCAGCAGGGTTTCCACCGGAATGGTCACCAGCACACCGTTCAGCGGACGATTGCGACGACGTTTGCGCAGCAGATCCAGCAAGGTGCTCCAGGCACTGCCATCGACTTCGGCATCCGGCTGGGTCAGGTAGCGGCCAGCGGTGTCGATGAGCACGCCGTGATCGGCGAAGTACCAGTCACAATGGCGAGTGCCGAGGGTGTCGCGGGTCAGCTTGCGTTCGATCTTGTTGATCGGAAACTCGAGGCCCGAAAAATCCAGCAGACTGGTTTTGCCACTGCCCTGCGGACCAATCAGCAGGTACCACGGCAAATCACTGCGCCAGCGCTCGCTGCGACCGCGATACAGGCTTGAGGTCTTGAGGGTTTTCAACGCGTCCTTGAAGCGCGTTTTCAGCTCTTTCTGCTCTTCGTCGATCTGCTCTTCACGGCGGATACGATCCTGGCCGTCTTCGCTTTCCTCGAGGGCTTTCTTGCGAACACCCGCGCGCCAGCTGACGAACACCATCGTCAGGCCCCAGATCAGGAACAGCACGCTGATGGTCAGCAGGCGCGAGGTGGAGCTTTCCCAGAACTTGTAATCATCGACCGCCAGCAGCGGCCCGACGAACCACACCAACAGCGCAACGAACAGCACCAGCAGCAGCGTCCAGACCCATGTCTTGCGCAGGAATGCGCCGACTTTCTTGAAAAAGTTTTTCATCATGCGTCCCTGTTTACGGCTGCGACTGCGGCTGGACCGCGGCCGGATCAAACGGCTGATAAGGTTGCAAAACGGTTTCGCGCTGTTCACCCAGTACCCAGGCGAAGCCGAAATACATCACCGCCAGGCAGACCAGGGTAAACAACACCACCATCCAGGCAGGCACGATGCGCACCAGACTGCGGCGCTGATTGTTCAAACCTTCCCAGTGGGGTGACAGTTCGCGAGGCACGTCGCCGCGCAATTGGCGAATCTGGCGATACAGCGCATCGCGGATGCCTTCAAGCTCGAGCATGCCGCGCGCCTGCACCCGGTACTTGCCCTCGAAGCCGAGCGACAGACACAGGTACATCAACTCCAGCATCGGCAGATGCTTGACCGGGTTTTTCGACAGCCTGTCGAGAAGCTGGAAAAACTTTTCGCCCCCGAAGGTTTCGTTGTGGAAGCTGCTGAGCAGGCTCATCTGCGACCACTCGCTTTCGTTACCCCACGGGGTGGTCACCACTGCCTCGTCCACCACCGTGCACAACACGTAACGGGCGGCCATCACCTGGCTGCTTTCAGCACCGTTGTGCAATGCGCGGACTTCAAACAGCTTCAGGCCGGCAGTCAGTCGCTCGTTGAGCGCGTACATGTCTTCGCGGGTGTCGCTGTGCTTGAGGCGTACCACTTCCGACAGCAGATCGGAGGCAGCCGCGACCAGCGAATTGAGGCTGATGTTGAAGGCCTCGGCCGGGCGCAGACGTGCCGCGTAGATCATGCGTTCTTCCAGTTGCTCGAACCGTGGCGGCGCAGCGAAGTCCGTCAGCGGGCTCGCGGCCGGGCCGTGGCCCTGGCGGTCGAGCAGGACGGTTTTATCGTCCTGGTTGTAATCCGTGTCCTTGCTCATGTCGGTCAGTTCCTGATAGCCCAGAATTTCAGTTCAAGCTCGGCGAATTCGCCGGACACGTGGAACGCGAAGCCGCCGGAGCGCTCGAGTTGTGCCAGGTCTTCGGAACTGAGTTCGAGGATGAAATAGGTTTTGTTGGAGTGGAACGCGATCTGCCGCGGGGCCACCGGTAGCGGTTTGACCTTGATACCAGGCAGATGCAGGTTGACCAGTTGGCGAATACGCTCCACAGGACCGACCTTGAGGTGCGCCGGCAAGCGGTGGCGCAGCTCTTCGGAGTCGCAGTTGGCGCTGGCTGCCAGCACGAACGACGCCGAGCCCAGCAGTTTGTGATCGTGCAGCGGCGATACGATGATGCCGTACTGACGGGCCTGCAGAACCAGCTCGATGGCGTGCTGCTCCAGCACCATGGACAGCACCTGGCGGATCGCCTCCATCAATTTGCGGAAGCTGGCACCCTGATCGCTGTGCTGATAACGGCTGTCCAGACGCGGTCTCTTGCTGTCACTGGAGAAGGTCGCCAGATCGCCGAGCATGGTGAGCAGCGTGCGATACAACTCTTCAGGGTGTACTTGCTCAAGGCCAAGATAGTGACGCAGCAGCAACTCGGTGCGGTTGATCAGTTGCAGCATCATGAAGTCACCGACTTCAGCGCCGCCCACCTTGCCGTTGGAGCGAATCCGGTCAGCGATCGTGTCGCCCCGGTGGCTGAGCATGCTGATGACTTCCTTGAGGCAGGACAGCAGGTAGCTGGACGCGTGAGCCTGGATATAGGTCGGGACAAAATCGGGGTCGAGGCTGATCACGCCATCCGGCGTGGTATCGAGCACTTCGCAGACCTTCAGCTTCACGTAAGCCTGGTCGCTCTGCTGCTGGCCGAGCAGCAGTTTGAAGTCGGGACGACCGCAGCTGACCTGACTCGAAGAGTCATCGCCCGCGTTGGAGTCGGACACCTCCGCCTCGTAAGCGGTGTAGCGCGCCAGCACATCGGACTGCTCCGGACGACGCGATTCGATGTGGTTGCCCGTGACCAGCGGCAGTGCGAGATAAATCGGCGTATTGCCGGTGTTGGGCGGCACGTCGAGCGCCAGCGGCTCGGTGTTGCCTCCCAGCTCGAACAGGCTGCCGTCCGGCAGAATTCCCGAGGCATTGCTGATGACCAGCTTGCCCATATTGAGAAACTGCAGGTCGATGTCCAGGCTCAGAAAACCCCAGGTATAGCTACCCAGCAATTGGGTACGGGTTTTCATCTGGTGATCGTAATAGCGATCGTTGTGCTGGAAGTGCTGCGGGCGCAGCAACATGCCTTCCTGCCAAATGACTTTATGGGAATTCATGGTCAGTCATCTGCCTTGGCGAGCGGTTCATTAGTGTTGCGAATGCCGTTCTGGTCGAGCGTCAGATCGGCGTCAGTGATCTCTACCGGCGTCACTTGCAGCGTGTAGCGCCATCTGCTGTCCGGCAGGTCCCGATAGGCTGCAAGAACGCCGACGTAGCGGCTGCCTTCCTGCAGGCTGAGCTTGAGCTCGACGGTTTCACCCGGACGCAGTTCCAGTTCCTCGGAGGCAACCATGTCTGGCGCCAGCGATTCCTTCGCGCGTTCATACAGGCTGAAGAAGTCCGCGTTTTCAAACGCCACCGGATGCTTGAGTTCGAACAGTCGCACGACGACAGGCGACGGGCGACCATTCAGATCCGGGTTCACCTGATCGCTGGCGGTCAGCTTCAGGTTGAGTTTGGTGACGTGTGAATACGGCGACAACGTAGAGCAGCCAGCCAGCACCACCAGGGCGGTCAGCGCAGCCAGCATGTTGAAGAAAGCAGTCGAGCGGCGAGACATGCGTATCATCCTTGGTGGTCAGTGTGGAGTGTGGAAATCAGACGAATCTGCTCTTCGTAGGCCTGAGCGAAATCGCGGGCCAGAAGGCGCTCGCTCCAGTCGGTATCCTGGCGCAACGCCTGGTGATAGCGGCCATAGGCTCTCCAGCGGCTGCCGGAGGTGGCAATCAGCGGCTTGTTGTCGCGCTCGAAACGCAGCGTGAGCTGTTGCGGAGAGAAGTGTTCAAGCGTGCCGCGAACAGCCGCGCGGCTGGCTGTGAGCAAGGCGACCTGATGGGCCTGCAGATCACGGAAGGCGCGCGATATCGCCTGATCGGCCGGCAACTGTCCGGGCTTGTTGCCGTGCAACAGAATGTCCAACGCTTCACCGGCGTCGACGGCAAACTTCAACGGGTTTTTCTGCGAGCCTTGCACCGTGGTCTGCGCCAGACGCAATTCGTTCTTGAGCTCGCTGCGCGTGCGCAGGCTCTGCTGCAAACCGCCGACGCTTTGCTTGAGCAAGCGCGCTGCGTTCAGAGCCAGAGCCTCTTTCGCATCGTGGTCGAGCCCTTTGAGGTCAACGCCCAGCGCAGCCCCGAACTTCTCCCAAAAGCCGTCAGATTGACGCTCGACCGGTGGCGGGGCTGGCGCAGGTGCGGGCTCTTTTGGAACCTCGACCAGTTCCGGCACCAGCAGGCTTTCCATGTCGATACGGGCATAGTCAGCGCGTTGACGGCCGTCATCAATTACGTTGCTGGGTGAAATCAGCTCTTCGATTTCCGAGTAAACGCGCTCCTGCTGATCAAGCGCATTGAGCGGATCAAGATCAAGGAATGCGTCGTCCGGAATGATGCTGCCAGCCGCCTGCGGACGACCGACTTCCACGTCGAAGGCTGCCGGGTCACGTACCAGTCGGGCACGGATTTCGAAATCACCGAGAATGTATTCACTGCCGTGCTCGATGCGTACCGCTTCGCCCTTGCGCAGGCGCGTGCCGTTGGTGCTGTCCTGGATACCGTTGCTGCTGGTATCGGTCAGAAAAAACGAGCCGTCGCGATAGCTGATCAACGCGTGATGATTGGACAAGTGCCGCTTGCGGTCCGGGATGATCCAGTCGCAATCGTCCCCCCGGCCAATCACGCCGCCAGCCTGTTTGAAGGTCTTTTGGCACAAGTCAGTGGGCACGAACTGCTTGGTGTTCAGCATTTCGAAAACCAGTTCCATAATGATGCTCCTTGCGGTCACTTGCCGCGGTTGACCGCCTGCGGATCACCCAATGGGCGATAGGTGTTGTCGTTGAATTTGTAATTGCCGCTGCAGCCCCCGAGGCCGCATAGAACGACAACAGTGAGCAGGACGGCTTGCCAGTGACGAACAGACATCAGAGGGTCTCCAGAAGTGAGCAAAAAGCGCCGCCCCTTTCGGGGAGCGCTGTCAGAAGCGAATAAGGTGAAAACAAGTGCTTTTGCCTACCCATTGAAGTCACCCAGATTGATATTCAGGCGCCCAAGGCGGTAAAGCAGCGTGCGCCTCGGCAGGCCGAGTTCACGCGCGGAAAGGGTCTGGTTGCCATCGTTCTTGCGCAGGCAGTCGAGCAGCAGGCTGCGCTCGACCTGTTCCAGCCGCTCGCGCAGATTGAGGCTGCTGTCCTCGGGCACAGCGTCCGGGCGCAGAGAGAAATGCTCGGCCAGCAACTCATTGCCCTCACACAAGAGGACTGCACGTTCGACCAGGCCTTTGAGTTCGCGCACGTTGCCGGGAAACGCATAACCGGACAGGTGATCAAGGGCCGCATCCGACCAGCGCAACGCGCCGCGCTGCAGGAACGCACACGTCTTGTCGGCGAAGTGCCGGGCCAGGTCGAGAATGTCACCCTCGCGATGTCGCAGGGCTGGCAGCTCAATGGGAAACTGCGCAAGTCGGTAATACAGGTCTTCGCGGAACTTGCCTTCGCTGACCATCACAGCCAGGTCCCGGTGCGTCGCGGCCAGGATGCGCACGTCGATCTTGCGCGTGTCGTTGGAGCCCAGCGGGCGAATCTCGCCCTCTTGCAGCACGCGCAGCAGCTTGGCCTGAAGTGACAACGGCATGTCGCCGATTTCGTCGAGCAACAGCGTGCCGCCATTGGCAGCCTCGAACAGCCCGGTGCGATCACGATCAGCGCCCGTGAACGCGCCTTTGCAGTAACCGAACAGTTCGCTCTCAAGCAGGTTCTCTGGAAACGCGGCACAGTTCTGAACGATGAAAGCCTGAGAGCGACGCGGACCGAAGTCATGAATCGCCCGCGCAACGACTTCCTTGCCGGTGCCTGTCTCGCCGCGCAGCAACACGGTGTAAGGGCTGTGCAGCACCTTGCTGATCATGGAGTAGGTTTGACGCATGCTTGCGCTTTTTCCGATCAAACCGTATCCGCTGATGCTCGGCGTGCTGACCACGGCCGGTCGCACCTCATCCACAGGTTGATGCAAGCGTTGCAGCAGGTTGAGTTGACCCAGTGCGAACGAACCAAACTGACCGAGGGAATCAGCAAACCCCTGCAGATCGACATGCCGGTGGCTCGCACACAACAACACGCCTTCAACGGCCTGCTGATGGTTGATGACCGGCACACACAACAACGACTGCCACGGCGTGCTTTGCGTCGGCAGAAAACTGGTTTCGTGCAGGCTGCCGCTCAGTTCGCCCAGACACACCACGCGGTTCTGGCAAAGGGCGAACTGCAACAACTGCTCGCCGTTGTAATCCACCGGCAGGCCTGCGGCTTCCCGTGGTTGCAGGATTCCGTCCAGGCACTCGGCTCTCATTTTCAGGCAGGTGTGAGTGGCATCCAAAAGATAAAGCTGTGCCAGCTCGCAGCCGCTGAGTTCAGCAAGACCGCGCACAAAATCACCCAGCAACTCGGCGCCGTTGGCCGCCCTCGCCAGGCTGGCGAACTGCGCCAGCAAGGCTTCGGCGTACGCCAACGGCTGCGGCATCTGAGTGAACATCACACCCACCTCAGGCAAACTCGCAAGTCACACTGCCGGAACTGTCCAGCGTGGCATGAACACGCTTCAGACTTTCTCCGGTAGCCATGGCGTCGAGCAGGCGGTCAGCAACCAGCGGCAAGACATGAAGGTCCAGCAGGTGGTCGATCAGACGCGCACCGCTGTCGCTTTGCGTGCAGCGCTCGGCCAGATGATCGACAAGTTTCTGGCAGTACGTGAACTCCAGCTGACGACGGTTCAGACGCTCGCCCAGACGACCGAGTTTGATTTCGATCAGCTCGCGCAGCACCGGCCCGCTGACCGGGTAGTACGGCACCACGCGCATGCGCGCCAGCAGCGCGGGCTTGAAGTGCTTGCTGAGGACCGGGCGAATGGTTTCTTCAAGCACTTCGGCGGTTGGCCGTGCGCCGTCTTCGCACAAAGCGCTGATCTGGTCGCTGCCCAGGTTCGAGGTCATCAGAATCAACGTGTTGCGGAAATCGATCTCGCGGCCTTCGCCGTCGTTGGCCACACCCTTGTCGAAGATCTGATAGAACAGGTTGAGCACGTCTGGGTCGGCTTTCTCGACCTCATCGAGCAGCACGACCGAATACGGCTTCTGACGCACCGCTTCGGTGAGCATGCCACCCTCGCCATAGCCCACGTAGCCCGGTGGTGCACCGATCAGGCGAGAAACGGTGTGCTTCTCCTGGAACTCGGACATGTTGATCGTGGTAATGAAACGATCACCACCGTAAAGCAGATCAGCCAGCGCCAGCGCGGTTTCGGTCTTGCCGACGCCGCTCGGGCCAACCAGCAGAAACACGCCGACCGGCGCATCGGGTTTGTTAAGACCGGCAGCGGTCGCGCGCATCGAACGGTCGAGCGCGTGAACAGCCTGCTCCTGACCACGGATACGAATACGCAGGTCCTTGGCGAAGCTGGCCACCTTGGCGTTGTGCTCACGAGCCAGTTGCGCCAGCGGTACACCGGTCCAGGCACTGATCACTTCAGCCACAAGGCGCGGGCAGACCTCGAAGCTCACCAGTCGCTCCTTGACCTGCAGTGCGGTCAGGGCCACGTGCGTTTCGTTCAGAGCAGCGGTCAGCGCTTCGACACTTTGCGTTTCATCCAGCGCCACGGCCTCGATGACCGTGCCCTCGTCGTCCTCTCCGATTTCAACGGTCGGCTCGACAGCGGCCGCTTCACGCGCCTTGGCCAGTTGCTGACGCAGTTCCAGCAAGCGCTCGGCGAGCGTCTTCTGTTCAAGCCACAACGCTTCCAGTGCCGCCCTTTCTTCTTCGGCAGCTTCCAGACGCGTTTCCAGCGCTTCCAGCGCCTCGTGATCGATCAGCAGACCGGCTTCGGCGTCACGACGCAGTGCCTGACGCTGGCGACCGCCTTCAGCCAGTTCGCCACGCAGGCGCTCGAGGCTTTCCGGAGCAGCGGCAAGACTGATGCGCACACGGGCACACGCTGTATCGAGGACATCAACGGCCTTGTCAGGCAGTTGGCGGCCAGCGAGATAGCGGGCGGACAGCTCGGCGGCGGCAACTACGGCGTCATCGCGCAGGTAGATGCCATGGCTCTTCTCATAGACCTGCGCCAGGCCACGCAGGATCGTGACGGCTTCGCTGACGGTCGGTTCATGCAACTGAACAGGCTGGAAACGACGGGCCAGAGCCGGGTCTTTCTCGAAGTACTTTTTGTACTCCGCCCAGGTCGTGGCAGCGATGGTACGCAGTTCGCCACGCGCCAGCGCCGGCTTGAGCAGGTTGGCTGCATCCGAGCCACCCGCGTTACCGCCCGCACCGATCAGCGTGTGGGCTTCGTCGATGAACAGAATGATCGGCTTCGGCGACGCCTTGACCTCGTCGATCACACCTTTGAGACGACGCTCGAATTCACCTTTGACGCTGGCACCGGCCTGCAAGAGCCCCATGTCCAACGACAGCAGTTCTACGCCCTTGAGCGCCTGCGGTACTTCACCCGCTGCGATGCGCGATGCGAGGCCTTCGACGATGGCGGTCTTGCCGACGCCAGCCTCACCGACCACGATCGGATTGTTTTTGCGGCGACGAGCCAGAATGTCGACCATCTGCCGAATCGCGCCGTCACGGCACAGCACCGGATCAAGCTTGCCGTCGCGGGCCTGCTGCGTCAGGTTGTGAGTGAAACGCTCCAACAGCGACTCGCCCTGGGCAGCCGGTTTGCCACTGGCAGGCTGCTCCTGTTGAGACAAGGCAAACTCTTTCAATCGATCGATATTCAGCTTGGCCAGCAAAGGCTGATAGCGGCTGCCTGCGTAGCGCATCGGGTTACGCAGGAGTGCAAGAATCAGCGCGGCCTGCTCGACCTGGGTCTGGCCCAGTTCAAGGTTGGCGACCAGCAAAGCGTCCTGCAGCCACTGCACCAGTTCCGGAGCAAATACCGGGTTACGCGAGGCGCTGTGCTCGACCCGAGATTGCAGCGAAGCACTCAGCTCGCCAGCGTCCACTTCCGCATCCTGCAGGGCGCGCGCGAGCAGACCTTGCGGACGCTCAAGCAGCTCCAGCAACAAATCTTCAACCAGAATCTTGCTGCCGCCACGGGCGACGCAGCGCTCCGCAGAACTTTCCAGATCACGGCGGGTTTCGGCGTCCAGCGCTTGAATCAGTTGTTGCAGGTCTACGTTGCTCATCAGTCATTGATCCTTAATGAATTTTGCTGCCCAGGGTCACCACGCCGTCCGCTTTCTCGCGGCCGAGCCAACTGGTCCATCCCAGGCGACAGGCGTTCTGTTCACCGATACGCAACTCGCGGATTTCTTCCTGGCGCAGAACCAGTCGAATGTCGTAGTCGAGCGGGTCACGCAACGTGAACCGCACCAGCGCGCACAGCGGTTGATAGCCGAAACCGATCGGCAGGAATTCGTGAAAGCGTTGCCAGTCCAGCTCGCGGATATGAATGCGAAACTTGCCGCTGCGGTCGCGCACGTGATCGCCCAGCACCAGATCCTCACCGAGCATGCTGTTGGCACGTCCCAGGCGGTTGCGCTGTTCGTCTAGAATTTCCACCCGGCGCTCGATGCATTGCTCGATGGTCAGTTCGGCGTGCTTGAAGTAATAACGCAGCACCGCTTCGATCAGCGCAGCCGAGTGCGCACGCAGGCTGAGCAGGCCCAGATAGGGCAACAGGCGTTTCCAGTTCAACTCCTGGGCGCGCCGGATTTCTTCGCCGCCCAGGCCGATCAAGGCAAATAGCTGTGCCGAAAATGGATCGAGCGCGCCGCTTTCAAAACTGGCGCGGTAGCGATATTTCTTCCAGATCGGCAACATCAACCGTTGCAGGCGATGGTGGAACAGGTCGAGGAAGTTACGCGTCGGGTTGCCGTCTTCGCTGTCGCCCAGCGCCTGCTCACCGTAGAACGCCGGCAGTGGCGAACCCGAACCGACCAGACCGATCAGGTTGAACTGCATACGCGCGCGCAAATGCCCGTGCTCGTGGAAAAACTCCACGCGACTGACGTCACTCGACGGGAAGCCAAGGCTCGGGTTGGCCTGAAACTCCAACTGGTCGTATAGGTCGTCTTCGCTCAGGTGCGGGTGTGCATCGCGCAGCCGGTCGACAACCAGCAGCACGGCCTGAAACAGCGAGTACTCGCGTATACCCAGGGTCAGCCCGCTTAAAGCAGGGGCTGGAGGCCCATACGTGGTGTCCATTGGTACACCTCTCCCTGTGTGCTTTTTACCCGCAGCTCGTGGTACGAATTGAGGCTGGCGTAAAGCGCAAAAAACTCGTTGAGAACCGAAGCGAACACAAACATGTCGCCTTCGCCGATATACCCCTCAGGGTCGATGGTCAGCTCAGTGCGCAGTCCGCGTACCGGCAACCCTCGGTGCAATCTGTCCACGTGTTTGTGCTTGATCGATTTCAAACCGCCCAGCAGGCGCTTGCTGACCTTCTCTGCATGCTGGTCGTAATAGCGCGGCAAATCGTAGGTTTCGAGAATCACCTTCAACGCATTGACGTCGGCCAGCGACAGGTAGTTGAGCGACATGTTGCTGATCAGCTTCCAGAGGAAGTCACGGTTCAGCGGTGGCGCGAAACTGGAGGTGGCTGGCGTGATGTTGCGGAAACTCAAGAATTCCGGCGTGTCTTCGCAGGCTTGGTTGATATCGCCCAGTTTGAGTTTGCGCGGCAGGTTCTGATTGGTGCACATCAACTCGATCGACAGGGTTTCATGTGCTTCGATGTGGCGAATACCGAAGCTCAGATAAGTGTCGAGACCGTCGTGCAACAACGAGGAACGCTGGCGAATGCTGTAGTGCGGACGGCTGTTGGGCACATCGAAACTGGGATCGTGTTCGAAGGATTCGAACGGCACGTAATCCTGATAACCGAGACCGCCCGGCTTCCAGCCGGTCACGGTTTCAACCGAGAACACGCCACAGGTTTCCAGATCGTACTCGGCGGGCAACAGCAGGTACTCGTCCTGCTTGCCATCGAGGCGGATCGGCAGCGCGTCATGCTTGAACAGATTGACGATCGGCGTGCAATGCAGCTTCACATTGTCCAGCGTGGGCCGCAGGCGCTGGATGCCGCTCTTGCGAATATCGAAACGCAACTCAACGCCGCGGACTTGCTTGAGTGTCTCTTCAGGTAACGCGTTAAGCAGATCCAGGCCATTGATATCGACGAACAGAAACTTGTCCTGAAACGCGAAGTATTCCTGCAAATAGCGGTAGCCGCGAAAGGTGTTCAGCGGATACGGGATCAATGCTTCTTCTTCGGCAAACCCTACCGGCTGCACGCGGTCGCCGGGCATCTTGAACGCCATCGGCGTGCCGTTGACGCCATTGATGGGTTTGCCGGCACCGTCCAGAGGAATCAACTCGATGCCATCAAGGTTGCGCAACAAGCTCAGGTACAACATCTGGCTGATGTAACGTTCGCCCGCAAAATGCAGGCGCAAGCGGCTCAGTTCCAGCTCACCCAGATGACCCTCAGCGCTCATCTCCAGACGCAGGCTCAACAACGAACCACCGCCCTTGATCGAGTAGTTCAGCGCCGTTAGATCCAGCGCCTGAACCTCGGTCGGATAGCACGTGCGGAAACGGCAGCGCACATCATTGATCGGTAGGCTCTCGACCGGTGTATCGCGTTCGACCCTCAACGCAGGCCCCGAACGCTTCAACGGATCGAACTGCAAAATGCTGAACGCAGGCAACGGCCGCATGTAATTGGGCCACAGCAAATGCATCAACGAATGGCTGAGTTCCGGCAGCTCGTCATCCAGCTTCTGACGCAGCCGACCCGTCAGAAACGCAAAGCCCTCGAGCAACCGCTCCACATCCGGATCCCGCCCGGCCTGCCCCAGAAACGGCGCCAATGCAGGACTACGCTCGGCGAAGCGACGACCAAGCTGGCGCAGTGCAGTGAGTTCGCTTTGGTAGTAGTGGTTAAAGGACATGTCTGGCTGCCTGGGTATAGATTCGTTTGATGTGCGCTGAAGCTGCTGAGAGCACGACCATGGAAAAGAAATTCATTTGAGGTTCCGAGTGAGCCAGAACCTTTCGAACTGGTCAGCCACCACTATTGCCAGAGCAGTAAGCCCACCCGTCAAAGCGCTATAAGCTACCGCTCGAACGGGATAGAGCGGCAACAGATAAGCCAATATCAACACAACCATGAAAGCAACAACGCACCACTTGAAAAGCTGCCTTGGAATTACGGCAATCACTGCATTCGAAAAAACAAATAGAAAAAAAACCATGTACATGGCAATCCCAATGGAAGCGCCTCTAGAGGTCAGACCGCCAAAGATCGCTTTATAGAGCGAAATCCCACAATAATTAACAACGACATAAAGGACGCAGGAAAGAGCATGTATGACCAAGCTTCGCGCTATTCTGGCGATCATATTTTCCACGTTCCATACCAATCCATATGTCCTCGCCAAACAGGAGTTGCCGGCGGCATAAAAACGCCTTGCAAGCCTTTTACTCTGGGACTCAGCGCATAAAATAAAATTGCTAATCATCGCAAAAATTCTTAATTTCGCCCGCAGACTCAGGACCACAGTGACCTCTTCCACCAGAGAGAATCCGGAGAAAAAATAAGGACTGGAGGCAATTCCACCCAAGCGATTCACTGCTCTACTACTCCCCAATCACTTCATATGGAGTGTTGCTCACAAAAAAATTCAACCAGTGTGGCTCCCACTCGGGAAATCTGAGAACGAAATGCTGATCACGCTTATAAAAATCAAGCCACACGATACCAGCAATCATTTCATCCTCATGGCTGCTCATGTCGAGCGAATTGCTCAAATACAGCGGGGAACGGAACGCTGCATTTGAATCCCTCTTATCCGCGATGCGCAGATACGACAAATTCTCAAATGGCACAAGCAATCCCCTAGCTGACACATTTTCAACAAGATATTCACCCGTATTACTTACTACAAAGCTGCTGGCTTGACGGTGCTTGAGACTATTTATAGAACCTACGAACACACCAACGATGGCAGTTAACAAAGTCAAGAAGATTTTTAGTTTCTTAGAAACCATTATGTCTTCACCAACCCAAAGGCGCCGCAACGCAACGCCGAGGCACCGCCCTAGTGGGCGGCCGAACACATCACTGTCAGCAACTATGACTAGATCTCCTTTCAAATCCATCACTCTCATAATGACTGATCCTTCAATTCTTTAGCCGTAATCTCAACGCTCGCTTGATAAATTACTGCCACGTTCCGCGCCTGCTTACTCTTTATTATCATTTAACGCTGCGCACTCTGAAATATTCCAACCTTCATACCCGCTTGAAGTCGGATAAATCGCATGGCCATTAACCCACCGCGAGCGCTCGTCAGTCGTAAATTCATTCTGCCAAAGCAGCCACTCAGACGACTTCAGCAGATCTCCTTTATCGGTATACACCCTAAAAAAAGCTTCGCTGGCGAACAACTTCACAAATTTCCCAACAACACCAAACCCCGAATACTGCGGAATATATGAGTTGATATAACAAGTTTTCGGGTCATTCCAGGTTGTTGAATACACTACAGCTGCAGAAGCAGCTCCTTGTTTAACATACAGCCAAGTTAAGCCTAAGCTGCAGAGCAAACAAACAACAAAGGTTAACGTCAACGATATTTTTCTCATGACTACTTAGATCCAGAGCGCGATAAATATTCATCGAAATCGATGGGACCAAGATGAATAACGAAAGATACGTCATACAATTTAACAGTCGTATAGACCATCAAATCACCGCCCTTCTTATGTAGTTTCCTATATTTATTAAAATGACCGTTGGTTACTTTATAATATTCAACACCTGATTTTTCAATTACTGCAGGTTCAGTAAAATAATCAATCGGCCCAGGTCGAATGACCCCCTCAGGCGACCAGTAGCCCAGCAACTGGTCATCCCCAACGTTTAGAAAGTCGTAGGTATCTCGAACATAAAGACCTATCTGCTCGACCTCGATTGCGGGAAATCCATTATCATTCTCGACAGTCCGAAATTTAGTGGCCGCGACTTTAATTACAAATGTTCCCAGTGCGCCGTATACGTCGTCTAACGCGTCAGTTGCTTTCTCCCAATCCGACGCCCCAAATCGAATAAGGTTGAACTGAGAGATATCTTCTAACTCAAGGGCGGTCTTATTACTGTAATCCAGATATGCGCCTTTAAGCTTTTTTGACTTTGCATCTAACAGCCCAAGTCGCTGCAGCCGAGTCATTAATACAACCAGCCCCCTCGACAGCTCATCAAGCGAGCCTTTTACTCTACCGGCACTTCCGTTAAACTCTGACGTAGAGGAAAACTCAGAAATATACTCATCAACTTTTGGCTTCACGCGATCCGACGCGGTAAACAGCCACTCGAAGGGTATATCGGTGATCAGCTTTTCCGCACTCAAGGTGCTCGCTGAAACATCGCCTTGTTTAACTGCCTTTGGCAGTTCATAAGGAGCACCGGAGAACCACTTGTTCATGACACGAGCGGAAACCGTCCACCCCAACCTGGCCATAACCTTAGGGATTGAGGAAAGCGGAAACGTCTTGGCCTGAACGTTCTGGCCTTCTTTATTTTGAGCCGGCGTCAAGGGTGCGGCAATCGGTGCGGGCATAATACAAGCCTCAATAAATGGCGATGGAGCTTTGGGGCTCCAACAACAACGTGGCCCCTTCAGCAATCGAGGAGCCAATGATCGAGGTTTTACCTGCACCATCCGTAACACCGGTTATTTCTTTTCCTGAGTCAGTGCGGATTGTGTAAGCGCGATCCACAACCGGTTGACCTGTTTCCGGATCAGTCACAACGAAGTGCTGGTTGAACGGCCACTTGATATCCACCGGCAACGGCGCCACAAACGCCGCAGGCGTGTGCGAATTACCAATAATCACCGTCCCGGACCCGGCTGTGACCTTGTTGCCATGGGTCCCAACAGAATCAACCGTGGCAGCCGGTTTTCCGTTGATCAGAACGGTTGTCGCCAGACCGCCCGACATCGCACCACCACATGCCGAGGCATCGCCTTGGCGGGCGGCCGGGAGGCCGTCGAAAAACACGTCGCCGGAACCAGCGACGATAGGATTGGTACCGTGGCCGGGGAGCGGGCAAGCCGTGGGGTCGGTGACGCGTGCTGCGGGTTTTCCGGACATAGGAATCTCCTTAGTTGACCTTCACTTGACCGCTACCATCCAGGCGAGCGGCGAAACTGACCTGACGCTTGAAACCCTCAACTTCCAACAGCCCTTCGATGCTAAAGGACAGGCGAAGCTGATCGTGATCACGCGGCAGGGAAATGACACGCACATTGCTCAGGCGCGGCTCGTAGGCTTCGATAAAACTTTCGATGGCCAAACGGGCCTGACTCAGAGAGTCGTGCAGGCTCAGACGCATGTCATTGAGATCGGGTAGCCCGTAGTCGGACAGCGTTTGCACGCTGCCCGCACGGGTGCTGAGCATCTTGGCCAGATGGGCAGCCACGGACGCCGTGGCGGAAACCTCGCGGCTCCAGCTGACGCGTTTTTCCGCATCGCCATTCAGGCGTTCGAAAAGGCTGCCGTATCCAGTCATGAGTGAGCTCCGTTTACTCTTTGTCCAGCTTGCCAACCAGCGACAGGGTGAAATCAGCACCCATGTACTTGAAGTGCGGACGCACGTTCAGGCTGACGCGGTACCAGCCAGGCTCGCCTTCGACGTCGCTGACGGTGATCTGGGCGGCGCGCAACGGGCGACGACCACGCACTTCGGCGCTCGGGTTTTCCTGGTCGGCGACGTACTGACGGATCCACTTGTTCAGTTCCAGCTCGAGATCGGTACGCTCTTTCCACGAACCGAGTTGCTCGCGCTGCAGCACTTTCAAGTAGTGAGCCAAGCGGTTGACGATCATCATGTACGGCAGCTGGGTGCCCAGCTTGTAGTTCAGCTCTGCAGCCTTGCCTTCAGCGCTGTTGCCGAAGAACTTCGGCTTCTGCACGGAGCTGGCGGAGAAGAACGCCGCGTTGTCGCTGCCCTTACGCATGGTCAGGGAGATGAAGCCTTCCTCAGCCAGTTCGTATTCACGACGGTCGCTGACCAGAACCTCGGTAGGGATCTTGGTCTCGATTTCGCCCATGCTTTCGAAATGGTGCAACGGCAGGTCTTCAACCGCACCACCGCTCTGCGGGCCGATGATGTTCGGGCACCAGCGGAACTTGGCGAAGCTGTCGGTCAGCTTGGTGCCGAACGCGTAAGCCGTGTTACCCCACAGATAATGCTCGTGGCTGTTGGCAACGGTTTCCTTGTACACGAACGATTTGACCGGGTTTTCTTCCGGATCGTACGGGTTGCGCAGCAGGAAACGCGGAACGGTCAGACCGACGTAACGGGAGTCTTCCGACTGGCGGAAGCTCTGCCATTTGGCGAACTGCGGGCCTTCGAAGTGATCTTTCAGATCTTTCAGGTCCGGCAGGCCGGTGAAGCTTTCCAGGCCGAAGAATTTCGGGCCGGCAGCAGCAATGAACGGTGCGTGAGACATGCAGGCTACGCTGGAGACGTACTGCATCAGTTTCACGTCCGGCGAGCTTGGGGACATGAAGTAGTTGGCGATGATCGCGCCAACCGGCTGACCACCGAACTGGCCGTATTCAGCGGTGTAGATGTGCTTGTACAGGCCCGACTGCATCACTTCCGGCGAATCTTCGAAGTCTTCCAGCAAGTCATCCTTGGAGACGTTGAGGATTTCGATTTTGATGTTTTCACGGAAGTTGGTGCGATCGACCAGCAGTTGCAGACCACGCCACGACGATTCCAGAGACTGGAAGTCAGGGTGGTGCAGGATCTCATCCATCTGACGGCTGAGCTTGGCATCGATCTCGGCGATCATGCGGTCGACCATTGCCTTCTTGACCGGCTCGTTGCCGTTCTGCGGCTTGAGCAATTCTTCGATGAAGGCCGATACACCACGCTTGGCGATGTCGTAGGCTTCGTCGTCACGCGTCAGGCTGGTCTGGGCGATGATGCTGTCGAGAATGCTTTGTTCGCCTGTCTCAACGTTTTTTTGCTTTGCTGTACTGTTGCTTGGCATGGGTTTGACTTCCTTGGCTGATAGGGACTCAGGCGTCTGGGGCTGGCTGCTTCAGGCCCAGTTCGCCCAATACGCGACCGCGGGATTCGTCGTCGGCGAGGACGCTTTCGATGGCTTTGCGGAACGCAGGCGCATTACCCAGCGGGCCTTTGAGCGCCACCAACGCATCGCGCAGTTCCATCAGCTTTTTCAGCTCCGGCACCTGTTCAACCAAGCTGGCCGGGTTGAAGTCTTTCATCGAGTTGACACGCAGCTTCACGGGCAGCTCTTCCGTTACGCCTTCTTCATCCTGAAGACGGTTCGGTACGTTCAGGGTCAGCTCCAACTCCTGCTTGGCCAACACTTCGTCGAAGGTCATCTTGTCGATGCTGATCGGCTTGCGATCTTCAACTTTGCGCTCGTCCCTGCGATGGGTGTAATCACCGATTGCCAACAACTTCAGCGGCAGCTCGATCTCTTCCTGATTACCGCCGGTAGCGGGTTTGAAAGTGACGTTGATGCGTTCCTTTGGGGCTACAGAGCCTTCTTTGGCCATGGCTTTTCTCCTTTCGGTTGTGGCCCTGGGGCCTATTCGAGTACCACTTCGAGGTCTAGGTGGCACAGCCTGCGATAAATCTCTTCCTTGCGTTCGCGCACTACATGGTTCTGCGGTAACAGCTCACAGCAGCTATGCAGCAGATGCAGTACTTCCAGTGCAAGATCGGGCTCCCATGCATGAAGGCCCGATTCCTGTAACGTCTGATCCAGCGTCTCGAGTTGCGCCTTGGCCAGTTCGTATTTCTTGGCCACGAAGCACAGCCGGGCCAGGGCGAACTGCCAGAAAAATCGAGCGCGTCCGCCCTGCGCCTTTTGCAGCCCCTGCTTGAGAAGCTGCACAGCCGCTTTCAGGCCGTCCTTGCGCAGAATGGGCAGCGCCGCTTCGAGGGCTACTTCCCAGGCTGGCTGGGTATCGGCAACTTCGACCTTGCGCGGTGCGCTGTTGGTTTGCAGGTGCGGCATGACGCTTGCGGTGACCCATGCCCGGGTAGCCGGATCGGCAAAGGGTGTGCCGTCGTGATAGCGCAGTTCGATAATGCCGGGCAGGCGCTGAAGCAGAAGCGCAAAATGGATTTCCACTTCGCGCATGGCCATCTCGGCGTTTAGTCCTTGCAGGCACTCCCACGCCATGCGCTGGCCGTCGAACCAGAATGGCGCCTTCGCCAGACTCGCTTCCAGTTCGACCAGAAGATCGGCATATTTGGCCTGATCGTAGCGATCCTGATAGGCCTTGAGCTTGTCTGCAGGCAACCCGCGCAGAGCCGTGATCTGCTCGGCGTTTCGCTCGGGGATTGCATCGATCGGCAGCCACAGCAATGTGCGGTTGAGGCGCAAGGCTCGCAGATCGCTGGCCTTCTGTTTAAGCCACCAGGCACACAGAGGACGTGCGTTTTCCTGCTGGGCACGCAGGGCCTTGTGCGCTTCCTTTTCGTTATCGATAGGCGCGCCGGGCGTGAACAGCTGTGTGGCCGCCTGTTTGACCTGCGCAACCGCTGCACCAACCACGCCTGGCTCCGGCTGGTTGTCAGCCGCGCGCTGGACCATGCTTTTCAGACGGCGGGAAATCGGCAGTAATAATGGAGCGTCGTCCCCCAGATGCTCAGTGCACGCTTTATCGAGGCCTTCAAGGTGTTCGACCAGACGCCGGAACATTGGCAACTGTTCTTTGATCGCGACGTTTTCGTTAAGCACCTGCTCGAGACGCGGCACCAGCCAGCCGACGGCAGCGGCGCGCGTGCGGGCTTTTCTGGGATGAATATCAGCCCAGTGATGTTCGCAAAGGTGGTGCAGAACACCGAGTCCGGCCAACAGTCCTTGAAAGGACTCTCGCTGGTAGAGCGCCCACGCAAGCCATGCGCCTACGCGCAAGTCCTTGGACTGGGTGCGAAGCAGACTCTCACTGTTTTCTCGAATTTTAAGCCAGTCGATCTGACCGGCTTCGTGCATGGACTGCGCTTTACCCAGCTCGCTTTCCAGTGCCTCGAACTCGACCGAAAAGCGCACGTCCTCTCCCGCGAAGTTTTCAGCGGAAACAGGAACTTTGGCAAGTTCAAGGTAGTGGGCAGAAAGTTTGCTTGAGTAGGACATCCTTGACCTTCGATTACGACGACATCCGTTGGGCCATTAGAGGGTGCGATGGCATAAAGCGCCAAAAAGCCTCGACCACGCGGCTGGCCGGTCGAGAGTCTTACGCTTTCAGAGGTCGGAATCTTACTCACGGAGATGGCCACTAGCAAGCATTCGATTAAACATCAAGGAGACGCGTTTTCATTTTCTGTAGGAAATTTCTTTTTATAACGAAAACGCATTGCCGAGCCGCTCGAAATGCACCTTGACCAGTCGCCTGAAAGCAGCGACACAGAGCCTTTTCAGCAGAAAATTCTGTTATGGGATGTCTACGCGACGGAACGAAAAAGTTGAAAAAATAAATGCGAAAATTTCATAAAAAAAATAATAAGGTTGTATGACACACATCATGAGAACTAGGTTTCAAACTGCACCCAAAAAGATGCAATAAATTTCATAAACATCTCTATGACTGGATTACACACCAACTACACGAAAAAGCATCATATGGCCATCATGCGCAAGAAATGGCGCACCAGATCTGTGTATAACCTGTGGACACATCTCTACAACCCATACAAGACGTGCCATACGGCTTAGTGCGCAAGAAGTTGCGCAGTAGTGCGCAACTTCTTGCGCACATTCAGCGGTATTTCCCACAGAAATAGCCTCCTTTTCCCACGCCATGTCAGGTAACTGCCTGATTTACAGACGCTGCCTGCAAGCTGGCACGAAGCTTGATATCTGCAAGGCACCCTCCGGGCGATTTCGCCTCCGGGCACCTTCACTTATTCAGCAAGGAGCACCTCCATGGCTACGCCAGCGTACATGTCCATCACCGGCACCAAACAAGGCCTGATCACTGCCGGTGCCTTCACCGCTGATTCGGTCGGCAACACCTACCAGGAAGGTCACGAAGACCAGGTCATGGTTCAGGGTTTCAGCCACGAAGTCATCATCCCGCGTGACCCACAGTCCGGTCAGCCAACCGGTCAGCGCGTTCACAAGCCAGTCAAGATCACCAAGGTGTTCGACAAGTCCTCGCCACTGCTGCTGGCAGCACTGACGTCGGGCGAGCGCCTGACCGAGATCACCATCCAGTGGTACCGCACTTCGGCTGCCGGCACCCAGGAACACTACTTCACCACCAAACTTGAAGACGCGATCATCGTCGACATCAAGGACTACATGCACAACTGCCAGGACCCGGCGAACGCGCACTTCACTCACCTGGAAGATGTAGAGTTCACCTACCGCAAAATCACCTGGACCCACGAAGTATCCGGTACTTCGGGTTCCGATGACTGGCGTTCCCCGGTCGCCGGCTAAGTCGCGCCGACCGCTTCAAGCATCGGCCAGCTCTGCTGGTCGATGTTGTTTACGCCCCTCCAGAATTTCGCGTGTGCCGGGCCGCTTTATTTGAGCCTCGACGCGCGCAGCAGCACTGCACGAGGAACAAGGGATGTTCGCGCCGGCCAATCAGACTCACTTCAGCCTGACCGTAGAAGGGCTTTCGAACGACCTTCAAGTGTTCGCCCTTACCGGCCGGGAAGCCATCAGCCAGCCATTCGCCTTCGAGGTGGAGCTGGTCAGTGAGCAACCGTCCCTGGACCTCGAAACGTTGCTGCACAAACCGGCCTTTCTGCAGCTTTCGCCTGACGGCAGCGGCATTCACGGCCAGATCTACCGCGCCGCCCAGGGCGATTCCGGCAAGCGGCTGACCCGCTACGCCGTGACCCTGCGCCCGCAGTTGGCGTACCTGGCGCACCGCATCAACCAGCGCATCTTCCAGAACCTGAGCGCGCCGAAAATCATCGGCCAGGTCCTCGAAGAACATGGCATTCAGAGCAACGCCTATCAGTTCAAGGTCGGGGCAACGTACCCGGAGCGCATTTACTGCGTTCAGTACGATGAATCGGACCTGCACTTCGTCCAGCGCCTGTGTGAGGAAGAAGGTATCCATTACCACTTCCAGCACAGCACCACCGGTCACACGCTGGTGTTCGGCGATGACCAGACGGTGTTCCCGAAACTGGCGCCCGTGGCTTATCAGCAGGACTCCGGCATGGTCGCCAGCGACCCGGTGATCAAGCGTTTCGACCTGCGCCTGGAGACCCGCACCAGCCGCACGACCCGTCGCGACTACGATTTCGAAAAGCCGCGCATGACGCTGGAAAGCGAAAACCGTGGCGACGCACTGCCTGACCTCGAGGACTACGACTACCCCGGCCGCTTTGTTGACCGTGACCGGGGCAAGCACCTCGCCAAGCGAGCGCTGGAGCGTCATCGCAGCGACTACCAGTTGGTCGAAGGCAAGAGCGATCAGCCGTTGCTGGTCAGTGGCCATTTCCTGGCCATGACTCAACACCCCAAGGCCAAATGGAACGACCTGTGGCTGCTCACTGAAATCCTGCACGAAGGCAAGCAGCCGCAAGTGCTGGAAGAGTCGGTCACCAGCGACACGACCGACCTGAAGGATGACTTCCATCAGGGCTACCGCAACCGTTTCCAGGCCACCCCGTGGGACGTGCCGAACCGGCCGCCGCTGGACCACCCCAAGCCACGTATTCTCGGCAGCCAGAGCGCCGTGGTCACAGGCCCTCAGGGCGAAGAGATTCACTGCGATCAGTACGGCCGCGTCAAAGTACAGTTCCATTGGGATCGCGAAGGCCAGGCCGACGACAAGACCAGTTGCTGGCTGCGGGTCTCATCCGCATGGGCTGGCGCGATGTACGGCGGCATCGCCATTCCGCGTATCGGCATGGAAGTGCTGGTGACCTTCCTGGAAGGCGACCCCGATCAGCCGCTGATCACTGGCTGCCTGTACCACAAGGAAAATGTCGTTCCGTACGACCTGCCGGCAAACAAGACCCGTAGCACGTTCAAGACCCTCAGCTCACCGGGCGGCGGCGGTTATAACGAACTGCGCATCGAGGACCGCAAGGGACAGGAGCAGATCTACCTGCACGCCCAGCGCGACTGGGACGAGAACGTCGAGCACGACCAAAAGATCCGCGTCGGCAACGAGCGACACGACACCGTCGAGCAGAACAGTTACAGCGAATTCAAGGCCGAGGAACACCACACCGTCTACGCCGACCGCAAGGTCGAAGCCCGCGCCGACGATCACCTGACCGTGGCGGTCAACCAGCACGTGAAGATCGGCACAGGCCAGTTCATCGAAGCCGGTCAGGAAATCCACCTGAGCAGCGGCATGAAGGTCGTGCTTGAGGCCGGTAGCGAACTGACCCTTAAAGCGGGCGGCAGCTTCATCAAAATCGACGCCAGCGGCGTCACCCTGAGCGGCCCGGTGATCAACGTCAATACCGGCGGAAGCCCCGGCAGCGGCACTCCGGCAGCCCCGCTGATGCCGGGTCCGCTACAGCAGGCCGATGCCGACAAGGCCGGTGCGGTACTGACCCCGGCGCAGATCAACACCCTCAAACGCAATGCACCGTTCTGTGAAGAATGCGAGAAGTGCAAGGACGGTGCCTGTGCAATCTGACCGCCTTACGCCACGAGACTGGCTGACGCAACAACCGTTGCGCAAGGACGAACACCTGTACGTGGTCGTCAGCGCCGCCAGTGATGCCGACGCACTTAAAACCCTGCACATGACTGAGCCAGACGCCGGATTCATTCCGATCTGGGGCGGCACGCCTTATGACACTTGGCAACCGGTGATGCCCTACCTGAGCGAACTCAAGCCTCGATCAACCTTCCTGACCTGGGTAGCTGAAACCGATGCCGAAGACTGGGGCTGGCTGGCCGTTTCAACGCATCCACCGCAGGTGGTGTTCGAACACCTGCGCAGCCTGACCCAAGTGAAGATGCCGGACGGGGCCGAGGTGTTTTTCCGGTTTTGGGATGGGCGGCATATTTATCCGATTCTGAGCGAACTCGGCGCAGAAGCGTCTGAGGTGGTTCCGGTTTTTGATCGTTATCTGATCAACGGACGAGCTTTGACAACAGGTCAGGGGGTCGTCGGTGATCCGATGCCGTTCCCTTGGTGGAGCGTGCCGGATGCACTGATTAAAAAGCTTGCGGGCGACGATCCCAACACTGTCATCGACAACATGATGCAGTGGCTGCAAGAAAATGAAGCCGAACTGTACTTCTCGTTTCCCGAATCCAATCTGCGGCAGAAAGTGGCGCGTTTCGTAAAGCGTACCTCGCTCACGGAAGAAAACTATACCGGGCTCTTGAAAGCCCACTTGGAGAATGAGGTGACCGTATGAACATTTCCATGGGTTCTATCGTCGGCAACCTGACAGCCGAGCAACCCGATGCTCAGGTCATCATCAAGGACTTCAAGAAGTGCCTCGCGGACTACCGCAAACATGCCGAGGCCTGGTATGGCGGTATTCTGGATGCGGAACAGCAGTTTCAGGTAGGCGATGAAGTCGGCACCCAGGACAAGGACAGCAAGAGCAGCGCTGACCTGTATGCGACATGCCCGGCCAACGGCAAACTCAAGCTGGTGCACAGCTTCGAGTCCGCGCGTTTTGTACCGATCGGCAACACGCCTGTGCGACTTGTGCCTGTGGTCGACGGTTTATTCATGGGCAAGAATGAGGCTGGCGGTCCTATCAACGTGACCATTGGCCCCAGCGGCATCAAAGAAGTCACGGGGCTCAAGCCTAACCAGCAATACAAGATCACTTTTTTCCCCAACCCGACGCCCGCACAGATCGACAGCCTGTTCAACTCATATCAGGGTGTCATAGGCGAGCTTAGCGGCTGGCTGACCACCCAGTGGAGTACGGACTTTTTGCCGCTCTGGCAGGCGCATAGCAACGCGTCCATGACCGGGCGAGCCATGCAGCAACTGGATTCGGCCTGGAAAGGTTTTCTCAAAGCAATCATGGGTTTGTGGGGGGATATAAAAAGTCTCTACAACCTGGTCGCCCATCCCCGGGAAAACTACGAAAAGCTGAAAAAGTTCTTCACCGAGGAAGAAATCAAACGCATTTACAACGCGTCCAAAGAAGCCATCCACACGGCGTTGCTGATTGCCAGCGACGAGCCGCTGATGTGGATCTATGTGGCTGCGATTGTAGCGTGGGTCAAGATGCTGCCGCCGCAGACCTGCACTGAAGTGCTCGCCGAACTGACCACCGAAGTGCTGATGAACATCTTGATCGGCGTCGTGCTGACCGGTGGTATCGGCCTGACTGTAAGGGTTGCCACCAAGGCACTCAAGGCGACGCAAAACAGCGGCAAAGTCATGGCGCTGATTGAAGACTTCACCTCGATGTTGATGAAGCTCAGCCGGAAAAACGCACAGGCTCACGCCGAAACCGCCAAGCCCCTGCTGCTGAATGCGGAGGCAAAGCTGAACCCTGCGCGCAAGACGGATGTCGCCATCGCGCCACCAAAACCGGCTGTCACGGCTACAGCTCCGAAGAAAAAACCGCCCATTTCCGGCACAGTGGAACCGGACGCGCAGGTTCAGGCACGGGGCAAGAAGAAGAACGCGACAAAGGTCGAACAGAAAGAGCACGTCGACGACGCGCCTGCACAGTCAAAGAACCCGGCTGATGAACCTGCAGAACCTGCGAAGAAAACCTGCACCAACGGCGACCCTGTTTCAATGGTCACAGGGGAAGAGCTTCTGACCCTCACCGACGGTGAGCTCGGCGGACTCTTGAATCTCGAATGGACACGCCTGTACCGGACGAGCGCAGTCGAAATCGATAGCCGTCTGGGCTACGGCTGGAGCCATTCGCTCTCCCACCGCCTGCAACTGGACGATGAGGGTGTGCTCTGGACTGACAACGAGAATCGTCAGACCCGCTTCCCGATGCCGACCGAGCGGCGTCCGGCCATTACCAACAGCCTGGCCAGTGCAGCGATTTTTGTAGGTGATGCCCCAGGCGAACTGATTCTGACCCAAGCGGGACAAAAGCCGCGCTTCTATCATTTCCGCGCCGGTCGGCTGACAACCATCAGCGATGCCTACGATAACCAGCTACATATCGAATACGACCTTGTTGATCGCATCCAGCGTATCGACAACGGAGCAGGACGCTCGCTGCTGTTGCGTTACAACGACCGACACATCGCCTCGGTCGAGTACCAGCAACAACGTCCGGAATATGACGAGCAAGGCAAGCGGCAGGATCCATGGCTGACAGTACAGACCCTCGTCAGCTATCACTACAACGAGCGACATCAGCTGGTCCGAGCCACAAACGCAGCCGGTGAAAGCGAGCACTATCGTTACAGTGATCAGCACGTCATTCTCGAACGGCAGTTGGCCGGTGGTGCCAGCTTCCATTGGGAATGGGAGCGCGAAGGCAAGGCCTCACGCTGTGTGCGTCAATGGGCCAACTACTCGCAGATGGACATACGCTACGTCTGGGATGACAACGGAACAGCCACGGTCATCAATGCTGACGGCAGCGAACAGGTCTACGTGCATGACACCAATGCGCGGCTGGTCAGCCAAACCGATCCTGATGGCGCAAAATTACAGAAAATCTACGACGAACAAGGTCGTCTGATTGCAGAAAAAGATGCACTCGACGCAGTCACTGAATACCGCTACAACGATGCCGGACGCCTGATCGCCCTCATTCCCTCTGAAGGACTTCCAACCTATTACGGCTATTTCGACGGCCAACTGGTAAGCGTCGAACGTGGCGAAGCACGATGGAAATACGATCGAAATCGTCAAGGCGACATCACCGTCCAGATCGATCCGGACGGCAACGAAACCCATTACAGCTACGACCTGCACGGTCGCCTGCTGGAAATCCGTCACCCCGACGGCAGTCGCCACACGCTGGGCTGGAACGGCCTTGGCCAGTTGCTCGAAGAGCGCCTGCCTGATGGCGGTCAGCGCAAATACCGTTACGACGCGCTGGGTCGACAGATCACCCGTCAGGAAGAAACCGGCGCCATCACCCATTACCAGTGGGACGCGGCCAACCGTCTGGCACAAATCACCCTGCCCGGCGGCGCCACCCGCGCTTTTACCTACAACGCCTATGGCAAAGTCACTGCCGAACGCGATGAGCTGGGCCGCATCACCCGCTATGAATATGCCGACAACCTGCATATGGTCAGCCGCCGCATCAACCCGGATGGCAGCCAACTGCGTTATCGCTACGACAATGCCCGCCTGCTACTCACCGAGATCGAAAACGAGCGTGGCGAGCACTATCATCTCGACTACTACAGCAATGGCCTGATCCAGCGGGAAACCGGCTTCGATGGCCGCAGCACGGCCTATGAATACGACCTCAACGGCCAGCTGCTCAAGAAAACCAAGTTCGGCGACGACGGCAGCGAACTCGTCACCGAGTATCAGCGTGACAGCGCTGGCCGCCTGCTGGTCAAAACCCTGGCCGATGGCAGCACCATCCACTACCGCTACGACGCTCTCGGCCGCCTGGTCAGCGTCGACGACGGTCACTGGCCGCTCGCTTACGAATACGACCTGCAGGATCGCCTGATTACCGAGCATCAGGGCTGGGGCACCACGCGTTACGAGTACGACGCGCTTGGCCAGTTGAGCCATTGCCGCCTGCCTGACGGCAGCAAACTCGATTACCACCACCAGCGCGGCGGCCAGCTTGGCAGCATTGACCTCAACGGCTCGCGCCTGACCACGCACCAGTTCACAGCCGGTCGCGAACAGCAACGCCAGCAGGGTCTGTTGCTCAGCCAGTATCAGTACGATGACCAGGGCCGCCTTCAGGCCCACAGCGTCAGCCAGCAGGACCGCAACCTGTTCCACCGCCACTACGCGTACGACGCAAATGGCAATCTGGCAGGCGTCAACGACAGCCGAAAAGGCAACCGCAGCTTCCACTACGACCCGCTGGATCGCCTGATCAGCGTGCGCGGCAGCACCCCGGAAAGCTTCGCCCATGACCCAGCCGGCAACCTGCTCGCCCAGAACGACCTGCCCGTCGCCAACCTGGCCAACGTCAAAGGCAACCGCCTGCTCATGCAAGGCGACCGGCACTACGACTACGACGCCTACGGCAACCAGATCCGCGAGCGACGCGGCACCGGTCAGAAGCTTGTCACCGAATACCGCTACGACTGCCAGCACCGCCTGATCGGCGTCAGCCTACCGGGCGGCAGTACCGCGTCCTACAAATACGACGCCTTTGGTCGCCGCATTGAAAAGACCGTCGATGGCCACACCACCGAATTTCTGTGGCAAGGCGAGCGGCTCATCGCCGAAAGCGCAACCAACCGGTATCGCACCTACATCTACGAGCCGGGCACCTTCCGCCCCTTGGCAATGCTCGATGGCGAAGGCCCACTGAAGGCCCAGCCGTTCTACTACCAGCTTGACCACCTCGGCACCCCACAGGAACTCACCGATTACAGCGGCGAGATCATGTGGTCGGCCAAATACCGGGCTTACGGCAACCTCGCCACCCTCGACATCGCCGAAATCGACAACCCGCTGCGCTTCCAGGGTCAGTACTTCGATGCCGAGACGGGCCTACACTACAACCGCCATCGCTATTACAATCCGGGCACTGGACGGTTTCTGACGCCGGACCCGATCAAGCTTGCGGGTGGGTTGAACAACTATCAGTATGTGCCTAACCCTACGGGGTGGGTGGATCCGTTGGGGTTGAGTTCGGCTTGTCCGGGACCTGATTGTAAGCTTCCTACAAACTCCGCGAACGCTACTAAACCTGACCACTTACCAATGACTCAGGAAAAGTTCGACGAAATTATCGACATGGACAAAGCGGATCGGCCACCGAATCCTGGCGACTATCTTCCAGAGAGTTATGTAACCGCTCATCGGGAGCTTTTTGCAAAAGAAGGTGGGTCGTTTGTCGTAATTGAGAAATGGATCACAACCGCGAGGTTCCCAGGGTTTCCTGAACGAAAATTCGTTGGGCTAACATCGGAGATGGAAAAAGTTATAGGCAAGTATAAATCAGCAAATAATGACTGGCGGATCCTTAACGACGAGCTAAACCTCGGATCAGACTTGTCAAAAGAGAAAATCTATTTAGTCAAAATATCACCAGGCGATCCAAGGTTTCAATATGAAATGCCCAACGGTCAGGAAGCCGGTGCCTATCCCAAAGAATGGGTTCCTGGAGGAGCAACAAAAAGTGGCACAAAAGAAGCAGCTCTAATAGGCTCAGAGAAGATTCAACATGACAACGATATAAATGCGTTGCTAAAACAATTTGAAAAATGGGAAAAACTTCAATGAAAAACAAATTTCAAATTGCCCTGAAAAACTCGGAAATACCAGAGTTCTTTAAAGGTGCCGGACAATATTTTTCACCAGACCCTGACTGGGGAGTTCATCTACATATCAGAAACTGGCGGGACCTTTGCGAGTACTTAGAGAACCTAGATACAAAAAATGATGAGAATCAAATACTGGAAAATTCTTTCATAGTATATTTAAATTCATTAAAACAGTCATATGACGACGCTGAATCACTAGCATACAATATAAGCGGCTATTACTCCATGCGCGAAGACTACGCATTCATGTCGCGCGATGGATATGATTTAATAAAAGCGTTAACCCCCGAAAAAAAATCTATAATAGGAAAGCTTTTTAGACTTCTACGGCGTGATTATCACTCTCAAAACATTGGAAAGCCTGTTATAACCCTAGAAAAATTACTAGATAGAATTCGTAACAATGGCTGCACGCTAGACCTAGAAAAACTATAGCTACTACTACCAAAAATTGTACTCAATTGCCGGAACATGTCCTCGCAAACAGCTTAAACTGGAAAGCATTCAAAAAGCACAGTCGACCGTCTGGCACAAATCACCCTGCCCGGCGGCGCCACCCGCGCTTTTACCTACAACGCCTACGGCAAAGTCACTGCCGAACGCGATGAACTGGGCCGCATCACCCGCTATGAATATGCCGACAACCTGCATCTGGTCAGCCGCCGCATCAACCCGGATGGCAGCCAACTGCGTTATCGCTACGACAATGCCCGCCTGCTACTCACCGAAATCGAAAACGAGCGTGGCGAGCACTATCATCTCGACTACTACAGCAATGGCCTGATCCAGCGGGAAACCGGCTTCGACGGCCGCACTACCGCCTACGAATACGACCTCAACGGCCAGTTGCTCAAGAAAACCGAGTTCGGCGACGACGGCAGCGAACTCGTCACCGAGTATCAGCGCGACAGCGCTGGCCGCCTGCTGGTCAAAACCCTGGCCGATGGCAGCACCATCCACTACCGCTACGACGCTCTCGGCCGCCTGGTCAGCGTCGACGACGGTCACTGGCCGCTCGCTTACGAATACGACCTGCAGGATCGCCTGATTACCGAGCATCAGGGCTGGGGCACCACGCGTTACGAGTACGACGCGCTTGGCCAGTTGAGCCATTGCCGCCTGCCTGACGGCAGCAAACTCGATTACCACCACCAGCGCGGCGGCCAGCTTGGCAGCATTGACCTCAACGGCTCGCGCCTGACCACGCACCAGTTCATCGCCGGTCGCGAGCAGCAGCGCCAGCAGGGTCTGTTGCTCAGCCAGTATCAATACGATGACCAGGGTCGCCTTCAGGCCCACAGTGTCAGCCAGCAGGACCGCAACCTGTTCCACCGCCACTACGCGTACGACGCAAATGGCAATCTGGCAGGCGTCAACGACAGTCGAAAAGGCAACCGCAGCTTCCACTACGACCCGCTGGATCGCCTGATCAGCGTGCGCGGCAGCACCCCGGAAAGCTTCGCCCATGACCCGGCCGGCAACCTGCTCGCCCAGAACGACCTGCCCGTCGCCAACCTGGCCAACGTCAAAGGCAACCGCCTGCTCATGCAAGGCGACCGGCACTACGACTACGACGCCTACGGCAACCAGATCCGCGAGCGACGCGGCACCGGTCAGAAGCTTGTCACCGAATACCGCTACGACTGCCAGCACCGCCTGATCGGCGTCAGCCTACCGGGCGGCAGTACCGCGTCCTACAAATACGACGCCTTTGGTCGCCGCATTGAAAAGACCGTCGATGGCCACACCACCGAATTTCTGTGGCAAGGCGAGCGGCTCATCGCCGAAAGCGCAACCAACCGGTATCGCACCTACATCTACGAGCCGGGCACCTTCCGCCCCTTGGCAATGCTCGATGGCGAAGGCCCACTGAAGGCCCAGCCGTTCTACTACCAGCTTGACCACCTCGGCACCCCACAGGAACTCACCGATTACAGCGGCGAGATCATGTGGTCGGCCAAATACCGGGCTTACGGCAACCTCGCCACCCTCGATGTCGCAGAAATCGACAACCCGCTGCGCTTCCAGGGTCAGTACTTCGATGCCGAGACAGGCCTACACTACAACCGCCATCGCTATTACAATCCGGGCACTGGACGGTTTCTGACGCCGGACCCGATCAAGCTTGCGGGTGGGTTGAACAACTATCAGTATGTGCCTAACCCTACGGGGTGGGTGGATCCGTTGGGGTTGAATGGGTGCCCTGGGGACGACAGTGCAAAGCAATCAGAGGGAAGCAACCCTGCGACCGAACCTGCGGTAAATGCAGGAGAGCCTTCCGCGCCAAAAATGAGTCAAGCGGAACGACAAGCTCGAATTAATCAACTTGCAGAAGCGAACGCACATAAAGAGCTTCAAAAAATGGAAGCCGCTACTCCAGGAGCTCACTTCCTCGAAAAGCACGGCGCACAGACGACTCTGCCTTCTCAATTGGAAAGAGCCAGCACAGGTAAAAACCCAACGACTGGAGTTATTGAAACTTTCACCAAGGGTAAAAAAGCAGGGCAAGCTAAACTGCCTAGTGCCGCTACACGCTATATTAGCCATAGAGATCAATTAAATGCTATTAATCGAGCGTTACAAATCTTTAAACGGACTGGTGATGTTGATCTAGCAGCTGAGCCCATCGAAATGGGTCGTAAAATTGGCGAAGGTTATAAAAAAGGAAGCTTAAGCTATGGAAGTCAAACCAAGGCAGTAACACGCATAAGCGATCAAGGAAAAGTAATAACCTCATACCCGGAATATTAAAATGAAACACACACCTAAACTATCACACTTACAGAACCTACTGTTTGCTTTTGACATTGATTACTCAGACGATGTACAACGCGAAGAGATAATCGCCTCAAAAAATGTCAATGATAGCGCAGATCTGTCTAGATTATTTGATCAAATACTAAAACCGAGCTTTATGTCGCGCCCAAAAAACTCTCGCGAGAACCTTATCGATACTTTAGAGTTTTTTTTAGCAAAAGATGAAACTTTCGATTCTGTGTTCGACTCCCTGAGTACATACTTTGATGACGAGATTACAGACAACCGCAAGTTTATGAGAACGCTTTTGGAATGCCTAATCAGATATGAGAACACTAAAGAAAGTCAGTAATATCAATTTAAAAACAGCGTAACATAGCGGTAGCGACGCAGGCACTTAACAACCCCTTATTAGATGGAGCAACTCACTACTTTCATGAAAAAAGTCCGGTGCAACATTGACGCAACACGTCAGTGTCTGAAAAAGCCTCTTCTGGTATGCGTTAACAGGGCTTGTTCACTCATGCAGGACGACCGGTACTGCGAAAGAAACCAGATCCGCGAGCGACGCAGCACCGACCAGAAACTCGTCACCGAATACCGCTACGACTGCCAGCACCGCCTGATCGGCGTCAGCCTGCCGGGCGGCAGTACCGCGTACTACAAATACGACGCTTTTGGTCGTCGCATCGGAAAAACCGTCGATGGCCACACCACCGAATTTCTGTGGCAAGGCGAGCGGCTCATCGCCGAAAGCGCAACCAACCGGTATCGCACCTACATCTACGAGCCGGGCACCTTCCGTCCCTTAGCAATGCTCGATGGCGAAGGCCCAGTGAAGGCCCAGCCGTTCTACTACCAGCTTGACCACCTCGGCACCCCACAGGAACTCACCGATTACAGCGGCGAGATCATGTGGTCGGCCAAATACCGCGCTTACGGCAACCTTGCCACCCTCGACATCGCCGAAATCGACAACCCGCTGCGCTTCCAGGGTCAGTACTTCGATGCCGAGACAGGCCTACACTACAACCGCCATCGCTATTACAATCCCGGCACTGGACGGTTCCTGACACCGGACCCGATCAAACTTGCGGGTGGGTTGAACAACTATCAGTATGTGCCTAACCCGACGGGATGGGTGGATCCGTTGGGGTTGAGTTCGGCTTGTCCGGGACCTGATTGTAAGCTTCCTACAAACTCCGCGAACACTACTAAACCTGACCACTTACAATGACTCAGGAAAAGTTCGACGAAATTATCGACATGGACAAAGCGGATCGGCCACCGAATCCTGGCGACTCTCTTCCAGAGAGCTATGTAACCGCTCACCGGGAGCCTCCCAGAGCTTAAATTCGTAGGTTTATCATCTGAATGGATGAAGTTGTAGAGAAATATAGCTCATCCAATAAAGATTGGCTCACTGTTGGATCAATTCGAAGACTGTGGAAAACCTCAATGAAAACTAAATTCCAAATAGCTTTAGAAAAAAATGAATTTCCGAAGTTTTTCAAAGGCCAAAACGAATATTTTTCTCGGGACCCTGATTGGGGCGACCACCTTTACATCAACAACTGGCAAGGCTTGTGTGGATATTTAAAACCGAAAGAAAACCCTAACCAAACATTAATTGGAGCATTCAACGCATATGTAGATTCTTTACATGTCAACTACCAGAACGCAGACTCACTCCTATCAAACATAAGCTGCTATTATTCGCTGCGAACACAGATAAACTCTATGTCTGAGAACGGCTTTGACCTGATCCAAAAACTTGATCATGCACAGAAAGGAAAAATCGGAAAGCTGTTTAGATTGCTTCGAGAAGAGTATGACCAAAAAAACGCTGAAAAACCGGTAATCAGCTTTGACAATTTCCTTTTAGAAATAAAATCAAATGGCTGCACCATTGACCTTGAAACTCTTTAAACGACTAAAAGCAAAATTAGAGACATTACAAATAAAATTACAAATCGATAGACGAATAATAAAGCTCGATAGAGTAGACGTTCTCCCGGAGAAAGAATGAATAATTACTATGTGATTGAAATCTCGCCACAGTGAGAAAGATAATAAGTGAACATTTGATTCAATGCTTGGAGAGGCTGATATGGAGCGACACTTAGAAGGAATAAATTCCGGAAGCCTAAATTTATTTCTCAAGTGAGCGTCAGCCAGGCCAGACCCCGATGTTAAAAACCCACTTCACCTTGCTTTGCCATGTATTATAAGCTTTACTGTAACGCTATCACTTGGCTGACGCAGATTCAATTAAACTCACGGGTTAGCTTAACAACTATCAGTACGTGCCTTACCCTACGGGGTGGGCAGATCCGTTGGGGCTAACTGGCGGTTAGCCCGGATGCTGACAGTCAAAATACCGTAAGCGCTCCATAAACCCCACATTCAAAGCAGTAAGCTAACGCGGGATGCTGGGCTCCCGATACTCTCAGGAGCCCGTGCGCCATGATGCGACCCGACGCCAAAGTCGAAAAAGTGTACCTCTACCCCAAACCTGTAGACTTTCGAAAATCCATCGACGGACTGGCTGCGCTGGTCGAACTGGATATCAAGGTTGCCGTGTTCGACCCGGTACTTTTCGTTTTCCTCAACAAGCCGCGCAACCGAGTGAAAATCTTGTACTGGGAGCGCAACGGCTTCTGCCTTTGGCTCAAACGCCTGGAATCAGAGCGATTCAAAACATCGCCCGATGCCACCGACGAGGCGATTGTCCTCACCGTCCAGGAACTGAACTGGCTGCTCGACGGTTTTGACCTCTGGCGTAACCGTCCCCATCAGGTTTTGACGCCGCGATTCTTGGCCTGATTCGGTATAATCCAGGGCATGAAATCCATGCCCGACAACCTTCCCGACGATCTCCAACTGCTCAAGCAAATGCTTGCGAAGATGCAGTCGCGGGTCGGTTTTCTAGAAGAAGAGAACGCATTGCTGCGCCAGCGCTTGTTCGGACGCAAGTCCGAGCAAACAGCCGATCCGGCCACACCGCAGTTGGCGCTCTTCAACGAAGCCGAAAGCGTCGTCGAAGCTATCGACGAAAACGCTGAAGAAGAGGTTGTCGCCCCCTCCAAGCGCCGTGGCAAGCGCAAGCCGCTGCCTGCCGATCTGCCGCGCATCGAAGTCATCCACGAACTGCCCGAGCACGAACTGACCTGCGCCTGCGGTTGCCGTAAACACAGCATTGGTGAGGAAATCAGCGAGCAGCTTGAGATCGTGCCAATGCAGATCCGCGTGATCAAGCATGTGCGCAAGATCTACGGTTGCCGTGAATGCGAAGCCGCCCCAGTCACTGCGGACAAGCCTGCTCAACTGATTGAAAAAAGCATGGCCAGCCCCAGCGTTTTGGCGATGTTGCTGACTACCAAATACGTTGACGGTTTACCGCTTCATCGATTTGAAAAAGTGTTGGGTCGCCACGGTATTGATATCCCGCGCCAGACTTTGGCTCGCTGGGTGATCCAGTGCGGCGAACACTTTCAGCCGCTGCTGAATTTGATGCGCGACCGGCTACTGGAAAGCCGCGTCATCCACTGCGACGAAACGCGCGTGCAAGTGCTGAAAGAACCAGATCGAGAACCGAGCAGCCAATCCTGGATGTGGGTGCAAACCGGCGGCCCACCGGATAGGCCGGTCATCCTTTTTAACTACTCCACCAGCCGGGCGCAGGAGGTGCCAACGCGCCTGCTCGAAGGTTATCGCGGTTACGTGATGACCGATGACTACGCCGGTTACAATGCCTTGGGCGCGCAGGACGGAGTTGAGCGTCTAGGCTGCTGGGCGCATGCGCGACGCAAGTTTGTTGAAGCACAGAAAGTGCAGCCCAAAGGTAAAACGGGGCGTGCCGATATCGCGCTGAACCTGATCAACAAGCTTTACGGCATCGAGCGCGACTTGAAGGCCAGTAGCGATGCTGACCGTAAAATCGGCCGTCACGAACATAGCCTGCCGATACTGGCTCAGTTGAAAAGCTGGATCGAAAAGACGCAGCCCCAGGTCACCGCTCAGAATGCCTTGGGCAAAGCCATCAGTTACCTCGCAAGTAACTGGAGCAAGCTGGAGCGATACGTCGAGGAAGGGTATTTGCCGATGGACAACAACGCGGCAGAACGCGCGATCCGCCCCTTCGTGATCGGAAGAAAGAACTGGCTGTTTAGCGACACGCCCAAGGGCGCGACGGCCAGTGCTCAACTTTACAGCTTGGTCGAGACTGCCAAAGCCAACGGCCAAGAGCCTTATGCGTGGCTGCGCCACGCACTGGAACGCCTGCCAACGGCGACTTCGGTTGAGGATTACGAAGCCTTGCTGCCGTGGAACTGCGAACCTCGACTTCACAGCTAAGCGCTTTACCTATCTTTAGCCAAGTGGGGTTTATGGAGCGCTTACAAAATACCGGGCCTATAGTAGGATCAGCCGTTAGCGAAGCTTCACCCAAAGTACCGGCACCCTCTGGGAAGGCGCTTGACTGGAAAAGTGTTGTATTTCTTAAAGGCAAATATAAAGGCGAAGTTCGAGAGAATCACGTCAGACTACATAATTTTAATGACACAGCTAAGCCGCTGAATGGAGTTTTTAATGGCGACGCCGTCAATCTAACAAGTGAGGCGTGGCAAAAGGCTCAAGCGAATGGAATTAAACCGACGCCGATGGTACATTAGAAGTACCAATGGGGAGAATAATTGGCCATTCTGCGGAAGTAGAGGCGCATTTTGGGAACTAGTTTACAGCCTTGAAATCAAATTGGCTCCCGGAACCAACAAATCATCACTGCTTTTCCGTCGGAATGAGAAATGGAAAAACACTACTGGTATACAAGTTGCTCAGCCTGCAAACAGGGCAGACTTATAATTACCCACGATACAACTAACGAAAGACTATACCTCCACTGTGAAGACTGTGAAATGGGATGGCTGAATCCAAAAGATGCCGACGAAAACAAAAATGGCTTCCTGACATTACTAGTAGAATTTGAAACAGAAAACCCCACGCTACAACTAATACAAGATAAAAAATGGTCATCAATTGCAAAAAACTTTTTCGAAGACTAGCAGCGTTTTAATATCTAAAACTCAAGTCAGACTTGGCTGTTGAGGAACCACAGTAAACTTAGCTTCCATACTAGTTTTATAACGAAGAAAAATTTGGCAATTGATATTGCTTCCAGCACCGCCGGATCGGCGTCAGCCTGCCGGGCGGCAGTACCGCGTCCTACAAGTACTGCGCCTTTGGCCGCCGGATCGAAAAGACTGTCGACGGCCACACTACCGAATTCCTCTGGCAAGGCGAACGGCTCATCGCCGAAAGCGCAAGCAACCGGTATCGCACCTACATCTACGAACCCGGCACCTTCCGCCCATTGGCCATGCTTGACGGCGAAGGGCCGCTGAAAGCAACGCCATTCTACTACCAGCTTGACCATCTGGGTACGCCGCAGGAACTCACCGACTATAGCGGCGAGATCATGTGGTCGGCGAAATATCGGGCCTAAGGCAACCTCGCCACCCTCGACATCGCCGAAATCGACAACCCGCTGCGCTTTCAGGGTTAGTACTTCGATACGGAAACGGGCCTACACTACAACCGCCATCGCTATAAAAACCCGGACAATGGACGGTTTCTGACGCCCGACCCGACCAAGCTAGCGGGCGAATTGAATAAATTCCAACCCAGCGAGGAAATGACAAATGGATAACAGAGAAATAACTTTAATACGCAATGGAGCTCAAGAAAAAGCAACGGTATTTTATGATACGGAACAACCATCTATAATATTTAAATTCAAAAATTTTGAAAAAATCTGTCATGGCGAAAACTTGTTTTCCTGCTTTATTAAGCTCAGGCAAGAGCTGCCCGAAATTAAATTTCTTTGCAAAGGAGCAAAACGTAATGTACATCCGTCCAGAATGTCTTCACAAATGTCAGCTGGATTAATGGCATACGAACTTGAAACAGGAAAACAAGCGCGCAGAGAAAATCTAGTTAATATTTTTGATTATGAAGAAGAGAGCTTGACTAACGAGCCCACCACACAATCAGAATACTATAAAAATTGGCTTGAATCACTCCGATAGAATTATTCAACCCCCCAATTAATAATATAGGTAAACCAAGATAATTCTTTCACCCTGATTTAGCATTGAATTACCGGCTCAAGCTCCCCGATTTCTCTGCTGCGAAATCTTTTAGGATCAACATCGGAACGGAAGTTTTTTTCGAAAAAATATAAGGCATCAGGCAATGGCTGGGCAAGTAATAACACCGTTCGCGGTACATGAGCTCAAGCCGATCGAGGATCTGCTGCACATGTACGGTTAAGCGATTAAGGCGCTTGACCCGTACTGATCCTCCTCCAGAGGCCCATGCTAAAATCGCCTCCATCACCAGCAGATAGAGGTATCCAAGCCTGCGGAAATAGCAATATGCTACCCGACACGAAGGAATCAAATTTCCGCGTCATGCTTATTCAATGGATGGAATTCAATGCATGCTGGACGCTAAAGCCCCCACCACTACTTTGCCTGAAGGCCCCTCTGTCGGATGCATGGCCCCATCAGGCGTGATCAGCCCTTCCTTTCAGACTCAGATCAGGGTCGTGCCTTTCCTGATCTGTACGCGTCAAGAGCGTGCCATCCCGCTTTGCAACGATCAAAACGTACCTTGCAGAAGTCGGCAGCGGAAACTGGCTGTTCAACCATCCGGCCAACCCTGCCTGGGATGTCAGCACACGATTGCTTGTCTGGCCATCCGCACACGATGCTGAAGATGATGGTCTGCTCACACGGACGTAGTACCTCGATATCAACACTCACCTCGTCATCGCTCAACGCAGAGTAAAGCCATGCGCGCCACCTCACTCCACCTGAAATTTCTGATCGCAATTCTGACCCTGTTGGGGATCGGGGTTACGGCCTATCAGATTGCCGTTCTCGGCATCCCGATGACTCAGAATGAAACCGATCATCTCTGGAACATTGATGCCAAGGTAGAGTTTCAGGCCAATGTCGGGGACGCGATCAAGGTTCAGATGTTCTTGCCTTCGCTGGCATCGGACTACGTAAACCTCAACGAAAGCTTCATTTCCAGGAACTATGGCGTGAGCGTCAATGTGGTGGACGGCAATCGCAAGGCGACCTGGTCATCGCGTCGGGCCAAAGGGACTCAGGAGCTGTATTACCGGCTGGTGCTGACCGAGCGATATCGTGGAGAGAAGCCCAAGGAAAAAGGACCGATCTATCGCGACAGTCTGCCGGTTGCGGGTGCAGAGAAAATCGCGGCAGAGGCTCTGGTGGCACCGATCCGCCGGCATTCCGCCGATGTCGAAACCTTCATGAGCGAGGCCATCAAGCGCGTCAACGATACGGGTAACGATGACGCGAGGTTCCTGCTGGCTGGCAATACGTCGGTAGAGAAAAAAGCGCAGATCACTGAGTTGCTGCTCTCACTCGCACATGTTCCGATGGAAAGAGTCCACACGATCCGGCTGGTAGCCGATCAGCCGCAAACGCCCGAACTCTGGCTGCGCAGTTTCAATGGCAAGAAGTGGCTGTACTTCAACCCGGACACAGGCCAGGCCGGGTTACCGGATGACAGGCTGTTGTGGTGGATCGGTAACGAAGACCTGATCACTGTCGATGGCGGAAAGAACGCAACGGTAAGCTTCAGCCTGAACAACAGCGAAATGAACGCGATGCAGTTGGCCAAACTGGCGGATGCAAGCGCAGAGAACAGTTTCCTGTCCTATTCGTTGTACGGTCTGCCGCTGGAGACTCAGAAAACATTCATGATCATGATTGTGATCCCGGTCGGCGTGCTGGTGATTTTGCTGCTGCGCAACCTGATCGGTCTTCAGACACTGGGCACGTTCACTCCCGTGCTCATCGCGCTGGCGTTCAGGGAAACCCAACTCGACGTTGGCATTCTGCTGTTCACGGGCATCACCGCATTGGGCCTGATGCTTCGCTCTTATCTTGAACACCTGAAACTGCAAATGCTGCCTCGCCTGTCCGTAGTGCTGACCTTCGTCGTGATATTGATTGCCGCGGTCAGTCTGCTCAGCCACAAGCTGGGGCTGGAGCGCGGGCTTTCGGTGGCACTTTTTCCGATGGTGATTTTGACGATGACCATCGAGCGCCTGTCCATTACCTGGGAAGAAAGCGGCGGCGGGCACGCCCTGAAAGTTGCAATCGGCACCCTCTTCGCCGCGTCGCTGGCGCACATCATCATGAGCGTGCCGGAGCTGGTCTACTTCGTTTTTACCTTCCCGGCCGTGCTGTTGGTCCTGACCGGCTTTATGCTGGCGATGGGTCGCTATCGCGGCTATCGCCTGACAGAGCTGGTCGAGCTGAAAGCGTTCGTGGAGAGAAAAGCCTAATGACCGGCCTGTGGAAAATCCGCAAGGCCCTGAACGCATGGGGCATACCGGGCATCAATCGGCGCGATCTCGATTATGAGCTCACGTACAACAAGCGCAGGCTCAGCAAGTTGGCCGATGACAAGATCCTCACCAAGGAACGGGCGACGCAGGCGGGCCTTGAAGCGCCGCAGACCTATGGCGTCATTGCCATTGAAAGAGAGATCAGAAAGCTCGGCCAGATTGTCGACGGGCACAGTGACTTTGTCATCAAACCTGCCCGAGGCACGGGCGGAAAAGGCATTATGGTTATCACCGAACGCTTCGAAGACCGTTATCGAACGCTGTCCGGGCAGATCGTCACCCACGCGGACATTGAGGACCATGTTTCAGACATCCTCAGCGGAGCCTATTCGCGGGGCGACAAGGATCGTGCGCTGGTCGAGTATCGGGTTATTCCGGACGACGTCTTTCAAGGCTTCAGCGGTGACGGAGTTCCGGACATTCGCGTTACCGTGTTGATGGGCTACCCGGTGATGGCCATGCTGCGTATTCCCACGCGGCAATCGGCCGGCTGGACCAGTCGGCAACCGGACGCCATCGGTGTCGGGATCGACATCGCGTCTGGCATGACCTTGCGAGGTACCTGGCTCAAGGATATTGGAAAGCCTCTGGACAAGACTGATGTCATCGAAGGCTTCCGGCTGCCGGCCTGGAACGACTTCATGAAGCTTGCTGCCAGGTGCCACGAGCTTTGCGGGCTGGGTTACATCGAAGTGGACATGATGCTGGATCAAAATCTCGGGCCTCTGGTTATTGAAATCAACGCCCGACCCGACCTGAGTGCACAGATCGCCAACGAATGTGGCCTGGCCTATCGAGCCGAGGGGGTGGAGGCTCGCATCAGAGAACTGGCTCGAGGCGGCGCTGCTGACACTCCGGAGCAGCGAGTGCTTTTCGCACAGAAGTTTCTGGGGCAGATCAGCGGCAGTGTGGAGCGTTAGAGGCCGGATATCGCCCCACGCTCCGTCCTGATCGTTATACACAAATCCGCCTCAACACTGATCGTGCCCATCGCTCCGCGTGGGCATGCATCCCGTGACGCTCCGCGTCACAAATGGCACAGATTGCGGAGTCAGTGAGCCGAGCGCATGACGTGGATAACGCTGGAGCTTGTCCACGCATCTGCGCCACATTCGAGAGCGGACGCGGAGCGTCCTGAGCGGCATTCCCACGCGGAGCGTAGGAACGATCAGCGTGATCTCAAGCACCCCGATCATGCCCATGCTTGTGCTCAGCGTTATACCCGAGTCTTGCTGCGACCACGGACTGTGGGAGGCGGCTTGCCGGCGATGCTTTTCTAAAGCGACCTATCAGTGACTGAACTGACGCCATCGCCGGCAAGCCGCCTCCCACGGGGTATGCATTCAGTCAGATACCTACGTTTTGGCCCCGTTTTGCGTGTCTTCCAAACTTGTGTATAACGATGAGCGCTCTGTGTGGACGATCAGCGTGACAATGAGCGCTCCGTCTGGGCACTTCTTTAAAGCACGTTCGGAAACCACCCATCCAAAATCCCGACCATTCGGACAGTTTTTCACCCCTCAGCCCTACCGCAATCCCCCTCCCAGCCGATGAAAAAGTATCTGACCGCATCCCCCGCGGCCCCGCTTCCTACCTTCTTCGGACTCAATCATGAGCTTTCTATCCCGTCTTCGGACCACGGCCACGCGAACCGGCGGCGTTCTCAGTGTCATTACCTCTGCCCGCGAGCTGAGTGCAAAACTCTCTGCCCTGAGTTTCGACCCGGTTTACCTCACCGGCTTTGTCTCGCCGCATGTCGATTTCGATCAGGTGGCGCGGTCTGTGGCGGCGCGTTTTCCGAATGCCAAAATCAGCTTGTGCACAACGTCGGGCGAGTTGTGTTCGAGTAATGATTCGCTGTATTGCGCAGCTGACAATCAGTGGGATCGGATCGTGCTGGCGTTGTTCGACGCCAGCGTGATCAAGAGTGCCGAGGTGGTGCACATTCCGTTGCACAGTGAGGACATTCGCGGCGCGGGCAAGCGGCTTTCCATGCGTGAGCGTATCGCGCGGCTGACTGACTCGATCAAGCGCACGCAAGTGAGCACGCCTATCGATCATCGCGACACGCTGGCCTATGTCACGTTCGACGGGTTGTCGGCGTCGGAGTCGTTTTTCATGGAAGCGCTGTATGAGTCCGGGCGCTTTCCGTGTCTGTTCGTCGGCGGGTCTGCGGGTGGCAAGGGCGACTTTCAGAAAACGCTGATCCACGACGGCAAGCGCAGTTACGAGAACCATGCTCAGGTGGTGTTCCTCAAGAGTGCGAAGAACGTGCGCTTCGGGGTTTTCAAAAGCCAGAACTTCGAGCCTACGTCACTGAGCCTGAGCGTGCTGACCGCGTCGCTGGAAGAGCGTTACATCAGCCAGGTGGTCAACGCGCGTGGCGAGATCAGCACCATGGTGGCGGCACTGTGTGACGCGCTGCATTGCGAGCGGCGTGATCTGGAGAACAAGTTGGCGCAGTACTCGTTTGCCATCCGGGTGGGCGAGGAACTGTTCGTTCGTTCCATCGCGCGCATTGATTACGAAAGCGAGCGGGTCCATCTGTTCTGTGACGTTGCGCCAGGCGAAGAGCTGGTGATGGTCAAGCGAACGTCGATGATCGACAGCACACGCAAGGACTTCGCCCGCTTCCTGCAGGGCAAGTCCGGCAAGCCATTGCTGGGGTTGTTGAGCGACTGCATCCTGCGCCGCCTGAACAACGGCAGCGAACTGGGCCGCATGAACGATGTGTTCGGCGACACGCCTGTCGTGGGCTTCTCGACCTTCGGGGAGATCCTCGGGCTGAACCTCAATCAGACGCTGACCGCCGTGTTCTTTTTCAAAGTGCCTGAAGGCCAGTCCTTCCGTGACGACTACATCGACAACTTCATCGCCTACTACGGTGAGTTCAAGGCGTTCTTTCTGCGTCGGCAGATCAAGAAACTGGCGGGCCTGAGCCATGTGGTGGTCAAGCAGATCGACCAGTTCAAACAGCGCAACTTCGTCCAGTCCATTGACCCCAGCGGTCTGGATGAACAGATTCGTCCGGTGTTCAGCGGCCTGAGCGATCTGGGCGACGTGCTGGTCAAGGCTCACCAGGATCAGGAAGAGATTGCCGGGCAGCTGCGTCACTACTCGGGCGAGTTGCACGTCTCGATGGATGAACTGACCCAGACGATCACGCATCAGGAGAAGGTCATCGACAAGGCGGGCGATACCGTCAAGAGCCTGGTCAATCAGGCCGACGAAGTGGTGTCGGGTTCGCGGGAACTGGCCAAATCCAGCTTGCGCATCCAGTCGGTGGTGCAGACGATTCAGCAGATCGCCGGACAGACCAACCTGCTGGCGCTCAACGCTGCCATCGAAGCGGCACGCGCAGGCGAAATGGGCCGTGGCTTTGCAGTGGTGGCCGACGAGGTTCGGCAACTGGCGCAGAAGACCTCGCAGAACGCCAACGACATCGGCACCGATATCGAGCGTCTGGCTGAAGAGATTCGCAAGGTCGCGCAGCATATCGAAGAGCAGTCGGCCGAGGTCGGCACGCTGACCGGGCTGTTGAGTGAGCTGGAGGGATCGAGCGACATGACGGCGGGAACATCACAACGCACCCGGCAGTTGGCGGATACCTTGGTGGGGCTGACTCAGTAACGAAAAATCACGCGCAACGAATGCCAGCACTTCGCCTTCTGTCAAAACTGCCAGTAGATGTTCTGGTGTTTTTTTGAACAATGTACGGGTTCATCCGGCAGACCATCTGCCGGTCGAGCCTTACGTTCAGGAGTTGCGTTCATGGATGCGCTGAATGTCATCAATGTCGGCACCGACAAGGTCAATTCGCTGCTCAACATCGTTTTGCAGTATGGAGCGACGATCGTTCTGAAGCTGGTCATCGCGGCTTTCCTGTGGATCTTCGGGCGCTGGTTGATCGGGGTGCTGGTCAGGATGGTACAACGCTCCCTGACCCGCCAGCGATTCGATCCGACGGTCCTGCGTTACGTGGGCTCGTTCATTACCGTCACGCTGAATATCATTCTGGTCATCGCGATTCTGAGTTACTGCGGGATAGAGACGACCAGCTTCGCAGCGCTGCTGGCGGCGGTCGGGCTGGCGATCGGCATGGCGTGGTCGGGTTTGCTGGCGAATCTGGCGGCGGGTGGTTTCATCATTGTGTTGCGGCCGTTCAAGGTCGGCGATGCCATTACGGCAGCGGGTGTGACAGGCACGGTGGTCGAGATCGGGCTGTTTGTCACGTCCATCAACACGGCTGACAATGTGCTCAATCTGGTTGGTAACAACAAGATTTTCGCCGACACGATCATCAATTACTCCAGCAATGATTTCCGGCGCGTGGAGCTGACGGCGACATTGCCGAACACGGAAGACGAACAGGCGGTTATCTCACGGCTCAAGGATCAGGTGGGCAGCCTTCCCAATGTGCTGACCAGCCCTCAGGTGGATGTGCAATTGGCCGCTGCGACAGCGGATGCCATCACCCTCTCGGTCAGGCCATGCTGCCATCATGACCATTACGGGACGGTTTATCACCAGACGCTGGAAGTCATCAGAACGCTGATGCGCGACGTGTCCCTGAAGAAGGCGTAGCCCAGGGCTGCGGCTGCAGCCCCGAGCGACACGCAGGCTTACTGGGCGCCCAGTGCGCCGACTTTGCCCATGACCGTCGCCATGAACTGCTGCAGGGTCATTTTCTGGCCGTTGAAGTCGACCATGTTGTTGGCGTAATGCAGGTCGGAGACGATGGTTTCGCCCTCGACCTTGGCCAGTTGCATCATCTCGGCCATCGCGCTGGCCATGTCACTGGCAGCGCTGGCCTGATCGGCAATGGCCTTCAGGTCGGTCTGACCTTCACGAATGGCCTGCTGGGTGACGATGTCGCGGATCATCGGCTTGGAAAGCACGACCTTGGCGTTGACCTCGCCTACCGTTTTCACGGCCAGCGCATCAGCGGGCTGATCAAGCGAGCCCGGATCGGTCAGGTCCACCGCGATCTGCATGTGGCTTTCGCCGTTGGCGGTCTTGAGCGAGAGTTTCTCCAGTTCGATACGAGGCTTGCCGGCCAGCAGCGTTTTCGTCTGGGTGTTCATCACTTCACGCTCGGCAGGCGTCAGTTCGAGCTGCAGCGGACGCTCGGCCAGAATCGCGGCCTGCTGTTGCGGCAGGATGGTGTTCTGGTAGAGCTGATACAGCGCCTGAGTGGCCACCGCATTGAAGTTGGCGATCTTGATGCCCAGATGGGCGGCACCGACGTCCTTGCCGCCATAGGCGATCATGCCGATGTCGTAGTTGACCTGTGCGGCAAAGTTACCGGCATCTTCCTGAGCGAGGTTGGTGTTGGTGAAGTCCTTGAGCTGCACCTGCGGCTTGCCGACCAGCTGGAACGCGGCGGCCTGGACTTTCATGTTGGTATGGCCCAGGTAAAACCCGGATTTACCCTTGGTGCCGCCGGTGTCGAACGTCATGCCTTTGACTTCGATGTTCACCGGACCATCGGGCGACAGGACATTCAGCTGCAGGTTGTCCAGGCTGCCGTCGAGGTCGAACTTCTGAGCGTCAGCCGAGGAAGCAGCATTCACGGTCATGCCGGAGAATTTGAACGTACCGTCAGTGTCGTTCATTTCCAGCGGTGCCAGTTGCACCCAACCTTTGGTGGCGCGGTCATAACCGATGCTGGCCTGACCCTTGAGGGGCGATACGTCCTTGCTCAGCGCAAACCATTTTTCCGAGCTTGGGCTTTTCTCCATCTCGAAATTGCTCAGCGCCATCACCGGCAGCAGGTTCAGGGTCTTGAGGCGGGACAGCGGGATCGGCCCGTGCTGGATGTGATCGACGAACAGGAACTGCCCGCCCTGGGTGCTATCAGACAGGTTCTGGATATCGACGCGGTAATGCGCGGTGCTGCTGAAGAAATGGCGCTCAAGGGAGAGCATTTCGAGCTTGACGCTGGTGTCGGTGCCCTTGAACGACTTCGCCAGTTCCTGGTTGGCCTGGCTGATGGAGTCGTTCAACGCGCCTTCCAGTTGAGTACCGGTGTACCAGGCGCCAGCCGTCGCCAGAGCTCCTGCCACGACGATCACGCCAACCGCTATACCTGCTGATTTATTCATAGTGACTCGAAGATGTCCGTTCTGATGATGAGAAGTCGTCCCTGAAATCACAGTGTGTTCACACCTGTGAGTCGCGGGTCGACAGAGCCTGCAGCGCTGCCGAAAAGTCGCGAGAGATTATCACCGCCAGCTCGCGACGGCCCAGCATTGTTGGTCAGTTCTGTGTGCGTTTGCACTTATTGAGTGCCCCTTGGACATGGCCTTCTGCCTTTTGTTGCGAACAGGCCGTTCTGAAACTGCCTTCAAGACACGCTCCTTAAAACATGGGGTAGCCATGGTCTTGGCGGAAACGTTAGGCTGAAACGAATTTGCTGACCGGACGGAATCACATGAGCACGACGCAGAACCCACGCGGCCCGATCAAGGCCGTCATTTTCGATATGGACGGCCTGCTGCTCGACAGCGAAGGCATCTACACCGAAGTTACTCACGCCATCGCCAGCCGCCACGGCAAGACGTTTGACTGGGCGATCAAGCAGCACACCATCGGCCGGGGCGCCACCGACTTTGCGGAGTACGTGACCAAAACACTCGAGCTGCCGATGACCGCCGAGGAGTTTCTGGAGATTCGCCAGCCGATGCTCGACGAGCGCTTCCCGCATTCGCCTGCCATGCCGGGTGCCGAGACGCTGGTGCGTCATCTGGCCGAGCACAACATTCCGATCGCCGTGGGCACCAGTTCGTCGGTGCATTACTTCCACGCCAAGACCACGCTGCACCGCGCCTGGTTCGAGCTGTTCGAAACCGTGGTGACCGCTGATGACCCGGACGTGACGGCAGCCAAGCCGGCGCCGGACATTTTTCTGGTAGCCGCGCGCCGTCTGGGCGTGGACCCGGCCGATTGCCTGGTGTTCGAGGACTCGCCGTTCGGCGTCACCGCAGCCAAGGCGGCGGGCATGTATGCCGTAGCAGTGCCTGATTCGCACATGCCGCGTGAACAATACGAGCATGCGGATCTGGTCATTGATTCACTGACCGATTTCTCGCTCAAGGACTGGGGACTGCCGGATATCGGCTAAGCAGCCCTGTCGCTGACCACTCGGCGTTATACACAAGCCCTCCTGGAGGAATACGATGATGATCGTTCCTACGCTCTGCGTGGGCATGCCTCCCAGGACGTTCCGCGTCCGCTCTGGAATGTGGCGCAGATGTGTGCCCAAGCTCCAGCGTTATCCACGTCATGCGCTCGGCTTACTGAATCCTCAGTCTGTGCCATTTGTGACGCGGAGCGTCACGGGCGGCATGCCCACGCAGAGCGATGGGCACGATCAGTGTCGAGGCGGACTTGTGTATAACGATGAGCGCTGACCGTGGGTCGACTCACCTTTTCAATGCCTCGGCATACGCGCCAGTATGTCCGACTGATCCCGCGTGAATGACAAGGAGGATGTTAAACATGAATTATCGTGTTCTTGGCCAGTCCGGTCTCAAGGTTTCAACACTGACTCTGGGCTCGATGATGTTCGGCGAGCAGACAGGCGCCGACGAGTCCTTGCGAATCATCGATAAGGCCTGGGATCAGGGCGTCAATTTCGTCGACACGGCAGACGTGTACAACGGCGGTCGCTCGGAAGAACTCGTGGGCCAGGCCATCGCTTCGCGTCGCAGCGACTGGGTGCTGGCAACCAAGCTCGGTTACAGCGCTCCCAGCGACATCCCCAACCGGGCGGGCTTGAGTCGCAAACATGTGTTCAACGCCATTGAAAACAGCCTGCGTCGGCTGAATACCGACTATGTGGATATCTATTATCTGCACAGAGAGGATCACGACACGCCGCTGGAAGTCACAGTATCGGCCATTGGCGAGCTGATACGCCAAGGCAAGATCCGCTACTGGGGCGTCTCCAATTTCCGTGGCTGGCGGATCGCGGAAATCGTCAACGTCGCGCAGCGTCTGGGCGTGGACAAGCCGGTCGTCAGTCAACCGCTGTACAACATCGTCAACCGTCAGGCAGAAGTCGAACAGATCACTGCCGCTGCGTTTTACGGACTCGGCGTTGTGCCCTTCAGCCCGTTGGCGCGTGGTGTGCTCAGCGGCAAGTACTCGCCCGACGTCACACCTGACAGCAGCACCCGTGCCGGACGTCAGGACAAGCGGCTGCTGGAGACGGAGTGGCGTGTGGAGTCCTTGCGCATCGCGCAGCGCATCCAGGCGCACGTGCAGGAAAAAGGTGTCGGCATGGTTGAGTTCGCCATTGCCTGGGTACTGAACAACCAGGCCGTCTCTTCCGCCATCGTCGGCCCTCGGACCGAAGAGCAGTGGGATGGCTACACCAAGGCACTCGACGTCATCATCACTCCGGAAGACGAGGCGTTCATCGATTCGCTGGTAACGCCCGGTCACGCATCGACGCCTGGCTTCAACGACGTGCAGCATTTTGTGTCAGGCCGTGTGCCCCGCAGTTAAGGGTCGGGTCTGGCCGCCCTTGGGCGCTGGCAGTGATCTGCCAGCATGCTCAGCGGTGAAAACACAGCTGAAAATGGCTATGTGTATAAATGCTCATTCGGCACTCGGCCTGAGGGGCGCTAAGATAGTGTTGAACGTATCAACGATTGCTCACCACAATGCGACTCATGTGCCCCATTAAAAACACCGAACACACCTCTACGCTCGCGACTTTCTGGCAAGTCTTGGCTAGTCTGTCGGCAGTCCAGCTAATTATTGGATCCTATCCTGCCGGATTGATGAAGAAGTATGGCGATGCGTAAATCAGACAGAGAAGCCTTTTTAAGCTCGGTACTGGGCAACGAACAGCCCGCAGCCAATGTTGCCCGGGCCGTTATCGAAGAAAAACTGCGCAATGCAATCATCGACGGCAGCTTGCCGAGCGGCACTGCGTTGCGCCAGCAGGAACTGGCCACGCTGTTCGGCGTGAGCCGGATGCCGGTACGTGAAGCCCTGCGGCAACTTGAAGCGCAGTCCCTGCTGCGGGTGGAAACGCACAAGGGTGCCGTAGTCGCACCGCTTATCACCGAAGATGCGGTTGATGCCTATTCCTTGCGCATCCTGCTGGAGTCCGAAGCGCTGCGGCTGTCGATTCCCCACCTGACCGCAGAAGATCTGGCAGCCGCCAGAAGCTATATCGAGCTGCTCGAAGTTGAGACCGATTACACCCAGATCGGCAGGCTCAACCGTTTGTTTCACATGTCGCTGTACGCCAAAACGCGCAACAAGCGACTGATGCAGCTGGTTGAAGAAGGTCTGAACGAAGAAGAGCGTTTCCTGCGCTTCAATCTGTCGTCCATGGGCCTCGGCAAATTGTCCCAGGATGACCACTGGGAACTGCTTCGCCTCGCAGAAGCGAAGGCCGTCGAACCGACCGTGGCAGCACTGCAATATCACCTCAATCGCGGCGTTCAGGCCATCACCCAATACCTGAACAGCAAGGCCAGCGAAGAGAAAACCGTACGCTCCCGCAAAAAGACTCACGACTGACCTCCCTCCTGCGGCTTTCCATCCGGATCAGCCGCTGTTGCCTCCCCTCTCCGTCCAGCGCCCGGCACCGTGTCGTCGGGCGTTTTTATATCTATTTTCCAGGGCCGTCGGGTGGTCGGTCGCCTGAATAAGGCAAACTCGGCCATGACCTCGATGGATCCAACCGGAGGGTTCAATGCTGGTCGGGATTCACTGCCTGCGCGTTATCAGGGCGGTGATATCCGTTTATGTGAACGCCACGAAAAGGAGTCAGCGCAACGGGCAGAGAGACATTGGAAGTCGTTTCCGATATCGCCCGCCAAAAACCTATTCATTCTAATTGTTCGGCATCACGGCAACGCTGAACGAGGCATTCGTTCATTATTTATAATTCTGGTCCTTATCGACCGGAAGGGTTGCCTACACCCATATAAAACTTGAAAACCACGTTTTATATGGCAACTTTCAGCCCTGATAAAGTGCAACTTGAAATAATTCAAAAACCAATTGCACACGTTATTAATTGTGTTTTAACTTTTCATCGCAGTCCTTGTGGAAGGTGCCGTAACCGCACAAATCCAAGGCCTCAAGGGCTGACGGCGCCAGCACATGGCACCGCAAAACTAATGAAGTCATATAAAGAACGCTGACGATTTTAATCGTTCAACCCGCAGGCCCTCGCGTGTCCGTTATTCCAATGATGGACAGCTTCGAATAAACGCTGCGTATTTAATCGCTAACTTTCACGTAGCCAACACCACCAAGAGATAAAGCCATGCCTTGTCAAAAAACAGTATTGGACCAAAAGAAACTCGAACTTAGCCGTCATCCGGTATTCAGTGAAATCACCTCTCTGGACGTGCTGAGACGTTTCATGGAGACCCACGTATTCGCGGTGTGGGATTTCATGTCGCTCACCAAACGCCTGCAACAGGAACTGACCTGTACACAGCTGCCCTGGCTGCCGCCGAAAGATCCCGCCGCCGCCAGACTGATCAACGAGATCGTGCTGGGAGAGGAATCCGACGACCGACTGGACCGGGGCCATTACAGCCATTTCGAGCTGTATCTGGATGCCATGCGCGAGGTAGGCGCCAGCACTGAGCAGATCGAGCGCTTCATTGAGCTTCAGCATCAGGGAGTGCATTACACAACCGCCCTGCAGCGCGTCAACGCAGGCCAGGCGGCATCGGTGTTCGTGACAAGCACCCTTGAGACGGCACTGCATGCGCCGGCTCACAGCGTGGCGGCTGCATTTCTGCATGGCCGCGAGAGCGTCATCCCCCTGATGTTCCAGAGCATTCTCGATGACTGGGGCATCACCGGAAGTCAGGCACCGACGTTTCGCTATTACCTGGAACGCCACATCGAAGTCGACTCCGAAGATCACGGCCCGGCCGCAGAGCGCCTGCTGGCACGACTGGTGGCGGGCGATCCGCAACGCGAAAAAGAGGTGTACCAGGCCGCCATCGCCGCCGTGGAAAGCAGGGTTCAGCTGTGGGACACGCTACGACTCAGCATGCGCGCACCGCTGATGCAGGTCAGCGCCTAGCACCGGTCAGTTCCCGAGGGCTGCCCTCAACGGTCAGCGCTCAAGCCTCTACAAGGAAGCCATCATGAAAGCAGAAGACTACAGCTCGTTCATCGATGCGTGGGAAGGTCGCGCCACGATTCGCACTCGCCCACGCCGAATCGTCGAGAACGATGAAAAACTGATCTACCCGCTCAGCCGCCAGCCACTGGTGCTCAGCGAAACCTTCAGCCGCGAATGTGCGCATTTGCGTGATTACGCGCTGGTTCAGAGCCTCTACAAATTCATCAATGATGTGGTGATCTTCGAAACCGAGATCGTCGACAAGACCGCGCGCAGTATCGCCAAGGACAACTTCGCGATTCGCTTTCCCTTCGCCTGCCGCTACGACGCCATGACGGTGGTGGTGGATGAGGACTACCACGCGCTGGTTGCCATGGACTTCATGCAGCAGACCATCGCGCTGACCGGCATACAGCCCATCGAACTGCCGGGTGAAATCGAACTGAGCCGGGCGATCCCTGCGGCGCTTGCACTGGCGCCGGAACACCTGCGCAGCGCTGTAGAGCTGATCTGCGTCGCGATTGCGGAAAACACCGTGACCAACGATGTGGCGGCCTTTGCCAGAGACGACTCGGTCAAGCAGTCGGTCAAGGGCCTGATGGCCGACCACCTGCTGGACGAAGGTCGCCACTCAGGCTTCTGGGCGCGGCTGGTGCGTATCTACTGGCACACGGCAAGCGAGGAGGACCGCCAGTGCATCGCTGACATCATGCCGGTGTTCATCGCGCAGTACCTGACCAGCGACATACAGCACGGCTTTGACTTCACGCTGATCGAGCATCTGCCGGTCGCTGAATCGGTCAGGCAAGCACTCAAGGCTGAATCCCTGGCGGTGAGTTTTCCGATAAACCGCCATCACCCACTGATCGGCAACATCATGCGCTTTTTCAAGGCCAGCTCGATGCTGGACGCCCCGTGTGTACAGAAAGCGCTGGCCGATTACCTGCCCGCCCAGGGGATGCTGCAATGAAACGCCTGGAGATCGTGCTTCTCGGTCACAGCCTGACCCTCAGCGAACTGAATACCGAACTGCAGGCTCACGGTCATGCCGTGCATCACCTGACTGACTTGGCCGCACTGCAATCACAAAGAACGTCTCACGCCTCGACGCTGATTGAGGACGGCAGCCTGGCGTTGGGCGGTGAGGACTTGAAAGGGTTAGGCCAGCCGGCTGTGTTGAGCCTGCGTGTCGGGCTGGACAACACTGCAGGATCGCTTCCACGGCTGGAGCTGTTGTGTTGGCATGGATCGGCCAAGGCACAGCGTCTGATTGTTCGCGAGTGGCTGCCCGTCGAACCTTCGGGCAATGGTCGAATGCTGCGAGACAACGCTGTTGCCGCATGGGTGGACATCATCGCCCTGCAGGTGAGCCGACGCTCACGGGACGATCATTACTTCGATGATCTGCCCGTGGCGCAGCCTGCTCAGAGCGAGCGCCAGGACGGCTTGCAGGCAATCGATGCGCTGCTGTTCGAGCATCAGTTCAACCAGACCGCGAAAACGGAGCTGTTGCAGCTGGCGGAAACGCCGCTTACCCGGCGGCTGGCGCTGGCCTTGCAGACCTTTGCAGAGCGGCCAGCCTTGTCGGTTCAGGATAAGTCGTACAGTTATCGCGAACTGGCCATGTACAGCGCCGCCATTCAGCGTCATCTATTGCCGCTCATTGCACAGGCCGGCAACACGGATATGCCACCCGTGATCGGTATCTGCCTGCCCAAGTGCGCGGCACTGTATGCCGGCGTGCTTGCGATCCTGGGTTGCGGAGCGGTTTACCTGCCGCTCGACCCGGCTCTGCCGTTGCAGCGGCAGCAGTACATCCTCGAAAACGCCGGGGCGAGGCTTTTGCTGCATGACGGATCGCACCCATTGGCGGCCGCCGAGTTTCCCGCACTGAACATCAGTGCCATGCAGATCCCGGAGACAGTCCCTCTCGCAGCAAACGCTTACCCTGCCTGCGATGCGCCGTGCATGGCGCTTTATACATCGGGCACGACGGGGCATCCCAAGGGCGTTCTGCTCAGCCAGCGCAACCTCAGCCATTTCACGGCCTGGTATGCGGACTACGTGAACCTGAATCAACACAGCCGGGTGCTGCAATTCTCGACCCTGAGTTTCGATTCATCAGTGATCGACATTTTCCCGACTTGGCTCAGTGGTGCCGAACTGGTGGTGCCCGACGAGGATCAGCGGCGTGATCCGCTGCAACTGGTCAGCGCCTTGAAGGCCGGGCTTACCCATGCGTTTCTGCCCCCCGCATTGCTGAGCATCCTGCCGTTGGATCAGCCATTGGGGCTCAAGCATGTCGTGACCGGAGGTGACGTCTGTGAGCCTCACGTGATCGCGCAGCTCACCGGGCAGTGTCAGTTTCACAACCTGTACGGGCCGACCGAAGCGACGGTGCTGGTGACGGCCGGGCAGTTCCAGCCAAACAGCAGCAACCGCAATCTGGGCAGACCGATCGCCAACAGTCAGGTCTGGATTCTCGATGACCAGTTGCGGCCTGTGCCACAGGAGGTTCAGGGCGAGCTGTACATCGTCGGACCCGGGGTTTGTCTGGGCTACCTCAACAATCCCGAACTGACGGCTGAGCGCTACGTGTGGCTGACGCGTCCGGACGCTGAGCGAATGCGCGCCTATCGCACCGGCGACATGGCCAAGTGGACCGCAGAGGGTATCGAGCTGAGCGGACGTCGCGACAATCAGGTGAAGATTCGCGGCTTCAGGGTCGAGCCTGAAGAGATCGAGCATTGTCTGCGTGCCAGTCAGCTGTATCGACAGGTCGCAGTGGTCGTCGATGCGCAGCGGCGCATTCTGGCCTTCGTCGCTCAGCCTCACGGTGCCCAGAATGATGACTCGACGCTGAGCGCGTTGAAGGCTCATACCCAGCAGTTGCTGCCTTACTATATGCATCCAGTTGCCTATACCAAGGTCGATGCCTTGCCATTTGCCAGCAATGGCAAGACTGATCGCAAGGCATTGCTGGAGCTGCCGGTGAGCTTCAGCGATCAGCACTCACGGCGCCTGCCGGAAAACGAGCGGCAGGAACAGCTAGTGGCGTTGTGGGGCGAGTTGCTGGAGCTGCCAACCGGTGACATCTCGACTGACGAGAGTTTTTTCAATCTGGGTGGCCACTCGATTCTGCTCTCGCGCATGCTGTTGGGTATTCGCGAGCGGTTCGGACGCAGCATCCCCATCAACCGCTTCATAGAAGCACCGACCGTACTGACGCTCGCAAGCCTCCTCGATAGCGAAGGCAGCTCGACCTATACCATCAGCCCGAAAGCGCTGATGGATGCGAATCCGCACGTACAGGTAACGGCGCTGCCTGTCAGCAAGCTGGGCGACGTTCACAAGGTGATCGTAACCGGGGCCAACGGGTTTCTGGGTGTGCATATCGTCCAGGCGCTGCTGGACTGGGGCGCGACCGAGATTGCGTGTCTGGTGCGTGAATCGGCCGGGCATAGCGCACAGGAGCGCTTCGAACAGTCGCTGGCGGAGAACAGACTCGGGCATCTGGACTTGAGTCGAGTGACGGTCTATCCAGCCGACGTCACCCAGCCGCGTCTGGGTTTGAGCGAAGCGGTGTATGAGCGGCTGGACCGTGACTTCGGTGCGCTGGTGCATAACGCAGCCAACGTGAACCACGTTCAGGATTACGAAGCGCTGTTCAAGGACAACGTTGGGCCTGTCTTCGAATGCCTGAAGTTGTGTGAAGGACGCAGCAAGAAGGTTTTCAATTTCGTCTCGACCTTGTCTGCCTGCAGCGCAATTGATGGCACCGGCGCCGTGCTTGAACAACCGGCTGCCGCTACGCCGCCTATCTACATCAAGAACGGTTACAACCTCACCAAATGGGTCGCTGAACATATTTTGCAGCACGCCAGGGATCAAGGTGTGTGGGTCAACATTTACCGACCCGGCAACATTGCCTTCAACAGCCGCACTGGCGTTTGTCAGCCGCAGAAGAACCGCTTGATGCTGATGCTCAAGGGGTCCCTGCAGCTGGGTCAGGTCCCGGCGTTCGACATCAACTTCGACCTGATGCCGGTGGACTTCCTCGCACGTTTTATTGGCTTTCACGCCAGTCGCTATCAGCCCGAGCGCGCCGTATTCAACCTGCATAACCCTGAGCTGTTGAGCTGGAACCACTACGTGGAGTCGTTCCGCGAGGCGGGTCGCGAGTTCAAGTTGGTCAGCGTTGCTGATTGGCAGACACAACTGAGCCGGGTCGACAGCGATAACGCCCTGTTTGGCGTACTGGGCTTCTATCTGGACGGCTTTGAAGAAGACATCGGGGACATCTCGATGATCGAGCACCAGAACACCCTGGCTGGCGTCCGCCAGATGGGCGAGCAGTACCCGCAGAAAACCCCCGCGCTGTTGCGCAAGGGCTGCGATTACCTGAAGGAAATCGACTTCATCTGAGTCGAGTCATCAATAAACGAAATGGAGAACGACATGAACACGATCCACAGCAATCTCAAGCCTGACACCCTCATCAAGAACCCTACGCTGTGCCGTGTGTCGGTAGCGGTGGAGATCCCGAGCGATGCCAACAGTGTGTGGGCAGTCGTAGGAGACTTCGGTGGCTTTCAAGCGTTCATTCCTGCGTTGGAGAGTACTGAAGTCACCGGCAAAGGTGTCCGCTCGGTACGCAAGAAGCTGTTCAAGGACGGCAACTTTGCGATCGAGCAATTGAACAGCCGGGATGATCACGCGTTGTACATGACGTGGTCGCTGATACACACCAGTTTGCCTGTCGGCAATCTGTGGGCATCCATGACGGTGCAGTCCAAGGGTGACAACGAGTGTGTGGCTACCTGGACGATCATTGCCGAACCCGATCAGGGAGGTCCTGAAACATTGCCGAACTTCGAGGCGTTTCTACAGGGCTTCGCAGACAGCGCCATGAGTAACGCACGCAGTCTGTTTGCCTGACTCTGCAGTTATTCAGAGCCGGAAAAGACAAAACCCCTCATCGCGCAAGCGATGAGGGGTTTCGGAATTGAATCTTGACGATGACCTACTCTCACATGGGGAAACCCCACACTACCATCGGCGATGCATCGTTTCACTGCTGAGTTCGGGATGGAATCAGGTGGTTCCAATGCTCTATGGTCGTCAAGAAATTCTGCAGCCGATCCGTTAGCCAGTAACGTGTCAGCGAAAAGGGTGACTTCTACTAAAAGACAAAACCCCTCACCGCGTGAGCGATGAGGGGTTCTGGAATTTAATCTTGACGATGACCTACTCTCACATGGGGAAACCCCACACTACCATCGGCGATGCATCGTTTCACTGCTGAGTTCGGGATGGGATCAGGTGGTTCCAATGCTCTATGGTCGTCAAGAAATTCGGGTACCGAAGCGTGCCGTGCGGCGCGATTCAGCAAATCGGGTATGTGATATCGGTGTCGTTCGTGACGCAAACTTTCGGTTCGTGTCGTCTTCACAGTCACCGCAATCTGTGCTCGTTCGAGTCGCAGATTGCTTGGGTGTTATATGGTCAAGCCTCACGGGCAATTAGTATTGGTTAGCTCAACGCCTCACAGCGCTTACACACCCAACCTATCAACGTCGTAGTCTTCGACGGCCCTTCAGGGAACTCAAGGTTCCAGTGAGATCTCATCTTGAGGCAAGTTTCCCGCTTAGATGCTTTCAGCGGTTATCTTTTCCGAACATAGCTACCCGGCAATGCCACTGGCGTGACAACCGGAACACCAGAGGTTCGTCCACTCCGGTCCTCTCGTACTAGGAGCAGCCCCTCTCAAATCTCAAACGTCCACGGCAGATAGGGACCGAACTGTCTCACGACGTTCTAAACCCAGCTCGCGTACCACTTTAAATGGCGAACAGCCATACCCTTGGGACCGGCTTCAGCCCCAGGATGTGATGAGCCGACATCGAGGTGCCAAACACCGCCGTCGATATGAACTCTTGGGCGGTATCAGCCTGTTATCCCCGGAGTACCTTTTATCCGTTGAGCGATGGCCCTTCCATACAGAACCACCGGATCACTAAGACCTACTTTCGTACCTGCTCGACGTGTCTGTCTCGCAGTCAAGCGCGCTTTTGCCTTTATACTCTACGACCGATTTCCGACCGGTCTGAGCGCACCTTCGTACTCCTCCGTTACTCTTTAGGAGGAGACCGCCCCAGTCAAACTACCCACCATACACTGTCCTCGATCCGGATAACGGACCTGAGTTAGAACCTCAAAGTTGCCAGGGTGGTATTTCAAGGTTGGCTCCACGCAGACTGGCGTCCACGCTTCAAAGCCTCCCACCTATCCTACACAAGCAAATTCAAAGTCCAGTGCAAAGCTATAGTAAAGGTTCACGGGGTCTTTCCGTCTAGCCGCGGATACACTGCATCTTCACAGCGATTTCAATTTCACTGAGTCTCGGGTGGAGACAGCGCCGCCATCGTTACGCCATTCGTGCAGGTCGGAACTTACCCGACAAGGAATTTCGCTACCTTAGGACCGTTATAGTTACGGCCGCCGTTTACCGGGGCTTCGATCAAGAGCTTCGCTTGCGCTAACCCCATCAATTAACCTTCCGGCACCGGGCAGGCGTCACACCCTATACGTCCACTTTCGTGTTTGCAGAGTGCTGTGTTTTTAATAAACAGTCGCAGCGGCCTGGTATCTTCGACCGGCGTGGGCTTACGCAGTAAATGCTTCACCCTCACCGGCGCACCTTCTCCCGAAGTTACGGTGCCATTTTGCCTAGTTCCTTCACCCGAGTTCTCTCAAGCGCCTTGGTATTCTCTACCCAACCACCTGTGTCGGTTTGGGGTACGGTTCCTGGTTACCTGAAGCTTAGAAGCTTTTCTTGGAAGCATGGCATCAACCACTTCGTGTCCTAAAGGACACTCGTCATCAGCTCTCGGCCTTGAGACCCCGGATTTACCTAAGATCTCAGCCTACCACCTTAAACCTGGACAACCAACGCCAGGCTGGCCTAGCCTTCTCCGTCCCTCCATCGCAATAACCAGAAGTACAGGAATATTAACCTGTTTTCCATCGACTACGCTTTTCAGCCTCGCCTTAGGGACCGACTAACCCTGCGTCGATTAACGTTGCGCAGGAAACCTTGGTCTTTCGGCGTGGGTGTTTTTCACACCCATTGTCGTTACTCATGTCAGCATTCGCACTTCTGATACCTCCAGCAAGCTTCTCAACTCACCTTCACAGGCTTACAGAACGCTCCTCTACCGCATCATCAAAAGATGATACCCGTAGCTTCGGTGCATGGTTTGAGCCCCGTTACATCTTCCGCGCAGGCCGACTCGACTAGTGAGCTATTACGCTTTCTTTAAAGGGTGGCTGCTTCTAAGCCAACCTCCTAGCTGTCTAAGCCTTCCCACATCGTTTCCCACTTAACCATGACTTTGGGACCTTAGCTGACGGTCTGGGTTGTTTCCCTTTTCACGACGGACGTTAGCACCCGCCGTGTGTCTCCCATGCTCGGCACTTGTAGGTATTCGGAGTTTGCATCGGTTTGGTAAGTCGGGATGACCCCCTAGCCGAAACAGTGCTCTACCCCCTACAGTGATACATGAGGCGCTACCTAAATAGCTTTCGAGGAGAACCAGCTATCTCCGAGCTTGATTAGCCTTTCACTCCGATCCACAGGTCATCCGCTAACTTTTCAACGGTAGTCGGTTCGGTCCTCCAGTCAGTGTTACCTAACCTTCAACCTGCCCATGGATAGATCGCCCGGTTTCGGGTCTATTCCCAGCGACTAGACGCCCTATTAAGACTCGCTTTCGCTACGCCTCCCCTATTCGGTTAAGCTTGCCACTGAAAATAAGTCGCTGACCCATTATACAAAAGGTACGCAGTCACCCAACAAAGTGGGCTCCCACTGCTTGTACGCATACGGTTTCAGGATCTATTTCACTCCGCTCTCCGCGGTTCTTTTCGCCTTTCCCTCACGGTACTGGTTCACTATCGGTCAGTCAGTAGTATTTAGCCTTGGAGGATGGTCCCCCCATATTCAGACAAGGTTTCTCGTGCCCCGTCCTACTCGATTTCATTGCAAAGAGACTTTCGCGTACAGGGCTATCACCCACTATGGCCGCACTTTCCAGAGCGTTCCGCTACTCTCAATCCAACTTAAGGGCTGGTCCCCGTTCGCTCGCCACTACTAAGGGAATCTCGGTTGATTTCTTTTCCTCAGGGTACTTAGATGTTTCAGTTCCCCTGGTTCGCTCCATACACCTATGTATTCAGTGTAAGGTAACCATCTTATGATGGCTGGGTTCCCCCATTCAGACATCTCCGGATCACAGTCTGTTTGCCGACTCCCCGAAGCTTTTCGCAGGCTACCACGTCTTTCATCGCCTCTGACTGCCAAGGCATCCACCGTATGCGCTTCTTCACTTGACCATATAACCCCAAGCAATCTGGTTATACTGTGAAGACGACATTCGCCGAAAGTTTGTTCTCACAAACTTTACCTTAGCCTGTTCACCACCAGTGAAAGTGGTCAACAGTCTATTTCTTTCTATCACATACCCAAATTTTTAAAGAACGATCTAATCAAAGACTAGAAATCAACATTTAGCCTTCATCCGAAGGAAATGCTCATTTCTAAGCTTTACAGAAGCAGTAAATGGTGGAGCCAAGCGGGATCGAACCGCTGACCTCCTGCGTGCAAGGCAGGCGCTCTCCCAGCTGAGCTATGGCCCCGTAACCGGGTGTCGTACGCGCTCTGACCAACTTCACCAGGTAACTGGTGGGTCTGGGCAGATTCGAACTGCCGACCTCACCCTTATCAGGGGTGCGCTCTAACCAACTGAGCTACAGACCCAATATAGGGTGTGCAAAGCAAAAGCTGCTTCTAATCGTCTTCTTCAATGAATCAAGCAATTCGTGTGGGTGCTTATGGTGCAGCTGAGTCGTCGATTAAGGAGGTGATCCAGCCGCAGGTTCCCCTACGGCTACCTTGTTACGACTTCACCCCAGTCATGAATCACACCGTGGTAACCGTCCTCCCGAAGGTTAGACTAGCTACTTCTGGTGCAACCCACTCCCATGGTGTGACGGGCGGTGTGTACAAGGCCCGGGAACGTATTCACCGCGACATTCTGATTCGCGATTACTAGCGATTCCGACTTCACGCAGTCGAGTTGCAGACTGCGATCCGGACTACGATCGGTTTTGTGAGATTAGCTCCACCTCGCGGCTTGGCAACCCTCTGTACCGACCATTGTAGCACGTGTGTAGCCCAGGCCGTAAGGGCCATGATGACTTGACGTCATCCCCACCTTCCTCCGGTTTGTCACCGGCAGTCTCCTTAGAGTGCCCACCTTAACGTGCTGGTAACTAAGGACAAGGGTTGCGCTCGTTACGGGACTTAACCCAACATCTCACGACACGAGCTGACGACAGCCATGCAGCACCTGTCTCAATGCTCCCGAAGGCACTCCTCTATCTCTAAAGGATTCATTGGATGTCAAGGCCTGGTAAGGTTCTTCGCGTTGCTTCGAATTAAACCACATGCTCCACCGCTTGTGCGGGCCCCCGTCAATTCATTTGAGTTTTAACCTTGCGGCCGTACTCCCCAGGCGGTCAACTTAATGCGTTAGCTGCGCCACTAAAATCTCAAGGATTCCAACGGCTAGTTGACATCGTTTACGGCGTGGACTACCAGGGTATCTAATCCTGTTTGCTCCCCACGCTTTCGCACCTCAGTGTCAGTATGAGCCCAGGTGGTCGCCTTCGCCACTGGTGTTCCTTCCTATATCTACGCATTTCACCGCTACACAGGAAATTCCACCACCCTCTGCCCTACTCTAGCTTGCCAGTTTTGGATGCAGTTCCCAGGTTGAGCCCGGGGATTTCACATTCAACTTAACAAACCACCTACGCGCGCTTTACGCCCAGTAATTCCGATTAACGCTTGCACCCTCTGTATTACCGCGGCTGCTGGCACAGAGTTAGCCGGTGCTTATTCTGTCGGTAACGTCAAAACAATAACGTATTAGGTTACTGCCCTTCCTCCCAACTTAAAGTGCTTTACAATCCGAAGACCTTCTTCACACACGCGGCATGGCTGGATCAGGCTTTCGCCCATTGTCCAATATTCCCCACTGCTGCCTCCCGTAGGAGTCTGGACCGTGTCTCAGTTCCAGTGTGACTGATCATCCTCTCAGACCAGTTACGGATCGTCGCCTTGGTGAGCCATTACCTCACCAACTAGCTAATCCGACCTAGGCTCATCTGATAGCGCAAGGCCCGAAGGTCCCCTGCTTTCTCCCGTAGGACGTATGCGGTATTAGCGTCCGTTTCCGAGCGTTATCCCCCACTACCAGGCAGATTCCTAGGCATTACTCACCCGTCCGCCGCTCTCAAGAGAAGCAAGCTTCTCTCTACCGCTCGACTTGCATGTGTTAGGCCTGCCGCCAGCGTTCAATCTGAGCCATGATCAAACTCTTCAGTTCAAACATCTAACTGGGTTTTGAGAAAACCCTAAACTTGGCTCAGCAATCGTTGGTTACATCGTTGATTTCTCGCGGAGTAACTTGGGTTGCTGATAATCTGTTGACTTCAGTCTGACACCACAAGCACCCACACGAATTGCTTGATTCAGTTGTTAAAGAGCGGTGGGTTGAGCCTTTCGTCTCAACCGAGGCGCGCATTCTACAGCGTCCTCTGTAACTGTCAAGCGATTATTTTCTGAAGTTTTCCAAGTTTCCTTATCAACTTCAATCACTTGCGCTTCGATCAACTCTGCGTTGCTCGTCAGCGGGAGGCGAATTCTACAGCGTTACAACCGCGTGTCAAACTCTTTTTTCTCACCGCTGTCGATTCAGAAAAACTCGACCGACTTCCTCGCTGACCTCATTCGATAAACCCTTGTAACTCATTGAACTACAAGGCTTTTTCGTTTCCGTCTGCGCCGGAAGTGGGGCGAATTATAGACACCTCAACGAGCGCGTCAACCGTTATTTTCAAATCAGATGAAATTAGTGGATCCCAAGCCTATGGCTATATAGAGACGGCCAAAACCCGGCCTATCTATATATAGCTACAACACGCCCGCCTCCTTGAGAGCCGCCACCTCATCCCCACTCATACCGAGCAACGCCTGCAGAACCTGCGCTGTATGCTCCCCCAGCAAGGGAGGCGCACGCCGATACTCCACCGGTGTCTCGGACAATCGGATCGGGCTGGCCACCTGCGCCACACGACCACCCAATGCATGCGGCAACTCAATAGCGAGTCCGCGGGCAAGCACCTGGGGATCGTCAAACACCTGCGCCAGATCGTTGACCGGCCCACAAGGCACGCCTGCCGCTTCCAACTCATCCACCCACTGCGCCGTCGTCTTGAACACGGTTGCCTGGCGTATCAGCGGTATCAGCTCACCCCGATTGGCCACGCGCAGCTTATTGGTGAGAAAACGAGGATCTGTCGCCCACTGCGACTGCCCCGCCACCTCGGCAAACTTACGGAACTGGCTGTCGTTGCCTACAGTGAGGATGAAATCCCCATCGGCAGTCGGGAAGTCCTGATACGGCACGATGTTCGGATGGGCATTCCCCAGCCGCTTTGGCGCGACTCCAGTCGTCAGGTAATTCATTGCCTGATTGGCGAGGCAGGCGACCTGCACGTCCAGCAATGCCATATCGATGTACTGACCCACGCCGCTTTGATCACGATGGGCCAGCGCAGCAAGAATAGCGGTCGTCGAATACAACCCGGTCAATATGTCAGTCAGCGCCACCCCGACCTTTACAGGCCCGCCACCTTCATCGCCATCAGGTCGGCCAGTCAGGCTCATCAAACCGCCCAACCCCTGAATCATGAAGTCATAGCCCGCGCGCTTCGCATAAGGACCTGTCTGACCAAACCCGGTGATGGAGCAATAGATAAGCTTCGGATTCACAGCCTTTAACGACGCATAGTCCAGACCATAGGCCGCCAGCCCACCCACCTTGAAATTCTCGATCACGATGTCGGACTTCGCCACCAGCTTCCGCACCAGCCGCTGACCTTCAGGGCGCGTAAAGTCGATGGTCACCGATTGCTTGTTCCGATTGGCCGACAGGTAGTAAGCCGCCTCGGTTGTATTCTGCCCCGCCTCATCCTTCAGAAACGGCGGCCCCCATGAGCGGGTGTCGTCGCCGCACACCGGCCGCTCGACCTTGATGACATCCGCACCCAGGTCGGCAAGTATCTGCCCTGCCCAAGGGCCGGCCAGCACACGCGACAGATCCAGCACCCGGATATGAGAAAGCGCGCCCATGATCCGCCCTCCTTAATAGAAGGCCTGAATGCCGGTCTGCGCACGACCCAGAATCAGCGCATGCACGTCGTGCGTGCCTTCATAGGTATTGACCACTTCCAGATTGACCAAATGGCGCGCGATACCAAACTCATCGGAGATGCCGTTACCGCCAAGCATGTCACGCGCCATGCGTGCGATATCCAGAGACTTGCCGCAGGAATTGCGCTTCATGATCGAGGTGATCTCCACTGCAGCGGTTCCCTCATCTTTCATGCGCCCCAGACGCAGGCAGCCCTGCAGGGCCAGCGTGATTTCGGTCTGCATGTCAGCCAGCTTCTTCTGGATCAACTGATTGGCCGCCAGAGGCCGACCAAATTGCTGACGATCAAGCGTGTACTGACGCGCCGTGTGCCAGCAGAACTCCGCAGCACCCAAAGCCCCCCAGGAAATACCGTAGCGTGCCGAGTTCAGGCAAGTGAACGGCCCTTTGAGCCCGCGCACGTCCGGAAAGATGTTCTCTTCGGGCACGAATACGTTATCCATCACGATCTCGCCGGTGATGGAGGCCCGCAGACCGACCTTGCCGTGGATCGCCGGAGCGCTGAGACCCGCCCAGCCTTTCTCGAGAACGAAGCCGCGGATATCACCCGCGTCATCCTTCGCCCAGACCACGAACACGTCGGCAATCGGGCTATTGGTGATCCACATCTTGCTGCCGGTCAGGCGATAGCCGCCCTCGACACTCCTGGCTCGGGTGATCATGGCGCCCGGATCGGAACCGTGGTTGGGCTCGGTCAGACCGAAACAGCCAATCCATTCGCCGGAGGCCAGCTTGGGCAGGTACTTCTGTTTCTGCGCCTGCGTACCGAACTCGTTGATGGGCACCATGACCAACGAAGATTGCACGCTCATCATGGAGCGGTAACCGGAGTCGATACGCTCGACCTCACGGGCAATAAGGCCATAGCACACATAATTGAGGCCGCTACCACCAAACTCTTCGGGAATGGTCGCGCCCAGCAATCCCATTTCGCCCATCTCGCGAAAGATGGCCGGATCGGTCTGCTCATGCCGAAAGGCTTCCAGTACTCGTGGGGCAAGCTTGCTCTGGGCGAACTGTTCGGCGCTGTCACGAACCATGCGCTCTTCTTCAGTGAGCTGCTGATCCAGCAAAAGAGGATCGATCCAGTTGAAACTCGCTTTGCCGCTCATAACCTGCCCTCACGTATGCCTGAATGGTGTGTGCCTGATCCTAGACCCGGATCGCCGCATCGACAAACGAGGATTCCTCAACCTGTTGTGCTAATTTCTCACTCCGAAACGTTGCGAAGCTCGACAAATCAGAGCGATCAGTGAGGACACCGTACATGAGACGCAAGATACCCAGCACCACCGCACTGATCAGCTTCGAGTCTGCCGCGCGCCACGAGAGCTTCACCAGGGCCGCCGAGGAACTGTCGCTCACCCAAGGGGCCGTATGCCGACAGATCGGTAGTCTGGAAGCGTTTCTTGGCCTCGAGCTTTTCCGGCGCTCACGGCGCGGCGTGAAGCTGACGGAAGCCGGACTTTCCTACAGCCGTCGGGTCGCCCTGCAGCTGGATGCCGTGGAGCGCGACACGCTGTCGATCATGGGTCAGCAGGGAACGAGCGTCATCGAGCTTGCCGTGGTGCCAACCTTCGGCACTCAGTGGCTGCTGCCTCGCCTGAGGGACTTCCAGAACAGGCACCCTGAAGTGACAGTCAACCTCACCAATCGCACACGTCCGTTCCTGTTCGCCGATACCGACTTCGACGCCGCGATCTACTTTGGCGATGCCGAGTGGTCGGGCACCGAAGCACATCGGCTGATGAGTGAGAACTCCATGCCCGTCTGCAGCCCCGCCTTCATGCAAGGCCGCGAGCATCTCGATGCGAGCGAGCTGGCCGAACTGCCGCTGCTTCAGCAAACCACGCGCCCCTACGCCTGGCGACAGTGGTTCAACGCTCAGAACCTCAACATCGCACGCGACATGACAGGCCCTCGCTACGAGTTGTTCTCCATGCTTGCGCAAGCCGCCATGCACGACATGGGCGTGGCGCTGATCCCACCCTTCCTCATTCAGCGCGAGCTGCATGAAAAACGCCTTGTGATTGCCAACGCCCGTTCGTTACCGAGTAACAAGGCTTATCACCTGATGATTCCGGAGCGAAAAGTCGAATCAGCATCATTGCGGGCTTTCCGCGACTGGCTCATTGATCAGGCAAATGGCTACACGCTGCCATCCGTAAGGGCTTGAGCCTCTGTGACAAGGCGTAGTGCATGATGCTTATCACCTACAGATATAAGCATATGTCGCATATACAACAGTTGTACGATGACCCTCAACAATGCCTTAAACCTTCTATTTATAAGGGTTAAAGCCCGTTTTTTCAGGGTTTGCGGCTGCGTTCAGGAAAAACGTCGGTCTTTAGCCAAATCCAGCTATAAACTCAGAAAATCCCCGTAAACAAAGGCCTGAAGGCGACCTGTGCGACAATAGGTCACAGGATGACTTGTAGTTAATTTTCAGTCTCGTTACAGAATTTGTTGAAGCCCTTTGACTTCGCCTGCAAAATGCGGCGCTCCCTGTATTCAGGGGCGTGCTGACCGGCTACTCCAGACGCACCAGCCGTAGTGCACTGGTTTATTCATGAAGATAAAAAGATCGCGCAGGAGATTCTGTCGTGCACATTGGTGTTCCTCTCGAAACCCAGTCAGGTGAAACCCGGGTGGCTGCCACCCCGGAGACCATCAAGAAGCTGATCAGCCAGGGACATAGCGTCACTGTACAAAGCGGAGCAGGCATTCATGCCAGCGTACCGGACAGTGCCTATGAGGCCGCAGGCGCCGCCATAAGCGGAGCCGACGACACCTTCGCCAGCGAACTTATCCTCAAGGTCGTGGCCCCGAATGAAAGCGAACTGACGCTTATAAAGAGCGGCACGATCGTGATCGGGATGCTCAACCCCTTCAATAACGAGAACATCGCCCGGATGGCCGAGCGTGGCATTACCGCCTTCGCGCTTGAAGCCGCTCCAAGAACCTCGCGAGCGCAGAGTCTTGATGTGCTGTCCTCGCAAGCCAACATCGCCGGTTACAAGGCCGTCCTGCTCGCCGCTCATCACTACCCGCGCTTCATGCCGATGCTCATGACGGCCGCCGGAACGGTGAAAGCTGCCAGGGTGCTGATCCTCGGCGCCGGTGTGGCCGGCCTGCAGGCGATCGCCACTGCCAAGCGTCTGGGTGCAGTGGTCGAAGCGTCGGACGTGCGACCGGCTGTGAAAGAGCAGATCGAATCGCTGGGTGCAAAATTCATAGATGTCCCTTACGAGACCGACGAAGAGCGCGAATGCGCTGAAGGCGTCGGTGGTTACGCACGCCCCATGCCCGCCAGCTGGATGCAGCGTCAGGCTGTCGCCGTGCATGAACGCGCAAAGCTTTCGGACATCGTCATCACCACCGCGCTGATCCCCGGCCGCAAGGCACCGGTACTCCTGAGCGCAGAAACTGTGGCGCAGATGAAGCCCGGCTCTGTGGTGATCGACCTCGCAGCCGCTCAGGGCGGCAACTGTCCTCTGACTGTGGCAGATCAGGTCACCATCGAACATGGCGTCACCCTCGTTGGCTATACCAACCTGCCCGCATTGGTCGCAGCCGATGCCTCGGCACTGTATGCGCGCAACCTGCTGGACTTCATGAAGCTGCTGTTCGACAAGGACGGCGCATTCTCGATCAACCTGGAAGACGACATCGTCGCCGCGTGCCTGATGTGCCGCGACGGCCAGGTCATCCGCAAGAACGGCTGAGGACACACCAATGGAAGAGTTGATCTCCCCCGGCATCTACAACCTGATCATTTTCGTGCTGGCGATCTATGTTGGCTACCACGTGGTCTGGAACGTGACGCCTGCGCTGCACACGCCATTGATGGCCGTGACCAACGCTATCTCCGCGATCGTGATTGTAGGTGCGATGCTCGCCGCCGCGCTCACGGTCACTCCGCTGGGCAAGACCATGGGCACGCTGGCGGTCGCGCTGGCCGCGGTCAACGTGTTCGGCGGCTTTCTGGTTACCCGGCGGATGCTGGAAATGTTCAAGAAAAAGGCACCTAAAGCGAAAGACGAGGTGCAGAAGCCATGAGTATGAATCTGGTAACGCTGCTGTATCTGATCGCGTCGATCTGCTTCATCCAGGCACTCAAAGGCCTGTCCCACCCGACGACTTCGCGCCGTGGCAACCTGTTCGGCATGCTGGGCATGGGGCTGGCAGTCATCACAACGATCGGCCTGGTGTTCAAGCTCGCGGCCTTGTCGACCGCTGAAGGCACCAGCGCAGGGATCGGCTATATAGTCGTCGGCCTGTTGGTCGGCGGCACAGCCGGTTCGATCATGGCCAAGCGCGTCGAGATGACCAAGATGCCGGAGCTGGTGGCCTTCATGCACAGCATGATCGGTCTGGCAGCGGTGTTCATTGCCATCGCGGCGGTGGTCGAGCCTCAGTCGCTGGGTATCGTTCGCAACCTGGGCGACGCCATCCCGACCGGCAATCGTCTGGAACTGTTCCTGGGCGCGGCGATTGGTGCGATCACCTTCTCCGGCTCGGTGATTGCGTTCGGCAAGCTGTCGGGCAAGTACAGGTTTCGTCTGTTTCAGGGTGCACCCGTACAGTTTGCCGGGCAGCACAAGCTGAACCTGATCCTCGGTCTGGCCACCCTGTTCTTCGGTCTGACGTTCATGTTCACCGGCAGCCTGACCGCGTTCGCCATCATGCTCGCCCTGGCATTCGTGATCGGCGTTCTGCTGATCATCCCGATTGGCGGAGCCGACATGCCGGTGGTGGTCTCGATGCTCAACAGCTATTCGGGCTGGGCGGCGGCGGGTATCGGTTTCTCGTTGAACAACTCGATGCTGATCATCGCCGGTTCGCTGGTGGGCTCTTCCGGGGCGATCCTGTCGTACATCATGTGCAAGGCGATGAACCGCTCCTTCTTTAATGTCATCGGCGGCGGCTTCGGCGGCGCAACGGACACGGCTGGCCCGGCGGGAGCGAAGGAAGCACGCCCGGTGAAATCCGGCTCGGCGGACGACGCCACCTTCCTGCTGACCAACGCCGACACGGTCATCATCGTGCCGGGCTACGGCCTGGCAGTGGCACGTGCCCAGCATGCGCTCAAGGAACTGACCGAAAAGCTGGTACATCATGGCGTAACGGTTAAATACGCGATCCACCCGGTGGCAGGACGCATGCCCGGCCACATGAACGTGCTGCTGGCCGAGGCAGAAGTGCCTTATGACCAGGTGTTCGAGATGGACGACATCAACTCAGAGTTCGGTCAGGCAGACGTGGTGCTGGTGCTCGGCGCCAACGACGTGGTCAACCCGGCCGCCAAGAACGATCCGAAATCGCCGATTGCCGGAATGCCGATCCTCGAAGCATTCAAGGCCAAGACCATCATCGTCAACAAGCGCTCGATGGCCAGCGGCTACGCCGGTCTGGATAACGAACTGTTCTATCTGGACAAGACCATGATGGTGTTCGGAGACGCCAAAAAGGTGATCGAGGACATGGTGAAGGCGGTCGATAACGCATAGCCTGCATCTGCTTCAGCACAGCCCCGGCTCGCGTTGCGACCGGGGCTTTTTACATTTCACGTAACAGTGTTTTGCGCTGAGACCCGCTAATTAGAGCCCTCAAATGCGACCATGGTAGCGGGACGAACAAGGCCCGACTCTCTAGACTTGTCGCTCGTCTCCACCTCCGAGAAAGAATCCATGTACCGTGACCGTATCCGCCTGCCCTCCCTGATGAGCAAGGTAATGAGCGCAGCCGACGCCGCTGCCCTGATCGAAGATGGCATGACCGTCGGCATGAGTGGCTTCACCCGCGCAGGCGAAGCCAAAGCCGTTCCCCAGGCGCTGGCCGAACGCGCCAAGACCTCGCCACTGAAGATCAGCCTGATGACAGGCGCCAGCCTGGGCAACGATCTGGACAAGCAACTCACCGAATCCGGTGTGCTTTCCCGACGCATGCCGTTCCAGGTGGACAGCACGTTGCGCCGCGCCATCAACGACGGCACCGTCATGTTCATCGATCAGCACCTGTCCGATACCGTCGAGCAACTGCGCAATCGCCAGATCAAGGCGGTCGACCTGGCCGTGATCGAATGCGTCGCCATCACCGAGGACGGTCATCTGGTGTTGAGCACCTCGGTAGGAAACTCTGCCAGCTTCGCCATTCTCGCCAAACAGGTGATCGTCGAGATCAATCTGGCCCAGCCGCTTGAGCTGGAAGGCCTGCATGACGTCTACATTCCAAGCTACCGCCCGACACGTTTGCCGATCCCGGTGCTGGAAGCCGACTCGCGGATTGGCAGCCATGCGGTGAAGATCGATCCGGCCAAGATCGTTGGCATCGTCATCAGCAATCAGCCTGACTCCCCGTCCACTGTGCTGCCGCCGGATGTGGAAACCCAGGCCATCGCCCAACACCTGGTGGAGTTCTTCAAGAATGAAGTGCGTGAAGACCGGCTGACCAACACCCTGATGCCATTACAGGCAGGCATCGGTACCATTGCCAACGCAGTCATGCACGGTTTGCTGGATTCGCCCTTCCATGACATGACCATGTATTCGGAGGTGTTGCAGGATTCCACCTTCGATCTGTTCGATGCAGGCAAATTGAGCTTTGCCTCGGGCAGCTCCATGACGCTTTCAGCTTCCAAGCACGCTCAGGTGTTCGCCGACTTCAATCGCTACAAATCCAGGCTGGTGCTGCGCCCGCAGGAAATCTCCAATCACCCGGAAGTCATTCGCCGCCTGGGTATCATCGGGATCAACACGGCCCTGGAGTTCGACCTGTATGGCAACGTGAACTCCACCCATGTGTGCGGCACGCGAATGATGAATGGCATCGGCGGCTCCGGCGACTTCTCACGCAACGCGCATCTGGCCATCTTCGTGACCAAGTCGATTGCCAAGGGCGGCTCGATTTCCAGCGTGGTGCCGATGGTGAGCCATGTCGATCACACCGAGCATGATGTGGACATTCTGGTGACCGAACAGGGGCTGGCGGATCTGCGTGGTCTGGCGCCGCGTGAGCGCGCCCGGGTGATCATCGACAACTGTGTTCATCCTGATTATCGCGCTGCGCTGAACGACTATTTCAACGCCGCCTGCCAGCGCGGTGGCCATACGCCTCACATACTGCGCGACGCACTGAGTTGGCACCTGAATCTGGAAGAGACCGGTCGCATGTTGCCCGTCTGAACAAGACAGTTGGAGGTGAGTAAATGGTTTTGTTGCCCACCTTTCCACTGTTACTCCCTGTACTTGAAAAAACTGTACTGCTGTACTGGTCAAAAGTAGCATGAGGTGAGTCAGATTCAGTGCGACCCACTGCAAAATGCACTAAAAATGTGCAGACCGGTACAGTTGCCCCAATAACGAACAAAACAGTCCCTATAAACAGTTAACTGAACCCTCACAATACAGATGAACTGTGTCTATTGGGGCTGGCCAATCAAGCGGAGAATGGGCACCAGTCAAGCAACTCACTTATCCCGCCACAAGCGGAAGGAAGTCACACCATGGAACGTACAATCAGTTCCGATCTGTTCAGCGAAAGCACCGCCACTACTGCCAAATCGTCCTTGCCTCTGCGCATGTTCGCCAACCTGATGCTCTGGCAGCGTCGTCTCTCCAGCCGCCATCAACTGGCTCGCCTGGATGCACGTTTGCTGGCCGACGCAGGTATCAGCGAAGCACAGCGTTACGAAGAGCTGAGCAAGCCGTTCTGGCGCTAATGCAGCGCCCGCTGGCCCCAGACTGCTGAAGTCTCCCGCCAGCAACCCGAATTGCTTCATACAAGACCCGATTCAGGCAACTGAATCGGGTCTTGTCATTTGCGCTGCAAGGATTTCAAAAGCAAAACAAGTACAGTCTTAAATGTTACAAAACGAAGCCGGTACAGTTACCATTTCATGTATGCCGTATGGCGTTTCAACGCGGTATTGCAATAGCAAGCCGGACAGCGCTGATATAGGCTGGACGCCTGATCGGCCTGGCACACAGCCTGTGCCTCCCGCAACCTCTGCCTGTAACTCCATCTGACGGAATTCGACCATGTCCCTGCTACGTACCTTTGGCGCTGCCGTTCTGCTGACTGCCGCTGCCGCAAGCGCCAACGCCTCCAGCTTCATCGTGACGACCGATACAGTCGTCGGCGCTGTCGCGGCATCGACCGATGCGACCTCCGATATTTCGTCTTCGTTCAAGGACGACAAGATCGTTCGCGCAGCACGTGACGATGCCGCCAGCTTCGTGGCCAGCGCCGGCGATATCCGCGGTGCGCAACTGGAAGGCGCCTTCCAGCACATCCGTCAGCAGTTGCCTGAACTGCACGCCACCGATGCCCAGCTGGCTCAGGCCATTCTGGCCATCTGATGAGTGCCTCCGGCGGCCTGCAAGCTGCCGGGGTAGCTCCGGCCAGAGCATTGCGCTAGCCTTGACGCCTGTTTTGCCGGTACGTGAAAGCCATGCGTTCATTGCACTCTCTTTTGCTCGCTTCTCTCGCCAGCCTGGTCTGGACGGGTTCTGCCCATGCCTTCGACTCAACCACGCAGGGCCTGGTCAAGACCGGGTATGCCACCAGCCAGGTCAGCAGCTCACCGTTCGATAACAAGCAGATCATGGCAGCTCAGGATGATGCTGCTGCGTTCATCGCCAGCGACGGCAAGATCCGCGGGGCCCGACTCGAATCGGCCTTGCGCAGCCTGCGCCAGGCTGATGAAAAACTTCGTGCCAGCGACCTTGAACTGGCGCAGGCAATCCTCGTCCAATAGCCACTTTGCCCTTCTGCGTAACTGGAGATGTTACTGACATGCGTACGCCGCTGATTGCTGTTTCCCTTGGCCTGCTGCTGATGGCCGACCTGGCCCAGGCTCAGACCGTTGTTGCCACGAGTAACATCATTGTCCGTGCATTTGGTCGTACCATCGACTTCACCTCGGACACCACCACCTCGATCCGCGACTCCAAAGTCGTGCGCGAAGCCCGGGACGATGCAGCCAGCTACGTCGCCAGCAACGGCGACATCCATGGCGCCCAGCTCGACGCGGCCTTCGATACGCTGCGTGCCCGCGTGCCGGAAGCGCGCGATGCCAGCGACCAGACACTGGCTGAAGCCATCCTCGCACTGTGAGGCGACTTGGCGTCTGGCTGCTTGCCGGCGCATTGTCGCTGGTCGGGACTTATGCTTCAGCCAGCCTGAAGCTTGAGCTGCAGACCAACGGCCTTGATGCGGCCCAACAGCAAGCCAGCCAGGCGCTGATCGACGAGGCCATGCGCGCTCTGCCGCCCAGCTTCGTCGAGTCGCTGGACCGCACCGTCAACGTGAGCTGGTCCAGTGACATGCCGCAGAATGCCTACGGCCAGGCGGCAGGCCCTTATCAGCTGTACCTCAACACCCATCTGCTGCCTGCGCTGACCGACGGCTCTGCCGCGACGACGCAGACCGGTCGGCCGCACGGCACGGTACGCCGGGAAATGCTCGCCACCGTTCTGCATGAGCTGACTCACATTTATGACCGCGCACGCCTGTGGTCGGCGAGCGAGCGGGCGACGCTGGTGCGCTGTTCACGTCGCAACAGCTCGCTGGGCAACGTCGGCCTGCCCGATGACTGCCGCGGCCAGACCGAACGACGTTTCACCCTGAGCGACGATCCTCGCCTGCTGGACCTTGCCGGCTGGCAACAATACGTCGGACGCCGTGGCGAACGAGAAGAACATAACGGTCAGGTTGCCCGCAGTCCCGACATCTACGAGACCACCAGCCCGCTCGAGTTCGTGGCGGTGAACATGGAGTACTTCCTGCTCGACCCGGCCTACGCCTGTCGTCGTCCTGCGCTGTACGCCTACTACAAGGAGCGTTTCGGCTGGGCACCTGCTGCAAAAGAGACCTGCCCCACCTTTTATCCGTACCTGAACGCTGGCAGTGATTTTGGCCGCGAGCCTCTGGGCAAGCTGGACCCCGAACGCGTCTACGCCGTCGACTACCTGTTGGCCGAGGCGAATCAGAACTGGGTGAGCCGTTGGGGCCACAGCATGCTGCGTCTGGTGATCTGCAAGCCGGGTCGCCCACGCGGGCCGGACTGTCGGCTCGACCTGGACCAGCACCTGGTCCTGTCCTACCGCGCCTTTGTGGGGGACGTACAGTTATCCAGCTGGGACGGCCTGATGGGCGCGTACCCTTCGCGACTGTTCGTGCTGCCGCTGGCGCAGGTAATCGACGAGTACACCAAGACAGAACTGCGCAGCCTGGCGTCTGTGCCGATCACGCTGTCGCGCCCTGAAATCGAAGGGCTGGTCCAGCACGCCGCCGAAATGCACTGGAGCTACGACGGCAACTATTACTTCCTGTCGAACAACTGCGCGGTGGAGAACCTCAAGCTGCTTCGCAGCGGTACGCATAACCCCAAGCTGGTCGGTCTGGACAGCATCCTGCCCAACGGCTTGCTCGAAGTGCTCAAAGGGCGTGGTCTGGCTGATACCAGCGTGCTGGACGATCCCAAGGAAGCGTTACGGCTTGGCTACCGCTTCGATTCCTATCGCGACCGCTATCAGGCCATGTTCGAGGTGCTGAAAAAGCAACTGCCGATCCGGCAGACCACCGTCGAAGACTGGATGAGCCTTCCCGCCCACGAGCGCAGTCAGTGGTTCGACAAGGCTGACCTGCGCACAAGCGCCGCCATTCTGCTGCTGGAACAGGCCAGCCTGCGTCGACAGTTGCTGCTGGCCCAGGACGAAGTGAAGCAGAGCTATCTCGGGGCTCGGGAGCAGAAAGACGGCCGCGTCTCGAAAGCGACCGGCACCTTGCAGGAACTGCTGGCCAGCAGCGGCTTCCTCAGCCGCCCTGCAGAATTGCTCGGCAGCAGAGGTTACGGCTTGCCGCAGGCTACGGAATGGCAACAGCTGGAAAGCGAGAGCAGCCAGCGTCAGAAGCAACTCAAGCGCCTGACGGGCGACCTCGATAAGGAAGTACGCGCGTTGCTGGGCCCGGAACGTGCAAAGGAAATCGCCGCAAACGAAGCCAACCTCAAGCAGATGGGTGATCACCTGCGCGCCTTGCACAAGGCATCGGGCGGATTGCAGCTGCCTTGATCAACCGGTCTTCTTTTTAGGCTTGAGATATTTGGTGAGGCCCTGGAACCAGATCACCAGGGCCGGATTGCCCTTGATCTGAATGTCCTTGTCCTGAATACCCTGCATGAAGGCCAGCTGCTTGTTCTTGGCCTGCAGGGTGGCAAAGCCGAATGCGGCATCGCGAAACGAGATGGCAAACGCAGGCTCTACAGCCAGCCCTTTCACACTGTGAATACGCTGATCACGAACCACGAAGTGGCGGGCGATCCTGCCATCTGTTGTCTGCAACTGGAACGTCAGGTCCTTGCCCGCCAACTGTTGCTGGAACGCAGGGTTGTTACGACTGGCGCGGCCCATCAACAGGCCCAGCATCCAGAGAAGAAAGCGAAATTTCATGTAACAGCCTCAGCAAGAGTTCGAACCGGCGGTCAGAATCGGCGGCGCAGTGTAGCGGCTTATCCGCCTGTTTCCTGTAGGAAAATTCTTATTTTCGGCGAGAATCGAGACAATTTTTTCAGCTCGTGAGTGCTGCCCTGACGGGCACGGCAGCACTTCGGCGATCAATCAGCGAATGCTGCTGATGCTGCCCTTGTTACCCGTAACCTTTACATTCACCTTCTTGAAGATGAAGTAGTCCTTCACGTTGACTTCATAACGCGGCGCAACGATCAGGTCGGCACCGGAAGATTTGACAGCCTTGTAGGCTGCGGCAGCCTTGGCCGTCGATACCGGGTCTGGAAGTGCCAGGCCCATTCCGCCGCCGCTCGCACCGCCGTAGGCAACGCCGTCCGCGAACTGGGTATCGCCACCGATGCTCAGGAAGTTGAACAGTACGTTGGTGGAGGACTCGCCACTGATGGTGCCGCCCACTTTCACGTCAGCCTTCAGATCGGTTTTGACGGTGCCTTCCAGTGGTGCAGTCGGCTGGCTCACGTTGTAGCTGACGCAGCCCGAGGTGGCGGCGATCAGGGTTGCAACAGCAGCGAACTTCCATAGCTTATTCATTTTTGACTTCCCAAGATTTAGTGTTCAGCGCCGCGAGCCAGAAAAGCTGCGGGAGCGGGACTTTAAGGGAATGAGCAACGATAAAAAGTCAGGAAAGACTGAGCTGTTGGAAGGCAGACGAGTGCAATCAAGTAGGAAACTTCTTACGAATGGTCAACGCGACGACATTGACGCCACGGTTGTTCTGCGCGCATGAAAAACGGGCACCCAGTCTGACTGATGTGCCCGTCGCTCACTGCTTACCTCCCGCCGAGGCAAGCCGTTGTTATCAGGATTTCTTCTTTTTGGCTGGCTCGGGATTGACGCTGTCTTTCAAGGCTTTGCCCGGTTTGAAGGCAACCGTGTTGCTTGCCTTGATTTTCACCGGTTCGCCGGTTTGCGGATTCTTGCCGGTACGGGCTCCACGATGGCGTTGCAGGAATGTACCGAAGCCAACCAGGGTGACACTGTCCTTGCGAGACAGAGCGCCGGTGATTTCTTCAAGAATGGCATTGAGAACACGGTTGGATTGATCTTTGGTCAGATCCGCCTTTTCAGCAATGGCGGCTGCAAGTTGTGGTTTACGCATATGAAGCCTCTTTTACGGTTTTTGTTTTTATGTTCCGTACTGCTTATGGCAAACAGTAACAAGGCGCCGCGACGGCTCTACGTAGCGGCAGACGAGAGCGAGGATGGCATGCCGACGTTACCTGCGCCAGTGGATGGACGAGGTTTATCGGTACAAATAAGTGTTCTATCCGACAAAATGACGCGAAATTATGCCAATAACGCAGGTAACGCCTTGTTCAGGGCGAGTTTTTCCATAACGGCGGCGCCGGTCAACGCGTAACCCAGCAATTGTCCCTCGGCGTCGTGACACAGTGCCTTGATGTCGGCGCCCTGCCCTTCGACGCTCCAGACACCCTGTGTTCCACGCGGAGGCGGCGAAACCACCAGCGGGCAGGCAGGCGTCTTGACAGTGATCGGCATCGGCCCGTATTTCACCGACGTGGGTGTTCCGGCCAGGGTCTGGGCCAAGGCTCTTGCGCAGCTCATCAGGGGCATCACGTACAGCAGGTTCAAGCCGTCGACTTCCGCGCAGTCGCCCAGCGCATGGATGTTGGCGTGCGACGTCTGCAGATAACGATCAACCAGAATGCCGCGTCCGGTCTGCAAACCTGCGGCTGCCGCCAGATCGATTCTGGGCCGCAGGCCGATAGCCGACACCACCAGATCGCAGGTGATCACCTGACCGTCGGACAAATGGGCTTCCAGCCCCTCACCACTGCGTTGCAGGCGCGTGAGCACCGGCCCCAGGTGGAAACGCGCGCCCAGCCCTTCGAGCCCTATCTGCACAGCCGCCGCGGCGGCGGCGGGCAGCAGCGTTGGCATGACGTGTTCACAGGGCGCGACCAGATCCACTTCGTAGCCGCCCAGCATCAGGTCGTTAGCAAATTCGCAGCCGATCAGGCCTGCACCCAGAATCAGTACACGGCGCTTGCCGGCAGCGGCCGCCCGAAAGCGCGCGTAGTCCTGCAGATCGTTGATCGGGAACACCGCATCCGCTGCGTCGCCCTCGATCGGCACGCGGATGGTTTCAGCGCCCCAGGCCAGCACCAGATCGCGGTAATACACAGCCTCTTCACCGACCCACAGGCGCTTGTGGCCGGGATCGATACCGCTGATGCGCGTGTGCGTGCGCACTTCAGCCTTCAATTGGTCGGCCATGGCGCCAGGCTCGGCCATGCTCAGCCCGTCGGCCTCCTTGTTCTTGCCAAACCCGGTGGACAGCATGGGCTTGGAGTACGACCGGCCGTCATCGGCAGTGATCAGCAACAGCGGCGTTTCGCTGTCCAGCTTGCGAAATTCCCGAGCGAGGTTGTAGCCCGCAAGGCCGGTACCGATGATGACGACAGGTGCGCTCATTGCTGTTTCCCGAGTGAGGTGGATCAAGCGATTTCGAACATTTCAAAGTCCATCTTGCCGACGCCACAGTCGGGGCACAGCCAGTCTTCCGGTACATCCTGCCAGAGCGTGCCCGGCGCGATGCCGTCATCCGGCCAGCCCTCGGCTTCGTTGTAAATCAGACCACAGACAATGCATTGCCACTTCTTCATGGTTCGGTTCTCTATTCATCAGGCTGAGTATTGGCGCAGCGGTCGTTCGCCGCTTGAAGGGGCGTTGTACTGATCGGCAGGCCGGGATGCAAGCCCGTTTATATAACTGGCTGTCTTCCCCCCGGCTGTCGGGGTCATCAATCGTGATAAGCTCGCCGCCCCGATAACTGCCGACGCATGCTTACCGTGACCCAGCAAAACCCCGCCTTTACGACGCCAGTCTGGCTTGAGCGCGACCGGTTGGTCGATGCGCCCGCGCCGGTGATTCTGGACTGGCTGTTCAATCAGGATTCCCTGACCCGTCGCTTGGACCGTCTGTCCGACGGAGGATTCAGCGTCATTCCGCTGTTCGAAGGCTGGCAGTCATTACGCGATGACGAATGCGCCGCACTGGCGCTGCCCGAGGCGAGCGAGGGTTGGGTTCGCGAAGTGTATCTGCTCGGCAATGGCAACCGCTGGGTCTTCGCCCGCAGCGTGGCGGCCCGCAGCGCCCTGCAGAACGGCGGGTTGCAGATGGACACGCTAGGATCGCGTTCACTGGGCGAGTTGCTGTTCAGTGACCCTGCATTCGACCGTGGCCCGCTCGAAGTCTGCCGTTACCCTGCCACCTGCCTGCCGCCTGCCGATTCTGCCAAAGGCCTGTGGGCACGCCGCTCCTGCTTCAGTCGGGGCCCGTTGCGCGTGCTGGTCGCCGAAGTCTTCCTGCCGTCTTTCCTGAGCCTGGTTCAGAACAAGGAACCCGTCTGATGTACCTGTCGTTGCTCAAATCACTGAATCGCCTGAATCCACGCGTCTGGGACTTCGTCCAACTGACACGAATCGACAAGCCGATCGGCGTCTATCTGCTGCTGTGGCCGACATTGTGGGCGCTCTGGATAGCCGGCAAGGGCTCGCCGTCGCTGGCAAACGTGCTGATCTTCACGGTCGGTGTATTCCTGATGCGCGCGGCAGGCTGCGTGATCAACGATTACGCCGACCGCAAGGTGGACGGCCATGTGAAGCGTACGGAGCAGCGGCCTCTGGTCAGCGGCAAGGTCAGCGGCCGGGAAGCACTGATTCTGTTCGCGGTGCTGGTGGGCCTGAGCTTTGTGCTGGTGCTGTTCACCAATGCAACGACCATCTGGCTGTCATTCGGCGGTCTGGCGCTGGCGGCCTGCTACCCCTTCATGAAGCGCTACACCTATTACCCGCAGGTGGTGCTGGGTGCGGCCTTCTCGTGGGGCATGCCGATGGCGTTCACGGCCGAGACCGGCGACTTGCCTGCCGCTGCCTGGCTGCTCTACATCGCCAACCTGTTGTGGACGGTCGGCTACGACACCTACTACGCCATGGTGGACCGCGACGACGACCTGAAGATCGGTGTGAAATCCACCGCCGTGCTGTTCGGCGATGCGGACCGCGTGATCATTCTGACGTTGCAGGGTCTGGCACTGGGATGCCTGATGCTCGCCGGTTCGCGGTTCGAGCTGGGGATGTGTTTCTACGCAGGTCTGGCAGTCGCCGCAGGCTGCTTTGCCTGGGAGTTCTGGAGCACGCGCCTGCGCGAGCGGGACGCGTGCTTCAAGGCTTTTCTCCATAACCATTGGGCAGGGCTGGCGATCTTCCTGGGGATTGTCGCCGACTACGCGGTGCGCTGATCACCCAATGGCTTCATGCCTCAGGGTTTGGCCACGTGCCAGACACCGCCCTTGCCGTCACCGGTGACCTCTCCCGCCTTGGTGTCGCTCTTGAAGGTGTAGAGCGGCTTGCCGTCGTAAGCCCACTGCCGGGTCTTGTCGTCACGGGTGATCACTGTCCACTTGCCCTCGGCCGAACTGTCGGCTTCGGCGGCAAGCGGCGGCCAGTTGATCGCACACTGATCGTTACAGGCGGATTTGCCCGTGCTGTCCTTATCGAAGGTGTAGAGCGCCATGCCTTCATGATCGACCAGTTTGCCGTCCTTCTCCATAGCAGGCTCGGCTGCGAAGGCCAGTGCGGACGATACAAGGGCGGCGGCAGCCAGCAGACACTTGAGTGAAGTAGAGACATTAGCCATCGGGTACATCCTCTTTTTTATCGTAGAAATGAGTTCGAGACAGCCCACCCAGCTTAGTCGGCCGATGGCATGCGTGATAGCCTCATCCCAACCTGTCACACGACTGCAATAATTCCGTTATCTAATGCGCCCCAAGACAGTTAAATGACACGAGGTTCAAGCATGGTTGGCAGGAGCATTCTGATCGTTGACGACGAAGCGCCTATTCGCGAAATGATCGCCGTTGCGTTGGAAATGGCCGGCTACGACTGTATTGAAGCCGAAAACTCTCAGCAGGCCCACGCGATCATCGTTGATCGCAAGCCGGACCTGATTCTGCTCGACTGGATGCTGCCCGGAACCTCAGGCATCGAACTGGCGCGTCGTCTCAAGCGCGATGAGCTGACCGGGGACATCCCGATCATCATGCTCACGGCCAAGGGCGAGGAAGACAACAAGATTCAGGGCCTGGAAGTGGGCGCTGACGATTACATCACCAAGCCGTTTTCCCCTCGGGAACTCGTGGCGCGCCTCAAGGCCGTGCTGCGTCGTGCCGGGCCGACGGACGGTGAAGCACCCATCGAAGTCGGTGGCCTGCTGCTCGACCCGATCAGCCACCGCGTTACCATCGATGGCAAACCGGCAGAAATGGGCCCGACCGAATACCGCCTTCTGCAATTCTTCATGACCCATCAGGAACGCGCCTACACCCGTGGTCAGTTACTGGACCAGGTCTGGGGCGGCAACGTTTATGTCGAGGAGCGCACTGTGGATGTTCACATTCGCCGCCTGCGCAAAGCCCTGGGTGACGCTTATGAAAATCTGGTACAAACCGTGCGCGGCACCGGCTATCGCTTTTCCACGAAAAGCTGACAGTCGTTTTCGCAGACACAGGGCACCGGCCAGCGTGCACCAGACAAGGATTTACCCTTAATTGAACCAAAATTGGCATGGCACGCTGATACGCCACATGTTGCTGCTGGTGACCGCCTGCCTGCTGGTCGGCCTGATCAGCGGACAGTACGGCTGGAGCCTGTCCATCGGACTGGGCCTGTATCTGGCCTGGACCCTCAAGCAACTGCTGCGTCTGCACGAGTGGCTGAGCAGCCACAAGGCTGACGAACCGCCACCGGATGGCTACGGCCTGTGGGGCGAAGTCTTCGACAGCATCTATCACCTGCAACGCCGCGACCAGCGGGTCAGAGGCCGTCTGCAGGCCGTGATCGACCGAGTCCAGGAATCCACCGCTGCCCTCAAGGACGCGGTGATCATGCTCGACAGCGAGGGCAATCTGGAGTGGTGGAACCGCGCTTCCGAAACCCTGCTGGGTCTCAAGACGCCGCAGGACAGCGGCCAGCCGGTGACCAATCTGGTGCGTCACCCGCGCTTCAAGGAATACTTCGCGCAAGGCAACTACGCCGAACCGCTGGAAATCCCCTCGCCCACCAACGATCACTTGCGCATACAGCTGCTGATTACCCGTTACGGCAACAACGAACACCTGATGCTGGTGCGCGATGTCACGCGCATCCACCAGCTGGAGCAGATGCGCAAGGACTTCGTCGCCAACGTCTCCCATGAATTGCGCACACCGCTGACGGTCATCTTCGGCTACCTGGAAACCCTGCTCGATAACGTGGATGAAGTGAATCCACGCTGGGTGCGGGCGCTGCAGCAGATGCACCAGCAGGGTGGGCGCATGCAGACGCTGCTCAACGACTTGCTGTTGCTGGCCAAGCTCGAAGCCACTGATTACCCGTCGGACAATCACCCGGTGGTCGTCAGCAATCTGCTCAAGACCATCAAGGCCGACGCCAACGCGCTGTCAGGCAGCAAGAATCAGCAGATCAGCCTCAGCATCGAAAGCGAGATGCGGCTCAAGGGCAGCGAAACCGAGCTGCGCAGTGCGTTTTCCAACCTGATTTTCAATGCGGTCAAGTACACACCTGCAGAAGGCACTATCCGCATCCGCTGGTGGACAGACGAGCGTGGCGCGCACCTGAGTGTGCAGGATTCGGGAATCGGCATCGACACCAAGCACCTGCCGCGTCTGACCGAGCGCTTCTACCGGGTCGACACCAGCCGTGCGTCGAATACCGGCGGAACAGGGCTGGGACTGGCGATCGTCAAGCACGTGCTGCTGCGTCATCGCGGCACCCTTGAAATCAACAGCGTGCCGAACAAGGGCAGCGTTTTCACCTGCCATTTTGCCACCAGCCAGATGTCCAAACCCGAAAGCGACGACTCAGACTACTAGGCAATCGCTTGTACAGCCGCTACATTGCCGGGTTCATGGCGCTTTTTCAGCGCAGCACCACCTCTTATTCTGTTAGAACGGACCCCGTAAAACCCCACCATGGACCCTTCCCCTAGTTTCAACCTGGCTTCACTCTTTGCCGACTTCGGCATGATTCTTTTTGCGCTGTTCCTGGTTCTGCTCAACGGTTTCTTCGTTGCGGCAGAATTTGCCATGGTCAAACTGCGTTCCACGCGGGTCGAGGCGATTGCCGACAAGAACGGCTGGCGCGGACACATCCTGCGCAAGGTACACGGCCAGCTCGACGCCTACCTGTCGGCCTGTCAGCTGGGTATCACCCTCGCCTCCCTGGGGCTTGGCTGGGTCGGTGAGCCGGCCTTCGCTCACCTGCTGGAGCCGCTGCTCAGTGCGATGGGCGTCGACACGCCGGAACTGGTCAAAGGTATTTCGTTCTTCACTGCCTTCTTCATCATCTCTTATCTGCACATCGTGATCGGTGAGCTGGCACCCAAATCCTGGGCGATCCGCAAGCCGGAGCTGCTGTCGCTGTGGACTGCTGCGCCGCTGTACCTCTTCTACTGGCTCATGTACCCGGCGATCTACCTGCTCAACGCCAGCGCCAACGCGATCCTGCGCATTGCCGGCCAGGGCGAACCCGGCCCGCATCACGAACACAGTTACAGCCGCGACGAACTGAAACTGATCCTGCACTCCAGCCGCGGTCAGGACCCCAGCGACCAGGGCATGCGCGTGCTGGCCTCTGCCGTGGAAATGGGCGAGCTGGAAGTCGTGGACTGGGCCAACTCCCGCGAAGACATGGTCACGCTGGACTTCAACGCACCGCTCAAGGAAATCCTCGCGCTGTTCCGTCGCCACAAATTCAGTCGTTATCCGGTGTACGACGCCGAACGCGGCGAGTTTGTCGGTCTTTTGCATATCAAGGATCTGCTGCTGGAACTGGCTGACCTGGACCACCTTCCCGAGTCGTTCAACCTCGCCGAGCTGACCCGCCCGCTGGAACGTGTTTCCCGGCACATGCCGCTGTCCCAATTGCTTGAGCAGTTCCGCAAGGGCGGCGCGCACTTTGCCGTGGTTGAAGAAGCCGATGGCAAGATCATCGGCTACCTGACCATGGAAGACGTGCTGGAAGTGCTGGTCGGCGACATTCAGGACGAACACCGCAAGGTGGAGCGCGGCATCCTCGCCTATCAGCCGGGCAAGCTGCTGGTGCGGGGCGACACGCCGCTGTTCAAGATCGAGCGTCTGCTAGGCATCGACCTGGACCACATCGAAGCCGAAACCCTGGCAGGCCTGATCTACGAAACCCTCAAGCGGGTGCCGGAAGAAGAAGAGCAGATGGAAGTCGAAGGCCTGCGCATCATCATCAAAAAGATGAAAGGCCCCAAGATCGTCCTGGCCAAGGTGCTGAAGCTGGATTGAGGCGGGCTTCGCCAGTTCTGGATTGATCGTTCCTCACGCTCTGCGTGGGAATGCCTCCCAGGACGCTCCGCGTCCGCTCTCGAATGTGGCGCAGATGTGTGCCCAAGCTCCAGCGTTATCCACGTCATGCGCTCGGCTTACTGAATCCCCAGTCTGTGCCATTTGTGACGCGGAGCGTCACGGGATGCATGCCAACGCGGAGCATTGGCACGATCAATATCGCGCAATGATCGTTCCCATGCTCCGCGTGGGAATGCCTCCCAGGACGCTCCGCGTCCGCTCTTGAATGTGGCGCAAATGCGCGCCCAAGCTCCAGCGTCATCCACGTCATGCGCCCGGCTTACTGAATCCGCAATCAGTGCCATTTGCGACGCGGAGCGTCACGGGATGCATGCCAACGCGGAGCATTGGCACGATCAATATCGCGCAATGATCGTTCCCATGCTCTGCGTGGGAATGCCTCCCAGGACGCTCCGCGTCCGCTCTGGAATGTGGCGCAGATGTGTGCCCAAGCTCCAGCGTTATCCACGTCATGCGCTCGGCTTACTGAATCCTCAGTCTGTGCCATTTGTGACGCGAAGCGTCACGGGCGGCATGCCCACGCGGAGCGATGGGCACGATCAGTATCGGGAATGATCGTTCCTCACGGAGCGCGGGCACGATCAGGATGAGCTTCAGACTAATTCCCGCCCACCGCAAAGTTGGGCAGGCTCTGCACGGGCTGGGCGAATTCGTAGGGGATGGAGACCAGTTCATGGCCAGTGTTGCGCTGCACGACGAAGTGCAGGTGTGGGCCGGTGCTGTTGCCGGTATTGCCGGAGCGCGCCAGTGGACTGCCCACCCTCACCCGCTGCCCTTCATTGACGCTCACCGAACCTTGCATCAAATGCAGGTAGACGCCCATGGTGCCGTCGTCATGCAGGATGCGCACGAAGTTACCCGAGGCGTTCGAACCCCGGCCTGACTGGCTGTTCTCGACCTTGATCACCGTGCCGCCACGCGCCGCAATGATCGGCGTGCCTTCGGGCATGGCGATGTCCATTGCGTAGCGTCCTTTGACACCGAAGTGGCTGTACTTGCCATTCGGCCCCTGGGTCAGGCGGAACGGGCCGCCAATCCAGGGCAGCGGATAACGATAGGACTGCGCCGTGCTGCGTGGGTCGCCCAGGGTCGAGGTCAGCATCGACGCGTAATTCATCGCCTTGTTCGCCACCTTGGGGCTCAACACCACCACACGCTCGTTGGTTCGTGCCGGGATCGTGCGGCGCAGGGTTGTCGACGAGCCTGCCACGCCCAGCACGTTGGTCACGCTGGACAGTTTCAACTCGACCTCGACCGGCGCATACAAGTCGTTGCGCACGTAAAGGCTGTGTACGCCCCTGTCACGCCGGATGCTCAGGTGCACCTGCTGGTCGATGCGCTCCACCATCCGGTCCCGGAACACCATCACGGACGCACCAGGCGAGGCGCGGTCCGAGAATGAGACGACGCCATCGGCATCAGTGGTTTTATAGATCGTGATCGCCCAGGCCACAGGCGTGGCCAGGGTAAGGGCGATCAGGATCAGCAGGCGTTCGAGCATCGGAAGGTTCGGGTTCATGGGCAATGGATGCCAAGCCTAGCAGCGTTAGGACCCGAACAGCACTCAACGGTATCAATCGGCAACAGACCGCACGCCAAAAACTGCACGTCAGAAAGCCTGCAACATGCTTCAGGCCCGTCAGCCCGTCGCGTAATCCTTCATGTACGTCACCGAAAACAGCGCATCGGGAAAGTCGAGTTTCAGACGCGGCAAGACAAATCCACCGCACGACCGGCAGGTATCGAGCACCGTAAAGAACTTGATGTGGGCCAACGGGGTCGACGCCATGTCTTGCTTGATGATCGTCGCGATCAGGCGCTCGGAATCCACGTGACGAGAAAACTCCCTGACCACGAGGCGCTCTGCATCTCTCACCACCGGCAGACTGGTGAACGTCGGGTCAGGCTCACGACCCACCATACGCGCCCGAGCATCGCGAAAGATCACGCCATCGATGACACGTTCGCTGCCTTCGGCCATGTCGAGTTGCAGCCTCAGGTCCTTGGCGCGCTGCCCGCCGGACAGCGCGTAATACACGATTCGCTCCCCCGATTCGGTGTGAATGTGCGCAAACGCAAGGTTGGCACCTTTGATCTGCCCTAGAACCGTCTTCGCCGCCTTGGGCGTGACCACACTCTGCAGATTCAACGCCTCCCACTTGGCCTTTGAGCCCTGCACCGGCAGAAGTTTATTGAGCACCTCCACAATGTGCTGTTGCTCGGGCACGCTTCGTTTGGCAACTTTCATGAAGTCAGGCACGCTGGCCTTGACCAGATCGACAAATTTCTTCTGAATCGCCTCACCCGACAGCACGTTACGGCCAATGGCCAACAACTCGTTCTTCTCGCCATTGGCCTTGCACCATTTCGCGTAGTCGTCATAGCTCTGAATGGCCTGGTCCCAAGAGAGATTCCACGCAGCCCTTTCCGACTCGTCCAGCAGATCAAACAGCAGACGGGCGATGTTTTCCTGATCCGTCACGGCATTCGGTCGCTCGCGAAACACTCGATACTGCTCCGAAACCCGAATGAATTCATTGATCTCGTCTGCCGATTCAACACGGGCAAACCCGAGTTCCGTGCCGCCTTCGGCTGGCGTCAGGGCCTTGTAGAACACACCGCTGTCGGGCTCGATGAAAATCCAGTCTTTGTCGGCAATCTGCATTCGAACGCCGCGTAACGTGCGGGCATCGTTCACACCTGAAGCCAAAGGCCCAAGCTCGATCACCGGGATATTCTGGTAGATCCACACGGCGTCATCATGGGGAATGTTCGCCGGAAGACCCAACACGCCATCCTGGGCCAGCGCCCCCTCCAGCGCAGGCAGGTACTCGGGCGTTTCAGGCAAAGAGAGATGCGCAAGCTCCTGTTCCGAAAGCGGACTGACGACCTTGCCGCTGGACGCTGACGTGGTTGCGGTGACCTCGGCCGGCTCGGCCCATTTGCAGAATTTGCCCTCATTGACGAAAACATCGATGCTCGATGCTTCATCCGCACGTGCGGAAAGCCTGGCCAGCGCGAACTCACGGGCATCCATGGCCTGACTGGGGTACCTGCCGGTTCGCATCGGAGACGTCGAGCCTGCCGGAACCGGCTCGGGCACCGGGGTGGCAAGCCTGATCCCCGTGGCGCAGACAACCGGCTCCAGATCACGACGAACCCGGCACAGGTTTTCCACTTCCTCCAGAGTGCCCGATGCCGTGGAGAGCTTTTCGACGGCCCGTTTGCGCAGCGCGGCATCCGGCGCGCCGGAGTCCAGGTGATAGACCTGACCGTCGACCAGAATGTCGTACTCCCCTTCGCCCCTTTCAATGCTACTTACACTGGACGCGCGGTCGATGCGCACCTCATGAAAACCATCGGCTTCGGAAATGACAGGCACAACAGCCGGGTAGCGATCAGGACCTATGCCGTCCAACGCCGAAGTAGACGAAAGCTCAAGGCGCTCACCCTGCGCGACCGGCGTGAGTGACTTGCCGAAAACGCGGTCATAGTCCGGGTCGAGCAGCCTGAAATCGGGTGTCTCCGGGCTGCCGATGTTCCTTACCGCCACGGCCGGACTGCCATCCACCGCTGCATGCCTGTCCGACGCCACACGCAGCGGCTGCCAGGGGTGTTCGACACTGTCGAGCACCCGATACATGCCCTTGTCGAAACCGAAAACACTTTCAACCACCGCTCGCGATGACAATACGGTTTTCAGCGAGGGAGAGACGTGCAACAGCGCCGACCAGCCAAGCCTGCTCAGTTTCACACCGGCCTTGCCCAGGTCACGCAACACCGCCAGACCGCTTTGCTCTGCAAGACCCGCCAGCAGTCGACCGAGCGCCTTGCCTGTCAGCCGAGTGATCGACAACACACTCAGCTCTCCGGCACGCATCACGATGCGTGCGGTTGCGCCTGCAAACTGCCCCAGCGGGACAAGAGCGAAGGCCGCGTCGAGCACGCACCCCACGATCACCCCGGCGGAATGCTCGCCCGCCCGCAGATCCTGAATGCACCCATAGAACGGAATAAGAAACCGCGCAGCAGTGTCGGCGTACTCACGCTCCTTCGCCCAGATATGTTCCCAAGGGGTTTCGTGTGAATGCTCGGTGTTGCTCTGCTCCAGAAACCGGGCAAGCAGGTGCCTGGCAGCGTTACCGGCCAGCGTGTCGATTCGGGTCTGTTCATCAGTATCCGGCAGATAAACCAGCTTCGCCGAAGGAATCAGCGTTCCTTGCAACGGAGTATGTGGAACCGTGGAGCTGCGCGATACCGTGCCCGTGAGGTACGCGTCGCTGTCCATGGGCAGTAACGGCGTGGTTCTGGCTGCTTCGATACGTTGTTGGTGGGCTTCGCGTCGACGTAGCGCCTCTGGAATCGAAACAGGGCCAGACCAGGTCACGCCCTCGACCGAATACGTGAACGACTGGCTGACCTCACGCACCACGCCGCACGCGGGAATCAGCTCGAAAAAGCATTCTTTTACCGAGTGGCCCTCGAAGTCATTGAGGTGATCGCCCTCCTGGCAGCGGACGAAGATGCCCTGTGTCCCCTCTTGGTCCTTGAAGCGGACGCGACTGACCTCGCAGGTCGAACCCGACAGTTTCGCCCGAACCTCGGGCTGCGCCTCGGACAACAGCCTTTTGATGACATCGGTTTCAGCACTCACCAGCGATTCGCTGAACGTCTTGAAAGCAATGGCATAGGCCTGCGCAACGGTCGGCGTGCCGGAGAGGTAAACCTCTCCCATCATGACCAACTGGATGACGGTAGCCTGGGGTTGACCCACTGCGGTCAGGCGATCAATGGAATAGGAAGCGGCGACCGTCAATCCACAATTCTGCAGGACCGGCCAGTGGTCGATATTTACGGCCTGCTCCCATAGCCATTCCGGCACGTCCGCCTCGGTGAGCATTTGCGCTGCCAGAGCCTTGCGGTCGGGCGGTTTGATTGCCAACAAACGGTTCAATTCCTGAGCGTGCAATTGCTGCTGTGTCTGCAAATAGCTCAGGGCCTGAGCAACCTGTGCGGCGGATGCCTGTTGAAGACCCTCACTGGCTGCTCCTTCAACTGCACCATGCGCCGTGGCGTAGCGCCAGGCAGGCAGGGTCAGTGTGCTTGCCCAGAGCGCCTGAACCCCGGGATCCTCGGACTCGGCCAGCTCTGCACTGATTTTGATCAGCTCATCGTAAGACGTGATGACCGCCAGTCCCGGCGTCATCGCCTCGACCAGCGCGACGCCATGAAGCAAGGCAACGCTCTGCAGGGATCGCCCGTACTGCAAATGATCGGGTACGCCGTCTACCAACAGTTCGGGCATCGTTTCGCGCAACAACAGGTAATGCAGCAGGTCGACCGTGCTCGGCGATGCACCGGGCTGCCTGTTCCGTACCAGGTCCCGGACCTTTTCTCTCAGTTGCACATGGCTGTAGTCCAGCACCCACCCGCGCCTGATGAAGGTTTCCAGAGATTCGCCATCGGCTTCTGGAGCGCCCAGGAAAAAGTCGATGATCGAACGCCCGACCAGTGCCTGAGTGATGCGGGGAGAAGCCTGCTCTCCGGGATGCGCGCCGTACCAGCCCATGGCCTCGAGCAAGGGCGCCACGGCGGACTGAAACTGCACGGTATGGGTCAGCGCATGCCAGGTGTGCTGGGGTGACAAGCGAAGCGTGCGGCCTGCTTCGTTTGAATCGCAAAGCAGTTCGATGCCCATTTGAGAGAACAGGTAGTCCGCATTGTGCATCGGACTCCAGGTATCCAGCGGCGGGACGACCTGACTGTTCAGGGTATGAGCAGTGGGTAAGGCATCGTCCGGTTCGATGCTCGTTTCAAGTGCCGGCATCAGTAACAGCGAAGCAAGCATCATGGCTGGCCCGAACGCCAGGTTCCAGTGCTCGAATCGAAGCCTGATGGCCAGCGACAACGCCCGCATGGCGGGCGCTTGTTCTGCACTGGCGATTGCAGGCGCCAGCCAGTGCTCGTTATCGGGGTTCACCACATAGGCCGCCAGCTTGCACAGGTACTCAATCCGGGTCGGCAATGACATATGCGTGCCCGCATCGATCTGCAGGCCGCCAAGGGTCGGTTCGCGGTGCTCGACGCTGGTCAACACGCCTATGCAGTCAGACCAGCCAGCCGGCGTTGCCAGCAGCGGATTCAGCCAGTCGGATAACTCCCGGTCGTGATAGCGATCCGTAGGTATCAGGTCTGAGAGAGTGTCGCAGAACAGGCTCAAGGCGTCAGGCATGTCGCCGTCCGACTCGCGCGCATGCAGCGCCGTCAGGCCGTTATAGAGCGACTGTGCCGAGCAGTGGCCGATCCACTCGGCAACCGGCACCAGACGAGCACCGCGCTTGAACTGCACCATCCACAGACGCAAATCTTCCGGGATGGGTGTAAGCAGCTCACCTAACGCTGAATAGCCCGATTTTCCGGGCACCGCCGCAGCGCCCCAGAACGGCAGTGACTTGAACACGTAGTGTTCCAGTTGCGCCCTGGCCGCTTCGCCAGTGACCGTCGATTCATTCAGCCAGGCGATACGGGCGTAGAACTGATGCATGTGCCAGGGGCTGACACCGGCCTCCTCCACGCCCATGGCATCCGCGTAGAGTTTACGAGCCTTGGCGCTGCGATACAGAAGTGACAGTTTGTGTTCCTGCTCAGCATCTGCGGCAGCCAGATCGCGTGTCGAGAACCGGATGTCCTCGCCCAGCAGGTGAATCAGCACCCGCCTGACAATCCGAAACTGATCGTCTGGCAGAACGATGCCATCCGTGATGTAGGACGCCGAATCGCTGGATGCACCCAGTGCACGCTCGATGGCGAGAAGCAGTTGATTGGCGTCGATCGCCAGGATGTCGGGGGATTGGAACGATGTAGATAACATTCAGTGATTTTCCAGTTACCTCACGAACGGTGAGGGACTGGAAAAACTAAATAGAACCTGCAGGTTCCGGGAAAGCAGACGGCTCGTCTGTATGAGCGAGAAAGCTCACCCCGACCTATCGGACGTCAAACAGACGGGTGTGGGCGTCATCTTCCGGCGGTAACAGCAGCCTCTATCAAACACTTGGCTTCTGGAGAAGCGCTGAAATCTGCTTTTGCCCGCAGGGCGTGGGAGCTCTCGGAGGTTACGACGGCAGCGATGGGCTGCGCAGCGGCCCTTGAGTGCATCTGAAACACCGCGTGTGCAGGTTTTGCTGCCGGTTCCCGGCAGATCGCCGGCAAGCCGCCTCTTATCAAACAACCTGTAACCTACTGAAGAAAAGCGATTTTTTGTAGGAGCGCGCTTGCCCGCGATTGCGTCATGTCAGTCACTGATTTTCTGTCTGTAAGAACCTATCGCGGGCAAACGCGCTGTCTGGCAGCGCGTTTCGACAGAATCGAGGATCAAGCCCCCGGAACGAAGTGCTTCTGGGCCGTGCCGCGGGCAATCAGGCGTGACAGGTAGTCCATCTTCTGCGCGTCCTGGTCGACGAAACGGAAGATCACTTGCAGCCAGTCGCTGTCGGGCTTCTGTTCGAAGGCCGCAACCGAATGCAGGTAGCCGTTCAAGCGAGCGGTCTCATTGCTTTCGCCCTGCTCCAGGTCCAGCACAGCGCTGTCGAGGACTTGCGGCAGGTTATCGCTGCGACGCACGACCAGCGACGCTTCCTTCAGGCTCAACGCCTTGATCACGCAGGACTGAATGCCGTTGGGCAGACGCAACTGGCCTTGTCCGCGACCGGACGGCTCTGCAGTCTTGGCAACCACAGGCGGTGCCTTGGCAATACCGCCGGAAACCGGAGCAGCGGCTGGTGCAGCACGAACCACCTCGGCCTTGCCACCGGTCAGCGCGCTCAGCGAGTCGTTCAGTGGCGAGTTCATGCGGGCCGGGGCGGTGGACATGACCGCGTCCAGCTTGCCGACCTTGGCCAAGGCTTTCTTGACCTTGGAAAGCAGCTGTTCGTTGGTGAACGGCTTGCCGACGAAGTCACTCACACCGGCCTGAATGGCCTGCACGACGTTTTCCTTGTCGCCACGGCTGGTCACCATGATGAACGGCACGGTTTTCAGGTAATTGTCTTGCGAGCGGCACCAGGCCAACAGTTCAAGACCGGACATTTCCGGCATTTCCCAGTCGCACAGAATCAGATCGAACGTATCTTTGCTCAGCACCGCCTGAGCTTTGCGACCATTGACTGCGTCCTCGGTGTGAATCCCGGGAAAATAATTGCGCAGACATTTCTTAACCAAGTCGCGAATGAACGTCGCGTCATCCACCACCAATACACTGACCTTACTCATCGACGCTCCTGCGGACGTGTTCACTCTGGAGGCGAACTGCTAAATGCCAACACGCCCTTTGTTTCGGCAAGCATAGCGTTGACCAGTAGCCAACTGCCATATTGATTGACTGCGCCATGGGATTTAATCCGCAGGCGGCTGAGAATGTACTTCTGCACAACGAAAAACGCCCGGCAGGTGCCGGGCGTTTTATTGCAGGCAATCTTACTTATCGTCAGCGTCGCCCGGAACATTAGTCTTTTCGCTCGCAGAAATGCCCTGCACTTCTTCCTTCATGCGCTTGAGGCCCATGTGACGGACGTCAGTGCCGCGAACCAGGTAGATCACCAGCTCCGAGATGTTGCGGGCGTGATCGCCGATTCGTTCCAGCGAGCGCAGCACCCAGATGACGTTCAACACGCGGGAAATCGAACGCGGGTCTTCCATCATGTAGGTCGCCAGCTCGCGCAGGGCGGTCTTGTACTCGCGGTCGATGATCTTGTCGTACTGAGCCACAGACAGGGCCAGCTCGGCATCGAAGCGGGCGAACGAGTCGAGCGCGTCACGCACCATGTTGCGCACCTGATCGCCGATATGCCGCACTTCGACGTAGCCGCGCGGCGACTCGCCCTCTTCGCACAGCTGGATGGCACGACGGGCGATCTTGGTGGCTTCGTCGCCGATGCGCTCCAGATCGATCACCGACTTGGAGATGCTGATGATCAGACGCAGGTCAGAAGCCGCAGGCTGACGACGGGCCAGAATGCGCAGGCACTCTTCGTCGATGTTGCGCTCCATCTGGTTGATCCGGTCGTCGACTTCACGAACCCGCTGGGCCAGGCCCGAGTCGGCTTCGATCAGCGCCGTGACCGAATCGTTGACCTGCTTCTCGACCAGGCCACCCATTTCGAGCAAATGGCTGCGAACGTCTTCGAGTTCAGCGTTGAACTGTTGGGAAATGTGATGCGTGTGGCTGTCTTTGTGGATCATGCTGGGTGTCCTTGGAACGTCCGGTTAATTGCGAAAACGCAGCGGTGGTTCAGGTCTGACGAAGCACGTCCTAGCCATAACGACCGGTGATGTAGTCTTCAGTCTGTTTTTTGGCCGGGTTGGTGAACAACGTATCGGTGTCACCAAACTCGACGAGCTTGCCCATGTACATAAACGCGGTGTAATCCGACACCCGAGCCGCCTGCTGCATGTTGTGAGTAACGATCACAATGGTGTATTTGGATTTCAGTTCGTAGATCAGCTCTTCGACTTTAAGGGTCGAAATAGGGTCGAGTGCCGAACAGGGTTCGTCGAGCAGCAGGACTTCCGGCTCCACGGCGATGGTTCTTGCAATGACCAGACGCTGTTGCTGACCGCCAGACAGGCCCAGTGCCGACTCATGCAGTCGGTCCTTGACCTCATCCCACAGTGCAGCGCCTTTCAAGGCCCACTCGACCGCTTCGTCGAGTACGCGCTTTTTGTTGATCCCTTGAATGCGCAGTCCGTAGACCACGTTTTCATAGATCGTCTTGGGAAACGGGTTCGGCTTCTGGAACACCATGCCGACGCGACGGCGCAGCTCGGCAACTTCCTCGCCCTTGGTATAGATGTTGTGGCCGTACAGATTGATCGCGCCTTCGACACGGCAGCCATCGACCAGATCATTCATGCGGTTGAAGGTGCGCAACAGTGTGGACTTGCCGCAACCCGACGGACCGATGAACGATGTGACCTTCTGTTTGGGAATGTTCAGGGCGATGTCGAACAGCGCCTGTTTTTCGCCATAGAACAGATTCAGCCCCGGCACTTCGATCGCCACGGTTTCGTCGGCCAGATACAGGCTTTGCTTGTGACGCCTCAGAGCCGACATATTCATGCCGTGATTCGGGCTTTCGTGTTGCATGGATTGCTCCTGTGCGAACCATTCGTTTCATCGGGCCGCCCGCCTCGCTCGAGGGGGCGGCACTCAGGGATCAGTTATCGAGTGCCTTGTACTTTTCTCGCAGATGGTTGCGAATGCTGACCGCCGACAGGTTGAGCAAGGCGATCACCAGCACCAGCAAAAGCGCCGTGGCATAGACTAGCGGTCGCGCAGCCTCGACGTTGGGGCTCTGAAAGCCCACGTCGTAAATATGGAACCCCAGGTGCATGATCTTCTGATCGAGGTGCAGGTAGGGATAATTTCCGTCCACCGGCAACGACGGCGCCAGCTTGACCACCCCGACCAGCATCAATGGCGCGACCTCGCCTGCAGCACGGGCCACGGCCAGAATCAGTCCGGTCATCATCGCCGGGCTGGCCATGGGCAGCACAATCTTCCACAACGTCTCGGCCTTGGTGGCCCCCAGGGCAAGCGAACCTTCGCGCAGGGTCAGCGGAATACGCGCCAGCCCTTCTTCGGTCGCCACGATCACCACCGGGACTGCCAGCAGCGCCAGAGTCAGCGATGCCCACAACAGGCCCGGCGTACCGAAAGTCGGCGCAGGCAAGGCTTCGGGGAAAAACAGCCGATCCACCGAGCCGCCCAGCACGTAGACGAAAAACCCCAGGCCGAACACGCCGTACACAATCGCAGGCACGCCCGCGAGGTTGTTGACTGCAATCCGGATCAGGCGGGTCAGCGGACCCTGCCGGGCATATTCACGTAGATACACCGCCGCCAGCACGCCAAATGGCGTGACGATGACGGCCATGATCAGGGTCATCATCACCGTGCCGAAGATGGCCGGGAAAATACCGCCCTCGGTGTTGGCTTCACGGGGGTCGTCGCTCAGGAATTCCCAGAGTTTCTTGAAATAGAAACTCAGCTTGGTGGCCGTGCCCATCGCGTTGGGCTGATAGGCATGCACCACCTTGCCCAGACTGATTTCGACTTCCTTGCCATTGGCATCGCGCGCGGTGAGGCTGTCGCGATCGAAGGCCTGATGCAGCGCACCGAGGCGATCCTCGATGGCCGCGTAACGGGCGTCGAGTTCTGCGCGCTCGACCGCCATGTCGGCCTGTGCGGCGGCATCGAGTCTGCCGTCGAGTTCCAGCTTGCGGGCCTGTAAGCGCAGACGCTCGATGCCATGGTTGATGGCACCAATGTCTTTCTTTTCCAGTGCGTACAGTTCGTCAGCCAGCGTTTCGACGCGCTTGATGCGCTCCTGCAGGGTCGGCCAGGCTGCTTCGCCTTCGGCGACGACTCTGCCGTCCTCCTTCACATTGACCAGATAGCCATAGAAGTTGCCCCACTCACGACGCTCCAGAGTCATCAGGTCGACAGGCCAGCTTTCATCCGTCAGCCATTCGCCGATCACCCAGGTAAAATCGCTGGGGTTTAGGTCACGATTACCCACCTTGAACAGCTCACGGGTCATGAATTCAGGGCCCGACTCGGGCACCGGCAAACCGGCATCCTTCAAGCGCACACGCGGCACCTGTTCCTTCTCGACCAGCTCACCCACCAGCATATGCTTCGCCTGGCCGGGCACGTCGTATTGCGCAGCAATCACGTCGGCGGGCCAGAAGTGCCCCAGGCCTCGCACGGCAATCACAGCCAGCAGGCCGATGGTCATGATCACGGCAATGGAAACGGCACCCGCGCTCATCCAGACGCCGGGGGCGCCGCTTTTGAACCAGCCTTTGAGGGAGTTCCTTTTCACGAACTTCTACCTTCCTTAAAGCGACGAGTATTTCTTGCGCAGGCGCTGACGAATCAGCTCTGCGACGGTGTTCATGACAAAGGTGAACATCAGCAACACCAACGCCGCCAGAAACAACACTCGATAATGACTGCCGCCCACTTCCGACTCCGGCATCTCCACGGCGACGTTGGCCGCCAGCGTGCGCATGCCCTCGAACAGGTTCATGTCCATGATCGGCGTATTGCCGGTCGCCATCAGCACAATCATGGTTTCACCCACGGCACGACCCATGCCGATCATCAGGGCCGAGAAAATGCCAGGGCTGGCGGTCAGGATCACGACACGCGTCAGGGTCTGCCAGGGCGTGGCACCCAGCGCCAGCGAACCAAGGGTCAGGCTGCGCGGCACACTGAACACCGCGTCTTCGGCAATCGAATAAATGTTGGGAATCACGGCAAAACCCATTGCCAGCCCGACCACCAGTGCGTTGCGCTGATCGTAGGTGATGCCCAGGTCGTCACGTATCCAGCTGCGCATGTCGCCACTGAAGAACCAGTTTTCCAGGTGCGGGCTCATGCTCAACGAGAACCAGCCCACCAGCAGAATGACCGGAATCAGAATTGCGCTTTCCCAACCGTCCGGCACACGCAGGCGAATCGAATCCGGCAAACGCGTCCAGAAGAAGCCTGCCAGCAGGATGCCGATGGGCGTCAGCAACAACAGGCTGAAGATGCCCGGCAGATGGGCTTCCAGATACGGGGCCAGAAACAGACCGGCGAAAAAGCCGAGAATGACCGTCGGCATCGCTTCCATCAGCTCGATCACCGGCTTGACCTTACGGCGCATGCGCGGCGCCATGAAGTAGGCCGTATAAATCGCAGCGGCGACGGCCAGCGGTGCCGCCAGTAGCATCGCGTAGAACGCCGCCTTGAGCGTGCCGTAGGTCAGCGGCGCCAGGCTCAGTTTGGGCTCGAAGTCACTGTTGGACGCCGTGGACTGCCAGACGTACTTGGGCTCATCGTAGTTTTCGTACCAGACCTTGCCCCACAACGAACTCCAGGACACTTCCGGGTGCGGGTTATCCAAGGTGAGCGGCAACAATGTACTGCCGCTTTCCACCAGCACATGGTTGGCACGAGGCGACAATGCCAGAATCCCGGGACCGTCCACGACCTTATCGATCAGCAGGGTGCGGTGCGCAGTACTGTGGAACACCCCCAGCTTGCCCGACGCATCCAGTGCGATAAAGCCTTTGCGACGTTGCTCCGGTTTGATCTGCACGATGGGCGCACTGCCCATTCTGAAATCCCGAACGCGCATGAGGCGCTGCTCGCCGTCGGTGTCGCGGGCCATGAACCATTGGGTCATGCCGCCCTTCGAGTTGCCGATGATCAAGGAAATGCCGCCCACCAGTTGCGCGCTGGCAGTGGTTTCGGCGTTGCCGTCTTCCAGCAGTTTATAGCGACCGTTGAGCGTGCGGTCACGCAGGCTGAACACGTCGGCCTGCGCACGGCCGTTGATCACGTACAGCCAATGCTGACGCGGATCGATGTAGATGGCTTTGACCTCGGCGGACATCTGCGGCAGCTCGATACGGCTCTGCTCGCGGGTCACTTCGCCCGTCATCATGTTTTCGGTCTGATCGAGCGCCATGACATGCAATTGCGTACCGGTGGAACCCGCCAGCTTGAGGCTTTCCCCGTCGGCGCTGACCGTCACGTGCTCGACGGCACGCCCGGCTTCATCCAGCACCAGGGGCGTCTCGCCGAAGGGCCAGGCAACGCTTGGCGTGATGGTCTTCTGATTGTTCGGGTAGGTCGTCAGGTACGAGTGCCTGAATATCAGCACCTGCCCATTGGACAGGCCCAGGGCAATCAGCGGTGCACCCGGCTGGTCCTTGCCGATGGACACGACGCTCGCGCCAGCAGGAATCGGCAGGGCGACACGTTGCAGCTCCGCGCCGTCACTGATGTTGAAGAACACCACTTCGCCCTTGTCGGAAATACGCATCCCGATCTGGTTCTGTTCTTCAATGGCGAGCATCAGCGGCTTGCCGGCGTCCTGCAGCCAGGCGGCATTCAGTGGCGCAGCGGCGGTCAGGCTCGCGCCCTTGAACAGCGGCGCCACCACGTAAGCGAGGTAGAAGAAAATCAGGGTGATTGCGGCCAGCACCGCCAGGCCACCGATGGCGACATACCAGTGAGTCAGGCGATCCTTGAACGCGCGAAAACGACGCTTGCGCAGCATCGCAGGCGTATTGAAGTCAATACGCTCTGGAGGTGAGTCCTGATTCATTGCGGCTTTAGCCAACTCATTCATGCGCACACACCGTAGCGGCCTTGTATGACAGAAACATTACAGAAGAGTGACGCAAGAAAGCCCGCTGCCCAGGAAAACCGGCGGCGGACTGTTCAACGTGTGACAAGGCCAGTCCATTGAGCCTCGTTGATGCGTCTGTTACTTCGCCGCTACTCCAGCGGCACCCTGCAGGCCAAGGTCGGTCAGCGCCTTCTCGACCACGCGAGCGGGCAGCGGAATGTAACCATCTTTCATCACAACTTCCTGCCCCTGTTTCGAAAGCACCAGCTTGATGAATTCGGCTTCCAGCGGTGCCAAAGGCTGATTGGGCGCCTTGTTCACGTAGACGTACAGGAAGCGGGACAGCGGGTACGTGCCGTTCAAGGTGTTGGCTTCATTGTCTTCGACAAATTCTGCGCCTTCCTTTTTCGCCAGCGGAACCGTCCTGACATTCGAGGTCTTGTAGCCAATCCCCGAGTAACCGATACCGTTCAGCGAATTACTGATCGAACTGACCACCGAGGCCGAACCTGGCTGTTCGTTGACGTTGGGCTTGAAGTCGCCCTTGCACAAGGCCTCTTCCTTGAAATAACCGTAGGTGCCGGACACCGAGTTGCGGCCAAACAGCTGAATCGGCTTGCCCGCCAGATCGCCTGTCACGCCGACATCGCCCCAGGTCTTCGCATCCGCCTTGGCACCACACAGGCGCGTCACGGAAAAAATGGCATCGACCTGCTGCAGCGTCAGGCCCTTGATCGGGTTGTCCTTGTGGACAAACACCGCCAGGGCATCCACCGCCACCGGAATGGCCGTCGGTTTGTAACCGTGCTTCTGCTCGAACGCCGAGAGTTCGCCGTCTTTCATCTTGCGGCTCATCGGCCCCAGATTGGCCGTGCCTTCGGTCAGCGCGGGCGGCGCTGTCGACGAACCGGCTGCCTGAATCTGGATGTTCACGCTCGGGTATTCTTTCTTGTAAGCCTCGGCCCACAAGGTCATCAGGTTGGCCAAGGTGTCGGAGCCGACACTGGAGAGATTGCCCGACACACCGGAAGTCTTGGTGTAGGCCTTGATGGCGGGGTCAACGGCAGCGAACGAATTGGCAGCGGCAACTCCGGCCGCAGCGAATGTAAGTGCAGTCATCCAACTCTTGAGTGTCATGCCTTGCGCTCCTGGCAGGGTATGTAGGGATCCAGACGCGCCAGGGCGAGTCTTGTGACCACTCTATGAATTGATTGTGACAATAAGATGAAAAGGCCATCACCCTTGCTCAGGGGATGGCCTTAACCGTAATGCCGGATCGGGACTGACGTATCAGCGCTTTTTGGAAATCAGGTAGACGCCGATTGCCATGCCTACGCCACACAGGATGGCCACGTACCAGGCCGGTCCCATCGGGCTGCTCTTGAGCATGAAGGTCACGACCATCGGGGTCAGGCCGCCGAAGATTGCGTACGCAAGATTGTAGGAAAACGACAGACCCGAGAAGCGCACCACAGGCGGGAAGGCCTTGACCATCACATACGGCACCGCACCGATTGTCCCGACGAACAGGCCGGTGATCGCATAGAGCGGAAACAGCACGCCTGGGTTGTCCGCCAGGATGTGATAGAAGGTCCAGGAACTCGCCAGCAGACCGGCGCAGCCCAGCAGAAACACCCACCCGGCGCCGACGCGGTCAGCCAGTGCCCCCGCCGCGATGCAGCCAATGCTCAGGAAGACAATGGCCAGACTGTTGGCTTTCAATGCCGTGGCCGCCGGGAAACCATAAATGGTCTGCAGGATGGTCGGGGTCATCAGGATCACGACGATGATGCCGGCCGACAGCAGCCAGGTCATCAGCATCGACAGCGCGACCGCGCCACGATGGTCACGCAGTACCGCCTTGAGCGGGACTTCTTCAGCCAGCGCCTTGCGCAGTTGCAGCTCGGCGAACACCGGCGTTTCGTGCAGCAGACGACGCAGGTAAACCGACATCAGACCGAACACGCCGCCCAGCAGGAACGGGATACGCCAGGCGTAGTCCGCCACCTCGACAGGGCTGTAGATCGTATTGATCGCCGTGGCGACCAGCGAGCCCAGCAGAATGCCGGCCGTCAGACCCGCCGTCAGGGTGCCGCAGGCATAACCGATGTAGCGTGCCGGCACGTGCTCGGACACGAACACCCAGGCGCCAGGGACTTCACCACCAATCGCCGCGCCCTGAATGACGCGCATCAGCAGCAGCAGAATCGGTGCCCACATGCCGATCTGTGCGTAGGTCGGCAGCAGACCCATGATCAGGGTCGGTACGGCCATCATGAAAATGCTCAGCGTGAACATTTTCTTGCGCCCCAGCAGGTCGCCGAAGTGCGCCATGATGATGCCGCCCAGCGGGCGTGCCAGATAACCGGCAGCAAAAATGCCGAAGGTCTGCATCATGCGCAGCCAGTCAGGCATATCCACCGGGAAGAATAGCTTTCCGACCACCGCCGCGAAAAACACGAAAATGATGAAGTCGTAGAACTCCAGCGCGCCACCCAGGGCGGAAAGCGACAACGTCTTGTAATCGCTACGGGTCAAGGGTCGCGACGGCTGCGCGGTACTGGAAGAAACAGATGACATGACAAGGCTTCTCTTTACTTGTTCTGAAAGGGCATGCGACAGCTACGCTGGCTGCGGCGGGGTGGCGTGCAGAAGCGATTGTCCGGGGCAACTGTGCAGATAGGCACCAAAATTGCGTGTACAGGCAGTCTTGTCACCTGTAAAGATCCAGCAAGATAACAAATTGTCTCAAAAAACACCTAGCGAGAACTTCGCAGGGGCAAAAAGAGAACCCGGCGGTCGTTCTATGACGCAACGCCCGATATACTCGCAGGCTGTCAACCGCAGTGGGAATTTGTGCGAAAACGTCTGAATCAGCGGTTTTCGCAGAGTTTCCCTCAAGGGCCATCCCGGCAGCGGAACATACAATGTTCACGTGCAAGGGGTTGAATGGCGCCAGTCAACCGCGGCAAAAAATAATAGAGTCATGGGTCAGAGGCACCCTAGGCATGATCGAGCTCGAACAAGAAGATCCAACTCCGCAAGGCGATCTTGCGTTGCAAATCACGGCCCTTCCCCGTGAAACCAACGGCTTCGGCGATATATTCGGCGGCTGGCTGGTCTCCCAGATGGACCTGGCCGGCACGGCCATGGCCAGCAAAGTGGCAGGCGGGCGTGTCGCCACGGTTGCCATCGACCGCATGGCCTTTCTGGTGCCGGTGGCCGTCGGCGAACAGCTGTCTTTCTATACACGCACCCTCGAAGTCGGACGCACCTCGATCAAGATGATGGTCGAAGTGTGGAGCGATGACCCTGTGACCAGCGAATGGCGCAAAGTCACCGAGGCGGTTTTCGTCTTTGTGGCCATCGACACCAGCGGCCGTACGCGTTCGGTTCCCGCGCGCCGCTGAGCCGGTCCTGCCTGAGAGCTGGCGCCTGCAAGGGTCGCGGCCTCTCGGGTAAACTCATCCCGTCCATAACGGTCTATTTTCGTCACGGCCCTTGAGTGAGAGATTTCGCATGTCTACATCCCCGGTTGAATCCAGCGTCGAACCCGTCCAGTACGATGAACTGAACTGCTGGCGCATCCGTCATGGCGATGCAGAACTGATCGTCGCTCAACAAGGTGCGCACATCCTCAGCTACCAGCGCGACGGCCAACAGCCTCTGGTCTGGCTGAACGAAGAAGCGGTCTTCAAACAGGGCAAGCCGATCCGTGCAGGCATGCCGATCTGCTGGCCATGGTTCGGCAATCTGGAGCGCAACCCGGAAAGCGTGCAGGCCATGCGTCAAGGCGATGAGCCCGCCAAGGCCCACGGTGAAGTACGCGCGCTGGACTGGGAACTGCTGGGCGTCGGCGAAGATGGCCCCGCCTTGCTGGTGGAGTTCGTTCTGCCGCAGGCCGAAGGCAAATTGCCGGGCTGGCCGCACAACGTGGCGCTCAAACTGAGCATTCGTCTGGACGATGCGCTGAATGTGAGCCTGGTCAGCTACAACTGCGGCACCGAACCGGTCACCATCAGTCAGGCGCTGCACACCTACTTTGCGGTCAGCGACTCACGTCAGGTCAGCGTCGAAGGGCTGGACGGTTTGCGCTACATCGAAACCCTGGAGAACTGGGAAGAGCGTCAGCAGGCGGGCGATTTGACGTTCACCGGCGAAACCGACCGCATCTATCTGGACACGCCCGGCCTGCTCAGCATTGTCGATCCGCAGTGGCAACGTCGTATCCAGATTCACAGCACCGGTTCGAACTCGGCGATCCTGTGGAACCCGTGGATCGAAAAGACCGCACGCTTCACCGACATGGCGCCTGACGGCTGGCAGCGCATGGTCTGCGTCGAAACCGCCAACGTCCTGAGTGATGTGGTGACACTGGCGCCGGATGACATGCATATTCTGGGTGTGAGTATCTGGAGCGAACCGCTCTAGACCGGCAACGCGTCAAAGGTCCGATTCGACAACGACACGGACCTTGGCTGCATCCATCGCATAGGCCGCGTCGGCCAGATCGTTACTGATCTTCTCGACCTTCAGGGTGCCTTCGACCCACAACGGCGCGTAGATATCGTCAAGCTTCAAGCCTTTGGGATAGCGCACCAGCACCATCTGGTTGGGTGGCGGTGGCGGAACGTGGATGCAGGCGCCCGGATAAGGCACGAGAAAGAACAACGTGCTATGGCCTTTGGCATCGGTTTCGAGGGGCACAGGGTAACCGCCCAGACGAATGTTTTTGCCATTCATCGCGGCGACGGTCTTGGTGGAATACATGACAGCAGGCAAGCCCTTGCTCTGCTTCAGCCCGCCCTTGCTGTCGAAGGTGCCCATCGCTTCAGGGGAGTTGTGATCAATTTCGGGCATGGCCTCAAGGGCCTTCTGGTCCGACTTGGGCATGAGTTCCAGCCAGTCGGTTTCCGGCATCTGGGCCTGTGCGAGCCCCGATACCACCAGCAAAGTCATTAATAGAAAGCGACGCATGATAGTGCTCGGCAAGGGGAAGAATAACTGCCGCGCATTCTAGCCCTCTGCGCAGTACAAAACAGAGGGCTGACGCTGGATTATCAGCGCTTTTTGATCATGCCGTAGATGACCAGCAGGATGATTGCGCCGACCAGTGCGCCCAGGAAACCTGCGCCTTCGCCCGCCTGATAGATACCCAGAGCCTGGCCACCGTAGGTCGCAGCCAGCGAACCGGCGATACCCAACAGAATGGTCATGATCCAGCCCATGCTGTCATCGCCCGGCTTCAGAAAACGAGCCAGCAGGCCGACGATCAAGCCAATGAAGATGGTTCCGATGATACCCATGCCATTTCCCTCTGTATGAATTGAACGTGCCACGACCCAATGCAGCCTTGGCTTACTGCTATCTGAGAACGGCGAAAGGGAATGGTTCCGGCGCAAATGAAGATTGGGAGAGGACAGACCACAGAGCGGCGGTCATAAGGCTCGCTCCTATCAAACATCCGAGGGCTGAAGAAGTGCTGAAGCCTGCTTCTGCCCGGAGGGCGTAGGAGCTCTCGGAGGTTACGACGGCAGCGATGGGTTGCGCAGCAGCCCCCGAATGCATCTGACACACCGCATACGCAGGTTTTAGGCAGATCACCGGCAAGCCGCCTCTTGTCAAAAAACCTGTAACCTACTGAAGAAACGCGATTTTTTTGTAGGAGCGCGCTTGGTCTGGGCGGGAATCCGACGATAGGTTCTTACAGACAGAAAATCAGCGACTGACATAACGCAATCGCGGGCAAGCGCGCTCCTACGGTCCGTGTTTGCTGCGCGACAGCGCTACGTCGAAGACGTGGCGCCTTCCACAGGGTTGCGCTTGATCAGCCCTTGATCAACGCCTCGACAAGCTTGACCTGACGATCCAGCGTGGCGCGGTCGTGGCTGCGGACGGTGGCGTGACCGACCTTGCGGCCTGTCTTGAACGCCTTGCCGTAGTGGTGCAGGTGGCAGTCTTCAACCGCAATCACCTTGTCCACCGCAGGCACTTCACCGATGAAGTTCAGCATCGCGCTTTCGCCCACCTTGGCGGTAGAACCCAGCGGCAGGCCGGCGACGGCACGCAGGTGGTTTTCGAACTGGCTGCACTCGGCGCCTTCGGTCGTCCAGTGGCCGGAGTTGTGCACACGCGGCGCGATTTCGTTGGCTTTCAGGCCGCCATCGACTTCGAAGAATTCGAACGCCAGCACGCCCACATAATCCAGTTGCTTCAGCACGCGGCCAGCGTAGTCTTCGGCCAGCGCCTGCAACGGGTGATCCGTGCTGGCGATGGACAGGCGCAGGATGCCGCTGTCATGGGTGTTGTGCACCAGCGGGTAGAAACGGGTTTCCCCATCGCGTGCGCGCACGGCAATCAACGACACTTCACCGGTGAACGGCACAAAGCCTTCCAGCAGACACGGCACGCTGCCCAGTTCGGCGAAGGTGCCGACCACGTCGGCGGCCGAACGCAAAACCTTCTGACCCTTGCCGTCATAACCCAGCGTGCGGGTCTTGAGAACGGCTGGCAGACCGATGCTGGCCACCGCAGCGTCCAGGTCGGCTTGCGACTGAATGTCCGCAAAGTCAGGCGTCGGGATGCCCAGGTCCTTGAACATGCTTTTCTCGAACCAGCGATCCCGTGCAATGCGCAAGGCTTCGGCGCTCGGGTAGACCGGCACGAACTGGGACAGGAACGCCACGGTCTCGGCCGGAACGCTCTCGAATTCGAACGTCACCAGATCGACTTCATCAGCCAACTGGCGCAGGTGATCCAGATCACCGTAATCGGCACGCAGATGCTCGCCCAATGCCGCCGCACAAGCGTCCGGCGCGGGATCGAGGAAGGCGAAGTTCATGCCCAGCGGGGTGCCCGCCAGAGCCAACATGCGGCCCAGTTGGCCGCCACCGATTACACCGATCTTCATGGAAAAACCTCAGGCGTGGCGTGGGTCTGGATTGTCCAGGACGCTGTCTGTCTGCTCGGCGCGGAATTTCTTCAGCGCAACGTGGAATTGCGGGTGTTTGGCGCCCAGGATGCTCGCCGACAACAGGGCCGCATTGATCGCGCCCGCTTTGCCGATGGCCAGCGTTGCAACCGGGATACCGGCAGGCATCTGCACGATGGACAGCAGGGAGTCGACACCCGACAGCATCGACGATTGCACCGGAACGCCCAGCACAGGCAGGTGGGTCTTGGCCGCACACATGCCCGGCAAGTGAGCGGCACCACCGGCGCCCGCGATGATCACCTCGATACCACGGCCTTCCGCTTCGTCGGCGTACTGGAACAGCAAATCCGGTGTGCGGTGCGCAGACACCACTTTCACTTCGTAGGGAATGCCGAGCTTTTCCAGCATGTCGGCGGTGTGGCTAAGGGTGGACCAATCGGACTTGGAGCCCATGATCACGCCAACCAGTGCGCTCATCGTCGTGCCTCTCATCGGGCGCCCGCAGGCGCATCTAAAAACAACAAGCCACGCAGGAGGACCGGCGTGGCTTGCTGTACGAATAATGACCGATTCAACCGGCCAAAGGCCGCGCAGTATACCTCAAAGCGCCAGGATGACAGCCCCCTCGACGACCATCCGCACAAGGTTTTTGCAAAGCCTGCGACGGGCGAAGCATGGGACGACACTTCGAGTCATTCACGACCTGCAACATCCCGCAAACAAGACTACAGCCGCCGCTGCCCATCCCGACTGTCGGCCGCCGAGCATTGCTATTAAGTACTGATGACCTGACCCTTACCGGGCAGGCAGACCCTTAGACCTACTCAAGGATGAGTACTCATGTTGAAAATCGTAACAGGCCCCCTGCTGTTGATCGCTGCGCTTCTGATGGGCCAGAGCGCACTGGCTGATGGACCCTCCGCAAAACGCCCGCTGTTCCTCTTTCTGTTTCTGCACGACGATGTCAGAGAACACGACCTTGAGCGTATCGCTCAGGATTACATCACCTGGTTCGTGAAAGACCTTGAAAACTTCACGCATCGGCGTGTCCAGCTGGAGTTCATCCGCCATGTCCCGACATTGACGGACTTCGCTTATAAAGGTGACGATCTGGAAAGGATCTCAGTGGATTTCAGGAATCGAGTGGATCAGTACATCGACGCGCGAAACCTGCCATACAACCCGACGACCAAATACATGCTGCTGACTCAGGACATGATCAACCGGGAAGTCGGAGGCGTTGCGCTCATCAAGGGCTACACCGCCATTGCATCACTGACGACCTATAACGCCACCGCACACGAACTGGGCCACATGCTCGACGGGACCCACGAAGCGGCAGAGGTGCTGTACCGGGGCGGCTGGTGGTGTGAAACCAATATGCTGGAGGTCCGCAATCAGATCCGCGCCAACTGCTACGTCTACAGCAACGAGAACAAGCGGCGCATCGAAGCTCACCTCAGTCAGTATCCCTGACTGATACACGGGCCGCTCCCGCAAGCGGCCCGTCCAGGGATCACTCCTGAGCGGCCGCACTTTCCAGCTTGCGCCACAACAATCGCACATTGGCCTTGCGCACCAGTGCGCAGCGGTACAGACGAATCTCCAGTGGCACATGCCATTCCGGCCCGCCGCACACCACCAGCTCGCCACGCGCCAGCTCGGCACGAACACTCAACTGCGGCACCCAGGCGATGCCCAGCCCTTCCAGCGCCATGCTTTTGAGGCTGTCGGCCATGGCCGTCTCGTAAACCGTGGTGAAGCGCAGATTGCGCTGGCGCAGCAACATGTTCACCGAGCGGCCCAGAAACGCGCCGGCGCTGTACGCCAGCAGCGGCACACTGGCCTCGCCGTCCATATCGAACAGCGGCTGCCCCTGCGCGTCGGCAGCGCAGACCGGCAGCATCTGGGTCTGCCCCAGGTGCAGGGACGGAAAGATTTCAGCGTCCATCTGCAACGCAGCGTCAGGATCATAAAACGCCAGCATCAGGTCGCAGCCGCCTTCGCGCAAGGCATGAACAGCATCGCCCACGTTGGTCGCGACCAATCGGGTCGCGATATTCAGGCCTTCATTGCGCAGTTGCGCGATCCAGCGTGGAAAGAAGCCCAGTGCCAGAGAATGCGCCGCCGCGACCTGCATCACCTCGCCCTGTCCGCCTTCCAGGTGATGCAGATGGCGCACCACCTCACCCAACTGCTCGACCACCGTACGTGCCGTGACCAGAAACAGTTGCCCCGCAGCCGTCAGCTCGACCGGCGTGCGTGACCGATTGACCAGCGTCAGCCCAAGCGCGGCTTCAAGGCTGCGGATACGCCGACTGAACGCCGGTTGCGTCACGAAACGACGCTCGGCGGCCTGGGAAAAACTGCGGGTTGCAGCCAGAGCGCTGAAATCCTCCAACCACTTGCTTTCCAGATTCATCAGGTCCTCCCGGACAATGGCTGACTGCATCAACAGGCGACTGCGGTTAGAGACGATGCCTTTCGCGATGACGCTACAAAAACCTTTTACGTTCCGCCTGCGACAAGAACATGTGAGGGTGCGACATTTTGTCCCCTTTACGCACGGCACAAAAGCCGAGTCACACACCTGTTATGCCGTTTGTGCATAGCCCAGCGTTTAACAGCATTGGTCAATTTTAAACGCAAAGCCCACCATCCGCTGCGTTCCGGCATCGTCCGTACCTAATTTGAGACTTTTTTTATCATGTCCTCGCCTGCATCATCGCGCATCGAAAAAGACCTGCTGGGTGTTCTCGAAGTACCGGCAAACGCCTACTACGGCATCCAGACTCTGCGAGCGGTCAACAATTTCCACCTGTCCGGCGTGCCGCTTTCGCACTACCCGAAACTGGTCGTGGCGCTGGCCATGGTCAAGCAGGCTGCGGCCGATGCGAACCACCAGCTCGGACACCTCAACGATGCCAAACACGCCGCCATCAGCGAGGCCTGTGCCCGCCTGATTCGCGGTGACTTCCACGATCAGTTCGTGGTTGACATGATTCAGGGCGGCGCTGGCACTTCAACCAACATGAATGCCAACGAAGTCATCGCCAACATCGCGCTGGAAACCATGGGTTTCGAGAAGGGCGAGTACAAGCACCTGCATCCGAACAACGACGTGAACATGGCCCAGTCGACCAACGACGCCTACCCGACGGCCATCCGCCTGGGTCTGCTGTTGGGTCACGACGCCCTGCTCGCCAGCCTCGACAGTCTGATCCAGGCGTTCGCGGCCAAGGGCCAGGAATTCAACCACGTTCTGAAAATGGGCCGCACCCAGTTGCAGGACGCCGTTCCGATGACCCTGGGCCAAGAATTCCGCGCCTTCGCCACCACCCTGACCGAAGACCTGAACCGCCTGCGCAGTCTGGCGCCGGAGCTGTTGACCGAAGTCAACCTGGGCGGCACCGCCATCGGTACCGGCATCAACGCCGACCCTGGCTATCAGCACCTTGCGGTAGAACGTCTGGCGACCATCAGTGGCCAGCCGCTGGTACCGGCTGCCGACCTGATCGAAGCGACCTCCGACATGGGCGCCTTCGTGCTGTTCTCGGGCATGCTCAAGCGTACTGCGGTCAAGCTGTCGAAGATCTGCAACGACTTGCGCCTGCTGTCCAGCGGCCCACGCACCGGCATCAACGAAATCAACCTGCCAGCGCGTCAGCCAGGCAGCTCGATCATGCCTGGCAAGGTCAACCCGGTGATCCCAGAAGCGGTGAACCAGGTGGCGTTCGAAATCATCGGTAACGACTTGGCACTTACCATGGCGGCCGAAGGTGGTCAGTTGCAGCTCAACGTGATGGAGCCGCTGATCGCCTACAAAATCTTCGACTCGATCCGCCTGCTGCAGCGCGCCATGGACATGCTGCGCGAACACTGCATCGTCGGCATCACCGCCAACGAACAGCGCTGCCGTGAACTGGTCGAGCACTCGATCGGTCTGGTCACTGCCCTGAACCCCTACATCGGTTACGAGAACTCGACCCGTATCGCCCGCATTGCGCTGGAAACCGGCCGCGGCGTACTGGAACTGGTTCGTGAGGAAGGCCTGCTCGACGACGCCATGCTCGACGACATTCTGCGGCCGGAAAACATGATCGCTCCCCGCCTGGCCCCATTGAAGGCCTGACAGGCAGTGATCTGCGCAACAAGCTCACCAGATTGAGGGCCTAGACACCCCTCAATTTTTTGAGGGTCTGGGAGTGATTCTCCAGACCCTTTTTTTTGCCCGCTGGCAAAAAGTGGATCCGATAGCGATTCACAGCCTCTGGAACAACGCTTTGCGGAGTTATCCACAGAGTATTTATTTAGTCCTGTAAATGAAGAATCAGTCTTACAAGAAAGCACCTACAGACGTAAAAACTTTGCACCGGTATAGTGCGCCCCCTCAAAAGTAGCGAGGAATAACAAAAATGCTGGAAATGATTAACGACTTTCTCTCCGGTAAAGTACTGATCGTACTTATCGTAGGCCTGGGTAGTTACTTCACGATCCGCTCACGTTTCGTTCAGTTTCGACACTTTTTCCATATGTTTGCGGTATTCCGCGACAGCTTGAAGAGCAGCGCAGGTCAACTGAGTTCCTTTCAGGCCCTGATGCTCAGCCTCGCAGGCCGCGTAGGTGCGGGTAACATCGCAGGCGTCGGTATTGCAGTAACACTTGGCGGCCCGGGTGCCGTGTTCTGGATGTGGGTGACCGCACTGGTCGGCATGTCCAGCAGTTTCATCGAGTGTTCCCTCGCTCAGCTCTACAAGCGCAAGGACTCCGAAGGCCAGTTCCGTGGCGGTCCGGCGTTCTACATCCAGCACGGCCTGGGCAAGCGCTGGCTGGGCATGGTCATGGCGGTTCTGCTGCTGGTGACTTTCGGTTTCGCCTTCAACGGCCTGCAATCGCACGCTGTGACCGACTCCCTCAAAAGCGCCTTCGGCGTTGACACCATGACCACCGGTATCTGCCTGGTCGTGCTGCTGGGTCTGGCGTTCATCGGCGGCATCAAGCGTATCGCTGCGATCTCCGACCTGCTGGTACCGGTCAAGACCCTGATCTACATCGCAGTCACTGTGTATGTCATCGTTCTGCAGATCGATCACGTTCCAGCCATGCTGATGACCATCGTGCGCAGCGCTTTCGGCCTTGACCCGGTGTTCGGCGGCCTGGTCGGCAGCGCAATCGTCATGGGCGTCAAGCGTGGCGTGTTTGCCAACGAAGCCGGTCTGGGCAGCGCTCCAAACGTGGCTGCGGTCGCTCAGGTCGAGCACCCGGTTGCCCAAGGCGTGGTTCAGGCATTCAGCGTGTTCCTCGACACCTTTGTGATCTGCACCTGCACCGCCCTGCTGATCCTGCTGTCCGGTATCTATGACGTTGGCTACGACGGCAACGGTATCGTGCTCGCACAGAACTCGCTGGCCGCCGTGGTCGGTGACTGGGGTCGCATCTTCATCAGCGTGGCACTGGCGCTGTTCGTATTCACCTCGATCCTCTACAACTACTATCTGGGCGAAAACAGCCTGCGTTTCCTGTTCGGTGAGAAGAAGAACGCGATCATCGGCTACCGCATCGCCGTACTGGTGCTGATTCTGTGGGGCGCGGTGGTCGATCTGAAAGATGTGCTGGCCTTCGCCGACATCACCATGACCATGCTGGCCTTCGTCAACCTGATTGCACTGGCGATGCTGTTCAAGATCGTGAAGCGTATTCTGGGCGACTACGATGCCCAGCGTCGCGCAGGCATCAAAACGCCGGTGTTCGATTCCAGCAAATTCCCTGATCTGGATCTGGACCGCACCGCATGGCCAGCCAACCCGTCGCAGACGCCGGTTCATGATGCTGAAGTGGCAGGCAAGCCTGCTCCAGAAGCACGCTAAGCACACAACGCCATAAGGAGAAGAATCATGACTCATGAAGCACATCAACCCGCTCAGCGAGTGATGGTTCTTTACACTGGCGGCACCATCGGCATGCAGGCCAGCGCCAATGGCCTTGCCCCGGCGTCGGGCTTCGAAGCCCGAATGGCCGGGCAACTGGCCGAACTCCCCGAACTGGTCGTACCGCAGTGGCGTTTTCGCGAGATGTCGCCACTGATCGACAGCGCCAACATGACGCCAGCCTACTGGTTGCGTCTGCGTGAAGCGGTGATCGAAGCGGTCGATGTGGAGGGTTGTGACGCCGTGCTGGTGCTGCATGGCACCGACACGCTTGCCTACAGCGCGGCGGCCCTGGGCTTCCAGTTGCTGGGGCTCGATGCACCTGTCGTGTTTACCGGCTCCATGCTGCCTGCCGGTGTGCCGGACAGCGATGCGTGGGAAAACGTCAACGGTGCCCTGCTCGCGCTCGGTAACGGACTCGCGTCGGGGGTTCACCTGTATTTCCATGGCGAACTGATGGACCCGACCCGCTGCGCCAAGATCCGCAGCTTCGGGCGCAACCCGTTCGCGCCGTTGCAGCGCTCGCGTGGCGGTCATGCTGCCGTTTCCCTGCCTGACGCACTCGACTACCGTCAGCCCAGGACAATGGCCAGCGTGGCGGTGTTGCCGCTGTTCCCCGGTATCGGCGCCGCTCAACTGAATGGCCTGATCGACAGCGGCATTCAGGGTCTGGTGCTGGAATGCTTCGGCAACGGCACCGGCCCGAGTGACGATCCACAGTTCATCGCCAGCCTGGAAGACGCCCGTGCCCGTGGCATCTGCGTGATCGCAATCACGCAGTGCCATGAAGGCGGCGTGGAACTGGATGTCTACGAAGCGGGAAGCCGCCTGCGTGGTGCCGGTGTGCTGTCCGGCGGCGGCATGACGCGTGAGGCAGCGCTTGGCAAACTGCATACCCTGCTTGGCGCAGACCTGACGACTGAAGAAGTCCGACGGCTGGTCGAGCTGGATCTGTGTGGTGAGCTGCGCTGAGTCTATGAGAGGCTTCGGTGACTCAGGACTGGCCTGAGTCAACCGGAATATCGCAATACCCCTTCCCTCAGGAAACCTTGCTTTCCTCCTGCGCGCCACGAAGCATCGAGTCGAGATTTCGCTCGATATTTGCGCACAGCGCCGTCATCTGGATCTCGTGCTCGCTGGCCTTGAACGGGCTCTGCAGGTCGGTGCCGATCTTTTCGATTGCCAGCAGCATGAAGCCCACCACGGTGGACGCCAGCGGCGTGAACCAGCCGAGGGTTTCTACCAGGCCGATCGGTACGATCAGGCAGAACAGAGTAATGAACAGTCTTGGAAACGCCACGTATGGATAGGGCAGCGGCGTATTGGCGATGCGCTCCATGCCGCCCTGGCAGTTGGAGATGTCCACCATCGTCGACTCGAGACGGGCCAGACGGATGCTGTCCAGTCGGCCGGACTGGTATTCCTTGGCCAGCAGCGCCGCCGAGGTATTAAGCAGGTCGTTGGGGAAGTTGTTGGTGTCGAACCGACGCTCGAACTCTTCACGCGGGATCAGGGCCTGGACCTCATCACCACAATGCCCGCCCTTGAGGTGAGCAGACAGGCATTTGACGTAGGCGACGTGACGGCGCAGCAATGTGGCCTTCACGGGATTGATGCCGCCCTCGTCGTCTTCGACCAGCGTCAGCACCTGACGGGCGAAGCTGCGCGAGCTGTTGACCAGCGCGCCCCACAAGGTACGGGCTTCCCACCAGCGGTTGTAGGCGCTGGAATTACGGAAGCTGGTCAGCACCACCAGCGCCGAACCCAGCAGGGTCAACGGCATGGACGGCAAGGTGATCTTGCGTTCCAGGTACAGCATGAAATCGACCGTGACAATCACGTCCCAAATCAGCAGCCAGAACAACGACCAGCCCACATAACCGATTGTCTTGCCGAGAAATCGGAATTTTCCCATGATCGTCTGCTGCAAAGGCCTACCCCATCGATAAATAAGCGAGACCGCATTCGGACATCCTCGCTACTGCATGGCCTTTGAATGCCATTCCGGGAGATGGTTCGCAAACGGCCCGCTTTATCTCAGGGGTTCACACTTTTTCAGCAGCCGCTCAACGCTACTTGCGGACGCTCACCGGCAAAGAAAATCGGACGTAACCGGACACCGATGACGTTCCCGGCATAAGCCGCAACCAGCCACAGCCAGCCGTGCAGGCTGCCGGACGCGATGCCGCTGAAATACGCCCCGATATTGCAGCCATAAGCCAGACGAGAGCCGTAGCCGAGCAGCAGGCCACCGATTACCGCAGCCACGATCGAACGGGTCGGGATATTGAGGTTCGGCGCGAAACGTCCGGCCAGGCCTGCGGCGAGCAACGCGCCGAGCATGATGCCGATGTCCATTACGCTGGTGACGTCTTCCCAAACCGGCGCGGCCAGTGCCTTGGCATTCGCCGCGCTTTGCCAGAACACCCAACTGCCGACATCCACGCCCAGCCCGCTCGCGACCTTCGCGCCCCACAGCGCGAACGCTGAGGTGATGCCCCACGGCCGACCGGCCAGCGCCAGCGTGGCGTAGTTGAGGACAGCCAGTGCCACAGCACCCCAGACCAATACCCATGGGCCGCGCAGCAGTCGTCGAAGACCTGTGTGCTCGCTGGTGACAGGCGCTTCGAGTTCACCATGACGACGTTTTTCAAGGCGCACCGTGACAAAGGCAATCAGGGCGAACAGGGCCAGGTTGCCGATCAGCGCCGGGATCACGCCAAAGCTCTTGACCAGCGAAGTGGCCGGGAACGACGGCAGCGCGAACCACCAATCGACGTGGTGAGTGGCGATCAGCGAACCGAGAATGAAGAACAGCAGGGTCACCAGCATTCGCGCGTTGCCGCCGCCTGCCGTGAACAGAGTTCCGGAGGCACAGCCGCCGCCCAGTTGCATGCCGATACCGAAAATGAACGCACCGACTACCACCGAAACGCCGACCGGCGCGACCAGGCCCGTGACCGGTTGTCCGAACAGCGTGCCAGCGCCGAGCGCCGGGAAAAACAGCACCACAGCAACGGCCAGCATCACCATTTGTGCACGCAGGCCGGCACCGCGTCGCTCACGAATGAACACTCGCCAGGCCGACGTGAAACCAAACGCGGCGTGATACAGGGTGACGCCCAGCGCCGCGCCGACGATCCATAGCAGGACCTGATGAGCGCCGACGCTGAGCAGCAGAAACTGCGCGCCCATCAATAACAGGAACAACGCCGCCAGCGGCGCGCCGTAAGCACGGCCGGGTGTTGCAGAAGTGGAAGTGTTCATAGGTCTCTCGACGACAAGTAGCAGAAAGAAACGATTATACGTGTGCCACAGGCTTACTCGGACCAGACCTTGCGCAGCCTGTCCAGCGCATCGCTGATCTGCGCCTCGGGCACGGCGGCAAAACCCAGCACCAGCCCGGCCCGCTCATCCATGGGTTCGGTCGAATCCGGCAGCCAGTAGCTGCTCAGGGCATTGACCTCCACACCGACGCTGGACGCCTTTTCCACCAGCTCCCGCTCGCGTGCCAGGCTGTCGACCTTGACCATCACATGCAGCCCTGCCGCCACGCTGGGCATCGCCGCGCATCCTGCAAGATCGATGGGCCAACCGGCGAGCAACGCGTTGCGCCGACTCAGCGCGGCACGACGCATACGCCGGATGTGGCGCTGGAAGTGCCCCAGGGCGATGAACTGTGCCATTACCACCTGGGTGCTGACTTCGGTGTGGCGCATGTCAACAGCCTTGCGCTGACTGAAAGGCAGAACCAATTCCTGCGGCAACACCAGATAACCCAACCGCAGGGCCGGGAAGACAATCTTGCCAAAGGTGCCGATGTACAGCACTCGCCCGCTGCGATCCAGTGCGGCCAGGGGTGCCAATGGCGCACCGCTGTAACGGTATTCGCCATCGTAGTCGTCCTCGACAATCCAGCTCTGGTTCTTCTCGGCCCAGGCCAGCAGTTCCAGGCGTCTGGCCAGGCTCATGACCACACCGGTCGGGTATTGGTGAGATGGGGTGACGTAAGCCAATTTACAACCGGCCCGGGCGAGATCGGCGCAGCGCATCCCTTCCTCGTCGACGGCTACACCTGTCAGTCGGGCACCGGCGACTGCGAATGCATGAGCGGCCGCACGATAACCCGGATTTTCGACCGCAACGCTCTCGCCCGGCTCTACCAGCATCTGTGCACAAAGGCTGATGGCGTGTTGGGCGCCGCTGGTGATCACAATTTGCTCAGCGGTGCATTGCAGACCGCGCGATGAACGCAAATACGCGGCGATCAGCTCCCGCAGCCTCGGCTCTCCGGCTGCGGCGCCATAACCCAGCGAGGCAGGGTCCGGACGACGCCAGAAAGCCGCGTAGAGCTTGCCCCACAGGGCGAAAGGAAACAGATCGAAAGCGGGTACCCCGACACGAAAAGCCTTGGGCCGCTGCTCTGAAGGGGCTGGAAGATGGTGAGTTTTGATCCGATCAAGCGCAGATCTGTGGATAACTTCACCGTCCATATTATCCGCAGCCTGCTGCAAAACTGTGGATAAGCCTGTGGACAAAGGTGTAGACAAACCTGTGGACAAGTTGGTGGATAGTTTTCTTTTCGCAGCCTGATCGGACGCGCTGGCGCGGTCCGGCAAATGCGTGACATAGGTTCCATCCCCCACACGGGTTTCCGTGAAACCTTCGGCATACAACTGGTCGTAGGCGCGCATCACGCTGTTGCGGGAAATGGCCAGCAGGTCCGCGAGTTCGCGACTGGCGGGCAGACGCGTTCCGCTGGTCAATCGGGCGTCCAGTATCTGCTGGCGCAACTCGCGATACAGCTGCTTGCTCAGGCCCTGACGCCTGTCCAGCCTGATGCCGGTCAACGTTGAGGGGAATGCAGGAGCATCGGACGTCATCGGATTGGCTCTATGAAATCTATTGAAAATGGATCTTACAACAGACCAATGCCTTGCCTAGGATCTGTTCATCGGCCAAGGAGTACCGCCATGTACACACCCGTAGCATTCCGAGACAACGAAACATCCAGACTCCATGAGCAGATGAACCAGACCCGCCTGGCGATTCTGGTCACCTGGAACGAAGACGGCATGCAGGCATCACACTTGCCCCTCCTGCTACGCGAGGACCAGGGTCCCAACGGAACGCTTTACGGCCATCTGGCCAGGGGCAATCCACAGTGGCGGCAGCTGGAGACCTGCGCCGAAACGCTGGTGATCTTTCCCGGCGAGGACGCTTATGTCAGCCCGTCGTATTACCCGAGCAAAGCCGAGCATGGTCAGGTCGTGCCTACCTGGAACTACCTTGCGGTTCACGCCTACGGCAAGGCCGAAACCTTTACCGACGCGCCACGGCTGCGTCAGCTTCTGGATGAGCTGACGACCAGACACGAATCTGATCGGGCACAACCCTGGTCCATCGATGATGCACCCGCCGAGTACATTGCGAAAATGCTGGGAGCCATTGTCGGCTTCGCCCTGCCCGTCCAGCGACTGGAAGGCAAACGCAAACTCAGCCAGAACCGCAGCGCCCCGGACATCGCCGGGGTCCGCGACGGTCTTGCCGCCAGCCCGAAAATCAACGAACAGCAACTCGCCCGCTTGATGAGTACCCAGGAGAACGTTTGATGAGCGACATCCAGATTCGCCCCGTGACTGCTGACGACCACCACGAATGGCTGCCGCTGTGGCAGGCCTATCTGCGCTTTTACAAGACCGAACTGGCCGAAGGCGTCAGCGATGTGACCTGGCAGCGCCTGCTCGACCCGCAGGAGCCGACGCACTCGGCCCTGGCGTGGGTGGACGGCAAAGCGGTGGGCATGGTGAACTTTATCTACCATCGCTCCAACTGGAGCATCAGGAACGCCTGCTACCTGCAGGACCTGATTGTTGCGCCGGAACAGCGCGGCACCGGGATCGGCAGGCAGTTGATCGAGCATGTCTACGTGACCGCCAAGGCCGACGACTGTGACAAGGTTCACTGGCTGACCCACGAAACCAACGCCACGGCCATTCAGCTGTATGAACGCATCGCTGATCGCGCGGGCTACATTCAATTTCGCAAGGCTCTTTGAAGGAAGCAATCGATGTCCGAGACTCCACTGGATTGGCAAACCGCGACATTGCCCGGCCCGCAGACCCTGAATGGTCGCTTCATTCGCCTGGAAAAGCTGGAGACAGCCCGGCATGCGGATGACTTGTGGTCAGTGCTCCAGGGGCCGGCTGCCGACCCGAAGCTGTGGGACTACCTGCCCTACGGGCCGTTCAACGAGCGCAACGCGTTCGACGCCTGGCTGGCCGGGCATCAGGTGGCGACGGATCCGTGGTTCTATGCCGTGATCAATCAGCAGACCGGCAAGGCTGAAGGCGTGATCAGCTTTCTGTCGATCTTCGCGGTACATGGCAGGATCGAGATCGGACACGTGACCTTCAGCGCCGCCATGCAGCGCACGCCCAAGGGCACCGAGGCGATCTACCTGCTGGCCAGGGAAGCCTTTCGACTGGGCAACCGCCGCCTGGAATGGAAATGCAACGCCAACAACGCCCGCTCCAAACGTGCCGCTGATCGCTTCGGTTTCAGCTACGAAGGCACCTTCCGCCAGCACATGGTGGTCAAGGGTCTGAACAGAGACACCGCATGGTATTCGATCCTCGACAGCGAATGGCCCGCCCTGCGGACTGCATTCGAAGGCTGGCTGGCTGTGGATAACTTCAAGGAGGGCGCGCAGATCAAAGGGCTGGAAGCGTTTCGGCAGTAGGTTTCAGCGTGCGGGTCCGGGTCGGACGCGGAGCGTCCTGAGCGGCATTCCCACGCAGAGCGCTCATCGTTATACACAAGTCCGAAAGACGCGCAAAACGGGGCCAAAACGAAAGTGTCTGACTGAATGCATACCCCGTGGTCGCAACAAGACTCGGGTATAACGCTGAGCACAAGCATGGGCATGATCGGCGTGCTTGAGATCACGCTGATCGTTCCTACGCTCCGCGTGGGAATGCCTCCCAGGACGCTCCGCGTCCGCTCTTGAATGTGGCGCAGATGCGTGGACAAGCTCCAGCGTTATCCACGTCATGCGCTCGGCTCACTGAATCCGCAAGCTGTGCCATTTGTGACGCGGAGCGTCACGGGATGCATGCCCACGCGGAGCGATGGGCACGATCAGTGTTGAGGCGGATTTGTGTATAACGATGAGTGCTCCGCGTGGGCATACATCCCGGCTGTACGAATAAAAAAAGGGAGCCACGAAGGCTCCCCCAGAGGTAAACGGTTCAGCTGTCGGATCGGCTCTCTGCCCGATCAGCCTTCGATTTCGATCAGGACCTCGCCCGGATTCACGCGGTCGCCCTTGGTAACGTGGATGGCCACGACCTTGCCGGCGATGGAAGCCTGAACTTCGGTTTCCATCTTCATGGCTTCGGTGATCAGTACGGCCTGGCCGACCTTGACCATGTCGCCTTCCTTGACCAGCACGTCGACGATGTTGCCCGGCATGGTGGTGCTGACGTCGCCCGGCGCATGTGCCTGTTTACGCTTGCTGGCGCCGCCGCTGACGAATTCGTTGAGCGGTTCGAACACCACCTCTTCCGGCATGCCGTCAATCGACAGGTAGAAATGGCGCTTGCCTTCGGCCTTGACGCCCACACCGGTGATGTCCACACGATACGTTTCGCCGTGCACGTCGATCACGAATTCGGTCGGCACGCCCTCTCCGCCTGCGCGGGCAACGCTGCCCGCTTCAGGGATCGGCAGCAGCAGCTCAGGTGTCAGCGTTCCGGCCGCACGTTCTTCGAGGAACTTGCGACCGATGTCCGGGAACATGGCAAACGTCAGGACATCCTCTTCGGATTTGGCCAGCGCGCCGATGTCAGCCCGCAGCTTGGTCATCTCCGGCTTGAGCAGATCAGCCGGGCGCACATCGATCAACTCTTCGTTGCCGATGGCCTGACGGCGCAGTTTCTCGTCCACCTGACCCGGCGCCTTGCCGTAGCCACCCTGCAGGTAAAGTTTCACTTCATTGGTGATGGTCTTGTAGCGCTCACCCGCCAGCACGTTGAAGAACGCCTGGGTACCGACGATCTGCGAGGTCGGCGTGACCAGCGGCGGATAGCCCAGGTCCTTCCGTACCCGCGGGATTTCAGCCAGCACTTCGTTCATGCGGTTGAGCGCGCCCTGCTCCTTGAGCTGGTTGGCCAGGTTGGAAATCATCCCACCCGGCACCTGATTGACCTGCACGCGGGTATCGACAGCGGTAAATTCGCTTTCGAACTGGTGGTACTTCTTGCGCACGGCGTAGAAGTACAGACCGATGTCCTGCAGCAGTTCCAGATCCAGCCCGGTGTCGAACTCGCTGCCCTTGAGCGCCGCGACCATGGATTCAGTGCCCGGATGGCTAGTGCCCCAGGCGAAGCTGGAGATGGCGGTGTCGATGTGATCAGCGCCGTTTTCGACCGCCTTGAGCTGACACATGGCAGCCAGACCGGCTGTGTCATGGGAGTGAATGAACACCGGCAGCGACTGTTCGGCTTTCAGCGCACGGACCAGCTCGCCGGTGGCGAATGGCGTCAGCAGGCCGGCCATGTCCTTGATCGCGACCGAATCGCAGCCCATGGCCTCCATCTGCCTGGCCTGCGCCACGAACGCATCAATGGTATGAACCGGGCTGGTGGTGTAAGCGATGGTGCCTTGCGCATGCTTGCCCGCCGCCTTCACCGCCTCAATGGCTACGCGCAGGTTACGCACATCGTTCATGGCATCGAAAATGCGGAACACGTCGATGCCGTTGACGGCCGCCTTGGCAACGAAGGCCCTGACCACGTCATCGCTGTAGTGACGGTAGCCCAGCAGGTTCTGACCGCGCAGCAGCATTTGCAGGCGGGTATTGGGCAGCGCCGCACGCAGCTGACGCAGGCGCTCCCATGGGTCTTCCTTCAGAAAGCGCACGCAGGCATCGAAGGTCGCGCCGCCCCAGACTTCCAGCGACCAGTAGCCGACCTTGTCGAGCTTTTCGCAGATCGGCAGCATGTCTTCGGTGCGCATGCGCGTAGCCAGCAACGATTGGTGAGCATCACGCAGGATGGTGTCGGTAACGAAGATCTTCTTGGACATGGGTGTATTCCTTACAGGCCTGCGTGGGCGGCAATGGCGGCAGCGATGGCCAGAGCCAGCTCTTCGGGTTTGCGCTTGATCGAGTAGTTGGTCAGTTCAGGGTGGCTTTCGACAAAGCTGGTGTTGAACTCACCACTGCGGAATTCAGGGTTACGCAGGATTTCCTGGTAATAGGCAGCCGTGGTTTTCACCCCTTGCAGGCGCATGTCGTCCAGGGCACGCAGGCCGCGGTCCATTGCCTCTTCCCAGGTCAGCGCCCAGACAATCAGCTTCAGACACATCGAGTCGTAGAACGGCGGAATGGTGTAGCCGGTGTAGATCGCCGTGTCGGTGCGCACACCAGGGCCACCGGGTGCGTAATAGCGAGTGATCTTGCCGAAGCTGGGCAGGAAGTTGTTCTTGGGGTCTTCGGCGTTGATGCGGAACTGCAACGCGAAGCCGCGATGGATAATGTCTTCCTGCTTGACTGACAACGGCTGGCCGGACGCGATACGAATCTGCTCGCGGACAATGTCGATACCGGTGATTTCCTCGGTGATGGTGTGCTCCACCTGAACGCGGGTGTTCATTTCCATGAAGTACACTTCGCCATCGGCGAGCAGGAACTCCACGGTGCCTGCATTCTCGTAACCCACCGCCTTGGCCGCGCGCACCGACAGATCGCCAATGTAAGCGCGCTGTTCCGGCGTCAGTTGCGGGCTCGGAGCGATTTCGATCAGTTTCTGGTTGCGGCGCTGAATCGAGCAGTCGCGCTCGAACAGATGCACGACGTTGCCAAAGCTGTCACCCAGAATCTGCGCTTCGATGTGCTTGGGATTGACGATGCATTTTTCCAGGAATACCTCGGCCGAACCGAAGGCCTTGGTCGCTTCCGAGATGACTCGGGGAAAAGCCTGCTCCAGTTCTTCACGGCTGTTGCAGCGCCGGATGCCCCGTCCACCGCCGCCGGAAGTCGCCTTGAGCATCACCGGGTAACCGATGCGATCCCCTTCGATCAGCGCCTCATGGATGTCGGCCACATTGCCTTCGGTACCCGGCGTCACCGGCACACCTGCCTTGATCATGCTGCGGCGCGCTTCGGTCTTGTCACCCATACGGCGGATGACCTCAGCGGAAGGACCGATGAATTTGATCCCGCGTTCGGCGCAGATGTCTGCCAGTTCGGCGTTTTCCGAGAGAAAACCATAACCGGGATGCAATGCATCACAACCGGTTTCCACAGCGAGATTGACCAGCTTGCGCGGATTGAGATAACCCGCAAGCGGTTCGGCGCCAATGCTATAGGCTTCGTCGGCGCGTTTGACATGCAGGGCATGGCGATCGGCGTCGGAAAAGATCGCCACCGAGCGAATGCCCATCTCGGCACAGGCGCGCACGATACGGACGGCAATCTCTCCCCGGTTGGCAATCAGTATTTTTGTTATCACTGGCGTTTCCTCGACCTTAAGGACCAACGTCCTGGCTGCTTTTTGTAACGAAGCATGTGACTGAATGCCGCAGGGACACCCTATGCCTGATCGAGAATTAATAAAAATGAGTAAAAGTTGGGTCAGCCATAAGCAAAAGCTTATAGTCATCATCTTGACCAGCAACAGGAATCTATAAGAATGCGTAAGTCATTGATGCGTATGACATTACGTCAGCTGCGTATTTTCAATGAGGTGTGCGACCTGCGCTCCTATAGCCGCGCGGCTGAGGAAGTGGCGCTGACTCAGCCTGCAGTCAGCCTGCAGATTCGTCAGCTTGAAGAACTGGTCGGCCAGCCTTTGTTCGAGTACGTCGGCAAGAAGCTTTACCTCACCGAGGCAGCCCAAGCACTGCAGGCCGCCAGCAAGGATATTTTCGGGCGCCTGGAAAACCTCGATATGCAGCTCTCGGACATGCAGGGTTCGCTGCAAGGTCAGTTGAAGCTGGCCATCGAGTCCAGTTGCAAGTATTTCGTCCCGCACCTGTTTGCCGCTTTCAAACGCCATTACCCGGAAGTCAGTCTCAACCTGACCGTGGTGAACCGGGCGCTGGTGATCAGAAGACTCTCGGACAACCGTGATGATCTGGTGATCATATCAATGGTGCCGCAGGACATGGGGCTGGAGTTTCTGCCGTTCCTCAACAACCCCATCGTTGCCGTGGCGCCACCGGATCATCCGCTGTGCAGTCACACATCCCTGAACCTGCGGGATCTGGAACCCTGGCCGCTGCTGACCCGCGAGCCTGGATCAGGCACACGTCGGGCCTGCGAGGAGTATTTCAAGGAGAAGCGTGTGCACTTCACGCAGACGTCGGAAGTGTCTTCAAGCGAGGCCCAGCGCGAATGCGTGGTGGCGGGGCTGGGACTGGCCATGCTGACACGTCATGCGGTGTGTCAGGAACTCGCCACCGGCGCGCTCGTGGAGCTGCCCGTGGCGGAGTTGCCGCTGTATCGAAGCTGGTGCGTGGTTCAGGGCAGAGACAAACGCCTGTCTCCGGTAGCTCACGCCTTTCTGGCATTCATTCGCAGTGAACGTGCGCAGATCAGCCAGCTTGTCGAACGTTTCGACGGCCGTCCTCGGACGGCGTGAGGGTCTGCCAGACGGTACCGGTCACGCCATCCAGATAATCAGACAGGTCCTGATTGAGCTGGCGCGCTTCACAGTAGCTCTCGATAGCGCGACGAAATTCCATGCGACGCTGATCTTCCTGCTGACGGCGGGTTTTCACGGTGCTGTTGGGTAAATCGTCGTAGTGCCGAGCCATGTCCTGTCTCCCAATACGTTTCGTGGAAGAGCATCTTCACACCTCGCTGTTACGAAGACGCGGCGAATGCATGACAAGACCGTTACATTTTTCAGGGCCATTGGCCGAAAAATATACATATGTATTCCAGTTCGAGAGACCAATCGTCAGACACTGGCCCTGCAGGACGCAAATCACCGGCAACCGGCCGGTGACATCCTCTACAGCAAGGAGCTGAAAAAATGACTATCGACAACAAGAACTGGCGTGCACGCGATGACCGGATGCCCGGTTCAAACACCTTTACGGTAACTGGCGTCGTACCCACCGGTGCCAGCAACGATATTCCCACGCTGGCCCTCAGTGGCAAACCGAGTGCAGCTGGCCAATTGAATCTGGAACTGAGCTACAGCGAAGAAGGTATCGGCTTGCAGGTTCTGGGCGAGGCGCAAGTTACATACGCCCAGCCAAGCGACGCAACCATTACCTCTGTTCGCGTTTATCACAACGATCAGTTGCTGGTGTGCATTGATGATGTAGAAGTTACGCATTGATCAACGCGTAGCAGGCTTTCGCATAACGACGCCCGCCAGTGACCTGAAGGTCTCTGGCGGGCGTTTAGTTGCTGTGTGTTGCTGATTGCGAACGCTGTCAGTCTTCGTGAGGCTTGATCGATTTCGGTGACAGACGAAGGCTGCGCAAGCTGCGCTTCACGCTCTTGAGGTGATTGACCAGGCTCGGGCCACGCGCCATGGCAACACCCATCGCCAGCACATCGATCACCACCAGATGCGCGATGCGCGAGGTCAGCGGGGTATAGATCTCGGTGTCTTCGTGAACATCGATCGCCAGGTTGACCGATGACAGCTCGGCCAATGGTGTCTGACTCGGGCAAAGCGTAATCAGGGTCGCACCGCTTTCACGCACCATGTTCGCCGTGATCAGCAGGTCCTTGGAGCGGCCGGACTGGGAAATGCACACCGCAACGTCTGTCGGCTTGAGCGTCGCCGCCGACATGGCCTGCATGTGCGGGTCGGAGTACGCCGCTGCCGTCAACAGCAGGCGGAAGAACTTGTGCTGTGCATCGGCTGCTACGGCACCGGATGCACCAAAGCCATAGAACTCGACACGATTGGCACCCGCCATGGCAGTGACTGCCAGTTGCAGCGCATGGGGGTCGAGATTCTCGCGCACTTCCATCAGGGTATGCAGGGTGGTGTCGAAAATCTTCAGGCTGTAGTCGGCGACCGAATCGTCTTCGTGAATCGCGAACTGCCCGAAACTGGCGCCTGCGGCGAGGCTCTGGGCCAGTTTGAGCTTGAGATCCTGAAACCCGGTGCAACCGATGGCGCGACAGAAGCGCACGATGGTGGGCTCGCTGATGCCCACGCTATGGGCAAGATCAGCCATGGAACTGTGCATCACAGCCGCAGGGTCGAGCAGCACATGGTCGGCTACCTTGAGCTCCGATTTGCGCAGCAGATGACGTGACTGGGCGATGTGTTGCAGCAGATTCAAAAGGCAGACTCGATAATGAAGCAGTGGGCGGGTTGTAGCTTTCTTGTAGTTATACTACATGACCTGCGAGACGCCCAGTTAAACGAACGTGAAACGTCTAGCGCTGCATTTAGAAGGGCAAATCATAAAAATATGTGGGAATAATCCTACATCCGCAAAATTTTCCCGCATATGACTGTCGGCTTAAAATGATTGAAGCAGAATTCCAGCCATCGCGGTCGCTTCGATCGGGCGACTGATCAGATAACCCTGCACTTCATCACAGCCATGGCTCCTGAGAAATTCCAGCTGGCTCTGGTTTTCCACGCCTTCGGCAACCACCTTCAAACCCAGGCTGTGGGCCATGGAGATAATCGCCTGAATGATGGCGGCGTCTTCGGTGCCATCGCCCAACCCGCTGATGAATGCACGGTCGATTTTCACGTAGTCCACCGGAAACCGTCGCAGGTAGCTCAATGAAGAGTAGCCGGTGCCGAAATCGTCGATGGCCAGTTTTACGCCCAGGTCGCGCAACTGTTGAAAGGTCACAATGATGTGTTCGACGCTGTCGAGCAACTGGCTTTCGGTCAGCTCCAGTTCCAGCCATTGCGGTGCCAGTCCGGTTTCCTCAAGCACCTGGCGAACCAGGCTCACCAGTTTTCCCTGACGCAACTGATGCACTGACAGGTTGACCGACACCCTGATCGGCGCCATGCCCTGACGCTGCCATTCACACGCCTGCCAACAGGCCTGGCGCAGCACGAACTCGCCGATGGCGCTGATCAGCCCGGTCTCCTCGGCAAGCCCGATGAACTCACCCGGCGCAACCATGCCGCGCTGCGGATGGTGCCAGCGCACCAGGGCTTCGGCAGAATCCAGGCGCCCGGTCCTGAGGCACAGTTTGGGCTGATAGAAGACCTGGAGTTGCTGTTCGTCGACAGCCCTGCGCAGTTGAATTTCAAGCTGCAGACGCTCAAGCGTGCTGGCCTGCAGGCTCTGGGTAAAAAACTGAAAGTTGTTGCCGCCCAGATGTTTGGCATGCTGCATCGCCATGTTCGCCTGACTCACCAGTGCCGAGACCTCACGGGCCGAGTCCGACAGTAGGCTGATGCCCACCGATGCGCTGATCACCAGTTCGTGACCTGCCACCGACAGCGGTACGCGCAATTTGCCCAGCAGGCGATTGGTTACGCGGGCAAGGCTGGACAGGTTCGAGTAGCCGTCAAACAGTACGGCGAACTCATCACCGGAAAGCCTGGCGATGGTGTCGGCTTCCGGCATGGCGCTACTCAAGCGACGTGCAACGTGCCTGAGCAATTGGTCAGCGATTTCATGACCCAGGCTTTCGTTGAGCAGCTTGAAGCGGTCGAGATTGATATGCAGCAGCGCCAGACTTCTGCCTCCCGACCGCACACGCTCGCGGGCCTCACGCAGCCGTTCGTTGAACAGCGAACGGTTGGCCAGCCCGGTCAACTCATCGAAATGCGCCAGATAGCGCATGCGTTCTTCAGCCGCACGGCGCGATGATAGATCGGAGAAGAAGCCGACAATGTGGCTCAGTTTTCCTGCCTTATCGAGCACAACGTTCAACTGCAGCCATTGCGGATACAGCTCACCGTTCTTGCGTGCTTCGACCAGCTCGCCTTGCCATCGACCGGTCTGTTCCAGAGATTGATGAATGGCTTGAAAGTGACGGCGCGCATCGCGGCTGCTGGCAATGTCGGTCACTCGGCGTCCGATCACATCTTCCGGCTGATACCCACTGACCCGGCTAAAGGCCTGATTCACCGTGAGGATGCAGTAGTCCGGATCGAAGATCACTATGCCTTCGCTGGCGGCGTCGAACACGGTGGCCGCCAGACGCGGCGGGCTCTTGCTCAATGCCTGATTGGCTTCCTCCAGTTCAAGCGTGCGCTGGGCAACACGATCCTCCAGCCCGCTCTGTGCCTCCCTCAAGCCGCGCTCGGCTTCGCGGCGCTGATCGATTTCATGAGCCAGCTCGGTATTGAGCGCATCACTGGTCGCCTGTGCCTGCTGCAGATGCTCGATCAGGGCCTGGTTCTGGAAGCGCCTCAACAGGCTGCGCTCCAGCAGACGATTGACCTGCCACGCCACCACGCTCAGGGCAAACAACAGGATCAGGCCGAGCCATCCCCAACCGCGAAACGGTACGTTACCGCCCCAGAACAGGTACAGGATCGGCGGCAACAGGCAAGACAGGCTGAACACCAGAAACGCGGAAATGCTGACGGCGTAGGCGACACTGGCGGACAGGATCGCAGCGCCAATCAAGCCGAATACCCAGGCCTGCTGCTCGAAATTTTCCACCGGGACCAGCACCACTGCCGCAGCGGCCAGGGTCAGGCCGCTGACACAGGCGCCCATGATAAACATCCTGCGCCAGACCGGTTGCGCCTGACGCTCTCTGGAGGCCGCTTCGAACGCGGCGACCTGAATGATCCGCAGGCAGACCAGCGCAGACAGCCAGCCCAGCCAGATCCACACCAGCAGATAGCGTTCGGCGCCCCAGAGCAACCAGGCACAGACAAGACCGTTCAGAAACATGAACAGTGTCGGCAGCAGTGAGCCCTGATAAAGAAGACGTGTGCGTTCGAGCGCCAAGGGCGCGGCGAACTGCCGGTAGAGGTCGCGGCGAGTGTTTTCAAGGACCTCGCCAGCGCTGAAACGGTATGTCATGGCGTCGTTCTTATCGTTGATCAGACCCCGCATGCGCCCGGTCAGGAGCGTTCAAAAGGGGTCTTGGCCCTGAGCGTGTGCGGAGCATACACAAGGCCTTGAGCAGACCAAACTGCCGGACCAAACAAAAATATCAATATGCCACCGCCCTGAGTGATCTGCCCTCGCTCAAGGCACGGCGCGCAACGCTCTCTGCACCGACCGACCGGTCGTCAGCCCCAACGATTTTTTATTGCCCCACGCAAAGCATGGTTTGCCCACCATGACGCAGCACCCTAGAATGCGCCGATGCGCGATGATCTCTCTCTTCTTCTTAATTCCCTCAACGATGCCCAGCGTCAGGCCGTAGCCGCCTCCCTGGGTCGTCAGTTGGTCCTGGCCGGTGCTGGCTCCGGCAAAACCCGTGTGCTGGTGCATCGCATCGCCTGGCTGATGCAGGTCGAGCAAGCCTCCCCGCACTCGGTCCTGTCGGTGACGTTCACCAACAAGGCCGCCGCCGAGATGCGCCATCGCATCGAGCAACTGATGGGCATCAGCCCGGCAGGCATGTGGGTCGGAACGTTCCACGGCCTGGCGCACCGCCTGCTGCGGGCGCACTGGCAGGAAGCCGGGCTGGTGCAGACCTTTCAGATTCTGGACAGCGACGACCAGCAACGTCTGGTCAAACGCGTGATCCGCGAGCTGGGTCTGGACGAGCAACGCTGGCCTGCCCGTCAGGCGCAGTGGTTCATCAATGGCCAGAAAGACGAAGGGCTGCGTCCGCAGCACATTCAGGCCAGCGGCGACCTGTTCCTGACCACCATGCGCAGCATCTATGAAGCCTATGAGGCGGCCTGCCAACGTGCCGGCGTGATCGACTTCTCCGAACTGCTGCTGCGCGCGCTCGACCTGTGGCGCGACAACCCCGGTCTGCTGGCGCACTATCAGCGCCGCTTCCGCCACGTGCTGGTGGACGAATTCCAGGACACCAACGCCGTGCAGTACGCCTGGTTGCGTCTGTTGGCTCAGGGTGGCGACAGCCTGATGGTGGTCGGCGACGACGATCAGTCCATCTACGGCTGGCGCGGCGCGAAGATCGAGAACATTCACCAGTATTCGTCCGACTTCCCGGATACCGAAGTCATCCGTCTGGAGCAGAACTACCGCTCCACGGCGAGCATCCTCAAAGCGGCCAACGGCTTGATCGTCAACAACAGCGGCCGCCTGGGTAAAGAGCTGTGGACCGATGTCGGCGACGGCGAGCTGATCAGCCTGTATGCCGCCTTCAACGAACACGATGAAGCGCGTTATGTGGTCGAGACCATCGAGAGCGTGCTCAAGACCGGTATCTCGCGTAACGACATCGCCATTCTCTACCGCTCCAACGCCCAGTCGCGGGTGCTGGAAGAAGCCCTGCTGCGCGAACGCATTCCATACCGCATCTACGGCGGCCAGCGATTCTTCGAACGCGCCGAGATCAAGAACGCCATGGCGTATCTGCGCTTGCTGGAAGGTCGCGGCAACGACGCGGCGCTTGAGCGGGTCATCAACGTTCCGGCGCGCGGCATCGGTGAAAAGACCGTTGAAGCGATTCGTGAACATGCCCGTCATGCCGACGTGTCGATGTGGGAAGCGATGCGCCTGCTGGTCGCCAATAAAGGCCTGACCGGCCGTGCGGCGACTGCGCTGGGCGGGTTCATCGAGCTGATCGAGAACCTGTCGGCCAAGGTCATGGACATGCCGCTGCACCTGATGACCCAGACCGTCATCGAGCAGTCCGGGCTGATCACCTATCACGAGCAGGAAAAAGGCGAGAAAGGCCAGGCCCGGGTAGAAAACCTTGAGGAACTGGTCAGCGCCGCGCGCGCTTTCGAGAACACCGAAAGTGAAGAAGACCTGACCCCGCTGGCGGCCTTCCTCGGGCATGCGTCGCTGGAAGCCGGTGACACTCAGGCCCAGGAGCACGAAGAAAGCATCCAGCTGATGACGCTGCACAGCGCCAAGGGTCTGGAGTTTCCGCACGTGTTCCTGGTGGGCATGGAAGAGGGATTGTTCCCGCACAAGATGAGCCTGGAAGAGCCCGGCCGTCTTGAAGAGGAGCGCCGTCTGGCTTACGTCGGCATTACCCGCGCCATGCAGCAACTGGTCATGACCTACGCCGAGACGCGTCGCCTGTACGGCAGCGAGACCTACAACAAGGTCTCGCGTTTCGTACGCGAAATCCCGCCCGCGCTGATTCAGGAAGTGCGCTTGTCCAACAGCGTCAGCCGACCATTCGGCGGCACGCAGAAGGTCAACAACAGCAGCCTGTTCACCGGTACCGGCATCCCGGAAACCGAGTTCACCCTGGGCCAGCGCGTGCAGCATGCCGTATTCGGCGAAGGCGTGATCCTCAACTTCGAAGGCGCTGGCGCTCAGGCACGCGTTCAGGTCAACTTCGCCGAAGGCAGCAAGTGGCTGATGATGGGCTACGCGAAGCTGGTGGCGTTGTAATCGGACGCTGATTGTCCCCGGCGCTCTGCGGCCGCCCTTGGAGGTGACGCGGAGCGTCACGGCTGCATGCCCACGCGGAGCATGGGCAGGATCGGTGTGCTTGAGACCACGCTGATCGTTCCCACGCTCCAGCGTGGTAACGCCGCCCAGGACGCTCCGCGTCCGCTCTGGAATGCGACACATATTTCCGTCACAACACGCCCACTTGGAGCATGGACTTCGTCCACCATCAATCCGGGTTGTGCTTTCATTCAGCTGTACACGCGTATAACTGAACATGCAGACGACCAACCCCACAAGCCGTAAAGAAATGTCTTACGCTGTTTGTGTAAAAGTCCGAAACATTAACGTGCTGGTCATGCAGCCATGTGCTGTGCAACATGACGCGCGTGCAATCACAAAACGGGAATACCCATATGCAACGTTTTCTTAGCTTCGCGATGGCGCTGTGCATCGGGCTCACTCTGAGCCTGGATGTGAACGCCGCGCGTTTCGGTGGTGGCAAGAGCATGGGCTCGGCACCGACCCATCAGGCGCGCCAGACTGCGCCTTCCACGCCTGCCGCAGCCCCTAACGCTGCCGGTCGCCCGACACCTGCCGCCAGCGGCGCATCCCGCTGGCTGGGTCCATTGGCCGGCATCGCTGCCGGTGGCCTGCTAGCAGCCATGTTCATGGGCGACGGCTTCCAGGGCCTGCAACTGTTCGACATTCTGATCGTGGGCCTCCTCGCCTTCCTGATCTTCCGCTTCATTGCGCGCAGACGTCAGCAGCAACAGCCGAAAATGGCCGGTGCCGGTGCGCCGTATCAGCGTGAAGCCAGCCAGCCTGCGCAGAACCCGATCTTCGGCAGCAGCCCGGCCGCTTCCGCAGCGCCGGTGATCAACGCGCCTGCCTGGTTCAATGAGGAACGCTTCCTTGAAGCCGCTCGCAGCCACTTCCAGTCGCTGCAGCAGCACTGGGACGCCAACGAGATGGACAAGATCGCGGAGTTCGTCACCCCGCAAATGCTCCAGTTCCTGAAAAAGGAACGTGCGGACTTGGGCGATGGTTTCCAGTCGACTTACATCGACAACCTCAACGTCCAGCTGGACGGTGTGGATGATCGTGCCGACAAGACGATTGCGACCCTGACCTTCTCGGGCGTTTCCAAAACATCGCGCTTTGATCAGGGCGAAGTGTTCAGCGAAAGCTGGAACATGGAGCGTGCGCAAGGCGATAACCAGCCATGGCTGGTGGCGGGAATTCGCCAGAACGGTTGAACCAGATTCCGTTATTGCGTTCAGAACCCCGGACATGTCCGGGGTTTTTTGTTTATCCGTTCGGATAGTTATTTTGAGAAAGGCTTTACGCTACTGTATAACCCGCGCCATCAAGTAAGAGGATCCGTGTCGTGGAAGAAGTCATCGAACAATTGCGTGAAGCAAACGAACCGGTTCCGGTTCCGCTCGAACTGCCCGATGAAGACCTGTTGGTCGAAATCGAGGAACAGCTGTTCATCAACATCCCGTTCGTCTTCAAGGAATTTCTCCTGACGGTCAGCGACGTGGTGTACGGCAGCCTCGAGCCCGTCACGGTCACTGACCCGCAGTCGCACACCTACCTGCCGGATGTGGCCGCAACCGCCTGGGATGATGGTGTACCGCGCGAGCTGATTCCTATCTGCCAGGACGGCGACGACTACTACTGCGTCGAAGAAGACGGCACTGTGCTGTTGTGGTCCGCCGAAGAAGAACTGGTCACCGAAGAAAGCTGGGAATCGGTCTGGCACTGGGCGCGGGACGTCTGGCTGGAAAGCTGATACCCGTAGAGCCATGCCTACCGAATGTGTGTCACCGGGCTCAATGCCCGGATGACTCAGGATTGTTGTTACCCAATGTCTCTATCAGCGCCAGTTGCATGCGCGTATGCACGCGGATGAACCAGCGCCACAGCAGCGCAGCGACAAGCGCTGCCACCAGCGTGATGACCAGCAACAGTTCGTTGGCGGGCAGAATACTGGCTGACAACGCAGCCAGCATGACGAAAATCAACGCCAGCGAAAGCAACGGAATGACTTCGGCCAGGACCTTGCGCACCCGAACGGTGTGACGCCCCGCCATCTCCGGTTTGACGCCCATCTCTGCGAGCAGCATCGACAGCGCCTTGAGCTTGCGATATGCCGCAATCAGGAACGGCAACGACAGCAGTAGCGCAGCACCGCAGATCAACGCCTTCTGATAGCTGACATCCCCGACCCATTCGCTTATGTAGCCGCCAATGCGCTCGGCGAAATACCCACCGCTGAAGAAGATCGCCATCACCAGCGCCAGATTCACGCCGACCTGCAGCAGGATGCGACGGATTATCTGCGCCAGCACCGCGCCTTCTCCCTGTGGCTGGATACTGCGCAGCCATTCACCGTACATGTTGAACACCCGAGCAACGCGCCCGGGCACCATCATGGCGAGCTTGTTCGACAGCGGATCGGCACCACGAATCAGGTACGGCGTCAGCAGGGTCGTGATGGCCGACACGGCGACCGCTACTGGATAGAGGAAGTCGCTGGTCACCTGCAGCGTCATGCCCAATGCCGCGATGATGAAAGAAAACTCGCCAATCTGTGACAGCCCCATGCCTACCCGCAGCGAGGTCCGGCCATCGTTACCGGCGAGAAACGCGCCCAGCCCACAGGACAGCATCTTGCCCAGCACCACCGCAACGGTAATCACGGCGATGGGCCAGGCGTAGGCCAACAGGATATTCGGGTCGATCATCAGGCCGATGGCCACAAAGAAAATCGCACTGAACATGTCCCGGATGGGCTCGATCAGGCGCTCGATTTTTATCAGCTCCCTGGATTCGGCCATGATCGCGCCGATCAGGAAAGCGCCCAGCACCATGCTGTATTCCAGCTTGACGACCAGCAGGCAGAAACCGAAACACAGGCCCAGCACCGTCACCAGCAGCATTTCGTTGCTTTCGAATCTGGCCACGTAGGCCAGCACGCGCGGCACCAGCAGAATGCCGATCACCAGCGCGACGATCATGAACAGTGACAGCTTGCCGACGGTCGAGAACACCTCGCCGGAGCTGACCGATCCGCTGACCGCAATGCCGGACAACAGCGCAATGATGCCAATGCCGAGGATGTCTTCGACGATCAGCACCCCGAAGATCAACTGAGCAAAGCGCTCGTTCTTCATCTTCAGGTCGTTGAGCGCCTTGACGATGATAGTGGTCGAGGAGATCGCCAGAATCGCGCCCAGGAACAGCGAGTCCATGGTTTTCCAGCCGAAGAACTGACCGATCTCGTAGCCGATCCAGATCATCAGGGCGATTTCGAGAAACGCGGCAATGAACGCCGTGGCACCGACCTTGAACAGTTTGCGCAAACTGAACTCAAGGCCCAGGCAGAACATCAGGAAGATCACCCCCAGCTCGGCGAGGGTCTTGATGGTGTCTTCATCGTGGATCAGGCTGAAAGGCGGTGTGTGCGGCCCGATGATGAAGCCCGCAACGATATAGCCCAGCACCACGGGCTGTCGCAGACGGTGGAATAGAATGGTCACCACGCCTGCCACCAGCATGATCACTGCCAGGTCCTGAATGAAATTGATGGCATGCATTGGGGTGTGGCTCCTTTGGGTGATGAGTTCCTTGACCGGTACTGGACGTGCTTGCCGCGCCACCTGCCGAAATTTCGTCATCCAAATCTGACGCAAACGTAGGAAAAAACCCGATCCACGGGTTTTTGAAGGTTAACACTGCACTCCTCGACAAAAAGCCGGTGCAATATATGGAAACAGATGGAATGACGCGTGACGGGCAGTGAATGGCCAGCGTCCCGATAACTACACCTTGAGCGCCAGCATAGGCGTCTTTGACCACCTTGACCGTGTGAGTACGCTATGGAACCCGGAAACGCCCAGCTGTCGATGACTGTATTGATGACCCCGGACATGGCCAACTTCTCTGGCAACGTGCACGGCGGTACGTTACTCAAGTACCTGGATGAAGTGGCTTACGCGTGCGCAAGCCGCTATGCCGGTCGCTATGTGGTCACGTTGTCCGTGGACCAGGTGATCTTCCGTGAGCCGGTGCATGTCGGCGAACTGGTGACCTTCCTGGCATCGGTGAACTACACCGGCAACACCTCGATGGAGGTCGGCATCAAAGTGGTGACCGAAAACATCCGCGAGCGCTCGGTACGCCACTCCAACAGCTGCTTCTTCACCATGGTGGCAGTGGACGACAACCGCAAACCGGCCAGCGTCCCGCCATTGGAACCGGAAAGCCCTGACGCCAAGCGTCGTTACATCCAGGCGCAGCAACGCCGCCAGCTCCGTCAGGAACTGGAAAAGCGTTACCAGGAAATCAAGGAAGAAGCGCTGTAACGAACGGACTCAGGCAGGGATGCCCGAGCCGCAGCCTTTGTCGGCCGTTACAGCCTGACCGCTTCGAAACGTACCCGCGGATGAGCGATACGGTCCTGAGCACGAACCAATTCCAGTTCGTAACTGCCGCACGCCTGGGTTTCCAGCAGCACTTCGTGCACGGCGGATGCAGTAAATTCGAACGCTGCGACCAGATTATCGCCCAGCAGGATGCGCGACAGGAACAGGCCCGAGGTCAGATCACCCACACCCACCGGCTGACGCGGGAAAGCCAGCAATGGACGTCGCAGGTGCCAACTGGCCTCGGCGGTCACCAGCAACATTTCAAAGCCTTCGGCCGCCTTGCCGGGGTAATCCAGATGCTTGACCACTACAGCTTTCGGGCCACGTGCCAGCAGCGCCTTGGCCATCCCCAGGCAATCGAGCAGCGACTCAGGCTTGCGCCCCGAGAAGCTGTCCAGCTCCAACTGGTTGGGGCACAGGAAGTCGGCCATGGCGGCGGCCTCTTCCAGCAGAAAGTCGCTGACTTCAGCCGGGACGATGCACCCTTTCTCGGGATGCCCCATCACCGGATCACACAGATACAGTGCCTTGGGATTGGCCGCCTTGATGCGTGCGACACCGGTCAGGATGGCACGCCCTTGCGCGGCGCTGCCCAGATAGCCGGAAAGCACGGCATCGCAGTTACCCAGCTCGCCGATGGCGGCAATGCCGTCGATCAGGGCCGGAATCTGCTGCGGGGCCAGCACTTCGCCGGTCCACTGCTTGTACTGCGTGTGGTTGGAGAACTGAACCGTGTTGAGCGGCCAGACATTGACACCGATACGTTGCATCGGAAACACCGCCGCACTATTGCCTGCGTGGCCGAAGACCACATGGGACTGGATAGCGAGCAAGTGGGGTGTACGTTTCATGGGAATATCCTGAACACGATGCAAATGCAGTAATGAGAAATATAAGTCGCACAGTATGGCTGTAAATCACTCAGGACAGTTAAGCTGGTGGCTCCTTTGCTGGAGCACTCCGTCATGCTGACCCTGGGAAACATTTTCGTGCTGATGCTGTTCGCAAGCGCTGCGGCCTGGTGGTGGCACGCCCATGGTCTGCGCGAGAAAGCGCTGGAACGCGTCAAACAGCACTGCGCCCGCCTCGAGCTCGAATTGCTGGATGGCAACGTGGCTCTGCGCCGCCTCACCTTTGCACGTGATGCCCAGGGCCACAAGCGGCTCGCCAGGGTCTATGGCTTCGAATTCACCGTCACCGGTGAGCAGCGTCATCCCGGCACCATCACCATGTTCGGTGCACACACTGCCCAGATCGAACTGGCGCCCTACCCGTTCGAAATCAAGACGCCACCGCCCAGCGCCGAAATCATCCAGATGAGTGAATGGCGTCAGTCGCATCAGAAGTGGAAGCAGTAGGGATCGGCTAACCCTCAAAGATGTCATGCATCTTTGACTAAAAACGCAACTTGCTAAATGCACGCTGTTTTTGTGGGAGGGGGCTTGCCCGCGATGAACGATGACGCGGTATATCAGGAAAATCGCGTCATCGTTCATCGCCGGCAAGCCGCCTCTTATCAAACAACCTGTAACCCACTGAAGAAACGCGATTTTGTGGGAGCGGACTTGTCCGCGAAAAGGCCGGTACATCCGACGCATATGCAGTGGCTGAAATACTGCATTCGCGGACAAGTCCGCTCCCACCTAGTTTGCTGCGCGACAGCGCTACGTCGAAGACGTGGTGGTGCCTCCCGCAGTTTCCTGCCAGCTGTAAGACCGCGCCATGCCACAGACACTTCCCCGTCATGTGGCTGCCAATAGGCATCCCATCATCTGCGTCTGCAACACTTCCGCATCCTGAGGTGTCGAGAAGATCAACTCCAGACGCGAGTCCTGTCGCCATTCGCTGAGTTGCCAGGCCAGCCGTCCACCTTGCGCAACATTGCCTGAATACCAGCCGCCAGCGCTGTGGATAACCATTTTCGCGCGCTGCCAGCTCAGGCTTTCAAGCCAGAGCAGCACGCGCTGAAGATCGAATTGCTGCGACGGGTGCCAGCGCCAGCCGATGCTCCATCCGCCGCCGCCTTCATGGCTCAGACAGAGTGGCACGCGGGGATCGGGCCAGACAGTGGGTAACTGGCCGATACTGCGAGGTACGTTCAGGTTATCCACACTGCTTTTATCCACAAGCGTGGATGGCAAATAACCGGGCAGACGATCTAGCGGAAGTTCGCCAAAGCGCGTCCAGAGCAGAGAATGTCCAGCAAGCTCATCAGACAGCGCCTGCCGGGAAGACTCTTCCAACTGTTCGGATTTGTTCATCACCAGCAAACCCGCCATGAGCAGCGCTTCCTGCTGGGTCTCGGCCAGTGGCTGCCCGTTATGCATCGCCGCCGCATCCAGCACCATCACACTGGGCTGCACATCAAGCACGCCGAGCCAGGGTGCCTCGCGTAACTGCGCCATGAGTTGCGCAGGATGCCCCAGCCCGGACGGCTCGATCAGCAGGCGATCAGGCCTGGCCTTGCGCAACAGGCGACCCAGTCCGATCTGGAACGGCACGCCGTTGACACAGCACAGGCAGCCGCCAGCCACTTCGCCAAGTGCGATACCATCCTCGGCCGTGGTCAACAGTGCGGCGTCCAGTCCAATCTGCCCGAATTCGTTGATCAACACCGCCCAACGCTCGCTGGAGGGCTTCTGGGCCAGCAACTGTCTGATCAGGCTGGTCTTGCCGGCACCCAGCGGGCCACCGATGACGTGAGTCGGAATGTTCTGCAGCATGACAATGATTTCTACGAGTGCGTTCGTGATTGAAGAGCAAGGAAAGGTAACCCTGCAAGCCATCAAGCTGTCTGCCGGTCTGGCACTGATGCTGCTGGCACTGTCTTCAGGTGAAACCTGGGCGCAGGCGTGTCTGGTACACAGTCAGGCCGAGAGGCTTGATGTAAAGGTATGTCAGGAGAATATCAACATCCCGGCAGACCTGTTCCACGACAGCTTCTGCCAGCCGCAACTGGCAGGTCAGAAAACCGAGGTCGCCTACCCGCAAGAATGCCCGACCGGCGCGTTCGGCGTGTGCCGTAATGCGCAGGTCGCCAACATGCCTTATCGCGAGCATATCCATTATTACGGCGTGGCCAGTGACGCCTTGTACCTCAAGCCTTTCTGCGAAGGCCAGAGCAAGGGTCAGTGGATCACGCCGTAAACAGCGCTAGGCCAGCCAGTCCAGCGTAAGGATCAGCCTGCGTTCGTTGCCTTCAAGTGCCGGCGAGCGATGCACCAGACCTGCACCCTCGTTTCCACGCCAGCGCTCGCCCTTGAGCAAGGCGACGTCTGCGGTATTGATCTGCTGGATGACACTGACATCCAGCGGCTCGGCTTCCGCCCGACCCAGTTGCTTGCGATCAATGTCACCTTCCTTGAGCCACTGACTGCCACATCCGGCATACGTGGTGATCAGACGCACAGGCACGTGATCTACGTGAAAGCGCGGGCACATTGCCTTGTCGAGCACCCGCAGACGCAGCCCGACGCAGTCGGCACCCAGCAGGCAGGCGTAGGCACTGACCAGCCATGATACGTCGGCGATGAAACCGTCATACCCCTGCAGGTCGGCGTAGCCCGACGCCAGTGTGCGCAGATCCGGCTCCAGATCGCCGCCTTTCACGTCCAGGGTCAAGGACTCGGACAGCGGCTGCCCCATCGACAAGAGCAATGCGCCGAAGTCTTCGATGTGCGCCGGTAACCGACGCTGCCAGACGGCGAGGTTGACGCCGTCTTCCAGCACTTCACCCAATACGTCAGGCGTCGCCCCGCACGCCTGCCGAATCGTCGGTTGATACTTCAGAAAATGAGCGTGCATCAGGCAGCCACCTCTTCATGCCAAGGACCGAACGGATCACGCAGGGTGCGCCAGCGCTCGGAACCTGCGGCCATCTCGTCATCGGTCAACAGGCAGCCGTCCAGTTCAGCGCTCAGTTGGTCAAAATCGATGTTCTGGCCAATGAACACCAGTTCCTGGCGGCAATCGCCCGTCTCCGATGACCAGTTGTCCATAATGGACGCAACATTTTCCTGGTCTTCAGGCCAGCTCTCTCGCGCGACGAAACGCCACCAGCGGCCCGCAAACCCGTGTCTCATCAAACCGCCTGCCTGAGACCAGCTGCCAGCGTCCTTGTATTTGCTGGCCAGCCAGAAAAATCCCTTGGAGCGCAGCAGCTTGCCGTTGGTCCAGGGTCGGTTGATGAAGTCGAAGAATCGCTCCGGGTGAAACGGGCGGCGTGCCCGGTAGGCCGTGGACGCGATGCCATATTCCTCGGTTTCCGGAAGGTGTTCGCCGCGCAGTTCCTTGAGCCAGCCCGGTGCCTGAGAGGCACGCTCGAAATCAAAACGACCGGTGTTGAGAATCTTCGCCAGCGGCACCTCGCCCATCACCATCGGAATGATCTCGGCGTCGGCGTTGAGTCTTTTCAGGATGGCGATCAGCTCTTCACGCTCACTGGAACTGATCAGGTCAATCTTGCTGAGCAGGATCACGTCGGCGAATTCGATCTGCTCGATCAGCAGGTCGGTAATCGAACGGTCGTCGTCTTCACCCAGGGTTTCACCACGCGTGTCCAGACCGTCGGCGGCTTCGTAATCGAGCAGGAAATTCATCCCGTCGACCACCGTTACCATGGTGTCGAGACGCGCCAGGTCGGTCAGGCTTTTGCCTGCCTCATCGCGGAAGGTAAAGGTCTCTGCAATGGGCAACGGCTCGGAAATACCGGTGGACTCGATCAGCAGATAATCGAAGCGCCCGTCCTGAGCGAGGCGGCTGACCTCCTCGAGCAGGTCTTCGCGCAAGGTGCAGCAGATGCAGCCGTTGCTCATCTCGATAAGCTTTTCTTCGGCGCGGTTCAGACTGACGTCGCGCTGGACTTCGCCGCCGTCGATGTTGATCTCGCTCATGTCGTTGACGATGACCGCCACACGCAGGTTTTCACGATTTCGCAGCACGTAATTGAGTAAGGTGCTCTTGCCAGCGCCGAGGAATCCGGACAGCACAGTAACGGGTAAGCGGTTCGACATCAGGACTCTCCAACCAGTCTGCAAGGCTTCAGCCCTGTTCGTACTGGCTGCAACTGATCCATCTGGCAGCCAGCTCTAATCATCCTCGAATGTTATAGTATAACAACACAAAATAGCTACACCGCTCATTCAAGGGTTCGTCATGAAACAGCTATCGGCAGGATTGATCGCATTACTGGCTCTGGCCTGCACACAGGCAATGGCTGCCGGTGCACGGCCTGCCGCCGATCTTGCGCTGTGCACGCGCAGCGCTACCGTGCTGGCGTGCAGTGATGCGCAAGGCAATCACTACAGCGTCACCACAGCCGGGCAGACAACCTGGTTGAGAGGCTATGAAGTGCTGGATAAACGCCGCTGGGTGCAGACCAACAGTCGCTACGACCAACTGACGTTCTTTACGGGATTGGCTTCAGATGGCGAGGCCTGGATCGGCACTATCCAGCGCGTGGGCTGGACGACGATCACGCGGGTTTCAAGCTCGGACGGTACGCGCAGCAAGATCACCTGCAGTCGCCTGAACGGCTGCAGGTAAAGCGGATCAGGCCTGCTGTTCCTTCTTCTGCGCCTGCACCCACGCCATGTGCGAATCCATGGGCGGGTTGCGCTGGAAGTAGCGTTGCAGGCCTTCGAACAATCCGTCGGCGACCGCTTGCTGATGACGCGCCGTGACCAGACGCTGGCTGTCACGCGTATTGGAGATGAAGCCCGTCTCGACCAGAATCGAAGGCACGTCCGGCGACTTGAGTACTGCAAAACCGGCCTGTTCCACGCGCTTCTGATGCAGTGTGGTGATGCCTTCCAGACTGCCCAGAATGGTGTGGCCCAATTGCATGCTGGCGGCGATGGTCGCGTTCATCGACATGTCGAGAATCACCCCGGCCAGCATCGGGTCCTTGTCTTTCAGGTTGAGCAGCGAGCTTGCGCCCAGCAGGTCCGCGCCATTCTCGCGCTGAGCCATGAAACGCGCTGTAGCAGAGGTCGCGCCGCCTTCGGACAACGCAAACACCGACGCACCGGACGCTGTCAGGCGCGGCGCGGCATCGGCATGCACCGAGATGAACATGTCGGCGTTGGACTTGTGCGCGAACTCGACACGCTTGCGCAGCGGTACGAAGAAGTCATCGTTACGTACCAGACGCACGTCGAAACCTTTCTCGCGTTTGAGACGCTTGGCCAGCAACTGGGCGATGGACAGCACGACGTCTTTCTCTCGCTCACCGCGAGAACCCACCGCGCCCGGATCCTTGCCGCCATGACCCGCATCGACCACGACCATGATGTCGCGCCCACCGGTACGTGCCTTGGCGGGCTCCTTCACCGGCACCGGTGGCGGCAGCTCGGCCATTTGCACAGGCGCACGTATTGTGGAACTCATGTCCAGCACAAGACGATGGCCCTGATCACCCTGCGGGCCGAGCAGAAAGCTGTTCAACTGCACCGGAGCCGTCAGGTCGAGCACGATGCGCGTGTCATCGCCCGAGCCGTAATGGCCGGAGCGAATGGACGTGATGACGGTCCTGTCCAGCGCCAGCTGGCTGAAGTCACCGGTCAGGCGCGAGCCGCTGACGTCGATAATCAGACGATCCGGGGCAGTGAGCGTAAAGGTCTTGTATTGCACAGGTCCGCTGAGATCCAGAACCAAACGCAGCTTGTCGTTGGTCCGCCACAGGCGTGCGTTACGGATTTGCGTGGCATAAGCACCCAACGGCAAGGTCAGGGCCGCACCGGCCAGGAGCATATTGAGCAGCATTTGGCGTCTGTGCATGGGATGTCTCAAGCGCAAAAACGAGCATCCCGGCTCACGAAGGTTTCATCCATGACATTAGTAACAATATAACATGCAGTTACGAATGACATATGAAGCACTTCATGAAGATTTAGTCATGGAACACTCTCGCTGAACGACAATAAATCGTCCATTTTTCAAGAGTGTTCCACGTGGAACGTAACTCTATGAATTGACTCAGGTACGTGGTGCAACGGTTCCGCATTGCGCGCCCAGCCAGACGGCACGGGTGTCCATGCTGCCGTTCTGTTGCTGACCAGTGGCGTTGAACGTGCCTACGACGTTGGTCGTGAACTCGCGATCACTGAGGAATTGCGCCTGTCCCGTGCCCTGAGCCTTGGGGCAACTGAACTGGAAATTCCAGGTCTTGCCGTTGCGCGCAGTGATTTTCTGCGTGCAACCCGACTTGGGGTCGGTCAACGGGATGTCGTCTGATTTCACCTGCGCAGGCGTCAGGCAAACACGTACACCTTTGCCGCCCAGCGTTACGCCCTGCTTTTGCATCATCTGCTCCATCATGGCCTGCTGCTCGGGCGGCAGGTTTTTCAGCTGGCCCAGCATCAGTTGCAGGTCGGGCAATTGCTGACCGTCCACTTTCATGTTGCTGGAAGTCAGTTCCCACAAGCCAGGTTGCAGCATCTGGGCCTGAGCCAGCGGCGTCGCCAGACAGAAGAACCACGCCAACATACGTTTATTCATTTGAGTATTCCTGAGCGGCAGTGACAGATACACAAGGCCGGGATAACCGGCCGGAAGATGAGCCTTAGACGACATAACCGCTGCCCAGTTGCACCCGGAATAAAATAGCGACATTCCGGTTCAGCTGTGGTCTGTTAGGCAGCAAAGCCGAGGAGCATTGTTCCACATGGATTATCACGACCCGTATTTTTTCGGTTACGTCCTGGGTTTCATTCATTTGTTGGGCACCGGTGCCGCGATTCATGCGCTGCTGACCGTACGCACCTCGCAAGGCGCCATCGCCTGGGCGATGCCACTGCTGTTCATCCCCTATTTCACCCTGATTCCGTATCTGGTCTTCGGCCGCAGTTCGTTCGATGCCTATATCAAGGCGCGGCGTGACGCCAACCAGGAGATGCGTGTCGCCATCGGCAGCCTGAACTGGCGGCCCTGGATCGAGGAAGCCGTTGCGGCGCGCCGCTCGAAAGCCTACACGTCGCTGCGGGCCATGCCCAAACTCGGAAACATGCCGGCGCTGGCCAATAACAAGGTCCGGCTATTGATCAACGGCGAAGAAACATTCGGGGCGATCTTCGAGGCTATTCGTGCGGCCCGGCAAACCATACTGGTCCAGTTCTTCATCATCCATGACGATGCGCTTGGCCGACAGCTGCAAACCTTACTGCTGGAGAAGGCCGCAGAAGGTGTATCGATCTTTGTGCTCTATGACCGTATCGGTAGCCACGCCCTGCCCGCAGCCTACATCGACAAACTGCGCGCTGGCGGTGTGCAGATCAAAGCGTTTGCTACCCACGGTGGCTGGCTCAACCGTTTCCAGATCAACTTTCGCAACCACCGCAAGATCGTGGTCGTGGACGGGCTGAAAGGCTATATGGGCGGACACAACGTCGGCGATGAATACATGGGGCTCAAACCGCCGCTCGCGCCCTGGCGGGACACCCACGTGGAAGTCATCGGGCCGGTGGTTGCCTGCCTGCAGGAGTCATTTGCCGAAGACTGGTTCTGGGCCACTCGCGAGCTGCCGCCCTTGAGCTTGCCGGAAACCTTTCCTGAAGATGGCGTGCTGTGCCAACTGCTGGCCAGCGGCCCGGCGGATGCGCAGGAAACCTGCTCGCTGTTCTTCGTCGAAGCCATCCATGCCGCTGAAGAGCGCGTCTGGATCACCAGCCCGTATTTCATCCCGGATGAAGCTGTGTCCGCGGCCCTGCGTCTGGCAGTGCTACGCGGTGTGGATGTCCGCCTGCTGCTGCCCTCGCGCCCAGACCATTACGTGGTCTACGCTGCTTCCAGCCTTTATGCGTTCGATGCGGTCCGCGCAGGCGTGCGGGTGTTCCGCTACGGCCCGGGCTTCCTGCACCAGAAAGTCGTGCTGGTGGACAATGAAATCACCGCGATCGGCAGCGCCAACCTCGACAACCGTTCATTCAGGCTCAACTTCGAACTGATGCTGCTGACCGTCGACCCTGACTTTTCGAATCAGGTAGAGGCCATGCTGAATGCCGACTTCGCCCAGGCCCGGGAAATCTCCATCCAGGAAAGCCGCGAAACGCGGAGATTGCACCAGCTGGGTATGCGCGTGGCTCGGTTGATATCGCCGATCCTGTGAAGCAAAGGCGGGGAACATTCATTAAACTAGCGATGCGCACGGCTTTTGATAACCGTTAAGAGGCCCCGACACCATGGCAACGCTACAGCAGATATTACAAGCTGAGGACATTGAGGATCTGAAGAAGCTCGGAAAGTTCTTCGACCTGAAAAAAGCGGTTGAAAGCCAATTGATGCTCATCCTTGGCGTGAATGGCTGGGCCTCTTTATATCGTCAACTCAAACGCCTTGAACGGTCCATTTCCTCGAACAAGGACAGCTTGTATAGGGCTGCTGAAACAAACGATTTCAAAAGCGTCAGGTATTCACTGTCAGAAACAATGGGCTTTACCCTGACCGTAAAAAGTCAGGCTGACCTCGACACGCTCATCAAAAATTGCCTGGCTTATGCCGTTGAACAGGACGTCAGTCCGTATAAGCGCTTCGAAGACAAAAAGATCAAAAACTTTATCAACAGCTCGAAGCTGGAAGGCATTCACCTCCCTTTCCCGGAGAGTAAGGCTTCGTTGGAAAGTGTTTTGGCCAAACACCGTAGGTAATGTCATGGATCGATATGATGCCTCTCAGGATATTTACTGCTACCCGAACTCCTCGGTGCTGAAAAACACATTAAACATACGAGATATGGAAAGTCTTGAGGCGGCGGAAAGAGAGATCACCGCTGTCACCATAGCTCGAGTGCATTACTGCGCCCCGCCCTACAGCCTGAACAATATGAGCACGCTGCACGTGCAGCTGTTTTCCGATCTCTATGAGTGGGCAGGGAAAATAAGAAACGTCGACATCGCCAAAGGTGGTACTCGCTTTTGCACCTGTGGACGAATCGACGCTGAAGCACAAAAGATCTTCGACGCTCTTCAGAAAGATCATTGGCTAAGTGGACTAAACAAGGAGCGCTTCTGCGAGAAGCTGGCCGAGTATTACTGCGAACTCAACATGATCCACCCGTTTCGCGAGGGTAATGGCAGGGTTCAGCGAATCTTTTCCGAGCACCTTGCACTTTCGGCCGGCTATGAGCTTGACTGGGAAAACGTGAGTCGAGACGAGTGGATTCAGGCCAACATCGATGGCGTAAATGTAAATTACGGACCGATGGAAAAAATCTTCAAACGCATCGTGAGGCCTCTGTAAGAAGCCTCACTCATGGAATGCACCTCGCGCTCGACCATCTGCCATCACCGATAAACATCCTCCCGCGTCAACGGCAACCCCGTACCGCCATCAGCAAAAGGCTTCACCGCCAGAATCTGATGCAGATTGATCCAGCCTCGCGCAAACGCATAAGAGCAGCCTGCAAGGTACAGTCGCCAGATACGCAAGGTGTGTTCGGGCACCATCGCGGCAGCTTCGCTCAAGTGTGTTTCAAGGCGGGCGCTCCAGTGCTCCAGCGTTTTGGCGTAGTGCGGCCGCAGGCTTTCGACATCGACGACTTCCAGTCCGGCCTCGCTGATGTGGGCGCTGATCATCGCCATGTGCGGCAGCTCGCCGTTGGGGAACACGTAGCGGTCTATGAACTCGCCCGCCCCACGCCCGACGGGTCGTCCATCGGTGTGCCTGGCGGTAATGCCATGGTTCATCACCAGACCGCCCTCCTTCACCGCGCCAAACAGGCGCTGTGTATAGAGCGGCAGGTTGGCGTGACCAACGTGTTCGAACATGCCGACACTGACCACTTTGTCGAAGCGGCCGTCCTGCGGCAGGTCACGATAATCGAGCAGTTGAAGCTCGACCTGATCGTCCAGCCCATCGGCCGTCACCCGTTCGCGGGCGAGCGCCAGTTGCTCGCGGCTGAGCGTGATGCCAAAGACCTTCGCGCCATATTCGCGGGCGGCGAATCGCGCCAGACCGCCCCAGCCGCAGCCGACGTCCAGCAGGTAATCGCCGGGCTTTAGGCGCAGCTTGCGGCACAAGTGGTGAAACTTATCCTGCTGAGCCTGTTCCAGCGATTCGTTACCGGTTTTGAAGTAGGCACAGGAATAGACCATCTCCTTGTCGAGCCACAACTGGTAGAACTCGTTGGACAGGTCGTAGTGGTAGGAAATCGAGGCAGCGTCGGTGTCTTTGTCGTGGCGGGTGCGCACGGGCGTGTCGGACTCGTCTTCCTCCTCCACGAGCGCGTGGGTCAGCTCGTCGCAGACCCTGACCACTTCACTGATGGAGCCCTCGAGTTCCAGCCGCCCTTCCACGAACGCGCTGCCAAGCAGGCCCAGACTGGGGTGGGTGAAATCGGAGACGAGTCGCGGGTCCTTCACGACAATCGTGACGCTGGGATCAGGTCCCAGATCCATCTGATGACCGTCCCAGAGTTTGAGACGCAGCGGCAGATGAAGGTTTTGCAAGACCGACGGAAGTTGCGTAAGCATGATGAATCACCCCCTTATCCAGAAACTCGAATAGAGCATCCAAGACAAACCCTCCAAAAAGGGCCGATAGGCTATTGGCGATGGCAAAACTGCTTTGAATCAACTTCGGGGGAACAGCCTTGTGCCCACTGACTCGAGCCAGACGACAGCCTGAATTTGGACCGCACTCTGTTGAATGACTCTTAATCTGTAACAGAGTTCTTCAAAGCTCAAGCCATTTCTTATACTTAAAAAAGATGTAATGGCTCAGGCTTTTCAGGCGAAACGGTAGTGCTCGCGGTCTGCAGGCTGCTCACAATTTGATCAGCGGCTCCTGAAAGCGCAGCAGACGCCCGGCATTACCCAGGACCAGCAATGTGCTCAGGTTATGCAGGATCGCTGCAATCATCGCCCCGGCCGCACCCAGCAGGCCGAAAGCTGCCAGTGCGACGATGGCCAGCGTCCAGCCCAGGCCGATGATCACATTGACCTGCAGGGTATGGCGGCAGCGGCGGCTCAGGCGTACGCAGGTGCCCAGACGACGCAGATCGCTGCCGATCAGTACGATGTCAGCCGAAGCGAGTGCAATGTCGGCACCGCCCGCTCCCATCGCCACGCCCACGACGCCTGCCTTGAGCGCCAGCGAGTCGTTAACCCCGTCACCGACCACCATCGGCCTGAAGCCGCTGCCGATTTCGCTCATTACCCGGTTGAGCTTGTCTTCGGGCAACGCCTGAGCATGAACGTCAGTAATTCCGACTTCTCGCGCCAGTTGATGAGCCACGCCCTGACGGTCACCGGTCAACAGCAACTGCCGGCCCATGCCCAGTTCACGCAATTCCTGCAGCGCAGCCTGCGCTTCCGGTTTGAGGGTGTCGGCCAGCAACAACCAGGCGAGAAACTCGCCATTCAGCGACAGACCCGCCAGCGGGCCGTCGTGCTCGGGGACGCCGGGCGTAACAATGCCCAGTTGCTCGAACAATTCAGGACGGCCCAGGGCCGCTTCGCCCTGCCCGGTCGCCGCCACAACGCCCAGTCCCTGACGCTCGCGAATATCGGTCAACGGCAACAGCGCGCTTTTATCCACAAGCCCGGCCAGCGCGCGGCTGACCGGATGACTGCTGGCCGATCCAAGGCTGGCCGCCAGCTCCAGCAATTGTGCATGCTGCGCGCCTCGCGCCTGTATGGACTGCAAGCGCAGACGCCCGAACGTCAGGGTGCCGGTCTTATCCACCACCAGCGAGGTCAGGTCCGCCAGTTCTTCCAGAAAGGCCGAGCTGCGAATCAGAATTCCGTGACGCGCCGCGACAGCGATACCGGCGATGGCAGTCGCCGGGGCCGAAAGCACCAGAGCGCACGGACAGGCAGCGACCAGCACTGCCAGCATCGCCTGCGCGTCGTGGGTGATGAACCAGGTCAGTGCGGCAATCAGCAACACCAGCACCATGTAACTGCCTGCATAGCGCTCCAGCAGCCGGGTGATCGGCGGTTTGGAGCGCTCGGCGCTCTGCATCAGCGCGATGACCTTGCCCAGCGTGGACTCATCACCAATGCGCGTCACTTCGATACGCAGCAAACCATCGAGGTTGATCGCGCCCCCGAACACTTCCACGCCCACGGTGGCTTCCAGCGGCACTGACTCGCCAGTGATCGACGAGGTGTCGAGGCTGGCCTGACCGGACAGCACCCGGCCATCCGCAGGAACACGGTCACCGGCCCGCACTTCGACCTGATCACCCGCTTTCAGGGTGGCGTTGTCCACTTCGCGAATGCTGCCGTCTTCAGCCAGCAACCGCGCGTGGCTACGAGTCAGGCGGCCCAGCGCCTCGATGGCTTCCTGCGAGCCGATCACGCTGCGCTCTTCCAGCACGTGGCCGAAGATCATGATGATCGGCAGCAACGCAGCGGTCATCAGGTCGCCGGTAGCCCACGCGCCCAGCATCGCCAGCGCGATCAACTGATCAGTGATGCCATGCAGGCTCGGGTGCCGCAGGCTGTGCCAGCCGGCGCTGACCACCGGAATCGCCACCAACAGCGACGCAGCACCCAGCAGCAACTGACTGACACCGGTCTGCTCGGGCGCGATAAAGCGCCAGATCAGACCCAGCCCCAGCAAGCCCAGCGCCAGCATTGCCAGCGTCAACTGGCGGGCGGCACTGCGCTGTTCGGCACCGCTCAGCATGCTGCCGACCGCTTGCGCTTCGACAGGCTCGTGGGTGTGGACGGCTTCGCCACTCATTGTTGTGCTCCCTGAATGATCAGGCGGGAATCGTCTTTGGGGTCGACGGTGGTCACGGAACCGGCCTGACGAAGAATGGCGGGCACCCGCTCACGATAGATGCGCTGCAACAGGTCGGGGTCGTCACGGTTCTTGACGGACTGCGCCAGGCTGACCACGGCAGCGGTGTCGGTCTGCGCCTTGGCCAGTCGTTCGGAAGCCTGGGCATGCGCGACCTGCAGGGTGCGGTCGGCCTGCTGGTTGGCGGTCTGGGTCAGCTTCTCGGCGTCAGTGCGCGCGTTGGCCACGGCCTGATCGGCCTGTTGGCTGGCAGTCAGCACCGCATTGAAGGCGTTGACGGCCGAGGGCGGCAAACTCGACTGGACATCGACGCGGGCGACCTCGATGCCGATGCTCATCCCGGCGTCTTTCAGCGCGGTCAGGCGCTGATTGATGCCGCGCACCAGATCGCCCCGCAGACGTTCGCGGCGCTCGGCGGCCTGGCTGTCAGCGCCCATCAGCTCAGGACGCGCGACCAGAATGGTGTCCAGGTCTCGTGCTGCAGCCAGCGCCACCGCACTGCGATTGACCAGGCGGTCCAGTGCAGGCTCTACATGATCACCCTGCAACACGAAGGCATAAGGGTCCGTGACCTTGTAGAACACCGTCACGTCCAGCTGGACCACGCCGGCATCGCCGGTCAGCAGAAAGCCTGAGCCTGCCAGTGCATCGCTGATCGGTGCCGACAGAGTCGCGATTTCATCCGCCTTTTGGGCCGCCGATGAGCGCAGCAAAGTTTCGACGCGACGCTCGATGACCCGGTCAGCCGAGGGCAGCAGCACCACCTGTTCGAACGGCTGCGGCCAGGCGGTCAGCAAGCCTGCGTTCTGAATACGCTCCAGCGCGCCGAAACGCATGACCACCGCACGGTTCTGTGGGTCGATCTGGCGCACGTTGGAGGTGATCCAGCCCAATGCCGCCAGCAGCGTCACGCCGTACAAACCCAGAAAGGCCAGACGGCTGGCCTGCAGCCAGGGTCCGTTGACCGCAGGGCGCTGAGCCTGGGTGTCGTCAGCCGGATCACTCATGGTTGCGATCCGCTCTTGCCATCCAGCGTTGGCGGGCCGTCGACCAGCACGCGGAATGGCGCCGCATCGGTGCGCAGAATCAGCCGGGTGCTCGGCGTTACCACAGTGCCCAGCGTGTCCAGCGAGCGCAGCAGGTTGTAGAGCTGTGGCGAGCCGGCATAGGCGCGGCCGTAGATCTGCGCCGCTTCGACGCGCGATTGCGCCTCGATGTCTGCAGCCTTGACCGTGGCGTCGGCTTCCACAATGCGCGCATCGCGCTCGGCAGCGGAACGGATCTGCGCCGCCTCGCGCTTGCCGACGGCGGTGCGTTCGGTGGCAATGGTTTCGCGCTCGGCACGCATCCGGTCAACCGTGGCGTTGAGCGTCACCGACGGCAGGGTCAGGCGCTCGACGCCGACCTGCATCACCCGCACGCCGTAAGTGGCGAGCAACTGCTGATCGATCTGCTGACGCAACTGGTTCTCGAACGCCGTGATGTTCACTTTGTTCGCGTCGGTGTTGATCAGGCTGGACAGGTCGAAGCTGCTGGCCGTGGTTTCCAGCGCCGAGCCGACGAAGGTCCGGATCTGCCGCGCCGCTTCATCCGGCTGGTTCTGCACCGCACGCATGAAACGCTGCACGTTGTCGGCATCGCCCTGAACCTGCCACGCCACATAAGCCTGAACGATGATCCGCAGGCCATCACGGGTGCCGACATCCTGCAGACCGCTGGAAGTCGTGCGCAGGCGCAGGTCCACCGGAATGGTCGCCTCGAACGGCGCGGGCCAGCGCCAGTTCAGGCCCGGCTCAAGCAGCACGCGGGACGGGTTGCCGAAACGAGTGACCACGGTCGCCTCGCCAGAGCGCACCTGCACCAGACTGGCTGCGGCGATGGCGAACGCGATCAGGACAGCGGCCAGACTCGCCCGCCGCCAGGGAAACGCCGCAGGACCCGCCGCTTCATGATGATGCTGGTGATGGCCGTGACCGCTGTGGTCGTGGGCCCCGTGGTCGCTGTGATCGTGATGATGATGGAACAGACTCAAGGGACGACTCCTTACTGAGCGGCTTTACGCGGCGCCGTTGGGTCTGCCGGTGGGGTGAAGGAACGCAGGTCGATGGTCGGCGCGTTATCGCCGCCCAGACGGTGATCGAGTATCAGCAATTTCGCATTGCCCAGGCCTTCGTTGAGGCGGGTCAGGTAGTGCTCCAGCAGGAACGCCTGCCCTGCGCCGGTATAAGCCTGACGTTCGGCATCGAAACGCAGGTCGGCACTTCGGGCCGTGGCCAGCACTTCACTGGCCGTGGCGCTGGCCTGATCATGGGCAATGCTGGCGTTGAGTTGAGCCTGGTTGGCCTTGTCGCTGGCCGCGCCGCGCTCGCGGGCAATCAGGGCCTGCGCGCCGATCTGCGCGGCTTGTACGGCGTGATAGGCATTGGCGGCACCGGCAGGCGGGTGAATCGCCTCGACCACGGTGGCGAGAATTTCCACGCCGCTGTCCAGACGTTGCAAGTCGGCCTGCACCGCCTTGCCGATGTCGTCCGACAGACCGGTGCGCTGTTCGCCAAGCAGTTCATCGAGCGTACGTGAAGCGAAGTCGTGCACCAGCACGCGGCTGGCGGTGCTGCGGATCAGGGCCGGAATATCAGCGCTGTTGTAGGTAGCTGCCAGGGCTGCCGCATCAGTCAGGCCAATACGGTAGACAAAGCGCACGTCCATATTGACGATCTGGAAGCTCTGTTTGGCGCCAGCGCTGCTGGCGATGACCTGGGATTTTTCATTGATGTGGCTGGCGTCCCACAGGCGGTTGGCGCTGGCCGGTGGCGGACCTTCGGCCGGATCGGCCACTTGCTCGGCGGCACTGGCGGGCGACACGCTGGCGGCCAGCTCATGAACCACACCGTTCTCGACCGCCAACACACGACCGAACGGCCATGGCAGACCCGCATGCAAGCCAGGACCGAAGACCTCGACCGGCTTGCCGAAGCGCTCGTAGATGCCCCGCGCCTGTAGCGGAATTTCATGCACGCCGGTCAGCGCCCAGCCCAGCAGGGCCACGACCGCCAGCACGGGCAGAAAGGCCCGGCGCATGTAGGTGAACGCCCAGATCTGGCGCAAGTCGATGCCGAAGCGGTTATGCAGTTCGTGCTGCAGGGCCATCAGCGGACGCGGCGGCCAGCGCAACAGGTCGGCAATGAAACTGCTGGCCAACAGACGCGGCTCGATCCGCTCGTTGCGCGGGCTGAACAACGACAGCGCGGCGCGCACCAGAAACTCGATGGCGACCGCCATCGGCAGCAAACCGATCAGCACAGCCAGACGTGCAGGCCAGACCCGATCGATCCGGGAGAAAAACAGGCAAAGGGCTGCGACCAGAAACACGACGATCGTCATGCGCACCAGTCGCGACAACGGCTCGGCTTCGGGCCACTGTGCCTCGCCGCTCAGTTGCCGCTCCAGCACCAGCAAACCGAACGCCATCAACAGCAGCGCGCTGCCCGCAAGATTGGCGACTGGCGAAATGTCGTTGCCGAGCAGTGTCAGGTTCCAGATCGCCTGGACACTGATCAGAACCAAGAGCGACCAACCGGCCAGCCACAGGGTCGAGAGACCTATCTGGCGCAGCAGCGATTCACTGGATTCGCTCAGGCGAGTGAGTAGACGCTCATACCAACCGCTGTCATCGACATCAGCATCCCTATCAAGCGCAGACGGATCGTGCTCTGCCCGCGCCGGGACCTCCAGCGCGCGGGCACGCCAGTTCGCGACGCTGCGGGCCGACTGCAAACCGGCAGCGAGCAGCAGAAGCGACGCGCCACTGTTGACCAGCACGGCCATCCACAGCGAGCCCGGCGAAAACAGATCGATGAAAAACGCCAGCACCAGCGCGGTGATACCGAGCCCGGCGGCGACATACATAAGACGTGCGAGACGTCGCGCCTGACGCACCGCCATTTGAAAACGCGGCAGACCTTCTAGGTCCGCATGTTCTACATCCAGATCAACCCGCATCACTACCCCGAACCTGCTCACTGTCGCCCTGACCCGCTGGAGGCCTGCATCGGCGGTCTGAATGCTGCCGCATCATAGCGTTACGATGTAACACTCGCCGTGAAATTTTCGTCAGGTTCAATGCCTGTTCAGGTCGGTATCAGAGCGGGCGAAATTCTCATCCCTGAGACATATCGCACAAACAGTACTGCGTAGTGCGGGTCACATTATGTTTCACTAGCGGCCTGGCCTGTGCCGCTTCGTTTGTTGCCGCAAGGTCGTGTAGTTATCCACAGACACGGATGCTCTTCGTTGATTTCTATCTACCAGCTCAAACCGCGCTTTCAGAACCTGCTGCGGCCCGCCGTGCAGCGCCTTTACGACAAGGGCGTGACGGCCAATCAGGTCACCCTCGCCGCCTGTGCCGTGTCCTTGCTGGTCGGTGCCATCGTCGCGCTGTCGGTGCCGCATTACGCACTGTTCGCACTGATCCCGTTGTGGATGATCCTGCGCATGGCGCTCAACGCCATTGACGGCATGCTCGCCCGCGAATTCGGCCAGAAGTCGCGGCTCGGGGCGTATCTCAACGAGCTGACCGACGTCATCGCCGACAGCGCGCTATTTTTGCCCTTCGCATTGCTTCCCGATGTCAGCCTCGGGCTGGTACTGGCGGTGACCCTGCTGGCGATTTTCACTGAATACGCAGGCGTGCTCGGCCCGATGGTCGGCGCCTCCCGACGCTACGACGGCCCGATGGGCAAAAGCGACCGCGCGCTGGTGTTCGGCGTGCTGGGCGCTGGTGTTGCCGTTGGCTGGCTCGCGGCCCTGTGGATAAATATAGTGCTCGCCCTCGTCTGCGCACTGTTGGTGTACACGCTTTACAACCGCGTCCGGCGCGGCCTGGAAGAACAGACCTCGCCCCAAGAATAAGCAGCCAAAAGCCTACGGCGTAAGGAAGTTGCAATGCGTGAGATGAATGATCGGCGCTTCACAACTCATGACGGCGTAGAGCTGTTCTACCGCCATTGGCCTGCCGTCACGCAGGTTTCCGATGCGCCTCGACAGGCCATCGTGTTGTTTCACCGGGGCCACGAGCACTCTGGACGCATTGCGCATCTGGTCGGTGAACTGGACCTGCCGGGTTTCGATTTTTTTGCCTGGGACGCACGTGGCCATGGTCAGTCGCCCGGCGCTCGCGGCGACAGCCCAAGCTTTGCGACCAGCGTGCGGGACGTGCAGACCTTCGTCGATCACCTGAGCGCAACGTTCGAGATACCAGAAGAGAACATGGCGGTGATCGCCCAGAGCGTCGGCGCGGTGATCGCAGCCACCTGGGCGCACGACTACGCACCGAAGATCCGCTCGCTGGTCCTCGCCTCGCCGGCCTTCAAGGTCAAGCTGTACGTGCCTTTCGCTCGTTCGGGGCTGGCGCTGCTGCGCAAGTTCAAGGGCAACTTCTTCGTCAACAGCTACGTCAAGGCGCGCTTCCTGAGCCACGACCCGCAGCGCATCGCGTCCTATGACAGCGACCCGCTGATCACCAAGGCGATCTCGGTGAATGTGCTGCTGGGCCTGTACGAAGCCGCCGACCGGGTGGTGGCCGACGCGCAGGCCATTCAGATCCCGACTCAGCTGCTGATCTCGGGTTCCGACTTCGTGGTGCACCGCGGCCCGCAGGAACAGTTTTTCGACGGACTGGGCAGCGTGCGCAAGGAGAAACACATCCTGCCAGGGTTCTTCCACGACACGTTGGGCGAGCGGGATCGTCATCTGGCGATCAGCCGTGCGCGACGCTTCGTGCTGCAGAACTTCGAGACCCCGGTGGCGCGCCCTTCCCTGCTCGATGCCGACAAGCTGGGTGTCACCTGCGCCGAGTCCGAAGAACTGGCCGCGCCGTTGCCGCACAACTCGTTGCGCGACCTGTACTGGCGCATGACGCGCGCCAGCATGCGCTTGGGCAGCAAGTTATCCACAGGCGTAAAGCTGGGCTTCGACACTGGCTTCGATTCCGGCAGCACGCTGGATTACGTCTACCGCAACAAACCCACCGGCACCGGCGCGCTGGGCCGGATGATCGACAAGAACTATCTTGAGTCCATCGGCTGGCGCGGCATCCGTCAGCGCAAGCTGCATGCCGAAGAGCTGCTGCGTCTGGCCATGGCGCACCTGCGCAATCAGGGCAAGCCGGTGCGTATCGTCGATATCGCCGCCGGGCATGGCCGTTACATCCTGGAATCGCTGCATGGCGTGGAACCGCTACCGGAATCGATCCTGTTGCGTGATTACAGCGACATCAACGTGCGCGACGGCAGCCTGCTGATCGAACAGAAAGACCTGGAAGACGTCGCACGCTTCGTCAAGGGCGATGCCTTTGACCGCGCCGATCTGGCGGCACTGGACCCGAAACCCACGCTGGCCGTGGTCTCGGGTCTGTATGAGCTGTTCGCCAGCAATCAGATGGTCGGCGATTCGCTGGCCGGGCTGGCAGCCGCTGTCGAGCCTGGCGGTTATCTGGTGTACACCGGTCAGCCATGGCACCCGCAGCTGGAACTGATCGCCCGCGCCCTGACCAGCCACCGTCAGGGGCAGGCCTGGGTCATGCGCCGTCGCAGCCAGTCTGAGATGGATCAACTGGTCGAAGCCGCAGGCTTTCGCAAAATCACCCAGCGTGTGGATGAATGGGGGATTTTCACGGTGTCCCTCGCGCAGCGCATCCAGTGAACGCGTTTCGCGAACCGGGCCTGTGGAAAAGAGCGGTGGTCTGGCTTCTGGTGCTGGCGCCGTTCTTTTTCGCCAGCTACGGCTTTGCCACGTGGTATACGGCCCAGCGCAGTGACGTCGGCAGCATGGCGTTTGGCTGGGAAAGCCATATGCCGTTCTGGGCCTGGACCATCGTGCCCTACTGGTCCATCGACCTGCTTTATGGCTTCTCGCTGCTCGCCTGCCTGACGCGCCGTGAGCTGGATACCCACGCGCTGCGCCTGTTCAGCGCGCAACTGATCGCAGTCACCTGCTTTCTGCTCTGGCCGCTGCGCTTCACCTTTGAACGCCCGGAACTGGATGGCCTGTTCGGCTGGCTGTTCGCAGTGCTGGCCGGGTTCGACAAGCCGTTCAATCAGGCGCCCTCGTTGCATATCGCACTGCTGGTGGTGCTGTGGGTCTGCTACGACCAATATGCGCGGCACTTTCACGTGGCGTGGCGCTGGTTGCTGCACAGCTGGTTCGCGTTGATTGGCGTGTCGGTGCTGACCACGTATCAGCATCACTTCATCGACTTACCCACAGGCGCACTGGCCGGTTGGCTCTGCATATGGCTCTGGCCGGATGAAGGTCGCAGCCCGCTGCTGGCCGCACGTCTGACGCGTCAGCCGCAGCGTCTCAAGCTGGCGTTGTATTACGGCATCGGCGCACTGCTGCTGGCGATACCCGTGTTTACCTTGGGCGGAGGCTGGATGTGGCTGGCGTGGCCTGCGCTGTCCCTGCTGATGGTCGCGCTGAATTACCTTTTGTTCGGGGCCGCTGGTTTTCAAAAACGTTCCAACGGGAAGTTATCCCCAGCTGCGCGTTGGCTGTTGGCGCCCTATCTGATCGGCGCGAGGGTAAATTCAAGGGTGTGGACAAGGCAGAGGCCTGATCCCGATCAGGTTGTGGACAACGTCTGGCTGGGCCGAATACCGAATCAAGAACAGTTGCAACCGTTCAAAGCGGTTGTGGATATGTGTGCTGAGTTACCGCTGAAAGTGGGTACGCAACGTTATCAACAGGTCGCTGCACTGGATCTGGTACCGCTGACCGTCGAGCAATGCCAACTTGCTGCTGAAGCCATCGAGCGTTTGCGCTCAAACGGCTCGTTGCTGGTGTGCTGCGCGCTGGGCTATTCGCGCAGCGCAATGGCGGTGGCCGCGTGGTTGTTGCTCACCGGACGGGCACGGTCTGTGGATAACGCAATCGAGTTGATTCGTCAGGCGAGGCCGGGGGTCGTCCTGCGTGGCGGGCATGTGGATATCTTGAATGCCTTCACAGGATATTCAGTCAAAGCGCCTATAGCCGAGACACCGCAGGCCATGAGATGACACAGGATGGTGGGAGGCTCAACGCCGGCAAACCGCCTCTGATCAAACAACACGTAATCTGCTGAATGAACACCTTTTGTGGGAGGCGGCTTGCCGGCGATGCAGTTGACGCGGTACTTCAGGAAAATAGCGTCATCGTTCATCGCCGGCAAGCCGCCTCCCACAGTCCGGTGTTTACTGCACGACAGCGCTACGTCGAAAGACGTGGTGGCGCCTCCCACAATAGCTTTGCGCAGACCGTAAGAACCCGCTCAATCACAGGAGTGCTCATTCATGTCATTGGAAATGCAGTTGCACGTGGTTGCCGCGCTGCTTCGGCGCGGCAAGTCGCTGGACTATTTATCCACAGGGCTTTTGCTGCTGAGTTTGCTGTTTGGCCTGGCGCAGCTGTGGATAGGTTCTGCAAGCCTTCTGATGATGGTGTTTGTGGCCTGCATGGTCCTGACCGGGGCGCTGGCTAAATCCCAGGCGTTCAGGGTCGCGTTCGACGCCGATCTGTTCCAGCACATGGCTGACCGTCCCAGCCAGTTGAGCGATCGCACTCAGGAACTCGATCAGGTCCTGGCCGACCTCAAGCTTCAGCCTGCAGAGAAAGGCGGCCGCAACTGGGCGCTGCGCACTCAGGGTGCGCTTCGGCAGTTGCGCCTGCTGGTCCGCTACATCGTGCTGCAGCTGCTCTGGCTGCTGGGCATCATTTTCATTTTTCCCTGGCTGTCCTTCGCTCAATAGGAATTGTCATGTTCGAACCTCTGGTCGCCACGATCATCACTGCCGGTGCGCGCAGCATTACGGGAGCTCGCAGCCTGTGGCTGGGCTGTACGCCTGAACCCCGGCAGCGGATCTACTTTGCCAACCACAGCAGCCACGGCGACTTCGTACTGCTCTGGGCGTCACTGCCGCCCGCCTTGCGCAAAACCGCCCGGCCTGTTGCCGGTGCCGATTACTGGCAGTCCAGCCCGCTGCGCCGCTACATCATCAATCGCGTATTCAACGGCGTGCTGGTGGACCGCACGCGCAGTACGCCCGACAGCAATCCGCTGCAACCCATGCTCGAGGCGCTGGAACACGGTGACTCGCTGATCCTGTTTCCGGAAGGCACACGCAACCCGGAGGAAGGCCTGCTGCCGTTCAAGAGCGGGCTGTATCACCTGGCAAAAAGTTATCCCCAGGTGGATCTGGTCCCCGTGTGGATATCCAACCTGAACCGGGTCATGCCCAAAGGCCGAATGCTGCCGCTGCCGTTGTTATGCACAACCAGCTTCGGCGCACCGCTGCGGCTGGACAGTGAAGAAAGCAAAGAGCAATTCCTCGCCCGCAGTCGTGATGCACTGCTGGCCCTGGCACCGGAGCCGCTGTAATGGATAACCAGACTCAACTGCTGTTCATGGGCATCGGCGCCGTCCTGCTGCTGGCCTCGCTGATCGGCTACGTACTCAAGCGCCGGGCGGGCGGCCCGAACTCGGTCATCGACAACCTGAACGCGCGCATCAATGCGTGGTGGGTCATGGTGTTGGTGATCGGCATCGCCTTCTGGCTGGGCCAGGGTGCCGTCATCCTGTTGTTCTATGCGGTGTCGTTCTACGCCTTGCGCGAATTCCTGACCCTGACACCGACCCGACGCAGCGATTACCCCGCACTGGTGGCCGCGTTCTATCTGGCGCTGCCGTTGCAATACGTATTGATCGCCATGAACTGGTACGGGCTGTTTTCGATCTTCATTCCGGTCTACGTGTTCCTGCTGCTGCCGATCCTCGCGTCACTGGGCGGTGACAGCAAACACTTCCTGGAACGCGCCTCGAAGGTGCAGTGGGGCCTGATGATCGCGGTGTTCTGCGTGTCCTACGTGCCTGCGTTGCTGACCCTTGAGATTGCCGGTTACGAAGGTCGCAACCTGCTGCTGATCGCCTATCTGGTGATCGTGGTGCAGATCTCGGACGTGCTGCAGTACGTGTGCGGCAAGCTGTTCGGCAAGCGCAAGATCGCACCCAACCTGTCGCCCTCCAAGACGGTCGAAGGCTTCGTCGGCGGCATCGCCCTCGCGTCGCTGATCGGCGGCGCGCTGTTCTGGATCACGCCGTTCAACCCGTGGCAATCGGCATTGATCGCACTGCTTATCAACCTGCTGGGTTTCGCGGGCGGCATCGTAATGTCGGCCATCAAACGCGACCGGGGCGTGAAGGACTGGGGCCACATGATCGAAGGCCACGGCGGCATGCTCGACCGACTGGATTCAGTGTGTTTTGCCGCGCCGATCTTCTTCCATCTGGTGCGTTACTGGTGGACATGAGGACACTTTCCAGGCCCTTGAAGGTTGCTCAATAAGCGCGCCATCGGGCTTTTGGCGCGTGTCTGGCGGGTCAATCTGTCAGCAAAATGATTGCTGGATATTGCATGGCCACTACGTTCCCGGCGCTCTGGAAAAAAATCAGGCTGGATGGCTATTTGCACCCAAATCGCTTGCAGGCCTTGCGCCAAGCGGCGATGAGCGTGATCGGTCAGCCGACACAGACCTGAAAATCGCCCGATTTATGCGCACGACGCCGTTTTCATTCAGCATGAGCGGCGTTTTTTTTCGGCCTATTTCCGAACCGGATCTCGTCTTTGTTATCTGTTGTGGGTAGTTTGCGTTCGGCAAGGAGTCGTTGGCGCGCCATTTTTTGTGCAGGACGCACAGAATTACCTAGAGGCTTCACCCTTATGAATCGCAGGAATCTCCTGAAAGCTTCCATGGCGTTGGCCGCTTATAGCAGCGTGTCGGCTTCAGGGCTTTTTGCTGCACGCGCACTGGCGGCAGCCGCTGATGGTGAAATCGAGCACTTCGATTTTGCAGAGTTGCAAGCTCACGCGAAGAAGCTGGCTGGCAAAGGTTATGTGAGCACCAAGCAGGTGTTGCCACCGGTGTTGGCAAACCTCACGCCGCAGCAATTCAATGCCATTCGCTACGACCCGGAACACTCCTTGTGGAAAGACGTTCACGGCCAGTTGGACGTGCATTTCTTCCACGTCGGCGCGGGCTTCAAGACGCCCGTGCGCATGTACAGCGTCGATCCGCAGAACAAGCAGGCGCGCGAAGTGCATTTCCGCCACGACCTGTTCAACTACGAAAGCAGCGGCATCGACAAGAATCTGGTGAAAGGCGATCTGGGCTTTGCCGGCTTCAAGCTGTTCAAGGCGCCTGAAATCGCCATCAATGACGTGGTCTCGTTCCTGGGCGCCAGCTACTTCCGGGCCGTCGACAGCAACAAGCAGTACGGTCTGTCTGCACGCGGTCTGGCCATCGACAGCTATGCCAAGCGTCAGGAAGAATTCCCGGACTTCACCAAGTTCTGGTTCGAAACGCCGGACAAGAACGCCACCCGTTTTGTGGTTTACGCCCTGCTCGACTCGCCGAGCGCGACGGGTGCCTATCGCTTCGACATCGACTGTCAGTCCGGGCAGGTGGTGATGGAGATCGACGCGCACATCAACGCCCGTGTGGACATCCAGCAGCTTGGCATTTCGCCGATGACCAGCATGTTCAGCTGTGGCACCCACGAACGCCGCATGTGCGACACCATTCACCCGCAGATTCACGACTCGGATCGTCTGTCGATGTGGCGTGGCAATGGCGAGTGGATTTGCCGCCCGCTGAACAATCCGGTCAAACCGCAGTTCAGCGCGTTCTCTGACAACGACCCGAAAGGTTTCGGTCTGGTGCAGAGTGATCACGAGTTCTCCAGCTATCAGGACACTGTGGTCTGGTACAGCCGCCGTCCAAGCCTGTGGGTCGAGCCGATCACCCCGTGGGGCGAAGGCGAGGTCAGCCTGCTGGAACTGCCGACCACCGGCGAGACGATGGACAACATCGTGGTCTTCTGGACACCGAAGACAGCGGTCAAGGCCGGCGACTCGATGAACTACGGTTACAAGCTGTTCTGGAGCCCGCTGCCGCCGGTGAGCACGCCGCTGGCGCAGGTTCACGCCACGCGTTCGGGCATGGGTGGTTTTCTGGAAGGCTGGGCACCGGGCGAGCATTACCCGAAAACCTGGGCCCGCCGTTTCGCGGTGGACTTCCATGGCGGCGGTCTGGACCGTCTGCCGGAAGGCACCGGGATCGAGCCGATCGTGACCGTGACCCACGGCAAGGTGCAGGACTTCAATATCCTCGTGCTGCCGGACATCAAGGGTTACCGGATCACCTTCGACTGGGTGCCTGACAGCGACTCGGTGGACCCGGTGGAAATGCGCATGTTCATCCGCACCGGCGACCGCACACTGAGCGAGACGTGGCTGTACCAGTACTTCCCGCCAGCGCCTGATCGTCGCAAATACCCCTGACCGCTGATCACGCCCACGCTCCGCGTCACAGTACAAACCGGACGCGGAGCGTCCTGGGCGGCATTCCCACGCAGAGCGTGGAACGATCAGAGGCCTCAGGTGCGCTGATCGTGCCCATGCTCTGTGTCACCCCCAGGGATGCGGCACTCATCGGATAATCCGCCAATCCTGACGAATTAATTGACAGTTTCCCGAACTGCGACTGATATACGTCTTGTCACGCCGTTGCGAGCATTCGCTCCAGACTTCTCATCATCCCCAAAGGCTTCCCCTTCTATCGACCCGCCTGTCGCGGTCGTCGGGCGGTAGCTTTGTCCGTTCGAATTTCCTGACGCCATTCAGAAGGCAGACATCATGGAGCTGAATCCTGCGAACAGAGCCGGCGATTCGTCGTCGATCATTTCCTTCGATAAATCCACCGTGGTCGTGCTGGTCGCGATCAGCCTGATTCTGGTCGAGACCTTTTCCGGGGCCTTGCGCTTCTATTTCGACAAAGCGGGTATCAGCCCGCTGCTCTATCTGCCCAAAGTCGCCTGCATCCTTTTGTTCGCGCTGGAGCTGCGGACCTTCAAGGCCGGACGCCTGTTCTGGACCTTCGTCATCGTGTGGGCGGTTTCCGGGCTGATCGCCATGCTGCACCGCGCCAGTCCGCACAACCTGGCCTTCAGCCTGTTCGCCCTGAGCCCGCTGGTGTTCGGGCTGGTGTGCAGCGAGCACCTGATCCATCGCAGAAAGATACTGTGCTGGGCCATCGGCTTCTGCCTGCTCGCCTCGCTGGCCGGGGTGGCGCTGGACAAACTCACCGCCGTGCCGTGGAAGGGCTACAGCTACAACGTCGGCGAAACCGAGCTGAGTGCCAACACCACGTGGAGCGCGGACGACGTGGACCGTGTCGCAGGCTTTGCGCGGGTGTCCAATGTGCTGTCGATCCTGATCGCTTTTTACACCCTGTACCTGTTCATGTTCCTGCGCTCGCGACTGGTAATGATGCTGCTCAGTGCGGTGGCGCTCTACGCCATTGTGCTGACCACCAGTAAAGCGCCGGCCGGGGCGTTCGCCCTGACCATGGGCCTGTTGATGATTCAGCGCATGAGCTGGACCTGCCGGATTCTGTGCGTGCTGGTGGTGTTCATCGGGCTGTTGCTGCCAACGCTTGGCATGGTCATGAGCTTCGACGCACTCACGGTCAGCAGCAGCGGAAGCTCGCTGGCATCGCTCTATGACCGGCTGATCAACACCTGGCCCAACGTGATCAATGCCCTGATCCGCGAAGGCTGGGTGCTGACCGGCGCAGGCTTCGGCATGGTCGGCAGCACCATGGGCATCTTCCCGGTGGAAGGCTCTGAAATCTTTCTCGGTATGGACAACTCGGCCCTGTACCTGTGGGCGATGCTCGGCGTGGTCGGAGGATTGCTGTACACCCTGCAGATTCCACTGCTGTTCAAGCTGATCGAGGATGAAAGCCGGGTCGGTCGCATGCTGCTGTCGATCAGTGTCTGCTGGTGCCTGATCAGCTGGACCACGGACATGTTCGAAGTCGCCGTGGCCAATCTGTTTGCAGGCCTGGCCATTGGTTATGTCATCACCGCAAAGCAGGAGGCCATGACGTCCAGACCGGCCGACCTGCACCTGACCGCCCTGCCGAACCTGCGCTGAAGAGGCCGCCATGAAGCACGCTTTACGCCACACCGCGTATCTCCTGCTGCTGGGCTGCCTGAGCGGCATGCCTGTGGCTCAGGCCGAATCGCCCTTTATCGTCGGCATCGCGACGCACCTGATGAACTTCGACCGCAAGCTCAAACAACCACTGGACCTGACCGCCCAGGCCGGCTTCAACTCGGTCAAGGACGACGCTTTCTGGTCAACCGCAGCCCCTTACCCTCACGAGTTGCGCATCACCGACAACTGGCGCAACTACCTGACCATCGCCCGCGAACTGGAGATGAGCCGCCTGGCGATACTGGGTTACAGCACCTACTTTCACGACAACAAGAAGCCCCGGGACCCGGTGGTGATGAGCGCGTTTCTGAATTACGTCGATTACGTCACCCGCCAGTTGGGCAACCGCATCAGTTACTACGAGATCTGGAACGAGTGGGACCTGGAGGCCTCCGACGACCCTCAATTGGCGCTGGACTACGTGACGCTGGTGCAGAAAACCGTGCCCGTGATTCGCAAGAACACACGCAACGTCACCGGCCCGCCAGCGAAGATTCTGGCAGGCTCGGTGACGCCCGACGGCATGAGGTTCGGTTTCGCCGACCCATTGATCGAAAGCGGCGCGCTGGACCTGGTCGACGGTCTGTCCGTGCATCCCTACGTCCACTGCTCGGCAACCGATGGCAATACACCTGAAGCCTGGGTGGGCTGGATGGCCGACTACGAGCAGTACATCCGCACCAAGGCTGGTCGAGACGTGCCGATCTACCTGACCGAAATGGGCTGGCCCAGCCATCAGGGGCCATGCGGCAAGAGTGAGACAACCCAGGCGCTGTACATGGCGCGGATCTACTTTCTGGCCCGCACCATTCCCAACGTCAAAGGCATGTGGTGGTTCGACCTCTACAACGACGGCCCGGATCGCTATGACCAGGAACACAACTTTGGCCTGCTCAACGAAGACCTCTCGCCCAAACCCGCCTACACCATGATGAAAGCCATCGCACCGGTGGTTCGCGACTTCACTTACGACGCTCAGGCCAGCTCGCTGGAGCAGAACCTTTATCAGTTGCACTTCACCAAGGGCAATGAGCGGGTGCTGGTGGCCTGGGCCATCGGCAAGCCGCGTGATGTGCAGGTGGTCAGCCAGGCCAACATGAGCGGCCAGGTACGCATGATCGACACCGCCTATGCCGAACGCGGCGAAGTGGACAGCCGTCAGTCCTGGCGCTGTGAAGGTGGTCAGTGTTCGGCGTCGATCAACCTGATCAACTTTCCCAAGATCATCCGGCTGAACCCGGTGAGCCATGGCGGGCAGATGGTTCGAAAAGAATAGTTCGCGAAGACTGACGACCAGGCGACACCTGATCGACTGAAGAAACACCACTTTGCGGGAAGCCCCACCACGTCTTCGACGTAGCGCTGTCGCGCAGCAAACTAGGTGGGAGCGGACTTGTCCGCGAAAAGGCCTGTACATCCGACGAATATTCATCGGCTGAATTACAGCATTCGCGGACAAACGGAACGCCGCCCGGTCCGCTCCCACAAAATCCAGTTTCTTCAGTGGCTTACAGGTTGTTTGATAAGAGGGGGCTTGCCCGCGATGGCGTCAGCCCGGTGAATAACTGGTCGCCTGATAGAACGCATCGCCGGCAAGCCGCCTCCCACGGTCCGGTGTTTGCCGCAAGACCTGGCGGAATCCGCCGCTCAATCACCAGAACCCACCTTCCCGATCATCCACTGGCCGGCACTCTCCCATGGACTTCAGAAAAGACATCAATGGCCTGCGTGCCATCGCGGTTCTCGCTGTGCTGCTGTTCCACTTCCATCCCGCCTGGCTGCCGGGCGGCTTTGCGGGGGTGGATGTGTTTTTCGTGATTTCGGGCTACCTGATCACCGGCATCATTCTGCGCGGCTTCCAGAATGGCACCTTCAGCCTGACTGCATTCTATCGATCACGGGCGCGGCGCATCATTCCCGCGCTGGCGGTGGTGTGCATCGTCTTGCTGTCGCTGGGCTGGTTCTACCTGCTGCCGCTGGATTACAGCGCTCTGGGCACGCATGTCGCGAGCAGCCTGGGCTTCGTCTCCAACTTCGTCTACTGGCGCGAAGCAGGCTACTTCACTGCCAATGCCCACGAGAAATGGCTGCTGCACACGTGGTCGCTGTCGGTCGAATGGCAGTTCTATCTGCTGTACCCGATGGCCTTGCTGGTGCTCAGTCGCTTCGTGGCGCTGAGGAATCTGCGCTGGTGGATTCTGGGCGGCAGCGTGATTGGCTTCGCGCTGTGCGTGTTTGCTTCAGCACGCTGGCCCGAGGCGTCGTTCTATTTGCTGCCGACCCGGGCCTGGGAGTTGCTGTTGGGCGGCGTGGCCTGCCTGTTTCCTTTCAAGCTGCGCAGCGCTCAGAAGCGCATTCTGGAAGGCGTCGGGCTGGCGCTCATGCTGGCGAGTTTCTTTCTGGTGTCGGTGCAGGACCTGTGGCCGGGCTATCTGGTGCTGTTACCTGTGCTGGGGACATTCGCAGTGATCATCGCAGCACGGCAGGACTCGTTTCTGACCACTAATGCGCTGTCGCAATGGACCGGCAAGCTGTCGTACTCGCTGTACCTCTGGCACTGGCCGGTGGTGGTGCTGATGAACTACGCCGGCTGGCTGGGCGATACCGATAATGTGCTGCTGGGCATGGGCGCGGCCTTTCTGCTGAGTGTGGCTTCGTACGGCCTGATCGAAAGGCCCACAGGCCGTTGGCGCGAAGGTGCTCGCTGGAGGTTCGCCACACTCGGTACGCTGGTTGCCATGGTGTTCGTCGGCGGCGCGGGAGTGAGCGCGACACAGGGCGTGGTCTCGCCGATGCGCGAGATCAGCCTGTCCGAAAAAGCGTCGTTCATTCAGGACTACGTCAATCGACAGCGGAATCTGTACGAGCCTTACTGGCTCAAGTGCGACGCGTTTTCTGCATTCACTCAGCGCGGGCAGTCGAGCATCGATGAGTCGTGTACGCGCAAACAGGGCGAAGGCGGCGTGTTCCTGTGGGGCGACTCGCATGCACAGGCGTTGTCGCTCGGTCTGCGTACCCTGCTGACCAGAGACACGCCGTTCTATCAGGTCGCGTCCGCCAGTTGCCGTCCCAGCCTGAGCGTCCATCAAGGCCGCACGTCGCCGACCAGCCGGGCCTGTGACTATTCCAACAGACTGGCCCTGCACAGCATCGAAACGCTGCACCCCGACATCGTGGTCATCGCGCAAAAGGACGGACACGACAAGACCGACTGGAACGGCATCGCGATCCGGCTCAAAGGTTACGGCGTGAAACACGTGGTGCTGATCGGTCCGCTGCCCCAGTGGAGTCCGTCGCTGCCCAGCGTCATCGCCAGCCGCCATTGGGGGCTGAATGAATCACACATCAGCGACCCGGCCCTCGACCAGAGCGTCATGGCCGTGGATCAGGCGACCCGGCAACTGGCGGCGTCGGCGGATATCCAGTTCGTCTCCCTGATCGACAGACTCTGCGTGGCCGATGCCTGCCTCGTGCGGCTCGAAGATACCGACTCGCTGCTGCAGATCGATTCGGGGCACCTGAGTACCGAAGGCTCGCTGTTTGTGGTGAAGAACTATGTGCTGCCGGAGTTGGTGAATTAGCGCCGTGTGAGCGGCCGCTCCACACCGAGATCCCTGATCGTTCCTACGCTCCAGCGTGGGAATGCAGCTCAGGACGCTCTGCACCCGCTCCACGCACTCAATCACCTCCCTGCAAACGTTCGGCAAACCTGACCAGCTCGGCGAGTGAGTCGGCCTCCATCTTGCGCATCACCGAGCCGCGGCGGACTTTGACGGTGATTTCGCTGACGTTCAGTCGGGCGGCTATCTGTTTGTTCAGCAGACCGGCGACCACCAGCGCCATGACCTGCTGCTCGCCCGCATTGAGGCTCGCATGCCTGCGCCGCAGCTCGGCTTGCACCGCCGCGTTCTGACGCCGCACGCGGTCCAGCGCCAGGCCTTGCTGAATGGCGTCCAGCAGGTCCTGCTCGCGAAACGGCTTGGTGAGAAACTCCACTGCACCCGCCTTCATGGCGCGCACCGACATCGGAATGTCGCCGTGCCCGGTGATGAAAATGACCGGCAGAAAAATCCCCGAACGCGCCATCTGCTCCTGAAAATCCAGACCGCTCATGCCCGGCATACGGATGTCCAGAATCAGGCAACCCGGCGCATCGGGCCGGGGCGTGTCCATGAACTGCTGGGTGGAGCCGAACAGCAGGCTGCGCAGCCCGACCGAGGCCAGCAGGTCTTCCAGCGAAGTGCGCACCGACAGGTCGTCGTCGATCACGTAGATGATCGGCTCTTCAGCCTGCGCAGCGGGGTCGGTCGTGTTCATCAGGTGTCCATCTTTCCGGTGGGCAGAGTGAAGTGAAACGTAGCACCGACTGACGGCTCGGGTATCACCCAGATGCGCCCGCCATGTGCTTCGATAATCGACCGGCTGATCGCCAGACCAATCCCCATACCCTCCTCCTTGGTCGTGTAGAACGCATCGAAGATACGATCGATGTTTTCCGGCGCTACGCCCATACCATTGTCACGCACCGAAAACTTCACCTCCCCGCCTGCGTTCACGTCCACCGTCACCGCCAGCCGGGCCTGACCGGGCTCGACCCTGCGCATCGCGTCCACCGCGTTGAGCATCAGGTTCAGCAGCACTTGCTGGATCTGCACCCTGTCCGCCAGCAGCGGCGGCAACCCCTCCGACACCTCGACCGTGAGCACGACCTGCTGCTCGTCGATTTCACTGTGGGCCAGCGATACGATTTCGGCCACGGTATCGGCTACGTTGATCCATTCCTTGTGCGCTGCCGAACGTTTGGCGAGCGCCCGCACCCGCACGATGATATCGCCCGCCCGGTTGGCATCGCCGATCATGCGCGCCAGCGCCTGCCGCGCCCGGTCCAGATTGACCGGCTCGGCAGCCAGCCAGCGTGTGCAGGCATTGCCACTGGTGACGATGGCCGACAGGGGCTGATTGATTTCATGGGCGATGGACGCAGTCAGCTCACCCAGCATGTTGACGCGGGCGATCTGCGCCAGCTGTGAGCGCGCCTCGTGAACGGAGCGGATCGCCACCGCCATGCGCAGCGCCAGATAGGTCGCCATGGCAATCGCCGCCAGGCTGATGAGGCAGTTGATCAGCGCCGCCTCGCTGCCGCGCGATATCGTCAGCTCGTAGCTGAGCACCGTCAGCGCCATGCAGGTCAGCGCGATGGCGATCACACCGGCAACCGGCAGAAACCGGACCGCCAGGAGCACCACGGCGATCTGGAACACGCCGACAGCAATTTCCAGATCGGTCAGGGTGTCGGCAATCGCGATCACCACGGCCAGCCCCAACAAGGCGGCCAGCCGAATCGCCATCGCAGCCTTGCCAAAGGATTCAGGCTCGCGCATCTGCAACCTCTCGCTCGTTCAAAGGGCCAGCGCAGTATGCGCCGACACGCCTCAGGATGGGTTATCCAGACTGAACTGATCCGCCAGTTCATCGTAGGCGAACAGCTCCGCGTAACGTCCCCACTGCGTTACCGAGTCGAGCGTCTGGCGGGCATCGCTTTCGGACATGAAATCTTCCAGCTGGTCCCGGAAACGACGTGCCGGGGCGGTGTGCGTCGAGCGATCATCCAGCACCCGGCGAATATGTGCCACCAGCGGCACGAAGCTCAGCAAGTGCTGGGCGAACAGGTGCTTGCGCTCATCCACGTCCGCCAGCGCATAACGGTTGGCCGCAGGCAGCAAGCGGATATCACCACCCTTGAGTTCGGCGAAACGCAGCAGTTGCAGGACTTCGGCAATCGGGAACAACTCGTCCGCGTTGTAATGCAGCGCACTGGCCAGCTCCGGCAGGTCGGCCTTCATGCCATAGGGCGGCGCATGAATCGCCTCGATCAGACCGGCCAGCGCGTTGGTGGACACGTGCGGCAGCACCATGCCCAACCCGGTTCCCGGGAACACGCCCTGACGGGTTTCGCCGGCGTCGCTGTCCTGAGTCATCAGCACGTAGATTTCTTCGACCAGCGCCTGAAAGATCGGGTCCTGACGGTTGCGCGGCTGAGGCAGATCCACCTTGATTTCACTGATCACCCGCCCCGGATTGGACGAGAACAGCAGGATGCGATCACACATCAGCACCGCTTCGGCGATGTTGTGCGTCACCATCAGGATCGACTTGATCGGCATGCGGCCTTCGCTCCACATGTCCAGCAGATCGGTGCGCAGGGTTTCGGCGGTCAGCACGTCGAGCGCCGAGAAGGGCTCGTCCATCAACAGCACGTCCGGGTCGATCACCAGCGCACGCGCCATGCCGACCCGCTGGCGCATGCCGCCCGACAGCTCCTTGGGATAGGCACTCTCGAAACCGTCCAGACCGATCAGGTCAATGGCCGCCAGCGCCCGCTTGCGGCGCTGTTGAGCCGGAACGCCCTGAGCCTCAAGCCCGACCTCGACATTTTCCAGCACCGTCAGCCAAGGGAACAGTGCGAAGCTCTGGAACACCATGCCCACCGACATGGCCTTGCCCGGCGTACGATCAGGGAAAATCACTTTCCCTTCGGTCGGCACTACCAGCCCTGCGATGGAGCGCAGCAGCGTGGATTTGCCCGAGCCGGAGCGACCCAGCAGGCCGATGATTTCGTTTTCGTTGAGTTGCAGCGTCACATCGTCCAGCACCAGCCGCTCTTTGCTGGCCTTGCCGTACACATGACGAACCTTCTGCACATCCACCAGGCAACGCTTTTCGACAGCCATCATCGTGGCATCCTCCACACAACAAACATCACACAAGACTCAGACGTCGCTCAGCGAACCCGTACAGCGGGCGCCACAGCAACCGGTTGAACGCGATCACGAAGACCGACATGACGGCAATACCCAACGCGACCCGTGCGTAATCACCTGCCTGAGTGGCGTTGGCGATGTACGAACCCAGACCGGCGGCCTCCAGATGCTTGTCGCCCCAGGACACGGCCTCGGCCACGATGCTGGCGTTCCAGGAACCGCCCGACGCTGTCAGCGCGCCGGTAACGTAGTAGGGAAATACGCCCGGCAACGCCACCCGACGCCACCACTGCCAACCGCGCATGTTGAACATGGTGGCCGCTTCGCGCAGGTCGGTCGGCAAGGCGCTGGCCCCGGCGATGACGTTGAACAGGATGTACCACTGGGTGCCGAGCACCATCAGCGGCGACAGCCAGATATCGGGATTCAGGTGCAGACCGACAATGGCGATCACGGCAAACGGAAACAGCACGTTCGCCGGAAAGGCCGCCAGAAACTGCGCGACGGGTTGCAGGCGCTCGGCCCACACCGGGCGCAGACCGATCCACACACCAATCGGCACCCAGATCACACTGGCTACGATGATCAGCACGATCACCCGCAGCATGGTGGTCAGTCCCAGTCCGAGCGCGGTGGCCAGATCGCCCAACCCGAGCGATGCTTCGATGAACCGGAACAGGCAGACGCTGGCTGCCAGGCAACCGGCAATCACCAGCCCAAGCCAGGCAGTATCGAGGAACCGGCTGACACCCGGCGCAGGCGTGACTTTCCAAAAGCGCGTCAAACCGCGCCCATTGATCAGCATCAGGCCTTTCCAGGGCGCGACCAGCATAGTGCCCAGCAGCGGCGCGAGTCGGGAGCGGCCCAGCAGGCTGTACATCCACGAGCGTGGCCGCTTTTGCGACGCGGTCTGCTCGAAACGAAACTTGTCCGCCCAGGCCACGACCGGCCGGAACAGCAGTTGGTCATAGGCCAGAATCACCAGTGCCATGGCCGCAACGGCCCAGGCAATCGCCGTCAGGTCTTTCTGCTCGATCGCCAGCGCCAGCCACGAGCCGATGCCGGGCAGATTGACGGTGGTGTCGCCCACCGAAATCGCCTCGCAGGCCACCACGAAGAACCAGCCGCCGGACATCGACATCATCATGTTCCAGACCAGCCCCGGAATGGCGAACGGCAGTTCCAGCCGGGTGAACCTGAGCACCGGCGACAGGCCGAACTGACGACTGACTTCACTCAGGTCATTGGGCACCGTGCGCAGCGACTGATAAAAGCTGAACGCCATGTTCCAGGCCTGGCTGGTAAAAATGGCAAAGATCGCCGCGCACTCGACACCCAGTTGCCGCCCCGGAAAAAGGCCGATGAAGAAGGTCACGGTGAAGGTCAGAAAGCCAAGTACCGGGACCGATTGCAGAATATCCAGCGCCGGAATGATCACCTGTTCGGCCTTGCGGCTTTTGGCGGCCAGTGTGGCCACGACCAGGGTGAAAACCAGCGAGGCCGCCAGGGCGATGAACATGCGCAGCGTGGTGCGCAGTGCGTATTCCGGCAGGTTCGCCGGGTCCAGGGTCATCGGGCTTGAGGTCAGCAGCGACAGCGGCTGGAACATCTGTCCGACACCGTGCAGCAGCAACGCAACGACCATTGCCAGCAGGCCCAGGCAGACGATATCGACCCTATAAGGTGTGCGCGTTCTGGCGTCGCCATATCGGGAGACTCGCAGACGCTTGCCGGACTCGAAAATAGACTGCATGGGCTCACCTCGACACGGCTGCACGGGTACGCGCCGGCAGCGTTTCAGAAAACGGACTGTCAGCGGATACATAAAAAGGGGCAGTGAGTGTTTAACCACTCGTTGTATAAAAGCTTATAGACTTTTGGCAGGTGTTTAAAACCTGCAAACGTAGACGCTGCAGACCCGAAAGTATGAGTGTCATATACGAAGGTATATAAAGGCTTAACGGCCCACTGCGTATGGATAAACCACGAAAGGATATTGAATGAAGGTATTTCGTTTTCTCGTCCTGACGTGCGCATGGGCCTGGTTTCAACCCACAGCATTGGCACAGCCGTACGTGGCGGCCAGCACCGAGTGGCGTCCCTTCATCTATACCGACGAATACAACACGCTGCGAGGCGTCTCGACCGATATCGCTCGTCAGGTCTTCAGGCAGGCCGATATCGATGTGCAGTTTGTTTCCTATCCCGCCAATCGCATGCAAGTGATGCTGGACAAAGAACAGATCGATATCAGTTATGCCGAATCACCGGGCTGGACCCGTGAAGAGGACGCGAGCAAGTATGTATTCTCGGTGCCTTATCTGGCGGTACGCGAACACTTGTACTTTGCCGCAGATGATCCACTTTCAAACGTGCCATTGAGTGAACTGCGGGATGTCACGGTCGGCATGATCCGGGGTTATACCTACCGCGCACTGGACGCGGCCCTTGAGGACGGGCGCGTGACCAAGCTGGAAACCTCGGAGGACTCGGCCCTCCTGGAGTTGCTCGCCAACAAACGCGTGAATGCCGTCGCCATGGTCGATGACCTGTACGACTACCTCGCCACTACCCATCAAATAGATCCCGACCGATTCCGGCGAGGCGCTCTGCTGAATGAGTCGAGTCTGTCGATCATGCTGTTGAACAGGCACGCCTCGCTGCTGCCGAAGATCAATGCCGCGATCCTCGACATGCAGCGCCGAGGCGAACTGCAACGCATCCGCGACGCTTACCTGCCCAGCGCATCGACTAAGGCATGCGCCGGCGGCGGCCAGTCCTGCTGAACGCGATTTTGTGGGAGGCAGCGCGTCTCACAGGTTCCCCGTACGTTCAGCCATCACACCCGGAAGTGGCTGACCAGCATTTGCAACTGCCCACCCAGGCGCGCCAGCTCGACGCTGGAGGCGGCGGTTTCTTCGCTGGCTTCTGCGGTCTGCTCGGACACGTCACGCACATTGACGATGCTGCGGCTGATCTCGTCGGCCACTGAGCTTTGCTGCTCGGCGGCGGCAGCGATCTGCTGGTTCATGGCCTGAATGTTCGACACGGTCCGGGTGATGCTTTCCAGCGACACACCGGCCTTGCGGGTCAGCTCGACGCTGCTGTCGGTCAGCGTGCGGCTGCCGAGCATGATCTCCGAGACCTGACGGGTGCCATTCTGCAGACCGGCGACCAGGCTTTCGATTTCCTCGGTCGATTGCTGAGTGCGCTGCGCAAGGCCTCGCACTTCGTCAGCCACGACAGCAAACCCACGACCCGCCTCGCCAGCGCGTGCTGCCTCGATGGCGGCGTTGAGCGCCAGCAGGTTGGTCTGTTCGGCCACAGCCTTGATCACGTCCATGACCTTGCCGATCTTGTCGCTTTCCTGCTCGAGTACGGTCATCGCGTCGGATGAGCGTACGACCTCGGCCGCCAGTCGTTCGATCTGGCCGATGGCCTCACCCACGACCTTGTCACCGGCGCGAGCTTCCTTGTCGGCATCGGCGGCAGCAACGGACGCCTGTTCGGCGTTGCGCGCAACCTCGTGCACCGTGGCCGACATTTCATGCATCGCGGTGGCAACCTGATCGGTCTCGACCTTCTGGCTGTTAACGCCAGCGCTGGTCTGTTCAGTGACCGCCGAGAGTTCTTCAGCCGCGCTGGCAATCTGCGTTACGCCGTCGCGAATCCCGGAGATCAGATCCCGCAGGGTTGCACCCATGCGCTGAATGCCTTGTTGCAACACGCCCAGTTCATCGCGACGAGTAACGACTTCGTTATGCGTCAGGTCGCCAGAGGCAATGCGGTCGACAATCGCCAGGGTTTCCTGCAACGGACGCGTAATCTGACGCGTGATGATCACCGCAGCCAGAATGCCAAGGACCAGCACCAGCAGGATGCAACCGATCTGCAGGCTACGCGCCTGAGCGGTATCGTCATCGCCAAGCTTCATTTGCAGGTCGTACAGCTCATCGCCCAGCTTGACGATGGTTGCGCCCTGCGTGGTCAGGTCCTTGCGCACGGTTGCAGCTTCGACGGTTGTGGCCTTGAAGGCTTCGACCGAACTGCGATAGCTGCGCAGTCCGTTCTCCAGTTGCGCGACTCTGGCCGCGCCAAACGTGGATTTGAGGCTGTCCAGATGCTGGATGGCGGTGTCCAGTTGCTGGAAGGCGGCCCTTTCTGATTTGTCGTCGGGCTTGCCGGTGTAACCACGTACCTCATAACGCACCAGCGTCAGGTCCTGCCGAGCGGTGTTCACCCACTGGACCTGATCGAAGCGCGCCGGGTCCGATGGGTCCATCTGCAAAACGGCACTGTTAAGCGCATCGATCGACTGTGTGGCCGTCGTGGCATTGGCGATCATCTCGGCACGCACTCTGGCGCTGGTCTGGTAGACCCCACGCATCTGGTTCAACGACGCTTCATAAGCGCGAATGACGTCGGTGAGCTGGCTGAGAGGCTTGACGTTGACCGGGTTGGTGAACGTGCCAAGCAGCGATTGCTGGTGCTTCTTGAAGGTATCCAGCTTGCCCTGCATGTTCTGCGCTGCGGTTTCGTCGCCATCGGTCAGCATGTATTGCAGACGGGCAATGCGCAGGTCGGTCAGTTTGTTACCGAGTTGGGTGATGTCACCGATTCTGTCGGTGCGGTAGATGAGTTTGTCGAGGCTGGTCCAGCCGACGAGCGCGAGTATGGCAGTAAAAAAAAGGACCGCCCCAAAGCCCAGGGCCAACTTCATGTTGACGCTGATGTTCGCAAAGCTGCTGTTCATGCAATCTCCTGAATATGCTTTTTATGCGCAACGAAAGAGCTGAAGATTTGTTTTTATGAACAGCAAACCTGCGCGCCAGAGCTATCGGCCGGTATCAGGCATAACTTGACCAAAAAGACAGAATCAGCGGCAAGAGCGCTGATTCAGGGAGATTCGCTGTGCGTCGACACAGCGATTTGACGTGGCAAATGGGGAAGCGCGAGAAGCCGCCTCCCACAAAAGCGTGTTCGTTCAGCAGAGAACGTTTATTCAGCCTAAATCACGCCCCCAGCTTGAAGCGCGACACCACCGAGCGCATTTCGCTGGCGACACGGCCCAGTTCGCTGGCCGTGGTGGCGTTGTTCTCGATGCCCTGCATCAGCGTTCCGGAACTGGTGCGGATGCCCATCACGTTGCGGTTGATGTCTTCGGACACGGCATGCTGTTGCACGGCGGCGCTGGCGATCTGGGTGTTCATTTCCACGATCCGCTCCACGCCCTGACTGATGCTCGACAGACTGCCCGAGGCTTCGCCAGCGGCACTGATGCACGCCTGTGCTTTTTGCTGACCGGCCTGCATCTGCTGCACGGCAGCCTCGGTCGCACCCTGCAACTGCTGGATGATGTTGCGGATTTCTTCGGTCGACGACTGGGTACGCGACGCCAGCGTGCGCACCTCATCGGCCACCACCGCAAAGCCACGGCCCTGCTCACCGGCACGCGCCGCTTCGATGGCCGCGTTCAATGCCAACAGGTTGGTCTGGTCGGCGATGGTGCTGATCACCTGGATCACGCCACCAATCGACTGGCTGTGCAGCGCCAGCGCCTGGACTTTCTGAGCGCTGAGTTCCACTTCCTCGGCCAGCGCCTGAATGGTCGAATGCGCCTGATGCATGACACGCAGCCCAGTGCGCGACGCCGCGTTGGCTTCGTCAGCGGCCAGCGCAGCACCTTCTGTGTTTTGCGCGACGTCGGCGACACTGGCAGTCATTTCATTGATGGCGGTCGCCACCTGTTCGGTTTCGGCCTGCTGCGCGTTCATCGACTCCTTGGCCAGACTGATGGAGTTGCCCAGACGCGCAGCCACTTCGGACAGCTCGTAAGAGGTGCGATCCATGTGCGAGATGGAGCCGGAGAAGGCTTCGGCCATGAGATTCAACCCTGTGCCGATATCGGCCACCTCGTCCTGGCTGGTCACATTGACACGTGCGCTCAGGTCACCGTCAGCCAGACGGCGTGTGACGTCAAGCAAACCGTCGATGGCCAGACGCAAGGCCTTGTAGATGCTGCAGAACGCATAGAGCAGCAAAAGGCCCATGATCACGCACATGCCGATGACGATTTCGCGTTGCAGCAGCAGTGCGTCGTAACGTGTGTCCAGTTCGCCTTGCAGCGATGTCTGGATTTCGTCCTGTGCCTTGTAGAACCCAGCAACCACTGCGTTGCCACGAGCACTGAACGATAGCCCTTGTTGAGCCGACAGGGAGGTGCCCGATACATAAGCCTTGAGGTCATCGCGATAGCTGTCCATCGCGGCAATGGCGGCTACGACCGGCGCGTTGACGCGTTCAGTCAGTTCAGGCGCACGACGCTTGAGCAAACGAATACTCTGTTCCAGTTCAAGACGGGTTTGCGCTTCCTGTTTGAACAGGCTGTCGAGCGAGCCTCGCATGGCGGGGCTCAGATTCTGGCCGGTGCTCAGGGCGGCAGATATTCCGCGGATCTGCCCGGCCATATTGATCTGGCGCGGCATGCGGATGGTGCTCAGGTCGATCAGAAACAGCGACGCATAGTCTTCATCCAGCACCAGCCCGGACGTGGCCGACAGGTAATAAATGAAGTTGAGCGTCTGGGTCAGTTGCTCATTCCACTGAGCGAACGCTTCATCCGGCGATGCACCAGGCTTTACGCCATCCATGATGGTACGAGCGCTGTCACGCAGGCGTTGCACGCGGTTTTCAGTCTCCAGAGTGCGGCCCTGGCGAGCGTCCATGTCAGCCAGATTGGCGAACGCCGTTTCCAGTTGAGCGCGATTGGCAACAAAGTCTTGAGTGGCCGAGGTATCACCCGTCAGCACGCGGTTGGTCAGTGCGCGCTGCAGCATGGAAAGGCGCAATACCGGTGTCACAATATGCAGGTATTCACGACCCACACGCTCTTGCGCGACGGTGTCGATACTTGCGTTTAGGCTGTTGAACACACGCATTCCAAGCACAAGCAGCGGAATGACGATGATGATGGCAAGGACAGTGAACTTGGCAGGAAAACGCAGGCGGTTGGTCAGGTAGATACCGGGCGACAGAATATTCATATCGTTCTCTTTATAGTAAGGGGGCCTGATCCGGCTGAAAGAACTCCCTTCTTTACGTCGCGACAGATGGCAGTAAGTCACGTTTACAAATGGGAGGGTGTACCGACCAAGTGAAGGCATTGTGACATCACTTGAGAGCTTGCCCCGATTGGTTAGTTCAATGGGGGTCATGCAATCTGATACCGGCCTATCGGCGTGCTGGCGATAAACGTGAGGAGGGGAACCCGACAAAAACCGAGCATTTGTCAACGTACCGAACCACCACCTTGTGTAACTCACTGTTTCCAGTAGTTACCGGCGGGAAAGCAGTCGTGAGGGATTATTCGGAATCGCCTCTGGCGCCGTCCCGATTCTTTTTGAAACCCCGGAGATTGATGACGCAGAGACCTGCCTGGAGCACGATCAGCGCATAGGCATGAGCGTGGAGACCCCAAATGATCCAGAGGAAGTTGCTGAAGATGAAGCACCAGAAGGCGAGCATGCGCCTGGCAGGTCGTTGCGACCCGATGAACCAGGCTGCCAATAACGTCACGGCCATTGCGGGCCACTGAATCAGATCGATCACATCACCTCCATCCACCATCGTGCGACATCGAACCTGCACGCTGGTGAACGTCTATCACCTACTCAGCCATCTAACCTTACGCCCGTTTCCACTCCACATTCGAAAGCCCCAGTTTCTCGGCCTGAGGTTTGCTCAGCTTTGGCACCCTGTCGGAACGGTACTTGGGAATCGCGCCAAACCCTGCATCAACCGTCGCCCAATGCCAGGCTTCCTGATTGTCCATGTCGACGGCCCTGATGTAGAAGGTCTTATAGCTACCGTGCAATAAATAATCGATCCGGTAGTGTTTTTCATCAGCCATTTTGTTACTCCTGCTTTGTCCACTCGCAAAACAGATCGTGCTCATTTCAAAAAATTCCCAGTATTTTAGAACCTGTTTTAAGCAATATCATATAGCCATGACTCGAGTGCGCTCATCTGGATTAAAACGAATCAAGTTGATTCATAGTTATTGTTAATAAGTGCAAAAAAGTCGGTGTCCCGGGAGGGTTCCCTTCAACAGGATGTACTCTCCGTCATCCGGGGCTATCCGCCGTTTTTTCAAACTTTCTCACCGACAGGTGGGAAATAACGAAATTCTATTGAACTCGGTTTTTTCAACCATTCATCCCGTCACTGCATAGTTTTGAGCAACGTTCTTCGCCTCGCTCTTTCATAACCCATGACTGCACCGCATCGTGTTCAACCCGTGGACACATGCTTACCGAAAGAGTCAGCCTGAGGAAATGATATGTTCATACATAACAAGCGCCTTCAGTACACCGTACGTGTAGCCCGTCCGAACCCGGGGCTTGCCAACCTTCTATTGGAACAATTCGGCGGCGCGCAAGGCGAGCTTGCCGCAGCAGGCCGCTACTTCACCCAGGGCCTGAGTGAGGACGATCCAGGTCGCAAGGATCTGTTGATGGACATCGCGACAGAGGAACTGAGCCATCTGGAGATCGTCGGCTCCATTATCGTGATGCTCAACAAAGGCGCCAAGGGCCAGTTGGCAGAAGGTATCGAGGAAGAAGGCGAGTTGTACCGGTCCCTGAACGGCGCTGGCAATGACTCCCATATCACCAGTCTGCTGTATGGCGCCGGGGCGCCGCTGGTCAATTCCGCAGGTGTGCCATGGACAGCTGCCTACATCGACACGATTGGCGAGCCGACCGCAGACTTCCGCTCCAACATCGCTGCCGAGGCACGAGCCAAGATCGTGTACGAGCGTCTGATGAACGTCACGGATGATCCGGGCGTAAAAGACGCACTGGGCTTTTTGATGACGCGCGAGATCGCTCACCAACTGTCCTTCGAAAAAGCCCTGCACGCCATCCAGCCCAACTTCCCGCAAGGCAAGCTGCCTGGCATGCCCGAATTCACCAACAAGTACTTCAACATGTCGGGCGAGCCCAATGTACGCGGTGCCTGGAACCAGGGCGGCGAGTGGGAATACGTCGAGTCGCCACAACCGGCAGTGGATGGAGGCGACGGTTCGGCTTCGGTGACGTTGAGCGCCGACGACGCCCAGGTTCTGGAAGCGATGAAAACCCGGACGATGTCCGATCCTGAGGCCAATCCCATTACCGGCGCGGACCTGGGATCAGGATTTGTACAAGGCAAGGAAAGTTGATAACAGCGCATTCAACCGTTATTGAGGATGAGCATCATGAAAACAAACCGTACACGTGTCACGACGAAGATAGAGATGGGCAACGCCGTCTTTGATAAAGGACTTCAATCTTTTGATGCAGAGGCACGTCTGGCCCGTCGAGGTTTTCAAGTAGTGATGGCCACCAAAGTTTTCGGTGTTGCGTCGCTGCTGGATAATAACTTACCGAGTCGATAACGCTGCCATCACGATGAACGGCCTCGTTTAACGGCGAGGCATGTTCAAGTCAATAAAATAACCGGCCTTGCGCCGGTTTTTTATGGATCAAAAGAAAAGTTATTAATGGCTGATCAGGAACCGTATCAAATAACCGCATGACGCAGTTCCTCAACAGAGGTCCCGGTCATGCGGCATCACTGCAAACGTTACTGTTTGGCAGCGTCACCGCCGTGAGCGGCGGCCAGTTTTTTGGCTTCTGTCAGATGCTTTTCCAACGTCGGCAGTGTCTTTTCTGCAAACGCTTTCACATCAGGGTCGGTCCCTTCAGCCGCCTGTTCCTTGAACAGTTTGATGGTTTGCTCGTGCGCCATGACCTGATTGTTTGCGTAGGACCTATCAAACGACTCGTCGCGCAAATCGAGAATCATCGCCTTCGCCTTGTCCATCAGCATGGCGTCGTCCGCCACTTCAAGCTTTTTGGTTTGAGCGATTTTCTTCAGCTGCTCATTGGCTTCTGTGTGTTCTTTTATCATGTGCTCGGCGAATGTTTTCACATCCGCTGAGGCGCTTTTCTGTTGGGCCATTTTGCCCGCTTCAACCTCTGCAATGCCTTTGGCAGCAGCGTTATCTACAAAGTCTGCGGAGTCATCAGCGGCCAAGGCCACCTGCGAACCCAGCGACAGCATCACAGCAAGAGCGCTCATACGAAAATAGTTGGTCATTTTCGGTCATCCTTTTTTATGGGCCAGATACGTCGTCGATGACGACACGACTTTTACGACCCCTCTCGAAAATCTGCGTTCAGCCTTTTTGACCGTCGGCCTGCGCGCCGTCAATCAAGTTGCAACTGGTCGGGTGACATGTCGGTTTTTCGGAACGGGACTACGCCTGCTCTGTCCACAGGCAAGTCACCGGGCGGCAAACAGCGCGTCCCGAGAGAACAATAAGGACGGCAGGTTCAAGCATGAAGATCGTCGAAGACGTGGTGTCTTATCTACACAATGAAAAGTTGTTACTCGTCACTGCCGAATCCTGCACAGCAGGCGAGATCGTCACGCTGCTGGCACAGATTCCCGGCAGCGGCTCGCGGATCGAGTGCGGCTATGTGGTGTATTCCCCCGAGGCCAAACAACGTGTGCTCGGCGTCAAACCCGAGACCATCGAGCAGTTCAATCTGACCAGTTGCAAGGTCGCTCGGGAGATGGTGAAAGGCGCGCTGCATGAAAGCCCTGCAAATGTGGCTGTCGCGACCACGGGCATCTGCGGTCCTGACGATGTGGACGGCATACCCGCCGGAACCGTCTGCTTCGCCTGGGGTTTTGTGAAGGACGGGCAGCAGCACATCGTCAGTCTCCAGCATCGCTTTCAGGGAGACAGGGAATCGGTCCAGCATCAGGCGGCGTTATACGCGCTTGAGCACATTCCGGCGTTTCATCGGCAATGCAATTGATTCGACCAGCAAAACGCCACCCATCGGCCACAGACAAAAAACGCTGAATTTTCCAAACGGCCCGGCACTCTTTTTTCAATAGAACAACAGAAAGTCTCGTGCGACCGCTTCTCTCGTGACTCTCAACTGCCGAGGTACGATTTTTATGACGTCTCTTCAGCTGATGACAGGTAACACTGTCGTCAAACCGACTGTAGTGGAAGAAGAATCAAAGGCTGTCTATCAGTCCTTGTTGAGTGAGAGCACTGACGAGTCGCGGCACGAGGCAGTCGCTTTTCTTGAACACTGCCTTGCGATGGCAGACCGGGAAAATTGCGAGTTGCCACCGCAGCCGGAAGCGCTCGAACACTGGATCGAGCAGAACGTCGGCCAGGTCGCCGAGCAATACGCGACTTATCTGGAGCAGCGCCGCTCAGGTCAGCCGCGCCGTTTCTTCAAGAACAAAGCCCATGCGATGTATTTCATCCAGCAGGTCGCGCCCACCAAGCTGGTCGATGGCGCCTGGCTGTATGGTCTGCTGCCGCACTGGGCGGACTACCGTTTTCACGGGCTGATTCGCACCTACCTCGAAGAGCTGGGCGATGGCGAGCAGGCGCAGAATCATGTGTCGCTGTACCGCAAGCTGCTGGCCGATCTGGACTGCGACACCAACGTACCGCTGCAAGACGAAGCCTACCTGCAAGGCGCCATCCAGCTGGCATTGGGGCACTCGGGCGATGAGTTTCTTCCCGAAGTGATTGGCTACAACCTGGGTTATGAACAGCTGCCGTTGCACTTGCTCATTACCTCGTTCGAATTGAACGAGTTGGGCATCGATCCTTACTACTTCACCCTGCACGTGACGATCGACAACGCCAGCACCGGCCATGCCCGTAAAGCTGCGCAGAGCGTCATGGCGCTGTTGCCGATGGGCCAGGAGCGTGACGCGTTCTACCGTCGGGTCGCCAGCGGCTACAAGCTCAATGAGCTGGGCATCGGTTCATCGGCCGTCATCCAGTCGTTCGATCTGGAGCAGGAAGTGATCGCCATGCTTGAGCGCAAACGCACCTTCGGCCAGCACATGCATTCCGACTACTGCCGCCTGGATGGCAAGACCGTCAACGAATGGCTCGCCAGCCCCGATCAGATTCCCGAGTTCCTCGGCGTTCTGGAAAACCGTGGCTGGATCAAGCGCCACGAAGACCCGATCCATAGCCGTTTCTGGCAACTGTTTGAAGGTGTCGGTGCACCGATGTTCGGCGTGTTCAACGGCTACGAAAAACAACTGGTGCACGATTGGATCGCCGGTGACTGGCTTCCAGACGGCAGCGCCCAGCCCAGCACAGGCAAGCGTCTGCCCGAAGCGTTTCGTTCAAGGTTCCGCAACTTGCCGGGCAGCGGCCAGCCTGTTCCTGCACAGGCAAGTGATGCCGCAGCGGACGCCGATCCGGACGTGCGCGAACTGCACCTGAAACTGGAGTCCGTGGCTGCAACGGAGAAGATGCCCTTGCTGATCGAAAGCCTGTCGCCCGCCCGCCATTCGAGCGCCGCAGGTCTGTACGCCACACGCCTGTTCGTCTCGCACATGGCCGAGCGCATGACGGGAGTTCAAGCATGAGCCTGACCTTGCCGGACCGCACGGCACTGGCCACCCTCGCCCAAAAACTGGCGGCGGGCGGTTATCGCTTCATCACCCCGACGCCACTCACTCACCAGCGCGTCAACGAACGCCCGGAAAATCGCACGGCCCTTTCGCTGCGTGATGTCTTCGGCTGGAGCCGGATCATTCCCGAGTCCATGCTGCCAGCCTCTGAAGCCCAGGGTCTTCTGGAAGCCGGGATTCTGCAGCGCAGCGAGGACGGCCTGAAAAGTCGGGTCAGGTTTTCGAGCCTGGATGATCTGCTTTTGGTGCATTCCGCTTACCCGACTCACGATGAAGATTCGGTATTTTTCGGGCCAGACACGTACCGTTTTGCACAGTCAATCAAGGGCCATCTGCAACGCACATCGCACTCTATAAAACGCGCGGTGGACATCGGTTGTGGCACGGGTGCAGGCGCGCTGCTCATTGCACAGGCGCGTCCTGATGCGCAGGTTCACGCGGTGGATATCAACCCCAGAGCCTTGCATTTTGCGCAGGTCAACGCCGCCATCGCGGGCATTGAAAATCTGACGTGCAGCCATAGCGATATCCTCACCGGCCTGACTGACAGCTTCGACCTGATCGTGGCCAACCCGCCCTACATGAAAGACACCCAGAAACGTGCTTATCGTCATGGTGGAGATTCGCTGGGTGCGGACCTTTCAGTGCGTATCGTGCACGAATCCATCGACCGCCTCGCCCCCGGGGGTTCGCTGCTGCTGTATACCGGTGTCGCCATGACCGGCGAGCGGGATCCGTTTTTCGAAGCCGTAAAAGACGCTATCGATCACGCCGAACTGACCTGGACGTACCGCGAGCTGGACCCGGATGTGTTCGGCGAAGAATTGCTTGAGGAAGGTTACGAAGAGGCCGAGCGTATTGCGGCGGTCGAATTGATCGTGACACGCCGAGGCTGAAGCAAACTTATCCACAGCCTGAAGCGGTCTTTGGAGCCTGATATACCCACACGATGCCCGAACCCTGTTCGGGCATCGTGCTTTCAGGGCATCGAAAAACGTGGACGAACGGTCGCTAAATGTTATGTTATAACACTTGCACCTTCCTCAAACGCAGTTTCCCTGAGCGACCCGCCCTCCATGATCCGCTCCTTTTCACGGTCCAGAACCGCAGCCGCCAGCCTGTGTCTGCTGGCAGGCAGCAGCGCCGCTTACAGCAACGCTTCAGAACAGATAGAGCTTGCTCCGTCCACGATCAGATCCACCGCCAACGAGCAAGAAAGTAACGCTCTGGACGCCGTGACCGGTGCCGGATCACGCCTGCAAATGACAGCCTTGCAGACTCCGGCAAGCACCAGTTCGCTTGATGGCGATGAGGTGCGCAGCCGGGGCGACGCCAACGTGCAGCAAGCCGTGGCGCGCAGCCCGGGCATTACCGCTATCGGTACACCGGGTGATGGCGGCACAGCGTTGTCAGCTCGAGGTTTTACGGGACAGGGATCGGTAATGCAGCTGTATGACGGCAGCCGCATGTACAGCGCCATGGGCACTGTCACGATGCCGGTTGATACGTGGGCAATCGATCGCATCGAAGTACTGCGCGGCCCGGCTTCGGTGCTCTACGGCGAAGGCGCGACGGGTGCGGTGATCAACGTCATTCCCAAGAAACCCTTCGAAGGCGAGATCCAGAACCACCTTCGCCTGGGCTACGGTTCTTACGACAGCCGCCAGGCGGCACTCGACAGCGGCGGCTCGTTGTCCGATCAGGTGAGCTACCGCTTGAACATCAACCAGCTGAACAGCAACGGCTGGGTGGATCGCGGAGATTCGGCCAGCACTTTCTTCAGCGGAGCATTGCGCTGGCAGGCCAGTGACACCCTGTCCTACACCCTCGCCCACGACGGCGGCAGACAGCGCCCGATGAATTATTTTGGCGTGCCGATGATCAACGGCCGTTACCACGAAGGTCTGCGGGACAAGAACTACAACATCCAGAATGACGTGCAACGCTACGACGATCAGTGGACGCGGCTGACCACTGACTGGCAGATTTCCGATCAGGTGACATCATCCAACGAGCTGTATTACCTGACATCGCACCGACGCTGGCAGAACGCTGAAAACTACAACTGGGATGCCGCCACACAGCAACTGTCGCGCAGCGGCTATTTCAGCATCAAACACAATCAGGAACAGGTAGGCGATCGCCAGACCTTCACGTTCAAGCACAGCCTGGCAGGCCTTGAAAGTCAGAGCGTACTGGGCATGGACGTCAACCGCATCCGCTTCAAGCTGACCAACAATTCGCCGTATGACGACGTAAACCCGGCCGGCGATCCGATCGACATCGAAAACCCCGCATCCGGCCGTTTCCAGAGCGCGTCGCCCTACTCCGAGCTGTTCAAAAGTACAACTCGGCAGCTGTCGGTCTTCGGTGAAAACCGCACCCTGCTGACCGATCAGTTATCAATCATCACGGGCGTACGGCGCGACTACGTGAATATCGAGCGCAACGCGTTGCGTGACGACAGCCACACCGAAAAGGACTTGATCGGCAACAACTGGAAAGTCGGCCTGGTCTACGCACTGACCCCGACCAGTTCGACCTACGCGCAATACTCGACCAGCACCGACGGCGTCGGCAGCCTGGTTTCACTCAATCCGGGCCAGCAGCAATTCGATCTGGCCACCGCCCGGCAATCGGAAATCGGCTTCAAACAGGCGCTGTGGGATGAGCGTCTGGAATGGACGCTGGCCGCCTACCACATCGTCAAGAAGAAGCTGCTCACCACTGATGCCGGCAATCCTGATCTTACCCAACAGGTAGGCCAGCAGTCTTCCAACGGACTGGAGGCGAGCCTGGAGCTGCAATTGCCGCAGGACTGGACGCTGACCGCCAACGCAGCCTTCGTGCGTGCTCGCTACGATCAGTTTGATCAGAGCGTTGCGGGTGTGGCCGTGTCGCGTGACGGCAACGCACCGGTCGATGTGCCGAAACGCACGGCCAACCTCTGGCTCGACAAACAGCTCGGCAGCGCGCTGCAGATCGGCGGCGGGCTGCGCTATGTCGACAGTCGATACGCCGATATCGCCAACACCCGTGAGCTGCCCGCCTACACCGTGGCTGACGCCAGTCTTTCGTGGAAAGCGCTGCGCACTACCACGCTGGGTCTGCAGGTGCGCAATCTGTTCGACCGTCAGTACGCGGCCAGTCAGTACAACGAGGGCCAGCAATGGATCCTCGGGGAGCCGCGCTCCCTGTACGTCACTGCGGACATGAGTTTCTGATGCTTACCCTGAAGAACCTGGCTTGGGCGCCGGAACAAGCGTCTGTCTGCGACCACGAACACTTCGCCCTCAAGGACATCGACCTGCAGATTGCCGCAGGCGAGTTCGTGGGGCTGATCGGTCCCAATGGAAGCGGCAAGACCAGTCTGCTGCGCTGCGCGTTCCGCTACAGCCGCCCGCACAGCGGCAGCGTCACGCTGACCAACCATGACATCTGGAGCCGCAGCCCGCGCTGGTGCGCGCAGCATGTAGCGGTGGTTGCTCAGGAGTTTCCCGACGCCTTCGGCCTGACGCTGCTGGATGTCACGACGATGGGGCGCGCACCTCATCAGGGGTTTTTCGCAGCGGACAGTGCCGAAGACCGCGCCATCGTTCAGCAAGCGCTTAAAGCCGTCGGGCTGGAAGGTTATGAACAGCATCGTTTCGACACGCTGTCCGGCGGCGAAAAGCAGCGCTGTCTGCTGGCCCGTGCATTGGTCCAGCAACCGCAATTGATGGTGCTGGACGAGCCGACCAACCACCTCGATCCGCGTCATCAACTCGAACTATTGGGGCTGGTCAGACAGCTCGGCGTGGCGACGCTGGCCAGCATTCATGACCTGAACCTGGCGGCGGCATTCTGCGACCGGTTGTATGTGGTGCATCACGGTCGGCTGGTTGCCCAGGGCACGCCCTGGGACGTACTGACCCCGGATCTGCTGCTCAGCGTGTTCGGCGCCAAGGCGCTGGTCGATTGCCATCCTCTGCGTGATTACCCACGCATCACCTGGATTCCCTGAAATGAAGCCTTTGTTGAACTGGCTGACCCTGGCCGCACTAGCGATCAGCCCGATGGTGCACGCGCAAGCCACGAACTATCCGGTCACCGTGCAAAGCTGCGACCGCTCGGTGACATTCAACGCTGCGCCGCAACGCGCGGTCAGCAACGACGTCAACCTCACCAAAATAATGGTCGCGCTGGGCCTGCAATCCCACATGGCGGGCTACAGCGGCATCACCGGATGGAACAAACCCGATCCCGCGCTGCTGCACGATCTGGGCACGCTGCCCGAGTTGTCCAGTAAATACCCGTCCGTGGAAAACCTGCTCAACGCCAACGCCGATTTCTATTTCGCCGGCTGGAACTACGGCATGCGGGTCGGCGGCGATGTCACGCCGCAGAGCCTCGCTACGCTGGGCATTCAGACCTACGAGCTGACCGAATCCTGCGCGCAGATCATGCCTCGCGCCGAAGCAACGCTGGATGACGTGTACAACGACCTGCTCAATCTGGGTCGCATATTCAATGTTCAGGACCGGGCACAAGCGCTGGTGGCCGACATGCAGAGCAGGGTGAGTCGGGTCCACGAGCAACTGGCAGACAAAGCGCCTCCACGAGTCTTTCTGTACGACAGCGGCGAAGACCGGCCCATGACTGCCGGGCGTCTGGCCATTCCGCAGGCGCTGATCAACGCAGCGGGCGGACGCAATGTCATGGGCGATGTCGCGGCCAGCTGGACTCACGTGAACTGGGAGTCGGTGGTGCAAAGCGATCCCGAAATCATCGTGATCGTCGACTATGGCGAAGTCAGCGCCGCACAGAAGCGGCAATTTCTGGAAAACAACCCGGCCCTGCAATCCGTCGATGCGGTTCGCAACAGGCGCTACGTCGTATTGCCCTACGTCGCCGTCACACCGGGCATCGATAACGTCGCAGCCATCGAGACTCTGGCGGCGGCCTTTCACGACGTGGCGCGATGACCCTGTCGCAGTGGCTCACGGAACGGCGGAGCCGCTACACCGGTTTGCTGATCGCTCTCACAGTTGTGCTGCTGATCTCGTGCCTGGTGTCTGTCACCTTCGGCGCAGCGCCTGTGCCGTTGGAGCAGGTCATCGGCATCCTGACGCTCAAACTGTCAGGCGTCGGTCATGAGCCACACCTCTGGACGGCAGGACAAGAGACCATCGTCTGGCTGATCCGTATGCCCCGTGTGTTGCTGGGCGCTCTGGCAGGCGCAGGTCTGGCGCTCATAGGCTGCGTGCTGCAAGCCGTGACCCGCAATCCGCTGGCCGATCCGCATCTGTTGGGAGCCACTTCGGGCGCCACACTCGGTGCCGTGATTGTGGTCATGCACGTCGGCGAAATCCTCGGCATGCTGACCTTGCCCCTCGCCGCATTTGCAGGCTCGCTCGCCAGCCTGATCCTGGTGCTGTCGCTGTCCAGTCGAAACGGCCGCCTCGACAGCCAGCGCCTGCTGTTGAGCGGCGTCGCCGTGTCGTTCGTCATGATGGCCATCGCCAACCTGCTGCTGTTTCTGGGCGATCACCGCGCCAGCTCTTCCGTGCTGTTCTGGATGCTGGGCGGCCTTGGCCTTGCTCGCTGGGAACTGCTGCCAGTGCCATCGGTGACCGTGCTGGCAGGCTGGATATTGCTTCAGGGACTCGGCCGCGCGTTGAACGCCCTGATGGCAGGCGATCAGACCGCCGTGAGCCTGGGCCTGCAAGTGCGCAATGTCCGGTTGCTGGTGTTCCTGATCGCCTCGCTGATGACCGGCGTACTCGTCGCCCTGTGCGGCTCCATCGGCTTCGTCGGCCTGATGGTGCCGCACATCGCCAGACGCCTCGTGGGCTCGGAACACAGACGGTTGCTGCCGGTTGCAACGCTGCTGGGCGCGCTGCTGATGGTCTGGGTGGACGTGGTATCGCGCACGTTGATTGCGCCTGAAGATCTGCCCATCGGGATCTCGACGGCGTTGCTGGGCGGGCTGTTTTTTATTTTTATGATGAGGCGGGGTTGAGGCAGCGGCTCATCAAGAGGGCCTGCGACGATTCCACCTCATTACCGCAAGCGTGCTCCATTGTTTAAAGATGAGTCGATGAACCAATAACAGAAAAGTATGACTATGCGGCAACACCACGACTCAATGACGCTCACGCCAGAGCCCGTTCAGGGCTCATCAGGTGCTCGGCTAGTTCCTAGCCAAAGGCCACCACTTAATAAGCCTCACTCATACCGCCCATCAGAACTGAGAATTGGTCAGTGCGCGCCCGGCTGGGTAACACTGAAAAAAAGAGGAACCTGTCTGATGAATATAGTGACTGCTTTTGCTCTAAGTCTGGCAACCGGTTTTGCAGTTCCGTTACAGGCGGGGACCAATGCAAGATTGGGCGGCGCCCTGGGACATCCTTTATTGGCGACTACGGTTTCATTGATCGTCAGTCTGATCGCCGTGATTGGCGTGATGTTGATTTTCAAGGTCCAGCGTCCGGGCCTCATGGCGCTGCAAGGCACGCCCTGGTGGGTCTGGCTGGGCGGGATAGCTGGCGCTTTCTACATAACCACTGCCCTGTTGATGGCGCCAAAGTCCGTGCTAAACCGGACCTGCGCCTGCGTCTGCGCCCGACTCAGCCGGCGGGGTCTCGATGAGACGCCACCTGTTCGACCTGTTCGCGTAGCCACTTATGGGCAGGGTCTTCGTTGAAGCGGTGGTGCCAGATCTGCACGAACGGAAACGGCGGTATGGCCAGCGGCGGGCTGAGCTTGATCAGCGTGTCGTCCACCTCCGCCTCATCCAGCGTGCGGGTGGCGACGGTGAGGATCAAATCGGTCTGGCTGATCATCCGGGGCGCCGTACGCCAGTGCGGCACGCTGACAGCGATGCGCCGATGCAGACCTTGAGCACGCAGCAGGTTATCGATCTCGCCGATGCTTCCATCCATGGACACGGAAATGTGTGGACGCATCAGGTAACTGTCCAGGTCGAGCACGCCATTGGATGGCAGCGTCTTGCGGTCGAGCAGGCACGAGAATGTCTCTTCGAACAGCGTGGACTGGGCGATGTCGGCGGGCAGACCGGGAAACACGCCAAGCGCCAGATCGATCTTGCCCTGAGTGATCTGCTCAAGCATGCCGGGGCGGCTGCCCTGCGTCACGACGACGGTGGTGTTGGGAGCCTGCTTGCGAATGCGCACCAGCAGCCTGGGCAACACGATGGCTGCACCGTAGTCGGACATTGCCAGATTGAAGGTACGTTGCGAGCTGGCAGGTTCGAAGGCAATGGAGTTGCCGAACAGGGTCTCGATCTGGCTCAGCACTTCCTTGACGGGCATCTGGATGTTGAGCGCCAGCGCGCTCAGGTACACCTCGTTGCCCTTCCTGATCAGGATCGGGTCGTCGAGCAGGCTGCGCAGTTTGCTCAGGGAGTGGCTGATTGCAGGTTGACTCAGGTGCAGACGCTCGCCCGTGCGGGTGACGTGCTTTTCTGTCAGCAAGGCATCAAGCACCACCAACAGATTCAAATCGATGTTGCGCAACAAGACATTCACCATCCATGGCCTTCCAAACCCGAGGGGTTTCTTTGTCTCAAAAAAGGAGAGCGACACATGCCACGACTCAACAGGATCATTGAGACGGCGCTCTATGTGAAAGATCTTACAGAAGCCAAGAATTTTTACTACAACACGCTCGACCTTGAAGTCATGGTTGAAAGCAGCGTACTGGTCGCCCTGAACGTCGGAGGTCTGAACACGCTGCTGCTGTTTAAGCGCGGTACCTCGCTGGAAACCAAACACTTGAGCGGTGGGGAAATTCCGCCACACGATGCGAGCGGACGCATACACGTGTGCTTTGCTATAGACGCCCGGGAGATGGACGCCTGGGTGGAACGTCTCGATCAGGCTGACGTGCCCATAGAGGGCCGTACGGAATGGCCAAAGGGCGGATCGAGCATCTACTTCCGCGATCCGGACGAGAACCTGATCGAGCTTCTGACCCCTGGCTGCTGGCCAATCTACTGAACCATTGAGTCAAGGATGAACGTTGATGATTTACGTCGGTGCAGTGAAGCGCCATCCCTATGTGCTGATCGCCCTCAGCGGTAGCACATCCGCCCAAGCCATCGTAAGGGCCTCACGCATCCGCCTGCGTCCCATCCTGATGACCACAGCCGCAATGGTCGTGGGCCTTATCCCATTGCTGTTCGCATCAGGCGCTGGCGCCAACAGCCGCTTCGGCCTGGGTCTGGTGATCGTCATCGGCATGATGACAGGGACCTTGTTCACGCTGTTTGTACTGCCTGCGATTTATACGGTGTTGTCGCAGAGGGGCAGATCGGTGGGTGAGGGAGCTGCGGGTGAATTGAGTAGGGTGTGATTTTTTGGAGCGGGGGGAAGTTGGCGCCTTCCTTTGGCTGGCTGCTGTTGCGACGCCAGAAAAGCCCGCAGTTTATCGTCCGGCAACGCGAGCTGGCGGCCGAGCCTCCCGGTACCTATTTGTTGCACCCATGCTCAGCGGCTTTCTTGAGATAGCGGAGTCTTTCCTGTCCATCGTTTTTCCTCGACATTTGAGTTGCATAGCTCATATAGAAATTGGCGCGAAAGCTTCTCTCGTCGATCCAGACAATCGGGTTGCTGCGAGAGCGACTGCCCTTATCGCAACTTGGCCTCATCGCGGGTTGTGGGTAATACTTGCCGTACAGCGTTTCATCGTCAGGTAAAGCATCGACGAGCGCCCGGAATTCAGGTGTTTTAACCTCATCGAAGCAGTACGAAAGCATCTGCAAGCCTGCCGGGGTAAAACTCTGGCTAAAGCTAGACCTGAGGAGGGTGCAGACTTTCTCGGCAGCCTGCTGGCCAGATTCGAAATTCGAGACCATCACGGCCAGTCGATACTGTGCAGCCGGGTTGAGTTCCTCGGCAGAACGCGTGAGCAAAGGCAATGCTTCTTTTAGAAGTCCCTGGAGCTCGGTTTTCACTTCCTCTCTTTTTTGATCCGGGAATTTTTCGTTGGCGGACAACTCGTCCCGGACACTGAATATTTCATTGTTCAGCTCATCAATCTTTTCCAGAGAAGGTAACGCTTTGAAGTAGAGCGATTCGCCTTCGGCGGACAGATTGAGTTCGGCAGCGTTTGTGATCGCTGAGAACATACAGACAGTCGCTAGAAAAGCTTTGAGGAAAATGCTTACCACTGGGGAACGTCCATTTTCATTTTCGTTGGGATTGCGACTCTAGCTGCAACCCTGTGTAAGTTGCTCAGCCGAGCAGTCGAGAATTGGGCATGGGAGGACGCGAAACAGAACACGTCCTCAGCCCTTTTTTTGCTGCTGGGCCTACCTTCAGGCTGCCACGCTGAGAGACCGGTGCCGTAATACATCCAGTAGAACAACACCCGATGACAACTACACAGATTCCCGGCGCGCCGATAAGCGGAAAGCCCAAAAATAGTGGAGGCACGGCCATTTTCGGTTAATATTTTCTGAGCGTTCGACGCATATTTTAAGAAAATCTTGGCTCGGTTAAGAAAATCTGGTCAGAGACAGGGGAAAACAATGGGGAATCTGGTGGGTTACGCCCATTTGATCAATGTGATGGGCCTGAAAGCTATCGGGGTCAAGAAACCTGCACTCGTTCAACCAGTCACACGCATTGAGCGGATCAGCGGCGCGCTTGCAGTGCCGCAGGCGGTTGCACCGGAGGCTGGGGATTTTCTCGCCCACATCATCTTTGCGCTCAAACATGAGGGCGTCAACCTCTCTATTTTGGCGCAGGCTCTGCCTCGTATTGATGGTCGACTACTTGTCGAGGCCATAACTCAATCTCCCAGCAGCGGCTATCTCCGCAAAGTCTGCTTCCTCTGGGAAGCCTATTCAGATCTTTTACTCGACTACACGGACAAGCCTCGGGGTCCCGGCGTCCTGCTGTTTGATCCTGAGCGGTACATCACGGGCCCATCTGTGCGAAACAACCGCTGGCGCGTGGACTTCAATGGGCTAGGGACGCTCCAATATTGCGCGACGGTAGAACGCACGCCTGAGGTCCAGGCCTTGCTTGAATACGACATTCTAGGGCGTTCGAAAGAGTTCATTGCTTCCTTGCCTAAGGAAATGATGGATCGCGCCATCAACTGGGCTTACCTGAGCGAAACAGATTCCTCATTTGCGATTGAAAAGGAAGCACCAAGCCAGCAGAAGTCAGAACGTTTTGTTCAATTACTGCGCCAGGCACATGACCGCCAGCCGCTCACCGAAGACTACTTGGTCTCTCTGCAAAACAATGCAATTTCCCAACAACTCGAATGGGCGGTGGCCTTCCGGCATGAACAAAACCATCTGACCAACTCCTTTCGAGGAGCGGCGGGGGTCACCTATATACCCCCTCCTCCAGATCTTTGCCGGGAGCTGATGGTCGAACTCATGGCCTTCGCAAACCGTGCTCCCTTGGAGCTTGACCCGCTGGTGGCCGCCGGCATTGCCTCATTCGGATTTGTCTTCTTGCACCCCTTCATGGATGGGAATGGGCGACTGTCGCGCTTCTTGATACACCAGGCATTGTGCTGCAGCGGTGCGCTGGAGAACGGTTTGTTACTTCCTGTCTCCGTCGCCATGAAACGAGAGGAGCAACGCTATTTAGAAGCTCTGCAGAGCTTCTCGAAACCTGCACGGCAATTCTGGGACGTTCGTTGGATCGATGCCGACAACATGTCGCTTAACTTCACCGGCGACCCAAGCCTATATCGCTACTGGGATGCGACTGAGTGTGTGGCCTTCACGCTGGAAATGGCCAAGCGGGCATTGGAAGTCGAACTGAGGGAAGAAACCGAGTATCTGCAACGATACGACACGTTGCTCAAGGTGGTTAATGACAACTACGACGTGCGCGGTAGCCTCTTGAGTAAGCTGATTATGCAGTGCTTAGATCAGAATGGGGTCGTATCAAAGGGTCGGCGGAAGCAATACAACGGGTATATCCAAGAGGAAGTTTTCGACTTCCTTGAAGGTCACGCCCAGGCCCTACTGGCAGAAGCTTACGCAGAGTCTGACGACGAATAGTCCAGCGACCAGTTGACCACTACAAAGCGAAGCCGCTAATCCGAACCAACGGCTTGGTCCAGAAACAGAAAACCCCCGTATTTTCGGGGGTTTTCGAGCTGTTTCAAACTTTAATAGGTTGTGGCAATCTTTATTCTGAACAGCCACCTGATGTCCGGCTTCTGTGGATAACTACTCCACCGTCACCGACTTCGCCAGATTCCTCGGCTGATCCACATCCGTCCCCTTCAACACGGCCACGTAGTACGAAAGCAGTTGCAGCGGAATGGTGTACAGAATCGGTGCCAGGGCGTCGATGATGTGTGGCATGGCGACAACGTGGGTGCCTTCGCCGTTTTTCATGCCGGCCTGTTCGTCAGCGAATACCACCAGCTCTCCACCGCGTGCACGGACTTCCTGCAGGTTGGATTTGAGTTTTTCCAGCAGTTCGTTGTTCGGCGCGACGGTGACCACGGGCATGTCGGCGTCGACCAGCGCCAGCGGGCCGTGTTTGAGTTCGCCGGCCGGGTAGGCTTCGGCGTGGATGTAGGAGATTTCCTTGAGTTTGAGCGCACCTTCCATGGCGACCGGAAATTGCGCGCCGCGACCGAGGAACAGGGTGTGGTGCTTCTCGGCGAACAGTTCGGCGACTTTCTCGACGGTGGTGTCCATCGCCAGTGCTTCGCCCAGGCGGGTTGGCAGGCGGCGCAGTTCATCGACCAGTTGCGCTTCGACGCCCTCTTCCAGCGTGCCTTTGACCTGGCCCAGCGACAGGGTCAGCAGCAGCAGGGCGACCAACTGGGTGGTGAATGCCTTGGTGGACGCTACGCCGATTTCCGGTCCGGCCTGGGTGAGCAGAGTGAGGTCGGATTCGCGCACCAGCGAGCTGATGCCGACGTTGCAGATCGCGAGGCTGGCCAGAAAGCCCAGCTCCTTGGCGTTGCGCAGGGCAGCCAGGGTGTCGGCGGTTTCACCGGACTGGGAGATCGAAACGAACAGGGTGTCCGGCTGGACCACGACCTTGCGGTAGCGGAATTCGCTGGCGACTTCGACCTGACACGGAATCCCGGCCAGTCCTTCAAGCCAGTAACGCGCAACCATACCGGCGTGATAGCTGGTGCCGCACGCTACGATCTGCACGTTGCGCACCTTGACGAACAGCTCGGCAGCCTGTGGACCAAAGGCATGGACCAGCACCTGCTGCTGGCCGAGGCGACCTTCAAGCGTACGCTGCACGACCTTGGGCTGCTCGTGGATTTCCTTGAGCATGAAGTGGCGGTATTCGCCTTTGTCAGCGGCTTCGGCACCTTCGTGGTATTGCACGACTTCACGCTCGACCGGCAGACCGTCGACGCTCCAGATCTGCACGCTGTCGCGACGGATCTCGGCGATATCGCCCTCTTCCAGGTACATGAAACGGTCAGTGACCTGACGCAGTGCGAGCTGGTCGGAGGCGAGGAAGTTCTCGCCCAGACCCATGCCGATCACCAGCGGACTGCCGCTGCGTGCCGCCAGCAGACGGTCCGGTTGCGCAGCGCTGATCACTGCCAGTCCGTAGGCACCGTGCAGTTCCTTGACCGCAGCTTTCAGGGCCGCCGCCAGATCGGGCGTGTCCTTGAGCTTGTGGTGCAGCAGGTGAACAATGACTTCGGTGTCGGTATCGGACGAGAACACGTAGCCCAGAGCCTTGAGCTGTTCACGCAGGGCTTCATGGTTTTCGATGATGCCGTTGTGGACAACTGCCAGCTCGTTGGCCGAGAAATGTGGATGAGCGTTACGCTCGCAGGGCGCGCCGTGGGTGGCCCAGCGGGTGTGGGCGATGCCCAGACGACCCACCAGAGGTTCGCCGGCCAGAGCCTGCTCGAGTTCGCTGACCTTGCCGGAACGGCGGCGACGCTCGAGCGTGCCTTCGTTAGTGAAAACGGCCACGCCTGCGCTGTCATAGCCGCGGTATTCAAGACGCTTCAGGCCTTCGAGCAAAATGGCCGTGATATTACGTTCGGCGACTGCGCCAACGATTCCACACATGGTTCTCTCCTAGCTGACAGCGGCACAAATCAGATTGATGCCGCGGGCCTGTATCTGGTCGCGCGCCTCGGTGGGCAGACGATCATCGGTAATAAGGGTGTGGATACTGCTCCAGGGCAGCTCCAGGTTGGGGATCTTGCGGCCGACCTTGTCGGCTTCGACCATCACAACGACTTCCCGGGCGACCTCAGCCATGACGCGGCTCAGACCCAGCAATTCGTTGAAGGTCGTGGTGCCACGGATCAGATCGATACCGTCGGCACCGATGAACAATTGATCAAAATCGTAGGAGCGCAGCACCTGTTCGGCGACCTGCCCTTGAAAGGATTCGGAATGCGGATCCCACGTCCCGCCAGTCATCAGCAGGACGGGTTCCTGTTCCAGTTCGGTCAGTGCGCGTGCGACGTGCAGCGAGTTGGTCATGACCACAAGGCCAGGCTGCGCGCCCAGTTCAGGGATCATCGCTGCGGTGGTGCTGCCGCTGTCGACAATGATGCGCGCGTGCTCGCGGATGCGGGTAACGGCAGCGCGAGCAATGGCCTGTTTGTATTTGGAGACAGGTTGAGCGCCTTCGCTTATCAGTTCGTGCGGCAAGGTGACTGCACCACCGTAGCGACGCAACAGCAGACCGTTGGTTTCGAGCGCGGCCAGATCCTTTCGGATCGTAACTTCTGAGGTTTCAAAACGCTTGGCCAGATCGTCCACACTGACCTCACCCTGCTGGCTCAGCAGGGCAAGAATGTTGTGGCGACGTTGAGGTGTATTGCGCTTCGACATGAGAACCTTAAGTTTCGATTCGAAAGATAACGAAGGCAATCAAAACCTATTTGAAGGGATTGGTCAAGGGTCGTAGCAGTTTACTGTGGCATTCGGCATGTGGAGCAATTACCGATAAACAGAGGATCGTGGGAGGCGGCTTGCCGGCGATGCATTCTTTCAGGCGACCTTATCAGTGACTGAACTGACGCTATCGCCGGCAAGCCGCCTCCCACGGTCTGTGGATAACTAGTCCTTCCTGATCTTGACCGGCCGCTTCCAGCCGTCGATGTTGCGCTGGCGGGCTCGGCCGACGGCCAACTGGGACTTATCCACATTCTGAGTGATTGTTGATCCAGCCGCCGTATTAGAGCCGCTCCCGATATCCACAGGTGCAATCAGAGAGTTGTTTGAGCCAATAAAGACGTCCTCGCCAATAGTGGTCTGGTGTTTGTTCGCACCGTCGTAATTGACGGTGATGGTGCCCGCGCCGATGTTTGTGCGAGCTCCGATGACCGTGTCACCCAGATAGGTCAGGTGCCCGGCTTTCACGCCTTCACCCAGCACGGCATTCTTCAGCTCAACAAAGTTACCCACATGCGCCTTGGCGCCCAATACGCTGCCAGGACGCAGACGCGCGAAAGGTCCAGCATCGCTGCCCTCTCCCAGAATCGCGCCTTCGATGTGGCTGTTGGCTTTAACGACAACACCTTTGCGCAATGTGCTGTCCTTGATAACGCAGTTCGGACCGATGACTACGTCATCCTCGATCACGACCTTGCCTTCGAGCACCACGTTGATGTCGATCAGCACATCACGACCGACGCTGACTTCACCGCGCACGTCGAAGCGCGCAGGGTCGCGCAGGGTGACGCCAGCGGCCATCAGACGGCGGGCTTCGCGCAACTGGTAGTGACGCTCAAGCTCGGAAAGCTGCTTGCGGTCGTTGGCGCCCTGCACTTCCATGGCGTCGTACGGCTGTTCCGTCGCAACCACCAGGCCATCGTTCACAGCCATGGCGATCACATCGGTCAGGTAATACTCGCCCTGCGCGTTGTTGTTGGAGAGACGCCCCAGCCACTCGGCCAGACGCTTGCCGGGTACTGCCAGGATGCCGGTGTTGCCTTCGGTGATCGCCTTCTGGGCGTCGGTTGCATCCTTATGCTCGACGATAGCAGCCACCCGGCCTTGCTCGTCGCGCACGATACGGCCATAGCCCGTCGGATCATTCAAGGTGACAGTCAACAGACCCAACTGCTCAGAGCTAACCAGTTTGAGCAGACGCTGCAGCGTGTCGACTTCAATCAGGGGCACGTCGCCGTAGAGGATCAGGACGGTTTCAGCCGTCAGTGCAGGCACGGCCTGAGCCACGGCATGGCCTGTGCCGAGTTGCTTGTCCTGCATCACGAAATTCAGATCGTCAGCCGCCAGACGCTCGCGCACCACATCCGCGCCGTGGCCGATCACCACATGGATGCCGCTTGGGGATAACTGGCGGGCACTGTGGATAACATGACCCAGCATGGAGTTGCCCGCAACGGGGTGGAGTACCTTCGGCAAGGCCGAACGCATCCGGGTACCTTGGCCAGCAGCAAGAATGACGATATCGAGAGACATGAGGACTACCAACTGAGCGGCGCGGCAATCATAGCCAGCGGCCGGGGACGGGCTTATTCGGAAAAAGAAAAAGGGTAGCCGAGGCTACCCTTTTTCTCAATCGCGCATGAAGCAGCGGGGTTAGCCGCCGAACTTCTTGCGAATTTGCTGAACGGTACGCAGCTGAGCTGCGGCCTCGGCCAGACGAGCAGTTGCAGATCCGTAGTCGAAGTCTGCGCCTTTCTCGTTCAGGGCCTTCTCTGCAGCCTTTACAGCTGCTTGAGCGGAGGCTTCGTCCAGGTCGCCAGCACGTTGCACAGTATCGGCAAGCACCTTGACCATGTTCGGCTGAACCTCAAGGAAACCACCGGAGATGTAGAACACCTCGGCTTCCCCACCCTGCTTGATCAAGCGGATCGGGCCCGGCTTCAGATCAGTGATCAGCGGCGCGTGGCCTGGAGCGATACCGATATCACCCAGGTTACCGTGCGCAATCACCATCTCGACCAGACCGGAGAAGATTTCCCCTTCCGCGCTGACGATGTCGCAATGGACTGTCATAGCCATTTGCTTGCCTCAACCTGATTAGCGCCCGTTTCCGGGCGCCGGGATTACAGTTTCTTGGCTTTCTCGATCGCTTCTTCGATGCCGCCGACCATGTAGAACGCTTGTTCTGGCAGGTGGTCGTAGTCACCGTTGAGGATGCCTTTGAAGCCAGCAATGGTGTCTTTCAGGGAAACGTATTTACCCGAAGCACCGGTGAAGACTTCTGCCACGAAGAAAGGCTGGGACAGGAAGCGCTGGATCTTACGAGCACGGTTAACCAACTGCTTGTCGGTCTCCGACAGCTCGTCCATACCCAGGATCGCGATGATGTCTTTCAGCTCTTTGTAACGCTGCAACACGTACTGAACGCCGCGAGCGGTGTCGTAGTGTTCCTGGCCGATAACGTTCGGGTCCAGCTGGCGCGAAGTCGAGTCGAGTGGATCGACCGCCGGGTAGATACCCAGGGAGGCGATGTCACGGGACAGTACGACGGTTGCGTCCAAGTGGGCAAACGTGGTCGCTGGCGACGGGTCGGTCAAGTCGTCCGCTGGTACGTATACCGCCTGGATCGAGGTGATCGAACCGTTCTTGGTCGAAGTGATGCGCTCTTGCAGAGTACCCATCTCTTCGGCCAGGGTCGGCTGGTAACCTACTGCGGAAGGCATACGGCCCAGCAGTGCGGATACTTCAGTACCGGCCAGTGTGTAACGGTAGATGTTGTCGACGAACAGCAGAACGTCGTTACCTTCGTCACGGAACTTCTCGGCCATGGTCAGGCCGGTCAGGGCTACGCGCAGACGGTTACCCGGCGGCTCGTTCATCTGGCCGTAGACCAGAGCAACCTTGTCCAGAACGTTGGAATCCTTCATCTCGTGGTAGAAGTCGTTACCCTCACGAGTACGCTCACCCACACCGGCGAACACGGAATAACCGCTGTGCTCGATGGCGATGTTACGGATCAGTTCCATCATGTTTACGGTCTTGCCGACACCGGCACCACCGAACAGACCGACTTTACCGCCTTTGGCGAACGGGCAGACCAGGTCGATAACCTTGATGCCTGTTTCCAGCAGATCGTTGCCACCCGCTTGCTCAGCGAAGGTTGGCGCAGGACGGTGAATGCCCCAGCGCTCTTCGGTGGCGATCGGACCAGCTTCGTCAATCGGGTTGCCCAGTACGTCCATGATCCGGCCCAGAGTCGCTTTACCGACCGGTACGGAGATGGCTGCGCCAGAGTCTGTTACTTCCAGACCACGCTTCAAGCCCTCGGTGGAGCCCATCGCAATGGTACGAACCACGCCGTCGCCCAGCTGCTGCTGAACTTCCAGGGTGGTTTCTGCCGCGCTCTGTACTTTCAGCGCGTTGTAGATACTCGGTACGCTATCGCGTGGAAATTCCACGTCGATCACGGCGCCGATGATTTGAACGATACGTCCGCTACTCATTAGCTGGTTCCTCTAATATTTGAACCGTTAAACCGCGGCAGCGCCGCCGACGATTTCCGAGATCTCTTGGGTGATCGCTGCCTGACGCGCCTTGTTGTAGATCAGCTGCAAATCGCTGATCAGATCACCGGCGTTGTCGGTGGCGTTCTTCATTGCAATCATCCGCGCCGCTTGTTCAGCTGCGTTGTTCTCGACCACCGCCTGGTACACCTGCGACTCAACGTAGCGAACCATCAAGCCATCGAGCAGCTCTTTGGCATCGGGTTCGTAGAGATAGTCCCAGTGGTGCTTGAGTTCCTGATCCGGGGTTGCCACCAGCGGAATCAACTGCTCCACCGTTGGCTGTTGCGTCATGGTGTTGATGAACTTGTTGGATACCACGGACAGGCGATCAATACGGCCATCCAGGTAGGCATCCAGCATCACCTTGACGCTGCCGATCAAATCATTGATCGACGGCTCTTCGCCCAGGTGGCTGATTGCAGCGACGACGTTACCGCCGAAGTTGCGGAAAAATGCCGCACCTTTGCTGCCAACCACGCACAGATCGATCTCTACGCCGTTTTCACGGTTTACCGCCATGTCCTTGACCAAAGCCTTGAACAGGTTGGTATTCAAGCCGCCGCACAGACCACGGTCACTGCTCACCACGACATAACCGACACGCTTTACTTCGCGCTCGATCATGAAAGGGTGGCGATATTCCGGGTTAGCGTTGGCAAGATGACCAATCACCTGGCGGATACGATCCGCGTAAGGACGGCTAGCAGCCATGCGCATTTGAGCCTTGCGCATTTTGCTGACCGCCACTTTTTCCATGGCGCTGGTGATCTTTTGCGTGCTTTTGATGCTCGCAATCTTGCTGCGAATCTCTTTTGCGCCTGCCATGTAACACCTATCAGGTTAGCAAGCGGGAGCCTTCCGGCCCCCGCTGCGGCTTACCAGGTTTGGGTGGCCTTGAACTTCTCGATGCCGGCTTTCATGCCAGAATCGATTTCGTCATTGAAGTCACCCTTCACGTTGATCTTCGCCATCAAATCGGCGTGATCGCGGTTGAAGTAAGCAATCAGCGCTTGTTCAAAGCTGCCAATCTTGGCGATTTCGATGTCGGTCAGGAACCCACGCTCAGCGGCATACAGCGACAGCGCCATGTCAGCGATCGACATTGGTGCGTATTGCTTCTGCTTCATCAGCTCGGTAACGCGCTGACCATGCTCAAGTTGCTTACGGGTCGCTTCGTCCAGGTCAGAAGCGAACTGGGCGAATGCCGCCAGTTCACGGTACTGAGCCAGAGCGGTACGGATACCACCGGAGAGCTTCTTGATGATCTTGGTCTGAGCGGCACCACCTACACGCGATACCGAAACACCGGCGTTCACAGCTGGACGGATGCCAGAGTTGAACATGGCCGATTCCAGGAATATCTGACCGTCGGTGATGGAAATCACGTTGGTCGGAACGAACGCGGAAACGTCGCCAGCCTGGGTTTCGATGATCGGCAGTGCAGTCAGGGAACCGGTTTTGCCGGTCACTGCGCCGTTGGTGAACTTCTCTACGTACTCTTCGGAAACACGCGATGCGCGCTCCAGCAGACGGGAGTGGAGATAGAACACGTCACCCGGGTAGGCTTCACGGCCTGGTGGACGGCGCAGCAGCAGGGAAATCTGGCGGTAAGCCACTGCTTGCTTGGACAGATCGTCATAAACGATCAGCGCGTCTTCACCGCGGTCGCGGAAGAACTCACCCATGGTGCAACCCGAGTACGGTGCAAGGAACTGCAGCGCAGCGGATTCGGAAGCACTTGCAGCCACGACGATGGTGTTAGCCAGTGCGCCGTTTTCTTCGAGCTTGCGAACCACGTTGGCGATGGTCGATTGTTTCTGACCGATTGCCACGTAGACGCAGAAGATGCCGCTGTCTTTCTGGTTGATGATTGCGTCGATGGCCAGAGCAGTCTTACCGATCTGACGGTCACCGATGATCAGCTCACGCTGGCCACGGCCGACTGGAATCATTGCATCGACAGCCTTGTAGCCAGTCTGTACAGGCTGGTCTACCGACTTACGCCAGATCACGCCTGGAGCAACTTTCTCGACCGCATCGGTCTCGGTGTTGTTCAGCGGACCTTTGCCGTCAACTGGGTTACCCAGTGCATCGACTACGCGACCCAGCAGTTCCTTACCAACCGGAACCTCCAGGATGCGGCCAGTGCACTTGGCGCTCATGCCTTCAGCCAGAGTCGTGTAAGCGCCCAGTACAACGGCACCCACGGAATCCTGCTCAAGGTTCAGCGCCATACCGTAGACGCCGCCCGGAAACTCGATCATCTCGCCGTACATTACGTCGGCCAGACCGTGAATCCGCACGATACCGTCAGACACGCTGACGACTGTGCCTTCGTTACGGGCTTGGGAGGTTACATCGAGCTTCTCGATGCGACCCTTGATGATTTCACTTATTTCGGAAGGATTGAGTTGCTGCATTGCTCTGCTGCCCCTTCAAACTCAAGATTTCAATGCTTCGGCTAGTTGCGCGATTTTGCCGCGAACTGAGCCATCGATAACCAGGTCGCCGGCGCGGATTACGACACCACCGATAAGGGTGGCATCCTCCGCAGCATGCAGGCGCACTTCCCGGCCGAGCCGTGCACTGAGAACCTTGGCGAGTTTGTCTTGCTGTTCTTGGTTCAATGCAAAAGCACTGGTGACATCCACATCGACCGATTTTTCCTGCTCGGCCTTGTACAGGTCGAACAGTTCGGCGATCTCCGGCAGAAGCGGGAGACGGTCGTTTTCAGCAACGACGTGGATGAAATTCTGTGCCTTGGCATCGAACTTGTCGCCACACACTTCAATAAAAGTGGTGGCCTTTTGTGCGCTCGTCAGTCGCGGGGCCTTGAGCATGCGCTGCATGGTGTCGTCTTGCGACACCGCAGCAGCCAGGCCGAGCATGGCTGACCAATTGGCCAGTTGCTGGTGGGCCTGCGCGTGCTCGAAGGCCGCCTTAGCGTAAGGTCGGGCCAACGTGGTCAGTTCTGCCATGATCGCCCTCGCTTAAATTTCAGCAGCCAGTTTGTTAACCAGCTCCGCGTGCGCGTTTTGATCGATTGTGGCACCCAGGATCTTCTCTGCACCATTGACTGCCAAGCTACCCAACTGGGCGCGCAAGGCGTCTTTGACACCGTTCAGTTCCTGCTCGATCTCGGCCTGAGCCTGAGCCTTCACACGGTCAGCTTCAACGCGAGCCTGTTCACGGGCTTCGTCGACAATCTGAGTACCGCGTTTCTTGGCTTGCTCAATGATTTCAGCTGCTTGAGCCTTAGCTTCGCGCAGTTGTTGACCCACTTTGTCTTGGGCCAGCTCCAGGTCGCGAGCTGCTCGGGAAGCAGCGTCCAGTCCATCCGCGATCTTCTTCTGACGTTCGTGCAAAGCCGCGATGACCGGAGGCCACACGAACTTCATGCAGAACAGCACAAAAATGAAGAACGCAACGGACTGGCCAATCAGGGTTGCATTAATGTTCACGCCAACACCTCGCTCGTTCGTTGTCCATCACACCAATCAACTCGAAAATTCGAGTGATCAGCCAGCGAGTTGACCAACGAAGGGGTTCGCAAAGGTGAAGAACAGAGCGATACCAACACCGATCATGGTCACGGCGTCGAGCAGGCCCGCTACGATGAACATTTTAACTTGCAGCATTGGAACCATTTCCGGCTGACGCGCTGCGCCTTCCAGGAACTTGCCGCCCAACAGGCCGAAACCGATTGCAGTACCCAGTGCGCCCAGGCCGATCAACAGTGCAACAGCGATAGCGGTTAGACCAACTACAGTTTCCATCTTTCCTCCCGACTTTTACGTCGTATTGGTTAGGTTTTTTTAATTAAAGCGGTAAAGCAAAATCGTTTGTTACATCAGCCCTTGCGGGCACCGTCCCGCAGTTTGCGGGACGGTCATCAGATACGCCCGGAGGCGAATCTCAATGGTTATCTTCGTGAGCCATCGACAGGTAGACGATGGTCAGCATCATGAAGATGAACGCTTGCAGGGTGATGATCAGGATGTGGAACACAGCCCATGCCCATTGCAGAACGATACCCAGCCCGCTCAACCAGAGCAGACCGCTGCCGAACATGACGGCGATCAGGATGAATACCAGCTCACCAGCATACATGTTGCCGAACAGACGCAGTGCCAGAGAAATCGGCTTGGCTACCAGCGTCACGAATTCCAGCAGGAAGTTGACCGGGATCAACAGTGCCTGAACGAAGATGTTCTTGCTGCCGAACGGGTGCAGGGTCAGTTCGCCGATGAAGCCGCCGATGCCCTTGACCTTGATGCTGTAGAAAATGATCAGCGCGAAAACCGACAGGGCCATGCCCAGTGTCGCGTTAGGGTCAGTCGTCGGAACGGCACGGAATGGAATGTGCTCGTCACCGGAGATCAGCATCGCCAGCTGAGGAATCCAGTCGACCGGTACCAGGTCGACGGCGTTCATCAGGAATACCCAGACGAAAATGGTCAGGGCCAGTGGCGCGATGACCGCGCTGCGGCCGTGGAAGCTGTCTTTCACGCTGCCATCGACGAACTCGACCAGTACTTCAACGAAGTTCTGCAGGGCGCCCGGCTGGCCGGAAGTCGCCTTCTTGGCCGCCATGCGGAAAATCAGAACGAAAATCAGACCCAGCGCAACCGACCAGCCGAGGGTATCGACGTGGAAAGCCCAGAAACCCATTTCCTTGGCTTCTGCTGCGGTGTGGGCAAAGCCCCATTCGCCATTGGGCAGGTGCCCGAATGTCAGGTTCTGCAAGTGGTGCTGGATATAGCCCGAAGCTGTTTGCTCTGCCATGGTTGCCTCAAACGCCCTAAGGTCTCGAAAGTCTTGTTCTCGTAAGCAGTGGAGCGAACCAGTTGACCACCTGGATCAACATGAACACTCCGAAAACCGCCAGCGGTGCCAGCGGCTTTACGCCTGCAAACGTCAGTGCAAAAAGCACTGCCGTCAAAATAAGTTTGCCCGCCTCGCCGGCGTAGAACGACCGGACGATGGCTTGAGCGGCTCGGGCTCCAGAAAACCGGAAAGCCTTGTGAGCGAAGTATAAATTGGGCAGCCAGGCTATCAGGCCTCCGCAGAGCCCCGAATATCCCGCTACGACTCCACGCCACTGCCACAGCGCCAACGCGGCTATCAGCAGGACGATCAATTGAGCCAGCAAAACCGGAAAAACCGCCAGGCGATGAAACGGCAAGCGGTCTGGCATGCGTGATTCCATCGCATTTGCTCCTTCGCTGTCGGTCGCCATCATCTGTAACTTGGCATAATTTGTGCCGACAAAATGCGCGCAGAGTATAGGGGCGGTTAAGTCCCTATTCAACAGTCAGGTAGTGATTTCCGACTATACGCTACAGAGCAATTGTTTCAGCGGATGTGAGCAAGCACACCTTGCAACTCATCCAGCGAGTTGTAGCGGATCACCAACTGCCCTTTTCCCTTCTGCCCGTGGCGGATCTGGACCGCAGACCCCAAACGCTCGGCCAGACGCTGCTCAAGGCGGCTGATGTCGGGGTCGGCTTTGGCAGGTTCCGCAGGGGTTTCCTTGCCGCTGAGCCACTGCCTGACCAGTGCTTCCGTCTGGCGTACGGTCAGCCCGCGTGCGACAACGTGTCGCGCTCCTTCGACCTGTCTTTCTTCCGGAAGACCGAGCAGGGCACGTGCATGGCCCATCTCCAGGTCGCCGTGGGACAGCATGGTCTTGATCACTTCCGGCAGCGCAATCAGTCGCAGCAGGTTGGCCACGCTGACACGGGACTTGCCGACGGCATCGGCCACCTGCTGCTGGGTCAGCTGGAATTCCTGCTGCAGACGCTGCAACGCCATCGCTTCTTCGATGGGGTTGAGATCTTCACGCTGGATGTTTTCGATCAGCGCCATGGCGATGGCGGTTTCATCCGGCACATCGCGAACCATGGCCGGGATCGTCTCGACACCTGCCTGCTGACTGGCACGCCAGCGACGTTCACCGGCAATGATTTCAAAACGGTTGTTGCCGATCGGGCGAATCACGATCGGCTGCATCACGCCCTGAGACTTGATCGACTGCGCAAGTTCTTCAAGCGCCTGGGGATCCATGTCACGGCGCGGCTGGTACTTGCCGCGCTGGATCATGTCCAGCGGCACATGCTGCAGCTCACGTTCGGGGGCCTTGATGGCCTGTTCTTCCAGCGAACTGACGGTTGGACTGCTCAGAAGTGCGTCCAACCCACGTCCGAGACCTCGTTTCTTGACGGCCATGGAAATTCCTTAGGTAGGCTGAGCGGTTTTCGCGCCGCGACGTTGACGACGAACCAGTTCACTGGCGAGCGCCAGATAAGCCAGCGCCCCGCGGGAAGACTTGTCGTAGGCCAGCACCGGCATACCGAAGCTCGGCGCCTCGGCCAGTCTGATGTTTCTCGGGATAACGGTATCGTACAGCTGCTCGCCAAAGTGTTCCTTGAGCTGCGCCGAGACATCGTTGATCAGGCTCAGACGCGGGTCGTACATCGTGCGCAGCAGGCCTTCGATCTTGAGCTGCGGGTTGAGCAGTTGGCCGATCCGCTTGATGTTATCCACAAGGTCGCTCAGACCTTCCAGTGCGAAATACTCGCACTGCATGGGAATAATCACGCCATCAGACGCCACCAGGGCGTTGAGCGTAAGCATCGACAGCGACGGAGGGCAGTCGATGAGAATGTAATCGTAGTTTTCGCGGATTGGCGCAAGCGCATTACGCAGACGGCTCTCCTTCATCTGCATTTCCAGCAGCACCACCTCGCCTGCGGTCAGGTCGCGGTTGGCTGGAAGCAGTTGGTAACCGCCGTGCTCGGAGAACTGCATGGCCTCAGCCAGATCGCATTCGCCAATCAGCAGGTCGTAAACGGAGTTTTCGAGGTTGTGTTTATCCACACCACTCCCCATGGTCGCATTGCCCTGGGGATCGAGATCGATCAGCAGCACGCGTCGTTTGGTAGCAACCAGTGACGCGGCGAGGTTGATGCATGTGGTGGTCTTGCCTACCCCACCTTTCTGGTTCGCTATCGCGAATACCTTAGCCATTATCGCTTGTGTTCCCAATCATGCCGTGCGGCGCAGTATCAGCAGATGGCGTTGGCCTTGGCAACCCGGAACGGTCAAGGCTTGTGCGCTATCAAGGTGAAAATCCGTGGGCAATGCTACCAGTTCATCGGCAGGATGCAGCCCTTTCATCGCCAGCCAGCGTGTCTGTGTGTCGCCCATGTGGCGAGTCCATCCGGCAAAGTCTTCCAGACTGCTGAACGCACGGGAAATGATTCCGTTGAACGGTACGTCCGGCTGGTAGGTTTCGGCGCGGCTGTGGATAACTTCGAGGTTATCCAGCTTCAGCTCCAGTTTGACCTGGGTCTGAAAGCGGGTCTTCTTGCCATTGCTGTCCAGCAGCGAAACCTTCATCTGCGGAAACATGATCGCCATGGGAATACCGGGCATGCCGCCCCCGCTGCCGACATCGAGCCAGCGTTCGCCTTCGGCGCCACCTTCGATGAAAGAAATCACACTCAGGCTGTCGAGCAAATGCCGGGACACCATCTCGTCCGGGTTGCGCACAGCCGTGAGGTTGTACGCCTTGTTCCACTTGATCAACAGCGCCAGATAGGCAAGCAGTTGTTCGTGCTGGACCAGAGTGAGCTCGATACCCAGAGCGCGGGCGCCTGTGGATAACTCTTCGGCGTGTTGCGGGGTAACCATAGAACTCAAGCGCTTTGCTCCAACTGACGGCCCGCGCCGCGTTTTTTCAAGTGAATCATCAACAGGGAAATCGCTGCAGGCGTGACACCCGGAATGCGCGAGGCCTGTCCGAGAGTTTCGGGGCGAGTTATCCCCAGCTTGCTTTGAATTTCTTTCGACAGACCGGAAATCCCCGCGTAATCGATGTCTTCAGGCAGCTTCGTGTCTTCGCTGGCACGCAAACGGGCGATTTCGTCCTGCTGCCGATCAATGTAACCGGCGTACTTGGTCTTGATCTCCACCTGCTCGGCGACCTGTGGATCAATGCAGCCCTCACCGGTGAGGGAAATCAGGCTGGCATAATCGATTTCTGGACGCGTCAGCAGATTGAGCAGGTTGTATTCGTGGGTCAGCGGCGTGCCGAAATGCGCGGCAATGGCATCGCCCTGTTCGGTACCCGGACGAACCCAGGTGCTTTTCAGACGCTGTTCTTCCAGCGCGATGTTTTCACGCTTGGTACAGAACGCGGCCCAACGCGCGTCATCGACCAGACCCAGCTCACGGCCTTTTTCGGTCAGACGCAGGTCAGCGTTGTCTTCGCGCAGGATCAAACGATATTCGGCGCGGGATGTGAACATCCGGTAAGGCTCTTGCGTACCCAGCGTGATCAGGTCATCAACCAACACCCCGATGTACGCCTCGTCACGACGCGGGCACCAGCTGTCGCGACCTTGCGCACGCAATGCCGCGTTGGTTCCGGCCAGCAAACCTTGAGCACCCGCTTCTTCGTAGCCGGTTGTGCCGTTGATCTGGCCTGCGAAGAACAGACCGCCGATCACCTTGGTTTCGAGGCTGTACTTCAGATCGCGTGGATCGAAGTAGTCGTACTCGATGGCATAGCCCGGGCGAACGATGTGCGCATTTTCCATGCCGCGAATCGAACGAACGATCTGCAGCTGCACATCGAAGGGCAGAGACGTGGAGATACCGTTCGGATACAGCTCGTGGGTGGTCAGACCTTCCGGCTCGATGAAGACCTGGTGGCTTTCCTTGTCCGCAAAGCGATGAATCTTGTCTTCGATCGATGGGCAGTAACGCGGGCCGATCCCTTCGATCACACCGGAATACATCGGCGAGCGATCAAGATTGGACGCAATGATTTCGTGTGTCCGCGCATTGGTGTGGGTAATCCAGCAACTCACTTGCGACGGATGTTGTTCCTTGGAACCCATGAACGACATAACGGGAATCGGCGTATCGCCCGGTTGCTCGGTCATCACCGAGAAATCGACAGAGCGGCCATCGATGCGTGGCGGCGTACCGGTCTTCAAGCGCCCTACCCGCAATGGCAGCTCGCGAAGACGGCGTGCAAGCGCGATGGACGGCGGATCACCCGCTCGGCCACCCGAATAATTCTGCATACCGATGTGGATAAGACCGCCCAAGAACGTGCCGGTGGTCAATACAACGGAATCAGCCAGGAAACGCAGGCCCATTTGCGTGACAACGCCACGGACCTGGTCCTGCTCGACAATCAGGTCGTCGCAGGATTGCTGAAATATCCACAGGTTCGGCTGGTTTTCAAGCGTCTCGCGAATAGCGGCCTTGTACAGAACGCGGTCTGCCTGGGCACGGGTTGCCCGCACGGCCGGGCCTTTGCGGCTGTTCAACACACGGAATTGAATGCCGCCTTTGTCAGTGGCCATGGCCATCGCGCCGCCAAGGGCGTCGATTTCCTTGACCAGATGACTTTTGCCGATGCCACCGATCGCAGGGTTGCAGCTCATCTGGCCGAGTGTTTCCACGTTATGCGTCAACAGCAGGGTTTTGACACCCATGCGTGCCGACGCAAGTGCGGCCTCGGTACCGGCATGACCGCCACCGATGACGATCACTTCAAAACGGGAAGGGAAATCCACCACGCACCTCGTGCCTGTTGTCGATGGGAAATTGGGATAGCTGACAAGTATAGGGACTTACCCCTCCTGAATGAAACCCGTTGCACAAAATTTAACCAGCTGTGGAAAACTCGCGGATAAAGAAAATAAAAAGGAAAGAAAGTTTATAAAGCCTTGTTTTTATGTTTATTCTTACTGAGCCATGTTTCTGTGGATAGATTCCTACAGGCCTTTATTTTCAATGTGTACAGAGATTCAAAAGCCTGTGGTCATGTGCCTGTGAGGGTTTGGGATAACCGTCCTGAGCCTGTGGATTAAAGTGCACTTTGTCCACAGGCCGGTTTATCTTCAGGTTTCAGGCCCGGTTATCAACCGAGCTGAGGCGCGGTTATGCACAGGGCTTATTTCACAGAAAATGATGAAATCGGCGGTTGCTCGACTGCTGGTCAGTGAAAAAAGGACTGTTGGATCGACGTGGGGAGAGCGTCTCGAGGCATCTGAAGGATTGAAAGCGATCAATCGTCCACAGCTGAAACCGCGATCAGACCGTATGCGAGGGAAGGTTTTGGCTTTGCGGAAGGGTTATCAACAGACAGCGGGACGATTGCCGTCCCTTTCAGACTGATTCGAATCTGATGCCTGATGCTGTCAGAGGCGTGACAGCATCTGTTTCGTGACTATTTACCGATGCAGAAGCTGGAAAAGATCCTGCCAAGCAGGTCATCGGAGCTGAAAGCACCGGTGATTTCCCCCAGTGACTGTTGGGCTTGGCGCAAATCCTCGGCCAACAGCTCTCCAGCGCCGGCAAGCGTCAACTGTGCCCTGCCGTGCTCCAAGGAGTCACTGGCGTGGCGCAGCGCTTCAAGGTGGCGACGACGAGCGCTGAAGCTGCTCTCGGAGGTCTGTTCATAGCCCATGCACGCCTTGAGATGTTCACGCAGCAGTTCAAGCCCTTCGCCGCCAGCCTTGGCGCTCAGGCTGATGGTGACATGACCGTCGGGGCTGGTTTCCAGGCCTGTAGTGTCGCCGCTCAGGTCAGACTTGTTTCGAATCAGTGTGACCTTGGCCGGATCAGGCCTCTGTTCCAGAAACTCGGGCCACAGCGCGAAGGGATCACTCGCTTCCGGTGCCGTTGCGTCTACCACCAGCAGGATCCTGTCCGCTTCGCCAATCGCCTTGAGAGCACGCTGCACGCCAATCATTTCCACCTGGTCCTGAGTGTCACGCAGGCCTGCAGTGTCCACCACGTGTAACGGCATGCCATCGATGTGGATATGTTCACGCAGTACATCGCGCGTAGTGCCGGCGATCTCCGTCACGATGGCAGCTTCACGTCCGGCCAGCGCATTGAGCAGGCTCGACTTGCCGGCGTTGGGCCGTCCAGCAATCACCACAGTCATACCATCACGCAACAACGCACCCTGCCCTGCTTCGCGCAGGACTGTGGATAACTCATCGCGCACGTTATCAAGCATGCTTAACACATGGCCATCGGCAAGGAAGTCGATTTCCTCTTCCGGGAAGTCGATTGCCGCCTCGACGTAGATCCGAAGACCGATCAATTTCTCGGTCAACTTATCCACACGTTGGGAAAACGCACCCTGCAATGAGCGCAGCGCATTGCGGGCAGCCTGTGCAGAACTTGCCTCGATCAGGTCTGCAATCGCTTCGGCCTGTGCCAGGTCCAGCTTGTCGTTGAGAAACGCGCGCTCGCTGAATTCACCGGGACGGGCCAGACGGCAACCCAATTCCAGGCAACGTTGCAGCAACATGTCGAGCACGATCGGACCACCGTGTCCCTGCAGCTCCAGAACATCTTCGCCGGTAAAGGAGTTTGGGCCGGGAAAGTACAGTGCGATGCCCTCGTCCAGTGTCTGGCCCGACGCATCGGCGAAAGGTCCGTAATGGGCATAACGGGGTTTGGGCGCACGCCCGATTATCGCCTGCGCTGCCTTGCTGGCCAGCGGACCTGAAATACGGACGATGCCGACGCCACCACGACCTTGAGCAGTCGCGATGGCGGCGATTGTTTCACGAGGGACGTTCATGGTCCGCCTCCTGTACAACTGACAGATAGCAAAACGCCCCACTGAGGGGGCGCCTTGTAGAACTTATTCACAGGTTAGATCAGGCAGCTGCTTTCTTGGTAGCCGCTTCGATCTTGCGAGTGATGTACGCCTGCTGTGCGATCGACAGGGTGTTGTTCACAACCCAGTACAGAACCAGACCGGCAGGGAACCACAGGAAGAAGAACGTGAAGATGATTGGCATCATTTTCATGACCTTGGCCTGCATCGGATCCGGAGGAGTCGGGTTCAGACGCTGCTGAATGAACATGGTCGCGCCCATGATGATCGGCAAAATGAAGAACGGGTCCTTGATCGACAGGTCGGTTATCCACAGGATCCATGGAGCCTGACGCATTTCCACGCTTTCCAGCAGTACCCAGTACAGCGACAGGAAAACGGGCATCTGCACAAGAATCGGCAAGCAACCACCCAGCGGGTTGATCTTCTCTTTCTTGTACAACTCCATCATTGCCTGGGACATTTTCTGGCGATCATCGCCATGTTGTTCCTTCAGCAAGGCCAGTTTCGGAGCTACGGCGCGCATGCGGGCCATGGATTTGTAGCTGGCTGCGGAGAGCGGGAAGAACAGACCCTTGATCAGCATGGTCAGGACGATGATCGACCAGCCCCAGTTGCCGAGAATCGCGTGGATATGTTGCAGCAGCCAGAAGATAGGCTGGGCAATGAACCACAGGAAGCCGTAATCGACCGTCAGTTCCAGACCTGGGGATAACTCTTTGAGTACCGCCTGGCTTTTCGGACCTGCGTACAAGGTCGCAGTGGTCTCGCCTTTGGCACCCGGAGCAACGGTCAACGTCGGGCTGGTAAAGCCGATGATGTAATTGCCCTGGCTGTCTTTACGGGTCTGAACCACGTTTGTTGCGTTGTGATCAGGAATCCACGCAGTCACGAAGTAGTGTTGCAGCCAGGCAACCCAGCCACCTTGAACCGTTTCCTTGACCTGACCCTTGTCGATATCTTTCATCGACACTTTCTTGTAGGGCTCGGCAGCTGTCCACAGAGCCGCACCAAGATAAGTGGCGGTACCGGTAGCTGTGGTCGACGATGGATCGGAGCTGGAATCGCGCTTCAATTGCGCGAACAGGTTACCGGCCCACGGCTGAGCGCTCTGGTTATCCACAACGTAGGTCACGACCAGGTCGTAAAGGCCACGTTTGAATGTGAAGCGCTTGATGTAATTGATGCCGTTTTCCGAGAATTTCAGGTCCACGACCATATCGTTCTGGCCATCAGCCAGTTGATAAGTCTTCTGTGTGGACGTGTAAACCGGACGACCGGCAGCACGAGCATCGGGACCATTGGTACCTGTCAGGCCACTTTGTGCCAGAAAAGTACGCTCGCCACCGTTGTCGAACAACTGAAACGGCACTTCAGGACGGTCCTGACGACGTGGATAAAGAGGCAGACGAAGCTGAACCACGTCACCACCCACTGGATCGATCGCCAGATCGAGCACGTCGGTCTTGACCTGAATCAGGTCTTTGCTGGCTACGGCCGGAGTTTCAAGAGGAGCCGCGGCAGTGGTTGCATTCGCGCTTGGAACATCAGCGCTGGCAGAACCATTATTACCAGCAGCCGTATCCGGAATACCCGGTGCGGTGTTGCTGGCTGCAACATTCTGGGTCGGCATGGCTGCCTGACCGTAGTCCTGGTTCCATTTCAGAACCCCGACGTAGGTCACGATTGCCAGGGCGACGATCAGGATCGTGCGTTTAATATCCATGATTACTCGGCCATCGAAGAAGAACGGGAGGTGGGGACAGGTGGAACCGGGTCATAACCACCGGGATTCCACGGATGACAGCGACCCAGGCGGCGCATTGCCAGCCAGCCGCCGCGCAAAAGGCCATGATTATCGATGGCTTCATACGCGTAGCAGGAGCAACTGGGGTAGAAACGACAGTGACTGGCCATCAGCGGGCTAATGGCATAGCGATAAAACTGGATCGGAACGAGTGCCAGTTTACGCATCGGGACTGTCCACCCCTGCAGGTTCGGTTTTTGTCTGTGGAGCAGGTTGGCTGCGTGCCAGACGTTTCCACAGCTTGCCGAAATGCTGAATCAGTTCAGGGTTTTCTACATCACCCAAACCTTTACGCGCGACGATAACGATATCCCAACCGACCAAACTGTCTTGGTATTGGCGAAATGATTCGCGCATCAGGCGTTTCAAACGATTGCGCTGAACGGAGAGCTTGACGCTCTTTTTACCTATCACAAGCCCCAGGCGGGGATGATCAAGGTCGTTGTTGCGCGCAAGGAGCAGGAGATTTTTCCCCGGAACCTTGCCGGTAGGGGAGTCAAAGACTGCCTTGAAATGCCGGGGAGTCAGCAAACGCTTTTCCCGACTGAAGTCTCGACTCACCTCCTGTGCCGATTTATCAAACTGCCAGACGCTTACGGCCTTTGGCGCGACGACGCGACAGAACGGCACGGCCGTTTTTGGTGGCCATACGTGCACGGAAACCGTGGGTGCGGGCGCGCTTGATAGTGCTGGGTTGGAAAGTACGTTTCATGGCGTGTTACCTGGTTCGTCCACTACGGGCCGGAATGGCCCCCGTTTTAAGAGACCGGGGATTCTAGAGAAAGCAGGCCCGCAGGTCAATTTCCAACCAGCTTTTCTTCAATAACGTTCTATATGGCCAATTTGCCGGTCTTGAAGGGAACGAATCGTCATGCACGCTGCACTGTTATAGAAATAAAAGAGAGAGAGTATTTAAAGCTTTTCTATAGAGCTTATAATTCTTACGTCGGGCATATCTGTGGATAAAACGCTGAGAGCTATGATATACAAGGTGTACAGCGTTTCAAAAGGTTGTCGAAAAACCGTGCTCTGCCTGTGCTGCACCCTCGGAAAAGCTGTGCATGAAAGGCTGTTTTATCCACAGGTATGTTATCCACAGACTTCAACCCCGACTTATGCAACGGGCTGAAGTGAGCTTATCCACAGAGCTTATGCACATACCGTTCGTCGTCTTTCATTCCTTCAAATCAATGATTTATAGCCGTCTGTTAGCAACCTACATGTGGATAAGTCTTCAACGGACCGTTACAATGGCGGTTGTTTTTGCCACACCGGCTTTTGACTTAGGGGATATCC